>NZ_AP042469.1:0-5767678 GCF_055391695.1 Clostridium nitrophenolicum
ACATCAGCATACTCTGGAGTTATAACTAGAGGTGGCGGAGTAAATGCATACGGTTCTTGCGGAACAGCGACTGGAAGCTCAAGAGCTTTTGCACATTTATATTAATATTGTTTTAGAAAGGTATGGACTATGAAATAAATCATAGTCCATTTTAATAGGTACTGTATGATTAATTTTAGAAAGTATAAAAAAATGACATTTATAATAACGGTATTCTCTTTGATTATATTCACATTTTCAATAGTCACAAGTATTATTATTTCTAATTACAAAAATGAAAATCAACTTAATAATTTACAAAATAGTAATACTAAGTATTTTAAATTTGATACATCTAATAAAATTAGTTTTGCTGCTATATTGGAAACTTTAAATAAATATAATAGCTCTGATATATATTTAGAATATGATCCTATACCTAAATATATGGAAAATGACACATTATTCGGAAAAGCCATATACTACAATCACGATTTAAATAATAAATTTCCTATTTTAGAAGGAAGAAACTTCTCAATGGATGATATTAATTCTAATAAAAAAGAAATATTAGTAGGAAAACAATTGAAAAAGGAAATAGTACAAGAAAATAATGAACGATATTTCATAATAGATAATGAGAAATATAAAGTTATAGGGATTTTAGGTGATGAAAATAAAGAGACTGGATATGATGCTACATTTATAATCAACTTAAAATCTATGGATTATTTTTCAGATAATAGAGCCACTTGGAAATTAAATGCAAACAAATTAAAAGATACAGATAACATTATTAATAAACTTAACAAATTAGCTAAGGATAATAATATAGGATTCCAAATTATTGAAAAAAACAATAAAGCTAATTTACTAGACATTATTAATAAATATAGCGATTTTATATATATATTAAAAATGATTTTTGGTTTTGGTATGTTGAATCTAATTATTGTGGTTTACTATTGGATGAATAAGAATATTAAAGATATAGGCATTAGAAAAGCGTATGGAGCTAAAGATCTTGATATAGCATTATACATATTAAAGAAGTATGAAATAAGTGTAATAATTTCTCTTTTTATAGGTGTAAGTTTACATTTTATCTTCAAGACTGTTTTAAAATCAATGTTTCCTAAATTATTGTTTGATATTTATATTGAAAATATAACTTTTGTTACAATAATATTTATGTTTATTGGGTTACTAGTAGCTATAATTCCATTAGTAAGAGCTAAAAAAGTCCAACCTATAAGTATCATGAAAGGAAGATTGAAATGAATAATTTAAAGTATTCTTTTAAAGAATTTAAAAACAGTTTATTTTTTAAATTGATAATCATAATGCAGATAACATTAGCTCTTATTTTATTATATAGAGTAATTGAGATAAAAAATTACGAGAATGGAAAATTAAAATTAATTAACCAAATAACTAAAAATAAAAGAATTTATAAATTTAATTCAAAATATGATTCAATAGAATCTTTAATTGCTGATCAGAATATTCCTGGTAAATTTAATGCTTTTTCCAAAGATATTGAAAAAAAGCATACAGTTGTTACAGTAACTTATGGAGAATTATTTCTTAAAAATTTTAAAAATATAAGTGACTTTATAGATAATGATATTAAAAATTTTAAGGTTGCTAGAGATTTTACACCTGTAAATTCATTACAATGTAGTTTGAATTTTTTTGATGCATTTGGTTTAAAACTTTCTGATGGGGATTTTAATGAATTTTCCAAATTTACGAAAATTAATAGGAATGAGTGGGGGGAAGAAGTTATTCCAATAATTTTAGGTGACTCTTATAAAAGTGTTTTTAAACTTAATGATATAATTGATGGAAAGGATAGTAAATATAAAGTTGTAGGATTTTTAGAGAAAAATCAATTTTATTTAGATAAAGGAATCTATGATCCAAGTAGAGCAAAAAATTTAAATACATTTGCAATACTTCCTAGTCCCCAAAATATCATAGAATCAAATTTAAATAATGCATTATTAATAGCTAACAGCAACGAAGTTGTTGATTTTGATACACTAAAAAATTATATAGAAACATTATCTAAATTGCATAATGTAAAATTTTCACTTTCGGATCCAAATCAGAATATAACTGATTTTGTAAATATAATTAATTATAATGCTAATATAAAAATATTAATTGTATATATTGTAATGGCATTTGTAGTTATTGGGTTAACTGCAATATTTTCCAATAGAGTTGCGGTTAGAAAGAAAGAATTTTCTTTACATATAATGCATGGTGCAACTTTTAAAGATATTTATATAAGAATTTTTTTAGAACATTTTTACCCGATTATAGTAGCAATAATGATGGCATTTGTTTACATTCATACAAATACTGTACAAATTATTAGTGAAATTATCACTTTTGATATGAAAGCATTTGTTGAATCTTCAATTTTACTTTTTGTTATTATACTTCTAATTGCCATGATTCCAATATATAACATAAAAAAACATAAAATAAACTATTTGATAAGGGGAGAGTAGCAATGGAGTTAATTAAAATGAAATCTGTAGTAAGAAAATATGGTAAAAATGAAAACACTGTTAATGCATTAAGAGGGATAAACTTAACAATAAATAAAGGAGATCTTATAGCAATAATGGGACCATCTGGTTCAGGAAAAACAACCCTTTTAAATATTTTAGGTTGTTTAGATTGTGCTGATTCTGGAGAATATTTTTTAGATAATGTAAATATGGCTAAACTAAAACCTAAGAATCTTGCAAGTGTTAGAAATTCTAAATTTGGATTTGTAGTTCAAACTTTTGCATTGTTAGATGATTATACTGTATTTGAAAATGTTAAAATACCTTTAGATTATAGTAATTCTAAAGTTAAAAATAAGAAAGAAAGAATTAAAGATGTCTTAAAGAAATTAGATATAGAAGATAAAATAAATAAGTATCCAACAGAGTTATCTGGTGGTCAATGCCAAAGAGTTTCTATAGCTAGAGCATTAGTTAATAACCCAGATATAATACTGGCTGATGAGCCTACTGGAGCACTAGATAAAAGTATGGGACAACAAGTTATGGACATTTTTAAGAAAATAAATAATGATGGAAAAACTGTAATAATAGTAACTCATGATGTAAATATAGCATCTCAATGTAATAGAATAATACATATAGAAGATGGAAATATAAATGTTAGTCATAATTTATAAACCAACATTTATTAAAATAAAAAATTAAACTGTACTCTATAGGATAGACACAGAAAAGAGGCTGTGCTATGGAACTGTCCAGGTTTTGTAGACACAAAGTTAAGTGAATTTTATGAATTCAATTCTTCGAATTGAGATGGAGAGAGATATCCCAATGAAGAATGCATTCTCTTAGTATTATAATATATTTCGATATACTTAAAGATTTCTTTTTGGGATTGTTCAGGTGACTCGTAATAGGCATCCTGAATAAGCTCTCTCTTTATAGTACTATAGAAGGATTCCATTACTGCGTTGTCATAAGGAGTTTCTACAGCGCCATACTTCTTCAATAATGCTTGAAATCTTCCTCCTGTGAACTGGAAACCCTGATCTGTATGTACAATTAGGTAGTTTTTAGGATGCACTTTCCCATAGGCCTGCATAAATGCACCCATTACAAGAGTATCTTTCATTCGATTATCCATAGACTATCCAACAACTTTCCTTGAATATATATCTATAAACACTGCAAGATATAAAGTACCTTTCTTCGTTGGAATATAAGTAATGTCACCAACCCAGATTTTATTTCTGTCATCGGATTCAAAGATTTGGTTTAATAAATCTGGTCTTTCAACAGCATTTACTTTTTGATTATAATGTTTATAGCGATAACGACATCCTTTAGGGAAAAGTTTCATATTTCTCATAAGGCGAGACACTCTTTTTCTATTAACATGAATTCCTTTCTGTTCTAAGGCTTTAGCAATTCTTATTGAACCATACCTACCTTTGTTTTCTTCGAAAATTTGTTTTATTTCCTTACTTAACACCTCATTTTGTATATCACTATTTGAAGGTTTATGATTTAAATATTTATAATATCCAGCTCTTGATACATTTAATGCCTTACACGCCTTCTTGATGTTGTACTTATCATGGTTTTCTTTTAGGTATTGAAATCTTACCTGTTCTTTCGCATCAAGAAGGCTTGGTATTTTTTTAATAGTTCTAATTCCTTCTTTAACTCATTATTTTCCTGTCTCAGCTTTTTTATTTGTTCAAAAATGATTTTCAGTTTCCATATAGAATATATATACTATAAGCTATTTTATATTTGGAGGACTTGAAAATGATAAACGAAAGAAAAGAAACTCAAAATCGACTTGAAATTGTAATGTTAGAAAATTTAGTTCCAAAAGGCTTTTAGAATTTGATACTTTAGGAGAAATTGCTTTTATTTTAGTAGTAATACAACATACTATAGGAGGATTTTCATTTAGAAAAGATATTACTATGTATGATTTATTGGTTTCCAAGTTTATCCATACAATTGCAACAATAGTTGTTCCAATTTTTGTATTTCTAACAGCCATATCTTTATTATATACATATTACGATAACTTTAATATTAAAAGCTTTTATATAAAAAAATAAAAATTTTAGTTATTTCTTACATAGTACTTTCTTAGAAGCAGGCGAAAATTGTATTGTATTTGGAGGAGATAGACTTATTATAGTTTTTGGAGTAAAAGACTTAATTGTAGTAGATTCTGAAGATGTAGTACTAGTTATGGATATAAATAAGGATCAAGAAATAAAGTATCTTGTTAATCAATTAAAAAATGAAGAAAATAAGGAAGAATTTTTATAGTAGAGCAAGCTGTCAACAATGGGTTGGCAGCTTTTGTTAAACATTATATAAGTCATTAGCATAATTTTTAAGAAAAGGAGGAAAGAAAGTATTTTTAATAAGAGTTCACTAAATACTTAAAAAGGAGTTGGGGGTTATAAAATTTTATAAAAATACCGCTTATATTTTTATAATTGGTTCAGGTGATGAACAAACTCCACATCTTGCTTTAGGGGCAGCATATGACCCTAGAGATAAGACTATAGTTTTTTGGTTTAAGGGCAGAAGTAGAAGTTTTAATGTAGATAAGGTGATAAAAGATGAGGAAAGCTTATTTGAGTTTATTGATGCAAATCTAGTAAGAGTCTCATTTCATCCAGTAACACTTGAAGATTTAAAGAAATATGGACATAGTCTATTTCACAATGCGCCTACATTTAAAACAAGTGAAGGATTACAAAATTGGTTAATGGGTAATGGTTACTAAATCTTAGGTGAGATATTTATAAAATAAAAAGGCCCTAGGAGCAGCATTAAAGCACCTAGGGCCTAAAATTGTGCGTCTGTAAGATATTCATTATAATTATGTTCAATTTATTTGCAACTATACTGCATAAGTTTATCTTTATATGAATCACAAAAATCAAGGAAATTATCTGGTAAAAAGCCAGTGAAAGAATATACAACAAGAATATTTGAAAATTAATATTATTAGCAGTATAATTATTACAGCATTGGCAAGTTGTAACGCAAAATCATATAAATTCAATTAATTAGCTGTAGAATTTTTAAATATAGAACATTATTTAAAAAACAAGTTAAGGTAAACTTAGAGTAACGGAGGAAGAGAAGATGATAAATGAAATAAATGATAATGAACTAATGCAATCTTTTTATAATTTAGTTCCTTATTTTAAGCATTATTTTGATGATGAATTAGTATTTACAATATCTAATATTGAAAAATTTTTATTAGTACAAGATTCGCCCAATCTCAAGATGTCATCTAAAACAGGAGATAAAATACCTAACGGGTGTGCGGCAGATGTTTGTTTAAGAGCAAAAAAACCAATATCTATTATAGTACCTAAAGAGGTATTTGGAGTAAGTTTAAAGACTATGGCAGTTCCTGTTTTTGAAAATGGGGAAATAGCAGGAACCATGGTTATAGGTATGAGTTTAGAGAAAAAGGAGAAAATCTCCAACATGTCAAATTTATTATCAGACTCATTGTCAAAAATAAGTAGTAATTTATTTGATATGTCTTCTGGAATTCAAAACATATATGGAACAAATTCAGATATACAGAAGTTTATTGAAGCTACAAGTGAAAATGCGAAAAAAACAGATGAGGTATTAAATTTTATTGAAGGTATTGCTAAGAAAACAAATTTACTTGGATTAAATGCAGCTATAGAATCCTCTAGAGCTGGAGAATTTGGAAAAGGGTTTAGTGTAGTATCGAATGAAATTAGAAAGCTTTCACAATCTAGTAAAGAATCTATAAATCAAATTAATGAAATATTAAATAATATACAAGCTTCAATAAATCAAATATATGACAGGTTTAATCATTCAAATGAATTATTAGATAATCAAGCGTCTAGACTTCAAGAAATTAATGCAAAAATTCAAGAACTTGATTCTACAGCGGGAATATTAAAAGATTTTGCAGCTAAAATGTAGATAAAAGGTGGAATTTAAAATGAAAATAACTACTTTAATAGAAAATACAAAAGGGAAGAATAAAGAGTTAAAATATGAACATGGTTTATCTATGTTTATTGAATTGCAACATTGTAATATCTTGTTTGATACAGGAAAAACAGGAGATTTTATAAAAAATGCTGAAAAGCTAAATATAGATATTAAAACCACTGATGTTTTAGTCTTAAGCCATGCTCATTATGATCATTGTGGTGGGGTAAAAAAATTACTAGAAACTTATGATATAAAACCTAAATTAATAGTAAGTAAAAGTTTTTTTGAAAAAAGTAATAAGTATCATTATTCCGATGGAAAACTTAAAACGGACTTTTCAAAAGAAGAAGGCTATTCATACATAGGAATAGATTTTAGTAGGGAATATATAGAAAATAGAAATATTCCTATACAATTTGTACAAGCTGATGTTTTAGAGGTGACTAATAGTGTTTATGTTTTCTCTAATTTTAATAAATATTATGATTTTGAAAAAGTAAATGAAAACATGAAACTTAAAATTGATGACGATTATGTAGTAGATACTTTTGATGATGAAATTGCTTTAGGAATTAAAACAAAGGAAGGATTAATTATTTTACTTGGATGTGCACATCCGGGATTTTTAAATATGATAAAGACTATTAAAGAAAGAACTAATGAAAAAATAGCAGGAATAATAGGCGGCACACACCTTATAGAAGCTGATGAAGAGAGAATACATAAGTCAGTTCAGTGCTTAAACAATGATAATATAACTATATTGGGATTATCTCATTGTACTGGAGAAAAAGCAGTTGAAATATTTAATAATGAATGTAAAGGTTCTTTTATTAATAAAACAGGAAAAATATTAGATTTAAAATAGTATTAAAAAAAATATAGACATATTTTATTTGACAATGCGCCTGCATTCAAAACAACTGAAGGATTACAAAATTGGTTAATGAGTAATAGTTATTAAAAATTATATAAACTTATAGATAAAGCTGCTGACAATATGTCTGCAGCTTTTATTAAATATTCCATATATAATTTATTATAATTTAAAAATGCGAGAAGGAAAATTAAACTTTTTGTAGAATACTACAATAATAGTTAGAAAGGGGTGAATATTATGAAATTTTATAAAAATGCAGCTTATATTTTTACTGTTGGAACGGATGATAATCAAATTGCCAATGTTGCATTAGGAGTTTCGTATTATCCTAAAGATAAAACTATAGCTTTTTGGCAAAAAGATCGTAGTAAAATTTTCCTCTTAGACAAGCTTATCAAAGATGAAGAAAGTAGATTTGAGTTTATAGATACAAATGGTTTAAGAGTTTCATTTCACCCAGTAACACTAGAGGATTTTAAAAAATATAGAGATGAATTATTTAGTAATGCATCTACATTTAAAACAACTGAAGGACTTCAAAATTGGCTAATGAAAAATAATCATTAAAGCTTAGGTAAGATATTTATAGAATAAAAAGGCCCTAGGAGCAGCATTAAAGCTCCTAGGGCCTAAAATTATACACTTGTAAGATATTCATTCATTATAGTTTCATTTTTTTATTTAATGTTTTTATATATTTATTGACAGAAGCTATATAAATTGTTATTATGTAATTGATAATGAAATTCAATATCAATAATTAATAAAGGGTAGGTGTTTTTATGAAAAATATATGTATAATTTATTGGAGTGGTACAGGGAATACTGAAAAAATGGCTCAATTAATTAGTAAAGGTTTAATTGAAAAAGGTGAATCACCAAAATTAACACCTGTTTCATCAGCTACTGTAGAAGATGTAAATAATGCTGATATTTTAGTTCTAGGATCACCATCTATGGGCAATGAAGTTATAGAAGAAACTGAGATGGAACCTTTTATAGAATCAATAAAAACATCTGTTAAAGGTAAAGCTGTGGCACTTTTTGGTTCATACGGATGGGGAGACGGAGAATGGATGAGGAATTGGGAAGAAACAATGTCAAGCTATGGTGTAAATCTTATAAAGGATAGTTTAATTGTCAATGAATCACCAGAAGGTAGTGAGGAAATTCGCTGCATAGAATTTGGAAAGTCTTTAATTTAGCAATATCTAGGAGGGTTTGATGGTGCATAAGTTATTCTTTGAGACACTAAGGACTTTTACAGATGAAGAATATTTTACATGCTTTGCTACATACTTAATTTCACCTATAATAACAGGCATTAAACCTTCATCTATTATAAATTTAACTAACAATAATAGAAATATGCTAAATATATGGAGAGAAAAAGGAAAACAATTTTTATTTTCACTAGATTTGAAATATATTACATTAAAACAAAAGGAAAATATTGAAACAGTTTTAATATACAATAGAGATAATCTTGTAAAAGTATTAAGTTGTAAAAAAATCAGATCTTTATTGGAGAGTTATGGATATACTAATTTAGATGATATACAGTCTGTACTATTTCATTTAAAGAATAGATTTAGAATAGAAGCTTGCCCTCATGAGATTGGTGTTTTTCTAGGGATACCCTTACATGATGTAGAAGATTTTATTAATTGTAAAGATAAGCCTTGTCTATTATGCAGGTATTGGAAGGTTTATTCAAGGGAAGAATATTCTAGAGAACTTTTTCGAAAATATGATATATCTAAAGAACTTGTAGTTAATTATTTATTGCAAGGAAAGAACTTGAAACTTTTATATAATAATTTTATACATCAGATTTCTGCTTGAAAAACTTAATTTTAGTAGATTAATACAAAAAAATTCTATAGAGATATAAGCTAAGCTATTGGTATATGCCAATAGCTTAGCTTATATCTTTCAAAAGTAAGAATTAAGATGAAATATAAGTACTTATGATTAAACAGAATTGTTTGCAAATAATTTTATACTTTTGAATTAAATATTATAGTAACATATGGTAGAATATTAAATAAGGTTTGAAAAGAGAGGGAGAATTATATGACAAAAGAGTTAAAAGCAGACTTAAGCCTGTTATTAGTTACAGTTGTATGGGGGGCAAGCTTCCCAATAATAAGTTTAATTCTTAAATATATTCATCCATATTCATTCATAGCAATCAGATACTTTCTATCTGGAGCAATACTTGCAATAATATTTCATAAAAGGTTTAAGCATATTAATAAAAAGACAATTAACTCAGCAGTAATTATTGGTATAGCATTGTTTTTAGGATCTGTTTTTCAAGTTGTAGGGTTGGTGTATACCACTCCGAGTAAATCAGGATTTATTACAGGTCTTTATGTTGTTGTTGTACCTATAATAATGGCTGTTATGTATAAGGTTATACCAGATGCTAAGACTACAATGGGTATAATATTTGCTTTAATTGGTCTTGGTGTTATATCTATAGATAGTACATTGAAGATAAATCCAGGAGACTTTCTTACGTTACTGTGTGCAATAGCCTTTGCATTTCAAATAATATTAGTAGATAAGTATATTAAAGATGTAGATATAATACTTGTAACTTGTATAGAAACGCTTGTAGCAGGGGTTTTAGGATTTGTTCCAGCAGTTATTGTTGAAAATTTAAGTTTTACAATAAACCTTACTTTTATGCTTTGTATGATTTTCATGGTAGTGTTTTGTACCATAGGTGCCTATATGATACAAAATAAAATGCAGCCATATACAAATCCAACTCATGCGGCAATAATATTTTTAGGAGAACCGGTTTTTGGAGCTATATTTTCTATGATTTTTGGTGACAAACTCACTGGTAAGACTTTAGCTGGATGCGCATTGATTTTATTGGGAATGATTATAATTAATATAAAGAGCAATAGTTCAAATGAGATATTAGAAAACTAAAATAACATATAGGAGATAGATAAACATGAAAATACTTTATTATGATTGCTTTTCAGGCATAAGTGGAGATATGAATTTAGGGGCTTTAATTGACCTAGGAATAGATAAAAATTACTTAATAAATGAGCTTTCTAAGCTAAATATTGATGGGTATAAAATATCAGTAGAAAAGACAGTTAAAAACGGAATTAGCGGTACAAAAGTAGATGTTATCTTAAAGCACCATCACCATGACGAACATAACCACCACCATCATCATCATGAACATCATCATAGAAACTTAAAAGATATAGAAAATATAATAAACTCAAGTGATTTAGACAGTAATATAAAAGATATAAGCCTAGGTATCTTTAAAAAGATTGCTGAGGCAGAAGCAAAAGTGCATAACAAAAGTATAGAAGAAGTGCATTTTCATGAAGTGGGAGCAGTGGATTCTATAGTAGATATTGTAGGTGCAGCTATTTGCTTTGCTTATCTAAAAGTTGATAAGGTTATAAGCTCTACTGTAGAAGCTGGCAGTGGTTTTGTAAAGTGTGCCCATGGCCTGCTGCCGGTTCCAGCACCAGCTACTGTAGAAATACTAAAAAATATACCGCTAAAATCTAATATACCTTTTGAAGCTACTACTCCAACTGGAGCTGCTATTATAGCTTATTTAACTGATGAATTTAGAGATAATAAGAATTTCAAAATAAACAAAATAGGTTATGGTATAGGGAACAAAGATAATAAGGATATTCCAAATGTTTTAAGAGTATTCTTAGCAGAGGAATTAGATCAAAAAACTAACAAGTCAAATGAAGAATTTTTACAAGGTGAGGCAGAAGTTTTAGAATGTAATATAGATGATATGAATCCAGAAATGTATGAATATGTTATGGAATTGCTTTTTAAAGAAGGAGCTTTAGATGTTTATTTGACTCCAATAATTATGAAAAAAGGAAGACCGGGAATTAAATTAAGTGTAGTATATAGTAAGGAACAAGAAAAAGAAATTGAGAAGATAATATTAACTGAAACTACTACTTTAGGATTTAGAAAATACAAGGTTCAAAGAAATATGCTAAGGAGAGAATTCAATAAAATTCAAACTAAATATGGAGAATTTACTATAAAGAATTCTTACTATGGTGAAAAACGAGTGAAATACAAGGCTGAATACGATGAATGTAAAAAGGCTGCACTAGAGAATGATGTTAGTATAAACGAAATTTATAGAGAGATAAATCAAAAAATCTAGCAGCATTGATACCTGAAAGAAGGATGATAGTATGAATATTAATGAAACTAGAGAGCTATTAGAAAATGTAAAGAATGGATCGTTAACTATAGATAAAGCCTTAGAAGATTTAAAGGACTTACCATTTAAAGATCTAGGATATGCAAAAGTTGATAATCATAGAGAGTTAAGAGTTGGATATCCTGAAGTTATATATTGCGAAGGAAAGACTCCAGAACAAATAAGAGGAATAGTGGAAATTATGCTGGCTAGAGGAAGCGATATATTAGGAACTAGAGCATCAGAAGAGGCTTATAAATTAGTTAAAGAAATCTGTCCCAAAGCTGAATATAGCAAAATGGCAAGAACTATAACTATAAAAAACAAAGAGTCAGAAATAACAAATACATATATTTCTATAGTTACAGCAGGAACATCAGATATACCAGTAGCAGAAGAAGCAGCAGTAACAGCTGAGATCTTTGGGAATAAGGTAGAAAGAATATATGATGTAGGAGTTGCTGGAATACATAGATTATTTGATAAAATCGATTTAATAAGAAGTGCACAGATTATTATTGTGGCAGCAGGTATGGAAGGCGCATTGGCTAGTGTCATTGGAGGATTAGTTAATAAGCCAGTAATAGCAGTACCTACAAGTGTGGGCTATGGTGCTAATTTCGGGGGGCTTTCAGCATTACTATGTATGCTTAATAGTTGTGCAAGCGGTATTAGTGTAGTAAACATAGATAACGGATTTGGAGCTGGTTACCTCGCTAGTATGATAAATAAGTTATAAGGTACATTTAAATAAATATGATAGGAGTGTAGTTCCTATGAGTAGAAATACTAAAAAATTTTTGTTATTTATTTTAATTAATATGCTGATTTTAACAGTTTCTTGTAGTAAAAATAATAATGTAACAAAACAAGAAGATACATTAAAAGGCGAAATTAAAATAGCTACAGAAGAGAAATATGCAGAGCAATTGAAAATTACAGCAGATAAATTTAAGAAAATTCATCCAAAAGTAAACATAGAAATAAAAGTTGACAATAATATAAAAGATAAAGTTATAGATAAATCAAATAATCAAGAAAATACTGTAGATATAATAAATATAGAAGATCCAAATGTTCAATACTTTATAGATAAATCTCCAGAGTTTGCCTTAGATGTAACAGACGCAGTTAGTTCATATAAGGATAAAATATCAAAAAGTAAATTAGATAATCTAACTGTGAAAAATAAGATATATGGAATACCATGGAACACTTCACCAAAGGTGATTTTGTATAGAAGCGATGTATTTTTAAATGAAAAAATAAATGTTGATGATATAAAAACTTGGAATGACTATGTGTCTGTAGGTAAAAAGATTAGCAAAGATACGGGGAAGAAGTTCTTAGTTAACGTTCAAGATGAAAGTAATAATTTTAATATAGTTTTAGCTAATCAGTTAGGTACATCATATTTCAACAGAGATGGTAAATTAGACTTTAATTCTAAGGAGTGGCTAAAGGTTATAGAAACAGCTAAGTTACTATATTCACAAGAGCTAATGTCTGATATAAGTTCAAAAAACGAATTTATTAGCCTTGCAAAACAGGGTTCAGTAATCTCAATTATAGCAGATCCTTCATATATAAGTGAACTTATGAAGAACATACCAGAAGATAAGGGGAAATGGGGCATAATGAAACTACCTGCTTTTGAAGCCGGAGGAAATAGAGATTCGTCAGTGGGTGGAGCCAATTTAATAATAAATAAGAATTCAAGTAATGCAACCGCAGTAAAAGGGTTCGTTGAATTTATAGCTACTGATGAGATTGCTCAGATGGATTTGCTTAATAATTACGGAACTTTTCCTGCTAATCCATATATATATACTCTTATAAACTTTAATAATATAGTGGATTATTTTCATGCAAAAGTATGGAACGTATTTGCCAGTGCAGAAAAAAGGTCATATGCAATTAATTACACCAAATATTTCCCAATTATAAAAGATGCTGCAAAAAATGCTTTGACACAATCCAACATAAAGGAAAAGGATCCTAAACTAATATTAGATTCTCTTCAAAAAGATTGTGAGAATAAAATTTTACAGAAATAATTTCTTTATAAAACGTTTACAAAGATTCGATTATGATATATAATATCTTTAGTAAAGGGGTTAATCATAGGGAATTTTCTAAGATATAAAGATAAAACCTCCTGATTGAGAGCGGAATGCAGTCAGGAGGTTTTATCTTATTTTATTTCAAATGCTTAAAATACTTTTATATGCTTCAACGGTTTTTTCGGAAGTTTTCTCCCAAGAGAAGTTAGATGCTCTTTGCAATGCCTTAATACTGAGGGAACTTCTTGCAGACTCGCTATTTAACAGATTTTCTAATGAACTCATTAGGCTATCTATATTAAAAGGATCTATCAGAATACCACCATCACCTACTACTTCAGGTATAGAAGATATATCGGAAGTAATCACAGGAGTGCCACAACTCATAGCTTCCAAAGGTGGAAGACCGAAACCTTCATACAAAGATGGATAAACAAAAACATCACAGGCGTTATATAAAGCAGGTAAAAGATTTTCATCAACGAAACCAGTAAATTTCACGCGTGACTCTACATTTAAGTCAATACTGAGGTCTTTCAAAAGGCTCCGATCATCTTTATTTGCTCCAACTATAACTAAGTTATATTCTTTCTTTAAGCTCATGTATATCTTAGAAAAGGCAAGAATTAAAGACTTTACGTTTTTTCTTGGACTAAAACCACCTATATAAAGTATGAAAGGTTTATCAATATTATAATTTTCCTTTATTATTGTTTTACATTTTTCTCTATCCAGTGGCTTATATTTATCATCAGCGGCTAATGGAGTTACAAAAACCTTATTTTCATCGATAGGGAAAAATTTCAAAATATCTCTCTTAGAACATTCTGATACGGTAATAATCCCAGAAGATAAGTCTATAATTCTAGGCATTTCTTGCAAGAACTTTCCCAAGTATCCTTTACCTACTGTCTCAGGTAAAATATACGGTATTAAGTCATGAATAGTAACTACGGTTTTACAAGGTGTTTTTTCAGAAATTCCTATTCCGTTTTGAGGTATGTGATAAATATCTATGTTCTCATTTGTTAAATTACGAGGAAAATAATGCTGTTCAAAAAATCTATGATGTCTTTTAGAAGCCATTAGTATTTTTGTATTGTCATTTTCAAATTCATCATAATTTCCACCAGACCAATAAATTTGATAAAAAATTTCTCTATGAGTTTTAATCATATATCTTAAAATCTTATCAGTATATGTTCCTATACCAGTTCCCTTATACCAATTAATACCCCTTGCATCAATAGCAATTTTCATACAATTATCTACCTCCAATTAAAATTGGCCTATATAACTCGTCAATTGTAAAAGACTATGTAGTATATAGTATTAATATTATTCGAAAAATGTGTCACTTAGCACATACATATAGGTTAATTCATATACTACATAATATAGTAATATTTTGGAGGCAGAAGTTTGGATATATGCGATGTAAGGAAGTCCGTTCAAGATACTTATGGACTCCAAATTCAATATATAGAAAAAATAAAAAATGTATACAAAATCTCCTGTGACAATAAACAATATTGTTTAAAAGTAATTAGGTATGATTTGGGTCATTTCTTATTTATTCTTTCTGCAATAAAACATCTTCAAAACAATAAGTTAAAGCATATACCTAGGATAATTAAAGCCAAGGATGGCATGGATTATATAAATATACAAGGATGTTATGCATACTTAACTAACTGGATTACCTCACGTCAATGTAATTATGACAATCCCGTAGATGTGTTAATAGCGGCATCAAAGCTAGCTGAACTTCATAAAAAAAGTCATGGATTTGATGTAACAGAAAATATGAATCCGAGAATAGGTTGGTTTAAATGGCCAGAAATTTTTAACACTAGAAAAAATGAGATTTTAGATTTTAAAAAAAGAATAGATAAAAAAGATAAAAAAACAGAGTTTGATAAAATTTATTTAAATGCTATGGAAGAAGAATTAGATAGAGCTGAACGGTCTATAGAAAACTTAATGAGAAGCAATTACCTTGAAATAATGAATAAAGAAATAACAAAGAAAGGATTTTGCCATCATGATTATGCAAACCATAATGTATTAATAGGTACAAGCGGAGAAGTAAATATTATAGACTTCGATTACTGTATGTTAGATACTCATCTTCATGATTTATCTAGTTTGCTTTTGAGACGTATGAAGAATGGAAAGTGGAGTATAAACAACTGTGTATTTATTATGGATGCATATAATTCAGTTAACAACGTGAAAAGAGAGGATATTCCTGTCATGGCTGCTTTTATGGAGTTCCCACAGGATTACTGGCAAATAGGAATACAGTATTATTGGGAAAAACAGCCTTGGGAAGAAGAGTTCTTTTTAAAAAAATTAAAAAAGACACTTGAGGATAGAGGTGAAAAGCAAGACTTTATAGATGAATTTAGATTCGTAAAATATAACTAAAAATATAAGAAAGGAGATTTGTTTATGGGACACCACAAAAAGAAATATGATAATTATAAAGATGGAATAAATAATGATGATTTAAAGTCTTATGAGAATAAAGTAGAAGGTTTAAAAAGATCGGTAAAAGATCTAGAGAAAATAAGTAAAAGAAAGAAGGAAATTATGAAACTAGAGAAGAAAAGAAAGAAGATTTTAAAAGATATGAAGAAAGGACATAAGTAAAGATTAACGGGGAGGTTTGGAAGTGTATTGTGATAACCTTACTCAGAGCTTTAAAAAGTATTTAGAATCCAAGGGTATTAAATGTGTAGAACATTTTGATGATACTGTTGATTTTGAATCTCTAACAGCATCAGAGATAAAGGATCAAATATACAATATTAGTGAATTTCATATAAAAACTCTTGGATATACAGGATATATGAATAAGAGATTAGATAATAATATAGGCAAAACAGTAGAGCAATATAAGATTTATATAAAGAGACTTTCTAAGCAAATAAATAATCTAAAGAAAAATGAAGTTAATAATGAGTTTGAAAAGCTGCTTTTTAAATATGGCGATATATATTTAGATAGAGCAAACAAGTGTATAAATACCATATATAGCAGCAATTATATAAGCTTAATATTACGTAGTATGAAAAGAACAGAAATGTGTTTAGGTAACACATTTTTTAATAATTTAAGAAAGATCAAGAGTCTAGAGATAATTGATGTTGATGGGTGTTGTTATAATATGGCTGAAATGGACTTGATTTATTTTTTAGGAAAGATCAAAAGAAAAAATATAGATATAGACTTTCACAGTTTAATAAAAGATTTTTGTGAGCTAGAATCACTAGATAAAAATAGCTATACGTTTATTCTGTCTATCATATCTTATCCCTACGAATTTGTTAGGTGTTGTAATAGATACAGGGAGGGAACAAAAAATTGGACAGTAGAACAATACACAGAAAAATTACAAAAAGCTATTATAGCTGATGGAGATAGCCTAGTTTAAAGAGGTGTTGAAATGTTTGATAGGTATAAAGAAAAAGAATATCTAACCAAATATGATCTATGTGTTGAACTATTCAATAGATTTAATTTAAATGTTTACGATGTGATACCAGTAAGAGGAGTTTATATTGTATCAACGGACAAGGGTGATAAAGTCTTAAAAAGAGTGGAGTATACAAAAGAAGAATTAAAGTTTATATATAATGTATTAACTTATATAAAAAACAAATATAGCAGAGTAGTCGATTTTATAAAAGATGTTAATGGGGAAATCTATACCATATGGAATGGGAATATGTACTGCATTATGGATATGGTTGAAGGAAAGGAGTGTAACTTTAATAACCCTATAGATCTTAGTATTGCTGCTAGGGGTTTAGCGGAGCTCCATAGTGCATCGGAGGGGTTTAAAACCTCTTTATACAACAAGTATAACACTGGCAAACTAATAGATACTTTTAAAAGAAGAATACAGGAAATGGAGTTTTTTGAGAATATAGCTAGTATTCATGAGAAAAAAAGCGAATTTGATTCTATATTCCTTAACAATGTAGATTATTACATTGATGAAATTAAAAAGAGTGTTAGTATGCTTGAAGAATCCTTTTATTACAAGCTTTGTGGTGAGGAAGATAAAATAGTAGTATGCCACCACGATTTAGCTTATCATAACATATTGATAAACAATGACGAGGCGTATTTTATAGATTTTGACTATGCTATAATTGATTTAAAGGTACATGATCTATGTAACTTTATAAACAAGGTTATAAAAAACTTTGCCTTTGATATAGAAAAGTCTAATATTATAATAGAAAATTATTGCACTAAAAATAACCTCAGTAAGAGAGAGTTAGAGGTGCTTTATTCAATGCTAACTTTTCCTGAAGATTTTTATACAATATCTAAGGACTACTACACAAAGCGAAAATCGTGGGACGAGTCAGTATTCCTAGATAGATTAAAAAGAAAATCAAGTTATAAAGAAGATAGGCAGGAATTTTTAGAGAAATTTAAAGACAATCTTTCATAAGACATAAAAACGTGGCCTTAAAGCCACGTTTTTATGTCTTATCCGATTATCTTAAGTTTATAAATTGTAAGTCTACACCAAAGTCTTTTGATTTTAAATTTTGGATCACTAACTGAAGGTCATCCTTTTTAGCACCGGAGACACGTACCTTATCATCCATTATCTGAGCCTGAACTTTAAGTTTAAGATCTTTTATGTATGCAGCAACTTCCTTAGCTTTTTCTTTGCTAAGACCCTTTTGGATTTCTACATCTTGCTTTAATGTTCCAGAAAAAGCATTCTCGATTTTACCAGGATTTAAGCATTTTATTGATACACCTCTTTTGATCATCTTCCCTCTCAGAATATCAAGCATAGCATTGATTTTGTAATCGTCTTCAGCATTTAATTTTAAAGAATCCTTTTCTAAAACTATCTGAGCCTTACTTCCTTTAAAATCGTAGCGTTGCTCTATCTCTTTCATTGCCTGATTAACTGAGTTATCCATCTCTTGCATATTTACATCTGATACAATATCAAATGAACTATCTTTTGCCATTATAAGTACCACCTTTCATAAATTCCTAAGTGATATTATACATTAAGTAAATATATCAGTAAATATGCATAAGCCTAAATTACAATATTTTACCTATGAACTATGTAGATACAAATATTTTATGGAGTTATATCTTCGAAAGTTTTCTTATAGCAAAAGAATTATTGGTAATTTTAGTTATGAGTTAAGAATTAAGAGTTAAGATTGATTTTTCGCTGAAAAATCTTTAACTCTTAATTCTTAACTCTCAACTCTCAACTCTTAACTAAAAAATATTCATTTTAAATCTAAACAATACTAAATAAATTTTAGCGTGTAAGTTAATTTGAAATTTTAAAGCATATATTTTAATTATTAGAAATTTTATTATATGCAAGAATAGTTTGATGTGCAGTTTTTTGCCAGCTTAGTTCTGATGCTTTAACAATACCGGATAAGATTAATCTTTCGCGCAGGTCATCATCTAACAATACTCTAAACATTGAGTAACATAAATCATCTACATCATTAGGGTTAATGAGTAATCCGCCATCACCTACTACTTCAGGAACAGAAGTAGCATTAGAAGCTACTACAGGCACTCCACAAGACATTGCTTCAATAGGTGGAAGACCAAACCCCTCATAAAAAGAGGGATAAGCAAATAATTTAGCTGCATTATATATATATGGAAGATGATCGATTGTTATAAAGCCTGGGAATATTACTTTATCAGATATACCAAGTTCTTCTGCTCTCTTTTTATAAGAGTCATATGACTTTCCTTTTTTTCCGGCTATTACAAGATTTATATCTTTTTTATAGATAGATAAAAGCTTACTGAAACTTTCTATAAGACCAATTATATTTTTTCTAGGGCTAAAACCTCCAACATAGAGTATAAAATCTTTATCTATAGAATAATACTCCTTCGCAATTTTTTTACTTAAGTCTCTATCTAAAGGTCTATAAATATCTTCGCTTGCTAAAGGCGTAACAAATATTTTATTCTCAGGAAAATTAAAAGCTTCCATAATATCCTTTTTAGAATAGTTAGAGACGGTAATTATTCCATCGCATGCAGATACAACCTTAGGGATATGCTCATGGAAAATTTTTAGGTATCTATCACTTACTGTTTCTGGCATCTTATAAGGAATTACATCATGAAGAGTAATCATAAAATTACATTCTTTATTTTCAGGAAGTCCAACTCCGTTTTGAGGTACATGATATAGCTCTATATCTGAACCTTTTAATATATTAGGTATATTTACCTCATCCCAAAAGCTATTATTGTTGCCTTCACTAATACTATTTAAATGAAAATTATCCTTAAAAGACAAATCAGCCTCACAGTTTTCGGGCATAAAAAGCAAGTAATTATTTATGTTATCAATTTTATTTAAACAGTTAATTAACTGATAAGTATAGGTACCTATTCCTGTTCCTCTATACCATTTTGCCGCACGTCCGTCGATTCCTATTCTCATAAGATTAATCCTTTCGAATTTGCTATAATTTATTATATTAATGTTGTCTCAAAAGTGTTAATACTCTTCTAAATTAAATGCATTATTCATATAAATTATACAGGGGTGATTAACATGATGAGAGAATTTGAAATAGAAAGACAATTTGATATTAAAATTGAAAACATCAAGCCAAATAAAGGAGTATACCTTTTAAAAACAGATAAAGGATTAAAATGTTTGAAGAAGATAAATTATGGAACACAAAAACTCCTATTTGTCTATGGAGCAAAAGAGCACCTAATGAAGAATGGATTTCCAAGGGTAGATAGATATTGTGTTAACACTGAAGGTAACCCTTATGCCCTTGTAAACGAAGATATTTATACTCTTTCTGGATGGATAGAGGGAAGAGAGTGTGACTTTAAAAGCAAAGATGATCTGGTTAAAGCTGCTAAAAGTCTAGCCTACATGCATATTGCATCTAAAGGATATGAACCTCCAGAAAATAGCAAGTTAAAAACTGACTTAGGAAGATGGCCCAGTCTTATGGAAAAAAGAGTAAGATCTCTCGATAAGATGAGAGATATGGGAAGAAAAAAAGGAAATAAAGGTAGCTTCGACTTAAATTATACAAAGACAGTTCAATTCTATAAAGACTTAGGTAAAAGAGCTATAAATGTACTAGAAAGTTCAATGTACATGGATTTATGTAGGATTACAGAGGAGGAAAAAGGTTTTTGTCATCACGATTTCACGTATCACAATATAATAATAGATAAAGAGGATAATGTTAACGTGATAGACTTTGACTATTGTAAACGAGAGATAAGAACTTATGATATATCTGCATTTATGATTAAAGTCTTAAAAAGAGTGAATTGGGATATTGAACATGCACAATTAATTATTGACTCTTACAATGATGTTAGTCCGCTGGAAGAAGCGGAATATAGAGTGTTATTCGCATTTCTGCTATTTCCTCAACGTTTTTGGAGACTTTCCAATAGGTATTACTATAATGAAGTAAATTGGCCTTCAAATACTTTTAACAATAAATTGGAGGATTTGATTTCTGAGCAAGAAATATACACCAAATTTATCGATAATTTTAAAATGCTTTACAATCAAAAAGAATAATAGTGTTAAGCTGATGTAAACACATAGACAAGAAGTCTTAGACTTTTATGTCTATGTGTTTATTTTTATTATTCACTTAAAGCTTAATAAAACATATTATATATAATAGAATTTTATATTTTGGAGATGTTAGTATGAATATAGGGGATATAGTAGTAAGAAAGTCTTATGGAAAAGATATTACATTTAAGATTATAGAGATTAAAGAGGTAAATGAGGGTATAATATACTCGCTAAAGGGAATAGATTTAAGAATTATTGCAGATTCACCAGAAGATGATTTGGAATTAGTTTCAGATAATTCTTCAACAGAACGAGAAAGAACATTTAGCAGAAAGGTTAACGGCTCAATTAGAAATATTCTATTAAGTAGAGGAGGCTTTCGCAGCGAAATCAGAGCAGTAAAGCCAAACCCAACTAATGAACTCGCATTTGGAAGACCGGGCAAGATTCTTCATGTAGATGGAGATCCGGAATATCTAGATGTATGTTTAAAAGTATATAAACAATTAATGCTGGATGTAGTTGGGAAAAATGTAGCAGAAAAGGAGCAGCCTAAGGTTATATTGGAGTTAGTAAAACAAGTAAAGCCTGATATTGTTGTAATTACAGGACATGACTCTATAGCTAAAGGTACTAGCAATTATACTGATTTAAGCAACTATAAGAACTCAAAGTATTTTGTAGAATCTGTAATGGAGTTAAGAAATTATGAATCAAGTTATGATGATTTAGTGATCTTTGCGGGCGCATGTCAATCTTGCTATGAAGCTATTCTAGATGCAGGTGCAAATTTTGCCAGTTCGCCTAATAGAATATTGATACATTGCTTAGATCCAGTATTTTTGTGTGAAAGAATTGCATATGCCAATATAGAAAAAGTAGTTTCTATTCAAAATGCTTTAGAAAACACTATAACTGGTACTAAAGGTATTGGCGGGCTTCAAACGAGAGGAAAGTATAGAGAGGGATTTCCTAAGTCACCTTATATATAAATTTTTTAATTTTAAAATATAGTGTATATATGAATAAACTTGAGGGAACAATACTTAAGGTAGTGAAAATTTAAATATTTGAGAGTGTTTACAAAAAATTAATATTGACAAAACAGATTGTTAACTGATAAAATAAATAGTTTATTTGACATTATATACATTGAGATATATAATATACAATGTGGAAAGAGGGTGTTTAATATGGAAAAAGCAAATGTATTGGCTTCAATAAGGAAAAATATTGAAGAACATGTTGGCGATAGAGTAACATTAAAAGCCAATGGAGGAAGAAGAAAGGTTTTCGTAAATAGTGGAGTTATAGAGAAAGCCTACCCTAGCATATTTGTGATTAGATTAGAAAATGACACCCAAAGGAAAGTGACTTATAGTTATTCAGATGTTTTAACCAAAACAGTTCAACTGGTTTTTGCTGTATAGAATCGGTACTAACTTATAGTACCGATTTTTTTTATCTTAAAAAACAATAAGGCTTATTCAAACAAAAAGAAAGATGGTGGGTTTCCATCTTTCAACTATGGTATAAAAGGGTATTGAGAATTTATGAGAGGTTATATGGTCAACAACCATTTCTAATATTACGCCAAAATTCAGCAAATGTCAATATATATAATACTTATTAGCGTAGGAAATGCAAAAAATACCCCAAAAAATGATGAATATTGTAGTAAAAATTTTTCTTCCAATCTAGTATTTATTATAAAAATATATGAAATTTTATCATATTTCTTTATCAATGTTTGTATAAATAAATAGTAGGTTTAATGGGAGGGAGATATAATATGGCTATAGAGCTGGTTAAAGAAAATATAGAGTGCGAACAATTGCTTGGTGAAAATTTTAGTGATACTGTAGTGAAAGGTGAATATGTAATACCTGATACTCATCCAGATGTTGGTGAAATATTATTGCTTAATGTTAAGCCGTGTATTACAAATACAGAAGTTATGCAGGATAAAGTGTTTGTAGAAGGACAAATAGAATATACTGTACTTTATTTAGCAAGAGAGGAAGAAAGTACAGGAGTTTATAGTACAAACTATACTGGAAAGTTTTCGAATTATGTGGAAATTCCTGGAGCAGAGCATAGAATGCTAAGTGATTCAGGTTGTTATATTGAACATATGGAATGCGGCATTGTTAATGAAAGAAAAATAGCTGTTGAAGGTATTGTAAAAGTAAAATCCGAGGTATACAAAAATTATGAATTTGAAGTAATAAAAGATGTAACAGGCTCACAGGATGTTCAAATGCTTAAAAATCCTGCTACTGTAGATAAAATAGTAGGAACTGTTTCAGGTGACTTAATAGCAAAAAGTCATATGCAGATTCCTATGGAAAATCCACAAATAGGAACTATATTAAAATGTGATGTTAAGGTTAATAAAAAAGATGTTAGGATTATGGAAGGCAAAGCATTAATAGATGCTAATGCGCTAATAACATTATTGTATAGAGGAAAAGATGTTAGAGATATAGTTTACGTAGAAGACAATGTTCCAATAAGCAAAGAAGTAAATATTGATGGAGTAAATCCGACTATGGATAATTATACAGAGTTTAAGTTGGATGCTATAGAATATGATATTAAAGAAGACGATCTAGGAGAAAATAGAATTGTTGATATAGAAGCTCTAGTTAAATCTAATACCAAAGTTATGTATAAGGAAGAGATTGATATTATAGAAGATGCATACTCGCCTTCAGTACTTATGAGAATGGATAAAAAGGATTATGAATTAAACGTAATGCATGGACATTCAACTAATCAAAGCATAGTTAAATCAAGCATTGAATTAGAAGATAGGCCAAGAGCATCTAAAATAATAATGTGCTGTGGAGAAGTTTGTATAACAGATAAAAAGTTAGTGGAAGATAAGATTATTGTTGATGGAGTATTAAATACAGAGGTGTTATATAAAACTTTTGATGAAGAAAAATACGTACACACTGTTAATGAAGAGTTGCCATTTAGCTGTACTGTAGAAATACCAGGATGTAAAATTGATATGCAATGCATAGCTAAGGCATGTTTAGAAAATATTGATGCATCGATAGAGGCAAATACTATAGCGATAAAGGCCGTAGTAGAGGTATATGGCAGAGTAAATTATGTTACACATAAGGAATTTTTAGTAGATATGGTTCCGGTAGATGGGGAACTTCCAAAAAAGAAAGCAAGCATGACAATATATGTAGTTCAACATGGAGACACCTTATGGAAGATAGCTAAGAAATATTATACAACTATGGATGATTTAGTTAAATTGAATAGTATGGAAAACCCAGAGGTTATAAAGGTTGGCGATAAGTTAATTATTCCTGGAAGATCCATAATTTAGTTTGAATTAAAGAAAAATATAATAAAAATTATTATTAACTTCAGTAGCAAGTCTGCTGAAGTTTTATTTATGTATAACTATTTTAAATGTGGAAAAAATATAAAATATCCACAAGAAGGGGTGTATTGTCTTGGAAGAAAAGTTACAAGGTAATTTGATAATAATTGGAGGAGCAGAAGATAAAAAAGGTGAAAAAAGCATACTTAAAGAAGTATGCGGCAAGCTTAACAAAGAAGAAGATATGCTTGTTGTAGCAACGATTGCATCACAGCTCCCAGAGGAATTAGGAAATGAATATAAAAGTATATTTGAAAATCTTGGAGTCCAAAATATTAAAATATTAAACATAAGAGAAAGAAAAGATGCTTATGATTCAAGTAATATTCAAATGATAGAAGAGGCATCCTTGGTTTTCTTCACAGGTGGAGACCAGCTGAGAATAACAAGCTTAATAGGAGGAACTCCCTTATATTTAAGTATGAAGGATGTTTATGAGAAAGGATGTATTTTTGTTGGAACGTCTGCAGGAGCATCTGTTATGAGCGACACTATGGTAGTAACAGGACCAGACGAAGAATCGCCTAAAAAGTGCACATTAAAAATGGCACCAGGATTAGGGCTGATTAAAGGCGTAATAATAGATCAGCATTTTGCTCAAAGAGGAAGAATTGGAAGGTTACTAGTCGGAATAGCTGAGAACCCTCAAAGTTTAGGAATTGGAATAGATGAGGATACTGCTATAGTTGTACATGAAGAAGGCGAGTTAAAAGTAATAGGGTCTGGTGCAGTGTATATAATAGATGGAAGTAATATAAATTACAGTAATGTATCAGAGCAATATCAAGACGAAATACTATCTATTTTCAATGTAAAATTACACGTCTTAAAAAATGGAGATAAATTTGATTTGAATAATAAGATACCATATAACGGAGAACAATTAAGCTATAAAAATGTAGAGAGTCATAGCTAGGAAAGAGGAGGACAATATACACAAAGATGAAGATTGATGAAGTTAGAGTTTTTGAAGGAAGAAATATATACTCTCATAGAAAATGTATAAAGATGTGTGTAGATTTAGAGGGGTATAGGGATATTCCAACTAAGGATATAGACGGTTTTAATGAAAACTTACTAAAGAGCATACCCCAGCTATTTGAACATAGGTGTGGGATAGATGAAGATTATGGTTTCCAAAAAAGGCTTAGAGAAGGTACTTATCTTGCTCATGTATGTGAGCACATAATCATAGCAATTCAAAATATTCTAGGAATAGATGCGGCTTATGGAAAGTCTAGAGAGATTAAGGGAAATAAATATTATATTATATATGAATACGGTTATAGAAATACAGGAATAGAAGCTGGCAAAATAGCAGTAGAATTTATCAACAGCCTTATAAATAAAAAACCGTATAATTTTACTGTTGCGATGGAATCACTGCGAACTATACTTAGGGCTGAAGAATTAGGTCCTAGTACTAGTGCAATATTACAGGAAGTAAAAAAGAGAAAAATACCTGTAATGAGAATAAGCGAAGGAAGCATGCTTCAATTAGGTTATGGAAAGTATAGCAAAATTGTTGAAGCAACGATTTCACACAATACTAAAGCTATTTCTGTAGATATAGCTTGCGATAAATTATTAACTAAAGAAATACTTTACAATCAGTGTTTACCTGTTGCAGATGGGTACATAGTAAGAAATAGTCTAGAATTATTATTTAAAGCTGATAAAATAGGCTATCCTATAGTTATAAAGCCTAGATGTGGTAACCAGGGAAAAGGGGTTTTTGTTAATATAAAGAACGAAAAAGAAGCTCTTAGTGCTTACAACATATTATCAAAAGATTATAGCGATATAATTGTTGAAAAAAATATAGTTGGTAGAGATTATAGAGTGTGTGTAGTGGATGACAAAGTTGTAGCTGTGGCTGAAAGAATACCTCCATATATAGTTGGGGATGGTGTAAGTAGCATAAAAGAACTTATAAATGTGATAAATCAAGATAATAGGCGAGGAGAAGGCCACGAAAAACCTTTAACAAAAATTAAGATCAACGATGAGCTTAATGCATATATTAGTAAAAGTGGGTACAATTTAAGTTCAATTTTGGCCGAAGGAGAAAAGATTTTACTTAGGGAAAATGCAAACTTATCTACAGGTGGCAAGGCAATAGATTGTACAGATATAATTTGCGATGAAAATATTAATATATGTGAAAGAGCAGCTAAAGCAGTGGGTCTTGACGTATGTGGTATAGATGTATGTTGTTCAGATATAAGTAAGCCAATTACAAAAGATGGTGCAATAATAGAAATAAATGCCGCACCAGGTATCAGAATGCATCATTACCCTAGTGAAGGAAAGAGTAGAAATGTTGCTGGTGCGATAGTAGATATGTTATTTAAAGATACTCCTAAAACTATACCTGTAGTATCTATTACTGGAACCAATGGAAAAACTACGACTACAAGATTAATTGGTCATGTATTAACTAAAGCTGGATACAATGTAGGAATGACTACAACTGGTGGAATATATATAAACAATAAATGTATTCATAAAGGAGATACTACTGGATATTATAGTGCTAAATCAGTATTAATGAATAAGGAAGTTGATGCTGCAGTTTTAGAAACAGCGAGAGGTGGTATTATTAGAAAAGGCCTAGCTTATGATATGGCAGATGTAGGAGTCATTACCAATATAACAGAAGATCATTTAGGATTAGACGATATAGATACAATGGATGATCTGGCTTACGTAAAGGCCTTAGTCGGAGAAGCTGTAAAAGATGAAGGATATGTTGTATTGAATGCTGATGATCCTGTTAGTGTAAGTATTATAAAAAGAATGAAAAGTAATATTATTATGTTCTCTAAAGATAAATACAACTCCGTACTCAGAAGCAATATAAAAAAAGGAGGATATGGAGTATATACTCATGAGGGTGTTATATATGTTGAAAAAAGCAATGAGCTAACACCTTTGGTAAAAGTTACAGATATAAAAATTACCATAGGAGGAAGGCTAATTTATAATATAGAAAATGCTATGGCTTCTTGTGCAGCACTTATTGGATTAAATATAAGTTATTCTGCTATAAGAGAAGGAATAACAAGTTTTTATGGTGATGAAGAATTCAATCCGGGAAGATTTAATATGTATAAAATAAATGGAGCGTTAGTTGTACTGGATTATGGCCATAACATAGAGGGTTACAAAGCTGTTTTAAAGGGCGCTAAAAATATAAATCACAATAGACTGGTGGGAATAATAGGAGTACCAGGAGATAGGACTGATAGAAGCGTAAAGGAGCTAGGTAAAATAGCGGGAGAAAATTTTGATTATATATATATAAAAGAAGATAAAGATAGGAGAGGTAGAAAAGCAGGAGAGATTGCGTCTATTCTTGAAAAAGGAGTCATGGAATCCGGATTTGACAAAAAAAGGATAGAAGTGATATTAGATGAAGCAGAAGCACTAGAAAAAGCTATTGATACCTCCAGACCTGGAGATCTAATTATAATATTCTTTGAGGACTTAGAGCCATTAGTGCAATTAGTTAAGAAAAAGACCAATGCCCAAATAGATAAAGAGCAATCAGCAGTAATGATATAAGATTTCTTGAAATTGAAGCTATACTTTTAAGATTTAAAATCTTAAAAGTATAGCTTTAATTTTAAGGTTGTATTATACTATTTAGTATCATTAAATACATTCCCGGAGGGCTAAGATGTTAATAAAAGCTTATGCAAAGATTAATATATCCTTAGATGTTGTAGGAAAAAGAGAAGATGGATATCATCTTTTAAAAATGATAATGCAAACTATAGATTTATATGATTATATAAATATTAAAAAATACGATAATGGTATAAAGCTGGCGTGTAATAAAGCATATGTGCCAACTGATGAAAGAAATTTAGCTTATAAAGCAGCAGATCTTTTTATAAATACCTATGACATAGATGGCGGGGTAGAAATATATCTTAAAAAGAATATACCTGTAGCGGCAGGGCTTGCAGGTGGCAGTACAGATGCAGCTGCGGTATTAAAAGCTATGAGAAACCTATATAAGCCAGAGATATCAGATGATGAACTTATGAAATTAGGATTAAAGATAGGCGCAGATGTTCCCTATTGTATAGTAGGGGGAACTGCTCTTTGTGAAGGTATAGGAGAAAAGATAACTAAGCTTTCCACATTCAGAGATCATATATTAATAGTGGTTAAGCCATCTTTTGGTGTATCAACTAAAGAAGTATATAAGAATTTAGATATTAGTAAAATAAATAAACATCCAGACACTGAACTCCTAATAAAAAGTATGGAAGAAGAAAATTTATTTAGAGTAAGTAAAAATATGAAAAATGTCTTAGAAAATGTTACATTAAGAAAACATATAATAATTAAGAATATTAAAAAGGAACTTCTAGATATGGGAGCAATGGGTGCACTTATGAGTGGTAGCGGCCCTACAGTATTTGCATTCTTCGAAGATATTCTAAAAGCGCAGATTTGTTATGATAAGATTAAAAAGAAGTATAAGGAAGTTTTTATAACAAGAACAATTTAAGGTATCTAAAGGCAAATATAAGAAGATGGAACTAAGTTTTTGATAATTTAGTTCCATCTTTTTTATATTTTCTTAGAATGAATAAATATCTTTTTATAAGCTAAAAATAATTTAAGGTTACCAAAAGTATTAGGAGTGAATATTGTGAGAGTATTAGGTTTGTATGATAAGTATTTTTTAGCACTCATGATTATACAAGGATTCATATTAATTATAGATTCAAAAAAATTTTTAAAATGGAATATGAGGGATACTGCAAGAAAAGCAAAGTCTATAGGAATAGGTATCATAATAATTGGAATTATGCTGTATTTAGTAACAATGTATATTGCATAAAGTGTTTAGTAACATATTTTAATATGATAAAAGGAAGTGATAATTTTTGAAAGAAGAAATAAGAGATAAAATATCCCTAAAAGCTCAAGAAAATCTATCTTATGCCAAGAATTTATTGAAAAACAGTTCAGATATAGTATTCAGAGAATTTTACATAGGAAAGCTTAAATCTGCATTAATATATGTGGATGGAATGGCAGATAAGAGCTTATTAGATGATTATGTATTAGAAACTCTAATGGTAATAGGGTCAGATATAGCAGAGGTAGAAAAAATAAAAGATAAAATACTTACTGTTTCGGATATAAGAGAAGTAAAAAAACTTAGTGAAGGCATTAATGCAATGCTCTCCGGAGACACATTAATGTTTATTGACGGTCTTGAAGTATGTTATGTTATTGCATCTCGTTTATGGCCTGCAAGAGGAGTGTCGGAGCCATCAGGTGAAACAGTAATTAGAGGTGGCAGAGATGGCTTTACAGAAACAATAAGGTTTAATACTGCTTTAGTGAGGAGAAGAATAAAAGATACAAGGCTTAAAGTGGAATCTAAAACTTTAGGAGTAAGATCTAAGAGTGATTTAGCTATTATGTACATTGATGACATTGTAAATAAAGAGATTTTAGAAGAGCTCTTTAGTAGATTAGAAAAAATAGATATAGATGCTGTTTTGGATAGTGGATATGTAGAGCAATTTATAGAAGATAATAAGTGGTCCTTTTTCCCGCAAGTACAAAGCACAGAGAGGCCAGATGTGGTAGCAGCAGCTTTGTATGAAGGAAGAATTGCCATACTTGTAGATAACTCACCCTTTGCTCTTATTGTACCAACTATAATGTCGGCAATGTTTCAATCACCTGATGATTATTATCAGAGATGGATATACGGGTCTATTATAAGACTTGTAAGAGTTTTCTCCATTTTTGCAGCACTAATGCTTCCAGCCCTTTATGTTGCTGTTACTTCTTTTCATCCCGCTATAATTCCCACAAAATTAGCATACTTTATTGCTGCGTCAAGGGAAGGCGTGCCATTTCCAGCTTTTGTAGAAGCATTAATTATGGAATTTAGCCTTGCATTTTTAATTGAATCAACAGCTAGGCTTCCTAAGGCTATTGGATCTACAGTAGGAATAGTAGGAGGACTTATCATAGGGCAGGCTGCAGTAACAGCTGGAATTGTAAGTCCTATAATGATAATTATAGTTTCTGTAACAGCTATTACAAGTTTTACAACTCCAAATTATGAAATGGCATCTGCTCTTAGAATACTAAGGTTTATATTAATAATATTTGCCGCAGTTATAGGGCTTTATGGAATTATGCTTGGAATAATTCTGATATTAATACACTTAGTAAGATTAAAGAGCTTTAATATACCTTATTTAGCTCCAGTAGTCAATCCAGATATTGATGACTTTAAAGACGCATTTATGAGGTTCCCTATTAAATTTTATAAAAAGAGACCTGGATTTATGAATACAGGAGATAAAGTAAGACAGAAGTAGAGGTGATATATCTTTTATGAATGATAAAGAATTTATTACACCTTATGGCTTGTTTGCAACTATTGTAGTAACTGTTATAGGGGTAGGCGTTTTTTCCTTCCCTAGAGATGTGACAGCAAATGCTGGTACTGATGGCTGGATTATAACATTAGTTAGTGGAGCCATAAGCTATTTATTAATTTTTATTGCTATAAAGGCAATAAAAAACAATAATTATGGTAAGTTATATTATATTCTAAGATTTAACTTTGGCAAGCTAATAGGTTCTATATTAGCATTAATTTTTATTGCATATAATATTTTTGCTGTATCTATAGGTATGAGAGTTTTTATAGAAGTACTAAAGATGTATTTACTTCAAAGGACTCCTACAGAATTTTTGACTTTAGTTACAATACTCACTGGCATATACATAATAAGGGGAGAAGTAGGAAACTTAGTGAAATTTAACGAACTTGCTTTTTGGATAATGTTTATTCCTATTATTCTTGTACTTTTACTTACTTTAAACAAAACAGATTTTACTAATATTTTTCCGATACTTAATAGCACTCCAAATGAATATGTAAAAGCGTTAAGTACAACTGTCTATAGTTTTGGAGGGATTGGAATAGTTTATTTGATTCTTCCATTTATGAAGAATAAGAAGTCTATACCTAAAATTGCTGTGAAAAGTATTATGTTTATAACAATATTTTATGCAGTTATAGTGGTATTTTGTTTGGCTGTCTTTGCTAAGGAGCAAACAAAAACTTTATTGTGGCCTACTATTACTCTAATAAAATCTATAGATATACCCGGAACCTTTATAGAAAGATGGGAAGGAGTAGTAATGGCATTATGGGCAATATTTTATTTTACTACTTTCATAAACTCATATTATTTGTCTGCAGATGTACTTAAAGATATGTTTAAGTTACATGACATAAAGCTTTCATCAGCTTTAATAATACCTTTTATATATGCAATAGCTTTATACCCTGAGAACATAGCTGAAGTTTATGATATTAGCAATAGTGTGTCACCTTATTTAGCAACCTTTAGCTTGGTTATACTTCCTTTGTTACTTTTTATTAAAAAACCCTCAAAAAAAGGCTTAAAGGAGGGTGAATGTTAGAGTATGAAATATAAAAAGGTTATAGTTATTATATTATCATGTATTTTGTTAAGTGGGTGCTGGGACAAAGTTGAAATAGACAGAAGGAGTCTTATATCAATTATAAGCGTTGATATAGGCGAGCAGGCTGGTAAGGAAAAAGAATTAAAATACTTAAGCCCTGACGAACCATTTACGGGTATGGACCTAAAAAAGCTAAAGGTAACCTTTGGTGCTCCAGATATAAGCCAGCTAGGGCCTGATAAAGGTGGAACAGCAAAGGATATGTATATAACTACTGATGCCTACTCAATGCAGGATGCAGTGAATAAAGCAGCACTAAAAAGCAGTAGAGATATAAGCTTTAGCCATATAAAACTTTTGGTGTTGAGTAAAGATTTAACAACATATCCTGAAATTCTAAAAGAAATTGTAGATTATCTTCAAAGAGAACCTTCTTTAAATAGAAATATGTATGTTGTAATATCTGATGGAAAAGCAGAAGAATATATAAAACATAAACCTAGAATGGAAAAGAATATTGAAAATTATATAAGTGGGCTTATAGAAAATACTGATAGGAGTACTTCTATATTACCAATAACTCTAAATGAATTTTTAATTTTATTAAGTGAAAATGGAAATGCAATGCTTCCTCGTATGACTATAGAAAAGGATAAAAATGAGTTAGGAATATCAGGTGTAGGAATAATTAAAGACTATAAATACAGAGGAGATTTATCCGCTATAGAAACAGCAAATTTAGAGATGCTAAGAGGAAAATTAAAAGGTGGAAGAAAAACAATATATAAGAACGGCCACCCTATAGATATTGTAATTGATAGTGCAGGAAGAAAGATATCAATGGATAATCAACAAGGAAAGCTTACATTTAATATTTCTTTAGACATTGAAGGTGAATTAAAAGATTATTATGTTGGTGGTGAAGTATTTTCTAGGGATATGCTTCAATCATTACAACAAAATCTAAATAATTCTGTAAAACAGGAATGTGCGCAAGTAGTCCAAATTACTCAAAGAGAATTTGGAGTTGATCCTATAGGAATAAGAGAATACGTTGAGAAGTATCATCCATCACTATGGAAACAAATTAAAAATAATTGGTCTGATGTATATAGCAGTGCAACTATCAATGTAATTGTTAATAGTAATATAAGAAGAATAGGTGTAGTTAAATAATAATTTTTTTAAAGTGAATATAACTATAATACTTGTCTATAATATGAATAGTGATTAAGAAGATAATGGGGGATGTTAATAATGAAGAAGATTTTAGTAATTATTGTTTGTATTTTAGCTATATTCACTTTAAATTCAAATAAAATACAAGTTAAGAGTGAGTCGGTACAGCAGGATATAGCGTCTAAGATTATAAGATTTCATGTAATTGCTAACAGTGATTCGAAAAGTGACCAAGCTTTAAAATTAAAAGTAAGAGATAAAGTTTTAGAATATATTCAGCCTAAGCTTAAAAAATCAAAAAGTATAGAAGAATCAAGAAGAATTATTAAAGAAAATGATAAACAAATAATAGATATAGCAAATAAGACTATAAAAGATAATGGGTATAGTTACACTGTAAAAACTACTTTATCTAATGAAAATTTTCCTATAAAAACATACGGCAATATTACATTACCACAAGGCAAATATGAGGCTTATAGGATAATTATAGGTGAGGGTAAAGGTCAAAATTGGTGGTGTGTAATGTTTCCACCTCTATGCTTTGTTGATATCACAAAAGGTGAGGTTTCTTATAAAGAAACGGAAGCTGAGATGAAAATGGTGTTGACTCCAGAAGAGTATAAGATAGTAAATAACAAAACAGATAAAACAAAAGAGAATGGCATACAGATAAAATTTAAAATATTAGAAGTACTAAAAGATAAGAAAAATCCAGCTCGATAAAAGCTGGATTTTTAAATTACCAACAAAATAATTTGCTGGCTGTTTTCATAAAATATTTCTCTACAGATTTAAGAAATGTTTTGCTAGGACTATCCTTCTCGAAAATTTTTTCAGAAATTTTTACATTGTTATTTATATTATTATTTTCTATAAGTAGTTTCATTAGCTTGTAAATATCATTTCCAGAGGAGGGCTTAGAAAACTTTCTGCAATTTTCCTTCATTACTTCTAACTTTTCATGAGAATCTAATAAATTTTCTATTATCTCATTGCAGTTGTTTATATCTGTGAGGTTAACTGCTAAATTGTTTTTTAGAAGAAACTGTGCATTTTTCTCTTCCTGACCTGGAATAGGCGAGAAGAGTCCCAGAGGAATTTCACAAATTAAGGCTTCTGTTATGGTAAGCCCACCAGGTTTGGTTAAAAGTAGATCACAAGCTTGCATATACTTGTTAACCTTGTCAGTAAAGCCTATAATTCGTGTTTCCTTGGGTGAAAATTCTTTTAGTTTTATGAGCTCTTGATATAATTTTTTATTACTACCTGTTACTACAATTATTTGAATATCCTTTTCAATAGTAACCAGTTTTTCATATAGATCTGTAATTTTTCCCATTCCTAAACTTCCGCCCATAATAAGAATGGTAGTTTTATCTTCAGCGAGATCTAGCTCCTTTAATGTATCGCCCTTATCATATTTTTCAATAAAACAAGGTTTAACGGGTATACCCAAATTATATATAGAATTTCTAGGAATACCCTTATTAACTATATCCTCAACCATATCGCAATTAGAAACAACATATGCATCTATATGAGGATGAAGCCAAGAACTATGGGAATAGTAGTCTGTAATTATTGAAATAGCAGGAATAACTACTTTATATTTGTATTTCATTACAGATACCATTTCTGTTGAAAATGAATGAGTACATATTAAAATATCGGGACTATACTCATCTAATAAAGGCAACAGTTTGTATGCCATAATTTCAATAAACTTTGAACTTATGGTAGTAGCTAACCCATAATCTTCTTCAGAATGAGAATATAGTTTGCCATAAAGTGAAGGAGTTATTTTTATGGTTTTTAAATAACTCCCTATTACTACCTTATCTATTATTGGGTTTATATATTTTAATGTATCAACAATTTTTACGTCTGATGATGAATCATTTAATTTTATGTAATCTCTTATAGCACCTGCTGCATGACCATGGCCACCACCAGCAGAAACCGAAAGAATTAATACTTTCATCTAATCACCTTCTGGTTAAGTATGTAATAACATTATAAAGGATGTATGAGTAATAATAAACTAATTTAAAAAACAATTAAGAAAAAATTTATATTTATTAAGTTTCCCTTAATAGTATACTCATATACCAGCGAAATTTGCAAATCATTATTAGTTTTTTTAAACAAATTTGTATAAGGTGAATAACAATTAGCTAAATACAGATAATATGAAATATAAATTTCTCAATATAATAGTACAAATTCAAATATAACGTAGTTACATTATACATAAAAGCTAGGAGGAGTTATTATGAAAATAGCTAAGAAAAGAATGATATATACTGCTATAGTGACTTTAATAGTAGTTTTTTCAAGTACTTTTGCAATTCTTATGACCCTTGAAAGAAATGACTATAGAAACTATTTACAAGCAGACTATAGTAAAAGTATGTATGACCTAATAGATTCCGTGCAAAACATAAGAGTAAATCTGGGTAAGTCCGCTATAGTAGGATCCAGAGAACAAGAAATGGCTGTATTTTCTGAGATATTCAGATATGCATCTATGGCAAATGATAAAATACATTCTCTTCCTGTATCTCAAGAAGTTATAGGTGATACTAGTAAATTTTTATCTCAAGTAGGAGATTTTTGTTATGCTCTTGAAAGATCGTCGTCGGAGGGAAAACAGTTAAATGATGCAGATTATGCGACTATAGATAAGTTGAAGAACCAATCCTTTACACTAGAACAACAGCTGAAAAAAGTTTCATCTGATGTTAATGAAGGAAAAGTGAAATGGGGAGAAATAAGGAAGAAGATTACTGGTGTATTTGCTAGTGGAAATAAAGGAGAAATGTTAGCTGATAAATTTGGATCTATACAAAAGCAGGTAGCTCAATACCCAGCGCTAATTTATGATGGGCCTTTTTCTGACAATTCACTGCAAATTAATCCTAGAGTTAATTCCCAGAAAGAGGTAACTCAAAGTCAAGCAGAGGATGTTGTTAGAAATATAATTGGAAAAGATAAAATTGAAATACTACAGGCATTAACTGTTCAGGGTACAGGAAGAAGAGTAGATGTATATAGGTTTTCTGTGGCAATGAAAGGAAGAAAAAATAAAAATGAAAGAGTAGTATGTGAAGTAACTAAAAAGGGTGGAAAAATATTATACTTGCTAAATGATAGAGCGGTTGGAAAAGCAAGTATTGATGCCGCTAAGGCTACTGCTATTGGCTCAAATTATCTAAAAAATATAGGATATAGCAATATGGTACCTACCTATACTCTGAATTATGGAAATGTTGCAGTAATAAATTATGTGTATATGCAGCAAAATGTTATAGTTTATCCTGACCAATTAAAATTAAAGATTGCACTAGATGATGGAGGTATAGTAGGCATTGAATCTGAAAAATATCTTGTAGCACATCAAGATAATAGGAGTATACCGTCCCCAAAAGTTACTGCTAATCAAGCAAAACAAAGGGTAGGGAAAAAGCTTAATATTACAAATGTAAGACTTGCATTAATCCCTACAGAAACTAATAAAGAAGTCTTATGCTATGAATTTTCAGGAGACTATAAGGGAGATAACTATAAAGTATATATAGATGCCCAAACTGGGTATGAACAAAGAATACTGCAAATTATAAATACCCCTAACGGGCAGCTTACAATGTAGTTTAAAATAAAAACTTTCGCATTTTTGGCGAAAGTTTTTATTTTAAATTTTTAAGGCATCTTCAAAAAATAACTAGTCAGTATTCTAGTATATTTAATTTGTAATTTTATTTCAGATACCTAAATTACTTGATTATAAGAATACCTGTTGATAAACTAGTGAAAATTAACTAAACTATTATTTAGAAGTTTTTGTAGTGAACTTTTAATGTATTTATTATAGTTCATAGGCAAAAAAGTTAATTTTGATTTGAGAAAGGTGATAATAATGACAAGAGCACTTGCAATGGTTTCCGGTGGATTAGATAGTATATTAGCAGCAAAGCTTATTAAGGATCAAGGTATAGAGGTTATAGGTATATGTTTTAAATCTTACTTTTTTGGCCCAGGTAATGCTATTAAGATGACAAAACAAGTAGGCATACCGCTAGAAGTAGTTGACTTTTCCGAAGAGCATTTTGATTTAGTTAAAAATCCTAAGCATGGTTATGGGAAGAATATAAATCCCTGTATTGATTGCCATGCCATGATGTTAAATTATACAGGAAAATTATTAGAAAAGTATAATGCGGATTTTATAATTACTGGAGAAGTATTGAATCAGAGACCTATGTCGCAAAACAGAATTTCATTAGATATAGTAAGAAAGGAATCAGGATTTAGTGATAAGATTTTAAGGCCCTTATGTGCCAAAAATCTTAATCCTACTAAGATGGAGTTAGAGGGATTAGTAGATAGAGAAAAACTTATGGATATATCAGGAAGAAGCAGAAAAGTTCAAATGGAATTAGCCGAGAAGTGGAATATTAAAGATTATCCTTCTCCAGCAGGAGGGTGTAAGCTTACAGAACCTAACTACGCTAAAAGATTAAAGGAACTATTAAAGTATAAGGATATGCCTGATGAAAAGGATCTAGAGTTATTAAGATTTGGAAGACATTTTAGAGTTTCACAGGATGCTAAAATTATATCAACAAGAACTGGTGAGGAAACGAAGGAAATAAAGAATTACCTGAGTACAAAGGATGTAATATTTTTAGCAGATACATTTAAAGGTTCTATGATAATAATAATTGGGAAACCTACAGAAGAAGATATAGAATTTGCAGCTAAAGTAACAGCTAGATACTGCAAGGGAAAAGATGAGGATAAAATAAAAATCAAATATGGATATTTTAAAAATCCTATGGATAAGTTTATAGAGGTTAAAGCCGCTACAGATGATGAAATATCAAGATTTCTTATCTAAGAGTTAATTAATAGTGAATTAAACGAAAAGGAGGATAATTTATGAAAAAAAGGGCTATTATCTCTGTATCAAGTAAACAAAAAAGTGATGAAAATGATGTTATAGAAGTAGTCACTCCTGGTGATTTCTATGAAAAAGATGGCTCATACTATGCCGTGTATAAGGAAACCGAGATATCAGGGATGGAAGGAACCACAACTACATTAAAAATATCTAACGATAAATTTTCTATTATAAGAATGGGAAGTACAAGCGCTAAAATGGAATTTGATAAAAAAGCTAAGAGTGTATCCATGTATAATACGCCTTATGGAACATTAGAATTAAAAATAGAAACTAAGACCTTGAGCGTGAATGTTGGTGAAAAAGGTGGAGACATACAAGTAAATTATGACTTAAGTGTAAGTGGTCAGACACCTAACAATACACAACTAAAAATAAATATAAAGGCACAGGAATAAAGAAAGCACTTAATATCTGTTTTCTCTAATTTAAAGGAGGGAAAACAGATATTAAGCGATAAATCTATTGTCTGTGTCTTTATTTATGTGTATATTTTATTGAGTTATTGTTTAAAATTTAAAAAGAGATATACTCATTAAATTATCAACATTGTGGATAAAAGGGAGTGCCTGTTGTGAATAAATATTTTATTGATAAAGAAGAAAAATATGAAAGAATACTAGAGCTTCTATGTAAATATAAAGGTCTAAGTAGAGAAGAATTATTTAAAATTTTAAAGGATAGGGAATGTAGATACCTATTTTTTCTGCTTATTAGAAAATATGGTTGTGATGATATAGGAATGCTGCAAAAAGACTTTCCTTCAGTAAATAAAAATAATATAGGATTAAATTTTAGAAAAGCGGAAGAGAAACTTTTACTTAATAGAAAAATAAGAGATATGTATTTTGAAGCGGAAGACATTATTGAAAGAGTAAAATAATATTTTTTTCGACAAAAAACAAAAAACAGTAGCATATTAAAAAGAAGTATGCTAATATATTAGATATGTTTTAGAACATAATATCCCACTTTAACTTATAGGGTAATTTTTATTATACAACCCAAGTAATACTTTGTCAATATGCAATTGTTATATTTTCAATATAAATTTTTATACTATTATAGAAAACGGGGGTGAACTCTGCTTAATATAGCAGGAAACTTATGAGTACAAAATATATATTTGTTACTGGAGGAGTAGTATCCTCATTAGGAAAAGGAATAACAGCGGCTTCACTAGGAAGGCTTTTAAAAAATAGAGGACTGAAGGTATCGATTCAAAAATTTGATCCATATATAAATATAGATCCAGGAACTATGAGTCCATATCAACATGGCGAAGTTTTTGTAACAGATGACGGAGCAGAAACTGACTTAGATTTAGGTCACTATGAAAGATTTATAGATGAAAATTTGAGTAAAAACAGTAATGTTACTACGGGAAAGGTATATTGGTCTGTAATAACAAAAGAAAGAAAAGGAGATTACTTAGGTGGAACTGTTCAAGTAATTCCTCACATCACTAATGAAATCAAATCAAGAGTTTACAGAGTAGCTAAAGAAAGAGATGTTGATGTAGTTATAACTGAAATAGGTGGAACAATTGGTGATATAGAATCTTTACCGTTTTTGGAATCTATAAGACAGATAAAGTATGAAGTTGGTAGAGAGAATGTATGCTTTATACATGTAACTCTTGTGCCTTATCTAGGAAAATCAGGAGAGCTTAAAACAAAGCCTACACAACATTCAGTAAAAGAGCTAAGAGGTATAGGAATTCAACCGGATATAATAGTATGCCGTTCTGAGAAATCTATTCCAGATGATTTAAAAGAGAAAATAGGATTATTTTGTAATGTAGATGGAAACTCTGTAATTCAAAACTTGGATGCAGAAAATCTATATGAAGTTCCATTGATGCTTCACAAAGAAGGATTGGACACTTTAGTTTGCGAAAAGTTAAGTTTACCATGCAAAGAAATAGACAATACTGAATGGGCTAACATGGTAAATAACATAAAAAACTTATCAAGAAGCGTGACTATTGCACTTGTAGGGAAATACGTTGAACTACATGATGCGTATATATCAGTAGTAGAATCTTTAAATCATGGTGGTTATGCCAATGATGCTAACATAAATATAAAATGGATAAATGCTGTGGATATTACTAAAGAAAACGCAGCTGAATATCTGAAGGATGTAGATGGAATCTTAGTTCCAGGTGGATTTGGTGATAGAGGGGTAGAAGGAAAAATTGAAGCTATAAAGTGGGCGAGAGAAAATAAGGTTCCTTTCCTTGGAATATGTTTAGGAATGCAATGTGTAGTAATAGAATTTGCAAGAAATATATTAGGATATTCCGATGCTCATAGCTCAGAAATACTACCGGATACAGAACACCCAGTAATTGACTTAATGCCTGATCAAAAAGATGTAGATGAAAAAGGCGGCACTATGAGATTAGGTTTATATCCATGTAAGTTGGGAAAAGATACAAATGCCTTTGCGGCTTATGGTGAAGAAATTATATATGAAAGACATAGACATAGATATGAGTTTAATAATGAATATAGAAAAGCATTAACTGAAGCTGGACTTATTTTATCAGGAACTAGCCCAGATTCTAGGTTAGTAGAAATAATTGAGTTAAAAGATCATCCATGGTTTGTGGCAGTCCAATTTCACCCTGAACTAAAATCAAGACCAAACAGACCACATCCGTTATTTAGAGATTTTATAAAAGCGTCTTTAGATAAGGAGGATTAGGATTCTAATTATTCTGGTATACATGAATTATTATAATAATTCATGTATACCAGAATTTGTTTTGTCGAAAAAAATAATTTTACAATATATTAAATGAAAAGATTTATGAAGGATTTTAATAATATTTATAGAATTATAAATATACCAAGTTTAATTCTATAGGAGGGGTGAATAATATGTTGTTTAATACTGATATAAGTATTGCTCTTAAAAATTTTCAAGGATTCTACGACCTAGAGACATTTTCTATTTTCGAAACAAATAAGACTAGTGAAAATTTCACCTCTTTAGAAATAAAAAAATGTAATAAGATAATTTCATTTGAAGTTAGATGTCCTCATTGTGGAAAGTATCATAATTATAAATACAGTATAAATGAATTTATAAAAAAAGAGCTAATAGTTGGAGGATGCGAAATTTTAGGATTACCTTTATTTTATATGGGAGATTATAATAAGGTGAATAAAAGAGTCAGTAGATACAATAATATAAATAAGCAATTGTATGCTATGATATAATTTTCAAGGGTAAAAGGATACTTTTATCCTTGTTATTTTGCAATTAATTAATAAAAATAATTATATTTGATAAAATAAAAATATATGGATATAATTTTAAATAATTTAAGCACATTTGGCTTATTATTTTATTCAAATTTACATTAAAGAAAAAAATATTATAAAAATGTGGATTAAAATATGAAAAAGGGTTATAATTTATTTTACAGTGTAGCCTTTCAAATAAAAATTTCTTTGCTTAGGGTGAAGTTTTTCGTCAGTAGCCTAATAATTTCATTTTAAAGCACAGAAATCTGTTAAGCATACCTAAATGTTTGGTATCATTACGGATAATAAATGGAAAAAATCTTTTGATTATTCCCAAGAGGTTAAATATAATTATGAAAATTAAATAATGCGAGGTGTTATTTTTTGGTAAACAAAGATATGGATAACTTGACCGTTGCTGAGTTAAAAGAAATAGCCAAGAACTTAGGCTTAAAAAATATATCTAAATATAAAAAAACTCAGCTAATTGAAGAGATAAAAAAAGTTTCTCCAGTTTCAATCGAAAAAGATGGAGTCATACTTAGAGAAAAAATAAGTCCTAAGAGTGAAGCTATACATAGTGAAAAAGAAGAAACTACTGAAAATGTAAGGGTTGAAGAAAAAAAATCTGTAGAAGAAAAAACTCAAAATGAAAAAAATGAGGATGAAAAAGTATCTGAAGAGGAAAAAAGAGAAAAGCTTAAAGAGATGATAAATGAATCAGGTACAGCTATAGGAGTACTTGAAATAATAGAGAGTAATAATTATGGATTCTTAAGAGGAAAAAATTATTTAACAGGACCAGAAGATATATATGTATCTCCATCTCAAATAAGAAGATTTAATTTAAAAACAGGAGATGAAGTACGAGGCAAAGTAAGAACACCAAAAGAAGGTGAAAAATTTAAAGCACTTCTCTATGTAGAAAGAGTAAATGGAGAAAATCCAGAAAGAGCAGTAGGTAGAAAACCATTTGAGAAGCTTACCCCTATATATCCAGAACAAAGATTAAGACTCGAAACTATACAGTCAGATTTATCTACCAGACTTATGGATATAATATCACCTATAGGTAAAGGTCAAAGAGGGATTATAGTTGCACCTCCTAAAGCCGGTAAAACTACTCTTCTAAAAAAAATAGCTCAAAGTATATCTCAAAATCACCCAGAAACAAAACTTATAGTTGTTTTAATAGATGAAAGACCAGAAGAAGTTACAGATATGCAAAGATCAATCAAAGGTGAAGTAATATACTCAACTTTTGATGAAGAACCTGAACACCACACTAAGGTTGCTTACATGGTACTTGAAAGAGCAAAAAGAATGGTAGAGCAGGGACAGGATGTAGTTATACTTTTAGATAGTATTACTAGACTTTCTAGAGCATATAATCTAACTATTACCCCAACAGGAAGAACTCTTTCAGGAGGACTTGATCCAGGAGCGCTAATAATGCCAAAGAAATTTTTTGGAGCTGCGAGAAATATAGAAGAAGGAGGAAGTCTTACTATACTTGCTACAGCTCTTGTGGAAACTGGAAGCAGAATGGATGATATGATATTTGAGGAGTTTAAGGGTACTGGAAACATGGAAGTACACTTAGATAGAAGGCTTCAAGAAAGAAGAATATTCCCTGCTATAGATGTTTATAAGTCAGGTACTAGAAGAGATGACTTGTTATTTAAGAACCAAGTAGAAAAAGAAGCGGCCTTTAATATAAGAAGAGTATTGTATGATGAAAATAATACACATAACATTACTGAGCAATTAATAAGTATGCTATCGAAGACTAAAAATAACGATGAGTTTGTTAATTTTGTTATTAAAAAAGACATTAGTAAAAATGGAGAAAAATAATAAAACCTGTCCTTTGATATCAAAGGACAGGTTTTATAATAAGCTTTAGAACGAATAAAAAAATATTTAAACTTATTTATTATTCTGATTTTAAGTTGAACTTCTTCATGAACTTATCTACTCTACCACCAACGTCAATTATCTTCTGTTTTCCTGTGTAGAATGGATGGCACTTAGAGCATATTTCCACTTTAAGTTCTTTTTCTGTAGAACCTGTTGTAAAAGTGTTTCCACATGCACACTTAACTACCGCATCATGATGGTATTCTGGATGTATGCCTTGTTTCATGTTTTTCACCTCTTTCGAATTTAAGGATATACCTCAATTTTAACTACTGTATTATAACATAGCAGGTAAGTTAAAGTCAATAAATAAGGTAAATAAAAACAGGTCTTTAATATATGCATAAGGTTTGATAAAATGTATTTGTTTAATTGATTTATAATTCAAATGGTGAGGTAGGAAAGATGAGTAAGTTATATTTCAGATATGGAGCTATGAACTGTGGGAAGTCAACAAACCTATTGCAGGTTGCATACAACTATGAAGAAAGAGGGATGAAAGTTATTATTATAAAACCTAAAACAGATACAAAAGGTGGAAATAAAGTGCTTTCAAGATTAGGGGTAACAAGGGAAGTTGATATTCTTATAGATGAAAATCAAAATATTTATGAAGAAACGAAGAAATGGATAGACAAAAATGGACAAATAGATTGCATACTAGCAGATGAATCTCAATTTTTTAAAGAGGAACAAATAGATCAACTATTTAAAATAGCTGTAATAATGGACATACCGACAATTTGCTATGGGCTTCGAACTGATTTTCAAATGAATGGATTTGAGGGTAGTCAAAGACTACTATTGTTGGCACATAGTTTAGAAGAATTGAAGACTATTTGTAATTGTGGTAAAAAGGCATTGTTAAATGGAAGAAAGGTAAATGGAGATTTTATCTTTGAAGGAAAGCAGATTGCTATAGATAAAGAAGATGATATTGAATATGAATCACTATGCCCAAAGTGTTACTTTGAGTTTAGGGAAACATATAAAATAAGAAAAAATAGGGGAAAAAATGAGGTGGAGTAATGGGAAGAAATACTTCAGTTGGAGGTCAAGCTGTAATTGAAGGTGTAATGATGAGAGGGTCCAGCGGAGTTGCTACTGCTGTTAGAAAGGCTGATGGTGAGATTGTTGTAGATAGAAAAGAAAGTATACCTTATTCTAAAAGAAACAAATTTTTGGGGCTTCCTATTATTAGAGGTTTTGTTTCTTTAATAGAATCATTAGTTATTGGAATAAAAACGTTAAATTATTCGGCATCGTTTTTTGAAGATGAGGATGGAGAGCCTTCAAAATTTGATAAATGGTTTGAAAAGGTATTTAAAGATAAAAGTGAGGATGTATTAATGGCAATTGCCATTATCATATCTTTAGGAATAGCAACAATGTTATTTTTTATATTTCCTACATTTGCTGCAAATGTATTTAAGAGAATAGGAATTCACAATACTATAGGGTTAAATATAGTAGAGGGAATTATTAGAGTAGGGATATTTTTGCTATACGTTTTACTTATAGGAAAGATGGAGGATATAAATAGAGTTTTCCAGTATCATGGAGCAGAGCATAAAACTATATTCTGTTATGAAAATGAAGCAGAGCTTACTGCAGAAAATGCACAGAAGTTTGAGAGGTTTCATCCTCGATGTGGTACAAATTTTTTATTTTTGGTTATGATAGTAAGTATAATATTATTTTCTTTAACTGGCTGGAGTTCTTTATGGCAGAGAATATTATATAGAATATTACTTTTACCTATAGTATCTGGATTGACTTATGAACTTATAAAATGGATGGGAAAAAGTAATAGTGCTGTATCGAAAATTACTGCTTATCCGGGCTTAATGCTTCAGAAGCTTACCACAAGAGAGCCTGATTATGATCAAATTCAAGTTGCAATAACAGCGCTTAAATATGCAGAAGGTATTGAAGAAAAGGAATCACAAGATACTAGTAATACCCTATATTAGAATGGAGCAGTTTTAATGAAAAATTATAAATCAAAAATTGGAGAGCTTTTAAAAGAAGGATATCAAACTTTAAAAGAAGAGGGAATTGAGAGTTACGCTTTAGATTGTGATCTTTTATTGGGCAAGGTAGTGAAAAAAGATAGACTTTTTTTACTACTCAACAGAGATTACGAATTAAATGATAAAGAAATAGAAGAGTTTTATAGATTATTGACGCTTAGAAAAAATAAAATGCCTATAAAGTATATGCTTGGTGAATGCGAATTCATGGGACTATCTTTTTATATAAGAGAAGGCGTATTGATTCCGAGACCAGATACAGAGCTTTTAGTAGAGTGTGCAATCGAGGAAATTAAAAAAAATAAATTTAAGAATATTTGTGATGTGTGTTGTGGAAGTGGAATAATAGGTATTACAATTGCAAAACTATTAAAGGACGTAAGTGTTAAATCTTCTGATATTTCACATACCGCCTATGAGGTGACTAGGGAAAATATTAAAAGACTGGATGTAGGTGAAAGAGTTCAAGTTGTAGAAAGTGATTTGCTAAGCAAGTTTATAGAAAATAAGGACAGATTCGATGTGGTAGTGTCAAATCCTCCATACATTAGAAGGGATGTTATAGGAACATTAATGGAAGATGTTAAAAATTTTGAACCTTATGAGGCGTTATGCGGAGGTGAAGATGGATTATATTTTTACCGAGAAATAACCTCTCAAAGTTTGAAATTGTTAAACAATGGAGGAATGTTATTATTTGAAATAGGATATGACCAAAAGGATTCTGTAAGTAATCTATTAAAGGAAAACGGATTTGTTGAAGTAGAGTGTTTAAAGGACTTAGCTGGAAAAGACAGGGTTATAAAAGGAAAAATCGAAATTTGTTGCTAGTGTTAAAAGAATTGTGATATAATTATTTATTGTGAAAATATTTATACGGAGTGAGAAAAAGTATGTTAGAAAGACTTAACTTTATAGAAAATAAATACGAAGAACTATCTATAAAAATAAGTGATCCGACAGTTATGGCGGATCAAAAAGAATGGCGAAAATTATGTAAAGAGCATGCAGATTTAGAGACAGTTGTAATGAAATATAGAGAATATAAAAAAGCTCAAGAGGATTTAGAGTCTGCTAAGGAAATGTTGCAAGACGAATCAGACAAAGAACTAAGAGAGATGGCTCAGGAAGAAATAAGGGAACTTACAGGAGTTATAGAAGAAAAACATCAAGAGTTAAAAATACTACTTCTACCTAAAGATCCTAATGATGACAAAGATGTATTTGTTGAAATAAGAGCAGGTGCTGGTGGAGAAGAAGCAGCTTTATTTGCAGCGAACTTAACAAGAATGTACACAAGATATGCTGAACGTAAAGGCTGGAAGATTGAAACGATAAGCATTAATGCAACTGATATAGGTGGATTTAAAGAAATTGTATTCATGCTAAAGGGAGCTGGAGCTTATAGCAGATTGAAATATGAAAGCGGAGCTCACAGAGTTCAAAGAGTTCCAGACACTGAATCAAGTGGAAGAATCCACACATCCACTGCTACTGTTGCAGTATTACCAGAAGTTGACGACGTTGAGATTGAAATTAATGCAAATGATATAAGAATAGACGTGTTTAGAGCATCAGGACATGGAGGACAGTGCGTTAACACTACAGACTCTGCAGTAAGAATAACTCACTTGCCAAGTGGAATAGTAGTATCTTGTCAAGATGAAAAATCACAGCTTAAAAACAAGGAAAAAGCTATGAAAGTTCTTAAATCCAGACTATTTGAAAAAGCGGAAGCAGAAAGATCGGCGAGTATAGCTGAAGATAGAAAGAGTCAGGTAGGAACAGGAGACAGAAGTGAAAGAATAAGGACATATAACTATCCTCAGGGAAGAGTTACAGATCATAGAATAGGATTAACTCTATACAAATTAGATGCATATCTTGATGGAGATATAGACGAAGTTCTAGATGCTTTAATAACTGCTGAACAGGCGGAAAAAATGAAAGCTATTGGAAGTAACGACTAATTATTTAATTCAAGAAAAGAGGGTAAGGAATGAATATAGATAAAGCCATTAGAAAGCAAAAAAAATCTTATAAAAGATTTCTGCTATCTATGTGCTTTATTTTTTTTGTTTTACCTATTGCTTTGTTTTTATCTAAAAAGCTAAGTTTATTTTACATATCATATTTAGTAATTATAGAAGTGCTTATATTTATAGCTGTAATTATAAGGATTGACAAGGAGACATTGAGATTTGCTTGTGTTGGGAGTAAATTAAAAATATCACTTGGAATAAGAAAGAAAACTATAAATATAAATTGTGAAAAAGTTTCATTGGTTCATACTGAAGACATTTTATCTGATGAGGATGATAGAAGTGAATTTAGAATAATTCTTCTAGCAACATCAAAGTTTAGAAGTGAAAGAATGATCCCCGTGAACTTAAATTTCTTAAAGAATCATTCATATGTAGCTCATCAATATAATAGGTTAAAAATTATACACCCAGAGGAACAATATTACTATACTATAATAAAAAGGGGTAAGCTTAATAAGTATCCTTTGCTGGATGTTATATACAAAAACTGTGTCTATTCACACTTTACAGAAGAATGTATTGAAAAAATAAAATTTTATCGTCAAAATTCTCAATATTACAGGAATAAATAATTCTTAAAATCCATTCCTAAAGTTTTGGAATATATGCATTACAATATAAATACATATGATATAGAAGTAATTTAAAATAAAGGTGATGTTTTGAGTGAAAATATGATTCTTATTGTATTAATTGGTAGTGTAGTATCTTTAATAGGTACAATGACTGGAGCCTTACTGGGAGTTATAGTAAAAAGGCCTTCTAATAAGCTGCTGGGAGGAATAATTGGTTTTGCAGGAGGACTGATGCTAGCAGTAGTAGTGTTTGATTTGATTCCAGAGGCTCTTACAAAATGGAATTTCGCTGGTACTCTAGTTTTTTGTATCTTGGGGATTATAATTATAGCCATAATAGATAACAAAATAAATATAAATAGCATGGACAAGCATGCAAAAGTTGCTTTTATGGCAGCGCTAGGACTTATGATTCATAATTTTCCAGAGGGAATAATAATGGGGTGTGGCTTTGCTGCTGGAGGTACTTTAGGAATAAAAATGAGTATAATAATAGCAATTCACGATATTCCTGAAGGGATAGCAGTATCAGCACCACTCATAGCTTCTAGAGTTAGAATATCTAAGATATTGTTCTATACTTTTATAACAGCTTTTCCTACTGCTATTGGCACATGGATTGGAGCTTACATAGCAAATATATCGGTAAATGTTCTTGGTGCATGTCTGTCCTTTGCATCTGGAATAATGTTATATGTAGTCTGTGGGGAAATGATACCTGAGTCGTCAAAACTTTGGGATGGAGTAACAAGTACTATTGGGGTTCTAAGCGGAATTATGATGGGACTTTTTATGGTAAGAATGTTATAGTGTTAATTTTAGACTGTGGAGAATTTTATTTGATCTACAGTCTTTTTATATTTTTAGCCTTAGTAGATAAACTTGAAATGTTGTTTATATTAAACTATAATTAACAATTAAAATATAGCATTTATTTATACAAATATAGTATATTATATGTAACAATTGTATAATTAACATGTTGTATATTTGATTAATTTAGTATATTGTATATTAGAAAATAATTTGTTGATTTAAAAGTACTAGCAAAATGTGTTTTATAGGTTAAAATAAATTATTAGAATAAAGCGTTGCTATAAGCATTGTAACATTAAAATATAGGAGGAATAATGCAATGGGACAATTTGTAATAGAGGAAGCTAAAAGATGCCTTCAATGTAAAAAACCTATGTGTAAAGAAGGATGTCCGGTCAACACCTCGGTTAATGAAGTTATAAAGTTATTTTTAGAAGGAAATATTAATGAAGCAGGAGAAATGCTTTTTAAGAATAATCCACTTTCTGTAGTGTGCTCTCTTGTATGTCCTCATGAGAAGCAATGTGAAGGCCATTGTGTAATGGGAAAAAAGAATAGTCCTGTTAAAATAAGTTCGATAGAAAACTATATATCAGATTACTATTTAAATTCTATAACTCCAGAAGTAATAAAAGATACTAATAAAAAAGTAGCAATAATAGGATCTGGTCCTGCTGGAATTACTATAGCAATTATCCTAGCCTCTAAGGGCTATGACATAACTATATTTGAAGCCCATGATAAAATAGGTGGAGTTTTACGATATGGTATTCCAGAGTTTAGATTACCTAAGGATATTTTGGAAAAGTTAAAAGATAAATTAATAAGCATGGGAATAAAAATTAGGCCTAATACCTTAATTGGGTCAGTTATAACAATTGATGATCTCTTTAGAGATGGCTATAAAGCTATATTTATAGGTACAGGAGTATGGAGGTCTAGTGCCCTTGGAATAAAAGGAGAGAGCTTAGGGCATGTTCATTATGCAATAGATTACTTAAAAAACCCTAATGTATATGACTTAGGGAAGAAGGTATGTATAATAGGAGCTGGCAATGTTGCAATGGACGTTGCAAGAACTACATTAAGAAACGGATCAAGAGAAGTTTATGTAATGTGCAGAAGGGGGCCAGAAAATATTCAAGCTGAGAGGGCTGAAGTTGAATATGCAAAAATTGATGGAGTTAAATTTGAATTCTATAAATCCCCTGTAGAGATAGTTGATGAAGGCGTTAAATATGTGAATAATAAAGTAGTAGAAGATGAAGAAGGTAAAGAAAAGGTAGTGTCAATAGAGGGAACAGAAGAGATATTCAAAGCTGATTCTGTTATCATAGCTGTAGGTCAAGGACCTAGAGCAAATATAGTATCAAGTACAAAGGGAATAGAGCTAAAGGATAAAGGCTTAGTTGCCACTGATGAATTTGGAAGAACCACAAGAGAAGGTGTGTTTGCATCTGGAGATGTAGTAACAGGAGCTAAGACAGTAGTTAAGGCTGTAGAATTATCAAAAATGGTGGCACAAGCAATTGATGAGTATGTTACTGAAAAATGTAAGTAATAAGGTCTGAAAAATTACTTGATATAATTTAGTAATAAATAAAAAGGTGGTATAAAATAGAATGGATACAAAAATAATTATGCTTGATGAGAATAACTTTGACCAAAACATCATGCAAGAGGCTGGGGAGGTCTTAAGACAGGGGGGACTAGTAGTCTTTCCAACAGAAACTGTCTATGGACTTGGCGCTAATGCATTAGATCCAGAGGCGGTGAAAAAAATATTTGAAGCTAAAGGTAGGCCGCAGGACAACCCTCTAATAGTTCATATTGCGGATATTGAAGAGATAAAGCCTTTAGTTTCGGAAATCCCAGAAATGGCTAAAAGATTTATGAAAAGATTTTGGCCAGGTCCTATGACAATAATATTGCCTAAATCTTCAATTATACCAGACGAGACAAGTGCAGCACTACCATGCGTAGGAATTAGAATGCCTTCTAATAATGTTGCTAGAGAACTTATAAGAGCAGCGGGAGTTCCAATTGCTGCGCCTTCTGCTAATATTTCAGGAAAACCTAGTCCTACAGATGTACAAAGGTGCATAGAAGACTTAAGCGGAAAAGTAGATTATATTATTGGCGGTAATATGTGTGATATTGGACTTGAGTCTACGGTTATTGATTGCACTACCGAACCTACCTGTGTTTTAAGACCAGGGGGAATAACTTTAGAGATGTTAAGAGAAGTGGATGCAGATACATATATAGATCCAGCAATAATGAAAAAACCAGAAAAAGATTTTAAACCTAAAGCGCCAGGAATGAAATATAGGCATTATGCTCCAAAGGCTCCTGTAAAAATAGTTCAAGGAGATTTGAAAAAAACTATTGAAAAAATCAACGAAATAGTGCAAAATTATATAGATGAAAATAAAGTTGTTGGCATAATGGCTACAGACGAAACAGTAAAGTATTATGAAAAAGGAATAGTAATATCTCTAGGAAGTAGAGAAAACATGATAAGTGTGTCACAAAATTTATTTGAAACACTTAGAATGTTTGATGATAAAGAAGTTGATATAATTATTACTGAAGCCTTTGAAGAAAAGGGTGTAGGCGTAGCTGTTATGAATAGACTTAAGAAATCTGCTGGATTTGATATTGTTAAAGTGTAATTCTATGTTTTAGGAGGTCAGTTATGAAAAATATACTATTTGTTTGTACAGGGAACACTTGTAGAAGTTGTATGGCAGAAGCTATTTTTAATAATAAGTGTGATATAGATAATCTTAAAGCTATTTCTGCTGGTATAGCTGTATTAAACAATAGTAAAACCTCAAAAAACTCTGCAATTGTTACGAAGGAAAGTATTAGTATAGATTTAAGTAATAGAAATGCAGTTCAGCTTACTGAGAGTATGTTAGAAAATTCAGAACTTGTTTTGACTATGACAACATATATAAGAGATTTTTTAGGCAATAAGTTTCCGGGATTTAAACACAAAATATATACATTAAATGAGTATATTTCTATGGAGAAGGATATAGTCGACCCATTTGGTGGTGACATAGAAACTTATAGACATACATATAGACAATTAGAAAGCAGTATTGTATTGCTATTAAACAAATTAAAAGAAGATATAGGCATTGTATAATGCTATTATCTTTTTTTTTGTAATCTGATAGTTTATAATTTATTAAAATAAATTATTTAATTATAGTAACACTATATCTTGGAGGTGTTTTAACATGAAGATTGCGTTAGGAAGCGATCATGCGGGATTACCGCTAAAGAATGAAATAATAAAACATTTAGAGGCAAAAGGAGTAGAAATTAAGGATTTTGGTGCATATACTGAAGAGTCCTGTGACTATCCTGAGTTTGCATTAAAAGTTGCTGAAGAAGTAGCAGGAAAAAAATATGAACTTGGAATATTAGTTTGTGGTACTGGTATAGGAATAAGTATAGCTGCTAATAAAGTTCCAGGAGTGAGGGCAGCATTATGTGGTGATACTTTCAGCGCTCATGCTTGTAGAGAGCATAATGATGCTAATATACTTGCATTAGGTCAGAGAGTTGTTGGATCAGGACTTGCTCTTGACATAGTAGATACATTCATAAAAACTGAATTTGAAGGTGGTAGACACCAAAGAAGAATAGATGGAATTTCTGAAATTGAAAAAAAGTATAGTAAATAGTATATAATAATTTTTAAAAATTAAGTATAAGGCAGAAATTTAGAGTAAAATTTATTCTTAATTTCTGTGTGTTATATAGGAGGAATAAAATAAATGAGTAAAGTAACACAAATAGCACATCCATTAATATTACATAAGTTATCTCTAATAAGAGATAAGAACACAGGTTCAAAGGATTTTAGAGAACTTGTTGAAGAAGTAGCTATGCTTATGGCATATGAAGTAACTCGCGATTTACAGCTTGAAGTAGTAGAAATAGAAACGCCAATATGTAAGGCAAAATGTAAAATGCTTGCAGGAAAGAAAGTAGCTATAGTTCCAATACTTAGAGCAGGTCTTGGTATGGTTGGTGGTATGACAAAACTTATACCGGCAGCAAAAGTTGGACATATAGGACTGTATAGAGATGAAGAAACATTAAAGCCGGTAGAATATTTCTGTAAACTTCCACAAGATATAGGAGAGAGAGATGTAATCGTTACGGATCCTATGCTTGCAACAGGTGGCTCAGCAGTAGATGCTATTACTCTTTTAAAACAAAAGGGTGCTAAAAATATAAGATTAATGTGTCTTATAGCTGCACCAGAAGGAATAAAAGTTGTTATGGATGCTCACCCAGATATAGATATATATATTGCATCAATAGATGAAAAATTAAATGAAAAGGGATATATTGTACCTGGTCTTGGAGATGCAGGAGATAGATTATACGGAACTAAATAATTTATATAAAAGCAGTGAGATAATTCACTGCTTTTTATTTGCAATTGGAATATAAAAAATGCGAAGCATTTTTAAGATGACAGAGGACAATTGTCCTCTGAAAATTTTATGTTACAAAATTTTAAACTTTAGAGCTTGAAGAATATTTAATCTACACTTTTAATTACATCATTTTTATTATAGAATAAAAGAGGATTAATAACAGCAACTGTTGGAGGAAGTTATGAATAGAATTGATAAAAATAACTATTATTTAGATATATGTGAGACTGTATTAGAGAGAGGAACTTGCTTAAGGCGTAACTTTGCGGCTATAATAGTCAAAAATGATGAGATTATGTCGACAGGATATTCGGGAGCTCCTAGAGGAAGAAAAAACTGCTGCGATTTAGGGTACTGTAGAAGAGAGGAACTAAATGTACCAAGAGGTACACGCTATGAATTATGTAGATCAGTTCATGCAGAGCAAAATGCTATTATATCTGCTAGAAGACAAGATATGATAGGATCAACTATGTATCTAGTTGGCCGAGAATGTAGTTCTGGAGAATATGTGCATAATGCTTCTCCTTGTTCACTGTGTAAGAGGTTTATAATTAATTCAGGAATTGAAAAAGTTGTAGTACGTGATACTAAAAAAGTTTATAGAGAAATAAATGTAGAAGAGTGGATTGAAAATGATGATTCTCTAGAAGGTGATGGATGTTATTAAGTAGCAGCAATAGTACGGTGTTTATTTGGTTTAGCTGAATATTGTTCAATATAAATAAGGAAGGTTAACTTATGGATAAATTATATGTTTTAGCATTGGTTTCAATAATAATCTCTGCTACGCTTACGCCAGTTATTAAAAAGTTTGCAGTAAAGATAAAAGTTATAGATATTCCAAAGGATAACAGAAGAGTACATAAAAAACCTATACCACTTCTAGGTGGGTTAGCAATATACTTTTCTTTTGTATTAACTTTGGTGTTAAAAACAGGAAAGTTATCTGAATCAGAAATAGGAATACTAATAGGTGCCACGATTATAGCTATAGGTGGTTTTTTGGATGATAAATTTGAAATAAGACCATGGCAAAAGCTTTTATTTCAAATAGCGGCAGCCTTAGCGCTAACTTCTTATGGCGTTAGAATAGTTTTGATAACAAATCCAATAAGCAGCGCAGAACTTTATATTAATATAGGAATACTATCAATTCCACTTACTGTAATTTGGGTGGTGGGTATTACTAATGCTTTAAATTTAATAGATGGATTGGATGGTTTAGCAGCAGGAGTTGCGTTTATTTCTACAGTAACCATTTTTATTATAACTTTATTAAACAGAAGGGTTGAAGCTGAAGCAGCAGTATTAACTATAATATTAGCTGGATCTATATTGGGTTTTTTACCTTATAATTTTAATCCAGCTTCTATATTTATGGGAGATACAGGAGCGCAATTATTGGGATTTTTATTAGCGGCAATATCCATAGAAGGAGCTATAAAGTCTGCAGCAGCCTTTGCAATTGCTGTGCCTATTCTGGCACTGGGAATACCAATATATGATACGCTTTTTGCTATGATTAGGAGAAAGATAAATGGGAAGCCTATAATGCAGGCAGATAAAGGACATCTTCATCACAGATTATTAGACATGGGACTTAATCAAAGGCAGGCTGTTATAATCATGTATCTGATAAGCGCTGTACTAGGTAGCTTTGCGATAATAGCAATGCAGATAAGCACTCAGAGGTCCTATTTCCTTCTTGCCCTTGTCATGGTAGTTCTAGTAATGATGGCTTGGAAATTTGGTTTTTTTGAACATAGAGAATAATTGGTATCTAGGTAACAGTAATGAAGAATAGTTGCCTTGAGGCTAAAACGGAGGTATATTTATGGAAAAAGTTAAGGTTATTACGATATTTGGAACAAGACCTGAAGCAATAAAAATGGCGCCTTTGGTCAAGAAGCTTGAGAAAAACCCAAATATAGAAAATAAGGTTTGTGTAACAGCACAACACAGGCAGATGCTGGATCAGGTATTAGATTTGTTTGATATTACTCCTGACTTTGATTTAAACATTATGCAAAGTAGGCAAACTCTTACAGGTATAACTACAAGAGTACTAGAGGGACTTGAAGATATATTTGAAAAAGAAAATCCCAATTTAGTTCTTGTGCATGGAGATACTACAACAACCTTTGCCGGTGCTTTAGCAGCATTTTATCAAAAAATAAAAGTTGGACATGTGGAAGCAGGGCTTAGAACTTTTGACAAGTATTTTCCTTTCCCTGAGGAGATGAATAGAAAACTTACAGGTTCAATGGCAGATTTGCATTTTGCGCCAACAGCAGGTTCAAAAAGCAATCTTTTAAGAGAAGGAATTGATGAAAAAGATATATTTGTTACTGGAAATACTGTCATTGATGCTATGGAATTTACAGTAGAGGATAGTTATGTATTTAACAATATGGAGCTTAATGGTATAGAATACAATAAAAAGAAAGTAATAATGGTTACAGCACACAGAAGAGAAAATTGGGGAGATGGAATCGAAAATATATGTAATGCTTTAAAAAGAATTGTTGAAGAGAACAACGATGTAGAGATAGTATATTTAGTTCATCTAAATCCAGTAGTTAAGGATGTTGTTTATAGAATTCTAGGTGGAATACCAAGAGTGCACTTATTACCGCCATTAGATACAAAGGAAACTCATAATTTAATGAATAAATGTTTTATGGTTATGACAGACTCTGGTGGGCTTCAGGAAGAGGCACCGCACTTAGGAAAGCCGGTGTTGGTTTTAAGAGATGTTACTGAAAGGCCAGAGGCTGTAAAGGCAGGTACTGTTAAGCTTGTTGGCACAGATATAACTACTATACTAAATACAGCTAATGAATTAATAAGAAATTCAGCAGAATATGATAAAATGAGTAGAGCTATAAATCCTTATGGTGATGGTAAAGCTTCAGAAAGAATTGTGCATGCAATATTAAACTATTTTGGTATTCAAAAAATGAAATATGAGGAATTTAGCTAGAAAGTAATTTCTAGCTATTCTTTTTTTTTGTTGCAATTTTGTGACATATTACTTTAATTTTATTATGTGTTAATTCTAACATTATGAGTATTATTTTAATTTTATGACATATTATTATAATTTTGTGATGTATTGTTGTAATTTTATGATATGTTATAAATAAAAAATATATATTAAGTATAAAAATTCTAATTGAAACCTATGGAAAAAGGAGTTATTATATTAAATAAGTATAAATTTTTCTTTTAAATGACTTATAAATTTACAGTATAAATGATAAATAACATAAAAAATGTAAAAAGAGTAGTCTAATTAAAGAAAAAGTAATCTTATTTATTAAATTTTATGAAAAAATATCATTTATAATGCATGTATATACAAATAATGTGTCAAAAAAGTTAAATTATTTAGACAATTGCAATATTAAATAAGTAAAGGAATTAAAGTGTTTGAGCTTAATATTAAAAATTTTCAATATTTTTAGAAAAATGCATCGATAATAAGTGATATTTGTTAATTGAAGTAAATTAAATAAATTTAAAGTAATGAAGATAAAATGGAATTATATTGTTAAAAAATCGACTATTAAGGCTAAATATTAAGATTATAGAGAGAATGCAGGATTTTATTTATATTTCCTAAGATTATATAATAGATTATCATGTAAATATTCTGGAGGAATTGAAAGTGCAAAATGACCTTCAATATATGTTCAGAAAAGTTATACTTTTTGACATAATACTAGCCTTAATTTTGGGCGGTACAACCTATTATTTTTTTAAGGATTATGTGTTTATAGTTCTTTTTGGTTTAAGTTTAGCTATCATAAGTTTTGTTTTAAATGGAATAATAACTGAGTACATACTTTTAAAAAAGACTGGTAAGTATAAAACAGTTGCGCTTATATCTTATATAATAAAAATAGTAACCATTTCTGGTATAGCGGTAATATTATTCAATCAAAATAAACTTAATGTAATTGCTTATATGTTGGGATATAGTTCTCATTTTATATCTCTAACATTATATGGAATAAACCTAAAAAATCAATAATTTATTAATAATTTTTATGAAAGGGAGTGATTATTTGGAAAAGTTCGAACCTTTGTTTTATCTGAATTTATTAGGATATAAATTCGGTGTCACTGAAAGTTTATTATTTCAGTGGATATTAATAGTCATAATTAGTATAATAGCTATAATTTCCACTAGGAACTTAAATAAAGTTCCAAATAGAAAACAAAGTGTTGTAGAAATTGTCGTAGAAACATTTAATTCACTTGTCAGGGAAAACATGGGTGAAGGTTATTCAGCTTTTGTTCCATATATAGGAACCCTAGCGATTTTTCTTTTATCTATGAATTTATTAGGCTTATTCGGTCTTAAGCCGCCTACACTAGATTTTAGTGTAGTTGCAGGACTCGCACTAATATCATTTGTGGTTGTACAAGTGAATGCTATTAAAAAAATAGGTGTGGGACATTACTTTGGAGGGTATTTCAAACCATTCGCAGCATTGCTTCCATTAAACCTTGTAGAAAGATTTATGCTTCCTATATCACTTACACTGAGACTTTTTGGTAACATGACAGCAGCTTTTGTTGTTATGGAGATGGTTTATGGAGCATTAGGACATCTAGGATGGATAGCACAAATTGGTATACCAGTACCTCTTCATGCATATTTTGATGTGTTTGATGGTACAATTCAAATGGTTATATTCATGATGTTAACAATGGTTAACATAAAGATTATAGCAGATCACTAATTTATAGTTATCAATTTAATTTAATATAACATAATTTAAACAATTTTTAAGGAGGAAGAAAAATGGGTAATATTGATCCAAAAGCATTTATATCAGGAATGGCAGCTATAGGTGCAGGATTAGCTGCAATAGGTTGTTTAGGTGGAGGAATTGGAACAGGTAATGCTGCCGGAAAAGCAGTTGAAGGTGTTTCAAGACAACCAGAAGCAAGTGGAAAAATAATTAGTACAATGGTTATAGGTGCTGCATTCTCAGAAGCAACATCTATCTATGCGTTGCTAGTTGCACTATTATTAATATTTAAATCATAATAATAAATAGTGCTCAAGGCACTATTTAAATCTATGCCTGAAGGGAGGCTTTTATAATAGTATGGAGATACATATTCCTCAACTTATTGCTACTATAATAAATTTTGCAATACTATTTTTTATCCTAAGGCATTTTCTATTTAATAAAGTTAACGACACTATCAATAGCAGACAAAATGAGATAGTTAATAAGATAAACAAAACTGAAGAAGACATGAAAAAAGCCGAAGAATTAAAAATAGAAAATGAAACTAACTTAAAACAAGCTAGAGAACAGGGTAAGACTATAGTAGAAGAATATAAAATAAAAGCCGAAAAAGTTTCCTCAGAATTACTAAATGAAGCTCGTGAAGAAGCTGGAACTATAATTGAGAGAGCAAGAACGGAAGCAGGTAGAGAAAAAGAAAAAGCTGCTGACGAGATAAAGGGTCAGGTTGTAGACTTAGCTGTTTTAATATCTTCAAAAGCTTTAGAACAATCTATTGATGAAGAACAACACAGGAGACTTATAAAGGATTTTATAGCTAAGGTAGGTATCTAACTATGCATGAATATTTAGATAGGAGATACGCTCTTGCACTTTACAAAGTTGCAGAGGAAAAAGGAAAAGTAGAGCAGTATTTAGAAGAATTAAAAAATATTGTAGTTCTTATGAATAATGATGAAGACTTCATGAAGCTCATCAGACATCCTCAGGTTAGTACTTCAAGCAAAAAGAAACTATTTACTGATATATTTAAAAGTAAAATAGATGAGGATTTACTATCTTTTTTACTTGTATTAATAGATAAAGGCAGAATCTTAGAGCTCGAAGGCAAACTTAGGGAAATGGAGAAAATAAATCTTGAGAGAAATAATACTGTTATAGCTAAGGTTAAAACAGTTGTTTCATTACAAGATGATGAGAAGAATAGTCTAATCAAAAAACTTGAAAAAAAATTCGATAAGAAGATTTTACTGGAAGAAGAGTTAGATCCAAGTATACTTGGAGGCGTCTATGTTCAAGTTAACAATGAAGTAATAGATGGAACAGTAAAATCCAAGATTGATGAAATGAAAAAATTAATGCTTAAGAGAGAATAGAGGTGAGCCTATGAACATAAAACCTGAAGAAATAACTTCAATTATTAAACAAGAAATTCAAAAGTATGAAAAGAAAATCGAGACAGTTGATTCAGGTACAATAATTCAAGTAGGTGATGGTATAGCCAGAGTTTATGGTCTTAGTGAATGTATGGCAGGAGAACTCTTGGAGTTCCCAAATGATGTTTATGGTATGGCTCTAAACCTTGAACAGGACAACGTTGGTTGCGTTCTTTTGGGTTCTGAAAAAGGTATAAAAGAAGGAGATATAGTTAAGAGAACTGGAAAAGTTGTTGAAGTACCAGTTGGGGATGCCATTATTGGTAGGGTTGTAAACGCATTAGGACAGCCTATAGATGGTAAAGGACCAATAAAGACAACAGCAACAAGACCAGTTGAACTTATAGCTCCTGGAGTTATAACAAGACAGTCTGTTAAACAGCCATTACAAACAGGTTTAAAAGCTATAGACTCAATGATACCAATTGGAAAAGGTCAAAGAGAACTTATAATAGGAGACAGACAGACAGGTAAAACTGCAATAGCTACAGATACAATAATAAACCAAAAAGGTAAAGACGTTATATGTATATATGTTGCTATAGGACAAAAACAGTCAACTGTTGCACATATAGTTAATAACCTTACAGAAATGGGCGCTATGGACTATACAATAGTTGTATCAGCTACAGCATCAGAATCAGCTCCATTGCAATATCTTTCACCATATGCTGGTTGTACAATGGGTGAACATTTCATGGGCCAAGGAAAAGATGTACTTATAGTATATGATGATTTGTCTAAGCACGCTGTTGCTTATAGAACAATGTCATTATTACTTCGTAGACCACCAGGAAGAGAAGCATATCCTGGAGACGTATTCTATGTACACTCAAGACTTCTTGAAAGAGCAGCAAAGCTTTCAGATAAGCTTGGTGGAGGATCGCTTACAGCGCTTCCTATAATAGAAACTCTTGCAGGAGACGTTACAGCATATATACCAACTAACGTTATTTCTATAACAGATGGACAGATATTCCTTGAGTCCGAGTTATTCTACGCAGGACAGAGACCAGCTGTTAATGCTGGTATATCCGTATCCAGAGTTGGTGGTAACGCTCAAATAAAAGCTATGAAACAGGTTGCAGGATCATTAAGACTTGACCTTGCACAATATAGAGAACTTGCTGCTTTTGCTCAGTTTGGTTCAGACCTTGATAGAGAATCAAAGAGAAGACTTGAAAAAGGTAAAAGGCTTACAGAAATATTAAAACAACCACAATACAAGCCTGTACCGGTAGAAAAGCAAATAATGATTCTTTACGCAGGTGTTAAAGAACACCTAATGGATGTTCCAGTTGATAAAATTGGCGAATTTGAAAAAGGCTTTATAGAATATATGGATACACATTACAAAGAAATAGGTCAGGAAATAGTAGAAAAGAAAGTTCTATCTGATGACTTAAGCAAAAGACTTAGTGATGCTATAGAAGAATATAAAAAAATATTTTTAGCAGAGGTATAATTTTTCCTTTGCGGGAGGTGAAGTATGGCAGGGGCAGGACTTGTTGCAATTAAGAGAAGAATTAAATCAATAACCAGTACCCAAAAAATAACAAAAGCCATGGGACTTATTGCCACCTCTAAACTCAGAAAGGTTAGAAATAAACTTGAGTTAAATGATAAATACTCTCAATCCTTTAGCGCTGTTATTAGTCAGTTTGTAAACGGGGCTGAGGAAAGTAGTATTTATATACATGGTAATAAAGGTAGAAAGAAGCTTTACATTACACTAAATTCAGACACAGGACTTTGCGGCGGATTTAATGCCAATGTTGTAAATAAAGCAGCAGAAATAATAGCAAAAGATAAAGAAAACTCTTTATTACTTTCAGTAGGTCAAAAGGGAAGAATGTACTTCAATAGGTTGAACTTTAAAACTACCGCAGAGTATGTTGATATACCGGATGTTCCTACACTACAAGAGGCAAGTGCTATTACATATAAAGTGTTAGATATGTATCGCAATTCTGAAGTTGGAGAGGTTTATGTAATATATACAAAGTTTCATTCTACTGTAAAACAGGTGGTTACTGTAGAGAAAATACTTCCTTTAGAAAATAAAGAATCAGAAGTAAAAAAGCGTTTTGTTAAGTTTGAACCATCTATTGATGAAATGATAGATGAAGTAATAGTTATGCAATTAAAACAACAAATATTAAACTTTATGCTTCACTCAAAAGCAAGTGAGCAAGGCTCAAGAATGAGTGCAATGGATGGAGCAACAAAGAATGCTAATGAGTTATTAGATGCACTTAACCTTAAATACAATAGAGAAAGACAAAGTGCTATAACTCAAGAAATATCCGAAATAGTCGGAGGAGCAGAGGCTCAAAAGTAAGGAGGGACACTACTAATGCCAAACGTAGGCAAAGTTGTTCAGGTTATAGGACCTGTAGTAGATATAAAGTTTAGCACAGAAAACCTTCCTAACATATATAACTCCATAGAGATAAATGTAGGCGATAAAAAACTTATAGCAGAAGTAGCTCAGCATGTTGGAGACGATATCGTTAGAACAATATCTATGGAAGCAACAGATGGTTTAAAGAGGGATATGGAGGCTGTTGATACAGGAGCACCTATATCTGTACCAGTTGGAGAACCAGTTTTAGGAAGACTTTTCAACTTATTAGGACAGCCAATTGATGAAGCGGGAGAAGTTGTTGCGAATACATTTTATCCTATTCATAGACCAGCACCAAGTTTCGAAGATCAATCTGTAGAACCAGAGATGTTTGAAACTGGTATTAAGGTTATAGATCTTCTTGCACCATACCAAAGAGGTGGAAAAATAGGACTATTTGGTGGTGCGGGAGTTGGTAAAACAGTTCTTATTCAGGAATTAATAAATAACATAGCAAAACAACACGGTGGTCTATCAGTATTCACAGGTGTTGGAGAAAGAACAAGAGAAGGTAATGACCTTTATTATGAAATGAAGGAATCTGGAGTTATCGACAAAACTGCATTGGTATTTGGTCAGATGAATGAGCCGCCTGGAGCTAGAATGAGAGTTGCTCTAACAGGTCTTACTATGGCTGAATATTTCAGAGATCAAGGTCAGGATGTGCTTCTATTTATAGATAACATATTCAGATTTACACAAGCTGGTTCAGAGGTTTCAGCGCTACTTGGAAGAATACCAAGTGCCGTTGGATATCAGCCAACACTTGCAACTGAAATGGGTGCTCTTCAAGAAAGAATAACTTCAACAAAGCAAGGTTCTATTACATCTGTTCAGGCTGTATATGTACCTGCCGATGACTTAACTGACCCAGCACCAGCAACTACATTCTCTCACCTTGATGCTACAACAGTTCTTTCAAGAGCTATATCTGAACTTGGAATATACCCTGCAGTTGACCCACTAGAGTCAAGTTCAAGAATTCTTGATCCAAGAATAGTTGGAGATGAACATTATGCTGTAGCTTCGGATGTTAAGCATATACTTCAAAGATATAGAGAATTACAAGATATAATAGCAATCCTTGGTGTAGATGAACTTTCAGAAACAGATAGATTAGTAGTTATAAGAGCTAGAAGAATTCAAAGATTCTTATCACAACCATTTACTGTTGCTGAGCAGTTTACAGGAATGAAGGGTGCATATGTTCCTATAAAAGAAACTGTAAGAGGATTTAGAGAAATACTTGATGGTAAATATGATAATTTACCAGAAGCAGCATTCTTATTTGCAGGAACTGTAGAAGAAGTAGCAGAAAAAGCAAAGGCTATGATGGAAAGTTAATATTTAATTATAAAGTTAGACAGTATATACTGTCTAACTTTATGTATATGTATAGTAGGGTAGGAACTGCCCGAATTGAAGCCTGTGGAGAATAATATAGTTTTGTTTTATATGTATGTTCTTAGAAACAGGAAGCTCCAGTTTTGGAGTTGTTCACATTACTTGTGAGAAGGAGATTAATATGGCAGATGCTTTAAAGTTAAATATCCTTACTCCTGAAAAGGAATTTTATACTGGTGAAGTTACAGAAATAATAACAGACAGCACTCAAGGCCGTGTAGGGATACTTGTTGATCACATGCCTTTAGTAACAACATTAAGACCTGGTATGACAGAAATTACTGAAAAAGGTGGAAAACAAATTAAAGTATTCACTTCAACTGGAATTATGGAAGTAAAAGATAATGAAGTCAGAATTCTATGTGATGTATGCGAATGGCCTGAGGAAATTGACTTTAAAAGAGCTGAAGAAGCTAGAAAAAGAGCAGAAGAAAGATTAAAAAATAAAAACCATGATAATCTTGATATAAGAAGAGCTGAGTTAGCTTTATCAAGAGCTCTTGCTAGATTAAAGTTACAATAGGATAACTACTTAAACAACACGAAACTAATGTTTCGTGTTGTTTTTTTGCCATAAAGTATTTTTAATTTTTGCACATTTTTTCATGGAATTCTATATATTGATAATATATTAAAATAAGACAAACTTTAGGAATGGTTTTAAGGATTAATATAAACTTCTTCAATTCACAATTTAAAAAAATGCGAAGCAATTTTTCTTGAATTATTAATTCTACACTCTAAGCCCTTAACTATAATGATTTTGTGAACCATAGATAAATTTGTTTCATTTTATGTAAAAATTGTTAATAATTAAATATAATTGAATAACCCTCTAGTTAGTTGTACATAATTTAGGTATAACACAAAAGGGGGGTGCGCTCTATAGGTCCTATCCTAAGAGCAAATATGATGAGAAAGAAGATTATTTTAATAATCATACTTACAATAGTAGGAGTCATATTTTCTTCTATTGATTTTCCAATGGCAAGCAAAAATACTAATCTATTTGAAGAGTCTTTAATAAAGGTCAACGGCAAAACTGTAGAGTATGGTATAACTTCAAATTTTACAACAGAGGAAAATGGTGAGGAAATCTCAGATTATATATTAAGGAGCTTAAACTTCTATGATGGATGGAATAAAAGCATATTGAAAAACGGAAAGGTTTACTGTGTAGAGTTTGAAAAAAATGATGTAAGCGGGTACATAGAAACTACTGCATATGAAAATTATAATTTTGTAACAGTAAATATTGTAAAAAAAGATAGTAAAAATGATTTAGAGGATTTAAAAAATAAAATTCACAACTGTCTTAAGGGTAAGCAAATTCATGCTAAATATTTTCAGTATTTAAAAGCAAAAATTCCCAATGATGACATAGCAGATGCAAATAAAGAAATATTAATGCTTTTAAAAAAATATAGGGCATCTAACATCAATACTATTGAATTAGAAAATGGATATAGTACAACAGCATATACAAGAAATTATGATTCTACACAAAGTGATGGCAAACCAATAGATTTTAATTATGCTGTCTGTAAATACTCTTCAGGTAGCTATATAATTATTGGAACACCGGAAATAATTGTAACATATTAGCAATTGTAGAATGGAGGATAGTTATGGATAAGATAATAGTTAGAGGAGGAAAAAGGCTAGAGGGTGAGGTAAACATAAGTACTGCTAAAAATTCTGTATTACCAATTATAGCAGCTAGTATACTAAGTGGTGATAAGTGTATAATAGAATCAGCTCCAATGCTTGAGGATGTTTTTGTTATTAGCGATGTGCTTAGAACTATTTCAACGGAAATAGATATAGATAGTAAAACAAATAGAATCTTAATCGATTCATCGAATATTAAAGATTGCGAAGCTTCTAGTGAGCTGGTAAAGAAAATGAGAGCATCTTTTTTGATTATGGGAGCTATGATTTCAAGGTTTGGTAAATTTAGATTATCGCTTCCAGGAGGTTGTAATATAGGAACTAGGCCTATAGATTTGCACTTAAAAGGATTCAGTGCGTTAGGTGCAGAAGTGAGTGTTGGGCATGGTTATGTTGAAGCTCAAGCTAGAAAACTTATAGGAAACAAAATTTACTTGGATTTTCCTTCAGTAGGGGCCACTGAGAACATTATGATGGCAGCAGTAATGGCAGAAGGTGAAACTACTATAGAAAACGCCGCTGAGGAGCCAGAAATTGAGGATTTAGCAAAGTTTTTGAACAGTATGGGAGCAAATATTATTGGAGCAGGATCAGGTACTATCCATATTATTGGAGTAAAAAATTTAAAAGGAACAACACATAAACCAATATACGATAGAATAGAAGCTGGAACATTTATGACTGCGGCTGCAATAACTAGAAGTAAAATTAAAATAAATGGGGTAGATGAAGGACATTTAAAGCCTGTAATTGCTAAGTTAACAGAAGCAGGAGTTAATATTAAAATAGAGGGAAATAGCATGGTAATAGACGGAAATAGGGAGCTGAAGCCGATCGATATTAAGACCATGCCTTATCCGGGATTTCCAACGGATATGCAGTCACAACTTTCAGGGCTTTTATGTACAGTACATGGAACTAGCATTATAACAGAAACAATTTTTGAAAATAGATTTATGCATGCGTCAGAAATGAAAAGAATGGGAGCTAATATTAAAATTGATGGTAGAAGTGCCGTTATAGAAGGCGTTGACAGATTAACTGGTGCAGAAGTTAGAGCAACAGATTTAAGAGCAGGTGCAGCTCTAGTACTTTGTGGATTAGCTGCAGAAGGAGAAACAGAAGTTACAGATATATACCATGTAGATAGAGGGTATGTTAAAATAGAGAAAAAACTGCAGGGGTTAGGTGCTGATATTGAGAGAGCAAAGATGTAAATCCCCACGGTATTAATATATGGGATAAAAGAGAAGATTAGAACAAATATCTTCTCTTTTTTTATTACAGATATTTAAGATGATGAGATATAGTAATAATTTTCAAATGTAAGTAATAAAAATATAATGTTATATTTTACAAAAGTAAGGAGATACATATATGAGAAGAGGCATGAGTATTCCAATACATTTGAAAAGATTTTTTTTGCTAATATTAATAAGTACAAGTTTTATCATAATTCTTTCATTAGCATTAGTAGGATTCGGAGAGGGAAGCAGCAATGTAGTGAAATCTATTATACCTAGATTTTTAATGAAATCTAATGACATATCATTTAACGAGAATAATGTGGGAGTACCAAAGATAAAGGTATATATAGCTAAAGAGAATAGAGTAGTTGAAATGTATCTTGAAGAATATGTTAGAGGTGTTGTTGCTGCAGAAGTGCCTGTTGAATTTGGAATTGAGGCACTAAAGGCACAAGCTGTAGCCGCTAGAACCTTCGCACTAGCACATATGGAAGAGTATGGAGGCAAAAAATACAAAAGTAATACAGGTGCTAATGTATGCGATACAGTGCAGTGCCAAGTATTTATAAACAAAGATGATAGGTTAAAAACATGGCCTGCAAGTAAGAGAGAAGAATACTGGAATAAGATAACTGAAGCTGTAAAGGATACTTCAGGAGAGGCTTTGGCATACGATGGAAAGATTATAGATGAGCCTCTTTTCTTTGCAGTAAGTGGGGGCAAAACAGAAAATGCATTAGATGTTTTTAAGGATAACAAGCCTTATTTAAAAAGTGTAGAAAGCCCTGGAGAAGAAATTGCGCCAAAGTTTAAAAGTGTTGTAAAAATGTCTTATTTAGAATTCATAAAAAAAATTAATGCCGAGTATTCTAACTCTGATATAAGCTTATTAAATGTTAGAAATCAAATAGAAATAAAAAGCAGGAACGAAAGTGGATCTGTAAAAGAAATCAGACTCGGTAAAACAACAATATCAGGGGTGAAGTTCAGAACTATTATGGGACTAAATTCTACTAACTTTAAAATTAAGTTTAACTCCAGCAATGTGGAGATAAGTTGCACTGGATATGGACACGGAGTAGGAATGAGTCAGTGGGGAGCTAATGCAATGGCAAAACAAGGCAAAAATTATAGAGAAATATTACAACACTATTATAGCGGTGTGGAAATTACAAAAATGAAATAATACTTATAAATAATGCTATTAAAAAGCAGATTAGAGTTAATAACGATTCTAATCTGCTTTATTTCTTTTTTGTTTTGAAAAAAATGTAAAAAAATATAGAAAATAATAGAAAAAATTTTATGAAAAATATGTATTTTTTTCTATTGTCTGGACAAACTACAAAAAGGAGGTGTTCGTATGGATAAAAAATTTTTCAACAAAACATTAAACTTTTTAAAGAAAGAGGGCTTTTACGTAATACTATTTGTTTGTTTGTGTATTGTCGCTACAGTAGCTGCTTTAACAGCTAGAAATAATAAACATACAGATAATACACCAGCACAGCAAAGCAATTCAGTACAACAAAAACAAAGTAAGGAAACAGCTAAGGCTGGAAATGAGCCTTCTTTAAATTACGATAATGCTCTACAGGTAAAGAAAGAGACTAAGCCAGAAATAGTTGTACCTAAGAATGATACTAAATCACAAGGAGTTTCTAATTCAGTGAATGTAGCATTCCAAAAACCAGTAGAAGGAAGTTTAGCAAGAGCTTATTCTGAAGATCCTGTATTTTGGGATTCTACAGGAAGTTATAGACCTAACCTTGGGTATGATATAAAAGCAGAATTAGGAAAACCGGTTCTTGCTGTTGCTGATGGAAAAGTAGAGCAAGTTAACAGTGCAACACAAGATGGAGTGGAAGTTATCATAAACCATCAAAATGGTATAAAAACTGTCTATTCAAATTTAGATCCAAAAGTAAAGGTTACTAAAGGACAGACGGTAACAAAAGGTACAGCTATAGGTGTAGTTGGTAAGAGTACACTAAGAGCAGCTTACGAAAAATATGGTGATCACTTACACTTTGCAGTTTTAAAAGGAAAAGATTTTGTTGATCCAAGTAAATATTTAAAGTATTAACATTCTAGCCATTTTCCGAGAAGTTTATCGGAAAATGGCCCATACAATGAATTTAAAAATGTAAGTTAGCATATTTATAAATATAGAAGGGTTAAGGAGGTACCATCTTTGAAAGATTACATTGAAGAAAGAGTTTTAGAAGTTGCAAGGTATATTATAGGGTCAAAAGCTACAATAAGAAAAACAGCTAAAGTCTTTGGAGTAAGTAAAAGTACAATACACAAAGACATGACGGAAAGGTTACCTAAAATAAATCCTCAAATTGCTGAAGAGGCTAAAATTATATTAGACTATAATAAAGCCGAAAGACATATAAGAGGCGGAAAAGCTACTAAAATGAAATATAAAGCTATTGAAGGTTAAAAACATTCCGATTATAATTAATATGAAGATATAATAAAATAGACAAATTTGTCATTAAAATGATAAATTTACGGGGAAGAGTAGGAGTGAATTAAGGAATGTTTTTTAGTATAGGAACCGATATGGGAATTGATTTAGGTACGGCTACGGTGCTCGTTTATATTAAAGGAAGAGGAGTAATATTAAAAGAACCTTCAGTAGTTGCTATAGATAAAAGCAAAAATAAAGTTTTAGCAGTAGGCGAGGAAGCGTGGCAAATGATAGGTAGAACGCCAGGGAATATCGTGGCGATTCGTCCATTGAGGGATGGGGTTATATCAGATTATGATATAACTGAAAAAATGTTAAAATATTTTATAACTAAAGCTTGTGGAAAAAAAAGAATGTCAGCACCAAGAGTAGTAGTTTGTGTTCCTTGTGAAGCTACAGAAGTAGAAAAAAGGGCTGTAATTGATGCAGCTAAAAATGCAGGTGCTAAAAAGGTATTTTTAATAGAAGAGCCTTTAGCAGCTGCAATCGGTGCAGGCCTTGATATAACTAAGGCAAGTGGAAACATGGTTATAGATATAGGTGGAGGTACAACTGACGTAGCGGTTATTTCTTTAGGCGGAATTGTTGTAAGGGCTTCAATTAAGGTTGCAGGAGACAAGTTCGATGAGGCAATAATGAGATACATAAGAAAAGAGCACAAGCTTATGATTGGAGAAAGAACTGCAGAAGATTTAAAGATAAATATAGGATCTGCATTTGAGAGAGAAGAAAAAGTTACTATGGAGATAAGAGGAAGAGATTTAATTACTGGACTTCCTAAAAATATAGCTGTATCCTCAGATGAAATGAGGGAAGCATTAAGAGAAACTGTAAATGCAATAGCAGAAACAACTCACTCAGTGTTAGAGAAAACTCCTCCAGAATTAGCAGCAGATATAGCTGATAAAGGAATAGTTATGACTGGTGGAGGAGCATTATTAAATGGTCTCAGTAGCTTAATACAGGAAGTAACTAAAGTTCCAGTATATGTTGCGGAAGAGGCTGTTTCTTGTGTGGCTCTAGGAACAGGTAAAGTATTAGAATACTTAGATAAAATGGAAGTTACCTTTACTGGTGATGACATAACATTAATAGATTAGCGAAGAAAATTATTCTAAATGAATATAAATATAATAGTATAAAATAAAAAGCAAAATCTCTAGATTTTGCTTTTTATTTTATACTATTATTTCATTGTTATATAGATAATAAGCGTGGATTAATGAATCTCTTATAACCTTTGCCATACTGAAAATCAAACTTAGCCTTATACTAGTACTATTAAATATTTCATCGTTATCGTTAGAATCAACTATACCTATTATAGAGGTTTCACCTACATTAGGTAGTGACTTACCGACACCTTTCCCAGGATGAACAGGGTAATCCCTTGCTTGAATCTCTCCTATGCTATCAGAATCTCCTAAGCAGGCATCGATACCTATTATATGATTATTAGGATGAAGCTGTTTAATTTCATCTAGTCTATTATCAATATTTAAAGCATGTATTGGCTCTGAGACTGTGCCATATACAGGTAATGGAAAGTTAGACTCTTTAAGTAATGTACCAACTAAAGGACCAAGGCAGTCTCCTATACATCTATCAGTACCAATACATACTATAATTGTATTCTTATCAATATAATCTTTCAAAAAATAAGCAATATCATAGTATGATAGCGGATTTTTATAGTTAGCTTTCACTCTTTTCAATAGCTACACCTCCTTAGTAATTTATATGAAATTATCTTAAGAAATATTAAGAAAAAGGAATAAAAAAAGAAAAAAAAGAGATAATAATATAGGTGCAAGGAGGGCGTATATATTATGAAGAAAACAATATTATCTTTTATAGCGATTTTGTGTACGGCTGTTTGTGTTTTAATAATGGTATTTGCAGATAAAATAGGCACAAAGGGAGAAATATATAAGGATAAAATAGAAGTAATAAACGATAACAATACTTTAAAAGAAAATACCAACATAAAACAAGGTTCCAACATAAAAAAAGAAGCAAGTAAAGATGAGAATAAAGGTAAAAATGAAATCAATCAAGCAAATTCTATTGCAGTAACAGACGCTTATAAAAGTTTCAAAATGAATGAGATAAGTGAAAAAATGCAACAGGATAAAAAAGTATTTTTTGAAGAAAGTGACAAAGCTGTAGAGGCTAAAAAAGTTGCAGATAAAGAAAGCTCTAAAAAGATTAGTTCAGAAGATGCTACCAGTGAAAATGTAAAAAAAGATTCTGCTAATTATTCTAGTGACAGTACTCCAGTATTTAAGGTTTCTAAGTCGAAAATAAAGGATAAGCTTACATTGTCTGATAAGGAAAAACTGCTATCTGTGGCAGCAAAGTTGTCAGCTGTAGATTACGAAAAAATCAATACATATCTTCAAAATGGTAGTGATGAAGATATAAAAAACACTATAAAATTACTTAAAAGTAGGTTATCTGATAAAGACTATGAAAAGGTTAAATTGGTAGCAGAGAAATTCATTAATATGGAAGTTGTAGAGCAGTAAGAAACAAGAGAGTAGAAAGTAATATTTAATTATATATAATTACATGACCAGAATTTATGTTTGAATTATAGAGCAATAAAGAGAAAAACGTAAAAATATAGAGTATTATACTGTTAAATTGATATAAACATCTATAATTGCGTTTGAAAATAACATAATAACAATGTATACTAATCCATGTTGAAGCGGTTAAAAACTTCAAGGAAAGGTATGCTGGTTTAGCTCAGCAGGTAGAGCAACTGACTTGTAATCAGTAGGTCGCGAGTTCGATTCTTGCAACCAGCACCAAATATGGAGGAATTCCCGAGTGGCCAAAGGGGGCAGACTGTAAATCTGTTGTCAGTGACTTCGATGGTTCGAATCCATCTTCCTCCACCATAATGTGGGCGCATAGCTCAGCTGGGAGAGCATCTGCCTTACAAGCAGAGGGTCACAGGTTCGAGCCCTGTTGTGCCCACCATAAAAATAAATATACGCTGGTTTAGCTCAGCAGGTAGAGCAACTGACTTGTAATCAGTAGGTCGCGAGTTCGATTCTTGCAACCAGCACCAAATGCGGAGGAATTCCCGAGTGGCCAAAGGGGGCAGACTGTAAATCTGTTGTCAGTGACTTCGATGGTTCGAATCCATCTTCCTCCACCATAAATAAAACACTCATAGGAGTGTTTTATTTTTATATATTTTTATGATACAATATAGGTAGTGATAGGATATTTTAACAACATTTATCACATAACATTATTTATATAATAAAAATACTTCAAATGTCATAAAATATATAAGCTTTATTATGGATTTTATATTGACAGCATGTTTTAACTATGTTAATATCATAAACGAATGTAATTAAATACATAAACTCTTATCAAGAGAGGTGGAGGGAAAGGGCCCGATGAAACCCGGCAACCGGCTTATAGCTAAGGTGCCAATTCCTGCAGTATGAGTCTGCGAGATAAGAGAGTAGTTAAGTAATTTAACCTCTTCTTATTGAAGAGGTTTTATTTTTTTATAAAACGGAGGGATAAGATTATGAGAAGACTTTTTACGTCCGAATCAGTTACAGAAGGACATCCAGATAAGATATGTGATCAAATTTCCGATGCTATTCTTGATTCAATACTAGAACAAGATCCAAATGGTAGAGTAGCTTGCGAAACTGCGGTTACAACAGGTATGGTTATGGTTATGGGAGAAATATCAACTAATTGTTATGTAGATATTCCTAAACTAGTTAGAAAAACTATAGAAGAGATAGGCTATACACGAGCTAAATTTGGCTTTGACTGTGATACATGTGCAGTAATGACTTCAATAGATGAACAATCATCAGATATAGCTATGGGAGTAGATGAGGCTCTTGAATCTAAGATGGGCCAAATGGATAAGATGGAGGCAATAGGTGCAGGAGACCAAGGAATGATGTTTGGTTTTGCAACAAATGAGACAGCTGAGTATATGCCTATGCCAATAAGCTTATCTCATAAACTTTCAAGAAGATTAGCTGAAGTTAGAAAAAATGGAACATTAGGTTACTTAAGACCAGATGGAAAAACACAGGTTACTGTTGAGTATGAAGATGATAAGCCTGTTAGAGTAGATGCGATTGTAATTTCAACTCAACATGATCCAGAAATAACACGTGAGCAAATAGAAAAAGATATGATTGAACATGTAATAAAGCCTGTTATTCCAGCTAATTTATTAGATGAAGCTACTAAGTACTTTATAAACCCAACAGGAAGATTCGTTGTGGGAGGACCACAAGGAGACTCAGGCTTAACAGGAAGAAAGATCATTGTTGATACTTATGGTGGATATGGAAGACATGGTGGTGGTGCTTTCTCAGGAAAGGATCCAACTAAGGTTGATAGATCTGCTGCATATGCTGCTAGATGGGTTGCTAAAAACCTTGTTGCTGCAGGAGTTGCTGACAAATTAGAGATACAACTTGCTTACGCTATAGGTGTTGCAAAACCTGTATCTATAACAGTCGACACATTTGGAACAGGAAAAATAGCAGAAGATAAGATTGTTGAAATAGTTAACAAGGTATTTGACTTAAGACCTGCTGCTATTATAAGAGATTTAGATTTGAAAAAACCAATGTACAGACAGGTAGCTGCTTATGGACATTTTGGAAGAACTGATGTAAATGTTCCATGGGAAGGTTTAAGTAAAGTTGAAGAAATTAAAAGTTTTATGTAATAAATAATTATTAAAGATAAAAAAGCTCTTATGTTTGCAGCATAGGAGCTTTTTTTATAAAAATTAATATCATGTGCTATAATTATAATAAAAAGCAAATTAGGAGAGGTTTTATGCAAGAAATACAGGGGATTGTAGAAGATATAATTTTTCAAAATGAAGAAAATGGGTATGTAGTTGCAAAGGTTAAAGAAGGAAATGAAAGAATAACCATAGTAGGCTGCATACCCTACATAGCTGAAGGTCAAAATTTGAAAATTATAGGTGAATGGGTTTTACATCCTCAATTTGGTCAACAATTTAAAGTACAGTTATGTGAAGAAATAATGCCAAGCTCAATTGTAGGCATAGAAAGATATTTATCATCAGGAATAATAGCTGGAATAGGACCTGTAACGGCTAAAAAAATTGTAGAGAAGTTTGAGGAAGAAACTTTAAATATATTAGATAATAATATAGAGAGACTTAAAGAAATAGAGGGAATTGGGGAAAAGAAAATAGCATTGATTAATGAATCCTATTCCAAGCAGCATGAAGTAAGAAATATAATGGTTTTTCTGCAGACTTATGGCGTTACTCCTAATCAATGTGTAAAAATACATAAAAGATTTGGTGGAGACTCTATAAAATTTGTAAGAGAAAATCCATATATTTTAACGGAAGAAATATCTGGTATAGGATTTAAAACAGCAGACAAAATAGCAAGAAGTTTGGGGGTAGAAGCAAATTCTCCTTTCAGAATACAAAGTGGAATAAGATATTTGGTAAGTCAATTTTGTAGCTTAGGAAACACATATATGCCTATGGAAAAGTTAATCAAAGAAGGGATAGACACACTTGGTGTCTCAAAAGATGAGCTTGAGGAAAATATATATGAAAGTTCTGTAAATGGAAAAATAAAGTTAGAAAAGATGAAAGATGAAATGTGTGTGTTTTCGTTACCTTACTATTATTGTGAACTTGGTGTTACTAAAAAAATACTTACTTTAGCTCTAAGTAAGTATGATGATATAGGAGTAGAAATAGATAAGGAAATAGAAGAGTTTGAAAGGAATAAGGATATAGAATTTGCGACTTCGCAAAAAGAAGCTATACGTGGGGCTATAAAAAATGGGATAGAGATAATAACAGGAGGCCCAGGTACTGGTAAGACCACTATAATAAACTGCATAACTGAAATATTTGAAAAAGCAAGCTTAAAGGTGTTTATGGGTGCGCCTACAGGAAGGGCAGCAAAAAGAATGGCTGAGGCTACAGGAAGGGAAGCTAAGACTATACATAGGCTTTTAGAAATGGGAGTAAGTGAGGGTGATGATGATTTACTTTTCACAAGAGGTGAGGATGCTCCATTAGAATGTGACGTTATAATTATTGATGAGGCATCTATGATAGATATTACGCTTATGCATAATCTACTAAAAGCTGTATCCCTTGGAACTAGACTTATAATTGTAGGAGATGTTGATCAGCTTCCTTCTGTTGGACCAGGAAATGTACTTAGAGATCTAATAGAAAGTAAATGCATAAAGGTTGTAAGACTTAAAGATATATTTAGGCAATCTCAAGAAAGCATGATAGTTGTAAACGCTCATAAAATTAATGCAGGAGAAACGCCTGCTATTAATAAAAAAGATAAGGACTTTTATTTTATAAAATGCGAAGAACCAAACAAAATTTGTGACACTGTAATAGAGCTTATAGATAAAAGATTACCTAATTTTAATAAAATATGGAATAAAATGCATCATATTCAGATATTATCGCCTATGAGAAAGGGTGTATTAGGAATATCTAACTTAAATAAAAAACTTCAGGATATTTTAAACAAAAAAGATGAAAATAAAAAAGAAAAGGAATTTAAAGATGTAGTATTTAGAGTTGGGGATAAGATAATGCAGACTAAGAATAATTACTCACTAAAATGGGTTAGAGTTGCAGGAGAAGGTGAGAATGAAGGCTTAGGAATATTTAATGGTGATGTTGGTTATATAGATGATATAGATGAAGAAAAAGATACAATAACAGTAGTATTCGATGATGAAAGAAAAGTTATATATGATAGTATATATTTAGACGAGATTGATTTAGCTTATGCTATAACAATACATAAAAGTCAGGGAAGTGAATTTCCAGTGGTTATCATACCTATGTTTATGGGACCACCTTTATTAATGAACAGAAATTTACTTTATACTGCTATCACAAGAGCTAAACAACTTGTTGTTTTAGTAGGAGATATGAAAGCTATGCAATTTATGATAAATAATAATAAAAGTTTTGAAAGATATTCACTATTAAAATTTAGAATAATGGATATAATGGAGAGTGAAGTAAATGTTCTTGTTAAAGAGGAAGAATCTATATGATGAGAAAGAAAAAATTGGGGATTTGATATTGAACTGGAGTAGAGGATATGAACGCTTCTTAAATGTAATATCACTTCCTTACAATTCATCAGAGATATTTCTTAAAACAATACAAGATTATGTTAGAAGAGGGAAAAATGTAATTTATATTACAAATGAAGAGCCAGGAAGCATTAATATATTAGAATTAATAAAAAGACGTACAGATTTTAGGGACTATGCCTATATAAGAAAATCAAAAGCAAGGTTAAATTCAAGATTAAAGGTATGTAATTTTATAAATGCTTCAACTATAGATGAAAAATTTGACTTGATTATTTATGATGATATAAGAAGCTTCCCAACTTATAATAAGTATGAAATACTGAATTTGGTATCTAGAATATCTAAAGAGGATACTAAATTTATAGCTTATTCAATAGAGAGTGTATTAAAAAATGAAAGAGAAATAATTTTACCCGTAAAAGATAATAGAAGTCCAATGGTGGAACCAAGGACGATATTAACAAGAATAAACATAAATAAGGATATACCATTTGTAGTATATGAATACCTAAAATGGTTTCTAGATTGTGATAAAAGAGTTGTTATATGCGTACCTGATGAAGAAAAATTAGAGAATGTGTATTCTTATATAAATAATTATTGTCGAAATCTAAATAGAAATATAATATGTTTTGCAAAAGATAAATCAAATAAAAAATTAATTACAAACCTCTCAAAAATGAAAAAGACGGTGCTTATTACAAATGATTTCGAGCAAACCTTTTGTAACATAAATGATTCAAATGTTATGGTATACTTCGCTAATGATCCTGAGTTTAATTATAAAAGATTAATATATTTTTGTGGAAGCGTAGGACGAGGGGAGAAAGATTCGAAAGGAGAAGTTATATTTTTAGCTAATGAAGAAACAGAAGACATGGAGAGAGCAAAAGATATAACAAGGAATTTCAATAAAGAGGCATGGGAAATGGGATTGTTAAGATTTTAAAGTTTATGTGGGATTGTGTACTTCAAGTAGTATATGATGGTGATGAGAAATGTATTTTATGTGAAAAGGAACTGTACAATTGCAATTACATATGTGCAGACTGTGAAAAGAGAATAAAATTCTGTAATGATCCTTTTGATATAAAATTTAATAATATAAAAATTACAAGTTATAGTGTATCATACTACTCAGGGGCAATGATGGAATTGATCCTAAAACTTAAATATAAAAGTAATTTTAGAGCAGGAGAAACTATAGCTAATTATATGATAGATCTAGTTAAAAGAAAAAACTTAAAATTTGATTTCATAGCATATATTCCTATGAATAAAAGTGCTATGAAAAAGAGAGGATATAATCAAAGTAGATATCTAGCTAAAATAGTAAGTGATAACTTGAATATACCTGTGATTGATTGTTTGAAAAAGATACATCAAACAGAAGACCAAATAGGACTAAATCATGATGAGAGATGGGAAAATATGCAGGAATGTTTTAAGTTTATTGATAAAATTAATATAAAGAATAAAAGAATTTTAATAATTGATGATGTCATAACAACTGGAGCTACAACGTTCTATTGTGCTTATGAACTTATAAAAAATGGAGCGGAAGAAATTACTGTATTGACTGGAGCTAAAAGTAAGGTATAATTATTATATTGAGTTAGGTTTGTGGTTGAAAGTCGATGCCAGTCGCAGGCGAAACGATCCACGTAAGTTGAATAAAAATGTTTAATGAGCATGGTGCGGCTTAGAAGTAAGTCCTGCCGTTAAAAACGAGAGGGTAAGTAGTGAGAGGGTAATTCTGGGTAGCAAAAGCTCCAGCAGGCGAGTGTGGGGTCAAAGACCAGGTCAACTGACTTAATAATAAAGTTCTTAATCTTAATGGATTAAGAACTTTAATTTTTTTTTGACTTTTGAACATAATACTAGTGTAAAGAAAAAATGAAGGATAAGTAATATTAATTAATAATATTAATATTTTGTGTAATATTATGTGAATTCGCAATAATTCTATTGTAATTTTCCTCAAATAGTATTAAAATAGAGTTAACAAAAGTTTAATCTATATCCATAAAAATATATTTTTGGTATAAATTTTAAGCAGTAGAGTTATTCATAAAGATAAGGAAGGGGCTGGAAATATGAGGATAACAGTAAGTGGAAAAAATATTGAGGTAACTGAGGCTTTAAGAAATACAGTGGAGAAAAAGATGTCAAAACTAGAGAAGTATTTCAACCCTGATGTAGAAGCACACGCTACATTAAGCGTAGAAAAAAATAGACAAATCATGGAGGTGACTATCTCTGTTGGAGGAATATTATTCAGAGCAGAGGAAGCACATGATGATATGTATGCATCTATAGATATAGTTGTAGATAAATTAGAAGGGCAAATAAGAAAACAGAAGACAAAACTTCAAAGAAGAAATCATATGGAGTCGCTAAGATTCCAGTATATACCTGATTTTAATCCAGAGGAACCGTCAGAAGAAAGCAAAATAGTAAAGACTAAAAGATTTGCAATTAAGCCTATGTCAGCAGAAGAAGCAGTACTTCAAATGGAGCTTTTAGGACATAACTTTTTCGTATATAAGAATGATGATGATGGAGAAGTGAATGTAGTTTATAAGAGAAAAGATGGAAATTATGGTTTAATAGAACCTGAATTTTAGAAAAGAGGAAGCTAAATGCTTCCTCTTTTAAAGTTAAATTTTTAGTTAGTTTTCCAATAAGATGTTTAAAATGCAGGATATTGTAAATAATTAACTTTGTAAAAATTTTATAATAATTGTAAAATATTATTTGTAACATAGTTAAATTTTAAAAGTTGTAACAAATTTTAAAACTATGATAAAGTATTATCCATAGAAGTTGAATAGCTTTTAATTAGATGATATAATCTATAAAGTGCATTGTTACAAAATTAATATGGTGAGGATGAAAAAATATGGGTATTTTTCAAAAGATATTTGGAACATATAGTGAAAAAGAAGTAAAGAGAATAATTCCTATTGTAAATAAAATAGATTCATTTGACTCTCAAATGCAAAGTCTAAGTGACTCAGAACTTAGGGCTAAAACAGATGAATTTAAAGAAAGATTGGAAAAGGGAGAGACATTAAATTCAATTTTACCTGAAGCTTTCGCAGTAGTTAGGGAAGCTGCATGGAGAACAATAGGACTAAAGCATTATAGAGAACAATTAATCGGAGGAATAGTTCTTCATCAAGGTAGAATATCAGAAATGAAAACTGGAGAAGGTAAAACGCTTGTAGCAACTGCTCCAGCATATTTAAATGCGTTGACAGGCAAAGGAGTTCATATAGTAACTGTTAATGACTACCTTGCAAAAAGAGATAGAGAAACAATGGGACCGGTATATGAGTTCTTAGGACTTAAAGTTGGTGTAATTCTTCATGAATTAGATCAATCACAAAGACAAGAGGCTTATAGATGTGATATAACATATGGAACTAACAGTGAATTTGGATTTGATTATTTAAGAGACAACATGGTTATATATAAAGAGGAAAGAGTTCAAAGAGGACTAAACTTTGCAATTGTAGACGAAGTTGACTCTATATTAATAGATGAAGCTAGAACTCCTCTTATAATTTCTGGTGAAGGTGAAAAATCTACTGAGTTTTATAAAATAGCAGATTACTTTGCCAAAACTTTATCTGAAGAGAAGGACTTCACAAAAGATGAAAAAGCAAATGCTGTAATCCTTACAGATGAAGGTATTAAGAAGGCGGAAGATTTCTTTAAGCTAACAAACTATGCTGATCCTGAGAATATGGAAATACAGCACCACGTAGTTCAGGCGCTAAAGGCTAACTATATGATGAAGAGAGATAAGGATTATATGGTTAGAGATGGCGAAGTTATGATAGTAGATGAATTTACTGGAAGAATGATGGAAGGTAGAAGATATAGTGATGGTCTACATCAAGCTATAGAAGCTAAAGAAGGCGTTAAAGTAGAAAGAGAATCCAAAACTCTTGCTACTATAACATATCAGAACTACTTTAGAATGTTTAACAAGCTATCAGGTATGACAGGTACAGCGTTAACAGAAGAAAACGAATTTAGAGAAATATATGGATTAGACGTAATTGTTGTTCCAACTCACAAACCAATAGCAAGACAAGATATGCCAGATGTAGTATATAAAACTGCTAAAGGTAAATTTAAAGCTATAGTTGAAGACATAGTTGAAACTTACAAGAAAGGGCAACCAGTTTTAGTTGGTACCGTAAGTATAGAAAAATCAGAATTGCTTTCTGATATGCTAAAGAGAAAAGGGGTTCCACATCAAGTTCTTAATGCTAAGTATCATGAACAAGAAGCGGAGATAATAACTGGTGCAGGTGAAAAGGGCACTGTTACAATAGCTACTAACATGGCTGGTCGTGGTACCGATATTAAGCTTGGAGACGGTGTTGTAGAGCTTGACGGACTAAAAATCATAGGTACTGAAAGACATGAATCAAGAAGAATTGACAACCAATTAAGAGGTCGTTCTGGACGTCAAGGAGACCCTGGACTATCAAGATTCTATGTATCATTAGAGGATGATCTAATGAGAATATTCGGCTCAGATAAACTAAAGGATATAGTTGAAAAGCTTGGCCTTGGTGATGATGAAGCTATAGAAAGCAAAATGGTAAGTGGGGCTATAGAAAATGCTCAAAAGAAAGTTGAAGGAAATAACTTTGATATAAGAAAAACATTACTTCAATATGATGATGTTATAAATAAACAAAGAGAAATTATGTACAGACAAAGATCAGAAGTTCTAGAAGGTGAAGACTTAAAGGATCAAATCTATCAAATGCTTGATGATATAGCTTCTTCCGCAGTTGATTCACATATCTCTGGGGTAGAAGAAGAATTTGAAAATGACTTAGCTAAACTAATAGACTTTATGGAAGAGTTATACGTGCCAAAGGATTCAGTTACAGTTGAGGAATTGTCAAACTTACTAAATGATGAGATTAAAGAAAAGTTTGTGGAAATAGGTCAAGGGATTTATTCACAAAAAGAAGAAGAATTCACTCCAGAGCAAATGAGAGAAATAGAAAGAGTTGTTCTTTTAAGAGTAGTTGATACAAAATGGATGGATCACATAGATGATATGGATCACCTTAAGAGAGGAATAGGTTTAAGAGCATATAGACAACAAGACCCTGCTCAAGCCTACCAATTTGAAGGTAGTGAAATGTTTGAAGAAATGATATACAACATTAAGCTTGAGACTATAAAATATTTATTCCATGTTCAAATTCAAAAAGCTCCTGAAAGGGAAAGAGTTGTAAAAGAAACTCATACAAATCAAGCTGATGATGATTCAGTAAAGAAGCAGCCTGTAAAAAAGGAAAAAACTACAGGAAGAAATGATCCATGTCCATGTGGCAGCGGGAAAAAATACAAAAACTGTTGTGGAAGATTTGAATAATGTTTTAATGTCGTTTTGCTTAAGCAAAACGACATTTGTTTACTAGAATTTAATATTAGGCATCTTAAAAAAATAACTAATGAGTATAATATTTTTGTTCGGATGCCTTATTCTAATTATTTATTCTTTATATTAAGAGGAGAGTGATTAAATGCTACTTCAGCTAGAAGAAGCCTTAAATGAAATAGGTGGCTTAAAAGGAGCCATTAACGAAATTAGGGGTTCACTTTGACATAGAAAATAGCAAAAACAAAATAGAAGAACTCCAGAAAAAAATGCAGGAGCCTGATTTTTGGAGTGATGTAAACAAAGCTCAGGAAGTAACTGGGGAAGAAAAGTTCTTAAAAAATAGATTGGATAGATATAAGGAATTAGAGGGAAGAATAGAAGATATTGAAGTTCTTACTACACTAGCAATAGAAGAATCAGATCTAACGACCTCAAAAGAAATATTAAGAGAAGTAAAGGCATTACAGGATGATGTAGATAGATTCAGAATAGAAATATTGCTGTCAGGAGAATATGATAAGAATAATGCCATAATATCTCTTCATGTAGGTGTCGGAGGAACTGATGCCCAGGACTGGACAGAAATGCTTTTAAGAATGTATACAAGATGGGCTGAAGGAAAAGGATTTAAAATAGAGACTATAGATTTGATTCCTGCAGATGATGCTGGAATTAAAAGTGCCGATTTAAGAATAGTGGGAGAATTTGCTTACGGGTATCTAAAGGCAGAAAAAGGAATTCATAGACTAGTGAGAATATCACCTTTTAATGCTAATGGTAAGCGACAAACTTCTTTTGCTTCTGTGGAGGTTTTGCCTGAGCTTACAGCAAATCAAGACATAGAAATAAGACCAGAAGATATTAAAATCGACTCTTATAGAGCAGGGGGCGCCGGAGGACAGCATGTAAATAAGACTGAATCTGCAATTAGAATAACCCACATCCCAACAGGAATAGTAGTTCAGTGCCAAAACCAAAGAAGTCAGCATCATAACAAGGATGAGGCTATGAAAATGTTAAAATCTAAGCTTGTAGAGTTAAAGGAAAGAGCTCATAAGGAGAAAATTGAAGATTTAACTGGCGAGTTAAAAGATATTGGCTGGGGAAGCCAAATAAGGTCCTATGTTTTTCAGCCATACACCTTAGTTAAAGACCACAGAACAGGCATTGAAAATGGAAATATAAATGCTGTTATGGATGGAGAAATAGACGAGTTTATAAATGAATATTTAAAGCAAAATACAAACTAAAAGAAGTAATACAAAAAAACTGCGTGGCAGTTTTTTTGTATTACGAATTGAGTAATCGCTCTATAATTCTATATATTGTTTTTGCGTGTAGGTTTAAATAAAATTACTAAACTTAAAATAGTACACATTAAAGAAACCCAAAATATTTGTTTATAATATAAAATAAATAAGTTATTGTTAAAGCCATATTTGATCACTTCTTTTGATGCTACTTTAAAGCATCTGTCTATGGAATCTGTGTTTATGAAATTAGCTTTGTCATTAGGGGTATGAATTTTAGATGAATCTGCATCGGTTAAAGTTATAGCATCAATATTTTGTTTTCTAAAGTATTCATGATCACTAGCATCTTCAAATAGATAATTAAAACTGATTTTATCCTTTTTACAAATTAGTGAAGCTTCTTTTATAAGAGGACTATCCGTTGTATCCTGCTTTCCTCCCATTATGTGAAGAGGTATAGAATTATTTCCACCTATCATATCAAAATTAAATATTTTAGCACCCTTAAGGTTGTCCTTATATTTATCTGCAAAAGCTTTTGATCCTAGACATCCAAATTCTTCAGCGTTGAAACCGATAAATAATATATTTCTATCAGGTTTTCCTAAAGAACTTATATATTTACTCATTTCCATTACAAAAGCGATTCCTGAAGCATTATCTAGAGCCCCGCTGTAAACTTTCCCAGAAAGATCCGAGCCTATATGATCAAAGTGCGCAGAAAGAACAATTGGAGGAGAATATGGGTCTTTACCTTCTATATATGCAGTAATATTATTTAAAGATGTTTTTTTAGTTTCAAAAGGTATAGAGCAATTTATGTTATAATCTTTGCTTAAGTAGTTTTTTAATTCATTAAAAGTGTCTTTAGTAATCATAATATACATGCTATAAGGAGAAGAACTTATAAAAGAACTTCTAAAGTTAAGCGTGTTATCTTGAGGTACATAAAATAAAAAATAGTCATTATCCTTTTTAACTTGAATATGGCCGTCAAGAATTTCAACTTTATCGTACTTGCTGAAGTTCAAATTATTTTTTCTGAAGTTCAGTAAATCTTCTTTAAAATCTATTCCATAGTTAAATTCTTTAATCAAAAATCCATTTTTATCAGTAATGCTTAAGTAAGGTTTTCCAGAAATTTTATGAGGATAAATTGTATCAAAGCTTTGAAGATAACTACCATTATAGGGCTTTAATCCAGCATCTTTGAAGGAATCCTTTATATATATAATAGATGCTGCATTTTCAATACTTCCAGCAAGTCTGCCTTTAAAGTTATCAGAAGATAGATATTCTATATTTTTTTTAACTGAATTGTGATTAAATACATGTACTTTAGAATAAACATGAAAACTAAAGCCTAGAAAAATAAAAGATATTATTAGGAAAAGATAAGTCATATGTTTTTTCATAGTAACAACCCCTCAAGAAAAATATATCTTTAAAATATATATTAATTTGCAAAATACTATATAACTGTTATAATAATTTTTAGCCAATAATTTCAAAAGTTGTTTTAAAATTTAATGGGCATGGAGGTAAATATGAATAATATAGTTGAAAGATTAATACAAGAATTAAATTTAAATAAAAAGCATGTAGAAACTGTTATTGACCTTTTAGACAGTGGAAATACAGTTCCTTTTATAGCTAGATATAGAAAAGAAATGACTGGAGGGATGAGTGATATAACCCTCAGAGCTCTTTCAGAAAGACTTACATACTTAAGAAATCTAGAAGGAAGAAAAGAAGATGTTATAAGACTTATCGATGAACAGGGAAAGCTTACAGATGAATTAAAGACAACTATAATGCGATGTGACACTTTAACAGAAGTAGAGGATATATATAGACCATATAAGCCTAAAAAAAGAACCAGAGCTATTATTGCAGAAGAAAAAGGATTAAAACCTTTAGCTGAGGTTATTTGGAGTGGTGAGTTTAAGAGTGATATTAAACAATATGCAGCTGAATTTATAAATGAAGAAAAAGAAGTAAAGACAGTAGAGGAAGCTTTGCAAGGAGCGATGGATATTATTAGCGAAATAATATCAGATGAGGCTGAGTATAGAAAATGGATTAGAAATTTTATTCAAAATGAGGGCTTAATAGAAACAAGTGGAGAGAGCGAGGAATCAACTCCTTATGAGATGTATTATGATTATAAAGAAGCTGTAAAAGGCATACCACCACATAGGATTCTCGCAATTAATAGAGGGGAAAAAGAAAAAATACTTTCAGTAAAAATAACTGCGAATATGGATAAAATTATAGAGTACTTAAAGCAAAAGTGTTTAAAAGATAATAAAAATACTGATACATATATAGAAGATAGTATTAAAGATTCTTTAAAAAGATTAATATATCCATCAATAGAAAGAGAAATAAGATCAGATCTTACAGATAAAGGTGAAGAAGGAGCTATAAAAATATTTAAAGCAAACTTAAAAGCGCTGTTGATGCAGGCTCCAATAAAGGGGAAAATAGTATTAGGTTTTGACCCTGGATTTAGAACAGGATGTAAAATAGCTGTGCTTGATGATACAGGAAAGTTATTAGATACTGCAACAGTTTATGCTACCTCATCTCAAAATAGTGTTGAAGAAGCTGTAAAAACCTTAAAAAAACTGATTCATAAGTGTAACGTAGATGTTATATCGCTAGGAAATGGAACTGCTAGTAGAGAATCTGAAGAGGTTATTGAAAGAATTATAAAAGAGGTTAAGACAGAACAAAATAGAGATCTTTATTATGTTGTAGTATCAGAAGCAGGGGCATCTGTGTATTCAGCATCAGAATTAGCTGCAAAAGAATACCCAGATATCAATGTCTCATTAAGAGGAGCTATATCTATTGGAAGGAGACTTCAGGACCCATTAGCAGAGCTTGTAAAAATAGATCCTAAGTCCATAGGGGTTGGACAGTACCAACATGATGTTGCTCCTAAGAAGTTAGATGAATCGCTAAGCGGGGTAGTGGAAGACTGCGTAAATAGTGTAGGCGTGGATTTGAATATAGCAACGCCATCCCTTTTATCATATATATCAGGAATAAACTCAACTATTGCTCAAAATATTGTTGTATATAGAGAAGAGAATGGAAAGTTTAAAAGTAGAAAAGAACTTTTAAAGGTAAAAAGATTAGGAGCAAAGGCATTTGAACAGTGTGCCGGATTCTTGAGAGTAATGGAAAGTAAAGAACCTTTAGATAATACTTCTGTACATCCAGAATCTTATGAAGCAGCAAAAGAGCTATTAACTACTTTAGGATATACTTTAGATGATTTGAAAAACAACAGGCTTATAGATATAGAAGAAAGGGTTAAGGAATCAGGTATAGAGAAATTAGCAGAAAAATTGCTAGTTGGTGTTCCAACTCTTAATGACATAATAAAAGAAATAAAAAAGCCAGGAAGAGATCCAAGAGAAGAATTACCTAAGCCTATATTAAAGACTGGAATTATAGATATAACTCAATTAAAGCCAGGTATGGCATTAATGGGAACTGTAAGAAATGTTGCAGACTTTGGAGCATTTGTTGATATCGGGGTTCATCAAGATGGATTGGTGCATATAAGTCAATTAGCAGATAGATTTATAAAACATCCACTTGATGTAGTGCAGGTTGGAGATATTGTTGAGGTAAAAGTTCTTGAGGTTGATGAAAAAAGAAAAAGAATAGCTTTGACAATGAAAAAGTAATGCTTACTCAATTCAGATATTGAATTTTTAGAAAACTTGTACTATAATTGAAACGTAAACTTAATAAAGTAGTAATCTTCAGGGCGGGGCGAAATTCCCCACCGGCGGTATAGCCCGCGAGCCTTAATTGGCATGATTCGGTTAGATTCCGAAGCCGACAGTAAAGTCTGGATGAAAGAAGGTAAAGTATAATGTAAATTCGCCCTGACTTATAGTCAGGGCTTTTTATTATACTAACACCTTATACCTAAATATGAATATATGCAGAAGATTATGAAACAATTATATTAGGAGGGTGTATATATGAAAGATCAAAAACTCAACAGATTAGTAAAAATATCTATGTTAAGTGTTATAGCATTTATACTTATGTTTATTGAAGTTGCTACCCCATTTTTTCCGCCTTTTTTAAAGTTTGATATAAGTGACTTGCCGGCACTAATTGGGGCTTTTGCGCTTGGTCCCGTAGCTGGAGTAGCAATAGAGTTACTTAAAAATATACTTCATGGTATATTCGTTGGAGGAAGTGCTTTTGTAGGGGAGTTAGCAAATTTCCTTGTTGGTGCAGTAATGGTATATGTATCAGGATATATATATAACAAAAGAAAAAGCAGAGGGACAGCAGTTACTTCACTAATTGCAGGTACTTTAACTATGACTGCAGCAGCTAGTGTTCTCAATTACTTTGTATTCTTACCTTTATATGAAACAGTACTACACTTCCCTATAAATGCCATCGTTGAAATGGGAAACAAAATTAATAGCAGTATAACAGATCTTAATTCCTTTGTAGTATGGGCAATTGCGCCTTTTAATCTAATTAAAGGTATGTTGGTATCAGTATTAACTATGCTAGTGTACAAAAGTGTGTCACCAATACTTCATAAAGAAGAACAAAAAGAAAGGGACCTTGTTAAAAATAACTAGTAGAAATAATCCGGAAAAATCCGGATTATTTTTTATATTCCGGAGTATAAGTTAACTTTCGGCCAAGGAACCCTATATAAATATATAGTTCTATGCGATAATGTATATATAGGCCGGAAAAAAGGAGTGATTTAAGTGGCTGGTATATGGAATATAAATAGTGTTTATGATGTTAATACTAGGACGGTTTCTAGAAAGTTATCTTTTGAAGTTGGCCAAAACTTTTTAGCTAGAATTGTAAATTTAGATAAATTAACTGGAGAGATGCTTTTAAAGCTTCTTGATGGATGGCAATTTTCAGCGAAACTTGAAAATCCTATGGAAAAACTGCCAGAAGGACTTATAAGATTTGTAGTTGAAGGCTTTGAAGATGGAAAACTTCAACTTAAAATATTAAATTCAGATACTAAACAAAAATCATCAGAAAAAGATTCTATTAGTGCGTTTTTAAAAGAGAAAAGCATAAATTTAAGTGATTCGGATTATGATGTTTTGAACAAAATGGTAAAGCATAATATAACTCTTACCAAAGAAAATATTTCAGATGTAAAAACTATTTTAGATTTTATGAATAAGATAAAATCTGATGATACAGAAGAAAGTGCCTTTATTGAAAAGTATATACAAAGCAAAAATATCAGTTTGGAGAGTGCTGAGGGTATTAAAATAAAAAATACTTTAAAGTCATTTTTTAATGAATTAAAAAATTTAGGATCAGATGACTTATTTACATTTTTTGAAAACAATATAGATTTAACGGAAGAAAATATTAAGAGTTTCAATAATGTATTTAAGGAAAACTTAACTATATTTAAAGATGTAAAGCAGGTTGAGGGTGAGCTTAAAGGTGATATTCAGACCGAGAGTGAATTTGCAAGCACAGATAGTAACTTAGAAAGCATTGCACAAAACAGTAAAGAGACATCTAATAACCAAAGTAAAGAAAAAATATATTTAAGTAACACATCAGAAGAGTTAGTAAAATTAAATAAACCAGATAAAAATAATTTAACAGTAGAAACAACAAATTTAAAAGAATTAAATAATGAAAATGAGGAGCTATCTAATAATACAAAAGTCTCAAAAGAAGTAACTAAGGTTTTATCGGAAAAAGATATAGAAATTACTCAAGAGTTAAAGTTAGGTGATAACGTAAAAGACAAAAGCACAGTACCAGTTAAACACCATACTATAGAAGATATATCAAAAGTAATTAAAGAGCAAATAAATGCTAAAACTGAAGAACTGAAAAATACTATAAAAACATTTATGGAGCAAAAAAGTGAACTGGATCCTAAGGTGTATAATAATGTAATGCAGGCACTAGATAAAAATATTAATGATTTTAAAATATTTAATTCTGTATCAAACCAGTATTATTACCTGGACTTGCCTATAAATATAGAAAAGCATGAATATGAGTGTAAACTTATGATAAAAGATGAAAGAAAAAAGGGAAAGAAAATTGACTCTACCAATGTAAAAATAGCGGCATCTGTAAATACTATTAACATGGGAGTTGTAGATGCTTATATAAAAGTTAACAACAACAACATGGATTTAAGTATAAAGTGTGATGAAAAGTGGATTAAAGTTTTAGATAATGAAAAAGAAAAGATAATGATCAAGCTGCATGAAATGGGTTATAATGTTTATGCCAACGTAAGTGAGAGAGAAAAAGAGATGAATATAACAAATTGCTCAGAGTTCTTCGGGGACAGTAATCTAAGTACTATAGATGCAAAGGTATAAGGCACATTAAGTTTGTAAGGTTCTAAGTAATTTACAATATGCTAATAACAACTTATAATTAATTAATAGATGCCCCATTTATATTAAGAGGTGTTATAATGAATAAAAAGAAAAAGGCAGCAGCATTAAAATATGAACATGGATACTCAGCACCAGTGGTGACTGCGGCAGGTATGGGATATGTAGCCGACAAGATAATAGAAAGAGCCGAAGAAAATAATGTTCCTATAGTTTATGATGAAGAACTTTCAAGTCTTTTAAATAATGTAGATGTAGGAGACGCTATACCATTTGAATTATATAATGCAGTAGCCAAAGTAATAGCTTATGTAATGGATGTAGATAAAAATTTAAATAAATAAGAGGTGGTAAGGTGGCTTTATATGCAATATCTGATTTGCACTTAGATTTAAACGGTGATAAGCCAATGGATGTATTTGGGCAGAACTGGTTTCAACATGATAAAAAAATAAAGAATAACTGGGTAAAAAGAGTTAAGGATGAAGATACAGTGCTTATAGCTGGAGATATATCTTGGTCTATGAAAATAGAAGATGGGATGAATGATTTACAATGGATTCACAATCTTCCAGGAAGAAAAATAATGGTTAAGGGTAATCACGATTATTGGTGGGTGAGTATCACTAAACTAAATAATCTTTATGAAGATATGAAATTCATTCAGAACAACTTCTTTGTATATGAGGATTATGCTATATGTGGAACTAGAGGTTGGATTTGTCCAGGGGGCGAGAACTTCAAGGCCCATGATGAAAAGATATATACAAGAGAGCTTTCTAGATTAAGATTGTCATTAGATGCGGCAGTAAAAGAAGGATTTAAAAAATTTATTGTAATGATTCATTATCCTCCTATGAATGAGAAACTCGTAGAATCTGGTTTTGTAGAAATTTTTAAAGAGTATAATATTGAGAAAGTAGTTTATGGACACTTACATGGACCGTCACTGACAAAAGCTTTAAATGGTGAAAAAGATGGCATAGAGTATATACTTACTTCAGGTGATTATCTGGATTTTAATCCCATAAAAATTTTATAAGTTTTTATGGGATAATTTATTGACAATTATATTTATATATCGTAATATATAAATATAGTGATGGATAAATATATTAAATATAATAGTGAAAAATATTTACTGAAAATTATTCTAAAAAATTAAGAGGTATGAGATGGATAATAATTTTGAAAAATTTAATGAAACAGCAGAATTTCTTAAAGTGTTAGCACATCCAGTTAGATTGTGTATAGTTAGAGGTCTATTGGAAAAGGGAAGATGCAATGTAAGTCATATGCAAAACTGTTTGGATATGCCTCAATCTACTATATCACAACATCTACAAAAACTAAGGACTGCCGGAATAATTGAAGGTGAAAGAAATGGATTGGAAATAAACTACAGAATTTGTGATGAGAGAGTTAAAAGATTAATAGAAACTTTGTTTGACAAAGAAGATCAATAACTATGTAAAAGTATGTGATAATTAAGAGGAGGACTTAAAATGGGGAAAAAGGTTTTAATTGTTGGTGGAGTTGCAGGTGGAGCATCTGCTGCAGCTAGACTTAGAAGACTTGATGAGGACGCAGAAATAGTGATGTTTGAAAAAGGAGAGTATATATCTTTTGCTAATTGTGGATTGCCTTATTATATAGGTGAAACTATTAAGGAAAGAGAAAAACTGTTAGTACAAACTCCTGAGGCTATGAATGAGAGATTTAAAATAGATGTAAGGGTTAATAGCGAAGTAATTGATGTAGATACAAAAAACAAAAAAGTAAAGGTTAACAGCAAAGACAAAGGTGAATATGAAGAAAGCTATGATTACCTAATTTTATCACCAGGTGCAATGCCTATTAAGCCGCCAATAGAAGGTATAAATAGTGATAAGATATTTACATTGAGAAATGTGCCTGATACAGACAAAATAAAAGCTTATGTAGATAATAGAAATATCAAAAATGCAGTAGTTATAGGTGGAGGTTTTATAGGGGTTGAAATGGCTGAAAACCTTAAAGAAAGAGGATTAAATGTTGCATTAGTTGAAGCAGCCCCTCATATATTGGCACCATTTGACTCTGATATGGTAACATTTGCGGAAAAGGAACTTGAAGATAACGGAGTTGGAATTGTTTTAAATGATGGTGTAAAGGCATTTAAGGAAGAAGGCAGTGGAATAAATATTATTTTAAATAGTGGAAAATGTCTATATGCAGATATAGTTATACTTGCTATAGGTGTAAAGCCGGATGTAGCCTTTTTAAAGGACTCAGGAATAGAGTTTGGACCAAGAGGTCACATAATAGTAAACAATAAGATGGAGACAAATATAGAAGGCGTATATGCAGCTGGTGATGCTATAGAAGTAGTTGATTTTGTAAATGGAAGTAAGACAGCTATAGCCCTTGCCGGACCTGCTAATAAGCAGGGAAGAATTGCAGCAGATAACATATGTGGATTAGATTCAAAATACAAAGGAACTATGGGAACAGCTATTATAAAGGTATTTGGATTAACTGGCGCAAGTACAGGAAATAATGAAAGAACATTAAAATCAAAAGGTATATCATATAGAGTTATCTATGTGCACCCTAACTCAAGCGCAGGATACTATCCAGGTGGAGCTCCAATGTCAATAAAGCTTATTTTCAATGATAAAGGGAAAATACTTGGAGCTCAAGCTTTGGGTTATGTTGGAGTAGATAAGAGGATGGACGATATAGCAGTTACAATGAGGCTTGGTGGAACAGTATATGATTTGGCTGAATTAGAGCTTGCTTATGCACCACCTTACTCTTCAGCTAAGGATCCTGTTAACATGGCTGGTTTTGTTGCTGAAAATGTTCTAACTGGAAGACATGAAGTAATACTTCCAGAAGATATAGACAATAGAGATAAAGAAAAAACTCAACTTATAGATGTAAGAACTGAAATAGAATACAAAAATGGTAATATAGAAGGTTCATTAAATATACCAGTAGATGATTTGAGAAATAGAATGAATGAATTAGATAAAGATAAGGAAATATTACTCCATTGTCAGGTAGGACTTAGAGGATATATTGCTGCAAGAATTTTAATGGCACGTGGATTTAAAGTGAAGAACCTAACTGGTGGTTATAAGACGTATACTATGAGTAAGTTTAAGCCTAAAGATGTAGTAATGAACAAAGGCAGTGAAGGCGGCTCTATAGACTTAAGAGGAAAAGAAGCTAGTATCAGCTTAGAAAGTACTGTCAATGAGTATAAAGAGGCAGAGCTTGAGTATAAGAAGGGAAGCTTTGATAAGACGCTTGATGCTTGTGGACTATGCTGTCCAGGACCACTAATGCAGGTTAACGCAAGTGTTCAGGATATGAAGGATGGAGAGATATTAAAGGTTACAGCGTCAGATCAAGGATTTTTCGAAGATATAAAGTCTTGGTGTGAAAGAACTGATAACGAGCTATTAGAGAGAGAAAAAGATAAGGGAAACATTATAGCTTTTATAAAAAAGGGTAAAAAAAAACAAATAATGCTAGATAACAGTAGCTGTAATGCTGGCGCAATTGCTCAAAAGGACAATAAAACATTAGTAGTGTTCAGCGGAGATTTAGATAAAGCAATAGCATCCTTTATAATAGCTAATGGCGCAGCTTCCATGGGTAAAAAGGTTACAATGTTTTTTACCTTCTGGGGACTAAACATACTAAGGAAACATGAAAAAGTTAGTGTTTCAAAAGCCTTTATGGATAAGATGTTTGGATTTATGATGCCAAGAGGAAGCAAAAGATTAAAATTATCTAATATGAATATGCTTGGAATGGGACCTAAAATGATTAGAATGGTAATGAAAAATAAAAATGTTACATCACTTGAAGAACTAATACAAGCTGCTATAGACAGTGGAATAGAAATAGTGGCCTGTCAAATGTCTATGGATGTTATGGGACTTAAAAAGGATGAGCTAATTGATGGCGTAAAAATAGGTGGTGTAGGTTACTATCTAGGAGAAGCAGAGGACTCCAATGTAAATTTATTTATATAAACCTAAAGAAGGCCCTAATGGGTCTTCTTTATTTGAAAAATCTAGAGAAGAATCCCTTTTTATCTTTCTTATTCTCATCGTCGAAAGAAATTCCTTCTGTCAAATCTTCGTTACTCGCAGATTCTTTTTTTAGGCTTTCTTCTATTAAGTCCTTCTGGTCTCGAGTTTTATCTTTAAGCCTTTGAGGAGCACTAGGCGCAGTTATAATTTTACTAAACCAAACTAAAGCTTCCTCAGGTTTTCCAGCTCTTCTATTAAGTTCACCAATTAAATACATAATAGTGAACTTGTTCATTTCGTATATAGGAAAATCTTCATTGTAATAAGCATCACTAAATCCATCTAGGGCTTGTTTCAAAAACGTTATCTCATTATCAGCATCTTCCTTGAGACGGTACATCCATGCAAGCTTTAAGCAGTTCATAGCCTTTTTGCTTGATTTTGCTTCCGTTACAACATAGTTTAAAAGAGCAAGTTTATATCTTTCTATAGCTATATCTATGTTATATACGTCAGGGTAGCTCTTTCCGCGCCACCTAGAAGTGATTTTTTGTTTTACTGAATCTATTTGGAAACTTCTAATTTTATGAAAATCATTTTTCATAGCAGAATACCCACAGCTATTGCATACCCATGCATCATAGAAATAGGGATTTATAACACCATATCTAATAAAGCTGTCGGAATCCTTTTTTAAAATTCTGGATGCTGAAGTTTTAACAGCACGAACTTTAAAATTAACATCACATACTGGGCAAGTAACTTGCATATCATACAGTAGTGATCTTTGCTTCTCTTCTTCACTTTGTCCTATTTTTTCTTCGTCCTGATTCATCTTATCATCTTCTTTTTTATACAAATTTACATTATCAATATCTTCGAATCCTAAATTTTCTAAACCAGAAAATATATCCTTTGACATTAAAGCATCACCTTCAATATTAATAGTTTCTTGAATAATCCTATTATATCAAAAATTACAATAAAATTATATTATTTATTTATAAATAATATACTATAATAAAAGTGTAGTATAATATAAATGACAGCATATACTAATATGTAGGGGTGAATGGTTATGGCAATAGGAGAATGGAAAACATTTCTGATACCTTATGAACAAGCAGTTGAAGAATTGAAAATAAAATTTAGAAGCATAAGAAAAGAATATAGAAGAAAAAATGAATATTCACCTATTGAGTTTGTTACAGGTAGGGTGAAGGAAATATCTAGTATATTAGAAAAGGCAAATAAGTTTAATATACCTCTAGATAGAATTAGTTATGAAATGGAGGATATTGCTGGACTAAGAATCATGTGCCAGTTTGTTGATGATGTTGAGAAAGTCGTTGAGATAGTTAGAGGAAGAAAAGATATGAAGATTCTCTATGAGAAGGACTATGTCACTAATGTTAAGGGCAGCGGATATAGAAGTTATCATATGGTTATCAAGTATCCAGTAAATATGGCAGATGGGGAAAAGGAGATATTAGCTGAATTTCAAATAAGAACCTTAGCAATGAATTTCTGGGCTACTATAGAGCATTCGCTAAATTATAAATATAAACATGAAATACCTGATAATATAAAGTTGAAACTAAAATCCGCAGCGGATGCAGCCTTTCAGCTAGATCAGCAGATGCTTGAGATTAAGGATGAAATTAAGGATGCTCAAAAATTATTTGAAGTGAAATCCAGTTTAGTATCAGACATAATGAATAATATATTAACTTTGTCTTCAATGGGAAAACTTGCAGAATCTACAAGACTTCAAATACAGTTGAATAAGCTCATTGAAGAGGGTGAGGTAAATGAACTTGCTAGTCTTTTAAAATCCACAGAAAAGATATTAGAGATGTATAGGTAAGGGGCCATAAGGCCCCAAATTTTATTTTACAACAATATTTACAAGTCTACCTTTGACAACTATAACTTTTTTAACTTCTTTTCCTTCTATAGAGGCTTTTATATCGTCATTATCAAGTGCAGCTTCTTTTATTTGATCTTCAGTTAATCCTGTAGCTATATTTACTTTAGCCTTTATTTTTCCATTAACCTGAATCGCTATTTCAACTTCATCTTTTATTAAAGCCGTAGAGTCAAATGTAGGCCAATTTTCATTAAATACTGAGTAAGACATTCCAGAAAGTTCCCATTGCTCCTCTGCAAAGTGAGGTGCAAATGGTGCTATAAGTTTTATAAAGTCAAGTATAGTCTCTTTTAAGAAAGAAGAATTTTTAATATCTTCTCCAGCATATTTTGAAAGAGCATTTGTAAATTCCATTAATCTTGCTATAGAAGTGTTAAATTGGAACTTAGCAGTGTCCTCGCTTACAGCTTTAATAGCATGATGTCTCATATAGTTAAGCTCTTTCTCTGCTTTATCTAAAGTAGTTTTATTATTTTTAGGATCATTTATTTCTTCTCTGCAGGAATCTAAGATTCTCTCTATTCTGTCTACAAATCTTCCAATGGATTTAACACCATCATCACTCCATGCTCCACCTTCAGTGTAGTCAAATCCGAACATTAGATACATTCTAAATACATCAGATCCAAATTCCTTTATATAATCGTCAGGAGATATAGTATTTCCTTTAGATTTACTCATCTTTAGACCATCAGGACCAAGAATTAACCCTTGATGTCTCAATGATAAGAATGGCTCATCAAAGTTTAAATAACCCATATCTCTTAAGGCTTTAGTAAAGAATCTTGCATATAAAAGATGCATACATGCATGTTCCGGTCCACCTACATACATATCTACTGGAAGCATCTTATTTATTGTTTCACTATCAAAAGCTTTATCGCTATTTTTGTTATCAGGATATCTTAAGTAATACCATGATGAACATACAAAGGTATCTAAAGTATCCATATCTCTTTTAGCAGGTGCACCACATACAGGGCAAGTTGTGTTTATAAAATCTTCAGATTTTGATAATGGAGATTTTCCATCTGGTGAAAATTCCACATCGTATGGAAGCATTACAGGAAGATCCTTTTCAGAAACAGGAACGGTTCCACACTTATCGCAATGAATTATTGGAATAGGAGCTCCCCAGTATCTCTGTCTTGAAACTAACCAATCTCTTAATCTATAGTTTACTTTTCCTTTTCCAAGTGTCATAGTTTCAAGCTTTTTAACAACAGCAGCCTTAGCTTCATCGCCAGAAAGTCCGTCAAACTCACCACTGTTCATCATCTTTCCATACTCAACATAAGGAAGAGAATCTCCACCTTCAATTACTCTCTCTATTGGAAGATTGTATTTTGTTGCAAATGCAAAGTCTCTTTCATCATGAGCAGGAACGGCCATAACACAACCAGTACCATAAGTGTTTAATACGTAATCACCTACCCAGATAGGCACTTTTCTTCCGTTTATAGGATTTATAGCATATGCTCCAGTAAATACACCAGTCTTTTCTCTAGTTATTGACTGTCTTTCTATATCAGATTGCTTTTTAGCTTCTTCTTTATATTCATCTACTAATGTTTTAAACTCATTTGTAGTAATTTTGTCTACAATTTCATTTTCAGGTGCTATAACTACATAAGTAACTCCAAATAGAGTATCAACTCTTGTAGTAAATACATTGAATTCTAAATCAGAGTCTGCAACTTTAAAAGTTACTTCAGCACCAATAGATTTACCAATCCAGTGTTTTTGCATAGCTTTTGTTTTTTCTGGCCAGTCTAAATCATCTGATTTTTCAAGCAGTTGTTCTGCATAGTCTGTAATCTTAAAGAACCATTGAGTTAGATCTTTTTTAGTAACTTCAGTGCTGCATCTTTCACAAGCACCATCTAGAACCTGCTCATTTGCAAGAACTGTATTACAGCTAGGGCACCAGTTAACAGGTGCATTTTTTCTATAGGCTAAGCCGTTTTCAAATAACTTTACAAATATCCATTGAGTCCATTTGTAATACTCTGGGCTACAAGTAACTACCTCATTTTCCCAGTTAAACATTGTACCCATGGCCTTAAGCTGTTGCTCCATGGTTTCAATATTTTTTTCTGTTGAATCTTTAGGATGAATTCCTGTCTTAATAGCAAAGTTTTCTGCAGGAAGACCAAAAGCATCGAATCCCATTGGTTGGAATACATTATACCCCTGCATTCTTTTCATTCTTGCCCAAGAATCAACTGGTCCATAGTTAAACCAATGACCTGCATGAAGCTTACTTCCTGATGGATAAGGGAACATTTCAAGCACATATAGCTTGTTATCTAAATTATTCTCATCAAATTTATAAAGATTAGAATCTTCCCATTTTTTTTGCCACTTTTCATCAATCTTAGTATTGTAAAAGCTCATATTATCGCTCCTTTACTTTGTTTTATTATATAGTTGTTATTATTGCAAAAACTACATTAAATAATCAATTGCAGGTATTCTGCAATAATATTACAATAGTTTTAGCTAATAAAAAAAGCCTTTTCATCTCTTTACAAAGAGACGAAAAGGCTGTATTCCGCGGTACCACTCTTATTAAACTAAAGTACACTTTAGTTTCACTCAATAAAATAACGGTTTTATCCGTATCTGCTTTTCTGCAGATAAGCTCCAAGGCGAGTTCATAGATTATCAACGCTGTTTTTCACCTGCCAACAGCTCTCTTAAGAGGATAAAATATTACTATTCCTTTTCAAAGCGTATTATTAACTTTATTGTAAATTTTATAATATCAATAATTCTTTGTCAAGGGTTACATTAAAGTTTGTGTGAAATAAAAAAGACTCTTACAACTAAGAGCCTTTCTATGGCTGCCCATGAAGGATTCGAACCTCCGAATACCTGAGTCAGAGTCAGGTGCCTTACCGCTTGGCGAATGGGCAATATTGTAACACGAACAACATAAAATCTACACCAATTATTATATCATAATAGCATTTTAGTTCAACACTCTTAGTTAAAGAAGAGTTTTTGTTTTAAAATAGATATAAATTTATCAATTAAATTTTCTTATAAAGCGTCTATTCATATAGCTTATAAATAGAGATAATGCATAATCATATATCAAAAATACTATTTCAGAACCAGCTACGAGTATATATAAAGGCATATTTATATTAATGATGCCTGGGAAAAAAGCTTTATAAGCATAAAATATTATAAGCACAACAACATTAAAGAAAGCTAATTTCAATATAAACTCAATGTATATTTTTCTTATTCTTTCAATATAATATTTTATTATTCCATATAATCCGAAAAATATTATATAGGATATAACTGTAATTTTTGAGCCGGAAATAAACAAACAAATTACAGATGTAGCAAAGTAAACTATTAGCGTATTTTTTATATTAGTGGTAACAACGGATAAAGGAATAATACTTGATGCTATACCTAGTAAATAAAGCTTATTTACAGGTACTATACTGCTTAGGTATACAAAAATAACACCGAGTGCAGTAAATAGGCCGCCTTTAGATAAGTTTGAAGTTTTGTTAGTTCCTCTATCCAATATTAAACACCTCCATTTTTAGCAGCAGCTAATGAAGTCTCCGCCACCACATTCACAACAGCAGTCCAAGCAATACAAAGTAGTACAAATATTACACAAATCAGGATCTCTTCTTCTATTATTATAATAAGGTTCCCTATAAGATTGATTCATATTATTTAGCCTATTGAAAGCTTCTCGATATTTTCCATTTTGTGGTTCTATGTTACATGCTACGCTTAAATTATTGTAAGCTTCATTATACCAGCCTTTTCTTAGATTAAGCAGCCCCATAAGATAATTCCACTCGGCATCTCTAGTTGTAATTCTGCTTAGATTTTCTTCTGCATATCTGAGATTACCATTTTGTATAGCCATTTCAATAGAGCGATACATATCAGAGCTATTTTGATTATTATTCCCATAGCTAGAAGTAGAATAGGAATCATTAGAAGAATTTTTCATTAGATAATCATAAGCTTCATTAAGTTCTTTCATCTTATCTTCAGCTAACTCCCTTAATGGGTTGTTACCATATTGATCTGGATGATATTTTTTAGCCAATTCTCTATAGGCTCTTTTTATCTCATCTTTTGAAGCATTTTTACTTACTTCAAGTACTTCATACGGATTTCTCATTGTCGCAAACACTCCTTTTAAATACTTTATCCATTTTTTCCAAAAGACCATATTGTAGAATATTATACAATAGTTCTTTATTCTTTTTCAAAGGCAACTTACTTAAAAAATATGCACATTGTGAAGCACAAGTACCTAGTATAAAGTCTATTCTGTTTTCTACTTTCTTTGAAAACTCTTCGAAAGAAAGATTATCTTCATTGAAGCAAGAATTTATAACATTAAATTTATTATTTAACATATCTTTTTTTAAATCATCCCAAGCATCAATTATATATATCCATTTTCCAAGATTGTAGCCAAGCCAATATAAGGAATCTTTATTTTCACCATTTTTATAGGAAGATATAATAAAACCAGTAAGCTCAGCAAAGGGATGTGAGATGTTATCAATTGATTTACCTTTAGGATTTTTTTCTATGCTATATAGTGTATTTAACATGTTTTCTATATATATAAGGTGTCCTCTTAAGTTAACAGGAATCTTTTTTAAATATCTTTTAAAGAATAAAGAAAAAAGTCTACTCTTAACAGAGTTATCATCATTTACATTATCTAAAAGCTTATAGTAACTTAAAATTACATTACAAAATGCAGCATAGCTTAAATAATCATTATCTTTAAGAATAATTTTTTTCTTAAGTGGATGTATAGCACATCTTTGTTTTGTATAAGTTGATTTGCTGCTGTCTAGCGAATCTAGTAGTATAGCAAGGAAAGTCATATCGTAATTAAGAGCTGCTCTAGGAATGTTTCCTATATTTATTTTTATAGATTTACACAAACCGCAATAGTAAGACTTAAATTTTTCATAGTCTTTAATTTTCAGCTCCATTTTACAGGGTGTAACGTAACCAAACATATAAATTCTCCATTTCTAATAAAGAAGCATTAGCTAAAGTCCAGGCTCACAATTAGTTGAATAATTACCTTCTTTTAATATCTCAAATATGGTTTTAGAGGTAGTATCGCTCATAGTATATCCTAGTAAGTTAACTATCTCTTCAAGTTCAGTATCGTCACTAGTTTCAAATTCTATGTAAGGAAAAGGGCAAAAGGATTTTTCGTTTATATCAATTTCAATTAATGTATTTTTGTATTTATAGCTTTCTCTATATTTTTTTACAGATTGTACAAGACTTAAGCCTAATGATTTAAATATGTTTTCTCCAGCTTTAGAATCTAGTATTTCTGTTTCATTTTCTTCCATAACTTTATATCTATCTTGACTTAGCAATTTTTTTGTAGTCATATAATAGTGATTTCGGCTATTAATTAAATCTTCTACTATTCTTATTCGGGCATATCCCTTACTATTTAATAATCTTTTATCTTGAAAATCATATATGTTGTTAATCTGATTTTCTTGCTTCACTTTAATCGCATTTATTTGCATAAGCTTATCTCTTATTTGATCTACATTGATGTTAATTATTCTTGTTTCAAATTCTTTCAAGGTAACACCTCTTTTGTTTGGAGTATATCATTAATTTGAATTATATCATAAGTCATTTGGGATATGTATAAATTTCTCAATGGAAATTGTTCATTTAACTACTGCTTTATAGAAAAAAGTATCTAAAGTAAATATACTTCTTACTTTTTTAATTGTAAAACCTTTGTTGAATATTTAAAAAAAACCAAGTAAAATGTATATATATTGGTAATGTAGGTGATATTTGTTATGATTAATATATTAATAGTTGAGGATGATGGTAAGCAGAGAGAAAATATTGTAAAAATGATACAGGGAATAGATGAAAATTTAAATGTATATGAAGCAGAATCTAAAGAGGAAGCTATAAAAACTTTAGAGGAAACTTTTATAGATTTCTTTTATATTGATATTTCATTAAAAAACTCTTCTGGTCTAGAGCTAGCCTTTGAAATTAGAAAAATTGAAAAATATAAATTTAATTGGATAATTTTTATAACCACTAATATTCAATATATGCTTCAAGCCTTTAAAGAAATTCACTGTTATGATTATATAATAAAGCCTTATGATAAAGATGAAGTAATAAAAATGACTAAAGAACTTATTGAGGGAAGCCATATACATAGGAAAGAAAAAAATAAAGACAAGCATGTAATTTTTAACTTGAAAAATGGTATTAGCATTAAGTTAAATGTTGATGAAATCATTTTTGTTGAGGTAAATTTCAGAATAATGACTGTATATACTAAAAATGGCAGCTATGAAGTGAAAAAGCTTTCATTAAACAAAGCCTTAGAAATGATTAGCTGTAACAACATAGTTCAAAGTCATAAATCTTTTATAGTGAATACGAATTATATTAATAAAGTTGAGAATATTTCAAGCAAGGTATGGGAGCTTAATTTTAGATATCGTAAAGAAAAAGCTTTTTTAAGTTATAAGTTTAAGGATGTTGTAATGAAAAAGTTTGAACAACATATCTAAAGTTAATATATTCTTTGAATTACGATTAAGCTTTAATGAGGGGAGATATATGGAAATAGCTAAGGATTTTATTAATACATTTATTGAGTTGAACGCCTTTATGATTTTGTGGTGTAAGTTTAATTTAAAAACAAAGGATATGTTATTTAAAAATATAGCTATAGCAGTTATTTCTTCATTTGTAATGTCTATAACGTATCCTATTCATAGTAATTACACTATAATTTTAAGCTATATTACCACAGTAGGTCTAATCTCATTTTTTTATAAAGAAAAATTTCTAAAATCATTATTAGGATTTTGCATAACATTGATATTAATAATGATTCTACAATTAATTTTAATATATGTACTTGACTTTTTCGTTTCAGGTAAATATGTAGGTTCATTTATTTTTGATATTAGTATACAATCAATTATATTTTTATTTTCTATAATAATATATTATTTTGTTCCAAATAAGAAGATATATAGTATAGTTGAAATAAACTTTAAAATAGTATTTTATATCATAATAAATTTTATTGTATACATATTAGCTTATAAAATAGTTTGGGAGTATAATAAAAATTTAATTTTAAATAATATGATTATGTTTACTAGCATGCTTATAATAATTTTCACATTAAATTTAATTCTTTGTTATAATATTGTAAAAATAAATGAAGAGAAAAAACTAATAGAGATACATAATAAATATAGCCCTATTATTGAAAATATCATAGAAGAAACTAGGAGAAAACAGCACGACTTTAAAAATCACTTAAATACTATTAATGGAATTGTACAAGTAGCCAAAGAAGAAGAGCTGAAAGAGAGTTTGACAACATATATAAAATCTTTGAATTATTTCACTAAAAATATTGAAGATATAATATATGTTGATAATTTAATACTAAGAGCAATAATTTACAGCAAGTTATGTGAGGCTGAAAAAAAACATATAAGTTTTTCGTATTTTGTGAGTAATAACTTATTAAGATGGAGAATAAAGGATTATGAGTTATCTGATATAGTGACTAATCTCCTAAATAATGCATTTGAAGCAGTGGAAAATAATTCAGAAAAAACTGTTGTATTAAATATATTTAAAGATGGAAACAAAAATATAATAGAATTGAAAAACAGTAGAAGCTCAATAAATCCAGAAAATATCAAGTATATATTTAATAGAGGTTTTTCAACTAAGAGTGGAAAAAACAGGGGTTACGGATTGTATAATGTAAAAAAGATAGTTGAATCTAACGGTGGCGCAATTCAACTATCCTTTGATGACTCTTATATATGTTTTAGGATATTACTCTAGGAGGCTTTTAGGTGGTTCTGGTTCACCTATTAATCCATAGCAGGCAGTTGTTTTAACTATCATGGTTGAAAATACAATTAAGCATAATCCTATTTTGTTAAAAAATAATTTTGAAGGCTTTTTAAGTTTCATACCGACACTCCTTTCTTCATAGGTATTAATTGAAATATTTGTAACAAAATTGTTAGAAAACCGCAATTTAGATATCTTGTATCGTTTGTAATAAATAATAAAATAGTTACCCAAAGTGTTATAAAGAAGGTGGAGATTAGCTTTAAATGCCATCTTCTTTTCTTATTTTTAATTGGTCGTTTGCTATTGGGGTAAGGACTTCTAATGTAGATTATTATAATACTCAAAAAAGATATAGTATTATAAATTAAAATATTTAGTTTAGGTAGCATAGGAGCTATCAGTGAAGTAATTAAGAAAAATAAAGTTGTCCATAACAAACACTTTATTGTGGTATCCGCATGATAGCCGCCTGAGAAAATTCTTATAGAAAATAAAATTATCATTGAAAAGAAGAAGTAATTTATTTTTCCAAGTAATAAAAATAGTATTGTTAACACTATTATCTTAAAGACTTCATTTAAGATAGCCTGAAGAGAATAGTTTATTTTTTCTAAGTCATCATTACTTTTAATATCACTATTATTTTCTATATAAGATGTTAGTTTGTATGATAGGCTTTTTAACATGTTTAATCCACCTTACTTTGTAGCTTTCTAGTACGAAAAATATCACATAAATGTAGAAATGTAAATATAAATGACGCAAGAGGGAAAAAAATGAGCATGAAAGGAATTTATACACGAAAATATTCTTTTTATGCTCATTTTTTTCCGTGTTGCGCATTTTGTATTGAGTTTACTTTTTTAGGATGTAAAATGGAGATTGTAAAGTTCAACAAATGAAATATATTAAAAAATAAGGAGGAATATTCACATGAATATTAGAAAAAAAAGTAAAGTATTTGCATTGACTTTAGCAGCTTTTGCATTATCATCATCAATGGTTGTTAATGCAGCTTCATCATTTGTGTATGGACCTGTATCAGGATCTTCGACTACTTCAACTAATTATAGTACATCATATTGTGCAGCAGCCACTCAGTCAAGTGATAGTAGTGTAGCAATTTATGCAGGAGCTCATTTTAGTAATAATGAAGGTGCCACATCGAAATCTAGTCTAACATATGGGTATGCTCACGCATCAACATCTGTTTCGGGTGATTCAAGAGCTTACGCTTATGGTGAGCATGGTTATCTTTATAATGGTCCTAGAGTTACAAATACAACTGCAGCATATGCATATTAAAAATAGAAAAGAGTGGCAAGTTCACTCTTTTCTCATTATTTTGGAAGGAAAATAATATGTTGAAATATATTAAAAAATTTAATTTTTCAATCCTTGTATTTATATCTATAAGTTTATTTTTTTCTTTAGAAATAAGCAAAATAGAAGTTGTTAGAATGAATAGTCTTGAAGAAAATAACTTTTTTTCAAGTGATTCAATTATATTTCATCTAAAATCAAGTATTATTAGCACGAAGGACTTTTTTAAGATAATTAGCAGTGAAAAGAATTTAATGATTCAAAAAAGTTACATTGAAGATGGTGGATTAAGAGGTCAAGCATTATATTTATCAGATGATCCTAAAAATTCTCCTAATATATTAGAGGGTAGGTATTTTAAAAAGGAGGATTTTGTGAGTAATACTCCGGTAGCTGTAATAGGTAAAGATATAGCAAATAGAACTATTAAAGAAAATGGAAAAGAGTTTTTAATGATAAATAACTTGAAATATCGTGTTATAGGTATTATGGGTGGAGAGGACTCATTGTCTAATAACAAATTTATAGTTAACCTAAATTCATATCTGTTAAACTATGAGAAAGTTATAGATATGAATGATTTTTATCAAGTTGAATGGATAAATTATAGCACAGAAGTAAAGTTTTCAGAGTTAAAAGAAAAGATTAAAAATATAGACAGTAATGGAATTTTGATTGAAGATAATTCAAGAACCATTAAAAATCCAATAATGAACTACATTAAATATAGGGCTATTTATATAATTATAATAGTAGCAGTATTCCTACTAAATATAATATCTATTACAGCCTATTATATTAATAAAAATGAAAAGAAAACTGGTGTACTTAAAGCTTTAGGAATAACAAACAGGATTATAATAAGAAAAATAGTTCTTGAATATGAATTAGTTTCTTTAATTTCCTTTATTATAGGTATAGCTATTCATTTTATTATATATGAATTATTTTATATAAATCATATTTATTATAAGATACATTTAGAAAACGTACTTGTACTAATAATGTGTTCAATAATTATAGGTCTAATAGCATCTATATGCCCTACCTTAAGATTGTTGAAAATTGAACCAAATGAAATAATGAAAAGGTGATTTTATGTTTTTAAATATTAAATATGCTTATTATGGATTAATAAAAAGAAGTAAAAGTTCTCTATTAGCCATAATTCAGCTTAGTATTTGTTTAGCATTTTTTTATTTTATAATTAAAAGTAATACTAATATTGGAAATGAAGTCGAACGTATTACTTCTATATTTAAAGGAAGATACATATATGCCGTTAGTGTACATGATGATCAAAGTATTCTAAACAATAGTGACAAATTGAAAAATTCAGAAGCATTTTGTAAGTATTTAAAAGAAAGTTCTAGACTTACACATGTAACTTATACTTGTAGTAATATTAATTTGCAAAATTTTAATGGCGTAAATAAATTTATATCACCTGGTGGAAGAGGTGAATCTTATTCATGGGTAAGATCTATAGACGTATCCGAAAATTTTATGAAAAATTTTGCGTTTGAAATAGAGCAAGGAAGAAATTTTAGTGATAACGATTTTAGAAAAGATATAAAGGATGCGATACCGGTAATATTAGGACCAGACTACAAAAATTTTTTTAATATTAATGATGAAATTAAGTATAACAATATGTATGGTGGTGGAATTAGAAAACTAAAAGTGATTGGTTTTTTAAAGAAAAACTACTATTTTCTCTCTAATAGCGAGCTTAATCCTAGATTTGATACTATTAATCTAGATAGTTATGTTATTTTCCCAATTCAACCTATTGAAAATACTATGAGCTTAAAAGAATATGATAAAGGTTATAGTTATATGAAAAATGTTTTAGAATTTAGAAACTTGCTTAACTCGCTAATAATTATTAATACAAATAGTAAGACTGAAAAAGATAAGATAATTTATGAGATTAATAATGAAGTCAAAAAGCTTAATTTACAAACGGATATAACTATAGAAGATTTAACAAATAAAAGTGATACTTTAATTAACAGATTTAATAATTCTGTTAGAGAATCTGAATCTGTAGCATATATGACTATATTATTTACATCTATAGGAATAATTTGTACTAGCTTAAATAGTATAAAGAAAAGATATGAAGAGTTCGGTGTACATATAGCTTATGGGTGTACAATTAAAGACATATCTATAAGGATATTCCATGAAATCTTTATGATTACAACTGCATCATTAATTTTAGCATGTTTTTTTATTGTTATAATTAATAAAAAATTTAGATTACCAAATGAAGCAATTATTAGTTGGATATGTTTAATTAAATTAATACTATTTTCAATAATGTTATCTCTAATCATATCAATTTTGCCTATATTAAAAATACTAAAAAGTAAACCAACAGACTTGATAAAGAGGTGAAAAATAATGAGTTTAATAAAATTGGTAAATATAAAGAAAATTTATGGTAAGAATGATTCTGCGTTTTGTGCAGTAAATGGTATATCAACAACTATTAATAGAGGTGATATGATTGCTATTATGGGAACATCAGGATCAGGAAAGTCTACGTTATTAAATATAATTGGTTGCCTTGATAAAAGTACTGACGGAGAGTATATTTTAAATGATAAGAATATAAACAGCTATAGCAATAATGAATTAGCACTACTGCGAAACAAGACATTTGGATTTATAGTTCAGTATTTCGCATTAATTGATGATTACTCAGTTTTAGAAAATGTGATAATCCCACTTGAATATTCGAAAGCTAGTAAAAAAGAAAAGAGGGAAACTGTGGTTGAATTCTTAAAAGTATTAGGAATTGAAGATAAAATAGATAGATTGCCAAGGGAGCTATCTGGCGGACAAAACCAACGAGTAGCTATAGCTAGAGCAATAGTAAATAATCCAGAAATAATATTAGCAGACGAACCAACTGGAGCTTTAGATAGAAAAACTTCACAAGAAATAATGTCAATATTAAAGAAGCTTAATGAAATTGGGAAAACAATAATTATAGTGACCCATGATGAAAATATTGCTAATCAATGCAACAGAATATTAAAAATAGAAGACGGCAAAATTATAAATTAGTAGATTTTGTTATCATTGAAAAGAGGAAGGAATTTATTTTTTCTAAGCCATCGTTACTTTTAATACCACTATTATTTTCTTTATAGGAGGTTAATTTGTATGATAGGCTTTTTAACATGTTTAAATCACCTTACTTTGTATATTCTAATACGAAAAATATCACATAAAAGTAGAAATGTAAATATAAATGACGCAAGAGGGAAAAAAATGAGCATGAAAGGAATTTATACACGAAAATATTCTTTTTATGCTCATATTTTTCCGTGTTGCGCATTTTGTATTGAATATATTTTTTTAGTAGATAAAATGAGCATTGAAAAGATTAGTTAATCTTAAATTTGATTAAATAATCTTTAATAATATTGTAGATCTACAATAAAAGCATCAGTTTACAAGTAATTTAAAGTCACCAGAAAATTATATTGATTTATTAGGAATTCTATCTAGTACTAGAATATCTAAAGTGAAAAATTAATAAAGAAACTTTGCAGACAATTAGTTCCTTAATGTATTTAGATGAAGTTAGATAGTTTTCTTGTAAAGTGGTGTTAATGAAAAATAAAAATTTTAAGCTATAGGAGAGTGAAAAAAATGAAAAAAGCATTAATAATGTCAGTTTTATGTGCAACAATTATGATTTCTAGTAGTGTAAGTAAGGTTTATGCAAAAGATTGGGGAATATCATTGCCTCAATATTGTATAAGTAAAAGTGAAGGAAATTGGGATTATCGTCATGATGGTGTTCAGGCAAGAATTAGCTTGACGCAAATAGTTGGTGGCCCTTCTTATTATGTTAGAGCATGGGGTGTGAACTCAAATGGTCAGGACAGGAGTACCGTGGCATTATGTAAACAAGGTGGAGGTTTTGTAAATGTTACGCCTAAGGGTATGATGGAAGGGTATGAATACTATGTACAAGCTAAAAATGATTATTTTGAAAGTGAATGTAGGTGGGCATATGGAGAATTTGAATGGTAATGGTTATTTAAGAAATGAAGAATATATAGGACTTAAGCTTTGTATCAATTAAAATAAATGATGTTTAATTGATATTAAAAATATTTTTTCTAGATAATCTTACAAAATAGAGTAATATTGAATTAATACTAATTCAATATTACTCTATTCTATAAAAGGAGGGATCATATATGTTAGTAAATGAATTAAAAAGAGCTCTTAAAAGTAAAACCTTCTTTATTATTATTCTAATTGGATTAATAGTTCACTCCTTGAGCTTTTTTGTAGAATTTAAACAATACTTATTTTTTGATTTTAATGCTCCAGATCTTAAAAGTCCATTGGCACAAGAGCAAGTAAGGGATATGGTATCAAAGGCATTTAATATATATGCAGTTTGGTTTAGTATTTTGAGGCTGTATATAGTTGCGATGCCTATAATTTCGGCACTGTCATTTTCTTTATCATACTTAGAAGATAAAAATTACGGGATTATTAAATACGTTGATGTGAGAACCAATCATAAGAGATATTTATTAACAAAGATTTTTGCAAACGGCATTTCAGGCGGTATAGCTATTTCATTACCTACTATTATTATAACAATATTTATTTTTATTTTTTTTCAAGGAAGTATAAATGATTTTTATGGGAAAAATGTGTATGGTGGAGTATTAGCTTCATTGGTAACATATAATTTCCCTTTATATGTTGCTTTCCATATTTTTACTGAGTTCGTTTTTGGATTTGCTTATGCTAATATTGCGTTAGCAGTATCTTCAGTTATTAATAATAAAATTGCAATAGTACTTTCACCATTTTTATTTTGGATAGGTGGTAGTATGTTATTTTCAGCATTAGGAATACAGTATTTTTCAACAGAGAGAATCAATCAGTTTTACCTAAATTCAGCAATAACTCTTCAAGAAGTATTTCTTGAGCTTACATTTATAACGGTCTTATCAGGAGTGATATTTATTCTAAATGCAGGAAAGAGGAAAGTTTATGAAGGTTAAGTTTGAAAAGGACAAACTCTTTAATTTAATTAAACTTAATTTAAAAATGTTTAATCTTTCAAAAAAGATAGGGATTAGTTTAGTTTTATTTTCATTTATAGTTTATATAGTAATGGAAAAATTAAACTATAATAGTTTGGCCTATAATTTAGATGTGAATTTTTGGGATGGAGTCTTCAAAGTTTTATGTTATCCTATACTTTTTCTAGGGTTATATTTTCCTTTTGTGCTAGTTATGACAACATTATTTGATGTAAAAAATAAGTATGGTAAATTTATAATGATAAGAACTAATGAAAAATATCTTTGGATAATTAGTAGATTGGTTTCTAATTTTTTTATAAGTTTATTGTTTACAGTCACACTTTTTATAGTGATTTTTATTTTCAGTTATATCTATTTTAGATTCGAAAACAGTTGGAGTGCAGTTATTTTTAACAAAGATAGTTTAAAGCTCGTCAGTGTACTTTATATGAATAACTTTGTTTTTAGTTTTACACCTATGGAGGCTTGTGTAATTTCATTTCTAGAAATATACATATGTACATGCATAATAATAAATTTGAGTAATGTAGTTACTAATTATATATCCAAAAACTACATTAGTAATATAATCATAAGCATGTATGTTTTTATCAATATAGTTTCTTTTGCATATAAGCTAAATGGTGGAAAATATAATTTGCTGAGTTATATTGGATTAGATACAATGTCGCTTATATGGAAACATAATTTTACTAATTTTAGCTATTATAATCTTACAATATCACAGTCACTTTTTATAAGCTTGTTGATTTTAATTATTTTAGTATTTATTAATTTAATATTAAACAGAAAGCTTGTAATTGATTATGATTAGAAGACTTATAAAAATAAATCTAAAAGGAAGCATTAAAAGAATACATATAGTTGTTTTGGTGATTATATCCATTATATTAACCTCTATGAAATTAAATAGGTTAAGCGTAACTAATACAAAGTTTTTTTACATGGGTGATGTACTGATTGAAGTTTTTGGTGGTCTTTCTCCAAATTTTAATATAACAGAAAATCTTTTAGAATTTATTTTTTGGGTAATTTCAAATATAGTAATTATTTATTTAGTAGATATTTGTGTTATTCATAAATTTAGAGAAAGCACTTCGTTAATACTTCCTAGGGCTAAAAGCAAATTAAAGTGGTTTATTGCTTTTAATTTAACTATCATAATTACAACTATTAAACTTTATTTAATATTATTTAGCTCGAGTCTATTTTTAATTTTTATAAAAAGGGGTATTAGTGTTTTTAAAAATGTAAGCATTTTAATTAATAATTTTCATTATTTAAACTCACCTATAAATCAATATGTAGTACTTTTTTATATTTTTATATTGAATGTTCTTACCATGGTAGCACTATTGTTTTTCATAAATAATTTATATTATATTTTCTATAGTTCAAATGAAGCGAGTATAATTGGTATTTTGATATGTTTAGTTTCAGTAAATATCACACAAGTTCAACCTTTAAATAAATATATTCTTATGAATTATGGAATGTTAAAAAGATACAATATATTTAAATTGGGATATTCAGATTTTAATCTAAATTTTTCAATTTATAATTTATGCGTTTTTTTAGTAGTTAACTTGATTATAGGCATAGTAATAATTAGAAAAAGAGATCTTCGAGATATTTAATTATAAGGAGTGATTTTTATGGATTATAAAAACAATGTAATTGAGATTGTCAATTTCACAAAAGAATACAAAAATCAAATTGTTTTGAAAGATATAAATTTAAGTGTAAAAAAAGGGAAATGTTATGGTTTTGTAGGTACAAACGGATCTGGAAAAACTTTATTATTTAAGGCTATTTGTGGATTTATTAAGCCAACTTCAGGCTATATAGCTGTTGAAGGAAAGAAGATTGGATCTGAAGTTGATTTTCCAGAGAATGTTGGTGTTTTAATTGAGCAACCAGGTTTTCTGCCTAATTATAGTGCTTTTGAAAATCTAAAATTTTTAGCTAGTATATGCAATAAGATAGGTGATTTAGAAATAGAAAATGCATTAAAGTCTGTTAATTTAGCTCCTTATGAAAGGAAGAAGTTAAAGAATTATTCATTAGGGATGAAGCAGCGATTAGGTATTGCTCAAGCTATTATGGAAGACTCCGAAATACTAATTCTGGACGAACCATTCAATGGGCTTGATAAAAATGGAGTTTTAATAATTAAGAATAAATTATTAGAACTTAAAAAAAGTGGTAAAACAATATTACTAACAAGTCATATTACTCAAGGAATTGATGAACTAAGTGATTATATTTATGAAATTGATAATGGAAAGTTGAGTTTAAGTGTAAATTAAATATTGTAGCTATAATAGCATCCATAGTTATCATAATAACCTCCCGTATTTTGTAAAGTTGATATATATTGGACTAATACCAATTCGTACAGTACGTCTAGTTTGTTTGATTTTTCAAATCTTGACATGATAGTGTCATATAAAAGTAAAAATGTAAATGCAAGTTGTACAAAACGAAAAAAATGAGCATGAAAAGAATCTATACACGAAAATATTCTTTTTATGCTCATTTTTTTCCCTCTTGTGCATTTTATATTGAATTTACTTTTTAAGTATGTAAAATAGTTATTATAAGTTTCATTTAATCCCAAATTCGACTATGATATTTTTAGGGTTTTGATTCGTATTTAAATCCTAGACAAAAAGCACAAGTTGTATTCAATACCACTTGTGCTTTTTGTCTCGCAGAAAGACAATATTATTGACGAACAAAACTTGATTTTTAATTTATTAAATTAATTTGAAAAGGAGTTAAATGCTATGGCTTTTTATATAGTAGTTATTATTTTAATCATATTTATACCAAGTAGTTTAATAGGTCTTTATTATTTTTCAAAACAAGAATACGATAATTTTTTTGTAAGTTTATTATTAAATGAAAATAAGCTAAAATTACTTAAATCAAAGAAGATAAATCAAAAAAATCATAAAAAAATCAAGTTTATATTAAATACCCAAACTACATTAATAATATTATTATCAATAATATTTATTTGTATTTTCAAATCATATAATTTTACTATTAGATACATTATAATTATTTTTATGTTTATAATTAAAATAATTTCTAAGAAGCTTATTGAAAAAATACTATAAGTAAATAAGGTTGTTTGATAAATAGAATACAGGTTATAATTATATCTAAGGTTTACTATAGATGAAGGAGAGAGTAGAACTTGGAATACATAAAAGAAATATATATAAACGAAGCTATAGTTCATATATTAGATAATAATGCTGATGAGCCTGTTCTAAATGAATACACGCTTCAGCTTAATGAAGAAATATACGGGTTTTTATTAAAACACATAGAACGATGTTTAAAAGACGAAGAGTTAAAATATGCAATCTTCAATGAAGAAAGAAATATAGTAAAAGAGATATCGCAAGAGCACTTAAATGGAGCGAATAGCCTTGTAGAAGTGTCAAAGGAACTAGCAAGGCAGATGTTTATTCTAATGAAAGCTGATAGCAATATACCTTGCTGCGATCTAGTTATAGTATCTATATCTACAGAATATGGGCCTATGTTAGCGATATTAAAGATGGATTACATAAAAAACTATACTCATTCCGTAGACTTCATAGACAATAAAATAGGTATAAATATAGTACCAGAGTTGACGGGCCTTCCTGTAAGCGCTCAAAAGATACAAAAATGTGCATTTATAAAACCTATAAGAGAAGATCAAGGATTTAATTTAATGGTCATAGATAAACAAAGTAAGAGTAAGGACAATGAAGAGTATGGATCAAATTACTTTATAGGAAAATATCTTGGATGTACAGTTATAGATAACGAGAGAGATATTACTAAAACCTTTGTTAAGGCTACTGAAGAATGGACCAGAACAAGCTTTGAGGAAAATGCTGATACTGCAGAAATGATCAGAAGTTCTATAAAAAGAAAATTAAAAGAAGAGGATAAAATAGATATACAATCTCTGTCAGAGGATATGTTTGGAGATAACGCTGAAATACAACAAAGCTTTAAGGAATACATATCTTCAAAAGGGGTAGGCGACCAGATAGATATAGATAAACAATGGGTAGAAAAAAAGCTTAAGAGAGTCAGGCTTAAAATAGATAAGGATATTGATGTTTATATAAATGAAGAAGCATATCATGATAATAGTAAGTTTGAAATACAAAGAGTTGGAGATGGAAGCATTAACATTGTTATAAAGCATGTTAAAAATTATATTGAAAAGTAAAAAATGTGGCATTAAAAGCCACATTTTTTCTATTGCATAGAGTTAGCTGAACCAAGAACGTTATCTATTTTACCTTCAACAACCTTTTGAACAGCATCTCTTCCTGCTCCACAGTATTTTCTTGGGTCGAATTCCTTTGGATTGTCTCCAAAAGTTTTTCTTATAGCAGCAGTCATAGCTAATCTTAAGTCAGTATCCATGTTTATTTTACATACAGCCATTGATGAAGCTTTTCTTAACATATCTACTGGAATACCTTTAGCACCAGCTATGTTTCCGCCGTACTTGTTACAAGTTTCAATTGCTTCTGGGTCAACAGCAGAAGCTCCATGAAGAACTATTGGGAATCCAGGTAATTTATTTTGAATTTCTTCTAATATATCAAATCTTAATTGTGGTTTGAAATCTAATGGGAACTTAAATGCTCCGTGTGAAGTTCCTATAGCTATAGCTAATGAATCAATACCAGTTCTGTTAACGAAATCTACAGCTTGAGCTGGATCAGTGTATATGTGCTCAGCAGCAACAACGTCATCTTCAACTCCAGCTAAAACTCCAAGTTCAGCTTCAACAACTACTCCACGAGCGTGTGCATATTCAACAACTTCTTTTGTTTTTGCTACGTTTTCTTCGTAGTCAAAGTGTGAACCATCGAACATAACTGAAGTAAAGCCAGCATCGATAGCTTCTTTAACTGCTTCAAAACTTGGACCGTGGTCTAAGTGAAGAGCTACATCAACTCCTGTTTCCTCTATAGCAGCATCAACCATAGCTTTTAAGTATTTTGCACCAGCATACTTTAATGCTCCTGTTGAACATTGAAGAATAACAGCTGAGTTTTTAGCCTTTGCTCCTCTGATAACACCTTGAATTATTTCCATATTGTTGATATTGAAAGCTCCTATAGCGTATTTGCCTTCATAAGCTTTTTTAAACATTTCCTTAGTAGTAACTAATGCCATTGTGTATTCCACCTTCCACATTAAAATATTTTAAATTATAAACAGTAATACTGATTATAACAAGACAATCATTTAAATCTGCATAGGGACTTTTTTGAGCCCGCTGGGACAAAAATAATTACAACTATATTATAATTGATTAAGTTTATATTTTCTATAGTTTAATTATAAAATATTTTTAGAGTTTTTTAAAATATATTTTGGGGATTAACTTTCTCCATTTCAACTATATGCTTTAGAAGGAACTTTATTACATGAGCAGAGGCTAAAGATTCATCTTTATTTTTTTCCTTCGTATATTGAGTAAGCTTCCAAAGTTCATTATTAATATTATCTATTTCTGCATGATGTGTAAATACAGAAACTTTTTTCGAATATTTATCCCATTCATTTAAGAACTTTAATGAATTATCATATGCCTTATTCCACTCATCACTTTGTACATTATTCTCTATCTGCATGCTTAAACCCTCTAATTTTATGCAAACACTATTTAAATATCTTATTGAAAATAGTGCGCCTAACATTACTACAATAAAAATAGCAAAAGAAATTATAATATTCTTCATTCCACCACACTCCATCTATTTTTCATCATTATTTTCATAGCATTGATAATAAAACTTACCTTTAGAATCCATAAGTGCTAGGAATACATCCGTTATAGATGAAATTTTATTTTTCTTTAATTGTTCCTTAATCCAGTTTTCATCCTTATTTATTATTTTTAAATTCTCCTTATTTATTCTCCCGTTTAAGATTAGAGTTATAGGAAGAGAGTCTTGAGTAACTGTAAGTTTTAAATCAGACTTCGTAACATTGGAAAGTTCTGTTTTAGGTATGACAGAAAGCTGTCCGCTAGTTTCTAGTATAGCGTATTCAATATCCTCTAAATTATAATAACCTTGAAGTCTCAGCTCCTCCATTAAATCGTTTATATTAAATTTCTCTTTTTTAAGTTCAAGGATATCTATCTTACCTGATTTAACTAAAACACTTGGCTTTCCACTTAGAATAGCTCTCATTTTTTCGCTTTTTAGCTGAATTAATGCTAATATTGTTTGAAGAACTAATAAGGTTACTATGGGAATAACACCATGCATTATAGGTATTCGAGTATCCTGCATAGGAAGTGAGGCAAGCTCAGAAATCATTATAGCTATTGCAAGTTCAAAAGGTTCTAATTGGCCTATTTGTTTTTTACCCATTAAGCGCATTGATAAGATTACTAATAAATATAAAATAACTGTTCTAATCAGTACAATAAACATAAGTCACCTCATAAAAAATTAATATTATATATCCTCTCAATATATTTTTACATTAATAAAAAAAAATATAAGTAAAATTTGAACATTTTTAGTAAATTTGACGTATAATAATAGTACACAAAAAATTCGGGGAGTGTTTAGAGTGAATAAACTAAAACTTAAAGTAGGAAATAAAGAACTAGATATAGAAAAAGGCACAACTCTGTATAAGATAATTAAGGATAATAATCTGGAAGGAAATATTCCAGTAGTACTCGCTAATGTAAATGGAGTTTATTACGAACTTACACATAAATTACAGGAAGAGGGATACCTGGCAGTCGTTGATATAACAAATAATTTAGGAAGTAGGACTTATGTAAGAACTCTCCAATTTGTACTTATAAAATCTGTTTTGGACTTATTTCCAAATGCTAAAATAACCATAGAGCACTCTTTGGGGAAGGGCTTATTCGGAGAAATCCATAAAGATACATCCTTAAGCGAAGATGACATATTAAAAATTAAGGCTAGAATGACGGAATTAATAAATAAAGATATCCCTATTAAAAAAGTATGTATGAAAAGAGAAGATGCAATAAAAATTTTCTCAGATTACAACATGGATGATAAAGTTCGATTATTAAAACATGTAAGTAGTGATATCGTTAAATTGTATGAATTGGATGGTAGGTACGATTACTTTTACGGTTCCATGGCGTATTCTACAGGTATATTAAAAATTTTCGATCTTTGCTATAGAGAACCTGGATTTGTACTTAGGTACCCTTTAGAATCAGATCCATCTAAGTTACCTAACTTTATAGAACATAAAAAGCTTAGAAAAATATTTTATGAAACAGAACAATGGGGGAATATACTTGGTGTAGGTGATGTTGGATCCTTAAATGATAAGGTAGAAAGTGGTGAAATTGTAGATATAATCAGAGTAGCGGAGGCATTACATGAGAAAAAAATAGCTTATATAGCTGACATGATAAGTGAGAGAAAAGATACAAAGATAATTCTTATAGCCGGACCGTCTTCCTCTGGAAAAACAACTTTTGCAAGGAGACTTGGAATTCAGCTAAGGGTAAATGGGCTAATTCCAATACCAATATCGCTAGATGATTATTTTGTAAATAGAGAAAACACACCTAAAGATGAGAATGGGAATTATGATTTTGAATCTATATATGCATTGGACCTAGAACTATTCAACCAAAATTTAGAGTCCATATTAAAAGGTGAGGATGTAGAGATTCCAACTTTTAATTTTAAAACTGGAAGTAGAGAATGGTTAGGGCAAAAAATTAAGCTTCCTCAAAACGGAATACTTATAGTTGAAGGAATTCATGGATTAAATGAGATGTTAACATCAGCTATACCAATAGAAAACAAGTTTAAAATATATATTAGTGCTCTTACACAATTAAATGTAGATGATCATAATAGAATAGCTACTACAGATGTCAGAATAATAAGAAGAGCGGTTAGAGACTATCTTTCAAGAGGGTATGGCAGTGAAGATACGTTAAAAATGTGGCCTTCTATAAAAAGAGGAGAAGAGAAAAATATATTTGTATTTCAAGAAAATGCAGATGTTATGTTTAACTCTACCTTAGTATATGAACTCTGTGTACTGAAAAAATATGCGTTAAAAGAATTGGAAAAGATAAACGAGCAAAGTCCAGTATATTATGAAGCTTTAAGACTTAAAAGCTTTCTACACTTTTTTAAAGATGTAGATGTAAGCTTAGTACCAGATAACTCAATATTAAGAGAATTTATAGGGGGAAGCTGCTTCTATAAATACTAAGAAAATAGTAAGGTACTACCTTGGGGTGGTACCTTAATTTTATTTTAAACATTATATAGGGAAAACAACTAGAAAGTTAATTTATACAAAGGGATATGTTTTCGAAGCTGAAGGTAGATTTAAAAACTTTGTGTCAGTCTTAGTGAAGTGTTTTAAGACAACCTTAGAACCTTAGATGTGTTTGAGCATAGCGAGTTTATCGAAGGTTCTTAGGTCGTCTAAAACATAAGCTTTAGACTGACTAAAAGTTTTTAACGGACTGAAGCTTGAAAACATAGCCCGGGGTATAAGTTAACTTTCGGCCTTTGAAGCTCTAAATAATGTAAAAATAAAGAATTAAGCATGATTTTATTCAATATAAAAAAAAATGCAAGATTACAAGAAATTATTAAAAGCAATAATTATAATTTTAAACAAAAAACTTTCAAAAAAAAAGTGACAATTTATTTAAATTTATTGTATAATAAAATCGATATTAAGAGTCTTACAATACAATATGTAATGAATTGTATTAATATAGAAAAAAGGAAGGTTGGTGCACCAATATGAGAGAATACAGTGCATTTGATATTCTCGGCCCTATAATGATAGGACCATCAAGTTCACACACAGCAGGAGCGGCAAGATTAGGTAAAATTGCAAGAACTATAGCAGGTGATGGAATTAGAAAAGTGAAATTTTTCCTTCATGGTTCTTTTGCTACAACTTATAAGGGACATGGTACAGATAAGGCATTAGTTGCAGGAATATTAGGAATGAACCCATGGGATGAAAACCTAAAGAATTCTATGGAATTAGCTAGAGAAAAGGACATAGAAGTAGAATTCATTCCAACTGATCTTGGAGATGTACATCCTAATACAGTTAAAACAGTAATAACTAAGCCTGATGGAAATGTTGTTGAAGTAACTGGTGCTTCAATAGGCGGAGGAAATATAGTTGTTACAGAAGTAGATGGAGATAAAATAGAGTTTACTGGAGCATATCCAACTATATTAATAAATCATATTGATGTACCAGGAATGGTTGCAAAAGTATGTGCAATACTATATGAGTATGGAATAAACATTGCATTTATGAGGGTATATAGAACAAGTGGTAAGGGATCAGCAGCAGCAATGGTATTTGAGGTAGATGATATTATTTCAGAAGAAATAATAAATGCAATAGGTGAAATACCTAATATACACAAAGCTAGAGCAATAAACCCTGTAAGAGAGGAGGCATAAAAAATGGTTAATCACGGATATGAACTTTTAGAAGTATGTAAAGAAAGAAATATAAGTATATGGGAATATACTTTAGAAGAAGAAGCAAAAGCAACAGGACTTACTACTGAACAAGTTTTTGAAAAGATGAGAAAAAACTTACAAGTAATGCAAGCTGCTGCGGAACGTGGATTAAACAATAAAATATCATCAGTAAGTGGTTTAATAGGTGGAGATGCTTACAGATTAAATGAATATGCGAAAAATGGGAAAACGTTAACAGGTAGCTTTATGGTTATGGCTATGGCGAGAGCTCTTTCTTCATCAGAAGTAAATGCTGCTATGGGTAAAATAGTGGCAGCTCCTACAGCAGGTTCTTGTGGTATAATGCCAGCAGTAATAATAAGTGCTGGAGAAAAGTTAAACTCAACAGAAGATGAAATGATAAAAGGATTATTTACAGCTACTGGTGTGGGTATAATAATAGCTAAGAATGCTACAATGGCAGGTGCAGAAGGTGGATGTCAAGCTGAATGTGGTTCAGCAGCAGCTATGGCATCAGCTGGTGTAGTAGAAATGATGGGAGGAACACCAGAACAGGCTCTAAATGCAGCTGCTATAGTATTTAAAAATATATTAGGATTAGTATGCGATCCGATAGCAGGACTTGTTGAAGTTCCTTGTGCTAAGAGAAATGCAGCAGGTGCAGTTAGTGCATTAACTACAGCAGATATGGTTATGGCAGGTGTAATGAGTAAAATTCCTTTTGATGATACAGTTGAAGCAATGTACAAGATAGGAAAGCAAATGCCAGCAGAGCTTAGAGAAACAGCTCTTGGTGGATTAGCTGTTACAGAAACAGGACTTAAATTACAAAGACAAGTTTTTGGAGAATAATTAGATAAATGAGCTATATGTAAATACGTATAGCTCATTTTTTATATAAGTTTAATACATAAGATAATAATTATGTGACATAAGACCCCATATAGGGCATTAGTCTGAAAGTTAGCTTATACGCCGGTATATGTTTCCAAGCTTCAGCACGTTAAAAACTTTTAGCCAGTCTAAAGCTTGTGTTTCAAGACAACCTAAGAACTTTCGAGAACTCGCTGTGCTCAGTTCGGACCAACATATCAATTACCATTGATACGTTGCTCGTGGAAAGCCATTTAGGCTTTTCACCAACTTAAAGTTCTAAGGTTCTCTTAAAACCCTTCACTAAGACTAGCACAAAGTTTTTAAATCTACTTCAGCTTTGGAAACATATGCCTCTGTATAATCTAACTTTCTAGTTACTTTTCTGATAGATATCTAACTTTGATAATTGACTTAACTAAGGTACCCCTATGAATACCGCTAATAAGTCAAATACTTAGGTTGAATATCTATAAAAAACTGCGTCGCAGTTTTTTTATTTTACGAATCGCGGTTTAAACAATAAAATGCCTTTGTAACAAATAAATCCAAACATGAATAAACTGACTAAAGGAGAATAACTTTTGGAGGTTTGCGAATGGAATTAAAAGGAAGTGAAACTGAAAAAAATCTTTTAAAAACTTTTGCTGGTGAATCAAGAGCTAGAAATAAATATGATTTTTACGCAGAAAAAGCTAGAAGAGAAGGGTATGAGTATATAGCAAGTATATTTGAAGAAACTGCACATAATGAAAAAGCCCATGCAAGAGAGGCCTTTGGTAGATACTTAGAGATGATAAAGAGTACTGAACACAATTTAAAAGATGCAGCTGAGGGTGAGGCTTTAGAAAGCTCAAAGCTTTATAAGGAATTTGAAAGAGCAGCAAGAGAAGAGGGATTTGTACAAATTGCAGATTTTTATAAGGAACTTGCAGAGGTTGAAGAAAATCACATGAAGAGGTTTATAGCCATACTTAAAAATTTAGAGAATGGCATGGAGTTTAAAAGAAATGAAGAAGTAAAATGGCAGTGTATGAATTGTGGATATATTCATATAGGAAAAGAAGCTCCTAATGTATGTCCTCTGTGCAAATATCCAAGAGCCTATTTTAAAATTGCCTGTGAAGATTATAAATAGGAGGGAGTAATTATGTTTGTAGTATATTCAAATCGCCAAATGCTCCCTATAGTAAGAGAGGTGGAATATGACAGTAGTTTTCCATATAGAGGATTTCAAGAAGATATCGATATAAGGAAGACTAAAAGTAATGAAGATTACTATACTAAAGTTTTTGAAGAAATAGATGAAGAATATATAAGAGAGCGCACATCAGACTAATATTTTAAAATAAATTATAAGGAATGATGGTGTTGCAATGAATAAGAAATATATTTACTTAATTGTAGCTATATCACTAATATTTTTTCAGACCACTTATCCATTAGTAAATACCGTCCTTTACTCCGTTGTTATAGTCCCTTTAGCTATTACACTAGGGGAACTTACATCTATAATATCAGAGTATATAGGAGAAAAAAAAGGAGGATTATTAACTGCAGCAATAGGGAATATACCAGAGCTTACAATGGGAATTTGGTCAATACAATTTGGAATGATCCCTATGGTCAAGGCATCTTTGATAGGTTCTATAATTAGTAATATGCTATTGGTACTTGGGATATCAATTTTTATAGGTGGTATTAAATATAAAGAACAAAAGTTTAATAGGATAGTTGCGAGAACAAATTTTAGTATGCTTCTTTTGGCCATGTCTACCATTATAATAGTTGCATCTCTAAAACAATATAATGAATCACTATCAAAAGTTGTACTTACATCTATAAGCATAAAGGTCGCTGTTGTGTTAGTAATTGTATATGTGCTGGGGCTTATATTTTCACTTTATACTCACGGCAATTTATTTATTGTAAGTGAGCAAAGTATTGAAAATAGATCTATTAAAAATAAAAAATATGTGAGAATAATCCTTGAATTAATTGTAATATCCATTATATTGTATTTCATAAGTGAAAGGCTAATATTTAATATAAAAGAAACGGTAGAGAACTATGGGCTTTCACAAGAATTTTTAGGTATAATATTGATACCTATACTAGGAAATGCCGGTGAAAACTTTTCAGCTATTGTATGTGCAACAAAGAATAAGGTGAACTTAAGCCTAGAGATAGCTATAGGCTCAAGTATTCAAATCGCTCTTTTTGTTACACCTATTTTAATGGTACTTGCTTACTTTATAGGTGTGGAAATGACTTTGCTTTTTACTGGTTTTCAAATAATAATGGCTTTAATTGCAATAGTTATGGCTTTTATAGTTTTTCAAGATGGTAAAACCTATTGGTTTGAAGGCGCAATTTTGATAGCCATTTATATAATAGTTACATTGGCTTATTACTATGTGGTATGAATTTATAAGAATAATAATATAAATAAATATGATATCAAGATTATAAGGTGATAAACATGCCGCATAGAAAGTTAGTTGAGGAATATTACGCTGATATAAATAATGTAGCAGATTTACTAAATAAACTTGTTAACGCCTATAGACTTTTAATTGGTGGGGCAGGAGAATTGAACACCATTGCTTTAGCACATAAAAAAGATGTTAAACATGCTCTAAAAAGAGTGAATGAATTAGGAGATGTAATAGATGACCTAATAGATGTTTTAGACAAATCTAGCTATATATATATGGATTACTGCAAAATAAAGTCTCAAATCATGGAATATCAGATTCAGGCCCAATATATTCAAACTGAAATAGATAATGAGCTAGAATTAAAAAATGATAAAAAAGAATAGGTGTGAATAATCACACCTATTTTTTAAAACTTCTTAAATCTATGCTTACAAACCATAAGATAAGATAAAGCAATTAGTATAATTACAGTAACTCCTTGAGGAGCAAGGTAATTCATAGTAATAAAACAATATAGAGCCATAAACATACCTGCAAAAGTTATAGGAATACCGAAAAATTCTCCATCAAATTGAGTAACATTAAATCTAGCTAATCTATAAGCCCCAGCTATAGGGAATAACATAACTAACAGATATCCTAAAAGTCCTAAGTTTGAGAATCCGTAAAGATTAAATGCAAGAATAGATGGAGCTACTCCAAAGGAAACTAAATCTGCAAGAGAATCCAGTTCCTTTCCTAAGTCACTAGATACATTTAAAAATCTAGCTACTCTTCCATCATACCTGTCAGCTAGGCATGCAAGTAAAATAAAGATAGCTGCCCACTTGTAATTTTCTTGAAAAGTCATCATTAAAGACATAACACCGCATCCTAAATTAGCAAATGTAAAAACATTAGGTACAGCGCTTCTAGCTATTTTAGCCATTAAAATCACTCCTAGTAATAATTATTATTATATAAGTACATAATTGTATAAAAAAATATAGAATATCATAAGCATATTATAACTCATTTTAGAAAATTATTTAAGTAGTTATTATGCTTTTTTTATGGAAAAATTATAAATTTTTTGTTAAAATAGACTTGCTGCGTTATAAGAAAAAGTATAGAAAGTTGAGTGAGATATGAAGAAAGATAAAATAAAGTGGTTAAAGTGGTTAGTTGCTATAATTTTTGGTGCAGTATTTTTATATATTATGATTAGATATGGTAAAAGACTCTCACATTTAAGATTAGGTAAAATTAAAAGATTTATTTTAAGTTACGGTAGTTTTTCATCAGTTATTTTTTTAATATTATATACATTAAAACCTATAGTTTTATTTATACCAGTTTGGCCTTTATCGGTTATTGCTGGTAACATTTTTGGACCTTATAAAGCACTTATGTTAAGTATGGCAGGTTGCTTTCTTTCTGGGACACTAGCTTTCTTCTTAGCTAAATTCTTAGGTAGGTCTTTTGTTGACAAGCTACTGAAGGGAAAAGCGATGACTTTGGATTCTAACATTGAAAAGCACGGATTAAAAATTATGGCTATAATGAGGCTGACCTTCGTTTTTCCATATGATCCACTGAGTTATGCAGCAGGTCTTACTAAGATGAAATATAGAGACTTTATTATAGGAACTATGATTGGAGTGTTTCCGGAAATGGTTTCCTATTCATTCGTTGGAAAAAATTTGGAGCATCCACTTTCGTTTAAATTTGCTATTCCAATAATATTAATAATAGTTATAGCTGCATGTGCCATTTATATATATAAATCATCAGAAAATGCTAAAAATTAACAAGTAATAACTGCTCTATTAAGGGAATAATACTCTTAGGACTTAAATTTAAAGGAGGAGTATTGTTAATGAAGGTAAAGGATATAATGACAGGAGCAGTAGTTAGTTTAGATTCAAAGGATTCAGTAGAGAAAGCGGCTGAACTTATGAAAGAACATAATATAGGTGCAGTGCCTGTGTGTGAAGGAGATAAAGTTATAGGAATAATTACTGATAGAGACATAGCGTTAAGATCTGTAGCATCAGGAAAGGATTCAAAGAGTCAAAGTGTAAGAGAAATAATGTCATCAAATCCTGTAACAGGAACACCAGATATGGATATTCAAGATGCTTCTAGGGTAATGAGTGAAAGACAAATAAGAAGACTTCCTATAGTAGATAGTGAAAACTTAGTAGGAATGGTATCCTTAGGTGATATAGCTGTGAGCCCTAAATTGAATGAAGAAGCAGAGCAGGCGTTAAGCAGCATATCAGAACCAAGTACACCTGAGTTTTAGAACTTAATAGCTATAAATAAATCCACAAGAGTTTTTATGAATCTTGTGGATTTGCTATATAAGGTGTTATAATATAGTAGTGAAATTTACATATGGAGGTAAATTTTATTCTAGGTTAGGAGAGTTATATATGGATAAGGTAAGATTTATTTATAATCCATATTCTGGTGAAAACACTATAATAACTGATATTGATAGGGTTATTATGATACATCAGAAGTATGGTTACGAAGTGGTACCTTATAGGATTAGCTTTGAATTCGATATGAGTAAGGCTTTTGAAGGATTAGACGAAACCTATAAATATATACTAGTTGCAGGTGGAGATGGCACTATAGATACCGCCGTAAACCACATGAAAACGCTAGGTATAGATCTTCCTATAGCGATACTTCCTGTAGGTACAGCCAATGACTTTGCTAAATTCATAGGTATTCCTGAGGATGTAGAAGCTGCTTGTGAGCAAATACTAAATAGTGTTCCGAAAAAGGTTGATATAGGAAAAATAAATGATAAGTATTTTATAAATGTTGCTAGCACAGGTCTTTTTACAGATGTATCCCAAAAAACGGATGTAAACCTAAAAAATACCATGGGAAAGCTGGCTTACTATGTAAAAGGATTAGAACAGCTTCCAAGCTTTAGAAAATTAAAAATAAAAGTAAAATCTGAGAATGCCTATTTTGATGGACATATGTACTTAATGTTAGTATTTAATGGACAGACTGCAGGTAATTTAAAGTTTGCATATAAAGCTGAAGTTGACGATGGAATGCTAGATGTAATCATAATTAAGGCCGGAATGATAAAAGATATGATAGCTCTATTTATAAAAATGCTAAGAGGTGACCACTTGGAAGATGCAGCAGGGCTTGTATATTTTAAAGCCAATAAAATAGAAGTAGAATGCTATGAAGATATTGTGACTGATATTGATGGTGAAAGAGGTCCGGATTTTCCACTTGTTATAGAGTGTATAAAGGAAGGTATCGAGGTTCTTGGATTAATCGCTAAAAAATAAGATGCTAGTAAGCATCTTTTTTTTATTATCCATGTAAAATAGTAATATTAAATAAATTTCAGTAATAAATATAAGTAGTATCAATATAAGGTGAGGGGAGTATGTTAGGTTTTTACGGTTATATTCTTATAGTATTTATTATATTTATCCTTATGATAGAAGCACTATACATAAGTGAATTTTCGCCTAATAAAATTAAAGCTGCTGCTATTATTGTAATTACGACAATACTTTTAAGGGATATTTCATTGCTTATTTTATCCTTGTCTCATAATATAAAACATCTTTATTTACTTAAGCCAATTTTCTTTTTGAATTTCATAAGTATACCACTATTAGCGCTAATTGCACTTTATATTTTTATAAGAAAAGACAATATAAATTTTTCGTATATATTTATAATAGCTGCCATATTGGTTGGATTATATGGAATAATGATATATAAGTGTCCGGCATTAGTACAAACGAATGAAATTTATGGATATACCATGATTTTAACAGAAGATTTATATCCATACTGGATTTACGTAATCCTAAATACTATAATACTATTCCTAACTATAGCTTTATCCAGTAATAAAAATATAAATAAGTTAGGAATTAGTATGATAATTTTTGCAGCTCTTATAACGATAATTGAATTTATATTATGGATTATAGGAATAAGAATCTTAGCTGAAAATGTAATAGGGGACATGCTATGGTCTATAACCATAGTATATGCATTAAGTAAAGTGAGGAAAAAAACGAGGAGTTCTATATAGGGAAATCGACATTACAATTCATTATTTTAAACAAATGAAAAAGGTAGCTGCAGCTACCTTTTAAATTTCTTTAATGTATTTTTTTGGTTTTTAGACTCAGTTTTGTGTGCTTTATTTTTGGAATACCTTGGTTTATGTGGTGCTGAAGAAATTAAGCACTTCTTTTCTGTTCCTATTAAGTCTTCTCGACCAGCCTTAATTAAAGCTTCCTTTACAAGCTTATGATTCTCAGGTACAGTGAATTGCATTAGAGCCCTTTGCATATTTTTTTCTTTCTGTTCTCGTGGCACATATACCTTTTCACCAGTTAGAGGATGTATGCCCGTGTAATATATAGTAGTAGATAAACTTCCAGGTGTAGGATAAAAATCTTGCACTTGTTCTGGAGTATATCCCATACTCTTAATGTACTGAGCAAGCTCTACAGCTGCATTCAAATCACTGCCGGGATGACTTGACATGAGATAAGGAACAAGAAATTGATTCTTTTTTATTTTTTTGTTTATTTCAAAGTATTTTTTAGAAAATTTATCATAAACTTCTTTTTTAGGCTTACCCATCTGTTTAAGAACCTTATCACTTATATGTTCTGGAGCAACTTTAAGTTGACCGCTTATATGATGTTTACAAAGCTCTTCGAAAAAATCTGTATTTTTATCGTAAACAAGGTAATCATATCGTATTCCGGAGCGAATAAATACCTTTTTAATCCCAGGTATTTTTCTTATTTGTCGGAGCAAACTCAAATATTCCTTGTGATCTACTATAAGATTTTTACAAGGTGTTGGCGATAGACACTGTCTGTTTTTGCATACCCCAGCAGTTTCTTGGATTTTGCAAGCCTTGTGTCTAAAGTTTGCAGTAGGGCCTCCTACGTCATGTATATATCCTTTAAAATCATCTAAAGATGTTAAAAGGGTAGCTTCATCTATAATAGACTTTTGGCTTCTGTTTTGAATTGTCCTTCCCTGATGAAAAGTAAGAGCACAGAATGAACAACCGCCAAAGCAGCCTCTATGACTTGTTATAGAGAATTTAACTTCTTTTATAGCAGGAATTCCACCTTTAGCCTCATATATAGGATGATAATTTCTAGTGTAGGGTAAGTTGTAAACTACATCCATTTCCTCTTCTGTTAGTGGGAATTGAGGAGGATTTTGAACGATATATTTATCAGAATGCTTTTGAACTACAGTTTTGCCCCTGATAGCATCTTGTTCAAAGTATTCTAATTTATAGCTTTCAGCATAAGCATTTTTATTTGTAGAAACCTCTTCAAAGGACGGAACTTCCACAAAGTCTCTTAATTGGGATAAGCTATTAGAAAGATATACAGTTCCTCTTACATCAGTAACTTTTTGAATAGACATCCCATATTTCAAAAGGTTAGCTATTTGCACTACAGTTTTTTCGCCCATACCATATATTAAAAGATCTGCTTTAGAATCCAAAAGGATACTTCTCCTTACTTTATTATCCCAATAATCATAATGCGCGAATCTTCTTAAACTAGCTTCTATCCCACCGATTATAACTGGAACATCCTTATAAGCTTCTCTAACTCTGTTAGAGTATACAATAACAGCTCTATCTGGTCTATGGCCTGATTCACCACCAGGTGAATATAAATCATCATGTCGCCTTTTTCTAGCTACAGTATAGTGATTCACCATGGAGTCAATATTGCCTGAATTAACTAAAAAGCCTAATTTAGGTTTTCCGAGCTTTTTAAAGTCATCTGCGTTATTCCAGTTAGGTTGGGCAATTATACCTACAGTAAAACCTTCATTTTCAAGTACTCTAGATATTATGGCAGTACCAAAGGAGGGGTGATCCACGTAGGCATCGCCTGTAACTATAATAAAATCTAATTGATCTATGCCTTTTGCTTTTAAATCATTTTTACTTACAGGTAAAAATTTATTATTTAGTATCATTGATATTCTCCGTTCTTAAAAATTATATTATTGACTTTCTGGCGAAGATGATAATGTCATATACATAAAAATCATTAATATATTAACACAATGATAAAAAAATATGAATAAATAATTTAGCATAATAGTTAAACTAAATAAAAACATTTTGAATAAATTTACAAAAATTACAATAAAAGATTTTGATGAAAATTAAGAAAATAGGCAAAATCTTGCATGAATACTAGTAATATTGAAAAAAACAAAAATAATATAATATAACAAGCGAATTTAAATAAATTTTATATTTATGGTTGCATTTTAAGGAATTTGTACTATAATAAATAATGAAAGAAAGTTAATAATAAAAGATATGTTTTACTTATGTTAGGTGAGGCTCCTATATAGATACACGCTACTGCCCGGAAACATCGAGAGATGCCAATGGGTCAACAGGTATTACCGAATCAAGGTTTTACTTAATGTAGCTGAACGATTTAAGTTCAAAGCTATATAGTGCTAAAACTCGGACTATAAAGTTTTAGTTTGCATGGAGCCTATAATTTTTATAGGCTCCTTTATTTTATTTTTTAGGTGGTGTTTTTAAATGGAGGTTGGCCCTTATAGTGGTCGATTTAGGTCAAAACAAAATTTAATATTGAATGTACAGAGGAACATTTACATTAACCGATAAAGAAATTTACTTCTAACGCTTAGGCATTTCTATGAATTCCTTATCAGTTTTGTAAGTATTCCTCTGTGTATGAAGGGAGGAATATTTATGAAAAAGCTATCTAATTTCTTCTTAAGTAAGGTTCTTTACAAAAAAATCTATGATGAGTTTAATGAACCCGTAGGCAAATTATGTGATATCTATGTAACTACTGAGGATGGACTCCCAAGAGCTATAGGCTATATGGTAAAGAAAGACGGCGAAATTTTTAATTGTGAATTTAAACGTATTTCCTTTTATGAAGAAGATGACAGGATACGTATTAAAGGTGAAGGAATGAGGGAAATCATTCTTCAAAAGTACTCTTATCTTTTATCGAAACATTTATTAGACAGACAAATTGTTGATATAAATGGGAAAAAGCTTGTAAGAGTTAATGATCTAAGAATTACAGAAATAGCAGGAGAGTATAGGGTAGTGGCTGTTGACTCAGGTGTACTTGCTCTTGGAAGAAGACTTGGATTAGAGGGCTTAGTTAAAAGCTGTTACAAGATGTTTGATAAAAAACCATCTGATAGTTTAATAGTATGGGATAATGTTGAATCACTTGAGATGGTGAATAATAATTTGAAACTATCTGTAACCTACAAAAAGCTTTCAAAATTACATCCTGCAGATTTAGCGGATATTTTAGAGGATATGGATATAAACTATAGGAAAAGAGTATTTGAAAGTCTTGAACGAGATCTTGCTGCGGATACTTTAGAGGAAATTGAGCCAGACATCCAAGCTGATATATTGGAAAACTTAAGTCAATCTAAAAGAGATGAAGTTCTAGATAATATGCCCAACGATGAAATTGCAGATATTTTAGAAGAAATAGATGAAGAAACAGCAGAAGATATTCTTCTCAGCATGGAAAAAGAGGATGCTGACGAAGTAAGGGCTTTAATGAGATATAGTGAAGAAGCGGTTGGAAGCATAATGAATAAGGATTTTATATCCTTCAATATAAATATAACTGTTGAAGAAACCATTGAACTTCTAAGAGAGATTAATCCAGATGATGAAGTTTCGCATTATATATATATTACCGATGAACAGGAAAGGCTTCAAGGTGTAGTTTCATTAAAAAGCCTAATATTATCTGAACCACAAGAAAAGTTAAAGGAAATAATGCTTAGCGATATGACTAAAATAGAAGACCATGAAAATATAGATGAAGCTATAGAGCTTTGTGTTAAATACGACCTTCTTTCTCTTCCAGTAATAAATAGTCATCAGAAACTATGTGGTGTAGTAATTATGAGTGACATAGTGGAAGATATATTAGTTCCAACATGGAGAAGAAGACTTAAAAAGGTAGGTTAGAAAGAGGTAGATAAACATGAAGAGTAAAAATAGATTTCTAATGATATTAAGTATAATTGGGCCAGGAATTATAACAGCTAATGCGGGAAATGATGCCGGTGGAGTTACTACCTACTCCGTTGTTGGCGCCCATTATGGATATTCAATGTTGTGGGGAATGTTTGCTATAGCTATAGGCCTTGCAGTAGTTCAAGAGATGAATGCAAGAATGGCAGTTGTCACAGGTAAAGGTCTTTCAGACCTGATTAGAGAAAGATTTGGTGTTAAATGGGCTTTTTTTGCTATGCTTGTACTTCTTGTAGCAAATCTTGGTGTATGCATAGGTGATTTTGCCGGTATAGCTGCCAGCTTAGAGTTATTTCATATAAGCAAATATATTTCTATACCAATACTTACAGCACTTATTTGGTTTATATTGACAAGAGGAAATTATTCAAAGGCAGAAAAAATATTTTTGTTTTTAACAATCACATTCTTTGGTTATTTTATAACAGCTTTTCTTGTAAAACCAAATTGGAGTCATGTTTTTGTAAGTATAGTAAAACCACAAGCAAAGTTTGACAAAAATTATTTTTTAGTTCTCATAGGAATGGTAGGTACAACAATAACTCCTTATATGCAATTTTATTTACAGTCCTCAGTTGTAGATAAAGGTATATCTATTAAAGAGTACAAATATGAAAAAGCTGATGTATATCTTGGAACGATTTGGGCTATATTAACCGCTTTAGTTATCACAGTTTGTACTGCTGAAACATTATATAAGGCTGGTATAAATATAGATACAGCACAAGATGCGGCCTCAGCACTAGGACCATTAGCAGGAAATTATTCATTTTTATTATTTGCAGTAGGGCTCTTCGGAGCATCGTTTTTAGCATGCTGTGTTATACCTTTATGTACTGCTTATGCTGTATGTGAAGCCTTTGGTTTTGAAAGTGGATTAGACAATAAGATAAAGGATGCACCTGTATTCTTTGGATTATTTTTATTTATGATTTTAGTAAGTGCCATAATTATACTTATACCAAATGTATCATTGATTAATATAATTCTGGTCACTCAGCAGCTGGCAGGTGTATTATGTCCTGTAGTACTAATATTCATGATAATACTTGTAAATGATGTTGAAGTTATGGGCAGCTATGTTAATACAACACTTCAAAATCTCATAGCTAAAGGAACAGTTTTATTAATAATTGTACTTACGATTTTAGCTTTCAGTGCAAATTTCATATAATTTTAAACTTAAGCTCTAGTTTTTGACTAGGGCTTTTTTATTTTTTATTTTGGGTAATCTTTACAACCCTTCTTTTAGCTTAAAAATGTATTTTTTATAACATTGTGTATAAACTAAATTATATCGTAAGACCTAAAATATACCGATATTACTAGCTTTATTGAATATTTAGTTTATAGCAAGGAGTGAGCCTATGTATGTCTAAAAAAATTATGAAATTCAAAAAGGAAATAGCTTGTGCCCTTATCGTTATATTTACATACATTACTACTTCAATTTGTATGATTCCTTATGCAAGTGCAGTTAGAGCAATAGCTTATTCTTATGGTTCAACAGGGGATGTAGTTTCACAAATACAAAGAAGACTTAAAGATTGGGGATATTATACTGGAGGTGTAGATGGAATATACGGCTATCTAACTTTTACTGCAGTAAAAAGTTTTCAAGCTAAAAATGGTTTATCTGTAGATGGAATTGCAGGTAATAATACACTTAATGCTATTGGAATTAATGTTGCAGGACTCGAAGCTGGTGCTTCTGGTGGCAATAATAGTTCAACTACAACCAATCAGGACTTAATGCTCCTAGCAAGGCTTATTAATGGAGAGGCAAGAGGAGAGCCATATGAAGGGCAGGTAGCTGTTGGCGCAGTAGTGTTAAATAGAACAAGAGACCCAAGATTTCCCTCATCCATAGCTGGAGTTATATATCAACCAGGAGCATTTACTGCTATAGACGATGGTCAGATAAATGCAAACATGGTTCAGACTTCTATAAATGCTGCACAAGACGCTTTAAATGGATGGGATCCATCAGGCGGCGCTGTTTACTACTTTAATCCGGCAACAGCTACAAGCGCATGGATATGGTCAAGACCATTAATCAAAATAATAGGTAAGCATAGATTCTGTAGTTAATGTGAATTTTATATACTAATTCGGTAGAACTTAATTTCTTATCTGGCATAAGATATACTATAATCTTTGGTTTATTATTTATTTTTATGTGTATAAAAAAGATATTGACAAAGAGAAAAATAGTTGTATAATAAGAAATATACAATTCGTATCAAAATACTCGGAAATACTTTGAAAAAGGAAAGTAGTTTAAATTTAGTTTTACAGAGAAGGAACTATATGCTGAGAAGTTTCTGAATAAGGTTTAAGTGAAGTGCCCTTTGGAGTTATACACCGAATTAAGTAGGCTGTATCGGATCCACCCGTTATAGTGGTAGAGCATAGCGCTGTGCTTGAACTAAAGCTGAAGTCTTTAATTAAAGACTTAAGTAGAGTGGAACCGCGGATTTGACTCCGTCTCTATCATATATAGAGACGGAGTTTTTTGATATTTAAAATAGAAATACACTCAAATTAGGAAAATTATTTAATTAATTGATGTAATTTTTAAACAAAAAAGGGAGGAATTTAAAATGATATTTAATAATGTTATTGACATGATAGGTAATACACCTTTATTTAAATTAAGCAATATAATAGGAGAAGACATGGCTGATATTTATGTGAAGCTTGAAAAACTTAATCCTGGTGGAAGCATTAAAGATAGAGCTGCACTAGGCATGATAGAAAAGGCTGAAAGAGAAGGAATTATAAAGCCAGGATATACCATAGTTGAACCGACAAGTGGAAACACAGGAATAGCACTTGCTATGATAGGAAAGTTAAAAGGATATAAAGTAATAATTGTAATGCCAGATACAATGAGTATAGAGAGAAGAAACATGATGAAGGCTTATGGGGCAGAACTTGTATTAACAGAAGGTACAAAGGGAATGAAGGGTGCTATAGAAAAGGCAGTAGAAATAGCAGAAGGTAAGGAAGGATACTATATACCACAGCAATTTATAAATGAAGCAAACCCAGAGAAACATTATGAAACTACAGCAGATGAAATTATTAAGGATTTAAATGAATTTGATGCATTTGTAGCAGGTGTTGGTACAGGAGGAACTATAGCAGGTGTTGGTAAAAAACTTAAACAGCATAATAGCAATATAAAGGTTGTAGCAGTAGAACCTGCAAAATCTCCGGTTATATCAGGCGGACAGGCAGGAGCTCATAAAATACAGGGAATAGGAGCTGGCTTTATACCAGATATATATAATAAAGAAATAGTAGATGAGGTTATGACTATAACTGATGAAGAAGCTTTTGAATATGCAAGACTTATGGGAAAAGAAGAAGGTGTACTAGTAGGAATATCTTCTGGTGCTAATTTAGCTGCAGCAGTGAAGATAGCAAAACAACTAGGAAAAGGGAAAAAAGTTGTAACTGTAGCACCAGACGGTGGAGAAAAATATTTATCTATGGGATTATATGATTAATATTAATTAGAGAGGTATAGAGAGATGAGAAATCCATTTAAATCACTAGTTTATGATATAAAAAGTGCTATGAAGAATGATCCGGCGGCAAGAAATCCATTAGAAGTGTTTCTTTTATATCCTTGTATCCATGCACAAATTCATCATAGAATATCTCACTTTTTTTATAAAAAGAAATTTTTCTTTACAGCAAGGTCAATATCACAACTATCGAGATTCTTTACAGGAATAGAAATACATCCAGGGGCTACAATAGGTAAAGGACTCTTTATTGATCACGGTATGGGAGTAGTTATAGGAGAAACAGCAGAAATCGGAGATAACGTAACACTGTATCACGGAGTAACTTTAGGTGGTACGGGAAAAGATAAAGGAAAAAGACACCCTACTGTAGGAAACAATGTTATAATAGGATGTGGAACAAAGGTTTTAGGTCCTATAACAATTGGAGATAATGTAAAAGTAGGAGCTAATTCTGTTGTTTTAGAAGATATGCCATCAGATTGTACAGCTGTAGGAATACCAGCAAAAATTGTTCGAAGAAAGCAAGCAGCAACACAAGCGGCAATAATAGAAATAGAGGATTTTAAGGGAAGAAGAAGAAAGATATACAACGAAATGGTTATTTAAATTAGCGCACTAAAGAAGGTGATTAATTGGATTACAAAAGCAGTATATTAGAGTATTGCAACAAGTTGGGTTTAGATACGGTTGGCTTTTCAGAATGTAGGGTTTTTGATGAATTGAGGCAATACTTTGAAAGCAGAAAAGATAAAGGGCTAGAAAATGAATTTGAAGAGAAATGTATAGAGAAGAGGATAAATCCTTTTCTCTATATGGAAGATGGGAAAACAATAATTTCTATTGCTTTCCCTTATTTATTTAACTTAAATTATAAAAATACTATAGGATTTTCAAGTTATACTCATGGGAGAGACTATCATGCTGTAGTAGCTCACTATTTAAAAAGTATATGTGATTATATAGAGTGTTTAGGAGGTAAGGCTATATATTTTGTAGATAGCAATTCCCTTCCTGAAAGATATATTGCACTGAAGAGTGGAATAGGATTTATAGGAAAAAACAATACTCTGATTACAGAAAGATATGGTTCTTATGTATTTTTAGGAGAAATAATAACTAATCTGCTTATAGAAAAAGATAAGCCTTTAGGGGATAAATGTGGAAACTGTAATATATGCCAAAACGCATGTCCAACAGGTGCAATAAAAAATGAGAATAATCCTAACATATGTCTTTCGTATATAACTCAAAAAAAGGAAATAGATGATGAATGGTTTGACAAATTAAATGGTAGAATATTTGGATGCGATACATGTCAAAAGGTCTGTCCATATAACAAAGGTGCTGAAATATCAAAAATAGAAGAATTTAGGCCTTATGACTTTATGGAAAGGGCAAGTTTAGATGAATTAATAAGTTTAGATAAAGCAACATTTAAAGAGAAGTATAGCCAAACATCTTGTGGCTGGAGAGGTAAAAACGTACTTCAAAGAAATGTTCTAATTAATGTGATGTGTCTAGAGAAAAGTAGAAAACCTGTAAAGTTTAGTTCACCATATGTACAAAATTATTATAATAGACTTCTAAAATATTTGAAACTATAATTTAATTATATGATATAATATTTAGGAAGTAATTTTTATTTGTATAGCTTATATAATTTTTATTTTAAACCATGTAAATGAAAGGTGGACTATATTATGATTTCTCCTGGAGCAGCTAGGATAATAGGCTATCTTCCTAAAGATGTAGTTCGATTTTTTTCTGGAAAACTGATTAAGAAGTATCTAAAAACCTATGCAGATATAGAAGTTAAGGGAATGGAGAACTTAAAAGACGTAAAAAAGCCTATACTTTTTGTATGTAACCATTTAAGTAATTCTGATGGATTGGTAATAAATAATATACTAAGAGATCAGGATATAACCTTTGTAGCAGGAGCAAAACTATCTGACAATCCGTTGACTAGTTTGGGTGTATACATTACTAAAACTATAACTATTAAGCCAAATACTCCTGATAAAGAAGCTATATCAGGAATAGTAAAGACATTAAAAGAAGGAAAAAATATTCTCATATTCCCAGAAGGTACAAGAAGCAGAACTGGAAGTATGATTAAGGCTAAAAAAGGAATTATATTGATTCAAAGATTGACAAAAGCCTCAGTTATACCACTCGGTATCTATGGTAGTGAGAAACTTCTTCCTATTAATGAGAATGATATGGGACAAGAAAAGTTTTATCATGCAAAGGTTACACTATCTATAGGTAAAGAGGTACAAATACCTGCTAAAGATCGTGAGGAAGACAAACGTGAATATGAAGAAAGAGCCATGAATTTCCTAATGAGAAAAATTGCAGAGCTCTTACCTGAACAATATAGAGGAGAATATAAGTAATACCCATTATTTTGAATGGGTATTTTTTTCTATTGAATATATAATATTAATATGTAAGAAAAGTAAAAGTAGGTGAACATTTTGAAAAAAGAAAATATAGAAAAAACATTAAAAGTATTAAGTGAGACTTACCCTAATGCTAAATGTGCGCTGGAGTTTAAATCACCTTATGAACTATTAGTTTCAACAATACTATCCGCACAATGTACTGATGTAAGAGTTAACCAGGTTACGGAGGAATTATACAAAGAATATAATACACCGGAAAAAATGATAAGCTTGACAGAGGAAGAGCTAGGAGAAAAGATCAGAAGCTGTGGATTTTATAAAAACAAAAGCAAAAATATATTAGGAGCTACAAGAGATATAATACAAAAACATGGTGGTGAGGTACCAAAAACAATGGAAGAACTAATAGAACTCCCGGGAGTAGGAAGAAAAACTGCCAATGTAGTTTTATCTAATGCTTTTGGAGTTCCAGCTATTGCAGTAGATACTCATGTATTTAGGGTATCAAATAGGCTTGGAATTTCGAAAGGTGATACTCCAGATCAAGTAGAAAAAGGTCTTATGGAAAATGTTCCAAGAGAAATGTGGAGCGATACTCACCATTATCTTATATGGCATGGAAGACAGATTTGTAAAGCTAGAAAACCACAATGTGAAATATGCCCACTAGCGCCTTACTGTGAGTATTTTAATGAAGAAGTGAAGACCGAAAATTAACTTTCGGTCTTTAAAAGCTCTCTTCTTACCCAGTCTAGTGCAGTTATAGTAGTTCTTCTTCTTATCATTTCTCTACTGCCTGTAAATTCACATTTTTTAACTTTAGTTTTTCCGTTAATATAAAGACCAATATAGACTAAGCCTACAGGTTTTTCGGCAGTACCACCACCTGGCCCTGCAATACCAGTGGTTGATAGTCCTATGTTTGTTTCGGATGTTTTAGCAATACCTTCTGCCATTTCCTTTGCAGTTTCTTCACTTACAGCACCAAATAGTTCTAAAGTTTCTTCCTTTACACCTAGACGCTTGATTTTCGCATCATTACTGTAGGTAACAGCGCCCTCCATAAATACTGAGGAGACGCCTGGATAATCTACAAGCTTTGAAGCGATAAGCCCTCCTGTGCAGGATTCAGCAGTAGATATAGTTAAGTTATTTTTTATTAGCAATTCAGCTAAGACTGCTTCGAGAGAAGTTTCACCTTCGCCATATATATGTTTACCAAGTCTACTACGAATTTCATTTTCTACAGGAATAATAAGCATCTTTGCATTCTCTTCTGTATCTGATTTTGCAGTGATTCTTAGAGTTACTTCCCAGTCTTTGGCATAAGGTGCTACAGTAGGGTTTGTGCTGTTATTTATGATATCAGATATTTGTTCTGCCATAATACCTTCACCTATGCCGCAAATTCTTAGAACCTTCGATTGTAGTATCTCGCTACTATATTTCTTTAATAAAGGAACTACAGAGTTTTCAAACATAGGCTTCATCTCTCTAGGTGGCCCAGGCAAAACAATAAGTAATTTACCGTCTTCCTCTATAGCACAACCTGGTGCAGTACCATAGTCATTAGGTAGAACTAATGAGTCCTTTGGAAAATATGCTTGTTTTATATTATTTCCCTTTAACTCTCCTTTTGATGTGTTAATAAAATGTGATTTTAATTTGCTTAATGTATCCTCGTGCAGAACCATTTCTTTATTAAAATATTCTGCACCAGTTTCTTTTGTTAAATCATCTGGTGTAGGACCAAGTCCACCGGTAGTTATTACTATATCAGCTCTATTAAAAGATTCTTCAAATTCTTTTTTTAATCTTTCACTGTTATCCCCAACTACAGATTGATGATATACAGAGATACCTAGATCCGCTAATCTTTTTGATAAATATTGAGCATTCGTATTCACTATATCGCCAAGTAAAAGTTCTGTTCCTACACAGAGTATCTCAGCTTTCATTTTGACAACCTCCCCGGTCTATATTATTTTAATTCTGGCAGTATTTTAAAAGTAAGTCTAGAGTAGCCATTACCCCATCCATGTGAGTTCTCTCATATGCATGAGAAGCAAAGACGCCAGTTCCAATTAGAGCTGTCTTTACATCCCAGCCTGCTTTTTGTGCGGCAGAAGCATCAGACCCATAATTAGGATATATATCAATTTTATAAGAAATGTTATTCTCTTTACACATATCAATAAGATTTTTTCGAAGTTCTAAGTCATAAGGACCAGAGGAATCTTTGGCACATATACATACACTGTATTCAGATGAATTTTGTCCAGGGCCAGGAGCTCCCATATCTATAGATAAAAATTCTTTTGTTTTCTCAGGTATAAAAGATGCACCATGACCTACTTCTTCATAATTACTTATTAAGAAATTTATAGTGTAAGGAAGAGAAATTTTATTTTCTACTATATATTTGATTGCATATAAAATTATGCCGGCACTTGCTTTGTCATCTAGATGTCTGCTTTTTATAAAACCGTTATCTGTAAAAATAGTTCTGCTATCAAAGCATATAAAATCACCTATATTTATTCCTAAATTCTCAACATCCTCTTTTGAAAATACCTTTTCATCTATAATAACTTCCATATTCTCTGGAACTCTTTTTAGTTCACGAGCCTCATTTCCATGTATGTGTACGGAAGGTTTTATAGTTTGAATAGTTCCTGTGTAAATTTTGTCATCTAAAGTGTGTATCGTACAGTTTTCACCATCTATAGAATTCATCATGAAGCCACCTACAGGGGCCAATACTAAAGCCCCATTAGATTTAATCTCTTTTACCATAGCACCTAATGTGTCTATGTGGGCTGAAATGGTCTTTTGATATTCAGAATTTTCACCATCTAAAGTTACTATAAGGCATCCTTTATTAGTAGTTGTATAGGGTACTTTTAGCAGGTCTAGCTCATATTTCATGTAATTCATAACTTTATTTGTGAATCCACTAGGACTTGGAGTTATCAATAGATTCCTAATATAATGCTTTACTTTTTCTTTGTCATAGTTCATTTAGATACACCTCACCTTAAATCATTTTGTAAGAAGATACATAATTGTATAATTAATTCTATACCTTATGATTTTTTAGTTCAATAAATATTTGATTGTATGAAGAAAACAATTTAAATAAAATTGCTTTTATAGTATAATGATTAGGGAAAATAAAGAGGTGATACCTGTGGGGAGAAAAAAAAGAAGTACTAAAAAAAAGCTTTCAATTAGAGTACTTATTGCTATAGCTTTTCTAACAATAGGTACTGCAGGATTTGGAATATTCCAGTATAATGCTGTTAAAGCTTGGTCAAATGTAATATATCCAGGGGTAAGTGTATCAGGGGAAGACTTATCTGGGAAAACAAAAGATCAAGCAAAGAAAATTTTAGAACAAAAATATACTAATTCAGTAGAAAAGGGAAAAGTAAATATAATAACTCCTGATAGAACTTATACATTAGATTATTCAAAGCTAAATCCTAAATATAATATAGACGAAGCCGTAAACCAAGCATTTTTATATGGTAAGGATTCTAATGCCTTTAAAAAGTATAAAATAGTGAAAGGTTTCGAGAAAAAACAATTTTCTCTAGGGCTTACTTATGACAAAAATCCAGTAAATGAACTTATAGACAGTATTGAAAAAGATATAAACAAAGATCCTGTAGATGCGACACTAAAAATAAGCGGAGGAAATATTACAGTAGTACCAGAAGAAAGTGGAAGAAAGCTTCAAAAAGATAAATTACAAAAAGAAGCTTCATCAAAAATTAATGAGTCAGTAGGAACTGATGTAAACATTAAGGCGCCTATAGAAGCAATTTCTGCTAAAATTACTGCGGATAAAATATCTTCTATTAACGCAAAAATATCAACTTTTACTACAGAGTATGGCTCTATATCTTCAAGAGAAAGGGCTAATAATATAAGTCTATCTACAAATATTATAAATGGTAAAATACTTATGCCTGGAGATACTTTCAGTTTTAATGATGTGGTAGGAGAAAGAACTGCGGAAAAGGGATATCAAGCAGCCCCAGTTATTATTGGAAACCAAATAGACTCAGGACTTGGTGGCGGAATATGCCAGGTATCCACAACATTATACAATGCAGTACTTAGAGCTAATATAAAATCTGTTGAAAGAGCTCATCATACACTACCATCGCACTATGTGCCACTTGGAATGGATGCTACCGTTGACTATGGTAATTTAGACTATAAATTTAAAAATACTTTTGATTATCCAATATATATTGAAGGAGATGCTTCTGGAGGAAATGTTACATTCAATGTATATACGAATTCTTCTTTAAGTGATGTAGTAACTGAGGTGAAATCAGAAGTTTATGAGACTATACAACCGGGAGTAAAGTATGTAGATGATCCAACATTACCAGATGGACAAACTCAACAAGTTCAAGCTCCTTATACAGGCTACAAGGTAAAAGTTACAAAAAGAACTACAAAGAATGGCAGTTTGATAAGTGAAGATGTTATAGCATATGATTTTTATCAGCCAGTGGATGGAGTTATAAAAAGAGGTACTAAAAAGCCGGTTGAACCGCCAAAAACGATTGAACCGCCAAAAGCAAATGAACCACCCAAAACAAGTGAACCGCCAAAAACAAGTGAACCATCAAAAACAAGTGAACAGCCCAAAACAAGTGGAACAACTCCAAAAAGTTAGGCAAAGTTTAATTAAGCAACATTCAAGGACTAAATCTTGTATTATACAGGACTTAGTCCTTTTAAATTCCTCTTCTAAGTGCCTTTTTTACATAAAAGCATTGTCATAGTGGAATATTATGGTATAATATAATTGTAAATTTATTCAAACTTGCGGATATGGCGGAATTGGCAGACGCGCTAGATTCAGGTTCTAGTGAAGGAGACTTTGTGCAGGTTCAAATCCTGTTATCCGCATCAGGTTATTGTAGAGTAAAATAAACAAGGGCTTCATATATTTTAGAATGAAGTACTTGTTTGTTTTTTTTTATATAATTCAAGGTTTAAGTCAATTTTCGGCCGTGAAGCTCTACACAAGCTTTAGACTGACTAAAAGTTTTTAACGGACGGAAGCTTTGGAAACATAGCCCAAGGTATAAATTAACTGACCGTCTAGTACCCCTGTAGTATGTTTACAAATATGTAACTTATAAATATATTGAGTTATATTGAAAATATTCCAAAATTTGTATATAATATAATTATGTTTTACAATTAATTGAGTTTAGTTATTCTAAAATTTATTAAAAAGGATAGTGAGAATATGAGAATTGGCAACAGGAAAAGGTTTTTATTTTCTTGTATTTTTTTTACTATGATAATGTTATTATTTGGGAAAGCCATAAATCCGGTTTATGAAAAGGTATTAGGTGAGCCGTATTCACCTATGGTTAAAGCTATAGATAAAAGTAATAAATTTAAGAAGCCCAGTAGGGAATATACTATAGTGCTAGATGCTGGACATGGTGGAATTGATAATGGTACGAGCTATAAAGATATGTATGAAAAGTATTTAACCTTTAAGATAGTAAAGTATGCAGAAGCATATTTAAAAGATAAAGGATGTAAAGTAGTTTTAACAAGAAATGAGGACAAGCTTATACCTCTAAAAAAAATAGGAGAGAAAGTTAATGAGGCAAATGCAGATGCATTTATTTCGGTCCATATAAATTCTATTAATGATATCACTTTTAAAGGCATAACTACATATTACTACGATGCAAATGGTTACCAAAAAGATGAAAGAATGAAGCTTGCACAAATTATAGAAAAAGAAGCTATAAAAGATGATGGATGGGAAAATAAAGGTATAAGAAGAGAAAACTTTGCAGTACTTAGGTATAGTAAAATACCTTGCGTCTTGGTTGAATGTGGATTTATAACTAATGAGGAGGATAGAGAAAAGTTGTCAAAAGAAGATGTATTAAAAAGATTAGCTGAAAATATATCAAATGGTACCATAGAATATCTTGAATCGGTAAAATAAAAAAACTGCGACGCAGTTTTTATAGATATTCAACCTAAGTATTTGACTTATTAACGGTATTCATAGGAATACCTCTTCTGTACTGTTAATAATTTTAGTTATCTCTAAGGCTTGCCGCTAAGAACATCAACAATCTTAAATAAACTCGCTATGCTCAAACAGTATTTAAGATTGATGATGTTCTAAAGTAGCTTCGCCAAGAGCTAACATAAAATTATTAAATGTACTGTCAGATGTATTCCTATGAATACCTTAGTTAAGTCAATTATCAAAGTTAGATATCTATCAGAAAAGTAACTAGAAAGTTAGTTTATACAGAGGGATATGTTTCCAAAGCTGAAGTAGATTTAAAAACTTTGTGCCAGTCTTAGTAAAGGGTTTTAAGAGAACCTTAGAACTTTAGAGTTGTTTGAGCACAGCGAGTTCTCGAAAGTTCTTAGGTTGTCTTGAAACACAAGCTTTAGACTGGCTAAAAGTTTTTAACGTGCTGAAGCTTGGAAACATATACCGGCGTATAAGCTAACTTTCAGCCTAATCCCTATATATGATCTTATATCACATAATTTTTATACTATGAATTACAGATGCTGTATATTGAAGTGCTTTACTGTTATAATATTATGGAGTAATATATATGGAGTAATAGAATGTCTATAACAACATACTGATTGGAGGAGAATAAATTGAATTTAAATATAGTATTATTTGAACCAGAAATACCACAAAATACAGGGAATATAGCTAGAACTTGTGTGCTTACAGGTTGTAAATTGCATTTAATAAAGCCATTAGGATTTAGCTTAGATGAAAAACATCTTAAAAGAGCTGGGCTGGATTATTGGAAAGATTTAGACTTAACCATATATGATTCCTATGATGAGCTTAGAGAGAAGTATAAGGATTCGACTTTTTATTTCTCAACCACCCATGCTAAAAACTCATACCATGAAGTAAACTTTAAGCCTGGCGATTTCATCGTGTTTGGAAAAGAATCGGCAGGATTACCTGATAGAATAAGAGAAAGTGATCCTGAAAGGGACATAAGAGTTCCGATGATAAATACAACTACCCGTTCTTTAAATCTGTCAAATACTGTTGCTATAATTGCATATGAGGCATTAAGGCAGATGGATTTTCCAAGTATGAAATAGGAAGGTATAAGCTTGATGGAAAAAATAAAGATAATAACGGATAGTACATCTGATTTACCTGAAGAAATAGTAAAAGAATATGATATAGAAGTGCTTCCGCTATTAATTAATTTTGGAGAAACAACCTATAAGGATAGAATAGATATAAACTTACAGGAACTCCTATTAAAAATGGAGCAAAGCGATGAATTCCCTGGAACAACACAGGTTAATCCTCAAAGATTCCTAGAATGCTATAGGAGTTATAGCGAAAAAGGATACAAGATAGTTTCTATACATATTTCTTCTAAAATGAGTGGAACGTATCAGTCTGCATGTATTGCTAAGGAAATGCTAGGAACGGATGATATAGTGGTAATAGATAGTTTAAATGTTACATCAGGTCTTGGACTTTTGGTGCTTAAGGCGGCTAGGTTAAAAGAAGCAGGATTAGGAATTAAAGAGATAGAAAGCGAAATCAAAACTTTAATTCCACATGTAAAGAGTGTACTTGCTTTTGAAGCTTTAGACAATCTAGTTAAGGGTGGAAGATTATCTAAAACCGCAGGGGTTATAGGCAATATATTAGGTATTAAACCAATTCTAGCAGTAGAAAATGGTGAGATGGTAGTTATTGATAAGTTAAGAGGCAACAAGAAATCTATAAAATATATTTTAGATTATATAGATAAGAAAGGAATAAAAGAGGGAGAAGCCTCTATACTTTTACATGTCGAAAATAAGGAGATATTAGATGCTTTAAGGGAATCTTTAAAGTCAATAGATAAGGAATTTATAGAATGTGAAGTAGGATGTGTTGTAGGTATACACTCAGGACCTAGGGCTGGTGGTGTATTTTTTATAGAGAATCATTAATAAATCGGATATATTGTTAAAAAAATATCTATAATTTATTAACAATATGGAATTAAAAAGACTTTGTTTGACAAATGTAATCTTGCAAACAAAGTTTTTTTGTTGTATATTTAATTTTATTGAATGAAAATTAAGAAATATATCAAGGGTTATTGAGGATTTTAGCGAATAAATTGTAAATATATTGAAATATAACCAAAATATTCGCGAAAAATGGTATTGAAAAAGCAGATAGATCTTATAATAAAATTGAATAATTAATATGTTCTAAATGTATAGAATTTTTTGTTTGACTATTATATAATTAAGTTGTCAATGAAAACGTTAAAAAATTAATAAAGTTGGATGAAATTTTCGGGAGATTAAGTAGAAAACTTAACAAATTTTGCGTTGATAATCTACTTACTATATATTAGAGCGTATAAGGTTCTAATATATGGTATCCTTAAATGGATAGCCGAAGGAATAAGTATTATTTTGCTTAAATAATATGAAGCTCTCAGGCAAAAGGACCGAAAATGGACAAGTCTCTGGAAAGCGATAAGCACCGAAGGAGTAAAACTCTCAGGTTAATAGACAGAGGTAGAAAAGCGAATGCTTTCTGCCTCTGTTTTTTGTTAGATCAAAATGTCGAAATATATTTTGAATAGAAAATGTTTAAAATATTAATTGAATGCAATCTGATATACGATATAGTTGGTGTTAAAGTTTCGTTTTGAAAAGGAGAATAAAAATGATAGAGCCAGTAATTATTGTAACTAATAATCCAATGAGCAGAGAAAAATTAAGCAGTAGTCATGAAACCGATTACGTGAATGGCAATACAATGGATGTATTTAAAAAGGTAAGAGATTACATACATAAAGGACATAAATTACTCACACATCCTTTAATGAGTAGTATAAAACCTAATGAAACTCCTTACAGAACAGTTGTTATATCAAAAGGCAAAAGTGAATCCGTAGATATACAATCTTTAAATTATATAGAGGAAGGTATATATGCTACTGAGAAATTTACTCAAAAGTTTGGCATCCCAAAATGGAGTAAGCAAGTGCTAGAAGACTTTCAACTTATAGATTATGATTTAATCTATCATGCATTTAATTAAGCAGAGAACTCAAATCTCTGATTTGGAGTGAGTCGCTTACTCATTCGACAATAGGAGAAGGAGTTTCATAAGCAGGCATCCAAAATCTTTGATTTTGAGATGATCGCTTACTCATTCGACAGTATGGAGAAGGAGTTTCATAATAATGAATAATAGCATAAATGTATGCTTAAAATAGTACCATTGCAATTATATTTAGTAGTGCGTACTTAATATATAGATATTGAATCTAAAAAGTAATTAATATATTAAAAAGCGGGAGGGAACAAAAATGTCACAGATTTATGACACAATAATAATCGGTGGTGGTCCAGCAGGACTGTCAGCAGGCCTTTATGCTGCAAGATCAAGAATGAAAACTTTACTTATTGAGAGAGCGAAATACGGTGGTCAGGCAACAACTACAGATGAGCTTGAAAACTATCCTGGATCTATTGAAGATTGCACAGGTTCAACACTAAGTGAAAGAATGAGAAAACAAGCAGAAGAATTCGGAACTGAGTTTGCTAAAGATGAAATAGTAGAAGTTGAATTGTCAGGAGACATAAAGGTAGTTAAAGGAAGAAAAGAAACATATCAAGCAAAAACAATAATAGTAGCTACTGGTGCTACTCCAAGACTTTCAGGATTCAAGAATGAATTAGAATTAAGAGGAAAAGGAGTTTCCTACTGTGCAACTTGTGATGCAGACTTCTTTACAGATCTAGATATAGCTGTTATAGGGGGAGGAGACTCAGCTATAACTGAGGCTATATACCTTACAAAGTTTGCTGAGCATGTAACTGTAATACATAGAAGAGATGCATTAAGAGCAGCGAAATCACTACAAGAAAAAGCATTTGCAAATCCAAAAATAGACTTTATATGGAACTCAACTGTTGAAGAAGCATTGGGAGATGAAATATTAGAAGGTCTTGTTTTAAAAAATAGAGAAACTGGAGAAACTAGCGAATTAAAGGTTGATGGATGCTTCGTATTCGTTGGATATGATCCAATATCTAAGTTATTTGAAGGACAAATAGAAATGGAAAATCAATATATTGTAACTGATGATGACATGAAAACAAATATTCCAGGAGTATTTGCTGCTGGAGATATAAGAAAGAAACTATTAAGACAGGTTATAACAGCTGCAGCAGACGGAGCCATAGCTGCAACAGCTGCTGAACACTATATAGAAAATCACAAATAAAAGGAGGTTTTATCAATGATAGAATTAACTAAGGAAAATTTTGATGCTGAAATAGTAAATTATACTGAAAAACCAGTATTCGTAGATTTCTGGGGAGATAAGTGTGAAATATGTAAACAACTTATGCCAGGAGTTCATGAACTTGAACATAAGTATGGTGATAAAATTAAATTCACTAGCTTAAATACAAGTTCAGCAAGAAGACTTGCTATATCACAAAAAGTTTTAGGATTACCAACAATGATAATCTATAAGAATGGTGAAAAAGTAAGCTCAATTACTGCTGATAAAATAGCAACATTAGATGATATAGAAAACTTTATAAAAACTTACTACGAAACACTATAATTATTTGAAATAAAAAGTTCAAAACTTTTTATAAATAAATAAATAAATAATTAACCACTCAAATCCCATTTTAGTATTAATTAATAATCGAATGAGAGTTGAATGTAAGTTCAACTCTCATCGAAATAAATTTGGAGGTGACTACTTTGCGTTTAGAAATTGGAAAAATTTATATTAAGGACGTTCAATTTGGAGCTGCAACAAAGGTGGAAAATGGAGTTCTTTATGTAAACAAAGAAGAGTTATTACAAGCAGTTGGTGGCGATGAAAGAGTTAAAAGTATAGAATTCGATATCGCAAAGCCAGGTGAAGAGACAAGAATAATTCCAGTAAAAGACGTTATTGAACCAAGAGTAAAAGTTGAGGGAAAAGGTGGAATATTCCCAGGCTTTATAAGCAAGGTTGACACAGTTGGTTCAGGAAGAACTCACGTGTTAAAGGGAGCTGCAGTAGTTACTACTGGTAAAATAGTTGGATTCCAAGAAGGAATTATAGACATGAGCGGAGAGGGAGCTAGATATACTCCATTCTCAAAGACAAATAACCTTGTAGTTATTTGTGAGCCAAAAGAAGGCGTTAAACAACATGAGCATGAAGAAGCTGTAAGAACAATTGGATTCAAAGCAGCAACATACCTTGGAGAAGCAGCTAGAAATGTTGAGCCAGATGAAGTGAAAACTTTTGAAACTCTACCATTACTAGAGCAAGTTAAACAATATCCAGACCTACCAAAGGTTGTATATGTATATATGCTTCAAACTCAAGGATTACTACATGATACATACGTATACGGCGTAGATGCTAAGAAAATTATACCAACATTTATATATCCAACAGAAGTATTTGATGGAGCTATCGTTAGTGGAAACTGCGTATCAGCTTGCGATAAGAACCCAAGCTATGTTCATATGAATCATCCAGTTATTGAAGATTTATATGAAAGACATGGTAAGGACATCAACTTCTTAGGTTGCGTAATCACAAATGAAAACGTATATCTTGCAGATAAAGAAAGATCATCAAACTACACTGCTAAGCTAGTTCACTTCTTAGGAGCAGATGCAGTTATAATTTCAGAAGAAGGCTTTGGTAACCCAGATGCTGACTTAGTTATGAACTGCAACAAGATAACTGATTTAGGAATAAAAACTGTATTAATTACAGACGAGTATGCAGGCCAAGATGGAAGCTCACAATCACTTGCTGACTCTACACCAAAAGGTGATGCAGTAGTAACTGGTGGAAATGCTAACGAAGTTGTAATATTACCAGCAATGAAGAAGATAATAGGACATCCTGAAGCTGCTGATGTAATAGCAGGTGGACACGTAGGAAGCTTAAGAGCGGATGGATCAATAGAGGCTGAGATTCAGGTTATAACTGGAGCTACAAGCGAAGTTGGATTCAACACTTTAACAGCAAAAGGATATTAATAGCTTAAATAAAATAGACTGAATCCTTAAATAATATTAGCAGATTTTATAAAATAGCTGATATTAAAAAATAAAAATTATAAATGTAATATTAAATTTGAAAGAGAGGATGATATAGATGTTACAAGGAAAAAAAGTAATAGCTGTAGGAGATAGAGACGGAATACCAGGACCAGCGATAGAAGCTTGCGTTAAGTCAGCTGGAGCAGAAATAATTTTTGCATCAACAGAATGCTTTGTTTGAACAGCCGCAGGAGCTATGGATCTGGAGATCCAACAAAGAGTAAAAGATTTAACTGAAAAACATGGTGCAGAAAATGTAGTTGTAGTAATCGGAGGAGCAGAAGCAGAAGCTTCAGGACTTTCAGCAGAAACAGTATGTGCTGGAGACCCAACTTTTGCAGGTCCACTTGCTGGAATAGCATTAGGTCTTGCAGTTTATCATGTTGTTGAGCCAGAAATAAAGGACGAATGTGATGCAGCTGTTTACGATGAACAGTGCGGAATGATGGAAATGGTTCTAGACGTAGATGCTATTATTGAAGAAGTTAAGAATGTTAGAACTCAATACTCAAAATACTAATTCTAAAATGTGTTTAAATTCCTAGGAAAAGGGGGAATTCTGAAATGATTAAAGTTGTTCATTATATAAACCAATTCTACGCTGGTATAGGCGGAGAAGAAAAAGCTGATATAAAACCAGAAGTTAGAGAAGGATTTGTTGGTCCTGGTATGGGATTAAACGGATTGTTAAAAAATGGTGGTGCTGAAATAGTTGCTACAGTTATTTGTGGAGATTCCTACTTCAATGAGAATCTTGAAGAAGCAAAAGCTGAAGTTATTGAAATGGTGAAAAAATATAGCCCAGACTTATTTATAGCAGGACCTGCTTTCAATGCTGGAAGATATGGTGTAGCTTGTGGAACTATAGCAAAGGAAGTTGAAGAAAAGTTAGGAATACCTGTACTTTCAGCTATGTATGTTGAAAACCCAGGAGTAGACTTATTCAAGAAACAGCTTTACATTGTAGAAACTAAAAACAGTGCAGTAGGTATGAAAGATGCTCTTCCAAAGATTGCATCCTTAGCATTAAAGCTTGCTAAGAAAGAAGAAATAGGATCACCAGCAGAAGAGTCATACATCGAAAGAGGTATAAGAAAGAACTACTTTGCAGCTGAAAGAGGTTCAAAAAGAGCTGTTGATATGCTTGTTAAAAAGATTAAGGGTGAAGAATTCGTTACAGAGTTTAAAATGCCTGTATTCGATAGAGTAGATCCAAATCCAGCAGTAAAAGGTATATCAAAAGCTAAGATAGCATTAGTTACATCAGGTGGTATAGTTCCAAAAGGAAACCCAGACCACATTGAATCATCCAATGCTTCTAAGTTCGGAAAATATGATATAGAAGGCGTAATGGATTTAACAGCAGAAACTTATGAAACAGCACACGGTGGATATGATCCAACATATGCTAACACAGATTCAGATAGAGTACTTCCAGTTGACGTATTAAGACAAATGGAGAAGGAAGGAAAAATTGGATCACTTCATAGATATTTCTATACAACAGTTGGTAACGGAACAGCAGTTGCTTCCTCAAAGAAATTTGGTGAGCAAATTGTTAAAGAGTTAATTGCAGATGGAGTAGATGCAGTTATACTAACTTCCACCTGAGGAACTTGTACACGTTGCGGTGCAACACTTGTAAAAGAAATTGAACGTGGAGGTCTTCCAGTAGTTCATATGTGTACAGTAGTTCCAATATCATTAACAGTTGGTGCTAACAGAATAGTACCTACAATAGCAATACCTCATCCACTTGGAAACCCATCATTAGAAGCTAAGGATGAGTACGAATTAAGATATCACTTAGTAGAAAAAGCATTAGGCGCTCTTTCAACTGAAGTAGAGGGACAAAAAGTATTTGAAGAATAATTAATAGTAAGGGAATTGAAAATTGAAAATTATTTAATTTTCAATTCCCTGTTTTTATAAATTTTTCGTTAAATATAGTAAGAGATACATATAAATTGAGAACTGAGAATTGAGATATTGAAGGTTCTCAATTCCTAATTCTCAATTCTCAATTAGATTAAGGGAGGTTTTACAATGAGTTTTCCAGTAATAAAAAAGGCTTCTTATATTTTAGTTAATGCACCTGATATGGTAATACATAATGGTACTACTCAAACTTTAGAAAGAGAAACAAATCCAGATTCAGCTTACTTAAAGGAATTAAAAAATCACTTAAGACCTTTTGATGAAGTTGTAGCTTACGCACCAAATCAAACTTATATAGGTAATATGACTCCAGATGAATTAGGAGAATTACCAAGACCATGGTTTAATTCAAAGGTTGAAGGTGCTAATAGATTTGGTAATTTCGGAGAAATAATGCCACAAGATGAGTTTTATGGCTTATTAAAGATTTCAGATGTATTTGATTTAGTTATTCTTGAAAAGGATTTTACTGCATTAGTAAAAGAAAAGCTTAGCAGCCATCCTCTTTTAAAAGAAAAAGTAGAGGCGTTAAAAGAAGGAGAAGAGTTATCTGTAATCCAAAATTTAGTAGAAAATGGAGTAGCAGAAGGACTATATGAAGATGGAAAATTAGTTGGATGTATTAAAAGAGCACATGAATTTGACTTAAACTTATCATCACACATAATGGTAGAAAATCTTGTTGTTAAGGCATCAGGAGTTTTAGCACTAATGCACTTAATAAAGAGCTCAGGAATAGATGTAAATGAAGTTGACTATTTAATAGAGTGTTCAGAAGAAGCTATAGGCGATATGAATCAAAGAGGCGGCGGAAATACTGCTAAAGCTTGTGGAGAGATAGCAGGTATTAAAGGTGCTACTGGAATGGACGTAAGGGGCTTCTGCGCAGGTCCAACTCACGCACTAGTTACAGCATCTGCTCTTGTTAAATCAGGAATACATAGAAATGTAATAATATTTGCAGGTGGAAGTACTGCGAAGCTAGGCATGAATGGAAGAGACCATGTTAAGAAGGGATTGCCAGCTTTAGAAGACTGTGTAGGAGGTTTTGCTATACTAGTATCAGAAAATGATGGAGTAAGTCCAGTACTAAGAACTGATATAATAGGAAGACACACAATAGGACATGGAGCAGCACCACAAGCAGTTATAGAAGCTTTAGTACTAGAGCCTTTAACTAAAAATGGAATGAAAATTACTGATGTAGATAAATACGCTCCAGAAATGCAAACTCCAGATATTACTGAACCAGCAGGCGCTGGAGATGTTCCAACTCAAAACTACAAAATGATAGGTGCATTAGCAGTTAAGAGCGGACAATTAGACAGAAAAGAGTTACCTAATTTTGTAAAAGATCATGGATATCCAGGATTTGCACCAACACAAGGACATATACCATCAGGAGTTCCAATAGTAGGTCATGGAATAGAGAATATAATGAGCGGAAAATTAAATAACTTCATGGTAGTAGGTAAAGGAAGTCTTTTCCTAGGAAGAATGACAAATTTATTTGATGGTATTTCTATACTAGTTGAGAAAAACACTGGTGCAGCTGAAGAATCACTAGGTGTTTCAAAGGACGAAATAAAGAATATGATAGCTGAAGGAATGAAGAAATTCGCTGAAGAGCTTTTAAAATAGTTAGGAGGTGATTTTACGTGGATGCAACTAAAAAAATAGTAGCGGAAGTTTTCAATGAAATAGCAGAAGGCATAAAAAGTGGAAGCTTCGGAAAAAAAGTTAGAATAGGCCTCACTACCTTTGGCTCAGAGCATGGCGTTAAAGAGATGGTAAAAGCAGCTGAAATGGCTAAAGGTAAATATGGTGATTTTGATATAGTTTTAATAGGACCAAAAGTTGAAGGTGACTTTGAAGTAGTGGAAGTGAAAGATGCAGAAGAAGGACACAAGAAAATGGTAGAGCTTTTGGAGAAAAAAGAGCTTGATGGATGTGTAACTCAGCATTTTGATTTCCCAATCGGTGTATCAACTGTTGGAAGAATAGTAACACCAGGTAAGGGAAAAGAATTAATTATTGCTACTACAACAGGAACTACATCTACTAACAGAGTAGAAGGTATGATTAAAAATGCTATATCTGGTATCTCTGTAGCAAAAGCAGTAGGAATAAAAAATCCAACAGTAGGTATCCTAAATCTTGATGGAGCTAGAGGAGTAGAGCGTGCACTAAAAGATTTACAAGCTAATGGATATGACTTTAGATTTGCTGATTCATTAAGAGCTGATGGCGGCGCTGTAATGAGAGGAAATGACATTCTAGCAGGTACTCCAGATGTAATGGTTTGTGATTCATTAACTGGAAACCTATTAATTAAAATATTTGCATCCTTCACAACTGGTGGAGACTATGAAACAGTTGGTTATGGATATGGACCAGGTATTGGTGAAGACTATGATAAGTTAGTTAACATAGTATCTCGTGCTTCAGGAGCTCCGTTAATATGCGAGGCTTTAAGATATTGTTCACTATGTGCTAAAAATGATGTACTATCAAAAGCTAAGGGTGAATTCGGAAAAGCAAGAGAAGCTGGCTTAAATGATATAATAGGAAAATTGTTAGCTAAAGAAAAGCCAGTAGTAGAGGAAGAAGTAAAAATGCCTCCAAAGAAAGTAGTTACCTTCTCAATACCAGGAGTTGATATATTAGAACTTGAAAATGCTTGTAGAGCATTATGGAAAGAAGGTATATACTCAGAAAGTGGTATGGGTTGTACAGGACCTATTATACTTGTACCTGATGATGAAGGCGAAAAGTCAATAGAAGTGCTTGTAAAAGCAGGATACAAATAACAAAAGGGAGATTTATGCTCCCTTTTATATATTATGGAATAAATATCCTGTTTAATATATGAAATTAATCATAAAATAATAAAAGCATCATAATATAAACCATATGACTAAATATTTTTTACTAGAGTAATTGAGGATTAGATGTAAGAAAAAAATCTTGTTTACATCAATTCTCAATTATCGGACTTTTATATTTTATAATAAAACTTTTAACAGGATTTAAAGTCCAAATCAATAAGAATTTGTAAAATTTTATTTAACTTTTGGGAGGAAAATTGAACCTGTTGTAGAATATTTTTATGTACACTATGAAAAATACTAGTAATAAAATTAACTTTTTTAGGAGGGAATTATTAATGAATAAGAAGAGAGTGGTAGCTATTCTTGCTACTGCGATAATGACAGTATCATTATTTGCTGGATGCGGACAAAAACAACAAAACAAACCAGCAGGGGAAGGCACTCAGCAGGGAGCTAAGGTTAAAATAGGCCTTTCAACAGATGAAGGTGGATTAAATGATAAGTCATTTAATCAATCAGCAGACACTGGAATAAAGAGAGCTATAAAAGAGTTTGGAGTTGAGTATAAGCCAGTAGAATCAGCTAAAAAAGAAGACTATGAATCAAATCTGGACGCATTAGTTAATGCTGGATCAAACTTAACATTTGGAATTGGATTCCAAATGGAGCAGGCTATGAAAAATGTAGCTGGGAAATATAAAGATAAAAATTTTGCTATAATAGATACAGTTGTTGATGCACCAAACGTTCAATCAATAACTTTCAAAGAGCAAGAAGGTTCTTTCTTAATGGGAGTTATAGCTGGTAAAATGACTAAAACTAACAAAGTTGGTTTCATAGGCGGTAAGGACTTTGCAACAATAAATAAATTTGAAGTAGGTTTTGCTGCAGGTGTTAAGGCTGTAAACCCAGAAGCAGCTAAAGGATTAATAAGTTCAGATGGTAAGAGCCCAGGAACAATGGTTAAGTATGCTGATAGCTTTGGTGATACAAACAAAGGTTATGAATTAGCTAAATCATTATATGGTGCTGGCTGTGATATTATTTATCACGCAGCAGGTGGTGTTGGTATAGGAATGTTTAAAGCTACTAAAGAACTTAAAGATTCAGGAAAGCAAGTTTGGGCTATAGGAGTTGATATGGACCAGGCAGTTACAGTTCCTGAATATGCAAGCGTAATCCTTTCAAGTATGGTTAAAAAAGTTGACGTTGCTACATATGGTGCAGTAAAAGATGTAGTTAACGGAAAGTTCCAAGGTGGAAAACATATAGAGTATGGATTAAAAGAGGATGGTGTAGGTATAGCTGGAACATCAGATAAGAATACTCCAAAAGATGTTTTAGATTTAGTTAACAAATATACAGAAGCTATAAAAGCTGGTAAGTTTGTTGTACCTGCTACAAGAGAAGAAGCAGTTAAGTTTGCTGCTCCATCTATATAAATAATATAGCATTTTAAGCTAGGTGTATATTAAACGCCTAGCTTTTTTTATCCACTGGAAAAATGCTCTGCATTTTTTCTATTTTGTGAATTTTAAATTTATACAAAATATCTTTTCATGGTATAATAAAATGAGTAAATTTAAATAGTGCAAAGCGGGGTGAAAAAAATGAGTATGGATTTTGGCCTAAGTTTAACTCAGGAACAGAAATTAGTAATGACTCAAGAGATGCAGTTATCGGTTAAAATTCTTCAGATGTCAAGCTTTGAATTGCAAGAACATGTAGAAAAGGAATTACAAGAAAATCCCGTACTTGATGCTAAAAGTATTGATGCAAACAATGAAGAAAAAAATAAAGTAGACTATAAAGAATTAATTAAGTACTTTGAATTTGATAACTACAGCCATCATAGCTATGAAAAAAATGAAGATGATGATGTGTCTCCTTTTAATTTTATTTCTGAAAAAAAATCATTAAAAGAGTATTTAAGAGAGCAAATAAGGGACCTAGATGAAAAAGGATATATAAAAGCTATATGTTTATATATCATTGAAAACTTGGATGAAAGAGGATATCTAGCAGTAAAAGATAAAGATATAAGTGATGAGTTAAAAATATCACTAGAGCTTACTGAATATTGTATACAAATAATACAATCTCTTGAGCCAGACGGAATAGGAGCAAGAGATTTAAAGGAATGCCTAAAAATACAAATATATAAGAAAGCGTTGGAAGACGATAATATATATACTATAATAGACAAATATTTAGAAGCATTAGCTGAAAATAAATACACTTTCATTGCAAAGGAATTAAATATAGATGTTAAACAAGCACAGGAGTATGGAGATATAATAAAATCTCTTTATCCTAAACCATCAAGAGGCTTTTATACTGGAGAAGAGGTCAAGTATATTACTCCAGATGCATATATAAAGAAAATAGATGATGAGTATTATATAATAATGAATGATGATATCCTTCCTAAACTAAGTATTAATGAAATTTATAAGGAAATAATAAGAAATGAAGATGATAAAAATGCTGTAGATTATGTGAAAGAAAAACTAAATAGTGCTTTATTTTTAATCAAAAGTATACAGCATAGAAAAAGTACTATATATAGAGTTCTGGAGAATATTTTAGAACTACAAAGAGATTACTTTGATTATGGTGAAGAATACTTAAAACCTATGACACTTAGAGAAGTAGCAGAAAGCTTGGAGATGCATGAGTCTACTATAAGTAGAGCCATTAGAGATAAATACATATATACAAGTAGAGGTACAGTAAAAATAAAAGATCTATTTACTACTGCTATATCATCCTCCGGAACTGGCGAAGATGTTTCTGTAAGAATAATTAAAAAGGCTATAAAAGATCTGATAGATAAAGAAGATAAAAAGAAGCCTCTTTCAGATCAGGTTATATGCGATTTACTTAATAAAGAAGGCATGAATATTTCAAGAAGAACTGTAGCAAAATATAGAGAGGAAATGGGGATAAAGTCATCTAAGGGAAGAAAACGATTTTAATCCCCTTCCCTTATTGTTCACAATTTATTCATATTTTTTTTGAAAATACTATTTAAAAAATATAATATTTGTCTTATAATATAAGTGGGACACAAAAGTTAGTAGTGGGACTATAAATGTCCAAAGAGGTGTTTTGTTTGGAAGAGGTTTTAAAATTACAACAGAAGATAGTTCCTGAAATAGTGGAATTATTTGAGAAAAGATATAATATATTAAGAACTATATACTATAATCAACCAATAGGAAGAAGGGTACTTGCTAATAATTTAGGAATTGGTGAGAGAATAGTAAGAACAGAAATAAACTTTTTAAAGAGTCAAAACTTTATAGAGATAAGTACTCCAGGTATGACAATAACAGATGAGGGAGAAGAGATAATTGATAAGCTTAAAGATTTTATCCATCATCTAAGGGGCTTATCAGAAATAGAAAAATTCTTAAAAGAGAGTTTAAAACTGAGAAATGTAATAATTGTTCCTGGAGATTTAAATGAAGACAGCACGGTTATTAACGAGTTAGGTAGAGCTGCATCAAATTATTTAAAAAGTGTAGTGAAAGACAATAGTATTATTGCTATAACAGGAGGTTCCACCGTAAAAGAAGTTATTGACAATATGCCAAGAGTAGCAGGCTTGAAAGATATACTAGTAGTACCTGCCAGAGGTGGAATGGGGAAAAACGTAGAAACTCAAGCAAATACCCTAGCTGCTAAACTTGCAAATAAGGTAGAAGGAAACTACAAATTACTACATGTTCCAGACAACTTAAGTGACAAGGCTATGAGCACCATAATAAAAGAAACAGATATCCAGGATATATTAAGCAACATATATAATGCAAATATATTAATTTATGGTGTAGGAAGAGCTGAGTTAATGGCTGAGCGAAGAGGACTTTCAGAAGAAGAAATAGATGAGCTAAAGGATAAAGGTGCTGTTGGAGAAGCCTTCGGGTATTATTTCAACAAAGAAGGAAAAATAGTTCATTCTACACCAAGTATAGGAATAAGAAATGAAGAGATTGGAAAAATAGAAACATTGATAGCTGTAGCAGGAGGAAAAAGTAAAGCAAAGGCAATTATTGCTACACAATTGAACAATCCTAATGGAGTGTTAATTACAGATGAAGGCGCAGCTAGAGAATTAATAAATCTTTTTAAGTAGACAGTAAATTTAAAATCTATATATAAAAATATATTTTTAGGAGGAATTACAATGGTTAAAGTAGCTATTAATGGTTTTGGAAGAATAGGAAGATTGGCATTAAGACTGATGATCAACAACCCAGAATTTGAAGTTGTTGCAATAAATGACTTAACAGATGCTAAAACATTAGCACATTTATTCAAATATGATTCAGCTCAAGGAAGATTTGATGGAGAAATCAAAGTTGAAGAAGGAGCTTTCGTAGTTAACGGAAAAGAAATAAAAGTAACTGCTGAAAGAAACCCAGCAAACTTACCATGGGGAGAATTAGGAGTAGACGTAGTATTAGAATGTACTGGTTTCTTCACTTCAAAGGAAAAAGCAGAAGCTCACATACAAGCTGGTGCAAAGAAGGTTGTTATATCAGCACCTGCAACAGGAGACCTAAAGACAGTTGTATTCAACGTAAACCAAAATGTATTAGATGGAACAGAAACAGTTATATCTGGTGCATCATGTACAACAAACTGCTTAGCTCCAATGGCTAAAGTATTACAAGATAAATTTGGTTTAACAAAAGGATTTATGACTACAATCCATGCTTATACAAATGATCAAAACACTTTAGACGCTCCACACGGAAAAGGTGACTTAAGAAGAGCAAGAGCAGCAGCTGCAAACATCGTTCCAAACTCAACTGGTGCAGCTAAAGCTATCGGTCTAGTTATACCTGAATTAAAAGGAAAATTAGATGGAGGAGCTCAAAGAGTTCCAGTTATAACTGGTTCATTAACTGAATTAGTTTGTACTTTAGAAAAGAAAGTAACAGCTGATGAAATAAACGTAGCAATGAAAGCTGCTGCTAACGAGTCATTCGGATACACTGAAGAACCATTAGTATCTTCAGATATAATCGGAATCAGCTTCGGTTCATTATTTGATGGAACTCAAACTAAGGTTATGGAAGTAAATGGTGAGCAATTAGTTAAAGTTGCTTCATGGTATGACAATGAAATGTCATATACTTCACAATTAATCAGAACTTTAAAATATTTTGTTACTAAATAGTTAAAGTCTTAAAACGTAAATGTATCATATAGGTCTGGTTTTGTAGTTTTGGCTATAAGGCCAGACTTTTTTCAAATAACTTGATTCCTGTATTCAGTCAACTGGGAATTAGATTAAAGAAAAACAACAATTAAAAAATATTGTGATAAAAATATGGAAAATATTAAGTAATGGTATATAATATAGAATTGAGAGAGTGGGTTGTTTTTGCTCCAGTGTTAAAAAAGCAAGCTGCGCTCCAAGTTTTCTAATTAAAAAAGAGGGGTGTTTTTAATGGCTTTTAATAAAAAGACAATAGAAGATGTAGAAGTAAGAGGAAAAAGAGTTTTAGTAAGATGTGATTTTAACGTGCCACTAGCAGAAGGAAGAATAACTGATGAAAACAGATTGGTTGGAGCTATGCCAACTATAAAATACTTAATAGAAAATGGAGCAAAAGTTATACTTTGCTCACACCTTGGAAAAGCTAAAGGACCAGATGCAACAAAGACTTTAGCTCCAGTTGCTAAGAGATTATCAGAAATGTTAGGAAAAGAAGTAGTTTTTGCTGCTGATGACGTTGTTGTTGGAGAAAACGCTAAAGCTGCCGTAGCTAACATGAAAGAAGGAGATGTAGTTCTTCTTGAAAACACAAGATTTAGACCAGAAGAAGGAAAGAACGAAGAGTCATTCTCAAAAGATTTAGCTTCACTTGCTGATATATTTGTAAATGATGCATTCGGAACAGCTCACAGAGCTCATTGTTCAACTGTTGGGGTTACTCAGTTTGTGCCAGTATCAGTATGCGGATACTTAATTCAAAAAGAATTAAAGTTCTTAGGAGAAGCTGTTGAAAATCCAGTAAAACCATTTGTTGCAATACTTGGCGGAGCTAAAGTATCAGACAAAATCAATGTTATAAATAACTTACTAGAAAAAGTTGATACTCTAATAATCGGTGGAGGAATGGCTTATACATTCTTAAAAGCACAAGGATTCTCAATAGGAACATCACTTCTTGAAGCTGATAAAGTTGATTACGCAAAAGAAATGATGGATAAAGCAGAAGCTAAGGGAGTTAAATTATTACTTCCAGTAGATAACGTAGTTGGAGATAAGTTTGCTGCAGATGCAACTCCGGTTGTAACTGAAGATCAAAACATTCCAGAAGGACACATGGGTCTTGATATCGGACCAAAGACTGCTGAACTTTATGATAATGCTGTTAAGGAAGCTAAAACAGTTATTTGGAACGGACCAATGGGAGTATTTGAATTCGAAAACTTTGCAAAAGGTACTATTACAGTAGCAAAAGCTATGGCTGATTCAGATGCTACAACTGTTATTGGTGGAGGAGATAGCGCAGCTGCTGTTAACATATTAGGATTCGGAGATAAGATGACTCACATATCAACTGGTGGTGGAGCATCACTTGAATTCTTAGAAGGAAAAGCATTACCAGGAATAGAAGCATTAAACGATAAGTAATAAGAAATATGCGACATAAAACCTTGTAGATAGAAAAGACCGAAAGTTGACTTATACTCCGGTCTATGTTTCCAAGCTTCAGTACGTTAAAAACTTTTAGTCAGTCTAAAGCTCAAATTTGAGAAAACCTAAGAACCTTCGATAAACTCGCTATGCTCAGACAATCGAATAATCTAAGGTTTTCTCAAATTCTCCGCTAAGACTGACACAAAGTTTTTAAAATGTACATTCAGCTTTGGAAACATATCCCTCTGTATAAGTCAACTTTCCAGCTAATTCATCTATAAAAATTATGTAGCAAAATTCTTAAATTACGAATTACAATAAGATTATTAAGTGTTTAAAATAAAAGAGAATCGAGGTAATTAATAATGAGAAAATCAATAATAGCTGGAAACTGGAAAATGAATAATACTATAGAAGAAGGACTAAAACTAGTTGAGGAACTAAAAGCTTTAGTAAAAGAAGCAAAGTGTGATGTAGTTGTATGCCCACCATTTGTAGCTTTAGATGCGGTGTTAAAAGCTGTTAAAGGAACAAATATAAAAGTTGGAGCTCAAAATATGCACTTTGAAGAAAAAGGAGCATATACTGGAGAGGTTGCACCAGCAATGCTTACAGCTATGGGTGTTGAATATGTAATAATTGGACATAGTGAAAGAAGACAATATTTTAACGAAACTGACGAAACTGTAAATAAGAAGACTAAAAAGGCTTTTGAGCACAACTTAACTCCAATAGTTTGCTGTGGAGAAAGTTTAGAAGAAAGAGAAGCAAATATAACTGAAGAAGTTTTAGGAAGACAAATAAAATTAGATTTAGCGGGATTAACAAATGAGCAAGTTGAAAAGTTAGTTGTAGCTTATGAACCAATTTGGGCTATAGGAACTGGCAAGACAGCTACTGATGAGCAAGCTAATGAAACAATAGCTTATATTAGAAACGTAATAGCTGGAATGTATGGAAAAGAAACTGCTGAAAAAACAAGAATTCAATATGGTGGTTCTGTAAAACCAAGCACAATAAAGGCTCAAATGGCACAATCAGATATAGATGGTGCATTAGTTGGAGGAGCTAGTCTAAAAGCAGAAGATTTTGCTGCAATAGTAAATTATTAATTAAGGTATGGGAGCTAGGCTGAAAGTTAACTTATGCTTCGGTCTATGTTTCCAAGCTTCAGTACGTTAAAAACTTTTAGTCAGTCTAAAGCTTGTGTTTTAGACGACCTAAGACTTAGATAAACTCGCTATGCTCAAACAGTATCTAAGTTCTAAGGTTGTCTTAAAACCCTTCGCTAAGACTGACACAAAGTTTTTAAATCTACCTTCAGCTTTGGAAACATAGCCCTTCGCATAAGTTAACTTTCTAGTTAGTTTTCCTATATATAGATAAATAAGAATATCTATAGAACCTAAAAACTTTTGGAGGGTAAAGATGAGTAAAAAACCAGTAATGCTAATGGTACTTGATGGATTCGGACTTTCAGATAGAGAAGATGGAAATGCAATTAGAGCAGCGCACAAACCTAACTATGATAGATATTGGAATAACTATCCTCATACTCAAATAAAAGCAAGTGGATTAAGTGTTGGGCTTCCAGAAGGACAAATGGGGAACTCAGAAGTTGGACACCTAAATATTGGTGCTGGAAGAATAGTGTATCAAGCTCTTACAAGAATAACAAAATCTATTAATGACGGTGATTTTTTTGAAAATGAGGCACTAAATAATGCTGTAAACAATGCACAACAGAATAACTCAGCTCTTCATTTAATGGGACTTCTATCAGATGGAGGAGTTCATTCACATATAGACCATTTAAAGGGACTTCTAAGATTAGCTAAACAAAAAGGAGTAAACAAGGTATATCTTCATGCATTTACAGATGGAAGGGATGTTCCGCCTTCATCAGCAATACAGTTTATTGAAGATATTGAAAACTTCATGAGAGAGCTAGGGGTTGGAGAGATAGCCACTGTATCAGGAAGATACTATGCTATGGACAGAGATAAGAGATGGGAAAGAGTAAACTTGGCTTATAACGCTATGGTACTTGGAAAAGGTGAAGAATCACTAAGTGCAGTAGAAGCCATAAAAAAATCATACAATGATAACAAAACAGATGAATTTGTAATTCCAACAGTAGTAGTTAAGGACGGAAGACCAACATCTACAATAAATAGTAAAGACTCAGTGATATTCTTTAATTTCAGACCGGATAGAGCAAGAGAAATAACAAGGGCAATAAATGATAGAGTATTTGACGGATTTTCAAGAGAACCGCTAAACCTTGTATTTGTAACTATGACAGAGTATGATGCTACACTTGAAAATGTGCAAATAGCATTTGGAGCTGAAAGCTACACAAATACTCTTGGTGAATATGTAAGCAAACTAGGTAAAAATCAACTAAGAATAGCTGAAACTGAAAAATATGCTCATGTAACCTTTTTCTTTAATGGAGGAGTAGAAGAGCCTAATGAAAATGAAGATAGAGCCTTAATACCTTCACCAAAGGTTGCAACCTACGATCTTCAACCAGAAATGAGTGCATATAAGGTTACAGAAGAGCTTATAAATAGAATAGATGAAGACAAATATGATTTAATCATATTAAACTATGCGAATCCAGATATGGTTGGACATACAGGCGTGTTTGAAGCTGCCCAAAAAGCAATAGAAGTTGTGGATGAATGTTTAGGTAGGGTTGTTGATAAGATATTAGAAAAGAATGGAGCAGTGTTTATAACTGCAGATCACGGAAATGCAGAACAAATGATAGACTACTCAACAGGAGCGCCAATGACAGCGCATACAACAGACGATGTTCCATTTATATATGTATCAGAAAAGGCTAGTGAGTTAAGAGAAGGTGGAGTACTAGCAGATATAGCACCAACTATGCTTCAAGCTATGGGACTTGAAAAGCCTAAAGAAATGACTGGAAGCAGCCTTATAAAGTAGAGCATAGAGGTATTCAACCTAAGTGTTTGACTCATCAGCGGTATTCATAGGGGTACCTCTTCTGTACTGTTAATAATTTTAGTTATCTCTAAGGCTCACTGCTAAGAACCTTAACAATCTTAAATAAACTCGCTACGCTCAAACAGTATTTAAGATTGTTAAGGTTCTAAAGCAGCTTCGCCAAGAGCTAACATAAAACCATTAAATGTACTGCCAGATGTACCCCTATGAATACCTATGATCAAGTCAATTATCAAGGTTGTTTATCTATATAGGGAAACTAACCAGAAAGTTAATTTATATAAAGGGATATGTTTCTAAAGCTGAAGGTAGATTTAAAAACTTTGTGTCAGTCTCAGCGAAGGGTTTTAAGACAACCTTAGAACTTAGATACTGTTTGAGCATGGCGAGTTTATCTAAGTCTTAGGTCGTCTAAAACACGAGCCTTAGACTGGCTAAAAGTTTTTAACGGACTGAAGATTTGGAAACATAGCCCGGGGTATAAATTAACTTTCGGTCTAGTACCTCTATATAATTTACTATCTAGTTAATCCTTTTTCCTTTAAATAAGAATCAAATTTCATTTGAATAGAGTCGTAAACTTTTTTATCTTTAAACATTTTGTCATCGTCAGGTAAAGCTAAAACAGCCTTTTTGGATTCCTTGTTAAAGCCATCTGTACAAAGAACCTGTGAACCATAGGTATTTGTTCTGCTGTTTGGTACGTAGATATCCTCATTTTGTATATCTACTTCATATAATCCGCTGTATGCTTCTATCTCAGAGGATAACATTTCTACTGCCTGACTTAAGGTTACAATGTTTATATCTAAATATTGAGCAATCTTTGATAAGTTGTTAAATAATGTATTAACATTTGCAGCACTTATTGCTGAAGTAATTTTTTGTACTTTTCTATCTGATCTAGTCAATGTACCCTCGGATTCAGCAAAGCTTCCAATTGGGACAACGACATTTGAAATTAATGCTGTGTCAGTCATAAAGGTATCAAGAGTAACTAAGAACTCAAGATTCTTTAAAATCTCAGATGTATCTGTATCATCACCTACAGGATCTTCTCCTATGATAACAGCTGCCTTAATTTTTCCTTCTTTTATTTGTTCAAGTATCTCCATACCCTTGGCTTTTATACCAATGTCTATAAAGCCTTGAGCATTACTGCTGGAGCGTATAATTATAATTCCACTATGTGGTTTTCCTATCTTGCCTGTTATTACTGCAGCGTCTGCAAGTAATTTATAAGTATCTTCAGTTACTATATCATCATCAATGACGATTATTGCTTTTTTAGCTTCTCCATACATCTTAGCAAGCTTAGCGGCATCAGTGCAATCCTTAGCATCTTTTACATAGTTCTTTAGGCTATCCAGGTTTTCAGCTTTGCTTGAAACTTCATTTTCATTTACATATCCACCATCAAATAACGATTTAATGAAGGATTTTAGGAATTCAATATTGTTATAAGGGTTAAATGAAATGTTTGCATAATCCTCCATTCTTGTTTTGTTGCTGCTTATAGATACTAGTTTAGCTTTTTCTCTAGCAGCGTACTTCATCTTTACTGCCATAACAGGATGATTCTCATCTACATTTCCTATTGATACTATTAAATCAGTGCTGTATAACTCGCCATAACTATTTGTAGAAGCATTATATCCAAGAACACTTTCCATTCCTGAAGCCTCACTGCTAGTCATTGAGCCTATAAGACTTGTACTTAGTCTATCTGCAATCTTTTTAATAATAAATGCCTCTTCATTAGTAAATCTTGGTGAAGCAAGGATTGCCACACTGTTATCTCCATATTGACCTTTTACTAGTTGAAGATTTTTAGAGATAAGAGTTAGAGCTTCTTCTAAATCAACCTCAATACTTCCTCCCTTTCTTCTTACAACAGATGTTTTAATTCTATTTTCATCATTAATGAAGTTTATGCCAAATCTACCTTTAACACATAGTAGGCCTTCATCTTTACTTCTATTTGGAATAGATTTGTACACAAGATTGCCTTTAGACTGAAGTACTAAATTACATCCTACACCACAATAGTTGCATACAGAATTTATGTTATCAAAGTCCACAGGAACTTGTTTCTTAACAGCCTCTTTTTCTATGCATGCTCCAGTTGGGCAGACATCTACGCATTGACCACAAGATATGCATGAGCTTTCTTGAAGAGGCAAATTAAACTCAGGAATTACCTTGGAGTCAAAGCCTCTCTTTTCAAGTCCTATAGCTGTAACTCCTATAAATTCCTCGCAGGCTCTAACACACTGACCGCACAGTATACACTTATCAGCATTTCTTGTTATGAAAGGATGATTTTGTTCTTCTTGTCTCTTATGCTTTTCTCCACATATTCTCTCAGTATCTATATCATATTTTTCAATATATTTTATAAGTCTACATTCAAAATAATCATGACATCCACACTCAAGACATCTTGAAGCCTCTCTTAAAGCTACTTCTTCAGTAAAGGTTTCAGAGATTGGGCTAAAGCTGAGTTTTCTTTTTTCTGCAGGGACTACTACTTGAGGCTCTCTATTTTGTTTTTCTACATGTTCAAAGTCCTTTTTACATAAATCATTTTGAACTATATAGTTTGGATTAGCAACTGGAATTATAACACCATTTAAATAGCTATGGATAACTCTTGCAGCATTTTTCCCTTGAGCTATTGCCTCTATAGCTATCTTAGGTCCAGTTGAAGCTTCACCTCCTGCAAATACGCCTTCAATATTTGTTTCAAAGGTATTTTCATTAACTGAAATAGTGCCTTTTCTTGTTGTTGTAAGTTCATTGACACAATCTGCATTTACTCTCTGTCCAATTGCTGAAACAATAAGATCTGCTTCAAAAGTAATTTCTTCACCCTCTATAGGTTCAGGTTTTCTTCTTCCAGATGCATCTGCTTCTCCAAGCCTCATTTTTTGGCATCTTATAGCAGTAGCCCTTGTACCATTACCTGTGATTTCTACAGGTGCTACAAGGAAATTAAATTCTACCCCTTCTTCTTCTGCTTCATCTATTTCAATTTTTTCTGCAGGCATTTCGTCTCTTGTTCTTCTGTATAGAAGTTTAACGCTTTCTGCTCCAAGTCTTACAGCAGTTCTAGTAACGTCCATAGCAGTGTTTCCACCGCCAATAACTATAACTTTGTTACCCATATATATTGGCTCTGATTGTGTAGCCATTCTTAAGAAGTCTATGCCACCAAGAACACCTTCCATATCTTGACCTTTACATCCAATGTCTGAACTTGCCCAAGCACCTATTGCTATGAAGACAGCATCATATGCTTTTTTAAGATATGATAGACTGACATCTACTCCAAGTTTAACGTTATATTTAATCTCTACGCCCATTTTTCTTAAAGTATCTATTTCAGCATCTAATATTTCCTTCGGAAGACGATATTGTGGTATACCGTATCTGAGCATTCCACCAGGTTTAGGCATACTTTCATAGATTACAACTTCATGACCTTCCATTGCAAGGAAGTATGCACAGGATATACCTGCTGGGCCAGCGCCAATTACTGCAACCTTTTTATTAGTTTTCTCCTTAACATCTGGCACAAATGTACCATTGTTTACATCTATATCTCCAAGGAATCTTTTAAGCTCAGCAATCGCTATTGGATCATCAGAATTCTGACGTCTACAAGCTGTTTCACATGGGTGAGGACAAACTCTTCCTATACTTGCAGGTAGTGCTACAACATCTTTAACAAGCTTTATTGCTTCTTCATATTGTCCGTTAGCAATTAAACCAACATATCCTTGACAATCTGTATGTGCAGGACATGCATTTACGCATGGAGGTCTACAATCTCCTCTATGATCTGATGCTAAAAGCTCAAAAGCAGCCTTTCTCGCAGATATAGTTCTTGCTGTATCTGTTTTTATTACCATACCATCTGATGCTATTGTTGAACATGCTCTTTGAAGCTTTGGATTTCCTTCTATTTCAACAACACATACGCCGCATGCACCATATGGTTTCATTCTGCTGTCATAACAAAGATTTGAAATGTCTATTCCATTATCAAGAGCTATTTTTAATATTGTAGTTCCTTCTTGTGCAGCCAACTCTCTATTATTTATATTCACTCTAATTGTTCCCATATATACCACCTCTCCTTCTACTCCACATTAATAGCATTAAATCTACATACTGTTATACAATTGCCGCATCTTATGCACTTTTCTTGATCTATTTCATGGACCTCTTTTAACTGGCCCTTAATAGCCTCAGATGGACATTTTTTTGCACATAGGGTGCAGCCCTTACAAGCATCAGCAGAAATTCCATAGGTTAAAAGGCTCTTACATTGTTTAGCTGGACACTTTTTGGTTTCTATATGGGATAAATATTCATCTTTAAAATATCTTATTGTTGTAAGTACAGGGTTAGGTGCAGTTTGGCCAAGCCCACATAAAGATCCATCCTTAATACTTACACATAATTCTTCCAATGTTTTAATGTCCTCATCTTTGCCATTCCCTGAGCATATCCTTTCGAGCATCTCAAGCATTCTTTTTGTCCCTATTCTACAATATATACATTTTCCGCAGGACTCTTTGCAGGTAAAATCAAGAAAGAACCTTGCCATATCCACCATACATGTATTTTCATCCATTACGATCATACCACCAGATCCCATGATGGCGCCGGTTTTGCTAATTGATTCATAGTCAACAGGAGTATCCAGCAATTCCTTTGGTATGCATCCACCAGAAGGGCCGCCCATTTGAACTGCCTTAAAATCTTTGTCTTGTTTTATTCCTCCGCCTATTCCATAGATAACATCTCTGATTTTCATTCCCATAGGAACTTCTACTAGCCCGCCATTTTTAACCTTACCTGCAAGAGCGAATACTTTTGTACCTTTGCTCTTTTCAGTACCATAAGCAGCGAAGGATTGTCCGCCATTTACTAATATCCATGGAACGTTAGCATAGGTTTCTACATTATTTATATTTGTTGGTTTTGCAAAATATCCAGATTGAGCAGGGAATGGAGGTTTCAATCTTGGCATACCTCTTTCGCCCTCAAGCGATGCGATTAATGCAGTTTCTTCACCACATACAAATGCTCCAGCACCTGTCTTGATTAATATATCAAATTCGAAGTTAGAGCCCAGTATATTTTTACCTAAATAATTTCTCTCTCTTGCTTGATTAATTGCTATTTTAAGTCTTTCTATAGCAAGGGGGTATTCAGCACGACAGTATATGAAACCCTTCTTCGCTCCCATTGCATAACCTGCTATTGCCATACCCTCAAGAACCGCATGTGGATCTCCTTCAAGTACACTTCTATCCATAAATGCACCTGGGTCTCCTTCATCAGCATTACATACTACATACTTATCCTGACCCTTAGATTTTTTAGCAGCATCCCATTTGAACCAAGTTGGAAAACCTGCGCCACCTCTACCCCTTAATCCGGATATCTTTATTTCTTCAATAACCTCTTCACGAGTCATTTCATTAACAACTCTACTAAGTGCTTTATATCCATTGGTTTCAATATATTCATCAATTTTCTCAGGATTAATTATTCCGCAATTTTTAAGTACAATTCTAACTTGATTCTTTAACTGAGGGTATGGTTCCTTATCAGTAGATACTATATACTGATTAAGTGGTTCTCCATTAATAATATGGTTATGAATTATCTCTTCAATTAGGCTTGGTGTAACATTGGCATATGTAAACACAGCATCGCCATCAATAATATCAACTATCGGCTCATAAAAACACATACCTATGCAGCCAGTGATTGAAAGGTCAATATTTAAGTCCTTTTCATTAATCAGTTCGCTTAATCTATCTTTAACTTTTTTAGCTCCTGCAGCTATACCACAGCTGCCAAATCCTATTCTAATCTTCATTTAAACAGCTTCCTCCTTTTCTTTAGCATATATATCCTTAATAATTTTTCTTGCACCATCAGGAGTTAAATTTCCATATGCCTCTCCATTAATCATAATTACAGGCGCAAGACTGCAGCAGCCAAGACATGCTACATCTTCAAGTGAGAACATTCCATCACTGCTTGTCTCTCCTGGTTTAATCCCAAGTTCATCACAAATAGCATTTCCTACTGCTTCTGAACCGTTTACGTGACAAGCTGTTCCCTGACATTGAAGCATAATATACTTACCGATAGGATTTAATCTAAATTGAGAATAGAATGTAGCAACTCCATATACCTTTGCTCTTTTATTACCTGTCTTATCTGCGATTAATTTTAGAACATCAAGAGGAAGGTATCCATATACACCTTGTGCATCTTGTAATATGCTAATCAAGTTTCCATTTTCCTTGTAATATCTATCAAATACCTTGTCCATTAAGGATAGATCAACCTGATTAGTGCTAAATTTTGACTCTAATTTTTTTTCACAGTCACAAGCCATCCTTTATCACTCCTTTAATATATTAAATAAATTGACAAACAAAATATGCGACATATTTTTATAAGAAAAGTAACTAGAAAGTTAGCTTATACAGAGGGATATGTTTCCAAAGCTGAAGTAGATTTAAGAACTTTGTGCCAGTCTTAGTGAAGGGTTTTAAGAGAATCTTAGAACTTTAAGTTGGTGAAAAGCCTAAATGGCTTTTCACGAGCAACGTATCAATGGTAATTGATATGTTGGTCCGAACTGAGCACAGCGAGTTAATGTTATATGAAACTCCTCTTCCTTACGTCAGAGGAGTAAGCGATTCGCACAAAATCATAGATTTTGGCTCTCTGCTTAACGTGCTGAAGCTTGGAAACATATACTAGCGTATAAGCTAACTTTCAGCCTAATGCCCCTATATAGGGCCTTATGTCACATAATTTTTATTTTACGAATTGTCGACTTATTACTCCAAATTGCCTATAAGTTTAATCCTACACGACACTTATGAGCTTCCTCTTTTTTATACATAGCTTGTCTTCTTATTGCTTCTTCAAAGTCAACTAAATGACCATCGAATTCTGGTCCATCTATACAAGTAAATTTAGTTTCTCCACCCACAGTAACTCTGCAGCCTCCGCATAAGCCTATTCCATCTATCATTATTTGTTTTAAGCTTACTATAGTTTTAATACCGAAATCTTTCGTAAATTCACATATGGATTTCATCATAGTCATTGGAGCTACAGCAACAATATAGTCATAATTTTTTCTTTCTTTTTCAATAAGCTCTCTCAATAGGTCTTCGGCAGAACCTTTATAACCATAGCTTCCATCATTAGTTGCTATATATGAATTAGCAGATATGGTTCTCATTTCTTTTTCAAGCAACAAGTGTTCTTTTGATTCACATCCAACTATTACATCTGCATCAATGGCCTGCTCATAAAGCCATTTAACCTGAGGATATACATGCGCTGCACCGATGCCATCAGCTACAAATACTATGTTTTTATTTCTTAAAATCTCTAAATCTTCATTTACTAAATCAGAAGGGTGTCCTAGTGGACCTACAAAATCTAAAAATGATTCATCAACTTCGTAGGTAGATATCTTACGAGTAGAGATACCAAGTGCTTGGAACACAACAGTCACAGTTCCTCTATTAGTATCATAATCACAGATAGTCAAAGGGATTCTCTCACTTTTTTCGTCACTTCTCACTATAACGAATTGTCCTGGTAAGCAAGATTTAGCAATTCTTGGAGCCTCAATATCCATTAAAAAAGTATTAGGAGCTAACATTTTCTTGTTTGTAATTTTATACATTTCATCCCCTCCATAATATATGATTTATGCTGTTACCATCTTTTTAAGCGCTGATGTATTTTTGTGCAATATTAAAATTAATATTGCTTTATAAAATTTATATTAATGAGAACAGAAAAATATATCATTTTAAATAAAAAAGTATCTATAAAATTTAAAAAATTTTTTCGCAATATTAATAAACTGTTGTTAGGATTACAACAATTTAAGACAAGAAATAACCATAATCTTTGACTTGCTATTTATTTGAATTTGACTTATTCTAAATTTAGAAATATAAATTCATAATTTTCATTTTTTTAGGTATAATTAAAATGTTGAAAGAAAATTCATTTTTGAACTATGGTATTAAAATATGGAGGTGTTTTTATGAAAAATTACATTGAAATTGTAGATGTAGTTGCACGACAAATACTTGACTCAAGAGCTTTCCCAACAGTAGAAGTAGAGGTTGTGCTGGAGGATGGAACTGTTGGAAGGGCCGCTGTACCATCAGGAGCTTCCACAGGTATGTTTGAGGCAGTAGAGTTAAGAGATGATGATAAATCAAAATATAATGGAAAAGGCGTTTTAAAAGCTGTAGATAACGTAAATAATTACATAGCTGAAGAGCTTATCGGAATGAATGTATTTGAGCAGGTTTTAATAGATAAAACTATGATAAAACTTGATGGTACAGAAAACAAAGGAAAGTTTGGTGCTAATGCAATACTTGGAGTATCACTTGCTTGTGCTAAAGCAGCTGCTGAATATTTAGGACTAAGTCTTTATCAGTATATAGGAGGAGTAAATGCGAAAGTTCTTCCTGTACCAATGATGAATATAATAAATGGAGGAAAGCACGCTGACAATAATGTAGATTTACAAGAGTTTATGATTATGCCAGCAGGAGCACCAAGCTTCAGTGAAGCTCTCAGAATGAGTGCAGAAGTTTATCATACATTAAAATCATTATTGAAATCAAAAGGATATGATACTGGAGTTGGTGATGAAGGAGGCTTTGCTCCAAATCTAAGATCAAATGAAGAGGCTATACAAGTAATAGTTGAGGCTATAGAAAAAGCAGGATATACACCAGGAAAAGAAATATTTATAGCCCTAGACCCTGCTTCATCTGAAATATATGAAAATGGTAAATACAATTTAAAAGGTGAAGGAAAAGTATTAAGCTCAGAAGAAATGACTGACTACTATGTGAGCCTCGCTAATAAGTATCCAATAATATCAATAGAAGATGGAATGGCAGAAGAGGATTGGGAAGGATGGAGAATGCTTACTGAAAAGTTAGGTGATAGAGTTCAGCTTGTAGGTGATGATTTATTTGTAACAAATACAAGTAGATTAAAGACTGGTATAGAGAAAAAGGTTGCAAACTCTATACTTATAAAATTAAACCAAATAGGAACTCTTACAGAAACTTTAAATGCTATAGAAATGGCAGAAAGAGCAGGATATACAGCTGTTGTTTCTCATAGATCAGGAGAAACAGAAGACACAACTATAGCAGATTTAGTTGTAGCAGTAAACTCAGGTCAAATAAAAACTGGTGCACCAGCAAGATCAGAAAGAGTAGCAAAATATAACCAGCTTCTTAGAATAGAAGAAGAATTAGACGAAATGGCAGAGTATAGAGGCTTAAATGCTTTCTATAATATAAAGAAATAAGTTCTTATTAATATGATGAAAAAGCTCTAGAAGCTTATTTAACAATAACTCTAGGGCTTTTTTATTATTTTACCTTTTACTGAAATTTAGATGCTAAATCTCTAGTATTATATTATTGTAATAGCTATATTTATATGTTAAAATGTAAGATGTGTTATAATACCAGGAGGTGGAGAAACATGCGTATTGCTTTAACAGTTATCCAGGCTATAGTGGCAGTAATACTAATAACAGTTGTATTAATGCAGCCAAGTAAGACTAATGGATTAAGCGGATTAGTAAGTGGCGGAACTGGAGAGTCATTTTATTCTAAAAACAAGTCAAGAACATCTGAAGCAAGACTATCAAGAATTACAGTTGTATGTTCAATAATATTTGCAGTATTATGTATATTACAAAATATAATAAAGTAATATTTTAGATTTACATATGTAGAGCGGAGTTTTAAGACCGCTCTATTTATTTTTCCTTAAATCAATTGACTGTTGGATAAATTTACTATAATATAAGAATAAAAATTCAGCATTACTTCTAAAATTTAATATTAATGTAAATATTGTTGAATATTTTTCTTTGATTATTATAAAGATAATAATGATTAGTTCTAGATAATATAGACCTACCTTTATTAAAATATAAAATGTACGGGGTGAGAAATATGAATATAAGAGAAGTGCTTTTGAGCTTTATGAGAGAACAAGCGTATAAGCCTATGGATATAATTGAGTTAGAAAGGGTCTTTGATATAAAGAAATCAGAAAGAAAAGATTTTGAAAAAATATTAAATGGTATGGAAAAGGACGGGCAAATAGTAAAAACTCGTACTGAGCACTATGGAGTACCAGATAGAATGGGATTAGTAGTTGGCCGTCTTCAAGGTCATCAAAAAGGCTTTGGTTTTGTAATAGCGGAAGAGGAAAGGCCAGATGTGTTTGTACCATCATCATATATGAATGGTGCTATGCATGGAGATAAAGTTGTTGTAAAGATAACCAGAGAAGAGAATAAAGGAAAAAAATGCGAAGGGGAAATAATAAGAATTCTTGAACGAGCACATAAGACTGCAATAGGAATTTTTGAAGATAGCAAAAACTTTGGATTTGTTGTTCCTGAGGAAAAAAGAATATACCAAGATATATTTATACCTAAAGAATGTAAAAATGGAGCAAAAACTGGAGATGTAGTAATTGTAGAAATAACTACATGGCCAGATAAGAGGAGAAATCCAGAAGGAAAAGTTAAGGAGATACTAGGTAAAAAAGGTGATAAAGGAATTGATATATTAACCATAATTAAAAAATATGGTTTACCAGAGGAATTCCCTCCAAAGGTAGAGGCATATGCAGATGGAATACCAGATGAAATACCAGAAGAAGAATACAAAAAAAGAAAAGATTTGAGAGACTTAACGATTGTAACTATAGATGGTGAGGATGCAAAAGATTTAGATGATGCGATATCCATTGAAAAACTGCCTAACGGTAATTACTATCTCGGAGTTCATATAGCGGATGTATCTAATTATGTAAAAGAAAAGAATCCTTTAGATAAAGAGGCTTTAAATAGAGGAACTTCAGTTTATTTAATAGATAGAGTAATACCTATGCTTCCTAGAAAGCTATCAAATGGTATATGCAGTCTTAACCCTAGAGTTGATAGACTTACTTTAAGTTGTTTTATGGAAATAGACCAAACCGGCAAAGTTGTTGATCATGAAATTGTAGAAAGTGTAATAAAAACTTGTGAAAGAATGACATATACCAATGTAACAAATATACTTACAGATCAAGATCCTGAACTTATGAAAAGATATGATTATTTAGTAGATACTTTTAAACTTATGGAAGAATTATGTGGTGTTTTAAATAAAAAGAGACTAGGCCGTGGAGCTATAGATTTTGATTTTGAAGAATGTAAAATAATTTTAGACGAAATGGGTAAGCCAGTAGATATTAAGCCATATGAAAGAGCCATAGCAAATAGAATAATTGAGGAATTTATGCTTGTATGTAATGAAACTATAGCAGAGCATATGTTTTGGGTTAACATGCCTTTTGTATACAGAATTCACGAGGATCCAGATGAAGAAAAGCTTGCTCATTTTAGTGAGTTTATACACAATTTAGGATATGCTGTTAGATTTGGTGAAGAAGTACGTCCTAAAACACTACAGAGTATAATAGAAAAAGTAAAAGGTAAAAAGGAAGAAACAGTAGTAAGTACTTTATTGCTTCGTTCCATGAAGCAAGCAAGATATTCACCAGATTGTGTAGGTCACTTTGGTCTTGCGGCTAAATATTATTGTCATTTTACATCACCGATAAGAAGATATCCTGACCTTATAATTCATAGAATAATAAAGGAATTTATAAACGGCCAAATAGATGAAAAGAGATCTAAGAGATTACTTGCAGAAGTAGAGTATGCGTCAAAGCAATCTTCAGAAACAGAAAGAACAGCTCAAGATGCAGAAAGAGAAGTAGATGATCTGAAAAAGGCTGAGTATATGAGTGAAAGAATAGGTGAGGAATACGAAGGTATAGTATCTTCGGTAACAAACTTCGGAATGTTTGTTGAACTTCCAAATACTATAGAAGGTCTTGTACATCTTAGCACTTTAGATGACGATTACTATATATATGATGAGAGGCACTTAAGCTTAATTGGAGAAAGAACTAAGAAAATATATAAACTTGGCGATGAAGTGAAAATAAGAGTAGCAAGAGTAGATATGTTTGCTCATGAAATATACTTTGAAATCGTTAAAGGAGAGGAAGAAGATATAGCAAAAGATGAGTACACAACAGATGGAATAGGAAATAGCGACTTAAACAGTGAAAATGTCAAAATGAACAACTATCACGTTGATCAAACAGCAGCTGATAAAGATAAAGAAGAAAATACATTAAAACAGGCATCAATGTCACCTATAGGTGCAGATGAATACACAACAGATGGAATAGGAAATAAGGATTTAAATAATGAAGGAGAATCAGCGGTAGTATTGACAGAAGAATTTCAAAGAAAATTAAGATAAGGACTATAGATGGGTTAAAATAGCTTTTTGTGAAGTGTTCTTTTAATTAAATGCAATAATAAAAGGTTTAATACTGAAAAAATTGAATTCAGTATTAAACCTTTTTTATATAAGTTTCTAAAAAACTTAATATATATTTTATGAATCTCGGTTGCTAAGATAAGCCTATTTAATTACTATGTATTTACTAGTTGTTATTGGTTTTTAATTTTTTGATAAGAGCATAAGTTCTTATATTGGATTTAAGCTTTGCTATAAATATATCAGTATCAATAGGTTTGTTAATATAATCATTTGCACCTGCGTTAAGCATATTAGATAAAATTTTGTTATTAGTAAGTGAAGAAAGCACTATTATGGAAGAATCAATATTATCTCTTCTTATTTTTAAAATAATATTTCTACCGAATTCTTTTTCAAGGACTATATCTATAAGATATAAGTCATATTTTTTATTACTCTCCATTAAACTTTTCCCAGAAGAATAAAAATCTATATTTGTTATAGCATATTTAGATAAAATGTCTTTTACTACAGTAAGATCAAATTTATTATCATCTACTATAGCTATACTGGCTTCTCTTAAGCTTTGTATTAACTTGTCTTCTGCGAGCATAAATTGAATATGTTTTAGTAGTTCATCCGATAGACAATCTTTAGTTATATAATCTGAAACACCTAGATTTAAAACTCTTTTTTTAGTTTCTTCTACATCACTACCAGTTACGACAAACACAGGTATATGGCTTTTAGTACCAGTGTCAATGGTTCTCATAAAGTTTTCAATAGTATCATCAGGTATAAGCAAAGATGTTATTATTAGATCTATCTTTTGATTAGAATCATGAAGTGTTTTATAAACTTCCTCAGCTGTACATACGGAAATGTAGTTAAACCCATTTTCCAGTAATGTATTTCGAACTATTTTCTTAATAAAATCACTTTGTTCCATATGTAGTATAGTATACATAATTATCTCCCACCCCCTATTTTGTTTATGTGTTAAGATTATATCATAGAGTTGCTAAGTAATGGAAATAAGTTTTTAACGAACTGAACTTCATAATAACAGAGGCTTGACATAAACTTACTTATATTATATAATTTAGTACTACGAATAAAATCTAAAGTAGGTGTTTTTATGGCTAAAAGTACATCAAACAATAAAACTCTAGCTGAAAACAGAAAAGCAAGGCACGATTATTTTATTGAAGAAAGTATGGAAACAGGTATTGAGCTTGTTGGAACAGAAGTAAAATCTATAAGATTAGGTAAAGCAAATTTAAAAGATAGCTATGCTGAAATAAGGAATGGAGAAGTGTATGTTTGCAATATGCACATAAGCCCATATGAGAAGGGAAACATATATAATAGGGACCCCCTTAGGGACAGAAAACTACTCCTTCATAAAAGCGAGATTGCTAGACTTTTAGGATTTACTACTCAAAAAGGTTATACACTAATTCCACTATCCTTATATCTTAAGAGTGGAAGAGTAAAAGTTAACTTAGCAGTAGCTAGAGGTAAGAAGAATTATGACAAAAGAGATGCTATGCTTGAAAAAGCAGCTAAGAGAGATATAGATAGGCAGATGAAAGAAAAATCAAGATATTAAAATTCATTAGACATATTAGTTTTATTAAAGAATATATATGATTAATAGTAATCTAAATTAATTTCTATGACTTACAAATAGGGTTTAATTATGTAACATTTACTATTGATTAATAATTAAATTTGATGTAATATGTAATCATCAGGTAATGATACTGATGAATCATTGAAAACTTAATATGAGTTTAAGTTTGCGTAAAAATATATACAGTTAAGATATTTAGATTCTGTAAGTTAGATGTATATTATTAATCTAACTCTTAATTCTTAACTCCTAACTATAAAATATGGGGGCGTACTTGGTTTCGACGGGGGTGCGTTGTATTTAGGAAGCGAGTCGAGGGAGCCTGTGGGCCCGCGTTAAAAAACTACGGGATTAAAGATAAACGCAAACGATAATTTTGCATTAGCAGCTTAGTCTGCTACGTCCTACCTTTGAGTCCCGCGGCTTAGGATAGGGCGTCGATAGCGGGGTACCGAGCTCTACAAAGCTTTGAGTAGAGAACGGAAATTATGAAGCTACTGAAGCCAGCAGCCTGTCCTTAGGCGTCTGGTGAAGGGAAGTTTAAACTAAGGACTGCACTCGGAGATGCCTAGGTATTACTGCTTTCGGACGTGGGTTCGACACCCACCGCCTCCACCAAATAAGAACTATAATTTTGATACATATAGAAAGCCCTTGATTTCAAGGGCTTTCAGTGTTTTTTGAGTGAAAATGCAGGGCGAAAATAGAGCTGGGAGACATGAAGGTATGGATTGAAATGGAATAAATGCACACCCTGTGGATTTTTAAGTAATTAAAATCAAATAATTCAGAGGTAAGTTTTTCAAAACTAAAGAAAACTATTGTTATTTTTTTATAACCATGTATAATATCAATGTAAGTGGTTTGTTAATATCTGAAGATATTAACGAACGGGTAGGGAGAGGGCGACAACATAAAGAGGAAAACTAAATATGCTACATGAAAAGATAAAAAGACGATTTGAGTTAAATGAAAGTGATGTTTCTATAAAGAAAGAACTCATGGCAGGAATTATTTCTTTTTTTACAGTAATCTACATCATTGCAGTTAACTCGTCAATTTTATCAGAAGCAGGAATACCTGTTGAAGCCGGTATGGTTGCAACAATTGCAGCATCATTTTTGGGATGTATGGTAATGGGTTTTTGGGCTAATGCACCTATTGTTCTAGTTCCTGGTATGGGAATTAATGCTTTATTTTCTTATACAATTGTTAAGTCTATTGGGCTCAGTGCTAGTGAGGCTTTAGCGGTTGTATTTGTTTCAGGAGTATTATTTACACTGATTGCATGTACACCACTTGTAGAAATTATAGCAGATTCTATTCCACATTCTTTAAAGGAAGCCATTACTGTTGGATTAGGGTTATTTTTAACTTTGATTGGATTGGAAAAGGGCGGACTAGTTATAAGAGGTAGCAATTCTATACTTGCGCTTGGACATTTAGGAAATCCGTATGTGCTTGCAACTATTATTACACTAGTTATCACAATAATCTTATTTATAAGAAATGTACCAGCAAACTTTTTAATAAGTATATTGATAGGTACAGTTGTGGCAGTAATATTAGGTGTTGTGCAGTTAAAGGATTTTAGTGGCACACATTTTAATGTAAGTAGTTACAGTAAAGTGTTTGCATCCATGTCATTTGCTAGTATTGGCTCCTATAAATTCTGGATGTCAGTATTCTCTTTAACTATGGTTTTAGTATTTGAGAGTATAGGATTAGTTCATGGACAACTTACATTGCTAACGCAACCCCAAAAGTATAAGCGTTCAATGCAAGCTGTATCAATATCAACTATATCATGTGGATTTCTTGGGACTAGCCCAACTGTCCCAGCGGTTGAAAGTGCAGCAGGAATTGCTGCCGGTGGCAAAACTGGAATAACATCCATTACAGCTGGTTGTTTATTTTTGATGGCAATGTTCTTTCTTCCTGTAATTAAAATTATTCCAGGAAGTGCTATAGCGCCAGTATTGGTTACTATAGGAGCTTTAATGCTTCAAAATGTAAAGAACATTGATTTTTCTGATTTATCAGAGGGAATTCCTGCTTTCTTAATAATAGTAATGATACCATTCACTTACAGCATTTCCGATGGAATAGCTTTTGGTTTCATTGCATATCCTATTTTAAAGTTAGTATTAGGTAAGGCAAAGAATGTATCAGTACCACTTTATATAATTGCCAGCCTATTTTTAATGAACTTTATTTTACAACGCTAAGATAAAAAAGTTAAATGTTTAAAGCCTTCTTAAAGTATACGCATAATTAGCGGGATATTTTAAGAGGGCTTTTTATATAGAGAGAATTAGACAATTAATAATTAATCCACCTATGAAATCATACTTTAGGCTGATTGCAAATCTTATAATTACCTATACAAGGCATTGGTTATAGGATAAAATTAATATATAGCCTATAAAAAGATTAAATTTTGAAGGAGAGACACCAATGTCTAAAGTCGTAGAAAGATTTATTAAATATGTAAAATATGACACTAGATCTGATGAAAATTCCGCAACAATTCCTACTACTCCAGGACAATTAGAACTAGCCAAAGACTTAGTAAAAGAGTTAGAACAGATTGGAATGGAAGATGTTTGTTTAGACAAGAATGGCTATATAATGGCAACATTACCAGCCAATATTGACAAAGACATTCCCATAGTAGGATTTATTGCACATATGGATACTAGTCCAGAAGTTTCAGGAGCAAATGTAAATCCTAAGTTTGTAGAAAATTACAGTGGTGAAGATATAATACTAAATGAGGAGCAAAATGTAATCCTCTCTCCTAAAGAGTTCCCGGAATTAAAAAATTACATTGGTAAGACATTAATTACAACAGACGGTACAACACTTCTTGGTGCAGACAACAAAGCAGGAATCGCTGAAATTATGACTGCTATGGAATTTTTAATACAGAATCCACAGGTTAAACATGGAACTATCAAAGTTGCCTTTACCGTTGATGAAGAGGTTGGAAAAATAGCAGAGTACTTTGATGTTGAAAAATTTAATGCTGATTTGGCTTATACCCTTGATGGAGAATCTATTGGCGGATTAGAATATGAGAATTTTAATGCAGCTAGCATAAAAATAACTATAAACGGAATAAGTTATCATACAGGAAAAGCCAAAGGAAGAATGATAAATTCTATAAGTATTGCATCAGAGTTAATGAGTATGTTTCCAAAAGAAGAAACTCCAGAAAATACAGAAGAATATGATGGATTTTATCATATAGGATCAATTAGTGGTAGAGTAGAAGAAACAAAGATTCAGTATTTTATAAGGGACTTTGATTCAAAAAATTTCGAGAGAAGAAAGCAGTTCATTATTGATCTAGTTCAAAATGTAAATAAAAAGTATGGTGAAGGAACGGCTGTAATTGAGATTACCGAGCAGTATAAAAACATGAAAGAAAAAATAGAAGCTGTAAAGTATATTGTTGATATAGCTATTGAGGCTATGAAAGAAGTAAATGTGTTTCCGGATGTTCGACCAATAAGAGGAGGAACGGATGGCGGTAAACTCTCTCACATGGGACTTCCTACACCAAATATATTTTCAGGTGGACATAATATACATAGCAAATATGAGTATATCCCGACATATGCCATGGAAAAGGCCGTAGAGGTAATACTTAAAATAGTTGAACTATTTGCGGAAATATAAAAAATGTTTGGGAGATGTGAAAAATGATATTAAACTATAAGCATATTAAGGCTAAATTTATGATCCCAAAAAAGAAATGTAAAATCATTTACAGAGATAAATTGTTAAATAAGTTAGATAAAGCTTTAAATACAAAGCTTACTATTATATCAGCTCCAGCAGGAAGTGGAAAAACTACTTCCGTTATTTCCTGGATAAGTTTGAGAAACTTATCTGACAATACAATATGGGTTTCCTTAGATGAAAGAGATGACAACCCAGAGGTATTTTGGAGCTGTTTTGTTGCAGTAATTGAGGAATTAAAGAATAATGGTATTAAATGTGATGCAATAAACTTTGATGATCAAGATGTCTCAATTGAATCAATAATAGAAGCACTGTTAAATAGTATTTCATTGATAAACAAGGATTTAATATTTGTAATGGATGATTTTCATTGTATAAAAAACAAAGATATTCTTTTAGGGATTAAGCATTTCATCGATAGTATTTCTGATAATATTCATCTTATAATAACCAGCAGAACAAAGCCGAATATAAATATCTCAAAATTAAGATTAGATGGGGAAGTAACTGAAATAGATAGAAACGAATTGAGTTTTTCTTTAGATGAAACTTCGGAGTTTTTAAGTAATATGGGAGTACAAATACCAGAGGAAGGTGTAAAGACGTTAAATGAACGCACAGAAGGTTGGATAGCGGGGCTACAGATTGCTGTATTATCTATGCAGGAAAAAAAGGACATGATGGAACTGGCTGAAAGCTTTTGTGGAAGTAATAAATATGTACAGGATTATTTTTGTGAAGAAGTTTTTAATAATCAATCAGAGGAAACGATAGAATTTCTATTAAATACATGTATTTTAGATGAGCTAACAGCAGATTTATGTAATGCAGTTAACTGTCAAAAAAATAGTCAACAAATTCTTGAGAAAATATATGAGGAAAATTTATTTATTGAAAAATTAGATTGTGACGGGAAATCCTTTAGGTATTATAGGCTTTTTAAAGAGTTTTTAATTAATAAGGTAAGTGGATTAAATAAAGATAAAATTTATGAGGCTAGTAACAGAGCTGCTGAGTGGTATGAGGGAAATGGACTCATAAATAATGCTATCAATCAGTATGTAAGAGTAGAAAATTTTCAACAGGTAGAAAAGCTAGTAGAAGAAGAATGTATAAAAAAGATTTTAAGCAATGATTATTTTTATGTAATGTATTGGTTAGAAAATATGCCGCAAGATATTATCATAAAAAATCCAAGACTTTGTATAACTTATATGTATATACATATATACGATGATACTAATTATAATAAATACTTAGAGCTTACTGAAAAGATAATCGAAAGCTATGTGGATGGAGAATATAGGAATGAGTGCTTAGGAACATTATCTATTGTTAAGGGAGACAAAAGTCTCATAAGATCAGAATATAAAAAAAGTATAAAATATTATGAAGATGCACTAGGCTATTTGAAAAATGACGTATTCTGGAGCGCAATAATAAACTTAAAGCTAGGAATAGCGTACTTTTATTCAAAGGATTTTGTTTCTGAGAGAAAAAGCTTTGATCAAGCAGCGCTTCTGAGTCAATCTTATCAAGATACTAGCCTGAATTTAGTAATAAATAGAGCGATAATTTTTACAAAATTCTTAAGAGGTCAATTGATTGAATGTGAAAATATATGTAATGAATGTTTAAGTAATAATGTAAGTGACGAGCTGAAAGAACCTTCGTTGATGGCAATTTTTTATATAATATTAGCATTAGTGTATTATGAAAAGAATGAAATTATTAAGGCAGAAGAATATGTACTAAAAGGTATAAAATTTGCGGAGAAACAAGGGGATTTCTATACTCACTATTACACATTATGTTTAGGGCACTATGTTTATCAAGGAATACTTATGCAAAAAGGCAGTAAAGGCGAAATAGATAAAATTAATGAAAAAATAGAGGAATTGTCACAAAAATATAGCGATAATAAACTGCTAGATAGGTATCACTTTCATAAGTTAAAGGATTATTTTGAGATATTCAAAATGGAAAGATTCATGGAATACGACAAGATCAATCTTGTAGAAAAGCGTGTTACAATAATGGACTTTAGATTTACAGAGGAAATCGTTGTCTTTGCAAAGATGCTTATATTTAAGGGTAAACATGATGATGCATTAATGCTATTAAATAAGGTTTTAAATTCCGATAACGAACAAGATAACAAATATTTAAGCATAAGAGCCCATATTTATAGAACAGAAATCTTTTGTCAGAAAGATCAATATGAAAATGCCACAAAGGATTTAAGAGAAGCTTTAAACATTGGATATGAGAATGGATTTGTTAGAGTATTTCTATTTAAGCATTTAAAAATAAGTAAAATATTATTGAAAACTATAAAAGCTATGAAATTTAACAAAGACTATCATAAGATGGGAGAATACCTAAATAAGATATTGGCTCTGTATTCAACTAAAGAAAATAATGAACTAATAAGTAAGAGAGAAAAAGAAGTTCTAATGCTTATAGAAAATGGTGCAAAAAACTCAGAAATAGCTCAAAAATTATTTATCTCAGAAAGTACAGCCAAAAGTCATATACTGAATATATTCAGTAAATTAGGTGTTCGCAACAGAATACAAGCCGTAGCAAAAGCTAAAGAAATAGGAATCATTTAGAACACACTTCTAATTAAACACACTATAGGAAATAACTAGAAAGTCAACTTTCGGTCAATTAACTCCTATAGTGTGTTTTGTAAATTCAGCATTTTTCGACATTAATATTTGTAGTCAGCTAAAAGTATGAGTTCGTATAATATGTATTTCAACCTATTGATTCATACTTTGAGATGATTTAGATAATTAAAAAAAATGTTATAGTATATAATACATTGACAATAAATTAACATAACTTAAAAAAGTTCTGCAGAGCTTTGCAAACCAATATTTAACAATAAACAACAGGCATAATAAAATCTTACTAAAAATTAAAAAGAAATTGCAATAACCAAGGAGGATAAAATATGGCTTCAAATGCAAGTTCAACTAAAAAGTTAACGTTGATATCATTAGTATTAATGATTTTCACTTCTGTTTACGGATTTAATAATATCCCAAGATCCTTTTATAAAATGGGATATGCTGCAATTCCATGGTATATCTTATCAGGAATAGCATTCTTTATTCCTTTTGCATTAATGATGGCTGAGTTTGGTGCAGCATTCAAAGATGAAAAGGGTGGAATCTACTCATGGATGGAAAAGTCTATAGGACCTAAATTTGCATTCATGGGAACATTCATGTGGTATGCTTCTTATGTAATTTGGATGGTAAACGTTGCATCAGGTTTATGGGTTCCAGTTTCAAATGCTATATTTGGACAAGATACAACAAAGAACTGGCATTTACTTGGACTATCTGGACCAAAGACTCTAGGAATATTAGGAATACTATGGATAATATTTGTAACATATGTATCAAGTAAAGGTTTAGATAAAATCAAAAAAGTAACATCATTAGGTGGTACTGCAGTTGCAGCACTAAATATAATTGTTTGGATTGGTGCTATAGCAGTACTTATAGGAAATCATGGACAATTAGCACAACCAATCGAAGGATTAAAATCCTTTACACAGTCACCAAATCCTAAATTTGTTGGAAATACAATAGTTTCATTAGCATTCGTAGTTTATGCAATATTTGCATATGGCGGTATAGAAGTTGTTGGAGGTCTTGTTGACCAAACTGAAAATGCAGAAAAAACATTCCCTAAGGGTGTTATTATATCAGCAGCGGTAATAACAATAGGATATTCAGCAGGTATATTCTTAGTTGGTATATTCACTAACTGGTCAAGCGTTATGAACACAGAAGGCGTTCACTTAGGAAACGCAAGTTATGTTGTTATGGCTAACCTAGGATACGCACTTGGTACTGCTTTTGGAGCAAGCCAAGCTACTGCTACTATGATGGCTCATGGCGTTGCTAGATTCGTTGGACTTTCAATGTTCTTAGCGTTATCCGGTGCATTCTTTACACTAATGTTCTCTCCATTAAAACAATTAATTGAAGGAACTCCAGCTAAATTATGGCCTGGAAAAATGGGAGAACTTAAAGATGGAATGCCAATAAATGCTATGTGGATTCAAGCAATTATAGTTTGTGCAATGATATTCCTAGTAGCTTTCGGTGGAGACTCAATGTCTAAATTCTTTGACATACTTGTTGCTATGACTAACGTAGCGATGACTCTACCATACATGTTCTTAGCTGGTGCTTTCCCAGCATTTAAGAGAAAGTCAGAAATCAAAAAGCCATTTGAAGTATTTAAAACTCAAGGAAGTGCTAATTTATGGACTTTGGTAGTTATATTAACAGTAGGCTTTGCTAACATATTCTCAATAATAGAACCAGCTATAAGTGGCAATATAGAAATCACGGTTTGGAGTATAGCTGGACCAGTATTCTTCTCATTAGTTGCATGGATAATGTATAGCAGTTATCAAAAGAAAAATATTGGACAAAATAAAGATATAGATAGTGCAATATAATCATAATTTAAAGTATAGAGGGAGTTTTTACTCCCTTTATTTTTAAAAAATATTATTTTAGGGGGTAATTTATATGAGCAAAGAGTTAACAAAAAAATATGAATATGCTTGGGATAAGTATTCTGATGATGAGTTAAAAAGTTTATTTGACCTATCTGAAGGATACAAAGAATTTATGTCAAAGTGCAAAACTGAAAGAGAGTGCGTACATGAATTTATAGCCAGAGCAGAAAAGGCTGGATTTAAGAATTTAGAAGATGTCATAAAGCAAAAGGGCTCATTAAAAGCTGGCGATAAAGTTTATGCTAACAACATGGATAAAGCCTTAGCTATGTTTACCATTGGAACAAATGCTTTCAGCCAAGGAATGAGAATATTAGGAGCGCATGTGGACTCACCAAGGATGGATTTAAAACAAAATCCATTGTATGAAGATACTGATTTGGCTTTATTTGAAACCCATTATTATGGAGGCATAAAAAAATACCAATGGGTGACTCTTCCTCTTGCTATACATGGAGTTGTTGTTAGAAAAGATGGCACAAAAGTAAATATTGTTATTGGAGAAGATGAAAAGGATCCTGTTGTGGGAGTATCTGATTTATTAATACATTTAGCAGCAGATCAGATGGATAAAAAGGCCAACAAGGTAATTGAAGGTGAAGACTTAAATGTATTAGTTGGAAGTATGCCAATTAGTGATAAGAATGCAAAGGATAGAGTTAAGCAAAACATATTAAGATTGTTAAATGAAAAATATGACATAACAGAAGAAGATTTTGTATCTGCTGAGCTTGAAGTAGTTCCAGCAGGAAAAGCAAGAGACTTTGGACTAGATAAGAGCATGGTTATGGCATATGGACATGATGATAGAATATGTTCTTATACTTCTTTTGAAGCTATGTTAAAAATGGAAAATCCAGAAAAAACTTGTGTAACTTTGTTAGTTGACAAAGAAGAAATAGGAAGTGTTGGAGCTACAGGTATGCATTCAAGATTCTTCGAAAATACAGTAGCTGAAATTATGGAGTTATGTGGAGAATATAGCGACATAAAGCTAAGAAGAACATTAAGAGATTCTAAAATGCTTTCATCAGATGTAACTGCTGCTTATGATCCGAATTTCCCATCTGTTATGGAGAAAAAGAATACTGCATATTTGGGAAAAGGTATAGTATTCAATAAGTACACAGGATCAAGAGGCAAGGCAGGTTCAAATGATGCTAACCCAGAGTATATAGCAGAAATAAGAGCTATCTTAGATAAGCACAATGTAACATGGCAGACTTCAGAGCTTGGAAAGGTTGATCAGGGAGGCGGTGGTACTATAGCTTATATATTAGCTGAGTACGGAATGAATGTTATAGATTGTGGTGTTGCTCTTCACAATATGCATGCTCCTTGGGAAATTGCAAGTAAAGCAGATATATATGAGGCTGCAAAAGGATATGAGGCTTTCTTAAAAGAAGTGTAGTAGGTAGCTAAATAACGCATTTGTATAAGTATATTTAAAATAAAAACGTGGTGTATCAATTTTAAAAATTGGAGCACCACGTCTTTTATTTTTATTTACTAAAACTTAATAAGAAATGTTACAGAAAATTTGTTATAATAGATTAAATTACAGGTATTATATTTAGCTATAGATTGGAGATGTTTTTATGCACTTTACAAACTATAACTCTATATCCTTTGCCAGCAATAAAAATAACGAAGATATAGTTTTTGCTTCTAGCACCTATGGATGGGTAATTGATGGAGCAACTGGACTTGCTAAAAAGAACGCTACAGGTTGTTCTAGTGACGCAGCTTGGTTTGTTAAAGCCTGGGATGAGTACCTTAAGAAGAATATAGATAATATTTCTTTGAATCTAAAACAAATAATAAATAATGGTATGGAATTTGTTGAAAGGGAGTTCTATAAACTAGATAAGACGAATTCAATAGACAAACTTAACATACCCTCTGCATCTATTGCTCTTATACGAATTAATAACAATAAAATTGAATATTTTTTACTTGGAGATTGTACACTAATAGCTGAAAATGTTGATGGTGAGCATATTAAGATAAAAGATAAAAGTGTAGAAAAACTTGATGGTATTGCAATAGAAGAGTTAAAAAGATATATAGAAGAGGAAGGTTTAGATTTTAGTGAAGCCAGAAATAGAGTGAATAATTTATTAATTAAACATAGATTATTAAAAAATACTCCTGAAGGTTATTGGGTTTTAGAGTTTAATAGGGAAGCTATTGATAATGCTATCATAGGGGAGTTGGAATTTGAACAATATAAAAAGATTCTATTAATGTCTGATGGCTTTGCAGCGATTGCGGATGTCTACAAACATATCGAATATTCAAGAATTATCCGAGCAGTAGAAGAATTAGGCTTAAACAGAGTATATGAAATTATAAGAAAAATTGAAAATGAAGATATTGATATGAAAAAATATCCTAGATTAAAAGTAGGTGACGATTCATCGGCAATTATTTTTTACTAATAATAAGGATGATTTCTATTTTTGTAGAAATCATTCTTATTTTGTATTATAGTTGTTTTCCTTGTGAGAAAATAGTGGTATAATTATAATAAAATTGAAATTTAGGAAGGTATATTACTTTATGCTAAAGATAACTATAGTCGAGCTATTATTTAGAGCTATTCCTGAATCATTTCTATTTATATGGACAAGCTATATTTTCGCGCATCTAAGTATTGAAAAAAAGAAATATTTTATATCAAGTGTTCTTTCTGCTGTAAGTATATACTTAATAAGACTATTACCTATTAATATTGGTGTTAACATTATTATTACTTCTGCAGTTTATATCCTTATAACTGCATCAATAAATAAAATACCTATTATAAAAGCAATATCATCTATAATGATCTCTTCAATACTATTATCGATGTGTGAATCTTTAAATGTATTTGTTTTAAATTGGCTAAAAGTTGATATGCAAATAATAGTAGACAAACCCTTAATAAAAATACTATATTTTACTCCTTCACTAATGTTATTTGGAAGTATTATTTTATTATTATATATATTAAAATACAGAAAGAAGGAAGATGATTAGAGGAATGTTTTTAATTGAAAGAATTTCAAATAAAGTAGGATACAAAGTTGCTTCTTCATTAAAATTAGACAAGGATCAAGAAGAGATTATTGCCTATGGAGCATTTTGTTTGATGCAGGTTTTATGGGCTATTTTTTGGGTTGTATTATTTGGAACAATCTTTAATGTATTAACAGATGCTCTAATTATTACCTTTGCTATTGCATTGCTAAGAAAATATTCAGGGGGAGCTCATTTTAGTTCTCCAAATAGTTGTGCAATAATTGGAGGAGTTGTCTGTACAACTTTAGCATTAATCGTTAATAAAATATTACCGCTATTCGATATTAAAATATTAATTGTTATAGGAGCCATATGTTTAATGGGTTCATACTTCATTGTTAATAAGCTTGCTCCTGTAGATAGTTCCGCTAAACCAATAAGAAAAGTTGAAACAAGACAACGTTTAAAAAGACAATCTATTTTAATCCTTAATGTACTGCTTATAATCATGGTTATATTATTATTTGTTCATTTTAAATATAACAATAGCTTTTCATTAGAAAGTGCAGAATCAATATGCATAGCCATTCTATGGCAGGTCTTAACACTTACATCTATAGGACATCAAATTTTTAACAAAATAGATAACTTTTTAAAATTTAAAAAAGGGAGGAACTAAAATGAAAAAGAAATTTATGAGAATTATCATGGGGTTAGGAGCTAGTGTACTTACACTTTTTGCTCTTTCAACATCAGCATCAGCATGCTTTATAGCATCATATCAACCTAAAGAGCCAAAATGTCTTAGAGAAGAATAATACTGTATAATATAAGGATCGTATTTTCGGTCCTTATATTATTAATAATAAAAATATGTGGGTGTGAGAATTATGGATAACTTTGAACATAGTAGAGAGAAAAATATAAATGATATTATATCTGTTGTAAAGTTAGCGTCATTACTTTTTTGTGCAATAATTGTTTATAATAGAATCTTGGTGAAGGATCAAGTAATTACGAGTACCATGGCTGATAATTTTAGCATAGTTGTATTTGGCGTAATAACAGGAGTAATAATGGTTATTTATTGGATATGGGCATTTCTTTCAACAAATAAAGCTTTGTCTAAATACAGTAAAGAAATCGAAATTGTCGAAAACTTTATATTTATCCTAATATTCTCGATTCTTATTGTTAAATCAGACGCTTATTTAAGCCAGTATAAATTTTTATTCTTATTTATAATTATTACATCAACTTTGCAATTAGGTATGAAGTATGGGATGGCTACTGCTATAGTTTCATCTATAATAATATTAATGATAGATTTAATATATGGTCCTAAAGGTCCTATTAACATGTATTTTGAAAATGATTTAATTTTAGCAGGTGTTTTTATTTTGACAGCTTGGCCCTTAGGATACTATGTGAAAATTGAAAATGAAAATATAAATAGAAAAAATGAGCAACTTAAAGAACTGAATAAGGAGTTAAATAAAAAGGATAGACAACGTAAATATATGGAAGGAGTACTCCTAAAAAACGAAGCTTGTTATAATCTGCTTATTCAGAATTCCAGAGATGCTATTTTTGTTCATCGTGATTATAAATTAATATTTTCAAATGAAGGTGCGGCAAAACTTATTGGTTTTATGAATGCAGAAGAGTTAATCGGAAAATCAATTTTGGACTTTATCCCCAGTGATGAAAAAGATAGCATGAAAGAAAAGTTTCTAAAGGTATATGATGAAAAAGCCACTATGCTGACTTTTGAAGATAAAATAGAAAAAAATAATGGGGAGATAGCTGTTGTACAAAATACATCTACCTATTTTATATATGAAGGTAAACCAACAACACTAAGCATATTTCGTGACATTACACCGGAAAAACAAGTAGAAAAACTACAAAAAGATGTAGAAAAGAATATAGAGTTATTAAAAGAAACCCGTGAATTTAATAAGTTTATCACAGAATTTTTCTCCAATATTTCTCACGAATTGAAGACTCCTTTAAATGTTATATTTGCTGCTGTACAGGTATTAAGTTTATACAATAATACTGGTGAAGGATTCAAAGATAAACAAGATAAGTATTTAGAAGTTATGCGGCAAAACTGCTATAGGCTTATGAGATTAATTAATAATCTATTGGATGTGACTAGAGCAGATTCAGGATTTCTTAAACTTAATGCTCAAAATTATAATATTATAAGTGTTGTAGAAGACATAACATTGTCTGTCGCTTCCTATGTAGAAGATAAAGGAATAAGTCTTATATTCGACACTAATGTAGAAGAAAAGGTAATGGCCTTCGATCCATATAAAATCGAACGAATTATTCTTAATCTGCTTTCAAATGCAATTAAGTTTACTAATCCTGAAGGTGTAATATATGTAAATATAATTGATATGGAGAGCAGTGTTACTATTTCTGTAAGGGATACTGGTGTAGGAATACCAGAAGACAAGCTTCAAGTGATATTTGAAAGATTCGGGCAAGTGGATAAAACATTAAGTAGAAATCGTGAAGGAAGTGGTATTGGGTTGTCACTTGTTAAGTCCTTTGTAGAAATGCACGGTGGAAAAATTCATGCTAAAAGTAAATTAGGCGTAGGAAGTGAGTTTATTATTGAGCTTCCTGCAGTGGTTTTAGAAGAAAATGAGGACGAAGGTTTTACGCACGAAACAAACACTGAAAGAATTAATATCGAGTTTTCTGATATATATAAATAACGATTACTGGGAAATTGTAGGTATATGCCAGTTAATTATTATAAATCTAAATAATATGTTTGACATCCTCGACAAATTTTGATATTTTCTTAGAGGAATATATTATTAGAGGAGGTACTCATGAGTACGAGTCAGACGCAAAATGTTAAAATTTTAAACTGTGATCCTTCAGCATTAGGCCTATTTGGACTAGCTATGGTAACCCTTGTAGCATCATCACAAAAGTTAGGGTTAACACAAGGAACTTCTTTTGTATTACCTTGGGCAATTTTTCTTGGTGGTTTTGCACAACTATTTGCTTGCTTAAATGATTCAAAAAGACAAAATGTTTTTGGAACAACTGCCTTTGGAGCATATGCATTCTTTTGGTTTGCAGTAGGAACTTCATGGATGATTAAAGGCGGAGTATTTGGACAAACTTTAGCATCTACAGTAGATGCTAAACAACTAGGATTTGCTTATATAGGATATTTAATATTTACTATATTTATGACTATAGGAGCGGCTGAAACAAATAAAATATTGTTTATAATATTTTTCCTTATAAACTTTTTGTTTTTAGGTTTATCACTTAGCGCATTTGGAATTATGCCTGAGTTTTCACACGAATTAGCTGCGTACTCAGAGTTATTTATATCAATTTTTTCTTTTTATGGTTCTGCAGCATCAGTTTTAAATCCACACTTTGGGAGAACGTTCTTACCAATAGGAAAACCTTTTGGAATATTTAAAAAGTAAGATAAAGCACCACATTGAGTATTTTTCTTAATGTGGTGCTCATTTTAATTATTTCAGTTTTGTTCCTTTTTCATCTTGAACTATTAAGTTTCTTTTCATAAGTCCACCTAAGGAATTTTTAAAGTTATTTTTACTTACATGAAAAGTATCATATATTTCATCTGGTGAACTCTTATCATTAAAAGGCATAAAACCACCGTGATCTTTTAGATATTCTAAAATAGTGTCTTGAAGTTCAGTTCTTTGAATCTTTCCAGCTTTTCTTGGAGTAAGGCCTAGTTTCCCATCTTCATAAATTTTGATTACAGTTAGATCAAGTATATCTCCATGGTTTATATCGCTATAGTATTCATTTTTTAAAATAACACCTTTATACATATTATCAACAGCTACCATAACGCTTTTGTTAGTTTGGAAACCATAAACTGTTCCAGTAACAGAATCTCCTATGTTGTATTTATCAGTGTCCTCTAAATATCTATCTATATCAGTAGTAGCAGCTATTCTTCCGGTCTTATCTAAATAGATATAAAATAAATAAGATTTATCATTTAGTAATCCATAAAGCTTCTCTTTAAATGGTACTAATATATCCCTTTCCAGGCCAAAGTCTACAAAGCTTCCTATTTTAGTAGTAGAAACTACTTTAAGATAAGCTAACTCTCCAGCTGTAGCTAAAGGCTTCTTTAAAGTAGCAATTAATCTATCCTTTGAATCTCTGTATATGAAAGCTTCCACTTCGTCGTCTATATTAAGTTCATTGCCTAGCGCACTCTTGTTTGGAAGCAAGATATCATCACCAGTACGTCCTGTACCTGCATCTAAGTAGTATCCAAAGTCTGCTTTTCTCACAACTTTTAATTTATTAAAATCACCTATGTTTATCAATAGTTATTACCTCACTTTGCTATGTTTATATTAATATTTTTCTCAGTACTTCTTATTTTAACACAATTTATCAAATTTATATTAATAATTTAAGGTATTAGTAGATAAAAATCAAGTTTATTGCCAAATTTTCGTATAAGGTTATAACTGAAGAATATGTCTAAAGTATGACAACTAGAGAAATATATACCTTATAGTAATTGGCGAATATTTATGAAACGTTAATAAAAAATGAACCAATCTGTTTATAACAGAATTGGTTCATTTTTTATGCCCGCAAGTTAATTTCTCTATATTAGAATTTATAAGCTTAATTTGATAAAATGATCGAGGATATTACAAATTTTACTTCAATTTTATATATTTTTATGCTACGAGTATATTATAAAAACTTGTGGGTAACAGGCAATAATATATACGTGATATTGAAGTAGTAAAGAGGGGTAACATGTATCAAAAATTCTTTATCTAATAAGATCTGGTGTTTTATTTACAATATAACAAGAAAGTTTAGAATTGTTATGCTTCAGCTTACAAATACTATTTTTAATGATTCTATGAAGAATAATTATAGATATTACAATATAATTCTATATTATAAAGACAAAATCCAGTAAAGGTGCTATAATATTTCCGTAAAAAGAGAGGTGGGAATTTAAAATGAGTGATATAGCAGGAAAAGGTTGCGAAGTGCTAGTTCCATACGAAGAACGAAAACCACTTCAGGAAATAGAACGAAGTATTACTAAAAGATACAGAAAACATATATGGTCAAAATTTGTAAAAGCAGTTAAGGACTTTAAACTAGTAGAAGATGGTGATAAAGTTGCAGTAGCTGTCTCCGGTGGTAAGGACAGTATACTGATGGCTAAGCTATTTCAAGAGTTAAAGCGCCATGGGCAAATGAACTTTGAATTGGAGTTTATTGCTATGGATCCAGGTTACCATCCAGACATAAAAAAACTATTAATTGATAATTGTGAGTATTTAAATATACCAATTCATATTTTTGAATCGGGAATTTTTGACGTAGTAGACAAAATTGCGCAGGATTATCCATGTTACATGTGTGCAAGAATGCGTAGAGGATCTCTATACAATAAAGCTAAAGAATTAGGCTGCAATAAACTTGCGCTAGGACATCATTTTAATGATGTTATTGAAACTACATTACTAAATGTACTATATTCAGGGAACTATAAAACTATGATGCCTAAGTTGAAGTCTACAAATTTCGAAGGACTTGAGCTTATTAGGCCACTTTACTATGTTCACGAGGATTATATTAAACGATTTATTCAAAACAGTGGCATTTGGCCATTAAATTGTGCATGTATGGTTGCTGCTGAAAAGATAGGAAACAAGAGATATGAAATTAAGGATTTAATTGAATCTTTAAAGAAAAATTTTAAGGACGTAGAAAAGTCTATATTCAGATCTGCACAAAATGTAAACATGGACTCTATCTTAGGATGGGAAAAGGGTGGAAAAGACTATTCATTTCTAGATTTTTATGATGAAGAGTAGCATTGGAGGGACAGTATGCTAAGAATATGGGGAAGATTGATTAAGGACGGTAAGGCTCTAAAAGATGATGTTGTTACAGCTGATATAGACGGAAGCTATCAGGATAACTTAAAGTTCTGTATAACTGAGCTTTGTAACAAATTTGACATATCTAAGCCCTACTGGCTGCCTAGCAACTTAGATGAATACAACAGAAGAAGTAAGACTAGTTTTAACCACTATAATTTTGTTGAAGAGCTGGATTTTGATAAGTTAGTAATAGAAGAATTAGATAATGAAGAGTAATAAGCCGCACCTATAGAAGAGGTGCGGTCTATTTGTATATTTAATAGAAAATTTCAAATTATATATTGAATTATTACAAATTAGTTGCTATACTAATCATTAGTAAGATAATTAAAATAAACTATTAGGGGGAATTTAATATGTCAAAAAATCCAAGAGAAATATTAAATAATTTTGTTGGAGGATTAGAATCCTTTGGAGCAACTAATAAAGAAGGCGTAGATGCTTTCATGAATTTACTTGGAACAGCTTATAAACCAGGAAAATTAGAGACAAAAGCAAAGGAATTAATAAGTGTTGCTATTGCAGTATACAATCGTTGTGAATATTGTATAGTGTTCCATGCATACAAAGCATTAGAAGCAGGCGCAACTCGTGAAGAAATAATGGAAGCTGCTATGGTTTCAGTTGCATTTGGAGGCGGCCCTACTATGGCTTACAGTGTTACATTATTAAAAGACAGCATAGATGAATTCGAAGGGGATTTCAAATAGTATAGTGGTAAAAAGACGAAAGTTAACTTAAACTTCGGGATATATTTATAGCTCTTTGTTGCGTAAATACTTTTTAATGAGTCTAAAGCTTGTATTGGAGAAAAACTAAGAATTTAGATAAACTCGCTACACTCAAACAGTATCTAATTTCTAAGTTTTTCTCCAATCCTTCGCTAAGACTCATAGAAAAAGTATTTAATCTTACTGCAGAACTATAAATATATCCCTTCGTATAAGTTAACTTTCTAGTTTTTAATCTCATAGGTATTTAACTCTGATACATGATTTAACTAAGGAATCCACAGGGGCATGTATGATGGTGTCCCTTGCGAATACCGCTACTTAGTTAAGCACCCAGGTTGAATATCTATAATAACTATTCCAAAGTTATTCATATAATTGGAGGTAAGTGATGTTAGATATAGTATTAGATAAGTTAAATGGACACGCTAAGGATGGTAAAGTATGCAGAATGTATATAAGTGTTGGGGACACAATTAATGCTGATGATAACATTTGTGATGTAGAAAGTAAAAAGGGGAGCTCAACTTTTAAATCTAACTTTTCAGGTGTTATAAAAAGCATAGAGATTTCAGAGGGAGACACTATAAGCTTAGGAACTGTAATAGCTAAAATAGAAGGAGAAGCTGTCGGGGTTAAAGAGGATAACAAAAAGATAGACAGTACCTCTAGTACTAAAAGTGCCTCATCTTTTAATTATTTCGCTGGATTAATGAAGCCTAAAAAAGAAGAAATAAGCTGTGATATAGCTATAGTTGGGGGAGGACCTGGTGGATATGTAGCTGCTATTGAAGGTGCTATGCTGGGAGCAAATGTAGTATTAATTGAAAAAGAAAATTTAGGTGGAACTTGTCTTAATCGTGGATGTATTCCAACTAAAACCTTAGTAAGGTCAGCAGAGGTATATGACAGCTTATGTAGAGCAGATGAATTTGGTCTAGTAGCAGAAAATGTATCAGTAAATATGAAAAAGATAATTCAGCGTAAAAACAATATAGTAGAAGAATTAAGAAATGGAATTCAATTTATACTTGAGAAACGTAATGTAAGAATCATAAAAGGTGAAGGTAAATTAGTAAAAGAAGATAGCCTATTTGTAAAAGAAAATAACACAGAGATAACTATTAACGCTAGAAATATAATATTAGCAACAGGTTCAAAAGCTGTGAAACTTCCAATACCAGGTGCAGATTCAGAAAACGTTATAACCAGTAATGAAGCTCTGAATTTGGATAAGCTTCCTAAAAAGTTAATAATAATAGGCGGCGGCATAATAGGTATGGAATTTGCATTTATGTACTCCAAGCTAGGTGTAGATGTATATGTGGTAGAGTATTTTGATTCAATACTAGCAACCTTAGATAAAGATATATGTGATGAAATAACTGTAATAGCAAAGGATAACAACATAAAGTTATATACTGGTTGTAAGGTCGAAGAAATATTAAAAGGCGAAGACAACCAATCAATAGTAGTATTCTCAAAAGAAGATACTAAAAAATATCTATCAGCAGATAAAGTTTTAATGGCAGTTGGTAGAGCTCCTTCAATAGACACTGCAGAGTTAGAGAAGTTTAATATTGAGTTAACTGCTAACAAAAGAGCCATATCAGTAAATGATAAAATGCAAACTAGTTTAAACAATATATATGCTATAGGTGATGCAACTAATATAATTCAATTGGCACATGTGGCATCCCATCAAGGAGTAGTGGCAGCAAGAAATATAATGGGAAAAGAATGCAGCATGAATTATGATGTAGTTCCAAGTGCCATATTTACACATCCTGAAATTGCTGTGGTTGGAGTATCAGAAAAAGAGTCAGAGAAAAAAGGTATTGAAATAGAGGTAGGTAAATTTCCTTTCGCAGCTAATGGAAAAGCCATGACCTATGGTGAAAAAGAAGGCTTTGTAAAAATCATAAAGGACAAGGCTACTGGAGTTGTTATCGGCGGCGCTATAATAGGACCTCATGCAACAGATTTAATAGCTGAATTAGCTCTAGCTGTGAAAAACAAGTTAACAGCAGAACAGATTACAGAAACTATACATGCACATCCTACTACAGCAGAAGCTATACACGAAGGAGCTCTTGCTTTAGAAGGGGGATCTCTACACTTTGTTAACTAAAGATATAAAAACAAAAATTGTTGTATCTACATCAGTTGATCCTTATTACAACTTATCCTTAGAAGAATACCTTTTAAATAATGTAGAAGAAGATGAGGTAATTCTTTATTTATGGCAAAATGCAAACACTGTAGTTATAGGTAGAAATCAAAATCCATGGAAAGAGTGCAAATGTAAAGAACTAGAACTGAATAATGGAAAAATAGCTAGAAGACTTTCCGGTGGTGGCGCAGTGTACCATGACTTGGGAAATTTAAATTTTACATTTGTGGCTAGTGAAGCTTTGTATAATCTAGAAAAACAGTTAAAGGTTATATTAAAGGCAGCTCAAAAAGAAGGGATAAATGCACAGTTTTCTGGAAGAAATGATATTGAGGTAAATGGAAAGAAGTTTTCTGGAAATGCTTTTTATTTTACGAAAACCTCAGCATATCATCATGGTGCTATACTTATTGATACCGATATAAGTAAATTAGGCAGCTATCTCCAGGTTTCAAAAGAGAAAATACAGTCCAAAGGTATAGATTCGGTGCAAGCTAGAGTTGTAAACTTAAAGAGTTTAAGGGAGACTATAACTGTAGAGTCATTTAAAATGAGACTAAAAGAAAGTTTTAAAGAGATATATGGAGGAAACCCTGAGGAATATATATTAAACGAAGAGATATTTAAATTAAATGAACTATATAATAAGTATTCTTCCTGGGAATGGATTTATGGGGAATCCCCCTCATTTGATATAAGCTTTAAAAATAGATTTACCTGGGGAGATATAGAAATTGGATTAACCCTAAAAAAGGCATATATAGAAAAGGCGGTTATATATTCTGATGCTTTAAATAGTAGCCTTATTTTAAGATTAGGTGATGTACTTGAGGGAATAAATTTTGACGTTTCAAAAATATGTGAAAAAATAAGATGCTTAAGCACTGAATTTAGTGAAGATGAAATAATAAATGATATATATAGTTGGATGAAAAGTAAAGTGTTACAATTTTAATAATGTGGATATTCATTGAGTTTTAAGTAGTAAATTTTTAATTTAATCTGGTATTTATATAAATATAAGGTGTATAAATATTCAAGTTAAGTTAAAATGTAGTTGATAACTCTATGAATATCCATTTTTTATAGATATAGTTATGAATTTTTATTAAAAAAACTTATAAAAAGTATTGTATAAACATGAAAGTGGATGTATAATAATACAAGAATTAATTTTGAATCATTAAGTGATAGAAATTTTGGGGGGAATCAAAATGTTAAAAGGAAGTTTAAAGAAGCTTATAGCAGTGTCTTTAGTTGTAGGTTCAATGTTTACTTTTGCTGCTTGTGGAAGCAATCAAAATACATCTAATAGTGGATCACAATCACAAACTATGGAAAGAATAAAGAAGAACGGAAAACTTGTTCTTGGTACAAGTGCGGACTATCCACCATATGAATTCCATAAATCAGTAGATGGAAAAGATGAAATCGTAGGTTTTGATGTTGAAGTGGCAAAACAAATAGCAAAAGATATGGGAGTAAAGCTTGAAATAAAAGACATGAAGTTTGATGGACTGCTTGCAGCTTTAGATCAAGGAAATGTTGATATTGTTGCTGCTGGAATGACTCCAACAGAAGAAAGAAAGAAAAATGTAGATTTTTCAAAAGTTTATTATAGAGCAGTTCAAACTGTAATAGTAAAAGCTTCTGATAAAGATAAGATAAAATCAGTAGATGATTTAAAAGGTAAAAGAGTAGGAGTTCAAAAAGGAGCAATACAAGAAGAAATAGCTAAGAAGCAAATGCCAAATTCTGAAGCTGTAGCTCTTGGAAAAATATCAGATTTAGTTTTAGCTCTTAAGAACAACAGAGTTGATGCAGTTATAGTAGAATTGCCAGTTGCAACTTCAAATGTAAATGCTAATAAGGACTTGGTTATATCAGATATAAAACTTCAAACTGAAGAAGCAGGTTCTGCAGTTGCAGTTAAAAAGGGAAGCGCAGATGTAGTTAGCGCAATAGATAAGACATTAGACAAATTAGTTCAAGATAAGAGTATTGATAAATACGTTACTGATGCAACTAACTCAGTAGAGACAAAATAAAGTGAGACCTTTAAGTTCAGCAATAATTGTTAGGTAGCTGTAGTTACCTAACAATTTATTTTCTGAGCACATTATTTTTTACCACTTTAATTTAATATAAGACGGGGAGGACGTAGTATTGGATTTCAGTTTTTTATCTAATTATTACATGTTTTTTGTTAATGGAGCCAAGTTTACAATATTCCTAGCATTCTTTACAGTTTTAATTGGTGTAATGCTTGGAGTTATTTTAGCTCTGATGAAGTTATCGAAGAAAAAGATTTTAAATTTAATAGCAACTGCTTATGTAGAATTTATAAGAGGAACTCCGGTACTTGTACAATTATATATTGTATTCTATGGTCTTCCGCACATAGGAATTAGTCTTCCAGACTTTGTTGCTGGTATAATAGCACTATCAGTTAATAGTTCTGCATATGTAGCGGAAATAATACGTGCTGGTATACAGGCTGTAGATAAAGGACAAATGGAAGCTGCAAGATCATTAGGTATGCCTCCAGCAATGTCTATGAGATATATAATAATACCTCAAGCTATTAAAAATATATTGCCTGCATTAGGTAATGAATTTATAGTTGTTATAAAAGAATCTTCTATAGCATCTATAATAGGTATACATGAGCTTATGTATAATGCTGATACTGTAAGAGGTAACACATTCCAGCCTTTTGCACCTTTAATTGTAGCAGCGATAATATACTTCTTAATGACATTTACACTTTCAAAAATTGTAGGTGCCTTTGAAAGGAGAATGAAGACAAGTGATTAAAGTAAATGGTTTGCATAAAAAATTTGATAAATTACATGTTCTTAAAGGAATAGACATAGAAATAAATCAAGGTGAAGTTGTTGTTGTTATAGGCCCAAGTGGTTCCGGTAAAAGTACCTTTTTAAGATGTCTTAATTTACTGGAAGAACCTACTGAAGGTGAAATTGTTTTTGAAGGTATATCTATAACGGACAAAGGTACAGATATAAATAAACTAAGACAAAAGATGGGAATGGTGTTTCAGCAGTTTAACTTATTCCCACATCTAAGCGTTTTAGAAAATATAACTATATCACCTAAAAAGTTGAAAGGCATGTCAGATGAAGAAGCTAAGAAAATAGCCTTTGATTTGTTAAAGAGAATAGGTCTTGACGATAAAGCAAATAGCTATCCAGGACAGTTATCTGGTGGACAAAAGCAGAGAATAGCTATAGCAAGAGCACTTGCTATGTCACCAGATGTTATGTTGTTTGACGAGCCAACTTCAGCTCTTGACCCAGAAATGGTAGGAGAAGTTCTAGATGTTATGAAAGAGCTTGCAGCAGAAGGCATGACAATGGTTGTTGTTACTCATGAAATGGGCTTTGCAAAAGAAGTTGGAGATAGAGTTATATTTATGGACCAAGGAAATATAATTGAAGAAAATGTACCAGAAGAATTATTCGGAAATCCACAACATCCAAGAACTAAGGATTTCTTAGGAAAAGTATTATAAGGGTACTAGGCCGAAAGCTAACTTATACTTCGAGCTATGTTTCAAAGCTTCAGTACGTTAAAAACTTTTAGTCAGTCTAAAGCTTGTGTTTTAGACGACCTAAGAACTTAGATAAACTCGCTCTGCTCAAACACTATCTAAGGTTCTAAGGTTGTCTTAAAACCCTTCGCTAAGACTGACACAAAGTTTTTAAATCTACCTTCAGCTTTGGAAACATAGCTCTTCGTATAAGTTAACTTTCTGGTTAGTTTCCCTATATATAAGCACAGTTTTGTATAAAGCTGTGCTTTTTTTGTATATATTACAGATTTATTCAAATACTATTACTAGGAGGGATGATCATGGAAGAAAAATCAAAAGTAATAAAAGTTAGAAAAAATAATGATGGAGACATAACAGATGTAATGCTGGAAAACGGAAATGTATATTCTATAGATGAAGCAATAATGATGGCAAAAGATAATTTGATCCAAGGAGTAAACGTTGGTACAGCTAGGAATGGAAGACATTATTTAAGAAGCAATCCTAATGATAAAGATAATGATAATTTAGACAATATGCCAAGTTTTTAGAAAATAATACGAACACCTCAAAATAAACAAAGTAAGATTAGCAAAAGCTAATCTTACTTTATATTATTAATCTGATGAGCATAATCTTAAGGTGTCCCTGGGGTTCCAACAGGAGCTGATGGGAATATATCTACAAATTTAATTGAATATATATCTCCCAGTACGTCAGTACCAGTATACTCGTCTCTTATAATTATATAACTTATACCCACATTTTCTAAAATTCCCACACGGTCTTGTAAGGTACCTGTTCCAAGTAAGAAGGTCACTCTTACCCTTTTACCTATCTGAGTTCTTAAGTAACCTTGAGTATAGTTAGTGTCTAATACCACAGGTGCACCGGGTGCTGTTACAAAAGGAGAAGGTGTTACCCCAACAGTGCCAGGTGCACCTATTCCTGAAGGTGTAGGACCTGGTGTGCCTCCTGGTGTAGGTGCGCCAGCGCTAGTGCCTCCAGGGATTAATTCAACGTTCTCCATATCAGGAGCTTGCATAGGACCTCCAGGGCTAGGAATTCCTTGACTCATTCCGCCTGGAAACATTCCGCCTGGGAACATTCCGCCTGGGAACATAGATGGACTAGGCATTGGCGGCATGGCTCTATATCCTGAGTTCATGTGATTTAAGTAACAGTTTGGAAACATAAGTTTACCTCCAAAAAATATTTATGAATTATTAGGTTTCAAAATAAAGTGCCGTAGGATTATAGAAGCAGTGCTTTACTACTGCTACCTGGAAACTGCCACTACCATTATATGGGAAGGTATAAGGGCATGGTCCGAAAGGGTTAAAGTACCATAGCGAAGCACCAACAGTAAATAGTCTGTTGCCAGAAAGGGCCCAATCAGCTATATCGTAATGTATCTGCTCTGGTGGGTTTGCCCAAATAGTTTGAGGATTAGCTACTCCTCCAAGCACTGGACGAACACAATCAAACTGTCCTTCTTGATAGATTACTCTTCTTAAGCTACCTTGACCTATCCTTTGATATTCACCAGATGAGACGTTCACTCTATTCATAACAACACTGGCAACTGCTTTCATGCCGTTCTCGCCTTCACCACCAGCCTCACACTTAACAATTCTGGCCAGAAGTTCTCTGTCATCCATATAATTCACCTCAATAATTAGTTACAATATCATTTTATTTATTAAAAGTCTAAAAGGTTCTGGTTATTTACGCTTTTGTATAAAAATAAAATTTCTTAACGGAGTACATAATAGCCTTCAATGGACACCTAAATGGTATAATAACCATATTCGCAACCTGCTAAAGTAACAGTACTTTGTCCTCAAGATTAATCAATCCCATTAACTATAATATGATAGAGGTATATAAAAGGTTACACATTAATTCGAGGTTTTGTAGGATCACATTCAGGTGATTTTACATCTGATACTTTAGATAACTTTGTAAGATAATAGCATTCTTCCCTGTACATATGATCTGTCGTAAGAGGCATTAAGGTACCAAGTACTTTTTTATCTAAAATTAGTTTTTCTAATTCCTTTAAAAACTTTTTGAAAGAATTCATTTCTAAATCAGCATCTTGATTTAACTTGTGAAGCGCAGGAAAATCACTCAATCCTGTTCTCATATACCCTCTAAATTCGTTAGACTTAAGATACAAATTATAAAATTTTTTACCATATTTTTTGCTTACTTTTATTAAATCTTTTTCAGACATATCTAAGCTGCGTTCTATAGAAGAAGCGTGGCCAGATCCGTCAAGTAACCATAGCAAATGATAATGTAAAGGGTGGGATAAGTTACTATGATCCTTCATCATACAACTTAAAATAAGTAAGTACTCATCTAATTCGTTAACCATGTGATTAATAAAGGTTGAAGGCAAATTAATCTTTATTTTACCTGCCAGTTGTTGAGAAAGAATCTGAAGTTTAAAGGCACGAAGATTATTTGCAGAATTATAAGCTGATGTGTTCAATAAATTAATCTCTTCTATTGTAGGCTCTCTTCGAGCTTTTTCAAGAAGGCTATCAAATAAGTGTATAAAATGATTAGCTGTCTGTATTTTATCTTTTTCTTCTGGTGATAGGGAGTTTAGAATAAAACGTGAATGGTCTCCTAGTATTTGGAGCCAAAAACGGTGTTCAAATAGTAGTTCATCTCTGTAATCAGTAAATTTCAAAAGATACCTCCAAAAAAAATCTCTACATTGTATAATATTCAGTTACTATAAAATTGTTACAAAAAAATGAAGCCTTTGCATATAAAAGTATAAATATGAAAAGGCTTCATTTTTAGATGGTTATTTTAATTCATTCATCATCTGAGTTGCTTGATTCTTTAGCAGCATAACCTCGTTATCCTGGGCATCCTTTGTTGTATACCATCCCTTTTGCTTCATAGCATCAAATACCTTGAATTGAATATCTTGAACACCATTAAAGTTGTTAACTAGCACATTTCTAAGATTTTGACAGGAAGTTTCAGTAATTCCTGTACTGTAGGCTGATATCACTTGTTTTTCGCTAGCGAGTAAATCGGTCATTAATTCTTTTTCATTCATAACAAATACCTCCCTATATATTCAATTATTGATGAGAATCAAGATATGTTTTTAATGAGTTAAAATTTTGCTTGTGAACCTGGCTAGCCTGATTACATAGGTTTTTTAACTGAGTATCGCTGCACATAGATGAATACTCATTAAACTTCTTATTCATAAGTGATTCATAATTTAGTTGATCTTCAACTACTTTTAAATTATTAGCTTCAATTTGTTTGTTTTGAGCTGCCATAAAATATAGCCTCCTTTTGTTTGAATTTATTACAAGGTTATTATTCTCATTGAAGTTCATAAATATTAGTCTTATTTTGAAACCCTATGATAAAAACTCATATTTTCTTTTACCTTAATGAGATATCCTATAGCATTAGTTATAAATAAAAAATGGAAATGTGTGTAAAAGTATAATAAAATGTACATATGGACAAATATATATAATATGGATATAATGCTAAGTTATATTAAGGTTTATTTTACTAAAAGTAATTTTGCTGGGAGGGATTTAAATGGATACAGTAATACTAATCGATTCCTGTAGTGATTTACCACTTAAATATATAGAGGAAAATAATATTCCTTACCTGCCTTTTACTTATGAACTTAAAGGCGTTGAGCGTAAGGATGATTTTTGGAAAACTGCAAGTTATAAAGAATTTTATGATGCATTAAGAGCTGGAGAGATGTCTACTACATCACAGGTGAATTTTAAATTATATTATGATGAGTTTAAAAAGTATGCGGAGCAAGGAAAATCAGTTATATATATAGGATTTTCTTCAGCGTTAAGCGGCTCCACAAGTAGTGCACAGCTAGCAAGAGAACAAATAATAGAAGAATATAAAAATGCTGATATAACAGTAATAGATAGTAAAAGCGCATCTTTAGGATTAGGGCTTTTGATTTACTACGCTTATGACATGCTTAAAAAAGGAGCCCCAAAAGATGAAATTATAAATTGGATAGAACAAAATAAACTAAAGGTAAATCACTGGTTTACGCCAGAAGATCTAAATCATCTAAAAAGAGGGGGAAGAATATCCGGTACTGCAGCCATGGTTGGAACCTTGCTTCATATAAAGCCAATATTATTTGTAGATAATCAGGGAAGACTTATTCCTGTTGAAAAAGTAAAGGGAAGAAAGAAAGCTTTAAAGACTCTTGTAGAAAAATTAAGTAAGAAAATAGTTAACCCGGAAGAAGAGGTAATAGCTATAAGCCATGGAGATTGCATTGAGGATGCTGAGTATGTAAGAGATTTAATTCTTGAACAATACAAGGTTAAAGATGTAATTATAAACAACATTGGCCCTGTAGTAGGCTCTCATACTGGAGCAGGCTTAGTTGCATTATTTTTTATGGGAGATTGTAGGGAATAAAGTTTAGTTTGAGTTGGGTATCTACACTTAAGGATTATAGAGATTCGATAGATCTTCTCATTCTAGAAATAGAAAAAATAATTAAATAAAACTTAGTATAAAAAAATTTTTAATTTTTGAAGCGGAAAAGGATGTTTAATCGTCTATATTTATGAAGACTTGAAAGTTAAATCTAGGACGCTTAAACATGAATATGAAAAATATATTAATATTGGAGTTAATGACTCTTGTTTACGTGGTGGAATAACTTGCATTTTAAGGATTCATTATCATTATAAGAATATATAAACTTTTTTGTTAAAACTACGAAAACTAAATAGAGTCATATAAATTTTGGATTAGTTTTATAGCAAAACACCGATATATGGTGTATAATATGAAGAAAATACTACAAAGTGAAAAATTTTCATTAAATTGTAAGTATATTTAAGAATGGGAGGGAAACTTAATGGTTAAAGGAAGAAGATTTTTAAGCACTATGCTTACAGCATTGGTTCTTTCTATATCATTATGTGCAGCGAATGTACAAGCTGCTACAGTTACAAGAACTGATGGGGGATCAGGTGGAAGAATAGGTACAGCAAATAAAGTTGCTACAGACTTATTTGGAAAGGCATCAAATGTAATATTAGTAAATGGATATGGATATGCGGATGCCGTAAGTGCTACACCTCTTGCAAAACAACTTAATGCACCAATACTTTTAACAGCAGGTGGAAGTACTTTAGAGACAGAAGTGTTAACTACAATTCAAAATCTTGGAGCATCAAAAGTTTACATAGTAGGGGGAACTGGTGTAGTATCTCCGTTAATAGAAGCCAAGCTAAAAGCAAGCTATCAAGTTGAGCGTATAGCTGGAATAACAGATACTTCAAGAATGGGAACAAATGCAGAAGTTGCTAAAAGAGTATTAAGCCTTAGTGGTAAAAAAGGTGCTGTACTAGTTAATGGACAAGATGGATATGCAGATGCATTATCTGTAGCATCAATTGCAGCACAAAAAGGATATCCAGTATTATTTGGAACTTCAAAAGCAGTGGCACCTGTAGTGAAAGATGTTGTAACTTCAAATAGCTTATCAGTACTAGCTGTTGGAGGAGAAGGTGTATTACCACAATCAGTAGTAAGTTCTGTTGGTGGAACAAAAATAACTCAAAACACTCCTGATAGATTCGCTACAAATTTAGCTGTGCTAAATTACTTTAAAAATACTGATGGTTTAGATTTCAGTAATGTTTATGTAGCAGCTGGTGGTGCTACAAACGATCAGTTCGCTGACGCTCTTGTTGCTTCAGCAGCAGCAGCAAAAACAGGTTCACCACTTGTACTAAGCGGAGTTGGAGCAAATGCAAGCCAAATAGCTTTAGCTCAAGAATATATTTTATCTAATGTAAAAGATACTTCTAAAGTTGTAATAGTAGGTGGTACTGCATCTGTTTCAGACAGTATTAAAGATAGTTTACAAGCAGGAGACAGTCTTGAAGTTATATCTATAGAGTAGATTAAAAATAAAAAAATACACAATAAATTATTGGTAAGGATAGTATTATAATAAATTTTTCACTATCCTGCCAAATTTTTTTCCTCATAAGGAGGAATTTTCAATTATGTGTAGAATATATTAGACAACAAAATTATACATAAGCAGACATTTGAATTTTTTAGTATCCTCATATATGCATAAATGGATATTGTGGTTAAATTTACTAAGGTACAAGGTATAGAAAAACTAGAAATGATGTTGTATAATAGAATCATAGTAAAGATATTCTAAAAAGTGAATAAATTAATATATCATGAATATAGTAGAAATGATATTTAAGTTATGATATAATTAAGAGTGAGTTTTGGAAATCTTATCTATTGATAGATTTTTTAATAAAAATTAAATAAATTTATACATAATTACTAGAATGTGTGGTATAAATATGTTATAATTAATCCTGTTTTAAAAATATGACCAAGCTACAGCGCTTTGCAGGGGGTTTGGATATATTTTAATAAAGTATATATTTAAAAATATATATATATATTAAGAATTTTAATTAAAATTCACTTAATCGAGGAGGGTATTACAATATGAGTAAAAAAGGTACAAAAGCACTAGCGAGTGCTACACTTATGTCCTTAGTTTTAACAACAGCTCTATCAGCTGGCCCAGTTAAAGCAGCACAAGGATCAGTAACAAGAGTTGGAGAAGCTGACAGATATGCAACTGCAGCTAAAGTTGCTACTACAAACTGGACAACTAGCGACAACGTAGTATTAGTATCAGGTGAAGGTTATGCAGACGCAGTAAGTGCATCAGCATTAGCTAAGAAATTAGACGCACCAATACTTTTAACTACAGCTGGTTCATTAAATTCAGATACTAAAGCAGCGTTAAACACATTAAAAGCTAAAAACGTATATGTTGTTGGTGGAAACGCTTCAGTTTCAGCTTCAGTAAGAGCTGACTTAAAAGCTAACTACAACTTAGTAGAATTAGGTGGAGCTAACAGATACGAAACTAATGCAGCTGTAGCTCAAAAATTAGTTGACTTAGGAGTAGATCCAAGCAACGCAATCATGGTTGGAGGAGAAGGATTCTCAGATGCTTTATCAGTAGCTCCAATCGCAGCAGCAAAAGGACAAATCCTTTTATTAGGAATGAACGATTCTAACTACATGAAACCAGTACTTGACTTCGTAGCTAAGAACAAGTCAAACGTTACTGTAGTTGGAACTAAAAATGTTATAAGCGATGCTATATTAAACACTGTTAAAGGAACAAGAGTTGACGGTGGAAAAGATAGATGGGATACAAACCAAAAAGTTTTATCTAACTTCAAAGATACAGTTAAAATGGATTCATTATATGTTGCTTCAGCAGCATACAATGCACAAGATAATGGATATGCAGATGCTCTAGTAGCTTCAGCTTTAGCTGGAAAGAAATCAGCTCCATTAGTATTAGTAGACAAAGATGGTAATGAAGGAACAGCTAGTGCTATAGCTTACATTAAAGCTAATGCTACAGACAAAACTGACCTTAACGTTGTTGGAGGAACAGGAGTTGTTTCAGATGCAACTGTTAACGCTATAAACGATGCTGTTAAGCCTGTAAATCCAGTATTTAATGGAACAATTACATCAGTTGAAACTGTTAAAGATCAATTTGTAAACGCAAAAGCTAATGATGAAACTTTAAAATTCACTGTTAACGGTGGAACACAAGTAACAGCTCAAGATGTAGTTAATGCTGGATATAGTATTGAATTCACAACAACTGAATCTGTTTTAGATTCAAATGATAGTAGAGTAAGCAAAGATGGAATATTATCTAAAGATAAATTACAATCATTCATTGGCACAGACTCAAGCAGAGACTTTAAGTACTCAGTTAAGATAAGCAAAAACGATGAAGTTATAGGTCAAACTGCCAATGAAACAGTAACTGTAATAAATGGAGATGCAACTGCTAATTCATTATCAGACATTACTGTTAAACATGGTGTTTATGGAAGTGAAACAACTAAAATAACTAGTGGTAAACTTTACAAAGGTGAGACAGCAACAGTTACTAAAGTTAAGGGAACTATAGCAAATGCTTCAGGCGTAACAATTACAAACAAGAAATTCTATTCTTCAGATCCATTTGTAGCTACAGTTGATGAAACTACAGGACAAATCAATGCTATAAATCCTGGAACTTTCACTTTAACTGTTAAGTCAGGAAGTGTATCTAAAGATTATACTTTCACTGTAACTAGTGATACTTCAAGAAAGGTAACAAGTGCAACAGCGTCTACTTCTTCAATTAAAATTGGTAAAGGCGCAGACACTACTTTCACTGTAGAGTTTAAAGATCAATATGGAGATTTAATAGAGGCAAAAAACAATTCATCAGCAACTGAGGATGATCAATTCCAAATATCTACTGAAGTTAAAGATGGTAGTACAACTGTAGCAGCTATAACTCTTCCTACTGATACAGATGATGGAGATGGAAAAGCAACAATAAAAGTTGAGGCTAAAGCTACTTCTGGTAAAGGAAACATAAAGGTTTACAACAAAAATGGAGTAATCTTAACTGTACCTGTAGAAGTTGTTGCAGATACAGCAGTTAACACTGTTAAACTTGAAGCAGCTTCAGATGATAGTGACTCTAAAGATCTTACAATAGATTTAGATCCAAAGTCAGCAGATGATAATGGAGATATGTATGTTAAGCTTAACTTAAATAAGTATGGCTTAAACGGAACTTATTTAGGAAAAGTAAAATCAGGAGAGGCAGTTACAATAACTGCAACAAATGATAGCAATAAGAAAATACTTGCTAGCTATAATTCTACAACTTCAACTACTAAAGATATAAGTGTAGATAGTGAAGGAAACTTTGCAATAGGAATTCCTGCTGCTAGTAAAGATGATTATAAAGCTGATAATTTCTATGATTTATTAACTAATGAACAAAAGGATAATACTATCGACAATGTAGCTACAGGAACAATAACTATTACTGCAAAATATGGTGACAAAACTTCTTCAATTACTGTAAAGATTAAGGATTCAACTCCTTCAATCTCAAGTGCTAACTTTAACACTGGATTATCAACTACATTTGGTTCAATACAATTAAAAGATGTAATTGATGCTTCTAAAATAAATGTAAGCACTTCACAAGGTGATGGTAAGGTTAGAGTAGCTCAAGATGGTACTATATTTATAAAAGCAGATGCTTCTAAGAATGAAGGTGGTATCAAAGACATAAATGATGATGCTATTTCATATGATGTTAAAAAGGATATTACTTTAGGTAAGATTAAAGTAGCAGCTAAGAGCGGAGATGTAGATACAGCACCAATAACAATATCAGGAGGTTCATTCACTGTTAATTCAAAAAGCAGTGTAACTAGTAGCCCATCAGGATATGTAAGAATTGGTATACAAAGAGTACACGAGAGCAATATAGTTAATTATGTTGATGTAAAAGTTGCTAATAACAACTAACATTATTTAATATAGAAGGGTAGCTAAGCTATCCTTCTATATACTGTTTATTGCAAATCACTTCAAAATGAAAATTCATATCGTAAGAGTTTTATAATATATCATTTCCTAAAAAATATTGTCATATCAAATGATTTTTAAAAGACTAATGGTAGTTTCCATTGGTCTTTTCGTTTTATATTATATTAAATTTGTAATAAGGCAAAATAACACTTAACGGCATATTATGAGCTGAATGTTTAAAAAAATATTAGATTTTCTTGAAACTTTGCTCCACAATTTGCTAAAAAATGTGATATTATATATAAGTATAGTATATTTGGCATTGGAGGGTAAATAAATGAAAGATGACTTATATGGTTTATATGGTAAGAATAATGAAGAGCCTTGGTACTCTATAATTCCTATTATATTAGTATCGCTTGTTCCTCTTATAGTTCATGGAAAATTGCTAGAACTTAGAGGAGATTACTATAAGTACTGGACTGGAGCTGCGAATTCATTAGACATTTTTTCTTATTATAAATCATGGGCAATAATAATTTTAGCTATTGCAGCACTTATTGTATTTATTATTAAACTTTCGACAAAGAGCATAGAAATTAGAAAAAATCACATATATATACCACTTTTTACATATATGATTTGTGTAATATTGTCATCAATATTTTCGGAGTATGGACAAATTTCTCTATTTGGATTTGTAGAGAGATATGAAGGGGTTATGGTTATATGTGCTTACCTCGTTATATTTTTTATATGTGCTAATTTATTTGATAAAAAGAGTGAATTTAAGGCTGTACTAATTTCAATAATAGTTTCAGCTATTCTTATAGGAACTATAGGTATTTTTCAATATTTTGGGCATGATTTCTTTAAGACAAGCTTAGGAAATAGTATTCTTATATCGAAAGGTTTAGGAATTAAATCAGAAGGTATTAAATTTAATTTTGGTGCAAAAATAATATATTCTACACTATATCATTACAACTATGTGGGAAGCTATATGGCAATGATTTTTCCTCTTACTTTTACTATGACTATTTTGTTAAAGAATAAGTTTTACAAAATTATCTTAGGAATAGTTTCTTTTTTAATGTTCTTAAATCTTATATTATGTCACTCCAGAGCTGGTATAATAGGTGGAGTAGTTGCTACAATTGTTTTGGCAATAATCCTTAGAAGATATATAATTAAAAACTGGAAATATGCTCTGGGCCTTTTAGTACTAGTTATTGTAACATTTATTGGATTCAATAAATATTCTGATGGAATGTTAGCAAATAGAGTTGCTTCACTTCTTAAAGATGGGGAGAGTATTAGAAAGGTTAACAGCGGTTTTTACATAAAGGATATTTATTCGGAAAATAATAAACTGAAAGTGGAAACAAGCAAATTTAGCTTTAATGTAGTAAATGAAGGAAAAAAATTAGGCTTTACCGATGAAAATAATAAACCTATAGATTTTGAATTGGATAGTAAAAATAACAGTATTTTGTTAAAGGATAGCAAATATTCAGATGTACATATAACTTTTACTGACTTATCTTTAAATAATGAAAATAATAACATGGAGTTAAATTTAGCGAATTCAAAACTACCTATTTTTATAGACAATGGTAAGTTTGAATTCTCTGATAAGAGAAAGGGAAATGTTGAGATTAAAAAAGTAGATAAGTTTGGTTTTGAAGGAAAAGAGAGACTGGGCTCAGCAAGAGGCTATATATGGTCGAGAGGTATACCACTAATAAAGAATAATGTTCTTTTTGGATATGGACCGGATACTTTTGCAGCAGTATTTCCACAGACAGATTTTATGGGTAAAATAATTGCTTATGACACTTCTAGCATGATTGTAGATAAAGCACATAATTTATATTTGCAGCAGGCAGTAAATACAGGGCTTATTTCTCTTATAGCATTTTTAGCTATGTTTGTTATGTATATTATAGATAGTTTTAAAATATATTTTAAAAATGATTTTAGTGATTTTTATTCTGTTATTGGACTAGCTATACTTACAGCAGTTTGTGGATATTTAGGAGCAGGATGCTTCAATGATAGTGTAGTTTCTGTGGCTCCGGTTTTTTGGGTGTTGTTTGGAATAGGTGTTAGTGTAAACTATAAGTTAAAGAATAATGATGAACAAAAGAATGAGTCTATAAATTAAGTTTATATACGAGAAAAAAGGTGTAACATGGCATACTATGTAAATGTTATGCTTTTTTCAAGTTTAAACAAAATAGAAAATATGATATAATAAATACATCAAAATATACATAATTTAGATGATAATTGTATTAATTTGTTGACATAAAGAGATTAAAAAACTTGATCATAATTTATCAATTCTATTTTTTAATTATTAAACCAAATATACAAGTTTTACGAATTGATTTGGAGGTATACAGGTGAAGACAACAGCAGTTATAATGGCAGGTGGAAAGGGAGAGAGATTTTGGCCTAAAAGTAGAAAGTTTCTACCTAAGCAATTTTTAAGTTTAACAGATGATGGCAAAACAATGATCCAACTTACAATAGAAAGATTAAAAAGCATAGTTGATATAAATGATGTTTACATAGTGACCAATAAGGATTATAAAAATTTAGTTTTAGAGCAAATAGAGGATATTCCAGAAGAGAACATATTATTAGAGCCCATAGCTAAAAACACTGCCCCATGCATTGGACTAGCAGCAGTTCATATTAAGAAAAAATACGAAGATGCGGTAATGCTTGTTCTTCCTTCAGATCATCTTATAAAATATAATGAAATATATATTGATACTTTAAAAAATGCAGTAGAGGTTGCAAAACAAGGGGACAACCTTATTACAATAGGTATAACTCCATCATACCCAGAAACAGGATATGGATATATAAACTTCGAAAGAGATGAAACCGATATAAGAAGAAACAATGTATATAGAGTAAAAAGATTTGTAGAGAAGCCAAATTTAGAAACAGCTAAAGAGTATTTAGCATCTGGAAGATATCTTTGGAATAGTGGAATGTTTGTATGGAAATCATCTACAATATTAGGCGAATTTGCGGGATTATTGCCTGAAATTTATGATGGGCTTAATAAAATATACGAAACTATAGGAACTGATGAGGAAGATATAATATTAAAGCAGGAATTTTCAAATTTTAATTCAGAATCAATAGATTATGGGATTATGGAAAGAGCAGACAATATATATACTATTCCAGGAAGCTTTGGTTGGGACGATGTGGGGAGTTGGCTTGCCTTAGAAAGAATAAATAAGACTAATGATGATGGGAATGTAATAAAAGGCAATGTAATCACTATAAATTCAAAAAATTCTATAATTCAAGGGCAAGACAAGCTTATTGCTGCAATTGGAATGGAAAATTTAATAGTCGTAGATACAGATGATGCATTACTTATAGCAAGTAAGGATAGCACTCAAGAAGTCAAAAAGGTAATAGAAAATTTAAAGATATGTAATAGAACCGAATATCTATAAGAAAGTAAATTTTTATTTTGATAAGGGAGAAATTTAGATGAAAAGAGCATTAATTACAGGAATAAATGGGCAAGACGGATCATATTTAGCAGAACTTCTACTTGAAAAAGGATACGAAGTTTATGGTCTTATGAGAAGAAAAAGTGTTGTTGATTATGGCAATGTCGAGCATATAAAAGATAAAATAAATTTTATATATGGAGATATGACGGATTTAGTATCTTTAGTTAATTCAATGAAAGTATCACAAGCAGATGAAGTATATAATTTAGCGGCACAATCTTTTGTAGGAACTTCATGGGAACAACCAATAGCAACAGCAGATATAGATGCACTTGGAGTAACTAATTTATTAGAAGCAATTAAAATGGTAAAACCTGCTGCAAGATTCTATCAAGCTTCCACTAGTGAAATGTTTGGATTAGTTCAGGAAATTCCACAAAAAGAAACTACACCATTTTATCCAAGAAGCCCTTATGGTGTAGCAAAGCTTTATGGACACTGGATAACAAAAAACTATAGAGAAAGCTATGATATGTTTACATGTTCAGGAATATTATTCAACCATGAATCTCCAAGAAGAGGTAAAGAATTTGTTACTAGAAAGATAACTGATGCAGTAGCTAGGATAAGATACGGTGTTCAAGAAACATTATATCTTGGGAATCTAGATGCAAAAAGAGATTGGGGATTTGCAGGGGACTATGTAAAGGCTATGTGGCTTATGCTGCAACAAGATAAGTCTGATGATTATGTAGTAGCTTCAGGAGAAACTCATATGGTTAGAGAATTTGTAGAGCTTGCATTTAAACATGCTGGAATAGATGTTGAGTGGGCTGGTGAAGGGGTAAAGGAAAAAGGAATTAATAAGGCAAATGGAAAGATCGTTGTTGTAGTAGATCCTAAGTTCTTTAGACCAGCAGAGGTAGAGCTTTTACATGGAGATTGCAGCAAAGCTAACAAAGTGTTAGGTTGGGAACCAGAGGTTTCATTTGAAGATCTTATTAAAATGATGGTAAATGAAGATTTGGAAAGAGTAAGTGAAGAGATTAGTTTTAATAGATATTTAGAAACAGCAGCCACAAAAGAAATGTAGGAGTGATTAATTTGAAAGCACTTATTACTGGTTTAAATGGATTTGTAGGAAAATATCTATCGAAATATTTATTAGAGCGAGGATATACTGTTTATGGAACCGTAATAGAAGATGATGTAAATATTGATAATATAAAAATTTTCAGAATGGATTTGCTTAATAAAAAAGAGGTGGAAGAAACTATAAAAAGTATAAATCCAGATCATATATATCATCTAGCCGGACAAAGCTCTGTTGCGTTATCTTGGAAAAACCCAACACTTACAATAGATGTAAATGTGAATGGAACAATAAATTTATTAGATGCAGTAAGAGAAAATAATATAGACACCAAAGTATTAATAATAGGGTCTAGTGATGAATATGGAGTAATAAGGCCAGAAAAATGCCCAATAAAGGAAGAACATATGCTAAATCCAGCAAGTCCATATGCAATAAGTAAGATGACACAGGAACAAATAGCAAAATTATATATAAATTCATACAAAATGAACTTAATTATGGTTAGAGCTTTTAATCACATAGGACCAATGCAAAGTAAAAACTTTGTGGTTTCTGATTTTGCTAGTAAAATAGCAGAAATAGAAAAAGGGGCAGAGCCTGTAATAAGAGTTGGAAATCTTGAAGCATATAGAGATTTCACAGATGTAAGAGATATAGTTAGAGGCTATGCTATGCTTATGGAAAATGGAAAATGCGGTGAAACATATAATATTGGATCTGGCAATCCATATAAAATACAAGACATATTAGAGATTTTATTATCATTATCCAATACTAAAATAATGGTAGAAATTGATCCAGATAAACTAAGACCATCAGATGTTCCAATAATACAATGTGATAACTCAAAGATAAAATCACACGTAAATTGGGAAATTCAATATGATATAAAAAATACACTTAAAGATACATTAGATTACTGGAGAAATATGTAGCATACGTGCTACATATTTCTTTATGAAAGGAAGAAAAATTTTGCGCGAATTAAAAGAGCTATATAATTATAGAGAAATGTTATCAAATCTAGTAAAAAAAGATCTTAGAACTAGGTATAAGGGGTCTGTACTTGGTTTCTTGTGGACTTTTGTAAATCCGTTATTACAACTATTAGTGTACACAATGGTATTTTCTGTGATTATGAGATCGAATATACCTAAGTATTATATTTTTCTATTTGTAGCACTAGTACCATGGATATTTTTTTCTACTTCAATTACTGCTAGTTCATCATCAATAATTGGAAATAAAGATTTAATAAAAAAAATATATTTTCCTCGAATAATAATTCCTATGTCTGTTGTAAATGGAGCTTTTATGAACATGATATTTACAATGATAGTAGTGTTTTTTGCATTAATTTTCAGTGGAATAGGTGTAAGTAAATATATTTTATTTTTGCCTGTAATAATGATATTAGAATATTTACTTGCTTTAGGAATTTCATTTATAGTATCGGCTTTGAACGTTTATTTTAGAGATTTAGAACATATATTAGGCATAATAACCATGGCTTGGATGTATGGAACCCCAATATTGTACGGCATTGATATGGTGCCAACTCAATTACGGCCAATATTTAATTTAAACCCTATGACACCAATTATATTAGCATTTAGAAATATACTATACTATAAAACTATGCCGGATTTATCTCACATGGGAATTATATTTATTTGGAGCGTAGGTTTCATTGTACTAGGTTATATTATATTCCAAAAGCTTCAAAAGAACTTTGCGGAGGAATTGTAATTATGGAAGTTATAAAAGTAAATAATGTACATAAAAGTTTTAAAATTTATTATGACAAAGGTTCAACTCTTAAAGAAAGAATACTTTTTAAAAATAGAAATAGACATGATGTGCATGAAGTATTAAAAGGTGTAAGTCTTAGCATAAAAAAAGGTGAAGTTGTAGGATTAATAGGCGAAAATGGTTCGGGCAAAAGTACACTTTTGAAATTAATGACTAAAATAATATATCCGGATAAAGGGAATATAGAGATTAAAGGTAAGGTTTCAAGTTTATTAGAACTTGGAGCAGGGTTTCATCCAGATATGACTGGACGGGAAAATATATATACTAATGCATCGATATTTGGACTTACAAGGAAAGAAATAGATGCAAGATTAGATAAAATAATCGACTTTTCTGAACTTGGAGAGTTTATAGACAATCCTGTAAGAACGTATTCTTCTGGTATGTACATGAGACTTGCTTTTTCAGTTGCTATTAATGTTGATGCAGAGATACTACTTATAGATGAAATATTAGCAGTTGGAGATACAAATTTTCAACAAAAGTGCTTTGAAAGGCTTAGAGAATTAAAACAAAAAGGAATTACTATTGTAATTGTTACCCATGATACAAATACTGTAGAAAAATTTTGTTCAAGTGCAGTTTGGCTTGAAAATGGAATTATAAAAGAAGAGGGAAAAACATACGAAGTAATAGATAAGTATCTAAAGTACATGAATTTTAAAAGAATAGAATCAATTGAACTTGCAAATGAAAAAGAGCAAGATAGAATAGAGGAAATAAATGAAAAAATAAAAGAATCACAACACAGTGATGAAATAAAAAAAGACGATATTACTGATAATGATCAGACTATAGAAAAAGATGAGAATAGAACAGAAATAGATTTTAACTCCAATAGATTTGGACTTAAATATATAGAAATAACAAAAGCAATTATTAGAAATAATGGTGGACAAACAACAACTGTTTTAAAAGGTGGAGAGACAGGAGAAATAGAAATTCATTATAAAGTTAATAAACCATTAGAAGAATATATATTTGGAATAGGTTTTTATACTTTAGAAGGAGTGTGTATTTATGCTTCTAATACTCAATTAGATAAATTGGTAATAAAGCATACTAAAAATGAAGGAATAGTAAAATGCCATATTGATTCATTACCTCTTTTGACGGGAGTATATGGACTATATGTAGCAATCGTAGATGAAAATGGTACGCCTATGGATTTTATCCGAAATTATTGTAACTTTAATGTTGTATCTGATGATCGTTCAAATGGATTTATAACAGTAGAGCACACATGGCAATTAGAAGAATAATTTTTGAAAAATGGAGGGTTTTATGGAAAATAAAAAATTTGACACTATAGAGCATGAAATTATTTATAATAAAATGATGAGTTACTATAATGGAAATAATGGTAAAGTTAAAGAAAATTATTCTCAAAATGTAGTTGGAGCAAATAATTACTCAAGTATAGAGACTATGAGAGAGTTCAAGGAATTATATGCACATAGATTAATTAAATCTCACCGAAAATATATAGGGAATATGATAGTGTTTTGGAAAAAAGTTGCCAGAAGGTGTCTTAAATGGTACATAAATCCGATTACAGAACAACAAACTATTTTTAATAATGCAACATTAGAATCAATAGAAAATTCATTAGAAAAGTTAAGTAATGTAGAATCAGATAATAAGAATTTATTAGTGAAAATAGCTGAATTAGAAAATCAAATGAACAGAATAACTGAATTACAAAGACAAATGACAAGAGTAACTGAATTAGAAAATCAAGTAAAAAAAATGAATGATATATTTAAATTAGAGTTATATGACGAACATAGTTTCTTTGAAAAAAAATCATATTCTCAAGCAGGTGAAGATACAATTTTAGCTTACATATTTTTTGCATTAGGAATTAAAAATGAAGAAATAACTTACTTAGATTTAGGAGCAAATCATGCAAAAGAATTAAGTAATACCTATTATTTCTATGAAAATGGAGCAAAAGGGGTTTTAGTAGAAGCAAATCCTAAATTAATTCAAGAACTATCATTTTATAGACATAAGGATATAGTATTAAATTCACTTGTTAGTGAAAAAGGAAATGAAGAATTAGATTTTTATATTTTATCAGGAGATGGATTATCTACACCAGATAAAAAACAAGCATTAGAAGCTTGTGAAATTAACCCTAATATATCAATAGAGAATACAATAAAGGTTAAATCTATAACGGTAAATAATATTATCGAAAAGTATTTTGGTGGTATAGCACCAAAATTTATATCAATAGACATTGAAGGACATGAGTTAGAAGTAATAAAATCTATAGACTTAGATAGATTTAGACCTCTTATTATAGTCATAGAAACTATAGAGTATAGACCTTATTTGCCTATAAGTGTAAAAAAATATGAAGCCATAGAATATTTAAAAACTAAGGACTATGTAGAATATGCTTTTACAGGAATTAATTCAATTTTTATTGATGCAAAGTATATGAGAAATTTAGGACAGGAGGGTTAAAATTTGAATATAGCAGTAGACGTACAGCCATTAATAAGTCCAACTTCTAAAAATCGAGGAATAGGAAATTATAATGTAGACCAACTGAGATTATTGGTAGAAAAAGACAAAAATAATAATTATATATTTTTTAATGCATATAATGACGATAGCATCTTTAAAATTTTAAATATAAATGAAAAAGAATATTATAATGTGAAAGATGTTCATATTTATACTGGTGAAGGACAGTATTTGATTCAAAGTGAACCCAATGGATTAAATAAAAAATATGAAAATATATTTGGAGAAATAGTAAAAAAATTTTTAAGAAATAATGATATAGATATATTTTATTTTACAAGTCCGTTTGATTATTGGGATATATTTAATATAGAATGGTTTGAAGATGTGACTACTATTGCAACTGTGTATGATATAATTCCATTTTTGTTTCCTAAAAGATATTTATCAAATAAGGATATAAAAAAATGGTATATGAGAATTATTGAATTTATTAAAAAAGTTGATAGAATAGAAGCTATTTCTAAAAGTGTTAAAGATGATTTAATAAAATATATAGGTATACAAGAAGAAAAGATAGATGTTATTTATGCAGGTATAGATAAAAGGTATGTTAAGTTAGATACTATTCCAGATGAAAAAGAAATAAGAAAAAAATATGGAATAAGTGATGAATTCATAATGTGTACAGGGGGAGCGGATTCAAGGAAGAATATGAATGAATTAATTATTGCATATTCTAAGCTATCTCAAGAATTAAAAAATAAATATATGTTAGCTATAGTATGTAGCTTGCATAAAGAAGGAGAGTTAGAGTTAAGAGAAATATCAAAAAAATATAAAGTTTCAGATAGAGTGGTTATGACAAATTTTGTTCCATTTGAACATCTTTTAAAACTTTATAATATGGCATCTCTTATGGCCTTTCCATCCCAATATGAAGGTTTTGGACTTCCAGTTATAGAGGCAATGGCTTGTGGTACAAAAGTACTTACATCTAATAACTCTAGTCTTGGTGAAATAGCTAATGAAGCAGCGGTACTTGTAGATCCATTTGATATTAATAGCATCACAAATGGTTTAGAAAAAGCATTAAAAAATTTAGATTCCGATGAATTTAAAGAAGAAATGGATAAACGAGTTAAATTATATACTTGGGAAAATACAGTGAGGCTTACTATGGATAGTCTAAGTAAGACAAAACATAATAAGAAAGTTAAGAGTACAGAGGAATCAAGAAAAAAAATAGCTATGTTTACCCCGCTACCACCACTAAAGTCAGGAATTTCTGATTATAGTTATGATATTATTTTAGCATTAACTAAGTATTTTGATATAGATGTTTATGTAGATGATAAATATAATTCAAATCCTTTTCTAAATAATCAATATATAAAAATTTATAATCACAGAGAATATGAAGTTAATGAAAATAAGTATTTAGATACGTTATTTCAAGTTGGAAACAGTGAATTTCATATTTATATGTTTGACTATATAAAAAAATATAGTGGCACAGTAGTTTTACACGATTATAATTTACATGGAGTAATATATTTTGCAACTGCAGCAAAAGGCAACCATGACGAATTTGAAAAAATATTATCTGAAGATAACAGTGAAGTAGTAAAAAAATACATAGATAATATAAGGTCAGGGAAAAGTGGCCTTAGAATACATGATGTAGAAGTGAATGGAATTGTTACTAATTATGCAAAAAAAATAATCGTTCATAGTGATTATGCAAAAAGAAAACTACTAGAAAGAAATATTTCTAGAGAGGTTACAAAGATAGCTCTTTATGCCAGTATAGAGGAAATACCAAACAAAATAAAACTTAGAGAAAAGTATGGAATAGATAAAAACGAATTTATAATAGCATCTTTTGGTTTTGTTTCAGATACAAAAAGAATAGATAAAGCACTAGAAGCTTTTAGTATAATTGCACAGGAAAAAAGAAACGTAAAATATATATTAGTTGGTGAAGCTAACAAAGAAATGGAAAAACAAATAATTGGTTTTTGTGAAGAAAAAAATTTAAAAAATAAGGTTATAATAACTGGGTTTACAGAATTGCAAGAATTTACTGATTACATTGGGTTGTGTGATGTATGTATAAATTTAAGATATCCTTATAATGGAGAAACTTCTGCTAGTCTTATGAGGATATTAGCAGCAGAGAAACCTGTATTTGTAAGTAATATAGGAAGTTTTAGAGAAATACCAAATGAGTGTTGCATAAAAGTTCCAGTGTCTAAAATACCATCAGATACAACAGAAGTAGATATTTTAACAGATGAATTAAGAAAAATGATTAATAGCATAGATTATGTTAATGAATTATCTAGAAATGCAAGAAAATATGCGGAAGAGGAATTAGATATAAATATAATAGCTAATAAATATAAAGATTTCATATTAAAGAATAAAAATGAAGTACTAACAGAGAAAATACTAAAAGATATAGCTATAAATGAAGTTAAGAGAGATAAAGAGATGGAGATTTATAGAATTTCAAAAACTTTAAGTATTATAAAATAGAATTGAATGAATAAGTTAATTAATAATTTTATTCCTATATATAAATTTTGAAGGAGAAAAAATGAATATAATAAGTTGTTTGAAAAAAATTCGTTCAAAATTAATTGGACCTACAATCACTCGTGTAGATGAGTTAGAAGGAAATATATCTTATAAATTAGATTTATTAAATAATTCAATGCATTTAGCAAATAAAAGTGAAAAATTAGAACAACAGTTAAATTTAATCATGGAAAAACTTGATGAAATACATTTAGATAGTTTAGATGAAAATGCGAAAAATAAACTTCAAGATAAAATGACAATTTATATAGATGTTATAAAAGAATTAATAAAAGATAAATATAGTTTAATAGACAAGTTAGATAAAGACTCATTAAAAGACTTTAAACTTACATGCCCAATATGTGGGAATGTCATAGATACTGATTCAACAAAAAAATATAATTCTGAATGTATATTTTTAGGCGGAAAACTAGAAAGATACACTTGTAACACTTGTAAAGCAATAGTCGGACCGATAAAAATGTTAAAATTAAATTCACAAGAATTATCAAAGGATTACGTGCATTCATATTCAGTATTTTCTGAAGGAGATTCCACACCAGCGGAAAAAGAAGCGTTTTATTCTTTAAATCCAACAAAAGAAGGATGTTATTTAAATTATGGATGTGGAGACTGGTCACATTCTATAGAAGAACTAAGAGCTGAAGGATATAATGTGTATGGATATGAGCCATATTCATCTACTTCAAATTCGTCATATATTATAACATCAGAAGAAATTCTTAAAAGTATGAAATTTGATGGTATTTTTTCAAATAATGTATTAGAGCATTTATCAGATCCTATTGAAAGATTTACATTTTTTAAAGGATTATTAAAAGATGATACATGTTTAATGTCTCATGCAACACCATGCTATGAATATTGCTATGAATATACTAGATTTCATCTGATTTTTTATACTGGAAAGGCTTTAGATTACCTTTGTAAAAAAACTGGATTTAAAATTGATAGAATAATAAAAAAAGAAAATCCACAAGATTTTATATGTGTGATTTACAAGAGTAGTACATTAAATTTAAAATCATGTGTATGTAAACAAGAGCAGTTAGAAAGTGTTGAATTTAATAAACTTTGCAGAGAACTAAAGGTAAAAGAATGGTTTGAACAATTTAATAAAGTAAATAATGCAGGAATACCTAATAATATTTTGCATAGAAAGAGTTGGGAATATGCTTATATTGTACAAGCATTATATGAGAGAGGAATGTTGGTGGAAAATAGCAAAGGATTAGGTTTTGCAGTTGGCACAGAGCCTTTACCAGCATATTTTGCTACTAAGGGATGTGAAATATTAGCAACGGACCTTGAACCTATTGAAGAATCTGCTGAAAACTGGATTCAAACAGGACAACATGCTGCAGGGAATATAAATGTTCTTAATCAACTTGGAATATGTGATAAAGAAACTTTTGAAAAAAAGGTTAAATATAAAAATGTAGATATGAATGATATACCTAAGGATTTAATAGAATTTGATTTTTGTTGGTCGAGTTGTGCAATTGAACATGTTGGAAGCTTAGAAAAGAGTAAACAATTCATTAAGAACATGTTGAAAACTTTAAAGCCTGGTGGAATTGCAGTACATACAACAGAATACAATTTAAGTTCAAATGATGAAACAATTACAGAGGGAGATAGTGTAATTTATAGAAGAAAGGATATAGAAGAGATTGTTAATTGGTTAAAGAATAATGGGCATGAAATAGAAGTAGATTTTAAGCGGGGAAATATGGAAGGCGATTTGTTCGTAGATCAGCCACCTTACTATAAGACTAATCCCAAATATCATATGTGTTTAAATATTGATGGACTTGATAGTACATCGTTTGGTTTAATTATACAGAAGAGAAAATAATGAATATAGTGAATAGTAGTAAGTAACTTTAAATAAAAATTCAACTTTAATATTAAAGAAGGATGTTATAAAACATGAAAATATACAAAAAAATATTAGAACATGATTTTGAAAAAATATACAAAAGCTTATCATTAATTATAATATTTATGTTTATATTGATTTCATCATTTTATTCATTTTCTAAGATTCCAACACCAATGGGGGAATCAGATGATTATATGTTAACTACGATATCCTTACAAAATAGGCTATCTTCATTTGTACTTGAATCTGATTTAGAACAGGCAAAAAAAGATTTTCCAAATCAATATGAATATTTAAAGAGTCAATATCCTAGCCAGTTCCCAATAAAGATTACGGAGCCTGTACATAAAGCACATGGATGGTATTTTGGAACATATTCTTTTTCTTGTATTCCGGCTAAATTAATATTAAAATCACTAAACTTAAATCAATCTTATGCATTTGTAATCACTAATGAAATTATGTATATAATTGCATTAGTAACTATATTTTTAAAATTAAGATCAAATTATAAAATTAAGTTTATTACAATACTGATGATTGCATTAAATCCTGCAATTTTCTATCTTACGTGGATGTCATCTGAAGTTATGACTTTTGCATTAGTTGTTTTGTCACTAGTTTTCTTTGCTAACCAAGAACATAAAAAAGCAGGATTTTTTGTTTCATTGGCTGGAACTTTAAATCCTACAATTATGGTATATGGACTCGCTATTATAGTTGATTATTTCATTAAATTAGTAAACGAAAATAAGTATAAGAGTAGATGTAATTTTAAGAATTTAATTAAATATAGTATAAAAGATATTGTATTGTTAGCCATATGTTTTATACCATCAATAATACCATTTATATATAATTATATTAATTTTAGAATCATAAATTTGTCATCTAATATGAGTTCATTTAATGAATATTGGCCAAGATTTTTTTCATATTTATTTGATTTAAATTTAGGTATTTTGCCGTATTTTACTATAGGTTTAATAATATATTTTGCATTATTAATAGTGGGTATATTTAAGAAAAATGCATGTACATATGTTTTTGCTCTAGCATTTTTAGGAACCATTGGAGCATATTCAATAATGTTTCATATTAATTGTGGAATGACTGGAATATCAAGATATAATATTTGGTCAGTGCCTATAATGATATTTTTTATAACAACACAATATGAAAATTTAATTAAGAAAATTATATGGAAAAGAACTGTGTATGTTGGTATGATAATTTCATCTTTTATTAGTTTATTGGTAATTGTAAACTATGGGGGAGTTTTCCCTAATAAAACTAGTGATATGAAAATGACACCAATAGCAGAATTTATTCTTGACAAGTGTCCGTATATATATAATCCATATTATAATACTTTTATGATACGAGTTGCACAAATTACTGAATATGGAGGATATAAGAAACCAGTAATTTATGTTCAAAATGAAGGATATGTAAGGAAGATTCTAGTGACTCCTAAAACTACACATTTATTAGATGGGGCATTTTTTAATGACGATAAAGCCTTAGTAGATTTAGAAAATCAAATTAAAGTAATAAATAATAAAGATGGATATCAATATATAAATTTCAGCAGTAATACCAAATTAAAAATAAAACCTCAAATTCGATATGATAAATTCTTATATACTATTAATAAAGATAATATTTTAAATGAAAATTTAGTTTATGGTAATCAATTAAGTCACAATGACCTTGTATTAATAGAAAATAATAAATTGGTATTAAAAAAAGGTGGAATTATATTTGGGCCATACAAGCAAGTTAACCAAGGGCAATATGTTATTACAATTAAAGGAGATAACTTAGAAAAATCTATCTATAATGTAGCCTACAGCTCAGGTAATAAATTAATTAATATAGAAAAGAAATCAGAAATGCAAAATGAAATTGTATATAAATTTAAAGTAAATAAAAAAATCCAAGATGTTGAATTTAGAGTGCTTAACAATCAAGATAAAGATATTATAGTATCATCAATATTGTTAGAAAAAGTGGAGTAGTATAAGAAGTAAATATCTAGATATCTATGGGGGAATGGTAGTGAAAAAATATTTGAAATTGATGAGAATACATCATTATTTAAAAAACATATTAATTTTTTTACCACTTGTGTTTAGTAAAAATTTATTTAATGTTGAATTGCTAAATAAAACGATTCTGGCCTTTTGTTCATTTAGTATTCTTTCATCTATAGTTTATATAGTTAATGATATTCAGGATGTTGAAAAAGACAGGAAACATTCCATAAAATGTAATAGACCGATTGCATCTGGTTTGGTATCAATAAAATCTGCATATGTGTTAGCAATATTTATAACAACAGTTGGAGTAATACTAAATTATGTTGCATGTGGATTTAATGTAACTGCTTGGATTTTTATAATGACGTATGTGATATTAAATTTTGCATATAGCATGGGATTGAAAAACATTCCAATTATAGACGTTACTATTTTAGTATTAGGATTTTTATTGAGAGTTTTATACGGATCAGCAATCATAGATATAGAAGTCTCTAAATGGCTATACTTAACAGTAATAGCTATGTCATTTTATTTAGCATTAGGAAAAAGAAGAAATGAATTGAAAACTGAAGGAAATGAAACTAGAATAGTATTAAAATATTATAATCAGGATTTTCTTGATAAAAATATGTATATGTGTTTAGGATTAACTAATGTTTTCTATTCATTATGGTGTGTAGATTCTAATACCTTAGCAAGATATTCAAGTAATAATATTGTGTGGACAGTCCCTTTAGTAATGCTAATTTGTATGAAATATAGTTTGAATATTGAAGGAAATTCAGACGGCGATCCAGTTAGTGTGTTGTTAGATGATAAGGTATTAATTTTCATGGTTTTTATATATATAATTATTGTGTTAGCAATAGTATATATATAGCTTACCTTTATGGAAGAATTAATAGATAGCAATATAAATTAATAAAAAACGAATCAATTTTACATTGAATTACAATTAAAGTTGTGTATCAGGTAGTTTATTTAACAACAATTGGAAGACAAGATCTGATTGATTCGTAATTCCAGTTATGTTAAAGCGTTAATAATATTTACAAAAATAGACATAGGTGAATTAAAAATGAATACAAATAGGGTACTGGGATTGGATATTGTTAGGTTTTTCGTAATTTTATTTGTTCTAAGTGTTCATTTTTCTCATTTGAAATGTACCTAGCATCGTTTTTGACAGACTACTTGATATATCCATACTTTATAAAGAATTATTTCAAAACTCAGCAGCAATTTCTTAAATATTATTTAATAATAGTACCATTATCTTTTTTCTTAAGTCATCTTATAGCTTTTACAAGAAGATATACAAGCAGTATAATTTCAAAACAATTTAAAATTGATAAATTAGGCTTAGATAAAGCTTAAATAAGCTCAATATAAAATGGAATAAAAGTGTATCACTTTATATTCAATGAATATTAATACTCTTAGAGCAGTTTTTGCTTAAATAAACATTAACTTACGTGCTCATTAGCATAATTATTTTTACTTAAAAAATATTTGGTACATGTTTTTATGTGGATTGGAAAAATCTAATTACATACTACAATGCTATGTAGTACGTCTTCATACTTATCTATATTATTGATAGTATTTTAGAAGTTAATCTATTTTATTAAATTTTGTGCTTTGAGCACGCTAAAGGAATGAATTTTAAAATGAAAATATATCAAATACTACCTTCTTTATCATATGGAGATGCAATAGGAAATGAAGTAATAGCAATAGATAAAGTAATAAACGAATTAGGTTATACTAAGATGGTATTGTCTGACTATGTAGATTCTAAAATAAATATACAGGCAAAAATATATAATAGAGATAAATTTTATTCTGAACTATCTAGTGAAGATATTGTAATATATCATAAAGCTATAGGTAGTCACTTTTCTGATGAATTTAAAGAATATAAATGCAAAAAAATAATGATATATCATAATATGACTCCTAAAGGATTTTTTCTTCCATATAACAAAAGAACAGCTTCAAAACTTGAAAATGGAATTAAGCAATTAGAGAGTCTTAAGGGATATGTAGATTATATACTTGCAGATTCGGAATTTAACAAATTAGAACTAGAAGAAATGGGATTTAAATGTAAAATAGATGTACAACCATTAATTATTGATTTTGAAGAATATGAGAAAGAACCTAATGAAGATATCATAAAGAGATATAGTGCTCAAGGTACTAATATAATTTTCACAGGAAGAATAGCCCCAAATAAAAAACAAGAGGATGTTATAAAAGTATTTTATTATTATAAGAATTATGTTGATAACAATGCAAGACTTTTCTTAGTTGGATCACATAATGGAAATGAGAAATATTGTGCAAAATTAAAAGGATTTGTCAAGGAACTAAAATTAAATGATGTATACTTTACTGGTCACATTCCCTTTCAAGATATATTATCTTATTATAAGATTGCGGATGTATTCTTATGTATGAGTGAGCATGAAGGGTTTTGTGTCCCTTTACTCGAGAGTATTTATTTTGATATCCCAGTTGTAGCATTTAGTTCAAGTGCTATACCATACACACTTGGAGATAGCGGTGTTCTTTTGAATTCTAAAAATTATATCGAGTATTCAGAAGTCATAAGGAAGATTATGAATGATACTAAATACAAACAACAGATTATTGAAAAGCAGAGAAAAAATTTACATAGATTTAAGAAGGAAATTACTGCTGAGATATTTAAAAATAACTTAAATGATTATATTTATAATATGAAAGGTGAAAACTTGTAATTATGTATTTTAGATATAAAGAAATTGAATTTCAAGAACTTCAAGATATAAATAATTTAGAATATCATAAGGTCTTTTTTAAGTTAAAGATGATGAGATTAATAAAACTATCAAAAAAAGTAATCACTAAATTAAAGATGATATATAAATCCAAGCTAATTAGGTAAGGTGGAATTTCCAAATAAGAGAATATTACTTGATTTAGAACCTTGTCGTAATAATCGTTCAGGCATAGAAATTTATACATATAATATAGCTAAAAATTTAGAGAGACTTATTTTCGATATTAAAGTATCTAAGATATTAAAGAAATATTTTTGATTTTAAAAAGTGACTGTTTATGTCACTTTTTTGATATAATGGATTATATCAGCGATAAAGGAGTCATTGCTTTGAATAAAATATTATTAAATGGTCTACATTATGAAAATAATGGAGCAGGAATTTCTAAATATAATGAAATGCTATTAAAGATGTTTATAGAAGAAAATTATGATGTTGATATATTGATTAGAGATGAATTTAAGAATAAATTAGTTTCCAATAATTTAATTTTTGCTAATAAAAACATTAGAGGAAGTAAAGATAGGATAATATGTGAGCAGTTAAAATCTATAGGTTTATATAAAGATTATGATGTAGTTCATTTTCCAGATTATGCAACACCTGTATTATATAAAGGAGCAAAAGTTGCAACTATTCATGATATGGCAATGTATACTATGAGAGATAAGTATACTGCTATGCAGAATATAACCAAGAATATTCTTTTAAAAAATACTATTAATTCTGCAGAAAAACTAATTTGTGTTTCTGAGTTTTCAAAGAAAGAATTACTTTATTATTATCCTAAGGTAGAAGATAAGGTAGAAGTAATTTACGAAGGTGTTAATATACCTAAGATAGACATAAGTTACGATGAAGAAATTAAAGTTTTAGATAAATTTGATATAGTGGATAATAAATATATCTTATATGTTGGAACTATTGCGCCTCATAAAAACATTAAAAATTTAATACAAGCATTTAAAAATATAACAAATGAAATCCCCGAATACAAACTAGTTATAGCAGGTAAAAAGGGATGGATGTATAATGATGTTTTTGAAGAAGTTAGAAAATTAAAGCTTGAAAATAAAATTGTATTTACAAACTTTGTAAGCAATTTTGAACTTGAAGTATTATATAAAAATGCCAATTTATTTGTGTCAGTATCATTATATGAAGGGTTTGGATTTCCACCATTAGAAGCTATGGGCAGAAAATTACCGGCACTTGTTTCTGATATTGAAATATTTAAGGAAACTTGTAGTGACTGTGCAATTTATTGTAATCCGAAGGAAGTAGATGATATTTCATTTAAAATATTACAAATACTAAATGATAAAAATCTTCAAAATGATTTAATTAGAAAAGGCAAGGAAAGAGTAGAATTTTTTGATTGGAAGAAGACAGCTAAAGAAACTTATAATTTATATTTAAAGATTATAGAATAAGATAGTAAACTCAAAGAGCAATTATGAAGTCTTAGGAAAAACTATATATTAATAAAAATTAATCCCTTTAGTGTATGCTAACCGGGATGTACAGAGGAGAATTGATTTTATGAAAGTAGCAATTGTGCATGAATGGTTCAGCGGTATAGGTGGTTCAGAGAAGGTTGTTAAGGCTTTTCATGAGCTTTTTCCAGATGCACCTATTCATGTTTTTATACATAATAAAGATAATATGCCGGAAGAATATAACAAAATGGATATAAGAACATCATATCTTCAAAAAATACCTTTTGCAAAAACAAGGTACCAAAATCTGCTTCCACTTATGCCTCATGCTGTAGAACAATATGATCTATCAGAATATGATTTAGTTATAAGCTCTTCAACCTGCTGCGCTAAGGGAGTTATAACTAAAGCAGATACATTACATATATGTTATTGTCATACCCCAATGAGATATGGTTGGGATTTATATCACCAATACATAGGGGAAAAGAGTAAATTAATGCAGTGGATTATAAGCTTTCAGATGCACAAAATAAGACTTTGGGACAAACTTTCGGCAGATAGAGTTGATTACTTTGTGGCAAATGCTAACAATGTGGCAAAAAGAATACAAAAAAATTACAGAAGAGATTCAAAGGTAATATATCCGCCTGTAGACACAGACTTTTATACTCCTTCAGATAAAAATGGAGAGTATTATCTTATAGTTTCTCGCCTTGTAGGATATAAAAGAGTAGATTTAGCCATAGAAGCTTTTAATGAATTAGGACTACCTTTAGTAATAATAGGAGGAGGTCTTGAGCATAAAAAGTATAAGTCTATTGCTAAAAATAATATATCTTTACTAGGAAAGCTTTCAGATGAAGAAATGCGAGAGTACTATAGAGGGTGTAGGGCCTTTATTTTTGCAGGTGAAGAAGACTTTGGAATAACCCCAGTGGAGGCACAGGCCTGTGGAAACCCTGTTATTGCATATGGTAAAGGTGGAACATTGGAAACGGTTATTGATAGACAAACAGGAATATTCTTTTATGAACAAAGTGTAGAATCCCTTAAAGAAGCTGTATTGAAAATGGAGCAGTCTTATAGTAATTTTGATAAAAGTGTAATAAGGCAGAATGCTTTACGATTTAGTGTAGAAAGATTTAAAAAAGAATTTATGGATTTTGTTAGTGAAAAGATAAAAGAATTTAATAATATGTAAAACAAAAAGTAAACATACTATTAAATTAAATTGTAAGAAAGAGAGATATATATGATAAAAGAAAATCAAAAGTATTTAAATAGATTTCAAGTTTTTTTAGATACTTTATGTATAATATTTTCTTTAATTTTTGCATGGTATATAAGATTCAAGAGTGGTATTCTACATATTACAGGTGAAGGTGGATACTTAACTTTTAATCAATACTTAAAGCCTGTTATATGTATAATTCCTATTTATTTGTTTATTTATAATGCATTTAATCTCTATACTCCCTATAGATTTAAGCGTATATATGAAGAATTTATAAATATATTAAAGGCCAATATAGCTGGTATTTTAATTTTTATACTTGTCTTATTTATGTTTAAAGAGATGGATTATTCTAGATATCTTCTTTTTATTTTTAATGGAATATCTATATTTTTCACTACTGCTGAAAGAATTTTTATAAGAGTATTTTTAAGGCATGTAAGAAAAAATGGATATAATATGAAGCATATTCTTATTGTAGGCTATAGCACTCTTACTATAGAGCTTTTAAAAAGACTTAAAAGAAATAAACAGTGGGGATATAATGTAGTAGCTATAATTGATGATAACAAGAATTTACATAAGGAAGATATAGAATATAGTGCTTTAAGTGAATATAAAAAGGCTTTTGGGGAAGTAGCTGCATCTATACAAGGAGCAGAAAATATAAATGGAATTAATAAATTGCAATTTTATTTGGATAACTATGGCATAGATGAAGTTTTTATAACATTACCTATTGATGAATATAATAAGTTAGAGAATATTATTAATATATGTGAGAAAAGTGGTGTAAGAACTCAAATTATACCTGACTATTATAAATATATTCCTGCTAAGCCATATGTAGAAGAGGTAGATGGGTTACCAATAATCAATATAAGGTACATCCCATTAGATAATTTAGCTAATAAGATGATTAAGAGATTTTTTGATATAGTTATATCCTTAATAAGTATAATTTTATTTTCCCCTATAATGTTAGCAACAGCTTTAATTATAAAAATAACATCACCAGGGCCAATTTTCTTTAAGCAAGAAAGAGTAGGGCTAAATAAGAAGAACTTTAATATGTACAAATTTAGATCAATGCATATGCAAAAGGATGAGGAAGAAAAAGTTCAATGGACAACTGAAAATGACCCTAGAAAGACTAAATTTGGTTCCTTTATAAGAAAAACAAGTATAGATGAATTACCACAGCTATTTAATGTGCTAAAGGGAGACATGAGTCTAGTTGGTCCAAGGCCTGAAAGACCTTTCTTTGTAGATAAATTCAAAGAAGAAATACCTAAGTATATGGTTAAACATCAAGTTAGACCTGGAATTACTGGATGGGCACAGGTTAACGGTTGGAGAGGAGATACATCTATAGAGAAAAGAATAGAGTGTGATATCTATTATATTGAAAGCTGGAGTTTTTGGCTTGATATAAAGATTATGTTTTTAACTGTGTTTAAAGGCTTTGTAAATAAGAATGCTTATTAAGAACGAGCGTTCAAGTTTATCTACTACGCAAAAGTAAAAAAGTTTTTTATTATAGGTTGTATTGATCAGTAAAAAGAAGTGATTATATTCTAGATAACCACTTCTTTTCATATACAACTATTTAATTTTTGTATCTATGAAGGCTAATCCTGCTGAGTTACTATTTTGATCAGTGCTACCTTTTGTAATTACAAAAACAAATCTAAGAGTATCAATATCTTCCACATTAATATCCATGTTTACAAGATCATCAAGAGAATTTACCTTATACTCCTTTATTAAAGCGTCATCCCCATAAACCTTAAGAATGCCTTCATTACCATATCGAGTTATACCGACCTTTCCAGTTATACTAGTATATTTTTGGTTAAGGTTAAAACTCATATATGTATTTAAGTTTGAATTATAGGAATTTGCCATTTGAAATCCATAATAGGTTTTGCTGCCGCAAGTAAAATTATCTTGTTTATAGAAATCTCGGTTATTAGGATCAAAGGCAGCATAATGAGGTGTTAACACTTCATTTAAGTAAGGGTGCTCTTTTAAGTTACCAAATGAATTTAGAAGATTATTAGATACTGAACCTTCACCGCCTAGAACTGTAATATGTTTTATATCTGAAAATTTTGAGTTAATTAGTTTGCTTGTTGCAATAGGAATAGGATCTTTTATTAGTATTATTGGTGAAGAGGTTTTTGCAGCTATTACAGATGCACTTAGACCATCCGCAAAACCTTCTCCAGAGGCTATATAGGTTTCAGTAAAATTTAATTCATTGTTAAACTTATGTATAACATTAGAGTTTCTCTCATATGCGTCAGTTCCGTCTATTCTTACGGCATTAGGAAGTTGATTAACTACAGTATCACTAATCAAGTCTTTCCCAGCAACTACATGAGTTTTCACTGATTTATTCTCATCAAAATAACTTTTAATATTGTCAGAGATCACATCACTTGGTGGAACTAAAACAATAGGTGCTTCTTTTTTCGCTGCTATTGAAGATATTGATAATGCATCTTTAAAGTCTTCTCCTGTTGTAACAAATACTTCTGAAGGTACAGGAAGTTTTTTAGCAACCTTTATTGAAGTTTCATATCTATCTTGTCCACTGATACGAGTAGTGGAAATTCTCATACCAGTCAGTGTTCTTTCTACTTCATTTGGTATTACACCAGTTCCTCCAATTATGAATACTTGCTTTACACCACGTTTCTTTAAAAGATCTATAGTATTATTGTCTAAGTAAGATTGGTTGTTGCTATTTACAGGAAGCAAGATAATTGGAGCATCATAGTGCTTTGCTAGTGGAGCAGCACTAAGAGAATCTGGGTAATTACCACCAGATACTAAAACTGCATAGTTAAAATCACCTATTATATTTCTATAAATTAATTTTCTACAAGTTTCATATCTATCTTGTCCACCTTGATGAGTATAATATACTGTGCTATCTGCGGCATGAGCACTAGTTAGGGTAAAAATGAAAATAATACTGAATACTAGTGCTATAGTTAAATTAATAAACTTAAATTTTTTCATCCCAAATATCCTCCCTTTTATTGTGTTAACTAAATTGTACCATATAATTAAGTATGTGGTAAATAGCAAGTTCGAGCAAGCCCTCTAAGCGAAAATGGGACATTTGAATATACTACATGGCAGGAATAACAGATAAAAGTCTAATGTTATAAAAAAGTCTTAATAAAAGACCCATTGAGGAAAATTTATCCTGAATGGGTCCTTTTCAAATATTGTGTAAATTTATTTTTTATATTTAATTTTGAGGTATATTTCTAGTTAACATTGTAGATAGCTGCTTTACTGGAAGTAAGGCTATTATTACCATACATATAGCTCCTTCAACTCCTATAAATATACCATTTACAACTAGTGAGTATAAAACTGGAGACATACCTTTAGGGGCAAAACTACCGAAGAATACTACTCCAGATATAAAGTGACATAAGAATCGTGTAAACAAGGCTATAAATGTCCCTAAAAGCTTATTATTTTTGAAATGGCCTGCAAGTCCTAATGCCATAAATGGTAAAGGGTAATCAAATAAAACTTGTACAGGGTGAAGTATATATGGATCCAAAATTAATGTTATTATTCCATATAAAAAACCCGTGAGGAATCCTACTTCAGAACCATAGAATATAGCCATTAAGATAATAGGAATCATACTTCCTAGAGTAACACTACCACCTTGAGGTAAGTGATATATTCTAAAAATCTTAAGTACGGTAGCTAACGCTAAAGCAATGCCTATTTGTGCAATTAAATGGGTAGTAAATTTTACTTTTTTTACTTTGGCTATAAATACAATGATAAGAATCAATCCAAGAAGTGCAAAAATAGATGTTGGATGTGATATAATTTCTAGAAAATTTTTATATAAAGACATAAAAAATACCTCCTTTGTACCATTGAGGTACCTGTATAACAAGAAATCCTATTCTTGTGGAATACGATTAGTATTTTAGAGAACATCGCTTTCCTACGCTGGCATTATCCAGATCAGGTACAAGGGTTAATAAAAAAGTTTATTTCTCAGCCGTTAAGGCACCCCTAGCACTAAATGTTTAATTATTTACTGATTATATTATAGTATATAACACAGAAGGTTTCAACAATCCTCTAGTTAAAGCTTGTGTCAATTTCTAGTGGACAATTTCATTTTCCAAATGAAAATAAAAAAAGAAATTTACAATGAAAAATAAGATATAAAACATAAAATTATGGGGAATTATAAATATACTAACTATAATTATAAAACTTTTAAGTTGATATAAATATATGTTATAGATACAGTGTACTATGGCTTTCTTCATATAGGAGGCATTATTATGAACAAGAAAAGTAAAAAAAGATCCCTAATTTCTATATTTATGATATTGGTTTTAAGTATATCTTCATTGATAATCCCAATTAATGCTAAATCAGAACAGATTATAAGAATAAGTGGTGTCGACAGATATGCTACTGCAGCACAAGTTGCTGTAGCAAATTGGCCAACTAGTGATACGGTGGTATTGGTATCTGGTGAAGGTTATGCAGATGCAGTAAGTGCAGTGGTTTTAGCAAAGAAATTAAATGTGCCAATACTTTTAACTCAATCCAATTCTCTAAACAATGATACTAAAAATGCACTAAGTTCTTTAAAAACAAAAAATATATATATTGTAGGAGGTAACGCATCAGTCTCCGAATCCGTAAGAAGAGGATTAAGATCTCAATATAGATTGACAGAACTTAAAGGTAACAGCAGGTATGAAACTAATGCAGCAGTTGCTAGAGAATTACTATCTCTTGGAGTAAGTTCAAGTGATGTTTTATTAGTTGGAGGAGAAGGTTTTTGTGATGCTCTATCAGTAGCTCCTATAGCAGCTTCTAAAGGGCAGATACTATTATTAGGGAGTAACAATATTGATGATATAAAACCTATTATAGATTTTGTCAAAACTAATAATTCTGCCGTAACAATTATTGGAACTAAAAATATTATAAGTGATAACATACTGAGTATTCTTGGAAAAGCTAAAAGAATTGATGGAGGACAAAATAGATTTAATACTAATCAAAAAATTTTAGAGGTAACTAACAGTTACAAATAAGTTATAAGAAGTCATAAAATATTAACAATAATTATAACTTAGAAAATTGTTGACAGCCTCCCATGTTCGTAAAGAGCATGGAGTGATGTATGAAATACATCCAAAATCCTTTGAATTGCTGGAAACCCCTAAAGCTAACTAAACTACAACGTAAGGATGAAATAAGCCTAAGCGTGATAGTTACGAAAGTGGAAAAAATTAGTTAGATAGCATAAGGTTAAATCCTAAGTGCAAATAAACCGAAAGGTTTTAATAATGGGCAATCAGCAGGTAAGCCTCGAAAAGAGGAAACTTCAACGACTATCCTGTGATGGGAGTACATTACAAGCTATTGGTAGTGGAAGTGGAGGACACCGATTAGGTGGTGATATAGTCTACGCTCATATGAAAGTATGAGAAGTTCATAAGTTTTACAAGACTTTGAGAACTGCTTAGTAGTAGCGATACTAGGTGAATGAGCATAAAACTTGTAACAAGTTATAAATATATAAAGATAATCTATAAGTGATAATGTAATCTTTTTAAAACTTACCTCATTATTATAATACCTAATAATTGGGAGATAATAATACTAGAAAGTGAGGTGAGAATATGATTAAAGCAATAAAAATAAGATTAAAGCCAACTAATGAACAGGAAATATTAATGTTTAAATCTGTAGGTTGTGCAAGGTTTGCATACAACTGGGGTTTAGCAAAATGGGAAGAAATGAATAAGCAAGGGATTAGACCTTCAAAAGTAAAAATAAGAACTGAATTTAATAATATAATTAAAAAAGATAGTAATTATGTATGGTTAAAGGAAGTATCTGCACAGGTTATGCAGCAAGTTTTTGAGGATTTAAATGATGCTTATAACAATTTCTTTAAGGGAATATCTAAGCATCCTAAATTTAGAAGTAAGAAAAAATCTAAAAAATCCTTTTATGTTAGATATGATGCTATTAAATTCAAAGATGGAACAGTTAATATAGAGAAAATAGGTAAGGTTAAATATAAAACAAATTATAAAATACCTATTTTACCTAAATATAATAATCCAAGATGTGAATTTGACGGCAAGTATTGGTATCTAACATTGAGCTTTGAACACAACGAAAACCAAGTTGAGTTAAATAAGGATTTATCTATTGGAATTGACTTAGGAATCAAGAATTTAGCAGTTATAAATTGTTTAGATAAACCAATAAAAAACATTAATAAATCTATGAAGGTTAGAAAGCTAAAAAAGAAATTAAAAAGATTACAAAGGCAAGTATCAAGAAAATATGAAGCAAATAAAAAAGGTAAGGAATTTGTTAAGACTAAAAACATAATAAAACTTGAAAAACAAATTAAACTTATCTATAGAAAGTTAAACAATATAAGACTTAACCATATTCATCAAGCCACTAATAAAATAGTTAAATTAAAGCCATATAGAGTTATTATGGAGGATTTAAATATCAGTGGGATGATGAAAAATAAACATTTATCAGAAAGCATACAAGAACAAAAATTCTATGAGTTTATTAGGCAGATAAAATATAAGTGTGAGTTTAATGGAATAGAGTTTGTTCAAGCAGATAGATTCTATTCTTCAAGTAAAATTTGCAGTTGTTGTGGAAATAAAAAAGAAGATTTAAAGCTAAAGGATAGAATTTATGTATGCGATAAATGTGGATCAGAACTAGATAGAGACAAAAACGCTTCAATTAATCTTGGTAATTATAAATTAGCGTAGTATCACTAAAAAGATAATGCTAATGTGTACCCTGCGTTGTAGGGGAATTTAAGCCCTTGGAGAACTATACCAAACTAAAGTAGATTGTATAAATAATTGAAATAGGGTTCGCAGGTAATGCCATAAAAATGATCAGCGAATAGGGAAGATTATTGGGTAACTATAATCAAAATAAAATTTATATATTTATAACTTTTTATAAGTTTTATGCAACGGCTTTTAAAGGTATTATTAAAACAGATAGGATGTATGTTGCCAATGCATCGGGCGAAGGTTTTCCAGACTCCTTAGTTGCCTCTGCTTTAGCGGGAAAATATAATTCTCCACTTATACTTTTAGACACTGAAGGCTCACCAGATACTTCAAATGCCATTAGTTATATTAAAGATAATAAAAGTAATAACACTAATGTAAGTGTCATAGGTGGAACTGGAGTTGTTTCAGATGCAACCTTTAATCGTATAAAGTCTGCAATTTCTACGGTGGCATTTAATGAAGAAATAACTTCTGTAGAAACTGTAATTAATCAAGTTGTCGACATAAGAACTAGTAATCAAGCTTTAAGGTTTACTGTTAACGGCGGGAAGTACGTCCCAATAGAAAGTATAGTCAGCGCTGGCTATAGTCTTACTTTTGTCACTGACAGCCCAGTATTTAGCTATGATACAAGTACGGATAAATCTCAAACAAGCAAAAATGGTATATTAGATAATACTGCTTTAACATATTTTTATTATGGAAGTACTGCAAATACTAGCACTGTTTTAAAGGATAATTTTAAATATCAAGTTCAAGTTTATAAAGGTGGAGCTCTAGTAGCATCTTCTGATTTAACTAGAGTTGATATTATTGATAGAAATACTACTGCGGCTCTCATAACAGATTATACAATAAGATTTCTCAGAAGGGACACTACAGGAGGATATGTTCCAATTAATAGTGGTGATAGGACAGCTGCAACTACATCAAGTAACCTATCTACAAAGGTTACAAGTGGAAAACTAGTTGAAGGGGAGAAAGCTTCTGTTAGTGAGGTTAAAGGGGCTTTAATAAATGGTGAAACTAAAGTAATAGTAAAGAATCTTAAGTTCTATAGTTCAAATCCATTTGTTGCAACAGTAGATGAGAATAGCGGTATTATAACTGCTAATAGTAGTGGAAATTTTAATCTTACAATTAAATCTGGAGATACACATAAAGATATTCCTATGGTTGTAGTAAGAGAAAGTAGAATAGTTAGTAGTGTTTCTGCTAGTGTTTCTTCAATTAGACTAGGGAAAAATGCTAATATTATGGTCTATATAAGGTCTTTAGATCAATACGGAGATGACATACAAGGTACTGTTATAGTTCCTACGGTATCTAATTCTACAGTGACTAATACAGAAACCACAAAGGATACAGAGTATGCAGTTAGATATGTAAAAAATCAGAATGGAGAGCGTATAGCCTATGAAAGAGTAGTAGCTCAGCCTAACATTGATGGTAAAGCTATAATTGAAGTTATAAATAATGCTAATACTCCAAATACAGGAGAAGGAGTATTAAATATAGTTAACAATAGAGGAGCAACCCTTTTAAGTATTCCGCTTACAGTTACTCCGTCAGTAGTAGTTAGCAGTACTAAACTTGAAGCTGCAAAGGATGGAGAATCAGAAAATTTAACATTAGACTTAAATCCACAGGGAGCAAAGGAAAAAAGTGATAGGTATGTTAGGCTTACTCTAAATAAATATTCTGCAGATGGAGTTTCTCTTGGCACGGTAACTAGTAACAGTGAGGATTTTGGAAAGTATAAGTTTTATATTACACAGAATATAAATAATAAAATATTCGATGATTCAAAGGCTACTGATAAATCGCTTATACCAATTGACATAAATCCAGAGGGAAGTATTATAGTAACTACCGCCTATGGAGTAATTAATGAAGGATTTACAGGAGCATTTACATCAACAATTATACCTAGCAATAGAGTAGAAAATAATAGAAATATAATAACCGTTCCTCATACAGGAAAATCAAATATAATTGCCAGGGCCTATGACCCTGTAAGTAAAACTGAAGGACAAATTTTAAGTAATATCAATATAAAAGTTGAAGATACATCACCAACTATTACCGCTGTTACTTTTCAAAGTAATATAGAGGGAAAACCATCTCTCCAATCTAAAATTACCAATGTAGTAAATATTAGTTTAAGAGATATAGTTAAAGAAGAAAATATCAAAATTAATAATTTAAACGGAGATGGTATTGTCAGAATAGCAAACAATGGAGCTATATTTATTAGATATGAAGATGGTATACCAGGTGCTATTAAAAATATAAGAAGTGGAGAACCGGCATATAATCCATCAGCAGATATACTGTTAGGATATATAGTGACAGCCCCTAGTAGCAGTGATGTGGTCTATGCTGTAGTGAATGCCGATGGAACTATTTCAGCAAAATTAGCAAGAGGTAAGACTACTGGAAAAATTGTCATAGGTGTTAGGCGAGCTCATGAAGATGTACCATTTACAACAACAACGGCTAATATATCTAAATGAAAGCAGGAGTAAAAAGCTCCTGTTTTTTTGTGTTTAATAAATGTATTTGAAAGTAAGTGCTAAATTTCTTTAAAAATGTTTTACATAAATAAGTTAATCAAGGAATTTGGTGATAAAATGTCCAATAAAATCTTTAAACTATGTTGACATAAATATGAAAAAGTTGTTTAATAAAACTGACCAGTCAGTATTAAAAATTATATACTTAAATATAGGAGAGAGGAGATAGAATGAATTTTTTAAAGGTATTATGGAGTGATATATGTAACATATTTCAGAACAGATTCATTAGAGCTTCTGTTGTAGCTATAATTATGATACCTCTCATATATGGAGGACTTTACTTAGCTGCTTTTTGGGACCCTTATGGAAAAACAGAAAATCTACCTGTTGCAGTTGTCAACCTAGACCAAGGTGGAGTAATGGATGAAGAAAAAGTTAATTATGGTAATGATATAGTAGACAAGCTAAACGATAACGATGATCTAGATTGGAAATTTGTAAAAACCCAAAAAGAAGCAGAAGAGGGACTTGAAGGTGATAAGTATTATTCAATGATGGTTATCCCTAAAGATTTTACTCAAAGAATGGCTGATGTAGATAAAGGTAAATTAGATAAGCCTCAAATAATATTTGTAGCTAATAAAAAGAAAAATTATGTTGTTGGTTTAATAAGTGATAAGGTTGCTAATGCTCTCAAGCAAGATGTTACTAAAAGTATGGTGGATAACTTTACTTTAAAGGTTTTTGATAATCTATATGAATTAAGAGATGGTATGGAAGCAGCTACCGATGGAACTGCACAGGTTAGAGATGGGGTAACTGATCTTAAGGATAAAGTTCCTGCTATGAAAGATGGAATGGATAAACTTTATGATGGATCCTCTTCCTTATCTGATAAAATGAAGGATGCTTCTGATGGAAGCAATAAATTGAGAGATGGTATTGGAACCTTAAACAGTAAAATGCCTGACTTGGTAGATGGTGTAAGTAGATTGCTTAAAGGATCTTCTAATTTAACGGATAAAGTAGGAGATGCCCTAGATGGTAGCAAAAAGCTAAGAGATGGAGTTACTTCTCTTAATGATAAAATGCCGGATATGACTGATGGTGTAAACAAACTTTATGATGGATCAACTAGTATGCAAGATGGATTACATGAAGTCCATGATAATATGCCTAAGATGGTAGAGGGTGTTGGAGATCTTAGAGATGGTGCAAAGAAACTTTATGATGGCTCTAAGACTTTAGCTGATAGTATAGGTCAACTGCAAGGTGGTGCCGCTCAGATGCAAGGGCAGGTTTTAAATGGCCTAAGTGGAGGGTTACCTACTAAAGAACAGATGGACGCATTATCAAAGGGAGCAGATGCTTTAAATGGTAAAATGCCACCTGAAGATATAAGTACTATAAAAAATTTAGCAAATGGGTTGGGTAATTTATCTAGTGCTGCTAATGATTTAAAAAATGGAGTAGAGCCAAAAGATGAAAATGATCCAAGTCCAGATAAAAGAATAGGTGATAGTGCAGGACAAATTGCAAGTATAAAAACTACGGATATTCAAAAAGCTAGCAGTAATTTGGGAGATTTATCTACAAAACTAGGAGCTGGTATTTCACAATTACAGGCTGCCATTGCGGCAGAAACAGATGAGGCAAAAAAAGCAGCATTACAGCAGCAATTACAGCAATATACTCAGCAGAAAGCTGGCGTTGATACAATAAAAGGTGGAGTTGATGGTATTTATAACACCTTAGGTACAGAAACTGCTCAAAATGGATTAAAGGTTTTAAATGGATCAAGTTTGATGAAGGATGGAGCCTCAAAAATAAAGAAGAAAACAGAAACAGACTTTGGAAGTGGATTAGATAAGCTATATGATGGCTTAAATGAACTTTATGATAAAAGTACAGATCTTCAAAGCGGAACAGATTCACTATATAATGGTTCTCAAAACTTGAGAGATGGAGTAAGTAAATTCAAAGGGACAGTTCCTGATTTAACTAATGGTGTAAGTACATTATCTGATGGAACCAGAGATTTATCCGATGGATTATTTAAGATTCACGAAGGCTCCAAGACATTAACAGAAAAGCTTGGAGAATTAAATCAAAAAGTTCCGGATCTTCAGCAGGGAGTACAGGAGCTGAACGATGGCTCTACAGACTTGTCAGATGGTTTGTTAAAGATGTGGGACGGTTCGACAAAGCTTAGAGACGGAATAAAAACTCTTAAAGATAAAATGCCGGATTTAGAAGATGGTGCTAATAAACTTTATGAAGGAATTGCTCAGCTAAATGACAAGCTAAGGGAAGGAGCTGAGGAGCTTTCGGACAATCTAATTCAAAGCAGTAAGGCTATGGGAACTTTTATGTCTGACCCAATTAATTTAAAAGATAAGCCACTATATGAAGTTGAAAAATATGGAGAAGGATTATCACCATACTTTATATCGCTGGCTTTATGGGTAGGGGCACTTATGATGTTCTTCGTAATTACAGAAAAAGTTCATACTGATGTTAAAGTTGGACCAGTATCAGTAGTTTTAGGTAAGTATTTATCTTATGTATCTGTTGGAATACTTCAAGCGATACTTATAAGTTTTGCAGTTATGAGGTTAGGACTTAGACCTTCAAATGTTCTAGTATTTTATTTGTTTAACATATTCTTGTCCTTTGTCTTTATAGCTATAATCCAAAATCTTATATTCTTGCTTGGAGATGTAGGAAGACTTATTGCAGTTATTGTACTAGTATTACAATTGACGGCTTCAAATGGTACTTTCCCTGGAGAGCTTTTACCAAAGTTCTTTAAAACAATAGGGCCATTTTTACCATTTACTTATTCTATATCTGCACTAAGAGAAATAGACTCTGGTATCAATCATGCAGTATTAGCTAAGGATGTGGCTATTTTATTTGGATATATGATTTTCTTCTTAGCATCATCAGTGCTTTTAAAGCGTCATTCAGACAATCTTAAGGCTAAGCTTCAGGAAAATGGATTAGGTATAAATGTAAAAGATGTAGAAGAACTGATGGAGGCGAAATAATCTTTAAGGTATAGATATTCAACCTGAGTGTTTGACTTATTAGCGGTACCCCTATGAATACCTTAGTTAAGTCAATTGTCAAAGTTGGATATCTATATATAAAGGGCTTTAGGTAAGCGTTTATATTTGGAGCCCGCAATATAAAGAAGTGGGGTGAAAGTAACATGAACAAGAAAAGGATATCAGTAATATTAGCGGCAGTTAGTATATTATCTTTTAATGCTGGTTTTACAGGAAAGACTGTATATGCTCAAAAGGCAGTGTATGCTGCAGCTACAGATAATAATACAGAGGAAATAGAATTTGAAGACAAAAATTTAGAAGATGCAGTAAGAGATAAAATAAATAAGATAAGTGGTCCAATAACTAAAAATGATTTAATAGATGTGAAGGAATTAAGTATAAGAAATAAAAATATAAAGAGCCTTAAGGGGATAGAAAATTTAAAGGATTTAGAAACCTTAGATGCAAGTATTAATAAGATAGAAAGTTTAGAGCCACTTAAAGCCTTAACCAATTTACAAAAGTTATATTTGTATGGCAATAAGATAAAGGATTTAACTCCTCTTGAAGGCTTATATAATCTTCAAAAAATAGATTTAATGGATAATAAGATAAGTGATTTGGAGCCAGTATCAAAGCTGACTCAGTTGTCTGAGCTAAATTTAACAAAAAATGAAATAGAGGATGTTAAAGATTTAGAAGTTATGCATACTTTAAAGGTTCTTATGCTTGGAGAAAACAAGATAAGTGATGTGTCTGGTTTATCTAAGCTTCAAAGTCTCCAAAGTTTGTATTTAAGTAAAAATAAGATAAAAGATATAAGTCCTTTAAAAGATTTGGCGAATTTAACTAAGATAGCACTAGACCAAAATCCTTTTAGTGATGGAAGTCCACTTTTAAGTTTGAGAGATTTGCAGCGTATATCACTGGATAAGGATAAAATTGATAACATAAAAGATTTTAATACAGATAACTTTCCGGATTTAGTTTGGTTAAAGTATAGAGGTCAAGAAATAACTGATTTTGATAAAGTAAAATACATTATAGATGATGCCAACACAGTAGTTATTTTTAAGGATAAAAATTTAGAGAAGGAAATCAGAAAAAGTATAGAGAAACCTTCTGGAGATTTAAAAAAGTATGATGTAGAGTTTATTGAGGATTTAAATCTGTTTGGGAAAAATATAAAAGACCTCTCTGGAATAGAGAGCTTGACATCCCTTAAATCTTTAAATTTAGGTAGAAATAGCATAGAGGATTTAAGTCCTATAAGAGGGTTAAGTAACCTTGAAAATTTATATATATTAAAAGCTAAAGTGGAAAATTTAGAGGATTTAGAGGAACTTACAAATTTGAAAGTGCTTCAGGTTTCAAGCTCTAAGCTTTCAGATATATCAGCTTTAAAATACTTAACTAATTTAGAGAGCTTAACTTTAGATGATAACAATATTGTAGATATAGAGCCTATATCAGATTTGACTAGCTTAGAAACATTAGATTTAAGTAAAAATCATATAAAGGATATCAATTGGTTAAAGAATTTAACAAGCATTAAGACTTTAAGCTTAAATGAAAATGGTATTTCAGATATAAGCTCTGTGAAAAATATGAATGACTTAGAAAGATTGTCTATAAATAAAAATAAAGTAGATTCACTAAAACCTCTAAAAAATGCCGCTGAGCTTGTTTGGCTTACAGCAGATGAGAATAAACTGACAAGCCTTGAAGGTATAGATAATTTAGTTAAGCTAAAGGAAATACATGCAGATTATAATAAGATAAATGATATCACTTCTATTAAAAGGCTAACAGATGTAGAGACATTAAGCCTTATGAGAAATAATATAAATGATATTACTGCATTAAGTGGATTGACTTCACTTAAAAATCTGTATCTCTATGAAAATAAAATAACTAATATAACACCACTTAGAGAAGCGAGAGATATAGTTAGATTGTACTTAGATAAGAATAATATAAGTGACATTAATGCGATATCTAATATGAAAGACTTACAAACTCTATCTATAAGTAAGAATAATATTACAAATATATCTGCTCTTAATGGATTGGAGAGACTTGATACATTAGATATCGGTGACAATAAGGTTTCAGATATAAGTGTAGTTAGCAGCTTAACAGCTTTAAAGAACTTAGTTCTTACTGATACAGATGTACCTAAATATATAATCAATTCACTTCCAAAGGAAATAGATGTAACAGAGTAATGGGGGGAAGGCTATGAATAAGAATAGAATAAAGATTTCACTGTGTTTAGCGGGAATAGTTGCTTGTGTTTATACTACTTCTGTTATGGCAGGACCAGTACAATATCAGGATACAAACACAATGTTCAATAAGGTTTTTGCAGCAAACATACAGGATACAACAGATATAAAATTTGCAGATAAAAACTTAGACAAAGCTGTAAGAGAGATGATTAACAAACTGGAAGGAAAGATAACCAAGGATGATTTATATGGAATAACTAAATTAGACTTGAGGAATAAGAAGATAAGCAATATTTCCGGATTAGAGTTTATGGAAAACCTACAAGTTTTAGACCTAAGCAATAATGAAATAGAAGACTTAACTCCACTTAAAAATTTAACTAATCTAGCTAAGGTTAACTTGAGCAAGAATAAAATATCTGATTTAAAGCCACTAGAGAAATTAACAAAAGTTGAAAAGCTAAACCTAAAAGATAACAAAATAAAAAATGTAGAGGCATTAGGAAAGCTTAAATCATTAGTTGAACTAGATTTAAGCAAAAATGAAATAGATAACCCTAAGTATTTAAAGGATTTAAAAAAGTTAAAGACCTTAAACTTAGCAGATAACAACGTAGAGGATACTGAAAAGCTCAAGGATATAACAAGTGTTGATACTCTAATATTAAGCAAAAATAAAATAGATGATGTAGAAGATATTTCTAATTTGAAGAATCTAACAGTGTTATATTTAGATGAAAATCCTATAAATGAGATAGGAACATTAAAGGATTTAAAAAAGCTTAAGAAATTAAATTTAGATAAAGACAAAATAGATGATTTAAAAGAACTTAAAAAATTTGCATCACTTCAATGGGTAAGATATAGAAACAAAGAGGTATTTGATTTAACTCAATTAAATGATTTGATTGAGGACCCTAATGTTATAGTAACCTTTAAAGATAAAAATCTTGAAAAAGAAGTTAGAGACAAGATAGAAAAACCTACTGGGGATATAAGAAAAGGGGAATTAGAAAGGGTAACAGAACTCAACTTATGGAATAAGGGAATATCAGATTTATCTGGTATTGAGAATTTAACAGATTTAAAGGTTTTAAATATAGGCAAAAATAGTATTTCAGATTTAAGCTGTATAAAGGATTTAGTAAGTTTAGAAAATCTATATATTACTAAAACCGATGTGAGCAGTTTAGAAGCGGTTAAAGGGTTAAGCAACTTAACTAGTATTGTAGCGAACAATACAAGTATATCAGATTTAACTCCACTTAAGGATTTAGTTAATTTAAAGAATTTATCCTTTGGTGAAGCTAATATATCATCCTTAGCAGGAATTGAGAATTTAGTTAATTTGGAATCACTTGACGTAAACAAAAATCATCTTGCTAAAATTGATGAAGTTAAAGCGCTAAATAACCTTACTACTTTAAATATTAATGAAAACAGCATAACTGATTTAAGTTCAGTAGCAGGACTTACAGAGCTTGAAAGAATATATGTAAATAAGAATGGTATAAGTAGTCTAGAAGCATTAAAGGATTTAAAAGAACTTAAGTGGATTTCAGCTAGTGAAAATAATTTAACAACTCTTTCTGGTATAGAAGGTTCAACTAAATTAAAAGAAGTACGTTTAGATAAAAATCACATATCAGATTTAAGTGCTCTTGGAAATTTAAAAGATATAGAAACTCTTAGTTTAAGAACTAACAATGTAAGTGATTTAGGTAGTTTGAGTAAGTTAACTTCTATGAAGAATTTATACTTAAATGAGAACAACATTGGAACTATTCAATCTCTTGCTGATATGAAAGACTTAGTTAGATTATATGTAGATAAAAATAATTTAACTGACATAGGAGTAGTTAGTGGAATGAAGGACCTTCAGACACTATCCTTTGGCAAAAATATGGTTTCAGACTTATCACCTGCAGGAGGCTTAAGTAAACTTGAGACTTTAGATGCTAGTGATAACTATGTAACTAATATAAGTCCTGTTGCTGGATTACCTAAACTTAAAGATTTAATGATAACAAATGATAAGGTTTCAGATGAACAAATAAATTCACTTCCATCTTCAGTTACAGTAACCAAGTAAACAAGCTAGGGACAGTTCGCAAATTTTCATCTTTAGACATGCTGGGGACAGTTCACAATTTTTCATCAATCCTTGATTAAGGATTGATGAAAAATTGTGAACTGTCCCTTACTTAATTTCAAGCTATCCTCTATTTTTAGAAATTAAGCTTGTGTTAATAAAATCTTAAGAATTAATTTATGAAAAATTTAGGAATTCAAATTATAATTGTAAATGTAGAAATATATTTGAACTTATGATAAAATTGTTTCATAATTGAACTATTTTTCTATGAAAGGAAATGTAATGAGTGACAAGGAAATATATGAGATTGCCCATGAATTAATGAAAATCCTTAAGCTGCTAAAGAAAAAAGCAAGCGGTAGCGTTAATTGCAAAGGGTTAAATATATCTTCCTATATGATATTACATCTATTAAAGGAAGAACCTAAGAAAACTTTAACTGAAATTAGCGAAAATCTAGGGCTCCCCAATAGTACTGCATCTGTATTAGTGGATAAGCTTGTGAAAGAAGGTCTTGTAGATAGAGTTCGGGATAGCGCTGATAGAAGAAAAGTTATTATATGTTTAACTGACCAAGCGCTGCAACAGGAAAAAGAGATAAAGGATGCACATATAAAAAGCTTTAGTAAACTTTTGAACTATGCTAATAGTAATGAACTGGATGATATTCTAAATGGATTAAAGATTTTATCAAGGGTAATAGAGGGGGAGGATGCTAAAGGAAGACTTGCATAAATAGTTTAGAATTTCTTCGCTTTTACAAGCGAAAAATTAATGGTAGTTAGCTACCTTATAAGAAATATAAGTTTGGTAGAAGGGGAAAGAGTATGGGATTAAAAGCAAAATTAAGTAAAATTAAGTTTAATAAAAAAATAATTATTATAAGTGTTGTTGCACTAGCTATTGTTGGTATAGGAGTATCATCATATGCTAAGGCACAGAAAGCCAAGGTTAAACAGGTAACTATGGCTAAGGTTACAAAGAAGAAAGTCCTACAATCTGTATCTGCAACTGGAAATGTAGAAGCAAAATATAGAAATGATATAGCATTAAATCCTGCACAGAAGGTTGTGAAGGCTTTAGTAACTGAAGGCCAACAGGTGAAAAAGGGAGATGTATTAGTAGAGCTAGATACTTCTGACTATGAAAGTCAGCTTGAAAAGGCAAAACTAAGTTTAGCTAATGCACAAGCTACATTAAACCAATTGACTAAAACAGGATTAGAGTCAGAAAGAAGTAACGCTCAAAATGGGCTATCACAAGCACAGATAACTTTGGAAAATGCACAGAGAAATTATGAGGATTTAAATAAAAAATATCAACAAAGTCAAGATCTATTCAAACAAGGATACATATCACAAAATGATTTTGATACTTCTAAAAAAGCTTTTGAGGATGCAGCTAATGCTGTTAAAGCAGCTCAATCTGGATTAACAAGTTCACAAACCGCATTTAACAATGTCAATTCATCTAGTGGGGACAAAGTAACTGCTCAAAAAACTCAAGTTGCTTTAGCACAGGCGGATATAGATAATTTGACTAAAAAGATAGAAGATAGCAAACTAAAAGCAAATACCGATGGAATAGTAATAAGAATGGATGCAAAAGAAAACCAGTTTCCTAAAGCTGGAGACATGGTTATAGTAGATGATAATTCATCATTTAGAGTATCTCTTGATATGACACAGTATGATTCGGTAAAGGTTGCTAAAGGGCAAAAGGCAGATATAAAAGTAAAAGGTTCAGATAAAAAATATACTGGTCAAGTAACCGATATAGGAGAAATAGCACAAACAAAGACTAATGGCACAGATCAAGATTATAAGGTTAATATTAAAGTAACTATGGACAATCCTGATGAAAATGTAAAAGCTGGATATGAAGCAGATTCAGAAATAATAATAAGCCAGAAGGATAATGCACTTGCAATAGGCTTTGACGGTATTAAAGAAGAAAAATCTACAGGCAAAAAATATGTTTATTTAGTGAACAGCAGCAACAAAGTTGAGAAAAAATACATAAAAGCTGGTCTTGAGACAGATTATGATGTAGAGATTATAGATGGACTTAAAGACGGAGATAAATATATTGTAAACCCTCCTGAGACTATTCATGAAGGTGATGTAGTTGCAGAAGCAGCAAACAAAAATGGGGGGACTAAAAAGTGATAATTAAGCTTGAAAATCTCGTTAAAGTGTACGATACTGGTGCAATCCAGTTAAAAGCCTTAAAAGGTGTTAATCTTGAAATAGAGGAAAAAGAATACGTAGCTATAATGGGTGCTTCTGGTTCAGGTAAATCTACATTAATGAATGTACTAGGTTGTTTAGACAAGCTTACTGATGGCAAGTATTATTTAGACAGTGTTGATATATCATCTCTTGATGACAACAGCATTGCAGCAATAAGAAACAAAAAGATAGGCTTTGTATTCCAGGCATTCAATCTTCTGCCAAAGCTTACCGCTTTGGCTAATGTTGAATTACCAATGATGTATGCAGGAGTGCCGAAGCCAGAGAGAGAAAGAAGGGCTAAAATAGCTTTAGGCAGAGTAGGACTCGCTGATAGAGTTCACCATAAACCAAATGAGTTATCTGGAGGTCAGAAGCAAAGAGTAGCTATAGCAAGGTCTCTTGTAAATGATCCAGCAATAATACTTGCGGATGAGCCTACAGGAAATTTAGATAGCACATCAAGCGAAGAAATAATGGGTATATTTCAGGAGCTTAATGATGAAGGAGTAACTATAGTTATGGTTACCCACGAGCCAGATATAGCTCAGCATACTAAGAGGGCTATTATGTTCAGAGATGGAAATATAATTTCAGATAATCAAGTAGATAACAGAACCATAGTCAGGGGGGATAGCTAATGAACGTAGCAGAAAGTTTTCAATCTGCACTGCAGAGTGTAAGATCTAATAAACTGAGATCCTTCTTAACTATGCTTGGTATAATCATAGGAATATCTTCAGTAATTACAATAGTATCTATAGGTGATGGAGCAAAACAATATATTACAGGTCAGTTTGAGAGTATTGGAACAAATTTAGTTAATCTTAAGATGAATTCTACTACTGATGATATAGAAAAGAGAGATTATTATACCTTAGATGATATACAACTTCTAAAAGAAAAAATACCTGAAGTTACCTCTGTCGTAGCTGATATTGGTGGTTCTGGTAATTTAAAAACGGAGAATAATAAATCAAAGCGTATGAGCGTTGTTGGTACAACTGCTGACTCAATGAAGCTTTACAGCATAAAAATTATAAAAGGAAGATATTTAAATGAAACAGATATAAATGCAGTAAAAAATGTGGCTGCAATAGATGATAAAACTGCTGTAAAACTTTTTGGAGATACTGATGTGGTAGGGAAAAGAGCTAAATTGAGTATGGGGGATAAAACTATCAATGTAAATATCATAGGGGTATTCCAAGATACAAATGCATCTCTTGGTGGACCTTCTGGAGATAATGCACCTGGCTTTATGGTGCTTCCTATAAGTATAGGGGATAAAATATTTAAGTATACTGATATAAGCAGGATGGCAGTAACACTTTCAGATATGAAGAATGCCGACCAAATAAGTGCTAAAATGATAAGAATTATTGAAAATAAACACCAAAATAAAGGTAAATATTCTGCTGAGCAAGGTTTTAAAGAATTAGATACTATAAACAAAGTGTTAAATATGTTAACCTTAGGACTTGGAGCTATAGCGGCTATATCACTATTAGTTGGTGGCATAGGAGTTATGAATATAATGCTTGTATCTGTTACAGAAAGAACTAGAGAAATAGGTATAAGGAAAGCCATAGGAGCAAAGACAAAGGATATTAAGATACAGTTTTTAATGGAGTCTGTAATATTATGTTTAATAGGAGGAACTATCGGAACTATAATTGGTATATCCTTAGGTAAGGTTGCTAGCTCCTTTATGCATGTAGATATTCCGGTGTCAATTAGAGTAATATTGATAGCCTTTGGGTTCTCGTCAGCAGTTGGTATTTTCTTTGGATTATATCCTGCAAGTAAGGCAGCGAAACTTGATCCTATTGAAGCATTAAGATATGAATAGTTAAGTTGGGGACAGTTCGCAATTTTTCATCGTTGTTTAATCTAAGTAGTGTACAAGTTAGGGACAGTTCACAATTTTTAATCTAATTTAGTAATTAGGTTAAAAATTGTGAACTGTCCCTGGATAAATGAGAGGAGGAAGTAGTGTGAAAAAAATTAAGGTTTTAGTAATGGCAGTATTGATGGTAGTTTCTTCTAGCAGCGCAGCTTTTGCGCAGGGAAATGTTTTTGATGTAGACGCAGCTATAAATTCAGCTCTTAAAAATTCTTATAGTATTAAGATGCAAAACTATAGTGTAGAAAGTGCTCAGAATGGAGTTGATAAAGCTCAAGATGCTGCTGATAAGGCAAGTGAAACACTAGCAATAAATGATAGTATGATGGATCTTAAAGGTAAAGAGAATAAAACTGAAGATGAAAAAAAATCATTAGAGAGGTTTGTGCCTTTAAATGATGATCAAAGATATGAGCTTACAAAAACTAAGGAATTAGGACCGTTAGAAGCTAAATATCAGCTGACAGTGGCTACAAATAACAAAGAAGTTGCAGAGAATACTCTTAAATTGAATATATATAGCCAATATAGCATCCTTATGAATTTAAAAGATTCAATGGACCTTGAACAAAACAAAGTAGATAACTTATTAGCTACTTATAAAAAGGCACAGCTTCAAATGGAGCTTGGAAGTATATCTAAAATTGATGCGAAAAAGAGTGAGGCAAGTTATGTAAGTGAAAAGCCTGTGTTAACTAAATTTCAGAGAAATATGGAAACATCACAGATGACTATGAATCAAGTTATAGGCGAGGATATATATAAAACCTATGATAGTTTTCCAAAGGATATAATTTTAGATACACCTAAAATTAAAACACTAGATGAATATTTAATTGATGCATTTAAAAATAGAGTGGAGATTGTAAATACTGAAGGAAACTTAAATCTAAAAAAAGCTGCATACGAACTGGCTAATAAAGAGTATCCTAATGAAAGTGAAAAAAACAATCAAAGTGCTAAATACGACATAGATGAAGCTCAAAATAATCTAGACATGTTAAAGTTAAATGTTCAACAGGAAATAACTGATAGTTATAATGAGCTGACTAAAAAGGCGAAGACTATTGAATATTCACAAAAAGCTTTTAATATAGCTAAGAAAAACTACGATGAGTCTTTAATAAGATATAATTTAGGAATGATAAGTAAAATAGATCTAAACTCCAGTGAGATAACCTATAAGCAAGCAGAAAATACTTTAAAAAGTTTAGAAAGAGATTTATGGTTAGCTCAATTAAAAATGGAATACCAGTGTGGAAAAGGAATTACAGCAGCAACTTCCTAAGCAGCATGAATTCAAAAAATATAGATGGAAACGGGTAAATAAAAAATTAAGGAGGAAAAACAATGAAAAAAATAATAACTCTTGTAACAGGTATAGCAATAATGTTTGGTACATCAACAGTATGCTTTGCTGATGCACCATCAAATGGAAGTAATCAAGCTAATCAAACAAGCAATATTCAGGTGCTTCCGCAGGTAGGAGTACAGGTAGGAAATACTTTAACATTAAGTTTAGATAATTGTCTTAATGTTATTGAAAAAGTAAACCCTAGTATAAAAATATCCGATGCAAAGATAAAAATACTAAAAAATCAATATGATTATGATAAGTCAAAGTCTATATGCCCTGATAGTGATGATGAAAGCAGTGTAGGATATAACATTCAGGCCTCATATAATTGGAAAAAGAGCGAAAATGATTTAAATAATGAGAAGCAGGATAGAGATGACAAACTAAAATCACTTAAAGTTGACCTTCAAAAACAATACTTTGGTGCGTTGGCTGATGAGAAAGATATAGAAAGCATACATGCAGCAATGGCTAACTTGGATAAAGATATAGAAAGAACAGATGCAAAGGTAAAACTTGGGTTAATTGACTCTACACAGTTAGATACTATTAAAGCAAAGAAAAGTGATTTACAATCTAAACTAAACAGTCTTCAAGGGAGCTTGGAGTCAGAACAATTAAAAATCAAGCAATATCTTAACATAGATTTAAACAAGGAAATTAGTCTATCACCTGCAAATAAAGAGCTTGTTAAATTTGATGAAAATGGCATAGATTTGAGAATAAAGAATGCTGTAAATAAAAATCACGACTTGGAAAAGGAAGAAAATAGTATATCTCTACTCAAATCTTTAAAAGGAATATATATGTCCTACGATACTATGAATGCTGCTAATACTGTAAGAGGTTATGATATAAATATTAACCAGGCCCAGGATAAACTTGCTAATGATAAGATTTCTACACAAATAAAAATATTACAATCATATTATGATTTGAAAAATAAGGATGAAATTGTACAAGCAGAAAAACTAAATTTAGACGTTGCAGAAGACAATTTTAACACTATAGAAATTAAGTTCAAATCAGGAATGGTAGATGCTATTGAAAGGGAAAATACTAGGATTGCTTTTGAACAACAAAAAAATAAATATCAAAGAGCGGTTAACGACTATATGGTAACTGCAGAGAGCTTTAAAAATTTACTAGTAGAGTAATAACTATGGGCAGTTCAGTATCTAGGCATTTTGTATGTCGAGAAACTATGACTGCCTTCTTACTTTGAATTTGTTTTTACTTTAGATTTGAGATAAATCCAATATATAATAACTTTGTATGGAATTAAATTTGATTTTATAACTCTGTTATGATATATTTATTTAGAATTATATAAATGGACAAGTGTACATATTTATCGGAGATATCATTGATATAATTAATATTATATTACACATAATTTTACGTAGTTAATATATGTCAGTATTTAAAACTTGGAGGTATACCATGAAAAAGGAAATTCAAACCAATGAGTCGAATAATGTTGAAAAATTAGTTGATAGTAGATCAGAAGTTTCCACAATACTTTCGCTTTTAGAAAGAGATAAAGCAGTAATTTCTGAAGTGCAAAAAGAAGTTTTAGAAGAAGAGATAGGAGAATTACCGGCTATAAAAGAAGGCGATATAAATGTTACTGGAGTGTATGCCTATGATCAAGGAGAAAATATAGAAGTTAAAGTTTTTGTAAGAAACGGCTTATCTAAAAATGTTAACTTTGAAAATATACCTTTTATAATTGTTAACTCCAAAGGTGAGGTTTTAGCTCGTCAAATGTTTAACATGAAGGAGTTAGGAGAAATACCAGCTTATTCAGCAAGACCAGTTAAACTTTATTTTGATAAAAATAATGTATATGTTGATAAAATTCCTATGGATGATTGGAGTATTACTTTTGGTCCAAGGTTACAGATAGAAGAGAATGTGACTATAGAATATGAAAATTTACCAGATAAAACTGAATTAGAGGACAGAGTGGTTTTTGATAAATTTTTATCTGAACAACCTCAACTAAAAGCTGGAGAGTTCAGTATTTCTACTTTCAGTGTAGGAATTCAAAAAGATGGAACTATACTTGTAACAGTAGTAATGAGAAATGGGGCAGATGAGTCAGTAAATATAGAAAAAGTTCCAGTAACAGTGAAAGATGCTGAAGGAAATGTAGTAAAATCTAATTTATTTGAGCTAGATAATTTTACAGTAAGCCCATTTAAGGCAAAAGTTTGCAGTTTTGCTTTCCCAACTGGAGTTCAATTACAAGAAGACACTTCTTTAAATGATTGGAAGGTTCAGTTTAATCTGCAAGAGTTAGCTAAGCCAGCTGCTGAAAATATAGAATAATAATGTATAGTGACATCCTGAGAGTAGTTTTTCAGGATGTTTTTTGTAGTTTAAATTATAAGTAACTAATGAATGCATATATCGGTCATTAGTCTTTATTTATTTAAATATTAAATGAAAATATTTAAATAGGTTGTTTTTTTATTCCTTATTTATATGATACTATATTTATAGAGATTTTAGATGTCTGCTTAAGGAGGGTGTAATGGGAAAGAGAGAAAATAAAAAGACAAAGAGGGTATTACTGATTATAATTCTAGGGATAATTATTGCTTGTGGTGTATTCTTTAAACTCATAACGTGGAATTCAGAATATACTGCTCCAAGTGCAAAGTTATCTCAAGAATTTATAGCCAATGTGGTAAAGTCTCAAAGTACTGGAATATTAGAATTAAACAATGAAGACTTAAATTCGATAATAAAGATTTATATTGATAAGAAAAACTACGGGAATTTAAATATCAAAGCTGTTCACGGAGAAATAGCGGACAAGGAATTAAATTTTTACATTCCCTTTAGTTATAAGGGAGTAGATTTTCTTTTTTCATCAAAAGGTACTTTAACCTTTAAGGATAATAAGGTGAAGTATAACCCAGAAAAACTTTATGTTGGGAAGGTGCCTATACCAAGAGAGTATGTTTTAAATAAGCTTAGTGGTTTATTGCATGGAGGCATTTCTGTGGAGGATTCTAATATATGTTTAGATGCAAGTGTGATACCACTAAAAGTAAATAACGTCTATGTAAAAGATAGCAAGATTGTTCTTGAAGTTAAAAAATTTGATACTACCTATAATAGCAAGTTGAAATTTTTAGAAGAGTTACTTAAGTATATTCATTAATATATTGATTAGTTAAATTCGAACAACATACAGCCAAAAGGCTGTTTTTGTTTTAGTTTTAATATGTTAAAATATAAATAGTAAATTTTAGCATATATTTAATTTTAAACTTATGGGGGAAGTATGGGAAGCATTATAGAATTAGAAAATATAAATAAGATATACGGGAAATCCATTAAAACTCAAGTACTTTATGATGTAAATTTATCCTTTGAAGAAGGGTCATTTAATTCTATAATAGGATCTTCAGGTAGTGGCAAAACTACTCTGTTAAATATAATGGGTACTTTAGATAGGCCTACTAGTGGACAAGTATATATTGATAATAAAAGAATAGATGGTATGAGTAGAGCTGCATTAGCTTCTCTTAGGAATAGAAAAATAGGATTTATATTTCAATTTCACTATCTGCTACCGGAATTTAATGCCATAGAGAATGTGCTTATGCCTCATACAATAAAGAAATTTTTTTATGGGAAAAAAATTCGTGAAAAGGGTGAAGAACTTCTGAATTTGGTAGGATTATCTGAATTTAAGAATAAAAAAGTTTGCGATCTATCAGGAGGTCAACAGCAAAGAGTTGCAATTGCTAGAGCCCTTATGAACGAACCTAAAATTATATTGGCTGACGAACCAACAGGGAATTTAGATTCCAAATCTGCTAAGGCTGTATACGATGTATTTAGAGAGATAAACAAAAGATTTAAAACTACTTTTATAATTATAACTCATGATGATAGGATAGCTAAAGAAGCAGATAGAATAATAAAAATAAGGGATGGTATGGTTTCTGACATAAATTATGCTAATGAAAGGAAATAGATAATGTTTGCATCACTAAAGATAGCATGGAGGTTCCTAAAAGATAGTAAGGCACAAACTATGATTATAATATTAGGAATAGCTATAGGGGTATCCGTCCAAATATTTATTGGACTTCTAAGCAAAGGACTTGAAACTACATTATTGAACAAGTTCATAGGTAACTCACCACATATAACAGTATATTTTGCCAAGGGAGGAATGGAAGAATGGCAAAGTAAAAAGATCAAAATAAAAGCTGTGAGCAAGGATATAGATGTAGTGTCTCCCGTAGCTGAACAACAAGCTTTTATAAAGCTCACAGATATAAAAGAACCTGCTAGAATAAGAGGATTTATACCTGAGGATCTTAATAAGTTATATGGTATTAAAAGTAAAATTTATGAAGGCAAAATGATAGAAAGTAACGGACAAGCATTAATTGGTAGAGAGCTTAAAGAAAGGCTTGATTTAAAACTAGGAGATAAACTTAACATAGTAACAATAGATAAAAGGAATATTGAGCTTACAATAGTGGGTTTTTATGACTTGGAATCAGCAGGACTAAATAGATTTTGGATCTTTACAGATTTAAAAACTGCCCAAGATTTAATAGGCTTTGGCGATAAGATTACCTCTATAGAGATTGGCGTTGTAAACCCATATTTAGCGGATAGTCTATCGAAAAAGGTTAGCGCCTCTCTTAATGATAAGGATTTAAAAGTACAAAATTGGAAAGATGAGAATAAACTTTTACTCAGTGGAATAATAGGACAAAAGATATGTACTGTAATAATCCAGTTTTTTGTTCTTCTGGCGGCTGTGCTAAGCATAGTAAGTGTGCTTGGTATAACTGTAACCCAAAAGTATAAGCAAATAGGTATATTAAAGGCTATGGGAATAAGAGATGGTTCTGCTGCATTTATATTTTTAATGCAGGCCTTTATTTTAGGGGTTATAGGGACTGTGTTAGGAGCAGAACTTGCCATGATGTACATAAAAGGCTTTAATACATATATAGTAACAGCGGAAGGAAAGCCTGTAGTAGATATTATTATAGATAATAAGTTTATAATTGTTTCTGCTTTAATTGATATAGCAGCCTCAACCTTAGCTGCATTTTTACCTGCTGTAAAAACTTATAGATTAAGCCCTGTTGAGATAATAAAAAATGGAAACTAGGATTGAATAAGAAATAAATTAATAAAAAAGAAAAAATATTAAACCTAAAAAGGTAGAACAGTAAAGGTGATAAAATATGATAGATTTACATAGTCATATATTACCGGGCATAGATGATGGAGCAAAGGAAATGGCCGTAACCATGGAAATGCTGCAAATTGCAGTTAAGGATGGTACAAAGAAGATTGCAGCCACTCCTCATTTTTATACAGGTTACTATGAAAATATCTATGAAGATGTGTATAAGCTTGTAAAGGAAATTAACGTTAAGGCCAAAGAAAAAGGAATAGATATAGATGTAGTTCCAGGACAAGAGATATTTTTGGACAAACATACATTAGAGTTCTACAAAGGTGGAGTTATAAAGGGAATAGGTGAAACAAGATATATGCTAATAGAACTTTCAATGGAAAGAATGCCTAAGGATGCCTTGGATATTATATATGAGCTTAGAATAGAAGGAGTAGTTCCTATAATTGCTCATCCAGAAAGATATAATTATATAATAGAACAACCTTCTAGAATAAATGAATTCATAGCAGAAGGTTGTCTTTTTCAAATAAATTCAGGAAGTATTAGTGGTATGTTTGGTAAGAGAATACAAAAAATCTCTCAAATGTTTATTCAGCATGGAGTATGTGATTTTATAGCCTCAGATGCTCATTCTAGTGGCATGAGATCACCAAAAATGAAAGAAACTTTAGAACAGGTGGAAAGCTTAAATCATGTTTTATATGAAAATGTCATGGATAATGCTGAAAAGCTCTTAAATAACTCTGAAATATATTCAAGAGCGGAAAAAATTAAAGAAAAAAAAGGATTATTTAGTTTTTTCAAGAGATAGAGAATTAAAAACAGTTAAGATAATTGGCGAAGGAAGTAGAAGTACATTTGGAAGTTAAAGAACTTTCAAATGTATTTTTTTTGTAAAATTTATATTAATACATAAAGAATTTTTTGAAAATAATAATATAAGAGTGTAAAAGAAATTTACAATATTACTAGAAGAAATTATAATGTTATTAAGAACTAAACGTTATCAGATTTACTAATTGAGAGATGAAAGCTAAAAGGACGGTACGTTATATTTGCTGACAACATAAGGGATGTGACAATATAGTTAAAAAAATGTCATTATATACCTTAATTTGCAAAGACTACATAGCGAATACATATTAAGTAGTTTTAAAGTGAGGTGATAATGGTGTTTTTATTTAAGAGATCTCTTGAAGAACGAGTAGAAAAAGCTAAAAAAAATAAAGAAGAATTGAATAAATTAATTGAAATATATAAACCTTTTATAGCTAGTACTATTCAGAAAAAAACAGGAAGATTTCTGCGATATGGATATGATGATGAACTTACCATTGGTATGATGGCATTTAAAGAAGCTGTAGACTCATATGATAAAAATAAAGGAAAATTTTTAAGCTTTGCTAAAATGGTCATTAATCTTAGATGTATAGATTATTATAGGAAAAATGAAAAACACAAAGAAATGGTGTATTTGGAAGGACTTTATGAATCGGAAAATGAAGTAGCATGTAGTCAGATAGAAAATAAGGCAATTGAAGAATATCAAAATCAAGAAGAAAATAAAATGAGAAAATTGGAAATTCAAGAATACGAGAAGGAATTAAAAAAATGGGGAATTGAATTTTGGGAGTTGGTACAAGCTTCACCAAAGCAACAAAAGCTTAAAAATCTTTATAAAGAAGTTGCTCAATTTATTGTACGTGAATCAGATATATTAGATAACTTAGTAAGTACAAAAAGATTACCGATAAAAGAAATACAGAAAAATATTCCTATTCATCGTAAAAAAATAGAGAGAGGGCGAATTTATATTATAGCATTGGTAATTGTGCTAATCGGGGATTATAAATTTATACGAGAGTACATAGAGTGAAGGTGAAAGTATGAAAGGAATAGTATTACAACGGTTAAAGGATAAAATTATTGTATTAACGAAAGATGGAGATTTTATAGAAATAGATAAGCCTGATGATTTTGTAGATATTGGAGAAGAAATTGTAATTAATAGGCCAGAAAAAGATAAAAAACTAATTTTTAGACGTTTTATCTATGCTGCAGCTGTATTTTTAATGTTTTTTATAGGAGGTTATGGTGCATATGGTTATTATACACCTAAAGGATATGTAAATGTAGATATCAATCCAAGCATTGAAATTGCTTATAATTCATATGGAAAACCTATAAAACTGCGAGCCTTGAATGAGGATGGAAATAAGGTTATTAAAAAGGTAGATAAGTCTCATCTCAAATCCGTAGATATTGTAATTAATGAAATTATTAAAATATCTGAAGAAGAGAGGTTTATCTCAAAGGAAAAGGAAAATACAATTATAATAACTGTAACGGAATTGGATAAGAAAATCGATGATCAAAATTTAGAAAAAGCAGTAGATAATTATATTAAAGAAAGTAAAATAACGGCAAAAATAATTCTTTTAAAAGGAAACAAAAAAATATATGAAAAGGCTAAAGAGCAGAGCATATCTCCTTGTAAACTTATTTTAATAGATCAGGCCAAAGAAAAAAGTTCAGGAAATGAATTAAATGATATTGATAAAAAATCTGTAAAAGAAATTATAAATATAATAAATGAAGAAGAACATAAATCTAATGAATTGCAAAAAGAAAAAACAGATAAAATAAAATCAAATGCAGATCAAAAAATAAGTATGGAAAAAGAAGAGGGTAAGTCTGACAATACACAATATGCAAAGAAAGAAAATGATACATCAAAAGAGAAAATAAAAGAATATAAAAATCAGCAAAAAGAAAAAGACAAAGAATATAAAAATCAGCAAAAAGAAAAAGAAAAAGAAAATAAAGAAAAAGCAAAAGAACAAGAAAAAGAAAATAAGGAAAAAGCAAAAGAACAAGAAAAAGAAAATAAAGAAAAAGATAAAGAACAAAAAAAGAACAACATAAAAAATAAAAAAGATTTTACATAGAATTTTGTGAAACTGAATTAATACCAAGCTACTCTAAGCCTTATGTCTGATATAAATTATTTATCATGCATAAGGCTTGGAGTTTTTTTTATATTATCCCACTAATTTAACATTAATATACGAATTTATATAATAAATGGTAATGTAATTTAGTCCAACGGCAAAAAAGCACCTTTAATCTTGTATTTTGTAAGTGCACTCATAACAGAAAAAATAAAAAAATATTAGCTGCTTTGTACATAAATATAGCCATGATAAGGGGCTTTGTACCTTATACACTGATATGAATTGGAGGAAAAAAGATGAAGAAAAACACAAAAAATGTTTTATCAGCATGCACTGTAGCTTCAGTATTGATAACAAGCTCAGTGGCAGCGGGAACTGTAAAAGCAGCAGGGGTAACACCGCCAGAAAATACTAATGGATATGAAACAGCAGTTAAAGCTTCTCAGGAGAAGGGGGCAAGCAAGTCGTATTATACAGTAAAATTAAATGGAAAAGAATTGAAGATAAGTAAAAACTCAAGTGGTAAGAAGGATTCTAAAAAGGACGATAAAAAGGATGACAAAAATGAGGATAAAGAGAATGGTAACAATGGTGAACAAAATTTAAGATTATTTGATGCTCAAGTTAGAAATTTGGTACAGTATGCTGAACAAAAGCATCCACAAGGCTTACATGCAATTGCTGATGTTTCCCAGTCAAATCATAAGTTAACTATAGAATTAGCTAATCCTAATGCAACATTATATGGAGCTTATAGTAACTTTGTTAAAAAGTACAATTTACAACATGCTTTAGGTCAGGCTCAAGGTATTCTATTTGATGAGGAAAATGGATATTCTGTGACTAAGGTAGTTAGAGTAGGTCATGGTAATGCAACTATCTATGATGCTAACGTTCAAGATAAAACGGTTAGTGACTTAATAGAGAGTATAGTGCCATTAAATGAACAAGCATTAAAGTCTACAAAATATAAAGACTTAAAAGGTAATTATAAAGTTTATCTAAAGTACAAGGGTAAAAACATAAGTACACCTTATATAGTACAAGTTGATTAAAAAGCACATAATTAATTTCTGTAATACCCACATATAAATATGAAAGCCAACAGCATCAGGTTCTGTTGGCTTTTAAAGATAATAACTTAAAAGATTATATAAAATTTACCGAAAGGAAGAGTATTTATGTTAAAAAGAAATAAAAAATTTAGCTCATATGTTCTTAGTATATTTGTTATTACAAATTTTATAGCATTTAGTACATCAAAAGTCTCAGCGGCATCAAATAGATTATGGGGGCAAGATAGATATCAAACATCAGCAGCAATATCTAAAGAAGGTTGGACAAATTCTGAATATGTAGTAATAGCAAGTGGTGAAGGTTATGCTGATGCACTATGTGCTGCTCCACTAGCAAAAAAATATAATGCACCAATACTTTTAACTGAAAGTGCTACTTTAAATGACAATGTAAAACAAGAAATAAAAAGATTAAATGCTAAACATGTTTTTATAATAGGAAAATATGCTTCAGTTTCACAAAAGGTTGAAAATGAAATAAAGTCCTTAGTGGCTGATATAAAGCGTCTTGGCGGGGATGATAGATACGAAACTTCAGTTATAGTTGCAAAAGAACTTGAAAATATAAATGGAATTACAGTTACATCAGGACATGGATTTGCTGATGCCCTTTCTATAGCCTCTATAGCTGCACAAAAAGGTATGCCTATACTTTTAACTGGTAAAGATAAGTTGCCAGAAGTAGTAAAAAATTATATAGAAGAAAATAATGCAAATATAAAAAATTCATACATAGTGGGTGGACAAGGAGTTATAAGTGATAACACCGCACAACAAGTATCTAAGACAGCAATAAGACTTTATGGTCAAGATAGATTTGAAACAAATTTAAACGTAATGAAATATTTTAAGCAAGACCTTAAATTTGATGATTTATATGTTGTTCAGGCAGATGGACCAACTGGAAATGAATTTGCAGATGCTCTATCAGGATCAGCTTTATCAGCAAAAACCTCATCGCCAATAATATTAACCTACAAAACTATTCCATCTGCAGCAGAAAGCTTTATAAAAGAAAATATAGAAACAAAATCTAATATAATTGCATTAGGTGGAGTTGCAGCAGTACCAGAAAGCATTGTAAAAATTCTTGAAAATTATATTGATTCAAGCAGCTTGCCTCAGACTTCTGATGGTTCTGATGGCGATATACAATTTATTTTTGCAGATGCTTCCGAATCTTCATTTAATGTTTATCAACAAAATGAACAGACTATTGACATAGTAGATAAAATATCAAAAAGTAATTTAACCAAAATAAGAATTTATTCAGCAACCGCAAAAACTTTAACACTTTCAATAAATGGATACAAGGCAGATGAAAATGTATCAAGCGGATGGACAGATTTTGAAGTTCCAACAGCATTTATGGGATTCGATAACGGAGCTCCTGGTATATCTCAAGTAGGTCTTGATAATTTAGAACTTAAAAATAGCATTGATGGAAAGCTTAATTTGATAGTAGGAAATGACACAGATGCTAAAAGTTTAGTTATAAAATATAGATAAATTTAAATATACAAGGAGGATATACATCCTATGAGTGAAGAAATGACAATAGATTTAAAGAACTTCTTTTACATAATTAAAAAGAGAATAAAACTAATACTTATAATAACTATTGCATGTACACTTATATCAGGGATTTTAAACTTTTTCGTTATTAAACCTACATATGAAGCAAGTGCAAGTATTGTTATAGGAAAAACTGATAATGATCCAAATAATAAGTCACAGTATAATTATAATGATATTATGATGTTTCAAAAACTTGTAAAGACTTATGCTGAAATAGGAAAGTCTAGAGCTGTTGCTGAAAATGCTTCGGCAAAATTGAAAAATATATCAGCAGATAAACTTGAAAGTATAATTAATGTAACACCACAAAACGATACTCAAATAGTTGAATTTAAAGTGAAAAATAACAGTCCACAAGAAGCATATCTTATAATGAATGCTGTTACTGATGCTTTTATACAAGAATCAAAAAGAATATACCCAACTGGAAGTATACAAGTAATGGATGGAGCTAAGATTCCACAAAGACCTATTAAACCAAATAAGACTTTAAATGTAGCTATAGCATTTTTCATTGGACTTGTGGCATCTTTAGGGCTTACATTTGCACTTGAATATATGGACAGTACTATAAAAACAGAAGAGAATATAAATAGATATTTAGATATTCCTGTTATAGGTATAATACCAAGGGACAACAATTAATTAACTAATAAACGGAGTGAATGATATGGAAAACAAAAGCATTGTAACAGTAAAAAATCCCCAATCTCCTATTGCAGAGGCATATAGGACCTTGAGAACAAATATTCAATTTTCATCCTTTGATAACAAGGTTCAAATAATAGTTGTAACAAGTTCAGAGCCAGGAGAAGGAAAGTCTACCACTGCTGCAAATCTTGCAGTGGTTATGGCTGAAAGTGGAGCTAAAACTATATTGATAGATTGTGACCAAAGAAAGCCATCATTACATAAGATATTTTCATTATCTAATCAAGCTGGTATATCAGATTTACTCGTAGGCAATGTAGAATTTCAAGAAGCAGTTAAAAGTACTGAGATTCAGAATCTTGATGTTCTGACTTCTGGTACAAGGCCTCCAAATCCAGCTGAACTTTTAGCTTCATCAAAAATGAAGCAATTTTTAGAAGGATTAAGACAAAATTATGAATATATTATAGTAGACACACCTCCAATAATAGCTGTAACAGATGCTCAGCTTCTTTCAACCTATGCTGATGGCTGTCTTTTAGTAGTTGCTTCATCACAAGTAGACAGGAAAACGGCAGAAAAAGCTAAAGAACTTTTACAAAAGGTTAACGCTAAAATATTAGGGGCAATACTTAATAAGTTAGAAGTGAATGAAAAAAAATATTACTATAACTATTATTATGGAAATGAAGATCATAAACTTAGAAAGAAAAAATAAAAGCGGAAAAATAATACATAATTCGTTTTTTATATTTGAATCTGGCATTCCAAAATAACAATCTATATGTGATTAGAGAAAACACATATAGATTGTTATTTTTTTGATTTTTTTTAATTATACCCCATTGATAGAAAAAAGTTTGCGTATGTATATAATAAAGGGAGGAGAGGTATAAAATGGTAGAAATCAGAGGGGAAAGTTTAAAGTATATTGTTGGGCCTTTGAAAGTTTATGAAAAAAGTACAAGCTATTATATTACAAAAAGAATTGTGGATTTTTTAGGAGCATTATTTGGAATTATTGCATTAAGTCCTTTGATAATTATAACGGCTATAGCTGTAAAGTTGGACTCCAAGGGACCTATATTATTTGCACAGAAAAGAGTAGGACAAAACGGAAGAATATTTCATATGTATAAGTTTAGATCTATGGTAACTAATGCAGAAGAACTTTTACACAAGCTTAAAGATAAGAATGAAATGACAGGTCCTATGTTTAAGATGAAGAATGACCCAAGAATAACTAGAGTAGGAAAATTTATAAGAAAAACAAGTATAGATGAGCTTCCTCAATTATTTAATGTGCTAAAGGGTGAAATGTCATTAGTGGGGCCAAGACCTAATCTATCAAGGGAAGTAGAAAAATTTACGGAACGTCAGAAAATTAAACTTTTAGCTAAGCCAGGATTAACTTGTTATTGGCAGGTTATGGGTAGGAATGATATAGATTTTGAAGAATGGATGGAACTAGATATAAAGTATGTAAAGGAAAGAAACATTTGGATTGACATAGCTCTTATATTGAAAACGGTGAGGGTGTTGTTTGGAGATGAAGGAGCAAGGTAGTATTTTAAGTTACATGATAAATTAATTAGGAGTGATTAATATTGAAAATTGTAGTGGCAGGAACAGGATATGTTGGATTAGTTACAGGTGCATGTTTAGCACATTTAGGACATAGTGTAACTTGCGTGGATACGAACGAAGAAAAGATAGAATTAATGAAACAAGGAATATCACCAATATATGAACCTGGATTAGATGAAATACTTAAAAAAAATTATGAAGAAGATAGATTAGATTTTACAACTGATTATAAATCAGCATATAAAGATGCAGATGTAATTTTTATAGGTGTAGGTACTCCAGAAAGAGAAGATGGTTCCGCTAACCTGGATTATGTATATAATGTAGCAGAGCAAATAGCTGAAAATGTAGAAAAAGATTGTTTGGTTGTTGTTAAATCAACAGTTCCAATAGGAACTAATGATAAAGTAGAAGAATTTCTAAAGGAACATTTAAAAAATGATGTTCAAATAGAAGTGGCTTCAAATCCAGAGTTCTTATCTCAAGGAACAGCAGTTAAAGACACTTTGTATTCTAGTAGAATAGTAATAGGTATTAAATCAGATAGAGCTAGAGATACTTTGAGAGAAGTGTATGAAAGATTTAATCAACCAATAGTTGTAACCAATAGAAGAAGTGCTGAGATGATAAAATATGCATCTAATGATTTTTTGGCATTAAAGATATCATTTATTAATGAAATTGCGAACTTTTGTGAAATTGTTGGAGCGAATGTTGAAGATGTGGCAAATGGAATGTCTTATGATCCGAGAATAGGAGACAAGTTCTTAAAAGCAGGAATAGGATATGGAGGATCTTGTTTCCCTAAAGATACTAAGGCACTTCATTGGCTTGCTAATGATAATGGATATGAGTTAAAAACTATAAAAGCAACAATAGAGGTAAATGAAAATCAAAAATATAAATTATTTAGAAAAGCTAAACAGAGATTCAAAAGTTTAAAAGGAATGAAAGTGGCAATTTTAGGGTTAACATTTAAACCAGGAACAGATGATTTGAGAGATGCACCTTCAATACCAAATGTTAGAAGACTATTAGATGAAGGAGCAGAAATCGTGGCATATGATCCAGTAGGAGAAGAAAACTTTAAAAAACTATTTCCAACTGAAATCAAATATGCAAAAACTCCAGCAGAAACTTTAAAAGATGCAGATGCAGCATTTATATTTACAGAATGGAATGAAATTAAATCTTTACACTTAAATGTATACGAAGAATTAATGAATACTCCTGTTATATTTGATGGAAGAAATTGTTATGAAATTAACGATGTAGAAGAAAAAGCAATAGAATATTATTCTGTCGGAAGAAAGGCTATTTTAAACTTAAAAGAAGATGCTAAAAGTGAAGCAGCTATGGCAATAGTATAGGATAATGCATAAGGGGATTGGAAAATGAAGCATGTATTTATTATAGGCTCTAAAGGAATACCCGCAAAATATGGCGGATTTGAAACATTTGTTGAAAAACTAACAGAAGGACAGAAAAGTAAACAAATAAAATATCATGTTTCTTGCTTAGCAGATGATTATAAGAACTTCAAACATAATGGAGCTAGATGCTTCAACATAAAAGTACCGAATATTGGACCTGCAAAAGCAGTTTATTATGATATAGCAGCACTAAAAGAAAGTATTAAATGTATAGAAGATAATAAAATAAAAAATTCAATCGTATATATTTTAGCATGTAGAATAGGACCATTTGTCGGATATTATAAAAATAAATTAAAAAAGTTAGGTGGGACTTTAATTGTTAATCCAGATGGTCATGAGTGGAAGAGAGCTAAATGGAATAAAGCTATAAGACAATATTGGAAAGTTTCAGAAAAATACATGGTTAAACATGCAGACTTATTAATATGTGATTCAAAAAATATAGAGAAATATATAAAAGAAGATTATAAACAATACAATCCAAGAACAACTTTTATAGCTTATGGAGCTGATACTGAAAAATCAAAATTAACAGATGAGGATAGTACTTTACTTCAATGGTATAAAGAAAAAAATGTTAAAAAGAAAGAATACTACTTAGTAGTTGGTAGATTTGTTCCAGAAAATAACTATGAAACTATGATAACTGAATTTATGAAATCAAAAACCAAAAAGGATTTTATATTAATAACTAATGTAGAGAAAAATAAATTCTATGAGGAATTAAGAGAAAAGACAAGCTTTGATAAAGATAAAAGAATAAAGTTTGTTGGAACAGTTTATAACCAAGAATTATTAAAAAAGATTAGAGAAAATGCATATGGATATTTTCATGGACATGAAGTAGGTGGTACTAATCCCTCTTTATTAGAAGCACTAGCTACAACGGATTTAAATATATTATTAGATGTTGGATTTAATAGAGAAGTAGGAATGGATGGTGCTTTATATTTTAATAAGAAAAATAGGAATTTAGCTAATCTTATAGATAAATTAGATAATATTGATGAAGGATATATAAAAACTTTGGGCACTAAAGCTAAAAGTAGAATACAAAAAGAGTATACATGGAGTTATATTATAGACAAATATGAAAATTTATTAACTCAAGATTATTAATCTAATATATAACTAAAATATAAAAAGGATTGAACTTATATGAAAGATAAAGTTTGTGCATTAATAATAACCTATAACATAGATGAAAAGATAATAGAAGTAACTAATTCAATTATTAATCAAGTAGAAAGTTTAGTAATTGTAGATAATGGATCTAAGCCACAAACTATAAAGCTGTTAAAAGAGCTAAATGAAAATCCTATAGTTAATGTAATATTTAATGAAGAAAATTGTGGAATAGCAAAAGCATTAAATCAAGGGGTAGAACTTGCAAAGAAAAATAAATGTGATTGGGTTTTAACATTAGACCATGATAGTGTATGTGGAAAAGATATGGTTAAAGATATGCTATCTTGTGCAGCAGAATATAAAACTAAAGAGAATATAGGAATTTTAACTCCTAGAATATTTGAAACACATAAACAAGATTTCATATCTAAAAAGGGACATGAAGACTATAAATATGTTAAAGTTAAGGATTGCATTCAATCAGGATCGCTTATCAAACTAAGTGTGTTTGATAAAATAGGATATTTTAATGAAGAGCTATTTATATATCATGTAGATTTTGATTTTTGTCAACGTTTATTAAAAGCTAAATATGACATAGTTCAATGTAACAATGTAACACTATATCATGAAGAAGGATATAAAATACCTAAAAAAATTTTAGGAAGAAAAGTGTTTTATAACAATTATAGTTCTCCAGCGGTTTACTATATAACTAGAAATACAATATACATGTGTAGGACATATAACATAATTTATATAAAGAGAGTGATTAAAGATTTTCTTTTCATAGTATTATTTGATAAGAAAAGAAAAGAAAGACTTTCATATTTCTTAAAAGGAATTCATGATGGACTCCTAAACAAATATGGAGAACTAAAAATAATATAAATATGGGGTGATGATATGAAAGGTATTATACTAGCAGGGGGTTCAGGAACAAGACTCTATCCTGTGACAAAAGCGATGTCAAAGCAAATGGTGTCAATATATGATAAACCAATGATTTATTATCCAATGTCAGTTTTAATGCTTGCAGGGATTAAAGATATATTAATTATTTCAACACCGAGAGATATAGTTAATTTTAAAGAACTTTTTAAAGATGGACAAGAACTAGGCTTGAATATTCAATATGCAGTTCAAGAAAAGCCTAATGGACTTGCAGAAGCCTTCATCATTGGAGAGAAATTTATAGGTGATGATAATGTAGCTATGATTTTAGGTGATAATATATTCTATGGACAAAGCTTTTCAAATCATCTAAAAGAAGCAGCAACATTGGAAAATGGAGCATACGTATTTGGGTATTACGTACAAAACCCAAAAGCTTTTGGTGTAGTTGAATTTGATGATAACGGTAAAGTTATTTCTCTAGAAGAAAAGCCTGAAAAACCAAAGTCAAAATATGCAGTTCCAGGTCTTTATTTTTATGATAATTCAGTAGCTAAAAAAGCTAAAGAATTAAAACCATCTGAAAGAGGAGAACTTGAAATAACTGATTTAAACAAATCTTATATGAAAGAAGGGACTTTAAAGGTTCAGCTATTAGGTAGAGGTATGGCTTGGCTTGATACAGGAACTCATGCATCTATGCTTCAAGCATCTAATTTTGTTGAAGCAGTTCAAAATACTCAAGGAACATATATAGCGTGTCTTGAAGAAATTGCTTATAGACAAGGTTGGATAAGCTCACAACAAGTTATTGAACTTGCAAAGCCATTAATGAAAACTGGATATGGTAAATATTTAGTAAGCATAGTAGAAGAAATGGAAACAAAAAAGGCAAGAGAAGAAGTTGCAGTGGCAGAAAAATAGTATTTAGATGGAGATTATCAAAAGTATTATGAGAAAATGTATAAATAATAATTTAGTAGAATATTGAGTATAAGGAGAATAATATGGTATCTATTATTATACCTACTTATAATAGAGCAAGCACATTAAAGAGATGTATTGAAAGTTTATTAGATCAAACATATTCAGATTTTGAAATAATAATAGTAGATGATAACTCAAGGGATAACTCAGAAGCAATAATAAAAAATATAAGTGATCCAAGAATAAAATATTTAAGGCATGAAAAAAATTTAGGAGCCAATGCGGCTAGAAATACAGGAATAAAACATGCAGTTGGTGAATTAATTGCATTTCAAGATAGTGATGATGAATGGTTTAACAATAAGCTTGAGATACAGATGAAAGAACTAAATGAAAGTGGAGCTGACATTGTAGCAAGTTCATTCATTAGATACATGGAAGGAAAAAGAAAAGTTCTCCCAAAAGAAAACATTAATGATGAAGAATTAAGTAAGAGACTATTATATAAGAATTATATTAGTACTCAAACTATTTTAGGTAAAGCTAATTGCTTTAAAGATAATGAATTTGATAATAAGTTGCCTAGATTTCAAGATTGGGAGTTAATGATAAGATTATCACGCAAATATAAAATACATTTTATAAAACAACCTTTAGTAAATGTTTATGTACAAAAAGATAGTATTACAAAGCAACCACAGAAAGCTATTGATGCAATAAATATAATAATGAATAAACATAAAGAAATTATAAATGAGGATAAAAGGGCTTTAGCAGCATTTAATAGTTTATTAGGAGATATTTATTTGCAAATGAGAGATTTCAGTAAGTGCTATTATTATAAATCACTTAAGTATAATAAAATAAATTATAAAACCTATATAAGATTAATTATATATATGATAAAAAAGATAAAATTTAATATTAGTAGTATGAAGGTATAGAGTATTAAGGAGGAGTAGATGAGTTGAGTAAAATTTGTTTTATTATGAATAATATATTTACTTTAGGTGGAGTTCAAAGGGTTGCATCTGTATTAGCTAGTGAATTAAGTAAAGAACATGAAATAAGTATATTATGTATTTCAAAGGAGCATGAAATTAATCATGCTTTATATAATTTAGATGCAAAAGTAAATGTAGAATTTAATTCTACATTGGACAAAACCAATATACTAAGTAAATCTTTAAGAAAAATAATCAAAGACATTAATAAAAAGACTGGAATATTGAACAAAGAGAAATATTATGAAAAGTTATGCAATATATATTTTCCGGGTAAGGTAAAGAGAAACTTTACTAAATATTTAAATGATAAACAATATGATATAGTTATAGGGGTTGAAGGATTATTTAGTATCTTATTAGGCTCTATTAAAGAAAATTTAAATTCAAAAGTTCTAGGATGGCAGCATAATTCTTATGATGCATATTTAAAAAATCCAAATAGATACTATTGGAATTTAGATATATTATTTGATAAATACATAACACAACTTGATAAGTATATAGTACTAACTGATAATGATAAAATTACATTTAAAAAACAAAAAAATATAGAAAGTACCGTTATCTATAATCCAAGAAGTTTTAGTAGCAATGAAAAATCAGATGTAAGTAAAAAGCAATTTTTAGCTGCTGGAAGATTTAATTACCAAAAAGGATTTGATTTATTAATAGAATCTTTTTATGAGTTTTCTAAAAAAAATAATGATTGGAATTTAGTTATTGTTGGTGAAGGGGAAGAAAAATCTAAAATCTTAGAAAAGATTAATAAGTATAATTTAGATAATAGAATATCAGTAGAAAATTTTACAGATAACATTAAAAAATATTTTTTAGAGTCATCGGTATTATTATTACCATCTAGATGGGAAGGAATGCCTATGATAGTCTTAGAATCACTTGAAATGGGAGTACCTATAATATCATATGATATCACAGCAGTTGAATCTTTGGTGACTAATGGAAAAGAGGGACTGATAATTGATAAATTTCATACAAAACTATTTGCAGAAGCAATGTGGAAAGTAAGTGAATCATATGATATGAGATGTGAGCTATCAAAAAATGCTATTAGAAAATCTAAAAAATTTGAAATAGGTAATATTATAGGTCAATGGTCTAAGTTGTTTTTAACACTTAAATAGAAAAAAGAGGATATTATATGAAAATCGACAAAAAATATAAGGGAATTATTATTTTAAATACTGTTAACTGTGTATTTTTTCTAATTCTATTTATATCAAGTAAGTTTGGAGATTTAAAGTGGATCTTTTATATACTATTTATAGGTATTTATATTATTTATTTATTAAGAAAAAGCAATGTAGTGATAGTTAAATATCTAATAAGCTTTCTTCTAATTAGTAGTATGTGTTTAGATACAATTTACATAAAGACATTAAATGATACTCCTATGGAAATAAAATACGTGGTTGATATTATTTTATCCTTACTACTTTTTAAAATTATTGTTAATATAAAAAAGTACAAATTAATATTAAAAGATCCTTTATTTACATTAATTATGATATCTATTATATTTAATCTTGCTTTATTTACAATATATAATGAAGGTTTTGACGATTTAATTAATGGATTTAGAATATATTATAGATGTATTCCTATATATCTCGTATTATCTATTGACGAATTTGATTTTAAGATAGAATATTATTTATATTATATTATTAATATAATAGCTTTTGTATTTGAAACTTATATACGTATGCATCAAGATAACAGAACAGGTTTATTTGGTGCTGCAGGAACTAGTGCATTTGCAATCTTTGTACTAATTATGCTTGTTATATCATTAGTAAAATATTTAAATAAGAAGAAATCACTTAGAGGTATGTTATTTATTTTATTTATAACTATTATGTATTTTGTAATTTCAGAAAATAAAGCATTTATATTCATTACAATTTTTCTAGTAGCTAGTAATGCTATTGTAGCTAGTGGAATAATTAGGAAAAAGGTAACAATACTTATATCAACAATAGTTATTGCACTAATAGGGATGAATATATTAATTGCATTATTCCCAAATTTTAGAGATATGTTTAATCCTAATACTATGGAGGATAGTATTTCTTCGTATTTACTAAATAACAATAATAGTAACTTTGAAATGGGAAGAATAGAAGCAATAAGCTATTTGACAGAAATAGAATTAAATACAGAGGGAAAAAAACTTTTTGGAATAGGACTTGGAAGCGCATTGCCACCAGAAAATTGGTATTGGGATAATAAGTCTAACGGAAGGAAAATTATTGATTTTCAAGAATCGCAACTATACAGTAAATATGGAGAAAAATCAGCATACTATCTTACTTCAGTCGGTGTTTTGTTTATTGAAACAGGAATTGTTGGGATTTTAGTTTTGATCTTTATTTACAGTATTGTAGTCAGAAGGTGTAGTTATATTATAAAAAATTCTAATAACATTTACCAAAGCATAATTGGTTTTATAGGAATTTTTACAGTGATATCAATAATATTTCCGATCTTATATGGAGGGGCATTATTAAATAGAGAGTTTATGGTTTTATTATTTATCATAATAGGAAATGTAACTTATACCTATAATATTATTAAAAAGAATAGAAAATTTAATAAAAATTAGTTTATAACTATATAGGTTTTAGTCCAAAATATTCAATTAAGAATTTTCAGTATTAAAACTTTCATATGTATAAAGAATAAAATAAATCCTTATCTAATAGAGAGGTTATGTGGTGGACTAAAAAATCTATAATTAATAATATCTTTTTGAGTTTCTATCTAAAATTAAAATAGAAGTAAGAAATTTTATAGCCAATACAAATAAAGTCCCTACTCGAGCAATAGACAGGCTATATGTTAGATTATAGTATAAATTTGTATATAAAATGATATGCCAATTAGGAGGAGTTTATGTGTAAAGTTAGTATTATTATACCAGTTTATAATGTACAAGCATATTTAAAAAAATGTTTAGACAGTGTACTTAATCAAACTTTTAAAGATATAGAGATAATTTTAATTAATGATGGATCTACTGATGATAGCTTAAATATATGTGAAGAATATTCTAAAAGGGACAATAGAATCAAAATTATAGATAAAGAAAATGAAGGAGTTTCTAAAACGAGGAATCTAGGATTACTACGAGCACAGGGAGAATATATATCTTTCATAGATTCAGATGATTGGGTAGAACCTAATATGATTGAAGAACTCTATAATTCTGCAATATCAAATAATGCAGAATTTTGTATGTGTAATTATATCAAAGAAAGTAATAGTAAAAGTCTATACATAGATTCTGGCACGTATAAAAAAGTTTTGGAAGGAAACGACATAAAAAACTACTTATTAATTCCACTAATTGAAAGAGAAGATAACCAAAAGGAACATATTTTAGCAGGCTTTAGGGGACCTTGGGGCAAACTTTTTAAGAAAGATATAATAGAAAAATACAATATAAAATTTAAAAAAGATTTAATTATAGGAGAAGATTTTATATTTAATCTGGAAATCTTAGCGTGTACAAAAAAAGTCGTTATAAATGAAGGATTTTACTATCATTATTTAACTAATGATAATTCTGCAACTATGAGATATAAAAAGGATTGTTGGAACTCAATCTACAGAAATACAATTTTATATTTGGAAGATTTTTTGAAGAAGAATAAATTATATTTAGAAGCTAAGGATAAAGTAAATAAATTGATTATTAAATATTTTTTGATGTCCATAATGAATGAAGGTAGAAAAGATAACCCAAAAAAAATTATAGAAAAGATAAACACAATTAGAAATATGTGTGAAGATAAGATTATCATAGATTCTCTTAAAAGTGTTGATTGGAGTTTATATGGAAAAAGAAATAATTTTATTTTATTTCTAGCAAAATATAGACTTTCGCATTTAATTTACATAATAGCATGATATTTATATAAGAAAGAGTAGGGAGATATATGAAAAAAGTTTTAGTTATTGCGTACTTTGCTAAAAATTTTGGAGATGATCTTTTTTTAAAAATACTATTTGAAAGATATAATAATGTTGAATGGACAATGAATGTAAATGATGAAAATTACAGAAAAGTTTTTGCTAAATACAAAAATGTAAAGATAATAAATACATTTTGTCATAAGGTATTTAGAAAACTTAAGTTAGAAAAGTTATCATATAAGAAGTATGATGCAGTTGTTTTTATTGGTGGTTCTATATTTATGGAAATAGAAAATTGGAAGCGTACATATACTTATAGGCAAAAAATTTTTAGATCCTTTAATGAAAAAAACATTTTTTTTATAGGGTGTAATTTTGGGCCATTTAAGTCCGAAGAATTTTTTGAAAAGTATAAGAGTTTATTTGAGAAGTGTAAGGACATTTGTTTTAGAGATAAGTATTCATATGACTTATTTAGCTATTTAGATAATGCTAGAGTTGCCCCTGACATAGTATTTCAGTTAAAAACTAAAAAAATAGAAAAATTAAAAAATTCCTTGGGTATATCTGTAATAGACTTAAGAGATAGAAAAGAACTAATAGAATATCAAAAAATATATATTAATAAAATAGTCGATATAATAAAAGAAGCGATAAATAGAGAAATTAAAATTACTTTATTTTCATTTTGTGAAAGGGAAGGTGATATGAAAATTATAGAGGAAATAACTAATAATTTAGATAATAAATATAGTAATTATATAAATATAGAAAATTATGATGGTGATATAGAAAAATTTTTAGATAAATTTAAGGCTATGGAAAATATAATTGGAACAAGATTTCATGCTTGCATTTTATCACAAGTGTTTGGACAAGGGTTATATCCAATAATATATAGCAGTAAAACCTATAATGTACTTAAAGAGATAGATCTGATAGATGAATATACATATATACAAGACTTAGAAAATTTAAATGAAAAGCATATATTAGATACAATTTCTAAAAATAAGATAAAAGATAGTAAAATTTTTCTTGAAGCAGAAGAACAATTCGAGGTGTTGGACAAGTATGTTAAATATTAGAAGTAAAGAGATAAGCTCAAATAAACTAGCGTTTATACAATTAGCAACTATGATTTTTTTAACATTAATAACTCAAGCAGTAACTTTAATAAAAGCTTCTGTAACAGCTGCAAACTTCGGAGCAACAGTTCAAATGGATGCCTTTAATTTTTCTAATAGTATAGGTACTTTTATATTTAGTTTTATTGGAACAGGAATTACTACGGTTCTTATTCCTGCTATGATTAATAAAAGGAATAAGAAATCCATTAATAATTTCATAACAATCTTATATAGTGTATCGTTAGTATGTATATTTTTAATTTTTTTAGGAAAAAGATATGTGGTTTCGGCATTTTCTTCAGGATCAAGTGAATTTATAGAAGTTGCATGTAATATTATGTTAATAACCTTGGTAACTCAATTTTTTAATACGATTCTAGGGGTAACTAACGCTGTGTTTCAATGCAATGGAAAATTTAATGTACCTAAAGTTATTACTCTTCTGACCAATATATTACTAACTGTATTAGTGGTTACTCATGTAAATTTATCTATATATGAATTTGCTTTTTATATATTTATTACTATGTTTCTAAATGCTGGAATACAATATTATCTTGCACATAAAGAAGGATTTAAATACAAACCTATAATTAATTTTAATGATGAAGAATTAAGGGATATGCTAAGAATATTTATTCCAACAATGTTTAGCTCTGGCTTATATCAGGTATCTTTGCTGACTAACTCACTTATATCATCAAATCTAGGACAAGGGAAAATATCAATCCTTACATATTCAAATACAATAATATCAATGATTAATATGTTATTGATAGGAAATATAATGACATATATATATCCTAAGATTACCAAAAACATTAATAAAGAGAATGGACAAAAAGTGTTATTTGATTACTGTACATTTTTTAATGCACTTATGTGTTTAATAGTGGTAGGCTTTATTATTATAGGGAAAGATGGAATAGTATTACTATATCAAAGAGGAAAATTTGATAAATCTACTACAAATATGGTATATACTTGTTCATTAATATATATGATAGGTCTTCCAATAAATGTTATTAGAGATGCGATGTACAGGTACTTTTATGCAAAAGGCAATACTAAAACAACTTTTGTAAATAGTTTATATGCCAGTATTTTTAATATTATAATTAGTATTGTTTTATCTTTTTTCATAGGGTTATACGGAGTAATATTAGGAACAGTTATTACTTCAATATATTCATTAACTAGCATATTAATTAGGTTTAAAAAGCAATATCAAATAAAGTGTAATAAAAAATATATATTAGTAGAGAACTTGAAGATTGTTTTGGTAAGTGCTGCAGTTCTAATAATAGGTATAATAATAAAAGATGTTTTTAAAATTAATAATATTATATTATCAATACTAGTTTATAGTATTATAGCTGTTGTGTTATATATAATAGGATTATTCGCAGTTAAGAGTGAAGTATATAAAATTAAACTCTAGATACTTTCAAAACTACTAAAACAGTATAAGTATTAATATAGAAATTAGGTAAGGAATTATTAGTTGGAGGTATATATGAATATAAGAAAATTCTATATGCGTGTAATAGGTATTATTATATTAATAATATTTACTATAATTAGTATAAGCGTTATTAATATAATAAAAAACCATAATCTAAATAATTCAAATTATGATGTAGTTATATATGGCGGTACCTCTGCTGGAATTATGGCTGCATATCAAGTAAAAGAAATGGGTAAAAGTGTAATTGTTATAGAGCCAACAAATAGAATTGGTGGTATGACCACTAGTGGTTTAGGAGCAACTGATACTGGAAAAGGTTCAGCGATTGGAGGTCTTGCTCTAAAGTTTTATAAGGACATAGGCAGTAATTATGGAAAAGGTTACGCAGTATGGAAATTTGAACCCAAAGTTGCGTTAAAGGTTTTTAAAAGTTTTGTTACTAAGTACAAAATACCTGTTGTTTATAATGAAAGATTGAAACTAAAAAGTGGAGTAGTAAAATCAGGAACTGAAATAGTTTCAATTACTATGGAATCTGGTAAGGTTTATAGAGGTAAGGTATTTATTGATGCAACTTATGAAGGTGATTTGATGTCTGAAGCAGGAGTTTCTTTTACTACTGGAAGAGAGTCCAATGCTAAGTATAAGGAAAATTCAGATGGTATCGAAAGTAGTAAAGCAACAAATCACCAACTACCTGATGGAATTGATCCATATGTAATTAAAGGGAATTCTAATAGTGGATTAATTCCTAATATAAATAGTAATCCAATAGGATTGGATGGTAGTAATGATAGTAAGCTACAATCTTATACTTACCGTTTATGCCTTACAAAAATTCCAAAAGATAGAATTAAAATTGAAAAACCAAAAGATTATAATGAATTAGAATATGAACTTTTGTTTAGAGCAATTGAAAAGGGTCAAACAAACTTTGCTGCATTTAATTCATTACCAAACGGAAAAGTAGATTTAAATAATGCTGGAGGAATTTCTACAGATTATATTGGGGGAAACTATAATTATATTGATAGTGATTATGAAACACGTGAAAAAATAGCTGAAGCGCATAAAATATATGAAGAAGGGTTGTTATGGACTTTGCAGAATAGCCCTCGTGTTCCTGAAAATATTCGTAAGTATTATTCTCAATGGGGATTGGCAAAAGATGAATTTACGGAAAATTCATATTGGCCTACTCAGCTTTATGTTCGTGAAGGAAGAAGAATGGTTAGTGATTTTGTTATGACAGAACAGCATATAGAAAGACAAAAAACATTAGAACATTCTATTGGAATGGGATCCTATACTATGGATTCTCATAATGTACAAAGATACATATCTAATGGATACGTAAAAAATGAAGGTAATATTGAATTAAAGATAAGTAATCCATATCCGATTAGTTACGATGCAATAGTACCTAAAATTAAGGAGTGTAATAACCTTTTAGTTCCTGTATGTTTATCAGCTTCCCATATAGCATATGGTTCAATACGAATGGAACCAGTTTTTATGATACTAGGACAGTCAGCTGGTACAGCTGCAGCTTATGCTATAGAAGATAAGGTAAGTGTTCAAAAGGTTAACTATAATAAGTTACATGATAGGTTAATATCAGACGGCCAAGTTTTACAATAGCACTATTATTTATAGAAAGCTCGAACTGATAGGCTACACTCCTAAAGGGGTCAGACTATAAAAATATTGAATAGTGATATAAAGGGAGAAAGATTTTATGAGTATTTTAGTTTGTGGAGGAGCAGGCTACATAGGAAGCCACATGGTAGCTGAACTCTTAGAAAAAGGTGAAGATGTTGTAATAATAGATAATTTTCAAAAAGGTCATAGAGATGCCATTCTTGGTGGTAAAGTTTATGAAGGAGATTTAAGAGATAAAAAAATATTAGATAAAGTTTTTACTGAAAATAGCATAGAAGCAGTTATTGATTTTGCTGCAGATTCTTTAGTAGGTGAAAGTGTAATTGAACCATTAAAATATTTTAATAATAATGTTGGTGGTACTATAAATTTATTAGAAGCAATGAGAAATTATAATGTTAAAAATATAGTCTTTTCATCCACAGCCGCTACCTATGGAGAACCGGATAGAGTACCTATAGAAGAGGAGGATAAAACTTTTCCAACTAACCCTTATGGTGAATCAAAACTAACAGTAGAGAAAATATTAAAATGGTGTGATAAAGCATATGGAATTAAATATACTGCTTTAAGATATTTCAATGCTGCTGGAGCGCACGTAAGTGGTAAAATTGGAGAAGATCATAAACCAGAATCTCACCTAATTCCAATTATACTTCAAGTTGCTTTAGGACAAAGAGATAAAATAATGATTTATGGTGATGATTATAGTACAGAAGATGGAACTTGCATAAGAGATTATATACATGTAACTGATTTAGCCAATGCTCATTTACTTGCAGTGAATAGATTAAAAAATGGTGGACAAAGTATTATTTGTAATCTAGGTAATGGAACTGGATTCTCAGTAAAACAGATTATAGAAGTATGTAGAAAAGTTACAGGATGTAATATTGAGGCTGAAGTTGCACCGAGAAGAGAAGGTGACCCAGCTATTCTTATTGCTTCAAGTGATAAAGCTAAGAAACAATTAGGTTGGAATCCTAAGTATAATTCAATTGAGACTATTATAGAAACGGCGTGGAATTGGCATAAGAATCATCCTTATGGATATGAAAAGTAATCATTTATTAAACTTATTTTACAAATAATTATATTTATTGATAAATTATAAGCTTACTTTTGACTAAAAATTGGATGTTAGGCATATATATGAATTAGGTAAGTAGTTATATATATTTAAGATTTAGAATACTCCAATAAACCTAAATTTACACTATATTAACGTAAATTTAGGTTTTATTTCATAATGCCAATTCACCATCTTTAAATGATATTTTTTACTCATTATATACAACTCATATGTTGTATTTGAAACTTTGGAGGTATAGTTGTTGTAAGATGAAAAAGAACTATATTAAATTAATTAGTGTACAACTTATATGGACAATTTTCTTTATGATATCTTCTGAATCAATTGGAGATGTTAATAGTTTTAATTACACACAAGGAAGTGACTATAATGTGATTAGAAAAGTTAATAAACAGCATCCAAGAATTGCTGTCAACGAAAATGATTTTGACAATTTAAAAAAAATCATAAATACTGATGAGCATGAAAAGTTATGGAATAAAAAGTTAATGATTTCTGCAGAAAAGATATTAAATTCTCCAACGGTTAAGTATGAAATAAAAGACGGTATAAGACTTTTGGGTATAAGTAGAGAGGTACTCCAACGAGTATATATTTTAGCACTAATGTATAGATTGCATGGGGAATATAAGTATAAGGATAGATTGTGGAAGGAAATTGAAGCGGTAAGTAGATTTAAAGATTTTAATCCTAAACACTTTCTTGACACAGCAGAAATGACTAATGCATTAGCTATTGCATATGATTGGCTTTATTATGATTGGAGTTATAAGCAAAAAGAAGTTATAAGAAACGCGATAATACAAAAAGGATTAAATCCTGCTTTAAAAATATATATGAGTAATTCGGAAGATAGTTGGTGGAAAAACAGCGAGGCAAATTGGAATCTTGTTTGTAATGCTGGTATTGCTGTGGCGGCGTTAGCTATATCAGATGAAGAACCAGTAATATCTAAAAGTATTTTAGAGTATTCTGTAAAATACATCTCTAATGGTATTAAAGGATATGCACCAGACGGTGCATGGAATGAAGGATCAGGGTATTGGGAGTATGGCACTATGTATTTAAGTCTATTCTTATCATCAATGAAAAATACTTTCGGGACAGATCTTGGATTATTAAATAGTCCAGGATTAAAAGAAACAGGAGATTTTATAAATTATGTATCAGGTCAAGGAAAATATGGTTTTGGTTATGGAGATAGCAGTGGAAAAAGAATTTCAGGACCAGAGCTTATGTGGTTAGGTAAAATATATAATAAGCCATATTATATATGGAGGAGGACTATAGATGCAGATAGTAATCCAACACCGTTAGATATGCTGTGGTATGACAATAAAATTAATGATGATATTATAAATTCGAAAATGCCATTAGATAGATATTTCAGAAAAGTAGAGATAGCAACTTTTAGAAGCTCATGGAATGATCCAATGGGAATATTTGCAGCAATTAAAGGCTTTAATTTTGAAAATAGGAATCATACTGACCTTGATAGTGGAGATTTTGTACTAGAGTCTGATGGGGTACAGTGGGCTGAGGAACTAGAAGGCGATAACTATAATTTACCGGGATATTTTAGTACGAATAAAAATAACTTAAATCGATGGGATTATTATAGAAAAAGAGCAGAAGGGCAGAATACCATAGTTATAAATCCTAATAAAGGACCTGATCAAAATCCTAATGGAATAACTAAAGTAGTTTCTTTTAAGAGCATGACTGATAAAGCATTTTCTATAATTAATACAACTTCAGCATATAATGATGCTGTTAAGACTTTAAGAGGATTAATGATATTTGATAATAGAACGAAAGTTTTATTGCAAGATGAAATAGAGCTTAAAGATTTTGGAGATGTTTGGTGGTTTATGCATACCAGTAAGAATATATCTATAGAAGATAATGGACAGACTGCCGTATTAAGTGATGGAGATAAGAAGCTTTGGATTCATATTATATCTCCAGATAAAAATTTAAGGTTTACTGAAATGGATGCAAAACCTCTTAGTTCCTCACCAAATCCAATAGGCCAGAATAAAAATGAGGGAATAAGAAAGCTTGTCATTCATGTAAATCATGTAAAGAAACTAAATATTGCTATAATATTTGTTCCTGAAGATAATAATACCATAATTGGCAATACTCCTAAATTTACACCTTTATATTTATGGGATAAGTAGCAAGCTTAAGATGGTATTCGCCAGAGAAATGTTAGAATGTTGACAAGTTAATATGTATAACTCAGTAATATAATGTTATGGTGGAAATAAATAAAAACGTATGTACAGCACTAGGTATTACATACTGGTGGCACAGTAGAGTACTTGGTCAACTCAAAGTACTTATTTTTGTCGAAAATATGATATTTAATATATTTTTTAATTAATTTGAAAAATATATTAAATATAATTAACAATAATTAAAAGTTTGTGTCTAGTTTTTGTTGACAATTTCAAAAATAGTATTGTAAATATAAAAAATTGTAATTTTTTTAATGTACATTTAGAAGATGCAATAATATTAGAATCACATAGAGACTAATAAAACAAGAATATAATAAATAAGGAACTAGGAGGATAAAAATGTTAAATTCTTTTAAAAATGTATGCATGCTTAAAACATTATATTATAATATCAAGTTATTAAATACTGTAAAGTCTAAGATTTTAATAGGTAAGAATTCTATAATTATGTTAAATAAAACAAGTAAAATAATCATAAGAGAAAAATTATCTTTTGGTGTTCTATTTTGTAATAAGCAAAAATCATTATTAAATGTTGGACATAATGCTACTTTAGATATTAAAAATTTCAGAGTGGGAAATGGATGTAGAATATCTGTAGGCCCTAATGCTATTTTGAAAGTAGGAAAAAATGTTTTCATTAATGAAAACACAAGAATAATGGCATCTAAAAAAATCGAAATTGGTGATAACACTACAATATCATGGAATGTAAATATAATAGACAGTGATAGACACAATATATATTATAATGATGTGCAACAAGAAACAACTAAAGAAATAATAATAAAAAATAATGTATGGATTGGTTTTAACTCTTCTATACTTAAAGGTGTAACTCTTGGAGAGGGAGCTATAATTGCTTCAAATTCTGTTGTAACTAAAGATGTACCTCCATATACCTTAGTCGCAGGAGTACCAGCTAAAGTTATTAAAGAAAATGTAAAATGGGAAAGTTAATCTTATTTTAGTTAATGCGCAATAGAAACAAAGAACTAAACCGCTATCAAGCGGTGGCGGGTTTAACTTCAATTCAAGGCTTTGAGTTTAAAATCTAAGATATTTATAAATTTAAAGTGATAGTTATTAACAATAACTACTACTTTATTATCATGAATACTTCTTTTTATTACTTATATTGGCAACCATATAAGGACAAACCCAAATCAAAATAAAAAGGAGTGTTAACATGTCAGAATTAAGAAAACAAATGAAAATGTATATGGGGTTAAAAGGTTATAGCCCTATAACAACAAAGTATTATCTTACTTACATTAGTAACTTTTCTAAGTTTTACAACAAGTCACCTCATCTATTAGGTGAAAAGGAAATATGTGGTTATTTACATTATTGTATCACAGAAAAACATTTAACAGAAGGCTCTACTAATGCAATTTATGCTATCTTAAAAATTTCTACGCAAAAGTTTTAAATCAGTTATGGGATATCAATAGAATTCCAAGGATAAAGGAACCTAGAAAACTCCCAGTTGTACTATCTCCACAAGAAGTTAAAGCTATTTTTGATACTACAGAAAATATTAAACATAAGGCAATAAAAAAGGCTGAACTTACTAAAAATGCAACAGTTCATACCTTAAGACATTATGGGGAGAATTATATTATGGTGAGTGCATAAGGAAAAAATTTGTAAATATGAAGAATTTGCTTTAATTACTCACCATAATATGTTCTTGGTATTATCTATCTACAGAGATTCTTCAACCAATTTAACAAATCTCCATCTTGATCCCATTTAGGTATTTCTTCGGCAGTTAGATCCATATAGGCACTTTCTAATGATTTCCTTTTTACTTCACTATCTGCCCTTGCGTACTTCTATAGTACAAACATTCGAATGGCCTAGGAAGTCACGAATATAAATCAGATTAACGTCTGCCTGTAACAAATGCATGGCCTTGCTGTGGCGAAATACATGTGGAGTGATATTACAGTCATTTTTAAAACCTACATTCTGTTTCGCTTGTTCCACATATTTATTGATTATGTAGGAGCCCCCCCATCTAGATAGCTTCTTTTTCTGGAGGTTACGAAAAACCGGCTGTGTTCTGTTTGCTGAAGTTTTTAGGTTTTGTTCTTCTAGGTAGTCTATAAACAGAATAAATGTTTTTCCCATAATGGGAACTTGTCTTAATTTACTGCCTTTTCCCTTTAATGTAATAACGGGTGGACTGTTTAACCGTACATCTGAGGATTGCTTTTTTTAATTTTTTTTATCCTACCGCAGTAATTAGAATTAATATACGTATATATATAATATAGGAATAGGTGGTGATATTTGGTATAAATTAAAAAATTAGTTCTTGAAGCAAATAAATTAATTGTCTGGAGGATTAAAGATGAAGACTTATTTAGTTACAGGTGGAGCAGGTTTTATAGGTTCAAATTTTGTTATATATATGTTAAATAAATACAATAATATAAAAATAATTAATTTAGACAAGCTTACCTATGCAGGAAACTTGGAAAATCTTAAAAATATAGAAAGTAATCCTAACTACATATTTGTTCAAGGAGATATATGTGATAAAGAACTAATAGAGGCATTATTTGAAAAATATGATATAGATTACGTAGTAAATTTTGCAGCTGAATCACATGTAGATAGAAGTATAAGAGAACCAGAAGTATTTGTAAAAACTAATGTATTAGGAACAGTTACATTATTAAATGCAGCAAAAAAGGCATGGGAAATACAGGATGGTTTTAAAGAAGGTAAGAAATATCTTCAAGTTTCTACAGATGAAGTATATGGATCACTTGAAGAAATAGGATTTTTTATAGAAACAACACCATTAAATCCACATAGTCCATATTCATCAAGTAAAGCAGGTGCAGATTTAATGGTAAAGGCTTATGCTGATACATATAAGATGCCAATAAATATAACAAGATGTTCAAATAACTATGGTCCATATCAATTTCCTGAAAAGTTAATACCATTAATAATAAATAATTGTTTAAATCACAAGGATTTACCTGTATATGGTGATGGATCCAATATAAGAGATTGGTTATATGTAAAAGATCATTGCAAGGCAATAGATATGGTTATAAACAAAGGAAGATTAGGAGAGGTTTATAACATAGGTGGACATAATGAAAGAACCAATATCCAGTTAGTTAAGACAGTTATAAACTACTTAAATGAAAATGTAGATAAGAAAATAACAGAGAGTCTAATTAAATATGTAGAAGACAGAAAAGGTCATGACAGGAGATATGGAATAGATCCAACTAAGATAAGAGAAGAATTAGGATGGTATCCTGAAACTACTTTTGAAATTGGAATCAATAAAACTATAATGTGGTATTTAGATAACAAGGATTGGATGAATAATATAACCTCAGGAGAATATCAAAAGTATTATGAAAAAATGTATGAAGAAAAGTAGGAGGTATATTCATGGGACAATTTAAATTTACAGTAACTCCTATTCAGGGATTGTATATTATTGAACCTAAGGTATTTGGAGATAATAGAGGTTACTTTATGGAAACATATAATTACGAGGATTTCAAAGCTCAAGGCTTAGATATGGTTTTTGTTCAAGATAACCAATCAAAGTCGAGAAAAGGAGTACTTAGAGGAATGCATTTTCAAACTAAATATCCTCAAGGAAAGCTTGTTAGGGTAATAAAAGGTGAAGTTTTTGACGTAGCAATAGATTTAAGAAAAAAATCTAAAACCTATGGGCAGTGGTATGGAGTGCTTTTAACTGAAGAAAATAAAAAGCAGTTTTATGTCCCAGAAGGCTTTGCACATGGCTTTCTAGTAACTTCTAATGAAGCAGAATTTGTATATAAGTGTACAAACCTATATCATCCTGAGTATGAAGGCGGTATTGCTTGGAATGATCCAGATATAAATATACAATGGCCTTTAGAGGGAATAGAAGAAGTTTTATTGTCTGAAAAAGATAAAAATGCTTCAACTTTAGAAGAAAGCAAAATAGAATTTTAGTTTCTAGGAGAGTAGTAAAATGAAAATATTAATTACAGGCTGTAGAGGACAATTAGGTAGTCAAATTATTAATATATTAAAAGAAGGAGCATCAGAATTAGGTATTATACCACAGGATTATAGAAACGCTGAGATTATAGGAGTAGATATAGAAGAATTAGATATATCAAATTTAGAATTAGTAAAAAGTTTTATAAATGAAGTTAAACCTGATATTGTTATAAATTCCGCAGCTTATACTAACGTAGATGGCTGTGAAAATAATCGGGATTTAGCTTTAAAAGTGAATTCGCTAGGACCGAGAAACTTAGCTATTGCTTGTGAACAATTAGATGCAAAACTTATACACATATCAACAGATTATGTGTTTCGAGGTAATGGAACTGTTCCATATAGAGAATATGATCTAACTAATCCAGTAAGTGTGTATGGGGAAACAAAGCTGCTTGGAGAGAACTATGTTAGAGAGTGCTGCCTAAGATATTTTATAGTAAGAACTGCATGGCTTTATGGATATAATGGAAATAACTTTGTAAAGACAATTATGAAAGCTGCAAAGGAAAAAGGACATTTGGAGGTAGTGAATGATCAGAGGGGGAATCCGACTAATGCAGAGGATTTAGCACATCATATTTTAAAAATTGCTTTGACTAATGAGTATGGAATATATCATTGCACAGGTACTGGTGAGTGTACATGGTATGATTTTGCAAAGGCGATAGTTGAGTTTGAGGGAATAGAGTGTACTGTTAGTCCAACTACATCTAATAAGATAAATAGGGCTGCTAAGAGGCCAGCTTTTTCGTCGCTAGATAATATGATGTTGAGATGTAGCGTTGGAGATGAGATGAGAGATTGGAGAGAGGCGTTAAAAGTTTTTCTTGAAAATGTAAAAATATAATATATGACAATTTTTTTAGAACGATACTAAAGTTGAAGGGGTGTAATATTAATGAAAGTAAGAAAGGCAATAATTCCAGCAGCGGGATTAGGTACAAGATTTCTACCAGTAACAAAAGCTCAACCAAAAGAAATGCTGCCAATAGTAGATAAACCAACAATTCAATATATAATTGAAGAAGCTGTAGCTTCAGGTATTGAAGAAATACTAATTATAACAGGAAGAAACAAAAGGGCTATAGAAGATCACTTTGATAAATCTGTTGAACTAGAAGGCGAGCTTCAAAATAATCATAAAGAAAAGTTACTTGAACTAGTACAAAATATATCTAATATGGTTGATATCCACTATATAAGACAAAAGGAGCCTAAAGGCTTAGGACATGCTATATGTCGTGCTAAAGCCTTCGTAGGAGATGAGCCCTTTGCTGTTATGTTAGGTGATGATATAGTTGATAGTGAAGTACCATGCTTAAAACAATTAATAAATTCTTATAATGAATACAAAACTTCTATATTAGGAGTACAGCCAGTTGATAAAACACAAGTATCTAAGTATGGTATTGTAAAAGGCGTAAAAATTGAAGACAAAGTTTATAAGGTGAAGGATTTAGTAGAGAAACCAAAAATAGAAGAATCACCATCAAACATCGCTATTTTGGGAAGATATATAATAACTCCTAAAATATTTGAAATACTTGAAAAAACTAAACCTGGGAAAGGCGGAGAAATACAGCTAACTGATGCATTGAAGGAGTTAGCAAAACAAGAAGCTATGTATTCCTATTGTTTTGAAGGAATAAGATATGATGTAGGGGATAAGCTTGGATTTTTACAGGCTAACATAGAATATGCTTTAAAACGCAATGATTTAAGAGAAGAGCTTATGGACTATCTTTCAAATGTCAAGATGAGTGCCAATTTTAAGAGGAAAGAATTTTATAACAAAAAAAATTTAACAGAAGAAGAAGTGGCAGCATCTATAATTAAAGAATAAAAATTTAGTAGGGCTCATTAACAAATTGTAAATAAAAACAGGAGTATGAATGACTTCTGTTTTCATTTTTTAGTACAAAACTAAATATTATAAAATTTATTTTCTCATAATTTCGCTTATGATAAGAGGTATATTACCAGTTCTGAAGGCACATTTAAATACTTTTTTAATGAATCTTAGCGTAGGATTTGAGAAATGCTTTAGAACTTTAGATATATTTGAGGGAAACAAGTTTATCAAAGTTATTAGGCATTTCTTGGATCAAAGGTTTAGACTCGTAAAGAAGTATTTATGCTGCCCTCAGCACTGGCAATATACCCCGGTGTTTAAGTGAACTTTTCATGTTAGTTATTGCTTCTTTGTTTTTCATTAAGCTTCTTTATTTATATCAAACTTAACTTTATATCTTTTATTATGAGTATTATTTATTATTATTTTTATGTCCTCACAGTTTTTAATATCTACATTGTCTAAATATAGATTATTTTCTGATACATTGAAAATCATTTGAGCATTTGAATTCTCAGCTATATCCTTAATTCTCTCCTTAGGTGTAGAATTGTCTATTGGTAGATAGATATGTCCGGATTTAGTACAAGCACGAAAACAAACAAGCATTAAAGGCTCCTTATGTCCACAAACAATAATAGGCAATTTATTATCACTAGAACAATTAATTATGTATGATGCTAGTGCATCGGATTTTTTAATCAATTCTTCATAACTCATAGAACGCTCTCTATATTTATAAAGAATTAAATTTGTTTTTGAATATTTGTCCACTAAATCACATGCATTCATCTTAATTCCCTCCAAAACCCTTATTTTACTAAATAATACTTCTCAAAAATCTATAATTCTTTTTGGCACATAATAGCTTGTACTTTTGTATATACCCAAATATTCAATATCATACTTTAAATTTTCATCTCTAATTTTTACTAAATTAAACCATATATTCCTTTATGATATACATACGAGTATTAATTTCAATTAATGGGGTAGTATGGAAATTAAATGTACTTCAAGAAAAAGCTTGAATTTAAAACTCTTTGAGATATCATAGGCATTTTCGTAATAGTATCTATTTTAGATAAACTCCACACAATCAGATTTCAACTTGTTGTAGAATATAGATTTTATGACCTTTTTGTCCGTCAGGCTTGTTCACTGAAGACTTTTTAAGACTTATTGTTAAACTAACCCAATAGATTGAAATTAATATACGTATGTATATAGTATTTAGATATAAAATCCGAATTCAGAATAATTAATTTCCTAGTTGCTTGTTTTATATATGATAAGGAGAAGTCATAAATAAGATTTTAAAAAGTTTTTTATTTATAGTGATGATTATTATTTCATATTTATATTTAGTTTTATATAATTGGAAAACGAGTAAAAATTGGAGGAATAAATATGCTTACATCGTTTAAAATAGCAGGTCGATTTCTGAGATACAACAAAATACAAACACTTGTAATAATATTAGGGATAGCTATCGGGGTATCTGTTCAGATATTTATAGGACTATTAAGTAAAGGTCTTGAATCTACGTTGCTAAATAAGGTTATAGGAAGTTCTGCTCATATAACTGTATATTCAACGAAAGGAGGCATAACGGATTGGCAGGACAAAAAGAATAAGATTATAAAAGCAGATAAAGATATAAAATCGGCAGCCCCTGTAGTGGATTATCAAGCCTTTATAAAATTAAACGATATGACAGAGCCTGTACAAATAAGGGGATTTATTTATAACGACGTTAATTCACTTTACAGAATGAAGGATAGAATTTATGAAGGAAAGATGCTAGAGGATAGTGGTCAAGCTTTAATAGGTAGAGATTTAAAGGAAAGGTTAGGAGTTAATGTTGGAGACAAGATAACTATAATAACTATAGATAAGAAAAGAATTGAACTTACTTTGGCGGGCTTTTACGATTTAGGAGCGGTTAAGGTAAATAGAACTTGGCTTATTACAGATTTAAAAACAGCACAAGACTTATTGGGCTTTGGGGACAAGGTTACATCTATAGAAATAGGTGTAAATGATGTATACAATGCTGATATTGTAGGGAAACACATAGAAAAAAGTTTAAATGATAAAAAATTAAAGGTGGAAAACTGGAAGGATCAAAATAAGCTTTTATTTAGTGGACTAGTTGGACAGAAAATATGCACTATCATAATTGAAATTTTTGTGCTGCTTGCAGCTGTTTTGAGTATTATAAGTATACTTGGTATAAGTGTGGTTCAAAAATATAAGCAAATTGGCATTTTAAAGGCTATGGGAATTAGGGACTTTTCTGCTGCTTATATATTCTTTATACAAGCTTTTATACTTGGTGTATTAGGTACTGCTTTAGGCATTTGGCTTACATTTACATATATAAAGTGTTTTAATACATACATAATAACTCCAGAAGGAACGCCAGTAATAAACATTATTGTTAGCCATAGGTTTATAGGTAAATCTGCTTTAATAGATATAGCCGCAGCAACCTTAGCAGCTTTTTTCCCAGCTGTAAATTCCTTTAGATTGAGTCCTGTGGAGGTAATAAAGAATGGGTAATGTTATAGAATTAAAGGATGTAGATAAGATTTATGGAGGCAGGGTTAAAACTGAAGTTCTTCGTAATGTGAACCTAACTATAGAGGAAAGTGCCTTTACGGCTATTATAGGTGCTTCCGGCAGTGGAAAAACTACACTTTTAAATATAATTGGTACATTAGATAAGCCGACTAATGGAGAAGTTTATATAGATGGTAGTAGAATAGACAAAATGAGCAGAATAACTCTAGCTGCTCTTCGAAATCGAAAAATGGGATTTGTGTTTCAGTTTCATTATCTTCTACCTGAATTTAATGCGTTAGAAAATGTACTTATGCCTCATACAATTAAGAGGTTTTTCCATGGAAGGAAGACCCGTGAAAGAGCAGAGCTATTGCTTGAATTAGTTGGTTTATCTAGCATAATGAAGAGTAAGATATATAATTTATCTGGCGGGCAGCAGCAGAGAGTAGCTATTGCTAGAGCTCTTATGAATAAGCCTAAGATTATTTTAGCAGATGAACCAACAGGTAATTTGGATTCCAATTCTGCTGAAGACATATATAAAATATTTAGAGATATAAATAAGAATTTTGGTACAACTTTTGTAGTTATTACTCACGATGATAGAATAGCTAAGAAGGCGGATCGAATAATAGAAATAAAAGATGGAATAATAATTTAAGGTATTAAATTTCTTGTTAAGTTTTTTAATTAAGGAGTGGCGCATTTGAAGAAAGTATCATTGGTTATATTATGCATTCTTTGGATGGGATTTATATTTTATAACTCTTCAAATATTGGTGAGGTTTCAGAAGAGAGAAGTCACCGTGTGCTGAACGATATAAAAAGTAAGTATCATCAGATTAAAAAAGAAGAAAAAATTGTAGTAAATAATTCTAACATTTCTAATGAAAAGCTTGTACAAAGCAGTATAGTAGATAATGAATATTTGAATAAAAGAGAGGAAAATTTAAATATAATTTTAAGAAAGAATGCACATGCCTTTGAATATCTAGTTCTTGCTATGATAGTAACTGCTGTACTATTTTCATTTAATATAAAAGGAAAATCAGCATTAAGTTATATAATGTTTGTATGTTTATTCTATGCAGTTACAGATGAGTTTCATCAGGTCTTTGTACCTGGAAGAACATCCTTAGTAAGCGATATATTAATAGACTTTGCTGGAAGCCTAATAGGCATGTCGATTTACTATTTATTTTACTATAAGTTTTTCAAACGAAATCAAGTCTACTAAAGGATATAGTTAGGAATAGTAAACTTAAAATTTTAATGGAGTTGTAATCTTATTTTTTAGTTACTATTCCCTGATATCTTTGCCTGCAGCTTTGCATAGTGCTAATGTTATTATAGTTGTAAGAATTATAAACAGTACTATTGTAGAAGTCACTAACATATCATCACCTTTTCATTATATTAATTTATTTTTGCATCACTTTACAAGTAATTTAGATGTACCTAAAAATATAATACACTAAATATCTTATAGTTATCAATACTAATATTGAGCAAACCAGTATAGATTAGTAGTATCTGGTACTATAATTAGTATTGACGAAAAATCAATAATTAAAACAATATAATAAGTATTCTTAGAATAAGTGTGGTTCAAAAGTACAAGCAGATAGGAATTTTAAAGGCTTATTAGATGCTTCTGTGATATTAATATACATCATTTAATATTATACTTTAATGGCATAACAGCCTTTTATATGGATAAGCAATAAATTGCACTTAAATATGTTGAAGTATAAATTTACCAATGTTATAATAGCATTAGTAATGTGAAGGGGGATATTTACTATGAACATGAAAAAGATAGCTTGTTTATTATCAATAAGCTTATGTTTAGGTATAGGTGTTACTACTAGAACGAAGGCTGCAGTTAACCCAGAGAGAATAGGAGGAGCAAATAGATATGATACATCTATTGCTGTTTCAAGAAATGGATGGAACGCTACATCCGATTATGTAGTAATTGCTAGTGGCGAGGATTTCGGTGATGCTCTTAGTGCAGCACCTTTAGCTAAAAAATATAATGCTCCAATTTTATTAGTTTCAAAAGATAATTTGGATAACCAATCTGACTCAGCTTCTAGTTTAACTAAAGAACTATCTAGATTGAAAGCAAAAAAAGCGTTTATAATTGGTGGAATAGGATCAGTATCTTCAAAGGTTGAGGATGCAATTAAAAATAAAGGAATAGAAATAGAAAGAATTTCTGGAAATGACAGATATGACACATCTATTGAGATAGCTAAAAAAGTAGGAGCAAATAATGGTGTGGTTATAGCTAAGGGAGATGATTTTGCAGATGCTCTTAGTGCAGCACCTATTGCAGCTTCAAAGGAAATGCCTATAATACTTGTACCACAAGACAAAGTTACTGATACATTACAGAATTATTTGAAGGAAAATAATATATCAAAAGCATATGTTATAGGCGATAAAGACGTTATCAATGATGATATAGTAAAACAGTTTCCAAATGCAGAAAGAATCACTGGGAACAATGAATATGAAAGAAACATAAATATTATAAATAAATTCTCTAAGGATCTTAAATATGATACAGTTTATTTTTCAAGTAGAAAAGGCTTCGCTGATTCTTTATCAGGCTCTGCATTAGCTGCATTAACGTCTTCACCAATAATTTTAGTTGATGAAAATTCTGAAGCAAAGGTTAAGGAATACATTGATAGCAATATAAAAGATATTGGACAAGTTAATGTATTAGGCGGAGAAGGAGTTGTAAATACATCATTACTAGAAAAGATACTTCCAATGAACAAAAATCAAGGTATAAACAGTGGATTACTAAAGGCAACTTTAAATCAAAATAACATTAACTCTATGGAGAGTGACAGTACTATAGGAGTAAATGCTAGTGTTAAAGACTTACCAAAAGAAGAACAAAATCAGGCAGATAAAATAATTCCTATAATAAATAATTCAAAAATGAATTTTAATATAAAGATGAATGGAAACAGTAATAAAACTTTATCAGATGTTCAAGAAGACATAAGTATTCAAGTAGCAGGAATGAACATACAAACAACGGCTTGGGTAAGCTTAGATATGACAGGAAGTCAGCCTAAGATGAAAGAAATTATAAAGATTCCTGAAGTTGCAGCACAATATCTTCCACCACAGTTTGCAGGAAAACAATATATGGTTATGGATCCTATTGAGGCAAATTCTAAACTCATGCCTGGAACAAATAATATTACAGGTTTAATGGATTTTAGCAAGAACTTTCAACCACAATTTCAAAGCTTTATGGAAAAATATTTAGAAAACTGGAATCCAGGCTTTAAATTTATTGACTATAAAGGATTAATGAGAGTTAATAATAAAGATGGAATAAAGTATGCACAAACCTATCAGTTAAAGCTTAATGACATGACATTTAAATCTTTATTAAATTATACTGCAACTGATGCAGTGCAAAATAAAGAGTTCATTAGCTTTATGAAGCAATTTATGTTGTCATGTGTTGATCTTTCAGGAGTACCAAATAAAGAACAGCAAAAGCAGGACATAGAAAAGGTATTTGCTAATATGGCTTCAAATCCTCAAGAATCTATGAAGCAGATAAAGACATTTATGGATGCAATAAAAGATTTAAAAGTAATTGGCGATAAAGGAATAGACATAACCTATAATATCTGCGATGGTTATATCATTGGAGAAACCGGTATTGTTGATCTACAATTAGACATTCATAAGTTTGTTGAGGTTATGAATAAATTGAGCAATACCCCGGGTGCAACAACTGAAGATGTAAAAGGCATTCTTGGACTTGGATTTAACTATAATACTCAAAATTATAACATTAATAAAGATGTAAAGATAACTATTCCTCAACTAACGAAAGAAAATTCTTTTGATTACATGGATCTTATTAATTTAGGAAATAGCAAGTAAAGTGATGGGGACAGTTCACAATTTTTCATCAATAATATGATGAAAAGTTGTGAACTGTCCCTTAGTTTTAGAATAAAGTATCGTAAGATTTTTGCAAATAATTAGATTTTATTAATAGAAAAAATGATGTATAATTTTTATAATATACAAATTAAGAGTATTGGAGGATTAGACAAAACATGAAGAATAAACTTTCTGCAATAAAGAATAGGATTAGAAATAAGTCAGTATATGGTAAGATACAGAGTACAATTTCATTTCTAGCTTTAACAATATTTCTAGTTGCTAGTTCTTCTTTTAAGGTACAAGCATCTAGTCAGACACTAGATGAAGCTAGGGCTATTATTAGAGACAATTATGTGACTCCAGTATCTGATAATGTGCTGAATGCACCAACTATAGAGGAGATTGTAAAAGGGTTAAACGACCCATATTCTCAATATTTTTCTAAGCAACAGGAGGAAGATTTTTTAAATTACATAGACAACAAGATGTATGGGATAGGCATCTATATGGAAATAGTTAATGAAGGAGTTAAGGTAAGATCTGTTATAGAGAACTCACCGGCGATGGAGGCGGGAATTCGAGAAGGGGATATAATAATTTCTGCTAACGATAAATCACTATCAGGGTTAACTGCAGATGAAGCGGCATCCTATATAAAAGGAGAATCAGGTACAACTATAAACCTTCAGGTAAAAAGAGCAGATACTATGTTGAATTTCAGCGTAATGAGAAGAGAGATAAGTCTCCCAACAGTAACTGGAAAAATGTTGAATGAACACACTGCCTACATCAACATTGTATCTTTTGGTGGGGACACTTCGCAATTATTCAGCAAAGAGCTGCAGGAATTAAATATGAAGAGTCCCGATAGCTACATAATAGACTTAAGGAATAATGGTGGTGGATATATGGGGACAGCTCTTGAGATAGCTGGAAACTTTATCGGATCTAATCCTGCAATTACGGTGGAAGATAGACAAGGAAATAAAGTAAGGTATTTAGCAGGAGGTAAGGGAATCACCATAGATAAAACTGTAATTTTTCTTATAAATGAGTATACAGCAAGTGCTTCAGAAATTTTATCTGCTGCAGTAAAGGATTATAAGAAGGCGTTTTTTATTGGTGTGACTACTTATGGAAAAGGGGTTGCACAAGAGATGTTTCCTTTATCAGATGGAAGTGCTCTTAAGATAACTACAGAAAAGTTTTACTCACCTCTAGGTAATGTAATTCAGAAAGTTGGAGTAACACCTGATTTTGAAGCGAAGGATGTTGATTCTTTGGCGGTTGCTGAATTATTTTCCGGGAAATGTATGAATGATGTAGATAAAAGAGGTTATGTAAAAGTAAATTATGCAGGAAAAGATTTTGAGATCAACTTAAACTTAGCTAAAGACGAAAAACACTGGGCTGCATTTAAGTATATATTGAATAAAGTTTCTAAGGATAACGTATATGTAGGAACCGATAAGGGTTGGGTTAAAGCACCTACAGACTATTTTGATAATGCTTATAAATTTTTGTATGCTAATTATAAAAATTTAGATACTCTAAAGGACGTTGAACAGAATAAGGTATTTACTATAAGTTTTAATAAAGAGGTGAATGCTGATACAGTTAAAGATTATACTAACATGGAATTTATTGATGGAGAGACTGGACAACGTGTGGCTTTTGATGTGAAAAAAGTTGATAATAAAAAAATAAGCCTAGTGCCTAAAGAAAACTTAAAAAGCGGAAAGACTTATTATATAAAGGTTAAAGACGTAATAAGACCTGTTACAGTGAAATAGGTGAATGTGATGGGGACACAATACAATTTTTCAACAATTACCTATAAGATTATTAGAAAACGTAGAAAAACTATTGGAATTAAGATTACAGATAAGGGAGAAGTCATAATTACTTCTCCTTTTGGTGTGAGCGAAGAAACTATTAAAAATATTATAAAGAAGAAACAAAAGTGGATAACTGATAAGGTTAGACTCATTAAAGAAGCTAATTTTGCCTATAACAGAGCTTTTGAGGATGGGGAAAGGTTTCTATTTTTAGGGAAAGAGTTGGAATTAGAGATTATTAAAGTTACTAAACCTATATGCAATGCTGAAATAGAGGATGAGAAAGTTAGGGTTTTTATAAATTTAAGCAGTATGTTGAGTGATGATACAATATATAGTGCTATTGTAAATCTATATAGAAAGGAAGCTGCCAAATTATTCAAAGAGAGAACAGATATGTATAGCAAGGTTCTTGGGGTAAGCCCTAAAAGAATATTTATTAAGGACCAGAAAACTTTATGGGGAAGTTGTTCATCGAAGGGAAACATAAATTATAATTATAGGATTATAATGGCACCGATTAGCATTATTGATTATATAGTTGTACACGAATTATGTCATTTAATACACATGAATCATTCTAAGGAATATTGGAATACAGTGAAGTCTGTTTTACCTGATTATGAAAAAAGAAGAAAATGGTTGAAAGACAATGGACATGTATTGAGAATTTGATGATACATAGTTCTTACTCAGCTTCAGCTTGTGCAGACGGTTTACAATTATTATTCATTAAAAATTGTAAACCGTCCCCAAGTAATAACAAATAATAATAGCAAATAAGGTAGCGAGATAGAACTAACGCATATACAATGCATGATTGCTATAGTTTTGTTAATAATTTAGCTTATCTTATATGCTTGTACAATTGTTTATAGATAAAAGTTCTAAATTAGGTTGGCAAATTTTTAAATTATGCAGACCGACTATAGTTTATAAAATCATCCACTATATTTCTATATTTTTCAGAGGTATTAATCAACGAGATTCCTTTTTCACACAATCTTCCAATGTTAGAATGGGTTAAATTCCCTATAGTTTTTGAAATGTCACTAAATTTAAAATCACACAAAGATCTCATTAGAACTACGCAAATTGATTTAGATTCCATATTTTTATGATTATACTTTGCATGAATACAAAAAGACTCTTTATTATAATGAGAAACAAAATCTATTATATCAGTAGGTTTGAAATTTCTAACAAGTATATGTTTCATAGGAGTATAAAAATTTTCAGAGCTATTAAATTCTAGTACATCCTTAATTTTTAAGTCATTAAATTTGCACACAAATTCTAAATAAGATTTACGTGCCAATCTTTTATTAGTATTAAAATATTTTAATATAAAATCTATATCTAAAATATCAGAATATTTTGAGGACATTCCAGCATAAACTTTAAGGCTTGAGTATTTATATTTGTGAACACGATTTTTGTAGTTTGGAATATCCTTAGGATTATTATGTATATAGGCAGAGGCCGTAACAACATAACTATCCTTTTCTATAGGCTTACTTTTAAACCTATCAGAAAACAAGTGACCATGTCTTGAATACTTTTTATTATAGTATTGGGCATAGCTCTGATTTATGGACTTCATAAACTTAGATATATCAGCACCATTGTCATTAACTTGCAAATGATAGTGAGTATCCATAAGAACGAATGAATATATAGTAAACATATAAATTTTTTGATATTTTCTAATTATATTTAGAAATTTATCTTTATCTTTAAAATCTACAAATAGTTGAAGTTCACTAATGCTTCTGCTCATAATGTGATGGATATTGCTTAAACCTTTTTTGCGTGGAGTTCTACTCAATGACTACCACTCCCTTCATGTTTTATTAGAATTATTGACACATGATAACAATTTAATTCTTTATAGATTAATAAATGAAATTAGATTCAATAGTTATCTAAATAGAATATAAGCATAAAAATTGTAAACTGTCCCTTAGCTAACCCAAACTGTATAAAAATTGCGAACCGTCCCCAAACAAAAATGTCTTATAAAAACTTCTTTATATAGACAATATAATAGATATAAAGTAAAATATTATTGTTAAAATAAAGTAAAAATAAGGAGAAATGGTATGGACTTTTATTCATTGTTACTGATAGCCATAGCCTTATCGTTAGATGCATTTGGTGTGGCATTATGCATAGGATTAAATCGTGGAGTAAGAATAAAAGGCAAAGTTTTATTTTCAGCCTGCAGCGGTTTTTTTCAATTTTTATTCGCTCTTATCGGTGCATATGCAGGAGTATTATTTAATACATACATAGCATCTGTTCCTCAAATTATAGGTGGAGCCCTTATATCAATTGTAGGAATTTTAATGTTAAAAGAAGGATTTCAAAATAAAGGAGAATGTCCTGTTATAAAACCAGGCACATATTTTATTCTTGGTATATCAGTAAGTATAGATGCCATGGTTATAGGGTTCACTATACTTAATAACATAAATAACAATCTCATTATATTTAAAGATACATTGTTTATAGGAGTGGTGACATTAATAATATCATCGCTTGCATTTGTAATAGCAAAGTACCTAAAAAAAATAGAGCTTTTAGGCAAATATGCAGATTATATAGGCGGAGTAATACTTGTTATCTTCGGGATAAAGATGATGTTTTTCTAAAGAAAGCTTGGGGTGAAAGCATTGGAAATAGAAAAATACTTAAGGCAGCATGGAATAAAAGTTACAAAAGGAAGAATAAATGTGCTTGATATTTTAAATAAATCAGATCATGCTGTAAATGCTGAGTATATTTTTAATGAATGTAAGAAAAGAAATTTAAATATTGATTTATCCACTGTATACAGATCATTAGACTTATTTGAAAATAAGGAATTAATAAAGAAGTTTGATCTAGGACAGGGTAAAAATAATTATAGGCTTAGAAAAGAAGATCATAAACATATACTTCAATGTAAGTTATGCCATAAAGAGGTTGAAATAGATTGTCCAATGCAACAGGTTAGAGAGTTAATAAAGGATAAAACGGGATTTACATTTATGGATAAGGAATTAGACTTAAAGCTTGAAGGAATTTGTGATGAATGCACAGACCATGTAAAAAAATAAGAATAGACTGCCTATCTATTCCTAAAGATTTTATTGACTTTTTAAAGTAACTTGAGCAGGGTAGATTTTTTTTACTTTCCATACTCCTTGGCTATTTCTTTCTAGGAAAACGCTGTAAGCTACCTGACGATGTGGAGATTTTTTCTCCATTCCATCGATTTTTACTACAGCTATGTTGCCGTTAGAGAAAGAAAGATCTAGGGTACCTATGTTATACATTTTATAACGATTTAATATTCCAGATGTAAAGTAGTGTTGAACAGCATAGTCAATATTTTTACATTTGTTAGATGTATAAGTAAACTTTATAAATCCACCAACGATAACCACAGTTAAACAAATTGCTAAAAATTTTTTCATAAGCTTCCCTCACTAAATGGAAATTAATTACAATAATATAATAACTAAAATTTGTAAATAAGTAAATACTAATATTATAAAAATTATTAAAGTTATATGTAAGGCGGTGTTAATGTATGGATTTCTCTTCATTAGTTTTAATGGAAAAAGATAAAAATACAGGTTTTATGACTAAGGAGCTAGGAAGCTATGAAGTAGGTGAAGGTGCAGAGTACATAAGGAAGATGTTTTATGATGGTGACAAAATAAATGTATATTTTGATACCAATAGAGATGTTGAGGATTGGGAATACTCTGCTGTATTCGATTTGTTTAATGAAGATAAGTTTATAGAACAAGAATATAGTATAGAGCAAATTGACGATGAGTATAATCCCACATGGTTAGTAAAGTTTGATTATAATGAGGAACATTCTATTGTGTTATCAAAATTAAATAACTTATGTTCTCTAATTAAAACACATATAAAGGAAGTCTTTGAAAATGTTAAAGGAAAAGAAGAGGAGTACAAATAATTGTAAGCAGTTGTTTAAAAGTATAGGGTTCAAACTAGAAAGCTAGTTGCACATCATTGAATCCTATACTTAGACAACTGTTTATAATTGTCTGAAAATACAGTGACTTTTTTATAATTAATATTTAAACAGCATTATTAATAATTATTAAAGTTTAGTATAATAACTGTATATAGCTATTTTATTTTCTTAAATAATATGATATGATTTCATAAGTAGTAGTATTTTGACTTATTTTAGAATAATGTGTAAATCAAGGTGTGCAATATATGTGTATGATAGCAAGATTTATTTGAGGTGGAGAAATGAGGCTGGAGTTCATTAATAGGGTTAGTGAAAGTGATGTATTAGGTAAAAGCATATTAACAAACGAGGGACAAGTTTTACTAAGAGCTGGAGTAAGGTTAAATGATGGTTACATACAAAAACTGAAAGATTTAGGTGTTTTCTATATATACGTAGAAGATGACAGATTAGATGATGTGGATGTAGAAGATGAAAAACTTTCAGAGCTAAAACAGGTTACAATGAAAAGCATGTGCAATGTTATGAAAAATGTACATGATTGTAATGGGAAAAAGCTTAAGGAATCACTTGGTGCTGTTGAAGATATGATTAATTATATTGTAGATCTCGGAGATGTTAATAAAAGTCTCTATGACATACAAACCTATGATAACTATACATATGTACACTCTTTAGATACTTGTATTATGACGACTTTTCTAGGTATGTCCTCAAAATTTAATGAATGGGACCTAAAAGATCTCGGTATTGGAGCGATGCTCCACGATGTAGGAAAGACGCAAGTTCCAATTACTATACTAAATAAGCAGGGACGTTTAACAGATGAAGAGTTTAATGAAATTAAAAAGCATACATTGTACGGAGCTAAAATGCTAAAAAAGAACATTTCAATGCCTGATTCTATAATTAAAATAGTCGAACAACATCATGAAAGAGTTGATGGTAGGGGATATCCTTATGGACTAAATGGAAAACAGATTTCTAAATTTGCGAAGATTGTATGTATCTGTGATGTATATGATGCTATAAGTAATGATAGATGTTACAGAAAGAAGTTTAGCCCTAATGATGCCTATGAACTCATTCTCTCAGGAAGTGGAACTAATTTTGATGAAGAATTGGTTAGAAATTTTAAAAATACATTTGCTATCTATCCTTTAGGATGTTGTGTTAAACTATCAAATGGTAATGAGGGATTTGTTATAAGACAAAACAAAGGATTCCCAGACAGACCAGTAGTCAGAGTGTTATATGATAGTGAAACTAAAAATCCAATACCTTTTTATGAAATAGACTTATTAAATAATCCTAGCATTGTAATACAAAGTATTGCATGATAAGTGATGGTTAGTTGCGGGATAAAATTGAATGCACAGCACACAATAAACTAGTAAGAAGGGTTTATCTGTTGCGGTGCTTTTATTTTTAAAGTTTTATATGATTTGAAGGAGAATTTTATGGAAGCATATATTAAAAACTTAATACAAAGTCTATATGAACATTACGGTTATAGTATTTTAGAGATTGGAGAAATAAATGGCCTTTACACTAATTGGGGAGTTTATAAAAAGACAGATAGTAGCATTGATGTGATGTTTTTTTGTAATTTAGAAGGCAGTTATCAACTCAATATTCATGAAATAGAAATATTAGCAAGAAAACACTTACAAACTGATAACATAAGACTAATCCAGGCTATAATTGACGATAGATTGAAAATCGAATCTAATGAGAATGGAGAATTGCGTGTAAATCAGGAAATTTATCAACAATGTGGATTAATTTTAATCAACAATGTGGATAATAAAGTACTATATTTTAGCGAGGATTTAAAAGATAAGGCTCAGGAATTAGCGACCATTATAAATTACATGAGCACATCACAGAATAGAGCTGCAAAGGCAGAGAGACCAATTATAACATATGTTTTAATTGGTGTAAATGTATTGGCTTATATACTTACCGCTTATTTATCAGGAAACATTATTGATAGTAATATAAATGTACTCATATTCTTAGGCGCAAAGGTTAATCAGCTTATAAACCAAGGAGAATACTATAGATTTATTACATGTATGTTTTTACATGGTGGAATTATACACCTTGCTCTTAATATGTATGCATTAAATTCTTTAGGGCCACTAGTAGAGAAAATATACGGAAGAACTAAGTATGTTTTTATATACTTTTTAGCAGGCATAATTTCGTCTATCTTTAGTTATATATTTTCAACCGGGGTATCTATCGGAGCATCGGGAGCTATATTTGGTCTTTTAGGAGCAGCATTGATCTTTGCAGTCAAAATGAAAAATAGTGTTGGCAAAGGATTTATGATGAACATAGTGTCCGTTATTGCTATAAATTTAGTTATAGGCTTCTCTATACCTAATGTAGACAACTTTGGACATATGGGTGGACTTATTGGCGGTGTTATAGCTTCATTATTTTTGTTTCGCAAATAGGGACACACTACAATTTTTATTCATTGCTTCATTGTAGACTGTCCCCAAATAAAAAGAAAGACGATACACAATTTTTCAAGATGAAAAATTGTGTACCGTCCCCGATGACTATCATTATAGATTCAAGTCCTCTGAATATAATGTTTCTTTTCCTAAAAGTAAATTAGTTAACTTTTCTAGATTATGTCTTTCACTTAAAAGCAGCCTCTTAACATCCTCATACATAGAATCAATCATGTCTTTACACTCTTTAATAACTTCATCTTGATTTAGATTTAACTCCAGCAACTCCTGCATGTTTAATAATCCAAGAGTGTCCCCCATACCATATTGAGTTATCATATTAAATGATATTTTTGTACTTTGTTTTAAGTCATTGTGTGCTCCAGTTGTAATGTAATCAGCTCCAAATATGATTTCTTCTGCAGCTCTTCCACCAAGTAGAACCATAATTCTCTTCTTCAAATAGTTTTTATTTTGATATAAGTTGTCTTTAGGTATACTTAGAGTATATCCACCAGCACCTTTAGTACTTGGTATAATTGTAACCTTTGATACCTTTTCTTCCGGTAGAACCTTTAAAGATACAAGAGCATGTCCAATTTCATGATAAGCTGTAATCTTTTTATCTATATCCTTTATATGATCTCTATTCTTCTTTTCGTATCCAGCGAGAACAATTGAAAATGCTTGATCAAGATGTATATCTTCTATATTTTCACTATTATCTTTACAAGCCAGTATAGCAGCTTCATTTACTAAACTTTCAAGTTTTGCTCCTGAGAAGTAAGAAGTCTTATGAGCCCATTCTTTTACGTTTATACTTCCTACAGGCTTGTTCTTTAGATGAAGATTTAAAATTTTCTCTCTAGCGCTCACGTCTGGAAGATTGACTTCAATGTGTCTATCAAATCTACCAGGTCTTAAAAGAGCAGGATCTAGCATGTCTAATCTGTTTGTAGCGGCCATAACTATAATGCCTTCTTTTTCGTTAAAGCCTGACATTTCAGTAAGCAATGCATTTAGAGTTTGATCTCTTTCATCAGAACCACCAGTATTTTTTCCGCCATCTCTTTTCTTACCGATAGCATCTATTTCGTCGATAAATATAACAGCTTTGCCGTTACTTCTTGCTTTTTTAAATAATTGTCTTATACGGCTGGCACCAACCCCTACGTATACCTGAATAAAATCTGAACCAGATACAGCATAGAATGGAACTCCAGCTTCTCCTGCTACAGCCTTTGCTAGAAGTGTCTTACCTGTCCCAGGCTCACCATAAAGTATTACTCCTTTTGGCATTCTTGCGCCATATTGAGCATATTTATCAGGATTTTTTAAAAAGTCAACTAAGTCATTCATACTTTCCTTAGCTTCCTCATTTCCAGCTACGCTCTCAAAGTTATATTTTGTATCTGCCACAACACTTGCATCTAAGGCATCCACTGAACGCATTCTTTTTGAAGTAATAGATGATGATTTTATACCCATAAATGCAATAGCTGCAATGGAAAGAACCAAAGTCGTCAGAGGAAGTACTTGTCCAATATCCACTGGTAGATCTTCAGACACTGTAACTCCATCCTTTAACATTACTTCTTTAAAATCACTTGTTCTAGGATTATCTGTTTCATATATTTTTCCGTCACTTAACTTAACTCTTATCTTAGAAGTATTAGTTAAGTACACAGTTGAAACCTTTTTACTAGAGACATCATTTAAAAAAATAACATAAGATTTGTAATCAGTAGATCTATGTGAGTAAGTAAAAAATATCAACGCTACTAGAGAAAGTACGGCAGTTAAAACAGGTATCAGCATAAATTTGTTTTTAATTTTATTCTTCATTAAATACCTCACCTTCCTAAAATAATTATATATTTGAATTTTTAGTTGAAATCTTGATGAAAAACTGTGAACTATCAATAATAAAAGGTTACGAAAAGTTGTGAACTGTCCCCGATGATATGTCTATGAACTACTTAAGAAAATCATATGTTGATTACGAAGCATCTGAGTATGATATTATAATATTTTTGATATTAAGTCTAATGAAAATCATAAATTTTGCTAAAGTAATTTATGGAACAGCTGGTGATGAAATTACGAACTACATCGAAAATGTTATTGCAGAAATTTTAGTTTACTGTATACTTTACTTATAAAGAAAAACTTGGGTTTTATAGTTGTTAAACTATATACTAACTATTTATTGTTTTATAGAAGAAATAGTTTTTAGTGACGGTTAGTTATTAGATAAACGAAAGAGGGGAGAATTTCACATGAAGATTTCAGCTGCAAAAGCTATTTTAACAGAGCAAGATATATTAAGCATAATTGAAGATTATGTTCATATTGAAGGGCTTGAAATAAACTCTATAGAAATTAAGGAGTTAATAACAGTTAGAGGTAGCTATAAAAAAAGAATAAAGATTCCCTTTGAAGTTAAATTAGGACTAGGAAATATAAAAGGTAATATAATAAATGTTAAGATATTGAAAATTAATGTATCCAAAATAGGAATAATAAAGAGCATTAAAAATGTTGCATTAAAAAAGCTACTAAGTGATTTTGCTGATTTAGGCGTAGATGTGGACAAGGATAATGTGGCTGTTAACCTAGAAGAAGTGTCCAAGCTAGTGCCATATTTCTACTTTACATTAAATCGAATAAATATTATTGAAGGTGGAATTGAGGTAGAAGCAGAAAATGTTATTTATGCTGAAACTAAAAAAATGATACCAATGAAGAAAAGTTGCGAACTGTCCCCAATAAGAACTCAGGGGGAATACTCAAGGGTTAGAGGTAGAATAGTAGAAAAGGTTCCTGAGAAATATGAAAAGGCTGTTCAGTATGCAATGCTTATACCAGATATAACAGTGCTTTTATGGAGATTATTTAGAGATAAAAGGGTTAAAATAAAGGTAAAGATGATGGTTGGTGGAGTGATAATGTACTTAGCTAGCCCAATAGATATACTTCCAGATTTTATACCCCTTATAGGTAGAATTGATGATGTAGCTATTGCTTTCTTTGGGCTAAATGCTATTATAAATGAAGTTCCAGAAGAAATCATCCTTGAAAATTGGCAGGGAGAAGAAAATGTAATTTTATTGACTAAAGAAGCTGTTAATTATATATCTAATCTAGTTGGTACTTACAATGTAAGCAGATTTCTTGAAGTTATAAAAAGTATTTTTAAAAAAGGACATGAAAATTATAAGTTAGCTGCAAAAAAACAGCAGTTAGAATCTAATATGTATAATCTTGAACTTGAGGAGGCAATAACTTTAAATGAAGATAGTCACCATATACACTGATGGAGCATGTAGAGGAAATGGAAAAGAGAATACAATTGGAGGATTTGGAATAGTCCTTATGTATAACGGTATGAAAAAGGAAATAAAAAAAGGATATAGAAATACCACAAATAATATAATGGAGCTTTCAGCGGTAATTGAAGCATTGTCTATGCTAAGAGAACCCTGCGAAGTTAAGCTTTATAGTGATTCAGCTTATGTAATAAATGCAATAAATCAAAATTGGATTAAAAACTGGCAAAAAAATGGCTGGAAGACAGCTTCTAAAGAACCAGTGAAAAATAGAGAACTTTGGGAGAAGCTTATAGAGTTAGTTAATATTCATAAAGTTGAGTTTATAAAAGTAAAAGGACACAGTGATAACGAATTTAACAATAGATGTGATAAACTTGCAAATGAAGCAATGGATGAGATGTCATATGCCTAATATAAAATTAAGTTTTCTGTTTAATAAATAAAAAAATGCATATTCTATATATATACCTATTTAAAATAAAAGGAGAGTGTAGATTATGCGTGGTAGATTTCTTACAGGAGCTTTAATCGGGGCAGCAGTTGGCATGATGATGATGCCAGGGCTTGATAGAAATACAAGAAGAAGAATAAAGAGGACAGCTAAGGTGGTTAGACATGCGGCAGGAGACATGTACGAAGGTGTAGTAGATAGAGTTAAATAATAAACATATAGAAAGCACATAAAATATACTATCATCTTTAACTTGTTATTTATTTTTATGTGCTTAATTGCGTACTTTGAAATTAATTTTACAGTACGCAATTTTTTTTGCATGTAAAAAATTAGTTAAAAATAGTATATTCTTGAATTTAAGGTCAATACAAGTGAAAAGTATTACTATTTTATTAAAAATTTTTATATTAGGATTAAAAATATGTTATAATAAGGTGAGACTTTGCAGAATTTTTAATAAAATAATTTATATATATTAATATTGTGGGTAGTAAAGGAAGAGTGATTTATGGAAATACTGTCTTTAGGAGAAAAAATTAAGAGAAGAAGAAAAGAGCTCAACATGACATTAAAGGATTTAGCAGGAGACAGAATTACTCCAGGACAAATAAGCCTTGTAGAATCCGGAAAATCTAATCCAAGTATGGACCTGCTTGAATACCTAGCAGAGGCACTAAACACTTCAATCGAATATCTCATGGAATCGGAAGAGACCCAGGCAGAAAAAATTTGTACTTATTTTGAAAACATAGCAGAATCATATATAATTAATGAAGACTTAACTCAAGGAGAGCAGTATATTGAGAAGTCTTTATACTATGCAGAAAAATACAACTTGGAGTATAGAAAAGCTAAAAACTTATATCTAAGAGGCATAATTTATATGATAAAAGATGAACATGCTGTAGCACAACAATTTTTCCTTTCAGCTAATGTTATTTTTATAAAAAACAATAACTATGAAGAAACAATAAAAGCATTTGTCAACTTAGGAAAAATTACAATGGAGTTAAAAGCTTATCATTCATCATGTAGCTATTTTCAACAGGCAGAAAATGTTTACACTGAAAATGATATAGGAAATGACTTTTTACTTGGACAAATATATTATTATCTGGCTTGTGTGTATTTTAAGTTAGAGAGCACAGAAAAAGCTATAAATTATTCTTATCTTGCGAAGGAAAAGTTTAAACAATTGGATAATAAAAGGGAGTATGCAAGAACACTTTTGCTTTTATCAGAAGAATATAATAAGAAAGGCGACGTAGACAATGCAATAAAATATTCCAAGAAGACACTAGAGGTATACAAAGAAATAAATGATCTTATGCATGTTGCTAAGATAGAAAATAATTTAGGAAAATTGTTCTGTGATTTTGATAATTTAGAGGAATCTTTCATACACTTAAGTAAAGCTAAAGAACTTAGAGTTAGAATTAATGATTCAGATTTAGTTGAAACTTTAGTAAACATATGTGAAAATTATATAAAATTAAAAAATGTAGAAAAGGCTAAAAAAACACTTCAAGAAATAATGGACAGCATTAGTGATGGCAGTGATAAATCTCTTATACAGTATTATTTGCTTAAATTCAGAGTTGACATGTTAGAATCAGATATAAAAGAAGCGGAAAATACTTTAATTATGGCCTTGAATTTTGTTAGAAATATGGATTACACTAAAGAAATTGCAGAAATAGCTATCATGCTTGGAAAGTTTTATATAGATTATGGTAGAGATAAAGATGCAGCAAAATATTTAAATGAGGGTGTCGAAACCTTTAAGAAACTTGGAATATTGAAAGAGTCTTAATGAGAATAGGTGAGGATTATGGAGATACTTTCTACAGGAGAAAAGATAAAAAGAGCCAGAATATATAAAGGTTATACATTAAAGGATTTATGCGGGGACAAAATATCTGTTTCTAAAATGAGCTGCATCGAAAATGATAAAATAAAGCCAGAAGAATGGATATTGGACTTCATTGCTGTAAAGTTAGAAATAGATCCAATGTACTTAAAACAAGATATAAAATCACAGGTAATTGAAAATATTCAGGACATAGAAAGAACAGGATATTCCGAGTGGTATGAGAAGGAACTAGAATATAATTTAAAGTTTGCTGAAGAGTTATCATATTTTGATATTGCATTTAGAATAATGCACTTGCTATTTAATTACTATCTAGATGAGAATAAGATAGAAAAAGTACAGCTTATAGTTTCAAAATACTATGATTATTGGCAAAAGTATTTTTCGGAAGAAAGTGGAGCTGTATACTATATGGATATAGCAAGATACTTCTACAATACTAAGGAATTTTCACAAGCTGCTAGTTATTACAGTAATGTTAGACAGATTTCTAAGGAAAAAAGAAATCCTATATTGCTTGCCAGAGCTACCTATAATGAAGCTGCTTGCTATGTAATGTTGGAAAACTATGAAAAAGCTTATGAAATAGCAATGGAACTTATTGATTTGATGGATTATATTGAGAAAGATACAAAAAAAGCAGAAGCATATCATATGTTGGCTATACTTTCACTTAGAAGAAATATGGATAAGTTCCATGAATATGAGCAAAAATCCTACGAATTGTATAAGAATAATCTAGCACATATGGCACAGGCTATATATAACTATGCTGTAGTTATGTTTGGACAGGGGCACACAGATATTGCTATAGCCTATACAAATAAAGCTTTAGAATGTTTCCCAAAGGATAATAAGGAAACTCTAGTGAACTTTATGTTAATGTGTACTAGCAAGTTAATTGAAAGTAATGTTTTAGATAAAGCTAAAAGTGTATGTGATGAGGCATTAAACTACTCAATAGATCTTAATAATATAGTTTTTATTGAAAAATCTTATTATTATAAGGCTTTGATTCTGGAAAAAGAGGGTAACATGATTTCTGCGGAGATGTATATGAATTTAGCATTGGATGCACTACTTAAATTTGCAACTAAAAATGAAATATACAAAAGATATATGGAGATGGGAAACATGTACCACAGAATGGGAAGTGTTAATGAATCTATAAAATATTTTAATTTTGCAATTCAACTAGAAAAGAAAATGTAAGTATATAAGTATAGAACTATTTGTTAATTTAGCGGATAGTTCTGTTTTTTTTGTGTGAAATTAAAGATGTTTAATCAAATAATGCTTTAAAAGTTTTTTGTAATACCCCCTTTAAAAGTAAATAATATCCGTAAATACTTATGAAAAGAATATGATAAACAAATTTAGGGAGGAACAAACATGAAAAAGATAGCATTATTTATAACAGCTTTAACAGTATCATTAAGTTTAGGAGGAAAGGTGCTTGCAGATACTACTGCTGCTACACTTACAGATAAAGCAGGGATAACACCGGATAACGTAGTATTATATCCTATAGATAAAGCTTTAGATGATGTAAAGATTAATATGGCAAGTAGCGATGATAAAAAAGCAGAGGCTTTAGCAGAAGTAGCAGAGGAAAGACTTGGAGAAAGCGAAGTAATGGCTGACAAGGAAAAGACAGATCTTTCAAATCAAACATTAAATGAATATAGTGATAAAATGACTGAAGCTCAAGAAAAGGTAGAAGATGCCATCGATAAAGCAACTGATAGCACAACTACTGATAGCGCTATAAAACTAGATGAATTAAAAAAGGCAGAAACGTCAATAGCTGATAGACAAATGAAGTCTATTGAGGTTTTAAAGAGCATAGAGAGTAAGGTTTCTGGTAATGCTAAAGAAACTATAGCAAAGGTTATAGAAATGCAAACTGCTAAAAAAGAGGCAGTAATTGCAGTGAAGAAAGAAAGAGAAGCATTAATAAAAGACAGACAGACAGCAAAAGATGCTGAAAAGAAACTAGAGCAAGCTAAAAAATCAGGAAATGAGCAAGATATAAAAACAGCAGAAGATGCATTAAAGCAAAGTCAGGAAGTTTTAAATATTCAAAAAGAGAAATTTAACCAGGCAGTAGCTTTAAAGAAGGAAGTAATGAAGGGCGGAGTAGGCCAATTAAAGAAAGAACTAAAGAATGAATTAAAAGATGAAGTTAAGAACGGCAACATAACAAAGGAAGAACAAAAAGATGCTTTAAAAGCAGCAAATAGTAAAAAGGAAGAAGGAAATAGCAATGTTTCTAATGACACTGCTAATGTAGTTGAGCCAAAAGCTAATGATGATGCAGCTAATAATAATGCAAGTATTTCTAAACATGGAAAGTCAGAAAAAGAGAACAAAGGCGAAGAAATGAAAGCTAATAAAGAAAAGAAAACAGAAAAAGAGAATAAGTCTAGACATGAAAATTAATTAATATATTAAGTCTTAAAGTAATGTAGAAGGTAATCATTAAGGTAACATACTAAAATGATTACCTTTTACTATTTAGTTTATTTTATAATATGGTATTTACAATAATAGAACATAGTGGTAATATATTATCGTAAATGATAATGATAATCAATCTCAAAATGCAAAGTATTTATGTTTTTTAGATATTAAATGATAATGAATATCGAGATTATTGTGGAGGGATGAAATTATGTCAAAATTATTAGGATTGCATGAAGTAGAAATTAAGTCTAGAGCTAGAGTTGTACAAATAGCTCCAGAAAGCAGAATGCGAAAAAGAATAATGGATATGGGAATAGTTAGAGGAACAGAAATATTAGTTGAAGGAAGAGCACCTATGGGAGATCCTATAGAAATTCAAGTAAGAGGATACAATTTAAGTCTTAGAAAAAGTGAAGCAAAGGATGTTATTGTAGAGATTGTGTAGATTATACATTTAATAATGTTTATTAGAAAGGAGAACTCTAGAGTGATCAATACATGTATTCCTTTGAATTCTATTGGAATTGGCAGTTATGCAGAAGTAAATAATATAGAAGGTGGCGAACTTATGTGTAAAAAGCTTATGGAAATGGGAGTTAACAAAGGAGCAATAATTGAAGTTATGAGAAATGATGCAGGTCCTTTGATAATAAAAATTGGAGAAACACGATTGGTACTGGGAAGAGGGATGGCACAAAAGGTTATAGTAAGAGAGGTTTAAAATTGTTTTGTGAAGTATCAAAAATGCAGGATGCACAACAATCTAAATGATTATTGTGGGCAGAATGAGGAATACAGGAGGCGAAACAATTAATAATTGTTTTGCGCAGTATAAGGAATACAGGAGGGTAAGATGAATAAAGAATTAGTAATAGCTTTGGCTGGTAATCCTAATTGCGGTAAAACCAGTTTATTTAACGCTTTAACAGGGTCAAGGCAACATGTAGGTAATTGGCCTGGTGTTACAGTTGAGAAAAAGGAAGGTAAACTTAAGTTTGAAGATAAAAATATAACGGTAGTGGATTTACCGGGGACATACAGTCTTGGAGCTTATTCGGAGGATGAGGTTGTAGCTCGTAATTTTATACTAAGAGATAAGCCAGATGTAGTTGTTAACGTAATTGATGCTAGTAATATCGAAAGAAATTTATATTTAACAATTCAGCTTTTAGAAACAGGGGCTAAAGTAGTCTTAGCACTTAATATGATGGATGAAGCTAAGAATAAAAATATAGAAATAAATATAAATAAATTATCAAAGCTTTTAAATGTACCGATCGTTTCTACAGTGGCTACTAAAGGCGAAGGTATAAAAGAGCTTATAAAGAAAGCTGTAAAGCTAGGTGACTCAAAAGAAGGCAATGTATTTGGAATTGATTATGGCAGTGATATACAAAAGGAAGTTGATTTATTAGAAGATTCTTTTCTAGAATGTGCTGCAGCTTTAGAATATCCCCCTAAGTGGACAGCAATAAAGCTTCTAGAAAATGATGAGTATATAAAAAGATACATAGAGGAAAAAAAGGATTTTGAGAATATAAATGATAAAGTGCAGAAAAGCATAGAAAATTTAATAACAATAATAGGGTATGAGCCAGATACTTTTATAATAGATAAAAGATACGAAATAATAAGTGAAGTAATACAACATACAGTAAAAAAAGAAGCAGTTAGAGTAGAAAGTATGTCTGATAAAATTGATAAGTGGATTACACATAAATGGCTGGGAATACCAATATTTGCTGTAATAATGTTTGCTATGTACCAAGTGAGTATGACCTTTGGTAATGGATTTTTAGGTGGAAAAGTGGATGATGCTTTCAGTACACTCGGTGAGTGGGCAGGAACTACTTTAACGAATATGGGTACTCCAGAGCTATTAAAATCTTTTATAACAGATGGACTTATAGGCGGACTGGGATCAGTACTTGTGTTTATACCTATGATCTTTACTATGTATTTCTTTATATCCATACTTGAAGATAGCGGCTATATGGCCAGAGCTGCTTATGTAATGGATAGACTTATGAATTCCATAGGTCTTCACGGAAAAACAGCAGTATCTCTCATAATATCTGGTGGTTGTAACGTAGCAGGTATAATGTCTACAAGAACATTAGATAGTAAAAAGGATAGAATGGTAGCTATACTTATAAATCCATTTGTATCCTGTTCAGCTAGGTTACCAGTTTATGCATTATTTGCAGGCGCATTCTTCTCTGGAAAAAAGATAGGAATTTTTGATCAAGGTGGAATTGTGATATTTTCTCTTTATGCACTGGGAATTATAGTTGCAATACTAGTAGGCAAGTTTTTCAGTGAAAAAGTATTTAAAGGAGAAGAATCTTATTTTATATTGGAACTTCCCCCTTATCGTATACCAACAGCTAAAAGTATATTTATTCATATGTGGGAAAAGTCTTCTCATTTTATAAAAAAGATGAGTACAGTTATATTAGGATTAGTTATAATTGTTTGGGTGCTTTCAAACTTGCCAGGAGGAGTAGAGCCAGGAAGTAAAGATAGTTTAATTGGTATGATCGGGTCGGTTCTAGCTCCAATATTTAAACCAGCCGGTTTTGGAACATGGCAGTCATCAGTGGCACTTTTAACTGGTATCGGAGCTAAGGAAGCAGTGGTAAGTACTTTAGGAACGGTATATGGAGTAGGAGAAGAAAACCTTACAGCAGTTATTCAACAAGCGTTTACACCGCTTTCAGCTTTAGCCTTTATGGTAATGTCTCTTTTATATTGTCCTTGTGCAGCTACTATAGGAGCAATAAAGAGAGAAACAAATTCAAGCAAATGGGCCTTAGGAGCAGTAGTATATACTTGTGTAATTGGCTGGGTAGCAGGAGTTTTGGTATATCAAATAGGAAAGCTTTTAGGATTTAGTTAATAAAAAAGATCAAAAAGAAGAAGTCTACCTTTGAATTGAGAATAATTATTAATATCAATTCGAGGTGGACTTCTATAAAAATAAAGAAGAACATATAGGGTGTATTAAGGAGATATCAGATGTTAGGAAGGGTTTTATTTAGACTTAGAGAAAAGGAAATTTATCATGATATAATTGAAAGTTTAGTAACAGCTCTTGAAGCTAAGGATTACTATACAAGAGGTCATTCTGAAAGAGTTGCCTCTATGGCCTATGAGATATCTAAAAGTCTTGGAATAAAAGGAATAGAATTAGAAAATATTCATATAGCAGCTCACCTTCATGATATAGGAAAAATAGGGGTACCTGATAAGATTCTAAATAAAAAAGGGAAACTTCTAACACATGAATGGGAATATATAAAAACCCACCCTAAAATAGGATTTGATATTTTAAGTAAGTCTAATAGATTAAAACATATAAGTAAAATAGTTCTTTATCACCATGAAAGATGGGATGGAAAAGGCTACCCTATGGGATTGTCTCAAATGGGTATACCATTAGGGTCTAGAATAATTGCAGTATGTGATTCTATTGATGCAATGACATCAAATAGACCCTATAGAGAAGCTATGAGTTTTGAAGAGTGCATAAATGAGATATTAATTAACAAGGGGTTAATGTTTGATCCTGTAATTGTTGAACATATTGAAGACAACCTAGAGTTTGTGAGAAATATTATAAATTTTAACTAAGACATCTTTAAAAAATAACTTGTCAGTATGCTAGCCTATTTTGAATTGTTATTTTCTTTCAGATGACTAAATATAATTACAAAAGGGTGTTGATAAATAGTGATTAGTGAAGTTAACGACATCAGTTGTATTAGAAAAGAGTTAGAGTACAGAGGATATAAGTTTACTAAACAAAGATTTCAGATAATAAAAGTAATCTATAAAAATAATAAGCATATTAGTGCTGATGAGATATATAGGAAAGTAAAAAATAAAAATATAGGTCTTAGCACTGTATACAGAAATCTTATAATCTTCGAGGAAGTTGGTATCTTAAAAAAGATAAATATAACCAATATCAGTTATTATGAGTTAACTATAATGGGAAAATATAAGTTTCATATACATGCTAAATGCGTTAAATGTAACAAAATAGTAGATATAAATGAAGAGAAAATATCAGAGGGCCATGGTGCTTTAATAGAAAAGTTAAAGGAAAAACATGAAATTCTAGTTGAAAGTACTAGTGTTGTAGTATCAGGAGTATGCAAAGATTGTGAAATGAAGCTGAAAATGGGGGAATATATTCTTAAATAGAGGTGAGTTTATTGAAAGATCTTATAAATTGTATCAGTAAGAAGATAAATAAGATTATACTTAAAAGTAATAGAGAAAAACTTGATGAAAATTTTATTGTAACTAAAAATGAATTTGGCAATAATACTATATTAAATACTGTGGGTGAAGTCAAGAAAGTTTCAGTTAATATTACTGATAACACTTCATTTATAAAGAATTTAATTGATGAAATACAAAGTTCAGGAAATAATAATTTAACTATATCAGAAAAATTGACGGAAGAAATGTCTGCAGTATCTGCAAAGGGAGAAGAGATATACTCTTCTATTAAGGAAATTGAAAAATCTACATCTTTAATAGCTGAAAAAGCTTTAGAGACCTCAGAGCACACTGAGTTAGTTAGTAAAAAATCAAATAAATTTAAAAGTGAGGTTTTACAGTCTATAAACAGCTCAAAACTTATGTTAGATCAGATCAAGTTAGAATTAAGTACCGCTATAGAGGATTCTAAAGAAGTAGAGAAAATATATGGATTCTCAGAAGATATAATAAAAATAACAAAGCAGACCAATCTTTTAGCACTTAATGCATCTATTGAAGCAGCAAGAGCAGGAGAGGCTGGCAGAGGTTTTACTGTTGTAGCAGGAGAAGTTAGAAAATTAGCAGAGGAATCTGAAAGAATAGTAAAAAACATGAATGTTATCATAAACAATGTAAGCTCTTCTGTTAAGAAACTAAATCGATGTTCATATGAAACACTTAACTATTTAGCTGAAATTATTAATAAAGATTATGATAAGTTTATAAAGGTATGTGAAGAATACAATAAAGATGCTGCAAGCTTCAATAATATTATGAATAAAGTAAGTACTTCTACAGAAGAAATAAGCGAATTCGTAGAAGAATTGACAAAGGTAACAGATGATGTTTCAAAAACCATAAATAAATCCTCCAATAACATTACAGAAATGTCCTTTGATATTTTATCTACTGTAGACAAGGTCTATGAGATTAAGGAAAAAATTGAACAAAACACAAAAGATGTTGAAAAATTACACTGTTTGATTAAAGAATTTTAATAATAGAAAGGGTGTTTAAATTGTTAATGAAAATATTAAGAAGATTAGCTCAAGGTGGAATATATTCAAATAAATTAATGGCAAAGGAATTAGAAGTAGATGAAGGGTTAATAGAACAAATGATAACGCAACTTCAACGTCTAGGATATATAGAAAAAGATGATATGAAGAATCTTTCATCAGGATGTAATTGTGGTCATGGCAGTTGTTCCGAAAAAGGTAATTGCTGTTGTAATAACCATAATATTGACATAAGTATATGGAAAATCACTCAAAAAGGAAGACAGGCTTTATAGAAGAAAATAAAACAGGATCTACCTTATGCTTGTTAGAAGTAATGGAGTATTATAATGTGAAATCTTATTTCCATAAGTGTTTTTATTTACTATAATTATTTGCGGAATAAAGGTTAACCTATATTATAGAAGTAATTTTACTTTAACTATAGTAATTTAACAAAAGAGGGTGTTGCTATGAAAAAGTATAGTTCTATTATGTGTGTTATGTTTATTTCCGCAATATTTATTTTAACTCAATTTTTTCTTCCGGTGAATGTAGAAAAGAAATTAAGCAGTCAGCTAAATGATAGCATTAGCAATGTGAAAGCTTATGATTTAGATACTGCTTATAGCAATGTACAAAACCCTAAAGAGGTATTTTTAACCTTTGATGATGGACCTTGTATCAATAATACTAGAAAAATACTGAAAATATTAAAGGATAACAATGTTAAGGCTACTTTTTTTGTAGTTGGTATGAAGGGAGAAGAAAATCCACAAATATTAAAAGAAATAAGTAATAGTGGGATGAGTATAGGAGTTCATACATATTCTCATGAATATAGCCAAATGTATAAGAGTACAGATGCATATTTTAAAGATTATGATGCCTGCCAAAGTGTTATAAAAAAAATAACAGGAAGAAACCCAATAGTATATGTAAGAATGCCTGGAGGATCAGACAATCTAGTTGCAAGCAAGAGTAATTTAGAAAATATAAAAAAATCATTAAATGAAAAAGGGTTAAAATATGTAGACTGGAATGTAAGCGCTGGGGATGCAGAAATAGGCAAGATATCCACAGATAAGATAAAGCAAAACATTATGACTCAGTCCAAAGACCAGAGAATTGCTGTTATTTTAATGCATGACACTTACTATAATAATTTTACAGTGGAAGCACTACCGGATGTTATAAAATATTTAAAGGGAGAAGGTTTTATATTTAGAACTTTCGATGACTTAACACCTGGTGAAGAAAATAAAATGGTTAACTTAAGAGTTATGAATAGAGTATAGAGTTATAATTATAAAGTTAAGTTATATTAAATATTAATTACAATGTTTTTAATAGAATTTTTTCATAATATTTAAGGGAAGCCTAAAACTGGCTTCTCTTAAATATTATCATAGTATCAACATTGTTCTAAAATATAGCCTGGAATGCAGGTCAACTTTCTAGTTTGTATATCTATAACACTATTTAGTTTTACTTTCTCTTCTTACAATAAACTCCTTAGCCTTTAGCTCTATAGTATCATCTAAAGGCGCTAGTTCTATTTCACCGTATTTATTTGATAAAGCAGTAGACATAAGTCTATCTGCAAATTCTGGGTTTTTGGAAAGTAGTGATCCGTGAAAATACGTACAGAAGCAATTTTTATATATGCATCCCTCATAGCCGTCTTCACCATTATTTCCGTATCCAGCAATTACCTTACCAAGAGGTTTTAAGTTTCCAATATAAGTTCTTCCTGAATGATTTTCAAAACCAACGTAGGTTTCATTAAATTCTTCGTTGTGTATAACTGTATTTCCTATAAACCTTACATCTCCACCCTCTGTGTAGATATCCAAAAGCCCAAGACCAGCAAGCTTTTCTCCATCAGGAGTAGTATAGTGTTTACCAAGAAGTTGGAATCCTCCGCATATACATAAAAATACTTTTCCACTTTCTATGTATTCTGTTAGACCAGACTTCTTAGCTTGATTTAAATCTTCAGAAACTATAGATTGCTCATAATCCTGACCGCCGCCAAAAAAAGCTATATCATATTTGGAAGGATCAAAAGGATCTCCTAAGGATATATTGTGAATATTAACTTGTATTCCTCTTTGTTCGGCCCTATATTTTAAAATTAAGATATTGCCTAAATCTCCGTATACATTTAATAGATCAGGATATAAGTGACATATATTAAGTTCCAAATTATTCACACCCTTTCAGCTTTTTACCAAAGCTTTTTAATGTATCCTTTACTGTTCAAGAACTTTCTAAAATTAATCATAGCAGTGTAAGTAGCAAGTATATATACAGTATCCTGCTTACAGTTCTTTATTTCATCAAGAAGCTTTATATAATTTTCACATATAACAAACTTTTCAGTAGGTAATCCAGCGACCTTAAGTCGTACTGCCATATCATAAAGTCTTATTCCTGAAATCATTATTTTATCTATATCTAACGAAGATAATTTTTCAAAGTTAACGTCCCATATCCAGGATACGTCTCTACCATCTGCATAGTTATCATTTAACAGTACTGCTAAATTAAATGCCCTCTTATCTAAGCTGATAGTATTTATTGCTTGATCGTAGCCCGCAGGATTTTTAACTAGAACTATTTTTACATCCTTACCTTCAATATCCAGTATTTCCTGTCTACCAAAGCTGCTCTGTATATTCTTAAGAGAATTAATTATTGTTTCAGTATCAACTCCGCAAACTCTTGCTACCGAATAGGCGCAAAGAGCATTGTATATATTATATGTTCCAGGTTGGTTTATGTAACACTCATAACCATTTATAACAACATGAGAGCCTTCAGGTGTCTGCTCTTTAATTTCATCTACAGTATAATCAAGCTCAGGCCTTTTATATCCACAGTTTTCACAATAAAAGTCTCCCAAATGATTATATGTAAGGTAGTTATACTTATACGGGCTCTTACACTTTTTACAGAATTTAGCATCAGCATTTATATCAATTATTTTGTTGTTGTCTAATGAACAATTAAAGCCATAGTAAATAGTTCTATTTGGAAGTTCTAAATCTCCGAGTAGAGACTCATCACCATTTAAAACTAGATTAGCTAAAGGAACCTTCTCGATTCCATCAAGAACTTTTTTCAGAGTAGTATATACCTCACCGTATCTATCCAGCTGATCTCTGAATAAGTTTGTAACAGTAATTACTTCTGGAGTTACATACTGTGTAAAAAGCGGAACATTTGCTTCATCACACTCAATAACAGCATATTTTGTAGAAGAACATTTCGCAAAAGAAAAATTTTCAACAAAGCATGAAACTATACCGGGAAGCATATTTGCTCCTGTATTATTAGTAATTACACATTTTCCAGATTCTTTTAGCATATTGTAAATCATGCTTGTAGTTGTAGTTTTTCCATTAGTACCTGTTATAAGTACAACTTTATAGTCTTTACAAATGGTTTTAAGTATATCCTTATCTAATTTTAAAGCAACTCTTCCTGGAAAATTACTTCCTCCTTTAAATAGAGTCTTGGACAATTTTATTACTATTTTTGAAACTACAATACTAACAAAAGACTTTATATTAATTTTTCACACCACCCTTGTTTTAATAACAACCACTGTATAAAGTTAAACTAACTCTTAAATATTATAATACAATATTAGTTTTTTTACATCAATAAATATAAAAAAGGAGGCATATGTATAGAAATAACTATTTCATTAATATATACTGATTAATGTAAGATTATGTAGTGGTACTAGGCTGAAAGCTAACATATCCCTTTGTGTAAGTTAACTTTCTAGTTAGTTTCCTTATAATGGGGCTACATCAAAATGGGGGTGATATTTTGAAGAGAACTTTAAATATAGCTCATAGAGGATTTAGTGGCATTTATCCTGAGAATACAATGTTAGCCTTCGAAAAAGCTGTAGAAGTACAATGTGATGGTATTGAGACAGATGTTCAGCTTACTAAAGATGGAGTAGCGGTTATATGTCATGATGAAACATTAGACAGAACTACTGATGGAAGTGGATTTATAAAAAGCTATACCTATTTAGAGCTGTCAAAATTAGATGCAGGTATGAAAAGAGGTCATAGATTTACAGGATGCAGAATACCCACATTAGATGAGTTCTTAGATTATATAAAAGACAAAAATATGCTCATAAACCTTGAACTGAAAAATAGTATAATACAATATGAGAATATAGAGGAAGTAGTCATCGATAAGGTTTATAAATATGGAATACAAGCCAAATGTATAATTTCATCTTTTAATCATTATTCAATGGTTAAATGCAAAGAGTTAGATAGTAGTATTAAAACAGGACTATTATATGACGAAATCTTATATCATCCTGAAAAATATATAAAATATGTAGGTGCGGATGCTCTTCATCCTAATTTTCAAGCTGTATATTCTAAAGAAATCGTAGAGAATATAAAATCTAAAAATATAGATATAAATGTATATACTGTTAATGAAGAAAAAGATATGACGAATATGATTAGTTTAGGAGTAGATGGAATAATAACTAACTATCCCGATAAGCTAAATAAGATACTTTTATAGGGAAACTAACTAGAAAGTTAACTTTCGGTCTAGTAACCCTATAACACTACAATTTAGTAAGGACGTGATTATATTGAAAAAAGGATATATTTATGCTGCAATCTCGGCAATTTTATTTGGTACTGCTGGAATATTTGTAAAGCTTGCTTATAAGACAGGATTAGATTCTATAAGCTTACTTATAGTTCAATATATGATAGCGGTATTTTTAATGTTTCTGATTGCATTTTTGAAGGATAGAAAGAAACTTCATGTTAGTAAAAGCGAACTATTTAATATGGCTGTCCTTGGTGTAGTAGGAAACACCTTGATGACAGTATCTTATTATAAAGCATTTGAACACCTTCCAGTAGCAATGGTTACCATGCTTTTATTTACATATCCTATAATGGTGTTTATTTATTCCGTTATATTCCAGGGGAAAAAAGTTGAATCTAAAAAAATTCTGGCTATATTTATAGCTTTTATAGGATGTGCTCTTACCTTAAATATATTTTCAGGAAGGGCAAGCTTCTCAATGAAGGGATTAATTTTTGGACTTTTAAGTGCAATATTCTATGCTTTTATGAATTTATATACAGAAAAGAGGTTAGATAATGTAGATCCATTATCAATAAATGCCTATTCTACACTATTTTCATTAATAACCTTATTTTTCATGAGAAAGCCTGGATTTTTACTTGAAGGCAATATAAAATTTGAAAGTTTTGTATACATAATGATTCTTGCAGTTTTGTGTGAGATAGTACCACTTACTTTACTATATACATCTATACAGCATATTGGAGCGTTAAAGGTTTCAGTAATAGGTAACCTAGAGATACCAACGGCTATGATAGTATCTTTTGTATTTTTAAGGGAGACTATTTCAATTACACAGATTATAGGAGCAAGTTTAATAGTATATGCTGTATATCTTATTAGAGAACAAAAATAGGGTATGGCGCTAAGGCTGCCATACCCTATTGTACTGTAAGAGCTCTATTTTTAAAGTTCCCTAAGATGTTATTCACTGGTGATATAGTCACAAATGAGGTAGGATCTATTTCACTTACAATTTCTTTTAGTGTACTTAATTGATTTTTTTGTATAACCAGATATATAAACTTCTTATTAATGCTTGAGTACCCTCCAACAGCGTCAAGCACAGTTACCCCTCTTGCCAATCTAGTTTGTATTTCATTAATTATAGAATCTGATTCTTCACAGATTATTACGCATTGTCTTGAAGAAGCAAGATTTTCTTGTATGGTATCCATAGTTTTTGATCTAACAAAGCTCATAATAATAGCATACATTACTGAGCGAGGACCCATTACAACTCCAACTAGTATATATACAACAATATCTTGAATTAAAAGCAGTGTTGAGAGCTGAATTGACTTAAAATTATTATTTATAATTTTTGCAGATATATCTAGTCCACCAGTAGAGCCATAGGCTATAAATATAAAGGACATTCCAACGCCAAAAAGTGCGCCACAAAATATAGATGCAAGTAATGTGTCGTTAAATTGATTAATTGCAATAAATTTATTCATATTATCTATTAGGACAGAGGTAATAACTACCACAAAAATGCTTCTTATTGTGAATTTTTTACCTAATAGCTTGTATCCAAAAATAAATAAAGGTGCATTTATTAGCATAGTTGTTAATCCAACCTTAGCTCCAAATATTTTATTCAAGGAAAGTGCTATACCAGTAACTCCGCCGCTTCCAATATTACAAGGTATCATAAAGACAGCGGTTGTAAAAGCTAATATTATACTTCCTATTATTAATAATGAATATTCCATTATTATGCTATTCTTATCAAAAAAGTTCTTTAAGTTGTTCATTATGTAATCCTCCTTTAAGTAAAAAAATATTAAATTTGCAATTTGTAATTCACGCATAGATGATATTAGCATAAAATACTTTATTAGACAACACATATTATATTAATAATTTGTTACCTTTTAATTTTGTGTAAAATTTGCAAGTACAAGCTGTGAAAAATTTCATATATAGTATATCACATTTGAATTAGTATAGCATTTTAGAGGTTTTAAGTATTTAGTAGGGTATGGTATTGCAATTTATTTATCAAAAACAAAGCAAAAAGACAAAAATATAAATTTTTTCTTGCATTTTTTTGTTCTTGGTGTAATATAATAATATAGAGTATTTGGGAGGTTGCGAAATGAGCATGAATATAAATTTAGATTGTTTAAATATTAATGGGTGTAAAAATATATATAGGAATTTATCTGTATCTGAGTTAGTAGAATTTGCAGTTAAAAGAGGAGAGGGCGTTTTATCAGATAAAGGAGCTCTTGTTGTAAATACAGGAAAATATACAGGTAGATCACCTAAAGATAGATTTATAGTTAAACAAAGTAGTGTTGAAGATAAAATCAACTGGGGTGAAGTTAATCAACCTATAGATGAAGATGTATTCAATAGAATGTATGATAAGGTTGTTGAGTATTTAAAAGGAAAAGACATTTTTGTATTTGACGGATTTGTAGGTGCAGATAAAGAATATACCCTTCCTATAAGAACAGTCTGTGAATGTGCTTATGAGGCTATGTTTGCAAATCAATTATTTAGAAGACCAGCAGTATCCGAGCTAGTAGACTTTGAAGCTAAGTTTAATATAATTGCTGCTCCAGGATTCAAGGCTAATGGAAAAGAAGATGGATTGAATTCTGAAGCATTTATATTGGTAAACTTTGACAAAAAGATTATATTGATAGGCGGAACTCAATATTCAGGAGAGATAAAGAAATCAGTATTTTCTGTTATGAACTTCCTATTACCTGAAAAAGGAGTAATGCCAATGCATTGCTCAGCGAATATAGGAAATGACGGAAGAACAGCTATATTCTTTGGATTATCTGGTACTGGAAAAACTACATTATCAACTGATCCAGAAAGAAGATTAATTGGTGATGATGAGCATGGTTGGTCTGATAAAGGTGTGTTTAACTTTGAAGGAGGATGCTATGCAAAAGCTATAAAGCTGGACAAGGATAAGGAAAAAGAGATATACAATGCTATAAAATTTGGTACAATACTTGAGAACGTAGTTCTTTACTCAAATGGTAAGCCGGATTATGATAGCAACAAGTATACTGAGAATACAAGAGCTGCTTATCCAATTGAATATATTGATAATATAGAAAAGAGTGGAATGGGTGGAAATCCAGATACTATAATATTCCTAACTGCAGATGCTTTTGGTGTAATGCCTCCAATAGCTAAATTATCTAAGGAAGCAGCTATGTATCACTTTATGTCTGGTTATACAAGTAAGGTTGCAGGAACTGAGAGAGGAATAACTGAGCCAAAAGCTACTTTCTCATCATGCTTTGGAGAACCATTTATGCTTATGAACCCAGCTGTATATGCTGAACTTCTTGGTGAAAAAATAGATAAATATGGTACAGATGTTTATCTTGTAAACACTGGATGGTTAAATGGTGGATATGGTAAGGGAGATAGAATAAAGCTTTCTTATACAAGGACGATGGTAAAAGCAGCATTAGAAGGAAAACTAAAAGATGTACAATTTATCGAACATCCTATATTTAAGATTTCTATGCCTGTAGAGTGTCCAGGGGTTCCATCAGAAATATTAAATCCTAAGAATACTTGGGAAGATAAGGGAGCATATGACACTAAAGCACTAGAACTTGCTGAAAAGTTTCAACAAAACTTTAAGAAGTTTAAAAATGTACCTGAAAGCATAGTTGCGGCAGGCCCTGTAACAAAAGAAGCTTCATGTGTATAATTAAAAACAGTAGATAATTGTTATACTTTTAATATATAATAGATAATAAAACTTCGTTTCTATAGAGATAATTTAGAAACGAAGTTTTTGACTTAAGGCATATGAAAAGAAATAAGAGACCAAAGATTCGAAGCATATTTGTCACGAGACAAGGAGGTGAAATCCAGTCATAGTGGGGCTATGCCTGAATTTTGCCGACGAAGTATGCTAGATCTCTTAGAGCTTTAGCTCTCTAGAGTTCTGTACTCCTTCGAAAGAAGGAGTTTCCTATAAAAAATGGCGAGAATACTGGTCTATTATTTATTTGATTATGCCTTAAAGCAAATGAGTTAAAGTATTTGATGTAAGGGAGGTTGAAGTATGAAGACTAAGAGAGTAGGGATGAGAAATATAAAAACAGCATTATCTGTAGCTTTATGTGTAGCATTATCACAGTTCTTAAATAGACAGGATATATTCTATGCAGCAATTGCGGCAGTTATGGCTATGCAAAGTTCGGTTTCAGATTCATTTAAAGCAGGGAAAAATAGAATGCTTGGAACTATGGTTGGCGCTTTGATAGGGCTTATATTTGCTTTAATTCATCCAGAGAATGTATTACTTTGTGGTATTGGAGTTGTTCTTATAATATATATCTGTGATTTACTTGATTGGAATAAGTCAATAACTATATCTTGTACGGTTTTTTTAGTTATAATGTTAAATTTAAAGGGAAGAAGTCCTGTTTCCTATAGTATGAGTAGAATAATAGATACATTCATAGGTATTGCTGTAGCTGTACTTGTTAATTATTTTATATCACCTCCCAAACACTTAGATAAGATATATACAGAATGCATATTAGCAATAGATAAAGTGTTTGATATTGTTAGAGACAAGTTCTGCAATAATAATGAATTAGACTTAAAGACATTGGAAAAAGAAATCTCAATCCTTGAAGAGGCATTAAATATATATTTATCAGAATTTAGGATAAAACAGATAGATATACAAATAAACAAGTTAAATGAAATCTTGGATATTTGCAAGAACATACATATGCACTTAAAGATAATCCAGTCCTTAGAAAATGATTATAGCTTAAATTATGAGAACTATTCAAGCGTTAAAGAGTTGTTTAGATGTGATTTTGACCATGAAGAAAAAAGTAGTGAAACTGGAGTTGTATATAATTATCATGTTAACAAAACCTTAAAAGGCCTTTATATGCTAAAGGATTTAAATAAAGATATACTGTATTCGTAATCTCCAATATTAATATGATGTATTTCTATTTCAGGTGTCTAAACTATTTGTAACTATATTGTAATAATTTATTTATAAAGTTTTGTTGTACGGAGATTAACAATGATAGTATAATTATAATGTTGTATAAAACTAAATGAGAGAGTGAGTGTGAAAAATGGATTTTTTGCTTATATTTAAGGCTGTTATTATTGGTATTGTAGAAGGTGTTACAGAGTTCTTGCCTATATCATCTACAGGCCATATGATTATTGTTGGAAATTTAATTAACTTTCAATCACCAGCATATCGAAAAGCTTATATAGATATGTTTGAAGTGGTAATTCAACTTGGTGCTATATTGGCCATTGTGGTATTGTATTGGAAGAAGATAAGAAACTCATTAGAAAATCTTGCTCCAGGAAAGTCAGGATTTAAGCTATGGTTTAATATAATAGTAGCATTTATACCATCTGCAGTTATTGGACTTCTTCTACATAAAACTATAGAAGAAAAGTTATTTAACGCTGTTACTGTTTCACTAGCGTTAGTGGTTGGTGGATTATTAATGATATTTATGGAGAATAAATATAGAAGAGGAAATACTACAAGAAGTATAGATGACGTAAATGTGGTACAAGCTTTTAAGATTGGTTGTTTTCAATGTCTTGCATTATGGCCAGGTATGTCAAGATCAGCTTCTACTATAATGGGAGCATGGGTAAGTGGATTGAATACATTCGCTGCAGCTGAATTCTCATTTTTCTTAGCTATACCTACAATGGTAGCTGCTAGTGGACTTTCGCTGATTAAACTTAGAATAGCAATGAATAGTGCTGAGATTATAGCTCTTATAGTAGGCTTTGTAGTGTCATTTGTTGTTGCGTTGGTAGTTGTAGAGAAGTTTATTAAATTCCTACAAAGAAAGCCTATGAGGATTTTTGCTCTATATAGAATATTGGTTGGAGTTATAATACTTGTATTAGCATTTACAAAGGTTATAGCTTAGATAGAATAAAACTCGGGATTTCCTGGGTTTTATTTTTTATAGATAGATTCTTTATAAATAGACTTTTATATAAGATAAAGTATTTTTACAAGACAAAAGAAGTAACAGTTCATATTAACAGTTATAATTTAATAGAGCAAAATAAAAAAGACGAGTTATAAAAACTCGTCTTGGTGCTGAAGACCGGAATCGAACCGGTACGGGTTTTAAAGCCCGCAGGATTTTAAGTCCTGTGCGTCTGCCAGTTCCGCCACTCCAGCATGTCGCTGTTGACAAGGTTTATTATATGATAAATACGGTGCTTTGTCAACATCATTGTAAAAATATTTTTTTATCCGCTTTAAAATTGTATCGTTCGTAATTATTGTTTCGTTGTAAGTTTAAATCTAGGACCAAAAATGCCCTCCTTATGGGTAATCAATGCGCTAGTAAAGAAAAAAGAAAAGCTTTTATCAGCTGCAATCTTTATGCCATTATCTATTACAACGTCATCATTAGGTTTTTGTTCATCCAGAACAATTTCTAGTTGAAGACCGCCTCAGCCAACTCCTCGTTTTTCTATTCTAATAGCTTCTTTATTTTGTTCTTTTAACATCTCTTTTATTAAGCCAACTGATTTTTTATCAATGGATACTATCATATTCATACACCACCCTTTTTAATTAAGTTACTTAATAAATTTAGAGCTGAGGAGTTCCTCAGCTCTACAGTTAAGCAGACATCCAAAATCTGTGATTTTGTGATGATCGCTTACTCATTCGACGAAAGAAGAAGGAGTTTCATTAATTTTTCTTCACTTCTTTAGTTATTGCAGCTTCTTTAACTGTTTCAACTTTATCGAAAACATTTATATACATTTGTTTAATTTCGCTTATTAATGGATATCTTGGATTAGCTCCTGTACATTGATCGTCAAAAGCTTGTTCTGACATATCATCTAAGCTAGCAAAGAATTTCTCTTTTGTAACTCCAGCTTCATGTATAGTCATTGGTATATTTATCTTAGTTTTTAATTCGTCTATAGCTTTTATTAATAATTCAACTTTTTCATCTTCAGTGTTTCCGCCTAGGTTTAGGTAATCAGCAATTTTAGCATATCTCCACTTAGCATTTGGATACTTATATTGTGGGAATGCAGCTTGTTTTCTTGGACTATCCACTGCGTTGAATTTAATAACTTCATTGATTAACAATCCGTTAGCAACTCCGTGTGGTATGTGGTGAGCAGATCCCAGTTTGTGTGCCATTGAGTGACATACTCCTAAGAATGCATTAGCGAATGCCATACCAGCCATAGTTGAAGCGTGAGCCATTTTTTCTCTTGCTTTTACGCTAGTTGTACCTTCAGCATAAGCTTGTGGTAAGTATTTGAATATTAATCTCATAGCTTCTAGTGCTAATCCATTTGTAAATTCTGAAGCAAGAACTGAAACGTAAGCTTCTATAGCATGAGTTAATGCGTCTATACCTGATGCAGCAGTTAATCCTTTTGGCATACCCATCATTAATTCAGCATCAACGATAGCCATATCTGGAGTTAATTCGTAGTCGGCAAGTGGGTATTTAACGCCTGTTTTTTCGTCAGTTATAACTGCAAATGGAGTAACTTCTGAACCAGTACCAGCTGATGTTGCCACTGATATCATCATAGCTTTATCACCTAAGTGAGGGAAAGCGTATACTCTCTTTCTTATATCCATAAATCTCATAGCTAGATCTTCAAATCTTACTTCTGGGTGTTCATACATTACCCACATAATCTTAGCAGCGTCCATAGCTGAACCACCACCAACAGCTATAATAGTATCTGGACTGTAACTCATCATTTCAGCAGCACCTTTTTTAGCTGTAGCTAGAGTTGGATCTGGTTCTACATCAGTAAATATCTTGAAGTCAACTCCGATTTCCTCAAGAACTTTAGTAACCTTATCGCAGTATCCTAATTCGTAAAGAACCTTGTCAGTTACTATAAATGCTTTCTTTTTATTCATATCTTTTAATTCTCTTAATGCAACTCCAAGTGAACCATATTTAAAGTAAACTTTTTCTGGAACTCTAAACCAAAGCATATTTTCTCTCCTCTCAGCTACACTCTTAATGTTTAATAGGTGTTTAGGACCAACGTTTTCTGATACAGAATTTCCACCCCATGATCCACAACCTAATGTTAGAGAAGGAGCTAATTTAAAGTTATATAAATCTCCTATAGCACCTTGCGCTGAAGGCATGTTTATTATTGTTCTTCCAGTCTTCATAGCAGCGCCGAATTTTTCTACTTTGTCTTTTGCAGTCATAGTATCAGCGTATAATACTGATGTATGACCAAATCCGCCTAACTCAACAAGTCTTTCAGCTTTAGCAAGTGCTTCATCAAAGTCCTTTGCTCTATATAAAGCAAGAACAGGGGATAGTTTTTCATGTGAGAATGCTTCTTCAAGCTCAACTGATTCTACTTCTCCAATAAGAACTTTTGCAGTCTCAGGAACTTTTACTCCAGCCATTTCAGCTATTTTGTAAGCTGACTGACCTACTATTTTAGCGTTTAAAGAACCATTTATTAATATTGTATTTCTAACTTTATCTATTTCATCTTTTTTGAGGATGTAAGCTCCTCTTTCTGCAAACTCTTTTCTTACTTCATTATATACTGAGTCTAGAGCTATTACTGATTGTTCAGAAGCACAGATAACACCATTGTCGAAAGTCTTTGAAAGAAGTATTGAGTTTACAGCCATTTTTATATGAGCAGTTTCATCGATTATAGCTGGTGTATTACCTGCACCAACACCGATTGCTGGTTTACCTGATGAGTAAGCAGCCTTAACCATTCCTGGACCACCTGTTGCAAGAGTTATGTCTGCTTGGCTCATAACAACCTGAGAAAGTTCAACTGATGGTTCATCTATCCATGCAACGATTCCTTCTGGAGCACCAGCTGCAACTGCTGCATCTAGAATTATTTTAGCTGCAGCTATAGTTGAATTTTTTGCTCTTGGGTGAGGGGAGAAGATTATAGCATTTCTAGTTTTTAAAGCTATTAGTGCTTTAAAAATAGCAGTTGATGTTGGATTAGTTGTTGGAACAACAGCAGCAATTACTCCTATTGGTTCTGCAACTTTCTTTATACCGAAGGACGCATCTTCTTCTATAACTCCACAAGTCTTATCATCTTTATATTTATTGTATATATATTCTGAAGCAAAGTGGTTTTTAATAACCTTGTCTTCTACAATTCCCATTCCAGATTCTTCTACAGCCATTTTAGCAAGCTTTATTCTTGCGTTATTTGCTGCCATTGCTGCTTGTCTGAAAATTTCATCAACCTGTTCTTGTGTGTAGGTAGAAAACTTTTTCTGAGCAGCTTTTACCTCTTCTAATTTTTTCATTAATTCGTCAATATTTGTTACTTTCATTGATTAGCACCTCTTTCTCAGTTTTTATTAATGAACACACTAAAGAGTTTTTAATACTCTAAATTATCGTTAAGTAAGTTAGTATTTACTGTTTTTGTTTACCACTCTTGTGATTTATAATACTATTATGTATCATTGTTTGTTAAATGTCAATCATACTTTGAGAAATTTTTATCAATATTTTTGTTAAAAATTAGTGTAAACGTTATCTAAATATAACAATATGCATAAAAATATAATAAAATTATATGAAACAGTAAAGATAACATTGTTAAATGATTAACTTTTGTAGAGTGAAACAGTTGGATAAAAGTTATGTAACAGATTTTAACAAAAATAAATTGTTAATAAATATATTTTTGTTTAGTAAACAAATTACTTCTATATAGATAAATAAATTCGAAGCTTAACTTACATGTAGTAGTTTCAGTAGATTATCATGGGATTAAATTTTATTACTTTCTAAATTAGGGGAGAGTACTACGGATAAGCTAATCAGGAAATTAGTCTACTTATTATCTGTATTCATAGCTGCATTCCTTCTGTACATTTAAGCAGACATAAAAAATCTGTGATTTTGATATGGTCGCTTACACAGAGTGCTGATTTAGTGATAGTCACTTACATAGAGTTCTAATTTAGACAAAGTTGTTTGTCTACAAGTGAATGAAAAATTGTGTTTCTATAGAGCAGGGGTGAAGATAAATATATATAGAGTAGTGCATAGATTAATTTTAAGATGCTATATAGATGTAGGAAAAAATGAAGTGATCTAAAATTTATAAAATAGATAAAGAGTTCGTTGACAGAATAATAAAATTAGCTAAGTAAGGCTTTACAAGATTTAAGAGCAAACTTATCCTAGTGTATCAGTATATGAAAAATCAAAAAAATAGTAGATATGATTAGAATAAAAAAGATAAAGTCGGATAAATAAGAGTATATTAGATTCATAAGCAATGTTTTGTGATAGAATAACACATGTCGTCGAGAGATGATAAAAACTTAATGAAATCAACAAAAGAAAAATGTTGACAAGAATTAAGTTGTATGATATTCTAATAAAACCAAAATATTTGGTCTTTGAAAATTAAACAGAGGTTAAAAGTTATTTAAACTTTTATTAAGTAAACTAAACCAGCAATTCTTTTGAACTACTTGTTAGTAGTCAAAAACAACAGTAATGAGCATTCAAACTTTTAAATTGAGAGTTTGATCCTGGCTCAGGACGAACGCTGGCGGCGTGCCTAACACATGCAAGTCGAGCGATGAAGCCCTTCGGGGTGGATTAGCGGCGGACGGGTGAGTAACACGTGGGTAACCTGCCTCAAAGAGGGGGATAGCCTCCCGAAAGGGAGATTAATACCGCATAACATTAGTTTTCCGCATGGAGAACTAATTAAAGGAGCAATCCGCTTTGAGATGGACCCGCGGCGCATTAGCTAGTTGGTGAGGTAAAGGCTCACCAAGGCGACGATGCGTAGCCGACCTGAGAGGGTGATCGGCCACATTGGAACTGAGACACGGTCCAGACTCCTACGGGAGGCAGCAGTGGGGAATATTGCACAATGGGCGAAAGCCTGATGCAGCAACGCCGCGTGAGTGATGAAGGCCTTCGGGTTGTAAAGCTCTGTCTTTTGGGACGATAATGACGGTACCAAAGGAGGAAGCCACGGCTAACTACGTGCCAGCAGCCGCGGTAATACGTAGGTGGCGAGCGTTGTCCGGATTTACTGGGCGTAAAGGATGCGTAGGCGGATTTTTAAGTGAGATGTGAAATACCCGGGCTTAACTTGGGTGCTGCATTTCAAACTGGAAGTCTAGAGTGCGGGAGAGGAGAGTGGAATTCCTAGTGTAGCGGTGAAATGCGTAGAGATTAGGAAGAACACCAGTGGCGAAGGCGACTCTCTGGACCGTAACTGACGCTGAGGCATGAAAGCGTGGGTAGCAAACAGGATTAGATACCCTGGTAGTCCACGCCGTAAACGATGAGTACTAGGTGTAGGAGGTATCGACCCCTTCTGTGCCGCAGTTAACACAATAAGTACTCCGCCTGGGAAGTACGATCGCAAGATTAAAACTCAAAGGAATTGACGGGGGCCCGCACAAGCAGCGGAGCATGTGGTTTAATTCGAAGCAACGCGAAGAACCTTACCTAGACTTGACATCTCCTGAATTACTCGTAATGGAGGAAGCCCTTCGGGGCAGGAAGACAGGTGGTGCATGGTTGTCGTCAGCTCGTGTCGTGAGATGTTAGGTTAAGTCCTGCAACGAGCGCAACCCTTATCATTAGTTGCTACCATTAAGTTGAGCACTCTAGTGAGACTGCCCGGGTTAACCGGGAGGAAGGTGGGGATGACGTCAAATCATCATGCCCCTTATGTCTAGGGCTACACACGTGCTACAATGGGTAATACAAAGAGAAGCAATACAGTGATGTGGAGCAAAACTATAAAATTACCCTCAGTTCGGATTGTAGGCTGAAACTCGCCTACATGAAGCTGGAGTTGCTAGTAATCGCGAATCAGCATGTCGCGGTGAATACGTTCCCGGGCCTTGTACACACCGCCCGTCACACCATGAGAGCTGGCAACACCCGAAGTCCGTAGTCTAACCGTAAGGAAGACGCGGCCGAAGGTGGGGTTAGTGATTGGGGTGAAGTCGTAACAAGGTAGCCGTAGGAGAACCTGCGGCTGGATCACCTCCTTTCTAAGGAGTCGACAAGATAGGTAATTCTATCTTGAAGGTTTGTTTACACTCTGTTTAATTTTGAGAGACTAAATGTTTCTTAAATATGGGGGTATAGCTCAGCTGGGAGAGCACCTGCCTTGCACGCAGGGGGTCAAGGGTTCGAATCCCTTTATCTCCACCATACGGGCTTATAGCTCAGCTGGTTAGAGCGCACGCCTGATAAGCGTGAGGTCGATGGTTCGAGTCCATTTAAGCCCACCAATTGTTCTTTGAAAATTGCACAGTGATATTAAATAAAAGTAAAGCTGAAGGTAAAACTACTTATTATATAAGTAAGTAACCTTTGTAGATTTAAGAATTAATATAAATTAATAGTAGCGAGCAGAACAAGGAAGCGACTGAATGAGGAGCAGAGTTTACTTTAAGGTAAATGAGCACCGCAATGAAGGAAGCTGACGCAGTAATGCGAAGGTAATATTAATTTAGATGGTCAAGCTACAAAGGGCGCATGGTGAATGCCTTGGCACCAGTAGTCGAAGAAGGACGTGATAAGCTGCGATAAGCTTCGGGTAGGCGCAAATAGCCTGTGATCCGAAGATTTCCGAATGGGGCAACCCACACTACTAACGTAGTGTACTGTAAACTGAATTCATAGGTTTATAGGGATATACCCGGGGAACTGAAACATCTAAGTACCCGGAGGAAGAGAAAGAAAAATCGATTTCCTAAGTAGCGGCGAGCGAAAGGGAAAGAGCCCAAACCAGGAACTTGTTCCTGGGGTTGAGGACAGATCATAAACGGAGAGGTATCTTAATTGAAGAGAGCTGGAAGGCTCCGCCGTAGAAGGTAACAGCCCTGTAAGTGAAAAGAGAAGACTCTAGATCTGCTCCAGAGTACCACGAGACACGTGAAACCTTGTGGGAAGCAGGGAGGACCACCTCCCAAGGCTAAATACTAACTGGTGACCGATAGTGAAGCAGTACCGTGAGGGAAAGGTGAAAAGAACCCCGGGAGGGGAGTGAAATAGAACCTGAAACCGTGTGTCCACAACCGGTCAAAGCACTTTTACGTGCGATGACGTGCTTTTTGTAGAACGAGCCAGCGAGTTACGATATGTAGCAAGGTTAAGCACTTAAGGTGCGCAGCCGAAGGGAAACCGAGTCTGAATAGGGCAATAAGTTGCATGTCGTAGACCCGAAACCGGGTGACCTATCCATGGACAGGTTGAAGCGGAAGTAAAATTCCGTGGAGGACCGAACCACGTTGGTGTTGAAAAACCATGGGATGAGCTGTGGATAGCGGAGAAATTCCAATCGAACTCGGAGATAGCTGGTTCTCCTCGAAATAGCTTTAGGGCTAGCGTTGAGAATGAGTAATGGAGGTAGAGCACTGAATGGGCTAGGGGCTGACAACAGTTACTGAACCCTATCAAACTCCGAATGCCATATACTTGAATCTCAGCAGTCAGACTACGAATGATAAGATCCGTGGTCAAAAGGGAAACAGCCCAGATCATCAGCTAAGGTCCCAAAGTGTAAGTTAAGTGGAAAAGGATGTGGGATTTCTAAGACAACTAGGATGTTGGCTTAGAAGCAGCCACTCATTCAAAGAGTGCGTAATAGCTCACTAGTCGAGAGATCCTGCGCCGAAGATGTCCGGGGCTAAAACTTACCACCGAAGCTATGGGCTCGAAAGAGCGGTAGAGGAGCTTCCTGTATGGATTGAAGTCGTACCGAAAGGAGCGGTGGACTGTACAGGAGTGAGTATGCTGGCATAAGTAGCGAGAAATAAGTGAGAATCTTATTGGTCGAAAACCTAAGGTTTCCTGAGGAAGGCTCGTCCGCTCAGGGTTAGTCGGGACCTAAGCCGAGGCCGAAAGGCGTAGGTGATGGACAATCGGTTGATATTCCGATACCGCCAACTGACGTTATTACAAATGGGATGACGCAGGAGGATAAGATGTGCGCACTATTGGATGTGCGTCTAAGCACTTAGACATGTTTAACAGGCAAATCCGTTAAACTTAGTTGAGGTGTGATGGGGAGCCCTTATGGGCGAAGTATCTGATTCCACGCTGCCAAGAAAAGTCTCTATGGAGGAAGTTGGTGCCCGTACCGCAAACCGACACAGGTAGGTGAGGAGAGAATCCTAAGACCAGCGGAAGAATTGTTGTCAAGGAACTCGGCAAATTGACCCCGTAAGTTAGCGATAAGGGGTGCCTACGCAAGTAGGTCGCAGAGAATAGGCCCAAGCAACTGTTTAGCAAAAACACAGGTCTCTGCTAAAGCGAAAGCTGATGTATAGGGGCTGACGCCTGCCCGGTGCTGGAAGGTTAAGGGGAACACTTAGCGCAAGCGAAGGTGTGAACTTAAGCCCCAGTAAACGGCGGCCGTAACTATAACGGTCCTAAGGTAGCGAAATTCCTTGTCGGGTAAGTTCCGACCCGCACGAATGGCGTAATGACTTGGGCACTGTCTCGACAACAAATCCGGCGAAATTGTAGTGCAAGTGAAGATGCTTGCTACCCGCGATTGGACGGAAAGACCCCGTAGAGCTTTACTGTAGCTTAGCATTGAGTTTCGGTATTGTCTGTACAGGATAGGTGGGAGACTGAGAAACAAGGGCGTCAGCCTTTGTGGAGTCATCCTTGGGATACCACCCTGACAGTACTGGGATTCTAACCGGCGGCCATGAATCTGGTCACGGGACATTGTTAGGTGGGCAGTTTGACTGGGGCGGTCGCCTCCTAAAAAGTAACGGAGGCGCCCAAAGGTTCCCTCAGAACGGTTGGAAATCGTTCGTAGAGTGCAAAGGCAGAAGGGAGCCTGACTGCGACACATACAAGTGGAGCAGGGACGAAAGTCGGGCTTAGTGATCCGGTGGTTCCTCGTGGGAGGGCCATCGCTCAACGGATAAAAGCTACCTCGGGGATAACAGGCTGATCTCCCCCAAGAGTCCACATCGACGGGGAGGTTTGGCACCTCGATGTCGGCTCGTCGCATCCTGGGGCTGAAGTAGGTCCCAAGGGTTGGGCTGTTCGCCCATTAAAGCGGCACGCGAGCTGGGTTCAGAACGTCGTGAGACAGTTCGGTCCCTATCCGTCGCGGGCGTAGGAAATTTGAGAGGAGCTGTCCTTAGTACGAGAGGACCGGGATGGACTGACCTCTGGTGCACCAGTTGTTCCGCCAGGAGCACAGCTGGGTAGCTATGTCGGGACGGGATAAACGCTGAAAGCATCTAAGCGTGAAGCCCACCTCAAGATTAGATTTCCCATAGCGTAAGCTAGTAAGACCCCTTGAAGAACACAAGGTTGATAGGTCAGAGGTGTAAGCATGGTAACATGTTCAGCTGACTGATACTAATAGGTCGAGGGCTTGACCAACACAATTCACTGTGCAATTTTCAGAGAACAATAGTTTCTGAACACAAAAAGTAACAACTAAAAATTGATAGAAGCGAGTAGACCAAGGAAAAGCGTGAGCGAGGAGCAGAGTTTACTAATCGTAAATGAGCACCGCAGCGAGTGATTTGACGAAGAGATACGAAGCTTATAGCAATTTTTCCCCAAATCTGGTGATTATGACGTGAAGGTAACACCCGTTCCCATTCCGAACACGAAGGTTAAGCTTCACAGTGCCGATGGTACTGCAGGGGAGACCCTGTGGAAGAGTAGGTCGTCGCCAGGTAATAATTTGGCTAGATAGCTCAGTCGGTAGAGCAGAGGACTGAAAATCCTCGTGTCCCTGGTTCGATTCCTGGTCTGGCCACCAATTAAGCACTTCAATATAATTTTGAAGTGCTTTTTTATTATTATCTAGAAATAATTACAAATTTTATGAATTTTAATGAATCTCTTAAAAGGTTAAAAATATCGTGTCCAGATTGTTATATTTTGTATTCTGGGCTTCTTGTAAACTTGTGATTAAAATGTTATAATTTATGATAATATTGTGAAATATTTATTTAATTCATAAAAGATAAAATTTTGATTAATGTACTGCAAAGAATCTTTCGATATGAGAGGAGGATTATTGAACATTTATTATAGAATAAGTTCAATAAAGAATTATGATAGACGAAAATAAAATTAAAGCTGCCGTTAAAATGATTATAGAAGCTATAGGTGAAGATCCAAAAAGCGAGGGATTAGCAGAAACTCCTGATAGAATTGCTAGAATGTACAAAGAAATCTTTTCTGGAATGAATGAAAACCCATCTGAGCATTTAAAGAAAACTTTTACCGTAGAAAGCGATGGTATAATTTTAGAAAAGGATATACAATTCTATTCTATGTGTGAACATCATTTCGTTCCTTTTTACGGAAAAGCGCATATAGCGTATATACCTAATGGCAAAGTTGCTGGATTAAGCAAATTGGCAAGAACTGTAGAAGTTTTTGCTAAGAGACCTCAACTACAAGAAAGAATGAATCTGCAGATTGCTGAAGCTATAATGGAACATTTAGGCGCTTTAGGTGTTATGGTTGTAATAGAGGCTGAGCATATGTGTATGACAATGAGGGGGGTAAAAAAGCCAGGAAGTAAAACTGTAACTTCAATTACAAGAGGGAAGTTTGCTGAGGATCAAAAACTTAGAGATGAAGTATATAGAATGATTAAAATTTAACAAGGGGATGTAATTTCTTGGATAAAGTAAATTCTATATTAAATAATAATAGATTTAACGAATATTTAATGAAGAATCAAGAATGGGAAATTGGAAGAAGGTTCTGTTGTCACGACTTACAGCATTTCATGGATGTTGCTAGAATAGCATATATAATGGTATTAGAAAACAAAATTAACATAGATAAGGAAACAGTATATGGTGCAGCATTACTTCATGATATAGGTAGATGGATGCAGTACCAAGATGGGACACCCCATGAAATTGCCAGTTACAAACTAGCAGATGATATATTAAATGAGTGTAATTATAAGCAAGAGGAAAAAACAATAATTTTAAATGCTATTTTAAATCATAGAAATGAAAAAAGTGAAAAAAGTACTTTTAATTATATTTTCTATCTAAGTGATAAGCTATCTAGAAGGTGTTTTAGTTGCACAGCTCTAGATGAATGTAAATGGCCAAAAGAAAAGAAAAATCTTAAAATACTTTATTAGAACGCTTTAGATTAAATTACTTAGAGTACAATTATAGACTCCTGCTTGTATAAGTGGGAGTCTTTTTATTATTATTAGATTATAAGGTTACTATATATTTAACCTTTTTTTCTAAGATAAAAATATTAATTGAGGGAGAACAAAAATATGGATAAAATTTATGTAAAAGATTTAGAGGTTTATGCTTTTCATGGTGTTAATCAACAAGAAAAGGATATGGGGCAAAGGTTCCTGATATCACTTGAGCTTTTTACAGATTTAAGTGAAGCTGGAGAAAGTGATGACTTAACCAAAACTGTCAATTATGCACAACTCTGTCTTAGTGTTGAGGAAAAATTCAAACAAGAAAAGTTTGATTTAATTGAGAAAGCTGCGGAAGAATTAGCAAAATTTATATTAGTAAATTATCAAATGGTTAGTAGAGTAAAGGTTAAGATAAAAAAGCCATGGGCTCCTATAGGAAAGCCTTTGGACTATGCGGCAGTGGAGGTTGATAGACAGTGGCATACAGCATATATTGCTATGGGATCTAATATGGGAAATAAAGAGGATAACTTAAACTCTGCTATAGAGCTTATAAATAGTTCAGAGGTAGCAATGGTAACAAAGACCTCTAAATTTTATGAAACAAAGCCAGTAGGATATTTAGAGCAAGATACTTTTCTAAATGGTGCATTAGAAGTAAAAACGCTTTTAACGCCTAAAAGGTTGATAAACTTTTTATTAGATAAAGAAAAAGATTTAAAACGCGAAAGAATAATAAAGTGGGGACCAAGAACTATAGACTTAGATGTATTACTCTATGATAACTTGATAACATCAGATGAAAATATTATTGTCCCACATCCAAGAATGCATGAAAGGTTATTTGTCTTAAAACCTTTATCTGATATAGTGCCATATATCATACATCCTGTGTTGAATGAAAGAATTATTGATTTAATGAATAAAATTTCTAAAGAACAGGAATTATAGTATTGTGATATAGCAAAGTTAAGTAAACTTATCCTAGAGTGTCTATAACAAAAAAAGTGAGAAATAACGAACAATAAATAAGTAAAGTAAAGATAAACTTAAATTAAGGCATTTTGTTATAGACACTAAGTTTTATTAAGTGATATGATAATACATGTCGCTTGAAGAAACGACAAAGCTTAACAAAAATAACTTGAAAAAAGTTATTGACAAGGTTAAGCAGCTGTGATAAACTACAATAGTCGCTGCGAGAGAGCGACATGATCCTTGAAAATTAAACAGAGGTTAAAAGTTATTTAAACTTTTATTAAGTAAACTAAACCAGCAATTCTTTTGAACTACTTGTTAGTAGTCAAAAACAACAGTAATGAGCATTCAAACTTTTAAATTGAGAGTTTGATCCTGGCTCAGGACGAACGCTGGCGGCGTGCCTAACACATGCAAGTCGAGCGATGAAATCCTTCGGGATGGATTAGCGGCGGACGGGTGAGTAACACGTGGGTAACCTGCCTCAAAGAGGGGGATAGCCTCCCGAAAGGGAGATTAATACCGCATAACATTAGTTTTTCGCATGGAGAACTAATTAAAGGAGTAATCCGCTTTGAGATGGACCCGCGGCGCATTAGCTAGTTGGTGAGGTAAAGGCTCACCAAGGCGACGATGCGTAGCCGACCTGAGAGGGTGATCGGCCACATTGGAACTGAGACACGGTCCAGACTCCTACGGGAGGCAGCAGTGGGGAATATTGCACAATGGGCGAAAGCCTGATGCAGCAACGCCGCGTGAGTGATGAAGGCCTTCGGGTTGTAAAGCTCTGTCTTTTGGGACGATAATGACGGTACCAAAGGAGGAAGCCACGGCTAACTACGTGCCAGCAGCCGCGGTAATACGTAGGTGGCGAGCGTTGTCCGGATTTACTGGGCGTAAAGGATGCGTAGGCGGATTTTTAAGTGAGATGTGAAATACCCGGGCTTAACTTGGGTGCTGCATTTCAAACTGGAAGTCTAGAGTGCGGGAGAGGAGAGTGGAATTCCTAGTGTAGCGGTGAAATGCGTAGAGATTAGGAAGAACACCAGTGGCGAAGGCGACTCTCTGGACCGTAACTGACGCTGAGGCATGAAAGCGTGGGTAGCAAACAGGATTAGATACCCTGGTAGTCCACGCCGTAAACGATGAGTACTAGGTGTAGGAGGTATCGACCCCTTCTGTGCCGCAGTTAACACAATAAGTACTCCGCCTGGGAAGTACGATCGCAAGATTAAAACTCAAAGGAATTGACGGGGGCCCGCACAAGCAGCGGAGCATGTGGTTTAATTCGAAGCAACGCGAAGAACCTTACCTAGACTTGACATCTCCTGAATTACTCGTAATGGAGGAAGCCCTTCGGGGCAGGAAGACAGGTGGTGCATGGTTGTCGTCAGCTCGTGTCGTGAGATGTTAGGTTAAGTCCTGCAACGAGCGCAACCCTTATCATTAGTTGCTACCATTAAGTTGAGCACTCTAGTGAGACTGCCCGGGTTAACCGGGAGGAAGGTGGGGATGACGTCAAATCATCATGCCCCTTATGTCTAGGGCTACACACGTGCTACAATGGGTAATACAAAGAGAAGCAATACAGTGATGTGGAGCAAAACTATAAAATTACCCTCAGTTCGGATTGTAGGCTGAAACTCGCCTACATGAAGCTGGAGTTGCTAGTAATCGCGAATCAGCATGTCGCGGTGAATACGTTCCCGGGCCTTGTACACACCGCCCGTCACACCATGAGAGCTGGCAACACCCGAAGTCCGTAGTCTAACCGTAAGGAAGACGCGGCCGAAGGTGGGGTTAGTGATTGGGGTGAAGTCGTAACAAGGTAGCCGTAGGAGAACCTGCGGCTGGATCACCTCCTTTCTAAGGAGTCGACAAGATAGGTAATTCTATCTTGAAGGTTTGTTTACACTCTGTTTAATCTTGAGGGATTATTTACTAGTTGATTTTGAATAATCAACATGATAAAATAAATCTCCAATTGTTCTTTGAAAATTGCACAGTGATATTAAATAAAAGTAAAGCTGAAGGTAAAACTACTTATTATATAAGTAAGTAACCTTTGTAGATTTAAGAATTAATATAAATTAATAGTAGCGAGCAGTACAAGGAAGCAATTGAATGAGGAGCAGAGTTTACTTAAGGTAAATGAGCACCGCAATGAAGGAAGCTGACGCAGTAATGCGAAGGTAATATTAATTTAGATGGTCAAGCTACAAAGGGCGCATGGTGAATGCCTTGGCACCAGTAGTCGAAGAAGGACGTGATAAGCTGCGATAAGCTTCGGGTAGGCGCAAATAGCCTGTGATCCGAAGATTTCCGAATGGGGCAACCCACACTACTAACGTAGTGTACTGTAAACTGAATTCATAGGTTTATAGGGATATACCCGGGGAACTGAAACATCTAAGTACCCGGAGGAAGAGAAAGAAAAATCGATTTCCTAAGTAGCGGCGAGCGAAAGGGAAAGAGCCCAAACCAGGAACTTGTTCCTGGGGTTGAGGACAGATCATAAAAGTTGTGATTTCTTAATTGAAGAGAGCTGGAAGGCTCCGCCGTAGAAGGTAACAGCCCTGTAAGTGAAAAGAATAGCAACGAGATCTGCTCCAGAGTACCACGAGACACGTGAAACCTTGTGGGAAGCAGGGAGGACCACCTCCCAAGGCTAAATACTAACTGGTGACCGATAGTGAAGCAGTACCGTGAGGGAAAGGTGAAAAGAACCCCGGGAGGGGAGTGAAATAGAACCTGAAACCGTGTGTCCACAACCGGTCAAAGCACTTTTACGTGCGATGACGTGCTTTTTGTAGAACGAGCCAGCGAGTTACGATATGTAGCAAGGTTAAGCACTTAAGGTGCGCAGCCGAAGGGAAACCGAGTCTGAATAGGGCAATAAGTTGCATATCGTAGACCCGAAACCGGGTGACCTATCCATGGACAGGTTGAAGCGGAAGTAAAATTCCGTGGAGGACCGAACCACGTTGGTGTTGAAAAACCATGGGATGAGCTGTGGATAGCGGAGAAATTCCAATCGAACTCGGAGATAGCTGGTTCTCCTCGAAATAGCTTTAGGGCTAGCGTTGAGAATGAGTAATGGAGGTAGAGCACTGAATGGGCTAGGGGCTGACAACAGTTACTGAACCCTATCAAACTCCGAATGCCATATACTTGAATCTCAGCAGTCAGACTACGAATGATAAGATCCGTGGTCAAAAGGGAAACAGCCCAGATCATCAGCTAAGGTCCCAAAGTGTAAGTTAAGTGGAAAAGGATGTGGGATTTCTAAGACAACTAGGATGTTGGCTTAGAAGCAGCCACTCATTCAAAGAGTGCGTAATAGCTCACTAGTCGAGAGATCCTGCGCCGAAGATGTCCGGGGCTAAAACTTACCACCGAAGCTATGGGCTCGAAAGAGCGGTAGAGGAGCTTCCTGTATGGATTGAAGTCGTACCGAAAGGAGCGGTGGACTGTACAGGAGTGAGTATGCTGGCATAAGTAGCGAGAAATAAGTGAGAATCTTATTGGTCGAAAACCTAAGGTTTCCTGAGGAAGGCTCGTCCGCTCAGGGTTAGTCGGGACCTAAGCCGAGGCCGAAAGGCGTAGGTGATGGACAATCGGTTGATATTCCGATACCGCCAACTGACGTTATTACAAATGGGATGACGCAGGAGGATAAGATGTGCGCACTATTGGATGTGCGTCTAAGCGTTTAGGTATACAGGATAGGCAAATCCGCCTGTATTAGCTGAGACGTGATGGGGAGCCCTTATGGGCGAAGTATCTGATTCCACGCTGCCAAGAAAAGTCTCTATGGAGGAAGTTGGTGCCCGTACCGCAAACCGACACAGGTAGGTGAGGAGAGAATCCTAAGACCAGCGGAAGAATTGTTGTCAAGGAACTCGGCAAATTGACCCCGTAAGTTAGCGATAAGGGGTGCCTACGCAAGTAGGTCGCAGAGAATAGGCCCAAGCAACTGTTTAGCAAAAACACAGGTCTCTGCTAAAGCGAAAGCTGATGTATAGGGGCTGACGCCTGCCCGGTGCTGGAAGGTTAAGGGGAACACTTAGCGCAAGCGAAGGTGTGAACTTAAGCCCCAGTAAACGGCGGCCGTAACTATAACGGTCCTAAGGTAGCGAAATTCCTTGTCGGGTAAGTTCCGACCCGCACGAATGGCGTAATGACTTGGGCACTGTCTCGACAACAAATCCGGCGAAATTGTAGTGCAAGTGAAGATGCTTGCTACCCGCGATTGGACGGAAAGACCCCGTAGAGCTTTACTGTAGCTTAGCATTGAGTTTCGGTATTGTCTGTACAGGATAGGTGGGAGACTGAGAAACAAGGGCGTCAGCCTTTGTGGAGTCATCCTTGGGATACCACCCTGACAGTACTGGGATTCTAACCGGTGGCCATGAATCTGGTCACGGGACATTGTTAGGTGGGCAGTTTGACTGGGGCGGTCGCCTCCTAAAAAGTAACGGAGGCGCCCAAAGGTTCCCTCAGAACGGTTGGAAATCGTTCGTAGAGTGCAAAGGCAGAAGGGAGCCTGACTGCGACACATACAAGTGGAGCAGGGACGAAAGTCGGGCTTAGTGATCCGGTGGTTCCTCGTGGGAGGGCCATCGCTCAACGGATAAAAGCTACCTCGGGGATAACAGGCTGATCTCCCCCAAGAGTCCACATCGACGGGGAGGTTTGGCACCTCGATGTCGGCTCGTCGCATCCTGGGGCTGAAGTAGGTCCCAAGGGTTGGGCTGTTCGCCCATTAAAGCGGCACGCGAGCTGGGTTCAGAACGTCGTGAGACAGTTCGGTCCCTATCCGTCGCGGGCGTAGGAAATTTGAGAGGAGCTGTCCTTAGTACGAGAGGACCGGGATGGACTGACCTCTGGTGCACCAGTTGTTCCGCCAGGAGCACAGCTGGGTAGCTATGTCGGGACGGGATAAACGCTGAAAGCATCTAAGCGTGAAGCCCACCTCAAGATTAGATTTCCCATAGCGTAAGCTAGTAAGACCCCTTGAAGAACACAAGGTTGATAGGTCAGAGGTGTAAGCATGGTAACATGTTCAGCTGACTGATACTAATAGGTCGAGGGCTTGACCAAATACAATTCACTGTGCAATTTTCAGAGAACAATAGTTTCTGAACACAAAAAGTAACAACTAAAAATTGATAGAAGCGAGTAGTACAAGGAAGCGACTGAGCGAGGAACAGAGTTTACTGATCTGTAAATGAGTACCACAGGGAGGGAGCTGACGAAGTAATGCGAAGCTTATAGCAATTTTTGTAGATCTGGTGGTAATGACGTGAAGGTAACACCCGTTCCCATTCCGAACACGAAGGTTAAGCTTCACAGTGCCAATGGTACTGCAGGGGAGACCCTGTGGAAGAGTAGGTCGTCGCCAGGTAAAGCGTTCCGTGGTAGCTCAATGGTGGAGCATTCGGCTGTTAACCGAAGGGTTGGAGGTTCGAATCCTCTCCACGGAGCCATTTTTATTTTTTGAAATTTTGTAAATCTAAAGCGATAAGACTGTTTTTATAGACAGTCTTTTATAATTAGAAATAATATTATAAGATAAAATTAAAATAATTAAAATAAAAGGAAAGTCACAGTTGACTTTCCTTTCATTTTTTATTGTTTTATTATTTTATTTCCATCACTTCTTAGTACAATAGTTCCATCTACATCCGTTCTATATACTTGAATTTTTCTTTTGGTTAGCTCATTCATTGTTTCACGATGAGGATGTCCATAGTCATTATTTTTACCACAGCTTATTATAGCTATTTTAGGTGTAACCTTATCTAAAAATGGTTTTGATGAGGATGAGGAACTTCCGTGATGGCCTACCTTAAGGACATCAGCGGATATATCATAGTTCTTGTTCAATATTTCTTTTTCACTTAGCTTTTCAGCATCTCCTGTAAATAGAAATTTTGAATTACCATAGGTTATTTTGATGACAGCTGAGTAATTGTTAACATCCTCGTAGTTATCAGCATTAGGAGCAATCATTTCGCATTTTACATTTTTGCCTAAATCTAAGTTAACTCCAGCCTTAGCAACATTTATCTTTAAGTTTTTAGATTTTAGTGCATTCATCATACTTTCGAAGGTTTTAGTATTTGCTAGCTTTTTTGGAGCATAAAATTCTCCAATATCATATTTTTTTATTACAGTATCCATTCCCCCTATATGATCTTCGTGAGGATGAGTAGCAACTACATAGTCGAGCTTCTTTATGTTTTGCTTATCTAGGTAAGAGATCAACTTATTAGTGCTTTCGTTTGTTCCAGCATCAATAAGCAAGTTCTTACCATTAACTTGTATTAAAGCACTATCTCCTTGTCCAACATCTATGTAACTTATTTTTATAGAATTTTTAGTATCTGCATTTGAAGTACCCCCAGTTGGATTAGAATTACTACATGCAGCGAATATAAATACTGATAATAAAAGCGCAGTTATGGTTTTTAAATGGGATTTAAAACGCTTCAAACTAATACATCTCCTTTCATAAATTTGTAGTACAAACATAAGTTTAACATTTTATATGAATAAGTAAAGAGAAAGTCTTGATTATAAGCTTGCCTATTGAGTAATTAGCTATCATGAGAACAATGTGCTATAATATAACATTATATAGATGTGGAAAGATTTTAACTGAAGGAGAGAAATTTTATTCATGGAAACATTTTTATTTTATTTAGATTTTTCAATTTACATGGGCAAGACCCTATTACAAAAGTTTAAGTTAGAAAAGTTAAAAAAGCATGGTACTGAGGAAGATGTTCAGCAATATATAAATAAAACTGTTGAAGAGTGGAGCAATCATGTACTAAATAAAGTACATGCTAATGTTGAAGTAGTAGGAAAAGAAAATATTACTGAAGAAACATGTCTTTATGTATCAAATCATCAAGGAAATTTTGATATACCGATTTTTTTAAATATACTTGACAGACCAGTAGGTTTTATTGCTAAAAAGGAACTTCTTAAATTTAAAACTTTTAGTTACTGGATGAAACAGATAAACTGTATATTCATAGATAGAAACAATATACGGGAATCTATGAAGTCCATGAATGAAGGAGTAGAAATACTTAAAAAAGGACATAGTATGGTTATCTTTCCAGAGGGCACTAGAAGTAAGGGACTAACAGTAGGTGAATTTAAAAAGGGAAGCATGAAACTAGCTTTAAAGGCAGGGGTTCCTGTGGTACCGGTTACTATTGATGGAAGCTATAAGTTACTAGAAAGAAATAGTGAATATGGTAAGAGTGAAAGAAAAGTTAGAATTACTATAGAAAAACCTATATATCCAAAAGAACTGTCAAAAGAACAGCAAAATAGTCTTGCTGAAGATGTAAGAAAAATTATTGTAAATAATATTAAATCATCTACTTAAATTAGTAGATGATTTAAACTCAAAAATTTCACCAGAGTTTATTAGGAAAATTCATGGATGTTAAGTACAATAACTTTTTTTCTAGTCATGGATTCAATACTATATCTTATTCCTTGAGTACCCATACCAGAAGCTTTAACACCTAAGAATGGAAAGTGATCAGGCCCTCTCTCAGTCTTATCATTAATTTGGACAGTACCGACTTCTAACTTACTTGAAACGTGAAAAGCATAATCTATGTTTTTAGTAAAGACAGAAGATTGTAGACCATACTGAGATTTATTAGCAATTTCTATGGCCTCGTCAACGCTTTGTACTCGTAGTATCGGCAAAACTGGACCAAAAGGTTCTTCCCAAGCAATGCGCATATCTGTAGTAACATTGTCAAGTAGAGTAGGATACATTAAGTTTTTTTCTCGTTTATTACCGGTAAGTAATTTTGCGCCTTTTCTCAAGGCATCATCTATTAATTCCTGAACAAAATCTGCAGAAGAACTATTAATAAGAGGGGTTACTTCGCAGTCATCTTCTGGCATTCCAACTTTAAGTTTTTTTATTTCCTCTAGCATAAGTTCTGCAAGTTTATCAGAGATATTATTTATAGCAAGAACCCGCTTAATTGCTGTGCATCTTTGACCAGAATATATATAAGCACCTGCAACTATATCCTTTGCCGCATCTCTTAAGTCTGAATCCTCAAGCACAATAGCAGCATCTTTCCCACCAAGTTCCATAAGCATAGGTACCATACCTGCAATTACTGCTATATGCTTACCTACCTCTGTGCTCCCTGTAAAATTTATAAAGTCAATTCCAGGATGAGTAACGATATAGTCTCCTATTTCAGAGCCCTTACCTGTTACTGTGTTTAGTACACCTTTTGGTATTCCAGCTTTATTAAATATTTCAGCAACGTACAAAGCACTTATAGAACCCTGGCTGGGAGGTTTCAGTATTACACTGTTTCCTGCTGCTAAGGCAGGGGCAATTTTTGATACAGAAAGATTTATCGGGTAGTTAAATGGAGAAATAGCCAATACTGTACCCAAAGGAATCCTATGAACAAAGGATACTTTATTCTTTTTAAATCCAGGAAAATTATCTCCTGTTATAGTTTCACCTTCCATGTGTTTTGCCTCGTCTGCAGTAAATCTTATAAAGCTTGCAGTTCTTTTCACTTCAGATATTGCAGAACTTTTATTTTTTGCAATCTCTTTCTGAAGAAAATCTGATAATACAGATATGTTTTCCTCTAAAAGGTTTGCGCATTCATGCAATACAGCAGCTCTTTCGTTTATAGGTTTTTCTGACCAGTCTTTTTGTGCTCTTTTAGAGTTTTCTATGGTTTTATCAATTTCATCTTTTGTCATAGCCTGCACTTTTCCAATAACATCGCCGTTAACTGGAGAGTGCACATCTATGATTGATTCACTTCTAGATTTAATCCATTCCCCATTGAAAAGATTCTTATAGACTAGACCTTCTTTTATATTTTCAAACATAAATTTCATCTCCATATATTAAATAAATGATAAATAAATGATAAATATATGTTTTAGTTTAAGCTTAAATAAAAAAAATATTACAATTTATAGCTTTTTACGATTGAAGATTTTTTGATTTTTAGAACTTATTTTTAATAGTATTGATAAAAAATTAAAAAAAGATAAAGGTTTTTGAAGTATATTGTAGGAAGAGTTTAATAGTAATGATATATGAAAATAAGTCAATAACAATACATGGTGCCAATTTCAAAGCAAAAAGGTCCTATTTTTAAGTAAAAAAGCTAAATGTGAAAAAATGACGAACTAAAATTACAATAATATAAAAATTTTTATTTGCCAATATAAAATGGAAATGTTACAATATAGGCATAAATATGCTAATATATATTGAAGTTACTAGATAAAATTAATAAATATACAAATAAACAGAATAATTACTAACAGAAATAAAAATATTCACAGATAGCATTAATGCAATTTTTGAATGGATATCATTCAAAATAGGATTTTTAAATATTAGTCCAATATGTTTGAGGTTAAGGAGGATAAACATGAGTATTATAAAAAAATCTTCATATGAGCATTATTTACAGGATGTAGATGTTCCAAATCTTTATAAAGATATATTCCCTTATTCTGATGTTCCTAAGGTGGCTTTCAATCAAATACAGGTTCCTATGGATTTACCTGAAAATATATGGATCACAGACACTACCTTTAGAGATGGACAACAATCCATGCCGCCTTATGCTGCTGAACAGATTATAAGAATATTTGATTATCTTCATGAATTAGATAATAATTCAGGAATAATTAAACAAACTGAGTTTTTCTTATATACAGAAAAAGATAGAAGAGCGGCACAAGTTTGTATGGAAAGAGGATATAAATTTCCAGAAGTAACATCATGGATAAGAGCTAATAAGGAAGATTTTAAGTTAGTAAAAGAGATGGGGATAAAAGAAACTGGTATGCTTATGTCTTGCTCAGATTATCATATATTTAAAAAGCTAAATGTATCAAGACAAAAAGCTATGGATATGTATTTGTCTATCGTTGAAGAAGCATTAAAAAGTGGTATACGTCCAAGATGTCATTTAGAAGATATAACTAGGGCTGATTTTTATGGATTTGTAGTGCCTTTTGTAAATAGACTTATGGAACTTTCAAAAGAAGCGAATGTTCCTATAAAAGTAAGGGTTTGTGATACTTTAGGACTTGGTGTTCCATACGGTGGTACAGCACTTCCAAGAAGTGTACAAGGACTTATTCATGGACTTAGAACAAACTGTGGTGTTCCTTCAGAGTGTATAGAATGGCATGGTCATAACGATTTTTATGCAGTAGTAAGTAATTCAACTACAGCATGGCTTTATGGCGCCTCCTCAATAAATACATCACTTTTAGGAATAGGAGAAAGAACAGGAAATTGTCCGCTAGAATCTATGATATTTGAATACGCACAGTTAAAAGGTACAACCGGAAACATGAAGCTTAATGTTATAACAGAATTAGCAGAGTATTTTGCTAAGGAAATGAAATATGATATACCACCAAGAACTCCTTTTGTAGGAAGTCAGTTTAATGTAACAAGAGCTGGTATACATGCAGATGGAATACTCAAAGATGAAGAAATATATAATATATTTGATACAGATAAGATACTTGGAAGACCAGTAGTAGTCGCAGTTAACCAATATTCAGGACTTGCGGGAATTGCTGCTTGGATTAATACTTATTATAGATTAAAAGATGGAGATAAGATTAATAAAAAAGATCCAAGAGTAGCTGAGATGAAGGAATGGGTAGATGAGCAATATGCAGAGGGTAGAACAACTATTATTGGTAACAATGAATTAGAATTATTGGTGGATAGGATAATGCCTGAAATAAATGAAAAGAATAGAGCAAGCTAATACTATAGGGTTACTAGGCGGTCAGTTAACTTATATGTAGTAACTGCAATTCAGGATATAAAAATTGAAGATGTAGTAACAAACTTTGGATGGAGGAGTAGTAATGGGATTAAATGTTGCTCAAAAAATAATTAAAAATCACCTACTAAAAGGTGAAATGGTTGCTGGTAAAGAAATTGCCATACAAATAGATCAAACCTTAACTCAAGATTCAACTGGGACAATGGCATACCTACAATTTGAGGCGTTGGGGATAGACAAGGTGAAAACAAAAAGATCAGTTGCTTATATTGATCATAATGTACTTCAATCAGGTCCAGAAAATGCAGATGACCACTTATATATTCAAAGCGTAGCTAAAAAACACGGAATATATTTTTCGAAGCCTGGTAATGGAATATGCCATCAAGTAAATTTAGAGAGATTTGGTGTTCCGGGAGATACTCTTTTAGGTTCAGATAGTCACACACCTACAGGTGGTGGAATAGGAATGCTTGCTATGGGAGCAGGCGGGCTTGATGTTGCTGTTGCTATGGGCGGCGGAGAATATTACATTAGTATGCCTAAAGTGGTTAAAGTAAACCTAATAGGAAAGTTAAGAGATTGGGTATCTGCTAAGGATATTATATTAGAGCTTTTAAGAAGGCTTACTGTTAAAGGTGGAGTAGGAAAAGTATTCGAATACTGTGGGGATGGAATTAAAACTCTATCTGTACCACAAAGAGCTACTATAACCAATATGGGTGCTGAGCTTGGAGCAACAACATCATTATTTCCAAGTGATGATGTAACATATGAGTTTTTAAAAGCGCAGGGCAGAGAGAAAGATTTCATAGAATTAAAGGCTGATGAAGATGCTGTATATGATGAAGAAGTAACAATAGATTTATCAGAATTAGAGCCGCTAGTAGCATGTCCTCATAGTCCTGATAATGTTGTATCGGCTGCTTCATTGAAAGATATAAAAGTAGATCAGGTATGTATAGGAAGTTGTACAAATTCATCCTATGCAGATATGATGAGGGTAGCTAAAATATTAGAAGGAAAGACTGTCAATGAAAGGGTATCATTAGTTATTGCACCAGGATCAAAGCAAGTTTTAAATATGCTTGCTAAAAATGGGGCTTTGGCTACAATGATTGATGCAGGAGCAAGAATTTTAGAGTCAGCTTGTGGCTTCTGTATAGGCATGGGACAATCACCTGCTACAAATGGGGTATCTCTTAGAACTTCTAATAGAAACTTTGAGGGAAGATCTGGTACAACATCTGCTAATGTTTATCTAGTTAGTCCTGAAATTGCAGCTGTTTCTGCGTTAAAAGGTTATATAGCAGATCCAAGAAAACTGGGAGAAGCTTTTGATATAGAGATGCCAAAGGAATTCATTATAAATGATAATTTAATAGTTCCTCCGGCAGTAGAAGGTGAAGACGTAGAAGTAGTTAGAGGACCTAATATAAAACCATTCCCTAAGGCAAAAGCATTGGAAAGTATAGTAGAAGGAAAGGTATTAACTAAGGTTGGAGATAATATAACTACAGATCATATTATGCCTTCAAATGCTAAGCTTTTACCTTATAGATCAAATGTTCCTTATCTTTCAGAGTATTGTTTAACACCATGTGATAAAGACTTTCCAAGTAAAGCTAAACAATATGGTGGTGGTTTTATAGTTGGTGGAGATAACTATGGGCAGGGATCAAGTAGAGAGCACGCGGCTTTAGCACCATTATATCTTGGAATAAAAGCTGTACTTGCTAAGTCTTTTGCTAGAATACACATGGCTAACCTTATAAATAACGGTATTATGCCTCTTGTATTTGAGAATGAGGGTGACTACAATAAGATAAAGGATATGGATGAAATTTTGATTGAAAATGCAGTTGAGCAAGTAGATAAAGGAATAATTGTTGTTAAGAATAAGAGTAAGTGTGAAGAGTATAGAATGTTGTTAAATATTACAGATAGACAAAAGAAAATGATAAAAGCAGGCGGATTGCTTAACCTAGTTAAGATTGGTCAGTAAATTTTTGGAGGCGATTTTATGGATTATAAAGTTACACTTATACCAGGAGATGGAATAGGTCCAGAGGTAATAGAAGCGGCAAGAAAAATTATTGATGCTTCTGGAGCAAATATAGAGTGGGATGTGGTAAAGGCTGGAGAAGAAGTTATAGAAGAGTTTGGAACACCTCTTCCTGAATATGTTTTAGAAAGTATAAAAAGAAATAAAGTGGCACTAAAAGGTCCGGTAACTACTCCTGTTGGAAAAGGTTTTAAAAGCGTAAATGTTACATTAAGACAAACATTAAATCTTTATTCCAATATAAGACCTATAAAGACTTATGCTGGAATAAAATCAAGATATGAAAATGTAGATTTAGTTATTTTTAGAGAAAATACAGAGGATTTATATGCAGGGATAGAGCATATGGTAAGTGATGAAATAGCGGAAAGTATAAAAATTATTTCTAAAAAAGCAAGTGACAGAATAGTAAGAGCGGCATTTGAATATGCTAGAAAGAACAATAGAAAAAAGGTTTCAGCTGTTCATAAAGCTAATATAATGAAGTTGTCCGATGGTCTTTTTCTAAAGTGTGCAAGAAACATAGCTAAGGAATACAGTGATATAGAATTTGAAGATGTTATTGTAGATGCAATGAGTATGAAGCTTGTTTTAGATCCGGAAAAATATGATGTACTTGTAATGCCTAATCTATATGGTGATATACTTTCTGATATGGCGGCAGGGCTTGTTGGGGGATTAGGAATGGTTCCAGGAGCAAATATAGGAGAAAATGGTGCAGTGTTTGAACCGGCACACGGTTCTGCTCCAGATATTGCAGGAATGAACAAATCCAACCCAATAGCAGCAGTTTTATCAGGTATAATGATGCTTAAGCATATAGGAGAATTTGATGCAGCGGCGAAAATAGAAAAAGCTATTGAGAAAGTTGTAAGAGACGGTAGGCATGTAACTCCAGACCTTGGAGGAAATGCAGGGACATCAGAATTTACTGAGGCAATTATAAAAGAAATGAAATAAGCAAAAGAGTCTTATCTTATAGAATTAAGATAAGGCTCTTTTGTGTCTTTTCATAAAACAACTTGTGAGTAAATTGAAGTTTATAATTTTATGCAGTAGGTTTCATAAAGTTGTAAATTAATATATAATATTGAATATAATCAATAGTGGCAACTTTAATTATAGAAGGTGGAGTGTCTGTATTGAAAATTAATAATAAAGTACGTGTAATTTTACTGATACTTTTGGTGTTATTGATATCCGGAGGTTGTGCGGCATCTTACTATTATATTTTAGGTAATATAAAACACCAAGAAAAACAGGCTATTTTACAAGATATAAAACGTGTACAGTATCTACTTAGTGATAGCAAAAATAACTTAAATGTTATATCTGCAGAATATGCTGCATGGGATGATACATTAGAGTTTACAAAAAACTTATCTGAAAAATATATAACAAGTAACTTTAATTATAGTTCATTAGAAAATTCAAGAATTCATATGTTTGCTATTTTAGATACATCTGATAAATTAAAATATATAAAGGCCTACGATCCAAAACAGAGAAAGGATATAGAACCTCCAAGAGAGGTAATAGATTTTATTAATAAAAATAGTAGGGAATTAGGCCAACATGTAAATGTGCATAGTGTGAGCTCAGGAATCATTTCTGCAAATGGACAACCTATGATTATATCCTTTAGACCTATAACTGACTCAAAGTATGAAGCTCCTATAGGAGGCACTTTAATTATTGGAAGATACATAGGAGACAGCTTCATAGACAAGGGAGAGCATATAATTGATGCAAATTTATCTATAGAAGAAACAAGAAGTAGTAGTGACCATCATGGTGTATTTATAGGCAATGATTCAAGAGTAAGAATATTAGAGCAAGATGATACTTTAATAGAGATTAATGACAAGAATAATATAACTGGATACTTTATAATAAGAGAAGCTAATAATAATCCTATATTTGCAATAAAGATACATGAAAATAGAGCATTTTATAATGAGGGAATAAAGTCATTATATTTTTATATTTTATTAATTATAATTTTTGTGATTCTAGTTTTTATTATATGTTTGACTCTTTTAAGAGTACATATTATTAAACCTATTGAAAACATGAGTAGAGAGGTAAGTAATATTGAACTTAACGATGATAAAATATCTAAGATTAGGGTTAAAGGAAATGATGAGCTAACTCAGCTATCAATAGAAATAAATAATATGATTAGAAGAATTGAATATAGCAATAAAAAAATACAGGATAGCGAAAAGCAGCTAAAGTTAGTTTTAGAAGGAGCAAATGCGGGTTTTTGGGATTGGGATATAGAAAGTAATTACATATACTTTGATGAAAAGTTTCTAACTATTCTTGGATATTCTCAGGGTGAACTACCTAACTCAAGTGAAGTATGGAGCGAGATAGTTCATAAGGATGATTTAGATTATTCCATAAAGTGCTTTCAAAATAGCCTGGGAAAGAGTGCTAATATACACATTATAGAACAAAGGGTGAGAACTAAATCAGGTGACTATAAGTGGATTCTAAACCAGTGTAAAGTTGTAAGATATGATAATGATAACAATCCTAAGAGAATGACAGGAATAATAACTGACATAACTGATAAAAAGGAGCACGAAGAGGAATTAAGATATCTAAATTATTATGATAAATTGACTGGTCTATTTAATAGAGGGTATTATGAATACATTATTGAAAAATTAAATGAAAGCAGTAGCTTACCTATTTCTATAATAATTGGTGATTTAAATGGACTAAAAATAGCAAATGATACTTTTGGACATGCACAAGGAGACAAATTATTAGCGGAAGCTGCAAATATTCTCAAGGATAGTGCAGGTCCTAACGCTTTAATCTCACGTTATGGTGGAGATGAATTTGTAGTAATTTTAGAAGATGTAGATAGTATAAAGGCCAATGAGATATGTTTAGCTATAAAAAGTGAGTGTTTAAATAGAAAGGTAGACTCTATATATGTTAATATTGCTCTTGGATGCTCTACTAAATACGATACAAGCCAAGATATAAATGAAATAATTAAAGAAGCTGAAGAGAGAATGTATAGAAATAAACTACTAGAAGATAGAAGTGCTAGAAACAGTATAATATCTTCTTTAACTAAAACTTTAGAAGAAAAAAGTTATGAAACAGATGAGCATGCTTATCGTATATATAATTTATGTGTAAAAATAGGCAGAATTTTAAATTTAAATACTGATAAATTGGATGAGCTCTATTTACTGGCTAGGTTACATGACATAGGGAAAATAGGGATAGATAGCAAAATATTAAACAAACCAGGAAAACTAACTGATGAAGAGTGGGAAATTGTGAAGACCCATTGTGAAATAGGATATAGGATAGCGGCGTCAACGCCAGATTTAATGCATATAGCATATGGAATATTAACACATCACGAAAGGTATGATGGTACTGGATATCCTAAAGGACTTAAGGGAGAGCAAATACCATTACTTTCAAGATTATTAACTATAGTTGATGCTTTTGATGTAATGACTCATGATAGGCCATATAAGGCAAGAATGACTGTGGATGAAGCTATTGAAGAACTGAAGAGATGTTCAGGAAAACAGTTCGATCCTAATTTAGTTGAAATATGCATAATGGCTTTTAAAAGTTAACACAAAAACACAACTGTTACTATATAGCAGTTGTGTTTTGTTATTTTAATCTATGACCTATATCTGAATTTCGTAATCTATAGGCTTTTTCTAATAAATCTTTTTCAATATTTTTTTCATTAGTAGAAAATAAATCTTGTTGAATATGTGTAGGAAAATATAATTGAAGTAATCTTTTTTCTAATTCTTGTTGAGTCTCTATACTGCCATCCGGGAGTATATGATGTACCGTAAATTCATTTTTTACTAGCTCTGGAGCAATCATTATGCTTCTATGACAATCTAATGGATCTTTTTCTGTACACATTAGAGAAATTATATATTGTTTATCTATTCCAACATTGAGTCTTACTATCCCATCTTTAAAACTTTTTGTATGTTTTACTATTTCAAAGTCTAGATATCCTTTTTGATTGAAAAGATTTTTATCCTCATGAACTGATCCAAATTCGTCCGCCATATATACATAGTTGATATTATTAAAATTCAAGAATTTTTTTATTACATTTTTATTAAAGTGAGGAACATATTTTGAGAAAGGAACACTTCTAATATCGACTATACAATTTATATTATATTTTCTAAGAAGCTCAAGAAAATATATGTTATCGTGTGATGAGTGACCTATAGTATAAATTAGTTTCATTTTTAGAATTCACTTCCTCGCTATTTGTTATCCACTGTAAATTCTTAATTATTTATTTCCGTTATTTTCTATAAAATTATCAACTTAGATTATAGTATAAGTTAGCTGACTGCAAAGTAACCATATATAAGATTTAGCTGAAGATTAAAATTTTGTTTATAATATCATAAATTTTTTTATTTTAGTAATGTAAGATTCTTTAAAAAGTTTTTCAAATGTTGAATCTAAGGTAAACTCAGGCTCATCGTGAATTATTGCGGCCACTTCATCGGATTGAGTAACACTTGATGTATATATGTGACAATTTTTGAAGTTCTCAGATAGATTACATATAGTATTTAACCTATTATTAGTTTTTATTCGTACAAGCCAATCAGATTTCTCACTCCAATATTTTTCAATATAAGCTTCTTTGTCATTAAATTTTATATTTTTCTTATTTTTATTCTGAATTATATCTGCTATATCACCAAATACTGAACTAGCTGTTGGAAGCATTCCAGCACCTTTGCCAGAGAAAAATACGTTTCCTACTGCATCACCTTCAATAACTATTCCATTAAGCTCATTATCTATCTTGCTTAAATAAGAATCGGACTTTATCATAACTGGTTTTACAAAACCATAAATTTTCTCATCTTTATTTTTGCTGATAGCCAATAGTTTTATAGTATGTCCATTTAATTTTGCGTACTCAAAGTCTATTTCATCGATATCTGTAATGCCTTCTATATTTATATCCACCCAGTTGACTTTCACACCATATGCAATAGTTGAAAGAATAGATAGCTTTCTTGCAGCATCATATCCTAATACATCAGAGTCTGGATTGGATTCAGCAAATCCTAGATCTTGTGCTAATTTAAGAGCATCTTCATAACTCATGTTTTCTGCGTACATTTTCGAAAGAATAAAATTTGTAGTTCCATTTAAAATAGCTTTAATCTCGAAAATTTTATTACCAGCTAAGGATTCCATGAGAGGTTTTAATATAGGAATACCTCCTCCAACACTTGCCTCAAAATTTAAAGTTACACCATTGTCTGAAGCTATGTCTAATAGTTCTTCACCATATTCTGCAATTAAATCTTTGTTTGCAGTTACTACATGTTTTTTTAGCTTGAGAGCTTTTTTTACATACTCGTAAGCTGGATGAAGTCCACCCATAACTTCTACTACTATATCTACAGGATTGTTGAATATTTTTTCTATACTATCTGTTACAAGATGATAGTTTTGTTTTTGTTCATGCTTGTTCTTATCTTTTACAAGTATACTAGATATATTCAATTCTTCACCGGTAATAGATTTAAATCTCTCTTTATTTTTATTTATAAGATCAGCTATACCAGTCCCTACAACTCCATAGCCAAGCACTGCTATTGATGCCATTAAAAATACCTCCTTATTTTATGAATTATAATAAAATATTTATAAATTAAATATTACCGGTAGAATACTCAAATTCTTTCCAGGTTTCTCTATAGTTTACTTCGTCATGCAGTGTGTCAAGAAAATTTGATATGCAATCTTTATATTTATCTACTTCTACTAAAAAAGAATCATGACCATAATCGGATTGAATTTCATTGTATTCAAGGTCTACACTGCTTAATTTTAGTATATCTTTTGCTTTTCTAAGTTCACTTATATTAAAAAGAGTATCGGAGCTTATAGCTACAAGTAAAAACTTAGCTTTAATGCGACTTAGTGCTTTTGCATAAGATCCATATTCGTATCTAAGATCAAATAAATCCATTGCACGGGTAAAATATAAGTAGGTGTTTGCGTCAAATCTTTGTACAAGTTTTTCTCCTTGATAACTCAAATAACTATCTATTTCAAATTCAGCATCAAAGCTTTTAAAAAAGTCATCTATATTATTTTTAATTTTTCTTCCAAATTTTTTATCTATCAAATCTCTAGTTTGATAAGTTAACATAGCAATCATTCTTGCTATAGATAAACCATTGGCAGGGAAGTCTGAACCGTAGTAATTTCCATTATTCCAGTTAGGGTCCCACATAATGGACTTTCTCATAATATGATTAATTCCTATTGCTTCTGTACTTAAATTAAGTGGGGCAGCTAAATTTATAATTCCATCCATAAAATTAGGATAAGAAACTGACCACTGAAGTGACTGCATGCCGCCCAATGAACCACCGACTACCGCTAGGATATGGTCAATGTTCAAATAATCAAAGAGTTTTCTTTGAGCATTAACTATATCTTTAACTGTAATTATGGGAAAATCTATACCATAAGGTTCATTAGTTTCCGGATTTATGGATGAAGGACCGGTGGAACCACTGCATCCGCCAAGGACATTCGAACATATTATAAAATACTTATTAGTATCAAATATTTTACCAGGTCCAACAAAATCCTCCCACCAACCAGCATTGCCGAATTCATCATGACTGGCTACATGAGAATCTCCAGTTAAAGCATGAGTTATAAGTATACAGTTATTCTTATCTCTATTTAATTTACCATAAGTTTCAAAGCATATAGTTATAGGACCAAAGGTTTTTCCACTTTCAAGAAGGAAACTTTGGTCTTGGCTGAAAGTTAAATATTCCTTAAAACCATCTTTCTTATAAGTAAACTCACTCAAGGTACATACCTCCAATTAAAAATCTTTAAGAGGACAATTGACAGAGGACAGAGGACAGTGATGGTAGGTTTTCTTCCTTCACTGTCAATTGTCAATTGTCCTCTGTCAATTGATAAAAATTTTGTGTCACAAAATTTTTATATTTAAATTTGATTTAGTGCATTTTCAAGATCAGCAATTAAATCATCTGCATCTTCAATACCTATGGAAATTCTTATAAGCTCAGGCTTAACTCCTGCTTGTAGCAACTGCTCTTCATCAAGCTGAGAGTGAGTTGTAGAAGCAGGATGAATTATTAGTGATTTAGCATCTCCAACATTAGCTAGGTGTGAGAATATTTCTACTAGGCTTATTACTTTTTTGCCTGCCTCAGCTCCACCTTTTACTCCAAAGGTGAATATAGAACCAGGTCCCTTTGGAAGATATTTTTTAGCTAGATCATAATATTTATTTCCTTCTAATCCAGGATAGTTTACCCATTCTACCTTAGGGTGATTGCTTAAAAATTCTGCGACCTTTTTAGCGTTATCTACGTGTCTTTGAACTCTTAAGGATAAAGTTTCAAGTCCAAGCGTTAATAAGAATGAGTTAAATGGAGAGATAGCTGCCCCTAAGTCTCTTAAAAGAGCTGTTCTAACCTTTAGGATATATGCTAGGTTTCCAAAGGTTTCTACATATTTAAGTCCGTGATAGCTTTCATCTGGTTCTATAAGACCAGGGAATTTTCCGTTATCCCAATTGAATTTTCCTGAATCAACAACTACACCACCTATTGATGTACCATGACCACCAATAAATTTAGTAGCGGAGTGTACAACAATATCAGCACCAAATTCAATTGGCTTTAAAAGATATGGTGATGCAAAGGTATTATCAACAATTAGAGGGATACCATTCTTATGAGCAATATCAGCAACAGCTTCAATGTCAATTATGTTGATTCCTGGGTTGCCTATACTTTCTATATAAACGGCTTTTGTTTTTTCATTTATAGCTTTTTCAAGCTCATCTAGGTTGTCTGGATCTACAAGATTAACCTTAATTCCAAAATTCTTAAAGGTATGAACGAATAGGGAATAAGTACCACCATAAAGAGTTGCAGCAGCAACTATTTCGTCTCCTGAACCAGCGATGTTTAATATTGAATAAGTGATTGCTGCCATTCCTGAAGCAGTAGCTACAGCTCCAACACCGCCTTCGAGTAAGGCAACTCTTTGCTCAAAAACGTCATTTGTTGGATTACCTAAACGTGTATATATATTTCCAAATTTTTTTAAATCAAATAAGTCTGCAGCATCTTGTGCATCGTCGAAAACATAAGAAGTTGTTTGATATATTGGTAATGCTCTTGATTTGGTAGCACTATCTACCTGTTGTCCTCCATGTATTTGAAGAGTGTCAAAGGATAATTTCTTTGTCATTGTTAATTCCTCCTAAAAAATAATTTGTTTTTAAATTAATTTTGGACGGAACTTCTATATTAAAGTTTTGTAATTTATAAAGGGATGAAGCTAGATTTAGCTTAATTGTAAATTTAAAATAAAAAAATCTTCTCGCAGATGAGACTGCAAGAAGATACACTTTCTCCCCAGCTCCTCATCTCTCAGGTATTTAACCTGCTGGAATTAGCACCGTTGAATAATAAATATTCAGGTTGCCGGGCGTCATAGGGCCAGTCCCTCAGCCTCTCTTGATAAGAAGTTCCGTATTCGATTGATGAAATCATAACAGGAATTACTATACTTTGTCAATACAATTTTTGAAAATAATTGAAATGAAAAATTTCAAAACTTGCATCAAGCCTTGATTTAATTGGAAATTTCATACTAAAAAATTATTTAATTAATTAAATAATTATGCATATGCTATTTTGTGAATTAAATAATTTAGTGAAAAATCACAAAACTTCAATTAGCATTTTATTAAAAATACGTAGCTTATTAAGAACAACTAATGCCTTGGTTAGTACTTATTTAATGATTTAAAATAAGTCGTAGAAAAAATATATTGACAACCAAACTAATAAGTATTATTATTAGCGTTAAATGGAATTAAATAAAAAGTTCTTATCAAGAGCGGTGGAGGGACTGGCCCTATGAAGCCCGACAACCGGCATTAATTTTGAATGTATCGGTGTCAATTCCTGCAGAATATTTTTTATTCTGATAGATAAGAAAATAGCTTGGAAGTCTCCAAAAAGATATTTAAGGCTACTTTTCTTATGGGAAAGTAGCCTTTTTATTATAAGCAGGCATCCAAAATCTATGATTTTGAGATGATCGCTTACTAAGTGAGTACTCATTCGACGAAAGGAGAAGGAGTTTCATTTTATTTAATCGTTAAAAGTAAAGGAGAATTGTATATGTTTATTAAAGATATATTTTTAAATAAAAGATTGACTATTTCTTTTGAGCTATTTCCACCTAAGGATGATAAAAATTTTGAAGGTATTAATAGCACTATTGAAGAATTAAAAAAGTTAAACCCTGATTTTATTAGTGTAACCTATGGTGCAGGAGGAAGCAGCAGAAGTAGAACAATCGAACTTGCTTCAATTATAAAAAATAAATACGACATAGAAACTATAGCACACCTTACATGTATAACTTCCTCTAGAGAAGAGATTAATAGTATTTTAGATGATTTAAAATTAAATAATATTAGTAATGTGCTTGCTTTAAGAGGAGATATTCCTAAGGATTTTAAAATTAAAGAAAGTTTTAAGTATGCGAAGGATTTAATTTATGAGATAGCACAAAGAAAAGATTTTAGCATATCTGCAGCAGCTTATCCAGAGGGACATGTGGAATGTGCTGATATAGGAAAAAATATAGAGTATCTTAAAGAAAAAGTAGAAAAAGGCGCAGATTTTTTAATTACTCAGCTTTTCTTTGATAATGATAACTTTTATAATTTTAGAGAAGAGTTGTATAAAAATAATATAAATGTTCCAATTGTTACAGGCATTATACCTGTATTAGATAAAAAACAAATAGAACGTATAGCAACCCTATCTGGTGCAGTTATTCCACAAAAAATTAAAAGAATCATGGATAAATATGAGCATAGCCCTGAGGCACTAAAAGAGGCGGGAATAGCATATACTTCCGAACAAATTGTTGATTTAATAAGTAATGATGTTCAAGGGATACATTTATATACTATGAATAAACATAATGCTGTAAAAGAAATTATGGAAAATATACAGGAACTTCGTAAGATAGTTAATTCCTAATATAAACAAAGTAAAAAGGGAGAGGTTTTTTATGACATTTAAAACTTTATTAAGAGATAGATTTAATAATAAATTTGTATTTTTCGATGGAGCTATGGGAACTATGCTTCAGAAAGAGGGACTTAAGGTTGGGGAGCTGCCAGAGACTCTTAATATAACAAATCCGGAAATAATAAAGAAAGTACACAAGCAGTATATTAATGCAGGTTCAGATATAGTTATTACAAACACTTTTGGAGCAAATGAATTAAAGTACAGTTCCTATGAATACTCTATTGAACAGGTAATTACTGCAGGAGTGAATATTGCAAGAGAAGCAGCTGGTGACAAATTAGTAGCGCTGGATATAGGTCCAACTGGATTAATTATGGAACCAACAGGTACTCTAAGCTTTGGAACAGCTTATGAGTTGTTTAAAAAACAAGTGATAATTGGAGAAAAAGCAGGTGCGGACTTAATTCTAATAGAAACTATGTCTGATTTGTATGAAGTTAAGGCTGCTGTACTTGCGGTAAAAGAGAATAGTTCACTTCCTGTATTTTGTACAATGACTTTTCAACAGGATGGTAGAACGTTAATGGGCACAGATCCAAAGACTATGGTATTTGTACTAGAGGGGTTAGGAGTTGATGCACTCGGAGTAAACTGTTCTTTGGGGCCTAAAGAACTTATGCCTATTATAGATGAAATTCTACTATATGCATCTATTCCTGTAATGGTTCAACCTAACGCTGGCCTTCCAAGATATGATGGAGAAAAAACTGTTTATGATATAGAACCTAATGAATTTGCTAAATATATAAGAATTATGGCACAGAAGGGTGTGCAAATTTTTGGTGGATGCTGCGGCACAAATCCTGAGTTTATAAAGGAATCCTTAAAGGCTGTAGAAGGACTACTACCTTTAGAAAGGGAGCCTAAGAACTTTACGGCAATTTGTTCTGGTACTGAAACTATAATCTTAGATGGCAAGATAAACCTTGTTGGTGAAAGAATAAATCCTACAGGGAAAAAACGTTACAAACAAGAACTTAAAGAAGAAGGCGTTAGCTATATACAGGCCGAGGCTGTAAAACAGAAAGAAGAAGGAGCAGCTATTATAGGCTTAAATGTAGGTTTGCCAGAAATTGATGAAAGAAAAATGATGATTAAAGCGGTGAAAGCTATTCAAAAGGTAGTGCAGCTCCCTATTGACATTGACAGTCCAAATCCAGAAGTATTAGAGGCAGGTGCTAGAGTTTATAATGGTAGACCAATTATAAACTCTGTAAATGGAAAAGAAGAGATTATGAAAAAGGTATTTCCTATAGTTAAAAAATATGGTGGATGCGTTATAGCTCTTACTATAGATGAAAATGGTATTCCAGATACCGCTGAAGGAAGATTAGAAATAGCAGAAAAAATAGTTAATGAAGCTAGAAATTATGGAATAGATAAGAAAGACATAATTATCGACTGCCTTGCGCTAACTGTTTCAGCGCAGCAGAAAGAAGTTTTAGAAACTGTAAAAGCCATAAAGTTGGTTAAAGAAAAGCTTGGAGTTAAAACTGTCCTTGGAGTAAGCAATATATCCTATGGCATGCCAAGAAGAGATCTATTAAATAGAACATTTCTCGCATTGGCACTTCAAGCAGGACTTGATCTGCCAATTATAAACAGTGCTGATGAGGAAATGAAGGCAACAATACATGCATTTGAAGCACTTGCAAACATAGATAAGGAAGGCAAGAATTATATTAATAAATATTCAGCTAAAGGTCTTGAGACGAAAAGTGAAAAGCAAATAAAAACTATTTCCGGGGAAAGCGCTAAGGATTTAAAGCAAATAATAGTTGATGGAATGGAAGCGGAAGCAGTATTAAGTACTGAAGAGCTTTTAAAGACGAAAGATCCTATGGAGATAGTAAATGGGTATATTATACCTGCTTTGGACTATGTAGGTGAGCAGTATGATGAAAAAGAAATATTCTTGCCGCAGCTTATTCAGTCTGCAGAAACTGTTAAGAAATCCTTTGAAGTCATTAAAGAAAACATGATTAAAAGCGGAAAAAATAATATAGAAAAAGGTAAGATAGTTTTAGCAACAGTTAAAGGAGATATCCATGATATCGGTAAAAATATTGTTAAGGTTCTTTTAGAAAACTACGGATTTAAAGTTATTGATCTGGGAAAAGATGTACCAATAGAGAAAGTAGTCGAAGCTGTAAAAGAAGATAATATAAAGCTTGTAGGATTAAGTGCGCTTATGACTACTACAGTTATAAATATGAAAAAAACCGTAGAGGCACTAAGAGAAAATAATCTTAAATGTAAGGTCTTCGTAGGGGGAGCAGTATTAAATGAGGAATATGCTCAAATGATTGGAGCAGATTTCTATGCAAGAGATGCAAGAGAATCAGTAAGAATTGCAGAAGATATTTTTAGTTAAGAATTTAATATAGGGTTATTAGGCCGAAAGTTAACTTATACTCCGGTCTATGTTTCCAAGCTTCAGTTCGTTAAAAACTTTTAGTCAGTCTAAAGCTTGTGTTTTAGACGACCTAAGAACTTAGATAAACTCGCTCAGCTCAAACACTATCTAAGGTTCTAAGGTTGTCTTAAAACCCTTCACTAAGACTGACACAAAGTTTTTAAATCTACCTTCAGCTTTGGAAACATATCCCTTCGCATAAGTTAACTTTCTAGTTAGTTTTCCTATAAATAGCTTAAAATAGTAGCAACCAATTGTAGTTGGGGCTACTATTTTTTTATTTATAAATTCAAAATATGTTAAAATAGTCTTTGTGAATTTAAGCTTGTTTACAAAACCAATATATGGAGGCTATTCGTATGAAAGTATTAGTAGTAGATGATGAAAAAAGTATTGTTAATTTAATAAGAATGAATTTAAAGCTAGAAGGATATGAAGTAACCACAAGTATGACAGGAATGGAAGCTGTAGAAAAATTTAAAAGAGAGAAGCCTGATTTAGTTATACTAGACATTATGCTGCCAGATATAAGTGGACATGAAATTATACAAAGATTTCAACAAATAAACAACGAGATTCCTGTGATAATGCTTACTGCAAAAAGTCAAATAAATGATAGGCTTTTAGGTCTGCAGCTAGGTGCAGATGATTATATAACAAAGCCTTTTAACAGTACAGAACTTATTTTAAGAATAAAAGCTATAACAAAAAGATTAAAGAAAAAAGATAATGAAACAAAAAAGAAAAATAATGAAATAAACATAAAATCTATAAAAGTATTAAAAGATGAAAGAAAGATATTTATAGATGGAAAAGAAGTTAATACTACCTATAAAGAGTTTAATACGCTACTTTTAATGATGGAAAATCACAATAAAGTTTTTACAAGAGAGGAACTTTTAGATAAGGTATGGGGATATGAATATGAAGGAAATACTAGAGCAGTTGATATACTTATACAAAGGCTTAGGAAAAAGTTAAGTCCTTATTCAGAAGGACTTAAGACTATTTACGGAGTAGGCTATAGATTAGAATTATAAAATAGTTAAGGATGTGCTTTAGTGAAAAAAATAAACTTAAAGATAAAGACTAAGATTATGCTTATGAACATGGGAATACTAGTCCCTATAATAACATTTATATATGTAATAACAATAAATACCTTATACAGCAATGTTATAAAAAGTTCTATTGATTTTTTAACTAAGGAAAGTTATAGCACACAATTATATATATCGAATTATATAGAAAAAGACAAAGAAACAAGTTCCGAAACTAATTTCATTACTAAAGCTCCTCTTATTAATGCATATCTGTCTAATAAACTAAGGTTTAGGGTACAAATGTACGATAAAACTGGACAAATTCTAGCAGACTCTATTATGAACAGTGTTAGTTTATATGATGAGGATATAAATAATGCCATAAAGGGAAACAAAGCTTATGTGGTTAAAAAAGTAGATGGGCAAATATATGTATTGTTTTCTAGCCCTATATATTCAAATAATAATACTTTGGGTTCTGTAAGATATGTTTATGCTGTGGACAGCGGTGAAAAAATCATAAACAATATGTTTATAGTTATGGGAATTATAGCTTTAACATCAGTTTTAATATCATGGTTATTAAGTAGTATTTTCTCTGAAAATATAGCAGAACCTATAAAAAAGCTTAAGTGTGCCTCTGAAAAGGTGGCAGCCGGAGAATACGAAAATAAGATAAATATTAAAAGTGGAGACGAGATAGAGGATTTAGCTGAGACTTTTAATGTAATGTCTCAAAGTATAAAGAAATATATAGAAAGTTTAAAGGAAGAGAAGCGAAAGCAGAAGGATTTTTTAGATAACGTGACTCATGAGTTTAAAACTCCCTTAACGGCTATCATAGGATATTCGGATTTAATACCAAGGTTAGAGGACAAGGGGGAAATAGAGGAGAGTTTAGTTTATATAAAAAAAGAGGGTGAAAGGCTCTTAAAGCTAGTAGAAGAACTGCTGGATTTATCAAGGTTAGGTAAAGCGGAATTTACAGTTAACAGGACAAACAGTAATATAAAAGAAGTTATAGAAGAAGCTCTAAGCCTGATACAGCCAAGATTAGAGAAGTATGATATAGAAGTAATAAAAGAATTATTTGACGTAGATTTATTTATAGATAGGGATAAAACTAAACAGGTTATTTTAAATTTGCTAGACAATTCTATAAAGTATAGCGAATGTACAAGTATTACCATAAGAATAGAAAGAGAAGATTATAATGTAATAGCTAGTATTATAGATGATGGCACAGGGATAGAAAAAGAACATTTAGACAAGCTTTTTCAACCTATTTATAGAGTAAATAAAGTAAATTCCAGAAGTAAAAGCGGAAATGGTTTAGGACTTTCTATATGTAAAGAAATAATGAAAAAACAAGAGGGTAACATAGAGATTTTTAGCGAAAAGAGAAAGTGGACAGCAGTAAAGCTCACATTTAAGATATAGAAAAGATTTATATAGGGGTGCTTGGCGGTCAGTTAACTTTCTAGTTAGTTTCCCTATCATCGGGAGGATTAAGCAATGAAAAAAGTTAAGATAAGGTATAAGATTATAGGTGTATATAGCATTATTTTGCTTCTTTGTACTGTAATTGTGAATTTGAATTACGGTGTTTTATATAACAAAGTTACAATAATACAGGATAAAGAAGAAGTAATAAAAAAGATCAATATGTCTATACCTGTAAAAATTGAAATTACTAATGAAAAGTTAGGTAATTACATTTTAGAAGATGAAAATTCTATAAAAAATATATGGAATTTAATAAATGAAATCACAACTGATTCTTCTGGACAAGAAAACTATGTTACTAGAGGAACTGAAATTAAGGTCAAAGGAAGTATATATTATTTAAATGGTATGAAAGATGAATTCGAAATAAGTGATGTACTAAGGTTAAACGATCATACCTACTATAATAGTTACAAGCTACCTATGATAAGCAGCTTAAGAAATAATCTACTAGGATATCTTTACTCTCCTTATAACATAGGACAGTTTATAAATTCTCGAAATAGAGTAATTGTAGTAAGCTCTAATAAACATAGCAAGAATCTAGGGAATGCCGATAAGGAAACTATAAAGAATATAATAAATAAGTCGGTAAAGGTTAACAGTGATAAGGAAATTATGACTTTAACGGCAGAGAAAGAAGAGGCTATAGCTCATGTTAAGGTTTATATTGATGAAGAAGATAATAATCTTCTAAAGACTAAAAGTTATAATGTGGTAAATATCGATGTATATGATGACTTTTTTGTTGTTCAATATATGGGCGATGAAAATGGAAGGCATGTATACATGAAAGGAAATTTAAAGGATATATGTGAAAAAATCAATAGCAATTTTACTGGTTAACTTTTAGCTGAGGAGGAAGTGTACATGAAGTTTAAAAAATTTATTTGTTTTGTTTTCATAATAGCGATATCTTTAAGTGCGGCAGCTTGCGGTAAGAACTCTTTAGGAGTAGTCTATAAAGATGGTTATCCTGATTTAAGGGGAAAGCACTTGGTAGTGTATGTAGCTTCTAGAGATGAGGTGGGAAGAGCTCTTTTGGAGCTTTTTAAAGAGAGAACAGGCTGTACCTATGAATATATGAGAATGCCTACTGAAGAAGCAGTAGCTAGGGTTAGAGCAGAGAAAAAGTATCCAAAGGCAGATATATTTATGGGAGGAACCTGTGATGCTCATGCACTAATGAAAAATGAAAGACTTTCAGAAAAATATTTTTCTAAAAACTATGATAGTATTAAAAAGGAATATAAAGATAGTCAGGGATATTGGGTTGGTTTTGAAGTGGTGCCTTTATCTATTGCTGTTAATAAGGATAGGTGGGATGAGCAGTTTGCTTCTAAAGGGCTAGAAATGCCTAAAACCTATGATGATTTACTAAATCCTTTGTATAAAGGGGAGATAGTAATGCCAGATCCTAATACATCTGGAACAGCTTATACCATGATAGCGTCCTTATTTCAAAGCTTAGGGGATGAAAAAGCTGAAAAGATATTAAAAGGAATAAAAGCTAATGTAGGTCAGTTTACAATTAATGGGTACACTCCTGCGCAGAAGGTTGGTACAGGTGAATATCTTATAGGAATAAATTTTTTAGGAGATCAATTGCTAATTAAAAACTCGGGATTTAATATAGTAACTACTGTACCTAAAAATGCAGGTTGGAATATAGATGCAATTTCTAAAATTAAAAATGGACCTAATGGTGATGTAGGAAAGTTCTTTATAGATTTTTGTATTACAAAGGAAGCTGCGTATATTTTAACTAATATATCTATGGGAATGTCCACTATAGAAGATGTTAAATCTAAGAAAGGTATAAATTTTTCTGAACTAAACATATATAAGAATTATGATTTTACAAAAGCGAGTAAGGATAGAGAGAAATTAATGAAAACATGGAATAACTTAAATTAGAAATATGCACTATGAATTTAAGCAGAATTCATAGTGTTTTTTCATTTTTCAATAAACAGAATTCTTAGTGAATAAAAATAATTAAGCAAAAAAGGAAAATGTTACATTTATGAAACATTTATGACATACTTATGTGCAAGTAATCAATTATTATTAACTCATAACTTTTGTAAACGTTTCGTAACGGGAGGGTAAATATGAGTAAAGTGGTTGATTTTTTTAATATTCGTAAAAAAGATGTATCAGTACCAATTCAAGTACAGAGGAAGGAGTGGCTTAAGGAATTTTTAAAAGCATTCCTTGTTGTTTTCACTGCATATGCATGTATGTATTTAATTAGAAACAACCTTAAAGCTGGACAACCTTTATTGAAAAAGCAACTTGGATTTAGTACAACAGAACTTGGATATATAGGTTTTGGGTTTTCTATAACTTATGCTTTAGGTAAAACTATATTAGGATATATTATTGATGGTAAGAATGCAAAACGTATAGTATCAATATTATTAGTTATGTCTGCTACTATAGTTTTAGCAATTGGATGTATTTTGTTATCAGGTCAAAAGGCTACAGGTGCTATTTTAGTATTATGGGGATTAAGTGGATTTTTCCAAGCTCCAGGTGGACCAAGTGCCTACTCTACAATTACTAGATGGACACCAAGTAAAAAAAGAGGAAGATACTTAGGCTTCTGGAACATGTCACATAACATTGGTGGAGCATTAGCTGGAGGATTAGCATTATGGGGAGCCAATACATTCTTTCATGGAAATGTAGCAGGAATGTTTATAGTTCCAGCTGTTATAGCAATAGGTGTTGGTTTAATAATTTTATTTATTGGAAAAGATGAGCCAGAAGAATTAGGATGGAATTCAGCAGAAGAAATATTCGATGAGCCTAAGAGTGTTGAAAACACTGCAGTAGAAAACATGAGCAAATTTGAGATATTTAAACAGTATGTTTTAAAGAATCCTTGGATTTGGGTTTTATGTGTATCTAACGTTTTTGTATACATAGTACGTATAGGAATTGACAACTGGGCACCATTATATGTTACAGAACAATTACACTTCCCAATGTCAGCGGCAGTAAATACAATATTTTATTTTGAAATGGGAGCCCTTTTAGGTAGTCTTAGTTGGGGATTTATATCTGATTTATTAAAGGGAAGAAGATCTATAGTTGCTGTATTTTGTTTAATGTTAACTGGAGTTGCAGTACTTGGATATAGATATGGTACAAGTGTTACAATGATAAATGCTTCATTATTTGCTCTTGGTGCATTAATATTTGGACCACAATTATTAATTGGTATATCTCTTGCAGATTTTGCTCCTAAAAAAGCCGTTGCTGTTGCTAATGGTTTAAGTGGTACTTTTGGATATTTATTTGGAGATTCTACAGCTAAAGTTGCATTAGCAAAAATAGCAGACCCTAAATCAAAAGGTATTAACATAGGGAGTGTAAATCTTCATGGATGGAATGATGTTTTCATAGTATTCTATGGTGCACTTATTATAGGAGTTTGTCTTCTTTTACTTGTTGCCTATGCTGAAGAGAAGAAGATAAGAAATACATGTAAAAATACAGAAAAGGAACTTAAAGACATAGCAGCATAATATAGGATGTGTCCTAAAGATAGTTTTTAGGACGCAGCCTTCTTTTTTTACAAGATAAGATTTTCATATAATATATGCAAGAGAATCTGCAAGGGTTGCAGAGAAAATTTTTATAGAATAATTTCTCCACTTAGGATAAAATAATATAATAATGAGGTTTTGTGGAGGATGAAAATGAACCAAAAAATAAGTAAATTTGTGCCAGAGATAAAGGGAACCCTTAGAAGTCGTATGATAGACGTTCCTCAATTAATAAGATCTGCTAGCGGTATAAAAGTATTCGGTAAAAGGCTAAAATCATTTATATTTACAACAGATATAGCTGTCATAAAAAATAATAATGCTGATGCAATAATGGCAGTTTATCCATTTACTCCTCAGCCTGTAATAACAGAAGTATTAGTATCAGCATCTGATGTACCAGTGTTTTGTGGTGTTGGAGGTGGACTTACTATGGGGAAAAGGGTAGTGAACCTAGCACTTGATGCGGAATTTAAAGGTGCTATGGGTGTGGTTGTAAACAGCCCTACATCTAATGAAGTAATACAAGCAATGAGAGATTCAATAGATATTCCTATTATAGTTACTGTAGTGTCAGAAAATGAAGATATAAAAGGCAGAATAGAATCCGGAACAACTATATTTAATGTAGCTGCAGGCAGTAGAACAGCAGAGGTAGTTAGAAAGATAAGAGAAGACTATCCTGACTTTCCTATAATAGCTACAGGCGGGAAGAATGAAGAAAGTATGAAAGAAACAATAGAAGCTGGTGCTAATGCAATTTCCTACACTCCACCAAGCACAGGTGAATTATTCAAAGATACAATGACCAAATACAGAGATATGGCTAGATAAAAAATGCCCTTAGAGAAATTCTAAGGCTTTTTTTATTTTTTGTATATAGGGGTAATAGACTGAAAGTTAGCTTATACCCCGGGATATGTTTTTAAATCTACCTTCATTTTTGGAAACATATTCCTTTGTATAAGCTAGCTTTCTGGTTAATAACCCTATAAGTAAATTCTATCTAAATTTGAATTGATAATATTAATTATGTATGCAGTTTTTAAAAATAAGCCTTAATAATAGAGTATATATATCATATTTATGCAATTAGTGTCTAAGTGATTTATAGAAAAAACATGCAGATAAAAGTTTAAATATACATATAATTCGTATCAATATATTAGAAAATGCAGAATTTCACCCATAAATCATAGGAAATAAGCAGTTAATGTAAAACTGTGTTTAAATTATTTCTGCATAAAAAATAAATAAAATATAAAAAAGGTATTGCATAATTATTATAATATATGTATAATTATGATATAAATAAGGAGTTAAAAAATTAAGTTAGAGTGGAGTGAGGGCAGTGGACATATTGGCAATTAAAAATACATTACCGATTTTGCTGAAGGGGAGCATAATGACGGTAGAGCTTACAGTTATTACTTTAATATTTGGAACGATACTAGGGGTATTGTTGGCACTTTTAAAGCTATCAAAGAATGTTGCACTTAGGACAATTTCTGGCTTTTATACATGGATATTTAGAGGAACTCCATTACTTTTGCAATTGTTTTTCTTTTACTATGGACTACCTTTTATAGGTATTACACTAACGCCTTTTTCAGCAGCTGTACTTGGTCTTGGGCTAAATTGTGCTGCGTATATGGCAGAGATAATAAGAGGCGGAATCCAATCAATAGATAAAGGTCAGTTTGAAGCTGCAAAAGCATTAGGGTTTACTTATACAGATACAATGAGAAGAATAATACTACCACAGACTTTTAAGGTAATAATACCACCTGTGGGGAATGAATTTATAGCGATGCTAAAGGATACATCATTGGTATCAACAATAGCAATGGTAGAGCTTATGAGATCAGCTCAGCAAATGTATGCTACTACCTTTAAACCAATAGAAGTGTTTTTAACAGCAGGTATCTTATATCTTTTAATGACAACTATATTTACAGGAGCATTTTCACTAATAGAGAAAAAGTTAGAAGTTTATGGATAGATAGCCCGTGAATTAGAGGAGATTAGAGGGGGAAAATAATATGGAAAGTGCAGCATTAAATAATTATATAGAGTTTAGCCCAGAGGAGTACATGATAGAGGCTACAAACTTGACTAAAAAGTTCAATGATCTTGTAGTGTTTAAAGACTTAAATGTAAAAGTCAAAAAAGGAGAAGTTTTAGTTGTCATAGGACCATCAGGTTCAGGGAAAAGTACTTTTTTAAGATGTCTTAACCACCTTGAAGAAATTGATGGTGGGAAAGTAGTTATTGAAGGAGAAGAGTTAAATCCTAAAAATAAAAAGCTGCTTCGAATGATAACTACAAAGATGGGAATGGTTTTTCAAAATTTTAATTTATTCCCTCATATGACAGCATTACAAAATGTTATGGAAGCACCGGTTGTAGTAAAAAAAGAAGAGAAAAATGAAGTGTTAGAGAGAGCAAAAAAGATTTTTAAAAAGGTTGGCTTAGCTGATAAAATGGACTATTATCCATCAAAGCTTTCTGGTGGACAAAAGCAAAGGGTTGCTATTGCAAGAGCCTTGGCTATGAATCCAGATATAATGTTATTTGATGAACCGACTTCAGCGCTAGATCCTGAGCTCGTAGGAGAAGTTTTAAATGTTATGAAAGATTTAGCGAAAGAAGGAATGACAATGGTTGTTGTAACTCACGAAATGGGCTTCGCAAAAGAAGTTGCTGATAGAGTTATATTTATGGATGGAGGAAAAATTGTAGAACAAGGAACACCTGAACAGATATTTTCACATCCAAGAGAACTAAGAACCAAATCTTTCTTAGAAAAAGTATTGTAAATTAAAAATAATCATTCAAATAAATAAGATATTAAATTGGATTGGGGATGAAAATAAATTCTTATTCTCAATTCCTTGTTAAAAAAGGGGAGGAATCATCATGAAAGATAAAGTCGTTTTAGCATATTCAGGAGGATTGGACACATCAATAATAATCCCATGGCTTAAGGAGAACTATGATTTAGAAGTTATTGCGGCTTGTATAAATGTAGGTCAAGAAGATAACATGGAAGAGGTTAGAGCAAAAGCCTTAAAAACTGGAGCTGCAAAGATATATATAGAGGAAGTAGTAGAGGAATTCGTAACTGATTATATATTTAAAGGTATAAAAGCAGGAGCTGTATACGAAGAAAAATACTTGCTTGGAACTTCTTTTGCAAGACCATTAATTGCGAAAAAATTAGTTGAAATAGCACATGCTGAAGGAGCAAAATATATAGCTCACGGAGCTACAGGAAAAGGAAATGATCAGGTACGTTTTGAGCTTGGTATAGCAGCATTTGATCCTACAATAAAGGTAATTGCGCCTTGGAGAATATGGGATATAGAGTCAAGAGAAGATGCTATAGATTATGCTAAATCTAAGGGAGTAGATATACCTGTAACTAAGGCAAAGATATACTCAAGAGACCAAAATCTATGGCATTTAAGCCATGAAGGCGGAGAACTTGAAAAGCCACAGAATGAGCACAATCAAGGTATGTATCTTATGACAACTCCTCCTGAAAAAGCAAAGGATGAAGTAACTTATGTAGAAGTATACTTTGAGCAAGGAATACCTAAAAAGTTAAATGGAGAGGACATAGCACCAGTAGCATTAATAGAAATATTAAACAAAATAGGCGGAGAAAACGGAATAGGAATAATTGATATAATTGAAAATAGATTAGTAGGAATGAAATCAAGGGGAGTTTATGAAACTCCAGGTGGAACAATTCTTTATGCAGCACATAAGGAACTTGAAAGATTAACTCTTGATAAACAAACTTTCCACTATAAACAAATGGTATCACAAAAATATGGAGAATTAGTTTATGATGGATTATGGGTTACACCATTAAAAGAAGCATTAGATGCTTTTGTAGATTCTACTCAGAAAAATGTAACAGGTTCAGTAAAATTAAAGTTATATAAAGGTAATGTAATGGTAGCAGGTATAGATACACCATATGCTCTTTATGATGAAAGTATATCTTCCTTCGGTGCAAGTTCATATAGTCACAAAGATGCAGAAGGCTTTATAAATCTATTTGGTCTTCCGCTAAAGATTAAAGCTATGATGGAAAAAAATAAGGAAGTTTAATCATGAAGCTTTGGGGTGGAAGATTTAAGAAGGCAGAAAATAAGCTTATGGAGGACTTTAACAGTTCTCTAAGCTTTGACAGAACACTTTATTATGAAGATATACAAGGAAGTACTGCACATGTTAAGATGCTTACTAAGTGTGGAATTTTAACAGAGGAAGAATGTAAAATCATATTAGAAGGATTAAATTCAATACTTTCAGATATAGAAAATGGAAACCTTGAAATAGAAGGTGACTACGAAGATATTCATAGTTTTGTTGAAATGAATCTTATACAAAGAATAGGTCAGGTTGGAAAGAAACTGCATACATCTAGAAGCAGAAATGATCAGGTAGCAGTAGACTTAAGACTGTATGCAAAAGGAAAAGCTTTTGAAGTGATTGAAAATATTGAAGCACTTCAAGATACAATAGTAAAGCTAGGACAAGAAAATAACTGTATAATGCCAGGATATACTCATCTTCAAAGGGCGCAGGTAGTAACTTTTAAGCATCACATTATGGCTTATTACAATATGCTTATGAGAGATAAAAAGAGAGTACTAAATGCCATTGAGATATTAGATGAAAGTCCATTAGGATGCTGTGCGTTAGCTGGAACAACTCATAATATAGATAGAAGTTTTACTGCTAAAGAATTAGGTTTTAAAAAGTCAGTAGATAATTTTTTAGATGGAGTAAGTGATAGAGATTATGTTATAGAGTTGTTGTCCTGTTTTTCTATAATGATGATGCATTTAAGTCGCTTAAGCGAAGAATTAATCTTGTGGAGCAGTAAAGAGTTTGACTTCATTGAAATAGATGATGAATTCTCAACTGGAAGCAGCATTATGCCTCAGAAAAAAAATCCAGATGCTGCAGAGCTTATAAGAGGTAAAACCGGGAGAGTATACGGATCACTCATAGCACTGCTTACCACTATGAAAGGCATTCCCCTTGCCTATAACAAGGATATGCAGGAAGATAAAGAACAGTTTTTTAACTCCTTAGATACGATATTAAGCTGTTTAAAAATTATGAGAGGTATGCTCTCCTCATTAAAAGTTAAAAAAGAAAATACTTTTAATGCAGTTAAAAAAGGATTCCTTAACGCTACAGAAGCAGCAGACTATCTTGTAAATAAAGGAATGCCTTTTAGAGATGCACATAAAGTAATAGGGGAAATAGTACTTTATTGTGAAGGAAAAAATAAAGCTATAGAGGATATATACTTAGAGGAGCTAAAGAAATTCAGCGAATTATTTGATGAGGATGTATATGAATTTATAGACTACGGCAATACTTTAAACAGAGGCATTAAAGTGGAGCTCAAATAATATTGCCCCAAATTTTTATTAAATTAAATATAGAAAGAGGAAAGGCTTTTATAAGACTTTCCTCTTTCCTTTTTAGAGATATTTTAAATTTAAATAACTATTTAACTTCTCCTGGATCTCTAGTTCTGTCTCTATCTCTTCCGAAAAATGAAAGAGCATATAATCCTGCTATGCCAACAAGTGCGTATACTATTCTGCTAAATGAAGACATTGTGCCGAATAATGAATCTACTAAGTTAAACTGAAAGAATCCTATTAGTCCCCAGTTTATAGCACCTATAACAACTAATATTAGTGCAATAACATCTAGTGTTCTCATATTCACATCTCCTTTATAATTTTGTACAACAATAGTATTCGCAAATTTTTAAAAAATATAAGTAAAGAATAAAAAAAGGGAAAAAATTTCCCTAAAATTATAATTTATTTATCTAATATATTAAGTTCCATATTTCTATCAATTGATTGAACTAAAGATATGAATGTATCTGTTCTCTGAATGCCTTCTACTGACTGAATTTTATTCATTAACAAGTTTTGAAGATCAGTAATGTTTTTACAGATAACCTTTACAAAGATTGAGTATTGGCCAGTAGTATAATGGAGCTCAACAATTTCTCTTACTAATTTCAATTGATCAAGTACAAAATTGTAGGATCTAGCTTTGTCGAGATAAATTCCAATGAAGCAGCAGACATCGTAACCCAGCTTTGAATTATCCACTATAAGTTTTGTGCCTTTTATGATACCGATATCTTCCATTTTTTTCATTCTAACATGAATAGTTCCTCCACTTACATGGCATTGTCTTGCTATTTCTAAAAATGGTGTTCTTGAGTCCTTGATAAGTATATCCAAAATTTGAAGATCCAAATCGTCTAATCCATTAACCTTTAAATTCATTTATTACCACTCCTCATTTATTGTATAACATGCTTTCAATAATTGGCATAATATTAACAAAGTAAGTAATTTTATTATAACAGAAATTTTTGTTAATTTGATGAACTAAATGTTATTGTATTAATAAAAAAATACTTTTATTAATATTAATGTTTATTTGAAGATAAGTATAATATTTAGTATAGTCATTTAATAATATTTTAATATACTATAAAAATATTTCAATATCATTATAACGCAATTATGAAAAAATTACAGTAATACTTAACAAGCTATTTATAAAGGTATTGCTATAAATTTAAAAGTGTATAATAATAGAAGTAATATATACTAATTCAAAGGGGGAAAATAAAATGCCATTATGGTTACAAGTTATCTTTCAAATTTTATTTTTTGTAATTATATTCTTAGTAGTTTATAATCAATTAAAAATCCATGTGTTATCAAAATTACATCCAAATAAGTGGCTGATTTTGGGATTAGCTATAGCGGCATTCTTTGTACCAACTATGATAGCTGCATATTTTAAATATAATATAAATGGCACTGTATGGCAGTATGTTCAATCGGCGATATTCATAGTACTGTTTTTATGGTTTGTAGATTTGAGAAGTGGAGCTATATATAATACAGCTAATAGAGGATCAAGAAATACAAAAAATAGTAAAAGTAATGTTGTTATAAAGCCTAAAGCTAAACCAAATAGAGCAAAAAATAATCAAAAGAAGTAATTGTAAGAAGTTTCTAGTATTTACTAGGAACTTTTTATTTTTATATAGATAAGTATAGTGCATCCAATCACTTGGTTGAATGCTTTTAAATGAATATAAGTATTAAATTCTATAGGAAATAAGAATTCTAGATAATTTCAGGTTGAGATATGTCGAATGATGTTTGATATAATGTCGAAAAAAATATTTTTTGAAAATATATTGACTGATTATGCAATTAATGTTATTATAATATTGTAAATGAAGTCGAAAAGCATCAATGAGACACCGGGTTTTATTGATGTTAATAAGCTTTTCATTAAACAATATCCCCTATTTAGCCGCATGCTCCCCCATGTAGGCTTTTTTTTTATTTAAATATAGTGATTTTGTATTTTTAATACAAAATCACTATATTTTTTTCTAGGCTAGCTAACTTCTTGTACATTATTATTTTTAATATTACGCTTTCTACCAATATAATATCCTACAAAGCCTGCGCCTGCAGCAGCTTGAAATGCAAATAGAAAACTTTCTACTTCACCAGATGGTGGCTCCCAAATGTGATTAAACCAAGGCGTATATTCTTTATTTACTTCAGAAATTACTCCTTCTATTTGATCATCAGCTCCTCCAAACTCGCCTTTAGAGCCTATGATAAAAGAACCTACGATAAGTATAATGCAAAAAGAAATAAGTAATAGATTTTTCCTTTTCATATTAAATCACCTCGTTTAATGATAGTAATTCGCTCTTTGAATGTTTCTCTATAAACTCAAATATCATAACTGTCACTATTCCTTCAACTATAGCTAGTGGAAGCTGAGTTACTGCAAATATAGAAACAAATTTTATAAAAGATATAAACACTCCGCCATCTTTAGCAGGAAAAGAAAGTGCAAGCTGAACTGATGTTATAAAGTATGTAGCAAGATCACCAATACTAGCTGCTAAAAATACTGCAATTTTTTTGTTTTTATGTTTTAGAAGCCTATATATTGTATAAGATACTATTGGACCTGCTATACCCATTGAAAAAGTATTTGCACCAAGGGTTGTGATACCTCCATGGGCAAGGAATATAGCTTGAAAGGTTAGTACTAATACACCAATAACAGCCATCACAAATGGACCAAAAATAATTGCGCCAAAACCGGTACCTGTAGGATGAGAGCAGCTTCCTGTAACTGATGGAATCTTCATCGCTGAAAGTACAAAAGAATATGCAGCTACAAGGCCAAGAAGCATTTTTATGTCTTTGTTTCTTAATGTAGCTTTTCTTATGTCTCTCATACCTAAAATAAAAAATGGAGCAGAGAGTATAAAATAGAATATGCACCAGCTAGGAGGTAAAAATCCTTCGGAAATGTGCATTGCATAAGCTATTGATGGAACTGAAAGCACCAATGCCAATACATAAATAAATAATAGTCTTTTTTTCATTAATGATTCCCCCTTAATTAATTTTTAAATAAATAAAATCCCTTTAACTTACGTTAAAGGGATTAAATAACTTATCTAAATCAATAATAAAACCTAAAAAAGCAACAGATGTTAACTATTTTTAGTTAAATTATAGCATTCAGTAACAATTATTCACCTTATATCCACGTAAGGTTAAAGAATAACAAACAATATAGGCAGGTCTCCTGACTCAAGTATCATCATTCTTATAAGCCTTCCCAGACTACGCCAGTGGCATTATTATAAGAACTTCTCTCTTACAGTGGCGGGACCGTGAGGGATTTTCACCCAACTTCCCTATTAAGCAGTGTATTAACTGCACCTATATTTTATTAAATTTTTAACAATAATTACTTTCCTGCTAATTTTAACATAAATGTTTATTTAAGACAAGCTTAAAATAGTTTTAATAGGTATGTTATTCATGAACAATAAGTTCAAATACATCTGGTCTTGAGTAATGACCAACTACATCAAAATCTATTCTGCTTTGTACAACTTCATCTAATTCTAAGTCAGCAATTAAAATTTCTTCTCTATTATAAACAGGCTCAACTACATATTTTCCAAAAGGATTAACTATACAGCTGCCGCCAGGGCACATAACTTCTGGCTGAGACTCTAATTCATGATAGTAGTTTAGATCTGTCGGATACATGTTTTTTTCAACATATTGATTACATCCGATTACAAAACATCTGCCTTCTAAGGCTATATGCCTCATAGTACACTGCCATTCTTCTCTTGAATCTGCTGTAGGAGCAATATAAATAGTTACGCCTTTAGAATATAAGGCCATACGAGCTAATGGCATGTAGTTTTCCCAACATATTAATGAACCCATTTTGCCATAAGGTGTGTCTAATACTGTGAGAGTACTTCCATCACCTTCCCCCCAAATACAGCGCTCTGTGCCTGTAGGTTTAAGTTTTCTATGTTTCCCTAAAAGTTTTCCATCAGGTCCAAAGAACAGGTTTGTGCAGTAAAGAGTATTATTTAGTCCTTCACCATCTTTTTCTATAACTCCTATAGATAAATATACTCCAGCTTCTTGGGCTGCTTTTCCGAGAATGTCTGTAACATCACTAGGTACTGATACAGAATTTTCATAGTAACGCTGCCAATCTTTACGTCCTTCCATTGTTCTGCTGCCGACAACAAATCCAAAGGAAAGTCCTCTTGGATAAGCGGAAATGAATGCTTCAGGAAAAACTACTATGTTTGCACCTTTTTTTCCTGCTTCTTTGATTAAAGCTAAAGTCTTTTCAACAGTAGCGTCAAGATCCATAATAACAGGAGCCGCTTGGACTGCCGCAACTCTCACAATTTTGATAGCATTTTTCATATTAACATCCCCTTTAAACTTAGTAAACATTTATTATAAATTCATACTATTATAGTATAATTAAAGTATCAACAAACAAAATTTATAACTGTTATAGTACAAAATTAAGGGAGCTGTTTAAATTGCTAAAATATCAGCTGATTGTTCAATATATTAAAAATGAGATTTTAAATGGAAATCTTACAGCAAAGAAAAAGTTGCCTTCTCTAAGAAGTATATCTCAATTATTTGGATGTAGTATCGGTACTGTTTTAAAAGCCTATAATGAGCTCGAAAAGGAACATATCATTTATTCATTATCCAAAAGTGGGTATTATGTACTAGAAAGTGATTTTTCTAGTGATAATTCTTTTGAAAATCCTCTAATTGATTTTTCATCAGGAGCTCCTGATATTGATACTTTACCTTATAAAAAATTTCAACACTGTTTAAACAATGCTATAGAACTTTATAAAGAAACGCTATTTACTTATTGTGATCCTCGTGGGTTAAATTCATTAATCCAAGTTTTAACTAACCATCTTAAAGAATATCAAATATTCACCAAAGCAGATAATATTGTTATAACCACAGGGTCTCAACAAGCTTTAAATATTTTAGCAACCATGCCATTTCCAAATGGAAATTCTAATGTTCTTGTTGAACAACCAACCTATTATGGAATAATTAAATCCCTAGAACTAAACAATGTTTCTGCTTTAGGAATTGAAAGAGGATTAAATGGCATTAATCTTCATGAATTAGAAAAGTTATTTAAATACGGCAATATTAAGTTTTTTTATACTATTCCTAGATTTCATAACCCAACGGGGAATTCATATACTAGAGAAGAAAAGGAAGCAATAGTTAAAATGGCGGAAAAATATAATGTATATATCGTTGAGGATGATATCATGGCGGATTTAGAAATAGATAAAAAATCAGATCCTATGTTTACCTATGGCACTTCTTCAAAGGTTATTTATCTAAAAAGCTATTCTAAAATTCTTGTGCCAGGTTTAAGAATTGCAGCAGTTATACTACCTAAGCTGCTAATGAATACTTTCTTAGAATACAAAAAATGGGTGGATATGAATAGTCCAATCTTATCTCAAGGTGCTTTGGAAATCTACTTAAAGAGTGGTATGTTTAATAAACATAGGAAAAAAATTAGTAAATTATATTCCGATAGAATGAGCTGTTTAAAAGATACGATTTCACTATTTCAACATCCTAAAATAAAATGGAATGTACCTAAATCAGGATATTTTGCCTGTATATACGTAGATAATGGTCTGAGATATGAGAAGATAATAAACACATTATCCAATAAGAATATACAATTATTAGATACAAGTACATGCTTTTTAAGAGAATATAAAACTAATAATTATTTTAGAATTAGTATAAGTAAAGTTAATGAGGATAAAATTAAAATAGGTATTCCTATAGTGTTAGATGCTATACAGAAATATTTAACGGATAAAAATTCTGATTTTAACTATTATCCTAAAATATAACTTTATATGTAAATTAAACTTAACACAGAAAGATAACAATATTTTATTGACAAACTAAACATAAAAATTTATACTTACAAAGTACAAGAAATTTAGACAAAAATTAAATAATATATTGTTAGGTGAGGCTCCTATATTAGATATACGCTACTGCCCAAAAATATCGAAAGATGCCAATGGGTCAACAGGTACTGCCGGATTAAGGTTTTACTTAATGTAGCTGAGTTTAACTCAAAGCTATATAGTGCTAAAGCTCAACGAAGGATATTTGCAAGAATGTTTATTTATTCGTATTTGGAGTTTTAGAGCCTTTTTTAGGGCTCTTTTATTTTTATCATTAAGGTATATGAAAGAAAATAGCAGTCAGTAAGCTAGTGTATTTTCCATCATATGCCTAAAGTTAGGAAAGGTGGCGGTAGTTATGGATATTGAGGATGGTGATAATTATTGATTAAATAAGAAGGAGAGTGAGTAAAATGAAAGTAGAAAAGACAATAGTTAACAGAAAATTTGGAGCGCTTGATATAATTATATTTCTAGCAATTGCAGCAGTACTATATTTAGCAATTTCTCCAGGAATAAGAGGAAACGTAAGCACTAGTGGAATACAGGTTTCAACGGATATAAGAAATCTCCCAATGTATGTTTTAAAATCAGTTGGTAGAATGACAGGAGCATATATTTTATCCTTAATATTCACACTTGTGTATGGATATATTGCCGCACATAACGAAAGAGCTGAAAAGATAATGGTACCAGTATTAGACATACTTCAATCTATACCAGTACTATCATTTTTACCAGCTGTAGTTTTAGGCCTGATAGCGTTATTCCCTAATGATAATATAGGTTTGGAATTATCTTGTATTATATTAATATTTACAGGTCAGGCTTGGAATATGACTTTTAGCTTTTATCATTCTATAAAAATACTACCTAAGGATTTAAAAGAAGCTTCTAGCGTATTTGGATTAAATAAGTGGCAGAATTTTAAAAAATTAGAGGTTCCATTTTCAATTATTGGATTGGTCTGGAATAGTATGATGTCTTGGGCAGGTGGATGGTTCTTTCTTATGGCTTGTGAGATGTTTACATTAAAGGGTAAGGACTTTAGACTGCCAGGCATCGGTTCTTTTTTACAAACTGCAGCAAGCCAAGGAAATACTAGAGCATTAACATGGGGAATCGCTGCATTAATACTTGTTATTGTTCTTTTAGATCAATTGTTCTGGAAACCAGTAACTGTTTGGGCAGATAAGTTTAAAATAGAACTTACTGAATCAGGTGAAGCACCTCGATCCTTTGTTCTTACTCTTTTAAGAAGATCTGTAATTATTGAATTTTTACTTGAAAAAATATTTGAACCTTTTGCAGAAAAAATAAATAATTTTATAGATAAATTTGCAGTAAAACTTTCAAATAGAGAAAAAGCTAAAGGAAAAGGTATAGGGTTTACAGTTAAATGGATTTTTAGAATATCAATTTGCGGATTACTTTTATATTCAGGCCTTAATGCATTTAAATTATTAATGCAGCTTTCAAAAGATGAGTGGGGAAGGATACTACCTGCTGTAGGTTATTCCTTTTTAAGAGTTATTGCAGCTCAAGTTATAGCATTAATATGGACAGTACCTGTAGGAGTAGCTATAGGCATGAACAAAAAAATTGCAAATATTCTGCAGCCAATTATTCAGGTTGTAGCATCGATCCCTGCAACGGCACTTTTCCCTGTTATATTAGTATTTTTTATGAATGAACTTGGCGGCTTAAATGTTGCTTCTGTGCTCTTGATGCTTATGGGAACTCAGTGGTATATATTATTTAATGTAATTGCTGGAGCAATGGCTATTCCTGAAGATTTAAAAGCAGCAGCAAAGACTTTTGGAGTAAGTGGATGGAAAAAATGGAAGATACTTATTCTTCCTTCTATATTCCCTTATCTTTTAACTGGTATGGTAACGGCTACGGGTGGATGTTGGAATGCAAGTATTGTGTCAGAGTATGTTAACTTCGGAGGAAAGACTGTATCAACAATAGGTCTTGGAGCTCTTATATCAGAGGCGACAGAAAAAGGAAATTATCCTCTACTTCTAATAGGAACTTTAGTTATGTGTATTGTGGTAGTTGGCGTTAATAAAACCCTATGGAAAAGATTATATACCTTATCAGAAGAAAAATTTAAAATAGAACTATAAAGGGGTGGAAAACATGAAGAATGCAAAAGAGTTTATAAAGGTTAAAGGAATTACAAAATATTTTGGTGGCTCAGATAAGCCTACTTTAGAAGATATAAATTTAACTATAAATGAAGGTGAATTTATAGCTATACTAGGTCCTTCTGGATCAGGTAAGTCAACACTTTTAAGGACTATAACTGGTTTGGTAAAATCCGATAGTGGTGAAGTAATCTTTGATGGACAAAAAGTAACTGGAGTAAATCCATATGCTTCTATCGTTTTTCAGACCTTTGCCCTTTACCCATGGCTTACTGTTCGTGAAAATGTTGAGCTAGGGCTTAAGGCTAAAGGATTCCCAAAGGATTATATGAGAAGAAAGGCTGAAGAACTTATAAGCCTAATAGGTCTTGATGGATTTGAAGAAGCTTATCCTAAAGAGCTTTCTGGTGGAATGAGGCAAAGAGTAGGTTTTGCTAGAGCATTAGCAGTAGAACCAAAGCTTTTATGTTTAGATGAACCTTTTTCAGCATTAGATTTTTTAACTGCAGAGAACTTAAGAACGGAACTAGTTGAATTATGGCAGGAAAAAAGGATGCCTATAAAAAGCATTATAATGATTACTCATGGTATTGAAGAAGCAGTGCTTATGGCAGATAAGATTGTAATGCTTAGTAGAAATCCTGCACATATAATTGCAGAGATAAAGATAGACCTTCCACATCCGAGAAATAGAAAATCACCGGAGTTTGAAAAGCTAGTAGATAGTGTGTATAAGCTATTAATTAAGGGCAAAATTGAGGATAACGAAGATGAAAAATTAAGTAAAAGCATAAGTTCAGGTAAGGAAAAAGAAGGCGGGGAAAAGCCAGTTCAGATTCCAAACGCTCATGTAGGTGTGATGTCAGGTCTCCTCGAACTTATAGATGATAATGGAGGCAAAATGGACATATACCAATTAGGGGGAGATTTAATGATGGAAATAGATGATCTTCTTCCTAATATAGAGGGTATTTCTATGCTTAACTTTGCAGAGGTAAGAGAAGGAGATATTTTTATAACAGAACTTGGAAGAGAGTTCGTAGAATTAGAAAAAGATGAAAGTAAAGAACTGTTCAGAAAACAGCTAGAAAATATATCTACTTTCCGACTTATAATGAATGTTTTAAACAATAAAAAAAATCATACTATGAAAGAAGAGTTTTTTAAAGAGTTATTTAAAAAGCACTTTCCACAGCATGAAATGGAAGGAATAATGGACATTATAATAGACTGGGGTAGATATGCTGAATTGTTCAATTATGATCATGATTCCGAAGAGCTTTATTTAGACAATGAAGAAAATGAAGAGATTTAAGTAAAAGAATATATAGAATGAATTGATTGGCCAACACCACTTGAGAGAAATACCTCTCTTTATTTAGTGCCACCCAAAAAACTAATAGGTATAGGTACTAATTGGTATGCTCTAGATATGAATAGCAATGATATAGAAGAAAAAGCTCAAGCTATTCAAAATTATAAAACTCAATTTAGGGCATTAAAGCCGCTTATAACCGCTTTTGAGAGAAAAAATGAGCTTTTAGGCGAATACCCAAATTTCAAGAGTATAAAAAATATGAGAAATGATAATGAGATAAAGCCTGAAGAGAGAAATAAAATAATTCAAGTATTTCGATAACAAATATAGAGGGATCAAATCATTCGATATCAGGAAAATTCATACACATCATTATTCCAGGTAAAAACTTAGGAGAATTTAATCATATGTTTATAAACGCTACAACATCTGTAGGAGAGCACATGCTGGATAAAACTGCATGGAGAATGGCAGATGTAAAATAATATATGTAATAAAAAAGAGGATAAACCTAAAAATAAAAAGAAGCCTCATAAGGAAAGTTAGCTGTTTTTTTATTTTAAATAATAGCAATAGAAGTATAACTTTGGTGTATCCCAAAAATCTTTATATTAGTTTGATTGGTCTGAGTATTCTCGGACCTTTTTTCATGACGAAACTGTGATTGATATGTGGAATGTGATGCATGGAAAAGAGTATGTATCTTCAAGTATAATTCAAGTTTCTATGAATGCTTCCGTAGGAGATCAAATAAGAATTGCTTATTATAAAGATAATCCGAGAGAACTTTTTACACTAAGTTTGAAAAAAGTAGGTATATTTTTTCTTTATTTTTAAATCTTCCAAATACGAGAATTTATGCTATAATGTGGACATGTAACTTACTTCAAATGGTGAATTGAGAAAGTATTCTTTGATTTAAATAATATTTCTTTTATAAAAAGATAAAATTGAATTATAAGAAAGCTGAAATTATAATGTACAGATATATGGTGATCTAAAGAAAGAGTAATTTATTATAAATTTGAAAAATTTTTTATAAAAGGGTAGAATATAAAAAATATAAAAAATATTTTAACGAGGTGATATTGTGAGAGAAGTCGGAGCAATCATTGCTGCTGCCAACAAATATATATCTCACCCAACGAAAAAAGTAGGTTCAATTTCCTTAATTCAAAGAATAGTGCTTACATATAAAAAAGCTAGGATATGGCCAATTGTGATAGTTACGGGTTTTGAAGAGCCAGAGGTAAAGTCAAATCTTGCGCGAGATGACGCTATTTTTATTATAAACAAGAATTATGAGAATCCTCCACTTATTGATTCCTACAAGATTGGACTTAAATATCTTGAAGGAAAGTGCAAAAGAGTGATATTAACACCTGTAAATGTACCTATGTTTAGTTATAAGACAGTGAGAAAAATGATTGAAACAAAGGGTGAGATTGTTATTCCATCATATAATATGCATAGTGGACATCCTGTACTTATTGACAGTTTATATATTCCTGAAATTCTTTCCTATAATGGTGATAATGGATTGAGGGGAGCTATTCGTTCTTTTGGTGTTGATATAACTTGGCTCAATGTGGATGATAGAGGAGTTATATACTCAGTTCATGATGAAAATGAATTGGAAAGACTCCTAACATCGCACAATGATAGTTTGTTCCAGCCTGTTTTAACCGTAAATATAAGGAAAGAAAAGGTTTTCTTTGATTCTAGATTAAGGCTTCTTCTCAGGCTTATAGACGAGGATCATTCTGTCAATGGCGCTTGCAAAAGAATGGCTTTATCTTTAAGTAAAGCTTGGGATATGATTAACGAACTTGAAGAAAATCTTGGGTATGAAATAGTTTTAAGAAGGCAGGGAGGCGCAAGAGAAGGGAGAACACGACTTAGCGATAAGGGTAAAAAGTTTATGGAGAATTATGATCGATTCTTTAGTGCTGTAAGGCAGTATACTGATGAACAATTTGAAAAATATTTTTAAGACAAAAAACTCCTATGATATAAAATCCGATGCATAAAGTGTTAATTTTAAGCATCGGATTTTTTGTTATTAACTTGCAAATACTTTTCAGAAAGAATTTGAAAGTGAGAAAATTCTGTCATATAATCTAACTCAAAAGCCAATGGTAACGATATCACATGATTTTATTAAAAAGTTAGGAAACGTTATTTTGAATTTTAAGATAAAGAAAGAAATTTAAGAAAAATTATATAAATGTATTTTAAAAAACCTTGGTGATTTTAAGGAGGATATTATGAATAATATAGGAAATTCAGTTCTTAAAAAGGATCATGAAGAAAAGATATCAGGTGCGGCCATATATGTGGCAGATCTTCCTACAGATGGAGTTCTTCATGGCAAGTTTTTAAGAGCCACAGTTGCTCATGCTAAAATAAAGAATATTAAACTGCCAGAACTACCAGATGGATACATGATAGTTGATAAAGATGATGTGCCTGGTGAAAATATAGTTGGTATAGGACTAAAGGACATGCCAGTATTTGCTGTAGGTACAGTAGAGTATATTGGAGATCCTATTTTAATGGTAGTAGGATCAGAAGAACATAAGGTAGAAGAAATCGTTTCAAAAATAGTAATTGCTTACGACGAACTTCCAGCTATAATGGATGCTACTAAATCGGATGTTGCTTTCTATGAATATCAACACGGAAAAGGTGATGTAGATGCAGCTTTTAAAGATGCGGACAAAATCTACGATGAAGTTTTGAGTACAGGCTATAATGAGCAGATTTATCTTGAAACTAATGGTATAATTGCAGACTATCATGACGGTAAGATGACTGTTAGAGGATCTATGCAGTGTCCATATTATGTTTATGGAGAATTGCATGAGGTAACAGGGCTTGAAAAGGATAAGATTCAGGTTAAAGCTGACACTACAGGAGGAGGCTTCGGAGGTAAGGAGGATTTTCCATCCATATTAGCATGTCAAGCTGCTGTGGCAAGTATGAAGGCTAAAAAACCAGTAAGAGTTATTTTTGATAGAAGAGAAGATATTACTGTAACTAGTAAAAGGCACCCTTTAACTGGAAGATATAAGGCAGCTGTTAAAGATGGAAAAGTTACAGCAATAGACATTGACTTAATATATGATGGAGGTGCGTATTCAACACTTTCAATGGTAGTATTACAGCGTGGAACAATATGTGCTACTGGAGTTTATAACATAGAGAATCTTAGAGTTCACGGTAAAGCAAACAAAACAAATACAGTCCCTAAAGGAGCTTTCAGAGGCTTTGGAGCACCACAAGTGTTCTTTGGCATAGAGCTTTTCATGGAGCATGTAGCAAAAGGCGAAGGAAGAAATACTTTAGAATTTAAAAAGAAACACATGGTTAGGCAAGGAGATCCTACAGCAACTTTAGGTAAGTTCCACTTCCATGTACCGCTTAATGAGATGATAGAAGAAGCGGATAAGCTTTCTGACTATAAGAGAAAAAGAGAACTTTATGATAAGCCGCAGACAGGAAGATTTAGAAGAGGAATAGGAGCATCACTATCACTTCATGGCTGTGGATTCACAGGCTCTGGAGAAAGGGACTTAATAAAAGCAGTACTTAAACTTAAAAAATACAAGGATGGAACAGTAGAAATTCTTGCGGCAAATACTGATATGGGACAAGGAATAAAAACAACTCTTGCAAAGATTGCAGGCAAAGAGCTAGGAATTCCATATGATCAGATAATCTATAGTAACCCAGATACTGATAGAGTTCCAGATTCTGGTCCAACAGTTGCATCCAGGTCACTTATGGTAGTTGGAGAACTTGTAAGACGTGCTTCTATTAAACTCAAAGAGGAATGGAAGGATGGAGAAGATCAAATCGTTGAGGAGCGCTATAAGCACCCAGAGTATCTTATACCATTCTCAATTAATAACTTCCGTGGAGATGCATATCCAACTTATGCGTGGTCAGTACAAGTAATAGAGTTAGAGATTGATATGCTTACAGGTCAGCATAATGTTCTGGGAGCTTATGGATCTTTTGATGTAGGAACTCCTATTGACTTGAATATACTTCATGGACAAATGGAAGGTGGAATGCTTCAAGGGATAGGTTATTCATCAATGGAATATATGGATCATGATAGTAAGGGACGCATAAGAAATAACAGCTTTAGTAACTACATCATACCAACTGCTATGGATGTGCAAAATCTTAAAGTTAAAATGTATGTTGCTGAGTATCCAGATGGACCTTATGGAGCAAAGGGAGCAGGAGAACTTCCGAATGTAGGTACTGCACCAGCATATATAGCAGCTTTAGAACAGGCTTTAGGAAAGAATGTTGATCACATTCCATTCACAGTAGAAGATACTTTAAAAGCAATATCATTCAAAGCAGAATAGATAGTAAAAAGACTAAGTTTAAGGCTTCGTTGAAATAAATAAGGAGGTATACTCATGAAATATATTGAATTCAAGCTAAATGGAGAAAATGTCCAGTATAAAGGAAATGCATCAGATCGGCTATTAGATGTATTAAGAGATACTTACAAACTTATGGGAGTAAAGTGCGGTTGTAAGGAGGGGGAGTGTGGAGCCTGCTCTGTTATAATCGATGGAAGGCTTGCTAATTCTTGTATGTTTGCAATGGGAAGAGTTCATGGAAGTGAGATTATGACCATAGAAGGCTTTAGTAAGACTGAAAAGTTCAAAGTAATAGAAAAGGCTTACGGAGAGGTTTCGGCAGTACAATGTGGATTCTGTATACCAGGCATGATACTTGCAACAGAGTGTATTCTCGAAAAAAATCCACATCCAACGGAACCTGAGATAAGACGTGGAATTTCTGGAAACCTATGCCGTTGTACAGGATATAATGCTATAGTTAAAGCTATAGAAATAGCAGCGAAAGAAGGTGAAGGACTATGGTAAAGTTAAATAATGGCTATGTACCAGAAACCGTTGCAGAAGCATTATTAATAATGAAAGAGGAAAAAGTAAAGCCTTACGGTGGTGGAACGGACCTAATGATTGATGAAAAAAGAGAGTCAACCTATCTGTTTTTACACAAAATACCTGGATTAAAGCAGATAACAGAAGACTCTGATTACGTCAGAATAGGCGCAGAAGCTACATTCACTGATATAGAGGAATCTGATATTACACCACAGATTTTAAAGGATGCAATGTCACATTTGGCAGGTCCAGCTATAAGAAATTTCGGAACAATAGGCGGAAATATTGGAAACGGATCTGCTAAGGCTGACTCAGTTCTTATATTATTCGCAACAGACTCACTTATGATACTAAAGAGCGCTGATTCCGAGAGAACTATTTATGTTAAAGATTTTTATAAAGATAGAAAACAGCTTGACTTGAGAGAAGGAGAACTTATAATTGAAATTTTAATTCCAAAAAAATATCTTAATAACTATTACTATAAGAAGATAGGAGCTAGAAATGCACTAGCAATCTCTAGAATGGGCTTTGCAGGACTTTTCCAGGAAGAAAATGGATTAATTAAGCATGTTGCAACGACATTTGGAGCAGTAGAACCTATTATAGTCAGACATCCAGAGATAGATGAGATGCTGATAGGAAAGACCATCGCTGAAGCAAAAAGCTTAAAGGAGGATTACCTCAATGCCTATAATAATGCAATAAGTCCTAGTGCTGGAAGGGTTTCAAAAGAATATAGAAAGACTGTATGTATGAACCTTTTAAAAGATTTTTTAGAGAAAAATGGGGTTTAATAAAAACTGTTTGAGAAGTTGCATTCCAAGTAGCGATTTATTGGTATATGTAAAATTACAAAATAAATAAAACATGTAAATATTACCTTGTATATCATTAGAAATTTGGTCTAATAGTCTCTACCGGATTGCCGTAAACTATCCGACTACAAGAGTAATCTGAAGCTATGTTGAATTTAGCTTTAATTACTCTGTAGTCTTTTTTGGTTTGGCGACCCGTTTTTTATACACTTACAAAAGTCGAGATGATTACACATGAGCTAATTATCCATGAGAAAGGAGGTAGGTCGGTATAGTTTAGAGTTTATCTTTTTGTTCAATAAAATATCAAAAATGGGATTATATTAAATTCAGGGGGGCAAATATATGTCAGTTGCGGAATTAAAACCTAAGAATAATACAAGCTTGTTAGACAAGTATTTTCATCTATCAGAAAGAAAAACTAATATTAAAACAGAGATATTGGCAGGCCTGACCACGTTCATTGCAATGTCTTATATTATCTTTGTTATTCCGGGGCAATTTCTATCTGTGGCAGGTGTACCAAAAGGAAGCGCTACTGCTGCAACTATAATATCAACGGCAGTTGCTACTTTGCTCATTGGAATTTATGCAAATCTTCCATTGGCTATGGCTCCAGGACTAGGCCTAGGAGCTGTATTTGCCTTTGTAATGTGCGGTAGTATGGGTCTTAACTGGCAGACTGCCCTAGGTGCGGTATTTATATCTGGTGTTGTATTTCTAATACTAGCTGTAACAAATGTAACAAAATCGATTATAGAAGCTATTCCTAAGGGTCTCAAATCAGCAATTGGAGTAGGTATAGGTTTATTTATTTCTTTTATTGGTTTCAAAAATGCAGGGCTAATTGTTACAAACAAAAGTAATATTGTAGGACTTGGCAACTTACAAGCTCCTGCAACTATGTTAGCTATAATTGGTTTAATAATAACATGTATTCTTATGGCAAAGAATGTTAAAGGTGCTTTTCTGATTGGAATAGTTGCAACTACTATTATCGGAATGTTCATGGGTGTAGCAAAGGTACCTACAGGTATACACGACTTCATTTCCTTCATTCCGCCACTTCCAGCAGATACATTTGGTCATCTTGATATTATGGCAGCTGTAAAATATGGACTTTTTTCAATAATCTTTACGATAACAATTGTAGACCTTTTCGATAATATAGGAACCATCATTGCGGTTTCGGGTAAAGCAGGTCTTTTAGATGAAAACGGAAATCTACCAGGTATTAATAAAGGACTTATTGCAGGTTCATTTGCTGCAATGGCAGGAGGAATACTTGGTGCATGCACAGTTACAACTTATCTTGAAAGTGCATCTGGTGTTGCTGAAGGTGGTAGAACTGGATTAACAGCTGTAACAACTGGAGTTTTATTCCTTTGTGCTTTATTCTTAACTCCACTTACTGCTCTTGTTCCAGGAGCAGCTACAGCTCCAGTTTTGATGATTTTAGGATTCCTTATGATTGCCGATATCGTTAATATCAACTTTAAGGAATTTACTGATGGTCTTCCAGCATTTTTAACAATCATAATGATGCCTTTAACTTTTAGTATTGTTGAGGGAATGGCATTTGGATTTATATCTTATACAGTTCTTAAACTTGCTACAGGAAAATATAAAGAAATAAATCCTATTATGTATGTACTTGCAATTATATTTATAGTGCACTTGGCAATAGCGTAAGGTGCAATAAATGGGGGGATAACTATGAAAGCGCTTAAGGGAAACATAATTTTTACTGCTTCAGCTGAAAGGTTCGAAGTCCATAAAAACAGTTATCTTGTAGAGTCGGGTGGAACAGTTTACGGAATATTCAAAGAAATTCCCGATGATTTGAAGGGGATAGAGGTTGATGATTTTGGCAAGTCACTAATAATTCCTGGTTTCGTCGACATGCACTTTCATGCTCCTCAGTTTCAGAACATCGGTCTTGGCCTCGATGAGGAGTTGCTTCAATGGCTTGAGAAATACACTTTTCCAGAGGAAGCAAAATATAGTAATGATGAATACGCTAAGAGGCTTTACACAAATCTTGCCAAGGAGCTGTGGCGAAATGGAACGACTCGCGTCGTCCTTTTCTCCACGATTCACAGAAGAGGAACTGAGATTCTAATGGACATCTTTGATAGAGCGGGGATTGGGGCTTATGTTGGAAAGGTCAATATGGATAGAAATTCGCCGGACTTTTATGTAGAGTCTACTGAAGAGTCGCTGGCGTCTACTGAAGAGTGGATATTGACGACAAAGGACAAATATGATCTCGTAAAGCCCATAATAACACCAAGATTCGTTCCATCATGCTCAGAAAAACTCATGAAAGGACTAGCAAAGCTTTTTGAGAAGTATAATCTTAAAATACAGAGCCATCTTTCCGAGAATGATGGCGAGATAGAATGGGTGAGAACGCTCCATCCAGAGTTCGACTCATATGGTGAAGTATACGACGGAATGGGGCTTCTGAATGAAAATACAATTATGGCACATACTGTCTATAGCACAGAAGACGAAATAAAGCTACTAGCTAAAAGAAACGTTTTCTCAGCCCACTGTCCAAATGCTAATTACAACCTGTCATCTGGTATAATGCCAGTAAGAAAATTTATTGATGCTGGAGTTAGGGTAGGACTTGGATCAGATGTAGGTGCAGGTCACCAGATAGGCATATATAAAGTAATGAGTCAGGCAGTCCAAGCTTCAAAGATGAAGTGGCTTGAGAGCGGAAAGGTTGAAAAGTATCTTACCATGTCAGAAGCCTTCTATATGGGAACAAAAGGCGGCGGAGAATTCTTCGGCAAGGTTGGATCATTCGAGGAGGGATATTCCCTAGATGCCCTCGTAATAGACGATGAAAGTCTTGGAGATAGGGAATTTAGGAGCATTGAGGAACGACTTCAGAGATTCATATACTGTGGAGATGACAGAAACATAATAAAACGATACGTGGCTGGAAAATTACTTCCTGAGCCAATGTAATGTTATATATCAGCATAGATGAAAAATCACTACTTAATTTTTAAGTAGTGATTTTTCATATTATTTAATTGAATGCTAATGAAATAAATATTCAATTTTAGTAAAGGTCATAATTGTCTTAGTAGACCTTATAATTGTATTTCTACTTATAGCTATTGAACAAGCTGGTGCTTTTAGCTGCACCCTGTAGTTGAACCACAGTCAAGACAAACCATACAGGTGCCGTTTCGAACCATTCTAGTGCTTGCGCAAGTTGGACAGCTAAAACCATAAAGTCTTTCTCCATCTACTTTTTTTGTTTTAAAGTTATTTTCACATGTTTCAGATGAAGCTACAGCCGTTTCAAAATTAGTAGATAAACTATCTTCACCATAATTTTCAGGCTTAACCTGGCATCTTGAAAAATCACCAAGCTCAATATCAATTACTTTACTTATTAAATCAGATATAGAAGTAACATATTTTATGTAAGGATGCTTTTGTACAAAACCATAGGGTTCATACTTTTGAGCTCTAAGCATTCTTGCTATATCTTGAGGAGGTACATGATATTGAAGCATTACAGAGATTGATTTAGATAATGAGTTTAATAATCCTGTAATTATAGTTCCTTCTCTATCTGTAGTTATATATATTTCAGAGATTTCACCATTTTCACGTCTATTAACTGTAGTATATACTTTAACATCATCTATTTGAGCTGGATGTGTAGTGCCACGACGTATCCCTACAGGTTTATCACGTCTTGAATATCTAACTCCTTTTTGAAGTTCTTTAGCTCGTGAAAGAAGCTGATTATAAGTTAAGTTTTCAAGCGTTGAATCTGAGGTGTCAGTTAAACTGGTGTTTAATGGCTGTGATGCTTTTGAGGAATCTCTGTATAACGTAATTCCTTTAACTCCTAACTTCCAGGAGGATAAAATAACATTTTTAAAATCATCTACCGTTGCTGTCTTAGGTAAATTAACAGTTTTTGATATTGCCCCGGATATAAGCGGAGTTATGCAGGATACCATAAGTACATGGCCCATTGGAGCTATATATCTTTCACCACTTCCGCAGCGATTAGATGTATCAAATATAGCTAGGTGTTCATCTTTTAGATGAGGTGCTCCTTCAATTTTACCATCTAATATTTTTTCATAGGTAAATCCATTCTCTGTTACAGTTTCTTTTTGTACTACATAATCTAAAATATCGCTAATTTGATCCTTAGTATATCCAAGCTTTTTTAATGCAGTGGTTATAACTGGATTTATTATTGTCAAGAATCCACCGCCAGAAAGCTTTTTATAAACGATATGGCTAAAGAATGGCTCTATTGATGTAGCACTGCAATCCATAGCAAAAGATATAGTACCAGTAGGAGCTATAACTGAAACCTGTGCATTCCTATAGCCGAATTTTGACCCGAAGTCTAGTGCTTTAACCCAAGCATTTTTAAGACTATGGCTAATATATTTTAGCCCTTCTTTTTCTAAAATTTCATGATTTACTTTTAGTGGATCATAGTTTAATCCTTCAAATTCATTTGAAAAATCTATGTTTATATTTTGATTAACTAAAAGCTTAGAATTTACTCCAGCAGCTCTAGAGTGATTCCTAATAACTCTCATCATATAAGGCTTATTGATTTCAAATTTTTCAAAAGGGCCTACTTCCTTTGCCATAATTGAGGATACATAATAAGAATATCCTGTTAAAGTACCAATTAAGGATGAAGTTAAGGCTCTAGCTTCTTTGGAATCATAAGGGTATCCCATTACCATAAAAAGCGATGCAATGTTAGATATACCTAAGCCCGTTGGTCTGAACATGTATGTTTTTCTTGCTATATCTTCTGTAGGATATTGTCCCCATTGTATTGAAGCTTCAAGTATTAGTTGTGTAAGTCCTATTATATGTAAATATCCGTCTATATCAAATTTACCTGTATTTATATTATAAAATTTATATATATTTATTGAAGCTAAATTACAGGAGGAGTCATCTAAAAATGCATATTCTCCACAAGGATTTGTAGAATTAATTTTGTTATAAGCAGCATTTAGAATTCCGTCCTCTCCGGCAGGACATGTATGCCAAGCGTTAAAGGTATCGCTGAACTGAGGTGCAGGATCTGCACACTGCCAAGCGGAAAAATTAAATGATTCCCATAGCTCTGAAACCTTTGTCACTTTATTTAATTTTGAATCCACTCTGCCCTTAAGTTCGATAGTTGCATCAGGTTCTTTATCCAGACTATCAACTTTTTTCATAAAGTAATCAGAAAGTCTTATAGAATTATTGCTGTTTTGACCTGAAACTGTTTCATATGCTTCGCCATCAATATCTATGTCATAATCCATCTTTCCAAGAGCTCTAACTTTATTCTCTTCTTTTGCCTTCCAGGTGATGAAATCCATGATTTCTGGATGATCTATATCAAGACATACCATTTTTGCAGCTCTTCTAGTAGTTCCGCCAGATTTTATAGCTCCAGCATTTCTATCTAAACCCTTTAAAAAGCTCATAAGTCCTGAGGAGACTCCGCCACCTGATAGCTTTTCACCTTTTGCCCTTATACATGAAAAGTTTGTGCCTGTGCCTGAGCCACCCTTAAAAAGCTTAGTTTCTGTAACATATTGTTCAGAGATTGAGTGATGTCCCAAAAGTTTGTCTTCAATAGACAATATAAAGCAAGCAGATGCCTGCGTTCTTGAATAGTTGTCTGGACTTTCAACAACTTTGCCTTCTTTTTCATCAAAGTAATAATTTGATTGTTTATTTCCCTTTATTCCATAAGACTGTGCCAGACCTGTATTAAACCACTGAGGAGAATTAGGTGCATACATCTGATTTAATAGACCATAGACACATTCATCATAAAAGACAGAAGCCTCTTCATCTGTTTTTATAATGCCTTCATCTTTTAGTGCTTCACACCAGAAGTTAACCATTCTATGTGCTACAGCTTTCATGCTGTTTTCATAGCCAATTTCATTAGGTATTCCTGCTTTTCTAAAGTACTTTGAAGCTATAATATCGCAAGCTGTTTGAGAATAATGCTCAGGAAACTCTAAGTCTTTCATATCAACTAATACTTTGCCAGTTTTATGATCTTTTAAAAATACGTCGACTTTTTTCCATTTAAATAAATCGAAAACTGTTTTACTGCTATCCTTTGCTAAATCCTTTGTATAATATCTTTTAAGTAAATCTTTTATGTAACTCAACCCAAGCTACCTCCTTGTATGTGTTAATATAAATAGTTTATAGGTACATTGCATATAATGGAAACTTAATATACAGGAATATATATACAATCTTACTACATGTAGTGGTATTAGAAAAAAATAACCACTACATGTAGTGATGATATTATTATAGACTACATAGTTATTAAATTCAACAATAACAATTTTACATAATCGAGCAAATTTCACGGTTAATAGTTATTAATCGCGAGTATTTATTAATTTGTAGAATATATTAAATATAATTTTACCCATGGATATACTGTTTAATCATTTAACTAATTTGAAAAGTTAGTTATAATTTATATAATAGAGAGAGAATTTCAAAAAAGACTTTACTATATTTAAATTTTAGAGATTAGGAGATGATTAGATGATTAGAAATTTTAAGGATGAAACTCCTAAAGTACATGAGAGCTGTTTTGTGGCTGATAGTGCTGAAGTCATTGGAAAAGTAACTTTAGATGAAAAGGCAAGCGTATGGTTTGGAGCAGTAATTAGAGGTGATAGTAATACTATTCATATTGGAAAAGGCTCAAATATCCAGGACAACTGTACTGTTCATGCAAATATTAGTGGTACACCTACTGAGGTGGGAGATTACGTAACTGTTGGGCATAATGTAGTTTTGCATGGATGTAAAATTGGAAGCCATTCATTAATTGGTATGGGATCAATTATACTAGATGGTGCGGAAATAGGAGAAGGAACAATGATTGGTGCAGGAAGTCTTGTACCACCTAATAAAAAAATACCTTCTGGAGTTTTGTGCATGGGCTCACCGGTAAAGGTCATTAGGGAGCTTACAGAAGAAGAAAAAGAATATGTTAAAGGAGCAGCAGAGCATTATTTAGAAGAATCTGAAGCATATAAATAAACTTATCAAAATACCAAGGGGAATAAAATATTTATTCCTCTTGATATTTTAATTTTTTGTTCACCTAATTAAAAGTATAATTATAAAATAATATTGTAATCAATATTAGGTGAATAAGTATGGAGATATTAAAATTAGGTTCTAGAGGAACTGAGGTAATGAAAATACAGGCAGTCCTAAAGAAAATAGGGTATAACCCTGGGCCGGTAGATGGTGTATACGGAAGAATGACAGAAGAAGCGGTAAGAGCCTTTCAAAGGGATAATGGTTTGACTTCAGATGGAATCATAGGACCAGCTACTTATAATGCACTGGAAAAATTTATATTTGGTTATGATACTTACACTATAAAAAGTGGAGATACACTTTATAGTATTGCATCAAAGTATTATACACAGCCCTATAAAATAATAGTGGCTAATCCAGAAATTGACCCTTATAATTTAAAACCTGGATCAAAGATTATAGTACCCTATGGAATTGATGTTGTTGATACTAATGTTAATTATACTTACGATATATTAAAACGTGATTTACAGGGATTAAAAGCTAGGTATCCATTTATAGAATTAGGTTCCGCAGGAAATAGTGTACTTGGAAGAGAGCTATACTATGTTAGACTTGGTGATGGCCCTAATCAGGTCTTTTATAATGGAGCTCATCATGCATTAGAGTGGATTACTGCACCGCTTCTAATGAAATTCATAGAAAATATGGCTAAAGCTTATACAGAAGCTAGAACTATAAAAGGTTATGATATAAGTGAAATATGGAGCAGAAGTACTATATTTATAATGCCTATGGTAAATCCAGATGGAGTTGATTTAGTCATTAACGGTCTTAGTAGAGATAACCCTTATTATAATGATTTGATAAAATGGAACAAAGGAAGCACTGATTTTTCGAAAAATTGGCAAGCTAATATAAGAGGTGTAGATTTAAATCATAATTACAATGCATCCTGGGAGTTATCAAAAGAAGCAGAGCCATCTTATGGAATATATGGGCCTGGTCCTACTAGATACTCAGGACCTTATCCAGAATCAGAGCCAGAAACTAAGGCTGTTGTTAACTTTACAAGAGCACATAACTTTAGGTTAGTCTTAGCATATCACTCCCAAGGAGAAGTTATTTATTGGCAATATAATGGAATCACGCCACCTGAATCTAGAAGGATAGGAACATTATTTTCACAAGTAAGTGGTTATTCCTTAGAGAGTACCACTGGAATAACTTCTTACGCAGGGTATAAGGATTGGTTTATTAAAGAATACAGAAAGCCTGGATTTACTATAGAAGTAGGTAAAGGAAAAAATCCTTTGCCATTAACTCAGTTTGATAAAATATATAGAGACAATGAAGAGTTACTAATATTAGCATCAGTAGTTTAAATATACGTAAAAACTATCTAGTTGAAAATATAACCTTACATAGCTGAAGTTTGGCTATGTAAGGTTTTTTATTTTATTTGATTTTAGGATAAATTTTTATAAATATAAAAAACTATATAATAAAATATTCTTCACGAGGGTGATTAAATGAAAAAAAGAATAGTTACATTTATTCTAACAATTATAGTCCTAATTAGCGGCACTGGTTATGCTAAGCAGGATAAATATGAAGTTCACTTTTTAGATGTAGGGCAGAGTGATTGTATTTTAATTAAAGCGTGGAATAAAAATTATATAATAGATACAGGAGCAGCATACTATTTTGATAGGATTTTAAAATACCTAGAATCGAATTCTATAGATAAAGTAGACACGATCATACTTACTCACTATCATGATGACCATTATGGTGGACTCTTAAGATTAGTTCAAAGTAAAAAAGTAAAAGATGTGCTAATACCTAATCATTATAATGAAATAAAAATTGATCTATATAAAGACTTAGCCCAAAGTGGAGCAAAAGTAAAAAATATAGGTGAGGGTTGGAAACTAAAAAAAGGGAAGGTGGAGCTAGAAGCAGTAGGGCCTTTGAAAGAGGATGACATGATAGAAAATAATAATTCAGTAGTAATAAAGGGAGAAATAGATGGAATAAAATATTTATTTGCTGCTGATTGTGAAAAAAATGAGGAAGAAGATATGTTAAAAAAGGGTACTATTGAAAAGTGTGATATTCTAAAGGTACCACATCATTCATTAGACACTAGCAGTACAGAAAACTTCATAAGCGTTGTAAAACCCAAGGTTGCTATTGTGACTTGTGATGGTATAGGAACACCAGATGATAAGATAATAAAAAGAATACATAACAAGGAAGCTCTGGTCTTAAGAAGTGACTTGCACGGAAATATAGTAGTTAAAAATGATTTTATAAGATGCGATAAAAATGGAATTAATATAAGGATAAATAAAAATTAGAAGTATGCTGATGAATACAGCAACTTCTTTTATATTTTATTTATAAACTAATATACCTGCAATGCCTGAAATAGCTATTATTAGGATTGGATGAAGCTTTTTGGATAATAGTAAAGCCATAATAAAAATTCCTATAAAAACACTTTTTACATCATGATAAGATTCCTTGGCTAGAGATAAAAAAGCAGATATTATAAGACCTATAAGAGCAGGGCGCATTCCAAGAAGCACAGCTTTCATTGCTTTGGATTCTTTAAATTTCATTATATAATGGGTTGCTATAGAAACAAGGAGAAAAGAGAAGGTGACAACACCTATAGTTCCAGCAACACTTCCATAAAAACCATAAACTTTATACCCTACAAAGGTAGCAGAATTTATGGCAATAGGCCCAGGAGTCATCTGAGAAATACCTATTATATCTATAAAATCTTTATAATTGATCCAATGATGATTTGAAACAATTTCTCTTTCAATTAAAGGCAACATTGCATATCCGCCGCCAAAGCTAAAGGCTCCTATTTTTAAAAATGTCCAAAATATTTGAAGTATTATGTGCATATTTATTCAACTCTCTTTCTTAAAAATAGGTAACCATATATACCAGCTATAATTATAGTTATTACTGGATGGATTTTAAAAATATTAATGCAAATAACTGTAGCTATTATTATAAATAAATTTATATAGTCTTTTTTTAGTGATTTGGAAAGACTAACTACGGCGATTAATACTAACATTGGCACGGCAGCTCCTATGCCTTTAAATATTAAATTTACGTAATAGTAGTTCCTAAATTGCATAAAAAAAGCAGCTATAAAAAGTATAATTAAGAAAGATGGAAGAATAGTCCCAAGAAGCGCAAGGATCGCTCCGAGTATACCATTAATTTTATAACCTATGAATATAGAGGTATTAACAGCAAGAGCGCCAGGAAAGGATTGTGATATTGTTAATATATCTAAAAATTCATTTTTATTAACCCATTTTTTGTTTTTAACAACTTCTGTTTCTATTAAGGGAATCATTGCATAACCACCACCAAAAGTAAATGCGCCTATTTTAAAAAAGCTCCAGAATATTATAAAGTATTTTTTCATGAAACTCACTCCAATGTGTATTAGAATATTGCTAAGGATTTAAAATAATTTTAAAGTAATCCATTTAATACCACTTTATATTAAAGTTTATAAAAAGTAAAGAAGGCTGAAAATAATCAGTCTTCTTTATCCGAAGGTAAAAACTAAATGAGTTTAACAATTATTTATGATCACCAAGACTATTTTCATATTTATCTGTTGGATATAGATCCTTTGTAAAGTGTAAATTTAGCATCATATTCTTCTTTCTGCCTGTAGAGCTCTTCAGCAGACATTCCACTTATAGGAGAGCCTGATTGAGAGACATTTTGTTCAGTAGCAGAATTTTGGTTATTTGTGTTATAATTTTTTTCCATAAATATTCACCTCAGTTTTTAGGATGTGCAGGTTAAAGAAAAAGTATAAGAGTAATTTTAAGGATATAAAAATAAACACTTACATTTTTACATGCAATTAAATAGAGTATAAATTTAAAAACTGTACAAACTTTTAGTATAAAGTTAAAGCTTAACTTTATACTAAAAACTTAATTTAATGAGGAGGAAATTACTATGGCACGTAGAGGAAATAGAGTATTAATACCAGAAGCTAGAGAGGGATTAAATAGATTCAAAATGGAAGCTGCAAGAGAAGTTGGAGTAGATTTAAAGCCAGGATATAATGGTGACCTTACTTCAAGAGAAAATGGCTCCGTTGGAGGACAAATGGTTAAGAAAATGGTAGAGGCTTATGAAAAAGGACTATAATATAAATTAATTACGGTGAGGATGACTCAAAGTTAAAAATGAGTCATCCTCATTTTTTCTAGTTAGTTTCCCTAATAAAAAAATATTTATGAAATTTATATAAATATTAGATATAATATTTATATAATTAGGATATCTATCGATATACATATTAGTATAAAAACATGGAGGTAAAAACATGGAAATATCAAGAGTAGGAAGAACAACCAGTGTTCCTGCTGAGAAGAAATCCATAACTGTTAAAAAAGATTTTTCTCAAAGCTTTAACTCACAAATGGAAAAAAGGTCAGAACAACAACTTAAGGAAATGTTTGATAATATAAAGAAAAAAGGAAACAGGCTTGCGATAACTAAATGTTATTCAGATGTTAAGTCCTATAAAAAAATGATAAAAGATTATCTTGAATCTGTATTAAATTACATGTACAAAGTAAAAAAGGATATAAGCTTTTGGCAAACACAATATTTCATAACAGTAGAAACAATTGATCAAAAGCTTGAAGAGCTTACACAAATGCTTGTCAGTGATCAAAAAGAAAATTTAGGTGTAGCAGCAACTATTGATGATATATCAGGTCTTTTAGTTGATATTTATAAATAAACGTAGAGATTCCTAATAATTTTAAAAAGTGGTAACAAAAGTAGGTTACCACTTTCTATTTAAAGCTAGTTATATCTGTAGAGCCTTCTACAAATACGTGTGGTTCAACTATTAGTTCAGTTTTATACATTATGTTACCTTCAAACTTTTCATGAGGATATGCTCTATGAAAGCTATCGGCCACATCAAATATGTCCAGACCTTTCTTTTTATATTCATCAAATAGCTGTAAAGAAAACTTTCTTATATTTGATTCTGCATTCTTTTGAATATCATCAATTGTATCTTGATCAAATTTTAAACTCTTTTGAGCTTCAGTTATAATTGCTCTTGTATTTATTATTTTTCTTAAAGTAACTGTCTTACCATCATAGTATACCTTTGTATCTGTTTTATTTCTCAAAATTTCTAAGGTTATAAAGTTATTAGGGCAATTGGGGTTAGACACCTCCATAGTGCCTCCTTTTATATTATCGATTAGAAAGTTATAGCTTTCAGTTTCAGCTTCTCGAAGTATTCCTACCATTTTATAATCTTTTATTATAGCACCATCACTTATTGTAACCTTATCCTCCAACTGATTCTTTTTCAATTCTATCATTGGTACAACACAAGTATTATTTGAGGAGTAATTTTTATTTAAAAAATCATTTAAACTTAGTATGGTTCCTCGAGATGATGAAGGAGTATTATAAATAAGATCGTGTATAAATAAGCCTATATAGTCTTGTTCCTTAAGCTTAGCATTAATCAATGCTACTGGATCTCCTTTATAAATTACAATATCAGATCTTATGACGAATTGCTGACCTCTATCAAACACATCTATGAAGCGGTCTAATCCCTTTTCAGCGGCTTTTTCTGTAAATATAATACCTCTACATTGAGTATAGTTAAGCTTATAGCTTGAAGATAAATTCAGATTTCTAAATGTTTCAAAGAGAGTCTTTCCAGTACCTTGGAATAATACCCTCGAGCCTTTTCCTGAGGAAGCCTTTCCACCTCTTGATGGCTTAAAAGCTTCTTCATATACTACTGGCATACCTTCTTCATCTACATCAACTATTACAGAAGTTGTAAATATTACTTTATCTATATCTGTATAGTTAAAACAACCGTTAAAAAGAAATGTACTTAAAATAAGAAAATATAAAAGAATTTTTTTCATTTTCTTTCATCCTCATCTGTTTGTAATATATCTTTAGAAATAACTTCAAGATTATCTCTTGCAACTAAATCTCTATAATCAAATTGTTCTGATGTAGTAAAAGGCATAAAATAAGGATAACCGCAGCTATTTAGTGAGCCGACATGTGCACAGAATATAAAAATTGCCATAAAAAATCCCATAAGTCCAAGTAATGAAGATAAAACTATAACGATAAATACCCATAATATCGTTGCGGTGTTGAGATTAGGAGTTAAAAAGGAGGTTATAGCTGATAGTGCAACAATTATTACTGTGCTTTGTGAAGCTAAACCAGCACCAACTGCTGCATCACCTAATATTAATGCTCCAACTATACTCATTGCCTGCCCTATCGGTTGAGGTAACCTTATACCAGCTTCTCTTAAAAGTATGAAGAAAAAAGTCATTATCACTACTTCAACTGCAAGAGGAAGAGGAACATCAGCTCTAGATGCAGCAAGTCTGAATATAAACTCTAAAGGAACTAGCGAAAAATGATGTGTAGCTAATGCTATGTATATACCAGGTAAAAACAAGGATATCATAAAGGCAAATATTCTTAATACTCTTGTAAAATTTGAGTAATATTTATTTAAATAATAATCATCAGCGGTTTGAAAGTTTTCTATAAAAAAATATGGTGCAATTAATGCAAAAGGAGTTCCATCAACTAAGACTACAGCTTTCCCTTCTAGTATTTTCGATGAAGCTATATCAGGTTTTTCTGTGTATCCTACAGTTTCAAAAAATGTATGTTTGCATTGCAATTGCTCTTGTATATAGTTTATATCTAATAAAAAGTCCAAGTTAGCACTTGATAATTTTTTCTTTATATAATCTACTAAGGCATCAGGAGTAGAGCCTCTAAGGTATATTAAGGCTACAGTAGTGTTAGATTTCTTACCTAAAAGTTGAAGTTCAACAGTTAGGTCTCCATTTTTAATTTTTCTTCTTATCAGTGAAATATTATCTACTATGACTTCGTTAAAACCTTCTCTAGGTCCCTTTAGTACTTCTTCTGTTATTGGTGTATCTATGCTTCTTTTACTAAATCCCTTAGCTTCACAGTATATTACGGAAGTCATAAAATCAAAAACTATAACTACGTCACCAGATAAAATATGAATGACTGCATCTTCTTTTGTTCTAATATCTCCTATAGAATTACTATAAAGAACATTATTTTTTACGTCCTCTATATTTGCCTTTATATTATCATTTATAATAAATGGGGCAATAATATATTCACTTATGAATTTGGAATCACAAAGATTATCTATAAAGAATAAGTTAATAGTGCCAAGGTTACACTTTAATTCCCTATGCTTAAAGTCTGAGCTGGATTTTAGCTTTAAATATATATATTGTAAGTATTCATTCATAAACATCACCATTTTTATTATTTGTTTTTTTTAGGATAACATTCATTGTTTAGTAAATAATATTTTTGTAGCAATATTTACAATAAAGAACGGAGAATGGTAATGGATAAGTTAAACTTTAAACATTTATTTTTTATAATATGTGCTACAACAATACCAGCCCTTAAAACCGATCCACAAGTATTTATGAGGTATGCTAAAAAAGAAAGTTGGATTTCTGTTATAATTGCGGGGATAATTATAATACTTTACTTTAACTACATAATGAAGATATGTGTAAAAAATAACTGTTTTAGCTTATATAAAATATATACCTATGCTTTAGGAAAATTATTGGGAACGGTATTTTTAATTTTATTTTTAATCACATTGTTTCTATCTTTGTTGGGAAGTGCTTCACTTGAAACTAGCGTTATACATTATAATTTATTTGTTGAAAGTCCTAATTGGTATATTGCACTTTTTATTGTTCTTCCAGGATTATATACAGTCTTAAAAGGAAAAAACTCTGTAATTATAGTAATAATGGTTAGTATAATTATTTCTATAATAAATGGAATAAACCTGTATATGCTCACTTATCATTTTAAAGAATACAGAAGATTATTTCCTGTCTTTGAAAAAGGTATAAGTTTAGATTTTTTTATAGGAACAGCAAAGGCTTTAGGGCTCTATGCATCTGCATCAATTGCCTTACCATATATAGCTCAAATCAAAGAGAAAGAAAGAATACGTAGATGTGCGATTTTCACCCTTATCTTTGTTGTGCAGATGATAATTGTCTCAACAAATGGAATTTTAACCACTTTTTCTATTGAAAGGGCAAATGTTATAATTTTCCCTAAGCTTATACAAACACAATTAATATCTTATTTTGGTTTTATTGCTAGCGGAGAATTTTATGTAATATTTCAGGTTATATCAGGCTGGTTTGCAAAGTATGTAGCAACTTTTTTTTGTATACTGCTTATTTTAAAGGAATTGAAAGTAGAAAAGATATGCAATATAAGATTTTTACCTTATACAATATCAGCGCTTATATATATAGGTATTTTATGTATTGCTAATAGCTTGATAGGATTATTTAAGTTTTTAAACTTTTATGATTTTATGGCTCTTATAAATTTTTTCATTATGCCTACTATTATTTTTATAATATATAGTTTTAGAGTTAAGGCATCTAAAAGAAAAACTAAGCAAACACAAAATTAACCTAGGACTAAAGTTATAAAAATTGTTATAAAGTAATAACCTCAATACTATTGCGTTGAGGTTATTACTTTAGCTATAACTATATAAAATTTATCCTAGAAGTTGACTTTCTACCTTTTCTATCTATAAAAACTATTTTTCCAAAGACTATAGCTTGCATCTGATGGCATTCTCCAATCGCCTCTAGGAGAAAGACTAACTGTACCAACCTTTGGTCCATCGGGCATTGCTGAACGCTTAAATTGTTGAGTAAAAAATCTTCTTATAAACGTATCTAGCCATTTTTTTATAATTGCTTCGTCATAATCTACTTTAAAGGCATGTTTAGCTAAGAATAATATTCTTTCAGGAGTAGAACCATGCCTTATAAAGTTATATAAGAAGAAATCATGTAATTCATAGGGACCAACAATATCCTCTGTCTTTTGAGCTATATTTCCTTCGCTATCTTTAGGTAAAAGCTCGGGACTTACAGGAGTATCAAGTATATCCATTAGTATAGTTGAAACTTCTTCCTGTACTTCCTTTTGAGCCACGTATTTAACTAAATACCTAACTAGCGTTTTAGGAATAGAAGCGTTTACCCCATACATAGACATGTGATCACCATTATAGGTACACCAGCCTAGTGCTAACTCGGATAGGTCGCCAGTTCCGATTAAAAGACCACCTTCTTTATTAGCTATATCCATAAGTATTTGAGTTCTTTCTCTTGCCTGAACATTCTCATATGTAACATCATGTTTCTGAGCAGGGTGGTTTATATCATTAAAATGCTGAAGGCAAGCAGGAACTATATTTATCTCTCTAAGTTCTGTGCCAAGATTTTTACACAGGTTAATAGCATTGTTATATGTTCTATCTGTGGTTCCAAAGCCAGGCATAGTTACTGTTATTATGTTTTCCATTGGAATATCTAGCATTTTGAAGGTCTTTACTATAACTAGAAGAGCTAATGTAGAGTCCAGCCCGCCAGATATACCAATTACTGCATTTTTAAGTCCTGTATGTATAATTCGTTTTGCTAAAGCTGAGGTTTGTATATTAAATATTTCCTTGCAGCGTAGTTCTCTTTCAGCTTCATTTGAAGGCACAAATGGATGCTTATCAATATATCTATCGAATATGCCATAATCAATATTTTCAAACTCAAATTCTATATTTAAAGGTTTAAAAGGCAGCAATTTGATACTGTCTCTAAAACTTACATTCTTAAGTCTCTCACTATTTAATTTATTGATGTCTATAATAGATGTTATAACTTGATTTTCTCTTTGAAATCTATTATTATAGCTTGAAAGGGCTCCATTTTCACCTATGAGTAAATCTCCACTAAAGACTAAGTCTGTGGAAGATTCAAAAACTCCACTGGAAGCATAAATGTATGAACTTATACATCTTCCACTTTGAGATTTAACTAGCTCTTTTCTATACTCTGATTTGCTTACTACCTCATTTGATGCGGATAAGTTACCTATAATGTTAGCACCCATTAAAGTAAGATAACTGCTAGGAGGAATGACAGTCCATAAATCCTCGCAGACTTCAAAACCAAATCTAAAATCTCCACAAGTAAAAATTAAATTAGTTCCAAAGGGAATATTTTTTTGAAAGAATAAATCTATCTCTTTATCAATAAGACCTACTCCTTCCGTAAACCATCTTTTCTCATAAAACTCTGTATAATTTGGTATAAAGCTCTTAGGTACTATTCCAAGAATTTCTCCTTCAAAAATTATATATGCACAATTATATAAGCAATAATTATATGTAAGAGGTGCGCCCACTGCTATAAGTATGTCTTTCTCCTTAGAATAGTTACATAAATGATGTAAGCCCTCTATGGCTTTAGTAAGTAATAGTTTTTGTTCAAATAGATCGCCACAGGTATAGGATGTTATGCACAGTTCAGGAAAAACTACAAGTTTAGAATTTTGTTCTACGGCTGTATCTATGCATTTTTTAATATTTTCTAAATTAAACTCTATATCAGCTACATTTGTTATTGGACAGGCAGCTGCCACCCTTATAAAGTCAGCTATTGGCATTATATCATCCCCTTATTAAATGCTGTATGCTATATAACTAGCATTTTTTTATTAGGCATTTTCGAAAAGATAACTAGTCAGTATGCTAGTATATTTGACTTGTTATTTTATTTCAGATGCCTTACTTAAATAATATTGTCAGCTTATTTCAATATAATTATCAATTACAAAAGATAAATTGTCAAATTATATTAATTCACTTAAAACAGAAGTTTGACATATTATAGGAAGTAATATATAAGGCATCTTCAAAGTCGCATCTTTGACTTCTTATTTTTTGGAAGATGTTTAAGATACAATTATATGCAAATTGTAAATATTTCAAGAGAATGTAAGAGAGCTTGTCCAGAACTGCGATTTATATAATAAAACAGTATTTAATATCACATTTTGGCATTAAACAAAACTTTATTTAATTTATAATATACTGTATTATAAAAACATAAGTTATATAAGATAAGGCATATATATTATAAAGATTATGTAATAAGGAAGGGGGAGTTGCTATGACAAGTACTATTATTTTGTGGGTAGTTATTGGTGCTATAGCTCTGCTCGTAGATATTATAACTAGTGCTTTTATATTTGTTTGGTTTACAATTGGAGCTATTGCAGCAATTATAGCACAAATACTAGGTTTTTCTTTTGCAGTTCAGTCTATCATATTTGTAGCCATAAGTGCTATATTAATGGCAGTTGGATATCCAATGGCTAAAAAGAGTATTAAGATGTCTGTAAAGCCAACACCAACTAGGGAACAGACCTATTTAGGAAAAGAAATTGTTGTGGATGAAGACATAGTAAGTAATGGGTCTGTAAAAATAGATGGGGTATATTGGGCTGCTAAAAATGAAGGTGAGATGGTTAAAAAGGGAGACAAGGCAAAAATTATAGGCGTTGAAGGAAATAAGATAATTATTAGAAAGATTTAGGAGGATGAAAAATGTTTGGAAAAATTTTATTTTTAATTATTCTGCTTTTCATAATTATTACTATTATATCTTCTATTAAAATTGTTAACACTGGATATGTATATGTAGTTGAAAGATTTGGTCAATTTCACAGGATATTAGAACCAGGTTGGCATTTAGTAATTCCATTTGCAGATTTTGTTAGACAGAAGGTTTCAACAAAACAGCAAATACTTGATATTGAACCTCAAAATGTTATTACAAAGGATAATGTAAAAATATCAGTAGACAATGTTATATTTTATAAAGTAATGAATCCTAAAGATGCAATTTATAATATAGAAAGTTACAAATCAGGTATAATTTATTCAACTATAACAAACATGAGAAACATAGTAGGAAATATGGCACTTGATGAAGTTTTATCAGGAAGAGATATGATAAATTCTGAGCTTTTAAAAGTTGTTGATGATATTACAGATGCTTATGGAATTAAAATTCTATCTGTTGAAATTAAAAACATAATACCACCAGGAGAAATTCAACAGGCTATGGAAAAGCAGATGAAAGCAGAAAGAGATAAGAGAGCTGTAATTCTTGAAGCAGAAGGTGCTAGACAAAGTGCTATAGCGAGAGCAGAAGGTGAGAAGCAATCAAAAATATTACAAGCAGAAGCAGAGAAAGAAGCAAATATTAGACGTGCAGAAGGTCTAAGAGAATCTCAATTACTTGAAGCAGAAGGTAAAGCTAGAGCAATTGAAGCGGTTGCAGAAGCACAAGCAAAAGCTATTAATATGGTAAATAAGTCAATAATAGAATCAGGCACTAATGAAACAGTTATTGCTCTTAAACAGGTAGAAGCTCTTCAAGAAATGTCTAAAAACCCTGCAAATAAGCTTATACTTCCAAATGAAACACTATCTTCTTTAGGAAGTATTGCGGCTGTAGCTGAAATGCTTAAAGGTACTAAATAGAATATAGGGTTTCACAGCGGTAAGTTAACTTACATGACTGGATATATTTAAATAGTAAATAATTTTAAATAGGTAGAGCCTTTGTATAATATAGAGGCTCTACCTATTTATGCATCTATAAAAAGAAAATTACATATAGATAGAGTGTAGCTATAGCTACTGTTAAAATAGTCATTGGAAAAGCAACTTTAAAATACTTCTTAAAAGTAATTTTATGTCCTCTTTCTCCTGCCATACTAATTGCAAGAACATTTGCGCTAGATCCGATTATTGTACCATTTCCTCCAAAACATGCACCAAGAGAAAGTGCCCACCATAAAGGTGTAAGATTAATTCCAGAGAGCTCCCCCATATCTTTAATCATTGGTATCATTGTTGCAACGAAAGGAATGTTATCAACGAAGGCTGATGCAATGGCTGAAACCCATAATATTGCCATAGTTGTCAGAAGTAAATTTCCATGAGTTATATTCAATACCCATTGAGCTAAAAGTTTTATTGCACCTGCTTCTTGAAGACCACCTACAAGCATAAACAGCCCGCTAAAGAAAATGATAGTGCTCCATTCAACTTCATGTAGTATTTTTTCAGGATTTAATTTTGATATAGATAGAAGGACAACTGCACCTGTAATCGCTATGGTTGCAGATTCATAATGAAGCACCCCGTGAAGTATAAAACCAGTAAAGGTTAATGCAAGTACTACTATGCTTTTAACAAGAAGGTTCTTATCTTTTATTGCTGATTTTTCATCCATTCTCAAAACTTTTTCTTTTGATTCTTCTGTTGTAGTTAACATAGGTTTATATATTAAAGCAAAAATGAAAGTTGTTAAAAATAATAGCGGTATAGCAATAGGAGCATCAACTTTTATGAAATCAATAAATTTTAAACCTACTGAACTTCCTATCATAATATTTGGTGGATCCCCTATCATGGTTGCTGTTCCGCCTACGTTAGATGCAAAAATTTCAGTTATTATAAAAGGAACAGGAGATATACGCAAATCTTTTGCTATGTCAAATGTTATTGGGATTATCAACAATATAGTTGTGACATTATCAAGTATGGCTGAAAGCATACCTGTTACTATAGATAAGAATATAAGTAATATTTTTGGATCACCTTTTGCTATTTTTACAGCTCTAATTGCCATATATTCAAATAGTCCGGTTCTTTTAACAACCATAACTATAATCATCATACCAATTAAAAGTCCAATAGTATTATAATCAATATGAGCAAAGGCATGCTCTTGACTTATTATCCCTGTAAGTATCATCAGAGAAGCTCCAATAAAAGCAATCAATGTTCTATCAAGTTTCTCAAATATAATAAATACATAAGCTATAAGAAATATAGAGCAGGCTAAAATAATTTTAAGTGAGTTATTATCCATATTAAATCCTCCTAATTAAATTATTATTTGAGTTTTATCTTAAAAATATTTATACAAGCCAAAAAAAGGTGGAAAAGTCCATAAAATGGACTTCCCACCCCAGAAGTCAGATGCTTGAAAACGAATATAATTCGATCAACCGTACTTAAATATTAAGTTGATTTAATAGTAACATAATATTTAAAGATAATCAACTATATCTTATGTAGTTAAATATACAACATAGGACATTGATCATTATAAAATAATCAATGTCCTATGTTGTAGTTTTATTAAGTTTTGAAAATAGTGGATAACTTCTCTCGACAATTATAATTTTAATATTTTTATGTATTTCTTTGGTAACAAAAGTATTAAAATTAGTTACAAATAAGTTACAGTTATATGATATTGATAATTTTCAAAAGATAAGTATGATATAATTACAACACAATCATATTAAACATTAGGAGGATTTTATGGAAAGAAAAGTTCTATTAGTAGAGGACGAAAGCTCTATAAGAGGCTTTTTAAAGATAAATTTTAAAAGAAATAATTTTATTGTAATAGAAGCAGAGAGTGGAGAGATCGCTATAGAAAAAGCAAGGCGAGAGAAACCTATTATAACAATATTAGATATAATGCTGCCTGGAATGGATGGATTTAAAGTTTGTGAGATTTTAAGAAAGGAATTCTCGAATATGGGTATTATAATGCTTACGGCTCGAAGTCAAGATATGGACAAGATAATGGGTTTAGAGTTTGGAGCAGATGATTATATGATAAAACCTTTCAATCCACAAGAGTTAATTGCCAGAGTAAATGCGCTTTTAAGACGTATAGGAAATAGTATAGATACCTCAGTTAAGGTACTAACGTCTGGTGACTTTAACATAGATGAAACTGCAATGAAAGCTTATAAAGGAGGTAAAGAGCTAGATTTGACTCCAAAGGAGTATTCACTTATTAAGATATTTATAGAAAACGAAAATAAGGCTTTAAGTCGTGATGAGTTATTAGATTTGGTCTGGGGGTACAGCTATTTAGGAGACACAAAAATAGTAGATGTAAATATAAGAAGATTGAGAGAAAAAATAGAAGATAACTCCTCAGAACCTAAGTATATAGAAACAGTTTGGGGTGTAGGGTATAGATGGAGAAAGGATTGATACATTGAAAGGAATAAAGGGTAGATTAATAGGGAGCTATATATTTATAGTTGCTATAACTGTTGCTATACTTGAGATCTTTCTTGTGGCAGCAATAAGAGGATATTACTATAAAAATATAGAAAATATGTTATCAAACCAAATTAAAGTTTCTGTAGATTTTTACAACAGCTACCTATCATCTTCAAATTTGAAAAAGAATATACAAGATAACACAGATATATTTTGGAAAAATACCTCAGCTGAAGTACAGATTATTGATACTTCTGGAGAAATGCTTATGGATTCTATAGGAAATTTTATTCCGGGAAAGGTGCCGGGAGATGATATAGAAGATGCATTAAGGGGAGAAATGGGTACATATACTGGAAAAGATGTAAATACAAAGGGAAAAATTATGTGTGTATCTTATCCATTAAAGTCATCAGATAAAATTGAGGGAGTACTTAGGTTTGTTACTTCTCTTTCTGAAGTAGATAAAGTAATAACAAAGATAACACTAATTTTAATTTTGATAGGCATAACAGTCATTATAATTAGTAGTGTTGTAGGTGTATTTTTATCTAATACTATTGTAAAGCCTTTAGATGGGTTAACAGATATGGCGAGAAAGATTGCATCAGGAAGATTTAATGAAAGAATAGTTAACAAAAGAAACGATGAGATTGGGCAACTGTCCGATACATTAAACTTTATGGCTGATGAAATAGTAAAAAATGATAAGCTAAAAAATGAATTTGTAGCATCTATATCTCATGAACTTAGAACGCCTCTTACATCCATAAAAGGTTGGGCATCAACTATTCGTACCGGAACTTTAGAGGATAAGCAGGAAATAATGGACGGATTGGAAATAATAGAAAAAGAAAGTGATAGGTTATCTAAATTAGTTGAAGAGCTTTTAGACTTCTCAAAATTTGTATCAGGTAAGATTGTGATGCAGAAAGATTTTGTCGACATGAAAAACACTATATCACATATACAAAAACAGATGATGCCTAGGGCTCAAAGACAAAAGATTACTTTTGATATTCATTCAGAAGAGTTACCATTAATGCTAATAGATGAGAATAGAATTAAGCAAGTTCTTATAAACATACTTGATAATGCTTTCAATTTTACTCCTGAAGGTGGATGTATAAGTCTTAACCTAAGAAAGAGTAACTGTGCGTTGTTTATAACTGTAAAAGATTCAGGAGTTGGAATAAGGCGAGAAGATTTACCTAAGGTAACTGAAAAATTTTTTAAAGGAAAGAACAGCAAATCAGGAAACGGAATTGGGCTGTCAATTTGCAGCGAAATAGTTAGTATGCATAATGGACAAATTGCAATTAATAGCGAAGAGGGGAAAGGAACTATAGTACAGATAATACTGCCAATAGAAGATAAATTTTAATTATAGGGTTATAAATCGGTTAGTTAATTTATACCCTAGGATATTTTTCGAGATTCAGTCTGTTAAAATCTTTTAGTCAGTCTAAAAGATGTATTTCAGAGAAATTAAGAACTTAGATAAACTATAAAAAGAAAAGGTGATTTTCCTTGAAAAAAATTGTTATAATAACAGTTAGTTTGTTAGTTGCTTTAATATTTATATTTCATAAATATATTAATATGTCTTTTAGCACACAGGTACTGCCAGTAGCGATAAAAAGTTTTCCTATAGAAGGGCGATGGGTTGTTACTAGGTGTGTTTTGACAGATAGTTCAGCAGCATCGGAGAGTAATACTAAAGAATTCTGGAATAAAGAAGCTATCTTCAGCGGGGAAGAGGTATATTTTAATAATGAATCATGCAAGAACCCTAATTTTAAAATTAAGATAGTAGATACAAAAAGTTATTTTTGGGATAGTTTTAAAGTAAGACCTGCTGATATTGGTATATCAGAGAAAAAGGTTAAGGTAGTTACAATATCTTCTGGCAATACTTTCTTTGATGAGTATATACAGACAAATGATAATCAAATAATAAAAAATAGTAATGGTATGCTTTTGTTTTTTACTAGACAGGGAACTGAAGTTAGTAAGCTTCCAGGTGCATATGAGCCCAAAAGTAGCAAAGTACTTATGACTAAATTTCAAAAAGATATAGTTTCTAAGAGCGGGCTTCTTCTTGGTATAAAGTGCAAAGAAGAAAATGGATATAGTTATAAAACACTATGGATAAGTTCAAAATACAAAAACTTGGAAGAAATAAAGGAAGTCAAAAATCTTTTAGTGCCAAGAAAGAATGGGTTTTGGGAAATAGGTATGGACAAAAATATTCTTTGGGGAAAATCCTTAAATAGTAATAATTCTAAATACAAAAGCAGAACATTAGTTAATAGCGAGATTACTTTTGTAGGAAATGAGTACATATCTTTAGATAACAAAGATTCAGGATTAGAAGTTGTTGCTATAGATAATTTAAATGGAGACAATATAGCATTTTCAAAAGCTTTTGGAAGTGATGCAGGGGAAGCATTAAAAAAGAGTGCAGAATTATTTCTAAAAAGATTAAATAAAGGGAATCTCAATCAAACAGATATGAATTATATGGAGAAAAATTGGGCTGTTATCAGGCGTAGTGGAAGATGGATTTTAAGAGGAAGGACAGAAAATGGAGACTTTGATATTGCTTATGCCACACCAAGTATCTTAACTACATATGATGATTTATATATACCCTTTAATTCGATAAAAAAGGTAGTGCCAGATGCAGTAGATGCATACGCTTCCCCTAATAGAGACATTTTAGTTGTAGTTACAGATACTAATATAAAAGTATTCTCTATAAATAATAAGGATATAGGTAAAATTAAGGCAGATATAAAACTAAAAGATAATGAAAGTGTGGTTATGGGACAGTGGGCAACTGGAGAGTATGTAGAAGAATGGGGAAAAGTAGTGAATAAAGTATCCTCCCTTAGTACTAGTTCACAATCTCCTACAAAGCAGTTATCTGAAAAATAGTAGATGTGTATTTAAAATAATAAAATAGACTGGATATGAATATGTTTTCGTATCCAGTCTATTTGTTATATCTATAAAAAAGATTATAATTTAATATTCCGATAATTGAAGGTTCCATATAAATGAGTGTTAGCAAGTGCTTAGGTTATGCAACGTTTACAGGATAAAATTCATCATTTTGTTCCATTATAGAGCAATAAATAGTACGGAAAAAGGTCATGTTTTGTAAATATAAATCAATAAAAATAGAAGTAATTTAAAGAAAAATGAAGTAAAGCAAATAAAATGAAGCATATTTTTGTTTTAATAGAAATTTTGATTAAAATTATCCATAAAAAGGTTGATTTTATAAAAAAATTATTTATAATAGTTTATATAGCTAGAATTAATTGGAAAAAATAACGAGTTGTGGAAATAGAAGGGGATGTTTGAGAGATGGGGAATGGCAATCCTAATGTTGCATATTTTAGTATGGAATTTGGTCTAAATTCAAGTTTTAAAATTTATGCTGGAGGACTTGGAATATTAGCAGGTGACTTTTTGAAGTCAGCTAAAGATAATAAACTTCCTGTCATTGGAGTAGGTATAAAGTGGAAACAAGGATATGTGGAACAGCATATAGATAGCCAAGGTAGAATAGTCGACTCTTTTTACAATAATGAATATGATTTTTTAAAGGATACTGGTGTCAAAGTTAACGTGAAAATTAGAGGTAGAGATGTTTTTTGTAAGGTATGGAAAGTAGAGTGCTTTGGAAACTCAGAATTATATTTGCTAGACACTGACCTCCCAGAAAATAACGATAGATGGATTACGGGTCAATTATATGGATGGTTTGAGGAGGAAAGAATAGCTCAAGAGATGGTTCTTGGTATTGGAGGGATAAGGGCACTTAGAGCTTTAAATAAAAATGTTGATGTATATCATTTCAATGAAGGTCATGCAGTATTTGCCGGCTTTGAGCTTATAAAAGAAAAGAGAGACAGAGGATATAACCCTTATGATGCATGGAATGAGTCCAGAAAAGAGATCGTGTTTACAACCCATACACCAGTTTTCGAAGGTAACGAATTTCATGGACTAGATATTTTAGAATATATGGGAGCTTTTAATGGTTTAGATAGATATCTAGTTAAAGAAATAGGTGGGGAGCCTTTTAATATGACAGCAGCAGGTCTTAGATTATCAAGAAAATCTAATGCGGTATCTGCACTACATGGTAGAATTGCTAATGATATGTGGAAGTCTATTGATAAAAGAAGTGAAATAATAAGTATAACAAATGGAGTACATGTTCCCACTTGGGGAGATATGGACTTAATTGGCGCGTGCCAAAGAAAAGAAGATATAACTGGCTATCATAGGAGGAATAAGCAAAAGCTTATAGATTTCATTTACCAGGAGACAGATATTAAATTGAATGAAGATAAGCTTCTAATTGGCTTTGCGAGAAGGGCAGCACCTTATAAGAGAGGGAATCTTATATTTACAGATGAAAGCAAGATAGGTACACTTCTCAAAAATAGAGATGTTCAAATAATAATATCTACTAAAGCTCATCCACTAGACTTCAGTGGCAAAGAAATAATTAAGCATATTTTAAGCATACAGAAGCAATACTCTCAATCCGTTGTATTTTTAGATAACTATAATATGGAGAAAGCTATGCTTCTTACAAAAGGTGTAGATGTATGGTTAAATAATCCAAGGGTAACTAAAGAAGCTTGTGGTACTTCCGGTATGAAGGCAGCTATTAATGGAGTATTAAATTTAAGTACTTTAGACGGGTGGTGGCCTGAAGCTTGCTGGGATGAAGTAACAGGATGGCAGATAGGTGGAGGATTTGTTTCAGAAGATGCAAATATTCAGGATAAACATGATGCGGATAGCTTATATGACGTCCTCATAAATAAAGTTGTTAAAACTTACTATAATGATCCTAAAAGATGGCAAGAAATGATGAGTGCAAGTATAAATGGAATGGTAGATAGATATTCGGCAGATAGAATGATAAAAGAGTATTATGACAGATTATATAATTAGATCTCAATATAGTCTAGTTAAAAAAATTTAAAGTAAGTTTATAATTATAATGTAATAAATGTTTTATATAAAATGCATTAGACTTATAGATAAATATTAGGGGGAGAGAAACAAAATGAAAATATTAATGCTTTCATGGGAGTACCCACCCAAAACCATAGGGGGATTATCAAATCACGTTTTTTATTTGTCGCAATCCTTAAATAAGATGGGCCACGAAATACATGTGATAACCTGTGAAGAAGGTACGGCTCCTATTGAGGAAAATAATAATGGAGTTTTTGTACACAGGGTATCACCATATAAAATAGACACTAATGATTTTGCAAAATGGGTTATGCAACTTAACTTTTCTATGGTAGAAGAAGCGATAAGAATTATAACAACAGAAGGAAAGTTTGATCTGATACATGCCCATGATTGGCTCTCAGCATTTAGTGCTAAAACATTAAAATGTTCTTTTAAAATACCTACTGTATCTACTATTCATGCAACAGAGTATGGTAGAAATGGTGGAATAAGAACGGATATGCAAAGATATATATCCTCTACGGAATGGCTTTTAGCTTACGAATCATGGAAAGTTGTTGCATGTAGTAATTATATGAGACAGCAAATAAGTGATGTCTTTTCCGTGCCTTGGGATAAAATTTGGGTAATACCTAATGGAGTATGTCTAGAGACATTTAACTTTGAATTCGATTGGTTAAATTTTAGAAGGAAGTATGCTAGAGACGATGAAAAAGTGGTATTTTATGTTGGAAGACATGTGTTTGAAAAAGGAATTCATCTTCTTGTAGAGGCAGCTCATAGAATAGTTGAAAATTATAATAATACAAAAATTATTATAGCTGGTACAGGTCCAATGACAGAAGAGCTAAAATCTAGAGTAAGACAGATGGGATTAGAATCAAAAGTGCAATTCACAGGTTATATGAGTGACCAGGATAGAAACAAAATGTACAGAGTTGCAAATGCTGCTGTATTTCCTTCACTATATGAACCTTTTGGAATTGTTGCTCTTGAGGCAATGGCAGCAGGATGTCCAGTAATAGTTTCTGATACAGGTGGACTTGGAGAGATAGTTGAGCATAAGGTCAATGGATTAAAAGCTATAAATGGATGTGTAGATAGTTTAGTAGACAATATTAGTGAAATTTTATATGATGAAAACTTGGCAAATTCTTTAAAGAAGAATGCTTTAAGTTCAGTGCATGAGAGATATACCTGGGATAAAGTTGCTGAAATTACAATGGATATGTATAAAATGGTGAAAGAAGAATCAAAGAGAACTGAATGGGAAATTAAAGGGAAAGATGAATTAGAAATAAAAGAAAAACTAAATAGAGATAAGGAAAAGGGATTAGGTATTGAGGAATTAAATATAAAAGAACCTGAGTTTATAGAGAAAGAATCAGGTAAAAAGAAAAGGGTCAACAAATAAAGAATATATAAATTTCAAAAGAGGGGATGAGGTTTATGAAAGCTATAATTATGGCAGGTGGAGAAGGAACAAGATTAAGGCCTTTAACTTGTAATATACCTAAGCCCATGATGCCAATAATGGATAAGCCAGTAATGGAGTATACAGTGGAACTTTTAAAGAAGAATGGAATAACTGATATAGGAGTTACATTACAATATTTACCTGATGAGATCACTAATTATTTTGGAGATGGCAGGGAATTTGGAGTTAATATGAGATATTTCATAGAAGAGACTCCTTTAGGCACTGCTGGTAGTGTTAAAAATGCAGAAGGATTTTTAGATGATAGTTTTATTGTTATAAGTGGGGATGCATTAACAGATATAAATTTATCAACAGCTATTGCTTATCATAAAAAGAAAAAATCTACAGCAACTTTAGTATTAAAAGAAGTTCCTGTACCGCTGGAATTTGGAGTTGTTGTAACAGACAATGACGGACGGGTTACAGGATTCTTAGAAAAGCCAAGTTGGAGCGAGGTTTTTAGTGACAAGGTAAACACAGGAATATATATACTTGAACCGGAAATATTCTCATATTACGAGAAAAATCAAAAGTTTGATTTTAGTAATGATCTATTTCCTATACTTTTAAATGATAAGAGACCTATGTATGGGTATGTAGCAGAAGGATACTGGTGTGATATCGGAAATATAGAGCAATACATTAGATGTCATTTTGATATATTGAAGAGCCTAGTAGATGTCAATATAAAAGGTGAAAAATATAAGGATGGTATATGGGTTGGTGAAAATTGCGAAATAAGCACTGAGGCCAAGATATCTAGTCCTGTCTATATTGGAAGTGGTACAAAAATTTATGAAAAATCAGAAATTGGACCATACACTATATTGGGTAAAAATAATATAATTTCCAATGGAGCTACAATAAAGAGAAGCGTTCTCTTCGATAATTGCTATATAGGAGATAATACGGAAGTCAGAGGAGCAGTTTTGTGTAAAAAAGTACAACTTGAGTCAAAAGCTTCTGTATTTGAAGAAGCAGCAATTGGTGATGATACGCTTATAAGGGAAAGAGCTATTGTAAAGCCTGGAATTAAGATATGGCCAAATAAAATTATCGATTCAAGTACTGTGGTAAAATCTAATGTAATATGGAGAGGAAAATTTTCTAAATCCTTATTTGGCAAAAAAGGTATAACTGGAGAAGTTAATGTTGATATTACTCCAGAATTTGTTTCAAAGTTAGGTTCAGCATATGGTTCACAATTAAAGTCAGATTCAAAGGTTGCTATTGCCTGTTGCGATAGTGGAGCAGCTCAAATGTTTAAATATTCATTAGCGACTGGGCTTCTTTCTATGGGAATCGAAGTTTTAGATTTGGGAAGATTACCGAGATCAATAACAAGGCAATCAACATTATTCTTTGGAGTACAAGGAAGTGTCCATGTTTCAATAGATATTGATGATCCTCAAAAGGTGAACATAGTATTTATGGATAAGAACGGACTTGATATAGATAAAGGATTAGAAAGAAAAATAGAAAATAGCTTTATAAGAGAAGAGTTTAGAAGAGTTAAAACAGATACTTTTAGAAAGATTGATCACATGCGCGATTGTATCGATTATTACGTAAGACAAATTGTAAATCAGCTTGGTGTTAATAATATAAGAAGCCAAAAGTATAAAGTAATTTTAAGCGTAAAAAATCCTATGGTTTTAAATATAGTTAAAGCTATATTCCAAGAACTTAAAGTAAATGTTAAGATCTATGAAGAATTCAATGATATTTTAGGCTTAAGAAAAGAAGTAGTAGAAAATAATGCTAGCTTAGGCGTTAGAATTGATGATGAATGTGAAGGGGCTTTAATTATTGATGAAAAAGGAAATATAATAAGAGATGATTTATATGATGCATTAAATGCACTTGTTATGTTGAAATCTACTAACATTAGAACACTAGTGGTTCCTGTAACAGCTTCATCTACCATGGAGCAAATAGCGGAAATGTGTGGATGCAAGTTTATAAGAACTAAAACATCGCAAAAATTCATACTAGATGCTTACTTAAAGAATGAAAGTAGAATAGGTAAAAGAGAAATGATTAATGCTTATTTAATGACACTTGATTCAATAAGTGTATGTATGCTAGCAATTAATCTTATGGCTGTATGTAATTTGCCTCTTTCCAAGATACTTACTCAAATTCCTAAATATTATATAACAAAAAAAGAAGTAAAGTGTCCTTGGAATATGAAAGGTAAGGTAATGAGGAATCTTATTGAAGAGAACGATTCAAATTCTGTAGACTTAATTGAAGGAGTTAAATTAAACTTTGATGATTCATGGGCTTTAATTCTGCCGGATGCAGAAGAACCTCTATGCAGAGTTTATGCAGAATCGAAGGATTCAGACGAATTGAAGAAAATTACAGATAACCTTTTAAAGAGAATTGAAACAATAACATTAGAAGAATAAGCTAACTTAGCAGAACACCTATAGGATATAGGCCGAAAGTTAACTTATACGCCGGGATATGCTTCCAAGCTTCAGTACGTTAAAAACTTTTAGCCAGTCTAAAGCTTGTGTTTTAGACGACCTAAGCACCTTCGAGAAACTCGCTATGCTCAGACAACTCGAAGGTGCTAAGGTTGTCTTAAAACACTTCACTAAGACTGGTACAAAGTTTTTAAATCTACCTTCAGCTTTGGAAGCATATCCCTCTGTATAAGTTAACTTTCTGGTTTTGACCCTAAAGGAGAGTTCTGCTTTTTTTCTACTTTAATGTTATAATAGACTTATTAAATATTGCTTATGTGAGGTAATAATATGAGTTTAAGGTTTATATTTGGGAGAGCAGGCAGCGGTAAAAGTTATTACTGTTTAAATGATATAAAGAAAAAAATAGAAGAAGGATGTTCTCATCCCCTTGTACTTTTAGTACCAGAGCAATTTTCATTTCAGGCAGAAAAAAACCTCATAAAAACTGTAGGAGAAGAAGGAATGCTAAAAGCTCAAGTATTGAGTTTTAAGAGAATGGCCTATACAGTTTGCAATGAAGTAGGTGGATTAAGTAGACAACATATTAATAACTCAGGAAGAAGTATGCTCATTTATAAAATAATGTCTGAGAATAAAGATAAGTTAAAAGTTTTTGGAAAAACTGCAAAAAAACAGGGTTTTGTTACAACTGTATGTGATATTATTACTGAGTTTAAGAGATACAATATTACTATTGAGCTTTTAAATAGTGCCTTAGATAGAGTAGAAAGTGAAAACTTAAAAAATAAAATTCAAGACTTAATTTTGATTTTTTCAGAATTTGAAGAAAGATTACATAAGAATTACATAGATACAGATGATGATCTTACTATACTTGCAGAAAAAATTGACAAGTGTCATTTATTTGATGGAGCAGAAGTGTGGATAGATGAATTTTCAAGTTTTACTCCACAGCAATATATCGTTATTGAAAAGCTGATGAGTAAGGCAAAAAGAGTCAATATGACCTTGTGTACTGATTGTCTTAATGGGGATTGTAAGGTTGAAAATACAGATATATTTTCAACAACTAAGAATACAGAACAAAAGCTTTTAGAAATTATACAAAGAAATAATATAAAGTATGATAAGCCTATAGCTTTAAAGTGCAGTCCATGTTATAGATTTAAAGATAGCGAAGAGCTTCAGCATCTTCAGCATTACTTATTTTCTTATCCCTATAAATCGCACAGAGGAGAAGTTTCAGATTTGCATATTATTAAAGCCTTAAACAAATATGTAGAAATAGAGGAAACAGCCAGGGATATTATAAGAATATGCAGAGATAAAGGGTTTAGGTTTAGAGATATAGCGGTGGTAAGTGGAGACTTAGATGGATACGAAAACTTAGTTAGAGCAATTTTTTCAGAGTATAATATACCCTATTTTGTAGACAAAAAAAGAGAAATAGTAAATAATCCAATAATCGTACTAATAGTTTCAGTAGCTGAAATTCTTGCTAGAAACTGGTCCTATGAATGTGTATTCAGGTATTTAAAAACAGGACTGCTGGATCTAAGCAATGAAGAAATAGATATATTGGAGAATTATGTGTTAGCAAATGGTATAAGGGGTAAGAGGTGGATAGACGAGAATCCATGGAATTATAGAATAGACTATGATTTTGAAGATGAAGAAGTATCGGATGAGGAAAAAGAAATTCTAAATAGGATAAATGAAATTCGATATAAAGTAATAAGACCTTTAGTAATCCTTTCAGAAAATATAAAAGGAAGAAAAAAGGGCATAGAAATGTGCGAGGGATTGTATCAATTTCTTTGTGAAATTCAAGTTCCAGAAAAATTAGAGCACTGGATAAGTGATTTTAAAGAGCTGGGAGAGCTAGATAAATCAAATGAATATACGCAAATATGGGATATTGTAGTAGAGGTATTAGATCAAATAGTAGAAGTTGTAGGTGACAATATCCTAAGTATGGATGAGTTTTCGAAGATTTTAGCTACCGGCTTTGGAGAGTATGAGATAGGTGTAATTCCACCAGCCTTAGATCAAGTTCTTGTAGGAAGCGTTACTAGATTAAAAAGTCATGATGTTAGTGCATTGTACATAGTTGGAGTTAATGATGGTATTTTCCCTGCAGCTGTTCCTAGCGAAGGTATACTAACGGATGTTGATAGAGAAGGACTTAGAGAAGGAGGCCTAGAGCTTGCAAAGGATACAAGAAGCAGGGCTTTTGAGGAACAATTTTTAGTGTATACTACATTAACTATTGTAAGTAAGTATTTAAGATTAAGCTATGCTATGTCAGATGAAGAAGGAAAAGCTAAAAGACCATCTATAATTATATCCAGAATAAAGAAGGTTTTTCCAGATATTTTAGAACAAAGTTGTTTAGCAGAAGAAAGAGGCGACAATGAAAATATTAAAGCTATAACAGGACCTAATGCTACTTTTAATGAGCTTGTAAGCAACATAAAAAAAGATTCTCAAGGAGAATATATTAGTCCTCTATGGCTAGATGTATATAGATGGTATAAAAATAATAGTGAATGGAGTGAAAAGCTCGATTCAGTATTAAATGGCTTTAGTTATACAAATACAGCTGAAATTTTAGATACATCAAAGGTAAGAAAGCTTTATGGAAGACATATGAGCATAAGTGTATCGCGATTGGAAAAGTACGTGGAGTGTCCTTTTGCATATTTTATGCAATATGGACTTAAAGCCAAAAGTAGAAAAATTTATAATTTTAGTTCTCCAGACTTAGGAAGCTTTATGCATAGTATATTACAAAGTTTTTCTGTTATGTTGAAAGAACACAACTTGAGCTGGAAGGACATAGATAGAGAGTGGTGCGAGAATAATATAAATGATATTGTAAATTCAACAATATCTAAAATTCCAGGGTCTATACTCAGCAGTTCAAAAAGATATGGTCATGTGACTAAAGGGTTAAAGCGGATACTAACTAGATCTGTGTGGCTTATTACAGAGCATATGAAAAGAGGTGGATTCACACCTAAAGGATACGAGTTGAGCTTTAGTAATTCTGGAGATTATCCTCCGATAACTGTGGAACTCCATTCTGGTGAAACTGTTAGTCTTATAGGAAGGGTAGACAGAATTGATAGCGTAGATGAGGAGAAGGCGACATACTTAAGAATAGTAGACTATAAATCTGGAACCAGAGAGTTTAAGCTGTCAGATGTTTATTATGGTCTACAAATGCAGCTTTTAATATATTTAGACGCAATGCTTACAGAATTAGAGGAGAGAATAAACAAAGATGCTCTTCCAGGAGGAATTCTTTATTTTAAGCTTGATGATCCTATAATAAAGGGAAAAGGTGAACTGTCCGATAGTGAAATAGAAAAAAGAATAATGAAGAGCTTAAAAATGAATGGGCTCTTACTTGATAATCTTGAAGTTATAAAAGAGATGGACAGTGAGATAGAAAAAAGTTCTGATATTATTCCTGTAACCATCAAAAAAGATGGAGAGATATCAAAATCCCAATCCTCTGTTGCAACTTTAGAACAATTTCAGCTTCTAAGGAAGTATGTAAAGGATACTATAGCAGAGTTATGTGAGCATATATTAGAAGGAAATATTGATATAAATCCATGTAAGAAGAAAAATAAAAATTCTTGTGAATATTGTATTTATCCAGCAATATGCCAATTTGATACAACGATAAAGGATAACAAGTATAGAGTTTTAGAGGATAAATCTGATGAAGAGGTTTGGCGAGCTATTGAAGAAAAATTAAATAATTAGTAAGGAAATGCCTCAAGAGCAATTTATTGCTCTTGAGGCATTTATTATGTAAAATAACCTAACCTGTATTTTTAGCAAAGCACAGGTTAGGCTGCTAAATAGGGTTTTAAGTACTTGTAGTACTTAAAATTTGGAGGTGATAGGGAAAAATTGTAAAAATTAAGTGGGGGTAATATATCTAAATAATTGAAAATTTCATAAAGAATAAAGCAAGAATGTAATTATCTATATATTTATTATATGTAAAAAGGTATTTTGTGTGCTAAAAATAATAATAAAACCATTAAAAGTATTTTTATTAATACCTTTAATGGTTTTATTGTTTCAGCTACGGAAGCCCTATCAGCATAGAAGGGACTTATAAAATTATTTTTTACTTACATAATTTTTTAAATTCATCCGATACAAATTGTACTTTTGTACCTACAATAACTTGTAAACTTGTCTTACCTGGTCTAATTACACCTGAGACACCTGCAGATTTAATAACTTTCTCATCAACTACTGACTGATCTTTGATTTCTAAACGTAATCTAGTTACACAGTTATCAACAGATACCACGTTTTCTTTTCCGCCAACACCTCTTAAGATTGTAGATGCAATTTGTGTAAAATCGTTATTTGCAAGTTTTACATTAAGTTCGCCCTCTTCGTTGTCATCTTCTCTACCAGGTGTTTTTAAATTGAATTTTGTAATTACAAAACGGAATGCTACATAATAAATAATTGCAAATGCTATACCAATTGGAATCAACATAATTGGATTTTCAGCCATAGGAGCCTTAAAACTTAAGAACCAATCTACGAAACCAGCACTAAAGTTAAATCCAGCTCTTACTGGTAACATTGCACATACAGTAGCAGAAATACCTGTTAAAACTGCATGAACAAAATATAAAGTTGGAGCTAAGAACATAAATGAGAATTCTAATGGCTCTGTAACACCAGTAAAGAAAGAAGATATTGCTGCCGCTAATAATAAACCATAAACAACTTTTTTCTTTTTATTTTTAGCTGTATGATACATAGCCAAAGCACCAGCTGGCAAACCAAACATCATTACTGGGAAGAATCCAGTCATATACATACCAGTTACTCCTAGTGTTCCCTTACCTGACCAGAAGTTACCAAGGTCGTTGATTCCAGCTACATCAAACCAGAATACAGAGTTAAGTGCATGATGGAGACCAAATGGTATTAATAATCTATTTAAGAATGCATAAATACCAGCACCAATAGCACCTGTAGATATAATTGATTTACCAAAAGCTACTAATCCTCCATAAACAAAAGGCCATACAAAGAATAAAATTAAAGATGCAACAATTGAAGCTGCGGCTGTTACAATAGCAACACTTCTTTTTCCACTGAAAAAACCTAAAGCATCTGGTAATTTAGTACCTTTAAATCTGTTATAGCAAGCGGCGCCAATTAAACCTGCTAAAATACCAATAAATTGAGTTTCAATTTTACCAAAGGCTGCTGGTACTGCTTCAACTTTAACTCCACTAAACATTGCTACAGACTTTGGAGCTAATAAAGTTGTAATCATAAGCCATGAAACAAGGCCTGCTAGTCCAGATGTACCATCGTTATCTTCTGACATTCCAACAGCTACACCAATTGCAAATAAAATTCCCATATGATCGATTAATGCCCCACCTGCTTTTAGCAAGAAAGCTGCAATTACACTGTTTGCTCCCCAGCCAGTAGGATCGATCCAATAACCAGCACCCATTAAAATACTTGCAACAGGTAAACAAGCTACTGGAAGCATTAGAGATTTGCCTAATCTTTGTAGATACTTCATCATAATTAAAGTTCCCCCCTAAGTGTTTTTTTTATTTATTTTAAGAATTTTTACATTCTTAAAAGCGTTATGAGTTTGTTAAGATATTTATAGTTAATTATTAAAAATAAAAAAAGCCGAAAAGGAATTAACCTTCTCAGCTTTTGCCCACAATGGTTACACGCTCAGAAAACGTTTGTAAATATTAATTTAATTTAATTATACTAAGTTTAGAATATATGTCAATATATTATTTTAAAAACTGTTTAAATTTAAAATGTTGACAAAATTGAGTTAAGAATATATACTAAATATCGAACGTGTAACTGTTTAATCAGGCATAAGTTTTGAGACTTATGCCTTTTCTTTTTTGTAAATATTATCTCTAGGAGGCGTAAAGTTATGTTATCTTTAGTGATTATAGTATAGGCAGTAAATAATAATATAACTATAGAGAATAGCAGTGTTATAGAGGTATAAGAGAGTATAGATAGAGAGTGCATAAAAAAAGTAAGTACCATACTTAATATAGATATTTATAAGGTAGTATTATCATTGATATAGGTTAGGTATAAGTGGTAAAATGATAGTATAAACTTATTAGACATATAAAATAAGTATGGAGGAACAAAAGAAGTGGAATTACACACGATAAGATATAAAGAAAAAGATATTGTAGTATTACTTGATAATAATATGAGGTTAGTTAAGCCAGTATATGACTACTTAAAATACATTAGACAAAAAGATAGAGCATTTAACACCATAAAGGCTAATGGAACAGATTTAAAGATATATTGGAAATTCTTGAATAGAGAGCATTATCAATATGATGAAGTAACACCTAACATTATAGGAGAGTTTATAGAATATCTTAGAGAGTCTAACGATACTGATAACGTAGTTAGTATATATGCAGGAAGTAAGCGTACAGGTAAGACTATAAATAGAGTACTTAGTACAGTTTATAACTTCTACAAGTATTGTGGAATGATTAGAGAAATAAATAATCCTATAATAATGGAAGATGTAAATAGACCATTTGATATGTTTAAGAGCCTTTTGCATCACGCAAGAAGTAATAATAAAACTAAGCAATCAATATTCAAAGTTAAAGAAAGTAAAACTACCTTTAAGTTAGTATCAGATAGTGATGCTGAAATATTTTTAAATGCGTTACCTACTTGGAGAGACAAATTAATATTCAAGATAATGTATCTTACAGGTGCGAGAATCGGTGAAGTGTTAGAACTTCAAATCGAGGATATACCTTATCCCGATACTTCCAAAGAAATTGGAATGTTAGAAAATATAAAGTCTAAAGGAAAAACAAGACACTTATATATTCCAATGGCTCTACTTGAAGAAATAGATAATTTCATAATGGAGAAAAGAAATAATATTGATACAGAACATAGTTATATCTTTGTATCGCAACAAAAACAAAATTTAGGTAAGCCTTTATCTTATAGAGCAATCTATGAAGTGTTTAATACAGTAAAAAAGAAAACCGGTATAGAACTAAATTTTCACGATTTAAGGCATACTTGTGCAACTGCTTTAGTCCAGAGTGGTATGGATATTAGTGTTGTTAAGATAATCTTAGGACACGAACATATCACAACAACTCAACAATATACTCATATTTCAAATCAATATCTTGAAGATAATTTAAGTAGATATTGGAATAAGAGTTCTTTAATTGGAGGTGGAGCAAATGGCAAGTAAAATGCCTAACGGTGATAAGTGGGAATTAATAGATAATGACAGTAACTCACAACATTATGGAAGAAAGTTTAAGTTTGATTTTTCATATATCGAGAGTGATAGGATTAAAAATGTAGTTAAGTCTTATACTTGGAGAAATTACAAGGAAAATAATATTTCTTTAAGTAGTCTTTATCAATATATGGGTTCTTATTTAAAAAGGATTAATGGATTTCTAAATATTCAAAAAATCAACTCATTAAAAGATTTAACTAATAATGACATTGATATGTTTATATCTTATCAAAATACGTTAATTTCCCCAAAAGGTAAAGGTTATTCTATTAGTAATAAAAAAATATGTCTTGATACTTTAAAAAATATTATCCATTGGGGACAATTATATATGCCTAATAAAGTATCTAAAACAGAGATATTTATAGGTAATGAATATATAGGAATAAATAGAAAACTTAAAATAGATTTTATTCCTGATGAAATTTTAGAAAAGATAAATAAAGCCTTAGTTAATGAAGAAAATCCTTATGTTAAATATGGAATAATTATTCTTCAATCAACAGGAATGAGAATTGGAGATATGCTTAAATTAACTACCGATAGCGTTAAGCCGCACTTAATTAGTGGCTATACATTAACTTGGTATGACCATAAGAACCGTAAGGAACGTCAGCCAATGCCCATCCCTAATGAATGTGCTATCGCAGTTGAAAAGTTAATAGAACATACAAAAGAACTAAGAGAACAGGCTGAGGATAGCATCAAAGGTTATTTATTTATTCATAAAGTATCTAAAGGTAAAAATATTGGAGAAATAATGAGAATAAAATCTGAAACAGGAATAATTCATAATTGGTTTAATGCTTTTACTAAAAATAATGACATTAGAGATACCAATGGTGAATATTATAACCTTACATCACATCAATTCAGAAGAACACTTGCTACTGATATGTTATCTAAAGGAACTAATTTAAAGGCAATACAAGAAGTTTTAGGACACTCTTCTGCTATGACTACTAAGCAACATTATGCTGATGTTAAAGATAAAGAAAGAGCCGAAGTATTTAAGAATATAGGTATTATCGGTAACATCAACAAAGTTGATGAAACAGTCATAACAGATAAGAATGATTTAATTTGGTTCAAGGAAAACAAGGATAAAGAAGCAAGAATGGAAGATGGTTATTGCACTAAGCCTTGTAGTGACGGAAAGATTTGCGACAGATTATTAAAAAGACAGAAATGTTACACTTGTAGTAGATATATCACTACTCCAGAGTATTTACAGACTCATAAGAATTATTTAACAGAGTTAGAAAAACAATTAGAGGAAAATATTTATGGCGACCATTATGCCGAGCATTTCCTCCCAACTATTGAAATTCTAAAAGAGATTGTAAAGAGATTGGAGGAAATACAAGATGGCAATAACTAAATTAAACTTACAACCAATAACTACAGAAAGTGATTATAATAATATAACTATTGGTAATTCTAAATTTACTGATGATGTATGGGATTTATCACCTTTTATAAATACTAAAACCACTAAAGACAGTCAAAAGAAAATTACTTTTGGTTTTATAAAGAATAAAGGTATGAAGTTGACAGTAAAACTTTATGCCTATTATAGATTAGGAAAAGTTAAACCACAAACTGCTTTTGTTAATATTAATGGTGAACTGCCTGCATTTGTTAAATATTGTAATTTGAATAATATTAGTAGTTTTAATGAAGTTACAAAGGAAATATTTCTAAATTATTCATTATGGCTCAAAGAAGACAAAAAAGTTGCTCAAAGCACAGGATATTCTCGTTGTTTAGTAATCGAAGAAATTATTAAGATAGGACAAATAAAAGGTTGGGATGTGCCTAAGACTAATATCTTTGCAGATTTTACTTCTTTAAATTTATGGAATATTAAAAAGGCTTTAAAAGAGAATAAAACCAAACCTATTCCCGAAGATATATTTGATAAAGTACTTAAATGTGCATTAAATGAAAAGAATATCCTAACTAAAGCAGGAATAGTAATTCAGAGCCAAACAGGACTTAGAATTAATGAAGTATTATCTATCCGACAAGGTTGTATTCACACAACAAGAGATGAATATGATTATATGGAAGTTACACTTGGTAAAACGGAAAAAGGTGAACCTGTAATTCATAAAGTATTTATTAATGAATTAGTTAAAAATACAGTTGCAGAACTTGAAGAATATACTAAGGAATTAAGAGAAGAAAGTGGATTAAAGGAATTGTTTTTGGTGAATAACTGGGGAATAAGAGTTTTAAATGTTTCTAAATGGAGCGAAAAAAGATTACCAAACTTTATTAAAAGATGGGATATAAGAGATAACAAAGGAAACTTATATCCATTAAAATCTCACCAATTTAGAGCAACATTTGTTAGAGAACTTATTAAACAAAAAGTAGCAATAGCACATATTATGAAACAATTTTCTCATGTATCTATTGAAATGACTTCACACTACCTAACTTTAAAAGAGGAAGAAGTTAAAGAAATATATTCAGAAATGATACTTGGTAAAGATTCTAAGATTGCTGGATTAAGAGCAAAGGAAATAAAGTCTAAACTTGATGAACAGTTTCGTGGTAAGACAGGGCAAGAGATTGATGATATAATATCTAATTTATCTAAATCTATGAGTTTTAATCCGTTACCGACAGGTGTATGCTTATATGATTTTAGAAGGGGTAACTGTTCAGATGGTGATGGTTGCTTCTTCTATAACTGCCCTAACTACATTACAGAAGTTAAGTTCTATCCTATCTTAAAACAAGAATTAGACCTTATGGAAAAGGAAATGGCAAGATTTAAAGAGTTAGGTAGGGAAAGAGATTGGCAAAGGCAATATGTTAAATGGCAATATTTAAAGCCACTTGTAGATAGTTTGGAGGTACAAATGAATGGTAAAGAAACCCAATAGAAATGTTGAAGGTTTAAAAGAGTTTGCAGAAAAGAAAAACCAAGAAACTGTCGAAAAGGTCAATAAAGCAATAGATAAATTAAAGCGTTCTAAAACAAAGAAAATAAACTTTAAAACAGTAGCCGAGGAAGCTGGAGTATCTAAGGCTACTCTATATAATAATGATATTCTAAAAGAACGTATATTAAGCTTAAGAGTCATTGAGAAAGGTGTTCCTAATCATAGTATAGTTGCTACACCTAAAGATAAAATAAAGGCAAAAGACGATAAAATAAGGCAACTCTATGAAGAAATAAAAAAATTAAAAGAAGATAAAGAAAAACTAATTATCCAATTAGTTGATATGGAAGAACTCAAAGATGAAAATAAGAGATTAAGAGAAAGTTTAGATAAGATTAAAAGTTTAAAATAACTTATTAGACGCTAAAAAGTGAATAATAAGAATGAAAGGAGGATTTAGTGAGAGTTTGGTACTTATGATACACTCTCTCGCTAAAGATAAATTATGTTTGATTTTTTTAAAAAAAGTTTGGAGTTAATTGCTCCAGTTTCCGGGAAAGTTATAGATTTATCTGAGGTTCCAGACCAGGTTTTTGCACAAAAAATGGCTGGAGATGGTGTAGCAATTGATACAACTGGAAATATTATAGTATCACCAGTAGATGGTGTAGTGTCATTTATATTTAAGACTAATCATGCCTTTGGTATGATGTTAGATAATGGAATAGAGTTGCTTGTGCATGTAGGAATTGATACTGTGGAGCTTAATGGTACAGGTTTTGAAAGATTAATTGAAGAAGGGACTAAGGTAAAAGTAGGAACACCTATATTAAAAATAGATAGAGAATTTATAAAAGAAAAAGGGTATTCTCTAATAACACCAGTGTTGGTTGCAAATCCAGATAAGTTAAAAGAAATAAAATATAACACTGGAATAGAAGTTGAAGCCGGAAAAGAGGCTGTTATTAGCTATAAAGTAAAATAAAGAATAAAAATATATAATTTAAAGGACTAAAGGTGACTTGTGCAAAGTGGCATCCCTCTGTGCAAGTCACCTTTATAATTTGAAACTTTATAAAAATTTAAGCTAAAGAAGATTTAAATCTCTGTATATGAACTGCTAGATAAGCTATCTCATCCTCTATAACTTCTAGGCCAAGTCCATTCTCTATAATTTTTGCTGCCTTCTTAGCAAGCTTATAGGAAGTAGAATAACGTTTTTTTATTACATCTAATAACTCATTTTTTATAGGAGTGTTATTCAAAATTCTCTCTATGGCAAAACGAATGTGTGTAAGAAAACGAGCATAATCTAACGACTGTCTATCTATTTCGATATTCAAAGTATCCTCTAAAAATTCTACTATGGTGCTAGATAAGAAGGCATATTTTAATGTATTAGACAGTTTGCCTTGATTTCTTGCAGAATGTATGTGAAGAGTTATAAATCCTATTTCACCATCAGGTATGGAAATTTTTAATCTGTCTTCTAACATACTAACAGCTTTACGAGCAACTTCAAACTCGTTTTTATAAAGGGTTTCTGTTTCTACTAAAAATGGATTCTCAATTTCGTCATTTTCTCTAAGTCTTCTCAAAGTAAAGGTAATGTGATCTATTAAGGATATGTGTATTTTTTCATTAAGTACTTCATTTAATTCATTAGATATCATACAAATAACTTCTTCACACAAGCCCATGAGATCACTATCTATATTATTTACTAACTCATTAAATGCTTTTGTATTAGATTTATCTTCAATAGTAAAGATCTTATCTACAGTAATAGTACTAGGAACGATGTCCCCAGTATGTTTTCCAAAGCCAATACCTTTTCCAAAAAGTATTTTTTCATCGTTATCCTGCGAAGCGAAAATAACATTGTTGTTAAATATTTTTATAACCTTATAATCAGAAGGCGGTGAGTTTTTCATAGGATGTACCTCCAAAGGTAAAGTTAGTAATAAAGTATATAAATTATTGATTTAGTTTACTTTAAGCAATAATTTAGTAAATATAAAAATGAAATTGGTATATACAACATATCAACATAATGTTATAATAACATATATAATATATATTTGTACAGAGTTAATTAATTAAATAGATTATTAAAATTAAAGAAAACAATTTCTTTTAGTATTTGCTAATAAAAAATTTTTAATTACTTGCAAAGAAAAAATAAAGGGAGGAAAAGAATTTGAGAATAGTTTCGAAAGATAATCCGCTACCATTGCATTATCAAATAAAACAAGTCATACAAGAAATGATAGAAAATGAGGAATTAAAACCAGGCGATGTTATTCCTACTGAAAGAGAGCTATGTGAAATTCAAGGGGTAAGCAGGATGACTATTAATAAGGCTATTATGTCTTTAGTAAATGAAGGCATTCTATATAGAGAGCAAGGAAAAGGTACTTTTGTTTCAGAACCAAAGGAAAAGCGCCAGTTATCACAACTTAAAGGATTTACAGAGGAGATGGAGGAAAAAGGATTAAAAACAAGCACGAAAATTTTATCCTTCGAGATAAAAGATGCAACTAAACAAAGTAAAGCCATACTGAATATGCCTGAAAGTGAAAACGAAGTTATAGAGATAAATAGATTAAGAATGCGGGAAAATGAGCCGATAGCTCTTGAAACTGTATGGTTACCTCGTAATCTTTTTGTAGATATGACAAGAGATACTATAGAAGGAAAGTCGTTGTATAAAGTATTCAAGGAGAAATATAAGTATGATCTGAAGAAAGCTAAGCAAACAATTGAGCCTATAGCACTAAATGAATATGAAAGTGATCTGTTAGGATTGGAAGAGGATGCTTTGGCTCTTATGTTTAGAAGAACTACCTATATGGAAAATGATATTCCAATAGAATATACAAAAGCAATTTACAGAAGTGACAGGTATAAGTACGAAATAATACTTACTTAAGCAGGCATCCAAAATCTTAAGTAGATATCCCAAATCTATGATTTGGTGATAGTCACTTACACAGCGTGCTGATTTTGAGATGATCGCTTACTCAGTGAGTACTCCTCTGACAAAAGGAAGAGGAGTTTCATATGATTAAGTTAATCTGAGATTTAGGAGGTTAAAGTCCTAAATGGACTTTAACGGATAATTTTGCTGGTGGAAACGAGCAAAATTACCCAGTGTTCCGAGTAAAAGGAGGAATAAAAGTGAGTGGACGAAACCCAAATACAAAGGATATAGATAATCTAAGCGCTCTAGAAATACTTAGAAAGATAAATGAAGAAGATAAAAAAGTAGCGACTGCAGTAGAAGAGCAGCTGGATAACATAGCTGGTGCTGTAGATATAATAGTAAATTCTTTTCAAAAGGGTGGAAGATTATTTTATATAGGTAGTGGAACAAGTGGGAAATTAGGTGTTATAGATGCTTCTGAATGTCCACCAACCTTTGGTGTAGATGATGAAATGGTTCAAGGAATCATATCCGGTGGTAAGGACGCCATAAGCGGGTGGTTGGAACATACTGAAGATGACGAAGAACTGGCAGTAAAGGATATTCAAGAGAAAAATATTACCGACAAGGATGTTCTAGTTGGGGTTACTGCTAGTGGAAATACTCCATATGTCAAAAGAGCTATGGAATATGGGAAAAAACTTGGATGTAAAACTATTGGTGTTATATGCAGGACCCACGGAAAGTTAAGTGAAATATGCGATTTAACTATAGCGGTAGATGTGGGAGCAGAAGTTATAATGGGCTCTACAAGAATGAAAGCAGGAACAGCACAAAAAATGATTTTAAATATGCTAAGCACTACAGCCATGATAAGAATGGGTAAAACTTATTCAAATTTAATGGTAAGTGTAAAGCCAATAAATAAAAAGCTAAAGGAAAGAGTAAAAGAGATAGTTAATTTGGCTACCAGTGCTGATATTAATACAGTTGAGTCAGTGTTAGAAAAATGTAATTTTGATGCTAAGGTTGCTATAGTTGTTATTAAATCAGGAATAAGTATTGAAGAAGCTATAAAGGCGCTTGAAGCGGCTAATGGCAAAGTAGCAGAGGCTTTAAGTGATATAAATATCACTACTATTTAATATCACTTAGTTATTAAATAAAAAAATGATTATTTTTAAGCTAAAGGTACATTCAAATAAACAATAAGCCAACGTGAATAGTATATTTTAATTGTTATTTATTTGAATGTACCTAATTAAACTTAGAAAGGGTGAAAAAAGTGAGAGCAATTATTAATGGGAAAGTTATACTGGAGAATTGTATATTAGAAGATAAAGTAGTTTTATTCGATACTCGAATAAAAGGTTTAATTAATAAGCTTGAGTTTGAAAAGAATGTTAGCCAAAGTAGCTATGATGGAATTGATATAATTGATGCCAAAGGTTCATATGTTTCTCCGGGATTTATAGATTTGCATATACATGGTTCAGGTGGAAGAGATGCTATGGATGGTGAGATTGAAGATTTAAAAGTAATAAGTCAAAGTATAGCTCAAAATGGTGTTACAGGATTTCTGCCAACCACTATGACAATGAGTAAGGAGAAAATATATAAAGCGCTTGATAATATTAAAGAAGGAATGAAGCTGGATTTAGGAGGCGCAAAGGTTTTAGGTGCCCATATGGAAGGTCCTTTTATAAATCCAAAGTATAAAGGCGCTCAGAAGGAAGATTATATAATAGAGCCTGATTATAATTTTATAAATGGCTATGAGGATGTAATAAAAATTATAACTTTGGCGCCGGAGAAGGATAATAATTCTCAATTTATAAAATCTATAAAGGAAAATACAAACATAGTACTATCTATAGGCCATTCTGATGCTACTTATGAAGAGGCAATGGAATCCATAGAAAAAGGCGTAAGTCATGCTACTCATCTTTTTAATGCTATGAGTCCACTTAATCATAGAAAACCGGGAGTTATTGGTGCTGTTTTTAACAGTAATATAAACTGTGAGCTTATAGCTGACAAAATACATGTCCACCCTGGTGTTTTTCAAACTGTTATTAATATAAAAGGAGTGAATAAGGTTATACTTATAACTGATTCAATGAGAGCAGGATGTATGAAGGATGGAGTTTCAGAGCTTGGAGGTCAAAAGGTTATAGTTAAGGATAACTCAGCAAGACTAGAGGATGGAACTTTAGCTGGCAGTATTTTAACTTTAAATAAGGCTGTAAAAAATATGGTTGAAAATACAAACCTGAATATTTATCAAGCTATATCAATGGTATCATTAAATTCTGCAAAAGATATAGGGATTAGTGATAGAAAGGGAAGTATAGAAGAAGGAAAAGATGCTGATATAGTTATATTTGATGAGGGATATAATGTGAGTCATACAATCGTTGAAGGTAATACTGTCTTTACTAAAATATAAATAGGAAGGTGCTAAGTATGAGAATAATTATTGTAGAAAATTATGAAGAAATGAGCAAAAAAGCGGCGGCTATGATGGCAAGCCAGATAATCTTAAAACCAGAGAGTGTACTTGGTTTAGCAACAGGAGATACACCTCTAGGAATGTATAAAGAGTTAATAAGAATGTATAATGAAAACATGATAGATTTTTCAAAAGTTAAAACTTTTAATTTAGATGAATACTACGGATTAGGTAAGGATAGCAATCAAAGCTATAATTACTATATGACAAATAATCTATTTAAACACATAAATATTGATACAGAAAATATAAATATACCTAATGGTATGGTAAAAAATATAGAAGAAGAATGCATAAGCTATGAAAAGAGGATAAAAGAAGCAGGAGGAATAGATATACAAGTGCTTGGAATAGGAGTAAATGGGCATATAGGATTCAATGAACCAGATGTCAACTTCGAGGCAGAAACACATCTTGTAAATTTAGATGAAAAAACTATTGAATCCAACTCAAGATTTTTCAAGTGCATAGAGGAAGTTCCTACTAAGGCTATCAGTATGGGAATAAAAACAATAATGCATTCTAAAAAAATAGTTCTTTTGGCAAATGGAGCATCAAAAGCAGATGCAATAGCTAAAACAGTAAATGGAAAAATATCTCCTGAAGTGCCAGCATCAATATTACAGCTTCATCAAGATGTTGCTATAATTGTAGACAAAGAAGCTGCAAGTAAGCTATAAGTCAACTTTCTAGTTAGTTTCTCTATATTTTTAAATTATTTATGTGATAATTGAGTGTCAGTAATATTGAAAACCAAGTTTATAAGAATGAGTTTAGTAATTGTTGGTTAGCATAATATATATAATTGATATAGAACCTAAATTAATAATTAAATGGTAACTTATGTTACAGAAGAATACCAAATATTACATTATACTTATATTATAGAAAATAAATTTGGGAGGTTGGTATTATGGCACAACATTTTATAAAGAATATAGATTTTTCTAAGGTTTTAGATATGGAAGGACTTGTTGAATATCAAGAAGGTCAAGTTGTTAGCAGAACTCTATCTCAGGGAAAAAACTTAAGTGTTACTTTATTCGCATTTGATAAGGGAGAAGAAATAAGTTCACATTCTTCAGGCGGAGATGCTATGGTTTATTTACTGGATGGTAGTGCTGAGATAACAATTGCAGAAGAGAAGTTTAATCTTAAAAAAGGTGAAACAATAGTAATGCCTGCGGGAATTCCACATGCGTTATATGCTTCTGAAAAGTTTAAAATGTTATTAGTCGTTGTTTTTAATGCATAAAAATATTAGTTGCTAAAAATGCCTGTGTTTACTACAAATAGTTGTAGTAAACACAGGCATTTTGTATAGGGTTACTAGACGGTCAGTTGACTTATACGCTGGTATAGGTTAACTTTCTTGTTAGTTTCTTTATAAGCTACAGGAACGTGAGGAAAAATTTAATTACTATTAATTGTATTTACAAATATAGTTAAGTGATATATAATTTAGTTAAGTAATTACTTAACTAAATGGAGGATTAAATGGAGCAAATAGTAAAAGTATTTAAGGCATTAGGAGATGAGACCAGACTAAAGATACTAATTATCATTTCAAAAAGAAATATTTGTGCTAAAGGTCTTTCAAAACATCTAAATATTTCAGAGGCTGCAGTATCTCAACATTTAAGAATCCTTAAAGATGCAGGCGTAATTATTGGTGAGAAAATGGGCTATTACGTAAATTATAAGCTTCAAAGTCCTATACTTTTAGATACAATTAATTTTATTAACGAACTCAACGAAGACTTGCCTTTGAGTTGTTGTAACTTTGATTTACATACATCTGAGATTTGTAATAAGGCATGTGAAGGTAGGAAAAATATATGCTGTCAAAAAAATAAAGTTTGAGAGGAGAATAAATTATGAAAGTATGTGTTCCTGTAAAAGAAAATCAGGGGTTAGAAAGTATACCATATAATCATTTTGGTTCAGCTCCAATATTTCTAATTTATAATTCAGAGAATGGAGATTTAAAGGCAATTAATAACAACGATTTACATCATCAGCATGGAATGTGTCAACCCCTAAAAGCAATAGCTGGGGAACAGGTTGATGTAGTATTAGTAGGTGGAATTGGAGCTGGCGCATTAACAAAATTACAAGGCCAAGGAATAAAGATATATAAGGTTGGAGAGGGATCTGTTTCAGATAATATTCAGTTATTAAAAGAAAATCAGCTAGTGGAGTTTTCTGCAAAAAATAGCTGCAATCATCATGGTTGCTCACATTAATATAATCAAGCAGTATTATTTAAAAGTAATTTTGTAGTATGATTTATATTAATAAAACAAGCATATAGAATATATATCTTATATGCTTGTTTTTATTTATTCTTCATTTTTAGTATTATCGGTTAGGTCTTTTTGATCTGGTTTACCTTCTTCATCTTTTTCCATAGCAGACAATTTTTGAATCAATGCTTCTGCTTGATCATAAGTTAAGTGAGAAAGCGGAGTATCAAATTCTTTCATAGTGTATTGTTTCAAGTTATCGATAGACATATCTTTTAATCTTGCTAATTCCCATATTGATGTCTTTTGATCTTTTTTCATCATATGAACTTTAGAATTCAAGTTATCAGAATTTTGCTCGGATGATGGGTCACCTATCTCTTCTTTGGTTACTAAGCCATTAATTCCGAAGGCTCTTTTTAAAACAAATACTTCTGCTACCTTTTGAATCATAGCACTAGGATATTTTCTCCATATAGAATTATTTTGATTATATTCCTCAAAGGATACATAACTTATAAAAGGTTTTTTACCTTTTCTGTCACATCTAGCCCATGCTCCTATAATTTTTCCCCTCTTAGTGCCAAATCTATGAGTTATCTTATACTCGCCAGCATCTATTTCGAAAGCATCTCCTTCATGGACTACGAAACTTATTAGTCCTCCAAATTCATGACTAGTTTGTGCAAATTTTAAATATCCATCTCTACTTGTCATAATATTAGTTTGATTCCCATACTTGGTAAACCAAATTTCTCTTTTAAAGGGATCTAAGTTATATTGATTAGCTAAGTATAAAAATATTCTTAACTCATCTTCTGTAGCACCTTTAGCAACATTATTCTTTATTAAGTTAATTTGATCTTCGCTAAAGTTTAATGTTTGTTGTTGAGAGTTTTGAACTGTACTTTCTACCATTTAACACACCTCCTTATTGGTGCGTATAAATTATTTTTTTATTTCTTCAACTAGATTCTTTTCATATTGTTCTATTGCTGACTTCACCATATTGCCACCGATAGCGCCTCCAACGGTACCACATATTCTTGATGGTATATCGCCCCAGTATCCATCCTTTGGGATATTAATGCCTAATTCCTTTGCCAATTCTGTTTTTGTTTTAGCTGTCTCCATTTTTTCAATATAATTTTGATGTTTTTTAATATTATTCATATTGTTCATATTAATGTTCTCCACCTTTCGAAACAAGATTTCTCTCGAAGCTTTCTATCATCTTCTTTACCATAGATCCACCTACTGCACCACAGGTAGCTGCAGGAATATATCCCCAGTGTCCATCTTCGAAAGCGTGAGGAACTTCTTTTATGCCAAGTTCATTAGATACCTCTTCTTTAAGAGAATCAAGTGTATTTTGGGATTTTGGAATTAAAGGTCCACGTCTATTGCTCATAAAAATTCCCTCCTAGATATCGTATCATAAATAGTTTTTGTACAATTTGTTTTCGTATTCTATAATGATTTTTACAAATACTAAGTAATAATGAATTAAAGTAATGTTTTTCAAAGTTAGGAAATTTTAATTTGTATAAATTATAAATCTACTTCGAATTTGGAAAAATATACTTCTGTATAAGCCAACTTTCTAGTTAGTTTCTTTATTATTCGATATCTTTGTATGGCTAAACTGTTAATTTTTGAATTAAATTTATAAAATGTAGAAAGTTGTGATAAATTAAAGATATAATAAAATCATATTTATTTTATTAGACTATGGAGGATTAATTTATGAGATTATTGCTGACAAATGACGATGGAGTTAATGCAAAAGGTTTAATAATATTGGCAAAAGAACTTGAAAAATATCATGATATTGTTATTGTGGCGCCAAGCAGCCAAAGAAGTGCTTGTGGCCATTCAATAACTATAACAGAGCCACTTATTGTTAAAGAGGTGGAAATTGAAGGGATAAAGTCAAAGATATATAGTGTTAGCGGTACACCAGCAGACTGCGTAAGAATAGCATTAGATAAACTTGTTGATGAAAAAGTAGACATGGTTTTATCTGGAATCAATAATGGTGCGAATGTAGGCACAGATGTAATATACTCTGGAACAGTATCAGCAGCAATTGAAGCTTCTATGTATAAAATACCTTCAATGGCATTATCATCACACATTAAAGATGGTGCTAATAACTACGAAGTTGCCGCTAAATATGCATTAAAAATACTATCTCAAATCGAAAATTTAGGAATGAAAAATGATGTTGTATTAAATATTAATGTTCCATTGGAATCAGAAGAGAATATAAAAGGAATAAAAGTCTGCAAGATAGGAAATAGATTGTATGATAATTACTTTATAGAAAAAATTTCGGAGGACAATCATAAAACTTACAGCTTAGCCGGCAAAATAAATGATTATGATTATGAAGATACTGATATATACTATTTAAAAAGAGGATATGTTACTTTAACACCTCTTCATTATGATTTAACAAATTTTAAAATTTTAAGCGATGTAAGGAATATGTTCAGTACTGAACATTAATAATCATAGGAAGTGATGAATAGTGAATGAAAGAATAGTTATTGTAGGAGATGGAATAACTGCTATAAGTGCTATAAAAGCAATAAGAGAGAATGACAAAGAAAGTGAAATAAAGTTATATGGAGAGGAAAAGTTTTATCCATATAATCGTGTAAGGTTAACAAAGGGAGCATTAGATTCACTAGATGAAGGTAAAATACTTCTTCAAAAAAAAGAATGGTATGAAGAAAATAAAGTTACGCTATACAAAGATTTAAAGGTTACTTCAATTAATACTGAAAAAAGAGAAGTAGAACTTTCAAATGGTACTAAAGAGGTTTATTCAAAGTTACTATTGGCAAATGGAGCAAAAAATTTTACTCCTGATATAAATGGAATAAACAAAGAAGGTGTTTTAACTTTAAGGACACTTGAAGATGCAAGAAATATAATTGATAAAGTTCAAAAAAGTAATACAATACTGGTAATAGGCGGAGGAATATTAGGATTAGAATTAGCCTGGATACTAAATCAAATGGGAAAGAAGGTCATTATTTCTGAAATTGCTCCAAGGCTTATGCCAAAGCAGTTGGATGAAAAAGCATCTTTAATGCTCCATAATTCTATCACTATTAATGGAATAGATGTGATGCTTAATAACAATATAAGTAAGATATCTGCTAATGATAATGGTGTAGAAGGCATTATAATAGATGCAGGAAAATTTATTAATTGTGACTTAATTATTTATTCAGTAGGGATAAAACCTAATGTTGATATTTTAACGGGAACAAATATTAAAGTTAATAAAGGAATAATAGTGAATGAGAAGATGGAAACCAGTATTCCAGATATATATGCAGCTGGAGATGTTGCAGAATTTGATAATAAAATATATGGATTATGGAATATAGCCATCGCTCAAGGAACTACTGCAGGATATAACATGTTAGGAAAGGATGTTATTTATAAACCCGCAGCACCGGTAACTACATTAAGTGCATTTAATATTTCTCTATTTTCTATGGGAGATATATATGAAGATAATGCAGATAATATAGTAATAAATGAAGACGAGGGATCTTATAGTAAAATTTTAATAAGTAATAATAAAATTACAGGAGCTATAGTAGTCGGAAGTATCAAAAATTCGCCTATATTAAAAAAAGCTATAGAGGAAAAAATAGACCTAGGAGATATTAATTTTAGTGATGTATATGTAAATGATTTAATTGAAATAATAAAGAACAAGAAGTAGATCGATATACATTACAGGAGGTAATATCATATGGCTCAAATAAAATTTTGTGAAAATAATTTTAACCATGGAACTGATGTGTTAGTTGATAGAATAAAAAATGAAATTCAGCATGTTACTGTAGAAGTAGAACCATGTTTAGGTTATTGTGGAGATTGTGCAGTGGGCCCTTTTGCACTATTTGATGATGAACTCATCCAAGCAGATACACCAGATGAGTTATTTGAAAAGATAAAGGAAAAAACATTATAATACGAATCAAGTTTTGAAATCTTATATAAAATGAATATATAAGATTTCTTCTTTTTTTAATGTACCCCCCTAATTTATAAATTTCATACGTATATTAATATACGACTAAGAATTTTTTGGATTAGAATTAAATCTTATATACTATATATAGGGTTTAAGACAGGAGGTGAGGCTATGTTAAACAGTGGAAATATTCTAGATAATAAATATGAAGTTATAAAAACTCTTGGTCAAGGGGGTATGAGCACTGTTTATCTATGTAAAAATATAAGGTTAGGAAATTTGTGGGCAATTAAAGAAGTTAGTAAAGAACTAAAAGGTCAGATGGACTTTTTAGCAGAACCTAATATTTTGAAGAACCTAAGTCACCCTGGGATTCCAAGGGTAGTAGATATATTTTATGAACAAGATAACTTATATATGGTTGAAGACTATATTGAGGGTGAAACTTTAGAAAGCTATATTAATAGAAATCGACCTATAGATGACCAGGAAATATGCAGAATAGTAATTAGTATAAGTGATATAATAGCTTATTTACACAGTTTTGATCCACCTATTATATACAGAGACTTGAAACCATCCAATATTATGATTACCTCAAGTGGTAAAATTGTTTTAATAGACTTTGGTATTTCAAGAGTATATAAGCGAGATGGGAATAAAGATACTATTTATATGGGGTCTAAGGGTTATGCAGCTCCTGAACAGTATGGCAGTGAACAAACCTGCAAGAAAACGGATATATATGGTCTCGGAGCAGTAATGTATTTTATTATTAAAGGAAAAGCTCCCTCTACTTTATTTGAAGCATTAAAAGATGAAAGTTATGATGGAAAAGTTGATGATAGACTAAAAGCAGTAATACAGAAGGCAATGCAAATTGACAAAGATACAAGATATATTTCAATAGAAGAACTTCAGAGTGATATTAGCAATTTTTTATCAGGGAATGATGATAAAACAGTACTAATAAATAACAGAGATATAGGTAATTATACTAAAACATTATTAATTGATGGCGAAAATATAAAAAATAATATTGATGATTCCTTTGGAACTAAAGTTGTAGGAAAGAAAGAAACCATAAGCTCTAGTGAAACAAAAGTAACAGGAATCAAAAACACTTTTAATAATGAATTTAAAAATAAACCAGATATAGATAAATCTCAAGAAACTAAAAATGTAGATAAATTAAAAAGTGATAAAATAAGAGAAAATAAGCTCTTTAAAGGTAAGGCTCTGCAAAGCTTAAGGTTTAAAGGTATGCTCAAAACTAAGGGGCTTTTAAAATTCATTCTAAGAAAAAGAAAAAATAAGCAGACGAAAAATGTAAAAACTCCTGTTGAAGGTAATACTAAAACCAGCAGAAAGTTGGCAAAGAGAATAATGTTACCTATTATAGGGATTTTTATTGCCGCAGCAGCAATTTATTTAGTGACTGATCATGGGAAAAAATATGATTATGTAGTTAATATTGATAAAGATAATAATCAAGAAAACATTCCAAATAACAACACTCAACCTAGTAAAAGTGATACTTCACAAAATAAGAATACTAATGCTCAAAAACCAGCACCTAAAGATACAATTGTTGAAGGAAGTATAAATAAAAATTCACCTATAATTTTAGGAAACAGTTCTAATGGGAAAGATGATGAAAAGTCTAAAGGAAATGGAAAGGCTAAGGGAAAGTACAAGAATGATAATAAGGGCAATAATAAAGATGAGGAAGTGAAGGATATAGCATATCAGGTTGACCCGGTAGCTTTGTGTGGAAAGAATAATGATAAGCTTATTATGAAACTACAATATATAGAGTTTAGGGGAAATGAGGCTATAGCATATTGCTACTTAGAGAATAATACAGATAAAAAGATATCAATTAAACATGATGGGAATACTTACCTGGTAAATGATAAAAATCAGTACGTACAGGCAACGACAGCATCATCTACAGACTTATCTAATATTGCTCCAGGAGCGAAGGTAGATAACATAAAAATAAGTTTTACCAACTTTAATTCTGATACGAAAAAAATTATATTAAAAACAAATATTAATTCGGACAGTACGCTAGAGTTTTCCAAGGAAATAAATCTTATTATCAATGCAAAATAAAACATTTAATAAATTGATTATGAAAAATCAATTGTTAGAGATAACAAACTAAAGAGCCTGGTTTGAGACTAAGGTATAGTACCTTATCTAAAACTAGGCTCTTACTATAATGAGGGAATACTTTATGGGAATTAATGAATTTTTTATATAATCAAAAGCTTTTACTCTAATTGTGGATATATATTATTTTAAGAAATCTGGTTTTGGCATTACAAATAAATGTGGTTCTTGTAAGTGGTCTTGAACTATTCTAAGAGCTTCACCAAATCTCTGATAATGTACAACTTCTCTTTCTCTTAAGAATTTTAAAGGTTCTATTACGTCTGGATCATCAGCTTGAGTGATAAGATATTCATAAGTTGCCCTAGCTTTTTGTTCTGCAGCTAAGTCCTCAGTTAAGTCTACTATAGGGTCTCCCTTTGACTGAATATATGCGGCAGTAAATGGAGAACCAGAGGCGCTTGTAGGATATATGCCTTTACCATGATCTGAATAGTAAGCTCCCATTCCTGCTTTTTCAATTTCTTCAATGCTTGCACCTTTCATTAACTGATGAACCATTGAGCCGACCATCTCTAAGTGAGCTAATTCTTCTGTACCACAATGTTATAAGTTTAATTATTTATTGGTAGTTTAGGGTACAAAACAAGTTCAAAGTCGTCTGGTTTGTCATGCCAGTGACTATTTTTTGTGGTTTTAGTATAAATAGCTTTTGAAACTACTTCTTTTAATAGCTCATTTTTTAATGCAGGACCATCTGTAGCCTTATATAGTTCAAGTACTCTTTCAATCTTAGGAATAATTATTCTTTGACTTTCATTTTTTGCTTCCTCAAAACGTAATTCACTAAGAATAGTTTCTTTGTCATTTTGTGCTTTGATGATTTTCTCATTAATAACTTTTGAACGTTCAAGAAATGTATCTACAGAATATACCCTTTGCTCAAGTAAATTGTGTATATTCTCCATTTGTTTTTGAAGATTTTTAAGCTCATCATCAAGAGTTTTAAGAGACTTCTTTTTTATGTCTAGCTGTACATCTTCATTAGGAGCTTCATCTTTCACTTCCCAATTTAGCTTATAATTTTTTAACCAGTTTTCAAGAGCTGTAAGTAATTTATTCTCAACATAAGATAGTTGAGAGCTAATATTAGAGCAGGCTGTAGCAGGACATAGTAGAGTATCTGGTGCTTTTGTCTGATTGTATGGTCTTCTCACCATTTTACGACCGCATAAACCACATACGATCAATCCTGCAAGAGGATTTTTAGTTCTATGCTCTTTTGGACATGGAGTTGAGGGGTTATTTGCAAGATACTCCTTAGCAAGAGCAAAGGTATCATTATCTATTATAGCTTCATGTAGTCCATCAACAAGTATCCAATCCTCAGGATTTGCTCTAGGGCGCTCTTTTACCATCTGGCCATCCACCATTTTCTTTTTTTCAGGGCGGGAGTTCCAGCGAATTTTACCTATGTATACTGGATTACGTAATATCCCTTGGATAGTAGAGTTAACCCATACATCACCTTTCATTGGTGGTATTCTTAGTTCATTTAGTTTTCTAACTATAAGACCAACGCCCAAGCGCATATATTCTCCATTTTCTTGCTTTTCACCTTTTGTGTAAAGCTCAAATATCATTTTTACTATATCAGCTTGCCCTGGATTAATTTCTAAAGTGAATCCTTTTTGGCCCTGAATCTTTTTTCTAATATATCCATAGGGAGGTTTTGTTCCTAAAAATTTACCTTCCTTTACAGACTGGATTCTTCCACGCTGCAGTCTTCTATTTATAGTTTTATACTCTCTACGGCTCATAAATAATCCAAACTCAAAATACTCTTCATCATATTCATTGTTTGGATCATATAATTTCATTGGAGTTATTATTTTAGTATTTGAATATTTGAAGGTTTGAGCAACTATACCTTGATCTATGGTGTCACCACGAGCTAGACGTTCAACTTCCATAACTAAAACTCCATCCCATAAGCCATTTTCAACTTGTGAGAGAAGTTGTTGCATAACAGGTCTAGCAGCAATAGTTTCGCCTGAAACAATTTCTCTATATATTTCTATTATATTAAGCTCTAGACGTTTCGCAAGTTCTAATAGAGCTTTTTCATGTCTGGCTAGAGTTTCACCTTCGCCTCTAGATTCAGCTTCCATATCGGCTCTTGATTTTCTTAGATATAGACAGTATGACATAGGTTTATCCACCTTTCAGATTAAGTGATGAGCATACTAAAGTGCTAATTGTTTAATTATTAAATGCAAATAGTAAACCTTATTTTAAGTAGAAATATATTTTAATGTTATCAAATATATATTTGAATATCAAACAAGAATTTTGTAGTATATTAAGGGAATAATTTGTAAAATAATCCACATTATTGTATAATGATAAATATAAGCAGTGTTGACATGAAAAAATGTGTAAAGCCCTTAAATAATTTATATAATTGAAATTTATAAAAAATTATTTAAGGATATAAAAGTAATAAAAATACAATCTATAGATATATGAAATTGTATATTATATGGCAATTCAGAGTATAGGTTTTAATAAAGAAAATCTGAAAGATTAAATTAAGCGCTAAGTTATAGGGGGGATTATTTTTATGAAATGCAGCAGTTCAGAAATAGAAATAGAAGTATTATTAAATCGAATAGAACAGAATGACATAAACTTACAGCCTGATTTTCAAAGAGGAGAAGTTTGGACGATTCAAAAGAAACGTAAACTAATAGATTCAATTTTTAGAGGATGGAAGATACCTCCGATTCATGTTATTGAAAATGCTAATTATGTTGATGAAGTCTTGGATGGACAGCAGAGGCTAGCGGCGATAAGAGATTTTTTTAATAATAAAATAGCAATAGATGGTAGAATATTGCCAGAAGACCCCAATATTGAGATTTTAAATGGGAAAGTATACGATCAATTAAACGCAGACTTGCAGAGAAAATTTAGAAAGTATAATATTATTGTAATTCGATTAACTGAATATAATCCTGATGAACCTGCAGAACTATTTAATCGATTGAATCAACCTGCAACTCTTACATCAGCCGAAAAGAGAAATGCTTATAGTGGCAAGACAAGAGATCAAATAAGAGAACTTGTAAATTTTTTTGAAGATATCGGGGCGAATAAAGATACCATTGGTTTTTCTAACTCTAGAATGGCGTATGATGAGGTCTTATCTAAGTTTTGCTATACCCTTGAAATTAATTCATTAAAGAAAAAGATAACTACAAATGATTTAACTGAGAAATATAGGCTTGATAGCACTTTTTCAATTGAAATTATACATGATGCAAAAGAGGTTCTGGAGTTATTATTAAGCTCTATTAGAAATAAATATTATATACAAACAGATCGTTTATCTTTAAATAAGGCTACTCTTTATAGTTGGTTGTTATTTATTGTTAGGAATAGATATAACCTAGATAATAACTCCTTAGGAGAAATTATTTATGGATTTGAAAATTCACGATTATATGCAAAAGGGAAATTACAGATTAATATGTTTAGCCGCGAATTCGAAAAAATTAAGGAACTTCAAACCAGTTATCCATTTTATCAAGGTATGTTTTTATTATTTAACCAAAAAGCAAGTATGGGTAGTACAGATGCTGCGTCAATAATTGCCAGAGATATAATTTTAGAAGTCTACAGAATGCTACATTTTGATCAAGAAAATGAATCATTAAAGTGGTTTGTTTCCCAATTTGATGATAATAAGAATCTGCCCAATTGTATTGGAAAATTTGAAGAAAGATATAATTGGGGGGGTGAAATATTATGAGAAGGGCTAAAGCTACGGACTATTGGAACAAAGTAAATAACAGAAAATATGATAAATCTATAGATTTATTATGTTTAAATGGAATGAATGATATACCAGATTTGCCGCTTGGAAGTGGAATTTATGCTATCTGTGGGTTAAATGGCGCAGGGAAATCTTCAATCATACTATCATTAAAAGATATATTAGGTCTTGAGACAAAAGAGCAAGATATAATAAAACTTCAAGGAAGAAAAGTTGAAGCAATTATAAGTAGTGACAAACGACAACAAGCTTATAGCAATAAGGATGATATAAAATTTATTCAATTTGATGAGAATAGAGAGAAAGTATGGTTTATTGATTATGATAACTCAATAGATGTAATTAAATTTTTATCTCAAGATAATTTACAAGAATTACTTGAACAATACGAGCCTTTGATTTTGGAACAAGAAGATATTGACGATTTAAATTACATAGTAGGTAAGAACTATAATAAAATTACTTTAATTAACATTGAAGATGAAGATAATAGAGCAATTCCTTATTTCAGAGTTGAATCATATGGAATAAAGTATGATACTTTAAAAATGGGCCTTGGAGAACACTGGTTATTTTACATTTGGTGGACAATTTATAAAACACAAAATAATTCATTGGTTTTAATAGAAGAGCCTGAAACCTCTATTGGAATTAAATCTCAAGAAAAGTTAATGAATCTTATAGCAAAAAAGTCTAGCATAAAAGGAATTACTTTTTTGCTTACAACACACTCACCATTTGTTATAAAAAATATAAGGAGAGACAATATAACTGTAGTATCAAGATATGGATGTAATGTTGATATATGCAAACCAATTGAAAATATAGATATCCTTAGTGATTTAGGATTAGAAGTAAAAAAACAAGGAACTATTTTTGTAGAGGATAATGTGGCTAGGATGTTTCTTATAATGATTATCTTGAGAAATAATCCTAGTATTTTAAAAAGGTATAATATTGAATTTGTAGGTGGAGAAAACCATATAACTGAAAGATTAAAATTTCCATATTCTAAATTTATAGACTACAAATTCATAGGTCTATATGATGGAGATATGAAGAAGAAGATTGATAAATGTAGTGAAGAGAATGTATGGAAATATGACTTTTTGCCAACAATTGATGCAGTTGAGGCTGAGTTTAAAAATACAATTGTTAAAAAAGTTGATAAGTTAGCAGAGTTAACTGGCAAGGCAAAAAGTGAACTGATTCGAATTTTAACTAAAATAGAAGGTGAAAACCATCATGATTGGTATACTTTATTTTCTAAAGAAAGTGGAGTCTCTCTAGAACTATTGACTGAAAAACTGTTCCTTCTTTGGCTTGAGGATAATGATCGTGAGAAAAACGTCCAAGCATTCGAAAGGAAATTAAGTATCTTGTGTGAATAATTTGTAATGACAAAAGGATGATAGTTTTAAATCAAATTCAGAGAATTATACTTGTTAAATAACTATTGAATTAAGGAATTTTTTAATTACACTCCATCAATAGAGTTGAAATTATGTGTAAATAAGAAAAGTTGAATATTGAAAACAAAGTAGTTATAGTCAAATACTGAGTAAAGTTTATTGAGGTTTATCTTTGGAGAAAAATTATGAGTGATAGTGTAAATCTTTTGATGAAAGTGTTGAATATAAAGTTTATTTAATTATAGATTTACTTAAACATTTGAGAATAAGGTAAAATATGTTTTTGAAACAACATAAATCTTTAGGAAATTATAATTGATATAGTTTCTTGAAGATTTATTTAGTTTACTTAAATATTTTAGAAAATAGATCTACTCAACAAAATCATTAGTGATAAATATTTTTAAAATACATATTAAAAATATCTAAACTTAAGTTTAAATTATTTTTTTATAAACTTATACTCAACTAATTCACGAGGTAATCCCAAAAACGAGCTTACTTGGTCAAGACTCATATTTTTCAGAAAGTGATCATCTATATCCTCCTTTTGTATAAGAAGTTCAGCAGCAAACTTATCTGCTTCTATCTCTGCCTTATTCTTTACCAAAAGAGGATTTTCAATAAAAAATCCAATAGATAAATCTGGTTGAAGTAAAGCATGTCCTAATTCATGCGCACAAGAGTATTTTTGAAGATGATACGGTATAGTATTGTTTATGTGAATTATTACCAGATTATCATCTAATCTCTGTAAGTATCCATATATTTGCTTACCTAAGTCCTCTTTTACAATATGTATATCTAAATATGTACATAGTTCAAAAGGATTATTAGTTCCATACTTTTTTAATAATTCATTAATAATATCATTCATTCAATCACCTACTCAAGTCATTAAGGTTTAAATTTTATTATCAAAAACACCTTTTTCTCCAACAGCGTTATAATTAGCTATTTATTTTTCATACTTTTTTCTTTTCTCTTTTTTCTCAGCTCCTCAGCTAATCTTAATCCGTTTTGAATAGAATTTGCAAGAATTATTTTATCCTCATCTGTAAGAAGTTCACCTTTTAACATGAGTCCTGGTTGAGTCATTATTATTTTCATGGCTTCTTCTACATCAGCTATATTAGGATATTTTTCATCTATATTCTCTGGTTTTTCAGTAGTTTTATTAGAAAAACCTAAAAGATAATCTATAGAAACATTAAAATATTTAGCTAGTTGTTTTAGTGTCTCGGTATTAGGTTCATTTGTATTAGCCTCATATCTTGATACACTTGGTTTTGAAACATTAAGTATTCTTCCTAACTCTTCTTGCGTTAACCCCTTGGATTCTCTTAATTCTTTAATTTTTTCACCCAATGACATCATACCAACTCCTTACAGTAATATTATACAGTATCATAAAATGAAACGATAGTGAGTTGCATAAAACGAAATTATTTTTTAAAAATATATTGACAGTTTCGCAAAGTGAAATTAAAATGAAAATATAGAGTTTCATTTTGTGTAACAAGGGAGGTGAAGATATTGAAAAATAGAGTTAAGGAGTTACGAATTGAAAAAGGGTTGTCATGTCAAGATATGGCTAGATTAATTGGGGTTACTAAAGCAACTTACTCAAAAAAAGAGAATGGTTCCGTAAAGTTTTCTCTAAATGAAGCAAAATTAGTTTCAGATAAGTTTCAGAAAACTATCGAGGAAATTTTTTTTAACCTTATTGTTGCATAAAGTGAAACAATAAGGTTAAAAAATGTAATCCAAGACTTTAGTATTGTTTAGCACATACAATACACTTCGTTAGAAATTAAGAAGATGTATTGTAACAGTAACTAATCACACATAATCTACCAAAATCATAAACTAATAAAGATAAAATTTTTAAGGGGGTGTTTTAAATAGTTGTAGAAGAATACAAAATTGGCAACACAACTATAAAAATATGTGATGATGCGTATAAAGATAAAACACCAGAAGATATAAAAAAAATACTGGAGAGATTAAATGCTGTCGCTTGGAAATGTGTAAGAGCTGCAAGAGCAGCAGGGAAAGATATTTAAAATAAATTTAGTTCCTATGCAGAAGCTAAAAATAGGTGTACTAAAGTTAAAAGAGAGAGAAAGAAAAGTTGACTTTCACTGGAATGCATTTGGAAAGTCAGACGGGAAAGAAGGCTAAATTTCAAAGGTAGGAGTAAGAATACGTTACTTACATAATAACAGTTATCACTGTAGAAAAGTAGGTATTTGATTCTACAAGATAGAGAAAAATTAGACTTAAATTCTACAAGGGGGGTAGCTAAGTGATAGGTTTTGCTATAAGAGAGGCCAGAGAAATAAAGGGTATTACACAGGAGCAACTGGCGCAGTTAAGCTTTTTATCTAACAAGACTATTAGTGCCATAGAAACTGGAAGAAGATCTATAAATTTGGACAACCTAAATTTAATTTGTGAGGAGCTTGATGATCCGAGAGTTTATTTAGAATCAACTAATCAAAACTGTGGTGGTGTTTTCAGTGTTCATTGGCTTGACGGTGAAGCTGCAGACATGCACAGAGCAAGTGTAAAGGAAAAAGTTATAGAAGAGCTTAGTGAGGCAATAAGAGCCATAAACCTAACCAAAGTATATAAAAATCCTAGAACCTGCAGTCAAGAAGACATTGAGATTGTGAAATCTAGTATTCAGGAGACCATAGATGTTTTTAATGCTAGTGCAATTTACATAGCTATAATGTGCAGGGAATATCATTTAGATATTAAGGAAATGTTCAGGTTACAGAAAGAAAAAATGGTAAGCAGAAAATACTTAAAAGATGTTTAGAAAGGTGAATTTAATGGAGACACAAATATCAAACAACATTAATCAAATACAGAAGTTAATTAGAGCATTAAAAGCTTTACTTAAGGTTGAAAAGAATGAGAGAGATAGAAAAATTCACTCAGAAGCTCTTGAAAGATTAAAAAGAAAACTAATAGACAAAGGCAGGTTAACTATATGAATGGTAAAAAAATTTCATTTAGATTAAAGAATATAGAAAAAGACAAAGTTCAAATTTTTAATATAAGAAAGGCTCAGAGTTTTGACTGTAGAGAGGTGCAAAGATGATTGAAGTATTAGAAAGCATTATTGATATGATGCATAATGCTCCAGGCAAACGCTTAGAATTTGCATCTATTATTGAACAGTATAGAGAAGATGGAATCATACATTTGCTACCTTTAGAAAAATTAAAAGCATTAGAAAAGGATATAAAAAGAACCCTCGGCAAAGGGCTCAACTAATTAAAAGTAGTATTTGCTAAGATACTCGGCAAAGTATCTTAGCCCCATTATAGCATTAAAGGGGGATTAATTCAAATGAGTAAAAAGAAAATTAAAGATTTACCACCAGTAATCCTAGATGGGCAAATGAGTATATGGGATATAACTGTTCCAAAGAAGGTTGTTGAAAAGAGAGAGTTTTTTGAAATAAACCTTGTTAGTATACCTATGATGACATTAGCTCAAGAAGAGGTATTAGATAAGTTTAAATTACAAGGCAATGTTTCAAGAGTAGTTCGTTATAGTGCTGGAAGTATTGGGGTTGAAACTAAAGAAATGGATATGTTTATAACTCACTACATAAATAAATCTGGAATTGAGGAATTTAATTTTGCTAAAAGGTCACCAGTGCTTCCTTGGGATAGAATTATTTATTTTAGTCCTGAGCAGGAGAAGTTTAAATTTACAAAAGTACAAACGGATAAGCTCCATAATTGGATTGGCAGAAGAAGAAAAGATATTAAAAGAGTGATTCATAGAAAGGGAGATGAAAATATCTTTATAGAGCTTCAGGATAGGGTCATAGATATTTTACCTAACGGATGGGAACTAGAATTTAAAAGTATTCAGCAGATAGAATGTCAAGAAGATGAAGTTTATATGATACCTAATAGACAAATAGAAAAAGATATACAACAAAGAGTTAAAGTAGGGGATTTTGTACAAGCTTCATATGGTAAGAGGGTTATAGAAGGAACTATAGTACGTGAATATGGCTTAGGCAATGAAATTTTAAACATTGTTTTTAATAATGGTACAAATCACACAGCAATAGGTCGCAGTTCTGTATTAAAAATTATCGGATAGGAGATGAAGAATTATGGCTCAATTTAGATATGTTTATACAAACTTTTGGGAAGATCCAAAGGTAAGTGAAAATTTTACACCTGAGGATAAGCTTTTCTTTTTATATTTACTTACCAACCCACATACAACTCAGTGTGGAATATATAGAATAACTAAAAAACTTATAGCTTTTGAGATGGGTTATTCTATGGAATCTGTGAACAGCTTAATATTTAGATTTCAAGAACATCATAATCTTATTAAATACAATGAAGAAACTAGAGAAATAGCTATTAAGAACTGGGGAAAGTTCAACCTTAAAAATGGAGGCACACCAATAGTAGACTGTGTTAAAAAGGACTTTAAAGAAATAGAGGACAAGTCGTTATTACTTTATGTTTTAGGCAGCATCAAAAATGAAACTATAAAACAAGTCTTTATTAATGAATTAGTTAAGTATGGATTAATAGATGATCCTAATAAGGTAGAAGATAACTCAAGTATTCCTAGTGACGCTGACGAGTCGGTAGACAATGCGAATAACGGTACGTTTTACGGCACGTCAACGACAGGTGGACAAAAAGAAAACAAAAAAGAAAAAGAAAATAAAAAAGATAATATATATAATAATTATCAAAATAGAGACAATGTTGTTAATATTGTGGATAATGTGGATAACTTAAATAGAAATTGTGACTTAAATTCATCAGATGAAACATCTGATACTAGAATCAAAGTACCTTATCAAGATATTATAAATGCTTTTAATAGCATTTGTGGAGCTATGCCAAAGGTTAAGAAGCTTTCTAATGCCAGAAAGAGAACATTAAAAGCTTACTGGAATGAGTATAAAGATATAAATGTGTTTATTAAGTTATTTACTAAAGCAGAGCAAAGTGATTTCCTCTCAGGGAGAAGTGGAAGATGGCAAGGCTGCAGTTTTGATTGGCTTATAAAAAGTTCAAATATGATTAAGGTTTTAGAGGGCAATTATGATAATAAGCAGGAGATACAAAAGCCTTTTGAAGTTAAAGGAGCTAGCAACTTTAATAATTTCAAGCAGAGAGAGTATGACTTTAAAAATTTAGAAAAACAGCTTCTAGGTTGGGATTAAGAGAGCAGGATTTTATTAAAAAATTCAGTACGCAATGAGTATGTAGATGGTGGTAAGAGCTAAAAATCAAACTATAAGCCTTGCTTATAGAGATTTTTACGCAAGAAAAACAGTTATTATGTCCTAGAAACAGAGGGGTGAGAGAGTGGATATTAAGGTAGTTAAAAAAATTAAAAAGCTTTTAGCATTAAGTGAGAGTAGCAACGAAAATGAAGCTAAGGTATCATTACTTAAAGCTCAAGAGTTACTTGCGAAGCATAAGCTTTCACTAAAGGAAGTTAAAGATTTTAAAATATATAATAGTGCAATCAAAGAGAAGATAAGTGCAGTTTCCTTTACAAAAGCGAAGTGGAAAGCGAAATTAGCAAGATTAATAGCAGATAACTTTGGATGTTATTATTATTTTAAATTGAGAAGAACTCATACTATTGCTTTCTTTGGAAGAGAGGAAGATATAATCGTATGCAATATAGTTTTAGAGTATGCTGTAGATTGTATTAATAGTACAGTAAAAAGATTAAGATATCAGTATTCTAGGGATGGTTATAGTACTAAAGGGCTTGAAAATGACTATGCATTAGGGTTTATTAAAGGCTTAAATAATATGTTTGAGGAACAGAAAAAAGCAAATCAAGAATGGGGACTTGTTCTTGTTAAAGATGCAGAGGTCGTTGAAGCACATGAAAATATAGAATTTAAAGGTACAGTAAATACAAATACTCAGTTTCAAGGTTATACTAGTGTATATTATCAAGGTTGTGAAGATGGTGAAAAGTTTAGTATATCAGATAAAATTGCAGAAGGAGAAGTTGAGAATGAGCCAACTTTATCTCTAGGAACTACAAGTAATTAGTAGGGTCGAAATGTGAAGATATTGTGTAGTAAAGTGAGGGGAAGTTAAATTTGAGCAATAAACATACAGTTGAAGAAGAAAACGAACTTAATGCTACATTAAAAAAATGGCAAACAAGAGCAAAAAGATTAATATTAAGTAATTATTATGACAGTGTTGTGTTAAATGATTTGAAATACACTATTTTAGACGAAGTAACTAATGCGAAAAGTTATAAAGATATAAATAGTAGCTTGTGGAACAGTGGAATGATAGAAAATGTATTAGATGATATTTCAACACAAATTAAAAAGGTTCATGAAAGTTACTATCGAATGGATAAAAGAAAAGCATAGATGGTTATAAGTTGACAGAATAATAATGTTGCACTTCAAATATAAATGGACAAATAGACCTGGGAGAGGTATTTAGGAATGCTAGTTAAGTATAAGGTAGCATAGTAGAAGCTATATGTAAGAAAGGAACTGAAAACATGGAAGAAACTAAGAAAAATATATATCCAACACTCATAGAGTTTAAAAAAGATATAAATGATGGCACAACAACATCAAATGTTACCCGAGAATTAGTTGATGCTAGGAATGCCATACATTTAAAAATTACTATAAATAGCAATGATTATCCTGTTAGTGATGTTGTTACAGGAATTAAAGAAATTTTTCAGAAAGTCCTTCAATGCTTTGATGAATAGATTCTAAGGCATCTAATTCTGTTTCTATTCTTTTACGCCCACTAAGGACACTTTTCCGATAAGATAAATCAAGCTTATATTTATCAGTAAAGGTTTTACCTAATGTTAAATACGTTATAGTTACATCAAAAACTTCATCAGGATACTTTCTAAAATCAAACAAAGATTTAACAGATTGATTTGGAGCTAGGTAAATATTTTTATATTCGGTAATAGGTAATAACGAGGATTTTAAAGCAGGGTCCATATTTATAGAAAGCACTGTACCAGCCGATTTACCAAAGTTTTTTAAGATTAAAGAATGAAAAATATCATTACTACTTTTATCAATATAGAAATTAATATACGCCCTACTCTCTTCAATACGTGTAATTCTTAATTCTTTTAAGTTCTTATATGTGATTATGCCAACGATAGTAGAGATAACAGTAGACAAGATAGATGCAATTAGTAATATAAAATCTTTATATGTAATAAGAAATCCATACATTATATTTCTACCCCCTTTCAACGAAATTCTACCACAAAGGGGATAAGTATACAAAAAAAGAAGGTGTAGAAAATGACAATAACTGAGTTATTTGCGAATAGGAAAACGAGCTGAGGAGGAGTAAATGGATAAACAAGATTTAAGTAAAGAATTGAAACGTAAGGTTTCAAAGATAACTGAAAGTTTAAGCAAAGGAAAAGAGATAACTTTATTGGTAACACCAAAAGGATTAAAAGTTAAAGAGGCAGATATAAAAATTATTAAATAACGCCTACAGTCAAACAGGATTGTGGAAGAGCTAAAGGAGCTTATAGGACTTTAATGGTCTTATAAGCTCCTATTTTTTTGGAGGTATAGGAATATGAGAAATACGAATAAAAAAGAATTTGATAAAATAAATGAAGTAGAAAGTTTTTTATATAATTACAAAAGCATAAAGCTGGCAGTAGAAAATTTAAAAATAGAATTAGACATAATGGATGAAACAGTAATATCTGCAATTCAGTATAAGGAATGCACTGGGAAAACTAATAAATTTAACTCAGATGTTGAAAACAAATTAGTGAGAAAAGAACTTTTAGAAGAAAGAATAAAACATATGGAAAATAAGATAAAACAAATTGATAGAGCTTTAGAAATACTACCTGAGATAGAAAGAGAAATAATAAATTATAGATACATAGAAGGACAAAATTATTATGAATTTACTTATAAGGTTTATAAATCAGAAAGGCAGTGTAGAAGAATAAAAGATAGAGCATTAGAAAAAATAGTTGTAGTTTTTTTTGGCATATAGAATAAGGATGCCCGATTGATGACCGTTTTTTCTGAAATACATGAGTTATAATAATATCATAGAAAATTTAATATAAGGCTGCAGCACAGTAGGGAGTACAAAGGCAGCAGTGTTACAAAATAATTCCTCGAGAAAAGGTTGGTATTTAAAAAGTACCGCCTTTTATTTTTTTATAAAAGGAAGTGAGTAAATTGAATCATATCTATAAGAAAGAAAACTATATAGTCGTTCCAGTATCTAATAATTATTTTCTTATAAACATAAACAAGATATTTAAAGAAGGCTATACATATGTAAAAAATATAGGAGTAGCATAGAAGTTTTAGATATTTTTAATAGTTTTATTTTTTTATTTTAGATTCAGTTACACATAAAAAAAGGTGTATAACTGCAAAAAGTAAAATATTAGTAAAGCATTATTTTATAAATACTTGAGGGCAGTTTCACCAGTTCAACAGAATATAACTTATGTGCAATCGGATTACTTATATTAGCACTTTTTTTATAAACAACATTTGATAAAAGGAAATAAATAGTTTTTGTCGAATAATTAGTTTTGGGAAGGTGTTAGTATGAATTTTGAAAAAGATATACTAAAGAAATTATGTATCATAATCGGGTGCATTTTTTCTGTAGCAATAGTAGGTTATTTTGTATTTTGGCTTACAAAGCTATTAAGTGATTCATTTGGGTATTTTAAAAACTTAAACAATTCAAATGAGGCTATAAGAGCAGTTTTCATATTTTCAATAGGAACTGTACTTGGAGTATTGTTAAAACCTAAATCAAAGAAAAATAATGAAGGTTTAGATACTAATGAGAGCAACAATTGGAGGATTAGAGATTGGGTATGGGTCACAGGAATTTTAGTTGTTATCATTATTGTTTTGCTTACAAAACAGTTTGGAGAAAATGATAAAATAGGAGGATATGTTTCATTTGGTTCGAGTGCTGTTTCTATAGCATTGGCTTTAGTTGCAATAGGATATGCTATATATCAATCACTAGACTCAAGTCAACAAAATTCTATTTTGAGAAAAACTTTAGAAGAAATAAAAATAGAAATAACTAAAGTAAGTCATGCGAAGAGTCAATTAGCAGTATTGCAAAGTGAATCAGAAGAGCAAGCTCAAGTAAAACTCAAAGGAATAGAGGAATTAATAAAGTCGGTTGAAGAAAATAAACCAGATAAATCAGAAGACTACTTAAAAGTTATTGATGATTTGAAAAAACAGATAGAAGGATTCAAAGAAGAAGAAGCTAGAAGAACAAAAAGGATGAATGATTTATATAATCAGACACTATTTTATAAGAATGATACATTAGCAAAAACAAAGAAAAGATTTGAACTAGAAGTAAATGTATTAAATGAAGAATTTAGACCCGTTAGCTTCATGGATAACTTTGCAGAAGTATGTTCAAATGCAGAAATAAGTGTAGCTAGTAAAGGCTTTACGAGAACTAAATCAGGAACTAAGTTCTTATTTCAATTCATCTATGATGCAAGAGATGGATATATTAGTGATGTAACGATGCAAAGAGTTATAAAACAAGCATCTGAAGGTGATCATTCATTTGAAGTAGTCAATTATAATATTTATTATTAATTCAAAAAAAGAGTCATAATGGCTCTTTTTTTATGTAAATGAAATAATTTGCTAACACATAAATTTGGGTCCTTCTGAGAGGGTGGGGGATATGCGGGTCAAACGAGGCCCGAGATTTTTCTCAGTGAAAATTAAAAAACTATTGGTATTTTTGTTATTAGGGAGGTGATAGCTTGGTAGCTAAGCAACTTGTAAAGGTGATTGATGGAAAACCTGTTTAACAAATACAACCATGACAGAAATATTTAGAATATCTCAACAAACATTGTCATTTTGGGAGGGGCAAGGGTGCCCAAAAGAAGCACGAGATTGGTGGAGCATAAAAGATGTTTTACAGTGGAAAGGAATTCTTACATAATTAGGTGTAAAGTCAGATGAAGATCAAGATAATGTATCATGGAATTAAAAAAAGTTAGAGGCAGAGGCAATGTGTAAATCAGAAAGGTAGTGTAGAAGAATAAAAGATAGAGCATTAGAAAAAATAGTTGTAGTTTTCTTTGGCATATAGAATAAGGATGTCCGATTTATGTCCGATTAATGGCCGTTCTTTCTTAAATATATGAGTTATAATAGTATCATAGAAAATTTAATATAAGGCTGCAGCACAGCAGGGAGTACAAAGGCAGCAGTATTATAAAATAATTCCTCGAGAAAAGGTTGGTATTTAGAAAATACCGCCTTTTTATTTTTTTGTAAAAGGAAGTGAGTAAATTGAATCAAATCTATAAGAAAAATGAATATATAATAGTTCCAGTGAATGATGACTTTTTAATTATAAATATTAATAAAGTATTTAAATCCGGGCATACACACGTTAAAAGGTTTGATGTTTGCAAATTACTTATAAGTCTAGCAATTAACAAAAAGCTTTCTAAAAACATTAAGTTTGTTGATAACTTAATAAGAATTAGTGTGGATAGAAATTATATAAAAGAATTAGAAAATTTTAAAAAGAATAATAAAGAAATAAAAATTAAAAATTTGATGAGTGCTTCGATATATAAAAGGCATAAAGGAGCTATTAGGCAAGTTAGATGAACTTTCACTATAATATTTGCACATTTACTAAGTCTAATTATAAAAATATATATAAAATTATATAATTAAGTTATCGTATAAAATAATTATCAAAATTTGCGATATTTAAATTGGAGGATTCTAGTTGTAATTGTAGAAATTATAATTTAGAATAGGGGGAATTATTAAGTGGCAAATGTATATTTTTATAAAATTAGAGTACATGAGGAAAAATATGATTCAAGTGGTAAGCAAGATTTGGTGAAAAAATATAAAAGTCAAGAAGAATTTGTAAAAATGTTCAAGGATATTTTGGAAAAAAGAGATGCAAATAATTGTATAAGTATTAATGATGCTCCAGAATGGGTAGTCTTAGAAGTATTGAATTATGATAAATCTGTTAACTTTCAGGTTGAAAGTCCAGTAAAATGTGAGTTAAAGGACTCAGATTATGTATTTGCTAGAATTGGTCGAAAAAAAGATATAACAAACGTACAGATAAGAGACAGAATTACACATAAACCAGAACAAATAAAAAAAGGAGAACAACAAGATTTAGAGATATATACCTATTTCTATTTATTTTTTGATACTTCAATTATTGTTTACTTAGGAGCTCAAGCGGCACCTGGCATTTCTAAGATAGCAGATATGGTCAATCGGTATTATAAATGTAGTAACCTAAGTGCTCAAATAATTCCAGTAACTGCAGATGACATGATAGAAATATTGAAGAATAAAGATATAGTAAACTCTATTGAAATAATATCTACATTACCTTCTGATGAAGTAATTAATATTGATAATTTAGGCTTAAATGAGGATACTTTTGATGATATGAGAGACATTAAAAATATGAAGATAACAGTTTCAATTGCTGCTAAGCATAGAAACGAAAATCTATTTAAGAACAAAAACCTTATTCGTAGCGTAACAGATAAAATTTTGGGAAAAAAACCATCTAAATTGAGATTTAAAGCTAAAAATAGTGGAGAACACACTCAAACATATGACATAATAGAAAAACTATTTACTAGAAGTGTACATTTTAAATATACTGCTAATGAAGGATTAAATAGACAGAAAGAAATAGAAACAACTTTATTTAGGTTATATAATGAAAATCGTAATGATATACTTAAATATAGTAGAGAGTAAATTCAAATAGGAGTTGATAGAAATGGAATCTCCTAAAAAAAAATATTTAAAAAGAAATAAATTAAACATAATTACTACAGTAGTTTTATGCATTTTGTTATTCTTGGGGTATAAAAATAAGTGTATTACTATTAGCTATGCAGAAAATAGTAGCATACATCTCAATATATTAACAATAAATTCTGTATTAGCGGGGTTTATTTTTACTTCATTGGGTATAATATCAGGATCTATAGATAGGCCAAGAATAGCTAGATTGAATCAAGGAGGTTATCTTGACGACTATTTCAATGGTATGTATATAGCTATATTTTCACATATAATTTCAATAGTATCATCGATTTTTATTATTATGAAAATTATGGAAAAATATAGGTTTACCTTTATATATTTGCAACAGCTTGGCTTGCTTGTTGGAGTAACATTTTTTGTGAAATCTATTTTTAGATTATTTAAAATTATAAAAAAAATAAGAGAAAAATAAGTTTTATAGAGATATTTTATATTTTAGACTATAAACCAATCATAGTTAAGTTCTTAATTTAATGAATAGAGTATTATATATGTTAAAATAATTATATATATTTTTTAAAATTAAACAATTTAAGTAGTAGAGTGCTAAAGAATAGCTAATTCAAGAGCTCATGAAGAGCTCTTTTTCTATGCAATAAAATAAAATCTTATAACAATGAGGTGGTGATAAGCATGAAAATTAGATATAAGGCAGGTGAGAGATAAATGAGTAGAAAAAGGCCTGCTAAACCAATTCCGGAAAGCCATTATGAAAGATTTAAGTATAGGTTGGAAGAGGTCAGCGGTGAGTGGTCTGAAAGAAACCTAACTATTTTTTTATTAGATATTGCAACTGGGTATAGAATTCAGGATATGGTTGGTTTGACTATAGCAGAACTAAGAGAATCTATAAATAATGGTTATTTCGAAATTCAGGAAAAAAAGCAATATAATGCATGGTTAACTCATATGAAAAAAAATCCTAAATCATTAAAGAAAGTCCCAGAAAAGCGAAAGCATGATATTGTACCACAACTAGAAACAGTGTTATCAAAGTATATAAAAGGAAAAAAGAAATCAGAATATGCATTTCCTTCGCAAAAAGGGTCTGGAAGTAATCATATTAGTGCAAAAGCATATGCAGATATTCTAAAGAAAGTTGCAGAAGATAAGGAAATCAATTTGAAAAATATAACTGGACACAGTTTAAGAAAGACATATGCACGTAGATTATATGAAGCTACTAATGATTTAGAGTATGTAAGAATAGCTTTAGGACATTTAAGTATAGAAGTTACGAAGAAATACTTAGGTCTTGATGATGAAGTAAAAGAAAATGCTGCTAAAATAGCTGCTAGAAAGTTATAATCAGCCAATAGATGAAGGTTACTTATTTTAAATAAAAATAAAAATTTCTACTAAATATATGCACAAAAAATAATAATCAGTAATCCTATATGTTATTGCGGATTTTCAAAACAATTAGAAAAGTGGCTCAAAGCATTGATAATGAAAGGCTAGAAAGAAAATGATTTAAAAATGATAAAAAATAAACATTGAGCCCATGTTATAGAGCAATAGCTCAATGTTGGAGGTGATAAAATGAAGTCTATTGAAGAGATTATAAGTAGTAATTTAAGCCTTATAGAATCAATGGTTGAGGATAATAAAACAGATAAACAAATAGCAGAATCATTAGGGATTGGGTATTCAACTTTTAAGAGATATAAAGCCTCAAATGCTGATTTAAAAGAAGCAATAGCTGAAGGTAAAGATAAAAAGAATCAAGCTGTAGAGCAAGCATTATATAAAACCTGTTTAGGCTATGTGTATTATGAGGAAGTAGCGACTAAAGTTAAAGTGCAAGAACTAGCTGAAGATGGGCATACTGTTTTAGAAAGTGAAAAAGTTAATATAAGTGAGGTTAAGAAATATAAAGGTCCTGATTTAGCAGCTCAAAAGTATTGGCTTAACAACAAAAAGAAATCTAATTGGAGTGAAGATCCGAACAAAGTCGCTAATGATAAGAAGCTTACTAAACTTAAAGAGAAAGAAGTTGAAGCCAAGACAGCTCCAATATAAGGGCCAAACAATATGACAAATACTGAACTGGTGCAATGGATAAGAGCTTTGATAAAACATAATAATATCAAAGCTTTTTATAATTCAATACTTTGGTTAAGCAAAAGAGCAGAGGCATTAGACAGAGACAACAACGAATGCCAGAAGTGCAAAGCTAAAGGATTGTTTAGTCCAGCTAACTGTGTACATCATAAGGAGCATGTAAAGCAACATCCTGAGTTAGCGTTAGACTTAGATAACTTAATATCCTTGTGCAATAGCTGTCACGATGAAGAGCATCCAGAGAAGTTAAAAAAATATGTATCGAAAAAAAGATTTATAAATGAGGAAAGGTGGTAGTCCCCCCGGTCGAAAAAAATGAAAAAACTCTGGACACTGGAAGAACGGGTAAAAGGCAAGACAAAACCGATTTGCCTCGCATGTGAGAAAAAATTTATGAAAGGAGAAAATAATGGCAAGTTCAAAAAGTATAAAAGAATCATTAATAAAGCAGCTGGAAAATAAAGGAGCTAATGTAGATCATTTTTTAATCTTAATTGATGATTATGCTAATTATTATGAACGAGAAAAAATTGCACAAAAAGATATTAAAGCTCGTGGTAATATAGTTAAAGCAAAGTCTTCTTCTGGAATTATAATCGAGAAAGAGAATCAATCAATTAAAACTGCAATAAATTGTAATAAACAAAAATTAGCTATTCTTAAGCAACTAGGATTAACAGTTGAAAATACAGTAAGTGATGACGATGACGAATTATAGGCTAATCCCTGAAATACAAAATTATATTGATTTTGTTAGAAGTGGAGAAATTGAAGTTTGTGAAGAACAGCTATTATTATGTGACTATGTTGAGAAATGTTTTAGAGAAGAAAAGCTGTTTGTGAATGAAGAGCAATTAAAAAAATATCTTGATTTACAAAAGTACTTTCCGTATGAACTTTTAGACTGGGAAAAGTTTTGTTTTGCATTACATAATTGCGTGTATAAAGAAAACGGACAGTTAAGATGGCCAGTGCTTTTCATTTTAGTCGGTCGTGGAGCCGGTAAGAATGGATATCTAGCTTTTGAGGATTTTTGTTTATTGACACCAATAAATGGTGTTAAATATTACTTTATAGATATATTTGCTATGGCAGAGGATCAAGCTAAAACAACATTCGAAGATGTTTATAATGTACTTGAAGATAATAAAGCTAAACTAAAAAATCACTTTTATTGGAATAAAGAAGAAATAACAAATTTAAAAACTAAATCAAGATTAAAGTTTCGTACAAGCGGGATTAAGTCAAAGGATGGAGGAAGACCAGGAAAAGTTGATTTTGATGAATACCATGCTTACGAATCTATGAAGCTTGTTGATGTTGCAACAACTGGTTTAGGTAAAAAAGCTCATCCCAGAAGGACGATTATAACAACAAATGGAGATGTAAGAGATGGACCATTAGATACTTTAATATCAAAAAGTGAATTGATTTTAAAAGGTGAAATACACGATAATGGTACGCTGCCTTTTATCTGTAAACTTGATGATAAAAAAGAAATTAAAGATAAAAGAAAGTGGCCTAAAGCTAATCCAAGTTTACCGTTTTTCCCGATATTACAACATGAGCTTGAAATTGAATTTGGGGATTACCTTCTTGATCCTATAGGTAATTCATCCTTTGCAACTAAAAGAATGAATATGCCACAAGGTAATAAAGATGTAGAAGTTACTTCATGGGAAAATATATTAGCAACCAATGAGGAAATTCCAGATTTAACAGGTTGTATGTGTGTAGCTGGTATTGATTATGCTAAAACAACAGACTTTGTAGCTGTAGGATTGCTATTTTTATTTAAAGGAAAATATTATTGGATAACTCATACATGGGTATGTAAAATGTCGGCAGATTTAGGAAGAATAAAGGCACCATTAAAAGAATGGGAAGAGAGAGGTTTATTAACATTTATTGATGGCCCAGAAATACCTCCAGATATTCCTGCTGAATGGCTTGCAGAAAAAGGTCAAATATACAATATAACTACACTTGGCATGGATAATTATAGATATACACTATTAGCAAAAGCACTCAAAGCAGTTGGTTTTGATACAGACAAAAATGGAGCAAATAATATTAAGCTTACAAGACCTAGCAATGAAATGCTAATAGCACCAACTATAACAAGCTTATTTATTAATCATAATATAATTTGGGGAAATAACCCACTTATGAGATGGTATACAAATAATAGTTGTATGATAACTTCTCAAGCTGGGAATATAACATATGGTAAAATTGAGCCTAAGAGTAGAAAAACAGATGGTTTTAAAGCTTTTGTATCAGCAATGTGTGCAAGCGGCGATTTAGAAGATAGTGGAGAAAGTGCAGATGTAGATTTTGATGTACACACATATTAGAAAATAAAGTCTTAGTAGTAAGGCTTTTTTATTTTGCCCTGAAAGGGGGTGAGAAATTGAGATTTTTGGATTGGATAAAAGATTTTTTTGGAGTTGATCAAAGCACTGTATATCTTAATCAGCAAGCTATAGCAACGCAGGAGATTCAGCTTGCTATAGAAGCTTTCGCTATATCATCAGCTATTAGTTTAATATCAAGTGCAATAAGCAAATGCGAGTTTAAGACTTACTTAAATGGAAAAGAGCTAAAAGGTGAGGAATATTATCTTTGGAATATAGAACCTAATAAAAATCAGAATTCAAGCCAGTTTATACAAGAGTTTGTTTCAAAGCTACTCTACAACAAGGAATGTCTTGTAATAGAGATTAATGGACAGCTAATTGCAGCAGACAGTTTCTATCAAAATGAATATGCAACAAAAGAAAATTCTTTTGTAAATGTTGTTAAGGGAACTATGAACTTTGATAAAACATTTAAAATGAATGAAGTTTTATATTTTAAGCTTGGAAATGATGATATAAGAGCTTTATTATCCAATCTGCTAAAAGGGTACAATAACCTTTTAAATATGGCTATAGGAAAGTATAAAAGGTCTGGTGGAAGAAAAGGAATATTAGATATTGATGCAACAGCAAGCGGAAATCCAAATTTTCAGCAAAGATTTGATGATTTGATGAACGACAAATTTAAAAAATATTTTGAAGCAGAAAATGCGGTACTTCCACTTCATAAAGGATTTAAATATGAAGAACAAAATGGAGAGGGGAATAAAAAGTCCACGAGTGAAATGGTGGATATTTCTTCTATAACAAAGGAGGCCTTTGAAAGGGTTGCTCAAGCATTTAAAATGCCACCAGCATTACTTAGAGGTGACATAGCAGATATAGGAAAGCTTACAGATAACTTTCTAACTTTCTGTATAGACCCAATTGTAGATATGATAAGTGAGGAGGCTAACCGTAAGAGATTCGGTAAAAGTGCATTTTTAAAAGGATCATATTTGAAAGTAGACACAACCTGCATTAAACACATAGACATATTTTCTATTTCAGAGGCTTTTGACAAACTTGTTGCAAGTGGTGGATATAGCATAGATGAATTAAGGCAAAAGGCAGGTGATACTCCATTGAATACAGAGTGGAGTAAAAAGCATTGGATGACTAAGAATTATCAAGATATAGAAAATTTGAAAGGAGGCGAAAGCATTGAATAAATCAGTATATTTAATAAAACAATCTGTACAACCTAATGCATTGGATTTATATATTTATGACTATGTAGAGGGTGATAGCTATGATTGGTGGACAGATGAAAAAATAGAAAGTGAAACATCTGCAAATTATATTCAAAAGCAGCTAGAAGGTGCTAAGGAAGTTACTCAAATAAATATATATATAAACTCTTATGGTGGAGAAGTTAAAGAAGGTCTAGCAATTTACAATCAACTTAAAAGGCATCCAGCACAAAAAACAGTATATATAGATGGGTTTGCTTGCTCCATAGCCTCTGTAATTGCTATGGCTGGAGATAAAGTTGTTATGGGGAATAATACTCTCATGATGATACATCATGCTTCTATGGGTGCATTTGGTAATGCAGAAGAATTGAGAAAGGCAGCTAATGATGTTGAAGTGATTGATAAAGCCAGTTGTTCAAGTTATCTTGCAAAAGCTGAGGATAAACTCTCAGAAGAAACATTAAATCAATTATTAGATAATCAAACATGGCTCAATGCTGAACAATGTTTGCAATATGGACTATGTGATGAGATAGCTGGAAAAGAGGATGACAATATATCAAAGGCACAGCAAAGATTTAATAATGCCATAAAGCAACAAATGGAAAGTTTAAGACAAGAGGTTAAGGTGCCAGAAAACTTAGTAAAACAAAAAACCAATGCTGAAAAATTAATGGCAGCATTTAAAAAGAATATGGGAGGAAAATAATTATGGGAATGAAAAGTAAAGATTTAATACAACAGGAATTAAAGGATAATTTAGTACAAGCCTTCAAAAGTGATGATGAAAATGCAATAGCTCAAGCCTTTGCAGCATTTGCAGATTCGGTGCAACAAAATGTAATGGACGAATTTAATGCTTATCAGAGAACAAATGACAGTAATATACTTGCTAACAGAAATATCCATCAACTTACATCAGAAGAAAATAAATTCTATCAAAGTATTATGGGAGCTATGAAGTCAGGAAATCCAAGACAAGCAATTACTGATTTAGACATAGCTTTTCCTGAAACAATAATCGACAACGTAATTGCTGATATAAAGGAAGCTCACCCATTATTGGATGCAATAAGCTTCACAAATACGACTATATTAACTAAGATGATCCTTAATAAGCAAGGAACACAGCTTGCATCATGGGGACCTTTAAATTCTGCAATTACTGAGGAACTAAGCGGAGCAATCGGGAAAATTGATCTTACTATCTGTAAGTTATCTGCATTTATGATTATATCAAAAGATATGCTTGCAGCTGGACCTACCTGGATTGATGCATATGTAAGAGCAACTTTATCAGAAGCAATAGCATTAGCACTAGAAACATCAATTATAACAGGTACTGGTAATAATGAACCTATAGGAATGGACAGAAATGTTGCTGACAATGTAACAGTAACTGGAGGAATTTATCCTAAAAAAGCAGCAGTAGTTATTACTAATCTTGAGGTTCAAACTTACAGTGCATTGTTAGGGAAACTATCCCAAGCACCAAACGGAAAAACAAGAGCAATAGACAAGGTATTACTTATTGTGAATCCTACAGACTATTTTACTAAGGTTATGCCTGCAACTACAATCAGATCAACTGATGGAACATACACAAATAATGTTTTCCCATATCCAACCCAGGTTATTCAGTCTTGTGGAGTTGGGGTAGGAAGTGCAATCATTGGTATAGGAGAGAAATATTTCATGGGAATAGGAGCAGGAACAACTGGTGGAAAAATAGAGTATTCTGATGAATTTAAGTTCCTTGATGACGAAAGAGTATATCTGACTAAGTTATTTGGTAATGGCAGATCTTTAGATGATAATGCATTTATACTGCTTGATATCTCTAATTTAACACCTGCAAAACTTAAAGTTGTAATTGAAAATTATGAACAAGCATTAAAGGCTCTTACTGTTACTTCACAGGCTGGTTCAGCATCTGGTAAGACAAAAATTACTATATCACCATCAATTACTGAAGGTAATACTTATAAATATAAAACAGGTACAACAGTTACATTACCAGTATTCAATCAAGTTCTTACAAGCGGCTGGACTTCATGGGATGGTACTTCTGAAATTACAGCTACTACAGGTAATAAGATTGTAATTACAGAAGTTAATGCAGCTAATGAATGTAAAGCTATCGGTGAGGCAACTGTAACATCTATGGTTTAATTGAGGTGATATAAATGGAGGATGTATTACTTGCTGATGTAAAAAGCTATCTTCATATAACATGGCAGGATGAAAATACAGACAAAAATTTAACTGATGCAATAAATAGTAGTAAGGCACGTTTGCAAGAAATTGCTGGTGTGCCTCTTGATTTTACAGTTGAAGGATTAGCAAAAGATTTACTAAAGGATAGATGTAGGTATATTAATAGTAATGCCCTTGAAATGTTTGAGAAGAATTTTGCTAGTGAGCTTATGAGTTTGCATATTCAAGGCCAAGTATTTGCAATGGGAAGTGAAACTATATGAAAATAAAAGTAGATAATATAGAATTTATTAGTTTCTCTGATGGAATATGTGATATTTATTCTGAGGATGAAGAAGGTAATAAAGTAGGTAAATACACAAATTTAGGATTCAGTAATAGGGTGTTAGGATTTAAGAGATATTTTACAGCTGCAGCTAACCAGATACAAGTTAATAGAGTGATAAGAATACCTCCGGTACCTAATATAGATAATCATGACACTGTAGAGGTCAAGAACGTAGGTAAATATAGTGTTGAGTTGGCACAAGTTGTTTTTGATACTAATCCGCCTAGTATTGATTTAACTCTTAGACAATTAGAAATGTTTTAGGTAGTAAAATGAGTACAGTAGGAATAGATGGACTTGCGGACTTAATAGCTGAGTATATGGAGAATTATTCTCAAGAGGTTACAGATGGTATTAAAAAGGCTATTGATACTGTTGCAGATGAGGCAAATCAAGAAATTAAAAATCATATTATTTTCAAAGAACGTTCAGGTAAGTATGCAAGGGCATTTAGATTAAAAACATCCTATGAAGATAGATATAATAAAAGAAAGACATGGTATGTTGCAAATGGACAACATAGATTAACTCATTTGCTTGAGAAAGGTCATGCGCTTAGACAAGGTGGAAGAACAAGAGCATATCCACATATAAAATATGGCGAGGAGCTTGCACAGAAACGAATGGAGGAATTAGCAAAGGAGGCTATAGAAAATGCTAACGGACGTTAAAGCATGGTTAGAAACTACAGGAATGAAAGTTGCAGAAGAGCGTTTTTTTAAGCCTCCTGCACTTCCATATATCGTATTTTTAGAGGATAGAGCTGTAAGTGGTGCAGATAGCAAAAACTGTATAGCAGATAGGGAAATAAGCATTGAATTATATTCTGATAAAATTAATCAAAGTGATGAACAGGCAATTGAAAACTTGTTAAATGAGAAAGCAATAAACTACAAGAAAGATCGTACATGGATTCAAGCAGAAATGTTTTTTCAAACTGTGTACGATTTTAATTTAATTGAAAAAATTTAGGAGGAGATATAATGTCAACAGCAGGCGAAAAAATTGTTTTAGGCTCAGGAAAACTTTATGTTATTGAGTTTACAAATAAAACTATACCAGATGATGCAACTATCGAAGTTGAGACAAATTTATTAGGGTTAATTTCTGGAGGTGCAAATTTAGAGTATAAACCAAAATTCTACGAAGTTAATGATGATTTAGGGATTGTACAGAAGGTTATTCTTACTGATGAAGACATAACACTTAAGAGCGGTGTACTAACATGGAATGGTAAAACACTTGCTAAGTTATGTTCAACTGCAAGGGTGACTGAAGCAAATGGAAAGAGAACTGTCAAAATAGGTGGTTTAGGCAATCAAGATGGGAAACAATATGTAATTAGATTTGTACATGAAGATAAAATTGATGGAGATATTAGAGTAACAATTGTGGGTAGCAATCAATCAGGATTCTCCTTCAAGTTCTTGAAAGATAAGGAAACAGTAGTAGATGCAGAATTTAAGGCAGCTCCTATGGACAGTGAAGGAACTAAAATTATCTATGAAGAAGATATTCCTGGTGTAATTGGTTCTTTAACTGTAACATCTATAGCTGGCTCAATAAGTGGTAAAACTGCAATAACTGTAAATCCTACGCTTACTAGTGGAAATAGTTATATGTATAAGACAGCAGCTAATGTTGCGTTACCTTCATTTAATGATGTTTGTAATGTATCGGCTGGATATACTTCATGGGATGGAACTGCTGAGATTACTGCTACTACTGGTAATGAAATTGAAATTATTGAAATTAATAGTGAATTCAAAGCTGTTAAAGCTGGTAAGACTACTGTTACAGCAAAGGTATAAAATAATAGGCGGTTAAATACCGCCAGAAAAGAGGTAATATAATGTTTAATATAAATACTGTAAGTAAAAGATATTTTAGTATTAAGATTGGTGACTTGGCACTTGATGTCGAGCCGCCAAAACTTAAAGCTTTAAAGAAAATTACATCATTGGCAAAGTCAAGAAATGAAGATGCTATAGATGATTTGGCGGAAGCTGTAGGGATGATTCTAAGTAAAAATAAAGCTAACTATAAAGTACCAGACGAGTTAATTGATGAATTAGATTTAGATCAAATGAATCAGATTTTAACAGCATATTTTGAATGGCTCGCTAAAACTAAGAATGACCCAAACTAAAACTCCCTTATTATCCTAGTGATGAAGAGGGAGATAAGGGACATTATGAGGTCAATACAATTGAAGAGAAAATTATATGTGAATATACAGGATATAATTTTGATAGGTTGGAAGACTTAGATGTATTTGAATACTGGCTGTTGCTCCGTGACGCGGTAATTTATAACCATATGCAGACTGAAGAGGGTAGAGAATATCTTGAAAATTGCTGGAGAATGGAGCAAACTAAGCCAGATAGAGAAAGCTTAAGAGAAAAAATGAAAAAGAATTAGCTTAGGTAATTTCAGTGAGCTAGCTCTTTTTTTTATTCTCCAGAAAGGAGGTATGTGATGGCTAATAATATAAAAGGTATTACCGTTGAAATTGGTGGAAATACATCACCATTGGAGCAATCTCTTAAAGTAGTAAACAAAACGAGTAGAGATTTACAAAGTGAGCTTAAAGAAGTAAACAAGGCTTTAAAATTAGATCCTACTAATACTACTTTATTGGCTCAAAAGCAAAAATTACTTGCTGAAAGTATCACAAATACAAAAGAAAAACTTGATACTTTAAAAGAGGCAGAAAGACAGGCACAACAACAGTTTTCACAAGGAAAAATAAGCGAAGAACAATATAGAGCCTTACAAAGAGAAGTAATAAATACAGAGAGTAAGCTTGGAGGTTTGAAAAAACAACTAAATGAAACTAGTTCATCAACGAAGAGTTTTTCCAAAAGTGTCACTGAAGTAGGAGAAAATTTAAATAAAGCAGGAGAGAAAATATCTAGTGTAGGCGAATCTATGACCACGAAAGTTACAGCTCCAATAGCAGCAGCAGGAGCTGTAATGGTAAAGGGAGCCTTAGATGCAAGTAATGCACAAGGACAATTACAAGCCTCGTTAGGGATTACATCTAGTGAGGCAGCTAATTTAGAAAAAGTTGCGCAAGATGTATGGAAGAATGGTTTTGGTGAAAATATAGGACAAGTAACAGAAACAATAACAACCATAAGAAAAAATATGAAGGGGCTTTCTGACAGTGAACTGAAAGGTGTAGCAGAAGGTGCTTTAACTATATCTAGGGTATTTAATCAAGATGTAAATGAAGTAACTAAAACAGCAGGCACAATGATGAAAAATTTTGGGATCTCTGGACAGGAAGCACTTGATTTAATAACAGTTGGGTTTCAACAAGGTGGGGACTATTCTGGGGAACTTCTAGATACTTTGAATGAATATTCACCTCAATTTCAAAGTTTAGGATTATCAGCGGATCAGGCTATGAAAATTCTGATAGAGGGTGCCAATAATGGAGCATTCAACCTTGATAAAGTTGGTGATGCCATGAAAGAGTTTAATATAAGGGCACAAGATGGTAGTAAAACAACACAGGAAGGATTTCAAGCCATAGGACTTGATGCAAATGAAATGGGTCAAGCCATAGCGGAAGGTGGAAATAAAGCACAACAGGCATTTATAGCTACCGTAACAGCTCTTGCAAATATGAAAGACCCTTTACAACAGAATCAAGCTGGGGTAACACTTTTTGGAACACAATGGGAAGATGTTCGCTCTAAAGTAATTTTAGCAATGAAAGATGGTACGAGTGGCATAGATAATTTTAAAGGAGCTACTCAAAATGCTGCTGATGCTATAAATAAAAATAATCCAGGATTAGTACTACAAGCAGCATTAAGGCAATTACAAGCAGCTGTTATCCCACTTCTACAGCCAATAGTAAATTTTATAACTAGTTCTCTTATACCAGCAATACAATCTATTGCAATTGGCTTTGCTAATTTATCTCCAGGAGTTCAACAATTTATAATTGTGATGCTTGGGGTATCGGCTGCGATAGGTCCCATATTAGTTATTATAGGGAAAGTTGCAACTGTTATAGGAACAATTAGTGGAGCTATAGGGTTATTAACTGGTACTTTAACAGTTGCGACCCCAGCAGCAACAGCGTTAGCTGGAGCTATTACACTTATAACTGGACCAGTAGGAATAGTTATAGCTGCAATATCAGCATTGATAGCAGTATTTGTAGGATTATATAAATATAACAGTGATTTTAGAGAAAGTGTAAATAATACATGGAATCAAATAAAAAGTATTATAGGTACAGTTATTGAAGAAATAAAAACTATAATTTCTGTATTTGTTCAAGTCGGAAAAGAATTATGGGCAAAGTATGGAGATGACATTGTTACAATAGCTAAGAATAGTTTTAATTTAGTTGCCAGTGTATTACAAACTGCAGTAGATGTATTAAGTAATATTTTAAAAGTTTTTTCAGGCATATTTACAGGTGATTGGAGTAAGGTGCTAGAAGGACTTAAGGGTATATTTAAATCTATATGGGATGGAATGGGTAATATACTCAAAAATGCAATTACTCTTTATAAATCCATAATAACCACAGAGTTTAAAATAATATCTAATACAATAGAGGCAATATTAACACCGATAAAAACTTTCTTTAGTAATTTATGGAATGGTATTGTAAATGGAGTAAAAACAGCAAAAAATAATATATTAAATGTATTTAACAGCATTGGTACTGCATTAACAAATGTGTGGACCAATATAGCAACTAGTGCTGTTACAGCTTGGAATAATATAAAAACTTCTATTATTGCAATAGTTACACCTATTGTTGCATCTATATTAAACATATTCAATAGCATTAAGCCGGGATTACAGACAATATTTACAGGATTAAGTAATATAATAACAGGAATTTGGGAAGGAATCAAAAATATCATATTAGGTGTTGTATTAATAATTTTAGATTTAGTAACAGGAAACTTTACTAAATTATCGCAGGATGTACAAAACATATGGAATAATTTAAAAAATGCATTTGCACAGATTTGGGAAGGAATAAAACAAGTATTTACAGGATATTTACAAGCTATAGCTGATTTCTGTAGCGCTATATGGAACGAAATGGTTTCTAGTGGACAAACAATTTGGAATAGTTTTTTACAGTTTATGTCTAATTTATGGAATAATATAAAAACCACAGCAATAAATGCTTGGAATAATATAAAAACATCTGTAGTAAATACTTGTAACAATATTAAGACAACAGTAATAAATATTTGGAATAGCATCCTTAACTGGTTTTCTGAATTGCCTAGTAAGTTATATAACTACGGTGTTGAGATGTTCACTAGTATGAAGAATGGTATCGAAAGTACTATAGGAAATGTGAAAAGTGCTATTGAGAGCGGAATAAATAGTGCATTAGAGTTTTTGGCAAGTTTACCAGGTAAAGCATGGACTTATGGATCAGATTTTGTTGATGGAATTGTAAAAGGAATTAAGGATTCTATGCAGAAAGTTGAGGATGCAGTATCTGCACTAGCAGCCAAGATAAGATCTTATTTACATTTCAGTGTTCCAGATGAAGGGCCACTTACTGATTATGAGACATGGATGCCTGATTTTATGGATGGGCTCGCAAAAGGTATTGAAAAAAATAAACACCTTGTAACTAATGCTATAAAAGGTTTAAGTGGAGATATGGCTATAGGCGTAAAATACAATGCAATACCAAATACGACTGCAACAGCAAATAATTCTAAAGCTATTACACAGAATATAACAATTAATAGCCCAACTGCTTTAAGTCCTGCAGAAACTGCAAGACAAAATAAAAGAGCGTTACAAGAACTAGCATTAAATTTTTAAGGGGTGAATTAGTTGGCTAAAAAACTAACATATATAAATACTTTAGGAGCAGAGTTAGAGTTAACTAATTCTGCTCCATTCTTATTACAGAATTTTGATACAAATAATAATGTGAATATCTACAATAGTAAAGGTATGGTACAAGATGGATGTACATACTTAGGCAATACTTTGGATATTAGAGAGATGTCTTTAGAGATTGCGGTAATAGCTGATACAGAAGAAGAATTAATAAACTATAAGGATAAAATAAACAAGGTTTTTAATCCTAGAAATGGTGAAGGTTATTTAATATATAAAGATGATATTAAAGAAAGAAGAATAAAGTGTATAGTCAATAAGATTCCTTATTTCTCTGTAATTAATAACAAGGTTAACAAATGTTTAATATCTTTAACTGCTAACAATCCATTTTGGACAGATATTCTTGAAACTAGAGAAGAAATAGCCCTTTGGAAAGGTGATTTTGCTTTTGAACTTGAAATACCTTCTGATGGTATAGAGATGGGACATAGAGAACCTTCTTTAATCGTTAATGTAAATAATACTGGCGATGTAGAAAGTGGTATGAGGATTGAATTCAAAGCACTTGCAACACTTATTAATCCAAGCTTATTAAATGTAAATACGCAAGAATTTATAAAGATAAATAAAACTATGAGTGTTGGAGAAGTAATTAGTGTAAATACTTACTTTGGAAATAAAAGCGTTACAAGCACCTTGAATGGTGTTAATACTAATGCATTCAACTATATAGATTTTCAAAGTACTTTTTTACAATTGCATCAAGGTGATAATCTGCTCCGTTATAATGCTGATAGTGGCTTAGATAATTTAGAAGTGTCAATTTATCACCAAAGTCAATATCTGGGGGTGTAAAGCATGGAATTGTACATTTTCAATAGAAATCTAGAATTTCAAGGTATAATTGATAATTTTACATCTCTAAGATGGGTAAGAAGATACTACAAGAGTGGAGAATTTGAATTACAATGTACTTTAACTCCTGAAAGCTTACAGTTACTACAAAAAGAAAATATTATCTATAAAAAAGGTGATGTTGAAGCTGGATATATTGAGTATAGGAATCTAAAATTAGATTTAGAGGGCAAAGAAATATTAGTAATTAAGGGTAAGTTTTTAGCATGGTATTTAAACCGTAGAATTATTTGGGGTACTGAAATAATTAATGATACTGCGGAAAACGCTATGAGGATACTTGTAGATCATAACTGTATTAATGCAACAGATAGCAATAGGATTATTAATAATTTGATGCTGGGCAACCTAAATAACTTTACTGGAAATGTAAATTATCAAGTGTCTTATAAAAATCTTGCGGATGAAATTGAAAATCTAAGCAATGTAAGTGATTTAGGACATAGAGTAAACTTTGATATAACTAATAGAAAACTTATATTTGATGTATACAAGGGAATTGATAGAAGTATAAACCAATCTGTTAATCCTAGATGTGTTTTTTCTAAAGAGTTTGAAAATATATTAGAACAAGAGTTTACAGATAGTCTTAATAATTATAGAAATTTATGTCTTGTAGGAGGAATAGGAGAGGGGACTGCTCGTAAAATGGCTATTGTAGGAAATGCTACAGGACTAGATAGATTTGAAATATTCAACGATCAGAAGAGCTTATCCAATGTAGATAAAAATAATGATCCTATAAGTGATACTGACTATACTAATCTACTAAATGAGAAAGGCAATGAAACACTTGCAGAAACTAAAGAAATTAAGACATTTGACAGTAAGGTAAACTTAAATTCTAATTTAGTTTATAAAGTAGATTTTGATTTAGGAGATATAGTTACTTGTGTAAGTAAAAAGTGGGGTTTAATTTTAGATACTAGAATTACAGAGGTAGAAGAGATTTATGAAACAAGTGGGAAACAAATTAATGTAGTTTTTGGTAATAATATTCCCACTATAATTGATAAAATAAAGCAGAAATTGAGGTGATAATATGGCTGAGAAAAGTAGCTTTTTTAATAGTGTAAATGGCGATAGGAAGTATAAAGCTAGTGATTTTGCAGAGTTTTTTAATTCCTTTATAACAAACGGTGTGTTCCCTAATCCCTCAACCAAACTCCAGGTATTCGCAAATAACAATATGACAATTACGATAAAAGCAGGGAAGGCATGGATCAATGGTTATAACTATTATAATGATAGCGATTTAATACTTAATATAGATGTCGCAGATGGTGTATTAAATAGAATAGATAGAGTTGTTCTTAGAATGGATACAGTAGGGAGAGCTATAAATGCAAAAGTTAAAAAAGGCACATTTGCAAGTTCTCCAATTGCTCCCGCACTGCAAAGAGATGCCGATGGCTATGAATTAGCCTTAGCTGATATATATGTAGTTAAAGGTGCAGTAAGTATAGTACAAACTAATATAACAGATTTGAGATTAAATGCAGATTTATGTGATTTAGTAAGTTTCATAGCACCTATAGATACAACAGCTATATTTAATCAATACCTGGACTGGTATAACACTAAAACTTCCCAATATCAAACAGAAATGTCTAACATGGAGCAGCAATTCCAAAACGACTTTAATGCATGGTTTAATAGTATAAAAAATACACTTAGCGGAGATGCTGCAGGTAATTTACTTAACATGATAAATGATCTAGCTGGAGTTGGCAGAACCAATCAAACTGTAAAGGGAGTCAGTGATGCTCTTGAGTCGCATAAGGCTGATAATATGTATAAAACTGCAGGAGGAACTGCTACAGCAATAGCCTTAAATATAAATGGCACATTGGTAACAGGATATCCTATAACATTTATAGCAAGTGCTAATAACAATGGCAGTGCTACAACTATAAATAATAAAAAATTATATAAACCAGGAACAACTACGGCACCTAATCTGATATCAGGAAAAGCATATACTGTTTGGTATAATGCTACAGGAGACAACGGTAATGGATGTTTTTTTATCAAAGCTAGTGCTGAGGGAGATGTTACCCCCGATAAAGTACTAGCTAATTATAAATATAGTTCAGATGATGTAGTTGGTGGAGTTGGAACTATGCCAAATCGTGCAGGAAGTGTGTTAGGTAGTGGAGCTACTACTAATGGCTCATATACAGGAAATAAATTTGAATATGATATAGTGTTACCTACTAGTGGTTATATGGATAATACAACTAAACTACACCAGACTTTAACTAATTTACTACCTTCAAATTTCAAGAAAGGCGTTACCATACCAGAAATTGAATTTACTGGTACTATGGTTGAAGCTGATAATTTAGACGGTCGTCCATTCTATGTTGCGGGAAGTGGTACACCAACAACAGATAAAACATTGTTGGAAGTTACAGGGAGTGGTTGGATTATTAGCCTTATGAATTATAATTCATCATCCTACGCATACAGAATTACAATTGATGGTTCACTAGTAGTTAATGATTCAGTCAATGGGAATGGTTCAACTTTATTTATTTATAGGTTTAACTCTTCATTAAAAATTGAAATTTACGGTACATCAGTAAAAGCTTTTTATATTTTAGATTGATAGGAGGTTTATAATGACAAATCATTCTATATCAAATGGGACATATTTAGGTGCAGATTTTTCACCATCTACATTAACTAGTAAATATACTGTTCTTGATATAAGCGGTAGTGGATTTTTAACATCTATTCATGGAAATAATGCCAACATTAGAGTTGAAATTGATGGTCATAAATGTATACCAAATAGTGATTCAAACGTCGGAACAACATTACAGGACACACCTTTAATATTAAGATTTAAGAGTAGTTTGAAAGTGTATACTCAAACTACAGGCGGAGTAAGAGTAAGATATATGTTAGATTAAGGAGGAAAATTATGAATTTAGAAGTACAAGGAAAACAAGTTTTAAAAGTTGAGGAAATCACAACAGAAACACAAACAGCTATAGTAAAATCATTTTACTGTTATTACTATAAGACAATTTTGTTATATGATGCTGTAACTAAGAAAGTAAGAGCAACAGTTTATAATCACTTAGACGAAATTCAATCAGATTTTAATGAGGATATAATATTTGATTATGAAGGTAATAAAATTACTATTACAACAGTACAGGGAGTAGCAACAATAGATTTTAATGTAACTTTATCTGGAGAACATACTATAAAAACAGCTAATGAAATGTTGGATAATGGGGAGGTAGTTGTTCATGTTGAATAAAAGTGATATAGAAGCTACATCTACAGGGTTTAATATAGTTCCTAGTGAGGAATACTTAGCAAAAAAAGATAGGGAACAAAGAATAAAAGAAGCTAAAGGAATTAAAGATAATATAAGCAATGAACAAATTTATTCTTTAATGTTGGACTTCATGGAGAGACAATCAGAAATATATGATATGTTGAAAGAATTAGTTAAGTCAAAATAGAAAAATTATGCGACTTAAATAAGGACCTATAGGTCTTTTTTATTTTACTTTAAATGGAGGTGTAGCGTGGAAGGCAAAGTATTAGACCTAGCAATGCAACAAGGTATATGGGCAGTGCTTTTTGTAGCACTGCTTTTCTTTGTATTAAATGAAAATAGTAAGAGGGAGTCAAAATATCAGGACATAATAGCTAACCTTACAGAGAAATTTGAATGCATAGAGCAAGGGCTTAATTGCATCAAGGATGATGTGAAAGAGGTTAAAGATAAAATATTTAAGTAGGAGGTATAAACCTTGAACATAATAGAAACAAATTTAAATTTCAATGGATTAACATATGGAAATAGCCCTAAGGAAATTATAATGCATCATGCCGAAGCAAAGAATTGTAGTATCTATGACATACATCAATGGCATAAAGAAAATGGTTGGGCTGGTTGTGGTTATCATTTCTTTGTTAGGAAAGATGGAAGTATCTATAGAGGAAGGCCAGAAGGTGCTATTGGATCTCATTGCAAAGGTAAAAACTCAGTTTCTATTGGAATATGTGCCGAGGGTGACTATATGACGGAAACTATGACACTAGCACAGAAACAGGCCATAATAGAGCTTATAGCTTATCTAAGAAGCCAATATGGTAATTTGCCTATATGCGGTCATAAAGAAGCTATGAATTATGAGACAAGTTGCCCAGGAGATAACTATCCATTAGAAGATATTAAAAATTCTATTGTATTAACACAACCACAATATTCATTAGATTTCATAAGATCCGTTCAACATGATTTGCAAAGAGTCAGTTGCCTAGCTGCTGGTGAAGTTAATGCAGATGGAGTATTAGGTCCTAAAACCAAAGCAGCAATAAAACAATTTAGATACGCGGTGGGGTTACCAGACAGTGAAAATATAGATTCTCAGCTTACAGATGCGTTGAATGTAATCACTAAAATGCCGACCATAGGAGCAGGGTGGACAGCAAACGTAGTTGCGACTAGATTTATACAGTGGTTCATAGGCATTAACCCTAAGAGTGGTGCATTTGACCCTAATACAGTACAAAAGGTTAAAGAATGGCAAAAGAAAGAAGGTATATGGGGTAATCCTGATGGTGTAATAAGAGCGAAAGATTGGAATAAAATTTTAAAATAGAAAAATTGGAGAGCTGAAAAGGCTCTTTTTTAATTTATAAAAATTTTGGAGGAATGTAAAATGGATATTAAGAAAAGATTACAAAATAAAGCATTTTGGGTTGCAGTAGCTGCATTTGTAGCACTTATGGGAAAGACATTTAATTTATTTAATGTTCCAGATAACTATAATGAGCTTGTAAATATGTTTTTAGGTTTACTTACTATGTTAGGTATAGTAATAGATCCTACTACTCCAGGAATATCAGATAAGTAATTTTAAGGGAATGTCCCTTTAAATGATTTTTCAATCATTTTGAGACATCCCCATCTTTTGCTTTATCATTAGAAATATATATCATAATGCATAATGCTTGTCTAGGATTAATATTTAGTTATTATATTGATTTAATTTAAAATCAATAACCATTAGAAAAAGGGCTGTTTTTCAACTAAATATTTAGTTCTGAAACACCCACTTCTGATAAGATTAATCATGGTTATGCATGTCCTCATTTTAATGTCGCCTATAATCAAACTTTTCATCAGGCATATTTAACTTATGGCCATTAATTATAACAGTATTATCATCAACCCATTCAATTATAGCTTTGTCTTCTCGATAGTTCCAATATATATTTTTAGGACTCTTTTTAACTTTGTTATAGTTTAATTCTCCTCTTATAGCAAATGAAGTTGTTGCACCTCCACTTGTAATGTATGCTTTAACTGTATATGTGCCATTAGGTGATTGTTTTTCAGATATTAAATCACCTTTTGGCAACCTACTCATACTAAAACCAAACCAGTAAAATATACAAATTAAAAATACCATTATGATTGGAATTGATATTAGTATTTTTTTCCTCAATTTCATTCCTCCTATCTATATATAGTTTTAGAATTTTAAAATAACTTATAACTAAATTATATCATTAATTCTTAAGGCTTACACTATTTTTAAAATATGTCATTTTTATTTAAGTGTCCTTTTAATTTTTTATTACCAGTGATTTTAATACTATGCTATACAAAAGAGCTTCAGGTAAATACACTTGAAGCTCTTTTGTATTTAGTATGTTAAGAAAGCTTATCTAAAGGTATAGGTATCACGCCAGTTTATACCTCTATTAATCTCTACTTGATCGCGTGGGTCATCAAAATAGCTTGACCAAAAACTTGGGTCAGAAGTGCCAGCCGCATACTGTGCTGCTCCTGCTGCTGATCTTAAAGTTATGGCCGGAATTTCAGCTGCTCGTCCTACATATCCATAGTGTATATTTCCGATTTGTTCACCAGTTAATGAAAATGTTGTTCCTCCAATTGTTACTGAATATGTTGAAGTTGATCCAAGAGTTTGTTTATAATCCCATGGGCCACCATTTCTTACAAATTGGTAAAATGTAGCATAAACAGAGGCTCTTCCAGGAATACCAAGTGGTCGTGCTGCGGCTGCAAGTTCAGCCATATATTGTCCGTTTCTCCATGCAGCCCCATTTAAGTCGAAAGTAGCTGCATAGCTTTGTACTCTTGCAAGATTTGTTTTTACTGGACTTTCAAACAAAGCAGTTCTTTTTTCAGTATCCATTTTTTCAAGAGGAATAAATTCAGGTTGAAACATATTATTAAATTTAAAACTACCTTTTTTTATGCAAAAGTTAATACTTGTAAGCCAATTTTTATATTCTTTTTTGAACTTTTTATCCGAAATCAGCTTGTCCAAATTTGAAATCTCAATAGTACCATCTTTATTTAGCTTAATATTGTCTTTGTAGTTTTTAACAATATATTGATGAATTTCATTAATTCCTTTAGCTTGTTCTGATTCATAAAAGTCAGTAGTGCTTGCAGATACTGTAGATTTAGGTATTTCTTGATTTGTTGATATAGTTGATACCTCATTGGGAATTTCTGTGCTAGTAGCTGCATGTGCTGTAATTGAAATTCCAGAAACTAAAGTACCGCACATAATCATAGTAATAATTGATTTTTTCATAAATATTTCTCCTTGTCTCAATATGTTAATTATTGTGCAATTAAATACAAATTATAATTATTTTGTAAAAAAAGTAATGTTTATGTATTTGACACACAATAATTACATTTTAGTAACTTATTACATTATTTTCAATACATTTCGTACTATTTTAACAAGACAATTTTCTACATTTTTACATATTTCAAAATTATGAAAATTCGCAACATACGAAGAAAACAATGAATTATATTCATTTCAACTTATTTGCAGACTTGTATATTAATGAGTTATTTTGTAGACTTTTGACATATTTTTTTTATAAGTCAACATATTTTATTTATGAATTCATAAGAATAAGTTTGTAAATATTTGGCTGGCCAAGAGCAGATTACTTTTGCATATTTAATGATGAATAATCTACTTTTAAGTAATTTAACTTATTAAAAATAAGCAAATTATAGTAAATAAAACCAACATGAGCTATAGTTATTATATACATATATTTTCTACATAAGTCTTCATTTAGTAATTAACGTAATTATGATAAGCATTGAATAAATAAGAAAGAGGATTAGAGATATTAGTGATAATATTATTGAGAATGAAGAGTTTTGCAAATGTCAAAATAAATTAAGCTATTTATTTAATGAGATAAAGAAAAATCTTTTATAAAATCATAGTTATCTACTTTATACTTTAGAAAAGGTTGTAAATATACAATCAGTAATAGCTTAAGAAATTATATATAAATAAGCTGTAAGAAGTAAATTAACTTTAATTATTTTAATAATATAATTTTATTATGCATATTACTTATAACATCATGGCACCTATTCTTCTGTACCAATATCATTTAATGTTGCTATAGCTTGACCTGTAATCATGGTAAATCTTTGGCTTAGATACCTTAAGGATGCGGCTAATTCTCCATCAGGTCCACCGTACTGTGTGATTATTATTTTTGCCATTTCAGGATTAGGATTTTTTATTTTTACAGGATACTCAAGAAACTTTTCGTATGTCCACATATGCTACATCTCCTCTCCACAAAGCTTAAAGTTAGCCTCACATTCCCAAGGCCAAGGTTCATTTATCCATTGCCATGGACAATGACTATAGGATCCATAAGACAATGGTCCGTAGCATTTCTCATACTCCTGTCTTAACATACGAGACTGTGTTACAAGTGAATTATATGCTGTAAGGGCATTCTCATCAGTTGGATGGGTATTAAGATATAAGTGGAGGTCTATTAGTGAAAAATTCACGGCGGTAATTTTTTTTAAAAGTTCTTTTTTACTCATATCATGCTTCATAATAGTACCTCCTTCTAACAACAGTCAGAGACTGGTCTGCATTTTTTATCTTTTCCTTCATAAGGACTATAAAGCTCAGGAAAAACAGTTCCATGTCTAAGAGCTTCTATAGGAGAGAGAAGAGTACAAAGTCTTTGGTAAGGTACATATGCAGCTGCTAGTCTTACATTTCGTATTACTAGTTCTTGCGGAATACATTGTTGCTTTGGTGGACAGTTAGTAGTATACATGTTAACTCTTGAATTTGTGTCTTTTGCCATAGTTGTGTTTATCCTCCTTGTTTATGTTGCTTACACAATAACATCATATGATGCTAAATATAAACTTGTTACAGTTAATATAGATTTTTTATCATAAATTGCATTTATTTTTAATATACTTATAAATTAGGACATAATAAGAAGGAACAAAGGGTCAATTCAATATAATGCCGCATGATATATAGGTATGTTTAATACACTAATTTAGTGAATAAGATAGCTAAAAGAATTAAAAATTTACAAGTGTAGTATTAGAAGGTAAAATTATTATAAACAGGTTTAACGATATATATTTAGTTAATTTATATTTTTACAATATGCAAATGAGGTGATTTTAGTATAATGGAGAAGAATTTAATAAACTCATGCCACTGCGAAAAATGCACTGGGAAATATTGCGCTAAAAAAGTATATATTTTTTCAACGTTACATGAAAATCAACTAGCAGAGATTGCGAGTATCGTTATAAATAGAAGATATAAAAAGGGTCAAATGATATTCTTCGAAGGAGATGTATCAGATAAGCTCTACATTGTTAATAAGGGAAAGATTAAAATATTTAAATACACAAAGGAAGGCAAGGAACAGATATTATACATACTTACTGATGGAGACTTTATCGGAGAATTGAGTTTGTTAAAGAGGAGCAAAGTTGAATTTAATGCAGAGGCTTTGGAAGACACAGCTATATGCGCATTAACTAAGGAAAACTTTGATAGAATAATAGAAAAAAATCCTGAAATAACCTTTAAAATATTAGAAGTAGTACATGATAGATTAATAAACCTTGAGAGTCTAGTACAGAGATTAAGCACAAAGGATGTAGAATCTAGAATAGTAGGAGTTCTATTAAGTCTTGCAAAAGATTTTGGAAGAGAAGAAGGAAATACAGTAATATTAGATTTGCCTTTAAACAGAGAAGAAATAGGAAGTTATGCTGGTCTTACGAGAGAAACGGTAAGTAGAACCTTAACAAGTATGCAAGATGAGGGAGTAATTGAGCTTCAGGGTAATAAAAAAATAATTATAAAGGATATAGAATATCTCAAAAGTATTGATTAAGTCAAGTATCAAAGTCACTTGTACAAATAGAAAGAGCTACTAGAATTAAGCTCTAGTAACTCTTTCTATTTGCACGAGTAACTAATTACTTTGTTTTAAAATTAATTCTCCAATTTCTTTTCCTGTATCAACACATAATTTTCTTGAGATGTCTTCGTCGAAATAGTTAATTTTTAAAGGTAGTTTTATGTGATTAGCACCAGTACTTTTAACAATGTAAGAAGTATCCACTAGAGTCATATTGCTTTGTTTTATATAGTCATTTATTATTTCTATTGCTTCGCCACTCCAACCGAAGGATCCAAATGCTATACCAAGTTTGTTAGATAAATCTAAAGTCATCAAGTCTTTAATTATATCTTCTAGATTGTCTATCATATCACCATATTTTGTAGAACTTCCTATAAATATAGTATCTGATTTCAAGGCTGATTCTTTTATATCATCTATATTGGCACTTTTAATATTAAATATCTCAGTTTTAATGTGTGTGGAATTTAAACCTTCAGCTAGAGCTTTAGCTATTTTCCCTGTATTTCCTGTCATGCTACTAAATAATATAAGAGCTTTTTTATCTATTTTATTAAGATCAACGGTGCTCATTTCATCGTAAAGATCAATATATTTTTTAGCATCACTTCTCAATACATATCCATGAGAAGGAGCTATCATATTAATATCAAGCTCTTTAATTTTATTAATCATGTTTCTGACATAAGTTCTGTGTGGGCTCATTATTAAGTTATAATATACTTTAAAATCTTCAGTTATATCTTCTTTGGCTAAATCATTAAATAATTCATTGTTAGCAATATGAGTACTAAAGATATCACATGGGTAAAGTATTTTATCCTCAATGCAATAAGTAATCATAGTTTCTTCAGTGTGTAGATATGGTGTTTCAAAGAATTTTAATGTCTTTTCACCGACATTAAGAGTATCTCCATCCTTAACTATTAAGTACTTTTGCTTATTAAGTTTAAACATTCCATTTAATAACTCTCTTGCTTTCTCTGTAGTTACTATAATTGCATTTTTAGCTTTATTTAATAATATAGGTAATGCACCAGCGTGATCTGGCTCAACGTGATTAATTACAACATATTGAATTTTGTTTAAATCTATTATTTCTTCAAGATTTTTAACAAATTCTCTTCCATACATAATATCAACTGTGTCTATAATAGTAGGCTTTTCTGTATTTAATAAATATGAATTATAAGTTGTTCCTTTTTCTAATATTAATCTGTGAAAAGGTACTTTCCTGTCATCTACTTTTCCAATCCAGTAAGTTTTTTCTGCTAATTTATTATTTATCATATAAAACATCTCCTTTTGAATTTTTAATTGATGACTTCATTATAGATTTAATAAGAATTGAATACAGTGATTAAAATCAACTAAAAATTTGATTGTAGTCACAGATTAATAGATAAACTTTTTATATAATTGACTCATAAACACGAGATACTGCTGATAAGTAAGTAGAGTAAGTAAGATTTATCCGATGACTACCCGCTCTAATACTCCCTGCTTACAAACCAGTACAAATTATATTTATAAAAAATATTTGGAGGGATAAGTAATGAGTAAATTTATATTTAAAAGTTCAGATAGTATAGGATATATTGCAGCAAATTTTCCAAAAGCTATGGATATATTTAAAGACTACAATATTGATTTTTGCTGTGGAGGAAATAGACCATTAATAGATGCAATAAAAGAAGGAGGTTTAAAGGAAGAAGAGATTATGAGTAAGCTTGAAGAAGCATATAACAACTTACTAATAATAAAAGATAAAGATATAGATTTTAATGTGATGTCTTACAGCGATTTGGTTGATTATATAGTAAATACTCACCATGCATATTTACAGATTGAACTACCTAAAATCTACGAACTTACAACAAAGATACTAAGAGTACATGGTGATAATCATAAGGAACTAACAAGAGTGCATAGATTATTTGCAAGTCTTAAAACAGAGTTAGAAGAACATCTTATTAAAGAGGAAGAAATTGAGTTTCCGTTAATAAAGAAGTATGAGTTAAATCCATCGAATGAGTCATTAGAGAAGGTAGTTTCAATAATGGAGGAGTTAGAAAATGAACATGAGGGGGCAGGAGACATACTTAAAGAGCTAAGAAAAATTACAAATGGATATGAAATACCTGCAGATGTGTGTAACACCTTTAAATTGACTTATCAAAAGCTTCAAGAGTTAGAATCAGATACTTTTCAACACATACATTTAGAAAATAATATTTTGTTTCCGAAGCTTAAAGAAAAAAATAATAAATAAGTAAAAAATATTTTATATTCGTAACAATTGTTACGGAACAAATTTATAGATGAAGTTATAATTAAATCATCAAGTGAACAACAACAATCTAGCACAAACTTATCTGCAGGACTCCTAGTTAATGGAGTTCTGCAGGCATAATGTTTACTAAAAAGGTAAAGTTTTAGAAAGTATATAATCAAATGAAATAAATTAATATTATGGAGGTTAGGATTAAATGAGTATGTTTTGTTATCAATGTCAAGAAGCAGCGAATTGCAAAGGATGTACAATAAAAGGTGTATGTGGAAAGACAGAAGACCTAGCAAAAGCACAAGACTTATTAATATATATAACAAAAGGAATTTCTGTATTTAGCACAAAGGCGAGAGAATTAGGAGTAGAAAATAAGGAAGTAAATAAATTTGTAGTAGAGAGTTTATTTGCAACTATAACTAATGCAAACTTTGACAGAAATATATTTATAGAAAGAATAAAAAGAGGATTACAATTAAGAGAAGAAGTTAAACAGCAATATATAAAAGCTGGTGGAAAACTTATTGAATCAAAAGAAAATACTTCATGGCTTAAAAAAATCTTTGGATTTGGTGGAGCACAAAAAGAAAAAGATCTTAATCTGCCAGAAGCAGCAATATGGTTTGCTGATAACGTAAATGATTTTGATGCAAAAGCAGGGTCAGTAGGTGTACTAGCTACTAAGGATGAAGATATAAGATCATTAAGAGAGCTTTTAATTTATGGATTAAAAGGTATGGCAGCATACATTAAGCATGCTAATAACTTAGGATATGATGATAAAAATCTTCATGGATTCATGCAAAAGGCATTAGCTGCAACTTTGGATGATAGTATAGCAGTAGATGGATTAATAGCTTTAGTACTTGAAGCAGGTAAATATGGGGTAGATGCTATGGCCCTACTTGATAAGGCTAATACTGAATCTTATGGAAATCCTGAGATAACAAAAGTTAATATAGGTGTTGGAAATAGGCCTGGTATCTTAATAAGCGGACATGATTTAAAAGATATGGAAGAATTATTAAAGCAAACAGAAGGAACAGGAATAGATGTATACACTCACAGTGAAATGCTTCCAGCAAACTACTATCCAGCATTTAAGAAGTATAAGCACTTTGTAGGAAACTACGGAAATGCATGGTGGAAGCAAACAGAAGAATTTGAAAGCTTTAATGGGCCAATTTTAATGACTACAAACTGCGTAGTTCCGCCTAAGAATTCATATAAAGATAGAATGTACACTACTGGTGCAACAGGCGTTCCAGGAGTTAAGCATATAGCAGATGGAAAAAATGGTCAACCAAAAGATTTCTCAGCTATAATTGCACATGCTAAAAAGTGTCAGGCACCAAAGGAAATCGAAAAAGGAGAAATAGTTGGTGGATTTGCCCACAACCAAGTTTTAGCTTTAGCTGATAAAGTTGTAGAAGCAGTTAAAACAGGAGCTATAAAAAGATTCTTCGTTATGGCTGGTTGTGATGGAAGAGCTAAGAGCAGAAACTACTATACAGATTTTGCAAAGAAACTTCCAAAGGATACAGTTATTCTTACAGCTGGATGTGCTAAATATAAATACAATAAGCTTGATTTAGGTGATATTGGAGGAATTCCAAGAGTATTAGATGCTGGACAATGTAATGATTCATATTCACTAGCAGTGATAGCACTTAAACTAAAAGAAGTATTTGGATTAGAAGATATTAATGAACTTCCTATATCATATAATATAGCTTGGTATGAGCAAAAGGCAGTTATAGTTTTACTTGCATTACTTCACCTAGGAGTTAAGAATATTCACCTAGGACCAACTCTACCAGCATTCCTTTCACCAAATGTAGCTAAGGTTCTAGTAGAGAACTTTGGAATAGGTGGAATAACAAATGTTGATGATGATATGAAGATGTTCTTAGGATAATATAAAGTTAAATACTATCATTAAATATCCCCATCCATAAATTTGATGATAGTTGACTTAAATTTAAATTAAACTTGCACTAATAAAAGAGCTTGTGACTTATTTTAGCACAAGCTCTTTTTCATATTATTTTGTATAAATATTTCCTAATCTATGCAAAATATATTTGGAGGTGTTTTTATGAAAGTAAATTTATCACAAAAAGAAAGATTGTTACTTGAAGATCAAAAAAGCCATGAGGAAGCTTGCATAGTAAAGTATACTAATTATGCAAATCAGGCTACGGACAGTCAATTAAAAGCAATATTTAATGCTAGCTTGCAGTCCGAGAGAACACATTTAGACAGCATAAACCAATTATTAAGTGGAAATATTCCTCAGATGAATCAACAAGGTAATCAGCAAAATAATAATCAAGCTAATACTCAAAGTACAAACCAGAATATGACTTCAGGAGTACATAATTTATCTGACTATGACATGTGTACAGATATTTTAATGACAGAAAAATATGTTTCTGGAGCTTACGATACTGCAATCTTTGAATTTAGAGATACAAATGTTCGTGATGTTTTAAACCATATACAAAAAGAAGAACAAAAGCATGGGGAATCTGTATTTCAGTATATGGAAAGTAAAGGTATGTATAAAGTTCAATAATTTTAGATTAGGCTGTTGATAACTACTTAGTTATCAACAGCCTTTAAAGTTTAGATGTTTATTATTAAAAAGTTTACACATTTGAAGGAATGTTTAACAAGTTGTAGAATTATATAAAAATGCATGATCTGTAAATTTTTATATCATACAAGTGTATATTCTAAATGCTAGATAAAATACTTCAAAAGGAGTTTATATAATGGAGCAGCAGAATTTTTTAAATCTCTTATCTGATAGCATTTTCATATTTTATAATAACAGAATAATATTTGCGAACGACAAAGCGCTATGCCTTATAGGGTATAAAAGCATATATGATATAGTAGGCAAGTCAATAATTAATGGTTTATCTCCGCACCAAGACTGTATAAAGACAATAAAGAAGATAATAAGAAAAGTAGAAAATAATGAAATGGTATCTAAAGTTGTTCAAAAGCTAATTAGAAAAGATGGAACTACGTTGTCTGTAGAAATATCAGGTACACCATATGTTTACGAAGAAAAGCATGTAATTATGTTTATAGTACGTAATATAAGTGAAAATATACCGCTTGTTGAACATAGGGGCAAAAGACTAGATAAAAAGGCTGTATTTACAGAAGCCATGTCCACTCCTTTTGTACACAATGGAACGGAAGCAATACTTACAGTTGCCCATGATATAACGAAAAGAAAAATGACTGAAGAAGCTTTAAAAGAAAGTGAAGAAAGATATGTAAAGTTAGTAGAACTTTCACCAGATGCTATTTTTATTACTGATAGAGATAAATTTACTTTTGTGAACCACACAGGGGCTGCATTACTAGGAGTTTCATATCCTAAAGAACTTGTTGGACAAGATTTTCTTAAGTTTTATCATCGTGATTGCTATGACAAAATTAAAGAAAGGTCAAATAACCTATATACTAAAGAAAAAAATCTGCCATTAGTTGAAGCTAAAATGATAAAGTTGGATGGAACAGTTATAGATGTTGAACTATCCAGCACAGCTCTTAATTATAATGGTGAAAGAACTATATTAAATATTACAAGAGATATAACAGAGAGAAAAAAAGCTGATGAGAACAAACGTCAACTAGAAGAAGCGATTCAATTCGATAAATTAAAAACAGAATTTTTCTCAAATATATCACATGAATTAAAAACTCCGTTAAATATAATATTAGCATCAATTCAGTTAATAAATGCACTACATAGAGATATAGAAAAATGCCAGATTTATGATAGATCTAATAAATATATAGGTACTATGAAACAAAATTGCTTTAGATTACTGAGATTAATAAATAATTTAATAGATATTACAAAATTAGATGCAGGATTTTTAAATATGAATTTCGGCAATTATAATATAATATCTGTGGTTGAAGATATAACTTTGTCTATATTAGAATATACACAAAGTAAGGGAATAACACTGTTATTTGATACAGATGTTGAAGAAAAAATAACTGCTTTTGATTTAGATAAAATAGAGAGAGTTATGTTAAACTTACTTTCTAATGCTATAAAATTTACAGGTGAGAATGGAAATATATATGTAAACATATATGATAAGGATGATAAAATTATTATTTTAGTTAGAGATACTGGTATAGGTATTCCAGAAAATATGATAGATAAAATATTTGATCGATTTAGACAGGTTGAATCTTCCCTCACTCTGAATCAAGAGGGAAGTGGTATAGGTTTATCACTTGTAAAATCTATTGTAGAAGCTCATGGGGGCACAATTACAGCAAAGAGTAAATATGGAGTAGGGAGCGAATTTACAATAGAACTTCCTATTAGATTAGTAAAGCAAGATAATGATGTTAAGCAAGAAAGTATTCCTTTTGAGAGACAAAAGGTAGAGAAAATTAGTATTGAGTTCTCTGATATATATTCGTAGAGGAATTGTATTTAAGCAAATTTATATAGGGGTTCTAGACCGAAAGTTAACTTTCTAGTTCTCAACTCTATAGACAACATATAGAATATAAATTAGGAGATAGATAAGGCAATTTCTACCCATAATAGAAATTGTCTTATTTATCTATAATATTTATGAATCAGTTAAATTGAAAGTAGACATTTCAGATATGGGTTTTCTATTTTTATTTCTTATGCTCTCTGATTTTGGATAGCCTACAGCAATTAGTAGTGCAACCATTTGATCTTTACTCATATTCAAGTGCTTTTTTATTTTCTTTTCATTAAACCATCCTATCATACAGGTACCTAAACCTTCTTCAGCAGCTTGAAGACAAAAGTGCTCTGCTGCAATTCCAATATCAATTAAATAATAAGGAATACTAGTAATCATTTGTCCAACTTTTGTCTTTATATTTCCTTTCGTTGCAGTAACTACTACTAGAATAGGTGCATTTAATGAAAACTTATTAAAAGACACAAGCTCATTAAAAGTTGATCTTGCGATTTTATCTCTCAATTCAGGAGTGTCGATAATGGTAAAACTCCATGGCTGAGAATTGCAAGCAGATGGAGACAGACGAGCTGCTTCAAGACACCTATCTATCTTTTCCCTTTCGATGGGCGCATTTAAATATTCACGAACACTTTGACGAACTTTAACTAATTCTAAAAAATTCATAGGTACACCTCATTATATATTAAATCTTCATATAAATAATATTATAGCTTATTTAGTTGAGAAGAAAATCTGTAAATTGTTATAATTTGAGTTTAATATTAATTTGGCTAGTAAACTAAATCTGGCGTGTCAATATGCTTAATATCTAGTATTATCTTGAGATATGTAGAATTAATGAGCTAGTTTAATCTAAGGTAAACTTTAGAATATAATCTATTAATAAAAAGGTGGTAAGATAACATTCGTCGCTTGAGTGAGCGGCAAACAAGTTAAAAAAGTTAGTCAAAAATATGTTGACAACAAGTTAGCTTGTATGATACTATGATGAAGCTGTCAAGAGCAGCTAAGCTTAACAAAAAGAATTTAAAAAAAGTTCTTGACAAAGTTAAGTAAGTATGAGAAACTGTATAAGCTGTCTTGAATGGCAGATGATCCTTGAAAATTAAACAGAGGTTAAAAATCAAGATGATTTTTATTAAGTAAACTAAACCAGCAATTCTTTTGAACTACTTGTTAGTAGTCAAAAACAACAGTAATGAGCATTCAAACTTTTAAATTGAGAGTTTGATCCTGGCTCAGGACGAACGCTGGCGGCGTGCCTAACACATGCAAGTCGAGCGATGAAACCCTTCGGGGTGGATTAGCGGCGGACGGGTGAGTAACACGTGGGTAACCTGCCTCAAAGAGGGGGATAGCCTCCCGAAAGGGAGATTAATACCGCATAACATTAGTTTTTCGCATGGAGAACTAATTAAAGGAGCAATCCGCTTTGAGATGGACCCGCGGCGCATTAGCTAGTTGGTGAGGTAAAGGCTCACCAAGGCGACGATGCGTAGCCGACCTGAGAGGGTGATCGGCCACATTGGAACTGAGACACGGTCCAGACTCCTACGGGAGGCAGCAGTGGGGAATATTGCACAATGGGCGAAAGCCTGATGCAGCAACGCCGCGTGAGTGATGAAGGCCTTCGGGTTGTAAAGCTCTGTCTTTTGGGACGATAATGACGGTACCAAAGGAGGAAGCCACGGCTAACTACGTGCCAGCAGCCGCGGTAATACGTAGGTGGCGAGCGTTGTCCGGATTTACTGGGCGTAAAGGATGCGTAGGCGGATTTTTAAGTGAGATGTGAAATACCCGGGCTTAACTTGGGTGCTGCATTTCAAACTGGAAGTCTAGAGTGCGGGAGAGGAGAGTGGAATTCCTAGTGTAGCGGTGAAATGCGTAGAGATTAGGAAGAACACCAGTGGCGAAGGCGACTCTCTGGACCGTAACTGACGCTGAGGCATGAAAGCGTGGGTAGCAAACAGGATTAGATACCCTGGTAGTCCACGCCGTAAACGATGAGTACTAGGTGTAGGAGGTATCGACCCCTTCTGTGCCGCAGTTAACACAATAAGTACTCCGCCTGGGAAGTACGATCGCAAGATTAAAACTCAAAGGAATTGACGGGGGCCCGCACAAGCAGCGGAGCATGTGGTTTAATTCGAAGCAACGCGAAGAACCTTACCTAGACTTGACATCTCCTGAATTACTCGTAATGGAGGAAGCCCTTCGGGGCAGGAAGACAGGTGGTGCATGGTTGTCGTCAGCTCGTGTCGTGAGATGTTAGGTTAAGTCCTGCAACGAGCGCAACCCTTATCATTAGTTGCTACCATTAAGTTAAGCACTCTAGTGAGACTGCCCGGGTTAACCGGGAGGAAGGTGGGGATGACGTCAAATCATCATGCCCCTTATGTCTAGGGCTACACACGTGCTACAATGGGTAATACAAAGAGAAGCAATACAGTGATGTGGAGCAAAACTATAAAATTACCCTCAGTTCGGATTGTAGGCTGAAACTCGCCTACATGAAGCTGGAGTTGCTAGTAATCGCGAATCAGCATGTCGCGGTGAATACGTTCCCGGGCCTTGTACACACCGCCCGTCACACCATGAGAGCTGGCAACACCCGAAGTCCGTAGTCTAACCGTAAGGAAGACGCGGCCGAAGGTGGGGTTAGTGATTGGGGTGAAGTCGTAACAAGGTAGCCGTAGGAGAACCTGCGGCTGGATCACCTCCTTTCTAAGGAGTCGACAAAGTAGGTAATTCTACTTTGAAGGTTTGTTTACACTCTGTTTAATCTTGAGGGATTATTTACTAGTTGATTTTGAATAATCAACATGATAAAATAAATCTCCAATTGTTCTTTGAAAATTGCACAGTGATATTAAATAAAAGTAAAGCTGAAGGTAAAACTACTTATTATATAAGTAAGTAACCTTTGTAGATTTAAGAATTAATATAAATTAATAGTAGCGAGCAGTACAAGGAAGTAACTGAATGAGGAGCAGAGTTTACTTAAGGTAAATGAGCACCGCAATGAAGGAAGCTGACGCAGTAATGCGAAGGTAATATTAATTTAGATGGTCAAGCTACAAAGGGCGCATGGTGAATGCCTTGGCACCAGTAGTCGAAGAAGGACGTGATAAGCTGCGATAAGCTTCGGGTAGGCGCAAATAGCCTGTGATCCGAAGATTTCCGAATGGGGCAACCCACACTACTAACGTAGTGTACTGTAAACTGAATTCATAGGTTTATAGGGATATACCCGGGGAACTGAAACATCTAAGTACCCGGAGGAAGAGAAAGAAAAATCGATTTCCTAAGTAGCGGCGAGCGAAAGGGAAAGAGCCCAAACCAGGAACTTGTTCCTGGGGTTGCGGACAGATCACAAAAGTTGTGATTTCTTAATTGAAGAGAGCTGGAAGGCTCCGCCGTAGAAGGTAACAGCCCTGTAAGTGAAAAGAATAGCAACGAGATCTGCTCCAGAGTACCACGAGACACGTGAAACCTTGTGGGAAGCAGGGAGGACCACCTCCCAAGGCTAAATACTAACTGGTGACCGATAGTGAAGCAGTACCGTGAGGGAAAGGTGAAAAGAACCCCGGGAGGGGAGTGAAATAGAACCTGAAACCGTGTGTCCACAACCGGTCAAAGCACTTTTACGTGCGATGACGTGCTTTTTGTAGAACGAGCCAGCGAGTTACGATATGTAGCAAGGTTAAGCACTTAAGGTGCGCAGCCGAAGGGAAACCGAGTCTGAATAGGGCAATAAGTTGCATGTCGTAGACCCGAAACCGGGTGACCTATCCATGGACAGGTTGAAGCGGAAGTAAAATTCCGTGGAGGACCGAACCACGTTGGTGTTGAAAAACCATGGGATGAGCTGTGGATAGCGGAGAAATTCCAATCGAACTCGGAGATAGCTGGTTCTCCTCGAAATAGCTTTAGGGCTAGCGTTGAGAATGAGTAATGGAGGTAGAGCACTGAATGGGCTAGGGGCTGACAACAGTTACTGAACCCTATCAAACTCCGAATGCCATATACTTGAATCTCAGCAGTCAGACTACGAATGATAAGATCCGTGGTCAAAAGGGAAACAGCCCAGATCATCAGCTAAGGTCCCAAAGTGTAAGTTAAGTGGAAAAGGATGTGGGATTTCTAAGACAACTAGGATGTTGGCTTAGAAGCAGCCACTCATTCAAAGAGTGCGTAATAGCTCACTAGTCGAGAGATCCTGCGCCGAAGATGTCCGGGGCTAAAACTTACCACCGAAGCTATGGGCTCGAAAGAGCGGTAGAGGAGCTTCCTGTATGGATTGAAGTCGTACCGAAAGGAGCGGTGGACTGTACAGGAGTGAGTATGCTGGCATAAGTAGCGAGAAATAAGTGAGAATCTTATTGGTCGAAAACCTAAGGTTTCCTGAGGAAGGCTCGTCCGCTCAGGGTTAGTCGGGACCTAAGCCGAGGCCGAAAGGCGTAGGTGATGGACAATCGGTTGATATTCCGATACCGCCAACTGACGTTATTACAAATGGGATGACGCAGGAGGATAAGATGTGCGCACTATTGGATGTGCGTCTAAGCACTTAGACATGTTTAACAGGCAAATCCGTTAAACTTAGTTGAGGTGTGATGGGGAGCCCTTATGGGCGAAGTATCTGATTCCACGCTGCCAAGAAAAGTCTCTATGGAGGAAGTTGGTGCCCGTACCGCAAACCGACACAGGTAGGTGAGGAGAGAATCCTAAGACCAGCGGAAGAATTGTTGTCAAGGAACTCGGCAAATTGACCCCGTAAGTTAGCGATAAGGGGTGCCTACGCAAGTAGGTCGCAGAGAATAGGCCCAAGCAACTGTTTAGCAAAAACACAGGTCTCTGCTAAAGCGAAAGCTGATGTATAGGGGCTGACGCCTGCCCGGTGCTGGAAGGTTAAGGGGAACACTTAGCGCAAGCGAAGGTGTGAACTTAAGCCCCAGTAAACGGCGGCCGTAACTATAACGGTCCTAAGGTAGCGAAATTCCTTGTCGGGTAAGTTCCGACCCGCACGAATGGCGTAATGACTTGGGCACTGTCTCGACAACAAATCCGGCGAAATTGTAGTGCAAGTGAAGATGCTTGCTACCCGCGATTGGACGGAAAGACCCCGTAGAGCTTTACTGTAGCTTAGCATTGAGTTTCGGTATTGTCTGTACAGGATAGGTGGGAGACTGAGAAACAAGGGCGTCAGCCTTTGTGGAGTCATCCTTGGGATACCACCCTGACAGTACTGGGATTCTAACCGGCGGCCATGAATCTGGTCACGGGACATTGTTAGGTGGGCAGTTTGACTGGGGCGGTCGCCTCCTAAAAAGTAACGGAGGCGCCCAAAGGTTCCCTCAGAACGGTTGGAAATCGTTCGTAGAGTGCAAAGGCAGAAGGGAGCCTGACTGCGACACATACAAGTGGAGCAGGGACGAAAGTCGGGCTTAGTGATCCGGTGGTTCCTCGTGGGAGGGCCATCGCTCAACGGATAAAAGCTACCTCGGGGATAACAGGCTGATCTCCCCCAAGAGTCCACATCGACGGGGAGGTTTGGCACCTCGATGTCGGCTCGTCGCATCCTGGGGCTGAAGTAGGTCCCAAGGGTTGGGCTGTTCGCCCATTAAAGCGGCACGCGAGCTGGGTTCAGAACGTCGTGAGACAGTTCGGTCCCTATCCGTCGCGGGCGTAGGAAATTTGAGAGGAGCTGTCCTTAGTACGAGAGGACCGGGATGGACTGACCTCTGGTGCACCAGTTGTTCCGCCAGGAGCACAGCTGGGTAGCTATGTCGGGACGGGATAAACGCTGAAAGCATCTAAGCGTGAAGCCCACCTCAAGATTAGATTTCCCATAGCGTAAGCTAGTAAGACCCCTTGAAGAACACAAGGTTGATAGGTCAGAGGTGTAAGCATGGTAACATGTTCAGCTGACTGATACTAATAGGTCGAGGGCTTGACCAAATACAATTCACTGTGCAATTTTCAGAGAACAATAGTTTCTGAACACAAAAAGTAACAACTAAAAATTGATAGAAGCGAGTAGTACAAGGAAGCGACTGAGCGAGGAACAGAGTTTACTGATCTGTAAATGAGTACCACAGGGAGGGAGCTGACGAAGTAATGCGAAGCTTATAGCAATTTTTGTAGATCTGGTGGTAATGACGTGAAGGTAACACCCGTTCCCATTCCGAACACGAAGGTTAAGCTTCACAGTGCCAATGGTACTGCAGGGGAGACCCTGTGGAAGAGTAGGTCGTCGCCAGGTAATAGTAAAAACACTAAGCATATGCTTAGTGTTTTTTATTTATGTAAAAAAGTAAGTAACATACCCATTCCTAACAGGTTGGTTAAGATTCACAGTGCCGATGATACTGCAGGGAAGATCCTGTGGAAGAGTAGGTCGTCGCCAAGTAAATAACGAGAAAAACACTAGGTATTATGCCTAGTGTTTTTTTCTGTGAATAAAGTTAAAGCAACAAAAGAAGTAAGGGATGTGTGTAAGTGTAAATTATAAATCTATGTACAGCTCAAAATCATGTAAAGAGCAAAATAGATACATTTAGAAACCATTAGGTAATTCTTCGTCACAGGATAATTTGTAGACAAATCTCTTTCGTGCAATGTGATAAGTTTGATCTGAACCATAAAAATTATTCCACATTTGTTCTAATTCTTCTTGGCGATAGGATTCAAGAGGTTTTAAACTCTCATCCCTTTTTCTTTTATATTGTTTTTGTTCTAACATTTTATTGTAGCATGGGCTTGTGGCTAACTCCTCAGCCATTTTTATAATTTCATTTTTAAAGGTTGCTGCATCAAATGTATAGTCTATTAACCCAATTTTCTTAGCAGTTTTAGTACTCATAGGAAGACAGGTTTTTGATATTTCAATTGCTTTTTCAGCGCCAATACGTTTAGGCAAAAGATATGTCCAATATTCAGAGCCATATAAGCCCATTTTTTTGTAATGAGGGTTTAATACAACTCCATTCCGTGCAATTACTTTGTCAGCAGCTAAAGCTAGTGACACTCCTCCTGCTGCAGCATTACCTCTTATTGCTGAAATAACAAGATGAGTATCTGTTAGAATAATTTCCTTTACAAGGTTATCAATACTATTAATATTTTCCCATGATTCATCAGCAGAATTATCAGCCGCCTCAATTACATTAAGATGAATCCCGTTTGACCAAAAGTCAGAACCACCCATTAACACTATTACATTGGTATTGCGTTTTTTTGCTTCAATCAATGCATTTTTTAGTCTAAGGCACTGATTCGTACTCATAGCTCCGTTATAAAACTCAAAGTAAAGATAACCGACTTTATTTTTCTCTTCATACCATATTTCTTTAAATGTACGTCCTTTATAGTTATCTTTAACTGGTAACTCTGGAACGTTCTTTAGTTGTTCATTAAGAACTTGAACCGAAGGAAGTTTAAAATATGTATGATATTCATTGTTTTTTTTCTTAAGATGAGTAATCCAAACAGCACTATTACCCGTGGCACGACAAATAGCGCCGTTTCTTTTAGCAATAATTTCTCCTGGTTTTCCTTTAAGATTATCTTCTTCATGAACTCCATATAGATAATAATTTTCCCCATAAATTGTATCTAACAACCCAGGCTGGCTATCAGCAGAACGAATTTTTCTCACAATTACTTCAGTAGGTTCTGTCCAATTAACAGCACGATAAATTTGCTTAATAGGTTCGTGACTCCTACCTTTAACATCTTTTTGGCTATAGTCAAGTTTTAGTGGTGTAAATTTCTTGCTTTTAAATCGTTCTACTGTCTCTAATAGGCATTTAATAGCCGCATCAGCTAATTCATGACGATATAAATAACTCTTACTTGTAGGTTTCATTTTAAAGTTATGTGATGACCAAATGTCTCCAGCATCTAATTTTTCATTTGCTTGTAGAAGTGTAACTCCCCATTCTGCTTCTTTGTTGAGAATTGCCCAATCCAAAGAAGAGGGGCCACGGTCACCTTTAATACCAGGATGAATAATAATACATGTATTATTATTCCAAATTGTTTCTGGAATATATTTTTTTAAGAAAGGTGCAATAATTAAATCGGGATTATAATCTTTTACAGCATTCTCCATGATCTTAGTACTACTTACAATTTGAACATAAACGTCGTGACCAATATCAGTTAACTCCACAAAAGCTCTTTGACTTAAGCTATTATGAGCTGTTGATAAGAATAAAATACGCATAGTGCTTTGTACCTCCAAAAGAGTTTATTAAATAGTGAATAAAAATGAAAATGATTATTAATATCAATCAATTATTTTTATCAAAATTTAATATTGATGTCAACAGTAAATTTTATCCAGAATATCACTCTGAAAATTAGCATGCTAGTTTTTATTACTAGAATAGTAGAAATTTTTCTTATTCGACTGTATAAAAAATGTATTTAGAGTTAAAACTTTCATAAATTAACTTATAACTACAAAAATGTAGTATTTGTTTAACTATAATAAATAAATTTCAAGAAAATATATTTTTATTGACAAATAAGAAAATAAGACTTACATCATTGATAATGAGATTCATTATCAATAAGGAGGGGTAATATGAAAAATATAGTTGTAATTTATTGGAGTGGAACAGGAAATACAGAAGCGATGGCACATGAGTTAGTTCAAGGTGCTAGCATAGATGGAGTAACTGTTTCATTACTAAATGTAAATACAGCATCAATTGAAGACATAAAAAACGATGATGCCGTAGCTCTTGGATGCCCATCAATGGGAGCAGAACAATTAGAAGAATCAGAGATGGAGCCATTTATTGAATCAATTACAGAAGCTATAAGAGGAAAAAAACTTGTTCTATTTGGTTCATATGGATGGGGTAGCGGTGAATGGATGCGAGATTGGGAGGAAAAAATGAGATCCTATGGAGCAAATCTTTTAAAGGATGGATTGATAATTAATAGTTTTCCAGATGAAGAAGGACTTGAATTATGCAGAAAACTAGGTGAAGTATTAGCAAAGGATTAGTAAGGATTCGTAATAATTCATAAGTTTGTATAGAAAGAGTAAGTTATTACGAATTTACATTGTATATAACTGCATTGTAAATGATATAAATAATAAAATAACTTCGTAATTTATAACTACTTATGCTACTGTGTTTTTAGCATAAAACTCAGTTATAAAAGAATAGATTACTTTAGACAATTATAAAATACACTAAGCCTATGCTTGGTGTATTTTATTTATGTGAGACATTGGATAATATATATAATCAGAGCGTTATTAACGAATGTATTAGATTCATTTAACATAATTATTTATTTTTATTATAAATTATGAAAACGTATTGACTAACATGTACGTACAGGTTATAATTTATTTACAACACAACTTGTACGTATAGGTTTTAAGAGACAGTAATAATATGTTCATGAGTAATAAAATAAAAAATATGGTGGGGGTTTTGGTATGGGTAAGTTCTCAAATGAAGCGAAACAGTTGCTAGAGTATATTGGTGGAAAAGAAAACATTGCTGCAGTAACTCATTGCGCAACACGTATGCGTTTTGTATTAAACGATGCTAAAAAAGCAGATGTAAAAAAAATCGAGGGTATTAAGGCTGTAAAAGGTACCTTTACGCAGGCGGGGCAATTCCAAGTTATTATAGGTAATGAAGTATCTTTATTCTATAATGACTTTGTAGAACTTACTGGTGTAGATGGTGTTAGTAAGGAACAGGCTAAGATTGCTGCTAAAAGCAATATGAGCTTCATTCAGAAATTGCTTGCTAATTTAGCAGAAATATTTACACCACTTATTCCTGCTCTTGTAGTTGGAGGTTTAATACTAGGTTTTCGTAATATAATTGGAGATATTAAGTTGCTTGAAGGTGGAACTAAAACAATAGTACAGCAGTATCAGTTTTGGGCTGGTGTTCACTCATTCTTATGGTTAATTGGAGAGGCAATTTTCTTCTTCTTGCCAGTGGGAATAACATGGTCCATTTCTAAGAAGATGGGTACAACTCAGATATTAGGGATTATATTAGGTATAACACTAGTATCACCACAGCTATTAAATGCTTATGCCGTTGCAGGCACTCCTGCCGATAAAATACCTTTTTGGGATTTTGGCTTTGCAAGAATTCAAATGATAGGATACCAAGCTCAGGTTATTCCAGCTATACTTGCAGGATTTCTTTTAGCTATATTAGAAAAAAATGTGCGTAAGATTGTTCCTGAATATATATCCATGATAGTAGTACCATTTCTAGCATTAGTTCCTACTGTATTAATAGCACATACTATTTTAGGACCAATAGGTTGGTCGATAGGGAAGTTTATTTCAAGTGTTGTATATTCAAGTTTAACATCATCATTCGGATGGCTATTTGCAGCCATATTTGGATTTACTTATGCACCGTTGGTTATTACTGGATTGCACCATATGACGAACGCTATAGACTTACAATTAATGGCTCAATTTGGAGGAACAAATTTATGGCCGATGATTGCATTATCAAATATTGCTCAAGGTTCAGCAGTTTTAGCAATAATATATTTAAATAGAGGTAATAAAGAAGAGGAACAGGTATCTATTCCTGCAGCAATATCATGTTATTTAGGTGTAACTGAACCAGCTATGTTTGGTATTAATTTAAAATATATATTCCCATTTTTGGCCGCTATGATAGGTTCAGCAATTGCAGCTGTTATTTCAGTAGCCTCAGGGGTTATGGCTAATTCAATTGGGGTTGGAGGCTTACCAGGTATTTTATCAATAAAGCCTCAGTATATGCTAATCTTCGCGTTAGCAATGCTTGTAGCCATTGTTATACCATTTATATTGACAATTATATTTGCCAAAAAGAAAATTGCATTGAAAAAATAAAAACAAACAAAAGATATTAATATTATAGTGCGTATAAGAGAAGAATTATAAATCCTTCGTTTATACGCATTGTATATTTAGACTAAAGGAGTGAATTTCATGAAAGATTTTAAAAAGAGTGTAGTCTATCAAGTATATCCAAAATCATTCAATGATTCTAATGGAGATGGAATCGGTGATTTAAAAGGCATAACTGGAAAGTTAGGCTACCTAAAAATATTAGGTGTAGACTATATATGGGTAACTCCTTTTTATGTTTCTCCTCAAAAAGATAACGGATATGACATAGAGGACTATTGTAATATTGATCCAAGGTTTGGAACTATGGATGATTTTGAGGAAATGGTCTCAGAGGCTAAGAAACTAGGTATCAGTGTTATGTTAGATATGGTATTTAATCATACATCTACAGAACATCAGTGGTTTAAAAATGCTATAAAAGGTGATAAAAAATACAAAAATTATTATATTTTTAAGGAAGCAAAGGATGGCAGAGAGCCAACGAATTGGACATCAAAATTTGGTGGTTCATCTTGGGAATATATAAAAGAATTTGAAGAATACTATTTGCACTTATTTGATATAACTCAAGCTGATCTCAACTGGGAAAATGAAGATGTGAAGAAAGAAGTTTTTGATATTATAAATTTTTGGATTGAAAAGGGAGTTAAAGGATTTCGTTTCGATGTTATTAATTTAATTTCAAAACCAGATAACTATGAGGATGATTATGAAGGTGATGGTCGACGATTTTATACAGACGGACCACATATTCATCAATATTTAAAGGAACTAAATAAAGAAACCTATGGTAAACATGAAGATATCATAACTGTCGGCGAAATGTCATCAACAACAATAGATAATTGTGTTAAATATTCAAATCCGAAAGAAAAGGAATTATCTATGGTATTCAACTTTCACCATCTTAAGGTTGATTACAAAGATGGAGATAAGTGGACGTTAATGGATTTTGATTTTATAAAGCTTAAGGCAATTTTTAATTCATGGCAACTTAGAATTCAAGAAGGTAATGGATGGAGTGCAGTATTTTGGTGTAATCACGATCAACCGCGTATTGTATCTCGTTTCGGAGATGACCAAAAATATCATAGGGAGTCAGCAAAGATGCTGGCGACTTCAATACACATGTTGCGTGGTACTCCATATATTTATCAAGGTGAAGAAATTGGCATGACAAATCCGTATTATGATAATATTAATTTATATAAGGATGTAGAATCCATTAATTACTATGATATATCAAAACAACAAGGCAAGGACGAAAAAGAAATAATTAAGGTACTACAGTCAAAATCACGTGATAACTCACGTACTCCAATGCATTGGAGTAAATGTAGTCAAGCTGGATTTACCACTGGAACTCCGTGGCTATCGATAAGTAAGAATTATGAAGAAATTAATGTTGAGAATTCATTAGAGGATAATAATTCAATTTTTTATTATTACCAAAAGTTAATCAAACTGAGGAAAGAATATGATATTGTTGCCTATGGAGATTTTAAATTAATATTAGAAGATCACAAAGATATATTTGCTTATATAAGAAATTATAATAACGAAAAGTTACTGGTAGTAAACAATTTTTATGGAAAAGAAACTGTATTTCAATTGCCTTCTCAATTTAATTTTGATAATCATAAAAGTAATATTCTAATATCGAATTATAAAGACTCGAGTGAGGATTTTAAGAGAGTCAATTTAAGACCATATGAATCAATAGTTTATCATCTTGAGAAATAACAAAAGAGGTGTTAAAATATCATTGGTGATAGAATATGGATAGTAAATACTTAATTATATATAACGAACTAGTAAATAAAATAGAAAACGGTAAAGTTGATGCTAACTCAAAACTTCCATCAGAAAATGAGTTAATGCAAATGTATACTGTATCTAGAGATACAGTGAGAAAGGCTCTAAATTTATTAGAAGGAAACGGATATATTCAAAAAGTAAAAGGAAAAGGGTCTTTTGTAATTGATATTAATAGATTCGATTTTCCTGTATCAGGTCTAACAAGTTTTAAAGAGTTATCTGAAAAAATGGGTGTAAAATCAAACACAATTTTACAAGAACTGGAGCTAGTTAAACCAGATAAATTCTTAAAAAAGCAATTAAATGTCTCAGAAGAAGATGACATTTGGAAAGTTATAAGGGTAAGAGAGATAGGGAATAAAAAAATTATCTTAGATAAAGATTTTTTAAACAAAAAGTATGTACCATTGTTGACTAAGGAAATTTGTGAGAATTCAATATATGAATATCTTGAAAAGGAACTAAGTCTGAAAATCAGCTTTGCTAAAAAGGAAATTACAGTACAACAAGTTACAGAGGAAGATAAAAAATACTTAGATTTTGAAAATTATAATATGATAGTAGTGGTAAAAAATTATATATATTTAGATGATATGAGTCTGTTTCAGTACACTGAATCTAGACATAGACCAGATAAGTTTAGATTTGTGGACTTTGCTAGGAGAAAATAAAATACAAGTAATAAAATAAGAAGAGAATGCGAAATTCCCTTCTTATTTTATTATTTATATATGGAGAGATATTTTATGCATCAATTTTAGTAGACTGATCTTTATTTTTGCTTTTGCAATAGTAATACACTGGTAATCCTAATAAAGTAAGACCTATTCCCAATAGAGCGCTAGTAGGTGAATCTTTAAGCGTAGAAACCATTAAATAAACTCCTCCTGCTATGCCTATAAGAGGAACTATAGGATATAGTGGGACATGATAAAGTTTTGGATTACGAGGCATTCTCTTTCTAAGGATGAATATACTTATAACGCCCAAAGTATAGAAAATCCACAAAGCAAATACAATTAAATCTGTTATTGAGTTAAATGTGCCTGATAATATATATAATATTGCAACTACGCCTTGGAATATTAATGCGTTAATAGGAGTACCTAATTTAGGGTGTATAGCAGAAAATGTTTTAGCCGCTGGAAGATGGTTACGTTGTCCCATTGCAAAAGTGTATCTTGAACCACAAGTTAACATCCCATTTAAAGCTCCAAATACAGAAAGCATCATTCCAATTGTTATAAAAGTGGCACCGCTAGGACCAAAAAGCTTCTGACATGTATCTACACCTATTCTTTCAGAAATAGCTGCAGTAGGTCCTGGTAATACATTGAAAATCGCTATATTAAATGCAACATATACTAGCATAACAAATGATATCCCTATGATTATAGCTTTAGGTATATTTTTTTCAGGTTCTTTCATATCAGCGGCTAGTGTGCAACAGCTAAGCCATCCATCATATGCCCATAATACACCAAGCAATGCAACACCAGCACCAGCGCTTTTTATATGTCCTACTGATGCAAAACTTATATCATGTGCAGTTCCATTAATTAAACCGAAAATAGCTATAACTGCAATTGGAACAAGTTTACCTATTGTTGCTACAGTCTGGAGCCAAACACCATATTTAGTTGAAATTATTTGTGCTATAACTAGCAGCACTACTAGAGAGATAGCAAAGCATTTTTGTTGTATAGCGCTCATTGGCACAAAGAATGTTGCAAAGGTTGCGCAAGCTATTGCAAGTGCAGCAGAAGATCCAGGGCAATTTATTAAATTTCCTACCCAACCAAATAAATAACCAATAGTATCATTATATAATTCCGATAGATAGGTATACATTCCACCAACCTTAGGGATGTATCCAGCAATTTCCGCAACAGTAAGTGCAGCTGCTATTGTAATTATACCTCCAAAAACCCACATGAAAATTGCTCCACCTGTAGAATCCATGTTTCTTAATACTACTGCTGGTTTTAAGAAAACTCCAGAACCAATTACCAAACCGATTACATACATTATACCTTGAAATGCATTCATACTTTTTGCCAGTTGCTGTTTCTGAGTTTCACTCATGTAAACTTCCTCCTATAATCAAATGATTTTTATTTTATATTGTTTAAACTATTATTTCATAATTTCAATTAAGTCCCCAATGAATATAATACTTTTATAATTTGTCTATAGCTGTTTTTAGCCTTTCTAAAGCTTGTTCAATTATTGATCTTGGGCATGCAATATTCATTCTTACATATCCTTCGCCCATGGAACCAAACCAGAAGCCATCATCCATGGCAACTCCTACTTCTTCAATCATAAACTTGCTTAATTCTTCACTATTCATTCCAAGTTCTCTACAATCAAACCAAACAAGATATGTTCCTTGCGGTTTATTAGGTTTTATCTTAGGTATATTTAACTTACAGTAATCATATATATAATCAATATTTGTCTCTAAATATTCTAAAAGCTGCTCAAGCCACTCTTCTCCATGTCTATATGCTGCTTCAGTTGCTACAACACTAAAAGGACTATTTCTCTTTATATCAAGTGCACCTAATATATTATCAAACTTTTCTCTTTCTTCTTTTCTAGGGAAAATTACAAGTGAAGCTTGTAGACCTGCAAGATTGAATGTCTTACTCGGAGCAACACAAGTTATAGTATTCTTACAAAATTCTTCTGAAATCATTGCAAATGGAATATGTTTGTTGTTTTTATATATAAGATCTGAATGTATTTCATCAGAAATAACTCTAACACCATATTTTAAGCAAATGTCTCCAAGCTTTACTAATTCCTCTCTAGTCCATACACGTCCTACAGGGTTATGAGGATTACATAAAATAAGCATCTTTGCTCCTGCTTTAGCTGCTTCTTCAAGTCCCTCATAATCCATTACATAATTTCCATCTACTAATTTTAATGTATTAAGTACTAATTCTCTGCCGTTGTTTCTTACTACATCAAAGAATGGATAATAAACAGGATCTTGAATTATTATTTTATCACCAGGATCTGTAAATTCTTTAACTAATATGCTTAATGTTGGAACTACTCCCGGACTGTGAATCATCCATTTACTATCAGCATCCCAACCATGTCTTTTATTCAACCACTCACTAACTGATTCATAATAAGAATTTGGTCTTGATGTATATCCATATATTCCTTGCTCTACTCTGTCTTTAATTGCATCAATAATAGGTTGTGCTGTTTTAAAATCCATATCAGCAACCCACATAGGTATTAAGTCATCTTTTCCAAATTTAAGTTTTAATTCATCATACTTAGCAGAATAGTTATTTTTTCTGTCAATAATTTCATCAAAGTTATACTTCATTTTTGTTCCTCCCTAAATGTCCTTTTTATTTTTAATAATATAATTTAATGTATTTGCAAATACATTTATAGTATAAGCAATTAATATGCCAAAGTATTTTGTACGGAAAATGTAATCATTTACGTGAAAAAGTAATATAATTATTAAAATAAATGGGTCAAATGGAGAAATTAATACTCCACTTGACCCGTTTTAATTTTATCTAAAAACTTAAGACCTAATTCTGTTATTTTACTTCCACCTCTACCTTTTAAAACCTTAACCAGTTTAAACTTTTCGAGATTTGTAAGGAGATTTCTGACTTCCTGCTCAGTTAAAAAAATATTTGCATTTTCAGAAGCCTTAGAAATAGCTTTTCGTCCTATTGTAGTTCTATTTGCATGGTTTATAGATAATTGGTTAAGCACAAATAAATATTCATCAGCTCTTTTTTTAGTAAATCTCTTAAAATCTTCAAAATAAGTATTTTCATTTTCAATTGTTTTATAACTATTATTTTTATTAGTTTGCAATTTAAAAGGTAAATCACTTACACAAATTTTATCATCACCCAAATATGTTAGGTACTCAACATAGTTATTTAGTTCTCTTATGTTTCCGTCCCAAGAGTAGTTTAAAAAAGCGTCAACTGCTTCAGGTGTTAATGTAAAGTGACTATTTAAATCCTTTTTGAATTTTTCAATAAGAAGCAAAATATCTTCACCTCTATGACTTAGAGGAGGGATAGTTAAAGGAAGAACATTAAGTCTATAATAAAGGTCTTTTCTAAAGGTACCTTCTTGCACCAGCTGCTTTAAGTCTCTGTTAGTAGCAGCAATCACTCTAACATCAACTTTTATAACATTATTTCCGCTAATACGTACAAATTCTTTTTCTTGTAAGATTCTTAGTAATTTTGCTTGAAGGTTTAAACTCATTTCGCCTATTTCATCTAAAAATAGAGTTCCCATATGTGCAAATTCAAACAGACCTAGTTTTCCACCTTTTTTAGCTCCTGTAAAAGCGCCATCTTCATATCCAAAAAGCTCACTCTCAAGAAGATTTTCAGGTATGGCTGCACAGTTAACGGCAACAAAGGGATACTCCTTTCTATTTGAACTGTTATGTATTGCCTGGGCAAAAAGTTCTTTTCCCGTGCCGCTTTCACCCGTAATTAAAACAGAGGAATCAGCTTTGGACATTTTCTTAGCAATTTCTTTTGTTTTAACTATTGTAGAACTTTTTCCTATTATATTGTCAAAAGTATATTTTGCTATATGACCTTTATTTAAAAGCTGCAGTCTGAGCTTATGTTGTTGATGTTCTGTATCTTTAAATCTTTGAAGAATGACAAAAGCGCCAATATATTTATTAGAGCATACAACTGGCTGAATATTAAGATTTATATAAGTATCATTTATTTTTATAAGCTTTGATTTTATCGATTCAAAAGTATTTGATACATAATCGAAAGAAACTTCAGGAAGAATAACCTTGAGCATTTTTCCTATTACAGAATCTTTTCTCATATTAATGATTCTTTCAGCGCTGTTATTACATGCGAAAATTAATCCTTGAGCGTTTATTCCTATTATCCCTCTATCTAATACTTCAAGAAGTATATCAAATTGAGTTTCAAGTCTATTGGTTTTACCCGTTAACTCTTCCAAGCTATAGCTATTTGTCGCTATACTATTGAAATAGTTTTTAAAATTATTATTTTGAAGCAAATGTTCAAGTTTAAGCTTTAAAGCAATTTCAATTATCGTGGATGTATCCAACAACCTATGACCTATATCTAGTATTGTGCTTACATTACTAGGAACGTATCTTGCTTCACCAGGAGTTACTGCTAAATCAAGATTTGGGATATCCTTCATACCTGGATAGAATGGAACTAATTCAATATGATTAACGCCTAACTGGTAGATTAATGATATTGTTTCAATACACATTTCTGCGCTTAAGTTAACTAACATAGCCTTAGTTTTATGTGGGATGTTCATTACTTGACAGAGTCCTTCTTTTGATAAGGTTATGTTTGTTATTACAACTTCACTTTCGTTAGGGATGTTTTTTCTTATTGTTTGATAAATAGAATAAGTAGATATTATAAACATATCTGCATGTACAATTTTATCTATATTGTTATCCTCAAAGGAATAAGCTTTGACTTTAATAAGTTCACCGAATAATTCATTTAATTGTTTGCAATAAAATTTTACAACTTCGGATGCAAATGCGACTATTGCAATTACTTTTGGCATAAGTTTTTCCTCCTAATCACAATTTAATAATATTTTACTTAGGTAGTCTTATTCTGTCTACTGGTTTATACTACTATAATAAGCTTTATGCTGGAATTTATAAAATAGATAACAGTACATTCTATATTTTTGGTATGGGTTTAGCGGAGGGGATTAGGTATTATGTATACTAAGAAGCTTTTAATGGGTTATTTAATTTATAAAGTGGATATAATGCAGATATGATACAATATATAATAAAGCAAAGAATGAATAGTTTTAGGCAATTATCTAAAACTATTTATTCTTGATTATGTATCTTTAACTAAGTAACAAGGGAGTATATATAAAATGTTGCAAAAATCAAGAGAGATTTTAAAAAAATATTATGGATACTCTGAATTTAGAGTTGCTCAAGAACAAATAGTAGAAAGTATATTAAAAGGCAAGGATACTTTAGCTATTATGCCTACAGGGGCAGGAAAATCTATATGTTTTCAGATACCAGCATTGTTAATGGAAGGTATAACTATAGTAATATCACCTTTAATATCTCTTATGAAGGATCAAGTTGATTATCTAAGGGAAATTGGAATAGAGGCAGCTTATATAAATAGTTCATTAGATAATATAGAACTTCAAGAAACTCTATTTTATGCTAGAAGCGGAAAGTATAAGCTTATTTATATTGCACCAGAAAGATTAGAATCAGAAAGTTTTTGTAATCTTTTAAAGGAGTTGAACATTCCACTTATAGCAGTAGATGAAGCACATTGTGTATCTCAGTGGGGTCATGATTTTAGACCAAGCTATAGAAGAATTAGTTCATTTATAAACAAACTTTCTAAGAGACCAGTAATAGCAGCCTTCACGGCTACAGCTACCGAAGTGGTAAGGAAGGATATGTTAGAACTTTTAGATTTATCAAATCCTAAGGTGTTTGTAACTGGCTTTGATAGAAAAAATTTGAGGTTTACAGTTATAAAGGGTGAAGATAAAGATAACTTTTTAAAGGAATATATAGCAAATAATGAAAGTAAAATTGGAATTATATATACCTCTACAAGAAAAGAGGCAGAAAGTCTATATAGTAAGTTGCATCAAAAAGGGCACAAAGTAGGAGTATATCATGCTGGTTTAAGTGAAAATCAAAGGAATCAAGTTCAAGAAGACTTTTCTTTTGATAATATAGATATTATTGTTGCAACTAATGCCTTTGGTATGGGAATAGACAAGTCAAATGTCAGATACGTTATACATTACAATATTCCTAAAAATATGGAGGCATATTATCAAGAAGCAGGACGTGCAGGAAGAGATGGCGAGGACAGTGAATGTATTATTCTATTTTCGCCAAAGGATATTCAAATTCAGAAATATTTTATAGATGAGAGCACTATGTCTGAGGAAAGAAAAAACTATGAATATAATAAACTTAGAGTTATGGTAGATTATTGTTATACTTCAAAGTGCCTTAGAGCTTATATTCTTCAGTATTTTGGTGAAATAGAAGTGATGGAAAACTGCGGGAATTGCAGTAATTGCAATGATACTAGAGAAGAAAAAGACATTACTTTAGAGGCTCAGAAAATTTTTTCTTGTGTTTATAGAATGAAAGAACGATTTGGAGTAAATATGATAGCGGATGTGCTTAAGGGCTCAGAGAATAAAAAGGTTTTATCCGCTTCTTTAGATAGGCTTTCTACTTATGGAATAATGAAGGAATTTACTCAAAAACAAATATCATCATTAATAAATAAACTAATAGCTGATGAATATTTATCTATTACAGATGATGCATATCCAGTAGTAAAATTAAAACCTAACTCCTATGCAGTATTAAAGAACCAAGAAAAAGTATTTATGAAGATAAGTAAGGTTCAAAAAGCTGTGAAGATAGATAACGAATTATTTGCTGTCTTATCAGCATTAAGAAAAGAAATTTCATTAAAAGAAGGTATTCCACCTTTTATGATTTTTCATGATTCAACCCTTAAGGAAATGAGCGAATATATGCCATCAGATTTAGATTCTTTACTTTTAATTAAGGGAGTAGGAGAGAGAAAAGCAGAGGTATATGGGAAAAATTTTTTAGAAGCTATATGTAAATATATGAAGGAAAATAATTTAAAATCAAATATTAAAGCAGAAAAAGAGCTTCCAGAAAAAATAGAAAAGATAAAAACTCATATAATAACATACAATTTGTATAAAGAGGGAAAAAGTTTAAAGGACATATCAAAGGAAAGAGAGCTAGGTATTACTACTATACAAGATCACATATTTAAATGTTTAATGGATGGAATGGAAATAAATATAGATGATTTTATACAAAAACCTTATGAGAATTTGATATTAGAGACTATAAAAAATATAGGAGGAAACAAGTTAAAGCCAATAAAAGATGCTCTTCCACAGGAAGTAGATTATATGTCTATAAAAGCAGTTTGGTATAAAGCAAATATTAATTAAATAATCTTAAAAATAGCATATGGAGAGATATAATGAAAAACAAAGAAATATTTACTATAAATGAAATCTCAATGACAATTAGCAGTTTTGCAGTTCAAGCTATGATATATGAAGTTTCCTGTTATCCATCACCGGGGCTGGTATCACCTATATCTTCAGGGGCTCATAAGGACATGAATTTCTTTAATTTTATTGATAGTACATCTGTATTAAGTAAATATTTAACACTATTTGTTCAGGAAGGATTGACAGATAAATCTAACGAAGAAATATTTAATAATATTAGAAAAATAGGCGTAGAAGCCGAAAAAGATATGTTTTTTAAAACAGGAGGAGTTAACACGCATAAAGGTATGCTTTTCTTGATGGGAGTAGCATGCGCAGCGGTAGGAAAAGCTATTTATGAGGAAAAAGACTTTAAACAAGTACAAAGTATTATAAAGAAAATGACTAAAGGTATAGTGGAGAGTGAACTTTTTACCTTAAAAGAAAAAGATAAATTAAGCCATGGTGAAAAGTTGTTTCTTAAATATAAAACTGAGGGGGTACGAGGCGAAGTAGAGAGAGGAATGCCAACGGTTTTCGATTTCTCTTTAGACTTTTATAGACAAAATAGAGATTTAAGTATCAATGATAGATTGGTTCATACACTTATTGGCATAATGCAAATTTGCGATGATTCGACTATAATATATAGACATTCTCCTATGGTTCTAGAAGAGGTCAAAGAAAAATCAAGAGACATAATAAAGCTTGGCGGAATGAAAACTTCAGATGGTAGAGATAGAATAAATAGATTATGTAAGGAATTTATAAAAAGAAATATAAGTCCAGGGGGAAGTGCAGATCTACTAGGAGTAACAGTATTTTTATATCTTGTAGAAGAATACATGAATAAATACAGATAATTAATTAGAATTAACAGATTATAAGTATTAAATATTCTAGTGAATTTCTATATTTCAATATTCACGAATGTAGGGTTTAATGGTATAATTATCTAAAGTGTAAAATATTTAGTACATTTTATAATATGAGGTAAACTATGTTGAAATTATCTATAATAGAGTTTTTTTTTAGGGCTTTGCCAGAGTCGTTTATATTAGTTTTAGGAGCATATGCATTTTGTAAAAAAAATATATGCATAAAACCTTTTTTTATATCTACTGTTTTATTCTCAATAGTTGCTTATTTAATAAGAATGCTTCCAATACACTTTGGTGTACATACTATAATAATTCTTATAGTTTATATTTTATTAATGTATTTTATTAATGATCTCGATATAATTAAATCCGCATCATCAGGCTTAATTTTAATTATTATGCTTTTTGTAGTAGAATGGCTCAATGTATATGTACTAACAAATATATTAAAATTAGATATTAATGTTATATTTAAAGAGCCATTAAAGAAATTATTATATGGTATTCCTTCTTTGTTATTGTTTTCTATTATTATAGTTACAATAGCCTATAAAAATTTGTATTTAGAAAGAACAACTAAAAATATTTCTAGTATAAAATATATCAAATAGTATAAAAAATATTATTTTAAATTGGAGGAGAAAAATAATGAAAAATAGTCAAAACAAAATACTTAAAGGGGCTCTAATGCTAGCAACCTCTTTCTTTACGTTCTTTGCACTTTCAACATCAGCTTCAGCTTGTATATGGTTCTCATATCAGCCAAAAGAGCCAAAATGTTTAAGAGACGAATAATATAAAGGTCGATTTTTCGACCTTTATATTATTCGTAATGTAAAAATATAATAGGTGAAAAATATGAATAAAATTATAAATAATAGGCAAAAAAGAGTACATGAAATTGTATCTATTGTAAAGCTAATCTCTTTACTTTTTTGTGGTATTATAATTTTTAAAAATTTTTTTGATAAAAAAAGTACAATAGCTAAAGTAGGTTGGGGATTTTTAGAAGATGGAATTTCAATAGGGTTAACAATTTCTGTATTAATAATGATATATGTCATATGGTTAACTTTTTCTATAAACAAAATAGATGTAAGATATATTAAAATTATACAGATGTTTGAAAATTTTATGTTTATTTTAATATTTACAGCTTTAGTAATTTCATCTGGTGCTCACATAAGTCAATATAAGTTTTTATTTTTATTTATTATAATAACATCAACGATACAATCTGGAATAAAACATGGAATTATAATAGCTTGTGTAGCATCAACTATAGTTTTAGGCATAGACTTAATTTACGTACCCAATGTAGATATTAATCAATATTTTGAGAATGATTTAATTCTATGTGGAATTTTTATTTTAACCTCTTGGTTACTAGGATATTATGTGAAAATTGAAAATGAATACGCTGAAGGCTTATCCAACTTAGTCAATATAGATGGATTAACCGAAATTTATAATCATAGATTTTTTCATGATGCTTTAAAGGAAATAATTGTACAAGCAGAACAGTCAAAACTACCAGTCTCATTAATTATAGCTGATATTGACTATTTTAAACATTACAATGATATCCATGGACACCAAAAAGGTGATGAAGTTTTAAAAAAGATAGGCTATATACTAAAGAATAATGTAAGAGAAAGTGATATTGTTGCCAGATATGGGGGAGAAGAATTTTCTATTATATTACCAAATACAGATGAAAATGCTGCATTGGTAGTTGCTGAACGAATTAGAGCAGCAGTAGAAATGTGGGAATTCGAGGGTGAAAAAAATCAGCCTAAAGGAAAAATTACAATATCAGTAGGTGTGTCTACTTTTCCAATTAAAGCAAAAAATGAAATGGAGCTAGTAAACAGTGCAGATGATGCACTTTATAGGGCGAAGTTTTTTAATAAAAATAGAGTTGAAACCTATTATTCTGTAATCGAAGAGCTGAAAGAGGATATTGAAGCAGAACATATAGATTTAATTACATCCATAAAGACACTAATAAGTGTAATAAATGCAAAAGATAGATATACGTATGGTCATATTGAAAGAGTTGTTATGTTTGCTAAGTTACTAGCAAATAGACTAGAACTTACTGACGAAGAGAAAAAAACCTTAAAATATGGAGCATATTTACATGATATAGGAAAAATAAATATTTCTAAAGAGATCCTTAATAAAAAAATGACGTTAAATAGAGATGAATGGGAGATACTAAAACAACATCCTGCAAATGGAGTAGAACTTATTGATTCTGTTGAATCTCTAAAAGATGTAGTACCTTTAATTTTACACCATCATGAACGCTATGATGGAACAGGTTATCCAATGCAGTTAAAAGAAAAATCAATACCATATCTTGCAAGAGTACTAACAGTAGTAGACAGCTTTGATGCAATGACTTCAAATAGACCATATGGTGTAAGAAAGACTTACGAGGATGCTATTTTAGAACTTAAAAGATGCAGTGGGAGCCAATTTGATCCTGATGTTGCAGAGGCATTTATTAAAGTGGTTGAAGATAATAAAGATAAATTTGACAATTTAACTTTGTTCAACGAGAAGTAAAATTAGAATTAATAAATTTTATCTAATTAATAATGAAATGTTAATATATACAAAAAAATATTATATAAAACTATTGCTTATTGTTTATATCTATGTTAAACTAAAATAGTTGTGAGTTTAGTAATTACAACATAAAGGATTTAATATTGTTGACAACATCTCCTCTTTTTTAGGAAGTTATGTGAATCAGCTTTAAATCTTAATCTTAAATTATAAGGAGGAATGTTGAAATGGCAGATAAGACTTTAGTTTGTAAAGATTGCGAAAAAGAGTTTGTTTTCACTGAAGGCGAGCAAGCTTTCTACAAAGAAAAAGGTTTCGAAAATGAACCACAAAGATGTCCAGATTGTAGAAGAGCTAGAAAACAACAAAACAACAACAGAGGATTTAGAAGATAATTGAATTTGTTGATAAACCCTATAAGAGATATCTCTTATAGGGTTTTTTGTCCTGTAAATATATAGTTTGTTAATAATATAAATAAAATTGTAAGATGTTGTAAAAAATTATTATATAAAAATATAGAACTAAGAACTTTAGGTAAAATTAATGAACAATACATAATGAATTTTTACTAATATGTAAATACTATTAATACAGTAATGGTAGATTAAAGGAGTGAAATTAATGGGAAATAAGAAGTTTTCTGATTTGGGGCTTAAAGAAGATGTACTTAAATCAATAGATGATATGGGTTTTGAGGAACCATCTAAGATTCAAGCAGAAGTAATACCTGTTCTTCTCGAAGGATTTGATGTTATTGGTCAGGCACAGACTGGAACTGGTAAAACACTTGCCTTTGGGGCTCCGATACTAAGTAGTATAGTTAAATCAGAAGGAAAAATAAATACGATTATATTGACGCCTACAAGGGAGTTGGCAATTCAGGTTAATGATGAGTTGAATCGTATAGCTAAACATGTAAAAGTAAAATTACTGCCAGTTTACGGTGGTCAGCCTATTGATAGGCAAATTAAGGCTTTAAAAAGAGGAATAGATATAGTAGTTGGTACTCCTGGAAGGGTATTAGACCTAATGAGAAGGAGAGTCATAGACCTTAGCAATATTAAATTTTTTGTACTTGATGAGGCTGACGAAATGCTCAACATGGGTTTTATTGATGATATAGAAGAAGTGATCAAGAATTGCAGTAAAGAGAGGCAGACGATGTTATTTTCTGCTACAATGCCAAGTGAAATTAAGAAGCTGGCTCAAAGGTATATGAAAAAGGATACTAAGCATATATCCATTGTAAAGAATGAAATGACTGTGTCTACTGTTCATCAGTATTATTATGAAATTAAACAAAAGGATAGATTTGAGTCTCTTTGTAGAATACTAGATGTTGAAGAACCTTCTACTGCAATAATTTTTTGTAAAACTAAAAGAGGTGTAGATGAATTGGTAGAATCTATGCAGGCAAGAGGTTATAACGTAGAAGGTATGCATGGAGATATGAATCAAAATCAAAGATTGAATACTTTGAAGAAGTTCAAGGAAGGTAATCTTGATTTCTTGGTAGCTACAGATGTTGCTGCTAGGGGAATAGACGTTGAAAATGTAACACATGTCATTAACTATGACCTTCCACAGGATACAGAGTCCTATGTTCATAGAATCGGCAGAACTGGAAGAGCTAAAAGGGAGGGAGTAGCATATACTCTTGTTACCGCTAGAGAATATATGGCTCTTAAGCAAATTGAAAAAGCTACAAAAGGAAAGATAAAGAGAAAAGACATTCCAACAGTTGATGAAATATTTGAATCAAAGTATAAAAGCATGTTGGTAAAGGTAAAAGAAACACTAGAAGATGAAGAGTATAAAAGATTTGTTCCGTTAGCTGCCGAACTTGATGATGACTTTAATCTTGTTGATGTAGCAGCAGCCTTGCTGAATATGATTTATGATAGAGAGGTAAGTTACGATTATACAAAAAATGATATAGGCTCAACTTCTAACTACACTAGATTGTTTCTAACAGTAGGACGTATGGATAGACTTAATCCTAAACAATTAGTCCAATTTCTTAGCGAGACTGCTAAAGTAAATAAAGAAGACATTGGCGATATAGACATTCTTGAAAAGTTTTCATTTGTTAATGTAAATGAAGGAGCAGTAGATTCTATAATTAAATACTGTACTGGCAAAAATCTATCTGGAAGAAGAGTTAAAATTGAGGTTTCTAAGAAGAGATAACATATTTTTAAAATTAATCAAGAAAGTATTGTTAAATACCAATAAATAGCGAGAAATTCATAGCATTATACAGAAACTTGCAGAAATATAATTAGAAAATATAAATATTCAATAATATATATATTTGACCAAGAATCAAGACAGAGTTAAAATATAGGGTATGATATTAATAAGTTTCATGGCATAATAATATTTAAGATGCAAGGAAATGTTATGAACAAACTGTAGTTAAGATATATATATTTTATGATTACAGATGAATTACTATATAATACATTTTGAAATATGATAACTAATTAAATTGAGGTTTTATTATGTCCGATGAAAAGTTCCAATTGCAAGAAAATATAAGAAAATTAGCAACTAAAATCATAAAGCATTATAGAGGAAAAGGGCCAGAATGTGTTAAAGTTAAAATAGAGAATGATATTATAACTATACATATAAATGGTATTCTTTCAAATCTATCGGAAATCCTAGTTAAGGAAGGTGCTATTGATATAGTAAAAGATTATTGGAAGATAATGAAGCCTCATCTTGAGAAGCAGTTTCTAGAGGAAGCCTATGAAATAGTTGGAAAAAGATTTGAGTATAGTTGGCAAATACGTGATTTAGAAAATAATAATAGAACAATAATTATATTTTTAAAGTTAATAAATGATGGTTCGATTGAAAAGAAGAATGTTTAGTTTTAAATATTTTAGCTTTTAATAAGCCAGTACATGTGTGATAACGCACTTTGTACTGGCTTTTTTATTTTGTATAAATTCTGTAAATTTAATTATTAAGGAGTGCAATAGAAATGGAAGAAAAGGTGTTAACGGTTTGTCCTTATTGTGGTACTGGATGCAAAATGTATTTAGTTGTTGAAGATGGACAGATAATAAGAGCTGAAGCAGCAGATGGAAGAACTAATGAAGGAAACTTATGCTTAAAGGGATATTATGGCTGGGATTTCTTAAATGATCCTCAGATTTTAACTGCTAGACTAAAAAAACCTATGATAAGAAAGAATGGAGAATTAGAAGAGGTTTCATGGGATGAAGCTATTAGATTTGTTGCAGATAGATTAATAGCTATAAAAGAAAAATATGGTCCAGATGCTATTATGGGAACTGGTTCTGCAAGAGGACCAGGAAATGAAGCAAATTATGTGATGCAAAAATTTATGAGAGCAGTAATTGGAACTAATAATATAGATCACTGCGCGAGAGTTTGACATGCTCCTTCAGTAGCCGGTCTGGCTTACTCATTAGGAAATGGTGCAATGTCTAATTCTATACCTGAAATAGAAAATACAGATCTATTATTTGTATTTGGATATAATGGTGCCGATTCTCACCCAATTGTAGCAAGAAGAATAATTAAGGCTAAAGAAAAGGGTGCTAAAATTATTGTAACTGATCCAAGAATAACTGAATCAGTGAGAATTGCTGATTTATGGCTGCCTTTAAAAGGTGGTACAAATATGGCATTAGTAAATGCTTTTGGTAATGTTTTAATAAATGAAGGTCTTTATGATAAAAAATATGTTGAAAAGTATGTTGAAGGTTTTGAAGATTATAAGGCTTCTGTGGAAAAATATACACCTGAATATGCTGAAAGAATAACTGGAGTTAGTGCAGAAGATATCAGAAAGGCTATGAGAGAATATGCAAGTGCTGAGAATGCTATGATTTTATATGGAATGGGTGTTTGTCAATTCTCTCAAGCAGTTGATGTTGTAAAAGGATTGGCTTCTTTAGCATTGTTAACAGGTAATTTTGGAAGACCTAACGTAGGTATTGGACCAGTGCGCGGCCAAAATAATGTACAAGGTACTTGTGATATGGGGACACTTCCTAATGTATTCCCAGGATATCAAGATGTTACAGATGATAAAGCAAGAGAAAAATTTGAGAAAGCATGGGGAGTTAAGCTTCCAAGTAAACCAGGATATAAGCTAACAGAGGTACCTCATTTAGCGTTACATGAAGATAAAATTAAGGCTTACTATATTTTTGGAGAAGATCCTGTTCAGAGTGATCCTAATGCTGGTGAAGTAAGAGAAGTTCTAGATCATTTAGAATTAGTAATAGTTCAGGATATCTTCATGAACAAGACAGCACTTCATGCTGATGTAATATTACCTGCTACTGCATGGGGAGAACATGAGGGAGTATATTCATCTGCTGACCGTGGATTCCAAAGATTTAGAAAAGCAATAGAGCCAAAGGGAGATGTAAAACCTGACTGGCAGATTATATGCGAAGTAGCTACTGCTATGGGTTATCCGATGAGCTATAAAAATACAGAGGAAATTTGGGATGAAATGAGAAGCCTGTGTCCAAGTTTTGCTGGAGCAAGCTATAAGAAGCTTGATGAATTGGGAAGTATTCAATGGCCTTGTCCTACTGAAGAACATATAGGCACTCCATACTTATATGAAGGTAATGAGTTTACTACGCCTAGTGGTAAAGGACAATTATTTGCTTCTGAGTGGAGACCTCCTATGGAATTACCAGATGAGGAGTATCCACTAAGTTTATCAACTGTAAGGGAAGTAGGTCACTACTCTGTAAGAACTATGACTGGAAACTGCCGTGCACTGCAGCAGCTAGCGGATGAGCCTGGGTATATACAAATGAGTCTGGAAGATGGTAGAGAACTCAGAATCGAAGATCAAGAGTTGGTAAGAATAAGCTCACGTAGAGGAAGCATAATAGCAAGGGCGCTAATTACTGACAGAGTAAAAAAAGGTGCTACCTACATGACATATCAATGGTGGATTGGAGCTTGTAATGAGTTAACAAGTGATCATATGGACCCTATTTCCAAAACCCCTGAGTATAAGTATTGTGCAATAAAGGTAGAAAAAATTCAAGACCAAGCATGGGCTGAACAATATGTAAGAGATGAGTATGATAAGCTTAGAAAACAGATGCATGTAAAAAGATAGATAAATTTATGTAATATATCATATTGAAATGTTATACTAATATAAGTGGATAATAATTGTAAAAATTTAATATTTTAGATATGTAGACTAAAAATAAAAGAGTAATAATAAAGCACAATATTAAAACTTATATATAAAATTAAGAAAGGTGGAGTGAAGATGAAAACAACTTCTAATTCATTTGTTGTAGCTAATTCAAACAAATGTATAGGGTGTAAAGCCTGTGAGGTAGCATGCTTTGCGGTTCATAATGGAAATAACAATGTTGTTGCTACCGTTGGAACTGTTACAACTCCTATTATTCCAAGATTAAATGTTATTAGAGCAGAAGGCTATGCTATGCCAGTTCAATGTAGACAGTGTGAGGATGCACCTTGTGCTAATGTATGCCCTGTAGGAGCAATTAAGCAAGAAAACAACATAATTGTAGTTGATGAAAAAGCTTGCATAGGTTGTAAGACATGCCTAATGGCTTGTCCTGTTGGAGCAATAGATTTACTGCCTCAATATAATAACGGGGAAGAAGTAATTCAGATCAACTTAATGGAAGATGGAGAAGATGGTCTTAAGGAGAAAGTAAAAAGCGTTGCTTATAAATGCGATTTGTGTAGGGAAAACGGAAAGTCAGCTTGTGTAAATGCTTGTCCTCAGAAAGTCCTAACTCTAGTAACACCTGAAAAAGAGAAAAAAGCTCGTAATAAAGCGGCTGCATTGAGTTTATTGGAAACAGTAAAAAACTACAAATAGAATATTACTTCAATTGTAAAGAGAGGAAAGTTAAATATGTCAATAAATATAATTAATATTGATAAGGAGCTATGTACAGGATGCAGACGTTGTGCGGAAGTTTGCCCTGTTAATGCTATAGAAGGTGAAGATGGAAAACCTCAAGTTATAAATTCAGATTGCTGTGTTGTTTGTGGACAATGTGTGCAAGTATGCAATGTATATGCTTCAAGTTTTGAAGAGGATATAGAGCCTAGAAATAAAAAGCTTGAGCAAAGAGGAGTACTAGAAAGCGTTAGAGAACCACTTTTTGCTGCATACAATGTAGGACATGCTAAGTTAGTTAAGGAAGCACTATCTAATCCTAAACTTTATAAACTTGTACAATGTGCTCCTGCTGTAAGAGTTGCTTTAGCAGAAGAATTTGGGATGCCACTTGGAACTTTAACTCCTGGAAAGATGGCGGCAGCTCTTCGTCGTTTGAATTTTGATAAAGTATATGATACTAACTTTGCTGCAGATCTGACCATAATGGAAGAAGGCAGTGAATTAATACAAAGGGTGACTGATGGCAAAAATTTGCCAATGTTTACTTCCTGCTGCCCTGCTTGGGTAAAATTTGCTGAACAAGAGTACCCAGAGCTCTTAAATCATCTTTCAAGTTGTAAATCACCGCAGCAAATGGGGGGAGTACTTTTTAAAACTTATGGAGCTAAAATAGATGACATAGATCCAGCTAAAATTTTTAGTGTAGCTATTATGCCGTGTACATGTAAGCAATTTGAATGCGACAGACCAGAGATGAACGATAGTGGATATAAAGATGTGGATGTAGTTTTAACTACAAGAGAGTTAGCTCAGTTAATTAAAGATAAAGGAATTGATTTTAATAATTTACCGGATGAAGAATTTGATTCAGCATTGGGAAACTATTCTGGTGCTGGTACTATTTTTGGTGTTACAGGCGGTGTTATGGAAGCAGCATTAAGAACGGGTTATGAGCTAATTACTAAAGAAACCATTCCTAACATAGACTTAGAGTTTGTTAGAGGGGGTAATGGAGTAAGAAAGGCTATCGTTGAAGTAGGAAGTTTGGAATTAAAGGTTGCCGTAGTTTCAGGATTAAAAAATGTAGTCCCATTATTGGAAGATGTGAAAAAAGGAAAATGTGATTTCCATTTCATAGAAGTAATGACTTGTCCAGAAGGCTGCATTAGCGGTGGAGGACAACCAAAGCTTCTTCTAGAAGAGCACAGAGAAATTGCATATAAACAAAGAAAGGCTGCTACCTATAATCATGACTCTAAATTAGAAATAAGAAAATCTCATGAAAATCCTGATATTATAAAATTATATGATGAGTTCTTAAGTGAGCCATTAGGTCACCAATCTCATCATCTTTTACACACTAAGTATACGTCAAGAAAGGAGTAAGGGTAATGAATACTTTTGTAGTTGCAGATCCTAATAAATGCATAGGGTGTAGAACCTGTGAAATTGCTTGTGTTGTGGCTCACTCTGATACAAATATATTTACATCACAAAGCTCTGAGATTGAATTTTATCCACGTTTAAGTGTTGTAAAAACTGCTCAGGTAAGTGCGCCAATTCAGTGTAGACAATGTGAGGATGCACCTTGTGCCAATGCATGCCCAAATGGCTCTATTACAAATAAGAATGGAGTTGTTTATATTAATAGGACAACTTGCGTAGGTTGTAAGACATGTCTTGTAGCATGCCCTCTAGGAGCTATTGAGTTAGTCTCAGAGTATAATAAGGGAGAAAAAGTGTTGCAGCAAGGACTAAGGGTTATTGATTCAGGAAAGTTATGTTTTAAAGAAAAAATAGTAGCTAATAAATGCGATTTATGTATAGGAAGAGAAAAAGGGCCAGCTTGTGTAGAAGTTTGTCCTACTAATGCATTTAATATAATTAAGTCTGATGAACTTAGTCAATCAGTTAAAGATAAGAGAAAAAAGAGCGCATTAGAATTATCTCGTATGACAGCAAAATAATAATCGAGATTAATAATTATCATATGAAAACTCCAGCATGCTAGCTGGAGTTTTTAACATATAGCCGATTCTGAGCAGTAAACTAAATCTGGCGTGTCAATATGTTTAATATCTAGTATTATCTTGAGATATGCAGAATTAATGAGCTAGTTTAATCTCAGGTAAACTTTAGAATATAATCTATTAATAAAAAGGTGGTAAGATAACATTCGTCGCTTGAGTGAGCGGCAAACAAGTTAAAAAAGTTAGTCAAAAATATGTTGACAACAAGTTAGCTTGTATGATACTATAATGAAGCTGTCAAGAGCAGCTAAGCTTAACAAAAAGAATTTAAAAAAAGTTCTTGACAAAGTTAAGTAAGTATGAGAAACTGTATAAGCTGTCTTGAATGGCAGGTGATCCTTGAAAATTAAACAGAGGTTAAAAATCAAGATGATTTTTATTAAGTAAACTAAACCAGCAATTCTTTTGAACTACTTGTTAGTAGTCAAAAACAACAGTAATGAGCATTCAAACTTTTAAATTGAGAGTTTGATCCTGGCTCAGGACGAACGCTGGCGGCGTGCCTAACACATGCAAGTCGAGCGATGAAACCCTTCGGGGTGGATTAGCGGCGGACGGGTGAGTAACACGTGGGTAACCTGCCTCAAAGAGGGGGATAGCCTCCCGAAAGGGAGATTAATACCGCATAACATTAGTTTTTCGCATGGAGAACTAATTAAAGGAGCAATCCGCTTTGAGATGGACCCGCGGCGCATTAGCTAGTTGGTGAGGTAAAGGCTCACCAAGGCGACGATGCGTAGCCGACCTGAGAGGGTGATCGGCCACATTGGAACTGAGACACGGTCCAGACTCCTACGGGAGGCAGCAGTGGGGAATATTGCACAATGGGCGAAAGCCTGATGCAGCAACGCCGCGTGAGTGATGAAGGCCTTCGGGTTGTAAAGCTCTGTCTTTTGGGACGATAATGACGGTACCAAAGGAGGAAGCCACGGCTAACTACGTGCCAGCAGCCGCGGTAATACGTAGGTGGCGAGCGTTGTCCGGATTTACTGGGCGTAAAGGATGCGTAGGCGGATTTTTAAGTGAGATGTGAAATACCCGGGCTTAACTTGGGTGCTGCATTTCAAACTGGAAGTCTAGAGTGCGGGAGAGGAGAGTGGAATTCCTAGTGTAGCGGTGAAATGCGTAGAGATTAGGAAGAACACCAGTGGCGAAGGCGACTCTCTGGACCGTAACTGACGCTGAGGCATGAAAGCGTGGGTAGCAAACAGGATTAGATACCCTGGTAGTCCACGCCGTAAACGATGAGTACTAGGTGTAGGAGGTATCGACCCCTTCTGTGCCGCAGTTAACACAATAAGTACTCCGCCTGGGAAGTACGATCGCAAGATTAAAACTCAAAGGAATTGACGGGGGCCCGCACAAGCAGCGGAGCATGTGGTTTAATTCGAAGCAACGCGAAGAACCTTACCTAGACTTGACATCTCCTGAATTACTCGTAATGGAGGAAGCCCTTCGGGGCAGGAAGACAGGTGGTGCATGGTTGTCGTCAGCTCGTGTCGTGAGATGTTAGGTTAAGTCCTGCAACGAGCGCAACCCTTATCATTAGTTGCTACCATTAAGTTGAGCACTCTAGTGAGACTGCCCGGGTTAACCGGGAGGAAGGTGGGGATGACGTCAAATCATCATGCCCCTTATGTCTAGGGCTACACACGTGCTACAATGGGTAATACAAAGAGAAGCAATACAGTGATGTGGAGCAAAACTATAAAATTACCCTCAGTTCGGATTGTAGGCTGAAACTCGCCTACATGAAGCTGGAGTTGCTAGTAATCGCGAATCAGCATGTCGCGGTGAATACGTTCCCGGGCCTTGTACACACCGCCCGTCACACCATGAGAGCTGGCAACACCCGAAGTCCGTAGTCTAACCGTAAGGAAGACGCGGCCGAAGGTGGGGTTAGTGATTGGGGTGAAGTCGTAACAAGGTAGCCGTAGGAGAACCTGCGGCTGGATCACCTCCTTTCTAAGGAGTCGACAAGATAGGTAATTCTATCTTGAAGGTTTGTTTACACTCTGTTTAATCTTGAGGGATTATTTACCGGTTGATTTCAAATAATCAACATGATAAAATAAATCTCCAATTGTTCTTTGAAAATTGCACAGTGATATTAAATAAAAGTAAAGCTGAAGGTAAAACTACTTATTATATAAGTAAGTAACCTTTGTAGATTTAAGAATTAATATAAATTAATAGTAGCGAGCAGTACAAGGAAGCAACTGAATGAGGAGCAGAGTTTACTTAAGGTAAATGAGCACCGCAATGAAGGAAGCTGACGCAGTAATGCGAAGGTAATATTAATTTAGATGGTCAAGCTACAAAGGGCGCATGGTGAATGCCTTGGCACCAGTAGTCGAAGAAGGACGTGATAAGCTGCGATAAGCTTCGGGTAGGCGCAAATAGCCTGTGATCCGAAGATTTCCGAATGGGGCAACCCACACTACTAACGTAGTGTACTGTAAACTGAATTCATAGGTTTATAGGGATATACCCGGGGAACTGAAACATCTAAGTACCCGGAGGAAGAGAAAGAAAAATCGATTTCCTAAGTAGCGGCGAGCGAAAGGGAAAGAGCCCAAACCAGGAACTTGTTCCTGGGGTTGAGGACAGATCACAAAAGTTGTGATTTCTTAATTGAAGAGAGCTGGAAGGCTCCGCCGTAGAAGGTAACAGCCCTGTAAGTGAAAAGAATAGCAACGAGATCTGCTCCAGAGTACCACGAGACACGTGAAACCTTGTGGGAAGCAGGGAGGACCACCTCCCAAGGCTAAATACTAACTGGTGACCGATAGTGAAGCAGTACCGTGAGGGAAAGGTGAAAAGAACCCCGGGAGGGGAGTGAAATAGAACCTGAAACCGTGTGTCCACAACCGGTCAAAGCACTTTTACGTGCGATGACGTGCTTTTTGTAGAACGAGCCAGCGAGTTACGATATGTAGCAAGGTTAAGCACTTAAGGTGCGCAGCCGAAGGGAAACCGAGTCTGAATAGGGCAATAAGTTGCATGTCGTAGACCCGAAACCGGGTGACCTATCCATGGACAGGTTGAAGCGGAAGTAAAATTCCGTGGAGGACCGAACCACGTTGGTGTTGAAAAACCATGGGATGAGCTGTGGATAGCGGAGAAATTCCAATCGAACTCGGAGATAGCTGGTTCTCCTCGAAATAGCTTTAGGGCTAGCGTTGAGAATGAGTAATGGAGGTAGAGCACTGAATGGGCTAGGGGCTGACAACAGTTACTGAACCCTATCAAACTCCGAATGCCATATACTTGAATCTCAGCAGTCAGACTACGAATGATAAGATCCGTGGTCAAAAGGGAAACAGCCCAGATCATCAGCTAAGGTCCCAAAGTGTAAGTTAAGTGGAAAAGGATGTGGGATTTCTAAGACAACTAGGATGTTGGCTTAGAAGCAGCCACTCATTCAAAGAGTGCGTAATAGCTCACTAGTCGAGAGATCCTGCGCCGAAGATGTCCGGGGCTAAAACTTACCACCGAAGCTATGGGCTCGAAAGAGCGGTAGAGGAGCTTCCTGTATGGATTGAAGTCGTACCGAAAGGAGCGGTGGACTGTACAGGAGTGAGTATGCTGGCATAAGTAGCGAGAAATAAGTGAGAATCTTATTGGTCGAAAACCTAAGGTTTCCTGAGGAAGGCTCGTCCGCTCAGGGTTAGTCGGGACCTAAGCCGAGGCCGAAAGGCGTAGGTGATGGACAATCGGTTGATATTCCGATACCGCCAACTGACGTTATTACAAATGGGATGACGCAGGAGGATAAGATGTGCGCACTATTGGATGTGCGTCTAAGCACTTAGACATGTTTAACAGGCAAATCCGTTAAACTTAGTTGAGGTGTGATGGGGAGCCCTTATGGGCGAAGTATCTGATTCCACGCTGCCAAGAAAAGTCTCTATGGAGGAAGTTGGTGCCCGTACCGCAAACCGACACAGGTAGGTGAGGAGAGAATCCTAAGACCAGCGGAAGAATTGTTGTCAAGGAACTCGGCAAATTGACCCCGTAAGTTAGCGATAAGGGGTGCCTACGCAAGTAGGTCGCAGAGAATAGGCCCAAGCAACTGTTTAGCAAAAACACAGGTCTCTGCTAAAGCGAAAGCTGATGTATAGGGGCTGACGCCTGCCCGGTGCTGGAAGGTTAAGGGGAACACTTAGCGCAAGCGAAGGTGTGAACTTAAGCCCCAGTAAACGGCGGCCGTAACTATAACGGTCCTAAGGTAGCGAAATTCCTTGTCGGGTAAGTTCCGACCCGCACGAATGGCGTAATGACTTGGGCACTGTCTCGACAACAAATCCGGCGAAATTGTAGTGCAAGTGAAGATGCTTGCTACCCGCGATTGGACGGAAAGACCCCGTAGAGCTTTACTGTAGCTTAGCATTGAGTTTCGGTATTGTCTGTACAGGATAGGTGGGAGACTGAGAAACAAGGGCGTCAGCCTTTGTGGAGTCATCCTTGGGATACCACCCTGACAGTACTGGGATTCTAACCGGCGGCCATGAATCTGGTCACGGGACATTGTTAGGTGGGCAGTTTGACTGGGGCGGTCGCCTCCTAAAAAGTAACGGAGGCGCCCAAAGGTTCCCTCAGAACGGTTGGAAATCGTTCGTAGAGTGCAAAGGCAGAAGGGAGCCTGACTGCGACACATACAAGTGGAGCAGGGACGAAAGTCGGGCTTAGTGATCCGGTGGTTCCTCGTGGGAGGGCCATCGCTCAACGGATAAAAGCTACCTCGGGGATAACAGGCTGATCTCCCCCAAGAGTCCACATCGACGGGGAGGTTTGGCACCTCGATGTCGGCTCGTCGCATCCTGGGGCTGAAGTAGGTCCCAAGGGTTGGGCTGTTCGCCCATTAAAGCGGCACGCGAGCTGGGTTCAGAACGTCGTGAGACAGTTCGGTCCCTATCCGTCGCGGGCGTAGGAAATTTGAGAGGAGCTGTCCTTAGTACGAGAGGACCGGGATGGACTGACCTCTGGTGCACCAGTTGTTCCGCCAGGAGCACAGCTGGGTAGCTATGTCGGGACGGGATAAACGCTGAAAGCATCTAAGCGTGAAGCCCACCTCAAGATTAGATTTCCCATAGCGTAAGCTAGTAAGACCCCTTGAAGAACACAAGGTTGATAGGTCAGAGGTGTAAGCATGGTAACATGTTCAGCTGACTGATACTAATAGGTCGAGGGCTTGACCAAATACAATTCACTGTGCAATTTTGAGAGGGCAAATGTCTAAATGACATTTGCCGGGTAATTTAGCTAACACCAGTTAGCGTTAAGAATTACCCGGTGTTCCTTAAAAATGAAAAAACAAAAAGTAACAACTAAAAATTGATAGAAGCGAGTAGTACAAGGAAGCGACTGAGCGAGGAACAGAGTTTACTGATCTGTAAATGAGTACCACAGGGAGGGAGCTGACGAAGTAATGCGAAGCTTATAGCAATTTTTAATAGGAAACTCACTCAGCATAGCTGAGGAGTACTGATTCGTTACTAAAATCAAAGATTTTGACAAATCAGCATCTGGTGGTAATGACGTGAAGGTAACACCCGTTCCCATTCCGAACACGAAGGTTAAGCTTCACAGTGCCGATGGTACTGCAGGGGAGACCCTGTGGAAGAGTAGGTCGTCGCCAGGTAATAATAGAAACACTAAGCGTATGCTTGGTGTTTTTTATTTGCATGAAGAATTACGTAACATACTTAAGTAAAAAATATTATGCCTATATTTGTTTCTATACAAATATAGGCATAATCTATAATAGAACTCTATGATTTGCAAAACTAATATAGAAGTATATCTAACAAATCATAAGTATTTTGTTTGTCAATATTTGCAGCATTCACATTTTCAAGTTCTATATCTACTATTTTATTTTCTTCGATTCCAACAGCTCGTCCGGAATAACCGTTAATCAATAACTCTACTGCCTTGACTCCTAGTTTACTTGCCAGTACCCTATCGAACGCTGAAGGATTTCCACCTCTTTGTATAAAGCCCAGAACTGTGGTTCTCACACTTATTCTTAAGTTTTCTTCAATATAGTTTTGAAGCTCTTGCAAATCATACATTCTCTCTGTTACTATAACCAAATTATCATTTTTTCCGTTATTCATTCTCAAACTTAATTTTGAACAGATAGCAGCAAAATCTAATTTTTTTTCTGGAGTTGATATTATTTCTCCTCCACCTGCTAATGCCGAATATAATGCTAAATCGCCACAATATCTCCCCATAACCTCAACAATAGTAGTTTTGTCATGTGAAGCATCTGTATCCTTTATTTTACCAATACACTCTAAAACCGTGTTTAAAGTGGTATCAAAGCCTATAGAATAATCTGTATATGTTAAGTCGTTATCTATAGTTCCAGGTATACCTATAACTTTAATACCTAATTTATGTAACTGATCTGCCCCTTTAAATGAGCCTTCGCCACCTATTACAACTAAAGCATCTATATTAAGTTTTTTTAATGTTTCTAGGGCTTTTTTTATTCCTTTTTCCTCCATAAATTCTAAGCATCTAGCAGTTTTTAGGATTGTTCCTCCTTTATCAGCGATGCTTTCTACATCAGAAGAAGTTAATTTACATATATCACTATTAATTAATCCTTGATATCCGTGCCTTATTCCAATCACATCCAGATTATTATAATTTGATGCTTTTACTACTGCTCTTATAGCTGAATTCATTCCTGGAGCATCTCCTCCACTTGTTAAAACTCCTACTCTCATCAATATTAAACACTCCTTATATAAATAGTTATGCTATGTTAAAAATAAATATTTTCTATTTTTTAGAAAATATATTTTGCTACCTTTTATAATTTTCTAACTGAATTTATATACAATATATGACTATTATAATTTATAAATTGAGTGTTTTGTATATTAATTTTGAAAATTCCTAAAAATTAATTGATATAATAGTTACTTATTAAGAAATTCATTATATTAGAAGCACAATTTAATATATTAGTAAGAATTAACCGTATCGAACCAATTCTAATTTAGTTTTAAATCAAATCTATGAAATTTTATAGATTTAGTCTTATTAAAAGACTAATACATAAATTAGAATTGGTAGATGTTAGGTAAAATTATATCTGATATAATGAATATAAGAAATAATTAACTTTAAATTTATATCTTGTAAGCAAGGAATTTAATAGCTAAGTTCAGATAACTTAAAACATGTAAGGGTAGGTGAAAATATGGATAAAAGAAAAAAGATTAAATCAAAAAAGAAAAAAAACGTAATCTTTATAGCTACAGTATGCTTATTCTCAACTATCATAGTGGCTTTTAGTACAATTAAGTTTATGAACTTCATGAGAGATACAACAAAAACAGACTATGCTAATTCTAAAGTACAGGAAACTAAGAAGATAAGCAATGAAGACGATAATAAAAATAAAAATGCTAAAGAATCTGCTTCCAATATAGAGATTCTATTAAGCAGTGCTGGAGATTGTACTATTGGAACTGATCCAAGATTTGATGTGGATACATCCCTTCCAACTATGGTTAGAAGACATAATAATGATTATTCATATTTATTTAAGAATGCTGTTCCAATTTTCGAAAAAGATGATATAACTATAGTAAATTTAGAAACCACTTTTACTAATGCCAAAACTAGAGCTGACAAAACATTTACCTTTAAAGCTCAGCCAGAGTTTGCAAAAGCTTTAAATTTGGGATCTATTGAAGGAGTAAATATATCTAATAATCATATATATGATTTTTTAGATAAGGGTTTCAATGATACTATAGAAACACTTAAGCAGTATAATATTAACTATTTTGGTGAAGGTAATAAGTGGATAAAGGAAGTAAAAGGAGTTAAGTTTGGATTTTTAGGTTACCAAGGCTGGAATAATAGTGATAGGTTTATGAATAAATTAAAACAGGATATAGAAGAATTGAAAGATCAAGGGTGTATTGTAGTGATTAATTTCCATTGGGGGGAAGAAGGCAGATATTATCCTAATTCCATTCAAAAAAGTATTGCTCATTATGCTGTCGATCAAGGAGCAGATTTGATAATTGGCCACCATCCACATGTAGTTCAAGGATTAGAAAAATATAAGGGTAAAATTATATGTTATAGCCTAGGCAATTTTTGTTTTGGAGGAAATTCTAATCCTTCGGATAAAGATACCTTCGTGCTTCAAGCCAAATTTTCTTTTGATGATAACAAACTTGTAAAGTGTGATGTAAGAGTTATTCCTTTTAGTGTTTCTTCGGTAGAATATACTAATGATTATTGTCCAACGCCTCTAAATGGGGATGAGAAAGAAAGGGTATTGAAGAAAATTAATAATATATCCACTGATTTAGGATTTAAGATAACAGATTCATTTAACTAAAGGTATACAACAGTATAATATTTATAAGCAACAAGATAAGAGAAGCATGAGGTTCTTACAAAAGTACCACATGCTTCTCTTATTATAACTTTATTGACTATTCTTATTATAATTCATTTCACACTGAAAATCTAAAAGCTGAAGATTCTGTTCCTGAATAATATCAATTACTAGCTCCGAATAAATTTGTTGTCCTTTGCTATTTTCTACAGTGCTGTATCCGGCTTTCTCTATAGCATTTGCCTGATCTATATAATGTGTGGCTTGAAAAACTCCACTTTGTTTATATCTTTTATTATTTTTTAAGAACTCTCCATAATCCTTTATGGATTCCTGTTTATTATTATATACCCGAAATTCATCTACAATCTTTTGATTATAATACTCTGAGGTATTCATTTTAATTTTTTTCCCCTTCCAACTAATATCTGCCTTTATTCCAAACAAATTATTTGCTTTTGTGCTTAATTCTGATTTTCCCCATCCACTTTCTAAAATAGCTTGGGCAATTGTTACAGAAGGAAGGACACCATACTTATTGTATATCTCAGCAGCCTCAGGATATAGCTCTTGGATAAATTGCTGCATGGAAACATTCTTCAAATTGTTCTTCAGAGTTCCTGTGTATTTTAAATCTTCTATATAGGTATATACCCTTTCTTTTTGTTTTTTATCAAAAGATAATTTCTCCAATACTACATCTAGATCAACTAATCTATAGTTACTATTTCTAACCTTATTGCTTGTACTATTTTTTTCTAAAAACATAGCAGCTAATTCATTTGTATTGCTGTTAGTTGCCTTGGAGAAATCATTCTTATACCTAACTCCATCAATAGCTGCTAGGTACTTCCAATTAACTTGAAGTTTTCCTTTGCTTGCGTTATCAGCAGCTTGTATATAAAATTTTGTATTTAATCCGCTTAAATTAATGTGTTTGTTTTTTGATGTAAGATGCATAAAAGTTCCTAGGAGAATAGATAAGCTAAGTAATAAAACTATTGTAATTGTAATCTTTTTCTTTAAATTAATCATTTTTTCTTCTGTTCATCTCCTAAGTTAGGAGATACTCCATTTATTATTTTTAGTAATCATTTATATAACTAAATATTTTTCAATTTTAATTATACATCAAATATTTTTTTCTTTCAGCTTTAATTTTTAGAAATAATAAAAAGGAGGTTAGTATTATTTACTAAAAACACTATTGATTTCTATATGGGATGATACTATAATTTAACATATATTAATATTTAATATATGTTAAATATTTAGTTGTGAATAAATGCTACTGTGAGGAGGATAAAAATGAATATAACCGAAATATCAGTAAAAAGACCAGCTGCAATGTGGATCGTAGTAGTCTTACTAATTGGGCTTGGTATTATAGGATATAAAAGCATGGGAGCAGATTTATTGCCTTCTATGAATATCCCTGTTGTATCAGTAATGACAACATATAGTGGTGCTAGTGCTGAAGATATTAAAAAAGATATTATAAAACCTATTGAAGATGCAGTATCGGGAATAAGTGGTGTAGATACAATTAATTCCAATGCAAAAGAAGGATATGGTACTGTAACAATAACTTTTAAAATGAAGGCTAATCTAAACACCGCATACTTAGATGTGCAGAAGGCTATCGAAAATGCTAGTGGAAGACTTCCTAAAGCTGCGGACAAGCCTGTTATATTTAAGATGGATACAAATGCTGTTCCAATACTAGGGATAGCTCTAAATGGCGATGTTAATTACGATGAACTTTACAATGAATCTGATATCTTAAAACAAAAATTAGAAAAGATACCGGGTGTAGGAAAAATTGACTTGATGGGTGCTGATAAAAAACAGTTAATAATAAAGCTTGATAAAACTGCTATGGAGTATTATGGCATAAGTACTAACACTATAATCGGCAAATTAAACTCAGTTAACATAAATGTACCTGCTGGTGAAATTAAGCAGGATAAGATGGATCAATCTGTTAGAGTTATTGGACAATTTCGTAAAATAGATGATGTAAAAAATATGTTGGTTCCTACAGCTAATGGTGGAACTGTGCGACTTGATGAAATTGCTAAAATAAATTTAGAAGCTCCAGAGGCTACTTCGCTAACAAGATTTAGTGGTAAGAAAACCATGGCGCTTATTGTTGGAAAGCAAAGTGATGCTAATGTAGTAGAAGTAGCAAATAGTGTGAAAAAGGAGTTAGAATCAATTAAGAAAACTATTCCTAGTGGAATTAAGATAGATATTGCATTTGACACTACTACTTTTATTAATGCTTCATTGACTCAAGTAAAGCATAACCTCATAGAGGGAATTATAACTACCGCAATTGTGCTTTATCTATTCTTCCGTAGTTTCCGTTCTTCTATAGTTGTTTTAGTTGCTATACCTACATCACTTATAGCCACATTCTTCATGATGTATAAGTTTAATTTTACATTAAATATGATGTCTTTAATGGGGCTATCCTTGGTTGTAGGTACACTAGTAGACGATTCTATAGTTGTAATAGAAAGTATACAAAGACACTTAGGTTTAGGAAAAAATCCTATAACTGCAGCTATTGAAGGTCGTAGAGAAGTAGGAATGGCAGCAATAGCAATAAGTCTTTGTGATATAGTTGTGTTTGCTCCCATTTCTCTTATGTCTGGTATGATAGGACAATTATTTAAAGAATTTGGATTGACAATAGTTGTAGCTACGTTATTTTCCCTTTTAGTGTCTTTCACAATTACACCAATGCTTTCATCGCGTATACTAAAAAATGAAAATAAAGAGAAAGAAACTAAAAATAAAAAGAATGGATTTTTTAGTAAACTTTTAGAAAAGTATAGAAAGGCTCTTATATGGTCCCTAGAGCATAGAGGAAGAGTTTTATCTTATGTTATTATATGCATTGTACTCAGTGTTGCCCTTATCCCTATGGGATTATTAAAATCTGAGTTTATACCTACAGCCGATCAGAGCACTTTCACTATTCAGATGTCACTTGCTCCTGGATCAACTTTAAAGCAAACGAATGAGAAAGTTACTGAGGTAGAAAAGTATTTACATGAAACCAAAGAAGTAAAGAATTATTTTTCAATGATTGGACAAAGTGGACAAGGCAGCAAAGATAAAGCTAATGCTCAGATTTATGTTAACTTAGTTCCGAAAAATGAGCGTAAAAAGAGTCAAAGTAAACTAGCAACTCAAGTTCGTGATTTTGGTAAGAAAATGACTGGAACAGACTTTACTGTAACAGAATCCCAATCTGGTGGTGGAAGCAGCAAACCGGTTTCTATTAGTATAAAGGGAGATAATCAAGATACCTTAGAAGCTTTGTCAAAGGAAGTTGAAAAAATAGTAAAAACAGTTCCTGGGGTCATTGATATAAGCAATTCTTCTAGTATAAAAAGTAGCGAGCTAAGAGTAAATATAGATAGTCTTGCTGCTGCAGAATATGGTGTTTCTACAGCAGATATAGGAAGTTCTATTAGAACTGCACTGGCAGGTACTCAAGCAGGAGTATATAGATCAAATAATGAAGAAAATGATATAACAGTTAAGTTTATGGATGGACAAATAAAAAATGCTGAGGATATTAAATCTGTAAAAATTATGAATCAATCTGGACAACAAATAGCCTTAAGCCAGGTTGCATCAGTTTTAAAGGCAGATAGTCAGCCGTCACTACTTAGAGAAGATAAGCAGGATGTAGTTACTATTCAAGCAAACTTACAAGGCAGGGTTCTTGGAGAGGTTACTAATGACATTCAGGCTAAACTAAAGTCATTTTCATTGCCTGAAGGATATAGCATAAACTACGGTGGAACTCAAAAGGATATGGCAGAATCCTTTAGGTCTCTTGTCCTAGCTCTAGCAGGTTCATTAATTCTTGTTTATATGATACTAGTAGTACTTTATGAATCCTTCTTAACTCCAGCTATAAGAATGATATCACTACCTTGTGCCATAATAGGTGCATTTGGTTTACTAGCGCTAACTGGACAAACTTTAAATTTAATGTCAATGATCGGTTTAATAATGCTTGAAGGATTGTCATCTAAAAATGGGACTTTATTAATAGACTATACAAATACTCTAATGAAGAAAGGTATGAATTTAAAAGATGCACTTATTGAATCTGGTACTACTAGATTAAGACCTATAATAATGACAAGTGCAACGATGATAGTTTCAATGCTTCCCGCTGCGTTATCTATGGGAGAGGGAAGTGAAATGAAGAAAAGTATGGCTATAGTAATAATTGGAGGTATGATAGCATCAACTGTACTTTCACCTATAGTATTACCAGTAGTTTATACCTTAATGGATGATTTAACTAAATCTGTGTTTAAGATAAAAAGAAAAAAAGGAAATGCCAAGGGGGTCGAGCAGTATGAAGTTTAATGTTTTAAATAAAAAGAACTTAGTAGTAGGTATAGTTTTAGTGCTCATTGTTGTTGCCTGCGCTTCTATTTTTGGCAGAGGTAAAAAAGTAGAAGGAAAACAAGAGATTAAAAATGTAAAAGTGCAGAAGGTAGCTGTAGGTTCAATATCCACTGAGGTGGAATATGCAAGTAAATTAAACCCTGTACAAGAGATACAGGTTTTCCCTAAATTAGGTGGAAAGGTCGCTAGCGTAAATGTAGATATTGGAGATAAGGTTACAGCAGGACAAATATTATTTACGCTGGACACGGCAGAGTTACATGCACAGCTGCAGGCTCAACAAGCAGCCGTAGATGCATCAAAGGCTAACCTAGAGAGAACAAGTGATTCGGGATTGGCACAACAAATATCTCAAGCTGAGCAAGCAGTAAGTAAAACAAGAATTCAATATAGTAACATAAAAGATAACTATGAAAAGCTTCAAAAACTATACGCAGCAGGAGCTATATCTAAAAAAGAGTTAGATGATATGAAAACGCAATATGATTCAGCTTCTGTAGATTTAAATACTGCTGAGGAAAATTTAAATCTTCTACAAGAAAAAATAGGACCTCAGTCTACAAAAGCTGCAGCAGCTCAGGTATCTCAGGCACAGGCAGGAGTAAATGCTGCACAAGTTCAATTAAATAATGCTACCATTACCTCACCTATTTCTGGGGTAGTATCTGCTAAGGATGTTAAAGTAGGCCAACTTGCTAGTGGTCAATCTGGGTCAGTTACCATAATTGATTCAAGTAGCTTTATAGCAGACATAAATGTACCAGATAAAATTATTGGAAAGATTCAAATTGGGCAATCAGTACAAGTAAGTATAAATGCATTAGAAGATAAAAAAGTATCTGGAGTAATAGATAAAATTAGCCCAAATTCTAATTCTAAAGACAACTCTTATCTTGTAAAAGTAAAAATTGATAACTCAAATGGCGAGTTAAAAGCTGGTATGTTTGCTAAAGTGTCTTTGCCAGCCGAAAGTAAGGATAACATCTTAACTGTTCCAAATGAAGCAATTAAAATGGAGAACAATGTAAATTATCTTTATGTAGCTGATAATGGAAAGGTTAAAAAAGTATCTATTGACATTGGTATCTCTAATAACAAGGTTACAGAAATAACTGGAAATATAAAAGAAGGTATAGATGTAATTACCGAAGGACAGAATCTATTAAGTAATGGAGATAAGATTAACGTAGTTAAGTAAACTTTTCGACTATCAAAATAACAACATGATGTTTTCTTAATAAAATGCGTTGGTCCTATTTTTGAAGAACCAACGCATTTTAAATTAAAACTATAGGAGGAAAGCATATGTGTAAGGACTCTGTGGATATGTTAGCTGAGAAACTGCTTACTTTTATTCCAATAATGACTAAAAAAATTATAAGACTTGATATGCAAGCTAATGAAATATTACCTATAAATCAATTAGTTGTGTTAGGAATTCTTGGTGATGAAGGAATCTTATCTATTTCGGAAATATGTAAGAAGATTTCTGTTTCTAAACCTCAGATGACAATTATTATAGATAAGTTAGTGAAGAAAGACCTTGTGTATAGAGTTTATAGCAAAGAGGATAGACGAATAATAAACATTGATCTTACTGAAAAAGGTAAAGAGTATCTTAGAAGCTTATTAGAAATGTTTAAAGAAAATTTGAGCCATAAGTTAATATCGCTGCCAAGAGAAGAGTTAGCAAAATTGCTAAACTTAATAGAAACTATAGAAAGCATATTCAGGCAACTTGAGTAAGAGTATACATTTTTTTAATAGCTGTAAAGTAATAAATTAGTGCAACATTTATTTTACAACTATTTATCTATAATCTTATATATCAATATTGCCTAGTTTTTCATAAATGGAAGCTAAAAATTCTAGCTCATTAGGTTCTAAATGAGTTAGATATTTTCTTAATGTTTCACGACACTTTTTATCAAATCTATCTATTAATTCTTGCCCTTCATTAGTTATAGCTACCAGTACAGCTCTTCGATCATTATCATCATGGCGGCGATATACTAATCCGTTGTTAGCTAATCTATCAATCATTGTAGTAATAGCACTTGGTTTAACTCCCATTATTTCAGCTAAATATGTAACCTTGCATGCTCCTTTTCTATAAAGTAATTCTAATACATGAAATTGAGCTTCAGTTACACCGAACTCTGATAGATCCCTAAGGCTATCAGCAATTTTTATAGTAGTATTCCATAATGCATTTTGTGCACGAGAAACGTAATCATCTTTATTCGTCATAGGTATTTCCCCCTTTTGGGTACATAGTATTATTTACTTTGAATAATATAATGAAGTGGATAAAAAGTCAAATTATTTTCCAATATCTTTATATGATTATAGACTCATATAGCAGAAAAAGCATGTAGCTTATAATAAAAATGTTATAAGTGATACATGCTTTCTTTATTTTATTACAATTTTATCTCAACATTGTATTCTTTTAAAACAATTAAAAGAGACTATTTTTCTAGTAAAATCATGTTGTTTTAGTGTTGATATTTATCTGGAAAACAACATTAAAACAAACAAGTTAACACAAAACAAACACAAAGTAACATTTACATAATCTTGATTTAACAAATAGTTTTTATAATACAATTAGACAATGAATCTTAAGAGGAGGTAAATGATGGACATTATTCCTGACTACCATGTGCATACAGAATTCTCAGGTGACTGTAATACGCCAGCGAAGGAACTTGTAAGCAGAGCAATAGAACTAGGCTTAAAAGAAGTAATATTTACAGATCATGTAGATTTTGATTACCCAAGCAATAAAATATTATTTGAAATAAACTTTGAAGAATACATAAAAAAAATTGAAAGTCTTAGAGATTACTATAAAAAAATTAATATTTTAATGGGAATTGAAATCGGGTATCAACCCCACTTACCGCATTTAAATGATAAATATAATAAATTGTTAAATGCATATCCCTTTGATTTCGTAATATGTTCAATGCATGCTTTTGAAGGAGTAGAACTTGATAAAGGTGATTTATTTAGAGAAAACAGTCAGCAGGAAGGATATAAAATATATTTCGAAAATCTAAAGAAAACTGTTGAGAATTTTGATAACTGCGATGTATATGGACATTTAGATTTTGTAGTTAGATATGGTAATTTTAAAAACAAAGTATTAAGGTATGAAGATTATAAAGATATCATAGATGAGATATTGACAATAATAATAAGCAAGGGAAAAGGAATTGAACTTAACACCTCAGGATTAAGATATAAACTTAACTCTATGCATCCTAACAGGCAAATACTAAAAAGATATTATGAGCTTGGGGGGAGAATTATTACAGTAGGCTCAGATGCACATGTTGCAAAGGACTTCTGTGCAGATTTTGATAAAGCAATAAAAGAACTTAAAGAAATTGGGTTTAAAGAAGTTACAACATTTAAGAACAGAAAACCAAGCTTTATAAAAATATAAATTTAATTATATATTTTAGGAGGGTCTTTTAATGAATATTAAAAAAGTTTTAACGGTATTATTTGCATCAACTATTATAGCTACTTCAATGGTTGGATGTGGGTCAAAAGTACAAGAAAGCGCAAAGCAACCAACAGAACAAAATATTAGTGTTGAAGAACTAACTAACTTAGCAAAGAAAGAAGGACAAGTTGTTAGTGTTGGTATGCCAGATAGCTGGGCAGACTGGAAGGATACATGGAATGATTTAAAGGTAAAGTATTCACTTAATCATTCAGATACAGATTTATCAAGTGCTGAAGAGATTGCAAAATTTGACGCTGAAAAGAACAACGCTACAGCTGATATTGGTGACATGGGTGCGGCCTTTGCTCCTATAGCAGTTGAAAAAGGGGTAGCACAACCATATAAGACTTCACACTGGAACAGTGTACCTGACTGGGCAAAAGACAAGGATGGTAACTGGATGGTAGCCTATACAGGAACAATGGCTATTTTGACAAATAAAGACCTAGTTAAGAATCCTCCAAAGTCTTTCCAGGATATTTTAAATGGAGATTATAAAGTAACTATTGATGACGTTGCTGGTGGTAATCAATCGCAAATGTCTGTTTTAGCAGCTGCTAGAGCTTTTGGCGGAGATGAAAATAATATTCAACCAGGTCTTGATTTCTTTGCAAAACTTGCTAAGCAGGGAAGATTAGTTATTAATAAAAATGATTTAGCAAGTGTTGAAAAAGGAGAAGTCCAAGTTACTCTAGTATGGGATTTTAATGGATTAGGTTACAGAGATAAGATTGATGCAAAGAGATTTGATGTATGTATTCCACAAGAAGGAAGTATTCGTACAGGATATACAACTATAATAAATAAATATGCTCCACATCCTAATGCTGCAAAGTTAACTCGTGAATATATTTTCAGTGATGAAGGACAAATTAACTTAGCAAAAGGATATGCTAGACCTGTAAGAGAAGATGTTAAACTTCCAGATGACGTAAAAGCTAAGTTATTACCTAATGATCAATATAAAAATGTTAAATCAGTAGATTATAGTGCATGGAACAAAACAGTTAAAGAACTTCCACAATTATGGCAAGAGCAAGTTTTAGTTAATATAAAATAGTTAACTTACATAGGTAATAAAAGATTTAATCTTTTATTACCTAAACCATATTTACTCTATCAGAAAGAGGTAATTAAATGTATAAAAATAAAAAATCATTATTGTTTATAGTACAATCCTTAGTGCCTTTTGCAGTAGTAACTTTATTATTTTTGTTATTACCAAGTATTATGATGATTTTAGACAGTTTTAAAACTAGCAGTGGCAGCTTTACTTTAGAAAACTATAAAACTGCACTTACAAATAAGTTTTATTTAAAAGGAATAGTTAACAGTATTCAAATATCCTTAATCTCTAGTTTTATTGGACTTATGATTGCTTTAATATGTGCTTATTCTATTTCCAAGTTAAGTGAAAAAGGACAAAATCGCATTATTACGATTTTAAATATGACTTCAAATTATTCAGGAGTTCCTTTAGCTTTTGGATATATTATACTTCTTGGAAACACAGGTATGTTTATTCTATTATTTAAGCATTTAGGATTAAATGCATTAAGTAGTTTTAATATATATTCATGGATCGGGCTTGTCATAATCTATATCTATTTTCAAATACCTTTAGCTATAATGCTTTTATACCCATCATTTTTGGGTATAAAAAAAGAGTGGAAACAATCAGCAATGTTATTAGGCGCAAATTCATCTCAATTCTGGGCTAGAATCGGCATACCGGTACTATTACCAAGTTTGGTTGGAACTTTAAGTATTTTATTTGCAAATGCTATGGGTGCTTATTCAACTGCATATGCATTAGTAGGAAGGAATTATAATTTGCTAACTATAAGAATCGGTTCCTTAGTAGTTGGTGATATGATGCCTAACCCTGAGCTTGCTGGAGCACTAGCAGTAATACTTGGAATAACTACAATAAGTGCCATGATGATAAATGAAAAAATGAGTAAATACATTAGGAGAGGATAACATTATGAAAAAGAAAAGTTGGTTGCATTATGTAATAATAGGACTACTCATAATCTATCTTGTAACTCCTATAATAGCAACCTTTGTATATTCTATTGCAACTGAATGGTATAAAACAGTAATACCTCCATCATATACTTTAAACTGGTATAAAAGTTTATTTTCTGATACAAGATTCTGGTATGCTATGGGGCGTTCGTTGTTTGTCTCTATAGTTCCAATAATAATAAGCTTGATTGCTATATTGTTAGCACTTTTTGTAATAACAGTGTATTTACCAAAGTATGAAAAGATATTACAAACTATTGTATTACTACCGTATGTAATTCCAGGAGTAGTAATTTCAATTGCTTTAATAAAATTATATTCCAATACTCTTGGTAATTCGGTATGGCTCCTTATATTTGCTTATTCAGTATTTATACTTCCATTTATGTATCAGGGAATTAGAAATAGTTTAAGAAATATAAATGTTAAACAATTAGTTGAAGCCTGCGAGCTATTAGGAGCAACAAAGATACAAGCATTTACAAAAGTAGTTGTGGCAAATATTTTACCAGGAATAAAGGTTTCGGTTTTATTATCCTTTTCAACATTGTTTGGCGAATTTGCATTAGTAAATCTTCTTATTGGCGGACGTTATGAAACAATACAAATAATGTTATATAAAATGCTTAGGGAATCAGGGCATACTTCAAGTGCACTGGTTACAACATATTTTACAATTGTATTGATAATTTCTTATATTGCATTAAATTTAAGTAAAAGTGTGGAAATGAAAAAAGTACAAAAATAGGAGTGGAATAAAATGAGTTATTTAGTTATAAAGGATGTTGAAAAGAGTTTTGGAGATTTAAAGGTATTAAAGAAAACTTCACTAAGTATTGAAAAAGGAAAATTAATCACATTATTAGGACCAAGTGGAAGTGGTAAAAGCACGCTTCTTAAAAGCATTGCGGGGCTAGAGAGTATAGATTGTGGATCTATCATGGTTGATGGAGTAGATATAACAAACATGGAACCAAGAAAAAGAGATGTAGGAATGGTATTTCAACAATACGTTCTTTTCCCTAATATGAATGTTTATGATAACATATCTTTTGGCTTAAAATTAAGAAAAATGAACAAAAATGATATAGATAAAAAAGTTAAGGAAGCTTTAAGCTTAGTAGAGTTAGAAAATAAAATGTATTCATACCCACATGAACTATCAGGCGGACAGCAGCAGCGTGTTGCTTTAGCACGTTCTATAATATTAGAACCTAAAATATTATTATTCGATGAGCCACTTAGTGCATTAGATAGAAAGATAAGAAAGAATTTACAAATGCAAATTAAAAAAATACAAAGAGAGTTGGATATAACAAGTGTATTTGTAACACATGATCAAGAAGAAGCAATGATTATTTCTGATGAAGTGTATGTAATGAATAATGGAATTATTGAACAAAGTGGTACGCCTAAAGAAATCTACAATAATCCTAAAACTTCATTTGTGGCAAGATTTATAGGAACTTATAACGTACTTAATAAAAATGAATTTGAACAACATTTTAAGATTAGAATAAATACGAAAGAAGTTGCAATAAGACCTGAAGTGATACAGATAACAAAAGAAGAACTTGGAAGCGAAGTAGAATATAAATTAAAAGGCTGTGAAGTAACGGATGTCTCAGTAATAGGGAATATAATAAGATATGAAGCTAGAAAAGATAACCTTATTATGAATATAGATGCTATTAATAATGATATTAAAGGTATTGAAGATATAAGACTAGGAGATAAAGTAAATATTTTTGTACCTAAGAAACAATGTATTTTTCTTTCAGCATAAATAGGAGGTTACAATGAATAAGGTAATACTGGTAGTACTAGACGGATTAAATTATGAGACAGGTAAATCTAGAATGGGATTTATGAATCATCTTGTAGAAATGAACAAAGCTCAATTTTATAAGGTGGTGTCTGCTCTTCCAAGTATGTCAAGGCCTTTATATGAGACGATATTAACTGGGACAAACCCTATAGAGCATGGTATTACTAACAATAATATAAATAGAATGTCTAAAGAGGAGAGTATATTTAGTATAGCCAAAAAGTCAGGGTTGAAAACCGGAGCAGCTGCATATCACTGGGTAAGTGAGCTTTATAATAAATCTCCATTTGATTATATTGAAGATAGAATTCAAGATGATCCAACAAAGAATATTCAAAATGGTATGTTTTACTTTGATGATACTTATCCAGACAGTCACTTATTTTTAGATGCTGAATATATAAGAAAAACTTATGATCCAAACTTTTTGTTAATACATCCTATGAATATTGATTTAGCTGGACACTTATATTCTAGTGATTCTAAAGAATATAGGAAAAAAGCAATAGAAGTTGATACTGTTCTATCAAATCATATTCCTATATGGATGAGTGAAGGATATCATATTATTGTTACAGCTGATCATGGCATGAACAAAGATTATACTCATGGAGGAATAGAAGATGATGAAAGGCACGTTCCTATGTGGACTATCGGAGAACAATTTGTTGGTGCTGATTGCTCTAAGGTTAATCAATTAATAATTGCTCCAACGATATGTAGAATTCTAGGGGTAGATCCTAGTGAAAAAATGTTAAAGGAAAAGTTTATAGGACTAAGATAGTATTAGGAACAACTGAAAAAAGAGTGATAGTCATAGGAAATGTATTCGGTTATAATGTAGATGTAAAAAAAACAAATTTAAAAATATTGGATAAAGGTGATTAACTTGACAGTTTTTTTAGATGAAAGAAAAAATCTTATATTGTATGAATTAGACAATTACGGAAAAGTATCCGTTACTCAGCTTGCAAAAAAGTTTAGAGTTACTACAGAAACTATCAGAAGAGATTTAGATGCTTTAGAGGCTGAATATAAATTAAAAAGAACACATGGCGGGGCAATAAAAATCTCATTTGATAAACATGAACCTTCTCATATTCAAAAAAAAGATGTATATAGAGAAGAAAAACAAAGAATAGGGAATAAAGCAGCAAGTTTAATAAATGATAACGACGTAATAGCTATAGATGCGGGAACTACAACTTGTGAAATACTTTATCATATAAAAAATAAGAAAAATATAACGGTTTTACTTAATACAGTAGCAGGACTAAATATAATGATTGACTTAAAAAATAAAGGAATTTTTGATGGTAAGATAATTTTTCTCGGTGGAGAAATAAATGCGGATCAATTATCATGTTATGGGCCTGTAAGTGAAAATCTTTTAAATAACTTTTATGTAGATAAGGCGTTTATTGGAGTTGGAGGAGTAAGTCTGCAAAATGGACTAACTGGCTATGATGTAAATGAAGCAAATTTATCAAAAAAAATAATGGAAAACGCTAAGGAAGTTATTATAGTTGCGGACCATTCTAAAATAGGAGTAAGAAATTTTTATAAAATATCAGATATTGAGGATGTTGATGTAATAGTTTCTGATGTAGAAGCCCCTAATGAATGGAATAATGGTTTAAATGAATACGAAATCAACTGGATTAAAGCATGAAGTGAAACTTGAATCAGATGGAGTTTGTCTGCGACCACTGGGCAGTTCTGCCCGTAAAATGCCATTTAGGCATTTTACCTCCATCTGATTCTTAGTTGAACGAATCCAGGGACGTAGCCGCTCTTTACTCCTACTTTGAAGAAAAGCAGAGAACCAAAATCTCTGATTTTGTGTGAATCGCTTTCACAGAGTGCGATGGGAGTATTAGAGCGGGTAGTCATCGGATAAAAATAATTAAAAGACCATTAAGAAATGTTTTTATTCAGAAAGGAATGAGAAAAATTTATTACTTTTCTATGATATTAGTAGTTTTTGCTAGTGTATTGTACAATATATGTCAAAAGTCTATAAAAGAAAGTGTAAATCCTTTCACATCAATGATTGTTACGTATACAATAGCATTGAGTCTTTCTTTTATTGCCATTATATTTTTTCCAAATAAAAATATAATAGATTCATTTAAAGAGTTAAATTGGGCCAGTTATGCTCTAGGAGTTGCTATTTTTGTTTTAGAAATAGGATTTTTATTAGTATATAGAAGTGGTTGGAGTATAAATATTGCACCACTTTTTGCAAATGTTGTTACAACTATTGTATTAATATTTTTTGGTGTATGTGTTTTTAAACAACAGCTATCTTTTACCAATGTAATAGGAATAATTGTAAGTATTATCGGGTTAATTATAATGAAAAAATGACTAGAGTCCTTGATTTCAAAGAGTTTGTAACATGTCGTGAAATAAGAAAAGCATGTAGGCTTTATAACAAAAGGTTATAGTCCACATGCTTTGTTCTACTATAATTCTTCCTTAATCTATATCTATTTTTCAAGTATATCCTTAAGCTCCATCAAATTAGAAATCTCATAGGTAGGTTTTATCCCTGTTTTATTTACAATTTTATTAGGGTTAAACCAGCAGGTATCTATACCAGAATTTATTCCGCCTTGTATATCAGAGGTTAAGCTATCTCCTACTATCAACACTTTGCTCTTGTCAGTATGCTTTATATTGTTTAAAGTGAGTTTAAATATTTTAGGATCTGGCTTTGACACCTCAACCTCTTCAGATACTACTATATCTTCAAAGTATTTTGCTATAATAGATTTTCTTATTCTCTTATCCTGAACATCCTTAAGACCATTAGTAACTATAGTAAGTCTATAATCTTTATGAAGACTTTCTACAAGGTCTATACTATCATCATATAGAAAGGATGCATTAGCTAAATGCTTCATATATGATTTTGCAAATTCAACCTCAGCAAAGCCAGCATTTAAGCTATCTGATAATCTTTTAAATCTTTCAACCTTTAATTTTTCCTGAGTAATAAGTCCCTCCTCAAATTCTTTCCATATAGCTGTATTTATGCCCTGATATATTTTCAAATGATGATTTTCGTCATATTCTATATCAAATTCAAGCATAGCATTTTTAAAAGCATCTCTTTCAGATTTCTTAAAATCAAATAAAGTATCATCTGCATCAAATATTATAATCTCGTATTTCATAATAATTCCCTCCATATAGTTAGCTTTTATAATTATAGCATACATACTTTTTTATAAAAAAGCCTTGGACTGCTGAGTAATTTAACGCTCTTAAACATTCTCACTTAATTTAAGATTTTCTTGTGCATATTTATTATCAACTTTTGCATTTATTATAAGTCCTATAAGGAATAATACCCCTCCGATTACCTTGCCTTTAGAAAAAATATCTAAGTATATATAATCTATAATCGCACTTGTAAGCATTTGACCTATAAAGCGTAGTATAACTACATATACTGCTGGTACTTTAGGAACTATAATGTTAAACAAATAAGTTGTTAAAACTCCTATAAGACCTCCTAAAAAATACGGTAGGGGAACAGCCCCTATAGCCGAATAAGATGGCATAGACTTCATCATAATAGCACACAGCATAATAGAAGATATGGTAGCCATTAAATAGTTTATAAAAACTCCATTTATCATACCTTCCCTTTGAGCAAGCTTTCCATTTAACATCATATTTATAACTATCGTTATTCCAGTTAGAAATGATAAGAATATATACAACATTTTTTCTCCCTCCATTCGGAAAAATAGGTAGACTAGGCGATTCCTATGGACTAGCCTACCCGTTAAAGCCCATTTAGGGCTTTAACCTTCTTACATAGTAATCATGAATATTATTCCAAGTGAAACTATTGAAAGCCCTAATATTTTTTCTTTCTTTATCTTATTAGCTGGCATCCCAAACAATCCAAAATGATCTACAAAGCTAGACATTACTAGTTGTCCCAATAGCCCCACTCCTACAGCAAGTGTTACACCTATTTTAGGTATGGATATATTATTTAAAAGTATAGTTATAACACTTAGTATACCTGGCAGTAAAAATATAAGCGGTACTTCTTTTAAATTTGAAAGCCTATTTTTCTTTATTATTGATATAAATATAATCAATAATAGTCCTAGTGTGTGATATATTAACGTGCTCATATAAGGCCCTGTTATACTGGCTAGCATCCCGTTAAAAAAAACCATTATGGCAAGTATAACACCATTTATGAGAGCTGAATTTTTATACATATATTAATTCCTCCTATGATTTACAATGCTATATAAATAAAATATAATATTTATATAAGTTTGCACATGACATATGTCATGTGAAGGAGGATTTATGAAGAAAATTTCAGACAATAATCTTTTAAACCATTATATTGTTAAGCATAATATAGAAAACATACTTGATAAAGATATATTAAGGCATGCACAACTTCATTTTTATGAAAAAGAGGAATATATATTGGAAGCGGAGTCTAATCTTGAATACTACTATTTGCTTGTGGATGGGAAAATCAAAATTTCTTATCTTTTTGAAAACGGTAAATCAATGCTTTTAAAGTTCTATAGAGACTTTAATACTATAGGAGACTTAGAGCTTTTAAAGAACATTCCTATACTTTGCAACATTGATGCTGTAGAAGATAGTTATTTGATAGCATTACCTTCAGATATACTTAGAAAAAAATATTTAAATAATATAAAGTTTTTACATCATTTAATAGACTCTTTAAGCGAAAAACTTTATGCGACTATTAATAATAGTTCGTACAACTTCGTATATCCACTTGTAAATAGATTATCTAGCTATTTAGTTGAGCATATAACAGATAAAAACTATATAGTTTTAAATTCATCATTCTTAGAAATAGCTCAATTCTTAGGAACAACCTATAGGCACTTGAATAGAACCTTTAAAGAGCTTGAATCAAAAGCAATTATAAAATGTGAGGATAAAACAATATATATATTAGATGAGGATAGACTTCGAGAGTTATCTAAAAACGTATATATAAAATCCCTGTAGTAAAAATATGACAAAGCATGTGATTTATAACAAAATGTTATATAAGTATCACATGCTTTTTTATATTATAAGTCTATATTAACTTATTTGAGTTAAGTATACGGTAAAGGCTGCACCTTTCCCCAATTCGCTATTTACTTCAATTCTCCCGTTATGAGCATCTATTATAGATTTAACTATGGAAAGGCCTAATCCATAACCTCCATGCTTACGAGACCTGTGAGCTTCGCTTCTGAAAAATCTATCAAATATTTCATTTAGGTGTTCTTTAGGGATACCTGTTCCGTTATCTTTTATCTTTAGAACTGCAAAGTTATCTGAATCAATTTTTATAGAATTTGTACTAATGGTAATGACTCCATTTTTTTCATCAGTATGATGTACAGCATTTTGCACCAAGTTAAAAATCACTTGTTTTATCTGGTTCCTATTAGCATTGACTAATAAATTATTTTCTAACTGTAAATCAATCTTTCTATCAGACGCAAGTATTTGAAGTTGAGGATAAACTTCTTCAATAATATTTTTAATATCTTCTACATCCATTTCAACAGGAGCTTTCTCTTCTAATTTAACTAAAAATAATAAATCATTAACTAATTTAGTGAGACGGTCACTCTCTATCAAAATGCTATTTAATGCTAAGTTTAACTGCTTTTCGTTTTTGGCAGCACCACGTAGCAAGACTTCTACAAAGCCATGAATTGAAGTAAGAGGTGTTCTTAATTCATGAGAAGCATCAGAAATAAATTGCCTCATTTTTTCTTTAATATATTGTTCTTTCTCAAAAGAAGTTTCTATTCGTTCAAGCATGGTATTAAAGGCTGTTGACAATCTATCAATTTCTAGTTGGCCAGTTTCTAAAGGTAACCGCATATTTAATTGTTCCACATCAATCTTAGCAACCGTATTAGTGACATTATGCAGCGGCTTTAGGGTGTACTTAAAAACAGTTCCGCCAACAATAATACCTACAATTAATACTAAAATCGAAGCTCCAATAAATATATATATTTGACGGAAAAGTATGTCTTGTACAGGTTTTGCTGAAATACTAATTTGAATTAAGCCCGAGGGTGAATTAAGGTCTCCAATTTTACGCCAAGCAACTATTTGCAGATTTTTATTTTCATCTCTAACCAATCTATATCCCTCTAAAGTTCCATGTTGATGAAGTAGTTTCATATAATCATTTTGAGATAACTGAGGGATAGGGAGAGGAATAGGAAGAGGAGCAGGAACTCCAATTTCGCCTGTATTTTCATGAGCTCCGACACCACCATGTCTTTTCAAATTTTCCACTTTAGTAGTGCCTGCTATACGATTTCCATGCCTATCTATAACTGCTACACTCATATTAACATCAATCATCTTTTCTATGATGTCAGGCGCATTTTTCACAACAGCTTCTGGTGTTTGTATTTGTTGCAAGTTAGGTATTTCAACATTATGAAAGCGAGCGTCTAATACCTGCTCCTTACTATTGTATAAATACTGTTTCAAAGTCACATATTGGTATGTTTCCATTATTACTAATAAAAGCATTAATATTAAAAAGAATCGAGATAATAGCTTCCACTGCAGACTCCTAGTGTTCGGTAAGCTTTGTTTTTTCATTATACTACCACCTTATAGCCAACGCCACGTACAGTGCGGATAATATTATGATCTTTATCTCCAATTTTATCGCGTAGATATCTTATATATACTTCAACAATATTAACTTCACCATTAAAATCGAAGCCCCAAACTTTTTCGAGAATTATAGACTTGCTTAAAACTAATCCATTATTAATTAGCAAGTATTTAAGTAGATTATATTCTGTAGGGGTAAGCTCCAAATGTTTTCCTTGAAAAGAGATCTCATGGGCGCCGTCATCTATATTAAAATCTCCGACATTGATAATGGTAGTTAGGCCTGGAAAACTATTACGTAATCTAGCATTGATTCGAGCTAATAATTCCTTGAAACTAAAGGGTTTTACCATATAATCATCTGCACCTAAGTTTAAGCCCTTTACACGATCATCTATATTATCTCTGGCTGTAAGCATAATAATTGATGTCTTTATAGATCTTTTTAGCTCAGAGCACACCTCATAACCGTTAATTCCTGGCAGCATAATATCTAGTATAACTATGTGTGGATTTAATTCTCTTGCAAGAGAAATAGCTTCATTTCCATCGAATGCAGTATGCACAGTAAATCCTTCTGCTTCTAATCCCATTTTAATAAATTCAACTATACTTTCTTCATCATCAACAATAAGAATATTAATTTGTTTCTCAATTAATGAGGTCATAAAACTATCTCCTTTTTATATCTATTATATACTGCGATATATTGATTTATTTTACTTGTTTTAATTATAAACAATTAAAACATAAAGAGATGTTGAAAATCAATAAGAACTTTTACATTCAAAGCTTTTAAAAATAAATATATTTATTTTTTGATTCGATAGATTTTAAACCTTTAAATTTAAATTTTAAATTTGTTAACATTCTTCTCAGAATTCTTTAAGGTAACTCTCAGTTTAAATTAAGATAAGTCTTATATAATTTTTAATGTGGATAAAGAATGTGGATAAGTAATTGTAGGGAAATTATGCTGTGGTTTAAAAGAAATGCTGAACAAGTTACTATAATTAAAGATTTTATTTATGTTAACTAATAATTTAATAAAAAAGTATAACAAGAATTAACAATTTTTGTAGTAATCTAAGAAATACAGGGAGGATAAGGATGGCTAATTTAAAAAGGAAGATATCTAAAATTCAAATAATAAGAAGTGTTATACAACTTTTAGGATTAATACTCTTTTCAGGAGCATTTATATTAGCATTTAGTGAAATAAGAGATGTATATTTAGCAGTACTATCAGGAAAATTTAACTTTTATCAAGTTATTCCTAAATCAGTAGAGGTAATTACCATAATACCTATTACTATTATACTTGGAAGATTTTTTTGTGGGTGGTTATGTGCTTTTGGAACTTTTAAAGATTTTATTTATATAATCTCAAATAAGTTATTTAAAATAAAGTTTAAAGTGAATGAAAAGTTAGATTCAATTTTAAAATCCTTGAAATATATCTTACTATTATTTATAGTCTATTTTATTTGGACTAAAGGTAGTACATTGTTTGAAACTTCTAGTCCATGGGATGCTTTTGCACAAATACCTCAGTTTAGTGATGCAATATCTCAATACACTATAGGCTTAATTTTTCTAGTATTTATACTAATAGGAGCAATGTTTATAGAGAGATTTTTCTGTAGATACCTATGTCCATTAGGAGCAGTTTTTGCAGTAGCATCTAAAATTAGAATTTTTGATATTTTAAAGAAAAAGGATAAGTGCGGAAATTGCAGATTATGTACTAATAACTGTTCTATGGGTATACAAATGTATAAGCATGACAAGATAAAGAATGGAGAATGTATAAATTGTTTTAAATGTATAGATGCATGTCCGAGAAAAAATACTAAAGCAGAAATATGCGGAGAGCATGTTAGTCCAATGCTAGCAACTTGTATTGCTATTGGAGGATTTACTGCATTGTATTCAGGAACTAATTTTATAAGTAAGAATATGACTAATACATCAATATCTCAAAATACACAAAGTCAGAATGTGAATGATTTACAAACAAATAATAATGAAACCACATATAACTCAAATAATAATTCTATAGATAATAGTAGTAATGTAAATAACTCAAATAACAATAGTGCAGCAACTAAAAATAGTTCATCTACAAATAACCAACAACAAAAATATAAGGACGGAGTTTATACTGGTATTGGTAAAGGATATAGACCTAATCTTGAAGTAGAAGTGACAATAAAAGATGGTAAAATAGCAGATATTCAAATAGCTTCAGATAATGAAACACCAAGGTTTGCAGAGCGACCATTTACTGTAGTACCAAATGAAATAATTCAAGCTCAATCTACAGAGGTAGATGGAGTTTCTGGAGCTACTAGAAGTAGTAATGGAATTAAACAAGCAGTAGAGGATGCACTTAGCAAAGCTAAGATGTAGTAAATAGAGAATACATATGATACAAGGAGGTTAAAGTCCTAAATGGACTTTAACGGGTAATTTTGCTAGGTAAAAGTTCTAAATGAACTTTTCCGGGTAACTTGTGAGCGGAAGCGAAAATCTTAAGTTACCCAGTGCCCGAAGGGAAACAAGCAAAATTACCCAGTGTTCCGACTAAAAGGAGGAATGTTACAAGTATCACATGTTTTTTTATTTTTCACTAAAGGGAGCCACTGTTATGAAAATATTGATAAATTGCTTGGTAAAATTTTAGTAAAAAACAATTGAACGTTTAGTAAAAAAATGATAAACTGAATTTAGATATTTCTATGAAAATTGGGGGATGTGTGTAATGAAGGATAGATTAATATTTGATTTTGGGAAAATTTTTGGTAATACGGTAGGAACGGCAGTATATTTTGCTCCGGGAAGAGTAAACCTTATAGGAGAACATACCGATTACAATGGTGGGCATGTTTTCCCATGTGCATTAACTATTGGCACTTATGCTGTTGCAAGGATGAGAGAAGACAAACTAATTCGTGTATATTCAAAAAACTTTGATGATATAGGAATAATAGAATTTAGTATAGATGAACTAGTAAAGAAAAAGGAACATGATTGGGCAAACTATCCTAAAGGAGTAGTTTGGGCATTTAATCAAGAAGGTTTTGGTATAAATAAAGGTTTTGAAATGTTATTTTATGGCAATATCCCAAATGGGGCTGGATTGTCATCTTCAGCTTCTATAGAATTAGTTACTTCAGTAATACTTAAGGATTTATACAAGTTTGATTTAGATATGATTGAAATGGTTAAATTAAGCAAGCTTGCTGAGAATAAATTTATTGGAGTAAACTGTGGAATAATGGATCAATTTGCTATAGGCATGGGTAAAGAAAATTGTGCAGTTTTACTAGATACTAACAATTTAAATTATACTTATGCTGGAATTCATTTAAAGGATGCATCTATAGTTATAGCTAATACCAATAAAATTCGAGGTCTGGCTGATTCAAAATACAATGAAAGAAGAAGTCAGTGTGAAGAAGCTTTAAAGGACTTGCAGCAGAAACTAGAAATAAATTCATTAGGAGAGCTAACAGAAGAAGAATTTGATAAACATAAGCATTTAATAAAGAATAGTATAAATATAAAACGTGCAAAACATGCAGTATGCGAGAACCAAAGGACTATAAAAGCTGTTAAGGCTTTACAGAAAGAGGATATAGAAACCTTCGGTTTATTAATGAATGCTTCTCATGTTTCCTTAAGAGATGATTATGAGGTTACAGGCGTAGAGTTAGATACATTAGTAGAGATTGCTTGGAATCAAAAGGGAGTTATAGGTTCACGTATGACAGGTGCTGGTTTTGGAGGATGTACAGTTAGCATAGTTAAAAATGACTATATAGATGATTTTATTAAAAATGTTGGAGAAGCTTATGCTGAGAAAATAGGTTACGAAGCAAGCTTCTATGTTGTAAATATTGGAGATGGAGCAAGAAAACTAAATTAAAAAAGAGAGGTTGAATTAAAATGAGTGTTTTAGTTTGTGGAGGAGCAGGTTATATAGGCTCACATTGCGTTTATGAATTAATTTCTAGGGGAGAAGAGGTTGTTTTAGTTGATAACTTACAAACGGGCCACAAGAAGGCAATTCATCCAGAAGCAAAGTTTTATGAAGGAGATATAAGAGATTTTGATTTTTTAAATAATGTATTTAAGGAAAACCAAATAGATGCAGTAATACATTTTGCGGCTAATTCACTAGTTGGTGAGAGCATGCAACTACCACTTAAATATTACAGCAATAATGTTCATGGTACTCAAATACTTTTGGAAGCTATGGTGGCAAATGATGTTAAGAAAATAGTTTTTTCATCAACAGCAGCTGTATATGGAGAACCGGAAAGTATTCCAATATTAGAAACAGATAGAACTAATCCTACAAATACCTACGGAGAAACAAAGCTTACTATGGAGAAAATGATGAAATGGGCAGATACTGCCTATGGAATCAAATATATATCCCTTCGTTATTTTAATGTAGCAGGTGCTCATGAAAATGGATTAATTGGAGAAGATCATAATCCTGAGACACATATCATACCACTTATTTTACAAGTTCCATTAGGAAAACGTGAAAAAATAATGGTATATGGTGATAACTATCTAACAAAAGATGGCACATGTATAAGGGATTATATACATGTAATGGACTTAATAGATGCGCACGTATTGGCACTTGAAAAGCTAAGAGAGGGATATAACAGTGATATATTTAACTTAGGAAGTGGCAGCGGTTTTACTGTTAAAGAAATGATTGATGCAGCAAGAAAGGTAACTGGACATGAAATCCCAGCTGATATTGAAGAAAGACGTGCAGGTGATCCAGCAGTATTAATAGCATCCAGCGAAAAGGCTAGAAAGATTCTTGGGTGGGTGCCTAAATTTACAAATGTTGAGGAAGTAATCAAATCAGCATGGAATTTTCATAGTACTCATAAAAATGGCTTTGAAGAATAAAAGGAGAGTAAGAACAGGGGAGAGGGGATTATTTATGGATATAAACATTTCTTATGAAATAGAGAGCTTGCTCCAATATGGTCTATATAAAAATTTGATCAGTGAAGAAGATGTGGTTTATACAAGAAATAGGATATTAGAAGTTTTGGGGATTGATGATATAGAAGAGGTACAAGTAAAAGAACAAGTCCACGAATCCCCTGACCTAATACTTAAGAATATATTGAGTTGGTGCTTGGGAAAAGATATTTTAGAGAGCAGAGGAGTAGTTTACGAAGATTTGCTAGATACAAAAATTATGGGATGTCTAATTCCGAGACCTTCTGAGGTTATAGCGACCTTTAACAGGCTATATTTTGAAGACAAAAAGAAAGCCACAGATTATTACTATGATTTAAGCAAAAGCTCTAATTATATTAGAACTGATAGGGTAAAAAAAGATTTGAAGTGGGAAACAACTACTGAATATGGAGATTTGGACATAACTATTAATTTATCCAAACCTGAGAAGGACCCTAAAGCTATTGCAGCTGCAAGAAATATGGTTTCTAGTTCATATCCCAAATGTTTATTATGCAAGGAGAATGAGGGGTATGCAGGAAGAGTAAATCATCCTGCAAGACAAAATCATAGGATAATTCCTATAACCTTAAATAATGAAAAATGGTTCCTACAGTACTCTCCTTATCTATACTATAATGAACACTGTATAATACTTAAAGACAACCATCATCCTATGAAAATTTCAAAAGAAACCTTTATAAGGCTATTGGATTTTGTAGAAAAATTTCCTCACTACTTTATTGGGTCCAATGCAGACCTACCAGTTGTAGGAGGATCTATTTTATCTCATGATCACTTCCAGGGAGGAAACTATGAATTTGCTATGGCAAAAGCACAGGTTGAGAAAGAGTTTAGCATAGAAAAATTTAAAAACATAAAGGTTGGAAAGGTTAAGTGGCCTATGTCTGTTATTAGACTAGAGGCACAAGATAAAGAAAAGGTAATTGAAGCGGCATATCATGTATATAAAAAGTGGGTAAATTACTCAGATGAAACAGTTGAAATATTGTCTAATACTGATGGAATACCACATAACACAGTAACTCCTATTGCAAGAATGAAGGATGGAAGTTTTCAACTAGATTTAGTATTAAGGAACAATAGAGTAACAGAAGAGTATCCAGAAGGAATATTCCACCCTCATAAAGAACTACATCACATAAAGAAAGAAAATATAGGTCTTATAGAGGTTATGGGACTAGCAATCTTACCGGCTAGATTAAAGTCTGAGCTTAAAGAGTTGGAAAATTATCTAGTAAATAAAAATGAGGTTGAACAAATCAGTGGCGAGGAAGAATTGTTAAAGCATAAAGAATGGTGTAAGGAGCTAATTAGTAAATACGGTAGTATAAATGGTGAACAGGTTGAGGAAATACTTCAAAGGGAAGTAGGTCTTAAATTTTTAAAGGTACTTGAACACGCTGGAGTCTTTAAAAGAACGGAACAAGGACAAAAGGCATTTGATAAATTTATCAACCTATTATAATTAATTTGTTTAATTTTTAAAATTGATAAGAAAGTAGGTCATGTAAATGGCAACCATAAGGGATATTGCAGCAAAAGCAGGAGTTTCTATAGCTACTGTCTCAAGAGTTTTAAATTTTGATGAGACTATAAATGTTTCAGATAGTACAAAAAAGAAAATTTTTGAGATTGCTGAGCAATTAGACTACGTAACGCTTCGTGAAAGAAAAAGCAAAAAACAAGATTTTTTAAATATTGGAATTGTATATTGGTACTCAGATAAAGAGGAATTAGAAGACCCATATTATTTATCTATAAGAATGGGAATAGAAAAGCGATGCCTAGATGAACATATTTATTTTACAAGAGTTAACAAAGGTGATAAATACGATAAGCTGGAGAACCTAGATGGCATAATTGCTATAGGAAAATTTGCAAGTTGTGATATAGAAAAATTTAATATATCAACTAGCAATATAGTTTTCGTAGATTCATCTCCAAATGAAGAACTATACGATTCCGTAGTTATAGATTTCCGAAAAGCTGTAACAAGCGCATTAGATCATTTGACTTCACTAGGACATAAAGAGATTTTCTATATAGGCGGAGAAGAATATATAAATGATGGCAAGGACAAGGTAAAAGATTATAGGGAAGAAACTTATATAGATTATATGCAAAATATCGGTAGCTATAACAGCAGCAATATGTTATTAGGAAACTATACTCCTGCTGATGGATATAGACTAATGAAAGAGGCACTGTCAAAAAAGAATTCACCAAGAGTCTTTTTCATAGCAAGTGATTCAATGGCTATAGGTGCATATAAGGCAGTAATTGAGTCTGGACTTAGCATTCCTAAGGATATAAGTATTATTGGATTTAACGATATATCTACAGCTAAGTATATGACACCTGCATTAAGCACTGTTAAGGTTTATACAGACTTTATGGGGGAAACAGCAGTTGATTTGATATTAGAGAGATTAAAAAGTGAAAGAGAAATTAGTAAAAAGGTAGTCATACCGACAAAGCTTGTAATACGAGAAAGTTGCTAGTATATGGTATAAGGCATCTTCAAAAAAATAACTAGTCAGTATACTAGTCTATTTTGAGCCATACCGCGTCAGCAGAACCCTTAGATAGGGTTCACTATCTGCGGAACCTGCTTCCTTGTCTGGCACAAAATATCCGTCGCATCTTTGACTTGCTATTTTCTTTCATATGCCTAAAATAAATTTAAGGTAATAATTTTTATTAAGAACAGATACTTATGAACTTGGGGGAAGTATATTATGGGAATTACAAAGAATTTTTTCGGCAATTTAGTAGATGGAACTGAAATACACATTTTTACTTTATCTAACATTAAGGGAACAGAAGTAAAAATAACAAATTACGGTGGAATAGTGGTTTCTATTGTTGCTCCTGATAGAAATGGTAGGTTCGATGATGTTGTGCTAGGCTATGATAAACTAGAGGGCTATTTGAAGAATAGGGCATATTTCGGTGCAATTATAGGACGTCATGCTAACAGAATTGAAAATGCAGGTTTCGAAATTAATGGTATAGCTTATAATGTAACAAAAAATGAAGGGGAAAACCAGCTGCATGGTGGACTTATAGGCTTTGATAAAGTTGTATGGCAAGCAGAGATAGTAACAAAAGAACAGGATGAATCCCTTCAACTTTCTTATACTAGTAAGGATGGCGAGGAAGGTTATCCAGGAAATCTTGATGTTAAAGTTACATATACATTAACTAATGATAATGCTCTTAAAATTGATTACTATGGGATTTCGGATAAGGATACGGTAGTAAACCTAACAAACCATTCATACTTCAATCTGTCCGGTCATAAATCTGGAAATATTCTAAAACATGAAGTAATGATTAATTCAGATAAATTTACAGTTAATGATAGGTATAGTATTCCTACAGGAGAAATAAGGGATGTTAAGGGTACTCCTATGGACTTCACAAAGCTAACTACAGTAGAAGCAGGGATATTTGCTGATTATGAACAATTAGTTTTTGGCAATGGCTATGATCATAACTGGGTATTAAACTCAACTAGAGAAAAGGCAGCAGAAGTGTTTGATCCAGCTAGTGGGAGAGTGATGGAGGTTTACACAACTAAGCCAGGTATACAGTTTTATACTGGAAACTATGTTGACGAGTCTGAATATTGCAAAGAGGGCGCTAAATACACTAAAAATAGCGCACTATGTCTTGAGACGCAATATTTTCCTAATGCTTTAAAACACAAACATTTTCCTTCACCAATATTAAAAGCTGGAGAAGAATATAATCATACAACTATTTATAAATTTGCTACAAGATAATAACATAATTAAAACGCAAGGGAGATTTTATTATGGCCAATTTATCATTAAAACATATCTATAAAATTTACTCAGGTAATGTTGAAGCTGTAAAGGATTTTAATCTTGAAATAGAGGATAAAGAATTTATAGTTTTTGTAGGACCATCGGGATGCGGTAAGTCTACTACCTTAAGAATGGTTGCGGGTCTTGAAGATATATCGAAGGGAGAGTTATATATAGGGGATAAACTTGTTAATGATGTTGAACCAAAGGACAGAGATATAGCAATGGTATTTCAAAACTACGCACTATATCCACATATGACTGTATATGATAACATGGCTTTTGGACTCAAGTTAAGAAAAGTTTCAAAGAATGAAATAGATAAAAAAGTTAAAGAAGCAGCTAGAATACTGGATATAGAACATCTTCTTGATAGAAAGCCAAAAGCTTTATCAGGTGGACAAAGACAAAGAGTAGCTATGGGAAGAGCGATAGTTAGGGAACCGCAGGTATTTCTTATGGATGAGCCTTTATCAAATCTTGATGCTAAGCTTAGAGTTCAAATGAGAACAGAAATATCAAAACTGCACAATAAATTGCAGACAACCTTTATATATGTTACACATGATCAGACAGAAGCCATGACACTTGGGTCAAGAATTGTTGTAATGAAGGATGGTATTATTCAGCAGGTTGACACTCCTCAGCAGATATATAATAATCCTATAAATATGTTTGTTGCTGGCTTTATTGGAAGTCCACAAATGAATTTTATTCAGTGTAAACTAGAAGAAACAGATGGAAAGGTATCGATTAATTTTGATGAAGAGAGCATAATATTGCCAGAGAATAATGCAAAGATAGTTAAAGACAAGGGATATGTAGGAAAAGAAGTAATACTTGGGATAAGGCCTGAAAATATATATGAAGGAGTAACTTCTGAAAATGAAAATATGGTAATAGAGGCAAGGGTTGAGTTAACTGAACTTATGGGAGCGGAAACATATATTTATTTATCAAAAGGTAAAAGTAATATTACAGCAAAAGTAAGTGGATGTTCGAAAGCTAAAATAGGAGACAATCTAAAAATAACTTTAAATATAAATAAGATTCATATATTTGATAAAGATACAGAAATGACAATTCTATAAGGGGTATAGAAATAAATAGCTTCAGAGATTTTCTAGGTAGTTTTGCTTAAACACTGGCATAAAGCTTAATTTATTTAAAAATTTACTATAGCATAGGAGGCATTTGGAGATCTTCATGCCACCTATGTTATAATTAAAGGCAAATATATATTTATAGTAGTTCCAATATTTATTTTGCTATCAATAGTCACACCATATTCATTTCCATAAAGTAGTTTAATTCTATCATCTACATTTTTAATTCCGATACCCGTAAAATGCTTATGTTTAGAAGAATGAGAGGAATACAGACTTGATACTTGTGTTTCATTCATACCTTTACCGTTGTCCACTATTTCGCAAAATAACTTATTATTTTTTTCAGATATAAATACGTGAATACGTCCTTCCGTATTTTCTGTAAAGGCATGGAAAAAAGCATTTTCAATAAAGGGCTGCAGTATAAGCTTTGGGATTTTATAATCATTACAGTTATGGAGTACATGAAAATTCACCTTTATGTTATCTCCATATCTAGTTTCATTTATAAAAACATAATTTTTTAGATTCTCTATTTCTTGAGCTACAGTAATAGTTTCACTAGTTTCACTAACAGTATTTTGCAATAATGAAATAAAGGAATTTATAGTCTCACTAGACTTCTCCTTATCTCCCTTTAGAACCAACCATTTAATTGAAGCTAAAGTGTTGTAAATAAAATGAGGATTAATTTGCATTTGAAGTGCTGATAACTCAGCTTTTCTTTGTTTTTTTTGAGCTTCCAGTAACCTTTCTACATAATCATTTAAACCGTCTAGCATGTAATTAAAGGAAGTGCTCAATTTCCTTATTTCAGAACTTCCTTCTAATTTTATATGATTATTAAAATTCCCCTCAGTTATTTTAGACATTTCCGTTACCAATACTCTTAAAGGATTTGTAGTTCTCCTTGTAACTACAAAAAATATTGAAACTGAAAGGCATATTATTACACTACAAATTAAAATTATTTCTTTTATATTATACATGTCACTTAAAGCTCTATCAGTGTCTATAATGTTAACTAAGTAAAAATTATAGATAGGCATATACTCTGATAAGATAGTATAATGTTTTTTGTTTAAATTCATATTTAGATATTTAAGGTCATCATTATGTATTTTTTTAGCTGTATTAAGTAAATTTTTATCATTAGTTCCAATAAGGTTTTGTTTATTAGAAGATAGTATAGTACCCGTTGAGGAAATTATTACAACGTCATTGCCATTGGTAGTAAAATTAGAATAGAGCTTATTAAACACACTTTCATGTATTATTACATATATCATACCAAACTGTTTTCTTGTATTTCGGTCTTGTAATACTTTGGTAGCTATAATACAATTATTATTTTTAGTTAAACTGGTAAAGCCGGAGTTGCTATATTGATATAGCAACTTATCTGGAGCATTAAGAGAGTTTAGGGTTATTTTATTTTTTTTAATGTCTTCTACAGGAGTTGTTAATAAAGCAGAACTTCCTATATAGGTGGAATTGTTAGTGCCAATTAATAAAAAATCAATATTTTCAGAGTCTAAAGATGATTCTTTAATTTTTAAATCTTGCTTAAAATTATATATTATATTAAACTGCTCTATGGAATTACAATCATATTCACTAAGATATCTTCTAAAGGCCCAGCTGTCATTCACAGTATTTATAACATTTATAACTTTGTCATTTAAATCCGAAGAATTAGCCTGAATTTGTTTTAAAATCTTAGTGTTTGTTATACTAAAGTTATTAATAAAAAGTTTTTTTGAAATATTTATTATTGCGAAGGCTGTGATAACAGAAACACTTATACTGCTAATTACCATAATTAATGTTAATTTAAAAAATAAGCTATTGCTTTTTAATTTTTCTATAATCCTAGCCATGATTTGCCCTCTTTATGGTCTATAACATTTTTTCTGAATCTACTTGGTGTAAGTTTTTTAAACTTTTTAAATACTTTACAGAAATAACTGTGATCTGAATATCCCACCATAAAGCTTATCTCGGAAACTGGAATATCTTCGTTTCTAAGCAATTCAGCTGCTTTATCCACACGGATTTTATTAAGATATTCACTAAACCCTTCTTTGTTATGCGAACTAAAATAGGAGGATAAGTAGTAATAATTAAAGTGAAATTTATCTGCTACCTGTTTTAAGGATAATTGTTCAGCATAGTGATTAGATATATATTCAATGATTTTATTTATCCTTTGATCGTTTAATCTACTTTGCTGATTATTTAATAATTCATCTATATCTCTTATTATAATATCTAACAAAGATAACAATTCTTCCGTAGATTTAGTTTCGTCTATGCAGCGAAAATATTCGATCTTCGAATTATTCATTTCATCCATATTGAAATGAAGTTCATCTAAAATATTTATAATATTATACAAGGCATTTTGAAAAAGTGTCTTTAATTCAAATTCATTAAGGCTGTAATTTTTTATAGAGGAGCACATATATTCCTTTAAATAATTTAAAGCTTTATCTATATTAAGCATGTATATTTGTTCAGAATAATGTTTGAAATCAAATTTCTCTTTTATTTTATTTTTAGGTAATTCTTCATAGGACATAATATTTTTATTTTCAAAGTAGAATTTATATCCGAATAGTGGTTTGAAGTTATTTATATATATATGTTCTAATTCATACAAGGAATTAAAAGTCTTACTTAACACAAAAAATATTTGTGGAATTTCCTTTGAAATTTTTGAAAGCATACTGTTTATTTGTTGTAAAACTTTATGATAATTTTCATTTTTAAAATTTATTATAATTAAAAACAAATCATTAGAAACATCTATTTCGTAATATATTAAACCCTCTAAACAGTTTTTTGCAGAGCTAGATAAAATAGAGCGTAAAGATACAAGTTTAGTAGAATTTATATTGGTTAACTTTTTTATGTTATCTCCTAGTAAAAGGAAAGAATCATAAGGAAAGTTGTTTAGGATAATTTTTTCATCCAATTTTTCATCAAAGCCAGAAATTAACTTTGATAGAAAGTGCTGTATAGTTAAGTTATCACTATTTTCAGATGGTGAAAAGGTAAAATTAGGAATATTATTGGCAATATTTTTTAGAAGTAAAACTAGCTCCTCAGGATTTAATTTTGGTTTTAAGATGTAATCATTTACACCTAGCTTAAAGGTGTCTTTAACATAATTAAAATCGCTGTGACTGCTTAAAATTACTATTTGTATTTCAGGATAGGTTGTCTTTATTATTTTTGCTAAGTCTACACCATCCATTACAGGCATAACTACATCAGAAATTATTATATGAGGCTTAAATTTTTCTATCAATTCTAAAGCTTCCTTTCCATTGGACGCTTCACCTACAATATTAAATCCCTCTTTGTTCCAATCTACTAAATGCTTTATACCTTGCCTTAATATATATTCATCATCTACTATTAAAATTTTGCATAAATTATAAAACAATATTAAATCCCCCAAAGTCATTTTATAAAATTAGAGTTTTCTTTTCATATGCCTTAAGTAGTATTATATAGCAATATTACATTTATTTCAATTATCGTAAAGGGTATGTACATAAAATGTATATAAAAATAATTCTAAAATATTAAAAAAGTACAAATTTTCTTTTGAGTGAGATTTTTCATACTTAAAATAGCACAAATTTATGTAAACATATTACTATTTGATTTTTTAATTTTCAGATAAAATAAGATTAAGGATAAAAGTAAACGTTTAATAAAGAAACTAAATTTAGAGGGGGATTTTAGAAATGAAATTCAAAAAGTTAATGGCTATGGCTGTAGCTGCTGTTGTGACCTTAGGGTTAGCGGGATGCGGACAAAGTAATTCACAAGGAACTTCTTCAACCAATAAAGATAGCGGAAATAAAAAAATCGTAATATGGGCATGGGATGGAAGTTTTAACATAGTTGCCGCTAAAGAAGCAAAGGCAATTTATGAAAAAGAACACAAAGGTGTAGAGGTTCAAATAGTAGAAATGGCTCAAAAGGATATAGTTCAAAAGTTAAATACTAACTTAAGTTCTAATACTTTATCAGGGTTACCTAATATAGTTCTTGTAGAAGATTATAGAATTCAAAACTTCTTAAATTCTTATCCAGGTGCTTTTAAAGATTTATCTAGCAAAGTTAAGGCTTCAGACTTCATGGATTACAAGGTTAAAGCTAATAGCTTAGGTGGAAAACTCTATGGGGTACCTTTTGACTCTGGTTCAACAGCTTTGTTTTATAGAACAGACTTAATAGAACAAGCTGGATATAAAAAAGAAGACATGCAAAATATAACTTGGGAAAAGTATATAGAAATTGGTAAAGCAGTAAAAGCAAAGACAGGAAAAGATATGTTAACTTTAGATCCTAATGATATAGGACAACTAAGAGTAATGATGCAATCTGCTGGTCAATGGTACGTAAAAGATGATGGAAAAACTGTGAATTTAGCAGATAATCAAGCATTAAAAGAATCTATTAAAATATATAAACAAATGATAGATGCAGGCATAGTAAAACAAGTTTCTAATTGGGATCAATTTGTAGGTGCTTTCCAAAAAGGTGATGTTGCTTCTGTTCCAACAGGCTGCTGGATTTCAAGTTCAATAGTTAAATCCGAAGACCAAAGCAAAAAATGGGCAGTAGCTCCAATACCAAGACTAGGTGCAGTTCAAAACTCTGTCAATGCTTCTAACCTTGGAGGATCAAGTTGGTATGTTTTAGATAAGGTTGGAGATTCTGAGTTAGCAGCAGATTTTCTTGCTACAACTTTCGGTAGTAATAAAGACCTTATGAATACTTTATCTGAAAAAATTAATCTTGTAAGTTCACTAAAAGTTTCTGCTACTTTAGAAAACTACCAAAAACCTGTAGAGTTCTATAATGGACAAAAAACATTACAAGACTTATCTAAATGGACACAACAAATACCTCCAGTAAACTACGGATTATACACATATAGTATAGAGGATATATTAACAGGAACAGTTCAATCTATAATTAAGAATGGTGCAAATATAGACTCAGCCCTTAAAGATGCTCAGAAACAAGCAGAAGCATCTGTAGTTAAATAATCTCTAATAATAAATATAGACTAATCCTTTGCTAATTGATATCCAGCAAAGGATTAATCTATAACAGGAGGTTTTGACAATTGGAAACTAACAAAAAAGGTACATTATTTAAAAAATATGATATGGTAGGTTGGGGATTTACTCTCCTTAGCATAATTATAATAATTTCTTTTGTTTTTTATCCTATGATACAAGCTTTTATTACCTCATTGAGATCAGGTATGGGAAACAATATGAAATTTGTAGGAATTGAAAATTACAAGAGATTGTTTACAGATACTATATTTCAAAAAGCGGTTATAAATACCCTTATTTATTTAGTAGTACAGGTTCCTATAATGATTTTATTAGCTCTGTTTATATCTGTACTTCTAAATGATAAAGCTCTTAAAGGAAAAGGATTTTTTAGAACAGCAATATTTTTACCTTGTGTAACATCTTTGGTAGCCTATTCTGTAATATTTAAAAGTTTATTTTCAAATGATGGGCTAATGAATAAAATTTTATTGTCTATGCATTTAATAAATTCACCAATACAATGGATTACGGATCCTTTATGGGCTAAGGTTACTATAATTATAGCTATAACTTGGCGTTGGACGGGCTATAACATGATATTCTACTTAGCAGGTTTACAAAATATTGATCCATCTATGTATGAAGCTGCAAAAATAGATGGAGCGCCACCAGTTAAGCAATTCTTTTATATTACTGTACCCCTATTAAAACCAATCATTCTATTCACAACTATTACCTCAACTATAGGTACTTTACAATTATTCGATGAAGTAATGAATATAACTGAAGGTGGACCAGGAAATGCTACAGTTACAATATCACAGTATATATATAACTTAAGTTTTAAATATAGCCCAAACTTTGGTTATGCAGCAGCAGTTTCTTATACTATTGTATTCATGATTGTTATATTATCATTAGTACAATTTAAAGTGGCAGGTGATGATAAATGAGAAAAATAATAAATTTAGCTAAATATATATTTTTAATAACAGCATCTCTTATATCAATTTTCCCTTTTTTATGGATGGTTATAAGTATGACAAACAAGTCATTAGATATTACTAAAGGTTCCTTAATACCAGGTAGTCATATTGTAGAAAACTTTAAAAATCTTTTTGCTTCAGATTTAAACTTTTCGATATCATTATGGAATTCCGCTAAGATTGCAGTTATAACTACAATACTAGCTCTAATTATATCTTCTTTAGCAGGATACGGCTTTGAGATTTATAAAAATAAGGTAAGAGATAGAATTTTTAATATACTATTACTATCTATGATGGTTCCTTTTGCGGCCTTAATGGTACCTTTGTTCAAGATGTTTAGTAGTTTCAAGATTTTTGGATTAAATACTGCAGCAGCAGTAGTAATTCCTAGTATATCTACAGCTTTTTTAATATTCTTTTTTAGACAGAATACAAAAGCTTTTCCTAAAGATATTTTAGAAGCGGGGCGTATAGATGGATTAAGCGAGTTTCAAATATTTACAAAAATTTATTTTCCTACAATGAAATCTACTTATGCAGCGGCAGCTATTATTACTTTTATGAGTAGTTGGAACAACTATATGTGGCCACTTATTGCTTTGCAAACACCAGAAAAAAGAACAGTACCTTTAATTATTTCTACTATGGGTTCCTCTTACACTCCAGATTACGGAATGATTATGGCTGGAATTGTAATAGCAACTATTCCTACAGCACTAGTATTCTTCTTTATGCAAAAACACTTTGTGGCAGGAATGCTTGGATCTGTTAAAGGATAGTTTTAAGGCATAATAATTTTTATTAAAAACAAATCAAAACATTTATCTTCGTATATATTTACAAAGATAAATGTTTTTCTTAAATAACTATATATTTAAAAGGAGATAAATTTATGACTTTTAAGATTTCAAGTATAGATTGGCTTTCTGATCCATCAGTTTTTGCTGTTGGCAGAATTAAAGCTCATTCAGATCATAAATACTATTTAACAGAAGATGAATTAGCAGCTGGAGAAATGAAATTAAGACAAAGTTTAAATGGTAATTGGAAGTTTAGCTTTGCATTAAATCCAAGCTCTAGAATTAAAGAATTTTACAAACAAGAATTTGATTGTTACTCATGGAAGGACATAACTGTTCCTGGACATATACAACTTCAGGGTTATGATAAACCACAATATATAAATACTATGTATCCTTGGGATGGACACAGCTGTCTAAGACCTCCAGAGATATCAGAAGAGTATAATCCTGTAGGAAGCTATGTGAAATATTTTACTTTCGAGGAAAATATGAAAGAAAAGCCTATATATATTTCTTTTCAAGGGGTAGAAAGTGCTTTTTATCTTTGGTTAAATGGAAATTTTATAGGCTATAGTGAAGATAGTTTTACGACCGCAGAGTTTGATTTAACATCATATATTAAAGAAGGAGAAAACAAACTTGCCGTAGAGGTATATAAAAGATCTACAGGCAGTTGGCTAGAGGATCAAGATTTTTGGAGGTTTTCAGGTATATTTAGGGATGTGTATCTATATTCCATACCTAAAACCCATATACAGGACATTTTTGTAAAAACAGATTTAGATAAAAACTACAAAAATGCAGTGTTGAAATTAGACTTAAAAGTAAAAGGAGATTTTAACACTGTTATAGATTTAAAATTAAAGGATAAAGAAGGTAACTTGGTGGGAGAATGTAAAGAAAAATCTGTATTAGATACTATGTCTTTAGAATTATCTGTAAATGACGTAGAACTTTGGAGTGCAGAAAGTCCTTATCTTTATACTCTGCATATTGTTATTAGAGATAAAAAAGGTGAGATAGTAGAAATTGTTCCTCAAAAGATAGGTTTTAGAAAGTTTGAAATGATTGATAAGACTATGTGTATAAATGGAAAACGTATAGTTTTTAAAGGAATAAATCGTCACGAGTTTAACTGCCGTAGAGGTAGAGCTATAACTAAAGAAGATATGATTTGGGATATAAAATTTTTAAAACAAAACAACATAAATGCTGTTAGAACTTCTCATTATCCTAATCAAAGTTATTGGTATGAGCTTTGCGATGAATATGGTATATACTTGATAGATGAAGTTAATTTAGAAACCCATGGTTCGTGGCAAAAGATGGGCAAGGTGCAGCCGGATTGGGTTATTCCGGACAGTAAGAAAGAATGGCTAGATATTGTGCTAGATAGGGCAGTTTCTATGATAGAAAGGGACAAAAATCATCCCTCTATTTTAATATGGTCCTGTGGAAATGAATCTTTTGGTGGAGAAAATATATATAAAATGTCTCAGTATTTCAGGAAAAAAGATCCTTCAAGATTGATACATTATGAAGGTGTATTTCAGGATAGGCGTTTTAATGAGACTAGCGATATGGAAAGCAGAATGTATGCTAAGGTTTTTGATATTGAAGAGTACTTAAACAATTCACCAGAAAAACCTTATATAAGTTGTGAATACATGCACGCTATGGGAAATTCCTGTGGGGCAATGCACAAGTATGTGGAGCTAGAGGACAAATATGAACTTTATCAAGGAGGATTCATTTGGGATTATATAGATCAATTTATAGTTAAAGAGGATAGGTTTGGTCAAGAGTTTTTGGCTTATGGAGGAGATTTTGATGACAGACCAACAGATTATAATTTCTGTGGTAATGGTATAGTATATGCAGATAGAACACCATCTCCAAAGGCACAGGAAGTAAAGAAGCTTTATCAAAATTTAAAACTTTTCACAGATAAAAAGGGTGTTAAAGTTTTAAATAAAAACTTGTTTATAGACACTTCAGTCTATGTTTTAGAGTATTCTCTAGACTTTAATGGAGAAGAAATTTATAAGAATTCTATCCAGGTGTTAGTAAAAGCTGGTGATGAAAAGTATATTGAGTTAGGATTACCTGAAGCTAACACTCCAGGAGAATATGCAATAAATACTCGTTTTAAGCTTAAAGAAGATACTCTTTGGGCAAAAGCGGGACATGTAGTAGCCTTTGATCAATATGTTTATTCCGTAGAAGGAATAAAGACTCCGGAAAAGCTAGATAAACTTACTGTTATACATGGAGATATAAATATTGGAGTTAAAAATAAAGACTTCAGCCTGTTATTCTCAAAGCAAGAGGGTGGCATCGTATCTCTTAGATATGCAGGAAAAGAAATGATTACTCGTACACCAATGCCTATTTATTGGAGAGCCATGACAGATAATGATAAGGGGAATAACCATGGGTTCAGGTGTGGACAATGGCTGCAAGCAAGTATGTTTCAGCGATATTGTGATTTTAAGTTAATGGAAGATGACTACAAAATTGTTGTAGAGTATACTTATGTATTACCAACAACTCCAGAAATAGAGGTGAAAGTTTCCTACGCTACCTATGCTAATGGTGAAATTAAAGTAAGCTGCCACTATAAAGGTGTGGAAGGTTTGCCGGAACTTCCCATGTTTGGAATGAGTTTTAGATTATCTGCAGACTATAATATCTTTAAGTGGTATGGAAGAGGGCCAGAGGAAAACTATATAGATAGGCTTCATGGAGCTGCCTTAGGCATCTTTGAAAAATCTGTGATTGAGAATGTTTCTAAGTATGCTGTACCACAGGAAAGTGGAAATCATACTGGCGTAAGATGGGCCCAAATAAAAGATAAAAAAGGCTTTGGTATAGAATTTGTTTATGAAAAGGAACCTTTTGAATTGGGAGTATCACCATACACAGCCTTTGAACTTCAAAATGCATTACATCATTATGAGCTTCCAAAGGTGAACTACACCGTAGTAACTATTGCAGCGAAACAAATGGGAGTTGGGGGAGATGACAGTTGGGGAGCACCAGTTCATAATGAATATCTTATAGACTCATCTAAGGATATTCACTTTGAATTTATTATGAGAGCCTGTAAATAATCAAAGGCAGAAGAATAGAAAACTTCATAAATAATATAGGGTTACTAGGCGGTTAGTTAACTTTCTAGTTAGTTTCCCTATATAATACAGAAAGATGGAGGCTAAAATTTTCATGGCTATTTGTATAAGTAAGAAAAATAAGATATTTGGGCTTCATACTAATAATACTTCCTACGTCTTTGGAGTGGATAGTTTAGGTTTAATAAGGCACATATACTGGGGAGAAAAAATCAATGATTTGGATGAATTTAGCCTGTCGGAGTTATGTGAAGTATCAACTAACGACCCTGTATATGAAATAACTCCAGAAGAGTTTCCGGTGTATGGAGGTTTAAGATATAAGGAACATTGCTTAAAAGTTAGTTTTAGTGACGGTACAAGGGAGTTGGTTTATAAGTATATAGGGTATGAGATAAAGGAAGAAGAACTAATTATTAATTTAGCAGACACCCATTATAATTTCCAGATAAACCTTCACTATAAGCTTTATGAAGAAGAGGACTTAATTGAAAGATGGGTTTCGCTAAAGAATAGTAGTGCGGATATAATAGAAGTGGAAAAAATCCATAGTGCTCAGTTTCATATACCCTATGAGAATCTAAATTTTTCAAATGTTCATGGTCATTGGGGAGCAGAACAGCAAAGATTTGCTCAAAGAGTTAGTTATGGAAAGATACTTGTAGAAAATAGAAGAGGAATTTCTACTCATAATCATAATCCTTATTTTATTCTAGATAAGGATGCTACAGAAACTAACGGGGAAGTATTTTTTGGGGCTTTAAGATTAAGTGGAAATTTCAGTGGAGTAGTAGAGCAAACTCAATATGGAGAAACTTTAGTTCAAATGGGCATAAATTCACATGATTTTATGCTAAAACTTAAACCTAAAGAAGAGTTTACAGCGCCATCAATTATAAGTGGATATACGAGCAAGGGTTTTGAAGCAATGAGCCTCAATCTTCATAACTTTGCCAAGAAAAACCTGCTAAGACCTGGTTTAAGACCTGTACTTTATAATTCTTGGGAAGCTACGGAGTTTAAAGTTAATTGTGAAGAACAAATAAAGTTAGCAAAAATAGCGAAGAAAATTGGTGCAGAATTATTTGTTGTGGATGATGGATGGTTTGGAGAAAGAAATAGTATTGATAACGGACTAGGAGATTGGTATGTAAATAAGGATAAATTCCCTAAGGGCTTAAAGCCTCTAATAGACGAAGTGAAAGCCATGGGAATGATGTTTGGAATTTGGGTGGAGCCAGAAATGGTTAATCCCTTATCACAACTTTATAAAGATCACACTGATTGGATATATCACTTTGATACCAGAGAAACTGACACCTCAAGAGGACAATATGTGTTAAATGTTACAAAACCCGAGGTTAAAGAATTTATATATAATATGCTGGATAGCTTATTATCTACTTATGACATTGACTATATTAAATGGGATGCTAATAGACCTATAGCGCAAAGTGGAACAGATAAGGCTATTTGGTATAAGCATATAGAGGTTATATATGATATTGTTAAAGAGTTGAAGAAGAAACATCCTAAGGTGTTATTTGAAGCCTGTGCCTCTGGTGGAGGAAGAATAGATTATGGTATATTAGGTATCTTCGATGATTTCTGGACAAGTGACAATACAGATGCCTATGATCGATTAAAGATACAACACAGTTATTCCTACATTTATCCAATAAAAGCTATGAGAGCTTGGGTAACAGATTGTCCTAATTTCTTATCTATAAGAAACATACCTATGAAGTTTAGATATCATAGTGCTATGATGGGAAGCTTAGGAATAGGTTGTAACATACTAAAGTTTAGTGAAGAGGATATAAAACTATCAAAAGAACTAATAGAAGAATATAAAAAAATACGTCCTATAATTCAAGAAGGAGATTTTTATAGAATTCAAAACAACTTCCAAAATGATTACCATTGTTTTCAATATGTTAAGCAGGAAGAAGCGGTGTTATTTGTTTTTCTACCCCAAAGTAAGCTGGGACATAGAGGTATTAGGGTAAAGCTTAGAGAACTCAATGAAGATAAAGTTTATTCTTTTAATTACAATGGTCAACAGATAAGAAAGACTGGGAATTATCTTATGAAGTATGGGATAGATTTACGTTTAGTAGGGGATTATGATAGCACCATAATTCACTTCAGTGTAGTACAGTAAACCTTACTTTATGGTGTATATTTAAAAAGCTGCCACCAAGCTTTGAAAAATAAAGCTTAGTGGCAGCTTTTTGATTTTATAATTTTCTTCTTCTAATCCATACGACAACTCCTGTTATTAAAACTACTGCAGGAATAACAAGTACTACAAAAGCTGAAGCTGTTAGTCTGCTTAACCCGCTTACTTGTAGTGTATAGTTATCTAAATTTTTTGGCCTAACTGATATACTATCTTTTTTACCTTGAGCCCAGCTAACTGAATTCATAAAGAAGTCTAAATTAGCATTATTACTTAAAGATATTACTTGAGAACTAGTGAAAGTTGAATTAGAAACCACAACTATTTTTGTATCACTAACTTTAGGATCATTGGATTTATCTGTTACTGCTACGGCTATATTAAAAGGTCCATTTAAATCACCAGTTTGTTTTTCTAGTGTGTCAGTTTTTAAATTAGTTTTTCCCCAGGAATCATTAGAAGTTGTTAACAATGGCTCAATTGTTAAGGAACTTCTTTTATTTTGTGATATTCCTATGCTTTGAGCACCAGGGATAAGCACACGTAGATTATTATCAATTAATGAATTTAAAATATCATGATTCTTTTGATCAGGTAACAGAGATATAGGATTTTGAGAAACATAAGCGCTGTTACCTTCAACTGTAATGGCTCTTTGTAAAGATAAACCATAGTAGTTTAACACTGATTGAAAGTTTGGTAAATCATTTTCTGTTAAATCCATTAAAAATAGTGCTTTACCGCCCTTTGAAAGATAGCTTTTTATAGCATCTGCCTCTGGCTGAGATAGATCTCTTTTTGGAGAGCTCACAAGTAAAACAGAATCTTCTTTCAAATTAGCATCTTTTAGTGATAAGTTAATAGGTGTTACAGTGTAATTTTCTAAAGACAACTGATTTGCTACTTGTGGAGAGATTTCACTTTCTCCTTGTCCTTGTAAAGTATATATAGTAGTGCTTTTATTAGAGGTTACATATAATATACCAGAGGTTATACTTTGCTCAACCGCAAGAGATTGGGTTGTTGGCGCATAAGGATTACTGTAATCCGCATTTATAAAAGAATTTGGATCTAAAACTTTGAATTTAGAACCATTTTCGACTACTACAGAACCAATATCTACTTTATTGTTATCCTTGCTAAATTTTTGGGCTAGCTGAGGATATTTTGAAGGATCTTTATATACAATCTTAATATGCTTTGAATGTGCTGCATATTGATCCAAAATAGTCTTTACGGTATAGTTTTCTTGACCAGATTGATAAAATCCATATATTGTTATATCTTGTTTCAAGTTATCTAAAACTTTATAGGTTTGATCGGATAAGGTGAATATTTTACTTTTAGTTAGATCCTTACTCCAATTCAATTTTCCGATACCTAAATTTAGTGCTATCAAAACAACTAAAGATAATGCTATTGTTATTGTGGTTAATCCGCCTTTTTTTAATTTTTTTTCATTAAAAAAGTTTTTTATATTTATATTTTTCATTTATCAGTTCACCTCCCTAGTTCCATCTTCTTCTATCAATAATGTTTATAGTTAAAAGTATAAAAAATATAGAAAATGATATATAGTAAACTATTGAACTAGCACTAAGCATACCCATATTAAATGGTTCATAACGTTTCATTAGTGAGAACCAACCAACAAATTTTGCTATAAATCCATCATATAAATTTTTATTTTTTAGATAAATTATAAGAACTATCAAAGAACCTAGGATTCCTGTGGAAATACTAACATATACATTTTGAGTATTATAATACAAAAATAAGCTTATAAGAACTACTAAAACTACTGCAAAAATTACTCCAGATATAATGCTTGTAGGTAATCCACTGCCAATCCAATCAAGTATCCATATGATAAACAAGGCACCGAAGGTACCAATTGCAGCAGTAACCTGATTTTCTGTTAAGGCTGAAACAAAAATACCTATAGAAATAAAACATAGTCCTATTAAAACAAAGCCTATGTATGCACCAATAGTTTCACCTAATGGTATGGATCCAAAGCTTTTTAATATTATTGGGTAAATAAAGGTTATTACCCCAGCAAGTAAGAAAACAGCAGCAGCAGCTAAAAACTTACCTAAAACTATCTCCCATATTCTAAGTGGTGTCGTTAATAATAACTGATCTGTTTTTTCATGAGTTTCACTGGCAATTGTCTTCATAGTTAAAATAGGTACAAGAAATAAGAAAACAAAAATCATAGCGTAAAGTAGATTAGGATAAAGTCCACTGCCAGGTATTAAGTTTGATAAAGTAAAAAATATTCCTGATATTAATAGAAAAACGAATAGAAAAATATAGGATGCAGAAGAGTGAAAGTATGATTTCAATTCTTTATTTAGTATTTCCAGCATCTAAAGACACCTCCTTGGTTTGTTCTGTTACTTCTAAGAATATTTCTTCTAGAGTTAAATTTAATGGTTTTATCATAAGTAGAGGTATATTTGCTTTACTGAAAGCATTAAATAAATCCTCACGTATATCTCGGTCATTTTTAGATTCTACTACTAAATCTATAGTGTTAGGTTCTTTAACACCATCATCTTCTATAGAATTTATATCAGGTATTTTGTTTATAACTTCTTTTGCCTGATCCATTGATCCTTTTATTCTTAGAGACATTTTAGTTCCATAACTTAAATTTTTAGATAAATCTTCTGGTGTACCTTCTGCAACAATTGAGCCTTTATTTATAATTACAACTCTATCACATACAGCGCTAATTTCTGAAAGTATATGTGAGCTTAAAATAATTGTATGCTCTTTACTAAGCTGTGTAATTAAGTTTCTAATTTCAATAATTTGTTTAGGATCTAAGCCTACCGTTGGTTCATCTAATATAAGAACCTCAGGGTTTCCTATGATAGCTTGTGCTAATCCAACCCTTTGTTTATAACCTTTAGAGAGATTTTTTATAAGTCTTTTTCTCACATCATTTAGTTTGATAGAATCTACAATTGTATCTATATGCTCTTTTCTTTTGCTTTTTTCAACTTTTTTTAATTTACTTACAAAATGTAGATACTCTTCAACTGTCATATCTGTGTACAAAGGAGGAATCTCCGGTAAATATCCTATTTTTTTCTTAGCTTGAATTGGATTTTTAAATATATCAAATCCATCTATCATTACTGAGCCTTCTGTAGCGGAGAGGTAGCCAGTTACTATGTTCATTGTAGTAGATTTTCCAGCTCCATTTGGGCCCAAAAGACCTAAAATTTCGCCTTTTTTTATTTCTAAGTTAATATCTTTTATGGCTACATGATTTTCATAAGATTTTGTTAGATTTTCAATTTTAATCAACATTATCACCTCTAGACTATTTTTATCTTACTTGAAATTTATAACAAATGAATATGGCGTTTATGTGACAGAGTTGTGACTAGTATGTAAAGTTATTGTTAATAGAAGAAAAATAGACCATAGCTTTACTATCACAAGAGTAAAGCTATGGTCTATTAAAGTTTTTACTGAAGTCTTATCTATCAAATCAAGTATAGGGGAAGACTTATCATTCATTTTTTTTAGTAAAGATATTACAAGTTATCTTAATCCTATCCATGTGGCAAGATTAAATATTGAATGAATTGTTATAGGTACCCATAACGAATTATATTCTTTAAATAAATATCCCAAAACGAGACTAACCAATGAAATGGATATGATAGATCCCATTAGATCAGTTTGAGATGGCAACCATATTGGTATATGAATTGTTACAAATAATATGGTAGTTAATAAATTTGCTAGCCAAAAGTGAAAATATTTTAATAACTTTTGTAGAATAAAGCCTCTAAATGGTATTTCTTCAAGTATTCCTACCAATAATCCACTTACCCATAGTATACCGATATTTAAATTTATAGATCTTCCTTGTATTATAATATTCTTAATTATAAGCGATATTATAAATATAATACTTATGAAAAAACCAGTTGATATACTTTTTAGTAAATTACCTTTAAGTTTTAGATATTCAAGAGGATTAACTTTATCTCTTAACTTAAGATACAAGATAATTGGAATTATAAATATAAATAAATATAATGATAAATCGGTTATAAATAAACTTATATTAGCAGATATTTTACACCACCATCCTGTTAATCCATATACATGAATTCTTTGTTTCAATACTAAATATAGAATCCTATTGTTTGTATACATTACAACAACTTAAATTAAAATAAAAGATAAATATAATTATTATAAACAAGATTTATTTACTAAAGCATGATTTTAACGATAAGCTGTATATTTGTAATTATATCAAAAAATGATTAGATTACAAATTATGTTACTTAAATGAAAGTAGAGTAGTATAATAATTATCTTTTGGTATAAATGTTAATTTATTAAGAATATAACATATTTAAACATAATAACATGATAATTTTTAATTGTATTTAAACACTAGAATAATTAAATGTTTAGTGGTATAATATTTGGAGAAATTTATCAAATTGAGGAAAAAATGTTATAGTATTAAAGGGGGAGGGGATATCATGGATATTGCAGAAAAACTCAGTGAAAAGTGTACTAGTTTTATTAAGGATAACACAAATAAAACTGAAACAGAATTAGAAAAAATTCAATATGGTATACATGTAATTTTAATCAATATATTCAAGTTAATTCTGCTTTTTCTTACTGCATATTTTTTAGGTATATTAAATTACACTATTGTAGCATATTTAAGTTTTGCTACTCTTAGATCTTTTGCAAATGGAATTCATGCGAATTCTAGTATAAAATGTACTATTACTAATTATATAATTTTTTTTGGAAATGTGTATTTAAGCTTAAACTTTTCTTTAAATAAAATATATGTAGCAAGTATATTTGTAATAAGTCTCATACTGGTTATATTATATGCGCCAGCAGACACAGAAGAACGCCCACTTATGAGTAAGAATTTAAGAGGTAAATTAAAGTTTAAATCTATTTTAATCGTTTTGGGATTTGGTAGTGTAACCCTATTATTGCCAGGTAGTGTATATACGAATTTAATTACCTATTCTACTTTACAAGAGTCTATACTAATTACTCCTATGATTTATATTATATTTGGAAAAAAATATAAAAATTATGAAAGGATTAAAATTTAGATAACTTATTTTTGTAAAACTTATGGTGTTATCAGTACAGGATTATTATTTTATTAATTTGTAGCAATTGACATGATACCTATAGCAGAAGTAGATTGAAATAGAAAAGATATTATTAGTGAGAGGAGATGTAAAAATGCTTAATATTATAATTTGTGAAGATAATAATTATCAAAGAGAGCAGATTGAAATTATTATTAAAGATGAACTGAAAAAATTAAATTTAAATATGAGTATTGTCTTATCTACTAATACCCCAGAGAATGTGATTACATATTTAGAGAAATATAAAACAAACACATTTCTATACTTCTTAGATGTTGATTTAAAATCTAAAATAAATGGAATAGAACTTGCAAAAATAATTAGAAAAAGTGATCCTATGGGTTATGTCGTATTTGTAACATCTCATGCAGAACTCACGCTACTTACGTTTCAATATAAGGTACAAGCCATGGATTATATAGTTAAAAATAATTTAAATAGTATGAAAGATAAAATCAGTGAATGCATTAACGAAGCCTATAATGATTATAAAAATTCCAATACTATTAAAACAAATTCAATACAAATAAATGCTGGAAATAAAATCGTTTATTTTAATCTTGATGATATTTTATTTTTTGAGACAACCAGTAAGGATCACAAGATAAGAATACATACTTGTGAGGAACAGTTGGAGTTTTACGGAACATTAAAAGAGATTGAAAAAATGGTATCTTCTAATTATTACAAGCCCCATAGATCTTATTTGGTAAATACTAAGAAAATCAAAGTGATTGATAAAGATAATTTTATTATATATATGATAAATGGTGAATCTTGCTATGTAGCTGCACGATATCTGAAAGGATTGTTGAATAAATGTTCGATTTAATTTTCGAAATATTGTATCCATTAATCTTAGTGCTTAGCATTACAAGTATTATGATCAATATTTCACCAGATAAGCTAGAAAGAAGAAGTATAGGAATATTTATTGTAGCAAACTATTTTATCACTATACTTATACACATTTATAGGAAAGATACTATCTTAGCTGTAGTAGTAATCTTTAATATATTTTTGTACTTATATATAGCTTCTAGGCGTATATGGAGATCTATAGTTATAGCTCTATGTGTAAACATTATCTTTGCTGCAAGTGATGCTATAGTAGGATTTATTGATATTAACATTTTAAATTTTACTTATTCACAAGTAATTAGTAATTTAAAAATATATTTTGCTACAGGATTGCTTATCCTTTTAATATCTCATTTTCTCAGCAAAATAATGAGAATAATTTACAATAGAATATATACTGAAGGTAGTAATATCAAGGAATATTTAAAGGAAAACTTAATAGCAATCTTGTATATAGTGTCAGGGTTAGTTATCGTAAATGTTCACTTAATAATGTATAAAAGTCTAGTTAAGTCTATAGGTAGAGTTAACACTTTTTTAAACATGATACTCATAATAGAGTTTATTGGTATGTCAGTTTTATTGATACATTCAAGTAGTAAAAATATTAAAAATAAGCTTCGACAAGAATATAAAGAAAAGGAATACCAGCAACTTAAAGAGTATACAGATAAAATTGAAGATATGGATAGTGATTTGAGAAGATTTAAGCATGATTATATAAATATACTTCAAACATTAGGTGGATACATAGAAACAGGAGATATTGATGGATTAAAGGAATATTATCATAACGATTTATTGAAAGAGAGTAATGAAATAATAGATAAAGATAGATATTTATCATTACTAAAACACATTAAGATTGATGCCCTAAAGGCATTGATATCTTCAAAAATTATTAATGCATACTCATGCGGTATAGAAATGCAAATAGAAATTATTGATGATATACATGAGTTATCTATGAACACCATAGATATATGTAGGATTACTGGAATATTTATTGATAACGCTATAGAGGCAGCAATTCTATGTGACAAAAAGTATGTTAAAATTGCTATAGTAAAAAATGATGATTCTACAGTATTTATTATAAGTAATTCATGCTTAGAAGACACTCCACCAATTTATAAAATATACGAAGAAAATTTTTCTACGAAAGGTGATAACAGAGGAATTGGACTGAAAACAGTTAGACTCATTGTCAATGAAAAATATGATAATGTAATTCTAAATACTAAAATTAAAGATTGTATATTCAAACAAGAATTAATAATATATGATTTAAAGGCATGATAACTTAAAAAGTTTCATGCCTTTTGTTATGCAGTTAGTCCATTTTGTATAAAGACTTTGGCATCTTAGGCTCTCCAAATGTGTGTACCCAGCACATTGAGGAGGAGGTTGTTGCAACAAGCATTGCAATTGTACTTGCAAACAATGCTATAAGTCTTTTTGTAGTTTTTTTTTCCATATTCTCTACAATCCCTTCTAAATTTAAATTGATATAATAGTTAGATTATAACATTTAATTTACAGGTTGTTCCATAAAATATCGTGAAATACATGTATTTATATCGTAAAATATACCTATTATATTCTGCAGCGTAAAAAGCTATCTTTTCAATGTAACAAATTAGACATTATAACAGCTATCAAAATAAAAGTAAATATAAATGTCGTAAATTTATATTATTATGTCTTAAATGTACTTTTATGTAAATTAAGTAATTTTATGACGATATAAGGTGATCTCATGGTATTTGTATTTAATTATTTTCCATATGTAGATATAATTAGATTAAACTAATTATTGGCTATAAATCTTATAGTTTTTAGTTAGTAAATAAATGAATATAGGGGGAATATTCTTATGAAAAAAATTAAATACCTTGTTGCTACTATTATGATAAGCACACTTATGATTACAGGTCCAGCTGTAAAAGCTGCACCAAACGATGGGCATAATTTTACTAAAGGCAAATTATCAGAAAAATTAACAAAAGATATGAGCGGTGTTCAAAAGTTCTTTAATGATAACAAAGGTAAATTTGAAGTAGAGAATGTAGAAAATGATCTTACAAAAATTGATGAGAAAAACGATAGCCTAAATTTTAAACATATAAAGCTCCAACAAATTGTACAAGGCATTCCTGTCTACGGAAATCAATATATTGTTCACTTTAATAAAAATGGTGAAATATACGCAGTAAATGGAAAATTCGACTCATCAGCAAAAAAGATTAAAATAAATAAAGAAAAATTTATTAGTGAAAATAAAGCAATAGAAACAGCAAAATCTCAAGTCAAATTTGATACTCTTGAAATAACTCCTAAGGCAAAGTCTTATATATATAAAGTAAACAGCGAATACATTCCAGTTTATGAAGTAAGAATTAATTTTATAAGTCCTGAACCAGGAGATTGGCATTTCTTTATAAATGCTTACAATGGACAAGTTGTTGATAAATATAATTCTATTACTAAAGTAGCAACTACTGGTACCGGAACTGGAGTGTTGGGTGATACAAGAACATTGAATTTGGATAAAGTCACAGTTGGATCAAAAACTCAATATCAAATGAAAGATACAACACGTGGTGCTCAAATTACTACTTATAATTCTAAAAATACCTCTGCAGAGCCTGGAACTTTAATTTATTCAACTACAAATGTAATTAGTGATAAGGCTGCAGTAGATGCACATTATTACTCAGGAGTTGTATATGATTACTTTAAAAAGAAATTCAACAGAAACGGAATAGATGGAAATAATATGGCTATGAAATCAAGTGTACACTATTTAAGAAATTGGGTTAATGCACAATGGACTGGTACTCAAATGATGTATGGTGATGGTGATGGAGTTAAAGCTACAGCATTATCAGGAAGTCTTGATGTAGTTGGCCATGAAATGACTCATGGTGTTGATCAATATGAAGCTAATCTTACCTACAGGGATCAATCTGGTGCATTAAATGAATCTCTTTCGGATTCCTTTGGAGCATTTATTGAGTTCTATGCTCAACCATCAAAAGCAGATTGGCTTTTAGGAGAAGATGTTTGGACTCCTAATACACCAGGAGATGCACTTAGAAGTATGGCAAATCCTACTCTTTATGGCCAGCCAGATAATATGAAAAATTATGTATATACCTCTGATGATAATGGAGGCGTTCATACTAATAGTGGAATACCTAATAAGGCATGTTATCTGATTGCTACAAATCCAAGTGTTGGAATTCAAAAAGCAGAACAGATTTATTACAGAGCGTTGTGCAACTATTTAACATCAAGTTCTACATTCCGTGATGCTAGGTTAGCACTTGCACAGTCAGCAGAAGATCTTTATGGAGCAAATAGCGCAGAATATAATGCTGTAATTAGTGCATGGGATAGTGTGGGAGTTAACTAATAATTTTAGTTATCTAAAATAAAAATCTAAATTGATAATGCTACTCGAAAGTGAATATGGCATACCTTCACCTAAAATGTTACATAAACACATACATAGGAGGTAGTTGGTATGCCATACAATTAAGAAAAGCATGTGGTTTTAAACAAAACGTTATAAAACCGCATGCTTTATATTTATTATAATACTATTTTAACATTATACTCCTTAAGCCAGGTGTTAACCTGTATCAAATAAGCCAGTAACTGAGGTCCCCTCATAAGCTGACCAAACCAAGGTTCTTTAAAGGATGAACCACCGGTCTCAATTAAAATTTTTACTGAATTCTTATCTATCAAATCAAGTATAGGTGATGATTTATCATTCATTATATCTGTCATCCAATTCTGAACTATCTTTGTATATTCAGGATTATGAGTTTTAGGGTATGGGCTCTTCTTTCTATCTATAACATCATTAGGAAGAATTCCTCTTAAGGCTTTTCTGAGTATGCCTTTTTCCCTATTATTACAGAATTTAATTTCGGAAGGAATATTAAATGCATATTCAACTAACCTGTAGTCTGCAAAAGGTACTCTTACTTCTAAGCTGTTTGACATACTCATTCTATCTTTTCTATTTAATAGTGTAATCATAAACCACTTCATATTGAGATAGAATAACTCTCTCATTCTATGCTCGAGCTTAGATTCGCCATCTAAGTGAGGAACCTGTTTTATTGATTTTTGATATTCTTCGTTTAGATAACCTTCTAAATCCAGAGATTTAAGTTGATCAGATAAGAGCTGTTTTCTAGCACTTACTGATTTAGACCAAGGGAATGTATTTGCATAAATATCTTCAGGTCTTCTAAACCAAGGATATCCTCCAAATATTTCATCTGCACACTCACCAGATAGTGCAACAGTAGCGTGTTTTCTTATTTCCTTACAGAAAAGATATAGTGATGAATCTATATCAGACATACCTGGTAAGTCACTGGCTCTTACTGAGTCTACAAGAGCCTGAGCTAAGTCTTTGCTGCTGTTAACTATATTGTGGTGATTACTGCCAATATATTTTGACATTTTTAAAGCCCATTCTTTATCAGAGGTAGGTTCAAATTCATTAGACTCAAAGAATGCGTCGTTGTTTTCATAATCTATAGAATAGGTATCTAAAGTTAGACCTCTCTTTTTAAATTCAAAAGCTGCCACTGCTGAAATAATACTGGAATCTAATCCTCCAGATAAGAAAGTACAAACAGGAACATCAGCAACAAGTTGTCTTTTCACTGCATCAATTAAAAGACTTTTTACATGGTCAGCAGTAGTATTTTCATCTTCAGTGTGAATATTACATTTTAGTTTCCAGTATTCTTTAAGCTTTAAGCCATCTTTATCATAAATCATATAGTAAGCGGGAGGTACTTCATGGATATCTTTAAATATTCCACTTCCTAAGCCTCGGGCAGGTCCCATAGCAAAAATTTCAGTTAGCCCCTCTTTAGTTACTATAGGTTCAACATGAGGATGGGCAAGCAAGGTTTTGATTTCAGAACCAAATATAAGAGAATTACCCTTGATAGTATAGAAGAGGGGTTTAACTCCTAAAGGATCTCTTGCTATAAATACTTTGTTATCAGAATCATTCCATACTGCGAAAGCATATATACCATTGATATATTTTACACAATTTAATCCCCAGTGAATGTAAGATACCAAAAGTACTTCCGTATCAGAATAAGATTCAAAAGAATAACCTTCACTTATAAGAATTCTTCTCAAGTCTTCTGTGTTATAAAGTTCACCATTATATACAATAACGTATTTGTTTCCGCCAATTGTTTTAATCATTGGTTGAGCGCCACCTTTTGGATCTACAACCACAAGTCTTCTATGTCCTAAAGCTGCATGTCTTGAAAAAAAGTAACCTTCATCATCTGGTCCTCTTTTGCTTAAGGTTTTTGTCATGTTTTGAACTATTATTTTCTCTTTGGAAATATCTCTGTTAAAATTAATCCAGCCAGCAATTCCGCACATTTTCGTTCCTCCAATTTTTTATTTCTAGTGCACTATATTTGTTATAATTTATAGTTTATGCTTGAAAAAGTTATATGTTACTTTTTGACAAGTGTATTAATAGAGAAATTCAATTTTTATAAGATTTCTTAAGAAAGTATATTTTATGATATATATGAGTGTGTCAATATGGAACAGTTTACATTTATATTCATATTTATCGCAACAAAATGGAACAAGTTATATTGAATATTCCAATTTTTTGGAGTATTATAATAATTAAGATAGCTATTAATTATTTTGAAGGGGGACAATAAGATATGAAAAGATTTTCCTTACTATTCGCGGGGTTAGCTGTTGTACTATCCTTAGCAGGATGTGGAAGTAAACAAGCTCAACCAACGCAGGCAGAGCAAAAACCAGAAAGGACAATGATTCTAGCAACTACAACAAGTACTCAAGATTCAGGATTATTAGATAATATACTTCCTGTTTTTGAGAAAGAAAGTGGTATAAAAGTTAAAGTTGTAGCAAAGGGAACAGGAGAAGCAATGAAGATGGGGGAAAGAGGAGATGCTGATTGCTTACTTGTTCATGCAAAAGCACAAGAAGAAAAGTTTGTAAAAGATGGATTCGGGGTAAAAAGATATGATGTCATGTATAACGATTTTATAATAGTAGGACCTAAAAATGATCCAGCTAAGATCAAGGAACAAGCAGCAAGTGATCCTATAAAGGCATTAAAACTTATAAGTGAAAGCAAATCACCTTTTATATCAAGAGGAGATGAATCTGGAACACACTCAAAAGAAAAAGAACTTTGGAAAGCTGCCGGTATAACTCCAAGTGGAAGTTTTTATATTTCAGCAGGAAAAGGAATGGGAGCAGTACTTCAAATGGCAAAAGAAAAGAATGCATACACTCTAACAGACAGAGCTACATATTTATCAATGAAGGACAAGCTGGATTTAATAATTATGACAGAGAAAAATGATAAGTTATACAATCAGTATGGTGTAATAAAATTAAACCCTGAGAAACATAGAATAAAGGAAAAAGAAGCAGATGAATTTATAACATGGATACTATCAGATAAAACTCAAAAGCTTATTAGTGAGTTTGGAAAAGATAAATTTAATCAATCATTATTTATTCCAAACGCTAAAAAGTAGTTATAGTTGAACCTGTGGCATTATTAAAGGTATGTCCAGGTTCAATTTAAAATATAGATAAATAATATAAAAGTTAGGAGTGATATAAAGGTGGATTTATTTAATGTGGTTTCGGTTAATGATGCGCAGGATATTTTAGATGAGAAATTTTATTATAAATTAGAAAAAGAAGAAATTAATTTAGAAAAGGCTGTCGGAAGAATACTTTATGAAAATATTATATCAAAAGTAAATGTTCCTGAATTTAGAAGATCAACAGTGGATGGCTATGCGGTAAATTGCAGAGATGTAGCTGGAGCTAGTGAATCCATACCGGCTATACTTAATTTAAAAGGAGAAGTTTTAATGGGTGAATTAGCCGGACACAGCATAGATTTACCAGGAGAGTGTGTTTATGTTCCAACGGGAGGTATGATTCCTGATGAGGCAGATGCGGTAGTCATGATAGAATACACAGAAAAGTTAGATGAGGAAACAATACTCATAAATTCAACTTGCGCTAATGGTGATAATGTAGTACAAATTGGTGATGATATATCTATTGATGAAGTTGTCATAAAAAAAGGAACAAAATTAAGACCATATGAAATAGGTGTTCTATCTAGCTTAGGATTTACAGAAATTCCTGTATTTAAAAAACCAAAGGTAGGCATAATTTCGACTGGAGATGAAATTGTTGGTATAGGTGAAAGGCCAAGGCTAGGACAAGTAAGAGATATAAATACCTATTTGCTTTACTCATCTATATTGAAAGATGAAGCAGAGCCGATAAATTATGGAGTAGTTAAAGACGAATATGAATTGCTAAAAAGTACGGTAGATAATGCTTTAAAGCAATGTGATTTAGTTTTGATCTCAGGGGGAAGTTCTGTAGGAGTAAAAGATCAAACTATAAAGGTAATAGATTCATTTCAAGAATCAGAAGTGCTAGTACATGGAATTGCCATTAAGCCAGGTAAACCAACAATAATTTCAAAGGTATGTGGAAAGGCTGTTTTTGGTCTTCCAGGACATCCGCTTTCTTGTGCTATTATATATCAGATTATTGTAAAAAACTTTATTAACAAATTGCAAAACAATAGAGATGAAGAGTATCCAGTTCAGTGCAGATTTTCAATAAACTATCATAAGGCCAAAGGAAGAGAAGAATATCTGCCGGTAGTATTGAAGAATATGGATAATGAATTTATAGCAGAGCCTATATTTTCAAAGTCAGGTCTTATTACAGGATTTTCAAAAGCCTATGGGTATATAAAAATAGATAAAAATATAGAGGGATTAAGAGAAGGAGAGAAGGTTTTAGTTTATAAATTTAGCTAAGATATCTGAAAGAAAATAGACTGGCATACTGATTAGATATTTTCTTAAAATGTCTCAATAAGAATGGGGGGATTACCATGGGTCAAAATTTATATTTATCAAATTATGAGCTTAATGAAGCAATAAAAATATTATTTGAAAAAATCGAAGAAAAAGGTTCTTACGAAGAAATAGATACGGAAAAAGCTTGTGAAAGAATTACATGGGAACCAATATACTCTGTAATATCATCACCTTTTTATAATTGCTCAGCTATGGATGGTATTGCCTTAAAGTCAGAAAGCACATATGGAGCCTCTGAAAAAAGTCAAATTGAACTCAAAGAGGGAGAAGACTATATTGTTGTTGATACGGGAGACCCAATACCTAGAGAGTATGATTGCGTGATTATGGTAGAAGACTTAATTGGAAATAAGGAGGATAGCGTAAAAATATATAAAAGTGCAGTAGCATGGCAAAATATAAGGCCTTTAGGAGAAGATATAGTTGAAAATCAACTTATAGTTCCTTCCAATCACAAAATTCGTCCCGTAGATATAGGTGCAATGCTTGCAGGCGGAGTAAATAAGGTTAAGGTGTACAAAAGTCCAGTTGTAGGTATTATTCCTACCGGCACGGAACTAGTAGAACCAGGTAGTGACCTGAAAGTGGGAGATATTATAGATTTCAATTCAAGGGTATTTTCTGCACAAGTTTTAGAGTTCGGAGGAGTTCCCAAAAGATATGAAATATTAAAAGATGATTATGAGCTTATAAAGAATACTTTAATAAAAGCAGTAGAGGAATGCGATATAGTACTTATAAATGCTGGTTCTTCAGCTGGAAGGGAGGACTATACAGCAGATGTAATTAGAGAATTAGGTGAAGTTTTTATACATGGTGTGGCAATTAAACCAGGAAAGCCTGTAATAATGGGAAAAGTTAAAGGTAAGCCTGTACTTGGAATACCTGGATATCCTGTGTCAGCTTATTTTGTTATGGAGTCTGTAGTAAAAAAACTTATTGAGCAGTATATTGGTTTTGAAGGGAAAGAGTTAAAAAAGGTAAATGCAATAATATCAAGAAGAGTTATGTCTTCCTTAAAATATCATGAGTTTGTAAGAATAAAGTTAGGATATGTAGGAAATAAGCTTATAGCAACTCCATTAACTAGAGGAGCAGGTGCTACCATGTCATTGGTTAGAGCTGATGGAATCCTTGAAGTTCCACAAAGTGTAGAAGGTATTGAAGCTGGTAAACAAGTAGAGGTTAAGCTCTTAAAAGAGGAACAAGATATTAGAAACACTATTGTATGTATAGGAAGTCATGATCCAATAATAGATATATTGGCTGATCTAATACATGTTAAGAAAAAAGATAACTATTTATCATCAGCACATGTTGGAAGTATGGGTGGAATAATGGCATTAAGAAATGGAGAAACACACATAGCACCTATTCATTTGCTAGATATGGAAAATGGAGAGTATAATATATCCTATATAAGAAAATATTTATCGGATAAAAATATTAAATCAATAAAATGTGTAAAGAGAATTCAAGGGTTGATGGTTCAAAAGGGAAATCCTTTAAATATAAATTCAATTAAGGATATAGCAGAAAAAAGTCATAGATTTGTAAATAGACAAAGAGGAGCTGGCACAAGATTATTATTTGATTACAACTTAAAAAAGTTAAATATAAATCCTAAGGAGATTATAGGATATGAGAGAGAAGAATATACTCACTTAGCAGTAGCTGCGGCTATTGGAAGTGGCGATGCAGACTGCGGACTTGGAGTATACTCAGCAGCTAAGATGATGAATTTAGATTTCATACCTATTTGTAATGAGGAGTATGATTTAGCTATTCCATATGAATATCTAGAACTAGATATAATTAAAGGATTATTAGAAGTTATAAAAAGCAGAGAGTTTTTAAAGGAACTAGAAAAATTAGGGGGATATGAATATTCGGATGTTGGTACTATAATATAATTAGATAATAGAAGGGGGCTTGAAAATGGATGATAGATATGGGAGAAGCATAGATTATCTTAGGGTTTCTCTTACAGATAGATGTAATTTAAGGTGTATATACTGTATGCCAGAAGAAGGAGTATATAAAAAATCACATGAGGAAGTATTGAGATTTGAGGAAATTTTAGAGGTTGTAAATGCCGCTGCCCTTCTTGGCGTAAAAAAGATAAGATATACAGGGGGAGAACCCTTAATATTAAAGGGAATAGAAGAACTTATAGAAAAAACTTCAAAAGTACCTGGAATTAAAGACATAGCTATAACTACTAATGGAATTTTGCTTGAGGGTTTAGCGGATAAATTAAAAGAGTCAGGTTTAAATAGGGTGAATATAAGTCTTGATACCTTAAAGGAAGATAAGTTTAAGCAGATCACTAGAGGTGGAGATATAAATAAAGTTTTAAGAGCTATACAAAAATGTATAAGCATTGGACTTACACCTGTAAAAATAAATACAGTGCTTATAAAAGGAATTAACGACGATGAAATTTCTGACTTTATTAACCTTACAAGAGAACTTCCTGTAGAAATTAGATTTATAGAGCTTATGCCAATTGGACAAGGCGAAAAGCTTTATAAAAAAGGATTTATGTCATCAGATGAAGTTGTAGCTAGGTTTCCAGAGCTAAAGCCTCTAGAAACAAATAAAAATAGTACAGCCTCCTTATATAAAATAAAAAATTCGAAGGGAAAGGTTGGATTTATAAGTCCTTTAAGTTGTAAGTTCTGCGCAAGTTGTAATAGAATACGACTTACATCTATGGGAACTATCAAGCCTTGTCTTCATTCAGCTAATGAGTTGAATATAAAAGGGTATTTGAATAATGAAGTTTTGCTTACATCATCACTGAAAGAGGCTATATATAATAAGCCTTCACAACATAACTTAGAATGTGATAAAAAAAGCAGTAGCAATAAAATGATGTATCAAATAGGAGGATAACTTTATTTTAAAAGGAGGATTATATTGGAAGTAAGAAAAGAAGGCCAAAAATCATATGTTTATGAATCTCATAAAAGGTGTATTAATACGGGAATAGACACTAATCTTATATTTAGCAGAAAAATACTGCATGGAAAAGATTTTGAGGATAAGTTGAATCATAATAAGGAATTAATACTAAATGCTACTCCGTTTATAGATGAGTTATATAACTTTGTTAAGGGATCAAACTTTTTTGCTATATTAACTGACGGAGAAGGATGTATATTAAACGTTATTGGTGATGAAGGGATATTATCTGATGCCTTTAAATTTAAGATGATACCCGGTGCATATATGGATGAGGAGAATATTGGTACCAACGCTATGAGTCTGGTTTTAACTGAAAAAGTGCCAGTACAGGTATCATCAAATGAGCATTATATCAAGGCTTACCACAAGTGGACTTGCTCCGCCGCTCCTATAAAAGACGACGTTGGAAATATCATGGGAGTATTAAACTTAACTGGCTACAGTGAATTTGTTCATTCTCATACACTGGGTATGGTGGTTGCAGCTGCAAAAGCTATTGAGAGAATGATAGAAAATAATAAGAAAGCAGCATATAAAAAATCCAGAAGACTTGCAGATAGAATACTTTCCTGTAAGGCCATATATACTTTCAATAAGATTATTGGTCAGAATGAGAAATTTATTCAAATAATTGAATATGCTAAGAAGATTTCAGATAGTAAATCTACTATTTTAATAACTGGAGAAAGTGGAACTGGTAAGGAAGTTTTTGCTCAATCTATCCATAATCATAGTGATAGACATGATGAAACCTTTGTGGCAGTAAATTGCGGAGCGATTCCTAGAAATTTAATAGAATCTGAACTTTTTGGTTATGAAGAAGGAGCTTTTACTGGGGCTAAAAGAGGAGGATATGCAGGTAAGTTTGAAATTGCTGACGGAGGAACTATTTTTTTAGATGAAATTGGTGAGATGCCTCTCGATATGCAAATTAAGCTTTTGAGAGTAATTGAAGAAGGAATAATAAATAAGATTGGAAGTTCAAAACAGATTCCTGTGAATGTTAGAATTATTGCAGCTACAAATAAGAATTTAAGAAGTGAAGCGGAAAAAGGAAGTTTTAGAAAAGATTTATATTATAGACTAAATGTTCTTCCGGTACATCTTCCGCCTTTGAGAGAAAGAAAAGATGATATACCACTATTAATTAATTATTTTATGAAAAAGGCATCAAAACACTTAGAGAAGAATATAGTTAAGATAAATGATAGTCAATTAGAGTATTTTATTAATTATAATTGGCCGGGAAATATAAGAGAGTTGGAAAATATAGTTGAATTAATCATTAATACAGAGTCTGTTCCGATAGAACTTTTAGCAAAGGATACTTCATCAGAAATATTTGAGAGTAACTTACCGGATGAGTGTTTAAAGTTAGAATATATAGAAAGACAGCATATTATAAAAGTATTAAAAAGATATAATGGAAATGTAGCTGCTACTGCTAAATCATTAGGTATTGGAAGAAATACACTATATAGGAAAATGAATGGTTACTCTATAGATTGTTCTGTTTTAGGACGAAATTCCAAAATGGAACAATGATAATCGTTTTATGTGCTCTCTTTTGGAACAAAGTCTCTAAATTTTATAGGGGCTTTGTTTTTTTATTTAGATTATTATTAAGCCTATATTTAAGTCTAGGCTTAAATATAGGCTTAATACAAGGAAAAACTTGATGTAATTTAATATTGGCACAGTAATTGCTTATATATAAATATGAAATATCTATATATAAGGGGGATGTATAACATGTTCGGTTATAATGGAAAAGTTTTAAGAATTAATTTAAATGACAAAACTTTTAAAGTTGAGGTTTTAGACATTGATAAGGCTAAAAAATATTTAGGCGCTAGAGGTTTAGGCGTAAAAACATTATTTGATGAAGTAGATCCTAAAATAGATCCACTTTCACCAGATAACAAATTTATTATTGCTACAGGTCCACTTACAGGAACACCAGTACCAACAAGTGGAAGATTTATGGTAGTAACTAAATCACCTTTAACAGGAACTATAGCCATAGCTAACTCAGGAGGAAAATGGGGAGCAGAACTTAAGGCAGCTGGTTATGACATGCTTATAGTAGAAGGAAAGTCAGACACTCCAGTATATGTAAATATAGTGGATGATAAAGTTGAGTTTAAGGATGCTTCAAAGGCTTGGGGAAAACTTGTTTTGGAAACTACAACTATGCTTCAGAACGAAACTGATGCTAAGGCTAAGGTTTTATGTATAGGACCTGCTGGAGAAAAATTATCACCTATGGCAGCAGTTATGAATGACGTTGATAGAGCCGCTGGTCGTGGTGGAGTTGGAGCAGTTATGGGCTCTAAGAACCTAAAGGCTATAGTTGTAAAAGGAAGTGGAAAAGTTAAATTATTTGATGAGGAAGTGGTTAAGAAAGTTGCTTCTGAAAAAATAGCAATCTTAAGAAAAGACCCGGTAGCAGGTACTGGTCTTCCAACATACGGAAGTGCAGTATTGGTTAATATTATTAATGAGAATGGAATACATCCAGTTAAAAACTTCCAAGAAGCATATACAGAAAATGCAGATATGATTAGTGGAGAAACTCTAACTAAAGATTGTTTGGTTAGAAAAAATCCTTGCTATAGATGCCCAATAGCATGCGGAAGATGGGTAAAACTTGATGATGGAACTGAATGCGGAGGACCTGAGTATGAAACACTATGGTCATTTGGATCAGATTGTGATGTATATGATATAAATGCTGTTAATAGAGCAAATATGCTATGTAATGAATATGGATTAGATACAATTTCAGCAGGAGCAACTATTGCAGCAGCAATGGAACTTTATCAAAGAGGATATATCAAAGATGATGAACTATCTGCAGATGGTGTGTCACTAAAATGGGGAGATGCTAATGCTATAGTAGAATGGACTAAAAAGATGGGAGAAAGGGAAGGTTTTGGCGATAAGTTAGCTGAAGGTTCATATAGATTATGTTCAAGCTACGGAGCTCCTGAACTTTCAATGACAGTTAAGAAACAAGAGCTTCCAGCTTATGACCCTAGAGGTTGTCAAGGACACGGAATAACTTATGCTGTTAACAATAGAGGAGGCTGTCATATTAAAGGTTACATGATAAGCCCTGAAATACTAGGGTATCCAGAAAAACTTGATAGATTCTCATTGGAAGGAAAAGCAGCTTACGCTAGAGTATTCCATGACTTGACAGCAGTTATAGATGCACTTGGATTATGTATATTTACAACTTTTGGACTTGGTGCTCAAGACTTTGTAGATATGTATAATGCTGTAGTGGGAGGAGAGCTTCACGATGTTAACTCATTAATGATGGCAGGAGATAGAATTTGGACACTAGAAAAATTATATAATCTAGCTGCCGGAATAGATAGTAAGCAGGATACTTTGCCTAAGAGATTATTAGAAGAGGAAGTTCCAGACGGACCTTCAAAGGGACATGTTCACAAACTAGATGTTCTTCTTCCTGAATACTACTCAGTAAGAGGATGGGACGAAAATGGTATTCCTACAGCAGAAACTCTTAAAAAGCTTGGGCTTGACGAATATATAGGAAAATAGTAAATACCAATTTAATGAATACTCTCGCTCTTAGGAGTGGGAGTATTCAAAAGCATAAGTTGAGCTAGTCTATAGAAATAGCTCTTTATAATGAATGGAGTGGGAGCCTTACATTTGGTTGTTATTGAACAAAATAAAAATGATTTAGGAGGTGATAAGATGAAAATTGAAGTAAGATTATTTGCAACATTTAGAGAAGGAAGAGAGAAAAAATACTTTTTAGAACTTGAAGAAAATATAACTCCAAAAGATATTTTAGATATACTTAAAATAAATTCAGAAGAGGTTGCTATATTGTTGATTAATGGAATTGACGGTAAGTTAGATAAACCTCTTAAAGATAATGATATCTTATCATTATTTCCGCCAGTAGGAGGGGGCTAATTTGGAGAGATATAGTAGAAATATGCAAACTCTATCTTTAGAGGAAAACAACAAGCTAAAAAATCATAAAGTATGTGTGATAGGGTGCGGAGGACTAGGTGGATATATAATTGAAATGTTAGGTAGAATTGGAGTAGGTCGTATTACTGCGGTAGATGGCGATGTATTTCAAGAATCCAACCTAAATAGGCAAATCTTATCTGATGTTCATTCTCTAGGCAAAAGTAAATCTATTGCTGCTAAGGAGAGGATGATGAATGTTAATCCACTAATAGAAGTTAACTGCGTAAATGAACTTCTTACCAAAGAGAACTCTACTGAAATTCTAAAAGGACATGATGTTATAGTTGATGCATTAGATAGTATAGATGCAAGACTTATGCTGCAAGATGCCTGTGAAGAATTGAATATACCACTAGTATCTGGAGCTATAGCTGGTTGGTATGGCCACGTAACCACAGTATATCCAGGAGACAAAACCTTAAATATTATATACGGAAAAAAAATAGGAAAAGGCGTTGAAGCAAAATTAGGTAATCCATCTTTTACACCAGCTCTTGTAGCTTCGATTGAAGTAAGCGAGGTTATAAAAGTATTAATTGGAAGAGGAGATTTACTTAGAAAAAGAATACTATTTATAGACACATTAAGTCAAGATTATGAAGTAATTGAATATGAAAGATAAATGCATAGATGAACAGCTCATCTATGCATTTATTTTTTATTGAATTTCTCTAAAATAATAAGTGGAAAAATATCACACTTTTTTATAAATGTCAGTATAGTAATAAATAAGTATGCTTTAGTATTAATTTTTTAAATTATATACTAAAAAGGTTACAAGTAATGGCAGATATAAAAAAGGGGGACATTCATGAGTAAACTCAATATATATGGAAAAATAGATCTTAATGAATGTAAATACTTAGGAAGAGGCAGAAATGGCAAGGTATATTTACTGACTGATGGAAAAACAGTAATTAAAATATGTAGAATAGAGAAAAGTTGTATTGATGAATACAAGGTTTTAAAAGCAGCGGAAGGGAGTAGATATTTCCCTAAAGTTTACGAAAGACTTGGAAAAATTATGTTTAGAGAATATGTTGGAGGGGAAAAACTTCCTGTATATTTGAGGAAAAATAAACTAAGCAGAGAACTAGCAATAAGTTTAATTGGGCTTATTGAGGAATTTAAAAGACTTGGTTTTAGAAGATTAGACATAAGAGGAGAGCATATCTATGTACAAAAGGATGAGAGTGTGATAGTAATAGATCCATCAGGGCAAATAATAAGATCAGCTCGTTATCCAAAATCTATGATTAAAGAACTTAGAAGACAAAAATGTGCAAAGAGATTTTATGAAATATTAAAAGAAGTAAGGCCAGATTTGTATAGACAGTGGAAAAGATAGAAGTAAAATTAGCTGCAAGGCCGAAAGTTAACTTATACTCAGGGATATGTTGCCAAGCTTTAGCTAAGGTTCTCTTAAAACCCTTCACTAAGACTGGCACAAAGTTTTTAAATCTACTTCAGCTTTGAGAACATATCCCTCTGTATAAGTCAACTTTCTAGTTGGAAACCCTATAAAAATAGATTTGAATTTACTGTAAACTAAGGCCTAAGGACATAAATTCTCTTATAACTTGTATTTGGTCTTTAGGTACATTAGTAACTTGAAAAGATTTACTGTCATCTGTTTTGCACCAAATTACAAAATCCTCGCAGTTGTTTTGGAGAAGATCATAGTGCTTTTCTCCTAATCTTTCCTTTGATCTTTTAATAGTTTCTTCAGCATTAAATTTAGAATAATCTTTTAGGTCTAGTACAAAGTATTTACCATCAACAAAATAATTGTTCATATCTGTTTCCATGATTTCGGTATCTTCTGCTTTACCAGTATTGCTCCAATAGTGGATTACTTTGTTGTTACCTAAATATAAACCATAGTGATCATATTTATACCCCATAAATTCTCCAGAAACTCCTACAATATCTCCAATTTGGGCTTTCCTTTTTACTTTTACAGGCGCTTGTCTAACATCTTTTGTAACTTTAAATCTTACAACTTTTTTATTTTTAAGCTCAAAGTTTTCAAAATGAATCTTAGGAGAAACATTTATGGAATAATTTTTATTGAGAGAATATCCATCAATAGGTGGATTTATAATAATACTTTTCTTATCGGTACTTAAAAATACATAGGAGTCAACAGAATTACCATCCTTATCTTTTATAATGATATTTTCTTTTGTAGTATTATCAAAAACTATAGGATAATCAAATGTTACCCTAAATTGTTTATATTGAGATACCTCCAAAGGTTTTATATCAGCAGGATAAAATTTATAAATACAATAAAAAGTTATTATTAGCATAAATAAAAATAGAATTACTTTAAAAGGTTTCTTTACCATTCTAGCCTCCCTATATAATCATAAGTTATAAAATAGTTTAACATAATAATTATAATAAAGACAATAAACAGCTATTTGTAATTTTTCAAATAGCTGTTTTAAAATCTATTAATTTAAATATTTATCAAGTATATCATAGAGATACTGAAAATCAATCGGTTTAGCTAAATAGTCATCCATACCTGCAGATATAAACTTTTCTTTATCTCCAGACATAGCATAAGCAGTCATGGCGATAATCGGGGTATGTTTTTCTAATGAATCTTCATTATCACGGATTATTCTTGTAGCATTTACTCCATTTAACTTTGGCATTTGAATATCCATGAGTATTAAATCAACTTTATTTTCATTAAATAATTTTATAGCTTCATTTCCATCAGAAGCGATTAGATAATTATAACCTTTTTTATATAGTAAAGTTGAAATAAATCTCTGGTTTACTTCATTGTCATCTGCTATTAAAATAGTTTTACTATATACATTTTTTGATCTCAAACCTGGAGTGTTTTCTGATTGGCTAAAAATGTTAGCAGATGTATCAATATTTTTAGAGCAACTAGCTTGTTTAGAATCATCAACAGGTAAAAACTCTGCGGTAAAGTAAAAGCAGCTTCCATGGTCCTCTTTACTATTGACCCATATATCTCCATTCATCATCCCTACTAGGTGTTTACATATAGCTAGTCCAAGACCTGTTCCTCCATATTTTTTTGTATATGAATCATCCACTTGGCTAAAGGTTTTAAAGAGTCTATCCATTTTATCATCAGGTATTCCTATCCCTGTATCAGATACGGAAAATTGTACCTTTACTTTTCCAGTAGGACTAGGAATATGCTTAGCACAAACAATGATACTTCCTCTATCAGTAAACTTAAGAGCATTGGTCAAAAGGTTCATTAAAATTTGATTTAATCTCAATGGATCACCAATTAGAGAACCTTTTGTTAAAGTTGGCTCCACAAAATATATAAATTCTAAATATTTTTTATTTGCAAGAATTGAGAAGTTTTTAACTAATTTATTTATAGTTTCTTCCAGATTAAAAGGAACCAAATCTAATTTAAATTTTCCAGACTCTATTTTAGAAATATCCAGTACATCATTAATTATATCTAACAGATGCTGAGATGAAGTTTTAACTACATTTAAATATTCTGTTTGTTCTTCCGTAAGATCAGTCATTAAGGATAACTCTGTCATTCCCATGATACCATTTATAGGAGTTCTTATTTCATGACTCATATTTGCAAGAAATCTACTTTTAGCAATACTAGCTTCTTCAGCAGCAATTTTTGCTTTTCTTAGCTCCTCTTCATTTTCCATTCGCTTGGTAATATCTCTTCCAATAGAGTAAACCACTTTATCTTCCTTTACTATAAAAGAACTCCACTCTATCCATTTATAGTTACCATCTTTACAGGTATATCTATTTCTATATGTGATTCTGCCAGTTTCTAATAGTGAATTAATAGCATTAAAGGTGGCATCAAAATCATCTATATGTAGAAAGTTAGCAAAGTTTTTGTGTGAAAACTCATCTATACTCCAACCTAAAATCTTTTCTACAGCTGCACTAACTTCTAAAAAATTACCTTTAAAATCTAAGATACAGAAAATGTCGTCAGACAAACTAGTGAAATTTCCAACCATTTTTTCTATAGTTTTGACTTTTGTAATGTCCTGTACCTGAGCTAGTATAGATGTTATATCTCCATACTCATTTAAAATAGGAGTAATTAACATATCAAAATAACATATTTCATTTTCAGAATCTAAATAAGTTTTATTTGACTTAAGATTATATCTGCAGACTAGTCTTGATATTTTCTTACTCTTTACCTTATCTTTTATTCTATTTGGAATATATGGTGATTCAAAAAAATTATCGTATTTAAAGTCAGAAATAGTGTTTATTTTAAACATATTGCAAAAGGACTTATTTGCAGAAAGTGTATTCCCACTAGAGTCAAATATTTCTATGCCTATAGGAGATTGTTCATATATATTTCTAAACCTTTTTTCACTATCGTATAACTTTTCCGTAAGCATCTTATTTTCAGTTATATCTCTAGAGATAGTACATGAACCTATTACCTCTCCTTTATAATTTCTTAATGGAGATACATTTACAGACAAAAATATTTCTTCGCCGTTTTTACATAATCTTTTAACTTCATAATTTTTAATTTCTTCACCAGACTTAAGTGTATCTAACATTTCTCTAATATTTTTTCCACTTCTATCGTTATCAAGTATTGATAAGTTTTTACCTATTATTTCGCTTTGAGTATATCCATAAATTTTTTCAGCAGCTCTATTCCAACTTATTACAACACCATCTACATCTTGTCCAATTATGGCGTTTTCAGAAGAATCCTCAATAGCTGTCAATAATAGAGCCTTTTTAATATATTCATCTTTTTCAAGATGATAATTTAACAATAGAATTATATCATCTTTTGTTCTTATAAATTCGCCATTAAACTTCCATTTTATATTTTTAATTTTTATTTCATTTTGAAATGCGTAATTAGATATATTGTGTTTTTTGAAATGATTAAAGTTATCCTCGATAAACCATAATATATCATTGAGTTTGCGACCAACAATCGATAAACTTTCATCCATGTATATGCTAGTAAACATTTCAACTGCTGGAGGAGTAACAGCCTTAACCTGATTGTTAGTGTCAATCAGAATAAATGGTACTCCAATATTAGAAAGAAAGTGTAAACATTTGTATATATTTTCACTGCTCTTAAATAAGTTTTCCATAGTCTAATATAAAATAGCTTTTGCTATTTTAATAATTCACCTCTTTTCTGAAAAGGATTATTAGTTAAAATAATAACTATAATTACCTATCTTAAGTATATTACTTTAAAAATCCTTATTCAATAATAAGTTACTTATAACAAAAAAAGCAGTATATGTAATAAGCTTACATATACTGCTTTTTGTTATTTTAATTCTTCTAATAGCTGCTCAATTTTGGGAGTACAACGTCTTCCACAGCAAGGTCCAGAGCCAGCTCCAGTAGCCTTTCTAACTTCATCTATAGTTTTGGCTCCGTTTAATATAGATTTTTTTATTGATGCTCTTGATATACCTTTGCAAAGACAAACTTTTGTAAGCTTATCAAGAATTTCAGCATTTATATTTTGTTCCATTAATATCACTCCAATTATAAATTTTTATATAATAACTAATTATATTAATATCCTATTATATATTATTGAAAAAAATGGGGGGGCTCAGATTTAATTTATATATAAATTAAATCTGAGGGGATTCATCAGATTATAATAAATAAGGGAATAAGTGAATCAATATTTATATAATAATAAATATTTTATAATATTTATTATTATATAAATATTATAAAATTATTTTTCGAAAAAGTAAAGAAAAATTTAATTTACAAAAATGATATTATATTTTATTATTGTAGAATCAATTATTTTGGAAGTAGTTGTTATCCGTGAGCACTAATTTATTTCTTGTTTTGGAAGGAGCATATTACGATGAAAAATATTATAAATAAAATTCTAATAATAACTTGTTTATTTTTATTAAGTTCCTGTAATAATAAAATAAGTACAGAGAATAAAAATTCCAGCACTATTCAGAATACAAATCAAAGCACTAAAAGTACTTTGCAAAATGAGAAACAAAATAATGAAAAAATTATATATGAGATACTTGGAAAATCAAATAAGCTTACAGAAAAAGAAAAGGCTAGTGCGAGGAAGTGGATGGAAGATATTATTAGAGTAGCAAGAGAGAATCCTGATTATGTATTTGTGAATGGAGATACTGCTAAGAAACAAGTTGCATTGACTTTTGATGATGGTCCCGATGGAAGAACTACCCCAAAGGTTTTGGAAATATTAAAGCAAAATAATGTGAAAGGAAACTTTTTCTTTATAGGAGAAAATGTCGTTAAATATCCTAGTGTAGTAAAAAAAGCATATCAACAAGGGAATTTAGTATTAAATCATAGTTATAACCATCCAGATTTTAAGAAAGAAAATAACGATACAGTTAAAAATCAAATTCTTAGAACTGAGAATGAAATATTTAAGATAATTGGGAAAAAGCCTGCAATTATACGTCCACCTTATGGAGATATAGATGAGCGGATAGTAAAAGGTATATTGCAAACAGATAATAAAGCAGTTATATGGTCTATAGACACTTTAGATTGGTCACAAAAGGAAAGAGATAATATAATAAAAAATGTACTTGATAATTTGCGCCCTGGAGATATAATTCTTATGCACAGCAATGGTGATAAATCAGAAACAGCAGCTGCATTACCTAAAATAATATCAGGTATAAAAGAAAAGGGATATGAAATAGTCACATTAGATAAACTATTGGATATAAAGGCATATAAATAAAAATCCTACAATTTGTTCATATTTTATTCAAAATATTGTCACTTAATTGTCATTTTGTAAAATTAGAATTAACAATGCAGTAAAAATTTCAAAAGAAAGGAAGATATACTATGTTAAATTTTAAAAAGCTAGTATTACCAGCTATGCTAGCTGCATCAATATTAATTCCTGGTGCAGCTTTTGCAAGTCCTGTACAAAATACTGCAAAAAATGTGACAACAAATACAGTATCACAAAAAATGGAACATAAAAAATATAAAAATTTAATGGTTGATTTAAATACTCTAGAAAATTATGTTCCAGGATCTAAAGCTCAGCTTGAGCAAATCTTTGCAGAGAGAAGAGAGCTTATGAAACAGTTTAGAGAATTGTATTACAGCAAACTTGGAGTAGACACTTCTTTTATGAATGACTTTAAGAAAATAGTTGAAGATACTCACAAAAAAGTTGAAAGTGGAAATATGACAAAAGAGGATGCAAAAAAATATATTAAAGAACAGAAAAAAGAATTCAATAAAGAGCATGCAGATGAAATTAAAAAGTTGAAGGCAGCTAAGAAAGATTATGAAGAAAAACATAAAGATGAAATTACTGCCATCAAGCAGATGAAAAAGCAAAGTGTAGATATAACAAATGCTTTAAACGATGCTCTTAAATCAGGAGATGCAGCAAAGATAAAAGAAGCATATAATAATTATTTAAGCAATATAAAAGCTTCAAATGAATTCTTGAAAAATCAAATAAATTCATTAAAATCAGGAAAATAGAATAAAGTTAATAAAAGGTATTAGATACAATAAGATTTATAGTATCTAATACCTTATTTTAGTACACATTAGTAATATATTAAAAAAGTCTAAACAAAGTATCTGCAAAATTAAAAATTTAATTATTGACAAGTTTATCTAGTAGATAGAGTCTCTAGATAATCATTTCTAAGCTTTAGGTATTTGAAAGAGTAGAACCTTGTTTATAACTAATAGAATATTTTTTTTATCAAACACAAATTATATATAGTGTAAATTTTTAAAACTAATTATTTTGAATATTTATACACATTAATTGTTTTAATACAAAATAAGAGTTAGAAAATTAAGTGTATTGAATAATTATTCATCATTTTTTAATTTTAACATTTAATAAATCTTTAAAAATATGCAAAAAGTTAAATTGTACAGAAAAAATTAGAGTGAGGGTAAAATTTAAGGTAGTTGTATTGATACACTAAAAAATCCGACTTTGCAAGTCTTGATTTTTGTCTAACTTTATGGTGAAATATAAGCAGTCAAATATAACAATTTTTATTCAGGCACTTATGTAAACGACTGCGATTAAAAGAAAGGATGATAATAATGACAAAGGGAGTATTAAAAAATTTGCAACCAGTTGAAGTATTTAGATATTTTGAAGAACTTTCACAAATTCCAAGAGGATCAGGAAATGAAAAAGAGGTTAGCGATTATTTAGTAGCTTTTGCTAAAGAGCATAATCTAGAGGTAATTCAAGATGAAGCTTTAAATGTTATCATAAAGAAAAAAGCAACACCAGGATATGAAAATAGTCCTGCTATTGTTATACAAGGTCATATGGATATGGTATGTGAAAAAAATGTTGCTACAAAACATGACTTCACAAAAGACCCACTACAATTAAGAATTGTTGATGATATGGTTTATGCAACTGGAACAACACTTGGAGCAGACAATGGAATAGCTATTGCTATGGGATTAGCTGTTTTAGCTTCAAATGAAATAGCTCACCCTGCTGTAGAATTAGTTTGCACAACTGAAGAAGAAACAGGAATGGGCGGAGCAACTGAATTAGATCCTAAAAATATAGATGCAAGAATACTTATCAACATAGACTCAGAAGAAGAAGGAACATTCCTTGTAAGTTGTGCTGGTGGACTTACAGCAAAAACAATTATACCTGTAACATTAGAAGATGCAGATAAAAGTCTTAATACATATACAGTAAGAATCAGAGGATTAAAAGGCGGTCACTCTGGAATGGAAATTGACAAAGGAAGAGCAAACTCAAATAAATTAATGGGACGTATTCTTATGGAACTTAGCTCATTAGTAGACTTTAGAGTGGCTTCAATAAACGGAGGATCAAAGCATAATGCTATTCCACGTGAAATGGATGCTATTATATTAATAAAAGCTGAGGATAAAGCTAAAGTACAAGAAAAGCTTGCTGAATTAGAGGGAACATTTAAAAATGAATTTAGAACACCAGATCCAGATGTAAAAATAGAATTTGAAGAAATGACTCCAGGAGTTGCTAGAGTATTCTCAGTACAAAGTCAAAATAACGTGATAAACTACCTATACCTTGTTCAAAATGAAATCAATTCTATGAGCATGGATATTAAAGGATTAGTAGAAAGCTCATTAAATTTAGGTGTAGTAACAACTAGAGAAAATGAAGTAGAGTTTATTAGTGCTGTTAGAAGCTCTGTAAGAAGCTTGAAAATGGAAGTGTTTAACAGAATAGCTGCATTAGCTAAGCTTGTGGGAGGAGAAGTTTCTACAGAGTCAAATTATCCTGAATGGGCTTATAATCCAGATTCAAAAATTAGAACAATCTTTGAGGATACTTATAGAAAAATAAATGGAAAAGATGCGAAAATAGATGCAATTCATGCAGGACTTGAATGTGGATTATTTGGAGAAAAGTTCAATGGAGAAATGGATATGATATCCTTTGGACCAAATTTATATGATGTACACACTCCAGATGAACACATGAGCATTTCATCTGTTCAGAGATCATGGGAATTTTTACTTGAAGCATTAAAAGCTATAAAGTAGTATAATAAAGACCTGTTGTCAAATGCGTTTTGACAACAGGTCTTCTTTTTAAGCAGACATACAAAATCTTAAGCAGACATACAAAATCTTAAGCAGACATACAAAATCTTAAGCAGATATCCAAAATCTTAAGTAGGCATCCAAAATCTATGATTTTGAGATGATCACTTACACAGAGTGCTGATTTTGATATGGTCGCTTAAGCAGAGAACTCAAATCTATGATTTGAAGTGAATCGCTTACTCAGTGAGTACTCATTCGACGATAGGAGAAGGAGTTTCATATTAATTATTAAGCAACTTATATTTATTAATTTTGTGTTAATTGTTTAGGCACATTTAATGGGATGTGTTAAAATAGAAATAGTATATAAAACCTGAGGGGTCATTCGTAGTAATATATATAAAATAGAATGAGGAATGATAACTATGGAAACATCAACAAACAAAAGAACAAAAAAGAGAGTAAAGAAACCTAAGAAAAAGAAACCAATTTCTAAGGCTTTATTAATTTTAATGTCAATAATTTTACTTATAACAGTTTTTAGCTTTGGCAAAATAAAAGATGTATTTTCCTTATATAGGGATGCAGGTACTAAAGTTAAATCAATTTCAGAAGCTACTTTTAATAGTAGAGGTACTGTGTATATCTATGACAATAAGAAAGAAGTTATTGATAAACTTTATGATTCAAAGGATGTAGAGTATGTAAACTATGGACAGACTCCGCAAGCAGTAATGCAATCTTTTGTAGCTATAGAGGATAAGGATTTCTTTAACCATCATGGGGTTAGTCTTAAGGCTATTACAAGAGCAGCATACTCTATGGTTAAAAACAAGGGAGAAATTACCCAAGGCGGAAGCACTATAACTCAACAACTAGCTAAAAATGTCTTTTTGACACAACAGCAATCTATGAAGAGAAAAATTGAAGAGATGTTTATAGCACTAAAGTTAGAGAGAATGTATACTAAAGAACAAATACTTGAGTTTTATGTAAATAATATTTATTTTGCAAATGGAGCATACGGTATACAAGCTGCATCTAAAAAATATTTTAGCAAGGAAGTTAAAGAATTAGATTTATCTCAAATAGCTTTTCTTGCAGCTATACCAAATAATCCAGAATATTATGATCCCCTAAAGAATGAAGGTAACACAATACAAAGAAGAAATTTAATATTATCTAAAATGAAGGAATGTAATTTTATAACTCAAGGTCAATATGATGAGGCTGTAAATGAAAAAATAGCTCTGAATCCAGAAAAAGCGTATACAAAACAGAGCTATATTAGTTCATATGCAGTAGACTGTGCTGCAAAAGCATTAATGGAACAAAAGGGCTTTGATTTTAGAAATAGTTTTAAGAATGATAGTGATAGGGAAACTTATAATAAGAGTTACTCAGATTTATATACAGAATCTGTAAATGAAATATACAGAAATGGGTATAAAATATATACGTCAATAGATATGGAGAAACAAAAACTGCTTCAAGAATCTGTTGATAGTAAACTATCTGATTTTACAGAAAAGCAGGATGGTATCTATTCACTGCAAGGATCAGCTGTAACTATTGATAATAAAACAGGTACTGTAGTTGCTATAGTTGGAGGCAGAACTTCAGATAAAAAGGATTATTTAAATAGAGCATTCCAATCCTTTAGGCAGCCAGGTTCAACTTTAAAACCTCTTGTTGTATATACTCCTGCTTTGCAAAAAGGCTTTACACCTTCAAGTGTAATAGAGGACAAGTATATTGAAGGAGGACCACATAATAGTGGAAATGCTTACTATGGCAATGTAACTTTAAGTTACGCTGTACAGCTATCTTTAAATACAGTTGCAAATCAAATTTTTAAACAAATAACTCCTGAGTATGGTATTTCGTTCTTAAAGTCAATGAATTTTAGTAAAATAGTTAAAAAGGACTATACTTTATCCACGGCATTAGGAGGATTAACAAACGGGACTAGTGTTGTTGAAATGGCATCTGGTTACTCTACCCTTGCAAGAGCAGGGCAATACATTAATCCTACTTGTATACAAGAAATAATTGATTCTTCAGGTAATAAAATATACAAAAATAGTTATAAAACAAAGGAAGTTTATACAAAACAAGCAAGTACGTGGATGACGGATATATTAAAAGGAAGTTTTGAGAATCCATTGGGAACAGCACACAAATTAAAATTATATAATATGACAGCAGCAGGAAAGACTGGAACAACAGACAATTCAAAAGATGGATGGTTTTGTGGATATACACCATACTATACTACTGCAGTATGGGTAGGATATGATAAACCAAGAGAGTTAGATAGATTGTACGGTGGCACATATCCTGGGGGAATATGGAAAGACTATATGAATAAAATACATCAAGGTTTAGATAATATAGACTTTGAAAGACCAAATGGTGTTCAAGAATACAGTGACGATACTTCAACTAATGTGCCTGCTAATAATGAAACTCAAAAAAGTGAACAAGGTTCTGCACAAGATGCAGTAAAGAAGTATGAAAGTTGTAAATTGGATACGTTAGAAGATATTAAGCTGGCGGAACAATATGAAAATGAAGCGACTACTAGTGTTCAACAGCTAAAAGACTTAAATGTTAGAGAGCAGCTCTTGAGAAAAATATTAAACAGAAAAGCGGCAGTAACGCAAAGAAAAATTGAATTGCAGCAGGGTAATAAAAACACTGATGATAATACCAATAATGGTACAACTCCTCCATCTAATGTAGATAAGCCTAATGGAGATACAAATAATAATAATAATAATGGCAATGCTAATGATGGACAAAAAACAAATACTAATAATAATTCTACACAAAATTAAATAGTTTGTATTAGTTAAAGATAAAGAGCATTTCTAAACAGAAAAATTCTGGTGGGATGCTCTTTATTTATTGTAATTAATGTAAAAATTTATAATTTATAATTTATAATCAAGATACATAAAATAAGAAAAATCGGAGGTGGTATATATGAAAAAGAAGATTATAAAGGTTTCTTTGTTATTTTTTTGTGTTATTAGTATATTCAATAGTATGGCATTCACAGTACATGCATATGACAATAAAAGTATATGCTATTTAAATACTGGAGAGAGTAAAGAGAAATTATATGAAGACTTATTATCAGCATTACTATTTCAGCATATAGACTATGCAATAGAAAGCTATTATGGAAAGCCAAAACAATTTACAAATCCTAAAATTTTAAAAATAAAAAGATTAGAAAAAGATTCATATTATTTTGAAGCAACAATTCAAGTGGAAACTTTTGATGGATTAAAAAAATCAAATCTTTCTACTGATGTAATTACAATAAGAAATGATGACGGAGATATAGAAGTTACTAAATTTGAGCATAAAGATACAGTTATTAAAAGTTAATAGCAAAGTTATAGTTAATAATCCCCCGATTAGTTAGTTGGGGGATTATATTTGTAGTACTTTACATTATTTTATAGTACTTAGGTTGCCTTACTATATTTTGGCCTGTCTTTATAAAATAGCCCCCTGTAATCAGTGTTGTTAAAATTATCAATCCATTAATTATATATTTTCTATTGTCGAAAATATATATGTTTTGATTTCTGTTAACACTAATAATTAATAAAATAGTAAATATAAACCCAACCAGGATGAACATTTTCCCGACTATACGTTTCCAAACTTTTAAGTTATTTTTAGCTAGGCTAGTCATACCAATAAAACTTATGATTGATAAAATTATATATTTTATGAATAAATTTGATTTATTTAAGGAAAATGTGGTTAGCAATAAAAATGAAACACCAGCAATAAAGAAAAGACACATAAATATAGCTGCTAGAATAACTTGTGAACGTCTCAATAATATCACTCCTTTTATTAGACTAACATATTATTTTATTTTGTATATATAAAATATATTACTACATTTACAACGATTTGTTAATATATGTAAATAAAAAATACTATTCATATTTGGACATTTAAATTATTATAATAAGTTTTTATAATATGAAAATTGTAAAAATTGTCACGATAGTGTATTATGGTTATGAGTGTTTTAATATTAACAAATATAAAATTTACATGCTTTGGGAGGCATTAATATGATTTTTATTAAAAATGAAAATACAAATCCGTACATGAATCATGCAATTGAAGAATATGTATTAAAAAATTTTAATGAGGATTGCTTTATGCTTTGGAGAAATGATCCATGTATATTAATTGGAAAGCATCAAAACACTCTTTCAGAAATAAACATTGACTATGTAAATAATCATAAACTTCCTGTAGTTAGAAGAGTTACTGGAGGAGGAGCTATTTTCAATGATTTAGGCAATTTAAATTTTACCTTTATATCTAATAACAGTGAGAACTGCTTTGCAGACTTTGAAAAATTTACATATCCTATAATACAGGCTTTAAAAAAGTTATCTATAAATGCCGAGTTATCTGGCAGAAATGACCTAACTATTGATGGGAAAAAGTTTTCAGGAAATGCTCAATATAGTTATAAAAATAAAATACTTCATCATGGAAGCATTTTATTCTCAGCAGATATGACTAATTTAGTACAAGCTTTAAAAGTAAAAGATATAAAATTTCAAGATAAAGCAGTAAAATCAGTTGGAAGCAGAGTTACCAATATAAAAGAACACCTTAAGAAAGATATGAGTGTCGTAGAGTTTAAAAATTTTATAATAGAATCTGTTATGAGTGACCAGAAAAATGCAAAGCTTCATGAATTTACAGAAGAAGAATGGAATGAAATACAAAAGATATCAGATGAAAAATATGCTACCTGGCAATGGAATTACGGAAATTCACCCCAATTTAATTACTTTAATGAAAAGAAATTCAAAGGTGGAATTGTTCAAGTAAATATAAATGTACATAAAGGATTAATAAAAGATATAAAAATATATGGGGATTTTTTCAGTGAAAAGGAGATAAATGAACTTGAAGAACTTTTAAAAAATGTGAAATATTTAAAAGATGAAGTGATTAATGTTTTAGACATGGTTGATATAGAAAAGTATATGATCAACGTCTCTAAGGAAAATTTATTGGAAATTATATTTGGTTAAATACAACTAAAGGATTTGAGGTGTATAGTATGTACGAGAGAAAGCCTGAATGGTTAAGGGTTAGGATTAGAGGAGGAGAAATGTCTGGAACTGTACATGAGGTATTAAAGAAATATTCTCTTAATACTGTTTGTACAGAGGCAAATTGTCCTAATAGAATGGAATGCTATAATAAAAGAACTGCTACATTTATGATCTTAGGGAAAAATTGTACACGTAATTGTACTTTTTGTAATGTTACAAAGAAAGAGCCAGAGGCGGTTGATGTAAATGAACCAGTTAACGTAGCTAAAGCTGTAGAAAAGTTAAATTTAAAGCACGCGGTAATAACATCTGTTACTAGAGATGATCTTAAAGATGGTGGATCAGCTCATTTTGCAGAAGTGATAAAAGAGATAAGAAAACTAAATAAGGGTGTAACTATAGAAGTTTTAATACCAGATTTTAATGGTGATGAACAAGCCTTGAAAAATGTAGTAGTTGCAAAGCCAGACGTTATAAACCATAATGTAGAGACAGCGCCGTCTTTATATAAAAAGGTTAGACCTATGGCTATTTATAAAAGATCCTTAGAATTATTAGCTAATGTAAAAGCCATGGATAACTCCATTTTGACTAAATCAGGATTTATGTTAGGGTTAGGTGAAACAGAGGAAGATGTAATAGGTATATTGAAGGATTTAAGAGATGTTAAATGTGATATTGTAACAATTGGACAGTACTTAGCACCTTCATCAAAGCATCATCCTATTATAGAATATGTTCATCCAGATATATTTAAAAAATATGAAACTATAGGCTTGGGAATGGGTTTTAAACATGTAGCTTCAGCACCATTGGTTAGAAGTTCATATCACGCTGGAGAGATTTTCGAATAGTTTCATAATGAAATGAAAAAAATGAATTTCTCAAAATGATACCGATTTTGTATCGTTTTGAGAAAATTTTTATTCTAAAGCACTGAAAAACTCATTAATACGCTTGGTATAAAACTTGCTTTATTATAGATAATAAAGAAAATTAGAAGAGGGTTTTAGGGGGGGTTTTTATTATGCACATTCCAGATAATTATTTGAGTCCATCAACTTGTGCAGTTATAGGAACAGTAATGCTACCAGTATGGGCTAGAGCAGTGAAGAAAGTAAAGGCAGAAGTAAGTAAGAGAAAAATGCCTATATTAGGTGTTTGTGCAGCAGTATCTTTTTTAGCTATGATGTTTAATATTCCGGTACCAGGAGGAACTACTGCTCATGCAGTTGGCGCAGTTTTAATAGCTATATTAGTAGGACCTTATGCAGCTTGCATATCTGTTACGATAGCGCTGCTAATTCAAGCCTTATTCTTTGGCGATGGAGGTATACTAGCACTTGGTGCTAACTGTTTTAACATGGCTTTTGTTATGCCATTCTTAGGGTATTATATATATAATTTTATAAAAACTAGAGTAAAAAGTGACAAAGGAGATTATATAGCAGCCTTTGTTGCAGGTTATGTTGGAATATTGGCAGCAGCGTTTTTTACAGCTCTTGAATTTGGTATACAACCGCTTTTATTCAAGGATGCAGCAGGTGCAGCTATTTACTGTCCTTATGGATTAAATATATCTATACCAGCTATGGTACTGCCTCATTTACTTGTTGGAGTTTTAGAAGGAGCAGTTACTGCAGGTGTTTATTCATATGTTAAGAAAATGTCGCCAGGAGTTATATATGAAGGCAAAGCTACAAATAAAAAATCTCTGTATGGATTACTTGCTGCAATGATAATTCTTACTCCGATAGGTTTATTAGCGACAGGAACTGCTTGGGGAGAATGGGGAGCAGATGAGATAAAAGAGCTAGTAGGATACGTACCAAAGGCATTTGAAAGTGGATTTAGTCTTAATGCTATAGCACCGGATTATGCTATAGGTGGCGTAAATGAAGTTATAGGTTATATTATATCTGCAGCCGCTGGTGTTGCTATTCTTTTAATAATATTTAAGATATTAAGCTCAACTAAGAAAGAGCAAATTGCTAGCAGCAATAAAGCAGAAAATATTTCATAGATTAAAATAAAAAATAGTATGGTGCTATATAGTTATAGCACCATACTATTTTTAAATATTTGCTTTAATTAATTAAGCCTTAAAACCGGAGACCTTATCGTATAGTTGCTGAGCGAGTTCTGATAGTTGTGATACACTAGCTGCAACTTGTTGTACAGAGGCTGTTTGTTCCTCTACTGCTGCTGCCATGCTTTGAGTATCTTCTGAATTCTTACCAGCTATATTAGAAATACTTGAGGCTGTTGACTTTATATTATTAAATTCATCAGTGATTTCCTTATTTATTTTAGTTATATTTTGAACGCCTGAATAAGTATCATTGGCTTTTTGAACAATAGAGTTCAAGGAATCACTGCATTTTTTCATAAGTTCTACTTCTTTTTGAACTTCCTCAACACCATTTTTCATATTATTTTTAGTTGTATAAGTTTCATTTTGTATATTATTAATAATAGGTATTATCTGCTTTGTAGCATTAGCAGTTTGGTCTGCTAGTTTTCTCACCTCATCAGCAACAACAGCAAATCCTTTTCCAAGTTCACCGGCTCTTGCAGCTTCAATTGATGCATTGAGAGCCAATAAGTTTGTTTGATCCGATATGTCCGTAATAAGCTCTATTATTCTACCTATTTCCTTGGAGCTTTCTTCTAAAGCGCTTAATCTTTCAGAAACTTCACTTGAGGTGCTTGATATTATATTTAGTTGAATAACAGAAGCCGCTAAATCTTTGTTTCCAGATAAAGCTTCCTTTTCTGTTTGTAAAGAATGTTTGAGAACATCATCAATTATAAAGGCAATATTGTCTATTTTTTCTGAAAGAATATTTACTTTATCGAGTAAATTATTAACTTGATTTGTTTGGTCCATACTTCCTTCTGAGACCTCTTGTGCAGATACCGCTATAGTCTCAGTAGCTTGGCTGTTCTGGTAACTAATGTCCGATATTTGTTCTGATGTATCCTTAACACTTCTTGATGCATCACTGACAGATATTATGATTTGATGTATATTTTCTACAAATATATTAAACCATTTTGCTAATTGACCAATTTCATCTGCTGAATTTATGCTTATTCTTTTAGTTAAATCGCCGTTACCGCTAGCTATGTCTTTCATTCTATCTGTTAAATTCTGTAGTGGATTTATTATAGTTTTTCTTACAGTAAAAATAGAGGATATGATAATAATTAATGCTATTATGAGAAATATGCTACTTAATTCCTTTGATAACATAACTTTTTTGTTAGAATTATTATCTAACATGAAAACAACTTCATTAATATTATTTACAATATTATTTATATTTTTATTTATATAGTTTAAAGAGTTTTGCTGTGAAGATAGGTCAGGGGAGTCAATTATGTTTGTATATTCCTTTTTAAAATTTTGCCAGTCGCTATTAATTTTTTTTATTTTTTCTAGAATAGCGTTGTCATTACAGGCTGTAAGTTTAAGATCCTTGTCCCCTTTTTCAAGACCTACTAATATCTTTTCGAATTGCGTAATCTCCTTCTGCATATCTGACTTTATCTTATCCTTTTTAGTGTTATCCTTCTCACTTATATATAGATTAGCCATATAAGCTAGTTTATAGCTCCTCATCCTTTCGCTTCCAAAAAGGTTTATAGCTGGGGCATCACCTTTCAAATTATTAAAGGTAACAAAATTAGTGGTAACAATAGAAATTATAAGTAATGAAAGAAAAAATAATATTAATTTTAACTTCGTGTTTATTTTCAAATAACATACCTCCTAATATATTTTATTACTGTATAATCATTATTAGAAAATTACTTTTACAGCATATAAATATTATATTATTAATTATTGAATATAAAAAGCATTTTTTAACAATAAAATATAAAGTAATATTTTTATTAGAAAGTGTGGGAAAAAGAATTTGGTTTGCAATTATAATGACTACATTATCTACTGTACTATTGTCATGAGATTTTCCTTAGGAGCAGGCTCTTTTTCGTTAATCTTATCATTATTGTTGAAAAGTAGCTTTCCAAGTATAAAAATAATCGCAGGAGCTATGATTCTAGGATGTTTTAGCTATGGTTTTAGCATTGTACTATTTGTATTAGCTTTAAGAGGATTAGGGAGTGCCAGAACCAGTGCCTTATTTGGAACAGCACCATTCATTGGTACTATATTATCATTTATATTATTTAATGACAGGATAAGTGTAACTTTCATTGTAGCTTTACCTTTAATGATTATTGGTGCAATTTTGCTTCTGAGAGAAAATCATGAGCATGAGCACAGACACTGTCATGGTGATGGACATCATGAGCATCTACATAAAGAAGAAATTGATGATTTTTATGTATAGAATTATGATAAAATAAGAGTGGGTGATATTATGAGTACAAAGTGGACAAAAGAACAAAAGGATGCTATTTTTACAAGAAACTGCAACTTGTTAGTAGCAGCAGGTGCTGGCGCTGGTAAAACTGCAGTTCTGGTAGAAAGAATAATAAAAAGAATAACTGATGAAAAAGAAGATATAGATATTGATAGACTATTAGTTGTTACATTTACTAATGCTGCAGCAGCTGAAATGAGAGAGAGAATTGGAGATGCTATAGCAAAGGAACTGGAAACAAATCCAGATTCTAAAAAGTTGCAAAAACAACTTACGTTGTTAAATCAATCAAATATAATGACTATACATTCATTTTGTTTAAAAGTTATAAAAAATAATTTTCATCTCATAGATTTGGATCCGAGCTTTAGAGTTTGTGATAATACTGAGTCTATACTTTTAAAACAAGAAAGCTTAGAGGAACTGTTTGAAGAAAACTATGAAGATAGTAATAATGAAATTTTCCTAGAACTAGTAGATGCATATGGTGGAAAAAGTGATTTTCAAGTTCAAAATATGGTGATTAGTCTATATGAATTTGCTAAAAGTTCGCCCTGGCCCGAAAAGTGGCTAATGGAAATGGCCGAAAGATTTAATCTAGAAGGTGAATACAACTTTGGGGAGTCAGATTGGGCAAGTATATTACTAGATTATTTAAAAGTAGAGGCTTATGGATGTAAAAGTAAAATGAAAAAGGCTATAGAAATAGTAGAAAAGGCTGAAGGAATAGACTATTACTTAGAACCATTTAAAAATGATCTGAATAATATCAATGAAATATGTAATTGCAGTTCATGGGATGAATTTAAAGAAAAGTTCTTGCTTTTGAGTTTTGAAAAACTTCCTATAAAAAAGAATAAGGATGCAGATAAGATAGCAAAAGAAAGAACAAAAAAAATTAGAGATGAAGTTAAAAAGAAACTCAATGATATAAAAGAAGATATTTTTGATGGTAATGACAACATTGAAAGAAATTTGAAAGAATTATATCCTATGATGAAATGCTTAGTAAATTTAGTAATAAATTTCGATAAAAAGTATGGTAACAAAAAAAGAGAAAGAGGTATGGTAGATTTTAATGATATTGAACATTTTTGCTTAAATATTCTTACTACAGAAGATGATAATGGTAATATAGTACCTTCAGAAACAGCTTTAGAGTATAAGCAGCAATTTGAGGAAATACTTATTGATGAATATCAAGATAGTAATGAAGTTCAAGAGGTAATAATGAACATGATAGGAAACAAGAACGATATTCCTAATATGTTTATGGTAGGTGACGTTAAGCAAAGTATTTATAGATTTAGGCAGGCTAAACCTGAGTTGTTTTTAAGTAAATACAATACTTATTCAGAGAAAGCTGAAGATAGAAACAGAAAAATAAAATTATTTAAAAATTTTAGAAGTAGATCAGAGATAATATCTGGTGTTAACTACTTATTTAAACAAATAATGTCTGTAAATGTTGGAGAGTTAGATTATGATGAAGAGGAGGCTCTTAAAAGTGGAGCAACTTATCCAGAAACAGAGCAGATTTGCGGAGGAGACATAGAACTACATCTTATAGATAAAAACAGTGATAGTTTAAGTGAAGAATATGAATCTGAAGCTATAGATATTAATAATGATTCGGAAGAAGTGTTAGATAACATACAAATAGAAGCTAGGCTAGTAGCAAGAAGAATTAATGAACTTGTTAACTCTACTGATGAGCAGAAGTTTCATGTATATGACAAAAACATTAATGGATATAGACCTGTAAGGCACCAAGATATAGTGATACTTATGCGTGCTACGGCTAATTGGGCACCAACATTTGTAGAAGAGCTTACCAGTATAGGTATACCTGTTTTTGCAGATACAGCTACAGGGTATTTTGAAACCATTGAAATTAGAACAATAATGTCATTGCTGCAAATAATAGATAATCCTATGCAAGATATACCACTAATTGCGGTCTTACGTTCACCTTTAGAGTCTTTTACTTCGGAAGATTTAATGGATATTAGAATGATAAATAAGAATGTATCATTTTATGAAGCATTAAAATACATATGTAAGTGTGATGAAGAATTTGAAAGTAATAATGAAGAACTTGTTAATCTAAGTCATATAACAGAGGAACTCAGAAGGAAAGTATGTAACTTTGTAGAAAGAGTTAATATATGGAGAGATAAGGTAATTCATATGTCTATCGATGAATTCATATGGTATCTTTATAAATCAACTGGGTACTATGGGTTTGTGGGAGCTATGCCAGGAGGAAAGCAAAGACAGGCGAATTTGAGAATCCTATTTGAAAGAGCAAGACAATATGAAAGAACAAGCTACAAAGGACTTTTTAATTTTATAAATTTTATAAATAAACTTAGAAATAGCAGCGGCGATATGGGAAGTGCAAAGATTCTCGGTGAAAATGAAGATGTAGTAAGAATAATGAGCATACATAAAAGTAAGGGGTTAGAGTTTCCGGTAGTAATACTTGCAGGATGCGGTAAAAATTTTAATTTAATGGATATGAATAGAAATGTATTATTTCATGGAGAATTGGGGCTTGGACCAGATTATGTTAACCTTAGCAGAAGAATATCATATCCAACCATTGTAAAACAGGTATTAAAGAAAAAATTAAAGCTAGAAACATTATCTGAGGAGATGAGGATTCTTTATGTTGCTTTTACAAGAGCTAAAGAGAAGCTTATATTAACAGGCGTGGTAAGTGGTTTTGAAAAGGTTGCTGATAAGTGGTGTGGTGCATTAGATTTTAATAATATTAAAATACCTGAATATGCTGTTATGAATGCTAAAAGCTATTTGGATTGGATAGGGCCTTCGGTAGCAAAGCATGTAGATGGAAGACTAATTAGAGAGTGTGCAGGCAGCAACTATAATTTGCAAAATCAAATAGATGATGAATCAAAGTGGAGTGTTAAGGTTTGGAGTAAAGAAGATTTTAAGGGCAATTCTAGTGAAGACTTAGAAGAAATAGATATGATAAAGGAAATAGAAAGTATTAACTCAAATAATGAAATAAGTGAGTATAATCCAGAAATAAATAGAAGACTCAACTGGGAATATAAATATAAGGAAGCATGTAGTATACCAACAAAGTATTCTGTATCAGAATTAAAAAGAAAATTTTCTATGATAGAAAAAGGAGACAGCAGGGAATTAATAACTTCATCCACTCTAAAAAAACCGTCTTTCCTTCAGAAAAATAAATATATATCTCCGGCAGAAAAGGGAACTTTAATACACCTTATTATGCAACATATAAATTTAGACAAGACATCTTGTATTGAAGATATAAAAGAGCAGATATGCAGCTTAGTAATAAAAGAATTTATTACAGAAGAAGAAGCGAAAGTTATACCTATAGAAAAAATATTATTATTTTTTAAGTCTAGCATAGGGGGAAGAATGAAAAAGGCTTTGAAGATCTATAGGGAGGTTCCATTTTTTATAGAGCTATCTTGCACTGATATATACAATGAACTGCAGAAGGATATATATGAAGATGAAAAAATAATACTTCAAGGAATAATAGATTGTTATTTTGAAGAAGATGAGGAATTAGTAATTTTAGACTATAAAACAGATTATATAAAGGATATAAACGAAACTAAAGATAAGTATAAGCTGCAGATACATTATTATACAAGAGCTCTGGAGATGATGACAGGTAAACCTGTTAAAAACAAATATCTATATTTATTTTCCACAAATGAAATATTAGAACTGTAGTAATTAGGGGGGGTATTATGAAAAGTAAAATAGTGGCTTTAACTACAATGTTGTTTTTAGGAGTATTTTTAATAGCAGGTATAGGGATATCATATATAGGTAAGATAATCCTTCAAAATGTTCTTGTGGAAACTTTAAATAAGCAGGATGAAATAAACAATATAGTATCAAGGTTTAACCAGCAGAACATTAAAGTAATATTAATAGTAGTACTTATCTGTGGAATATTATCCTTTATTGCATTTGTTGTGTACTTTAATAGAGTATTTAAAGGCTTGGAGGATTTTAAAGGTGACCTTATAAAGATATCAGAAGGTCAATTAGCTGTAAGAGTTAGAAGTAACGGTTTTTTAGATGAGTTAGCTAAAAGTGCAAATACAATAGTTAATAATACTAAGAAAATTTTAAGTGAAATAGCGGAAGTATCACAAAAAAATAGAGATTTAACATTAGTATTGCAAAAAAATACAAAGCAGACAGAAGCAGCTGCTGGTGAGATAGCTAACTCTGTTCTAGCAATAGCGGAATCTGTATCGAAGCAGTCGCAGGATGCATCTTCTACAGGTGAAAGTACTAAATTAATGGCTGAAAATGCAGGAGAAATAGCAGAGCACGCAAGTGATACACAAAGTATTGCTGAAGAAATGATAAAAGTAATTAAAGAGAATGGAGAAGTTTTTAATAATATAATATTAAAAATGAAAAGTACAGGAGATATCAGTAATAATTTAGCTAATAGTGTTAAGGAACTTCAGAATGAAGCAGACCAAATAAATAATATAGCAAAAGTTGTAACAGAGATAAGCGATAGAACTAATTTGCTAGCATTGAATGCGGCTATTGAAGCTGCTCGTGCTGGAGAACATGGCAAAGGTTTTTCAGTAGTAGCTGAAGAGGTTAGAAAATTAGCAGAGCAGTCCTCTAGTTCGGCTGGAGAAATAAGAAAGCTTATTGAAGATATAACTGATAAAATCACAACAATAACACAAGAAGCTGACATGCAGGTTAAAGGGATAAATGAAGACATACTATTTGCTGATAAATCTAAAGATTCTTTTACTAAAATAACAGAGTCTACTCAGTCAACTTATAAAGCAGTAAATGCTATACAGCAGCTAGCAAAAGATACATATACTATGTCAGACAACGTTAATGATTTGGTAAATGATATGATTTCTAGTACTCAAGAGTCTTTAGCATTTACACAAGAGGTTTCAGCTTCAGCAGAGGAACAAACAGTTTCTATGCAGGAGCTTACTGGGTTAATTGATAAGATAAATGAATCTGCTGACGGTATTGATCTAAAGCTTAAAGAGTTCATTAACAATATAAATATAGGGGAAAAAGAAGAAAAAATTATCAAGGGAGGATTTGATAAATTAAAAGATATTCTAAAGGAATTAGATAGCAGGTCCTTGGGATTTGATAACTCCTCAAAATTTTTAAAAGAATTGTTAGATGCCAATAAAGAATTTGAATATATAGGTATAATTGATAGCAAGGGAATAATGAGATCTGCGAGTCATCAAATATCGAAAGATAATAATGATTTTTCATTTCGTCCATATTTTAGAGAATCAATGAATGGTAATGAATATAGTACTGAACCATATATATCTAATGTGAGCTTTAATTATTGTATAGCTATATCAATGCCTATGAAGGATTCAAAGGGAAATATCAATGGAGTGATTATGGCAGATATTTGTATTGAACAATAAATAAAACATATATAAACCGGAATTCTACTTTAAAAAACTAGAATTCCGGTTTTAATAATAAATAGTATAACAATAATTATACTAACAAATACTAACTATAATTGTTCAGTCTTAAAATTAATAGTTTTATATAATTTCGCAATACATATTAAAAAAATAGTAATAATCACACTATTGAATTATAAAATTGGTGTTAATTTATTGTGCTAAATGATTTTATTCAATATTCTTAATAAGGATAATATCAGATTCACATTTAAAGGTAAATTGCCATTTCACATGAATAGTGATATAATTTTTAGGCGAGGATTATAAAAAGAATGAGCATAGGAGGCATAAATATGTCAAAAGTTGTAGAGAAATTTTTAAATTATGTTAAATTTGATACTAGATCAGATGAAGAATCTACTACTGTCCCAAGTACTTCAAAACAATTAGTTTTAGCAGAAGAATTAGTAAAAGAGCTAAAGGAAATGGGATTGAAGGATGTATCCTTAGATAGCAACGGATATATAATGGCTACTTTACCAGGGAATACAGATAAAAACGTTCCTGTAATCGGTTTTATAGCTCATATGGATACAAGTCCAGAAATGCCAGGTCATAATATAAAGACTAAGATTGTTGAAAATTATGATGGTAATGATATCGTTTTAAATGAAGAGCAAAAATTAATTCTTCGTGTAGAGGAATCACCAGAAATAAAAGACTATATAGGAAATACTTTAATCACTACAGATGGAACAACTTTACTTGGAGCTGATGATAAAGCTGGTATAGCTGAGATAATGGCAGCAATGGAATACTTAACTCAACATCCAGAAATTAAGCACGGAGATATTCGTGTTGGGTTTACTCCAGATGAAGAAGTTGGACGTGGAGCTGACCACTTTGATGTTGAAAAATTTAATGCAGATTTTGCTTACACTATGGATGGTGGAGCAATTGGAGAATTAGAGTATGAAAACTTCAATGCAGCATCTGCTAAAATAGTTATATCCGGAAGAAACGTTCACCCAGGATATGCTAAGAATAAAATGATAAATTCTATGCTTATAGCTAAAGAAGTTATGAGTATAATGCCTGAAAATGAAACTCCTGGTACAACAGAAGGATATGAAGGATTTTATCACCTTGTTTCAATGAGTGGTGGAGTAGAGGAAACACAATTAAGTTACATAATAAGAGATTTTGATGCAGAGAAATTTGAATCAAGAAAGACTTTTGTGCAAGATGTAGTTAACAAAGTTAACGAAAAATATGGTTCAGGCACTGTAGCTGTAGAGATAAAAGAACAATATAGAAATATGAAAGAAAAAGTAGAGCCTGTAAAATATATAGTTGATATTGCATTCGAGGCTATGGAATCAGTAGGTGTAAAACCATTAGTTAGACCTATAAGAGGTGGTACAGATGGGGCAAGACTTTCTTTCATGGGACTTCCTACACCAAACATATTTACTGGTGGACACAATTTCCACGGTAGATTTGAATATATTCCAGTTCAATCAATGGAGAAAGCAGTTGAAGTTATATTAAAGATAGCTGAACTGTCTTCAAAAATGGAAAAATAATAAGATTAAAAAAGACCGAAGGTTAACCTTCGGTCTTTTAATTCTATATTTTACTACTTAGCTAAGGAATTATTAGTATTAACATTATTAAAGATAAATTGCCATTTATTGTGAATAATGATATAATTTTTAAGCGGAGATTATAAAAAGAATAAATAATAGGGGGAATTATTATGTCAAAAGTTGTCGAAAAGCTTTTGAAGTATGTTAAATTTGATACTCAATCAGAGGATGGCGTTGATAAGTGTCCAAGTACTGAAAAACAATTAGTTTTAGCTGAAGTACTAGTAGAAGAACTAAAAGAAATAGGAATGCAGGATGTATCTTTAGATGATAATGGATATGTAATGGCTACGTTGCCAGGAAATGTAGATAAAGATGTTCCTGTAATCGGTTTCGTAGCTCATATGGATACAAGCCCAGAGATTTCAGGAGAAAATGTAAATCCTAAAATTATTAAGAACTATGATGGTTCCGACATTGTTTTAAATGAAGAGAAAAATATAGTTCTTCGTGTATCAGAATCACCAGAGCTAAAAGACTACATAGGTAAAGATATAATAACTACAGATGGAACAACTCTACTTGGAGCTGATGATAAAGCTGGTATAGCTGCAATAATGGCAGCAATAGAACATTTAATACAACATCCAGAAATTAAGCATGGGGATATTCGTGTTGGATTTACTCCAGATGAAGAAATAGGTTGTGGAGCTGATCATTTTGATGTTGCAAAATTCAATGCAGATTTAGCTTACACTGTTGATGGTGGAGCAATTGGCGAATTAGAGTATGAAAACTTTAATGCTGCCAGTGCTAAAGTAGCTGTAAACGGAGTAAATTATCACCCAGGATATTCTAAAAATAAGATGATAAATTCAGCTCTTGTAGCAAATGAATTTATTTCTATGCTTCCAGCAAATGAAACTCCAAGTACTACAGAAGGATATGAAGGATTCTATCACTTATTATCTTTTAATGGTGGAGTGGAAGAAACTACTTTTAGCTATATAATAAGAGATTTTGATGCTCAAAAGTTTGAGAAAAGAAAAGCATTAATGCAGGATATAACTAATAAGTTAAATGAAAAATATGGTGACGGCTGCGTAGTTACTGAAATAAAAGAACAATATAGAAACATGAGAGAACAGATAGAGCCTGTAAAATATGTTGTAGACATAGCATTCCAAGCTATGGAAGAGGTAGGAGTAAAACCTATAGTTAGACCTATAAGAGGTGGTACAGATGGAGCTAGACTTTCATTTATGGGACTACCTACACCAAACTTATTTACTGGTGCTCACAACTGGCATGGAAGATTTGAATATATGCCAATTCAATCAATGGAAAAATCAGTTGAAGTTATAGTTAAAATAGCAGAACTATATGGTAAAAGAGAAAAATAGTGCAAATGCAATTCATAACATAAAAAAACTGCGACGCAGTTTTTTATAGATATCCAATCTGAGTGTTTGATTTATTAGCGGTATTCATAGGGGTACCTTAGTTAAGCCAATTATCAAAGTTAGATATCTATCAGACAAGTAACTAGAAAGTTAGCTTATACAGAGGGATATGTTTCCAAATCTGAAGTAGATTTAAAAACTTTAGACTGGCTAAAAGTTTTTAACGTGCTGAAGCTTGGAAACATATTCCGGCGTATAAGCTGACTTTCAGCCTAATCCCCTATATAGGGTCTTGTGTCGCATAATTTTTATAATGTGCTATTTAGCTATAGAGTTATCACATCTATAGTTCCTAACATAGTCTTCAAAACACCATTTAGAGTGAAATTTTGCTGCACTTCTGTAACCAGACTTAAAAAGTCTCAATGTTTTATCTGCATATATGTTAAATTCAGTAGGATCTACTCCCTCAGTTGGGATAAGTACAGTTCTAACTAAATTCTCGTCTTTTAACCATTCTCTGTTTTTTTCAACTGAAAGAGTATTGGCTATATCTAAAAGAAAAGATAATGGGTCTGTTTTTCCAAGACGTGTATTGCTAATTTCAGGAGCATCAAATTTAAAGCCGATAGTTGGCCATCTTGGAATTCCATGAATATCAAAGATGTTTATAGGGAAATTACAGCATACAGCACCGTCTACTATATAACTTTTTCCATGGGCATGAATAAATTCTACAGGCTTAAAGTAAAAGGGAATACTTATACTCATTCTTATCGCTTTTACAATGGGAAAGTTCATAGGATCAATGCCGTATTCCACTAAACTATCTGGTAGAATTAATGTTTTTCTCAAAGTTATATCCGATGCTATTATTTTAAGTCTGCTTTCTCCATTTGAACTTACATCTTTAAATTTGCTTACACCTTTAGCTTTTAGTAATTTGTTAATCCAATCTTCAAAATAATCACCAGAATAAATTCCTTTTTGAAGCACAAAACCCAAGGCTTTTCCCAGTAATGGTAGTTTTTGAATTCCGTCTTTATCCAAAAAGTCCTTAAAGTTCATTTCTATTAAAATTTTTTTTAATTCTTTGGCATTATATCCTGCTGCCAATAATGAGGCTATAACGGCCCCAGCTGAAGTTCCGGCTAATCTCTGCCACTCATATTCTTGTGTCTCAAAGTATGTTAAAGCACCGACAATACCAATGGCTCTCATACCTCCGCCTTCAAAAACAGCATCAGCTTTCATAGTATAATACACCTCTTTAAATTTTTTAATTTAATAGCACTATTTTTATAAATTACGAATATATATATATATTATTAAAACATGTAGTGAAAGGTTATCCAAATATTTGAAAATATTAAATAAATTTTTTTGAATTGCAGTTTAAAAATAATAAAAGTGTGATATTATATAGTTATATTTTTACATATATGTATTTATATTTAAAATAAAACTATATATAAATATTGAATTTTAGATAAAATAAAGGAGGAAAGACTTATGAAGGATGGTAATATTTTAAAAATACCAATGGATGTAATTGAGGAGTGCTTAAAGGAATGTTTAGATGATCCTAATAATAAGGAAAATAAAAAAGAAAAAACAAGCTTTGTTAGCAATAAGTAACAGTAGCCTGTTTTTATTATGCACTTAAATATTCACTATTAATAAGAATTTAGCATTAATAATAAGAATATTTCTTTTCAAGTGTTCTAAATATTATAACTAAAACTGAAGTGATTAATAAGTATATGGCAGCAGCTATCATAAATGGTGTTACGGTGAAGTCTCTGGTTACAATCTCTTTTGCAGCCCTTAGAAGGTCACCTATACCAATAGCTGCAACCAATGCCGTATCCTTAATAAGGTTTATACTTTCACTACAAATAGGAGGAATAACGTTTTTAATTGCCTGTGGAATTATAATATATACCATAGTTTGTCTATAATTCATACCTAGAGCTTTTGATGCCTCAAATTGACCTTTATCTACAGATTCAATACCGGCTCTGAATATTTCAGCTAAATATGCTCCATAGTTTATACTAAAAGCAATACTAGCAGCAGTTAACGGTTCTAATCTTATACCTATTACAGGAAGACCAAAGTAAGTAAAAAACAGTTGTAATAGCAAAGGAGTTCCTCTAAAGGCCCATGTATATAAACTTAATATAGTTTTTAAGGGTTTTATCTTTGAGATTTTTCCTATAGCAACTAGGATTCCTAAAGGTACTGAGAATATAGACACTATTATAAAAAGTTTTAAAGTTATTAAGCTTCCCTTTAGAATAAACCCTGTAATATCCGTAAGATTAGCCATTTAAACCACATCCTATCTTTCTATTTTGCAATAATATTTTTGCCAAACCACTTTTGAGATATTTTATCAGCAGTTCCATCAGCCTTCATAGCGTCTAAAGTTTTATCTAACTCTTCTTTAAAGCTTGAATCTGTCTTTCTGATACCTACACCATAATCCTCTTTTCCAAAATCGTCATTAAGAGTTTTGTATATTCCAGGCTTTTTAGCTAAATAATATCTGCCAACAACTTCATCTACAACTACTGCATCTAAGCGTCCTTGTTTCAAGTCCATCAATGCTTCAGTATTATCTGAGTACTTTTTAACTTCTTTTAGAGTTTTTGAAGTATTTGTATCTGCGGATAAAGCAGCTTCGCTACTACTTCCAAGTTGTAATCCCACTACTTTACCTGATAAATCTTTCTTAGAGCCTATCTGCGAATCATTTCTTACTACAATAATTTGCTTGTTTTGAAGATATACTTTTGAAAATGCTATCTGTTCTTTTCTTTTATCTGTAATAGTTAGTCCATTCCAAATTACATCTATGTCTTTATTATTTAAGCTAAGTATAATTCCATCCCATTGAACAGGTTTAAATACTACTTTAACTCCCATTCTTTTTGCTGCTTCTTTAGCTAAATCAATGTCAAAGCCAACAATTTCTCCTTTGTCATCTTTAAATCCCATAGGAGGAAAGCTATCATCTAATCCAACTACAAATTGTCCTTTTTGTTTAATGTCATTCCAAGAGTTATCACCAGACTGCTTGGCTTGTCCACAACCTGATAAGAATATTCCTAATGTAAATATAACTATAGTCAATAATATTAATCTTTTTTTCATTTTTACTAACCTCCAAACAATTTTAGATTAATTACAGTACTTATTATACTTTAGCATACTAAATTTGTAAAGTAATAAAATAAAAATATTATTAATATGCATATAAAAATATATACAAAAACATAAAATTATTATATAATTCAGAAAATTAATATTTTAGGAGGGGTTTAGATGAGCAAATTAGGAAAAAAAGTTGGATTCATAGGTGGAGGCCAGATGGGGGAGGCTATAATTAAAGGGATAATTAATGCAGGGTTATGCAGTGTTGAAGATATTTATGTAATGGATATTTTAAATTCAAGATTGGAATACCTAAAAGAAAATCTTCATATAGTCAATTCCAGTAGTGATAGAGGTACAGGATATGATTACTTAATAAATAATTGTGATATTATAATATTAGCTGTAAAGCCTCAATCCCTAAAGGAAGTTTTAGAGAGTATAAAGAATTGTAAATGGGATGAAAGACATATGATAATATCGATAGTGGGAGGCGCTAAGACTTCTACTATTGAAAAATACTTAGAACAGGTTCCAGTAGTGAGAGTCATTCCTAACACTCCGATGCTGGTTAATATAGGTGCATCAGGATTGGCTTTAGGGAAAAATGCAGTTCAGCAGCATGGAGAGCTAGCCTTATACATATTTAAGGCATTAGGTGTTGCTTACTTAGTTCCAGAAGCTTTAATTGATCCTATAACCTCCGTAAGTGGATGCGGACCTGCATATATCTACATGCTAATTGAAGCTATGGCTGATGGTGGCGTAGAAATGGGGCTTGCACGTGATATGGCTCAAACTTTGGCAGCACAAACTGTTATGGGGGCCGCTAAAATGGTACTTGAAACTGGTGATCATCCAGGAAAATTGAAAGATAAGGTTTGTTCACCTGGAGGTTCTACTATTGCGGGAGTAAGAGCCTTAGAGCAAGGAGGATTTAGAGGAATTGTAATGAACGCAATCGAGGCAGGTAAAGTGCGTATGGAAGAAGTGGGAAAGAAAGCAGATTAAATCATATAGAAAAACACAAAAAATAATTTAGATTTAGATAGTCTTTTGAACCCTGCACAATCTGGGGGAAATCTACCTGATAGAATAGTTTAAGGAGGAGTTAAAATGAGTAAAATAAGAAGTACTGATGAGCCAGTGGGAAGAATGGCTAAACTCATGGCAGAACTTTATTATTTCATGGCTAAAGAGATGATTGATAGGTTAGGTGAGGAGAAGGGAAAAGAAGCTGTAAGGGCATCGATAAGTAAATTTGCAGAAGCAAGGATAAATTCAATGTATGAAGAGGCTAGGGAAAAAGGATTAGAACTAAATCTTGAAACATATGTAAAAGTAAGAGATATGCCAGGCATTTCCTGGGAAAGAGATCCAAATAATCCTGAAGATATAACATATTGTCCAATGCATGATATGTGGAAAGAGCTAGGTGTAGAAGATATAGGAGCTATATATTGTGAAATAGATGATATATTGTATAAAGCTTTTAATGCAGAGTTTGAAAGACCTTTATGTAAAACCAGTGGAGATAACTGCTGCAGATTTATTGTTAGACCAAAAGATAAGTAATATAAGTTACAAATATTCAACATAGATACTTGACTTATTAGCAGTATTCATAGGGGTGCCTCAGACTATGGAGTTGCAAACCAGAAAATTGACTTACACAAAGGGTTATGTTTCCAAAGTTTTTAACGGACTGAAGCTTGGAAACATAGCCCGGGGTGTAAGTCAATTTTCTAGCTTGAAAACCTATAGCTTTAATGCTTTAGCAGCGGCTTTAATATCCTTCTTATCAAGAATTGCTGATATTACAGAAATCCCGTCAACGCCTGTTGACAGTACTTCTCTAAAGTTTGATTCGTTTATGCCGCCTATAGCTACAGCAGGTATATTTATTTTATTGTAAATTTCTCTTAAGCCGTCAATTCCTATAGGAACATCTATATCTTTTTTAGTTCCTGTAAAGAATATAGCGCCTATGCCTAAGTAATCTGCTCCATTTTGCTGTGCTTCTAGTGCCTCTTCTAAGTTACCTGCAGATATGCCAATGATTTTGTTTTTGCCAAGTATTTTTCTGGCAATAGATAAATGCATGTCATCTTGTCCTAAGTGGACTCCATCTGCATCAATTGCTTGCGCAATATCTATTCTGTCATTAATTATTAGAGGAACTTTATAATAGTCAGTTACTTCTTTTACTTCTAATGCTACTCTGTAAAACTCTCTTGTAGATATATTTTTTTCTCTTACTTGAACAATAGAGGAGCCTCCTAGAATTGCTTCTTCTACAACGGTTTTCAGGCTTCTTCCTTTTAAAAAATTTCTATCAGTAATAAGATATAAGCTATAGTCTACTGCCATATTATCCTACCTTCTTTCTTAATTTTTTCCTCAGATAAAGTATAGATACAGTCAATTAATTTAACTCTGAAGCTTCCAGGAAGTCTACATATTTCATATGCTTCCTCGCCAGCTAAATTCATTGAAAGAATCGCACATACAGTAGATATAAGCTTGTCTTCATATACTCCAGCTGTTGCAGCGCAAAGGGCACCAACCATACAGCCGGCACCAGTTACTTTTGTAAGCATCTCTGTACCGTTCTGGATAATAGCACTGCGATTTCCATCTGTTATAAAATCATCTTTTCCTGTGGCTGCAACAACACAATTATATTTTTGCGCTAATGATATACAAGATTCTAGAGCTCCTTCACCACTATCAAGAGAATCTACTCCACGAACCTCACAGACATCTCCTGCTAAGAATTTTATTTCTCCGATATTTCCTTTGATAACATCTACTCTGCCAAGTTCTAAAATTCTCTTAATTACTGAATTTTTTCTTGGAATAGCAGCACAAGCTACGGGGTCTAGTACTACAGGAGTATTGTTAACTTTAGCAGATATAGCTGCAAGTACAGCAGCTTCTTCTTGTTCTTTAGTAAGTGTTCCGACATTTATGTAAAGAGCTGATGAAATTTTTGTAAAATCAAAGACCTCATCATAGGCCTCACACATAGCTGGGGAAGCACCGTAGGCTAAAAGTATGTTAGCACAATCATTTATAGTTACATAGTTAGTGATGCATTGTACTAGGGGAACTTTTTTTCTTAAGTCATTTAATACCTCGCAAACTTTATTAGTATAATTCAAACCTTCTGAAGCGTTAATCATGTTTAACTCCTCCTAAATATAAAAATAATTAATTCTATTTATAAGAAATATCAGCTTTTTTGTAAACTTCTACGAAATGCCCAACAGGTCCAACGCCATGGCCGATAGAGAAAGAATTTTCTATTGCCTTCGTTATATAGTCTTTTGATAATTCAATAGCCTTTTTTATATCATTGTTTTTTGCCAAATGAGATGCTATCGCAGAGGATAGAGTACAACCGGTACCGTGAGTATTTTGAGTATCTATTCTATGACCTTTCAAGGTTAAAAAATCAGATCCACAGAGTAGTATATCATTGGCATCATTACATCTATGACCGCCTTTCATAAGTACATTTTTGGCACCTAATCTTTTAATCATTAATGCCGCTTCCTTCATATCATCAGAATCTTCTATTTTCATGCCTGTTAAGACTTCAGCTTCAGGAATATTTGGAGTCACAACGTCTGCTATAGATATTAAATCTTTTATGGCTTCCTGTGCTTCAGGTCTAAGTAAGAAATATCCACTTTTTGAAACCATCACAGGGTCTACAACTACATTTTTCGCATTGTATTCTACGAGCAAATCTTTTATCGTTTTTATAATCTCTATATTGGAGACCATTCCTATTTTCACAGCATCTACTTCTATGTCATCAAATATTGATCTTATTTGGGCTTCTATAAGTTCTTTAGACACCTCCATCACATTTTGAACGCCTATAGTATTTTGAGCTGTTACTGCTGTAATTACACTCATTCCATAAACACCAAGGGCACTCATAGTTTTTAAATCTGCTTGTATACCTGCACCACCACAGCTATCAGAACCTGCAATTGTTAATACCTTTTTCATATAAACACCTCTATTCAAAAATAGTACTTAAGTATAATATAGTTTTATTAAATGAAACTCCTTCTCCTTTCGTCGAATGAGTACTCGCTGAGTAAGCGATTCACTTCAAATCAGAGATTTGAGTTCTCTGCTTAAGCGATCATCACAAAATCACAGCTTTTGGATGCCTGCTTAATGGGTAGAATAAGACTTTTAAAGCGCAAATTTGTAATATAAAATCGTGATTTAAATCTATGTAATAATTTATTGAATTAATAAATTAAAAAAAGTGTATTGCAGAAAAGCAATACACTAGGTTTGTCTAATTATAATATTATAGCTGCTTCCCTACGCCAGGTCTAACTGGATCAGGTTCAAAGGGTTAGAGTAAAACTCCTCTCAGCCTATTTTTAGGCACCCCCACAAAATATTTAGTTTTATACCTAATATTTTACTACAATAAATAAAATTATCAATAGGGAACTCCACATGTAGAAAACCACTTACACCATAAAAAATATAATGAGTGGTACTTTCATTATTTCCTTAAATGTATAGAATAGAATTAAGAAGAGTAAAAATAATTGATGGAGGAATAAAAAATGAAGATAGGAGTTATTATGGGAGGCATATCTTCCGAGAGAGAAGTGTCTTTAAATTCAGGAAGGGAAATAGTGAACTATTTTGATAAGAATAAATATGAGGTTGTTCCTATTGTTATAGATAAAAAAGATGACATAATAGATAAAGCTAAAGATATAGACGTTGCATTTATTGCGCTTCATGGTAAGTTTGGAGAAGATGGTATAATTCAAGCTGTACTCGAAACAATGGATGTTCCATACACAGGTTGTGGACCTTTGACCAGCGGTGTATGTATGAATAAGGATATAACTAAAAAGGTATTAAGATCAACAGGAATTAACACTGCAGATTGGCTATGCGTTAGAAGCGTAGAAGAAATAGACTATGATTATATAGACAAAATGGGATATCCTGTGTTTGTTAAACCAAACAGTGGTGGTTCTAGCGTAGCTACAAACTTAATTAAGAAAAAAGAAGATGTAGAAAACGCAGTAAGACTAGCGTTAGACTATGATAACGAAGTTATGATAGAAAAGTATATAAAAGGTGATGAAATAACTTGCTGTATACTAGATGGAAAAATGATGCCTATAATTGCTATAAAGCCAAAGGCAGAATTCTTTGATTACACAGCAAAATATGCTGATGGTGGCTCAGATGAAATTATAGTTCAGTTTGAAGAAGGTCTTCAAAAGAAAATAGAGGAGATGGCATTAGATTGCTGGAAGGTTTTAAAGTGCAATGTATATGTAAGAGTTGATATGATAATAAAAGATGGAGTACCTTATATACTTGAACTTAATACGCTTCCAGGAATGACTAAAAATAGTCTTTTTCCTAAGAGTGCTAAGGCTGTAAACATGTCATTTACTGAATTATTAGATCAAATAACAGAAATTTCATTAAAAGAAGTAAGGTAATTAAAACTTAATCTAAGTAGATAGTAATGATTACAAGATCAAAGACTCTCCTCAGAATATGAGGAGATTTTTTTATGAAAAAGTGTTGACATGCAGCTTTTAGATTATTATAATGTAAATTAATAAATTGAATAACAATTCTTACTTATCAAGAGAGGCGGAGGGACTGGCCCTATGAAGCCCGGCAACCAGTATTATTTTATATAATACATTGGTGCCAATTCCAGCAGCGAAGGCTGAGAGATGAGGATAACGATGAGTTTCAAGCTCGAGGTTTTCCTCGGGCTTTTAATTTTGCAATTCATAAGAATATGGCCGGCCGAAAAAATATTTATATTCTTATAATTGCTAGTAAGTCCATCTTAGCCGTTAAAAATAGCTGTTTCTGCCTTTGAAGGTAGAGATTTTGCAAAACCATATAAACAGGATTCTTGGATTCAGGTGGAGTTTTAAACTCCATCTGAAGCTTAGAAGCCGTTATCCAGGGTCGTAGCGCCACTTATCCCCAACTTTAAGAAGTTGGGATGTTAGTGGCGATAGACATCGGATAAACTAAAATTTGATTTATTAAGACTAAAATACTAGGAGGTAATTTAATTATGAAAAAGATTATATCAATTGTTATATCATTAATTTTTGTTTTTGCATTAGTAGGATGTGGAGAGAAAAAAGAGGAATCATCTAATAAGGATACTAAAAAAGTGATAAAAATAGGTGCAACGCCTGTACCACATAAAGAGATACTTGAACAAGTAAAACCAATACTTCAAAAAGAAGGCTACGATCTTCAAATCGTTGAGTTTACTGATTATGTAACACCAAATACAGCTTTAAATGATGGAGAACTTGATGCAAACTTCTTTCAGCATATACCTTATTTAACTAAGTTTAATGAAGAAAAACATACTGAATTAGACTATACAGTTAAAGTTCATATAGAGCCAATGGGAGTATATTCAAAGAAGGCTAAAAAGTTAGAAGAGCTTAAAGATGGTGCTGAAATAGCTATACCAAATGATCCAACTAATGGAGCAAGAGCATTAAAAGTACTACAAAGTGCTGGACTTATAAAGTTAAAGGATGGAGAGCTAATATCTAAATTAGATATAACTGAAAACAAAAAGAATATTAAAATTAAAGAACTTGATGCACCACAACTTCCAAGAGTTTTAGATGATGTAGATGCTGCAGTTATCAATACGAACTATGCAATTCAAGCAAACCTAAATCCTACTAAAGATGCTATTGCAATAGAATCAAAAGATTCACCATATGCTAATGTAATTGCAGTTAGAAAGAAAGATAAAGACAAACCATACATTCAAGCTTTATCTAAAGCATTAAATTCACCAGAAGTTAAAAAGTATATAGAAGATAAATACAAAGGAAGTATAATACCAGCATTTTAACATAGGTTTTTAGCTAGAAATCTTTATTTATCACCTCATTTATGTGAAAATATAATTGAGGTGAAAATTTATGTTTATTGATATAAAATTAGATAAAAACACACCTGTGTATATACAGCTAAAAGACCATATAAGTGAGTTGATACTTAGAGGAATGTTAAGAAGTGGAGAGAAACTTCCATCAACTAGGGAATTAGCTTCAATTCTAAATGTCAGCAGAAATACTGTGATTAATGCTTATGAGTTTCTCCAAGAGGAAGGTTTTATATATATGGAAAAAGGAAAGGGAGCTTTTGTATCAGATGTAAAAGTGAACTTTCAGGAAAAATGGACCGTAGATTGGAGTAGTCATATAAATAGCTATGCAAAAGCTTCAGAAGAACTGGATATAATAAAACATGAAACAAAGTGGAAAAAAGGTATGATATCCTTTAAAAGTATAGCCCCTGATGAAAGTCTTTTTGATGTGGAGGAGTTCAAAAAATCCTTCCTAAATAGAATTTCAATAGAAGGGGAGAAGATATTAAATTATGGCTATGCTCAGGGATATAAGCCTTTAATCGAATACTTATTTAAATATATGAGTAATAAAGGTGCAAATATCGAAGGTAAAGATATACTTATTACAAATGGTTTTACTGAGGGTTTCAATTTAATATTATCCAGTCTAACTGAAAAAGGAGATAAAATATTATGTGAAAATCCTACTCATAATACTGCTATAAAAATTATGAAACTTCATGGTTTAGAAGTCATAGGGGTAGACATGGAAGATGATGGTGTCAGTATAGATAAATTAAAAGAAAAGCTTTCAAAAAACAAAATTAAATTATCTTATTTTATACCATCATATCATAATCCTACCGGTGTAGTAATGTCAGTAGAAAAAAGAGTTGAGGTATATAAGGCTCTAAAAGTCCATAATGTACCTATAATTGAGGATGGATTTAATGAAGAACTTAGATATTCAGGAGCACATGTTTCACCTATTGCATCATTAAGTGGTGAGGGAAATAGTGTAATATATATAGGAAGCTTTTCAAAAATACTTTTTCCAGGAATAAGAGTGGGATGGATTCTAGCTGATAAGAAGCTTATAGACTACTTAGAAAGCGTAAAAAGAAGCAGGAATATTCACACGTCCTCACTAGATCAGGCTATCTTTTATGATTATCTTAGTGGAGGAAACTTTGAAAAGTATATTAAAAAAGCTAGAAAAGTTTATAAAGAGAAATATGAGTTTGCAGTAGAATGTGCTAAAAAATATATTCCATTTAATAAGCTTTTTGGAGAAGGTGGTCTTCATATTTTCATAGAATTGAATGATATTAAATCTAGAGAAGTTCTAGAGAAATGCTATGAGAATGGAATTATTTTTACACCAGGGGATATCTTTTATACAGATAATAGAGGATACAATACTCTAAGATTAGGGTTTTCAAGAGTAAGTAAAGAAGACATAGAGAAAGGCTTTAAAATAATTGGTGAAGTTATCAAAAATAAGATTTAATAAAATTACAATGGGGCTTTGAAACATAAAAAGGAGGCTATTAAAGTGAGTGTAGAAAATGTAAGAAATTTTTTTAAGGAAAGAAATCTGGAAGACCCAGTCTTTGAATTAGAGGACAGTGGAGCTACAGTGGAGCTGGCCGCGCAAGTTATAGGAGTAGAAGCTAAACTTATTGCTAAGACGCTGGCATTCAAATTAAAGGAGAAGGATATATTAGTTGTAACTCGTGGTGACGCTAGAATAGACAATAAAAAATTTAGGAGTTTTTTTAAAACAAAAGCTAAGATGCTTGATTTCAATGAAGTGGAAGAGATAACTGGCCATCCAGTAGGTGGAGTATGTCCATTTGGTTTAAAAAATCCTTTAGAAGTTTATGTAGATGTATCCATAAAAGATTTTGATTTTGTATATCCAGCTGCTGGTTCACGAACAACTGCATTGAAAATATCTCCAGAAAATATTCGAAGATTTACTAATGCTGAATGGGTGGACTTATGTCAAGGAGAATTGGTTTAATACATAAGAAACAGGGCAAAACTATGTAAACTAACTTCTATTTCTACATCGAGATAGAAGTTAGTTGTTTTTTATTAGCGGTCTTTAGTTTTATAAAGCAATTAGTGTAAAAGTGTACTTTTATTTTATTTCTAGAGTATTTTAAAATACGTTTTGTTGATATAAAATTAAAAAATTGATTTTTGAATCTTCTATTTATATAATAATATTGGTATGTGATAATGCTATTTAAAATATAGAATAGTAAGAAAGGTGATTACGTGAAAATTTCAACAAAAGGTAGATATGGGTTAAAGGCACTTATTGATATTGCTATGTATTCTAATTCTGAAGTAGTTACATTAAAGAGTATTTCGGAAAGGCAAAATATTTCAGAAGGATATTTAGAACAAATTTTTTCAACACTAAGAAAAAGTGGTTTAGTTATAGGAAGAAAAGGGGCTCAAGGGGGCTATACTCTATCAAAGTCTACCAATACAATAACTATTGGGGAAATATTAAGAACTCTAGAAGGAGATCTAGATTTAGTAGATGTTAGTAATACAAATGCTGCGGATGATTTAGAAAGATGCATAAATGAAAACTTATGGAATGTAATAAATAAAAATATTAATGATTATTTTGATAATATTACATTAGAGAATTTAGTTAACAAATATAAAAATGAAGTAAATAATTTTATGTACTTTATTTAAATAAACAATAGTTTATAAGAACTCATTTTTATAATGTTCAACAAATACAACCTTTTTGTCAGTTATAGTAGTGATAAAAGAGGTTTTTCAATTTTTTACTTATATATTAAAAGAAAATATGAATTTTTGCTGCTAAAGGCCATTTTTCTTAATTTAAGAAAATGGCCTTTTTTATTTAGTATATTTATTTAAAAAATCCTTAAAATAAATATACTAATATCCTAACATGGTGGTGAAATAAATGAATAAAGGGCTAAAAGTATTTTTGATTATTTTAGGTATACTTGCGATTATATTTTTACCTTTAATAGGTAGTTATAACTCTATAGTAGGACTTGAACAAAGAGTGGATGCAGCACAATCTAATATAGATACACAACTTCAAAGAAGATCTGATTTAATCCCCAATTTGGTGCAAACTGTTAAAGGATATGCTTCACAGGAACAAAAAATATTTACCGATGTTGCTAATGCAAGGTCTAGACTAGCAGGGGCACAAAATATTTCTGACAAAGCAAATGCAGATGCTCAGCTATCAACAGCACTTTCAAGATTGCTAGTTGTAGTCGAAAGGTATCCAGAGCTAAAGTCTAGTCAAAATTTTAAAGATTTATCTGTAGCCTTGGAAGGGACTGAAAATAGGATAGCTATTGCTAGACAGGATTATAATACTAATGTAAATAATTATAATACATCAATAAAAAGATTTCCCAATTCTATAATATCAAGTATGTATGGTTTCACTCCAAGACCATACTATAAGGCGAGTGAAGGGGCACAGGAAGTTCCAAAGGTGGACTTTACAAAATAGCTTGATTTTATAGCTTAGAATCAAAGAGAGATTTAAGCTATAATCTAGCTATTGTAAGGTACATAAAAGGTAAACATACATGGAAAAAATAAAAAATAATTTTAAAATAACTAAATTGTTTTTTATCTTTATCTTAATTTTTAATTTATTTTCGCCTAATATTATAAAGGGAGTTTCAAATATACCTAATCCAACGAATTTGAAATATATAAATGATTATGTTGGAATTGTTGATGATAATACTAAAAACTATATTGTATCACTTGGCAGTGAATTAGAAAGTAAAACTAGTGCTCAAATGACCATAGTTATAATAGATTCATTGAAAGGAAGAGATATAGAATCATATTCTAATGAACTTTTCAGAACTTGGGGTATAGGCCAAAAAGGTAAGGATAATGGGCTCTTAATATTATTATCAGTAAATGATAGAAAGTGGAGAGTAGAAGTAGGCAGAGAACTAGAGGGGACAATAACTGACATATATTCTGCTAGAGTTATGAATAATACGGCAGTACCACTTTTCAAGGAAAACAAATATAGTGAGGGATTAAGTAATGCTTATTCAATTTTTGCAAAAGATATAGCTAAGGAATACAATATTACTCTACAAGGGAATAGAGAAGTTAAGGATGTTACCCAGCAGCAAAAGGTGAAAGTTATAAACCCTATTATTATATATATTATTTTGGGCATCTTTGCTCTTGATATCATATTAAACAGAGCTAGAATAACTAGATTTCTACTTTATGCAATTTTTTGGAATTCTTTTTGGGGCGGAGGCCCAAGAGGAAGAGGCGGGGGAGGTCCCGGTGGGGGAGGCTATGGCGGATTTGGCGGTGGGAGCTCTGGCGGTGGAGGTTCTTCAGGAAATTGGTAAAATACTGTTCCGAAAAAATTAATTTTCGGAACAGTATTTTTTTATTGAATCTGTCCATTCTTTGATTTCTTTTCCGCTAGCCCACTGAGCCATAATCATAGTTTCATTTTTACCTAATTCTAGCTCTAGAGCTGGGTTACCAAAAGCACCATTAGAATATGGATACATAGTTAGCTTATTAGATGTAAATATACCAACCATATCCTTGTTCGGTGATGAAATTACATCTTCTGTATCAGGAAATGTTTTTACGATAGACTTATAGTTTGTATATAATTCATTATTTGAAGATACACTTTGAGGTAAATAGAGCTCTGTTTTGAATAAAATATAATTATTATACGTAGCGCATTTAAAGGTTTTTGCTATTTGAGGCACCCATCTACCGTCCTTTCTTCCGATGTTCCAAAATTCACCGGATGTAGTATTTATAGCATTTTTTTCGGAACATTCCCCTAAGTTTATTTTTTGATTCCTATATTTGTTTATAATAGGTATAGATTTTTCACTAAATATATCTTTCATAGTGACCTTGTTTTCTGTACTTTTATAGTTTGTCAGATTCTCTAAATCTATTACAGCACAGGTGTTATCACGGTAATATTTATTACCATCATGTGAAATTATATATGTAGAAACTCCAACGTAATTCTTATCAACGAAAGTTAGTTTGCTTCTATAGGTGCTGAATTTATACTGGAAGGTTTCAGGAGTGTATCCATCTCCAAAATCATTGGCCACAAGATATTCAATATAGTCCTCTGTATTTGTGAAGTTATATCTAACAGGTTCAATTCTCCAAAGGCTATTCTTATGAGGAACAACGACAAAATTTATTTCATTTATAATTTTTAAATTATTATTACTATCAGGTGTAATCCATAAGGTTCTATAAGTGCTTGTATCCTTATCTAAGTCATTTCTAAAACTAATCAGTAGGCCTGAGTTAAATTCTGAAGATAGATTAGTGTTAAAATTGAATGATTTCTCATTAGTAAGCTTATGGAAATATATTTTAACGCTAAAAATGAATAAGACAACTATAAAAAATACTGACAAGTATAAGGAATAATTTTTTTCTCTTTGTGAAAAATTCATATCCTACCTCCTTAATAGGAAAACTATTTTTGCTAGTATAGAGTAACTTGAGTAACTTTAATAATTATTTCTCCATAATTAAACATATGATTATAAAATTGCTTTTAATATAAAAATAGATTTAAAATTATTTTGAGAATTTTGAAGGAGTGTTTATGGGAAAATTCATTTATGTAAATTTTTTTGCTGGAAATTATTGAACTATAATCGCATTTGTGATTAATTGTAATAAGTGGGATAATTTCTCATAAGTATATAATGTGTATTTAGGAAAACAAAAAATAAATACATGTTGTATAGGTTTGCTAAAAATAAAAAATAGAAAGGGGAATTTTGCATGGGGGCAAAAGCAAAGAAAGGTGATTGGGTCCAAATCCACAGCATAGTATTAAAGGCTCAAGAAAGGACGGGGAAGATTCCAGAAGACACGAAGAAGGTTCCACTTGAAATGTGGGTAAAGGGATTTTTAAATGATGACTCTAATTTTGGAGATATAGTTTCTGTAACAACTTTAACTGGAAGACAAGTGAAAGGAGAACTTGTTGAAGTTAATCCAAAATATATTCATAGCTTTGGAGATGAATATGTTCCAGAACTTTTAAGAGTTGGCATACAAGTTAGAAGTATTTTGAAGGAAGGTGAAGACTAATGGTTAAGGATAATAGTTATTCAGCTGTTATTGGAAGAAATACAGAAATAATAAAAAATGCAACAGGTGTTGATTATTCAAAATACGAATCTGGCGGAATTGCTTTCGATTATGAAAAAATGATGAATGATATTGGATATACGTTAGAAGATATAATAAAAATACAGAGAGAGGTAGGAGTTGGGAATACACCTCTTTTGGAGTTGAAAAATCTAACTGCCTTAGCGAAAAAGACTGCTGAAAAAGGTAAAGGAGCAAGAATATTTGTAAAAGATGAACAATGTAATCCATCGGGAAGTTTCAAAGATAGAAGAGCATCAATTTCAGCATATCAAGCTAAAAAGCTTGGATATAAAGGAATTGCTGCTTCAACCAGTGGAAACTACGGTGCAGCTGTTGCGTCTCAAGCAGCGATAAGAAACTTAAAATGTATAATTGTACAGGAGTGTTATGATTCAAAGAAAGTTGGACAACCAGAGATATTGGAAAAGCAGAGAAAGTGCGAATCATTAGGAGCAGAGGTAATTCAGCTATCTGTGGGACCAGAACTTTTTTACACTTATCTAAGAGTATTAGAAGAAACAGGATATTTTAATGCATCTCTTTATTCTAACTATGGAATAGCAGGTGTTGAGTCTCTTGGTTATGAAATAGCAATACAGTGCAGGGATATGTTAGGGAGAGATCCAGACTACGTTATTGCAACTCAAGCAGGTGGTGGAAACTTAACCGGAACTGCTAGAGGACTTATAAAAGCAGGAGCAGTAAGTACAAAGATTTATGGAGCAAGTGTTGATTTATCAGGACTACATATGGCTTCTGATAAAGATTTTAATAAGAAATCCTTTACAACTGGTCATACTGGGTTTGGCGTTCCTTATGCAACTAATCCAGATCATTCTGATGTTCCAAGAAGTGCAGCAAGAACATTAAGATATATGGAAGAGTTTTTAAATGTTAAACAAGGGGAAGTATTCTATATGACAGAGGTTCTAGCTAATTTAGAGGGAATGGAAAGAGGGCCAGCAGGAAACACATCCTTAACAGCGGCTTTTGCTTTAGCTAGAGAATTAGATGAAGACAAAGTTATAGTAGTTCAGGAAACCGAATATACTGGAGCAGGAAAACATCCATTGCCACAATTAGCATTTGCCAAAGCAAATGGAATAGAAATTAAATTTGGTAATAGTAATGAGGAAAAAGCAGGGATAAATATAATTCTTCCAGAGCATCCATCACATATAAAAACTAGGTTCGCAGATATGAATAAATTAAGAAAATCATATATTAAGAATGCTGCAAAACATGTAGGAGCAACAAGTGCAAGTGAAGAAGATATACAGTTCTTAATGGATGATACAAGATCAAATAGAGAATTTGTCATTGAAACTTTAAAAGAATTGGGGATAGAAATTAAGTAGTATGTAGAATTCCATAACATATATTAATAAAAAGGGGGAATTGTTTATGGAAGGAAAAGAAAATACGCCGATTCTAAAAAGAGAGATTAACCTCATGCAGGCGACACTGCTTGTAGTCGGTATAGTTATCGGAAGTGGTGTTTTCTTTAAGCCGTCATCTGTATTCAAAAATTCTGGAGCGCCAGGGCTTGGAATTCTTGCTTGGATAGTTGGATGTATAATAACGGTAGCTGGAGCGCTTACTATTGCTGAAATAGGTTCCGCTATTCCTAAAGCAGGTGGGTTATTTGTTTACTTAAGAGAATTGTATGGGGAAAAATATGCATTTTTACTTGGTTGGGTACAAACACTTATATACTATCCAGGGGTGTCAGCAGCTTTAGCAGTAGTTTTTGCGACGCAATGTACAAGCTTTATAGATTTATCGCCAGCAGGCCGAAAAGCGGTAGCTATAGGACTCATTATATTTCTTACTATTGTAAATCTTATTTCTACTAAGTTTGGAGCCAAATTTGCGGCAGTATTTACTATTGGAAAGCTTATACCTATAGCTGTAATTATTGTATGTGGTTTTGCTATGGGAAAAGTTCATGAATTTACTCCAATGACAACTTCAGCGAGTACTGGAGCAGGTTTTGGGGCTGCGCTTTTAGGAGTTCTGTTTGCTTATGAAGGATGGGTTGCAGTGGCTAATATGGCTGAAGAAATGAAAAATCCTGCTAAAGATTTACCAAAAGCTATAGTCGTAGGCTTGATTATTATTACTATAGCATACTTAGGTGTTAATTTAGCAATAATTAATACAATGTCAGTAGCTGATGTTGCCGCGTCTAAAAAAGTAGCTTCCGATGCGGCTGTTATACTATTTGGGCCAGTAGGAGAAAAGCTTATCGCAGCAGGTATTTTAATTTCTATCACTGGATGCTTAAGCGCATTTATAATGACTGGTGCAAGAATACCTTATGCTATGGCTATAGATAATATATTTATATTTAAAAGCTTCTTTAGAAAGTTAACTGAAAGACAAGCGATTCCTGCTAATGCACTTATATTTGAAAGCATACTAGCTTGTATATATGCTTTATCTGGATCTTTTGATACTTTAACTGACTTAGCAGTATTTGTTATATGGTTATTTTTTATACTTGGCATAGCGGGTGTATTTAAATTAAGAAAGAATTTCAAACACCTTATACCACAAGATTCATATAAGGTTCCATTATATCCTGTAGTTCCTATAATAGGCATAGTTGGAGCACTATATGTTGTTATAAGTACTCTTTTCACTGGAACTGCTAATGCATTATTTGGTCTTGGAGTTACTTTAGTTGGGGTTCCAGTTTATATGTACATTAAAAAATCTGAAAGTAATAAAGGAATTTCAATGTAAACAGAAAAAAAGCTATAGAATCCTGTTTAGTTTCTTTATAGAAGCTAAGCAGGATTTTTGTTTACAAAATGTTAATAAGTTTGACACTAAGATGTCAAGCAGTACATATATATTTAAAAGTATGTTCAAAGATTTTTAAAAAAATGTTTACTTAATATTCAAATATAAAATGCTTATAAGGGAAGGGATGAATTTATGCAAGCTGCCAAAATAAAAAAAATCTTAATAGCTCTACTTGTGGTAACTGTAGTTGGATCAGCATCATATTACGGTTATAAAAAGTATACAAGCAGTAAAACAACTACTACAGCTAAATTTGCAACAGCTAAGGTTAAAAAATCAGATATAGCAGTAACTGTTGAAGGAACAGGAATGGTTACTTCAGCTGAGGAAACAGATATTTATTCTTCTAATGGTGGTATTGTACAACAATTACCTTTTAAACTAGGGGATACTGTTAAAAGTGGTGATTTGTTTTGTAGAATCGACGATACGACTTCACAGAAAAACATAGACACAGACAAAAATAATATAGCTCAAAAAACTCTAGATTTAAAAAATCTAGAAATTACTTTAGATAATTTATATATAAAAGCTCCTATTGATGGAACTGTAAAATCAGTATTTGCTACTGCTGGAGATGATGTTGCTTCTCTTAAACCAGCATATGGTGGCTTAGCTGTAATTACTACAGGTAGTGATGGATCACTAGAAATACCTATACCTTTCCCACAGTCAGGAAAAATTTCACAAGTATATGTATCCTCAGGTAGCACAGTAAAAAAAGGAGATACTCTATTTAAGCTTGATGATTCAACTATAAAAAACAATATGGAAGCAATAAAGTTACAAATACAACAGCTTCAAAATGATTTGAACACTCAACAAAATAATTTATCAAAAACTTCAATAATATGCCCAAAGGATGGAATTATATCAAATTTAAACATAAAACAAGGTGATTATGTTGATAACACTAAACTTATAGCTGCTATTATAAACCCATCCAATTTACAAATAATAGTACCAATAGATGAAATGGATATAGATAAAGTAAAAGTGGGAGAAGATGCGACTATAAAGGTAGATGATATAAAAGATAAAACATATACAGGACATGTAGAAAAGGTTTCTCAAGTTGGAAAGACGACTAATAATGTTACTACTTATGATGTTACATTATCATTAGATAACTCAGAACGATTAAAGGTGGGAATGAATGTCAATGCAACCATTGCCGTTGAAAAGAAAACAAATGTACTAGCTATACCAACAGAAGCTGTTACAGAAAGAAACGGCAAAAAATATGTAATGGTTCAAAGTAATACTTCAAGTAATGGCATTACTAGCAAGGGAATTAGTAATGTTCAACGTAATAATGATACTAATAGTAGTGAAAATAATAGTTCTCAATCTAAAAATGGTAATTCTAGCACAGGAAACAGCAAGCAATCAAGAAATAATTCGTCAGGCCAGAATAGTACAAATAGGAATTCATCAGGTATTCCAGGAAAACCTGTTGTTATACAAACTGGAATACAAAATCAGAATATGGTTGAAATAATTAGTGGACTTTCTGAAAATGAAACAGTAATAATACAATTTCCACAGTCAAATAACAGTAATCAAAATATGATGAGAAACGGAATGAATGGAATGAATGGAATGAATGGCGGATTTGGAGGAACTGGAAATGGAGCTGCTAGAACTTCAGGTGGCGGTGGTAGAAATTAATATAGGGTTACAAGGCGGTCAATTGATTTACACCCCGGACTATGTTTCCAATCTTCAGTCCGTCAAAAACTTTTAGTCAGTCTAAAGCTTGTATTTCAAGATAACCTAAGAACTTTCGAGAACTCGCTATGCTCAAACAACTCTAAAGTTCTAAGGTTCTCTTAAAACACTTCGCTAAGACTAACACAAAATTTTTAAATCTACCTTCAGCTTTGGAAACATAGCCCTTTGTATAAGCCAATTTTCTAGTTTGAAATCCTATAGGTAAGTTAAAATATGCAGTTTAGAAATGAGGGATAAATTTGAGTTGTGCTGTAATTGAAATGAAAAATATCAGTAAAGTGTACAAGGCAGGAAGTAATGAATTTAAAGCACTTTATGATGTTAACTTAACTATAAATAAAGGTGAATTTGTATCCATTGTAGGACCTTCAGGTGCAGGTAAATCCACATTAATGAATATAATAGGATGTCTTGATAAGGCATCTTCAGGACAATATATGTTAGATGGAATAGATACTAATTGTAGCGATGGTAAACTGGCAGAAATAAGGAATAAAAAAATAGGGTTCATATTTCAAAACTATAACCTTTTACCTAAGCTGAGTATATTGGACAACGTACAGTTACCGTTAATATACCAAGGAATTAATGATAAAGAAGCAAAACAAAGATCAATTGAGAGATTGCATAAAATAGGACTTGGAAACCATATAAAACATAAGCCCCCTGAACTTTCTGGTGGTCAAATGCAAAGAGTTGCTATAGCAAGAGCCTTGGTTACTAGGCCAGAAATGATATTAGCTGATGAGCCTACAGGAGCTTTAGATAGTAAAACTGGTAAAGAGGTTTTAGAAATTCTTAAACAATTAAATAATGAAGGTAATACAATAGTTCTTATAACTCATGATAGGGATATTGCAGCACAAGCAAAAAGAGTAATAACAATAAGTGACGGAACTATAGCATCAGATGAGGTAAAGATTGATTCAGATGTGGCTTATACCTTATCCAAATCATAGTTGAACTTATAAATGATAGAAATACAATAAGAATTATTAAAAATCCTTAAAGGAGAGAATAGTAGAGATGAAATTCACGAGTATAATGAAGATGGCGTTTTTTTCTATACTATCAAATAAGATAAGGTCTCTTTTGACTATGCTTGGGATAATAATAGGAATTTCTTCTGTTATAGTTTTAGTAGGTATGGGAGAAGGTACTAAGCAAAAGGTTGCTTCGCAAATAGAAAAATTGGGAACTAATCTTATAACAGTAAATATAGTAGGTAACAGAAATAAGGCTGTATCTACTAGTGAGCTAGAAGAATTAAAGAAAAAGCCAGGGGTAAAGGACATAGCACCAGTATTAAATCAAGGTAATATAAACATTAAAGGCGGGGACAAAACCGCAACAACCACTATGGAAGCTAGCACTCCTAATTATTCTACAATAAGAAAACTCAATGTGGATAGTGGAAGATTTATTGAACAAAATGATCTGGACAACAGATTCAAAGTAGCTGTAATAGGTGTTACTGTAGCAGATGAACTTTTTGGTAGTAGAAATGTTGTAGGAGAAGCTATAAACATAAATGGATACAACTTTAATATAATTGGAGTCTTACAGGCACAAGGAGGTAGTGGCGGAAATTCAGGAGATGACAGGATAATAGTCCCACTAACAACAGCGCAAAGAATATTGAAAAGCAGAGATATTAGAACTTTTTATATTGAAGCATCAGACAAGGATAGTGTAAGTGAAGCAATGGGATATTTACAATTATTCTTAAACAAAAAGTATAATAATGATACGAAAAGTTATAGAATATTTGACCAAACGAGCTTATTGGAAACATCTAATCAAGCAAATGATAGTATGACAGCAATGCTGTCTGGAATAGCAGGCATTTCACTAGTTGTAGGCGGCATTGGTATAATGAATATAATGCTGGTATCTGTTATTGAAAGAACAAAAGAAATTGGTATTAGAAAAGCAATAGGAGCTAAGCGGGAGAATATACTCACGCAATTTTTAATTGAAGCAGGAAGTATAAGTGGCATAGGTGGAATGCTTGGTGTGCTATTTGGATATGCCTTTGCATACATTGGAAATAACTACTTAAAAATGGATATTACAATATCAAATAATGTTGTTGCTGTTGCTTTCTTATTTTCTGTACTTGTTGGAATAGTATTTGGTATGTATCCCGCGAATAAAGCCTCTAAACTAAATCCAATTGATGCGTTAAGATTTGAATAGACTTTATGTGGGAAACAAAGCAAAAAATTAGTTTCCCTACAGAAGTGAGAATTATATATCTTCAACTATGGGTAAAAGTATTTTAGGGTAGAATGTTGTTAAAACTAATAAAATTAGTTTTAACAGTATTTTTTGCAAATATTATTGACAAAACTTTCTAAGAAAATAAAACTAAAAAATTCGAATTTATTTTATATAAAATGGGATTGTGGGTGTTTTAGTTGGGCCTCCAGTTTATATGTATATTAAAAAATCTGAAAGTAATAAAGAAATTCCAATGTAAATAAATAAACCTCTGTTGATTACATATTATGTATACTCAGCAGGGGTTATTTTTATATATTGATGAATAGTTTAAATTGAATTTTTAGTTGTACTTTTTTACTAAAAATTAAATATTTTAAAGAGTACTTCAATAACTATTTAGAAATATTTCTAAATATTTCTAAATAGTTATTGACACCATAAGTTGGTTGTACTATTATCTATTTAGAAAAGTTTCTAAATAGATAATGAGAGGTGATGCTTTTGGGGTTTGCTGAAACCTTTAAAGCTCTTTCTGACCCCATAAGACGTGAGATACTAATTATGTTAAAGGATGGAAAGATGTCTGCAGGTGATATAAGTTCAAAATTTAATATGACAGGTGCCACTATATCCTATCATTTATCCATTTTAAAGAAATCTGATCTTATATCAGAATCAAAATACAAAAATTATATTTATTATGAGCTTAATACTTCTGTATTTGAGGAAATTATGCTCTGGTTTTCACAATTTAAAGAGGTGAATAAAGATGAAGAATAAAATTAAATTATTTTTATACCTAATAATAACTTTGATGCCACTAATAGTAACCCTGATTTTATTCCCTACATTACCAGAAAAAGTTCCTATGCATATAAATTTTAGAGGAGAAATAGATGGATGGGGAGACAAGTATCAGTCATTAGGTTTGCCTATAATAACAATTATACTTAGTTTTGTTATTCCTAAGTTTTACAAAATGGAAAACAACGAATATAGCTATAGGCCTATTAATATGATTAGTTTTGGATGTGTATGTTTATTTAATATACTTACTTATATATTTTTGTATACAGCATTTTATCCAATAAATCATAATTCTAATAATATTATTTCTGCAGCGCTATGTATATTTTTTATTGTAACTGGAAATTTCCTACCTAAGATTAAGCAAAATTCTTTTGTAGGTATAAGACTTCCATGGACACTTAATAATGAAGCTGTTTGGTATAAAACCCATAGGTTAGGTGGAATGGTGTGGGTTTTAGGTGGCATAATTATGCTTCCATTGTGCTTATTTTCTAGCAGCAGTCATAGTCCAATAATATTGGTTATTGGATTAGCTATAATTACTATTATTCCTTCAGTATATGCTTATGTTATATACAAAAGGATAAATATATAGAATACAAAAAGTGTTATAAATATATTTTTTTGGGGGGAGCAATATGTTAAAAAAACAAATAAAATTAAGGATAGCTTTAGCTCTTGCGGCTTGTGCTATTTTATCCTCTTCTGTTTACGCTGATTCCAGGGTAGAAAGATTATATGGTAACGATAGATATGAGACAAGTATTAATATAGCTAATTATTCTAAATCTGGTCAGTTGGATAGTGTTATTGTTACTAATGGAGAAGATTTTGCAGATGCACTTTCAGGGAGTATACTTCAAAGTTTAGGAAATTACCCTGTAATGCTTGTAAATAGAAGTGTAAAAAATAGCGACAAAACTTTAAATTATATTGAAAATAATTTAAAGAAAGATGGTACTATATACATCTTAGGTGGAGAGGCTTCTGTAAATACTGAATTTGAAAGCTACTTTAAGGAAAAAGGCTTTAATAAAGTGGTAAGGTTAGGCGGAAAGGATAGATATGAAACAAATATTAAAATAGTAAATTCAGCTAATGTAAAAGAAGGTACTCCAATAGTTATAGCTAATGGTGAAAATTTCCCCGATGCTTTGAGTATATCAAGTACAGCAGCATACAAAGGATATCCTATTTTTATAACACCTTCAGATAGCATTCCAAAGGCGGTAGAAGAAAAAATAAAGGAGATCAAGCCTTCAAAAGTATATATTATAGGAGGAACAGGATCTATAAGCAGCAGCATAGAGAATAAAGTAAAAGAAATTTCAAAGGATGTAGTAAGAATACAAGGCAAGGACAGATATGAAACTTCCATGAATGTATGTAAATATTTTGATAAAAGTTCAGATAACATAGTAATCGCTAGTGGGGAAGCTTTTCCAGATGCACTTTCTGGTAGTGCAATTGCGGCTAAGTTTAAAGCTCCTATAGTTATAACAGATGAATCTAACGCTAATAGCTTTAAAAATTATGTAGATAGTCAAAAGTTTAAAAAAGTTATAATACTGGGAGGAGAAGGTGTAGTTTCAAAAAATATTGAAAAAAGTTTAAATGATAATATAGAAATAAATGTAACTAATGATTTGAAAGCCAAAGCTGAGAGTTTTGTAAACTATTTGGCAGCTAAAGACATAGATAGAGCTGTAGGAGAACTAAGTAGTGATCTAAGGTCAGGCAGTGGAGAAAGTATAATGAAAAATTATTTTTCCAGTTTAAGCTTTAAAGGAATAGATATGAATCCTATAAGCATAAAGCAGGAAGATTTACCACTTGGAAACATGGTAACACTAACTTATAAAGTAGTAGGGGCTTCTACAACTATAGATACAAAAATAAAATATGATAATAATGGACAAGTTTATGATTTCACAGCTAAAGCTACTCCGGGAGAAAGTAAATACAAACTTCCTGTTTATGCAAATACAGATAACTTTACTGAAAAGGATGTGCTTATAGATGATGGAAAATATAAGCTGTCGGGAGTATTAAGTATACCTAAAGGAAATGGACCATTTCCGGCAGTAGTACTTGTTCATGGAAGCGGTGCTAATGATAAAGATGAAACTTATGGAGATACGAAGGTATTTAAAGATATATCATCAGGACTTGCTTCAAAAGGAATAGCAGTACTGCGTTATGATAAAAGAGCAAAGGAATATGGTTGCCTAAGTTCAGTAGATATAAAACTTGATTTAAATAAAGAAACTGTAGATGATGCAGTAAGTGCTGTAAACTTACTAAAGAAAACTGAAGGTATTAATCCAAATAAAGTTTTTGTTTTAGGACACAGTCAGGGTGCAATGCTTACATCAACAATAATAAAAGGTTGTGGTGATAACGGAGCAGCTGGTGGAATAATGATGGCTGGACCAGTAGATTTTCTTGATACATTTTTAGAGCAAAGTAAGTATTTAAATTCTATAGGAAATATGACTGAGGAACAGTTAAAATCTATACAAGGCTTATACGATTTAGTAAAAAATAATAAGGAGTTTTCAGGAAATATACCTGACGATTCACCGATGTTTGGCGCTTACCCATATTACTGGTTAAGTGTTAAGAATTCAACTCAGGTAAGTGATGCTGTAAATCTAAAGGTACCGCTTCTTATTCTTCAAGGAAAGATGGACTATCAAGTGGATATTTCTAATTTAGATAAGTGGAAAAATGTATTAAGAAATAAGCAAAATGTGGACTATAATTCTTATGATAAATTGAATCATTTTTTTATTGAAACAAAAGCTAAAACCCCAGCAGACTATGGTAAAGCTGCTAATGTTCCCGATTATGTTATAAATGATATAATAAGCTGGATAAATAAGTACTCAAAATAAATTTAAGATTTGTAGCAGAAAATATCAAAAAATCTCCTTCATAATAAATTAAAGTTATATGGTATAGGAAATAATTAGTTGGAGGAGATTTAATGAAGACAAAAGCTTATTACATGAATCTTACAGGAAGTCATTATGAGGTAGGAAATTATTTGAGGAATATAGTAAAGGCATTGCCAGATGCTGGTGAAAGTTATAAAATTAAAGGAACAACATTTTCAAAAAAGAAATTAATGAAATTTCTAGACTCTTTGATGAATTTTATCTTGGTATTATGGATTAGCTACATTAGGAGTTTTAACTCTTATAGCATCAGACGAAAATCAAATAGTTAAAGACATAAAAGAAATTAGTGACTTTATTTATGAAAAAAAAGGATATGGAATGTGGAGTTTAGAAAAATCTATGAGAATCATACTCTCAGCTAATTTAGTTTCTGACTTTTATGTGGATGAAATGAAAAAGGGTGTGATGGAGGTATCTTTAGCAAACAGTATTAGTGCCATCATTACTGCTGCCTCTGCATCATCTTCAAGTTCATCATAATGAACAAATACTAGGTTCAGATAAAGCCTAAACTTTGTCTGAACTTATTTTTTATTCAAGTAACGAATTTAACTGAATATATACACAGTATTATGCTATAATTTTAGTAAATACTAAATAAGCGAATTTTAACTATAAGCATGATAACTAATGGAGGTATACATATGAAAAATATTGAAGAAAAAATTATATATAAAGGTAAATGGATAGCTCTAAAGGAAACTTCATATACAGCTAAAAATGGAGAGAAAATAAGATGGGAAAGTATAGAAAGAACTAATACTAATAGAACTGCAATTATAATAGCTAAATTAGTTCCATCCAACAGATATGTATTTATAAAGCAATATAGACCAGCTATAAATAATTATATCTTAGGTTTTCCAGCTGGGTTGATAGAAGGAGAAAGTTTAGAAGAAGAGGCATTAAGGGAGTTAAAAGAGGAAACTGGTTATTTTGGAACTGTAAAAAGTATAAGCCCTACTCTATATTCTAATGCTGCATTATTAGCTGATACTGTTCGATTAGTGAATATAGAAGTTGACGAGAGCTTAAAAGAAAATAAACACCCAGTTCAGCATTTGGAGGCAGAAGAGGAGATAGAAGTTATATTAGTTTCCAAAAGTAATGTGAAAGATTTTTTAATAGAAGAGCAAAAGAACGGAACAGCAGTAGGAGTGGGACCATGGTATGTATTTTGTGGTATAAATTGTTTTTAAACTTTTATTTGGAGATGATTTAAATGATAAAATTATTAATAATAATGTGCAGTATAATTGCAATACTGTTAACTTTAGTAGTGGTATTGGTATTCATATTTTTGGCTTCTGGAAATAAAAACAAGAAGTAGAATGTATATAGTTTAACATATAAAAGTAAAGCTATATACATTCTAATAGTTTTATGAATATATATCAGAAAACTCTATATTTATTCTTTCAACATAATTTTTGGGGACATATACATTTTGGCTGCTCATATTATCATCTTCTGTAAGAATTGCAGGCAACTTTATTATAAATTCTGTACCTTGTCCATAAGTACTTTTGACGAAAATTTCGCCACCATGAAGTTCAACTAATGACTTCACTAAAGATAAACCTATGCCGCTGCCTTCATGGTTTCTTGTTAGTGATTTATCTACCTGTCTAAATCTTTCAAATATTATGGAAAGTTTATTTTCAGGTATGCCAATACCGGTATCCTTTACGGAAATTACTATGTTATCTGCAGCGTCATGTACTGTTACAAGTATTTCTCCTCCAGGTTCTGTGAATTTTACGGAATTGGATATGAGGTTTAAAATAATTCTTTCTATTTTATCGGGGTCACATGAAATAAGCTTCTCTTCTACATCAGTGTCAAAGATAAGTGTTATAGATTTATGTTCAGTATATTTAGCAACTGATAAGGTAATATCTTCTACTATACTTACAATGTTATAATTAGAAGGATGTATTTCAAAGTATCCAGAATCCATTTTAGTTATATCGATCAGGTTGTTAACAAGTCTCAGTAATCTAAAACAATTCTGTTTCATTGTAGTTAGATATATTACCGATTTTTCTTTTGAGAGGCTTATATTACTAGCCGGATTCAATATTTGCAGGGCACTTAAAATAACATTTAAAGGAGTTCTTAACTCGTGTGAAATATTTGCAAAGAATTCAGTTTTTATTTTGTCAAATTCTCTAGCTTCTCGAAGCAGCCTAGCATTCTCTTTAAATTTCTCCTGTAACTCTGCAGCTTTTTTATTTTGACTTATATCTTGAGCAACTACAAGGGATGCTACAGTTCCTTTATATGGGAAAAGGCCGCTAACTACCTGAACATCTATAATAGAGCCATCTTTTTTTATGAATTCTTCTTCAATTAACGGAGCAAATTGCTTATAAGCTTGTACAATATTAGTTCTTTCTCTAGCTAATTCATGAAAATCCTTACTAATAAAATCAAATATCTCTTTTCCTATAAGTTCAGTAGGAGAATCTAAACCTAACATTTTTGCAGTAGCGTTATTTGCAAAAACTACTTTGTTATCTATATGTAATAATATGCTTGCAGGAAGAAACTCTATAAGCTTCCTATAGTAGTTTTCGCTTTCTCTTAATAATTTTTCATCTAGCTTTTGCTTTGTTACATCACGAAAACTGTATAGCCTTCCGATTAGTATATTGTTCTTTATTAATGGGCTAGAAAAACTTTCAAATATCCTTCCGTCTCTTAGTTCAAGTAAAGTGAAAAATTTTCTTTTAGTGTTAAACACTTGTTTAATCTTATATTTTATATCTTCTGCGTTTTTAACTTTATTTATAACAAACTTAAGAATATTATTTTTACTTATAGGATTATCGTAGATTTCCATGATGTTTTTTATGTATTTATTGTAATTGATTACTTTTCCAGTTGGATCTAGTACTAAAATCCCTTCGGCAGTAGAATCAAATATAGCTTTTACTGTTTCTTTATTCTCATACAATTTATCTTCTGTATTTTCTAATTTTGTGCAATCCTCTGTTGAAAACATAACTCCATTAAAACCATCTACATTATTTAGAATATTAATTTTTATATTAAAATATTTAATCAGTAAATTTGTATTATCAGTATAGAAAAGAAATCGATCTAGAAATATTGTTTCCTTAGAAGAAAAAATATTCTTTAATCTGTTTGCTATAGAATTAAATAAATAGGAAAACTCATCAAAAAAGTTTTTTCCGATAATATCCTCACGATGAATACTAGTCATAGATTCTTGAGCGGAATTCCAAAGAATGATATCAAAGTTGTTATTTAAGACCACAATACCAACAGGGGTATTTTCTATAATATTTTCAAGCATATCGCTAGGATAACTTATATTATTGTTTTTCATAAAAGAGGAATAATATGAGTTAGACATTTCAACCTCCTTCTTAAGTAAAAATTCATATTGTTATATATTCTACATATATTCTACAAAATGATGTAAAATCCTTTCAAAATATTTAAGTTTAGGATATACTTAAATAAAAGCTTAATATGTTTTGTTATAAATTAATGATTTGAGTTTTATGCTGTTTTCAGACAATGCATAGATATTAGGTGAAGATATGGATCCGTGAAAATAAGTGTTTAATTATGATATATTTTTAACAGAAAAGTATTTTTTATTTTAATTATTTAGAAATTGTTGGTATAATAGTGATATTTAAGTAAGATTATTTTTTCACTTATATTTAAATACATAGAATGTGCAGGTGTGATTTATGGAAGAATGGCTTTTTAAAAAAGATAACTATGTACCACAAAATGATAAGGACAAGTTTATAGATAAAAGTATATTTTCTATACTTCATGTGTTATCCTTAATAAAGAGAAACTCTAAGATTAATAATGGTTTTATATATAATATTAATAGTGTTGTAAAGGTTTTATTTACAGTTTTAAATATAATATTTTTATCAATGTCAAAAAACTTTACATATATACTTTTAGTAGATGTATATTTTTTATTAATTTTAAGCTTATTAGATGTAGAAGACATAAAAAAGGTTTTATCTATAAGTTTAGTTGTTCCCTTATTTACGTTAGTAATGCTTGCACCTTCAATAATAATGGGAAATGTAAAAAATAGTATTTTATTAATCACAAAGGTAATTGGCACTATACTTATTGTTAATATCCTATCTTATACTACTAAATGGCATGATATAACAAAGGCACTAAAGCTTTTCTTTATACCAGATGTATTTATATTGGTTTTTGATATTACTATAAAATATATATACATTTTAGGTGAATTCTCATTAGAAATGTTTTATGCATTAAGGTTAAGATCTATTGGAAAAAATGATAATAAATATTCATCTGTAACAAGAATAATGGGTAATCTTTTTTTAAAGTCAAAAGAAATGGGCGATGAAATGTATTCAGCTATGGAATGTAGAGGGTTTACAGGAGAATATTCATCTTATACAAATTCAAAATTTGGTATCAAAGACTTGATATATGGCTCTGTCAATATGCTTGTTATATTGTTGTATTTTTATTTTGCTAGGATGTGATATTATGATTCAAATTAAAGATATTATCTTTAAATACAAAGATGCAGAAGTGTTAAAAAATATAAACGTAGATATTAAAGAAGGAGAATCAATTGCTTTAATAGGTCCAAATGGAAGTGGAAAATCAACTTTTTTGAAGTTATTAAATGGAATAATATTTGCGACAAAAGGAAAGTATTATTTTAACAGTGAAGAAATAGATAAAAAGAAAATGGAGAATAGTAATTTTAGTAAGCTTTTTCATAAAAAAGTTGGATTTGTATTTCAAAATTCTGATGCACAACTTTTTTGTTCAAATGTTTACGATGAAATAGCCTTTGGACCAAGACAAATGGGAATGGACGATAAGGAAGTAGACAGAAGAGTTTGTGACTGTTTGAGACTTCTTGATATTGAAGATCTAAAAGATAGAGAGCCATATAACTTAAGTGGTGGAGAGAAAAAAAGAGTTGCTATAGCTGCGGTACTTGCTTTAAATCCAGAAGTTTTAATTTTAGATGAACCTATGAATGCAATTGATCCAAAGGGAAAAAAGTTTTTGAGAGAGCTTATGATTAAACTAAATAACAGTGGAAAAACTATAATTTGTTCTACTCATGATTTTGAATATGTACAAGGTATCTTTAAGAGAGTGCTAGTGTTTGCCGAGGATCATAGTATTATAAGAGATGACAATTATGATATTGTAATTAATGATAATAGCTTTTTAATAGAAAATAACATAAAGTGAGAAAAAAGGCATTAGACATTGCTGAGGTTATTTTTATAAGTTATTATGGCTACATATTACAAATAGATATTATTGACATATATGTTGGGCTATAATAAACTAAGATTGAAAAATAAATATTACGAGTTTAGGTGCCTTTTAAAAGGTGAAAAGGGAATGCGGTTAAAGTCCGCAGCAGCCCCCGCTACTGTAATTGATGACGAACCTTCAGCATGCCACTCTTCATAAGAGGAAGGTGAAGGCGAGAATGATTCATGAGCCAGGAGACCTGCCTAGATGTGAGTAGTATAAGCTTTCGGAGGGAAAGTACTTTTAATATGATCACTTCCGGCTTAAGCCGGTTTTTTTATGTTAAAAGCAGCAAACTTTGGAAGTTTGCTGCTTAAATTTTTGAAAAAAATGATTATATGTAATTTGGTGTAAAAATGATTTAGCAATTAATGTATAATTGATAAAGCGGAATTTATATATACAAGAGGGGGATATATATTTATGGCAAAAATAATGATTCAAGGAACTGGATCTTCTGTAGGAAAAAGTATACTAGTGACGGCGTTATGCAGAATTTTTAAGCAGGATGGATATTCAGTTTGCCCGTTTAAAGCTCAAAATATGTCGTTAAATTCATACATAACTTTAGATGGCAAAGAAATGGGACGTGCTCAAGTACTACAAGCATATGCTGCAGGTCTTCAACCAGAAGCATATATGAATCCTATACTTTTGAAGCCTACATCAGATAAAAAGTGCCAAATCATAGTTAATGGTAAGGTTTACGGAAATAGCACAGCTATGGAATATCATAATATGAAACTAGAATTTAGAGATATGTTAAAAGATCATTTTGAAAGTATGGAACAAAAATTTGATATAATAGTAATGGAAGGCGCAGGAAGTCCTGCAGAAATAAATTTAAGAGACAGAGACATAGTAAACATGGGTATGGCGGAACTAGTTGATGCACCTGTAATTATAGCTGGTGATATAGATAAGGGAGGCGTTTTTGCATCACTTGCTGGTACAATGCTCTTATTTACTGAAGAAGAAAGAGCTAGAGTTAAGGGTACTATAATTAATAAATTTAGAGGAGATGTGGAGATATTAAAACCAGGTCTTACTATGCTAGAAGATATTATAAAAGTGACCTGTATGGGGGTAGTTCCACATTTTACCCTGGCATTGGAAGATGAAGATGGAGCAGTAGAATTTAATACTAAAATTACAGGTAATATTGATATCGCAGTAATTAAGTTGCCACATATTTCTAATTTTACTGACTTAGATGCTTTAAAAAGTGAGGAAGATGTTTCGGTAAGATTTGTAACTTCCGTAGAAGAACTAGGACATCCTGATCTTGTTATTATTCCAGGAAGCAAGAATACTATTGAAGATTTGCTTAAATTAAGAGCATGTGGATTGGAAAAAGCTATAAAGGATTATAGTAGAACTGGATTACTTATTGGTATATGTGGTGGTTATCAAATACTTGGAAAGGTTCTAAAGGATCCTTATGGTGTAGAAACAGATGTAAAAGAGACAGAAGGTATGGCAGTGCTAGATGTAGAAACTGTTTTTGAAGAAGAAAAAGTAACTACAAGAGTAAATGCTGAAAGTATGGAAAAGTTTAATGTGTATAAGAATGAGGAGTTAAAGGAAAATAGAAAACTAAATATTTATGGCTATGAAATTCATATGGGAATATGCAATTATGGTAAAAATGCAAAACCTTTATTTAAAATTATGGATAAAAACGGTGAAAAGGTTGAGCTTAATGATGGAGCTATAAATGAAGAAGGAAATATTATGGGAACTTATATACATGGAATCTTTGATGGAGTAGATTTTAGAGAATATATTCTAAATAAGATAAGGGTATCAAAAGGATTAGAGGTTAAAAAGTCAAGCACCTATGAAAGTCTTAGAGAAAAAGAGTTAGATAAGCTTGCTGACATTGTTAGGGAAAGCTTGGATATTAATAAAATCTACGAAGTAATGGGAATAAATAGTAATGGGAATAAATAAATTTTTGAGGTGAGAAATTTTGATTACATCTTTCCTTATGACCAATGTTTTAGACATATTGTTAGCCATGCTAATAGATTGGATAATTGGAGATCCTCATTGGTTTCCGCATCCAGTTATTTATATAGGCAAACTCATAGCTTATTTAGAAAAAAAGGGAAGAAAGCTGTGCAAAACTGATGCTGGCATTAAAGCTTTTGGAGGTCTTATCGTAGTAGTAGTTGCACTTATAAGCTTTATCATTCCATTTTTTATACTTGCCATAACAAAACATGTTTTATGGTTATATCATGTTTTAAATGTAATGATAATATGGACTACCCTTGCAGCTAAGTGTTTGAGCAGCGAAGCTAAAAATGTGTACTATGCATTAAAGAACAATGATTTAGAAGATGCTAGAATAAAACTTTCATATATAGTTGGAAGAGATACCAAGAGCCTTGGTGATAAAGAAATAATAAGAGCAGATGTAGAGACAGTAGCAGAAAATGCAGCAGATGGAGTAATTGCTCCGTTATTTTATGCCATAATTGGGGGAGCTCCTTTAGCAATGATGTATAAAGGTATTAACACAATGGACTCAATGCTTGGATATATGAATGAAAAGTATAAACACATTGGATTCTTTCCAGCAAAGGTAGATGATGTAGTTAACCTTATACCTGCAAGGCTTACAGGGTTACTTATCTGTATAGTTGCCTTTATTGTAAAGGGAAATCCAATTGAAAGTTTTAAAATAATGATAAGAGATAGAAAAAATCATAAAAGTCCTAATTGTGCTTATCCAGAAGGAGCTGCAGCAGGAGCTATGAGAATACAACTTGGAGGTACAAATATTTATTTTGGAGAAGTTGTATACAAACCAACTATTGGAGATAAGAAGCTGGATCTAAGTTTTGAGCATATAAATGACTGCATAAAGCTTATGTATGCCGCAGAAATACTGATGGTTGTAATGTATATCTTAGGAATATTAATGATTAAAGTTTAGTTATCAATAAATAAACATATGTTAATTACAGTAAAACATATAATACTAAAATAAATATACAGGAAGTGATTACATTGGAGCATGGAGGAGATGTTTATACAGAAGGTTTGTTCAAAGGCAAGAAACTAATTGATTTTAGCTCGAATATAAACCCTCTTGGGGTGCCGAAAAGCTTTAAAAATCATATAGAAGAAGCTTTGAACTCTGTGGAAAGATATCCAGACATACAATATAGGAAGCTGAAAGGTTATATTGTGGATTATATAAAATTTAGTAAAGATTATTTTGAAAATGAGCTAACCCATATAGAAACGGTAGACTCAAAATTATATGAGGATAGCATAGTACTAGGAAACGGAGCAGCAGAAATTATAGATTTATCAATAAGCTGTTTTAAAAGTGTATGTTTGACGGTACCATCTTTTGTAGAGTATGAAAAAAGCGCTCTAAAATGGGGATGTGATATAAAGTACTCCTTTTTAACAAAGAATTTAGAGTATGATTATGATGATATATATTTAAAGCTCAAGGAAACAGAGGCTTTAGTTATAGGAAATCCTAATAATCCCAATGGTTCAGTAATAGACAGGAATAAATTTAAAGAAATTATGGATTATTGTGAGAAGAATAATAAAAAAATTATTATTGATGAGGCTTTTATTGAATTCACAGGAAAAAGAGGATTTAGTTTTTTAAAAGAAGCGGAAAGTTATAGTTGTATATTTATAATAAAGGCTTTAACAAAATTTTATGCTATGCCTGGAATAAGGCTAGGCTACGGAATATCAGCAGATAAGGAAATGATAAAAAAAATAGAAAGTAAACAAAACCCATGGAATGTAAATTGTTTTGCTGAAATTGCAGCAAAATATTCTTTGAGTGACAAGGAATATATAGAAAAGTCATTAGAGTGGGTTGAAGTAGAAAGAGAATTCATCACTGAAGAGCTGAAAAGTCTGACTTTTATTGAAAGAGTATACAATACATATAGTAATTTTATTTTGTGTAAGCTTCAAGAATTAGATTGTAATAGTTTATATAATCTATGCTTAGACAAAGGAGTCGTTATAAGAAAGTGTGATAACTTCATGGGATTGGACAAAGATTATGTAAGGTTTGCTATAAAAGATAGAGCATGTAATGAACTGCTTATAAAAACCTTAAGATCATTAAAATTTTAATTAATTATCAAAAATATGGGGGAATATAAATGAAGAAAAAATATACGATACTTATGACCCTAGCATTAATTATAAGCTTAACTACTAGTGTGTATGCAATGCATATATCAGAAGGATTTTTACCACCGTTATGGTGTGGTGTATATTTTGTTTTATCTGTACCTTTTATTATTATGGGATTAAAGCACATAAAAAAGAAAACCGCAAAAAACAAGGATATAAAGATGCTTCTAGGACTTGTAGCTGCTTACGCTTTTATACTATCAGCCATGAAGATACCATCTGTTACAGGAAGTTGTTCACATCCTACAGGAACAGGTCTTGGAGCAATATTGTTCGGACCTTTTGTAATGTCAGTTATAGGGCTTTTGGTTCTTATATTTCAGGCTCTGCTTTTAGCACATGGAGGAATAACTACTTTAGGCGCAAATGTATTTTCAATGGGAATTGTAGGACCAATAGTGTCTTACTTAATTTTCAAAGTTGTTAAAGGAAAAAATAAAAAAGTGGCTGTATTTTTAGCGGCAATGTTTGGAGATTTAGCAACATATTTAACTACATCTGTACAGTTAGCCTTAGCTTTTCCTGCTAAGACTGGAGGAGTTTTAATATCCTTCATAAAGTTTTTCTCTATATTTGCAATAACTCAAATACCGCTTGCTATAATTGAAGGTATTTTAACAGTAGTTATATTCGAATTTATAGAAAATTACTCATCTAAAGAATTAAAGGATTTAAGTGAGGTGTAGTGTATTGAAGAAAAAAAATATTTTGCTAATCCTTTTATGTATAGTTTTAATGAGTTTATCTTTTATTATTGGAAGTATGAGAGGCGGAAGCTTTGGGGGAGCAGATGAAAAAATAGAAACTACTATAAATCAGGTAGATAAAAATTATAAGCCTTGGGCCAGTAGTGTGTGGCAGCCGCCGTCAGGTGAAATAGAAAGTTTTCTTTTTGCACTTCAGGCTGCTATAGGTGCAGGATTTATAGGGTATTATATAGGAAGGAAGAAAAATGCTAAAACTGATAATGGCTCTGTCAAAAATCAGTAAGCTTTCCGATATTCATCCTGGTGAAAAGATGCTGTTAAGCATATTTCCTATTGCGGCAATAGGTTTTTCACATAGTGCTGTTCCAATAATATTAAACATAATAGTTTTTATAATATTACATGCATATAGTAAAAATAATAGAAAAATAGTAACAAAGTTCACGTTGGAGATAGGAGCATTTGCTGCATTTTCTTCTATAACCTTTATCTTTGATTATGGGTTAAGCTACTGTGCTATTATTTTGCTTAAAAGCTTATCAGCAGGCTTGTGCCTATCCTTTTTTTCTTTAACCACTCCAATAGATGATGTTTTATTGATATTATCTAAGCACAATTGGTTAAAAGACTTATGTGATATAACTAAGAGTATGGAAAGATTTTTAGTAGTAATAGATGAAGAATACTATATACTTTATAATTCAATAAAATCTAGAGGCGGATTTGATGGATTTAAATTAAGAATTAGAAATACAGGAAAGATGGCCGGTCTGTTATTTATAAATACAATGAATAGATGGAAAAGCATAAAAGATGGAATCGATAGTAGAGGATATAGAGGATATACTCCATACTTAGCAAAGGAATTTAATTTTTCATTTTTTAGATTAGGAGCTGTATGTTTATATACTATAACACTGACACTAGCGATTTATACATTTAATAATAGTCCTATATTGTTTAAGTAGATATATTACAAATTTAACTAGATTATAGTAGATTTAATGGAGATGGTGAAATGATACAACTTATAGGTCTGAAAAGTGACGTTAAATTAGAAGTGAGAGAAAAGTTTTCAATAATACAAAAGCGTTGTGAAGACTATGTAAGAAGATTAAATAAGGTTTGTGATGAAGTCGTAATAATAAGTACCTGCAATAGAACAGAGATATATTTTAATTCCGGTAGAACTGATGAAAGCATGGTAAATGATATTTTTGAAGTATTGAATTGGAATAAAGATTTAGTTAACTACACTTTTCATTACAAGGGAAAAGAAGTTGTAAGGCATATCATGGATGTGGTATGTGGATTTCAATCTCTAATTTTAGGTGAAGATCAAATTTTAGGGCAGGTAAAAGATGCCTATGAAACAGCTTTGCAGGTTAAGTCTATCAATAAGGAATTACAGAGACTTTTTCAAGCAGCTGTAACCTGTGGAAAAGAATTTAGAACTGAATCAAGTCTTTATAAAATACCTGTTTCCTCTTCATCAATAGCAGTGGCTGAAAGTCGAAAACATGGTGCAAAAAAATTTATGATATTGGGCTTTGGTGAAGTTGGTCAGCTAACAGCTAAATATATTTTATCTGGTTCTTTTGAAGTGCTTTATATAGCTGTTAGAAATCCTAATGTTGTTGACATAGAAGATAAAAGAGTAAAAGTTATTTCTTTTGAGGATAGAGTAAAATACTACGAAGAGGTTGATTCAATAATATCCTGTACTTCAGCACCTCACTGTGTAATAAAGAAAGATAACTTACCACAAAGACCGTTACTTATCTTTGATTTAGCTGTCCCAAGAGATGTAGAGATAGAGGTTCAGTGTTTAGATAATATAATATTATATGATATTGATAAGGTTAGCTCTATTGATGATGAGAACAGAAGAAAAAGAAAAGAAATAATGAAGAATAATAGGTCTATTTTAGATAAATACATTAATGAGTTTATCCAATGGCAAAAAATACAGGATATTTCTCCGGAAATAGTTAAGCTTAAAAAGTGCGGAGAAAGAGTTTACAAAGAAAGATATAAAACTTTTAAAAACAAAAGAAATACAAAAGACGCTGATAAGCTTGCAGAAATACTTCTGAAAAGTACGTCAGATGCTTTTATTAACAGGGCAATAGATGTATTGAAAGAAGAGCAGTTAAAGGGGCGTGTAGACGATTGTATGAGAATAATAAAGAAGATATTTTACGTGGTAGAATAGACTATACAATGGTATCATTAATATCCCCAAAAATAAACGTGCTTATCATAGGAGGCGGAAGAGCAGCGTTAACTAAGGCTAGAACTTTTGTTAAAAAAGGCTGCAGAGTATGGGTAATTTCAAAAGAGTTTACTCAGGAATTTAATGAACTAAGCGGTTACCCAAATTTAAAATGTATTAAGGGCGAATATAGTAAGCATTACATAAGCGATAAGCATATAGTAATAATTGCTACTAACTGCGAAGAGACAAACCAAAATATAAGAAATCACTGTGAAGAATTTTATAAACTATATATAGATTGCAGCATGCCCAAAAAGGGGCTATGTATCACAACTTGTCAAAGAAGTACTAAAAATATTACCTTTGGAATTAATATAAATGATTTCAGTCCTAAAACTTCAGTTTTTTTAGCTGATAAGATAAAAAATCAATTAGAAAAATATGATGATTTTGTGGCATTTACAGCTTTTATAAGAAACAGTATAAAGGATTTTGAAAATAAGAATGAAATAATGAATTTTATATGCTCTGAGGATTTCCTATTCTTTTACAACAAGGGGATGGCAAAGAGTGTATTTCAAATGTTTTATCCAAATACTCAATTGTTTAAGGACTAACAAATAAAAAGGTGGGATTAATTTTGAAGCTAAGAATTGCAACCCGTAGAAGTAGGTTGGCCCAGGTTCAAACAGAAAGCATAATGAAGCTTTTAAAAGAAAACTATAATATAGATAGTGAAAAACTTCTTATAGAGACTATTGGGGATAAAAGACTTGATGTAGCATTAAACAAGATAGGTGGAAAAGGCCTTTTTGTCAAAGAAATTGAAATGGCTCTTCTTGAAGGAGAAGCAGATGCAGCAGTTCACAGTATGAAAGACGTACCATTTGAAGTGCCTGAGATGTTTAAAATAGTTGCAATACCTGTAAGAGAAGATGTAAGAGATGTATTTGTTTCTATGAATGGAGTATATTTTACAGAATTGCGAAAGGGAGCAAGAGTAGGTACAAGCAGTAACAGAAGAGCTGCTCAACTTAAGCTTTTAAGACCAGATTTAGAGATAGTGCCTATAAGAGGAAATGTTCAAACTAGAATAGATAAAATAGAAAGAGAAAATCTAGATGGAATAATACTAGCCGCTGCAGGTCTTAAGAGATTGGATATGGAAAATATAATTACTGATTATTTTGCAGTAGATGGAATAATTCCAGCAGTAGGTCAGGGAGCTCTAGGAATTGAAGTTAAGAAAAATAGCATAAATGGAGAAGTGTTTAAAAAGCTTGAATGTGAAGAAGCTAGAATATGCGTAGAGGCAGAAAGAAGTTTTATGAGAACCTTAGGTGGAGATTGCCATGCGACTATAGGGGCCTATGCAGAATTAGAAGGAAATATAATGAATATAATAGGAATATTTCAAGTGGGACAGAAACTAATTAAAAAAGATATAAGCGGAAACAGAGAAAATTATATAGATCTTGGCAAACAATTGGCTGAAAAAATATTGAATGCATAGGAGGAACTAAAAATGGGTAAGGTTTATCTTATAGGGGCTGGACCTGGGGATGAGGAGCTTATAACCTTAAAGGCAATTAGAAAATTAAAAGAATGTACTGCAGTAATGTATGACAGATTGTCAGGAACAGGTGTTTTAAAGTATTTAGATGAAAAGTGTAAGATATATTATTGTGGTAAAGAACCAGGATGTCATTATAAAACTCAAGATGAAATAAATGAGATGTTAGTTCAGTTGGCTAAAGAAGGCCATATTGTTGGAAGAATTAAAGGTGGAGACCCATACATATTTGGCCGAGGTGGAGAAGAAGCTTTAAGACTTATAGAAGAAGATATAGAGTTTGAAGTTGTACCTGGAATTACTTCTCCAATATCCGTACTAAACTATGGAGGAATACCTGTAACTCATAGAAAAATAGCGCAAAGTTTTCATGTATTCACAGGAAAGAGTGCTGCAAAATTAAATATAAATTGGGATGCAGCGGCACATGTAGGAGGAACCCTTATATTTTTAATGGGATTTGAAAATCTAGGAGTAATTTCTGAAAACCTAGTAAAATGTGGAATGGATGAGAATACGCCATGTGCAGTTGTAATGAGAGGAACTACTGCTAGACAGAGAAAAGTAGTCAGTACTTTAAAAGACATACAGGAGAGAGCTGTAGAAGCTGGACTACACTCACCATGCATAATAGTTGTAGGTGAAGTAGTTAAGTTTAATGATGAATTAAATTGGTATGAGAAAAAGCCGCTATTTGGAAGGAATATATGCATTACACGGTCAAAGGAGCAATCTGCTGAGATAAGAGAAAGATTAATAGATTTAGGTGCACAGGTTACAGAAATAAATTCAATAAAGATAAAGTTTACTTCAGAAAATATGAATGAGCACTTAGATAAACTTCCAAATTATGATTACATAGTTTTTACAAGTGTTAATGGAGTAAATAGCTTCTTTGATCAGCTAGTTGATAAAGACTACGACATAAGAAGAATAAATGGAACTTTTGCGGCTATAGGACCTGCTACAGAAAAGGCTATTAAAGCAAGAGGAATCATTCCTAAAATTGTAGCAGAAAAGTTTGTAGCTGAAAGCTTATTTGATAAAATGAAAAATTTTGTAAAGCCAGGTGACAAAGTATTTCTGCCGAGATCAAAACAAGCAAGACCTTATTTAGCAGATGTATTAAAAGAAGCCGGATGTATAGTAGATGAATGCTACACCTATGAAACGGTAATAGGTGATTTGATTGATAAAAGCTGTTTTGAAGATGTAGATACAGTGGTATTTACTAGTCCTACTACAGTAAGAAATATGATTGAACTTGTAGGATTAGATTCTATAAAAGAAAGAAATGTTATTTCTATAGGACCAATAACAGGTAATGAGTTAGAGAAACATGGAATAAGTTATTCAGTTTGTAGTGAGTATACAACTGATGGAGTTATTAATGAGCTAATCAAAAAATAAAATTTAAATGATTAAAAAATAGAAAAGAGGTAATTTATTATGTTTAGAAGACACAGAAGACTTAGACAAAACGAAGTTGTAAGATCTATGGTGAGAGAAACTATAGTTGATCCATCAGATTTTATATATCCTTTATTTGCAGTAGAAGGAACAAATATTAAAAGAGAAATTTCATCCCTACCAGGAAACTATCATCTCTCTGTAGACAGATTGCAAGAAGTAGTAGAAGAAATGAGAGAAGTAGGAGTTAAAAGTGTAATATTATTTGGAATTCCTGAGCATAAAGATGAATGTGGAAGCGGAGCTTATGATGAGAATGGAATAATACAAAAGGCTATAAGAAAAATAAAGGAAATTGATAAGAATATCTATGTTATTACAGATGTTTGCATGTGTGAATACACAAGTCACGGACATTGTGGAATAATCCATGGTGAAGATGTAGATAATGATGAAACTTTAGAATACATGGCTAAAATAGCATTATCTCATGCTAAGGCAGGAGCAGATATGATAGCACCTTCTGATATGATGGATGGAAGAATAGATGCTATAAGAACAATTTTAGACGAGAATGGCTACAAGAACGTTCCTATTATGGCTTATAGTGCTAAGTATTGTTCAGCTTTCTATGGTCCTTTTAGAGAAGCAGCAGATTCAGCACCTTCATTTGGAGATAGAAAAACTTATCAAATGGACCCAGCTAATGCAAGAGAAGCCATGCTTGAAATTGAAGATGATATAGATGAGGGAGCAGATATTATAATGGTTAAACCAGCATTGCCTTATCTAGATATAATAAGAATGGCTAGAGATAGATATGATGTACCAGTAGCTGCTTATAATGTAAGTGGTGAATATGCTATGGTTAAAGCTGCAGCTAAAGCAGGCCTTATAGATGAAAAGAGAGTTGCTTTAGAGATGTTAACATCAATAAAGAGAGCAGGAGCAAAAATGATTATAACTTATTATGCTATAGAAGCAGCTAGGTGGTTAAGAGAAAAATAGATTGTTGAAATGCTAACAGTTGATTAAATAGGTAGTAATATCTTGGAGGCATGACAATTAATAATTGTCATGGGCAGATAAGGAATACAGGAGGCATAAAATGAGAAACTCAGATATATTTAATGAATCTAAAAAATATATGCCAGGAGGAGTTAATAGTCCAGTAAGAGCTTATGTAGGGCTAGACATAGATCCTCCTATAATTAAAAAGGGTGCTGGGGCATACATCTATGATGAAGATGGAAATGAATATGTAGATTTTATAGGTGCCTGGGGACCAATGATATTAGGTCATTGTGATGAGGATGTAGTAAAGGCTATAAAAGATACAGCAGAAAAATCAATAGCTTTTGGGGCGCCAACAGAACTAGAATTAAAGCTTGCAAAGTACATTTGTAATACTGTAGATAATGTTGATATGTTAAGAATGGTTAACTCAGGTACAGAAGCTACAATGAGCGCTATTAAACTTGCAAGAGGATGCACAAAACGTGATAAAATAGTTAAGTTTGCAGGCTGTTACCATGGACACTTTGATGGATTCTTAGTAGAAGCTGGTTCAGGAGTGCTTACTTCAAATATTCCAGGTTCACCAGGAGTACCAGTAGGAAGCATAGAAAACACCCTTATAGCTCAATACAATGATAGTGAAAGTGTAAAAGAGCTTTTTGAAAAGCATGGAGAAGATATAGCGGCAGTTATTTTAGAACCAATAGCAGGAAACATGGGTGTTATTCCAGCAGATAAGAAATTTATTGAAGATTTAAGAGAGATATGTACAAAATATGGAGCTATCTTAATATTCGATGAAGTTATGACAGGCTTTAGAGTAGCTTATAAAGGAGCAGAGAGCCTTTATGGAGTTAAGCCAGATTTGAAAACTTATGCAAAAATAATGGGAGGTGGGCTTCCATGTGGTGCATATGGTGGAAGAAGAGATCTAATGGAACAGCTAGCACCAATGGGTCCGGTTTATCAAGCCGGTACTATGTCAGGAAACCCTCTTGTTATGGCAGCAGGTTATACACAACTTCAAAAACTATACAATAATCAAGGCTACTATGATCAAATGGGTAAGCTTGGCGAAATGCTTCAAAAGGGAGCAGAAGAAGTTGCTAAAGAAAAAGGATTACCGCTAGTTATAAACAGACGTGTAAATATGATGACAATGTTCTTTAATGAAGGTGGAAAAGTAACTAATTTTAAAGAAGCTAAAGCTTCCAATACTGAACTATATGGCAAATTCTTTAAGCATATGCTAAAGAATGGAATGTTCTTATCACCATCTCAATTTGAAGCAATGTTTATATGTACTAGACATACAGAAGAGCACATAGAAAAATATATAGATTTAATGAGAAAATTTTAGTTTAGGCATCTGAAAGAAAATAGACTAGTATACTGACTAGTTATTTTCTTGAAGATGCCACAGAAAAATACTGCGGAAAGAGGCGATGTGGTTTGAGAAGCTTAGTCATATCCTCGAATAGCAGTGGTGGAGGAAAAACTACAATAACACTAGGACTTATGAAAGCTTTGATGAAGAAAGGCTTTGATGTTCAAGGATACAAAGTAGGACCAGATTATATTGATCCAGCTTTCCACAGTTATATAACAGGAAAACCTTCAAGAAACTTAGACTTGTACCTTATGAGGGAAGAGGGGGTAAAGGCCTCCTTTTCTAGAGGTACAGGAGACATTGGAGTAGTAGAAGGAGTTATGGGTTTTTATGATGGTAAGGGAATAGACTCGATGTATTCTACTGCACATGTATCCAAGGTTTTAAACCTTCCAGTACTGCTTATCATAACACCAAAAGCACAGAGTACTACACTGTGTGCTGAAATTAATGGAATATTAAATTTTGAAAAAAATAATATAGTTGGAGTTGTATTTAATAGTATTAGTGAGAGTTATTACAAGCTATTAAAGACTGCAGTTGAAAAAAATTGTAACACTAAGGTTTTTGGGTATGTGCCTAAAGATGAAAAGCTTGCATTAAAGAGCAGACATTTAGGTCTTGTTCAAAGCAGCGAAATAGAGGATTTAAATGAGAAAATAGAGTTATGCAGTGAATTAATATTAAAACATGTTAATGTAGAAGAATTATTAAAATATTTTAAGGAAACAGAAAAGTACAGAGATAACTTTCATATTGAAAATAAAAGTATACGAATAGCGGTACCTTATGACAAAGCATTTAGCTTTTATTATAGGGAAAATATTGAGCTTTTAGAAGAAGCAGGAGAAGTTATCTATTTTAGTCCATTAAAGGATAGAGAATTACCGGAAAATATAGACTTTTTGTACATAGGTGGAGGCTATCCTGAAGTATTTATAAAAGAATTAAGCAACAATAAATCTATGCTTAGAAGCATAAGAGAAAGATTGGAAAGTGGACTAGGTTGTTATGCTGAATGTGGTGGATTAATGTATCTTACCAGTGGCATAGAAGATACAGATAGTAAAAATGTATTTGAAGCAGTAGGTTTTTTAACAGGACATGCTTATATGACTAAAAAACTTCAAAACTTTGGATATGCAAAGCTGAAGGTTGAAAAAGAAAATGATGTTTTGCCTACTGGGTTAGAAATAAACTGTCACGAGTTTCATAAGTCCTATGTAAGTTTAGAAGAAGAAAAAATTTACGGATTAATAAAAGAGACTTATGATGGCTCCCTAAAAACATGGAATTGTGGATATGCAAAAAATAACACATTAGGGACCTATGGACATGTTCATTTCTTTGGAAATATGAAAATGATTAAAAGTTTATTAGATAGATTTTAGATCTGAAACTTATTGTGGTGTTAAGGTAAGTAAAGGGGGAAAAGGCATGGGAGTGCTACTTGAAGAAACCTTGAAACATATAAAATCAGCAGATAAAGAAGCTATTAAAAAAGCATGGAATAGATTGGACAACCTTACTAAGCCTATAGGAAGCTTAGGTGAATTAGAAGAAATAGCTGCAAAAATGGCTGGTATTACAGGAAAAATTCATAATAAAATAAATAAGAAAACTGTAGTAATAATGTGTGCTGATAATGGTGTTTATGAAGAAGGAGTGAGTAACAATACACAAGATACAACAGTAACAGTTACTAACAACTTTACTAAAGGTATAACTGGTGTATGTGTCTTAGCTAAATATGTAAATGCGAATATTACTGTTGTGGATATTGGGGTAAAGGAAGACTTTAATCATCCTAAGATAATAAATAAAAAAGTAATGTATGGCACTAACAATATTGCTAAAGAGCCTGCAATGACAAGAGAGCAAGCAATTCAAGCAATAGAGGCAGGAATAGAAATTGTAGATAACTTAGTAAAGGAAGGTTACAATCTTTTAGGTACAGGTGAAATGGGAGTTGGTAACACTACTACCAGTGCAGCAGTTTTTAGTGTGTTATCAGGAATTTCTCCAGAGGTTGTAGTAGGAAAAGGTTCGGGACTTACAGAAGAACAATTAATAATTAAAAAAAGTGTGGTTCAAAGAGCAATAGAAACAAACAGTCCTGATAGAGATGATATTATAGATGTTTTATCGAAGGTTGGAGGATTAGATATTGCTGGCCTTTGTGGATGTTTTTTAGGAGCAGCTAAAAATAGGATGCCAATTGTAATTGATGGATTTATATCCTCAGCTGCAGCACTATGTGCAAATAAATTAAACAATAATGTCAGAGATTTTATATTCCCTTCCCACCTTTCAGCAGAACCGGGAGCTGCATATATGATGCAGGAACTTGAATTAAATCCAATGCTTAATTTACGAATGAGACTTGGAGAGGGAAGTGGATGTCCTCTAGCATTTAATATTATTGAGGCTTCATTATGTGCTATGGACAACATGGCTACCTTTGAAGAGGCAGCTTTAAACAAAGAATGTTATGTAGATATTAGGGAAAAGAAGTAGTAATAAAAGGGAGAAAGATATGATGGATTATATAAAGGTTCCTATGGATATAGAAAAAAAGAGCTTTGAAATAATTGGAGAAGAAATGGGTGAGCATAATTTCTCTGAGGAAGAGCTTCTTATAATTAAAAGAGTTATACATACTACTGCAGATTTTGAATTAAAGAATTTAACATATATCAGAGACGGAGCTATAGCTAGTGCCTTGGAACTTCTAAGAAAAGGAGTAACTATATATACAGATACTAATATGGCTGCCTCAGGAATAAATAAAGGCGTATTAAGCAAATTAAATTGTAAAGTAGAGTGCTTTGTATCTAGAGAAGACATAGCGCAAATAGCTAAAGAAAGAGGAATAACTCGCTCTATGGCAGCGGTAGAAAAAGCTGTAGAGGAGGGAGTAGAATTCTTTGTATTTGGAAATGCACCTACAGCATTATTTAAACTTAAAGAGTTAACTTTAGAAGGAAAAGCTAATCCTAAATTTATAATTGGTGCGCCTGTTGGATTTGTAGGAGCAGCTGAGTCAAAAGAGGAAATAGAAAAGTTAGGAATTCCTATGATTACTGTAAGAGGAAGAAAAGGTGGAAGCAATATAGCTGCTGCAATTGTAAATGCTCTTATGTATATGATTACTAGGTAGTATGGGGAACAAGACCGAAAGGTAACTTACGCTTCGGTCTATGTTTCCAAGCTTCAGTACGTTAAAAACTTTTAGTCAGTCTAATGCTCGAATTTTAAGCAGAGAACCAAAATCTATGATTTTGTGTGAATCGCTTACTCCTCTGACGTAAGGATGAGGAGTTTCATATGACATAAGTCGCTATGCTCAGTCGGACCAACTTATCAATTAGCATTGATAAGTCGCTCGTGAAAAGCCATTTAGGCTTTTCACTATCTAAGGTTCTAAGATTTTCTTAAAATTCTCCGCTAAGACTGACACAAAGTTCTTAAATCTACCTTCAGCTTTGGAAACATATCCCTTCGCATAAGTTACCTTTCTAGTTAGTGTCCCTATATCTAGTATATTTACTTAATATTTTAGATACATAGGAAAAAAATCTCTCAGATATAGAAGGTGAAAATATGCTAGATATGTATGTAAATTGTGATGGAAAAAGATTAAGATGTGGATATACAACAGGTTCCTGTGCAGCAGGAGCAGCTAAAGCAGCCACTTCTATGCTTTGTTTTGGTGGAAACTTAAAGGAAATAAATATAGATACCCCAAAAGGAATAAAACTTACACTTCCAATAGAAAAGATTGAAAAGGGACAGAACTATGTGGAATGTTGTGTTATAAAAGATGGTGGAGATGATCCAGATGCTACTCATGGATTAGAGATATGGGCAAGAGCAGAAAAAAAAGATTCTGGTTATAGCTTAAAAGGTGGTAAAGGAGTAGGAGTAGTTTGCAGTGATGGTCTTTATGTAAAAAAAGGAGAACCTGCTATAAATCCGGTGCCAAGGTCTATGATTGAGAAGGAAGTAAAAGAAGTTCTGCCAAAGGAAATGGGAATTGAAATAACTATATTTGTACCAAAAGGCGAAGAAATAGCTAAAAAGACCTTTAATCCAAGACTTAATATACAAGGTGGAATATCTATCCTTGGAACTACAGGTATAGTAATGCCTATGTCTGAAGAGGCACTAATAAAATCTGTAGAGCTTGAGGTGAATCAGAAAATAGCTCAAGGATGTGAGGACCTAATACTCTTATTTGGTAACATGGGAGAAAACATGGCAAATAAGCTGGGGCTAGATAAGAGTAAAATGGTCATAATGTCTAACTATGTTGGATTTACTTTAAATTGCTGCATGGATAAAAAAATTAATAAAATATTGATGGTAGGACATATAGGTAAGCTTTGTAAAATTGCCTCAGGATGTTTCAATACTCACAGCAGGGTTTGTGATGTAAGATTGGAGACTTTAGCTCTAGAGCTGGCATTGATGGGAGCTAATACGGAACTTGTGCAAAAGGTGTACAATGAAGAGACTACTGAAGGAGCTGTAAAACTTCTGGGCGATGGGTATGAGGAGTTATACAGAAATATAGGAGTTAAGGTTAAACAGAGAATTGAACAGTTTACATATAACACTATAAAGGCAGATGTTATTATGTACTCAATGGAACGAGGAGTACTTTATAGCAGTTTGTAAGTAAATAAGGAGTTATAAGGTAATATGAATGGGAAAGTTTATGTTGTTGGAATAGGACCTGGTAGTAAAGAGTATATACTGCCTAAGGCAATAGATACTCTTAGTAAATGTGATTTAATTGTGGGTTTTAAAAGAGCTGTTGAAAGCTTAGAGTTCATAAATGTAAATAAGATTGTTGTAAGTAAGATTGCTGAGGTAATTGACATTATTAATTGTGATAAATACAAAAGTATAGGTATTGCAGCTTCGGGAGATCCGCTTTTTTATGGAATAACGGATTATATAAAGAAAAATTACTTGGGAAATATTGAAGTAATTCCGGGACTAAGTTCTTTTCAGTATATGATGGCTAAGCTAGGCAAAAGCTGGCATGGAGGTTTTTTAGGAAGCCTTCATGGTAGAGAGCAAAATTTTCATCAAATTGTAGAAGAAAATAAAATTTCCATATGGTTAACTGACAGCAAGCATTCACCTTCTTATATGTGTAGCTTGCTAAAAGAAAAAAATATTAGAGCAAACATATATGTAGGGCAAAATCTTTCTTATGAAGATGAAAAAATTATTGGTGGAAGTATAGCAGAAGTAGAAAATATAAAATTTGATGGCCTATGTGTAGCTGTCATTGAAAATTTATCTAAAGAGTAAAAGTTAAGTAAAATATCTGTATTTAAAATATAGAGGAGAATAAGTTTATGATCTATATAAAGGATGAAGAATTTATAAGAGGAAACTGTCCTATGACTAAAGAAGAAGTTAGAGTCTTAAGCACTGCAAAGCTTCAGCTTGAAGACTATTACAGAGTTCTAGACATTGGGGCAGGAACAGGTTCAGTAAGTATACAAATAGCTAATATATGTTCAAAGGGCGAAGTAGTTGCCATAGAAAAAGATGAAGAAGCATTAGAGATTATAGAAAAAAATAAGAATAAGTTTAATGCAGGTAATCTTAAAGTAATTAGGGGAGAAGCATTAGCTGTTGAAGAAAATATATATGGGATGTTTGACGCCATATTTATTGGAGGCAGCGGTGGCAATATAGAGGATATAATTATGCATTACCACTTGAAATTAAAAAGTGGATGTAATATGGTTTTGAATTTTATTACTCTAGATAACTTATATAAAGCTATGAATACACTAAAAGACTTAAATTACGAAATTGAGTGTGTCCAAGTCTCAGTAAATAAAATCAAAGGCAAAAGTTATATGATGGTTGCAAATAATAGTATCTTTATTTTAACTGGAAAAAAGATTTAGGATACTAGGCCGAAAGTTAACTTATACGCCAGGATATGTTTCCAAGCTTCAGCACGTTAAAAACTTTTAGCCAGTCTAAAGCTTGTGTTTCAAGATAACCTAAGAGCCTTCGAGAAACTCGCTATGCTCAGACAACTCGAAGGTGCTAAGGTTCTCTTAAAACCCTTCACTAAGACTGGCACAAAGTTTTTAAATCTACTTCAGCTTTGGAAACATGTCCCTCTGTATAAGTCAACTTTCTAGTTAGTAACTCTATAAAAAAGTATATGGAAGGATGTGAAATATTTGGATAATAGTTCTATTAAATTAGGTACATTGTACGGTATAGGAGTTGGTCCAGGAGATGAAGAACTGCTGACTTTAAAAGCTGTAAATGTTATAAAAAAGTGTGATGTAGTAGTTGCTCCATCTGCTAAAGAAGGTGGAAGCAGCATAGCACTAGAGACAGCTAAAAACTTTATAAGCGAAGATAAAGAAGTTATTGTAAAGCACTTTCCAATGGGGGGAGCAGAGCAGGAAGAGAAAATATATAAGGCATTTAAAACTATAGAGGAAAAACTTAAGGAAGGAAAAGATGTAGCTTTCTTAACTATAGGAGATCCATTTGTATATAGTACTTACATATATCTTTTAAAATACATAAAAGAGCAGGGATATAATACAGAAACAGTTCCAGGAATTACATCCTTTTGTGCAAGTGCAAGCTTAGCTGGAGAAAACATCGTTATAGGTGATGAAAGAGTATTAATAATGCCAGCAACACAAGTTGATGAAATAAAGGATGAAAAGTTTGTAGTTATAATGAAATTATACAAGCTTGAAGAGAAGGTATTAAATACTCTTGAAGAAAAAGGTTTTAGATATGTATATGTAAAAAGAGCATATAGAGAAGGTCAGCAGGTAATTAGAGATAGAGAAGAAATACTAAAAAATAGAGATTATATGTCACTTATCCTAGCACAAAGAGATTAAGGCATCTTAAATTATAAAAAGGAGAGACTTATATGGAGAATATAGTATATTTCATAGGAGCAGGTCCAGGAGATCCAGACTTAATAACAGTTAAAGGTAGAAAGATATTATCCGAAGCAGATGTAATAATATATGCAGGTTCACTGGTAAGCAAAGAACATTTCGAACATTGCAAAGAAAATGTAGAGATACATAATTCAGCCTCAATGACATTACAAGAGGTTATTGATGTGGTGGTAAAGTCTTATAATGAAAATAAAAAAATAGTAAGACTTCATACAGGAGACCCAGCTATATATGGAGCAATAAAAGAGCAAATGGATGAGCTTGAAAAGTTTAACATACCCTATGAGGTTGTTCCAGGAGTAAGTTCATTTACGGCTGCTGCAGCGGCAATTAAAAAGGAATTCACACTTCCAAATGTAAGTCAAACAATTATACTTACAAGAATGGAAGGAAGAACTCCAGTACCTGAAAAGGAAGACTTGGAAAGATTGGCAGGCATAGGAGCTTCTATGGCTTTATTCCTATCAGTTGGTATGATAGATAAAGTTGTAGAAAAGCTAAGAAAAGGTTATGGAAGAAATGTTCCTGTAGCAGTTATACAAAGAGCAACTTGGGGAGATGAAAAGTATGTTATAGGAACCCTTGATGACATTGCGGAAAAAGTTAAAGAAGAAAACATAACTAAAACTGCTCAAATACTTGTGGGAGATTTTATAAACTGTGAGTATGATAAGAGCTTATTATATCATGAAAATTTCACTCACATGTTCAGAAAGGGAAAAGATGAAAATAGCAGTAATTAGTGTTACGAAATCTGGAGATGCTATTGCAGAAAAGCTTAAAAATTCTTTGGATATAGAACTGTATTCTAAAGAATTAATAGAGAACTTCAGACTTAAAGAAATTACTGAAAAACTCATGAAAGAATATAAGGAAATAATATTTATAAGTTCTACAGGCATAGCTGTAAGAGCAATAGCAGAATACATAACATCGAAGGATAAGGATCCAGCTATAGTAGTTGTAGATAATTCCAGCAACTTTGCAATAAGTCTTTTAAGTGGACACTTAGGTGGTGCCAATGAATTAGCTTTGCAGGTAGCAAAAATCTTAAATAGTATACCTGTTATTACAACTGCTACGGATAACTTAGAGGTTGAAGCTCCAGATATGATTGCTAAGAATAATGATTTAGTAATAGATAGTCTAAAAGATGCGAAAAAAATTGCTGCATTACTTGTTAATAAAGAAAAAGTAGGTTTTATAGATTTAAAATCAAAAATATCTTTACCAAAAGGATATACAGAAGATTTTGATGACATAAATGGATTAGTTTATGTTACACATAATTTAAATGAAGATGTTTATGAATTGAATAATATAGAGAAAAATAATAAGCTTAGTGAAAAAGTAAAGGATATTGACAATCTTAAGCTTATAAGAAAAGATATTGTACTTGGCATAGGTTGTAGAAAAAATTTTGAGCCTGAAAAGATGAGGGATACAGTTGAAAAACTGTTAAAGGAAAAAAATATAGATAAAAGAGCAGTGAAATTCATTGGAACTGTAGAAGTAAAAAAGGATGAAAAAGCTATACTAAAGCTTAGTGAACATCTAGGCTGCAAAATAAAAATATTTTCCATAGAAGAAATAAAAAAGGTTCAATATAAATATTTAGGCAGTGACTTTGTGGAAAAGACCATAGGAGTACGTGCGGTATGTGAACCCTGTGTTGAGTTATTAGGAGCAAGATTAGTTTCGGAAAAAATAAAAGCTAATGGAATGACAGTGTGTATAGGAGAGTTAGATACTTTCTAAATGTATGTAGAAAAGGATGTGTTAATTTGGGTAAGCTTTATGTTATAGGAATTGGTCCTGGAGGACTTGATCATATGACCTTAAAAGCAGTAAAAGCGCTTGAAGAAAGTGATGTTATAGTAGGATATACAAAATATATAGAGTTTATAAAACCTTTAGTTAAAGATAAGCCTGTAGTTTCTACAGGAATGCGTGGAGAAGTAGAAAGATGTAAGCAAGCTTTAGAATTAGCTAAGGATAAAATAGTATCAATAGTAAGTACTGGAGATGCTGGAATATATGGTATGGCTGGACTTATTTTAGAAATGAGAAAAGATGAAGATGTAGAAGTTATTCCAGGGGTTACAGCATCTTCAGCGGCAGCTTCAGTAGTTGGAGCACCTCTTATGCATGATAATTGTAATATAAGTCTAAGTGACCTTATGACGCCATATGAACTTATAAAGAAAAGAGTGGAACTAGCTGCAGAAGGAGATTTTATAATCTCTCTTTATAATCCTAAAAGTCACGGAAGACCTTTATATTTGCAAGAGTGCATGGATATTGTAAAAAAGTACAGACAAGAGAATACTCCAGTGGCAGTAGTTAAAAATGCATTAAGGGATGGGCAGGAAACAACTTTATTTACTATAGACACTTTTGATGACAGTGAAGTTGATATGTTCTCAATAGTAATAATAGGAAACAGCAGAAGCTTTATAAAAGACGGAAAATTTATAACACCTAGAGGATATAGGGTATAAGGGAAAAGTCCAAAATTTAACTTTGTAGATTGTATCCCTATATAAATAGTAAATAAAAAAGTTTAAGTAATTATGAGGTGAAATAGATGAGTGGATCAAAAAAAGGTATATTAGTAGCAAGTTTTGGAACAAGTATTATGGAAACCTTTAAGGCATGTATCGAATCTACAGAAAATAGAATAAAAGAGTGTTTTCCTGAGTATGAGATAAGAAGAGCATTTACTTCTGGCATGATTATGAAAAAGCTAAAGGAAGAAATGGATCTTCATATAGATAATGTTGAAGAAGCTTTAGAAAAGATGAAAAATGATGGTTTTACAGAGGTATATGTACAACCTCTACACATTATGCCTGGAGACGAGTATGATAAGTTAGCACGTCAGGTCAATAAATATATAGATTCCTTTGATAAGCTAGTTTTAGGAAGGCCTATATTATATAGAGAGAAAGACTATAAGATAGCTATAGATGCTTTAAAAATTCAGCTTCCAGAAATGAGAGAAAATACTGCTGTAGTGCTTATGGGGCACGGTTCCACACATCATGCTAATTCATGTTATGCACAGCTACAATGTATGTTGAATGATGCTGAATTAGGAACTATATATGTTGCAACAGTTGAGGGATATCCTACATTAGAAAGCATAATTCCAAAGCTTAAAGAAGAAAACATTAAAGAAGTTACTTTAATGCCATATATGCTTGTTGCAGGAGATCATGCTATTAATGATATGGCTGGAGATGAAGAAGATTCATGGAAAAGTCAATTGGAAGAACAGGACATAAAGTCACATGTATACCTTCATGGATTAGGTGAAAATAAAGAATATCAAGATATATATGTACAGCATGTTAGAGATTGTATAGAGGGCAATCCTTTAATGGCTGAATAATAAGTTGGTGATTAAGAAATGATAGGATTAATTCTTGGCACTTCAGAGGGAAGAAAAATTCTTTCTTTATTAAACAATTATACAGAGGATATTTTAGTGTCGACAGCAACAGAATACGGTGGTGAAATTTTAAAAGACTACAAATATTCATATTTAAATACTAATCCTCTAGATTTAGAAGGGCTAGTAAGGTTGTTTAAGGAGAAAAATGTAAATTTACTAGTAGATGCTTCTCATCCTTATGCTTTAGAAATTAGTAAAAATGCTATGAAGGCTTGCGAAGTTTTTGGTATAGAATATTTGAGATATGAAAGGCCTTCATGTGTTGATAAATTTAAAAATGAAGAGAAAATTATAGAATTAAAAGACTATGAGGAACTTTATGATAAGCTAAAAAATATTAAAGGTAATATTTTAAATACCACAGGAAGTAGAAATTTGGACAAGATTCTTTCTATGAATCTGGAAAACAGGATTATCCATAGAGTTTTACCATCAGTGAAAGTTATGCAAGAATGCATTAATAAGGGTTTAGATGCAGGAGATATAATTGCAATAAAAGGCCCTATAAGTTATGAGCTAAATTGTGCCTTTATTAAGGAATACAAGGCGCAGGCAGTTATTCTTAAGGATAGTGGTATTCAGGGTGGTACTGAAGAAAAGCTTAGGGCTTGTGTTGATAATAATATTTATGGATTTATCATAGGAAGACAAACAATGAAATATAATAATGTCTTTTATGATACAGAGGATTTGGTTAACTACTTATTAGATAGAGTGAAACTAAAGTAAGATTAGTTATTTAATATGATTAGTACTATTTTAATAAGCTTAAGATACTGGCTATGAAATAAAGACTTAAGCTATCAAAGAGTAAAGGATGTTAGATTTTATGGAGTTTACAATAAGTTACCCAGGAAGTTTTGGAGAAATACTACAGGGAAAAGTGAAGAATAAAGATCTTCTGTTGTCTTGCCCTGTAGATATATATACAAAAGTAAAGGTTTTTGAGTGTAACAATATACAAAAAAAATATAATAACAAAAAATCCGCAGACTTTCTTCGAAATGTTTTGGAGTTATGGGGTTATGGCCAGTATTATAATACTATAGATATAGAAATAAACTCTAAAATACCTTATGGAAAAGGACTTGCTAGTAGTACTGCAGATTTATGCGGAGTATATTATTGTCTGCTCAAAATGTTTAATAAAGAGTTTAACGAAACAGAGCTTATGGAACAGTGCATAAAAATAGAGCCAACAGACAGTATAATATTTAAAGAGATGACTTTATTTGACTATAAGAAAGGCTTATATAAAAAACAGATGGGAGAATATATTTCTTATAATATACTAGCCTTTGAAGGAAACAAGGTTGTAGACACCGTAGAATTTAATAGTAAAAAGCTACCGACCTTAAGTGATGTAGATGATTTAATTCCAGTTTTAGAAGAGGCTATAAGAGAAAAGAACTTAAGAAAGCTTGCTTATGTTTCTACGGAAAGTATAATAAGAAATCAAAAAAGACTTTATTATGACTTTTTAGAGCAAATTATTGATATAAAGGATAAAACTCATGGTTTAGGTATAATGGGAGCTCACAGTGGAAATGTGTTGGGCATTATATATGAAGATGAAGAAAAACTTAATTATGCAAAAGAATTTTTTCAGAATGTAGCAGAATATAAGGTATATTCAGTAAAAACTTTAAATTCTATTGAAATATAAATAAACTATTATGAAGAAAGAAGGCATTGTTATGGAAAAAGGATATATTCAAGTTTATACTGGTAATGGAAAAGGAAAAACCACTTGTGCTTTAGGGCTATCTCTTAGAGCGGTTTGTGCTGGAAAAAAGGTTTTCTTTGGACAATTTACTAAGGGAATGAAGTACAGCGAATTAAATGCACCTAATTATTTACCAAACTTTACATTAGAACAGTTTGGCAGAGATGTTTTTATACTTGGAAACCCAACAAAAGCAGATAAAGAAGTTGCTAGGAAAGGTTTGCAAAAAGCAGAAGAAGTTTTAACTTCTGGTGAATATGATGTTGTAGTTTTAGATGAAATAAATATTGCATTGTTTTATGAACTTTTCTCAGTAGATGAAGTTATAGAAATTTTAGATAAAAAAGCTGAAAAAACAGAAGTAATTCTCACAGGAAGATATGCAAATGAGAGAATTATAGAGAAGGCAGATTTAGTTACAGAAATGAAAGAAATTAAACACTACTATACTCAAGGTGTTCCAGCAAGAAAAGGAATAGAAGACTAAAAAAGAGGGTTTTGGACCCTCTTTTAGTTTATTTCATTTGTATACCTCGGATGAGGTACAAAAAATTCATCTATTTCTATCGGCATAAAGCTCAACCCCCAAGTACTTAGCGTTATTTTACTTTTTTGTGTAACATTTTCGTTATTTCTGCTTATTATGAAACAAAGACTATTTAAAAATTTTTAAACTAGGGGGTGAGAAAATGGTTACGACTATGATTATTGCCTTTAGAGAAAGCTTTGAAATGTTGCTGGTTATTGTTCCGCTTTTAGTATATCTTTCTAAGATAAATAGAACAGACTTGAAGAAGTATTTATATGTTGGTTCAGGTAGTGGAGTTGCTTTAAGTGTCTTAACTGGGGTAATTATATTCAATCAAGCTAAGTCTATAGATGCAGCAGTTCAGCATATATTCCAAGGATCTATGATGCTATTTTTGGCAGCTTTGATATTATACAGCATAGTTCTTTTAAGAAGGCAAAGTAAAGCTCTACCAACTAAAGAAGAAGACAATATGAATGTAAAGATTACAGCTGTAAGTTTATTTACACTTGCATTTTTGACAATATTTAGAGAAAGCTTGGAAATAACTATTTTTACTTTACCTTTTATAAATGAAGCAGCTTTAAATATAGCAATTGGTATAATATTAGGAGCTTTGATTTCAATTATTTTAATGTATCTTGTGTACAAGCAAACCCTAAAACTTAGTATAGAATTAATATTTAATGCACTAACAATAATTTTAATACTCATAGGTGCTTTGATGTTTGGAGAAGGGCTTGCAGAGTTAATGCCTTCTATGGGAGAGTCAATTGAAAGAGCAGGAGAATTGATCTATGCTATTCCAACTCTTTATATATTTTTGAAAGACATGATGAAAAAATATATTAAAAAATTGTAATTAACTATAGAAAATATAAAGGCATAGTATATCTTATACAGGTATATACTATGTCTTAATTTTTTTATTTGTAGGATATTATCAATTTGCATGAATTATCTGTAAAATATAAATTTTCTGTAGCAAGGAAGTGGAGAATTCATTAGAAATAGGGAATATATTAAAGAAATAATATGATTAATTAATAAATATCATTAAATGGACTTTCAAATGATTGGATATATGGATTAGTCCAATTATGAGTCCATTGACTATTTGAAGGGAATATTATAGAATTTATATAGTAGCTAGAAGGCGCAATAACAAAGGCTTCCTATGTATAATTATCTAATATATGCCTTCTAACTATTTAATACTTTTACATAATTGTTTATAAAATGGATTAATACATTGTTTTTATTAAGGAGGCATCATTAGATGTTAATTAAAAAGGAAAATCTATTAAGAGTTGCGATGATAGTTGTCGGCAGTTTAATATATTCTATCGGAGTTAATATATTTATAATACCACATAAATTTTTGAGTGGAGGGGTAGCTGGTATAGCAATAATTTTACAGTATTTAACTACAATGCCCTCAGGTTATTCTGTAATTCTTATAAATATACCTATATTTTTAATAGGAATAAGAGCTATAGACAAGGAATTTGGTATTTTCAGTTTTATTGGAATGGCAGCAATGTCTCTATCTCTAATATTTACAAGAAATCTTCATAATCTTTATTATATGACGGATCCATTACTTTCTGCTTTATGTGGAGGAATTTTAACAGGCCTTGGTGCAGGAATCATATTTAAAAATAGAGCCTCACAAGGAGGAACAGATATTATAGCGGTAGTAGTTAAGAAAAAGTATGGTATGTCCATAGGAAGAATAGCATTTATGATTAATGTAGTAATAGTAACTATGGGAGTATTTATAGGAAGCTTGGAAACAGCTATATATACTTTAATTTCAATGTATATGAGTACTGCAGTAATAGATAAAATAATTCAAGGCTTTGATAAGGAAAAGGTAGTGCTAGTAGTAACTCAAAATAGTGATAAAATAAAACAGGTTATACTAGATAAGCTGGGTAGAGGTGTAACTTATCTTTATGGTGAAGGTGCCTATACTGGTGATAAAAAGAAAGTTATATACTGTATCTTAACACCAAAAGAAATTGAACAAGCTAAAAACTTAATTGAAGATATAGATTCAAGTGCAGTAGTATCAATAATGGATACTGCTGAAGTAAAAGGAAAAGGCTTTAAGGCCGCAGCATTTTAAAATTTAATATTACTAGAATTTATCATCCCCCAGATGGTAGTTTACGCTCCCTAGTTTAGTTTCAAAACTAAACTAGGGAGCAATTTTTATATGGAGTTATTGACTTAGTTAAATTTTATCCATGTATTGTTATTTATATTTTTTTCTACATAGGGAAAACTAAAGAACACTATTAAAAGGTAGATGATTATTATGAATAAATCACCACTAGAAGAATACATGGATAAGTTGAAGAACATGGATGACAAAGAGTATCTATATGGCGTTATTCTCTATCATGTAGCGCCTACATTACTAAGTGATAAACCATCCTGTATAATTACATTAGGTAAGAACAAGAGAAACTTGAACTTATTGTGGGAAAGATATAGGGAAGATTTTTTATCTATAAGTGAACTAGAGATATACGAAATAAAGAAAAGATTTGAAAGTAAAACTTTATTTATTTATGACAGGGATATGCTTTCTAAAATTATTTATCAGGATGAAAATATAAGGTTTCTAAAGAAATTTGGTTATGACAAAAATTTAAGTGTAGATGAGATGCTGCAATTACTGAAGGAAAGATTTAAATACTTTTGTCCGCATGAAATGGGAATATTTCTAGGTTTTCCATTGAGAGATGTGGTTTGTTTTATGGAGCATCCTGATCAAAAGAGTCTGTTATCTGGATATTGGAAGGTTTATGATAATGTTCATTATACTGAGAAAAAGTTTACCAACTATGATAATGCAAAATATACTATAGTTAAGGCTGTACTACAAGGTATGCTGCCATCTTTAATTGTAGAAAATAAAAAGAGAGAAATAATAATGTATTAAAAGAGCAGAGATAATTTAATATCAGCCTGCTCTTTTTTAGCAAAACATTTTGTTATTTATTCATAAGCCTCTCTTTAATTGCCTCCTGAATAATTACGCCAGCTGGAGTTAAATTTTCCTTATGAAAAAATATTACCGCTGGCTCAACTTTATCTGTTTTTTTATTGATATTAGTGGTATTTACATCTTTTCTCATAAAAATACCTCACATAAATATATTTAAATAAACAATCTTTGAAATGTATTTTTAGTTGTTTATTAATATAATATTCTTAGCTGTGAGGGTAAAAAGTATTCTAAGATCTCAAATTTAACTTACAGTCTTTTTGCTTAATAGTACTACAAGAAGTAGCGCCACAGATGTTAAAGCTATAGTTCCTCCTGGAGCACTATTAATAAAATAGGACAGAAATAATCCAACAACAATATCTATGAATCCAAAAATTATAGAAAATATTAATGTAGTTTTAAATCCTTTGTGCAATTGAAGAGCTGCAGCAACAGGCATTGCTATCATAGATGATATGACTAAGATACCCATTATTCTTATAGATACGGAGACTGTTGCACCAACAAGTAGAGCAAAAAGATAATTTATAAGTTTAACTTTTACTCCAGCAATTTTTGCCCCATTTTCATCAAAAGTTATGTAAAGAAGATGATTGTAAAGCAATGAAAGAGCTATAACTGAGATAATGCTCAGTGCAAAAACTGTATAAAGCTCATTTTTTGAAACTGTTAATATACTTCCAAATAAGTAAGAGTTAACATTAGCATTAGTTTTACCAGTACTTATTAATGTAATGGCTATACCTATAGATAAGGTCATTACAATTACAAGTATTAGTTCCGCGTATTTTTTATAATAATCCCTTAAAAATTCAATTAAAAGACCACATATGGAGGTAAATATAAAAGCACAAATTATCGGATTATATCCAAGAATTAGCCCTAGAGCGACTCCTGCAAAAGAAGCATGTGATAAAGCATCCCCCATCATAGAATATCTCTTAAGTACAAGAAAAACACCTACTGCAGGGCATAAAATAGATATAAATACTCCTGCAATAATTGCATTCTGCATAAAACCATACTGTAACATTTTTTCCTCCTTTTAGTCGGAACACTGGCTAATTTTGCTTGTTTCCCTTCGGGCACTGGGTAACTTAAGATTTTCGCTTTCGCTCACAAGTTAGCCATAAAAGTTCATTTAGAACTTTTACCTAGCAAAATTATCCGTTAAAGTCCATTTAGGACTTTAACCTCCAAAATAATTTTTGTTTTGATAATTTGTTATATTAACTAGGAAACTCTTATAATTCTTTTATATTCTTCTATTGTGTATAAACTTGCAGAACCGCTGTCCATAATGCAAATATGTGTGGAACAATCTAAAGCAGCTTTAAGATTATGTTCTACAGCTAATACTGTTATACCTAAATGTACATTCAAATGTTTGATTATGCTATATATTTCTTTCTGACTTTGTATATCAATACCAGTAGATGGTTCATCAAGTATTAGTAATTTGGGATTACCCATTAAAGCTCGAGCAATGAATATTTTTTGTTGCTGTCCACCAGACATATTCCCTATTAAAGTATGCTGAAAACTTTCCATTCCTACAGCGTCTAAACTTCTATGAATTGTTCTTGGATTTTTTAGCCTTAAAATTTTCATATGGCAGCTTAACATTTCAGTAACAGTGATAGGAAATTGAGAGTTAAAACTTTCAACTCTTTGAGGTACATATCCAATTTTATCAGTATGTAAATCTATATTTCCACTGGAAGGATTGAGCAAATTTAATACAAGCTTTAAAAGAGTAGTTTTTGCACTACCATTTTCGCCAAGTATAGATACATAACTTCCATCCCGTATATTTAAATTTACATTATTAAGTATATATGGTTTATTTCCTGTATATGAAAAATTTAAATTTTTAATTTCAACCATAAATAAGTTTCCTCCTGTTTTATATTTTTCAAAATTATGTAAATAATAACTATTATATTACATAATGTATTCAATAAACAATAATACTATTAAATATCATTGACAAAAAAAACATACAATATTATTATATATCCAGATGCAAATTATTTGCAACAACACTTAAAAATTATTTATTATTTAATATAAATAATAAAAATCAGGAGGCTGATATATTATGATAAAAAAAATGGGGATGCTAGTAATAACACTATTTTTGATGGTTAGCTTAACGGCCTGTGGAAATAAGAGCGGAGATGCCTCTGCAAAAGATAAAAATACTTTTGAAGGTAATGATAAAAAAATTAAAGTAATGACAAGTTTTAATGCTTTGTCACAGTTTGCAAAAGCAGTGGGAAAGGATAAGGTTGATGTTCAAGTAATCGTGCCTAATGGAACGGAACCTCATGATTTTGAACCAAAGCCTAAAGATTTGGCAAACTTAAGCAAGGCTCAAATATTTATATACAACGGATTTGGAATGGAAGGATGGGTAGAAAAATCTTTAAATGCAGTAAATAATAAGGACTTGGTGGTAGTCGAAGCATCTAAAGGTTGCGATCCAATAAAAAACACAGATGAAGATTCCATAAAGGAGCATGGACAATATGACCCACATACATGGATAAGTTTAAGTATGGCTAAAATAGAGTCAAAGAACATAGAAGAAGCGTTAATTAAAGTTGATCCATCAAATAAAGACTACTATGAAAAAAACTATAATGAGTTTGCATCTAAGCTTGATGCTATGTTAAATGAATATAAACAGAAATTTAGTGGAGTTAAAAATAAAAACTTTGTAACTGGTCATGCGGCATTTGCATATTTCTGTAGGGACTTTAATTTAAATCAAAATAGCGTAGAAAATGTATTTGCTGAGGGAGAGCCAACTCCAAAAAGAATGCAGGAGCTTATAGATTACTGTAAAAAGAATAATGTTAAAACTATATTTATGGAGGATATGGCTAGCTCAAAAGTATCAGAAACTTTAGCCAAAGAGGTTAACGCAAAAGTCGAAAAAATATATACTACAGAAAGTCAAGAGGATGGAAAAGATTATTTACAAAGCATGAAAGAAAATTTAGAAAAGGTTTATGAAAGTCTGAAATAGCAGGTTATATACCTGTTATTTTTTTATAATAAAATATTAATTTAATAAATTTTAATACATTTATTAAATTAGCTGAATATAATAGTAGTAATGGAAGAGGGGAGGTTAAAGCCCTAAATGGACTTTAACGGGATGCCTAGCAGAGGAAACTGGCTAGGCATCCCAGTGATTTAATTGCTCAGTCTTCCGACTGGAAGGAGGAATGATTTTGAAGAAGACCTATGTTTTAGATACCAATGTTATTCTGTACTCACCAGGAGCAATTTTTACCTTTGGAGATAATGATGTAGTCATACCTGAGGTTGTGTTTGAGGAGCTAGACAGTTTTAAGAAAGACAAAAATGACCTTGGAGCTAATGCGAGACATGCGGCAAGGTTGATAGACAGTCTTAGAAAAGAAGGCAATCTCAATAAGGGGGTAGAACTCCCTGGTGGTGGAAAGCTTAGGGTTGAAATGAATCATTATGATACACAAATTCCACCATCTTGGGACAAAGCTAAGCCTGATAACAGAATAATACAGGTATGCAAAGGTCTAAAGGAGCAAGGGAAAAATGTTTGCTTAATTACAAAAGATACCTTTGAAAGAATTAAAGCTGATACAGTTAATATAGATGTAGAGGACTTTCATGAAAAAGTTGTTCCAGATCATGAAAGTCAATATACGGGACGTATGGATGTTTATGCAACATCTGAGAAAATATCAGAATTTTACCGTAAAAAATTTATGAATATAGATGATCTGTTATATTATTCAGTTGAGCTTGATAAATACTTGAAGCCTAATTTAGACAACAATCAATTTATTATAGTACACTGCCTTCATAACCCAAAACAAACAGCATTGGGAAGATTTGATGGAAATAAAATAGTGCAGCTATATTATAAAGATAATATACCTCTGGGAGTTAATGCGAGAAATGTAGGGCAAAGGTTTATACTAGAAGCATTATACACAGATGCAGAAAAAGCTCCATTAGTAATAATAAAAGGCCCAGCTGGTACCGCTAAGACGCTTTTTTCACTTGCAGTAGGGTTAGATAAGATTATGGAAGAAGGAAAAGATCAATTTAGAAGGATTTTAGTTTGCAGACCCAATGTTACTATGGATGAGGATATAGGATTCTTGCCTGGAACAGAACAGGAAAAAATATCGCCTTTTATGAGACCGGTATTGGATAATCTAGAGATATTAGTAGATTCAGATGAGAAGGAAAGATATAAAAATGAAAAAGAATTATCAGATAAAATAAAAGAGTTGTTTGATAGAAGAATTATAACTACAGAAGCAGTTGCATATTTAAGAGGAAGGTCTATAGTTAAAAATTGGGTTATTATAGATGAAGCACAAAATCTTACACCAAAGCAGGTAAAATCTATTATAACTAGAGTTGGAGTCGGTACAAAACTTATTTTGATAGGAGATCCAGAACAGATAGATCATCCATTTTTAGACTCTAGATCAAATGGACTGTGTTATGCATCAGAAAAAATGAAAGGAAGTGCTCTGTGTTATCAAGTAACTTTAAAATATGACGAATGTGAAAGGTCTCCATTAGCTTATGAAGCTTCAAAAAGGCTTTAAGTATAGTAATATTGCTAAATTTATAAAACAATTAAAAATATATGAGAAATTAAACATCCAAAAAGCATTAAGAAGGTTTTAACCAGAATTATGTCTTTTTGGATGTTTAATTTTTAAATAACAAAGTTTTTGCTATATTTATAACTATTTCTATTTAAAAAATATATCATTTATTGTACAATGTTGTAAGGTATTAAATTTAGAAAGGGTAGGTTTAACGAATGAATAAGAGAAAAACCGAAGGAACTAAGAAAAAGTCAATTTGGAAATTGATCTTAGGTTTTTTGATTTTTGAGATGATATTTACAGGTATTACTGCGCCTCTAATAGTATTTCATGGGCCATTTGAAAACGTAAAGAAGACAATAGTAGGTGCTGCTATGACAACACTTAGCCATCAATATATAGCTAAATTATTTTTATCAGAGGAAGAAATAAATAAAATTTTAGGAGAAAATGTTGTTGAAACTATTCAGCAAGATAATGCACCTATAAATTTTAAAAATACTCATGATAGTAATATTGAAAGAGAAGATATTAGTGATGGAAGAAAGTTTAAAGGATATATGTTAATTGTACATGATCCTACTAGAGTTAAAGTAGGTTATAGCAAAAAATTAGGTGTTGAAGGAGAATTAACAAGTCAGATAGCTAGGGATAACGGGGCAGTAGCTGCAGTTAATGGTGGAGGCTTTACAGATAGCTCATCTGGAGATAGTAAATGGACAGGAACTGGTGGAAAGCCTGTTGGAATACTTATGAGTAATGGGAAAATACTTTACAATGATTTAAAGGAAGATGAAGAAAGAGATGTAGTGGCTATTACTAAAAGTGGAGCGCTTTTAGTTGGGCCGCATAGCTTAAAAGAACTTAATGAACTTGGTGCTACAGAAGCCATTTCTTTTGGACCTGCATTAGTAGTAAATGGTAGAGGTACTATAAAATCCGGTGACGGAGGCTGGGGAATAGCTCCTAGAACAGCTATTGGACAAAGAAAAGATGGAGCTATACTTTTATTAGTTATTGATGGAAGACAAACTACGAGTGTAGGAGCTACGCTAAAAGATGTTGAAAATATAATGCTTCAATATGGTGCTGTTAATGCAACAAACTTAGATGGAGGATCATCTTCAACAATGTATTATGAAGGTGATGTAATAAATAATCCTTGCGATCCTTTAGGAGAAAGATCAGTTCCATCGGCCATTTTTGTTAAATAATTGTGGAAGTAAGTAAGATAATTATTAGAAGGAGAGTAAGGAATGAAGATTTTTAAAAGGATTTTTTTATGGATTCTTATATCTTTAACCATACAGTTTGCAGGACTTTTCTACGCAGAAAAGTATTTATTAGCCACAAACACATCTATCAAGACTAAAAAAGTTGTAAAAAGCGAAGTCAAAAAGCAAGATGCAGAGGTGAAGGTACCTGATAATGCAACTCATGTTAATGCATCCTTTAATGCAAGATATTTAGCTTACTATGACGGAGATGTTTTAAAAGTAATAAATACAAAAACTGGAGAAGAAAAGAAAGTAGATTTCGAGGATGGGGTACAGGTTTCATTTTACAAATGGCTTCCAGATAGAAATAGAATGCTTATAGCAGAAAAAGAAACAGGCAAAAAAGGCTCCAGTTTCAAATTAGCATACTATGATGTAGATAAAGATGTTAAGGAAGATATTAAGGAACTAGATTGGGCAGATAAAAATGCAGAGGTAGAGGATATTCAAGCTTCACCTTTAACAAATATTATATATGTTAAAGTAGCAAACGGTGGTAAGAGAAGTAGTATATATTGGATTAATATAATGAAAGAAATGAAAAAAGTAGATACAATGGCTTATATGATAGGAAAGATAAAAGTAGTTCCTCATGAAGATAAGCTTATATATGAGGATCTTACTCATCATAGAATATATACAACAGGACAAGATGAACCTCTTGATATAAATGGAGTAAACAATCCCTCACTAATAGCTGTAGATGATGAGGACAGAGTATATATTGGTGAAACTCAAGATGATAAGATTAGCAAAATTTATTATGGCAGTGTAAAAGAAGGAAGAAACTCTCTGCAAACTATTGATTTAGGCACTGCAGTAGATAAAGATGCGATATTCGTGAGTTCTCAAGGAAAGATTTATATAAATGATAACCTTAAGGGAGTTGTCAGAGAAGTTGCTTCAGGAAAAGAGTATATTTATCAAGGAAGATTTATTCAAATGTATACTGATGGAATAATATCAGTAAGTGACGGAAAAATGGTGAAAACTCTATTTAACTAAAGATATTTGTAATTGTTAGGGGATGTTAGGATAGAATTCTGTTCTAGCATCCCTTGTAAATTTTAATTTGTTTGTTTAGATTACTGTAAATAAACTTAGTTGGTGTTTAAAACGCAAACTGAAGTAAGTTTCACTTTATTGAGTAATGTCAATACTTTTGTTATAATGAAAGTAATTTTGTTTAAATGTAGTAATAATGTAAGAAAGGGTGATTTGATTTTGAATAACTGGTTACTTGAGAAAATACTTATAATACCAGCCATACTTATAGGTTTTGCATTTCATGAATATGCACACGCATTTGTAGCTGACAGACTTGGGGATAAGACTCCAAAGTTTCAAGGAAGACTTACCTTAAATCCATTTGTTCATATAGATTTAATGGGGTTTTTAATGATATTAATTGTAGGTTTTGGGTGGGCAAGGCCTGTAGAAACCAATCCTAGTGCTTTTAAAAATAGATATAAGGATGATTTAAAAGTTTCCATAGCTGGACCAATTGCTAATTTAATCGTAGCATTTATAGGTGCTATATTAGCAGCGCTTCTATCGAAATTCGGTTTTTTTGGTATGAAAGGTATACCTTTATTATATGGAATTGTTGGTAGTATGCTTTCTGCAATAATAAGTATAAATTGCATGCTTTTTGTCTTTAATCTAATACCACTTCCTGGATTAGATGGATTTCATGTGCTGAGAGATTTGTTTCCATCGACTTACTATAAGATATCAGATTCCATATATAAATATCAGATGATTATACTAATACTTTTTATAGCAACTCCAATTTCAACTTATATTGTTGGAATTCCGTCGCATTACTTATATAGTACATTTTTAAGAATTGCTAGTACCTTGATATAAGACACATGAATTTTTCTACAAAAGAAGGAGGTTTCATATGAGACTTAGAAAAAAATGGTGGGCAAGACCGGAAATGGAAGCAAGCCCTTTAGTAATAATAGAGCCAAAAGAACTTAAAGGAAAGTGGCAGGAAGAGTTTAAAAATAATAATGATATATACTTGGAACTAGGTTGTGGAAGAGGAAGATTTATAACTACCAGAGCACAACAAAATTCTAATATAAACTTTATAGGTGTAGACCTTAAAGATGAAGTTTTAATATATGCATTGAAAAAATTAGAGGATACTGAATTGCAAAATGCAAGGCTTATTCCTATGAATATAGCTGGAATTTCTGAAGTCTTTGAGAAGGATGAAATAAGCAGGATATATATTAACTTTTGCAATCCTTGGCCGAAGGAGAGACATAACAAAAGAAGGCTTACTCATTCAAAGTTCTTAACAGAGTATAAGAAATTTTTAAAGCCTAACAGTGAGATATGGTTTAAAACAGACGATACAGAACTATTTGAGGATTCACAGGAATATTTCAAAGAAAGTGGATTTTCTATAGAGTATTTAACATACGATTTACACAAAAGTGATTTTACGCAAAATGTAGTTACTGAATACGAGGAAAAGTTTACTTCACTTGGAATGAAAACTATGTTTTTAATAGCAAAGTTATTGTAGTCCGAAAAAATAGTTCTGACACTTAAAAAAGTCCTGACAAAAAAATGAAATATATAATTTATGAAGAATCTCCTCTTTTGATTTAAAACTAAATCAAAAATGGGGGATTTTTTTATTGTTTCCTGTGCTTAAGCTTTAAAGATTGAGAAAAAAGATTATAAATTTTATTTATATTTTTTAGAAAATTTATTTTATTAGGTTTGATATAGATTTATTCTTATTACAATGATAAAATGTAAAACATTAATTAGAAATAGATAAATGATTTTTTGCTTCTAAGTACATTACAATTGACGGAGGATAAAAACATATGATGACATTTATAATCGAATTGTTAATCAGAACTTGTATAGAAACAGTATATCTTATAGGAATGATTGTTTTAGTCGGATTGCTTCTTGGAGTATTACGAAATAATTCTATAAGAAATTTTCAGAGACGTTTTGGAAGTAAGGCATTAATGATAACAGGGTTTATTGGTGTTCCAATTCACGAATTGAGTCACGCCATCGTTGCTTTGCTGTTTGGACATAAAATTACTAAGATAAAATTACTTCAAAAACCGGATGAAAATGGGGTAATGGGATACGTACAACACAGCTATAACCAAGGTAGTGTTTATCAGCAGATAGGAAACTTTTTTATAGGCATAGCACCTATATTTGGAGGAATTTTTTCTATAATAGCTTTAATGAGATATATAATACCACAGGCTTATAACGGGTTTATCAATATATTAATTAAAAGCTTACATGTTACAGTGTTAAGCAAAAGTACAATTGAAGGAATAATTAATTCTTATTCTGGGTTGGTAAAAGTTATATTCTCCTTGAAGAACTTTGAAAATCCATACTTTTATGTATTCTTATTTATATCTATATGTATATCCTCTCATATATCTTTAAGTTCTGCCGATATAAAGGGAGCTTTCAGAGGATTATGGATTATATTTCTAATATTATTTATGGTGAATACTTTAAATTTATCAAAGTATATATTAGCTATTGATTTAATAAGGTATAACATTTTAATAACGGGAGTTCTAATGATAGCTGTAATGCTTTCCACAATAACATTTTTTATAAGTTTGATTTTTATTAGATAAGTTAGGAATAAGGATAGAGTCCGTATATAATAATTCTAACATTTGTAGGACCACATAATCCTCCATATGGAATAGATACTTTAACTATAACCAAAAATAATGGTGAGATAAAAGTAGAAGAATTTAAACATGAAAATGTAACAGAATAAATAATAGGAAAATAATCCACATTTCTGGAATAAATTGAGCCAGAGATGTGGATTTTTTATTGAGATTTTTTCGTTACCTCTTTTCATTAAAGAAATTACTTTTTTTGCTTTGAGCTATACTACAAATCCTTGTGAATGCAAGATGTAAAACTTATTGACATGTATAGTTTATAGACAATTTTCAAGCATTCAATTATTGCGGGAAAAGCTAGTATTAACAAAAAATATGTATAAATAATATACATAAAGTCAAAGAAGTTAATTTATAAGAAATTTAGTAAGACCACGTATTTTGAGGGGGTTAACACAGATAAATAATATGGCATGGTTTTTGCTAAATACATTAATGAAGGGGGGATTACTTTGAAATATGAAAACGTTGTTCTAGATAAACAAAATCATATTGCTACATTAAGCTTTAACAGGCCATCGGTATTAAATGCATTAAATAGTGATGTTTTAAAAGAATTTAATCAAGTATTAGATGAAATAGAAAATGATGAAGAAATCTATGTCCTAATAGTAACTGGATATGGTAAAGCTTTTATTGCTGGAGCAGATATATCAGAAATGAAGGATAAAACTCCGGAGCAGGCTAGAAAATTTGCGGAATTAGGGTTAGGCGTATTTAGAAAAATGGAACTTATGGAAAAGCCAATTATAGCAGCTATAAATGGCTTTGCATTAGGTGGTGGATGTGAATTAGCTATGAGCTGTGATATAAGAATAGCTTCAGAGAAAGCAAAGTTTGGACAACCAGAAGTTGGATTAGGAATCATCCCAGGTTTTGCAGGAACTCAAAGACTATCACGTTTAGTTGGAGTAGCTAAGGCAAAGGAGATAATTTTTACTGGCGATATGATCAATGCAGTTGAAGCGGAAAAACTAGGATTAGTAAATAAAATTGTACCTCACGATGAGTTAATGGTTGAAGCTTTAACTTTAGCTGAAAAGATTGCTTCTAAAGCACAGGCCGCAATAAGATATTCAAAAACTGCTATAAATAGAGGTGCGGAAAGTGATATAGAAACAGGAATGCTAATAGAAAAAGATCTATTTGGGTTATGTTTCTCAACTAAGGATCAAAAAGAGGGTATGGAAGCATTTTTGGAAAAAAGAAAAGCAAATTTTATAAATAAGTAAAATTATTAAAATACGGTGTGTTTTTAGGAGGAATTGGAATGAAAATATTTGTTTTAGGAGCAGGAACAATGGGCTCAGGAATTGTGCAGGCTTTTGCACAAACTGGATATGAAGTAGTAATGAGAGATATTGAAGAGAGTTTTGTTCAAAGAGGATTTGACATAATTTCTAAAAATCTTGAAAAAAGTGTTCAAAAAGGAAAAATTACTGCAGAAGAAAAGAAAAATATAGTTAGCAGAATAACACCTACAACAGATATGAGTTTAGCTAAAGATGCAGATTTAGTTGTGGAAGCAGCAGTTGAAAATATGTCAATTAAGAAAAAGATATTTGCAGAGTTAGATGAATTATGTAAGCCAGAAGCTATACTTGCTACAAATACATCATCATTATCTATAACTGATGTAGCAAGTGCAACTAAGAGACCAGATAAGGTTATAGGTATGCATTTTTTTAATCCTGTTCCAGTTATGAAATTAGTAGAAGTTATAAAAGGAATTGCTACTTCAGAAGAAACTAAAAATACTATAGTTGAGGTTTCTAAGAAACTTGGAAAAGATCCTGTAGAGGTTGAAGAGGCGCCAGGCTTTGTAGTAAACAGAATCCTTGTACCTATGATAAATGAAGCGGTAGGAATTTTAGCAGATAATGTTGCAAGCGCTGAAGACATTGATTTAGCTATGAAGCTAGGAGCTAACCATCCTATGGGACCATTAGCATTGGCTGACTTAATAGGAATTGATGTATGTTTGGCTATTATGGAAGTACTATATGCGGAATTTGGAGACTCAAAATATAGACCACATCCATTACTAAGAAAGATGTCAAGGGCTGGATATTTAGGAAAAAAGTCAGGAAAAGGATTCTTCGATTATAACAAATAATTGATAAAGTTCCACAAGAATATATAAGGAATTAATTGGAGGGTTAGAACATGAGAGAAGTAGTTATAGCAAGTGCGGTTAGAACAGCTGTAGGTTCTTTTGGCGGAAGCTTAAAGGATGTGTCAGTAGTTGATTTAGGAGCTATAGTGATTAAGGAAGCCTTAAATAGAGCAGGTGTAAAACCTGAATTAGTAGATGAAGTTATTATGGGAAATGTATTACAAGCTGGAAATGGTCAAAATCCAGCAAGGCAATCTGCTGTAAAAGCTGGCATTCCAGTTGATGTGCCATCCTTTACTTTAAATAAGTTGTGTGGATCCGGCTTAAGATCAGTTAGTTTAGCTTTTCAAATGATTTTATCTGGATATAACGATATTATAGTTGCTGGTGGAATGGAGAGTATGTCTAGAGCACCATATATTTTAAAAGATGCAAGATGGGGACAAAGAATGGGCGATGGAAAGCTAGTAGATGACATGGTATTTGACGGACTTACAGATGCTTTTAATGGATATCATATGGGAATCACAGCGGAAAACATAGCAGAACAATGGAATATAACTAGAGAAATGCAGGACACATTTGCTTTAAATTCTCAATTAAAAGCTGAAAATGCAATCAAAGAAGGCAAATTTAAAGATGAAATAGTTCCAGTAATTATACCGCAAAGAAAAGGAGAACCAAAGGTATTTGACACAGATGAATATCCTAAAGCAGGAGTTACAATTGAAAGTTTATCAAAATTAAAACCTGCCTTTAAAAAGGCTGGAACTGTTACTGCAGGTAACGCATCAGGGATAAACGATGGAGCTGCGGCATTGGTTATAATGAGTGCTGAAAAAGCAGCTGAACTAGGTATAAAACCATTGGCGAAAATTGTATCCTTTGGTTCAAAGGGATTAGACCCTTCAATTATGGGATATGGACCTGTTCCATCAACTAGAGAAGCTTTAGAAAGAGCAAAGTTAACTGTAAAAGACTTAGATTTAATAGAAGCAAATGAAGCTTTTGCTGCACAAAGTTTAGCTGTAGCAAAGGATCTAGAATTTAACATGGATATTGTAAATGTAAACGGTGGGGCTATAGCTCTTGGACACCCAATCGGAGCTTCTGGTGCTAGAATTTTAGTCACACTAATTTATGAAATGATTAAGAGAGATGCTAAAAAAGGTCTTGCAACCTTATGTATAGGTGGAGGACAAGGAGCAGCAGCTATTATAGAAAGATAATTAATAATTACTATAAAGTTAGAATGTAAGGAGTGTCTAAGGCTGTGGACCATTTTGGCTGTGGACCTTAAGCTCTTAACAAAATATATAAGGCATAGTAGAAGTTGGACAAGTATATGATTTGACTAGTTGTTATTCTAAAATATACAAACTATCCTTAATAATTAAACAAAGGTATACTTTATCTTTCTTCTACTATGTATTAAAAAATAGGAGGTAAAATCATGCAAGGTTTAACAATCGATCAAATAAAAGTTGGAGATAAGATTTCTATTGAAAAGACTATATCTGAAACAGATGTATACTTATTTGCTGGAATTACTGGAGATTTAAATCCAGCACACGTAAATCAAGCTGCATCAGAAAAAACAATGTTTAAGAGTAGAATTGCACATGGAATATTAGTTTCTGGTCTTATTTCAGCTTGTCTTGGTATGCATCTTCCTGGACCAGGAACAATTTATATGGGACAACAGCTTAAGTTTACTGCACCAGTTTATATTGGAGATACAATTAAAGCAGAAGTAGAAGTTATAGAAATGAATGTAGAGAAAAATAGAGTTAAACTAAGAACGGTTTGTACTAATCAAAATGGAAAAGTTGTTGTAGATGGAGAAGCATTAGTTATGCCTCCTAAAAAAGTTTCTGAATAGCTATTCTTAAATAAAATTTAAATAGATCAGTTAATTATATTTTACCTATATAAGATTGAACCCTTCCAAATAGACATAGCTAAAATCAATCTGATATAGGTAAAATATAAAATAAAGCAAAATTAATATATAAGAATTGTTTGATTATTAACAAACAATCAAATATCTATCTAAAAATCAAGAGGAGGACCAATTATGGATTTTACATTGTCAAAGGAACAACAATTAGTACAACAAATGGTAAGAGAATTTGCTGAAAATGAAGTTAAGCCATTAGCAGCAGAAATTGATGAAACAGAAAGGTTTCCAATGGAGACAGTAGAAAAAATGGCTAAGTACGGAATGATGGGTATTCCATTTTCTAAAGAATATGGCGGAGCCGGTGGAGATACTCTTTCATATATATTAGCAGTTGAGGAGTTATCAAAGGTTTGTGGTACTACTGGAGTTATTCTTTCAGCTCACACTTCACTATGTGCTTCAGTAATTGATAAATATGGCACTGAAGAGCATAAACAAAAGTACTTAATACATCTTGCAAAGGGAGAAAAGTTGGGAGCCTTTGGATTAACAGAACCAAATGCAGGAACAGATGCTGCAGGGCAACAAACTACAGCGGTTCTTGATGGAGATAACTATATAATTAATGGACAAAAAATATTTATAACAAATGGTGGAGCAGCAGATATCTTCATAGTATTTGCTATGACAGACAGAAGCAAAGGAACAAAAGGAATTTCAGCATTTATAGTTGAAAAAGGATTCAAAGGTTTCTCAACAGGTAAGCTAGAAGACAAGATGGGAATTAGAGCATCTTCAACTACTGAGCTTATATTTGAAGACTGTATAGTACCAAAGGAAAACTTACTAAGCAAAGAAGGAAAAGGCTTTGGTGTTGCTATGGGTACTCTTGATGGAGGAAGAATTGGTATAGCAGCTCAAGCACTAGGAATAGCTGAAGGTGCTTTCAATGAAGCGATAGCTTATATGAAAGAGAGAAAACAATTCGGCAGATCTTTAGATAAATTCCAAGGACTATCTTGGATAGTAGCTGAATTGGATACAAAAATCGAAGCAGCAAGACACTTAGTATACAAAGCAGCATGCAAGAAAGATGCTGGACTTCCTTACTCTGTAGATGCAGCAAGAGCTAAGTTATTTGCAGCAGATATTGCTATGGAAGTAACAACTAAGGCTGTTCAGCTGTTTGGTGGATACGGATATACAAAGGAATATCCAGTTGAAAGAATGATGAGAGATGCTAAGATAACTGAAATATATGAAGGAACTTCACAGGTTCAGAAGATGGTTATCTCAGGAAGTATATTTAGATAAGAATAGACAAGGAGGACAACATTAATGAATATAGTAGTTTGTTTAAAACAAGTTCCAGATACAACAGAAGTTAAAATAGATCCAAAGACAGGAACTCTTATAAGAGAAGGAGTTCCATCAATAATAAATCCAGATGACAAAAATGCTTTAGAAGAAGCACTTGTATTAAAAGAAAAGGTAGGGGCAAAAGTTACTATAATAAGTATGGGACCACCACAAGCAGAAGCTGCTTTAAGAGAAGCAATAGCTATGGGAGCAGATGAAGCAATTCTTATATCAGACAGAGCCTTTGCAGGAGCAGATACATTGGCTACATCAAATGCATTAGCAGGAGCATTAAGAAAGTTAGACTACGACATAGTATTTGCAGGAAGACAGGCTATAGATGGAGATACAGCACAGGTTGGGCCAGAAATAGCTGAGCATTTAAACATCCCGCAAATCACTTATGTAGAAAAAGTAGAAGTTGAGGGAGATTCCTTAAAAGTACAAAGAGCATGGGAAGATGGGTACGAAGTAATAAAGGTTAAGACTCCAGTTCTTTTGACAGCTATAAAAGAATTAAATGAACCAAGATATATGCATATGGCAAATATCTTTGAAACATACAAGAAAGAAATAAAAGTATGGAGTGCAGCTGATATAGATGTAGACAAATCTCTTCTTGGATTAGCTGGATCACCAACAAAGGTTAAGAAATCTTCAACAAAGGAAGCAAAGGGACAAGGAGAATTAGTAAATCTACCAGCAAAAGAAGTAGCAGCATATGCAGTTTCAAAATTAAAAGAAAAACACTACATCTAAGCAGGCATCCAAAATCTCTGATTTTGTGATGATCGCTTACTCATTTAAAAATTACAGGAGGAGTTTAAGATGAATATAGCAGATTATAAAGGTGTATGGGTATTTGCTGAGCAAAGAGACGGAAAACTTCAAAAGGTATCTTTAGAATTATTAGGAAAAGGCAGAGAACTAGCAGACAAGTTAGGCGTAGAGTTAACAGCTCTTTTACTTGGAAGTCATATAGATGATATAGCAAAAGAATTAGTAGCATATGGAGCAGATAAAGTAATATATGTAGATAATCCACTTTTAAAACACTTTACAACAGATGGATATACAAAGGTTATATGTGACTTAGCAAAGGATATAAAACCAGAAGCAATACTAGTTGGGGCTACATTCATAGGAAGGGATTTAGGACCAAGAGTAGCAGCAAGACTTGCTACAGGACTAACAGCCGATTGTACATCTCTTGATATAGATCCAGAAAACAAAAACTTACTTATGACAAGACCAGCCTTTGGTGGGAACTTAATGGCTACAATAGTTTGTGGAGACCACAGACCACAGATGTCTACAGTAAGACCTGGGGTATTTGAAAAGTTAGCTAAAGATACTGAAAGAATTGGAGAAATCCAAAAGGTAGCTGCAAACTTAACTGAAGCAGACGTAAGAACTGAAATGTTAGAAATAGTTAAAGCTTGCAAGGGCTGCATGGATATTGGAGAAGCTAAGATAATAGTTGCAGGTGGAAGAGGAATAGGAAATAAAGAAGGTTTTGAGGTACTAAAAGACCTTGCTGACGCTTTAGGTGGAATAGTAGCTGGATCAAGAGCAGCTATAGACAACGGATGGTTAGATAAAGCATATCAAGTTGGACAAACAGGTAAGACAGTTAGACCAAATCTTTATATAGCTTGTGGTATATCAGGGGCAATACAGCATTTAGCTGGAATGCAGGATAGTGATTACATTATAGCTATAAATAAAGATGCAGATGCTTCTATAATGAAAGTAGCTGACCTTGCATTAGTTGGAGATTATAAGAAGGTTATTCCTGAACTTGTAGCTCAAATTAAAGAAATGAATTAATTTAAAAAGTTATAAAATCTCTTTGTAGAATAAATTATAAAGTTACAAGATTACTTTTTTAACTAATTTCAAATCATGCCTAGGAACAACTTCAAATTTAGGTAGTAATAAACTGGGACTGTGTCAAAAGCATAGTCTCAGTTTTTATTTAATGATATAATACTAGTATGTATTTTGCTTGATTAGATGGTTTATTATAATATTTATTATAACAATACTAAGAGTCAAAAACTAAACGATATAGCTATGATTAAATCTATGAAATACGGCTTAAGAGGGGGATGGTTTATGTTTTTCAAGGAATGCTTTCAGTCTATTGTAGAAAATATAAATGAGGCTGTGATAGGAGTTGATAATACAGGAATTATATTTGTTATTAATAAAATGGCGGAAAAGTTGTTGGGAGTTAATGCTGAAAGTGGATTAGGGTTACATATCGAGAAAATCATACCTGAAACAAATCTACCCAGAGTATTGAAAAATTGTGAAAATGAAATTAATCAGAACTTTATAACCAATGGAAGAGAATTTATAACAAATAGAATTGTTATAATGTCGGAAGGAAAAGCAAAAGGAGCTATAGCTATTTTTTATGATATTACTAATCATAAAAAAATGCAGGAAGAGTTGAATGCAGATAAATCATATATTGATATTTTAGACACTATAATAAACACCTTTAACGAATGGATAGTAGTAACAGATGAAAAAGGTATTATTACTATGATGAGTAAGGCTTATAAAGAGTTTGTGGGGTGTGCTAATCCTGAAGGAAAGCTAGTAGATGAAGTAATAGAAAACACAAGGATGAGTAAAGTTATAGAATCAGGTGTAGCAGAAATAGGGGACGTTCAGGAGATAAAAGGGAATAAAATGATTGCTATGCGTGTTCCACTAAAAAAAGATGATAAAGTTATTGGTGCCATAGGAAAGGTAGTATTTAAAGATATTAGTGATTTTCATTCTCTTAGTAAAAAATTAAATAATTTAGAAAAAGAAGTTGAGTTTTATAAGAATGAACTTGATAAAGAAAGAAAAGCTAAGTATTCAATTGAAAATATAGTAGGAGATTCACCTAAAACAAAGGGAGTAAAATCTTTAGTAAAAAAGGTTGCGAATACTAATTCAAATGTTTTAATAATTGGAGAAAGTGGAACAGGGAAAGAACTATTTGCTCATTCTATTCATAATGCAAGTAAAAGGTATTTAGCACCATTTGTAAAGATAAATTGTGCAGCGATACCCTCGGAACTATTAGAAGCAGAGCTATTTGGTTATGAAGAAGGGGCTTTCACGGGGGCAAAAAAAGGTGGCAAAAAGGGTAAATTCGAATTAGCCGACGGCGGAACTATATTTTTAGACGAAATAGGTGATATGCCTATGAATATGCAGGTAAAGCTCTTAAGAGTCATTCAAGAAAAAGAGATTGAAAGAGTTGGTGGTAATACGCTAAAGTCAATCAATGTCAGAATAATAGCTGCTACTAATAAAGATCTTGAAAACAGCATTAAAGAAGGAAAATTTAGAGAGGATTTATATTATAGACTTAATGTAATGAAAATTTCAATACCTCCTTTAAGAGAAAGAAAAGAGGATATACCTAAATTAGTTAATGCACTTAGAATTAAGGTTGCAAGTAGATTAGGAGTATATGTAGAGGGAATATCTAAGGAGGCATTAGATTGTCTAGTTAACTATGATTGGCCTGGAAACATCAGAGAGCTTGAAAACGTTATCGAAAGAGCGATAAATTTATTAGACTCAGATATAGTTATTAAATTAGAACATCTATCTGAAAGACTGACAAAAAACAAATTCAAACGTTATAGTAATAAAAGTAAACATCTGAAAGTTATTGTCGAAGAGGTGGAAAAAGAAGTTATTCTCGAGTGCCTTAAGGAAACTAATTGGAATAAGAATAAAGCAGCTAAAATATTAGGTATAAGCAGAGCTGGATTATACAAGAAAATAGAAGAATATAAATTAGAGAGTTTAACCTAAAATATATTTATTGCTTGAGTATTTTAAACCTACATGTCAGAATAAAATGTACCCTTTGTCTAGGACAATAAAAAAAGACTATGCTGAATTAAGAAGATGATTTCTGTACTGAACAGGAATCATCTTTTTTAGTCCCCATTGATATCTGTAATTATTATAGTAAATCATGTACTTCGGATAAATAATTTTAGAAATAAATTTTAAAACATGTTGAAAATGATGTATAAAAAAAATACATGTAAATAAAATAGTCGTTTATAAAACTTGCAAAATAAAGGATATAAAGAAATAATAAATAATTAATGTACATAAAATATACATTAATTATTTATTTATTTTTTGTGTTAAATTAATTGAATAATAAATATTCTAAAAACATTGATATTTAAGAGTTTTGTTAACTTACAAATAATTCTATAGTTTATAGAAGTTTTGGCATGATAGTTGCTATATAAAATAGTACTACATAACTATAACATGGAGGGAGAAAAATGAAATCTAAAGTTATATCAAAAGAACAAGCAGTTGCCCTAATAAAAAATGGTGATACTGTTGCTGTAGGTGGTTTCATTGGATGTGGACATCCAGAAGAAATTACTATGGAAATAGAAAGGCAATTTTTAAAAGCACAAACTCCTAAAAATTTAACATTAGTTTATGCAGCAGGTCAAGGTGACAGTAAGGAGAGAGGATTAAATCATCTTGGACATGAAGGGTTATTAGGTAAAGTAATAGGAGGCCATTGGGGATTAGCACCAAAGCTTCAAAAATTAGCTTTAGAAAACAAGATAAAAGCATATAACTTGCCACAAGGTACTATATCACATATGTTTAGAGATATTGCCGCTGGAAAACCAGGAACATTAACTCACGTTGGTTTGAAAACCTTTGTTGATCCTAGAATTGAGGGTGGCAAGCTAAATGAGATCACTACTGAGGAGATAGTAAAGGTAGTTAAAATTGAAGATAAAGAGTATTTATTGTACAAAGCTTTTCCTATCAATGTTGTACTTTTAAGGGCCACATATGCAGATGAAGATGGAAATGCAACCTTAGAAAAAGAAGCTGCAACACTTGATGCAACAGCAATGGCACAAGCAGCTAAAAACTCAGGTGGATTAGTTATTTTACAAGTTGAAAAGATTGTAGCGAAGGGAACGCTAGATCCAAGAAAAGTAAAAATACCAGGAATATATGTAGATGCAATAGTTGTTGGAACACCAGAAAACCATATGCAGACTTTTGGCGAGAGTTATAATCCATGCTATGTTGGAGAAGTTAAAGTTCCTGTAGATTCATTAGATCCATTACCGCTTAATGAAAGAAAAATAATAGCTAGAAGAGCAGCTATGGAGCTTATACCTAATTCAGTTACAAACTTAGGAATTGGCGTACCAGAAGGAGTAGCAATAGTAGCTAATGAAGAGGGGATAGGAGATGAAATGACTTTAACTGTAGAGGCAGGCGGAATCGGTGGTGTACCTGCAGGCGGCCTAAGTTTTGGAGCATCTACAAATCCACAATCTATATTAGATCAAGCTAGTCAATTTGATTTTTATGATGGAGGCGGCCTTGATGTAGCCTTTTTAGGATTAGCACAATGTGATAAGGTTGGAAATGTAAACGTTAGTAAGTTTGGACCTAAAATTGCAGGCTGCGGTGGTTTTATTAATATAACTCAAAATGCTAAAAAAGTTGTATATTGTGGTACCTTCACGGCAGGTGGATTAAAGATAAGTGTTGCAGATGGTGAATTAGTAATAGAGAAAGAAGGAAAGGCGAATAAGTTCATCAATGCTGTTGAACAGATTACATTTAGCGGAGAATATGCAGCGGATATTGGACAATCTGTCCTTTATATCACTGAAAGAGCAGTATTTAGATTGTCTAAAGATGGATTAGTTTTAGAAGAGCTTGCTCCAGGAATCGATTTAGAGAAAGACGTACTAAATCACATGGAATTTAAACCAATAATATCTTCTAATTTAAAAGGTATGGACGAAAGAATCTTTAAGGAAGAGTTAATGGGGATAAAAATTAGATAAGCAGGCATCCAAAATCTATGATTTTGTGATGATCGCTTACTCATTCGACGAAGGAGAAGGAGTTTCATAAAAAATATATACAAAGTATAAATTAAATGGAGGTTTTATTAATGGGCGTTATAGGAATTATTTTAGCTCTAGGATTATTAATTTTCTTAGCCTATAGGGGATTTTCAGTTATAGTATTTGCCCCTATTTTCGCACTATTAGCGGCACTTTTATCTGGAATGGCTCTTATGCCAACTTATACGGAAATATTCTTGCCTAACTTAGCAAACTATGTAAAAGTATACTTCCCGTTCTTCTTATTGGGAGCAATATTTGGTAAAGCTATGGAGCAATCTGGTGCTGCCAAATCTATTGCAAAGGCTATTATAGGAAAGTTAGGAAAAGAAAGAGCAATGGTTGCCGTAATTTTATCAGCAGCTATTCTTACTTATGGTGGAGTTAGTCTTTTCGTTGTTGCTTTCGCAGTGTATCCTTTTGCAGCTGCTATATTTAAAGAAGCAGATATACCAAAGAGACTTATACCTGCAACTATTGGAATGGGAGCTTTCACTTTCACAATGGATGCTATACCAGGAACACCACAGATTCAGAACTCAATACCAATGAAATTTTTCAATACAGACCTTTATGCTGCACCAGTTTTTGGTATACTTGGAACTATAATTGTTTTTACAACTGGAGTAGCTTACTTAGAATGGCGTAAACGTAAAGCACAAGCAGCTGGTGAGGGTTATGGACAAAATCATAAAAATGAACCAGTAATTGTTGAAGATACGAACTTACCTAATCCTTTATTATCAGCTTTACCATTGGTTTCAGTGCTTGTTATAACTTTAATCTTACAAAAAATGGTTTTCCCTCATTGGGATATTACATCATGGGTAACCTTAGCACCTTACAATGTAGCTAAAACAGGTGTTGTAGGAACTATGAATAACTGGGCACTTATAATTGCGCTTGTTGTAGGTATAATACTTTCCTTTATTATAAACCCAAAAAGTATTAAAGGAAATTTAGCAACTGCTATCAACGCTGGAGCAATAGGTTCATTATTAGCAGTTTTAAATACTGCATCTGAAGTTGGTTTTGGTAACGTTATAAAATCCCTTCCAGGATTTAAAGTTATTGCTAATCATTTAATAAATATAAATCCTAATGGCAGCCCATTACTATCAGAAGCAGTAAGTGTAAACGTTCTTGCTGGTGTAACTGGTTCAGCATCTGGTGGTATGAGTATAGTACTTGATATGTTTGGAAAACAGTACTTAGATTGGGCTAATAGAATTGGTATGAGTCCTGAATTACTTCACCGTGTTGCTGCAATGGCATCAGGTGGTATGGATACATTACCTCATAATGGAGCAGTTATTACACTTCTAGGTATCACAGGTTTAACTCACAAACAATCATACAGAGATATCTTTGCTATTACTATAATAAAGACAGGAACATGTTTCCTACTTATCTTATTACAAAGTATCTTCCATTTCGTATAAAAGAAGCAGAAGAAATAGGGACGATTACTTAGCGAAGATAGGTTCGATGTTCAAAAAAGGAAACAGTCATTTAAACTTTGTAAGTTATAAATCCTTTCGAATATATACTTTTAACTGCATTTTACTTATCGGTATATGCAGTTAAAATTTTTTATTGAGGTGAATAATTAATGAGTAACGAATTTAATGAAAATAGTGAAAAATGTATATATGGTACTGCAATAGATAGTGCAAAATATATATATGAGCTTTTTGATGGTAATAGCACTGTAGCTATATACGACATGGAAAAAGTAATAGCATATCACGAAGCAAAGGAAATGAAACTTGGAATTACAGTAGGAGATTTAATCAAATCAAAAACTATTATTTATGAAGTCTTAAGAACTAAAAAACGTGTTTTCCTTCAAATTAGTAAGGAAAATTCTCCTTTTGGAGTTCCTTACATAGGAATGGGAATTCCAATAAAAAACGGAAATGTAATTATAGGAGGAATAACAATTACATCTCCTATAGTTAAGCAGGAAATATTAAGAGAAACTTCATCACAGCTTAGTGAAACATCTGACCAAACTAAAGAAGCTTCTGAAGGAATTGCAATGAACGCCAGTAATATAGCTACAGCAATGGATCAGCTTTCTATAAATTCAGTTCAAGCTCAAAATGAATTAAATGCTATAAGTGATGTAATTGCATTAATTAAAGGAATAGCTGATCAAACTAGATTATTAGCATTAAATGCAGCTATAGAAGCAGCTAGAGCTGGAGATGCTGGACGTGGCTTTGCTGTAGTCGCCAATGAAGTTCGTAAATTGGCTCAAGATACTAGTGGAAACGTTCAGGAAATATCTAAAAAACTTTTATCAATATCTTATATAGTTAATATAGTAATAAAAAAAATAGGAGAGCTTGATACACTTTCACAAAATCAAGCAGCAGCTACAGAAGAAATTACAGCTTCAATGAATAGCTTAGATGAAAGTATAAAGAAGATTATGGAGATTGCAAACAACTTGACTAATTAGCTTAGTAAATTACAACATTTACAGTAAGAAAAATAGCCTGTGTAAACTCCTATCAGAATATGCTTCTTAATATAAATTCAAGGAAGTACACAGACTATTATTTTAAAACTAATATATAATTAATTTAATGATTTAAATAAGTTTAATTATATACAAAATGCAGTTTTCACGCCTTATTTCAATAAATATTATTGAACAATAAATTTTTTTGCTAGTTTTATTGGGATATAGGATTCTTTTGCACTTCTTAGACCTTCAATCCCAAGATCCTGCTCTCTATTTATAAAAGGAACATCACTAAAATAAGCATCAACAAATGCTTTGTTTATAAAATTATATAATCCCCTAATGTCCGAATCTGCCTTTTCTATATGAATTATTGCCATGTCTTTGTTAACTTTTTCTCCTATGGTAAAAGCGGAAACTTTGTTATCAATAAATACGACCATACCTTCAAAATTTAATATGGAATTATTTTTTAAAAGTTCTTCTATAGCCCTTAATTCATATAGCAAATACCCTTTGCAAATATGCTTATGACACCACTCTCGAGCAGCTTTTATACAAGGTTGTATTAACTCTGCTGTTATAGGAGATGTTTCATAACTATAATTTTTAATAAAATGATTATAATTATTTTTTTTCTTATGGAGTTTTTTCCCTGACAAGCTTATAAGTTTGCTGCTCTCATATATATAATCAAAGTTATCTCTGTCTTCTAATATAGTAAAAGTATTCTCACCATATATATCATTAAGGTCATTAATAAAGCACTCCTCAGCATCTTTAAAAAGATACTCAAGTTCAAACTTACTTTTATTTTCAACTAAAAAATCTATTATATACTTCAAGTTTTCCTTTTTATATCCTATAGGCTGCATAAAATGATAGCTTCCATTAAAATCTGTTTTCTTTATAATCAAGACATCTTTATGAATGGTGTATTGTATGTCACATGCTTTTCTCCAAATAAAAAGATTAGTAAATGAATACTCACAAGTCTCATATATATACGGTTCTAAATATTTATCAAAAATTTTTTTATCTTCAATTGTAAGTGGTTTAAAATGTAGCATATTAAATACTTCCTTTCTTTGAAAACAAATACTAAGTGATACTAAATATTACCTAATTTTATATAAGTATTATATTATAAAACTGTTATTTAATAAAGTGAAACTTAGATAGATTCAGTTTTTCTATTTAATATATTATATATTTTATATATTATTTAGCATTCCAAGTAAAAATAAATTTACATATGTTAAGTACAGTTAACCTTGTGTTAAATTATGGTTATTATAGTATGAGGTGGAATATAGAGGTGCTAAAATAAATCTAGAATTAACATCTATGGTAGATTGTTCAATATTTAGATTTAGGGGGACTAGATGTGAAAAAAAGAATAAAGTTTAAGAAGACTATTTCGGATATTTACGAAAAGTTAAAACTTTTAAAGCCTATGAAAGAAAAGAAAAACAATAAAAACTTAGAAAAGTTTATCAGTAAGATGAGAATATTAAGACCTGAGATTATAAATAGTGTTTCAGTAAAAATAACTCTTCAAATAGGAATTCTTATTATATTCACATGCGGTATCCTAGGTACAGTATCTTATAATAGTTCTTATAAGGCATTAGGTGACACCATTGAATCATCTCTTAAGTCCAGAGCCTCAGAGTCAGCTAAGCTTATAAACTCTACACTAGAGCAAGACATAAAGGTAATGAGTGCACTAGCAGAAAGACCTGAAATTAAATCTATGAATGTTCAAAATCAAATACCAGTGCTTTTAGAAGAGGCACAGAGATTAAATTATGTGAATTTAAATATCATGGATTTAAATGGAATAATATACTTTTCAAATGGAGAAAAAACAAGAATAGATATTGAAAATATTTCGAGAGACAATGAATATCTAAAAAAAGCATTAAACGGTATACCAGCAGTTTCAGATCCCGTGACTAATACTGAAGGAGAACAAATTATTGCAGTAGCTGTGCCTATAAAAGATAAAGATGATAAGATTTCAGGCGTATTATTTTCAAATATGTCAACGAAAAAGCTTAATGAAATAGTTCAAAAGATGAAAGTAGGAGACAGCGGATTCTGTTTTATAATAAATAAAGATGGAACTAAAGTAGCACATAAAAACATGAAACTGGTTCTGAATAAAGATAATACGCTTAAAAATGTGAAAGAGGATTCAACATTAAAACAATTAGCTGAGTTAGAAACCAAAATGATTAAAGGAGAAACAGGATCAGGATTTTACAGCGAAAGTGGTGTGGAAATGTTCATGGCATATGCGCCTATTCCCAATACTAGTTGGTTTTTAGCATTAAGTATGCCTAAAAATGAAATATTCAAACAAGCGAACATACTTAAGTATGATATAGCAGCTATTACACTGATATTTATTCTTATAGGAGTGGGCGTAGGGCTGCTAATATCAAAATATATAAAAGTTCCTCTTTTAAAAATAAGAAAATATGCAAAAGAACTATCAGAGTGCAATTTATCACATAGAATAGAGATATTAAGAAGTGATGAGTTTGGACAAACTGCATCAGCATTAAATAATGCTATTGATAACATAGAAAATATAATAAATTGTGTTAAACTAGAAAGCAAGAATACACTTGATTCAGTACAGAACATAAATGATATGTTTATGAGTGTACATAGGAATGTGCAAAGGGTTTCTGAGACTGCAGACCAGATAACAGCAAATATGCAGGAGTCTTCGGCATTTATAGAAGATATAACTTCAAAAACTGTATCTGCGAAAGAGGAAATAAATAGGACTGTAGTTGAATCTCAACAGGGACTTAAATTAGCAAATGAAATAAAAGATAGAGCAACTATTATGAGAAAAGAAACAAATCAATCTAAAGTTAAAATGCAAGAAAGCTATGCAGTGTCTAAAGAAAAATTGAGTGATGCATTACAGGATATTAAGGTTGTTGAGAATATTTCCGTTATGACGGAGCAAATAAGAGAAATATCTAAAAAAACAAACATATTAGCTTTAAATGCTGCTATTGAAGCTGCAAGAGCTGGCGAAAATGGAAAAGGCTTCGGAGTTGTTGCAGGTGAGGTAAGAAAGTTAGCTGAGCAGTCTGCTGTTGTCGTGTCAGATATTCAAAAAAATATACGAGGAGTTTTAGCGGCAGTTTGTCACTTATCAGATTCTGCAGAATTTATACTAGATGTTATGAAAAATACAGTACTTGATGATTATGAAAAAGTGATAAATATAAGTGAAGATTATAAAAATGACGGAGAAACCATACAAAATATAGTAGAAAGGTTTTCGATTCTGTCAGAAGAAATGTATAAATCTATAGAAAATATAACTGAAAATATGGAGTCATTAACAGTTACAGTAGGGGAATGTGCAGAAGCTTCTGGACTTATATCTGAAAATATAAATAAAATTAGCAGTAGGACTGATCATATCGCGGCTCAGTCTTCAAAAAATGCAGAAGGTGCTGAGGAGCTTCTTAAGCTTGTAAGTGAGTTTCAAGTATATGAAAGTAAGACAGAAGAAAATACAATTATAATTGAAGAGAATATGAAAGATGAAATAAGTAAAAGTGCCTAGTAATATTTAGGTATAATTTAGTATTTTATTATAGTATAATAGATTTAGTTAATATAAACTAAAATATTAAAAACTCCTACTTAATATTAAGTAGGGGTTTTTAATGTTAACTGAGTAATATATAAGGAGTGAACATTATAAGTGGAAAATTTAAAAGGTAAGGTTGCAATAGTAACGGGGGCGTCAAGAGGCATAGGCAGAAGTATTGTTTTAGAACTTGTAAAAGCTGGAGCAAATGTAGTTGTAAATTATAAATCTAACGAAAAAGAGGCAAATAAAACTTTAGAATATATAAAAGATTTAAAAGGAATTGGAATAGCAGTTAGGGCAGATGTAAGTATTTATGAAGAAGCAAGGATGCTTGTTAATAAGGCAATAGAACAATTTGGGAAAGTAGATATTCTAGTCAATAACGCAGGAGTATCTAAGATTGCACTTTTTATGGATATGAATGAAGAAGAGTGGAACCAAATAATAGATATAAATCTTAAAGGAACAATTAATTGTTCTCATAATTTAGTTAAACATATGATTTCTAGGAAATGTGGCTGCATAATAAATATATCTTCAATGTGGGGGAATATTGGAGCGTCCTGTGAAACAATTTATTCTGCAACAAAAGGAGCAGTGAATCTGTTCACTAAGGCGTTAGCAAAAGAATTAGCGCCTTCTAATATAAGAGTAAATGCCATAGCTCCAGGTGTTATTGATACAGAAATGAATAATTGGCTAAGTGAAGATGAGAAAAAAGGGCTAGAAGATGAAATACCTATGGGGAAGTTTGGAAGCGGACAGGATGTTGGAAAAACAGTGTTATTTTTATGCGGAGAAGGGTCTCAATATATAACCGGACAAATATTAACTGTAGATGGAGGGATGACTTAAAATTAAGTGTTTTTGTATGAAATATAAAATAAAATTTATCCGAATAATAAACAAGATATATACAACTTATGTACAAGTTATTCACAGACTTATCCACAGGCTGTGAATAAAATATAGAAAAGTATAAAGTTTTAATATATATAGATTATTCTTGAAATTGTATAAGGAGCAACTTAACATATAATTAAAAAAATTAGCTTATTAATAGTATTATATTAATAAATATCTCTTAAATTTGTTAAAGCATAATATATCCAGGTTTACAATAAAATAATTGTGAATATAGACTAGATTTTTTCTTGAATTTGTTTTATTATAGTGACATAATTATCTGATTAATAAGATTTTTTAGAAAAGGGGTTGAGGGTATCGTGATATATTCATTAATTTTCGGGTTAGTAACATTAGGATTCGGAATAATACCTAAAATAGTAAGACCTAAAAAAATAAATTCATGGTATGGTTACCGTACAACTTTATCAATGAAGAATCAGGAAACTTGGGACGAAGGAAATAAGTATTCTACTAATCAGTATATAATAGCTGGAGTTATACTACTTATTTTAGGGAAAATAGGATTTGCATTATTTCAAAGTAAAGGATATTTAGTTCCTTTAGTTGCATTTATTCCAGTATTGATGTTAACTGTATTTACAACAGAAAAACATTTAAAGAAAGTTTTTGATAGTAATGGCATAAGAATTAGCAGACCTATGAAGTTAAATAAAAAAGAGCAAAGTAGCTAAATTGAAGGGTTAGCAGGAAGTATTTGCTAACCTCTTTATTTTTTGTTTATATTAAAAATAAGCTTAATGTTACGAAAATAATATTAATAATAATTTGCAATTTTAGTTTTAGGAGGTGACCTAGTTGTTTTGCAGTAAAAAATGTATGACAACTTTTATAATTACTTTTGTACTTTCTATGTTCTTTATTTTTGGTAGAGTTTGTCATGCACAAGAAGACTATAAAATAATGCAATCTAAAGAAGCAGTAGATTCAAAAAAAGTTTGGACAATCAAATTTAATAATGCCGTTGATTATACTAAAATGAGTGACTATATACAGGTTTATGAATATGGAACGAATAACAAAGTACAAGTTACTCTAAGTTATAATTTAGAGGATAGATCAATAAGTGTAACCCCTTTAAGTAGCTATGAAAACAACAAGATTTATACCTTAGAAATTGACAGTGGACTTAAATCTTCAATAGGGAAAGAGTTAAAGACACCTGTTAAATTTAATTTTACTATTAAAGATAGCACTGTTACACAAGTTGAAAATTCTAATCATATTAATGCTGATGATAAAGAAAAACTTTTGCAAGAAAAGACAAACCAGATAATATTACAAGTTATAAAGCCTAATATGAAAGATTATGAGAAAGAGCTAGCTCTTCATGATTATTTGGTAACACATTCTACATATGATAAGAGACTTTTCACAGGAAATATGCCAGATGAATCTTATACTGACTATGGTGTACTTATTAAGGGTACTGGGGTCTGTGAAGGATATGCTAGGGCAATGAAGCGTTTATTAGACGCTGTAGGTATAGAGAGTATAGTAGCCATTGGTGAGGCAAAAGACGGAGAGGAATGGATTGGACATGCTTGGAATATTGTTAAAATAGGAGGACAATATTATCAACTAGATCCAACCTGGGATGATCCAATAACAAGTGATGGAAAAGATGTTCTTAGGCACTCTTATTTTAATATTACAGATAAGCAAATATCTGCAGATCATAGATGGGATGAAAATTATCCAGTTTGTAATAGCACAACTTATAACTACTACAATTTGAATGTTTCAGAAAAGGATGATGGACAAGATATTACAACAGTAAGAAGTTACTATCAATTCTATGGTCTAATTAAAAACTCTATGGAGAATAGTGTCTCCAGCATAAGTATGAAAATATTAAATTATGATGAAACTACTTATGATGTGAGTGCTACTCTAAAGAAAATAATGAAAAGCAATCCACAAATAGATTATAATGGATGTAGTATAAAATCATATTATGACGACGTAAATAATGTGGAATATGTAAAAATAATTTTTGATAAGTAGGAACATAGATATCCAACTTGGATGCTTGACTTATTAGCGGCATTCATAGGGGTACCTCTTCTGTACTGTTAATAATTTTAGTTATCTCTAAGGGCTTGCTGGTTAAGCAGAGAGCCAAAATCTGTGATTTTGTGCGAATCGCTTACTCCTCTGACAAAAGGAAAAGGAGATTCATATAATATCTATGGTCTTAAATAAACTCGCTGTGCTCAGTCGGACCAACCTATCAATTAGCATTGATAAGTCGCTCGTGAAAAGCCATTTAGGCTTTTCACCAGTATTTAAGATTGTTGAGGTTCTAAAGCAGCTTCGCTAAGAGCTAACATAAAATCATTAAATGTACTGCCAGATATACCCCTATGAATACCTTAGTTAAGTCAATTATCGAAGTTGGATATCTATAATTTTCGTTAGTAAAAAAATTACTTATAAATTCGGTTGAAAATTGTCGCTGTAGATAAAGCTATAATTAAAATTGAAATACAATTAGGAAAGCGAAGAAAAAAGGTCTTACTATAAGTTATTTAAGTCATAACGCTTAGCAAAATAGATTTAGAGAATATTGATATTTTATTATATTTGTTCTATTATTTATATAACAAATATAATAAAGGAGGATGAATTATGGTAAGTAATTTATCAATAACTTTTATGATTGTATCTATGCTTTTATCTTTCGTACTACCGCTTGTATTAATAGCTTATTTCTATAGAAAATATAAAATATCAATAAAAGCAGTATTGGTAGGTGTTTTAATATTTATAGTATTCTCACAGGTGTTGGAGAAAATGCTTCATTGGTATGTACTAGTTAGAAATCCGCAAACTGCTGTAATGCTTACAAATCCTTGGATATATATGGTGTATGGAGGTTTGGCAGCAGGAGTTTTTGAAGAAGTAGGTAGATTCATCGGATTTAAGTTTTTACTAAAAGGCAAAACTCAATGGAAAGATGGTATGGCGTATGGTATTGGGCACGGTGGTATTGAATCCATATTAATAGGCGGAATGATGAGTTTACAATATATTGTATATTCAAATTTAATAAACTCAGGAATGTTTGAAAAAACTCTTGGAGCAAAAGTGCCTATTAGCTCATTGGAGTCACTAAAACAAGTTTTAATCAGTTCCTCGCCATATTATTTTGGAGTTATAGGAGTGGAAAGGGTCTTAGCAGTAACATTTCATATAGCACTATCATTGTTAGTATTATATGGAGTAAAGAATAGAAAAAATATTTATCTTTTATATGCAATAGTAATACATGCACTAATTGATTTCCCAGCAGCGTTATTTCAAACTGGACAAATAAAAAGTGTATGGATAGTTGAATCTATTTTACTAGTAGTGGCTTTAATTAGTTTAATATTTATAATAAAATTCAAATATATGTTTAGCAAAGCGAAAGATTAAAATAGTTAAATACTTTTGGAGGCAAAGCTATAGTTTAGGAGGGTGCAAATGTTATTGAAAATAAATTTTGAATCGGACGTACCAATATATGCACAACTTAAGAATCAAATTATACGAGGTATAGCTAAAGGTGAATTAGATGAAGGTGAGAGTCTGCCATCTGTAAGACAGATGGCAGAAGACATAGGTATTAATATGCATACTGTAAACAAAGCATATAATCTTCTAAAAGGCGATGGATTTATAACAATAGATAGAAGAAAGGGAGCGATAGTAAATAAAATCCCTATTCCTTCTTCAGGAGAGTACGATGATATACTAAAAGAAGAATTGGAGTCTATTATATCGGAAGCGTACTGTAGAGGAGTTAGTGAAGAAGACTTTGTTGAAGCCTGTAAAGGGATATATAGTATTTATAAAAGAAAATAAATATATAATGCAATATTAAAAGCTATTTTATGGAGGAATATATCTATGAGTGATAAAGCTATGGTTCTAATAACAACAGTTCCAATTATTATAATAATGCTTATAATACAAATGATTACACCTAGGCTTACAAGAAAAGATATCTACTTTGGTGTTAGAGTACCAGAGGAAGAGGTGGCAAAGGAAGAGTTAACAAGTATATATAAAGAATATATTAAAAATAATCTTGTGATATCTGTGATTTATATATTAGTTTTTTCTGTTCTTGTATACTTATCAGAAAAGTTTTGGGTTATTACTCAAATAGTAGGTATATGTTTATATTTAATAATATCATTTTTAATTTATTATAGATCAAATAAAAAAGTGAAAGAGATTAAAGATAAGAATGGTTGGTATAAAACTAAAAAGCCAGTTACAGTAATAGATACTAAGTTTACTAAGGACAAGAGAAAAGGCATTTTAGTATCACCTTGGTGGTTTATAATACCTGGAATTATTATAATAGTGAATATAATTATAGGTATAAATGTTTATGATAGACTTCCAGATTTAATACCTACTCACTGGAATGCATTAGGTCAGGTGGATGGATGGACTAAAAAATCCTATAAGGCTATGCTGCAAATGCCTTTTGTGCAGTTTTTTATGACTTTGGTATTATTCTTCTCATACAAGATTATAGGATGGTCAAAGCAGCAGATAAATGCATCTAATCCAGAAGAATCAAGAGAGAGGAATATAATTTTTAGGCGTAGATGGTCTGGGTACATGGTAATTATGGTTATACTGATTAATCTTCTTTTTACCTATGCAAATTTAAACATACTTCAAGTTATAAATACTAGTGGAAAAGGTATGATGGCAGTTACATTTTCATTTACAGGTATAGTTTTTGTTTTATCTATATATATGAGTTTAACAACAGGGCAAGGTGGAAGTAGAATAAAATTAAAAAGAGAGACCAATACTTCAAGTGGTTTAGTAGATAGAGATGATGATAAGTACTGGAAGCTTGGAAATAGCATATATGTTAATAAAGATGACCCATCGCTTTTTGTTGAAAAAAGATTTGGTATAGGTTGGACTATGAATTATGGAAGAATAGAAAGCATAATAATAACAATTGTATTGTTAGTTTTAATTATAGCAATGCCACTATTTTTTAGGTAAAGATATTAAACTAGACCGAAAGTTAACTTTCGGTCTTTTAATTCTATGTTTATCTCATATGAGAAATAGCACCAGATAAGAATGGAATTAGCCATATTAACCAAACAGCTATGCTGAACTTGTGAAACTTTGCAATCATTGCTTCGTTCTTTTTAATTAAAACATAAGTTGCCCATAGAGCATGAATGATCATTAAAATTATGGCAATTAAACCTGTAATTCCGTGAATAACACTTCCAGTTGACGAAGTTTTTGCTATAGACTCCATAACTAATGTACCTGTTGTATCACATGCTAAACCAATAAAAAACATTACTAAATGCCAAGGTTTAAGTCTCCCTCCGAGTTTTTCAGCCCATACACCTACTGTATAGAATAAAAGTGCTAAATTCATAAAAACAACTGCATAAATTAACATATTCATTTCTCCTTTTAAACTAAATTTTTTAAATTAAATTCATTTAAATAATATTTGCTTTCTCTTATATGAACTAAGTTCATATAGTTTTAAAAAAATATCTCATATTTTAATGTGAGAGATAGAGATTTTAACTAATAGATTTTCTCTTGCATTTTCAATGAGCTTTGGCATATTATTATTTTTTATGAACTGTGTTCATATTATAACATCAATATATTGAAATATCAATACATAATGTAGTGGCAATTAAAGGGAACCTAGATATCTAGGTTCCCCGTACTAAATTACTTTTTTATTAGTTTATCCGATGACTACCCGCTCTAATACTCCCTCGCACTCTGTGAAAGCGATCATCTCAAAATCATAGATTTTGGATGCCTGCTTTTCTCAAAGCGGGAGTAAAGAGCGGCTACGTCCCTGGATTCGTTCAACTAAGAATCAGGTGTGGGTTAAATGCCTAAATGGCATTTAACGGGCAAAGCCCAGGGTCGTAGACGAAACCCCATCTGATTCAAGTTTCACTTCATAAATCTTATAACTGAATTTTCTGCATGGAATTATTATATAACAATATGCCTTTATAGTTTAATATAGTCAGAGTGTACATATCCAACTTCAGAACCAGCTTTCACTTTATACCAGCGTCCACTAGTACCTAAAATTTCTACTTTACTTCCGTAAGGTAAAGCTGATAATACTCGTCCTGTCCATGGAGTATTTCTTAAATTTAATGTTGATGATGCATCACTAAGATTTACGGTACCAATTTTGCTAACTGAAGAAGTTGTAGCGGATGATGACTCAGCAGCAGTCCCTTGAGTTTGAGACACTGATACATAATTAGCAGATATATAACCAACAGTTCCATTGATATTCACTTTATACCAGCTGCCACTAGTTTCTAGAATTCCTACTTTTGTACCATGTGGTAAAGATCCTACAACTTGTCCACCAGGAGTGCTTCTAAATTTTAGCGCAGAGGATTTATCGTTTAAGTTTACAGTGCCAGATTTTAAAGTAGGCGCCTTATCTGTTGATGTTGATGAATTACTAGTATTTGGAGGTGTACTAGATGAAGCATCTGATGTAGATGTACTTATGTATTTAGAACTTACATATCCATAGGATGAATTAAATTTAATTTTATACCAATCTCCATAAGTAGCAACTATACTTACTGTATCTCCTTTTTTTAATGTACCAAGAATGCCTGACGAAATACTACCACTATTTCTAACATTTAATGATGAACTTGTGCTAGATAAATTTACAACACCTTTTTTTGTATTAGTTTCATTAGGCGTAGATGGTGGTGTATTATTAGCTGGAGTTTTATCAGTTTCAGATGAAGAATACTTTTCGTTAAGATATATATATCCCTTCAGATGTAAGTTACCTCTATCTTTTATTTCTTCCTTTGATAAAGATTTTACAGTTCCATCGTAATCACCTCTTACACTAAAGTTTCCTTCATTAAAATATATGGTATTTCCTTCAACACTTTCAACAAAAGCTACGTGGCCATAACCGTATTTCCCGCCAGACCATACTACTATAGAATTAGGTTTTGGCTCAGTACCGTATTTATATACATGATCTTTTTCATTAGCATACCACCAGTCTACTGCATTACCATAAAATTCAGAAGGCAGTGATATTTCAAGTTTTTCAAGAGCCCTTCCGTATGTAAACCAAGTACATTGACCTTTGTAACCATACTTAGTAAAAATATTTGTATTACTAGTGTAAGCACTACTTTGTGGATTAGGTGAAAATCCAGCAGCATGTACATTATTATGTAATAGACATTTACTGTTCATGATGGCTGCGGAAACAAAGAAAGCAAAAACTAGCTTTTTAGATCTATTCATGCTGTACCCCCTGTTATTTAATTTTTATATATAAATTATATTAAAAGTTTCATTTAAATTTAAATTCAAAGCTATTATCGTTTACAAATTTAAATAATTAATAGTTTATAGTAATATCTTACATGTATTTATCATACATTAATATTTTATCATAAATTTTAGTGGATTTGGTACAAAGATGTACATAAATATTATAAAATTTGAATTGTAAATAAAACATAAATTATATAAAATATTATAATAAGGTTTTGACTTTGTTAATTATGAAATGATTAAGAATGAGAAAAGAGTTGATTTTATGCAAATCAATGAGATAAAGATTTCCGTAAGGAATTTGGTAGAATTTGTTTTAAGAAGTGGAGATTTAGATAGTAGATTCACAGGAAGCAGTAGAGCATTGGAAGGAACAAAAGCCCACCAAAAAATTCAAAAAGAATACAAAGATAAGTTTTCTAAGGAAAAACAAATTCCTATAGATGAACTTGTAAATAATAAAAATATTAAAAAGGAATATTATGCTGAGGTAGTATTAAGGCATAATATTGAATATAAAGATTTTTTATTTATAGTTGAAGGTCGTGCAGATGGAATAATAATAGAAGGAGATAATTTTATTATAGATGAAATTAAAACTGTAACAAGACCTTTGGAAACTGTAGATGAAGATTATAACCATCTTCATTGGGCTCAAGCCAAATGTTATGCTTACATATATGCTCTGCAAAATAGTTTGAAAAATATAGATGTGCAGATCACTTACTATAACATAAATGATAATGAAACTAAAAAGTTAATACAAAATTTTAATATTAATGATTTAGAAAGTTTTTTTAATGACTTATTAGAAAAATATTATTTTTGGGCTAATCTAATAAAAGATTGGAATATAAAAAGAACTAATTCAATAAAAAATATAGATTTTCCATTTAGTAGTTACAGAAAAGGCCAGAGAGAACTAGCTGTGGCGGTATATGGAACTATAAAAGAAGGGAAAAATATTTTTGTACAGGCACCAACAGGAATAGGTAAAACCATATCTACATTATTTCCTTCGATAAAAGCTATGGGTGAAAATTTAACTTCGAAGGTTTTTTATTTAACTGCTAAAACAATAACAAGAAGTGTAGCAGAAGAAGCTATAAGGCTAATGATAAATAAAGGATTAGAGTTAAAATCAGTTACATTAACTGCTAAAGACAAAATATGTTTTAAAGAAAAATCATCCTGTAATCCAGAAGAATGTGAATTTGCCAAAGGGCATTTTGATAGAATAAATAATGCATTAAGGAAAGTTTTATCAGAAGAGAATATCATGGATAGAGAAACAATAATAAGATATTCCCGTGAATTTAATGTTTGTCCTTTTGAATTTTCTCTAGATTTAGCCTTATTAGCAGATTGTATTATATGTGATTATAATTATGCTTTTGATCCCAGAGTATATTTAAGGAGATTTTTTGATAATGATGAAAATTACGTTTTCTTAATAGATGAAGCTCATAATTTAGTAGATAGGGCCAGAGATATGTTTTCAGCAGAGCTTTATAAGAGTAAATTTTTAGAATTAAAAAAGATAATGAAAAATAAGGAACTCAAAATATATAAAGCTTTAGATAAGATTAACTCCTATATGCTAAAATTAAAGAAATTATATAAAAATCCTCATATTCAAAGTAATAACTTAGAAGAGATTTATCCTTTACTGAGAAAGCTTGTTTCAGAATCAGAACAGTGGCTTACTCAAAATAATAAAATAGAAGGACATGAACAGTTATTAGAACTTTATTTTAATATATTGACCTTTATAAGAATATCAGAGTTTTATAACGATGCATATGTTACTTATATAGAAGAACAAGATAACGATATTAAAATAAAAATGTTTTGTTTAGATCCATCGTCATTACTATATGATAGAGTAAAGCAAGCGAAAGCCTCAATATTTTTTTCAGCAACACTGGCTCCTATAAATTATTTTAAGGATATGTTAGGTGGATGTGATAACGATTATATTTTAAGGTTAGAATCTCCATTTCCATTAGATAATAGGGCAATATTGATTGGAGATAGAGTACCGACAAGATATAAATATAGAGAAAAAAGTTATTCAACAATCGTTCAGTATATTAAAACAACTGTAAGTAGTAAAAAAGGAAATTATATAGTATTTTTTCCTTCTTATAAATATATGAAAGATGTTTATAGTGAATTAAAAGAGCAGTATCCTCATATTAAGACTTTAATTCAAGATAGCTCTATGAAAGAAGAAGAAAGAGAGTTATTTTTAAGTGAATTTAAGGAAAATAATGAAGAAACTATGGTAGCTTTTGCAGTGCTTGGAGGAATATTTTCAGAAGGCATAGATTTAAAATATGATAGGTTAATTGGAACTATTATTGTAAGTGTTGGAATTTCTCAGGTATGCTTGGAAAGAGATATAATTATGGATTATTTTAATAAAAAAGATAATAAAGGCTTTAAATATGCTTATATGTATCCTGGAATGAATAAAGTTTTACAAGCGGCAGGTAGAGTTATTAGAACAGAAATTGACAAAGGTGTTATAATTCTTATTGATGATAGGTTTTCGGATTTAGAATATAAAAAGCTTTTTCCTAAAGAATGGTATCCTAATTTAGGTGTTAGAAGTATTAAAGATATAGAAAATAATCTTAAAGGTTTTTGGGGAAAATACTAAGTACCAAAACATTTAATAAAGGAGGAAACATCATCGTGGATAATTTAAATGAAATATTTGATGAAATTGATAACCATCTAATGAATGATGACAAACCCTCAATATATCTTAATGATTTGGTTAAAAGTAGAGTGTTCTCAGATTTGTATCCATTTACATTATTAGGAGAATTAATTGAAACACCTCAATCTCCAATATATCATCCAGAAGGAAGTGTATGGGAGCACACTATGATGGTCGTCAACGAAGCTGCTAAAAGGAAGAAACAAAGTGAGGATCCAAGAGCCTTTATGTGGGCTGCGCTTCTTCACGATATAGGAAAACCTCCTACTACTAAATTGAGAAAAGGTAGAATTACTTCTTATGACCATGATAAAGTAGGCAGAAAAATAGCTGTAGAGTTTTTAAAAAATTTTAAATGTAGTGATGATTTTGTAAGAAAGGTATCTTCTCTGGTAAGATGGCACATGCACACGCTTTTTATAGTTAAAAAACTACCTTTTGCAGATATAAAGAGTATGCTTTCAGAGGTAAATGCTGATGAAATAGCACTATTCTCTACCTGTGATAGGTTGGGAAGAGGAAATATGACAAAAGAAAAAGTACAAGAAGTTGAGAAAAATATGAAATACTTCATTAACGAATGTGAAAAGCATATGGGTGTAGGTGTATAACAACAAAGAGAGATGTTGCATTGGCAACATCTCTTTTTATTTTTTATAAAATTAATAAAAAATTGGTGATACTTTTCCATTAATGTTCATATTGTAAAAGTAGGTTGTCACATAATTAACAGAAAAAATATTAACATACATTAAATTTAAAGGGGATGACATAATGGAAAGATTAAAATCATTTATATTAGAGATATCCATAGTTATATTAGTTTTTTTCATAGTATGTATAGCTGGTTTGGTAGATATAAAAGCTAGAGAATATCCTAAAGATCAGCAAAGGATTAAAGAAATAAACGTTGTGTTAGAAAGTGATAAAAAAGATATTGAGGAAATGAGTATCAAAATAGAAAAACAGCATCAGGAGCTAGAGAAAATAAAAAAGCAAATGGAAACTCTTAAGGAAAAAGGCAATAGTGAAGAATGGAATAATACAGTTATAAATTATAATAATAAATTAATTCAATATAATAAGGATCTATCTGAATATAAACAAAAGTTAGATGAATATAACAAAAGATATAATAATTTTAAATCTCAAGGTAGAAATAGTGAAAATGTAATGGAATGGGTTAAATCGGTATTAGGAATTTAAAAATTATGCGACATAAGCTCTTTGTATAGGGCATAGGCTGAAAGTCAGCTTATACGCCGTGATATGTTTCCAAGCTTCAGCACGTTAAAAACTTTTAGCCAGTCTAAAGCTCGTGCTTCAAGACAACCTAAGAACCTTCGACAAAACTCGCTGTGCTCAAACAGGTCTAAAGGTTCTAAGGTTCTCTTAAAGCTCTTCGCTAAGACTGACACAAAGTTTTTAAATCTACTTCAGCTTTGGAAACATATCCCTCTGTATAAGCTGACTTTCTAGCTACTTTTCCTATAAAAACTGTGTCGCATAATTTTTATAATACTTGCCTTATTTTAATCTTACATATTACTTTGGATGAATTTTATTTTGTTTAAATATTTTCTATATATATGTAAAAATTGTATAATTAAGATAATATATAAGTGAAGAAAAAATAAAAAATAACGAAAATATTAAAAAGAAAATTAATTGACAAAAACATGAAATGGGTGATAGCATGAAAAACAAACATAAAGCTTTTCCTTTGATATTTTTGATATTTGGAATATTATTAATAGCAGCTATTTCTGGTCTATCTATCAGAAAGCATGTAAAAAGCGGCAGTATTAATGAAAAATCTCAACAAGCGTCTATAGGAAATAATAAAGAAAAAAATAAGAATGATTCAGAAATTTTTTTTGATAAACCTAAAGACATGCCATCACAAAATATGATTAAGGTGTATAAGGAAAAAAGAATACTAGAGCTTTATGGTGATGAAAAGCTTATTGGAAGATTTAAAATAGGGCTTGGAAGAGACCCATGGAAAGATAAAGAGGAAGAGGGAGATAACAGAACTCCAGAGGGAAGTTACTATATTTGTTCTAGAACTGGAGAAACTAAATATACATACTTTATGGGCTTGAGTTATCCTAATATCAATGATGCTCAAAGGGGATTAGAAAAAGGTCTTATTGATAAGGATGTATATAATAGAATTAAACAGGCTATAGATGAGAAAAAGCAGCCAACCTGGAACACTCCTCTAGGTGGAGCAGTGGGTATTCATGGAGGAGGCAATAAATATGATTGGACTTATGGATGTATTGCTCTCACAAATGAAGATATAAACATTGTGAAACAATATGCACCTATTGGGACTTTAGTAGAGATTTATAAGTAAAAAATAGATGGAAAATGCAGGCAAGTTATTGCCCGCATTTCTTATTTATTTTTTACTTATGCTTTTTAATGCTTTAACTAGAACATCTATATGCTTTTTAGTATTAAAATAACCTATTCCGATTCTAACGGCTCCTTTTTTTAGCGTTCCCATTAACGTATGTGCTGTTGGTGCACAATGAAGTCCTACTCTAACCATGATATCGTATTTAGCATCTAGTTCATGGGCAACATCTTCAGCAGGAATATCACCTAAATTAAAAGCTATAACTCCAACTATTTTTGTTGAATCTTTAGGTCCGTATATTTCTATATCTTTAACTTCAGAAAGTCTTTTTAGAGCATAATTTATAATAGATTCCTCTTTTTCCCTTATTTTATCTACCCCGATTGTATGAACATACTTAAGAGATTCACCAAGTCCTACAATTCCCGCAACATTTGGTGTACCAGCCTCGTATCTGTTTGGTAGATAATCTGGTTGAAATTCAAGTGTTGAGTCACCACCAGTTCCTCCAGCTTTTAAAGGTTCAATGCATAAATCACAATTTATTAAAAAACCGCCAGTGCCAGTTGGGCCAAGAAGACTTTTATGTCCGGTAAATGCTAAAATATCTATGTTATCTTTAACTACATCAATTGGATATGCCCCAGCGGTTTGAGCTGAATCTACAAGTAATCTAATATTATGTCTTTTAGCAATTTTACCAATTTCACTTATTGGCTGAATTGTTCCTAGTACATTTGAAGCATGTGTAAAAACTATAAGCCTAGTATTTGGTCTAATAAGTTTTTCAATATCTTCTGCATTAGTAATCCCCTCTTTAGTACATGGAACTGTTGAAATTTCTAGACACTTATCTCTTTCTAGCGTTTTTAATGGCCTCCACACAGCATTATGTTCTATGCCGCTTGTTATAACATGATCGCCTTTTGCTAAAAAGCCATTAATTACAGTATTTAATGATTCGGTAATATTTGAGGTAAATATGACCTTGGCAGGGTCACTTCCGTTAAATAACTTACAAATCATTTCTCTACAAAAGTAAACTAGCCTATCAGCTTCAACGGCAGCTTTATATCCGCCTCTTCCAGCAGTAGCACCAATATTTTTAATGTAATCTGTCATTTTATTAATCATCACATCAGGTTTTGGATAAGATGTAGCAGCATTATCAAGATATATTCCCAATACAAACACTCCTTCATACAAAGTACCATAGATTATAATATGGTACTATTTTTGAAAGTGTTACTGAATATAGGGTTATAAGGACGAAAGTTAATTTTCCTAGATATGCAGAAACTAATTTTTATTTATTTTTTTTAGTATTAGGGATACAGCAAGAGAAATAACACTGCTGAAGGATAGAATTTGATAAAGAAAAAATACATTTGAATACTGAAGAAGAAAGCCACCACCCATATTTCCGACAAAGCTGCCTAGTCCGACTCCAATAGCAGAATATAAGGTTATTCCAGAAGTCCTCATTCTTTCAGGTACAATTCTGTTGATATAGTTTAATGCTGCAACTAAATACAAAGGGAAAGTTATTCCTTGCATTAGCTGTATTAATATTACAGTATTATAATTTTGGCATATAGAGTCTAAAAAATATCTAAGAATGTATAGAATAAAGCAAATTATATAGAGATTCATATCCCCAACTTTCTTTAATAGTCTGTTGCCAAAGAAAAAAGCGGGAAGCTCACTTATTGCGACAACAAACCATAGAAGCCCAAGGTTAGATACATCTCCACCAGTTTTTTGTATAAGTATTGTAATATAATTACCATTTGCCCCCATGGATATATTTATAAAAAAAACCGTTATTATAAATACGAAAAATTTTTTATTTTTAATCAACACTAATAAATCATTAGGGTTTATCTTGTAAGCAGCAGGCCTTCCTTTAAAAGATACAGTTTTTAATAGAAAAAATCCAATTATAGACAAAATGAAATAGACATAAAATGTGCTATTTATGTTGGTTTTCTTTATAATAATTCCCATAACGAGAGCAATAACGGCATAGCCTGCAGATCCCATTAGCCTTACCTTGCCATATTGTATAGCTTTATCTTTTTCCATTAGATCATAACAATAGGAATCTGCTAAAGATGCTATAGGGCTTAAAAAAATCATAAATATAATAAGTACTATCAGTATTGGTATCCAACTTTTAACTAGTGAAAATAACAATACAACAATACAGCTTATTACTATTGATATAAGTAGAGATGACCTCTTGTTAAAATATTTATCTGTTATGTATCCCCAAATTGGCTGAATTATAACACCTACTAAGGAATTAACAGCTAAGGCTATGCCAATTTGTGAATAACTCAAGCCTTTGATTGTAAAATAAAGAGTAATGAAAGGATAATAGCATGCCATGAATCCATAAATTATAAAATAAAAGGAGTTAAGCTTAAAAAGTAAGTTTTTATTTTTCATACACACCTCATTTAAGACATCTGAAAGAAAATAACGAGTCAAAGATGCCTAAATTAAAAACTAGAATACTATAATATTATAAAGCAAATTTAATATTATTACTAATAACGCTAATAAAAATAATGTGTACAAGCTATTGACGGAAAATAATTATATTTATATAATGAATATATGAACAAATATTCATATGAAGCATATAATGAATTATAAAGTTAAAATGAATATAGATTAAGAGGAGGTTAAAGTCCTAAATGGACTTTAACGGGTAATTTTGCTAGGTAAAAGTTCTAAATGAACTTTTACGGGTAACTTGTGAGCGGAAGCGAACATCTTAAGTTACCCAGTTCCCGAAGGGAAAGGAGCAGAATTACCCAGTGTTCCGACTAAAAGGAGGAAAATGAGTTTGATGGAACAAAAGAATATTATTGAAAGTTGTAATTGTAAAATAATACATGAGGATTTGGTGACTAAAGTAAGAGAATGTATCCCAAAGGAAGAAACACTATACGATTTAGCAGAACTTTTTAAGGTATTTGGAGATACCACAAGAATTAAAATATTATGTGCCCTATTTCAGTCAGAGATGTGTGTATGCGATATGGCTGCATTACTTGGAATGACTCAATCAGCAATATCACATCAGTTGAGAGTATTAAAACAAACTAGACTAGTTAAATTTAGAAAAGAGGGTAAGGTTGTATATTATTCTCTAGATGATGAACATGTAAAACAAATATTTGATCAGGGGCTAATACATATAAATGAAAAATAGCTCAAAGTGTTCTTATTATTAAAAGGGGGGGGATAAAAATGATCACTAAAGCCAAGAGCCTAAAACAGCCTAAAGGCAATGTCAAAATATCAAAAACAGGAATGGCAAGTATTAATAGTGTAAGAAAGGTAAATAACTCTAATAAAAAATATACCTCTAAGAAAAAATACACCTCAGAAGCAAAAAAAATAGCAAGCCTTATAGCTGCTGGAAAAGATACTGTAAATGTTACAAAATCCAATGATAAGATAAATGAAATGAATACGTCCAATTCTTATAAAAAGAAACTAATACTTGAAGGATTATGTTGTGCCAACTGTGCAGCTAAAATAGAAAGAGAATCTAGAAATATATCTGGCGTGAAAGAAGCTTCTATAAACTTTATTTCAAAAGAGCTAACTATAGAGGTTATAAATAGAGAGAATGAAAAAAGAATAGTTGAAGATATAGAAAGAATTGTTAATAGAATTGAACCGGATGTAAAAGTGATAAGCGATATTAAAAATAAAAAGCACTCGCATGGACATAGTCACGAGGGAGACGAGGAAGAACTAGATAAAAATGAGCTGTTTAGGTTAGGAATAGGAGCAGCAATTTTTGGAATAGCCTGTGCATTTAGTTTCTCGGCAACAGTTGAATTTATATTATATTTTGTTAGCTATATACTGATAGGTGGAGAAGTTATTTTAAGAGCACTAAAAAATATTTCTAAGGGACAAGTGTTCGATGAAAACTTTTTAATGGGGATTGCAACTGTAGGAGCTTTTGCTATTAGGCAGTATCCGGAAGCCGTAGCGGTTATGCTATTTTATCAGGTTGGAGAGTTTTTCCAGGATATTGCAGTTAACCGCTCAAGAAAATCAATTTCTGAACTAATGAATATTAGACCTGATTTCGCAAATGTGAAAAATGGAATACTTATAAAAAAGGTATCTCCAGAAGACGTAAATATAGGAGACATAATAGTTGTTAAACCAGGAGAAAAAGTTCCACTAGATGGAAAGATAATTGATGGAAAATCTATGGTAGATACTTCGGCTTTAACCGGAGAATCTGTACCAAGAGAAGTGCAGAATGGAGATAACATTCTAGCTGGCTTTATAAATAAAAATGGTCTTTTGAATATTAAGGTGACAAAAGAATTTAGTGAATCTACAGTAGCTAAAATACTAGATTTAGTTCAAAATGCAAGCAGCAAAAAAGCACCTACAGAAAACTTTATAACAAAATTTGCAAGATATTATACTCCTTTCGTAGTTATATCAGCTGCTGCTTTAGCTTTTATTCCGCCGTTAGTTATAAGTGGAGCAAGTTTTTCAGAGTGGATATACAGAGCCTTAGTATTTCTAGTTGTATCATGTCCTTGTGCTTTGGTAATATCCATACCTTTAAGTTTCTTCGGAGGAATAGGAGGAGCATCTAGAAATGGTATATTAGTTAAGGGCGGGAACTATTTAGAAGCTTTAAATGATGTTGAGATAGTAGTATTTGATAAAACAGGTACACTAACAAAAGGCGTATTTAAGGTTACTGAAATAAAACCTAAAAATAACTTAACAAAAGATCAGCTATTACAATATGCTGCTTTTGCAGAAAGTTACTCAAATCATCCAATTGCAACTTCAATTTTGAAAGCTTATGGTAAAGAAATAAATAAGAGTGAAATAAAGAGCTATGAAGAAATACCAGGTCAGGGAATCAAAGTAAGATTAAAAGATAAAGAAATATTTGCAGGAAACATTAAGATGATGGAGAAACAGAATATTTCTTATGATAAGATACAATCACTTGGTACCATTGTCTATGTAGTTGTTGACAGACAATATTCTGGATACATTATAATATCCGATGAAGTAAAAGAGGATTCAGCTAAAGCTATAAAAGCATTAAAATCAGTAGGAGTCAAAAAGACAGTAATGCTCACAGGAGATACTAAAGTTGTAGGCACAAAAGTAGGAGAAGATTTAGGGCTAGATGAAATATATTCAGAACTTCTTCCAGATCAAAAGGTTGAAAGAGTCGAGATTTTAGACAAACAAAAACCATCTAAGGGAAAATTAATCTTTGTTGGAGATGGAATAAACGATGCACCTGTGCTTGCAAGAGCAGATATAGGGATAGCTATGGGGGGAGTAGGTTCAGATGCAGCTATTGAGGCGGCTGATGTAGTTATTATGACAGATGAGCCATATAAAATAGTTTCTGCAATAAAGATAGCTAAAAGAACAAAAAGCATAGTAATGCAGAATATAGTTTTTGCCTTAGGAGTTAAACTAGTAATTTTAATTTTAGGTGCATTTGGAATAGCTACCATGTGGGAAGCAGTATTCGGCGACGTAGGGGTTGCATTGATAGCAGTATTAAATGCTATGAGAGCAATGAAAATAGAAAAAATATAAAATATTACTAAGTTTTCGTAGAAATTTTATAAGGAAATAGATGAGGCTATGTTTCTCATCTATTTCTTTATTTCTAATACTTCTTTTAATCCTTCTGAAGTTAGGGATGTTCCAGCGCGGCCCTTTTGAATTCGAACGAGCCCTTCATTAGATAAATCATCAAGTGTTTTTCTTACATCGCTTTCTGTTATAAACACACCTGCCTCACGGGCTTTATCTAATATATTGCGGCGTCCAATACCTTTTAACTCTTTTCTAGAATCGTATAAGCATTTGAGAATAAAAGTTCTGCAATCCATTAAATTAATATCTTCTAAATTATTTGTTACGTTATGATCATTACTTATAAGGAACTTGTTTAAATCATTTACTTCAATTGTTTCTTTTTCAAGATATGCTAGATACTCAATACAATTTCTTAGCTCTCTTAGATTACCTTCCCAATTATATCTTAATAGAAAGTTTTTTGATTTGTCGGATAGCTTATAAGTTGCACCTATTTGATTTCTTATATGTTCAAACAATACTAATACATCATTTCCTCTTTCTCGTAAAGGTGGAATTGCTAAAGGCAACACATTTAAGCGATAGTATAAATCACTTCGAAACTTACCTTCTTTCACTAATTGCTTCAAATTTTTATTTGTAGCAGCTATAATTCTTATGTTTACATGGATAATATTTTCCCCACCAATACGCATAACCTCTCTTTCTTGAATGACTCTTAGTAAACGACTTTGCAATTGCAAAGGCATTTCACCAATTTCATCAAGAAATAACGTTCCATTATGAGCTATTTCAAACATTCCCATCTTTCCACCTTTTTTTGCTCCAGTAAAAGCACCTTCTTCATAACCAAAAAGTTCACTTTCAAGAAGATTATTAGGAATGGCAGCACAATTAATCGCTACAAATTGATAATTCTTTCTAGTGGAAGCATTATGAATAGCTTGAGCGAAAAGTTCCTTTCCAACTCCGGATTCTCCAGTGATTAGTATAGATGAATTTGATTTAGCCATTCTTTTAGCCATATTCTTAGTATCCTCAATAATATCACTAACTCCAATAATACTTTCAAATGTATATCGTGCTTTGTGTCCTTTGCTGAGCAATTGAGTTCTCAATTTATGCTGGCTTTTTTCCTTTTCCTCAAATATATTTGCAATAATTAAAAATCCAGTTATATCGCCTGCCGTTTTAACAGGCACAATTTGAAAGGAAATATAATTACTATTAATATTTATTAATTCTTGATCAATTAATATCTTTTTTTCAATTGCTTTTTTTATTGAAGAATGACGGATAACACTTACAACATTCATTCCAATATTCTTTGAATTTAGCTTAAATATTTCAGAAGCTTTTTTATTTAAGGCAAAAATAATTCCGTTTACATCAGTAGCAATAATACCCTCATCAATTACATTAAGTAATTCAAAGAACCTACTTTCTAGAATAGTTGCTCTATCTAATAATGTAGAAATGCTGCTTGATGCCTTCTTCAAATTTTTAAAGTACTTTAAAAATCTATCACTTCTTAATAAGTCTTCGCGATCTATTTTGATAGCTACATCACTTAGAGTTGAAATATCTAAAGTTCTATGTCCTATATCAATAATTTGTTTAACAAAAGATGGAACTTTATCTGCTTCACCAGGTGTTAAAGCAATATCAAGCTTTGGAATATTTTTTTTACCAGGATAAACAGGAATAAAATCATATTGAGTTAAACCAATTTGCCTGAATAGGGACAATGTTTCCATAGCCATTTCAGGGCTATAATTTACCAGAAGTATCTGTGAAGTAGATGGAATTTTAATAATCTTTTCATATTGTTCTTGCGTAATTGTGGTTGCTAGAATAATCACTTTTGCATTTGCAGGTATATATTTTTTTATTTCTACATATATGGAATAAAGAGATATTAGTAGTACATCTGCTTCTATTATATGGGTAATAGGATCGTTATCGAAGGAGTAGGTATCCACAGTTATCAAATCTAAAAATAAATCTTTCAATACTTTTTTATGTAGTTTTGCTACAGTTGAAAAGTTTGTAACAACGGCTATTTTTTTCATGTTACCTCCATTAATTTTATTACAAATCATTTTAAGGGATAGTAGGTTAATTATATTTAATTTTAATATTAATTTTACTATATTACAAATGTGGTTTAATAAAAATTAATAGGAAAATGGGGTAAATGGGATAAATGGATTTTAAATAACCCGTTTACCCTATTTATTTTGTAAATTGCTAATGAAATACTTGATAATCGGATAATATTTCTCGTATTACACATTGGCATCATAATTGCTTATATAAATAATGTATTTGCAAGTACTTTGAAATTAATTATTAAGAAAATAAAAATTACCATACAAGGAGGACCAAAAATGAAATATAATTTTGACGAAATTATAGACAGAAAAAGTAATTTTGCAGCAAAATATGATGAGTTAACACTTAAATATGGAAAAGGTGACTTAATACCAATGTGGGTTGCGGACATGGACTTTAAAGCACCACAACCTGTAATTGACGCAATGAGAAATAGATTAGAACAGGGTATATTCGGATATACATCAAGACCAGATTCTTATTATGAGTCAATTAGTCAATGGTTAGAAAAAAGACATGGTTGGAAGGTTGACCCTAAACATATCATTCATAGCCCATTGGTTATTCCTTCAATAAATGTAATAATCAAAGAATTTACAAAGCCAGGGGATAAGATAATAATTCAAACACCTGTGTACTCTCCATTCTTTGACGTTGTGAATAACAATAACAGAGAGTTAGTAATTAATCCTTTAAAATTAGTTGATGGAAATTATGTAATGGATTACAAGAACTTAGAAGAAGCGGCTAAATCAGGAGCGAAAATGCTTCTATTATGTAACCCTCATAATCCAGTAGGTCGTGTATGGACTAGGGAAGAGCTAGTAAAACTTGGAGACATTTGTTTAAAATATGGCGTTAGAGTTGTTTCTGATGAAATACATTCTGATCTTATATACAAGGGTAATAAACATGTACCATTTGGAATGATTTCAGAAGACTTTTTCAAAAATTCTATAACTTGTAGTGCACCAAGTAAGACATTTAATATTGCGGGCTTACAGGCTTCATATGTAATTTTTCCAACTGAAGAAGAAAAACAAATATTTGATCATGCATGGACTTTAATTGATATTAAAAGAAATAACTGTTTCAGCCTTGTTGCAACTGAAGCAGCATATAGAAATGGAGAAGAATGGCTTGAACAGCTATTAGAATACTTACAAGGAAATGTTGATTTAGTAAAGGATTACTGTGAGAAATATATACCTAAGATAAAGCCAAATAGACCAGAAGGAACTTATTTAATATGGATAGACTGTAGAGAGCTTGGAATGGAGAAAGATCAGTTAACTAAATTTATGATAGATGAAGTAAAAGTAGCATTTAATGCTGGATACGCGTTCGGTATTGAAGGTGAAGGCTATATTAGAATGAATATAGCATGTCCAAGGTCAATAGTTCAAGAGGTTTTAGATAGATTAAAAACAGCTATAGATAAATTATAAAGAATAAATATAAAAATGTATTCATTAGGGGGAAAATTACATGGGCCAAGAACAGAAACAACAACTTAAAAAGACGATGAATGTATTCCAAGGTATTATGTATGTAATAGGACTAGTAATTGGTTCAGGGGTATTTCTAAAACCGGCAGTAGTATTAAGAAATACTGGTTCCACAGGTGAGGCACTTTTAATGTGGATTTTTGGTGGTGTAATTACTATAGCTGCTGCTCTTACTGTAGCAGAGTTAGCCGCTTATATACCTAAGATTGGTGGATTATACACTTATTTAGTAGAATTATACGGCGAAGCCATTGGTTTCTTATTTGGTTGGGTATCAGCATTAGTAAATGCTCCAGGGACATGTGGTGCAGTTGCAATAGCTTGTGCTACATTTGCAACATTCTTTTTACCAATGACTGCTGTGCAGCAGAAGATCTTCGCTATATCTCTTGTTATAATATTGGTTATAGCACAGATAATTTCAACAAAATATGGAGTGTGGCTGCAGACAGCAGCAACAATAGGAAAACTTCTACCGATTGCAGCTATTATAGTTTTTGGTTTAATTAATGGTACGGCACATGATATTAGTTTTGCAACAATAGGAAATGTGAAAAGTGCGGGGACTGGAGTTGCATTACTTGGTGTACTATGGGCATATGATGGTTGGGTTACTACCTGTACACTAGCAGCTGACATGAAAGAACCGGAAAGAAATATACCAAAAGCTGTAGTTATAGGTATATCAACTGTTATGATAGTATATGTTGCATTTAATGCAGCTATATTCAATGTATTACCAGGTTCAGTTGCAGCAAATTCACAAAAAATAGGAGTAGATGTATGTACAAAACTCTTTGGTTCAGCAGGAGCTGCGTTTATAACAGCTGGAATGATGATTTCTGTATTTGGAACTTTAAATGGAATGTTAACCTGTGGTGCTAGATATACTCTTGCAATGGGAGAACGTGGACATTTGCCAGCAGCTAATGTTTTAGGTGCATTGCATCCTAAACTAGGTACTCCTATTAATGCGTTAATATTCCAGGCAGTAGTTTCCATAGTATATATACTAACAGGTACATTTAACTCAATAACTGACCTAATTGTATTCGTTTTATGGATTTTCTTTAACTTAGGTATTGGTGGTGTATTCATTCTTAGAAAGAGAGTAACTCGTAACCCAAAACTTTATCATGTTCCGCTATTCCCTATACTTCCTATAGTAGGATTTGTGGGAGGTTGTTACTTGTTATTTGCTACATTTAAAGACTCACCTTCTAGTGCTTTGTTAGGACTCGCAATAACTTTAATAGGTCTGCCTGTATATTTTTATTGTAAGAATAAAGCAATAAAAGAAGAACCAATAGATAAGAATATGAATTAGGCAAGCAAATAAAATTGCTTATTGATGATTCTAGATATAAAGCAATAAATACTTAATAGGTATATAAATAAACCCGGTAATTTTTACCGGGTTTATTTGTTGAGAGCTTTCATATAAGCCTTCATTTCATCGAGAGTCATAGCACCTGTTTTCTTATAAATTATGTTTCCATTTTTATCAATAAAAAACGAAGCTGGTATTCCTGTTATGCTGTATTTGGATGCTGTGCTCTGGTCAGAATCTAGCAATATTTGAAATTTATAACCATTTGAATCTATAAATGATTTAACTGTATCTTTATCTTCTCCTATATTTACAGCGATAATTATAAAATCACTATTTTTATTTTCCTCATATAGCTTCTGAATATCAGGCATTTCAGATCTACAAGGAGGACACCATGTTGCCCAGAAATTCAAGAATACACTTTTCCCTTTTAAGTCAGACAAAGATACTTCGTTGCCATTTAAGTCTTTAAGCTTAAAATTTGGAGCTTTTACTTTTACAGAATTAGGATTAATCACTACTGAGGGATCTGGCTGATTTGTAGTAGAATCGCTTGGATTCTGAGGCTTTTGTTTAGTAGATAAATTATTATTTATATTGTTATTAAAATTTTTTACTTCGTATACAGCTACACCTAAGATTAAAACAATCAATAGTGCTAATATACCCTTTTTCATTTTTTTCTCTCCATTCATTTAAAAATTAAAAAAATATAAGTAACGACTTAGTATATTAATGGTGTTAGTAAAAATCAGAATACCCATCAATACCATTAATATTCCACTAACAGCAGATAATATAGGTATGTACTTTAATAATTTTACCCTATACTTTAGAAAGTTTTCAATAAGTAGTGCAGTCAAAACAAAGGGAATTGCTAATCCTAAAGAGTAAACAATAAGAAGAAAAATCCCTTTGCTTATAGTTGCAGTACTAGCAGCATAAATTAATATTGATGAAAGTATAGGACCTATACAGGGGGTCCAGCCAGCAGCAAAGGCCATCCCCATGAATATTGAGCTAAAATTGCTTGGAGCATTGATGGTAGATAAAAATTTTTTTTCATAGTAAAATCTCTTTATCTTAATCAATCCTAAAGTGTGTAATCCAAATAATATTATTAAGACTCCTCCAACTTTTCTTAAAAGCCATTGATAGTTAATCAAAATCTTTCCCAAGGTGGTAGCAGAAGCCCCCATAATAATAAATATGATAGAAAAACCTATTACAAAACCTAAGGATTTATATAATGCATTTAATTTTGATTCCTTGTTTAGCTCGGATATAGAAGTACCTGTTAAATAACCTATATATGCTGGTACGAGAGGTAGAACACAGGGAGAAAGAAATGAAAGTAGTCCAGCAGAAAAAGCTAATATAGCAGATATGTTTTCCAAGATTAAAGTCACTCCTAACTTATTAAAATTAATGTGTATTTAATATTATAACTAAAAAATGTGGATAAATTATGAAGATGAATAAGATATATCAAAGTAATAAGTAAATTGAACAATTATTTTTGAATGAGGCTAATATTAATTAAATTTATGAACCTTTATATATTTAGGTATTAAGAACATATTAAATAGATATAGTTAAAAATTTTAGGAGATTTTGTAGATTGGCATAGAAATGAAAAGAATTAGTACAGTAAAAATACCTGTATCAATCTATTTTTAAAATTCGCCTAAAATCAAAGGAAAAAAGGTATTGATACAGTTAAAAATAAATTGTATAATAGACTCATAAGTAAAACAACAGATTTTAAATTTTCAAACTATTATAGTTTGATTCCGTTATATAGTTAAAATTATAGATTTAAATCAAGGAGAGATGTAAAATGATGAAACAATGGCAAGGATTCCAATTAGGAAAATGGACAGAAACAATAGACGTAAGAGACTTCATACAAAAGAACTATACAATGTATGATGGAGATAAAAGCTTCTTAGCAGCGACCACAGCTAAAACTAAAAATTTATGGGACAAGGCAGAAGCTCTTATTATAGAAGAAATTAAAAAAGGCGTTATGGACGTTGAAGCTAATGAATTCTCTGGTATAAACAACTTCAAACCAGGATACTTAGATAAAGAAAATGAAGTTATAGTAGGATATCAAACAGATGCTCCACTAAAAAGAATAATGAACCCATTTGGTGGAATGAGAATGGTTGAGCAATCCCTTGAAGAATACGGCTTCAAAATGGATGAAGAATTAAACAAGAACTTTAAGAAATACAGAAAAACTCACAACGAAGGAGTTTTCGATGCTTATACAGAAGAAACAAGAAAAGCAAGAACAGTAGGTTTACTTACAGGACTACCTGATGCTTACGGAAGAGGAAGAATAATAGGTGACTACAGAAGAATAGCACTATATGGAATGGACTTCCTAATAGCACAAAAGAAGAAAGATTTAAAAGAATTAAAAGGATCTTGTGATGAAACTATAAGACTTAGAGAAGAAGTTTCAATGCAACTTCGTGCTATGCAAGAATTAAAAGCAATGGCTTTATCATATGGAATAGATATATCAGCACCAGCTTCAAATGCTGTAGAGGCAGTTCAATTCGTATACTTTGGATACTTAGCTGCAGTAAAAGAAAATAACGGAGCAGCAATGTCACTAGGAAGAAACACTACTTTCTTAGATATATTCATAGAAAGAGATCTTCAAAGTGGAGCTATAACAGAAGCTGAAGCTCAAGAAATAATAGACCAATTTGTTATAAAACTAAGAATGGTAAGACACTTAAGAACTCCTGAATACAATGACTTATTTGCAGGAGACCCTAACTGGATAACTGAATCAATCGGTGGAGTTGGAGTTAACGGAAAGTCATTAGTTACTAAAACAGCTTTCAGATTCTTACACACACTAACAAACTTAGGACCAGCACCAGAGCCAAACATGACAGTACTTTGGTCAGACAAACTTCCTAAAGGCTTCAAGAAATATTGTGCTGAAATGTCAATAAAGACAGACTCAATCCAATATGAAAATGATGATATAATGAGACCAATATATGGAGATGACTACGCTATAGCTTGTTGCGTATCTGCTATGGAAGTAGGTAAGAGAATGCAGTTCTTCGGAGCAAGAACAAACTTAGCAAAAGCATTACTTTACGCTATAAACGGTGGAGTAGATGAAAAGAAAAAAGCTAAGGATGGCAGCTTAATAGAAGTAGTACCTGGAATAGAAAGAATAACTGATGAAGTTCTTGATTTCGATAAAGTAATGGCTAACTATGACAAAGTATTAAAATATGTAGCTGAGCTATATGTTGATACAATGAACACAATACACTACATGCACGATAAATATGCTTATGAAGCAGGACAAATGGCTCTTCACGATACAAAGGTTAAGAGATTCATGGCATTTGGTGTAGCAGGATTATCAGTTGCAGCTGACTCCTTAAGTGCAATAAAATTTGCTAAAGTTAGACCAATAAGAAATGAAGAAGGAATAACAGTTGACTTTGAAATAGAAGGTAACTTCCCTAAATACGGAAATGATGATGATAGAGTAGATGATATAGCAGTAGAATTAACAAAGAAATTCTCAACTGAGCTTAAGAAGCATAAGACATATAGAAATGCAGATCACTCACTATCAGTGTTAACTATAACATCAAACGTTGTTTATGGTAAGAAGACAGGATCAACTCCTGACGGAAGAAAAGCTGGAGAAGCTTTTGCACCAGGAGCAAACCCAATGCACGGAAGAGATGAGAATGGAGCTTTAGCATCACTAAACTCAGTAGCTAAAATACCATACAGAGAATACTGCCAAGACGGTGTATCAAATACATTCTCAATAATACCAGATGCACTTGGAAAAGATGAAGAAAGCAGAATAAATAACCTTGTAAACTTAATGGATGGATACTTTGCACAAAGTGCATTCCACTTAAATGTAAATGTACTTAGAAGAGAAACTTTAGTAGATGCTATGGAAAATCCAGAGAAGTACCCAACTCTAACAATAAGAGTTTCAGGATATGCTGTTCACTTCAACAGATTGACTAAAGAACAACAAAAAGAAGTTATAAGCAGAACATTCCACGAAAAAATGTAGTAAATAACACTATTATTATAGATAGAGTTGTTATAAAAGGAAGGGAGCTTAATAAAGGCTCCTTACCTTCCCCCTATTAGTGTAGTATAATAAGGTAAGTAAATGTTAAAGATAGTCCTAATGTTATCCAATCCCTATAATTGAATATATAATTAAAATGGCCCGTTGTTTTAATAACAACGGGTATATTTGCAAATAATACTTATAAATAAAAAAGGTGGAGATAAATATGACAATAGGAAGAATTCATTCCTTTGAAAGTATGGGGTTAGTTGATGGACCAGGAATCAGATGCATAGTATTTATGCAGGGGTGTGCATTGAGATGCGCATATTGTCATAATCCTGATACATGGGCTTTTGGACAAGGAAACGAGATGACACCTCAGGAAGTGCTTAAAAAGTTAATTAGATTTAAACCCTACTTTAAAAATGATGGTGGTGTTACTTTTTCAGGTGGAGAACCACTTATGCAGCCAGAGTTTCTTATAGAAACATTAAAATTATGTAAAGAAGCTGGAATTCATACAGTTATTGATACAGCAGGATACGGAATCCCCAAATATTATGATGAAATACTAAAATATACAGATTTAGTTCTTCTTGATATTAAGCATGTAGATGATGATGGCTATAAGAATCTTGTAGGACAGAGCAAAAATGGATTTGATGAGTTTTTGGCTGCAGTGCAGAAAGCTAATACTAAGCTATGGATAAGACATGTGGTTGTACCAGGTTTAACAGATTCTGAAGAACATATAAAAAAGCTGGCAAAGATAATAAAAAACATAAACAACGTAGAAAAAATAGAGCTTCTTCCGTATCATACATTAGGAGTAGATAAGTATACTAAATTAGGAATAGAGTATAAGCTAGCAGATGTAGACTCTATGGATATGGAAGACATTGAAAAACTAGAAAAAATATTAAAAGAAGAATTGAGATAATATTTAGCATAATTTTACGGGAGTGTTTTCTAAAGAAAATACTCTTTTTATGTTTAAATTATAGACAAAAATAATTCCAATGCAACCTTTAAAAAAAGAAAATTCAAGTGCTTAAAAAGTCGCATTAGAATTTTAATAACACTGAGAAAAAAATATAATATATTTTAGGGGGAGAGTCCTAAAATAAATGGATTAAAGTTAGTGAAAGCAACAATAACTTAACCCTATATTAATTATAACATAGCAAAATAGAAAATCAATAATTGTTTGACAATATTTAGAAAATTATAATAATAGCATAAATTGCTATTAGAATCTTTCGGTAAATGTGTTTTATTAATATATAATTATTCTGTGCAAAAATGAAAGATTATTCTATGTTATATTATACAAAAAATGGATAAATACTTAATAAAATTGAGAACCAAGCTTAAAGATTGAGTTTTATAATTCAAAATGGAAATTGTTTTATTATGCACAAATATGTTATACTAATTATATAATAAATATTATAATACATATCATTCGCCTAAAAAAATCAATATAGTATATCATTAATATTAAATACATCAATATTTTAAAGGAGAAAGATTAAGATGATTTTCTATGATGAAAACAACTTAGATATAATAGAAAAAGATATAAGATATATTCAATTATTGGCCAAGCAATATCCTACAATATCAAGCGCAAGTACAGAAATAATAAATTTACAAGCTATTTTAAATTTGCCTAAGGGAACGGAACATTTTATAAGCGACGTGCATGGAGAAAATGAATCCTTCACACATATGCTGAAAAATGCCTCAGGAGTGATTAAAAGAAAAATAGATGACGTTTTTGGAAATTCTTTAAGGGAAGAGCAGAAGGCAGGCCTTGCTACGTTGATTTATTACCCAGAGCAGAAATTGGACCTAATTAGACAAACGGAGAATAATTTAGAGGATTGGTATAAGATAACCCTTTATCAACTTATAGAGTTGTGTAAGAATGTATGCTCAAAATATACACGTTCTAAGGTTAGAAAAGCTCTTCCTGAGAATTTTGAGTATATAATAGAGGAATTACTTCATGAGCAGGATGATAGAGTTGATAAACAAGCATATTATAATGGAATTATAAAAACTATAATAGATATAGATCGCTCAGGAGACTTTATTATAGCTATAGCCAGTGTAATCCAAAGACTTGTTGTTGATAGGCTTCATATTATTGGTGACATTTACGACAGAGGTCCTGGGGCGGATATAATTATGGATGCTTTAATGAAACACCATTCTGTAGATATTCAGTGGGGCAATCATGATCTTTTATGGATGGGAGCAGCTGCGGGATGTGAAGCTTGTATATGCAATGTGCTTAGAATATCATTGCGATATGCAAATTTGAGAACTATAGAAGATGGTTATGGAATTAACTTATTGCCATTAGCTACTTTTGCTATGGAATTTTATGGTGAAGATGAATGTAAAGGTTTTGTTCCTAAAACATTAGATAAGAATATCAGTGCAGGAGAGATGGATCTACTTGCCAAAATGCATAAAGCTATATCCATTCTTCAGTTTAAAGTTGAAGGTCATATTATAAAAAGACACCCAGAATTTCAAATGGATGATAGACTTGTTTTAGATCATATAGATATAGAAAAAGGAGAAATTAATTTATATGATAAAACTTATAAACTAAATGATACAAGCTTCCCAACAATTGAATGGAATGATCCTTATAAACTTAGTGATAGGGAAGTAGATTTGTTGGGAAAACTAACAAGATCATTTATTAACAGTGAAAAGCTTCAAAGACATATTAAGTTTCTGTATAGTAAAGGAAGTATGTATTTAATATATAATTCTAATGTTTTATTCCATGGATGTATTCCATTAAATGAGGATGGAAGCTTTAAAGAAGTTAAAATAGGAAATATAAAATACAGTGGTAAAGACTTGCTAGATAGAATAGATCGTGTGGCTAGAGATTCATATTTCTTTAAAGAAGATATACAAGGGAAAAAATATGGAATGGATATGATGTGGTATTTGTGGTGTGGTCCAGATTCTCCGGTATTCGGTAAGGCTAGAATGACTACCTTCGAAAGATATTTTGTTAATGATAAATGTACACATCGTGAGCAAAAGGATTACTACTACAGTTATAGAGATAATGAGCAAGTATGTAAAAATATATTAGCTGAATTTAATCTTGATCCTAAGACTTCACACATTATTAATGGTCATATTCCTGTAAAAACAAAAGAAGGAGAAAGCCCAATAAAAGCAAACGGAAGGCTACTTGTAATTGATGGAGGTTTCTGCAAAGCGTATCAGCCAGAGACGGGAATTGCAGGATATACTTTAATCTATAATTCATATGGTCTATTGCTTACTTCCCATGAACCTTTTGCAGCTATTAAAAATGCTGTAAAAGAAGATAAGGATATACTTTCATCAACAATGATATTAGAGCATGTAGTAAGTAGAAAGAGAGTAGCAGATACAGATGTAGGTAAAGAGTTAACAGAGCAGATAGCAGAAATGGAAAAGCTTCTTATTGCCTATAGAAAGGGTTTAATCAAGGAAGGAAGCAAAGAAAAGATAGTATAAACAATAAATTTAATAATGATCAGACGGAAAAGGTTCCGTCTGGTTTTTTAATTTTTCTAAAAAACAAAAAACATCAGCAGTGGATGCTGATGTTTGGTTTAATATTTATTTATAAACAGGATACTTATTACATAATTCTATTACCTCTGTTTTTATTTTTGATAAATCAGTATCTCTATTTTCTATAGCATAGTTTATAAAGTATGCTATTTTCTTCATTTCTTCTTCTTTAAAGCCTCTTGTAGTTACTGATGGAGTACCTAGTCTTATACCACTTGTAACAAAAGGACTTAATTTTTCGAATGGTACAGTGTTCTTATTTACAGTAATACCTATGCTATCTAAGAGTTTTTCTGCATCTTTTCCTGTGATATTCTTATTTGTTAAGTCTACTAAAACCAAATGATTATCTGTACCACCAGATACTAATCTAAATCCATATTTCAAAAGCTCCTCTGCTAGGACACTACAATTTTTCACTACTTGATCTATATACTCAGTATATTCATCTGTCAATGCTTCACCAAAACATACTGCCTTCGCAGCAATAATATGCATTAGAGGACCACTTTGAACTCCAGGAAAAACAGACTTGTCTATGTCTTTTGCATATTTTCCCTTACATATAATAGCTCCACCTCTTGGCCCTCTCAAGGTTTTATGAGTTGTAGTTGTTACAAAATCAGCATATGGTACAGGTGACATATGTTTTCCAGCAGCAATAATTCCAGCTATGTGAGCCATGTCTACCATCATGTAGGCACTGACCTCATCGCAAATTTCTTTTATTTTTTTAAAGTCTATCTCTCTAGGATAGGCGCTGGCGCCAGAAACTATCATTTTAGGTTTATATTTTAATGCAAGCCCCCTTAACTCATCATAATCTATTCTTTCTGTCTCTCTGTTTACTCCGTAAGAAACAAAATTATAAAGCTTTCCTGAAAAGCTGGCACTACTTCCATGAGTTAAGTGTCCACCGTGAGTTAGATTCATACCAAGCACTGTATCGCCTGGTTGAAGAACAGCCATATATACAGCCATGTTTGCCTGAGATCCTGAGTGAGGCTGCACATTTACATACTCAGCATTAAATAGCTTCTTCATTCTATCTCTAGCTAAATCTTCTACTACATCTACGACACTGCATCCCCCATAATATCTTTTTCCAGGCAAGCCCTCTGCATACTTGTTTGTTAAAAAAGAACCCATAGCTTCCATAACGGATTTACTTGCAAAGTTTTCTGAAGCAATAAGCTCTATTCCTTCCTCTTGTCTTGACTTTTCTTGTTCAATAACTGTAAATATTTTTTCATCTGTATTTTTCAGATTTTCAAAATTCACTTTTGTAGCCCCCTTTTACTTTTAATGATGTTATTTATAAATTGCCCCATAGTAGGATTATAAAGTAATTTTTGAAAATTATCAAGTTAATTAAAAATAATAGTTTTTATTATAAATATTTTAAAAAAATACGACTATATTTATTATATTATAATTAAAATGTTTGTTTAACATAAATAAGTTCTTACAATCAGATTTTATAACAAAATGTCATAGATTATATGAAATATAGAATAAATACATTTAAACATAACCACAATAATATTACTTAAATGATTCCAGTTTAATGTTGGAGGGGATAAATATTATTAAGAATAGATTGATTACTACTCTTATAACTATAAATCTAATATTACTTTCGATTATACTTTTAGGAAAGATTAATTTTATTCATAGACTTGCAGCAGCATTAACTAAAGCTTGTTTGATTCCATTATTTGTTTCCTCTCTTTTATTTTATATAATCAGACCTCTTAATAATAACTTTATTAAGAAAGGTATTAGTAGAGGAAAATCAAGTTTAATTACTCTTAGTATATTTTTATTTACATTATGTGGGATTTTATCATATTTTAGTAAATATGCTTACTATCAATTTGATCAGATAATTAAGCAGCTTATGACTATTATTAACGATAGAAATCAAATTGATGGTTTTGTAAATTGGATTAATCAATTTATTAATATTAATGAGATATATACTCTATTAGCAGGTGTAGTTAAAATATATATTATTAAAATAGGTAAAAGTTTTAAAACTCTTTTAGGTTATTTTATGAACACCTTCTCGATGGTATTTCTTATATTAGTTATACTATTTTATATGTTGAAAGATGGAGATAAGTTTAAAAATAAAATAGTTTCTCTTGTACCTAAAAAATATAAAAAGCTCTCAGATGAAATACTATCTGAAAGCGATTCTATACTTAGTCATTATGTCAGTGGTCAGGCAAAAGTGGCACTTGCTCTAAGTTTGATGATATTTTTAGGATATAAGATTATTGGAATGCCAAGTGCGCTACTACTCTCTACGATAACTTTCATTCTTGCCTTTATACCTTTTGTAGGCTTTTTTATTTCAATGATAATTCCTGTAGTTATTGCTCTCAGTATAGGATGGAGGCTGGTTCTGAAGCTTGCATTGGTATTCATTATTGTACAGACCTTGAAAGGAAGGGTTGTAGTACCAACAATAATGGCTAAAAATATGAATATACATCCTCTAACTGATATCTTTCTAGTAATAGTAGCAATAACTGTAGGAGGACCTTTTACAGCCTTTGCTGTGGTACCTGTATATGCGATTTTAAAAAATCTATGTATGACACTAAAATTATTTGATAGTTAATACATAAATAATGTGTTAATAGTTAACTTAAATATTATTTAAATGTAAAAAATGGTGTATAATAACATAGGGCCTTAGTATAGACAAGCAGCTTTCAAAAAGAGTTCATATTATTATGAAAGAGAGAAAAATTATGAGATGGATTGATTTAATAAAAACATATAAACCCTATAATGAACAAGAGAAAAAAGATAAAGAAATAATTTTGCATTGCATAAATACATTTGATGATGTATTAACTAGAAATAATGAGATTATGCATATAACAAGTTCTACATTTATACTAAACAAAGCAAAAGATAAAACATTGATGATACACCATAATATATATAATTCATGGTCATGGACAGGCGGGCATGCAGATGGAGAAGAAAATTTATTAGCTGTTGCCATTAAGGAGGCGAGAGAGGAAACTGGAGTAAAAAATGTTCGACCTATTATTTCAGATGTATTCTCATTGGATATACTGCCTGTACTGGGTCATGTGAAAAATGGAAAATATGTATCAGCACATTTACATTTGTCCGTTGCTTATCTAGTTGAGGTTGATGAAGATGAATTACTTATTGTTAAATCCGATGAAAATAGTGATATTAAATGGATTCCAATAGAAAAAGTAAATGAATATAGCAATGAACCTCATATGCAGAAGTTATATGATAAATTAATATTAAAAATTAAGGAATCAAATATTTAAGAGAAACTAACCAGAAAGTTAACTTTCGGTCTAGTACTTTTATATTATCAAAAACAACTACAATATATTTAGACTTACATAAAGGAGCGGCATTTATGAATAAAACGAGACTAAAAGAAATTGACATTTTGAGAGCTACCGCATTTATTTTCGTTGTGGCACAACACACAGTGGGTGGTTTTTCTAATGTTGAAGGCATTAATTTTTTTGATTACACAATATTAAAGTTTTTATATGTTATGGCTAAAACAGCAGTTCCAATCTTTCTTTTTATAAGTGGACTATCTCTTTTTTATGTTTACTCAGATAAATTTGATTGGAAAAAGTACTATATTAAGAGAGTTAAATATATTTTTATACCTTATATAATATGGTCAGCAATTAATATGATTAAACTTGGTAATACAGATCGATTTAAAGATTTTATAGTACAAGTTATAGCAGGTAATGGTGGATATCACTTGTGGTATATGGGGATGATTGTCAGATTATATTTATTTTTCCCAATAATACTTTTTATAGCAAAAAAAGTTCATTTAATGGGCACTAAAGTTAGAAAATCGGTTTTTATAGGATTAGTTATTCTATATTATTTAATATCAAAGTATCAAAATATTATATCCGACAATATTAGTTTTCTTATATTCAGGAATCCATCTGAAATACAGCATAGAATTGTAAACATATCTATATTATTTTGGTTTTTATATTTTGTCTTAGGAATTTATTTTGCTTTAAATTATAGTTATTTTAAAAAGAAAGTTTTAGAGTATAAAGGTATAGTACTAGTAGGCTATTTTTTACTGTTTATATATGCCTATTTAAATGAAGTAAACATTGTAAGATTTGTTAGGGTACTATCTTTATTATACCCAGTATTTTCGATATTGGTCTTTTATATAATGTGTGTCTTTTTATCAGATAAAAATAGAATTTATAATGTAATGAACTTTATAGGTAAATACTCCTTTGTATCTTATATGGCACATATTATAGTCATAAATTATGTTGTTAATGAAATCAGAATCAACTTATATATCAAAGATTACTTAGTTTTAGGAGTTTTAGCGTGGATTACAACGGTAATAATAACACCAGTTTTATTCAGTATAGTTAGTTATATTCCATACTCACAATATATAACTGGCGTTAAGAGTAAAAATATATTGAATATAAGAACTTTGTTTAGTAATGAATACAAGGAATCTGCTTAATAATTTCGATGATTATATAAGTTAAAAATAAAAAACTTTGAATACCGACCTAACTCGTGATATTCAAAGTTTTTACTCCATTATAATAGTGATGAAAATACTCTGCAAAAGGCTTCAAATGCCTTGACCAATGGGGAAAGATTATTAAAATAGCTTTCAGTCACCCGCTTACTTACTTTTAAATCTTGAAAAAATAGATTTTCAAGTTGTTCAGTAATCTCTTCATCATAAATTACAGCATTTATTTCATAGTTTAGTACATAGCTTCTAATATCCATATTTGCGGTGCCGATAGTGCATATTTTGCCGTCGACAGAGGTTGTTTTTGCGTGTATAAAACCCTTGGGGTTATAGAAGTGAACCGATACTCCAGTTTTAATTAAATCTTCAAGATAAGTTCTCGAGGCAAAATAAACTAAAATATGATCATACCTTGCTGGAAAAAGTATATGAACATCAACTCCGCTTAGTACAGCAATTTTTAATGAATTAATTATACTTTCACTAGGAATAAAATAGGGAGTTGTTATATAAATGTGATCTTTTGCCATATTTATCATTTTTATAACAGCCTGCTCTATAGCAGGAAACTCTGAGTCAGGACCACTTTTTACAAGCTGCATTAACTTACCTTCTCCACCTTCTGTTTCAGGAAAAAATTCATCAAAGTCATCTCCGTAGTAAAAAAATTCTTCGTTAGCTTCTTTTATCGTAGCAAAGTCGTCTAAAAATACTGCCTGAAGACCATATACAAAGTCTCCTTTAACCATAATATGCGTGTCTCGCCAGTAACCGAATTTACTGCGACCTACATATTCATCACCTATATTTATTCCGCCTATAAAGCCAACCTTGCCATCAATTACAACTATTTTTCTATGATTGCGATAATTAATTTGAGTATTAATTTTTCTAAGAATTGGAGCTAAAAAGTAAGAGTATTGTACTATGTCTACTCCTACAGCCTTTAATTCCTTAATATAATTTTTACCTAGTCTTATACATCCTACTCTATCCAATATTAATCTAATTTTAACTCCTTCTAAGGATTTTTTTACAAGTATATCCTTTATTTCATTGCCAATTTCATCACTCTTTACTATATAGTATTCCATATGGATATGACTTCTAGCTTTTAGTAATTCCTCTTTTAATGCTGCAAACTTTTCAATACCATCCTTATAAATTTTAATGCTATTACTGTTAAAAAGAGGAGACTCACTATTTTTGGATAATAATTCTATTAAAGGAGCATAGGTATGGTCTTTTATACCTTTCATCGCTTCATATATTAATCTTTCAATATTTATTCTTGTTTCGTCATGAAGCTTATGTTTCTTCCAGTTACGTCCTAAAAAAATATATAAAAATAATCCTATTGGTGGAAATAATATAAAAACTAGCAGCCAGGCTATGGTTTTCTCGGGATTTTTCCTTTCTAGCACTATTACAAATATAGATATAATGGCGTTAAAGGCAATTATCCAGTATAAAGCTGATCTCATGTTGCATTACACCTCCCATTATAAGAATGTTTATAACTTACAGCTAAAAAATGTGCTTCATTAGGATATAATAAAAATAATACTCTTATTATCGAAGGAAATAAAGGGTTTTACAGTGAAACATAGAATATTTTATATTTATAGAATACACTTATGATAATAAAATTAAACATAATTATTTGAGAGGATGAAGAATTATGGAATTTGATAAAATAATATATTATGGCTCAACACCGATTTTTGTACTACTATTTATATTTTTGGTTGTTCTCCTTGTTAAACAAATAAAGAAGAATAGATAAGGTGGCCTGGCTTTTAGTAGCATCTTTAATTAAGATGCTATTTTTATTTTTACTCCTTATTCTTTCAAAAGGAATAGACTATAGCTTTAAAACACAAAATACTTATAATATGAAATATTAAGGAAGTGATTAATAGTATGTCAATGACAACTGTAAAAGCAACAACTAGAAAATTTGAACAAGGTAATGCTGTAAGATGTGAATGTAATGGATTTAGTATTATACTAGAACCAACTTCAACAACACAAGGCACAAACGCTAATATGAATCCTATGGAAGCAGTTCTTTGCGCATTAGGTGGCTGTGAAGCACTTGTTTCGATGAATTATGCTAAAAGTAATAATATCAATTTAAAGGATGTTTATGTTGAGCTCGAAGGGAACTTAGATTCAGACGGTATGTCAGTACAAAATGTTAAGCCCGGTTTTAATGATATAAAATGTAAGGTATATCTGGATACTGATGCAAACGATCAGCAAGTCAAAGCATTAACAGATTTCATAAAAAACAAAGGACCAGTAGTTGATACCGTTAAAAATCAAGTTCAGTTAGAAATACAAAGTGTAGTAAGAGCATCAGTAAAATAGGTTAAATATTTTTTAATATTATGATTTTAATGCAGGAAAGTATTAAATTTTAACACCTTCCTGCATTTTCATGATGTATATTTTAACTTTTTATGGTACAATTCTATTAATAAGTTTACAAGGGGGATACACGAATGAAAAAAATAGTTAGTCTAGTTGCAGCTGCTGCTATTACATTAGGAATTTCAAATGTGGCATTTGCAAAAGATGGATTCAATGTTAGTAGATTGTATGGAGCTGATAGATATAAAACATCTATTAGTATTTCAAACAACTTCAACAGTGGAACAGTTCAAAATGTTATAATTGCAAGTGGAAAGGATTTTCCAGATGCTTTAGCTGGAAGTGTACTTTCTAAAAAACTAAATGCGCCAATAGTGTTATCTGGTGGAACTGTGAATGACAGCGCAGATAGTATACAGTACATAAAAGACCATTTGGACAAGAATGGAACTATATATTTATTAGGTGGAACAGCATCTATTAGCAATGAATTTGTAGACTATATGAAGAATCAGGGCTATAATAACTTTGTTAGATTAGGTGGAAAAGACAGATTTGATACTAATAAGTATATTGTAAACTCAATGAATGTTGAAAAGGGAACTCCTGTAGTTATAGCAAATGCTTATGGATTTGCTGATGCATTAAGTGTGTCAAGTATTGCAGCACAAAAAGGATATCCTATAATAATGACTTCAACATCAAGCTTATCTGACGAAGCTAAAGATATGATTAAAAATATTGAGCCTAGCCAAGTATATATAATAGGTGGCTATGCTTCAGTTGGAGATAATGTTGTAAATCAAATAAAAGGTATGCTTCCATCATTACCAAATGATAAGATAATAAAATTAGCAGGACAAGATAGATATGAGACTTCATTAAGTGTATGCAAACACTTTAACTTAGACACTGATACAGCTGTAATTGCAAATGGAGAGAATTTCCCAGATGCATTATCAGGTAGTGCATTAGCATCAAAGCTTAATGCTCCAATAGTACTTGTTGATGGACAAGATATAACTAAACAAAAGGACTTTATATATGGAGGCAATTTTAAAAATATAGTTCTACTTGGAGGATATGGTTCAGTAGACTTTCCAGTTGAGTATTTATTAAAGGGTTCAGCATATATAACTCAAGAAGAAAGAGATTATATAAATAAACTAACAGAATACTGTGACGGTTATAAGACTGAGAGTACAAAGGCTGAAAATTATTTTCAAGATGTTATGAATAAGGTTACATCAGAAGATATGTTAGCAGGTTTTGAAAATCCTGATACAATGATGAGCACATTAGATAAGTTTATTGAACTATATAAAGGCTGTAGCTCTGCTATGGACACGTACAAGCAAAATTTAGTTAGTTTAAGAGATAAAGCTTCTAGTCTTCAAACTACAAATGGAATTGAAGCTCTTAAACAATCTTATATAAACAATATAAACCTTGATATACAGTCTGCAGATAAAGCTAGTGCTTTATTAAACTCTTATGTGAATGCCTTTAGCTCCTTTAGAGATGCTGTTAACTCTGGTGACGAAAGCAAAATTGAAGAAGCTGTTAGAAACTTAGAAAGCGTTGGGTCAAGCAGTCTTGAAGAACTTAACAGCTTAAAGGGTGGAGATCAAGGTATTAATGCATTGAAAGAAAAGTTAGTAAAGATAAAATCTAATATGGATTAATAATAAATGACAGGTTTGTACAAACCTGTCATTTATTGTAATTGTATAAAGTTTTATTCGATGTATATGTAAAAATAATAGTTCTTAGACTTTATCTATTTCAGGTACAACTTCAACATTTTCCTTTTCTTTATTACCAAAAAAGGTTGAAAGCAAAATAAATGTTCCTCCTATTATTTGAAGTAAGGTTAAGCTTTCGTTCAAAAATATAGTACTAAAAATAACAGCAGAAATTGGGTCTATATAGCTTACCACGGCTACTGTCTGAGCTTTTACATCTTTTATTGAAGAGAAATACACAACATAAGGTATTCCTGTATGAACTATTCCCACAATCAATATAAAAATTGCTGTTTTCATGCTAGATATATGAAGGTTATTTCTATAGAGTATAATAGGCAGAAGAAGTAATGCTGCAGTGGAAATTTGAATAACTGTCATTTCATATCCGGATAGGCCTTTAATATATTTATTCAGTAAAACCACTGAAGCATAGAATATAGCTGCAATAAGTCCAAATATAACACCTTTAGTATGGTTAAATGCAATATTTGAAGTTGTTGATTGATTACTCATTATTAAAAAAAGACCAGCCATAGCTCCTATAACAGCGAATAACTTTGACTTAGTGAACTTTTCTTTTAGCACAAAAGGAGATAGTAGTATTACAAATACAGGAGCACAATAATAGCTTAAAGTAGCATTAGAGACGGTAGTATACTTATAGGATTGAAAAAGAAATATCCAATTTAATCCCATAGCTATGCCTGAAGCAATAAGAAAACAAATGTTTTTCTTTCTATTTTTCCTTTGCTTTTCATCTAATTCTATTTTTTTATTATTTTCTTTACCAAATTTAAGTGCTAGACCATATAATATAAGTACAGTACTAGCTATAATTGCACGTAAAAAAACTGTCTCCATTGAAGGTAAGTCGATGTTTTTTACGAAGAGACCTACACTTCCCCATATAACCATAGAAATAATAATTTTAAACAATGAATTCAAGAATAAAACCCCCCATAGAACATTAGTTAAACATACAATAATATTCGTTATAGAATATCATAGCAATAGTTGTAAGTTAATTCAATGACAATTTGAAATATTATAAATCAAACAATTTTCATAATTTTTGACAAGTGTAATCATAATAAAGCTGTGATATAATTATAATATAAATGTGAATTAATTTAATCTATTAGTGGGAGGGGAAAATTTGCTTAAATGTGAAGTCTGTGGTAAGCAAGCGGATAAACACCATATAGTGTATAGAAGCCAAGGAGGCGTGGATTTTCCGCTTAACTTTAAATATCTTTGTTCTGAACACCACAGGGGGAAGAACGGACCGCATAAAAGCAGAAAGCTTGATTTAGAATACAAACTCGAATTGCAGCAAAGGTTAAATGATTTATTATATAGAGACTATTATAAAATAGATGAGTTAGTATATCTTCTTCAAATAAATAAGGGTATGTTGAAGAGGCTTTTAAAAGATTATAGGTTATATAAAGAAGGGTATAAAAAAGCAGATATAATATATAGACTAATGGGTAGAAAAATATACACAGAAGACATGCTAGAAGAATATTATGATTTTATAGCAAACTTTTAAATTTTATCTATTAGTATCAAATTAAATATTATGAAACGAAATTGGCTATCTAGAATTTTAAAACATAAAAATATACAGATGAAAAATGACAAGTGATAAAATTATAAAAGTCACTTGTCATTTTCTATAATCTGTGGTACATATAAAATATCAACAAGTTAATTTTCTTAATAATTTGTAAATTGAAATAAAATAAAAATAAAATTTTATTTTATTTCACTATATAGTATATTTTTAGAATAACTAGGCGTATTAAATCTCAAACTGAAAACTCTAGATATGTTTCTAAAAGTTTATGGGAGAAGGGGGCAACAAAAATGAGAGAGGACATATTGATGCTTTTAAGTTTGGAAGAAATTGAAAACACGATAAAGGGTTTGAAAATAGCATTGGAACACATTAATAAGAATAAAGTGGACATAGATGAAAATATGGAGGAACGTATAACTGACATGTTAAGAAAACTTCTATATGTTAAAACCGAATACTCAAATAAAGCTGACTAGAATTATTAATTAAATGCCTTACAGTAGGGTAACTTCAATTGTAAGGCATTTAGCTTAAATTTTACAGTTGTATAGAATGATTTATATGAGGCAAAATATATATGTAGTACTTAAAAGAATGGAGGATTAAAATTTATAAATGTGTAAAGGTTTTCGGGTTTGTTGACACATACATAAAATATTATTGTAAAATATACATATAATTAATAAAGGAATGTGAAGAGTATGAATATAGCATTTTTTCTTACACCAAAGAGTGACGTAGTTTATGCAACTTTAAGTACAACGATGGGACAAGTATTAGAATTGATGGAAAAAGAAAGATATACAGCTATTCCAATAATTGATGATAAGGGAAAATATGTAGGGACTTTAACAGAAGGAGATTTACTCTGGAAGTTAAAAAATACCCCTGGATTAAATTTTAATAATGCATATGATGTGCTTCTTAGAGAAGTACCAAGACGTAGGTGTAATAAATCTGTTTTTATTGATTCAAACATTGAAGACCTATTAAGGCTTTCAGTAAATCAAAACTTTGTCCCGGTGGTAGATGATAATAGAACTTTCATAGGGATAATAAAAAGAAGTGATATTATTAATTATTTTTATGATACTTTATTTAGTAAAGATAAGAGTATAGTATAGGTATGAACTAAAGTCCCTCTAGTTTTGTCCAGAGGCAATATGCATAAGACAAAACTAGAGGGATGTTTTTAAAAGTGTGAACCGTTATCATTATTACGCATAACTCTTCCTTTTGCCTGATAAATAGAGTCATTACCGTGGTCCATATATCCAGTTGTTGAATTTAAACTATTTTCATTATGATCTTTCATAGATTGTGCTACGGAATTTAGGATGCTATTTGAACTATCTTTTTTAAATACCTTTTTCTTACTCATAAATCCATCTCACCTTTATAATTTTATTTTTATTTAATAAATCTTTTAATTCATTTTAAATATTACTTTGCTGAAAATTTTCCTGATAGTCCAGGTGTTTCTTTAGAAGCTCTTCGTGTTTCTTGATTTTTATCTTTGTACTTATATTCCTTGTCTTTTGTAAATACCTCAACTTTTTTCTTAACCATTTATAACTCCCCTTTCAGAATTTATTTTCTCCTTGTGCGACATGTTTTATTCCATAATAACAATTCATTGATTTATGAAAAATTCAATTATTTGCAGCAAATGGAATGATTTAATAGAAAACTTTTGTTACAGATGGAACATAATAAATATATCTATAAGCTGGCATCCGGAGGTGATTTTTTTGTATCCAAGTATAACAGATATATTAAAAATAAATGACACAAGCATATTAATTTCAAAAATGAATCATCAATCGAATATAGTAATAGGTGTGCCACATCATACTCCAGTAGGGACTTTTATGATGCCCTGTGAGGATCATATATATGGAGATCAAAACACAGGGTATGTTGGTCATAATTTAGCAGAAAATTTAAATTGTAATTTTTTATGTGCATGTAATTATTTTATAGATTCAAATAAAAATAAAAATAATAATTATAGTGATTATTATATGGCATTAGAGAAATGCAATCTAAAGTATTTGGTTGAAATTCATGGCCATGGAGTAGAACATTGCGGTAATGATATTGAAATATCTTCAGGAAGTAAAGAAGATGAGTTTCATGCAATAAAGTTAAAAGATGAAATAAGAAGAATTATTGGTGCTCAATTAGAAGAAGATGAGAATAATGAGGATCTACGAAATCTTGAAAAAATAAATATAAATGCAGACTTTAATAAAATACACTACAAAGCCAGTAAGTCAGCAACAATAGTTGATAAAAGATGGATTAGCTATCATATAGAGCTTCCACTTATATTAAGAATAGAGGATAATAATGGGTATTTACCAAAGACGGGTTTGGAATTTGTTAACATATTATGCAAATCGATAAAAAATATTTGTTTATATTGACAATAATAGATTAATAGTATTATAATATTATTAAATTAATAAATGGCAATCCTTTGACGAGGAAGAGTAGCTATTATGTTTAATCACAGAGAACTGAGGGTGGTGGGATCTCAGTATGACAACAAATAGTGAATGGACCTTAGAGGAGTAAATTGAAATTCAAGATTCTTGAAGAGTAGTGGTTACCGTTAGCCGTACGTTATAATGGCTAGAGCATGTTGGTGCTTGAAGATGAGAGGTGTTTAATTATTATTATTTTTAAATACAATTTAGGTGGTACCGCGGATAACTCCGTCCTAATTTTTAGGATGGAGTTTTTTATTTTGTATAAAAATAAGTTTAATTTAAATAGGTTATCTATTTGAGGTTTTAGTGAAAGTTTTAAGAGCGCTCATGAATTTTCATTAAATATAAATATATAGAAAATTATTATTCAAAGGAGAGATTTTTTATGAATTCAAGAATAAATTTAAAAAGAATTATTATAAATTCACTGTTTTTAGGAATAGGTGCAGTCATTCACCAAATTGCTCCACCTATATTATTAGGGATGAAGCCAGATTTTTCTCTTGTGATGCTATTTATCATATTAATTTTGAATGACGATTATAAAACTTGCTTAAGTGCTGGAATTGTAGCAGGTTTATTATCAGCTGCCACAACAACTTTTCCTGGAGGTCAGTTAGCAAATATAGTAGATAAACTAATAACTATGAATGTAATATTCTTTTTATTGATACCTTTAAGAAATATATCGAATAATCAAGTGAAAATCACTTTAACTGCAGTAATAGGCACTATAGTAAGTGGAGCATCATTTCTATTTACAGCTTTAATAACAGTAGGTTTGCCTGCAAGTTTTAAGGTATTATTTATATCAGTAGTGCTGCCTGCTACTTTAATAAATACTATAGCTGCGTTTGTATTATTTAATGCTTTGAATGCTGCTACAAAAAGAACGGCTAGAGAAATATAATTTATATATTAATACTATATTTAAAATAATAACTACCTTAGATAGAATACAATTTTATCTAAGGTAGTTAATCAATGTTTTAGTCAAATCTTAATTGATCGTAAGCCTCTTCTCTATTTTCTTGTTTTTCTTTTATATTTTTAAGAGTTTGATCATCCATTTTTGAACCAAAATGGTCTACATATTCTTTTGTGTCTTCTATATTTTCTTTAAGATTTTCAAGTGGATGATCGTCATAAGTATCTCCATATATTATTGTATTTTTTAAATGTTGAATTTCAGCTTTTCTAGCTGCTTGAATATCTCTTGCATGAGCTTTTGCTTTAGGATCACCTATTTCTGAATATTGCTCAAGATGTCTTTCAGTTCTAGTGTAATTTTCCACAGTAGTAATCAATTCATCTAAACGATGTTCAGTTTTTTCTTCAAGTCTTCTTTTTTCTATTAAGGAATTTTTTTCTCTGTCTTGTTCATTTCCCATTGTGAAAGCCCTCCTCATAAACTATCTATTACATACTTATTTTGAGTTTTACAAGAGGGTTTAATACTATAGAAAGTTTTCTAAAATTACAATATCTTATTAGAAAAAATATTAAAATTTAATATTATATTATTTAATATTACGAGTATATTGTTATTATAGATATCTTAAGTTTTTCATGCTTATGTCTAATACTTTAAAAGAATGAGTAAGTGCTCCAGTAGATATAAAATTTACTCCAGTTTTAGCTATAGAATCTATTGTGTCTAATGTAACATTTCCTGAAGCTTCGGTTTGAGTTTTGCCATTTATAATTTCTACTGAAGTTTTTAATGTTTCTATATCCATATTATCAAGCATAATTATATCAGCACCACACTCTAAAGCTTCTTTGAGTTGAGCTAAAGTTTCAACCTCCACTTCTATTTTTCTAACAAAAGGAGCATTTTTTCTTACTAAATCAATAGCGTTTTTAATTCCACCAGCAGCATCTATATGATTATCTTTTATTAAAACTCCATCATTTAATCCAAATCTGTGATTAGTTCCGCCGCCAATTTTTACTGCATATTTTTCAAAGATTCTCATATTAGGAGTAGTTTTTCTTGTATCTAAAAGTCTAACATTAGTTCCTTCAAGTTTTTGTACAAATTTTTTTGTAAGAGTAGCTATTCCACTCATTCTTTGAAGAAAATTTAAAGCGACTCTTTCTCCGCTAAGTAAGATTTTAGTATTCCCTAAAATTTCACCAAATTTGTCACCTTTTTTTATTTCATCTCCATCCTGTACATAGAATAATACTTCAGCATCTCCAAGAATGAAAAAAACTCTCTTAAAGACTTCAGTGCCAGCTATTATACCATCTTCTTTAGCAATTAAATCTACGACTGCGTTTTGTTCGCTGCCTACTATAGATTCTGTTGTTATATCTCCATATTGTATATCTTCATTAAGAGCACTTTTTATAATATCATCAGCAAGTAACCAATTCATTTCTTATGTCTCCTCTCAATTTACATAATGTATCAATTAAAACATCTCTATTTAAATTTTTATAATAGTCTAAGGTGCATTGAATTTTTTCTGGCTTTGTTATTTTAAATTTTATATTTTTTATTTCCTTATTTATCTTCTTCGCACCTCTTTTTGAAAATACTAAACCTTCTAATAGAGAATTACTAGCTAATCTATTTGCGCCATGAACACCTGTACAGCTAACCTCACCAAAGGCGTATAAATTATTCATGGAGGTTTGTCCGTATAAATTTACATCTATTCCTCCCATAAAATAATGTTGCGCAGGAGAAACTGGAATTGGTTCCTTGCATATATTTACACCATTTTTTAAACATTCTTCATATATATTGGGAAATCTTTCTAATAAAAAATCTTTATTCATAAAACTAACATCAAGATAAACATTTTTAGAATTAGTTCTTATCTTTTCCTCACATATATGCTTTGTAACTATGTCTCTTGGAAGTAATTCATCTACAAATCTTTCGCCTCTGTTATTTATAAGTTTTCCTCCTTCACCCCGTACTGATTCTGAAATTAGAAATTTTCTACAATTTAGACTCTCATCAAAGAATGCTGTAGGGTGAAATTGTATATAGTCTAGATTTTTAACTTTTATATTATTTCGTATAGCTATAGATATACCATCACCTGTAATTATTCTTTGATTTGTAGAATTTTTAAAAATTCCTCCTATGCCACCTGTTGCTAATATACTAACCTTAGCATGAATATTTATTTGTTCATTATCTTTTATACAAATTGCTCCAGTGCACATATTACCATTTTTTAATATATCTACTAGCTCACAATTTTCATATATAGTAATATTATTTTTTGACTTTACTTTATTTAAAAGAATTTCTTCAACTCTTTTCCCAGTTATATCCTTATAATAAACAATTCTATTGATGCTATGGGCACCTTCACGTGTAAAACATAAAACTTCTTTATCTTTTTCAAAATCTACTCCAAGTTTGCAAAGAGTATCTATATTATCTATGGATTCTTCTACTAGAACTTTAACAGCATCAATATCATTTTCATATTTCCCAGCTTTTAAGGTATCTTCTGTAAAAAGATCTATGTCTGTATATCCTCTTGCTACAGATATTCCGCCTTGGGCTAAAGCAGTATTACATTCATCTTTTCTTCCTTTAGAAATCATAACTATATTCAAGTTATCACTTAGGTTTAGAGCAGAATATAGTCCAGCAACACCAGTACCAATAATTAAAACATCAGTAATTATGTTCATATATTTTAACCTCCAAGCTTGTGCATGTTTGATAAAGCATTGTAGGCTTTTTGTCTTATATTTTCATCTAATTCTATATTATATTCCATGTTTAAAAGACAATTATATACATCTTTTAAATAGGTTTTTTTCATGTTTATACAACTCATTCCGCCACCAGGAATGTAAAATTCCTTATCAGGATCATTCAATTTCATTTGATGAAGAACACCTTCCTCAGTAGCTATAAGAAATCTTTTATTAGAGCTTTTATTAACAAATTTTATGATTTCTCCTGTACTTCCAATAAAATCTGCAGCATCTCTAACAGGTTTTTCGCATTCGGGATGGGCTGCAATTAGTATATCAGGATGCAAGTTTTTGGCTTTAGCTAATTCTTCAGGTCTAACTTTTTTGTGAGTTATACAAAAACCATTCCATATAATAAACTTTTTTTCAGGAACCTGTTCTTGAATATATTCTCCTAGATTTTTATCAGGGAGGAATATTATTTCCTCTTCTTCTAAATTTCTTATTATTTTTAGAGCGTTGGAAGAAGTACAGCATACATCAGATATAGCCTTCACTTCTGCAGAAGAATTTATATAGCATACAACCTTTGCATTTGGATGCTTTTTCTTTAATTCTTCAACACCCTCAGCATCGGCCATATCTGCCATAGGACACCCAGCATCTATTACTGGAAGTAATACAGTTTTTTCAGGAGAAAGTATTTTGGCACTTTCAGCCATAAATTTTACACCACAGAAGACTATTACTTTTTCCTTGCAATCTTTGGCTATTTTACTTAGATAGTAAGAGTCGCCAACTGCATCTGCTATATCCTGAATATCGGATCTTTGATAATAATGGGCTAAAATTATAGCTTTTCTTTCTTTTTTTAATTTTAATATTTCATCTTTAAAATTAATCTCCATACAAGTTCCCCCAGAATACACATTTATTTTACAGATGTATATACACCTGTAAAATAAATATACCACTAAAAGTATATTATATCAACTTGGTTGGTTAATATTTTAAGTTAGTGAATTAAAGTATTTGAAGAAATAAATGTAAAATTCTTGTCAAATAATTTATAAACATGTCTTATGAAATTTTACAAAACTGCATCACATAATATAGTAGTTTATATTATTATATAGTATAATAGTACTTAACAATATAAAGTAGTTTATAAAATAAAATGAACTTATTAAGGAGGTTTACTCATTGGAATTTGATAAAGAAATACTTAAAGGTTATATTGACACAATTATATTATGTGTTTTGCAAGATGGTGATATGTACGGATATGAAATTGCTAAAAAAATAAAGGAAAAATCAAAAGAAAAATTTGAAATAAAGGAAGCTACTTTATATGTATCCTTAAAAAGGCTAGAAAAAAAGAATTATTTAGAAGGATACTGGAATGATGATGAAAGAACCGGAGGTGGAAGAAGAAGATACTACAGAATTACTGAAGAAGGCAGGAAGTATTTTTCAGGAAAGGTAGAAGAATGGGCACTTTTAAAATCATTATTAAATAATTTTATGGAGGTTATATTAGATGAATAAAATTGAGCGATATATCTATAAAATTTATGAGAATTTTGATAATGCAGATGAAGATACAAAAATATTGAAAGAAGAAATGAGAAATCATCTGTATGAAGAAGTAGAAGAATTAAAAAAGCAAGGACTAAGTGAAGAAGAGAGTATAGATAAGGCATTGAAATGTTTTGGAAAAGAGAATTCTGTTGTGAAGGAAATGAACTATATATTGAGAAATCGTAGTATATTTACAAAAATGCTTACTAAGGCAGGTATTATTGTCTTTATTATAGGATGCTTATTTCAAGTAATTAGTATATTCCATAACGGTGAAAACATCCAGTATTTTAGTGGAGATTTAATTAAAAATGGATTTAGAAGTATTTCATATCTATTATTTATGATTTCACTAGCCATTTGAGATATAGCTTTCTATTATTATTACTATCTTAAAAATAATGATTTAGTTGTTATGGCGTTTTTATTTTGTGATTTTGTCATATGTGTACCTTTCTGCTTCATATGGATTTATTTTCCGTACCATAAGATGGCAGGCATGGCTTTTATATTAGGGATTACTTTTATAATAACTTTACTTCTAAGGGTATATTATATTAAAAGAAAAAAATGAAATTATTATATAGATTTACAGCTTTCGGTCAAGTAACCATATATGGCTTTTTAAAGTTTAGGTATAGGTAATATGTACAAGTATAATAATTATTACTGCAGGAGATTATAAATAATACACGTAATAACCTTACATTAACAAATAATGGAGGTGTTCTATATATGAAGATAGGTGACAAAAGAAACTATAAACAAAAAGGATTTAGAGAAGGAACTAGGTTTTCAAAAAATCAGATAAAACAAACTATAGAAAAAAGAGCTTATAACGAAAGTGGATGGAACAATAAAGACGGAGAACAATATGAATAAATAATATTAAAGTAAATTTTAAATTATTAGATTTGATTATTAACAAATATAGTGATAAAATTATAACTAACCAAGTTATTTATGAATTCAGATAATTTTGGAAAGCTTCTGGAATATTTGACGCATAAATAGCACTATCTATACTTTTAACCTAACAGAGAGGAACGCTCTGATCTGAAGGGATTGTAGATTTATAAGTAGGTAGTCGGTATATATTTTATATATCTATAATTTGCGAATAATCTAACTTTCCCTAAGAATACAATGAATTTCCGATTTAAGAAAGAAATCTATTCTTAAAAGAAGAAATTTTAACTAGTCAATAGTTTAAATTTTTGAATTTAAACTGATCTGACAGATAAAGTATTTTAGGGAAAGTTTTTGTTTTTTTGTAGTAATTTTTAAAACTAAGAGAAGATATACTTCACTTATTTTTGAAATAAAATTACAATTTTTACTCAAAATGTTTGTTTAAGCAGACATCCAAAATTTATAATTTTGAGATGATAGCTTACACATCGTGCCGATTTTGATATGGTCGCTTACTCAGTGAGTACTCCTCTGAGTTTACGAAGAGGAGTTTCATACATCACTTTAAAAGAATAATATTTTCAAAAGTTATAGGAGGAATAAAAATGAGAGAGTATTTAGCAGAGGAGTTTATTATAGACTCTGAGATAAGAGAGTCTATAGAAGAGGGAAAGAAAAAGACAAATGACAGAGAGTATGTGATGAGTCTTATTGAAAAGGCAAAAAGCTGTAAAGGACTTACACATAGGGAAGCAGCAGTATTATTAAATATTGAGGACAAAGAAATACTAGAGGAAATGTTTAGTGCTGCAAGAAAGATAAAGGAAACTATTTATGGTAACAGAATAGTGCTATTTGCACCACTTTATGTAAGTGACTATTGTGTTAACGGATGTAAATATTGTGGATATAAGTGTTCGAATGAAGATTTTCCAAGAAGAAAGTTAACTATGGATGAGATAAAAGAAGAAATAGAACATATCGAAGCCCTAGGTCATAAAAGAATTGTGCTGGAAGCAGGAGAAGATCCTAAAAATTGTTCTTTAGACTATATAATTGATTGTATTAAAACTATCTATTCAATGAAATTTAAAAACGGAAGCATTAGACGTATTAATATTAATATTGCAGCTACTACTGTAGAGGATTATAAAAGATTAAAAGACGCAGAAATAGGAACATATACACTTTTCCAAGAAACATACCATAAACCAACTTATGAAAAATTGCATCCTACTGGACCAAAGCATAATTATAATTGGCATACTACAGCTATGCATAGAGCAAGAGCTGCAGGTATTGATGACGTAGGAATAGGTGTACTTTATGGCTTATATGATCATCAATATGATACTGTGGCTATGCTTATGCATGCTGAACATCTTGAGGAAGCAACAGGGGTTGGTCCACATACTATATCTATGCCAAGATTAAGAGCTGCCGATGGAGTAGACATTAAAGAGTTTCCATATTTAATTACTGACGAACAGTTTATAAAAATAGTAGCAGTTTTAAGACTTGCGGTTCCATACACTGGAATGATTCTTTCCACTAGAGAAGAATCAAACTTTAGAGATAAGGTTATATCAGTTGGAATATCACAGATAAGTGCTGGTTCATGTGTTGGGGTTGGAAGCTATTCAGAAAAGAATGCGCTTAAGCATTCTGATGAAAAACCTCAATTTGAAGTAGCTGATCATCGTACGCCATCTGAAATTCTTAAGAATCTTTGCAAATCCGGTTATATTCCAAGCTATTGCACTGCGTGCTATAGAGCTGGAAGAACTGGCGATAGATTTATGGAGTTTGCGAAAAGTGGTACGATTCACAATTTCTGTTTACCAAATGCACTGATGACATTTAAAGAATATTTGATAGACTATGCAGATGAAGAACTTAGGGTAGTAGGAGAAGAAACTATACAGAAAAATTTACTAGATATTCCAGATGAAAGGGTACGTATGGAAACCATAGATAAACTTAAAAGAATAGAGCAAGGTGAAAGAGATTTAAGATTTTAAAGCTTATAATGTAATAAAAAAACACTATGAGACTCATTTGATTTATGAGTTTCATAGTGTTTTTTTATTACAAATTTAATACAAAAAATTATATATTATACATTTCTAAAAAATAATTATTAATGATGATTATTTATCCATAATAGTAATCATACTTTAGTTTAATAAATTAATTACATTATAGGAAAAATAAATCAAATTTTAATGTTATTAAAATTTATGTGGGATATTTAATTAGAAAAAACGGGTAATTGTGAAAAAATAGACAGGTGAAAGAAATTAAAATTCTTTTTGCATGATAAATTTTTTGTTTTTGTATTTATATGACTTATTTTTTGATATTTTAATGGAAAAATAAGTTATTTTTTGAAGTTAAATTATAATTGTACTAAAGTATGGTTTGCAAAAATGAATATTTCAACCTATCCACTCATACTTTTAGATGGTTATGTAGGTTTTAAAGAATGATATATTATATAAAGAATTATCTTTAAATTTAGTAAATTTTGACGATTAAAAGGGGGATGTCTTATGAAAAGCAAAAAATTATTAACGTTAATGCTTACAACGGTAATAGTTTCCACCACTATGTTTGTAGGCTGTGGAGGAGGAAGCACAGCAACCAGTGGAACAAGTGGAAAGATGGATAAGGAACAGTATATGAATTTGGTTTTACAGATGGAGCCAAAAACAATAGACCCATCAAGATCTACAGATAGGTACAGCAACATAGTAATAACTGATACTCAAGAGGCTTTAACAAGATGTGAAAAGGAAAATGGAAAAGATGCAGTTAAGCCAGCAGGAGCTGAAAGCTGGAAAACTTCAGAAGATGGATTGACTTGGACTTTTAAATTGAGAAGCAATAAGTGGTCCGATGGACAAGAAGTAAAAGCTAAGGATTATGAATATGCTATGAAAAGAACATTGAATCCTGCTACAGCATCAGAATACTCTTATATGTTATATACTATAAAAGGTGCGAAAGAATATAACAAAGGTAAAGGTAGTGCAGAGGATGTAGGAATAAAGGCTTTGGATGATAAGACTTTAGAAATAAAATTAGCTCAACCTTGTGCTTATTTCCTAAATACAACTTACTTTAGAGTATTTACACCTCAAAGACAAGATATAGTAGAGAAGAGTGGAGAAAAATATGGTTCGGAATCCGATACGGTAATTTCTTCAGGGCCATTTATAGTTAAAAGCTGGGTTCATAAAAATAAAATGGAGTTAGAAAAGAATCCAAATTATTGGGATAAAGATAAAGTTAAATTAAATAAGGTTACATTAAAAATTATAGAAGATACTCAATCAAGAATGAATGAACTATACAACGGATCCATAGATTCAGCGGATGTTGAGAAGAAAGAATGGATAGATAAATTAGAAGCTACTAAGAAATTTGAGCATGTAGCAGGAGTAGATCCATCATCAGATTATATGTTCTTTAATACTAAAGATAAGCTATTCTCAAATGCTAAGGTAAGAAAGGCGTTTACACTAGCTTTTGATAGAGAAGATGCTGAAAAGACATTATATCCACTTACGAGAAAAGCCTTCTATGGATGGGTTCCACCAGGAATGCAAATTGGAGGAGAAGATTTTAGAACTAAGGCTGCAGAAGAGCCTCTTAAGAAGTTAAAAGAAGAAGTAAAAGATCCTAAGGCATTACTTGTTGAAGGGCTAAAAGAATTAGGTATGGATCCAGACCCAGCAAACTTAACTGTTACTGTAACAGCTGCAGGGACAGATGCAAGAGCAAGACAAATGGAAGAGTACAGGCAACAGGCCTTCCAGAAAGCTTTAGGATGTAAGGTTAAGATTGATTACATGGATTGGGGGATATTCCAAGATAAGACAAAAAAAGGGAAAAACTTTCAATTGGCTGCAATGGCTTGGACTGGAGATTATAATGATCCTATGACAATGCTAGATATGTGGACAACTAATTCGGATATGAATAGAACTTCTTGGTCAAATGCAAAGTATGATGAATTAATAGATAAGGCATCAAAAACTATGGACCAAAAGGTGAGATTTGAAGCGTTTAAAGAAGCGGAACAAATCCTATTACATGATGATCTTCCTATAGCTCCAATAGATTATAGAATTAAGACAAATTATAGAAGAACTTATGTTAAAGGAATGAGCGACACATTATTTGGATCAACACTAGAATTTAAATATGCTTATACTGAAGGAAGAGATTCAAAGTAAAGGTTTTCTTAGCTACAGCAGTGTATTTTAATACTCTGCTGTAGTATTTATAGGGATAGATTCAAATAATTGTTTTCAAAACAACAGAGTTGTTTTGATGCTTAATATGCAATTGGATTGGGGGAATCATCATGCTTAAATTTATTCTAAAAAGAATAGGGTATATGATAGTAACTTTGTGGGTTATTATAACTATAACTTTTGGGCTAATGCATGCTATACCAGGGGATCCGCTATCAGGTCTTGCCAGAGATCTGCCTGCTGAAATAAAGGCTAATTATTATGCTAAATATGGACTTGATAAACCTGTTTCACAGCAATATGTAATTTACTTAAAAAACCTAGTTAAAGGAGATTTAGGTGAATCTCTTACTAATCCTGGTAGAGACGTTAAAAATACTATAAAGCAGCAAATACCAGTAACAGCGCAAATAGGATTGCAAGCTATAGCCTTTGGTTTTGTTGTAGGTATAATTTTAGGAATTATTGCTGCATTCAATAGAAATAAAAAACCGGATTTTCTTGTCATATTTATAGCTCTTTTGGGAGTATCCATACCAAGTTTCGTGGTGGCTGCTCTACTTCAATATTCTTTAACGGTAAAAGTAACCTTATTCCCTACAACTGGTTGGGGAAGTTTTAAATATTCAGTACTTCCTGCACTTGCCTTAAGCTTTGCATCAATTGCTACTTATGCAAGATATATGAGGACAAGTTGTTTGGAAGTAATAGGTCAGGATTATATACTTACGGCGAAGGCTAAAGGAGTATCTGGATTCAATCTAGTATGGAAACACATTGTAAGAAATGCTATACTTCCTGCTATAACTATATTAGGACCACAGATAGCTGGCATAATGGTAGGCTCTTTTGTAATAGAAACTATTTTTTCAATACCAGGTTTAGGTTCAAATTTTGTAACAAGTATTACTAACAGAGACTTTTCTATGATTATGGGAATGACGGTCTTCTATGCTGCCTTATATGTTGTAGCTTTATTAGTAGTAGACATTCTTTATGCTCTAATAGATCCAAGAATAAGACTTGATGGCGCAAAGAGATAGGGGGTATAGTGTAATGGCTGAATTAGCAGAAAATAAGATTAAATCAAAAAAAGAAAAATTCACTATTATAGGTTGTAACGATTTTACTGGAAATGAAATAGTAAGACCTAATATATCATATTGGGAAGATGCATGGAGAAGGTTAAAACAAAATAAAGTTGCTATAGCCTCATTAATAGTATTAGCCATAATAACTTTATTATGTATTATAGGACCTTATCTTACTCCTTACAAATTTATGGCTAATGATTCCTCATCCATAAACTTAGGACCAAGTGGAAAACATTATTTTGGTACAGATGATTTAGGAAGAGATATGTTTGCGAGAGTGTGTGTTGGTGGAAGAGTATCTCTTATAATAGGATTAATAGGTGCGCTTATTGATACTGTTGTTGGTGTACTATACGGTGGAATTGCCGGTTACTTTGGTGGAAAAGTAGATGATATTATGATGAGGATTGTAGAGGTTTTAATTAGTATACCATATTTAATAGTAGTAGTTTTAATGTCACTTATCTTAGGTAAGGGAATAGTGTCAATTATAATTGCTATGACAATTACAGGATGGGTTGGCATGGCAAGACTTATTAGAGGACAAGTTATGCAGATAAAGGAACAAGAGTATGTACTGGCTGCTAGAGCTCTTGGTGCAAGTCCGATGAGAATTATACTTAAACATTTACTGCCAAATACAATAGGAATTATGATTGTTGCAATAACTTTTGATGTACCTGTATTTATATTTGGCGAGGCCTTTTTAAGCTTCATAGGACTTGGAATACAATCTCCAAATACGAGCTGGGGAGCAATAGCTGCTACTGCACAACAATATTTGATGTTCTACCCAACACAGTTATTTTTTCCATCACTATTTATAAGTTTGACTATGCTTTCCTTTAACCTTTTAGGTGATGGTTTAAGAGATGCACTAGACCCAAGATTACGTCAATAATGGAGGAGGACTAAGATATGGAAAAAGTTTTAGAGGTTAAAAATTTAAGAGTATCTTATCATACTTATGCAGGGGAAGTCCAATCTGTTAGAGGAGTGGATTTTTACCTAAGTAAAGGAGAAACTTTAGCTATAGTTGGAGAATCAGGTTGTGGGAAAACAGTAACAGCAAAATCTTTGATGAGATTAATACAAACTCCTCCAGGAGAAATAAAAAAGGGGTCAGAAATATTATTCAATGGAAAAAATATTTTAGATATGCCTCAAAAGGAATTAAAGAAGCTTAGAGGAGAGGAAATAAGTATGATTTTCCAGGACCCTATGACTTCATTAAATCCTACAGCTAAGGTTGGAGATCAAATTGCAGAAAGTTTAATTATTCATAGAGGAATGGGTAAAGCAGAGGCCTTAAAAGAAGCAGAAAAAATGCTTAAATTAGTTAATATACCTAATGCAGAAAAGAGAATAAAGCAATACCCACATGAATTTTCAGGTGGCATGAGACAGAGAGTTATGATAGCTATTGCACTTGCTTGTAATCCTAAAATATTGATTGCAGATGAGCCCACCACAGCACTTGATGTTACAATACAAGCTCAAATAATAGATCTTATAAAAGAACTTCAAGAAAGGCTGGGAACTGCGGTAGTTATGATCACTCATGACTTAGGTGTAGTGGCAGATATAGCTCATAGAATTCAGGTAATGTATGCAGGGAAGATAATAGAAAGAGGAAATACTGATGAAATATTCTATAATTCACAGCATCCGTATACTTGGGCTCTCCTGCAGTCTGTTCCTAGGCTTGATACTAAGCATAAAGGAGAATTGTATTCAATACAGGGAACACCTCCTGATTTACTAAAGCCGCCTATTGGATGTCCCTTTGCGTCAAGATGCAAATATTGTATGCCTATATGTAGAGAGGAAATGCCAGAGGCTACAAGGTTAAGTGGGACCCATGAAGTACTTTGCTGGTTGAAGGATCCGGATGCCCCACAGGTTGAAAATCCAATAGTGCTTAGTGGAGGTGCAAGATAGTTATGAGTGAGAATTTAATAGAGGTAAGAAACCTCAAAAAATATTTCAATGTTGGGAGAGGTTCAATACTTAAAGCTGTTGATGATGTAAGCTTTAATATAAAAAAAGGAGAAACCTTAGGTCTTGTTGGTGAATCCGGTTGTGGAAAAACAACCTGTGGAAGAAGTGTACTAGGTCTTTATTCTGCAACTGATGGTGAAGTATTATTTGAAGGAGTCAATATTCATAAAATAAATAAGAAAGATAGAATTAAGTTTACTAGACAAGCTCAAATTATATTTCAAGATCCATATGCATCCTTAAATCCAAGAATGACAGTAGGAGATATAATTGGAGAAGGGATAGACATACATAATTTATATACTGGCGAAAAAAGGATGGATAGAATATATGAAGTTCTTGAATTAGTTGGTTTAAATAGAGAACATGCATCTAGATTTCCACACGAATTTTCAGGTGGACAAAGACAGAGGATAGGTATAGCGAGAGCTCTTGCTATAGAACCTAAATTTATTGTTTGCGACGAGCCTATATCAGCATTAGATGTTTCAATACAAGCCCAGGTAGTTAATCTTTTAATTAAACTACAAAGAGAATTAGGATTAACCTATCTATTTATTGCACATGATCTTTCTATGGTTAAACATATATCTGATAGAGTTGGAGTTATGTACTTGGGATCAATGGTGGAATTAGCTTCTAGTAAAGAGCTATATGATAATCCAGTACATCCTTATACAAAAGCACTACTTTCATCAATTCCAATTCCAGATCCTGAAGTTGAGAAAAGGAGAAGAAGAATAATGCTTGAAGGAGAAGTTCCAAGTCCAATAGACACAAAACCAGGCTGTAAATTTGCAGCTAGGTGTGCATATGCTAAACCAGAGTGTATGGAAAAGACTCCAGAATTCAAAGAAGTAGAGAAGGGGCATTTTGTAGCATGTCACTCGCTTTAGAATTTAAAAAAGTATGGGTAAATTTATCATGAAACTTATTTTCTAAAAATAAATATAGTTTAATTATAGAATGAGTAGCTTTAAAATAAAGCTACTCATTTTAATGCTATTTTACTTATAACAATATCCCTCCAGTATAAAAGTTATTAGTGCTGGTAAAATGTAATATACAATTATCATTGTGAGTAAAAGAGTGTAAATTTCCAATAACATAATTTGTAATAAAATGATATAATGTAGATAGATAACATTTTCACAAATAGCATAATTTAATATCGAGGAGGAAAATCATGTTTCTGATGATTGACAACTATGATTCATTTGTGTATAACTTGGTAAGATATTTAGAAGAACTAAAAGAAGACGTTAAAATCTGTAGAAATGATAAGTTGACTTTAGAAGATATAGAGGGAATACAGCCAGAAGGAATTATAATTTCACCAGGTCCTAAGTCACCTGAACAATCCGGTATTTGTGTAGAGGTAATTAAAAAATTTAGTGGCAAGATTCCCATTCTAGGAATATGTCTTGGACATCAAAGTATAGGATACGCCTTTAATGCAAATATAGTTAAAGGTGAGGAACCTGTACATGGAAAGGTGTTTGAAGTTTATCATAAAAATAGTGGAGTATTTAAAAAAATTAAAAACCCAGTAAAAGTCACAAGATATCATTCCTTGATAATAGATAGAAAGACCATACCGGAATGCCTTGAAGTAACTTGCGAAACTTCTGATGGAGTGGTAATGGGAATTAGACATAAAGAATACCTTGTTGAAGGTGTACAGTTTCATCCTGAAGCAGAACTTACAGAGTGCGGACATCAAATGCTTAAAAGTTTTCTAGAAGAAGCAAGAGAATTTAATAAGTTTAGGTATCTTCAAAAAAACAGCTAGTCAGTATGCTAGTATATTTTTTGAGAATACCCTAAATAAAAATAAATGGACTGGGGGATAGCTATATGCAGGTTTTAGTTGAAGAAATAAAAACAGGGCTGGATGCTTTTGATATATATTCATTATTTAAAGAGGATAAAACAGCTGCAATTTTAGATAGTGCTATGACATGTGAAAATTTAGGACGATACTCCTTTGTAGGTTTAAATCCTTTCACTACATTTAAATATGAAGAAAAAACATGTACTATAAATGGAAAAAGAGTTAGTGGAGAACCTTTTAAAGAACTTAAAAAGCTCATTAATACATATAAAGTAGAAAATAATACGGAACTTCCATATATAGCAGGAGCTATTGGATACTTTTCATATGATTTAGGAAGAACTATAGAGGAGCTTCCTATTATAGCTTTAGAAGAGGTGAAAATACCTGATTGCTATTTTTATTTCTATGATAATGCTATTATAGTTGACAATCTAGAAAAGAAAACTTATATTACTGCTTTAGGGATATTAAAGTTAAGTGAAAATAGTGTTGGGGAAATAAGAGACAGAATATTAAAAGGGAATAGGGTTAAATATGATGAATTAAATAAAAGCGATACAGAATTTACATCAAACTTTGGTAAAGATGAGTACATAGATACTGTAGAAAAGGTTAGACAATACATAAAAACTGGAGATATATACATCACTAATTTAACTCAAAGATTCTGTTGTGATACAACAAAAGATCCTTATGAGGTTTATAAAAATTTAAGACACATAAATCCGACGCCTTTTGCAGCATTTATGAATATTGAGGACTTCAGCATTGTATCATCATCACCAGAGAGATTCTTAGAGATAAAAAATAATATTGTTGAGACAAGACCTATTAAGGGTACAAGGCCTAGAGGAAGAAATTGTGAAGAAGATTTAAAAAATAAGCTGGAGCTTATAAATAGTGAAAAGGATAAATCAGAGTTATTGATGATTGTAGACCTAGAGAGAAATGATTTGAGTAAAGTTTGTAAGCCTTTTTCCGTAAAAGTTACGGAATTATTTAAATTAGAAGAATACAGCACAGTATTCCATCTAGTGTCTACTGTAGTAGGAGAACTTAGAGATGAATATACTGCAGTAGATTGTTTAAAAGCTTGTTTTCCAGGAGGGTCTATAACTGGAGCACCTAAAGTTAGAGCTATGGAGGTCATAGAAGAATTAGAGCCTACAAGAAGAAACATATATACAGGATGTATAGGGTATTTCGGATTTGACGGAAATGCTGACTTCAACATAGTTATAAGAACTATACTTATGAAAGGCAAAAAAGCTTATCTTGGAGTTGGCGGAGGAATTACATGGGAGTCTCTAAAAGAAGCGGAATATCAAGAAACTCTAGATAAGGCTAAAGCTTTAATGAGAGTGTTATAAGAAAAAATTTTGTAAGATGTTAAGCTATAGAATTGTGTAGCTCTAGTATAAATAAAAAGGTGTGATAATACTTATGATAGTTTTAAATGGAAAACTGATAGAGGGACAAAAAGTTTTCTTAGATCAAGGTTTTTATTTTGGAAGAGGACTTTTTGAAACTATATTAGTTAAGAATAAGCCAGTGTTTCTTAAAGAGCATTTGAATAGAATAAATAATAATCTTAAAGTTATAGGGATTAACAGATATATAGAAGATGATGATGTAATAGATGCGATAGATAAACTAAAATGCACAGATTGTATTTTAAAATTAGTGGCTACAGAGAAAAATGTTATTTTCACTGATAGAAAAAACAATTATTCAAAAGAACAATATGAAAAAGGCTTTAGTGTAAAAATAAGTTCTATAAGAAGGAATAAGTATTCAACAATGACGTATTTAAAATCACTAAATTACCTTGAAAATATTTTGGAACACGATAAATGCATTGATGAAGGTTATAACGAAGTATTATTTTTAAATACGGAAGATAATTTGACAGAGGGTAGTATTTCAAATGTATATTTTATTAAAAACGACAAAATATATACGCCATCTGTTGATTGTGGATTGCTTAATGGAACAGTAAGAAAATTCATTATAAACAATTTTGAAGTAGTAGAAGGAAAATTTCAAAAAGAAGATTTAATAAATTCTGATGGTATTTTTTTAACTAATAGCGTTATGGGAATTATGAAGGTATCAACTTTGTATAATAAGGAGTTTCAAGATAATATTATTATAGAAAATATAAGACAATATTATGAAAATTATATAAAAGAAAAATATTAATAAGGAGGAAATCTGGAGTATTAGTTGAGGATTATAGGGTCACTTGGCGGTAAGTTAATTTATACATCGTTTGTTTCCCTATATATAAAGCCAAAGCTAGCCAGGAGTGCTATGACAAAAATAATGAGAATAGGAAAAAAAGACTTTGAACTTGGTAAAAGAACGTACATAATGGGGATACTTAATGTTACCCCAGATTCATTTTCTGATGGTGGAAGATTTAACGATATAGAAAGAGCAATAAATCACGCTAAGGAAATGGTAGCTCAAGGTGCAGATATAATAGATATAGGGGGAGAGTCTACAAGACCTAATCATAAGTCTGTATCAGAAGAAGAGGAATTAGAAAGAGTCATTCCTGTAATTAGAGCATTATCTAAGGAAATAGATGTACCAATATCAATTGATACCTATAAAGGTAAAGTTGCAGAGATGGCAATAAAAGAAGGAGCCGCACTAATAAATGATGTTTGGGGATTTAAGAAAGATCCATATATTGCAGAAGTAGCTGCGAAGTATAATGTGCCATGTTGCTTAATGCATAATAGAGACAATAGGAATTATAGTAACCTTATGGAAGATGTTTTAAAGGATTTGGAGGAAAGTGTAAACATAGCGTTAAAGGCTGGAGTAAAGCCAGAAAATATAATATTAGATCCAGGTATAGGATTTGCAAAGGATTATGAAGAAAATTTAATTGTAATGGATAATTTAGAAGAGCTAAATAAATTGGGATATCCAGTGCTTTTGGCAACTTCCAGAAAATCGATGATTGGAAATGCTTTGAACTTACCATCGGACGAAAGAGTTGAAGGTACGGTTGCCACTACTGTTATAGGAATTATGAAAGGATATGATTTTGTTAGAGTACACGATATAAAAGAAAATAAGAGAGCTGCAGTTATGACTGATGCTATAGTTAGAAGAAAGTAGTATTTAAACTGAGAAAAGGAGGGGACACCCTCCTTTTAAATTATAAAATTTTAATACTGAAAATTAATTTATATACTTATAAATTAAAAGAATAAACAAGGCCTATTTTGAATATAAAATATTGATAACTATTTCTATTATGAAAATTAGTACATAAATATCACAAATTAGCTACATTATAAATAAATTAAATAATAACCTAAAATTATTTTTTTAATGGTAAAGGGGGTATTGATGTATGGACATACTTCAAGATATAAATGGGCAGGATCTTAGGAAAAAGGCTATTGATGAATTAATTGAAGTTCAAAATAAAATAATAAATGACTGCTTAGATAGATATAATTTTTATAAAGTTGAGCTTGAGAAAATAAATATATTGGAAAGTCTAGAAGGCAATATTATTGAAGGTGGAGAAAAAAGAAACAAATATACTTCGGAAATTGATGGTGCTCTAAAAGAGGCGAAACAAGCTATCAGTTTAAAAATAAAACTTGAAAATCTTAAATAGGTAATGAAGCTTTTATAAAAAAACAAAACAACTCTTATAAGAGCTGTTTTGTATATGATATATTTAAATGGGGAGTCAAATAATTATAACAGTATTAGACTGTTATTTGAATTTTAACCAAATAATAAAATATTATACATTGTGTTATGTAATTAAGTAAAATAGTCAGATAGAATAATATACTATCTGACTTTTTATTTTTAATTTTCCAATGAGTAGAGAGCTATACTCTTCAAAATTGTATGAAGTATGTTTTGAGATTATTTTTTAATAATTTTCTACAAACATTTCAAAATATCCTTGTGGATGTGCACAAGCAGGACATGCTAATGGAGCGCTTTCACCTTTATGAATGTATCCGCAGTTATTACATTTCCATAAAACAGTTTCATTTTTTGTAAATGCCGTATTATTATTTAAATTATCAAGTAACTTTCTATATCTCGCTTCGTGGTGCTTTTCTACTTCAGCTATTTTATTAAAAACCGCTGCTACAGCTGGAAAACCTTCTTCTTCAGCAGTCTTTGCAAATTCAGGGTAAAGGTCTGTCCATTCTTCATTCTCACCATTTGCGGCTGCAAGAAGATTTGTTTTAGTGTCTCCTAGAGAAACAGGGAATGTTGCATTTATTTCTACTGTTTCTCCTTTTAAGTCTTCATTTAGAAATTTAAAAAATCTTTTTGCGTGCTCTTTTTCATTTTCAGCTGTTTCTATAAATAAATTAGAAATTTGTATATATCCTTCTTTTTTTGCAACAGAAGCGTAATAGGAATATCTGTTTCTTGCTTGTGATTCTCCTGCAAATGCCTTCATTAAGTTTTCAGCAGTTTTTGTACCTTTCAATGATTTCATAAAAATCCCTCCTTAAAATAATGTATATTTACTACATTCTACAAATATCTTATTATCCCTTTCAGTTTTGAGAAAATTAATAAAGTAGCTCATTGAAAAGCACATTATATACATACTTTCTACAGCATTAGCATGGACGTAGGTGTTTAATATTTTCAAAAGAGATAGTGAAAAAATTATAACTGCAGCTTAAACTGCAGTTATGTTTAGTTAATCTAGTGCATACTAGATAGAATTTTTTATTAATGATGATGGTGATAGTGGTGATATGGATAATAAGGATAATATGGATAATATGGATAATATGGATAATAAGGATAATATGGATAATAATGATGGTGGTAAGGGCGATGATGATATTGTCTGAAATCCTCATCAGCGTTATCATCCTCATCATCTCTATATTTCATATGATCCATACATTTACATTTTTCTTTATAATCCATGCTATATGGCATTGTTTGAGTAGGCATCATTTGAGCAGGGGAAACCTGTGATGGTATCATCTGATGAGGCATCATTTGCTGACCATACATCATTGGACAACAGCACATCATAGGACAACACATTTCGGAGTGATGATATTTATGGTGACCGTGATGGTGATGGTGATGATGATGACGACGAGTTTCATCAAGATTTGGATTAATTACTTCATTAAGATTTTGATTAGAATCTAAATTTTCGTTTCTGTACATTAATGTACCTCCATAAAATTCTTACACACAGTATTATAGTATGTATGGATATAAAAAATGTTACAGATTTATAAAAATTTTTTTGATAGAATCTATATAAATATATTAGCAGCCTCTCTGAAAAAGTATTTATCAACTTCAGATGGTTATTTATTTTACAAAACGTTAATAAAGTAAATAGTTATTTAACTTAGACGACACAAGAATGTAACAATTACCATTTATAATAATAATTGTCCTAAGTTAATAAAGACTTAGAGGAAATAGCTGTCCCCTTATAATTAAATATATATTTCACAAAGGCACTAGTAGAAATACTTGTGCTTATTCTTTTGAAAGAAGGAAGGGAAGCCATTTGACAAACTTATATAGGTATATTAAAATATACTAAGATTTATAAAACCGAATAAGACAGTTCGTAACCATCCTGTCTATAAACAAAACTATGGAATTGACTATTAAGACTAGTAGATTGTTTGTATATGAGGGGCGGAGTGCCTCTTTTTATTTTTTGTTGGTCTCTTTAGTTTAATTTCGTATTTTTGGGCAGGCTAAGCCCTTTTTTTATTGGTTAAATATGAACAATATCCCAACGAGGTGAACTATGAAAAAGATTGGAGTAACGACTACAGTACCTATAGAAATCTTAATTGCTGCTGACTATGAAGTTATTGATCTTAATAATATTTTTGTTACATCAGAAGATTACTCTAAGTATATTGATATAGCTGAAAGGGAAGGATTCCCCAAAAGCTGCTGCGCTTGGAAAAAAGGTATGTATGGCGTATGTGTTGAGCATGAAATAAAAGAACTAGTGGGAGTTACAGAAGGCGATTGCTCTAATACAAAGGCGCTGGAGGAAGTATTAGATATGCAGGGAGTTAAAATTTATCCTTTTGCATATCCACATGGACGTAAACTAGAGGATGTTAAAAGATTACTAGATAACTTCATGGATATGTTTGATGTAAATTTAAGTGATGTTGAGAAAGTAAGAAAAAGGTTAAATAAAGCAAGAGCTAAGGCAAGAAAGTTAGATGAGCTTACCTTTATTAATAACAAGGTGTCTGGTTTTGAAAACCACTTATATCAGGTAAGTTGCAGTGATTTCAATAGCAATGTAGATAAATTTGAGGAAGAGCTTTATGAAAAAATTGAAGAAATAGAAAAAAGAAGCCCTATTGATAAAAAAATAAGACTTGGATATATAGGTGTTCCACCAATGACCTGTGATATATATGATTATGTTGAAAATTTTGATGCTCATTTTGTATACAATGAAGTTCAAAGGGAATTTGCTTTCCCAAGAGCTGATAAAGCGGAAAATATATATGAACAGTATTATGATTATACTTACCCTTATGATATTAAATTTAGATTAAAGGACATAAAAAAGCAAATAAAAGAAAGAAAAATAGATGGAATAATACATTATACTCAGGCTTTTTGCTACAGACAGATAGAAGACATAGTGATGAAAAAGCAGCTAGATATTCCTGTACTTAATATAGAAGGAGATAAGTTGAATTTTTTGGATGCGAGAACAAAGCTTAGGCTCGAGGCATTTTTAGATATGTTATTAGACCTGAAAAAATTTCAAAAATAGCTTAATGCAGATAATAAAGAAGGTGAAGATGTGAGAAGACTTGGTATAGATTTAGGAAGTAGAGAAGTAAAGCTTGTACTGTTATATGATAAAAAAGTAATAAAAAAGTTTAAGATAAGTACTATGTCTTTTTATAGAGATTACTGCAGTTTCGATGGAAAAATAATAGTTAATCTTGACAAACTGGATGTAGGACAAATAGATTCAGCAGTATCCACAGGTTATGGAAGAAATAATACAGATTTAAGTTTTTTTACTCCCATAAATGAGATAAAAGCCCATGTCTATGGAGTACTATTTCAAACAGAGCTTAAAGATTTTATTCTTCTAGATGTAGGTGGACAGGATGTAAAGGTAGTTAAGGTTGAAAAAGGAATCATAACAGATTTAGAGTTAAATGAAAAATGTGCTGCGTCCTGTGGAAGATATTTAGAGAATATGGCAAACGTTCTTGAAATGCCCTTAGATGATATGTTTGAATACTATGAAAATCCAGTAGAACTGAACTCAACTTGTGCAGTTTTTTCGGAATCGGAGCTTATAGGAAAAATTGCTGAAGGAATTAGTATGGATAGGCTCTGCGCAGGAGTAAATTATTCTTTATATAAAAGATTAGAACCTTTACTTAAAAAGTTTTATGGTAAGACTTTAGTTTTATCAGGTGGAGTAGCAAGAAATAATGCTTTAAAAACATATTTGCAAAAAGATTATACTGAAATAATAAATTTACAAGATGCTCAATTTAATGGAGCTTTAGGATGTTGTTATTATGCTGAAAGGATGGGATTGTAATGAAAAAAGCAGTAGTTTTGTTGTCTGGAGGCTTGGATTCTAGTACGGCAGTTTATTTAGCTAAAAAAGAAGGCTTTGAAGTTTATGCGGTATCCTTTGATTATGGGCAAAGGCACGATAAAGAGCTTAATTGTGCTAAAAATGTAGCGGAAAAAGCAGGAGTTAAAGAACATGTAATTGTTACTACTAACATGAATGTTTGGGGAGGCTCTGCTTTAACTGATAAAAATATAGAGGTTCCTGAAGGAAAAGAGGATAGTAAAGACATACCAGTTACCTATGTTCCAGCAAGAAATATGATATTTTTAGCTTATGCTGCATCCTATGCAGAAGCTATAGGTGCTCAGGATATATTTATAGGTGTAAGTGAGGTTGACTACTCCGGATATGTAGACTGTAGAGAAGAATTTATAAATGCTATGGAAAATGCAATCAATCATGGAACTGTTTGTGCGGTAGAACAGGGAAGAAAAATAAAAATACATGTCCCTTTTCTTAATATGACAAAGGCTGAGGAAATAAAGCTCGGTATGGAGCTTGGAGTAGATTATAGTTTAACATGGTCCTGCTACAAGGGAGAAGCTTTAGCTTGTGGAACTTGCGATAGCTGCATGTTAAGATTAAAGGCTTTTGAAGAAGCAGGATATAAAGATTCTGTAGAATATAATCTATAGGGTTGATAGACGGTCAGTTAAAAACCCTATATAAGGTTTCTAGGTTGAAAGTTAGTTTTTATGTAATTAAAAGGAGAAAGAATATGCAAATTAATGTTGTTAAAGATAAAAATATATCATCTGTAAAAAAATTAGTTATTTCTGGACTTGTTATCGGAATGTATGTAATAGTTATGTGCTTAACTCAAAGTTTTGCCTTTGGACAGTATCAAATTAGAATTGCCACTTCATTATATGCATTAGGTGGAATATTTCCATTTTTAATTGTACCAATGGGTATAGCAAACCTTATTAGCAACACACTAATGGGGGGACTTGGAATTTTTGATATGGTTGGTGGAGCAGCAGTTGGAATGATGGCATCAGGACTTGCTTATTTAATTAAGAAACTTAATCTAAATGACTGGTTTGTAGCACTTCCTATAGTTTTTATACCAGGACTTGTAGTTCCAATTTGGCTGTCACTTTTAATACATGTGCCATATAAGATACTAGCTATAAGCATATGTATAGGACAAATTATTCCTGCAATAGTAGGAGTATTACTTATGAAACAATTAAGAAAGATTTTATAAGATTATAGGTAATTAAAGTCTGTAGACAAGATTTGTTGTTTACAGACTTTAATTATTTGATAGTGAATTTATTCTTATGTTTGTTTACTACCTGGCGCCAATTGGAATATAATTAACTTAAATACTATGCAAGGTAGGTGACGGGGTGGCAGGAAGAGTAAAAAATTTTATATTTAAAAATAAAATGAGATATGCAAAGGGAGCAATGGCTCTATTTTTAATAAATATCCTACAAGTTTCTATTCCAAGAATTACCGGGGAAATTATAGACCGTATTCAATTTGGAAGTATAAATGCTAACAATGTTGGCATGTACGCATCTATTATAGTAATTATTGCAATATCTATTTTTGTATTAAACTACTTAAGCAGACTGCAGATAACAGGTGCATCTATGTTATTTCAATACGAAACTACAAATGCAATATTTAAACACTTAGAAAAGCTTTCTATGAGTTTCTTCAACAAAAACAGTGTTGGTGAGCTTATGGCACTTTCAGTTAACGATGTTAATGCATCACGTTTAGCTTTAGGCAGAGGTGTTAACTTAATTATAGATACATTTTTCCTTATGCTTCTAAGTATAGCAGCCATGGGAAAAACTATAAATATGAAGCTCACTATCATGGCTTTTTTACCTATACCAATTTTAATAGTTGTAGTAGCAAAGTTTGGGGTTGTAATAAATAATAGATTTAAAAAAGTACAAGAATCTTTTGCTAGTTTAACTGAAAAAGTCCAGGAAAATATCGCAGGTATTAGAGTTATAAAAACCTTTGTACAGGAAAAAGAGGAAATTGAAAATTTCAAGATAATAAATGAAAAAAATTATGAAACAAACATACAACTGGTCAAAGTTTGGGGAATATTTTATCCTTTTATTGAATTTTTGAGTGCTATTTCTTATTTGATTGTATTGGTTTATGGCTCTTCTTTAGTATTAAAAAAGCAGATAACTATAGGAGATTTTATTGCGGTAAACAGCTATATAGGAGTTTTAATAAGGCCTATAAAATTTATAGGAAGGATTGTTAATATAGTTCAAAGAGGAAAGGCATCAAAAGATAGAATAGAGAAATTGTTTAATGAAAAACCTGAAGTACATGATAAATCAGGTTTTAAAGACAAGTTTGATAACTTTAAACTTAGCGGAAAGGTAGTTTTTAAAAACTTAACTTTCTCATACAGCAAGGAGTCTAAACCTGTACTAAAAAATATAGACTTAACTTTAGAGCCTGGAAAAACTGTAGCTATTGTCGGAAAGGTGGGAAGTGGAAAGTCCACCCTGGCAAATTTGATTTTAAGATTGTACAATCCTCAAGAGAAAGGACAGCTTATAATAGACGATATGGACATTAAAGAAATACCTGTTAAGATTCTCCGTGATAACATAGGATATGTACCGCAGGATAATTTTTTATTCTCTGAGTCAATAAAATATAATATAGCTTTTTCTGAAAAGGATTATAGTACGGAACAAATAGAGAACGCAGCAAAGATAAGTCAAGTATATGATAATATAATGGACTTTCCAGATAAATTTGATACTATGCTTGGTGAAAGAGGTGTGAATATATCTGGTGGTCAAAAGCAGAGAATTTCCATTGCTAGGGCTTTAATAAAAAAGCCTTCTATACTTGTACTAGATGATTGTTTATCAGCAGTTGATACAGAGACAGAAAAAAATATATTGGATGGATTAAAATATAGTATAAAAGATTGTTCATGCTTGATTATATCTCACAGAGTTTCCAGTATAAAACATGCAGATGAGATTATTGTACTAGACAAAGGAAGCATAGTAGAAAGAGGTGCTCATGCAGATCTCATGAAAATAGGTGGTTTATATTACAGAATGTATGAAAAACAGATATTACAGGAGAAAGCTGTAAATTACTAAGGAGGATGTTTATGCCTAGAGGTTTTGGCGGCGGGGGCTTTTCACAAGGTTCTTCGGGAAAAAGATTTAGAACTGATGAAAAAAATCATAAAAAAAGCGATAGAGAATCAACAAAAAAACTAATAAAATATGTAGGCCCTTATTGGAAGTATTTTTTGCTGTCGCTTACTTTAATTCTTATAGTGTCAACTGCCCAGTTAGCAAGACCTTATATTGTAAAAATAGTAATTGATAACTATATAAAAAAAGGCTTATCAGGGGCTTTGCCAGTAAAACAATGCGAAGCAGCAATAAAATTCTTAGGTTTAATTTATTTTGTACTTATGGTTGCAGAATTTATTTTAAGTTACTTTCAAGCCTATATTTTGGAGCGTACTGCTAAAAAAATCATTATGAATTTGAGACAACAAGTTTTTAGTCATATACAAAAGCTTCCCATATCCTATTTTGATAAAAATCCAATTGGGAAAATAGTAACAAGAGTTACCAACGATACAGATTCTTTAAATGACATGTTTACAGATGTAGTAATAGGTTTTTTGCAGAATGTATTTATTATGATAGGAATAGTATTAGTTATGATAAGTTTGGATTTAAAGCTTACTGTAATATGTCTTTTGGTTACACCTTTAATGTTTGGAGTTACCCTTCTGTTTAAAAAAAGAGCAAGAAGGATTTTTGGTGAAATAAGAAATAAATTAGCTTCCATAAATGGCTTTTTATCAGAGCATATATCTGGGATGAAAATTATTCAAATGTTTAACATGCAAGACAAAAAATACAATGAGTTTCAAAATATAAATGAAGAATATTATAATGCAAATTTAAAGCAAATCGTACTCTTTGGTGTCTTTAGACCTTTTATGGATGTAGTAAAAACCTTATCATTAGCACTTATATTATTTTACGGAGGTACAAGGCTTATCAAAGGAACTATAGAAGTAGGAACTCTTTATGCTTTTATTAATTATATAAATAGATTGTTTCAGCCTATTATTGAGCTTACGGACCAATATAATACATATCAAAGCTCTATGGTTTCTTCTGAAAGAATATTTAGTATACTAGATGAGAAAACTGAGGATGAGCATAGTGATGGATGTAATTTAAATAAGGCAAAAGGAGAAATTGAATTTAAAAATGTGTGGTTTGCTTATGAATCTGAAAACTGGATTTTAAAGAATCTTTCTTTTAAAATATTACCTGGACAATCTGTCTCTTTTGTAGGGGCTACAGGAGCGGGGAAAACAAGTATTATAAACTTGCTTTGCGGCTTTTATGAAAATCAGAAAGGTGAAATACTTATTGATGGCATAAATATAAAAGATATAAAAACTGAGGAGCTGAGAAGAAATATAGGATTAGTACTTCAAGATGTATTTTTATTTGCAGGAGATGTTGAAACTAATATAAAGTTATTTAATAAAGAAATATCATTAGAAGATGTAAAAAAATCTGCCCAACATGTAAATGCAGATTATTTTATAGAAAACTTTAATGATGGATATAAACATAAGATTAATGAAAAAGGAACAACGCTTTCAATGGGACAAAGACAGCTTATTTCTTTTGCTAGAGCATTGGTTTTTAATCCGTCAATTTTAGTTATGGATGAGGCTACATCAAATATTGATACAGAAACAGAGGCAATAATTCAGGAGGCTTTAGAAAAGCTTATGAAAAACAGAACCACTATTGCAGTAGCACACAGACTATCAACCATAAAGAAGTCTGATAATGTTATTGTTTTGCATAAAGGAGAAATAAAAGAAATAGGAAATCATAAGGAACTTATGACCAAAAAAGGTTTTTATTATAGTCTTTACAAACTGCAGTATGAGAACTTATAATAAACCAGGTGTTAATTTAAATATATTTAATCTTTTATTCTTGCACTTACTTTCTAGTAGGTGTATTTTTTTATATATAAGAGACTTACCAAGTTTTAGCATATTCGCCTTAAAGGAGGAATGAGGTTTGATATCATCACTAAAAAAATATGAAAAGAGAAAAGCTCAGTATAATCTATTGCTTAAAAAGCAACAGAAACGTATAGATAAGATAAGCACCCTACGATTAGTTATTTTTGTACTAGGGCTTGCAATTTTAATAGGAGCGTATATCTTGAGAAGGTATTACTTATTTGATTTATTGGTTCTAGTAGTAATTGTTCTATTTTGTTATTTAGCCTATTTACATAAAAGTATAGAAAATAAAAATAAGTATATAGCTGCATTATATGAAGTAAATGAAAGCTCCATAAAACGATTAAAGGGAGATTGGAAACTCTTTGAGGATACCGGTGGAGAGTTTATAGATGAAAATCATAATTACTCATATGATCTTGATATTTTTGGTAGAGGTTCTTTATTTCAATGGATAAATGTAGCCAATACTTATCTGGGAAGACAAAAGCTTAAAGAGATGTTAACAGAAAAACCTCAAAATGAACAGAACATATATTATAGGCAATCTGCAGTTAAAGAACTTGAGAAAAAAATATATTTTAGGCAGAGACTTGAGGCAGAAGGAAAAATAATCAACAACAGTCAGAATCTCAAAGAGCTTTTTTTATGGATAAAAGAAAGAAGTAACTATATATTAAAAAGACAAGTAATTTGGAGCTTAAGAATTTTTTCAATGGTAACTGCGATAACTACCTTAACCTTGGTGGTTAGAATAATTGATTATGTACTGGCTGTTTTATTAGACATTGATAGAAGTGCTCCAAAAATATTTTATTTAATTCCTTATTATATTCCTATTCTTCTCATTTTGATTCAATGCTTTATTTTAAGAATAAAAAGAAAAGATAGAATAAAAAATTTAATTATTGCTGAAAAATATAACGATAACATAAAAACATATAGAAATATGCTTAGACATATAGAAAAGCATAAATTTAAATCAGAGTATATTGTAAATTTATGTGAAAAACTTTACGATAATGATGGCCTAAGTGCATCTAAACAGATAGATGTTTTTTCTAAAATTTGTGAATCAATAGCTAACAGACGTAATATGCTATATCCTATTTTAAATTCCATTCTCATGATAGAATATCACTGGGCTATTTCTATTGAAGAATGGAAGATAAAATCAGGAAATAATTTTGAAAATTGGATTAATACAATAGCTGAATTAGAAGCTTTATGTAGTATTGCGGTTATCAAATACGATAATCCCAATTGGAGTATGCCTAAGATTGTAACTGGACCCTCAAAGATTATAGCTAAAAATATGGGACATCCACTTCTGGGAGAAGAACGGGTATGCAATAACTTAAAGCTAGAGGAGCCCTATCAATTTATGCTTATAACAGGCTCCAATATGTCTGGGAAGAGTACATTTATGAGAACTGTGGGAATTAATATTGTATTAGCATATGCAGGAGCTCCTGTATGTGCAGATGAATTTTATTGTACTATTATGGATCTATATAGTTGTATGAAGGTAAGTGATAATTTAGGTGAAAGTATATCTTCCTTTTATGCAGAGATATTAAAAATTAAAAATATTGTTAAGGCTTCAAAAGAAGGAAAGCAAGTACTATTTTTATTAGATGAAATTTTTAAAGGAACTAATTCAAGAGATAGGCACACTGGAGCTATGATTTTAGTAAAACAATTAAGCAAAACTGGAAATTTAGGCTTTGTATCCACTCATGATTTAGAGTTAGGTGAGCTGGAAAATCATAAAAATTCAAAAGTTAAGAACTATCATTTTTCCGAATACTATAGAGAGAATAAAATTTATTTTGATTATAAATTGAAAGTCGGAGTTTCACCTACAAGAAATGCCGTGTACTTAATGAAGTTAGCTGGCATTGAAATATAAGAAAACAATGAGGCAAAGTAATATTTTTTATTAAGGTTAATGAAGAACAGAAGTCTGTCAATAGAGTTTTTAGAAACTTGTTGACAGACTCCTGTTTTATGCTTTATTAAAATACTCAGCTATACTCTTAAAGCAAGTATCCACCATAAATTCTATGTCCTTTTCCTCTATAACATAAGGTGGAAGAAAATAAAGTACATTCCCTATTGGTCTAAGCAGAAGGCCATTTTTTAATGCTATTTTATAAATTTCGTATCCTATCCTTTGCTGCCATGGGAAAGGCTCCTTAAGTTCTTTGTTCTTAACTAACTCTATTGCTATAATCATGCCTAAAGTTCTCACGTCTCCTACATAAGGACTATTTCTAGCCTTTTCTAATGTAAGCTTATTTATTAATTTCGATTTTTCCTTATTCTTTTCTAATATATTCTCATCTTTGAAGATTTTTATATTTTCAAGGGCAATAGCACAGGCCATGGCATTTCCTGCATAGGTGTGGCTGTGTATGAAAGCTTTAAAATCACTATATTCTCCGTAAAAGCAATTATATATTTCTTCGCTGGTCATTACTATGGACATAGGCATATACCCAGCAGAAAGTCCTTTAGAAAGACACATAAGGTCTGGGCTTACTTCCGCATGTTCACAGGCAAACATTTTTCCAGTTCTTCCAAAGCCCATAGCTATTTCATCTGCTATAAAGTGTATGCTATATTTGTCGCAGGCTTCTCTAAGCTTTTTCAAATATATTGGGGAATACATTCTCATACCTGCAGCTCCTTGAACCATAGGTTCTATTATGACACCGCATAATTCTTCATTATGCTGTTTAAGTGATATTTCCATAGAGTCAAAACATTCTGCACTGCAGCTTTCTCTATTTTTTCCGTATTTACATCTGTAGCAGTCGGGTCCTTCAATTCTGATCGTGTTTAAAAGCAGCGGTTTGTACATCTTACTGTATAAATCTAAATCTCCTACAGATAGCGCGCCTAAAGTTTCACCATGGTAAGCACCAGTTATAGCTGCAAATCTAGTCTTTTGAGTATTCCCGCTCTGTTGATGATATTGAAAACTCATTTTTAAAGCAATTTCCACTGCTGAAGAGCCGTTATCTGAAAAATATACCTTTTTTAATCTGTCTGGTGTTAGCTTTACTAATTCCTCTGATAAATCTATTGCAGCTTTATTTGAAAAGTTAGCAAAAATAACATGTTCTATTTCCTCTATTTGCTTTTTTAGAGCATTGTTTATTCTATCATTACTATGTCCAAAAGTAGTTGTCCACCATGATGATATACAATCCATGTAGCTTTTTCCCTCTACATCATACAGGTAGCAGCCCTTTCCTTTTTCGATTACTATAGGAGGCAGATCCTCATAATCCTTCATCTGAGAACAAGGATGCCATATATAATTTAAGTCTCTTTTCGTATATTCATTCATTCCTATACACCTCTGTAATAATTTGATTATCTATAGATTTCATCCATACAATTTATTAAATCCTCTACCTTTAGAGACTTCTCTATTTCTTCTCTCAACTTCTCTATTCCTAATGGGCTTTCCACAGAATCTATTTTTGGCAGTACAGCTAAAATAGGTACCTCTGTGAGTTTTTTTATGATTTTTATGTTATCATCACATAGAGAATTTTTTTCATATCCATTAATTATGATGCCTTTAACTTTTATGCCCAAGCTTTCTATATACTTAATGGTTATAACGGAATGGTTTATTGTTCCTAGTAAAGCTCTAGCTACAACTATTACACTCATATTGAGTTCTTTAATTAAATCCTCTAAAAGATATACTTGATTTCCTTTATCTATTAGGGGACAAACTATTCCTCCGCTTCCCTCAACTATTATGTAGCCATATTTTTTCTTAAGATCATTAAATTTTTCCTTTATTATATCTATATTAATTATGTCATTTTCTAATTTAGAAGCTAGGTGAGGGGAAACTGCATTTTTATATACATAGGGAACTATATTTTCGTAAGGCTCCTGCAGTCCACTTACTTCTTTTACAAACTTAGCATCTCCAGGAATAAGAGTGTTATTACATTCTACAGCACCACTTAAGGCCCCTTTAAAATAGCAGCTATTATATTCTTTTTTTCGTAAAAGGTACATAAGTGCTGCGGTAACCACCGTTTTACCTACATCAGTATCTGTACCAGTTATAAATATTCCTTTACTCATCTATACCAACCTCTAATCCTAAGGTTTCTATCATATTTATATCCTCTGCAATTTTATTTCCAGAAGTAGTTAGATAATTTCCGGTGATAGTAGCATTGGCACCTACTTTAAAGCAGTTTACTCCAAAGCCCTCTAAAAGATTTCTTCCTCCAGCTAATCTAATATAGGCCTTAGGATTTATAAATCTAAAGATAGCTATGGTTATTAATATTTCCTCTTGAGCTAAAGAAGGGGTATTTTCTAAAGGTGTGCCTTTTATAGGATTTAGCACATTAACAGGAATAGATTGTATTTCTAAATTTTGAAGCTCTAAAGCTAGTTTTATCCTATCCTCCATGGTTTCACCCATTCCTATAATTCCACCACAACATACCTTTAAGCCTGCTTTTTTCGCATTATTTATAGTCTCTATTCTTTCATCATAAGTATGGGTTGTACATATTTTTTCGTAGTATTCCCTGTTGGTTTCTAGATTATGATGGTACATTGAGACTCCTGTCTTTTTTAACTCTACAAGCTCTTCGTAACCGATTATTCCTAAAGAGGCACAAAGTTTTATCTTTACATTTTTTTTGAGGCATTTATATATGTCTAAGGCTTTTTGTAAGTCTTCCCCCTGTAGCCCTCTGCCGCTAGTTACAAGGGAAAATCTATTTACTCCTTCTTTTTCATTTTCCATTGCCAACTTTAAAGCCTCTTTTTCATCTACCAGGCTGTATTCTTCTACATTGGTATGGTAGTGGGCTGACTGAGCACAATACTTGCAGTCCTCAGAACATCTTCCTGACTTTGCATTCATAATAGAGCATAGATCCACTTTTCTTCCACTAAATTTATTGCGGATTCTATCTGCTGCTTTAAATAATTCTTCTATATTTTCTACTTCAGAAAGCAGAAGAGCTTCTTCAAAATTAATCTTTTTGCCTTCATTTATCTTATTTTCTAATTTTAAAATTAAATTTTCCATGTTATTCTCTCCTAATTAAGCTTTATTTAGTTTTAAACTGGTAAAGTGGCTAAGAAAAGCTTTACTAAAGTAATCTCTTTCACTTTACTCTTAACTATTGTCAACTGAATAAAATGATTTTGGTTAACAATTAAATAATACAAAACCTAATAAATTTTGTCAATTAAATATTGGTCTAGTATAAATTTTAGTCAAGCCTCTAATTTAAAAAATAAAATTAGGACTTAAAGAAGCCCTTGCATCAGTAGAAATGACAACATCAAGATAGGATGACTTTTAAAGTTATATCTGAAATAAGAAAGAATATGTAATAATTATTAAGAATTTAAGGAAAAATATAAGCAATACGTGGGAAATATATGAAAATTATTTTGATGATGCATTAAGGAGGAAAATATGAGGGAGAAAATTAGAAAACTATTGTGCATTTCAACTTGTTTAATAGTAGTATTATCTCTAATCGGTTGTGCTGTGAAGCCAGATACCACAATAAATAACTTTTTTGATGCACTTAAAAAATCTGATATTCAAACAGCCTCAAAGTATTTATCGAGAAATGATTCAGCAAGTGTAGGAGGTTTAAAGTTTGATAGACCTGAATATGAGAGACTTGCTAAACTAATATTTTCAAAGCTAAGTTATCAAGTAATATCATCAAATACCTCTGGGGATACTGCCTTAGCTAAAACAAAGATTACCTCACCAGATTTGAATAAAATCAGTGGGAAAATGGTAACAGATATATTTCCAGGCTTGTATAGCAAAGCGTTAAATGGTGAGCAAATGACACAAGACAAGATAAATCAGTTAATAGAGCAGTACTACTCTAAGAATCTCAATGAGTCTTCAGTTCCTACTGTTACCAACGAAGTGGATATAAAACTTGTTAAAAATAAAGATAAAAATATATGGCTTATAGAACCAAATGAAAATTTAGCAAATGCAATGACAGGAAATTTATTTAAAGCATTTAATCCTATGACAATAAATAACAGTACTAGTATCAGTAAGAATTCAGAAGGAAAGATATATGGAATTAATGAGGAGGCTAGAATAGGCAATACTTCTATTACAATAACTAACTTTCAAAAGTCTTTTGGAGACGATTATATAAAAGCAGGGCAGGGAAATGAATTTATAATAGTTACCTTAAAGGAAAAAAATATTGGAAGTGGTAATATAGACTATAATGAAGCATTTTATCAGATTCAAAATTCAAAAGGACAGATAAAAAGCCCAGCTCCAAAGGGCTTTAATAGAAGACTGGACTCAGGAAGTTTGGTGCCTGGGGGAGAGGTAGATGGTACAGTAACCTTTGAAGTACCTAAGGATGATCCTCAATTAAGTCTTATATACAATCAAGCTTCAAAGCCTGTATTAAAATTTAGATTAAATTATTAAAAATAAAGATTTCTCTAGAATTGTATTCTGGAGAAATCTTATTCACTTAATATTTTGGAAAATAAAGACTTTGCAAAAATGCAATAATGATTATAAAATAATAATAAGTAAAAAATAATTTTATTTGGAGTTGAAGTAATATGGAAAATACTTTAAATGTAATAAAAGATAAAACGTTAACATACGAGCAAAAGGTTTTAACTCTTGCTCGAGAGGCTGAAGCTAGCTTAAATGTACTGAATATAAGTAAAGAGGTACAGAGCTTAAGAGATGAGGGTATAATTTGTGACTTGAACGAAGGAAACGCCCCATACAGACCAAGATATATAGTTCCTGATTATGAAAAGTTTATGAAGCAGGGCAGTGAATTTCTAGGTTTAGAGCCTGCAAAGGATATATGGGAAGCGACTAATAATTTATTGATATTGTACAAGCATGTTCCTTCAATTACTGCTATGCCTGTATATATAGGAAATATAGATACGTTACTTGATTCATTTATAGATAATGAAGAAGAAGCATACAAGGCAATAAAATTATTTTTATTGCACATAGACAGAACTATAACTGATTCCTTTTGTCATGCTAATATCGGACCTATAGAAACTAAAGCTGGAAGAATAATATTAAAAGTTCAAAGAGAACTTCAAACAGCTATACCTAATATAACTTTAAAGTACAGCAAAGATACTTCCGATGATTTTGCAGCAGATGCAGTAAGTACAGCATTAGTTACGGCAAAGCCAAGCTTTGCAAATCATGAGATGTTTTCTGAAGAATTTAATAAGTATGGTGATTACGGTATTGCAAGTTGTTACAATGGATTATATATAGGGGGAGGAAGTTATACATTAGTTAGATTAAATTTGGCTGGATTATCTAAAAAAGCTAACAGCGTAGAAGAATTTATAAATAATACACTCCCAGATGCTATGTCAAAGATGTCAGATTATATTGATGAGAGAATAAAGTTTATTGTAGAGGAAAGCTCATTTTTTGAAAGCAGCTTCTTGGTAAAGGAAGGCTTAATAAGTCAAGATAGATTTACAGCTATGTTTGGGATGTTTGGATTAGCTGAGTGTGTAAATACTTTACTAAAAGCAGAAGAAAAGAAGGATAGATTTGGTCATAGCGAATGTGCTAATAAATTAGGAATTTCAATTATTGATAAAATGTATGAAATAGTGAACAACAGAATAAATCCATACTGTGGTGCAACTGATAATCACTTTTTATTACATGCTCAGGTAGGCATTGAAACAGATAAAGGCACAAGTCCAGGATGCAGAATACCTATTGGTGAGGAGCCAGAACTACCTGTTCATTTATTGCAAAGTGCTAAATTCCATAAATACTTCCCATCAGGCATAGGCGATATATTTCCTTTTGAAATAACAGCAAAAAATAATCCTAAAGCTGTATTGGATATAATAAAAGGTGCCTTTAGAGAAGGAATGAGATATTTCTCCTTATACTCATCAGATAGCGATGTAATAAGAATAACAGGATATCTAGTAAAAAAATCTGATATAGAAAAGTTAAATAGAGGAGAACAGGTACTTCAGGACACAGTAACCCTTGGACTTGGAGCTGTGAAAAACTCAAGGATACTTGAAAGAAAGGTAAGAGATAATGTCTAAAGGACTAGTAAATAAAATTATTCCTTTTAGTATGGTAGATGGACCAGGAAATAGGATGGCTATATTTTTTCAAGGATGTAATTTTGACTGCCTATATTGCCATAATCCTGAAACAATAAAAAGATGTGCGCAGTGTGGAACCTGCTTATTCAGCTGCAAATTTGACGCTATATCTATGGTAGGTGACTCAGTGATATGGCAGGAAGAAAAATGCAAGGATTGCGGAGAATGTATTAAGGTATGTAAGAATAGTTGCGGCCCTAAGACAAAAGCAATGAGTGTAGGTGAAATATTACAAGAAGTTATAAAAGTTAAGCCATTTATTTCAGGGATAACCGTATCAGGAGGGGAATGTACCCTTCAAAATAAATTCTTAGTAGATTTATTTGAAAAGGTAAAAAAGTTAGATCTTACAGTATTTGTGGATACAAATGGATCTACAGATTTTAGTAAGAATAAAGAGCTTGTAGATCTAATGGATATGGCAATGTTAGATATAAAATCCTTTGATAGGGATGAACACATAAAGCTAACAGGAAGAGACAATGATATAGTATTAAAAAATGCAGAGTATCTTGCTGGCATAAATAAGTTATACGAAGTTAGAACTGTAATAGTGCCAGGTGTTTTAGATAATTTTAATAATGTAAATGAAATAAGCAAGCTTATAGCATCATTAAATCCTGAAATAAGGTATAAGATTATAAAATATAGACCTATTGGTGTACGTACGGATAAAATAGAGGCTGTTCAACCTAATGATGAAATGATGGAAGAGCTTAAGGTTATAGCTAGCAAGAACGGATGTAAAAATATAATTATAGTATAAATAAGAGGCTGCTGGAAAAAGTAATCCAGCAGCTTTAACTTTATATTGATAAATAAAACATTTAAGAGGTAAAATATATATAATAATAAAGTCATTTTGAAGCGGAGGAAAGAAAATGTTAAGTTTTGTTGTTGCAATATCAAAGAATAATGTTATAGGATTGGATAACAAAATACCTTGGTATTTACCAGATGATCTAAAGAAATTTAAAGAAATTACAACAGGTAAAACTAAGACAATGATTATGGGAAGAAAAACCTTTGAATCTCTTCCGCAGATATTACCAGACAGACATCACATGGTACTTACAAGAGATAAAAATTATAAAGTGGATGATAACAGAGTTACTATAGTTAATAATGAAGAGGACTTAGAAAACTATATTAAGGATAAAAAAGAATATTTTGTAATAGGTGGAGAAGAAATTTTTTCATTATTATTTCCATATACAAATAAGATGTACATAACTGAAATAGATGCGGACATACCAGGAGACACCTTATTCCCTAAATACAATGAAAAGGAATGGAATGTTATTGAACTGAAAGAAGGTAAAATTGACGAAGATAATAAATATGTACATATATTTAAAATTTTAGAAAGAAAATAGAAAATATATAGAGAGAACTCAACCAGAAAGTTAATTTATACAGAGGGATATGTTTCCAAAGCTGAAGGTAGATTTAAAAACTTTGTGCCAGTCTTAGTGAAGGGTTTTAAGACAACCTTAGCACCTTCGAGTTGTCTGAGCGTAGCGAGTTTCTCGAAGGTCCTTAGGTCGTCTAAAACACAAGCTTTAGACTGGCTAAAAGTTTTTAACGTACTGAAGCTTGGAAACATATCTCGGCGTATAAGTTAACTTTCGGTCTAGTACTTCTATATTTCAAGATTCATTTTGTATTTTAAGAAGTTATATCATAACCTGCATGCCTTATGCAATGTTCTATTTTTCCAGGATTAGCTGGCTCATTGTATTGTATTTCAATAGTTCCTCTAGCAAGATCTACAGCTACCTCTTGAACACCTTCAACTTCATCTAAAGCATTTTTAACTTTAGTTTTACTTTGAGTTCCTGCGAGTCCTGATACATTATAATGTAGTGTTTTCATGACGATTCTCCCTTCAATCATAATAGTATATTTCAAATATAGTATTACAATAAAGAGAAATTTTATCCGATGACCACCCGCTCTAATACTCAAAATGAAATTCGAATAAAAATTTTTGAATTTTAAATATAAATTATAGATAAAGGTTAATATACATTTAAGCAGGGAGCCAAAATCTTAAGCAGGCATCCAAAATCTATGATTTTGATATGGTCGCTTACTCAGTGAGTACTCCTCTGACACAAGGAAGAGGAGTTTCATTTGTAAATATTATATATACAAGTTAATACTAATCCTCTAATAAATTTTAATAGGAGTGATAAAATGCCGGAGCGATACTGGCCTGAAACAGTAATTTTATGGGGTGCGGGAGCTACTAAATCACTTGGATTATATGCAACAAAGGAATTAATACAGCTAGTAATAAAGATTAATAAAAATGACTTTTCATTCTTGGAAAATAAAAATGAAAAACTAAAAAATGCTTTTAAGAAACTGATAATGGAGGATTTATCTAAAGACTCTAAGCTATCAAAAATATATGATTTAAAGGCATTAGCAACTATTATAAATACTAATACTAAATTAAACATGCATGAGCTTTTTACAATGCTGGATCAGTTAATAGACAATGGTATGGGATTTAATGCATTTTATAATGGAAAAACAGAATTTCTAAGAGTTGAGAGAATTATTGGTGCTAAAAGATGCTTAATTTTGCTTATTGAAGAACTGGAAAGGCTTAGTGTGCAAAGTAGCCCAGGTTATATGGATGAAGAACTTGTGAATCCATACTATCAATTTTCGAAAATTTTGACAGAACTTATGAAGGAAGAGGCTAAGTACTTTGAAGATATGGGGTACAGAAGAGATACAAGAAGGTTCTATCTTTACTCCTATGCAATAATATCCTTTAACTGGGATCCAATACTTCTTTGGAATATCTTTAATGCTCATAAAGAAGAAAATGATAACCCTAGGCACTTAAAAGATGGATTAAAGCTTAGACTATTTGATGACTTTGGCACTAGAATAGCATCAACAGAAATTGGAAAGGATGAATCGGAAATATGGTATACCTCTGATGAATCTCAATGTAAAAGGGTTAATGATTATAAGTATCCATCTAGAATAGTAAGGATAGGGAAAATCTTGTTTCCTCATGGTGTGTTTGGCTCAAGAATATGCCCAGAGTGCGGAAAATATATAACTACCTTTGGTGCTAAATGGGATAGGCTGTCTACTGAAGTTTTTGGACCATCGGTATTTGGAGGGCTTCAGAAAAACTGGAAGTATAAAACCAAGAAAGAATGTGAATATAGAAGAGGAGCAATTGAATGTCCTTACTGCGGTCAAGTAACTTATCCATATGATATGCCTTTAATAATGCAGACTTTAGCTAAAAAGAGAAGTATACCTCCTTTGGAAGAAATAAAAACTGAGATGGGACTCTTGATGAAAAATGCAAAGCACATTATCTTTGCTGGATATAGTCTACCTTTTGATGATATTATGGTAAAAACCTTTTTTATGTCTTCTATCTCTGGAAATGATAAAAGCAAATTAAAATGTACTGTAGTAAATTTCGATGAAAATTATTCAAGTGACGTAGAATGGCTAAAAGATGAAGAAATAGAGAAGTATATAAAATCAAATAAAGATAAGTCAGTGGTAGAATGCATAGAAAATGTTTGTGATATATTTAATATTCAAAATGTAAGAATATCTCTTAAGGGTATACCAAATGTATTTATGGAAAATGGAAAGTGTAGTAAAGCTAAGATTATTGATTTATTATATCCTAAAGAGTATTTTCAGGAAGGCTTTCCTGTTAAAAGGGATTAAGAAGATAAATTAGGAGTAACCTTAGAGAAACTATGAAACTAAAAAGTACTGTATTGAAAGGATTTTTACACAGAAATATAATTAATATAATAAATAAACAAAAGGAGAAATATGAAAATGTTAAACTTTAATTATGATATTCCAACAAAGATTTTCTTCGGAAAAGACCAAATAAGTGTTTTAGGAGAGCAAGTAAAGAAATACGGCTCTAAAGCTTTATTAGTGTATGGAGGAGGAAGTATAAAAAAGAGTGGGCTATACGATAGAGTAGTAGAAATATTTAATAATGCAAATATACAATTCCTAGAGCTATCAGGGGTAGAGCCTAACCCTAGAATTACAAGTGTAAGAAAAGGAGCAGAGCTTTGTAAGGGAAATAACATAGATTTTATTTTAGCTGTAGGCGCAGGAAGTGTAATTGACTGTGCAAAGGTTATTGCTGCAGCTAATTACTATGATGGAGATCCATGGGATTTCTTAACTAGGAAAGCGCCAATACAGAAGGTGCTGCCTGTTGGTACAATACTTACTCTTGCAGCAACAGGTTCAGAAATGGATCCATTTGCGGTAATAAGTAATTTAGATACAAATGAAAAACTAGCAACAGCACATCCAGATATGTCGCCAAAATTTTCAATCCTAGATCCAACATATACTTTTACTGTTCCAGCTAGTCAAACGGCAGCAGGAACGGCGGATATAATGAGCCATATTTATGAGAATTATTTTAGTAATACTAAGTCTGCCTATCTTCAAAGCAGAATGGCAGAAGCAATGCTTAAAACTTGTATAAAATATGGTCCTATAGCATATAAGGAACCTGAAAACTATGAAGCAAGAGCAAATTTAATGTGGGCATCAAGTCTAGCAATTAATGGACTAATAAGCTATGGTAAAGAGACTGAATGGTCTGTTCATGCTATGGAACATGAATTGAGCGCATTTTACGATATAACTCACGGTGTTGGTTTGGCATTGTTAACTCCTCACTGGATGAAATACATCTTAAATGATGATACAGTAGATGGCTTTGTTGAGTATGGAGTTAACGTTTGGGGACTTGATTCAGAAGGAGATAAATTTGAACTAGCTAACAAGGCCATTGATATGACAAGAGAATTTTTTGTTTTCTTAGGTTTACCAACAAAGCTCCAAGAGATTGGGATAGATAGAGAAAATCTAGAAACAATGGCTAAAGGTGCAGTAAGATACGGTGAGATAGGTAACTTTAGAAAACTAAATGCTGAGGATGTTCTAAAAATCTTTGAATCAGCATTATAAAAAGAAAGCTGAAGAAACTTTAAAATTGAGTGGTTGTATAACATATCTGGATTACAGGAAAACTAGTTATAAAATTACTCTAATAAGTTTCTTTAGTTTTTTATTTTTTATGGTTGAAAAATATATTATATTGTGTTAATATAAACATAAGTTAAATCAATAAGCAAAAGTTAAGAAAATAAATAAGATATTTAGCATTGAGGGGAATTTTATGACTAATAGAGAAGAAGAAATTTTAAGGCTAATTAAACAAAATCCAATGATAGCACAGAAAGAGCTTTCTGATGCTTTAGGTATTACCCGTTCTTCTGCTGCAGTGCATATAACAAACTTGATGAAGAAGGGATATATCAAAGGGAAAGGCTATATATTGAATGAAGAACCCTATGTTTGTATTGTAGGTGGTGCGAACATTGATATTCAAGGCTTTCCTAATCAGAAGCTGATTACTAAGGATTCTAATCCTGGAGTAGTTAAAATATCTCTCGGTGGTGTAGGTAGAAATATAGGTGAAAATCTTAAAAAGCTTGGATCAGAAGTCAAACTCATTACGGCTTTGGGAGATGATGTATACGGCAGCAAGATACTAGATGAAGCAAGATCCATAGGAATGGATATGCAGCACTCTTTAATACTTGAAGGACAATCTACTTCTACTTATTTATGCATACTTAATGAAGATGGAGATATGCATGCAGCTATTGCATATATGGATATCTTTGAAGGCATGACAGTGGAGTTTATTCAAAAGAAGAAACATGTAATAGAAAATTCTAGTATATGTGTTGTAGATACAAATATTCCTGAAGAAACTATAGAATATATTGTTACAAGTAATAGAGACACAGAATTTTTTCTAGATACAGTATCTACGTCAAAGGCAAAAAAGGTAAAAAATATTATTGGTAATTTCCATACTATTAAGCCAAATAAAATTGAAGCTGAAATTCTTTCAGGTATAGAAATAAAAAGCAACGATGATTTAAAAAGATGTGGAGAGTATTTTTTAAACCAAGGCATAAAAAGAGTATTTATTACCTTAGGGGAAGAAGGAGTTTATTATAACGACGGCATAGATGAAAATATAGTAAAGACACCAAGAATTAAGGTAGTAAATGCAACAGGTGCAGGAGATGCATTTGTAGCAGGACTTGTTTATGGTAAAACTAAAGATTTTACAATAGATTATTCAGTAAGATTTGCTATGAGCGCTTCTATATTGGCGCTGTCTCATAGTAATACTATAAATCCTAATATGTCACATGAAAATGTAATTAAAAAGATGGAGGAGTTAAAATTATGTTAGAAAAATACTTAGATATAAAACCAGAGGTAAAAAAGGCATTGGAAGAAGGAAAGCCAGTAGTAGCATTAGAGTCTACAATAATATCACATGGTATGCCATATCCTAAAAATGTTGAAACAGCAAAAAAAGTTGAACAAATACTAAGAGATAAAGGCGTTATGCCGGCAACAATTGCTATACTAGATGGAAAATTAAAAGTAGGAATAAATGATGAAGAGCTTGAACACTTAGGAAAAAGCCAAAATGTGCTTAAGACAAGTAGAAGAGATATACCATTTATAGTTGCTAAGAAACTAGATGGAGCAACTACAGTAGCTACTACTATGATAATAGCTGCACTTGCAGGAATAAAAGTTTTTGCAACAGGCGGTATTGGAGGAGTGCACAGAGGAGCACAAGAAACTTTTGATATATCAGCTGACCTTCAAGAGTTAGCGCATACAAATGTGGCAGTAGTTTGTGCTGGTGCAAAATCAATCTTAGATTTAGGTTTAACTTTAGAATATCTAGAAACTAACGGGGTACCTGTAATAGGATTCGGTACAGAAGAATTGCCAGCATTCTATACTAGAAAAAGCGGCTTTAAGGTAGATTATAGAGTTGATTCTGCAAAAGAGATAGCAGATACAATAAAAGCAAAATGGGATTTAGGCCTAAATGGAGGACTTGTAATTACAAATCCAATTCCAGAAGAAGATGAAATGGACTATGATACAATAACTAAAGCAATTGAGGACGCAGTAAAAGAAGCTGAAGAAAAAGGAATAAAAGGTAAAGAATCAACACCTTTCTTACTTGCTAAAATAAAAGAAATAACAGGTGGAAATAGCTTAGAATCAAATATTAAGCTTGTTTACAATAATGCAAAACTTGCTGCTGATGTAGCTTTAGAATTATCTAAATAATGACGGTGATTGTGCTTTAAAAATCAATTAAAGCACAATCATTTTTTGTTTTTATAATTATTAAAATTGACATGCAATTTAGTATTTTTATGTAATTTAGATTAATTGTTTACATATTGAAATTTTTATTTTAAGTGATAAAATGAAAATGTCGGTATTCGTATGAAACTGAACATCTAATTTATTAAAACTATTCCGAATTATATCCAAAGTAGGAATAAGAACGGAGGGAACTATGGAAAGAGGATTAAGAACGACAACAAGATTTAACACAAGACAAATCACTACAATTGGAATGCTATCAGCAATATCAATTGTACTAGGAGTAACTGGATTGGGATTTATACCTATTCCACCGGTAAAGGCTACTATAATGCATATTCCTGTTATTATAGGAGCTATTTTAGAGGGGCCAGTAGTAGGGGCTATGGTTGGCTTGATATTTGGTATTTTTAGTATTGTACAAGCCATAACTACGCCAACACCAGTATCATTTGTATTTATGAACCCTCTAGTATCAGTACTTCCTAGAGTACTTATAGCATTAACGTCTTATTATACGTACAAGGCTATAAAAACTAATTTTAAGGCATTAAACATGTCTGTTGCAGCAGCAATAGGTTCACTCACTAACACTTGCGGAGTTCTAGGAATGATTTATCTATTATACTTAGAACCATATGCAAAAGCACTGCATTTAAGTACTAGTGCTGCTCAAAAAGGAATAATTACAATTGGTGCAACCAATGGTATTCCGGAAGCAATAATATCTACAATAATAACAGTTTCAGTTGTAACTGCTATTAATAAAATAAGACGCAAATAAGAAAATTACCCTATAAATTTAGCTTTAGTCTAAATTTATAGGGTTTTTTATAATTGATTAGAAATATAAATAAAATACATTATTGGAATAGTTAAGATTCGTTTTCGAATTTATAATCAATTCTTATATGGAAAAATATGTATAAAACATGATATAATTAATTAAAACTTTGTGCTTTGGAGGACGCTGTAGTGGAAAGTATAGAAAATGATAATTCAAAACAGAGCTATTATATAAACTCTTTAATTAAATCTTTCGGGGTGTTAGAAATTTTATCTGAATATGATGAGATGAGTATTTTAGAATTAAGCAAGGCTTCGGGTATAGGAAAGAGTTCGATTCACAGAATATTAGGCACCTTTAAACACATAGGATATGTGAATCAAAATAATATAAATGGGAAATATTATGCAACGATAAAGCTGTTTGAACTGGGAAATAAAGTGGCAAATAGAATGCCTTTAAGAAAAGTAGCACGACCTTTCTTAGAAGAGCTATTCGAGGTGTGTCAGGAGACTGTAAACATAGGAATATTGGACAAGCAAGAGGTTGTATATCTAGATAAAATAATTACAAGAGAACCTCTAAGAATAGAGTTAGATATAGGTAGAAGAGTACCTGCCTTTTGCAGTGCTATGGGAAAAGCTATATTAGCCTTTAATGATACTGTCTCTATATCAGAACTACAACTTAGAAAAATTACAGATACTACTATAGACACCTATGAGGAACTAGAAAATCAGTTAAAACAAATAAGAAATCAAGGTTATGCAATAGACAACGAAGAGTATATTAAAGGACTTACTTGTATATCTGTGCCGTTGAAGGTTGATGACAATATGTCTTATGTTGCTTTAAGTATAGCATCGCCAAGTGCTAGAATAACTGAAGAAAAAAAACAGATATATATACAGTTATTGCGAAATACCGCTGATAAAATAACAAATGCGCTAGGAGCTTGGGGTAAACACTGTATTTAAATATAAAGTTTGAAAACTGTTGATAAGTTATATATCAGCAGTTTTTTATTTTGCATTAATACATATCCATAGAAAAGAGATATTTAAATATAAATAGACTTTATAAAATTTATTTAATTAATTTAAAGTTTTAAGAAAATGTAAATTAATTAGTAATTTTTGTATTATTAAAAGCATATTAATATACCAATGTGAAATTAATTCTGCTATACAGAATTTTATTCCACAATATAGAATTCAGGGAGGGAAGAAAATGACAAGACAAAAAGTGGCTATACCAAGCTTTAAGGATATGAAAAAAGAAGGTAAAAAGATAAGAATGGTTACAGCTTATGACTATCATACTGCGGCACTAGTAGATCAGGCTGATATTGAAATGATACTGGTTGGAGACTCATTGGCTATGGTTATGTTAGGATATGATTCTACAGTTGGAGTTACAATGGAAGATATGATTCATCATATTAAGCCTGTAGTTAAAGGTGCACCAAATACTATAATAATTGGTGATATGCCTTTTGGTTCATATAATGTTAGCTGTGAACAGGCAGTTATAAATGCTACTCGCCTTATGAAAGAGGGAGGGTGTGATTGTATAAAGCTAGAAGGTGGGTTAGCTGTAACAGATAAAGTAGAAGCTATTGTTAATGCCGGTATTCCTGTTATAGGGCATATAGGACTTACTCCTCAAACTAGTTCGCAGTTAGGTGGATTTAAGGTTCAAGGAAAAAATATTGAAGATGCTAAAAGAATAGTAGAAGAAGCAAAGGCATTAGAGAAAGCTGGAGCATTTATGATAGTAATAGAATGTGTCCCATCTGCCATAGGAAAATTAATATCTGAAAGTATAGGCATACCAACAATTGGTATAGGTGCAGGGCCAGACTGTGATGGTCAAGTGCTTGTAACTCATGACATGATGGGGATGTATGGAAAGTTTACACCTAAATTTGTGAAAAAATATGCTAATTTAAGTGAAATAATTATTAATGCATTTAATCAATATTCTGAAGAAGTACAGAGTGGAAGTTTTCCAGATGAAAAGTATAGTTTTGGAATGAAAGAAGAAGTTCTAAAGAAGTTATATTAAATAACACTTTAGCAATATAAAGCTAAATTATTGTGCTGATATATCAGCACAATAATTTAAAATCGGAGGGGTATCATTTATGAAAATAGCCATAATAGGTGCTGGTGCTATGGGAAGTTTATATGGGGGATATCTTTCAAGAGCCGGGGAAGATGTATACTTAGTAGATATTTGGCAATCGCATGTAGATGAAATAAATAATAATGGTTTGATAATAAAAGAAAGAGAAGATGAAATCATAGTATATCCTAAAGCTTTTTCTAAGGCAGAAGAAATAGGCTCTGTTGATTTGGCAATTATTTTTGTGAAATCTATATTAACTGAAAAGGCGCTAGCAAATAATAAAGCAATTTTGGGAAGTGACACTTTAGTGATGAGTTTACAAAATGGCTATGGCAATATTGAACAAATAGAAAAGTATGTTAAAAGTGAAAATATAATAGCAGGAACTACTGCACATGGAGCTACTATGCTTGGACCTGGCAATATCAAGCATGCAGGAAGTGGAGTTACACATATAGGATGGTTGAAGAATAATAAAAATAATAGTATAGAGCAAATTGCTATAGCTTTAAAAAGAGCTGGTTTTGATACTAATATTTCAGATAATGTAATGGAGCTTATATGGTCAAAGCTTATAGTTAATGTAGGGATTAATGCTCTCACTGCCATACTAGAAGTAGAAAATGGGAAATTATTAGATGTTGGTGAAACGAAATATCTTATGAAATTAGCTGTGGAAGAGGCAATAGATGTAGCAGAAGCTTTAGGAGTTAAGTTTAATAGAGATGAAACAATAGAGAAGGTTATGCAGGTTGCCTATAATACAGCAGGAAATAAATCCTCAATGCTTCAGGATATTTTAAATAAAAGAAAGACTGAAATAGAAACGATAAATGGTGCAATTGTTAGGGAGGGAATGAAACATTTTGTAAAAACTCCAGTAAATACTGTACTACTTAATCTTATAAAAGCAAAAGAAGTTATTTAAATTATGAAAATTCAAGGATAAATGAGCATACTAAAAAAATTAAAAGATTATAGAAAGGAGTTTTTGTATGAACGGATATATTGTAGCAATTGCATTATATTGTATAGCACTGATATTAATAAGTATAGTTGTTTCTAAATATGTAAAGGGTGGAAATGATTTTATAGTAGCTGGAAGAAAGTTCAACTCTGGATTATTATTTGCTACATTAATAGGAGGGAATATTGGAGCAGGATCTACAGTTGGTATTACTGGATTAGCATATACATCAGGTATATCAGCAGTTTGGTGGATGATAATGTCAGCTTTAGGAAGTATGGTTCTTGCATTTATAGTTGGTCCTAAAATTTGGGAAGTATCTATAAAATATAATTTGCTTACTGCTGGTGACTTTTTAGATAGAAGATATTCCAAAAAGTTTAAAGGTGTTTTTTCTACTATGATGGCAATAGGAACTCTAGCTTTATTTGCTGGTCAACTTATGGGCGTTGCGTGGATATTAAATGTCACTGCTGGTGTACCTAAGGTCACTGGAATAATTATTGGTGCAATAGTTGTTACTGTATATTTTGCATTTGGAGGAATAGTATCAGCTGCATATGTAGGGATATTGAAATTAGTAGTAGTTTTAACAGGATTTATAATCGCTGTGCCTTTTGCACTAAGTCATGTTGGGGGATTAGGCGGATTACACACATTGGTGGCAGCAAACTTAGGAAGTGTGGCTAAAACAAATAGTTATTTCAGCTTCTTTGGATTAGGTGCAACTGTTATAATAGGATACTTTTTTATGTTAACTCCTTCATTTTTCATATCACCTGGCTTAATTGGAATAGTATTTGGATCTAAAGACAAAGCAACTGTAAGAAAGGGTACAACATATAATGCAATAGTTCAATTCATTTTTGCTTTCATTCCTGCAATACTTGGTATGTGTACCTTTGCATTGTTTCCGCATTTAACTGTTCAGGATTTGGCATTACCTACAGCAATGAAGGAATTACTGCCTTTCTGGGTATCAGCAATAGCTTTAGCAGCGGTTTTTGCCGCTGAAATAAGCACTGCAGACACAGTTTTATATATGCTAACTACATCTTTTACAAATGACATATATAAGACCTTTATAAAACCTAAGACTACTGATACCGAATTATTAAGAATGAGCAGATACGTTACTTTTGTTTCTGGAATTCTCGGAGTTGGGATGGCATTATTACTGCCTAATATTATAACAGCACTTTCAATTTTTTATACATTAATGTCTGTATCTCTTACTGCACCGTTACTTTTTGGAATATTTTCAAATCGGCCAACAGTAGCAGCAGCTTCCGTTTCAGCAATATCAGGCGTAGCACTTACAATAATATTGACATTTGGATATAAGGTAAAGCTTTTTGGAATTTTAAATGCTCAAAGTACCGGAATTCTTTTATCAATAATAATTATGATTATAATTATGTACGCATTTCCTGCAAAAGCATTTAAAGATGGCAAAAAAGAAATAGAGATGAATGTATCAGAATAGAAATATTTATGGAGGTTTAATAATGATTTTTGATTATTCGTATGCTGATTATGCTTTTAAAAATGGAAGAGTAATAACAGTGAACGAAAGAGATGAAATTGTTGAAGCAGTGGCTGTAAAAGGCAATAAAATAGTATATGTAGGAGATAACGCAGGATTAGAAAAAATTATTGATAATAACACCAAGGTTATCGACCTTAAAGGGCGCGCTTTGACTCCAGGATTTATTGATACACATTACCATCCTATTTTAAACGGATTCTTTGGAAATACGGAAGATGCTGCAATTATAAATACTGGATATCCTAATTGTAAATCCATTAAGGATATTATCGAGTTAATTAAAAAAGCTGCTGCAAAGAGAAAGCCTGGCGAATGGATTTCTATGATGGGCTATGATCAAAATAGAGTTGAAGAAAAGAGACATATTACAATAGAAGAAATGGATGAAGCTGCTCCAAATAATCCTGTACAGTGCATAAGAATGTGCGGGCATATTTGTATGTATAACACACTTGCTCTTGCTCAAGCTGGAATATATACTCCTGAGGATGCAAAAAAATTTGCTAAGGATGAGGTTGTCGTTGAAAATGGTAAATTAACTGGTATGGTTAAAGATCATTCACATTTTTATCTTTGGAGTAAGGTTATTTATACTGAGGAGCAGCAGAAGGCTGCTGCTATGAAATCAAATAACTTGCTATTAAGGAATGGAATTACTTCTGTTCATGATGCCGGAGAGTGCGACAAGCCTTCCTATCATATAATGCAGAATCTTTGTAGAACTGGAGAATTTAAGGTTAGAGAATATATGATGCTTCATAGTATTTTTGGGAAACCTCTTTCTCTTGAGGATAATGAACATTTCCTTGCCCTTGGACTGCAGAGCGGAATAGGAGATGAACACTTTAAAATCGGTACTTGTAAATTTATGATAGATGGAGGAACAAGCGGGCCTTCCTGTGCAACAAGAGAACCTTACTGTCATGACCCTGATATGCCTGGTATACTTGGATGGCAAAGAGAGGAAGTAGCTGAATATATAAAAATAATTAATGACGCTGATTGTCAGGCATCAGCACATGCCGTTGGTGATTTGGCTATCGAATTTATGGTTGAAGGTTATGAAAAGGCCTTCAAAACAAATTCGAGACCTGAAGCTAGACATAGAATTGAACACTGTGCTATTGTAGACCAGGACCTTATCGATAGAATGGCTAAGTTAAACATTTGTCCTAGTACAAACCCTGGAATGATAGCTTGGAATGGAAGAAATTATACTAGGTTCTACGGTGACAGAATGAAATATTTTATAGCATTAAGAAGCATGATTGATGCAGGTGTTATGGTTTCAATTGGAAGTGATGCACCATCAGGACCTGTAGAATCAATGTCTATATTGGATGCTTGTGTAAACAGAATTGACAGAGTAATAAATGAGCCAGTAGATCAGACTCAGAAAATTACTATATTGGAAGCAATTAGACTGTATACTTACAATGGAGCTTACTCCAGCTATGAAGAAAAGATTAAAGGCAGCATTGAAGTTGGTAAATTAGCGGATATGGTTGTTATCTCTGAGGATATTATATCATACCCTCAGGATAAGATACTTGATATTAAAGTTGATATGACTATTATTGACGGAAAAATTGAGTATGAAAGAAAATAGATCTTAATTATAACAAGTGAATTAAATGGCAAATTAATACTTAATGCATAAAATAACATTATAATTAAAATTTTACATGGAGGATTTATATGTGCCAATGTCCTTACTTTAATATGTTAAGAAATTCTATGTATTATATTCCTTATATGCCAGTGCCATTTATGAGAGGTTATGAAGATAGTTTAAGAGAACTTTCCTATAAGAAAAGTTTTACTACTGAAGAAGCTTTATGGATTGCTAAACATCTTAATATAAAGTTTGATAAATTTGACCTAGAGCAGTTTAGAATTGGATTGAATGTTGAGTTAGAACACGGAAGGATAAATCCGTTTACTAATATTACTAACGATGACTTCATTTTGACTGGTAAAATTACGCTTGCTCATTTGAATGAATTCCCTGATTATTATAAAAGGCTTACAAAGATGGAAGAGGAAGCGGAAAAATATTGGGGATACGAAGATTAAAGAATCTAACCATATAACAGTTAGAAACCTCGTAAATTTTTGCGAGGTTTTTTATTTATCTAATTTAGAAGCAACTTATTGTATTTGTTAGGCAAAAGGTAATATTTAAAATGCTCAAATCATATAAATATATATGCATAAATATATTCTGCTATAGTAAATTAAGTTCTGCCATATAGAATGTTTCAGGAGGTGTGTATAGGCATATAATTTACTTTATCAATTCTTATGGAGGGAGTAATGTGAAAGAAAGTAAAGGCCAAAATATAGGATATGCACAGAGTTATAAAGAGCAGCTTACAGTAAGAAGTTTAATAATTGGAGCACTAGGGGCATTTATAATCACATTGAGTTCAATGTATGTAGCATTGAGAATGGGAGCACTTCCTTGGCCTACTATTTTTGTTGCAATTCTATCTATGGCAGTTTTAAAAGGATTAGGCAAGACAAACTTAAATGAAATAAATGTAGCAGCAACGACTATGTCAGCAGGTGGCCTTGTTGCAGGTGGCTTAGCTTTTACAATTCCAGGTATATGGATGATAAATAAGAATGCGGCAGTAAGTGTTGTATCTCTATTAATGGTAACCTTGTCTGGAACAATATTAGCATTGATATTTACACTTCTTATAAGAAAATACTTTATAGAAAAAGAACAACTTCCTTTTCCGATGGGAATAGCCGCTTCACAGACTTTAATTGCAGGAGATGAAGGCGGAAACAAAGCTAAAACCTTGTTTATAACCTTAGGTATTACTGCAATATTTACAGCCATAAGGGATTACTTCGGTAAAATACCAGCAGCTATAACATCAACTTCACTTGCTGCTAAAAATATATTTTTCGGAGTATGGGTATCTCCAATGGCGGTGGGTATAGGATATATAATTGGGCCGTTATACATGGGAACATGGTTTTTAGGAGCAATATTAAGTTATTTTGTTATAATACCAGTAGGTGTTGCCCAGGGAATATTCAAAGATGTAGCCGCTGCTACTGCATTTAAAGATAGCCTAGGGATAGGTTTTATTGTAGGAGCAGGTATAGGTGTTCTATTAAAAGGAATTCTTCCTAAGGCTAAAGAAATATTTGGACCAATGCTTAAAGGGAAGACTGGTGATAATAATATAAATCTAAAATGGGCTCCTATAGCTTTTGCTGTAATAGCATTTATGTTAACGGTATTTACTGAAATGAAGCTTGTTCCAAGTATTATAACTATATTTGGCGTATGGATTACTACATCTATGGCTGCAACTATAACAGGTCAGACTGGCATTAACCCTATGGAGATATTTGGGATATTGATATTATTATTGGTAAAAGCTATCGTAAATGTTGGGCCTATTGAAGCATTTTTAGTAGCTGGTGTTATTGCAGTAGCCTGTGGTCTTGCAGGAGATGCTCTTCAGGACTATAAAGCAGGATATATTTTAAAAACTGATCCAAAGGCACAGTTAATTGCCCAGACAGTAGGAGGTTCAGTTGGTGCTGTGGTGTCAGTTGCAGTTCTATTTGTTATGCATAGAGCTTATGGAAATATGGGACCAGGAACGGAATTAGTAGCACCTCAGGCTTATGCAGTTTCTACTATGGTTTCTGGATTACCAAATTTTAATGCATTTATTGCAAGTCTTATTATAGGAACAATACTATTTATGTTAGGAGTTCCTGTAATGACTGTTGGGATAGGAATATATTTACCTATGTTTATATCAACAGCTGCCTTCATAGGCGGATTGTTAAAGTTTATTGTACAAAAATTGAAACCGGAGGCAGATGACAATGGACTCCTTATATCATCGGGTCTTCTTGGAGGAGAAGGAATTACGGGGGTAGTCATAGCATTAATTAAAGTATTTACTTTAGGATAGCACTAAGCGTAAAATATTAGTTAACAGAGTTTGTGGTATTTACAATAGGAGGTAAAAATGCAAGAAATATTATTTAATCAAATAGAAGGAATAAAGATTGGAAATGCGCAAAACTTAAATGGTCCTACTGGATGTACTGTAGTAATATGTGAAGAAGGAGCTTCTGCCGGTGTAGATGTAAGGGGTGGATCACCAGGTACTAGAGAAACAGATTTACTTGATCCAGTAAATTTAGTAGATAAAATTCACGCTGTAGTTTTATCTGGAGGTAGTGCTTTTGGTCTGGATGCTGCCAGTGGTGCGATGCAGTATTTAGAAGAAAGAAATATAGGGTTTGATGTTAGTGTTACAAAGGTCCCTATAGTGTGTTCAGCAGTACTCTTTGATTTAGTTATAGGAGATTACAAAATAAGGCCAGACAAAAGCATGGGATATGAAGCCTGCGTAAATGCAGAGTTAAATCAGTGCAAGGAAGGAAACATAGGAGCTGGAACAGGAGCGACGGTAGGCAAGATACTTGGTCCTGAGTATTCAATGAAAGGTGGACTTGGATGTTATGCCCTTCAGGTTGGAGATCTTAAAGTAGGCGCAGTTATTGCGGTTAACTGTCTCGGAGATGTAATTGATCCAGCTACAGGGGAAATTATTGCAGGAGTTTTAGATAAAGATAAAAAGAACTTTGCAGGCACAGAGAAAATAATGATAAATAATTATAGCGAGAAGAAGAATTTATTTAGTGGAAACACTACTATAGGAGTAGTTGTAACAAACGCAAAGTTTTCAAAGTCAGAAATGAACAAAATAGCTTCTATGGCGCACAATGGTTATGGAAGATCTATGAGGCCAGCTCATTCAATATTTGACGGAGACACTATTTTCACTATGGCAACTGGAAAAGTAGAGGCAGATATAAACGTTGTAGGACTTCTGGCTGCAGAGGTTGTTGAGCAAGCTGTAGTAAGAGCAGTTAAAAATGCTGAAGGTATTTTTGGATATAAAGCTTATAAAGATATGATTTAAGTATTAATGAAAAGCAGGCTTATGCAGAGCGAAGTGAGCTATTGTGTGATGAATGAAATTATCATACAATAGCTTTTCTTTGTTATCCAAAAGTTATTATTTATGGTAGAATAAAAATAAATGAAGAGCAAATCTTATATATATGAATGTGTAAGGAGATGAGTTGTATGTCAGTTAATGATAATGAAATAAACTCAATGAATGAGATTATAAGCGACATTGAGTCTTCAATGAAAAAAGTGAGAAGTGGAGAGGTTATAAAAGGAAAGGTTATTTCAGTAACAGATAGTGAAGCTATAATAAATTTGGGCTATATGTCAGATGGAATATTACCTAGAAGTGAGATAAGCGAAGATTCAGAAATAAATCCTAAAGACGTCTTAAAGGAAAATGATGAAATTTATGTTTATGTATCAAATATGAATGATGGAGATGGAAATATTCTGCTATCGAAAAAAGCAGCAGATAAAATAAAGGTATGGGATGAACTTGAAGATTCTCTTAAAAATAATAACACTTTTGAGGTGACTGTTAAGGAAGTTGTTAAAGGTGGAGTTGTTACATATATAAAGGGAATAAGAGCCTTTATACCTGCTTCACAACTTTCAGTATCATATGTAAAGGATTTAAATGAGTTTATAGGAAAAACACTAAATGTAAAGGTAATTGAGCTTGATAGATCCAAAGAAAGAATAGTTTTATCAAGAAGAGAAGTGGAAAGTGTTGAATTAGAAGTTAAAAAGAAAGGTTTATGGAGCGAAATTAAACCTAGAGAAAAAAGAGCTGGTGTAGTAAGCAGATTAACTAAATTTGGGGCATTTGTTGACTTAGGAGGAGTAGATGGATTAATTCACCTTTCAGAGTTATCATGGAAAAGAGTTAAAAATCCTTCTGAGGTAGTTTCAATTGGAGATAAAGTTGAAGTATATGTTCTAGATGTAGATAAAGAGAATAATAGAATTTCCTTAGCATTAAAAGATGTAAGCGAAGACCCTTGGAATAATGTTCAGGATAAATATAAAGTTGGAAGTGTGGTAGATGGAACTGTATCTAAATTTTTAAACTTTGGTGCTTTTGTAGAGATAGAACCAGGATTAGAAGGGTTAGTGCATCTTTCAGAAATATCCGAGGAGCGTATTTTAAAGCCTTCAGACGTATTAAATATAGGCAATAAGGTTAGGGTGAAAATACTAGATATTGATCCAAAGGCAAAGAGAATGAGTTTAAGCATTAAGGACTCAGCTGAAAAGCCAAAAGAGGATTTTGAAAAATATGTTGATACACAGGAATCTGGAGTAAGCCTGGGAGAATTATTTGGAGATAAATTCAAAGATTTGAAATTTGATTAGTATATAGAGATAAAGTGCTGAAAGTCAGCTTATACGCCGGGATATGTTTCAAAGCTTCAGTACGTTAAAAACTTTTAGCCAGTCTAAAGCTTGTGTTTTAGACGACCTAAGAACCTTCGAGAAACTCGCTACGCTCAGACAACTCGAAGGTGCTAAGGTTGTCTTAAAACCCTTCACTAAGACTGACACAAAGTTTTTAAATCTATCTTCAGCTTTGGAAACATATCCCTTTGTATAAGCTGACTTTCTAGCTAGTTTCTCTATATATAATCATTAATATAATGGGTTACTTATAAGGATGGGTTTTTAATGCCCTTCTGTATAAGTAACCTTTTTATTTGGAATAATATTTACATGAGAACATACGTTTGGTATAATTATGTTATATGGTATGGAGGCGTGTATATGGACATATTGGAAAAATTAAGAATACTATCATCAGCTGCTAAATATGATGTATCCTGTTCTTCAAGTGGAAGTAACAGAAAGAATACTAAAGGTGGATTGGGGAATGGGTATGAAAGTGGCATATGTCATAGTTTTGCAGCAGATGGAAGGTGCATTTCTCTTTTAAAAGTCTTATTAACAAACCAGTGTAGCTTTGATTGTGTTTATTGCATTAACAGAGTATCTAATGATATAGAAAGAGCTTTCTTTACTCCAAAGGAAATAGCAGACCTAACCTTAAATTTTTACAGGAGAAACTACATAGAAGGATTATTTCTAAGCTCTGCAGTTTTTAAAAACGCCAACTATACAATGGAGTTGCTTATAGAAGTAGCAGATATTCTTAGAAATGAACATAGATTTAATGGATATATTCATTTAAAAGCTATACCAGGTGCCGATGAAGCACTAATAAAAAAGGCTGGTATGTTAGCAGATAGAATGAGTGTAAATATTGAACTTCCTTCGAGTAACAGTCTAAAGCTTTTAGCACCGCAAAAAAATAAGGAAAAAATACTTAAACCTATGTCTTTTATAGGAAGAGAAATTTCTATCTTACAGGAAGAGAGAAAGATCTATAAAAAAGCACCTAAGTTTATTCCAGCAGGGCAAAGCAGTCAATTAATAGTTGGAGCAACACCAGAGAGTGATTTGCAAATTATGAGATTATCTGAAAACTTATATAATCATTACAATCTTAAGAGAGTTTATTATTCAGCTTATGTTCCAGTTGTGAAAAGTGCAAAACTACCTGATATAAAGAGTCCTCCATTAATAAGAGAACACAGATTATATCAAGCAGATTGGCTTTTAAGATTTTATGGTTTTTCAGCAAAAGAGCTTCTAGATGATACTAATCCTAATTTTGATATAAAACTAGATCCCAAAACCGATTGGGCACTTAGGCACTTGGAGAACTTTCCTGTAGAAATAAATTTAGCACACTATAATACACTGCTTCGAGTGCCAGGCATAGGGGTAAGATCAGCTATGAGGATAGTAAAGATAAGAAAAGTACAATTTTTAAGTTTCGAAGATTTAAGAAAACTAGGTGTAGTTTTAAAAAGAGCGAAATATTTTATAACTTGCAGAGGAAAGTACTATGGAGAGACCTCTTTTAAGGAAGAGATAATACGGGAGAAAATTGAAGATAAAATAATAAGTAAGGAAAAGCTCAATTACAAACAGTTATCATTTTTTTCAGAAACCCCAGCATTATATAAACCACAAGATGCTTTAACTAGTTTTACAGGAGAAATTTAATATAAAGTATTGTTGGTGTTACGATGAAGCTTTTACTCACTTGAACTATCTAATAATGAACAAGGAGGACTTCGATGATTTGTTATATATATGATGGAAGCTTCGATGGCTTACTTACGGCAGTCTATGAATCTTATTATATGCAGGAAAAACCGGAACAGATTTTAAGAGAAGAGCATTTTTTACCAGACTTTTTTATAGAGCCAATATACATTAAGACAAGTAAAGAAAAAGCTGATAAAGTATATAATGCTATAAAAGACAAGGTCTCTTATGAAGTATTAAGATATGTTTTTTATGTTTTTTTGTCTGAATTAAAAGAGTCTAGCACTCTAATTTATAGATATTTAAAACTAGCATTTAAAATAGGAAAAGATATAAATTTGCATATGCATAATAGTATAGTTTTATCTGTACATAAAATAAGTCATAAAGTTACAAATGAGGCGCATAGAATGCTAGGATTTATAAGATTTAAGTTCCTAGCTAGTAATGTATATTACGCAGCTATGGAACCTGATCATAATATACTTCAGTTAATTATGCCTCATTTTTCTAAAAGATTTTCTTCTCAGAATTTTATTGTTCATGATAGGAAGAGAGAAATAGCTGCCTTATATAATAAAGAAAAATGGGTAATTGTTGATATGTTAAAAGTTGATGGTGAAAAATTATTTTTAAATAGTAATGATGAAGTTTATGAAAAATTGTGGAAACAGTATTTTAGCTCAATTACAATAGAAAACAGAAAAAATAGAAAACTTCAAAAAAGTTATATGCCAGAAAGATACTGGAAATTCCTAACTGAGATGCTTTAAGGTAATAATTAAGTGTACTATAATACATATAATTGTTACCCTTTAAATTTTGACAAAAAATAACCTGATTTTAATATGCAAACATAATATAGTATGGTAAAATATACATAAATATATGTTTGTATCGAGTTATTTTAAATTTTTTTGAAGTAAAATACATTTAGTTCAAAAAAATTTATTACGAAATTTAAAATTTTAAAGTATAATTAATAATTCAGGAGTTTTTACAGAAAATGGAACAAATAAAGGCTGGTGTTTATGTGGAATACAAATTTTCTGAGCTTGTGGATATAAATCATTTAAATAGCTTAATTGAAAGTTTTCGCTCAATAACTGGAATCGGCTATACCATAAAAGAAATTAGAAATGATGACTTTACAAGTATTACTAGTAGTAAAATATGCTGTGATTTTTATAAAGTAAATGAAATAACAAAAATGAGATGCAAAGAGTCTCAAGATGCTATAATTAAGGAACTTAATGAAGGAAAAGACTATGTGATTCATAAATGTAAGAATGGTTTAGTGCAAATAGTGGTTCCAATAATAATTAATAAAGTTCTTGTTGCCATTATTTATGCAAATCGGATGTTTTTTGAAGAGCCTAATATGGAGTATTTTAAAAATCAAGCATTGGAATTAGGTTTTAATGAAGATGAATACCTAAAGACAATTAAGGAGATTCCGGTAGTTTCAAAGAAAAAAATCAAACCAATTACAGACTTTATTTTAAGAATCAGTAAGTTACTGGCAGAAATGGGATGCAGACACTTAAATGAATTAGAAGCAAACAAGAAATTAAGCGAAAGTTATTTAGAGCTTTCAGGAGTTTATCAACAACTGAGAGCAGCGGAGCAACAGCTTAGAAATCAGTATGATGAATTAGAAAAAATGGCATATTATGATCCACTAACTGGTTTGCCAAATTGGCATTACATACAGAAAGAAATAACTAAATATTCCAACGAAAATGACTCGTCAAAACTAGCTATTATGTATATAGATTTAGATAACTTTAGAAATATAAATAATGGCTTTGGCCATCATTATGGTGATAAATTATTGCAGGAAATAGGGAGGTCGCTGCAGACGCTTCTAAAAAAGAACTGCATAGTTTCAAGGGCTAGTGGAGATGAGTTTTTGATTGTTCAATATGGTGTGAAAAATAGAAAAGAAGTTTTGAAAACAGTTGGTAAAATTTCCGGATTGCTCAATAGTACATGGCAATTAGATGAAAAAGAGTTTTTTGTATCAGCTAGTATAGGAATAGCAGTTTTTCCAGAGGATGGACAAGACTTTGATAAAATTTTAAGAAGTGCAGAGATAGCAGTTAATAAGGCTAAGGAGCTTGGTAAAAATTCTTATATGTTTTTTGAAAAGCCACTGTATGATGAAATATCAAGGAAAACAGAGATGGAAAAAGAACTGAGAACTGCTATAAAAAATGATGAGCTTATACTGCATTATCAGCCTCAGGTAGATATCAAAACGGGAAAGATAGTAAGTTTAGAAGCACTGTTAAGATGGAACAGTAAAAAGTTTGGATGGGTCTCTCCTTATGAGTTTATTAAACTAGCTGAAGAAACAGGATTGATTATTCCTATAGGACAATGGGTATTAAAAACAGCATGCTTACAAAATAAGGATTGGAAAAGCAAAGGGTACGATTATGAATTTATCTCAGTAAATGTTTCTGTTACACAGATACAAAATAGAAATTTTCTTGATAGTGTGAAGGAAATCCTAAGTGAAACAGGAACTAGACCAGAATGTTTAGAGCTGGAAATAACAGAAAGTGTCATGATGGAAACTATTGAATCTAATTTGAGAATACTTAATGAATTGAGAAACATGGGAATAAGAATTGCTCTTGATGATTTTGGAACAGGATATTCTTCCTTAAACTATCTAAAGAGTTTGCCTATTAATACATTAAAACTTGATAAAAGCTTTATAGATGGTTTATGCAAAAATTCTTATGAAGAACTTATTACATATGAGATAATAAAGCTTGCTCACAGAATGGATTTAGATGTTGCTGCAGAAGGTGTAGAGTTTGAAGATCAATTAAAATCTCTTATGGAGAAAGAATGTAATAGAATCCAAGGATATTATTTTAGTAAGCCTTTTCCACCAGTAGAAATAGAATCAGTATTAGAGAGAGGTTCATTTAATATTTATAGAATGTAATAAAATACTATAAACAGGATTCTTGGCTTCAGGTGGAGTTTTAAACTCCATCTGAAGCTTAGAAGCCGTTATCCAGAGTCGTAGACATCGGATAAAGATATAGGTGAAGGAAAATAGTGTCCTTCATCTATATTTTTTATAATTAGTTATATTTCAAAATCTTTATAACATCTTCCCTTTTCAAAAGAAGCTTGAATAAAGGGTAGCCGATACAAGTTACAACTACAAATTCTCCTAAAGCTACATATAGTGTAGATAACCAAAAGGGTTGGTTTAGGACAAAAAATAGCTCAGCTCCTACAATTAAACCATTCATAATGGTTGGCCAAAGTGTAGATATAAGTAAATTTTTAGTTTTACTGATCATATATACGCTTATAAGTGTCGCACTTGTACCTACTATTACATCAACTATACCTAATGGACTATAAAGGTTCGATATAGCACATCCTAATCCAAGACCTATGATATAAACTGGATCTATAAATGCAAGTAGAGTCATAACTTCAGAGAATCTAAATTGAATGGCCCCATAGCTTAAAGGAGCAATTGCTAATGTTGCAACAGTGTAAACAGCGGCAGTTATAGCTATTTTAACAAGTTTTTTTACTTTCACCACAGTTTCCTCCTTTCAGTCGGAACACGGGGTAATTAATCCCATTCGCTCCGCTCATAAATTACCCGCTAAAGTCCATTTAGGACTTTAACCTCCTATTTTCAAAATTAAGCCTCATACCATGTGGTATGAGGCAATGCTCAATTCTATAGTATATCATAACTAGACATAATAAATAAATGATTTTAGATTTATTTTTATTAAGAATTACAAGATTCAGCAGGTCTTCTCTTTCGATTTTTTAGATATCCAAAGGCACCTCCACACAAACCGCCTATTATATGAGCGGAATGAGAAATATTGTCTACGGCAAAAATAGCATCTAATACTTCTCTACCTAGGAAAAAAATTGCTACTAAAATAAGTGTCAATGGAATTTTACCGGATTCAGTGTTGGCAAAAGAGCTTAACAATATTAGCATAAAAACAATTCCACTAGCACCAAGGAGGGCAGTTGGAAAGAATAATGTATTAATAATTCCGGTTATAAATGCGGTGAAAACCATCATTTCTATTAAGTTGTTAGAGCCGTATTTTTCCTCAACCATAGGGCCAACAAGAAGTACAATTAAAAAGTTCCCAGAAAAGTGACTCCAATTAGCATGACCAAATACATAGCTAAATAAACGTATATATTGTAGTGGATCAGTTATAGAAGTCTTATAGTTTGTGAAGAGATATCTCGTTGAAGCTCCAGCTGTAGCTTTGCCTAAAAGATATGCTACAAAAGCTATGAATGTAAAGGTTAGTATTACAGGGGAATTATATTGAATTTTCTTAAACATATGAATCACCTTCTTTTGTTTATAAAATTTATTATCCTTAATATAAGTTATATTATCCAAATTTCTTTATTTTAAAATATGTGGTTAAAGGTTTTCTTAATCTTATAAGTTGAAAAGCTACATCTATGGTTGGAAATCCTATAAGTTGAAAGAAACTAATAATATCACTGTATAATTTTATAAGTTCATTTGATGAAGTGGAATTCTCTATTGAGAAAAACATATCGTTCTCCAATAAAATTGTTCATATAATTAATATATGAATAAAAGTAGAAAAAGTGCTTAAGCTAAGAGCAAATATTAATTTATAAAAAAAATGAAAAAAATTATCAAAAGTTGTTGACAATAATACCATAACGTATTATAATCTATAAATGTGTGGTAAACAAATTAAACATTGGGATATCGCCAAGCGGTAAGGCACCAGACTTTGACTCTGGTATTCGTAGGTTCGAATCCTGCTATCCCAGCCATTTTGGTTTACTAGCTCAGTCGGTAGAGCACATGACTTTTAATCATGGTGTCCGGGGTTCGATTCCCCGGTAAGCCACCAATAAGTAGACATCCTAAACTTTGATTTTGTGATAGTCACTTAATTAACTACATTTAAATAATTTGCAGGTGTGGCGGAATTGGCAGACGCACTAGACTTAGGATCTAGCGCCAACGGCGTGGGGGTTCGACTCCCTTCACCTGCACCACTAAAAAGACATGATTGATATTTCAATCATGTCTTTTTTATTAAAAAATAATTTCTGAAAATATTTAACATCATGAAACATGATAATATATTTTTTACAAAAGCAAGTATCACTTTATTATATATAAATAGAATATTAATGTTGTAATATTGTAAAAATATATATAATGACCTGTGTTTTAAGGAGGGCTATCAATGTCCAGTATTACAACAGAATTGCTTTTAATATTTATATTAATTTTAATTAATGCTTTTTTTTCAGCCTCTGAGATGGCCATTGTATCTTTAAATAGAACTAGAATGAATCATCTGGCAGAGGAAGGAAATGAGAAAGCTAAACTGATTCTAAGGTTGCTGAATGAACCTAGTAAATTTCTAGCCACAATACAGGTAGGAATTACATTAGCAGGATTTTTTGCCAGTGCTTCTGCAGCAACTACACTTTCTGAAAGATTTTCACTGGTATTAAGGTCATATGGTATACCATATAGTAATAGGATATCAGTTATTTTGATTACTGTTTTTTTAGCATATATTACACTTGTTCTAGGAGAATTATTTCCTAAAAGAATTGCATTGCAGAACTCGGAAGAAATTGCGATGTTTTCTGTAAAACCAATATTATTTGTATTAAAAATAATGCTTCCCTTTGTAAAGTTATTATCTAGCTCTACAAATTCACTAATTAAAATTTCAGGTATAACATTAGAAAACTTAGAGGAGAAAGTATCTGAAGAAGAAATAAGAACAATGATAGATCTAGGACAGGAAAATGGCGTTTTTAATGAAACAGAGAAAGAAATGATAAATGGGATATTTGAGTTTGATGATACTTTAGCAAAAGAAGTTATGACACCAAGAACAAATGTATTTGCCGTAGATATCAATGAGCAAAATGCCTCAATAATAAGTGAAATATTAGAAGAAAAATACTCGAGAGTTCCTGTGTATGAAGATGATATTGACAATATAATAGGAATCTTATTTATAAAAGATCTGTTTGGTCAGTTGCTGAAAACATCAGCGGACAAAATTGACATTAGAAAATTGTTGAGGCCTGCTTATTTTGTGCCAGAAAATAAAAATATAGATATATTGTTTAAAGAATTGCAGAACTCAAAAAATCACATGGCGATTCTTATAGATGAGTATGGAGGATTTTCTGGAATTACAACAATAGAAGATCTTATAGAAGAGATAATGGGTAATATATTTGACGAATACGACGAATATGAGCAAGATTTTAGAAAGATAGATAGTGGAACATATATAGTTAGTGGTTCACTATCAATAGATGAAGTAAATGAACTCTTAAATCTAAACCTTCAATCTGAAAACTCTGATACCATTGGAGGTTTTGTGGTAGATCTTCTTGGTAGTATTCCTAGAGATGATGAGGAGAATACCATAGAATATGAAAATATAACATTTAAAATTGAGAAAGTAAATGAAAAAAGAATAGAAGAACTTAAAATATATGTAAATGAGTGAAAGTCTCTTAAATTAGAATAAGGGACTTTCACTCATTTGCATAATCAGACAGACTTTTAGACCCAAAATTCTAATTAATATGTTAAAATAAAGGAAAGTGAATATCCATTGATGAGGTGAAAAAATGAGATACCTAGAAGTAAAAAGAAAATTATTTGATAATCTCTTCAGTGAGAAATCCATAATAGTAAGTGGAAAGTCGGGAAGTGGAAAAACCACATTAGCTATAGAAAAATATAAGCATATGATTGAAGAAGAAAAAATAAATAGTGAGAATATATTAGTCTTAGTGATGAACAGACATCAAGCTATGACTTGGAAAAAAGAGCTGTGTTTAAAAACAGCAGGTGAATTTAAGATATATACTTATCAAAATTTTGTAAGTAGGGAGCTATCGAAATTTTGGCCAATAATAGAGAGTAAGTGCAGTGAAATAGAAAAGAAATCCTTAAAGCCTGAATTTATATCAACGGATTTGGCAAATTATATGATGGAGCTTCTAGTTAACTATTATAGAAGGAAAGGATATCTTTTAGACATAACTTCACACTCAAGTAGTATAGCCTCCAACCTAGTTTCTAATATAAACAAGGCTGCTATGTCATTAGTTAATTTTAAAGAAATAGGAACTAGGCTATATAATTCTCTTCAAATTAAGGAAAGTATAAGTAGAGAAAACTATGAACATATGGATTCTATAATAGATTACTATATCAACAGCTTTTTGAAACAGGGGGTTGTGGACTATGGTATTGGTATTTATTTATATAACAATTATTTGATTAATAACGATGTATATGCTAAAAAATTAAATAATATAAAATATATTTTAGTTGATGATCTTAATGAAATATCGCCGGCACAGCTGTTACTTGTAAATAAGCTTATGTGCACTGTAGAAAAAGGATATATGTTCTATAATCAAGATGGTGGATTTGGCACATATTATGGAGCCGATAAGCAATACTTAATGAGCAATATAGAATTTCCTTATCAACAACTAGAGTTAGAAGAAAGTTTTATGTGTAGAGACTACTTCATGGAGTTTTCTAAGGAAATTAGTGTAGATAACTTAGGAAGTATTTCAGCTAAAAATAAAGAAATACCTGTTTACTTTGATATATCATCTCAATTACGTAGTGAAATGCTAGAAAAAATATCTAATAAAATTAAGGACCTTGTTAAAAATGGAAAAAGTCCAGAAGATATAGTAATAATATCACCTTCTAATGATGTTGTTTTAAGCTCTGAAACAGAATATAATTTGCGAGATTTGCGAATAGGAATTATAAATACTTCTAAGAAATCCAGGCTTATAGATAATTCATATGTACACAGCTTGATAGTGATAGCTTGTCTTTGTAATAAATATACTGAAATTAATTTAACTAAAGATGATTATAAAAGATTTTTTTCTACAGTTTTGAATATAGATATGGTTAAGGCTTCTATAGTATCAAAGTCAATAATAAATTGTGGAGAATTACAGCAATTGACTTCAGAGGTTACTGAAAGAATAGGTGTGGATGTTGAAGGTAGGTATAATAATTTAAAAGAATGTATACAGAAATATAAGCATTACATAGAAGAAAAGAGTATGTCTTTAGATGAATTGTTTAGAAGAAGTTTTTTAGAGCTTCTTATAACACTTCCTCATGCAAAAGATAACATACAAATTTGCAAAAATTTAAGTGAAACTGCTGAAAAGTTTATAGAAATGTTAACACAGTTTAATACAAAAAATAATCCGGAAGAAAAATTTATTATATTTCTAAAAAGTGAAGCGGCAGATTTTTATTCTTTAAGGGAATTAGAGGAACTGTTCCTAAATAACAACGGCATAGTTATAACTAATCCTTATAATTTTCTAACTTGTAATTTAAAGAGTAAGATTCAGATATGGGCAGATGTAAGCAGTGATATGTGGGCACCAAGAAACATAAAAGAACTAACCAATACCTATGTGTTAAGAAGTACATGGAATGCAAATGAAGTTTATAGTTCAGATATAGAAGAAAATAATAGATTGAGTAATTTAGTTTCAATAATGAAGTGTCTTATGAGAAAATGTAATGAAGAGATTTACTTTTACGGAAGTGAATACTCCTTAAATGGGTATGAACAGCAGGGATATTTTTCTGATATTATCTTAAACATCTTTGGTGAAGGAGGTGTCTCTGGTGCAGTTTAGGGAGGACCAAAAACCTATAATGGAGTACAGAGGAGGTACTATGGCAGTACCGGCAGTACCAGGAGCAGGAAAAACTTTTATTGTAGCTCATCTGGCAGCTAAAATTATTGAAGAAAAAATACATAAACCAGGAAAAGTGCTTGTAGTAACTTACATGAATAGTGCAGTAAACAATTTTAAAGGCAGGATATCCTCTGTATTAGAAAACAAAGGCATAACTGCAAATGGTGATTATGAGGTTATGACTATTCATAGTTTGGCAATGAAAATATTAAAAGAAAGACCGGATGTAGTTGGAGTTAATGAAGAATTTCAAATAATTGATGATTTGAAAAAAATTGCTTTTCTAAATGAATGTATTGAAAACTGGAGAAGAAAAAACGGAGAGAGAATATTTAGGCTTCTCTTGTCAGACAGTGGCAATAAGAAATACAATGAAAAAGGCGAGTACTATTGGAGAGACTTTTTTACCATAGCTGATAACTTAATTAGTGAACTTAAGCTTAATAGTATTTCCTCGGAATTACTTTTAGAAAAGTTAGAGAATGTTGAAGGAATTAGTATTGTAAAAAGTATTTCTCAAATTTACGATGCTTATATTAAGAAGCTTAGAATGGAAGGATACATAGATTATAACGATTTGCTGCTGCTATCATATAAGGCATTACTACTAGATGATAAACTGAGAGAGAAGTTCAAGAACAAATATAGCTTTATTTTTGAAGATGAATGTCAGGATTCTAATTTAGTGCAGAGCAAAATACTACTGCTGCTTTCGGAAAACAACAATAATCTTGTGAGAGTTGGAGATTTAAATCAGAGTATAATGGGAACCTTTACTTCATCAGACCCTAAGTTTTTTGCGAATTTTTGTAGTCAAGCTGAAAGAAAACATATTATGAATATGGCAGGAAGAAGTTCAAAGGAAATTATAAACTTAGCTAACTACTTAGTAAGTTATGTAAGGTCAGAACATCCTGAGGAGAAGTGTAGAGGCGCTCTTGAGGAGCAGTACATAAGAGTAATGTCAGGTATGGAGGAATTTAAGAATCCTGAACCAGAGGATTATGGTATATATAGTTATTGTTTTAGTTCTTGGGATAAGGTGAAAGAGACAACACTAAAAGCAGTTAAAAATTTTAAAATTAAGAATCCAGATAAGACTATAGGGGTTTTGGTACCATATAATAATCAAGTAACAGAGCTTGCAAAAGAGCTGAGGAGAATTGGAATTGAATGTGATGAGTTATCCACAACTTCAGAAAAAAGAATTAAGATTACTAACACACTAGGATACATGCTGCGTTTTTTATCAGAACCAGATAACGTTATGAGATTTAAAGAACTAATGAACTGTTTGATAGGTGAAAACCTTCTGGGAAAGGAAGCATTGATAAGTAGGATATCCAACTGCGAAATTGAGGATTTATTGGAAAATAAAATAATAGATTTATATGAAAATCAATTTAGTGAAGAAAAACTAGCAGATAGAAAACTAGTTGAACTATTCGAGAAATATATGGATACTATAAAAGACTTACTTAAACATAATGAAATGTCTATGGAAAGACTAATTTTATATATAGGTAATCTTCTAAATTTAGATGTAAATGATAAGGCTATGGTTGAAGCCGTTGCTTCCTATATACAATATGAACAAAGATATAAAACTGATTTAACTTTAGAGGAAGTTTCTCAAAGACTTTTGGATGTAAAGAATTCAGTATTTAAGCAAATAGCAGATGTTATTTATGAAATTCAGGGATATGAGCCTACGCCAGAAAGAGTAACCATATCAACCTGTCATAAATCAAAGGGTCTAGAGTGGGATTGTGTATTTTTACTTTCTTTAACTGATTATAATTTCCCTTCTTCATTAAGTGGAAAATTTAGATCTGATCATTATTATTTTAAAGAAGAATTTAAAAATCCTATTGCTTTAGGAAAGGCAGAAATACAAAAAATGCTAGGGCAATCTATAGGTAATAATCCCTTTATTCAAGCACGAGCAGATGTGGTTAACGAAAAAATAAGACTTTTATATGTTGGAATAACAAGAGCAAAAGAGTATTTAGTATTAATGTCTAATTATGATGAAGGTAAAAAGGATTGTCCATCAAAATATTTTGATGTTTTAAAGAAATTTATAGAAAATAGAAAAGCTACGTATAAAAGGATGTGAGGACAGTGCTGGACGTTAGAAAGCTGAGTTATTTTTATTATAGTCAAAACTCATTAAATACTTTTAGTAAATGCCCTTTAAAATTTAAATTAAAATATTTTGATAATATGTCATGGAGAAATGATTCAGAAGAGGATATAGAGTATTATGAAGGAATAAAAATAGGTTTAGATTTTCACTTAATCTGCGAAAGATATTTTTCTGGCATTCCTTTGGGAAACGAAAATTGTAATGAAGATATTGCTAGATGGACTGATGAGCTTCTAAAGCTAATGCCTATAGAAAAGCAAAATGTATATTTACCTGAGTATGAAATAAAAATAATAAAAGACCATGTAAGACTTCAGGCAAAATATGATTTAATCGTTATAAAACCTAATAATGATGTTGAAATATGGGATTGGAAGACTGAAAATAGGAAACTATCCCATAAGGAATTAGAAGGTAGATTTCAAACCATAGTATATATGTATGCTGCAGGAGAAAAACTCAGTGAGACTTTAGGCAAAGAAATAAAGTTAAATCAAATAAAAATGATTTACTGGCAGCCACAATATGCAGAACATATAATTACTATTTCTTACTCTGAAGATAAACATAGAAAAAATGAAAGCACTATATATGAACTCGTAGAGAATATTAATCAATATGATTTTGTAAGAGATTTCAATAAAGACTTATACATAAAACAATGCAAATTCTGTGAGTTTAATTATTTCTGTAATAATCAAAAGATTGAATTTAAATAGTGGAGAGCTTAAGTTTACTATGAATTAGAGGTTATAAATAAGTAGATATGCCATATCTGCTTATTTAAGCCTCTTTTTTTATTTTCACAATTTTTTGTAAAAATAAAATACGACTTTTTTCGATTATAATAGGTTAAGATATAAAGTAAGAGAGGAGAAATATTATGGAGATAAACAACTTTATTTTACCTAATTATTCTAAAGGTGATAACTTTGAATATGGAATAAAGATTGTGCCGAAAAGAATACCTGATAGATTAACGGATAGCATAGTTGTATCTATAGAGAAAAACATTAAAGGTAAAAATAGGTACAACCTGTGCTTTAAAAGGAAAAGAGACCTTGAAGTCATTAATAATAGCTATAGCTTATCAAAAGAAGTTTTTAAGGAATATATAAGTTTTCTTGTCGAGTTTGCCAATGAGTTAAATGGAGAAAATAAAAATAATAAAGAATTTAATATTAAAAATCAGGGTAAAATAATAATATCCTCCCTTAATAAAGAATATATAAAAATATCCTCCATTAGGGTAAATAATAATTCTTCAGTAAGAGTATTTTTTACCTTATCGGAAAAAGAATTATTAACCTATATTAATGTGTTAAAGGATATATATCTTGAAAAATGCATTAATAATTATTTAATCTACCAAATGAATTATTTGGTTAACCCTTTAACTAAAGAAGAAAGAAAAAATCTCTATATCGGTGCACTATATGCTTTTGCTGATAGTGCATTAGATAACAGGGATAAAAAGAGATTTGATATGCTATCAAAGGAAATTAGAAAAATCTTAGGTAGCTAAGGGAAACAGGTATCTAAAACAATAATTTAGATGCCTGTTTTTATTATTAAGTTAAACATTTAATAGAAAACTAATGTATTTTTTATCGTTTAAAATCAGATTATATGTTTTTATGCAAAAAATATATATAGACAACGATAAAAAAATTATGGTAAAATAAATTGTTCGCATAAGAACATTAAGGAAGCTAACAATTATATATCGAATAATTGTTAATCTAGGGCTACAATCTTCTCAAAGAATGAGTAAAGATTGTCTATGTCACTAGATTCGTTTGCTAAAAATCAGATGGAATTAAAGTTCCATCTGATTTAAGGTTTATTTTATATATACTAAGGAGGATTAATATGAAAAAGATAGTACCTTTATTAATAGCTACAGCCATGATTTTTAGTGGATGTGGTTCTACTAAAAATACTTCAAATGAAAACACTAAGACTTCCTCAACACCTCAAGAAATATACATTTTTGCAGGTAAAGTACAAGCAGATAACTCAGTAAACCTAATGACAAAGCTTCCTGCAAAAGTTGCAGAAGTGAAAGTAGACGTTGGAAGTAAGGTTAATGCAGGAGATCCTATTATTGTTTTAGATACTCAGGATATTCAAGCTCAAGTAAATCAAGCGCAGGCAGCGGTAGAAACAGCTCAAGCTGGTTTAGATAAAGTTAAAACTGGTTCAAGGCCAGAGCAAATATCTTCAACTGAGGCTTTATTACAAGGAGCGCAAAAGGCATACGAACTTGCACAGACTGCTTATGATCGTCAAAAAGAATTATATGACGGTGGATTTGTTTCAAAGCAAGACTTAGAGAAACTAGAGGGTCCAGTTGCATCAGCTAAGTCTCAATATGAATCAGTACAGCATCAGTTAGAGCAATTAAAAAATGGTGCAACTCCACAGGATGTAAATGCTGCAGCAGCAACTGTGAAACAAGCTCAAGCGGCTGTTGAAACAGCAAAGGCTAATTTAAATTATGGAACTATTGCATCACCTATATCAGGAACTGTTACTGCTAAAAATATAAATGTAGGTGAAATGGCAATAACAGGACAAAACCTTGTTACTATAGTTAATAATGGACAGCTTCATATAGATGGTTATGTGCCTTCAGATCTAGTAGCACAATTGAAAGTTGGACAACCTGTTATAGTAAAAGTATCTGACGTATCAGATAAAAAGTTTCAGGGAGAAATATCTGTAATAGATCCTCAAATCGATACACGTAATAAGCAAGTGCTAGTTAAGGTAACGCTTAAAGATGGTAATGATGCTTTAAAACCAGGAATGTTTGCAGAAATAGGATTAAATAAGTAAGGGTAGGTGAAGCAGGTATGAAATCAAAAAGAAAAACATTAATAACAGCAGTACTAGCATTAATGGTAATAGCTATGGCGGGAGTTGGAACGTATTACTGGTATAATAATACTTACTATGTTTCTACTGAAGATGCAACGGTTACCTCTGATTTAGTTAAAGCAGGTCCGCAAATTTCTGGAAAGCTATTAGAACTTTATGTAAATGAAGGTCAACATGTTGAAAAGGGACAGATAATAGCTAGGCAGGACATGGGAACCCTGCCTGATACAAGTTTAGAAATGTCAATTGTTAGAGCACCAATTACCGGTACTGTAATTAAAAAACAAGGAACAGTAGGTGAAATAGTTTCGCCAGGACAATCACTAGCTATAATGATAGATCCATCTGCGATTTATATAAATGCCAATATAGAAGAAACAAAATTAGAAAAGTTAAAAATAGGGCAATCGGTGGATATTACAGTAGATGAGTATGGTAGTAGTAAACTAACTGGAAAGGTTCAATCTATAGGAGAAGCGACAGCAGCAACATTCTCATTGCTTCCTACTTCTTCAGGAGGAACCTTTACGAAGGTCACACAAAAGGTTCCTGTAAAAATTAAACTTGATAAATATAATGTCAAATTGCAACCAGGAATAAGCGTAGTTGTTAAAATACATGTTAAATAAATATTACTGCATATAAAGGCAGGTGATTTTGATGGAAAATGAGAAGGAAGCTTCTTTTTATAAATGGTTAGCGCTTAGTGTAGTAGTTATAGGTACCTTCATGTCAATATTAGACAGTAGTATTGTAAATATAGCTATACCTAAGATGATGGCAGTTTATGGGGTATCGATAGACCAAATAAATTGGGTATTAACTTCTTATATGCTAACACTAGGAGCTGTAATACCTCTAACAGGATATTTAGGAGATACTTTTGGAACTAAAAAAATTTATATTTTTGCTTTGGCTCTATTCACTATAGGTTCTTTCTTATGTGGATTTGCATGGAATGTTACATCTATGATAATAGCCAGGATTATACAGGGTATAGGCGGCGGAATGATCATGCCAGTAGGTATGTCTATAATATATGAGATATTTCCACTAGAGAAAAGAGGGATGGCCTTAGGTTTCTGGGGAATTGCTGCAATGGCAGCTCCTGCTATTGGACCAACCCTTGGTGGATATATAATACAGTATTTAGATTGGAGATTAATATTCTATATAAATGTCCCAATAGGTATAGTAGGGGTAATCTTTGCAGGTTTAATATTAAAGGATCGTCCACTTAATTTGGGAAAAAAGCTGGATTACATAGGAGTGATTACTTCTGTAGTTGGTATGGTATCGCTTCTTTACGTTCTCGGAGAAGGTTCAAGTATAGATTGGTCTGATGTAAAGTATCCTATATTGATTGTACTAGGTATTTTTAGTTTGGTACTATTTGTTATAAATGAGCTTACAATTGATGAACCTTTATTAGATTTAAGAGTACTTAAAATATTTCCTTTCTCCTTAAGTATCATTATATCAGCAGTATTAAATATGGCGTTATATGGTGGAATTATGCTGATACCTCTATATTTACAAAATATAAGAGGATATTCTGCAATGCAAACAGGTATGCTCATGTTTCCTAGTGCTATAGTAACAGGTATAATGATGCCTATTAGTGGAAAGCTATTTGATAAAATTGGAGCTAGACCTCTAGTTATAAGTGGAGTAGGTATATTAGCATATGTCAGTTATGAGTTATCTAAAATTACATTAACCACTGATCCAAATACTATTAAGTGGCTTTTGATGGCTAGAGGTTTTGGAATTGGACTCGCTATGATGCCATCATCAACAGAGGGGATGAATCAGGTTCCAAAGCAGTTAGTTGGTCGTGCATCTGCGTTATCCAATACAATTAGACAGGTTGCCGGTTCTTTGAGTGTAACTATACTTACTACAATTTTAAAAAACAGACAAACCTCTAATTACTATGGATTAGCTGAGAGATTTACAAGCTTTAATCCTTTTAATACGGATTATCTAAAAGGACTTCAGGGATATTTTATGGGAACTGGAATGCCACAGGGGAGTGCGCAGGGTGTAGCTCAAACAGTTGCTTATGGACAGATACAGAAAATGGCCTTTTTATATGCAATGAATGATACATTGTTAGTTACAGTTTTTGCGGCTATAGTAGTAATTCCTCTAGGAATGTTGATTAAAAGAAAGAAATTTGGGAAAGTTGTAGGTAATGACAAAGTATTAGCTAAAGGAGATGTGTCAGGTGAACCAGCAACTAACTAATTATGCAGAAGAATTTGTTGACATCTTTAGATCTTTGCACAAAAGTTTTAAATCACATATTATAAAAGAAGCTTGTAATTACGGTTTTACAGTTCCACAGGTATTACTTATGCATGAGTTATATCATAATCCAGGGATTACTTTAAACGAGTTAAGTAAAAAACTCAGTCTATCTAAAAGTACTGTTTCTGGAATTATTGATAGACTGGAAAAGAACGAATATATAGTAAAAGAGATTCCCGAAGAGAATCGTAGAATAGTTAAAATATCATTATCGGAAAAAGCATTAAAGCATCAAGAGTGGATTAATAATATTAAAACTCAACATTTATCAGAACTTTTTAATAAGTTAGGTTTAGAGGAGACAGAAAAAATTATTGATGCTTTTAGAAAATTAAATAATGTTGTTACAACTTATGATGAGAACAATTAAAATACTTATAAAGTAATTAATGAAGTCCTTTGAATAAGGAAAGTTATCCTTATTCAAAGGGCTTCATGCCAATAGCATTGTAGAATTCTTTGTCTATGTCATGTGTAATGGAAAGCTTGTTATCTTTCCTAAATTTAATTATACAACTTTTCATACCCTCACCATAAATACCATCTAATGTTCCGGTATAATAGCCTCTGTGCATTAACCTTCTTTGGACTTCATATACATCTCCCCCAGTATCGCCTGGCAATAAGGTTCTAAATTTATTCCAATACAGCCCATAAGGACCTCCATAAATCACTACAGTTGTTCCACAATCAACATATTTATAAAGGTTTTCTACATCCTCATTAAACATCCTAATACATCCAAGAGATTCAGCTCCTCCAATGGTTAAAGGCTTGTTGGTACCATGTATTCCATATTTTCCCCAAGGGACACCAAGTTGCATCCATCTTGTTCCAAATCCTTTTCCCCAGCCTGATTCTTTATTTATTATAGACCATGTGCCTATTGGAGAAGGAGTAGATTCTTTACCTCCTGCTACGGGATATTCTTTTACTATTACATGAGTATTATTGTCTATTAAATATAACCTGAGTTCTGTTAAATCTACCAATATGGCATATTTATTATTTGTGGCTGTATTTATTTTTGTTGTATAGGCTTTTGCAGTTATTAGTGGAAAATAAGTCAAAAATATTGCTAGCATCAATATTGATAATATAATTTTATGTTTTTTCATTTTAACACCTCAGCACAAATAAATATTAAAATCTTACCTTAATATTTTTTAACTATTTGCGCTTATTTACTCTTGTAAATTTTACCTTGATACTCTAAAGTGATATTCTGGAGTATCTGCTGTAATAGTCCTAAATTCATATCCCATATTTTTGTAGTATTTTATTATTTTAGGAAGAGCTTCGCAGGTGGTTTTGTTTGGTTGATCGCAGTGAGCTAATAAAAATATTTTGTCTGGATTAATACATTTTTGAGTAGCTTCCCTAAATAGCTTATCTGGCGGAGTATTATAATCTATTCCATCTGATAAGCTTAAGTTCCAATCATATATTTTATAATTTTTGGAGTGTAACTTTTCTAAAAGATCTTTGCTTAAGTGTTTTTTGCTGCCGGATGGAAATCTTATTACTACCGGTGAAAAACCAACAACTTTTTCCACTTCAGAAGCTGTTTTATCCATTTCATCTATAAAAGCCTTATCATTTGCATATATTTGTCTATATTTATGAGTATAAGTATGAAGCCCGATACTGTGACCTTCTTCATGCATTCTTTTTAATGTTTGTTCTCTTCCATTAATTTTATAACCTACCACGAAAAAGGTGGCTTTTACTTTTTCTTCTTTTAGAATATCTAAAATCTTATTAGTAACTACTGTACTTGGTCCATCATCAAAGGTTAAATATATAACTTTGGCATTCTCAGTGGATGCAGCGTTAACACTAGTAGCTGCATAGTTATTGAAGATAAAAATAGCAAACAAAAATACTGATATGAAAATTATAGTTTTACTTTTTTTGGGTATCATACGCTCACCTCCATGTATAGGGCTTTGAGGTTAAAACTTCAAGGCCATTACCCATTTATGTGTATTAAGAAAAATCTTATTTGGTTATCTCCCCAGCCTAAGTCCCATGGTACATGGTATCTATCAGTAGTATGAGAATTAATTAAAGGATATCCATGAGAATCCCAGCCTGTGACTACTCCAAAGTGATCAATATTTCCTTTCTTCTCGTAGCATACAAGATCTGCTAGCTGTAACTTTCCAACTGTTCCTGTCGGCAAATCTGGCAAAGGAGCGGTTAATTCCTTAAAGGTACCTTTTTTAATAACACTGCCCTTGCCGCTATATACTAAGTAGTTTTTTAATCCATCTGCATTTACCCAAGCAGAAGTTCCTGGGCTATTTCCCCATCTTGAATATTCGCAGCGCCAGGTATAATCCATAGGAATACCGCCAGCCTCTTTATCTCCAAGTACTTGAGATGCAAAGTTTGTGCAGTCTCCACCAATACCATTGAAGTCCTTATATTTTTTATTATATTTAAAGTTATTACCGCTTCCCCAAGCAGCACCACAATATTTGTCAGCATATGCAGCGGCCTTATCTCTATCATAATAAAGTTTTTTATATGTTTGACTTGAGCTTTGAGAAGGTAGTATATGTTTTATATTCATAGTAGATGAATTTGGCGGTGTAGGGGGCTCTATGTTGCTCTTTATATCTCCTGTATAAGCTTGAAGCGCGTCTTCAAAGCAGTCTGTATACCAATCATTATATATCAACCATTTATCATCTTTTTTGATTAGACTTAAAGTGTGTCTTATTCCAACTCCAAAAGAATTTATAGCAGGAGTTTCATCTTTAGGATAGGTGTAATCGAACTTATAGCTTTCTTCTAAAGCTATCTTAACTAATTTTGTTCCAGGGTAGACTTTCTTTATTCTTACTGTAGATTGAACATTTGCAAATTTCATTCCCCGTTGACTAGACCAATCATTCAAATATTTGACACGTTTAACTTCATGTTCTAGTGCCCATACACCATATTTCTGAGATGTGTCAAAGTATTGTTTTAAAGATAATAAGTCACCGGTAATGAAGGCAGATGAACGCTTATTATACATATCTTCTACAATTGTCTTTAATTCATTCTCATCATACCCGAAAGCTAGCATGAATTTTGATAAACTTCTAGTGTTATTTGAAATCTTGTTTTTCTCATCTTTTGTGTAAGGATTTTCTACTGCAGAAGTACTGCCCCGCTTACTAGAAGTAGCAGAGGCTATATACTTTCTTTGCAAGGAAAAAAATGTAATATTAATGGTGAGAATTACGATTACATATATAATGAATCTCTTTTTATAATTTAGTTTTCCATTCAAGATAGACCCTCCTTATGCTAAATTATGTTAATAATCGCTTGGTTATATAGGCTTACTTTAGTATTTACCTTTTTAGTTGTTTTAATATGGACATTATATAAAATGTAGCCTTTAATTTCTTCCACAGTATTAGTTATTTGGTACATATAGTTTTTTTTGCATATTACGTATTTTAATATATAATATTTTTGCATATTACGTATTTTAATATATAATATTTACATATAATTTAAATTTAATTTGCATTATGAGAATAATAAATCTACAAAGTCGCTAACGCATTTAAGAAGCCTGTGTTATAGATTTGGAGCAGTAAACAAATAATAGTATTAATATTTTTAGGGAGTGATATATATGGAAGTTTACTTTGATAATAGTGCAACAACCAAGCCGTACGATGAAGTAATGGAAGTTATGATAGATACAATGAAAAACTATTATGGAAATCCATCTTCGGCCCACACATTGGGACTAAAAGCAGAAGGAAAAATGAACGAGAGTAGACAGATAGTTGCAGATACTTTGGGATGTAGTAGAGAAGAGGTTGTATTTACATCAGGCGGTAGTGAAAGTAATAATTTTTTAATAAGAGGTTTTATAAAAGAAGGTGCTCATATAATAACAACTAAAATAGAGCATCCTAGTATAATAGGCACTTGCAGGCAGTTGGAAAGCGAAGGTATTAAGGTTACATATCTGAATGTAGAGAACAATGGTAAAATAGATTTAGATGAACTAGATAAAAGTATAAATAAAGATACTCAATTAGTAAGTATTATGCATGTAAATAATGAAATTGGCACAGTTCAGGATATTGAAAAAATAGGTAAACTTATAAAAGAAAAAAGTAGCAAAATTAAGTTTCATGTAGATGCTGTACAAAGTTATGGAAAATATAAAATTAATGTACAAAAATATAATATAGATTTGTTATCTGCTAGTGGTCATAAAATTCATGGTCCAAGAGGAATTGGTATAGCCTACATTAGAAAAGGACTTATGCCTAAACCTTTAATATTTGGTGGCGGGCAAGAAAGAAGTCTTAGATCCGGTACAGAAAATCTTGCGGCAATGGTTGGTTTTGCAAAGGCCGCAGAAAAAATATATAAAAATGTAGAAGAAAATTATAAAAAAGTGTCTGAAGTTAAGAATTATTTTATAAATAAGCTACAAAGTATATTAGATATAAAAATTAATAGTAATGGTGAAGAGTATTCTCCCTATGTATTAAGTGTTTCCTTTAGAGGTGTCAGAGGAGAAGTATTGCTTCATTCGCTAGAAGCAAAGGGAATATATGTGTCAACTGGCTCTGCATGCTCAGCTAGAGGTAATAAGGAGAGTCATGTATTACATGCAGTAGGATTAAAACCTGAAGAAATTCAAGGAACTATAAGGTTTAGCTTTTCAGAATATAACACAAAAGAAGAGGTTGACTACACAATAGAAAACTTAGAGAAATCATTAAAATTTTTGAGGAGAGTTAGCAAATGAAGAAACTTTTATTAGTAAAATATGCACCAGAAATATTTTTAAAAGGATTAAACAAAGGTAAATTTGAAAGAAAGTTAATTGATAATATTAAGAGTGTATTAAAGGATTTAAAATATGATTTCGTTAATGATACAGGAAGATGGTTTTTAGAATTTGAAGATATAGAGGAAGGGCTAAAGAGAGTAAAAAGAGTATTTGGAGTTTCAGAAGTATGTATTGTAACAGAAGTAGAAGCTGATATGAAAGAAATAAAAAAACAAGCATTAAAAGAGGCAGCAGATATTAAGGGGGATACATTTAAAGTTCAAACAAACAGAGCTAACAAAAGTTTTCCTGGAACTTCTATGGATATAAGCAGGGAAGTAGGAGCTTATATTCTAATGAATAGTGAAGAATTGAAGGTTGATGTGAATAATCCTAAGGGTGTTATAAATATAGAGATAAGAGAGAAAGCATATGTGTATTCTAAAAGAGTAAAAGCAGCAGGAGGAATGCCTTATGGTACTAACGGAAGTACAATGCTTATGCTTTCCGGTGGTATTGATTCACCAGTTGCAGGATATATGATGGCTAGACGTGGAGTTCAGTTAAATTGTGTTTATTTCCACAGTCATCCTTATACCAGTGAGAGAGCAAAGGAAAAAGTTAAGGATCTAGCAAATATATTAAAGAGTTATACTGGAGATGTTAAATTATATGTAGCGCCTTTTACAGAAATACAAATGCAGATAATTGAAAAATGTAGAGAGGATGAACTTACTATAATAATGAGAAGATTTATGATGAGAGTAGCTTGTAGACTTGCAGAACTAAAAGGAATACATTCTGTAACTACTGGTGAAAGCATAGGTCAGGTAGCAAGCCAGACGATGGAAGGACTTGTTGTAAGCAATGATGTGGCTGACAGACCAGTATTCAGACCGTTAATTGCTATGGATAAGGTTGATATAATGGATAAAGCGAGAGAAATAGACACCTATGAAACCTCTATATTGCCTTATGAAGATTGCTGCACTGTTTTTGTGCCTAAACATCCAAAAACAAAGCCAAGATTAGATGAAATAAGAAAGTCGGAAAGTGTTTTAGATATAGAAAGGCTTGTAGAAGATTCAGTTGCAAATTGTGAAGTTTATTAAAGATAATATAAGGTTCAAAGCCGTTAAGCTTTGAACCTTATGTTAATTATCTACTTGAATAAATGTTAACTGCCCTCCAGGATAGACACCATTGTTAGTCACCGTATAGTTATCATTATTATGCATAGGATAAAAATGAGGAAAATTATTTTTGTCATGGGTTGGATTAGTTTGATCACATAGTTGCAGGAAATTAACGAAGTCAGTATTTGGATGTTTTAATGGTTCTATTGGAATAGTTGCAATTGAATTTTGATTTTTATCTAGTAAGTCTTTTAGCTGACTGCGCAAATAAGGAATTGTAGATAGACCTTTCGATATATAGTTTTCATAGCTTTCTGTTTTGTTGTCAGCAGATATAATTATGTCGTAGGTTTCACCAGAGGATAAAGAAGCAGTACAGCCTATTTCTTGAACGTGATTACCGTGTTTTTCAAGATTGAGTATAGCACTTAATTTTAAAAATTGGTTTAACTCTGCGTCCTTTCCGGCTACTGAAAAGCTCCATCCGTGTACATGCCAAGGGACCACTTGATATCCCATGTTAATAATTCTGAGAAGTACTTTTTGTCCATTCTTAATATGAACATAAGATTCATAATTTATTTGATCAGTATTAGGCTGTTTTTTATCTTTTTTCGTTTTAGGATGAGGATATAGAGTATGAGGAAAAGCTCTTCCATTAATAAGCCAGTAATCTGGTTTATAGTTTATTGGATTATAAAATTTACTATTTAATACATTGCTATGCCAATTGGAATCTATATTAGATAAAAGAATAATATATTCCTTATCAAAATATGTGTATGGATTAGCATAAGCAAAGTTGCGATTTATAGCACTTGGAGAAACGTTGGCGAGAATTTGCCTTTCAAAATACCATTTATCAGATCTACTTTTGTGTACTCCAGAATCTTCTAGATTTTTAAGCGATGGGTATATAACAACGGCACCATACATGCCCATTTGAACATGCTGAGAAGCAGTTGCATGGTTGCTATACGCATAAGTTCCACTACGCTCAGGTTTAAAATAGTAGGTTGCAACAGGAGGAGAATCTTTGTAATTTATCCATGTAGGAACACCAAAGGATGTTTCAGGAAAACCATCTATTTCAGCAGGTAGATTTGCTCCCTGGATATGAATAGTATGAAGTTCCGTAAGATCACTTCTATATTTCATACCAAGATTTATAAGCGTTATAAATATATCATCATCCACTTCACCACTTATAATTGGAGAGGGGATTGTAGCTGTTCCTTTCATGTTAACATATTTATTCCAGTTTAAAGGATTTTGCCAGTTAAGAGAAGGATCAATTATATCGGTATCAACCCTAAAAAGACCACCTGTGAATCCGAATATATAAATATCCTTTGTATTTTCTGAATTGTATAATATATCCGATGTAGTAGGAACTTTTATAAAACCATCAGTGGAAAATAGAACATAATGTCGTACAGACACTATAAACACCTCACTTTTGATCTGCTTTGTTTTTATAAAAAAGTTTTTATTTTATAATATTCATATGTAAGTATTAAGGTACATATAAAAAGCAGCTATTGAAGTTATCAATAGCTGCTATAGGATTACAAAGCCTAAAGTTAACTTGCTACTTTGCATACCTATAAATTACAATAGAATCAACTTTTGATATGTCTATCTCGAAGTTATCCCAAATAAATCCATTCCATCTCCAGCCTCCAATTCGTTCTCCAACAGCGAAGGTTATCCAAGTCCAAAATTGTGCTCTATCCTTGAGCCAAATATAAGCATATTTATTTATAATATTATCTATTGACAGTTCCATTTTATTTAATGCTTGAGTTTTAGTTGGAAAAAAGTTTGGCGGAGGACTCAGCGGAGGAGGAGAATTTAATGATCCCACTACACCTCCTACTGGAGGTGAACAGAAATGGCCTCATCTAAAAGCTAGCGACATTGAAAGCTTTCTATCTGTCTTAAATCCATTCCGAAGAAAACCCATCTACGGCCATTCCATCTCCAGCCAGAAACGGATCTTCTATCGACACGGATAAGCCATGCCCAAAAACCTCTTCCTCTTCTAGGCCATATATACACAAATCTGAAGAGACATGGTCTAATTGAACCAGGGCTAACAGCGAATGGCTGGGCTTGAGACTTTTGTGGAGCAAAGGATGGTGGCGGTGAGCTAGGAGGTCTTGAGCCTGCACCTGGGCCGCCAGGTCCACCGCTAGGGCCACCACCAGGTCCACCACTAGGTCCACCGCCAGGTCCTCCGAAAGGTGGCCCACTAGGGAATTGTTGACGGAATAAATGCATCATTGGGCAATCAAAATAGTCACAATACATATGATTTAAACTCTCCTTTTACACACTACACTACATACTATGTAATAAAGAAGAAAAATGTTATTAGTTTGTTTGAAATATTTTTGAACTCATTTAAGGTCATTATATCTAAAACAGTTTACAATATGGTCATTTATAATACCTGTTGCTTGCAAATGAGAATAAATTATGGTAGAACCTAAAAATTTAAAACCTCGCTTTTTTAAATCTTTACTTACTTCATCTGAAAGAGCAGAAGTTGCAGGTACATCAGATATACTTTTCCATGAATTAATTACAGGTCTATAATTGACAAATTTCCATATGTAGTTATCAAAGCTTCCAAATTCTTTTTGAATATTTAAGAACATTTTTGCATTATTTATTGAAGCTTCAATTTTTCTTCTATTTCTTACTATACCATTATTCTGAAGAAGTTCATTTATCTTCTCCTCAGAGTAATTTGCTACTTTGGCAGGATCAAAGTTGTCATAAGCAATACGATAGTTTTCTCTTTTTCTAAGTATAGTAATCCAACTAAGTCCAGCCTGAGCAGATTCTAATACAAGGAATTCAAAATGTTTTCTTTCATCATGAACAGGAACACCCCATTCTTCGTCATGATATTTAATATATAAGGGGTCATTTCCGCACCAAGGACATCTTTCCAATATTTTCACCTCAATTTTTTATAACGGCTTCAAAGAACGAAAGACAACTTTCGAGTTTGAAGAACTGTAATTTTTATTTTTAATTATATATTAAATTGCACATAAATAGTAGTGTAAGCATAACATATATTTCATACTTAATTATTAAGTAAGAGATGGTGGAATATATGATAATTGATTTTTCCTATATAAAAAAGAAAGTAGATTTTGTTAAAGGCTATATATTGAAGGGGAGCTTCTATAGGTGCAGCTATATTAGGTATAAAAGCCTATATAGAAACCCTGCGCCGGGAACGGAAAACGTAGAATTATATAACTTTGAGCCTAGAGGGAAAACACAAGCTTCCGTGCTTATATTGCACGGTTTAGGCAGCAGAAATATTAAATTTATGCTGTGGCTCGGTACGCATTTAGCTTCTGTAGGTGTTAACTCTACAATTATAATTCTTCCAGGAAACTACACTCGAGTGGAGGATAAATCCGTTAGTGGGCGAAGCTATATATGGCCTGATATTAAGGTTATGTATCAATTCTGGGAACATGCGGTAGTTGATGTACGTTCAACTATAGACTTGCTTCAGCAGGAAAAGCTTTGGAATGAAAACAATTGTGTAGTTGGCTATTGTCTCGGAGGGATGATTTCTTCTATTGTAGCGTCAATGGATAAAAGAATTAATCAAACTATTTTCATGACTACAGGAGGCAATATACCTAAAATAATGCATGAATCACATGTTACAGCTTTTGCACGAAGACTTTTTGAAAAGGGATATGGTAAAGAATATTATATAAATAACAAAGAAAAACTATATGAAATATATAATAATCAATTTAATAGTGTAAAAAATATGAGCTTACTAGAAATACTAAGATCTGAGGATTTACATCCCTTTTTTAGGATAGATCCTATATCGTATGCCCATCTGCTGGAAAAGAAAAGAGTTACTTTTATAGATGCATTATTCGATGAAACATTACCTTTTAAAAGCAGAATTCAGCTCTTTAAAGAAATGAAGGGTTCAACCAGATATATAATACCAACCACCCATATTAATTGGCTTCCTTTTGAATCGTTACTTGCACAATATATTCTGATTAAAGTAAATATTAATGACAAAAAAGCTGCAAATTTAGTTGTAAAAAAACAAAAAGTTTTTGATTATATAACACATAAGCTTTTAGGAAAGCTTTAAAATATAGATAATTAAGTACGAAAGTTAACTTATACGCCGGGATATGTTTCCAAGCTTCAGTACGTTAAAAACTTTTATTATATACGTAACTTTATACAATTTAAATGTATATTTATTAAAGAATTAAATACTATATAAGTGAAATATAATGAATGGATTAGTAGGTTAAGTGGAATTTAATAATAAATCATAGTGAATAATATTAATATTCATCATTTTATCTATAATATTTGTAAAAGTATTAAAAGTGTTCCGAAAAAATATTTTATAAAATTTTTAGATTTTTTGAATATTTTATATTGACATGTATTATTATAAATAATATAATGATTAACAATGAAGGAACTATACAAAATGATAACATAAATGCAATGATAAGGAAGAGTAGGTAGAAAACTGTTCTAAGAGAGAGAAACTCATTGGCTGAGAGGTTTCTCGTTCGAGATCTATTGAAAACCACCTTGAAGTTGAGTGCTGAAATTACAGTAGGTATATCCGTTTGCCAGCGTTAAAGGTACAAAGATAACAGTTCTTCATATAATCTATTATTTTACGATTATATTGAACGTTAATTTGGGTGGAACCGTGATTAATACTCGCCCCATGTTTTGGGTGAGTTTTTTATTTTATTCTAATATATTATCTGTATAAGTTAGTTACCATATAGAATTAATACGAATAAAGACAATGAAAAGGAAGAGTAGGCAGTAATCTGTTCAAAGAGAAGGAAACTCATTGGCTGAAAGGTTTCTTGTTCAAGAGCTGCGGAAAACCACCTTGGAGTTAAGTACTGAATAAGGCATCTTCGACTTGTTATTTTCTTTCAGATGCCTAATAGTAAGTATTTTCGCTTGCTAGCGTTAAAAGCACAAAGTGATAGTGTCTAAAATTAAAGGCTAAATCAAATAGCTATTTACTATGTATGTAATATAGAATAGTATTTGTAGAGCTACTAATTATTCATTATAATTTGGGTGGAACCGCGAATATAACTCGTCCCATTTTTGTGGGAGGAGTTTTTTTATTTATATAAAAATACAAAAATACACAAAAAAGTAATTTAAAGGAGGAAAAATTATGAAAACCATAACCAGTTGCACCGTTAACAGTTCTATGAAGATATTAAGAGGTAGGAGGGATAAATATGGCTTGCATAGCTATGCTTGGCTATGGCACTGTAGGTAGTGGTGTAGCAGAACTTATATATAAAAATAGAGATAAATTCAAAAAAAACCTAAATGAAGAATTAGTTTTATCAAAAATTCTTGTAAGAGACATAAATAAGCACAAAGAAAAAAATAAGGATTACATTTTAACTAATGATGTAGAAGAAATTTTTAATGAAAATGTTGATATAGTAATTGAGGCGATGGGAGGGGTTAACCCATCTTACGAATATGTTAAAAGGGCATTGCTATTAAAAAAACATGTCGTTACAGCAAATAAAGATTTAATTGCAGAGTATGGTACAGAACTTTTAGATATAGCAAATAAAAATGGAGTTGAATTGAGGTTTGAAGCTAGTGTAGGAGGAGGAATACCTATACTAAAGTCATTAAGTGAATGCCTTGTCGGAAATAGAATAAAAAGCATTAAGGCGATTTTAAATGGAACAACAAACTTTATCCTTTCTAAGATGAGCAAAGAAAATATGAATTATAATGATGCCTTAAAGCTTGCTCAAAAACTTGGATTTGCAGAAGCAAATCCTGAAAGCGATGTAATGGGGTATGATGCTGCGAGAAAGCTTTCTATATTATCTACTATAGCCTTTGAAAAGAGAGTGAATTGGAGAAATATAAAAATAAGTGGAATAACAAATATAGATACTGGAGATTTTAAATATGCTCAAAGAGAAGGCTGTGAAATAAAGCTTGTAGCTATGAGTGAATTGCAGAATGAGGAGCTATATGCTACAGTGTCGCCAGTCATGGTAAGAAAAAATTCCACTTTAGGAAGAATTGAAAATGAATATAATGCTATTTTGGTAGATGGGGATGCAGTAGGAGATGTTGTATTTACAGGTAAGGGAGCTGGAATGTTTCCTACAGCCAGTGCAGTATTCTCAGACATAGCAGATATTATTCAAAGTAAAAAAGAAAGCACGCTGATTTTTAATTATGATAAAGCAGATGTTAATACTCTTTGGAAGAGAGAAAGTAAATGGCTTCTTAGAATAAAAACAGAGGAAAGAATAAAGGCAATGGAAGCTCTATCTGAATATTTTTCAAGCTGCAGCATTATTAGCAAAGAACTTTACAATTTAGATGGAGAAGTAGCTGCCTTTGTTAAATCACAAAATGAAGCCGTATTAGATAGATTTATAGAGGATATAAAAGAAAGAATTAATACTGAAGAGATTAAAAAAATCTTAATATTGGAGGACTAGAATGATGAGATGGATGGGGTTAATAAATAAATATAATGAGTACTTGCCAGTTAGTAATGATACGAAGATAGTTACACTTTCTGAAGGTAATACTCCTTTAATAAGAGCAGAGAATTTAGAAAAACTTATGCCAGGTCTCGAGATATATTTAAAGTACGAAGGGCTAAACCCAACAGGATCTTTTAAAGATAGAGGAATGACTATGGCAGTTACAAAAGCTGTGGAAGAGGGCTCGAAAGCAATAATATGTGCCTCAACAGGCAACACTTCAGCAGCGGCCGCTGCATATGCAGCAAAGGCAGGAATAAAGTGTGTGGTACTAATACCAAATAAAAAAATAGCAATGGGAAAGCTTGCTCAGGCAATAGCTTATGGCGCAAAAGTTATAGCTATAGATGGTAACTTTGATGATGCATTAAATATGGTAAAGGAAATATCAAACAAGTATCCTATTACTTTGGTAAACTCAATAAATCCTTTTAGAATAGAAGGTCAGAAAACAGCTGCTTTTGAAATTTGTGATCAGCTTGATGTTAATCCAGATTATTTATGTATACCTGTGGGCAATGCAGGAAACATAACTGCTTACTGGAAGGGTTTTAATGAATATAAGAGTTGTGGAAAAATCAGTGAGATGCCTAAGCTTCTAGGTTTTCAAGCGGAAGGAGCAGCTCCCATAGTGGATAATAGAATTATTGATAATCCAGAAACAATTGCAACTGCCATAAGAATTGGTAATCCCGCAAGCTGGAGCAGAGCTGTATCTGCTCTAGTAGAATCAAAAGGAATTATAGATAAGATAAGTGATGAAAAAATATTAGAGGCTTATAAAATGCTTGCGGAGTCAGAAGGAATATTTGCAGAACCAGCATCATGCATCTCAATTGCAGGTTTATGCAAATTATATAAAGAAGGTAGATTGCAGCATGATAAAAAGGTGGTCTGTGTATTGACTGGCAATGGACTTAAAGATCCTGATGTTGCTGTAAATATTGGAGGAGATATCATAACATTACCATGTGATTTTAGCGTTATTGAAAAAGAAGTGACAAAGTAGAACTATAGATATTTCTAGGTTTAAGATTGATAAAATAAAAAGGTGGGATAATGATGATAAAGGTAAGAATACCAGCTACAACAGCAAATATGGGGCCAGGCTTTGATTCTTTTGGTATGGCGCTTAAGCTTTACAATGAAATTGAAATTGAAGAGAGAAAAGGTGAAACTATAATATTAAATAATGGAATAAAAAGTGAAGAGAATTATAAAGATAATTTAATATATAAAAGTTTAATAAATACTCTTGGTATATTTAACTACGAGTATGATGGATTTATCATAAATGTTTCAAAATGTGATATTCCAATTTGTAGAGGTCTTGGAAGCAGCGCGGCATGCATAGTAGGCGGAGTAGCAGCAGCTAGTTCATTAATGGGAAATAGATTATCACTTGATGAAATAATAGAAATAGCTACAGAAATAGAAGGTCATCCGGATAATGTAGTTCCTGCAGCAGTAGGGGGAATGGTAGTTTCTATTAAGGATGGCGAAAAAGTAAATTATTCAAAGATAAGGGTTCCAAATGAACTAAAATTTGCTGCAATGATACCGGATTTTCAGGTAAGCACAGCTCTATCAAGACAAATACTACCTCAGGCATATGTAAAAGAAGATTGCATTTTTAATATATCAAGATCTGCTATGCTAATAAGTGCTCTTTATAATGGGGAATTTGATAAGCTTAGAACATGTTTCAATGATAAAATTCATGAACCATATAGAAAAAAATTAATAAAGAATGCTGAAGAAATACTGGAAAAAGCAAGAGAAACAGGTGCTGTTGGAGAATTTGTGAGTGGTTCAGGATCAACTCTTATGGCAGTAGTTGATAAGGATACAGAAAAATTTGAGAAAGAGGTTAAAGATTTTTTAGGAAAACTTGAGGATAAGTGGAGATTAATTTTATTAGAACCAGATGTAGAAGGTATTAGGGTTGCTAGTTGTTAAGATTATTTTATATAGGAATAAAATTTTTAGATAAAGATATATTAAATTTGTTTGATGTATCAGGTTGATTACATCCCCTATATTTTTAAAAATATAGGGGATAACTTATTGGCTTTCCTTTGAGTAATTTCTCACACAATATATTTTACTTAAAGTAAATATCAGTGACAAAAAATCTGCAAATTTAGTTGTAAAAAACAAAGAATTTTTGGTTATACAACATATAAGCTTTTAGGAAAACTATGAGTTTTATATAAGTGAATATCATTATAGAATTGCTAATTATTCACTATAATTTCGGTTTGTATAAATGTTGGAATATATGATAGAATATACTATGATGGTAAAATAAATATAAAAAAGTAAGTAAAATACATTGTTGTGAGGATGGGGAAAAAATATATGTTGAGTAAAAAAATAAGAAATTCAGTTATTATATTAGCATTAATAACAGGATTTCTAAGTATAGAAACAAATCATGTTGAAGCAAAAGTAATTCCAAGAACCTATATAATATCTAATGCCTCAACCTATGAATTAACATATGGGAACATTCAAGTAGCCCCTTACAGTAGTTATGAAAGCAGATTAGATGAGGCAAAGACATTAGTAACTAAAGCTGAAAATTCAGGAATAGATTCAGATATATTAAATGCAAAAAACTTGGTCGATACCCTTACGGATGGACAAGATAAAACAGATTTACTAAGTAGAATTAAAAATATTATTCCATATCGAGATAGATTAACAGCAGCTACAAATGCAGTAGTTAAGGCAGAAGGTAGTAGAGATCAAATTGATGTTAATTATGCTATAGGCTTAGTTAATGCTCTACCGATTGGAGATGATGGAAGTAGTTTATTAAGTAGACTTGATAAAGTACAAGCTATAATAAACAACAATCTAGCAGAACAGCAGGCTTTAACTAATGCTACAAATGCAGTAATTAAGGCTGAAGGCAGCAGAGCTCAAACTGATGTTAATTGTGCTAGAAACTTAGTTAATGCTCTCCCAATTGGAAATCATAAAAATAACTTATTAAGCAGGCTTGACGCGATACAAACTATAATAGATAACAATACAACATATCCACACGCTTTAAGCAATGCTATAAATGCAGTAATTAAAGCTGAAGGCAGCAGAGCTCAAACGGATGTTAATTATGCTAGAGACTTAGTTAATGCTCTCCCAATTGGGAATGATAGAAATAACTTATTAAGCAGGCTTGATGCGATACAAGCTATAATAAATAACAATACACCATATCAACAAGCTTTAAATAATGCTATAAATGCAGTAAATAGAGCAGAAAGCAGTAGAGTTCAAACGGATGTTAATTATGCTAGAAGATTGGTTAACTCTTTACCTTGGGGAAATGACAGGAGTTCTTTATCAAGCAGATTAGATTTAATACAAAGAATTATAGATAATAGAAATGATGGAGATACAAATTATTATAGAGCAGTAAATGATGCAACTAATGCTGTAATAAGAGCTGAAAACTTTAGATCACAAGTAGATATAGATTCAGCAAGAACTTTAGTGAATAATCTAAATTATGAAGATAGGGTTTATTTAGGTGCAAGACTTGATTCAGTACAAGCTATAGTGAATAATAGGTTACCAAATCAACAAAGTCTAATCAATATTGCAAATGATGCAGTAATAAGAGCTGAAAGAAGTCTAATACAAAATGATGTTGATAGTGCAAGAGTCCTAGTAAATTCACTTTCAGATGGAACTTATAAAACAAGCCTAAATTATAGACTTAATGTAGTACAAAATGTCATCAGTAATAGGTATTTACCAAGTATCGTTAAATCTCGTCAGTTGCCTATATTGGATAATAGATTAGTTAATCCACATAAGGTTTGGGTTATATCATTTGACAAGGAAGTTGAAATTAATAGTTCAACCATGCAAAATATAACAGTAACTAATAGCAGAGGGAATAGAGTTGATGTAAGCCTTATGTTAACTACTAATAAATCGATAGCAGTATTAAGCCCAAGTAATGGGTATACCATTGGCGAAAGGTATACGTTAAATGTAAGTAATGGAATACGTTCCAAAAACCGCCAAAAATTAAACAGAGAAATTAGAATGAACTTTACTATTACAAGATAATAAATTTAAAAAGGTATTGCTTCAAATATTGTTGCAGTATCTTTTTTTATTATAATGTTATTTAAAAATGTCTCCAGTCGTTTAATATTTGTTTTAAGCTAGCTACAGCATTTGTGTATACTACATTTATGTATTCCTGCAGTGCTAATTCTGCAATAAGGATTACTACAGCTACACAGGCTGCAGTAAGTATTATTGGTAATAAGGCTATAAAAACTGTTATAAGGGAACTGGTTATATATGATTATGTATAGCTTAATTATAAAATAGGTTAATTTTGAAATACATAGAATATAATATATGTAAATAGTGTTTATGGAAGTGGTAAGAATGAAAGGAAATTTTAAAAAATCTCTTGTAATAACTATAGTATTGATAGAATTAATTATCTATATATCCTTTATATATATAGATTTTACCAATGGGTACAGTAATAGCTACTCAACAGTATTAAAGTATATTGGTATATTGCTAAGTTTAGCATTAAGTTTATTAATTGGAGATAATGGCTATAATAAGAAGGATACTAGGCTTCTACAATTGGCATTATGTTTTACTGCGGCAGCAGATTTATGTTTGTTAATACTGGATTATTATACTGTAGGAGTTCTTCTATTTTGTTTTGTACAAATCACTTATATAATCCGCCATGCAGGTATTTTAAAGAATAATATAAAAATTTTTGGTTCGTTAATATTTGTTATTTTAGTATTTGTAATGATATTAGACACAAATATAATACATATAAATATTATAAGTAGAGAGCTTTTAATTATAGGTTGTATTTATGCAATTTTACTAATTTCCAGTGTATATAGTGCATGGAGAGTTTTTAATAGAGGATCTTACACATCCTTAAGTTGCTATCTAATTTGTATAGGTATGACCTTGTTCTTCCTTTGTGATATCAATGTTGCTATATCTGCGCTAATTAATAATGTTTTTATATTTGGAGTCAGCTTAAAAGGCGTTTCAAGGTTCTTGGTCTGGATATATTATCTTCCAGCTCAGGTTCTACTTGCCCTTAGTGGATATAGAACTTATGGAATAGATAAAAGAATAACTTGAAAATTATAAGTCTATTATAAAGTAATCAATTGTAAGGGGATGTTAATATATGCATTTATGCACAAACTGTGGGGAAAAAGTTAATGATGAATGCAGATTTTGCCCAGAATGTGGAGCTCTTCAAAGTGGCAGAAGTCATATTAATAGGGTAAAACATAAAAGGATGCATCGGGAAAGTACATCAAAAGTATTTTATAAATCTAAAACTATACCCTTTAATGCAGGTATGAGGCAGCCAAACATAAAAAAAGCTATTAAAAATCCCATAATTATAGGTGCTCTTATTGGATTGCTTATTATAATTATAGCTTTAGGAAGGAGTTTCTTTTGATCTTTAAATAAATAGGGTTTCTAAGTAAAAATTCAACTTAGAAACCCTATTTATTAATTATATATTGTGTAGTCTTTAGGTTCATCATAGGTTATTAATGACTTTAATTGATCATTAACAGTTCCTTTTGCAATAAATTCTGCTCTTCTACAGTTTACACAATAGTGCCAAGGATACCATGTAGGTACTTCTTTCCAGTTTGTGCTTCCGCATATGGGACATACTATTTCCTTTTCAAATATTGAGATTATACAAATAAGTATTGCACCTATCAGCGAAATGCAAAAGAAACCATACATGATTCTTGTCCACAATGGAAAACTAGTTGAGTATGCTGATTGAAAAAGTCTATAAGCCGCTCCTCCAAAAATCAGTAGGATCAAAATGTTATAAAATTTAGGCTTCATAAATTGCTCCCCCAAAACATTAATTTTTAAAATTGTATAATCTCATGGAGAGAAGTATTTCTTACTCTCTATTTTATTTCTTTTAACTTACAATAATGACTTATATTTATTTAAATAATAGTTATTTAATGTACACATAATATTAAAGCAGAAATAGAATTAAGGAGGCATTTATATGTCAGAAAGAAGTCATATAGATTTATCAAAACTTGAGAAAGTGCCAGAAGGACAGCCTTTTGTGTATAAAGATGTTGTTAGTGATGAGTTTCCAGTGGAGGAGCATACTTTAGATGGTCGAAAATTTAAAAATGAGGTTGAAGACGGAGAGCATAATTCAATAGTAGTTGCTAAGGATGATGATGAGCATAGAGTACTATATAAAAAAATAAAATAACCTGTTAAATTTAGAGAGTCCTGTAGATTAGTGACTCTCTTTTGAGATATAATAATTTAATGAAAGTTTACTTTGATTTATAAAGTGAGGTATTTGATATGAATAAAAAAGATTTAGCCGATTTAAGAAAAGAATTTAAACTAAGTAGTTATATGATGCCTATTAAAGAGATATATAGTGTATATTTAAAAAAGGATAATGGAGAAATTATAACAAGAGAACTTAATTATTTTGAAATTATGGACATAGAGAAAAAGGAACTTTATCTAGACAATTTTAAAAAAGTACTAACTGGAACTATAGACACAAAAGTTTTTGAGTTGGATTTTATAATGAAAACTACTGATGAAAACATTACTGAGGAGGCTTCATCAGAGGAAAGTACACAAATTATTCTTTATAATGCTTTAACTTCTGGGAACAGTATTACAGAATGTGCTGACAAGATAGTAGATAAAATATCTAAGCATTATACATATGATACAGATATAGTTATAAATTTTGTTAAGGCAGAATACTATAAAGGCAATAAGAAAAGGAATGAAGAAGCAGATGAGGCAATTGATGATTATGTACAAGCTATTGAATTTATACTGTGCAGCATAAATAAAGTAGATGTGCCTAAGAAAGTTTTAAAATTTGACTATTCAGAAATGAAATTTAAACCTACATCCGCATTAGATATTACTGTAAACTTAAGTTCGCCATTAGATGGATTTATGTTTCCGAGCTTTAGTAGTGAGTATGTAGATGTAAATAAGGTTATCTATTATTCTTCAAAATCTAAACAAATGAACACTATCTTTGTTGAAGAGGTTTTAGAAAGCAGTGTTAAACCTACTGCAATAGAAGAAAAAGAAAGTTTTAACATTATATTAAATACTGTTGTTGGAGATAAGATAAAACCTGAAACTATGCAGGAGATATATGAGCAAATCAATGAAAAAATTGAAGATAGTGAAGATATAGAGGAGGAGCCAACTGTTGATATGAAGGAAATTCAGAAGGTTTTAGAGAACAGTGGTATAGAAAATACAGAGGCTGTAAAGAGTGCTTTTGAACAGGTTTGTGGAGGAGACTACGATTTTAAAGTAAAAAATATAGTACCAGACTTTAGCAGCAAGTCAGTTAAAATCGAAAATGAAGCTACAAGTATAATTATAAATCCAAATGAACTAAGTGGAATAAGACAGGTTAAAGATAAAAATGGGAAAAAATACTTGATGATAGAGATTACTGAAGATGTAGAGATAAGTGGATTTAAATTAGAAACAGAAGAAATGGAATTAATATAAACTTCAGTGTATTAGAAAGGGGATTTCTAAAAGGCATAATTAGCCTTGAAGAATAATCCTCTTTTGTTTTTAATTTATGTTTATGCAAAAGGTAATAATAGGGCTTTCCACATCAGAATATTTTTCCTTTACATGTTTTGAAAATATATTTTTTATGGAACACAAAAACGTACATGTGAATAGTATAAATTACAAAGTGAGACAGCCAGGATTGACTAATTATGAATTCATTAGATAAAAAGGAGGATAACATCATTTATGTATAATGATTATCAAAATAATAACTATCAAAACAATAATTCAGCTAATAGGTGCGAGCCTTGTGCAGAGGTTAATGCTAAGACTGAAAATATGTGTGAACAAGTTTGTGTAAATCCTAATGTTATTCCTAGTGGAGATGTATTTGTTAAGATTCCAGTTTTACTAGCAGAGACAAGTATAACAATTCCTGTTGAAGCTACTATCACATTAGATATGAATGCTGTAGAGATTAAACGTATTAAAAAGAATGTATTTTTAACTCAATGTCGTCTTATCCCATTTTCTCAAGATAAGCATAAATGCACTGGTTTACTATTTATATCCGGTTTTATTAGAAAAAATATTGAGTATGCAACTCAAACTTGTGAAAGCAATAATAGTAGAAACATTTGCGGAGATATAAGACAGTGTACAGTTAAAGTACCTTTTAATTGTACTACTAGAGTTAAATTCTTTAGAGAACCATTCTTCTGTAAAAACCCTAATGCAGAAGAACTAGAATTCTTTACAGATAATCTTAGAAGCTGCGATGCTTGTGCAGATCCTGTAATTGGACGTGATCCTTGTGATCAGAATTTTACTTCTACAGAAATATTTAATGAAAAACCTTTCTGTGAGTTAGTAAAAGCATGTATTACTGAAATTGATATCCATAAATGTCCAGAGACTTCCTGTGAAAACCCTACGGAACAAAGCTTCCGTAAATTCACTGAAAAAGTAGTAGTAGATTTAACAGTAAAAGTATTACAAAAACAACAAGTAAGACTTAATTCATTGGGAAATCATGGAAAATGCGATGAACCTTGTAATAAGCAGTGCTTTAAAGCTCCTGAATGTCCTTCATGTGAGCCACGTATGCATCAGCATCAGCATAAATGTCCACCACATCATCAGCACCAATGTCCACCACATCATAAACAAAGAGATTATTAAAAACTAGAAAATTAATATTATACTATTACTCTATTAGATATTAATTAATTAATATGCTTCAGACCTAAAGCTTACTTAAGAGAGGTTTTGGGTCTGTTTTTAATTTATGTTTATGTAAAAGTTTTTTATGAATAATTGATGTTTACCTTCAAAGTTATATTTTTTATGTAACACAAAGACATAAATATGAATAATATAAATTAGACAGTGAGACAGCCAAGGTTGACTAATTATAAGTTCATTGGATAAAAAGGAGGATAACATCATCTATGTATAATGATTATCAAAATAATAACTATGAAAGTAATAACTATCAAGTAAGTCCTGAAAATCAAGGGTGTGCAAACCATAATTCAGATAATAGGTGTGAGCCTTGTGCAGAGGTTAATGCTAAGACTGAAAATATGTGTGAACAAGTTTGTGTAAATCCTAATGTTATTCCTAGTGGAGATGTATTTGTTAAGATTCCAGTTTTACTGGCAGAAACAAATATAACAATTCCTGTTGAAGCTACTATCACATTAGATATGAATGCTGTAGAGATTAAACGTATTAAAAAGAATGTATTTTTAACTCAATGTCGTCTTATTCCATTTTCTCAAGATAAGCATAAATGCACTGGTTTACTATTTATATCCGGTTTTATTAGAAAAAATATTGAGTATGCAACTCAAACTTGTGAAAGCGATAAGAGTAGAAACATTTGCGGAGATATAAGACAGTGTACAGTTAAAGTACCTTTTAATTGTACTACTAGAGTTAAGTTCTTTAGAGAACCATTCTTCTGTAAAAACCCTAATGCAAAAGAACTAGAATTCTTTACAGATAATCTTAGAAGTTGCGATACTTGTGCAGATCCTGTAATTGGACGTGACCCTTGTGATCAGAATTTTACTTCCACAGAAATATTTAATGAAAAACCTTTCTGTGAATTAGTAAAAGCATGTATTACTGAAATTGATATCCATAAATGTCCAGAGATTTCATGTGAAGACCCTACAGAACAAAGCTTCCGTAAATTCACTGAAAAAGTAGTATTAGATTTAACAGTAAAAGTATTACAAAAACAACAAGTAAGACTTAATTCATTAGGAAAGCCTGAAAAATGTCATGAACCTTGTAATAAGCAGTGTTTTGAAGCTCCTGAATGTCCTTCATGTGAGCCACGTATGCATCATCATCATCAGCATCCACATCCATGTCATAGGCCACACGAGTATTAAAAATAGAAATTTAACAATTCATTATTAACTTATTACTTTAGTAATTTAGTACTTTATTGGATGTTAACTGCGGACCCAAAGCTTACTTAAGAGAGGTTTTGGGTCTGTTTTTAGGAGGAGATAAATATTGGTACACAAAAAAGCACGGACTAGAATTATTACTAAAAAAATAGAAAATGAACACATAAATATAGCCTATCCTCAGTTGAAATTAAAGCATAAAAAAGTACAACATAAAATTAATAATCTAATTGCAGATATGATACAAAGTTTTATAGAAAAAGAAACTAATAAATTTTTAGACCAAAGAGATATATATGGAGAATACAATATTACACTTAATGAAAGAAATTTGTTAAGTCTAATTATTGAGTTTTACTCCTGTCTACCAGGACAGAATACAGCTTTTAACTTATTAAAATCTTTAACTATAAACACAAGAGAAGCATATATATATAATTTAAAGGACCTATTTTACGAAGGAAGTAATTATGAATATATAATTAACAAAATAATTTTAGAAGATATAAAAGAGAATAGTATTCCTATAATTGAGGAATTTGCAAATATAAATAAAAGTAGAAGATTTTACCTTACAGAAGATTGCTTGATAATCTATTATGAACTTAATAAGAATTCTAAGTATGCTTATATATATTCTTCTCCTCAATTTATTATACCATTTAATTCTATAAAAGATATTATTAATCCTAAAGGACCTATTGTTAAGTTATTTTATGAAGAGTAGTATCTTTCAGCTACTTTGATTTATAGCAATTTTGAAAGGAGAGTAAATTATGGGTAGGAGACATCATTCAGGAGAGCATTATAAGGATTCTCAAAAAAGAGAATCCGATGAAAAGAATCTCAAAAGAAAGCATAATAAAAGAGAAGATAAAGAAGATGATTATAAAAAAAATGACAATAAACATGACAGTAAAAGAAAGCATGATGAAAAGCATCATAAAAGAAAGAAAGATGAAGATCATTATAAAACTGAACATGATAAAAAACATGATAAAAAACATCACAAAAGACATAACAAAAGAGATTATTCAGAAAAACACCATGATAAAGAACTAGTATCAGAAGAATATAGAGAAACTGTAGAATATAATGACCTAAATGAAAATTTCGATTCCTTTAAAACTGATAGTATAGAAAATAATAACCGTGATTTCTTTAAAGCTAATAGTGAAGATAATAATAGTTGTGATGTATTAGAAGATAATATAGAAGATGATAACTATAATTCTTCTGAAAGTAATAGTGAGGAAAACAATAGTTATGATATATCAGAGAATGATATAGAAGATGATAACTATAATTCTTCTGAAGCTAATAGTGAGGAAAACAATAGTTATGATATATCAGAGAATGATATAGAAGATGATAACTATAATTCTTCTGAAGCTAATAGTGAAGAAAATAATAGTTATGATATATTAGAAGATAATATAGAAGATGGTAACTATAATTCTTTTGAAAGTAATAGTGAGGAAAACAATAGTTATGATATATCAGAGAATGATATAGAAGATGATAACTATAATTCTTCTGAAGCTAATAGTGAAGAAGTCAATAGTTATGATATATCAGAAAATGAGATAGAAGATGACAACTATAATTCTTCTGAAAGTGATATTAAAGAAAACAATAACGATGAAACTTTAGAAAATAATATAAAAAGTAATAACTATGATTCCTTTAGAAATAATGACTCAGAAAATAACTATAATAGTTCTAAAGGTCAATTACCAGAAAATAAAACTTATATCCCTATAGATTCACTAATAGAAAATTATAAAAAAGTTTTATTAAAAGATTTAGATATACCTATAGATAATAACTCCATAACAGAGGACTATATTGTACCTAATGAAGAATTTATAAAAAAAAACTATAATAACTCTGCAACTGGAGAATTCATAAAAGAAAACCGTAATATATCTACAAGTGAAAAAACTTTACCAGAAGATTGTAAAAAATCCCTACCAGAAGTTCAGACATTACCATTGATTCAACAAAATCAAGAGGATAATTGTAGTGAGAATATATATAAGAGCAATATAAGCAAAAGTTATATTAAAGATGAAAAAGAAAAATTCACTAAAGAGATTCATAATAAACCTGTTAAGGAAAAGGATACGGAAAATAAATATAGTAAAGCTAATAATAGAATCCATAAAAGCCATGTGGATAAAATCACCAATGACCAATGTAAAGTAAGTGTTATCTCAGAGACGCTACCTCTTTGTGAGAACGTACCTCATACTTCTGATGTTACTAAAGAACCTGTAACAGTAAAAATTCCAGTAGTGTTAACAGAATGTAAGATAACTATTACTATTGAATCTTTTCTAAAATTAGAGGATGCTATTTCAGAAATTAAGCATATTAGGAAAAATGTATATTTAAACCAGTGCAAACTTATTCCTAGCTCTGAAGATGGGGAGCCTAATACTGGAATACTATTCATAGATGGTTTTATTAGAAAGAACATTGAATATACCACTGAAGAATATACTCGTAAAGGAGTATCAAATGGAAAGGTAAAACATTCTACAGTTAAGGTACCTTTTAAATGCACTACCAGAGTTAAATTCAAAACTCAACCTAAGTTTACACCAACTACTCCTCAAGATGAAGTAGAACTATTAGAAACTAACATTAGAGTTTGTGACCCTTGTGAAGAAGGTATAGTTGGACGAGATATTTGTGAGCAAAGCTTTAAGTTCACAGAATTTTTTAATGAAAAAGTATTCTGTGAATTAATTAGTGCTGAAATTGTTGAATCGGATATTCTTGAAAATCCAACAAAAAAGGAATGTAAATTACCTATAGAACAAACCTTCCACAACATTACTGAAAAAGTGGTACTATTTCTAACAATAAAATTGTTACAAAACCAACATGTAGAAATTCCTTAGATAGCATAGCTTTTAAACTTAATTCAGGTGGAGTTTGTCTACGACCACTGGGCAAGTCTGCCCGTTAAATGCCATTTAGGCATTTAACCTCCATCTGAATATTAATTTATAATATAATTTAAAGTTAACACATATCTAACATTATATCTATTCTCTTTTTCAGAACCTTATATACATCTTCACATTTTTCATTTATGTGATAAATTAGATGAGTGGTATCTCTAAGTTGTGAAGTTTTAGGATGAACTACTGGGGAAGTAGCTAAAAAGTTAACAGATGTAGCTAAAGTAGCAGAAGATGCAGTAAGTTCATATAGAGTAGTAAGTAAAGGAACTACACAGTTTTCATAATAAATTCGTTGTGATGGATCTATATTCAATCTTGCTAATTGCTCTCTAATATTGTTGATATTTTGAAGCAATGCAGAAGTTTGACTAATATTTTGAAAAATATTTTCACAGGGATTAGCTGTAGGGGGTACATTTGTAGTAGAAGGTGCAGCAGCTTCGCTAGGAGCAGTAGTGGTTTCAGTGACATTAATGTTGCTAGTGCTTAAAGGTTTAATATAAGTTACTCTGTTTTGTGACAAGTTAAGTTGAATATTTTGTGCTGTTTCGATTCCAGTTTGAATAATATGATTCAGGTTCTCGTTAGGGTCATTAGTGATAATACGGCTATTACTGGAAGCACAGTTGTTAATAGAAGTATTATTTTGTGATGTATTAGTATTATTATTGATATTATTAGTAGTATCATTTATAGTGTTATTGTTAGTAGTATTTTTATTAGAAGATTGTGATGAATTAGTTTGTTTGTTAATATTATTCCCCATAATTTATCACCCTAATTATATTTTATATATTTAACTTTTAAAATTTTGCTATTGAAATAAATAAGCATGGTGATTAAAAAATATATATTATAAAAATTACAACACATAATTATAGATATAATAATATATATTGCTGTAAAAATATATTATTACAGTCAGTATGTAAGTATATAAACTATCTGATTAATTTATGAATTAGATCAATAAAAAAGGTTGTTGATAAGTGTATTATCAACAACCGGATACTGTATTTTAAAAATACAGTATATGTGTTATAAGGAAGCGTTAAGCGTTTAGTTCTAGTTCATCGGCTTCAGTGTCATTAAAGCCATTCCTATCAAACTCATTCTCGGAGTTAGCTACTAAAAGTGACACTACAGATGCTCCAGTGACATTAGTTGCTGTTCTTGCCATATCTAATATAGTATCAATTCCAAGAACCATAGCAATTCCTTCAATCGGTAAACCTAAAGCTGCAAGAACAACAGTAGCCATGATAGAAGCAGTTCCAGGTACACCAGCAGTACCTATAGAAGCTATTGTAGTTACCACTATCAGAAGAATATAGCTTGATAAGGACATAGGAACATTAAATACTTTAGCTACAAAAATTGCAACGATAGCAGGATATAGACCACCGCATCCGTTCATACCCATTGTAGCACCCATTGGGGCAACGAAACTTGCAACGTTATCTGAGATTTTTACATTGTTAGTTAATGATTTTAATGTTACAGGCAAGGTTCCATAGCTGCTTCTAGTTGTAAATGCAACAACCTGTGCAGGGTAAATCTTTTTAAAGAAGCGTATAGGATTAACTTTAGCAACAAAGGCTAGCAAACTTCCATGTACTAGTACTATTTGTAGTATGCATGCAACATAGACTGCTACAATTACCTTAGTAAGAGGAAGCAACGTAGATAGCCCATATTGTGATGATACTGATGTCATCAATCCAAACACTCCGTATGGTGTAATCTTTAATACTATTTTTGTTATTCTAAACATTATTATAGAAAATGATTTAAAGAAATCTTTTACGGGTTTTACTAGCTCAGGGTTCTTTGAATTCTCTATAGTAATAGCAACACCAACAAATATAGCGAAAATAATAACTGGAATTATTTTACCATTAGACATTTCAGATACGGTATTAGATGGAACCATATCTAACAATACCTTTGCAAATGTAGGAATTTCTCTAGCTTTAAAGTTAGCGCTTTTAGTAAATTGCATGCCAGCTCCTAAATCTAACACTAAAGATACAACTACTCCGATAACACAAGCAATAGCTGTGGTAAATAAAAGCCAACCGATAGTTTTAGTACCTACTTTTTTTAGTTTATCAGGGCTTTCTAAGGAAGCAATACTTGATATAACAGTAGCTGTTACAAGTGGTATAACAAGCATTTTAATAAGACTTACATATATTTGCCCCAAAGGTTCAATAAACTGAACATTTTTCTTAAGAACTGCTCCAGCAGCAACACCTATTAACATGGCAATTAATACTCTATTTCCAAAGCTTACTTTTTTCTTTTTTAAAAAATATAAAAATGCTAATGCTATGATTGCGATTAATATACTCATATAATTTGAATTCATAGTTATCCTCCTAAAATTTTATTTATAATATATTTTGTATAAGCATATAATACATATCACTTGCGCGCATAAGTGTATGCAAATAAAAAAACCTTCCACCTCTGTTAATAACAGAGGCAGAAGGTTACTTCCGCGGTTCCACTCTGATTAGACATTACTGTCCATCTCTAATCTGGTACAATTAATACCATATCTCTATAACGGGAGAACCCGTAGAAACCTACTATAGTTCGGCTCTATGCTCACAGGGGCACTTCAACTATAATCTTCATAAAGCTCTCTCAACCTAGAAGCTTCTCTCTGTAAGTTTCATATAGTTTACTTTTCCTGATCAAAGCATTTAAATATATAATTCATATTGAATTACTAGGGATTTTATATTTATGATTATAAATCCTTATTTTATAAAAATCAAGTGTTTTAATAAAATAATATAAATTTAAATTATTCCAATTTGCATTGTGAAATAATAAATGTATAATAATATGTTAGATATATAGTATTAAATAAAGGAGCAAAGCTATGATTGTCGAAGGCTATAAGATAAACAATTATAAAATAATAGCAAAGAATTTTTATAGAGAACGCTTATTAGATAAGGCTCTAAATTTTTATAAAAAGGCATATAACTGTGATGGTGGTAAAAGAGATACCGAACTTTTACTGGATATGGCATTGATTTACGATGAATTAGGAGAATACGATTTAGCTGAACAGAAGTACAGGGAAATATTGAAGATAAACCCTGAAGATGAAAGAGCATATTATGGCATAGCAATAATATATGACAATATGAAAGAATATTACAAGGCTGCAGAATACTATAAAGAAGCAATTAGAATTAATCCTCAATATAATAGAGCGTACTTCTTTCTTGCAGGTGCTTATGACGAATTAGGAGAAATAAATAAAGCTATTGAATGTTACGAAAAGGTTCTAGAGATGAATAATAAGGACTTTTGGGCACATACAAACCTAAGTGCTATATATGAAGAGTTAGGGGATTATGAAAGAGCGCTTAAAAACATAAATGAAAGTTTACAAATAGATCCTAATCACTATTTAGCTTTATTTAATAAGGCTGTAATTTTGGGAAGAATGGGACAGTTAGAAGAAGCAGAAGAATATTACAAGCTTTCCATAGAAGAAAATGAGAATTATTCATATAGCTATCTGAACTTAGCCGTTATATATAAAAACAAACAACTATATGAAAAGGCCATTGAAATTATAAGTAAGGGAATTAAATATAACCCTGATGCTGAATTCCTATATTATAATAGAGCTTGTTTCTATGTGAAACTCAATAGCTTTAACAATGCAATAGAGGATTTAAATAAGGCTATTGAACTTTATCCTAACTTTAAAAAATACATAGAAAAAGATGAAGAATTAGATCCTATAAAGAAGTTTTTGAATTAGTTATTAAATGTGATTAAATTGATGTAAAAGTCCATAAGGTACATAAAACGTAAGAGATTCATATAATACTATTAAATAATGTGAGAGAGAACAAGGAAAAGGTTTAAAATGTGGAGCAAATATATACTAGAATTTATTTTTTTAACCTTTAGTTTAATTACACCACCTGCTCTTGCAATTTTACTAATATATGATTCAAGAGAAATTGCCAATAAGATAAGAAAGTTAAAATAATATTATTGTATAGTTACTAGCTGATTTAGAAATTTACAATTCATAAAATAAAAATAATACTAAGTATTATTTTTTAGAGGACAGTTGACAGTGAAGGTGAGTTTTCCTCCTTCACTGTCAATTGTCCTCTAATAGAATGTAATCATTTGGAATAACAAAGTAAAACTCTGTTTCTGAATTAGGTATGCTTGTAACGCCATAGGAAAAACTATGCTTTTTTAAAATCTCAGCACATATTGCTAAACCAATGCCCATACCGCCTCTTTTATCATTTACAGGTCCTTTACCAGGAGTACAGTTAGATGAACTTTCTTTAATGTTAGATTTTATATTCTCACCTTGTTCTTTAGTAATACTGCCATTTTTTATAGCCTCATCAACAGCTTTAGTTCTTTCCTCTACCATAGCTGACTTAAATTGATCTTCCGTTATACCTTTATCCTTTGCAATATCATACATAGTTTTTCCTGAGTTTCTTGCAGTGGATATATCAGAATCGCTAATGCCAAATTTATTTTCTAGTATATTTGTCATGAAATCATAGCCTCTCATACCTGTTATTTTGCCAAAGCCATATCCGGAACATGTTACACTGCTGCCAGTAGTTGTCGGCGTTTTAGAGTCTGCATAAGCAGTAACTCCCACGCCTAATGATAATACTAATGTTAAAGCAATAATTAAATTTTTCTTTTTCATTTTCATTACCTCCACACAAAGCCTATTGCAAATATCTATTATAAAAGATATCCTGCAATAGAAAATTTTTATATTTGACTATATATTACACTGGGCATATGATTAAAATGTGTAACAATTGTGATGGATTTGTGAAAGTTAATTTTATTTATAAGATATATTAATAAATAAAAAAAGAAAATTTTTATTTGCAGGTACAGTGAGACTATAAAGTCAAGAGGAGGAGAGAACTTTGAATATAGACATAGATTGCATGGGAGCTATGTGTCCAGTTCCTGTAGTTAAAGCACAAATTCAATATAAAAAAATAAGTGCAGGGGGCAGTTTAACTATAATAACTGATCACAGCTGCACATCACAATCTATAAAAGATGCTTTTAAAAAATATAATTGTGAAATACAAGTAGAAGAGGACGAGGGGATTTGGAAAATAATAATTAAAAAGCTAGCTTAGCAAAAAGTTTCTTTGCCGTACTTTTTTATGTAGGAAATAAAATCCTTAATATGAGGATGATTAGCTCTATTCTTCTGATATATCATACATATATTATGCTTTGGTGCAGCATCTTCTATCGGTGTTGTTTTTAACACTCCTGAATACAATTCCTTTTTTACCGAAGTATAAGGTAAAATCGATACTCCATGATTAGCTATTACAGATGCTTTTATTGACTCAATGGTATCCAACTCTAGTTCGATATTTAAATCCTTTACGTTAATATTATTTTTAAAAAACATATCTTCAATAGACTGTCTTAAAAAACTTTCTTTAGGTCCCATGATAAGTGGAAGTTTGTAAATTTCATTTAAGGAAATAGTACTGGCATCTATGTAGTCATTTTTTTCTGAATAAATAAACACTAAGTTTCCTGTAGAGACAGTAATGCACTCTATTCCTTCCTGTTTAAATTTTGTATCTATAAAACCTATATCCGCGCTACAATTAAGTATATTTTCTATTACATTTTTAGTTTTTTCTGTTTTAAGATTAAATCTTATATCAAGATGATTTTTTTTGTATAAGTGTAAAGTACAGGGTAATAAGTACTCACCAACGCTATTGCAGGAAGATATTTTAATTTCATTTATCGATGATTGTTTTGATTGTTGTAGTTCTTTTAACATATTATCATACAAATTTATAATAGTTTCTGCGTAACTAGCGACAATATCACCTTCTTCTGTAAGTGTTACTCCTTTATTGCTGCGTATTAATAAATTTGAATCTAGAGACTTTTCAAGAGATTGAAGTTGCTGACTAAGAGCAGACTGAGTTAAATGAAGTTTTTTACAAGCCTTTGAAATACTATTTTCTCTATATGTTTCTATAAAAGATATTAAGTAATCTATATTCATTGACCAATTACCCTTTCTTTAGTAATATTTATGATATTATTATAAAGCATTTTATAAATATTATAAATATTAATAGGGGTATAACTTTTTCTAATTTTATATCAGATAAACTTATGACACAAAATTAACAATCTAGACTATAATTGAAATTGTGACATGAACAAACTTTTAACAAGCTTATGATAGTTAAATAACAAACTTGTAAGGAGGTGGAAATATGGCAGAGATTAAAGCATCAATAAACAGGAGACCAAAAAAGAAGAAAATAAATCAAATTCCTTTTGGAGTAGCACTTCTCATAGGTATAATTGGAGTAGGATTTTTTATGGCCAACAATTCTTCAAAGTCGGCTCTTATGTGGATATTCGGTGTTATAGCTGGATTTACACTACAAAGATCTAGATTTTGTTTTACAGCATCCTTAAGAGATCCTGTATTAACTGGAGGCACTAGCTTAACTAAAGCTGTAGTAATTGCTATTGCAATTGCAACAGTAGGATTTTCATCCATTCAATTTGCAGCAGCTTCAAAAGGTGCAGCAGTACCGGGAAATATATCACCAGTAGGTGTACATATTGCGGTTGGAGCCATCTTATTTGGAATAGGAATGGTTATCGCAGGAGGATGTGCTTCAGGTACTCTTATGAGAGTAGGAGAAGGTTTCTTAATGCAAATGCTTTCACTAGTGTTCTTTATAATAGGTTCACTATGGGGAGCAAAGGACTTTGGATGGTGGTCAAAAAACTTTATGCCTAAACAAGGTGTATTTTTACCAGATGTACTAGGATGGGCACCAGCTATTTTTTTACAGTTTGCATTATTATTAGGAATTTATATACTAGCGGATTGGTTTGGTAACAGAAGTACCAACTAATAGGTGATAACGATTAAATGAGCAATGTTAAAAATAATTAGTAGATTTAGTGAAAATTTAAGGAGGAATTTATTATGTCAGAAAAAAGATTAGATTGTTTAGGAGAAGCATGTCCAGTACCTCTAGTTAAAACACAAAAACAAATGGAGAAATTAAGCATTGGAGATGTACTTATAGTTGAAATTGATCATAGCTGTGCTATGAAAAATGTTCCAGAATGGGCTAGAAAAGAAGGACATAATGTTGAAATAGAAGAAGTAGATGACGGACAGTGGGAAGTATTTATTGAAAAGACTAAATAGTCTTTTTAATATAAAGTATTGAGTGGTGAAATTAATGGATATTAAAAATAATGTATACTACAAGAAATTTTTAAAAGATCCATGGTCCTACACGGCAGGCGGAGTGCTTTTAGGAATTATAAATATTGGAATGTTCGCTTCAAGTGGTAAGGCTTGGGGAGTTTCAACTCCGTTTTCTTATTGGGCAGCTTGGATATACCAGTCTATAGGTGGACATCCAGAAAAATGGTTTTACTATCAGCAAAAAGCACATGCGGCAGCTTTAAAGGCTGGATTTCTAAATGATTTACATTCTGTATCAGATATAGGAATTATAGCAGGTGCATTTCTCGCTACGCTGCTTGCATCACAATTTAAAATTAAGAAGATTAAATCATGGAAACAAGTTGTTGCAGCAATACTGGGTGGACTTTTAATGGGATATGGCGCAAGAATCTCCTTTGGATGTAACATAGGAGCGCTGTTTAGTGGAGTTGCATCGATGTCATTACATGGATGGATGTATTGGATATTTATATTTGTTGGAGCATGGATAGGCAGTAAATTATTGGTTAAGTTTTTCATGTAAATATATAAAAATAGAAGTAACAAATATTTTGAGGAGGAGTTTCGATGGAAAAGAAGCATGAATACTATGACGTAGTAGTTATAGGTGGAGGTGCCTCCGGCTTAACATCAGCTATATATTGTGGCAGGGCAAGATTAAAAACTCTTTTAATAGAAAAATCTCTTGTTGGTGGATTAGCTACATATACAAATGAAATGGCGAACTATCCAGGATTTCCAGAAGGTATAACAGGAACAGAGCTTATGAATTTATTCCATAAACAAGCTAAAAACTTTGGAGTAGATTTTAAGTTAACGGATGTTAAGGGTGTACAACTCGAGGGAAAAGATAAGCTAGTAGAAACTTTCAGAGTAATATATCATGCTAAATCAGTAATACTAGCTACAGGTGGAAAACCGAGAGTAACAAAGGCAGTAAATGAAGAAAACTTTTTATATGATAAAGGAATATCTTTCTGTGCAACATGTGATGCTGCATACTATACAGATAAAACAGTAATGGTTATAGGAAGTGGAGATGCAGCTATAGAAGAAGGAATGTTCTTAACTAAATTTGCAAAAAAAGTTGTAGTTTCTGTAATACATGATGAAGGAATAATGGATGCTAATAAGATAGCTCAGGAGCAGGCATTAAAAAATCCTAAAATGGAATTTGTATGGAATACAGTTGTAAATTCCTTTGAGGGTGATGATAGATTAAAGACAGTTGTACTTAAAAATGTAAAAACAGGGGAGTTAACCGAGGTCAATGTTGATGGATGTTTCTTATTTATAGGATATGTTCCAAATACAGAGTTCCTGAAAGAAAAAGTAAACTTAACTCCACAAGGATATATTATAACTAATGAAAAAATGGAGACAAGCATAGAAGGTGTATTCGCAGTAGGAGATGTAAGGGATAAGTTTTTAAAACAAGTTGCTACAGCCGTTGGAGATGGAGCTATAGCTGGAGTTGGAGCGGAAAAATATATTGCTGAATCAGAAGTATTTGAAAATGAAATTATGCAAAAAGAAAAAATAGGTCTAATATATCTATGGTCTCCAGTTGATGAGAAGAGCAGGGAACTACTTATTGATATAGAAGAAGTAGAAAAAGAAATGGCTGATGTTGTGAAAGTCAGTAAAATAGATGTATATAAAAATGCAAGCCTTGCTTCAAGACTTGGAACAGTAGAAGCTCCTTGTTTAGTTTACACTAAAAATGGAGAAATAGTAGCAAAAGACAACAATATAACTAAAGAAAATATAATGAATATAATAAAGAATATTTAATATAAAATTGTATGATTCTGAAAACCCATGATATAAACAATCATGGGTTTTAGGTTTATCTTTTAATTTAATATTAATTTTTAAAACATTACTAAAGGAATACATAAGTTTTCATTATACATATATAAGTTATTATAATTTTAGGTTTTTGTTAATATTTGATATAATTTTATTTAATAACAAATTAGGATGGGGGAAGTAAAATGAATAAGGAAAAAATAGCTGAATTAAAACTTCAAGGACTTATTAACCAAAGGGATACCCGTTATTTTTCTTTAAGAATTATAGCCGAAGCTGGAAATATGTCATCCAATCAAATGGAGAATGTTTTAAAGCTTGCAAATAAATATGGCAGAGGATATATAGGCTTTACAACTCGTTTAGGAATTGAAATTCCATGGATAAAAGAAGAAGATATAGAAAGTGTTAAAAAAGATTTAGAGACTTTTGGGTTAAGAGCAGGAGGAACTGGAAAAAAAGTAAGACCTCTTGTTTCTTGCAAGGGAACAGTATGTACCCATGGGCTAGTAGATACACAGCAACTATGTAGCAAGCTGCATGAAAAGTATTTTGCATATAATTTACCTGCTAAATTTAAAATAGGAATAGTAGGATGCCCAAATAACTGTGCTAAAGCTTCTTTAAATGATCTTGGATTTATGGGACAGAGAGTACCAAGATTAGAAAGAGATAATTGCAAAGCATGTGGACTTTGTGCATCAGTATGTAAAGCTGGAGCCATTGAGAAAATAGATAAGGTAGTAAAGTTACATTCTGAAAAGTGTTTAGGATGCGGAAAATGCATCAGCGCATGTAAATTTAATGCTATGGTAACTGACAAAGAGGGAGTTGCAGTATTTATTGGAGGAAAGTTTGGTAGAAAGTATAGATTAGGAGACAGACTTGATAATATTTTTTCATTAGAGCAGTTAGATGGACTTACACAAAAAATATTAGATTATTACAGCGAGAACGCAACTACTGGCGAAAGATTTGCAGACATGATCGATAGAATAGGATTTGAAAAGGTAAAAGAGGCATTATAGTTTCTACATCAGAACTTCATTTAGAATCTTATTTATATAGGGTAAATAGACCGAAAGTTAACTTATAATCCGGTCTATTTACCCTATATTACTTTTCTTTAAAAAGTTCTTTGGCTTTTTCGTCGGAGAATCCAGGAATATAGTTCTTTAGTTCGTTAAATTTAGTATCTGAAGGAACGATGTCTGGGATTTCAAGCTTTTCAATATATTGACAGATTTAAAATATGTTATATAATATTGTTTCTAAATTTAGCAATAAGAAAAAGGTTCCAAAGTTTTTAAAATCTAAATACTTTAGAAGTTTAATAATAGTAAGTATGTTTACTATATTTACTTTGGGGATTAAAAAGAACTGGGGGAACCTTTATGGAATTGGATTAGTGTTTTATAGAATGATCGTTGTTACTACCTTAGTTGGAATAGTTCTATCATTTTTCTATAATCAAAGAACTTGGTGCCACTTTTGTCCAATGGGAAGTATAGCTGCATTTATATCCAAATTTAGAAAAAGTAAAAATGTTCTTCAGGTATCATCAACATGTGTTTCATGTAAGCTATGTGAAAAGAAATGCCCATTAGGAATAGTGCCTTACGAATATAAAGGAGATTTGCTAAGCCATCCAGATTGCATACAGTGTGGAAAATGTGTAACAACATGTCCTAGACAATCAATTGGATATAATGAAAACAATATAGAGTCTAAGTGTAATGTATAAATTTTAATAATATTTAATATTTTCTTAAAGTTATATAAAGTAAAAAAAATAAGGTACGATAACATATTAGAAACAACTGAGGATAATTATAGGAGGCGCTATAGCATGAGAAAGAGAAACCTAAAATTAGTAATTTTAACACTTACAGTAGCTGCTTTTCTTTCTTCAAATATTACTGTATTTGCCAAACCAGTGCAGGTAGAGAAAAGTAACGGCAGTTCAAATCAGAATGTAAATAGTTCAAATCAGAAGGTAAATAGCTCTAATAACAAGTATAGCAAGAAAGCAGAAAAAGAGGTTTATATAATATCTCATAGGCTAGATGGTATTGAAGTTTCATTGAAGAGCGTTGTTAAAAAAATGGATGCATATCTCAGTACTACAACATCATCTGCTATAGATACTGATACTACAACATCACCTGCTGTAGATGTTAATAACACAACTGATACTATAACAGAGGAAAATACCAATGTTAGTGAGAGTAATGTTAATAACTCCACAAGTGAAGATTTAAGCGATGATTTTGAAAATGAATATAAAGAAGAAGACGGTGGAAGATATGATAGTTTTTATGGTAAACTAAATGCTATTAGCAATAGACTTAATACTGTAGAAAGACAACTTAGTAGAATCAGTGATTCTGATAACCCTGAGTTGGCTCAGTTAAATAGTAGAGTAGCTAGTTTAAAGGATCAAGTAAAAACTTCTATGGATAGTTTGGCAAAGGTACAAAAGCAAAGTGTAGATAAGATAAAGACAAAGTCTAATAAAAAACAAATGGAAGAACAAAAAATAAACCAGGATAAAAAAATTTGGAAAATTCATTTTAGTAAAGAGCTAAAAGGAGAAACGGTTAACTCAAAAAATATTATGATAGTTGATTCAAATAATAATTTAGTGGATGCTAGCATATCATATGATAAAAATAATAAGAGTGTAGTGATTGAGACCAAGGATGGCTTTAATAAAGGTGAAACATACTTTATTCTAATTGGAGATGAGGTTCAATCTAGTGAAGGTGAAAAATTAGATAAACCTGTAGAGAAAAAATTTACTGTAAATTAATTACTTGAAAACAGCTGTTATTGCTATATGGCAAGCACAGCTGTTTTTTATATAGATATATTTAAATAGGGAGTATGCATCTTCATAAAATCTTCATAACAAAATGATATGCTTTCTTAAATATCAGTTTAGGGAGGAATTATTATGAGTATGACACATTATATGTCACTTTTGGCAGAAAATCAGCCGTGGAATCTTATAATTTTTATGGCTATACCGGTTATAATGGCTGAAACACTTACAATTACAGAGTTTTTTATTATATTCAATAAAACTAGAACTGGAGGAATCAGAACTCTAAATAAAGTAATAGGAATTTTAGACGGATTTTATTTTACAGGTATTTTTATTTACTTACTTATAACTGCTGTTATACCACTAACTAAAACTGGTGGTTGGCATACTTGGGTAGACGTTGTTGCTGTAGGATTCTATTTAAGCGGAGTTTTATTTCTTCTTCCAATTGCACTTATGGAATTAGGAATTATATTTAGAAACAAGAGTTTTGAGGAAAAGTTAAAAATTCACTTTATGTTGGTAGGCGGATTTCTTGTTGTTGCCCATATTGCGATGATTTTTGGAATGGTAAATCCTGAAATTATAAGCAATATGCCTGGCATGAATCACAATATGTAGAAGACAAATTTATAAGATATTATGATAATAGAAAGGTACTTATTAGCAATAGCTTAGTAAGTACCTTTTTACACATAGTTTACATTACCTTCACATAAGATTCATATCTTATTTTTATAATTTGGATTGAGCTGTATTTTTTATAGAGCTTCAAGGCTGAAAGATAGCCTAATATCTCTATAAAATATCGGAAGGAGGAAGTTAAAATGAGACGAAGTATATCTTTACTAATTACTGCAGCAATTACCAGCTCTATGTTTTCTTATGTTTACGCAGAAGGAATTGAAGACAAGCAAAATAAATTAAATGAGGTGAATAATTCTATTCAACAACAAAAGGACAAACTAAAAAGTATTAATAACAACAAAGAGAATGTACAAAAAGAACTAGAAAATTTGGACAAGGATATGTCACAAGCCTCTGCAACACTTCAGACTTTAAATGGTAAAATTTCAGATTTGAATTCTAGGATAAAAGTAAACGAAAAAGAAATTCAATCGAAACAACAAGAGTATATTAATGAAAATGAATTGTTCAAGCAAAGGGTTAGAGCACTATATGAGTCAGGGAATAGTGCATATTTAGATGTTATACTAAATTCAAAGGATTTTTCTGATCTTATAGGTAGAATGGATATAATCAAAAAGATTATTGATTATGATAAGAATCTCATATCTGACATAAAAGAAAAACAGGAAAGTTTAGAAAAAAAGCAGTCAGAACTTGAAAAAAATAAGAAAAGCGTATTGAGCTTGAAAAGTGAAGCAGATGAGAAATACAAGATATTGAAATCAAAGTCTACTGAAAAGAAGCAGTTAGTTGAAAAATTAGATAAAGACAAAAAATATTATGAAAATATGATAGCCCAGGAACAATCGGAATCTCAGGAACTTACAAAAACTATTCAACAGATGAAAAAATCATCATCATCATCATCATCATCATCTTCTTCAACACAAATTAATTCTAATGGAAAGCTATTTTGTGTTACAGGCAAACCATATGCTATAACATCTTCTTTTGGTATGAGATATCACCCTGTACTTGGATATAGCAGATTGCATGCAGGAATTGATATAGGGGTGCCAATAGGTACACCAGTCTATGCACTTGAGGATGGGGTAGTAATTGCAGCACAGTCTATGTCTGGATATGGAAATGTGGTTATGATTAATCATGGGAATATAACTTCGGTTTATGGACATAACTCCTCTTTAGCAGTATCTCCGGGACAAGTTGTAAAAGGAGGACAGCTAATTTCTTATTCAGGCAATACTGGTGTTTCGTCAGGACCACACCTTCATTTTGAAATCAGAAATTCTAGTGGACAACCAATAGAGCCTAGCGGATACTATGTGCGATAAACTACAAAAAAATACATAATTCTAAAACATTCTGTATTTAAGGAAATAAAATCCTGAATAAATATTCAAAAAATCTATTGATTTTTCAATTTAACCCGACTATAATTAAAACATAAATTCTTAGTAATTCAATAAGAATTGTACGATTTCAATGCTTTGATCAGGAAAAGTAGTCTATATAAATCACACAGAGAGAAGCTCCTTGGTTGAGAGAGCTTTATGAAAGAGTATAGTCGAAGTGCCCCTGTGAGCTTAAAACCGAAATTTAGTAGGCTTTTACGGGTTCTCCCGTTATAGAGATATGACATTATTGTGTCAGAATTAAAGATGAGCAGCAATGCTTAATCAGAGTGGAACCGCGGAAGTACCCTTCTGCCTCTGGATATTTTCAGAGGCAGAAGGGTTTTTTGATTTTATCTAATTGGGCCCAACTAGATAAATCCAAATATAAATAAAGTTTTAGGAGGGTTAAAATGAATTTAGGAAATTTAAGTGTAATTATAGCTTTAGTATTATTAGCATTCTTATACTTTTTACAAAAGAAAAATATTAGTTTTGGATATAGAGTTTTAACAGCAATGTTACTTGGCATTATATTTGGTGCTATTTTTAAGAAAAATGCTCTTTTAGTTGATCCTATCGGACAAGCATTTATTAGCTTAATTAAGATGATTGTAATTCCTCTGGTTATGACTTCTTTAATATCCAGTGTTACATCATTAGATAACCCAGAGCAACTTAAAAAAATAGGGTTTAAAACTATAGCCTTACTTTTAACGACCACAGCAGTTGCCACTGCTATAGGAGCCCTTGTTGGTACTGCTATGAATTTGGGAAATGGAATTCAGTTTATTAAAGATGCTTCATTTAAAGCAAAGGAAATTCCAACCTTTGCAAGTGTGCTTTTAGATATGATTCCTTCAAATCCCGTAAATGAAATGGCTAACGCAAAGGTGTTACCGGTTATAGTATTTGCTACATTTATAGCTGTAGCAATAATTATTGAAGGCTCAAAGGATGCTCAGGCGATTAAACCTGTAAAAGATTTTATAAATTCTTTTGCACAAATAATGTTTAAAATAACTAAGATGGTAATTGCCTTAACTCCTTATGGTGTATTCAGTCTTATGGGGTCTGTAGCCGGCAAATATGGACTAGCTACATTAATTCCTTTGGCTAAAGTAATACTAGCAATGTATGCTGCATGCATTATTCATTTAATACTAGTACATGGAGGATTAATGGCACTAATAGCTAAAGTTAACCCAGTTAAATTCTTCAAAAAAATCTCACCGGCAATGATTGTTGCTTTTACAACAAGAAGTAGTTATGGTACTTTGCCAGTGACAATGAAGGCTCTAACAAATGAAGTAAAAATATCTGAAAAGATAGCAAGCTTTGCAGCACCGCTGGGATCTTCAATTGGAATGAATGGTGGCGGGGGATTATATCCTGCAATCGCAGCTGTATTTGTAGCAGGTGTATTTAATATTCACCTTACAATTACACATTATTTACTACTAATAGCAACAACTACAATTGCATCTATCGGAATCGCTGGAGTTCCAGGAGCAGCTACTATTGCAGCAACTGTTGTGCTAACAAGTTTAGGTCTTCCAGTATCAGGCTTAGCGATGCTTCTAGGAATAGATGTTGTAATTGATATGATTAGAACTATGACTAATGTAGTAGGTTCCTCAGTGGTAGCACTTTTGGTAGCTAACTCTGAAAATGAATTTGACAGAGATTCCTTTAATAATGAGAAAAAAGAAGACTTAGAATCAATTGCAGCATAAGCAGTTTTACAAAAAACTTGTTTTAACTGTATAATAAATAATTTTTATATAAAAATATTTGTAGGACTAAAGGAGGTTAACAAATGTCAAATATCTATATTATACATGAGAATAATGAATGGACTGAACCATTAAGAAAGGAATTAGAAAAGTTAAATTTACCTTATAAAGAATGGTATCTCGATAAGGGTGTGTTAGATTTTTCACAAGCACCACCTGAAGGTGTTTTCTATAATCGTATGAGTGCATCCTCCCATACTCGTGATCATCAATTTGCAGCAGAATACACTGCTGGTGTACTTGCATGGTTGGAAAGTTATGGCCGCAGAGTTATAAATACAAGTCATGCGCTACAATTAGAAGTTAGTAAAATAGCGCAATATACAGCACTTAATGCTTACAGAATTCGCACTCCACGTACAGTAGCAGCTATAGGTAAGGAACAAATTTTAGAAGCAGCGGAAGGTTTTACAGGTTCTTTCATAACTAAACATAATCGTGGTGGAAAAGGCTTGGGAGTTCAGCTTTTCAATAGCATAGATGCACTAGAATATTATTTGAATAGTTCAGAATTTGAAGACTCAAGAGATGGTATAACCTTAATTCAAGAATATATTAAATCAAGCGAATCCTTTATAACACGTTGTGAATTTGTTGGTGGAAAATTTATTTATGCAGTGCAGGTTGATACATCAAAGGGCTTCCAATTATGTCCTGCTGATGCTTGTCAAATAGGAGATGCATTCTGTCCTGTAGGTGTAAGCGAACCTGAAAAACCGAAATTTAGAATCATTGAGGGATTTGACATCCCTATAATTGAAAAGTATGCTCGTTTTTTAGAAGGAAATGGTATTCAAATAGCTGGTATAGAGTTTATAACTGATGAGAATGGTGAAATCTTTACTTATGATGTAAACACTAATACAAACTACAACGCAGCTGCAGAAGCAGTAGCTGGAAAGTCTGGTATGGGATCAATAGCTAAATATCTTGGTGAAGAATTTCAAAAAATAAATAATTCTAAGCAATAAAAATGTATCATATAACTACTTAAAATTTTTAAGAACCCTAAACTCAACAGTTTAGGGTTCTTTAGTCCTTAATTATATGTTTAATTATCATCTTAACGTCTTGGAAAATACATAATAATTAAAACTCCAACAAGAGCAATAATTCCTCCAATAATGTCAGCCTTATCAGGAACAATTTTATCAACCTTCCAACCCCATAAAATTGAAAGAACTATAAAAATACCCCCATAGGCCGCATATACTCTTCCGAAACCAGCATTAAAGGATTGAAAAGTAGGTATAATCCCATATATAGCTAGACCTAAAGCTCCAAAGAGTCCATACCAAGGGCTTCTACCATCCCTAATCCATAACCAAACTAGATATCCTCCTCCTATTTCAAATAATCCTGCCAAGATAAAATAAAATAACGATTTTATAACATCCATTTTAAATGCACCTTCCGCTAAGAATGTGATAAATATTAGTTACGATAGAATTTTTTATGTTTTCAAGATCCATTTTAGAGTCCTCCCTATGAACATATTGAATTAGGTTAATCAAAAATAATATAAGTTCATATGTTCCTTTTCATATTATATAGTAATGTTAATATATCTAATTTACAAGAAGAAAACTATTATTGATAATTATTTTAAATTGTTAATGGTAATCAATATCGTTAACAATTTGATTATATATTAAGCTTTTTAGAATATCAATGGTTTTATTTGTTGGCATAATAAAGTTTATAATTTTAATAATTGGAAAAACAAAAAAGGCCGCCTATACAAAGCATAGGCAGCTTGAAGTTTTTATTGTTTATACATTACGAACTTTACTAAAGTTTTTTAGAAGTCTAACATAATGATTTGCTTCTCTAACTACATGATCACCAAGTAATGGAACTATTAAAGACTTAATATTACAGTGAAGTATGCCTTCTGTACCTTGCTTCTTAAAATCTCTAATACCAATAGTAGATTTAAGAGTTTCCCGTGTAACTTCAGGTAGGAGACCAAGGTTTACTGTTAGGCTTTGGGCTTCAGCAGTTAATTCATCAAATTTCTCACCGTAGTCATTAGCTGTATCAAATAATTTAACTTCTGTTGGATCCAATAATCCTCTAATAAACTTTGCGTGTTCAGCCATAATTCTACTCCAGAATATTTCCTGATATACTGCATCTTGTACAAAGTTAACTTCCTGTCTATTTTGCAACATAATCAGTGTTCTTAGATATAACTGTGCCTCTCTAAGTATATGATCTATAAGTAATGGATAATTAGTAGTAAATACTTTACATGCTAAGACATCTCTTAACAATCTGCTTTTAAATAAAATAATTTGGTTAGCTGCGACCATAGCTCTTTGATTTAATTCAGTTACACTTCTAACAATATCAAAAGATTGCCTAGCATTGGTGCATTTAATTAAATTTGCTTCCATTTTAGTGATATTGCAATCGATTGGAATTGAGGTATAATATTGAGTTTTGCATTCGGCATCAATGGTCATGTCAGTAATTAACTCTCCTGAGTTTGCTACTTCTGGACTGATAATTCCATCAGAAAGCTTTATGGTTTCTACTAAGAGTTGACTAAACTCCTCTTTTATCATATTTGCTTGTTGTGCTAAGTTATGATTCTTTGGAGTAAAACCTGCTTCCAAGAAAATGGCATGTTCTTTAGCAATTCTCATAAAGAATAGATTTAATTCTAAGGATTGTCTAACAAACTCTCTATTAGATAACATTATAAACTCCTTTTAATCGCTACATTCTATTATATGAATTGAATTCTTAAATGGTTACTGTCAACATAATTAATTTTTGCTTAAATATCTATATTTTCAAAGCTTGTTGCAAATTTACATAAAAAATCCTCAATATAATGAGGTTCTAAATTCTGAAGTTCTTCTGGAAGTGAATTTATAGGAATATAAGGGAAGGAGTTATCACCATTATAATATTTTACGATATTATTATATTTATCTTTAAATAAGTTCTTAGCACCAGTAATTGATCCGCAGTGAACATATACTCTGCTTGGATAAATGTTGTAATGTGCCCCAATTCTCAGTGAGCAATCATATAAATTTAAAGGTCCGAAATACTTAATAATATTATTTCTTCTTAAGTTATAAACAGTATCTAGTATATCAGTAAAACATAGACTATTTGATATTTTTTCTTTTATTAAATCATCTTTTAAACACTGATACATATTGTTAGCCATATTAAATCTGAGTATATTGTCTTGTGCAATTACCTTATCATTAGAACCTATTTCAAATACAGAATGGTAAATTAATTCATCATAATCTTCTATTTCTTTAAATTTTTCTAGTTGTTCTTCAAATTTTTCCATAAATTTTTCTTTGTAGTTTTTAACTAATTCATTTAAAGGAGTAGACATGATATTTAACCTCCAGTGTAATAGATTATTCATATAATTTTATGAATCGGTATAGCAAATGATGTGTAATAATTATATAAAAGTTTAAGTTGAAAACTGCCTAAATGGAAGTAAGGCATGAGATAAATAAGAATTAAAAGGATCTGAAGATTCTCAGACCCTTTTACTGAGTGTAAGCTTATATAAATTAAAAGTATATTAAATACATTATAATACCGTATATCGAACAAAGTCCAAGAAAAAAAGGAGTGATACTAAGTCTGAATTTTTCCTTTTTATAGGCTACAATATTTAATATCAGAGATAAAATACAGAAAATAAGCATTAAAATAAATAAGTAATATGCATAGATCATTAAATCCGTATTCCATGTTTTGCGAACAGGTAAATCTTTAAGCCTATTAAAGTAGGTTTCAAAAGGAGGTCTAGCTCTATCTACTACAAATGCGGAAACAAGGCCAATTATCCAAATTAGTATATTTGTATATATGACGATTTTAGTATAAATTTTTTTCTTGTTTTCCATAGACACCACTTATTAAATTAAAATTTATCTAAGTGGATTTCACCTCACTTTCTTTTAGAATTTAATATATTTTATTCAAGGAAAGTGTAAAAAATTACATAGATAAGTTTTTATAAATATATGAAAAATATGGTATAACTTCATTATAAATGATTTTAGGTACAAGTCTAGATACATATTATAAATTTGATACAGAGAATTGAATAGGAGCTTTTTAGTGTTACAGCACCTCCATGTATCTTACATACTTCATATTGCATCTTGAAAGAAATCCATAGTTTCAATTTATAAAATTCAATAAAATAGAATTATGAAAAAGCAGGAGGTGTTGATTTTGAAAATAATAATTTTAAATGGAAGTCCAAAGTCAGAAAAAAGTGTTACAGTACAGTCAATGAAGTATTTGGAACAGAATTATGAAAGTCATGAATTTGAATATATACAGGTTATAAAAGAAATAAAAAAATATGAAGAAAATGTGGAAGCGTTAGAGACCTTATGCACAAAAGTTAAGGAAGCAGATGCTGTTATATGGGCATTTCCACTATATCATGCTTTAGTACCTTCCTATTATAAAAGACTAATTGAATTAATATTTAAAAATAATTTAGAAGGTTATTTCTCAGGAAAATATACTAGTGTGTTTTCTACCTCTATTCATTATGCAGATATTCATGCTCATAACTATATGAGGGCAATTTGTGAGGATTTAGGCATGAACTATGTAGAATACTTGTCCCATGATATGAATGATTTAGTAAAAGAAAAGAGTAGAAGGGAACTTAAATTATTCTTTGAAAACTTACAGACCTATATTAATGAGGGCTTAACTACTAATAAACTATTTAGTATGCTAAGTAAAAGTACCTTTAAGTATAAAGCCGGCGAAACAGATAGATTTATTCCTACAACTAAGAAAATAATTATTATAACGGATGTAGAGAAAGAGGATAGTAACCTTAAAGAAATGATTGATAAATATAAAAGCTATATAAAAGGCTCTGTAGAAGTTCTTAATCTCTATGATGTAGATATAAAAGGTCCTTGCCTAGGCTGTTGTAAATGTGCTGCGGAAAATATATGTGCTTATAATGATAAGGATGGCTATAGAAAATTTTTAGATTATGTTATTAATAATGCAGATATAGTTATTTTTGCAGGAACTATAAAGGATAGATATTTATCCTATCGTTTTAAACTTTATTATGATAGAAGTTTTTGTTACACTCATATTCCTTTCTTAAGAGGCAAGCAAATAGGATATATGATTTCAGGTAGATTAAGTGAACATCAGAACTTAAGACAAATACTAGAATTATACACTGGAGAGGATAGAAATTTAATTGGATTTGTTACCGATGAAAGTGAAGATAGCGATACTATAGACAAACAAATATATACTTTTGCTAAAATCAGTATAAGTTACTGTGAAAGAAACTATTTTAAGCCAGAAACCTTTTTAGCTGTAGCTTCAAGAAAGTTGTTTGCTGATTCTATAGAAGGAGAGTTAGGAGCTATCTTTGCAGCGGACTATAAATACTATAAGGAAAATGGAATGATGAAAAAAATATCCTTTAAGCAGAAAATGCAAGGAAAAGTTATGAGATATTTTATGGGAAAAGAAAGATTCAGAAAAGAAGTACAGAAAAATGCAATTGATTATATGATTACTGCCCATAAAAAAGTTCTTGAAAAGGATAAGGTGAAAGACAATGGTAAGTAGTTTAAAAGCATGCTTTAACGTAACATTTGGGTTTATTCCTTTAATATTTCTTTGGAGTATATCAAATAAATGGGGGATTGTTTTAGGCCTAGTGTCTATTTCAATATTGTTCATAAGAAACCTTATGAACAAGAATATAGGAATTATGTCTGTTGTGTTATTAGCTTACTTTGCTATTTCCAATGTACTATACTTTTATTTTAAAATAGACGTTGTTATTCAGTACAGATATTTAACTTCATATGTAGTGCTGGCACTTATGGGATTTATCTCTACTAGACTAGGAAAACCATATACTATGTATGAAGCTAAAAGTGGATATGGAGAAGATTTTGGAGAGTCGCCATTATTTATAGAAGTTAACAGTCTTATAACTAAAATATGGGCAACAATTTATTTAGTTAATGCTATTATAGAATTATTAGGGCATAACACTAATACTGTTATAGTTATGAATATATTAGTGTCTGTAGGGGTTGCACTATCAATTATAATCCCCGGGTTACTTCCGGAAGCTTAAAGTAAAAGAGGGTTTTATATGGAAATAGATTTAATTTGTTGTGAAAATATGAGAAGAATATTAGAAGAGATCCTTACTAATCGTAAAATAAGGATTAGTAAGGATGCTAAAGTATGTATTATTGAAAAAGGCTTTGATTTAGAAGAAGGCAAAATAGGTATATATTTTGATATGGCAACTGTAAATGTTTTAATAGGCTATTTAGATCAAGTATCAATGAATAAAGAAGAGCTTAAAAATATAATTACAGGAAAATGTGAAGAGGACGAGCTTAAAGTGCTGACTTATGATAACATTTATTATTTTGAGGCTATGGGTAATGACGTTTTTTGTAGGACAAGAGATAAAAGATATAAAGTCAAAGAAAAGCTTTATGAATTAGAAGAAAGGCTTGAAAATAAAGGATTTATAAGAGTAAGCAAATGCTTTATTGTAAATATAGTAAAAGTAGATCGCATTATTTCATGGTTTAACAGTAAGCTTATATTAAAAATCATAGATATAGAGGAAGAAGTTTATGTTACACGAAAATATTTAAATGATTTTAAAAAATTTCTTGGGTTTTGAGGAGTTTAAAGTATGAAAGAGAATTTAAAGGATTTTTTATTTAACTTGATAATATCTGTATTTATTGGGCTATTTGTTGGTATGGCCGCAGTTACTGCCATAAATATGAACAGTGAAGCTGTAGTTACTCTGACTATTAGCTCAATAATTGGAGGAGTTATTGGAACAGTTTCTAGACTTGTTTTCATATATATATTTGATATAAAACAAAAGGATGTAAAGTTGGCCTTTATATCGGTGTTTATAATAATTTGGGTTATTTCCTGTATGCCATCTTTTTATAATTATTTAGCTAAAAATAATAATTTTTCTATAGCAGAATTAGTATCAATTTTAGTATCAGCAGAGTGTCTTGGAATGAGCTTTTGCTATTATTCTTATAAAAGATGTTTGAAATTTAACTTGAAGCTTATGAATAAGAAAAAGCAGTTAATAAAAAGGTATTAAATGTTTTAAAGCTGCTAGATTAAGTAGCAATTTATAAAGAGAGCTTAAACCAAAGCTCTCTTTATTTTTGCATATTTTCTTAGTGTTTTTCTGCTGGTCAGCTATAATCTATGTACTTTAAGATGTAATAATAATTTAAGTATGTGAAAAGCTATTAGGGTATTAATTAAAAGGAGGAGTATTTTATGAGAGTTACAAATAAAGAAGAACTTCTTCAAAAAATTAAAGAAGTTAGAGAAGCACAGAAAGTTTTTGCTACATATACTCAAGAAACTGTAGATGAAATTTTCAGGCAAGCAGCTATAGCCGCCAATAATGCCCGAGTTCATCTTGCTAAAATGGCTACAGAAGAAACAGGCATGGGTATTGTGGAGGATAAAGTTATTAAGAATCACTTTGCCGCTGAGTATATTTATAATAAATATAAAGATGAAAAGACTTGCGGAATAATTGAAAGAGACCCTTCCTTCGGAATTATCAAGATAGCGGAACCTTTTGGAGTGATCGCAGCTGTTATACCTACAACTAATCCAACGTCTACAGCAATTTTTAAGTCACTTATTGCATTAAAAACTCGTAATGGAATTATATTTGCTCCGCACCCTAGAGCAAAGAAAAGCACTATAGAAGCCGCAAGAATTATACTTGACGCCGCTGTAAAAGCAGGAGCTCCTGCTGGAATAATAGGTTGGATAGATGAGCCAAATGTAGATCTCACTCAATTGCTCATGGGAGAATCAGATATAGTTTTAGCTACTGGCGGGCCTGGCATGGTTAAGGCTGCATATTCCTCAGGTAAACCAGCTATAGGTGTAGGATCAGGAAACACCCCGGCAGTTATTGATGAAACCGCTCATATAAAAATGGCTGTAAGTTCAATAATACTTTCAAAAACCTTTGATAATGGGGTAATATGTGCTTCAGAACAATCTGCAATAGTAGTTGAAAAAGTCTATGATGAAGTAAAATCAGAATTTGAAGAGAGAGGGGCTTACTTCTTAAATGAAGAGGAAAGAGATAAAATAAGAAGAACCATAGTAAAGGAAAATGGAGCCCTTAACGCAGATATAGTAGGCCAGGATGCAAGAAGGATTGCTGCAATGGCTGGAATTCAAGTGCCTGATTCTGTAAAGGTACTTATTGGTGAAGTTGAGTCTGTAGAATTTGAAGAACCTTTCTCACATGAAAAATTATCTCCGGTATTGGCCATGTATAAGGTAAAAGATTTTACAGAAGCTTTACATAAGGCAGCAAGGCTTATTGAACTTGGTGGTTTTGGCCACACATCAGTACTCTATACGGATCAGACTAAATGTAAAGATAGAATTGAAAAGTTCGGTGCAGTTATGAAAACTGGAAGAACCATTATTAATATGCCTTCTTCCCAGGGGGCTATAGGTGATATATACAATTTTAGACTTGCGCCATCCTTGACATTGGGGTGCGGCTCTTGGGGAGGAAATTCTGTATCAGAGAATGTAGGAGTAAAACATCTAGTAAATGTAAAACACGTGGCTGAGAGAAGGGAGAATATGCTGTGGTTCAGAGTACCTGAAAAAATCTACTTTAAGTATGGATGTATGGGAGTTGCTCTTGAAGAACTTAGAGACATGAACAAAAAGAGAGCCTTTATAGTTACAGATAGAGTTCTATATGATTTAGGTTTTGTAAATCATGTAGTAAGTATCCTTGAACATACAGGCATAGATTGCAGAGTATTTTTTGATGTAGAACCGGATCCGACTTTGGCAACTGCACGTAAAGGTGCCTCTGAAATGAACAACTTTAATCCTGATGTCATAATAGCATTAGGTGGAGGTTCTCCTATGGATGCAGCAAAAATCATGTGGGTACTTTACGAGCATCCTGATGTAAGATTTGAAGACCTTGCTATGAGATTTATGGATATAAGAAAAAGAGTATACAGATTCCCTGATCTCGGCAGGAAAGCTATGATGGTTGCTATTCCAACTTCAGCAGGAACAGGGTCTGAGGTAACTCCTTTTGCAGTTATTACAGATGAAATAACTGGAGTAAAATATCCTCTAGCAGACTATGAGTTAACTCCAGATATAGCTATAATTGATGCGGAGCTTATGATGAATATGCCAAAAGGTCTTACTGCAGCCTCAGGTATAGATGCTCTTACCCATGCTATTGAGGCTATGGTGTCTGTATTGGCTTCGGAGTACACGAATGGCTTAGCCTTAGAAGCTATTCGACTTATATTTAAGTATCTACCTTTATCTTATACAGATGGTGCAAATAACGTAAAAGCAAGAGAAAAAATGGCTCATGCAGCTACCATGGCGGGTATGGCCTTTGCTAATGCTTTCCTTGGTGTATGCCATTCAATGGCTCATAAGCTAGGTGCTATGCATCACATACCTCATGGAATAGCAAATGCACTGCTTATTAATGAAACAATTAAGTTCAATGCAGTTGATAATCCGAGAAAACAGACAGCTTTTCCTCAATATAAGTATCCTAATGTAAGGTGGAGATATTCAAGAATTGCTGACTATCTAAACTTAGGTGGAAATACTGAAGATGAAAAAATACAACTTTTGATAAATGCGATAGATGAATTGAAAGCTAAAATCAATATACCAAAAACCATAGAGGAAGCAGGAGTAACTAGTCAGCGCTTTTATGCAACTCTTGATGTGATGAGTGAGCAGGCTTTTGATGACCAATGCACTGGTGCAAACCCAAGATATCCTCTGATTGGTGAGATAAAACAAATGTATATAAATGCCTTTGAAGGAACTAATAATGAAAATCGTCAGTAAATGTAAAATTTATTGAAATTGAATATAGAAAAATAGTAACACAGACTCTAATAGTGCTGTGTTACTATTTTTTTAATTATAAAAAATACCTATCCTTAAAAGATGATATTATAGATAAATAATTTTTAGAAAAATAAAAATATGGAAACGTTAAAATCTTTAGTATATACTGTAAAATATATATTTATATTTAATTGAGGGTGATTTTTATGAAAACAGGAAAAGTATTAATAGTAGATGATGAAATTAATATAACAGAACTTATTTCTGTAAATCTTGAAGAAAATTTTAATGTAGTGTGTTGTCATGATGGCTTGGATGCGGTAGAACTTGCCAAAAAAGAGCTTCCAGATATTATACTGTTAGATATTATGATACCGGGAATTGATGGATTTGAGGTTTGTAGAAGAATACGAAATGATGAAAGTACTAGAAAAATACCTATAATAATGCTTACAGTAAAAAGGGAAGAAAATGATAAAGTCAGAGGATTGAAGCTAGGTGCAGATGATTACATAACCAAGCCTTTTGGTATAAATGAATTATTAGCTAGAATAGATGCTGTACTTAGAAGAGTAGATACGGTGTCTGTCGCTAATAACACAAATGACAACATTATACAAATAGGTGATATAGAGATTGATAATAATAAATACGAAGTTAAAAAGAAAGGTGTTGTCATAGAACTTACTTTAAGGGAATTTAAGCTATTACAAACCTTGGCTAAAAATAAAGGAGAATTAGTTTCAAGAGAAGTTTTACTGAGTGAAGTATGGGGATATGGTAACCTGGGAGATTCAAGAACACTAGACGTGCATATAAGAAAATTGAGAAAAAAATTAGAGGATAATGATAGATTTCCTAAGTATATAGAAACAGTAAGAGGTCTTGGATACATGATTAAATAAAGGCTGATAATAGTAGTTTAAAGTAAATATTATATTAGAAATAGGTGATTTAATGAGAAGAAAATTATTTATTACTTATATTATTTTAGTAATGGTAGGCTCTTTAATCACAGGAGCATTGTGCTTAAGTTTTGTAAGAACCTACTATGTAAAAAACCTTCAAGATAAGCTTATCAGTAATGGCAAACTGATTACTAATACGCTTTTAAATTTAGTAGATGAAAGAGCTGAAGTTAACTATCCTGTCATGGCACAAAAATTTTCTTCTCAAACTGATGCACAAATATCTTTTATAGATGATAAGGGCAATGTTTTGGCGGATTCCAGTAGCAGCTTAATATTTGAAAATCAGCTTGATAAACCAGAGATACAAAATTGTCTACATAACAAATCAGCTGTCAGTGACAGATACAATAGAATTAAAGGAGAGAGGTTTCTTTATGTAGCATTAAGTCCAGTAAGAATATATGATAATGCAATTATAGTAAGGCTTGGAGTGTCTCTTAAGGGGTTTGATAACCTTAATAAAGTATTCTTAAGCTGTACTTTAATTTCCATACTTATAGGTGTTATTGTAGCGGTAGTCATTGGATGCTTTTTTTTAGATAATATGATGAATCCATTGCAGAAGTTAAATAATGCAGCTAAAAGAATATCAAAAGGAAATTTTAACTATAAGGTAAGGATCAGTACAAAGGATGAACTTGAAGAGCTTGCAGATAGTTTTAACCATATGTCTTCTACAATAAATAATGTAGTATCACAGTTAAATTATAGAAACTTAGAACTAAATTCAATCTTAAATAGTATAACTTATGGAATATTAGTAATTGATATCAACTGGAATGTAATACTTTCAAACCCTGCAATAATAAAAATACTAAAGTTAGATAAAAACTTTAATATAGGACATAATTTAAAGTCTAGTATAAAATCACAAGAACTCTATAATTTAATTGAAGAAACATTTAATAATAACATACATAAAGAAAGAGAACTAAAGCTAACGGATAGTGATGATAAAATATATAAAGTATATACTAATTTAATAGATTATGATATTGAAAACTTGGCACATGAAAAAGGTATAGTTATTATTTTACAGGATATTTCAGAAATGAAGCATCTTGAAAAAATGAGAAGTGAATTTGTCGCTAATGTTTCTCATGAATTAAAGACACCACTAACTACTATAATTGGTTTTGTAGACACTTTAAAAAGAAAGGCAGGAGAGGATAGGGAAAAGAGACAAAGGTTTTTAGGGATTATAACAGAGGAAGTAGAAAGATTAAAAAGGCTTATAGAGGACATACTTTTGTTGTCTCATTTAGAAAATCAATCTTCTTTAAACAATCTAGAGGAAGTAAATATATATAAAGAGTTAGATAATATTGTATATATGTTGACTCCTTCAGCAAGTAAAAAGAGTATATGTATCGATCTAATCATAAAGAAAAATTTTATATTGTATGTAAAAAATAAGGATTGGTTCAATCAGGCTGTAATCAACCTTATAGATAATGCAATAAAATATACACAGCCAGGAGGAAGCATTAAAGTTTTATCATATATAAAAGAAGATATGGCTTTTGTTAGTGTAAAAGATAATGGTGTTGGTATACCAAAAGAAGATGTAGCAAGAATTTTTGAGAGATTTTATAGGGTAGATAAATCTAGAAGTCGTAATCAAGGAGGAACAGGACTTGGTTTAGCTATTGTAAAGCATATAGTGTCTGAATTAGAAGGCAGTATATATTTAAATAGTGAGCTAAATAAAGGCAGTGAATTTATTATACAGCTTCCCTTAAATAAATAAAAAAGCAGATTAGAAACTAACTAAAATTAACTAATAAGTCTTATTATTAAAAAATGGCAATTTCAGAAAACGTTGACAATGGGTATCAAATTATATATAATGTTAATAATGTTAAAAGTGTTAACAATGTTAATATTGTTAATATTGTTATATAAATATTATATATGGTTTTAAATATTAAAATATTATTGATTTGGAGTTAATTAAAGATGATTAATTTTTTAAAACCATCAGCTGCTAAACCTTATTTATCTGAAGAAAATATAGACAAGGAATACAGAAAATTACGTTTCCAAGTACTTACAACTATATTTATTGGATATGCAGCTTATTATCTTGTAAGAAAAAATTTTATACTAGCAATTCCTTATTTAACAAATGAAGGTTTAGACACGGCAAAATTAGGTTTTGCTGCCTCAGTTTTACCTTTCAGTTATGGGTTAAGTAAATTTTTTATGGGGATTGTTTCTGATAGAAGCAATGCTAGAATATTTTTGCCTTTAGGTCTTATATTATCCAGTATTATCAGTATTTTGCTAGGAATTACATCAAACATAGATTTAATAATAATTCTCATGTTTATTAACGGTTGGATTCAAGGGATGGGATGGCCAGCTTGTGGACGAGTAATGGCTCATTGGTTTTCAGATAGAGAAAGAGGCGTGAAAATGTCTATATGGAATGTATCTCATAATTTGGGAGGAGGAGTTTTGGCTACTATATCAGGTATTGGGATAATTATTTTTGGTACCTGGAAAAGCCTATTCTATTTCCCCGCAATTATTTCTATATGTATAGGTATAGCTTGTCTTATATTTTTAAGAGACACGCCTCAATCATGCGGGCTGCCTCCAATTGAAGAGTATAAGAATGATTATCCGAAAGCAAGTGTAGAAGACAGAGAAAGAGAATTACGCGCAAGTGAAATACTGTTTAAGTATGTATTAAATAACAAGTTTTTGTGGTATTTAGCTATAGCTAATATATTTGTATATATGGTTCGCTATGGAGTTTTAGATTGGTGTACTTTTTACCTTACTACGGTAAAGGGAGCGCCTCAATGGCTTTCACAAAGATGTTATTCTTTATATGAATATGCTGGCATACCAGGAATATTAGTTTCAGGTTGGTTAAGTGATAAATACTTTAAAGGTAGAAGGGGACCAATTTCAGCCATCTGCATGACTTTTGTGACACTGGCTATATTACTTTATTGGATGAATCCAGCAGATAATTATAGTGTTGATGTAATAGCTTTAATGCTTATAGGTTGCTTGATCTATGTTCCTGTAGTTCTCGTTGGAATTGCAGCGATAGATATAGTGCCTAAAAAAGCCGCTGGGACAGCTGCAGGTTTTACAGGGTTGTTTGGATATTTATTTGGAACGGCTTTGGGAGATTGGCTGATAGGTGTAATCCTTAAATACAATGGCTGGAACTTAGTTTTTATGATGCTTGTTTGTGCTTGTATTTTAGGAACATTATTTCTTGCGTTAACTTGGAATCTTCATGATAGAGAAAAAACTAATGAAGAAGAGGAATACCTTGTTTAATTCATATTTATATCATAAAAAAGTGAAAAGCTCTAAAATTAGAGTTTAAATATATTACAATACAAGGGGGGACTTTTTAAATGTTTGGAATTTTTAAGCCTGCACCTCATATCAGTAGGCTGCCAGAAGAAAAAATCGATTCAGCCTATAAAAGATACAGAATACAGGTGTTTTTAAGTATCTATATAGGATATCTTATCTATTACTTTGTTAGAAGTAACTTTTCTTTAGCTAAAGCCTATTTAATAACTCAAGGTTTTACTAAAACACAATTGGGATTTGTTGCTTCAGCTCTTGGATTATCTTATGGAATAAGTAAATTTGTTATGGGTAATCTATCAGACAGGTCAAATCCAAGATACTTTTTAGCAGCAGGTTTAATACTTTCGGGAGTTGTAAATTTATTTTTCCCAATTACATCAAGTATTACTTTTATGTTTATATTAATGCTTTTAAATGGTTGGTTTCAAGGAATGGGATGGCCTCCATGTGGAAGAACAATGACTCACTGGTTCTCCGATGGGGAGCGTGGAATTAAAATGTCTATTTGGAATACTGCCCATAATGTCGGTGGTGGATTTATAGCGGTTATTGCTTTAATTGGTGTTTCAATGTTTGGAAGTTGGAAGGGTTTGTTTTATTTACCAGCTATAATAGCTATTGTTGGTGGTATATTATTTATTATATTTGCTAAGGATACACCACAATCTGTTGGACTTCCTCCAATAGAAGAATATAAAAATGATTATCCAGAAGTAAATGTAGATGATAGAGAAAGGGAAATGACAGGTAAAGAAATACTATTTAAGTATGTATTGAATAATAAGTATTTGTGGTTTATTGCCATTGCAAACGTTTTTGTATACTTAGTTAGATATGGAGTTATAAATTGGGTTCCAACATATTTGCAAGAAGCAAAGCATTTTACTCGTAAAGATACAGCTATAGCTTTTCAGATATATGAATATGCAGCAATTCCAGGAACTATAATAGTTGGATGGATAAGTGATAAATTATTTAACGGTCGTCGTGCACCAATGGGTATAATTTGTATGATTGGCGTTACGTTAGGTGTATTCGTTTATTGGAACAGCAGTAGTCTTATAGTTATAAATATTACACTAGCAATTATAGGTGCATTAATATATGGACCAGTAATGCTTATAGGTGTAAGCGCATTAGATATGGTTCCTAAAAAAGCAGGCGGTACAGCAGCTGGTTTTACAGGCCTTTTTGGATATATGGGAGGACAGGTTGTAGCTGAAATAGTAATGGGGATAATTGTAGATAGGTTTGGTTGGAACGGCGGATTTATGCTACTTTTAGTATCTTGTGTACTTGCTATAGTATTTTTATCCTTTACTTGGAATGTTCATGATAGATCTAAATATAATGAGAATACAGAGGTAACTGTATAGGGTTTCATTTTGAAACCCTATTTTTTGAGTTAAAATTAAATTTATTTTTGTTAACCTAAGGCACTTTCTAAAGTATTAATATATCCATACAATATTTTCTTAAGGTCCAATATATCTTTCATTTCATAATATCCAGATTTTTTATAAATATAATTTACTGCATTAACAGCTCCTAGTGCAAAAGCTTTTCTTGAAAAAGATTCATGGCTTATCTCTATTTTATCATTTTCTCCAATTATAAGAACCTCATGCTTTCCTACCACGCCGCCAGCACGTACAGCATGAATAGGTATATCTTTATTATATACTCCTGCTGTTTCAAGTCCATTTTCTATTTCATGGGATAGTTTTAAAGCAGTACCTGAAGGCGCATCTTTTTTATTCTTATGATGGATCTCTGTAATTTGAAAATCGTAGTTACTTAATATATTTGCTGCAATATTACTTAAAAGCATTACTACATTTACACCTAAGGTAATATTGGGTGCGTACACTATACCGTTGCTAAACTTATAGGCTATACTCTGAAGCTTATCAATATCTTCTTTAGTAAAACCTGTAGTGCCTATAACCAAGTTCACCTTCATTTTAGATAGTGTTATAACATTTTCCATAGTTGATTTAGGACTTGAGAAGTCTATAACTACATCAGGTTTAGTTTTAAAAATAATAGATTCCAGCTCATCAGAAGTGCTTATTTTTATTCCTGTTTTGTGCTTTCCAAGTAATTCTCCTAAGTCCATTCCTTTTTTTGAACTCTCTGCACTGCAAATTACTGCCACAATTTCCATGTTAGCTTGTTCTAAAATTCCCTCTGCTATATGTTGTCCTGTTTTGCCTAAACCTATTAAGCCTACTTTAATCATATAAAATACCCCCTCTTTTGACGCTTACGAGGTTAGCTGACGGACTCGGACGGGAGGTTTATTCCTACCCAATCTCAATTGAGATTCGCCCCGAAGTATTGGTTCCCCCGTTCTTTTTAGGATTCAGCGTTCTTTCAAAATATAGTAACAACTTTATTATAACATACAAGTTGTTGCATGTCATTAATAACCAATGTAACTATTTCGAATTTGAGTATTAGTTTACATTTTGTACAAAATTCTAAATGTTCTTATTTTAATGTAAATCAAGATCCAGATAAAGTTATTCATTATAAGTTTAGCTAAGTTGTTAAATTATTATTTACATAATAGAAAGAATAACCTATACTATTTATGGATTTAATTAATCCAACATATTTGAAGGGGGGAATTGTTTTAAGATGAAGTACATCTTAAAACAAAATTTAAAATGTCAGAAGAGTATGTGACGAAACCTGTATATCAAAAGATTGCAATTGATATAGCAAATAGAATAGTAGGTGGAGATTTTTCTATAGGTGATAAACTTTATGGAAGATCATCTCTTGCAAGTCATTATAACGTCTCACCGGAAACTATTAGAAGGGCAATCATTCTTTTGAATGAAATGGATATAGTAGAAGTAACAAAAGGCAGTGGAATTACTGTTAAATCCGTAGATAACTGTTTAAGGTTTATAGATAAATTTAAAGATATAGGTTCTGTGAATTCCTTAAGAAAAGAAGTATTAGATTTGCTAGAGGAGAAAAATGTATTAGAAAGAAAAATAGAAGGAGTAATTAAAGAACTTATAGATTATTCCAATAGATTTGCCAGTACTAATCCTTTTGTACCTTTTGAGTTTGAAATAGATAAAGGGCTCAATATTATTGGAAAGACTATATCGGAAAGCAAGTTTTGGCAAAATACAAGTGCTACCATAATAGGTATAAGACGGGAAGGGAATTTGATACTTTCTCCAGGACCTCATGCTATATTTGAAGAAGGTGATATCTTCATAGCAATAGGTGATGAATATAGTTATTATAGAATTAAAAAGTTTCTTTATGAAGAGAATAAATAATTGAATTCAACATAAGTAACATCCGTAGATTTACGTAAATGAAATCCACGGATGTTCTTTTTCTGCATATATATAACTATTTTCTATTTAAAGTATTTATCGTAGTAACTACCATCATAATTTCTTTCTCTTAAAGGACAAACCTTAGCATTACACATATAACAATTCTTATAATCAGTTTCATTATGAAAATAAATTCCAGAGTAGGTTTTTTCGGGAGACATAAAGAAATTGCTATCAAGGACAACTCCTGTAGAGATAACTTTATCTCCTAAGATACTAAAAATATTTTTTTGCTCTTTAATATCCCAATCTACAGTGGAACCTGGATTTACTCTTGCTAAATTTCCTGTATTAAAGTTTTTTTCTATGTAATTTTTAAGTAGGGTATGACATTGAATTAAGATTTCTTGGGTTATAAATTCAGCAACCTTTTTTTCAAATTTATTATTATTAGAATCACACCAATGTTTGAGTTCGGTACCACAAGTAACTATATAGGGAAAAGCTCTGTTTTCTGAACTCAAGTTTATACTAATAACTCTACTATTAAATCTTATTCCATCTAACGCTACAAAGTTATCTCCTCTTTTACATATAAAACATTCCTTAAAAACAGTCTTAGGAACCGCTATCTTTTCAGCTTCCTTTGCCAAACTTTCTACGATTCTAATATTCTTATCATGAGAAAGATTTAATTTTTTTGATATTTCATAAGGATTTATAGAAAAATTAAAATCTTTAATTAGTATACAGTTATTCATTTCCACATCCCCCATTTAAACTATTTGTTATAAATAATTTTAAAACTTTTGGTAATGACTGTAAATCTAGTTTTAAATAAAAAAATGCAGGGCTTAAGCTTTTGTGATAAAATATATCCCAAGATAAAAATAAGATATAGTATTGTACATTAAATGTTAACTAGAAGGACGGGATATAATGGATTTGATAGAAATTGTTAAGGCTTTACCTAAAACAGAATTGCATTGCCATTTAGATGGCAGCATAAGGACAGAAACTATACTTGATATTGCTGAAAAAGAAAATATTGAAATTCCAACAAAAGAATTATTAGAGTTTGAAAAATGTGTGAAAATCCTTGGAGAGTGTAATTCGTTAAAAGAGTACTTAGATAAATTTGATTTACCAATAAAAGTTATGCAAAAACATGAACATATATATAGAATAACTTGTGAATTGTTAGAAGATCTTTCAAAACAAAATGTGAGATATATCGAAATAAGATTTGCACCATTTTTTCACACCAAACAAGGGATGTCAGCAGAAGAGGTTATAGAGACAGTTTTAAAGGGAATGAAAGATAGTAAGAAAAAGTATGGAATAATGTCCAATTTAATAGTATGTGCCATGAGACATGAGAGCATCGAAACAAGTAAGCAATTAGTAGAAATATCTAAAAGATATCTTAATAAGGGAATAGTTGCAGTAGACCTAGCAGGTAATGAACATGATTTTCCACCAGAACTTCATAAAGAAGCTTTTGATTTAGCTAATAGTTATGGATTTCATTGTACTATACATGCAGGTGAAACTGGTATACATGAGAACATAATAAAATCTATTGAATTATTGCACGCAGAAAGAATTGGTCATGGTGTATATGCATTTAAGGATGAAAATACAGTCCAATATCTAAAGGACAATAAGATTCCTCTAGAAGTTTGCATAACCAGTAATGTAAACACAAAGGCTGTTGAGTCTTACAATGAACATCCAGTAAAGACGTATTTGGATGAAGGATTAGTTGTAACAATAAATACAGATAATATTACTGTCTCAAATGTATCTATAATTGACGAATATAATTATTTAATAAAAGAGCAGGGATTTACGCTGCAGGATATATTAAAGGTAATAAAAAATGGAATAGAAGCTTCTTTTGCTTCTAAGGAAGAAAAAATTATTTTAATAAAAGAATACGATGATGCTTTACGAAAACTTAAACTTGTTTAGCAATAATATGAAAGCTGTTGGTGGTATTATAAAACATAATATCATCAACAGTTTTATTTATATGTAAAGAAAATTTTTGCTTAAAAATAAAACATTAATCTGTATATATATAAGTATATTATATTATAAGTAATTTTGTTAAAGTAATATATTATTTTAACAAAGAATAAAAAAGCACCATATAATATTATAAGTAAGTAAGGGAGGTAATATATGACAGAAAAGCATAATAAGCATTTTAGAGTAATAAGTAGAATTTTCTTTATGATGTTGGGAGCTACTTTAGTATCAGTTGGTTTGGAAGTGTTTCTCATACCTAATAATATAATAGATGGAGGAATAACGGGTATTTCGATTATTTTAAATTATTTAACCAAAATTCCTCTAGGAGTATATATTTTCATATTGAATGCCCCTTTCTTGTTAATAGGATACAAACAAATCGGAAAAACCTTTGCACTTTCTACATTATTTTCAGTAACTATGTTATCAATTGGAGTAACAGTTTTTCAACCTATAGATAGTATAACTCAGGATGTATTATTAGCCTCTGTTTTTGGAGGTATAATAGTAGGAGCTGGTGTTGGACTGATAATACGAAATGGTGGTTCATTAGATGGAACAGAAATTGTAGCTATTATAATGGATAAAAGCTCATCATTTTCCATTGGAGAAATAGTAATGTCTTTCAACTTATTTATACTAAGTAGTGCGGGTTTTATTTTTGGATGGGATAGAGCTATGTATTCATTAATAGCATACTTTATTGCATTTAAGGTTATTGATATTACTGTTGAAGGGTTAGATGAATCGAAGGCCGTTTTTATTGTATCAGAAAAATATACTGATATAACCGAGGCTATAATGGCCAGGCTTGGTAGAGGTGTTACTCTGCTTAAAGGTAAAGGAGCATATATGGGAAGGCCGACAAATGTAATATATGTTGTGGTAACACGTCTAGAGATATCTAAATTGAAATCAATTGTGCATGGCTTCGATGAAAATGCTCTTGTTACTATTGGGAGTGTAGAAGTATCGGGGAAAATACACAGAAAACGAGCTATTCATTAAAGAAAAGCACAATATAGGAAAGGGAATGTAAATAAATTTTATTTTTATTAGTATATTTACATCCCCTTTTCTATATAAATTTAAAATCTATATAATAATTATTAAAGTTTAACTAATTAATTATTATGCACTGGATAAGAATTATCCAAGATTCAGATAAGTTGCAGATTCAAATCTGAATCTAAGAAATTCTTTATAAAATAAAATATTCAATTGAATAAAATCATTATTTATTTAGTCTTAAAGCAATGGTTGACCAGAAATCGCTATTTTCTAGACCTAACCTCCACATTGCTGCTCCAGATAAATCGCAATTATTTACAATATCTAATTTGTAGCCTATGCTTGTACTATTTTCAAACCAAACTGTGTGATAGACCCCTGAGCTATCGGTGTAGTTAAAGTAAGGACTTTTAGAAGTTGAGTCCCATTTTACAGTAGAATTATATTTTGCAGCTATGTTATATGCCTGTTGAATGCCATATGCATCGGCTTTTTCTCCAGTGGATGTCCAATCGTATGCATAGGAAGCTATGCCAACTATTATTTTATCTTTTGGAACGACGGTAAGAGTATAGTTTACTACATTCTGCACCCAATTTATAGATGCTATGGGACCAGGTGTTCCACCGGACCAATGTTCATCATATGTCATAAGTATGATCTTATCCGAATACTTAGCAATTTCAGCATAATCAAAAGCACCAGCCCAGTTATCATTAATACTATCTCTAGTTTTAGCTGGAACTGCTATTGTTACTTCAAAGCCCTGAGAATGAAGAACATTATAAAGTTCTTTCATAAAAGTAGAAAGATAATCTCTGTCATAATAATAAATTCCCTCTAGGTCTATATTAACTCCTTTATAGTTATTCGCAACTAACATGTTAAGTATGTTATTAATCAACTTATTTCTATTACTGCTGTTTTCAAGTACACTTTTTGCTATATCTCCATCAAAATTATTAGTTATCATAGCTAAAGTTGAGATTTTATTTTTAGAAGCATAATTTAATTGATCTATTGGTATATCGCCGCTTAAGTTTCCATATCCATCAGTATCAAAGGTATCTGTTGCTATTTCATCTATTAAGTCGGAATTACTTACTAGTGAATTATAGGAAGCGTTATCTCCAGGATAATAATATGTGCTATAGCCTAAAAGAGTTTTAGATGGTTTAAGTATTCTTTCTACTAAGGAATCAGGTATAATGGAGGTTCCACCAAGCAGTTTAAGGAAGGAAATGGACTCACTATTAGACTCAATTATAGATTTAGCTCTATAGTAGGAACCATCCGTTAACACAATTGGTGCAGAATTTTTTGCAGCTGCAGAAGATCCACTTAGTGCATCGGGAAAATTCTCACCACTTGCAAAATAAACACTATTAAAATTTATATCCTTTGAAAATTCATTTAAAATTGCTGCATTAGTGCTATATCTGTCAATTCCGCTTAATCGTTTTACATTTTCAAGTTCATTAACGGCATTATCGCTTATGGCACCTGTTCCCCCGATTACATAGAAATTATTTATATTATTGGCATTTATGTACTCCTTAACATTAGATGGAAGAAATTTTGAAGTAGAAAACAATATAGGCATTTGCTTTGAAGCAGCTATAGATGCTGCTGACAACGCATCAGGAAAGTTTTCTCCAGAACAAATAAATGCTCCATTCTTTGAGCCAACAACCTCGGCTACCTTAATACTAGTTTCATATCGATCTTGTCCATATAATCTAGTAAAGGATATGTTAAGAGAGGTAAGTGTATCTTCAATATTTTTAGATATTACCCCTGGACCACCAATTATAAAAACATTTTTTGTTTGTAGACGCTTTATTTCTTGTAGTATTTCACTATTTAAGTTTTCCTTTTCTGTCAGCAAAATTGGAGCATCATATTTTTTTGCTAAAGGTGCAGCACTAAGGCCATCAGGAAAATTTTCTCCAGAAACTAATACTACATAGTCTGATTGACTCCAACTATCATGAGATATTTTTACAGAAGTTCCGTATCTGTCAACACCGGCTAGTCTCACAGTTGAAGCCGCAGCAGACGCTTTTGATGACATTAATGATAGAACAATAAAAAAAGAACAGGTTAGCGATAGATATTTCTTCGTATTTAACATTGATTGCCTCCTTAATTAGTATACAAGTTATTACATTAATTTTAAAAACTTGTCCATTATTTAAGTACGATAAAACTATTTAATTTATATAGGTATAAGCAATATGTAATTTATTACCATAGAAAGTCATATGAAGTATAAAAGTATATCTATCCATAATTGAAATTATGACCCAAGTGAGATGAAGTTTATTTACCTAAAGCCATGAATCCTGTCTATGTATTGAAGAAGTTAAAACTCAAAAAGAAATAGCACAACTTGTTGCTGCGCTATTTCTTTAGGGTTGGTTGTTAAATTATATGGGGATTAAGAATGGTTTTAAGTACTTACGTATATTTTATTAAGCATTTTTCATGCCAATAGAGTAAAGGGCCATTTTACGTGGAACCATATTGAAAAATTTATCATAATGAGAAGTTATTTTTGTTAAAAGAAAAAGATTAAAGTTAGTATTTATCAAAAAATAATATAATTTGTTCTTATCAAAGTGATAATTAATATTTTATCAAAATGATAAAAAAATATCAAAATGATAAAATATTAAAGTTATTGGTTACTGTTTAATTAATATAGGATTCTAAGTCTTTTATGGAAATTAGCGCAAAAATAATAGAATATTGATACGCATTCGTAGTAAATTACGTGAAACAATAATCTATATTATTATGTTATAATAAAGCTACATGAATGTTAAATTTACATATAGATTTTATTTATTGGAGGAATAGAAATGCAAATAGGTTTTTTTGATTCTGGTATCGGAGGTATTACTGTATTGCATGATGCGCTAAAAATGTTACCTCATGAAGATTATATATATTACGCAGATACATTAAATGTTCCATATGGACCAAAACCGAAAGATGAAGTGAAAAAACATATTTTTAATGCTATAGAGTTTATTATTCAACAGCGAGTTAAGGCAATAGTTATTGCCTGTAATACTGCCACAAGTGTAGCAATCGAAGATCTAAGATCTAAATATAGTATTCCAATTATAGGAATGGAACCTGCTGTAAAACCTGCTGTTGAAAAAAATAAAGATGTAAATAAACGAGTTCTGGTAACTGCTACTGCTTTGACTCTAAAAGAAGAAAAACTACAAAATCTTATTACTAAATTAGATAACGAACATATTGTTGATTTACTACCGCTTCCAGGATTGGTTCAATTCTCGGAAAGATTTGAGTTTAATGATCAAATAGTATTACCTTATCTTCAAGAACAGTTATTTAGATATGACTTAAGTAATTACGAAACCATTGTTTTAGGGTGCACTCATTTTTCTTTTTATAAGGATATGTTTAGAAAATTACTTCCACCACATACTAATATAATTGATGGAAACATTGGCACTGTAAAAAATCTAAAAAGAACTTTGGAAGAAATAAACTCTTTAAATGAAGGTAACGGAAATATTACTTTCTATAATTCAGGATACAAGGTTGAAGATAAAGCAAAATTAGATAAATACAGTGAATTATTTAAAAGATTAGATGATATTGACGTATAAAATTCCCTACCATAGAACATTACTCAATATGCTTTAAGATTAAAATATAAAATTTTATGAATCATCTTTCTTATACTATGTATTAAAGGAGGGCAAGTGCCATCCTTTAATTTTTTATATTATCTATCATTAGGTTTTCCTAATACATACATATTGATTTGATCACTAGCCTCATAAGAGAAACTACCTGTATAAACATTGAGGAGCTTCCAGCCTTGGCCGAGTAAATCATTTACTTCATTTTGACTGTGAGTTTCTTGCACCTTAACGATATCTAATAAATTCTCATTTATCATATATTTACCATCTCCTTTGACGTTGCTAACATTAGTTAACAAGTATAGGCATTTTATCAATTAATTGCTATAATATATATTGTATAATTTAGTTAAAAAGTTTATGGGTACAATCATTAAATAAATAACTTTGATACTTAATTTAGACATAGACACAACTATTAACAGTGTTAATAAATTGAGTATCTACAGATAAAATTAGATTGTGTAATTGAGTAAAATATATGTTTTGAGAGGTGAATTTTATAATGAAAAAGCTGGTTGTATTTTATTCCTTTGAGGGAAACACAAGGTATATTGCTCAAAGTATTGCAAAAGCTATTAATGCGGATTTATTAGAGCTAAAACCGAAAAAAGATGTTAAAAGTAAAAGTTTTATGAAGTATCTTTGGGGTGGAAAACAGGTTGTACTTGGACAAAAACCTGAACTTGAAAGATTAGATAAAGATCCTAATGAATATGACTTTATAATTTTTGGCACACCAGTCTGGGCCTTTAGTTATGCACCGGCATTTAAGACCTTCTTTTCTCAAATAAAAATAACTGAAAAAAAGGTTGCTTTATTTTGTTGTAATGGCGGTGGTAAAGGTAAGACATTTACAAATATGAGAGGTGAATTAAAAGAAAATGACATATTAGGAGAAATTGAATTTATTGATCCAATTAAAGGTGATGAAAAGAAAGCGGAAGAAGCTGCTGGGTGGGCTAAAAAGATTTTCAGTGATATAGAAGAAGGTTAAGGATACCTTCTTCCTATCCTTTTAATTTAAATACAATTAAACCAATTATCATTAAGAATAGTCCTGCTATCTTAGTAAAATCAAACTTGACTTGAGTTACTCCAAACCATCCAAAGGTATCAATTAGTGTGCAAATTAGCAACTGGCTAATTATAAGTAATGATACAGATAATGTTGGACCTAGTAGAGATATTCCTTTCATAACATAGAAAACTATAATAACACCAAAGACGCCTCCGAATAAATATATCTTGTTTACCTCATCTATTCTGCTAATATTGCCTTTAGCAAAAATAGTTATCACTAACAAAGAAAAAAGAAGTCCAACAGCATGTACAACAGCTGTCGTTTCCCATAATCCTATTTTATCACTTAAACGTGTATTAAAAATTCCTTGTATACCTATTAAAATTCCAGCTAGCATTGAAAGAATTGCACCAATCATAAATATCCTCCTTTAAACATTATAATTTATGCTTATTTGATACAGACGTAGTCCCAATAATTAATTTATACAAGCGTTGTTTTATAGGTGATGTAATTATTCATACATGTTACCATCAGATAACTCTTTTAACTTATCTATATCTTTTATAACAATTATGCTGCCTTTTTTTTCTATAATGCCTTTAGAACTAAAATCATTAATAATTCTGTACAGATGTCTGTAACTGGTACCAAGTAAAGTAGCTAGATCAGTAAATTTCGAAGTCTTAATCTCACTAATATTAGTAGAATTATTTTCATCAACGCTTATTGATAAAAGATAGCTAGCTAGCCTACTTTCAAGAGGGTATAAAAGATTTATTGAAGCTGAGTTTGAAACGGCGTATAGCTTTTGGCTGATATTCTTTATTATAAATCTCAAAAATTTAGAGTCGTTATATGCATGACTTAAAAGATCATTTGTTTTTATGCCTATAATTATAGACTCATTAACAGATTCTACATTACACTGAATTTTAAAATCTGTTAAAAACTCAATATCGCCTAGTATATTTAGAGGTTTGTTGAACCTGAGTAGTATAGATTTGCCATTATCATGTAATGTATATACCTTAAGTTTACCTTTTACGAGAAAGTACATATAATTCATTTCACTACTTTTGGAACAAACTAATTCACCTTTGCTAAAGCTAAAAAGTTCCATATATTTAATCATATCTCTTTCAAATATAGAGTTTAAGTCATATTTTTCTATATAGGAAAGGAGCATGCTTAAATTATTAATTCGCCTCATTATTACCTCCATTTTTAAGTATTATGATGTATAATAGTACATATTCTAAGATATTGTATATTTTAAAACAATAAAAATTATCTAACATAATTAGTATAAATGAGCGATTAGAATAAAAAAAGGACATATGTCATATTAGACTTGTTATATATATTATTTGTTAATAAAAAATTATTATTTGTATATTTATCCTTAAACAGATAATATAGAATCTGTAAGATCAATAAGAAATAGTTAAAATATGAGGTGCAAAGGATGAGTCAAAATAATATTATAGAAGTTGAGAATTTAAGCAAATCCTTTGGAAAAAGGACAGTTATTAATAATATCAGTTTAACTGTTGAAGAAGGAGATATATATGGTTTTTTAGGACAAAACGGTTCAGGAAAAACTACTACTATTCGTATGCTTTTAAACCTCATGCATCCAGATAGTGGTACTATAAGGTTAAACAAATATGATTTGAAAAAAGAATTTCATAAGGCTATAGAGAAGGTTGGAGCTATTGTTGAGGTGCCAAAATTTCACTCTTATTTATCTGGCCGTAAAAATCTTGAGCTTATGGCAAATTTAATACCAGATATACCTGAAGGAAAAGTAGATGAAGTTTTAGAAATGGTTGGTATGTTAAATAGAGCTGATGATAAAGTAAAAACATACTCGCTAGGTATGAGGCAGCGGTTAGGTATTGCCAATGCCTTGCTAAATGATCCTAAGCTTATAATATTGGATGAACCAACTAATGGACTTGATCCACAGGGGATGAAGGAAATAAGAGACATGATATGTAACTTAGCCTATAAAAATAATATAACTTTTTTCATATCTACACACTTGCTTTATGAGGTAGAGCAAATTTGCAATAAAGTAGCTATTTTGCATGGCGGAAAACTATTGGCTCAGGGGAAGGTTGCAGATATGCTTAATCTTGATCTGGAAGTTATCGATGTTCATACACCTTTTCAAGATAAGATGATCAGTATAGTTCAGAACCTCAATTATGTTAAGTATTTTGAAAAAAAACAAAAGTGTGTAAGGTTAAAAATGGAGAAAGGCTTTAGTTCTGAATTAAATCGTCATTTAATAGTAAATGGTATAGATGTTGAGTATTTGATTCCTCAAAGCCAGTCTTTAGAATCATTCTTTATAGAACTTACAGGAGGAAAACAAATTGAGTAATATTATAGTTAACGAAGTTTATAAGTTATTAGCACGTAAAAAGATATACATATTTATGGTTATATTATTTTTATTAGTTCTAATCATGACAATAAGTACTTCTATAACGAATAAAGCTTTTGGTTCTAGTAATCTAAATGCGAATCAAGCGATTTCTCCTATGCAAATTAATGGTCAATCATTTCCCATTACATTACTGGATGGTATTATTAGTTTTGCATTGCCTATTATGGTGATTATATTAGTCGCTGATATCGTTACTGGAGAATATGCAGAGGGTTCCTTGAGATTACCTCTCTTAAGGCAGGTTTCTCGTACACAACTATTATTATCAAAGGTATGTGCCTTAGCTGTTGCAATTATGATATTACTATTTTTTACTGCAGTATTAGGTTACATATTAGGAACGGTTGTTTTGGGGTGGGGAGATAAGTTTTTATTAAAGAGTATGGCACTACCACCAAGCTATGGTATATTATTTACACTGTCTATTTATGGATTTTCAGTGTTGCCTTTGCTTTCTTTTGGAATGATTATACTACTATTTTCAGTTATGCTATCAAACGAAGGAGCTGTAATAAGTACGGGTATGGGGATACTTATTACCCTTATGGTAATTAACGAAATGTTTTATAAAATTTCTCCCTATTTAGTCAACAATTATTTTAATGTTTATAATTTAATAAGTTCTGATTCTGGAATCGAAAATATATTTATGGCTTCAATAATTATATTAATATATGGAGTATTATTTTATATTTTAAGTATAAACATTTTTAAAAAGAGAGATATTTTAATTTAATAAATTTTAGAGAGGATAACTTTATGGAAATATTAAATTCAGTAGAAGAAATTAAAAATTTTATAAAAGATAATAGAATATCTATGATTTATTTTTCATCAAATAGCTGCAGTGTTTGCGTTGATCTTTTGCCAAAGGTTCAAGAGCTACTTAAAGCATATCCTAAAGTTAAATTTGCAAAAATAGAAATTGATAGTGTTCCAGCAGTTGCTGGCACTTTTAGTGTATTTACTTTACCTTGTATTCTTATGTTTATAGATGAAAAAGAAATAATACGTGAGGCAAGATTTATTAGCATTATGGAACTAAAAGAAAAAATTGAAAGGTATTATAGCCTTATATAAGAAGATCAAATTATATGTGAGTATAATAAACGGCGAAGATGTTGTGTTATAATATTTTATGCAAATGCTGCAGTAGATTAAAACATTATAGAATGGAGAATTAGATATGATTGAATTAAAAGTTAAAAGAATAAATGAGGAAGCTAAAATGCCAGAGTATGCTCATGCAGGAGATGCTGGATTAGATTTATTTTCAGTAGATGACCTGAGGATATTACCTGGGGAATCTAAGCTTATTAAAACAGGAATACAGATAGAACTTCCTAAGGGAACTGAAGCTCAGATAAGACCAAGAAGCGGACTAGCCTTAAAAAATCAAATAACAGTGTTAAATACACCTGGAACAATAGATGAAGGCTATAGAGGGGAAATAGGTGTTATATTAATTAACCATGGTAAGCAGGAGTTCCATGTAGAAAAAGGCATGAAAATTGCACAAATGGTTGTTAAACCTGTGTTCACTGTTACTATAAAGGAAATAGAAGAACTTACAGATACAACAAGAGGGGAAGGCGGCTTTGGTTCTACAGGAATTAGATAAGGTTCGCATCCACTAGGTTATGGAAGTTCTCGAGAAAAGAATGGAAGCATAAAATAGAGTGTAAAAATACATAACAGGTGACAGCCATCAGTTATTATATTGATGACTGTCATCATAGTAGATTATTTTCTATTTATATAAAATATGTGTAGTCTCTAAATAGTTGAATTTATATCCAACCCATTCGCTAACATTAATAGCAGGTTTATTTTCGGGATGATGACATACAAGCACTTTCTCAAAATCAACATTTTCAAATAATCTTTTATACATAGATGAATAAAGCCATTTTCCTAAACTTCTTCCTCTATATGGTCTTTTAACTCCAATCATAAATTGATAAGGAAAACGGGTATCGTTATTGTTTACACGTATATTTGATTTAGCGATCATTTCATTGTTTGAGTTGAAAATCATATAGCAATGATGAGTAATATTTTTTTCTTTATTAGAATTATTGATTTGTCTTTGTTTTTCAGGAGTTATAACAAATGGTACATAACCATCCTCATTTACATCTGTCATATCTTCCATAGTTTCCATAAATAAATCACAGTATTGTTGAATATACTTATCTGAAATAATATTAGTATATTTAATAGAAAGATCGGCATTTTTTGCTTCAAATTCTTTTATAGATTTATTAAGTAGGTCTATATCTATGTCTTCTTTTTTCAAAGTATAGTAGTTAGCTCTTAAGTTTACCTTGTTGGTATGTCTTTTTATTAGTTTTTCCAATTCATTATTATATGTAACTACTGCAAGTTCACCATGTCGATTTAGCTTTTCTTGAACTAATTCATTTATAGATTTAAGCATAGTTTCATCAATTATTGAATCACATAAAGATATACTTAATTTATATTGTTCTTTTCCACTCCAATCAGCAGATTTAATGCAACTCAATATTCCACATATTAAAGAATCTTTTTTAAGTACAAATAACTCGTTATCAATTCTATTAAATGTTGATAAAAATAAATCTTTATAATTATTAATATCCTTAAACTGATCTAAGAGGTTGTACTTTTTTACTATATTCTTATTGATTAAATATAGGCTTCCAGCTTCCTTATCTGTCAAATTATTAGGATCAATTTTATAAATTTTGTACATTGCTCTTACCCCCACATTTTATTATTTTTTAAAATGATAAACATTATAATATGTTTTACACCATTAATATACATTATAGTATTTTTATGTCATAAACATCTATATGAAATTAAGCTAGAATTAAGGTTGGCTGAATGATAACTTAAACTCCCTTAGTTATTATAAATACATAAGATAGTTGAGAGGAGAAATGAAAATGAAAAAATTATTTAAAGCTTTAATAATAGTGATATTAATGGGTACAGTAACATCTACAATAGGTAGATTTACAGGAATTAATTTAGATGGTTTATATAGATCAGGGGTATTAATGTATATTTTATATTTTGCTTCAAGTGAATTTAACGCTAAGGAAGCAAAAGTTAAATAATAAGAAGAGTGCGAGGTAGAGCGTTATGGATAATTATATTGTAGAAACTAAGAGCTTAACAAAAATTTTTAAGGATTTTAAAGCGGTAAAAAATATAGACTTAAAGGTTAAAGCAGGAAGTATTTATGGATTTTTAGGGCCAAATGGAGCAGGGAAATCTACTACTATAAGAATGTTATTAGGATTAATTAAACCAACTTCTGGTGAGGTAAAGGTTTTTGGGAAAAGTATTGAGGATCAGAGAGAGGAAATATTGAAAAATGTTGGTGCTTTAGTTGAATCACCTTCATATTATGGGCATTTAACTGCTTATGAAAATCTAGAAATAACTAGAAAGGTTTTAAAGCTTAATAAGTCAGAGATTGATAGGGTACTAGACTTTGTAGGGTTATCTGAAGTTAAGGATAAGAAGGTAAAAGAATTTTCCTTAGGTATGAAGCAGAGATTAGGTATAGCGCAGGCTTTAATGGGAGATCCCAAATTAATAATCTTAGATGAACCAACTAATGGATTAGATCCTGCTGGTATTCAAGAGATTAGAGAGCTGATTAAATCATTGCCGAGGAAAAAAGGTATTACAGTAATAGTATCAAGCCATATTTTAAGTGAAATAGAGCTGATGTCGGATGAGGTTGGAATAATTAAAAAGGGTGAGCTTTTATATCAAGGCACTATAGAAAGCTTAAGAGGAAATAACAACTCAAAAATACTTGTAGGAGTTTCAAATAGACCAGGTACGTTAGAGCTGCTTCGTAAGAGAGGATATAGAGTGAAAGAAGAAAAAGGTAAGTTATGTGTTACTGCCGAAGGCTTATCAGCATCAAAGTTGTGTAAAGAGCTTGTATTATCAGGGGTTGAGGTTAATTACTTATCAGAAGATAAAAAGTCCTTAGAGGATATATTTTTATCATTAACAATGGAGGGAGAGGTATGTTAGGGGATTTAATAATCAATGATATGTATAAACAAAAGAGAAGTATGCTAATTTTTATGATTATAGCTATACCAGTATTTACTTCACTGTTATTATTAATTGATTTTGGTATAAGGTATGAAAGTTATCTTTACCCACTTGCAGTCCAAAAAGGCATTACATCCTGGCAAATGCTATTGTTAGAACAAAAGATGGTTTTCTTTAAGGAATATTTACCTTTGTTTGGAGCCATAATAATTTCTTCTTTGTTTGACAATGAATATAAAAATAATGGATGGACACTGTCTTTAGCTCATCCTGTTTCAAGAGAAAAAGTTATCATATCAAAATTCATAACAAGCTTAAGTTTTATGACAATTATGCTGCTTGTAAATATTTTATCATTAATCCTAGTAGGAAAAATCATGGATTTTCCAGAAGCTATTGATGGAATGTATTTTGTAAAAATGTTTTTTATACAGCTTATATCAGTGGCATCAGTAATGACAATACATTTATTTATTACAATAAAAAATAAAAATACCTTAAAATCAATATGGATAGCTGCTATTTTATCCGTTGTTTCTTCCCAGATATTTTATAGAGGAGAAACTTTAAGCAAATATAACCCTTATTCCTTTTCATCTTTTTCAGATGGATTAGCGCCAACAAACTTAAGACTGCAAATTGTAATGTCAGTAGTTTTGATTATTATAGGACTATTGAGTACATTGATATATTTTAATAAAAAAGAAAGTTATTGATAGGAGGGGCATTATGGAATTATTAAAAGTTGAGTTATTAAAGTTAAAGAGGCTTTCAATTTTTCAAATGGCAATTTTGGCACCAGCGTTGGTTCTTCTATTAGGTATAAAATTCTACAGCTTTATAAAGGTAAAGACCCCGCAAGTTAACCCTTGGGAGGGGCTAGCAGTAGGTTCTGACACTATATTTGTAGGAGCGGCTTTACCTATTCTAATAATGTACGTGATAATAATGATGAGCAGGATAGAGAACTTAAATAATGGTTGGAAGCAGCTTTTAGTTATGCCTGCTAAAAGAGAAAGAATATATTTAACAAAATATTTAGTGGTACTCTTAGTTTTAGCAGCAACTTTAGCTGCATATTTAATAGAGTATACAATAACGGCATATTTGCTTGGAGCTAAGGGAATTATTCCAGTAGAAATGTTTGTAAATATAATATTTATCTTCATAGCTCTACAGCCTTTTATAGCACTATTATTCTTTTTATCAAATAGGTTTAGTTCATTTGTTTTATCTCTAGGAGTGGGAATGATATTTATTATTTCATCAATGTTAATAGTTCAATCAAGCTTCTGGAAATATGTTCCATGGACTTATCCTTTAGCATTAATACAAGGTGATCTTAATATAGCAACAGAAGTATTACCTTTTCTTCTTATAAGTGCCTTTATATTTATATCTATTTTTTTCTTAGATATGTATGACTTTAGGAGAAGAGATATTATATAAGTTTATATATGGTATAATATAGAAAAACTGGCTGATAGCGAGGTGTCCATTTTGATAAGAGAAGATGAATTGTTAGATAAAAAAATATTACTTGTAGATGATGAAGAGCAATTATTAAGTCTGTTAGAGGAAGTTTTAAGGAGAGAGGGATTTAATAACATCTATAGAGCTGATACAGGAATAGATGGTATATTAACTGCAAAGGAAATAGAGCCAGATTTAATAGTTCTTGACGTTAATTTGCCAGACATCGAAGGTTATATGGTGTGTGATAAAATAAGAAAGTTTTCTTTTTGTCCTATAATATTTCTGACAGCAAAAGGAGAAGATGAGGATAAGCTTAACGGATTAGAAGCTGGTGGTGATGACTATGTTACTAAACCTTTTAATATAAAAGAAGTTGTTTTAAGAATAAAAGCGCAATTAAGAAGAAATAACTACATACCTATGGAAGTGAAAGAGAAGAAATTGCAGTTTGGAAACATTACTATAAACGAAGAAAATGGAGAAGTACTAAAGGGAAAAGAGATAATAACCTTAACAGCCAAGGAATATCAACTATTATTATTTTTAGCTAAAAATCCAAATAAAATTTTTAGCAAAAATAGTTTATGCACTAATGTATGGGGTTTTGATTATGATAGCTACGATAATACCATAATGGTGCATATAAGACATCTAAGAGAAAAGATTGAGAAAGACCCGAGTAATCCAGAATATATAAAGACTTTAAAAGGGTTAGGATATAAGTTGGTGGTTGAATAGTATGAAAAGAAAATTGACAATGCAATTTTTATTTTGGAATGTAATTATTTTATTTTTAATACAATTTGTGTTTTTTGCTGTGAATATATTGAGTGTTCATAAGGGGATGGCTTTTTCAAAGAACTTTTATAATTTCACATTTAGTACAGCTGAGTTTTCACAAAAGTATGAAGACAAGTTAATAAATGGACCTCAAAGCTTTAATTTAAATGAAGATGACATAAAAGTATTAACAGAAAACAATATTTGGCTTCAAGTTCTAGATAGTTCTAATAGAGAGGTTTATAATGAGAACAAGCCCAAAGAGATACCAACAGAGTATTTAGCGGGAGAACTTGTGGATTATACCGTTAATGGATGGAAAATGCCAAAACCTTCTACTATACATACAGGGGTATTTAATAAGAGTGGACAGAAATACAGCCTGATATTAGGATTTCCAATAGAAAAAATATCACAGCGTATACTTGTCTTTAGCGAGGAAACTATAAAGTTTTATTTTGCACTAATAATTTTAACTCTTGTTTTGACAATATTAATGGGGTATTTATTTAGCAGAAAGCTTGCAACACCTATAGCAGATATTATAGACAATATTAAGATCTTATCACAGGGAAAATTTAAGATTAAAAGTATCAAAAAAGTAGGAGTTTACACTGAGGTAAATGAAAATATTAATAAATTGGCTAAGAAATTAGAAGAAAATGAAGAGGAAAGAAAAAGCATTGATAAGCTAAAGGAAGAGTGGATTGCAAATATCGCTCATGATTTGAAGACTCCTTTGGCGTCAGTTAATGGATATGCTCAACTTTTATTAAGTGATGATTATCATTTAGAAGATAAAGATGTTAAAAGATATGGAGAAATTATTATAAATAAAACAGAGTATATTCAAGAATTAATTAATGATCTTTCCTTAATGTATAAATTTAAAAATAAAGTAATTCCACTTAAGCTGGAAAGAGAAAATATAGTTAATATTGCACGAGAAACAGTAATTGATATTCTGAATAATCCAGTTTACTCTGATAGAAATATTAACATTAATTATGATTCTGAGGAAATATACATATGCTGCGATAAAAAATATATAAAGAGGGCTTTATGCAATTTTTTATTCAATGCAATAGTTCATAATCCAAAGGATACAATAGTGGATATTAATATAAGTGAAAAATCAGGCGTTATGATAGAAATTAAGGATAATGGAAATGGAATTAAGGAAGAAGATTTAAAATCTCTATTTCATAGATATTATAGAGCCACAAATACAGGTGAAAGCCACAAGGGTTCCGGTCTTGGAATGGCTATAAGCAAGGAGATTATAGAAGTCCATAATGGAGAAATAGAGGTGTTTAGTAAGGTTTCAGAAGGAACAAAGATAGTGATAAAATTATAAGTGGATTGGTTACATCGCTAAATTTATAAAAAAGAAAAAATCTATATTCTAAGGAAAATGGGAGCAAATAAAAAGGAAGTTGAGGGTTCTGGTAATCTGACGATCATATATAAACGGCTGTCTGTAGGTGCCTTAAATGGATGCTTACAGGCAGTTGTATTTTTTGTTAATTTATTATGCAACTATTTTCTATGATTTTTTTGTCTAATAAGTGTAAAGTGAGTACATTTAAAAATTATCAAACTAAATTTAGTGCTGATATTTAAATGCATAGTTTTAGTATTTACTACATATACGCTTATTAATTTCTAGGAGGAAAATATTATGGACTTGTTAATAAAAAAAGCTCAAAAGGGTGATGAAGAGGCCTTTATTAAAGTCGTTGATGAATATATGTGTCAAATGTATAAAATAGCAAGAAGTAGACTTAAAAGTGAAGAAAGTATAGGTGATGCTATACAAGAAACTATTCTCGCTGCCTTTACCAATATTAAACAACTTAAAGAGCCGCGGTATTTCAAAACTTGGATAATTAAAATATTAATAAATAAATGTAATGACATAATAAAAGACGATAAAGTTTTGTATGTTTGTGACTATAGCTTATTGGAAAACACTAGTCTTGCTTATAGTGAAAATTCAGAGGATAAATTAGATTTTGAATGTATTTTAAATAAATTGACCTATGAATATAGGTTAGTTGTAGTTATGTATTATGTAAATGGATTTACCACAAAAGAAATTAGCGAAATACTCAATGAAAAAGAAGGTACTATTAAAAGTAGACTAAGTAGGGCTAGACAACAATTAAAAACCCATTATCTTAAAGAAAATATATTTTAGGAGGTATTTTATAATGAACATTAATTTTGAAGATGAAATAAAGAAGATCCTAAATGAGGATGTAGCAATACCAGACAGTGTTTTAGAGAAGAAAGAGATGGCTTTTAATAAAATAAGAAAAAGCAGAAATGTAAAAGTTAAGTTTTCATATAAACAAAAGCTAGTAGCTTCTATAATGGCTGTAACTATTATTGGAGGAATCGTCTTTGGAACTACTGCTATAGCATCAATAAAAAAATGTCTATTTCAGAATGACTATGGAGTTCAGAAAGCAGTAGATAATGGCTATGTTCAAAATACCGAGAATAATGTTATGAAAAACAATGGCGTGGAGATAAAGGTAAGTAATGTATTAAAAGACAGTAAAAGAGTAGCCTTATCCCTAAATCTAAAGTTTACTGATAAAAATACACTGAACTATTTTAAGTATATGAAGCTTAGCTGCAGTATCAAGACTGATGGTGGTAAAGAAATACCATTTTCCTCCGAAGATTATAACTACAGCATAGATAAAGAAAAAGGAGAATTAGTTTTTAATGATATATTAAGCGTTTCAGACGGATTCGGTGATGAAAATATGGTATCAGCATCAAAGGAGTTTAAAGATATAAATAGTTTTAATCTTGAGATAAAAAAAATAGAGTTACTTGCTGATGCTTCAGCACAAATAGATTCGAAGACTTTACCAAAGTTAGATAATGACACAAAAAAACAATTGGAAGAAGCAGGAGTAAAGTTATACAAAGTAATTGAGGGTACATGGAAAACTAATATAAAATTAGATGAAAAGTTTAAAGATGTTAAGCCAATTGCATATAAAACTGCTGAAAATAATGATTTTATAAATATTGTTTCTGCTGAAATGCTACCTACTGGAATGGATATTACTTTTAATTTTAATAACCAAACAAAACCTTTAAGTCAAGAAACTTTGAAAGAAATTGATAAAATCACATTAGTAGACGATAAAGGAATTATCTATAAACCAACAGAAAGAATTTTGCAAAATGGCAATGATAATAATAAAACTAATGTAACAAAGACCTTTTGTGTTACAGCTTTTGATAAGATTGGAAATTTAAAAATGATTGTTAAAGATTTAAATGGAAATACTCAAGAAATTAAATTAGTTAAAGTGTCCTCAAATTAGCTATCGCAGCTTTATAGTAGATTTCATTCACTATGATTCGATCTCCACTATACAATCTCCACAACTGCTTGTAGGTACCTTAAATAGCTACTTACAGGTAGTTGCATTTTTAGTACAAAATAATTTAGAAGATTTTGTTGAGTGGGTAAAAATTTTTAGAATTAAAAATAATAGATTTCTGAAATAGTATTATTTACAAGAAAACTATCTTAGAAATCTATATCCTAATTTATCAAAATTAATTTTTTTAAAGTTCTTTAAAGGAAGTTACAACTTTTGTTAATTCATCTTTACTTTCATCAAATTTAGTTGTAAGAGTCCATGCAGATACTTCATGAAAAGCTTTTGGAGAATCTACTATTGCATATACATAAGATACTTTAATATTATTTATTTCACCTTTAATTACAAAAGTTTTAGCTTTACGTCCATTTATCTCTGCATCTTTAACTTCTGAAATTTCAGCATTGGTTATTGTTTGTTTTAAATATTTGACAGCTGTCTCGTAACACTGATCTAATGTTATTTTTTCAGAAAAGTTTTCTTTGGATGTAGAAACTACTACAGCATATTTTTCAGCAGCTTTATTTCCTACTGGTATAGAAACTTTTGGATTGATCTGTTTTAGTTCATCAAGCTGAGTCCAATTATCAGGTATTGTTATTTGTACCTTATTATCTGGGCTTTTAAAATCTTTTGTTTTTGCCTTTTTATCTTTTGCTGTCTCAGATTTTGTTGTTTCGTTAGCTGGTTTTGTAGTGGTTGTTTTAGAACCACAACCAACAGTTGCTGTGATTAATAGTATAAGCGAAGAAACACTTATAATTTTTATTATCCTTTTTTTCATAAAAATCCCCCTTTTTCTCGTTAAATACATGATTTGACATGGAAATAATAACATAAATTTACCTTTTTTGCAATAAGAAAAATAAATTTATTATATGACTGTAGGGTTAGGATTAGGTGTTGATGATTATATTGCTAAACTTTTTCCTATTGTATAGTTTCGTTATTCCAATTTCATATTCCAGTCCAGTCTATTCCAAGGACTTTCTTTAAGAAGCTTTTTCTGCTCTTATAATAAAGAAAAGGGTGAAGAAGTAATAACCTTAACAACAACTATGCCTTGTATTCACCAATGAAACCCTATAATAATATTGACACTCTAGATTTATTTATATAAAATTATGATATATGAAAACGGTTGAACACTATTATAATAAGGAATAGGGTGTGAATTGAATGAGTGTCACAATAAAAGATGTGGCGAGAGAGGCAAATGTTTCTCCATCAACGGTATCAAGAGTTATTGCTGAAAATCCTAGGATAAGTGATGAGACAAAGAAAAGGGTTAACGAGGCAATAAAAAAACTAAATTATCATCCTAATATAATAGCTAGAAGCTTGACTAATAAGATAACCAAAGTTATAGGCATAGTTTTGCCAAGTGAAGCAGAGGATTTATCTAAGAATCCCTTTTTTATACAGGTTATGACAGGCATAAGTGCTTATGCTAAAAAGTCAGGATATTACATAATGTATACTTTTTGTAAGACGCAAGAAGAAGAAGAGGAGTCTATAAAAAATTATGTAAACAGTAATTTAGTAGATGGAATAATTCTTACTGTAGCTCGTTTTAAAGACAAGTGTATAAAATATCTTCAAGAAATAGATTTCCCTTTTGTAGTAATCGGAAGACCTGAAGATACAAAAAATGTGCTTTGGGTAGATAACGATAATTTTCATGCTATGTATAATGCAGTTAGTAAATTGTTGCGTAAAGGACATAAGGAAATTGCTTTTATTGGAGCTAATAGCGAGCTAAATGTATCTAAAGATAGATTAAGTGGATACAAGCAAGCACATAAAATTCACGGTATTGATGTTGATGAAAGTATTATTATAGAGGTTGATGCTTTTAAAAAAGATTTAGGTTATGAAGCAGTGAAAACAATATTAAATATAAAAATTCCTACAGCAATAGTAACTACAGATGACCTTCTCGCTTTTGGAGTTAATTCTTATTTGTTAGAAAACAACATTAGAGACATAAGCATAGTAGGTTTTAATAATAGTCCACTAGCAGAATATCAAAAACCCTCTTTAACTTCAGTAGATATTAATTCAAGAGAAATAGGATACTATGCTGCAAAGTTATTGGTTGATAGACTCCAGAATAGAGTAAAAGAAACACATTACATCATAGAAACTAATTTAATAGAACGGGAATCAACTGTAAAAAAATAAAAATTGCTTGTACTATACTGTACAGGCAATTTTTATTTTATCTGATTATGCCTTAATGATGAAATTGTAATTAATTTGAGCAATATGTATTGACAACCTTTTCACTAGAAAATATAATTTAATCATAGAGCAATCGTTTGCACAAATAATATAAATATAACAAGTAACGTTTGCGCAAGGTTAAATAATAGTTTATAATTATTTAAGATTGGGGAGGAAAAGAAAATGTCTTTACAAAAATCAAAGTTGATTTCATTCGATTTTTGGCAAAAATTTGGTAAGGCTCTATTGGTAGTTGTTGCAGTAATGCCTGCTGCAGGACTTATGATTTCTTTAGGAAAGGTTTTAGGAATATTCTTTGGAGGTTCAGCAATTATTAATCTTGTTGGACACATAGTTGAAGATATAGGCTGGGGAATAATAGTTAACTTAAACCTATTATTCGCAGTGGCGATTGGAGGGTCCTGGGCTAAGGAACGCGCTGGGGGTGCTTTTGCATCTTCAATAGCTTTTATACTTATTAATCGTATTACAGGAGCAATATTTGGGGTATCATCTGCAATGCTTGCAGATCCTAATGCAGTTGTAACAAATATCTTAGGCGGTAAACTTTTAGTTAAGGATTACTTTATATCAGTACTTGGAGCACCAGCTCTAAACATGGGCGTGTTTGTAGGTATAATTTCAGGTTTCTTAGGAGCAGCATTATACAATAAATATTACAATTATAACAAGTTGCCTAACTCACTTTCATTTTTCAATGGAAAGCGTTTTGTACCTTTCGTAGTTATAGCACAATCACTTGTTTTTGCAGCAGTACTTGCCATATTTTGGCCAGTTGTACAAGCCGGAATAAATAATTTTGGAAAATGGATAGCTACATCAAAAGACAGTGCACCATTTATATCTACCTTTGTGTATGGTTCTCTCGAACGTTTATTATTACCTTTTGGATTACATCACCTAATAACAATTCCAATAAATTATACTCCTCTTGGAGGAAATTATAGTATACTAACTGGTGATAAAATAGGACAGATTGTGTCTGGACAAGATCCATTGTGGTTGGCTTGGGTTACTGATTTAAATAATTTAAAAGCGGCAGGGGACATGGCTGGCTATAATAATTTACTTGCAACAGTGCATCCTGCACGTTTCAAGTTGGGTCAAGTAATAACTTCCACAGCGACGTTAATAGGTGCAGCTGTAGCAATGTATAGAAATGTAGATGTGGATAAAAGAGCAAAGTATAAATCTATGTATCTTTCAGCAGCATTAGCAGTATTTTTAACAGGTGTCACAGAGCCTATTGAATTCATGTTTATGTTTACTTCACCTATTTTATACGGAGCTTATGCTATACTTACAGGTGTTGCTTTTGCAATGGCAGATTTAATTAATTTACGTGTTCATGCTTTTGGTTTTATAGAATTATTAACTCGTACTCCAATGATGGTAAATGCAGGATTAACAAAGGATTTAATAAGTTTTGTTCTAGTAGCAATAGCCTTCTTATTTATTAGCTACTTCATGTTTAACTTTATGATTAAAAAGTTTAATATCCCTACACCAGGTCGTGCTGGTAATGAGGTAGATATTGTTGAAAATAACAATAATTCAAAGGAGCAAAATACAGAAGCGAAGAATGAAGTTGCCTCTGCAGTAAAGGATGAAATAGCCCATAATGCTATAAAATTACTAGGTGGAAAAGAAAATATAGTAGATGTAGATGCCTGTATGACTCGTCTACGTGTAACAGTTAAAAATACAGAGTTAGTTGCTAAAGAAAAAGAATGGAAAGATAATAAAGCTATTGGGCTAATAATAAAAGATAAAGGTGTTCAAGCTATATATGGACCAAAAGCTGATATTATAAAATCAAATATAATAGATATTTTAGGTGTTTAATATGAAACTTTTAACTTTAAACTGTCATTCTTGGATGGAAAACAATCAAGAAGAAAAAATAAAAATTATTGCAAGAACCATATATGAAAAAGACTATGATGTAATTGCTCTTCAAGAAGTAAATCAATCCATAAAAGAAGAAAAGATTTTTGCAAACATAAAAAAGGACAATTTTGCCTTAGTTTTAATAAAAGAGTTAAGTAAACTAGGATGCAATAAATACAAAATGCTTTGGGATTTTTCACATATAGGCTATGAAACCTATGAAGAAGGGGTAAGTATTCTTACTAAACATAAAATAGAAGAAGAACACTCCTTCTTCGTTAGTAGGAGTAGAGACTTAAGCTTTTGGAAGACTAGAAAGGTTGTTGGTGCATCTATAAGAATTAATGAAAAGCTCGTAGATTTCTATTCCTGTCATTTAGGATGGTGGAATGATGAAGAGGAGCCTTTTAAAGATCAGGTGGATAAACTGCTGAGCAGAATAGAAAAGGGCAAATTGACATTTTTTATGGGAGACTTTAATAATAACAGCTTTGTAAAAAGAGAAGGGTATGACTATTTAATAAAGAATGGATTATATGATACCTTTTTAATTGCTAAGGAAAAAGATAGTGGAATAACGGCAAAAGGAAATATAGATGGTTGGGATCAGAATAAAAATGATTTGAGATTAGATTTAATATTAGCAAATGAAAAATTAGATATTAAATATTCTAAAGTAATATTTAATGGTATTAATAATATGGTAGTGTCAGATCATTATGGAGTAGAGATAGAAATATGGAGGGATTATTATGGAAAGTAAATATATCATAGGTATTGATTTGGGCGGAACAAAAATAAGTGGAGCTCTTGCAAATTTTAATGGAGACATAGTTGCAAAGTATACACTTCCTACAAAAGTAGAAGAGGGAGAAGAGGCAGTATTAGAAAGAATAATATCTGTAGGAGAAAGGGTATTAGAGGAATCTAAGGTTAATAAAGATGATGTTTTAGCTATAGGAATAGGATGTGCAGGGATTTTAAATATAAAAGAGGGGAAAATTGTTACTGCTCCTAATCTTCCTTTTAGGAATTTTAATGTGGTTAAATCTTTAAAAGATAAGTTCAATATTCCAGTTTACTTAGACAATGATGCTAACGTAGCAGCTATTGGTGAGTATGTTTTCGGAGCTGGAAAAGGTACAAATAATATGGTGTTTATAACAGTTTCCACTGGCATAGGCGGTGGTGCTGTGCTAAATGGGAAAATCTATAGGGGAAATACTTGCAATGCCTTAGAAATAGGACATATGACTTTAGAAAAAGAGGGTCCTCGCTGCAATTGTGGAAATTATGGTTGTGCAGAGGCCTTAGCCTCAGGTACAGCTATAGGTAGAGCTGCAAATGAAGCAATAAAAAAGGGAGAAAAAACTTCTTTAGCTGATTATGAAAAGGTAACATCCTTTGAGGTATTTAAAGAAGCGGAAAAAGGGGATGAATTAGCACAAAAGGTACTTAACAAAGCTTTAAATTATCTTGGAATATGTGTTGCTAATGTAATCACCTTCTTTGATCCAGAGGTAGTTATAATTGGAGGTGGAGTTTCAAAAGGAGGAGAAATAGTCTTTGATAAGATAAATGAAGTAGTTAAGGCTAGATGTTTTGAGGCTATGTGGAAAAGTACAAATATAGTACCTGCGGCATTAGGAACTGATGCAGGAGTTATAGGGGCTATTGCTCTTGCCATAATGGAAAGGAAAGATACTATATGAAGAAAGTTTGGTGGAAAGAAGCCATTGCCTATCAAATATATCCAACAAGTTTTATGGACTCTAATGGCGACGGAATAGGTGATTTACAGGGGATAATTTCTAAGCTGGATTATTTAAAAGACCTAGGAATTGATGTAATATGGATTTGCCCAATGTATAAATCTCCAAATGATGATAATGGCTATGATATTAGCGATTATCAAGATATTATGCAAGAATTTGGTACAATGGATGATTTTGATAAACTGATGAAGGAAGTTCATAGACGTGGCATGAAACTTATAATTGATCTGGTTATCAATCATACTAGTGATGAGCATCCATGGTTTATTGAGTCTCGTTCTTCAAAGCATAACCCAAAGCGTGATTGGTATATATGGCGTGATGGCAAAGCTGAAAATGAACCAAATAACTGGGAAAGTATTTTTGGCGGCTCTGCCTGGGAATATGACGGAGCATCAGAGCAGTACTATCTGCATTTGTTTTCAGCAAAACAACCAGATTTAAACTGGGAAAATAGAGAAATGCGTGAATCTGTCTATAGTATGATTAACTGGTGGTTAGATAAGGGTATCGATGGCTTTCGTGTTGATGCAATAAGCCATATTAAAAAAGAAGATGGACTACAAGATATGCCCAATCCAGAGGGACTAAATTATGTAACATCCTTTGAAAAACATATGAACGTAGATGGGATTCATAAATATCTTAAGGAATTAAAAGAAAGCACTTTTGATAAGTATGATATTATGACTGTGGGTGAAGCTAATGGTGTAAAGGTTGAGGATGCAGAGCTTTGGGTTGGAGATAAAAATGGAAAGTTTAATATGATATTTCAATTTGAACATTTGAATTTATGGGATGATGGAATAAGTAATAAACTTAACCTTGTAAGATTAAAGAAGGTTTTATCAAAATGGCAAAAAGGATTGGAAAATAGAGGATGGAATGCGTTATATATTGAAAATCATGATATACCTCGTGCTGTATCCACCTGGGGTAATGATAGAGAATACTGGCGTGAAAGTTCTACTGCATTAGCGGCTATGTATTTTATGATGCAGGGTACGCCTTTTATATATCAAGGTCAAGAAATTGGCATGACTAATGTTAAGTTTGAAAGTATTGAGGAGTACAATGATGTAAAAACTCAGAATATGTATGCTATTAAAAGAGAGCAAGGTATGAGTTATGAAGATATAATGAAAATTATATGGTCATCATCAAGAGACAACTCCCGTACTCCTATGCAATGGGATGAATCAGCAAATGCAGGATTTTCAGCGGTTAAGCCCTGGATTGGGGTTAATCAAAATTACAAAGAGATTAATGTAGAAAAACAACTAAAAGACCCAAATTCTATACTGAATTTTTATAAAAAAATGATTTCCATTAAAAAGCAAAATGATATATTTACATATGGCAGCTATGACTTGATTTTAGAGGAGAATGAGCAAATTTATGCATACACACGTACTTTATATGAGGAAAAAGTTATAGTTATATGTAATTTATCAGCCTTAGAATCTGTATATTATCATAAAGATATAAAACTATCATATGATAATTTATTATTATGCAATTATGATGTACATGAGCATAGTTATATAACAAGCTTTGTGTTAAAACCATATGAAGCAAGGGTCTATAGAGTATTGTAACTAAAATAAAGCTGTATCTAAAAGCGAAATAATATGCTTTTAGATACAGCTTTTAGTTTGTAATGAAAGATTATATGCTGGATAAATTTTTGCGAAAAAACTAATAATATTAGTAGATTTGTCGACTATGGTATTATATACTAATTTCAATATTAAATTTACCAAGCGGAGGAGATAATATGGGTGGAGGAGATAACGTAGTAAAAAAGTTTCTAGATGTTTTAATTGGCGAACCTCTGGCAAATGAACAACAGGCACATGAAAAATATAATGTTCCTTTTGGACTTGCAATAATGGCTAGCGACGCAATATCATCAGTAGCCTATGCAGCAGAAGAAATTCTTTATGTATTGATAGCTGTAATAGGATTAATGTCCTATGTTTGGCTTGGATGGGTTTCTCTGATGATTATAGGACTTTTAATAATACTAACAGTGTCATACATACAGATTATAAGAGCATATCCACAGGGTGGAGGAGCTTATGTAGTAGCAAAGGAAAATTTAGGAGTAAAGGCAGGTTTGATTGCTGGTGCTTCGCTTCTGATTGACTATATTCTTACGGTAGCTGTTAGTGCTAGCTCAGGTGTTGCTGCAATTGTATCCGCATTCCCAAGCTTAGGAAGACACACAGTTGCTTTAGTTGTAGGACTGATAGCGATATTAACCATTTTAAATTTAAGAGGGGTAAGTGAATCATCGAAAATTTTCAGTATCCCAACCTACTTATTTATATTAAGTATGATATTTATGATTATATATGGTATGATAAAATTTTCAATATATGGAGCTCCAACTCCTATGGTAAATGAACAAATAAAGGCATCTGGAGCTGTAAGTATATTTTTAATTTTAAGAGCCTTTTCATCAGGATGTTCAGCCTTAACAGGTTTAGAAGCAGTTAGCAACTCTGTTCCAAACTTTAAGGAACCTAGACAAAAAAGTGCAATAACCGTTATGGTTTTGCTGTCTGCATTAATATTATTTATATTTGGTGGAACTTCATTACTTGCGAGATTTTATCATGCAGTTCCAGTAGGATATCCTACTGTAATTGCACAAATTGCATATGGTGTTTTTGGTAAAACCTTTATGTTCTATGTTGTACAATTTACTACTGCTATAATACTTCTTATGGCATGTAATACTGCTTTTACAGGGTTTCCAATGCTTATGTATGTAGTAGGAAAGGATGGTTTTGCTCCTAGACAATTTACTATAAGAGGAAAAAGACTAAGCTTTTCTACAGGAATAGTGGCACTATCTTTCGTAGCATGTGTACTTGTTATTATATTTAATGCCACAACGCATAGATTAATACCACTATACTCAGTTGGTGTTTTCCTATCCTTTACATTAGCACAAACAGGTATGGTTATTCACTGGAAAAGTGTAAAAGAACCAGGATGGAAAAAGCGTGCATTTATTAATGGCTTTGGTGCATTTATAACAATTATTACAACACTGATAATTACTTTTGAAAAATTTGCTGAAGGTGCCTGGATAGTTGCAATACTTATTCCTTTAATTGTCCTTGGCATGACGAGGATTAAGAGACATTATAATCGTGTGGCAGATTTTTTGAGGGCTAATCGTGACGAATTAATAAAATCTCAATTAGACAGAAAGTTTACTCATATAATGATTGTTCCTATAGAAAGTTTAAATAAGGGAGCGTTAAATGCACTCCAATATGCAAGGAGTATTACACCAGATGTGATAGCTTTAAACGTCTCTACAAACAAAGAAGGAATGGAGAAGCTGCAAACTAGGTGGAAGGAATTGAATACAGATATACTTTTAGTTTCAAAGTACTCACCATACAGAGCTGTAGTTACACCATTAATCAAGTATATAAGTGATATAGTAGAAGCAGCAGGAGAAAATGAAAAAATAACAGTTGTGCTGCCTGAATTTATAGTTCACGAATGGTGGGGAGAAATCCTGCACAATCATACTAGCTTTTTTATTAGAGAAACTTTGTTAAGAAACGAAAATGTTGTAATTGCAACGCACCCTTATCATTTAGCTGAAGATGAAGAATAATTATGATATTACTAATATTTTTATATTAATATTCTCCTTATGGAAAGATATGCAGAGATAGAAAATATACTGCATATCTTTTCTATTTAGTAAGTATGAATTTATTGATAAACTTAGATGGTAATATATACGATACATAAAATAGAGGGTAAAGGTATGGAAGTAATAGAAGGTGAATACATAGTTAATGATTACGCTGTTTATAGTTTGATTTTTGATGATTACAAAATGTTAAGATAAGTGTTATATTTTTCACAAATTAGTATTGATTTGGAGAAAATTTTGGAATAGTTTGAAAATTTGGCAGGTTTTTTTTGTATTTTGTAGAATATTATAGTAAAAATGTATTCAGGAGGTGTATTATGGAATCAGCTTCGAGAAAATCTTTTAATATTTTTAATATTTTTAATATTTTTGATTCAACTAAACCTATAAGGAAACTAAATTTTCATAAAGTCATAATTTTTATTAGCACTGTGTTATTCATTCTTTATGCAGAAATGAAAAATTATATCTTTTTTCATAGTACTATAGAAACGCTGAATACAGCTATTTGCTTTGGGTTAAGCATTATTGCCGTTAACACCTATAGAATATCTTGTAACAATTATTTTACCTATTTAGGTATTATGTATGGTTTTGCCTCTTCTTTTAACTTCCTTCATGGTGCAGCTTTTGCCGGTATAGTTAGCAGCTCAAAAGATTCAATCAACATATCTGTACAGTTTAATATAATATATAGACTTATGGAAGGCTTTTCACTTATTATATCATTTATATTTTTACATAAAAAAATAAAACCTTATTTAGTATTTTACTGTTATGCATTAAGCTCTATTTTTCTGATATATATAATTGTTAATACAAATTTACTACCAGATTTTTTTGTATATGGTTCAGGACTAACTAGGTTTGAAAATAAGTGTGAATATATAATTATTTTTAGTATGATAGTATTTATTTATCTATTGATAAAAAGTAAAAATTATTTTAGTGCTAAAATTACCATTTATATGATTATATATGTACTTACAACAATACTAATAAGATTCGTAGCTATTTATACCAACTCTGTTTATAATGATTTTAGTTTAATAGGGCATATCTTAAAGTTTATATCATATTATTTTTTATACAAAGCTCTAGTAGCAGAAGTATTGAATACTCCTTTTGATATGTTATTTCGTAAACTAAATATGAGAAATTCGGAGTTAAAATTAAAAGCTTTTGATTTAGAAAAGGCAATTAATAAGCTAAATGAAGAAAAATTTAGGTTAGAAGAAATAAAGAAGGAGCTTGAGATTAGCAAAGATATGTATAAGAGACTCTTAGAGTTTTTGCCTGACGCAGTTATATTGAGAACTGGTGACAGAATAATTTTTGCTAATAACGCAGCTGTTGTACTATTTGGAGCAGAAAATCAAAAAGAACTAGTAGGGAAATCACCGGCTGATTTGACGTATGAAGAACACTTAGAAGATTTAAATGATAGATTAAATAGACAAAGAAGGGGAGTCAAAAATAGTTTTGATTTTGTTGAATATAGATTAACCACATTAGATGGCAGAATTATTGATGTTGAGTTAAAAAGTTGCTCAATTATGATTAAAGAGGAGAACCTGTTTATAACAGTTATATATGATGTTTCTGAAAGAAAAAAAGCTGAGAAAACTGCTAGATTATTAAATGAAGCTCGTGAAAATGAAAGGCTTAGAACAGAGTTTTTTGCAAACCTATCCCATGAGTTCAGAACTCCCTTAAATGTAATATATAGCGCTTTACAAGTTATGGATATAAAGTTTAAAGATGAAACTATAGAAAAGTATAATTTTATAATAAAACAAAATTGTCATAGGCTATCAAGACTAACAAATAATATAATTGATTCAACGAAAATTAGTTCCGGATTTTTGAAGTTGAATTTATCTTATAGTAATATTGTTTCTGCTGTTGAAGATATTTCATTATCCGTTTCTTCATATATAGAATCAAAGGACATGATATTGATATTTGATACAGAAGTTGAGGAGAAATATTTAGATTTTGATCCAGAAGCAATAGAAAAGGTTATTTTAAATCTCCTATCGAATGCAGTTAAGTTTGGAAGAGAAAATGGAACAATATTTGTTAATGTTTTTGATAGAAAAAACGCTGTAATCATATCTATAAAGGATAATGGAATAGGGATTTCAAAGGATCAACAGCCTTTTGTATTTGATAGATTTAAACAAGTGGATAAGTCCTTTACTCGAAATAGAGAGGGAAGTGGTATTGGATTAGGATTAGTAAAGTCTCTTATTGAGCTTCACGAAGGAAACATTACACTAATAAGTGAAGAAGGATTCGGAAGTGAATTTATTATAGAGCTGCCTGCAACAGAATTTTGTAAAGATTATTCTAGCAGCACGTCAGCTTTAGAGTATAATTTAAATGAGAAAGTAAGTATTGAGTTTTCCGATATATATTCATAAGTTTAATATCATATCTTTCATAGATGAATAATTGTATATCATATAATATATACTAATGATAACTTATAATTATATTTTAAACTATTGATTTTAGTGTATAATTATGGTAGAATATTTAAAACTAAATTATTAAAAGCTACGAAGAGAAGAAGTAAGATATATATGTCTTTTACAGAGAGTTCCTAGCGCTGAGAGGGAGCAAAGAAAAGTATTCTGAATACATCTCTGAGCATCACACCAAACCTTTCATTTTTGAAAGAAGTAGGCTGCTGACGGACCCTTTCCACCGTTAAAAGGATAGAGTATCTTGTAATTTTATTATTGCATTGTACTCGAAAAGGTTAATACTGTAAGGTATTAATAAATAAAGGTGGTACCACGGGAATACACTCTCGTCCTTATATATTTATAAGGATGAGAGTTTTTTTATTTTTAAATATATTTTCTTTGAAAATTTATATATCATCAATTTAAATAAAGGAGGAGTTTATATGATGAATGTTAAAGAACAAATTAAAATTATACAAAAAGGGGCTGCTGAGATAATTAATGTTGAGGAATTAGAACAAAAATTAATTAAATCACAAAAAGAAAATAAGCCTTTAGTAGTCAAATTAGGGCTTGACCCAAGTGCGCCAGATATACATCTTGGGCATGCAGTAGTTTTAAGAAAAATTAAACAGCTTCAAGATTTGGGTCACAAGGCAGTTATAATAATAGGAGACTTTACAGGAATGATAGGTGATCCTACAGGAAAGTCTAAGGCAAGAAAGCAATTAACTAAAAAACAAGTAATTGAAAATGCTAAGACTTATGAAAAACAAATATTCAAAGTTTTAGACAGAGAAAAAACTGAAGTAAGATTTAATAGTGAATGGTTAGGAAAGCTGAATTTTAGAGATGTAATTGAACTTGCTTCAAAACTAACAGTAGCAAGAATGCTTGAAAGAGAAGATTTTAAAAATAGATTTAACAATCAAATTAGTATTGGAATACATGAATTCTTTTATCCTTTAATGCAAGCTTATGATTCAATAGAATTAAAGGCGGATATTGAATTAGGAGGAACTGATCAAAGATTCAATATTTTAATGGGAAGAACTATGCAAAAAGAATACAATCAAGAAAGTCAAATAGCTATGTTTATGCCAATATTGGAAGGAATAGATGGCAAAGAAAAAATGAGTAAAAGCCTTGGAAATTACATTGGAATAAACGAAAGTGCAGAAGAAATTTACACTAAAGTTATGCAAATTCCTGATGAATTAATAATAAAATACTTTGAATTAGCTACTGATATACATCCAGATGAAATTGATAAAATAAAAGCTATGCTCGGAACTAATGGGGATAACCCAAGGGATGTTAAGATGAGATTGGCAAAGGAAATTGTAATATTATATCATGGTGATAAAGCAGCATCAGCAGCAGAAGCTCATTTTAAAAGTGTTTTTCAAAATAATGAGATTCCTGAAGATATACCTAGTGTAGATATAGTGGAGGGTGAACGTATAATAGATATTATTACTAAATCAAAGCTTGCACCTTCGAAGAGCGAGGCAAAGAGATTAATGCTTCAAGGAGGAATAAAGGTAAATGGAGAAAAAGTTTCAGATTTTGAGAATACCTCTCTGAAAAATGAAGACATAATTCAAGTAGGAAAGCGAAAGTTTGTTAAAGTATTAAAAGAAGCATAAATATTTTTAAGAGCATAATTTGCCGAATATAACCTTCTAAATTTAGAAGGTTAAAACTTTTGTATTTATATTATGAGAAAGTACCGTAATTTTCAACTTTATTAAAAGGTAGTATTCATGAATTAAAACAAATAATAATTAAATAATTTTTTAACAAAGTTTATAAAGATATTGCAATTATTAGAAAATGTTGTATAATAAAGATGTGAGGTATTTTAACAATACGTAAGAGCTAAAATAGAAATATAAGTAAGTTATTAGGGGAAATACAGAATATACGTACATGAAAAGAATACAAATGTATTATTTTAGATAGATGTTATTGTTATAAAATATACAATTGAATTAAAGAGTATTATATAAAAAATGTTAAAAAAAATACAATAATCATGTGAATATTATTAATTATAGAGGGGGAGATAGTATGAACATTTTTTTAAAGCAAAATAAAACTCAAGACTATCTATACAACTCAGTTAGAAAGTTAGAAAAAATAATGGATGTATATATTAGCAGCTTAGATGCAATGAAGGATTGTATTGATAAATGTACGATAAGAATTGAGAAAATAGAAAGTGAAATTGACAAATCCCAAAAAGAAATTGAGATTTGCAAAAAGAAAATGTATGAAAGTATTAATAATGCTCCAAAAAGTAGATATTCTAAATTAATGAAAGAACATGATAATTTACGAGAATATTTAGATGAGCTGCAAAAAAATTATAATGCAGAAAAATATGCTATAAAAAAATTAGAGAACAGCTGTTGCGAATTAATTATAAAAATTGATGAAGTAAAATGGAGCAAAAATCAAATAGAAGGTAGATATATTGATGTGAAAATAGGTAGGACAACAAAAAGTTTGATGGTAAGCTAACTAGGAATATAAAATATAATGTATAATGAATTGAAATAACCTCTAATTTAATTAAATATTAAATTAGAGGTTATTTCGTTGTTATATGTTAGTAGCAGCATATAAATTACTTAATACCACTTATTTTACCTTTTAAAGCTTTTAAGCGTCCGTTTACATAGTTAAGAAGCTCAGATTTATTATCCTTTATATCATTTGGAGCATTGGAAACTATAGTAATAATATCTAATTTATTTGCTTTTACTTCATTGCCCACTTCAAAAGCTAAGCACCTATTTTTTACTTTCCAATAGGTATTGTTAAATTCAACTGCTTGCCTCTTATTGTAGTATCCTTTTTCAACACCAAATTGAAATAAGTCTGCTGCTGCTTCTAATTCTTCTAAATCCTCAGCTTCTAAAGTTTCGTTAATAAGAGTCTGAAATGTTTTCATTTTAGCCCCCCTCTTTTTATTGTAGTAATAATATTTTAAGCTTATAATATGGTTCATATACTGGAGTATATTGGTCTCAATACCATTAGTATAGACAGTAACATTTATACCTTTTTTATTTGTTTTTGTCAATATCTATTTGAAAGTTATAGTTATATATTCAGAGTTGTTTAATTCATCGGTATAGTATGTCCAACTATAACTTCCTCCTTTTGACAATGAGTTATAAGCTTTATTTACTGCTGAAGCTACATCATATACATTGGCGTCGTAATTTAAGACTCTAAGACTTAATACAGAATCACCGTTGGTAAGAGAAGTTTTTATAGATTTATGGAAATCGCTGTAGCTTTTTATTGGTATTATCACGTTCCCATTTTTATCTTTTTCAGCAATATTTAAATTTTGAAAATTATAGGTTGTACTAAAACATTGAGGATACTCGCTTTTGTTCCATTTATGATTTTTATTTATCTGATCATCTGTAAGATTGAAATAAGTATATCTTGAATCGTTAGACCCGTCTTCAGTTACAGGGTCATCCCAGGTTGTATCTAAATGATAATACTGTCCTCCTATTTTAACAATATTCCAAGCATGAGCCACCCAACTTTTGCCGTCATTAGCATCTCCTGATATCACAGTGGATTCAATACCGACAGCTTTTAAAAGCATGTACATTGCTTCTGAATATCCTTGACAAGCTCCAATGCCATTAATCAATACACCATAAGCGGTGTTAGAATCATTTGGCATGTTTTTGGTGAAAAATCTTTTATCATATTTAGTGTTGTTTACTAAATAATCATGGAGAACTACTTCTTTTTCATAATCTTTCATATCCGGTTTAATTATCTTTCCCACAATTTCTTGAACTTTTTGTTGAACTGCCTTTTCCTTATTTTTCAGAGTTTCTGTACTATCACTGTATTTAAAATCAATCTTTACCTTAAAGGGTATAGATGGTTGTACAGAAATTTTTGCTTCTGTACAAACACCTTGAAGTTCAGGATTATCCTTTAGGACTTTTTTAAATGAATCTAAATTATACACATTTTTATCGTAATGGCTTATTCTAAGAGTTAAACTGCTATCATAGCTGAGCATAGCTTTTTTTATAGCATTATAGTATTCATCGTAATTGTTGATTTTTATACTAGACTGAGAGCTAGTACTACTAAAAACGCCTTTAGAGGATTGAGAAATAAAAATAATAATTAAAACTATTAAGGAAAATATAAAGACTTTACATAGAGTCTTAGCTTGAGTGTGTCTAAACATAATTATCTCCTTTTATATAAGGTTAATATTGTTGATATAATCTTCTATCCATATAAGTACCATGATTTTATTTTTAGAACAACAAGAATATAAATACACAATTGGGAGTTTATTGGAATAAATAAAATAACTAATTAACTGAATATTAAAACATTTGGTTTTGCGTATGATTAAACTTTATTTTTTTTCGATATAATGATAAAATATAGATTAATTATGAAAGAAAGTACTTTGTTTAGGTTCAATATGGGGAGGGTTTTCTTTATGACAGATGAATTATTATACAAATATGATGAGAATAAATATAATTTAGGAGTTTTACCAGATGAAGCGGAGAAAGCCCTAATAGAAGGAAATAAAAGATTCGTAGCTGGGAGGTTTTTAAAAAAAGATTTTTCAGAAGAGATCCGCTTAAGGCTTTCTACAGACCCACAAAGACCAATGACGGTGGTGCTTACTTGTGCCGATTCAAGAGTTGCTCCAGAAGTAATATTTGATCAGGGGTTAGGAGATATTTTTGTTGTACGCAATGCTGGAAATGTAGTTGATAGTGTTGTACTTGGCAGCATTGAATATGCAGTAGATCAATTTAAGATACCATTGATTCTTGTATTAGGTCATGAAAACTGTGGTGCAGTTAGATGCGCAGTAGATGGAACTGAAACTTCACAAAATATAAGGACAATTATGGATAAAATTATACCTACTGTAAAATCAATAAAATCTTCTAACACTAATGATGATGTAGATGAAATTGCCTCAAAAGTTGAATATGAAAATGCAAGACAATCTGCTAAAAGAATTTTAGAAAGTTCCATAATTAGTCGCTTTGTAGAGGAGAGAAAGGTTAAAGTAATTACAGCTAAATATCATTTGAAAACAGGAAAAGTAGAGATATTAAAGTAATAAGTATAACTTTATGGGTTATATTTGGACAAAATATAGGGACTAAACTCTTCTCTATGGAATATAGTAAAGAAAAAGCTATATACAAGGGAGGAGGGATAGTTTACTATGGATTCAGAACAGTTAAATATACTTGGAGCTCAGTTAACTTTTTTAGGCGATGGCTTACTGCTTTTAGCTGAAGAAAAAGAGGCAAGCTTAGATCAGATAAAAGACAAGAAGAAAAAAGAGGAGCAAAGCCAGTTAGTTACTAATTTAAATATATGTGGGAATTTTATTGTTTTATTAGGAGATACAGCATCTGCATTAGCAACACAACAAGAAGCAGAAAAAATTTTTAAAAATCCTAGAAAGGTTGATTCTGTTACATTAGAAGCTACTCATGAAAATTTAATTGGAGACTGGTTAAATGTTGCCGGTGATGCTTTTAATTATAGAGCAGCAGTTTTAATAGCCAGTGTTCGTTAAAAATTATAACAGTAAAATAAATTAATTTATTTTAAAAGAGTGCCTTGATTTATAGGTGCTCTTTCGCTTTGTATTAAATGTAAAATTTTAATACTTTCTTATATTTTGGGCAAAATATAAAAAAGTATATTAAAAAGATTTCTAACCTCAGTATTTACAGTATTTTTTTATATTGTCAAATTAACACTTGATAATATAAGGAGATTATATTATAATGAATTGATTTATACGGAAAGAAGGAATGTAAATGAAAGAAATGAAGTTTAGTGATTTAGGACTTAATAGTGATATACTTAAAGCCATTGATGGCATGGGATTTGAAGAGCCTTCTAATATACAGGCTGAAGTTATACCTGTTATTTTAGAAGGTTTTGACGTTATTGGCCAGGCTCAAACTGGTACGGGAAAAACACTTGCTTTTGGTGCGCCAGTTTTGAGTAAATTTAATGGATCACAAGGAAAAATATCAAGTATCATATTAACTCCTACAAGAGAATTAGCTATACAGGTAAATGATGAATTAGTGCGTGTGTCTAAATATTCTAGAATAAAGCTTTTACCTGTTTATGGCGGTCAACCTATTGAAAGACAGATTAAAGCTCTAAGAAAAGGAATAGATATGGTGGTTGGTACTCCTGGTAGAGTTTTAGATCTTATAAGAAGAAATGTAATTGATTTAAGTGGTGTTAAATTCCTTGTGCTTGATGAGGCTGACGAAATGCTTAACATGGGCTTTATTGATGATATAGAAAGTATTATACAAGAGTGTGAAAGTGATAGACAGACATTACTATTTTCAGCTACTATGCCTAATGAAATTAAAAAACTAGCAAAAAGATATATGAAGTCTGATGCTAAACATATATCAATAGTGAAAAATGCAATGACAGTATCTACTATTAATCAGTACTACTATGAAATTAAGCAAAAAGATAGATTTGAATCTTTATGCAGAATTCTTGATGTAGATGAGCCTACTACAGCAATTATTTTCTGTAAGACTAAAAGAGGTGTAGATGAATTAGTAGAATCCATGCAAGCTAGAGGATACAATGTAGAAGGTATGCATGGAGATATGAGCCAGAATCAAAGAATGAATACACTTAGAAAGTTTAAAGAAGGAAATCTAGAATTCCTTGTGGCAACAGATGTTGCAGCAAGAGGTATTGATGTTGAGAATGTATCACATGTTATCAACTATGAATTACCACAAGATATAGAATCATATGTACATAGAATTGGTAGAACAGGAAGAGCTAATAGAGAAGGAATAGCATATACTCTTGTTACTGCTAGAGAATATATGACTCTTAAGCAAATAGAAAAGGTTACAAAAAGTAAAATAAAGAGAAAAGAAATACCATCAATTGATGATATATTCCATTCAAAATATAAAAATATATTAAATAGAGTAAAAGAAACTCTAGAGCAAGAGGATTATAAGAAGTTTGTTCCTTTAGCCGCAGAACTTGATGAGGAATTTAATCTTGTTGATGTAGCTGCAGCTTTAATGAATATAGTTTACGGCAAGGAAATAAGCTTTGATTATACAGAAGATCGTATAGGTGGAGAATCAAGCTATGTTAGATTATTCCTAACTGTTGGACGTATGGATAGGGTTAATCCAAAAGAAATGCTTAGATTCTTTGGTGATAATGCAGACGTACACAAAGAAGATATCGGAAATATAGATATACTTGAAAAGTTCTCCTTTGTTGATGTAGCTGAAAGCGCAGTTAACTCATTGATAAAGAACTGCTCAGGTAGAAAATTATGTGGAAGAAAATTAAAGATAGAAGTATCTACAGGAAGAAGATAATTTTCGCTATAATATAAAAAGGTCCTGATTGCAGAAGCAATTAGGACCTTTTTATATTGACTAAAATACTTTTATGGATGTTTTCTTTGGAAGCATTCCTAGAAATTTTGCATTTTCATTTGCAATTCTTAAACCGTATCCGCTGTCATCTGTGGATGAATAAAAGACTTTTAATCCATCTATTTGTGTAAAGTTTTCCATAGGAATTCCGTTAAAATTTAAATGATTACCTTGAAGTCCTAAGGAATAAATTCCTTTATCAACTTCACCAGAAAAAACATCGAAACATCTAATTTGTTCCCATGAATTATTTACTTTCTGATATACTTTGCAGATATGACCTGAAGTATTTACCAGTACATAATAATCTGTGTTTGATTTAAAGTTCTTAGTTTCGTCTGATATATACTTAATATTTTCATTTATTTTATCTATTATTTTGGTGTCTATTTTACCGGTAATAGGTAAATTATTTTTTTTCTGAAAGTCCTTTATAGCTGTAACTGTATCAGAACTTTTTAAGTTCCCTGTTAGCTGTATTTTATATCCTAAGTATATAAGCTTTCTTTGAATATCCGTAGATACAGGGCTAAATCCATCACTATCGTCTATGGAATAATTAGAGGAGTATTTTAACAAGGCTTTAGCTGTCTGTGGTCCAAATATTCCATCAGCTTTTAAAGAAAATTTCTTTTGAATTTCCAACACCGCCTCTTTAGTATATTGTCCGTACACTCCATCTTCAGCTAGGCCAGCACCACAGTATAGGTTTAAGGCACTTTGTATGTCTTTAACTATAGTGCCCTTATCACCAGGCTTTACAACTTTATTAGAGCTCATATTATAATTATATGTTGGTTCTTTTGAAATGCTATTTGTTGATGGTTGCTGTGCATGCACAGGTTTATTTGAAACAGATATTCCAGCTGCAATAGATGCTATAACCAATAGTTGCTTTGTATTTTTCAAGTTATCTTCCTCCTTTGTGATAAATAAATCGAAATGTGTAACTATTTTGTGATAAATAAATCGAAATGTGTAACTATAATGAATTTAATGAAAATTCATGTAGAATAATAAGTTTTATATATGTTATATACGAATATAGTCTTGATTATTGAGGGGTATTATGTAAAAAAATATCATAATATATGGTCAAATATCTAGAAGTTAACTTTCTACATTGTATATATGGATTACTTAGGATTGGGAGGAATATATTGTATATATGTAAAACTAAATATATTATTAGAGTATAAAAATATCTTATAGTATAGACTATAAAGTTCTATCAAGAATTAGGGAGATTTATTTAATGATAATTAAAGAACTTAAAATTTTAGATAGCAATGTAATGAAAGAAATTCGAGAAGTGGAGGAAGAATGTAAAAAACATGATGGGTTAAAAGGATAAAAGCATGTTGTAGTTAACATGCTTTTACTCAAAATATTTCAGTCTGAGTTAGTGCATTTATGATAAGGTTTAAAGGAAATCCCAGAAAGTAGCAGGTTCCAATAGCGGCTAGTGTATCATAAACATTAGATTTATTAAAACTATTTATTTTAACTTTTTTTTCTGATCCATTAAAATCTAATATAAAATTTATACCAGATTGAGAGTATCGTATATCCTTTGCCATAAAATCTGCAGTTGCATTTATGCCATAAGTGATTGCATCAAAAGGAGCATTTTTACTTATTTTATTTAAAAGCGGATCATCTACATTAATCAATCCAAGCCCGCATACTTTAAAAAGTTTCATCATTGAATTTTTATAGTTGTCTTCGTTTTTTACATTAGACAAATTTTTGTTTAAATCTGTAAAAATCCTAATATCAAAATCATACAAATTAGCTCTGTGATAGGTTAAAGATGAATAACTGTATTCTTTTATAGATATATTTTTAGCAGTATCTACAATTTTTGAGTTTCTACCTAAATACTGAAGTATTGCTCTTATTAGACGAGTGACAGGCTTTCTATCTTCACTACCAGTGATTCCAATAAAATTAAATTTTTCTGATGGTTTATCATTAACTTGAATTACATCATATGAAATCTTATTGAATATCTGACGATGTTCCATTTATATTCCTCCTTCATTATTTCAACTAAGCTTCAAATGAGATTTTAAAACTTTATTTAAAACAAATTTTACTTTATAGCTTATACTATTATTATAGTAATAATTTTTACTATGTTTATTGCTAAAAATGCTTAATATATTGCAAAAGTTGTTTTATTATATAGTAGAGAAAAAAATATATATGAGGAGTAAATTATGAATGATAACAATCATGTCCTAAATATAAAAAGAGGATATCTAAAGGAAGATTTTATTTTCTTTCACTTAAAAGAGAAAAAACAAATAGAATTTGAGTTTCATTACCATGATTTTAATAAAATTGTAATATTTATATCAGGAAAAGTTACGTATTTAATTGAAGGTAAAGCTTATGAGTTAAAACCCTGGGATATACTTTTTGTGAGCAGCAATGAAGTTCATAAACCAGTTATTGATCCAGAAGAAATTTATGAACGTATAGTTATATGGATTAATTCAAAATTTTTAGAGAAGCATAATACGGAAGGTAACAATTTAATGACATGTTTTGAAGTAGCGTCTAGCCAAAAGTGCAGTCTTTTAAGGCTAAATCCTGAATTGCTAATAAGTATAAAGAATACTATGTCCCAGCTTGAGGCTGCATATAAAGATACTGAATTTGGTAATTATGTATTGAAAAATGCTTTGTTTTTACAGGTGATGGTATACTTGAATAGACTGGCATTAAGAAGTGAAAATAATAGTAGAAATAGTGACATTAAGTATGATGAAAACATAGATGCCATTTTAAATTATATAAATACAAATCTTAATAGTGATTTATCTTTAGATAAACTTTCAGACAAGTTTTACATGAGTAAATACTATTTAATGCATAAGTTTAAGAAATATACAGGATACACAATCTATAATTATATAATGCAAAAAAGGATTATAATGGCTAATAATTTAATAAAAGGTGGGAAACCAATAACAGAAGCTTGTTTTGAATGTGGATTTGGTGATTATTCAAGTTTCTTAAAAGCTTTTAAGAAAATTTTCGGGACATCTCCGAAACAGTATTATAAAGCATTAAAAGAGCTTGAATAATCACAATAAGAACTTCCTCGATCATTATATTAGACGTATGTTATTAGGAATCTGCTTCAAAAAATTATAAAAGTATTTAATATAATTGAGTATAGATATATTCGTTCCGTTTATAAGTACAGTACGTATTTAAACATAAGCCAGTAGTGGCAGAAGCTTCCTGCCAAAACAAATATGTGGAATATCTCATGAAAACCGAAGTATTTTAAATTAATTTTAGGCCATTTGGTTGCATAAATTACGCCTCCTACAGTATAGGCAATTCCACCTGCAAATAGCCATGCCATTGCTCCAGGAGGGAAAACCTTATTTAGAGGATATATAGCTATAATCACTAACCATCCCATAAAAATATAGAAGAGAGTGGATAACCATCTTGGAGCGTTAAACCAAAAGTTCTTTATTATTATGCCTATAATTGTAAGACCCCATATAGTACCAAAAATACTCCATCCCCAGGCACCTTTTAGAGCAATTAAGCAAATAGGAGTATAACTTCCAGCAATTAAAAGATAAATCATAGAGTGATCAACTCTTCTAAGTATATTAATTGCTTTTTGAGAAACAGATGCCAGATGATATATTGAGCTAGCAGAATAAAGTAATATTAAACTGGCTCCAAAGATAGAAAAGGTTACAATATGCCAGACACTATTCTGTGTAGCAGAATAGACAATCAAAATAACTAACCCTACAATTGAGGCAAAGACACCAAATAAATGTGTTAATCCGCTAACCGGTTCACGAAGCTTTGCAAACATAACATCATTCCTTTCAAACTATTAATATTTATATTTTAACACGTAGTTTTGAAAACTACGTGATGTTATGTTTAGATCATATATCTATATTAGCTATATATCAAATTGAATTTTAGTTATGATTTCTAAGTTATGGATGATTTAAAGGATATAACTCTTCATACATATATCTTTCACGGTTTTTTACAACTATATATTATTAGAAGATAAAATAGGTTTTATGACAATAATAACTACAACCTTATATATTTATATTTGTATTTTACTACAAATAATAGCGAAAATACACCAGGAAATGAAAAAGATTTCAATAGCGAATAAACACTGTAAATTTAAGATATAGTGCTTTCTTCATAAAATCTACACAGATACTTGTTATTCTGATAATATAAGTGTTATTGAGGTGAGTGATATGAACAATATATTAATTATAGAAGATGAGAAAAAAATATATGATGTATTAAAGGCTTACTTGGAAAAGGAAGGATATAAGGTTTATTGTGCAGATAGTGGAACAGAAGGGTTAAAACTCTTCGATTCTATCAAATTCAAGCTGGTTATATTAGATTTAATGCTTCCAGATATCCAAGGAGAAGAAATATGTGAAATTATGAGAGCTAAATCAGATGTATACATCTATATGTTGACAGCCAAGTCTTCATTAGAAGACAAGATAGAAGGGCTTAATATAGGAGCAGATGAATACTTAGTAAAGCCTTTTAGCCCAAGAGAGCTTACTGCTCGTGTAAACGCATTATTTAGAAGAATAGATACAGAAGATTCTAATGCTTTATCTTTTAATAATAATGAATTAGAAATATATAAAGACAGCAGAATAGTAAAGTTAAAAGGAGAGGAAGTAGCATTAACCCCTAATGAATTTGATATACTATATCTACTTGCAGTAAATAAAGGTAGAGCATTTAGTAGAGAGCAATTAATAGAAAAAGTGTTTGGAATAGATTTCGAAGGATTCGATAGAACAGTAGATGTTCATATAAAAAATATAAGAAAGAAAATAGAGGCTGATAGTAAAAATCCTAAATATATTTTAACTGTTACAAGAGTGGGATATAAGTTTGGTGGTGAAAGTTAATGTATAGCATAAGAAAAAAACTTAGTATTATATTATTAGTGTGCTCAGTGCTCGCAACAGTACTTACTGCTATTTTTGTAAATTTCACCATAAATAATATGTTTGATCAGTACATGGTTGATATTCAGAATAAAAGAAACGAAAGAATAGTACAATATTTTCAAGAGGTCTATAAAAGAGATAAACAGTGGACGAAAGAATCAGGAAGAGAAATGGAACATGAGGCCTTTATGAGTAATTACTGTTTAACTTTATTAGATGCAAATAAAAAGCTAGTTTGGACAATGGATCCAAATGATATTAGAGAAAAAAATCATCTGACAATGATTAATGATAAAGAAAAGGGAGTGTATAATACAATTAATCTTCCTATTAGATACAATGGGAAGATTGTGGGATATGTGGGCATAGGTCAATATTCTTCGGTTTTATTATCTTCAGAAGATATAAATTTCAAACTGTCAATAAATAAAGGAATTGCAGCAAGTATTATCTTTACTTTAATTATTGTTATTTTTACAAGCTTATATTTTTCAAAACAATTTTCTGTACCTATTAGAGAGGTATCTGATATATCTGTTAATCTTTCACATGGTGATTATAATACTAGGTCAAATGCTAAGACTGATATACTAGAGCTTGAAAATCTTAAAGATAGCATAAACACATTAGGAGAGAAGCTTAAACAACAGGATTTATTAAGAAGAAGATTGGTATCTGATATTTCTCATGAAATTAGAACTCCTTTAAATATACTTCAAAATAATTTAGAAGCTATGATTGATGGAATTTTTCCTGTGAATACTGAACAGTTAACAGCTCTTAATGACGAAGTTATTAGGTTTGGAAAGCTTTTAAATAACCTAAATGTTTTAAAAGAATCTGAAGCAGAAGGTATTTTACTAAACAAAGAAAAAGTTTCAATAGACGAGCTTATAGCATCTGTATGTGATGATTTTACGATTGTATCAAAAGAAAAAAATATAAAGTTAACTTATAATCTTAAACATAATGAGGATTATATAATTTTAGGTGATAGAGATAAATTAAAACAAGTGTTTATAAATATCTTATCTAATGCAGTAAAATTTACAAATGAGAATGGTAAGATATGGGTTAATCTTACAAAAAATAAGAACGAGATTATTGTTAGTATAAGAGATACTGGTATAGGAATTAGTAAAGAAGATTTGCCATTTATATTTGAAAGACTCTATAGAGGAGACAAAAGTAGAAATAAGATTGATGGAAGCGGTATAGGGTTAACTATAGTAAAAAATATATTGACTTTTCATTCTGCCTCTATTAATGTAGAAAGTGAAGTCAATAAAGGTTCTACATTTACTATACATTTTAAATCTTTATCTTCATAATTTCTTCATAAAATTAATGTATTATGTATATAAAGACAAGAGAATTGAAAAGCTTAATTATATATTTAGTTGCTATTGAATAATTGATTCAATAGCAATTAAAAAAATTTATTACCACCCCACAGGGGTGAGGGAGGCGCTACATGAACGAGGAAAGAAAAAAAGCTTTACAAGCATTAAAAACTTCAAAAGGACAAATTGAAGGAATAATAAAAATGATTGAGGAAGGCAGATACTGTATTGACATATCTAACCAAATAGCTGCATCACAGTCATTGTTAAAAAAGGCTAATTTATTGATTTTAAAACAACATTTAAATCATTGTGTAAAAGATGCTTTTATGAACAATAGTGGAGATAAAAAAGTAGATGAGGTAATAGATTTGCTTTCAAAATTATTAAAAGATTAAACAAAGGAGGAAGAGGTAATGACAAGTAGAACCTTAAAAATAGAAGGAATGACCTGTGCAGCTTGTGCTAAAGCTGTAGAAAGAGTGTCAAAAAAACTAGATGGTGTTACTGAGGCTAGTGTAAATCTTGCAACAGAAAAGTTAAGTATTAATTTTGATGAATCAAAGCTTAATGTTCAAGATATACAAGCGGCAATAGAGAAAGCAGGATATAAGGCTTTAATGGAAGCTACAAATAAAACCTTAAAAATAGAAGGAATGACCTGCGCAGCTTGTGCTAAGTCAGTAGAAAGAGTATCGAAAAAGTTAGATGGAGTATATGAAGCAAATGTAAATTTTGCAACGGAAAAGCTGAACGTAAGCTTTGATGCTTCAAAAGTTAGTGTTGCAGACATAAGAAAAGCAATAGAAAAAGCAGGATACAAAGCTCAAGCAGAGGCAGTAAATAAGGTGCTAAAAATAGAAGGAATGACCTGTGCATCCTGCGTTAAGGCTGTAGAAAGAGTTACTAAAAAATTAGATGGTGTTTTAGAGGCAAATGTAAACCTTGCAACAGAAAAACTAAATGTAAGTTTTGAACCTTCTAAGATAAAGTTATCAGATATAAAAAAGGCAATTGAAAAGGCAGGCTATAAAGCATTAGAAGAAGAGACTACTGTAGATACAGATAAAGAAAAGAAAGAAAAAGAGATAAAAGCTTTATGGAACAGGTTTCTAGTGTCTGCTATATTTGCAGTTCCACTACTTATAATAGCTATGGGTCCAATGATTGGTGAGAAATTAGGATATATGCCGCCACCATCTATCGATCCTATGATGCATCCTAAAGGGTATTCTTTACTACAATTATTGCTAGTATTACCTATAATGGTTGCTGGTAAGAAGTACTTTACTGTAGGTTTTAGGTCATTATTTAAAAAGAGTCCTAACATGGATTCTCTTATAGCTATAGGTTCATCAGCTGCCTTTATTTATAGTGTTTTTGCAGTATATCAGATTCTTTTGGGAAATTTGAATTACCATTTATATTTTGAGTCAGCAGGTGTTATACTTACTCTTATTACCTTAGGTAAATATCTAGAGTCTGTTGCTAAGGGAAAAACTTCAGAAGCTATAAAGAAGCTTATGGGACTTGCACCAAAGACTGCAACAGTAATTAGAGAAGATAAAGAACTAGAGATACCTATAGATGAAGTTGAGGTTGGAGACATAATTGTAGTAAAACCTGGCGAAAAAATACCTGTAGACGGAGAGGTCACAGAAGGAATCACCGCAGTAGATGAATCCATGCTTACAGGTGAAAGCATACCGGTAGAAAAAAATGTTGGAGACAAAGTCATTGGAGCAAGTATAAATAAAAATGGTTCGATCAGATACAAAGCTACTAGAGTTGGTAAAGATACCGCATTGGCTCAAATTATTAGACTAGTAGAAGAAGCACAGGGATCTAAAGCTCCAATTGCTAAATTAGCAGACGTTATATCAGGATATTTTGTGCCGGTAGTAATAGCATTGGCGGCAGTATCTGCTTTAGCTTGGTATCTATATGGTGAAACTGGAGTATTTTCACTTACAATATTTATATCGGTATTAGTAATTGCTTGCCCTTGTGCTTTAGGATTAGCAACACCAACTGCTATTATGGTAGGTACCGGAAAAGGTGCTGAGTATGGTGTGCTTATAAAAAGTGGTACTGCACTGGAAACAGCACATAGAATTCAAACTATAGTATTTGATAAAACTGGAACTATAACTGAAGGCAAGCCTAAGGTTACAGATATAATTACAACTGAAGGTACAGATGAAAGCTACTTGCTTCAATTGGCAGCCTCAGCAGAAAAAGGTTCCGAACACCCCTTAGGAGAAGCAATAGTTAAAGAGGCTGAAAATAGGGAAGTTGAACTAAAGAAATTAGAGTTATTTAAGGCTATACCAGGACATGGAATAGAAGTTACGATAGATAACAATAGAATTTTGCTTGGAAACAAAAAACTTATGGATGAAAGCAATATTTCCTTGGAAAATTTAGAAGAGAAATCACAGATTCTAGCTGGAGAAGGTAAAACTCCTATGTATATAGCACTTGAAGGAAGGCTTATTGGTATAATTGCCGTAGCAGACACAGTTAAGGAACACAGTAAGAGAGCCATAGAGAAACTTCACTCTATGGGAATTGAAGTAGCAATGATAACTGGAGATAACAAGAAAACCGCAGAAGCAATAGCAAAGCAGGTTGGTATAGATAGAATACTTGCAGAGGTTTTACCTCAGGATAAGGCAAAAGAAGTTAAGAAGCTTCAGAGTGAAAACAAAAAAGTTGCTATGGTTGGAGATGGTATAAATGATGCTCCAGCATTAGCGCAAGCAGACATAGGAATAGCTATAGGGTCTGGTACAGATGTAGCTATGGAATCTGCAGATATAGTTCTAATGAGAAGTGACTTAATGGACGTAGTTACAGCTATAGATTTAAGTAAGAAAACTATAAAAAATATAAAACAAAATCTATTCTGGGCTTTTGGCTATAACACCTTAGGCATCCCAGTAGCTATGGGTATACTATATGCATTCGGAGGACCTCTTTTGAATCCGATGATAGCAGCTTTAGCCATGAGTTTAAGCTCAGTATCAGTTTTGAGTAATGCTTTAAGATTGAAAGGCTTTAAGCCATCAATATAAACAGACATTTATATAATGAAAGGAGAAATAATTATGAAGAAAAAAATAATAGTTGAAGGCATGAGTTGTGGACATTGCGTTAATCATGTTAAAACAGCCTTAGAAGATATTAATGGAGTAACTAATGTATCCGTTGATTTAGCTTCTAAAACAGCTGTAGTTGAGGCTGGCAGTGACATCCAAGATGCTGATGTTAAATTTGCTATTGAAGATGCAGGTTACGAAGTAGTAAGTATAGAAGAAGTGTAGTAAATAGAATTTTATAAGAAGAGGGTATCCTAAAAGCTGGCTTTTAGGATACCCTCTTCTTATAAAATACAAACTATTAAGGATATTGTTACTACCAATAATAATAAAAATAGCCTTGAGTAAATTTATTCAAATTACATATAATACTTTAAGACATAATCGAGAACATATAGAAAGGAATATGATTAACGGATAATGAAAAGTAAAAGTATTGTAAGTGTAATTATTGTTTTAATATTAGCTATGGTTTCTGTTTTTAAGCTCACAAATGGAAAGAATAATAATCAAGTGAAGCTAGATAATGCTTCGAAGGTAAGATCTATAGAAGCAGATAAATTAGGAAATGATAAAAAGGGAACAATTAAAGAAGAAACAGAGAAAAAAGATTCTATTGATAAAAATGCAGTTAACAAAAATATAAAGGATGTTAATAGAAAGGAAGCTGTCACTGAAAAACAGGATAGTATTAACATATCTTCTAGTATAGTAACATCAGTTCCATGGGAGAATGATGAGAATTTCAAAAAGGCTCAAGAGAAATATGGAACACATATAATGATGTCTGCATATTGTGCTGTATTAAATGATCCCCTTCCAGGAGAAGAGGAGAATGTACATGTTGGAGCTAAACTATTATGTGGAACCTTAGTTGAGTCAAGTAAAGTGTTTTCACAGAATAAAACTATAGGACCGTATATACAGTCAAAGGGATATAAGGGAGGCCCTACCTATGTGGGTTCAAATTTAACAGAAACCATTGGAGGCGGGGTGTGTAAGATTGCATCAACACTTTATAATGTAGCTATAATGAGCAATTTACAAATTGTTGAAAGGCATGCACATTGTATGCCAGTTTCTTACGTACCATATGGACAGGATGCTACGGTTTGCTATGGCAGCATGGATTTTAGGTTTAAGAATAATACTAATTCTTCTATACTTATATGGTCTCAAGGTATAGATAATAAACTCTATATTGGTTTTTATGGTAAGAGCAAACCTCCCAAAATAGAATGGCATCACCAAGTGCTAAGTTCAAAAAAAACCACAAAAGTCTATAAAACAAACCAATCTTTGCCATCAGGTGAAGAAAAACTTGTTGTGGCAGGAATGGACGGTGCAACCATAAAGTCCTGGATAACAATAGAAAATCCAGATGGAACTATACAAACCAAACAATTAGGTGAAAGTAAGTATTTACCATTGCCATATATTTATGAAAGACGGAGCTAATGTATAAATCTACTAACTACAAGGGACTAATGACAGAACTGATTATAAATGGTCAGATTATGAATTCCCATTTAAAAATGATGAATTTAGATATTGAATGGCTATTAGATCAATTGAAAACAAGAAATATTAAAAATATTGATGACGTTATATTTACTGGTATTCAAACTGATGGACAGTTATATATTGCATTTAAAAATAAGATAAATTGAATATAAATTTTTGATTACGTCAATAATTAATGTTGTATTAATTATAAAGGAAGGTGAAAATATGGAAAAGACTGTTCTGCATAAATTTTGTCAAAAAATTAATAATTATTCTTTTTCCATTGATTACTGGGATGGATCAAGTGAAAATTATGGTCAAGGTGATCCTGTCTTTAAAGTCATATTTAAGGATAAAATTTCTGGGATAAAGATATTAAAAGATCCTTCATTGGCCTTTGGAGAAGCTTATATGGATGGAATTATTGATTTTAAAGGCAATCTTCAGCAAATTGTTGAAACAGCCTATAAAATTAATATTCCTTTTTTTGAAAAGAAGAGTTTTGGAAGATTGAAAAAGTTTTTCTACAGTGAAAATAGATCAACTTCTTTAATAAAACAGAGAAAAGATATTGAGCACCATTATGATTTAGGAAACGATTTTTATGAACTGTGGTTGGACGAAACTATGAGTTATTCCTGTGCTTATTTTTGTTCACCAGAGGATTCTCTTTATCAAGCCCAATTACAAAAAATTGATTACATACTAAAAAAGCTGCAGCTTCATCCGGAAGAATCCTTACTAGACATAGGATGTGGATGGGGTTGGTTGATTATTCGTGCTGCACAGCAATATGGAGTAAAAGCTTTAGGTGTAACCTTGAGTGAGGAACAATATACCAAAACAAAGCAGCGTATTGCAGAACTTGGGTTAGCAGGACAGGTAGATGTAAAATTGATGGATTATCGAAATCTTGCAGAAAGCGATGGTGGTAAATTTAATAAAGTTGTCAGTGTTGGAATGGTAGAGCACGTGGGAAAAGCAAACTTACCTAAGTATATGCAGGCAGTAGATAAACTTCTTGCTCCTGGAGGCATATCTGTTTTGCATTGTATTACGGGACAAATCGAAGGGCCTTGCAATCGATGGATTCGTAAATACATTTTTCCAGGAGGATATATTCCTTCAATTCGTGAGTTAATTTGGCTTTTACCTGAAAACGACTTTCACTTACTAGATGCAGAAAGTCTGCGATTACATTATGCAAAAACTTTAGATCATTGGGCAAAAAACTTTGAAAAGAATATAGATCATGTTCGAGAAAAATATGGTGAACGTTTTATCAAAATGTGGAGATTATACCTAAATTCTTGTGCTGCATCCTTCCGTGCTAGTGATTTAGACATTCACCAAATTATTTTCTCAAAAGGACTTAATAATAATTTGTCAATGACAAGGCATCATTTGTATCGATGAATTATGATATCATATTTAAGTTCTCAAAAAACCTCCTTGTGTTTTAATGGATTTTGAGAGAAACCATACACAAGGAGGTTTTTATATAAATAATAAACTAGTTTTTCATAAATTAATAGAGAAAATCTTAAAGTTTATAGTATATATTGCATTATTTATACAGTAAATACTTTTTGTTGAATATAGGGTTTCAAGCTACTGAATATATTTCTGTCTGATTTTTTCTAAATCCGCAGTCTTAATATCATCAACTACCTCAACAATGCCGATTACTGTGCTGTCCTTTACAATTCCATAACCGCCAACTTTATCAAAGGTAATGTTTAAATCAACAACAGCTTTCTTGCCATCAAAGGATTTAAAAACATCTCCATTTTCTGCATGAACTAATTCAAATTTCCCGTCTGGATTATCAAATGAGGTTAAATCAAATGTCAGCTTAGTGTTTAGATTTTTAGCTACAACAACAATAAGTGGTTTAAATTCATACCCTACTCCCTTAATTGTAACACTTTGGTTTTTGCCAGCAACAATTGCGGTTTTAACTATGGTTTCAGTTGGAACTTTACTCAAGTCATTGCCATATATGCTAGGAGCCTGTGAGGAGCTAGATGAATTATCACTAGGTGGAACAGCGCCTCCGCAGCAGCTTCCACCTCCAGCAGGAGGTAATGAAGGATCAGCCTTAGATGTATCTACAGTGTCTAAGTTATCAACTACTTTGATAACACCCCTTATCATACCCATCCAGCAACTAAAATTTAGATCTTTGTCCGTTGGTGTAAACTCTATTACATTTTCGCCACTATTTAATTGTTGTTTTATGTTTAAGGATGGCACTACTATTGCGTTATTACAGGAGGTTATTTGTTTTCCATCTATAATCCACTTAACAGGTACTCCTTTTTTTACATATAGTACATTAGGGGTGTAGCCTCTTCCATCTGCAGTCATATTTATTGTTTGAATACCGTCTTTTAAGGTAGCTTTACTAATATTGGCACCAGAGGAGCCTACAGATTGACTATTACTAGGCAAAAGAGAAGCTATAGAAGGAACAAAATTTACTCCAGCTAAAGATAAACCTCTGTTACCCATTATAAGTCCTAAAATAATTACAAGAACTCCACTAAATTTTAAAATCTTTTTTGTGTACCCTTTACTTAAAAGACCAGATACTGCGCCAAAAGCAAGCATTAAAGGCACTGTACCTAAAGCAAATATAAACATTGAAAGAGCACCTTTAGCAGCACTCCCTGTACCAAGAGCGTATAGCTGCATTGTCTGAAGAGGTCCACATGGCATTAAACCATTTAAAATACCCACCATAAAAGGTGTTTTAGGCTTATTTTTCACCGAACAAAAGGACCAAGGAAGCCTTATTTGAAGCTTTCTAAATAGGCCGAAACCTGCCATATTGAATCCCATAATAATCATAAATAAGCCAGCAAAAATCTGAAGAGCAGCCTGAGTCTTTATAGATAATGAAAGTATTGAACCTAGTGCACCTACAACTCCACCAAGAACAGTATATGATATTACTCTTCCAGTATTATATAATAAGGCAGGTTTAATAGCTTGAAACTTACTTCTGCTTTCATTGGATAAACTTTGAGAAAGCATTATGCCGCCACACATACCTACACAGTGTATGGAAGTGAGAACTCCTACAATAAAGAGAACAAAATAAGTTGCTCCTTTAAGCATGTTGTTCATGTCAAAGCCGCCTGTAGAATTCCCTATAAGAATAATAGCTAGAGCTACTATTAATATACCTGCAAAACCAAAATTAGAATCTTTTTCAGTACTATAACCAGCGGCTTTTATAGCATTTTTTATTTCTTTTAAACTGCAGATATCTGAATCAAATTCTACTTCTACAAGATGTTTACTATAGCTGGCTGTAATATTAAAAACCCCTACCAGCCCTTTTAGCGATCTTTCAATAGTTTTTTCACATGATGTACAAGTCATATCGTATACTTCTATTTTTACAATTTTAACACTCATAAATTCACCTCATAAATTATTGTCTCAATTCAATTTTATACTAATAGAATATCTGCAGCATATATTGAAAAATATATGCTGCAGCCGTATTAATTATAAGTATATAAAAAAGTTATGTAGAATTTATGAAGATAGACTAAATGAAATGATTAAAGTCTTAATTTTCTATATAATTAGAATTTTTCTTAACATTTGTAGCGACTTTTAATTTTGATGTTTGTACTAAAATTACTCCACCTAAAATTGTTATTGTGGCTAAAATTATTTTTATGGATATAACTTCTTTTAGAAAAATAGCACCTAATATTACTGCCACCGGTGGATTTACATATGCATAGGTACCAGCTTTTGCGGCAGGCCATTTTTGTAAAATATAAATATAACAGCTATAACCAACCATAGAACCAAAGACCACCAGGTACAATAATGCACCTAATCCTTTAGCAGTAAAGTGTATTCTTGAGAATTCACCTAAAAAAGTTCCAATTATTGATAAGCAGATTCCTCCTGAAAGCATTTGTATGGCAATATTTGATATTGTTGATGCAGAAGAAGTAAAGCTTTTAGAATACACTGACCCTGATGCCCAGGACAATGATGATACAATCAGTAGTGACATACCTATAGTATCTACTGAAGTTTTATTCCAATCTGAAAGCACCAAAAAAGATACTCCTATAAAACCAATGAATAATCCTAACCATCCTTTTCCGTTGAGTTTTGTTTTGGAAGGTAATAAGGATTCTATAAGTGCCATAAAAAGAGGCACTGTTGCTACCATTAAAGATGCTATACCTGAGCTAACTCTAGTCTCAGCCCACACAACTGCACCGTTTCCTCCAACTAAAAGAAATATACCTACAATAGAAATTTTAAATACTTCAGATAAATTTTTAGGCATAGATAAGCCTTTTAATGCAGCATATCCAAACATCAAGGTACCTGCAATTATAAACCTAATACCTGCAAAAATTGTTGGTGGTAACTCACTTACGCCAATTCTTATTGCAAGGTAGGTTGAGCCCCAAAAAATACAAACGGCAATATATGCTAATACCACTTTTTTGTTTTCATTCTTAATAGTCAATTCCATTTCCACTCCTCCATTCAATGCTTATATATTTACTCTCTACGTATTCCATTTTCTAATATAGTTGATAAAATGAGAGTAGTTGATGTTTCCTTAATACCTTGTATTTTCCATAAGGTATCAATAAAATTAGAAATATCCATTGGAGTGCTTGCTCTTATTTTTAGCACTATACACCATTCACCAGCCAATCTGTGGCATTCTTCAATAAATACGTTATTAACCTGCAATAATAAAATTTGATTTATAGTTTCTTTAAAATTTTCACAACTAATTTTAAGATATAAGAGAGTTTTAATTGGTTCTCCAAGCATTTCCCAATCTACTATTGCTTTATAACCTTTTATAATACCATCTGCTTCTAATTTACTTACTCTTTGATGGATTGCAGGTCTTGAAATGTGGAGTGACTTGCTAATCTCTTCATGAGACATCCTTCCATTATTCTCTAGTGACTTTATGATACTTTTATCTATGTTATCCATCTTATTCATGATATCCCTCCTAATTACTAAGTATAATTTAAAGCTTTAACATGTCAACTATTAGTAATATAAAAGTAGAAAAGTATTACTAATAGTATGTTATTAAAATTTAAAGTTAAGAATTTAATAGTTTCATAAATTATAAAAAATCAGCATTAATTACTATTCGTAATTAACTCAGTTAAGCAGGCATCCAAAATCTTAAGTAGATATCCTAAATCTATGATTTGGTGATAGTCACTTACACAGCGTGCTGATTTTGAGATGATCGCTTACACAGAGTGCTGATTTGGAGTGAGTCACTTACTCAGCGAGTACTCATTCGACAATAGGAGAAGGAGTTTCAGATTTAGATTGAAATAATAGTTAATTTAAGGATACCAAAAATTGAAAAATAAAAAAAATAAATAACTACTTGATTAATTTTTATTTATGTAGTAATATAATCACATAAAACATAGTGGATTACTAATAAATGCAATGACGAGAAGAGTAAGTTAAAGGAAACTGGCAGAGAGAAGTCTTCATTGGGTGTAAGAGACTTTGAGTTGAAATTAACAGAAGTGCATCTCTGAGCACTGAATTGAAGCCTAGTAGACTTCAGCGGGTACGCCCGTTAAAGCGTTGAGGTATTGTTGTACCAAAAAGAGTTGTTATGTACTTATGATTACTTAATTGTACATAATAAACAGAGTGGAACCGTGGAAGTTATACTTCTGCCTCTGTAATAGAGGCAGGAGTTTTTTGTTTTTTGTAATCCGGATACAAAAAGCAAGAATTATAACTTATAATTTGGCATTTATATAAATTTTTCACTTTAATAGTTTTTAGTAATAGTTTAATAAAATTAATGGAGGTAACAATTATGATAAAAAATAAAAAAATGAAAACAATAATGGCATTAGGAATATTAGCGGTTATGGCCTTTACAGGATGTTCATCAACAACTTCTAGCCAATCACAAAAAAGTGAACAAGCTAAGGTTATAAAAATAGGTATGTCTGGTGGATATTATCCTTATACCTTTAAAAATAAAGATAACAAGATTGATGGTTTTGAAGTAGATGTTTGGAATGAAATAGGTAAGAGAACAGGATATAAAACAGAATTTGTAACTTCATCTTTCAGTGGACTATTTGGAATGCTCGATGCTGGAAAAATTGACACTATAGCAAATGAAATAACAATAACAGATAAAAGAAAAGATAAATATTTATTTACTGAGGCATATGTATATTCCGGCGCACAAATGGTGGTTAAAAAAGGCAACGATTCAATTAAAACTCTTGAAGACTTAAAAGGCAAAAAGATAGGCGTAAGTTTGGGAAGTAACTATGAACAGATAATAAAAGAATTTGATAAAAATAATGAAATTAAGGTAGTGACCTATGATAATGATGGCGGAATGAGACAAGATGTTGTATTAGGAAGAACTGATGCTATGATGGATGATAAGGTATCAGCACTAGCTGTAGTTCAAGAAAATAAGCTGCCACTTCAATTAGCTGGTAAAGATGTTCAGCCATTAGAAAATGCTTTTCCTTTTGTAAAAAATGATGAGAATAAAGTTGTAGTTGAAAAAGTTAACAAAGCTCTTGCTGATATGAGAGCTGATGGAACTCTAGAAAAGTTATCTAAAAAGTGGGTTAACTTAGATATAACTAAAAAATAATGTTAGGTGGTTATGCTAATGAAACCAGATTTTGATATAAATTATATGATGCAATCATTTCCAGTACTTGCTAAGTATATCTATCTAACAGTTAGCTTGGCAGTAATATCAATGATAATTGGATTAATCATAGCTTTAGTATTAGTAGCTATTGGAACTTATAAAATAAAGATTTTAGATCCCTTATCTAAAATATATATATCATTCTTCAGGGGAACGCCTTTGCTAGTACAGCTTTTTCTACTGTACTATGGTTTACCTCAGATTATACCTGTATTCAAAAGTCTTGATGCTTATACTGCAACTGTAATTGGTTTAAGTATGAATGCTTCAGCTTATATGGTAGAGACACTACGTGGAGCCATAAGCTCTGTAGATAAAGGGCAAATGGAAGCCGCTTTGTCAATAGGAATGTCTCATTGGCAGGGAATGAAAAGAGTAGTACTTCCACAGGCAGCTAGGGTAGCTATACCTTCCCTAGGAAATACTTTTGTAGATTTGTTAAAGAGTTCCTCTTTAGCATTTACCCTTGGAGTGGCAGAAATTTTAGCACAAGCTCAGATGTCTGCAGCAGCCACATATAAGTTTTTTGAAAATTATTTAGCGGTGGCATTAATTTATTGGGGTATCGTAATATTCTTTAATTATATTCAGAGGATATTAGAAAATAAAATGAATCATGCATACTAATAGGAAGTGATAAAGTGATAGATATAAAGAATGTAAAAAAGAGCTTTAATAATTTAGAGGTATTAAAGGGTATAAATTTGAGTGTAGAAAAAGGAGAGGTCGTAGTAATTATAGGACCTTCCGGATCGGGTAAATCAACATTTTTGAGGTGTATAAATTATTTAGAGACACCTGATGAGGGAATTATTCAAATTGGAGAAGTCTCCGTCAATGCTTCAGCAGCTAAAAAAGAAGATATAAAGAACTTAAGGAAATCAACTGCTATGGTTTTTCAAAGTTATAATTTATTTAAAAATAAAACAGCACTTGAAAATATAGCAGAACCTTTAATTATAAATAAGAAAATAAATAAAAATGAAGCAATAGAAAAGGCAGAAGAATTATTAAAGATAGTTGGTTTACATGATAAGAGGAGTAATTATCCATCTACATTATCAGGAGGACAACAACAGAGAATAGGAATTGCTAGAGCTATGGCTGTAAATCCAGAAGTTATACTATTTGATGAGCCAACTTCTGCATTAGATCCAGAACTAGTGGGAGAAGTTCTAAATGTCATAAGAGATTTGGCTAAAAAGCATATGACTATGATTATAGTCACTCACGAAATGGCTTTTGCAAGAGAGGTAGCAGATAGAGTTATATTTATGGACAAAGGAGATATCATTGAAGAAGGTACTCCACAAGATATTTTTACAAGTCCTAAAGAAGAAAGAACAAAAAAATTCTTAAATCAAATAATAGGTAAATAATAAATAAAAAGCAAGTGATTTTTACAAGAGTAAAATTACTTGCTTTTTATTTATAGAGTTATCAAGCCGAAAATTGACTTATACGCTGGTATAAGTCAATTTTCTAGTTTGTTTCTCTATATAGATAAACCAACTCCATGATTGACTTATTCAAAATATTATAGTGATTTCTGCACAGACTAAAGTTAAGTAAAACTTAGTTAGGAGAGGTTACTATGGGTAGAAGAGGTATGGAAATTGAATCATTATATGGATTCACAACAGAAGAACTTAAGAAAATAAGAAATTCACATGAAGATGAATTTGCTAGAAATGTATTAACTGCTGTGATTATGCGCTACGAGGGTTTTAGTACCATAAAAATTGGCCGATTCTTATTAAAGTCTAAACAAACAGTTATAGACTATATAAAAAGATGGAATTCTAGGGGCTTAAAGGCATTAGAAAATCATCGTGGAGGTTCAGAGGGAACTTTTAGTGCTGAGATGTTGGATGATCTAATAAATACTGTATTACACACACGGCCTAATGATTTTGGATTTATAGGTAACGTATGGACCTGTCCTCTTCTTGTAGAGTACATTTATCAAAACTATGGCGAAAAGTACTCTAAGGAATATATAAGAATATTGTTAAAACGAAATAATCTTAGCTATAAAAGAGCGCAGCGCAAGCCGACTAAGGCTGATAAGGTTGAACAAAAAACCTTTTTAAAAAATGAAAACCCTTCTAATTTCTGTAGAAAACTCTTCTGAGTGTGTATTTTATGCCATGGATGAAACTGGTCTTAGGACGGAGTCTGATATTCGTAGAACGTGGAGTCTCGTAGGAATATCCCCTGTTTTAGAGAGCAACAATTGCCATGAAGGACTTAACCTAATAGGTGCTACTGAAATTACTAAAAACTTTGATACTGTCATAGATGCCTATTCGGCAAAACAAGTAATTACCTCTGAAGAAGTGAAATTGTTTCTTAAGCGACTACTTGATATCAATGTAGGTAAAAAAGTATATGTTCTATTAGATAATGCGGGATTTCATGTTAGTAAGGCTATGCAGGCTTTCGCCGAAACTCATAGAGGTGAGTTGTTTTTAATAAATACTCCTAGATATTCTCCTAAGCTAAATCCTCAGGAGAATATCTGGAATAAATTAAAAAATTGCATGTTTAGTGCAAGTGCATATTTTTCTATTGATGAACTTTTTGAGTCAATCAAAATGGTTTATCATCATTTTAATGAACAAAAGGATATGATTAAGTCCTTAGTTTACGCTAAAAATTACTATAAATAAGTCTAGCTTTGAGTTTGTTTATCTATATTGTCTAATTGATTTATTGAATATAAACTTTCGGTTTTTTAGCTTTATAGCATTTAGATTTGTACCACCAATTTATAAATAGAATAGTTCGAAAATTTCTAGTATTATGTTTTTAGATTGTAAATTAAAAAAGTTTAAAAAAAATACTTTTTTTAGAAACTTTAGTGTGGATGTAGGTGTATATATTTATATGTACTATCTTATAAATAGTATATAGGGATAATATGATTTTTAATTATAATTGGTGGGGCGGTATATGATAAATGTAGATAGAAATTTAATAGTAAGATGCAAAAGGCATGAGAAAACTGCTCTTACTGAATTGTTTAAGAGATATGAAAATTATTTATATAGGATTTGCTATACTTATTCGCAAAATCAGCAGGATGCTTTGGACTTAATTCAAGAAATTTATATAAAAATATTTAATAATATAGATAAGTTTAATGAAGATATGCCATTTCATCCATGGGTGAGAAAATTATCAGTAAATATTTGCTTGAATTTTAGAAGAACTATAAAAAATAATGTTATATCTCTAAACGAAGAATACAATGAAGATAGAAACGTAGAAGATACTATTGCTTCTGACTTCAATGTTGAAAGTGAAATTGAGAAGATAGATGTTAGAAAAATTATAATAGAAAATATTAAAGCTTTACCAGAAAATTATAGATTAATTATAATGTTAAGATATTATGAAGACTTAAGTTACAACGAAATTTCTGAATTATTATCTAAGCCTCTTGGTACTGTTAAAACAGAACTTTATAGAGCAAAAGCCATACTGAAAAAGCAATTGGAAGACACGTGGGAGGTATAATATGGACTGTAAACTTGATAAGAATTTACTTTATGCTTATGCAGATAAAACCATAGATCCTTTGGAAAAGATTTTTGTAGAGGAACATCTAAAGTATTGTGATTCCTGCAAGAAAGACTTAGATGTTATTTATCTCATAGATGAAAATTTAAATAACATTCAAGAGGATTTAATTCTACCTGAAAGATTAAGTATGATTTCAAAATTAGTAGTTGAAAATTGCTTAGCGCAAACTGATCAAGAAGATTTTAAATCTAAAGTTGAAAATCTCTATAATTCCTATAAAGAAATTAATAAAACTATAAAAGATTCTCAAAATCTCTATAAATTAAATCCCTTCAACAAATTTATTTATAAGAGTGTCAATAAATCTATAGATTATATGAAAAAGCCTGTAAAAAAATATGTTAAGAAGAAAGTAGCTAAAATAAGTCTTTTCAATTTATTTAATGCAGGATAAGTATTTAATTATATAGATATTTTTGAAAGGATGTAATTTAAATGGTTATAATGACTATAGTATTAAAAATATTAACTATATTAATATGTATTTTATTGAGCTTATTAATAGCTTTGATATTTATTCCTTTTGAATACAGTTTAAATTCCCAAATTAAAGAGAGTATAAGTTTTGAAGCAAAAGTATTGTGGATGTTTCATTTGCTAAAAGCTAACTTTTTAAAAGAAGAATCTGGATTAAAAATAAACTTTTTTATTAGAAACAAACGTATTTTTTCTATAGATCCTACTAAAAAATCTAATCACAGCAAAAAAGAAAAAAAGCATAATAAAAAATCAAATAAGGATAATAAGAAGTTTTTTAAACAAAATTTCTTGAGTTATGCAATTTCTTATTTTAAAGATATATTGAAAATAATAAAACCTAAAGGTATAGAAATAAAAGGAGTATATGGATTTTATGATCCTTCTATTACGGGCCTTTTAAGTGGCTTTATTCCAATACTTGAACAGATAATACCTTCTAGTGATATAAAGCTCCAACCGATTTTTGATGATGAATTTATAGATATAAAGACTAATATAAGGGGAAAAATAATTTTATTTTCTCTAATCTATAGAACTCTTAAATTTATACTAAAAAAAGAAGTTAGAAAAACTTTGTTTAAAAAATCAAAAACTGTTGAAACTTAATTAATATTTTATGTGTATTAATTAATGAAGACAAAATTAAAAATAAGTAATATTAAATAATTGAAATAAATATAGGGAGGAATTAATTATGCAAGCAGGATCATCTATTCCAGAAAATTTAGAGGTGCTATTTAACAAACTAGAGAAATTCTTAAAAACTGAAACTGTAGTTGGAGAGCCTATTGTAATTGGAGAAACAACTTTAGTACCTATTATATCTGTAATGTTTGGATGTGGTACTGGTTCAGGCGGTGGTACTGATGAAAAAGGAACTAATGGTACAGGTTCAGGTCTTGGATTAGGAGCTAGAGTTATTCCTAATGCAATACTTGTAATTAAAAAAGATGAAGTTACAATGCTTCCTGTAAAGGGTAAGAACAATCTAGGAAATCTTGTAGAAATGGTTCCAGAAATAATATCTAAGATTGATTTAAGCAAGTTTAGTAAGAAGAATCCTGAGAATAACGATAAAGCTAAAAGTGAAGAGGATAACAAATAGAATTAATGATCAATTATGAACCCTATGTTTTAAGCATAGGGTTTTGGTTGTTTATAAAGCACTATTAATATTTAAGTTATTTAGAGTTTTAAATTACAATTTCCATATAATGTCAAAGAGCAAAATATGGTGATTTTGAAAGTTATAATTCGCAACATTAAGATATAAATATGTAAAATAAAAATAACATATGCTATGCTATAAATTATGCCTTTTTATGTCAAATAATTAATTTGAGTTTTTTATATATAAGTAATATAATATTACATAAAGTGAAGTTAATTACTACTTATTACATAACTTATAAGAGTAATAATTATTTATCAAAAATATACATTAACATATTAACAATTTTGGGGTAGGTTATAAATTATTTGAAATGTGGTAAAGACTTCTATTTAAATATTAAGAAAAGGGGGATATGATATGGAATTTTTAAAGACTATTATTAATTCACCTGCTGTTATGATAATAGGAGGAATTCTTTTCATCTTACTTTCAGGTTATGTGATGATTAATTATAACGATGCTTATTGGGGAAACAAAGATAGTGATGGAAATTACAAGAAAAGTGATAAGCCTACTAATAAAGAATAACAAAGTCCCTGACTGTATAGCAGTTAGGGACCATTTGATGATTATAATTAAGGTTATTTGCTTTGGTATGTACTTAACATGCGTTTAATAAAATTTTTCATAGTTTCTCTGACATTATATTCACCATCATGAAGACACCAATCATATACAACACCTCTTGCTACTACAAATAATTGTTTGGTAATTTCTGTAGCAGGTATATCTAGATTGAGATATCCATTTTTCTGGGCATCTATTATTATTTCATTTAAGAGACCTTGCATATATCTGCCCTCAGTGATAAACATTTTATTATCAAAAGTATACAGTTGTTTTGCCATATCAATACCTAAAGATTCATCATATTTCGCATAAAAGTCAAAGTAATCTATAATTTTATCAAATGTAGATTTGTCTCCTAAAGACTTTGAAACTTCTTCTCTAAAGTAGTCATCAGCTTTTTTAAATATCTCAACTAAAATATCATTCTTTGAGTTAAAGTGAGTATAAAATGAGCCTACAGAAACCCCAGCTTGCTTACAGATATCCTCTATTCTAATATTTTGATAGCCGTTGTTCTCCAACAATTCAACTGCAGCATTATATATCTTATTTTTTGTATTTATTGCTTGGATTTGTCTATTAGTTAACTTTTCTTCCATTCCACTCATTCTCCTATTCGAATATGTACTAATCTTAGCTTATATATAAAAAAATCTATTGTCAATTATATACTATTATTTTGAAAATTCTTAAAGTTTATATTGACAATAAAATAACAAAACTATATAATGAATTTATTCGGTGAATTAATTCAATGAATAAATTCATTTATAAGTCTACAAATAAAAATAATCTATAATAAATTTACGGAGGGTTTTATATGAAAACAAAATATCAAAATCTCTTTGAACCAATAAAGATTGGGAAATTAGAAATTAAAAATCGATTTGTTATGGCGCCAATGGGACCAGGTGGCCTTTGTGATGCAGATGGAACCTTCAATGAGCGTGGAGTAGAGTATTATGTAGAAAGAGCAAAAGGTGGTACTGGACTTATTATGACCGGTGTTACTATGGTAGAAAATGATATTGAAAAATGTAATTTACCATCAATGCCATGTCCAACACTTAATCCATTAAACTTTATTAATACAGGAAAAAAGATGACAGAAAGAATACATGCTTATGGAGCAAAAATATTTCTTCAACTTTCAGGTGGATTTGGACGAGTTAGCATACCTTCAATAGTAGGAAGAACAGCTGTAGCACCGTCCCCTATACCACATAGATGGCTCCAAGATGTGACTTGTAGAGAGTTAACTGTTGAAGAAATAAAAACTTATGTCAAAAAATTTGCAGAATCAGCACTTATAGCAAAAAAAGCAGGCTTTGACGGAATTGAAATACACGCTGTACATGAAGGATATCTTTTAGACCAATTTGCGATTTCGTTCTTTAATAATAGAACAGATGAATATGGTGGAAGTTTAAGAAATAGATTAAGATTTGCTACAGAAATAGTACAAGCTATTAAAGAAACTTGTGGACAAGATTTTCCTGTTTCACTTCGTTATAGTATTAAAAGCTTTATTAAGGATTGGAAAGAAGGTGGACTTCCAGGAGAAGAGTTTGTTGAAAAAGGTAGAGATATTGAGGAAGGTATTGAAGCTGCAAAAATCCTAGAAGAAGCCGGTTATGATGCTTTCAATGGTGATGTAGGTTCTTATGATTCATGGTATTGGAGTCACCCACCTATGTATCAAGAAAAAGGATTATATCTTCCTTACAATGAAATATTAAAAAAGGTGCTTAAAGTACCAGTAATTACAGCAGGAAGAATGGAAGACCCAGACCTTGCAAGTGAAGCTATAGCACAAGGAAAAACAGACATGATTGCGCTAGGAAGACCATTACTTGCAGATTCGGAAATACCTAACAAGATAATGATGGATAAATATGACAAAGTACGTCCATGTCTCTCATGTCAAGAAGGCTGTATGGGTAGATTGCAAAATTATGCTAATATCTCCTGCGCAGTAAATCCTGCTTGTGGAAGAGAAGCAGAATATGGATTAGATCCTGCTAGAAAAGTTAAAAATGTAATGATAATTGGCGGTGGTGTAGCAGGACTAGAAGCTGCAAGAGTAGCTGCAATAAGAGGGCACAAAGTTACTTTATTTGAAAAGGGAGAGAGACTTGGAGGAAATGTTATTCCTGGTGGAGCTCCTGACTTTAAAGAGGATGATATAGCACTTGCAAATTGGTATACTAACGAGCTTAAAGACTTAAATGTAGATGTTCACTACAATACAGAAGTTACAAAAGAAATGGTTAAAAATTTTAATGCAGATGAAGTTATAGTTGCAACAGGTTCAAAACCAAGAAAATTAACTATTCCAGGCGCTGATAGGGTATATACAGCAGAAGAAGTTCTTCTTGGTAAAAAAGATGCAGGAAGTTCAACTATTATAATTGGCGGTGGATTAGTTGGTTGTGAAACTGCTTTATGGCTTGTTAATCAAGGTAAAAAAGTTACTATTGTTGAACTACAAGAAGACATCTTAAAAGTTGGTGGACCACTTTGTCACGCTAATGAAGATATGCTTAAAGATTTAGTTAAATTCAAGAAGATAGATCTTAAAGTAAATACTTCTGTTGCTAGTGCATCTGAAGGTGGCTTTATTCTAAAATCTGGTGACAAAGAAGAAGTTATTGCTGCTGATTCTGCAATCATAGCAATTGGATATACTTCAGAAAAATCTTTATATGATGAAATAAAATTTGAAATACCAAATGTTCATTTATTAGGTGACGCAAATCAAGTTTCAAATATAATGTATGCAATATGGAATGCATATGAAGTTGCTAGAAATATTTAATATAGATAAGCAACCTATGGATAAGTCAAGCATCAAAGTTTTTTATCTATATTTAATTGAATAAGTTGATGTTATAAATAAGTCTAATACAGCTTAAAAAGCAGGTACAAGAATTAAATAATTCTTGTACCTGTTTTCTTTATTTAGATTTAGTATAAAAAGTTTACTACAGATATACCAATTTCAGTATAAAAAATGATGCTTTAATGTTCTGTTATGTCACAATTTACTAATATTATGTGATGTTTCGTCACAATAATGTAAGTTTGCATGAATGTAAGTTTGCATGTTAAATGTAGTAAGATATAGAATTGAATAACTTACAAAGATTAGGAAAAAATAAATTTACATTTTAAATTATGTAGATTAACTTATTAAGATATATTTTTTAGAAGGAGGTAAAAATAGTTGAGCAATGTAATTGGAGTTGGAGTAAGCGTACCAAGAAAAGAAGCTTTTGATAAAGTTACGGGAGCAGCAAAATATACTGATGACATAATCCTTCCTGGTACTTTACATGCCAAAATGCTCACAAGCCCCTTTGCACATGCAAAGATTAAATTAATTGATATATCTCAAGCTGACAAATCACCAGGTGTTCAGGCAGTAATAACTGGAGATTATTTTCCTGTACTCTCTGGATCAGTAATAGAGGATAGACCTCCGATAGCAAGAGATAAAGTACGTTATAATGGTGAACCTGTTGCAGTGGTTGTTGCAAATAGTGAGCAGGAAGCAATGAAGGCCTTAAAGCTAATAAATGTAGAATATGAGCCTTTGCCTGTTGTTAACTCAATAAGTGATGCTTTGAAGCCAGGTGCCACTCTTATACATGAAGATCTAGGTCAGTACAAATATACAGTGGAGGATGTGTATCCCGAGGTAAACACTAATATTTCAGATCGAATTCAAATAAGAAAAGGTGATGCGGTAAAGGGCTGGGCAGAAAGTGAAGTTATAGTATCGGGAAGCTTTTCACTTCCACAGTCAGACCATATTGCAATGGAAACTCGAAATGCGAGAGCCCAAATTATGCCTGACGGAAGGATAATAATTTATACTTCTTCACAAGCTCCCTTTTCTGTTAAGAGGCGTCTAAGTAAGATTTATAATATACCAGAAGGAAATATAATTGTTAAAGTACCATTTGTAGGTGGAGGATTTGGCGGCAAGGCAGCTGTTCAGCTGGAATTTATCGCATATCTTGCTTCCAAGGCTGTTAATGGTAGACCGGTTAGGATAGCCAACTCAAGAGAAGAGGATATTAAAACCTCGCCGTCTAGAATTGGAGTTGAGGCAAATTTAAAAATAGGTGCAACAAAGGATGGAATTATTAAAGTTCTTGAAGCTAGATACATGGTTGATAATGGGGCTTATGCAGATACTGGGCCACGTATGGCTAAGGCTATAGCGGTAGATTGTTCGGGGCCCTATAATATTGAAAATATATGGTGTGATTCAATAAGTGTTTATACTAATCATACATATGTTACTTCTTACCGTGGATTCGGCCATACAGAGTATACCTTCTGTATGGAGAGAATGATGGATAAGTTGGCGGCAAAGCTTGGCATTGATCCCTTAGAATTAAGGGTTAAGAATACTATAAGACCTGGTCAATACTCACCTACACAAGTAAAAACAACTTTAAGTAATGTAGGCAAATTAGAAGAATGTTTGACAAAATTAAAGGAATTAGCCAAATGGGATGAAGGTCAGGTGATAAAGACAGAAGAAGGTATGATAAAGGCAAAAGGAATAGGATGTTTTTGGAAAACATCTGATTCACCTACAGATGCTGTTTCAGGAACCTTTCTCACTTTTAATACAGATGGAAGTATAAATATAAATAACGGTGCAGTTGAAATTGGACCAGCAACAAAGACTACTTTAGCTCAAATACTTGCTGAGAAACTAAAAATGGATGTAGGTAGAATTCATGTATTTATGGGAGTGGATACTCAAGTTTCACCAGAACATTGGAAAACCGTTGCAAGCATGACAACATTTATGGCAGGCAGGTCAGTTCTTAGAGCTGCTGAGGATCTTATAAGGCAGCTGAAAAGCTTAGCTGCTATTGTTATGAAATCTCCACCAGAAGATTTAGAGGTTGCAGAAGAAAAAGTGTATTTGAGGCAAGATCCAGAAATATATGTTTCATTCAAAGATTTAGCCCGAGGTTATAAACATTCGAATGGCCTTGCAGTTGACGGACAGATACTTGGGCGTGGAAGCTTTATAATGAGCCACATTACCGATATAGACGAAGAAACGGGAAAAGGCAAACCTGGACCAGCATGGACGGTAGGTGCTCAAGCAGTTGAAATTGAGTATGATCCTACCAAGTTCACATATAGACTTTTAAAAGCAATTACTGTTTTAGATGCAGGTAAAGTAATCAATCCCAAAACCTCCAGAGGACTGATAATGGGAGGAGTAAATATGGGGTTTGGGATAGCTACTAGGGAGGCTTTCGAATATGATGAGGATGCTACACTACAAACTACTACACTGCGAACGTATAAACCTATGAGGTTTGGTGAAAATCCAGAATATGTAGTTGATTTTATTGAAACACCTCAAATTGATGCACCCTTTGGAGCACGTGGATTTGCTGAACATGGCATAATAGCAATTCCAGCTGCATTTGCAAATGCTATGTCACATGCAGCTGATTATGAATTTGATAAACTGCCTATCACGCCTGAAGCAATTTGGAAGGCTAAGACTGGAGGAAAATATGATACCCTTTGATTTTGAATATTATAAACCTGAAACTCTTGAGGAAGCTCTTCAATTATATATTGAATTAAATAGCAAAGGAAAGAAACCTTTGTATTACGGCGGTGGAACTGAGATTATAAGTATGGCAAGAGCGTATAATGTATATACTGAAGCGGTAATTGACATAAAAGCAATACCTGAATGCAATCTTCTAGAATTAAGAGATAATAAACTTATTATTGGTTCTGCTGTGACACTTACACAAATTGCTGAATCGAATTTATTTCCTTTACTTGGTTTAACAGTGCAAAGAATTGCAGACCACACTATACAAGATAAAATCACACTTGGAGGAAATATGGCAGGAACAATTATATATAGAGAAGCTGTACTGCCTCTTTTAATATCAAATAGTGAAGTGGTTATAGCAAATTCAAGTGGCAGAAAGCAAGTCTTACTAAGTGATGTATTTGATAAAAGAATACAGCTTATTGATGAAGAATTTATAGTAAGTGTATTAATAGATAGCCGATTTCTTTCTCTACCATATTTGCATGTAAAAAGAACTAAGAGTGATAAGATAGATTATCCGTTAATTACTCTTACTGCACTTAAAGATAATAATAGAATAAACATTGCCTTTAGCGGGGTTTGTGATTACCCATTTAGATCTTCTTTAATTGAAGATTATTTAAATGATAATAGCTTACAAAATAATATGCGTATTAATAATATAATAGATAACATACCAGATTCAATATTAAGTGATTTAGCCGGATCAGCTGACTTTAGAAAGTTTATGCTGCAAAAAATGCTTACAGAAGTCTTAGAGAAGCTGGAGGGATGATTAAATGCTAAAGATCTCTGGTAAATCAATAATAACCTTAAATGTTAATGGAGAAGATAAAGAAGTTGCTGCAAAGCCCTCAGACATTCTATTAAATACTCTTCGTAATGAGCTAGGGCTTACAGGGGCTAAACCAGGTTGTGAAAATGGAGACTGTGGTTCATGCACCATTCTTATAGATGGATGGCCTATAAAATCTTGTTTAATGCTGACAGTTGAGGCAATAGGCAAGAAAATAGTTACTGTTGAAGGTTTAGAAAATGCACCAATACAAAAGGCCTTTGTAGATAATTGGGGCTTTCAATGTGGATACTGTACATCTGGATTTTTGATGGCTTGTCATGCTTTAGCTAATATACACCCTGATGCAAACGACCATGTGATAGAGCAGTGGCTGCAATCCAATATTTGTAGATGTACTGGTTATGAGGAGATAAAGGATGCGATCAAATCAGTTATGACATCTAAATAAGTTTAACAGTTTAGAAAGATTAATATAATAAATTAAAAAGCTTAGTTAAAAACTAGGTTTATCCTATTAAAATTTAACTAAGCTTTATTACCATATGGAATTTGGGGAACTAGCTCAATTCACCCATGATTTTATTTAAGTTATTCATTTCATTAAAAAATATATTTTTATGGGAATTAATAACTATATCAGTATTATTTATATCAAGTTTACTATCATCATTAACATTTTTATCTTTATTGGTATTAATATAATTAATTATTTTTACTTGTTCAAAGATAATAGTAATGACATATATCATATTCTCTAGCTTACTTTTTGAAAGAGAAAACTTTGGGGTAAGCTTAAATTCTTCAGTATATATTTTCAATTTTTTTTTCATATCATTTAATTCCAACTCCATGTTGGACAACTCGGCTTTGTTTTCAAAAAAATCTTTGGTATTGGCTATATTTAATAAATGCTCTTTCATATTTTTCGCTTGATTCTTGAGTAACTGCTTTATATCTGGATTGAAAATATAGTGGTTTACAAGTGTGGTGATGCCTATACCTATAAATGTGTCAAGAAGTCTATGAGCACTATATACTATAGCTGAGGATCCTTTTATTCCAACCATAATGGATGCAAATACTAAGCAGGCAATAGATGTAGTGCTATCCCACTTGAGATAGTTACATACATAAATAATTAATATGACTCCTAGACCAATTAGGAGTACATTCTGTTCTTGAATAGTTACAAGTATAATACCAATAAGAGCACCAATGGAACTACCAATAATTCTATTTACTCCAAATTTAATTGTCTCTCCAAAGAAAGTTGATATCGGCATAACAGCAGGGAGCAAAACAAAAAAAGGAAATTTAAGCTTTAATAAGTCTGATACTAGCATACATAAAGAAGCAGCAATTCCAACTCTAATTGCCTTTCTTTTTAAATCCATTACTTCACCTTCTTAAATACGTTAATTATTTTTGCTAATAACCATATAATCTCCACAAGTGAGTTGAAGCACTTTTGCTTTCAAAGCTTTTGAGATATCCATTGGGATAGCTAGGATATTGTCTGTAGTCAATAATAAGAGTAAGATATCTTGCTATAGTTCCACATAATACCGGTATTAATATTAAAAAAATATAATACTGTGAAAGTGTTTCTTTTTCCATAGAATCCTTCCAATATTTGGACCTTAATATGTAATTACAAAGTAATAATATATAATAGCTTTTCGTATATGATGTAAATTAGTAATAAGCTAAATATAGTTAATATTACAAAGACTTCTGTAAAAAATACAGGCAATGTTTGGAATAATGCGGCTATACAAGCCATGAACCCAACTAGTACAATTATTTCGATAGCTTAAGCTTGCAACTAGCAGTCTGGGAATTAAGAAGATTGGGAATTCAAAGGTTATGAATGCTATATTATTAGGTACTATTATTAAGGCAATGGAGCTTGAACAAATAAATTAGGACAAAATTATAAGAGACAATGTAAAAGAAAAATTTGTTAATTTAAATTTAAAAGCTATTGAACTAGGAATGAGTTTAGTATAAAAATAGATGTAACACTAAAATCAAAGTGTCACATCTATTTTTTTAAATAAAAGATCCAGAGTTATCTGATTTGTATTTTTCGGTATATCTATATGCCTTATTTGCGGCATCGCCTACGTATAAAACCGGGTCAAGTAATGAGTATATTAAATGCTCTTCATCATCTAACAAATCTGTAGAAATACATCTGCCTTTTATAGCTGCAAATATAGTAGTAATACCTTTAAAATCTTCTAATTCAGTAACATTAGTTAAGCTGCACTCTATAGAAATAGGACATTCCTTGATCATAGGTGCTTTAATTATGCTTGATTGAACTGGTGTTAAACCAGTCAATTTAAATTTTTTGCTTTTATTACCGGATAAGTATCCGCAAATATCCATTTCCTTCATAAGATTTCTATCAGGGATATTAACAACAAAATCTTTTACTCTTTTTATTTGATTTAGCGCATAGCTGTTATTTCCAATTCCAAGGCATATCATATTTGTCAATGTAAAAGAAGATGATAGAGTTGTGATGTTAGGAACACCATTTTCATCATAATAGCTTATTAATATAACAGGAAATCCATAATATAATTTTTTAAAATCAACACTTTTTTTCTCCATTATTATCACCTCGTAATTAATTGTAATTTTAATCTAAAATGAAGGCTGTGATATAAGTCACAAAATCCACATAAAAAATAAAAGTACTGAACTATAATTTTATAGTAAATTATAACTAGTATCGAACATAGTATAAAGCAGGAGTAATTATTTTAATATTTATAAAATTTTGAGAAAATAATACTGTAAGATGAATTTTGTAATTATAGTAAACAGGCATGACTTAAGTTTCGTAGTTAAAGCCTTATAAAGAGGAGGGAGTTATATGAAACTAATCATAGCCATTGTTCAGGACAGGGATGCCAACAAACTGATGAAAGCACTAATTAAAGAAAATTTTAAAATGACAAAGCTGGCATCTAGTGGAGGCTTTTTAAGGTCCGGGAATACTACGCTTATGATAGGTGCAAATGAAGAATGCGTTGATAAGGTAATTGCAATAATAGGAAATACCTGTAAGACAAGAGAAGAAACATTGGTATCATATTCTACCACAGAAGCTACAGGTATATATATGCCTTATCTTAGTGATTCTAAAGTTGAAGTAGGTGGAGCAACTATATTTATAGTAGATGTTGAAAGGTATGTAAAAATCTAAGTATTTTTATAAAATTATAATTTTTTAGGTGTATAAGATTTAAATCTCATACACCTGTTATTTACTTTTATTTTTTTGATAACTTCCTCTTCCTTCAGTATCAACTTTAACCTTAACATTTACTTCTATGATAGATTCACTTATTACTTTGTTCCAATCTACACCTTTTCCTCTTCCGTACTTAGCAGCAGCTACTCTACCTAAGCCTAAGACATCGGTTTTATACTGGCCTTTAATTTTATTGTTAACAAAGTTTTCACACATCTCTTTTACTGAATTTTCCATATCAGTAGTAAATTTCTTTAAAACCTTTGGATCTGAATTAAGGTTTTTATATAATGTATTAGATGCAATTGAACCATTTAGATTTAAATCTATTGTAAATTTAAATTTTTCTCCTTCTTTAGAACATTTAACCTTTCTTTTAGATTTAGGGTAGTAATTTATATATTCTTTAGAGTTTTCTTGTATAGTGAATGTTCCCATTACATTATCGAATTTTAATAAGTTTATAATTCTAGCTTCTTCAAGATTTGTTTTTGCTATCATTTTATCTCCATTAAAAAGAGCAAGACCTGTTAATTCTATATGTTCGCCCTTTATTTCTATATAAGGCAGTACAACATTTCTACCTTCTGCATCCACTCTTACAATCATATCCAGCAGGGTAAACTGTCTTTTAGGGAAAAAATTAAATTGGCTTGAACTATCTATCAATCCTTCGAGATATTCTGCAGAATTTGCAAACCCTTTAACTGGATGCTTTAAAATATCCTCTGCTTTTCCTTTACATACTGCTACAGGCGCTCTATCATTAATTTCTGGATTATTTACTAATATATCTAAGACAGGTCTTATGCCATATGCAGATGCCCTTTCACTTAGTATAAGAATTCTTTCAAGTCCTAATAGAAATCTTTTACTAGATTTTATTTGGCGCGTTTCTCTAGTTTCTCCTATAGATGTACCTGTGCCATTCAATACAATACTGCTTATTCCAGGTTCTTCAAAAATATATATAGAAATAGGAACACCATAAGATACTTCTTTTTCAGTTTTTCCTTCCAAGTCATATCCTATGCCTATAGGAATTTCTAGATTTTCCACTAATTCTCCTTTAGGACCTATGATGGAATATATAAAAATTATTAGTATAGTTAAATATATAATAAGTTTACCCTTTGAATTGCTTTTCATTTTCATCACCTTTTTTTATGGTTAATATTAGTGATATTATAGTAAGATATAACAGATTAAATATTGTATATATAGGTATAATTTTGCTTAAAGAAGCATTTCTTGTTGTTGGAGGCCCATACTTAGTGGAAATGTAAAAAGCAAATGGATACATTAATAAAACAAAAGTCTTTCTGGTGGCTGCCTTTGTTATTTCACTTAGACTGTATGTAAAGGCATAATAATAATTGCTTATAGTTTTAAACATTATAATAGACCACATAATTATAAATATATATCTAAAATTATTTATTATGGGTATCCTTATAGATTCACTTACTGTAACTATAGGCCATAAAAATTTTGGGATAATATCTATACCGAGATAGTATATAGATATGAAGACAAACCATGTATAAATGATCATTGTAATAATTATACTTTTTATACAAGCTTTTTTTAGTAGTGTACTATCCTGCAAATATGGGTATATTAAAAATACAATTTCTATACCAGAATAGGAAGAGGCTGTTTCTTTGATGCCCTTTGTTATATTTATTAATCCGGAACCGAACACAGGACTTACATTTAACAAGCTTCCGTCTTTTAATGCAGCTAGTGGAATAAAAAATAATATGCAAGTTAAATAAAAAACTATTTCGTTAATCCTTCCAATTGTTTTGACCCCTTTGTAAGCAATAAAAGCTGGTACTAAAAAAATTATTAACAAAATCTGATAATTGGATAAAAATCTCATCATATATATTCTAAGCACATTACCTATTCCAGAGACTACTTCTGTTGCTAGCATAAGAAAAAAAGTCATAAATATAAAGTTTAAAGTAGTGCCTAAAAATTTCCCGAAACATTTTTTACTTAATGTTAATATGTTTTGTTTAGGAAACTTTTTACACATATAGTTTGCCATAAAAATTATATACAGAGGGTATATGGCACCTAATATAGTTGCTATCCATCCATCTTGTTTTGCGGCTTTTGTCACATCAATAGGTAAAGATAATATTCCAATTCCAATCATGCTTCCTACCAATGTAAGTGTAAATTGAGATGAAGTTAACAGACTATCAGTATCTTTATCCATTATTTTTCCTCCTAAATCTCCATTTTAAATTACTTTGTTTTACAAGATTATTATTAGGAGTGATTTCAGAATTTTTATTTAGCATCCAAATAGAAGTTCTTAAAATATTACTCATTATATTACTCTTTTTAAAAGAAAAGTAAGGCACTCCATAGCTATCTAAGGAACAAAGATAAGCTAACATAAAAAACAATGATATAGATAATCCAACCCCTCCTAACAAATCTGCCATTAATAGCACAGGAAGACTTATAAGCCTTATTGAAAGTGACATTTCATAACTAGGTATTAAGAAAGTAGATGTAGTTGTAATTCCTACTACAAGTAGAGTAAGGGAACTTACAACTTTAGCTTTAAGTGCAGCGTCTCCTATAATAATACCGCCTACTACACTTAGAGTCTGACCTACTTTTCCAGGAAGTCTAAGTCCACCTTCTCTTAAAAATTCCACCATTAAATTCATAGATAATATAGACATAAAAGGAGTTAAAACTATGCCTTTTCGCGATGAAATAATAGATTTTATAAAGGTTGAAGGTATTAACTCAGGATTAAATTTTATTATTGTAACGTAAACAGCTGGAAGAACTATAGTTATAAAAGCGGCGAAGTATCTTAATATTCTAGTAGTGGAGGCCACTACAGTTCTTAGGTAATAATCCTCTACTGTTTCAAAAAATTCAACAAATTGTGCAGGAAAAATTACGACAAAAGGAGTTCCTTCCAATACTAGAGCTATTTTTCCCTCCATTAACTTTGCCTGCACTCTATCTGGTCTTTCAGTAGAAAAAGTTTGAGGAAAAATGCTAAAAGAATGTTTCTCGGTGTATTGTTCAATAATAGAGTTAGCTTGAATATTATCTACATCAATGGAAGCTATTCTATCTCTTATTTTTTTAAGTAAATTTTTATCTACTATATCATCTATATACATAAGTACTGCATCTGTTTGAGATCTTCTTCCTAAAGTAAACTGTTCTGTTTTTAAATTTTTATCCTTTATTCTTCTTTTTAATATGCTTATGTTTATTTCTAAATTTTCTACAAAACCATCCCGAGGGCCTTTTACAGAAGTTTCATTTTCAGGGTCAGTTATGCTTCTATGAGCTCCTCCAGTAGTATCAATTATAATAAAATTATTAGAGTCTTCAATCAGTATTGCAGATTTCCCTCTTTTGATACTATCTGCAACCTGATTTATATTCGTTTCGACATTTGTGTTACTTACAGTAATATATCTTTTAATTAAATAATATTCTATATTTGGCACAATTGATAAGTCATCTTCCAAATAAAGCATTAGAGGTTTCAATATGTCTCTATCTATTACGTTTTTATCAGATAGTCCATTTATATAAATGATAGCAGCTTCAATACAATTTTTTTTGCCAATGATGAATTCCTTTATTACTAATTCATTTTTGCTTCCAACTAAATTTTTAATTTCATCTATATTTTGTTGTAAATTATTCATAAAATCACCTAAATATATATTTTTTTTTAGTATTCCACCAACATGTAAAATTATTAGATTTTATAGAAATGAAAGAATTAATTCTATTAATTAAAATTTGAAGTACATATAGGTAGCATTATGCTGTCTTTTTTATTTTTGCACAACACTTTTGTGATATTAATCACATTTTTTTATTAACTAGTTTTATAAAATATGATTGTATAAATTATCTATAATATTATTCTTGAAGAAGGAAGTGCAGAAAGATGAATGAAAGATTTAAAACAAACAGAGAATTTCTAAAGGCTAATTTTCAGGTTTTAGATGATATTAAAACCGATATACAAAAAGGCATACCAGGTATACCACCTCAGAAGAAATATGATAAAGATTTAAAAGTTATAGAATTGCCAGAAATAAAGAAAGATATAATTTCAAAACATAATGTATTTGATTGCTTAAAAGATAGAAGGAGTGTAAGAAAATATTCCTGTGAAAGCTTAACCTTGGAAGAACTTTCATTTTTACTTTGGTCTACTCAAGGAGTGCATAAGATTATAGGTAATGGGCCGGCCTCGCTAAGAATTGTTCCTTCTGGCGGAGCTTCACATCCATTTGAAACATATTTATTTATAAATAGAGTAGATTCTTTAGAGCAAGGTGTTTATAGGTATCTTCCTTTTGAACATAAACTTATATTTATAGATAAACTTAATGACATGGAAAATAAAGTTGATCTAGCTACACCAAGACAACCTTTTGTTCCTAATTTTGCATCAAAAGGAGCTGTAATTTTTGCCTGGAGTGCTATACCTTATAGAGCGGAATGGAAATTTGATATTACTGCCCATAAAAAGATATTGATAGATATAGGTCATGTTTGCCAAAACCTTTATATAGCTTGTGAAGCAATAAAGTGTGGAACTTGTGCTATTGGAATCTATAATCAAGAATTTATAGATAAATTGTTAGGTTTGGATGGAGAAAACGAATTTATAGTTTATATGGCTTCAGTTGGAAAATAGGAAGCCTTGAAATTTTTTATAAATTAATATATAATTATTACAATATTCAGAATATTTTCAAGCGTTTATAGTTAAATTTAGAGTCTGTTATCACCAAATCTCAAATTTAAAGGAGATGGTTTGAATGAAGTTAATTATTGCAATTGTTCAGTATAAAGATTCTAGCGGACTGGTAAATGCATTAACGGAAAAAGATTTTAGGGTTACAAAGCTTGCATCAACAGGAGGGTTTTTGAGATCAGGAAACGTCACTCTTTTAGTAGGAGTTGAAGAAGAAAAAGTAGACAATGTTATAGAAATAATAAAGGATACCTGTAAAAAAAGAGAAAAAACTATAATATCTCCTTATCCAGTGGCAGAATCAACAGGTATGTATATTCCTTATACCTATGAAATTGAAGTGGAAGTGGGAGGAGCAACTATATTTGTTGTTGATGTGAATAACTTTATCAAAATTTAATTTTTATAAGCATATTAGGTAATATTCCACCAATTAGTCATAAAGGACTGTTGGTGGTTTTTTGTTGCAAAAAAAGTGGTCTAAATTGTTAAAATAAATTTTTTAAAGGATACAAATAATAAAAGCATAAAAATGGTACTGGGAGCTGAAAACTATGGGGAGAAATGAGAAAGATAGAGGAATAATTAAAAAAATACTACTTTGTATCTTAGTTATCATATTCATTTCAGGAATAAGCTTTATATACTATGTAAATAAACAGCTGAATAATGTTACAATAACTCCATTACCAAAAACTGATACAGAACTAGGTATTAAACCTAAATTAAGTGAAAACAAAGCAATTGAAAATGAAACAATACCAGGTGAAGTAAAACAAGAGGATAATATATTGAATATCGCGCTTTTCGGAATAGACAGTAGAAACTCTAAAGTCGATATACCTCATTCAGATTGCATAATTGTAGCCACTGTAGATAATAAACATAATAAAATAAAGTTATCTTCTATAATGAGAGACACATATGTAGAAGTTAAGGATCATGATAAGACAAAAATTACAGAAGCTTACTTTTATGGTGGCCCAAAATTGGCGGTTAGGACTCTTAATGAAAATTTTAATCTAGATATTAAAGATTATGTAACAGTAGATTTTGCTGGACTTGCAAAGATTGTTGATAGTTTAGGTGGAATAGATGTCAATATAAAAAAACATGAAGTAAGAGAGATTAATAAGTGGATAGCAGAATTAGCAGAATTACAGCACGTAAGATATACACCTATTTATAGATCAGGAGTTCAAAAACTAAATGGAATTCAAGCTGTTGCCTACTGTAGAATAAGGCAGGTTGGAGATGGAGATTTTGAACGTACTGACAGACAAAGAATGGTTTTAGGTGAAATTTTAAATAAGCTTAAAAACATAGATATTACAAGATACCCCTATTTAGCAGCAGAGATTTTGCCTTATGTTGAAACTAGTATATCCAAATCTAACATTATTACGCTAGGTGGCAAGATTATGATGTCTGGTATTTCAAATTTAGATCAACAGAGATTTCCGGTTGATGGCTACTGCAAAGGAGAGATTATAAATAAAATATGGTATCTGGTACCTGAACCAGATATAGGTACCCTTTCAGAACAAATTCATAGATATATATATGATGATATAAAGCCTGTTTCAAAAGAACCACTGTTTTAAAGATATTAGCTTATGAAGTAGTTGATAGCTACTTCTATTTTTTTGAAATTAAATGGAAAGCTGCAAGTTGGTTATTGCAGATTATTCACAAATAGAACTTAGGGTAATTGCTGAAATATCAAGGGATGAGACAATGATAAATGCCTTTAAAAATAATCAAGATTTGCATAGATTGACTGCATCTCTTCTTTTAAGTAAGCCTTTTGATAAAGTTACTAAGGAGGAAAGACAGTCAGCTAAAGCAGTTAATTTTGGTCTTGCTTATGCCATGGGAGCAAAGGGCCTTCAAGCTTATTCATTAACTAATTATGGAGTAGAAATGACAGAAAAACAAGCGGAGACTTTCAGAAATAAATTTTTTCAAGTCTATAAAGGTGTTGCAAAATGGCATGAAAGTGTCAAGAAAAGAAGTTCTAAAGAAAGCTGTACTTTGTGTGGAAGAAGAGTATTATGGAAAGAAAATTTAGGAGCAGCAGCACTTAATACTCCTGTACAAGGAACAGCTGCAGATATAGTTAAAAATGCTTTGGGAATGCTTATAAAATAGAATTAGAAGGAACAGAAGCAAAAATAATAGGAACTGTTCATGATGAAATAATTTTAGAAGTCCCTAAAGAAAAGGCAGAAAGAGCGGCGGATATTCTAAAGTGCATTATGGAGAAGGCAGGAGAAAAATATATGAAACAAGTTCCTCTAATGGCAGAGGTTTTCATAGGGAGTAGTTGGGCGGAAAAGTAACTCTTTAGGAACAAGTTTATAATATAGGTATTAATTTAAAGACAAATAAATAATTACAAAATTTGAAATATGAGTATTTTAATACATATATATACTTTGGGGACGGATTATAGAAAATTATTCAAATGTTTATAGATTACAAAGATAAAAATGGTGGTAAAAGGGCTTTGCTATCATTTTTTTGTTTTTTGAATTGAATCAAACTTAAAAGAAAACTTGCAAAAATATATCTTGAAATAAAAAAATGTAGGAAATTATGCAAAATCTATTGCATTTATTTTATGCTGGTAATATAATAAAGAAAATAAATGATTCCATTCATTTTATAAATAAAAACTACATGCAAAGAAATTTTTATTTCAATAGGGGGAAAATTATGAATTTTAGAGTTGAAAGTGATTCAATAGGTACTAAGGAGGTTCCAAAGGAAGCCTACTATGGTGTACAAACATTAAGAGCAGCAGAGAATTTTAAAATAACAAGACTTAAGATGCATGAGGATTTTATTAAAAGTCTTGCACAAATAAAAAAAGCATCCGCTATAACTAATTGTGAAATCGGTTTATTAGAAAAAAATATAGAAAGAGCAATTGTACAAGCATGTAATGAGATAATATGTGGCAAACTACATGAAGAGTTTATCATAGATCCTATTCAAGGAGGAGCAGGTACATCTGCTAATATGAATGCTAATGAAGTAATCTCTAATAGAGCTATAGAAATTTTAGATGGCGAAAAGGGAGATTACAGCATTGTACACCCTAATGACCATGTAAATATGGGACAGTCAACTAATGATGTTATTCCAACAGCAGGTAAAATGACTATATTAAAGCTTATCCCAAAAGCATTAAAGCAATTAAAGAGATTATATGATGCTCTACAAGAAAAAGCTATAGAATTTGATGATATTATAAAAATGGGAAGGACTCAAATGCAGGATGCAGTACCTATAAGATTAGGTCAAGAATTTAAAGCATATAGTTCTGTAATAAAAAGAGATATATTAAGACTTGAAAAAGTACAAGAAGAAGTAAGAGTTGTAAATATGGGTGGTACTGCAGTAGGAACAGGAATAAATGCAGATAAGCAGTATTTAAGTAAAATAGTATGTAATTTATCTAATGTTGCAGAGATAGAATTAAGACAGGCTGAAGATTTAATAGATTCAACACAAAATTTAGATGGTTTTGTAGCAGTATCTGCAGCTGTTAAAACTTGTGCTGTTAACCTATCAAAGATTTCAAATGATTTAAGACTTATGTCATCAGGACCAAGAACAGGTTTTGGAGAAATAAATCTTCCTCCAAAACAAAATGGTTCTTCAATAATGCCAGGCAAAATTAATCCTGTAATACCTGAAGTAATGAGTCAAGTAGCATTTAACATCATAGGAAATGATATGACAATAACTATGGCTGCAGAAGCTGGACAATTAGAATTAAATGCATTTGAACCGGTTATCTTCTACAATTTATTTGAGTCTATAGAGACATTAGGTAATGGTGTAGAAACTTTTGTTGATAACTGTATTTGTGGAATAACTGCAAATAGAGAAAGATGTAAGAACCTAGTAGAGAATAGTGTAGGTATTATCACTGCTATATGCCCACATGTAGGATATAAAAAAGCAGCAGTAGTAGCAAAAACAGCTATAAAAACTGGTGAATCCGTAAGAGAACTTATATTAAAACAAGGACTTTTGAAAGAAGCTGAACTTAATGATATACTAGATACTGTAGCAATGACAGAGCCTGGCATATCAGGGAAACAAATGCTAGTTAAATAATACTTAGGAGGTTTACAAATGAGCGATTTAAGAGAAAGAGCATTAAAATTCCACAAAGACAATGAAGGTAAGATTGCACTACACTGCAAAGTACCAGTAAAAAACAAAGAAGACTTAACTATGGCATACACTCCAGGTGTTGCAGAACCATGCCTAGAAATCAACAAAAACTTTGATACAATCTATGACTACACTTCAAGAGGAAACTGGGTAGCAGTAGTAACAAATGGTACAGCAGTATTAGGTCTTGGAGATATAGGAGCAGGAGCAGGACTTCCAGTTATGGAAGGTAAAGCAGTTTTATTTAAGGCTTTTGGTGGAGTAGATGCTTTTCCAATATGCTTAGATACAAAAGATGTAGATAAAATAGTTGAGACAGTAAAGCTTATGGAGCCAACTTTTGGAGGAATAAACTTAGAAGATATAAAAGCTCCAGAGTGTTTTGAAATTGAGAAAAAGCTTAAAGAAATTAGTAATATACCAATATTCCATGATGATCAACATGGAACAGCTGTAGTATCAACAGCTTGCTTAATAAATGCATTAAAACTTACTAATAAGAAGTTTGAAGATATAAGAGTAGTTGTTAATGGAGCAGGTGCAGCAGGAATAGCTATAACTAAGCTTTTATTAAAAATGGGTGCAAAAGATATAATTCTTTGTGATACTAAAGGAGCTATCTATAAGGGAAGAACAGCTGGTATGAATCAATATAAAGAAGAAATAGCAGGAATAACAAATCCTAACTTATTACAAGGAGATCTTGCTACTGTACTAAAGGGAGCAGACGTATTCTTAGGAGTATCTGTTGCTAATTGCGTAACTCAAGAAATGGTAAAGTCCATGAATAAGGATGCAATAATAATGGCAATGGCAAATCCAAATCCAGAAATACTTCCACACTTAGCTGTAGAAGCTGGAGCAAAAGTAGTATGTACAGGAAGATCAGACTTCCCAAATCAAGTTAATAACGTTGTTGCATTCCCAGGAATATTCAGAGGAGCTTTAGATGTTCAGGCAAAAGATATAAATGATGAAATGAAAATGGCTGCAGCTTATGCAATAGCAGAGCTTGTAAGCGAAGAAGAATTAAATTCAGAGTATGTTATACCTCAAGCCTTTGATCTAAGAATAGCACCAAAGGTAGCTGCATATGTAGCAAAAGCAGCTATAGATACTGGAGTTGCTAGAAGAACTGATGTTACACCAGAAATGGTTGCAGAGCACACAAAAAAATTATTAGGAATTTAAACTATACAAAACCGCAGAACTAGATAATAGTTCTGCGGTTTTTTGCACTTATATTGATTTTTTATCATAAAATATATAGATATCAATAATACGGAGTGAGTTTTGTGAATTTAAAAAATTCAAAGATAGAAAAGTTTTTTTCTATACTTTTACCTTTAGAGGCAGAGATTATCACATACTTAAAACAATCAGTGAGACTTGGAGACTTAGATGGAGACGGCAGACTTGAAGCTGTAGTAGCATATAAGTTTATGGGAAAACAGTATTTAGGAGTCTTTAAAAAACGAGGTTACAATTGGTATAATCTTGGGCATATTCCGGGTAAAAGTCAGGATATATATGATTTTTATTTAGAGGATTATACTGGCGATGGGAGAAAGGATATTGTTATAAAATGGAAAATAGATGATACATGGTGTGAGTTAAATATATGGACATGGAGTAATGGAACCTTAATAAAAATTGTGAAGGAAAGAAAACCGCTAAATTCCTTAAGAAAAAAAATAGGGTTATATCCAGGATCCCGTCGAGAATTAGAAGGAGTAAAATATGGATATATCGATTCAAGTGGAAAATTAATAATTCCAATTAAATTCGATACTGCAGAAGACTTTCAAGAAAATGGCCTGGCTATTGTAAGAATAGGTAACAAAGCGGGAATAATAGATGAAAGTGGTAATTATGTTGTACAGCCTAAATACTCATATATAGATAGATTTAAAGAAGGAAGAGCTATTGCTGCAGAAGAACAAAAATACAAAGTTATTGATGAAAATGGAAAAGAGTTGTTTGAAAATGATAGTTATATAGGTGAATTTAGTAATGGAAGAGCACCTTTTACAGTAGTAGAACAAGATAGTCTGTGGAAATATGGATATATTAATCTACAGGGGGAAGTAGTAGTTCCTCCACAGTTTTTATCTGCTGAAAGCTTTAATAAGGGAAAAGCATTAGTAAAACTAGGAGACAAAAGATATGCAATTATCGATTTAAAAGGAAATGTTTTAAATACCTTCCCCTATGAATTTATAGGTGATATGAACGAAGGAATGTTATTTTTTAAAGAGAAGTTAGATGGGAAATTTGGATTAATGGATGAGAGTGGAAATGTAATAGTTGCTCCTAAATATCAAACTGTAGAAAGGTTTAGAAATGGAACTGCTATAGTAGGTGAAGGAGAAGACGGCATAATAAAAGTTGGTGTCATTGACAAGATGGGAAACTATATTATTGATCCTAAATATCATGATATTCAGTTTTTAGGAGAAGATAGACTTGCTGTTGGGATTCCTATTATTGGTAAAGAGGCCTATCTACCATCTAAGTATGCAATCGCAGATAACAAAGGCAATGCTTTAACAGATTTTATATTTTACGGAGTATCAGAATATAAGAATACATTAGCCTCTGCTTATGATGATAAGTTTACTTATTTTATTGACAAACAAGGAAAGAGAGTAGATAGCTTACCCAAGGTTGAGGGTTCAGGAACATTAACTATGTTAGATAATATAATTCAAGCTAATGTAGACTCTAGGATTTCATACTATGATAAATCAGGTAAGCCTATTTGGAGCCAAAATACTGAAGTTCCACTTGAAAATGGCTATGTTGTAAAAGAGAAAAAATATAAACCTAATAGAAACTATATTGTATATTATCCTCAGCTTGGAGGAGTTAAGGATAAAAATAAAGAGAAAGTGATAAATGAAAGACTAGCTCAGTTATCTCAATTAAAAGAAGTGGGTAGCGGTGAACTAGAATACTCGTATACTGGAGATTTTAACATTACCTTTTTTAAAAAAGATTTATTAGTATTAGAACTTCTCGGATACAATTATCCTCTTGGTGCAGCTCATGGTATGCCTAGCAGAATTTTTGCACATATCAATTTGAAAAATGGGAGCTTTTATGATCTAAAGGATTTATTTAAAAAGAACAGTGAATATGTGAAGAGATTAAGTGATATAATTCAGAAGCAGATAGACGAGAAGGGAGAACATTTGGGAGTTTGGAAAGATCAGTACAAAGGAATTAAGGCAGAACAACCATTTTATGTAACTGAAGATGCCCTGCATATTTATTTTGAGCCCTATGAAATTGCTCCATATGCATCAGGTTTTGTTACCTTTGATATTCCTTTTGCTGAGATTATGGATATCATAGATATAAAGGGAGGCTTTTGGAAGGCTTTTCATTAGAGAAATGTGTAGGGCTACAAGGCCGAAAATTGACTTACACGACGGGATATGTTTCCAAGCTTCAGTCTGCGTATTTAAATCTACCTTCAGCTTCGGGAATATATCCCTTAACTAGCTAAATAAGCTTTAATATTACTCCTTGAAGGTATTTTATATATAGTGCCTTTAATTTAGAACAGCATTATGCCTTCTAAGGAATACATATTTTTATGAGATTAGTAAAAAATAAAATATATGCTTTAATAATACATTTGCAAAAGGTGTGTAAGGAGGCTTATGATGGAAGATTCGAGAATACATAATTTAAATGTTTTTTCTAGTGTTCACGAACCGTACTGGATTGCATCAACAAGTAAAACAGATTATCCTGCATTAAAAGAGGATATAAGTGTTGATGTTGCTATAGTTGGTGGAGGTATAGCAGGAATAACTACTGCATTTCTTTTAAAAGAAAAAGGTTTAAAGGTGGCTATATTAGAGGCTAATAGGATTGCTCATGGTACTACAGGACATACAACTGCCAAAATAACTTCACAGCACGGTTTAATTTACGACAAGATAATATCTAAATTTGGAAAAGAAAAGGCGAGACAGTATGCAGATGCCAATGAATCGTCTATTCATTTTATTGCAAATTTAGTGAAGGAAAGAAATATTGATTGCGACTTTTGTTGGCGTCCTGCCTATGTATATACTCAATCTGAAGAATATATAAATAAAATTGAAGAAGAGGTAAAAGCGGCTTCGAGCTTAGGGATAAAGGCAAGTTATCAAGAGAATATTTCACTGCCTTTTAAAATAAAAGCTGCTATCAAGTTTGATAATCAAGCTCAATTTCACCCACTAAAATACATACTTTCATTAGCTAAGGAAATACCAGGTGATGGTAGTCATATTTTTGAATTTACTAAAGTTGTAGATATTGAAGATGAAGAAAGAGGTACAGTAGTAACAAGTACAGGGAATAAGGTAACTGCATCTAAGATTATTATTGCATCGCACTTCCCATGCTACGATGGGCTTGGAATGTATTTTGCAAGGATGTATGCTGAGAAGTCATACGTACTTGGAGTTAAAGTTAAAGATAAGTTTCCAGAAGGTATGTTTATAACAGCTGAAGAGCCAGGACGTTCTCTACGTTCTCAAAAGTATGATGATGGCGAAATTATACTAGTTGGTGGCGAACATCATAAAACAGGAAGCGAAAAGCAAACTAACGTACACTATGAAAACTTAGGGAAATTTGCAAATGAAACATTCCACTTACAAGAAATATTATTTAGGTGGTCTACGCAAGACTGTACCACTGTGGATAGCGTTCCTTATGTTGGTTATCTTACATCTAATACATCTAACATATTAGTAGCAACAGGCTTCGCTAAATGGGGAATGACAAATAGTACAGCATCGGCAAGAATATTGACAGAGTTGATTACAAAAGGAGAAAGTCCTTGGGCACCTGTATATAATCCATCTAGGTTTGATATAATTGCTTCAGGAGCAAAATTAGTATCTGAAAATTTAGATGTAGCAAAAAAACTTTTGGGCGGAAAACTCACTCCAGCTCCAAGTGACGTAGAGATTAAAAATGGCGAAGCCAAAGTAATTAATGTGGACGGAGAGAAAGTAGGAGCTTATCGTGATGAACAGGGACAGTTACATATAGTCGATATAACCTGCACTCATTTAGGTTGCGAATTAGTATGGAATGAAGCTGAAAAAACTTGGGATTGCCCTTGCCATGGCTCGAGATTTAGCTATGAAGGTGAAAATATTGAGGGTCCTGCCTTTAATCCGTTGAAGCATCTAGGTGAAGGTAAAAATATAAAAGATGCAAATATATTTTAACTATAAAATATAGACACATTATACAAATGTAAAAAATAAAGAAAACTAGTTGGTTCATAAAACGTACCCTATAGAGTAGGCAAGAAAAAAGTCTACGATATAGGGTATTTTTGATTCCACATAAAATCCACACAAATTAGTGTTATAGTAAAGTAATGATATTTAAAAGATTTTATTATTGTATTAAAAATAAAAAATAATTTATTAATTTTAACATATTGATATTTAAAAAAAATTAATATATAATAATTTTGTCGAATAAATGATAATAATTTTCAGTTTCAAATGATATGTATTTTCAATCCTTTAAATTGAAAATTATTATTAAATAGAATTAAAGAAAGAGGTAATCAAAGTTGAAAAAAATATTTACATTCTTTTTGCTTGTTATGCTTACCGTATCCATCTTGCCTAGTACGGTTTTTGCAGCTAGTGCTGAAGAAGATTTAAGTAAAGCAAACCAGGCTGTGTTAAAAGCGATTGAGTTAGCTCAATCTGGTGATATGGAAAAGGCCAAAGAATCTTATAATAATTTTCAAGATAGTTGGAGAGATTTTGAAGATGGAGTAAAGGCTGAATCAAAAGAAGCTTATGGAAGCATCGAAGATAAAATGGGCATGGTTACATTTTTGTTTTCTCAAAATCCAATCCAAAAGGACAAACTAGTACAAGCTCTTAAAGATTTAGATGCTGTAAATAAGGACTTTGCTTCAGGAAAGTTTAAAAATAGTGAAAATAATAAAAAAGATTCAAAAGATAATAAACAGAGTAGTACTACTATTGGTGATTTAGTGGTGCTCTTAGAAAAAGCAAAATCTCAAATAGATAATGGAGATACAGCAGCTGCTTTAAAAACTATGAATGACTTTAGTTCTTCGTGGTTAGATGTTGAAGGAGTGGTTCTTACTAAGTCTAAAAAGGTATACGATGATGCAGAAAAAGACATGGTTAGTGTTAAAGCATATCTTTCAACTAATCCAGTGCAAACTGATAATGCTTTAAAAGCAATTAATAAAATGCATACATATTTATCACCACTTGTGGGCGGAAATTCTTATTCAATGATCGATGTTATTACTATAATACTTCGTGAAGGTTTAGAAGCACTACTTGTAGTAATAGCACTGCTTGGTTATCTAAATAGGGCAGGGCATGAGGACAAGAAAGGCTGGATATATGGAGGAGTTGGCATAGGATTAGCTGTGAGTATAGTGCTAGCAGTGGTTGTAAAAGTCTTATTTTCATCTGGCACCTTTGGAAATAACAATTTTCTAATTTCAGGTTGGACTGGGGTATTTGCTGCAGTGATGCTTATGTATGTTAGTTACTGGCTACATAGTAAATCTAGTGTTAAGGCATGGCAAAGTTATGTCAATGATAAAGGGTCTCAAGCCATAGCTACTGGTAGTTTATTTTCTTTAGGATTATTAGCCTTCTTAGCAGTATTTAGAGAAGGAACTGAAACAGTTTTATTTTATATCGGTATGGCCTCATCAATTAAGTTATCAGACTTACTTATTGGTATTGCAATAGGCATGGCTATATTAGTCATTATAGCTTTACTTATTTTAAAGGTTGGTTTACGTGTTCCAATGAGACCATTCTTTATGGTGTCAAGTTTATTAGTTTTCTACTTAGGATTAAAGTTCACTGGCATGGGAGTAAATGGACTACAATTAGCAGGACTATTACCTGCAACCTCCAGCGATATTCTTCCAAGCATAGCTTGGATTGGGATGTATCCAACTTGGGAAGGCTTTATTCCACAGTTGATTCTAATTATAGTTGCAATTGTAATGGTTATATTAAATCATACAAATTCAAAAGGTTTAAAAGCTAATTAAGATAAAAATTAAATGTTTTAATGTTTAGGAGGAAAGAGTATAATGATGAATTTCAAAAAATTATTTATGGTAAGTTCTCTAGGTATAGTACTAACTTTTGCAGGATGTGGCACACAAAAAACTGAACAAGCTGCAAATTCAGCGCAAAATCAAACTAAACAGGAGGCAACTGCGGAAAAACAAAAAACTCTTACTATTCAAGAGGGAAGCAATAATATGAAAGAGGTTATTAAGCAAATGAAAACAGAGCTTAATAATAAGGAAGAAGACAAGGTTATAAAAACTTCTGAAGGTTTAGAAGGAAACTGGAAGATATTTGAGGATAATGTTAAGGAAAAGTACTTTACTTTATATGAAAAAGTTGAAGATCCATTACATACTATAACTGCAGCAGTAAAAGTAAAACCTCTTGATGTGAATGTTATGAATACTGCTATGGAAAACTTGGACAAACAGCTAGATCAAGTAAAATTAGCAGACTTAACTACAACTGGTATCCAAAATATGAGAGATGTTTCAAAAAAGATGAAGGAACAGCTAGCTAATAAAGAAGAAGATAATGCTATTAAAACTTCTGAAGGATTAGAGGGAAATTGGAAGCAATTCGAGGATAACATTAAAGCAAAATCTCCAGCACTATATGAAAAGATAGAAGAGCCTTTACATACTATAAATGCTGCAATAAAAGTAAAGCCACTTGATACTAATGTATTAAATACTGCACTTGATACTCTAGATAAACAGCTAGAACAATATCAATTATCTGATTTAGTTTCAACTGGTACTCAAAATATGAGAGATGCCTTAAAGAAAATGAAAAATAAGATTGCACAAAATGATGAGGAAAGAACTATAAAAACTTCTGCATATTTAGAAATAAACTGGAAAAAGTTTGAGGATAATGTTAAAGCAAAATCTCCTGATCTATATGAGAAGATAGAAGAGCCTTTACATGCTATAAATGCAGCAGTGAAAGTAAAGCCACTTGATGCTAAGACACTAAATACTAATATTGATAATTTAGATAAGCAGCTAGAGCAATTACAAAAATTACAATTCTAATGATACAGCTATATGTCCTGATGTTATAGGATATATAGCTATTTTTGATTCTATATGTAGTAAAAAATAAAAAAATATTTGATACCTATTAGCTAGTATAGAATTGTAATATAATGCGACTCAACTATTAAAGTTATTGGATAACTATACCATGTTTTATATAAATATGAAAGTATATATAAAACATGGTATAATATTAATTAAGTCTCAGTCATAAGACATTATAAAAAAACAACATTTACAAATTGGGGGTATAAACATGGAAATTACAAAGTGTTATGATGTTAAAATTACAATATTAAAAAAATTAAAGGTTGAAGATATCCATAAAGATTACGCAAAAAGTAACATTCCTGTAGTTTGTGCAAAGGGACAAGAAGGGGATGAATACATATCCAAAAATTGTGATATGCCAAATAAATTCTGTATTGGTGCTTGGGAAGGATTGAAAAGTAAAGTTGCTCTTTTAGCGTCAGGTGATAATAGTCCTTATGTAAAACAAAATGGAATAGCAATACATTCATGTAACGACGGACTTCACCCAGTTATTTACAAATTGGAAAGAATAGAAGCCTAGTTTTAGGTAATCTTAAATAATTAATTTATATTTTTCTTATTAGTCACTATAAATATTAAAATACAAATAGTTTTCAAACACCATATTATTCAATGAATTTTATGGTGTTTTTACATCGCGCTTCAAAGACATTACGAAATGTCACAACGCATAAATCTCTTGTAGATGTTAAAATCTCTGCTCCAAGTATTCTGGCGAATTGGTTACAAAGACTGAAAGTATCTTTAGTATGGTTACAAGAATCTTTCATTTGTTTATGATGATGTGTCATCTTAAGTCCTTCTATGATATTTTTTAGAAAATCAAGATTGTATTTTGTCCTTAGTTCTTATATAAAACTTGATTTTCTATGTAATATAAAGGGGGGACTTTTGGTAGTATAGTATGAAATTTGTCTACATTATGTGATTAGTTAAATCCAACTTTTAAATATAATATGACAAAGAAAAGTCATGCAGCATATCAGGATTTACTGTACCTTCATCTCCAATGATTCTCAGTAACTATTTAATAAGGTAATGAATAGAATAATAAAGGAGATTTATCAATTAGTAGGAGAGAAGCTTCATGATAACTTATAAAGTTCAACATGATGATACACTATATACTATAGCGCATCGTTTCGGAATTTGTGTTAGAATGCTTGCATTGTCTAATAATATATTTTGGCCGCATCAAATATCTGAAGGGCAAGAACTATTAGTTCCAATTGGAATATCAAATAAGGACTTAAATTTTAGAAATCATAAATCAGAATATGATATAGAAACCATAAAAAAGATTTTTTCTCAGGAAGGTACTACTTCGGGAGGAGTTCTTAAATTCACTTTTCCACGTTTTGATTTAAAGGTTAAAATAGATGGTATTATAATAGAACCTGATCTAGCACTGACCTCCTGGGTAGCCTTTAATCAATTAGGAAATCACAGCATGATGATGGGAGATCTTGTTTTGCTGGAAAATGAAGTAGGTCCTGTTATGTCAAGCCTAATTGAAAATGGAATTGAAGTAACAGGGCTTCATAATCACCTACTGCATGAATCACCACGAATTATGTATCTGCACATTAAAGGCGAAGGAGATTCAATTAAACTTGCTCAAAGTGTAAGAAAGGCACTTTCTTTAACAAGAACTCCTTTTAACATAAAAAAACAACAACCTCCTTCTCAAATTGATTGGAAGGTAATTGAAGATATTTTAGGACACAAAGGTTCGCATAAAGGTAAAGCGCTGCAGCTATCAGTTCCAAGAACTACAATAATTTCAGAGGATGGTCATCAATTATCTCCAGCAATGGGAATATCACATGCCATCAATTTTCAATCAGTAGGACGAAACGTTGCTACAGCAGGTGATTTAGTTTTATTAGCGAATGAAGTCAATCCAGTTGCAAGCATCTTAAGAAAGAATAATATTGCTGTGACTGCTATTCACAATCATATGCTTACCGAAGTTCCTCGACTATTCTTCATGCATTTTTGGGCAGTTGATAAACCAGAAAAATTAGCACAAGCATTTAAGTCTGTTCTTGATTTAGCGAAATAACTAGAAACCGAAAGTCTCTTTTTATGATAATAAGTACAATAATATACGGTTAAGTAGTTGAAACTTAATAAAAACAAGATAGAGCATTTTTTCTCTACCTTGTTTTTCTACTTTTATATATTATTATAAAATAATAAAGTTTTTATTTGTTTTTAAAATTCAATAGTAATGCAGAATTTATAATAACCGCAACTGAGCCTACATTGTGAACTAAAGCACCCAGTATTGGATTTAAGATACCTGTCATTGCTAATATAATAGCAGCAAAATTTAACAGCATAGAAAGAGATAAGTTCCATTTAATTGTACTCATAGTTTTTTGAGATAAACTTAATAGGTGGGGAATAGATTTAATATCGTCACTAACAAGAGCAATATCTGCTGCATCAACAGCAATGTCACTACCTATACCTCCCATTGCAACGCCTACGTATGCTTTTTTTAATGCAGGCGCATCGTTAATACCATCACCAACCATGCAAATCATTTTATTTTCATTTTGATATTTCTCAATTGCCAACATCTTATCTTCAGGTAAGCATTCTGAGTGAAAATTAGTAATACCAACACTCTTAGCAATATGAGAAGCTGCTTGCGGGTTATCACCAGTTAGCAATATGATCTCTACATTGATCGATTTAAGATTTTTAATCATATCAATAGAATCTTTACGCAATGTATCAGATAAGGCTATAAAACCAGCCTCGCAACTATTAACAGCAATATATATAATTGTACACCCATCATTTCTGTAGCTGGATGCCTTGTCTAATATATCTTGAGACATTGCTACTGAGTTTTCAACCAGCAATTCTGCATTTCCCGCAAAAATTATATTATCTGAAACTGTTGCTTTAACACCACGACCTGCAATCATTGCAAATTCCTGTGGATCTTCTAGAGCTATGTTTGACGTAGTTTTAAAATGCGATACAATAGCTTTACCTAATGGATGTTCAGAACGTAGCTCAGCAGAAGCTGTAAGCGTCAATAATTTTTCTGAACTTATATTCGCATTAAAGCTTTCAACTGCTACTACAGCAGGCTTACCATAAGTGAGAGTACCAGTTTTATCAAATGCAATTCTAGTTACTTTTGACAGTCTTTCTAACGCATCTCCTTCACGGACAAGGATACCATATTTCGTAGCATTACCAATACCAGCCATAATCGCAGTAGGAGTTGCGAGCACTAAAGCACATGGACAGAATACAACAAGAATGGTAACTGAACGAATTATCTCTCCTGTAACAAACCATGTACCAACTGCAGATAAAAGAGCAATCACAACTATCCAAGTAGCCCATCTATCTGCCATGCCAACAATTTTAGCCTTACTTGCATCAGCAGACTCTACAAGTCTAATCATCCTCTGAAGTGAGCTGTCTTCACCAACCTTAGTAGCCTTCATATCAAATGTACCAAATTGATTTACTGTACCACTGGAAACCTCATCACCAACACCTTTATCAACGGGCAGAGATTCACCAGTCATTACTGCTTGATTAATAGAAGTTTGTCCAGAAATAATTACACCGTCAACAGCAATAGTTTCACCTGCAAGTACACGAAGTATATTGCCAACCTGAACTTTTTCTGCAGGTATTACGCTTTCTTCTCCATTACGAACAACTCTAGCAGTGCGAGGGGTAAGATGTACCAGTTTTTCAATACCAGCACGTGCTTTAGCAACGGTACGGTCCTCTAATAATGCACCTAATGTCATAATAAATGCAACCTCTCCTGCTGCAAAGGTTTGTCCGATTAAAACAGAGGCAATAAGAGCAAGTGCAACCAAAACGTCTGCTTTAATATCAAATTCTTGTATAAGTCCTTCTGCAGCACCTTTAATTATAGGTACACCGCAGAGAATAATCGCTAACCATGCTGCATCAATTTTTAAATTACCAATATGTAAAAAGCTGATAACTAACGATATAGCTGAAATTATTAGAAATAGCACAACACGTTTATCTTCATCTTTAAAAATGCCTACTAATTTTTTCATTTTGTCACCTAACCCATTCTTGAAAAATGTTCTACTGCTTTAGCAAACTCAGCGATTGTTTTGTCGGCATCGCCATGCTCTATACCATCACGAACACAGTGCTGTAAATGTCCTTCTAAAACTACCTGGCCAACTTTATGCAGTGCACTTTTTGCAGCATTAATCTGTATTAAAATATCTTCACAAGGAACATCTTTAGTTACCATTTCGGAAATAGCTCTAAGCTGACCTTCTATTTTTTTTATTCTTGTTTGAACCTTTGGAATGTCCATACATTGACGCATATTTTTATCCTCCAACATAATAATATTTATTTTATACCTATAGGGGTATACGTATATATTAATATTTAAAATTATTATTGTCAATTACTAAATGTAAAATTAATGTAATACAAGGCCTAGAAAAAAGAATTAATTGACAAGTAATGCAAGTTCAAGTACAATTGAACTATCAAATAAATATCCTTTAGTTAAGAGGGAGTAGCTGCCTTGAAAGAGGTGATAAAGTCAACATACTGACCACTGGTCTGGCTTTATCGTAACTATTTTAGTTAAGTGAGACTTTTAGCGCAATGTTTACATTGTGTTAGAAGTCTTTTTTGATGCAATTTATCATTTCATCAAGAAAGACTTCTAACAGGGTGTATTATTGCGCTGAGAGTCTTTATTTTTTATAGAGAAATAGTAGTTGAAGGGAGGAGAGTTAAGTTTCATAACTAAAATAATTTGGAGGGTGTAAAAATGGCATCATTTATTAAAGCATTATTATTAGTTGTAGTTGCGGAAATGGGGGACAAAACGCAGCTACTAGCTATGGCTATGGCCAGCAAATACAAGGCTAAACAAGTTCTTATGGGTGTCCTAATTGCAACTATTCTAAATCATGCATTGGCAGTTGCAGTTGGAAGCTATTTAAGTTCTGTAATTCCAATGAATGTGGTAAAAGTAGTTGCAGCAGTGTCATTTTTGGCCTTTGGCCTTTGGACAATTCGAGGAGATAAACTAGATGATGAAGAAAACAAAAAAGTAAAGTTTGGCCCTATAGTCACAGTGGCTATTGCCTTCTTTATAGCTGAAATGGGAGATAAGACGCAGCTTATGACCATAACTATAGCAGCAGAAAATCAACATCCGCTGCTTATACTGATGGGAACGACAGTAGGAATGCTTATTGCGGACGGTATAGGTATTTTAGGTGGAGCATGGATGTGTAGGCATATACCAGAAGTATATATTAAATGGGTAGCAGGAATTATATTTATGTTCTTTGGAACATTGACTTTATATAATGCTGTATCAGCTGCATTTTTACGACCAATGTATATAGTTCTATATTTAGCACTTATGGGAGTACTAATATATCTTTTTGGAGTAAAATTTGCTTACTTTGGTCAAGTATGTGATATAGCTTTACCTAAGGAAGAAACTTCAACAGGTAGTATTGATTAAACTACTATTTGAGACTCTAGATACAATGGTTCTATCATTGTGCCTAGAGCCTTTTCTATTTACTAATTTCTAACACCCGATGAATTGGTCAGTATTTATAGGCTAATTTGCAAAGGTAAAATCATTACTTAAATTTGAAATTCTGCCTTTGAACCTAGATGACTTATAAACCTTATAATCTGTTGTTGTAATTTCACAGGCTAAATTTGGCATGCTATCTATTAATTTTATACCTTTCTCTGTACCTAATTCAAAGACAGTTAAAGACATAATATCTGCTAGCATACTGTTATCTGCAACATCACCAGATACCATGACAGTTACACTCATAATACCGTTGTCTACTGGATAGCCTGTTGAAGGATTTAGTATGTGATGATACCTTTTTCCATCTTTAATGAAATATCTTTCATAATCACCAGATGTGGATAATGCCTCATCTGATGCTTTAATAATTCCTAGATAATTTCCGGCAATTTCATTTCTAGGATTCTTGATTCCAATGGACCAGGGATGGCTATTTTCACTTTTTCCGACTGCATAAATAGAACTGGAACCTAAGTTTATAAGTCCATCTTTAATGTTATATTTTTTATAAATCTTTAACACTTCATCAGCGGCAAAACCTTTAGCTATGCCGCCTAGATCTATAGACATTCCGGATTCTTTTAGCATGACACTACTATTCTTTTCATCGATGATAATTTTTTCGTATCCAACTAAAGGTAGTTTAGATTTGATTTCATCCTCAGAAGGCACTTTTGCTTTATCGGTACCTATTCCCCAAAGATTTATTAAGGGACCTACTGTAATATCCCATGCTCCATTACTTAATTTTGAGTATTTTTGTGAAGCAACTAGCATTTTTATTATCTCTGGGTGAACTTTTACATAATTCTTACCAGCAGCATTATTAATTTTGCTTACATCGCTACTGCTAATAGTAGAACTAGCCATATCATTGAGTTCATATAATTTTTGGATACTCTCATCAACTGCTTTTTGTGCATTTGGACCATAGGCTGTTAGCTTCATAGGCGTATCCATTGTTATAAAATTTTTCTCATATGCTTTGTTTTCACTAACCTTAGAACATGCACTTAGAGACAGCGTAAGTAAGATAGAAACTCCAAGAACATATATAAGTTTTTTCATCTGTATTCCTCCAGTTTTATATAGAATATTAAATTATTCCATGAGCATTTTATCTGAATTTTATCACAATATTGTGTGTTTTTTATGGAGAACTGCTAGGAAAACTTAACTATATATTTTTTGTTGATTTCACATAAAATCCACACAAACTTCTGTTATTATAAACTACAGAATTTAAAAGCCTATTTAGAATGCCGGGTTAAATTAGGTTGGTCAAAATCTTAAATATCTTACTAAATTTTTAAGTTGATATGAGGTGGGTAAATGTTAAACAAAACGAAAATATTAGTTTTAGGTGCAGGGTACAGTGGAGTGCATGTGGCTAAAAAGCTAGCTAAGAAATATAAAAAAAATAATAATATAGAGATTACATTAATAGATAAGAATCCTTTCCACACTTTAATGACAGAGCTCCATGAAGTAGCAGGGGGAAGAGTTCAACCTGAATCAGTTCAGATTGAACTAAGTAAAATATTTAGTAGGACAAAAGTTAATGTAGTTACAGACTATATTGAAAAAGTAGACATTGATAAAAAAACAGTAGTTACAACCTTTGGAAATTATGAGTATGACTATCTTGTAATAGGCACAGGTTCGGAACCAGCATTCTTTGGCGTGCCAGGAGTAAAGGAAAATGGATTTACCCTTTGGTCTTTTGAAGATGCAGTAAAAATAAGAAAACATATCCAATTCATGTTTTCAAGTGCAGCAAAGGAAAGAGATGAAGTAAAAAGAAGAGAGATGCTTACTTTTATAGTAGCAGGTTCAGGATTTACAGGTATAGAAATGGCTGGTGAGCTTCTTGAGTGGAAGAGCAGGCTTGCAAAAGAATATAATGTAGATCAAAAAGAAATTAAGCTTTTAGTAGTAGAAGCAATGTCAACAATTCTAAATATGCTTGATAGACAGCAAGCTAATAAAGCTGAAAAATATATGGAAAAGCATGGAGTTAAACTGTTAAAGAACTCACCAATAGTTGAGGTAACTCCTAATAGCATAAAGTTAAAAGACGGACAAGAAATTCCTACTAGAACTGTAATTTGGACTTGTGGCATACAAGGAAACCAAGAGGCAGGAGAATACGGACTGGAAAGAGGACGGGCTGGAAGATTATTAGCTAACGAATATATGCAAGCAGTAGGTAAAGAAAATGTTTTTGTAGCAGGTGATATTACCTACTATGAAGAACAACCAGGAAAAGGAACGCCACAGATAGTCGAAGTAGCTCTTCAAACTGGAAACTCTATAGTTAAAAACATAATTGCTTCCATAGAAAAGAAAGAAATGACAAAGTTTAAGTCAAACTATCATGGTTTTATGGTTTCCATTGGTGGAAGGTATTGCGTGGCAAACCTTTCAGGTATGAAATTGTCAGGTTTCTTTGCTATGGTCATGAAACATCTTGTTAATCTTCATTATCTTTGGGGAGTAAATAATATTAATGCATGTTTCCACTATTTGATGCATGAGTTCTTCTCAATGGAAGATAAGAGAAGCATAATGAGAGGACACTTATCCTCAAAAGCTAATAGATTATGGCTACTGCCACTAAGGTTATTTATAGGCTGCATATGGGTACTTGAAGGCCTGAAGAAGCTTTATGGTGAAAATACTTGGGCACAGAATGGCTTTAGTTCAATAGTTAAGGGGATAGGTTCAGACAGCTGGATTAAAGCAGGAAATATGAAAATGCCTTTTGATTGGCTAGTTGCGGCTGGTTCAGGAGCTTCAGAACAGGCGGCAAATGCAGTATCACAGCCTATACCAATATTGAGTCAAATGCCTGGTTTTTATAAGGCAATAATGAAGATTATGATACCAAATCCGGACATTGCAATTTGGTTCCAAAGAATGGTTGTATTTATGGAGATATGCATCGGACTTGCTTTGCTTGCAGGGTTATTTACATTCATCGCAAGTGCAGCATCAGCGTTCCTAGTTACTAACTTTGTGCTTTCAGCAATGGGTGACTGGAGTATATTATGGCATTTCTTTGGTGCCATTGCATTAATGGGAGGAGCAGGTAGAATATTCGGTTTAGATTACTGGGTAATGCCTTGGCTTAGTGACAGGCTAGGAAATTGGTGGCTTGGAAAAAGAACTTCAATTTATAAGTAGAAAGTATATGTTACACAGGAAGGGCTCAGTGGAATATTTAGTATATAGGTAGAGTGAACTTCACTCTACCTTGTGATTTATTGAAGTTTATGAGATAAGTTGTCAGTAGAATTTAAAATAATATAATAGCGAGGTAATATATTTATGTTTAAAAAATGGGATATAATCCTCATAGCATTATTAGTATGTTTATCATTTGTTCCAGTACTTATTTCTGGAGTAATGATGAATAGAGACTATAAAGAAACCTACGCAGAAATAACTTTAGACGGAAAGCTTTATAAAAAAATTCCATTATCTGAGCATAAAGGAGAAGAGGAGTTTACTGTTAAAACTAAAAACGGGTATAACTTAATCAAAATAAAAGATCAATCTGTTGCTATAATCGATGCAGATTGTCGAGATAAAATCTGTGAGAGACCAGGATTTATATCAAAGCCTGGACAGAGTTTAGTCTGTCTTCCTCATAAGTTGATGGTAGAAGTAAGAGGTTATGACAATAAAAATGGTGATGAAATTATAACAGCAAGCTGAGGTGAGTTAAATGAGAAAAACGTCTAGAACGATTTATATAGGGCTCTTAGTTGCTCAGGCATTGGTTCTTTATATAGTTGAAGGGATGATACCAGTACCCTTTATAACGCCTGGTGCAAAACTAGGGCTAGCTAACTTAGTCACAGTTATTGCGTTGTATACCTTTGATAATAATAAGGATACTTTTTTAGTAGTTATACTAAGACTTATGTTATCAACTATGTTTGGTGGTAATTTATCCTCTTTTATGTATAGTGCCTCAGGTGCAATTCTCAGTTACTATATCATGATTTTTATAAAGAGGATAGGAAAAGATAAACTTAGTATTATAGGAGTAAGTGCTGCAGGCGCTGTTTTTCATAATGTAGGACAACTAATTATAGCTTCTGCTATAGTTCATAATATAGACGTTATGCTCTATTTACCTATATTATCTATAGCCGGCATTGGAACAGGGATTTTTATAGGTATAACAGCAAATTATATGGTAGAACATATGACTAAACTGCCATATTTTAAAAAAGTTAGTACGGGAGGAAATAGATGTGGATAGCATATGGAATAGATATAATGACATAAGAGAAGAATTGCAAGAAGTAATTACTGTTATGGAGAATAATACTAAATGCAAAGATAAAAAAATAGAAAACTCCATTAAAGATTTAATTCACTCTGGTGGTAAATTATTAAGACCTGCTTTTGTTATAGTATCTTCGCATTTTGGTGATTATGATGCTGAAAAGGCAAGATCTTTGGCTGCTGTAATAGAACTTCTTCATATGGCCACTTTAATCCATGATGATGTTATAGATGATTCAAAAATTAGAAGAGGTCAAGAAACTATTCAATCAAAATACGGAAAAGATTATGCAGTTTATATAGGAGATTTTCTTTTTTGTGTGTGCTTTAAAATTTTAGCTTCGTCAGCAACTCTTCAAAGTATAAAGATAGATAGCAATTCTATGTCTAGAATCTGTTTAGGAGAAATAGATCAGCTGAACTCAAGATTTGATAGTAAAGTTTCAGTAAAAAGATATCTAAACAGAGCATCTGGTAAAACAGCGGAGTTATTTTCGCTGTCATTATATATTGGAGCAGCAGAAAGTGGATGTGATGATACCACTTGCAAAAAGCTCTGGCAGATAGGTCATAATATCGGAATGGCCTTTCAAATTATAGATGATGCGCTAGACTATACAGGAACTAATGATTCAATAGGAAAATCTGTAGCCATTGATATAAAACAAGGTATATTTACACTCCCACTTATTTACGCTGCAAAGAAAAATAGCAAGGCTTTTCAGCCTCATTTTGAAAAGCATAGTTTTTCAGATGAAGACGTAAGACAAATAATAAAGTTGGTAAATGAAAACGGTGGATTGGATAGAGCAAAAGAACTTGCAGCCAAGTATACAAGGAAGGCATTTAAAATGATAGATAATCTTCCTCAAAATCCATATAAGACAATTTTAAAAGAAATTACTAAAGAGCTATTAGAAAGAAAGTATTAGCAAATTGGAGGATTAAGTGTGGGATTAGGCAGTTTTTTAAATTTAGTTGAAATAAAAACAAAAGTAGCAAGCATTATTCCCTTTACGCTAGGAACATTATATGCAGTATATAGGTTCCATAAGTTTAATTTGAAAAATTTTATTCTAATGCTTGTGACAATGTTAGCCTTTGATATGGTTACAACTGCAATTAATAATTATATAGATTTTAAAAAGGCAAAAAAAACTAGTGGATATAATTATGAAATTCATAATGCTATTGTAAAATACAACTTGAAAAGTAGCTCTGTTATAGCTATTATTATTCTCTTGTTGTTTATTTCAGTATCTTTTGGATTTGTATTATTTTTAAATACTAATATCGTAGTACTAGTTCTTGGTACCATATCCTTTATTGTAGGTATTTTGTACTCCTATGGACCTATACCTATATCAAGAATGCCTTTAGGTGAGATATTTTCGGGATTATTTATGGGATTTATTATAATGTTTTTATCTGTATATATACATGTATATGACCAAAATGTAGTATCAATAGTTTTTCATAATGGAGTAATGAATGTAAGTATAAATATTATTGAAGTTCTATATATTTTTTTGACATCACTGCCATTGGTAAGTGGCATTGCAAATATCATGCTTGCAAATAATATTTGTGATATTGAGGATGATATAGAAAATAAGAGATATACTTTGCCAGTATATATAGGAAGTACAAATGCATTAATGTTATATAAAGGACTCTATTATGTAGCATATCTATCAACAATATTAATGATAATGTTAAGAGTTGAACCTGTATTCTCCCTAGTTTCTCTAATTACTTTTTTATGGGTAGATAAAAATATAAAATTATTTTATGAGAAGCAAACTAAGAAGGATACTTTTATTACATCTGTTAAAAACTTTGTACTAATTAACACTGTTCAAATAGCATCTATAAGTGCATCTATAATAATGAATAAGTTATAAAAGCATTGTTAAAGGTTTAGCGATAGGAAGCTAAATTTATTTAAATTTTTTAGATACAATTAATAAAATCACATAAAATCTCCACAAATAGTTGTTATAATGTTCAAAGAAAATGGGTCAAGAGATTTATAAAGACTTAGACTATTATAATAACTTCTAAAATTTAAAAATACTATAAAAGGAGATTCAAAAAATGAGAAAAGCACTAGGAATTATTTTATCATCTGCTTTAGTTTTTTCATTGGCAGGCTGTGGAGCTAAATCTGAAAATACAGCAAGCAATGCATCAAGTACTACTCAAGGGGCATCCAAGTATAAAGATGGGACTTATGATATAAAAAATAAAAGTGAGAAACCAGGTTTTGAGGAAGCCATAGTAACGATAAAAGATGGAAAAATCCAAAATGTTGACTTAAAGAGACTAGACAATAATTCAAAAGAAATTAACTATGATGAATGGAATGGACAAGGTGGTAAACCGAATTTAAAGCAAGCTAAACAAGATTTATCAAAAGCAATGATTGAAAAGCAATCAGCTGATGTTGATGCTACCTCTGGAGCTACTGTATCTTCAAATGGATGGAAGAAAGCAGTTTCTGATGCATTAGCAAAAGCTTCAAAATAATAACTTTAAATATAACGAAAAAACGGACTATATAAATAGTCTGTTTTTTCGTTATATTTAAGTAAGGCTTAGTAAAAAAGCGAATAGAAGATGTAAAAATAAATATTATAATAGACTTTGAGATATAGTATAATTACAAACAATCTATGGCCTTAAAAGATAATAATTAGCTTTTCAAGCATATAGAAGAAAAGTTCATATAATTGACTTAAGACATTTTATAAATATAGGGGGTAACGCTGTGCTAAATACTAAAAAAGTTCTTGTAGTAGATGACGAAGATAAAATAGTTGATGTTATAAAATCCTATTTAGAAAGAGATGGCGCTGAGGTATTTGTGGCTTTTCAAGGGAAGGAAGCCTTAGATATTTTTGAAAGAGTTAACCCAGAATTAGTAATACTTGACCTTATGTTGCCGGACATGACTGGAGAAGAGATTTGCAAAGTTATAAGAAAGAAGTCGAGAGTTCCAATAATAATGCTTACTGCTAAGATTGATGAGAAAAGCATAATATCTGGATTACATATAGGCGCAGATGACTATGTCACTAAGCCTTTTAGTCCAAGAGAACTAATGGCTAGAATATTTGCTTTATTAAGAAGAGTAAGTGAGGAGGCAGTACCATTATCAGATGTAGTGTCATTAAATAATGGTGACTTAGTAGTGGATGTTCTTAAACGAGAAGTAAGAAAAAAAGGTGAGGTTGTAGAACTAACTATAACAGAATATAAAGTGCTAATGGCATTCTTAAAGTATCCTCAGAAAGCATTTACAAGAGAAGAACTAATAAGTATTGTTCTTGGAAAAGATTATGGTGGATATGATAGAGTTATAGATACTCATATAAAAAACTTAAGACAAAAATTAGAAACAAACCCTAAAGAACCTGAATATATAATTACTGTCCATGGCACAGGATATAGGTTTGGAGGAGAGTAACATGAAGAAAAGTCTTAGAAGAAAGTTATCACTTTCCTATATACTTGTGGCAATGATTTGCGTATTTCTTATTAGTATACTTTCAAATTTCTTTTTAAAAAACTTATTTAAGAATTATATTACTCAAGAACATGAGATAAAGAATAACGCTATAGTTGCAGCCATAAGCAAACAATACTTAGGCGATGGAAAGTGGAATACCGATGAGATTAAAAATCTTGGTGTAGATGCAATTGAAAATGGATTATTTGTTAGCGTAAAAGATATATCAGGGGAAATAATATGGGATGCAGAAGTTTATAACAGAAGTAAATGTGAATCAGTTAAAAATCGATTAATAGTTAACATGGAAACACATTTTCCAAAGTGGAAGGGCATATATACAAAAAACGAATATCCTATATTAGTCAATTCGAATAAGGTAGGATGTGTATATATAGGATATTACGGACCATTTTACTATAGTGATAATGATATTTTATATGTTAAGACACTAAATAAGATATTGTTATATGTTGGTATAGTATCATTATGTATTGCTTTAGCATTAGGACTTTTAATGGCTAAAAGACTCAGCAGCCCCATACTAAATGTCATAGATATTGCTGGCATGATATCAAAAGGAAACTATACAGAGAGAATACAAATAAATTCCGACATAGATGAAATAGATAAGCTGACAACAACAATCAATAATCTTGGAGCATCCCTCTATGATCAAGAAAAGCTAAGACAAAGGTTAACTAGAGATATTTCTCATGAACTTAGAACTCCTCTTTCAACATTGCAGAGTCATATGGAAGCATTGATAGATGGGGTGTGGGAGCCAACAGCAGATAGGTTAACAAGCTGTCATGAGGAAATACTAAGATTAAAACGTCTTGTAGGAGACTTAGAAAAGCTTGCTGAGTATGAAGGAGAGAATCTTTTATTGAATATAACTAGATTCAGTTTAGGAGAAGTGATCAGCAATATAGCAGTAAACTTTGAAAAGGAATTTTTAAATAAAGGAGTGAATTTAAGTTTTAGTGATAGAGATATTACCATAAATGCGGACAAAGATAAGATAATTCAGGTTTTAGTAAATTTAATATCTAATGCATTAAAATATACAGAAAAAGGCGGAAAGGTAGAAGTGAGTCTATTAGAAGATAGCGAGTTTGTTGAATTAAACGTGAAGGATACAGGGATAGGCATCTCTAATGAGGACTTACCTTATATATTCGAAAGGTTTTATAGGGCAGACGAATCTAGAAATAAATTAACTGGTGGAGCAGGAATAGGTCTTACAATAACAAAGTCAATTATTGAAGCTCATGGTGGAATTATAGCTGTTGATAGCAAAATAAATGAAGGAACTAACTTTGTAGTTAAAATACCAAAAAACCTAGAAGTGACAGATTAAGTACTTTGAGGTTTATTCATTACTGTGATGGAACAGACCAGAATCTTTAATATAAGTGATGATTGTGAATTTTACGGTATTTTTATATTGCACTTTAAAGATATTACGAGTTGAAGTTATGAATCTTATAAGAAGGATATTCAAAAGAACTTATAGAACTATTAAAGAAAAGTATATACTGAATAAAAGAGTATCTAATAGCAAAAGATTTTAAGGTTATAGGAGAGATTGTATGGAAAAGAGATATGTCATAGGAGTTGACTTAGGAGGAACAAAAATTAGCACTGCTCTTGCAGAATTAAATGGGAATATACTTAGTAAATATACTATTCCTACAAATGCTGCGGGAGGAGAACAGGAAGTATTAGGAAGAATACTTTCTGCTATTGAAAAAGTATTAGCGCTTGGAGATAAGAAGGTTGATGAAATAAAGTCCATAGGAATTGGATCCCCTGGACCTTTAGACTCCAAAAAAGGAATAATACTAGAAACCCCTAATCTACCATTTGAAAATTTTCATCTTGTTAAGCCTATAGAAGAAAGATTTAAAATACCTACCTATTTGGAGAATGATGCTAACGCAGCAGCTATAGGTGAATTCATGTTTGGAGCGGGCAAAAATACAAAAAATATGGTTTATATTACCGTAAGCACTGGCATTGGTGCAGGTGCTATTGTTGATGGAAGAATCTATCGAGGTAATACCTGTAATGCATTGGAATTAGGACACACTACTATATTGCCTGAGGGACCAAGATGTAACTGTGGCAACTATGGCTGTTTAGAAGCGCTGGCATCAGGTACAGCTATTGCGAGAATAGCAAATGAAAAGCTTAAAGCTGGAGCGGAAAGTTCACTAAAGAGCTACAAAGTTGTAACCTCTTATGAGGTATTTGAAGAAGCAAGAAAAGGTGACAAGCTATCATCAGATATAATAGATAAAAGCCTTGAATACTTAGGTATAGGAGTATCAAATATAATTACTATCATGGACCCCGAAATAGTGGTGCTAGGAGGGGGCGTATCCTTAGCGGGAGAGATAGTTTTTGATAAGGTGAATGAAGTAATTAATAAAAGGTGCTTTAAAGTATTAAGAGAAAATTGCAGAGTTGAACCTGCAGCTTTAATAAAGCAATCTGGAGTAATAGGAGCTGTTGCTCTAGCTATTATGGAAAGTCAATAGTTTAATAATATAGAGCTACTAGGCCGAAAGTTGACTTATAAGCCGGGATATGTTTCCAAGCCTCAGCACGTTAAAAACTTTTAGCCAGTCTAAAGCTTATGTTTTAAGCAGAGAACCAAAATCTTAAGCAGATATCTCAAATCTGTGATTTGGAGATAGTCGCTTACACAGAGTGTTGATTTTGTGTGAATCGCTTACTCCTCTGACGTAAGGAAGAGGAGCGTCATATAGCATTAAGCCGCTGTGCTCAGTCGGACCAACTTATCAATTAGCATTTGATAAGTCGCTCGTGAAAAGCCATTTAGGCTTTTCACCAACTCTAAAGTTCTAAGCTTCTCTTAAAACCTTTCACTAAGACTGACACAAAGTTTTTAAATCTACCTCAGCTTTGGAAACATATCCCTCTGTATAAGCTAACTTTCTAGTTAGTTTCTCTATAAAGGACTAGACCTAAAGTTAGTTTTTCTATATAAAAAAATTACCCCTACGTTAGTTAGTGGTAATTTTTTTATATTTATGTGAACATTTGCTATTTGTTATTCATCTAATAAGTGTAAAAAAGTTCCTTAGCTAAGGGGAATACGTAAAATAGGAGGGGATATGGTGGAAGCAGTTTCATCAGTGAAAGATAGTGGGGACAGAATGCAGGATATAAAACTGGCTAAAAAAGGTGACAAGGCAGCTTTTGTAAGAATAATTGAGGAAAATAAAGCATCTATGTATAGAGTTGCAGTAAGCATTTTAAATAATGAGCAGGATGTGGAAGATGCTTTTCAAAATACTATAATAAAGGCTTATGAGGGCATTGGTAGTTTAAAGAAAAACCAATATTTTAAAACATGGCTTATAAGAATTTTAATAAACGAGTGTAATGCCATTCTTAGAAGCAATAAAAAAATAGTGCATGTAGAAGAATTTGATGATAAGGCTTCAAGTGATTTCTCTAACCTAGAACTTACAAATGCAGTTAATTCTCTTGAGGAAGACTTAAGAGTTGTGACAACTTTGTTTTATTTTGAGGACATACCTCAAAAGGATATAGCTAACATTCTAAGTATTCCTGAGGGGACGGTACGTTCTAGACTTTCAAGAGCAAGAAACAAACTTTATGAAATGCTAAAAGAAAGGTAGGAGAGATATATGGATAAAGATTTATTATTTGATGATATTTTAAAGGAAAAAGCAAATAACGAAAAGCTTGTACTACCAGAAAAACTGGATTTGAAAATAAAAGATACTCTAAATAATTTACCTGAAAGAAGTAATAAAAAAGGTAAATTTATAAAAAAGGTTGGAATCGCTGCTGCAATTACATTAGCCTGTGGGGTTGGTGTTAGTATAAGTTTTCCAGCTTTTGCACGCAATCTTCCAGTGGTAAGTTCTGTATTTCAATACCTAAGTGAAAAGAATATTATTGATAAAGATTATGTAAGATATAGTGCAGATTTAAATATGAGTAAAAGTTACAATGGAATAACTGTAACTATTAACAGTATAGTTTATGATGGTATAGATTTAAGCATTGGTTATACTGTTGAAAGTCAAAATGAAATTAAAGAAACACCTGTTATTATAGGACCGAATATGAAAATCAATGGCAAAACAGTTGGTTTTGGAGGTGGAGGTGGTGGAGAATTTAAGGACAAAAAAACCTACATTGGAGTACGAACTGTTAATATGGCAAAAGACTATTTGCCTAAAGAAGTTACTAAACATATAGTAGGAGGGAATGTGAAAATTCCTGATGAATTTATTATGGATTTTAATATAAGAGATCTTTCACAAAATATGAAGGGAAAGTGGGATTTTAAATTTAAGGTTTCTACTGAAAAAATAAAGAGCAATGTAAAATCAATAAAAACTAATATAGATTTGTCAGCTGTAAGACCTGGATTAAAGGTAAATGAGGTTATAATATCACCAATAAATACGGTATTAAGAACTGTGGAGAAAAGCAGTGAAGGTTTAGTTTTAGATGGAATGTATATTGTATTTGATGATAAAGGAAGACCACTTGAAATGAAATCAGGAAGTGGTAATGGTTCAGCAGAAGTTGATACTTTTTATACACAGTTACTATTTAGAAATGTGTATGAAGATAGTAAAACTTTGACTTTTATACCTTATATGGATTCAAAAGAGATTTTGAAAGGGAGAAATGATGAAGTAGAGAATTGGAGAAAGAAAAATAATGGTAGAATGGACGGTTTTAGATCAACGTATAAACCAGTTACTAAAGAAGTTTCTTTAAATTTAAATGGTACCACTATTCTACAGGAAGGAAAACTAGGGGATTATAAAGTAACAAAAATTGAATTTTTACAGAATAAGACACTAATTCATTATGAATGTACTAAGCTTCTTCCTATGATGTTTCCTTATGAAATAAGTTTAATTGATTCATCAGGAAAAGTATATGAGTTAAATAAAACTATGGTAAAAGAAATAGATTCAGTAGCTCATAAATATATAGGGGAGCTTCCTGCTATGAATAAAGATATGAAGTATAAGCTAAAGTCTAGAGATTTTGAAAAATTGTACGAAGTTAGGGAAGATGCAAAGTTCACTATTCAGATAAAGTAGAAGATATGCTTTCGGAAACCCTATATATAATTTATAATTTCTATTTAAGAAATAAGGGGTGTAAGTTGAATTTTTTCTTACACCCCTTTAAGTCCGACCTTACGCCCAAATGGTTACGCAGTCGCTGACTTAAGCTTTAATTTATTCATAAATTTATGAATAAAATGAGCTACTCCATTAAGGTCATTTGACACTGAAACATGACTGCATATAGTTTTTATATCATCCTTGGCATTTCCCATTGCAACGCTTATTCCGACTTTTCTAAACATAGATATATCATTATAATTGTCACCGATTGCTGCAACATCTTTTAATGGAATGCCTAAGTAATTAGCTAGATATTCTAAAGAATTACCTTTGGAGGCATTTTTATTAATCATTTCAAAGTTATATTCTGATGAGACAACCATAGATAAATTCTTATATTTGCTATAGCGATCTCTTCCATACTGAAGCCTGTTCTTATCGAAAGAAACAGCAGTTATACTGCAAAAATCTAAGTCCGAATTTAAAATATCATCTTTACAATTTATAAGTTTAATACCTTCTTGAGAGAATATTAAGCTTGTCATATCACTGACGATGTTTATAGGAAGAGAAGGATCATTGGCTTTTGCTATTTTAAAGTCTTTTTCCAGTATTGTTTTTGTATCATATGGCAAAAATAAGTTTTTATCTGTACATATTTCAAAAAAATATTCATTTTCATAAAGCCAATTTAGCACATATTCAAGGGACTCTTTATCTATAGTAGAAGACTTTAATTTTTTTCCTTCCTTAGAAAATACTAAAGCACCATTATTTGAAATTATATGGGCATTAATATTTGCCTTTTTACATATGTGAATAGCATCAGAGTAGGTTCTACCTGTTGCAATTGCTATTTCTACTCCTTCTTGCTGAGCTAATTTTAAAGCCTCAATATTTTCTTTACTTACTTCATGATTTGAATTTAAAAGAGTTCCATCTAAATCTGTTGCAAAAAGTTTCATTACACACACCTCACATTACTCAATTACAATTAAATTTACATTATTTTTATCTAAAATTTTCATAAATTCTTCATCAGGATATTGATCAGTAATTATTAAATCTATCTGCGAAAGATCGCATACTTTAAAGCTTGCAGTTTTGTTAAACTTTTTATGGTCCGCTAAAACTATAGACTCTTTAGACTGCTCTACCATTTTTCGCATAACTGCAGCATCCTCATCATCAGCAACAGTGATTCCATTAGAGGATATAGCTAGTGCTCCTAAAAAGGCCTTGTCAGCAAAATAATATGACAACATGTTTATTGTTGCATTTCCGTATAAATATCTATGCTCATTGCTTAGCTTTCCTCCAAGTAAAAAGGTGTTGACCTTAGATTTCTTGGAAAGTATATCTGCTACATTTATTGAGCTCGTAATTATATTACATTCCTTATCTTCTAATAGTTCAGCACAAGCTTGAACTGTTGTTGAAGTATCTAAAATTACAGTGTCTCTTTCTTTAATGAGAGAAGCGCTTAGTTTAGCAATTTTATGTTTTTCTTCCACATCAAATAGGAGCCTTTCAGAATAGCTTTTTATCTCTTCATTTGGTACTGGAAGTATTGCCCCACCGTGAGTTCTAATAATAGCACCTTGCTTTTCTAAGTTAACTAAGTCTCTACGAGCAGTATCCCTTGAAACATCGTATAACTTACATATGTCTTCTACACTTATTCTTTTATTTTTACTTAAATAATCTAGTATTAGCTGCATTCTCTCTTCTTGATACACATAAATCACCTCTGAAATCATAATGCTGTATAAGTAAATTGTAATGATTTATAAGTGATTTGTCAATGTTTTGTAAGTAAATATAAGTGAATATAAGTTTTTTAAGTTATAACATTGGAAACAATATAGAGTTACAGATGCGAATTTTGATATGCGAATTAAATATATATTTATAAAGTACAGTAAAGAAAAAACCTAATGTTTGTATTTGGTTAAATCTTGTAATATGATTAGATTAAATATATTAATATGAGGGTGAAGTATATGAAAATAACTGTACTTGTAGAAAATACTAAAGGTGAATTAGAAGATTTGATTAATGAACATGGACTGTCTTTATATATAGAAAAAGGTAATAAACGTATACTATTTGACACTGGTAAAACTAATAATTTTATAATCAATGCACAGAGGCTAGGAATTAATTTAGAAAATATAGATATTGTGGTTCTTTCTCACGGACATTCGGATCACGGAGGAGGGCTTCTATCTTTTCTAAAAATAAACAACAGAGCAAAGGTATATATGAAAAGGAAGGTTTTTGGAGACTATTACTCAGGAAATATACTTTTTAAGAAAAGTATCGGAATTAATAAAGAAGTATTTGAAAAGTACTCCAGTAGGATAGAATATGTTGATAACTTTACTGAAGTAATGGAGGATGTTTTTATCATTACAGATATACAAAAGAATCATAAAGTTCCTGAAGGTAACAAGTATTTATTTGTAAGAGAAGGTAATAAAATAGTTAATGATAAATTTGAACATGAATTAATTATGGTTATAAAAGAAAATGAGGGAATATGTATGTTTAGCGGATGTTCTCATAATGGAACTGTGAATATGATAGAAGCTGTTAATAAGTTATTTCTAGGGACAAGTATTAAAGCACTTATAGGTGGGTTTCATTTAGCTAAAATACCAGCAATGGATATCTTCAGTACATCACAGGATGAGATTGATTTAATTATTAATAAAATTATTAATGAAAAAATAGAAAAAGTATATACTGGACACTGTACAGGAGAGAAAGCATATAACAAATTAAAACAGGGTTTAGGAAATAAGATTGAATACATTAGAACCGGAAGTGAAATTCAGATTTAAAATATAGATATCCAACCTGAGTGTTTGACTTATTAGCGGTATTCATAGGGGTACCTCTTTTGTACTGTCAGATGTACCCCTATGAATACCTTGGTTAAGTCAATTATCGAAGTTGGATATCTATATAGACATAGAACCTATAAGGTAGACATATACTCTGTAGTTTGTTTAATATTTTTATTGGGGGAAAAGGAATATGGACATAAAAACTATTGGGGATATTATTTCAGAATATGTTAATGGGATAATCATATTGGACAAAGAAGGAAGGATTATATGGAGTGATGATTTATATAAAGAAATTTCTTATGAAAAAGAGATTTTAGGGAAAAAGTTTAGTGATGTATTTTCAATAGATCTAAATCAAATAAAAAACATTACAATTAATAATTTGTCAGGGAAAAAGTACAAAATGAAATGTAGAAATATCAAGGAAGGTGAAGAGGAATACATACTAATTGTTATAGATGAAATAACAGACTTTAATAATAAGGATACGAAAATATATTGTCTAGAGAAAATAATCGATAGCATTAATGACGGAATCATTATAAGCAATTATGAAGGTCGCATTGTTTTATATAATAAATCACAGGAAAAATTAGAAGAATTGAGTTCAAAGGAGGTAGTAGGTAAATTCCTTTGGGAAGGTTATCAATCTAAGCCGGAGCTCTCAGAGCATCAGAAGGTATTTAAGACTAATACTCCAATAATAGATAAATATCAGGCACATTCATATAAGGGAGATGTAGCAAAATATGTTTCTTATAGCACATATCCTATTGTAAAAGATGGAGAAACCATAGCTGTATATTCTGTTTGTAAAAATGAAAGTAGTTTACAGGCCTTGCTTCATGAAACACTTGAGTTAAAACGTAAATTATATAGTAAATCTAAATATAATGAAAAAAAATATCAAAAAAATGGTACACAGTATATATTTACAGATATCATAGGTGATAGTAGTGTTATGGTTAATTTGATAAAAGAATGTCAGACTATGGCTTTGGTTAATAGTCCCATATTAATTGTAGGGGAAACTGGCACAGGAAAAGAAGTGTTCGCTCAAAGTATACATAATTTTAGCAAAAATAATAAAGAGGCCTTTGTTGATATTAATTGTTCTGCTATACCAGAAAATTTATTGGAAAGTATATTATTTGGTACTGTAAAAGGTGCATATACAGGAGCTGTAGATCAGGTAGGTTTGTTTGAAGAAGCTGGGGAAGGAACATTATTTTTAGATGAAATTAACTCTATGCCTATTTTAATGCAATCAAAACTATTAAGAGTATTGCAGGAAAAAAAGGTTAGAAGGGTAGGCGGCATAAAATCTATACCAATTTCCTGTAGAATCATTAGCGCTGTAAATGAAGATCCTCAAAAAGCAATTAAAGAGGATAAATTGAGGCAAGATCTTTACTATAGGCTTGCAGGTGTTAGTTTGTATATTCCTCCACTTAGAGAAAGAAAAGAGGATATAGTAACTACAATAGAATTTTTTATTAACAAATACAATAAAATGCTTAATAAAAATGTTAAATCAATGTCGAAAGAACTTAAGGAAGTAATGATAGATTACAAATGGCCTGGCAATGTAAGAGAACTGGAACATGTTATAGAAAATATAATGATTAGAACCGCAGATACTCAAACTGAATTAAAAATATTAGATATTCCGCATTATATTAGAGATGATATGATTGGTTCAATATCTATAGACAAAATTCAGAAAAACAAACGTGGGCTACCAGATATACTAAGGGGCGTTGAAAAAGAATTAATATTGGAAAGCTTGAAGAAAAATAATTGGAATATAAGCAGAGCAACAAAGGACTTAGGAATAATAAGACAAAGCCTTGAGTATAGAATGAAAAAACTAAAAATAGAAAAACCAGCAGACAAGTAAAATTGCGATTATTAAGAAGTGCATAAAATTTAGATAATAATATAAAAATTAGTACACTGAATTTACTGGGTTGAAGTGGTTCATTGCATAAATTTTATGCAATAAAATGAAACTTCGCTTACACAGGGGATTTAATGAAAGATAGCTATCTAATAAATTCTTCTGTGAATTTTAGCAAAAATACTAAGCTTATGAAGCCTTTAAGTTAAAAGGCTTTATTTTTTTTCAATATATAGTTTTTGGCATAAAGGTTGCTTATATTACAGTGTATAAGGAATTAAAGGGGGATTTATTAATGAAACCAGAAATACTTTATTCGGTAAAAGCTCAAAGGGGATCAGAACTTCGCTGTAAGGGATGGAAGCAGGAAACAATTCTTAGAATGCTTGAGAACAATATGGAAAATGCAGAGATTCCAGAATTGCTCGTTATATATGGTGGCAATGGAAAGTGCGCACGTAACTGGGAATCCTATCATGCTATTGTTAAGTCTCTTAAGGAATTAGAAGATAATGAAACATTAGTTGTTCAATCTGGTATGCCTGTGGCAATTTTCAAAACTCATAAATTAGCTCCTAGAGTTGTCATGGCAACAACAAATATTATGAAAGCAGACTGGCCAACTTTTTATGATTTACAGGATAAGAATCTTACTATATTTGCACAGTATACAGCGGCTCCTTGGGAATATATAGGAACACAGGGGGTTATACAGGGAACTTTTGAAACTCTGTCAGCTATTGCTATAAAAAGATTTAACAATAGCTTAGCAGGCAGAATTTATCTTACAGCAGGAGCAGGGGGAATGGGTGGCAACCAGAGCTGGGCAATGAAAATGCATGGTGGAGTTGCTATTGTAGTAGACGCAGATGAAAGAGTAATAAGAAGACGTATAGAAAAAGGCTACATGGACAAGATTGTTTACACTTTTGATGAAGCTAGAAAAATGGCAGAAGAAGCTGCAGCTAAGAAAGAGCCATTGGCAGTTTCAGTAGTAGGCAACGCAGCGGATATATACTGGGAAGCCTATGATAAAGGGTTTATGCCAGATATTATAAGTGAAATGTGCCCATGTCATGATCCAATCTCCTACATACCATCAGGGTATACTGGAGAACAGGCAGATGAATATAGAGTTAGAGACAGAAATGCATATTTACAGGATGCAAGAGAAACTATGAAACGTCAATTAAGAGCAATGATTGCATTTTCTAAGAAGGGCATAGAAGTATTTGAGTATGGAACAAGTATAAGAAAAGAGTGTATGGATGCTGGAATGCCTAGAGAAGAAGCACTACAGATACCAGGCTTTGTATCCGCATATATAAGACCACTATTCTGTGAAGGTAGAGGGCCTTTTAGATGGACCTGTATATCAGGAGATCCAGAGGATTTAAAGATAACAGATGATTTAGCACTTGAAATATGCAAAGGAGATCCATTAGTAGAAAGATGGATAAATCTTGCTCGTAAAAATCTACCAATAGAGGGATTGCCAGCAAGAATATGTTATATGGGGTTTGGGCAAAGAAGAAAATTTGGTTTAGCAGTTAATGAATTAATTAAAAAGGGTGAACTAAAGGGACCAGTAGCATTTTCAAGAGACAATCTTGACTCTGGCTCAATTGTAAATCCAACCTTTGAATCAGAGAATATGAAAGATGGCGGAGATTTAATATCTGACTGGCCATATTTAAATGGTTTATTAAATTGTGCAGGCATGTGTGATTTGATTGCTATACAGGCAAACTACTCAATGGGTGAAGCTGTTCATACTGGGGTAACTATGATTGCAGATGGAACTGAAGAAGCAAATTTTAGACTAGATGTATGCTTAACTGTTGACTCTGGAATAGGTGTAGTAAGACATGCACAAGCAGGCTATGAAACAGCTAAGGCTGTAGCTAACGGTGAAGGAAAGCTTACAGAGGATAGCATAAAGATACCTTTATGGTGGACACCAACAGCTACCTTTGGTCCAGAAGGAAAAGCATCACGCTAAAAACTTGAAAATAGTTTTTTAGTTGAGAATTGAGAGCTAAGAGTTATGGAGGTTTTTCCTCTTTAACTCTTAACTAAAGTTATTGGTAGTACAGAAGGGATATCCCTATGAATACCGATAATAGGTCAAGCATCTAAGTTTGATATCTATATTCATTAATAAACTTAAAAACATAGCAGCATGAAGGGGGAGGAGTGTAATGAATAATTTTGTAATAATAGACGGAAATAGTCTTACTATTGAAGAAGTGGTCAAGGTTGCAAGAGAAGATGTAAAGATAAAACTTTCAGAACAAGCTAAGGAAAATATTATTACATCGAGGAAGACTGTTGAAAAACTAATAGACAAAGGTCAAGTAATATATGGAATCAATACTGGTTTTGGTAAATTTAGTGAGGTAGCTATATCACCTAAAGAACTTGAGCAATTACAGAGAAATTTAATTTATTCTGATGCAGTTGGTACAGGAGATAATTTTTCTGTAGAAGTAACCAGAGCAATCATGCTTCTTAGAATTAATGCTCTTGCTAAGGGGCACTCAGGAATAAGACTTGAAACCGTTGAAACATTAATAAATATGTTAAACAGTAGAGTGCATCCATTAATCAGAGAACAAGGGTCAGTAGGAGCCAGCGGAGATTTATGTCCACTTGCTCACATGGTACTTGTTATGATAGGTGAAGGTAATGCAGAATATAATGGCACAATTATGAATGGAAAAAGTGCTATGGAGATGGCTCAAATTCCTATAATCAGTTTAGTAGCAAAAGAAGGTTTAGCACTTATCAATGGGACCTGTGCTATGACTGCAGTTGCCTCTTTGGCTGTGCATGATGCTTATATTTTATTGAAAAGTGCAGATGTTGTGGCAGCCCTATCTATTGAAGCCTTAGAAGGTATTGTTGATGCTTTTGATGAAAAGATTCATAAAGTTAGGCCGCATAAAGGCCAGATCCTTTCTGCAAAAAACTTACGGAATCTTTTAAAGGAAAGTAAGCTTACTACAAGGCAGGGAGAAAAAAGAGTTCAAGATGCTTATGCTTTGAGATGTATACCACAAATACATGGTGCAAGCCGTCCAGCAATGGAATATGTAAAAGCAGTTGTGGAAATAGAGATAAATTCAGCAACGGACAATCCGTTAATTTTTTCAGAAGAGAAAGAAGTTATTTCTGGTGGAAACTTTCATGGACAGCCTGTGGCAATAGCTATGGATACTTTGGGAATTGCAGTAGCAGAGCTTGCAGATGTCTCTGAAAGAAGAATTGAGAGGTTACTAAATCCAGCATTAAATGATCTACCTGCATTTTTAACACCGGTTGCAGGGATAAATGATGGTTATATGGTAGCACAGTATGCCGCAGCATCTCTTGTATCAGAAAATAAAATACTTGCCCATCCAGCTTCTGTTGATTCTATACCTACCTGTGCTAATCAAGAAGATCATGTAAGCTTTGGAACCATTGGTGCTAGGAAGGCAAGTCAAATAATTAAGCATACTCAAAGAGTTCTTGCAACAGAACTTGTATGTGCAGCTCAAGGTGCTGACTTTAAGGGCAAAGATAGGCTTGGAAAAGGTACAGCGGCAGCATATGCAGTTGTGAGAAAAAAAGTTGATTTTTTAGAAAATGATAGAATACTTTATTTAGAGATTGATGATAGTCAGGAAATTATTAAATCTGGAGAATTACTAAAGGAAGTTGAAAAAGTAATTGGCAAAATAGAATAGGTTTTTTATTATGGAGATCCAAATATGAATATCTATGACTAAACTAAATATCAAATTTTTTTGCCTATATATTATGCTGGGAGGAAAGAATGTTGGAGGATAAAGAAAGTAAAATTAAGATTGATTTGTTAATAAAAGATTGTGCTCAGCTTTTAACCTGTAGAAAAAATTCTGAGGATTTAATTGGACTTGTGGAAAATGGTTATGTTGCAGTTTCAGGAGAAAGCATTGTTTCAGTAGGAAATAAAGAAGAGGTTATGGCGGTTATTGATTCTAGTGAGGCTGAAATTATAGACGGTAAGGGAAAAGTAGTTCTTCCAGGCTTTGTAGATTCTCATACACATCTTATATTTGGAGGGTCAAGAGCTAAGGAATATTCTGCAAGGATGTTAACAGATGACCCTGAAATTCTTAAAGCACTAGGCATAAAAACTGGAATCATGGCAACTGTTGAAATGACAAGAAAATCCTCTGAAGAAGCGTTGTTTAATGCAGCAGCAGGCAGAGTTAACCGTATGCTTCAAGCAGGTACAACCACCGTTGAAAGCAAAAGCGGATATGGGTTATCCACCATTTCAGAGATTAAAATATTAGAGATAAATAAAAAATTAAATGAAAGCATGAACATAGATGTAATCTCAACGTTTTTAGGAGCACATGGGTGGCCGGAAGATCTTCCAAAGACAAAGTATATTGATATATTACTTAAGGATATGATCCCTTATGTTGCAGAGGAGAAACTTGCACAATTTTGTGATGCTTGGTGCGATGATGGGCATTATACAGCAAAAGAGTGCAAAAAAATTCTTAAAGCTGCTAGAGATTATGGATTAGAGCCTAAAATTCATACCGATGCTTATTCATATATTGGAGGATCAGATTTGGCAGCAGAGATGAAAATGGTATCTGCTGATCATTTAAACTACACTCCCCAAAATGTAATAAAAAAATTAGTAGAGAAAGGTGTACCAGGAGTTTTGCTGCCAGGAATAGATTTTACTGTAAACCATCCTAAACCCTTTGAAGTACGGCCTATGATAGAAGAGAATTTAACAATAGCGTTAGCAACTAATTGTTGTCCAGGGTGTTATATAGAATCTATGCAATTTATTATAGCTTTAGCATGCCGTCAGCATAAAATGAGCGTACAAGAAGCAATAGCAGCGGCAACTTTAGGCGGAGCATTTGCTCTTGGGCTTAATAAAGATAGAGGATCTTTGGAAATAGGCAAGCTTGCTGATATTCAGATATGGGATATTTCTCAGTATGAAGATGTAGCATACCATATTGGTGGCAACCTCGTTGAGAAGGTTATAAAAAGAGGCAAGATTGTTGTTGATAAAGGTAGGAATAAATAATATGTGCAATTTTCATATTCTTAATCAAATAATTGATTCTAAGGACTTTACAACTGGCGGTGGTTCAGCATCAGCTATGGCTGGCGCTATGGCAGCAGGACTAGTAGCTATGGTGGCGAGACTATCGTTAAATAAACAATATGTTCTATCAGATGATGAGTATGACGCAATAATAGAAGAAGCAGACAAAATTGCAAAAGAGCTAGAACTTGGAGCTAAGTTAGATGCAGAAGCATACAAGTTGATTAAGGCAGCTTATATACTTCCTAAAGATACAGAAAGTGATAAGAAAAGAAGAAGTAAGGCTATAGAAAAAGCAGGGATTGAAGCTGCCACAGTTCCTATGGAGAACGCAATTAAATGTAAAAAAATATATGAATTTTGTCTCATACTAAAGGGGAAATCTAATCCCAATGCAGTTTCAGATCTAATGACAGCGGAGGGGCTAAGTAAAACTGGAATTGAAGGTTGTGTGCTAAACATTGAAGCAAATCTTCCTCTAATAAAGGATGAAAATATAATAATCAAATTTAAGAAAGAAGCAGTTGAATTAAGACAAATTTAGCATGTGTGAAAGGAGATAAATTTAACATGAGAGTATTGTTGAGTGAAGTCAATATCAGCGAAGGTAGAAATGATGAAGTAATTGAAAAAGTTAAGTCTGCCCTTTTAATAAATAATGATGTTAAAATGATTGACTTTAATTCAGATAGAGATCATAATCGATCAGTTTTTACCTATATAGGAGAACCGGAAGCGGTTTTAGAAGCCACAAAAAGATTAGCAGATAAAGCCATTGAATTGATTGATATGACAAAGCACAAAGGAAGTCATCCAAGAATGGGTGCTATAGATGTTGTGCCTTTTGTTCCTGTAGAAGGTATAGAAATTCCAGAGGCCGTTAAAATAGCAAGAGAATTTGGGAAGTATATGGGGAGCAAGGGAGTACCAGTTTATTTTTATGAGGATGCGGCAGTTGAGCTAAATAGAAAAAGCTTAGTTGATATAAGAAAAGGTGAGTATGAAGGCTTGGCAGAAAAAATGAAAAAAGCAGAGTGGATACCTGATGAAGGGCCAAAAGAATTTGTACCTAAGAGTGGAGCTTTAGTTACAGGAGTTAGATTTCCGCTGATAGCCTTTAATGTAAATTTAAGAACTAATGAACTTGAGATTGCTAATCAAATTGCAAAGGCAGTTAGAAATATAAGTGGAGGTTTTAGATTTGTAAGAGCCATTGGACTGCATATTACAGAAAAGAATATGGTTCAGGTTTCAATGAATCTTATTAACTACAGTAAAACACCTATTCCAAGAGTTATGGAAGCAATCCGATGTGAGGCAGCACGATATGGTGTTTTGATAGCAAGTGCAGAGCTTGTTGGACCACTTCCATTGCTGGCAATTGAAGAAGTTGTAAGACACTATTTACAGGTGCATGATTTTTCTATAAAACAAATTATAGAAACAAACTTAATATGATAAAGAATAGGAAAAGCACCTCTGTTTAATATGAATAGAGGTGCTTTGTTTTTAGATTAAGTAATGTTAAAATATGAATTATGGGTAAAAAAATGGGTTTAAGTAATAACTTTGGAAAAAGTTAAAGTATACTAAAGGGGAGGGAGTATTAAGATGAAAAAGAAAGGAGTTGTTTTACTATGTTTTATCACAATAGCTACGGCGACATTTGCAGCTTTCCAAAAATATAATACAAAGCATGTGGATACAACAAAATATGTGGATACGACAGAATACGTTGACATATATGATACCGTTAAAGAAGCATTTCTAACTGATAAGGGGTATACAGGTGAAATTCCTAAACATATGTCACAAGAAGTGTTTAAACGTACTAATATTTATAATGCTTATAATGTAAATAATCCAGAATACAAGAAACCTTTTAAAGTAATCTTCCAATTAAAAAAAGGTTCGCAAAAGAAAGAAAATGACAAAATCTATGTAACAATGACTTACTCAGTTGAGATAAAAGATTCAAAGGACAAGACCGTAGGTGGTTCATGGAATATACCAATTACTTTTACTGTCAAGAAGGATGGTGATAACTGGTACATAATAGACAAAGATGAGCCAGCTTAAAGTATACTTAAAATTAGTTAAAAGCTATTACAATATAAGGAGGTATCATAAATGGAAAATGAGGATTCACTGAGAGGTGTTATTGCAAATGTAATTGGTGGTATTTCTTTAGGAATATCTTTAATTATGATTGTACTTATATTGAATTGGTTTTTTAAAATAACACCATACCAAAAACTAGAAGGTATGCCTTTACTCATAACACCTTTTATAACTCCAATAGGTTTTATTATGGGGGTAATATCATTAAAAATATCACGTAATACATTTGGTAAGTGGGGCGTAATTAGTAACGTTATATTATTTATACTGCCTTTTTTATACTGGTATTTGGGGACTCTAATTTTTGGACCTTAATCTATGATTAAATAAGATTTAATAGGAGCTACATGATGAAGAAAAACATTTTAATGATTACACCAGAAAACAAAGAAATCAATAACTTTAGAAAAAAACAATATAATAATTTTATTCAAATTACTATGCCATATTTAGCAGCTTTTATTGATGAATCAAAATATAACATTACTTTAGTTGATGAGTACAATCAGGAGATAGAATACGATAGCAAGTATGATTTAGTTGTTATAACTGTAAATACACCAAATGCAATACATTGTTATAATATTTCTCAAAAATTTAGAGAACAAGGTGTAAAAGTAGTTATGGGAGGACCACATGTAACTTTGTTACCAAATGAGGCCATAGAGCATTGTGATTATATTATAGTTGGAGAAGCTGAAGAAACTTGGACTCAGTTTCTTAATGATTTCTATAACAATTGTGCAAAGAATCAGTATATCTGTGAAGACGCACCTTCTTTGAAAGGGATTCCTATACCGAGAAGGGACCTTGTTAAAGGCAGATATTTTACAAAAGGAGCAGTTTTTGCTACTAGAGGTTGCCCTTATAAATGCAGCTATTGTAATTTAAAACAAATATATTGCGACTCCTTTAGAACTCGTCCTATAAATGAAGTGATAGAAGATATAAAAAGCATTAAAAGTAAATACTTTGTATTTTGGGATGATAATTTCTTTGGTGATATAGAGTATGCTAAAAAACTAATGATTGAACTTACAAAATTGAAAAAGAAATGGGCTGCACAAGTTACATTGGAACGATGTCAAGATGAGGAGCTTTTAAGAATTGCAAAAAAATCAGGGTGCATATATTTCTTTGTCGGATTAGAGTCCTTTTCGCAAGATGGACTTGCAAGTGTTAATAAGGGAATAAATAATGTGAGTAAATATAAGAGCATAATAAATCTATTACATAAAAATGGAATATCAATACAAGCAGGGATAATATTCGGCTTAGATACAGATAAAAAAGATATATTTGAAAAGACACTTAATGCCTGTAATGAACTAGGGATAGATGGAGCTACAGTAAGTATATTAACTCCATTACCAAGAACTCCTATATATGAACAAATGAAAAATGAGGGAAGATTAATAAGCAATAAATGGACATACTATAATGGTAAAACACGAGTAGCATTTAAACCTAAAAATATGACTGCGGGAGAATTATATGATGGTTATATGTGGTTTAGAAAAGAATTCTATTCTATAAAGTCTATTTTTAAAAGAATGTCAGTTTCCAAAACAAATCTATTATACAATTTTGTAGTGAATTTAGGATACAAAATGTCCATATTGGATACTAATAAAAAGTGTTATAAGTAATTGTAATGGACGCTTTGAGGCTATTACTGATAATCCTATAATAACTAGTAAGATTTTTGATAATCCCTTTGATGCAAAATATGAAAAGAAATAGAGTATTCCGTTTATAAGAATACTCTATTTAATACTACATAATTGTTACTATACTTCAGCTTGAACCTGTTTTATTTTTAGTAAGTCTACCTTTGGCTTTGGTAAAATAAAGGCAATTATAGTTGCTATTACAGGTAAAATTGTTAAACATGTCAATGCCTGCCTAATTCCATAATTATCTGAAATCCAGCCTAGAAATGGAGCTGCTACCCCTCCTATACTTACAGCTAGACCTAAGGTAACTCCAGAAGCCAGCCCCATATGATTAGGCAAGTACTTTTGTCCTAAGACTACCATAGGGCTAAAAGGTGCAAAAAGTGTTAATCCTATTGGTATTAAAAGTATCATAGATGTCAAAACAGTATGAACGTTAACGAATATAATTAATAGTGGTATTAAAATACCAAACCCTACCTTTACAACATTTCTTTGACCATAGTGATCTGCTAAACGACCGGCTATGAGAGTACCTATAGCGCCCATAACAAGTAAAATAGTTAATGCTGTACTTCCCGTTGTTTTAGATTGATTCAAAACATGTATAAAATATAATGGTAGAAAAGTATTTAGACCAAAAAAGGTTATAGAACGACAGGTGATTGGTCCTAAAAGCTTTAAAAAAGAATTCCATTCATCTTTAACTTCCTCAGAGGTTATAGTTCTTTTTGTTATTTTGGAAGATTCTTCTTTTTCCTTTTGTAATAAAGATGGAATCTGAATCATGAAAATAATACTTACAATTAGCACTGGAACAATTAAAAATATGCTTCCTTTTAAGCCAAAGATTAATAAAAGGGGTGTAGTAAGTATTGGACCTAATGCGAAGCCCACATTTCCGCCTGCTGTAAATATGCTGACACCAGTTGCCTTTTTTTCTCCTGATACGTTGTTTGCCAATTGAGCACCTCTAGGGTGAAATGCAGCTATACCTATGCCGCTAATAGCAACTGCAGTGAAAATAAGCCAATAATTTGAGGCATAGCCGGCACCAGCCAGTCCTAAGCCTGCTAAAAGCATCCCAAGAGGCATTATCCAGGGAGTTGAAATTTTATCTGCAAAATAACCAAACAATGGTTGTACAATTGATGAACTAAAATTTGCTGCAAATATCAAGCTCGCAGCAGCTGCATAACTAAGATGTCGTCCACTTATCAAGAATGGAAGCATAGCAGGAAGTGCACCTTGGTTTATGTCTGTTACCAAATGTCCTGCACATAATAAACCTATATGTCCACGTTTCATAGTATCACTCCTTGAGTAGTTATAAATTCCTATACCATTATAGCAAAGAAAGAATCATTTAAAAAACCTGAGAATATAGGCATAGACGTCGTATAATATATTTAATTAGCAGTATTTAAAATAGGGTTTTAATTCTATATATTTTTGTAAAAACAATGAATTTTTTAAAGTAAAATGAAAATAGAAAGGGAATGAAAAATGAGAACAGAAAGTGGGTACACTTAAGAAATTTAAAAGCTTCAAAATTAAGACAGATGGAATTTTAATTCCACCTGAATTCTAGTTAAATAAGTCTGGAAATATAAGGTGATTAGTGAATGAAATTCTCAAACCCATCAGCATATTTTGTAGGTGAAAATTCAATTATTTCGTATTCTGCAATTTCCTTAATATAAAATGGGTCTTCTTTAATTATGTTTTGAACTTCTTTCCTATCTCTCGCATTACATAGAATCACTCCACCTATTCTTGGATTTCTTCTACCTGAACAAATGAATTTTTGTAGTGAATAATACTTATCTAAGTACTTTACATGGGAAGTTAATTCATTGTCAACTTCATCCAGGGGCTTTATGTACCTTAATACTAAAATAAACATTGATATTTTCCTCCTAAAAATTAATTTACATTATCCTATTAGAACTATATCATATTTGGAGGTTATTACATACTGCTTCTTGTATAATAAATATAAAGCCTGTAGTTAATAAAATATTAAAGGAGAGAATATCACATGGATATTAAAAATCAAAAAGAATATTTTAATAACACTTATGAGAGATGGAAAGAAATATCTAATGAAAAAGATAATATTATAAACAAGGCTGTAAATGCATTAGGGATATCAAAAGGAGACTCAGTACTGGACGTGGCATCAGGAGTAGGTGTGTTATATACAGCTTTGAAATACAAACAGCTAAGTAATTATGTTGCTTTAGATATATCGGAAAAAATGCTAGAGGAACTAAAAACTTTATACCCTGAAGCAAAAACTATATGTGCTGATTTTGACAAAGAGGTGGAACTAGAAGAAAAGTTTGATTATATTATAATATTTAATAGTATTCCTCATTTTGCAAATTTAGATATAGTATTTTCTAATGCAAATAAGCATTTAAAAAATGGAGGAACTTTTGCAATAGTTCATACACGAACTCGAGAAGGACTAAAAGAGCATCATAAAAAAATAGGATTTAATTTAGGAAGAGAAGCAATTCCAAATGATGATATTTTGGATAAGCTTGTGAAAAAATATGGCTTTGGAGAAAGTGTTATAGAAGATGATGATTTTTTCTACTTTAGTTGTATAAGATAGCAAATATGACATACTGATGTCATATAGCCTTATGTATAATTAAAGAAAAAACATGAGGTGATTGTGATGAATTATGAAATAGTAAGCTTGGAGAAAAAGGTAGTAGTTGGATTAATGAAAAAAACTACAAATAGTAACAATCAAGCGGTTACAGATATTGGATTGTTGTGGCAAGACTTTTTAGGCAGCGGTGTTTATTCAAAAATTAAGAACAAGACAAATTATAAAACAATAGGTTTATATACTGATTACGAAGGAGATTTTACTAAGCCTTATAAATTCTTTGCTTGTTGCGAAGTGGATAAATCTGAGGAGGTTGTATTACCTTTTGAAAAAAAGATAATCGAGCCTGGAAAATATGCGAAATTTATTGTTAATGGGCATATCCAAAATGCAGTGAGTGAATTTTGGATGGAGCTTTGGAAAATGAATTTGGATAGAAAATATGCTAGTGATTTTGAAGAGTATCAAAATATTTCAGATGATATAAATAATCAGGAAATACATGTTTATATTTCAATAAATTAAGTTATAGTGTAGGAATTTTGCTTGGTGTACCATATAAAATATTAGGTATTACAGAGTCTTTATGCCTTTTCAGCATCCACAAAAAAATTTAAGCAAGAGAAAAGAGTTTAAAAAAGGGTGGTAATATATTACTAAATTGATTATAATAATATATAGATTTAAATTTACTTAAGGAGGGTCTAGTATGAGATGCATGATATACAGTAGTTCATCTGTAAAAAATGGAAATATGTTTTTTTACGGGAGAAGTGCGTCCTTTTTTAGGAAAACTGTATGTATAAAATCATGCTTAATTAAATGCTAGGATCTCTTATATTTTAGCACGGATTATAGCTCTATGGTTTTATACTATAGAGCTTTTCTTATTAATAAAATAAACTTTAGTTTTTTGCCAGTCAATATGGTGATAAAATTAAAGTTTTTTGGATGTACACTCCTATAAGCCAGTAAATCAAAGTTGATGATTTATGTGGCTTATTTGTTTTTTTGTAAAAATATTTTAATAGAAGTTATAACAATGAAAAATAGCATTAAATATTCCTATAATATTTAAGCTTAAAAATATAAATTAAACAATTAAGGAGAATGAAAATTATGATAGCATTAGCTCTAAATAATATTAAAAAATACTACGGAGGAACTCAAATTATTGATAATATGAGTTTTGAAGTACATGAAGGTGAAAAGGTTGGTATAGTTGGCAGGAATGGCTGTGGAAAAAGTACAATATTAAAGCTTATTATGGGGCTCGAAACAGAGTACAGTGGAAATATTATAATAAAAAAAGATTCTAAACTAGGATATGTAGACCAGCTGCCAAGCTATAATGAAGATTTTAAGGTTATTGATGTGTTAAACCTAGCCTTCAATACTGAAAATGAAATCTTAAAAAACATGAAAAAGCTAGAAGATATAATGGCAAATCTCAAAGAAGATGAATTGGATAAAATTCTTAAAAATTATAATGAACTTCAACAAAGTTATGAACAGATAGGAGGCTATGAGACAGATGAAAGATTAAGCAAGATTTGCATTGGGCTTAATATAACTGAAGATTTTAAACAAAGAAACTTTAGCACGTTAAGCGGAGGTGAAAAAACCACTGTACTTCTTGCTAAGGTGCTGCTTCAAAAGTCTGATATTCTACTTCTGGATGAGCCTTCTAACCACCTTGATTTAAAGTCAATAGAATGGCTGGAGGATTTTCTAAAGAACTATAAAGGTGCTGTGATTATAGTATCTCATGACAGGTATTTTTTAGATAGAGTAGTAACTAAAATAATTGAAGTTGAAAATATGAAAAGTAAAACCTATTTGGGAGGTTACTCTCAATACCTAGAACAAAAAGAAAAAGATATTGAACTTCAACTTGAAGCCTATAATGTTCAGCAGAAAAAAATTAATGCTATGGAAAAGTCTATTAAAGATTTAAGAGATTGGGGAATGAAAGGAGATAATGAAAAGTTCTTTAAAAGAGCTGAAAACATTAGAAAGAGATTAGAAAAAATAGAAAAGGTAGATAAACCTAAGCTTGAAAATCGCAGCATGAATTTAAACATTAATATAGGTCAGCGTTCAGGAAAAGATATAATTAAATTAGAGGATGGATTTAAAAGTTTTAAAAACAAAATTATTCTAAAAGATGCTAATCTTCATTTTAGATATGGAGAAAAGCTGGCTTTAATAGGAAGTAATGGTTGTGGAAAATCCACTCTATTAAAATTACTGCTAAAAGCTTTAAATCCTCAAGAGGAGTCTGAAGATTATGTATTAGATAGTGGAAAAGTACAAATTGGTACTTCTCTAGAAATTGGATACTTACCTCAAAATGTGGTATTTAGCAATGAAGAATTCTCATTATTAGAATGTTTTAGAGAAGATATAGAACTACCTGAAGGCAAAGCTAGAGAGTATCTTGCAAAGTTTTTGTTCTTCGGTGAAAATGTATTTAAAAAAGTCAAAAATCTTTCAGGTGGAGAGAGAAGTCGTCTTTTACTTTCAAAACTTATGTTTAGAAAAGTAAATACTCTTATTTTAGATGAGCCAACAAATCATTTAGATATTGCATCCAGGGAGGCTCTTGAAGAAACATTAAAAGAATTTAAAGGAAGCATTTTATTTGTCTCTCATGATAGATATTTTATTAATACAATCTGCAGTAGAATAGTTGAACTTAAGGACGGGGTGCTGACTTCCTATGAAGGAAACTATGAATACTACAAGTTAAAAAGTAATAAAGAGCCAGAAAATGAAAAGTTAATTGTAAAAGAGACTGAAGATAGGAAAATATATAATAAAAAAATAAAGAACAAGGAAAAAACTAATGAAAAAAAGGCTGATGTTATTGAAGAGAGAATTCAGGAATTGGAAAGTAAAATCAATCTAATTGAAAAAGAAATGGGGAGTTGTAATGAATATTCTAGACTTAATGAACTTCATATCCTAAAGGAAGATATCAATTTAGAAATTGAAGATCTAATGGAGCAGTGGATGCAAATTTCATAAAACAATTCACTAAGTAAGATTGATAAAAAGTTTTTAAATCTACTTTAGGCCTTGGAAACATATTCCTCCGTGTAAGTTAAGCAATAAAGTTCAATATCTATAGTAAAAAGTTGTAAAATTATTTATAATTAAAATAGCTATGGAAATTTCACCTATAAATAACTAAAGTAACAAAATGATAAACTACATGGGGGAATATTTTTATTGAAAAGCTATCTTGAAGAAGTTTTTTCAAGGTATATAATTTTATGAAAGTGAGAGTATAGGATGTTAAAAAGGAAATATTTATTTTTTGTAAGTTTTTTAGTAAGTACTTTATTTTGTATGTCAGTTAAGGTATCTGCTGCAATGGTTCAAAACAGATTTGGAGGCGTTGACAGATATGCTACTAGTATCAGTATATGTGAAAATAACTGGGATAAATCTGACTATGTAATTTTAGCTTCAGGAGAAGGCTTTGCAGATGCTCTTTGTGCTGCACCTTTAGCAAAAAAATATAATGCACCAGTTATATTGACAAATGGAAAGATTTTAAGTGAAGATATAGAAAAACAGTTAACTAGATTAAATGTGAAGCAGGTATTTATAATAGGTGGCACTGGAGTTGTATCAACGAATATAGAAAAACAGTTAGATACTATGAAAATAGGACATGAGAGAATAGCTGGCAATGATAGGTATGATACCAGCTTAAAGGTTGCACAAATTATAGGAAATGATAAAGGGATAGTTCTGGCATCAGGTGAGAACTTTGCAGATGCATTATCAATAGCACCTATAGCTGCTGTTAAGGGAATGCCTATATTATTAACTAGTAAAAATAATTTACCTCAAGGTGCAAAGCAATATATACAAAATAGCATCCAAAAGTGTTATATTGTTGGTGGTGTAGGCGTAATCAGCAATAGTACTACTGATTACATTGCTGATTACAAGAGATTAGGCGGCATGGATAGATATGAAACTAATCAAAAAATAATTGATGAATTTTCTAGTGATATAAACTTTAGCAGTATCTATGTAAGTTCAGGGGAAGGTTTTGCAGATGCATTATCTGGTTCAGCAGCGGCGGCAAAAACAAACTCACCCTTAATACTTACAAATGGTAAGTCCTCAATTACAAAAACTCAATTTTATTCTAAAATTTCTTCAGAAAGTGAGTTTAGGGTATTAGGGGGAGAGGCAGTTGTGCCAAATGAAGCTGTAGAAAATTTATTAATTGATAAAGTGGAAAGTAATTTTAAACTTGGAGATGATTTATTAATAAGTAAATACAGTAATTTAATAAAAGGTAAAAACATTGGACTTGTTACCAATCAAACAGGGGTAAGCAGTAGGGGGATAAGTACTATTGATATATTAGCAAATTACGGTGAAGCTAAGCTTACAGCTCTCTTTGCACCAGAGCATGGGATTGATGGAAAAGCTAAAGCTGGAGATTATGTAAAATCATATATTGATGAAAGATTAAGGATTCCCGTATATAGTCTTTATGGAGATACAAGGATGCCTACAGAAGAAATGCTATCTAAGGTAGATGTTTTAGTGTTTGATATACAGGATATAGGAGCACGTTCTTATACTTTTATGTCTACATTAAATTATTGTATGAAAGCAGCAGCTAAGTATAATAAAGAAATTGTTGTTTTAGATAGACCTAATCCATTGGGAGGAGAAATTTTAGATGGTCCAGTGTTGGAAGATAAATTTAAAAGTTTTGTAGGGGTAGATAATATGCCAATGACTCATGGTATGACTGCAGGGGAGTTAACTCAATTCTTTAATAGAAACATAATGGCCAAGCTTACGGTGGTACCTATGGAAGGATATAATAGAAGTATGATATTTCAAGACACTGGATTAAGCTGGATACAAAGTTCCCCATATATACCAAACATAGAATCTGTTTTTTGTTATTCATCTACTGGACTTGGTGAGGGAACTACAGTATATCAAGATGACTATTTTACATGGGTTGGAGGAAAAGGTATTGATTCTGAAAAGTTTGCTCAGCTTTTAAATGCAGCTAATTTGTCTGGAGTTAAATTTAAAGCAGCTTCACAAAATGGATTTGGTGGAGTAAAGCTTGAAATTACAGATTATCATACATTTAATCCTGCGAGAACAGGAATATATGTATTAGCTTATGCTCACTCCTTAAACAATTTTCAAGTTCCTAAAAGTACAGATACAATTAATATGTTTGATAAAATAATGGGTACTGATAAAATTGGACAATACCTAGAAATGGGCTATACTCCTCAGCAAATTGAAGCAGAATATAAATTAGGACTTGAGCAATTTAAGGCTGAAAGAAGGGAATATTTGTTATATAATTAATTTAATATAAAAAATGATAGAGGTGGTATTTTGAATTTTCAAGGTGTTACTATAGGATTAATTTCTTTTTTAATAATAGGAATCTTTCATCCTATTGTAATTAAAGCAGAGTACTATTTTAGTAAAAAGATTTGGCCTGTATTCTTAATTGTTGGTATAGTATTTATATTTTTATCTATGAGTATAAATACACAAATATTATCAGCTATACTAGGTATTACGGGGTTTTCATGCCTTTGGAGTATTCACGAAATTTTTGAGCAGGAGAAAAGAGTACAAAAAGGATGGTATCCAAAGAAAGAGTAAAAATATACTTTATAATCTATATTATAAGTTTGAATTGCAGAATATCAAGATATATCTGCAATTCATTTTATAGGGGGAGATTGTTACGTTTAAAAAAATAATAAGTGAAGAGTGTAGGTCAAGAATTAAATTGGCAGAGGAAATTGCAAGTAAATGTCCCTTAGAGTACGGAAAAGAAATTATTATCACTGGATCTGTTTCAAGAGATCTTGCAGATGAGAATTCTGATATTGAAATTGAATTTTTAGTTGATGATTTAATGCCAGAATGTGATATGGTCAATTGGATTAAAGAAATTGGGGGAACAGAGATATATCCCTATGGTGCACCAATAGGGGATGGTTCTGTATGGATAATATTTAAATATAAAGATTATTGGATTGAAGCAGGATGGCAAAAAATTAAGACTATGAGAAATAATATAAAATCAATTATAGAAGGTGAAGTTTATACTCACGATAAGCTCACTTTAGCTTCAACATTCAAAAATGCGATTTTTATAAGAAAGAATGGAATATTGGATAGCTTACAAGAAGAGTTAAATTCTTATCCAGATGAACTTCAGAAAAAGATTATAATGAATACCATTGGTCCATGGACTATAGATTTGGGGTTAAATGTAAGAAGAGTATTAGCTAAAAGAGATGATAAAATGCCATTACTTGAGAGAATGATAGCAGACATTCATAGGGTGTTAAGGATTTTATACGCAGTAAATAAACAATGGGAGCCAGACTGGAAGTGGACAAAACACATAGTTAAGGATTTAGATATAAAGCCTCAAAATTTAATTAAGAGAATAGATTCTATTATATGTATAAAAAACAGTGAGGAAAGTCTAAAAAATTGTTTTCAGTTAATACATGATACTTTATCTCTTATACCAGAAGATGTAGAATCTGAAAATACAATTAGAAAAATTATGAACAATATTAGTTAGCTAAACTATAAGGAGTGAAATTTCTTAACAATATCTTTGTAGCTCGACAGAATAAGATTTACTCTATATCCTAGAGGGAGGTAATTTCTTATGAAGGCTAAATCTAGGTTATTGGTACTTATTTTTTCGTTTATATTTATTTTAGGTTTAATATACTTAGAAACCGAAATATTATTTCCAAGGGACTATGGTGCTACAGTCAGTATAGAAGGTACACAAGGACATGGAAAGTTAATAAAGGAACAACAGAATGACAAATACTATATTAGTTTTACTGAACATGATAATGGAGAATCAAGTCCTATAAAGCTAGAGTGTACTAAGGAACAATATGATTTTATTAAAAGTGGTAGGGAGTATCACGTATTATATAAGAAGAATTATTTTAATAGAAAATCTGGTAAAGTTTTAATGCTTGATGATAAACCTATATATAATGGCGGTTATCAGATAGCGAAGCTGGAATTACTTTAAAAGTGAGGGGTTGTTGAAAAACAATCCCTAGAGGAGTTTTTATGAATAGTATTTTATGAATAGAAGATGATATAAAATACTATTAAGAATATACACGATATATACACCAATAAGTTTTATGAAATGTACTGCCAACATCATCAGAAACTCTAATATACCATCGCTGAATGAAAATATTAATTCCAGAAAAGAAAAGCAGAATATCAGTAAGGAATATTTAGTTAAAGGAAAGAAGATACTATATGTATAAGCCTAATGGAAGCGTTGGAATTAGAGGAGGATATGAATGATATGAGTGACATAATTAATAACAGGGAGTATAGACAGAAAGTACTAAAAGAATTAATCAATGAGCTTCACAATGGTAAGAATGTTGAGGAAGTTCAGGAAAGGTTTCATGATCTGGTTCATAATATATCCACAAAAGAAATATCAGAGATGGAAGCTGCTTTGATTAAAGAAGGAATGCCCGTTGAGGAAATCCAAAGATTATGTGATGTCCATGCTGCTGTGTTTAAAGGTTCTATAGAAGAAATACACCATCCCGATAAGGCCGCAGGGCATCCTATTCATACATTCAAACTGGAAAATGAGGCTGTTAGAAAATATATTTATGAAAATGTAAAAAAGAATTTAGAAGACTTTAAAGAAAATGATAATAAAGATAATAGATATAAACTTATTGAAAATTTCAATATGCTGTGGGATTTAGATAAGCATTACAGCAGGAAAGAAAACTTGTTGTTCCCTTACTTGGAAAAGTACGGAGTTACTGCACCGCCGAAGGTTATGTGGGGGGTAGATGACGAGATAAGGGCAGGTATAAAAGAAACAAAGTCTATGATTCAGAATGATTCAAGCAGTAAGGAAAACATTATATCTAAAATAGATGAAATTACAAATAAAATACAGGAAATGATTTTTAAAGAGGAGAATATTCTTTTTCCCCTCAGCATTGATAGTCTAACTGAAGATGAATGGTATGAAATTGAGTCAGATAGTGATAGTATAGGCTATTGTTTAACTGGTCCAGCAGATAAATGGAAACCTGCCAGAGCTGATGTGGAAGCTAGAGAACAGGAAAAGAGACTTGCAGGTGAAGATTCAGAGGGATATATAAAATTTGATACTGGAATACTAAAGGCTAAAGAAATAAGCGCAATTTTTGATCACCTACCTGTAGATATAACTTTTGTTGATAAGGATGGCGTTGTCAAATATTTTTCTAATAGTAAAGAAAGAATATTCATTAGAACAAAGGCAGTAATCGGACGAAAGGTTCAAAACTGTCATCCACCAGCTAGCGTGCATGTAGTTGAACAAGTAGCTGAAGACCTTAGAACTGGTAAGAAGGAGCACGAAGACTTTTGGATTAAGATGGGAGATTTATATATACTCATAAGATACTTTGCTGTAAGAGATGATAACGGTGAATTTCTTGGAATACTTGAAGTTAGCCAAAATATTAAACCAATACAAGAAATTACAGGAGAAAAGAGACTAATATCTGATTAGTGTTGTATTTATATAATGATAGAGTTCAAAAGAAAATTTTAAAAAATATAAAATAATATATAGCATAATTGCGTATTAATCATAAAAATAAGCCGGTTAGGGTGATAATCATCTTACCGGCTTTTTAATATTGTATAATCTAATTATTTTACTGCAGCATATGCTTCAGCAGCAGCAAAAAGGTAGTAGCAAAGACCAATCTGTTGAGATTCTAACATATTTCTATGAAAATCATCTTCTAAAAAAAATCTAGACTGCATAGCAAATGTCTTTGCATCTATACTTACACCATGATTATTTAAAAATGCAATATGCTCTTCTAATATTTTTTGTAACTTTTCATCTGTAATCTTCCAGCCATTTACAAGAGCATCTGATACAGATTTAATAAACTGCTGTCCTTCTGCTGCTTTTTCGTTTAATTCTTCTATATTGATATCTTGATTATCTAGAATATCATGACCATATTTATCTTTTAAATATTCATTTTGCTGCGAAAGTGCATTTTCCCACTCTTCTTTATTTAATCCTTTAAACATTTCTGATTTATTCATAGTTTTCTCCTTCTTAGTACTAATAATTGAATTTTCTAGAGTTTTTAATAAACAATCTAGTCTATGCTTGCGTGATAAAAGTAGTTCATGTTGTTTAGTTAAAGATTCTAATCGATTAGGTTCATCATCTAAGGCCTTCTTAATATCCCTGAGAGAAAAATCAAGTTCTCTATAAAATAAAATCTGTTGTAGACGCTCAAGTTCTTTTATTCCATAAATACGATAACCAGCATCACTAATTTTGCAAGGTTCTAGTAAACCTATCTTGTGATAATGATGCAGTGCTTTTACTGTAACTCCTGTTAGTTCTGCAACTTCTTTAACTGTATATTGCATAATATTTCACCTCATTCATAATTATAGGCGCTTCTTTAAGATAATAGCTGAGTCTATATTAAATATGGAGTATTTCCTAGGACATATATTTGCCTTTCTATTAAGATGAATAGGTTATAATCTCATATATGCGCATATGCTTTGATTACAGTTATATAATAATCTATTCTGTAAGGTAAGAGTCAATAAAAATTTTAAAATATATTTAAGGACTACATTGATATTTCTATGTTAAAATTATAATTAATTAGCATTATGTGGATAAAAGAAAAGTTAAGAAAGTATGTATTTTTTCTGGAGACTTATTTATCTAGGGACTTATAGATTTAAAAAGTAAGGTATAGGAGGATACACTGCATATGGAAATTAAAAAAGGAAAAATTGAAGATGTGAAGGTAATAATGAATATAATTAAAGATGCTATTATTGATATGGAGTCAGAGGGGATATATCAATGGGATGACATTTATCCAAACGAAGAGGTAATAACTAATGACATTAATAGTGAAAATCTCTATGTCTATATAGATGAGTGTGTTATCAAGGGTTTTATTGTATTAAATGAATGTCAGGACAAAGCATATGAATCAATAAATTGGGAATACAACAGTGGTAAGCATCTAATTATTCATAGATTATGCATTAATCCTCAATATAAAGGTAAAGGTATTGCAACCACTCTTATAAGGTATGTAGAAAAGTTAGGACGAAAGAATAAATATGAATCAATACGCTTAGATGCATTTAGCAAAAATAGTCATGCATGTAAGTTGTATGAGAAAAATGGTTATAACATAAGAGGAATAGTAACTTTTAGAAAAGGTGATTTTTTCTGTTTTGAAAAAGCACTGCAAAAGCGATAAAGGAGGATTCTAGTTATAATGATAAAATCATTGTTATTAGGTGTAACTGTTGGGATATTAGGCTATATTATATGCTATGCATTAGCGAGGAGTCAGGGAATTGCTACCTCATTGAGTTTTGCAGCTATGTTATTAGTAGCTGTGGTTATTACTTGTTCTAGCCTTATTCTTACAGCTATAAAACAAAATAAATAGGTATTAAATGTGATAAGCTTGCTAGCAAAGCAGAAGATTGGAGAAAAATTTAGGGCTTATACTATTAATTATTGTTAGTTGTTTAAGTATTGTTGAAGGAGATAATGTTTCAGGTACTCCTGTAGATATATTTAACAAAAGCAATATTTCTTCTGAAGAATTAGCACAATATAACAGTGTCTATATCTCTAGGTGTAAGTTTATTCATAAATAATTTTTCATAGAGGTTTGTTGAAGTTACTTTAAAAGTAGCTTCTTTTTTGTGTATTATATTCAAAACATAAGCAAATATTATCTCTAGAGGTGATAAAATGCGAAAAAATAAATTGATTTTGTTATTTTCAATTTTAATTTTAATTATATGTTTTTCTATAGGATGTAAAACAAATAAATCAGCTCCAAAGAGCAGTACTAATACTCCAAATAGTAATAGTGAGCAGGTGAAAAAAGATAGCGAATCGCAAGAAAAGACACAAGCACCACCTTCAAAAGCTGAATCGATTCCAGAGCCTAAAGCTAGCATAGAATACAAACCTGTTCCAGAACCTAAGCCTGCACCGGAACCTAAACCTACTCCAGAGCCTAAACCTGCTCCAAAGCCAGAACAGCCTAGAAGACAAGAAAGCGAAAATAAGGTATTAACTACTTTTAGTACAACAATTTTAGATAGTGATGAAAACAGAGTTAATAATATAAGACTTGCGTCTCAAAAAATAAATGGATTTGTACTTAAGCCAGGGGAGACTTTCTCCTTTAATAAAATTGTTGGAAAGAGAGATTATAGCAAAGGATATAAAAAAGCTAAGGTTTTGGTAAATGGAGAATCAAATGAAGGTGTTGGAGGAGGAATATGTCAATTAAGTAGTACTGTATATAACGCTGCTCTAAAATCTGGTATGCAAATTATAGAAAGGCATACTCATAGCGGCGAGGTTGGATATATTCCAAGAGGTCAGGATGCTGCAGTAAGTTATGGATATAAAGACTTAAAGTTCAAAAATGTTAATAACTATCCTGTAAAGTTTATAGTAAGTATAAAAAACGGTAAGGTATATGTTTCTACAATTAAGAGCATGTAGATATAAATATAACTCAATAAATCATAAAGAAGTCAAAAGAGAGAAATATACTGTAAAGGTATCTCTCTTTTTCTATAAGAATTGAATTTAAATATTTGGATAGTGTAAGGTGCAACATGTATAATATTAATATAAAAAATATCAAATAAACGAGGTAAGGATCTATTATGTTTGCAAAACAATCTGTGATAATTAAACATGAAAAAGGATTGCATGCGAGGGCTATTGCAATGGTAGTTCACAAAGCTAGTGAAATACAAAAAAAATATAATGTAGAACTATTTATTACATATAAAGATAGAAACAAAATACCTGCTACAAGTGTTATGCCTTTAGTGCTTTTAAAGGTAAAGAGAAATGAAGAAGTAATTGTTGAGGCTTATGGTGAAAGGGTGAAAGCAGCAGTTAATGAATTATGTGATTTTCTTCAAGGTGACTTTGATATTTCTAATAAAAATGAAATAAATCAAATAGATAACATAATAAATACTAACACTATAACCTGGGAACAGGTTTTTGAGAGCATGGCTAATGGAATAGTGGTTAGTGATGAGAATGATGTAATAACTGTTCTTAATCCAGCAGCAGAAAATATTTTAGGAATAAATGCTTTAGAGGCAATTGGTAAAAAGGTTTACCATATAATACCTAACTCTAGGTTGCATATTGTAAATAAAACTAAAAAAGCAGAGCTCATGTGTAAGCAATTAATAGGAGATTCATTAATATTAACTAATAGAACACCTATTTTAATTGATGGACAATCTAAAGGAGCGGTAGCAAGTTTTGAAGATATTTCTAATTTTGAAAAAATAACAGGAGAACTTAAGGAAGTAAAGGAGCTAAAAGAAAGACTACAGCTTATATTGGAATCTGTTCAAGATGGTATATGTGTAATAAATAATGAAGGGGTAATAACTTATGTAAATCCAGCTTACTTAAAAATTCTAAATGAAGAGGGAAAAAATTTAATAAATAAGAATGTAAAAGATATATCTCCTATGGGGGCTAGAAAAAAAGTATTAGATACAGGTAGGTTTATAACAGGAGCAATAAGTTATAAGAAAAATGGAGTTACTATTGTATCAAATATCAGTCCAATAATCATTGATGGCGAGATGAGCGGTGCAGTTTCTGTTGTAAAGAATATAACTGAGGTTCAAGGTCTTTATGAGAAATTAAACAAAGTATCTGCAAAGGCAGAATATTTAGAAGAACAGCTTTTAAGAACCAGGAAGCCTCATAGAGCTTTTGAAAAATTTAAAGGTAAAAGCGGTAAGGTGATAGACGCTTTAGCAGTAGCTACTAAAGCAGCTCAAAGTAATTCTACAGTTTTAATAAGAGGTGAAAGTGGTACTGGTAAAGAATTAATTGCTGAGGGTATTCATTTTTCAAGCAAAAGGGCTTCAGGGCCGTTTATAAGAATAAATTGTGCTGCAATTCCGGCTAACTTGTTGGAAAGTGAGTTGTTTGGACATGAAAAAGGAGCTTTTACTGGAGCTATAAAAAGAAAGTTAGGTAAATTTGAACTAGCACAAAATGGCACCATTTTTTTAGATGAAATAGGAGAACTGGACAAAAGTGTTCAAGCAAAAATTTTAAGAATAATACAAAATAGAGAGCTGCAAAGGTTAGGCGGGGAGGAAACTATAAAAGTCAATGTGAGAATTATAGCTGCTACTCACAGAGATTTAGAGCAAATGGTTAAAGAAGGAGACTTTAGAGAAGATCTATACTATAGGTTAAATGTCATACCAATAATTATTTCACCACTTAGAGAAAGAAAAGAAGATATAGCTTTATTGGTGGAACACTTCATTGAAAAGTTGAAAGGTGAAGAGAATATAAAAGGTATAAGTAAGGATGCTATGGATGTACTTGTTAGCTATAAGTGGCCGGGAAATGTTAGAGAGTTAGAGAATCTAATAGAAAGAATTGTTGCTCTCACTGATAATGAGTACATAGAGGTAGAGGATTTGCCATCATACATAAAGGAAGAAGATACACCTAAAGATGAAAAAGAAAAAACAGTGGAAACAGAGTGCTTAAATGCTAGCACCATATTAGATAGCATAAAGGAGAATGAAGAAATACTACCTTTAGCGGAGTATGAAAAGATTATTATAGAAAAAGCGCTAAAAAAATATGGCAGCTATAATGCTGCAGGAAAAGCTTTAGGTATTACACATAAAACTGTAGCGGCAAAGGCAAAATTGTATGGAATTGAAAAAGTTGTACTTTGGTTAAAATGAACACATTGGTAATAAGTATCAATAATTAACTAAAATATCAATTAGTATATGCATTTTATTTATGATCATTTAAAAAATTAGGCATAAGTGTGTATAACCAGTGTAAAGCTATATATTAGAGGTTGCGCATTGATTTTACAAAATATTACTTTAAAACGTTTTCTTTTGGCATGTATTTTGCTAATTTAAATAAGCACAAAATAATAGGTAATAAAATAAATTAAATTTTGGAGGAATATATTATGAAAAAGTTGATAAACAACCCTAATTTAGTAGTAGAGGATATGATAAAAGGAATGATAGCAGCTCACCCGGAATATTTAAAAAAGAGTGATGCTGGAAACATATTAATAAGAAAAGATTCGCCAGTAAAAGGTAAAGTTGCCTTAGTAAGTGGAGGAGGAAGTGGGCATGAACCAGCCCATGCAGGGTATGTAGGAAAAGGAATGTTAGACGCTGCAGTCGCAGGTGCTGTATTTACATCTCCAACCCCAGACCAAGTTTATGAGGCAGTTAAAGCTGTTGATGGTGGAGCGGGAGTACTTTTAATAGTAAAGAATTATAGCGGAGACATAATGAATTTTGATATGGCAAAAGATATGGCTGATATGGATGGAATAAAGGTAGAAAGCGTAGTAGTAAATGATGATGTAGCTGTTGAAAATAGCACATATACAGCTGGAAGACGTGGAATTGCAGGAACAGTTTTTGTACACAAAATAGCTGGAGCAAAAGCAGAACAGGGTGCAAATTTAACAGAGGTAAAGAGAGTTGCTGAAAAGGTAGTAGAGAATGTACGTAGTATGGGAATGGCATTAAGCTCATGTATAGTTCCAGCAGCAGGAAAGGCAAACTTTATATTATCAGAAAATGAAGTAGAGATAGGTATGGGAATACATGGTGAACCAGGAACTCATAGAGAAGCTATAAAAACAGCAGACGAAATAACAGAGCACTTAGTTACTAAAATATTAGAAGATATGTCAGTAGAAAAAGGGACTGAAGTTGCAGTTATGGTTAATGGATTATCAGGAACTCCATTGATGGAACTCTATATAGTTAATAAAAAGGTAAGTGAAATGTTAAGTGAAAGAGAAATTAAAATTCATAAAACTTTTGTAGGAGAATTTATGACTTCATTAGAAATGGCAGGCTGCTCGGTTACTATATTGAAATTAGATGATGAGTTAAAAACATTATTGAATGAGAAAGCAGATACTCCTGCATTAAAGGTATATTAATTATTAAAGAAATACTAATATATCTATAAAAATTTAAGGAGAGATATGATATGAGCATAAATGGAGTGCAGTTAATACAAATATTAAATAAAATTGGCGAAGTTATGAATGAAAATAAAGCATATTTAACAGAGTTAGATGCCGCTATTGGTGATGGTGATCATGGATTAAACATGAGCAAAGGCTTTACAGCTGTAAAGGAAAAATTGAAGGACGATAATGGAATCAACATAGGGGATACTCTAAAGAAAACTGGTATGGCATTAGTATCTAATGTAGGTGGGGCATCAGGTCCTTTATATGGAACAGCTTTTATGAAAGCTGCAACTCCAGTAAGTGGCAAAGAAAGAGTGGATATAAATGATTTTATAAAAATGCTAGAAGAAGCATTAGCAGGAATTAAGATGAGAGGAAAAGGAGAGCTGGGGGATAAGACTATGATAGATGCTATAGAGCCAGCATTAGAAGCATTGAAGAGTTCCGTAGCTTCCCGTTTGAGTCCAATAGAAGCTTTAGAAAAAGCTAAAAGTGCTGCCTTTGAGGGTGTTGAAAATACTAAAAAAATCATTGCAAAAAAGGGAAGAGCAAGTTATTTAGGAGAAAGAAGTATAGGACATCAAGATGCAGGGGCTACTTCAAGTTATCTAATATTCAATACCATTTATGAAGAAGTTAGCAAAATGTAAATACATTATAAAAGAATTGAGGTATGAAATATGGTAGGAATAGTAATTGTATCACATAGCAGTAAGATTGCAGAAGGAATAGAAGAATTAGTAAGCCAAATGGCGATAGGAGGAAAAATAGCTACTGCTGGAGGGACTACTGACGGAAGATTAGGTACAGATGTAGACAAGATTCTTGGCGCTATAAATGAAGTTTATTCTGAGGACGGAGTGCTTATACTTTTTGATTTAGGTAGTGCATATATGAATGCGGAAATGGCTATAGAATGTTTAGATGAATGTATGAAGAATAAGGTAGAAATAGTTGATACAGCATTAATAGAAGGGGCATTAACCGCATCTGTTGAAGCTAGCATAGGAAAGAATAGAGAGGAAATAAAAGAATCCTTAAAGCCAATGTGTCTTGGTAAAATGCCTTAAATCTTAAAGAGGAGTTCAAAAAGAGAGAAATATACTAAAAGGTATTTCTCTCTTTTTCTGTGATGATTGCTTTAAAAAAGTGCATATTTTTATAGGATTAGTTAGCTTTATGTTTATTATCAGTAAATATAATACCTGCTAACACTGCGGTAACTGGAGCAGCTAGTACTAGTCCAAAGCTTCCTACTAAAGTATGAAGTATTTCTGCTGATACATAGGTTAAATTTAATATGTTAAGTATAGGAGTTCCTTGGGCCATAAATACCATCAACATAGCAGTATATCCACCAGAATAGGCTAGAAGTAGAGTAGTGGTCATAGTTCCAACTACGGCTTTTGAAACAGACATACCACTTTTTATAGCTTCTTTCTTTGTAATACTTGGATTATTTAAAACTACTTCGTAAACTGCAGTGGATATGTCCATAGTTACATCCATTACAGCACCAGAAGAAGCTATAAATATGCCTGCAATAAATATACTAGTAAGATTTAAATATCCATAACCTGAATATAGCAAGGTTTCAGAAAAAGGTACAACAGCACCATGAATTTTAAAACTTAATCCAAATATTAGGGCGAAAACACAGGTTATAATTATTCCACACATAGAACCAAGAAAAGATACCAACGCCTTTTTATTTATACCTGCCACAAGATATGTAGTAACTCCTATGAGCACAGTTACTACAAGCAAAGACACTAATATAGGATTGAAACCTTTTAAGAAGGAAGGAATAAGTACCTTCCATATCATAAGCACTGTAAATATAAAGGAAAGAACTGATTTAACTCCTGTCCATCCTGAGAAACCTACAAGTATACTTATAAAAATTATAAATAAAATCAGTTCTAGAGTCAGTCTATAATGGTCTATTATGTTTACGAAGTTAAGTTTATTACTAATTGTATCTATAACTACAAAAGCTTTATCACCTACGGAGAAAATTTTATCCAATTCTAATTGACCACGTAAATTGTTAGGCGAAGTAAATTCTTGGGATTTAAAAGGTCCATTTAAAATTCTAACTCTTACGGATTGAACTCCGGTTTTAACAATTCCCCTCTGTTCTAATTGAGAATTATCTACAGCGATAATCTCTGCCTTTGCTCTTATACTTTCTGTTTTAGTTTTATCAAAGCCTGTAGGTTTAAAAAGAAGAATTAGGTTAACTATTATAAGAAGGAATATAAATATAAATTCTTTTTTTTTAATAAAACTTACCATTAATTAAACCTCTTTCCATTAATTCTAAGAAAACATAATGGACATTTGACAAATATTATGCTGCCAAATGTCCATGGATATAGTGAAATGTTATTTATCTCCGGATACTTCCATTATTGAAGTTAACTTTTTAAATAAATCAGTGTTATCGTAATAACCTTTAAACATTTCATTTGCAACGCCTGTAGCATACACTGGAGTAGGTATTCCTGTATGAGCATAAGATGTAAAGCCTATACCAGCTTTATGATCCAGTATATGAGTTAAAGTAACAGTAAATGGGTCATAAGTACCATATAATAAATTTGATTGTTCATCGTTGTTTCTTTTCTCTTTATCTGTCATACTTTGAACTAAGGCTGCTTTTAAATCATCCATATCCTTTGGACTAAGAGCCATACCTATTTTTTCAGTAGCTTCTTTAGAGCTAGGGTTTTTCTCATCAGCAGCTAATTTTGATAAATTATTATATTCATCAGCAGCCATTGGTTCTAATCCATAATGCTCTTTTATTAGAGGAAGTAAATCTTCAAGTTTTGCATTTTCAGCAGTATGCCCAGCTTTTTTATACTCCTCTACTTTTTTAGTAAATTCATCATAGGATATATTTTGTTTGTCTATTTTATTAAAGAAAGTATTGTAACCAGTTCCAGCAAAACCTATTGTAAATCCACCAGTTTCATGATCTGCAGTGACAACTATTAAAGTTTCATCTTTATGTTTTTCATAGAAATCTAAGGCTTGTTTTATCGCATCATTGAAGGCTGTAACTTCATGTATAGAAGAAGCAGCATCATTGGCATGACATGCCCAGTCTACCTTACCACCTTCTACCATCATAAAGAATCCCTTATCATTATTTAAAAGCTCTATACCCTTTTTAGTAAAATCAGCTAAGGGTATGCCATCTTTATCATTGTTTATAGCAAAAGGGAGAGCTTTATCTTCATCAAGTTTAGGGCTTACTGCCATAACTTTCCCAGAATTTCCATCTAACTTTTCAAAGGCTGATTTATCCTTTACAACTTTATAACCATTCTTCTCAACTTCATTGTAAGCATCTGACTTGTCTTTTTTTGGACCGGTTGGCTGTTTAAAGCCACCACCGCCAAAGTAATCATAATTGCTCTTTGCAAGATCTAAAGCTATATCATAGTAATTGTTTCTTGAAGGGTTATGAGCGTAGAAAACTGCAGGAGTAGCATGGTCAATTGAAACAGAAGAAACAATTCCTACCTTCATTCCCTTTTTCTTTGCCATTTCAGCCATAGATGTATATTTTTCTTTTTTAGATGGATCCATGTTTATAATACCATCGTTAGTTTTATGGCCTGTAGCAATAGCAGTACCTGCAGAAGCTGAGTCTGTTATAAAAGTATCTGCCGCATATGTAGTATTCATACCTTGAGATGGGAATTGAGTAAAGGCTAATTTTTCAACATTAGGATTTTTAGCATCCTTTTTATTTCCAAGAAAAATTTCTGTGGAATTTATTTGAGGTATAGCCATACCATCGCCTATAAATAGAAAAATATATTTAGGGTTTTTCTTTCCTGTATATATGTTGGAATTTGTACTAGTTGGGGCATCTTGTTTACCACAGCCAGCAAAAATTAATGTGGTAGTCATAACTACACTTAATATTGTAGTTATTATTTTAGTTCTTTTTAGCATATGAAAACCTCCATTAAATAGTAAAGTATTATTCATAAAATATAAACATAACACTGTCTATTCTATAGAGAAGATGTTATGACACAATTAATTATTTGTTAAATTGTGTTAAAAATAGATGATTAAGGTGAGATAATAGTATGGCTATAACAGAGTGCAAGCAGAGAGCCCAAATATCTGACTTAGTGTGAATCGATTTCACAGAGTGTGTTGAGGTATTAATGGCGGTAGACATCGGATAAAATAGGAAGAAATATATTGACAATAAGGAAAATAAGGGTTATGATTAATTCGTACTCGGACGAACTAAACTAAATAAATAGAAAAATAGTAATTTAAAATCAAAATATTATATAAAAAATAATTAAGAATAGATAAGGTTTTAAAAATAATAAAAGAGAGAAAACTAATGTATTATATGATGGTTATTGGGTATAAAGGTGTGAAAATAAATTGAGAAAGGTTGATATAATGGATTTTAAAAAGCTTACATTAGAAGATAAACAGTTGTTTAATAAATATTTAAATCCGTATAAATTTTTAAGCTGTGAATATTCATTTACTACTTTATATATTTGGAAAGATGCCTGTGATATTCAGTATTCAATATATAAGGATTCACTGATTATAAAGAAAAAAGATTTTGAAGGAAACTATTACTTCATGCAACCTTTGGGATATAAAGAAGAAGATTTAAAAGAATTAGTAAGATGTTTATTACAATATCAAAAAGAAAATAATATGAAGTATATATTTAAGGATTTAGAAGAAGATTTTGCGGAAAAAATAAAAAGTTTTTATAAAGAAGAACAGAATGTTTATATTAAAGAGGATAGGGACAACTTTGATTATTTATATGAAGCTGATAAGCTAATAGAACTTTCAGGAAAGAAACTTCATGGCAAGAAAAATCATTATAATTCTTTTGTTAAGAACTATGATTATGAAGTAAAAGAGATTATTGATGGAAAGATTATTGATGATGTAATAAATGCTGCAGAAAAATGGTTTAGAGAAAATAATAATAATGATAAGATGCTTTATTATGAAACTGCAGCTATAAAAGAAATTGTTCAAAATATAAGTTTATTCAATTTAAAAGGAATAGCTGTCTATGTAGATAACCAGGTAGTAGCCTTTAGTTTAGGAGAAAAGCTTAATGATAAGTTAGCAGTTATCCATATAGAAAAAGGTGATATGAATTATAAAGGAGTTTATAGTTTTATTAATAAAACCTTTATAGATATGTGCTTTAGTGATGTGAAAATAATAAATAGAGAACAGGATTTAGGTATAGAAGGACTTAGAAAAGCTAAACTTTCTTATTACCCCTTTAAGTTAGAGAAGAAGTTTATTCTTAGCTATTAATGAATGTCTTAAGATAAGACATTCATTAATAGAACTTTTAACGAACAGTGGGTAAAGAAAAAAGATGAGTAAAACTATAATGAAAAAATTGACATAAAATTTTATAAGTGATAATATTAATTTGTTTATTAAGGAATAGGAGTTAAGAAATGAAACACAAATGTATTATTGGAAAAATAGATAAAATATGTTCAATATCTGATAGATACATGTCTAAAAGAATAAAGGAAGAAGGTTTGCCAATATTAAGAAATCATATATCCTTATTCTATATACTTCCTGAAGATGGAACATCATTATTGTTTAATGAAATAGCAAATAGGTGGGAGATTTCAAAGTCATCTCTATCGGATATTATTGCTAAATATGAAAATCAAGGTTTAATAAAAAAATGCTGTTGTTTTGAAGATAAGAGAAGTGTATACATAAGTTTAACTCCGAAAGCTATATATATAAAAGAGAAGTTAGATAGAATTGAAAATGAATTTCTAGATTTATTATTAAGAAATTTTGATAAAGATGAACGTAATGTATTTGAGGATAATATTGACAAAGCTTTACATAATATTGAAGAACTACTCTGATAGTATTTTTAAACAATAAAAGTTCATTAGCGAACGAAGGAAAATGTATTTTGCAAAACCAATACATATTACAAAACATTTTAATTAAAAGAGGGGAGATTTGTAAAATGATAAAAGTTGTAGCAAAAAAACTTGTTAATGAAGGTAAAGTTGAGGAAGTTATAAAATTATATGAGGAGCTAGTTAGAGAGACAAGAAAAGAAGAAGGATGCATAAAATATGAGTTATATCAAGATGAAAAAGACTCTAGAATATTGGCAGTAATTGAAGAATGGGAGAGTAAAGATGCATTAGAGAAACATATGAACTCAGAGCATTTTGTTAGAATAGTTCCTATGATAGGTGAACTTGCTGAAAAGAAAAAGGATATTAATATATACAATAAGTTGATTTAATAGTATTAAAGGGTAGTCAGAATTTGACTGCCTTTTATTTTTTATTCTGTTAATAATTAGGTAGGTGTTCCAATTATTGTGAGATTATAAAGGAATAATACGGCAATAGTCATTGTAATAATATAGGTAAAGTAATAAAATGAAACTAAAAAAGAGGTGATCGAAATGGATGAAGATATAAAAAAATCAGTTATTATGATAGTTGATGATGTTTCTGAAAACTTAATGCTGCTTGTAAATATAATGAAGAACCAAGGTTACAAGATAAAAGCATTGCCTAACGGGAAAATGGCAGTAGAAGCAGCTTTAAATAATCCTCCAGATCTTATTTTACTTGATGTTATGATGCCGGATATAGATGGTTATGAAGTTTGTAAAATTCTAAAAAAAGATAAAAGATTTGAAAACATACCTGTAATATTTATTAGTGCTTTGTCAGACTCCTTTGATAAAGTTAAAGCTTTTGAAGTAGGTGGCGTTGATTATGTGTCCAAGCCTTTTGATTCAAGAGAAATTGGAGCTAGAGTAAAAGCTCATTTAACTATAAGATATTTGCAAAGGAAGGTAGAAAGGTACAATGTAGAGTTGGAAAGAGTTGTATCAGAACAGGTAAAGGAAATTTCCAAAGGGCATTTATCAATAATTGCAGCTATGACAAAGCTTGCAGAGGCAAGAGATGATGATACTGGAAGACACATTGAAAGAACTCAAAATTTTTGCAAAATAATTGCAGAAGAGCTGCAAAAAAAAGATGAATTTAAAAGTATAATTGACGATAACTTTATTATTAACATCTTTAACTCCTCTCCCCTTCATGATATAGGGAAAATAGCAATGCCTGATAGAATTCTTTTAAAGCCTGGTAAGTTAACTTCTGAAGAGTTTGAAATAATGAAAACTCATGCAGAGATTGGTAGAGATTACCTAAAGGACGCCTATAATAAATTAACTAAAAACAGTTTTTTAAAAATGGGAGTTGAGATTGCCGGTGGGCATCACGAAAAATGGGATGGTAGTGGATATCCTATGGGACTTAGTGGCACTGATATACCATTAAGTGCAAGGATTATGGCAGTAGCTGATGTATATGATGCTTTACGTTCTAAGAGAGTTTACAAAGATTCTTTTTCACACGAAAAAAGTGTGAAAATTATATTAGAAGGTAGAGGGAAACATTTTGATCCCATTGTTATAGATACATTTTTGAACGTGGAAAAAGATTTTAATAGAATAAGAGAAAATATGGGAGATATATAATAAAAATGAATAAAGGTATAAGGGATGAAGTAAAAGAAAGAGGCGTATTAGAAAAAGAAAAGTCATATAAAAGCAATATCATATTTGAAGAGCAGAAAAAAAGAGAAAAAGCGCTTAAAGAAAGTGAAAAGCTTTATAAAAGTATATTTGAGCTATCAGGGGTAGGTATTGCAGAGGTATCACCGGATGGGATGTTTTTAATGATTAATGAACCTTTTTGCAAAATCACCGGATACAGTGAAGAAGAGTTAAAAGAAAAATCTTTTGAAGATATTACCTATTCAGAGGATATAGATGTAGATTTAAATTATGTAAATGATCTTCTTACAGATAAAATTGATGGCTACAACATAGAGAAAAGATATATACGTAAGAATGGTTCTGTTGTATGGGTTAATCTAACTGTTTCTTTAGTTCGTGATAATGATAAAAATCCTAAATATTTTGTAAGTGTCATCAATGATATAACTGATAATAAGAAAAATGAAATAGAGTTAAAAAAGCAAGCTCAAGCAGTATTTTATTGTCCTGTAAGTATAGTAGTTACAGATAAGAATGGAATTATTGAGTATGTAAATCCCGCCTTTGAAATAATATCTGGTTATAAAAAAGAAGAGGCTTTAGGTAAAAATCCAAAGATTCAAAGTTCCGGTGAAGAAAATAGAGAGTTCTATAAAAACCTATGGGGTACTATCTTGAAAGGTGAAATATGGAAAGGAACTTTTAAAAATAAGAAAAAAAATGGAGAAATATATTGGGAAGAATCTTCAATCTCACCAATTATCAATTTACAGGGAAAAATAACACACTTTGTAGCTGTCAAAGAAGATATAACTAAAAGAAAACTCATAGAAGAAGAACTAATAAAGTCTAAAATAGAAGCAGAAAGTGCTAGTAGAGCAAAAAGTGCTTTTCTTGCAAATATGAGTCACGAAATAAGAACACCTTTAAATGCTATTCTTGGTTTTTCGGAATTATTATTAAATGACAGCAATTTATCAGAGGAGCAAAAGAGTAAGGTTGAAACTATAAATCGCACTGGTGAGCATTTGTTAAAAATGATAAATGAAATACTTGAAATCTCAAAGATAGAAGCAGGTAAAGCTTCTATAAATTTAAGTAAATTTAATATGTATAGGGTAATAGAGGATTTGAAAAATATATTCTATTTGAAAGCTAAGGATAAGAGCATTTGTTTAAATTTTTTTATTGATGATGATGTTCCAGAGGTCATAATTACCGATGAACTAAAGCTTCGACAAATATTGATTAATTTAGTTGGGAATGCCATAAAATTTACAGATAAAGGCAGCGTATCTGTAGTAATAAATAGTAAGAATGAACAAGATGATAGTTTATTGTACGTAGCTGTGAAAGACACTGGCATAGGCATAGCAGAGGAAAATCTTAATAAAATTTTTGATGATTTTACTCAAGTATATGATACAAAATACTCTAAAGGTGGTACTGGCTTAGGATTAACTATAACAAAAGAATTTGTTGAACTTTTAGAGGGCAGCATCACTTTAAAAAGTACATATGGGAAAGGCTCAGAGTTTAGCTTTTTTATACCAGTTACTATTGCAAATAACAGTAAAGAGAGGAGTTATATAAAGATTGAGCAAAATGAAAGTAATGATACCTCGTATAATGAAAAAGAAGTATGCTCTTTAGAGGAAGAAACTAAATTAAAATTAAAAGAAGCAATATTGGATGGAGATATTGATGAAATAAATGAAATAATAAACAATATAAGTAAAGTCAGCAGCAAAGAAATTGAATGCCTAAAGAAATTGGCAGGGGAGTTTAAATACGAAAAGATTCTTGAGCTATTGTAATTTGTGTAGGCTAAAATTCTAATTATTAAATCAATAATTGTATATACTTTGGGGGATATTAACAATGAGGTGGTGGCGATGTTCAAAAGATTAATTATTAGCCTAATTGTAATATTATCCCTTTCAACAAATGTTCATGCTGAAGTACATAAAAATATTGAAATCTTCAATATAAATCAAGGTAAGGTAGAAAGAATTATTCAATCAAATTCTAAGATTCAGGAAACGGTTGTAAGCTATCTTCAAGGAATAGATGGATTGTATAGTAAATTTAATCCAATTCCAGATAGAGGATATGCAGTTAGAATTCCTTTGAGTCCTTCTACAAAAATAGAAGGCAGATGGTTAAATGCTATTGTAGATGAGGTTATTATTATGTTTCCAGAAAATGAACAATCATTTTTAATGGTTTTTGAAGATGGCGGCAGGTTGCTGTGTTTTGAATTTAAAGGTAATAGAAATATCTTATTAAAGGAACTTGCACTTTAACAGTACATATGACTGATAACTTCAATTTTACTATCTCCATTTTTGTTATCTGTTGTATATAGCTGTGTTTAAGCAGTATATAGTATGTACTTAATTTATCTATTGTTACAAAATATAAACGCAATAGAAATTTAGTAAAAATACTTAATCAGGAGTCACTTTAGAGCGTGGCTCCTGATTAAGTATTTTTCAAGTTTATATTTTGTACACTGGAGTCATTTATATTATTATTTGGTATTGTTTCGTTATTATTGATGTGTGACATAGAAATTGTCATTTAGAAGGATTATATTCAAAATAGAGTGCTTGAATATGTGAATTAGGAATGTTTTTCAGAATCATTATAAATGACTACAGCATCACCAGTGGTTTCAATATGTAATTTTTCTTTTTTTAATGTCTCTTCAATAGGTTTAATATCTTGGTATTGACGTTTGAAAACTTTTATATCTTCTAGAATTATTGGATGTTTGACAATCTCGATGCGTTCTTCACTAATTGGTATTCTTATAGCTTCAGCATTTCCATCTGCTCCTTTTTTCTCAATGACAAGTTCTTTGCGATTGACAGGTATAGTAATATTTTTCTCCTCTGTTAAAATTTCTTCGTGTATGTTTACTTCTCCGGTTTGTATCCATTTTTTTGCAATATCCAATTTCTCCTCATGCAGTTGAATATTTGTGTTAGAAATTCCATCGTTATTAAATGATAATTTGTTTGACATATTAATCCCTCCAAAGTTATCTTTTGTAGAATTTACATTATAAGTTAAGAAATTAAGATACTTTCTAAAAAACACCTTTCAAATCATTTTTGTGATTTGAAAGGTGTTTTTGCGCCTAGTCTTATTGATTCTTACTGCATATTATTATCGCTATTAGATACTACGTTAGGATTACCTTCTGTATCAATACGAGCTTCTTCTCTTTTTAAAGTTTCTTCCACCTTTTTTGTTTCCTCAACTTCACGCTTATGAGCTGAAACTTCTCCTGTTACTACTGTATGTTTGCCAACTTCAACTTTTTCTTCACTTACAGGAATATGAATGCTCTCCGTTGAGCCAATAGGTGAGTCAGTGGCTTCATTATTAATAGATCTTCTTTCAATAACAACTTCTTCATGAGTAACGGGAACATCAACTGTTTTTTGTTCTTCTACAACGTCTTTGCTCAAAATTACTTCGCCCGCTTGAACCTTATTTTTACTGATATCTAACTGCTCTTGGCGAAGACGAAGCTTTTCATCTTCAGTATTTTCAGCTCTATTGTTATCTTTATTGCTATCCTTATCTTCATCGCCCCAAATTCCAAATATATTAGCCATAATTACCTCCAATAAACATAAAATTTTATTTACGTTGCTATGTTTCCCTTTTTAGGCGAAAGTTATCCAATACAAATATTTGCAATAAAGTTTGAATTTGCTATTGAAAAATTCGTAGATAAGTATTTTGAATAATATTGTAAAAAGTAAAATTATTCAGTATTCTAAAAGATAATATAATAAAAATATTTACTAACTGATTAAAAATTAAAGAACTAACAACTTACAAAATATAAATATTAATAGTAGCATAGTAATACTGACAGGTTTGTGTCAGTATTACTATGTTACTATTAATATAAGCTAGTTAAGACAGTAAATGGTTACGAGTTATTCGTAACTTAAAAGAAATATGAGGAGGTCCATTATGGGTATGCTGAAAAAAAAGAACCAGCAAATAGATATAATGAAGCAAAAGTACATTTTCATACATGGTGATTTGATATGCAGAAAATAGAACGATTAATGGCTATAATTTTAGCCTTAAAGAACAAGAAAAAAATGACTGCAAAAGAGTTATCAGAAACTTTTGAAGTTGATGTTAGGACTATTTACAGAGATATGCAGGCTCTAAGTGAAATCAATGTGCCTGTGGTATCTTATCCAGGCAGTGAAGGAGGCTATGAATTATTAGATGATTATTTCATACCACCAATAATGTTTAATAAGGATGAAGTTTTTGCTCTGCTTCTAGCTAAAAAAATAGTAGATATAATTAATATTCCAGGTTATGCTGCTTTTGCTAATTCTGCATTTTTAAAGATTGAGAATATTGTAAATGAATGTTTTAAAAAAGATTTTGAGGATGTCCAAAAGAAAATAGTTTTTGATATAAAATCTAATGATATTAATATTGAAAATTCTTATGTCTTTGATGTTGTAAAAAGATCACTTAAATATAACTTTAAAATAAAGGTAAGTTATGATAAAGGTATCTCTCCAAATTTAGTAGAGCAGATAATAAGACCTTATGGAATTGTATTTGAAGATGGCATATGGTATATTGTTGCATTCTCAGAGTTAAGCAATTCAAAAGTTCATCTAAATATTGAAAAAATAAAGAAGATTTGCTTATTAAATGAAGTATTTGACTCTCCAGAAGATTTCGATATGCAAAATTATTATAGTAGCTGTTGTTTTAAGAGTGCCTATGAAAGTGAAGATAGTATACTCATAAAATTAAAAATACAAAAAAATTTATACCCTAGCATAAAAGATTATGTATTTTTTAAATATGGTGAAGTTAAAGAAGAGGATGACGGCTACATGATTGATGTGAAAACAACTAAGCCGGATTTTTATATATCTCTTGCCTTTAGATTTTTTAGAAGCATGGAAATTATAGAACCCTTATGGGTTCGAGAAAAATTTAAAGACGAACTAAAGAGATTAAATAAAATTTATGAAATTAAATATTAATATTTAAATATAAAATTACAAAATTATAGGAGGTTAATATTATGATTAAAGAAATTGAAACCCGTAGAAGTATAAGAAAATATAGTAATAAACCAGTAGAAGATGAAAAAATTCTTCAATTAATTGAAAGTGCAAGAATTGCCCCATCAGGTAGCAATACGCAACCTTGGCATTTTATTATAGTCAAATCAGAGTCGACTAGACAAAGATTAGGAAAAGCGTCTCACGACCAAAAATGGATGAGTACTGCTCCAATTCATATCGTATGTGTGGCAGATATACGTGCAAGAATAAATGATGATATAGACATAACGCTAGATGAGAATAGTCCGCAGCCAGAGCTTAAGCTTATAATTAGAGATGCAACCATTGCAATAGAACATGTAGTGCTTGAAGCTGAAAATTTAGGATTAGGTACTTGCTGGGTTGCGTGGTTTGTTCAGGAAGATATCAGACCAATATTAAATATACCTTCGGACAAATATGTAGTAGGTATTATTCCTGTCGGCTATGCAGATGAAACACCAAAACCTCGTCCACGTAAGAAATTTGAAGATATAATACACTATGAAAATTGGTAGAAAGAAACCTTTATCAGTTTAGGTTAAAGGTTGCACCGCTAAAGGAAATGAAAAAATGAAGTAGACTTTAAGCTTGTTGAGCATAAGGTATGTAAATGATATAATGTAAATAAAAATTAGTAGCTTTGAGATAAAAACACGATTCGGTTGGTAGTCCGAATGCGGATAAGTCCGTCAGTAACCTGCCCTCCTGGGGTTGTCCCTTCTCTGTTTAAGCTAAATAACAGGAGGATAAAAATGATTAAACTGACAGTTTTTTTTGATGATCCATTTTGGGTAGGAGTTTTTGAAAGATTTGAGGAAGACAAACTTGAAATTTGCAGAATAGTTTTTGGGCAGGAACCTAAAGACAATGAAATATATGAGTTTATCTTGAAAAACTTTTATAAACTTCAATTTAGCAATTCTATATCAGTTGATGTAAAAGCAGAGACTAAAGTTAATCCTAAAAGAATGCAAAGAAAAGTTAGACGAGCTTTACAGGAGAGAGGTATTGGAACGAAGGCACAGCAAGCATTAAAACTTGATTGTGAAACTAGAAAAATCGAACGCAAAATGTTTTCAAAGGAAAAACGTGAGAGAGAAGAAGAAATTAAATTTCAAAAGAAACAAGAAAAGAAAAAGCAGAAGAAAAAAGGTCATTAATAAAGTGAAAAACACTTAGGGAATAAAACATCCTTAGGTGTTTTTATCTATAATACTAAAATCTTATGGGGAAATTATGATTTTCTTAATAAATCTTAAGATTTATTTGTACAGATATTTAAGAATTCACATCTAAAATAGTAATTAGAAATTACGTGTGAGGTGAATTTGATATGAAAAAAATTAGCAAGTTTTTAGTAATAGCAGTTTGGACCACATTGATATATATTTTTTACAAACTTAATCTATTGAATGGAGATATGGGTAATTTAAATGAGTTTCTTGACAGTTTTGGCGACTATAAGATAATACTATTTATTACGCTATCAACCATACGGGTAGCTGCTTTAATCCCTAGTGTAGCATTTATGATTTTAGGTGGTATTATGTTTAATCCACTAGAAGCTTTTGCTCTTACCTTAATTTCAGTTATACTTAGTGAAAGTATTATATATGTAGCATCAAAGGCTCTAGTTAGCTCAAGTATTCAAAGCTATTTAGTTAACAAATATCCTAAACTATACAACCTATTACTTAAAAATAGTACGAGAATTTTAGCAATTGGTATATTGTGTCCATTAGCCCCCTCCGATGTAGCTTGCTTTTTAGCTAGTTCTGCAGGGGTAAGCTATAGAAAGTTTATCCTCACAGTGGTACTAGCAAATATGCCACTGATGTTATTGTACAGTTTTCTTGGAGGCAGTATTTTATTTCCTAACAATAACACCATAGTAACTGGGGTAATTATTTTAATTATAACTATATACTCAATGTGGCTATGGAATAAGGAGCAAAAACAATGTAAATCAATCTAGATAAAAGGTCCAAATTTTGGATCTTTTTATTAATTTCTAGAAACATTAGAAAAACTTTAAATAAATTTAAGAATTCTTAAGGAATTTTCTAATGGAAATTTAATATTCGTATCTTATACTAAGCCTGTAAGTGAGTTTAAACAGATAGGCAGTTATAAATTGCTTATCTGCTAAAGAATACAGGGGGGTTAATATGAAGTGGATAAAATTTTTGATAGAGTATGTTAAATCACCAAGAACTGTAGGAGCTGTAGCACCTAGTTCAGAAAAGCTTGCGGATAGAATGATTAATGATATAGACTTTAAAAATGCAAAATGTATTGTGGAATATGGTCCAGGTACGGGAGTTTTTACAGACAAGCTTGTAAAGAATAAAGGAAAAAACACAATATTAATATTGCTTGAATATAATAAAGAGTTTTGTAAAGAACTAAAAGAAAGATATAATAAGTATGATAATATATTAATAATAAATGATTCTGCACAAAATATAGATAAATATCTAGAGAAATATAATATTGAAAAAGTGGACTATGTAGTTTCAGGGTTACCTTTTGCCAGCCTACCTAAAAAGGTTTCTAGTGAAATATTGAAGAAAACTAGAAATATATTAAGAAATGGTGGATTGTTTATTACATTTCAGTATACTCTGTTGAAGAAAGAGTATATTTCCAGTTACTTTAAAGATATAGATTATGAAAGGGTTTTACTTAATGTTCCACCAGCATATGTTTTAAAGTGCCAAAATGTTTAATTTGAAAGGGGTCTGATTATGCCTAATAAAATACTTATAGTAGATGATGATGCGGAAATAAGAAAGGTTATAAGTATATATCTAGAAAATGAGGGCTTTGAAATATATAAAGCAGAAAATGGACAGGAAGCTCTAAAAATAATTGAAGAAAATGAAGTGGATTTAGTGCTTCTAGATATAATGATGCCTGGAATGAATGGCTTAGAAGTATGCATGAAAATTAGAGAAAATAATGTAATGCCAATAATATTTTTATCAGCAAAATCTGAAGACATGGATAAAATCCAAGGATTGACTTCTGGCGCGGACGATTACATTACAAAGCCTTTTAGTGCAATGGAACTTATAGCTAGAATTAAGTCTAATCTTAGAAGATATAAGAAATATACTACTGCTGCACAAGTGCGTAAGAATGTTATCGAAATTGGCAACTTGACTATAAACACAGATTCCAGACAAGTATTTATTGGAGACAAAGAAGCTAGGCTTACTCCAAAAGAGTTTGATATTTTAGAGCTTTTAGCGAGGAATAAAGGAATAGTTTTCAGTATAGAAAAGATTTATGAAAGAGTATGGGGAGAGGAGTTTTATAAATCCGATGGTACGGTTATGGTCCATATAACAAAGATAAGGGAAAAAATAGAGGAAGATCCAAAGAAACCTATTTATATTAAAACGGTTTGGGGAGTGGGCTATAAAATATGAAGAAGTATATATTTACTAGAAGTCTTGGTTTTAAATTTCTGGCGAAAGTAGCGTTGAGTTTTTTTCTGGCGATAGTAGTAGCAGAAACATATGCCAGACTTTTTAGTAATCCATATATTGAATATAATCGAGCAAATATGAGTCTGACTATTTTTAATATTTTAGTTTTTGGATTGTTTATAGTAACTTGTAGTACATTCGTTTTGGTATTTCTAGTACTAATTAATAAGGAAATAAAGTATATTAAATATATTGCTAAACAAGTTAAGTTTATTGCGAATCAAAGCTTGGGTTTAACACTCGAGGTTCGTGGTAATGATGAGCTATCTGAACTATGCGCTAATATAAACTCCATGTCTAAAGAATTAAAAGATAAATTTGAAAGAGAAAGAGAACTGGAAAAAACTAAAAATGAACTTATTACTAATGTTTCTCATGACTTAAGAACTCCTCTTACATCTATAATAGGCTACTTAGACTTTTTAAAAAATGGAACATTTAAAAGTGAAGAAGAGCAAAAAGAATATTTAAACTCTGCTTATAATCTATCTACTAAACTAAAAGGGCTTATAGACGAATTATTTGAATATACAAAGCTATCAAGCAATGAAGTGCAATTAGAATTTGTGAGTGTGAATATATGCGCTATTTTAAACCAACTTTTAGGAGAATATGGTCCTATATTAGAAAAAAAAGAGTTGAGGATTATAAATAATATCCCTGATAACAATCTAAATGTAAAAGTAGATATTGAAAAGATTGTTAGAGTATTTGAAAATATATTAAGTAATGCAGAAAAATATAGTTACAAACCTTCGGATATAGTGATAAATATGGAGAAGAAAGAGGAATATATTGTAATATCTTTTTCAAATAAAGGTGAGCATATTTCAAAAGAGAAAATAGACAAGATGTTTGAAAGATTTTATAGAATTGATCCTTCACGCTCTAACAATGTACCTGGGTCTGGATTAGGATTAGCTATCTCTAAAAAAATAGTTGAATTACATAGCGGACAGATATGGGCTGAAAGCAATGGAGACATAATTACTTTAAAAGTTAAATTAGAATTAAATAAATAGATATTTTACTTAGGATTAATGAGGATAAATAAGTGGCACAGCCTGCCGAAACTAAAAGAGTTAATTGGAGAAGAAGGTATGGATATAGATATAAGAGTATTAGATAAAAATGAAAGAGCACCTTATGATTTGCTTTTATTAGCGGATCCATCAGAAGAAGCGGTTAGAGATTATATAGTTCGAGGGATTTGTTATATAGCTTGTTATAAAGAACAAATTGTTGGAGAATATGTTCTAATAAAAACAAGACCTTTAACAATGGAACTTGTAAATATTGCAGTAGATGAAAAATACCAAGGGAAAGGTATAGGTAAAAAACTTATACTGCATGCAATAAATAAAGCAAAACAGGACAATATAAAAGTCTTAGAGGTAGGAACAGGAAACTCAAGTATAGATCAATTAGCATTATATCAAAAGTGCGGCTTTCGTATTACTGGAATAGATAGAGATTTTTTTAAAATTCACTACAAGAAAAGAATTATAGAAAATGGCATTGAATGCATAGACATGATTAGATTAAGTATTGAATTATAGGGTTTCAATAAGAGGATAAATCTTTTAGATTATCCTCTTAAATTTTAAGTATATTTATTTAACTATATCTTTTATAACTAAATATAGCATCAAGAAGTACTATTTAGCAATTAAAATCTGTTTATCAGTCATTATTGATAATTGTAATATTAAAAATATATGTCCATTTTTTACAAAATTTGATATAATGAAATTTAAAATATAAAAAGGGGTGATGGATTATGTTTAAACATATTATTGACAAGGAATTAGAACTAAAACTTTTGGATAACTGTGATAGGGATGAACTATTTGCATTAATAGATTCTAACAGACCTCACCTAAAGCAGTGGCTTCCTTGGGTAGATGGAACTAAGAGCAGCGAGGACTTAAAGGGATTTATAGATTCAACTAAACAGCAGTACATAAACAACAATGGATTTCAATTATCTATATGGTATAAGAGGAAGATAGCAGGTGTAATTGGGTTCCATAGTGTTAATTGGTCAAATAAATCTACAAGCATTGGTTACTGGCTTGGAAAAGAATTTGAAGGAAAGGGTATTATGACAAGAGCATGTACAGTTTTTGTAGATTATGCATTCAAGGAGTTGAAACTAAATAGAGTAGAAATTAGATGTGCTGAAAATAACTATAAGAGCAGAGCTATTCCAGAGAGACTAGGATTTAAAAATGAAGGAACATTAAGGGAATCTGAATGGCTATATGATCATTTTGTTAGCCATATTGTTTATGGTATGCTTAAAGATGAATGGAAGCTTTAATATGAAAAAGAGTATTTTAATTATAGATGATGATATTGAACTATGCAGATTACTAAAAAAATGCATGGAAACGGAAGGCTATGAGGCGGAAGTTTGCCACACTGGAATAGAAGGCTTGAAGCTAATTAATAATCACGACTACCATTTAATTATATTAGATGTTATGATGCCAGAGATGGACGGTATTTCTACTCTAACAAACATTCGAAAAAGCAAAAACACTCCAGTATTAATGCTCACTGCAAAGGGCAACGAAATGGATAAAGTTTTGGGACTGAAATCAGGAGCAGATGACTATATAACAAAGCCTTTTAGCTTGTCTGAGTTAATCGCTAGAGTGCAATCTTTAATTCGTAGATATGTAGTACTTGGTGCTGCTCCTGAAAAGCCTAATTGCATGACCTTTGGCTCACTTGTTATTGATCCTGCACATATGCGTGTGACTTATAATGGTGAGGATCTTGGCCTTACTGGAAAAGAATATGATTTACTGTACTTTTTGTCCTCTAATCCTGGACAAATTTTCACTAAGAAACAGATATACCAAAATGTATGGCAAGATGAGTATGCTTATGATGATAACAATATTATGGTGCATATTAGAAGGTTGCGTAAAAAAATTGAGCCAGACCCAGAAAATCCAATATATATTATAACGGCTTGGGGTATGGGCTATAAGTTTAATGGAGATGCAGGAAATGAGTAGTGAGAACATATGGCTTATCATTATATTGATTATAGTTTTAACTTTTTTTCTTTATCGTGAATATAAGTACCGCTACCGCATTCGAGAGACTTTGAGTGTTCTAGAAGATATTATTGCAGGTAATGAAAACTGTAAAATTCATGTTGGAGCAAAGGAGCCAATTGCTCCTTTGGTATTTAAAATCAACCAACTGGTAGACTACTATCAAAAGGATAAAATAAATTCGCTTAGGGCAGAGCAGGCAAGAAAGCAGATGTTGTCTAATCTATCCCATGATGTGCGCACGCCCTTGACATCGGTTCTAGGATATTTAGATGCACTATGCGATGGAGTGGCTGGCGAAGAAGCTGAGGAATACTTACATATTGCTAAAAATAAGGCTTATGCACTAAATGAATATATTGATGAACTCTTTACTATTGCTCAAATAGATGCTGATGAAGTACAACTTGTTTTTGAACAAATTGATTTACTTGAGCTGCTACGAAGTGAGCTTATAGGTTGGGTACCAAGGTTGCAAAAAGAAAAGGTAACTCTTGAGGTTCAAATTCCCGATGAGGAGTATTTTGTAATAGGAGATCAACATGCATTAATCAGGATTTTTAGCAACTTGCTTCAAAATGCTTTTCGTTATGGAATGTGTAATCACTTTGTGGGAGTATCTGCATGGGCAGATGATAATAATGTCTATTTTGAGGTGTGGGATAAGGGACCTGGACTTTCTCAAGATGAAATGGCAAGAGTGTTCGAGCGCCTTTATAAGTGCGATTCTTCAAGATCGACGAAAGGTCATGGCCTGGGACTTGCTATAGCAAAGGAACTTGTACAGAAAATGAAAGGAACTATTTATATGGAAAGCACTCCTTATATTAAAACCCTTGTTCGAGTTTCTCTACCAAAAAGTAAGAAAAAGTAAGAAATACGTAAGCTGTATGTCAGAACTATTAGGTAGAATAAAAATATAGTTAGGCATATTCAGAAAATAACTAGCCTGTATGCTAGCCTGCTTGGCTAGTTGTTTTATTTGTATGTCTTAAATAGCAAGTAGAACAAGGAGCGATAGGGATGCAAAAGTGGATTTTAGAAACCAAAGAACTTACTCGAAAATTTGGTAATCAAACAGCAGTAAATGCTATAAATCTTCATGTTCCTAAAGGACGTATCTATGGTCTTTTAGGTCGTAATGGTGCAGGTAAAACTACCACATTACGTATGATTATGGGATTAGTGAAGCCTACATCAGGAGAAATTGAAATCTTTGGAAAGAATGCACAGCAAAGTGCAAAACAAGTTTATACTCGTATTGGATCAATTATTGAAACACCAGGATTTTATCAGAATCTCACAGGTAGTGAAAATCTTGAAATATTAGCTAGGCTTAGAGGAATTCACCGCTCAGATGCGGTGCAGTACGCTCTCTCAAGAGTTGGTCTTAATAAAGAGCCGCGTAAAATAGTATCTCAATATTCTTTAGGAATGAAGCAGCGCCTAGGAATTGCTGCTGCTATTATGCATGAACCGGAATTATTAATTTTAGACGAACCAACAAACGGTCTTGATCCAATTGGAATACAGGAAATGCGAAACTTTCTTGTCAGCTTATGTGAGGAAAAACATGTAACTATTATTATTTCAAGTCATATCTTAAGTGAAATTGAACAGTTGGCAAATAACATTGGGATTATTCATGAAGGAAGGCTGCTGGAAGAGATTACATTAGAAGAACTTAGAAAGAGAAATCGTAAGCATGTAGAGTTTCAAGTGACTAACGATAAGAAGGCAGTTATGCTTATGGAGAGGCACTTTGGGATTAGTGATTATGAAGTTCATGAAAAAGGAAATATCCGTGTATATTCGCACCTAGGAGAGCAGGGAAAGCTTAACAAAGTGTTTGTGGAGAATGATATCGAAGTATTAAAGATAAATACCAGTGAAGATAAATTAGAAGATTACTTTGTAAAATTGATAGGAGGTGGCACTATTGGTTAATTTACTATATACAGAAATATTAAAGCTTAAGAGATCGAATATGTTTTTAATCAGCATTGTTGGAGCAGCAGTAGCCCCTTTTATGTGCTTTATAGGGTATTTAATGAAGAAAACTGAAAGACCAGATATACCTATTCAGTTTAATGAGTTTTTTGTAGATACTAATTTGTATGTTGTGTTGCTAATTGGGGTCCTCCTATATGGAGTAATTACCTCTTATCTATTTAATAGAGAATATGTAGAAAATACATTGAAAAATGTATTAACTATACCTGTATCAAAAATAAGCATTATTATAAGTAAGTTGGCTCTATTGTTGATTTGGATTATCACGTTAACTGTAGTTTCTTGGGGACTGACTTTAATTTTGGGACTAATAGGATCCTTTGAAGGCTTGAACACTATAGTATTGATAAAATCTTTTAAAGAATATATTATAGGAGGTAGCTTGCTTTTTTTACTGTCAACCCCAACTATATTTGTAACACTACTGTTTAAGGATTACGTGCCAGCTATTGTATTTACTATTGCTGTAACCATGGTAAATGTACTGATTTCAAATTCGAAATATAGTGTTTTATATCCTTGGTCAGCAGTACTTGTTGTAGCAACAAATGGTTTTCGTCCAGAATATTCTCCAATATACTCGTATATTTTTATTGCTGCTACATCTATTATTGGATTTGCGGCAACTATAATCTACTTTAAAAATGTGGATGTAAAATAATAAATTTAGAAAAAGGTGATTAGATGGAAACAATATTTTTAATAATAAAATCTATAGTACTGGGAATCGTGGAAGGTATAACAGAATTCTTACCAGTATCTTCAACAGGACATTTGGTTATTTTTGAGAATTTAATGGGTTTTAAAGGAACAAATCCAAGCTATGTCGAAATGTATACGTATGTTATACAGCTTGGAGCAATACTTGCAGTGGTTATACTTTATTGGAGCAAAATAAAAGATACTCTTGTAAATTTCTTTCCACAAAAGGTTGGATATGAAAAATCAGGATTTAAATTTTGGTTTATGATATTTATTGCCTGTATTCCAGGAGGTGTCTTTGGAGTACTACTTAATGACTTAGCTGATAAGTACTTATTTACACCAATATGTGTAGCTATAACTTTGTTTTTAGGCGGTATATGGATGATATATGCTGAAAAGAAATTTAGAAATAATAATTCAAGGGGACAAGAATTAAATGTTACAATAAAGCAAGCTTTGATAGTTGGATTATTTCAATGTTTAGCTATAATCCCAGGAATGTCACGTTCCGCTTCGACAATTATAGGTGGATGGGTATCAGGACTTTCTACTGTTGCAGCTGCCGAATTCTCATTCTTTTTAGCAATTCCAGTTATGGTAGGAATGAGCTTTTTAAAGATCTTAAAGGTTGGTGGGATAGCTACTCTTACGTCTCCAGAAATAATCTCTCTTGCTGTAGGCTTTTTAGTTTCATTCATAGTAGCTTTAGTAGTAATTGATAAGTTTATTTCATATTTAAAGAAAAAGCCAATGAAGATATTTGCAATATATAGAATGATATTTGCGGTTATAGTTTTATTGGCTGGAGTTAAAGGTGTGTTTTAGTAAAAACGCACCTTTATAAAAGACATAGATAGAAAGGCTGAAAGATGGGCACAAGGGAAATAAGTTGTGCCCTATTTTTTCTATATTACGTTCAGATAGATATCTATGATAGTAAGGAGAAGTTATAAAGGATAAGGAGGATAAAAAATGTCAGAAAAAATATTAACAATGAAATTATCAAAAGAAAAATATGGAGTTTGTAGACTCAATAAAACTGAATTAATTCCTGAATGGGCAAAAGATAGCGAATTTTTTTCTATAACGAAAACATTAGATGAATTGTCAATTGTATGTGCTCAGGATAACATTCCCCATGATATAAAATGTGAAAAAGATTGGAGAGCTTTAAAGGTTGAGGGGCCATTAGATTTTTCACTAATAGGAATCCTTTCTTCAATTAGTACAATATTAGCACAAAAATCAATAAGTATATTTGCTATTTCCACCTATGATACAGATTATATTCTTGTTAAAGATAAAGATATAGATAATGCTATAGAGGAACTGATTAATGAAAGATATGAAGTTATAAAATAAAATGTGATGCAGAGCTTAGTAATGAGAATCGACTTTGGTTGAAGGATATTAAGAATTGTTGTGGAATATACATAGAATAACACATTCTAAATATTAACACTATTTAGAATTTTCAAGGGGGTATGGTAAAGGTGGATAAAAGAAAAATATTCCTGACAGTTAACGAATTAAAGCCAAAGATGATAATTGCAGAGGAACTTAAATTTAATGGTTTAGTTTTATTAAATGAGGGAACAAAACTGACTGAAACCATGATTAATAAGTTACAGAAGATATATTTCTATAGTAGAGTTGCGGTGTATAGTGACCAAGAAGAAGTGCTTGAATTCTATAAAAACAAGACTGTAGAAGAAATAGAGGAGAGCTTTAATGCTCTTTCAATTGATGTAAAAGCGATACTGAGCAATATAGAAGATACTATAAAAACTAATTTTCAAGAAATAGAGGAATTTGCTCGAAAAATTAAAGATGAGTTAAGATCAACAAGGTCTGTTATAAAAAATATAGTACTTATAGGTAGTGGAGAAGACGCTATATATAGGCACTCTGTAAATGTAACAGCTTTAAGTGCTGTTTTGGGAAAATGGCTTGGATTCAGTGAAAGTGATATAAATTTACTAAGTTATGCTGCAATTTTACATGATTTCGGAAAAACAAAAATAAGCAGTAAAATATTAGATAAAGTTACGCCTTTAACTGAAGAGGATTGGAGGAAAATAAAATCTCACCCAAGCTTAGTATATAAGTATTTAAAAGCTGTACCTTCTTTAGATACCTCTATACTTTATGGAGTACTTATGCATCATGAAAGATTAGATGGTAGCGGATATCCCTTAGGAATTAAAGAAGATAGAACTCACCCCTTTGCCAAAATAATTGCAATTGCAGATACCTTTGATGCAATTAACTCTAACAGGATATATAGAAAGAGCCAAGGGCCTTTTGAAGCACTGGAAACACTTCAAAAAGAAAGCTTAGGGAAATTAGACTATGTATATTGCAAAGTATTTATAGAACATGTAATAAATTTTCTTATGGGAGAAAGCGTTTTGTTAAATACAAATAAGATATGTACGGTAATAGGAGTTGACGCAAATGATATTTCACGTCCGCTTTTATTTGATGGAACAGATTTCATAGATTTAAAACAACGAAAGGATATTTATATAAAAAAGCTAATAATATAGTTGTATATGGATAGATATGAGCTGATGATATTTCCTAAATCATTGGCTCTTTTTATATAGAATTATGTAAAATTATGGTTTATAATCTATATATAGATTATAAGGGGGATATTTTTATGAGGGAAAGCAAAATAAATAATTACAATCTTTGCTATGAAAATTTATGTGCAGAATTTGATAAATATGATCCAGAAGAAATGGCTATAAGAAGCGGTGCTTACTACGATTCTGAAAAACAACAGCTTATTTTAACCTATTTCAATAGAGAATATTTAATTTCCTATCCAAAGGGAACTGTTACATTAAAAGAGAATGCACAAGAAAACTTCTCTAAAGGTGATAATAGAAAGATAATTGACAAAACGGTAATTCTTAGCTATCTTTATCGATGTACTAAGAGCAATTTGACAAACAAATGGGTGCCCTTCAGAGAATTGGAGGGAGTTGGTCATGCTTATGATGGCTTTGCTCTTCAGGGGATAAATAAATTAGCAAAGTTTTTTGGCAATAAAGGAGATCTTTTTTTAAAAGCCGGTCTTAAACTAGGCGGAAAAAAATTCACCTCTGGAGATGTAGGCTTAGAAATTAACGTATTACCTAATGTTCCTATGGCCTTTATTTTATGGCTAGCAGATGAGGAATTTGAAGCAGAAGCTGCTATTCTTTATGATTATTCAGCTACGAAAGAACTTCATGTAGAAGACTTAGCTGGGTTATGTTCTATGGCAGCTGATGAGTTAATTGGAGCCGCTAAGAAAATACTTGAAATAGAGGAGTTATAAATAGATATGAATTCAGAAGAAAATTATAAATTATATTTAAATTTATTATAAGGAGTTATTTATGAAAAAGAAAGTGACTTTTATTGTTTTTCCAAATTATGCAGAACAGAAACCATTCAAAAGTCCTTACAAATAATTATTATGATTAAGTTCGAAATATTCTTATATGACGAATTATCAACAAATCATTAATAAGTTATAATTAATTGATATAATATGGTGAAGAATGTGATAGTAAAAATAACTGATTTGAGGACATAGATTACAAAGGAGAAATTAAATGATTTTAGAGGTAAGTTTGTTTGAAAAATTAATTGTTCTAACAATAATTATTCATATAATTGATACTTTAGCTTATTCCGTTAGATTAAACTCTGTAAAAAGTGGGAACTTTGCATTATCACTTTCATTATTTAATCTGATAGTGTTAATTTCAAGAACAGCTAATATGCTTCAAGGGCCATTAATTGGAACAATGATTGATGACAGTATAAATATTAAATATAATCCCATTAATGAGGTTAGATATGTTATTTTAGCAACAACAGCTGGAACATTAATAGGTATTGTACTTATACCTACATTTTTAAGGGTATTCTCAAAGTTAGTTTCAAAGCTTGAGGAAACCGGCTCTATACCTAGTTTAGTTGTGCAATCTTTAAGTATAGCTAATATAAAACGTGTTGCAAAGAATGCAGTAATGCCGCGAAAAAATATGATTAGTGACTTAAGATACAAAAATATACCTAAGAAACTATTATTATTGAATGCATTAATTACAGGTATATATACAGTTGGAGTATTAGCTGCGTATTATGCATCAATTTATGCTCCGGGTAAGAGATTAGCTATAGCAGCATCCTCGGGAATGATTAATGGGATTGCAAGCATATTATTAACTATTTTTATTGATCCAAAAGCAGCAATAATAACAGATGAAGCATTTAGAGGAAAAAGAGAATATGGGGATGTAAAAACTTTAGTTATAATGCTTATAGGAACAAAGTTAATAGGAACGCTAATAGGTCAATTATTGTTGATTCCGTCTGCAAAGTTTATAGTTTATTTCTATAAATAAAGAAATATATACGCAAAAGGAGATGTTGCATCATGTATTTAGTTAGTTCATGTCTAGCTGGAGTTAATTGTAGATATAATGGAGGAAACAGTGAGCATAGAGCAATATTAGAATTGGTGAAGAAGGGAGAGGCTATAGCTGTATGTCCAGAACAGTTAGCAGAATTACCTACTCCAAGGCCAAGCTGTGAAATTGTTATAGACGAAAGTGGAAATAAAAGAGTAATTAGTAAAGATGGTCAAGATTTTACTAAAGAATTTATTGAAGGAGCAGAAAAAACATTAGCAATTGCGAAAATTATAGGTATTAAAAAAGCAATATTACAGTCTAAAAGTCCTTCATGTGGCTGTGGACTTATATATGATGGAACATTTTCAAGTAAATTAATAGAAGGAAATGGCTTAACTACAGAAATGCTCATTAAAAATGATATAGAAGTGTATACAGAAAATAATTTAGATAAATTAGGATTGCAGCTTAAAAAATAATTACTCTAGCTTAAATTGCCGAGGATTTAATTTACAAGATACCGAATTATTCAGAAGTGAGTTTTTCGGTATTTTTAGTTACAAATAAATGAAGATAATTTATTTGCTAAATATGACATACAGGATTATTTTAATAGAAAAAATAGAATAAAAGTATTTACTATATTAGTAAAATAATTTTAATAATAAAGTTGAATTTTCAACTATATTATGATATTATAAATATAATCTAGTTGAAAGTTCAACTTTATTTATTAGGAGTGATGATGGGCTAAAGATTTTGATATCTATATTTTAAGAGAAAATGTTAAAAATAACTGGAAAGAAATAAAAAATTTTTAGGAGTGATTATTGTGATGCGAAAAGCGGTTATAGAGGATATAAAAAATGTTATGGAAATTATAAAGGAAACTATTGTTGAGATGCATTCTTACGGAAACTATCAATGGGATGAAAACTACCCTCAAGAAAAAGACTTTCTAAATGACATTCAGAAAGGTGATCTATTTGTGGCAGAAAGAGAAGGCAAACTAGTAGGTTTTGTATGCATTAATAAAGTAGAGCCAGTTGAATATAATGGATTAAATTGGTCATTAAATGATAATGTCATGGTTGTTCATAGAATGGCTGTTAATCCAGCTTACAGAAAAAATGGAATTGGTACAGAACTTATGAAATTCGCTGATGAATTAGCTTTAAAGAATAATATAAGGTATTTAAAAACAGATACCTATTCATTAAATTCAAAAATGAACAGACTATTTGAAAAATGTGGGTACAAACTTGTTGGAGAGATGAGTTTTTTAGGAAAAGAAAAGCCATTCTATTGTTATGAAAAAGTATTAAATGAATCTAAATAGCTTATAGCTTAATAAGCTTGTATTTTGAAAGGCGCTCATAAATTGAATAGTTATTTTAGTGTTATAAATCAAGTTGGAATTTTATCATTGATAATGGGGGTTGGTCTTTTAGCAAAACGAAAGAATTTAATTAATGATGAACTAAGCAGAGGATTATCAGCAATACTGGTTAATATTGCATTGCCATCATTAGTTATAGGAGCCTTTATTGTAGATTTTTCCTATGAGCTACTGAACAATATGATAAGAATTTTTACCATATCTATCTTGTTTCATCTTGTTATCATATTATTAAGTAAGATTATCTTAAAAAAATATAGTATAGATAAGCAAAAAATATTAGGATTTATGTTCATATTTCCCAATAGCGGAGCAATGGGAATGCCTCTAGTATACGGATTGTATGGCAAAATAGGAGTCCTTTATTTATCAATTTTTTTAATTCCCTATCAAATACTCTTTTGGACCTATGGTGAAGGTCTCTTCTCCAATGAAAAAGAAAATATTAACATAAGAAAATATTTAAATAATCCCAATATAATTGCTATAATAATTGGTTTATTTATATTTATTTTCGCTATAAAGATTCCTTTTATAGCGAAAGAAGCACTTGGAGATATAGGCTCTATTACCATGCCTTTATCTATGATGATAATCGGAGAAAAAATTGGTTCTCTAGAGTTTAAAGAAATTATATTGGATAAGGATGTGTATTTCTGCTCATTTATTAGGCTTATAATTGCTCCAATTTTAATGTTTATCATAACAAGTTTCTTTAATGGAACACCTTTAATCAAAAATATCTGTATAGCAGCAGAGGTAATTCCAACAGCTACAGTTTCAGTATTATTTTGTGAAAAGTATAATGGGAATACTACTTTAGCATCAAAGTGTATTTTGACTACTCATATTCTATCAATAGTTACTATACCAGTGATGCTTATGTTTCTTCGATTTAGTTAAATATTAATGTAAATGCCCTTTATAGTAGGGCATTTATTTTTTATATTATAACAAAGCATAAAGAAATAATAAGGTTAAGCTTGAAATTTGCTTTAAGTTATTTGTATAAAGATGTAATATATATAGAAAATTAAGTTAACTTATACTATACTATAGTATAAGTTAACAATTACAGTATTTATTTGATCATAAAAGCTCGGTGGATATGGCAATCTTTGTACAGAAATGAAAGATTATGATTTATTACAATACTATTATGCAAATTATTTATTCAAACCTATATTAATTAGAGGATGGTTGAAGAATGAAAGTTGATTTAAGTAAAATAGTTAATAATAAAAAAATTACGGCTTTAGAAGAGCAAGTACTTAAATATATAATTAATAATATTGATTCTGTGATGGATATTGGTGTCAGGGGAGTTGCAGCTGAAAACTATACATCTACATCTACAATTATGAGGCTTGCGAAAAAATTAGGTTTTACGGGATTTATTGATATGGTTTATAATATTATGCCTCTGGTAGATGGTAATAATACTGGAGTTGTGAAAAAATCGGAAGCTCTAATAGGTACAGACATTAATTTTTTATATAAATATATAGATGATGAACATGTACGAAAATTTATAGAATTGTTATCAAAGGGGACGAGGAAGTATATTTTTATTTATGCCAGGGGCTTCTCTAAGATAACTGGAGAATATTTTAATAAAAAGTTGCTAGGCATAGGGATAAAAAGTATATTGATAGATTCTATAGGTAGTTTTGAAAACAACTTAGAAGACATGGAAATGCTAATAGTAATATCAAAATCCGGGGAGACTAAAGAGGTATTAGATAAGGTTCAAGTAGCAAAAAAGAAAAATAAATTAGTTGTTTCTTTTACTAAAGAAGTTGAAAACAGTATTTCAACACTTTCTGATATTTCTTTTAAGATATTTGATATGCACAAATTAGATGATAGCAATTTACTACCTAACTCATTTTTTGCTAATATGCTTATGTTTATGGAGTACTTAATTTATAGATACTATGAAGAAACAAAAAAAGGGAATAATAATGATGAATAGTCTAATTTGAGGAACCTGTTATCTTTTATGATAACAGGTTTCTTACTGCTTGAAATCTATTTCGAAAAGATGAAAACGTATATATAATGAAGCTGTAAAAGGAATTAAAGTAATTAAAGCTGTAAAAAATTTAGTAGTTAAGAGGTGAAAATTATGAAGGATAAGATTATGAATGCAATGCAAAGATTCTCAAAGGCTATGTTCATTCCAGTGTTGATACTTCCAATAGTAGGTATACTAATAGCATTTGGGAATATACTAACAAATGCTAAATTAGCTCAATATGCACCATTTCTAAAAAATAGTTTGATATTTGGATTTGGTAAAATACTTTCTGGATCCTTAGTGCCTATATTGGCAAACTTAGGAATAATATTTTGTGTAGGATTGGCAGTGGGACTCGCAAAAGAGAAGAAGGCAGAATCTGGTTTTACATCGGTTTTAGTTTATTTCATATTTAATAATGCTATGAATATATTCCTTAACTTATCAGGTAAGCTGGTTCCGATTGATAAATTAAGAGGCTCTGGTCAGGCAGTTGTACTTGGAACTCAAGTTTTGGATATGGGAGTTTTCTTAGGAATAATTCTAGGTATAGTAGTAGCTTATGTTCATAACAAGTATTGCAAAAAAGAATTTAATGGAGCTTTCCAAATATATGGAGGTTCAAGATTAGTATTTTTAATATTAATTCCAGTAGTAGTTATATTAGCAGTTGTACTTTCCTATGTTTGGCCAACAGTGCAGTTTGGAATATCAAGCTTAGGATACTATATACAGAAAACTGGTAACTTCGGAATATTCATGTATGGAATGTTAGAAAGACTTCTAATTCCAACTGGACTACATCATTTAGTTTACACACCATTCCTATATACTCAGCTTGGAGGAATAGAAACTGTAGGAGGAAAAGTGATAGAAGGGGCAAGAAATATTTACTTTGCACAAATTGCAGATCCTTCAATTAAGGTATTATCTAGTACAGTTATATGGGATGCCAGAGGATTATCAAAAATGTTTGGCTTAGTTGGAGCTTGTTTAGCACTTTATCATACAGCAGATGCTGATAAGAAAAAGAAAGCTAAAGCAATACTTATACCAGCAGCGGTAACATCAATAATAGCAGGGGTAACAGAGCCTATTGAGTTCTCATTCCTGTTCACAGCACCAATATTATTTGGAGTGCACGCAGTATTAAGCGGACTTGGAATGGTAGCTTTAAATATATTAAATGTAAGAGCAATAGCACCTAACGGATTTATAGACTTCTTACTATATAACCTACCGTTAGGCATAACAAAAACAGGATGGCCTATGTTTATCTTAGTAGGTATTGTACAATTTGTAGTTTACTACTTAGTATTTAGATTCTTAATAGTTAAATTTAATTTAAAAACTACTGGAAGAGAAGACAGTACTGAAGAAGTTAAACTTTACAGCAAAAATGATTATAAAAATAAAGTGTCAGCAGAAAAAGGAACTGAAGGAAAAGCTTCAGGTAATGGAGCTTTAGAAAATGAAGCACTTATAATAATAGAAGCCTTAGGTGGAAAAGAAAATATTAAAAAAGTAGATAACTGCTATACAAGGTTAAGATTGATTCTTGAAGACACATCAAAGGTTGATGAAGGTACACTAAAAGGAACAGGAGCAGCAGGTGTAATTAAAAAAGGCGAAAATGTTCAAGTGATTTATGGATTACAGGTAACCAGAATTAGATCTATGGTAGATGAAGCACTAGGAATTGTAGGAGAATAATATTAATTAGAGGAAAGAGGTAATATATATGAAAAAACATTCTATTGTTATTGCAGGAGGAGGAAGTACTTTTACTCCAGGAATAGTTATGATGCTATTAGATAATGTACACCGTTTTCCAATTAGAAAATTAAAATTATATGATAATGATGCCAATCGTCAAAGTGTTATTGGTGAGGCTTTAGATATAGTATTAAAAGAAAATGCACCTGATATTGAATTTTCTTATACTACAGATCCAGAAGAAGCGTTTACAGATGTAGATTTCTGCATGGCTCATATCCGTGTAGGAAAATATGAAATGCGTGAAAAGGATGAAAAGATTCCTCTAAAATATGGAGTAGTTGGCCAGGAAACTTGTGGACCAGGAGGAATTGCCTATGGAATGAGAAGCATTGGAGGTATGCTAGAGTTAATAGATTTAATGGAAAAGTATTCACCAGACTGTTGGATGCTGAACTACTCTAATCCAGCTTCTATTGTTGCAGAGGCTTGCCGTAGATTAAAGCCAAATTCAAAGGTTTTAAATATCTGTGATATGCCAGTAGGAACTCTTCGTCGTATGGCTGGTATTGTGGATATGGAGCCAAGTGACTTAGAAGTTAAATACTTTGGATTAAATCATTTTGGGTGGTGGACTAGCGTTAAGGATAAACAAGGAAATGATTTGACAGATAGAATTAAAGAGTATGTTGCAGAAAATGGATATTTAACAGTAAAGGAGGTAGAAACTCAACACACTGATCCAAGCTGGCAGGAGACTCATAAAAAGGCAAAGGATTTATTAGCAGTAGATCCACAATTTTTACCTAATACTTATTTAAAGTATTATCTATATCCAGATTATGTTGTGGAGCACTCTAATGCAGAATATTCTAGAGCAAATGAAGTAATGGACGGAAGAGAAAAAGATGTATTTAGTGCAGCAAAAGCTATTGTAAAAGCTAAAACAGCGAAAGGTGGAGAATTCCATATTGATGCTCATGCAACCTTTATCGTAGATCTAGCTAGAGCAATTGCTTATAATACACATGAAAGAATGTTATGCATAGTGGAGAATAAGGGCGCAATTGCTAATTTTGATCCAACTGCTATGGTTGAAGTACCATGTATTGTTGGATGTGATGGACCAGAACCTTTAGCACAAGGAGAAATCCCACAATTTCAAAAAGGGTTAATGGAACAACAGGTATCAGTAGAAAAGTTAGTTGTTGAAGCATGGATAGAAAAAAGCTATCAAAAATTGTGGCAAGCATTTACTTTGTCTAAAACTGTACCAAGCGCTAGAGTTGCTAAACTATTATTAGATGATCTTATAGAAGCTAATAAGGGCTATTGGCCGGAATTAAAGTAGAGGTTTATATGTTTAAGAATTTATTTAAGAAAAACAAGAATAAGATATTTTATGCTTTTGTAGATGGCGTAAGTGTTGATTTAAGTGACGTTAATGACGAAGTATTTTCACAAAAGATGATGGGAGAAGGAATTGCTATTAAACCAAGTGATAGTAAAATATATTCTCCTTGTGATGGAACTATTGTTGCAGTTATGAAAGAAAGTAAGCATGCAGTTGGTATCAGAACAGAAGATGGAATAGAACTTCTTATACATGTAGGGATTGACACTGTAACTTTAAAGGGTGAAGGTTTTGAACTACATTGTGGAGAAGGGAAAACTGTGAAAAAAGGTGATCTTCTTCTAAGTTTTGACAGAGAATTTATTAAACAAAAAGAATTAGATGATACTACTATGCTAGTAATTTCAGAACTTAACAATCATAAAATTGTAAGTTTTAATACTGGTGTGAGTATGAAAGCTAAAGAAGGAATCTTGCTAGAGTATAACTAGCTGAATAATAATTACATTGAAAGCAAGCTTCACTTTTAGGTGGAGCTTGCTTTTATAGGAGGATAATATGACCATATTAGATAAAATAATTAAAAATAAAATAGTAGCTGTTATAAGAGGGAACAACAAAGAAGAAGCAGAGGCAATAATTGAAGGAGCTATTGAGGGAGGCATAAAGATAATAGAAGTTACTTACACAAATAAGGACGCTTCACAGATTATTAAAAGCTTAGTGAATAAATATGATGATGTAGTCATAGGCGCAGGAAGTGTTTTGAATATAAATACTGCAAGAGAGGCAATTGAAGCAGGGTCACAATTTATAGTGGGACCTAACTTCCACAGTACTATTAATAAATACTGCCAGGATAAAAAGGTAGATTATATACCAGGATGTTTTACCCCAACAGAAGTAGCAAATGCATTAAATGAAGGTGTAAAGCTCATAAAATTATTTCCTGGCGAAGTATTAGGTCCTAAATATATTAAAGCTATAAAAGCACCCATTAAGGATGTAAGAATAATGGTAACTGGCGGAGTTAATCTTGAAAATATAGAAGAATGGTTAAACAGTGGGGCAGATGCTCTAGGAATAGGAAGTATACTTACTTCTGGCACAAATAATGAACATGAAAAAATTGTGAGTAGTGCAAGAAGCTTTGTAGAGAAAGTTGTAGGTGAGAGATAGTGGGAAAGTTTCTTTCAATAGGTGAAATACTTATAAGATTTACTCCAAGGGCTTTTGATGTGTATGGTAACAATAATGAATTAGAATATTTCTTTGGAGGGTCAGAGGCTAATATAGCTTCTACACTTTCTTCTTGGAATATTCAGAGTTCAATATTATCTGCTCTTCCGGATAACACATTATCAAAAAATATAAAAAGATATTTTAGAGGATTAGGAGTAGATGTAAGCAATATAGCAACAAAGGGAAATAAGATAGGTTTCTATTTTCTAGAAAGAAGTTCAGGAGTTAGAAACAGTAGTGTTATATATGATAGAAAGCACAGCAGCTTTTCAGAGTTTAATATTGAAGATATCAATATTTCTAAGGTTTTAGAAGAAGTAACTTGGCTTCATTTTAGTGGAATTACCTTAGCTGTAGGAGAAAACTCTAGAACTTTAGTTAAAGAAATAGTAAAGGAGGCTAAAAAGAGAAATATATTTATAAGTATAGATCTAAACTTCAGAAGTAAGATGTGCAGTACCATAGATGCTAAAAAATATATGACAGAGCTTGCACCTTATGCTGATATGTGCTTTGGCATAGAGCCTATAATGGTTAGTGAAAAAGATATAGAGATGTTTGATAGAGAAAATTCTAACAAAGAAGATATATTTGCAAGAATGAAAGAATTAAAGAATAAATTTGGATTTAAATATATATTTCATACAGAGCGTATAAACGATAAAGAAGACAATAATACCTACTACGCTTATGGCTTAGGAGAAAGCTTTGAAGAGTCAATAAAGGCAACTACGAAAATGATTGAGAGAGTAGGAAGTGGAGATGCCTTTGTAGCTGGAGTAATTTATTCATTAATGAAGAAGAAAACCTTAAAGGAAGCCTTAGATTTTGGAGTGGCATCAGCTACTTTAAAGTGCACAATAAAAGGCGACAGTATGTCAGTAGAACTAAGGGATGTAGAGAAAATAATATCAGAGAAAAATATTATAGATAGGTAGGGGAGAAAAATGTTGTATTCTCAAAAAGTAAGAAAAATAGCTCCTGAAATGGATTCTTTAAAAAGAGGTATGGGCTGGAACACTAAAGATTTGGAAAAGATGCAAGTAATAGTTGAAAGCACTTATGGTAAAAGTCATCCAGGAAGTGCACATTTAAATGTAATAGTAAATGAAGCCATGGATGAATTAGTTAACTTAGGGGCAAAGCCAGCAGATTATTATGCAACAGATATTTGTGATGGCCAAGCTCAAGGACATGATGGAATGAATTATTCTCTTGTATCTAGAGAGATAATTGCTGACATGATAGAAATACATGTCAATGCTACAGGCTTTGATGGCGGAATATTTGTAGCAAGTTGTGATAAAGGGATGCCAGGAAACTTAGTTGCTATGTGCAGAGTTAACATACCATCTATAGTTATTCCAGGTGGGGTTATGAATGCTGGACCTAACCTTTTAACATTAAATCAAGTAGGAACCTATAGTGCAATGCATAAAAGAGGCGAAATAACTAAGGAACAATATGAATCTTATAGAGAAAATGCATGTCCAAGCTGCGGAGCATGCTCATTTATGGGAACAGCAGCTACTATGCAAGTGCTTAGCGAAGCTTTAGGACTAGCTCTGACTGGTGCAGCTTTATTACCAGCTACCTCAGATATACTAAAGCTTTATGCTAGAAAATCTTCAAAGGCCCTTATAAACCTAATAGAAAAAGGAATTAGAGTATCAGATATAGTAAATAAAAAGTCCATTGAAAATGCAATAATGGTTCATGCTGCTATTGGAGGATCGACTAATGCATTACTTCATATACCAGCCATTGCGAAAGAATTAGGAATAGAAATTAATCCAGAAGACTTTGATAGAATTCATAGAGAAATTCCTTTTATACTAAATGTAAGACCAAGTGGCCAGTGGCCAGCTAACTATGTATTTTATGCAGGTGGGGTACCGGCTATAATGAATAAAATAAAGAAATATCTTCATTTAGACGTACTTACAGCAACAGGAAAGACTTTAGGAGAAAATTTAGAAGCCTTTGATGCTAAAGAAGTTTATGGAGAATATTTAAAATCAGCACCTAAAATGGATTATAGTGAAGTTATATATGATGCAGAGAACCCAATTAATAGAAGTGGAGCTGTATCAGTATTAAAAGGTAATATAGCTCCAGAAGGTTGTGTAGTAAAACATTCAAGCCTTCATGCTGGAATGAAGAATATGAAACTTAAGGTCAGAGCCTTTGATTCAGAGGAAGAAGCTTTTGAAGCGGTGATAAATGGAAGCATTAAACCAGGAGATGCTATAATTATAAGGTATGAAGGACCTAGGGGTTCAGGTATGCCTGAAATGTTCTATACAACAGAAGCAATAGCATCAGATGAAAAATTAAATTCTACAGTAGCCTTAATAACTGACGGAAGATTCTCAGGAGCAACTAGAGGACCAGCAATAGGACATGTATCACCAGAAGCAAGTAGTGGTGGTCCAATAGCTTTTGTCAAGGATGAAGATATAATTCATATAAATATAGAAGATAGAGGTATAAATATCGTGGGAATAAGTGGAGAGGAAAAAACTTTAGAAGAAGTTGCTTCTATATTAAATGAAAGAAAAAAGAATTGGAAACCAAAAGTACCTAAATATACAAAGGGAGTACTTGGACTTTATACAAGTATGGCAACCTCAGGTATGGAAGGTGGAGTTATAAAAATAAGGTTAAATTCATAATAATCAATAATAATAAATATATTATAAAAGTAAATAAGTATTATTCCAAGGAGTAGTCCATGCATAATCTAAATGTGATTGGAAAAAGTGTGCCAAGGAAAGAGTCCTTAGATAAAGTAGCAGGTGCTGCGAGATATACTGATAATTATGATATTCCAGGACTTTTACATGCCAGAATGGTAATAAGTCCTTATGCTCATGCAAAAATAAAGTTTATTGAATATGCAAATGCACTAAAAGCTTCTGGGGTTAGAGCAGTGCTAACGGGTCAATATAAGATTATAGATGAAGCTTTTCCAGAAGCCAATACAAATATCGCCAACCGAACTAAGATAAGAAAAGGTGATATTAAAAAGGGATGGGCTAAAAGTGAAGTAACAGTAGAAGCGAGCTTCTCTTTTCCGCCTTCTGATCATGCTGCTATGGAAACAAGGTGTGTAAGGGCAGAAATATTACCAGAAGGGAAGGTTATTATATATTCTGCTTCTCAGGCACCCTTTGTCATAAAAAAGCTCATAAGTTACTTCTTTAAAGTTGATCCTGGCAAAGAAAAGATGTAAGCTAATTGTTAGCCCTACGTCTTTTTTTTATTCTTTTGAGACTTATTAAAAAAGCTCTTGACTTTGTATATACTTAAAGGTGTAATATTATGAATATATTGGAAAATAAAACAATATTAATACTATGAACTATAAACAAATTTTACTATTCATCTAATGGAGGGGTTATTATGTTATATAGAAAATTTGGAAAAACTAATGAGATGGTTTCAATCTTGGGATTTGGATGCATGAGACTACCCATTCTTCCAGGAGGAGATCCATCTAAAATTGATGAGGAAAAAGCAATAAAGTTAGTTCGCAGCGCAATTGATGAAGGGGTAAACTATATAGATACTGCCTATCCTTATCATGGGACAGGTATGGATAAAGCTGGAGAAAGCGAACCTTTTGTAGCGAAAGCATTGAAGGATGGCTATAGAGAAAAAGTGAAAATAGCTACTAAACTTCCTAGTTGGTTGATAAAGTCAAAGGAAGATATGAATAAATACTTAAATGAGCAACTAAAGAGACTTGAAACAGATTCAATAGATTTTTACTTAGTTCATGCTCTTGATAGTAAAGTGTGGGCTACATTAAAAGAAGCTGGCATTGACAAGTTTTTAGATGAAGCTATAAAGGACGGAAGAATAAAACATGCAGGTTTTTCCTTCCATGATAAGCTAGAAGTGTTTAAAGAAATAGTAGATTATTATGACTGGTCATTTTGTCAAATACAATATAATTACTTAGATGATAATTATCAAGCTGGAAGTGAAGGGTTAAAGTATGCTGCAGCAAAAGATTTAGGAGTTGCAATTATGGAACCTCTTAGAGGAGGAAAGCTTGTTAATAATCTTCCAGAGGAAGCTAAAGTAGCTTTCAAACAAGAAAATCCAAAAAGAGCAGCAGCAGAATGGGCTTTAAAATGGGTATGGAACCACCCAGAAGTATCTGTTCTTCTAAGCGGTATGAATACAATGGAACAAGTTATAGAAAATATAAAAACAGCAAGTGAAACGAAAGCAAATTCGTTGACAAAGAAGGAATTAGATACGATCGATCAGGTTAAGAATATTATTAAAGGAAAAATAAAAGTTAACTGTACAGCTTGTAAATACTGTATGCCATGTTCAGCAGGCGTAAATATTCCTATGTGCTTCGAAATTTACAATAATTACCATATGTTTGGTGAAAAAGAATTTTACAACTGGCTTGAACCTAAGGAAAAAGCATCAAGCTGCGTAGAGTGTGGTAAATGTGAAAGTCATTGTCCTCAAGGTATTTCAATTAGAAAAGAATTAAAAAATATTAAAGAATTATTTGAATAAAATAAGTAAAGTGATATCAATGATGGTATCACTTTTGCTTTAGCACCTTTAATTTACAGATATTTATCAGTAAGGCAGATGTTTTTAGTATGTGCAATTTTAATCTTCAATGGAACAGCAATTATTAATAATTTAGTGCAAATGTAATCTTTTTGTAATACATACATAATACAACGGTTATATAATATATTATATAAATTTTAGTATAATCTATAAGCGAGGATAATTTATGTTTTATTATAACTATAAGTTTATGCAGAAAAAAATTAATCTAAAAAAAGGTGCTATTATACTTTTATTTATTAGCGCGTTAGTCTTTATCATATTTTTGATAATAATATTAAAATGTGAAAGATATAAATACATATATGGAGAATGTTATGAAGTTTATAGCCAAATTTTTAAAAGAGGCAGCGTAACAAATAATATAGGTAAGTACATGGCTATGTCAGCGAAAAAAAAAGAAATTAAAGAGTTTTATTTTAAAAATACTTTAAAAAGGAATGCAGAAAAAACTGTAAGTATACCTACTTATGAAAAAAGTGGCCAAGCTATGCATCCAGATATAGTTTATGATGAAAATGGAGTATTAGGACATAAGTATTGGATGGCTTTTACTCCTTATCCATTTTATGAGGATAAATATGAAGATCCTAGCATAGTTGTGTCAGAGGATGGAAAGAATTTTTCACTTCCTTCTGGTGCTAAAAATCCAGTGTTAGATGATATAGGGGATAAAGATAAAGGAGGACATTTGTCTGATACAGATTTAATGTATAATAAAAATCAGTTAATATTACATTATGTATATAATAAAAAAGGTGTATTAGGACCCTCAAAGTTTTACAGAATAGTTTCTGATAATGGTATTAACTGGAGCAAGCCTAATGTTGTTTACTTATGTAAAGAGACAGGAGAAGGATATTCTCCAGCTTTTATAATAGAAAATGATATTACAAAGATGTGGTATTTTGCTGGAGAGGATAACTTGATTTTTACAGAATCTAAAGATGATGAAAAATCATGGTCAAAGATCAAAAAATGCAAGTTAAATATGAGCCCTTGGAAGGGGTGGCATTTTGATGTAATAAAGACTGATAAAGAGTACGAGGCACTTATATGTGCTAGGCTTCCAAGAATTCAAACTAGAGCTTTATTTTATGCTAAAAGTACTGATTGTATAAATTGGTATGTGTCTAAATATCCAATAATATTTCCGAAAGAAAATTCGTGGGATGGCAGAGATATATATAGGTCTACCATGATAAAGGAAAAAGGAAAATATAAAATATGGTACTCAGCTGTGGGAAGGAATCGTATATGGAATACAGGATATACAGAGTTTGAAGAAAGTGAGATTAATAATCTTCAATTACAATCAAGTGAATCTTAGTTTTAATTATGGCTTGTACATATGCACCCCTGAATTTTATAAATACATCAGGGGTGAAGCTTTATGTTTTTTACAGTCTCTAAAAATAGTTTTTCTTTAAAGCCGCCATTAATATTCTTTTTTGTAATCTTATTTTTTCAAATTCTGTTATATCTATATTTTTATGTTCTAAAATAGCATAAATTTTTACCAAGTTGAATAATTTCAAGTATTCGCCATATAAACAGTTTCATCTTTTATCTCACAAATCTGTTGAAAAAAATCCTTGTAGTTTTGTTTTATATCTTCGATATACTCAAATTCATCTTTAGGTAGTACTTTATTCCACCATATAGCTCTGCTGTGCATTTCTACATTAGATATAGGTCCATGTGACAAATCATCACAAAAGCTTATAACCATGCTTCCTTCAAGTAAATTTTCTGATTAGGCATATTTAATAGATTCTGATATATTTTCTGAAAAACAAATAAGGATGATTTTATTCGCTGGTACTCCCCCTTATGAAGTAAAACTTTAGCTATGCTAGTTATAATTATACAAATAGCTTGTGTATATTGCTACAACTGCGAGAAAAGGAATGGTATCACTTTTACTTTTTATAAGTATAATGGTAAAATATAAGTTAGAGTTAAAAGGCATTATTTGTTAAAATCTAAATTTTGAAAATATTAATTAATTAGTTATAAATGGAGAATATAGAAGTGAAGGTCTAAATAGTATAATATCTTTAGTTAAAAATTAAATTAAGGAGAATATAAGATGAATTTAAATAGAAATGATGAATGTTGGTGCGGAAGTGGACTAAAATATAAAAAGTGCCATTTGGATTTTGATGAAAAGCTAGAGGAATTAAAACGACAGGGATATAAAGTACCACCAAGAGATATTATTAAAAATAAGAAGCAAATCGAAGGAATAAGAAAAAGCGCTGAAATTAATAATGGTGTTTTAGATTTAATTAGTAACAATATTAGAGAGGGTATGAGTACAGAGGAAATTAATAAATTAGCTCACGATTACACAGTGGCTAGAGGAGGAGTACCAGCTACCCTTAATTATAATGGTTTTCCAAAGAGCATTTGTACATCAATTAACGATGAGGTGTGTCATGGTATACCAAGTGAGAATGTAATTCTTAAGAGTGGAGATATCATAAATATTGATGCATCTACTATATTTAATGGATACTACTCAGATGCATCTAGAATGTTTACAATTGGCAATGTAAGTGAAGATGCTAGAAAACTAGTCGAGGTAACTAAAGAATGTCTATACAAGGGAATAGAAGCAGTTAGACCTTGGGGATTTCTAGGTGATATAGGAGCAGCCATACAAGAACATGCAGAAACTAATGGATATTCAGTAGTCAGGGATTTTGGAGGACATGGAACTGGACTCAAGTTTCAGGAGGAGCCTTTTGTTTATCACTATGGCAATAGAGGAAAGGGAATGATACTAGTACCAGGCATGGTGATTACTATTGAACCTATGATAAATGCAGGCAGTCATAAAGTATTTATAGATGCTAATGATGACTGGACAGTACTTACAGAAGATGGGTCACTTTCAGCACAATGGGAACATACAATTTTAGTAACCGAAGATGGTATAGAGATAATATCAAGATAACATAGGGGTGCAAGTCCGAGAGCTGACTTGCACCCCTGAATAACTTAACTTTCAAGATTATATATTCGTTTAAACAAATCAGGATAATCTATAACAAATCCTTCTGTATCTACCCAAAACTCTGCCATAAACCCGCTATCTATATTTTCATATCTATATTTATAGCCATCTATTTTTGATTCCAAGCAAGTATAACGCTGGTTTACAGGTCTTAAGCTGAAATTATAAACATCAACATAAACTACTTTTATTTCTTTTGATTCTCCTGTTTTTAAGGATAAACGCTTAATAGGAATTGTATTGGTAAAAGGTGTAGCTGAGATATCAATATCTATACAGCCTTTAAGTTCTTCTATGGATTCACCTGTACTAGTTGTCCAATTTCCTTTACCATCGGATACTAGCATAATATTTTTATAGTTATCATCAAACATATGAATGTCAAATTTGTTAACTTTCCAGTCTAAATCACAATATACTTTATACCAAACGCGAACTGGAGCATTTTCTCTCATTGTTAGAATAATTGAATTTGCTGTAATACAGTGATTATCTTTTAGTAAAAATAGGTGCTCTAATCCTGTTTCATTGCAGTTCTCCCACATCAAATCAATCTTAGCTTTGTTTCCTGTTGTTATTATTTCCATATTATCACTCCTTATACGAACACTTGTTCTATTAAAGAATACCAAACATAAGTTTGAATGTCAATATAAAAATATAACAAACATTTCCATGTAACATATATATAACATAGATCAGTGCAAGTTCTATAGTACCCACTGCAAAGCTAATTAATGAAGTTAGTATAGGACTACCAAGGTTAGAGCGAAGTTTTCCGTTAATTGCAACCTGTGTTGTTAAAATTGTTCCTGATATTAAAGTTTGAAGTGGTCTTATTTTATTGCCTAAAATTGAATTTATGAGTAATTATTTGGGGAAAATAATTATTGACAAACTTTTAGATATGTGATAAATTTAAAATATAAATTAGTTTTATACAATTTAATTTTATACAATTAAATTTAAGGGAGGAATATAATATGTCAATTTATGATTTTAAATTAAAAGGAATAGATGGTGAAGAAATATCTCTTGAGAAATATAAAGGAAAAGTATTAATAATTGCAAACACTGCAAGTAAATGCGGTTTTACACCTCAATATGCAGATTTAGAAAAGATATATGAAAAGTATAACAGTAAAGGCCTTGAAATATTAGGATTCCCTTGCAACCAATTTGCAGAACAAGAACCTGGAAATAATAATGAAGTTAAGAAGTTCTGTGAAATAAATTATGGAGTAACATTCCCTCTATTTGAAAAAATAGATGTAAGAGGTGCTTCAGCACATCCACTATTTAAATATTTAAGCGAAGCAATCCCTTTTAAAGGACTAGATTTAAATCATCCAAGTGGAAAAATATTAAATAGCTTCTTAGAAGAAAAGTTTCCTGAATACTTAATAGGCAACTCTATAAAATGGAACTTTACTAAGTTTTTAATTGACAGAGAAGGTAATATAGTTGGTAGATTTGAGCCTACAACAGAACCATTAGATATGATTCCTGAAATAGAAAAATTATTATAAGGTAATTTTAAAATATGAATTATGAATCACTAAAACTAGATAATCAATTATGTTTTGCCTTATATGCTTGTGCTAAAGAAGTGACTAGAATCTATAAGCCTTTTTTAGATAAGTTTGGCATAACCTATACTCAATATATTACTCTCTTAGCACTTTGGGAAGAGGATAATATAACTGTAAAAGAACTTGGTAAAAAACTTCATTTAGATTCTGGCACTCTTACTCCTTTGCTAAAAAAACTTGAGAATATGGAGATACTTAAAAGAATAAGAGATACAGAAGATGAAAGAAATGTGTATGTAAAGCTGTCTGAAAAAGGAATGAAGATGAAGGATGAGGCCCTAGAGATACCAGGTAAAGTATTTTGTAGCACTGGAATGTCTATGGAAGAAGCTTTAGATTTAAGGGAAAAACTTAAACTCTTATTGAATAATTTACAATAGTAGAAAAGACTATCTTAAAATTTTATTTTGAGATAGTCTCTTCTATTTACTTGATTCTGAAAAGGAATTACTTACTGTTTTTTTTACCTAGTTTTTAGAAGTTGAATCACCTTTGCTAAAGTCTGCGCCAAATACTTTGTTAGCTTTTATGTTATAGAAAGCTTTTGTGTTTTTATCGGAATCGGAAATAATTATATAATTAATTTTCCAAGTACCTTTTCCTGCTGCAAAGCTTATATCTCCTTCATAGGCTTTTTTATCTTCGTTGTAACTTAGCTTAATCTTATTTTCTGTTTGTCCATCTGGAGATAGATAGCTTACATAGGCAGTATCTGAATATTTTTTATCAGTAGTGATATAAACTTTGTTATCTTTTACCTTTATATGTTTAATTTCTTTAGCATCTTGGTAAGTTGGATTTTTTACATTTTTAGTAGTTACGTGAACTTTGTTGCTGCTGATATTTCCATTTTCTTCTGTTACAAAGACCATTACTCCATTGTTTGGTAATATTAATCCACCTTGAGGAGTAGCTTTATTTGAGTAATCTTTAGAATCATCAAATATCGGATTCATCATTAAAGAAGTATCTTCTGTAACAGTTCCATTTGACCAATTAAGTTTTAATGGAGTTTCTTCTCTTAAGCCGAAGGCAGCATCTCTAAGTTGATACATTATTTTATCTTTAATTTTAGAATTATCAGCTTTAGTAGCCATAACTGTATTTTGATCAGCGTCTATAACACCAGCCATTGCATAACCAGGATGTTTGCTAACATTCTGTTCGTTGTATTCTCCATTTGCATACCACATTAATAAACCAGCATCATATACCACATCTCCAGGTATAGATTTTCTAAGTGGTCCACCAAGAGACTTGTCTACATTTGAATTAGTATGATTTCTTAATTCCAAAATATAAGAGTGAGTTCCACTATTAGTTCCATCAGTAATTACAAAATCATTAAAGTTAAATGCTGAGTTCGCCTTATCTTCTGCACCATCACAAACAACAGTTTTATTGTCTACAGTTATGTTTACATCATCTATATAAATTCCAGGATGTGTTGACATATCAAAGGTCCAGTTGAATATTCTAAGTTCTATTTCTTTTCCTATAAAATCTTTTAGGTCAAAGCTGGCATCTACCCATTTACCATTAGAAGAACCAGTTATACCGTGACCTGGGTTTCTATCTAGTGGATCATTTGGAGTAGTGTCCTTAGGATTTTCTGTAGTAGTTATATTACCTTTTACCGCAACCCAATTGTTAGTACCTTTTACTCTAACCTGTACAGATGCAAAGTCATCATTAGGCGCTAAATCATATAAAGTTTTAAAGCTTATTGATGCACTTGTAGTGTTAGTTAAATCTAAAGTTTTTTTGAGTTCCATAGAGTTACGCATATCATACACAGGTTTTCCACTAAAGAAAACATTCTTTCCGCTTGGAGGAGTAACAAGTCTAGTTTCATTACCAGGTAATTTTATATTAATTAAATTTAAGTTTTTACCATTTACTGATTCTTCATTTAAGGTGAAGGTTTGACCTTTTTGCTTTAACTCGTCTAAAGTGACAGTTTTATCTTTAGCCCAATTTAGCGCTACATTTTTGTTTTTACCAATTTGCTGCAGCATATTACGTCCATAACCACCATAGCTCAATGGGTATACTCCACAAATAGGACCAGTATAGCTTCCTCCCATCTGAGACCAATATTGTACAGGAGGCTCACTTCCATCATAACCATATAAATCTGGTAAACCTAGATAATGTCCATATTCATGAACCATTAAATCAGGTGGAAGATTTTGTTCCATACAAATAAACTTGTTAGCCCTTATCTTACGACCTTTATTATCTGTTACCTCAGGCATAGTATTGCCAGCAGCACCATATTCATAGAACTTTCCTTGGAAAGGCCAAATAGCATCTCCACCTAGAGAACCGCCACCATACTCTTCCCCAATACCAGGATGAATAACAATTAAAGTATCGATAACTCCGTCTGGCTCAAAGTAGTTTCCATCACCATCTTTATCCATTGGATCTTCAACATCATATTGAGATAAATCAATTTTAGGATCTTTTGACGCTTTTTCAAGAGCTTCTAAAGCTAATTTTGCTGCATTATTCTGATCTGTTCCTCCATTAGTATAAAGAGGATCCAATGCACCGTAATATTTTGCCTCATGATCTGCTTGATACCAACCAGCAACTCCACCATTAAAGTCGAAGCTTCCGCCAGATTCTTCAAAAAGATGTCTTCTCATGGAAACATAATCTTTTCCATCAGCACCTTTATAACTGTTTTCTCCAAAGAACATATTTTGATAATGTTCTGAAGTATAGTCTTCAGCTTTGTAGTTAGCGAAATTAAAATCCTTTATGCTTTTTGCATCTTTTTCATTAATTTCAGTATGATTATAATCTTTATAATCCATTAATACTACTAATGGCTTTGCCTTATAAACAGTTCCTTTCCAAGGTTGCCTTTCATATTTAGGCATAGAATCTTTAAAAACATTATTTGCTTCTTTTGCACTAACTTTAAATGAAGGTACGATAAGTGTTGCAACAAAGGCTAGTGACAAAAGTTTGCACATAGTTTTTTTGCTTAACATAATATAAACCACCTTTCAAAATATTAATACAATAGCTAGTTTTTAAAAGTTAAATCACCTTTACTAAAGTCGTCACCAAATACTTTGTTGATTTTTATGTTATAAAAAGCTCTTGTATTTTTATCAGAATCAGAAATAATTATATAATTAATTTTCCAAGTACCGTTTCCTGCTGCAAAGTTTACATCTCCTTCATAAGCCTTTTTATCTTCGTTGTAGCTTAATTTAATCTTATTTTCTGTTTGTCCATCTGGAGATAGATAGCTTACATAGGCAGTATCTGAATATTTTCTATCAGTAGTAATATAAACTTTGTTATCTTTTACCTTTATATGTTTAATTTCTTTAGCATCTTGGTAAGTTGGATTTTTTACATTTTTAGTAGTTACGTGAACTTTGTTGCTGCTGATATTTGAATTCTCTTCTGTTACAAAGACCATTACTCCATTGTTTGGTAATATTAATCCAGCTTCAGGTTTAGCATCTTTACTTGAGTAATCCTTAGAATCATCAAATATTGGATTCATCATTAAAGAAGTATCTTGTGTAACATCACCATTATTTGGATTTGTAAATTTGAATGGAGCCTGCTCTCTTAAGCCAAAAGCAGCATCTCTCATTTGGTATGTTGCAATATCTGCAGATTTAGTATCATCGGTTTTAGTAGCTATAATTGGATTTTGGTCAGCATCTACAATGCCAGCCATTGCATAACCAAGATAATCTTTGGTTTCCTGTTCTTTGTATTCACCATTTTCATACCATACCAATAGACCAGGATCGTGAATTAAATCATAAACTGGTGCTTTAGCAGCTGGTAAATATCTAAATAGTCCACCACCAAGGGCATTATCTATATGGGAATTGTGATGATTTCTTAATTCTAACATATAGGTGTGAGTACCAGTGTTGGTTCCATCAGTAACTACAAAATCATTTAAGTTAAAAGCTGTTGTTGCTTTATCTTCTGCACCATCAGAAATAACAGTTTTATTGTCTACAGTTATGTTTACATCATCAATGTAGATACCAGGATATTTTGACATATCAAAAGTCCAGTTGAATATTCTAAGCTCTATTTCTTTTCCTAAAGAGTCTTTTAAGTCAAAATTAGCATCTACCCATTTACCATTAGAAGAACCGGTGATACCATTACCAGGATTTCTATCCATTGGGTCATCTGGTGTTGTATCATTAGGGTTTGCAGTAGTAGTTATATTACCTTCTACAGAAGTCCATTTGCCATTACTGCCTTTTTCTCTAACTTGTACAGATGCAAAATCATCATTAGGTGCTAAATCATATAAAGTCTTAAAGCTAATGGATGCACTTTTAGCCGTAGTTAAATCTAAAGATTTTTTTAGGTCCATAGAATTACGCATATCATAAACAGCTTTTCCACTAAAGAATACGTTCTTTCCACTTGGAGGATTAACAAATTTTGTTTCGTTATTAGGTAACGCTATCTTAATTAGATTTGGGTTTGTACCATTTAGAGCTTCTTGATTTAAAGTTACAGTTTGTCCCTTCTGCTTTAATTCATTTAAAGAAATAGTCTTATCTTTAGTCCAATTTAAGTCTACCCCTTTGTCTTTGCCAATTTGCTCTAGGCGATTACGGCCATAAGCACCATAGCTTATTGGAGATGCTCCAAGGAAAGGACCAAGATAGCTTCCACCATGTTCAGACCAATATTGTACAGGAGGTGTACTTCCACGGTAAGCATATAAATCCGGTAAACCTAAATAATGTCCATATTCATGAAGCATTAAATCAGGTGGAAGATTCTGTTCCATACATATAAATTTACAAGCTTTTATCTTATTACCTTTACTATCTTTTACTTCAGGCATACTGTTATCTGCAGCAGCATATTCATAGAACTTTCCCTGGAAAGGCCAAATAGCATCTTCACCTAGACTTCCGCCGGTGAAATTTTCTCCAATACCAGGATGAATAACAATTAAAGTATCGATAACTCCATCTGGTTCGAAATAATTTCCATCGTTGTCCACATCCATTGGATCTTCTACATCATAATCAGATAAGTTAATACTAGGATCATTTGCTACCTTTTGGAAAGCTTCTAAAGCTAATTTTGCTGCATTATTTTGATCTGTTCCTCCATTAGTATAAAGAGGATCTGCTGCACCATAATATTTTGCTTCATGATCTGCTTGATACCAACCAGCAACACCACCATTAAAGTCAAAGCTTCCGCCAGACTCTTCAGTAAAATATCCTCTCATGGAAACATAATCTTTTCCATCAGCGCTTTTATAGGTGCTTGGTGCAAAGAATATATTTTTGTAGTGTTCTGGAGTAAAGTCTTCAGCTTTGTATTTAGCATAAAATCTTTGATCTAGGATTGCTTTGTCTTTGTTCACAAGCTGAGTGTGGTTGTAATCTTTATAGTCCATTAATACTACTAATGGTTTAGCTTTATAAACATTTCCTTTCCAAGCTTGTCTTTCTACTTTAGGCATAGTATTTTTAAAGACATTACTTGATTCTTTTGCGCTAACTTTTGCTGAAGGCGTAACAAGCGTTGCAATAAAAGCTAGTGACAAAAGTTTGCACATAGTTTTTTTGCTTAACATAATATGAACCACCTTTCAAAAGAATATTACAGAGATTTATTCGAAAAATAGGCTAGATTTGGTTGTTGAATGTAAAATGTTTTGCGAGGATTTTTACACATGTGTATAAAGTATTATAGTGTTTTTGTTTTAAATATAAATTTTATAGTATAACTATAAAATTTATATTTATTCTATAATTTTTTATAGTTATACTATAAAAAATATTCTTATACTATAATTCTTTAGATTAATTATAGTATAATAGTAAAATAGTGTAAATGGATTTTAGTAAAAAATTTAAAATATTTAAATTTTTCTCAATATAATTATTTTTTGAGAAAAATTTATTTTATAAGTACAGTTTATTAAAAATGCACCCCTAGGCTTCATACAATACCTTAGGGGTGCACTTCTATGGTTTTCTTACAGTCTCTAAAAATAGTTTTTCTTTAAAGCCGCCATTAATATTCTTTTTTGTAATCTTATTTTTTCAAATTCTGTTATAGCTATATTTTTATGTTCTAAAATATCATAAATAACTTCTACTATATCAGCTAATTCCTCTGTGCTGCCATTATTTAAAGAGTACTCCATCATTTCTTCATGAAGTTTTTCATCTAATGCCTCTAAATATTCCTCATCTTCTAACTTTCTAAACTTAAGTTCTTTACCATCAGCTTCAATTATTTTTGGTATATTATCTCTTACAAGCTTGTTATAATTTCTAATATATATTCCCTCTGCTTGTTTTAGTTCCATTTCTCTCATGATTCCAAGGGTTCCCTTGTATTCTATTTTACCAAGTTGAATCATTTCAAGTATTCGCCAAAATATAAAGTCATCACTTACATGGATTTTACTGTATCCAAGAGCTTCTCCGACAATTCTAGCTGCCTTTCTAAACTTTTCATTGGTGTATCCTAATATAAATTCATCAAGATAATCCTCAGAAACACTGATAACTTTCCCATTTTCACAAATTCTAAAAAGTGTATTTTCCTCTTTTAATTTATTCCAAAGCTCTTTTATGTTATTAAAAGCTTCTTCATCAATTTTAGTCTTAGATTTTATAAAATCTATAAATTTTTTAGGTGCAATTTCTCCCGAGTATCTTGGTTTATATTCATTTTTAAGACCTTTATTATATTTAATATTTGATACATTAATAATGTATAAATTTTTAATGTTACATTCTACAGTTGAAATGGCATACATTAATCCGCAAAGTTCATGGGCGTTTTCAGCATACCACATATAAACAGTTTCATTTTTTATCTCACAAATCTGTTGAAAAAAATCCTTGTAGTTTTGTTTTATATCTTCGATATACTCAAATTCATCTTTAGGTAATACTTTATTCCACCATATAGCTCTGTTGTGCATTTCTACATTAGCTATAGGTCCATGTGATAAATCATCACAAAAGCTTATAACCATACTTCCTTCAAGTAAATTTTCTGATAAGGCATATCTAATAGATCCCCTTGTACTTTCTGAAAAACATATATGTATTATTTTATTCATTGGTGTTCCCCCTCGTATAAAGTAAAACTTTAACAATGATAGTTATAAGTATATCAATAGCCAGTGCATATTGCCACAAATAAAAGAAAAGGATTAATTGAATGTATAACAAAAATTAACATGTTTTTAGAGAATAATTTTAGTGATACTAAATATAAAGCGTGATAAATTGTTAGATTCAACGGCAATAATGGAAATAAATATATATTAGTGTTATAATTTCGTAGAGAAAATTTATTAAATGAAAGATAGCATTTAATTTTGCTTAAATAGAAAAGAGAGTGATAAAATGGACATTAATGAAGCTAAAAAAATACTTAGTGAAAAATCAATAGACCCATTATTACTAGTGATAGCAAACAAGGGATATAAATGGATTATAGCAGACAACTTTACTGAAGAAGATGCTGTCAAATTTGAACAATATATATTAAATAACACTACTGCTGAGGAACTTGAAGAGATTAGAAGTAAAAAGAAGTCCCTAAAGGACTTTATTATATGGAAATATGTAAATCATTTAGACAGATAATATATGGATTCAAAGCCGGTCAGTTAACTTATATACTAGAATCTACTGCAATATTTAAATTTAAAGTGAATACTTTTTAGTTAAGAGTTAAAAGTGAAGAATTAAGAGTTAAGGATGATTTTCTTTCGCTACGTTCACTCTAGATTCTTACCTCTTAACTAAAATTACTAATAATTCTTTTGCTATAAGGAAACTTTCGCCTTGTAACCATATATAGGTAAACTAACTAGAAAGTTAACTTATACAGAGGGATATGCCTCCAAAGCTGAAGGTAGATTTAAAAACTTTGTGCCAGTCTTAGTGAAGGGTTTTAAGACAACCTTAGCACCTTCGAGTTGTCTGAGCATAGCGAGTTTCTCGAAGGTTCTTAGGTCGTCTAAAACACAAGCTCTAGACTGGCCAAAAGTTTTTAACGTACTGAAGCTTGGAAGCATATTCCGACGTATAAGTTAACTTTCGGCCTAGTATCTCTGTACTTAAAATGAGCCATGGGAATTTTTAAGATTATCGTAAAAATTGGCAAAGGATATATTCATATAAGGAACTAACCATAAAAAACCTATCCCTAAAGTTAAGATACACAATATTCCCCAGCCTAAAAAACTCAATTGAAGCATGAAGAACTTTCCTCTATATCCTTTCATCATTTCCTTGCTGCGATTCAGTGCTTCTGTTGCAGTGAGTTCAGGATTATCGTTTAGAATATAAAAAGCCTGAGAATATCCCAGATATGCTATAACTCCTGGAACAATTAATAGTAATGACCACAAAAGTACAAATAATGATATGAGAATTTGTAGTACAAAGGCTGCGCTAAAACGCTTAAAACCGTCAAATATATTTTCTATGAAAACCTGTTCTTCACGTTTAAATTTTATTGAATAAATAGTTTGACCAAGTGTAAAAGGACCTGCTATTAGTAGGGTGATTACCCAACCTACATCAGGTATTGCTCCAGGCAAACCTACGATTATAGTAATTATAAAGTAGGCTAAAATTGCAGGGCCCCATCTTCCTACCAATTGTTTTCGAGCTGATTCTCTTATTTCAGCGTTGCTTTTAATTATACCTAGTTGTTCCATTATGCTAACCTCCATTTTTAACGTTACAGAATATTATATTAATCACAGCTATAATTGATGAATGTTTTATTATATAGATTTTAAAAGACATTTACTTAATATTTGATTGTATTTCCTTAATAAGAAAAGTGTGCTATGATTTCTATAGGAATAATTTGTAACTTTACGAGGCTTAGTGCATTAAGGAGGGGAAATAAGGTAAGATGATTAATACAAATACTAAAGATAACCACCAAATGATTTCTAAGTATATTTTTATATTGCTGATGAGCTTAGCTGCATCGCTTATAGCTTCGCAGACACTATGGAAAAGAGATATGTATTTATTCCACACTATACTTGAATTGACATGCATATTTATATCTCTAGCAACATTTCTGCTTATTTGGAATACTTATGAAAAGACTCTAAACTTAAATCATTTTATAGGATTTGGATTTCTTTCAGCTGCAATTTTTAATCTGTTTCATACCTACTATTTCTTGAATGCTCAAACACCTAATCAAGTTTGCTCCGATTTAACTGCAAAATATTGGATGATAGGAAGGCTGATTGAAGCAATTGTCCTAGCAATAGTATCATTGAAAATTAAAATAATTAAGATTGACAAATGGATTGGATTTATATTTACTATTTTGCTTTCTTTTGGTGCATCTATAATCATAATGTATTTTCCAGGTGTTTTACCTGTTATGATGTCAAAAGAGGGGGCAACTCCTAGCAAGATTGCACTAGAATACGTTATAATTACTTTAACGATTGTTAGCGTTTACAATTTAAAAGATAACTTAAGCAATAAGAATATTATTTCATATAGGAATATATTCATGGCACTTCTTATAATCATTCCTTCAGAATTAATTTTTGCATCATTTAAAGTATTAACATCATTCTATAGCACCTATGGTCATGTTTTAAAAATATTATTTTATTATTATTTTTATAGGGCAGTTTTTGTCAGTACTATAACATATCCTTATGAGAGATTGGAAGAGAATAAGAATAAGCTAAAACATTTAAGCGAAAATTTAAGTGATTTGCTTGATGCACTGCCCATAGCTATATTAATGTATGACGATACTGGTAGGCTTGAGTACATAAATAAAAAATTTGAAGAGATTTTTGTTTGTAACAGAGATAAATTATATGGCTGTTTTTCAGAAGAAATTCAAAGCATGTTTTCAAATAAAAAACATTATGGAAAGACAGTTTATGAAAGGACATTAGAAAATCAAAAGGGTATAAATAGAATTATAAAAACCTATAAAATTTCAAACGGTGATCATATTAAGCTTGCGGTTACTTCACATAAGACACATAATGGAGTTTTAGTACTACTTAATGATATAAAAAAAGAACAGGAGCTTGAAAACTTACAATTTCAAACCCAAACAATATTAAATTCCATAGAAAAGTTAATAATAATGGTAGATAGAGATAATAAAATAATTATGTGTAATAAAGAATATGAAAAGATAGTTGGATTATCTGCAAAGAATATAGTCGGTATGGATGTTAATGATCATATATCAACGCTTCAAATACATATAGATAAGGAATACGGGCAAGAGGATATTAACAATATAAAGTGTAAAAATTATGAAATAGAAATTACCACTATTAATAAGGTGAAAAAACGATTACTTTACAATTCATCTAAAATATATAATATAGATGGTGAATTAATAGGTTTAATAATAGTTGCTTCTGACATAACGGAATTAAAACAACAGCAGGAAAAGATGATGCAGCAGGAAAAACTCGCACTTTTAGGGCAAATGGGAGCAGGAATTGTACATGAAACTAGAAATTATTTGACAACTATAAAAGGAAGTTGTCAATTAATAGATACATTAACAGAAGAAGATAAGATAAAAAAATATACTAAAAAAATGAATAAAGGAATTGATGAAGTAAATAGAATAATTGGTGAGTTTTTATCCTTATCAAAGCCAAGAGAGACTGAATTGGAAGAGGTGTCAATGTATGATATAGTTTATTCTATAAAAAGCTTAATTATTACATCCTCCCTTATAAGTGGTATAAATATAGACTTTAAACTATCGAAAGAAGAAAGATATCTTCTTTGTGATGAAGGACAAGTAAAGCAGGTTGTACTAAATATTTGCAAAAACGCAGTTGAAGCAATGGCTGAAGTTAAAAACGCTGAGCTAAAAATTGAAGCTGGATATAATGAAAAGACAAATGAAATGTTTATTAAAATAACTGATAATGGACCTGGTATGTCTAAAGAAACCTTAGAGAAAATAGGCACACCTTTCTATACAACTAAAAGTAATGGTACAGGTTTAGGATTAAATTTTTGTTATAAAATTATTAAGGAACATAGAGGCAGAATAGAAGTAGAAAGTAAATTAGAAAAAGGAACAAAATTTACAGTTGTACTACCTTGTATAGAAGATGATGAGGAGTGTGATAGGGTAATATAAGATGAATGAATTAAATATTCTGAATATATATTGAATTTTAGAAAAATAGGTGATATAATATACTCAAGAAGAAGGATAAACCTACTTCTGGTAGATTCTAACTCATCAAGAAGTAGTAACTCAGGTATCTAGTAGTCTTTATGTAAACTGTACAAAGCGTCTAGTAGTATCAGACTATAGGGCGTATGTAGTACAAATAGGAAGTATTTGACTAATGTAATCTATACGATGATACTCATGCGATAGTGTTGTATAATGTGTTTGTTGTACATGCATCTAAAGGCATCGATATAGAATATGTTTAGTACAAATAAGAATTAGGTTTATAATAATCTGTTAAAAATCAGTTAATATCTAAAGGTTGTAATACCCTCGACATATAGTTATTAGTCGGGAACTCTAAAGAGAAAGGGTGATGAAAATTCAAATAGAACCAAATAGTTTTTCCGATGAGTTAGGATCTACTTAACCACCAATTAGTGTCATTTAACTAATTGGTGGTTTTTACTTTTTGTTATTTCGTACATGATGGTTTATGGTAAATAATAAAAGATTATTTATAAGCACTACAAAATACGTAATAGATAATGAATATAAATTTATCAAATACTAAAAATATAAGGAATACTACAGATAGACAATCCAGAAATTTCGTTTATAAAAACAGAGATATAAAGCAAATTTTTAGATTCTCTATATTAGAGAGGAGTAGTGCTATGAAAAAAAGGGTAGTGATAATAACATCAATAGTAATTATAGGTGCCATTACAGCTCTTGGAATATACAGCAGAAAGAAAGCGGAGATAAAGCAAGTTAAGACAGCTGTTGTAAAGAAAGGCGACATACAATCATATCTATCTACTACAGCTACAATAAAATCCAAGAATTCTAAAGAATATTATGGGGCACAGTTAAAAATACAAAAAATAAATGTAGCAGTGGGAGACAAAGTGAAAAGTGGTCAAAGTTTAATAAGCTATGATATTACGGATTTAAGTACTCAACTCAGACAGGCTGAACTTCAGTACAACAATGCTGTTTTGCAGAAACAGGAACTAGAGAATCAAGTTGGAAATATAAATTCAAAAATTAGTGATTTAGATGAAAAAATACGAGAAGCGGAAAATAGTAAAGATCCATCAGTGAGAGCTTTACTTCCAAGTTTAAAGCAGCAAAGAGATGAAATACAACCAATTTCGAATGTAAAAGTAGAAGAGGCAAATAATGCTATTGAGCTTGCAAAAACCTCTTTAGATGCTGCGAATTCAAGACTGAGTAGTGTAAAAAATGGTGTTGTATCACAGATAGACGGTGTAGTGACAGCACTAAATGCAGTAGAGGGAACTACTGCAAATCCTGCTCAGCCCTTAGCTGTTGTTCAGGACTTAAGCAATTTAAAGGCACAGGTATCCCTTGGAAAATATGATGCAGATAAGGTAAAGATAGGGCAGGAGGCAGTAATAAAAGCCCCAGGTAAATCTTACAAAGGAAAAGTTGCTTTTATAAATCCAGCTCCTACTAAAACACAATCTCCAACAGGGGGAGAAACTACTCTTTTAGCAGATATAGATATATTAAATGCTTCTGAAAACTTAAAGGTAGATTTTGATACAGATATAGATATTCTCACAGCATTCAAAGCAAACGTACTAAAGGTACCTGCTGAAGCTATAAAAACAGATAAGTATGGGAAAAGTTATATTTTTATAAATAATAACGGAATAGCACAAAAGAAGGATATAAAAACAGGAATTAAGTCAGATGTAGAGGCGGAGGTTACTGAGGGTTTAGCACAAGGAGATAAAGTTATTTTAAATCCAAGCAGTAACATTACTGATGGAACTAAAGTAAGAGAAGTAGCATAGGAGGGAAGAGCTATGCTTGAGGTAAAAGATATAGTGAAAATATATAGGACTGGAGAGCTAAGTTTTAAAGCATTAAAAGGAGTAAGTCTCAAAGTAGAAAGAGGAGAGTTTACATCTATAATGGGACCTTCTGGCTCTGGAAAATCAACATTTATGAATATTTTAGGCTGCTTGGATAGAATGGATGAAGGAAGGTATATGTTAAATAATAATGACGTATCTAACTTAAAAGAGGAAGAACTTGCGGCAATAAGAAACAAAGAACTAGGTTTTGTTTTCCAAGCTTTTAACCTACTGCCTCGTATGACAGTTTTAGAAAATGTGGAGCTACCTATGATATATGCCGGGCTTTCAGAAAAGGAAAGAAAGGAAAAGGCTATGATTGCTCTTGAAAAGGTTGGGCTTAAAGAAAGAGTAAAGCACAGACCTAATGAAATTTCTGGAGGTCAAAAGCAAAGAGTAGCTATAGCTCGGGCAATAGTAAATAGCCCAGCTGTAATTATGGCAGATGAGCCCACTGGAAACTTAGACAGCAAATCTACAATGGAAATATTAAAAATATTTCAGGATTTAAATAGTGAAGGTGCAACTATAATAATGGTAACTCATGAGCCAGATGTAGCAAAATATACAAAGAGAATTGTAAGATTTAAAGATGGTGAAATAGTAAGTGATGAAGCAGTAAAGGATAGGATTGAAGTGGTGAGCATATGAATATTAAAGAAAACTTTAAAATAGCTATAGAAAGCGTAAAGGCAAATAAAATGAGATCTTTTCTAACTATGCTTGGAATTATTATAGGAATAAGTTCTGTTATCACAATAGTTTCTCTAGGTCAAGGTGGGCAAAGTGCCATCACAGGAGAATTTGAAAAAATTGGAGCTGCATCAGTAAATATAAAGGTAAATTCCCCAAAAGCTTCTCAAAGTGATTATATAGATTTAAATGATGTAAGGCAGGTTAAGGAAAGAATTCCATCAGTAAAATATTCATCACCTGTTATGCAAAAGCAAGGCATAATAGGTTCGGATATCAAGTCTAAGAGAGCATTTATAACTGGAGTTAACGATGATTATGCAAATATAGATAATACGGAAATGTTGTTTGGAAGATATTTTAATACAGAAGAGTATTTAGAAGGAAAGCCTGTAATCGTAATAGATGAAACCTCTGCTAAAGCTTTATTTGGATACGATGATGCAGTAGGGCAAAGTGTAAATGTTGGTTCAAAAATTTCACCTAAAAAAGCTGTTATTGTTGGAATAGCGAAAAGCCAAATGGGAATATTCGGAGGAGGCTACGATGAGAATATTCCTGTAATGGTTTCAGCTCCGGCAACTTTAGTTCAAGAATTATATCCAAATGACAAACTTATTGACTCAATGATTGTAGTAGCAACTTCTAAGGAAGAAAGTGAAAATGCAGGTAATGGTGCTATAAGTGTATTGGAAAGCAGACATAACAATGCTGGCAGGGAGGTTTATAAAGCAGAGAGTATGATGAAACAGCTCAGTCAAGTTAATAAGATACTAGGAATTTTCACAGCATTTATAGGAGCAGTTGCCGCTATATCACTGCTTGTAGGCGGAATTGGAGTTATGAATATTATGCTTGTTTCTGTAACAGAAAGAACAAGAGAAATAGGTATAAGGAAGGCGATAGGTGCTACTACGCGAAATATACTTCTTCAATTTTTAACGGAATCAGTTATTATATCTGTTATTGGTGGAATAATCGGAATGATTTTAGGTATTATAGGGGCTTACTTAATAGGAACCTTTGCAGGTATAACTCCAGTGGTCTCACCGCTGGTAATAGTAGGAGTTATAATGTTTTCATCAGCAGTAGGCATATTTTTCGGAATATACCCTGCCAAAAAAGCAGCAGACCTTGATCCTATAGATGCATTAAGATACGAATAGATAAGGTGCAGGCAATTTTTTGCTTGCACCTTATCTACATTTCTATAATTACTTTTTTAGTACATAAAGAAATTCTTAGCTTCAGAGGAACTTAGTCTTTATTTTACAAATTCTATATTTAAAGCGGCAGTGTGAGGTGGAAGACTCATTGTCATTACTGGTCCATAAACTACTTTGACTTTAGCACCCTTCTTCAGATTTAAAAGGCTGCCATTGTTGAAAGTTGTTTTATCGCTTATGTTAAATATTATTTTATCAAAATTAGAGTTCTTACTATCAGATACCACAGATATTGATTTACCATATTTATTATCTATTACTTCGTCTATTTGTCCTTCATACACACAATCTTCTTTTAACTGGTTTATAGCAATTGCAGTAGCTTGCCCAGGTATACTTCTTGTGACAGCACCAGAGAAAAATACGTTTACTCTGTCTCCGATTTTTAAAGTTTCCTTATCTACATTAAGTTTTGTATCATTATTTACATGAAAAATTAATGAGTTAAGGGGAGAATCACTTTCGCCAAGCTTTGACACCATTAAATCTAATCCATCCTTTGTTTTCTTTACATCAGTTATTTTACCATCATACATTGATGCATCTGCCACTGTAATATAGCTTAAATCACCTCCTGTACTTTTTCTAGTTTCAGTGTTTGTCCCAGAATAAGCTGTACTGGATGTCATTACAGAAGTTGCTATAACCCCTGCCAATATTAAATCTTTTAGCATTTGTATTGCCTCCTTTATTGTCTTTTCATTATATTAGACGATAAATAAAGAAAATTGTTCCATAAAAAATATAAAAAGATTATGTAATGTTTTTAAAACTTTAGAGGAAATTACTGTATTTTGTAGAATTAATGATTAATGATGAATTTTTTATAAATTTGTGTTAATAGTTCTTAATATTTATTAAAATGCATAATAAATTAACTTCAATGGATGAGAGGTATATACAATATGAAATTAAAAAAGGTTTCTATGAGAATTCATGAGCTGAAATCTGGAATGATAGTAGCTGAAGAAATAAAGTCTGGAAATATAGTGCTAGTTTCTAAAGGAGTAGAGCTCACTGATGATTTAATAAAGAGATTAAAAGATAGATATTTTGAATATAAGATAATGGTTTATAGTGAAGATGATTATGAAGATGAGAATATTATAATAAATAGAATTAAAACCGTAGAGGAAGTTAAAAGAAGTTTTGACGAATTCTCAAATAATGTAGAAGAAATATTTGCAAGCATTGATGGAAGAATAAAAGTTGATATAACTGAAATTAGGAATTTCGCAAACAAAGTTGAGGAAGAATTAAATTCACCTAGTGCTGTGATAAAGAATATAGTGCTTTATGGAAGCGATAATGATTGCATATTCAAACATTCTGTCAACGTAGCAGCTCTAAGTTCTATACTTGGTAAGTGGATAGGTTTTGATGAAAAAGAAATAAAATTTTTAACCTATGCAGCCATTTTACATGATTTTGGTAAGACAAAAATTGATAAGAACATATTGTATAAGCCGGGGTTTTTAACAACAAAAGAAAAAGCTATTATAAGAGAGCATCCTGTCATTAGTTATAATTTTGTGAAAGAAATACCGTATCTACACAATTCAGTGGCTTATGGCATACTTATGCACCATGAAAGATTAGATGGTTCTGGTTATCCTTTAGGAGTAAAAGGAGATAAAATACATCACTTTGCTAAGATAATTGCCATCGCAGATACCTTTGATGCAGTTAACTCAAATAGGGTATATAAAAAGAGAGAAGACCCTTTTGCAGCTCTGGAGACAATTCAAAAAGAGAGCTTAGGAAGATTAGATTATGAATATTGTAAGATATTTATAGAGCATATAATAAACTATTATGTAGGAGAAAATATACTATTGGATACAGATAAAGTGTGTAAAATAATACAAATACACTTAAACGATTTGTCAAGACCGCTTCTACTAGATGAAGGAGAATTTATAGATTTGAGAAAAGAAAGAGACCTGCAAATAAAAAATTTGGTTTTATAGGGATTAAAGGCCGAAAGTTAACATATCCCTTTGTATAAGTTAACTTTCGGCCTAGTACCTTTATAAGAAACTAAGAAATAATTTTGTTTTGAATAAGAAATTGCTTTACCTTTGCAGTATACTCAGCTTTATTGGTGAAGTAGGACATAGCATGTTCAGCATCTGGTGAAATATATATAGTCTTAGGGCCTGTTTTTTCTAGATATAATTCTAAAGACATTGATGCTGGTATAAAGGTATCATTGCTGCCATGAATAAACATTATGGGGGTTTTAATGTTTTTTATTGCTTTTATAGGAGACACTGCGTATAATGAAAATCCAGATTTATTAAGTGCTATAATGTTTGCATAGAAAAGAATAAATCCAGAAGCAAGTCCCAAATGAGGTTTTTCATCTCCAGCCAGTTTCATACTTAATAGTTCCGAAATATCGGAGTAGGGACAATCTACTACGTAAAAGCTTACATTTTTTTTCGCCTGGTCTAAGTTTGCCTGAAGCAATGCAGTGACTGCACCAAGAGACTCACCATGTACACCCAATATAGCATTAGGGTTTACCCATCTCACCCATTTAACTATGTTATCAAGGTCAGTTTTTTCAAAGAAACCTAAAGATATATCATTACCTCCACTTTTGCCATGATATCTTGAATCATATACAATTACATTGAAGCCCATATCAAGGTACATGTCAGCATATTTCATCGATTCCCAGCGACTTGCAGTAATACCATGGACTATAATAACGGTATTATTTGTAGGCTTAGAATTGAATATATATGTACCAGCAAGCTTGTATCCAAAGCTGGATTCTATAGATATATCATAGGATTCAAGAGTTTCAAACCGTTTAAAATTAAAGCTGCTTTTGTAGTATCCAATATCTGTGTTGGCTCTATTAATAGATACCTTACATATATTTTGATAATACATATTACCAAAATATAAGCCTATTAGATTTACAATAAGTAATAATACTATTGATACTGATAATATTAATTTATATTTCTTTTTGGGCTTAGGTATTTTTACTTCTAAGTTGTTCATTAAAACCATCTCCAGAAAATAACTATGTTATTTTAACTTTAATCCATTATCCATTTCTCTAGTATAACTATCTACAGAGAGAAGACCTGTCATAAATGCTGAAGAATCCTCAATTACTGCCTTTGATGCATTAGCATTTATGTTCCCCTGTAGTAAGCTAGAAGCAATATTTTTATTAGTAGATAAATCCTGTGTAAATTGCTGTAATAACGCAGGAGAGTTACTAGCTAATTTCCAGTTTTGCTTGCTAGGAATATAAATGATTGAAGGATTACCTTGTTTTTCATATAAATACTTATTGTAATACTTGGACATTTCTATAGCTAACTTCACTGCTTCTTTTGGATGCTCTGAGGTTGATGAAATAAACAAGCCTGAATTTTTTCGTAAGCCGCCTACCAGATTATTAGAGGCAATTGACTTTGATTTTCCTATATAAGGATAATAAAGTAATCTGCATTTTCCATTAAGTTTTTGATTAGATATCTTAAAATTTGAGGAACTTGTACAATACATAGCGGCCTTACCTGAATAAAAAAGGTTAGCAGCATCTGCATCTGTAAGGGACTTAGGATTATCTCCAAAGGCACCCATGTTTATTAAATCTTTTACACTAGACGCAGCCTCTTTAAAAGATTCATCAGAAAACTTTTCTTTACCATTCATAATTTTTTTGGTAACTTGTGGATCAATAGTGCATGCAAACCCTTCAACCATGTTATATAAAGCTCTTCCATCTTTCCCGCCAAGGGCTATAGGTACAAGTCCTTTGGACTTAAATGTAGAAACTGCAATTTTAAGTTCCTCAAAGTTAGTAGGAGCTTTAATATTGTTTTGTTCAAATAAAGCAGTGTTTATTTCAATCATTTGATAATATACTTCCTCGAAAGGCACTGCATATATATGACCATCGGAGCTATCGACTTTTGCTGAAGGAATAACCATATCCCAGAATTTTAATTCATTTAAATATTTATCTACAGGTTGTACTACATTTGCAGATAAAAGCTCATCAGAAAAACCATCTCCATTTGAGAAAAAAATATCAGGTTTATCATTTGAGGATAAAAGTACCTTTATTTTTGTTTGATAGTTCTGTATATCACCTTTTATGAAGCTGAAGCTTATATCATAGTCTGGAAATTGAGTTTTTATATCTGCCGCAAAAGTTTTGAATGCCTCTAACTTGATGTTATCTTCCGAGGACATAACACATCTAAGTTTTATTTTTCCTTCGCTCTTGGGGGAAATTACCTGTGGTGAGGATTTATTACAAGCTGTGAGCATAGAAAGAAATAGAAGCATGGCAATCAGCAGAGAATATTTAAAGTTTACGGCTCTCATTAACGCTAACACCTCCAAGTTATTATAGAGTTTAAACTCTATAATCTGAATTTAGGCATCTGAAATAAAATAATAAGCCAGATATAATACTGCATGTCCATTTTTGGAAGATACCTTAACTCATAAATAAAATTATAAATCTAATTTATGGAAATGTAAATCTATCCCTCTAGTTCTAAAAAATGAAAAAATATTAGAAAATATCGTATAATAATATACATAACTGGAGAGAAAATTAATAAGATAACATATGAAATAATATGGGGGTGTATGTGTGGCTATTCCTATATACGTTGTGTGCAAAGCAAAAGCAAAAACTATTACGAATATTGGCTGTGAGGTTCCGAAAAAAGAGGGTAGATTGAAGTTAGAAGGAGATGTCCAATGCCGCTATGAAAAGTTAGGAGGAGTATTTCATTATTATTTTAGAATACATGCTGAAACATTATACATGGAAGAGAGTAAATTTCCTTTCAATAATGGCAATATTGAGGTTCAAGTTAATGTTAGATCTCATGAAGGAAGAAAAACCCCAAAATTGGAATACCTATTTAAAGAAGATATAAAAGTGAAGGATGAGAAAAAGTTTTCACTAAAAGAACTATCAAGACTAAACTACGGAATAAAGATATTTAATTATAATCAGGAAGAAAATAAAGAAAATGCAATAGCCTTAGATTATATAAGAAGTAACCTATTTGATATGGATGAATTCAAAACTGTTCCTACAACTAGTGATTTGAACCACGAACTGCATGAGCATATTATTCAAGCTAAAAAGAGGGATGCAGATATTTATATATTTGGAGATTTATATTCTTTTGAAACAAAAGAAGGAGAAACAAGAGAAGAGAGATTTATGAATTTAAAGAAAAGTGGGCCAAGAGGTATTCATGATGTGCATATGAATCAGGGAAGTTCCCACAAAAAAGAATGGATATCTAATAATGGAGAATATCAAGACGGAGGAGTTCTTATTCATTTTAAATCAAAAGAAGAAGATAGATGGGTAGGTATTTTCTTGAGATTTGAAGGTCAGTATATATAGGATTTTATCTAAAAAGTTCAATAGCTACCAGTGCTAAGGCTACATTTATTGTAGCAAAGCACTGGTTTGTGTTTTTTATTTAAGTAAAAATTATCAGGTTAAATTTAGATTAAAAATTCCAATAATGATTGATTAGGTAGATATAGTAATGCATAATTATTTTAAATTAAGTCTTCGACTTTTTACAGGACACTTGAAGGGAGGGTATTATGAACAACTATAAAATTTTAGTAGTTGAAGATGAGGAAAGTATTTCTAGTTTTATTCAGTTGGAATTAAATCATGAGGGCTATATAGCGGATGTTGCCTTTGATGGTATAGAAGGCTTGAATAAAGCTAAGAAAAATATTTATGATTTGATAGTACTAGATATTATGCTTCCAGGAATAAATGGTATCGAAGTTTGCAGGAAAGTTAGACAGTTTTCAGATATTCCAATCATTATGCTCACTGCAAAGGATGATGTATCAGATAAAATAACAGGACTTGATATGGGTGCAGATGATTATATGACTAAACCTTTTATAATAGATTTTATAGAGTAGATAAAGCTCGCTTCCAAAAAACCGGTGGAAGTGGTCTAGGTCTAGCTATTGTGAAACAGATAATAGATATACATAACGGAACTATATCTATTAACAGTAAATTGGGAAAGGGAACAAAAATAACTATTAGTCTGCCTCTAAAATAATCTAATCTAATTTTAATGTTACATTGAGAAAATGTATCTGTTAAATGAATTAGATTAGAAAATTACTTAAGATAGTAAGAGGTGGAATATAGAATGAACATGTATATATTTAATCTTATAAATGGATTAGCTCACAAAAATATAGTCTTAGATAAAATTATGATTATATTTTCAAAATATGTTCCTATAGCTTTTATGGCGGTATTAGCAGGGGTGTATATACTGGGAATAATAAAAAAAGATATAAGAATCAGATGCATTGCAGTGGATATCTTTGCACTAACAGCAATAAATCTTCTGATAAGTTTTTCTATAGGACTTATCTACTATGTAAATAGGCCCTTTGTTCATAATAAGGTAAACTTACTATATTCACATGTGGCAGATGCATCTTTTCCAAGTGACCATGCAATAGGTACTATGAGTATAGCACTAGGTATAAATAATTGGTTTAAAGTATATGGTCGTATTTTAATTGCTTTATCATGCATAGTAAGTTTTTCTAGGGTTTATGTAGGACATCATTTCCCTATAGATGTAATTGGAGGCATTGTAATTGCTGCGTTTGTAAATTATCTTTACAAAATACTTGTTAAAGATAAAATTGCTATACGCTACGAAACAATAGAAGGAAAATTACTTAAGCTTTTATATCCTAATATGGCTTAAGAAATATAGGGTTAAAAAGGTATCTCAGATATAGGTGATACACCTTTTTCTATTGCTTTAAAGTCTTATTTGAGCAGAAAAATAACTGTTACATTGCAGTAGATTAGATGTGGTGGTAAAATAATAGAAATATTTGAAAAGATATAGAAAGGATGAATATAGATGGAAAAAAGAGCAATAAGATTTGGAGTTATAGGTACAAATAATATTACAGATTTATTTTTAAAAGGTGCGGCAAATGTTAAGGATTTTGTCTTAAATGCAGTTTATTCGAGAACTGAAGAAAAAGCAAAAGCTTTTGCTGAAAAGTATGGTGTAAAGCATACTTTTACAAATTTGAGCGAAATGGCAAAAAGCGATTTAATCGATGCTGTTTATATTGCATCACCTAATGCTTTTCATGGAGAGTATGCTATATTATTTTTAAAGCATAAAAAGCATGTATTATGTGAAAAAGCTTTTGCATCAAATTCAAGGGAAACTGTTGAGATGATAGAAACAGCTAGAAAGAATAATGTGGTTTTGATGGAAGCTATAAAAACAATATATCTTCCTAACTTTAAGGTGGTAAAAGACAATTTACATAGAATAGGCAAGGTAAGAAGATACTTTGCAAATTTCTCTCAGTACTCATCAAGGTATGATAAATATAAAGAGGGGATAGTCCTAAATGCTTTTAAGCCTGAGTTATCTAACGGAGCTTTAATGGACATAGGAGTTTATTGCATACATCCTATGATAAATCTATTTGGTAAACCAAAAGAAATAAAAGCAAACGCTGTAATGTTAGAGTCTGGTGTTGATGGAGAAGGTAGTATACTGTTTAAATATGATGATATGGATTCTGTAGTATTTTATTCGAAAATTAATAATTCATATTTACCATCAGAAATTCAAGGTGAAGATGGCAGCATAATAATTGAGGGCATCAATAACTTTCAAAGAGTAAAAATAATATTTAGGAATGGAGAAGAAGAGGATTTAACAGAATTTCATATTAAGGATGATATGTACTATGAAGCACAAGAGTTTATAAATTTAATACATAGAGGAAACATAGACTCTACTATTAATTATCTTGGAGCTTCACAATCAGTGATGGAAATAATGGATCAAGTAAGAAGGCAGATAGGATTAATTTTTCCAGCGGACAAGGTCAATTCTAATTATTAATATATTTTTAGTTGTAATTTATAAGAGCGAAAAAATTTCGCTCTATTTTCATTATTGTGCTTATGTTACATTATTTACAAAATTTAAAGTTTAGTATATACTATAACTGTATTAATATTATTAATACAGTTATAACGGAAGGAGGGAGCATATGTTTCAATTAGATATTAGAAGTAGATTGCCTATATATGAACAGTTGGTGGAAAAATTTAAAGAACTTATAATAAGTGAGGTATTAAAAACAGATGAACAGCTTCCCTCGGTGAGGGCTCTTTCAAATGAAATTACTATAAATCCAAACACTATACAAAAGGCATACAGAGAACTAGAAAGACAGGGCTACATTTATTCTATACCGGGAAAAGGAAGCTTTGTAGCACCTATGATGCCAAATGAAAATGCTGAAAAAATAAATAAATTAAAAGAAGAATTGATTAAAATTTTATCGGAAGCTATGTATTTGGGGATGAAAAAAGAGGAGATTATGAGGATAGTTTCTGAGGTTGATGACATGATTAGGGGGGGAAAAAATCATGATTGAAGCAAAAAATGTAAGTAAGCATTTTGAAGACTTAGATGCACTAAAAAATGTAGATATTCATGTAAATAAAGGATCTATTTATGGGTTAGTGGGCTCAAATGGAGCAGGTAAAACGACTCTTATAAAAACCTTAGTTGGTGTATATAAACAGGATAAAGGTGAAGTGTTTATTGATGGTAAAGAAGTATTTGAAAATACAGAGTTAAAATCAAGAGTTATATTCATACCAGATGCCCTTTACTTCTTTTCGCAATACAGCATAAAAGATATGGCTAGATTTTACAGAAGGATATATGAAAGATGGAATAATGAAAGATACGAAAAATTGAAAGAGGCTTTTAATATTGATGAAAACAAGAAAGTACATAGACTTTCTAAGGGAATGCAGAGACAGGTTGCTTTTTGGCTTGCACTATCAGCTATGCCGGATGTACTTATTTTGGATGAGCCTCTAGATGGATTAGACCCTGTTATGAGACAAAAGGTAAAAAGTTTAATAATACAAGATGTAGCAGAAAGACAGATGACGGTGCTCATATCCTCTCATAACTTAAGAGAGCTAGAGGATTTATGTGATCATATTGGAATACTGCATGAAGGTTCTTTAATACTTGAAAAGGAATTAGACGACCTAAAATCAGATATTCATAAAATTCAGGTAGCCTTTAAGGGAGAGATATCAGATGAAATACTGCAGAATGTTAACGTACTTTATGAGGAACAAAGAGGCAGTATAAGGCTTATTATTGTTAGAGGTAAAAAAGAAAATATATTAAATCAGATTAACAAATATAACCCTGTAATTTTAGACATTTTGCCTTTAACATTAGAGGAAATTTTCATCTATGAAATGGGGGATGTAGGATATGAAATCAAAAACATCATTTTTTAGTAAGGGAATATTTTTTGATGATTTAAGAAAAGTTGGATGGATTGGTGCTGCATATTTATTAGTTTTATTTTTTGTTGTACCTCTTCAAATATTAATGATGTACAGTGCAGATAAAATATATAAGGATGCATTTCAAAGCTTATTTCATTTTAGAAATTCGGAAATTCAAGGGTTACTTGTAGTAACAGTTCCAGTTTTGCTTGCTATTTTTCTTTTTAGATATATTCAAGTGAAAATATCATCAGATATGATTCATAGTCTGCCAATAAAAAGAAGTGCTTTGTATATGAGTCATGTCATTATGGGAGTTATATTATTAATAGTGCCTGTATTAATTATTGCGGCAATATGCATAATCATGAAAAGTACGCTGGACTTAGGGCAATACTATAGAATTTATGATGTTATACAGTGGTGTGGAATCACAATTTTAATGGACATGGTATTTTTCTTTAGTTGTGTATTTGTAGGAATGATTGTAGGACTTTCAGTAATGCAGGGAGTATTAACTTATATTTTTCTATTTCTACCAGCAGGATTAATGGCTTTATTGACCTTTAATCTTGAGGTGTTCTTGTATGGGTTTATTTATAATTTAGATGATGGAATAAATAAACTTTCACCTATAGTAAGGATTCTTTACGGGTTTAATGGGTTTAATGAGTTTGATAAAGCTATGAGTACAACAGAAATAACAGTTTATATTGCTTTGTGTATTATTTTATTTTTTTCTGCTATCTTTGTATACAGCAAAAGAAAGTTAGAAGCTGCAACACAACCAATTGCTTTTAAAACTTTGCAATATGTTTTTAAATATGGAGCAACATTCTGTATGATGCTGGTTGGAGGGCTATATTTTCTACAAACACAGAAAAAATTAAGCTGGATTTACCTCGGGTTTTTAATTGGTTCCTTAATAGGTTATTTTGCAGCAGAAATGATATTAAAAAAATCTATATGGGTATTTAAAAATATAAAAGGTTATATTATTTATGCTATTGCTATGGTGGTCATGATAACTGGAATCAATCTTGATATTGTTGGTTATGAAAAAAAGCTTCCAGGCTTAAATGATGTTAATAAAATATACTTTAGCGAAGGTTATTATAATGAGAAATTTCAAAAATACAATATGGATACATACTATGATAAAAACAATTTGAAGTATATTTATGATTTTCACAAAAAGCTTATAGAAGATAAAAACAAAAATAAGTATAAAGATGATAAAGACTTGAGAAGCATTTTTTTTATGTACGAATTAAAGGATGGAAGCAAAATTCAAAGAGGTTATAGAATAGATTATGATGAATATAAAAAGTATTTAAAACCTATATATCAATGCTCAGAATTTAAGAAAAATAGATATGATATTTTAAAGGCTGATGCTTCTGACATAGAAAAAATCACTATTCATCCTTCTTTTGGTGTTAACAAGCAGTCGGTAATAGTAAAACCAGAAGATATAAAAGAGGCATTAGATGTATTAAAGCAGGATATTAATAATGAAACTTATGAAGATATGGACAATAAAAAAACAGGATGGGCAGACATAAGCTTTATGGTTGCAGCAGATAAACTAGATAAGTATCCCAAATTAAAAGATAAAGGACTTCATGGTGATGATAAACAAATTCACACTACATGGAGAAAATCATATAAATTATTTGAAGAATGGTTGAAAAAGAAAGGTTATATTGAGAATGCAAGAGTACTGCCAGTGGATATACAATATGCTGTAGTAGAAAAGATTACTAGCACTCAGCAGTTAGAGGAAAAACGTAAAAATGGTCAATTCATAAATGGCAACAATGTAAAAAGACTAGAAATAAAAGACAAAAACCAAATAGAAACTTGTTTAAGAAATTATGATTATCCTCACAATAACAGTAATGCAAAATATGTTATAGGATTTTATAACAATGAAAAGAAAAATGTAGAGTATGGAAGCTTTGATGAAAATAATGCTCCAGACTTTGTAAAAGATTATTTTAATAAATAAGAAAATCAGCTTACACCCTGGGCAGATTGCTATCCCCTAGGTGTAAGCTGATTTTTTTGCTGTATTTGTGTATATTACTTATTAACTTTTTTGTCATAAACTTTCTCGAGCAAAGTTGTAACTCCAACAAATACAATAATGCATATTCCTAAGTCCAGCATGACATCTGGATTAAAAATTCCACCTTTAAAAGAATAACTAAAATTAGTAAGCTTGTAGATTATACGAGTAATTAATAAAGTTAAAACAACTCCTGCTGCATTAATCTTTAGTGCCTTAGCTTTCATTTCATCACCTCTAAATTTTGTGTACATATCATTATAATTCTGTAATGACTAAAGAATCAAGAAAATTACAAGAAAATTATCAAAAAATTTAAGATTTTAAATTAAATGTTGAAGTTTTTGATAAAGTGTTCAGTTAATAGTACAAAATTTTAATAACAAATATTAATATATATATAATAAAATTGTTGATTTATATCAAAATTGAAGTTATTGTTTAATATATATAGATAATTTTGTAATATTAAAATTATTTAAAACTTGCAAGAACCTATTTAGAAGATATCGATGAGGTGATAATATGAAAAAAAGCGATATTTTTAATGAACAAGGTAAGCGTAAGTGTGAATGTATTTTTGACAAGATATTTAGATTAAATCCCAATCTAATAGCTATCTCTGCATATGAAGATGGAAGAATTTTAGAGTGCAATGAGGCGGTTTTAGATAATTTTGGATATAAAAAAGCAGATGTTATAGGAAGAACAGCCTTGGAATTAGGCATATGGATTAACAAAGAAGATAGGTTAAGATATATTGATGCTCTTAGAGAAAGAGGAAGTATAAAAGATTTAGAAATAAATATTAGAGTTAAATCAGGTGAGATAAGAAGTTATTCGGTTGTATCACAAATTATTGAGACAGATGGAATAAAGTGCATACTTTACTTTTTTAAAGATATTACAGAAAAAAATGCCGCTGAAAAAGAGCTTTTAAAAAGTGAAAGAGAGTTTAGAGGAATATTTGAACAAGCAGCTGTTGGCATTTGCTACTTATCATTAGAAGGCATGTTTATCAAAACCAACAATAAGTTTTGTGAGATAGTAGGATATACAAAAGAAGAACTCATAGATATGAACTTTAAACAAATTACTCATCCAGAGGATTTAGAAAAGGACTTAAAACTTTATTATAAAACACTAAATAATGAAATGGAAACTTATACTGTAGAAAAAAGATACATAAGAAAAGATTTTTCAATAGTATGGGTAAGCTTAACTGTATCATTGTCTCTTGATGGAAACTTAAAGCCTCAATATCGTATTGCAGCTGTTATAGATATTACAGAAAAAAAATTACAGGATGAAGCAATAAAAAAGCTGAATGAGGAATTGGAAAAGAGAGTAGAAGAGAGAACAAAAGAACTTAAAGATACTCTTGATAAATTACAGAAAAGAGATACACAAAGAAGGATTGCGGAGGATCATCTTAGAGAGGCGTATACATTTAACAGGAAGGTTATCGAATGTTCTCCCATAGGTATAATGACTTATAATTTAGAAGGACAATGTGTATCAGTAAATGATGAGGCTGTAAGAATAGCAGGATCTACTAGAGAAGAACTGCTCAAACAAAATTTTAAGTATAATGAGACTTGGAAAAAATATAATCTTTATGATGCAGCTATAAAAGCCTTAAGTACTGGAAAAGAAGAAAGAATAACTGTTAACATGGTCACTACCTTTGGAAATAAAGTATGGCTTGAATGTAGGTTTGTTCAATTTAGTATGAAAGAAGAAACCCATTTGCTGTTTTTGTCTAATGATATAACCAATCAAAAGGTTATGGAAAACGAAATTTCATTATTTTTCAATACAGCATTAGATATGCTATGTGTATATGACTTTGACGGATACTTTAGAAGAATTAGCCCTACATGGAGCAAAACTCTAGGCTGGAGTGAAGAAGAGTTATATTCAAAATCATTTATAGAACTTGTTCATAAAGAAGATAAGACTAAAACCATTGATGTTTTGAAGAGGTTGAATACTGGAGGACAAGTAGTAAGATTTGAAAATCGGTATCTGTGTAAAGATGGAACCTATAGGTGGCTTGCTTGGAACTCTTATGGATATTTAGAAAGAAGAATTATCATAGCAACAGCAAGAGATATCACAGAAAGTAAGAATACAGAAGAGATGCTTAGAAATGCAAAAGAAATGGCGGAAAAAGCGGATAAGGCAAAAAGTGAATTTTTAGCAAATATGAGCCATGAAATTAGGACACCGTTAAATGCTATTATTGGTTTTAGTGAAATACTTTATTCAGAAGAAAATGATGAAAAGCATAAAAACTATCTAGAATCCATAAATATTGCTGGAAATAGTCTATTAAATATTATAAATGATATTTTAGATCTATCTAAAATTGAAGCTGGGATGATGAAACTCCAGGTTATTCCTATTAATCCAAGGAGAATACTTGAGGAGATTGAGAGGATATTTCGTAGGGAGATCTCTCAAAAGGGGCTGCAGTTTTACGTTGAAATTGGTAGTGAAATTCCAGACACACTTCTTCTTGATGAAACAAGAATAAGGCAGGTACTTTTAAATTTAGTTGGAAATGCTGTTAAGTTTACTGATAAGGGATATATTCGGCTATCTATGAAAAAGCATTTTTCTGGCTCTGTTTATCAAGATAAACTTAATTTAGCTATTTCTGTTGAAGATACTGGTATAGGGATACAGGAAAGTGATTTGGAAAGTATATTTGAATCTTTTAAACAACAACATGGACAAAATAACAGGAAATATGGAGGAACAGGTCTTGGTCTTTCAATAAGTAAAAGATTAGCGGAAATGATGAATGGAAGGTTAACGGTTAAAAGTGTTGTTGGTAAAGGGAGTGTATTTACATTAATAATTCAGAATTTAAATGTATCAAATCTAAAGCCTGTCAGTGAAAATAACAATGAAAGTCAAATTACAAAAATATTGTTTGAAAATAAAAAAGTTCTTATTGCCGATGATGTAGATTCAAATAGAATTATTTTGAAAGAAATACTTGAAAAAGTAGGATTACAAGTTGTAATGGCACAAAATGGATTTGAGGCATTAGATATATTATCTAAAGAAAAACCAGATTTAATTATTATGGATATTATGATGCCTGAGATGGATGGTATAGAAGCCACAAAAAAAATTAAAAGCTCAAAAGATACCGCATCTATACCGATTATTGCATTAACTGCTACTGTAAAGTTTGAGGAGGATAGAAGCATCGATAGTGTACAGTTTGATGGTGCTATATATAAACCAGTTACTATTTCCAGATTACTAGAGGAAATTACAAAGTTTATTCCAAGTATTAAAGAAAAAAGCACAGAAAATAGACAATTGGTTATTAAAAATGAGAGCACACTCTCTCCGTTATTAGCAAAACAGTTAGTGGACACTATTTCTCCATATGTTTCAAAGCTTAAAATAGCAGTAAGAGGAACTGTTGCAGAAGAACTTTCAGAGTTACTAATTACATTGGGAGAACAACATAATATAAAGTATTTATATGAAGAAGGGGTAGAGTTAAAGAAGGCTGTTGGATACTTTGATGTAATAAAAATTAATGAATGTGTTGTACACCTTGAAGATTGGTTGAATAGATTAATATATGTGGGGGGTGATATGTAATGGAAAGCTTAGATAATGCACTTGTAATGATTATAGATGATAATCCTGAAAATCTTAAATATCTTGCAAGCATAGTTAAAAAGAGCGGTTACGAATATGTAATGTCTTTAAACGGAAAACAAGCCTTTGAATTTTTAAAAAGTGAAAAACCAGATATCATTTTATTAGATATAATGATGCCTGAGATGGATGGATACGAGATATGTCAAAAGCTAAAAAGTAATGAAAATACAAAAGATATACCAGTTATTTTTGTTACTGCAAAGACAGAAATAGATGAAATTGTTAAAGGTTTTGAGGTAGGCGGAGTTGATTATGTAACAAAACCCTTTAATTCCGTTATTTTAGAATCCAGAATACGGACCCATATTGAACTTAAACGATCAAAGGATAAATTAAAGAAATATATTGCTAAACTTGAAGAAACTAATACAATACTGGAAGAAGAAAAGGAACGCTCGGACTATCTTGCCAATAGAGATTATCTTACTGGAATTTTTAACAGACGTTATATGGTTGAAAGAATGAAGGAAGAGTATGCTAGATTTTTGAGATATAAAGAGATATTCGCTATAGGTATATTTGATATAGACAACTTTAAGAAGGTTAATGATACTTATGGACATGAATGTGGTGATTTTATATTAGTGTCCTTAACAAAATCAATAAGTGAATCTATAAGAAAAATGGACTGCTTTGCAAGGTGGGGAGGAGAAGAATTTATTGTTATGCTTCCTAAAACTGATTTAGAAGGTGCAGCAGTTTTATTTGAAAAGATTAGGAAAAAGGTGGAGAACACAAAATACAGCTACAATAATTTTAATTTAAATATAACTTTTACCTGTGGAATTGCAGAGATTTCTAATGAAGAAACTATAGATAACTGTATAGTTCGTGCAGATAAGGCATTGTATAAAGGGAAAATTAGCGGAAAAAATCAAATAGTAAAGGGATAGGTATATAATTATATACCTATCTTTTTTTATTAAAGTTAGGACTCTTATTTGACCTAAAAGGTGGTCTACTTGCTTTTGGGTCCATAATAATTCCTCTATGTATCTCCTTTGGTTCAATTGTTATCTCAAAGTTCTTTTCATATCTTTTAATTACTGACTTTTCCTTTATTGTAACTAGTGAAATGGCAGTTCCAGTTTTTCCGGCTCTTCCAGTCCTTCCTACTCTATGAAGGTATTCTTTTGGGTCTTCGGGTAAATCTAAATTAAATATATGAGTTACATCTTTTACATCTAATCCCCTTGCCGCTAAGTCTGAGGCCACAAGAATTTGAATTTTTCCGCTTCTAAAACCCTCTAAAGCTTTCTTTCTTTCTTCTTTTGAGGCATTACCAAATATTCCGTATGCTTTAATATGGTGATGTTGAAGTTTTAGTGCAGTAAGCTGAGTTTCTTCATTTTTGTTTATAAATACAATGGCTCTTTCAGGATTTATAGAAGCTATAAGCTTTCTCAATAACTCAATCTTATCTCTTTGCTCCACAGTAAAATACATATGATAAATATTAGGGTTAACTAAAGATTCTTCTTCAATTTTTATAATTTTAGGTTCTTTCATTAAATCTTTTGCTATTTTAAGTGTTTCATCATTTATAGTTGCTGAAAATATCATAAGCTGTCTGTCTCTCATTGTAGTCTTAATAACATCTTTTACTGAAGATAGGTTGTTTTGAGATAGCAGTCTGTCGCCTTCATCAATAACAATAGTCTTTATGGTATGAGCACTTATTTTTCTCATTTTAATAAGTTCAAGTATTCTCCCTGTAGAACCTACAATTATGTGAGGTTTTTCTTTTAATTTTTCCACTTGTCTCTTTATGTTAACTTCTCCTATTATAGCAGCAGAAGTTACTGGAATATTAGAGTTTTCAGATAATAACTTTATTTGGTTATTTATCTGCATAACTAATTCATGGGTTGGAGCTAATATAATAGCTTGCATCTCTCTTTTTGTATTATCTATCTTTTCAAATATAGGCAACAGATAAGCAAGAGTTTTTCCACTTCCAGTCTGCGATTGACCTATTACATCAATATTTTCAAGTGCAGCAGGTATTATTTTTTCCTGTATATCAGTAGGTTCAGTTATTCCTTCTTTTTTTATTCCTTCTATCAAATTTTTATTTAATCCTAATTTATCAAAAGGGGTCATGTTATTTATCTCCTTCAGATTTAAATTTTGCCTTGTTAAAAACTCCTATAATTTTATACTTACTACCCTTGTTTGTCAAATGAATTTAATTTGATGAAAAGCCTAAGTGACTTTTCATGAGAGACTTATCAATGTCAATTGATAAGTTGGTATGATGACTAGGATTTGAGTTTATCAAAGATTCTTAGATATTAAATAATAAGGTTCTAATGCTAAATTCTGAGCACTAGAACCTTATATCTCTATATATAATTAACCGTTATCTATTTCATTAAGTAATTTTGTAAAATAATCTATATGAGCTTTTTCTTCATCTATTAATTTAAATAATACTTCTTTAACTTCACCTTCTGTAATTCCCTGATACATTTTTGTATAAACTTCTACAGTAAGCTTTTCAGACTTAACAGCGTATTCTATAGCAGATTTTAAATCTTTGAAAGCATCTTCAGAAGGTTCTTTTTTATCAAATACCTTATCTTCTATTAAAGCTTTTAAATAAGATGTTACTTCAGCATCAAAGAGGTAATCATAATCTACATCTTTTCTACTTGATAAATCATTATATAACTTTGTAAATTGCTCTTTGTGGAGAAACTCTTGTCCTGCAGCTGCTAATAAAAAGTCTTTTATCTTTCCAGTTGTGTATTTAGCTCCATTAGTATAGAAGCTTCGTCCTTCTTCCTCCATTAATATAGCAATTTTTAGTATTTCTAAACCATTAAATGTATTTGATGACATTATACCCCACCCCTTCTTATAAATATGTAATGTTCAAGAATACCATAAATATTCAGTATATGATGTAAATAATATAACATACAAACTTTAGATAATACAAGTATAAATTTAAAATTTATTTTAAAATACTGATTATTATTTAATAAAATATACTTGGTATACAGCAATCAAGGGAATTAAATATATAAATCAATAACTTGAGTATTTATAATGTTGTTATTATTATCAATAAAAAAGCTATCAATGGCTTTAGACATTGATAGCTTTTAGTTAGATATTATTAATCTAGACATTCTATTAGACACTCTTCAATAACATCTTCTGTAATTATAAATACATCTAAAAAGTTCATTTTAATACCTCCTAATACTACGACTTAATAGAATTGTCGCAACAAATACTATAATGGTAGTATTGTTAGTACAAAAACCAACGAAATTTTAAAAATTAGGGACTAAATTAGAAGATGGAGTTTGAAGATTCTCAGAATTGCTAGCTAAGATATTCGATCATTTTTCTAATTTTATATAACTCTAATATTTGAAAAAAATTTGATTTTGCAAATGTACCTTGCAACTATTCTATAATATAAATTAATTTTACCGCGGATATATAATTATAACATATCCTAAAAAAAATACAAGCTAATTATTAATTTCTTTCGTGGGAAATCATTTCCTTTATGATATTTAGATATGATTGAGACACATCAGGAAATACTGTCAGCATAGTATCTATAACGTAATCAATACTACTATCATCTATTTTTTTAGCTCTGTTATCATTGTCTAAAATCATACCTTCGCTATCTAGGTTGTCATATATAACAGCTACAATTGGAGATTGCATAACCATATCATTTTCTATACACCTCTCTGAGTAGTATAATGCTCCATCCATAACTATAAGTTGTCCATACACATATTCTTTTTGGGAGGTGCTGTTATTATGGTCATTATCAAAAGCATATTGCGTATGCTCTACGTGTTTAATATCAAGTCTATAGCTATCTTCTTTTCTTGTTAAAACACATCTTACCTCTAGCTCAAGTAGTCTTTTTTTCATATGTTTAGAGAAGTTTTCACCAAATTCATTAATAAACATCTTCATGGATATTGTTTTTTTCATTTTATAATTTTTTTTCACTATAAATAATCTCCTTTATAATGTAATATCTTAAAAACTACAAATATTACCGTTGAATAAAAAGCCACCTTTGGAAAGGTGGCAGAACGATTGCTGTTTATATATTAAAATTTAATATAATACAAAACTAAATTTATAGTTTTACAACGTTAGTTGCTTGAAGACCTCTAGGTCCTTTTTCAACATCGAACTGAACTTTTTCACCTTCTTCAAGGCTCTTTCTAGGAGCGTTTCCTTGAATTGCTGAGAAGTGAACAAAAACATCACTTTCACCTTCAATTTCAATAAATCCGAATCCTTTTTCTGAGTTAAACCATTTTACTGTTCCGATTTTCATTAATTATCCTCCTAAGACAAAACATTTTAGATTAATACACCACATTTTTGTAATAATCATGTTTTGTTAGCAATTCTTATATTATATCATTAAGTTTTTTCAAAATCAAGAAAATTATTACGATTCCCTTGATCAAGTTTCGAAAACAATTAATATTTAGTTCAAAACTATAGAGTTTACAACTAGAAAGCCTATATGAAATAATCTTATACCTAGAGTTATTTTGTGTTAATATTAGAATATATATTAACTATAATAGCGAGGGAAAAGTATATGGTTTTAAGTAGAAATGACAAATGGATAGAAGATATTGATTTGCTGACTTTAGAACTTCCTAATAGGCATAAAAATTTATTTTTCAATAAATCAAAGGAAGAGTTTTTAAAAGAAATAAAAGAATTAAAGAGAAAAATTAAAAATTTAGATGAATACGAAATCAGAGTAAATTTAGCTAAAATAGTTGCGGATATAAGGGATGCTCATACCGGCATTATGTTACCTGTTAATTTTCTTTGCCCCATAGAACTATATTGGTTTAAAGATGGAATATATATAATATCAACCATTGAAAAATATAAACACATAGAAAATTGTAAGATAATTAAAGTTAATGGTATGGATATAAAAGAAGTTATCAAAGTTTTAAGTTCTATTGTTTCCTATGAAAATGAGGCTTTGTGTAAAGCTCAACTTCCTAAATATTTTCCTGCTATTGAGCTTTTATATGGATTAGAAATTATTGATACCATTGATAACTTGGAATTGACTATTGAGGATAGAAACAAAAAAATAAAAAACATAGAAATTGAGTCCTTACCAATAAGAGAAGTAAGAAAGAAGCTTAAAGAAAGCCAAAAGTCTATGTTAAAGGATAATAGCTTACCTCTTTATAGAAAGAACTTTGATAAATATTATTGGTATGAATACATGGAAGAGTTCAAGGTTGTTTACTTTAAATATAATGCCTGCAAAGAGATGGAAGATAAAAGTGTTTTTGATTTTGGTAAAGAGCTAATAAAATTTATTAATGAAAATCAAGTTGATAAACTTGTTATAGACTTACGTAACAATTCTGGAGGCAACTCTACCTTATTAGAGCCATTTATTGAGGACCTAAAAGCTTGCGATAAAATAAATAAAAAGGGTAATCTCTTTATAATAGTAGGTCGTGAAACTTTTTCTTCCGCTTTATTAAATGTATTCTCACTACAGAAATATACTAATGCTATATTTTTAGGAGAGGCTACAGGGGGGAAACCTAATTGCTATGGAGAGGTAGAGAGATTTACACTAAAAAATTCTGGCTTAACAGTGTGCTATTCTACTAAATACTATAAAATTATTGAAGACGATAGTTTACCAAGCTTTTATCCAGAGGTGAGTTTAGATTTAACTATAGAAAATTATATTAAGAATGAAGATCCTTTTTTAGATTATGTTTTAAAGTTCGAGTAAAAAGGCAAGGAAAGTGGATGTTATACGTCTCGCTGACCTTGCCTTAAATTTTGTATAAATATAATGTAATTAAGTGGATATCCTATTAATATGTAACCTTACAGGGAGGGAAATACATGAATAAATTTATTACAAACAGGCAAATTTCTCTCATGTTGTACTGCACAATTGTTGGGTATGGGGTTATTAATTTACCTAGGGACGCGGCAAAGAGTGCTGGATTGGGTTCTTGGTTTTCACTGCTTGTTTTAACAATTATATTTATTGCAATTGCTTATATAATTACATATCTCCAATATATTTTTGAAGGTAAAACGCTTTATGAATATAGTCAGCAATTAGTAGGTAAAACTATAACATATATATTTTTAACTGTATACATATTATACTTTTTTCTAAGCTTTACTATGTTAACAAGAATATATGCTGAAACTTTAAAAATGATCATTCTTAATAAAACCCCTGTAATAGCCATATGTGCTCTATTCTACATAGTTGTATTTTATGCCTTAGCAAAAGGAATAAATGTTGTCGCAAGAGTATGCGAACTATATGGGATTTTGAATATTATTGGATTTATGTTTATAAACACACTTTTACTTACAAAGGGAAGGCTTGTTCATATACGTCCCCTATTTGTTGTGCAAGATTTAGGAATTTATTTTAGTGCAGTATTTAAAATTGTTCTTGCCTTTTTAGGAATGGAAATACTCTTTGTTCTGCCTCTCAGCAGACAACATAATAAAAAAGTATTAAAATACACAACTTTTATTGTAGGTTTTATTGGTATTATATACATTTACATAGTAGAGTCAGTAATATCAGTAGTTGGAGTAGATTCGCTAGTGCATTATGAGGTATCTTTACTTGATGTTATAAGAGGTACTGATATATACTATCTTGAATTTTTTAGAAGGCTTGATGGTATATATATGATATATTGGTCCATGAATATAGTTTGTGCTATGTGTTTATGGGGATATGGAGCAATTACTTTTACAAGTAAAATAATTAAAAGAATAAAATATAAATATATTGTAACAGGCGTAGTTATTATGTCATTTATAATAGCTCAAATTCCAAAAACAAAAGATCAAATAGAATTGATTATTAAATATAATTCTTATTTGGGAGCTATAGCAACAATAGTAATACCAGTTATTCTACTTATAATTACAAAGGTGAAAAAATATGATAAAAAGATACAATAAGATAATAATTATGTTACTACTGGCATTATTTTTAACAGGATGCTGGGATTATAGGGACATTAATAGAAGGAGTATTAACCTTTCTATAGGGGTAGATGATGTAGAAAATCAATTGGAGTTTACTGGTGAAATAGCAAAGCTTACTGCAAGTAATACCCAGGGAAGGGGTATGTTGCAAGTTGTAGATGTATATAAGTATAGATCTCTAGGAAAGCATTTTGAAGAGTCAAACGCTGACTATAATGTTAAAATTCCTTTTCAGGATTTTGCAGGAGCAGCAAGAGTAATAGCATTTAGTAAAAAGTATGCTGAAAAAAAGGGTATAGAAGCTTATATAAATAGAGCCTACTTTACTGTATGGCTTAGAAATTCTGTACCCGTAGTAATATGTAAAGAGCCAGCAAAGGAACTGTTTACAGGGAGAATTGAAAACGACATATTTATAGGCTATGGAATAGAAGATACAATTAGATATTTAGATGAAACTGGAGCAACATTACATAAAACAGTACAAGATATACAAACAGATATCCAATTCGGAGACATAGGGTTGTTACTGCCCTATATTACTAAAGAGGATAACAAAAATATTAAATATTTAGGTTTTGCAGTAATGAAAGATTCAAAGTTAATTGACATCATAGATTATAAAGAAAGTACAGGATTTTTATATCTAGTAGCAAAAAAAACAACTGTAGAACGTGTTATTCCACATCCCCAAAATGGAAAAAATTTGGTTTCTGTCAAGCCTGTTCTTGGAAAAAGAACTATAAGAACAAAGTATGAAGATAACAAAATCAATATATATATAGATTTAAAATTAAGTGCACAAATTCAATATGAATATAGCATAGAACCCTTAAGTAAAGCTGAAGTGAAAAAAATAGAAGACATAGTTTCCAATATGACAAAAGAAGAGGTTATGCGTGCGATAAAGCGTTCACAAAATGAAATGCAGTGCGATGTATTCGGATTTGCCAAATATTTTAGGGCTGAACATCCAATAGAATACAAAAAGATGAATTGGAAAGAGGAATACCCAAAAGCAAATTTTCATGTCAATGTAAAAACAACTATAAAAAATACTAGCATATTAGATCCAAATGGTAAAAAACCAGATTAAAGGAATGATAATATGATTAAACAAGATAACTACAGAACTAAGGTTGAAGAGCTAACAAGAAATATAACTGGATTGATTTCAAGAAAATTAGTTATTAAAGAGAAAGAGATCTATATATTATATATTCCACAAATAACAAACAGAGATGGCTTATCTGAAAATATTATAAAGCCGTTATTGCAATATGATGGGGCACAAATATTAACAGCAGAATTAATAATAAGTTCAGTTATATATATAGATGACGTTTTTTCTGACGAGGATGAAAATAAAATAATAAATTATATTGTAGCAGGAAAGTCCATTATTCTTATATCTGGGGAATGTAGATATATAGTGGCAAATACTTTAAAAATAGAAAAGAGAAATATTCAATCACCAGAAATTGAATCAGGAATTAGATCGCCAAAGGATGCCTTTAATGAGAATTTAGATTCAAATTTGTCTCTAATACGCTATAGAATAAAAGATCAATCGCTAAAAATAGATTATTATATAATTGGAAGAAGAACAAAAACCCCTGTTGCTGTAATTTACCTTGAGGGTGTTGCAAACCCAAATTATGTTGCTGAAATTAAAAAAATACTGGGGGAAATAGACATTGATGGTGTCATAGAATCAGGATATATACAAAAGGCTATATCTAATAAAAGTGGTTTGTTATTTCCACAAGTAGGTATTAGTGAAAGATCAGATACAGCATGTGCTAATATACTAGATGGAAAGGTATGTATCATAATAGAGGGAAGTAATTTATCATTAATAGCGCCTAAAAACTTTATTGAATTTCTTGACGCTAGTGATGATCATTATGATAATGTTTATGCAGCAGTATTTTTCAAGTTTTTAAGATTTTCATCTTTAATGATAGCATTAACGCTATCATCTATATACGTTACTGTAGTTGCTTTTCATCCGGATATTCTTCCAGCACATTATATTTTAACACTTGCAGCTTCTAGAGTTGGAGTACCTATAAATGCTCTAATAGAATCTATAATGATGGAAGCAATATTAGAATTGCTAAGAGAAGCAAATCTAAGGCTTCCAAAGCAAATAGGCTCCTCTATAAGTATAGTAGGAACTATCGTTATTGGTCAGGCAGCAGTTTTCGCAGGACTTGTAAGTCCTCTTATGGTAATAATTGTAGCATTATCTTCTATGGCATCCTTTGCCATTACAGATTATACTTTGATGAATCCTATAAGACTGTTAAAGTTTCTTATGATCATATTTTCTGGGATATTTGGAATATTTGGATTTATAATGGGTTTGACTGTTATAGTGATAAAGGTAGCATCCATTGAAAACTTTGGAATACCATATACTGCACCTGTAGCACCTTTTAATTTTAAGGATTTAAAGGATCATATTATAAGTAATCCATTAAAAGATAATGATAGACCAAGGTTTCTGCATCTGAAGAATAGAAAGAGAAAGTAAATTATAGGAGCATCTTTACTTTATCGGAATTATATGGTAAAATGACATGATTATCTACATAGATTCTACATTTTGATTACAATCAGAAAGATGACATTACTAGATTATATAAAGCCAAAAGCTATATATATCAAATAAAGTAAAATTTAAATCCTATGGGGATTGTACGCTGTTAGCTGTAGAATCCCCATAGGATAAATGTTAATCATCAATAAAGTCCCTGTAGGATTTTTTCATAATATGATTTAGGAAGATAACTCCGTTGATTGGCATACCTTTTTTTCTAGCCAATTTTTACCCTCTACCAACCTTGCTACCAGCATAGCACATACTGTATTTCCTGTAGAATTCAACAGTGTAGCTGGAGCGTCTATAATTGTACTTATGACAGCTATTATAGGTAAAACCTCAGGAGAAAAACCATAAATACTTATAATAAGCATCTCACCAATCATACCACCACCAGGAATAGCACCCATAACAGCGCCTACTAGGAAGGAGATGACTATTATACCTAATATTGATGATATACTGCTCATATCCTTACCGAATAATCCAAGTAAGAAAACAATTTTCATAACTCCACCAAATACGGAGCCATCTTTATGAGTATTAGCCCCAAGTGGAATTACAGTTTCAGCTATATCCTTTGGAACTCCCATTTTTCTTGTGTATTCGAGATTAGTCGGTATACAAGCGGCACTTGAACAAGTGGCAAGGGCTGTCACTGATGGAGCTATGGCATTTCGCCAGAAAGTGGTTACACCTTTTTTTCTACCGGATATAAATGCATATATAGTAAAGAAACCAAAGTAGTAAATAGCAGCTAGAGCCAAATATAAAATGAACACTCGGAGGTATCCTTTAAGTATTTGAGTACCAAGCTGACCGATCATGGATGCAAAATAACAACCAAGACCTATAGGTGCATAATACATTATAATACTAACAAATTTCATCATTACATTTGTGCCGGACTCTAGGAGCACAGCAATAGGTTTGCCCTTTTCGCCAATGATCGCTGTAGATGTGCCAAATAGTACTGAAAATACTATAAGTTGAAGCATATTTTTTCTTGAAAATAAAGCTGGAAAGTCAGAGACTGTAATAGTATTTACAAGCTGTTGAAGTATTCCAGGGTATTCAGAGGCTTTTGGAGCATCTGATGATTTAGCTATAATGCTTTGAATTGCGGCAGGATCTACTCCCTTAGTAGGATTGACAATTAATGCTCCAATCAATCCAATAATTGCAGCAACAAATGCTGTACAGGTAAAAACTAGAACTACACTAGCCATGATTTTTCCAAGTCTTTTCATTCCATTCATATTAGCAATAGCCGAAGAAACACTGAAAAATACTAATGGAACTATAATCATGAACATTAAGTTTATGAATAAAGTACCAAAAGGTTCAAGTAGGGATGCCTTTGGTCCCATAAATATTCCTATAATTCCACCTAAGATTATAGAACATAATAGTACAATAGAAGATTTGTAAGAATTAAAAAATGATTTCATTGATAAACTCCCCCTAAAAGTAAATTATTACAAACTTTATTTAAATATATTATTTTCTTATGTATATATGAAACTCCTTCTCCTGTCGTCGAATGAGTACTCGCTGAGTAAGTGACTCACTCCAAATTACAGATTTGAGTTCGCTACTTAACCGATCATCTCAAAATCATAGATTTTGGATGCCTACTTAAGATTTTGGATGTCTGCTTATATTATACTATAAATTTTTGCATAGTCTATTGCTAAAAATGCTTATTATATTGCAAAAGATGCTTTATTAAAATTAAGCAATATTTTTGGCGAAATGATTATAATCATAGAATCTTTGATTATAATTTGGTAAAATATTAATTAAAAAATATCTATACTTTTAAATTAGGAGAGATTAATATGAGTAGCCATTTTGGTAATTTGCAAAAAATAAGAAACGGTAAAAGAAAGTTTTCAATAACTCCATATATTCCAGGAGGATTCATAACTCCTGAAGCCCTCGAAAAAATAGCTCAAGTAACTAAAAAGTTTAATGGAGTTTTAAAAATAACTTCTGGTCAGAGAATTATGATAACAAATTTAGAAGAAAGTGATTTACCAGCTATATGGGAAGAGTTAGGTATGGAACCTGCTGTAAGAAAGCAAAACTCTGTTAAAAATGTGGAGATGTGTCCAGCAGGATTCTGTAAAAGATCAAAATACAATACTATAGGTACAGGTATGAAACTAGCAAGAAAATATCAATGGATGGATATGCCTTGTAGAACTAAAATAGGTGTTGCAGGATGCAGAAATGCCTGTGGAAGTGTATATAGCAAAGATGTAGGCGTAATAGCAGATATTACAGGCTTTATGGTAGTTGTAGGAGGTTCTGCAGGATACAATCCTAGAATGGCAGATATCATAGCAGTTGATTTAAGTGAGGAGAAAGCATTAAGATTAGTAGATAAAATTTTTGACTATTATAAAGAAACTGCAGAGGATGGGGAAAAACTAGGATTTTTTATTGATAGAATTGGAGTAGAAAATTTTAAAGCCGAAGTTTTAAAGAGAGCAGAACTTCTGTAAATTTATAACGGAGCAAATTTTGCTTCGTTATTTTTATTGTAACAATGGGTATTAGAATAAAATTTTTATATATGTAAATTATATAATAAGTAAAGCATTTTAATTTGGAATGGAGAATAAGAATGAAAATAGGTCTTATAAGGCATTTTAAAGTAGATCTAAAAAAAAGCAGATTTATGTCATCAAAAGAATATAATAAGTATATTTCAGATTATGATATATCAGAGGTAATACCTAATGAAATTGTTGTTGATAAGGAATGGGATAAATGTTATTGTAGTAGTCTGAGCAGAGCGGTTACTACTGCTAAAACTGTATATGATGGTGAATTAATTATAACTGATAAGCTGGTAGAAATTCCATCAGCAGCATGGAGAAACATTAGATTCAAAATACCTTATAATGCATGGGCCTTGCTAAATAGACTTGCGTGGATTAGAAATCACGTTTCTCAGCCAGAGGGTAGAAAAACCACATTAAAAAGAGTTAATGAAATTTTAAACACGATATTAAAGGAAAAAGATAAAAATATATTAATTGTAAGCCATGCTGGTACTCTTTATGAAGTACAAAAGATGTTAATTAAAAAAGGATTCAGAGGCAACTACTTTTTAAAGCCTAGAAATGGAAAATTATATGTTTTTGAAAACAAAAAATATTAATAAAATGATAGAATGCAGAGAATGTTACTCTGCATTTTTATTTTTTCGCTCTTTACCACCGTGAGTATATCCTATTACTTCAAAATTTTTAGAAAGTGTACTTAAAAATTCGTCATACCAAGGACACTTAGACCTTATGCATGATGATAAATGAATTGTGTCCACACCAATTTCTTTCATTCTTTCAGCCCTGCTTATAACCTGATCTATTGAATTTTCACTGCATCCGTTACAGTGAACGAAGCTTAACAGTTGAGACTCCTTGTCATAGTTCTCAAATGAAGCAGCTCTGTTATTAAAAGCTTTAAAACACCCCGATCCAGAGCATCTTTTAGATACTTCAAAACAATTTATAATACCTATTTTTTTCATCTAGTTTCTCCTTTGTTGAGTGATATGCCTATATGAGAATAATATCATAGAAATAACTATTTTCCTGTGACAGTTATCACAAATGGAAGAGGATTTTATGTATCAATTAAATCTATCTCATTATTACATAAAGCATTTTACCTGCTACAGCAAGAGACATTGTTACGAATATAGGTTTTATAACCTTAGCTCCTTTATTTAATGCAACTTTAGTTCCAAGTCTTGCACCTAATATCATAAATATTGCTATTGGTATACCTAATTTTAAATTAATTTGTCCTCTCATAGCAAACATTATTACTGCAGCAACGTTTCCTATAAAATTTAAAGCTTTGCAGTTGCCACCTGCCCTGACAAAGTCAAATCCAAATATATTTATTAGGCCAAATATTAAAAAAGAGCCTACACCAGCGCCTAAAAATCCATCATAGAATCCTAAACATAGAGCAAGAATAATACCTAGTGTTATATTTTTTCTTGAAAAGCCATTAAATCTATCTTCCATACCAGCAGTTTTCGAAAATAAGCTATATATCCCTACAAATAGTAAAAGTATGAGAACTATGGTATTAAGGTAATTCCCATTTATTTTAAGTACTGTATTTACCCCTAAGATAGCTCCTAAAAAACTAAAAGGGGCTAAAATTTTTAAGAGATAAAAATCCACTTTATCAGATTGAGCAAATTCTATAGAACTAATAAGTGTAGAACAGCAAGAGCAAAATTTATTTGTTCCAAGCACCAAATGAGGTGGAAGGCCTGAAAGTAAAAAAGCTGACAAGCTAATAATTCCTCCCCCTCCTGATATACAGTCTATAAAACCAGCAAGGAATCCAGCAATGCATAGAAATATTAAAGTATTAATAAAAATCCCCTCCTCAAGTAAGTGATATAGGGTAATAGGCGGTCAGTTAACTTATACCCCGGGCTATGCTTCCAAGCTTCAGTCCGTTAAAAACTTTTAGTCAGTCTAAAGCTTGTGTTCCAAGACAACCTAAGAACTTTCGAGAACTCGCTGCGCTCAAACAACTCTAAAGTTCTAAGGTTCTCTTAAAACTCTTCACTAAGACTGACACAAAGTTTTTAAATCTATCTTCAGCTTTGGAAACATATCCCTCTGCATAAGTTAACTTTCTGGTTATTCCGCCTATATAAGGTTATAATTCTAAAAGTTATCGCATCCATCTTATATTTATAATTGTAGCAGAAGGGAAACCATATAAAAAATATTCAATACATATTATAGGTATATGAAAAAAATATACATATTCTTTTACATAAGTGAATACCTAGATTAGGTATATATCCAACATCGATAATTAGCTTAATCAAGGTACCCCTATGAATATCGCTAATAAGTTAAGTACCCAAGGTGGATATCTATAGGGAAACTAACTTTGAATCATACATATTTAACAGATTTGGCCAGCGTTATTGACAGAAAAGTATGAATATGGTATATTATGAACAAAGTTCATTAATAGGAGGATAAAATGCCAAAGTTAATTGAAAATGCTAAGGAAAAAATAATAATTCAAGGAAGAAAAACTCTTTTAGAAGAGGGATATAAAGGTCTGAATATAAGAGAAATTGCCAAACAGTGCGATATAGGAACAGGAACCTTTTATAATTATTTTAGAAATAAAATAGAGCTTGTAATAGAAATTTTTCAAGATGATTGGAATAAGACCTTGAATATTATAGAAAGTTTAAAGTTAACTGATGAACCTTTTAAAGAAAAAATAAGAAAAATATATGAATCCTTACAGGGATTTGTAGATGATTATATTTCAATTTTTTATGAAATTGCAAATGAGGAAAAGCAAGGGTATCACTGTAGAGAAAAAGATAGTTTTACAAAGTTATATACAGAAATAGGAGAATTAATTGAACTTGAGAGGAAAAAAGGAAATATAACATCTAAACTTGATTCTGAAAAACTCTCTTATTTTATTATTTCTAATCTTACATATTTAAGCAAAAATAAATATATGTCATTTGATGAACTTTATGATCATTTAAAAATATAATTTTTTTAAACTTACATGAATAAAGTTCACCTAATCTATTGGCTATCTTAGGTTTAATACTATTATAATTATAAGAAATGGCGAAAGAGCTTCTCACATTAAAATATTAAAAAACTGTTTACTAATTATAAATATTACTGTATAATAATTAACATAAGTGAATAACTGAGGTAGAGGCGCGGGATTTAAGAGTAAAACTGCAGAGGTAAGCACAATGAAGCAGTTTAAAAGGAAATTTCGCCGAAGCGTACAGTAAATGCTTTAGTACTGTATAGCTGGGGTTGCATAGAATATATGCAAGACTGTCACAAAGAGGATTTTGTGGTGAGCTATCATTCGTTGTATATTAATATGTATGTTTTAGTAATTAATGTAAATTCATATTAAATGCCTTGAGTGTATGCTCAAGGCATTTTTTACGTTTCTGATCTTAGTTATTTCACTTATCGGAATAAATAAAAGCCGGTAAGGAGGAAAAATTTATGCAAAATGCAGTAGAAAAAAATGTTCAGACTTCTAATGAACTTAAAAGAAGTTTAACAGCAAGACATCTTAATATGATTGCAATGGGAGGTGCCATTGGAACAGGAATATTCCTGGCTCTTGGAGCTACAATTAAACAAGCTGGACCAGGAGGCGCACTAGTTGCATATGGTTGTATAGGTATTATGGTTTATTTCTTAATGACTAGTTTAGGGGAAATGGCAACATTCATGCCGGATTCAGGTTCCTTTGGAATATATGCATCAAAATTTGTTGATCCTGCTTTTGGATTTGCAATGGGATGGAACTATTGGTATAACTGGGCTATTACAGTTGCAGCTGAAATGGTTGCAGGTGCCCTTCTTATGAAATACTGGTTTCCTGGCGTGCCAGCTCTTGTATGGAGTGTTTTATTCCTTACAGTAATAGTTGCACTTAATCTTTTATCAGCAAGAGCTTATGGTGAATCAGAATATTGGTTTGCAAGTATTAAAGTTATTACCGTTATTATATTTTTATTAATAGGTGTTGCAACAATAGTTGGAATAATAGGTGGACATGCTGTAGGATTAAAAAACTTTAGTGTTGGTGAAGCACCATTTGTTGGTGGAGCTAAATCAATTTTCATGGTATTCTTAATTGCTGGTTTCTCATTCCAAGGTACAGAGCTTGTTGGTATAGCTGCGGGAGAAAGTGAAGATCCAGAAAAAAATATACCTAAAGCAATAAATACGATCTTCTGGAGAATTTTAATATTCTATTTAGGAACAATATTTGTTGTTGGCGCATTAATTCCTTATATGGATGCTGGAGTTGATACAAGTCCATTTACATTAGTATTCCAAAAGGCTGGTATAGCAGCAGCGGCATCATTAATGAATGCAGTTATCTTAACTTCAGTACTATCAGCAGGAAACTCAGGAATGTATGCTTCAAGCAGAATGCTATATGCAATGGCTAAGGATGGTAAAGCACCAGCGTGGCTTGGAAAAGTTAACTCAAGAGGAGTTCCTGTTAACTCGCTAATATTAACTACAGTAGTAGCATCCCTTTGTTTCTTAACAGGACTTTATGCAGAGACTACAGTTTATGTATGGCTTGTAGCAGCATCAGGACTTGCAGGCTTTGTTGCATGGTTGGGTATAGCACTATGTCATTATCGTTTCCGTAAGGCTTATGTTGCTCAAGGACGTGACTTGAAAAAATTGAAATATGTTGCAAAGTTATTTCCATTAGGACCAGTAATAGCAATGGTATTATGTATAGTTGTTACTTTAGGACAAGGTCTTAGCTACTTTGAAGCTGATAAAATAGACTGGAATGGAGTTATTTCATCATATATCGGATTACCATTGTTTATAGGATTATGGTGGGGTTATAAAAGAAAACATAAAACAAAAGTTGTTGATTTAATGGAAATTGATTTTGACACTGTTAAAAAATAATATAAAAAGGGTCGCATTAATTGCGGCTCTTTTTATATACACATTGAGAAGTATGTAACTTTATACAATATTTATGCCCAATTGATTTAAGTTTTAATTTATAGTATTAATCATTTTAAATATAATGTAACTATGGTAAAATATTGTTATAATTGTTATTTTAAATAATATTGGAGGAACTATAATGAGAAGGATTTGATGCATCTGCACAACCATATATTAAAAAAATCATTTTCTAAAGGTTTTTTTGTTGTGCAAAATTTTGGAGGTGTATCAAATTGAATAAAAAGATAAATGTTTATTTAATGTATATTATTGCATTTCTTCAAGGACTTGTTTTTTATGGACCTATAGCTACTTTATATAGACAATCAAGAGGCTTGTCTATGTATAATATTTTTTTAATTGAGTCCATATTCATGATTTTAATGCTGCTCTTTGAGATTCCTTGGGGATGGTTTGCAGATAAATATGGATATAAAATAACCTTGTTGATGGGAAACTTTCTACTTTTCATATCAAAAATTGTTTTCTATGAAGCGAATTCCTTTTCCTTATTTTTAGTAGAAGGAATATTAGTAGCCTTAGCTACTTCTGCAATTTCAGGTTGTGATATAGCATTATTATACTCATCAGCAGACAAAGAGAAGACAGAAAAGGTATTTGGCATGTATACTGCTATGAGTGTCGCAGGTTTTCTATTGGCATGTTTACTTTCTACAAAAATGGTCGAGAGATCAATGGATTTAACGGTGTTTGGAACAATAATTCCTTATGGTTTAGCTGTAATCTTAACATTTTTTATTAAGGATGTGTCTCATAATTTAGAAAAAAAGACAAGTATTAAAAATAGTATAAGAGATGTATTAAATAATAAACAAATTATAATAATTGTAGTAGTCTTTGCTCTCATTAGTGAAACAACTCATTCAATTGGTGTCTTTTTAAATCAACCTCAATATTTGAAAAGTGGAATAGGTATCAGATATTTTGGATTTTTAACAGCATTAATGCAGATAGTATGTCTAATATCTGCTAAATCCTATAAGTTTACTGAAAGATTTGGTCAAAACAAAACCTCAAAAGTTCTATTAATAAATATTTTAGTGGGATGCGCAGTATTAATATATACTGGAAATCCAATTATAAGTGTAGTTGCAATTGCTGTTACTCAAGGATGTTTTTCAATTATAAGACCTATTATTTTAGATATAGAAAATAAATCAATAAACACCAGCAATAGAGCAACAATACTTTCTATCTACGCTATGGCTGGCGATATACTTTCCTCTATAGTTAACATTTCTATAGGTAAATTTGCTGACGTATCTATTGAAGCAGCCTTTAAAGCATGCACGTTTATTAGCATTGCTGCCTTTGTTTTAGCACTAATATACTTTAATAAAGCCAAAATGAATTCAGTAAACCAAAATTAAGTAAGCACTATATATAGAGAAACTAACTAGAAAGTTAATTTATACAAAGGGATATGTTTCCAAAGCCGAAGTAGATTTAAAAACTTTGTGCCAGTCTTAGTGAAGAGTTTTAAGAGAACCTTAGAACTTTAGAGTTGTTTGAGCATAGCGAGTTCTCGAAAGTTCTTAGGTTGTCTTGAAACACAAACTTTAGACTGGCTAAAAGTTTTTAACGTACTGAAGCTTGGAAACATATCCCGGCGTATAAGTTAACTTTCGGACTATTACCTCTATAGTTGACTCTGTTTATTGTAGTCAGTATAGTCAGGTGCAAACCACTTCACAGATATGCTGTACTTTCCTGTTTCATCCTTAGGATTTACTTTCAGTTCTTCGCTGCTAATGTTGGTTTTATTTAGCAGCAATACAGTATTCTGAGGATCATCGCAATAAAAAGTAATTCCTCTTATATTATCAAGAGTAGGAACGTGTTTCCCGAAAATAGGATCATTTATATTCGTTATATTAATATAAGTTTTGCCGTTATCATTTACTTTATTATACATTATATATTTATGAACGTTGGCGTAATCCAGAAGTCTTGAGGTTCTGGCAACGAGTATCTTTCCGTCTGTTTCATACTGTTTTAGTAATCTTAAGGATTTTATATTTTCATCATGGAATAAATCTTCAGCATCGACACCAAAGTGTTGTCCTACTATAGAATAATACTTATTGCTTACAATACTATCTAAATTTGATTGAGTAAGTTGTTTGTGAAGATGTTTAGGAATCCATGTCCATTCAATTCTTCCATTCACCATGTTATTGGTATATCTATAAAAGCCCCATACCTTTTTGCCATCCCTTAGAGAAATTTCATAAAGAGGATAATCATGCCCAAAGTTATAATCCGATATAGAGTTCCAAACATATTTAATACCATTAGGGATAGTTAAATCTGTATGATAATATGAAGAATTAGAGTTGTCCCCTTGTTGATAATTCATAAAATTAGAGGTACCATAAGCACCAAAATTTTGTTTGTTTGATTTATTGCCGTGATTTATCCATACTACTGGTTTGAAATTAATAGCTCTTAATGCTTCCCAGCCGTCTACTGCTAAAGCTCTGTTAAAAGAGGAGTTTCTTTCATTTTTAGTTGAAAAATCTCCAAAAGAGTGGAGGGAATCTATCCATCCGCACTTAGTGAAATTAATAATTTCATCGGAGTCGTGTCGTGAAGATTTATCTATACCTTTAAAGAAAGTCATTATATTATCAACACCATTGCCATATTTATCTACTTTATATCCTGCATTATCAGCCATGTACAACCACATAGAGTCACTAATATCTAGACCTATGCCTTCACCGTTAGCAGTCTGCTCTTTAGTGTTTAAAAATCTATGATAGTTTTTAAATTCCTCTAAAGTTGCATCATCTATATCAGAGCATATAGCAAGCATAGCACTGTAGGGGTAAGGAAATTTCCTTAAATCCTTATTTTGAGAATCTGAAATCTCATTACTGGAATTTAGTATAGCTGTAGGTATTCCATCATGGGTTTTGCTTTTTTCATGTTTTTGCTCCTGATTGGCTACATTAGAAGCTAACTTTGCAGTGGTTTTTGTTTTATTAGGGTTAAATATTCTTGTTGCTGCAAAAGCAGCCATAAAGATGAATAATAGTAAAAATAATAATTTAAATTTTTTCATAGTTTTCAGTCCTTTATATAATTAATTTATGTAGCATAAGTAAACATACTTGAATATTGTACCATATTTTCCATTGAAATTAAAAGAAGTAAAGATAATTAAATAAATAACTAGTATTCTATAATAAATTTAAATTATAAAGCACCCTATAGAAATTTAATTATTATTAAATCAAACAAAAGGGGATGTATCGTAGATATAAGAAGCACTGAAAGGCTATAGAATAGAAAGTGTATCTAATATATAAAATGCTTACAAAAGTTAATGAAAATAAATCTTCAATCATATTCTTTGGTGATATTGGAACAGAACCATTTTGTTCCTACTAGAAATGGTCCTGTCCAATGAAATTGTCTTATTTTCTGATCTGTCCTTCGCCGTATATAATATATTTTATGCTGGTTAACTGCTCAAGTCCCATAGGACCTCTAGCATGAAGCTTTTGTGTACTGATTCCTATTTCACCACCAAAACCAAATTGCCCTCCATCGGTAAATCTGGTAGATGAATTTACATATACTGCAGCTGCATCTACTTCATTTAAAAATCTTTGAGAACTTTTATAACTATTGGTTATTATAGCTTCTGAGTGTCTAGTACCATATTTATATATATGATCCATTGCTTCATCTATTGAAGATACAACTTTTATAGCTAAAATCAAATCTCCATATTCAGTTTCCCAATCTTCTTCGGTTGCTTGGTTAACATTAGTTACATATTTTTCAGTTTTACTACAGCCTCTTAGTTCTACACCTGCTGCTTTTAAACTTTCAGCAATCTTTGGTAAAAATGTTGAAGCAGCATTTTTATGAACTAACAAGGTTTCCATAGCATTACAAACGGCAGGCCTTTGAGTTTTTGCATTTATAATTATTTTTTCTGCCATATTAAAATCTGCATCTTCATCTACATATATATGGCAGTTTCCAACTCCAGTTTGAATTACTGGTACAGTTGAATTTTTTACTACACTTTGTATAAGATTGGATCCTCCTCGTGGAATTAGAACATCTATATATTCATTAAGTTTCATCATAATATTAGTTGCTTCTCTGTCAGTAGTTCCTATAAGTTGAATACTTCCCTCTGGAAGTCCTGCGGCAACTGCAGCTTTCGTTATAATATTTGCAATAGATATATTAGAGTTAAGCGCTTCTTTTCCTCCTTTTAAAATTACAGCATTTCCTGATTTAATGCATAAAGCAGCTGAATCTACAGTAACATTAGGTCTAGCTTCATATATAATTCCTATTACTCCAAGAGGTACTCTTACCTGACCAATCTGAAGGTTATCTCGATTTCTCCACATTTTTAGCACTTCTCCAATAGGATCTGGCAATGCAGCAATACTTTTAAGACCTTCGGACATATCTTCTATTCTTTTAGTATTTAAAGCTAATCTATCTAAAAGAGATTGAGACATGCCGTTATTTTTGCTATTTATCATGTCTTTTTCGTTTGCTGATAATATAAAATCTTTATTTTTTATTAAAGCTTCACTCATAGCAATTAGTGCTTTATTCTTAACTTCTGTGCTTGTATAAGCAAGCCTTCTTGAAGCATTTTTAGCACATTGACCTTTTTCCATCATATAATTATAAATATTCATGATTTATCACTCCACTCTTAAAATATTTATTAAAATATAGACAGGTTATTACAGTGTATTATTTCATCATAATTTTTATATCCAAGCTTATCTTCTATTTCATCTGTTTTCAGGGATTTTATTTGTTCAATCTCCCAAGAATCATAGTTAGTAATTCCTCTACCTATTTCTTTACCATTACTATTTATAATAGATACAATTTGTCCATGATTAAAAAAACCTTCAACAGATAATACTCCAGAAGGTAGAAGGCTTTTATGTTCATTAGTTACTGCTTCAATAGCTCCATCATCTATCATTAACGTTCCTTTTATATCTGTATTAAAAGTGATCCAATGCTTGCGTAATTGAAGAGGAGATTCATTTGGTGCAAAGAAAGTACCAACTTCTTTGATATTTACAACATCTCTAAGGATACTATCATTAGATCCATTTACTATTACCATTGAGATTCCAGCAGAAGTAGCAATTCGTGCAGCACTTATTTTTGTAGTCATCCCTCCAGTACCTAAAGAAGTTCCTGCTCCTTCTGCACTTTTTTCTATTTCTTCTGTAATTTCTTCTACTTCACGTATAAGCTTTGCATTTGGATTTGTTCTAGGGTTACTGTCATAAAGTCCATCAATATCTGAAAGCAGTATTAGTAAATCTGCTTCAATTAAAGAAGCTACAATAGCAGACAAAGTATCATTATCACCAAATTTTATTTCGTCAACTATAATTGCATCATTTTCATTGACTACTGTAATTGCTCCTTTTTCAAATAAAGAGAAAAAAGTGTTTCTTGCATTTAGAAATCTAGTTCTATTAGAGACGTCATCTTTAGTTATAAGAATTTGAGCTGCTATTTTTCCATACTCAGAAAACATTTTCTCATACATATGCAATAATATCCCTTGTCCTATAGCAGCAGCTGCTTGCTTCTCTGGAATAGTTGTAGGTTTACTTTTAAGCCCCAATTTACCTACACCTGCGGCAATGGCTCCAGAAGTAACAAGAACTATTTCGATACCTTGATTATGTAAATCTGCAATTTGCCTTACAAGCTTTTCAATTTGGTTAAGATTTAAAAAACCGCTTGAATGTGTAAGTGTGGACGATCCGACCTTTACTACTACTCTTTTTACCTGTTTTAGATATTTATTTCTAATGTTCATATTGTTTATGTTACGTAACAGTAACATAAGCCCCCTTTCTTAGTTATGCATAAATATTATGAAATTTGAATTTTTAAAAAGTATACCACAAAAATGGAAAAACCATCAAGTACTAATTTATAGATAAAACATAGGGTTCAAGCGTGGATAAGTTTGCTTATATATCCACACTTGAACCCCATATTTAAAAATTATTTTATCAACACTCCATAGAGCATTTTAATTGCTACTGCTAGAGACATAGTTACAAAAATAGGCTTCATCAGCTTAGCACCTTTATCTAAGGCAACCTTTGTACCAAATTTAGCTCCTAGTACCATAAATATTGCAACTGGTATACCTAGTTTATAATCAATTTGTCCTCTCATAGCAAACATACCTAGAGCGGCAATGTTACTTATAAAGTTTAAAACTCTTCCGTTTCCTCCAGCTCTTACAAAATCAAATTTAAATATTTTTATAAGACCAAAGATTAAAAAAGAACCTGTCCCAGGACCGAAAAAACCATCATAAAATCCTAAGGAAAACGCAAGTAGTATTCCGAAAAGCTTGTTCTCCTTTGTTAGACCTTCGAACTTATCCTCAATTCCTGCAGTTTTTGAAAAGAGGCTGTATATGCCAACAAATAGTAAAAGTACAAGTACTATTGTATTAAGGTAACTTGCATTTATGCTGAGAACTGTATTTACACCTAAAATAGCTCCTATAAGGGTAAATGGACCTAAAATTTTCAGAATTCCAAAATCCACCTTGCCAGATTTAGCAAATTTAACAGAACTAGTAAAAGATGCACAGGAAGAAGAAAATTTATTGGTTCCTAGTGCAAGATGAGGTGGAACACCTGCTAACAAATAAGCTGGAACGCTAATAATTCCTCCACCACCAGCTATGGAATCTATGAAAGCAGCACAAAAGCCAGCTGTGCATAAGAATATTAAATTATTAAGCATAAATACCTCCGTAAAATTAAACCGAAATAAGACTTATTTTGACAGCGTCTATTCTTTACTGTATCATTATAGCAAAGAAAAATATATATGAAAAATATTTAATAGCTATAAAATATATATGAAAAACATATGGTTACAATTAAGAGGGGATATTCTTATGGATATTAGACAATTAAGATATTTTATCACAATTGCAGAAGAAGGAAATATAACTAAAGCAGCAAGAAGGTTGCATATAGCGCAGCCACCTCTTAGTCAGCAACTAAAGCTTTTAGAAGAGGAACTTGGGGTTAAATTAGTTGAAAGAGGAAGCAGAAAAATACAACTGACGGATGCAGGCAAAATATTAAGACATCGAGCAGAGCAGGTAGTGGAGCTAGTTGATTCTACTGTTAAAGAGTTAAAAGATTTTAATGAAGGACTTCAAGGAACATTATCCGTTGGTACAGTACCGTCCTCAGGATCTACACTTTTACCGGAGAGGATATATAACTTCCATGAAAGTTATCCAGGAGTAACTTTTCAGATATGGGAGGGAGATACTTACAGGATACTAGATTTATTGAATAATGGAGTTATAGAAATAGGAATTGTACGAACACCAATAAACTCAGAGTTTTTTGAGATAATATATTTGCCGGATGAGCCAATGGTAGTAGCGACAAGAGGAGACAGGTATTGGGAAGAAGAGCAAAAATCAATATGTCTTGAAGAACTTAAGGACAAACCTCTGATAATAGATCGAAGATTTGAAAAAATGATAGTAGATTCCTGTGAAAAATCGGGATTTGAACCTAAGATACTATGCAAAAGTGATGATGCGAGATCAATATTATTATGGGCAGATACAGGAATTGGTATAGCTATTGTGCCCAAAGCAGCAATGGGACTTATACCAAGCACAAATTTAAAATATAAGGAAATTGATGAATCATCTTTAGAAACTCAAACTGCTATAATATGGATGAAGAATAGATACTTATCCTCAGCAGCAAAACACTTTTTAGAAACCTTTTTAGTTTAGAAACAGATATTTAAGACTATTTTGTAATTTTTCAGAGTATAGGATAATTATAGGTAAAAGTTTGTCATCAATAGTTAACAATAAGAATTGCATGTGTTAAAATGTAGTAAAGAATTAGAGATTAAAAATTTATAGAAATTTTTTTATTTACGTTTTAAGAATAGTATTATATTAAACTACAGGAAACAGGAGGAAAATGAAATTGTCACATAATGAATTGCTGCTAGGATTAGGGGTTATTGTGATTATTCTTATTATAATTAGTTTTATAAAGAAAGTAGCTAAGATTATTATTTATGCTCTAATAGGATTGCTTGTATTTTTTGTAATAAATGCTGTAAGTTCAAATAAAAGTCCAGAAGCAGTGTTTAACTCTACAAAAAGTGATGCTGTTTATACAAAAGAGATATACAGTTACACTGGGAAAATAAAAACCTCAGTAGATAATACAATGAAAGGAATTGAAAATAGAGCACTGCCACAATTAAAAGAAGAAAATAAAAATCTTCACAAATATTTGGATGAAGTGACTAAGCTTCCTCATGGCAAAGAGTTAGATTCTTTTCATGAGAAGTATCGCAATTATTTAGAAAACATAGTAATCACTTCTGATACTGCTGTTAAAAGCGGAGATTTTATAAATGGAACAACAAAAAGTGCGGAAGAGGCAAAAGACAAGATTAATAAAGCGTTAGATGGATTGACAAATATGAAAATCAATTCTCAATAAGAATATAAAACATTTTTTTAGTAAGGCTAAAGTTGTAAGGAGCTGCATAATTAACCAATCATGCAACTCCTTTAAATATTATATAACCTCACGATTTTCACAAGGAATATTTGATTGCTCTGCTTTATAATCTTTACACAATAAAGCTCTAATATAGCCTCGATCTTTAGTGGTTGACTCAATATAAAAACCTCTGCCATAATAAAATCTAACAAGTGATAGCATTCTAGAAGCAGTATGAAGATATAAGTTAGTTACACCTAAATCTATCATTGCATTATCTACTGCATTTATTAATATTTTACCTACACCATTATTTTGATAATCCAATTTAACTCCAAATCTGCTCAAGTAGGCAGTTTTATCAGGATTCACTTCAATTCTAACACTTCCAACTACGTCCTCATTTAAGAGGGCTACAAAAACTTCTTTTGTTTCAATATCTTTCTCTACATCTTCATAGGTTTCATTCAATGCGCTAAGTGTACCTTTAACACCTGCATTTTCAGCATAGATTTTAAAAACTATTTCAGTTATTTCATGTATTTTTGGTATATCTGCTTTTTCAGCTTTTCTAACCACAAAGACCATTTTTTCCATCGATCTACCCCCAGTACTAAATCTAATTTATTTTTCATATGAATAATTATACAAAATATATAATAAAAATTCAATATGAAATAAATAAAAATCCCGAACTTTAAATAAGTCCGGGATTTTTATTAATTTATTTTAAATGTCCTTATAGAATCATGAAGTTTTGCTGACATACTATTTAACTCATCAGCTAGACTAGATATTTCCTCTACAGCAGCGCTTTGTTCTTCTGTTATAGCTGAAACTTGCTCTGAAGACTTAGCTAAAGTTTCAGCCACTTTTGATGCAGCATTTATAACGGTAGTAAGCTGATCTCTAGTAACAATAACGTCATTAAGACTAGAGGCAGTTATATTTATTTTATTTACCACGTCTTGAATACTGGAGGATATTTCCCCAAAGGTTTCTCTAGCATGTTTTACAGCATCATTTTGTTTATAAGCTACAATTTCTGCTTGATTTATAGTATCCTTAGCTGTGATAATGTCTTTTTGAACATTAAATATAATTTCCTTAACATTATTACTTGAAGAGGCGGTGTCTTCAGATAACTTTCTAACTTCTTCAGCAACTACGGAAAAACCTTTGCCTGCTTCGCCTGCTCTTGCAGCTTCTATAGCAGCATTTAGAGCAAGAAGATTAGTCTGTTCGGAAATTGAGGTTATAGTATCAGCTATATTTCCAACTACATTTGCCTTATCACTTAGTGAATTTATAACTAATGCTACATTATTTATAGATTGATTACTTTCCTTTGCGGCACTTTCTAATGTATGAATAGCTTCGATACCTTTAGTGCTAACATTGCATATGTTATCTGCAGATGTTTTACCATCATTCATGTAATCTGTCATAGTAGTAATTTTATCAGATAACTCTTTAGTTGTATTAAGTCCTGTTGCAGCATTGGAGGCCTGTCCATCAGCAGCTACTGTAATATTTGAAATATTAGCAGCTATCTGTTCTATAGATTTAGAGGTAGATTCAGTAGTAATGGCCAGAGTTTTAGATGAATTAGTCACAAGTACCGATGCTTCATCTATATTAGTAATAAGTTCTTTGATTTGAGACATCATTAAATTGAAGTTATTACTTAGACTTCCAAGTTCATTTTGACTTTTATATTGAGATTGAACTGTTAAATCTCCCTCAGATGCTTTTTGCATCAGTATAACTAAATCAGATATTGGTTGTGTAAATTTTTTCGCAAGAAAATATATTAATATAATTACTAATAAGAGCAGAAATAATGCTATAACTGTGTTTTTTATTTGAGTAGTTCTTATTACTGCCATAGCAGATGCTTTATCTTGTACTGTTATTACCGCCCAGTTTTGAGACTGTCCTGGGAGCTTTATTGTAGTATAAGAACTTGATATTTCTTTTTTATCATTATCTGTATACTCAACAGTGCCAGACTCTCCCTTTAATGCCTTCTCAGTAATGTCTTTAAGAGCTTGGGGAAGTTTTATATCTTGAAGCTGAGTTTGCTGATTTCCAGTAGCATCTTTAACTACATTACCTGAAGAATCTTTAACTAAAACCGTTTTCTTAAAGGTTTTATAATTGTAAAGCTCTGAAACTTGATTTTTATCAGGATGAGCAATAACTACGCCATCGCTGTCTAGAATAAATGAATACCTATTTTTACCATCAGAATACTTATCTACAAGCTTTTGTAATTCATTTAATTTAAGGTCAGCGCCGAATATTCCTGTTATATTGGAGTTCTTGTCAAAAATAGGATGAAATATTGAAGTTACGGCACTATTACCAGTTACAGAGTAATAAGATTTGCTAACGAATGACTTTTTTTCATTCATAACTTGTGTAAACCACCATCTATTAGCTCTATTGGCTAGTTCGCCGGAAGAACGAGCTGTCTGATTTCCATCATTTTTTAATATGTACAGCAGATCAAAATAAGGATTTTTAGATACAGACTTGGTAAGCATCTCGTTTTGATCTTCTGGATTAAAGTCGATAGTGGTCTTATTTTCAGCCATTGTCTCTGTAAGGGTGTATGCCTTATCAATAAAACTTTTAACTTCGTCAGCTATTGTAGATGAAAGACGTTTATTATTATCTACTATGCTGGATTCAATATTATTGGAAAAATAATAAGAACAGATAAAATTAGTAATTGCTACTGGGATTATTACTAGCAAGACTGCAACAGAAATTAATTGACGTTTTATGGATTTCATCGTTTGTCCCCCTATAAATGTTAATAATATGTTTACATTTTAACATAATAATATAAATATTTCAAAATGTAGTTTTTGTTCAAAAAATATGAAACTTGATGTAAAAAGTAGCAAAATTATAGAATTTATACTACATTTAGGTTAAGTGTAGATTGTTAAAAATATATAAGTGAAATAATAATTGCAAAAAATGGGCAACCTAAAATACAATTTTTAGGATGTCCATTTAAATTTTTTAACAATAAAGCATATCTATCCCTGTGATCCCCAAATAGCTACATTTTGATTATCCAAAACAAATCTATTTCCCTTCCATTTTAAAGTATTTAAAATATAGCCTAGAGAATCTGCATTATATCTACCAGCTATTTTTTGGTATGCCAACAACTCGTATACTCCATTTGAATCAAAATCTACAGGGTATAATCCGCTTAGGGGATTTACAAATCCACTAATTGGCTTTTTCAGCTTGCCATTTTCATCGTATATTTCCTTTAAATAATTCTCTCCCTTAAGGGATATATCTATAATGTACTTTATATTATTTGCCTTACTAGTAACTTCAACCTTGTAGTTATCCTTATAAATAACATCATAGTTATATTCCGCGTTGTATGAATTAAAATTAAATATTAGTTGAGGGGTATTATTAGTGAAGGAATAAATATAATGATACATTATTGCTCCACTTCCACCTGAATCAATACTAATTAATATATCATTTATACCATCCCCGGTAAAATCCCCTAGAAACAGCCTAGGGTTATATCCAGCGTTTTCATTTAGTGGTACACTAACAACTCTGCCTGTTCTTCCATCCAGTACTAAAAGAGTAATGTTTTGAATAAAGGGACTAGAGGGGCTTTTTACTCCAACTAAGTATATATTATCAGGAATTCTATCACCATTTACGTCCCCTCTGACATAAGCAACAATATTTGAACCTATGTTAGACCTAAAATAGCAACTGTACATAATAACTCCTCTGTATATAAGCTTTATATATATACTATGAACTAGGTATAAAAGCTGTTACAGGGATTTTTATCTAATTTACCCTATGACTATCCGCTCTAATACTCCCATCGCACTCTGTGAAAGGGATTCGTTTAACCAAACTAGAGATGGGATCTAAAACCCCATCTCTAGTAAGTTTCACTTTATCAATTATAATTTACTCGTTAATCTTAAATTGCATTATCATATTAAGTAATTCAGAAGATAAGAATTTCAATTTGCTGATACTTTCATTAATTTCTTCGAATGCCGCTGCCTGTTCTTCTGTAGCAGCAGATATCTCTTCTGTTGTAGCAGCAGTTTCTTGAGAAACAGATGCAATATTATTAACAGATACAACCACTTTGTCTGTATTTTCACTTAAAACCTTACAAATATCATTTAAATTTCCTACAAGGGCAACCAGTGAATCATTTGAATCTTTAAGCAGATAAAAAGCTTCGACGGTGTTATCAAGCTTTTCATTTGATTCGCCAACGGATTTTCCTGCTATATTTATAGATTTTACAGCATCTGATACATCATTTTTGATCTCATTAATAAGAGAATCAATATTAAAAGCTGCATCTGCAGATTGTTCAGCTAGCTTTCGGACCTCTTCTGCTACAACAGCAAACCCTCGTCCAGCCTCACCAGCTCTTGCAGCTTCAATAGATGCATTTAATGCTAGTAGATTAGTTTGGCTGCTTATTGCAGAAATGGATTCTGTGATTGCTCCTATTTGATTCGATCTATCAGCAAGTAAGGTTATCTTCTCACTTACACTTTCTGTTGCATCTTTATTTTCAGCAAATTTATTTTTTAAGATATTTATTGATTCAAGGCTATTTTTATTTTGATGGTCTATTTCACTTATCTTTTCAGAAATTATACTTGTATTTGCTACGATATCCTCAATATTCTTAGATACCTCAGATAATTGATCGGCACTTGTTTGAGCTTCTTGTGCTTGATTAGTTGTACCTCCTGCTATTTCAGAAACACTTCTTGCAATCTCTTGTCCCGAAGCTGAGGTTTGCTCCGTTGCTTGTGCTACTGCATCAGAGGTTTGTGTTACATTTGAGGCAGTAGTATTTATACTTAAAACTAATTCTTTTAAATGATTTATAGTATTATTAAATCCAAATGCCAATTGTCCAAGTTCATCATTCTCAGAATCTTTAATGGAAACATTAAGATTTCCACTGCCGACATCCTCTACTACCTTTAATATATTTTTAATTCTTTTAATAATATATTTGTTGCTTACTACAAAGATAATAAATGAAGCTAAAAGCAAACTAAATACTATTGAAAAAATAATATTATTTCTTAAAGTTGATAACTGACCATAGTATTCTGATGTAGGGATTGTAGCCATAATAATATATTTATCTGTCTTTTCAAAGGCCATCAAATTTTCAGTACCATTCATTTTATACTTGAAATTTCCCTTGTTTGAGGATGCTACTTTTGGCCCCCAATCGAAATCCTTTAAGCTTTTTCCAATAAGTTTATCATCGGGATAACTTATAAATTTACCATCTTTATCAAGTATAGCTACATATCCGCCTTTACCAACTTTGGTTGATTTAGAAATATTTTTTACATTGACTCTATCTAATAAATCCTGTAACTCTTTTGGAACTACTCCTATTTGTACAAGACCAGGTTTGTCTATCCTTGATACGGTAATATACTGAAAGAGTTCCTTATTACTTCCCCTTGGCTGAGGGTCCTGTGCTAATGCAAAGTTTTTATCAGTGAGCCCTGGTAGAAAAGGTTTAGTTTGATCAGAGGTTTTAAAGTCAAATCCATAAAAGTCTGGAACAGATCCCCACCTTAACACCCCATCGCCGTCAGTAATGTGTATTTCTGGAGTTCCTAAAGACTGAGCCAATCTTTTAGCTTCATCATTTAATTTATCTTCAGGAACTGTCTTTAAGGTCTCGGCGATGCTTTTTGTAACTGAAACTAAGTATTTATCGAGAGCTTGTTTTAAGGATTTGACGTTATCTTCTCTTTCTGTAATCAATCCCTTTGTTTCCTCCACTTTAAGTGTAGTCATATTTTCCATAATTCTAGTTAGCGCATTTTTTTCACCTATATAGGACAATATGCCAATGCTGCTTGTAGCTAGAAAAGTAATTATAAGTATTGGCATTAAAAATTTAATTCCTATTCCCCTATAATTCGTGTTCTTCCCCATAAGTATTCCTCCTTAATATATATTGTTTAGATTCAATTACAAAAGCTCTCAAATAATAATATCGTTATATTAATACACTTACTTTATGTAATTAATGGATAATATGTGTGAATAGTGCGTTTTGTCAAAATATTTGTCTAAAGAGAAAGTTATTTTTAAATTCTTGGCAAGTTGACATATTAATGATAAAATGAAATTTGCTATGTTTTTTGAGGTGTTAATTTTTATTATATAAGGAAGTGATATTTGGAATGGATTCTAAAAAAAGAAGTATAGTTATTGCAGTAATGGTTGCCATGTTCCTTGGAGCTGTTGAGGGAACAGTTGTAACTACTGCAGTACCTACTATAGTTAAAGAATTAAATGGATTTGAACTTATAAGTTGGGTTTTTTCATTATATTTACTTACATCAGCTATTTCAACGCCTATATATGGCAAGCTATCAGATTTATATGGAAGAAAAAATGTATTATCTGTAGGAATAATAATTTTTTTAATTGGAAGTTCACTTTGTGGTATATCTCAAACTATGTATCAGCTCATAGCTTTTCGAGCAGTTCAAGGATTGGGAGCTGGATCAATATTTACAGTTACTTACACAATAGTAGGAGATGTATTTTCTCTTTCAGAGAGAGCAAAAGTTCAAGGGTGGTTAAGTACAGTATGGGGAATAGCTAGCTTAGCAGGTCCCTTTTTAGGAGGGTTCCTTATAGACTATCTTTCATGGCATTGGATATTCTTTATAAACATACCTTTTGGAATAATGTCTATAATATTAATTCAGAAGAATCTTAAGGAAAACTTTGAAAGAAAAAAACATAAGATTGACTATGCAGGAACAGCAGCGTTATCCGCATCAATAATAGCTCTTTTATATGGTGTATTAGTAGGTGGAGAAAGTCAAAGTTTTTATTCGCTTACGATTGTAGTCTGTTTGATAATTACTATAATATTTTTAATAGTATTTTATTTTATAGAAAAAAAAGCAGAAGAGCCAATTATACCTTTTGATATTTTTACTAAAACTAATATAATAGTTAACATAATTAGCTTTTTAGCATCAGCTGTTTTAATAGGTGCAGATGTTTATATGCCTATATACATGCAGAATGTTTTAGGTTTTGGAGCAACAATTTCAGGAGTTTCTATGGCGCCTATGTCTGTTGCATGGCTTATGTCTGCAGTTATCTTGGGAAAAGCTATACCTAAGCATGGAGAAAGAGCAGTTATTGCATTATCCACAACTATTTTAGTAGTAAGTTGTGCACTTTTACCGACACTAACGGTTAGTTCGCCATTGCTGTTGGTTATAATATATATTACTATAATGGGATTTGGTTTTGGTGGAAGCTTTACAACATTAACAATAGTAGTACAGTCCTCTGTGGATTACAGCAAAAGAGGAGCTGCAACAGCATCTAATTCCTTAGTTCGTACTTTAGGCCAGACTATTGGAGTAAGTGTCTTTGGAAGCATGTTTAACTTAGGTATAGTGAAATATTTTAGTAAACTAGGTATTCAAGGAGTAGAACCAAACAATCTATATTCTGCTGCCAGCGTAAACTATGGAGTTTCGATTGACCAAATAAAGGCATCATTACATTCTGGATTATATTCAGTATTTATATTATTAATCATACTTACTGTAGTATGTTTAACATTGTCCTTTATACTTCCAAATGCCCTTAAGGAGAAAAGAGCTTAATAACATATAACTATTTCATTTTTTATAGGACATTTTTTAAATCTGAAGATAAAAGCATTTCTAAAAGTATTTTTGTTGTGTTCTTTTCTAAAAATAATCATAAAATGTCAATATAATATTGATTATTTAGAAGAACTGTGGAAAAATATATGAAAATACTATTAAAGGGGACAGGGATAATGGAAATATACGAAGTTATAATAAGGTTGCTGCTCGCCATACTAATCGGTGGTCTAATAGGATATGAAAGAGAGTTTAAAAACAGACCAGCAGGTTTTAGAACTCACATACTTGTGTGTATAGGTGCCTGCGTAATATCAATGATACAATTATATGATGTACAAAAAACTGTACAACTAATATTAGATCAGCCGCAGCTAGCTAGTGCATTAAAAGCGGATATAGGAAGAATAGGTGCTCAGGTTGTAAGTGGGGTAGGTTTCTTAGGTGCAGGAACAATAATTCATGAGAAAGGTTCAATAAAAGGACTTACTACAGCTGCAAGTTTGTGGGTGGTTGCTTGTATTGGTCTTGCGATAGGTCTTGGATATTACTATTTAAGTATTTTAGCAGCTATTGCTGTAGCTATATGTCTTGTAACGTTAAAGAAGTTTGAATCTAGATTTTTGGAAAAGTCCAGCATAATAAAAATCCAAATCGAATATTTAGATAAAAAGGAAATGGTTCAAAAAGTTGATAGCTACTTTGAAGATAAAAATGTAAAGATTAAAAATATCGAGTTTTTACTTGAAGAAGAACTTGAGGACGAATTTGCATATATGAAGAGTTTATACACTATTTTAGTTCCAAGATATGTGAGAAAAGAAGAGTTAATTAAAGATTTAGCGTCATTTAATGAGGTTTTAGGAGTGGCAATTATATAAAGTCGTATATACTTATGAAACTACAATAAATATATAGTTTGTAAAAGCATAGAGGTTTTTCCTTCTATGTTTTTTAATTTAATAAGACTGTGAATTTTTATTGTAAAAAGTTTCATAAATAGGTTATAATGTATTTTAAAACAAATTATAACCACAATAGTAAAATAATATAGTGATGACAGCTAAGGTGGTAAATTTTGATATATAAAAACAAGGGGTGAAAAATATGAAATTCATAGTTTCGGAAAAAGTATTTGATGAACTTGGAGATGTTTGTTTTGGAGTTGTAGTGGCAAAAGGTATAAATAATAACGGTAATAATATATGGATAAATGAACTTCTCAAAGAAAGTATAAATTCTGTAGAGCAAAAATTTCAGGATAAAAAGGTAAAAGAATCAGAGGAAATCCTGCCATACAGAGAAGCCTTTAAAAAAATAGGAATTAATCCTAATCAAAATATGAGTTCTATTGAAGCGATGACTACAAGGATATCAAAGAAAAAAGGTCTTCCAAGTATAAATCCTATAGTAGATTTAGGGAATGCCATATCTTTAAAATACCTTGTTCCATTGGGGGCACATGATATGGAAAGTGCTTCAAGTGATATTCAAGTTAGATTTTCTAATAAAGGAGACTTGTTTGTTCCTTTTGGAGAGATAGAAGCAGAGGTATTAGAAGATGGAGAACTTATTTACTCTGTTGGTGATAAGGTAAAAACAAGAAGATGGATTTGGAGACAGAGTGAAGAGGGGAAAATAACGGAAGGTAGTAAAAACATATTTTTTCCTATAGATGGTTTTAAAGATAGAAACTATGATAAAGTGATTGGAGCTAGAGACGAGCTTGCACAATTACTAAAACAACTTCTAGGGGCTGAAGTAAAGGTAGGATTTATTGATAAAGACAATATGGAATTAGAATTATAATTTAGAGGATTTTTTTACTTTATGTAGAATTTAATATAGGCAAGGATGTAACTATATCAGATAGAATTTTTAGTCTATCTGATATTTTCTTGTATAAATCCGAAGAATTAGCATCACTTAAGGACTGTATAAGTTAGATACGAGATTTATGGTTCTATTATGATAACTAGTCACCGGGTAATTTAAACGATTTGGAGGAAGAATAAATGGGATTGTTTGATGGACTTATGGGAAACGCTTCAGAGGTTAATATTCAAGAGGTGCAAAAAGAATTTTCCAACATATTATCTTCTACAGAAAGTATTGAAAAGGCGTACAAGCTAATTCGTGACATGTTTATCTTTACAAACAAAAGACTTATATTAGTAGATAGACAAGGAGTAACAGGGAAAAAGGTGGAATATCACTCAATTCCATATAAAAGTATTACTCACTTTAGCATTGAAACAGCAGGAAACTTTGATTTAGATGCAGAGCTAAAAATATGGATATCAGGAACTCAGCTTCCAGTACAAAAGCAATTTAACAAGAGTTTAAATATATACGAACTTCAAAGTGTATTAGCTGAATATGTGTTGAAATAAAAGCAAAGAGTTGTAAGACCGAAAGTTAACTTTCGGTCTTACAACTTTATAGCTATTTTCTTTATTTTACTTTTCTTAACGTCAGCGCCTATCACATCTTCAAGGTTTCTGTTTACAAACTTTAAAGAAAGAACTGCCCCGTTAAAAGGGCAGTTCTTATATTAGACTAAAATCTTCTTCTGCGGTTTGAAAAATAAACTATTGCACAAATAATCATTATAACAAATAGTGGCCCGCCAAAGACAAATTTGAGAATAATAGAAATAACAGAGAAAACTAAACCAACTGCAATAACAACAGCGATTATAGGAAGAGCCGCAGCACTAAGGGCAAATACAACAACTCCAAATATCAACATTGAAATTAAAAATAATAGGGTTAACATAATTTAATACCTCCAAATTTATATAATTATATCTATGAATTGTTAGTTACAAGTATTAACCTATATATAATCAAATATTTATATAATTAACACTTATTTATGTAGTATATAATACCATATAAATAGGTAAATATAAACGCTTAATTTATTTCAATATCATCTATTTTAGATTGAATAAGCTTGTTTATAAAGAATTAATCTACATTTCTTTGTAAATCTAAAGATTACTCATATTATATTAAAGGATTTACTTTAGGGATATATATAATGTGTTATAATTGCAATAAAATTATAGTATGAGAACAGTAAGGAGGTTATTTATGATTCAATTACAACAGTTAATATTCTTTGAAAAAATTGCTGAGAAAAGTAGTATGAATAAGGCTGCTGAAGAACTTTACATGAGTCAACCTAATTTGAGCAAAGCTATCCGAAATTTAGAGAATGAATTAAAAATTAAGATATTTGAACGAACAAATAAAGGAGTAAAGTTAACAGAAGACGGATATAAATTATATAAATATGTAAAAACGATTCATAAACAGGTAGATATGATTCAGAGTATTGCGCTTAAAGAAATACCTAATAGTATAAGTGTGTCTGCCTACCCATGTCCCCTATTATATAAGGTTTTGGGGGAATTTCATAATAGAAATAAGGAACAATATATTGAGGTAACATTAAAGGAAGAAAGAGTACAAAATATCATTGAAAGTGTAGTAAATCTTCAATCGGATATTGGCATAATAGAGATTAATGATGTTCAAAAAAAAGAGGTTCGGCATCTATTGGAGTCGAAGAATCTTGAATACCATGAGCTTGCAAAGAATACATGGTATGCACATGTTGGAAAAAGTAGTCCTTTTTATAATCAGGAAACCATAGAGATGTCTCAGCTTGTTGACTGCACTATTATGCGCTCTCCAGATGATTATTTCTCTAACTTATCTTATTTATTCGAAGTGGATGGAATACATTTCACCCAATTTGAAAAAACAATGTTTGTCAATGACTATTTCACACGATTAAGACTTTTGAACATGACAGATATGGTTTGTATAGAAACTGCCTGGGATAAAGAACTTGAAAAAGAAATTAGTGTGAGAGCTATACCAATTGCGAATTGCAATATACAGATAAGCATGGGGTGGATTAAACGAAAAAAAGAAAATCTTTCCGTGAAAGTATTGGATTTTATTGAAATACTGGAGCAGCTATTTCAGTAAATACAGTTGTTATAATTAATAGTAATAACTGAAATATAAATAGAATATCTTATTCAAATAGACAGAAAAGTGTTACTATTACCTTATCAGTAAGAAGAGTTTAAACAAAAAAACATAAAATGTTGAAAAAAACATATTATTGTTAAAAATTAAAGGAGGTAATAGTAAATGGGCGTAAAATATATTCCAGAACCATTCAGAATCAAAATGGTAGAAACCATAAAAGTTCTTTCTAGAGAAGAAAGGGAAGAAGCACTTAAAAGAGCAAAGTATAATATGTTTTATTTAGCAGGAGAAGAATGCTATATTGACCTTTTAACAGACAGTGGAACTAATGCCATGAGCCAAGAACAATGGGCAGGAGTAATGAGAGGCGACGAAGCTTATGCAGGTTCAAGCAGTTACTATAAACTGGTTGACGCAGGTAAAGATATTTTTGGATATGAATATATTCAACCTGTACATCAAGGTCGTGCTGCTGAAAAAGTACTTTTCCCAATTTTATTGGGCGAGGGAAAATACTCCATTTCCAATATGCACTTTGATACAACAAGAGCACATGTAGAGCTATCAGGAGCTAGAGCTATTGACTGTACTGTAGAGGAAGCCTCAGACCCATCTTTAAGAGTACCTTTTAAAGGAAATATGGATACAGAGAAGTTAGAAAAGCTTATTCTTCAATATGGTCCTGAAAATATTGGCGTTGTTGTTATGACAATTACTAATAATTCTGCAGGGGGACAACCTGTTTCTTTAGCAAATGTAAGAGAGACAGCAGCTATTTGTAAAAAATATGGTATTTTCTTTAATATTGATGCTGCTCGATATGCAGAAAATGCTTTCTTTGTTAAACAACGTGAGGAAGAATGCAAGAATATGTCTATCAAAGAAATTATCAAGACAATGTTTAGCTATGCAGATACTTTTACAATGAGTGCTAAAAAAGATACAATTGTTAATATGGGTGGCTTACTTGGTGTTAAAGAAGATACGGAATTATTCCAAAAAATTAAAGGAAGAACCATTTCTTTTGAAGGATTTATTTCCTATGGTGGTTTATCCGGACGTGACCTTGAAGCTTTAGCAATTGGTTTATATGAAGGGTTAGATGAGAATTATTTAAGATATAGAATCGGACAAATGGAATACCTTGCAGGACGTTTAGATGATGCAGGTATTGCATATCAAGCACCTGTAGGTGGTCATGGTGTATTTATAGATGCAAAGGCAATGTTCCCACATATTCCATATTACGAATTCCCAGGTCAAGCACTGGCAATTGAGTTGTACAGAGAAGCGGGAATACGTACATGTGATATAGGTTCTTACATGTTGGGTAATGATCCTGATACAAAGAAGCAATTAAAAGCTGACTTTGAATTTACAAGACTTGCAATCCCACGTCGTGTATATACTCAAGCACATATTGATATTATGGCAGATGCTTTGATTGCAATTAAAGAAAGAGCGGCATCCGTTAAAGGCTACAAGATTACATGGGAGCCACCGATTCTTCGTCACTTCCAAGCATATTTAGAGCCAATTGAATAAATTGTCAATAATATTCAATGCTGATTGTGTATTTAAAATAGGTAGTCCTTTCTGGGACTGCCTATTTGTTGTTTGGAGCTGCGTATCGATGTATATCTAAAAGAATTGCATTAGAATAATTTTTTACATTTTTGTAATTGGTATTACTTAAAGAAAAAGAAGGAATGAATGGCATAGAGTAGTTAAAATTCCTATAAATTATTTTAATCTTGTAACAAAGTTGTCACAAAGAGTCTGTATAATAAAATATGTATAAGAATATAGAATAGATTAAATCATTCCTAGTCTTGTGGAGACATATATTAAATTGTATGTCTCTATTTTTTTCGTTGTAGTGACTCAGAGAATTTGTTAAAATAAAGTGAAGCTACCAATTAAACGATATTAATAATAGCACATATATTAAAGCACAAAGGAGCTTAAGATGAAAAACAAAAAAAATAATTTAAAACATAGATTTATGGTCATTTTCATATTTTTATTCTTAATATTTTTTTCATTAGTAGGACGACTTTTTTACATAATGGCAGTTACAGCGGACAAGTATAAAAGCAAAGCCTATGAACAACAAAAAAGTGAAATAAAAATTAATGCTAAAAGAGGAAGAATATTAGATAGAAGCAATAATGAGTTAGCCATAAGTGTTAATGTTTATCAGATAGATTTAGACTTAATAACATTGAAAGATACTTTGAAAAATAAAAACATGACCTTTGATGAACTGGCAGACAAGCTTGTTCCAATAGTCAACATGAAAAAGGAAGATATAATTAAAGTATTTAATACTACATTACCAAGTGGTTTGCCAGCTAGTTCTGCTATATTAAAAAGGCAAGTTGAAAAAGCAGAGGTAGATAAAATTAAGGCACTAAATATTAGAGGTATTGTTATTTCACCGGATACAAAAAGGTATTATGCAAATAGCAATTTTTTATCTAATGTGTTAGGGCGTATTAATTATCAGGGTAAAGGTATCTCAGGAGTTGAGCTTAGTTACGATAAAGAACTTTCAGGAGTACCAGGAACTCTAACCTATGAGAAAGATGTAAAAAACAATCAGCTTCCTTATGAAGATCAACAATATGTAAAGCCTGTGGATGGCAAAGATGTTATTTTAACTATAGATGAAACAATTCAAGACTACGTAGAGAAAGCAGCTGAAAAGGCTTTAGTTGATAATAAAGCAAAAGCTGTAAATATTATGGTTATGAATCCTAAAAATGGTGAAATACTAGCGATGACAAGTAAACCAAGCTATGATCCTAGTAAGCCACAAAAAGATTCGGAAGGTTCTAAAGGGGCAAGCAACATTTGGAAAAATCCTTCTGTTCAGGATACTTTTGAACCAGGATCTATTTTTAAGGTTATAACTGCTGCGGCTGCCTTAGAAAATAATATAGGTGTAAATGATGGATATACCTGTGGTGGAAGCATAAAAATAGGAACTACAGTAATTCACTGCTGGAATCTAGACGGTCATGGTAATGAAAGTTTTGTAGATATAATAAAGAACTCTTGTAATGTAGGTTTTGCTCAATTAGGCGGCAAATTGGGTAAGGACAAGCTTCTGGCTTTTGCACAAAAAATGGGATTTGGACAGAAGACTGGTATTGACTTGCCAGGAGAATCACCAGGAATTTTGAGAAAACCAGATCAAGTAAACGCAGTAGATTTAGCATCAATAGCTTTTGGACAAGGATTAGGAGTTACTCAGGTCCAATATATGGCAGCTTTCAATGCAATTGCAAATGGAGGAACATGGGTAAAACCTCACGTTATGAAGAGCATTGCTCATCTTGATGATAATAATAAGATGGCTGTTGATAAAGAGTTTAGCGATTATAATAAAAAGAAGGTTTTTGATACAAATTTAGCTGCAAGTTTGAGAGGAGATTTAGAAAAGGTTGTTACTGAAGGTGTAGGTAAAAATGCTTTTGCAGAAGGATTAAACATTGGAGGAAAAACAGGTACTGCCCAAGTAGCAGATCCTGCTACTGGTAGGTATGCCCCAGGAGTATACATGTCATCCTTTGCAGGTATGGCTCCGATAAGTGATCCTAAAATAACAATTTTAGTAAGTGTTGATGAACCAGATAGCTCAAATTACTATGCCGGAGATGTTTCTGCTCCTGTAGCAAGAGAATTGTTTAAGCAGATATTTAACTATATGGCGATTAAGGGCGAGGAAAATGTTGTAGGAAAATAGTGAGTCATACAACAACAGGCTGGTAGATATACTATCAGCCTGTTTATATTAGGAAACCAAAATTTACTACATGGGTTAACTTTATTTTTTTAATAAGCCTCCATATATTATACTTACTTCGTTATTTTACTCAAAATAGTTTTATTGTACCATAATTATTCTACAAAAGTTCTATCAGTATAGAAATAAGCGTATATAAAAAAACAAGGCCTAGTGGAACCATATTAGTGGCTACTGCATAGAATGATTACGGATTAAAAACTGGAGGTAAAACATGAATGCCGTAGCTCAAATACGAGGAGGGAATTTGGCTCCAAACCTTAATGGAGTTGTATATTTTAGAGATGTTCCAGGTGGTGTAGAAGTACAGGTAGAAGTAAGAGGATTGCCTAAATATAGACCAGGCACAGCTAAAACGCCACAAATTGGTCCTCATGGATTCCATATACATGAAGGTGGAAGCTGCAATATAGGAGACCCTAAAAATCCATTTGCTTCTGCTGGAGAACACTGGAACCCTACAAAACAACCTCATGGGAACCATGCTGGAGATTTTCCAGTACTTTTTTCTAATAATGGATATGCTAGAATGACATTTTTTACAGACAAGTTTAGAGTTAGAGACATAATAGGTAAAACAGTAATAATACATGAGAGTCCTGATGATTATCGTACACAGCCAGCGGGTGCATCTGGTAAACGTATTGCATGTGGAGCAATTAGATCCTATCCAAATGTTGCCCAACCAATGCCTCGTATATATTTCTAACAAAAACAGAAGAAAGCTGGAATGAGATTTCCGGCTTTCTTTATAATATTTTTTAGTACCCCCTTAAATTTAGCATAATATTCGTATATCCAATTTGCTTATTAGAAAGGGAAGGATGTTATGCTAAAAATGGAAGAAGTATTATCAAAGATAGAAGAGTTGAGAGATTTAATGTATCAATTAATTGATGGAAAAGAACTGTTAACGAACGCAGAGTTAGTTTCACTTAGCCAAGAGCTAGACAAGCATCTGAATAAGTACAACAGACTTTTAAATATTAAAAGAGAAAGTGAGGATAATGAAAATAGTAGAAGTAATAAGTAAGTATAGAAAGTGTAAGTCTAATTAAGTCGACGCAATAAGTAATATTTAAAATCAAGGCGTAATATCAGCTCTTGACAGTTTTAAAAATATGAATTAAAATTAGCTGTGAAAATAAAGTAAAAAATACACTTTAATTTGGTCCTGTGAGGCCAGGAAGAGGTATAATTATGATGATGTTTTTTTGTTGTGTGAAAAAAAAGGTGAATACTATAACTATAGCGGGTAATGGGAAGATTAATTTTTAAAATTTAGTCTTCTTATTACCCTTTTCCTTTGAATAAAGAAAGGCCTTCAACAAAAAGTGTATTTTTACTGTAGCAAATTTAGGAGGTCTATTTATGAAAGCAAAACTTATATTAGAAAACGGAACAACATTTCAAGGAAATGCATTTGGCTACCTAAAGGACAGTGTTGGAGAGGTTGTATTCAATACTGGAATGACAGGGTATCAAGAGATTCTTACAGACCCATCCTACTATGGTCAAATTGTCACAATGACTTATCCACTTATAGGAAACTATGGTATAAACTTAGAAGATATGGAATCAAAGTCTCCTAAGGTTAAAGGATTCATTGTCAGAGAAAAATGCAGTGCGTCAAGTAACTTTAGATCTGAATTAGAATTAGAAGATTACCTAAAACAAAATAAGGTTATAGGATTAGAAGGAATAGATACAAGAGCTTTAACTAAAATACTGAGAAACAATGGAACTATGAAAGGAATAATAACATTAGAAGATGTTTCTCATGAAGAAGTTAAGAACAAAATAGAAGCCTTCTCTAATAGAGAAGCGGTGCAAAATGTAACTGTTAAAGAAAAGTATGTAGTAGAGGGAAGTGGAAAACACGTTGCTATTATGGACTTTGGCATAAAGCAGAATATAGTTAGATCCTTCCTAAATAGAAAATGTAAAGTAACAGTTTTTCCAGCAGATACAAAGGCTGAAGATGTTCTAAATGTAAATCCAGATTTAATATTTTTATCTAATGGTCCAGGAGACCCAGAGGATTTAACGGATGTCATAGAAAATATAAAGAAGCTAATAGGTAAAAAACCCATCGTTGGAATATGCTTAGGACATCAGCTTTTAGCTTTAAGCCTTGGAGGGAAAACAGCAAAGCTTAAGTTTGGACACAGAGGATGTAACCACCCTGTTAAAGATTTGGAAGCAAACAGAGTTCATATAACTTCTCAAAATCATGGATACTACGTGAATATTCTGCCAGATAATATGAAGGTAACTCATGTAAGTGTGAATGATGAAACTATAGAGGGAATGAAGCACAATAGTTTACCTATTTTCTCAGTGCAGTTCCATCCAGAAGCATGTCCAGGTCCAAAGGACAGCGACTATATATTTGATAGATTTATGGAGTACGCAGAGTAAAAAATGCGAAGCGTTTTTTAGAGGACATTTGACAGAGGACAGAGGACAGTGAAGGTGAGTTTTCTTCCTTACGTCAGAAAACTAATTTTAGGAGGTAGCCAATATGCCATTAAATAGAGATATAAAGAAAGTTTTAGTTATAGGATCAGGTCCAATAGTTATAGGTCAAGCAGCGGAGTTTGATTACTCCGGAACGCAAGCTTGCCAAGCTTTAAAGGAAGAGGCAGTAGAGGTTGTACTTATAAATAGCAATCCAGCTACAATAATGACAGATAAAGAAGTAGCAGATAAGATTTACCTAGAACCTTTAACAGTAGAATTTGTAGAAAAAGTTATAGCAAAGGAAAGACCAGACAGCCTTCTTGCAGGAATGGGAGGACAGACAGGCTTAAACTTAGCTGTAGAACTTTATGATAAGGGAATATTAGAAAAGTACAATGTAAGAGTTATAGGCACATCTATTGAATCCATAAAAGAAGGAGAAGATAGAGAACTTTTCAGAAATATGATGAACAGAATAAACCAACCTGTTATACAAAGTGAAATAATCACTGATATGGAAAGTGGAAAAGCCTTTGCAAATAAAATAGGCTATCCAGTTATAGTTAGACCAGCTTATACCTTAGGGGGAACTGGTGGTGGAATAGCTAACGACGAAGAAGAATTAGAGCAGACTTTAGCACTAGGACTTCAACTGAGTACTATAGGTCAAGTACTTCTTGAAAAGAGTGTTAAGGGATGGAAGGAAATTGAGTATGAAGTAATGAGAGACAGCTTTGGAAACTGCATTACTGTATGTAACATGGAGAACATAGATCCAGTAGGTATTCATACAGGAGACAGTATAGTTGTAGCACCAAGTCAAACCTTATCAGATAAGGAATATCAGATGCTTAGAAGTGCATCAATAGATATAATAAACGCTGTAGGAATAGAAGGAGGATGTAACGTACAGTTTGCATTAAATCCACATTCCTTCGAGTATGCAGTAATAGAAATAAATCCAAGAGTGAGCCGTTCCTCTGCACTGGCGTCAAAGGCTACAGGATATCCAATAGCTAAATTGGCAGCAAAAATTGCACTAGGTTATGGATTAGATGAAATTAAAAATGCAGTTACGCAAAAGACATATGCATGTTTTGAACCATCACTAGATTATGTAATAGTTAAAATTCCAAAATGGCCTTTTGATAAATTCCAGGGAGCAGACAGAGCTTTAGGAACTAAAATGATGGCAACAGGAGAAATAATGTCCATAGGAAGCAACTTTGAGGCGGCTTTCTTAAAGGGAATAAGATCCTTAGAAATAGGAAAATACTCACTAGAGCATAAAAAATTCAGAGAATTAAGTATGGCAGAATTAAAAGAAAGAGTAATCACTCCAGATGATGAAAGAATATTTGCCCTAGCTGAAATGCTTAGACGTGATTATAGAATAGATAAGGTTGCAGAAATAACAGGAATAGATAAATTCTTCATTGAAAAGTTTAAGTGGATTGTGGAAGAAGAGCAGAGGTTAAGACTTAGCAAAATAGGCGATTTAGACAAGGAATGGCTATATAAATTAAAGAGAAAAGGCTTCTCCGATAAAGGAATAGCAGATATGCTAAGAGTTTGTCCGGAAGATGTATATAGACTTAGAATTATATGGGGGATAACTCCAGTATACAAAATGGTTGATACTTGTGGAGGAGAGTTTGAAGCCATTTCACCATATTACTACTCAACTTATGAAACTTACGATGAGGTAGAGGTTTCAGATAAGAAAAAAGTTATAGTTATAGGATCAGGCCCAATTAGAATAGGTCAAGGTATAGAGTTTGACTATGCTTCAGTACACTGTGTAATAGCTCTTAGAAAATTAGGAATAGAAACAATAATAGTAAATAATAACCCTGAAACAGTAAGTACCGACTTTAATATATCAGATAAATTATACTTTGAGCCTCTTACAGAAGAAGATGTATTAAACATAATAGAAAAAGAAAAACCTGATGGCGTAATTCTTCAATTTGGAGGACAAACAGCTATTAAACTTGCTGAGTTCTTAAAGGAAAAGAATATACCTACACTTGGAACTACTGCAGATCAGATAGATATGGCAGAAGACAGAGAAAAGTTTGATGCTCTGCTTGAAAAATTAGAAATATCAAGACCTAAAGGAAAAGGAATCTGGAGTGTAGAAGAAGGCTTAGAAGAAGCTAAAAAACTAGGATTCCCAGTACTTGTAAGACCTTCCTATGTAATTGGGGGCCAGGGTATGGAGATAACTTACGATGAAAAGGAGCTTATATACTATCTATCAAGTGCCTTCCAAAAGGATAAGAAGAATCCAATACTAATTGACAAGTATCTTATGGGCAAAGAAATAGAAGTAGATGCTATATCCGATGGAGAAGATATATTGATACCAGGAATAATGGAACATCTTGAAAGAGCAGGGGTACACTCAGGAGACAGTATAACTATGTATCCAAGTCAAAATGTATGCTCTAATATAAAAGAAAAAATACTAGAGTTTACTAAAAAGCTTGCTTTAGGAATAGGAATAAAAGGAATGATAAACATTCAGTTCATAGAGTTTAAAGGAGAGCTTTATGTTATAGAAGTTAACCCAAGAGCATCAAGAACTGTACCTTATATAAGCAAGGTAAGTAACGTGCCTATAGTAGATATAGCAACTAGAGTTATGCTTGGCGAAAAATTAAGAGACTTAGGCTATGGTGTAGATATATACAAAGAACCGGAATTAGTATCTGTAAAGGTACCTGTATTCTCTACTCAAAAACTTCCAAAGGTTGAAGTTTCACTAGGACCTGAAATGAAGTCTACAGGAGAGGTTTTAGGAGTTGGAAAGACAATAGAAGAAGCTTTATATAAAGGATTTGTAGCAGCTAACATGTTCACTAACAAAACAGGATCAACTATACTTGCTACAATAAATGATCACGATAAGCAAGAGTTCTTGCCAATAGCAAAAGAACTTCATAAGCTAGGATTCAAGTTTGCAGCAACTTCAAAAACAGCACAGCTTTTAAGAGATGCTGATGTAGAAGTAAGAGAAGTTAGAAAGCTTAGTGAAGAGCATCCTAATATAATAGATGCAATTAAAAATGGAGAAGTAGATTTAGTAGTTAATACTCCAACTAAAGGTAACGATTCAAAGAGAGATGGCTTCCATATAAGAAGAGCAGCCATTGAAAGAAATATAGGAGTTATAACAGCTTTAGATACCTTCAAAGCTATGGTAGATGTCAAAATTAAAGGAATAAAAGATGAAGAGCTGGATGTATTTGATCTAGCTAACTAGAAAAAGTAGTGACGGTATAGCCGTCACCCAGGCTGTTGATAAACATATATTATCAACAGCCTCCCTTTTTGCCCGGTAGGGCTTATTTTTTTAACTCAAAAAGGAAAATTTACAAAGCTAAGATTCCAATATGTAAGGGAGTTAGATATATATATATGTATGTATGTATGTATGTATGTATGTATGTATGTATGTATGTATGTATGTCCTAATTTAACTGCGCTAAAATATAAAACAACAATACCATCAAAGTTCATTTTTTAAGATAATTGTGCATTTTTGTCGGATTGTAATAATTTACTTAGCAGATTATAATTAATTTTAATAAGACAAGGCATGTCTATTCTCCTCCTCTATGATTTATTATTTTGTGGGATACATTTATCATTATTATTTCATAGTGGAGGAAAATATAGAAGCTTAACGGCTAAAAAGTTAGGTGAATCAACTCTTGCGGAATTTGCAAGCAACTAAGTTTTATTATTTTAAAAAGGAGGAAACGTATATGAATGGGGGGGAAATAAAAAAACATTTCTTCGAAACTAAAGTTTAAAGAAAGTAAAAATCTGAGAATAGTTTTATAAACAAGGGGGATGAAATATGATTAATTTGAAAAAAATCGTAAAAACTGCTTCTCTTAGCGCTCTAATTCTATCACAAACTATGACTCCTATGTCTTCTGTTTTTCCTGATTCTTTTAGGTCTTTTCTAGGGCCACAAGTTGTACATGCTGCATCTGCTGATCCAAGTGGGATAACACCAAAGAGTGCACTCATATATGGTGAAACAGATACTGAACAGTTAAAGGCAAAAATCTTTAGTGATCCTGATTTTATAAGCACTTATGCATGGTTTGCTGATAAACTAGGATTTGGATGGTGTGGTGGTACTGATGGTAGATGGGACAGTTTCGATTTTTCTAAATCAGGTGATGATTATATATTACAAGCCCATTACGATCCAAACCAAACTGCCTCAAGAGGATATAGAGATAATGAGAGATTAAAGATGACAATCTCCAATGTAAAATTCTATCTTGATCCGAACTCAATCAAGTATGACCCTATGCAAGCCTCAGATCCTCAACCTTTTTTAGCAGCTATGGCTCATATAAATAATGGTGGTGATACCCCATTAACAGCTTCTCCTTCACTTTCATACCAAATACAAACACAGAAGTCACATGCATCTACTGCCGGCTTTTCAGAAAATATAGGATTAAAAGAATCCTTGGAACAAAGTGGAGGAATATTTGGCTTCGCTGGAGTAAAGCATTCTACTGAGCTTAGTTTTAATTTTACCGCACAACAAGGCTGGACGGATACAAAAACAGAGTCATTAACCGGCACTATAAATGCACCAACAACTGTTACTGTGCCGCCTCATAGTACAGTGAATGTTTCTATGCAATCTTTGAAACTTAATTATTCCGCAGGATATACCGCTAATGTATATGTTTCTTATACGATTACTTACCATGGATTCTTGCGCTACCAAAATGGTAGAGCCGACAATACACACGATAGACCAACGGTAGATGTGACCTTTGGTAACAAAGATAAAAACATCAGTGCAGTAGAGGATATTATGAATCAATATAATCATAGAAATATACCTGGATACTCAAATTGGAATTGGGATTGGGTAGCAAACTATCAGGGACAAGGTGCATTTTTAGATAATTTAGCCTATATTATGAGACAGCGTGGTGCTGTTAATGTTGGAAAATTTGAATTTAAAGATTGTAACGACATCACAGTAACAGCTGATGCAGCTAAGCCATATTCCGGAACCCAACAAGGTGTAGACTGGCAGTTATCTGGCAATACTCCTCAAACAGCTGCACAAACCACTCAACCTTCTGGAACTAGCTCCACTCCGGATGCAAGTATAAAGATAATAGATTATAAATGTCCTATAACAATCGCACCTACACCTACATTAGTTAAAATACCACATAGCCAAATGGGCGCAGCTGACTACAATGGTGCTGTCAATACTCCTATAGATGATAATCCGTCAACAATTTGGACTTCAAGGGGAGGATCACAAGGGATTGCATTATCTCTAGGTGGAACTTACAATATTAGTCAGATTAAATACCTTCCAAGACAGGATAGCAGCTCAGATGGTACAATTACAAACTACAAAATATATGTGAGTACTGATAACATAAATTTTACAGAAGTGGCAACGGGTACATGGGCGAATGATAAAACAGAAAAAACAGCTCAATTTAATCCTGTCAATGCAGCTTATGTATGGATTGGATCATCAACAGAAATGCCTGTTGTATCTGCAGCAGAAGTAAATGTTTATCATAATTAATTTTAGTTTCTAAAGTGTATAATATTCCTGATTAAAGTTTTAGAAACGAGGGTTGTGTAGTAATACAATATAAATTTACTACACAACCCCATATTTATAATACTGTCCGTACAACAATTAGAAATGCAATCATGCATATAGTTGGTGCAGGACAGTCATATGCCATGTATCAGTGGAACCCTAATGCAAAACCTGTAATTAATTGAGCAGAATATTTAAAAAAAGTATTAAGAGACTAGAAGCTGATTTCTATATTGTTAGGAGTAAGCTTTTTTATTTTGAAGTTCATGAGGTTGTCATTTTACGACTTTATGGTTGAAAAGCATAGTAATCATATAGTATTATATTAATTAAAAGTCCGAGAGCACTTCGTTAAACCTAAAGGAGGATAATAAAATGAAAATAATCATTATCATTCTTTTATCAATAGGTATTATTATATCAACAATTGCTTGTTCAAGCCAAAAGTCAAAAAATAAGCCTAAAGCGCAAAAATCGGCATCAAAAAAGTTAGTAATTTATACTGCATCTGCTACAGAGCTTTTAAATCCAATCATTTCAGAGTTTGAAGCAAAAACAGGTATTTCCACTGAAGTAGTAACAGCTACTACAGGAGAACTTCTTAAAAGAATAGAATCTGAGCAAGCTAATCCCCTAGGAGATGTTGAATGGGGAGGAGTAGTTTCTGTTATATCACCTAAACAAAATCTATTTGAAAATTACAAATCTTCTAATGAGAGTTCAATAATTGACAGTTGTAAGAATATTGAAGGTATGATTACTAGATTTTCCATTTTACCTAGTGTTTTTTTAGTAAATAAAAAACTTATTGGAGACATTAAAATAGATGGATATGAGGATCTTCTTAATCCTAAATTAAAAGGTAAAATTGCAATTGCTGATCCAGCAAAATCATCAGCTTCCTTTCAACATGTTGTAAATATTCTTTATGCAATGGGAAATGGAAATCCTGACAATGGTTGGGATTTCGTAGATAAATTATGCAAGAATCTTGATGGAAAACTGCTTGACAGTTCTGCAGCGGTGACTAAGGGAGTTGCTGATGGTGAATATGTAGTAGGTCTTATACATGAAGAGTATGCATCACAGTATGTCAAACAAGGTGCCAATGTTGAGATAGTTTACATGAAAGAGGGAACTAGCGTAGCGCCAGATACTGTTCAAATCATCAAAGGTGCAAAGAATATGGATAATGCTAAAAAGTTTGTTGATTTTCTCACAAGTAAAGAAGCACAGACACTTATAGCTGCTAAACTTAAAAAGCGTTCAGTAAGAAACGACGTTGCTGCAGACTCAATTTTAAAACCAATAGATCAGGTTAAAACCCTACAACTTGATCAAAAGACTATATTGTCAAACAATCAGGCTTGGCTTGACAAATTCAAGGATGTTTATACTAGTAAATAATGTGAGATATTTAGTTGAATTAGGTAGGAGTGAAAAAAAGAGTCTAACTGCAGAAATGTAAATATATCCCTCTACATAAGTTAACTGATCAGAAAGTACTACTATAGTTTTTAATAGGCCAAAAGTACATAGAACAGTAGTATTCCTTATATAAAGTAAATTTAATAAAATATTTATAATATAGATATTGTAAGGGGATAGGGAGACATGGGGAATAAAAATATCAAACATTTTAAAAATGATATTAGAAGAACTTTTACAATATATGCTCTCATACCTGTGGCAATTATTACATTTTTCAGCTATCTAATTACATTTTCCATTCTGTATAGAACTGTGGTTAATCGAAATAACAATATCAATACAGAAGTATCAAAAAGAATTGAGTCCGTCATATCCTCATATATGAATCAGGCGGAAAAGATATCAATCCAGGCTAATGTTATAGATTGCCTAAATTATCGACACATAAGCCGCAATATATACGAAGAACTGTACAAATTTGTAAATAGCATGGAAATAAAAGGTGCATTTTTTGTGTTTGATAAAAATATGAAACCAGTTATAACCAGTACTACTATTTTACCTGAATATGCTCAAGAGAAAAATACCTTTACAGGAGGTATCACTAGAAGAATGTTGGACATGCCTAATCAGGTCGTATTGGCTCGAGAAGCACGGGTGAATTCATCAAAACAGACATTGTCTATTGGGAAATCCATTGTAAGAAATGGAGAAATAATAGGATTTGTAACTTTTGATTTGGATGAGAAGGAATTGCTTAAAATTATTAGTCAAAACTTCTCCATTAATATGGTTGTTACCGACAAATATGGAAATGTAATATCCAGTACAAATACATTGTTAATCAATCAATTTAATAAAATTGATATAAATTTTAGAGATAAATCTGGATTTGTAAAATCAACTAATGATAACCATTATGTATCCATAACAAGAATATTGGATGAAAATATATGTATTTATACAATTACAACCATGGGATATTTTTGCCCAATATTAATCTTTTCAGGTATTCTAATAATTTTACTCTTTGGCATATTAACCTTAACTACATTTTTTGTTGCAAAAAAGATTGCCAATAGTAAAACCAAGGTAATTGATGAAATTATTGAATCTATTGAAAATGTTCAAAATGGTAATTTGGATATTGTGCTAAATATAAATACTGGAGATGAATTTCAAGTTATTGTAGAATCATACAATCAAATGTTAATTGATATTAAAAATTTGATCGAGGTTAACAAAGAACAGGCTAGACAAAGCATTTTATCCGAGATAAAGCAGTTGGAATCACAATTTAATCCTCACTTTCTATTTAACACATTGGAGATTATCAAATATATGGTGAAAACAGACCCTGATTCTGTAAATAAAATAATCGTGGGATTATCTTCGCTGTTAAGATATAGTATCAATAATTATATCACCAAGGTAACTTTGGCTGAGGATATTGAATATACTAAAAATTATCTTTTAATACAAAAATACCGTTTTGGTAATAATTTGGATTATTCAATAAATGTTGAGCAAGGCATGTGTGATTGTATTGTTCCAAAGCTTATTGTACAGCCTATTATAGAAAATGCAATCAAGTACGGCTTTGAAAATAGGAAGTCTTTATCCGTTGAGGTTAAAGCAAGTTATATAGATAGCAACCTGGTGGTAAAAATATGCGATAATGGCATGGGTATGGAAAGTGAGATTCTTGAAGAAGTAAAAAAAATATTAGAGCAAAGCAAAAATAGCTCCGCACATATCGGCTTATTTAACGTTCATAGAAGAATCCAGCTTATGTATGGGGAAAGGTATGGTATTGAAATTTCAAGCAGAAAAAATGAAGGAACTACTGTAAAAATAATATTACCCATTAGTAGGAGTGATAATAAATATGTTGAAGGTGTTAATTGTTGAAGATGAGTATATTATAAGAAAAGGTCTTATTCATACAATCGATTGGTTATCCATGGGTTGTACTATTATAGGCGAAGCTTGTGATGGATTGGAAGGACTAAAACTAATTGAGGAGTATCATCCTGATTTGGTGATTAGTGATATTAAGATGCCTGTAATGAATGGGATTGAAATGCTTGAAAAAGCCTTAAAAAACAATAGGTTTCACAGTATTCTACTTACAAGTTATTCTGAATTTGAGTATGCAAAGCAGGCGATTTCACTTAAGGTTTTTGAATATTTGTTAAAGCCTGTAGATGAAGAAAAACTTGTAAGCATTATTGAAAATGTCAAGAATAAGGTAAAGCAAGAAAACATCTATGGTGATTTTATCAAAAAAACCATAAAAGGAAATGAAATAAATCTAGTGGATTTAGATATCTATATATTTTCAAATAGTAAGCTTAATTATTATGTAAGTGAAGCCTTAAAGCAAATCAAGCTAAATTATCATCAGAAAATCAGTATAGAATCAATTGCCAATGACCTAGGTGTAAGTCCAAGCTACTTAAGCAGAAAATTTAGAGATGCAACATCCGAAACTTTTTTAGATATCCTCAATAAATATAGGATTCAAAAATCTGTAGAGCTGCTCAACACGGGGCAATTCCGTGTAAAGGAAATTTCAGATATGATTGGTTTTAGTGATTACAAGCATTTTAGCAGCGTATTTAAAAAATATATACATATTTCACCTACAGAATTCACAAAAGCAAGTACCTGTATTATCCATAAGAAAGCATACTAAAAGTCACTTTAAATGAATGTCCAAGCGTTTAGAGAGCCAGTTTGATGCATGAAAAGTCACTCTAACTGGATTTTTGATACCCCTCAAAATATTTAACATAAAAAAGTTTTCAACATAGTACAAAATATCAAGAGTGGTTTTAGAAGTTGTATATAATTAAAAGAGATAGTTACTTAGAGTAAAATCACAAAGGACTGTCTCTTTCTTATTGAACAGTTGTTTTTTATTAAACTCAACAATCTCAATTAAAGAATTATAAATTTTGAATTACCTTAGGTAAATGTAAGTTCTCCCAACCTTGTTTTTATAAAAAACTCTATAGAATATTTGCAAGTTTATTACTTTATTTTCCCAATTGATATGTTAACTCGATAGTTACCATACTTTAAAATCTCATCTAATAAATTCATAAGATCCTCTTCATTAGATACATTTACTTTTAGTAAATAACATCCATCACCACTAATTCGATTTGCTTCTAATATTTCTGATTTTTCTTTAATAAAAGTTTGAAAAGATAGATGATTAGTAGTTTTCATAAATATAGTGATAAAAGCAATTAGAGTCTTGCCTAATTTACTTTGATCTAGTTTAACGGTATACTCTTGGATAACTCCAAGTTCCTCCATTTTGCGAATACGGTTTGCAACGGATTGTCCCGTTAGATGGACTAATTCCCCAATTTCTCGCCATTGTATTCTAGAGTTTTTCTTTAATAAAGAAAGTATTTGAAAATCAGTTTGATCAAGCATAATTTCTAAATTCCTTTCATCAATCAATTCATAGAGTATTTTTGTTTTCTCCAATCAATATCATTATTACGTATAATAAGTATATCATATACCTTGGAGGTGCAAATAATGAAAATTCAATTAGTAAGACATGCAACTTTACTTTTAAAGATTAATAACAAAACAATTTTAGTTGACCCGATATTAAGTTCAGCAGGAACTATGGATGCTATACCGAATGTTTATAATACCAATAAAAATCCACTTGTAGATTTATCTGTAAGTGTTGATATACTTACTAATGCCGATGCAGTTCTAGTAACACATACCCATAGAGATCATTTTGATGAAGCAGCAGCTCAATTAATCTCCAAACACATACCAGTATTTTGTCAGCCAATTGATAAAGAAAAAATAGAAGCCAAGGGCTTTGTTAAAGTTAACTCTATAGAAGAGTCTTATACATGGGAAGGCATCACCTTTAATCGTACTACAGGGCAGCATGGCACAGGAAAGATTGGGAAAGAAATGGGGTTAGTTTCAGGCTTTGTTATTACTGCTCATAATGAACCTTCTTTATATATTGCAGGAGACACTATCTGGTGTCCGGAAGTAGAAGAAGCATTAGAAAGCTATAAACCGCAAATTACTATTGTTTTTGCTGGGGCAGCTAGGTTTAGTGAGGGAGATCCAATTACAATGACAGCACAAGACGTTTATCATGTTTGTAGGAAAGTAGCTAATTCAAAGGTTATTGTTGTTCATATGGAGACATGGAATCATTGTACCCTTACAAGATTGGAACTAAAAGATTTCTTACAAAAACATTCATTAGTCGAACAGGTATATGTGCCTTATGATGGAGAAAGTATAAACTGTGATATTTTTTAATGAAGAATCTCAAATAGTATGAGATTAAAAGGGAAAAATTGACTTACATGCAGAGACATGTTTACAAGTTTCAGTCTGTTATATTTTCCTAAACATGTTTTGATAAAAATCCCTGTTAGGCATTAAAAATCAATGCACTAAGGGATTTTTTTATTAGTGTCTTAAAGATAATAATATGGCTGGTAAAGTTTTCATGTAAGCATTTATTTTGAATAGATTAAGGGGTATAATGAAAATAAACAAGGGCTATTTTATAGCGGCTCAGACTTAATAGGCAAGGTAGTCTGATTAAAAAGGTAAAATGGGGTGTGTATATGGTATTTCTAATAGTAGGGATAACTTTTAGTACGACTGGATTTATCTTAAAGAAATTTCCGCCTGAAAGTATAAATGGAGCGTATGGATATAGAACTCCTATGTCGATGAAAAATAAGGATACCTGGGATGAAGCACAAAAATATGGTGGACATAGTATGATTATACTTGGAATAATTAGTTGTATTATTGCAGCTTATGCGTATCTTGTGCCAAATTCTATTATTAATAATATGAGTATTCAATTATTATTCTTACTTATAGGTTCTGTAGGGATGATAGTTATTGATGAAGTTCATTTGAGAAAATTATTCAATAAAGATGGGAGTAGAAAACTTATATAAATCATATATTCATTTATGTTAATTGGTGTGTTAATATTTAGTAAGAGACTAATATACATAATATTTAGTAAAAAAATAAATTGTAACTCTACTTCTTAATATCAAAGAACTAATAATAGGTTATATACAGTTAAATAAAATCAATCAGTGTATAAGCAAGTACACTAGATGTAAAAAGGGAGGTTTACCAATGTACAGTTTTAAAAATGACTACAGCGAAGGAGCACATTCAAGAATATTGAATGCTTTGGTTGAATCAAATATGGAGCAGACTCCAGGATACGGTGAAGATAGTCATACAGAAAAAGCCGTTGAACTTTTAAAGAAAAGAATCAAGCGTAATGATGTTGATGTTCACCTATTTGTTGGAGGTACACAAACAAATCTCACAGCAATTTCAGCTTTTCTAAGGCCACACGAAGCGGCTATTGCTGCAAATACAGGGCATATACTAGTTCATGAAACAGGAGCTATCGAGGCAACAGGTCATAAAGTTATATCTATAGAAGTAAGTGATGGTAAATTAAGACCTGAAGATATCAAGTCTGCTTTAGATGCACATACTGACGAGCATATGGTAAAGCCTAAGCTAGTGTACATTTCCAACTCTACTGAAATTGGTTCAATATATAAGAAAAGTGAACTAGAAGAACTAAGTAAATTCTGTAAGGAAAACAAACTGTTTTTATATGTAGATGGTGCAAGATTAGGTTCAGCACTATGTTCAGAAGAAAATGATATGGAGCTTTCTGATTTAGGCAGATTAGTAGACGCCTTCTATATCGGTGGAACCAAAAATGGTGCATTAATGGGTGAGGCTATGGTTATATGCAATGATTCACTTAAAGAGGATTTTCGCTTCCACATTAAACAAAAGGGAGCGCTGCTTGCAAAAGGAAGGCTTCTTGGTATACAGTTTTTAGAGCTTTTTAAGGATGACTTGTATTTTGATTTAGCAAGACATGCCAATAAGATGGCTGATTTACTGAAAAATGAAATCAGTAGAGCTGGATATAAGTTTTTAATACACTCACCTTCTAATCAGATATTTCCAATTTTGCCGGATAAGTTAATTGCAAAGCTTCAAGAGAATTATTCTTTCTATGTTTGGGAAAAAGTTGATCAAGATAACTCTGCTATCCGCCTTGTAACCTCTTGGGCTACAGAAGAGGAGAAGGTTTTGGCTTTTGTTGAAGATTTAAAAAGTGCTGTGATTTAGGAGTATTAAGTCTGAGTAGCTTATATTCATCCAATAGATAAATGCATTCTCCTTATGTTGTAATATAATTCAATATATTTAAAGATTTTTTGATGGGCTTATTCAGGTGTTTCGAAATTAGCATTCTGAATAAGCTCTCTTTTTGTTGTTCTATAAAATGATTTTATTATTCGTTTGGACGGTTTTCTATTTAGGTATTCATATGAGATACTTAGTTATTTTATGTGAGAACAAGATTTAACGAGTTTCATGTGTCTACTTTATTGGCGGAAGGTTATTTGTAGATAAATGTGGTTTTAATTGATTTTTTGCAAAATTAAACATTAATATGGTATAATATTTAAAGTATCCCACAGAACTATGATTATTTCATTAGGGGAGGATATATAATGAATAAAACTAATATACTATCTTCATTAAAAATTTTATATGTCGAGGATGAGCCGATTACTAGAGATTATGTTTTAAAGTATTTAAAACAACAGGTAGGAAAGATTATCTTGGCTATAGATGGAAATGATGGTATAAAAAAATTCTTTGAATTTAATCCAGATATAATTATAACAGATTTAGTTCTTCCAGATATGAGTGGCATTGAGATGATGGAACAAATAAGAGAAAATAAAGTTAAATGTCCCGTTATAATAACTTCAGCATTATCCGATTCGCAAACTATTTTAAAGAGTATAGATTTAAAAATAGATAAATATTTAGTAAAACCGATAGACTTGAATATTTTATTGAAAACATTATTAATTATTTCGATTCAATTATTAGAGGAAAATCAAGGTGTTCTTGTAATAAATGAAGAACTTATTATTTCAAAGGAAAACAAAGACAAGTTGGAATTAGAGATAAGAAATATATATTCTAAATATTTAAAAAGCATTACTGGAAAAGGAGCTAAAACAATACAGGTTTTTCTAAAAGGAAAAATAATAGAAATTGTTTCAAAAGAAAATTTAACAATAATTGAAGAAAATTTACTTAATGCAGGAAAGTATAGTAAAGGCGTTGAAATAATTAGACAAGTGATATATGAGGATACGAAATTACTTATTGAGAAGGAATTAGAAAAACTAATTAGTAGAAAAGTAGTAATGGATAAAGTAGAAATTTATCCATATGAAAAATGCGAAAGGGTTACCTTTAATATTAAATAGCAGCAAGATTTAAATTGTGTTAAATACCTAGAATATTTAATATATAATAAAGGACATTTTATGTACTAGCTTTTTAAAATAATTTGCAGCTTTTTGTATAAGAATTATAAAGTAATTTAAAAAAAGATTTAAAAATATATCCATATTTGAAAAATAATAAAATAAATTAAGATATTTGTAAAAAAAGATAATATTTTTGTGAAAAGATATTTACAAAATATTATCTTTTTAATATAATTAAAACATCAAAATTGAAGTTTCAGACTATAATCTGTATTGATAAGAAAAAATAGATATATTTTTATAAGCTATTTTTTTATATAGATTATAATCTAAATTTTAAAATTAATATTTTATGGACTAGCTTTTTAAATCAATTAGAAAATTGCAATTTAGAAAGCCCATAGCAAAACTTGAAATAGTTTTTGTTATGGGCTTTTTTGATTACAAAAAATGCATTTGAAAAAGCAATAGTATTTTAAATGGAGGTGTTTAAACATTGGATTTTTTTAACAAGAGAGAAGGAGGTATGTTATTATAACTAAAAGAATTAATTTATTTATTCTCTTGGCTTTCTTTATGAATATACTTATACAGGGTTTAAGCATAAATACCGTATTTGCTGCGGAAAATGTAAGTTTAGACCTTAATTTGAAACGAGCAGTTACTGGAACAGGACCTTTTAATACTAGTAATGCTGGGGAAGGCTTTCATCCTGGAGACGACTACAGTGATTCAGATGAGTATGTAAGAACTTTAGACACAGTAACTTATGATTTTAGCTATGCTATAAATCCAGGGACAACCGATAGTGCTATAAATCTGGTTATAACTAGTACAATATCTCTTGGTGATAATAACAAACCAGTTGCAGTATGGGATGAAGAATTTGTAAAGACACACCCAGGACTTTCTGTTACAAATGAAGGAAGAACTTTAATTTGTACTTTGGGAAACCAAAGTGCAAGTGATGCCTATAAATTTTCACCCGTTGCTAGAATTTTACCTAATGCTGAAAATGGTGCCGGTTTTACTGTAAGTGCAACCATTTCAGCAGATAATGCGCAGCAGAAAACTGTAGATACATCTAGAGTAATAGTATCAGCATTACCTAAATTGGATTTAGTTAAGCAAACTAGCGCAACCTTTGATGGGACAGGACCAAATGGGGAAAAAGGTAAGTTTTTTATATTTTCCATTGCTCTTCTTGTAGGGGATGGAAAGGGTAGTGAGCCAATAGAAGGACCTATAACTTTTACAGATGATTTAAGTAACTTCGGAATACCAAATGCAAGATTGTATACTTTTGATGGAAACCCTGCTGTAGGTATTAATGGAAGTAACAACTCTAGAAAAATACAATACCTGCCTTACGGAAGTACTACAGCAAGTAATCCTGTAGAACAAAGTGTTCCAGGTTCTCCAACTATAACAGCTGTTCAAACAGCATCGGGACAGAACATACAGTTTACTGTTAACAATATAGAGACAACAGGAAGTAAGTTTCCTTCTCAAAATATGAATGGCAGTGCTGTTGCAGCAAACCAAAAATATGTATTTTCTGGATTTGTAGCACTTTGGGTAGATGATAAAGATATACCAGAGGGAGATACTACCATAATCAATAAATATACAGATTTGTATTGCAAGGGTACAAGCGGAATTTTAAATTATGGTGGAAAGTCAGAGCCTTTAGGCAATAATATAGTCTCCTTTAACAATCATAAAGCTTCAGCTGGCGAAACAGGAACAGCTAGTTATGGAGCAAGTATTCAGTATAAAGATGTTCCTACAATGACACAACCATTATCAGGAGATGGAGTTGTATATGAAGGTCAAGCTTTTACAGCAAGAGCTTATTTCAACAACGGAGGAACATTAGGCTTAAATAATTATATTGAAATGATTAAGATAGATCCATCTAAAGTTAAAGTAACAGATTTAGAGGGAAAACCTGGAAGTGCAATGAATTTAACTGTTTCTAATGTCAATTTAGATGATCTTCAAGTTCAATATGGAACAGGAGTTTATAGTAGCTGGCAGGAGCAAAGAGCTGATACTGGTGAAAGTTCAAATTGGTATAACTCTACAACAGAAGCATTGACGTCAGGAACAGGGCCTATAAATAAGGTAAGGGTTATTACGAAGTCAGGAAAAGTAATGCCTCAAGGTTCAACTATGATTATGGATTTAAATGTGACAGCCTTAGATAGCGGAGTAGGCACAATTGCACCTGTATTTTTAGCTGCAAGAGCGGATGGTGTGGACAATGGACAATGGAGAATAGGAAGTTATGACCCAGAAACCCATAGTAATTCAGGTGCTGGAGATAGAGTGGCAATAAGTGAGGTAATTTCTAGAATACAGATGAAAACAGAACCAGAAGGAATTTTGACTTCTGACGTTGATAAAGAAATTACATTTAAGCTACAGCCTACTTTAACAACTGATTCTAGATATAGCAATATCACAGTTGCTGAAAATGTAGTGATTACCAATACGCTTCCAAAAGGATTTAGTTATGTTCAGGATAGTGCCACACCAAGTCAACCAGCTAGTGTGGTGAAAAATTCGGATGGTACTACAACACTAAAATGGAATTTACAAAATGTAAATATAAATTCAACCATAGCACCAATTTATTATAAAGTGCTTGTTGACTTTGATGTTAGAACTGGAAGTCTACAAAACCAAGTAGTGATTAGTACCCCTTTAGATGGAAGCATTGAAGCACTGAGAACTTCTAGCCTAGGGATAAATGTTGTGAATAACAAGGCTTGGGGAATACGTAAAAGTGTAGATAAGCCTATAGTTGAAGTAGGAGATGAGTTAGTCTACTATTTAAAATATGCAAAGATTGAGAACGATTTTTTATACGATCTTAGATTTATAGATATTCTTCCTTACAATGGAGATGGAAGAAGTCCTCAAAGTAGTTTTAATGGAACCTACGAAATTAAAGAGATTTCAGGAAGTAGCGGAGAATATTTCTATTTTACTACAGATCCGCGAGATAGCATTAATAGGGATCCAGAATTAAATACGAATAACTGGCAGCCATATTCTGAGGCGGCAGTAAAGGGAAAGGCTGTTACAGCTATTAAAGTTACTAGAGACTTTTTCTTTCAGCCTAATGCTCCAACACAAGTTGTCAAAGTCAAATTAGTTCCTTTTAACAACAAAGCTGGAGATGTTTATGCTAATAACTTTAGTGGTAGAGCTTTGGGTATTAATGTACCGGTTTATTCAAGTGATGTTGCGATTAGAGTTGTTGGTAGTTCCATAGGTGATTATGTATGGAACGATGCCAATGCCAACGGAGTGAAGGATTCAGATGAGGTAGGAATTGCTAACGTAACAGTAAATCTATTAGATCAACAAGGAAACGCAATCTCATCTACAGTAACGGATGCTGCAGGTAAATATACTTTTGACAATATCCATTCAGGAAACTATAAAGTAAAAGTAGATGAAAGTACTTTACCTATTGGATTTGTACCAAGCTATGATTTGGATGGAACTTTAGACAATACAACAACGATGAGTTTAGCTGTAAATACAAAATATGAAGATGCTAATTTTGGATACTGTCAAAAGTTCGGAAATCTAGTGGTAAAATACTTAGAACAGGGAACAGATAAAGTACTTGCACCGCAAATAACAAGCAGCCAAGCAATAGGAGTAGATTATACAACAACAGCAGCAGCAATAGATGGATATTCTTTAGTAAGCACACCATCAAATGCAACTGGAAAGTATATAGATGGAACAGTAGAAGTAATATATTATTATACAAAAACAACACCATGGATACCAATAGTGCCAGCTGAAAAGTTGGGAAATCTAGTAGTAAAATACTTGGAGCAGGGAACAAATAAGGTACTTGCACCAGAGGTTACAGATAAGCAAAAAGTAGGAACAGATTATACAACAACAGCAGCAGCAATAGATGGATATGATTTAATTGCAAAACCAACTAATGAACAAGGAAAATATATAGATGGAACAATAGAAGCAATTTACTACTATGTTCCGAAAAAACCAGTTTCACCAAGTGGAGGTGGAAGCTCTGGTGGCGGTGGTGGTAGTAGTTCTGGAATTAGAGAAGGCGTGTTAGTAGTTAAATATTTAAATAGAGATACAAATAAAGAACTTGTACCAAATATTACTGACAGAAAGCCAGTAGGAACAGAATATACAACATCCGCAAAAGATATAAATGGATATCAATTAATGAATATACCAACTAACGAAAAAGGAAAGTATATAGATGGAACTACAGAAGTAATATACTATTATGCTCAAAAAGTAGTTGTTCCAGATGAAAAAGTTCCTGAAGGAAATCCAGAAATTAAAGAAGGCGTGTTAGTAATTAAGTATTTAGATAGAGATACAAACAAAGAAATTGCGTCACAAATTACTGACAAGAAGCTAATAGGAACAGAATACTCTACAACAGCGAAAGACATTGATGGATATGAGCTAGTTGAAGTACCAAGTAATGAAAAAGGTAAATATATAGACGGAACTACAGAAGTAGTATACTATTATGCTCCAAAAAAAGTAGCTGTACCACAAGATAAAATTGCAGACGGAGCATCGTTATTACCTAAAACTGGTGAAGGAAGTTCTATTCCATATTATGCTTTAGGAACATTGCTTTTAATTGCTGGATTAAGAATAAATTCAAGAAAAAGCAAAAAAATAGTGTAATTTAATAATTAGACCTCTATAATGTATTCTATATTAATATATTATAGAGGTTCTTTTTATTCGACTTTTAGAGTTCTTATAATTTGTACTGTCACTGTTGTGTTAGGGGGATGAAATTGAACTTATACAATACTAGGAGGTTATATGAGGAGAATAATTTCTACATTATTGATTTTTATAGGAATTGTAATAATTTGTTACCCTAAGCTATCAGAATATTATTATACGTATAAACAAAAAGAAATTATGAAGAAATTAGATTTGATTTACAAGGATAATATAGAGAATAGTGAAGATAAAACAAAATTGAAAACTAATAACAGTAATTTGCAGGAATCAAATAATAATTCTACATGCACAATTAAAATTGACAAAATAAATTTATATCAGCCTATTTTACAAGGGGCTTCACAAGAAAACTTAAGTGTTTCAATAGCATCTGTTAATACTGATGTTAAACCTGGTCAAGTTGGTAACTATGCTTTAGCAGGACATAGAAGTCATACTTATGGTAGAAATTTCAATAGATTATCAGAGATAGAGATAGGAGATAAAATAAAAATTTTTGATGGATCACAGGAATATGTATATACTGTGTATGAAAAATTTTTAGTAAAACCAGAAGAAACTTGGGTCTTAAATAGTAATAAAGTAGATAGAGAGATTACTTTGATAACATGTAATCCTATGATTAATCCAACAGGTCGTCTTATTATTAAAGGAAAAATTAAATGAAAATAGATAAAAAAGCAAAAAAAATAGTGAAAAAGATTTAAGTGTGTATTATAATATAGTTAAATAAAATTTTTTATCGAGTGATTCTTCACCGATAAAGGCAAAACTATCGAAAGGTAGTGACGCAAAGCTATAGGGCCTTAGGTATAAGTTATATTTATATCATGGCAGCCAGTTACCGAAAGGAGAATAGAATATGTTAAAAAAAGCTACTTGCTATTTTGTAATATTTATTTTTATGCTTTTATCTACGAAGCCGGTGTTAGCTTATTCAGATACTAGCATATTTGATAAAACTGAGTTAAATAAAGGACTTTTAAAGGTAAACTATAATGCAAACAAAGATGTTAAGACAAAAATAATGGTTCAAAAAGGGAACAATAAATATTTCTATAACTTAAAACCACAGACAAATATTCCACTTCAGTTAGGTAATGGTGAATATAATGTTGCTTTATTAGAAAATAGTAATGGTAATGAATACGTTGTAGTTAAATCAGAAAAAATAAATTTAGATTTAAAAAATGAAAATGATATTTACTTAAATTCAGTTGAAAATATAAACTGGAATCAAGAAATGAATGTAGTAAAAAAAGCACAAGAGCTAACTAAAAATTTAAAAACTGATGATGAAAAAATTAAGAGTATTTACGATTATGTCGTAAAGAATATAAGTTATGATTATAATAAAATAAGTCGTATAGATGATGAGTATGTTCCTGATGTAGAAAGTATTTTTAAATCTTCAAAAGGAATGTGCTATGATTATTCAGCTTTATTTGCAGCTATGTTAAGAAGTGTAGGTGTCCCAACAAAATTAGTAAAGGGATATAAAAATGATGTTAAAGCTTATCATGCTTGGAATGAAGTTTATTTAAATAACAAATGGGTTACTATAGACACAACATATGATTCAATTTTTAATAGTAAAAAATTAAACTATACAATGATTAAAAATAGTGATGAGTATTCTGTTTCAAAGAAATATTAGTTTTTGATAATTAATTATTAAATAAAAAAGCATCAATATTAGATGCTTTTTACATATTCAAAATAAAACCTGGCATCCTATATGATAGCCAGGTTTTACTTATTTAATCTAACTGTAACTCATCAAATCCATTTCCTTTTCCCCATGCATAGATTACAGGAACAAGGTTGACAAATGCAGATTTATCTACTTTTGCAACATAATTTTTAACAACCATTGCCTCTCGGGTAGAGCAAATCAAGATAACTTTTCTTTTAGGTTTATTAGAATAAGCACCTAAAATTTGACCAATACTAACTCCGCGGTTAATTGTATTCATGATAAAATTAGAAATTTCATCTGTTTCACTACTAAGGATAACCATTTTTACCAAAGATGATCCAAAACCGAACAGGATGGTATCAACTGCTTTTGTATATATCATCTGCATAATAATAGCATATAATATTGCAGTATGTCCAAAAACAAATCCAGACAAGACAAGAACGCATATATCGATAATAAGTAGAATTTGTCCAATGCTTATATAGGGAAATATCTTCTTATGAATTATTTTAGCAAGAGTATCTGAGCTCCCTTGTGAAAAGCCTTTTTTTAGTACTAAACCCATACCGACACCTGCAATAATTCCATAGTATATGCAGTATAATAATTTATCACTAGGAGCAAGATCAATAAAGTTCAAATTAAGGTTATCAAAGAAGATTAATATAATTGGATATGTGATAGATAAAAGAATAATCTTTAAAGCTTCTTTTTTGCCTAGAACAATCCAGGCTGCTGTCAAAACTAAAATACATAGGGAGTAATAAATAAATGTATATTTAATATTTATCATTTTAGCTAATATAAGTGAAATACCTGTAAAGCCCCCTACAACTAGTCCACCTGGTTTTAAGATTGATGTAACCGCAAAGGCTTGAAGAATACATCCGCAATATACAATAATATAGTCTATAATGCTTTTGCTATTTTTTTCTTTCATATATTTCTTTCCTCCTTTCAGTGGTCACACTGGGTAATTAACCCCTGCTCGTTCCCACTCGCAAAATTACCCGTTAAAGTCCATTTAGGACTTTAACCTCCTTTTATCAATTACTTTTGTAATTGATATTAAAAACAAGTATAAGTAATAGAATTTAATCTTTAACATTGCTTATATAATACCAATGAAATCAAGCAAATGCAACTGAAACTTGTCAAAAAAGCACAAAAAAACAACAAAATGCAATAAAATTGCTTTACAATCCACAAAAAATGATATATACTTAAAACGAATTGAAAATGTTTTCGTCATTTAACGACTTTTTTATGCAACATTAATCATTGAATAACTAAAAGGGGGTCTTTATGTTGGACAAAAAAAATAGTAATTTTCAAAAATGGTTTAAATTAATTGTTCTAATTCTAGGAGGAGGAACAGTATACAAACTTGCTTATTTAAAAGATGCATTTTATGTTCCTATGCAGCAGTACATGCATTTAACAAATGCTCAGATAGGAAATGCCTTATCAATTAATGGAACGATATCTTCTTTTGGATTTATAGCTTCAATATATTTAGCGGATAGATTTTCTAAAAAAATATTATTACCTTTAGGATTAATAGGGACAGGTTGTATTGGATTATATTTATCAACATTCCCTGGATATTACGGCATACTTTTAGTTTGGGCTGCGTTAAGTATATTTAATGATATGATATATTGGCCTGTATTACTGAAGTCTGTTAGATTGCTAGGGGATGAAAGCGAACAAGGAAGAATGTTTGGTTTCCTTGAAGCTGGAAGAGGGGTAATTGATACAGTTGTAGCTTTTAGTGCATTAGGTATATTTGCATTGCTAGGCAAGGGAGCTGCAGGTTTAAGAGGTGCTATATTATTTTACTCAATTACAGTAATTATTGTAGGTATTGTTTCTTACTTCTTACTTGAGCATGATAAGATAGTTGTTAAGGATAAAAGCGAAAACGTTAGCGGTAATAAGGTTGCATTCCAAAATATGGTTAAGGCGTTAAAAATGCCACAAATATGGTTAGTTGCATTTACTATTTTCTCTGTATATTCAGTGTATTGTGGTTTAACTTACTTTATTCCATTCTTAAAAGATATTTATGGACTACCTGTAACTTTAGTTGGTGCTTATGGTATTATAAATCAATATGGTTTAAAAATGGTTGGTGGTCCTATTGGTGGATACTTAGCTGATAAAAAATGTAAATCTGCATCAAAATATTTAAGAGCATCATTTGTAGTAGTAATTGTAGCTATGATTATAATCATAATGATGCCTCATGGATCTATGAGCGTATATGCCGGAATGACAATGACACTTGGCTTTGGTGCAATCATATTTGCCATGAGAGCAGTATTCTTTGCTCCTATGGAAGAAATAGGAGTGCCAAGAGAAATGACTGGTGCTGCAATGTCACTAGGTAGCTTTATAGGTTACGCACCTGCTATGTTCTGCTACTCTATATATGGTAATATCTTAGACAAAGCACCAGGACTAGATGGATATAGACATGTATTTATGCTTATGACAGCTTTTGCAATAATGGGATTTGTTATTAGTAGTATATTAGTTAGTATAGTTAATAAGAGAAAACAAGCAGCAAAGCAAGTAGCTTAATATACTTAAAGAAATGAATATAATTTGATTTGAAAGATCACTTAATATAGAAATTTATAAAAATAGCTTTAGAAATATTCAACTAAATATTGCTAAAGCTATTTTAAATTTATGAACTAAGAAAATTAAGTGTTTTATAATTTGTATTTAAACAGATAAGTTATATTGGTATAATATTTAAGTGAATATTTATAATTTAATGGAAGGGTGTAATTTAGTGCTAGCAGAAGAAAGAAAAGATTCAATTTTGCAAATGCTTGAAGAAGAAGGAAGTGTTAAAGTATCCAAATTAATTAAATTATTTGGTGTTTCTATTGAAACAATAAGAAGAGATTTAGAGGCCTTAGAGAAAGATGGCTTCTTAAAACGTGTTTATGGTGGTGCTGTATTAAAGAAAAATGAAATTCAAAAATTAAATTATATAAAAAGAGAAAAAGAGTTTATAAATGAAAAAAAAGAACTTGCAAAGACTGCTATTAGATATATAGAAGAGGGCCAATCAATTGCATTAAATGATAGTACTACTAATATAGAACTTGCTAGAGAGTTAAAGAAGAACTTTAAAGAACTTACAGTCATAACAAATTCATTATTGATTACTAATGAATTAGTAGATGCAGATAGGTTTACTGTTATTTCAACTGGAGGCGTATTAAATCATAAAGAGCGTGCTTTTTATGGTGAGTTTGCTGAAAATCTAATTTCTAATTTTATTGTCGATAAAGCATTTATTAGTGTTAGTGGTGTATCCTTAATAAGAGGAATTACTGATTTTTCGCCAGAAGAGGTTCAAATACAAAAAAAATTAATAGAAATTTCTCAAGAAACTATAGTATTAGCTGATAGCAGTAAAATAGACACTGTATCACTTATTAAAGTGGAAGATATTCATGAAGTAAACTTAATTATAACGGATTCAAAATTAGATTCTAAAATTTTGAACAAATACTTGAAAAACGGAATAGAAATTGTTAATGAATAGATAAAAACCATATGTTTAAGTTATATAGGTAGAGATATTAAAGTAAGATATATATGCACTCAAAGTGAAAGTAGGTATTTGTTTTGAGTGCTTTTGTTATTTCAAATAAAGAAACACTTAAAACAAAAAACGTCAAAATCACACGTGAAAAATGTCGTGAATACGTTTAATAACACATAAATACAATAAATATCAATAAAAACCTTGAAACTACACATAAACTAATGTATACTGATATTAGTTAAATAAATAATAAAACAAAAATTTGTTTGTACATAGAAAGGATGGACTCGCATGAAAATAGGATTAGAAACAGAAAGCTACCATTTGCAGTTTATTACTAAAAGAATGGATGTATTTAAATTTATAAGAAAAACTGCTGAATTAGGATTAGATGGTGTAATGTTAAATATTATTCCATGGCCAGGAAAAGAACACATAGCTGTTTTAGAATCTTTTGAACCTGAATACTTAGAAAGAGTAAAACAAGAAATTCAAAAGTACAACCTATTTGCCGAAATCGATACCAACGGAACAGATCCAGAACATTTAACAAAGGTTATAGAAGTTGCTCATAAAATAGGAGCAGACGTAATTCGTACCTATTGCTGTTTCGGTGTTTATGACCCTGCCATCTTAGAGAGAGCTCCAGAAGATATAAAACAAATAGTACCATTATTAAAGAAATATAGAATAAAGCTTGCAGTTGAAAATCATGAAGAAGAAACTACAGATGAAGTAATTAAAATAATTAAAGAAGTAAACAGCCCTTGGGTTGGAGCACATTGTGATATTGGAAATGGAATGATGGCATGGGAGGATCCAGTTGAAGCTGTTAGAAAGTTAGCTCCATATGCATTTACTACACATTTCAAAGATCATACTGTTATTAAAGATGGAGATGAATATAAAGTTTGCGGAGTTCCAGCAGGTACAGGTAATATAGATTTAGATGAATGTTTCAAAACGCTAGTTAATGAATCAAAATTAACAAGAATTAATATAGAAATGTGTTTCCCATATGCAGTTTCTTTTAAAAGAGAACCTGGAGCAGGTGGAGTATATGAAGTAGGAGAAGGTGCATTTAAAGTTGAAAATCCACCATATGATCCAAATGTAATTAAACCTGCAGATTACTATTATCCACCAGAAGAACTTATTGAAAAAATGATTGAAGATCAAGAAAAAGGTGTTGAACAAACAGTTAAATATGCCTTAGCTTTAAGAGATAAATATTGTAGATAATATAATTGGAGGAATAAACATGGAAAAACAAATTATATCAACTAATGATGCACCAGCGGCTATTGGGCCTTATTCACAAGGAGTAATAGTTAGAGATACAGTGTATACTTCAGGTCAATTACCAATTAATCCTCAAACAGGAGAAATTGCAGAGACTATTGAAGAACAAACAAGACAAGCTCTAGAGAATGGAAAGGCTATTATTGAAGCAGTTGGAAGCGATATGAGCAAAGTTTTTAAAACAACAGTGTTCTTAAAAGACTTAAAAGATTTTGCAAAAATGAATGAAGTTTATGCCACTTATTTTTCAGAAAAACATCCTGCTAGAAGCACAGTAGGAGGAGCTGAATTAGCAAAGGGTGCATTAGTTGAAATCGAATTAGTAGCAACTATCTAATATATAAATTAAGGATGGCGTTAAAAATCGCCATCCTTATTAAATTGTTTGTGATGTTCTGTATTGTGATAGGGGGGAGAATTCATGTTGGCACAATATAGGTATGGGAAGATTATCAATATTCTTGAAGAAAAGGGTGCTGTAAAAGTTTCTATGCTGACTAAATTATTTAATGTATCTATTGAAACTATACGGCGAGATTTAGAAAATTTAGAGAAAGAAGGATTATGTAAAAGAGTCCATGGTGGAGCAGTTCTTGAGAAAGTTAATAAAAGAACCACAGGATTTGAGGCTCGTAAAAAAGAATGTGTGGAAGAAAAAAAAGAAATTGCAGATATTGTAGCAGGTTTAGTTAAGGAAGGACAATCTGTCGCAATGGATGCTAGTACGACTAATTTAGAACTTGCAAGGGTATTAAAACGTAAATTTGAAAGATTAACTATATTGACAAATTCTTTAGTTATTGCAGATGAATTATCAGATATGAGTCAATATACTATCATTGTTATAGGGGGATTTTTGAAAAGTGATGAGCTTTCTATTGTTGGTCGTACAGCAGAGAATATTATGAACAACTTTAATTTAGATATTGCATTTATTAGTGTAGGTGGCATATCTATTAATAAAGGTATTACAAGTTACAGTTTTGAAGAGGTTGGAGTACAGAAAAAAATGATTAAGGCATCCGAAAAAACTGTAATATTAGCTGATAGCAGTAAGTTTTGTAAAGTGTCTTTACTAAAGCTTTGTGATTTTGAAGAAATTAATGTTATTGTTACTGATTCAAAATTAAAGGATAGTTATATTGATATGTATAAAGATAATGGCATTGAAATTATATGCAAATAAAAAAGTTATAAAGTGCAGTAATTTAATTGGAAGATCAAAATGGAGCACTATTTACCAAAGAAAGACTTCTTGGCGTGGATATAACCGGTATTTAATAGTATCAATTCAGATAATATTAAATACCGATTTTTATTTTAAATTTTAAAGAGGAAGCTTAGGAGTCTTTTCTTCAGAATTATTTGTAAGAATTTTTTTATCTAAAAAATTCGTTCCAATTATTCCAGCAATAATCATCACTGCTCCAATTATATGAAAATAATATAAACGCTCTTTTAGAAATATAACTCCAGCAAGCATGGTTATCAATGTAGATAAATTACTAAATACGCTCATCTTAGATGCTTCTATTTGGGACAAAGTATAATTTGATAATAGCGATGTTACAAGTGAAGATAATATACCTAAATAAAGTACTGAAACTACAAATAATGGACTAACAAATGGCTTGAAATAAACATTAAGGGTGCCTCGAAGACTATGATCCACAATAGATATTAAATTAAAACTTAGAAAACCTATAAAGGTCATCATATAAGTTAAATCCACTATTTTATATTTTTTTGTTATTTTCCTTGCTAGCACATTATAACCAGCTGATGCAAGTGCTGATAAAATCATCAATATGGCTCCTATAAAGCTAGCAGATTTTAAGTTTATACCCTTCATAAGAAAGATGTAGATCACTCCAGATACAGATAAAATCAGTGATATCTTTTGTAGTCTGCTAGAATACTCCTTTAAAAAAAGTGTTGCTAGAATCATTGTGAAAATTGGAATTATCGCTTGAATGATTCCAGCTTCTGAGGATGAAATATATACTAATCCAAAGGCCTGAAAAGCAAAAAATAAAGTTGGATAAAACAATGAAATTGGTAATATAGGAAGCATATCTTTGAAAGTTATATCCAACTTTATCCATCCAAATACAATAGGAATAGAAGCAGCAAGAAAAGATATTGTAAATCTATGTGCAAGTATATTTAGTGGATCTGTAACAGTTAAAGCTAGTTTTACGAATAGAAATGAGAATCCTATAATAAGTGCATATAGAGAAGCAGCAAAATAGGCATTCTTTTTATTTACATTTTTCATTTTAATATTCCTCCATAGTTATGATCTTATATATCTATGTTATTAGATAAAACTCTATGATACAATAAAAATAAAATCAATCTATACCGGTACAATAGTTCAAAGGAGTAAGTTATGTATAAATATTTAGCAGTATCAAATGAGATTGAAAACATGATAAAAAGCGGTAGATATAAAGAAGGCGAAAGAATTCCTTCTATTCGAAGTTTAACTCAAAATTACAATTGTAATAAAAGTACGGTTATTAGTGCACTGAATGAATTGGAGAGAAGACACATAGTTTATTCTCTACCCAAAAGTGGATACTATGTTGTGACAAGAAAACCTAACTTAACCCAAGGCGAGAAGCTTATATTGAATTTTTCATCTTCTGCTCCAGATCCAGAGGTGTTTCCATATTTAGATTTTCAGCATTGTATTAATCAAGCAATTGATATATATAAAAATGATTTGTTTATATATGGCACACCTAAAGGATTATCTTCTTTAATAGATGTTATACAAAAACAATTGGCTAACTATCAGGTGTTTACCAATAAGAAAAATATTTTTATTACATCCGGTGTTCAGCAAGCATTATCAATTTTAGCTGCAATACCTTTTCCAAATAATAAAGAAACTATACTAATTGAACAACCTAGTTATCATTTGTTTATAGATTATTTGGAAACACATAAAATACCAGTGGTTGGTATAGAAAGAACCAGTGAAGGAATTGATATGTTAGAATTAGAGAGAATATTTAAATCAGAAAACATTAAATTTTTTTACACTATGCCAAGATATCATAATCCTTTAGGAACTTCATATTCACAAGAAGAAAGGAAGAAGATTTTAGAGCTTGCAAAGGAATATGATGTGTATATTGTAGAAGATGATTATTTAGCTGATTTTGAACAGAATTTGAAGGCTGATCCAATATTCTCATATGATAATTTTTCCCATGTTATATATCTAAAAAGTTATTCAAAAATTATTTTTCCAGGATTAAGGATTGGTATTGCAGTTATTCCTGAAAGCATCATTGAAAGATTTAGTAAATATAAAAGTGTTCTTGATATAGATAGTTCAATGCTTTCTCAAGCAGCATTAGAAATCTACATTAAAAGTGGTATGTTTGAAAGACATAAGGAAAAAATTAAGGCATCCTATCTTTTAAGAGCAAAATCTTTAACTTCTTTATTGGAAAAGAAAATTGATAGTTGTAACCATATTTATAAGTATAGTCCTTTGAAAAATATATGTGTTCATACATATATAGAATTAGATAAGAAAATATCCTGTGAAAAGCTTATAAATAGGTTAAAAAAGAAATCAATTATAGTTGACACAGCAGATAGCAATTATTTGAGCTCATTTCCAATAAAGAAATCAATACTGAAAATAAATGTTTCAAATGTAGCAGAGGACTATATTGATAAAGGAATTAGTGAAATAATTCAGGAGATTGAGTATTTAAGCAAGAATAAATTTGTCTAAAGTACGAAATAATTGAAAATTGACTATGATTGCTTTGGAGAAAATTTAATCTGTGATACTAATATTCCTCCAAGTATAAGAATACAACCTATATACCCCCTGCTGCTCATAGTTTCTCCAAGTAGAAGTGCACCGCCTATAGCACCAAATACTGATTCCATACTTAGAATGATGGCTGTGTGAGATGGCTTGGCATTTTTTTGAGCTACTACTTGAAGGGTATATGCTACACCAACAGATAAAAGGCCACTATAAAGAAGTGGAATTAAAGCATCTAATACGCTGCTCATAGTAATCTGTTCGAATATTAAAGCTGTTATTAGGCTTAATAATGAACATGTTGCAAATTGAATACATGATAATTTCAAAGGCTCAATCCTATTAGAAAAATAATCTATTGTTAAAATGTGTATAGCCCAGAACACTGATCCTATAACCTCGAGCAAGTCGCCATAGCTTATACTAAAATTTTCATTTATGCTTAAAAGGTAGAGCCCAACAACTGCAAGTCCTACTCCGATCCATGAGCTTTTTCCAATTTTATGTCCTAAAAATATTCCGATGACTGGTACAATGACCATGTAAAGCCCTGTAATAAAACCTGCTTTCCCGGCAGTTGTATATATAAGGCCAATTTGTTGCAGCGTTGCACCTGCGTAAAGAGCAATACCAACTAATATCCCAGGTAGAATTGTTTTTTTAGAGGGTACTTCTACAGTACTCTCACCATCGCTGGTGATTTTCCTTCTTTTATTAAAATAAATAAGTAAGGGGATAAGAGAAATGCTCCCAAGTGCAAATCTTATTCCATTAAAGGTAAAGGCTCCTATAGATTGAGAACCTACTCTTTGTGCAACGAATCCCAATCCCCATATAGCGGCAGTAAGTAATAAGAGTATATTAGCAGCTAATCTTTTATTATTCAGTTTAATCATCTCCTTTCATAAATTAATTATGATTAATAATAATTCTTATTTTATTAATTCTACTTTTATATTTTCATACCTTTGTATAAAAAATCACCCCTACAACATTTTAATTAATGGATTTTGTGTAGTATTATATTTATATATTGTTACATCTTAAACTATTCCTATATATATCACTTCATTTTAGGGGATATTTATTAATAACAGTACAGAAGAGGTACCCCTATGAATACCGCTAATAAGTCAACTGACCGCCTAGTAATTCTATATGAGTTGGATTTTGCATTGAGGAGTTTAAATATAAATTGAAGAATTAAAAAATGTGATGACAATAAAACTGTCACCACATTCCTATACTAAAATGATGGCGGAGTAATGGCAAAAACAATTGCTCCATTCTCCTTATATGAGTTTTCCCACTTATGTTTCATTCCCCTAGGAATGCGCACGCTATCTCCAGTGTCTAATACAATAACATTACTATCTATATAAAGATTTAGCTTTCCTTCTATAACAAAAGCCACTTCTTCTCCTTCGTGCTCCATCAACTCTTCAGAGGAATTAGAATTAGGTGTTAACTTCATAAGCGCAAATTCAATTGCTCCACTTAGATCTGGTGACAATAATTCATAGGCTATATCTTTATTTTCTGGTAATATCATTTTTTTACGTTTATCAGACCTTACTACTAACTCCTTAGTATTTAAAGGTGTAACGAAAAATGCGAATAGAGGAACTTCTAAAATTTTAGCAATAACTTTTAGTGTATTTAAAGAGGGATTTGCTAATCCTCTTTCAATCTGGCTTAATAAAGAAGGGGTTACATTAGTTAACTTTGCTAAATCTCTTATGCTCAAATTTTTTGCTTTTCGATACTCTGATATTTTTTCACCAACGTTTATATCATCCATACATTGTTCTCCTTCTTATATAGGTTATTTTATTTAAAAAATGCTTTATACATTTAATAATAAATATAATTATTTATTATAACATAATACTTTAATATTTTGTAAAACCGTGTTTAATATAATTTAATTATGTTAAATAAAACTTGACTAAAATGAATGGTGTTGTTAAACTGTATTTAACAATATTAAATTAAAATAATTTGCATGAGATGATTATGTATAAAATTATTATATAAAATAAACTTCTCTGAGAAAACGTTTAATGTAAAATATTATAAAAGAAAGAGGTATATTGTATGAGTGGAAAAGTAGTACAAGGAAAGACTTTAGAACAGTGGAAAGAAGAATATCCTTTAATGGACAAAATTATTTGCACAGAAGAAGCATTTTGGACTAATCCTAAGTATGGAAAATTTGAAGATGCTATAAAAAAGATTTCTTTATCAGAAGCGGATGTAAAAGATGCAGAAGAAAGACTAAAAAGATTTGCACCATATATAGCTAAAGTTTTCCCAGAAACACAAAAAACAAATGGAATTATAGAATCTCCTATTGCTAAGATCCCTAATATGCAAAAAAAAATAGAGAAAATGTTTAATCAAGAAATTTTAGGACAACTATTACTAAAATGCGATAGTCATCTTGCTATTTCAGGATCAATTAAAGCAAGAGGCGGTATTTATGAAGTTTTAAAGCATGCAGAAGATTTAGCTATTGAAAATGGCATGCTAACAGTAGAGGATGATTATTCAATTTTAGATAGTAATAAATTTAGAGAATTCTTTGCTAAGTATTCTATCGCAGTTGGATCAACTGGAAATCTAGGTCTTAGCATTGGAATAATGAGTGCTCAACTAGGTTTCAAAGTTTTTGTTCATATGTCAGCAGATGCAAAACAATGGAAAAAGGATCTTCTTAGAAGCAAGGGAGTTACAGTAGTTGAGTATGAGTCAGATTATAGTAAAGCAGTAGAAGAAGGTAGAAAACAATCAGAGGCAGATCCAAATATGTATTTTGTTGATGATGAAAACTCAACTAACTTGTTTTTAGGATATGCAGTTGCAGCTTATAGATTAAAAAATCAATTAGAGGAAAAGAATATAGTTGTAGATGAAGAGCATCCACTATTTGCTTATCTTCCATGCGGAGTTGGAGGTGGACCTGGTGGAGTAGCCTTTGGTTTAAAATTAATATTTAAAGATAATGTACACTGCTTCTTTGCAGAACCAACACATTCTCCATGTATGATTATAGGATTAATGACAGACATGCATGATAAGGTATGCGTTCAAGACTTTGGAATAGACAACATTACAGCAGCAGATGGACTTGCTGTTGGCAGAGCTTCAGGTTTCGTAGGAAAGACACTACAAGAGCTAATGAGCGGGTCTTATACAGCAAAAGACGAAAAATTATATGTACTTTTAAGTACACTAATAGAATCAGAAAATATCTATCTAGAGCCTTCTGCTTTAGCTGGTATACCTGGACCAATTGATCTATTTAAAACTGAAGCTGGACAAAAGTATATAGAAAACAACAACTTAAAAGATAAAATGAAAAATGCTTCACATATTGCTTGGGCTACAGGTGGAAGCATGGTTCCAAAGGATGTAATGGAAGCTTACTATAAAAAGGGATGTGAGTTATCAACTCAAGTAATAAAATAAAGTAATTAGGATATATTTGTATTGACAAAGATTAGTCTACGTAATAATATAGTAGGTAAATAGCTATATAATTTTTTGAATTTAATATAGAGATATGTACAAAGATGTACATGTTTATGTGAGTAATGAAGCTCCTTAAGATTTTCTTAAGGGGCTTTTTATATTTTTTTAAACTATCAAAAATAAGAATTTCAGAATAGGAAGTGATTAAATGAGTACTTTTAATGTAGGACCAAAAGTGTATTTTGGGACAGGAGAACTTAAAAAGTTAAGAGAAATAAATTGTAAAAAAGCATTTGTTGTAACAGATCCATTTATGGTGACTTCAGGATTTATTAATAAGGTAACTGAGCATTTAGAGGCTTCAGATATTAATTATGAAATTTTTTCTGAAATAGTTCCAGATCCACCTATTGAAGTAGTTGCTAAAGGAATTAAAGCTATGGATAAATATAATCCAGATGTACTAATTACGATGGGCGGAGGCTCAGCGATAGATGCTGCTAAAGCTATAATTCATTTTAGAACTTTAATCAAAAAAGGCTTAGAGAAGGGAAATGAAGTTAAAAAACCAATATTTATTGCAATACCAACTACCAGTGGAACAGGATCTGAGGTTACCTCATTTTCTGTTATTACAGACAAAAAGCTTAATATGAAGTATCCATTAGTTGAAGAAGAAATGATACCGAATATAGCAATTTTAGATGCAGAACTTGTAAAGTCTGTTCCGAAACCGATTACTGCAGACACTGGAATAGACGTATTGACTCATGGTATTGAAGCTTATGTTTCTAAAAACGCTACAGACTACACTGATGCATTAGCTGAAAAGAGTATTAAACTTGTATTTAAATATTTGCAAAGAGCTTATAAAGATGGTAGCGACATGGAAGCAAGAGAAAAAATGCATAATGCTTCATGTATAGCTGGACTTGCCTTTACCAATGCTTCTCTTGGAATAAATCATAGTATGGCACACATACTAGGAGGAAGATTCCATATTTCTCATGGAAAAGCAAATGCAATAGTATTGCCACATGTAATAGAATATAATGCAGATATAAAGTTTAGTCCAAGAAAGGAATATACTAACGCTGCTATTAAGTATGCAGAAATATCTAAATTTTTGGGACTAACTACTTCCAATAATGTTAGTGATGGCGTTAAAGCATTGATCAGTGGAGTTAAAAACTTAATTAAAAGCGTTGGAATTATAAATAAAATTAAAGATTTAAATATTAATGAAACTGAATTTGAAAAAAACTTGAGTGATATTTGTGATATAGCGCTTAAAGATGGATGTACCGCAACTAATCCTAGAGAGGCATGTAAGGAAGATTTAATTCAGTTATTTAGAAAAACTTACAGCGGAAAGTAGTTTTTTTACAGAATAAATAAAGTATTGACAATTTTCCTTTTTATTTATATAATTAGTACATAAATATATAAGTTATAAATGTTGTTCAACGGCGAGCAATATAAATTGAGTAATGGAGCTCTTATAAATTACGCCATAGGTGTTTTTTTAAGAGCTTTTTATTTCGTATTGGAGTGTTGAAGTTGGAAGAAAAACAAAGAGTAATTCAAGAATATGTTCCTGGAAAACAAATAACATTAGCTCATTTAATTGCTCATCCGAATAAGGCTGTATATAAAAAGCTAGGATTATCAGATGAGTACAGTGAAGCCATAGGAATTTTAACTATAACTCCTAGCGAGGCTGCTATAATCGCATCTGATGTAGCCACTAAGGTAGCTGATGTAAAAATAGGCTTTGTAGACAGATTTAGTGGATCTCTTGTAATTGTAGGTGACGTTTCCAGCGTTGAAGTTGCATTAACAGAGGTTTTAAATATGCTTAGTACAGTGCTGGATTTTACTACATCCAAGATAACTAAATCATAGGAGGAATACCGTTGAAAAAGATAATGCTAATTGGACAAGTTGGCAGTGGAAAAACAAGTCTAACCCAAGCACTAAATAATGAAAAAGTGAAATATAAAAAAACTCAAGCAATGGAATATAGTAATCTAGTTATAGATACTCCGGGAGAGTATATTGAAAATAGAAATTACTATAATGCGTTGATTACAGAAGCTGTAGATGCAGACGTTATTGGTCTTATACAGCCTTGTAATAAAGAATTAAGTGTTTTTCCACCTAGCTTTGGGAGTATTTTTCCTAAACCTGTTATTGGAATAATAACTAAGGTGGATTTATGTGATGAAGATAAAGAGATAAAAGCTTCAGAGGAATATTTAATAGAAGCAGGTGCTGAGAAGATATTTAAAGTAAGTGTTATTGAAGATCTAGGAATAGAAAACATAAAAAGTTATTTACATTGGAATAATAGTTAACAAATATTGATCTGATTTGATTATTATTTCCAAAGAGGGGTGTAAACATGAGTAAAAAAATTGTAATAGCCGATGACGAACCTATTACAAGGATGGACATTAGAGAAATGTTAGAAGAAGCTGGCTACGTTGTTGTGGGAGAAGCTTCAGATGGCTTTGATGCTATTGAAATATGTAAGAAACATTTACCTAATATCGTAATCATGGATATAAAAATGCCACTATTAGATGGAATAAATGCTTCAAAAATAATTATTCAAGAAGGACTAGCAGATGGTATTATTCTTCTAAGTGCTTATAGTGATACAAACTTTGTTGAGAAAGCAAAGGATGCAGGAGTAATTGGGTATTTAGTAAAACCATTAGATAATAAATCACTTATACCTGCGGTAGAAGTAGCTATGTCCAAATCAAATGAACTAAAAGAAATGAAAAATAACATGATAAATATAGAAAAAAAACTTGAAGCAAGAAAATTAATTGAAAAAGCTAAAGGTATATTAATGGCTCAACAGGGAATATCAGAAGAAGAGGCTTTTTCAATGATTAGAAATTTAAGTATGAATAAAAGAGTAGCAATGAGTGATATTGCGGAAATAATAATCATGAGCAAAGATAATGTTTAACTTTACAAATAATAAAGCAATGTAGGTAGTAATATGAGTGAAATAAGAGAATTGTGTTTAACACACACATATTTAACTGATAAGGATATAAAGATTATTGAGGATATAGCTAGGACTATCCAGTTCATTGCAGATTCTGCTGGTGGTGATGTTTTTATAGATTGTCCAACTACTCATAAGGATGCAGCTATTGTGGTAGCGGAAGCAAAGCCTACAAACAAAGCTTCTTTATACAAGCAAAAGGTAGTTGGGAAGCTAGCCATAAGAGAAAATGAACCTGCAGTTATTAGAGCAATTGATATTGGAATGCCTGGAAGAGATATAAAAGGAATAACTCAAGAGCAAATTAAAGTAAAGCAGAGTGTTGAACCTATAAGAAATAGTGATAATAAAACTATAGGCATACTTATTATAGAAAAAGATGTAACTGAAAACTTAAACAATGATAGAAAGATGGAAATATTAGCAGAAGCAAATGAAGAGCTAACTACTCAAATTGAAAAGAAATATTACAGGGAAAGTGATATAACCTACTATATTAATGAAGCTATATTAATATTTGATGAAAATGGAATATTAAAATTTAAAAATCCAGGAGCAGACTTACTTTATAGTAAACTTGGATACAGAGAAGATATACTAGGTATGAACTTTTCTAATTTATCCTTAGATAAAATTTATTTTAAGGATATTCTTTTAAATAGTTGCATTGATGTATATGAACTTGAAGTGGGAGAAATGTGCCTACAAGTAAAATATATAGTTCAAAGCAATAAAGCTTTAAATTTGGTTGTACTAATTAGAGATATTACTGATATGAAGCAAAAGGAAAAGGAATTAATATTAAAGTCTGTAGTTATAAAAGAAATTCATCATAGAGTTAAGAATAATCTTCAAACCATCGCGAGTCTTTTGAGACTTCAATCTAGAAGAATTAAAAATGAAGAATTTCTAAATGCAATGAATGAAAGTATCAATAGAGTACTTAGCATTGCAGCAACTCATGAGATTCTAGCAAAACAAGGAATTGATGAGGTTAATATAAAAGAAGTAATTAATAAAATAAAATCCAGTATAGTAAGCTTTGAAAAAAACGATGATGTCAATTTGAAAATTAATATTACTGGTGATGATTTCACAGTAAGCTCAGATAAAGCTACATCAACGGCACTAGTAGTAAATGAACTCCTTCAGAACTCTCTTAAGCATGCTTTTAAAGGTAGGAGGGAAGGAGAAATCACAATCAATGTAGAACAAAGAAACATATATCCTACTATATCAGTTATTGATAATGGGATTGGATTTGATACTGATAAGATTTTAACAAATAGTTTAGGATTGATGATAGTAAGAAGTTTAGTTAAGGATAAATTAGATGGTAATCTAAATATATATTCAAATAGTCAAGGTACAAAAGTGGTATTTGATTTTAAAATTAAATAATAAGTACAAAGTTGTGCTTAGCAGTGGCAATGGAGCCCAGAGTATGTATTTTTAAGTAGTTATGAATAGCTATTTAAAAATATATAATCTGGGCTTTTATGTTTGGCATATGAAAAGAGGTGAGAAAATGCGAGAAAAAATATTGAGTGTAGGAATAGATATTGGGACATCAACTACACAGTTGGTATTTAGTAACATAACAATTGAAAATACAGCAAGTAGTTTTACTATACCTAGAATTAAGATTGTAGATAAAGAGCTTATTTATAGAAGCAGCATTCACTTTACTCCTCTTACCACACAAACCAAAATTGATGGAAATAAAGTTAAAGAGATTATAGAAATAGAATATAAAAGGGCCGGTGTTACTCCTAATGATGTAAAAACAGGAGCGGTTATTATAACTGGAGAAACTGCTAGAAAAGAAAATGCAAATGAGGTATTACAAAACCTTAGCGGCTTTGCAGGAGATTTTGTTGTAGCAACAGCAGGACCTGATCTTGAATCTATCATTGCAGGTAGAGGAGCAGGAGCAGACAGAGTTTCTGATGAAAAAAATGCTTATGTTGTAAATATTGATATAGGTGGTGGAACATCTAACCTAGCATTATTCAAAAATGGGGAGCTTGTAGATACAGGATGTTTAGATATAGGTGGAAGGCTTATAAAGATTGATAAAGATACTAAGAAAATTTACTATATATATCCTAAAATAAAAAAATTAGCAGAAAGTATAGGTGTCAAAATTGAAGTTGGTGATACTGCTGATATAGATAAAATAAGGGAAATTGCTGGGGCAATGACCAAAATTTTAGAAGAATCTGTTTCAATAAAAGCAAGAACTCCAATATATGAAGAGCTATTAACCAATAAAGGCATTAAAGATGGATATAACATAGAATACATTACTTTTTCTGGTGGGGTAGCTGACTATGTATACAATGAAGATTACTCAGATCCCTTCAAATATGGAGACATAGGAGTAATTTTAGGAGAAGAAATAGCTAAATCAGATTTGGTTAAAAAATTAAAGGTCAAATCTGCTATAGAAACTATTAGAGCTACAGTAGTTGGGGCTGGCTCTCATACTACGGATATAAGCGGCAGCACTATAACCTATACAGATGATGTATTCCCAATAAAAAATTTACCTATATTAAAGTTAGCCGCTGAAGATGAAGCTGGGGGATTTGATTCAATAGAAAGAAGTATAAGAGAAAAGCTTAAATGGTTTAACTTGGAGAATGAAAGTCAGCAAGTGGCTGTGGCAATAAAGGCCTTTAAAAGTCCAAGCTTTGAGGATATTCAAATGCTCGCAAGAGCTTTAATAAATGGAATGACTGAACTCTTAAAAAAGGGATACCCAATTTTTATTATTGTTGAAAACGATATAGCGAAAGTTCTAGGACAAACCATATATCGTCAGTTAAATAAGAGCAGCACTGTAGTTTGCATCGACAGTATAAAAGTTGAAAATGGTGATTACATTGATATTGGGAAACCATTAGTTAATGGAAAAGTTGTTCCAGTAGTAATAAAAACACTAGTATTTAATTCTTAATTTTAATAAAGGAGTGAATAGCGTGATACTAAAAACAAAATTATTTGGCAAAGTATATCAATTTAAAGATGTTAAAGAAGTATTAGCAAAGGCTAATGAAGAAAAGTCAGGGGATAATTTAGCTGGAATTGGGGCTGAAAATGCTCAAGAAAGGGTTGCTGCTAAAGTTGTACTAAGCAATTTAACTGTTGCAGATTTAAGAAACAATCCAGTAGTTCCATATGAAATGGATGAAGTTACAAGAATAATTCAGGATGCTGTAAATGAAAAAATCTATGGTGAAATAAAAAACTGGACAATCTCCGAACTTAGAGAGTGGATCTTAAATGAAAAAACTACAGGCGCAGATATAAGAAGAATAAGCAGAGGATTAACAAGTGAAGTTATCGCTGGAGTTGCTAAATTAATGTCTAACCTAGACTTAGTTTATGGAGCTAGCAAAATTAAAGTTACAGCTCATGCTAACACAACTATTGGAGAAGTAGGAAGGTTATCTGCAAGATTGCAACCAAATCACCCAACAGATGATGTAGATGGAATTTTAGCGTCATTATTAGAAGGTTTAACTTATGGTATAGGTGATGCTGTTATAGGATTAAATCCAGTTGATGACACTGTAGGAAGTGTATCAAAAGTTTTAAAGAAATTTGAAGAAATAAAACAAAAATATGAAATACCAACTCAAAATTGTGTGCTTGCTCATGTAACTACACAAATGGAAGCAATAAAACAAGGTGCACCTACAGACTTAATATTCCAAAGTATAGCAGGTTCTGAAAAAGGAAATGCAGCTTTCGGAATCACTGGAGATTTAATTGAAGAAGCAAGACAGCTTGCATTAACTCAAGGTACAGCAGCAGGTCCAAATGTTATGTACTTTGAAACAGGACAAGGATCAGAGTTATCTTCAGATGCACATCATGGTGCTGACCAGGTTACTATGGAAGCAAGATGCTATGGTTTTGCTAAGAAGTATCAACCATTTATAGTAAATACCGTTGTTGGATTTATAGGACCAGAGTATTTATATGATAACAAACAGGTTATTAGAGCAGGCCTTGAAGATCACTTCATGGGTAAATTAACAGGACTTCCAATGGGCTGTGATGCTTGTTATACAAATCATATGAAGGCAGATCAAAATGATATAGAAAACTTAGCAATATTACTTGGTACTGCAGGATGTACTTATTTTATGGGAATTCCTCATGGTGATGACATAATGCTTAACTATCAATGTACGGGTTTCCACGAAACTGCTGCATTAAGAGAACTTTTAGGCAAGAGACCAATAGCTGAGTTTGAAGCATGGCTTGAGAAGTGGGGCTTCATGGAAAATGGAAGATTAACAGGAAAAGCAGGCGATGGATCTGTATTTCTTAAGAAATAAGAGGGGGTAGAAGAATGTTTTCAGAAAATGATTTAAAGAAACTAGTAGAACAAGTTTTAGTAGAAATGACAACAAAACAAGAAGTAACTACTGCTTCAGAAAATAATATAGAAAAAAATACTACAGTTGATACAAATGGAATGATTCCAGATATAACTGAGATTGATATAAAAACTACTCTTTTAGTTGATGATCCAACTGACAGAGAAGGATATTTAAAAATGAAAAAACATACTCCAGCAAGAATTGGCATTGGTAGAACTGGAGCAAGATACAAAACTGAGACAATGCTTAGATTTAGAGCAGACCATGCATCAGCTCAAGATTCAGTTTTTACAGATGTTAATGAAAATATATTAAAAGAAATGAACTTAGCAACAGTTCAAACTAATTGTACTTCTAAAGATGAGTTTATCACAAGACCAGACCTTGGAAGACAAATATCTAAAGAAGAATTAGCTAAATTAAGCTCTTTTAAGAAAAATCCACAAGTTCAAGTATATGTATCAGATGGATTAAGTTCAAAAGCTATAGAAGCTAATGTAAAAGATATTCTACCAGCTTTAATGCAAGGTTTAGAAGGATATGGAATAACAGCTGGAACACCATTCTACGTAAAATTTGGAAGAGTTGGAGCTATGGATGTTATTTCTGAGGAACTAGGTTCTGATGTAACCTGTGTATTAATAGGAGAAAGACCAGGTCTTGTTACAGCAGAAAGTATGAGCGCTTATATAACATATAAGGGAACAGTTGGAATGCCTGAATCAAGAAGAACTGTTGTATCAAATATTCATAAAGGTGGTACACCTTCTGTTGAAGCAGGTGCATACATTGCAGATATCATTAAATTAATGCTTGAGAAAAAAGCAAGTGGATTAGATTTAAAACTATAATTTAGGGGGAATAAGCAAATGAAAAACGATCAACTTCGTCCAACGGTATTAAGTGTTAAAATAATTCCTAATGTTAATGCTGATATGGTAAAGCAATTAGAGTTAAAGCCAGAACACAAAAGTATAGGTATCATTACTGCAGACTGTGATGATGTAACATACACAGCTTTAGATGAGGCTACAAAAGAAGCAGATGTTGAAGTAGTGTATGGAAGATCATTATATGGTGGAGCAGCAAATGCAAACACCAAACTTGCTGGAGAAGTTATTGGAATAATTGCAGGTCCAAGTCCAGCAGAAGTTAGAAGTGGATTAAATGCAGCAGTAGATTTTATAGAAAGTGGAGTTGCTACTTTCTATAGTGCAAATGACGACGATAGTATAGCTTACTATGCACAGTGTATATCAAGAACTGGATCATACCTTTCTAAAACAGCTGGAATTGAAGAAGGAGAAGCTTTAGCATACTTAATAGCGCCACCAATGGAAGCTATATATGGATTAGATGCAGCAATGAAAGCTGCAGCTGTTGAACTTAAAGCTTTCTTTGGACCACCATCAGAAACAAACTTTGGTGGAGGATTATTAACAGGAAGCCAATCAGCATGTAAAGCAGCATGTGATGCCTTTGCAGCGGCAGTTAAGTTTGTAGCAGAAAACCCTACTGATTATTAATACTAGGTAATATATATGAAGCAATCCACACTAGGATTAATTGAAACTTATGGTTTTATCGGAGCTGTTGAAGCTCTTGATGTAGCCGCAAAAGCTGCAAATGTTGAACTGGTAAGCTGTGAATTTGTTAAAGGCGGTATTGTCACCATAATAATTACTGGTGAAGTAGCTTCTGTTAAGGCATCAGTTGAAGCTGCTGCCATAGCAGTAGAAAGACTAGGAGTACTTCGCAGTACTCATGTTATAGCTAGGGCTTATGACGAAGTACGGGACATACTTCAAGATGTAAAAAGTCCTGACCTAGTTAAAGAAGATGAGGTAAATGAAACTGGGGTAGGCTTAACTGAAATAGATTTAGATGAGCTAGAGAGAGCTGAAATAGACTTAACTGAAATAGAAGAAGATAGTATGAATGAAACTGAAGTAAACTTAGCTGAAAGAGAAGAAGATAAGATAAGTGAAACTGAAGTAAATTCAACTGAAATAGATTTAAGTGAAGAATTTAAAGATAAAACAGAATTACTAAATAGTAATGATGAAACAATAAAAGAAGAATTTGAAGAAGAAAAAAATAGTGAAGAAGTAACGGATGAAAAGATTAAAGAGAATGCTAAAATCTATACAACACGTGAAGAGCTTGAAGGTATGAAAGTAACCGAACTTAGAACTATAGCAAGAGGACTTCAAAATATACCTTTAACTAAAAAACAAATTAAGTTTTCTAAGAAAGAGCAACTTATTGAAGAAATACTTAAGAACAATAGGAGGCAAGATAAGTGACAAGTTTAGATAAAGATTTAATGTCAATACAAGAAACTAGAAACCTTATTATGAGTGCTAAAAAAGCCCAAGAAATATATAAAACTTTTTCACAAGAGAAAGTTGATGTAATTGTTAAAGCTGTTGCTGAAGCTGTTGAGAAGGAAGCAAGTAGACTTGCTAAGATGGCTTTTGAAGAAACAGGCTTTGGAAAATGGGAAGATAAAATAGTTAAAAATACTTTTGCTAGTAAAGTAGTCTATGAAAAAATAAAGAATATGAAAACTGTAGGAATAATTAGAGAAGAAAAGGTTGGTAAATACTTTGAAGTAGCCGTTCCTGTGGGAGTGGTTGCAGCATTAATTCCTTCAACTAACCCAACATCAACTACTATATATAAGACTTTAATTTCTCTAAAATCAGGAAATGGAATAGTAGTTTCACCTCACCCAAATGCAAAAAACTGTATCATTGAAACTGCCAATATATTAAAAGAGGCAGCAGTTAATGCAGGAGCACCAGAGGGACTAATAGGATGTATAACTATACCATCTCTAGATGCTACTAATATATTAATGAAGCATAAAGATACAGCATTAATTCTTGCAACTGGTGGAGAAGCTATGGTTAAAGCTGCTTACAGCTCAGGGACTCCAGCTATAGGAGTAGGACCAGGAAATGGACCTGCATTTATAGACAAGTCCGCAAATGTTTCCTTAGCAGTTAAGAGAATTTTAGACAGTAAAACCTTTGATAATGGAGTAATTTGTGCTTCAGAGCAATCAATAGTAGTTGAAAGCTCAATGAAAAAAATTGTTATAAATGAACTTAAAAAGCAAGGAGCATACTTCTTAAATGAAGAAGAATCGCAAAAGCTAGGAAACTTTATTTTAAGAGCTAATGGAACAATGAACCCACAAATAGTTGGTAAAAGTGTTGAAACATTAGCTTCAATGGCTAAATTAAATGTTCCAAAGGGAGCTAGGGTTTTAATATCAGAGCAAACTACAGTTGGCAAAAACAACCCATATTCTAGAGAAAAACTTACTCCAATATTGGCATTCTATACTGTAGAGAGTGTAGAGGATGGAATTAAGCTTTGCACAGAAATATTGATGAATGAAGGAAAAGGTCATACATTAGTAATTCATAGCGAAGATGAGAATATAGTTAGAGAGTTTGGACTTAGAATTCCAGTTTCAAGATTGTTAGTTAATACACCAGGAGCATTAGGCGGAATTGGTGCCTCAACTAATCTTGTGCCAGCACTTACATTAGGCTGTGGTGCAGTAGGAGGAAGTTCAACTTCAGATAATATAGGACCTATGAATTTATTAAATATAAAAAGAGTAGCTTATGGTGTTAAAGAGCTTGAAGAACTAAAGGGAAGTGAAGTTGTACAACCTACAGCTCAAATTCCTGAAGAGTATCTAGAGTTTATCATTAGCAAAGTAGTTGAAAAATTAGCATTAATTAATAAATAAAACAAATATAAAAAATAATTATAGTGTAAATTTGAGGAGGATAATAAAATGGCAAATTTAAATGCATTAGGAATGATCGAAACTAAAGGATTAGTAGGAGCAATTGAAGCAGCAGACGCAATGGTTAAAGCTGCAAATGTAACATTAATAGGAAAAGAGCAAGTTGGTGGTGGATTAGTTACTGTAATGGTAAGAGGAGATGTTGGTGCTGTTAAAGCTGCTACAGATGCAGGAGCTGCTGCTGCTGAAAGAGTTGGAGAATTAATATCTGTACATGTTATTCCAAGACCACACGGTGAAGTTGAAGTTATACTTCCTAAAACTGATTTATAATCAATAAAAATTTAGAATTGTTAAAGACTTGTAGTGCAATTTAATATTCTCATTTTGCACTACAAGTTCAATTATATCAAATACATCTTTAAAGGATGTGAGAGTGTGAGTGTTTTAACGGAAAGCACATTAAGAAATAAACTGAGAAATACAAGTGTAACTGAGTATGAAGTAGAAAAAGGGGTAATTGTTACTCCATCAGCAAGGCAATATTTACAAGATAAAAACATTAAGTTAGTTTACAAAGATGAAAAATCTAAAGAAGTAAATAATCAGAATATTCAAAGTGAAGTTAAGGCTTTTACACCTAAATATATACATGTGAATGGTGGAGTTTTTGAAAAGAAGCCGGAGCATATGACACAGCTTAAAGATAATAAGCTAGTAGCTAAAGACCATAAAAGGATTATATTTAGAGGTAAAATAGATAGTCTTCAAAGTAAAATATTAGAAGTTCAAGTTCAGTGTAAAAATATCAATGAAATTAAGGTATTAAAGGAACTTGAAGAAGTGCTAGGTTATGTAAGAAAGATACTAGAAGCAGAAGTCCTAGAAAAAGAATTTAATTTAGATACTTTAATTGGATTAAGCAGTGATGAATTAAGAGCCTACTCACATAACCCTAAAAAGCATCTAAATACAGAGCATATATTTTACCCAAGTATTGATATGGGACCAATAGTTATTTGGCTTAATGCTTTAAGAGCTGTAAGTAGAGAAGTAGAAATTTCTGCATATCAAGCTTTTAAAAATGAAGAAAATGAGTCAACTAGAGAAGATATAGCTTTGGCATTGAACAGATTAAGTAGTTGTTTTTATATAATGATGTGTAAGTATATGGCTGGTAAGTACAAGTAAGAGGTGAAATTTAGTGAATACAATGGAAGAAAGTCTTAATTATATAGTAAATGAAGTAGTAAAAAGATTACAAAGTGAAGAGGAAGGTATATTAGTTGAAGCTTCAGGACGTCATGTTCATCTTTCAAAGGAGTCTGTAGAGATATTATTTGGAAAGGGATATAAGTTAACTAAAAAAAGAGAATTATCCCAACCAGGACAATATCTATGTGATGAAAAGGTTATGATTATAGGACCTAAGGGAACTATACAAAATATTTCAGTTTTAGGACCAGAAAGAGAAGAAACTCAAATAGAACTATCAAAAACTGATGCTGTATCAATAGGAATAAAAGCACCAGTTAAAATGTCCGGCGATATTGAAAATAGTGGGTCCGTAATTATAGCTACTCAAAATGCAGTCATAAAGCTTGATAAGGGAGTAATAGTTGCTAAAAGACATATACATATAACTCCTGAAGATGCTAAAAAATATGGAGTTTCAAACAATGAAGAAGTTAGTGTAAAAGTTATTGGAGAAAGAGGAGTAATTTTTACTAATGTAGCGGTAAGGGTCAGCGACAAGTTTGAAACAGTAGTGCATTTAGATTATGATGAAGCAAATGCTTGCGGATTTGTTAAAGGGATGAAGGCTACCATAATTAAATAGAAAGGACAAGGCTATGAAAAATTTCAATAAAGTAGATGAGCTTATACTAGCGGTGGAAAAAACTATAAATAATCCTGTAAAAGTTAATAGAAACTCAGATTTGTTTGTAGGTGTAGATCTTGGTACTGCTTATATAGTAGTTGTTGTTTTGGATAAAGATAAAAAACCAATAGCCTGCGAAATGGAGTTTGCTCAAGTTGTAAGGGATGGACTGGTAGTTGATTATATAGGAGCTACAAACATTGTTAGAAAGCTTAAGGCGAATATTGAAAGAAAACTAGGAGTTGAACTTACTAAAGCAGCTATAGCTATTCCACCTGGTACAGATGAAAGGGATGTAAAGACTCATAACTATGTAGTAGAGGGAGCCGGCATGGAAGTAGTAGCAGTCTTAGATGAACCTACTGCAGCAAATGCAGTGCTTGGAATTGAAAATGGTGTTGTAGTAGATGTAGGTGGAGGAACCACAGGCCTTTCTATAATTAAAGATGGTGAAGTTGTATATACTGCGGATGAAGCTACAGGAGGAACCCAGTTATCTCTTGTAGTTGCAGGTGCCTATGGAATACCTTTTGAAGAGGGAGAGAAGCGTAAAAAAGATCCTAAATATTATAATGAAGTTTTTCCTATGGTAACTCCTGTAGTGCAAAAGATTGCATCTATTATAAAATCCCATGTAAAAGGATTTAATGTAGATAAAATTTACTTAGTTGGAGGAACTTGTTGTCTAAAAAATATTGAACAAATAATAAAGAAAGAAACAGGTATAGATACAATTAAGCCTGCTAATCCATTTTTAGTTACTCCAGTAGGAATAGCAATTAATTGCTGTAAAAATTAATTGCGTAAGTAAAAGGGGAAGGTAGTATGAACAATGAACAATTAGTTGAGATTATAACAAAAGAAGTTATAAATAAACTAAAAACTATGTTGATGGATAAAAACATGGCTGCTAAAAAAAGAGTTTTGGTATTAGAACCTAAAGAAACTTTATGCAGTGAGTTAACTCTATCACTAGAAAAAAACAATTATATAGTAGATTGCATAGATAATATGGGAGATTTAAGTTCCTATGAAGGTATAATTCTCCAAAATATAAAAAATGGTGAGCTTGCAAATTTAGCTCATGGCATAGAAGGTTCAATTAAAGAAAAAGTAGCTATTCAAGCTATATTTAATGGAAATAAGTTATATTTAATGAAAAAAGGTGTAGAGTATAGAAAGTTTGAAGGAACCTCTAATAGATTATTCTTTAATATGTTTAAGGAATATGAAGATAAACTAATGTCCTATGGTATAGAGTTTGTTGGACTAAAAGAACTAATAGAATCTCTTAATAATAAACCTATTTATTTAGAGGAACCTACCTGCAAAACTTCAGTAAAAAATAATATTGAGACAACAGAGGTTAAAGAGAATAAAGAAACTTATATAGATTTAACCAACAAAAAACTAGTATCTGAAGTTGAATTAAGAACTATCTTTAACCAGGGAATTAAAGAAGTGCTAGTTTCTAAAAAATCTATAATTACTCCGTTAGCTGCGGACTTTGCCAGAGTTAATAGACTTAAAATAAACAAAGGATAAGAAATATAGGAGAAGGAAGGATAGAATAATGATAGTTGGAGAAGTGATAGGTAACTTATGGGCTACAAGGAAAGATGAAAATCTTAGTGGGTTTAAGTTTTTAGTAGTTAGGGTATTAGACTATAAAGGGGAAAAAACTGATAAAATGATAGTTGCAGTAGATAGTGTTGGAGCAGGAATTAGCGATCAAGTGCTAATTGCATCTGGAAGTTCTGCTAGAGTAACTTTAGGGGACAGAAAAGCACCAGTAGATGCAACTATTGTTGGTATTGTTGATTCACTAGAACTACAAGATTAAACTATAATTCCATCTCCTAAGGCATATGAAAGAAAATAATAAGTTAAAGATGCCTAATATAGATATTGTAAAAAATTTAATATGAAAAGAGGATAGACCATATGAGTATAAATGAAATTATAATATATATCATGGTAATATTCATGGTAATAGGTGTAATAGATAAGATTCTGGGAAACAAATTTGGATACGGTGAAAAGTTTGAAGAAGGAGTTATGGCTATGGGATCCTTAACTCTTGCCATGGTCGGAATTATATCACTTTCACCAGTTTTAGCTAATGTTTTAAAACCAATAGTAGTTCCAGTATACACAGCACTAGGTGCAGATCCATCAATGTTTGCAACTACATTGCTTGCATGTGATATGGGCGGATACCAGTTAGCGCAGCAACTTGCAGTAGACCCAAGTATAGCTCCTTTTGCAGGGTTAATATTAGGTGGAATGATGGGACCTACAATAGTATTTACCATTCCAGTAGCTCTTGGAATAATAGAAAAAAAAGATCAGAAATATTTAGCTAAGGGAGTTTTAGCTGGAATGATTACAATCCCAATAGGATGCTTTGTAGGTGGATTGGTAGCAGGATTATCACCAATAGTTATATTAAAAAACCTAACTCCAATTATTATATTCGCAATATTAATAGCACTAGGATTGAAATTTGCACAAGAAAAAATGATAAAGGGATTTACCTATTTCGGAAAATTTGTTACCGCTATTATAACAGTTGGACTTGCAGCAATAATTATTGAAACACTTACTGGAATAGTTGTTATCCCAGGAATGGCTCCAATTAGCACAGGAATCAAAATTGTTGGAGATATAACAATAGTTCTTGCAGGAGCATATCCACTAGTTCACTTTATAACAAAAGTATTCTCAAAACCATTAATGAAGCTTGGTTCATTGCTAGGTATGGGGGAAGTAGCGGCAGCAGGTATGATAGCTACACTTGCTAATAATATTCCGATGTTTGGAATGATGAAAGATATGGATGAAAGAGGAAAAATCATAAACGTTGCTTTTGCAGTAAGTGCTGCCTTTGTATTTGGAGATCACTTAGGCTTTGCAGCAGGGGTTAACAGAGACATGATAACAGCAATGATAGTTGGTAAATTAGTTGGAGGAGCTACAGCAATAGTAGTAGCTTGTCTTATTGCACCTAAAGCAGCAACAGCTAAATTAGACAATTTATCTGCTGAAAGTAACGCTTAAACTTAATATAAAACTAATTATATATAAAAATTGAAGATTATATAAGAAGGAGAGATAATAATGGAAAATATAAATGCACAAGTAATTGAAGAAATAATAAGAAAAATTATAAATGAAAAGTTAGGACAAACTACTCCAGAGTTTGAAAAACATAGAGATCCTAGTGGGATTATGTCTATTAAAACAAGTACTGTAAAACCAGAAAAGTTTGATACAGGGAAAGAAGGAGACAAAGTTTTATTAAAAGATGTTTTAACACTTGAAGAAAGTCCAAGACTTGGCTGTGGAATAATGGAGATGGAAGAAACAAGCTTTGCATGGACCCTAAAATATGACGAAGTAGATTATATAATAGACGGAACATTAGAAATAGACATAGATGGAAGAAAAGTTGTGGGAAACAAAGGGGATATAATTTTCATTCCTAAAAATTCATCAATTCATTTTACAGTTCCAAATTATGCTAGGTTTATGTATGTAACTTATCCAGCGAACTGGGCAGAGACAGAATAAAACTAATAAATAAAAACTCATAATTAAGTTAATATGATGAGTTCAGATTGAATACTAACCCCTATGTTTTAAAACATAAGGGTTAGCTTTTTATTTTTTTAATATTAAATAATTCTAGTGTTTTAAAAATCAAAACGCTCTATAACCACATTCATGATTCCGCCGCATACCATGCCTGCTTCTTCTGCAACATCCCCTGTCATATCTATTTTTTCAGTTTGATATGCAATGTTGTTTCTAAGCATATAACGAGCAGTATTTATTACTTCACCTTCGCTGCAGCCACCACCAATGCTCCCTAAAATTTCACCCTGAGAACCTATAAGCATTTTTGCTCCTTCTTTTCTTGGTACAGAGCCCTTAGTAGAAACAATTGTGATCACTGCTTTTGATGTATTTTCTTCTTTGCTGAGTTTTGTTAATACATCTCTGTCAAACTCAGGCCAATTGGTTTTCGAGGTTTTCATAAGTCCTGTGCTTCTGTCAACAAGTCTTCTATATTGAATAACTTGAGATATAATGGAAAAGGCTATTTCCTCAGGCGTAACTGCGCCTATATCAAGACCTATAGGGGCATTAACTTTATTTAGTTTTTCCTCAGAATAGCCTTCAATTAGCAATTGTTCCATAACACCTCTAACACGGCGCTTTGAACCAATCATTCCAACATAGGAAGTATTGTACTTCAAGGTTTGTCTAAGACAATCCATGTCATGTCTATGGCCTCTAGTTACAATAACAACAAAGGAAGACTCATTTAAGTTAATGAGATCAAAGCACTTTTCAAAGCTTTCACAAATTACATTTTCAGCATGAGGAAACCTCTGTTTATTTGCAAAGGATGGTCTGTCATCAATAACAGTAACTGAAAATCCTGCTTTAGCACCGAATTCAACTAGAGGCTTAGCGATATGCCCACCGCCTAAAATTATCAAATTAGGTTCAGGAAAATAGGGTTCAATTAAATATGTTTTTTCCTCAGAAACTTTAATAAATTGAAGATTACCAGTTTCTAAGGCATATTTAGCTTTTTCATAGATTATTTCATCAAAATTAGATGTTTTACTATATTCAAGTAAACTTTCTTGTGTAAAAAGAATTTTGTTTTGAGAAGAGTTTATATCATTGTGACTGTTATCTAAGATCGTAACTACAACTGCTCTTTTCCCAGCATTAATTTCCTCCAGCAAGCTTTTATAGATATTTGTTTTCATATTATTTTTCCCCCGTTAAACTTTAATAGTTAAATTATACTACTGATTAATTTGGAAATTTTCATAGGACCTTATTTTTATAAATTATTTAGTCCTTTCATTTGAGACTCAAACCATGAAATGACGGACTCTTTTTCTTTATTTATTGGAGCAATTTGATCCCATAAGTCTTCAAAATAGTTTTTAAAAGTGTTTACTATATTAGGCTCAGAAATTGATACGCAGGATTTATTGATAGTCTTTTTGCTTCTATCAGAATAATTAGTAAGTATAACATTTGAATCCTTTATCATACATGAAAAATTACTTAAGGTTCTTAGGTTAGAACTATTTAATAATCCAATGTTGTAGTTATCATATTTTTTTAACATATATATAATATTTTCAAAAAGTTTAAGTATATCAGAAGGCTCAATTTGAGTTAAAGGACTTTTGCTGATTTTAACAAGATTTTCAATAGAACTTTTTGAATATATGTCAAGAAACTTGTAATTTTTAATTTGCTTTTCGAAAGCTTTTTTCATTCTTTTATATTGGTAATCTCTTTTAAAAATATTATTATCGGACATTTTTTCTTTAGTTGAGAATGAAAACTTTTCTATAAGTTCTAATGGAATTATTATATAATTTAAGCAGAAATTAAAGGTGAATCTGTCACCACTTAACTCCTCGCAATTTGCAATTTCAGTTAATAAGCCTATATTTTGTTCAGTATATCTATTAGTTATCAAAGGTTTGGTGTAATTAATACAAAGATCAAGGGCACCTTTTAAAGCTCTTGATGCTTGTTCATCTCTAATAAGAAAAGCACAATCAATTCTATCGGCATTACCACTGCACAGACATACTAAGATACCAATTGAAGGAATCATAATAAATTCTCTAAGCTTTATTATAGAGTCATATTTATTTAAATAATAGGGATGATATTTTTTAGACATTATGTTTACTAGAAATTCATTTATTATTTTCATATTTCTATTTATATTTTCATTTATGTTCATAAGTTTATTAATAGACCAACCCTTTGCTTGTGCCTCTAATAGAGCATTATGCCATTCAAGATGTGTACTTTCAAAGTTAGAAAATGAGTCTAATTCAGTTAGAAATGTTATTAAAATAGATTCCTTTATGTAATCAGGTTTCTTAGGAAGAGATTTTAAAAGGTTTATTCCAGCATTCATTACATTACCGTGACCTATTATCATTTCAAAATTGCTAATATATCCAGTCTCAGTAAAAGCCTTTGGTTGTAAATATGCAGATTTGTTATCTATCATATGGCTTGGATAACAAATATTTTCATTATGGCTAGTATTTACACCGAAGTTTGGATTTATCATGTGATTGATATTAGAAGTTCTTATATTGTTATTTTTAACTTGTACATTCTTTGAACTTTGTAGGGACGAAATCAGAAGAATGTATATGTATTCTTTCATATTGTTAGAGTATTCTATACTAATTGGTAAATTAAACTTACTTGCAATATCTATAATACTTGTTTTTTGATAGTCATTGAGAATTTTACTGGAAAAGCAATCTGCAATCGCCTTCAAATGATTAGATTCATGGGATACTTTTCTTTTACCTGTCTTCCATCTACTTATTAAAGAAGGGTCTACATTAATAGCTTTAGCTAATTTATTACTACTAATATCCAAAATACTAAGTAATGTAGAGATACACATACTAAAATCCCAACTATTTTGCATAAAATCACCTTTACGAATTATTTTGTAAGAGAAAAACGTTTTTTTTTAATTATAAAGGAAAGTTATATATATATCAACTAAATGTAATTTGACCAATTGACTTGCAAAAAGTCAATGACACTTTATTGCCGTTTAACACTTATTTATTGAATTGAAAAATTTTGCAATTTATAATTTAAAATAAAAGAATAAGTCGAAATATAAGAATGTAAAAATAATAAAACCAAAAGTTATGCGGAAAAAATAGACTTGAGGAGCTGATTATATAATATGATGACGAAAACAGAAGTAAAAACATTTAAAATGATTGCCGAAATGCAGATTGATCAAATCTCAGGAGGTGCTATATATTTCTTGGCAGAAGGAGATACAATTGTTTGGAGTTTAGCTTCCCATAATTTTAGGATTAAGGCACTTGAAGTTGGACAAAAACTTAATGCTCAAAGTTGTACATTAAAGGCTATTAATGAAGAAAAAATATTAACAATGAAAATTCCAAGATCAGTATATGGTACACGTATAATTGCTACTTCTATGCCTGTAGTAGACGAAGCAGGGGTAGTTACCGGTGCTGTCACAATAGTATATCCAAGGCTGCATCCAGTTGCCTCTGCATTTGATGAGTTCGCACCTATTCTTTCTGGAATGTTTCCAGAGGGTGTTTTATTATATGTTACCGATTTACATAAAATAATAAACAGACAAGCTTCAGAGAAGTTTGATATTCCAAATATTACAGTTGGATATGGGCTAAAAGAAAGTGATATTGCAGTAAAAACTATAAAAAATAAGAATATTTCAGTTGAAGAAGTTGATGCAAGTCGATATGGAGTGCCAGTATTAATTTTGAACCATCCGATGTTTGATGAAGACAATGCAGATGTGGTTGTTGGAACTTTTGGGATGGTTATACCAAAGGGTGTTGCTTTTCAATTGAGAGAAATGTCAAATAACGTAGACGATAGTTTAGGAGGGGTGTCTGCAGCGATCGAAGAGTTAGCCTCTTCTGCAGCTCAAATTCACAGTAATGAGCGAGAACTTAACACTGCTTTAAAAGAAGTAAATAAGTTTTCTGATGAGATAAATACGGTCTTAACATTTATTAGAGAAATTGCTGAAAAAACCAATATGTTAGGCTTAAATGCTGCTATTGAAGCTGCTAGGGCTGGAGATTCAGGTAGGGGATTCTCAGTAGTTGCAAATGAAATAAGGAAGCTGTCAAGTCAAATAAAAAGTTCTGTGCCTAAGATTAAAAATTTAACAGAAAACATAAAAAATAAAGTAGATGATACTAGCCAAATAAGTGAAATTACCCTTCAGGCAAGTGAAGAGCAATCTGCTGCGACGGAAGAAATTACTGCAAGTATTGAGGAAATCAGCAGTCTAACAGAGGAGTTAAATAAAATCTCACAAAAACTTTAGTTATAAGATATATCTATTTTTTAAATTAATTCAGTTGTCATAAGTACTTGCGGAACAAAGGACTATAAATATATCCAGTTCTGTAGGTTAACCTTCGGAGTTGTAACTCTATAATTTAGTAACATATTGTTACAAAGTAGAGCTTTAAAACTGTAACAAAATTATACAATTTTTATGAATAAACTTTATACTAAACTTTACATGAGCAGATGAATTTAAAAGTTCATCTGCTTATTTTATTGGTAATTTTACATTGATTATAAGATTGGCATAATAGTTGCTCTTATTTACCATTGAAAAGTTTCAACTTTATAAAAGGGGGTATTACTTATGAAATTTAATGCTATTCAATGTTTCCTTATAGTAATGGGTTTTTTGCTAATAGGGGAGATTATTTCTATTAAAACAAAAGCTTATGTACCATCGGTTTTTGTTTCTGCAGTGTTGTTCTTATTAGGTTTTTGGACCTTTGTACCTAAAGATGTTGTTGCTCAAGCATCCTTTGGAGCAAACTTTGTGCAGGTTTGTATGAGTTTACTTCTTGTTCATCTTGGAACATTGATGAGTCTCAAAAAGCTTATAGAACAGTGGAAAGCAGTAGCCGTTGCAGTACTTGGTATATGCGGTACAGTTTTTATGACCATGACTGTAGGAAGAATATTTTTTGACTGGCATACGGTAGTAGCAGCAACGCCGCCATTAACTGGAGGAATTGTAGCAGCTTTATTAATGTCAGAGGGTTTAAAAGCTAAAGGAATTACTGCATTAGTAGCTCTTCCAATTGCAATGTTTATAACTCACAGTTTTTTTGGTTACCCACTTACTTCCTGGTGTCTAAAAAGAGAAGGTAGAAGAGTGTTAGATAACTTTAGAAAGAATGGGCCAGATGAAAAGGAATTGAAAAGTAGTCAAGCTTTAGAAACTGAGAATGCAGAAAATATAAAGAAAAAATTGATTCCACCTTTACCAGAAGAATATCAGTCTCCAGCAATAATATTATTTAAAGTCATGATTGTAGGTATTTTGGCAAGCTTTGTATCAAACCTTACAGGAGGCGCTGTTAACCAGTACATTATATGCTTAGTTTTTGGTGTGATATTTTGTGAAATTGGATTTCTTGAAGAAACTGCGCTTGTTAAAGCGGGAGCATTTAATTGGCTTATCTCCGGTCTTTTAGCATACGTTTTCTCAGGACTTTCTGGTGTGGGACCAAGTCAATTAGCAAAAATATTAATTCCTATTATTAGTTTAATAATCTTAGGCATTTTTGGTATGTTTATAATGTCTATGATAGTTGGTAAATTCTTGGGATTTACAAAAGAGATGGGCTTTGCCTGTGCACTTACCTCTCTTTTTGGATTCCCTGCAGATTATATTATAACTCATGAGGTTTGTAAGTCTGTAAGTAACACTGAAGAAGAAAGACTTTATTTGGTGGATATTCTTCTTCCGAGAATGTTGGTAGGGGGATTTGCAACTGTATCAATAGCATCTGTTATAATAGCAAGCATATTCTTGAAGTTACTATAATTTAAGTTAGGAGTGTTAAAAATGAGTGTTAATATATTAGAAAAAGCTAAGGAAGTACAGGATTATGTGGTTGAACTTAGAAGAGATTTTCATAGACATCCAGAGCCATCTTTTAAAGAGTATAGAACCTCACAAAGAGTGAAAGAAGAGCTTTCAAAAATAGGGATTAAAGTAGAAAGCCTAGGGGAAAGTGGTGTGGTAGGAATATTAGAAGGTAATACAAAAGGAAAGGTTATAGCATTAAGGGCAGATATGGATGCTCTTTCCATAACAGAGGAGACAGGATTGCCATTTTCTTCAGAAAACCCAGGATTCATGCATGCCTGCGGACACGATTGTCATACTGCAATGCTTTTAGGAGCAGCAAAGGTTTTATCTGGAATGAAAGATAGTTTAAAAGGCACAGTTAAGTTTATTTTTCAATCAGCTGAAGAAGTCGCTGCTGGTGCAAAAAAAATCATAGAAGAAGGTGCCTTAAAAAATCCAGATGTGGATTTCATTTTTGGCATGCACATCTGGGCAGATACTCCTATTGGAAAGGTAATACTTCAAGAAGGTCCTTTAATGGCCTCTGGCGACATATGGGATCTTGAAATTAAAGGAAAATCAAGCCATGGTTCAGCACCGTGGCAGGGGGTAGACTCAATTGTATGTGCTGCTTCAGTAATTAATGGCATCCAAACTATAGTCAGCAGAGTAAATGATGTAAGATTTCCAATAGTAATAAATATAGGTACAATACAGGGAGGAGAGAGGTTTAATGTAACTCCGGGCTCTACAAAAATAGAAGGAATGAATAGAGCTTTCAGCTCTTACTGCAGAAAAAATATGCCAGTATGGATTGAAAAAGTAGTAAAAAATATATGCACTGCCTATGGGTGTGATTATGAGTTTAATTATAATTTCATTTGCGGCGTAACTATTAATGATGATGAAGCCACTAAGTTTACTAAAAAATCTATTGCAAAGATAGTTGGAGAAGATGGTTTTATAGCAACTGAAAAAATAATGGGTTCTGAAGACTTTTCAGAATATCTTGAAGCTGTGCCAGGTGCTTTGATGCTTCTAGGAGGGAAAAATGATGAAAAAGGCTGCTGCTACTCACACCATTCAAATTATTTTGATGTAGATGAGGATGCTCTACCAATAGGGGTAGCGGCCTATGTTCAGGTGAGCATTGACTACCTCACATAAGGAATTATAGGGTTAAAAGGCCGAAGGTTAACTTTCGGCCAAGTAATCCTATTTGAAATTTATTTCTTTTAACTTTCTATATAGAGTCATTCTAGGTATGCCTAAGACCTCTGCAGTTTTGGATTTATTAAAGTTGTTTTTTATTAGAGTATTTATTATAAGTTCCATTTCTGTTTTGAAAACACTGTTTTTTAATGAGCTGAAGCTTTTGGTTTTAATGAGTTGATGCATATTAATACCTACTATTTCATGGTTACTATTTAATATGTTTTTAGGTATACTATCCACTTTAATTGAATGTTCTTTAGAAACAATCAGCATTCTCTCTACAACATTTTTTAATTCTCTTACATTTCCAGGCCATTTGTATAAACATAATGTTTTTATAACATCTTCAGTGAATTCACCATATATGCCGTATTTTTTATAAAAATTATTTATAAATCTATCAATTAAAAGAGATATGTCTGAAGATCTTTCTCTCAGAGGAGGTATTTCTAAGTTTAAAACATTAAGTCTATAGAATAAGTCTTTTCTAAAAGTGCCAGCATTAACTTTTTCTTGAAGGTTGCAGTTTGTAGCTGCGACTACTCTTATATCTAAATTTATAATTTTATTACTTCCAACTCTCTCTATTTCTTTTTCCTGTAGAATTCTAAGCAGTTTTACTTGCATCTTAAGTGGTAAATCTCCTATTTCATCTAAAAAAATTGTACCTGTATTGGCTAATTCAAATTTCCCCACTCTGCCATTTTTTGAAGCTCCAGTAAAAGAACCTTCCTCATGTCCAAAGAGTTCAGACTCTATTAGACTTTCTGGTATTGCTCCACAATTTATGCTTATAAAAGGATTACTATTTCTTTTGCTGTGGTTATGAATAGAATGAGCAAAAAGTTCTTTTCCAACACCGCTTTCACCAGTTATTAAGACAGTTAAGTCTGTTTCAGCGAAAGACTTTGCTTGCTCTTTACAGTTATTTAAGCAATTAGAATTTGATAGTATATTCTCAAAGGTATATTTAGCTTTATATACTTGAGAGATAGCAGATTGGTTATCCTTATAAGATTTTAAGTTTTTTATTAGATTATTTTCCGTTATTAATCTATAAATATAATTTAAATCTCCTATAATAGTTATACTAATGCCACCAATTATTTTATTATTAAAATGAAGAGGAATCCTATGTACGATTATCTCTCTACTTTGAAATTTGTGTTTTATACCAATTTCAGCTTTTCCTGTTTTTAAGATAACAGGAAACCTAGCATTAGGATCTACCTCACCTACAAATTTACCCTTTTCATTTTCAAGTTTAAGGTTGAAACAGTCCTTAAAGGAAGTATTAAAAGTTACAACTTTACATTCCGAATTAACGAGACATATTGGTACTGGTATTTGGTTGAAAATTATATCATTTATTTTTATAAAAAATTTATCTATTTTTTCAGAAGTTATTTTTTTAAATGTTCCCAATAATATCACCTTATTTCTAAATTTATAAATTTAACTAAGTCTAAGAGTTACTTGATAGAATTATACTAAGAGATTGTTAATAATATACTTCAAAAATTAATTATTTCTAAAATATATAAGGGGAAAACTAGAATTGTTTAAAAATTAATAGTTCATTAGATAAATAGCGACATGATTTTTTAAATTTAATATATATGTGAAAAGATAGGCATAAGAATAAAAGTATCACCAATATAATAGCATTCATATAATGATGTGGGAAAAAACAGATTGAAAATAGTACTATTTGAATAAAAATCCTTTTACCTCAAGTAATATAAGATAATTAAATATACGTAGATAACACATTTTCATAAATTTTGGTATAATATTTCTATGCATTAAGCAGACATCCCAAATTTAAAAAATTAAATAGAGGTATGAAATGAATTATAATATTTCAAATACTGTGATTGAAAATATAAATAATTTCATTGAAAAAAAACTTGGATTATATTTTTCTAAAGAAAGATTTAAAGATTTAATAAGAGGCGTATCTTGTGCTGCAAAACAAAAGAATATTGTCTTAGAGAAGTATATTGATTTGATACTTGAAAATAAAATGTCTGAAGAGGATATTAAAATTTTAGCTTCATGCCTAACTATTGGAGAAACTTATTTTTTTAGAGATAAAAGTTTATTTGAAATAATGAAGCAAAAAATACTAACGGACATAATTAATAGTAGAAAGAACTTTAGTAAGAGTTTAAAGATCTGGAGTGCAGGCTGTTCTTCCGGTGAGGAAGCATATTCAATAGCCATATTAGCTAAAGAGCTTATCCCAGAGTATGAAAATTGGGATATAAATATAATTGCTACAGATATAAACTATAAATCTCTTGATAAGGCTAAGGAAGGTATATATGGAGAATGGTCCTTCAGAGGGGTGGACTCAAACTTAAAAAATAAGTATTTTGATAAGGTTGAAAATACACGGTACAAGCTCAAAGACAGCATAATGAAATTGGTAAAGTTTTATAGCTTGAACTTAGCAGACTCGAACTACATAGTAGATGGCAAAATTATAAACAATGTTGATATTGTATTTTGCAGAAATGTTCTTATGTATTTCAGCAGACCTCAAATTAATCAAATAATAAACCGGTTTTATAATATTATTATAAATGGAGGGTGGTTAGTTGTAGCTCCTACTGAAAGTATGTTTGTCAATGATACTGTTTTTAAAACCGTTAACATTAATAATATGTTTTTATTTAACAAAAATATAGGACAAGATAATTCAGTTAGAATTCAGGATAATCACAGCAGGTTAGAAAGCTTTTCAATAGAAAAGGAAATTAAAAAAAACTTTGTACATAATTCTCTCTATAATAATGATGAACTAAAAAGTCCATCTGATTCTTTTATTATAGAAGAAAAAAGCTCAAATAAATTACTTGGCAAAGAGGCATGTATCATAGAAGACTTCGAATTATTATGTCGTTCTTCTGCAAATGAAGGTAATTTTGAAGAGGCTCTTAAATGGTGCGAAAAAGCTATTTCATCAGATAGAATAAATCCCTATTATTATTACCTTCTTGCAAGTATTCAGCAAGAGCAGGGAAATATTAATGAAGCAATCACATCTTTAAAGAAAGCAGTCTATTTAGATTCAGATTTTATTATGGCTTATTTTAATCTAGGTAATCTAAAATTAAAACAGGGCAAATATAAAGAGTCATATAAAAATTTTGAAAATGCAGTTATGCTTCTTAATAAGTTAAGTGAAGAAGATATAGTGCCATATTCTGAAGAGATGACAGCGGGAATGTTAAAACAAATTATTAGTAATATAGAGCTTCAGGGAGAATTTATATGAATAGATATGATAGTGAAGAGATGATCGAAAACATAGAGATTATTGAGTTTTTACTAAATAATGATAAATCCAGTGAAAAGTATGCAATTGAAGTTTTATATGTAAGTGAAGTACATTCTGTGAAAAATGTTACTATGCTTCCCTGTACTCCAGCCTTTATAATAGGTATCATAAATTTTAGAGGAAAAATAATATCTGTAGTAGATATTAGAAACTTCTTAGGATTTTCAGCAGAACTCATTGATGCAGAGAATGTAAGTAAGGTTATCGTGGTAAAATTAAATGATATAGAGATTGGTATAGCAGCAGATGCTATCTTAGGCTGTAATAAAATTTGTACATCAGAAATACAGAAAAATGCTTTACCATCAATAAATTTTAAAAGTAACCATCTTAAAGGAGTAACAAAGGAAAGAAGCATCCTTTTAGATATTAAAAATATACTGATGGACGAGAATATCATTGTTAATGAAGAAGTGGTTTAATAGTTTAAGGAGGTTAAAGTCCTAAATGGACTTTAACGGATGATTTTGCTAGGTAAAAGTTCTAAATGAACTTTTACGGGTAACTTGTGAGCGGGAGCGAAAATCTTAAATTATCCAGTGCCCGAAGGGAAACAAGCAAAATTAACCAGTGTAACCACTAAAAGGAGGATATATAAATATGAAAAAATTAAGTTGGTTTAAAGGTTTAAGAGGAAAGCTAACTATATATTTTTTAATACTTTCTATTATACCATCTATAACTATAGGTGGATTAAGTTATCTTAATTCAAAAAAATCCTTAGAGAAAGATGCACAGTCCCAATTAGCCTTTGTAAGAGATTCAAAAAAAATGGAAATAGAAGACTACTTAAAATCTGGTTTAAATAGAATTTCATACATGGTACAAGAACCAATAACTATAGAGGCTATGGCGGAGTTTAGCCATACAACAGAACTTGGAAGCAGTACATATAATAGCATATATCAAAAATATAATGCTACATTTACTAATTTCGTTAGTAAATTAGAGAATGGTGATATACTTCTTGCAGATGCTAAAACCGGTACTGTGCTGTATTCCACACTTAAGGAAAGTGATTATGGTACAAGCTTAATAACTGGCCCTTACAAGAATACAAATGCTGCAAAGGCTTTTGAAGCAGCTAAAAATAGTAATGATAAAAATTTTGCTACTATCACAGATTATGAACTTTATGCTCCTTCAAATAATAAGCCAACGGCATTTATAGCGGCACCAATTTTTAAAGGAGATGAAAAAGTTGGTATTCTTATTTTTAAGCTAGGCACAAGTAAAATAGACCAAATTGTTTCTAATAATAATAAGTGGGAATCATTAAACCTTGGACAAAGTGGAGAAGTAGTTTTAATTGGACAAGACTATAAAGTAAGAAACAATACTAGATTTTTAAGTGACGAGAAAGACGAAAAGATAAAGGCAGCTAAGAATACAACTCTATTGAAAGAAATAAGAACAACAGGAGTGGAAGACGTACTGAAAGGTAATACAAATATTAATACCTATACAGATTACCATAATATAAAATCTATTGTTGCATATGCACCATTAAATGTGGGCAATTTGAAATGGGGTATATTAGTTAAGATAAATTACGATGAAGCATTTCAATCAGTAAATAAATTACAGAACCTAATGTCAATTATCTTAGCAGCCACAATAATTACTATAATAGCTTTTTCTATTATTTTATCATCACATATTGCAGTGCCTATGATAAAAATGTCAAAGGCTGCGGAGCAGATAGCTAAAGGAGATTTGACAGTAGAGCTTCCTAAAGGAAAACGTTCAGATGAAATAGGAATTTTAATGAATTCTACTAACCATATGCTTCATGGGCTTAGAGAGCAGACAAAGGAAATTATCAATGTTGTAAATGTACTTTCATCCTCTGTAAGCGAAATCACAGTTTCACTTACTCAAGTAACTTCAGGAGCTGCAGAAACCTCTTCAGCTGTTAGTGAAACAACAGCAACTGTTGAGGAAGTTAAACAAACTGTATATTTATCAAGCGAGAAAACTAAAAATGTTTCAAGCTGTGCAAAACAATCTCTTGAAGTGTCTAAATCAGGAAGTAAAGCAACAGAAGATACTTTAGATGGAATGAAGGTTATTAACAATCAGATGCAGGAGATTGCAGATAGCATAATAGCATTAAGTGAACAGACTCAAAACATAAGTGAGCTTATAGAAAGCGTTGACAATATATCGGAACAATCAAATATTCTTGCTGTAAATGCCTCAATAGAAGCAGCTAAAGCAGGAGATATGGGTAAAGGATTCTCAATAGTAGCTCAGGAAATTAAAAACCTGGCAGAGCAGTCAAAGCAGGGCACAAAACAAGTAAGAAACATATTAAAGGATATACAAAAGGCTACGAATACAGCAGTAATGACAACAGAAAAAGGAATAAAATTAGTAGATATGGGAATGGAACAAGCGAATGAAGCGGGCAACGCTATACATAAGCTTATGGAAAATATAAATTTATCTGCTCAAGCTGCTATTCAAATAGAAGCTTCCAGCCAGCAGCAGTTAGTTGGCATGGACCAAGTGGCAATTGCTATGGAAGGTATAAACCAAGCCAGTATTCAAAATGTTGATAGTATGAAACAGTTAGAAGAAGCAGCTCGTGGGCTTCAAGAAATGGGATATAGACTTAAGCAGTTAACAGAAAAGTATAAAGTTTAGAGAAAGAGAGGATAGGAATGAATACAAATGATGCTGTATTTTTAAAGAAGCTTCAATCTACCTTTAAAATAGAGGCTTATGAGCATATAAAAACTATCTCTTTACTACTGCTTGAGTTAGAGAATAAACCTACAGAAGAAGAAAATAAAACAGCTATTGAAACTATATATAGAGAGTTTCACAGCCTAAAGGGGGCAGCTAGAGCAGTAAATATTAAGGAAATTGAAACTATCTGCCATACACTTGAAGGCATATTTTCAAGTGTAAAAAAAGGAAAGTTAATTTTAAATTTGCAGATGTTTGATATATTTAACTCAGCCTTAGACACTGTAGAAGATATTTTGGCTATGCCTGAAGATAAAATTAAAGATATTTCAAAAATTATTGAAGAACTCTCCAAAGTGGAGTCAGGATGCTTTATAAATAAAGGTTCTAAGGAATTTAGAAATAAAGATGTAAGTAATAATATAGATATGAGAAGTATTTCCCAAGAAATAAAAATAAAAGATGTTGAGATTTCTGAACCTACAAAAGTAGATGATGTCATAAGAGTCTCAAAAAACAAACTAGATACCCTGCTGATTCAGGGAGAGGAAATGCTTTATGCAAAGCTTTCAGCTGCACAGAGGGCTAGAGAAATTAAAGAAATATACACATTATTTCAACTATGGAAAAAAGAAAAGAAGGATAGCTATATTGAAGTATTGGAAAATAATATTGGAGCTTTGATGAAGCTAGCGGAAAATGACGCTAAAACAATAGAAGGTATGATAGATACTTTTATAGAAGATGTAAAAGATATAATGCTTCTTCCTTTTTCATCAATAATAGAAAGCTTTCCTAAGATGGTAAGGGATTTATGTAGACAAACTAATAAAGAGATTGAGCTTATAAAAAGTGGGACAGAGATAGAGGTTGACAGGCGCATACTTGAGGAAATTAAGGACCCACTGATTCATTTAATAAGAAATTGTATAGATCATGGAATAGAGAAGTTAGAAGAACGAGAAAAGTTAAGAAAGCCTTCAAAAGGAACAATAAGTTTAAATATTACTCAGATAAGCAGTGATAGAGTAAAGGTTGAAATTTCCGACGATGGAGCAGGAATTGATATTGGTAAGGTTAAGGAAAAGGCTATTAAAAACAAGCTCTTGACAGAAAAAGAACTTAAGAATATTAAGGATGAAAAGGCTAAGATGCTTATTTTTAAGTCAGGAGTCTCTACTAGTGATATAATTACAGATATTTCTGGAAGAGGCTTAGGACTTGCTATTGTATATGAAAAAATACAAAAGCTAGAAGGTACTGTAACTGTAAAAACTCAAAAACAAAAGGGAACTACCTTCACCATAATACTGCCTATAACTATTTCTTCAAATAGAGGAATAATTATAAAAGCCGCTAAAACCCCTTTTGTAATACCAACTGGAAAAGTTGAAAAGGTCATGAGGATTAAAAAAGAAGAAATAGAAGTGATAGAGAATATGGCTACAATACTAGTTGATGGCTATATTACCCCTATCTTTAAATTAGAAGATGTACTAGGGCTTAAGAGTAGAGCAGTAGAAGAAGCTTCAAACAATACTATTTCGATTCTAGTCGTAAATCACATGGAAAGAAAAGTAGCTTTCAGCGTTGATGAAATAGTAATGGAGCAGGAAGTATTGGTGAAAAGATTTAATAAACAATTAAAAAGGGTTAGAAATATTTCTGGAGCAACTGTACTAGGTTCTGGAGAGGTCGTTCCAATATTAGATGTTAAAGATCTGATAAAGTCTTCCCTCAAATATGGGAATAGATCTTCCAACTTTACTGATACAAGTTCAAAAGATGAAGTTATGAAAAAGTCTATTCTTGTGGTGGAGGATTCAATAACCTCAAGAACACTTTTGAAAAATATTTTAGAGAACAATGGATATCTAGTGAGAACTGCTGTTGATGGTTCTCAAGGATGGAGTTTATTGAAATCTGAACAATTTGATCTTGTAGTTACAGATGTTGAAATGCCTGTGATGGATGGATTCCAGTTAACTAAAAAGATTAGAGAGGATAGTGAAATTTCTGAAATGCCAGTTATCCTTGTAACATCCTTAGAATCTAGAGAGTATAAGGAGAGAGGCGTTGATGTTGGGGCAAGCGCATATATTGTTAAGAATGACTTTCAGCAAAGCAACTTATTAGAAATTATAAAAAGACTTATATAAATAATGGAGTGTAGAAGATGATTAAAGTACTTGTTGTTGACGATTCTCCAACTATAAGGGAGATAATGAAAGACATACTGAGTTCAGATAAAGATATTGAGGTAATAGGAGCTGTCTCTAATGGAGAAGAGGCAATCAGGTTTATGGGAAAAAATAAACCTGATATTATAACTATGGATATAGACATGCCTAAGATGAATGGGTTTGAAGCAACAAGAAAGATAATGGAAACAACTCCTGTACCTATTGTGATAATAACTGCACTGTTTAATTCTAAAGACATAGATAGAACCTTTCAAGCAATGGAGGCAGGAGCAGTTTCAGTAATTGAAAAACCTACAGCAATAACAGATGACGATTTTGATAAAGCATCACAAAATATTGTTCATATGATAAAGCTCATGTCAGAGATAAAGGTGATAAAACGTAAAACTATATATAAAAATAAAAAAACAGGTCCTTTAGAGAATTATAAGTCTAAGAACACTTTATCAAGTATAAAAATAGCAGCTATTGGTGTATCTACAGGAGGACCTCCTGTTCTTCAAAGCATATTCTCTAAACTTCCTTCAAACATTAAGATCCCTATACTTGTGGTACAACATATAACACCTGGTTTTATAGAAGGACTTGTTGATTGGCTTTCTGGAGTTACGGAATATCCTATACATATAGCAGTTCATGGAGAAAAGGTATTGCCAGGACATATTTACTTTGCACCAGATGGATTCCATATGGAGATCAGAGGCGATGGGAAAATATTTTTAAATGGAGCTGAAAAAGAAAATGGATTAAGGCCGGCAGTATCTTTTTTATTCAGATCTATTGCACGTTACTATGGTAAAAACTCTATAGGAATTCTCCTGACAGGCATGGGAAAAGATGGCGCAGAAGAACTAAAGTTGTTAAAAGATATAGGCGCAATTACTGTGGCACAGGATAAAGAGACTTCTATAGTTTATGGTATGCCTGGAGAAGCGGTGAAGCTTGATGCTGCTACATATATTCTTCCACCAGAAAAAATAGCAGAGCTATTTGGAAGGTTGTAACTTTTGTTAGTGTAAATTAAGGAGGCTAATATCAAATATGAACAAAGAAATAGAGATTTTAGTTGTAGAGGATAGCTTAACACAAGCGGAACAACTTAAATTTATCTTAGAAAAAAAGGACTATAAAGTAAAAATTGTAAATGACGGACTGCAAGCTTTAGAGTATATTAGCAAGTCTATGCCAGATTTGGTTATAACAGATATACTTATGCCAAAGATGGACGGATATGAATTATGCCAAAAAATTAAGGAAGATGATAAATTAAAGCATATTCCAGTTATATTACTTACATCATTATCAGATCCTATCGATGTTATAAAAGGACTTAAGGTTAAGGCGGACAATTTCATAACAAAACCATATAATGAACATTTTCTTGTTTCACGTATTCAGCATATGCTTATCAATATTGAATTAAGAAAAAACAGAATCAGTGAAATTGGAATTGAGGTATTTTTTGCAGGAGAAAAGCATTTTATTAATTCAGAAAGAATACAGATAATAGATCTTCTTCTCTCTACCTTTGATAATGCTGTACAAAAAACCAAAGAGCTGGAAGATACAAATAAGGAATTAAAAAAGGCTTCTGAAACTATAGGAAGACTTGAAAGAAATTATAGAGCAATTTTAGAAAGTAACACAGACGCATTGCTCGTAATTAATGATAATAAGGAAATACTTTATCTTAATCCAGCAGCTAAGAAATTGCTTGGCAAAAACTATGAGGAATTAATAATTAGTATATTGGATTTTGAGAAAATTAGAAAGGGTGTAAAAGAAGTTACAATAAATTATGAAGAAGACAATCAAGTCATTGGAGAGATGTGTATTTCAGATACGGATTGGGAAGGAAAAGAAGCCTATCTTCTATCCATTAGGGATATTACCGAAAGGGTGCATCTTCGAGAAAAATTAAGAATTCAATCAATTACAGATGAGCTTACAACATTATATAACAGAAGAGGTTTTCTAAGCTTGGTTGAACATAAAGTTAACTTTGCAAAGCGTAATAAAAAAGGAATGTTATTATTTTTTGTGGATGTAGATGGTATGAAATGTATAAATGACACACTATCCCATAATCATGGAGATTGTGCGTTAGTTGGTGTATCTAATATCTTAAGAGATACTTTTAAAGAAAATGATGTTATTGCAAGAATCGGTGGAGATGAATTTGCAATTTTATCTATGGATGTAAGTGAGCGGGATGCGGAAAAATTTATAAATAGGCTTTTAAATAATCAGAAAAAGTATAATGATAAAAGCAATTATCCTTTTAATATATCCATGAGTGTAGGCGCTGCATATTTTGACCCTGAAAATCCAATGAGTATTGGCGAATTAATGGCTAGAGCAGACAGATTAATGTATAAAAACAAAAGCTGCAAGGGCAGAACACAAGACTATAATTGTTAAGTATCTTTAGTCTACCCTTTTTGTTATTAAGTCTTGAAGATTGGATATAATCATATTCTTTTTATTTAAGGAATTTTTTATAACTTCAACTTCTCTTTTTAACTTAATATTTTTGCTATGTACATTATTTAATTCTTTTTCCAGGCTTTTGATTTCTATTGTTTTATTTTGTATTATTGAAGTATACATATTGTCAATAGTTTCTTTTCTCTGGAAAAAGGTACTGCAATATTTTATGAGAGATAATAATAGCCTTTTTAGTGTTTCTAAGCATTTTATTATATTTAAATAAATTTTATCCATATTTAACACCTCCCATAGTGTTATTTTATACCTAATTTAACCATTAAAGCAAGGAGAAAAGCATGAGTGAAAAAGATGGTTTGCTGTCTAAGCTTATAAGAACATATAATGACTTCAAAAATAGAAAGATAAATAATTTAGACAGCAGAAAAGAAAAACTGAAGTTAAAACTTAAAAATGAACAGAATGACTTCAATCAGTTAATAAACGAACAGGAAAAGCTGAAAGAAGAGGATAAAAAGGTTGATTCAGTATTTAATTCACTAGTAGCAATATTAAAATCAAGAGGAATAATATTTGATATACCAAACAAAAATTTTCAAGTTAGAGAATGGGACAACCTGTATATAAAAAAATCAGATAACCTGTACAGCTTTGTAAATAAAAATGGAGTATGTTTGTATGTGCTTGAGAAAAAGTACTGTGATGTCATGGAGTATATAGTTAACAACTATTCATACAGCATTATAGTTATAAGAAAAAATCCGCACTCTTTGAAGGTGCAATTAAGAATCGTAAAGTAGTGTAGGGGTCCTAGGCCGAAAGTTAACTTATGCTCCGTGCTATGTTTCAAAGCTTCAGTCCGTTAAAAACTTTTAGTCAGTCTAAAGCTTGTGTTTTAGACGACCTAAGAACTTAGATAAACTCGCTCTGCTCAAACACTATCTAAGGTTCTAAGGTTGTCTTAAAACCCTTCACTAAGACTGACACAAAGTTTTTAAATCTACCTTCAGCTTTGGAAACATAGCCCTTCGTATAATTTAACTTTCTAGTTTGAAGCCCTATTGCATAAACTTGTGAATTAGAAAGATTTTAGTTAGCACTATTGACGTTGTTAATGTAGTGTAGTAAGATGACTTTGTAGGAAAACTTAATAAATTAAGATCATTGATCCCAGGGGGGCTGGTGTTACCAGCTGAGATTAAGAATAAAATTCTTTGACCCTATAACCTGATCTGGGTAATACCAGCGTAGGAAGAGGTTTTATGTATTTGAAAAATACCTTTATAGTTTTAAAGATATAGGTACAAACCTCGAAACGGTTTGTACCTTTTTTATTTTCAAAAATTAAAAAATTGGGGAGGCGTTAAGATGAAGTTTTCGGAAAGTTTATACGAAAGTGTTAAAGAAATTTGGGAATCCTATTATACTCATCCCTTTGTAAAGGGTATTGGGGATGGTACTTTAGGGGTAGATAAGTTTAAGTTTTATATGATTCAGGATTACATATATCTTTTAGATTACGCAAAGGTTTATGCATTAGGTATAGTAAAGGCAGACAGAGAAGAGATAATGCAGGGTTTTTCAACTATGGTAAATGGGATATTAAATGGGGAAATGAGTATTCATCGTTCTTATATGAAAAGGCTTGGGATTACTCAAGAGGAGGTTGAAAATACAAAAGCTTCACTTTCAAATATTTCATATACTCATTATATGCTAGCTGTATCTCAGATGGGTGGCTTGACAGAGCTTTCGGTATCCCTGCTAGCTTGTATGTGGAGCTATTTAGAGATTGGTAAAGTTTTAAGTAAAAATCCTGGGGCAACAGAACATGAATTTTACGGAGAATGGATTAGGGGCTATATTTCGGAAGAGTACAAAGAAGGTACTCAATGGGTTATAGATTTGGTAGATGAGCTTTCAGAAAACCTTTCAGCAAAGGATAAGGAAAAGCTGAAGGAGATATTTATAAATACTAGTAAATATGAATACATGTTTTGGGACATGTCTTACAATAAGGAGATGTAACTCTCAATGTTAAAGTTTTTTAATGTTAATTTTAAATATAAGAATGATTCAAAGCTTCTTATAGACAATTTGAGTTTTAATATAAATAAGGGAGAATTTATAAGTATAATTGGTCCAAGCGGATGCGGTAAGAGCACTATATTCAGATTGATTTCAAGACTTGAGCAAAGCTCTGGTGGAGATATTTATATTAATGACAACAATGTTAACGATATCGATAGCCCTATAGGATATATGCCTCAAAGTGACTTACTGATACCATGGAGGACTATTTTAGAAAATGCCTGTTTGCCTTTAGAAGTAGGTGGTAAAAAGCAAAAAGATGCAAAAAAGAAGGCTGAAGAATTTTTAGAGGTTTTTGGATTGGACAGCTATAAAGATAAGTATCCAAAGGATTTATCAGGAGGTATGAAGCAGAGAGTTTCTTTTATTAGAACATTACTTACGGGAGCAGAGGTTATGCTTTTAGATGAGCCCTTTAGTGCATTAGATGCTATAACAAAGATTTCTATGCAGGAGTGGCTTTTAAATCAGTGGTCAAAGTTTAATAAGACCATACTATTTATAACTCATGATGTTGAGGAAGCATTATTTTTATCTAATAAGATATTTGTTGTTTCCGAAAAGCCTATTACCAAACTAAAGGAAGTAGTAGTACCTGTTGGTTATCCAAGGGACAGGCATATGTTAAGTAGACCTGAAATACTAAGAATAAAAGAAGAGCTTGTAAATGAATTAAAGCAGAGGATTGAGCTATGAAGAAGTATAAATCATCAATAATTGTAGGCATTATATTTTTTATAATTTGGGAGGGGCTTGCAAGATATATAGATGCCATGTACATACTTCCATCACCAAGCAGAATATTAGAAAAGATTTGGGTTTTGAGAGAGGATCTTTTCTTAGTGCATCTTCCGGCTACGCTGCTGGTTACCTTTATGGGCCTTATTATATCAGTAGTTTTAGGTGTAGCCTTAGCTGTGGCAATGAGTTTGAGTGAAAAGATTGAAAAAGCTATATATCCTATTGTAGTTGTAACTCAAACTATACCGATTACTGCCTTAGCACCAATATTTGTACTTTGGTTTGGATACAGTATCTGGAGTAAGGTGGTGGTAACTATACTTATTACCTTTTTTCCGATAGTCGTAAATGTCTATGATGGTCTTCGTTCTACGAAAAGAGAGATGGAAGAATTATTAATTACCTTTGGAGCAAGCAAAAGGGAGATATTCATTGAATTAAAGTTTCCTTCTGCACTGCCATATTTCTTTTCAGCACTTAAAATAGCAGTGCCCCTTAGTGTAATTGGTGCCGCAATCAGTGAATGGCTTGGTTCTCAATCTGGCCTTGGATACTTTAGTAAAAGAATGATGACACAATTAGACGGAGCAGCAGTTTTTGCGCCAATAGTGATTCTATCTCTTGCGGCAATTGTCCTTGTTTTTATACTTAATATTTTAGAGAATAAAATAATAAAATGGAGGAATGAATGATGAAAAGACTTAAGTATTTATCGCTATTATTAGTATTCGTATTTGTAACTTTCATGTTAGCTGGATGCGGAAGCAAACAAGCTGCTAATAATAGTTCAGAAAAGCTGGAGGATGTAGATTTAGTACTGGATTGGTATCCAAATGCAATACATACATTTATATATGCAGCTATTGAAAACGGCTACTTTAAAGAAGAAGGATTAAAGGTTAATATTAAATATCCTTCTAATCCAACAGACCCACTTTCACTGCCAGCTGCAGGTAAAGCAACTTTAGGTATTTATTATCAACCGGATATAGTAATTGCAAGAGCTAATGAAAAAGTTCCAGTAAAATCTATAGGAGCAATAGTACATACACCACTAAACGTAATTATAGCTTTAAAAGAAAAGAATATAAATTCACCAAAGGATTTGTCAGGAAAAACTATTGGATTTTCAGGAAATCCTTTAAACACAGAATATGTTAAGACTATGGTAAAAGCAGATGGTGGAGATCCAAACTCCGTAAAAGTGATAGATGTAGGTTTTGAATTACTTTCTTCAATGGTAACAAAAAAAGTTGATGCTACAACTGGAGGGCTTATAAATCATGAAGTTCCTGTAATGCAGCATGAAGGACATCAAATAAATTACTTCGATCCATCTAAGTATGGAGTACCTAATTACTATGAAGAAGTTTTTGTTACAAGCGACAAAACTTTAAAAGAAAAACCTGAAACTTTGAAAAAGTTCATGAGAGCTGCAAAGAAAGGCTTTGAATTTACTAAGAATAATCCAGATAAATCTTTAAAAATATTATTAGACAACCAGCAGAAGGACAACTTCCCTCTTATAGAGGATGTTGAAAAACAAAGTATGAACATACTTCTTCCAAAGATGGAATCAAAGGATGAACCATTCTTATATCAAGATAAGAAGGTTTGGGAGAATAATATAAACTGGCTGCAAGAAAAGGGTATGCTAAAAGAGAAAGTTAAAGCAGAAGATTTTTATGTAAATCTTGATGAAGTTAAATAGTTTTATACATATTTAACCCAGAAGCATTGAATCACATTGCTTCTGGGCTTTTTTCGCATTTACTTGTGGTGCGGTTTACCGTATAATCAGCAAATACGTTTTTTCTGTTATATTTCAAAGCTTAAGACAACTCAAAAACTCAATGGCTGTCAGTTATTATTTTAAACACATTATTGTTTTGTTGAAGATGAGTAACGCGAAAAAGACGAAGACATAAACTCAGTCAGCCATTGACTTACTGCTTCCGAATTAATTCGCTGCCTGTTTATTAACATATAGCTTTCCATATTTGGTGGTGTGTTTTCGAGAAGTTTTACTTCCACTAGTGAACCTTCTTCCAGAAACTTCCTGAATGCTGACTCTATCATGAAGCTAAAGCCAATCCCTTCTTTTAAAAATTTAATGATGCTGCTGCTAATATTGATATCCAGTGGATATACATAGTTTTTCGGAAAAATTGAGTAGAACCATTCCTGAAATGGGGCAGTTAGAATTGCAGAGTGCAATAAAGGTAAATTTCTAAGCTCAACCTCTGTGATACCGCATGCAGCGGCACTATTCTGTGAACCAGTAACCAATATGATTTTGTCGCTATAAAAGGGCTCACATATAAATTTAGGAGACTTGATGTCCAAATATGTAAATGCAATATCTAACTGATCATCATGAAGCAATTGTATCAGTTCTTCACTGTGTTCAATAGTAACTTTTACTGCAATTTTTTTATTTTGCTGCATATATTTAAGAACCATGTCCTGCACATGGCAATCGTAAATAGAGTGTACAGCACCAATATTAAGTGTATCGTTGAATAATTCCAGAGCTTTAAGCCGAAAAATAGCAGATTCCTGTATACTTAGCAACTGTTTAGCGTAGGGAAGAAAAGCTTCTCCCGCATTTGTCAGTTCTACATTCTTATTTGTCCGGATAAACAGGGTTTCTCCTATATTATATTCAAGATTTTTTATTCTGCTGGTGATGGTAGACTGAACCACATGAAGCTGTTCAGCTGTTTTAGTAAAGTTTTTCAACTTAGCTAAGTAAATGAAAGTTATTAAAAGATCATAGTCCATACGTCAAATCACCTCTTATCTATAATTAATATTTTCGATAGTTGTTATTCAATATATTCGTTATACAAATAGAAAAACCTCTTTTATAATCGAAGATGTAAATAATTCGATAAAACTATTATAAAGGAAAGAGGACTATTTATGTATAAGATGAATGAAAAAATTGAATCGATGTATTGTATTAAATGTGGAGAAAAATATACGGTAGGAGATTATTTTTTAGGATGCCCTAAATGTCTAGAAAAAGGGGAAAATGCCGCTATTTCATTTAAGTATAATGAAACAGTTTTCAAAAATTCCAGCATAAAAGGTATGCAGAAATATGGAAGTATACTTCCTTATGAAACATTTCCAACCTTAGGTGAAGGTGATACACCAGTGGTGAAGCTTGAGAAAATGGCAAAACTCTTGGGAGTTAAAGAAATATTTATAAAAAATGAGTTCCAAAACCCTACCGGTTCTCACAAAGACAGAATGAGTCCACTGGTAGTGGCACGAGCACTTGAACTGGGCAAAAAAGGTATAGTAGCTGCCTCAAGTGGAAATGCAGGTATTTCCATAGCAGCCTATGCTGCCAATTCAGGCCTGGATTGCAAAATCATATCATTACCAAATGTGAATATTGCTTACAAGACTGCTATTGAAGCAACAGGCGCAGAACTGGTAATAGTTGATGAAGCTAATGATATAGCTGCTAATGGTAGATGGGGTTATATGAGGAAAATGGTTGAAGAATATGATTGGTATCCGGCAACAAATTATATTTTACCAGCAGTAGGAAGCAATTGCTTTGGAGTTCAAGGATATAAGACAATCGCTTATGAAATATATGAGGAATTTGGAGACAACTTACCTGAATATATATTTGTGCCTGTATCTAGGGGTGACCTCCTTTGGGGAATATTTGAGGGTTTTAAGGAATTGCTGAAGCTTGGATATATTGTTGCATTACCAAAGTTGGTTTGTGTAGAACCATTTAGAAGAATTTCCAAAGTGTTGGAAGGGGAAGACTATAGAAAAGAATTTCCGGGCGAATGTTCTTTAACCGCTTCCATCGGAGGGAGTACCGTAACTTACCAGTCTTATGTAGCTATAAGGGATTCCGATGGTTTTGCGGTTGATATACCTCAAGGTAATGTAATTGATGATGTTAGACAAATGGCTCATTTGGGATTATACCTTGAAACATCCTCTGCGGTAGTATTTAGTGCTCTAAAAAGGGCAATAGAAAAAAGGATACTGGATAAGAATTGCAGAATTCTTATCATAGGAACATCCAGTGGATTTAAAAACAAACCTGAGTTATTTTAGAAATAGAAGGTAATAAAATAAGACGAGCAATGTAATGTTTGCTAATATGGAATAATAGGAAAAGATTATTTATAAACGAAAGGAAGAATGTATATGAGTAATATTGTTTTGATGGTTATAGATGTGCAAAATGCACTGATTAAGAAACATCCTTATAATGAACAGAAAGTTATTAAAAATATTAAAAGACTTATTTTAACTGCAAGAGATAATAAGAAAGAAGTTATATATGTACGTCATGATGATGGCAAGGACACCGATCTTGAACAGGGTACAGATGGATGGCAAATTTATGATGACATAGCACCTAACAGTAGTGAATTTATCGTTGAAAAAGAGTATAACAGTGCTTTTCATAAAACTGGATTAAGGGAGCATTTAGAAAGTAAAGAGATAGATACCATTATACTTGTAGGACTTCAAACAGAATATTGTATTGATGCTACTTTAAAAAGTGCCTTTGATTATGGGTATAAAATAATTATTCCAGAAGAAACAAATACAACTTTCGATAACGAGTATCTATCTGGTGAGAAACTTTATGAGTTTTATAATCATAAGATTTGGAATAAACGTTTTGCTAATGTTATTCCAGTGGACGATGCAATGAAAATTTTGCTAGACAATTAACTAAGGGTAAAAGCCTTTACTAATGGGATATTAGTAAGGGCTTATAAAAAATTAAAGGGATTGAATTACTTTTTACTATAGATAAACCAACTCCATGATTGACTTATTCAAAATATTATAGTGATTTCTGCACAGACTAAAGTTAAGTAAAACTTAGTTAGGAGAGGTTACTATGGGTAGAAGAGGTATGGAAATTGAATCATTATATGGATTCACAACAGAAGAACTTAAGAAAATAAGAAATTCACATGAAGATGAATTTGCTAGAAATGTATTAACTGCTGTGATTATGCGCTACGAGGGTTTTAGTACCATAAAAATTGGCCGATTCTTATTAAAGTCTAAACAAACAGTTATAGACTATATAAAAAGATGGAATTCTAGGGGCTTAAAGGCATTAGAAAATCATCGTGGAGGTTCAGAGGGAACTTTTAGTGCTGAGATGTTGGATGATCTAATAAATACTGTATTACACACACGGCCTAATGATTTTGGATTTATAGGTAACGTATGGACCTGTCCTCTTCTTGTAGAGTACATTTATCAAAACTATGGCGAAAAGTACTCTAAGGAATATATAAGAATATTGTTAAAACGAAATAATCTTAGCTATAAAAGAGCGCAGCGCAAGCCGACTAAGGCTGATAAGGTTGAACAAAAAACCTTTTTAAAAAATGAAAACCCTTCTAATTTCTGTAGAAAACTCTTCTGAGTGTGTATTTTATGCCATGGATGAAACTGGTCTTAGGACGGAGTCTGATATTCGTAGAACGTGGAGTCTCGTAGGAATATCCCCTGTTTTAGAGAGCAACAATTGCCATGAAGGACTTAACCTAATAGGTGCTACTGAAATTACTAAAAACTTTGATACTGTCATAGATGCCTATTCGGCAAAACAAGTAATTACCTCTGAAGAAGTGAAATTGTTTCTTAAGCGACTACTTGATATCAATGTAGGTAAAAAAGTATATGTTCTATTAGATAATGCGGGATTTCATGTTAGTAAGGCTATGCAGGCTTTCGCCGAAACTCATAGAGGTGAGTTGTTTTTAATAAATACTCCTAGATATTCTCCTAAGCTAAATCCTCAGGAGAATATCTGGAATAAATTAAAAAATTGCATGTTTAGTGCAAGTGCATATTTTTCTATTGATGAACTTTTTGAGTCAATCAAAATGGTTTATCATCATTTTAATGAACAAAAGGATATGATTAAGTCCTTAGTTTACGCTAAAAATTACTATAAATAAGTCTAGCTTTGAGTTTGTTTATCTATATAGAGAAACAAACTAGAAAATTGACTTATACAGAGGGATATGTTTCCAAAGCTGAAGTAGATTTAAAAACTTTGTGACAGTCTTAGCGAAGGGTTTTAAGAGAACCTTAGAACTTTAGAGTTGTTTGAGCGAAGCGAGTTCTCGAAAGTTCTTAGGTTGTCTTGAATCACAAGCTTTAGACTGGCTAAAAGTTTTTAACGTGCTGAAGCTTGGAAACATATTCCGGCGTATAAGTTAACTTTCGGTCTAGTAACCCTATACTACATAAGGCCAATTTTTTCAGGAATAATTAATTCAGCTTCTGTGCTTTTTACTACATCTTCTACGCTTACTCCAGGAGCAACTTCTTTTAGCAATAGTCCATCTTTTGAAACTTCAATAACTGCCTTTTCAGTTATTATTAGATTTACAACACCAGCAGCGGAAAGAGGAAGAGTGCATTTTTTGAGAATCTTAGGATTACCTGCTTTATCAGTATGGGTCATTGCTACAATTACCTTTTTAGCACCAACTAATAAATCCATTCCACCACCCATACCAGGAACGAACTTACCAGGTATCTTCCAATTAGCTATATTTCCTTGTTGATCTACTTCGAGGGCCCCTAATACAGTAGCATCAACATGTCCTCCTCTTATAATAGCAAAAGATAAGGATAAGTCGAAGGCAGATGCACCAGCAAGCATAGTTATAGGTTCACCACCTGCATTACCTAAATCAGGATCGGACTCTCCAAGCTTAGGCTTAGGACCAAATAACAAACCACCGTTTTCGGTTTGTAAAATTACGTTAACCCCTTCAGGTATATAGTTAGCTGATGCTGTAGGAATTCCGAAGCCTAAATTTACAACCATTCCGTCTTTAAACTCTTTTGCGATTCTTTGAGCTATAATTTCTCTTTCACTCATATTTATACCCCCATTATCTTAGTTTTTTGCTTTTTACCCATAAATCTTCAAAGGTCTTTTCTCTTTCTTCTAAGCTATTACCTTGAATAATAATGTCAACGAAAATTCCAGGTGTACCTATTTCATTATAAGAGAGTTCGCCAGTTTCTACTATTTCATCAACTTCTGCTATAACTAAATCTGCAGCAGTGGCCATTACAGGATTTGAATTTAAAGCTGTTCCTCTATATTGAAGATTACCAAATTTATCTGCTTTGTGAGCCTTTATAATGGCTATATCTGCTTTTAGTGGAGGATATAACAAAAATTCCTTTCCATCTACAATAACTTTTTCACGTCCATCTTCCATTTCAGTACCTAAGCCTGTAGGGGTTAGCACTCCACCTAAGCCAGCTCCAGCAGCTCGTATTCTTTCAATCAAGGTTCCCATGGGATTAAATTCTATCTGAACTTCATTGTTTATATATTGTTGTACAAGACAAGGGTCTGTTCCTATATGCGCTCCAATGAATTTTTTAATTTGCTTGTTTGCCGTAAGTTTTCCAATATCAAAGTTTCCTCCAGGGTTAGCGCCTACTACGCTTATGACGGTTAAGTCTTTTACAGCATCTTTTACTAGCTCGTCAATTATTCTCAGTGGTGCACCTACCCCTAAGAATCCGCCAATCATAACAGTTGATCCCTCTTTAATATTTTTTACTGCATCTTCAACTTTTTGTATAATTGCCATTTTTTATCCCCCCATTAAAATAATTTAGCCATTGGATACCAGCTATAGAACTCCAACTTCAACAAGAAGTGAGTTAATGGCTGCTAAGCGTTGGATTGACGGTTTATTATATCAGCAAGTAACATGCCAGAGCCTTACTGTGAAAAACCTAATATTTTCAATATAAGATTATTATCTACTAATATGCCCTGGTAACATTTTGTTGCATATAAGTAAAAAAATCCTCGTGCACTAAGTCTACTAGCTTAGTTACAATGGGTAACAAAATGTTATTAAGTAACACTCTGTTACTTAATTTTACTTATAGGTAACATAAATTTGAAATTTATGGATATAATGTAATGGGGTGATGCTATGCTTGAAAATAACAATACCAGTTTTAATAAAGAAGAAATTTCTAGTTTATTTACTTATATAACTTCGCTTATTTTTGATCAATTGCCTATACCCATTAACATTGTAGATAAAGATTGCAAAGTAATAGTTATGAATAAAGCATTTTTAAAGCTTCTTAACCTTAAACATGAAGATGTGGAAGGGAAATATTTATCAGAAATTGATCCCACAGTTCGATTACCTCTTGTATTAAAAACTGGACAAGCAGAGATAGGACAAAAACATAAATTTAAAGATGGTAGAGAATGTATTGTAGATAGGATTCCTATTTTTTATCATAATGAGATAATTGGAGGGTTAGGAATTATATCTATTGATGATCTGAGTTTTCTATATAATCTTTTAGTAGAAGATGACATTACTAAAAAGTTATCCTTATATAAAGCTAGTAAAGTATCAGAAGTATATAACTCAAAATATACTTTTAATGATATTTTAACAAGTTCTTCAGCGGGATTGAGTTGCAAGAGAAAAGCTATTAAATATAGCGCTGCAGATTTTACAGTTTTAATCACTGGGGAAAGTGGAGTTGGAAAAGAGTTATTTGCTCATTCTATTCATAATGCTAGTCTACGAAAAGAAGGACCTTTTATTCCAGTAAATTGTGGGGCAATACCGGAAACACTTATAGAATCCGAACTTTTCGGATATGAAGAAGGAGCTTTTACAGGCGCTCAAAAATCCGGTAAAAAGGGTAAATTTGAACTGGCTAATGGAGGCACTATTTTTTTTGATGAAATTGGAGAACTTCCGCTAAACATGCAAACAAAGTTATTAAGAGTTTTACAAGAAAAAGAATTAGAAAAAGTGGGAAGCAATAAAAAGACTATTGTAGATGTAAGAGTAATTGCCGCAACTAATGCTTTATTAGAGGATAAAGTAAAGCAAGGGAAATTTAGATTGGACTTATTTTATAGACTAAATGTGTTAAATTTAAAAGTTCCTAGTCTTAGAGAAAGAGAAGAGGATATTCAGTTACTTGCTGAGCATTTTGCAACTAAGTTATATCAAAAGTTAGGAATATACAAAATAATTCCGGATGAAATTATGAAAATTCTTGAATCTTATTCTTGGCCAGGAAATGTGAGAGAGTTAAAAAATATTATTGAAAGTATTATCATAAACTCAGAAGATACTGTTATTAAAATTGAAGATATCCCAGAATATATATTAAAAAATGTACAAACACAACAAATGAAAAATTATCAGCTAGATTGTCCTAAAGATTCAACTTTAAAGGATACATTAAAAGAAATAGAAATGAAAATTATATACGATACTTTGAAAAAATGTAATTATAACAAGAAAGAGACATGTAAAGCTTTAGGTATTCCACGTATGACTCTTTACCGTAAACTAAATGAAAAGCATAATATTAAATAGAGGAAAAATAGATTTATGTTGATTTCAGCAGGGTAAATTAATATAATAGCAATATAAAATTAATGATTGTCTATGTTTTAAAAAATAATGAAAGAAGGAAAAAATTTGAAATATATAAAATATCTAATTTACTTTGCAGCACAACAAGCATTATCATGTGTTTTTCCAGTTGCAATATTTCTCATATTAGCAATTTCAAAGGTGATAAACATACCTTTTTTATATAGATATGATTTTATTTTGATAGCTTGTGTAATTGTTCAAGTAATGATGGTTCACTTTAAATTAGAAACTATAGAAGAATTAAAAGTAATATCACTATTTCATATTATAGGTTTAGTTCTTGAATTATATAAAGTACATATGGGTTCTTGGGCTTATCCGGAGTATGCTATAACTAAATTTTGGGGAGTTCCTTTATACAGTGGTTTTATGTATTCCAGTGTAGCAAGTTATATTTGTCAGGCATGGAGGCGGTTTGATCTAAAATTTATAAATTGGCCAAGCAATTATATTACTTACCCTTTAGCAGCTGTAATATATATTAACTTTTTTTCACATCACTATATATTGGATTTAAGATGGTTTATTGTATTAAGTCTATTTGTCATTTTTTTAAAGTCAAATGTAGAATTTAAAGTTTATAAAAAATGTTTTAAGATGCATCTTGTTCTCTCCTTTTTCTTAATTGGATTTTTTATATGGGTAGCAGAAAATATATCAACATTTTTAGGGGCTTGGAAATACCCAAACCAAACAGAAGCATGGAATATGGTTCATTTACAAAAGATAAGTTCATGGTTTCTACTGGTGATTATAAGCATAATAATTGTTGCTAATTTAAAACTGAAGCATTCCAGTGATGAAATTCATGAGATTGAAGGAACAAATTATTGATGATATTATATTAAATGCTAAAATTTATGCATTAAGTTTTATAAAGTTAGCAGGTGAAAACTATGAGTAGAATAGTAGAAATATGTTGTGGAAGTTATTATGATTGTATACAAGCTTATAAAGGAAAGGCAGATAGGGTAGAGCTAAATAGCGCTTTATATATGGGAGGCTTAACCCCTAGTATTGCTAGTCTTGTTTTAACTAAAAAAAATACAAATTTAAAGGTTATTTGTATGGCAAGACCAAGAGGAGCTGGCTTTTGTTATGGGAAGGAAGATTTTGAAACATTAGTATTGGATGTAAGAACTATGCTGGAGCATGGTGCAGATGGAATTGCATTTGGCTGCTTAGATGATAACGGAAATATTAATACTTTTCAAACAAAAGAGGTGGTGAAGGTAATTAAATCCTATGGTAAGGAAAAAGAGGCAGTATTTCATAGAGCCTTTGATTGCGTTAATGACCCTTATGAAGCAATAGAGACTTTAATTAGTCTCTGTATAGATCGGGTTCTAACTAGTGGTTTGGAAGAGAAAGCCATTGATGGGTTAGAATTATTAAAGAGTCTGCAAGAAAAGTATGGAGATAAAATTGAAATACTAGTAGGTAGTGGAATTAATGCTAGTAATGCTAAAAAGATTATTGAGTATACTGATGTTAATCAAGTGCATAGCTCCTGCAAAGCATGGCTAAAAGATGAAACTACTACTAAAAATCATGTTAGTTATGCCTATAGTAAGGATGCTTATGGTTATGATGTAGTAGATTCCAAAATAGTTGATAGACTAGTAAAAGTATGTAAAGCATAGTTTAGAAAAAATTAAGGGTTGTTGTATTAGAATTGCTTAGTACAACAACCCTTAATTAAATTTTATTTTAACAATGCTGTTTAAAGTGGGAGTTCATTTAACATTTTTGCTAAATCTATGAATCTGTTTTGAAGATATTTTTGATAAATAGGATTATGTTGTGATACTACTTCAATATGATCTACATCGTTTATCTCACCCATATAATTCCAGACACCTTTTTCAGGAAGGGAGCTTGAGTCATAGTTCACAATTTTGTCTGTAGATCCTTCATGAGGAGCTATAGCAGATCTAACACTAACTATACCATCATTTCTCCACCAGCTACTATCCACTCGGACTTTTCCTTCAGTACAATTTGTATATCTTCCTATAAAGATAGAACTTTTTATAAGCAAGGGATTCATATTAAGATTAGGAATTTGATGCTTAGTTAATAAATCTTGATGTGTATCTACACAAGCAATAGAAAAATAGTAAATATCATTTTGTGCCTTAACCCAACTGTTTAATTCTTTTGCACCTTCTAGAGATAGATCCCATATACTTAAATCTTTAGTTTCCTTCCAGATGTTACTACTAAATACTCTATGAGTATAACTATCAAAGGATTCATTTGGTTGTTTTTTTAATCCCCATTGATCCATTCTGAAATCAAAGCAAGGATTGGTAGAATCAATCACTCCACCACTACTTGCCATAGCAGCGAAAAGTTGATGAAAAAAAGGTTCTAGATTATTTTGTTTTTCATCCTCTTGACTTCCATCATGGGGAGTCCCTATTGTAGTAATACTAGCAATCCAATGATGATTTCCAGTAAATAATTGACTTATATCAGTATCGTTGTATTTTATTTCATCAGGGTCACCATTTTCTAACAATTGAGCTAATACTCTAATTGTTTCTCCACCCATGCTGTGACCAATTAAATGTATCTTTCTTAATCCATTTGCTCCTAAAGTCCCTAGTTCGGGATAAACTCCAGAATAAGTTCTTCCATAACGAGAATGACCTTCGTTTTTTGAATGTTCTTTTCCATAGTCTACTGTGCCGCCCTTTAGATAGGCATATAATTCACAAGCCCTATCCCAATTACTAGATATGGAGCCAATAGTGGGAGTAAAAACTTTATATCCATTTTTAGTTAACAGATCTTTTAAACTGTTTTCTCCACCCCAATAATTTATTCCAGAAAGCTCATCATTTCCCCAGCCAAATAGACCATGAACCATTACAATAGGGTAATTGTTATTTAATTTAGATAACGATGAACTTGTATTGGAAGTTTTATAGGAAGTAGATACAGCAAAAGCATTAGTTGAAGGCACAAACACCATCACTATGAAGGATAGGATTAAGATTAGAGTTCTTTTAATAAAGTTTTTCATAATAAAACACCTCATTAATTAGTTTTATACTGACAAGTACAATATAACATTATTTTCATATTTTGTACAAAGTTGCAAAATCCATAAAATATGAAATAAGTTATTGTACTGAATAGTAAAAGCATAAAGCTTTGAATTGCTTGAAATTGGAAAAATTTACATTATTCATTATTGAGAATACGGCTTTAACTATAATGAATACAAGCACATTTCAAAACCTAGAGGTGATAGTATTTAAGGTTCTTATTAAATAGAACAGATAAGAGGAGAACCCAAGTCTTTAAAAATATATCAACATTGGTCTAAGAGCTAAACCTGCAAGATTAAACTTCTATGTTGCAGGTTTAGCTCTTATTTTAAATATAATCATAAGCATAAAAACACAAATTAACGTTAAAGAACCACATAGTACAAAAGCCCAGGCAGAGCCAGCTTTGTCTGCGGCATAACCAGAAAATAAACTACCTAAAGGAGCACTGCCAGCGAATACAAGTGAATATACGCTCATAACTCTTCCTCTGTATTCATCCTTAGAATTAAATTGCAGCGTTGAATTAGCAGTAGTAGAGAAATAAATATTGAAAAGTCCATTTATTACAAGAAAAATTGCCGCCGTATAATAAGTACGGGAAAAACCTATGAAAATAAGCATAACAGCAGTAATTATTGAACTTCCAAATAAAATTAGCTTCTTAGGGCCTGATTTACTTCTTAAGGAAACCATAACGGCACCTATAAGGGAACCTGCTCCAAGAGAGGACATTAAAAATCCATATATTTTTTCCTGCTGATGAAGAATGTTTTTTGTAAAAACAGGAATTAAAATATTATAATTAAAAACAAATACTCCAATTACAGTGACCATACAAACAGTTTCAAATAGAACAGAAGTATTAAAAATATATTTAAGACCATCCTTAATTTCCTTAAATATGTTGTTAGAAAAGTTCTTTCTCACATAAGGTTTTGATTTAATATATATGAGACCACAAAGCACTGTTAAAAAGCTCAAGCCGTTTAGAAAAAAGCACCAAGCTATGCCTATATAAGCCATAAGTAATGCACCTATAGCAGGGCCTACAATTCTAGCAAGATTAAAGGTAGCAGAGTTTAAAGCTATTGCATTCATTAAATCCTCTTTGCCTGCAATTTCAACTATAAAGGACTGTCTTGTAGGCATGTCAATTGTATTTATGAATCCTAAAAAAAGTGCAAGAATTACAATATGATAGTATTTTATGCTGTGAGTAAATACTAGTGCAGACATTATAAAAGCCAAAAGCATTGATAATGATTGTGTGATTAAAAGAATTTTTTTCTTTGGAAATCTGTCTATAGCAACTCCTGCAAATAGCGAGAAAAGCGTTATAGGTAAAAATTGCATTGTTCCTATAATTCCAAGTAAGAAAGGTGAACCTGTAAGTGAAAGTACAAGCCAAGATTGACTAACACTTTGAACCCAGGTACCAATAACAGATACGCATTGCCCAATCCAATAATATCTAAAGTTTTTATGGGTAAGAGCATGAAAATTATCTTCTATAAACATTCTAAAATGATTTTTCAAATTCATATTTTATCGCCTTCTTTAACCATGTTTAATTTAAAAAATATGTCTAGATAGACATATTTCAATACGTGAAGATTATATCATATCTTCTTAAGCTTTAACAAAAGTCAAATAGAAGCAAAAAACGGATTGTAAAGTATTTCTATTAGTTAATACTATAAAATAATAGGCATAACAATATTGAATACTTATGTAAAAAGAAAGCACATGAATTTGTATTGTAAAATCCATGTGCTTTTGGCTTTTAATTCTTAAAGCTGTGAATCGGCGCAGGAATATGTCCGCCTCTGTTTATAAAATCTTCGCTGGAAAATTTACTTACAGGCATTATAGGAGCTGTTCCTAAAAGTCCACCAAATTCAGCTTCATCACCAACTGTTTTGCCGTAAACAGGTATGATTCTCACTGCAGTTGTCTTGTTATTTATCACTCCGATAGCAGCCTCATCTGCAATAATTGCTGATATAGTTGATTCTGGAGTATCTCCAGGGATTCCTATCATATCAAGGCCTACAGAACAAACACAAGTCATTGCTTCTAACTTTTCTAAATTTAAGGAACCAGATTTTACTGCAGCTATCATTCCTTCATCTTCACTTACAGGAATGAATGCACCACTAAGTCCACCTACTTGAGAAGCGGCCATTACACCGCCCTTTTTAACTGCATCGTTTAATAGGGCTAAAGCAGCAGTAGTTCCATGACATCCACAGCTTTCAAGTCCCATTTCTTCTAAAAGTCTTCCTACACTATCACCTATAGCTGGTGTTGGAGCAAGTGATAGGTCAACTACTCCGAAAGGAACATCTAGTCTTTTTGAAGCTTCCTGTGCTACAAATTGACCAAGTCTTGTTAGCTTGAATGCAGTTTTCTTTATTGTTTCTGAAACTATATCAAAGCTTTGTCCTTTTACTTGCTCAAGGGCAGATTTTACAACTCCTGGCCCGCTAACACCAACATTTATTATGCATTCAGCTTCTCCAACGCCATGAAATGCGCCAGCCATAAATGGATTATCTTCTACTGCATTAGCAAAGACTACAAGTTTAGCACAGCCTATACTGTCTGCGTCCTTTGTAAGATAAGCAGCTTTTTTTATTATTCTCCCCATGTCTCTAACAGCATCCATATTTATTCCAGATTTGCTATTTCCAACATTTACTGAGGAACAAACTTTTTTTGTAATAGCTAGAGCCTCAGGAATTGATTCTATAAGTATTCTGTCTCCTTTAGTGTATCCTTTTTGTACAAGAGCTGAAAATCCTCCTATAAAGTCAATTCCTAAAGTTTCAGCAGCTCTATCTAAAGTCTTAGCGAATTCAACATAATCAGTATCATCACAAGTTTGAGCAATAATAGATATAGGAGTTACAGATACTCTTTTATTGACAATAGGTACTCCATATTCTGTTTCAATTTCTCTTCCAACTTTAACTAAGTTTTCTGCATATTTAGTTATTTTATCATAAATTTTAATTCTTGATTGCTTTCCGTCACTATGGCAGCAATCTAAAAGAGATATACCCATTGTAATTGTTCTTATATCCAAATTTTGATCATCTATCATTTTTATTGTTTCCATTATATTGTTTAAATTAATCATTACTTTAAAACTCCTTGTAATTTAAATTTTGTACATTGAATTAAATATATCTTCTCGCTGAACTTTAACAGAAACATCTATTTCTGCAGCTTTATTTTCAAGCTTAGTCTTTAGATCTTTAAATTCCAGCTGCATTTTTGACAAATCAACAAGCATTACCATAGTAAAGTAATCATCTATGAGAGTTTGATTAATATCTAAAATATTTACGTTGTTTTTAGATAATACAGAAGTTACTTCATGAATAATACCTACCTTATCTTTTCCTAGTACACTTACAAATGCTTTCATTTTTTATCTCTCCTTATGAAATTAAATTTTAAACAATTTACCCAGGTGTGTATCCATCGGACAAAATAAAAGAGACTAAATCTAAATTTAGTCTCTGGAAAGCAAGATTTTTGAATCAAAAAATAAATAGTTATTTTTCCCGTTCAAAATTCCCTGTCCTTTTACCTGAGAGCTTCACCAAAATATCTTTTGGCTTTCCCCTTCGGTGCTCAGTTGAGTCTCTCCAGAGGTTCGTCCAATAACGGTTTAATAAAATTATTCCGCTAAATTCATCCGATCCGTATTAAATTGTTTAAATGGATATTAACATAGACATCCATCTAAATCAACTTTCGAATTTTGTTTGTTTTTGCAATAAAAACGTTTTCTGACAGGAGAATCCTGCAAAAATCTTGCATTTTGAACTATAACTAAAACTTTTAATTTTTTCAGTTTTTAGAAAAATATAAACTTGTTAATAAAATTACAGAATAACCCAGTGTTAACGTTTAAATTTTACAATTAGAAACTGTACGCATATAAAATACATTTGACTTTTAGTGAAAAACATTATAAAGTATTAATCAGTTTGATATTTTAAAAATAAAAAACTAAGTGGCATTAACTGTAAAAAGGGGGCTAATACATTGTTGTATAGAAGTACTAGGGGAAAAGGGAAGGTTGTAGAAGCATCTGCAGCAATAATTAGGGGAATAGCTGAAGATGGAGGACTATATGTACCAGAGGAATTTCCTAAAATCACAAAATCCTTTCAAGAGTTAGGGAATATGAACTATAAGGAACTTGCATTTTATATTATTAAAAAATATTTTGATGATTTTAGTGATGTTGAACTTAGAGAATGCATAGACAAAGCCTATGATGAAAAGTTTGAAAATTCTTATATAGCGCCACTGACCTACAAAGCAGGAGCATATTTTTTAGAACTTTATCATGGAAAGACATTGGCATTTAAGGATATGGCATTAAGTATACTTCCACACCTTTTAAAAACAGCAGCAAAGAAAACAGGCATAACAAAAGAAATAGTTATACTTACAGCTACATCCGGAGACACTGGAAAAGCAGCATTAGAAGGTTTTGATAGCGTTGATAAAACAAAGATTGTAGTTTTTTATCCAAAGGATGGGGTAAGTGAAATTCAAAAGAGACAAATGACTACGCAAGAAGGAAAAAATACTTTTGTAGTTAGTATAGAGGGTAATTTTGATGATGCGCAAAATGGAGTTAAGGAGATATTTAGTGATAAAGCCTTTAACGAATTATTAAATAAAAATAACTATATGCTTTCTTCTGCAAACTCTATAAATATAGGAAGATTGGTGCCTCAGGTTGTCTATTATGTTTATTCATATGTGAAATTATTAAAAGATAAAAAAATACAAGAAGGAGAAAGGATAAATGTAGTTGTGCCAACAGGAAACTTTGGTAATATACTAGCGGCTTTCTATGCTAAAGCAATGGGAGTGCCACTAGGAAGATTGATTTGTGCATCTAACGAAAATAAAGTACTTACAGATTTCATAAACACTGGAATTTATGACAGGAGAAGAGAATTCTCCGTAACCAATTCTCCCTCTATGGATATTTTAATATCCAGCAATTTAGAAAGATTTTTATATGAAATAAGCGGCAGAGATGAAGAACTTATAAATAATCTCATGAAACAACTTAAAGAAGAAGGTAAGTATGAGATAAATGATGAGATGAAAGAAAAGCTGAAGATATTATATGGGGACTTTGCTGACGAAAAAGAAACTCTTGAAGCAGTTAAAAAGGTCTATGAAACTTCAGAGTATGTTATAGATACACATACTGCTGTAGCTTATGATGTTTATGAAAAGTATAAGAAAAATACATATGATGATAGCGCTACCTTAATAGCATCTACTGCAAGTCCATTTAAGTTTCCAAGAAGTATAAATGAGGTTCTAAACTTTGCAGACAGTAGTGATTCGGATTTTGAGATGGTGCAAGTGTTATCTGAGAAGATGGGATTGAAAATACCTAGGGGAATAGAGGGCTTAGATAAAAAAGAAATTCGTCATAAAGTAACATGTAAAAAGGATGAAATGAGAGAAGTAATTAAAAGTTTTTTAGGGGTGTAGGTGATAGTTATGGTAGAAGTTAGAGTACCAGCAACAAGTGCTAATATGGGACCAGGTTTCGATTGTCTTGGGGTAGCAGTTAATATGTACAATAGATTTTATGTGGAAGAAATCGAAGAGGGGCTTGTTTTTGAAGGTTGCGGAGATAAATTTAAAAATGAAGATAACTTGATATATGTTGCAATGAAAAGATGTTTCGAAAAGATAGGCTATAAACCTACTGGTTTAAGAATAAGAATAGAGAGCGATATACCTGTATGTAGAGGTCTTGGAAGCAGTGCTGCCTGTGTAATAGGGGGAGTTATTTGTGCTAATGAATTAGCTGGAAGAGTTTTAAATGATCAAGAACTCTTAGATTTGGCAGTGGAGGTAGAAGGTCATCCAGATAACATAAATCCAGCCTTTTGCGGAGGAATGACGGTATCTATATCGGAAGGCAACAAGGTTGTCTACAACAATGTAAGGGTTAAAGAAGGTATTAAATTTTGTGCACTTATACCTAATTTTACATTGTCTACGGAAGAAGCCAGAGCAGTTTTGCCTAAAAATATAGATTATAAGCAGGGGATTTTTAACGTAGGAAGAACTGCACTTTTGATATCAGCACTAAATAATGGGGATTTTCATTTAATTAAATATGCTTGCAAAGATAAGCTCCATGAGGACTACAGAGCGCAGCTTATAGAGAATTTTTATTCAATAAAGGAAGAGTGTGAAAAACTTAATTGTTTGGGTGTATTTTTAAGTGGGGCAGGCCCAACAATTATGGTTATGCTTAAGGATGAAGATCAGGAGTTCTGCAAAAATATTCAAGGTTTTTTAGAAAACTTACAAAGTAAATGGGAAGTTAAGGAGCTTAATATAGACAATGAGGGTACTGTGGTAAATAACTTAGAACAGTTAACCCAGTGTGGATAATTGTAAAATATTATAGTTAGGTCAAGTTAAGAATTAAAAGTGAAAAGTTAAGAGTGAAGGAGTTTTTTTCTCCGAAAAATCTTAAATTTAGAGTGTATTGAAGCAAAGCTTCAAAAACTCTCAACTTTTAATTCTCAACTCTCAACTAGATAAATGGGGGGCTAAAAATGAATAATCTAATCGTAGCTAAGTTTGGAGGAAGCTCACTTGCTGATAGTGAGCAGTTTAGAAAAGTAAAGAACATAGTTTTAGAAAATGAAAAAAGAAGATATGTTGTGCCTTCAGCACCAGGTAAAAGGTTTAGTAAGGACTACAAAATTACAGATCTTTTATATTTGTGCCATGCACATGCTCAAAATAGTATATCTTTTGATGATGTTTTTAAGCATATAGAAGAGAGATATACTGGCCTAGCAAGGGAGCTTGAGATTAGGATAGATATAAAAAAGTATCTTGATGAAATAAAAAAGAAAATCGAAGATGGGGCTTCAGCAGATTATACAGCTAGTCGTGGAGAATATTTAAACGGATTAATTCTTGCTGACTATTTAGGCTATGAATTTGTAGATGCAGCAGAAATTATACGTTTTAAAAATTATGGCAGGATAGATTTTGAAGCTACACAAAAAGCTGTAGATGAAAAGATGTCAGCTGTGGAAAGAGCAGTTATACCAGGCTTTTATGGGGCAATGCCTGATGGAACTATAAAGACTTTCTCAAGAGGAGGTTCTGATGTAACTGGGGCAATAGTTGCAAGATGCTTAGGCGCAGAACTTTATGAAAACTGGACAGATGTTTCAGGCTTTTTAATGGCAGATCCAAATATTGTGGAAAATGCAAAGCCAATAGAAGTGGTAACTTATAAAGAACTTAGAGAACTCTCTTATATGGGGGCAAAAGTACTGCACGAGGAAAGTATATTTCCAATCAGAGACGTATGTATCCCTATAAATATAAAGAATACTAATAGACCGCAGGACAAAGGAACTCTAATTGTGGATGATGACAAGCCTATAAGCTACAGTGGAACTATCACTGGTATAGCAGGAAAAAAAGGCTTTACAGTTATAGCTGTACAAAAAATGCTTATGAATTCAGAACAAGGTTTCTGTAGAAAGCTTCTTTCCATATTGGAGAGTAATGGAGTATCCTTTGAAAATATGCCTTCTGGTATAGATTCTGTTTCCTTGGTTATAGAAGATACACAGCTTGGAGATAAGCTGGATAATATATTGGAGGAAATCAAAAGACAGTGTAATCCAGATTCTCTGGAGGTTTATCCTAACATGGCACTTGTAGCTACTGTAGGTAGAGGAATGGATAGAACGAAGGGAATATCCTCAAAGTTATTTAGAGGTCTTGCAGAGGGAGACGTAAATATAAGAATGATAAATCAAGGAGCAAGTGAAATAAATATAACTGTCGGTGTAGAAAATGAAGATTTTGAAAAAGCACTAAGGGGAATATATAAAGCATTCGCATAGTTTGGAGCTAGGTGTGAAAGTTAACTTATCCACCGGACTATGTTTCCAAGCTTCAGTCCATATATAAGATAGCTTATAACTAGAAAAGAGGGGGCAAAATTATGAAAAAGGTTAGAATAGCATTATTAGGTTTAGGAAATGTAGGTAAGGGCGTTTGGAATATATTAAATTCTAATAGAGAAGCCATAATGAAAAGATCAGGTTACGATATTGAGATAGCAAAGATATTGGTTAGAGATATAAATAAAAAGAGAACTGTAGATGTTCCAGAAGAACTTTTAACTACAAATGCTGATGAGATATTTAATGACGATAGCATAAAAATTGTGGTAGAGGTTATGGGAGGAATAGAGCCTGCAAAGGAGTATGTACTAAATGCTATAAGAAGAAAGATGCATGTGGTAACTGCTAATAAAATGCTTATTGCAACTAACGGTCAGCAAATCTTTAAAGAAGCAGAGGAAAATGGAGTTATTGTGAACTTTGAAGCTAGTGTAGCTGGTGGAATTCCTATAATCAATGGCATAAATGAAAGTTTAACTGCAAACAAAATACAAGAGGTTGTTGGTATAATAAATGGAACTACAAACTATATACTAACTAAAATGACTTTAGAAAATATGAGTTTTGAAGAAGCACTAAAGGAAGCACAGGAAAAGGGATATGCTGAGGCAGATCCAACCTCTGATGTAGAAGGTTATGATGCTGTTTATAAATTAGCCATTTTATCTACACTAGCCTTTGAAACAGAAGTAGACGTAAATGATATATATGCAGAGGGAATAACTAAAATAAAGGCTATTGATATTGAATATGGTAAAGAACTTGGATATGTTATAAAACTTCTGGCAATAGTTAAGGAAGTAAAGGGCAAGTTGGAGCTTAGAGTGCATCCTACAATGCTTCCAGCTATTCATCCTTTAGCAAATGTTAATGATTCCTTTAATGCTATTTTCATTAAAGGAGATGCTGTAGGAGACTTAATGCTCTATGGAAGAGGAGCGGGAGAACTGCCTACAGGTAGCGCTGTAGTTGGAGATATTATATCGGTTTTGAGAAACGATACTGAAGGATCAAATGTTTTAGTTAGGAATTACACAGATAAAGAAGTAGCTCCTGTAGAAAGTTTTAAATCTCAATATTATTTAAGAATTTCAGTAAAGGATCTTCCAGGAGTTTTGGGGAAAATTGCTACTATTCTTGGTAAAAATGAAGTAAGCATTTTATCCTTTATACAAAAGCCTAAAAAAGGAGAGTTTGTATATATAGTTATTGTTACCCATGAAACTCTTGAAGGTAATGTTAATAAGTCTTTAGAAAATATAAAGGAATTAGAAGAAGTAAATAAAGTTGAGAATGTAATTAGAATTGAAAATTTAAGTTAAAAAAGTTGTTGACAGATTTAAATAATTAAAATATAATTATTTAAAAATTATCAACTAAACATGTGAATAATTAATAATTTAATACTAAAAAGGCTGAGATGGAGAAAAAAGTATTCCTTATGTTAACTACAGAGAGCTAACATTAGGTGGAAGTTAGTGTTGATGTGAATATGCAATGATCACTCCGGAGCCCCCGAATTGAAAGACTTAGGTTAAGTAAATTAGGACGTTTACCAGCGATATATGGTTAGGGTTCATGATGAATAATATTTATTGTTCAGAGTCGACCTGATAAAGAGTGGCAATTAGTATATCTAATTGCAAATAAGGTGGTACCACGGAAGTTAATCTTTCGTCCTTATAAGTGTAAGAAAAATTATGCTTATGAGGATGAAAGATTTTTTTATTTTCAACAATAAGATAAGGAGGGCTATTTTTTATAAAATTGGGGCAAAACAAAATATTTTAAGTGAAAAATTAAGAATAATAGCAAGAAGGGAGATTTAAAAACCATGAAAGAAAGTTTGGCAGCAGATAGAGAATATTTGACTTTAAAGGATGTGCTAGAGGCTAGGGAGAGAATAAAGGATATATGTGTAAATACTAAATTGATATATAGTTCCGAGTTTAGTAGAGAAAGTGGAAATGAAGTTTATATAAAACCAGAAAATCTTCAGGTTACAGGGGCATTTAAGCTAAGAGGGGCACTGAACAAGGTAAGTAAGTTAAGCGAGGAGCAAAAAAGAAAAGGCTTAATAGCTTCATCCGCTGGAAATCACGCACAGGGAGTTGCTTATTCAGCAAGCAAACTCGGAATTAAGGCAACAATTGTTATGCCTGAAACTACGCCGTTAATAAAGGTACAAGCTACTAAAAGCTATGGTGTTGACGTAGTTCTAAAAGGAAAAGTTTATGATGAAGCTTATGAGGAAGCTAAGAGATTAGAAGAGGAAAATGGTTACACCTTTGTTCACCCTTTTAATGATGTGGATATAATGGCAGGACAGGGAACAATAGCACTTGAAGTTATAGAAGAATTGGAAGATGTGGACGCTATATTGGTGCCAATAGGAGGGGGCGGATTAATAAGCGGTATATCAGTAGCTGCTAAAGCTATTAATCCAAATATAAAAGTAATAGGAGTTCAGGCAGAAGGAGCAAACCCTATGAAGCTCTCCTTTGACAGCGGCAAGCTCACATATGTAGATACTGTAGACACCATTGCTGATGGAGCAGCAGTGAAAAAACCAGGAGATATTACTTTTGAAGTAATAAAAAAACATGTAGATCAAATTGTTACTGTAAGTGATCAAGAGCTTATGGAGGCCGTCTTCATTCTGTTAGAAAAACATAAACTCGTAGCAGAGGCAACAGGAGTAATGTCTTTAGCGGCTTTAAAGAGATTAGACTTTAAAGGTAAGAAGGTAGTTTCCTTAATAAGTGGAGGAAACATAGATGTAGTAACAATAGCATCACTTTTAAATCATGGACTGCTTTCACGAGGCAGAATATTCTGTTTCTCAGTTAAACTTCAAGATACACCAGGGCAATTACTTAAAATATCTAAGATTCTAGCTGAAAAAGGAGCCAATGTAATAAAGTTAGACCACAATCAATTTAAAGCTATTGATAGATTAAAACATGTTGTTTTAGAAGTTACAGTAGAAACTAATGGACACGAACATATAGAGGATATAGTTAAGGCTTTAAATGAAGAAGGATATAATGTAGACAAGGTATATTAGTCTTCAATCTGAACCAGTGCTTAAATAGCACTTATTCAGATTGGAGACAAAAGAGAAAGACTATTTTAATTATAGATTGTTACAAAAAACTATAGAATGTTTTTGTGGTAAAATAATTTAATAAGAGTATGAATGAGAGGTGTGGACAATGACCTTTTCAATAGAATGGTTGAAAACACGAAAAGTAATTTCTGATTATTTTGAGAGGAAGGTGATGTTATAATAACGAAAAAGGAGAATTTAATATGATAGAGTATAGAATAGCAAATATAAATGAAATAGACGAAGTTTTTGAAGTATGGAAAGAATCAGTAAAAGCTACACATGATTTTTTGAAAGAACAAGATTTTAATGAAATAAAACTACAATTGAGAGACTATCTAGATAAAGTTGTAATCGAAGTAGCTTATGATACAGAGCTAAAAAGTATACTGGGATTTGCAAATGTAAAAGACAACAATTTAAATATGTTGTTTTTACATCCAGATTCCATTGGAAGAGGAATTGGAAGCGGCTTATTTGATTATATGATGGAAAAGTACGACTTCTTATCACTAGATGTAAATAAGGACAATCCAAAGGCAAAAGACTTTTATTTACACAAAGGATTTAAAGTAGTATCTGAATCTCCAACAGATGATGATGGAAGACCTTATCCAATATTGCATATGGAAAAAGCACTATAAGAAACAAATAGAATGGAGCCTAATCATTTCAATGATGCGGCGAGTTTGAAGACAAATGGGAGAGACTATCAGATGTTCTGATAGTTCTCCTAACCAAATATAATTATATATTTTCTGTTTTCATAGCTCTCATAGAATTTAATACAGCAAGTAGTGTTACTCCAACATCACCAAACACTGCTTCCCACATAGTTCCCAAACCTAAGGCTACAAGAACTAATAAGATAAGTTTAATGCCTAAAGCAAAGAATATATTTTGCATTACTATAGTTCTTGTCTTCTTTGCTATTTTTATAGCTGAAGCAATCTTTGAAGGCTCATCAGTCATTATAACTACATCAGCAGCTTCAATTGCGGCATCAGAACCTACTCCACCCATTGCTATGCCTATATCGGCTCTTGCCAGAACTGGAGCATCATTTATTCCATCGCCTACAAATATTAGCTTACCTTTTGGCGATTTTTCTTTATCCAATAATTCTACTTTTTCAACCTTTTGATCTGGCAGCAGTTCAGAATGAACTTCATCTAATCCTAATTGTTCAGCAACTTTAGTCCCAACAGTTTTATTATCACCTGTTAACATTACTGTTTTCTTAATGCCAATAGACTTTAAAACTTTAATTGCTTTTGCTGAATCCTCTTTAACTTCGTCTGATATTACGATATATCCTGCGTATTCTTTATCTACAGCAACATGGACTACAGTACCTATAGTTTCAACTTGCTCATAAGCTATCTTTTCTTTAGTCATTAGTTTATAATTACCAGCTAATACTTCTTTACCTTTAACCACAACTTTTACGCCGTGCCCTGATATTTCTTCATAGTTTTCTAATGAGTCCTTAACTATTTCTTTACCATAAGCATTTAATATAGAAGTTGCTATTGGGTGATTAGAATAACTTTCTGCATAGGCTGCATAAGCTATAAGTTCATCTTTTGAGATGTTATTTTGTGATTTTACTTCAGTTACCTTAAATATGCCTTTTGTAAGTGTTCCTGTTTTATCAAAAACGACCACTTCAACATTGTTTAAAGCTTCTAAATAGTTACCACCTTTAACAAGTATTCCATTTTTTGAAGCTCCACCAATTCCTCCAAAGAAACCAAGTGGTATAGATATAACTAAAGCACAAGGACAAGATACTACTAAAAATGCTAGTGCTCTATATATCCATTGAGAGAAAGTAGCGCCTTCTATAAATAACGGTGGTAGTATAGCTAATGCTACTGCTGAGAAAACAACAGCGGGTGTATAGTATCTGGCGAATTTTGTTATAAAGTTCTCGGTTGGAGCTTTTTTGCTACTTGCATTTTGAACTAAATCTAGTATCTTTGCGATAGTAGAATCTCCAAATTCCTTTTCTACTTCAATTGTTAAAAGTCCATTTTTGTTAATAACTCCACCTAAGATATTATCTCCTACACCTACTTCTCTAGGAACTGACTCGCCAGTTAGAGCAGAAGTGTCTAGCATTGAATTTCCATCAATTACTTTACCATCTAATGGAACTCTTTCTCCAGGTTTTACTACTATAATATTACCTACAGTAACTTCTTCTGGTGACACTTTTTTAAGATCGCCACCTATCTTTAAGTTAGCAAAATCAGGTCTTATATCCATAAGAGCTGTAATAGATTTTCTTGAACGATTAACTGCTATCCCTTGAAATATTTCTCCTAATTGATAGAAAAGCATAACAGCTACACCTTCTGGATACTGTCCAATAGCAAAAGCACCAATAGTTGCTATACTCATAAGAAAGTTTTCATCAAACACTTGTCCTCTGCGTATATTTTTTAATGCTCTTAACACTACTTCTCCACCTACAAGTGCATAGCTTATTAGGTAGAGTATTAGTTCTATAGAATTTGAAAACTTTATAGCTGTTGCTATTCCAAAAATTGTAGCACCAACAACTAACCTAATTATTTCTCTTTTATTGCTTTCACCATGTTCATGTCCATGATCATGAGCTTTATTTTCTGATGTCTTGCTTTTATTTTCAAGTTCAATTACTTTAACATCAGGTTCTATTCTTTTAACTATTTCCTTTACTCTTTCTATAATATCATTTTGCTTCGATAGGTTGTCTATTTCCAAGATAAGCTTTGTAGATATAAAATCCACTACAGCTAATTTTACACCATCTATATTATTTGATTCTCTTTCTATCTTTGCAGCACAATTGCCACAACATAAACCTTCAAGTAGTATTTCTTTTTTCAAAACTTTTTCTGATTGTTTTTCTTTTATTTTTACATGAGATTCTATTTTTTGAATTTCCTCGGATGTTGCTGCAATTAATTCTTGTACTCTATTTATTTCTTCAATTTCTAAAGTCAGAGTTTTAGTTAGGAAGTTTACATTAGCTGAACTTATTCCTTTAATTTTACTAACCTTTCCCTCTATCTTAGATGCGCAGTGAGCACAATCTAATCCTTGAAGAATAAACTCCTTTTTAATATTTTTAAATTTCTGTGATTTAACATTAGTATTCTTTTTGCCAATATCTTTAGCTGATAAATTTAAAGTATTTTTACTAATCTTTTTAATTGTTTTGTTCATAGTTTTTATCCCCCCAATAGTAGTTTAGTTTTTTTCAGATATATGAATTAGGCCTTGGTCAAATATACTTTTAACGTGTTCGTCTTCTAAAGAATAATAGACTACTTTGCCTTCTTTTCTATACTTTACAAGTCTTGCTTGTTTCAAAACCCTTAGCTGGTGTGAAATAGATGATTGGGTCATTCCTAGTAGTGCGGCTATATCACAAACACACATTTCAGCTTGAAACAAGGCACATAATATCTTTATCCTTGTTGTATCACCAAATATCTTAAATAAATCAGCTAAGTCATAAAGTATTTCCTCTTGAGGTATACATTCTTTGACTTTAATAACTACATCCTCGTGAATTATTGTACAGTTACAATTTTCAATATTATTTCTATCTTTCATAATTTACTGCCTCACTATTCAAATACATGAACATATGAATAATGATTCATATGTTCATGTATTCATTATATGCAAACATTCTAATTTTGTCAATTAAATAAGAAAATTTTTCATAAAAAAGAACAGTCCGTTTTTTTATGAAACGTTGAGGAAGAAAATTTAAAGGGATTACGTTAAGATTTATTGGAGGTTTGATACTTGCAATTGTGTGCTTTGATTTATTACCTGAACCTTTTGAAGCTGGAAGCATTTACATAGCTATGGTAGGGATTACTCGTGATACGTGGAAAGGAGGAATGTCTACGATAGGGAATGTAATAAATATGATTGTTGGAATGTTAATAGTATCATTTTTAGACTAATAAAAAAACTCCTATTAACTTTTTATTGAGTCTAATAGAAGTTTTGCTTATAAATTTAAACAATAAAAGTCTATCAAAATTCTAATTGATAGTTTTTTCAAATTTATAATTAATTATATTTTACTATAAAAAAGACCATAGACATTGACTTATAAGGTTTCGTCTACAGTCTAACCAGTGCTTAAATAGCACTGGTCTATTAATTAAATTAAATTAAAAATGGTTATAAGAAACAGTTTCTGAAATATCTTTTCTTTTTGTATGATTAGGATGAGGTTTTGCATCTTTACTTGGATAGCCTACTGGGAAAAGGCATACTGGTTCAAGATTTGATGGTATATTAAAAGCGTTACGAATAGCAGCTGGATCAAAATGACCAACCCATGTTGTACCCAATCCAAGTTCAGCAGCTTGCAGCATTATATGTGTAGCAACAATACTTGCATCAATGTCAGTATGGACTTTTCCATCATAAGTACGCTTCCATGCTTCATCTTTGTTAGCACATACGAGTAAAGCCATAGGTGCATTAAAGTGATAAACTGTACAATCTTTTAGTTTAGCAAGTGCCTCATCACTTTCAATTACTAAGATTCTTTGAGGTTGATAATTTACAGCAGTAGGGGCTAATTGTCCAGCTTTCAAAATTAAATCTAACTTTTCTTGTTCAACTTTTTTAGTATCAAAACTTCTTAAAGAATATCTTTCCTTTGATAATTCTATAAAATTCATATATAAATACCTCTCTTTTATATGTTATTTGTAATATAGTAGGTTCTATATAATAGTTTGCTTAGCAAATTTTACTCCCATATCAAAAGCCTTTTGACAGTCTTTAGGGAATTGTTCTTTTCTAACTTTTGCTTTTTCCTTTTCATCAAATGCTGTTACAACATATTTTGAATAATCATCAAACTGGTATGTGTCGTTGACAATTAATGATTCAGAAGAACCAAAGAGTCTTTTCATAACCATCTCTGAAGATTTAAAATCTTGTTCATATCCTAAATCTTTCATTCGTTCATTAGTTACATTCATAGTATAAATGAATCCAGTTGATATTTTTTTACTAAAAAGGCTTGAATAATCAGTATCATAAACTAAATATTGAAACATGAACCTTTCTAAAAAAGATCTCATAGCTCCAGTAACTGATGCAAAGTATATTGGAGATCCAAGAATAATGGCATCAGCCTTTGCAGCCTTTTCAAGTATAGGTGTTAAATCATCTTTTAAAGCACACTTACCATAACTTTTGCCATTTTTCATTTTGCAAGCAAAACAACTAATACAACCTTTATAATTTTGGTCGTAAAGATGGATAAGCTCTGTTTCAGCTCCTTGTGAAGCTGCTCCTTCAAGTGCTTTATTAAGAAGAATAGCAGTATTCTTGTCTTTTCTAGGGCTTCCGTTAATTGCTAGTACTTTCATTAATTATACCTCCATGTTTGCTATTTTATTAAAATCAAAATAAATTATCTTATGATTCTTCACGTACTTTTGTTTTAATCTGTACTGGACATTTCTCGCCATTTATAAACCACTGACAATTTTTACATCTAAGACAGGACTTATAATCTGAGTTTTCCATAGACTTTATCATAAAATGGGAGTCTGCGAGAAATGGAGTTCCATAGGCTACAAAATCGCACAACTTGTTTTCAATTAAGTAATTACCCCTGTTTAATGTTCTTATATCATTTACAACGGTAACAGGAATATTTACATTTCTTTTAATTTGGCAACCAGTATAGACGACTTCATTAAACTGAAAATCTTTGGGAAGTTCAAGATTCCTGTCACTAGGTATTCCAGAAGAAATATGAAGCATTTCTATACCTATATTTTCTAAAGCATGAGCAGTTTCGATATCGGTGTTCAAACAATCATTCCATCCCAATCGATAAGAGATGATAAAATTATCGTCAGCAAATTCTTTTATTCCCTCAACGATTTTTTTTACTAAAGATAATCTTTCATTTATATCTCCACCATATTGATCTTTACGATTGTTTGAAAGGGGAGATGCAACCATATTGAGAAAAAAACCATGTGCACCATGTAGCTCAATACCATCACAATCAGCTTTTTTACAGATTTTAGCGGCATTAATAAATTCATTTTGTATTTTTAAAATATCTTCTTCTGTTAAGTTATTAATAGTATCACCATTTTGATAACCGATGCTAGGATAGGCAATCTGTGCAAAAAATTTTGTTCCATTATCATGACAAGTTTTTGCTATTGTGCTTAGATAATCTATATGTGAATCTGAACATGCACCTGCTCTACCATCTAATGTTTTTCTAGCTGTTACTGAAAGCGACTGAGAAATAATAAGTCCAATTCCAGTATCTGCTCTTTTTAAATAATGCTGCAGCATTTCTTCTCCCATAATCCCGGATTCACTCTGCAATCCGAAAGGAACCATAGGAGCCATAACCACTTTATTTTTAAATCGGATGTTTTTAACTTTAATTGGATTTAAAATTTCCATTATGATTTCATCTCCCTATAAATTTATGTGTAATATTTGGTATTTATTTTCTTTACATTTTTTATTATAATAACTTTGAAGCAAAAAGAAAGTATGCACTTTTTTGTAGCATACTTACCGTTAGGAGAGTGTAACTTAGATGAATACATTATGTCGTAGTAAACAAGCCCCTTTTGAATATACCCTTGCTATTATTAGTGGTAAATGGAAAATGAAAATAATCTATGAATTGGCTTGTGAATGTACATTACGGTACGGCGAACTAAAACGAAATATACCTTATATTACGCATAAAATGTTAAGTGGTCAACTCAGAGAATTAGAGAATGATGGAATTGTTACACGTAAGGAATATCCTCAAATTCCTCCCAAAGTAGAGTATTCTTTGTCTGAAAAAGGTCTGTCGCTAGTTCCTATAATTAATGAAATGTGCAAATGGGGTAAAAAACATAAAGAAAACAATAGTATAATATGATGAAGTATATAATTGTGTGCATATGCAAATAAATGGAGGGATGATGTTATGGGAGAATTGTCTACCTTGCCCAATATTGGAAAAACAGTTGAACAACAACTAAATGAGGTTGGAATAGAAACGATAAAACAATTAGTTGAGATTGGAAGTAAACAAGCTTGGTTGAGAATAAGAAGTATCGATGACTCGGCGTGCATAAATAGGTTATATGCTTTGGAAGGCGCAGTAGAGGGAATTCGATGGCATAATCTTTCAGAAGAAGTAAAAGCCGAGCTAAAAGAGTTTTATAATGCTTTTAAATGATTGATAGAAATATTTTAAGATGTAAATACATAAGCCAAAATTAATTAATATTCTTGGAGGTAATTTTTATGGAATGTGTTGAGATTAGTCAAGAGAAAAAAGAAAAATATCTTGAAATGGTAAAAGAATGTAGAGAAATGATAAAAACGGAAAAGTATAGACATTGTACATGTCCTAAAATAAAGTGTGAGTGGCATGGAAAGTGTTTTGAATGTGTACTTTTACATAGAGTTAATCAAGACCATGTGCCTAGTTGTTTACAACCGATGCTTCGTAACAAAATCAAAGAACTTGCAAAAGTAGCAGAAATGATTACTGAACCAAAAACCTTGACCCCAGGAGAATATTGGGATTATGTAAATGAGGTGTGTCCTAACAAGGATGACAAATAAATACGAAACAATATTTTGCAATTAAGTTACTTAAGGAGACGTTATTATGAGTATAAAAATGATGCACCATGTATGTATTCAAACAAAAAAATATGAGGAATCACTTGAATTTTATACTAAAATTTTAGGATTTGAATTAGTTACAGAAACTGCAAATTTTCATAAAAGAGATTTTAATACATGGTTAAGATTAGGAACATTCATGATTGAATTACAGACCGGTAAAAAGGGAGATGAATTAAAAAATTGGAGTCCATTAAATGAAGGAATAGTACATATGTGTTTTTTAGTGGATAATGTTCAACAAGAATTTGATAGAATAAAAAAATTAGGATATACAAATTTTAAGATTAAAAATGGAGAGATAGTGTATAAAGTTGAAGGTGGATATTTATTTAAAATTAAAGCACCAGAAGGTACAGAAATTGAAATAAGAGATTTACCGATATAGAGATTCAAATTATTATTGATCCTAAGAAATTAAAAATAACACAATAACGGAAGTAAAAAGATATAATATTAAAAGTTATATGTATTTTTAGATATATATTAGGACAAATTATATATGAAAATTTAAATACAGCAATTTTGTGTGAGGTATTATTATGATTGATAAAGAGACAGAGATAGATATGGAACTAGGAAGACATGTAAAGAAACCTAATGAACAGCAATATGAAATAGCTAAGCAGCTAGATACCATGTTGGCTTATGGTTCTGTTAATTTAGGATTAAATGATATAAAGAGAGAAAATTATTCAGAGGAAAGAATAAAGGAAGATTTAAAAAAATAAATTTGAAAAGTTTAGGAATATTAATAGCAGAAAATTGTGCTCTGGAAGCCTTTAAGGCCCAGAGTTTTTTATTTTTATGATGATAGACTATTTAACATTGTAAGTTGTAATATGTAGATGATTGTTATAACATAAATATAAGGATTAATTTTACAATTACTTTATAAGGTATTAAGCTCATACTTGTAAAATATTATGACTTAAAGTTCTTCATCCAGCTTGGATTTGCAGTAACCCCGGTCTGTGGTAAACTCTCGAGGAGCCTTGCCAAATATTTTCTTACGCCTTCGTATAACGGCCCGCATCCGTAGAGCGGGCTATATTGCATTCTATTACCGTGGGATTTACCATAAGGCGTTTATTCTTTACAACGCCAAGTTCCTTTAGTCGAGATATTAATGATTCATTGTTTCTTTTGCCAGATCCAGGAAAGCCTTTAATGCCGGTGAAACCCACTTGTCTTTGTGATAAAGCATTTGTGTTACCAAGTCAAAACTAGTTCCCGCCCAATCAAGTTCAACTAACAGATTCCTGTTCAATTCATCTTCAACTGCAATTCGAGGAAGCAAAGTTATTCCTATACCACTTATGGTAAGTTGTTTAATAGCCTGGATACTGCCAGCTTCCATAATATACTTAGGAAAAACCCCAGCCTCTTCTAAGTTTTTCTCAAAAGTGCTACGATAGCTGCAACCCCTTTGTGAAAGGATTACAGTGTATGGGGTTATATCTTCAGGAGAAATATGATGTTTGAAAGAAAGCGAGTGCCCTGGAATTGCCAGCAAAGCCGCAGGTTCTGGAAATTCAAGGTCTGAAATGAATTCGGAAGTACATATTTTCGAGCTAATTACAAAAGCCACATCAATTTCATTTTCTCTTAATAATGTTTGTGATTCATTACAACTTGCCATTTTTAGAATTATTTTAACTGCAGGATATCGCTGGTGGAATTCCTTGAAAAGAAGAGGCAACCTTAAGGTACAGAGTGATTCGCTTGCTCCGATAGTTATGGTTCCTTCTAGTTCATTAGATGCAGTTATGGAGTTTTTCGCTTCATCGTAAAGTTTAATTATCTGTTTGGAGTAGGCCAGAAGTTTCTCCCCCTCGTGAGTCAAAAATATATTTTTTCCTATTCGGTCAAATAAGTGAACTTCTAATTCTTTTTCCAACAATTGTATTTGGGAGGTTACAGAGGACTGTGAATAGCCTAGGTAGGCTGCAGCTTTTGTAAAATTATTAAATTTAGCTACGGTAACAAATGTGTTTAATTGACGTAATTCCATTACTTCACCTCATCATCAATCGTATTTATCGATTGTTATCATTAATATCATTAATTTTACTAATTAATATCTCCATGATAGCATAAGATATATAAATTGCAAATATATCATCGTATTAAGAGGAGGGTTTATATGAATAAGTTAATACATGTTGCCGAACAGTTTGAGAAGAGAGGAATCAGTGCAAGGGTATTTCCAAGTCGTTCAGAAGCACTTATTGCATTGCTAGAGACGATTAAAGATGATCAGACGACGGCTTTTGGCGGCTCAATGACTCTTCAAGAATTAGGAGCATATGAAGCCCTAATGAACAGTGGAAAACACGTACTTTGGCACTGGCGAGCTTCCGATGAGAAATTACCGAAACTGATGAAAGATGCCATGAATTCGGATGTATATGTTTCCAGCAGCAACGCAGTCATTGAAGATGGCAGATTATTGAATATTGATGGAACAGGAAATCGAACAGCATCCATATTCTTTGGGCCTCCCCGAGTGATCATTATCGCTGGGAAAAACAAACTTGCACCGGATTATTCTTCCGCTCTGGAACGAATCAAGACTGTAGCATGTCCCAAAAATGCTGAACGATTGAACCGAAATCTGCCTTGTCGCATTACTGGTAAATGTCAGGACTGTCGTAGTCCGGAACGTATGTGCCAAGTGTCAGTACTGATTGAAAATAATTTAAACCAGAGATCTTTGGAGGTTTGGTTGGTGAACGAAGAACTTGGATTTTAACGGTTCACACATGCGATTGTGTATTCATAAACTTAAAGGAGGTAGTGCCATGGATAAAGTCAATATACGTAAAGAACTTGCATCTATTAATGAACACTGGTCTCAGAAAATAATCGGCGAGGCCAATGGGCAATTGTTTAAACTTGCTAAAGGAATAGGTGAAACAAAATGGCATATGCATGAGGATCAAGATGAATTATTTATTCTTTACAAAGGTCAATTGACCATACAACTGAGAGATAAAAACATTGAGCTGTTTGAAGATGAAATGTTTGTTGTTCCCAAGGGAGTAGAACATTGTCCCAAAGCTCTTGAAGAAGTAGAATTTTTGATTGTTGGGTTAAACATTACCTCAAATGAAGCGGGTGGAAAACCAAATCTATAAATATATAAGTATCCATCAAAAGTAGCCCATATAGGCAATCAAATAGTGATATGAGATAATGCATCAAAGATACTTTCAATGCGTTATAGGTCAATAATCAATAGAAGAAGGGATATTTCAAAACTAAGTAATTAGTTGAGAAACAATCCTTCTTTTTTGTTATTACAATGCACTCCAGTTATGAGATATGAGAAACATTTAGGCTATAAACGATTTTTCCCACCCCAAGCACACATCATATCTAAAATAGGTATGAGTGATTTTCCACGTTCTGATAAACTATATTCAACTTTAGGTGGAATTTGAGGATATTCTTCCCGTATTATTAATTGGTCATCTTCCATTTCTTTAAGTGTTTTACTTAAGGCTTTAAATGAGATTGTGCCAATAGAACGTTGAAGCTCATTAAATCTCATAACTGACTTATATTCAGCAAGCCAATACATGATAATCATTTTATATTTACCATTTATAAGTGATAATGTATATCCAAAATCAGTATCTTTTATATTTACACCAGTTGAATTGCAGCTTTCCTTGGACATTTTTACACTTCCCTTCAAGCTAGTACATAACCTTAATGTGCGTACTTTACTAATATTATATTGTAAATTATACTCTAATTGTTGTCAATTATAATAATTTGAAAGGATTAATGAACTATGAAAAAAAATATTTTAGTATTAAATGGTAGCCCAAGAGTTAGAGGTAATAGTGATTTATTGGCTGATGCCTTTATAAAAGGAGCAACCGAAGCAGGACACGAAGTAGTAAAATGTGATGTTTGTAAAAAAAATATTAAGGGGTGTATAGCTTGTAATACTTGCTATAGTAAAGAAACACCTTGCTCATTCAATTGTGACTTTAATAATATTGCCCCTCTTATAGAAAAAGCAGATGTAATCGTTTTTGCAACACCACTATACTGGTATACGTTTCCGTCTCAACTTAAGACAATCATTGATAAAATGTATTCATTTATAATTGGAGAAAAGAAACTAAATATAAAAGAGAGTATGCTTCTGATTTGTGGAGAAGAAAATAATGAATCTGCCTTTGACGGTATTATTACCACATATAAACTGATTTGCTCTTATCAAAAATGGACAGATAGAGGTCAGTTAGTTGTTCCAGGGGTACTCAATAAAGGAGATATATTATCTACTGACTATCTTATTCGTGCAGAAAAAATGGGCAGTAATATTTAGTAGCTAAAGAATTAGTTGTAACTGAGAAAAATGGAATTAACACCTCAAAATTTAAAAGATTATATGATTGGATAATAAAAACCTATGCTAAAATTTAATTAAAGCATAGGTTTTTTATTTTACTAATTCCTCTTATTATTATCTATATTTAGGATCTATAATGCTATTTTCAGAACCATTTGTTTTAACTTTACACTTATATGTAAAATAATCGTCACCTGGAGTATGAACATCACATTCATAGTAAATCCAATCTCCTACAATGGTAGGGAAAAATATACTGCGTGTTCCGGGAGTGAGTTTAAATGCGTTAACATCTGCTACTTTAACATTACCGCTACCATCTGATTTTATTTTATATAAATTATCTTCTCCCATCGTATAATAAATCCAATCACCTGAAACATTAAAGGTTACACCATTGTTATGATTATTAACAATACAAACAACATCTGAATTATCAGGTTTCATTCTATAAACTCCACCATTTACTGAGTAATATATAAAACCATTGTCGATAATCATTTGTTGAACAGCCTCATCACGTACTTTTATTTTATTTGAACCATCAAGTTTCATCTTATATATCTCATTATTATCTGAAACATTTATATAATAAATCCAATCACCAGATATATTTAAGCTAAGCATATTATTGTCTAGTTTTTCATTTAAAGTAGTTTTTTCTGAACCATCAATATTTACTTTACATAAACTATTACGATCGGTTGACGTATAGTAAACTGTATTACCAATAACAGCTAGAAGGAATCCCTGGTCTATTTTTGTTTTACTTGTTCCATCAATTTTTATCTTATTTATGTCATAGCCTTCATTATAATAAATCCATTCTCCTAAAACATTTATATCTGATATTCTAGAGGGAGATGCAGCATCTTCTTGAATATCAATTAATTTTATAGTAGAACTTCCATCATCCTTAGATTTATACAATCGGCCATATCCGTCCGTATAGTAAATCCACTGACCTTCTTTTGCTGCTATTCCTCCAAATGATAAGTTACCATTAGTATTGCCTTGAGTATTGCCTGGAGCATTACCTGTAACGTATAATATATTATCTATTTGTTCATTTGGCATTACTGCATTTCCACCGAGTATATTAATATTGGAATTTGAAGTTATATTTGAACGCATAAAGTCTTTAGTTGCTTGTCCAACATGATCGCTTAATAATAAAACACAAGTAGAATCTTTTGCTGCTATAGCTGAACCTGCTAAAGCATCAGGGAAATTCTCACCATTAGCTATATAAATTTTATTAAAATTCAATTCATTTTCAAACCTTTTTAATACTGCAATATTGGTATCATATTTGTTACTTCCCCATATTCTTTCGCTGTTAGGAAAGCTACTTGCAATTTTATCGTTTACTACATCATTTTCACCTATAATATAACTTTTGCTTATTTTATTGTCTTTTATGTACTTAGCTACAACATTAGGTAAAGTGTTTGATGGAGTAAGTATAACTGGCATAGACTTTTGGGCTGCAATAGGTGATATAGATAAAGCGTCAGGAAAATTTTCGCCATTTGCTACTGCAACTTGACCATTAAAGCCTAATTGCTCTGCAATCTTAATTGAAGTTTCATATCTATCTTGTCCCCAAAGTCTTGTAGTTTTAATGTTAAGTTTTTCAAGCTTATTTTTAACAGTATCAGGTACTACTGCTGAACCGCCAATAATAAATACTTGCTTTACCCCTAATCTTTTTAACTCGTTTTCAACTCTGATGTCTAAGGTAGCACCTGGATTTAATAGTATAGGTGCATTATATTTTTTAGCAAGTGGAGCGGCACTAAGGGCATCAGGAAAGTTTTCACCATTAGCTAACACAGCATATTCTGAACCATTAGTCCAACCATTTTTAGAAACTTCAATAGCAGTAGCATACCTATCATTACCCCAGATACGCTGAGTATTGTTTGAAGCTAATACTTTAGTTGATAGAGAAAAAGTTATGCCTATAGCACACAGCATAAGTATTAATTTGCTTTTAATCATTTTAGTTCCTCCGATGTTAGTAAGCTTTTTGAAATATTGTATATTCTAGCACTATTATAATACAAAAAAGGTTATTTCGGAATAATTTGGTAGTAAAATTTTTATTTTTTGTAGATAAGAAACGTAGAACTCCATTTTCTCATAAATATTCTTTATTATTTAAAAATAAGTCATGTGGAGGTAGAATTCATGAAGAAAAACTTTTCAATAGCAATGTTATTATGTTTTACCTTATTATTTGCAGCATGCTCCGCCGATGTAAATAGTAAAGGGAGACAGTTAGATGAAAATCTTTTGGATGAAAATAATCATTTAAAATACTCAATAATTGGCCCTGTGTTGTATCTGGGAGATCACGCTTGTCGTGTTTATAGGTATGCTGAGAAGAATAAAGCTGATAAGTTTCAATCTTTTCTATAAAAGAATTAAACTATCATATAAAGTGTTTAATTTAGTTTAATGTGGATATAATCTAATATGTGAGTATATTTTAATCCCCCTAAAATATAAGGGCTGGTAGTATATCTACCGGTCTTTTTATTATGTAATACTTTATGTTTCTTGTAATAAATTGTATAATTTAACTATTAGAAAATGTCATAACTTCTTCAGATAGTGGACAATATTCTTATATTGTAAACTTAATTTTATTATATATAAGGAGGAAAAGTATGGACAAGGCGATTTTATTTTCAAAATTTCCATTCATTCAAACAAATGAAATTACTCTCAGAAAAATAGAAAAATCTGATTTAGAGGACCTTTACTCAATATACAGTAACGAAAACTTATTCAAATATAGACCAGGAGAAGTAAAAAAGAATAAGTCTACAGTTGAAAATATGATTTCTCATTTTGAAAGAGATTTTGGTAAAAAGAAAACCATATTTCTTGCAATTTGTCTAAATGAAGATTTGAAAAAAATTATTGGAGTTGCTGAAATATTTGATTTTGACGCAAAAGTAGACATGGTTACTATAGGATACACTTTAAACGAAGATTATTGGGGACATGGTTTTGCTACTAAAACAGTAGAAGCATTACGTGATTATTTGTTAAATACTATCGGAATAAATAGAGTACAAGCCTTTGTCATGCCTAATAATATCAAGTCAAAAAATGTGCTAGAAAGAAATAAATTTACAAAAGAAGGAACAATAAGACAAGGGGCAGTTTGGACAGGAAAAGGTACTATTGATTTAGATTTGTATTCATTTTTAAAATCAGATTTATAATTAAAGAATAATACATGGTTGAAGGTAATTTACAACTTTCTTATATGATGACTTAACTATATAAAAGTATTAGAATTAAGAACGCTGAACTGTATCATAATTTAAATATGTTAATTAAATAATACAAAAATATAGGTTTATTTTTTATATTATTTTGATATAATATAAATAAGAAATGCAGAAAATAAAAATAGGGTGCTACCAACACCCTATAGTATACAATTCTAGTTGCTTAGGCAACTGGTATCACTATTTTATTTATTGTAAAAAATAGTAGCTATCCAATTGCGGCTGGGGCTACTATTTTTTTGAGATTTTTTCTATAAGTAACACTATTAATGTTAATAGTGCTATTAAGAATAAACCACCTTGAAATAGCAACATTAAAACGTCGTTACTCATATATATCACCTCCCTTCAACAGGGATGAGTGATATCAGTAGCCCACATACAACTATATTGAATTGTACTAAGAAATTATAACATATGATTTATGAAAATTCTATAAATAATCGGGGAGGGTTATTTTAAGCAGAAGAGAAACCTTAGTATAATATATACTTCAAGCCAACCTCTAGTTTTAAAAGGGATTGGCCTGAATTATCGAATTCTATTCCATTCGAGATTTTAAAGCTTCAGCCATGGAAATTCTATTTATTTTTCTTCTGCTCAATAACTTTGATAGTTCATAGGTTAAGTATATTATAACAAAACCGACTAAAACATAAATATAATTTATAGTTACGGGGAAGGATACACTCATATTTTTGGTTATTGATTTAAACATAGCACTTAAGGATGCAAGAAGCAGTGGTACTCCAAGAATATAGCCGATTACTACTATAAAGGAGGAACTGTTTAGAATCAGGGAATAAATTTCCTTCTTCCTGTAGCCTAAGACCTTCATTAGAGATATATTTTCCTTATTTTCCTCTATAGTAAGGGAAGTAACAACATATATTACTATAAGTCCAATTATGAAGGACATAAAAGCTATAGCTCCTATAATGGCCTGAAGGGGTTTTGTCATTGTATTAAAGGCATTTCTCATATCATCAACTGTTACAGCAGCTAATAATTTGTTTTCCGGAATATCTATTCTTTCTGAACTCCATAGCCCCGTATAGCTGCCTGAGGGAAATCCCAGTATATCATTAAGTTTATCAAGAGGTATATAAATATATTCACCTACGTAAGTTTCGGCAATACTATCAACTGTTATACTGTACTCTTTTGAGTCCAGTCTGTTAATAACTTTAACAGTATCCTTTGGCTTTATATTAAGCTTATCAGCTAGAGGTCTTGTTATAATAACTCTATCAGATTTCAATACATTGCCTGCTTTATCTTTAAAGGAAATATACTGAGAATTAGGACTTACACCATACACCGTAAAAGTTAGCTTGTTATCTGATTTTAATGCAAAGGGTATTTCAGAGAAAGCTTCACCTTTTTCCGGTTTACCATTTTGAACAGAGTTGAATACATATTGATAATTATATTTAAATGATTCACTAAAAGAATCTTTGATTAAGTAGTCCATAGAACTCTTTGCCGCAAAGCCCATTAAAAGAAGCATAGTTGCCATAATAATACCAAGTAAAAGAAATGTACTTCTTGGTATGCTTCTAAGCAGTTCTCTTATTCTAAACTTAGTATTGAAACTTAGCTTATCAAGCTTTATTCTTCTTTCTATGAAGCCAACCTTATTTTTTTTCTTTCCGCCTCTCATAAGTTCAACAGGTGAATCTTTAAGTGATTTATTTACAACAAAATAGCTGCAGATAATTAGAAAGATTACCGGAAGCAGAACGCTTATTATAAGATAATTTACATTAAAGTTTAAAGAACCTACAGGTATATTAAAGTATGACACATAATAAGAAATCATAGGTTTTAAGGTTATGGTTCCGAGTATAGTTCCAATTACACCGCCTAATAATGAGATGACTAAAGGATACAAAAGGTAATGTTTCATAATCTCTTTCTTTTTATAACCTAGTGCATAAAGAGTTCCTATAATAGCAGATTCTCTTTTTAACATTCTCCACATTACTATACCTGTCAATATACAGGTAAGAAGCAGTATACTTATAGGCATAGAGGAGCTCATCTCATCAATCCCGGCAAGTTTTGCAGTCATATAGGTTACTCTTGGGTTATCCGTTACATTCATCCAGCTGAGGATAATAACATTTTCAGTTCTTAAGTAATCCTTAAATTGAGATATTCTATTATCTAAATTGCTTCTATCACCATTAAATCTTATAGCATAAAAACTATTACCTCTATTTAGAAGGTTAAAATCATCTTTTCCTATTACTGCTATACCAAAACTGTTTGGGTCATTCAGTATATCTGATTCTGATTTTAATGGATATATATAATTCGGCAGAGACATAAAGCCAGAAATAGTGAAATTCTTATCATATATTTTTATGCTGTCACCAATCTTTAATTTATTAGCTTTTGCATAGGAGGGATCAATAAGAATATGGCCGCCACTTAGAGCTTTACCTTCAATTATTGCAGGTATATCAACCTTAGTATTTTCTCTGAATATTCTCAGTGTTTTATTCTTTGATATGGAATAATCAATTGACTTTGATTCCTCTATGCTCATATCGAATTTTGACTCTAAAGATTCAATATTATTTAATTTTTTGTCGGCCATAAAGTTTGCATCTTCCTGCCTATAGTCTCTTTCAAAAGAAGATAATAGTCCAGTTAAGTTTACAGAAACTAAATTAAACATTGTAAAAAGAAGGCAGCTAAAAATAATAAGCAATAAGGAACCAAGGTATTGAGATTTGCTTTCCAGCATGATTCTTTTAATTTTTTTATTTATAATCATTACCACTCAATCCTTTCCGCAGGCGTAGTTGTTCTATTAACTATGCTCTCTAGGATTTCTCCACTTCTTACCTTATAAACCTTATTAGCCATAGCACTGATTGCAGTGTTATGTGTTATCATAAGTATGGTTGATCCAAAGTCCTTGTTGATTTTCTGAAGAAGCTTCAATATCTCTCTGGAGGTTGAAAAATCAAGTGCACCGGTTGGCTCATCACATAATAAAAGCTTTGGGTTTTTAACTATTGCTCTTGCAATGGAAACTCTCTGCTGTTCACCACCACTTAATTCCCTGGGAAACCTATGCTTTTTATCAAGCATACCTACGGATTTTAAAACTTCATCAGTAATTAGCGGGGACCTGCTTATGTTTGAAACAACTTCTATATTTTCTCCTACAGTAAGATTAGGTATTAAGTTGTAAAACTGAAATATGAAGCCTAAATTTTCTCTTCTGTAATCTGTGAGCTTGATATCATTTAATTTAGTAATTTCAATATTATCTACTGAGACAACACCGGAGTCGCATCTGTCAATTCCACCTATAATGTTAAGAAGGGTTGACTTCCCGGAACCAGAAGGGCCAAGTATAACTCCAATTTCACCCTTGTCTAAATTCATTCCTACACCTTTTAGAACTGTTGTAGTTACCTCACCTGTCTTATAGCTTTTCTTTAAATTTTCTACTTTTAAAAACATTTACTTTCTCACCTAACATTCCATTTTTATTAATCCGACCATGACATTTAGTTCTTTTTATTATAATTAAAAGGTTTATCTATTATAGCTTCTCCTACGCTTTTCGCTTTATCCATGAGAAAAGCAATTTATATATAATTATGTTAAATATTTGAAGATAAAATTAATATTTAATATAACTAAGTAAAGAAGCATAGGATATTACAAATAACTATGGATAGGAGAAAAGATAATGAAAATATGCTTTGAAGAATTTAAAGATGATATTGATACTCTTATAGAATTTTTAACATCAGATACTTGGGATTTTTTTGGAGAGCCGAATCCAAATCCAGAAAGAATTAGGGAGAACTATAAAAACCAGGTATATACTGGGGATAACAACAAAACATTTTGGGTTATTTCAGACCAAGGAATAAAAGTGGGAATGATAAGGATTTATGATTTGCAAGATAGTACCCCGTTGTTTGATATAAGAATTTTGAGCAAGTACAAAGGCTTAGGAGTTGGGACAGCTACTGTCAATTGGATTATCAATTATATATTTAATAATTTTTCTGATAAGGAAAGGATAGAAGGTAATACAAGGCAGGATAATTATGCTATGAGGTGTGTATTCCATAAGTGTGGTTTTGTTAAAGAAGCACACTATCGAAAAGCATGGAAAGATAAAAGTGGAAAACTATATGATGCAATTGGATATGGTTTTATTAAAGAAGATTGGCAGAATGAAAAGACGACTCCAGTAGATTGGAATGACTTTAAGTATTGAATTTATTAATACTCAATATTTGTATTATATGTATTAAGGGAAGTTGGACTGGCTTCCCTTAAAAATCCTTTTTGTAAGTATTGCTAGGAATTTTAAATAGCACAACGAGTTAAATTAGATATAGAAATACCATTAAGAAATTATTTATTGACTTTTTCAGAGGATTTCATTAAAATGATAATGATATTCATTATCATTTTAATTATAAAGGAGAATTGATATGGTTTTAATTTATTCATTAATTTTTGCAGCAGTTTTATCACTAGTTTTTACATCAAGTATTAAGAAACATTATTGGTTTTATTACTCATTATCAGGATTAATAGCTATTAGTACAACCATATACGAAATCTTAAGACTTACTTCTAATATGAAACTTTATGGATTTATTTCTATCCTAGAGAAGGCATCGATAAAAGGTATTATTTCAATATCATTTTTTATATTAGTTATGTTTGCAGGTGCTTTACAAACAAGGTGGACAATTACAAGAAAATTATTAAGAATTAGAGCTGAATTAGCTATTATAGCTTCTATTCTTTTATTACCACATGGTCTTATATATTTAATTCGTTTTATTATTAAAGCGATGAATGGTTCTTTATCCGTAATATACTTGAGTTACATAATTATTGGAGCTATAGGATTTATTATAATGATACCATTATTTATTACTTCATTTAAAAAGATAAGACTTAAGATGAAAGGGCGCCAATGGAAGAAGTTGCAAAGATGGGCATATCTTTTCTATCTCTTAGCATATCTTCACATTTTAATTATATTAGTAGGTAAAGAAAAAATAGATTGGTTAAAATTAAGCACTTATACAATAATATTTGGTGTTTATGCAATCTTAAGATTAATAAAGTCTAAAAATATTAGACAAGCTCAAGTTGTATCACCATAGATAAACCTAGTTTTAAGAAGTTTATAATATACTTACATATTATTAGTATGTTTTACATTTAAAATTAAATATTTTTTAGTTTAATATAAAAAGTGAGATTAAAAAGACTGTAGTAAGAGTTTAGAGAATAAACTTTGCTATAGTCTTTTTAATTCTTATTCTTTTCAGATATTTTGTTGAAATACAATGATAAACTCTGTGTATTCATTATATATTGAGTTTACAATTATGTTATGTTCAAGCTTATTACATAGCTCTTTTACTAGATATAACCCAAGTCCTGTAGATTTCGCATTGTTTCTACCATTATTCCCAGTAAATCCTTTATTGAAAATTCTGTTTAAATCTTCCTTTTTTATGCCGCATCCAGTATCTCTTATAATTACTATGAGTGAATTATCTTCTTTTTCACCTGTTATAGATATAGAACCCTCAGATTCAGTATATTTTAGAGCATTATTTATTAGTTGGTCAAATATAAATGAAAGCCATTTTTTATCAGATAAACAAATAAAATCTAAATTATCTAGGTTCAACTTAATTTTCTTAGAAATGAAATATTTAGAATACCTTCGAATTATTTCTCTCAACATTTTTTCAAGTTGAACTTCTTGAATAAGAAAGTCATTATGAAAATCTTCGAGTCTTGACAAATAGAGTACTCGCTCAACAGAATTTTCAATTCTCATAACTTCATTGTCTATTTTATCTAAAAGCTGTTCACAGGATGGATCTTCATTCCTTTCTATTATAAGCTTTAATATTGATATAGGCATTTTTATATCATGTACCCACATATCCATAATTTCTGTATTTCTTTGAAAGTTATTACTAATTTTATTCATAGAATCTTCCCATTGTTCTTGGTAGTTTTTTAAAAGCTTAACATATATTTTTTCTTCATTAGTAAGTTTGAATAAATTAATATCATTAAACCTATTAATATTAATGCCTTCGATTAGCGAATGGAAAAAACCATTTTTTTTATAATAGCTAATACATATATAAAAGCTTAAAAATATTAAATTTACAATGACTATATATGATATAGTGTCAAGTAAAATTATATCTAATGGCGAAAAGATAATAACTAAAATAACAAAAGCTAAAAAAGAAAAGTTGAAAATAAATAATTCAAATTTATCTTTAATAAAATCTATAAATCTCATAATAATTCTTTATTACTACATTATAATGTAGCCTAAACCTCTCTTAGTTTCTATAAAAGTATCAAGTCCAACTTCTTTTAATTTTCCTCTTAGCCTATTTATATTTACAGTCAATGTGCTATCATCAACATACCAATCGCTATCCCAGAGTTTTTTCATGAGTTTATCACGGCTTACTATTTTGCCTATATTTTTCATTAATTCATGAAGTATTTTCAGCTCATTTTTGCTCAATTCTATAGTATTATTTTTATATAAAAGAAGAGCTGTAGACAAATCTAAGATTACTTCATTATGAACAATTTTGTCAGAAGCCATTTCGTTAAAATTATAAGTTCTTCTTAAAATGGCATTAATCTTTGCAATTAGCACATCTATTGAAAAAGGTTTTTGTATATAATCATCTGCACCTAAGTTTACACCCATTATAATATCTAGGTTAGTGCTTCTAGAAGATATAAATATTATTGGTACTTTAGAGATCTTTCTTATTTCATTGCACCAATGAAAGCCATCATAAAAAGGAAGGTTTATATCTAATAAAACTAGTTGAGGATTAAAAGCATTAAATTCCTCCATTATATTTTCTAAGTTATTTATTTTATAAACAGAATGTTTCCACTTTGTAAGTTCTTCTCCAATTTCATTTTTTAAGGTTACATCATCTTCAATTATCATTATTCGAAACATTAAGTACCTCCAAGTATAAATTTGTAAAAAATATTGAGCAAAACATATCTACTAAGCAACATGAATCATTAAAACTATAAATGAAATTTATAAAAAATTTGACTAGCACAATAGGCTATATGATTTTACAAGCACTCAAACTTTATTTAAAAGTAGCACTAAACCATGTATATGTGAATTATAGCATTAATCTGATATTATAGAAATTATAAGATGAAGAATGTTATATTACAAAAATGTTATGTTTATGTTATTTAAAGATATCGATAAAGAAATTAATGGTTTATATAATAATCTCATGAACTAAAGGCGTAGGAGGATATTATGGGAAATATATTGACTGTAGAAAATGTAAAAAAGGAATATGGAAAAAAGGGATTAAAATATGAAGCTTTAAAAGGTGTTAGTTTTAAGATTGAAAGAGGCGAATTTGTTGGAATAATGGGAGCATCAGGGGCTGGTAAGTCTACCTTATTAAATATAATATCTACTATAGATACTCAAACATCAGGTAAAGTTATTATAAATAATAAGGATCTAAGTAAATTAAATGAAGACGAAGTAGCTGACTTTAGGCGTGATAATTTAGGATTTATTTTTCAAAATTCAAATTTATTAGACACACTTACTATTAAGGAAAACATAATGTTACCATTGTCTTTAAATAATGAAAAAGTATCTACAATAGAAAAAAGAATAGAAGAAGTAACAGAGACAATTGATATAAAAGATATTTTAAACAAATATCCCTACGAAGTATCTGGAGGGCAAAAGCAAAGAGGTGCGGTTTGCAGAGCTATAGTAACTAATCCTGCATTAATATTAGCAGATGAACCTACTGGAGCTTTAGATTCAAAGGCCGCTAGAAATTTATTAGAAACATTTTCAAAATTAAATAGTGAAAGAAAGTCTACAATTCTTATGGTAACTCATGATGCAACAAGCGCAAGTTTTTGCAATAGAATTTTATTTATAAAGGACGGCATTATATTCACAGAATTAGCTAAAGGAGAGAACAATAAAGAATTTTATTACAAAATTTTAGATACAGTAGCTTTACTTGAAGGTTGTGATAGAAATGAACTTATTTAATATATCCATGAAAAATGTAAAGAATAGTTTATCTAATTATATTATGTATTTTATGTCTGTAGTTTTCAGTGTATTTATATTCTTTAGTTTTAAGTCTATACAGTATAATAAAGCTTTAGTTAACATAGATAAAAGATTAATAGTAAGTATAAATGCAGCATCCATTATTTTAGCTTTGTTTTCATTTATGTTTATATATTATTCAAATTTGTTCTTTATAAATAGACGTAAGCAAGAGATTGGAACCTATAGCTTGCTTGGAATGAGGAAAAAGCAAATAGCAAGAATATTTATATATGAAAGTTTTATAATAGGAATGATTGCTATATTTTTAGGAGTATCCTTAGGATTTATATTTACTAAAATAATAACTATGATTTTAGTAAAACTTATGGGAGAAATTCTTGTAGTTAAGATGAGTTTAAGCTTAAAAGTTGTTTGTCAAACCTTAGTTACATTTGCAATTATATTTATAGTAATTGGTATTAGAAATAATATTGTAATAAGAAAAAAGAAGATTATTGACTTCTTTAAAGATGAAACAGACCCATTGGATACTAAAAAAACTTCTGCAATAAAGGGGATTATTGGAGTAATTTTAATAGTAATATCATACATGATAGCTACAAGTCAGTTACTATTTAAGGAAATTAGGTTGTCATTTGTTATTCTAATATTAATAATACCAGGTACATTTTTATTTTTCTCGTCAGCAACATCACTTATGATAAGTTTGATTAAAAGAAATAAAGTATTTTATTACAAAGGAAGGAACTTAATAGCTTTTTCTGAGGTTAGTTATAAAATATCCAGTAATTCAAAAATGCTTTCAATCATAGCAATACTAATAGCAATTAGTGTTACAATCTTAGGATATACAGTATATCTTTATTATGATATTGATAAAAACATAAAAGAAAATTATAAATTCAGTTATAACATAAACGCTGAAAATCAGAAGGTTAATAATGAAATAGATACTATATTAGATAAAAATAATTATCAAATAAAATTTGATAGAACTATAGAACTCATAAATAAAAAGGCTAGTTATAAATTAGTCAACAAAAAAGATAAAATAAGTACTTCTAGTGAAGAATTTATACAACTTATAAAAGAAAGCGATTTTCAAAGCATAATGAAATATCAAAATAGAGAGTATTCTAGTTTAAAAACGAATAATGATATTTATTATATTAAAGAAAAGACTACAAACTTGTTTTATGAGACTTTAGAAAATAAATCAATAAATTTAATAGATGAAAATAAAATTTTTAATGTAAGCAAGCAATATGATGAGTTACTATTAAATAAGTATTCAACTTATAGTTTAGTAGTAGTTAAAGATAGTGTATTTAATGAAATTAAGACTAAGGAAAATATATGGAACTTAAGAGCAATTAAGATAGAAAATGAAGAAAAATCACTAGAAGTATCTAGAAGTATTCAAAGGTTAGTCGATGAAAATATTAAATTTAAGCATCCATTTAATTTTATATCTAGTATTATAGAAAAGAAGGAACTCACACAAATTTATGGGTTATTTCTCTTTATAGGTATATTTTTAGCCATTGCATTTTTGCTTTGTACAGGAAGCATAATTCTATTTAAGCAGTTATCAGGTATATATGATGATAAAGAAAGATATATAATGCTTAAGAAATTAGGAGCAACAAATAAAGACATTAAAAAAATGTTGTCAAAGCAGCTAATGATTGTATTTACATGTCCTGTAATAGTTGGAACTGTGCATAATTTATTTGCAATGTCCATTGCACAAAAGATTATACAAAGACCTATAGTAATGCCTACACTTATAACTTTAGGGGGATATTATATTGGATATTTTATATACTACTTTGTTACTCTAAAATATGGAAATGATATGATAGCAAATTAAGAAAAATAGAAAAAGATGTAGCTTACTGGCTACATTTTTTTTATTTAAACATTACAAAACTGTAATATAAACGTTATGTAGTTCAATGGCTCAGGAATCCTACTTAACTTATACTATATTTATAAGTTAAAAGAAAGGAAGTTAAGATAATGAAAGGTACGTTAGAAAAATTAATAATATCAATATTAAGCTTAGTTATGTTAACTAATTTGTTACAGAGCAATAATATTGCCCTTGCATCAAATAAAGTTTCACATAGCAAAAGTGTAGAAGAGCTTAAAAGTAAGTTAGACAAGTCTGTGCCCAAATTGCAAAAACGTTATGGAGTAGAAGGAACAGCTATAGGTATAATTAAAGATGGAGAAGTTAAATACGTATTGAATTATGGGTTAGAAGATAAAGTGAAAGATAAACCTATAAGTAATAATACAGTATTTCAAGCAGCATCAATGTCAAAAAGCTTGACAGCTTGGGGAATTATGAAATTAGTAGATGAAGGTAGAATATCCCTAGATGACCCTGTCGAGAAGTATTTGAATCGATGGCATTTACCAGAGTCTAAATTTAATAAGGATGAGGTAACTATAAAAAGATTACTAAGTCATACAGCAGGATTAAATGTTCATGGATACTTAGGAATAGAGCCTGATAAAAAAATACCTACAATAGAGGAATCTTTATCAACAAATAAATTTCCTAATAAATCATTAGAAATAGCTATGAAGCCAGGAAGTGATGTTAGCTACTCAGGCGGAGGATATACATTATTACAGCTAGTTATAGAAGAAGTAACAGGAAAAACTTTTGAGCAATACATGGAGAAAGAAATATTGAAGCCGCTAAAAATGGATAATAGTTCATTTAGTAACAATTTTTCAGATGATAATATGTCAAAGGGATACGGATATTTTAATCAAGTAATTCCAAACTATAATTTTACCGAGAAGGCTGCAGCAGGACTTAAAACTACTGTACCAGATTTTTTAAAGTTTATATTAGCTAGTATGGATGGAGTCAATGATGAGGTTAGAGGAAGAAATATTTTAAAAAGTGAAACTGTAGATTTGATACATAAACCAATAATAGGTGATTCTGCACTAGGAGTTTTTTTGAAAAAGCTATCTGATAGTAGTGAGCTTTTATATCATAGTGGAGATAATAGGGGATGGCATGCTGTTTATGGTCTTATTCCAGAAAAAAAGGATGGTATAGTTATATTTACAAACAGCGATAATGGTATAGACTTAAGACAAGACATATATAATTTTTGGATAGAATATGAAACCGGAACATTACCTGAACAATATTATGCTATGGAGAAATATAGAAATACCAACTTTGCTATTGCAGTGTCTTCAGGAATTGCACTTGTAGTATATATTTTATTATTTGCTATAAGATTAAAACAGGGTAAGAGAGTCTTTATTTCTAAAAAAGAATACAAGACTTTATTAAAATCATTTATAAGACTTTTTATTCCATTATCTTTGGCAGGTATAATATATTATGTAGTATATGAAATGAACATACTTAAGCTTCAAGGAGGGGTTAAAAATATTGCTAGTGTAAGTCTATTATGGATAATAGTTTTATTTATAACTGGACTTTTCCCAAAAAACAAAATAAGGAATGAAAAGGAAATTCGCGCTTAAAGATGATATGGTGAAACATACTATAGATAACGTAGATTTTTTAGTATCGGAATTATAACTTTTAGAGTTTAGATTAATGAGGATATAGCCAAGGACTTACTATAATAAAGTAAGCCCTTTTCTAAATTTAACCAATTAATTATTTTCACAAGATTAGTAAGCAATAAGGTTAATGTTATTACTAGCTATTTTTCAATAATTTTTATAATTTTATTAGCTGTTTCTAAAATAGAAATATCACTTGTATCAATTTTTATAGTATTCATATTTTTGTATAGTGGAATGCGTTCTAATCCCATATCTAAAGCTTCATTCTCTCTTAAATCATTGTCTATATCTGCTGATACTCTTTTTCTAAAACTATCTTCATTGCACATAAGGGTTATTTTAATTACTTCGAATTCTAACCCATCTAGTTTACTTAAAACCATATCAAATATTTCTTCCAAATGTATTACCCAATTAAATATTACATATTCAAAAGAAGAATTCATTAAAAAATTTCTTAAGAGATGGGCAATATTATCTAGAACCATTTCTTTATTTTCATCGTTCACAATAAACGGATTCATCATCCAGCACCAATCTCCATCAAGCCATACTGAATTTTCTAGTTTCTTATATAACGCTTTGCTCGTTGCAGTTTTACCGATGCCCATAGTCCCATTTATAATAATTAATTTTTTCATTGTTTTAACTCCTTTCACAAATTGTTTATCTATAGTATAGAAACTAACTAGAAAGTTAATTTATACGAAGGGATATATTTACGCAACAAGAAACTGTAAATATATCCCGAAGTATAAGTTAACTTTCGGCCTAGTAACTCTATAAAATGATATCATTACTTTCATCACCACATCAACCTACAACATTTTTCTGAATTAAAAATGCACCATTAAGCTTCTAGCTTATGGCGCACTTTGTTATTGGTTTTCTCTTTTCATTTTTAAAATAATTCTTTGGATGCTCTTGGGAGATAAGTAATATATATCAGAAAGAAGTTTTATTGATACACCTTCTTTATATTTCTCATAAATATCTATGTTTCTAGTAGATATTTCCTTTTTACTTTCCGTTGTTTCTCCCCAAGTCTTTTTGTTGCTTTCTTTTCTCGGAATATAAATATACTCACCATCAATATAGCTTTGAATTAAATCTAATAATTCTTCTGGTAACACATCTGCTGCTTTAATATAGCTCATTATGCTCCTCCTAAATATAATATTATCTTAGGATTGAGCAAAGGCTATTTCATATTTTTAATCATTAGTTGTTATGCAATAGCCTCTGCTAAGCATAAATAATATATTTTCTCATAAAGCTGTACCCCTTTCCTGTCTACTTGATATATAAATTTTATCTAATAAATATGATTATCTACATAGCTATAATATAACATAATTGATTAACTGTGGAAATAAAAATGGTATCTTTAATAGGAAGGTAGATTCGTAATTTTTATACAATAAAGCACTTTAGAAAGTTATAATCTTTTTTCGCTTAATATTTCAATCTACATTAAAGTGAGTATTAACAAATTTGAATATTTATATAATTTGAATATTCATATAAAATGTGATAAAGTTAAATTTATACACAATATGATCATTTTTACATAATGGGGGAGTATATAATGGTAAATAGGCAAAGATTAATAGGTGAACTTGTAGAATTAGTGCAAATAAGTAGTCCAAGTTCCAAAGAAGGTGCGGTAGCTAAAGTCTTAGTAGACAAGTTAGAACAACTAGGATTTGAGGTATATGTAGACGATGCCGGAGTAAAATCTGGAGGAGAAACTGGTAATGTTATAGCAACATTAAAAGGAACTAGACAAGGAAAAACTATATTATTTAGTTCTCACATGGATACAGTTAATCCGGCTGAAGGAATAAAGCCTATTATAGATGAAGTTAATGGCATAATAAAGAGCGATGGAACTACAGTATTAGGCTCTGATGACAAAGGTGGTATAGCCGCTATATTAGAAGCTATAAGAATAATAAAAGAAAATAATATAGAGCATGGCGCTATACAAGTTGTATTCTCTATATGGGAAGAAGGGGGATTATTTGGTGCTAAGTATTTAGATTACTCTAAGATAAATGCAGATTTTGCATTTGTACTAGATGGTGGTGGAGCTCCAGGAAAAATAATAGTTAAAGCTCCAGCACAAGATAGCATAGAAGTTAAAATAAAGGGTAAACCAGCTCATGCAGGCTTAGTTCCAGAAGAAGGCATAAGTGCAATAATGGTTGCATCAAGAGCTATAGAAAATATGAAATTATTAAGAATAGATGAAGATACTACAGCAAATATAGGCACTATAAAAGGAGGAGTTGCTACTAATATAGTTATGCCAGAATTAGAACTATTAGCAGAAGCAAGAAGTTTAGATAACTCAAAGTTAGATGTCCAAACTCAGCACATGGTAGATACATTCAAGCAAGCAGCGGATGATTTTGGTGCAGAAATAGAAATAAAAACTAAAAGAATGTATGAAGCTTTTAGTGTAGATGAAAATGATGAGATAGTTAACATGTTAAAGAAAATATTCTCTAAAATGAATATAGAACCTACTGTTATTTCTACAGGTGGTGGAAGTGATACAAATATATTAAATGCTAATGGTATAAAAGCTGTTAACTTAAGTGTAGGTATGGAAAAAGCTCATACATTAGAAGAATATATAGCTATAGAAGATTTAATGAATTCAGCTAGAATGGTAGTTGAAATAATTAGAGAAGCATAGTAAGGTAATAACTACTTAATCTAGCACTTAGGTCAAGTGGTTGCTTATATACAATTTTTTTGGACATACAAAAGGGGATGTTGCAAAATTTCATTTTGCAATAACCCCTTTTTAAATTGGAATTAGTGAGCTACATCAACTTTTAAACTATCTTTTAACATAGAAAATGGAATTTTAAATTCAGGAGTACCAACAGCATAAGGAGCAATTTCGTATGGCTGGTAATAGATTACGATGCCATCTTCTGCAATGTAAAAGGATTGATCGTCTGAAATTGAATCTAATGCCGCAGCTGCGCCTGGATAGAATTTAGTATCTGCTGCCATTTGTTTCTTTATTTCTTCTGTAATTATTTTTTTAGAGTTTACTCCTTTCTTAAAGAAATCTTTTAGTAATATTTTTTCTCCAGTTTTTAGATTTATATTGGAAGTTTCAGTAAGGGTATTTCCATGTGCACCGCCAGTATATTGATGATAAGTGCTGGTAATACTTATAATATTCTTTTCATTGTAAGAAATATCGTAATCTACGAGCAGAATGTAAGGTCTAGCTTCATGGCCATAATTCTTAGCATCTTCTAAGGCTTTTTTTCCATCGCTTGTCATTTGTTCTTTAAGCTCTAATGCTCTTTTTTGAAAAGCTTTATTTATTTCAGACTGCATTTTTTCATCTTTCAAACCTTTTATTACTGGGATTTTTATATTAGAAATTAAAGCTTCATTTTTTTCTGAAATTAATTCTGGAACAACTTTTACGGAATCTGTCTTGATTTCATATCCTGTTTTTACGCCTCCTTTAAATAGTGAGAAGGGAAGCTTAAACTGTGGAGCACCTGTTGAATATGGTGCAATTTCATAAGGATTAAAATAAAGAATCACATTGCCGTCTTCGATTCCGAAAGGTTGATCAGGGTTAATACTAACAAAACCTTGATCTTTTTCACTAAAATAATTGCTTGGATTTAATTTTATTTGTTTTTGAATATCTTCATTAATAACAGAGATATAGTTTTCGTTTTTGTTAAATAGATCTTTTAAAGCAAGCTGTTTTCCAGTGGTTAAATCAAAGTTAAAAGTTTTTATTTCATAGTTTTCATGTGCACCAAGGGTGTAATTATAGTAAGTGCAGGCTATGCTTACTATATTGTTTTGCTTGTAGGTAACTTTGTAGCTAGTAGATGCAGTATAAGGTCTTACTTCCAAGCCTTGTTTTTTTGAATCCGCTGCAAATCCAAGTCCTTGATTTTTTATATCCTGTGCAAAAGCAAGTGCATCTTTTTCTATAAAAGTATTAATGGCAGTTTGAATTTCTGTATCTTGAACTCCTTCCAGTACTGGGATTTGTAAATTAATTTTGTAAGCTTCTTGATTGTTTTTTACTTCTTTTGTTGAAACTTTCACTTCAGGATGAAGGGTAATTTGTCCACCTTGTGCATAGAGAGTTGAGGCAGACTGAGATGTCGGTGATGCCTTTACAAAAGAGGTAGCTCCCAAGCTTAGTATTCCAATTAATCCTAAACAAAATATTTTTTTCATCTATATTCACTCCTTAATTTGTGGTATTTGCTATTTGTTTCTATGTTTATACTATACTTCACAAATTATATAGATGGGTTACAAAATGCTTACAAACAGTAAAAATCTAGTTACAAAAAGATTTGCTAACTTCAGTTTATAATATAAATTTTTAACTTCACATAAAAAACACAATCATACTTTATAATAATGAAGATAGGAAGGTGAAAGTATGAATGAAAAGATACTTGTAATTGAAGATGATTTAGACATACAAGAAATACTTCGTGAGTTTTTGTGTGTAAATGGATATATTGTTGAAGTGGCTGAGGATGGATTAAGAGGCATTGACAAATTTAATTCAGGTAAATTTGATTTGGTGCTCCTTGATATCATGATTCCAAAGATTGATGGCTTTGTTGTATGCGAAATTATTAGAAAGACATCTAAAACCCCAATAATAATGTTAACTGCTTTAGAAGAGGAACAAGATCAAATAAAGGGCTTTGAATTAGAAGTGGATGATTATATAACGAAACCTTTTTCAGTTAATCTTCTAATTAAAAGAGTTGAAGCAGTACTTAGAAGAACGAAAACTCTAGATGAGGAGGCAAGGCTAAGTTTTGAAGATATTGTTATTGATGCTAGCTGCTTTAAGGTGTGGGTAGGCGAAAAAGATATCGAACTTACAGCTAAGGAGTTTGAACTTCTAAAAATTTTTATTAAAAATAAAGGCAGAATTTTAACAAGAGAAATATTACTAAATCAGTTATGGGGTTATGATTTTTATGGGGATGTCAGGGTTATTGACACTCACATTAAAAATTTAAGGTGCAAGTTAAAGGTTGATTATATTAAAACGATTAGAGGTGTTGGCTATAAACTTGAAAAATAATATAAGAAAAAGTATTACTTTTAAAACTTTTAAAATCACATCAATATTGCTAATTACTTCAGCAATCTGTATATATTTAATACTATATTTCTTGCTGCCAAGCTATTATTATAAATATAAAAAAAGTACTATAGAAACTGGGTTAGATAAATTGGTAAATACTGTTTCAATGCTTCCAATTAAAGATGCTAAAAAATACCTTGATGATTTTAATGTTAAATATACTGTTAACTTGACCGTACGGGATAGTGTAGGAAGACCTGTATACTTACCATTTAATTTGATTGAAATGACTTTAGAAAATCAAAATAATATACCTTATATGTCGTCATCTATAGTTACACCACAAGCAGGCAGCTTTCTAGTTTCAGGCAGTAAGCAAATTCCTTCTGCCTATATGGTTTCAAGACAGATAAAATTTTTAAATGATAATGAAAGCTACACTATGAATGTTATAGTTCCTCTGCAGCCAATAGATGAAGCTTCAAAGGTTTTATTAAATTTAGTACCCTTAATTGGCATTGTAGTGATTATTATATCAGTGGTAGGAGCCTTTATATATTCAAAAATAATTACTAAGCCATTACTTGAAATAAATAACGCAGCTAAACATTTGGCAGCTTTAGATTTTGAAAAAAGCTGTGAGGTAAAGAGTGAGGATGAAATAGGAGAAATTGCCTTAAGCTTAAATGAATTAGCTTCCAATTTGCAGCATACCATGAGTGAACTTAAAAATACTAATTTAAAACTTTTGGATGACATTGAAAGAGAACGAGAAATTGAAAGGAAAAGAAGAGAATTTACTGCTACAATTTCACATGAATTAAAAACACCTATTACAATAATAAAAGGGCAACTTGAAGGGATGCTTGGAAATATAGGTGCTTATAAGGATAGAGATAAATATATGAATAGAGCCTTATTAGTCTTACAGGATATGGAATCAATGGTCAGAGAAATACTCGAAGTATCAAAACTAGAAGCTCATGGGTTTAAACCACAATACACTGAAATAAATCTATCATATCTAGTTAAAACTCACCTTGAAAAACTCAGTTATCTTGCAAATGAAAAGGATATAAGTTTAAATCCAAAAATAGCTGAAGAAGTTTATGTTCAGGCAGATGAAAAACTAATTAAAAAGGCAATATCTAATGTTATTAATAACGCCATTACACATACAGCAAGGAATGAGAAGGTATTTGTAAATTTATATGTGGAAAATGATAGAGTGGTACTAACTGTTGAAAATACCGGAGCACATATAGATGAAGCTGAATTCGAAAAGCTCTTTAATCCTTTTTATCGCATAGAAAAATCTCGAAACAGAAGTACCGGTGGCAGCGGTTTAGGATTATATATTGTAAAGATGATACTTGAGGCTCATGAAATAGAGTATAAAATGAGCAATACTGAGTCAGGAGTTTGTTTTAAAATTATATTTAACAGAAGCAATTAAGCTTCTGTTTTTTCATATTAAAAACACTTAGACTTCACAGTAACTACACAATACAAATTTACAATTAATAATGTAATAAAGATTAAAAGGTAGGAGGAAGAACAATGAACTTTATAAAAAGAGCAATATTAAGTGTTACTAAAAGAAAAGTAAAAACTATAATATTAATTGTAATTTTAAGTGTTATAGCCAATATGGTCCTTGCTGGTCTAGCAATACGATCTGCTACTGTTAAATCAGGTGAATTTGCTAGAAAAAAACTTGGAGGGTCTGTATCTCTTAGTGTTGATTTTGAAAAGGCAATGTCTAAATCAGGTAATAAAGGCGGTAGAATCGACATAACTCCGCTAACTATTAAAGACGCAGATAAATTAAAAGACTTAAAACATGTTAAAGCATATAATTACTCATCCTCAGGAATGGTTTCGTCAGAAAATTTTAAACCCGTTGCGAAAGAACAAGATGATAAGAAGGATGATAAGAATTCCTCTGTATCATTTGGTGGACCCGCAGGTATGGCCCAGCCAGATGTATCATTAGAAGGGAATTTATATACAGAGCTTTCTCCTGACTTTACTGAAGGAAAAAGTAAGTTGATTGAAGGAAGAAATTTAACAAAGAGTGATCAGGGAAAAAATGTAGCCGTTATAGAGAAAAAACTGGCAGATGAAAACAAGTTAAAGCTTGGCGACAAAATAAAAGTAAAAAACTTACAAGGGGAAAATGCTCTAGAATTAGAAGTGGTAGGAATATATACAGCTGAAAAAATTGAATCCAATCCTATGATGGATGCGATGCCATTTTTAAGTCCGTATAATAAAATATATGTGCCTATTTCAGCTACAGCACAATTGGACTCTTCCTCATCTGGGCAAACAGATACTATTCAAAATGCTGTATATTACATGGATGATCCTATGAACGTTGAAAGCTTTAAAAATGATGTAAAAGCTTCAGGTATAAATTTAGAAGATTATAAATTAGATGCAAAGGATTCTTTATATAAACAGATGATGGGACCTATTGAAAATGTTGGATCATTTTCAAAAACTATAGTTATTATAGTTGCAATTGCGGGCGCAGCAATTCTATCACTTATAATAATTTTATCACTTAAGGACAGAAGGTATGAAATTGGTGTGTTAATGTCTATGGGAGAAAGCAGATTTAAAATTATTAGTCAATTATTAGTAGAAACCATGATTGTTGCTTGCATAGCTTTTGGTATATCAACATTTACCGGGAATGTAGCAGCACAGAAAATAGGGACTAATCTATTACAGAATGAAATAAAGACCACTGAAAAACAGAAAAATTCGCAGCCTTCAAACTCAGGAGTGGTGATGGTTGGGCCTGGAGGAACAATGAACGAAAAAGTTGATGCCATAGATAAAATTGACGTTGGCGTAAATTCAAGGGATCTTGAAAAATTATATTTAATTGGATTTCTAATTGTAACTTTAGCAACAGCGGTTCCAACAATATCAATACTTAGATTTAATCCAAAAACAATTTTATCTAAGAATGAATAAGGAGGTATAAAAATGAATACAGTATTAGAATTTAAAAATGTGAGTTATCATTATCAGGATGGTTCAAAAAAATCATCAATTTTAAAACAGATAGATTTTAGTTTTGAAAAGGGAAAGTTTTATACTATACTTGGTTCCTCAGGTTCTGGGAAAACCACATTTCTTGCTTTAGCTAGTGGTTTGGACATACCTAAATCTGGAGATATACTATATGATGGTAAAAGTATTAATAATATAGGATTAACTAACTTTAGGAATAAAAATATAGGAATAGTATTTCAATCCTATAATCTTATACCTTATATGACATCTTTACAAAATGTTTTAACAGCAATGGAAATAACTAAAAATAAAATAGAAAATAGAAAACAAAAGGCTTATGATTTATTAGAAAAGATGGGTTTAACAAAGGAGGAAGCCAATAGAAACGTACTAAAGCTGAGCGGTGGACAGCAGCAGAGGGTTGCTGTAGCTCGTGCCATATCCACAGAAAGCGATTTAATACTTGCAGACGAGCCAACAGGAAATCTTGATCATGGTACAGCTATTGAGATAATAAAAATATTTAAAACCTTAGCTCATGAGAATAACAAATCTGTTATTGTAGTTACTCATTCGAGTGATGTAGCAGCTCAATCGGATGTTATACTTAATCTTAAAGCTGGAAAACTTGTTATAGCTTAAAGACTTCTGTTAATTTATTATCCAAAGAAGTGCAAATACAGGTAGTGCAATATCCATACACACACATGAACTTTAAGAATTCATGTGTGTTCTTTTTTTATTATTGATTAAATACTCGCCAACTTTATAGGAATATAAATATACTCCTAAATCTGCTGATCCATTTACAGTGTTAATGTTGATTTGTTTTTCACCCATTCTTTTGAAGCCATTATTATCATAAAATCCATAATTACATTTTGAGTCTGTAAATAGATACAAACTTCTAACATTGTTGCTTTTGCAAAAGCATAAATAATTATTCACAAGTCTTCTACCAATGCCTTTGCCACGGCATTTTTCACCAACTATAAAAAGCACTACCTCACCGTCGAAATTGTCATTACATTCCTTAATTAAATTAGCATAGGCATCAGAAATTTTTTTATATTCTAGTAAGAAGGCTTTATCTTTTTTATTAGTCAATAAAGCTCGTACCCAACAAATAAGTAAAGACCAGATGTCAGGAGCATTTTTCAAAAATTTATTTTTATTATTCGCTTTTCCTAATAATAAGCCGATAACTTCTCCATTTTCTTCTACCACTTGCGAATAGTTTTGTACAAGAAGACATCTTCTTAAATAAGTTTCTAAAAAAATATCTAAAACTTTTGAATTTGAAGTATATTGTTTAAATTTAAATGCCTCATTAATAAGCTCTTTCACTGTACTATAATCATTTTTTCTAATTTTTCTATAAACTAAGCTACTCATTTTAAAACCTCCAATTACTTTCAATTAATATCTATATTTGAATCCTTAAAAAAATAATAAACCTTGGAGTAACTCCAAGGTCAATAGTTTTTTGTTTACTTTATGGAATTTTTTTATTACCATCTATAGGAACCCACATTTCATAATAATCTATAGAAGTATTTTCAACAGCTTCAAAAGCTATTGCTCTAGCTAAAATATCATCAGTTATCTGGATATTATTATAATTTAAGTAGTCTTTTAGTGCAGCCAGATCATCTATTTTAATGTCATTTTCAGCTTTAATAACTGTGTATATACATTTTCTTTTTTTGAATCTTTTGCAATTATTCTCTAGAACTATATCTTCAGTATCACTAGCGCTTATTCCACTAATGGCATAGTTCATATTTCCACCTAACTTCAGTTCATCAAAACAATTAGTATTTAAAATAACAGAGTATTTGATTGACAGCATATTAGCATAAGGATTAAATTCCTTTAAGATATTAATCATATTTTCATCCAGCTCATAGTTTTGAGCTTTGTATATAAACAAAGGGTTTTCTACAACTTCAAATTTGTTTATATAATTTATAGCCTTATTAAAGTCTTTTTTGTATTCAATAACAGTATTTTTAATTTTTTCTAGTTTTTTTATTTTGTTATCTATTACAGTTTCTTGATTTTCAAAAATATTAGTCATTTCATTTAAGGATTTATGATATAGCATAAGTTTTATCTCTTCTAAAGGCATATCTAATTCTTTTAGTGAAATTAAGTATGGTAACTTAACTATATCCTCTTCAGTATAATATCTATAGCCATTAAGCTCGTCTTTTTTTGGTGTTATTAATCCAAATTTATCATAATATCTTAAAGCATCTTTACTTATGTTAAAAAAATTAGAAACTTCGCCAATTAAATATTTATTCTTCATTCTACTATCACCATTTCCAAAATTAATTTAATAAATTATATCATATTTTTGGTAGCTTTCTATTTGTGTATTATTATTTCCTCTTCATCATAAATGAGATTTTTAACAGCATTATTTATTATTAATTTTGTTGATTTAGAATTTGTAGTAACCTTTGTACTGACAGCTCCATTTTGTAAACTTCCAAACTGATCTTCGATGGCTTTTAAATTAGGAACTTTTTTTACCAATGAATTATAAATTTTATCTCTTGAAGGTTGGTCCTTAAATTGTATATTTTTACTATTATTGATATTGCTATCTGATCCTGAAAAAATAAAGTTAAATTCGCTGAATATTCTATTGATCTTGCAGTATTCTATAGTCCATTTAGTAGAATCATTCTTCTCTTCCACAGAAGTAACTTTAAACTTTTCTCCATCACAATCAAATTCCATTGGGAGTTTATTTTTATCTATGTTATATATTTTTGAATTACTAAAAACATAGTTTGCTTGTATACCAATAAGTTTTACTTCTATTTGATTTTGGTTTTTATAATATACTGATTTAAATTTCTGTGATCCATGAGAACCTGTTCTTTCTCCTAAGTTAAGTTTGTCTTTACTACCAGTGTCAACTAAGCCTGCATCTGTACTAGAGTCGTTCCCACCTTCGTCAATTAAATATTCTTTATCTAACCTTACAGAGAATAAAGGATGTATAAATTCTATGTTTTTATCTTTTGGTATAAAACTGTAGTCCATAATACTTTTTAAAACACCTACTTTAAATGAATTAATTTTCAATGTACCTATATCAAGTGCATATTCCTTATTTACAGGTATAACTTTAATCGGCTGCATTGGTACCTGCATTTTTAAAGTCCAGTCAACCTTAATGTTATTATAATTATTATTGTGAATTATAGAATTCAATTTATCAAAAAAATTATCAGATTTTTTATTATCAATATATAAAAGATTATCTACTTTTAGAGTTATCGGATTATTGTGAATGTAATCTGCAATACTATTGTTTATAGTAATAGAGAAGGATTTTTCTTTATTATCTGAATTTGGATCTGGAAGAGTTTGCCCCCAGACTTCGAATTCTTTATTATCTTTGTCACAAAGCGTAACTTTATTTATAGAATATCTAGGATCAGAGACATCGTATATAACTTCTATTCCCATATCATCTGCTAGAATTTCTTTTGTTGAATAATCCTTAAGATATCTAAGTGCAAGTATATCTCTTTCATCTTTTCTAAGTTTAGAAAGTAATTCTTCTACCATAAGCCTGTCATCAATGGATTGGTAGGAAAACTCATCTCTAACTTGAATTAGTTCCTTATCGGAGGAGGCAGTTATCTTATTTTTTATGTTCTTTCTACATACATTTATAAGTATAGAAATAAACCAGCAATAAAATTTTTCTTCCTTTCTTAATTGCTTTAATTTGTCAAAGGCTTTTATAGAAGCTTCCGATATACAATCTTCAGCATCATATGAATTCTTTGTATAAGAAAAGGAAATATTATAAATTAGCGCTTCCTTTTCTTTTAAAAGTGACATAAATGAAGAAATGTCTCCATCTCTACTTTTCTGAACAAGTTCTTGTATGTTATACATTTTCTACCTTCTTTCAATGCTGCAGCAATATTGTTCTTACATAGATTAGATATTTAAGAAACACAAAAAGTTTCAAATTAATTTAGTAAGTTACTAATTTGATAAAAAGTCCATATTATCCCAGTTACAGTGAATAGTACCATAAATAACTATAAAAATTAACATAATAATAAATTTTTATGATATAATTTATAAAAAATTATAGAAATGAAGTGAATTAATGGATATTGAAATGCTTATAAATACATATGGGACTTATGTTTTCAGCTATGCTCTAAAATTATCTTGTCATCCATCTGCTGCAGAAGATTTAGCACAAGAAACATTTATTAGTGCATGGCAAAAAATTGAGACCTTGGAGAATCCAAATGCAATTAAAGCTTGGCTCCGAAAAATATGCTTTAATAATTTTCTAATGAAAGAAAGAAAAAATAAAGATTATAGTGAACTACTTTATGATGATATTAATCTTCTTGAAAAAGAGGGACATTTATTTGCGGACAACCCTCCAAAACCTGAAGATGAGGTAATTGTAGAAGAGGCTATTCGTGAATTGCAAAATGGTTGTTTTCTTGCGATGGTAAGACGTCTCACACTACATCAGAGAATAGCCTTCTCACTAATTGATATGTTTGGATTATCTTTAGATGAAGTTTCAAATATAATTGATATCTCAAAAAGTGCAACAAAAGGACTTCTCTATCGTGCTCGTATGAATTTAGATTCCTTCTTTAGTGGTCACTGCAACCTTTTAGATGTTAATAATCCTTGCAGTTGTAAAGCTTGGATTGAGTTCTCTAAAAGTAGAGATAATTTACAGAAGAACTCCAATAAACATAAATTGATTACAAAGCTAGATTATACAAAGTCAAATTATACTTTTAATGATGAAGTACGTGGCAAAATAAATTTCTTATATAAAAACATGCCTGATAAAAAGCCTCCTAAAGAATGGTATGAAGAAGTCATTAGTACAATAAATAAAATGTATGTTTAGATAAAATTTTTATAAGCAGGATTCTTGGCTTCAGGTGGAGGTTAAATGCCTAAATGGCATTTAACTGGCAGACTTGCCCAGTGGTCATAGACAAGCTATATCTGAAGCTTAGAAGCCGTTATCTAGGTAAATTATGTTAATCAGATTAGCTGAATTCGATTAGAGCACATACATCGTCATTCTTTTTCAGATACACCCACACCTTGTTGTCTAGATGGATTATCCTTGGAGTCAGGATATCTCCTTGAATAGCTGGTTTTTTGTACTCAATTCTTACGCGGTGAACTGGAAAGCCATCTGGGAGGCAGCTTGCCGCAATATCCACATACCGGGAATTATTCACATGTCGGTAACTGTCCAGATGGTAATTCTGTACTGTAATGGGCTCTTTCTCTATGATAATCCCATCAGGAACCGCTATTTTTCGGGGTAGAACCTCCATATTAAAAGGCGGCTCGATGGTAATAACATTGATAATTTCCGGTGGAATTCGAATTGGACGTCCGGTTTTCAAATTGATAAACGAACCCATAGAAGTAGAAGCCATACATACTTTACCATTTTCATCATAAAGTATGGTATTTCGATGTCCCCATGTTTTTTCACAATTATATATCCAGACCTTCATGGTTAAGCGTTCCCCATAAGCTGGGAGACGAGTAATATCTATCTGTCTTGAAACCAGATACATTCCTAACTGGTTTTGCCTGAAATATTCCATCATTTCTTTTTCGGTATCCATTTGAAACCAACTGCCATTCTGCAGGATATCGACCGCCGCACCAAGTTTGAGCAGGTTTTCTCCATCTATATGGCTGATACCCACCTGAATATGATATTCGTACAAATTCATCATCTCCTTCCAAAACCATGAGCAAATTGAAGGCTAAGGGTAATTCCTATAACAGGAAACTATCTCTAAGCTAGTGTGATTAATATACTAATACATGATTCTATAAAAAATTTTTTCAATTCTAGGTTCAATTGGTTCTATTTTATCCACCTCCATTAGTTTCTTTAAAAATTAATAAAAATATATCACAAAACAGTTTCCTTTCCAACTAATTATTTGGAAAAGTTTGTATTACGATTTTGCATATAGAATAAAAGTAAGTATTTTAATTAGTCGTTTATAGAATATAGTGAAGACTATTTGTATGATATAAAAACTATAGATGAAAAAATCTTAATTGCTGCTTGATGTTAACCAATGTTGGATATATAATGTTTATATACAATGTTGGATATGGGGTGATTTATATTATTAAAGTATTAATATTATACTATCTAAGTATTAAACCTACACATGGGTATGAAATTCAGAAATTTATACAAATAAATCATATGGATAATTGGACAAAAATTCAATCGGGATCGATTTATTATGCTTTAAATAAGCTTGAAAAAAAAGGCCTTATAGTATTGTCAGAGGAAGTAGGGAGCGGAGCTAAGGCTCGTAAAGTCTATTCCATTACAGAAGCAGGAAAAGTTGAGTTAAAAAATTTAGTAAAGCAAGAGCTAAATTATCAAATTTCTGAGGTTGGATCTGATAAATTCATTATCTTTCCATTGCTAAATGTTCTTAATAAAGATGAAATGCTTACTGAATTAAAAGAACATATTGAAAAGTTGAATGTTCAGAAAAAGTATCTTGAAAAGTGGCAAAAGATTAAAGTTAATGAACAAACGTTGGAGGTAGAAAAAATTGCATTCGAAATGATGTTATCTAATCTTGAATATCAAATTAAGTGGCATAATGCTCTAATTGACAATATGGAAGATTGCATTACAGCAAGTAAAAAAGTAGCTAAATTAATTTCAGAATTTGATTTTTCAGATGCACAGGATATAGAATCTGACAGAGCAGAGGAGATAGAAAATCTAAAATATCAAATATTAAATAATCCTGATACTGCACAGAATAAATTAGAGCAACTTATTGAAGTTTTAAAAAGATAATTATCTATCCTATCCTTAACAGGGTAGGATAAAAAAATAGTAGTGATATCCAACGTTGGATATGATCGAAAAGAAAGGATTGATTAAATGAAAGTTATTGTATTAATGGGAAGTCCGCGAAAAAAAGACAGCCATGATGTGTGTAAGTTAATTGAAGAGAAATTTAAAAAAAACTGTACTGTAGAGTTTGAGTATATATTTTTGAAGGATTATGTAATTGAAGATTGTAAAGGGTGCGATATGTGCTTCAAAAAAAGTGAAAAACTTTGTCCTTGTAAAGATGATTTGCATAAAATTAAGGATAAGCTTTTGAATGCTCATGGTATTATTTTTGCGTCGCCAGTATATGCATATCAAGTACCTGCACCACTAAAGCGAATATTTGATAGGCTATCTTATCTGTTTCATCGTCAAGAATTAATAGGAAAGCCTACGTTAACAGTTGTAACCACAGGTGGTGGAGGGCATAAGCAAGTTAGTAAATATCTCAAAATGACTGTATGTGGGTGGGGCTGCAATTTAGTAGGAGCAATTAGTATTATTTCTCCTATGTTTTTTGAAAACAAAAATGAAAGTTCAGCATGGGGATATGATAAATACTATCATGAAATAAATGTTGAAAAGATTGAAAAAATTTCAGAAAGTTTTATAAAAGTTATAGCAGATAATACACCACCTACGCCTACCTTTTATGATATTTTTATGTTCAACTGTTTAAGAAGTAAAACTTTTACTTCTCAAGCAGACTGTGATTTTTGGAAGGAAAAAGGTTGGCTTAATTCAAACTACTTTTATGATGTGAATATTAATTTATTAAAAAGAGGGTTTGGTAATATATTAAAAGTCATCATTAATTTAATAGGTAAAAAGTTAAAGAATAAATCAATTTGTAGCAAATAGTACAATCAAAATTTTTCATAATTTATATTTTAGGAAGAGGACTAAACTGTAGAATATCTAATTGTAATTAGGTTTAAATTTATATTTGATGGGGGAATTAAGAATGAAGTTGGCTTTAGAAACTGATAGATTGTTATTACGTGAAGTAACTGAAGAAGATTTTAACTTTATTATTAAGTTAGAAACACGACCTGAAAATCAAAAGTATGAAATGGAGGGTATTCCCAAAAAGGATAATGTTATTGAAGCCTGCAAATGGTTTGTTGAAAAAGCAAAGATATTGCCTGAATGTGGAGCAATAAAATACATTGTTTGCGATGATAAAGGTAACATGATCGGTACTGTTTCCTTAATCTGTAATTGGGAAAAAACAAAGGAGTGGGAAATTGGATATATGCGTGAAGCAAGACTTGTTGACGGAAAGTGGAATGATGAGCTTGTATTTGCATTATTAGAAACAGATTTAGAAAATGAGATGTATGTTTAGATAAAATTTTTTATAAAACGTGACTTTCCTCTTTTTATTGCATCTATATAAGTGAAAGGAAATATTTTTATATTATAAGAGGAGGAATTGTTATGAATAACTATGAACAAGCTGTAAAGGATTTAGCCCCTTGCGGGATTGACTGCTCAAGGTGTGCATATTATGAAAATAGCAAAATAGTACTATTAAGCAAAGAACTTGATGAGAACTTAGTAAACTTTGAGAAGATGGCTGAAAAAACAAAGGATTTTGTGCCCGCATTTAATCATTATGAAAAATTTTTAGCCGTTTTAAAGCATCTTTCAAAGGGTAGTTGTCCAGGGTGTCGTTTTAGCGATAAGCCTAACTGTCAATGTAGTATAAATGAGTGTCATAAAAAAGAAAAAGTAAACTTCTGTTTTGAATGTTCCAAATATCCTTGTAATCCTATGACATATAATGCACTTGTTACTGAAAAATGGAAAGGAAATAATGATACTATGAAAAAAATTGGTGTTGATAATTTCTATATAGTTCAAAAAGAAAAACCAAGATATTAATTTTAAAATTTTTAGGTTCCTGTTGTTAGGTATTTCGAAAGAAATGTACAAATGAGGTAAAAAACATAAACAGACTTCTAAGCTTCAGATGGAGTTTTGACTCCATCTGAAGCTTAGAAGTCATTATCAAGGGGCATAGCCGCTCTTTACTCCCGCTTGAAAATACAATTAATATTGTGCTAATTAGATAAGGACTCAATAGTAATTAATACGAAGGGGTTTACCTTTTATATCTATATGTATAATGGTACAATTATAATATTATTAGTAAAATAAGGGGATTCAATGAATAATAAAACTAACAAATTCATGTTTGAAAGTTTAAATATAATTAATAAATTATATTTTATAGGAAAGTATATTTTCTTCGGAGTGCTAACTTGGGCATATTGGGGGACTATGTTTTCATTTGCAAGAAAAAGTATATCGGGGGGGATTGTAAGTTTTACTTTATTAATATTATTTTTTTTATATAAAGAGACTATAAATCCAGAGAAAACAAATAGTAATGAATTTGGTAAATATACAAGTATTATTGGAATAGCTATTTCAATAATTGTTGTAAGTTATTTATGCTTTAATGTTGGATTTATATTTAAGATATCATTAAATATATGATACTATATAGCATTTGCTTTGTATCATAACAGTAAGATTTTGCGTCACAACAATAAGATAAGGTGAATAAGAGGTGATATATATATAATGTTTAATACTTTAAGTTATATCGGTGGAAAACTTAATAGTTCAAATATAGTATGGGGAGTCGGTGCTTCTATATTATTAAATCAATTTGGACTTATAAAAAAACCAAATGATATAGATATTTTTATAGATATTAAAGACATTGAAAAAGCAGATGAAGTCCTTAAAAGTATTAGCGAGAAGAAAAAATGGGAGAAGACTGCTACCTATTCAACAAAATACTTCTATGAGTATATAATAGACGGGTTTGATGTTGATGTAATGGCAGGATTCGCAGTCAATCATATTAATGGAGTATTTGAATACACTTTTGATCACAACTCAATTTCAGAATTTAAAAGGATTAACGGAGTAAATATTCCTTTCACATCATTGGAGGATTGGTATGTAATTTATCAATTAATCCCTAATAGAGAAGCAAAAGTAAAGATAATAGAAAGTTACCTGCTATTGAATGGAATTAAGAAACCACTTTTATTAGAAAGAGCATTAAAGGGTAATTTACCGATAGAAGTAAGAGAGAAAATTAAAAAGATATTAAGTTCGTAATATTCTTATTATGCTAAGTATCTAATAAATGAATTGTTTCTCGAATTTTGATTTTACAGTTGAAGTACACAGGTTACATCCACTTGTAGGAGTTATGGTTGCTAACAGAAATAGAATTGACCATTAATATAAAATTTTAGGAGGAAATAGAGATGGAGTTTGTAAGAATAAATTCTAATGATAATAATTATTTTGATGATGTAATGAATATATATAAAGTAAGTTTTCCTATATTTGAGCAAAGAATTATAAAAAATCAAATAGATGTCTTAAAAGATGATAAATATAATTTCATGGCTGTTTATGAAAATAATGAATTAGTTGGAATATTATTATATTGGGATTTAGATAAATGTAAATACATTGAACACTTAGCGATATCTCCTAGTTTAAGAGGGAAAAGCTATGGTTCTAGAATTTTAAAAGATTTTTGTGAGAATAATGGAACTATAATTTTAGAAATAGACCCACCAGTAGATGATATATCAATTAAAAGATTAAACTTTTATTCTAACTTAGGATTTAAGTTACAAGAATTTGAACATATTCATCCACCATATAGAAAAGAGTATAAAGGTCATAAATTAAAGATTATGAGTTTTAATAGAAATCTATCTGAGGATGAATATAATGAATTTAACGTATTTTTAAAAGAAAGGATTATGAAATACTCAGAGAATAATGATTAAATACTACTACTTTATATTTATTAAATTGAAGGATTTAAATATTGTAGTAATCAAGGCTGGGAGGATGTAGCTAAAATATGCATTACTCATTCATATAGTATAAAGGATATAAGGTCTGTAATTGGTAAGCTAGATGTAACTAAAGAAGATTATAATTTTCTTAAAATGCAATGTAATAATTTAAATTGAAAATATAAACAAGGCTCTTGGATAATTGAACAATACGGTGTTAGAAAATAGAAATACTTATTATAATAAAATTTGATATTGAAAAATTTTCGTTTTATAGTATATTATTAGTATATTCTTAATTTTACTAATTAAGAATTTAGTGTCGAGTTAACCACTTAAAATACTCAAATTATTTTAGGAGGTTCATGAGATTGAAAACGTTGCTTTTAAAAAACATCAATTCTATCTATACCTTTAATGATAGGGATGAAATATTTGAAAATTGTAGCATCCTCATTGAAGGTTCGAAAATTATTGCAATTGGAGAAAACTTTTCTATTCCTGAAGACACAGAAGTTCTTGATTGCAGTGGCTTAATTGCTCTTCCAGGCTTTGTTAACACACATCACCATTTATACCAAACTTTATTTAGAGGAATTAAGGAAGTTCAAGAAAAACCTCTATTTCCTTGGCTTATAGGGCTTTATGAGTTTTGGAAAAACATAACTCCTAAAGCTGTATATTATGGAGCTATGGTTGGTTTTAGCGAACTTTTAAGAACTGGATGCACGCTTACTTCTGACCATCACTATGTTTTCCCAGAGAATCAACCGCATACTTTAATCGATGACCAAATTAGAGCGGCTAAAGAAATTGGAATAAGATTTCATGCAACTCGCGGTTCTATGTCTTTGGGTAGAGAACAAGGTGGTTTGCCTCCAATGTCAGTTGTTCAAAGTGAAAGTAAAATATTAGAAGATTGTCACAGACTAGTTAGTAAATATCATGATGTCAATGATTTTGCAATGACTAGAATAGCCTTTGCACCTTGTTCTCCTTTTTCAGTCACTAGAAGTTTAATGCTTGAGACAAAAGATTTAGCAAGAAAATTAAATGTTATGATGCATACTCACCTTGCGGAAACTTTAGATGAAGAAAATTTCTGTATCGAAAAATATGGGAGAAGACCTTTTGAGCTTATGGAAGATTTAGAATGGGTTGGTAATGATGTTTGGTTTGCCCACGGAATATTTTTAAATGATAGAGAAATAAATAATCTTAAGGGTTCTGGTATAGCACACTGTCCATCATCAAATATGAAGCTTAACAGTGGCATTTGCAGAACTACTGATATTGTAAAATCAAAAAAAGGAAATTTAAGTATTGCTGTTGATGGAAGTGCTAGCAATGATGGTTCTAATATGTGGGAAGAAGTCAGAAGAGCTTATTTATTAAATCACTTGAAATACGGTGTTGATGGTTTAAATGCTTATGAAATATTAAAGGTAGCAACTAGAGGCGGTGCAGATGTACTTGGCAGACCTGACACTGGTAGACTTGATATTGATAAAGCTGCTGATATAATTCTTTTTGATTTAAATAAAGTTGAATTTGCAGGTTGCCATGACCCCCTAGTTTCTCTAGTATGTCTTGGAAATTCTAGCTTTACAAAAATGACTATAGTTAACGGGAAAGTAATATGTAAGGATGGAGTTCTTCTTACTATTAATGCAGATCGTATTTATAATAATGCTCATAGCCTTGCTAAAGATATAGTTAACAAAGAAAGAGTTAAAATTTAATTTATAATCTAGTTTGTGTAGAATTAGATATTAAAAATTATTTAAAGGAGCTGTTGCAAAATGAAATTTTGCAGCAGCTCTTTTATATGCCCTAAAAAAAGCAAATGACTGGCTCTACGAACCAGTCATCGGTATAATATTAGTATGCTAATCCTAAATATTACACAAAAACACTATACCAAAGAATTAAATAAATTACAATTAAAAATGAACTTTGATGTTGGAGTTTTTATTCCACAGTATGATTCTGTGAGATTGCTGCGCAATATAGTTAAGGAGATGGATTTTAGTAAAGTTTACAGCGCTTATTCCGATAGAGGAAGGAAACCAGTAGTTTCACCGGTCACAATGTTCCAGATAATTGTTTATGCATATATATTTTATAGTTATGAATCATGGAACAATTTCAAAAACAGTACCTTGGTTAAAATCAGTCACATTCATAGAGCCATAAACCCCTAAATATAGTCTGGTTTGATTCAGATTTGTTCCTAAACTAGTATAATAAGCTGATTGAGATCCAAAATTATAATCGGTTTCAATAACACTAAAATCATTTAGTTTACAATCTGTTCTTGCCCTGGTATAAGCTAAAACCCCTCTAATAGGAGGTTTAGATCCTTCATCACGGGCAAAATCAGTAAACACAACGCTTCCAGTTAAACCGGGAATTCCATTCCCCATATATGCCTGGACTCCCGTAAGTGCAGTTGCTCCGAACTTATCCGGCCTAGGATCTTTATGAAAATAACTAGTTAGAGGCGGAATACGCTGTGTTGAAGTTTTTACTGCATCATTGTAATAAGCAATTATTTTCTCATCTAAAGTAGGATTTGTAGAGCAGCTCCTTATAATCGAAGTTGGAAAAGCACCTTCCCACCCTCGCCAGCCAAAGTTAATAAATCCTTCTTGGTCAGATTCAGATTTCATTAAATAAGCTTGAATAAGCTGAGTAACCGGTATTGGTTTATAATTAACGAATGAAAAAATTGACTCTACCAGATCCTGTCCGACAATTCCAACATATTTGATATACTGATTATAAAACCTTTGGAATGAAATTCCAGTTATGTTGCGAACTCCTTTGGCAATTACCGTAAGCGTCTCCTGAATAGGTACGGGAAGTTCATTAAAACGTGTGACTACCGGTGGATTATTGATAAATGTATTCTTAGTTACATCAATTTCAATTATTTTACCGGCGATTTCCATATCATTCTGGCTTGAATTAAATGGATCATAGCCTGATCCTCCATCTCCGGTTGTTAAAACAAGTTTTCCTGTTTCAGGTGAAAAGTTTAAGCTATTAATACCATTATGATTAAAAAATGGTCTTCTTAAATTAAGTAATGTACGCCGTTTTTGAGATTGACCATTCGATTGTAAAATCCATTCTTCAACTGTATCAATATGATCATATTTAATTTCTCTATTAATCCACTTTTGGTTTAAGGTACTGGGGTCACAGGGATTAGGTTTAAAAAATTCAGGAAGTTGTCTTGAAACTTCTGAACTAGGAAGAGCACCTGGACCTTGTGTTCCAGCTACTGAATAATGAAGATAAAACAAACCGTTATAATAAAATTGGGGATGAAACGCTAGTCCTATCAATCCCCGTTCATCATATTTACCACCAGAAAAACCTAGTTTTAAGACTCGTGGGCGAATATCTAAGAAAGTTCTTACAACTCCGTTTCCAATGTAAAAGATCTCCCCTACCTGGGTTGCAATAAATAATCTTTCCATTGAGTCACCAGGAAGTATAGCTGTTTTCAAAACAGTAGGCATATTTACCTTACTAACAATGGGCCGTAAACTAACTTTAACTTTTTTTAACAAATAACTTTACACTCCTTCATATTCTTTTCTTTTATAAAATATGATTAGAACCGTTCTATTAGTACTAAATTGAGACCGGGGAATCTAATGAGGTATTGCACCATTTTCCGCACCAGTGTCGGAGGAATCTTGGGTGAGCATTGGGAATGTGACTAAATTTGCACATTGAATTAACTCTATGTTTTTTGTTTAACAATGCGATAGCATAAACTACTTTACACTATAGAGTAGTTTATGCTATCATGTTGTTGGAGGTGATAATATTTGGAAATAAACAAAGAGATGATAAAAGGATACATTGAAAGTATAATATTAAGCCTATTAGAAGATGAAGATTTATACGGATATGATATTGCCAAAAAGATAAGAAACACAAGTCAAGAAACCTTTGAAATTAAAGAAGGAACAATGTATGTAGTATTAAAAAGGCTTGAAAACAATGGACTTGTAGAGTCATATTGGGACGACTCAATAAGCGGCGGGGGAAGGCGAAAATATCATCATATAACTGATAAAGGCAAAAAATATTTAGAGAACTCACAAAAAGAATGGCAATTTTTTAAGAGTATAATAGATAAATTTTTGGGGGAGAAAAAAAATGGATAGAATAGATAGATACCTAGATTCTATATATAGAGGTGCAAGTGATTCCTCTAAAGAAGCAGAAGATTTAAAACAAGAAATGAGAAGTCATTTAATAGAAACTGTAAGGGAGCTTCAAGAAAATGGAGTTACTGAAGAGGAAAGCGTCAGAATTGCTATAGAAAGATTTGGAGAAGAGTTTCAGATAAGAAAGGAATTAAATCAGGTACTAAAGTTTCAAAAATTATTTGCTCAAAAAACATTAATAGCATCATTAGTTTTATTAGTGATATCTGGCATATTATTTATAACATCATTTTTTGTACATAAAGCCTCTATGAAAAGTCTTGATATTATGGATTCTCAAATTGAAACAGCAGAGAATAAATTAGCTAATGAAGGAATTACAGGTGTTGATAAGTATTTAAAAGAACTCTTTAAAGATGAAAAAAATAATAAGCTTACTTATTTTGCCATAAAAGAATTACCAAAAGACTTCGATAGTAGTAAACATGATGAGTTATTCCCTGGAGAGATAAAGTACATTTATCCTGAAAAAATAAAAGATGAATATTATAGTAATAGGTTTGGACATGAAGTAACATCAAATAATATTAAATATTTTTTAGAAACAGGGGTAAAGAATTCTGCTAACTTAGATAATAGTAGTATGTATAGGGGGTTGGCAGCTTTAGCTTTTGCGGTATGCTGGGTACTATGGATAATATGGTCAATAATAAATGTTCATGGATATGGATATCTAAACACTAAATGGTGTATACGACTAATTTCAACAGGAATCTTAGGATATTTTATATTTTCACTTTCTGTTAATCCAAAAAATATTGCTAATAATCGAAGAAATAACATTATATATATCAGTATCTTTTGTTTTATAGTAATAGCATTAATATTATATTATATATATAGTGAGCCTTATAGGATTCAAATGTTATATCAATTAATTTTTCATTGAAAAAGTGGGACATGCTTTAAGAATATTATATCCTAATAGCTTAATTTTGGAGGTGTAAAAGATGAAAAACAAAGATATAAAGATGTCTTGTTGAGCAAGTAAAGAAAATTCTGTTGGTTCAGCAGAGGAACTTTATGTATGCCCTGTATGTAACGGAGATACTAAAGAAGTAAAAGGAATAACTGTTAGGAATTTTATAATTGATAGCCTTGTAAACAAAGTGAGTGAGGTTAATTATCGTATTTGTTTAAATGAAGATTGTGATGTTGTTTATTATGATTTAGGTGGGAATGTAATATTTAAAAAACAAGATATGAAAATTCCTATTTGGTATAAAAAAGACGCTAATCCTAAATATATATGTTACTGCAACCAAGTAACGGAAGAACAAATTATTAATGCAGTCCTTAATGAGGGAGCAAAAGATATTAAGGACATTGTTAGACTTACAGGAGCAATGAAGAATGGAAAGTGCGAAATTAATAATCCTTTAGGTAAATGTTGTAGTCCTATTATTCAAGAAACTATCAACAAAGCATTGAACATGAAATCATAATATAGTACGTTATATTTTAAAACTGCGTCGTAAGAGTAAGAAACCCTTATAGAATAATAATCGGACAATTTGAATAAGCATATAAAGAATTGTAGATATAAAACTATTGGGGGGATTACTATTAAAAATATATTAAAATTAGGTGCTATCTGTGCTATAACTATAACTTTTACGTTCTGTTCTTATACTTCAATCATTAAGCAATCTACTCAAGGTGATGGACAAGTAGCCCAATCAACACAGGTTCAAACTCCTGTAAAAATTCCGAATACTAAAGAAATTGTGAACACCTTATGCTCAGATGAATTTCAGGGAAGGCTAACTGGTTCAAAGGGAAACGAAAAAGCTGGAGAGTATATTGCTAAAATTTTTAAAGATATAGGACTAAATCCTCTATTTGGGAATAGCTATTATGAAAAGTATTCTCAAAAGATTGCTAGCACTTATCGAGGTGATGAAAAGAATGCTAAAACTAAGACCGTCAACAATATTGTTGGGGTTATAAGAGGTAAGGATAGTAAAAAGGCAGTAATAATATCAGCTCATTTTGATCATTTAGGATATGTTAATGGAAAGATTAATAGAGGAGCATTAGATAATGCTTCTGGTATATCAGCTTTGGTAGAGATAGCACATATATTAAAAGAAAAATCAAAGGATAAACCTTTTAATATGGATATAGTTCTATGTGCCTTTAATGGAGAAGAAGAATTTATGGAAGGAAGTCGAGCCTTTGTACAGGACATCAAATCTAAGCACTTATATAGTAGTAGCTTATACAACATTAACATTGATTGTATAGGAGCTAAAAATGTAGGGAAAAACCTTGCTCTGCATAATGAAAGCAGGTTATCTGAGAAACTATATGACGCTGTAGAGTCTACCTTTAAAAAGAATAATATTAGCTTTGCAGACTCCAAAGTACAAGGTGGAAGTGACCATTTCAGTTTTCAAGCTGAAGGCATACCTAATATTTTTATAGTGCAAGAAAATATAGAAAAATTAGCTAATAAGCCTACAGATACTCCAGACATTTTAGACTATGACCAAATAGATAAAATTGCAAATGCTATATGTGATTTTGTAGAGGCAAATGATGGGGTAGAATTTCCGAATTGGAGAAGTAATTAAAATAACTGTGTATAAAGAAGGAACAGTCACAATGGATTATGCTGCTCCCTCTTGGCTTTTCTAAAGTTCTTGCCCTTTTTTATGAATTTATGTAGTATTTGTAGTGTAATTATTATAGCGTTGCTTCGAAGTTTAAGAACATTACGACTTTTTCTCTTTATGCTTAAACCACAACATTGTAAATATAACAATAAATATAAAAGAGATTGCTATTGCTATTCCCTTGTATATATTTATACCTATTTCTATTATTGACAGCACACTGCTAATAAATATGGCAAAACATAATATTCCTAGTCTAATAATTATTTTATAATATGTTAGATTGCTATTCATTTTTAGACTCTCCTTTCTATATTATATTTCGCCATAGCCTATTGTTCCATTACAGCCCCCAAAAACATTAGTTAAAATATACTATGATAAATTTGGGAATAATGTTACTTATCTTATATGAAACTCATCTTCCTTACGTCTGAGGAGTACTCACTGAGTAAGCGACCATATTAAAATCGAAGATTTTGAATGCCTGCTTAAGATTTCGGTTCTCTGCCTAAAAAGAGGTAATGCATACAGGTTAAAATGCATTACCTTCTATTAATAAAAATCCTATAATAAAAATAACATATAAAAGAGCGTTTAAAGATAGCTTTTTAGCAGACAAACAACCTATTTTTAAAGTTGTCCATATAGCTATAATAGCCCCAAAGGTTACTATAGCTGAAAGCATAAGTGACTTATCAAAGATCCATGGAGTGAAAATGATACCTAATGCACTTGGGACTGTGGCTTGAATCATCATAGAACCGCTAATGTTTGCAATTGCTAAATTTTCTTTACCTTGTTTTACCCATATAAATACATTTAATATTTCAGGCAGTTCTGTAGCAATTGGACTTAACAATAAAGCAACCAAATGGGGTGACATTCCAAGGGAAATGCTTAGGGCATCTAAATTATGCACAAATAATTGTGAAGCTACAAATATAAAAATCAGTGATATGATAGTTTGAACTAGAATCAATGATTTCTTAGGATTTATGCTTTTAGAACTAAATTTCAACGGCTCAAGTGCTTCTGCTACATCTACTGTATCTACGCTCATTTCTTTATAAAAATAAATTGCATAAGCTATTAGAAATAAAAGCCCTAACCATGGCTTAATAGTAAAAGCAAGAAGTCCTAGTCCTATCTTGAATATAAAAATAAACATAAACCAAATTTGATCCCTTGCTAATTTTTTTACATTAACATTAATACAGCTTCCCATTTTTCTTCTACCACTAAAAATGATTATACAAATACCAATAACAGCATATCCGATTGTACTTAATACAAGAGGTCCTCCTAAGGCTGCACCAACTCCAATGTCTTTTTGACTTGCATTTACGCCAAAAACTACAGCTATGAAAGTTACAATGCTCTCAGGCAAAGCTGTACCGAAAGCTGCAAGCACGGAACCTACTGCACTTTGAGAAATATTAAATGCTTTACCTACCCATTCAATTCCGTTTACAAACAGTTCGCAACTAAAATAAATTAATAGTGCTGAAGCAATCATAATTAAAATTGTTGTAATCATACTTGTCCTCCTTTGAAAATAAAAAGACTTTTAGCGTATTTTAAATACGCTAAAAGTCTCGTTTCACATTTTTGCGGATATTGCCAGGCTTTTAACCAATATGTTGACAATATCTATCAAACTACTCCCTTTTAGGTGAGTTATTTTTATTAACTGATATTTATTTGTAAGATAACTCAAAAATAAGAAATATTAATTAAGGAATTCAACTATACCAAGTATTATTAGCAATACGCCTGAAATTAATGGTGCATATTTACCAAATAATTTACCCAATACATGATTACCTACAGCTTCACCAAGTATAATTGTAAGAATACTTAATATAAATGTAAATACCACTGTAAATTGAATACTAACTCCTGTTATACTTGCTGCTACACCAGTTCCTAAGTTGTTAAAGGTTAATCCGAATGCTACAATGAGAGCTTCTCTTATATTTATATCACCAGAGTTGTCCAAATCTGATTTCTCAGCATATTCAATCATGTCAGTAATATCTTTTAAAGCAAGTTCTTTTGATTTCTTATTATTTATAAGTTTTATTATGCTTTGGATTACAAAATATACCCCCAATATAATAATAGCTCCAGCACCTAATGAATTTGCTACAGTATGAGGTAAGAATTTTGATATATAAACTCCAAGTGACATAGATAAAAATGTTCCTGTAGATGTTATAGCTGCTATTATAAAATTTGAAATTATTCCTATCTTTATTTTCTTTATTCCATAAGCAATACCTACAACTACATTATCTAAGTTAGATGACAAACTAAACAATAATGCAGATAAAATTAATGCCATATATGATCTCCTTTTTTCATTCTTCCCGTTTTAGTATATGACTTTTAAATTTTAGTGTGATTAAGAACTCAGATAAAATTAAAATTTCATTTCAATAACAACTAAAGTAATATCTAAATCTTAAGAAATCTTAAGAATGTCTTAAGTGTATTCATAGATTGAGCTGCTATCATTGATATTGTAAAAATAAGTTTTACTAATTTTTTAAAACGAAATAAAATAATAAAGGAGAGAATTATATGTTAAATTTTTTTAATTTCAATGGAAGAGTCAATCGTTTGATTTATGCTATCTATTTTTTAGTGGGAGGCTTTCTTTCAAGTATTACAGGGATTGTGCTAGAAAATACTAATAATACATCCTTGGGAATTATTAGCGCGTTTATTTATGCCATTATTGGGATAAAACTCGTTTTGATTAGTATTCAAAGATTTCACGACATAGAAAAGTCAGGTAAAAATGTTTGGTGGCTATGTCTACCAATTATAAATATTTACTTTGTAATTGTTTTACTTTTTAAGAAAGGAACAAATGAACCTAATAAATTTGGAGAAAATCCACTACAAATTGTAAAAAAATAAATTGTTAGATTTAATATTCTTCACAATGTTGCATTAAAAGCAAATGAACATTGTGAAGAATATATATTGTAAAATCTAATTTTATATGTAATTATAGTACATATAAATTTTACTGAAAAACAAAGTGGAGGGACTTATATGATAACAAGAAGTATTTTTTTAGAAAAAGGTTTTAGAAGAGTTGAAGCGGAAAACTCTACAGAGTATATGACATATACAGGTACAGTAAATAAAAGTATATTGCTTTTAACACTACTATTTTTATCAAGTGGAATTGCTTGGTATGTATTTCAGACTAAGCAAGAGAAAGCTATAGCATTCATGATAGTTTGTGGACTAGTAGGTTCTTTATTAGGAGTAATAACTTCCTTTTTTCCAAAAATTTCAGTAGTTACTGCACCTATATACACGGCGTTAGAAGGAACATTGCTTGGAGTAATTTCTGCTTTTTTAGAAAGTGCAGTTCCTGGAATAGTAACATCTGCTGTATTAACAACTTTTGCCGTTTGCATTGCTGTTCTAATGCTATTTAAATCTAAGCCAAGCATTGCTCATAAGCTTAGAAATTTTATAATTATTGCAACCATGTCTATAGCGTTTTTATATGTGTTAAATAGTATTTTAGGTATAGTAGGGTTATCTGTTCCTTTTCTTAATGATATGGGTCCAGTGGGTATTTGTATAGATTTATTTATTATACTTATTGCAGCAGGAAATCTTTTATTAGATTTTCAGCTTATATATGAAGGAGTAAACAACAATGCTCCCAAATACATGGAATGGTATGCTTCCTTCGGTATTATGCTTACACTAGTATTAATGTATACAAAAATATTAGAACTATTATTTAAATTATTCGGCAAAAATCTCTTAGACAATTAGTCTAAAAGAAAAAATGCTTATTGGATTTTGTCCATTGAAAAGGAGGAACATATTATGAAGCTTCAAATTCTAATAGCGGAGGACGAAAAAGATATTATAGACTTGCTGAAGCTATATTTAGAAAAGGAAAACCTAGAAGTAATTCCTGCATATAATGGCGAAGATGCTTGGAATATTATTGAAAATCAAAGAATTGATTTAGCTGTTTTAGATATAATGATGCCTAAACTTAATGGTTTTGAGCTCACTAAAAAAATTAGAAGCAAGTATGCTATCCCAGTTATTATTTTGTCTGCTAAACAAATGGATAATGATAAAATATTAGGATTAGATTTAGGAGCAGATGATTATATAACAAAACCTTTTAATCCTTTGGAAGTATTAGCGAGAATAAAATCACAGCTAAGAAGATGTTATAATTTAAGTAATGATCTAAATATGAAAAATGTAAAAAATGTATTAAAGGTAGGAGAGCTTATATTAGATGAAGATGCTTTTAAGCTTACTAAAAATAGTATTGAAATCATACTAACACCAACAGAATATAAAATACTCCACTTACTTATGAAATCCCCTGGTCGTGTATATACTAAAAGCCAAGTAATGGAGAATATCAGCAATGGTTATTTTTTAGGAGATGACAATATTCTAATGGTTCACATTTCTAAATTAAGAGAGAAGATTGAAGATAATCCTAGAAATCCAATATATATTAAAACTATAAGGGGGATTGGCTATAAAATTGAAAAGGAATCAAACATCACAAAATAATAGATTCTATACCACTCTTATAAAGAATTATATTTTATTTACACTAAGTACTATACTTATAATAATTATTGTTTCATCTATTGGTATATTTAAGCTTACAGGATTTTTAAGTTTATCTGATGAAAATATATCTTCTCAAATACCATTATTAGAAAGAGGACAATATGAAAAAATAGATATTAGCTCAATAGAAAAAGAAGAGGGCTGGATTGAAATACTAGATAAAAATTACAAAGTAATATATGCAAAAGGAAATGTAAAAGAAAAAAGAAACTCATATACTAAAACAGAATTAGAGGCTATTACAGCACCAGAGACTCTTCCATATCACACTAGCAAGCAAGAATTCAAGAGCGATACTGGGGAAAATTTAATTCTACTTTCTAAAATACCAACAGAAAAAAGTAACATCGAAACTACAAATAATTTTAAAAGCAGTATCTCCCAATTATTTGATATATTTCTAGCGCTTTATGTTGTTAACATTATGTTGTTTGTGTTGTGGTTAAATAAAAAAGTAAAAAAGCCTCTTGATAAAATTAATAATGCTATGACTTTTTTCACAGAAAGCAACGAAGAGACATACCTTAATTACAAAGGTGAAGCGGAATTTGCACAAATATGCAATAGCTTTAATATTATGGTTAAAAGACTGAAAACAGTAGAGAAAGAAAAGAAAGTAATAGAAGAAAGTAAACAAAAGATGCTTGCAGATATTTCACATGATCTAAAAACGCCTATAACCACTATTCAAGGCTATGCAAAAGCAATTTCAGAAGGTTATGTAACTAATACAGATGATATAAATAAGTATTTAAATATTATATATCAAAAATCTACTAAAGTAACAGATCTAATTAATCTTCTATTCGAATATGTAAAACTAGGTCATCCAGACTTTAAGCTTAACTTAGTCATAGAGGATTTAACGGAATTTATAAGAGAAATCATCGCTGAGAACTATGAGTATATTGATGATAAAGGATTTATATTGGAGTTTGATATACCAGATAAAGTACTTCCTTTTTATTTAGATAAGAATCAATTGAAGAGAGCTTTTTATAATCTTATATCGAACAGCATAAAGTATAATACCCCCGGAACAACTATTAAAATAATTTTGGAAGATGATGATAATGACTATAGAATCATTGTTTCAGACAATGGTACTGGAATACCTGAGGAAATAGTAAATGATATATTTGTACCCTTTGTAGTAGGAGATGAAGCAAGAACTACTAACAGTGGAACAGGTTTAGGACTTTCCATTACAAAACAAATAATAGAAAAACATGGTGGTAAAATTAATTTACTTTCTCCTAGGGACAGTGAATATAAAACTCAATTTGAAATAAGAGTTCCAAAGCCTAAAAATTAGTAGTTCGCCTTTTTAATAAGCAAATAAGCAAGAAAAGGCGCACCTACAAAGGAAGTTATTATGCTAATAGCGATCTCTGCAGCACTTATGCTTCTTGCAATTGTATCCATGGAAAGCATAAAAATACCTCCAAGTCCTGCACAGAAAGGAATGAGATTTTTATGATAATATTTTGGCAGCATATAATTTATTTAATAGAAAGCAGGCACTTAGAAATGCCTGCTTTAAAATCTTAAATATTTATTTTTTTACGTTTTGCTTCTATTCTTTCAAGCATTTGTTCAGCTGCTTTTTGTGGATCAGTTTCTACATAGAATTTAGCACCGTAGTCTTCTTCCATCTTATTTAATAGGTAATCTGCAACAAATGGGGAGCCTGTTACAGGAGGAACAACTCCTAGCCAAGCATCTATACCGCTTCCTACTACGTAAGTTCCTATAGCTACAGCTTTTTCTGACATCCACTCTGGAGCAGCACCAACTACTGGTAAGTCACTGATATCTACTCCTAAATGATTTGCTAGCTCACCAACAAGTTGTAAATTACGGCTGATATCAACACAGGAACCTTGATGAAGAATTGGCGGAATATCTAATAAACCACATACAGTCTTAAGTCCAGGACCAGCGAGCTCTTTTGCTTCTTTTGAAAGCAATCCTGCTTTTGCTGCCGCATGAGCTGCACAACCAGTAACAACAACTATTACATCATGAGCGATGAGATACTTCATCATTTTTACTGTAGGTTCATCATGTGGAACCTTTGGATTATTACAACCAACAAAGGCAGCTGCACCTCTGAGGGTACCAGATAGTATAACATCTGCAAGAGGTTTAACTGTTTGCATAGGGTCTATGTTTGAATTAACAACTTTGTCAAGACCATCTACTATAGCTTCCGTACTAAATCCAACTAAAGCATCGCATTTTTCATTAGGAATTAAAACATTATCCCTATTTCTATTTTTGTAATTTAAAACAGCTTCTTTTATTATTTCTTTTGCAGAGTCATATGGTCTGTGTTCTTCAAACTCAATATAGGTTGAATCTGTTATTTCAGCTTTTGGTGAAGTTGTTATGAATTTTGTATGATAAGATTTTGAAAGCTTTGCAAGGGATGGCATTATACATTGAACATCAACTATTACCGCTTCAACTGCACCGGTTATTACTGCAAGCTCCTGTTGTAGGAAGTTTCCTGCCATCTTAATACCATGTCTCATTGTTATTTCGTTTCCAGTACAACACATACCGCAAACATTTATTCCATCTGCTCCTTGAGCTTTTGCAAGAGCAATAAGTTCAGGGTCTTCAGATGCTGCTACAATTGATTCTGAAAGTGATGGTTCGTGACCATGTAATATAATATTAACTGAATTAGTTTCTAATACACCTAAGTTAGCTTGGGTTTCTACTGGTGATGGAGTTTTGAATAAAATATCACTAATTTCAGTTGCTATATAAGAACCACCCCATCCATCTCCAAGAGATGCTCTCATTGACATGTTGAGAAGATTTTTAGCATCTCCTGAACATCCAATGTGAGTTGAGTGCATTATACTAACTATATCTTTATCAATTGCTCTTGGAGTTACACCAAGTTTGTCCCAAACTTCTTTTCTCTTTTTAGGTAGAGCTGAAGAGAAAATTAAGTTTCCATGAGGTTTACCAAACTCATTCAATGTAGCTGCAGCTACATCATGTGCTACATCATAAATATCTCTTCCTTCAGTCTCAATACTATATTTTTTGGCAACAGATGCAAGTTTCTTCTCATCTCTTATATTTATTTGTCCATCTCTTGATGCATTCTCTAGATAAAGACATAGTGATCTACCGTGATCTGAGTGAGATGCTGAACCAGCTGCACACATTCTTGCGAAGTTCCTTGCAACTATAACATCTGCTGTAGCTCCACAAATACCTCTTTCTACTCCCTTTCCAGGAACTGGGCTTACTCTACAAGGTCCCATAGCACAGTTTCTACAGCATACGCCTGCTGAACCAAAACCGCATGGTGTCTTCATAGCATCTTTTCTATCCCAGGCAGTTTCCACACCATCTTTTTTTGCTTTTTCAAGAAGCTGATCCTCAGCTGCTTGTATTAATAATCCTCTGTCTTCCATTAATAAAACACCCTCCTTGTTTTATAATCTGCAATGGTTTACAACATTGATTATAATTTTTTTATTTATGATAGATTTAACCTTAGCTTAAAATTGCTTGCCTACTAAAGTTAAAAAATTAACATAATAGGGGCAAAGGCAACAACTCTTTAACCAAGGTAAAATAGATCATAAATTAGGGTTTTAGGATTTTAGGGCTAAATAATGAACTTTTTTCAAAATTCACTTATCTTATTTTGATATTCTGATAAGAAGGTCATATCAAAATTTAATTTTATTTTACCTATGATTACGAGAATGCTGGAGTTCCCCCTAATACATTACAATTAAATTATACGATAGATATTTAAATTTGATAAACAACTTAAATTTAGGCTCATACAACTAAAAGTTATTATGAGAATCAAGCTACTATATATATTTTAATTACAAAAAAATTTTAGAATAATTGTCTTAGATATCAACATTACCACATAGAATGAAATGTATGATTTATTTATAGTGATATATGAAGGGGATGGACATCACGGAAAAAGAAAAAAATAAACGCAGTAAAGTTATAATAGGAATTATAATTTCTATTTGTGCTGTACTTATTGTATATTTTAGTATGGCAACATATTTCATGAATCATTTTTATTTTGGTTCTGAAATTAACTGTATTAATGTTTCAGGTAAAACTGTAGAGGAAGTAAAAGCACAGATGGTAGATGAACTGCAGAACTATACTTTGAATCTAAAAGAGCGGGGTGGCAAAAGCGAACAAATTAGAGGTAGTGATATTGGGATAAAGTATAATTCAGGAGGAGAGTATAAGAGTTTTAAAGATAAGCAGGACCCTTTTAAATGGGTGCTAGCAGCCTTTAATTCAGAAGATTCTAAGATGACAGATGAGCTCTCATATGATACAAAACTATTAAAAGAAAGAGTAGATAAACTTTCTTGTTTTCAGACTAATAATATAATAGAACCTAAAAATCCTAGTTTTAAATATACGGATAAAGGCTATATAATTGTAAATGAAGTAAATGGAAACAAGGTTAATAAAGATATTTTATATGATCATGTGGCAAAGGCAATACTTAAAGGGGAAACTACAGTAGACCTGGAATCAATTAATTGTTATGTCAAGCCAAAATATACTTCGGAATCCCCAAAAGTTATCGAAACTAAAAACATTCTTAACAAATATATATCTTCAAAGATTACCTATGCTTTTGAAGAACGTAAAGAAACTATAGATAATTCTATAATAAATAAATGGCTTAAAGTTAATGAAAATCTTGAGATTACCTTCGATAATAAAGAAATGAAAAATTATATGAATGCATTTTTCAATACCTATAATACTGTTGGTAAAAGGAGAAACTTTGTTACATCTTCAGGAAAGACAATAAGTATTGGCGGTGGTGATTATGGATGGTTAATCAATGCTGATAAAGAAATTCAAGATTTGTGTGCAGCCATTGAGAAAGGAGAAACAATAACAAAAGAACCGACATACGCCAAAAAGGCCTTATCTCGTGGCAATAATGATATTGGAAACACCTATGTAGAAATAGATATAACAAATCAACACTTATGGTTTTATAAAAATGGTTCACTAATAGTACAAGGAGATGTTGTTACAGGTAATGTAAGCAGTAAGCACTCAACACCTCAGGGTATTTATAGTTTAAAATATAAACAAAGGAATACGGTATTAAGAGGCCCGGGTTACAGTTCTCCGGTTGATTTTTGGATGCCATTTAATGGAGGAATTGGAATTCACGATGCAAGCTGGAGAGGTGAATTTGGAGGTAATATTTACAGAACAAGTGGGTCTCATGGTTGTATAAATTCACCATACTATTTAGCAAAAGGGATATTTAATAATATTGAAGAGGGGACTCCAGTTATTTGTTATTATTAGATTCAATATAAATTTAATATAGCAAAAATGAGGATGTTTCTAAAGATGGAAAGCTAGCTAAAGTACAGATCTCTATGTTTTTAAGGCATAGAGGTTAGTTTGTTATTTAATTAAAATATGTTTTTTAGGGTATAATAATTGCAAAAGCCTGTTAGTTAGGAGATATATAATGAAAAAGTACATGGAATATGACACAATAATTACTTATATATTTTATATATTATTAGCCATTACATTAGTATGGGATATATTCGCCAGAGACGGTGGAAAAGTATTTAGAATTGGACTAATTTATATAACTATATTTATAGTAAGATTGTTATTTAATAAAACATTTTTAAAAAAGTCTAAAGCAGCTTATGTATTAGCACTGATCTTTATATTTTTTTCCATGTATTTAGCAAATGTAATGGATTTTTATAGCATACCAAATTATGATAAATTACTGCATTTGGTATCTGGAGGGTTATTAGCATTTTTAGGATTGATTATATATATTTTTTTATGTGGTAATAAAGAGAATCTGACAATGAGACCTATAGCTATGGTTGTATTTCCGTTACTATTTGCCATTGCATGTGCAGGAGCATGGGAAATATGGGAGTTTACAACAGATCAGATTTTTGGATTTACAGCACAAAATAATAGTCTTCATGATACTATGTGGGACATTATTTGTGGAACTGTAGGTGGAAGCTTTTCATGCTTTTTTATGTATCTTTATATAAAAGGTAAGAATATACGAATTGTAAAGATGATAATTAAGGATATGGAAGATTAGATAAAAAAATTTACGATCAATAATCAATGAAAAAAAGTGTGTTCCAAAGCTAAGTTCCTAGTTTTGAAACACACCTATTTTTTAAGTTCGAGCTAGATATAAGATAACCTCAAGATGGCATGTAAAACTTATTCTTCAATGAGATTAAAATCCCAAGTGATATTAGATTTATAAGTATTTGCAACACCACTTTCAACTTCAAAAGCAATTTTAAGTACATCTTCTATCATTTCAGATGTCATGCCCTTTCCTTTTATGTTATATAAAAGGTTAATTTTTTCTATAGGCTTTGGAGCCACTGCTCCTCTTTCTCCACTAACAGTGACTTCGTATTCTGAAATTTGAGCACCTCTAGCCTGAAGCATTGCAACTGTGTCTACGCTTGTACATGCTGCAACTGCATGAAGAAGTATTTCAATTGGCTTTGGCCCTAGAACCTTTCCATTATTCATTTCTGCAGGACCAGACAACACAAATTTTGCTCCCTCTGGAGTTGTGCCTTCAAATGCCACTCCTTCTCCAAGCCATTTTATTACTCCATTTAACATCATAATTAATTCCTCCTATATTTACAGTATGGTATGTGTTTAATTAAATAGTAACTCATGGCACTGGAAAAGAAAAATTGATATAATAAATCATAATCATATGAAAAATCTATGGATGAAGAAGGGATGACAATATGGAATTTCGCCAACTTAACACATTCGTTACTGTAGCAGATCTAAATAGTTTTACTCGAGCGGCAGATATACTTGGATACACTCAACCAACTGTCACATCTCAGATACAGTTGTTAGAGAGTGAACTAGGAGTTCGTTTATTTGAGCGGATTAGGAAGAATATTTCCCTTACTCACGAAGGGGAAAAACTTCTTGTTTATGCAAGACAGATCGTTAATCTGTGTGAAGAGGCAAAGAATACAGTGAAAGATCATCCAGTTCCAAAAGGAGTTGTGACTATAGGAGCATGGGAATCCTTATGCACAACACGAATACATAGTCTTCTCAAGGAGTTCTATTATAAGTTTCCTGACATTGAAATTATATTAAAAACTGTCAAATCTACGGAGTATGAAGAACTTTTACTGGATAACCAGATTGATGTTGCCTTTTGCTTGGATCGTATGATAACAGGTTCCGATTTTATCGTTGAACTGGCTATACCTGAGCCTTTAGCGTTACTGGTAGAACCAAATCATCCTCTTGCAAAGCTCCCTGATGTATATCCTGAAAACATCGTTGACTATCTTCTTATTTTAGCGGAGGAAGGCTGTAGCTATCGGAGAGCAATTATGACCATATTTAGCGATTGTGGGCTGGCTCCCGATTCAATTATGGAAATCGAAAGTATCCAAGCTATGAAACAGCTTGCAATCAACGGTTTAGGAATCATATTTCTGCCTAAAGTTACAGTTGAAGAGGAATTATCAAAAGGTCAGCTTGTTGAAATGAACTGGCGTGGCCCTTCTTTTGAATTCTTGACTCAAGTAATCTACCATGAGGACAAGTGGATGTCGCCTGCTTTACAAACTCTTTTAAATATGACAAAGGAGCTCCTTCCAATTCAGTATTGCCAGAAGTAATATTGAAAAACAAAAGACTTCACTACAAAATGCAGTCTTTTTTGTTTAGTAGGAATTTAAAAAAGTTAGCTTTAGATGCAAAAGTAGATTTTATAGGGCTGATGAATCCAGAGATAAAAACTCTGCAAGTTCTAAGGCTTATGACTGCTTGACAAATATACATGCTATATATATAATTGCTATAGCAAGTACTTTCGGAAAGGAGAGTTAAAATGCAACTTAATGATTATATAGGATTTATCTTTAACAATGCTTCTCGAAAATTTAATCAGTTTGCAACGAGTTTTTTTAAACCTTACGATTTAACACCGGAACAGGCGGGAATCATTCGAAGGTTGGGAGAGCAGGAAGGCATAAGCCAAAAGGAATTATCTATACGAATGGCGAAAGACCAGACAAATATAACCAGGTTATTGGATCAACTGGAGAAAAAGAAACTTGTAAGAAGGGGACCTAATAAGGAAGATAGAAGATCATTTCTAGCGTATCTAACAGAAAGCGGAAAAGAAATGAATGAAAAAATAATGCTAATAGAATCAGAGATTATGGAAATCGTATTTAAAGGTCTGTCTGAGGAAAGAATAACTTTATGGAAAGAAGTAATAGAAGAAATAGCGGGAAATATAAACGCACATAATAAAGTTAGTTCCAATAATGAAATGGAGCAATAAATATGAAAGAACATAGGTTATGGAGTAAGGAATATATATATATTTGTATCAGCAGTTTTTTCTTATTTATGACAATGTACTCTCAAATGACAGTACTTCCTTTATTAGTTATCAATGGATTGAATGGAAGTGGTCAGCAGGCAGGTCTTACTATGACCATGTTTCTGCTTGGGTCAGTGATATTCAGGCCCTTCGCCGGAAAATGGATAGATGAACTCGGAAGAAAGAAAATGCTGCTCATCAGTCTTTCCTTGTTTTTAGCCGCCAGCATCATGTATATTGAAGTAAAGAGTCTTTCTAGTTTGCTAATATTACGATTTATCCATGGTATTGGCTTTGCCTTGGCCAATACTACACTTTATACTGTTGTTGCAGATCTCGTTCCTGAAAAACGCAGAGGAGAGGGCCTTGGGTATTTCGCTACATTTATGAACTTGGCAATGGCAATTGGTCCTTTTCTAGGACTTACTATGATAGCAAGCAGTAGCTTTAACTTATTCTTTACCGCCACTGCAATATGTGCTGTATTATCTTTTTTATTTGGAAATATCCTTCGTATTCCTAAAACCTTAGGAAAGGTTATGATACAGGAGTACCAAGGACTGAAAAGATATTTTGAACTGAATGTTCTGGCAATAGCCCTTGCTAGTTCATTTGTATCCTTTGCTTATGCAGGAGTATCTACTTTTTCTTCAATATATGCAAAACAGATTGGGGCTTCAGAGGTCGCGGCCTACTTTTTTGTAAGTTATGCTATAATGCTTATATTATCTAGGCCTTTTGTGGGAAAATTATTCGATCGTTCCGGGGCGAATACAGTTATTTATCCGGCATTTTTCGTTCTTATAGTAGGAATTATTAGCTTGGCACTGGCAAAAGGGCCCTTTATGTTTCTGGCCGGTGGTGCAATTATCGGAGTAGGCAATGGAACGCTTTACTCGTCCCTTCAGACTATGGCAGTAAGTGTATGTCCTGTAAACCGCAGAGGGGTTGCAACTTCAACATATTTTTTGATCTATGATACGGGTATGGCTGTAGGAGCCTTTATCCTTGGAATGATAGCAGCTCATACAAACTACCATTTAATGTACTTTATATCTGCTTTAATCGTATTGATTTCAACACTGTGCTATTATACTCTATGTCATAGAAAGATTAATAGCATAGACAATCATACGCAACGGGCAGCTTAAACATAACATTAGATTTAAATATAATAAAATATTATTTTTAAAATCAAAATTTCAATCAAAGGAGGAATAATAATGAATTTAGAAAATATTAAGGAATCAATTGTAACTAATGTATATCACATTCCTGCGGATAAGAAGGTAGCTTTGCACAAACATCCAAAGCATGATGAAATTTTCTACTGCATCAAAGGTGAAGGTTTTGGTGTGCTGGAGGATAGAGAAGTGGAATTGACAATAGGTAAGGCTTTTATTGTTCCTGCAGGAGAAATGCATGCTTTACGCTTAGATAGTAATTTGTATGTTAGCTCATTTTTGATTCCTGTTGTTGAAGAATAAAACTATATACGTTATCAATGCCTATATGTTAGTTGTACAAAATAATAATAAACTTAAAATTTATATTCTAATTAGCAGGAGGAGGTAAACAAATGTCAAGTATTTATGAAGATTTACATCAATTTAGTTCTTACGTACCACCTATAGATCTTACCTTTCATCAGTACCTTTTACTAGCTGATGAGTCTGTATTGGTTCATACAGGCAGTGTACAGCAGGCGGAAGCTTTGATTCCTCAGCTGAAAGAGGTTCTTGCTGGTAGAACACTAAAATATATTTTTATTTCACACTTTGAATCAGATGAATGCGGAGGTCTGTCACTAATATTAAAGCATTTTCCTGAAGCCAAGCCAATCTGTTCGGAAGTTACAGCAAGACAGCTAAGCGGCTTTGGTATTACAAATGATACAATAATTAAAAGACCAGGAGAAAAACTGATTTCTAATGGCTTTGAGCTTGAATTCATCAATTATCCATCTGAAATGCATCTTTGGGAAGGTTTATTGCTCATGGAAAACAAGCGTGGAATATTCTTCAGCAGCGATTTAGTGTTCCGCTTTGGAAATGCACAGGGTACAGTAATAGAAGGTAATTGGCAAACAGAAATAGAGAATATTACACCGCAGCAAGTATCGGACCCTCAGCAAAGAGCGCAGCTTCAGCAGACTTTAGCGCAATTAAATCCTAAATTCGTGGCTACTGGTCATGGCCCATGTCTTAAATTTTAGCATATAATTTTAAAGACTACTGTGAGTTAGACACAGTAGTCTTTGTATTTACTATTACCACCAAACCAAGCCTTATTCAAAAGTTTAACAGCTGGTTCAATCTCATCTAATGTTATTCCTCCAAAGCCCAAGACAACAGTGCTGTCCAAACTATTCTCAGGGCATTTCCAGTACTTTGATGTAGGATATACTTTTACACCTGCCATATACGCTCTCTCAATTAGTTCCTTTTCCGACATAATTCCTTTTACTTGTATCAAAAGGTGAAGACCGGCATTCATACCATAAATAGTAATTTTATCTCCAAATTCTTTTTTTAGATTTTCAACTAATGCATCATGTTTTTTCTTTTGCATTCTATTGGTTTTTCTAATATAACTTTCCCAGTGTCCCTCTTTCATAAAAAGCTCCAGAGTTTTTTGAATAACAAAGGGAACAGAAGATGGATAGCCATCAAACATCCTAGTAAACTTGTCTACCATATCTTCAGGAAGAATCATGTATGATAAACGAAGTGTAGGAAATAAAAATTTTGAAAAGCTTCCTATATATACAACTTTATCGCTGCAAAGAGATTGAAGAGATTGCACTGGTTTTGTGTTATACCTGAGATGACAGCTATAATCATCTTCAATAATTATTGAATTATTTTTAAGTGCCCACTCTATGAGCTCAAGTCTTCTAGAGATAGGCATTATAATTCCTAAAGGGTACTGATGTGATGGAGTAACATAAACAGCTTTAGCATTTGTAAAGCTTAATTCCTTCACATTTAGACCAGAGGAATCCAGCAAAATAGGCTTTACATCAAACCCATGATTTTCTAGTGTAAGACGGGTTATATGATGTCCTGGTTCTTCCATTGCAACTGTGGTAGTAGTGCCTCTGATAAGCTGACAGAGCATACTTAAACAATAGTGTACACCAGATCCAATAAAAATTTGATCTGGTGTGCACTTTACACCACGGTAATATTGAAGATGTTTTAATATTTCTTCTCGAAGTGAAAGTTCTCCAAAAGTTGGACCATAGATTGTCATTTCATCAGTAAAGTCTCTCAAACACTTATTTGTGAGTTTTTTCCACTGCTCTATAGGCAGCTCAAATTGATTTAGTTTTCCATATTTAAAATCATATTGAATCAATGTGTCCTGATTATCAGTTACTGCAGGCTTCTCATAAAAAGTTTCTCTTGTAATATGAATAGATGAAAGATCCAAGTTTTCAACATAGTATCCATTGCGTGGCTTGCTAATTATATATCCTTCTGAGTATAGCTGATGGTAAGCCATATCTACAGTATTTCTGCTTATACGTAAATCAGTGCACAGTTTCCGACTTGATGGAAGTTTGTCACCAGACTTTAAGTCACCACTTAAAATTTTCTCTCTAAACTGTTGATATAACTGAATATATAGTGGAACGCCAATTTTATCATTTAAAACAAACATAGACTCACTTCCTTTTGACTTGAAAACTTTCATTAATTTAGAGGATTATCTTTATATATTAATAATTTAACGTACTATTTTGGATTATGTCAAATAAATATTTAAATTTTCAAGTAGTTGGCCTCGTTGTTTTTGTAAAATCTGGCACTTTTATATATAAGAGGAGTATTTTACAATAAAATTATGTTAAATTTTTAATTAAGAATTTCACAAGCGATTGTAAAAGGTATATAAAAAGGTGGTGTAATAATTGGACATCAAACAATTAAAGTATTTTTTACAGGTTTGCAAACATAAAAGTTTTTCAAAGGCTGCTAAAGAGATTTATATTACCCAACAGGGGTTAAGCAAGGCAATTAGCAATTTGGAAGAAGAGATTCAGTATCCTTTATTTTATAATACTACTAAGGGGATCAGAATAACAAAATATGGAGAATATTTACGAGAACAATCAGAGCATATTGTGCAGGAGTTTGATTTAATTTTGGAAGGGCTCGATAAAATGGCCAACATCAATGAGGGAACTTTAAGGGTGTGTTTTTCCTTTGGGGTTCTTAATGCACTGTCACCGGATATTATCCCAGGCTTTTGTGAAGCTTATCCCAACATTGAATTAATTGTAAAAACTTATCCAGATTCAATTTGTGAAGAAGTTGTCATGAATGAAAATGTAGATTTAGCACTTTCAATTGGTCCTATTAACAAAAAAAATTTTCATTCTACTATTATCAAAACGCAGTATCCTTGTATTCTAGTAAATGAAAAAAATCCTTTGTCAGAAAAGACAGCAGTTGACTTCAGTGATTTGAAAGATGAAAAGTTAATTATTCTTAATGAAAAATTTCATTTTTATCATAACTTCCTTGACAAATGCAAAGAGTCAGGTTTCGAACCAAATATAGTTTTTACTACTTCAGAAGTTATCACTGTACACAAATTAAGCCATCTTAATAAAGGCACAGGGGTTAGCGTGGACTTTATTACTAATGATATTAGTTATCCAAATGTTTATTCAATTCCTTTCAAAGATCCTTCTTTTGTGTGGGAGATCTGTTTAATAACTAAGAAAGACCGGTTTACGTCCAATTTAGTAAAGATATTTACAAATTATGTTCTAAGTCATTAAACTTTAAAATTTTTTATTGAAATAAAATTTAAAAAGAGTTATAATTTAGCCACACCCCCAGGGAGGGGGTGTGGAGATTGCTTTTCAAATTGCTTAAAGATTGATATGCAATTAAAAAGTATAGCTATAAACCATTATTGAGTTTTTTATTAAAATAATCCAATAATGATCTATAAAAAAGTACTACCCCTGGGGCGTGGGGTGATAACTGAATATTAAATACAAAAATATAAGGAGAGGATAGAGTTATGTTCAAAATTATTAATAGACTAAATAAAGGGGGAAGAGGTAATGACAAGTAAAGTCTTAAAAATAGAAGGAATGACCTGTGCATCCTGCGCTAAGGCTGTTGAAAGGGCATCAAGAAAACTAGATGGTGTTTTAGAGGCAAATGTAAATTTTGCTACAGAAAAGCTAAGTGTAAGTTTTGAACCTTCTAAAGTAAAGTTATCAGATATAAAAAAGGCAATTGAAAAGGCAGGATATAAAGCACTAGAAGAAGAGACTACTGTAGATACAGATAAGGAAAAGAAAGAAAAAGAAATAAAAGCACTATGGAATAGATTTTTAGTGTCTGCTATATTCGCAGTTCCGCTGCTTATAATAGCAATGGGGCCAATGATTGGTGAGAAATTAGGATATATGCCTCCGCCAGCTATTGATCCAATGGATCATCCTCAAGTATTTTCTATAATACAACTACTTTTAGTATTACCTATAATGGTTGCTGGAAGAAAGTATTTTACTGTAGGGTTTAAAGCATTGTTTAAAAGAAGTCCAAATATGGATTCTCTTATAGCTATAGGTGCATCTGCTGCATTCCTATACAGTGTTTTTGCAGTATACCAAATACTTCTAGGTAATTTAAATTATCACTTATATTTTGAATCAGCAGGTACCATACTTGCCCTTATTACTTTAGGTAAATATCTAGAGTCTGTTGCTAAGGGAAAAACCTCAGAAGCTATAAAGAAGCTTATGGGACTTGCACCAAAGACTGCAACAATAATTAGAGAAGATAAAGAAGTAGAGATATCTATAGATGAAGTTGAGGTTGGAGACATAATTGTAGTAAAACCTGGTGAAAAAATACCTGTAGATGGAGAGGTAACAGAAGGAATTACCGCAGTAGATGAATCCATGCTTACAGGTGAAAGTATACCTGTAGAAAAAAGTGCTGGGGACAAAGTCATTGGAGCAAGTATAAATAAAAATGGTTCTATTAGATATAAAGCTACTAGAGTTGGTAAGGATACAGCATTGGCTCAAATTATTAGATTAGTAGAAGATGCCCAGGGGTCTAAGGCTCCAATTGCAAAATTAGCAGATGTTATATCAGGATATTTTGTACCGGTAGTAATAAGCTTAGCTACAATTGCTGCTTTAGCTTGGTATATATATGGTGAAACTGGAGTATTTTCACTTACGATATTTATATCAGTATTAGTTATTGCATGTCCTTGTGCTTTAGGGTTAGCAACACCAACTGCTATTATGGTAGGTACCGGAAAAGGTGCTGAGTACGGTGTACTTATAAAAAGTGGTACTGCGCTAGAAACAGCACATAGAATTCAAACTATAGTATTTGATAAGACTGGAACTATAACTGAAGGCAAGCCTAAGGTTACGGATATAATTACAACCCAAGGTACAGATGAAAGCTACTTGCTTCAATTGGCAGCCTCAGCAGAAAAGGGGTCAGAGCATCCACTAGGAGAGGCAATAGTTAAAGAGGCCGAAAATAGGAAGGTTGGGCTAAAAAAACTTGATCTATTTAAGGCTATACCAGGGCATGGAATAGAAGTTACTATAGATGGCAATAGAATTCTACTTGGAAATAAAAAGCTTATGGATGAAAGTAATGTTTCATTAGAAAACTTAGAGGAGAAATCACAGGCTCTAGCTGGAGAAGGGAAAACTCCTATGTATATAGCCCTTGAAGGAAAACTCATTGGGATAATTGCCGTAGCAGATACAGTTAAAGAACACAGCAAGAGAGCTATAGAGAAGCTTCATTCTATGGGAATTGAAGTAGCAATGATAACTGGAGATAACAAGAAAACCGCAGAAGCAATAGCAAAGCAGGTTGGTATAGATAGAATACTTGCAGAGGTTTTACCTCAGGATAAGGCAAAAGAAGTTAAGAAGCTTCAGAGTGAAAACAAAAAAGTTGCTATGGTTGGAGACGGTATAAATGATGCTCCAGCATTAGCGCAAGCAGACATAGGAATAGCTATAGGGTCTGGTACAGACGTAGCAATGGAATCCGCAGATATAGTTCTAATGAGAAGTGACTTAATGGATGTAGTTACAGCTATAGATTTAAGTAAGAAAACTATAAAAAATATTAAACAAAATCTATTCTGGGCTTTTGGCTATAACACCTTAGGCATACCAGTAGCTATGGGAATACTGCACATATTTGGAGGACCACTTTTGAATCCAATGATAGCAGCTTTAGCCATGAGTTTAAGCTCAGTATCAGTTCTAACAAATGCTCTAAGATTGAAGGGCTTTAAGCCATCAATATAGTATATAAATTTAAAAAATGAAAGGCGGAATAATTATGAAAAAAAGAATAGTTATTGAAGGAATGAAGTGTGGAAATTGTGTTAAACATGTAAAAACAGATTTAGAAGAACTTAGAGGAGTAACTAGTGTAGTTGTTGATTTAGAGTCTAAAACTGCAGTAATTGAAGCTAATAGTGATATTCAAGACAGCGATATAAAACTTGCTATTAAAGATGCACGTTATGAAGTTGTTAGTATAGAAGAAGCTTAATAAAGTGATACAATTAAGTTAATAATATTTAAAGAGTATGGTCATAATGTTGGTCATACTCTTTAAATATTATCAATTTTGATATAGAGCTTATAAAATATGTACATATAATAAAAGTTGATTTTCTTCTCATATTAGTGCTATTGTAGAACGTAGTGGAAAATGCTAGAAGGGAGTGTAAGGATTATGAATAATATAGGATTGGTACTTGAAGGGGGAGGTATGAGAGGATTATATACTTGTGGCGCTTTAGAATATTTCATGGAGAAAGATCTATATTTTAATTATATTATAGGGGTTTCAGCTGGAGCCAGTAATGCAGCTTCGTATATATCAAAACAAAAAGGAAGAAATATAAAAGTAAACACAGGGTTTCTAAGAGACTGGAGATATATGAGTTTTAGAAGTCTCCTATTGAAGAAATCATTTTTTGGTATGGACTTTATTTTTAAAGATATTCCTGATAAGTATGTTGAGTTTGATTATGAAACCTTTCATAATGCATCATGTGAATTTCTAGTGGGTGTAACTGATTGTAAAACCGGAAAACCGCTATATTTTAATAAGAATGATATTAGGAGTGAAGGATTTGATATTTTAAGAGCTTCATGTTCACTGCCGCTCATGTCACCAATCGTTAATCTGAAAGGATATGAGCTTTTGGATGGGGGCATATCAGATTCTATTCCAATTACCAAATCAATTAAGGATGGTAACGATAAAAATATTATTATTTTAACTAGGAATAAAGACTATAGAAAAAGTCCGTTAAAATTTGCAAACTTAATAAAAATGAAATATAAAAAATATCCTCTATTAATAGAAACAATGATGAATAGGCATAAGAAATATAATGATACCTTGGATTACATAGAAAGATTGGAAGAAGAAGGTAAGGCAATAGTTATAAGAGCTTCTAAAGAATTAAAGGTTGATAGATTGGAAAGAGATCCAGTAAAGCTTCAAGAACTATTCCAAAATGGATATGAAGATGCTCAAAGCGCTTATAAGAGGATTATGGAGTTTATTCGATGAATAGAATGCTATTCACACAGTTGACAATTAATATAATTGTAACTATAATGGTTACAAAGAGATAATACAAATAAAAAAATTGAATTCTAAAATATTCAATTTTTTTTACCACTGTTGTAACTTATATGGTTACAATTGTGGAAAAGGATAGTACTTGAACAAATACAGATAATATATATGATCAAGGGTTATTACCGTATTTAAGAAGGAGATGAATTTATAATGTCATTAAAAATTAAAGTATATTCAGATTATGTCTGCCCATTTTGTTTTTTAGCTAAAGTTCCTTTTGAGGAGGCAATAAAGGGAAAGGATGTCGAAGTGGAATGGATGCCTTTTGAATTACGCCCAAGTCCTGCACCTAAGATAGACCCAATAAAGGATCCTTCTAAGCTACAGTCATGGGATAGATTTATAAATCCAACTAGCAAAAGCTTAGGAGTTAATATGAAGTTGCCTAATGTTTCACCACATCCATATACAGATTTAGCTTTTGAAGGATTTCATTTTGCTAAGGAACAAGGTAAGGAAAAAGAATACAATGATAGAGTGTTTAAAGCATTCTTTCAAGAAGAACAGGATATTGGAAATATTGATGTACTAACTAAAATTGCTGCAGAGATTGGATTAGATGAAGGTGAATTTAAAGAATCTTTAGTAACAAGAAAGTACAAGGAAGTTCAGCAAAAAGCTCTTCATCATGCATACAACGAGGCAGAGATTACATCTGTTCCAACCTTTATAATAGGTGATAAACGACTACAGGGTTTTAATAGCAAAGAAATATTTGAGAAGGTTGTTAATGATGAATATAAAAAGGATGACTCAAATATTGGCAACGGAATGCATTGCAGCATTGATGGCTTTTGTGAATCTTAAAAATAAAATTAGCAATTATGGCTACAAGTAGAATAGATATAAACGAATAAAAAAGGGGTATAGTCTACCCCTTTATAAAAATTAGGTTAGATATTTTTGTATAGTATTAAGGACTACAGGAATACCTTTTTTTATTTTATCTTCATTCACTTTACTAATACTTATTCTAAAATAATTATCACTTTTATAGTCATCCAAGAAACACATATTTGTATTTAATAATTCTATATTTTTATCTTGTAAGGAACTAATTATTTTATCATATTGTACAGGACCATCTACGTATATACAAGAGAAATATCCGGAATTAGGAATATTCCATTTTATCTTAGGATACTGAAGGGATGACACAGTGTTTTTTAAATAAGTCAATCTATCACAATATAATTTACTCATCTTTTTTCTATGAATATCAAACATACCGCTTTTTAAATAGATTTCTAGAGCACCTTGAGATAAAATTGGACTATTCATATCTGTCCATTTTTTATAACCTAGAAAAGTATTCATTAACAACTTAGGCAATATAAGAGTTGCAACTCTTAAACCGGGCATAAGAATTTTTGAATAACTTTTTAAGTAGATAACCTTTCCGGAAGTATCATAAGCAAAAATAGGATCATTTTTTTTATCTGTTTCTAAATCTGCGACAATATCATCCTCTACAATATATACATCATATTTTGCAGCCATTTTGACAATTGACTCTTTCTCCTGTCTATTATAGGAGTTCCCAGTTGGGTTATGAAATCTAGGAATAGTATAAAAAAACTTAATATTTCCATACTTAAACATATGCTCTAGTTCCTCTAGATTTATACCATTAAGTCCTCTTTCAATTCCTAATGCAGAAACATTATTTAGCTCTAGGGATTTTATCATTCCATAATAAGTAGGTTGCTCAACAAGAATGTTAGACTTACCATTTGGAAAGGGCATAATTGATAATATGTTTAATGCTTGTTGAGAACTGGAGGTTATAATAATGTTATCTGGTCTTGTGAATATTTGATATTGCTGCAAATGTTTTGCTAATGCTTTTGTTAATGAGTTTAACCCTCGAGGATCTGAATAAGTAAAGAGAGTTTCTTTATATAATTCTATTGATTTATTCAGACAATGCTGAAAATCTTTATAAGGAAAAGTTTCAACGTCTGGAACTCCTGATGAGAAGTCAATAATTGCATTTTCAAAGGAATTATTATTATTAAAATCTTCCAATAGGTAGTATCCACTCTTTGGTGATGAATAAATAATATGATCTTTTTCAAGTTTATCGTAAGCTTTTAAAACTGTACCAACACTGCAATTAAATTGTTGAGATAGTGATCTTACAGAAGGTAATCTTTTTTGATATTTAAAATTTCCTGTTAAAGCTTCATTTTTAACATAGTCTATAATCTCCTCATATTTTAACAATTTAAGCGACTCCTTTGCTTTTGTACTAGCACAGAATATGATTTTATTTCTTGGCATATAAATTATACTATAATATTATGAATATGTAATTAAACTTTTTCTATGAAGAATTGAAAATAATAACATCATATAAGGTATAATTTAAGCATGAAGTGGGACAAGTCGAATTGATGATTGTAATATTAACTATTGCTTTATTTAAAGAAGAGGAGAGAGTAAGTTATGAATAAACCAGAACTTTTAGCTCCAGCAGGGAATTTAGAGAAGCTTAAGACAGCTATAAATTTTGGTGCTGATGCTGTTTACCTTGGGGGCAGCAAATTAAATCTAAGAGCCTTTGCAGATAATTTCACTGCTGAAGAATTAAAAGAAGGTCTTGAATTTGCACATTCTAGGGGGAAAAAGATATATGTTACGTTGAACATAATCCCTCACAATGAAGATCTAGTAGGGTTAGAGGAGTATCTTAGAGAGTTATACGATATTGGTGTTGATGCAATACTAGTTGCTGACCCAGGAATTATTATGACCGCAAAAGAAATAGTGCCTAATCTTGAACTACATTTAAGCACACAAGCCAATACTGTAAATTATAAATCCGCTTTATTCTGGCACAATATTGGCGTTAAAAGAGTGGTTATGGCGAGAGAAATGAGCATGAAAGATTTTAAGAAACTCAGAGAAAAACTTCCTGAAAGCTGTGAAATAGAAGCTTTTGTTCACGGCTCAATGTGTATGGCATACTCAGGCAGATGTATGCTTTCAAATTATCTAACAGGTAGAGATTCAAATAGAGGGGTTTGTGCGCAGCCATGTAGATATAAATGTCATCTAGTGGAAGAAAAGAGGCCAGGAGAATATCATGAAATTACTGAAGATATTAATGGAGCTTATATACTGAATTCAAAGGATTTGTGTATGATAGAACATATTCCTGAGCTTATAAATGAAGGAATCAATTCTCTTAAAATTGAAGGAAGAATGAAAAGTACCTTCTATGTTGCGTCGGTAGTAAAAGCCTATAGAGAAGCTATTGATAAATACATAGAAGATCCAGAGAGTTATAGCTTTGAGTCTAAATGGATGAACTATCTTCTAAAGCCTAGTCACAGACCTTATACTACAGGTTTTTATTTTGATGAAGAGATCAAGCAGCATTATGAAAGCTCAGCATATATTCGGGACTATGATATTGTAGGCATTGTAAAGAGCTATGATAAGGAATCTCACATTGCAACTATAGAACAAAGAAATAAAGTTTACAATGGAGATACCGTTGAAGTTTTAGTTCCAAAGGGAGACAACAAGATTATAAGGCTTCAAGATATGAAAAAAGAAAATGGCCAAGCTATAGATAGTGCACCTTCTGCACAAATGATTTTTACGATTCAGTGTCAGGAAGAATTGAAGGCTGATGATATGCTTATTAAGAGCAAAGAAGATAAATAATGAAAAGATTATTATAGATATCCAACTTAAATGCTTGACTTATCTACCGGGATATGTTTCCAAGCTTCAGTCCGTTAAAAACTTTTAGTCAGTCTAAAGCTTGTGTTTTAGACGACCTAAGAACCTTCGAGAAACTCGCTATGCTCAGACAACTCGAAGGTGCTAAGGTTGTCTTAAAACCCTTCACTAAGACTGACACAAAGTTTTTAAATCTACCTTCAGCTTTTGAAACACATCCCTATATATAAGTTGAATGATGAAGTTGGATATCTATATATACCAACCTACTATATTTTTGAAATGGAGATGATAATTGTGAAGATTGCTTTAGCGCAAATGAAAATAAGTGAAAATGTAAATGAAAATTTTGAAAAAACCTTACAGCTAATTGAAGTTGCTGCAAAAAATGAAGCGCAGTTGATTTGCTTTCCAGAACTACAATTAAGTCCATTTTTTCCACAGTATGAGGGAGTAGATGTATCAAATTATGTACTTTCAATTGATGATGAAAAAATAAAAAAAATTCAAGAAAAGTGCAAAGAATTCAATATAATAGCAGTTCCCAATATATATTTAAAAGAAAATAACAAGTATTATGATACCTCATTGCTTATTAATGCAGATGGCAAAATAATGGGAGGGTCAAAAATGGTTCATATTATGAGATGCCATCAATTCTATGAGCAAGATTATTACTCTCCATCTGATACTGGATTTAGGGTATATGATACTCCTCTTGGGAAAATAGGTATAATAGTATGCTTTGATAGACATATAGCGGAAAGTTTCAGGTTATGTGCTTTGCAAGGAGCAGAGCTTATAATAATTCCTACTGCAAATGTTAAAGATGAACCATTAGAAAAGTTTGAGTGGGAGCTCAGGATTCCTGCTATGCAAAACAACATTTTTGTAGCAATGTGTAATAGAGTTGGCAAAGAAGGAGAAATGGATTTTGCAGGGGAGTCAATAGTTGTTGATCCAAACGGCGATGTAGTTGTGAAAGCTGATGACAAGGAGCAAATACTCTATGCTGAAGTTGACATAACTATGGTACAGAAATACAGAGAGCAAAGGCCTTATATAAGCTTAAGAAGACCTCAAGTTTACTCTAAAATTTGTGATACCAACACATATGTTTTTAAGTATCCTCAGGAAACAGAAAGAAATAGCAACGATGAATTGTGGAATAACCTAGAAAAATTGTTTGTTAGTGATTAATGCTAGCTGGAATTTAAAAAGTATTAATAAGTGATGCACCAAGTCATTATTGGAATTATATTAATGGCAAAAGGAATATTTATCCGGTGTCTACCCTCCATGAATAAAGGCTTCTAAGCTTCAGATGGCAACTGAAGATTAGAAGCCTTTTTGTATATAAAAAATTATTATAAATGCAGCGGATTATATAACAAAATATTATAGAGCTACAATAATCCTTATAAAATCTAAAAACTTATACTCTATGGTATAAGCTTAGAGCTAAGATTTATAAGGGGATACGGGAGGTTTAAAGGGATAGTTATATTGTCAAAGCAATCTTTTCTAAAGAGCTGGCCTCATCACTGTTAACAAATCTGGCACTGTTTAATATACAGCTTGCTATCTATAATAAGGACTGTGTTAACACGGAGAATAGGAGCATTTTTAGATTAATTAGGAGCTGGAGGTAAAACAAATGAATAGGGAAGTTAGTATTAAAAAAATTACAAAAGAAGAACTTTTAGATAAAGCTCAAGATAATGCAGAAGAACTTTTTAGAAGTGGTACATTTTTCTGCAGTGAATCGGTGGTACAAACAATTAATGATTTATTAGGCCAACCATTCGATGAAAACGTCGTCAAATTAGCAAGTGGATTTCCTATAGGTATGGGTAAATCCGGCTGTTTATGTGGTGCAGTTTCAGGTGGGCAAATGGCTCTTGGCATGGTATACGGTAGGGTTAAAGGTGAAGTTATGAATGAAAAAATGTTTGAAAAAGCTAAAAAACTCCATGACTATATTAAGAATGAATACAAATCAACATGCTGTAGAGTAATCACAAAGGAATGGGCTGGAGATAATTTTCAAAGCGAAGGAAGGAAGCAACACTGTATAACAATCACTGGGAAAGTTGCAAGATGGATTGCGAATGAACTTATTGAAGATGGACAAATCCAAGTAAAATAGCTAAATGGATTAGGAATAAAGGCATTAATATCAAAGTATGAAGGAGAAATAAAATGAATTATTCAGATAAGAGTAAACTTGAGTTTTTTGGCGGAGAAAAAATCTCTTTTTTACCTACTGTGATTTATATAGGGATAGCTATGTTTTTAGCATTTAATTATGATTTTCTATCAATGAAATCTGTTATAGTAGGTGGTTCGGCTGGTATTCTTGTAGGATTTTTATTTGCAAAAGACAAAGAAAAATACTGGGAAGTAATTATTTCTGGAATTATGCAACCGGGAAATGCCAAATTGTTATTTACTTTTGTATTTATGGGCTGTTTCACAAAACTATTATCTTATGGGCAGATAGGGCAAGGATTTGTGTGGATTAGTCAGACTTTAAATTTGAGCGGTGGTACAGTTGTTTTATTTATATTTCTAGCTTCCATGGTCATTTCTATGGGATGTGGAACACCTATTACGGCAATTTATGCTATTGTACCTATTCTTTATCCTCCAGGAATTATTTTAGGTGCAAATCCAGCTGTTCTATTGGGAGCTATTATCAGTGGGATTTTTTTAGGCGATAATATATCACCTAGCTCCCAAATAACTGCAACGGCAGCAAGTATGCAAACAAATAGCGTTACGGGAATTTCAGCGGATCCTATTACTGTTTTAGCAGATAGGATAAAATATGTCGTATTTGCAGGATTGATTTCAGCAATCTTATTTTATATGAAGACTAATGGTGTAGAAGCAGTACAAAGCAATATTTCAATTGGGAAACTATCTAATCCAAAGGGATTATTGATGTTAATTCCATTAGGAATTTTGTTGTTAGTATGTGTCAAGACAAAAAATTTACTTAAAGGAATAACATTTGGAATTTTATCAGGCCTTGTGATTGGATATGCAAGCGGATTGTTTGGACTAACTGGTATTGTTAATGTTCAAAAAGGAAATATCAGTGGAATTTTATTTGAAGGTGTATATAGCATGGTAGATGTGGTTATCGGCATGATGATGTTATTTAGCATGATTCAAATTATGGTCAGAGGAGAGGGAATTCAGAAAGCTAGCAATTGGGTAACAAAGTTTAAATTTGTACAAAGTCCTATAGGGGCAGAATTGGTTATTGGAGTTAGTTGTATAGTATCGAACATTTTGCTATCTAGCATACCATTACCTGCTATTTTATTAATCAGTTCTTTTATCAATAACTTAGGACATAGGGCCAATTTACATCCTTCAAGAAGATCCTATTTTTTAGTGGGAATGATGCATAATTTAAGTGTAGTTATACCATTTAGTAGTGTTTTCGTGATGAGTGCTATGACTATGGCTCAAGGATTAAATCAACAATATAAATTTACTAACGTAAAAATAAGTGGTTTTGATATTTTTTCTAATAGCTATTATCTTTTAGCCATGACATTAATTGGACTTCTATGGATATTTGTTGGGCTAGGAAGAAAATATCAATCGGACAATAAAGAAACTTCAGCTGAACAAGTTATGTAATAATATTTGAAAACTATGGGCTGTTACATTGAAAATCTATAAATTAAAAGGTGTACTTATACTGAAATGTATAGGTACACCTTTTAGTTTGTTAAAATTCCAAAATAAAAAGTTTAGGCTCTGTTAGAGATTGATGCTGAAAATTGATTATAATAAGACTATATAAAGAGTTACGGAGGTCATATTATGCCAAGTGTAGAGTCAATTAAAAGAGATATACAGGCTTTAGGAACAGCAGGAAAGGAAGAAATATTAAACTATCTTGAAGAAGTCGTTATATTAGGCTCATTTGCAACCGAAGTTACAAATGAAGTAAAGGAAAACCGATTTTCAAAGGGGAAAATCTGTTGATACAATCTCATACTTGTCATTCCGACACAAAATTAAAAGACTTTAGATTTAGAGAAGCAATTTATATATAGTTATGCTAAATATTTGAATGTTTATAGTTGTGTAGTGTATAATTAAACAAATGGACAATTGTAAATAAATACAAAATATAGTCGAGTTGTAATCAAATAAATAGTAGTTTATCGGAGGAATACATATGATTATTAGACCAATAATAGATGATGATGTACAGGCTATTGCTAAAATATATACTGATAATTGGAAAAACACATATCAAAATATCTTACCAGATTCTTTTTTAACAAGTATGACATATGAACATTCAAAAGAAAAGTGGTTGTCATATATTCATGCAGATAAACAAGGTGCTTTTGTTGCATTAGATGAAAATAATATGATTATTGGTTTTTCAGCATACAAGCCATATTATGATTTAAAAAAATGTCTATTACTTGATTCATTGCACATTATACAATCAATTCAAGGTAGTGGAATCGGTAAAAAATTGATTTTTACAATTGGCAAATATGCTTACAATAATGGATATGAAAAAATGTCCATTTGCATTGTAAAAGGAAATGATAGAGCAGGAGGAATATATACTCATTTAGGCGCGAAGCATTATAAAGATTTTATTGATGATTTTGAAGGGACACCATCTAATTCATCAGTTTTGCTATGGGATAATTTAAGCATGTTTATTTCCAAATAAAAAATTGAAATTTATCAAGATTATAATGTTTTATGTATTATTCTTAAAATCAGAATTAATGGAACTACTAAAGAATAGTTCCATTATTGTATACCATATTATCAACATTATTCATTAACATAGGCAAAGTTTAAAAAATAGTTGTTATAACAGTATTTAACTTTTGGAATATAATCTTTATTTCTTTAACAAATCTCTAATTTCTTCAAGTAATAAAACTTCTGGTGATGGTTTTGGAGTCTCTTCTTTAACAACTTCCACATTCTTTTCTCTTTTAAGTTTATTTATTAATTTAACAAATAAGAAAATAGAAAAGGCAATAATTAAGAAATCAATAGTGTTTTGAATAAAATTTCCGTAATTAAGAGTAACTGCTGGTACACTACCGTGAGCTTCCTTAATTGTAAATTTTAAATATGTAAAGTTAACTCCACCAGTTAAAGCACCTGCAAGGGGCATAATAATATCATTAACCAAAGAAGTAACTATTTTTCCAAAAGCACCACCTATAACAACACCAATAGCTAAATCTAGTACATTGCCCTTTATGGCAAATTCTTTAAATTCCTTCAACATATAAAAAACCTCTTTCAATCATCTTTAGTATTTTTAACGTATTGATATTAACATATATATTATTAAGAGACAATATATAGTTGAACCTTCAACAAAACTAGTATATAATGAGTGAAGTTGAAAATTCAATTAGTTTTCAAGGAGGTAATTTACATTTGAAACTAAATAGTTATATTTTAAGAGAAATAGGAGCCCTTGCTAGATGTGTGCAATCAATAAATGATATAAAGCTTAAAGAAGTGAAATTACAAAAAGGACAAATGATTTTTGTAACTAGAATATGTGAAAATCCAGGAATTAATCATATAGATTTATCAAATATTTTAAAAGTTGATAAAACTACTACTACTAAGGCTGTACAAAAGCTAATTGAGGCCGGTTATATAGATAAAGTAAGAGATGAAGAAGATAAGAGAATGTGGAGACTTCATCCTAAGCAGAAAGCTTTAGATGTATATCCAATGCTTGTAGAAGTAGAAAACAAAAACATTGAAAGCTGCTTTAGTGATTTTAGTGAAGAAGAGAAAGAGATAGTCTATAAATTAGTAAAAAGAATGTCCGAGAATATTGAAGATGATTGGAAAGAAATAAAAAGTTTTTAAATATTTTCAACAATTGAATAATAGGATGCCCAAAAGTGAAATGTTTCGTATTTATTGGAAAATTAGTCATTTTTTATCATGCCAACTATGATATAATTATTATTAGTAAAGTTAAAATAGTGATTTTTTATTATATGAGTTACACTAGAGTTATCATTACTATGTGGTAAAAATGAAGTTTCTAAGATTATATTAGTGTTTTTAAAAGCAAGAATTGATTAAGGGGAAAGTGTTATGTTTGAAAGGGATAGAATAAAGTTAAAATCAATTGGTAATATAATCATTGGAATAATGTTTGTAATTTTGGGTGTAACAAGTATTACACGTGGTGAGACTGTTTTCGTTGGATTGGGATTTACACTTATGGGTGTTGTGATTGCAGGTTCTCATCTCTACGATATTTTTAGTAAAAAAGAGGTTTCACAGTATCAAGCTAATGTTGAAGTAACTGATTCTTATCAGGGAGAAGAGAAAAGTTTTGACGAAAAGCTGAGAAAGCTTAAAGCACTTAAGGACGATGGAATTATAAGTGAGGAAGAATATAAAGTAAAAAGAAAACAAATATTAGATGATAAATGGTAGGCAATCAATTAAATTTTACGGTATTTTTATGTCGTACTTCAAATATTATATTTAATATCAAGAGCAGAAATGCTCTTTTATTTTTATCTTAATTAAAAAGCAAACTATGTGAGTACTATTATGATAGCATGAAAAATACAGGATGAGGTAATGTGCTAAATTACAATTATTTGATATTGTGATGCTAAGATTATTTATTTTTGGGCGTGATCTATCTATATGATAACTCATAGAAAAGAAACAGTCTATATTTTTTTCAATTTATCCGTATAATTATTATTGTTGCAACAAATAAATAATTGGATTGGAGAAAGAATATGATAAAGAAGAAAATAGCAAATATCCCTTTTGGACCATTTATTACAGTTTTAGTAGGGGCAATGGTTAATGGAAAGCCAAACTATGCCACACTAGGTGCATATGGTGTTGTAAGTGAGAAGCCTGTATTGTATATTTCATTGAAAAATTCCCACTATACAACTTCAGGTGTAGTGGAAAATGGATTCTTTAGTGTGAACATACCGTCCTCTGAATCTATTGATAAGACTGATTTTTGTGGGTGCATCTCTGGTAATAAAGAAGATAAATCGAATGTTTTTGATTCGTTTTATGATGATGCAGGAAATGCGCCAATGATAAAAGAATGTCCTGTAAATTATCTTTGTAAGGTAATACAGACAATTCCTATATTTGATTTTACGATGTTTATTGGAGAAATTGTTGCAGTATATGCGAATGAAGACTGCATGGAAAATGGAAGACCAAATGCTCTAAAAGTTAAACCAACAATAATGATGGGTTCAGGGTACTTTGATTTAAAGGATAGAGTTGGTTCAATATTTAAAACATATAATACCATAAGTACCGCTGATCCTAAATAATAAGTATTAATATAAGGGTGATACAGAATTTTATTATCTTACATCCTAACTTAAAATCGAATAATTAATAAAAATACCGTATTATTCAGAAATGAACTGCACCCTGTCAAGTAGACAGTGGAAATAAAAAATTTATGGAGTTGTCCAGGTTTTGTAGACACAAAGTTAAGTAAATTTTATGAATTCAATTCTTCGAATTGGGATGGAGAGAGATATCCCAATGAAGAATGCATTCTCTTAGTATTATAATATATTTCAATATACTTAAAGATTTCTTTTTGAGCTTGTTCAGGTGACTCGTAATTAGCGTCCTGAATAAGCTCTCTCTTTATAGTTCTATAGAAAGATTCCATTACTGCATTGTCATAAGGATTTCCTTCTCTACTTTGACTATGAACAGCCCCATACTTCTTTAATAACGCTTGAAATCTTCCTCCTGTGAACTGGGAACCTTGATCTGTATGTACAATTAGGTCGTTTTTAGGATGCTCTTTCCCATAGGCCTGCATAAATGCACCCATTACAAGAGTATCTTTCATTCGATTATCCATAGACTATCCAACAACTTTCCTTGAATATATATCTATTCGCTTCAAGAAGGCTTGGTATTTTTTTAGTAGTTCTAACTCCTTTTTTAACTCATTATTTTCCTGCCTTAGCTTTTTTATTTCATACTGACACAAATAGAGTGCAGTTCCATGACCAGGGAATGCACTCTCTCCGCATTCTTCATATTCACTTATCCAACGATATAAGGAGTTATAATGAATAGATAATGCTTTTGCTGCATCAGCAACAGACATATCATTTTTTTGTACTAACTTAACCGCTGCAATTTTAAATTGTTTATCATAACTTCTTCTCATAAAGTAGACCACATTTTCACATTTTTCTCTTATCTTGGTGTCTACTTTATTATACCATTTCCAATTTTTATTTTTTAATCTGTCTACCTTAAGGGGAGCATATCTAAATGCCATAAAATTCAAATGTAAATTCTATGTATTTAATCTTTACAATATATAGATATTATGAGAAAAATGCAAAATAAACCATATAATCCCAAGAAAATACGAGAATATAGTTAAAAAGTTAATGGACAGGCTAAAATTTTAATGGTAAAATTGTCATAAAGTTACATTAAATCATATAAAAGGACGGTGAATTTAAACTTGATGACAAAAATAACAGACAGTTTAGCTTTATATGTAAATAAATATGCTAAAAAAGATGAAAAAGAATTTAAGGAAATGAGATATGGATTATTTGTATTGATTGTAAATATCACAAAAATAAGTATGCTCATGCTGACTGCTTATTTTCTTGGAATATTTAAATATACTATGACTTATTTTTTATGTTTTTTTATTGTTAGAGCTTTTGCTTTTGGAGTTCATACTAGAAAAAGTATAACATGTACTATATTAAGCTTTATTGTTTTTTTAGGAGGAACTTATCTATCATTATTTTTAAAACTTAATAATTATAATATTATATTTATATTTATAATAAGCTATATATTGTTATACAAATATGCTCCAGCAGATACAGAGGAGAGGCCAATAATAAATGCAAAATTTAGAAAAGAACTAAAAATCAAATCTATTTGCTGTATGACTATTTTATTAATTGCAGCTTTAATTTTAAAAAATTCTATTTACAAATCCATAATTACGTTAGCTTGCTTTTCAGAAGCTTTATTTATAACACCATGTATATATAAAATTTTAGGAAGGGAGTACAATAACTATGAAAGATTATGTACTAAACAAAATTGATTTATTAAATGGAAAGGTGGCATTATTATTAGCGGGTATTGGTATGGCATTGGCACTTACAGCTCCTAATATGTCTAAAATAGGTATGTTCTATGAAGAAAAAATGCCAGAATCATTAATAAAATAACATATAAATAAAACGTATGTATAGTTTACATACGTTTTATTTATATAATAGCTATAATAATAAGGAGATTAGGTAAATGGATTATAATTTTTCCATATTAATATTAAGTGTAATCATTATCTTAAATTTGTATAATCTTAATTTTATTAAATTAGAGTATAAACATATAATCATTCTTAATATAGCTATTTTCACTATAATGAGTATATTAGACCAAGTTAGTGAAACATTATTAGCGCCTTCTGCTTTCTTTGTAATTGTTATATATTTATATAGTTTAGCAAAAGATTTCGCACTAAGTATTCTGTGGGTTTCATTGGCTATTTTAATTCTTCTTCTTATAGATGGAATTTTAGGATGTTTAATAACTGGTATTTTTTACATAAACAAAAATACCATGTTTCAATTAAAAGATCACTATAAATTCTTCTATGTTTTATTGCTTTTACTGAATTTTGTATGTACTAAATTTATAGGAGTTCACATTAACAAAATCTTTACTAAAAATCATAAAAACAGAAACAAAGTTATCACATTAATTTCTATTAATATATTGATAATTTTAATTGTAGCTTATGTATTAAGTATGATAGGAAAATTGTTGAAGATTTATACAGTTTTTTTAGGTATAAATACCTTTTTAATTGTTATACTCTGTACAACTATAATAATTATTCTTAATATTTACCAAGAATATATGAGAAAAGATTTACATGATATATATGTAAATAAAGAACTTAATCAACTTAAAAAGTATGTTTGCGCTGTAGAAGACATGTATAATGAGATAAGAAGAATTAAACATGACCATGTAAATATATTATGCAGTATAAATGGATATATAGAAGATAACAATATAAAGGGTTTGAAAAAATACTTTAATGAAAACATTTTAAAATTAAATGACAGCTTATCAATAAGTTCTGGGAATTTAATGAAAATTAAATATATAAAAGTAGATGGAGTTAAAGGGTTAATATTTTCTAAAATGCTGCAGGCTAAAAATAAATCTGTAGATTTATTTTTAGATATAAGTGAAGATATAGAAAAGTTCCATTTAGAATCAATAGATCTATGCAAAATATTGGGTATATTGCTGGATAACGCTATAGAAGAGGCTGAGCTTTGCACTAATCCAAAAATAAAGTTTGGAATAATAAATTGTACAAGCTCTGTAGTTATAGTTATTATAAATTCATGTAGAAGCAATATTCCTCATATTTATAAAATGTTTGAATACGGATTTTCAACCAAAGGAGAAAATAGGGGGATTGGGCTTAGCAATATTAAAAATATAATAGATAAAAAATATAGTAATGTCACACTAAATACATATGTAGACAATGGAGAATTTAAACAGGAACTTATAATAGATCATAAATAAAATTAACTAAATAGTTTTACTTATAATCTATTATGATAGGGGGAATATGATATGTTAAAAATTTTTGTGTGTGAAGATAATAAAGTGCAGATGATGAGAATAAAAGATATAGTAGAGAATACTATTATAAGAGAAAATTTAGATATGAGTATAGTTACAGCTACAAATGATCCACAAGAAATCTTAAATTTCTTGAAGAATGATACAAAAACGGTAGGTATATATTTTTTAGATATAGATTTAAGATGCAGTTTAAATGGGATAAAATTAGCTGAAGAAATAAGAAAAATAGATAGAGAAGGATTTATTATATTTATAACCACTCATATTGAAATGAGCTTTTTGACTTTTGAGTATAAAGTAGAAGCTATGGATTATATAATAAAGGACGATTATATAAAAATAAAAAATAGAATAAATGATTGTCTTTTAGAGGCTAATAAAAGATTTAATGAAAATCAAATTTATAAAGAAAGTAAGAGCTTATTCACATTTAAGAATAATGAGAAAATAATAAATGTAAAATTTGATAATATTTTATTTTTTGAAACTTCGTCAACAGTACATAAAGTAAGAATTCATGAAGTTAATAGACAAATAGAGTTTTATGGTAATCTCAAGGATATAGAAAGTGAATTGGATGAAAGGTTTTGTAGGTGTCATAAATCTTTTATAGTTAACAAAGATAATATAAAAGAAATAGATACCTTTAATAGGATAATATATATGATAAATGAAGAAATATGTTTAGTATCTGTGAGAGAACTTAGAAAATTATTAAAAGAAAAAAATAAAGAATATAAGCTGTACAAAGTATAGTATATTTAAATATACTATATTACCTTAGCTAAATATAGTAATTGTAGGATTTTTTGAAATTTTATTTTCAAAAAATCCTTTTTTTATTTATATGTTTAAACTAATTATTTAACGTAACCCAAAAAGTCATTAATGTATATTTTATTTGAAATATATAACAATTAGTACTAAAAAATATACTAATAAGATGATTTTATGGAATATTGAACCAAAAAGTAATAATATCTAACTAAAGATTAAACGAGTTATAGTATTAAGTTAAAGTAGAATAAAGTTATAATTGGAGGGATATAATGGAGGAATTAAAATTAATTGTAACTAATAAGTGTAATCTAAATTGTTCTTATTGTTATGAAAAGCATAAAGGAAAAAGTGCAATGACCAAAGAAGTTGCAATGGATGCTATAGATAGTTTTACTGAAAATGCTGAATCAAACACTAGATTAGATTTATCTTTTCATGGGGGAGAGCCTCTATTAGAATTTGAAATAATTAAGTATGCAACAGAATATTTAAAAGAAAAATCAAGTTTAAAAAAACTAGATCCTCACTTTGGTATAACTACAAATGGCACACTAGTTACTCCAGAAATTGCACAGTATTTTAAAGAAAATAATTTTAGGGTAAAAGTAAGTTTAGATGGAAAAGAAGAAACTCATAATTTTCACAGGAAAACAATAGATAATCATGATACTTATAATAAAGTGGTAAAAGCAGCATATTTATTAAATGAAAATGAATGTGATTTAAGCATTAGGATGACTATAACACCAGAGACTGTTGATAGTTTTGTAGAAAATGTTCAATGGCTTCTTGAAAAAGGATTTAGAAAAATAGAAGCAGTAGCAGATAATCTTGCTGATTGGAGCAAAAAATTTGATAAATTAGAAGCTTCATACAAAGAAATACAAAGAATTTATATAGATAGATTAGAAAAAGATAGGTTTAGTTTTGGAATGTTTGATGGAAAAATAGCTCAATATCTACAAGCAAGAAAACCTCGTTTTTGTAATGCTGGGTTTGGACATTTTGTAGTAAACCCAGATGGAACTTTATATCCTTGTGCATATGTAATGGACAAAGAAGAGTTTTGCGTAGGAAAACTTAAAGGAGAAATAGATAAGAAAAAAAGAAAAAGATATATTGAAAAACATCTTACAAAAAATGATATTTGTGAAGAATGTTCCATAGCACATTTTTGTCAAGGAAGAAAGTGTTCATTTAATAATTATATAACAACAGGATATTTGAATTTAAGTAACGATTTTTGGTGTAAACATGAAAAGATGCTTTACAAAATAGTAGAAGAAATTGTAGATGTACTTTGTATAAAAAAAGATACAACTATTATGGAGATGTTGGAATGTATAAAAAATAATCCTGGAATAATTCCAAATGATTCTGTTAAAAAATACTTGCAAGCTTAAGAGTATGTATTGAGAGGTTTTTAAAAAACATGAAAAAAATTAAAATTGCTTTAATTGATAGTGGTGTAGACATTAATCATTCGGACCTATATGACAAATATATCCAGGGAATTGAGCTAACTGGTAAAAGAGATAAAAGTTATGTAAAAAACAGTTTTTCCGATGTAAACGGACATGGAACAGCTATAGCAGGAATTATATTTGATAAGTGTAAAAATATAGATTTATTAAGTATTAAAGTTTTTGATAAAGATTTAAAGTGTTCTTTTGATAGTTTATATAAATCATTAAAATTTGCTATAGAAGAAAATGTACAAATTATAAATTTAAGTCTAGGAACTACTGAAAAAAAACATGAAGAAAAGCTCTATAGATTATGTGAAGTTGCAGTAAATAAAGGAATTTATATTGTTTCTGCTTTTCATAACAAAGAAACAGTAAGTTATCCAGCAGCTTTTACAAATGTTTTTGGAGTTATAGGCAAAAAATTTAATTATAAATATGGATACATATATGATTCAAATACTAATAAAGTTATTGCAAATGGTGCAAGGCAAAGAGATTGTTGGAGTGATAACAGCTATGAATATATATATGGAAATAGTTTCGCTTGTGCAAACTTTACAGGTATATTGGCAAACTTAATGTATGAAAGTTCAATTAATTGCTGGAATGATTTAAAAAAAGAAATTATTAAAAATAGCTTAAATAATAAACAGTGTGAAGAAATAGACGAAAAGGATGAAAGAAAATGGATGAAGAGAATATTGTATTTTCCAATTAATAAAGAAAATATAGAAATAATAAAAAAAATGGATGACAACGAAGAACATAAATCTATAGGAATATACGATTCTCGTCCAGTTTATCAGGATTATTATGAAGTGGAGAAAGAGTCAAAAACAATTAAATTAAAAATTTATAATAATATAGAAGTTGGCTTAGAAAATGCAGATACTTTGATGATAGGAGACTTAAATTTTATTCCTAGAAACAAACAGGTACAAATAAAAAGAGATCTAATAAAAAAAGCAATAATCTTTGGAAAAAATATTCTTTCTAAAGATGCGCTTCTAGTAGATGATTATTGTGATTTATATGAATTAGCGGATAAAAAAGGGATAATTATGAAATCTGTATATGTGTAAGGCTTAATATGTTAGGAGGAATGGTAATGTACAGTATAACTTTACAATTATTAAAAAATTGTAATTTAAGATGTAAGTATTGTTTTGTAGACCATACATCAGAAGTAATGGATATGCAGTTAGCTAAAAAATCTATAGATTTTGAAATAAATAGAGCATTAAAAATTAAACAAAAAGAAGTTAAAGTAACTTTCTTTGGCGGAGAACCATTATTAAAATTTGATATGATTAAAGAGTTAACGAAGTATACAAATAAAGTGGCTGAAAACAATAACTTAAAAGTTACTTTTGATTTAGTAACAAATGGATTGTTGTTTACTAAAGAGGTAAGTGAGTTCTTTGTAAAAAATAATTTTAGTGTTGGTATAAGCTTAGATGGTGATGAAAAAAACCATAATTTAAATAGAATAGATATAAAAGGAGAACCAAGTTATTCTAGGATAATGAGCAATATGGACAACATAAAATATTATGAAAAAAATTCTGGAAAATTAGTTCAAGTAAGTATGGTAGTTTCTAAAAATACATATCTTAATTTTTATGAAAATTTAAAATCTATTATAGACCTAGGCTTTAGAAAAATAGCTGATGGCTTAGAGTCTTATGGATACTGGGAAGAAGAAGAATGGACTAAAGAAGATTTTAAAAAATTAGAAAAGCAATTCGAATTGGCTACAGAACTCTATCTTAATAAAGTAGAAGAAGGAAATCCATTTATGTGGAGTTTTATCAATGAGGGTATAAAGACTTTGACGGAAAAAAGAAAGCATTACTTTTGTGGCTGTGGAGTTATAGACAATTTTATTACCACGGATGGATCCATTTATCCATGCACCTTTTGCTCAAAAGAATCTGCAAAAATAGGACATGTAAATGAAGGGATATATGCTGATGAAATAAAAAGGTTCTTAAGATATGAAAGAAACCTCTCTAAAGAATGTGAAGAATGTAATATAAAAGAATTTTGTTCTAGTTGCGATTGTTTAATGAACAATTTTGAAAGAACGGGAGACTATTATAAAGTCCCATTTGAAGTTTGTGAATTTTCAAAAATGAGATATAAGTTAAGTAAGAAATTATTAGAGAATCCAAGATGGCATAGGGTTATGGGAAAATATGAAAAAGCTCAATAAAAGAGGTGATTGAAATGAAGTATGTTTGGAATGATGCAGTAATAACATTAAAACATGATGATAAATTTGCATTTGTAAATCCTAAAAGTAAAGCGTGGTTAAAAACAAAAATTAAAGTAAAAGAAATGATTGACAATATAATTAAAGGAAATGAGATAGATAACATTTCAAAAGATAAGAAAGATGAGATATTAAACAGGTTTATAAATTCAGGAATTATAAGCACAAGCAAGGAAACAAATTCTGAAATTAGTGTTGATGAGAAAAGCATAAGCTCTATATATTTAATGGTGACAAAAAAGTGTAATTTAAAATGTAGTTTCTGTTCGCTAGGGTGTAGTCCAGAAATAGATGAACCAGTAATATTAAATATAGATAACATTAAACATATAATTGATGAATTAAGTAATTATAAAATAGGCAGTATTATTATAACTGGAGGGGAACCAACTATAAGGAAGGATTTATTAGAAATAATAGATTATATTCATGATAAATTGAACTGCAAATTAATTCTTGAGACAAATGCTCTTCTAATAGATTCTAATTTTATAGAAAAGGTAAAAGAAAAAGTTTATCAAATTGATATTAGTTTTGAAAATATTTTTGAAAAAGATGCTAAATGGCAATATGAAAAAATTGTAGATGTGGTAAAAAAGCTAAAAGATAACCAAGTATCAATGGTATTTTCATACGTTGCAACGTCTGAAAATTATGACAATGTATTCAAATTTATAGATTTGGCAGTAGAATACAATCCAAAACATGTTATTGTAAGAAATGTTTGTTCAATTGGCAATGCTAAAGATAATAAAAAATTATTATTAGATAATAAGGAAATTTTCGAAAGATATAAACAAATTTGTGAATATTTATATGAAAGACAATATGATTTACCTTGGGTTGAAAGCTTTGTAAGGACAAGTTTAATTCCTAGATATAATTGTTCTGCAAAAGGAGATACTATGTTTGTATATTCTGATGGACGCGTATACTCTTGTCCTTCATTATTTCATGATGAATTTTGTTATGGAAACATATTGGAAAATGGGGTTAAAGAAGTTTTTGAAAATAGAAGTGAAAAAATTAAAAGTACGCTATATCAAAAAAGCTTTCACATAGATGAAAGATTATTGTGTAAAGAATGTGATTTAAAATACTTTTGTGGTGGCAATTGTTTTGCGGAAATTTATGAAAATAAGCATGATGTGGACAAGCTTCCTCCTGATTGTGAATTGAGAAAAATATTAATAAATTATAACTTATGGGAATACGATTCGAAAATTAGTTTTTTAGATAATTTAAAAAATATAATTGAACTATTAAATGAGAAAAGTGTAAGTTAGTTACGCTGAAATAATAACAAATACCTATTAAATTTAAGTTCTTTTGATAGGATCATTGTATATGGTTATATAGCTATATACAAATGATAATATAAAAATCCACAACCATAAAGTCTGCAGCAAAATGGTTTGGATAACCTATAAAAATAAACTAAAGTTAGGGGGGAATTGTAATGGAAAGAGAAAGCAAAAAAATTGAAGCTATTACTGAAGAGGATTACGACGTAGAAGGCTACAGATATTGTACATCAAAGGTAGAACATTGTTTAAGTGATTGTTGGTTCATGCATAATTCAGTTGCAAGCACAAACGATTAATAGTTAAGCGATATAGATTATCATAAAATTATAAATTTAATAATAGGAGGTTTTACAATGAAAATGGAAAATAAAAAAGTTGAAGTTATAAATGAAAAGGATTATGAGGTAGAAGGCTACAGGTATTGTACATCAAAGGTAGAACATTGTTTAAGTGATTGTTGGTTTATGCATAATTCAGTTGCAAGCACAAACGATTAATAGTTAAGCCATATAGATTATTATAAAATTAATAATAGGGAGGATCTTACAATGAAAATGGAAAATATAAAAGTTGAGGATATCAGTGAAGAGGAATATGAAATAGACGGATATGCAGGTTGTGGAAAACAAGAACATTGTTTAACTGACTGCTGGTTCATGCATAATTCAGTTGCTAGTGTTAACGATTAGTATTTTAATGATAATTATGAATATACATTAACTTGAGATTTGCATTAATAAAATTTAAGGCGATTGTATTATACAGTCGCCTTAAGGTGTTGTTGTATGAAATATTACAAATATAAGGATGTGATTACAATATGAAGGTAAATTGTAGAAAAACAATATTTATTGTTTTTTTAGTTAGTTTTTTTACTATATGTTTTGTAAAAGATATCAATGTAAAAGCATCAGAATTGTATACAAAATACAATATGAATTTAGAGTTTAATGAAAAACAGAAATGTTTATATGGAAAAGAAGAAGTATATATTAAAAATTCAAATGATGATGATCTAAAAAGTTTAGTGTTTCATCTTTATGCAGATTCTTATAATGAAAAAGACACAATGCCGGCTAGTGATAACATTGATAAAGACAAACCCTTATCAAAAGATGAAAGAGGGGATATATGCATAGAAAATGTATTAGTAAATGGACAAATAGTAAAATTCACTCAAAACAATCAAATTTTAAAAATATGGTTAGATAAAGAATTAAAAAAAGGTGAAAGTTTAAAAGTATTGATACAGTTTAATCTAAAGTTGCCTAATGGGTTTTCAAGGCTTGGATACTCAGATGATGTATATTGTTTTGCAAATTGGTATCCAGTACTTTCTATGTATGATTCAAATAGCAGTAAATGGAATGAAAATGTATTTTATCCTATTGGGGAGTCAAACTACAGTGAAATTGGGGATTATGATGTAAATATAAAAGTTCCTAAAAGTTTTGTTGTAGTATCTACTGGAAAAGAAAAAGAAGTATTGGTGAATGAAGAAAACAAGATTGTAAACTTGAAGGCAAAAGACGTAAGAGATTTTTCAATAATGATGAGCCCGTATTTTAAGTCTTTATCGGAATATATAGATGGGATAAAGATAAACAGCTATTATATAGAAAAGAATAATATGACTAATGAAACTACAGCAAAAAATATATTAAATACTTCAGTAAATGCTGTTAAGTTTTTTAATTGCAATTTTGGTAAATATCCTTATGAAGAGCTTGACATAATTGAAACTTGTTACGAAGGTGGGGCTATGGAATATCCTCAATTAATTCAAATGCCTAGATATTCAAGTGAAAATATTTTTATAGAAGAAACTGCTGTTCATGAGGTTGCTCATCAATGGTGGTATGTAGCTGTAGGTAATGATGAGTTTAATGAGCCATTTTTAGATGAGTCATTAACTTCATTTTCTACTGCTTATTATTTTGAAAAAGCTTTAGGAGAATATTCTAGAGATGCTGTAATAAGAAGTTTAAGATATAAATTCACAATAGCATATGAAAATGGAATGAAAAATATTAATTTTCCTTCCTGCGGATCAAGTGTTGATAAGTTTGAAAATGATTTTTTGTACAACATGGCCTTATACAAAACAGGAGCTTTAATATTTGAAGATCTTAGAAGAATGGTGGGAGAATCTAGGTTTTTAGAAATACTGCAGGCTTATTTTAAGGAGTATAAGTTTGCCAATGCATCTATAAAAGATCTGCTTAATGTGATTGAAAAAAAATGTGGGAAAAGTATTAAAAAGTACATAGAAAATTCAATATATTCTGATAGTTACATGCCAGAACATTTAAAAGTTACTTCCGAAGAGCTAAAAAAAATAAAAGCTGAAGAATTAAAAGAAAAAAATTGAAAGACAAAAAACTTTTAACCAATAATTTACGTATTAGTCAATGGAATGAAAAATAAAATCTTAAATATTAAGGAGGAAGGTTATGAACATTTCAGAAAACAAAATAATCATAAAAAACTTAACTAAAAAGTATGGAAAGTTTAGAGCTCTTAATAATTTAAATTTAGAAATCAAAGAGGGGATGTTTGGTCTTTTAGGTCACAATGGAGCAGGTAAAACTACATTAATGAAACTCATAACAACTTTAACAGAACCTACTAAGGGGCAAATTATTATTAATGGGCTTGACACTGTAAAAGATAAGATGGAAATTAAAAATATAATAGGATTTCTTCCACAAGAATTTAGTGTATATCCAGATTTAACTGCTTATGAATTTTTGGACTATATAGCAAAATTAAATTATGTTAAGAATAAAAAGATGAGAAGAAACTTAATAGAGTCAGTTTTAGAAAAAGTTAATTTATTTGATGTAAAAGACAAGAAAGTCGGAGGATTTTCAGGTGGAATGAAAAGAAGAATAGGGATTGCTCAAGCTATTATAAAAGATCCTAAAGTTCTTATAGTAGATGAACCAACAGCAGGATTAGATCCAGAAGAAAGAATTCGTTTTAGAACTATGCTTGTAGAACTTAGTCAAAATAAAATAGTTATACTTTCAACTCATATTGTAGAGGATATATCAGCATCCTGTGAACAGATGGCATTGTTAGATGGTGGAAGTCTTAGATATGCAGGATCACCAGTAGACTTTGTAAATGAAGTTGAAGGAAAAGTGTGGGAAATACAAGTGAATAATAAAAGAGAACTTTTGGAGATAAAAAATAAATATTTAATAATATCAATGAAACAAACTAAGGAAGGTACTTATATTCGTGTGCTTTCAGAAAATTTAAGAGAAGGTTTAAATATAAAAAAAGAAGTGCCTAATTTAGAGGATGCGTATATTTACTTTAGGGAAACAGATAGAAGAGGTGAGTCTATTGTTTAATAATGTATTTGTAGTGGCCGGCAAGGAATTTAATAGATTAAGAAAAAGTCTTTTCTTTTGGGCAGGGTTAGTATTGATATCTATTGCACCTGAGTTAATAAATAATCCTATTCAGGATGGAAGAGTTCTTTGTACACCAGGTTCTGTAGCATACTATGTTTTATATACTGCATTTCTTACAGATACATTAGCTATTGCTCTACTCATAGGATATATTTGTTTTTATGATGATAAAACAGAAATGAACAGTGTTATTCTTACTCAACCAATAAGTAGTCATAATTACGCATTAGGAAGGTTTATAGCTGTATTTCTTATGTGGTTATTTTTAGCTATGATTCGAGTGATTATTTTACTCTTTGTTCCGCTATATTTTAAAGCTATGCCCTACTCTCCCATACCATTTTTAGAGGCAACATTAATTTATTTACTTCCAGCTATATTTTATTTTACAGCTCTATGTTACTTTATTTTGATGATTTCTAAATCAACAATAATAACTACAATAGTTTCCGTAGTATGGGGATTTTTGCAGTTAAGTTTTTTGCATAATACTGCAATTGATGTTAACTTAGAAGGAAAAGTCCAAGTGTTCTCAAATGGGGAGAAACTAACTCGGGATTTTGCTACCTATTTTGTGACAAATAGAATACTACTTATTTTAATTGGTATTTTATTTTTGTCGGCATCTATTTTTATATATTCATCTGAAAAGAAACATACAAAAACAACAAAAAAATCAAAGACTTCAAAACTTAAGTTAAATTATAATTTTAGAATACAATCTCCTGTAATAAGGGCAGCTATTATAGTGGTTGCATTAGCATGTATACTGTTACTTATAATATCAAAAGAAAATGATGGATGGAATAAATTAAAAATGTTTCTTTCACTTATTCCTTTGTTTCTCATAGTCAATGTATTAAGTGAAGAATATGTTCAAAATAGAGAAGGTATACTTTTTACATGTAAAACTCCAATTTATAAGCAAATGCTTACTAGAATTTTATATGCTTGGATATTTAGTGAAGTGGTTCTATTTATATGTTATTTAGCAGCTTTTATTAATGGAAACGAAAATAATTTTAATAGATTTTTACCAATATTAATCTTGTCTACTTTTTTAAGTTTGCTTGGGCTAACAGCGTCAAACCTATCAAAAAAACCCTTATTAGGTTTTATTGTTCCTATGGGGTATTGGATATTCTTTATATTACAAGGCGCTAAATTTAATGAAACTTTTAACTTTGTATCCTTTATAAATCTGATGCTGACTTCTCAAATGATATGGATAAATTTAATAAGTTTAAGCTTAATAAGTATAGTACTATTAGTATTCAATATATGGTATGTAGGTAAAGGAGAAAAAATAAGAAAGCCTCTATTAAGATATACATTTGGAGTAGTTGTTTTTATTATTTGTATAATTGGCATTCATTCTTATTATATATATAATAGGAGTATTGTTCAAAGCAAATTAATGAATAATAAAGATACAATATACATTTTGAATGAAAGATCTCCTAAGGTAGAAAAATTTTTACAAAATAAAGGTGTTAAATATTCTATAATGGAAAATTTCAATATAAATAATTTCGGTAAAAATAATATAGTTTTTATATGTAATAAAAATTGTAAGGATTTAAAAAAAGATATAAAAATTTTAGATTATATTAATTTTAACGATGACGGGTTACAAATTAACGATTTTAATATAGTAGATGCTTCTTGTTTTAGATTTACTGTTGCAAATCCTGGTAATAACAAAAAACATATAGTTTTTATGCAATCTAAAAATTGGACAGATGAGGAATTAAATCTATTATTCAACGAAAAAAAGGGTAATTTTATAGCTGCTAAAGGTAACTCTTGTTTATTTGAAAGCAATTATAATTTAAAAAAAGATTATTCTATGGTAGACAATTTAAAAATTCGTGATGAAGGCGCATGGCTAATGAAGGGTAAAAAAGACGTTAAAATTATGTATAGATATGCGCCTAAAGCTAAAGTAACAATAGACGATTTATTAGATACTTGGTATGTTGTTCATAAAGAATTAAAGAAGACAACTGGAGAAGATTTAGCTGTTAACACTCTTCAAATTTATGATAGATACAAGCCAATTAATTTAAGTTCTAATGCACTTAAAATCGGAATAAATGATATACGATCTTTTGATGCTCCTCAATCCTCAATGGATGAAAGATGGACTCAAACAATAGCTGTAGAAGCATTGGAAAATATAGTTTTTAAAAATATAAAGGATGAAAAAATAAGAGGTGGATGGAGTGAATACTTATTTTATACAAGGATGATTCCAGCTTTTAAAGAATTAAAAAAGGAAATTTTAGATTATAACTACAAAATGACTAATGGAAATATTACGGAGTTTTATGGAGATTATTATGAATCTTTACAAGAAAAAATAAATACAGCAAAAAATAAAACTTATATTGATGAAGATAATATTCAGGTTGCTGGCCAAAATATATTATATTCTTTTGATAACAAAAAAGATAGTTTATATAAAATAGTGAGGATGATTTATAAGTCTAAGTATCCTATTAATGAGTTACAATTGGAAAAAATGTGTAGTGAAAATTATGATGCTGGGGAAACTCAAAGTGTATTTAAATTTTATGACGAAGTTAAGGAAACCTGCGGAAAATATGGAGGATTAGGTGAGATGTTAAAACCTTTAGATACCAGTGTAATAAATACAAGAACCCAAGAATAAATATAAGAAGGTTATACATTAAATTTAAAAATATATAGTAAATAAATTAAATGTATTTAAGCCGTAAATTATGTATAAAAAATTAGTTAAGATATAGTAATATACTTTATCTTAACTAATTTTTTATTGTAATTAAGTAATGTCTTTATCGTAATAAAATAAGTCATAAATGTATTTGAAAATTTGAAAATTAATACTATTATTACAAAATATAAAACTAATAATACGCTTTGATGGAACGGAAAACTAAAAAGATATATGATTTAATTGTAATAAGGGGAAAGGATGTTATGAGGGGATGAAAAAAATGAATAGTGATGTTATTAAAAAATTTTTTGCATTATTTATAAGACCAGTTATAAAAGATCAAATAATAGCATTTATATTTTTAGTTATATGTACTGTTGCTAGCATTATATTTCCGTATTTTTTAAAGCTCATAATAGATGATGCATTAGCTAAGAAAAATTTAAATCTTTTAATTATATATAGTGTAGGTATGATTATAACAGCATTCATAATGATTTTATTTAAAAACCTTCAATGTATGAAATTTGTTAAAGTAGGTCAAAAGATTATATTTAATATAAAACAGCTTACATTAAACAACCTTATGACGTATTCTTATAATTTCTATTCTAAAAAAACTACAGGAGAAATAGTTTCTGTATTAGAACAGGATGTAGATGCAATAGAGGACTTAGCTACAACTGTTATAAGTGATATTTTAGTGAATTTATTTACTTCTATTGGATTATTTATAATACTTTTTTCTATGGATTTTGAAATAGCAGTTGTATCCTTAATGGCATCTTTAGTATTTGCATTTATTCAAAACAAGCTAGGGTTGGCAATAAGAAATAGGATAACAGATTTAAGAGAGAGAATTGCTGATTTAAACTCAGTAACCTTTGAAATAGTTTCCTCTATTAGTTTCATACAAATATTAAATTGTGTGGATTCATTTAAAAACTCTTATAAAAATAAACAAAGAAAGTGTATAAATAGTAATGTAAAATTTTGGAAAACAAGAAACTATTTAACGGCAACTGGTGGAGCATTCAGTTCATTAGGCATATTGCTCGTACTTATTATTGGTGGAATGAGAATATTAAAAAATGAAATGACAGTAGGAACTTTATTTGCTTTAACTATATACATACAAAGGGTATATGGTCCAGTAATAAATTTATCAGAAGCTTATATAACTGTTCAAAAATCAAAGGCTATTTTAAAGAGAATATTTAACTTAATGGAAAGAGAAGATATTATAGAGGATGGAAATTTAGTTTTTGACAAGCCTTTAAATGGAGAGATAGACTTCAAAAATGTGTGTTTTAAATATGGTACAAAACCTATTTTAGAAGATGTAAATATTTATATTGATGCAGGAGAAATAGTTGGTATAGTTGGAGAAAATGGGTCTGGAAAAACCTCCATAACTAGAATTTTAACCAGACTCTGCAAAATTCAATCAGGAAAAATACTCATAGATAACAGGGATATTAATGAGTATAAGCTTGATTATTTTAGAAATCAGATAGGTTATATGACTCAAAAAGTTTTCATATTTAAAGGAACTGTAAGAGATAATCTTATCCTTGGAAATCAAGATATTGATGATGAAAAGTTATATGAAATTTTAGAGGCAGTTCGATTAAAAGAGGATATAGATAACATGCCAAATGGATTGGATACTATATTAGAAGAAAAAGGAGCAAATTTATCAGGAGGACAGGCTCAAAAGATATCTCTTGCTAGGATCATATTAAAAAATCCATCTATAGTTATATTAGATGAGCCTACTGCATCTATAGACTTAGAAACTGAAAGATTTTTATCTTTGAATCTTAAAGAGCTATTGAAGAATAAAACAATTCTAATTATATCCCATAGAGAGGAACTTTTAAAACAATGCTCTAGAGTATTTAAACTAGAAGATTGTGAAATAGTTGAAAACAAGGTTGGGATTGCTTAAGGGGAGCATATCAAACTGAATTTTACGGTGTTTTTACGCTGCACTTCAAAAATTATACGTAATATCAAGAGCAGAAATGCTCTTTTGTTTTTATGTTATAATTTTTATAATGAGTAAGTCAAAAAGATAATGTAATATGACATATTGTTGTCACCTTCATAGTGGTATTATTAAGTTATGATTAATGAAAGGAGTTACCAACATGAATGACTCAAGAGAAATTATAACTTTAAATAAAGAAAACATTGATGCTGAACATATTTGCTGCGCTATATCAGATAAAAAATGTACTGAAGGATATCTGAAGAAAAAGGAATGGCTAAAACAACAAATTTCAAAGGGGTATGTATTCAAGAAATTTAATGTTAAACATAAAGTCTTTATTGAATACTGCCCATCTGATATAGCTTGGCTACCGATTACTGCACCAAACTACATGGTAATAAATTGTTTTTGGGTTGCAGGACAATATGCAGGAAAGGGATATGGGAAAAGGCTTTTAGAGAACTGCATGAAAGACTCTATAGATAAGGATGGAATTGTAGTTCTTACAAGTAATAAAAAGAAATCATATATTTCAGATAAAAAGTTTTTCATAAGGCAGGGCTTTGAAGTTTGTGATACAGCTCCTCCATACTTTGAGTTATTAGTTTATAAAAATAATCCTAATGCCATAAGCCCTACCTTTAATCAATCTGCTAAAGAAAATGTCTGCAGCAATAAAAATGGCTTAACAGTATATTATTCAAACTGTTGTCCTTTTACTGAATACTATACCAATACAGTGTTAAGAGAATTGGCAAGTAGAGAAGGCATATCATTAGAGATTATTAAGATTGATAATAGAGAACAGGTGAATGATCTGCCATCAGCTTTTAGTATTTATAGTGTGTTTTATAAGGGGAAATTTATTACTCATGAGATTTTAAATGAAGCAAAATTTAATAAAGTTATAGATGGTATAAAGAATGGTGTATACTGATATAGATATGAAGTCATATGATTTTTTCTTAAGATTTAATATGAATCAATTAATTTAAGAAGCAATGATAAAAAAGTAGAAATATAATTTTCAAATATATAGTATAATTATTTCAGGATGTTTTGTTCATACTTGTAATTTATTGTAGCTTAACATGAAGAAGGATAATTTTAGATGGAGGTACGGTATGATGAATAAAAGTAAAATTAAGTTAACTAAAGAGAAAAAGGAAGAAATGGTTTCTGCAATAAAGAATTATTTTATAAATGAAAGAGAAGAAGAAATAGGAGATTTGGCCTCAAATTTGATGCTAAGCTTTATTATTGAAGAATTAGCACCAGAGTTTTATAATCAAGGAGTTTACGATTCTTACAAATATATAAATGACAAAAGTGAGGATTTATTGTCTATTCAAATATATTAACTTATATAGTCTTTACAATTATAATATAACATTCTTGCTAGGTATAAAAATAAAAATTCAAAAAAGTAAGGAGAGGTGTTTTATGGAACCCAAAATTATAGTTGATAAAGAATTTAAAATTATTGGCTTAAAAAAGTTGATTAAACCAGAAAGTGAAGCAATACCTGATTTGTGGAGTAATTTTTTTTCAAGGAGATATGAGATAAAAAGCGAAGTAAAACCGGATGTTGCTCTTGGTTTAAGTGAGTACCTGAATATTAAGATTGATAGTGAATTTAATTATTGTGCTTGTGTAGAGGTAACTGACTTTAATGGTATTCCAAAAGGAATGATAGCTAAAACAATTTCTCCTTCAAAGTATGCGGTATTTACTCATAAGGGACCAATGACCGAACGAAATAAAACACTTAACTACATATATGGAACCTGGTTGCCAGGTTCAGGATATGAGTTGGCTGAAACTGATATAATAGAATTGTATGATTCAAGGTCAATTGACATTTCAAGTCCTAATTGTGAGTTTGATATTTATATTCCTCTTAAATAGGATATAATCTCGTTAAACTTTCTGAAAGCCTGGACGTAGACTTATGCGTTTTGGCTTTTTTTATATAGAAACTGAAGAAAATAAGTAGTTTATGAAAACACCGTATTATTCAAACATGAATTCCGCGGTGTTAAATAATAAAATCCTCCTTTCATTATATGGAATATGCTTTCCAAAAAAGTTATAATAAGTATAATGATCTATAATAGGGGGATGTATAAATTGAAAAATAAGTTTATAGTGGCAACTTTTTTGTGTTTTTTTCTATTATTTTCGACTAGTGTACAAGCAACCGATTTTACTGACAATCAGACAGTAGATCCAAACAAAACATGGACAATTAAATTTACAGATGATGTTGTATTTGACGATGCAACTAAGCAGGGTATAAATGTAACGGATAGCTCAGGTGTTGTAATAAGTGTAGGTATCCAGTTAGGGCAGGATAGTAAAACAATTACGGTAACAGCTCCAGAAGGTGGATATACACCAGGAGGAAATTATATATTGAACATTGGGAGCAAGGTACACTCGAGTAAAGGGAAGGCATTAAAGAATGAATGCAAGGTACATTTTAGTATTAAAAGTAACACTAATAGTGGTGGTATAGTAACTTTCAAAGATAAAAACTTAGAACAAGCAATAAGAAATCAAATAGATAAGATAACTGGAGATATTTATAAAAGTGATGTTGAAAAAATAACAGAACTAGATGCACAATATAGGGGAATTGAAGATATTAGTGGAATAGAAAATCTAATTAATTTACAAATGCTTGGTTTACGTGGTAATCAAATTAGTAGTATAGATGCGTTAAAAAACTTAACTAACTTAAAACAACTTAGTTTAGGTAACAATAAAATTAGTGATATAAGTGTATTAAAAGACTTAGTTAACTTACAAATACTTGATTTAGGTGAGTATTATAACAGTTACAATCAAATCAGTAATATAGATGTATTAAAAAATTTAACTAATTTAAAACAGCTTAGTTTAAGTGGCAATCAACTTAAAGATATAAGTGTGTTAAAAAACTTAGTTAATTTACAATCTATTGATTTAAGCTACAATGAAGTCAGTAATATAAGTGCATTAAAAAACTTAACTAATTTAAAGCAGCTTAATTTAGCTAACAATAAAATTAGTGATATAAGTGCATTAAGTAACTTAACTAATTTACAAGAACTTAATTTAGGTTATGTTCCATGGAGAGGCATTCCAGCACCTGTTCTAAAAGAAAATTATAATGAAATTAGCGATATAAGTGCATTAAAAAATTTAACCAATTTACAAACACTTAATTTAGGTTACATTAAAGTAAAGGATATAGGTGCTTTAAAGGGGTTAAGTAATTTACAAACGCTTGATTTATGTAACAATCAAATTGGTAATATAAGTGATGTAATAAGTGCATTAAAGGAGTTACCTAATTTGAAAAGCCTTGATTTATCTAGTAATCAAATTAGTGATATTAGTGAATTGAATAAATTAACTAATATACAAACACTTAATTTAATTGGTAATAAAATTAGTGATATTAGTGCATTAAAGGGGTTAACTAATTTACAAATGCTTGATCTAGATGGCAACCAAATCAGTGATGCAAGTGTATTGAAAGATTTACGTGGTTTAAAATGGATTAGTTTGTTTAATAATCCAGTAAGTAATGTTGATATACAATCTTTAAAAAATGCTTTACCTTGGTGTGAGATTAATGAGGTTGTAGCTAAAAAACCTAATATATATTTGTATCCAGAGAAAACTGAAGAATTATCAGTATATGTTACCCCTAAAGGTAAGATAACTAAATCAATTCCAGAATATAATGAAGGATGGAAAGTAACAGTTGACCCAAGTGGAAAGATTGACAATACTTATGGTTTTTTATTTTATGAAGCTTCACTTAATTATCAATTTACCTTAAACAAAGGCTGGATTATAAATAAAGGCAGTTTTAATGAAGAAATGAATAGCATATTGACTTCCATAGGTTTAAATTCAAAAGAGAAAGCGGATTTTATTGAATATTGGTCAAAAGAGTTAAACTGGCAAAAAAGTAGATATGCAGCCTATTATCTTGATCCTAAAGAAATAAATGAAGCAATTAAAATTAACTTATCTAAGGAACCTGATTCAATTTTGAGAGCTTATTTTTACTTTGTGCCCCTTAATGATAACGAAAATTTAGAGATTAAAAAACCTAAAATAAATGAATTTAAACGTAATGGATTTACAGTTGTTGAATGGGGGGGGATTTGTAAATAATCTATTAGAACACTGTATTATTCAAACCTGAATTTTACAGTGTTTTACGTCCACTTCAAATATTATGCGTGAGATCAAGAGCAGAAATGCTCTTTTGTTTTTGCCTAAACTTTGTCAGATTAATACTTAATATGATAATCATGTGACGTAACTGTATAGAAATAAGATATGAATAATGTTCTTTATAATCGAATAATATTGTATTAAGGATTACTCTATTTAACATAAATGTTTTAATATAACACTGAGGCATGATATAATTCTTCTATGATGTAAGCCAGAATAGTAAAATAAAAGAAATATTAATGGGGATGTGGGTGAGGAAAATGGAAATTAAACTACAGACAGTTATTAAAATGAAAGTAATTAAAAAAAATGGATATTGTCCTATATTTAATGAGGGGGACGAAATAATCATAAAAAACATTGCTTAGATGTTTTGGAGAACAAATTACAGAAATATTGCTATGCAACGCTAAGCGATATTTATCCGAAATATTCAAAACTTAGAAAAATGCCGATTGGAAGTAAAGATATTTTCAAGTGCAGGGATAATGGAATTATTGAAATTGAACTTGAAAGATATGAAGATGAGTTATATGATTTTGAAAGAAAATAATACATAAAAACGAATATTTATTTATAGCACCGTATTATTCAAAGTAGAATTTTACGGTGTTTTTATTTCGCAATTCAAAAATTATAAGAAATAAATATATATATACATAAAGTCTAAGGCAAATTAGGGAACTGTAGATAATTAGCCCCCTAATTTATTTTAATTTACTTATTTCTTCTTAGTTACAGTATAAGTATTAAAACCACCTTTAGGTGCATCATTAAAATAAGTCTCTTTTGTCTCATCTACATATAGTGCATATGTTATACCGCCACCGCCATCCTTTATGCCCTTTATTTCTATTTTGCCTTCAGCTGGCACTCTAAAAATCTTGTAATCACTGGTTAGCATAAATGGCTGTGATAATTCCTTATCATTGTGAAATACCTGAACATAATCACCATCAACTGCTGCAAAATCCCATATATTTAAAGTAAGTTCCTTTATATTTGAGTTAACGGTTATCGATTGATCCTTTTGTTCAAGTTGTTTATCTTTAGATGCTACAGCAGTTCCAGGAGAAACATTTTTTGAAACACCTGTCTTTGGTATTGACGTAGTTGAGGATATACCATTAAATACTCCTGTTAAAAGAATGATAGAACCAATAATTCCTAAAGATAGAGATAATATCGATATCTTAGTTATAGTTTTAAAGATTGTACTTGGATTTTTTGTAATTATTAATAATGCTGAGGTTGATACACCTAGAGCACCTATTCCTAAAAATACTTTTACAAAACAAAAAATTAAATCATCAATATTAAGCACTTAATGTCACTCCAATCTGTAGTTATGTGTAATTACTATTTTCTACATAAATTTTGAAATTCCTTCATAATTATGAAATTTAAACATTCTAGGAAAGATAGATATGTAGAAAAATCAGTAAAAATGTGGTTGAATATTATTTATAAAATGTATTATTATTAAGTTTAGTTAACTACGTTGTAGGGAAATTGAATATTAAACTTTAATACATCACGTAAGACCAAGAGCAGAAATGCTCTTTTATTTTATCCTTTATTAGATTAATGCTTAATATGAAGTAATGCGGCGTAACTATTGAAATTAAAAATACGAACAATGTTCTTTGCTACGAAAATAGACTGCATTTCTATTTTCATTGGCAGCTGTGAAGTAAATCATGAATCGTTGAAAATTGAATAATGCGATGTTAAAGGGTGGAAAGATTTCATATTTATCGGAAAATTAACTATATTTTATATGAAAATTATGATATAATTCCCATTGGTAAAGCCGAAATAATGAGATATTGCTTAATACTTACGATATCAACTTGTGAATAGCTATATTTTAGGGGGAGTTTATAAATGGATTTAGAAACAAAAAAAGATAAAAGAAAAATCAAACAAATAGGTGTAAGACGATTTAGAAAATATGTATTTAGAGCTTTAATTTGCATATTTATTATTTTATTAATTGGTTTTTCATACGAAAAAATTGGTGAATATAAGGATGCTAACAGCTACCCTCCAGTGGGAAAAATGATTGCTGTAAATAATCATAAAATAAATGTTTACAGCAAAGGTGATGGGAATGTTACTGTAGTTTTTTTATCAGGCATGAATACTCCAAGTACATATGCAGATATGTATCCTCTGTATAACGAAATTTCAAAATATACTAAAACAGTTGTTTATGACAGGCCAGGACATGGGTGGAGTGAGGTGACAGATAAACCAAGAGATATAGATTCTATTGTAAAGGAAATGCACACTGCACTAATAGAATCAGGACAAAAACCTCCATATATATTAGTTGGTCATTCATTAGCATCTTTGTCAGTAATAAGATTTACACAAACTTATAAAAATGAAGTATCTGGATTAGTGTTAATAGATGGTGGCGCTCCTGAGTTTTATGCAAAAAATAGTTTGGTAGTTCCTAGAAGTACAGTATTTAAGTATAAGGTACTAAAGACTACGGGCATAGCAAGGTTAGTACTTTATCACACAGATTATTATTCAAAAAATCTTAACTTCCTACCTGATAATTTAAAACAATTATATTTAGGAATGATTCTAAAAACTATGTATAATAAAAATATTATTGATGAAGGTATTATGGAAAGCGCTGGTGCAAAAACCGTTTTAGCAAAGGATCATTTAGGGAATGTACCACTTAGAATATTTACTTCCGATCAAAATGATAGTTTAAGTACTGAATGGAAAAATAGCCAAGAAGCTTTGAAAAAATGGTCTACAGATAGTATGCAAATGGTTGTTAAGGGTTCAACACATGCAATACACCATACTTCTCCTGATGTTATAAATAATGAAATAAAAAAATTGATAGAAAATCAGAAGTAGAATGTACCTAGGTTTAATGCGAGTAAAATCCTCATAATAAAAAATAATTTAAATATTTAAAAATAAAGCTTTCTATGATAAAAAATAACAACTCATAGAAAGCTTTTGTTATGACCAGAAAGTCAAACGTGTCTACATTTTAATTTTAAGTTACTCCTACTAAAAATATTCTTTATTGTATTAAAATACTTTTCATGTATTTTAAATATTTATTCTGCAGCCTTAAAGGACTATTCTATAGAGAAAAGTTTTGAAAGCTTAAAAATAGGATAAAAAGTGTTCGATTTATGGCCTGTAAACGTTCCTAATTAAATTCACGTTATTATAGATATAATGTTTTTTATAATAAACACGTTAAAATATAAAGATAAATTTTGTGAAATACTTACCATATTATCCGTATTAATTAGTGATAGGATAAGACGGAAGGAGTTAAAAATGAAAATTAATGATGAAAATTTTTTATTAGAACTTAAGAAAAAAAATCCTGCAGCCTTAGAATACATCATTAATACTTACTGCAATTTAGTTTTTAAAATCATAATAAATGTACTTGGAAACGATAATTATGAAAATGCAAAAGAATGTATTAATGATGTATATCTTTTAATATGGAATAAAAGCCATTTATATAATCCAGAAAAATCTTCATTTAAAAATTGGCTTTTAGCTGTAAGTAAATATAAGGCTATAGATTATAAAAGAAACTTAACCAAACAGGACAAACTTCAAATAGAAGAACAAATGTTAATTTCTAAAACTGATGTTGAAAATGAGTATATATTGAAGGAAAGGAAAGAAGAATTAATAAAGCTTTTACAATATGAGCATGAACTGGACAGAGAGCTGTTTATACGAAAATACATTTTAGATCAAGATATGGATAGCCTATGCAAAAAATTTAATTTATCAAAGGGTGCTGTTTACAATAGATTATGGCGTACTAAAAACTCACTTATAAGAAAATTAGATATTTCAGATGAAGTGGAGGTATCAAGATGAAATTAAATTTAAATGAAGATGAAGTTTTAATGCTTTTAAATGATGTTAATATAAACGAAAATGAATTTAGTGATGTAGAGCTTAATGAAATTGAAAAGAAAAAAATCTGTAAAAATATTATTAGTAAAGTAAAGCCTAAGAAATCTAAAAGTAAAAGAAATTTTATTGCAGCAGCGGTTATACTCTTGATAAGTATTCCTATACTCATATCTCAAAAAAATGTTTTAGCTAATATGATAGAAAAACTAACTGTAATATCTGGCATTGGAGAAGTAAAGGTTTCTTCAGATAAACCCAAAATTCTTAAAAATAGTATTAAACAAGGTAATATAACCTTAGTTAATATGTATGTAGACAACAATAAAATTATAATTACTTTGACTATTGAACCAGAAGAAGAAAAACTACCTTATTACACTATTAAAGATGAATATGGTAATCTCTATGAAATTCATAGGAGTGATAATCTTGCTATGATGCCAGATAATCACATAGGTTCATACAGGGCAGAATTTCATGGTAAAGTAAAAAAAGCTAATAGTTACACTTTAAGTGTTTTAGATAGCGATAAAAAATCTACTAGAGCAACTTTTAAATTGAAAAATTCTGATTTTAAAGAAGCTCCTGAATCAAAGATCTTATATACTGCAACTAATGGAATAACTACATTAAACGTGACTTCATTAAAAAGAGAGGGAAATATTTTAAAAGTAGATTATTATTTTACAGATACCTTACCAGATTTTAAATTTAAAAAAATAGATAAAGTTAATCAGGGAACCTTTGAAGAAGGTAAAGAATGGGGAGTCAAGGAACCAATTAGCACAAAATTAATAAATAATGATTCTATAAGAAATCCCTACATTATAATTTCTGATGAATATAATAACGCAGTATATGGGCATAGCAATACTAATTATTTAGATCAAGAAAATGAATCTTTATTTGATTTAAGCAAACTCACTGGTAAAAAGTTAAAATTAACTGTTTCAAATGTAGTTTATCACGTTCAGAATGATTACATGAGTAAAAATAATGATTTTAAGTTGGAATTAGATGTTCCTAAATCAGGAAAAAGTATTTTAAACAAAACAGGCGAATATAAAGGGATTAAATATAAAATTATTAGTATTGAGCGTTTATCAGATAACAGCGTAGAACTAATTTACAATTATATAAATGATAGCAATGCAAAATTGCAAACTCGAAACATTTGGTTTGAGAGTGTTACTATGGGAAAAAGTGGTAGTAATGAATTTAGACCATATAATAATAATATTAAACATATTCTTCAAAAGGAGGAAGGAATAGGCGACAAATTACGATTAAATGAAATTAATGGGTCTTTTTCTTCGGTTGGTCCTTTTGAAATAGAACTGGATTCATCAACAATTAAATAAATTTTCACTGTTTTTATTTAAAAACTTAGGCCCTATTTTTTAATAATGATATAGCTAATCGGTATTAAAAATCAGATATATGATTCATCTATTTGTTTCCAAGAGAATAAGATAATAACGGAGAAATTTTATTTATGGAGGTATTTGTGTGGGATACTATGTTATAGTAGAACCAAATGTAAAAATCTATGTAGAGGATCTTAATCCAGAGGGAAAGAAGACAATATTATTTATACACGGTTGGCCTGCAAATCATAGGTTATTTGAATATCAATTTGATCAGCTTCCACAAATGGGATATCGATGTATTGGAGTAGATATCAGAGGATTCGGTAATTCAGATAAGCCTTGGAGGGGATACTCCTACAACCGATTGGCAGACGATATTCGATGCGTAGTTGAAGCACTTAGATTGCAAGATTTCACACTTGCGGGTCACTCTGTAGGAGGAGCGATTGCAATTCGATATATGGCTCGTCATAATGGATATGGGGTATCCAAACTTGCTCTTTTTGCTGCTGCCGCTCCTAGTTTTACCAAACGTCCTGGTTTTCCTTATGGTCTTAATAAAGAAGATGTAACTAAAATTATTCAAGATACGTATAACGATCGCCCTAAAATGCTACAGGGATTTGGAGATATGTTTTTCTTTCAGTACTTAACAGGACCTTTCTCAGATTGGTTCTTCCAATTGGGACTACAGGCAGCAGGTTGGTCCACAGCAAAGCTTGCGACTTCGCTTAGAGATGAAAACTTATTTTCTGATCTTGGGAAAATATGCATTCCTACTTTAATCCTTCATGGTATTCATGACAAAGTTTGTCCATTTCCATTAGCTGTTGCTCAAGAAGAAGGAATTAAGAACTCCAAGCTTGTGCCATTTGAAAACAGCGGTCACGGATTGTTCTATGATCAGCGAGACAAATTTAACGAAGAATTGATGAAATTTATTGAAGAATAAAGTTTTTGTAACGTAGAACATCTTAATAAAAATATTCAAAGCTAATAATTCATTTAAGTAAGTCCAAATATAGGAGGTATAAAATGAGTTACACTAATCCATATGAACAGCAGGGTGTTGAATAACAGGTTAATCTTTATTTATGATATAAGTTCTAGTGAGTTTGAATAAGTTTGAGCTATATGATATAATTTCCAAAGCAGGATACATTTACCTTGACTTGAAGGGTATAAATAGAAAGTAGCTGTTATAAAACTTTTAGAGGAGAATGCTATGGAAACAAATTCAATTAGAATTAAGAGAGAAATAACAACATTTATGCTGGTTACTTTTACAATTACATTTTTTATGGGGATAATTATGTTTTTTATATACAATTATATTGATAAAGCTATCAGTTCAAGTTTTGCTTTAGTACAAATGTTTTATCCTGCCTTAGCTGCTATTATACTAATAATTAAATATGAAGAAGAGAATATTCATAAAAACTTGATTAATTTTTTTAAAATTTATATTGCCTTATGTATTTTATCTATAATTGGTTTACTTGTTGGAACTTTTGCTTTCCCCAAATATGTATCAAAAATATTAGCTGCACTAGTATGTATATTTAGTATTATCTTTTTTCCTTTAATCATTAAGAATAAAGATAATTGCTTTGAAAAAATTAATATGGTTTTTCAAAAGAACTTTAAGAACGTTTTTCTATTATGTTTAACATTTGTTGGAATTCAATTTATAATAATAGTCTTAAGTGGACTTGTTTACGGTAACTTTATTGAGACTATGAAAAAAGGTATTGGCGTTTTAGGATTTCTTCCTTTTAACGTACTGATCTCCATTCCCTTATCTTTTATAAGTTTCTTTGGAGAAGAGCTAGGTTGGAGAGGATATTTACAGCCAAAACTTCAAGTTTTATTTGGCAAAAAACTTGGTGTTATAATATTAGGTCTTATATGGGGATTATGGCATTTACCACTTTGTTTTATGCTATATAGTCCAAAAACTCCAATATACTGTGTAATATTCCATGTTTTTTATTGTATATTCATTGGTATTTTTTTAGGTTTTGCATATATGAAAACCGGAAACCTTTGGTCAACTATAATTATTCATTTGATAAATAACTCCCTCGCTTTTAGCAATGATAACACAGGTGGTGCAGTATTTACACCTCAAATCTTAATATTAAATATAATTATCTGTGGCATTGTATTTTTACCATTTATATTTACTAAAGAGTATAAGGGAAAAGAACTAGAAAAAATTTATGTAAATTCATTATAGAAAAAAGAAATTTACAATATTATTTAAAGTCGTAATCTGAAAAACTAATAATTTTCTTGACCACCGTATTATTCATCTGAATTTTACGGTGTTTTTGCGTCACAATACAAATATATAATGCATCTATCGTAAATTTACGATAGATATACTTTCTTAATATTACAGGAATTAAGAAGAGCTTTAATTGAAATTTAATATGCAGTTCATAGAGAAGCCAGAAATATTTGCTATGGATCTTCGAAGACCTATTACCAATCTCCTTTATTTGTATTGGTAAAAATTATATAATTAAATTGATAGTCTAATATCATATTAATAGATTTTTGTGGTTAAAAGGGGGAGGAACATGAAACATATTAAAGAAAAATCTGATCTTATAAATATAAGGAATACTCAAGAGAAGGATTTAGATTTTGTAATCGCTTCGGAACGAGAACCTAACAATGCGCAATATGTTGATCAATGGACGAAGGAGCAGCATAGAAATGCATTAACCCAGGATGATATTTTGCATTTAATTGTTGAAGATAAAACTACAGATAAACCTGTTGGATATTTAATTATAGCAGGCCTTACAAACACACATCGAAATATTGAATTTAAGAGAGTTGTGATATCGGACAAAGGTAAGGGTTTTGGAAGAGAAACTTTAAAATTAGTTAAAAAAATAGCTTTTGAGCAGTTGAATGCACACAGGCTTTGGCTTGACGTTAGATATAAAAATCATGGAGCACAAAAACTTTATAAATCTGAAGGGTTTATTGAAGAAGGTATCTTAAGAGAATGTATTTTATATAATGAAAATTATGAATCAATAATTATAATGTCAATTCTAAAAAATGAATATAATGGAGGATAAAAATGAATTTATCAGAAATTCAAAATATAGTAAATAAATTCACTAAAGATAAGAACATGAATTCAAGTGTTAACGTTAGAATGATTGACTTAACATCAGAAGTAGGAGAACTGTCAAAGGAGGTTTTAAAAGGAACTAACTATGGCAGTAAACAATTTGAGAAAACTGAAGAATGGAACAGTGAAATTGGAGATGTGTTATTCTCTCTTATTTGCATAGCAAATGAAACTGATACTAATTTGAAAGATTGCCTAAACTTTGTTCTTGATAAATATGAAAAAAGGTTTATCAGTAAAGGAGATCTAGGCTCTGGAAGATAACTAGGGCAATAGCTTCAGGAGAAAAGAACAAAAATTGTCAGTAATGAAGTTTGTTTTTATCTTAGTTAGGAGGGAAAATAAGTGACATATGTTTATTTAATGAGCAATCAGAAGCCGATAAATGCTGATATCATTAAGAGTCATGTAGAATATTTAAAAGAGTTAAAGGCACAGGGTAAACTTGTGCTTTGCGGACCATTTACAGATTATCCAGGAGGAATGGTTATAATTTTTGCAGAAAGTATTACAGAAGCAACAAAGATTGCAGAATCCGATCCCTTCATTGCATCAGGATGCAAAACTTTTGAAATTAGAACGCTTGAACTGGCAAATGAAGAGAATAATTATCTGCTTTGACCAAGAATCATGTGCGCTAACTTTAGTTCACAATCTTCTAAAAGAACGACATAATTTAAGGGAATGCTCCTTAATTTATGTCGTCTCTTTCTAATATTGTTTAAAACAGATAATATATTCAAAGAAATGACTTATCCGTTTATGTGTATAAGAAAAAACCTTATTTTAGCGTCACCCCATCCTAAATCCCAAGGTACATGATACCTATCTGTAGTATGAGAATTCACAAGTGGATATCCATGAGAATCAAAGCCTGTTATTACTGCAAAGTGGTCTATGTTTCCCCTGCCTTTTTCATAAGCAATCACGTCTCCAAGCTGCAATTTTCCAACTGCTCCATTAGGGAGTTTTTCTGAAGATTTAGTCAACTCTTTAAATGTACCAACACTAATTACACTTCCTCTTCCACTGTTTACTAAGAAATTCTTCAACCCATCAGCATTAGCCCAAGCGTTACTACTAGGCACCCAAGCACCACCAATGCGCATACCGCCACCTTCTTTATCTCCTAGTACTTGGGATACATAATTGGTACAATCTCCACCTATACCATTATAATCATTATATTTCTTGTTATATTTAAAATTATTACCACTTCCCCAAGCAGCGCCACAGTATTTATCAGCATAAGCAACAGCCTTTTCTCTGTCATAAATAGGTTTCCTATAAATTACTTCTTGATAACTTTTATTTATATTATGAACAGGATTTAAAATTGTTGGAAATTTGGCAGCACTGCTAGAATAGCTACGTAAGGCATCCTCAAAGCAGTCAGTGTACCAGTCATTGAAAATAACCCATTTCTCATTCCTTTTAACTAGGCTTGTAGTATGCCTTATTCCAACTCCAAAAGAATTAATAGGAGAGTTCTCCTCGTTATTATAAACATAATCAAATCTATAGGATTCTTCTAAAGCTAATTTTACTATATTACCTTTAGGATAAATTTTCTTTACTCTCACTGTGGATTCTATTTTATTAAAAGTTATATTTCTTTCCTTTGACCAATCATTAAGATATTTTATACGTTTAACCTCATGCTCTAATGCCCATTTACCATATTTTTGTGAAGTATCAAAAAGTGTGTTTAAAGATGATACATCACCGGAGGCAAGAGCTGCTGATCTCTCATTATATATTCTTCCAACTTCCGATTTTAATTCATTCTCGTCGATCTTCTCAACTAAGTTTTGTTTTTTAGGATCTGTTTTGTTTTGGTTCACATTATTTGGTGGAGTATTGTTTTGTTCTGGTTTTTTCTCTTCTGTATTTTTCTGTTGCGGCACATTTTCATTTGGCTCAACTTGTTTCAGATCCATAGCTGAAACCTTTGAAAGATTTCTTATTTCCCTTTTGTTAATATTTCTAATTTTGCTAGAACAGCCAAAGATGAAGCTAACAACTATTAATAAAGTAAGAAAGATTACATAATTGCGCTTTTTGGTCATATCAACTCATCACACTCCTCATATATAAATTCCCTAGTTATACTTGGAATTATACAATGTATAATTAGGATAAAAAGAATATTGAGAATGATGGAAGATGGACAAATATCAAAAGATAATTAGAAAAAATAAAATTTTTGTTTTCAATGTATGTAATTATTTTTATGTCAAAGCATGAAAATATTGCGAACTAATTATTGATTTTAAAACACGAACAATGTTCTTTGAAAACTGAAGAATACGGTATTTAAGAGTCGGCTCAATCATTCACAAATTATTGTTCTAGTGAATAACCTATTTATATAGCTATTTAATTGTTGGAGGTTATCAATGGGTTACTATATTAAAGTAGAACCTAATGTAAAAATTTATGTAGAGGATCTTAACCCTGAGGGCAATAAGACAATCTTGTTTTTACACGGTTGGCCTGGAAGCCATAAGCTGTTTGAATATCAATTTGATCAGCTTCCGAAGATGGGATATAGGTGCGTCGGAATAGATACAAGAGGATTCGGCAATTCAGATAAGCCTTGGACTGGCTACGACTACGATAGATTGTCAGATGATGTTCGGTGTGTGGTTGAAGCACTTAAATTACATGATTTTACACTCGCAGGGCATTCAACTGGAGGAGCCATGGCTATTCGATACATGGCCCGCCATAAAGGCCACGGAGTATCTAAACTTGTTCTTATTGATGCAGCAGCTCCTAGTCTTATCAAGCGTCCAAATTTCCCATATGGTTTAGAAAAAGAAGATGTAATCAAAATTATTCACGGAACATATACTGATCGTCCTAAAATGCTGAGGGATTTCGGCGACACATTTTTCTTTCAGCATATAACTGAACCATTCTCAGATTGGTTCTTCCAATTGGGATTGCAGGCAGCCGGCTGGGCAACTTCGGCCATTGCAAATACTTGGATAAATGAAGTGCTATTTTTTGATCTAGAAACAATAAATGTTCCAACTTTAATTATCCATGGTATTCATGATAAGGTTGTTCCATTTGAGCTTGGTGAAATACAAAACAAAATTATTAAACATTCAAAAATTATACCATTTAAATACAGCGGTCATGCGTCGTTCTATGACCAGCGTGACAAATTTAACAAAGAACTGGTGAAATTTATTGAAGAGTAAAGTTTTTGCAATGTAGAGTGTCTTAATAAAAATATTAAAAGCGGATAATTAATTTAAACATCGTATTATTCAATGAATTTTACGGTGTTTTTACGTCGCAATACAAAGATTATATTTAATATCAAGAGCAGAAATGCTCTTTTATTTTTATCTTATAATTTATTAGATTAAGTCTTAATATGAAGATTATGTGACGTAACTATTTAGCATAGTATAACTTATACTTTGCCTGTTGGGATAGATTCACTCATACTGACGTAATAAATTAGAACCATTCTGCACATTATTACAATAAAACAAATTTTGTACTAATATAACATTATTATGTTATAATGGTATTCGGTGTATTGTGCTAGATTCTTTCTATAGGCATATTTGATAATTTTACTTTAACTAAATAATAGTCTACTATCTTTCATAATACTAATAGTCATATAAAAATTGGACAAGGTGGGAAAACTATGTCAATCTTAAAAAAATTAAAAATAGATTTGAAGCTGCTTAGGAGAGTGGATTTTATTCTTGTATTAGCAATAATAGTAATTTCATTATTTGGAGCAATTAATATTTATAGTGCTACTAAGAAAACCTCTAGCTATTATTTTCTTGACCGCCAGATAATGTGGATATTAATTAGTATTTGTGTTTCATATATAATTTTAACTATTGATTATCAAAGAATTCTTGCTTATATTGAGTATTTATATTTATTTAATATAGTACTATTAATATACACATACTTGTTTACCTCACCAATTAATGGTGCTAAAGTATGGATAAAACTTGGCAGTATCGCAATCGAACCTGGTGAATTTGCTAAACTTATAATAACATTAGTTCTTGCTAAGAAAGTACAAGAAATGAATGGTCAAATAAACAACTTTAAAAATTTGTGTGTTTTATTCTTATATACTATAGTACCAACCATATTGATTGCTATTGCACCAGATATGGGTCTAGTACTATTGATTTTTGTTGCAGTTCTAGCAATCTTATTTATTTCCAAATTAAATCTTAAGATAATGCTTTCAGGATTATTAGTATTGTTTATCAGCGTAACAATAGCATGGAATTTAGGTTTAATTAAAGAATATCAAAAACAAAGGATAACATCTTTTATTAGTCAAGACTCTGATTTAAACGATTCAAACTTTCAACTAAAACAATCAAAAATTGCTATAGGTAGTGGTGGTATATTAGGCGAGGGATTTGGCAAAAGTGCTTATATACAAGGGAACTTTATTCCTGAATCTCACACTGATTTTATATTTGCTGTTATTGCAAATGAATGGGGTCTTTTAGGAACTATAGTATTACTAATTGCATATGGTATAGTTGAACTTAGGATTATTAAAATAGCAAAGAACTCTAAGGATATTTCAGGTACAATAATTTGTGTTGGCATAAGTGCCACTTTAATGTTTTCTGTATATCAAAATATTGGTATGACCATGGGGATCGCACCGATATCGGGAGTTACACTTCCATTTGTAAGTTATGGTGGAAGTTCTATACTCTCTAACTTTACGGCTATAGCACTTGTTTTAAATGTAGGAATAAGAAACAAAAAGATAAATTTCTAAGTATTTAAGAATTTATTTTTTTGTTTCTTATTTAACGAAATAATTGAAAAGGCGAACGATTTATAAAAACACTGTATTATTCAAATTTGAATTTTACGGTGTTTTTACGTCTCAATACAAAGATTATGTGTGAGATCAAGAGCAAAAATGCTCTTTTGTTTTTGCATAACCTTCGTCAGATTAATACCTAATATGATAAAAAGGCTACGAAACTTTTGAAACAAAAAGTACGAATGATGTTCTTTGCATAGAAAAATTTATATTCTTATACAAAGGATATAAGTAATAATGAGTAACTTCATATAATATCCTAGTAATAATGAAACGAGGTTTTAGTAATTCCGCAAGTCTAAACTTCCTGTCCGTGGGGGGGATGATAGATATAAATAGCGACAAGGAGTAGTTTTTACGGAATTGTAAGATTATATATTATTAAGTTATTTAGAAGGTGAATGAGTATGGCAACGAGACCACAAATTTTACGTGCAGGAGATACAATCGGAATAGTTACTTTAGGGAGTCCATTATCTGCGGATGCCATTAATACTGGTATACAGACTCTTAAGAATATGGGCTTTAATGTAGTTTTAGGAAAATACGTATATTCTTCTATTGGATATGTTGCAGCTACAGAAGAACAGAGGGCCTCTGATTTGATGGAAATGTTTAAAAACCCTGATGTGAAGGCTATTATACCCTCAAGGGGTGGAGTAGGTGTTGCAGGTATTTTACCATATCTTGATTACTCTGTCATTGCACAGAATCCTAAAATTTTCACAGGGTACAGTGATATAACAATTTTATTAAATGTTTTGTATATATGGGCTAACTTAATTACTTTTCATAGTCTTCTTTTAATAGACTTTAAGCCGACTACTCCTGCATACAACATGAATCAGTTTTTCACTGCTACATCTACACTTACCTCACCAAGGATACTTGAAAATCCTCCTGGAATGTCTCTAATAAGCAGGGTTCCTGGAAATGTAACGGGGGATATAGTAGGAGGTAACCTTACATCCTTTGTAGATAACCTTGGCACCCCATTTGAAGTTGATACCAGAGGAAAGATACTCTTAATCGAAGAAGTTCATGAACCTATTAATGCAGTCTACAGGCATATAAACCATCTAATATTAGCAGGTAAATTTAGGGATTGTGCAGGTATCATTATGGGTGAATGTACGAATTGTGAGCCTGCATATGGTAAGTCATATGAAGATTTAATTAATGAAGTTATTATGCCATTGAATAAACCTCTTATGACAAATTTAGCATCAGGACATGGCATATACAAGATGGCTATACCTATAGGTGCTCAAGCTAACCTTAACACTTATAACAATACATTGACAATACTTGAACCAACAGTGCATATATAAAAAGACAGAACGATTTATAAAATGCCGTATTATTCATAACTGAATTTTACGGTTTTTTTACGCCGCATTTCAAAGATTATACGAAATAAATATATATACTTTTTTATTTTAAATATATTAAAATAAGAATAATTAATTTGATTTATATGGAAATATAAAACTGGATTACCACAATTTTCTGGAAATTTTTTTGAATGTTTTTAGTTCATTTACAAAATAGAGGCATTATGTTCATATTTATTATTTATACTCTAAAATAAGTTTTTTAAATATAGTAAAAAACTGAACATGAAATTATATTAAGTGTTTTTCTCAAAGGACTTTAATATAATTTCTTGGTAAACAAAAAATTTTAGGAGGTTTTACTTTATGAACAAAAGTGTTAAATCAATAATTGCAGCACTAGTTATCGCAGGAAGTATACCAACTACTATGCCTACTATAGTAAAAGCAGCTGAAACTACTTGTACTACTTCAGTAACTCAACAAATTTGGTTGAAAGACATTTTAAATAAATATCCTCAATTTAAAAACTGGACAGTTATTACTTCAGAAAAGCCAACTACAACTACTACTAATTCGTCGACAAAGGCTACCCAGCCTACAACTAGCACAAAACCAAATACTACACCTACGCAACCAACACAAAATAATGAACAAGCTTCTACTGTAAGTCAGGAAGCAAGTGAAGTAATCAGACTAGTTAATGTAGAGAGAAGTAAAAATGGACTAGCTCCACTTAAGGTTAATGCTGAATTATCTAAAGTAGCAACAGTTAAAGCTCAAGATATGATTGATAAAAACTATTTCAGCCATACTTCACCTACTTATGGTTCACCTTTTGATATGATGAAAAAATTTGGTATCAACTATACAGCAGCAGGTGAAAATATTGCATACGGTCAGAAAACTCCTGCTGAAGTAATGAATGGATGGATGAATTCTTCAGGTCATAGAGCAAATATATTAAATTCTAACTTTACAGAAATTGGAGTTGGAGTTGCTAAAGATAAAAACGGAACTCCATATTGGGTTCAGATGTTTATAACACCTACTAAATAACTACATTTAATACTATTAGTGGTTTGTAATATAGAACTATATAATATTTAAAAAGATGCTGTTTTAAAAATTAAAATCTATAAAAAATTTATATTAAGGCTTTCGATAATTGATGTAAAAATAGGGTTTAACACTGAAATCAATTCTATTTTCGGTGTTAAACCCCTTATTTTGTAAGTAACTAACAATAACTTAAATTGAAATGCAGTAGGAGTGAAAATGTTATGGAATTGAAAGATACAATTAAGCAGGAAATCATAAATATTTATAAATTATTTGTATTTAAAGGCTATGAAACATTAAAAAAAAGATATTTATCTGATGATAGAGAAATTGAAGATTTTATTAGAGCCCTTCATGAATACTGGGAGTTTTGGGAAGAAGAAGGTACAGTTACTATGCCCTCAATAGACGAATTTAATAGTATTGAAATTATAGAAATTGATACACCGAAAAATGCTTTAAAGGAGTTTAATGTAACTTTTGATTTTTGGATAAATGGTGAAAAAAGTGATTTAACTCTTGAATGTTATATAGAGTATTATAATCAAGACGATATGAGAGCTTATTTATATGATTTACATATAATGTAATTTGGAGTATTTCGAGAATACTTATGTTATTCTAATAAGTTTGCACTATTCTTATTTAACGCAACAACTGGATAAACAATTTGCTAGAACACCGTATTATTCAAACTGAATTTTAGGGTGTTTTTACTTCGTGATATGAAAATTATGCAACGTAACTATTGAATATGAAAATACGAACGATGGCCTTTGAAAATTGAATAATGCAGTGTAAAGAAGTAAGTGATTTGTATTTATTAGGAATATCATTGGCTTTTATTTGTAAAGGTTATGATATAATTACTATTAATAAAGTCAAAATAGTAATTTATAACGAACCTTTCTTATAATAAAGTTAAATGGGGGATTTATTTATGAATAAAGAACAAAAACAATTAGAAAGATGGAAAAGGATAAAAAGTAAAGGAATGTTTTCTCATATAATTAAAAGAGGGGCAGTATGTTATGGGATAGTGTTTTTTCTTACATGGGTGTTTATAGTTCCTTTTATAGACCATAGGTATTCATTCGGTTTTGTATACAATGAAACATTTAAAGACAAAGTTATTATATTTGGTATCGTATCACCTTTAGTCGGGACATTAATGGGGTATTTAGGATGGAAAGGGCTAGAAAAGAAATATAGGAATTTTGAATAACTGAATACGCAATACTCTTATTTAGCGTAACAACTGAAAAAATGAACAATTTACCTAAACACTGTATTATTCAAGCTTGAATTTTACGGTGTTTTTACGTCGCACTTCAAATATTATACGAAATATCAAGAGCAGAAATGCTTTTTTGTTTTACCTTACCATTTATTAGATTGATGCTTAATATGAAAAAATGCGAACATTGTTCTTTGAAAAATAAATAATGGGATGTTAAAAAAGAAATATTCATATTTGTTACAAAAGTGGTAATACATGTTGAAATTCAGTGATATAATTAACATTAGTTAAGTCAAAATAGTAAAATTTAATGAAAAGAATTTATATTTAGAGAGGTCAAAAATGAAAAAGGTTACCATTTTTATCGGGAGTCCGGGAAAGCAGGCAACTTATCAAGCTGTTGAAGAATTTGTCACAAACTTCAAGGCACAGGTGGAAATTAATTTTGAGTATGTTTTTCTAAATGACTATAACCTTGGAAATTGCAAAGGTTGTAAGTTATGCTTTAACAAAGGAGAGGAATACTGTCCATTGAAAGATGATCGAGATTTACTAATTGAGAAAATAAATAATTCAGATGGAATAATTTTTGCCACTCCTAATTACGCATTTAATGTAACGGCGATTATGAAGAACTTTTTAGATCGGGTATCCTTTATTTTCCACCGACCACGTTTTTTTAGCAAGGCCTTCATGGCTATTGTTTTCCAAGGAATATACGGAGGAGCTGCTATTGTAAAATACCTAGAAACCGTAGGAGAGAACTTGGGATTTCACGTGGCAAAAGGATGTTGTTTGACGGCATTAGAGCCTAGAACAGCAATTGAACAGAAAAAAATAACGCAAGAGCTCAATAAGGCCTCCGCAAGATTTTACAAGGAACTTATGCGTACCACGCCACTAACTCCTTCTTTTTTCAAGCTGATGATATTTCGAATGAGCCGTACAAATATAAGTGTAATTCTGGATGAAAAATTCCGAGATTATCGCTATTTTAAAGAAAAAGGTTGGTTTGAGTCTGATTATTATTATGACGTTTCATTAGGGGTTATTAAAAAGCTGGCAGGTCGATTTTTTGATTTTTTAGGAAAACAGATGGCTAAGCATAAACTCCGAACTTAGCAAATTGCCATAAGGCTTTAAGAAAGGAAGCATATAATCTTCTTATTTTACGAATTAAAAGTTAAAATTAATACTCTCAGCAAGTTATCAGCAGCAACAAAAAAGATTAGCCTATATCTTCAATTACTATGTAAAGCATGATATAGGCTTTGATTTATATGCTAAATATCTGACTATATATTTCCTTTAAAAGTTACTCACATATAGATATATATCTTTTAAACTTACCTTTAGAAATATGACATCTATCAACAATATTAAAACCAGATGATAGAATATGCTTATCCATATTTTCAAATGTAATAATAATCATCTTATCGGATATTTTGCGAGCAGTTTTCATAATATCTACTTGCTCTTTAAGTGTAGTGGGAGAAAAGAGACCATAAGGAAGATCTATAATTGATACCTGGAACTTTTCTTCTATATCATGCATATTACCATTGGCAATTACATCTTTGTAGTCGAAATATTTAAGATTTGTTTTTGCATTTTCAGCAATTAAAGGATTTAATTCAAAGCCTTTAATATTAATTCCAAGTGAAAGAGCTTCCATAACAACTGTTCCAATGCCACAGCAGGGATCTACTACTGTACACTTTAAATCGTTACATACAGCAATATTTACTAGTGCCCTTGCAGCTCTTGAAGTAATTGCATTAGAGTATGAATAGGGCTTTCTATTATGAATTATCCATTCCGGTTCATTTCTTTTATATTCACCTAATATCCATTTCTCATTAACCTTTGTTACACCTAAAAGCAGCTCTGGGTTCTTTAATTCAGCTTCACCATTTATGTTTTGTCCAATTTCATATTCAATTTTACGACGTTCTTTATGGCTTAAGGTTTCATCACCATAATTTATATAAGAAACTTTAAATTTTTCAAGAGAAACTTTATCTATAACTAGCTGGTTAATTATATCCTCTAGACTGCTGCCAGTATACATTATAGAGATACATTGTTTTATAAAGGGACTTCTAGATGGATCAATATAATGATAGGAGAAGAAGTGTTTTTGTTTTGGAACCTTATTAAAAAGGCACTTCATTTCCATTTTACATAAAGACTCTTCATCTGCAGCAAAATTGATTATATAGAAATGTGGTTTAATTTTGCCGTTAATATTTACTTTTGGTTTAATGCCTTCAGGTATTAATTCTAACATAAGCTCACCCTCTTTTTCTGGGTTCAGAAAATAAAAAGCATATTAAGCAATAATCACAAATATTACTTAATATGCTTAATCTATTACTAAACAATTATTTATAATATTATAAGTTCAATTTAATATAGAATAGTTATAAAGTCAATAAAAGAACATTAATTTTCTATACAAATATCTGCCATAATTACTCCAATTATGCTTCCACTTGAATTTTTGAAAGGTTGAGAAATTGTAATGCAATAATTAAAAGTTGTATTAGAAATATAAGGTTCAGTATGATATTCTTTTCCCTCTAAAGCTATTTTAAAATAAGGTCTATACGTAAAATCATTACCTATATTAGTGTCAACACTTGCAGAGATCATTATGCCTTCTTTATTAATAATTGATACTAGTTCAAATTGTGGATAGGTTTTAGCCTTTTCTCTAAAGAAATTTGAAGCACTTTCAATACTTATATTTTGTCTATTTATATCTTGATTCAAATCTTTAAGTATTTTTAATCCTTCATTTATTAAAACTTTTTCTTTTTCACCAACACTAATATTTTTAATAAAGGAGTTTAATGTTTTATCAATATCGTCAGCTGTAGTATTCATTTTTTCAACAAGTCTGTTCATTTCCTGCATTGAACCAAGCTGTTCTTCACAAGCAGCAGAAACTTCCTCAGTAAACGCTCCAGCTTCCTGTGTTGAGCAAGCTATTTCTTCAACTAGTTTAGTTACAGTGGAGGTTATTTCCATAGAGTTTACTGACAGTTCATTAATTTGCTTTATTGCATCAAAGGTAGATTGTGTTGATTCTACAATTTTAGAAAAGGATTTTTTTGATTCATCTGCAAATTTTATATCTTTTTCTATTTCTTTTACTTGGTTGTTTGTTTCTGATGTAATATTTTCAATTGTTGATGTAATATTTTCGATTAATTTTTTTATTTCGCCAGCGGAGTCAGAAGATTGTTCTGCAAGCTTTCTAACTTCATCCGCTACAACTGAGAAGCCCTTTCCCTGTTCACCTGCACGAGCTGCTTCAATTGCTGCATTAAGAGCGAGTAAGTTAGTTCTCTCACTAATTTCAGTTACAACATTAGTAATGTTTTTAATTTTATCTGCTTCTATTTGAAGTTGATAAACGTTTGTTGCAAGTTTCGTTGTCATATCGCCAGTATTTTTTATGTTACTGATTAGACTGCCGAAGAGTTCACCATTTGCTTTTACAATTTCTATCATTTCACCTGCAACAACTTTAGTCTTTTCTGTTTGTTCCATAATTATATTGTTATTTTCAGCCATTTTTTTCACATTTTCGTCTGATAAAACAGCAGCATGTGATTGCTGATTTGTTCCTTCTGCAATGGACTGAACTGAATTTGCTATTTCATTTGAAGCTCTCTCTGTGCTTTCTGAGTTGTCCTTAATTGTTAATGCAAGACCTCTATTTTTGTCAGATACCTCACCAACTTCACACAATACTCTTTTTGTATTATTTATAACTTTGTTAATATCTACAGCAATTGCCTTTAGAACTCCTTCTTCCTTTACTCTAATTGAAAGTTGTCCATCTGCTATACGTGTAAGTTTTTCTTTAAATACATCAATATTTATAAACATATTATTAATGTATATTGATAGCATTATTACTGCTATAACAGTGCAAACCACAGCAGTTCCTATAATGGCTAATATAATACTAGGATTAAATATAGATAACATTCCATTAGTAGCAGTGCCTTTTAGCAACAAGCTTAGTACATAAGAAAGAGCCGTACCTGATACTAAGAATACGACAAAGAACATAGTGGCAAGTGTCAATATTATTTTGTTTTTCATTAGTGCTTTCCCTCCTTATATAATGTGATACTTTAGCAATATACTAGCTTATTAAATTTAGTGCTCCTTAACTTTTTTCTGTATTAGCACAAAACCCATTTCTAATATAACATAAATTAGGAAAATAATTAACGTATTTAGTAAATTTTTATAAAAATCTCTATATATAGATGAGCAAAAAAAGACAGGATTTACATAGAAGGCTAAGATATAATATAGAAAAAAACTAAATGAGGTAGGTATACTAAAATGAATTATGATGCTTGTATTAAGAAATCTATTGAATACATCGAACATAATCTAGATAAAAAAATAGAGCTTAAAGAACTTGCAGATAAGGTGTTTCTATCGAAGTACTATTTTCACAAGGTTTTTCATGCTATCGTTGGTGAACCTGTAGCTGAGTATATAAGAAAGAGAAGACTTATGGAAGCAGCCAATGAGCTGCTCTACACAGAAGATAAAATTGTGGATATAGCATTAAAATATCAATTTAGCTCTCAGGAAGCCTTTACAAAGGCTTTTAAGAAACTTTATGGGATGCCTCCAAGACAATTTAGAAGAAACAGAATAAATGTGACTCAGCCTTCTATGGCTGCCTAATATCTATGTAAAATAAAACTTTAAGGAGTGATTTTAATGAGTTATGTACCGGTAGTTGTTGAACAGTCAAATTTGGGGGAACGTTCATATGACATCTACTCAAGGTTACTTAAAGATAGAATAATTATGTTAAATGGTGAAGTGACTAATGAGAGTGCAAGTGTTATTGTGGCACAGATGCTTTTTCTTGAATCGGTAGGTCCTGAGATGGATATTAGTTTTTATATAAATAGTCCGGGAGGTTCCATTACTGCTGGAATGGCAATATATGATACAATGCAATATATAAAACCGGATGTATCCACAATATGTATCGGCATGGCTGGAAGTATGGGTTCATTTTTGCTGGCGGCAGGTGCTAATGGAAAGAGGTATGCTCTTCCTAATAGCGAAATTTTAATACATCAACCATCAGTTTATGGAGGTTTTCAAGGGCAGGCTACAGATATAAAGATTCATACGGAGTGGCTTCTTAGAACTAAGCGCAAGTTGAATAAAATATATAGTGAAAGAACAGGTCAGCCAATTGAAATAATAGAAAGAGATATGGAAAGAGACTTTTACATGTCTGCAGATGAAGCTAAGAACTACGGAATAATAGACAAAGTTCTTTTAAGATAGGCCCCGTTAGATGATTTTCATAATGGCTATATTTTAGAATAGCATTGATAATATAAATAATAACTAGGGAAAGCCATTTGGCTTTCTTTAGTTATTATTTTAAGAATGATATTTATTAATTTATTGGATTATCTTATCTAAATTTAAGAATATACTTATATTCTTGATCAGTAGAACAAACTAACTTAAAATTACAATTATTTAATACCTTATGAGAGCCAATATTTGTTTTGAGAACTTTAGCAACTATACCTTTAGAATCTTGAAATCCATAAGCCCACTTCACTAATGTTTCTAAAGCCTCAGTCATAAGTCTTTTTTTTCTGTAGTTAGATGAAATACTGTATCCAACTTCTGAATAACCATTTTCATCTGGTATTCCTTTAAATCCAATAAAACCTATTCCTTTTCCATTGGCCTTATCAATAATTAGCCAGTAGGTATACCACTCATGAGTATCTTCACAAACCTTTTGCATTTTCTCTATTTTCTTTGATATTGCTAATTTAACAAAGTCAAATATTGCTTCCGATTCAATAGATGTTTCAACATTATCAAGCTCATTATTATCAATATGTAATAGTTCGCTGAAGGATAAAGGCTTTAAAAATAATCTTTCGGACTGCAATATTTTTTCCACTACAATACCTCCATTTTGTAAACTTAATACTGAACAATAAACTACAAGTCTATACTAAATTGTAGAATATATATGTTATATTATAACATTAATAACTTCGGTCTTGCCATAATAGGACCTTCAGACTTATATATGGATTTAATGATAGTAGATTCGCAAGTATATATTAAATTTTAGCGTTGATTTAAAAAATAGCCTAAATAATAATTTTATTCTTAAAAACTCTGCCTACACCTATAGTAACTGTATATATATTAGGTGAAGGGAGTTGATAAATATGGCTGCAACATCAACAAAATTGCAGACTGCACTAGTACTAAAATATAAGGACGGTGTAGATGAAAAAGGAAAAGAATTGATCAAAAAACAGAGGTTTTCAAAGGTGAAGACTACAGCCTCCGAGCAAGATGTCTATGATGTAGCTTTGGAGATTCAAAAGCTTCTAGGTAAAACGCTGGATGAAGTTATAAGAGAAGAGCAAAGTTCAATAATGAATGCGTAAGGAGGAAGATAGATGAGTAAAATATTAGTTATGAATTTTTTAAATGAGGAAGGTAAAAAAACTGCTGTAAGGGTTAACAATGTAAAGGAGGACATAGCTGCTGCAGAAGTAAGCGCTGCTATGGATGTAATAATCGCTAAAAACATATTTGCATCTACTGGGGGAGACCTAAAGTTTAAGGATTCAGCAGAGCTTACAGATAAAAACTCTACTGAATTATCTGTGAAATAGACTTATAGGGTTTCTAGTTAGTTTACCTATATAAGTTATTGTATTGAGAAGGTGAGGACACTGAGTAATGATTTATTGAATATGATAGGAAATATAGGCTTTCCCATAGCTGTCTCTGTGTATTTGCTTGTGAGGCTAGAGGCAAAGCTTGAAGTGTTGACTGTCAGCATAAACAACCTATCTAATGCTATAAAGGATTCTTAAAGAATACATGCGGGACATTGGTCCTGCATGTATTTTTTATATATAACTTTAAGTGTAAAGTATGATAGAATAGAGATAGATGAAATAACTTGTAAAGAAGGTATATACTGTGAGAGACATAGTAAAAATAATTTTAGGCAATATATTAATAACATTTTCTTATGCTTTTTTTACTGTGCCAAGAGAGATAATAAATGGAGGGGTAACAAGTTCTGCTTTAATAGTGCACTCTTTAATGGGAACAAATGTGACAACAGTAGCTAATATACTTACAATTGCACTAGCGGTTAGTTGTCTTATATTCTTAGGGAAAGAATATTTTATTAAAACTATATTTAGCAGCATATGTTACATGTCATTTTTTTATTTGTTTTATTCATTAAAATTTACAATTAATATAAATATAGTATTAGCAATAATTATTTCGGCTGTTTTAGTGGCAATAGGATATTATTTATGTGTATCTTCAAATGCATCTACAGCAGGCTTTGATGTTATAGCCTTGATAATTAATAAGAGAAATCCTAAGATAAATATAGCTTCAGCATTGAGAGCTATAAATATCATAATATTACTTTTCGGATTATTAGCATTTGGGTACGAATCAATAATTAAGGGACTAGTTTTTACTATCCTATACTCAGGTATATTGAAGGTATTATTTAATAAGGGATTTAAGTTTTTACCGAATTTAGTTTCATGGAAAAAGGTACTACGTTAGAAAATAATTACTAATAAGAATTTTCAGATAATATGTTGAATTTTGAAAAAATAAATGATATAATATATTCAAGAAGAAAGTTAAAGCTTCTTCTAGTAGATTCTAACTCATTAAAAGAAGTAGTAAACCAGGTATTTAGTAAGTGTTTAAGTAAATTGTTTAAAATGTCTGTCTGTCTGTCCGTCGGAGTCTGGGAATTTGGCTAAGGTATATCTCTATAGTATGAGGCTTACAGTGGCAGCAGCGTATAGTAAGTTTTATTTAACTTATGGTGCAAGCGCCTAAAAAGTGTTAATGTGTAGAATATAGTTAGTGCAAATAAACGGTATGTCTGTATTAAGATTGTTAAAGTTAATTAGTTGATATTAAAAAGGTTTAAAATCTTTAACATGTGTCATTTAGCCGGGAAGTTTAAAAAGAATAGGTGATAGAAATTCAAATAGAACCAAATAATTTTTCTGATGAGTTAGGATCTGCTTAACCACCAATTAGTGTCATTTAACTAATTGGTGGTTTTTGCTTTTAGTAAAAAAATATAAACATAAATTATATTAAGATTTAAAAATCTTAATTATGGATATAATAAAAAAGCCCTCCAAGTTAATACTATAAAAAGTGCACGCAAGAAATGATCTTGTATGCACTTTTTTATAGCTATGTTTTAGAATAGTGCTCATATTACAATACTTTTAAGGAGAGACATTTGAACTTCTTTTAAGTACATTTTAAGAATATGAAAGAATTAAATAAATGTTTCATAAGATACTGCATATTCTCTAAAGCCATTTCTTTCATACAATTTTTTAGCATTATTATTCCAAGAATAAGCATGTAATTTAATTCTATTAATTTTATTTTCTTTCATCCAATTTATTGTTTCATCTAATAATTTTTGTCCTAATCCAAGCCCTCTTGCTGTATCATCTACAAATAGTTCATCAAATAGGCCCATTCTGCCTGTTCCATTATCTGCTGTTTCATCTTCTTCGAATATCCTTCCTAAAGCATATCCTATTGGATTACCTTCTAATTCTGCTATGAGGATTAAGATATCTTCATTTCTATTAGTAAATGTTTCTTGTGCTTTTCTTCTTATTGAATCAATTATAAATTCATAGTTATCGTATTTACATTTGCTATTATGATTATTTCGATTGAATTTACTTAGTTTAACTGCAAAATCCACAAAAATATCTTCATCATCATCTACTGCTTGTCTTATATTTACCTTCATAAATCTACCTCCAATTTAAAATATTTTATTGTAGGAACTATAAAGTTCAATGTTTAGCTATTATTTTTCAAGATCTTTATTTTTTAAAGTTATAAATTCTTTTGCAAATTTCAAAAACAGTTCCGTAGAAAGTGATAACTTTTCATCTTTGCGTTTTATATAGTATATGTGACGCATTAGCTTAATTTCATCAACTATTTCAACTTTACTGAGCAACCCTAGTTTAAGTTCTTGTTTTACAGCACTTTCTGATATTACCGATATTCCTAAATTACTATATATGCTCTGTTTTATTGCTTCAATACTTCCAACTACGCATATATTATTTGAAGCAAACTTAAAATTACCTACTTTCTCTAAATAAGATACTAATGAAGTATTTGGGTTGGATATTAGAAAAAGTTCATTTTTTATTTCATGAATAAAAATTCTTTTTTTCGTGGCCCATGGATGTTCGTTATTTACAACCACAACCAGCGGATCTTCTAGTATAGGTTCGCATAATATGTCATCGGTATCAGAAAAATATGGTTGTGAAATTATTCCAATGGGGTAGCTTTTATTTAACACACCATTAATTACATTTTTAGTATATTGTACATGATTAACTATTGTAATATAAGGATATTTTTGTCTAAATAAGAACATTATGTTTGGTAATATGTATGTTCCAGGTGTGTTAGATGATGCAATAGATATCTCAGATTCCTCCATTAACTTTGCTTGTAGTAGATGTTCTTTTGCATTTACAAAAGTATTCGATATCTGTTGAGCATAAGGTAAAAAAAGGTGACCGGCTTTAGTTAGCTCAGCTTTTTTAGATTTGCGACTGAATAAATTGCAGTCAAGATATCTCTCTAACCGTTGAATTCTCATTGAAACTGCAGCTTGTGTACAGAACATTTCTTCTGATGTCTTTGTAAAACTGTTGTTTTTTGCTATAAGTAAAAAGGTCTGAAGGGTTTCTAAATCCATTTTTCCTCCTCCTTGTTAGAGTATCAATATTCTAAAGTACGATAATATTAACTTTTTATATATAAATATTTTTTATTATATTATAAAGCATTTTTGATACAAAATGTATAAATAAATGCTATTATAGCAGTTATTTCAAATGGATCTATAAATATAATTTATGATTATGAGGTTTTTTTATAAAAATAAATTAAATTTATTTTTATCATAATTAAATGTAATTGGCTAATTTATAGTTTGTTAAGTATTATTAGACTATCAAATAGTTAACTTTTTGAGAAAATTTTAGATTTTAGTAAAAGGGAGATATAAATTATGAGTACAACTGTGAAAGTTAAAAAGAATAAAAGTCCATTTGACTTACAAATGTCTTACTTTGGGATGCCAATTGCATTGATTGTCTTAGCTCTTATCTGGACTATGGAAACACCACTAGGTATGACTTATACTGGAAAAATGGCTATGGGTATTTTCACATTCGCATTAATACTTTGGGTTTCTAATGGTATTCCAAACTATGTAACATCACTTTTAGTTTTGGTCCTTCTACCAGTTACAGGAGCATGGACACAATCGGAAGTTCTTGGAGTATTTGGGTATGAGGTTATATGGTTAATGATTGCAGCTTTTGTAATCGCTTCCGGGATGGAAAAAAGTGGACTTGCCAAAAGGCTTGCGTTGTTTCTTATTCTCAAGTTAGGCAAAAGTACTAACTCAGTACTTGTTGTACTTATGCTTACTAACTTTTTAATTTCTTTTGTTGTTCCTTCTACCACTGCAAGAGCGGCTATGTTATTACCAATTGTTATGATAATTATTGAAATGTTTGAGGTAAACAGTGAAAACAAGAGCGATAGGAACTTTGGTAAACTACTGGCTCTTCAAGGAATTCAGGCTAATAACTTTTCTACTGCTGCCGTTGTAACAGCAACGTCATCACAGATCCTTGCTATCAGTTTCATTAAGGATCTTACAGGAACGAATATTTCATGGATGCAATGGTTTATCGCAGCTGCACCAATTACCGCACTTACATTAGTTGCTTCATTCTTTGTTGGTAAACTAATGTTTAAGACTAACAATAAAGCGGCTTCTAAAGAAAAGATAACTGCTCTTGAAAAAGAATATAAAGATCTAGGCAAAATGAACGCTATCGAAATTAAGGCGCTTATTATATTTGGTATTACAATACTACTTTGGTCTATCGATAGTTTGCAAGTTCAATTATTTGGATTTCAGCTTAGCCTTGTTATAGTTGCTATTGTTTCTGCTATTCTTTTCTTTTTGCCTCATATAGGTATATTGGAATGGAAGGAAGCTAAAATATCTTGGAATCTCTTGATATTTAGCTGTGGCGCTTACGCTGGTGGGTTAGCTCTTGATTCTTCAGGTGTTGCATCCTGGGCACTAAATAGAATATTTGGAAGTCTTAAAGTTGAAAGTTTGAGCTTCTTCGCTCTTTATGCAGTAGTTATATTCATAGCTAGTTTTTCACATATAGTATTCACAAGTAAAACTGTTAGAACTATAATACTTATTCCAGCGATTATAGCAGTTGCCAAGGCTGCAGGCGTTAATCCAGTAGCTCTTGCTCTACCAGCTTCATTTATGATCTCCGATTGTGTTACATTACCACCTCATAGTAAAGTTAACCTTATATACTACAGCACAGGTAATTTTACAGTTCTTGAGCAACTGAGCTATGGAATAGTAGTTCTTCTTGCAAAATGGGGAATCATGCTAATTGCATCATTCACATGGTTCAAAATGATCGGAATAGTGTAAGGAGGTAAAGGATATGAAAAAATTATTAACTATATTGCTTGGTTTTATAATAAGTCTTTCATTCTCGGTAGTAGCTTATGCAAGTAACACAGGGCAATTGGATTACGTCAAGGATGTTGTTGTTCCTAATAAAGAGAATAGTGTTATTACTACCACAATTAAGGGCACTACAGATAGTAAGGGTGTTTTGATTATCCCTTGTTATAAAAATGCACAAATTACAAATATCAATGTAAAAATCGGTAAACTCATAGGCGAATTTAAAAAAGAAAAAAACGGAAGTCTTGAATACTATATTGCAAATTTTGAGGGAAGTGGAGATAAAGTTGAGCTTGTTATTACTCAAACTCAAAAGAAAACCTATGAAATTAGTCCATCAAAACAAAAAGATACCTTTCCAGGTAATGTTAAGATGGTTACTTATAAAATGGTGAATAATACTCCAATTGAAATAAAGAAATATGTTTTAGAGATGGGTATTCCTAAAGAGTATGAACTTTTTAATATAGTAGGATATGATCCAGAGGAAACTTACAGTATATTCTCAAAAGATGGTATTAAGTATGGAGCTTTTGAATTTGGAAAACTATCAGCAGGTAAAGATATTAAATTTTCCATTAATATTTATAAAACAGGGCGTTTTTTCCCTTTGATACTTTGGGGAACAGTTATATTAATTTCTGCATTCTTTATGTATAAAAATAAAGATATGCTAAGACAAGCTAAGGAAATAACTGAACAGAAAAAGATTATGAATTGTAGATAGGAGCTTGAAAGATGAGAAAAAAGCAGGGACTACTTATTATACTAGATGGTTTAGGAGATCGTCCTAACCAAAAATTAAATAATATGACTCCATTAGAGAATGCCAAAACTCCAAATTTAGATTTTATTGCTTCTCAAGGCATGTGTGGAAATGTCTATCCAATATCTCCAGGCATAAGAGTAGGTACTGATGTTGGACACCTACATATATTTGGATACGATAGCGATAAGGTGTATTCTGGAAGAGGACCACTTGAAGCCTTTAGTGCGGGAATGGATTTGATGCCAGGGGATGTTGCCTTCAGGGGCAATTTTGCAACTATTGATGATAATTATACCGTTATTGATAGACGTGCTGGCAGAATTCGTGAGGGAGCGAAAGAACTAGCATCTGCCATTAATGGTTTAGTACTATCCGATGGTACACAAGTATTTGTTAAGGAGCTTACTGAGCATAGAGTTGCAATTGTTTTTAGAGGTAAGGAGTTAAGTGATAAAATATCCTGCACTGATCCGGGTACTGCAGAAGAAGGAGAGAGGCTCATTCTTCCAAGTCCATTAGACGGCAGCAGTGCAGCAGAAAAAACAGCAAAAAACCTATGGGAATTTACAAATCGTTCTTATGAGATTTTAAAGGACCACCCTATAAATAAACAGCGTCATGCGGTCGGCCTAAATATAGCTAATGCTATAATAACTAGAGGTGCAGGTCAAAAAAAATATATACCATCTATTAAGGAACTTTATAATATAAAAGCTGCTTGTGTAGCAGGAGATAAAACTGTTGGAGGTATCGCCGAACTTGTAGGAATTGACTACTTTAGCGATGAAAGTTTTACTGGAAGTTTTGATACCAATTTAATAGGTAAGGCTGATATGGCTATTAAGCTTCTCAATGAAAAGAACTATAATTGGGTTATTATGCATGTTAAAGCCACAGATTTAGGAGGGCATGATAACCTTCCAATTGCAAAAAAAGATATGATTGAAAAAGTGGATAGTGTTATTGGAACTATTCTGAAGAAAATTGACCTTAATAAATGCTATATAACATTTACAGCTGATCACTCTACACCTTGTGAAGCAAGAGATCACACTGGTGATGGAGTACCAACAATTATTGCTGGTGGCGACGTTCGAAAAGATGGTGTTTGTTCTGCTGGCGAAGCTCAGTTCATGTCCGGTAGTCTGAACGGTCTTACTGCAAATGATATTTTTATGCTGCAGATGGATCTATTAGGCTTTACTAATAAGGTAGGTTCATAATTCAGTATACAGTAAACCCTCTGAAATCTCAGAGGGTTCACTTATTATGAATATATTTAAAAAGGAGAGTAAACTATGCAAAAGACTAAGATGATTTTTACAATCGGGCCTGCTAGTGATAGTGAGGAGATATTATCAAAGTTAATTGAAGCAGGAATGAGTTGCTCAAGACACAATTTTTCTCATGGCGACCATGCAGAACATGGAGAAAGAATAAACTTAGTAAAAAAGCTAAGAGAAAAATACAATAAACCAATAGGTATAATTCTTGATACTAAGGGTCCTGAAATAAGAACAGGATACTTTCCAGAAAAAGTAGAATTAGTTGAAGGAACAAAATTCACTATAGTTTGCGGAGAAGACGTAGAAGGAGATGCTACAAAATGTAATTTAAGTTATCGCGAGCTATATAAAGATGTTGTACCAGGCAACATGATACTAATGGCAGATGGCTTAATTGGACTCGAGGTACAAGAAGTAGAAGGAACAAATATTCATTGTATAGTAAAAAATAGCGGAATGATAAGCACTAAAAAGAATGCTAATGTGCCTAATGTAAAAACAAACTTACCTTCCTTTACAGAAAAAGATGTTGATGATTTAAGATTTGGTTGTGAAGTAGGAGTAGATTATATAGCAGCATCATTTATAAGAAAGGCTTCAGACGTTTTAGCTGTAAGAAAACTGTTAGAACAATTTGGAGGACATGACATACAAATAATCTCCAAGATAGAAAATCAAGAAGGTGTTGACAACATTGATGAGATAATCAAGTTTTCAGATGGAATAATGGTCGCAAGAGGAGATATGGGTTCAGAGATTCCAATAGAGAGAGTTCCATTAATCCAGAAGATGATAATTGAAAAGTGTAATAAAGCAGGTAAATTTGTTGTAACAGCTACACAAATGTTAGATTCAATGGAAAGAAACCCAAGACCAACAAGAGCAGAAGCCTCTGACGTAGCTAATGCTATTTTAGACGGTACTGATGCTGTAATGTTAAGTGGAGAGTCAGCAAATGGAAAGTGGCCTGTAGAGGCTGCTAGAACAATGGCAAGAATAGCTATGGAAGCTGAATCTAGAATAAACTATGAAGAATTGTTAACTAAAAAGAGAGAGACTCATATTTATAATGTAGCTAATGCTATAAGTTTAGCTACATGTACAACAGCATCAGGATTAAATGCTTCAGCAATTATTACAGCTACTCAAAGCGGACATACTGCTAAAGTTGTATCTAAATACAGACCAGCGTGTCCGATAATTGCAGTAACTCCAAGTGATAAAGTTGCTAGAAAGCTAGCATTAAATTGGGGTGTGTTTCCGATACTTGCAGAAAAGGTTAGCTCAACAGACGCATTAATAGAAAAATCTGTTGAGATTTCATTGCAAACTGGATATGTTAAGAAAGGCGATCTAGTTGTAATAGCAGCTGGAATACCTGTAAGCTATTCAGGAACTACTAATATGCTTAAAGTTCATATAGTTGGAGACATATTAGTTCAAGGTAGAGGTGCAGGTAATAAGCCAGGATATGGTACTGCTAGAATAGTTAAAAATGCTAAAGAAGCAGATGAAACTTTAGAAAAAGGCGATATTTTAGTTGTAAGAAGCTTAGATAGAGAATATCTGTCAGTATTAGATAGAGTTAGTGGAGTTATAGCAGAAGAGGGTGGATTAACATCTCATTTGGCTATAGAATGTATTACAAGTGAAGTTCCTCTTATCTGTGGAGCTGGTGGAGCTACTGAAATATTAAAAACAGGAGCATTTGTAACAATGGATGTTACAAGAGGAATTGTTTATAATGGAAGAGCGAATATAATATAAAAATCGCTTGTTAAACTTTATTGACATTTTAACCCAGAAGCATTGAATTACCTTGCTTCTGGGCTTCTTATTATTGATTTGCTTGCGATGAATAACGGGAAAAAGAGGAAGGCATAAAGTCTGCTAGCCATTGACTTACTGCTGATGAATTAATTCGCTGCCTATTTACTAACATATAGCTTTCTATACTTGGTGGTGTGCTTTCGAGAAGCTTTACTTCTACTAGAGAACCTTCTTCCAGAAACTTCTTGGCGGCGGACTCTATCATGAAGCTAAAGCCAATTCCTTCTTTTAAAAATTTAATGATGCTACTACTAATATTGATATCCAGTGGATATACATAGTTTTTCGGAAAAATTGAGTAGAACCATTCCTGAAATGGGGCAGTCATAATTGTAGAGCACAATAAAGGTAGATTTCTAAGCTCATTGTCTGTGATACCGCATGCAGTGGCACTATTCTGTGAACCAGTAACCAATATGATTTTGTCGCTATAGAAAGGCTCACATATAAATTTAGGAGATTTGATGTCCCAATATGTAAATGCAATATCTACCTGATCCTCATGAAGCATTTGTACCAGTTCTTCACTATGTTCAATAGTAACTTTTACTGCAATTTTTTTATTTTGCTGCATATATTTAAGAATCATATCCTGCACATGGCAATCGTAAATAGAGTGTACAGCACCAATATTAAGTGTATCGTTGAATAATTCCAGAGCTTTAAGCCTAAAAATAGCAGATTCTTGTATACTTAGCAACTGTTTAGCGTAGGGAAGAAAAGCTTCTCCCGCATTTGTCAGTTCCACATTCTTATTTGTTCGGATAAACAGGGTTTCCCCTATATTATATTCAAGATTTTTTATTCTGCTGGTGATGGTAGACTGAACCACATGAAGCTGATCAGCTGTTTTAGTAAAGTTTTTCAACTTAGCTAAGTAAATGAAGGTTATTAAAAGATCATAGTCCATACATCAAATCACCTCTTATCTATAATTAATATTTTCGATAGTTGCTATTCAATATATTCGTTATACAAATAGAAAAACCTCTTTTATAATCGAAGTTGTAAATAACTCGATAAAACTATTATACAGAAAAGAGGACTATTTATGTATAAGATGAATGAAAAAATTGAATCAATGTATTGTATTAAATGTGGAGAAAAATATCCGGTGGGAGATTATTTTTTAGGATGCCCCAAATGCCTAGAAAAAGGGGAAAATGCCGCTATTTCATTTCAGTATAAGGAAACAGTTTTCAAGAATTCTAGTATAAAAGGTATGCAGAAATATGGAAGTATACTTCCTTACGAAACATTTCCAACCTTAGGTGAAGGTGATACACCAGTGGTGAAGCTTGAGAAAATGGCAGAACTCTTGGGGGTTAAAGAAATATTTATAAAAAATGAGTTCCAAAATCCTACCGGTTCTCACAAAGACAGAATGAGTCCACTGGTAGTGGCTCGAGCACTTGAATTGGGCAAAAAAGGTATAGTAGCTGCTTCAAGCGGCAATGCAGGTATTTCCTTAGCAGCTTATGCTGCAAATTCAGGCTTGAATTGTAAAATCACATCATTACCAAATGTGAATATGGCCTATAAGACTGCTATTGAAGCAACAGGCGCAGAGCTAGTAATAGTTGATGAAGCTGATGATATAGCTACTAATGGTAGATGGGGTTATATGAGGAAAATGGTTGAAGAATATGATTGGTACCCTGGAACAAATTATATTTTACCAGCAGTAGGAAGCAATTGCTTTGGAGTTCAAGGATATAAGACCATAGCTTATGAAATATATGAGGAATTTGGAGACAATCTACCTGAATATATATTTGTGCCTGTATCCAGAGGGGACCTTCTTTGGGGAATATTTGAGGGTTTTAAGGAATTGATGAAGCTTGGATATATTGATGTCTTACCAAAGTTGGTTTGCGTGGAGCCATTTAGAAGACTTTCTAAAGTGTTGAAAGGGGAAGACTATAGAAAAGAATTTCCGGGCGAATATTCTTTAACCGCTTCCATAGGAGGGAGTACCGTAACTTACCAGTCCTATATAGCTATAAGGGATTCCGGTGGTTTTGCAATTGATATACCTCAAGATAATGTAATCGATGATGTCAGACAAATGGCTCATTTTGGATTATATCTTGAATCATCGTCCTCAGTAGTATTCAGTGCTTTAAAGACGGCAGTAGAAAAAAGGATACTGGATGAGAATTGTAGAATTCTTCTCATAGGAACGTCTAATGGATTTAAAAATAACCCTGAGATATTTCAGAAATAGAAAGTAATAAAATTAGGAAGGAACAGACTATGAATAAATTGCTTATGAAACCCATATTGACCCTTGAAGCCGCTAAAGTGATTTCTTCCGCTGCAGAAGCTGAAGCTGAAAATAACGGTTGGGCTGTAGCTATCGCAGTGACAGATGATAGAGGGGAATTAATACATTTTATAAGAAAGGATAATACAACAAATGCAGCAGTAGGTATAGCACAAAAGAAAGCCTTCCATGCAGCAAATTATAGACGAAATACCCTATTTCATGAGAAACTATTAGCAGAAGGAAAGGAGAATCTTGCTGTGCTGAGTTTACCTAACTCCATGCCTGTTGAAGGTGGCATGCAGTTGATTTATGAAGGTAATGTCATAGGAGCAATAGGAGTAAGCGGTGTAGCATCAGATGATGATGGACGAGTTGCACAAAGAGGTTGTGAAGCCTTTGAAAAACTAATGGCAGAGTGATTTTATAATTTATGAAGTAATTTTAGCAAACATTATCTTAGGGTAACAAACTAACACAAGCAATGCAAAGTTTGTTAATATAAAATAATAAGAAAAGATTATTTATAAGCGAAAGGAAGAAAACATATGAATAATATTGTTTTGATGGTTGTAGATGTGCAAACTGCACTGATTAAGAAACATCCTTATAATGAACAGAAAGTAATTGAAAATATTAAAAAACTCATTTTAACTGCAAGAGATAATAAGAAAGAAGTTATATATGTACGCCATGATGATGGAAAGGGTACTGAACTTGAGCAAGATACAGATGGCTGGCAGATTTACAATGATATAGCACCTAACAGTAGTGAATTTATCGTTGAAAAGGAGTATAATAGTGCTTTTCATAAAACTGGATTAAGAAAGTATTTAGAAAGTAAAGAGATAGATACCATTATACTTGTAGGACTTCAAACAGAATATTGTATTGATGCTACTTTAAAAAGTGCCTTTGGTTATGAGTATAAAATAATTATTCCAGAAGAAACAAATACAACTTTCGATAACGAGTATCTATCCGGTGAGAAACTTTATGAGTTTTATAATTATAAGATTTGGAATAAACGCTTTGCTAATGTTCTTTCAATGGACGATGCAATAAAAACTTTGCTAGACAATTAATGAATTTGCAATAAAGAATGTAAGATGGCTTACCTCAAGGAGTGTAAGCCTTTATTAGTATAACTACCCAAAGAAAAATAAAACTATGGTGGTGATTAATTGATAAATTTAAGAGAGATTAGAATTTCTATATTATACTTTTTAAATGTGGCAATAATGGTTTTAGTAATATTAGTAATAAGAAGATATCATTTACTAAGGGGTGATGTACATAGTATTGATATTAAAGGTATAATTCTTCTTATTATTGTTGCTATTATTATATTCGCTATAATTCCGTGTACAATAGCCTCCATTTACCATATGGTGAAAGCAGTAAGATATAATAAGTTTTATTATAAGGAGCATCATTATGCTGAATGGCATTATTCAAGAAATGAATGGATAAGTTTTATCATTAATAATTTTAAAAAAAATAATATAATTGAATTGAAATCTTTTAGAAAGGCAGCAGTATACTATTGCGCTGTTATGTTCCCAGCCCTTTTACTTGACGTTCTCTTAAACAGTAAGGATAGAAGGCATATTGTTGCTTTCCTATTAATTACGTTGATATGTTTTCTTTTATATTTTACAACAACTATGTCTAAAAATATCATAAGCGTAATTGACCATATATTATTTACAAACCGTAAGGTTATCTTAATGGGTAGTATTATTATAGTAAATGATGAAATTTTTAAATTTGATGTTTTTCTTAAAAGTAAGTTGATAAAAAAACAAATAAAAAATGGTAATATTGAAATTGAGTATGCAGTTCCAGCAAGATATTCAGATAGATATTCTAATAGACATTATTTAGATGTGAAGGATATAAAAAGGTTAATAATACCTATACCCGCTGGCAAATATGAAGAAGCCGAAAAATACATCAAATCACCACTTCCTACACAGAATAGGTTGCACAAAAATATGTAGATTTTGTTAAAACTTTGGAAAATAAGAAAGTCACTATCGTATACAATTGCGCTGGTGGCTTTTCTTTTTCGTAAAAAATTATGTTAGTTGATAAAGTATATTCATATTACTCTTGCTATCTTTGACCCCTCTTTTATGGGTTTTACGAGGCATTCTAAATGTCGTATTTTTCTTATGATTGCTCTTGAGCGATTCTCTGAAAAATGCTTCATTAACTTCTTAACACCTTTCTTACTATTATATTTTGGGTGAATGTATAAGCAAATGTCTTTCTGTAGGATTTACAAATATATTTCTGCTTATTGTTGAATTTATCATTCCTTAATACTTCTCCGTGTTCATAATGAAGACATACTTTTCTTTTTACAAATCTATTTTTCTCTAGCTTTATTTATAACTTTAGTAACAAATGAATCTAACATAAATACTTCTGTAAAATAATGCAATATTTCCTCCTGTTATGTTAATTCTAAAGATTGTATATCTTTCTTTAACAGAGCCTAATTAAAAAAACAATAAGACATAATTCTATCTTTTGTATAGGCAATATTTGATGAAAAAAGTGTTTTTGTATATAATATAGTCTTTAATCTCTGTAATAAATAACCAAAATGATTATTATAAGTAAAATAATAAGGATATTTAGGATAATATGGCGTAATAAAAAAAGAAGGATTACATTCAAAAGCTGTCTGTGCTTTAGGGGGTAAATCGTCTTTATATTATATAAGGAAAAATTAACAATACACAGTAAATTTTCAGGGGGAATGAATTTATGACATTAGAAGAGTTAAATGATGAAAGAATGGAAAGTGTAGTAGAGGGTGCTAAGAAAGGGGATAAGTCGAAAGTACAAATAATAGTTGATAACTTTCAGGGACTAATAAGGCACAGTTATGATGAATCTATTTATGAAAAGGTTAACATTGGCTGGGAGGATTATAGACAAGAATGTAATATAAAGATTATAGAATGCATCAATAGTTTTAAAAAGAAGAAGTATAGTCAGCGATGTAGAAAATGCTTCTCAAGACATTGAAGCTGAGGAAGATGAAGAAATTTTAAGTCCCTATGAAGGGGCTTGCAAGGACCTAGGGGAAAAAGAAACAAAAAAAGAAAAAGAAACAAAAAAATCTCCTTCTAAAAAAGGAAAAGCAAAAAATAAAGAAGAGGGGAGAAGGAGAATCTTACTAGAGTTTAATAAAAATATTCATCAGGCAACTAAATGTGATAGGGAAAAAATACGGCTTTGGAGCAGTGAACTTGAAGAAGGAGTTATAATTGCTGCCATCGATGAGGCTGTTAAGTATAATGCAAGGCATATTGGGTACATTGAAACTGTTATTAAAAACTGGACAGATCAGGGAATGACCACAGTGGAGAAGCTTAATAAAAGCAAGGATAAAGAGGATAGTTATGATAATATGTGCAATGCAGCGGCATATCAGTACGTAGACTAAAATTGGAGGAGATTTATTATGGAAATAGAGAAAATTTATAACCTAACTGCCGAGAGGAATGTACTTGGCTCTATACTTTTAAAAAATGATAGCATCTGTGAAGTTATAAACATGCTGGAGCCTGAGGATTTCTATAGCTCAAAGCATAATATAATATTTAAAAAACTAAAGGAACTGTATGAAAACAACATACCTGCAGATATTGTAACCCTTTGTGATAAGCTTGGAGAAAGCCTCAAGGAAGTAGGGGGAATAACTTATATAACTGAGCTTATAAACACCAGTATAACGGCATCTAATATAAAAAAACATGGAGAAATAATTAAAGAAAAATCCAATTACAGGGAGATTCTAAAAATATTTAATACGTCCTTGGACAAGCTCAGAAAAGGAAAAGAATCTCCAGAAGATGTAGTATACTATGCTCAGAATTCTTTTTTAAATTTAAATTCAGCTGAAATAAAAGAAAGTGAAGATATGGGAGAAATCATGCAGGATTTCATGGATACTCTTCAAAGCAGATGTGAAAAAGGTGGGGAGCTGCAGGGAATAAAGTGCGGCTATAAGTCAATAGACAGAATGCTTGGAGGTTTGCAAAAAGAGGATTTAATAATACTTGCTGCCAGACCATCTATGGGTAAGACAACCATGGCAGTTAATATGATTTTAAATTCTGTCTTCAAAGGAGGAGCAAAGGTTGCCTTTTTCAATCTTGAAATGGGAAAGACTCAGATCATAGACAGAACTATAGCTACTCACACTGGAATACCTATTGAAAATATAAAAAATGCTACACTAAGCGACGAACAATGGTTAAAGGTAACTAAAGCAGCCTCTACCCTTGCAGCTTCAAACATTAAAGTCTATGATAAAACCTTTAAACTAGGAGCCATAAAAAGTGAGTGCAGAAAAATCAAGATTAAAGAAGGTTTGGATATAGTGGTAATAGACCATCTTCAGCTAATAGACAGCGGTGAAAAGAATGAAAACAGAACCCAAGAAATTTCAAAAGTCACGAGAAAGCTAAAGCTTATGGCAAAGGAACTTGATATAACCCTGATTCTACTGTCGCAGCTTTCAAGAGCTCCAGAGGGCAGGAGTGATCACAGACCTATGCTTTCTGACTTGAGAGAGTCAGGAAGTATAGAGCAGGATGCTGACGTGATTATGTTTTTGTATAGAGATGAATACTATCATAGGGATAGTGAGAGTAAGGGGATTATTGAGTGTATTGTGGCGAAGAACAGGAATGGGGAGGTTGGGACTGCTAGGTTAAAGTGGAGACCGGAGATACAGAGGATTTGGTAGGCATTAAACTTAGGAAGAAAGCCCACATCACGGAGTGGAGTAGTGTGGGCTTTGTAAAATAGGTTGGCAGCAAAGAATTATTAACTGTCGAATGAAGTAGCTACAAAAGTAGTTCCATTGACTTATATAGACTATTTATGCAAGTTTTACCCATGAAAATAAAGGGAAATGGCATTATTTGTAGAATGTATAGTATGGATGGGAGAAATTGGTGTAGTAGATATAGAAGATATTAAGGGTGTTTTTGAAACGAGAAGATGATTAAGTAGCATTACACTCAGCTAAAGCTTAGTACAGTAGATAATGTCTATAATGGGAAGTCGGATATTTTCAAATGTTGTTAATTTATAAAGTCATGACATTTTCATTTTTTGTTGTTATACATTTTTGTTACAATTTAAGAAAGGTTATAAAGAATTAAAGTATGTTGTTATCAAGGACTTTTTTGATGGCATCAATCATAAGGGTAACTTTTATAAAGTGTAATCTAACAATGAAATGAATATTAAATAGTTATATAGTAACTGATAAAATATTGAATAGCAAAACAGATAATGGTAACAATTAAATTGTAAACATATGTTCTAATAATGATAGAGGAGTTTTTACCATGTCTGTTAAAGTGTCGAAACTTGAAAATGAGTTAATTATTACATTCACTTATTCAACAGAGAGAATAAATAAGATAAAAAGCATTAAGGGATATAGATGGAATCCAAATGAAAAGGAATGGTCAGTACCATTTTGTGATGAAAATATTAACATACTAAAAAACATATTTAGAAATGAACAATTATATATAGATTTTATTATTGATGAGAAGGCAGAAAGAATAATTAAATATATGGATGAACAGTTGAAATTGAAAGGATATAGTTTTAAGACAAGAACGACCTATATAAAGCATATAAAGCGTTTCTCCAGCTTTATCGATAAAGATTTAGATTCAATAACTGAACAGGACATAAGAAGATATATACTTTTCCTACTAGATGAACAAAATTCATCACATTCATATGCAAATCAAGCAATAAGTTCTATTAAGTTTCTCTGCAATGATACGCTAAAACAAGGGCAGACAATTGAATCCATTCCAAGGCCCAAGAAGGAAAATAAACTACCGAAAGTACTGAGTTTTGAGGAAGTAAAGAAAATTTTAGGTGCTCTTAATAATGAAAAGCATAAAACTATATTATTTTTAGTTTATTCTGCAGGATTAAGAGTAGGTGAAGTTGTAAGGCTCAGATCTGAAGATATAGACAGTAAAAGGATGCTAATTCATGTTGTTCAAGGGAAGGGTAAAAAGGATAGATATACACTTCTATCTGAAATTGCTTTAAATCAATTAAGAAAATATTATAGAATATTTAAGCCTGAAAAATGGTTTTTCCCTGGCCAGAATAAGGAAGAATTTCTTACTGAAAGAACAGTGGAAAGAATATTTGAAAAAGCATGTTTTCTTGCTAACATAAACAAAAAAGCATCAGTGCATACACTACGACATTCTTTTGCAACACATCTTCTTGAGGGAGGTACTGATTTAAGGTTTATACAAGAATTGTTAGGACATTCAAGTTCTAAAACTACAGAAATATATACCCATGTTACTAAGAAAAATCTTTCTAACATTCAGAGCCCATTAGACAAATTATCGAAAAATAAAATTTTTTGAACTGATTTAGTGATGTAAGATACAGTAATATTTCCCGACATGAATGTCGGGAATACCATTATATTTAGGGATAGAGCGACATAGAGTGTAGGAATACTTTAGTTAGGCGACATAAGAAAAAAGGTGCAAATTAATTAGGAGGAATATGTTCATGAACGTTTTTCAAAAACATTACAAAGTTACTTTATTTATAATATTAATTATTTTATTTTTTATTGGCTCCTATTTTAAACTTGACTATTTAGTGCAAGCAATTGGAGTATTAATTTCAGTTTTTACTTTTATTTATACTACAAAATCAGCATTAAATAATCTTAAGGATTGTTTATATTATTTAGCGTTTATTGCACCTATGATTGGATTGGCTTTAGGGTACTATGCAAACAACTCAAAATACCTTCCACATTTTCCATTCTCAGATTATGTGTATTATGTGATAGTATACTTTTTAATATGGTTATTAATAGTTAAATATGGAGAGTTAAAAACAGTTAAATTAGCAACATTTATTATTGCTCAGATATTAACTTCTTTATTTTTAATAACAAGTTTAGCATTGTATCTCATTCCGATTCAAGCGGTTAATGATTTTGTTATTTTAAATGGTGTAGACCTTATTGAAATAAGTAAGGTCTTCGGGTATGATTCAAGGAAAATTATTGAACTAGCTTTACAGATATTGCTATATCCAGCGTTACTAAATTCTTTAATAATATATATCATAGCAGAGTTAAGACAATATAGAGAGGAAAGGAAGATACATAGTGACTATAATAACGTCGCCTAACAAAATACTCAAGTCCGCTTTGGCTTAAGAAGACAGCCAAAGTACATTCCTTCACCAGCGCGAGCGCAGCCAAGGAGTATTCCTCTGGGGTCTGGTTCAGGAACGTCTTGATTACGAAACGTTAGACGAAATTGCTTATCAGATAAAAGGAGAGTTAAGAATGAAAGATGAAAAATTAAGAATCATATATGCACCTTCACTTATTATTAGTAATCCTAAAATATTGACAAGCCTGTGCATTTTATATGATGAAGTAATGCTGTTTAATAACAAATCTATTGATGAAGAAAATGAGGAATTAGACAAAATATTTAATTCAAATCAAGTAACTAGTAAGCATATTGAGAAAAGTAAATATATCAATGGAACGTTAAATCTATTGTCAAATGAAAATATAGTTAAAGTCTATACGTCTGAAAATGCTTATACTTATTTTAGTAAGGCTGGTGAACTTGAAACTGGATTTGAGTTTGAGGAAAAAGAAAATAAACAATATTTTAAAGCAGACGCTTCTGGAAAAAATAGCCTTACCAAAAATATTATCGACTTTTTAGCTCAACAACAGAAGTTACAAGGAAGTGTAAAAATTAGTGATTTGCTTAGAGCTGTAATATTATATGGAGTATCAGAAGCGTATAAAATTCCCGTTATTTCTTTAGATAGCGATTATGGAACGGGAATGAAAGTTAATAATCTAGATTATGTTCGCTTTTTATCTGATCACTTAGCATTAACGTCTGTTTGCGAGTTAGCATTACCCGAAATGGTTTCAACTGATCCGGAGGATATAGTGATTGCACGAGAGCAACTAAAGGATGAGCTTATGGAATTTAGGGCGGGCATTCTAGATTTAACATATACACTTTATCAAACAATAGGGAAAGCACATACTTATAATGATGTTGTACATGAATGTTCCATGCTTGTTAATACCAAAATTAAGTCCTCAATAATAAGCCTTGAAAATAAGATAAGACATCACAAAAACAGTAAGATAAAGAAACTACTTCTATTTGGAGGTAAGTTACTAGTATCAGGAGGAAACTTATTAGCGTGCTCTAAAGAGACAAAAGATTTACTAGGAGCAGGGACTTCAGTTCTCGATACTTTTTCTGATCTATCTAACCTAGAAAAACCAGAACATAAGATTGCATCTTTTATGGTAAAGCTTGATAAAAGGTTAAAAATTAGGTAAAAAATTGTACTTCGCCTAACAAAATGTTCAAGTCCGCTTTGCATGAAAAGACTGCAAAGCACATCTGCGAAGCCAAGTGCAGTCGCTCTAGGCTTCTTGACGTCTTGAACAAGGAACGTTATACGACATACTAATGAAAGAAAATGCGATTTAGAAAGAGTAAGGAGGGAACTGATTTGGAACTATTAATAAAAGATCTTTTTGCCTTGAATTTTTCACTAATTCTATTACATGAAATGGATGCAATTCGTCAACAGGAATGGAAATTATTTATTTTTCTTAAAGATATGAGAGACGATGTAGCTTACTGTGTTTTTACAGCAATGCATATGCCACTTTATTTTACAATAATACTTTTATTAGTGGATAGTTATGGGAAATATTATACAGCTATAAGTGTAGGATTGGACATTTTTCTTATATTTCATACTGTAATTCATTTTTTTTTCAGAAATAAAATCAATAATAAGTTTAATAATATGTTTTCAAATCTAATCATTAATACCGCAGGCATTGTTTCGTTAATACATATTTCTATTTATTTTAAACTATTTGTTCAGTAAGTGTAGAGTTTTTAATATTACAAGTGGTGAAGGAATTCTTTATCATTAGTAAGATAGAGAATTAATAAAAGGTTAATTTAGTTACTATAAGGAGGCATTTATGAAAATTATAAATAATTCTGATTCTGTAATTATAATATTACATGAAATATACGGAATTAACCAACATATGGAGATGGTTTGCAAGAAGTTTTCTATGGTAGGATATGATATTATTTGCCCAAACATAATTGTTCAAAATCATCCTTTTAGCTACGACTTGGGAGAAAAAGCCTACCAATATTTTATGAATAACATCGGATTTGATTTAGCGGTAGAACAAGTAAAACAGCTAATAATACAAGCAAAAAAAGAATATAGACAAGTTTTTTTATTAGGCTATAGTATAGGTGCAACAATTGCATGGATATGTAGCAGTGATAATAATATGTGTGATGGTATCATAGGGTATTATGGCTCACGAATTAGAGATTATGTAAACATTACACCTAAATGCCCAGTATTACTGATTTTTGCAAACCAAGAAAAATCATTTAATGTAAAAGAATTAGTTGATTCTTTGAGAAAAAAGAATATTGATATTCATATACTAAGCGGAAAACACGGGTTTTGTGATCCGTTTTCTAACAACTATTGTTCCCATTCTTCTGAAGAAGCAGGAATGTTAACAGGTAACTTTTTAAAGAAAATAAAGTATGATTGTTAAATATACGGCTTATTATACATTCTTCTTAAAATCTGAATCAAAAGTATCTTAAAGAGTGACTTAAACTTAATGTTTTGAGTACCAAAAAGGATTTTATATAGTGTAAATTTAGAGTATAGTGTCTATGGAATTCATCTAACAAAAAATTCTCGTGTAGCTTGGATTGAAAAGACAGCCAAGCTACACCTGCGAAGCTACAAAAAGAGCTTTTTAAGCTTCTCTGTGTCGGGAATTAGGAACGTTATACGAAATGTACAAGCAAAAAAAGTGAGCATTGAATAACAAATAAGATACATCAGAAGAAGGGAAGTGCAAGATGTCAGTAAACAGAAAACTATGCGATCAGGGAATTGCTTACCTCAAACCTATTATAAAGGATGATGAGTTAAGTGACGAGGAGCCTATTTTACTTGAGAATATAGACATGATGTTTGAAACAACATTTAATGATGAATTATTTATTTCTTATCTAGTTGATGATAAGAAAACTCACATGTTTAGTTATATCCAGAATAGGCATTTGTCTGGGGAAAACATCTCTCCGAAAGAAATGCACGAAATAGGGATTAATAATCTAATAGATAAGGCTAATGAATGCTTAAGAATACAAGAATATGGTAATGGTGTTTATACCTTATTCTTAGATGGGAACTTTGAAGCTAGTTTAATATTAATTGATATTCTATGGGATAGTATTTTAAAGAAATATATTAAAAATAATTATGTGGTAGCAATTCCATCAAGAGATGTTCTGGTGTTTTGTGATATAAAATCTGAAATTGCTATAGAAGAGCTGAAATCTGTTTGTACTAGAGTAGCTGAGAACGGAGATCATCTTCTGACCAATACATTATATTATCGTAAAAATAATGGATGGGAGAAATACCTTTAATATAGAGAAAGTACTGAGAATGCTTGTACACATCGTATAACAAAATACTCCAGTTCGCTTTGCATAAAAAGACTGCAAAGCACACCTGAGACCCTAAGCGACGTCGCGCTAAGGGTCTCGGCATCTGGAGTACGAGACGTTATCTGACATTTATTCAAAATAGGATGGGTGTAAAAACGAAGAGGAGTACGGTATTCTTATTTAGGATTACAATTAAAAAATATTTGTTGGAGCACCTCATTGTTCTGGTTCGAACTTTGGGGTGCTTTTAGTTTGTGTTTGAAAATATATCATAATAAGCTAAATTCATATTTTATGATAAGAATCAAAACAGTCATTATCGTCAGCTAAATATTTCTGTATAGTATCTAGTACTATAGGAATACTTTTTTTAATTTTTTCTTCATTTGTTTTACTTATGCTAATTCTAAAATAATTATCATTTTTATATTCTCTCAAAAAACAAGTCCTTGTATCTAACAATTGTATATTTTGATTGGATAATGTGCTTATTATTTTGTCATATCGCAAATTATTATCTACATAAATACAAGCAAAATATCCAGATTTAGGGATATTCCATTTTATTTTAGATTGTTTAAATGACGAAAGAGTGTTTTCTAAGCAGCTCATTCTATCTGAATACAATTTGCTTATTTTTTTCCTGTGTTTGCTCAGCATACCACTCTTTAAATAAATTTCTAAAGCACCTTGAGATAATATTGGACTATTCATATCTAACCATTTTTTATATTCTAGGAAAGTATTTATGAGTAATTTAGGCAGTATAGTTGCTGCAATTCTTAAACCAGGTATAAGAACTTTAGAATAGCTTTTTAAATAAATTACTTTTGAAGAAGTGTCATAAGCAAATATAGGATCAGATTTCTTATCTGTTTCTAAATCAGCCATAATATCATCTTCAAGAATATATACATTATATTTTTGAGCTATTTTTGCAATTGCTTCTTTTTCTTGCCTAGTATATGAGTTACCTGTTGGATTATGAAATCTAGGGATGGTATAAAAAAATTTAATGTTGCCGTATTTAAACAGTCTTTCTAACTCTTCAAGATTTATGCCATTAAATCCTCTCTCAATTCCCATTGCAGGAATATTATTTAATTCTAGTACTTTAATCATCCCATAATAAGTAGGTTGCTCCACAAGAACCTTAGAGTTTCCATTCGGAAATGGCATAGTTGCTAAGATACTCAGTGCTTGTTGAGACCCTGTAGTTATAACAATATTCTCAGGCTTTGTAAATACTTGATACTCCTCTAGATGATTAGATAAAATCTGTATTAATGAATTCAATCCCCTTGGATTACAATATGTAAACAGATTCTCTTTATAAAGTTCTATAGCATTATTTAAGCAATGTTGAAATTTTTTATAAGGCAAAGTCTCAATATCTGGAGATCCAGATGAGAAATCGATTAAAGGATTATCATACGAATTATTATTATAAAGATCACTTTCTAATACATAATACCCACTTTTCGATAAAGAATAAACTACATGCTCCTTTTCAAGTTCAGCATAAGCTTTTAAAACTGTACCAACACTACACTCAAATAATTGAGATATCCTTCTTAGTGAAGGTAATCTTTTCTTTGCTGCTAAATTTCCACTTGAAATTTCATTTTTTATATATTTAACATTTAATTGATACTTCAGCAATTTAAACAGCTCCCTTGATCTTGTACTATAACAGATTGATGTTTTATTAATTGATACTGCAATTATACTATAATATAATCAAAACACAAACCATATAAAAAATAATGAAGGGACGTAAAAGATATAGAAAAAAAATTAAAGATTTCTGTTATTCAAGATTCTCCAGTTATATTTAATCTTGAAAAAACTACGGACAAGACTATAGAACTTACAAGAAAAGCAGCTTCGAACGGATCAAAGCTTGTTGTTTTTCCTGAAAGTTTTATACCATGTTATCCAAGAGGACTAACCTTCGGCATGGTAATAGGAAGTAGAACTCAGGAAGGAAGAAAAGATTATCAAAGATATTATGACAATTCAGTGGCGGTACCTGGTCCAGAAGTGGATAGGCTGGCAGAACTTACTAAGGAATTAGGTATTTATTTGTCAATAGGAATTACTGAAAAAAATGGCTATGGCCTTGATGGTTCATTACATTGCTGCAATTTATTTTTTGGTCCTGAAGGATATTTAGGAAGACATAGAAAATTGAAACCAACAGCTGCTGAAAGAGTTATATGGGGTGAAGATGATGGCTCAACAATTACTGTAGTAGATACTCCTTATGGAAAAATGGGCTCATTAATATGCTGGGAAAATTATATGCCCCTTGCAAGAATGGCAATGTACATGAAGGGTGTAAATCTGTATATCGTACCTACAGCTGATCAAAGAGAAGTATATCAAGCTACGTTAAAACATATTGCCTTTGAAGGAAGATGTTTTGTAATCATGAGCAATCAATATGTTGAAAAATCAATGTATCCAACTGACTTAGAATATTATAAGGATCTTGAAAGTCAGCCTGAGGTTATGTGCAGAGGGGGTAGCTGCATAATAGATCCTTATGGAGAATATGTAGTTGGTCCATTATTTGATCAAGCAGGTATTTTAACAGCTGAAATTAACTTGGATCAAATTGTACAGTCAAAGTTTGATTGGGATCCCGTTGGTCACTATAATCGACCAGAAATTTTAAAATTTGAAATAAATGAAAATAAGTAAATTTATAGAATTTAGAGATGAGAAAAGAGCCAAATCCAATTTGAATTAATATATTAAGCCTTAATTACTGTTCAATTGGTAATTAAGGCGCTTAGTATTTTATAAAAAAATTTAATTTATAGAGGAAAATAGTGAGAGGAGCGAATAAGAGATATTTACCCCGTGTTCCGCCTAAAAGGAAGAATAACATGGAAAACATGAAAGAACTAACACTTGTAGAACTTGCTGATCGTGATGCTATACGCGGTCTCATTGATGAATATGGATTTTAATGGTAGCAGCTATATGATATGACGACTAATTCAAGAAATTATATAAGTTTTCTCTTAAACCAATCAATAATTTCCGGAAATACCTCGTCTAAATAGTCCTGAGTACAGTGTTCTGCCGGTTCATAATATTTCAGCGTCTTTTCCCCCTTGGCCCACCTCATTACCTTGTCAGCATGTAGCTTAGGTGTAGGCATAACCTCATCCCTGCCTGCATGATAGAATAATAAAGGTACCGTCAAGCTTGGATCACGTTCAATATCCCAGTCAAATTTATCAACTGCTTGCGCTAGTGTATCACATCCGGTCATATATGTGACTCCACGCTGCCAAATAGGGTTTAGCTTTTTTAGCCCATTTAAGCCTCCGATAAATACAAGGCCGCTATTTCCGACCACACATTTCACTCTCTTGTCATGGGCTGCACACATCGGTGCCAAATATCCACCAAGACTAAATCCTACTAGGCCGATACGATCAACATCTATTCTAAATATCTGATTTTGTTCAAAATAGTCAATAATTGCAGATACTGCTTTATGATATATCTTCACATCAAATTTCATGTTCTTCCACATTTCTCCTTGTCCTGGTCCGTCAAAGGTAAAGTAATTAAATCCATTCAGTTTAAATAAATTTCCTTGTGAATTGCCTTCTGCCTCTTTAATATTATCCATCCCATTTACAAATATAATAAGTGGACTGTTAGGTATACTAGAGAGTCTCAAGTATCCCGGAATCTTTATGCCATCAAAAGGGATTTCGATGCGTATGGGTCTTTCTTTTTCATCATATAGTTGTATTGCTCTTTGGTAACTTATTCTTGCTTTTTCCTGGGTTTTCTCTTTCTGATTGCTGTCGATAAAGAATATATGCTGCCCTGTATGGTAACACCCCACAGCTTCATGGAATAACCCCCGAGCTTTTAATCTATTACCTTCCTGTAATGCTTTTTCAGCCTTCTCAAAAAGTTCATCACCTTCCTTAGTCCATTGATTACACCATTGGAGCCAATTTGGTATTCTTGCTACTACTCTCTTTAATCTTCCGTAATCTATACCGAAGGATAAAAATCTTCCATACCACCTGTAGTAGACTCTTTTCTCATTAAAAATAAAGTTAAACATAAGCTTTTCTTTAAAAGTTAAATTCACCATAAAACTACCCCCTTACTTCAATTTGTCCATAAAGAAATCAGTAAACAGTGTTATCGTTTCGGTTGCATGATTTGTAACACAATGGTTGCCATCCTTCCATAGTTTTAGTGTTTTATCATTTGATCTGGCCTCATTATAAATCCTTTCAACACCTTCAACGCTAAAAATCGGATCTGGTATGCCATGATTAACTAATACTGAACAGTTTATATTTTTGGCAAATCCCTCCATGGTCATATTGTTTATGAATGTGTCTAGTTCAGTGCCTTTTTTATTTGATAGGGCAGAAAACACTTTTGTGAAATGAGGAAGAAAATTAATAATCTCTTTTGGAGAATAGGAACCTCCATTTATTATGCAAGCATCCAATTTGTTGCTTACAGCAGCAGTTCTTGCAACCAAATATCCTCCAAAACTATATCCGATCATGCCTATTTTGCCGAACCTGCTATCCATTGAAATGTATTCAACAATTTCTTTCAGAGCTTCCTCATTATACAGATCCATATACATCTTATTAAACAGTCTTGTCTCTCCTTGACCTGGCCCATCTATCATAAGATATGCAAGTCCTCTCTCTGTATAATAATTGCTGTAATTGTGGTGTTCTTCACGCCATCCATCAGCACCGCCGATAGAAATAACTATTGGTATTTTTCTATTAATATTCTGAGGCACTCTTAACCACCCCACCATCTTGCCAGCCTTGTATGGAACTTCAACTCTTTCAATCGGTGGATCAAAAAGCTTTGCAGCTTCAGTATAGCAGTCTATCAGCTTTCTATACATGTTTAGCTTTTTGTCAGTATCTGGAATGATCGTGTATTGTCCTACCCTGTATGCCGCAACAGCATTAAGGTAAAAAGTTCTTGCAGTGGCAAAGTGATCATGAACTATAGCAGTATCAGCTAATGAACGCCAGTTGTCACCTAAGTTTTCGCAAGTATTAGCATAATCAAGTCCATTTTCAAACTCTCTCATAAGTATCACAAAATCATTAATGTCAAGGCCATTGGAAATTGCTCTGTCAATGGGCAATGTGCGAATTGTTGCATTAATTTCTTGTTTATTTTGATTCATAAATAAGACCTCCTTATTAAAGTTTTAGCACAAGTGTACTAATTTATATTTTTATATTAGTACGCTTGTGCTAATATGTCAAGTATGATATTCTATATGTGAAAATTTTTTTGGAGGGTATGTCATGGCAACTAAAGATATTATTTTAGAAAAAGCAATTGAATTGTTTAATAAAAATGGATATTCTGAAATCTCTATGCGTGATATTGCAGATGCAACTAATAAGAGCGTGGGCAATATTACATATCATTATAAAAAAAAATCAGACTTGATTTATGCTATTGTTGAACTACAATATGAAGACTTTCAATCTCTAGACTTAAAAACGGATATTGATTTATTAGATTTTAATGAGCAGTTGAAAACAATGCTTAACTTTCAGAAGAAATATTGTTTTTATTTTAGCAATATGATTGAGCTCAGAAAAAAATATAGCGAGATGAAGGAGTTTCAATCAAAGGTAAGAAAAATACTTATTTCGCATTTTTGTCAGGTTATTGAGAGCTTTGAAAGAAAAGAAATATTCAGAGTATCTCCTAATGAAAAATTACGAATATATCAGGCAAAGGGAATTGTGCTATTGATGATGTCATGGATGCAGCAAATTTCATCAGATACAACTGAGCAAATTGATGAGCTTTTAGAAATTGTATGGAGCATACTGTATTCTAACCTGACGGAAAAGGGGATTGTATTGTACAACCAGGTTGGTATATCTAAGATATACTAACTTAGTTTATTCTCGTAAGTTTACATTTATAAGGAACTATGTAATGGCATTATAAATAAAGCTTCAAAAGAAAAATTAAAAACGAATAATGCCCAGAGTCATGAATTATAAATGACTCTGGGCTGTTTTGCTTTATAAGTAATTAATTTATAGAATTTAGGGATGAGAAAAGAGTTAAGTTCACAAAAAGTGCACTAGATAAATCTATAAAGAAACATGATGGGATATTAAGTAATGAAGCTTTTATAGAAAGTTTACAGGATAAAACTTTTAATATTATATTAAAAGTTTTATTATTGGTATATGCAAAAGTAGTTATAAAAAATATGTTTTTATCTGTAAATTAAAATACTAATATAGCGCAATATGGTATAATTAAACAAGGAATATTTTTACGTATTTAATATAACTTAGGAGGAGTACATTATGTCTATAATGTGAAGAATGAACAATGAAATCTAGATTTTATTGTCGATGCGAAGACAGAAAAAATAATTTCATAAACTCAGACATTTTTTTGATACATATCTTCTTAAGGGAGGTATTGATTTAAGGTTTATGCAAGAACTGTTAAGGACTTTCATGTTCCAAAACTACAGAAATATATACCAATGCTACTAAGAAAATTCTTTCTAAAATTCAGAATCCATTAGACAAATTAGCGAATACAAAAATTTCTTCAAATGTGTAAAGCGATGTAAGATACAGTGATATTTCACGACATGAACGTCGGGAATACCACTATATTTAGATATAGAACGACATAGATTTCAGGAATATTTAAGTTAGGTGACATTATTAAGTAAGTATAAGTAGATAATTATAAGAAAGTAATAAATTTTGTTGAGGTGTATTATGAAGTATTCAATAAATGATGATTATAAAAATATTAAAATGCCATATGCAGTGGCAATAGTACCTATTAAAGACTTAGTAATAACTGAAAAGTATAGCATAAGCAATATTAATTTGTATCCTCCCAACTCCATTAACAGAAGGGAATTAAATAATAACAAAGTTGATTTTACATTTAATGATTTTGAAGAGAGTTTTTTTAACTGTACATTATTAACATTCCCTATTGAGCATAAAAGAGATAATATCATTGGTACTTTAATGCCTAATAAAAAAAATAGTGTTATGAGTGAAGTTTTGGGTAAATCTGACGAAATCATGAGCATATTTATTTATATTTATTGCAATTTTGATATGGTTTCTAACTTACCTCAACACTCTGGATACATAAAAGATATATATACTGGTATATTAATATTTTATCCTGAATTAGGCAATTCTGACTTTATATTTGAAAAGCTTAAGACAACAAGTACTTTAATAGGAAATGGCATGAATATTGACATTTCCTATGATAAAGAAATAATAGATAAATACATGAGTATATTTAATGATGATTGTAAAGAAGTAGGAAATATAATTAAGCATTCATTACGGCTATTTTCAAATATAATCTATAATAATAATAAAACTAACAAGTTCATACTAGCTATGAGTTTAATTGAATATTTGGCAAATCCATATGAATATACAAAGATGCAAAAAGCGAAATCATTTATTTTGCCATTTAGTACAGATAGTAAAAAAGAATATCACAGGATGTGTGAAAGATTTTTGGACTTAACTGGAAAGAAAGTTGATGGGGTAGAAGTTGGATTAAGAACATGTATTGTACATAATGGTAAAACTATTGAGGAATTAATAGATAGTGATTATAAAGTGAATTTTATTTTGAGAGAAGTTCAAGATTATATTTGCAACGCAATAAACTCCATGGTTTTATTATATAGGGAAGAATGGGAAGAAGTTGAAAAAGAAGTTAACAGAAGGTATTCGATAATCGAAAACAATAGGAAAGAAACAGAAGATGTAAAAAAAACCATGGATGTGCTATTTTTTATTGATTATAGATTTCTTAATAATTCTATTAAAGAAGTTTATCAACTTTACCCTAATCATAAAAATAAAAAAATTAATATATCAGGGCTGTTATATTTAATTGCAAAACAAGTCGATATCGATAGAAAAGGATATACCATACCTGTCCAAGTTGCATATGACAAAGATGAATCTATATATAATTGTTTAGATGAAAGAAGAATTAGTGAGTTAGAGAATTTAGGTTTTGATTCTGATATTGGTCAATTTGATATCTATGCTGCAAAAGCTAACATTACATATGATAGCTACATGGAAAACCTACTTACACATTATTTGTATGAAATGAATTATGATATAAACGAGACAAGCAAGTTCGCTAAAATTGTATTAATATCTGATAGAAATAGTATCAGTAAAAGTTTATATGAGTTTGCTGAAAAATCATGTAAAAAAATTATTGTTGGAAGATTAGATAATAAGAGAACAACTACATACCCACAATGCACATGGTTTGATATACAGATACTTCTAATGACATTGCTAAATATTCAACCTTGGGAAGAGTGTAATGATAACTTTATATATGATATTACTCAGGCGGATTAGATTTAATAGATATTTAAAAAAGAACTTATCAACAATTTGCAATTTAAAGCTAAAACGTCACCTAACAAAGCACTCCTGTTCGCTGTGGCTTACTTTGGTGAAGGGCTTTGGAGAGCCACAGCAACCTCATAAAGCTAAGATAAGAGCTATCTAAGCTTTATAAGGTTCAGGAGTGCAAAACGTTAGATGAAATCCTGTTCAAGTGAATGCTAATTTAAAGTGATTTATGAGGAGAATCTATTCGCATTAGTAAGATAGGAGAATTAATAAAAGGTTAATTTAGTTACTATAAGGAGGCATTTATGAAAATTATAAATAATTCTGATTCTGTAATTATAATATTACATGAAATATACGGAATTAACCAACATATGGAGATGGTTTGCAAGAGGTTTTCTATGGTAGGATATGATATTATTTGCCCAAACTTAATTGTTCAAAATCATCCTTTTAGTTACGACTTGGGAGAAAAAGCCTATCAATATTTTATGAATAACATCGGATTTGATTTAGCGGTAGAACAAGTAAAACAGCTAATAATACAAACAAAAAAAGAATATAGACAAGTTTTTTTATTAGGCTATAGTATAGGTGCAACAATTGCATGGCTATGTAGCAGTGATAATAATATGTGTGATGGTATCATAGGGTATTATGGTTCACGAATTAGAGATTACGTGAACATTACACCTAAATGCCCAGTATTACTGATTTTTGCAAACCAAGAAAAATCATTTAATGTAAAAGAATTAGTTGATTCTTTGAGAAAAAAGAATATTGATATTCATATATTAAGCGGAAAACACGGGTTTTGTGATCCGTTTTCTAAAAACTATTGTTCCCATTCTTCTGAAGAAGCAGGAATGTTAACAGATAACTTTTTTAAGAAGATAAAGTATGATTGTTAAATATACGGCTTATTATACATTCTTCTTAAAATCTGAATCAAAAATATCTTAAAGAGTGATTTAAACTTAATGTTTTGTGTACTAAAAAGGATTTCAGATACTATAAATTTAGAATGTAGTGTATATGGAATTCATCTAACAAAAAATTCCCGTCAGCTCAGATTGAAAAGACAGCCAAGCTACACCTGAGAAGCTAAGAAAAGAGCTTTCTAAGCTTCTCGATGTCGGGAATTAGGAACGTTAAGTGAAATGCCACCTTTACGAAAGGCTTTCTCCGCTTTGAAATTTTTATGATCAAGTTATAAAGGTAGAATTATGAAAAGTAAACATATATTACTTTGAAATAAGAGGATGTGAAGAGGTTATGAAAAAATCATTTATCATTATCTTAACAATAGGAGTTATAGTAATAACATCAATTTTAAGTTATATATACTATAAAAACTCAAAGGCTACTCAAACAACTAGAAAGATTATAACTACGAGAGAGAACTCAAAAACAAAATTATATGGGGTATTGAATGTACCAATGGAAAAAAACAATATGATTTGGTGCGGAACTCTACAATTAGCTTGGAATGAACTTAAAGATAATATAATAAAAGAGGATATAAAACTTATTGGAGAAGATAAATTATCTAATGAATTAAATAAAAAGTCTTTTGATAAAGAGTGCCTAAATGAAAAAGACTATATAGCCATGGTGGGCTACAATAGAGATGATATAGTGGAAAAGATAAATAAATCCTTAAAGGAAAAATTTAAGGAAGAGGGTAATTGGAAGGTTGAGACAACTTTGCAAAGACCAGATGATATCTTAGCATATAGTTTCTTAAAGAAGAATTTAGAATTTGAGTATGCCTTTGAGGATATAAAGGAAGGATTAGAATTCAATGGTATTAAGGTTAAATCCTTTGGAATATGTGAAATTAAAGATGAAGAAATTAAGAAAAAATTAGCTGAACAAGTTAAAATCTTATACTATGATAATAACGATAATTTTATAATATCTTTAAATGGTAAAACAGCAAATGATGAAATAATATTAGCAAAGATATCTCCAAAAGACACTTTAAACAATACATTAAATTATGCTTATGATTTAGTTAATAGTTGCAAAGAAATAAGATTTTCTTCTAGTGATATATTAAAAGTTCCTATGCTTGGATTTAGTATAAATAAAAACTTTAAGGAACTTGAAAATAAACCTATAGCTAATAAAGGGTTTGAGGAGTATAGATTAGCTTCAGCTACTCAGAGAATTGACTTTTCTTTAACAGAAAAAGGAGCACAACTAAAATCAAAGGCTGAAATTGCTTTATCAAAATCAGCTGCTTTACATGAAGCACCAAAAAAATTGATTTTTGATGAGCCATTCTTATTATATATGAAGGAAAAAGATAATAAAAAGCCCTACTTTGTAATGTGGGTTGACAACTCAGAAATTATGCTGAATAAGTAAGTTTTTATCTAAATAACAACTATTTTACACTCTTTATATTTTATGCATTAGATTTTTTATTCTAAAAAACTATTGATATTTTATAGGAAGAGATAAATTTAGAGGGGATAATTATCGTGAAAAACAAGGAATGGATTAAATACATTATTAAAATTAATGATATTTGTAAAAAGTATGATGACAATATAAAAAGAAAAGAAGCATCAGAAGACAGTATTGATATATTAAGGAGATGGGTATCTGAGCACGTCTCTAAAAATTTGTGGCTTGAGGATTACGAGGCATTTTTAAGAATTCAAAATGGCTTTGAATTTGATGGATTGATATTTTATGGAACTACAGACTATGAAAATAATCTAATAGATATGAATCAAACTTGGGATTGGCAAGGGGAGTTTTTTGAGCATAGGTATTTATTCTTAGGAGATGCAGATATTTCTTGGTATGTATATGATAATAAAGAATATATTTTTGCAGAGCTCGATAAGCCAAGTGGTGAATTGATTAAAACATTTATGGATTTTGACAACATGCTATTATTAGCTCTCCGGGCAAGGATACAGGAATAACTATATTGAAAAAAATTTAGGGGTAAAATTTACGCATATAGACAGCGAAAGACTTAAAACATCAAATAACAAGATGTTCAAGTTCGCTTTGCATGGGAAGACTGCAAAGCACATCCGCCAGCTAACCGAGTCGGAATTTAGAAAAACTAACATAGGAGCTATGTAAGCTTTTCTAAATTCCTGTACCGCTGGCAGACGTCTTGAACAAGAAACGTTAAGCGACAGTATTAATAGCTTTTTTAGCAGCAGGTGTTAGAAAAATTTTACGTTCTTTATTACCTTTACCGACTACAGATAAAATATCATTATTTACTTGGCCTATGTTTAAACTAGCTAACTCAGATAATCTTAATGCACAATTAAGAAAAATGGTTATTATACAATGATCTCTAGGAGAATTTCTACATTCAAGCAATAAGCGAACGGATTCTTCTAAGGTGAGATATTTAGGTATTCGCTTTGGTAATTTTGGAGTTTCTAATTCTTCAGCAATGTTGTTATCAATAAGATGTGCTTTAGTTTTAAGAGATTTCCAAAATTGACGTATTGAAACTATTTTTCTTGTACGAGTCCCAGCAGAAGCCTTTAAAGTTTTTTGACAATATGTAATAAAAGAATACATTTCGTTTAGAGTAATAGATTTTATAAATTCTAAATCTACTTGGGCAAAGTTGCTATCTATGATATTAATATCACGTAAGGTCATAACATACTTGAGAAACATAAGTAAATCTGTACGATACTCTAAAATAGTGTTTTCAGAGCGATTTTTTATTATAGAGAGATAACCTAAGCATTGTTCAACTAATGGACAAGTTTTATTTGATTGCATTATTAACACCTCGGTAAAATTGTTGACAAAATTACAGTAGTATAAACATGTCCTGTATTAAGAGGTGCTTATTAGGCTAATAATAGAAATCGATAAATTTGATTAGTAAAGTTTCTAAATTACCTGTTTTGGAATACATGCATTAAATTATGGTCAAACTATATAGTGAAATAGGACAAAGTGAACTGTGACAGTTATTAATTAGGGAGGCTTTTATCATGGCTAAAAGAGGGAGTAAGTACAAACTCCAAGATATTATACCACTACAAACTATCATAGATGCTGTTAATTCTAGTACAAATAATGTTCTTTTGGAAATCGGTAGAGCAGTTGCTCCAGGGGAATATGCAGTTAGATTTTATAATGATAGGGAACAACCCAGATTTTATAAGAATGAAGAACGGCTTCGATATACAGTACAAAAGGCAATCTTTATAAGTTCATTCAACCATTGGGAAGAAGTAATTGATATTCTTTGCAAAAATAATGCACTAGAGTTAGATGAGGATCAGTGCAGCTATCTTAATGAAAAATTATACGGTAGTATTTCTAAGAGATAGTTATTGACTAAGGTAGGAGATAGATTTATACATAAAAGAAAGTTAAGAATATATACATAATGTATAAGTTAATTATAAATTATGTCATAATTCAGGACACTTAATTAAAATTTTAATATTGACTCATATCTACACCGAATGAGTTTGTTATCTTTTTAAGATAGCAAATTAGTTCGCTTTAAGGATTTGTGAAAGGAGAAATCATGGAAGAAAATAAAACCACTTGCAAAACAATTGATGAATATATTTTGCAATTCTCTCCTGAAGTTCAAGAGATACTTAAAACATTAAGAAAAATTATAAAAGAAGCTGCACCTAAAGCAGAAGAGAAGATAAGTTGGCAAATGCCTACTTTTGTACTACATGGGAATTTGGTACATTTTGCAGCTCATAAAAATCATATAGGATTTTATCCAGCTCCTAGTGGAATTGATGCATTTAAAGATGAATTATTAGAATATAAAGGAGCAAAAGGATCAGTACAATTTCCTATAAAAAAGCCATTACCTTATGAATTAGTAAGTAAAATAGTTGCATTTAGAGTTGCTGAAAATATAAAAAATGCAGAAGAAAAATTAAAGAAGAAAAAATAATTCAATCTCATATCAAACTATCTATTAGGCTAATAATGGGTAGTCTAATAACTTGAAGTTTTCATTTATTATGATTTAGAAAGTGTCGCAATAGTAAATTAATGTAAAATAATTAGATTTGAGTTAATTAAGTTGAAGAAAGTCTTCCGCCAACTAAGAATATATCATTATTTAAAATTTTTTGTGGTAACTAAAAATATATAGAAAAAAGAAGTATCTTTTGATATACTCCTTTAAGAATCAAATAGCATATAATAATAGAAGGACTTATATCAACATTTTTTATTAGTGATATGAGTCCTTTTGATTGTATTACTTTATTCTTATCTTTTAATCAGGGGAAATGCGATAACATCTCTTATGGTATAAGAACCAGTAAGGAACATTATCATTCTATCAATGCCTATACCTAATCCCCCAGTTGGTGGCATTGCAGTATCAATAGCAACAGCGAATTCTTCATCCATTGGACTAGCTGTTTCAAGTCCCGCTCTTAGTTTTGACGCTTGCTCATGTAAAAGAATTCTTTGCTTTAATGGATCATTAAGTTCTGAATAAGCGTTCCCAAGTTCAACACCATAAGCATAAGGTTCAAATCTTTCAATCAAATCTGGGTTATCCCTATGGCTTTTACAAAGTGGAGAAGATTCTTTTGGAAAGTCTATAACGAAGGTTGGTTGAATTAGTTTCTTTTCAGAATACTCTTCAAATAAATTAACTATTAGTTCGCCCTTAGAGCATTTATCGATAACTAATCCTTCGCTTTGGCTTTCTAATAAGAGCTGATTATCTTTAATGCACTTAATAATTTCTTCTCTGGTAAGTGTCTCAACATCAATTCCTGTATCATTTTTTACAAGGTCACACATCTTTTCTCTCTTCCATGGAGCTTTAAAATCAATTTCTATGTCTCCATACTGAATCCTTGTTCTTCCATTAACTTTATTAAATACATATTCATATATATTCTCCATAAGTTTCATCATGTCATTATAGTCAGCGTAAGACATATAGCATTCAAACAAGCTAAATTCTGGATAATGTGTTCTGTCAATCCCCTCATTTCTAAAAGTTCTTGCAAAGGTATAAACTCTTTCAATTCCTCCCACTATAAGTCTTTTTAAATATAATTCTGGAGAAACATTCATATATACATTACAATCCAATGCGTTAACAAAGGTTGTAAATGGCTTCGCGTCTCCTCCGCCGTATTTAGTATCCAGAATAGGAGTATCTGCTTCAATAAAGTTTAAATTGTTTAAATATTCTCTGATAGCTGTTATGGCTTTTGAACGCTTGATAAATCGCTCTTTAACACCCTCATTCATTATCATATCTAATGAACGATGTCTTTGCCTTAAGTCAGCATCTTGAATACCGTGATATTTTTCTGGAAGTGTTCTAATAGACTTTGATAATAATTCAAATTGATTTACTCTAATAGTGATTTCACCTGTCTTGGTCTTAAATACAGTTCCGTCAACTCCAATAATATCTCCTACATCAATTAATTTTAAGATTTTATAACTTTCAACACCTAGTAGCTTCTTACTGAAGAATAGTTGTATACTTCCTTTTTCATCTATAATATTGGCAAATGTAGCATTTCCCATTCTTCTTATTAGCATGAATCTTCCTGCTAATGTGAATTCTTGTTCTTCTTTTATATTTTCAAAGTTATCACAAATATCCTTAGTATGCGTTATGTCTTTATAGCTATAAGGATATGGATTAACTCCCAATTTATAAAGCTCATTCAATTTTTTAATTCTTTCCACTACAAATTCATTTGAATCTGGCATTATTTTTTCTAAGTTTACTATACTTTCAAATTCCCTATACATTTTAGCTATACCACCTTTAAGTATTTATGATTTAATAGATTTTTAGATAAATAAAAAAAACCTTCACCTCCAAGATTTTAATCTTGAGGACGAAAGTTATATCTTCGTGGTACCACCTCAGTTTATCCATATGTCGCCATATAGACCTTTTCAAGTACATAATTAATTGTATACTCTATAACTTATAACGGGTTATACCGTCACAGCCTACCCCTAAAATTAGGCTCGGTGTGCAACTCTGAGACCTTCTTCAATAAAAAAATCCTTACTCATTCTCACCTTCTAGAGCTCTCTGTAAATTCATATGCTTATCTACTCTTCTCTTCATAGTCTTTAAAAGATTATAACATAAAAAAATTACAAATGTCCACACTTCCAATACTACCATTTGTATAAACAACTAATAATCATCATATACGATGGTTAATTCGTAATTTTCCCATTTAACGACTTAACTGTAAAAACTGAATACTTTACTGGAACATCGCACTATTCAAGTGGGAATTCTGGACTAGGAAGGCCGATTACAACCTCCTATTATTCGTAAAATTGGACTAAATATGTTCGTGCCAATTAGGCTAAGTGTGTCCTGAAAGAACGACTGTGCAAAGGAAAGAATAGCGTCACAGCCGGATGTGCTTTATAAGAGATGGAGGTGAGCCCTCCAGAACCGGCATACAGGTGCAGGTTTTAAACTACCATTGGGTGCTGCAACCAAAAGTTGTGGTGCTGAGCGCGTATGGAAAAGGCTGCGGTAGCAGTCAGGTGTGCATCGTGAAGCTGAACGAAAGTGAACAGCCCGTGAAGCGTCGTTAATTGGTTTATTGCAGTCAAAACCAGATGATTTAGCCACAACTGGGACAAAATCCGGTGGGTGCCTGTTTATTGATCGGATGGCTGTCGGCGTAAAGGCTGCAGGAGCACGATATAGGCTCTTATAAGGAACAGGAGAAAGCTGAACCTTGATGGCAAGCGAAAAATCCAAGCGCTGACACGACAAGGATGAAAGTAGTGATGCAAGGTTTAGTTGCGGAAGAATTCGTAGTAGTAATGAAACTGCTGTAATGACAGTGGAGCGAAGGGATTCTGTTATCTACACTTCGGAAAACAAACAACCAGAAATGGGAGGATTTGATGAAAGAAGGAAAGCCGTTTGAGATTTCAAAACATCAAGTAATGGAAGCGTATAAATGCGTAAAAGCAAATCATGGCGCAGCCGGCACTGATGGAGTAAACTTCACTAAATTTGAGAAAGATTTGAAAAACAACCTATACAAAGTTTGGAACAGAATGTCATCAGGATGCTATTTTCCCGACGCAGTCAGAGGAGTGGAGATCCCGAAAAAGGATGGCAAGAAAAGATTACTCGGAATTCCAACCATTAGCGACAGAGTTGCTCAGATGGTGGTGAGAATGAACTTTGAACCACAAGTGGAGCCAATATTCTGCGATGATTCGTATGGATACAGGCCGAATCGCTCTGCATTGGATGCAGTGGGTGCAGCTCGTGAGCGGTGCTGGAAAATGCCGTGGGTCATTGATTTTGACATCAAAGGGCTATTTGACAACATCGACCATGAACTGATGATGAAAGCAGTACGCAAACATACTGACAGCAAATGGGTAACTCTGTATATTGAAAGGTTTCTGAAAGCGCCAATTGCTATGCCAGACGGAACCGTTCAAGAGCGGAATGCCGGTACGCCACAAGGAGGGGTAATTAGTCCAGTACTAGCAAATCTGTTTATGCATTATGCATTCGATTGGTGGATGAAACGAAAGCATCCTCGGAATCCTTGGGAAAGATATGCAGATGATGCTGTAATTCATTGCTGGACTGAGGAAGAAGCAAAAGCCTTGCTGGTTGAGCTTAATGAACGTATGACAGAATGCAAATTGGAAGTACATCCAGGCAAAACGAAAATTGTATATTGTAAAAGTGATGTATATCCAGAGCACCATGAACACGAATCCTTTGACTTTCTTGGGTACACTTTTCATAGGCGCATTGTGAAGAGCAGACATGGAAACTTTTTCAATAGCTTTACACCGGCGGTCAGCAAAGGCGCAAGCCAGCATCTGCGAGACAGCATCAGAGAGATACGAAGAAAGCACAAAATTGCTTCACTCGAGGAGTTGGCTGAGCGGATGAATCCTGTTCTTAGAGGTTGGATGAATTACTTTTGCAAGTACAGTGCAAGTGAGGCAAGAAATGTTCTCAACTATGTAAATCTCACGCTAATCCAGTGTATCAGGTACAAATACAAATCGACAGGAAGAAAGCACTTGAAGTCTCATAAATTGCTTGGTCGCATTTGTAAGGAGCAACCAAATTTATTTTATCACTGGCAGATGGGGCTACGCCCGTCGGTTGGATAACAAGAGCCGAATGAAAGGAGACTTTCACGTTCGGTTCTGTGAGAAGCTCAGGGTGAAATTCCCTGGGTTTACTCGACTAATCGGAAGCAATATTTTGAGAGCAGAGTGGTTAAATGATAGATTAGTTTAGAATGTGATATGCTGAACCGTACCATAAGTAACGGAGGTTTTTTATATGTTTCCTCATACGCTGCACGTGGAGACAGTTGTTAGGGTAGAGAGGAAATAGGCTGATAGCAAAGGCTTTCAAGGTTTTTAAGTAAATATTGAAGTGTGTTTTATGTCCCCTCAAACTATGGTTTGAGGGCTATTTTTATTTAGGGGGTCTAACTTTTACGCAGAACTAAGGATATTTGCGTTAAGGTTTGGGTTTTGAGTAATTATATATAAAAATTATATGTGTGTCCAGTGTTTAAAATATGGGAGAAAATTTTGGAAGATTCATAAAAATGAGAGTAAAAAGAGAAAATTAGTGATTTTAAAATGCTAGATAGATGAACTTAGAATTATGAGTTGAAAATTTTATATGTAATGAATTGAGGCGAAAAAACGGAACTTATTGTTGCAACCAAACGTGTGCTCAAAAAACGGAAGTTGAGATTTCATTCAACGCATTTGAGATTTTTTCTATGAAATTGGTTGACAATTCCTGCAGGGCGGATTACAATTTTCCTAAAATTAATAGACAAAACATAAAATTTAAAATTCATTGAATATTGACAAAACGATTACATGATGTTAAGATTTGATTAACTAGTCAGTAGAAATATCTGACTACTATTTAATAAATATATCTATTAATAAATTTATCTAAAAGGGGGATAATATCATGAGCGGCTATAACGCAGTATTAGCGAGAAATACAGAAAATGCTCCAAAAAGTATCGGTCCATATTCACAAACTGTAGCTTTCTCTCATTACAATAATCTTTCAGCTCAATTACCTATCGAACCAAAAACTGGTAAATTGGTAGCTGGTGGTATAAAGGAGCAGGCTGAACAGTGCTTTAAAAATATCAAGGCAATTTTAGACAGCATTGATCATGTTATGAGCGATGTTGTTAGAATCACTGTATTCGTTAAGAATATCAAAGATATTGACGCTGTAGAGGAAGTTTATAAAACATTCTTCCCAACCTATGTTCCTACACGTACGACAGTCGCAGTTGCAGCTTTACCTATGGATGCTTTGGTGCAAATTGAAGCACTTGTTTCAAACGGTGAAGGTACAATTCCAAACGCACCACAAGCAGGTGACCTCATAAAGCTTACAAATAACACAGCAAATGCACCAACAAGTCCTCTATCTACACAAACTGTGTCTTTCTCTCATTACAATAATATTTCAGCTCAATTACCTATTGATCCAAAAACTGGTAGATTTGTAGTTGGCGGTGTAAAAGAGCAGGTTGGACAGTGCTTAAAAAATATCAAGGCAATTTTAGAAAGTATCGACGTTCCTTTTGACGATATTGTTAAAATTAATATCTTCCTTAAAAACCTCTCGGATATTGAAGCCGTAAACGAAGTTTATACAACATTTTTCCCAGACTCGGCTATCGCCAGAGCCGTAGCCTATGTCCCTGCACGCACAACTATTGCAGCTTCAGCTTTACCTATGGATGCTTTGGTACAAATTGAAGCAGTGGTGTCACACGGAGATGGTACACCTCCACAAGCTGTTGAAGACAGACATGGAATCGTCATAAAGGCAAACAACACTGAAAATGCACCAAAGTGTTCTCTATCTACACAAACTGTAGCGTTTTCTCATTACAATCACATTTCAGCTCAATTACCCTTGGACCCAAAAACTGGTAAAATGGTAGCTGGTGGTGTAAAAGAGCAGGCTGGACAGTGCTTAAAAAATATCAAGGCAATTTTAGAAAGTATCGACCACGCTATGGACGATGTGGTTAAAGTAAATATCTTCCTTAAAAATATCGCAGATATTGATGCTGTAGACGAAGCTTACAAAACATTCTTCCCAGGCGGTGTTCCTGCACGAAGAACAGTTGGCGTATCAGCTTTACCTAAAGATGCTTTAATCCAAATTGATGCAGTTGTATCAAACGCTGAAGGAACAGCTCCAAAAGCATAACAGGCATTTGTTTGTAAATACAGGAACTATCAAAATTACTTGTTAATGCCGACGGTGAATGCGAAATCGCATATCCTAATCATAAAAAGGGGCTGTCTCAAATGAAAATTGAGACAGCTTCCGTTTTTTAACAGCGCAGATGAAAAAGCATCGAGATTTTAGCCGATTATGGCAGAAATCTTGATGCTTTTTTAGTTTCCGGGCATAACAAAAAAAACTGGGTTAGCCTGCGAATCTATGCGATTGAATTTTTATAGAGGGTGACACCTAAACTTTGAGTTTGGATACTTTTGTGAAGTTCGTTAATGATAGTAATTGTGAGGTAATAGTTTGCTGTTATAGTATTTAGATTTTAAAAAGTCTACGTTATAACCGTTACGGTGAACCGTATCATACGTAATGTGAGGCTTTTTAGTAGAATTGAACTTCACATTATCCATATAATTGAACAAAATGTAGTAATTCTCATTAGGCTAATAATCGGAAGTTGAAATAAAGAATATGTTCTTCATATAGGGTGGAAATGAGGCTCGCCTCCATCATGAAATCCACGAACCGCCTGTAGGTGGCTTAAACAGCTGCTTACAGGCGGTTGTGTTTTTTGGTTGGTGAGGGTAGCACCACCAGCTATATTAAATCAGTGAAATTATTTAAAAATTAGCTTTACACTGTCTATTTATTGTTGGTTTTACATAATGAGCAGTTGTCTCGCAATTTACATTTGTTTTTCAGCTTTTAATAACACAATATCCTTTAAAGCCTCAAGAGGTGCTGACATCCACTTGTTTGCATGATATATCATTTTAGCATGTATTAAAATATTATCGGTTTCTACTGGGAGCATCACAAGCTCACCATTTTTAATTTCCTTATCAACAGCTATTCTTGGTAAAAAGCTTATACCTAGCCCCTCTTTAACGCACTGTTTTATGGTTTCTATGCTATCAAGTTCCATAATAGAATCCACTTTCACGTTTTGCTTTTGAAATCTTTTTTTCAATTCCATGCTGTAACCACTTTCAGACTCAATAAGAATAAAGGATTGGTTTTCCAATTCACTCATAGTAATTTTCTTAGAATTAGAAAAAGGATGGTCTGGTGTTGCAACAAAAACAGTGGAATCATCAAAAATATCAATTTGAAAAAGATCTTTTCTTTTAGATTCATCATGAAGACTAAATGCAACATCAATAATATTTTTCTCCAGTAGTTCACGGAATTCAAGACAATCTGCCATCTTCAGTGTTATCCGAACTTTAGGGTGAATTTTGCTATATTCTTTAAGTAGTGGTGGAAGCCAAAAGGCACATAAAGTTTCTGCAGCTCCTATTCTTAAGTTGCCCTGAACTTTTTCACCTTTATTGAATAATTCATGTATTTCTTCAGCATTTTGAATCATTTTTTGTGCCGGAGAAATTAACCTTTTCCCTTCTTCATTTAAAAATACTTTTTTGCCAAGTCGTTCAAAAAGCTTTACACCAAGCTCTTGTTCCAAATTTCTTATATGATCTGAAACAGTGGACTGAGAATAATTAAGTTCTTCAGCGGCTGCTCTAAAATTCAGCAATCTTGTTAATACAATAAATGTTTGAAGCTGTTTAATATCCAAAAAAACACCACCAATCGTAAAAAACGATTAAATCAATTAAAATAATCGACTTATCAACATATGTTTTTTATGATACACTAGTATAAAATCAAATTCAAGTTAATTTTTCATAGGATAGTAAAAAGAAGAATAAAATCAATTCATGCAAAAAAACTAATAAAAAGAAAGGAAGTGAATTTTAGTGGGATTATAGTACCTATAATGTAACCTCACTAAAGATAATTTATGGATAGCAATTATATTAAAAATTTAACTTATTCATTAGGTGCTGATGTATGTGGGATCGGAAGTATAGATAGATTTAATGATGCTCCAAAAGGCTTTCATCCTCTAGATATTTATCCTGAAGCAAAGTCAGTTATATCAATTGGAAAGCATTTTTCAGCAAGCTTGTTTGATGCAAATACTAAAGCACCTTATACATTTGTAAGAAATAAAATATTTCAACTATTAGACGATATTTCTATTAAGCTTTCTTTTTATATTGAATCACAAGGTTACAAGGCAATTCCCATTCCAACAGATGAACCTTATGAATATTGGGATTCTGAAAATAAACATGGTAGAGGAATATTATCACTAAAACATGCAGCTCAAGCATGTGGTATGGGCTGCATTGGTAAAAATACCTTATTAATAAATCAAAAATATGGTAATAGACTTTATCTTGGAGCAGTAATTACAAATAAAGAATTAACTTCAGATGCTTTAGCACACAACTTATGTATTGAAAGGTGTAATATTTGTCTAAAATCATGCCCTCAATCTGCATTAGATGGTATTACAATAAATCAAAAAAGATGTAGACAAGTATGCGGTACCTCAACACCTGGTGGAGGAACTATATATTCGTGTTACACTTGTAGAAAAGTATGTCCATTCTCAAAAATATAATTAATTATTCTTAGTTCTTTGCTACTGAATAAAAGAATAGCAACACTATTTAAAATATGCAGGGATGGTACAAGAGACAACTAGTTGACGGAAAATGAAATAATGAGTTTAAGTAGTGGGTTTTAAAGGTCACGCTTTGCCTCCACCAGTTAAATCCACAACAAGCTAAAAGTCTTACTCTATGCGGCTTTTGTTATACATGTAGGATACTATCTTGTTGTGTAATGCATGGTGTTTTATTGGGCTGGCATGGATGCATAGAATTTACTGATTCCTAGTCTGATATAAAGAACAAATTTAAGAAAATAACAATCTTCACTCTAAAGTACAATCAAACTAAGAAGTTTTAGGAGGTTATCATGAATATTGACAAATTTTTAGAGATAGTAATACAGTCAGATGTTTCAAAACATAAGGAATTTTTCATACAAGTTATACGTCCAGCAATTGATATTTTAAAAAATGGAAATAGCCAGCCATATTTGGGCTGTAGTCGCTTTGGAGGCGCACCTGATTTGCCAGTAGGCACTGAATGGCCTACATATAATATGAAACCATACCGTTTTCTTGGTCAAATCAATTTTTCAGAAATTACAAGTACAGAAACGAGTCTTCCAAAAAGTGGACTTCTCAGCCTTTTCGTTGTAGATGATTCTGAAGGAGAGTGTTATTTGGAAACTTGGGATGAAGGATATATTCACGTAATATTTACTCCAGAGACTACAAACCTAGAGACTATTATGCCACCTAATTCTATTGTTGGTAAGGCAACTGTTATTGAGTTTTCCCCAACGATTGACATTCCGTATGATGAATACCAAGTGAAGAACTGGCCTTTCGATGAAGAAGAAAATGACATTTACAGCGAAATACGCGAATCTTTACATAAAAGTTCTGACTACCTTCTAGGGTACCCATCACATTGTACACTAGCTTATGATCCAACACCTGGAACAGAATGGATTTCACTGTTGACAATTAGTTCAGACGACAACCTTGAATGGTGTTGGCATGACGGCGATAAATTGATGGTATTTATCCAACGTGAACACCTTAAGAATTTGGACTTCAGCTCGCTTAAGGCTGATGCAGGTTAAAAAAGCCAATTTCTATAAATGAAGATTTCCAGGATATTGTTCTATAATTTACATTTGAGAGAGTTATATTCTTCAAAGATAAATGTAGCTTTATAAAAAAGTTTAACCGTTTTGAAAAAAGTTTAATTATTTATAAAAAAGTTGAATCGAAAATATTTATTAGGAATATACTACGTTTTGAGAATGTAGTGTGAAAAGTATCAAATAAATATAGGAATGTAAGAAACTGCACATTCTCATTTAAGGTGAGAGTGTGCAGTTTTTTTATTCTACAATCTCCCTGACTGTGTCCCTCAATCACCATAAAAGTCAGGAGTTCCAAGTCATCTGATGAGAGCTTTTTTAGTTTAGCGACCAATACCGGATCAACAATTGATTCAATCCACGCAAATCTCCCTGTCAGCTTATCATCATTAAACTCAGTCACCAGGGCTGGAAACCTGTTGATAATTGATGACTGTTCCGTATTATTTTCAATACCCTCTTGCGGATAGGGCTGTGTATGGTTTTCATAAATACTCACATCTGTAAATGATGCTACCTTTTCATGATTTCCGGCAGCCAGGCTATCATAGCACAAAAGTGCCTTAGACCCTATGGCTTTGCGTCTCCACCTTTAGGTGGATTTGCTCCTGGATTTTATTATGTGATGGATTATATCTATTCCTTCTATAATAGAGAAACAATTTCCAGAGTGTAGTTACGTAATGCTTAATCAGAAATCATTATGGTTTTAGGCTCAAGATATTCTTCGAGGCCATATATGCCACCCTCTCGGCCGATTCCAGATTGCTTAAAGCCACCATATGGAGCCCTCATTTCGAGAATAACATCATTAATGTAAACTGTTCCGGCAACAAGCTGAGAAGCAATTTGGTTCGCTTTTTCTATGTTAGAGGAACTTATATATGCCCCTAAGCCATACTCTGTATCGTTTGCAATTTCTATCGCTTCTTCCTCTGTTCTATACGTTAAAATAGATAGCACGGGTCCAAATATTTCTTCTCTAGCAATCGTCATATCTCTGGTTACATTTGCAAAAACTGTTGGTTTTACAAAATAACCTTTCTCTAAACCTTTTGGGTGTCCTTCCCCACCAATTACTAGATCCGCACCTTCCTCTATACCAATTTTGATATATCGCTGAACTCGTCTGTATTGATTTTCATTCATCATTGGACCAATGAAGGTGTCCTTTTCCCATGGATAGCCTACCTTAGTATTCTCGACAGCCACTTTAATGAGTTCTTTCACTTCATCAAGCCTATGTTCTGGTACCAGCAATCTGCTGCCGGCAATACACATTTGCCCATGATTTCCAAAACAACTCGTAACTGCACGAGGAATCGCTTTTGTCAAGTCAGCATCATCGAGAATGATATTTGCTGATTTGCCTCCCAATTCCAGAACTACTCTTTTCATTGTATCAACAGCACTATGCTGTATAGCTTTTGCGGTATTCACAGAGCCTGTAAATGAGATCATTGCAATATCCGGATTACGGGATAATTCAGCACCAACCGAAGTTCCCAACCCATATACAATATTAACTACACCGGCAGGCAGTCCAGCATCATTGAAGCATTCAGCCAATATTTGAGTCTGAATGGAGGAGAATTCACTGGCCTTCACAACTATCGTGCAGCCTGCCGATATGGCTGTAGCAACTTTTATAGCTATCTGAGAATTGTTTGCGTTCCAGGGCGTAATCGCAGCAATGACACCCAAAGGGTCAAGAACAACCTTTGCTTTCCCAATATACTTAGTAAATTCAAAAGCCTCCATTGCTTCTTTTGCTAAAAGGAAACTATCAGCTGAGATCTGAGTTCTAAAGTCTGCAGCCTTGGCTGTAGCACCATATTCCTCCATACATGCCTGGTTTAAATCAGCAGCCCTTGATAGGATTGCATCATGTATCCTTTTTAGCATTTGACCCCGTTGTCCAATTGAAGTCTTTGAGAAGGTCTTAAATGCTTCTTTCGCGGCCGCAATCGCTTTTCTGGTATCTACTTCATTTCCCAATACCACCTGTCCAATTAGTTCTTCTGTTGACGGATTGATAATATCCATTCTCTCTGTTCCATCAGGCTTTACAAATTCTCCATTGATGTATACCTTGTCAATAAGTTTCATTTTTTCGTTCCTGTTCATCGATTTACCTCCAATGCGATATTTATAATTCTTTGCTTCATAAATCACTTTACCCTATTCAAGTAACTTGAAGTCAAGCGTTATTGAAAACAAGTTTGTAAAATGAAAATAAGTTTTCTAAATAAAATTTTTTATAGAACCTACCTATTCAACTCTACTAACCATGATGTGTTATTCTTCCACTGATGTGCTATAATAGCTTTATACATTCAAGTAACTTGAATCAAGAGGTTATAGGAGAGAAATATGGAAGAATTTATTTATGGAACCGAACCGAAATACACAATTAAGGAAGTATCAAAAATAACTAACCTATCCAAACCAACAATCCGTTATTACGAAGATATCGGTTTGCTTCAAGATATAGCGCGGGATAGGAATAACATCCGTCTGTTTTCTGATGATCAAATCATGAGATTGCGAATGATCCAATGTATGAGAAGCACAGGAATGGGAATTGACATGATTCGCCATTATATCGGTCTCTCAAATGAAGATAAAATTGAACTGAAGGAGAAGTACTCCATTGTCTTAAACCAAGAAGAAATACTCTTAGAAAAAAAACATGAGATTGAAGCACAGTTGGCTCTTATTGAGCACAAAAAAGCAAACTATGAAAAAAAGTTGTAACTTTAAAATAAAGATTGAAATATTAAAACAAAGTTTGAAATTTTATAAAAAAGTTTGATTTTTTATAAAGTTTGATCAAAATAAGATGGTTTTTACTTTAATTTTTATCTAAAATGATCTGAACCCAGCATTATACCATTAAAAATGATCAAACTTTTTTATAAAAACATATATTTGCTTTCTCTAAGTTAAGCCATTTATAGCTAATATTTTGATCAATTTTTTTTATAAACCAACAATAAAATAATTAGCTGAAGACTTAATCTTCAGCTAATATAATCTTGGTTTTTATTTTTTTAAAACTATTTAACGGACTCTTATCTAAATAAGAGTCCGTAATAATATAGTCAATCTTGTTAAGAGGAACTATATTTATTGATACATTTCTCCCAAATTTGCTGCTATCAGCGGCTACAAATACTTCTTTTGATCTTTCAACAATAGCTTTTCGAGTAACAGCTTCTTCCATATTGAAATCAGAAACTCCATTTTCTATAGTGATACCTCCAGCACCAATGAAACTCTTTAAGATATTCAACTATGTAAAGTTGAATATATAATCATAGGTAACTATAGAACGTTCAGTATGTCTTATTTTCCCACCTATTATAATAATTTCGAAATCACTATTCATTAATTCATTTACAAAAGGTTTCAGACTGTAGACAAAGTCTTAGTCAGACTTGAGTCTACAGTCTTGTGCAAGTGTCTTGACACTTGCCCTGCTTGCTGTTTAGTGGATTGGTTATTTAATCAATTATTATCAAATGATAACTAGCGTTTGTTTACTGAATGCTTAGACGCTTTTGGCTCTCTTTTTTCACGTATAGCTCAATTCCTAAAATAATTATTTTACTATTGTTGAAATAGAAACAAAAATTTAATATACTATTGTTAATGCACTAACGGGTAGGAGGACAGGTCATGAACAAAGAAGAACAGGTCAAAATGCGTTTTAGGGACTTATACAACAAGATGGCTTGGCTTAATAAGCTTAAGATGGAAGACAGTCTTAAGGGTTATAAGTCTTCTGAAGTACATTGCATCGAATACATTGGAAAAAATGTAGATTCCAACGTGACAAAACTTGCGGAGTCCTTTTATATGACTACCGGTGCCATAACTAAATTAACTAAGAAGCTCATAAAAAAAGGCATTATCGAAAGCTACCAGAAGCCGGATAACAAGAAAGAAATCTATTTTCGCTTGACTTCGCAAGGGAAAGTAATTTATAAAATCCATGAGCAACTGCACAAAGAGTTTCAAGAGCGGGATAAAGCCGTATTTGAGCAGGTAACCGAGGAACAATTTGACAGTATGCTTAGCTTTGTGGAAAAGTATAGTAGGCATTTGGATGCAGAAATAAAGAAACAGAATATAGATATTAAGTCGGAATAAAGTGAAACTTGAATCAGATGGGGTTTTAACCCCACCTGATTCTTAGTTGAACGAATCCAGGGACGTAGCCGCTCTTTACTCCCTCTTTGAGAAAAGCAGAGAACCAAAATCTATGATTTTGTGTGAATCGCTTTCACAGAGTGAGAGGGAGTATTAGAGCGGGTAGTCATCGGATAAATTTGAATAATGAAAATGAAACCATAGGCAGCCCAACTCTATTGAGAACAGGCTGCATTTTTATTGCTATTATTTTGTTGACAAGGAAGCAAAATAATGATACGATAATTTTGCTTCCAAGGAAGCAAAAAAATAACTTTTGAGGGGAGAATTTAAATGTTCAAATTTAGATCACATAATGTACAGAACACAGAACAAACCGTAGATAAACACGCTTTAATATTCGGTCTTATCTCTGTGTTTCTTTGCGGAATAGGCTTCAGTATCATAACACCTGTTGTCCCATTCTTAGTGCAGCCTTATACAAGCAATTCGGGAGAACAAGCTATAGTTGTTACGCTGCTGACCTCTGTTTATGCAGTCTGCGTGTTTTTTGCGGCCCCCGTACTTGGAGCTTTGAGCGACAAATATGGCCGTCGTCCATTGCTCTTAGTATGCCTTTTGGGTTCCGCAATGGGGTACTTAGTTTTTGGCATAGGAGGATCTCTATGGGTACTATTTGCTGGGCGCATAATAGAAGGTATAACAGGCGGGACCATAAGCACTATCTTCGCATATTTTGCAGACATCATTCCTCCAGAGCAGAGAACCAAATACTTTGGATGGGTGAGTGCGGTTGTAGGTGTAGGCACCGTCATTGGCCCAACTCTAGGCGGATTACTTGCCAAGTTTGGTTATTCTGTACCCATGTATTTTGGAGCAATAATAACTTTATTAAATGTTGTTTATGGATTCTTTTTTATGCCTGAGAGCCTTGACAAGAATAATAGACTGAAAGAGATTACCTTTGTAAGACTGAATCCATTTACACAGCTTGCAAACGTACTTTCCATGAAAAACTTAAAAAGGCTACTTGTCTCAGCGTTCTTACTTTGGATACCCAACGGATCTTTACAGGCAGTTTTTTCACAATTTACAATGGATACTTTCAGTTGGAAGCCTGCACTAATTGGACTTATGTTTTCAATTATGGGCTTCCAAGACATCATTTCACAAGGTTTCATAATGCCAAAGCTTTTGATAAAACTTAGTGATGCACAGATAGCAATTCTTGGAATGGTTTCGGAGATTATAGGCTACAGTCTTATTGCAGCATCGGCTTTGTTCTCATTCTATCCTCTTCTTATCGCTGGAATGTTTATATTTGGTTTTGGTGATTCGATCTTTGGGCCTTCATTCAATGGGATGCTCTCCAAGTCTGTCGATTCTAGTGAACAAGGAAGAATTCAAGGAGATAGCCAATCTATTCAGGCTTTAGCAAGAATGATTGGGCCTATCATTGGAGGTCAAATCTATGTATCACTTGGTCATGCCGCACCCGCTTTTATGGGTATGATCCTCATAGCAGCGGCAATACCAGTTTTGTATAAGGGTACGCATGTAAATATGTAAACTACCTACTTTATTTAAGAGGTTTTTTAATACCTCGCTGGAAGCTTTCCGGAACCACCTGCATAGCAGGTAGTTTTAAGAACATATAATAATAGGGTTTCAGAACTTAGGAACAAGTTCTGAAACCCTATTTGTCTACAGTCTGAGATATCCAACGAATTGGATATCTTTATGCTTCTTAAGTTATTGATTTTACTTACTTTATACCATTTATTTAAACTATGATACTAATTGTACTATTTATTTATAACTTAATACCTTTATATTTTTCGTTTATATATATTTTATTCCTCGCACCTGCTCACGGCTCTTGCACTTGCAGACAATCCAAAATTCTACTGCTGCTTTAGTTTCTGCTAGTACATCTATTACGTCTTTTATCTTTGTTTTATTTGTACGGTTATATATATCAACTTCCAATATTATTATTTTACCCATTTTTAAGATAAATATACAATTAACTTTATTATTTTTTATTCTCGCTATTTTTATAGATATAAGTAATTCCTCTTAATAAAAATATATATCCAAGAAGGCATCTAGGCTATTTTACACTATGTTTATTTCTATATTCAGAAGGTGTACAATTCATATATTTTTTAAATACTTTTCCAAAGTAACTTATTCCATTAAAACCTACATCAAAAGCAATGATAGAAATAGATTTTTTACTTTTTAAAAGGAGTTCTGATGCCTTTAAAGCTCTATATTCCATTAAATATTCAAAAGGTGTTACTCTTAAAATCCTCTTAAAACTACGACAGCATTCACTTTTGCTTATATTTGCTGACATTGCAATATTATTTAATGAAATATTCTCCGCATAATGTTCGTGTATATATTGTAATGCTAGCTTTACACGTTCTTTATCGTGGGAAACTGCTGATACAGAATCTTTAACTTCTTCTTTCACCGCTCTGATTATATTTAACCAAAGAATACCTAGATAATTTTTTATTTCTAGTTCATATCCATAGGGTTTTTCATTCCACGAGGAAAAGACTTTTTTCATATATTTTAATATGATTTTCTGCCACTGAACATCGGGCTTTAAACAGATAAATTTTAAATTACTGCTTTCAAGGATTGGATTCAAATATTTTTTTTTTAATAAGCGAATGCGTATTACCTCCAATTAAGGCTGGGTCTAGGTCAATGGAAAACACCAGACAATTATTATTATATGGCTTAATTTGATGAAGTACATTTGAATTCACCATAATTCCTTCCCCAGCTTCTAAGGTGATTTTTTGATTTTCAATGAAAAAAGTTACCTTATCATAAAGACAATAGGAAAACTGTAGTTCTTTATGCCAATGCCATTTGATATACCCATCTTCAAACAGATCAAATTTATTCGTATAAATTGTTATTGGAAAATCATAAGAACCATGTTTTATTGTCTCCTGTAAATTGTCATCTACTACTATTTTTAATGTCTGCATTTTTATCATCTCGCTAATATAGTCTTAACTTTTGACAATATATTAATTGTTATATATTGAAAATAATAATAAAATTATTACAGATTTATTTAAATTAATCAATATGTTTGCAATGAGTTTGTAACTTGTTCAAAGTAATTGCAAAGAAAGGAAGTATACATGTTTAAGAAATATGCAGCATTTTTAAAAAATATAGCACTGATTTTGCTAGGAAACACTATTTATGCTTTGGCAGTTACTATGTTTATTATTCCAAATGGATTTATTACTGGAGGATCTACAGGATTATCCTTAGTATTTTATCATAAACTCGGTATTCCTATTACAGTCTTTGTTACAGTTTTTAATATACTTATGTTTATTTTAGGTGTAGTAATACTTGGTAGAACTTTTGCATTGACTACACTAATTAGTACTTTCTACTATCCATTAATTTTTAGTATTTTACAGAAAATCTCTTTTTTGAAGCATATGACTTCTGATAATCTACTTTCTGCAATTTATGCTGGAATAATGATTGGAGTTAGTATCGGAATGGTAATTAAAGCAGGTGCGTCCACTGGAGGTATGGATGTACCACCACTAGTATTAAATAAAAAGTTTGGTTTTCCTGTTGCTGTAGTAATGTATGGATTTGATTTTACTATTTTGCTGGCACAAATGCTTTTTGCTAATAAAGAGCAAGTACTGTATGGGGTTTTGTTAGTGATGATCTATACTGTTGTGCTAGATAAAGTATTACTACTTGGACAGTCTCGTACTCAAGTAAAAATCATAAGTGAAAAGTATAATGAAATTAACCAAATGATTATTCAGCATATAGATAGGAGCTCTACATTATTGCATGCTGAGACAGGCTATTGTCACAATGAAAATCTAGTTGTACTAACTGTAGTTTCAAATCGTGAATTGCCTAAGTTAAATAATCTTATTCTTTCTATTGATCCAAAAGCTTTTATGATTATTAACCGAGTTAATGAAGTTAAAGGTCATGGCTTTACTATGTGTAAAGTATACAAATAGATATTAATATTGATAATAGTGAATTTTATATACAGTGCTTAGTCTCCAACAATCATATCCCCGACAATACTCAATGTAATTGTTGTCGGGGATTTTTTATTTGTTTGTAGTGTGGAATTAGTTAGAAAGAATCATATCATATTTAACTACTTAACTACAAGAATGAAATAATTTACTTAAAAACGGCATTATTCATCCATGTTGAACCATAACATAGGATGTATTTAAATTTCCATTTATCTTCACATCTTGCAATTAGATCATTAGTTGAACCTTAACATGAGATGTATTTAAATAAAGCATTTAATAAAACCACATTTTTATCTTTTAAAGTTGAATTTTAACAATAGTTATGAATTAGAGGATGCAAAGAAGAATTTAATTCAAATTTTAGAAGTATACAGAGAAAATTTTCAGGAAGAAAAATATGAGGAATATTTATAGTATTTTTTAGACATGTTTCCTGCTACAGGACACGTTGAGAGTATAATAATGATGACGTATTGTGGTCAAAAGGAAAAATAACACGGTCTAACCACAAGATGTTGTGGTTTTTGGGCAAAAAATGAGTAAAAAACGGGGTCAAAAAACGCATTTTTGGCCCTATTTTTTAGGGGTTTTTATAGATGACATTTGGTATTTTTGAAGATGACACCCTAAAAATGCAAATTGCACAGATGAAAATCCAAAGGCATCAGGATGAATAAGTCCTGATGCCTTTACTTTCATAAAAAACAATTGTAGATAAGAAATTTGTGAAAATTTAATATGTTTTGCTATTTTTACTATTGACCTTCAGTTAGGTGTAGGATCTAAACTTAGTGTATAACAAAATAATTAGTAGCTGCGAACTCCATTAAGGCAATTGAATTTTCTTTACGAAGCAAAGCTATAAAGTTTGTACTTTTATGACTATATAGCAGCGTATTATCAATTATGAGGAGAGATGAAAATGAAATATACTAACCCTGTTTATCGTCCACCATTTGAAGCAAATTCATTATTATTACAAGTTACAGTAGGATGTAGCCATAATCAATGTAGCTTTTGTACAATGTATAAGGATGTTCCTTTTCAGACTGAATCAATGGAACAAATCGAAAAAGATCTGTTAGAAGCAAGAAAAGCTTATCGTAAAGTAAGTCGTATATTTTTAGTTAATGCCGATCCTTTCGTCCTGAGTGCAAATAAATTAAAATTAATAGCAATTAAAATCAATGAAATCTTACCTGAAGTTGAAACGATAGCTATGTATGCTTCAATAAAAAACATAATCAATAAAACCGATGAAGAACTAAAGGAATTAAGAGCTTTAAAGATTAATGAGCTTAATATCGGTCTAGAATCTGCTATGCCAGAAGTAGTTGAGCATTTCAATAAGGGCTTTACCATTGATGAAGCAAAAGTACAATTAAATCGCTTAACAAATGCGGGCATAGACTTTAGTGTTAATATTATAATCGGAGCAGCCGGAAGCGAAAAAAGTTATGACAATGCAATAGCAAATAGCAAATTTCTAAATGAAATTAAGCCTTCTCTTATATTTATCGCTACTTTATACATTGATGGTGGCAGTCCTCTTGAAGAAGAATTAAAAAATGGTATTTTTAAAGAAAATACCTTGCGCCAAAATATCGAAGAAGAAATTCTGATGCTAAGTGGACTTGAATTAAATGATACCTATTTCTATGGCCGTCATGTATCTAATATAATTCCGGTTTATGGAATGCTACCAGAAAAGAAAGAGGAAATGCTTACTGTTTTAAAAAATGGTTTAAACTCGATTAAGGCTGAATACCTAGATGCTCACCTAAAAAAAGGCACCGAAGGAAATATTATTTCAACACTTCGATAAGTATAATAGGCTATAGTGAATTTTAGAGGTGAAAGAGAGTTTTATGTATATTATTGTTACAAAGAAACGCACGAATGGGTAAAGTTCCAATTTTGAATAAGACAGAAAGGGTTGCCCTTTCTTTAATAAATAAAAAAATCTACGCCTTGATGCTCAGTCCGAATATCAAGGCGTTTTTTTATTTCCACTATAACCAAACAGGAGAGGATGATCACCATGTACGAAATTCTAATCCACGATATGGCCGATGGCATCAATGGCAGCCTCACATACCTCGGCAAAGGCATTAATAAATCGCCACCGGATTGATATTAACCTGTGTAGAACCAACGTATAACGGTTGCCCCAGCACAAACAGGAACTCCCAAATCTGATCACGTACCAGTGAGCGGCTATCAATCAGTTCTAGGTTATAAATACCCCGTTTGGTCAGTAGGAACTGGTTAACGGGAAATTCTTCGCCGCTTTTGGGATCTGGGTACACTTCCGAAGCCCATGTGTCGCCGCCGAAAGCTACGATGCCCTGATCGGCAAGCCACTGCGCTGCTTCCATGCCGATACCGGGTTCCACTTCCAGGAATTGCTTATTGTCCTTGCCAACGAGTTCCAGCCAACCGGTGTTAAACAATACTACGTCGCCCTTGCGTAAGATAATGCCTTGTTTCTTCAGCACAGCCTGGATGTCTGCAACAGTGAACTCGGTGCCACCGGGAATGATGTCCTGGCCATAATGTGCAGTCATATCCAGCACTACGCCACGGGTAACGATTGGCGGTACCTTTTCGATGCCAAGTTTTTTCACCCCATCTATGGTAACGAAATCAGCGGCCTTGTTGCCATTGTAATAAACGTTGTCAATACCGATATGGCCGATACCGTTAAGCTGAGTACCCACACCGGTCCATCCGTTCACTAATTCATCGTTAAAGGTAAACTTGTTGGGGCCAAGAGTCTGCCCGTCTTGCTGCCCTGGTTGGATATTGTACAAGCGAAAACTGCGGTGGCGGAATGCAGGGAAGTTCTTGTCGATCGGAACAGCCAAAGGCAGTGTTCTACCTTGTTTTACTAGTTGCATGGCTTGTAGTACTACCTCCTGAGTTAGCAGGTTGGCAGCACCGATTTCGTCGTCTACGCCATAGGCAGACGGATACCAGTTTGAATTTTCATTAGTTGTTTCCATATTTATCACCATACTTCATTATAGTATAACCATGTGCGCATGCTCACAATTCTATTATTTTACAAAGTTCCATAAAATATACGGGACGAGCTTAAGGTTATTTGTGGGCCTAGGAAGAACTGAAGCAGGAGATACAGCGAGAACGCTTGGCTGTAGAAGCGGAAGTCTCATTAGATCAATAGAAATTCTATCCGTCGTTGGATTTTTTGGAACTGGAGCCGCCGGTTATGGGAGTATAATGTTACTTCCGTCCAGTTACAGATATCGCAATAGGGACGGCTCGCAGAGATCCTAGGAGAGGTGAGATTCTTATTAAAATTAAACCTAAAATTCTGAATCATTATCCGTATATTCGCAACAGGTCGGAATTGGTGAGTCCGTATCATAGGCCTGGCAGGCATCATGGTAATAATCGAGCTTGCGGTCAATCAAACGAAGATGTTTTTTTAAATCTTCGATTTGCTTTAAAACATCTTCTTTATGTTTTACTAACATATCGTTACGGGCATGAAGGGTATGATTACCCTCATTCTGCCAGTCTGTGAATTGCTTTATTTCCTTAATAGGCATTCCAGTATTCTTAAGACAGCATATAAGTGAGAGCATTTCCATATCATCCTTTGTAAAAATACGGTTGCCTGATTTATCCCTTTTAACATTAGAGAGCAGTCCCTCACGGTCATAGTATCTTAATGTATATACTGTTAAATTCATTTTTTTAGCGGCTTGTGCTATGGTATAGTTCACGTTTATCACCTCAAATAGTTTTTTTATATATTATATAACTTACACTTAACTCTAAGTCAAGGATGATTATGAAAATTGTTAAGCGTAAGGTTATGCTTGCTGTATCGTAGGGAAAGGAGCATGAATTTATGAATATGAAAAAATTTTTTTACATATACTATTGACTTACAGTTAAGTGTAGGGTCTATACTTGCCGTATAGGAGAAAACAGTAGTACAAGTCAGGCACTCAAGGTTATGGCAGATGAGCTGGAACAGCAGGGTATAGAAGTTGAAATCATTCAAATTGGTCAGCTAAATAACTAGCTTAACTTAGCTCAGACAGTCATGCCGCCGTCTCAATACTGGACAATAGCATATGGTTTGGAAAAAGGAAAAGAAAAATACCTGCTCCTGTAGAAGAAGACCATGTTATGACAAATTTTATACGATAATAAATCAGAAAGGAAAATAATTATGAAAGAAAATTTTTACACATTAAGCAACAACTATAAGATTCCGAATATAGGATTCGGTACATTCCGTACGCCTAGTGGAGAGGAAACAGAGCAGTCTGTATTAAATGCAATCAAGGCAGGATATCGACATATCGACTGCGCTGCCGCTTATGGAAATGAAAAAAGTGTTGGTGAAGCCATACGTAAATCCGGTGTGGCACGTGAAGAATTATTTGTAACAAGTAAGCTGTGGAATGATGACAAAGGATATGAAAAGACATTAGCTGCTTTTAATCGAACTTTAGAGGATTTACAGCTTGATTATCTGGATTTATACCTTATCCACTGGCCTATTGCAAAAGCATCCAAGAATAACTGGCAGGAAGCAAACAGTGAGAGCTGGAGAGCATTTGAGGAACTTTATAACCAGGGTAAAATCAAAGCAATCGGAGTTAGTAATTTTCTTCCGCACCATTTAGAGCCATTGTTGGCAACTGCTAAGATTCAACCGATGGTGAATCAAATTGAATTCCATCCTGGCATGTTGCAGGAGGAAACTGTAGCGTTTTGTAAGCAACGCAATATTTTGGTGGAGGCATGGGCTCCATTTTCAAACGGACAGATTTTGAAGCATCCGGTATTAAAGGAAATTGCGGATCAATACAAAAAATCCGTAGCTCAGCTTAGTCTGCGCTGGATTATTCAAAAGGGAATTGTTCCATTGCCAAAGTCTGTTACACCGGAGAGAATTAAAAATAATCTTGAGGTATTTGACTTTGAAATCAATGTACAAGATGTTGAGAAGATTGACAGACTAACCGATTGTGGAAGTTCAGGGCTTCATCCGGATAAAGTAGATTTCTAAGGTTATCTGATATCTATCACTGTTAAGAAAATTATTCCTTATGCCGTTGAATAAGTGAATATGAAGAACATGAATAGAGTGCATTTCTTGAACAAGGGATTGCACTCTATTCATGTTAATATGAAATAAAAAAAGCTGAAACAGGAAAATAATGAGTTAAAGAAAGATATTTAAAGGAAATTAGTTTTAATTAGTTCTTGAATAAACAAGGTATGAAAACTTTTTATTAACATTTCATTTGACATAATTAATTTTAGCTACTAGAGTATATATTAAAGAAACATATAAAAAATTGAACTATACCGAAATGTCGGAGGAATAAAATTTGTTATCTCAGTCAGATGAAATTGCTGGCTGAAGATCACAGAGTAGTTGCATTGGAAGAAAAGTAGGAGAGGAGGGCGTCCCATGGCAAAAAATGATAATATGCTGGCAATTCTTTGGATGTTGAATTCAGGAGCAAAAATAACTGCTAAGCAAATTGCGGAAAAATTAGAGATAAATATAAGAACCGTTTACCGTTATATTGATTCGCTCTGTGCAAGCGGAGTACCGATTTTATCAGATGCAGGACAGAACGGTGGATATAGCTTGCTGAACAATTTTATTCAAGCACCTTTGTTTTTTGATGTTGAAGAACAAAAAGCGCTTCTTCATGCCGCTGTATTTGCCAAAGAAGCAGGATACCCTTTCAGTGATTCATTAAGTAATGCAACTCAAAAATTAAAAATGTATTCAAATCGGGAACAAGAAAGTATTCTCAATCGCCATTTAGCTGGTTTCGAAGTGATAAACCGTAATATTACCCCTTCTGTTAAGACGACATTGGAAGAACTGGAGCGGGCTGTAGCAAACGAATATTCTGTAGAAATTGAATACCGCACAGGCCATGAAGAACAATCCCGGCCAAGAGTGATTGATCCTTATGGAATACTTTATTGGAACAATAAATGGTATACGATAGGATTTTGCCATCTTAGGAATCAAATCAGAAGCTTTCGGGCTGAACGGATTTTACAGATAAAAGGGACACAAATGATATTTAAAAGACCTGAAGCTTTTTCTGTCAAGAAATTTTTTTTGCAGAATCTTTTGCCTGATCCAACAGATAAGGATGGAGTGAGTTCATTAATTATCAGTGGCAGATCAGAAGCTTTGGACGATTTGTGCATTCATTGGTTTTTAGGTCATCATCTGAAAGAGAGGACGTCAAATCAAGCAGTTTTTTTACTTGACGAAAGAGCAATTCATGCATATGTACCTTATTTTCTTCTATCTTATGGAAAGGCCATTCAAGTAATCGAACCGCAGAGTTTGAAGAAAAAACTTGTTGCTGTTGCATCGGAGCTAATGGAATATTATCAAATTTAACAGCTTTACTGACAGTAGTTGTCAGTGAAGCTGTTTTATAATGATGAAAAGCATTGATCAAAATAAATGATTGATTGCGCTTGATGAATTCGATCCAATGAACACATGCTTAATAATATTTTGGACTAATTTAAAGGAGGTACTAAAATGGCTGATTGCAAAAAATATATAGGAGTAACAGGTAAATATACAAAGAATGGAATACCCAACGGCTTTACAGCTATAACACCATTTATAGTAGTGAAGAATCCTTCTGAAGCAATAGAGTTCTATAAGACAGTTTTTAATGCAAGGGTTAAGGATATTACTGAATTTTTCGATGGAAATGGTAATAAAATAGTTGCTCATGCGGAATTAGATTTTGGCAATGGCTTTTTGCAGCTGGGAGCAGAGAATCCGTCATACAAATTGGTCTTGCCGCCAACTGAGGATAATGCATGTTATTCTTTGGCAATTTACGTTGCAGATGTTGATCAGGTGTTTGAAAATGCGGTGGCGAGAGGAGCAAAAGTCAGGGAAAAGATTGTTAACTTTGTTTCAGGTGATCGATTCGGGAGCATTTTGGATCCTTTTGGGGTAAGATGGTCCATTATGACCAGGATTGAGGATTTATCAGAAGAAGAAAGCATCCGTAGAGTAAGAGAATGGGCGGATAGTTTTAAAAGCACATAAAAACAAAAGGATAGATTTGATTGAAAGGAGCAAAAATTATGAGTGAATTTAAAATAGAGCATAAAAACCCGGAGGGGTTATTCGTATCAAAAGCATTTAGTCAAGCGATTACCGTAAGCGGAAAGGCAAAAACAATTTACATAGGAGGACAAAATGCTACTAATTCAAAAGGTGAGCTGATTGGAGCCGGTGATTTGGAATTGCAGACAAAGCAAGCGCTTAATAATAGGTAAACCAAATCATTAATCTCTGCGATATGGAGCTCTAGGGGCCCCGATATCTTTGTTCCACTATATTCTTATTCTCCCCATAAAAATGGCGAGTTCAATGAACTCGCTTTTTGAGTATAAATTAATCATGCTAAACCATAAATCAACATAAAAGAATTATAGAGCTAATTGAAACATTTATCAATTAGTTTTTCCTATAGAAACAAGAACTTCAATGAATTAAAATTTTTATGTTTACAATAATTATACTAACACCAATTTTTTATCATCTGTTAACTCAGTTATTATATGGGTATTGAGAATAGTTCTATTATCTTGAGTTGCAGGTACAATCTCCCTCCAATTGAAGCAATCTAAAATTGTTTGCTTATACTTTCCTCCATTTAGTTCTTCATCAGATTTAATTATATTATTAAGTACCTTCCCATAACTTAAATAATCACAAGAAGTGTTACTCCAGGCTTTTGCCATCAACTTACCAAAATAATCACGTGCATCAAGTAATGCTTCTTTAAACTCAGTCTCTTTTCCTTGATAAAACCGATTAAATTCTTCTTGGATACCTGATACGTCCACAGTGCGAGCATTGAAAGAACGTCTTCCTAACTCCTCAGATATAAGTTCTCTTTTAATTAAGTTATGTTGAAATACTTCTACCAATATATCAAAAGCACCACCTGTAAAAGGTTGAGAAAGATCATGTTCCTCTGTTCCAACGTCAGACATTTTCATATTATTAAAAGCGATACGGATCTCACGTGCATCACTTAACTCTCCCACACGGGATAGTTCGTTAACGGAGAATAAATTTCCTTTTGTGTTTTTAAGAAGGTGATCAACTACTGAATTAAAATGCATAACAGAAACAATTGCAACCAAGTCTCCAAATGCTTCATGGTGTCCGCGATATTCCTTTGTAACTTTGTCTCTGCTATCCGGCCAGCCAATTGTTGAATTTTTAATTGTATGGCCCATTTCATGAGCGAGTACATCAAAATTTTCACAATATGGATTGTTATAATCAATACTACCATCTAATTTTCTACCGAATCCAAATTCAAGAAACCCTTCACCTGAATGTGCATTGTCCCAATTTACTCTGGGAATAAGTTCAAGTTTTGGAAGCTTCTCACGAAAAAACCACTCAATAGAATGACCAAAATAATCTTCCCATATATCTAAAACACGTCTTACTGTAGCGTACATAACTGTGGAAGAAAATTCTCGGGCATCAGGGCGAATATAATCAAAGTGACCTTCTTGATTAGGTTGAACTGGTGGAAATCGTGGGCCTTGATATGGTGGGCCTTCATTACTATATCTGTATTCTCTCTTATCTTTAGCATCAACTACATACATTCTCTCATCTTCAGGACCTGCTTGAATTGAACCAGGAGGAAGATTAATGTAAACTACCTCAGGCTGTTCAAATCCCTTTAACTTTTTATTCTGTGGGTAAAGCAGAAATCTAGTTCCATTTTCTCTTGCTCTCACATCTAAAAACCTAGACATAGTGACTCTCCTTTCAAAGAAATTTAAAATTCATTTATAATTTTCTCATATGCCGTTAAATTTATTCGTTATTTAATTAACGAGGATAAAAACATTATTCACCGCTAATTTGTTAAACGCACTGCCGACATCCATTTATTCGGTAAGAAGCATAATTCATGCTTTAAACAGCATACTAAAGTTGGGGATTATATGAATTAAAGAGGAAGGTAAGTCCCAAACTTTCTAAAAGGAGCGTTATTAAATGAGTGGAATTAAAGATTTATACGGAGTTTTAAAAGGAAAGGTTTTAAAATATGATGAGGGTGATTCCAGAACTGATTTTTATAGCCCGCATATATATTTGTATGTAGAATGCAATAATAAAGAGTATAAAATTGCAGTTAATACAAAATCCACAGCTAAAATTATAATTAATAATAATAAAGTTCCAAATGATCTTTTATATATTGCTGATTCTAATTTTAATGCTGAACAAATCACTCATCTGCAAGAGTTGGAACAAGGCTTTTACCCTATAAAACATCATAATGAATTTGTTACAACTGCCTCTGGTTACAAACCTCAGGAAATAGCCGTAGATTTTATACGCAGTAACCTGTTTAATCCTTGTGATATGATTATAGTACCTTCAGATAAATCTGGACCTGACAATGATTTGGCTGATTTCTTTAAAAATCGTATAGACACCGAGGAGTGCAAAAAAAATGCAAATATTTATGTATATGGAGGTCATTTCGATACTGGATTAGGCCTGCATGAAGTTCATATGAATCAAGGCAGTATTGAAAGATTTGAAGATTCAAATGGAGTTTACCAAGATGGCTGCATTTTATTAGAATATCCTGGTGACCATTGGGAGGCAATTTTTTTAGCATTCCAATCTCAATCATGGTGTACTGATAATAAAACTGGTATGTCAACAAAAAAATGCTTTGTGTATGATCATAAGACAAATGAAAAGATATGCGATATAGAGAGGTGAAATTTAGTTCTAATATAGAAAAGCAATACCAAGTTTTCGTTATTATATTCAACACAGTTAATATATATTTTATAAAATCAGTATAAAAAGGGATTTAAAGAACTGTAAAATCGTAAGTGTGTTTTTGCTCATATTGAGTTAAAATAAAGACATGAATCTATTTAGTTCTAAATACAAAAAGAGGAGCTGTGCTAAAGTGTTTAAAATAGGGGAGTTTTCAAAGCTAACGCAGGTTTCTATACGAATGTTGAGATACTATGATGAAACAGGTCTTTTAAAACCTGCTCAAATTGACCAATTCACCGGCTATCGATTATACTCTGTTGAACAAATACATACTTTACATAAGATAATTTTTTTAAGAGACACAGGCTTTAACGTTTCAGAAATTGCAGTGGCCTTAAGTAATTGGGACAATACTTTTATAACAAAGCAGCTTAAAAACAAACGTCAGGAAATAGAATCAATAATAAATAGGGAACAAGAAAGGCTTGCTAAAATTGATATTGCAGTCAATGACATTATGGAAGAAAAAATATCAATGCATTACAACGTTTCTCTTAAAAGTATACCTAGTTATCAGGTGCTTTCACTACGAAAGATTATTCCTAACTATTTTAGTGAAGGTATGCTGTGGGAGGAATTATTTAATTTTGTCAATGAAGAAGGTATTGATATACCGAAAAACAGCAGCGATTTCGCCATTTATCATGATGTAGAATACAAGGATGCTGATGTAGATGTTGAAGTATGTATTGTTGTGAACCGTATGGGTGGAAGCAAAAAAGGCTTTACTTTTCGTGAAACGGAGAAAGTGGAGACAATGGCTTGTGCTATGGTGTATGGACCCTTTGAAAATATTGGACCTGCATATGAGACCTTTGCACATTGGCTTATTCAGCATAACCAATACAAAATGGCAGGTCAAAACAGACAGATATGTCATAGAGGTCCATGGAATGAGAAAGAACCGGACAAGTATCTAACTGAAATTCAAATTCCTGTAGAAAAACAAGTATATAGCATTATTTGATGTAACCAGCAGAAATTTTTCTGTTGGTTATATTTTTATATATTGACTCTCACATGGTGATAGGGTTTACAGTAAGGTTGAAGAATAAAAAATGGAGGTTTTAGTATGAAAGAATTATTAGTAAACCCAATAGGAAAAATCAAAATATGTGAGGAGGGAATGTTCATAGAACTGAATAAAAGTTATATTCCTGCATTAAAAGGATTAGATGGATTTAGCCATGTAGATGTTATTTGGTGGTTTGATGACTGCGACAATAAGGATTCTAGAAGCGTATTAGAAGCTTCTTCACCCTATAAAAAAGGGCCGTCAACCCTTGGGATATTTGCTACCCGCTCACCCTTTAGACCGAACCCAGTAGCCCTGACTATTGCACAAATCATCTACATTGATCATGAAAATGGTAGGATTCAACTTGCCTATATTGATGCTAATGATGGTACTCCAGTTATTGATTTAAAACCATATACACCAAGTCTTGACAGAGTGGAAACTCCTCAGGTTCCAGAATGGTGCAGTCATTGGCCTAAGAGTTTAGAAAAATCCGGAGAATTTAATTGGGAAGAGGAATTTAACTTTTAATAAATGGACATAGAAATAATATTGATAAATATAATGAACCCTATTAAAAGTAACTAAATTAATACAATTAACTAAAATTATTAAGTAATAGAAAAATGATTAATAAATTATAGTAGATTTACTTTATAAATAAATTTCTTAAAATCAATCACAAATATTAGTTTACTTCATAAAATATTGATGTAAGTAGAAATTCTTTATGAGGTGTAATTAATGGAAAATTATTCAAAGAGACCTATGCAAGGTATGCAACAAATGGGTGGTATGCAGGGTATGGACCCAATGATGGGAATGCAACAAATGGGTGGTATGCATCCGATGTATCCAATGATGGGAATGCAACAAATGGGTGGTATGCATCCGATGTATCCAATGATGGGAATGCAACAAATGGGTGGTATGCATCCGATGCATCCAATGATGGGAATGCAAAGTATGTACGGAATGTACCCAATGTGCCCAATGATGGCAATGTATGGAATGCATCCGATGCATCCAATGATGGGAATGCAAAGTATGTATGGAATGCAGCCTATGCAATCTATGTACATGACGGATAGTGGGCAATAAAGGAACACTTCAACCAGCAAGACATTGTTTTTAAGGGTATAGATCTCAAAAGTGTATGCATTTTTGCATATAGCTTTATAAGGGTTTTGTACCCAATTATTTTTTAGTTGTATTAATTTTACATTTTTCAAGTAAAAAAGAGTTCAGTCAGCAAACTAAACTTTTTTGGTATTTTACATTAATAATTATGGTATAAATCTAACTATACTTTTGTACTAAAATTAGTCTAATTATTATCCATAGTATGCTTTTGGTGAATAATAAGTACAAGCTGTTACTTTACCCATAAATTTAAGTAATAACCTCACATTGGATGCAAATGAAGGAATCATAAACTTTCAATTTTTATTTAATAAAGGAACATAGGTAAGGCGGGGCAAATAATAGATAAATATAGAGATGAAAAGGTAGTTATCAATAATAGTAGAACAAAGAATTCCTTGATTTATGTAATGTAAATAACTTAAATATTACTATTTTGATAACATTTAGAAGTTGGGATGAGCAGGATGTATTATATGCTCAAGGCAGAACTAAGCCAGGGGTTGATGATGAGACTGCCATTTTTCTCATGCTTTACAAGTTTCTTTCAAAGTGCTATTCTTGTCATAAAAAATTACTTAAGACACTTAGGGAGATAGTATAAATGCGGAATTTTAAATTAAGACCTAGTAAGAAGTCTTTGATAATGTTAGCCTTTATTATAATTATTTTTTCAGTAAGTTATCTTTTTTTATCAAAGAATGAGGGTTTTTATGACAAAACTATAGCAAAAATAATATCTGTTGATGAAAAGTATTCTACTGCACATGGTATAAATGGTGAAACTGAACAGATAAAAAATCAGAAAATCAAAGCAGTTATTATGAATGGTCCTCATAAAGGTCAAGAAATAGAGTTGCAAAATAAAGCTTCATTTTCACAAATAAATGATTTAGATCTTAAGGTAAATGATGAGGTTTTTGTAACACTTAAAGAAGATGCTAATAAGAATATTATATCCTCCCAAATAAATGATTTTAAAAGAGATAAGTATATTGGCTATACTATAATGCTATTTGCAGTATTAATACTATTAATTGGTGGATATAAGGGATTTAGGTCTCTATGTAGTGTAGCTATTAATATATGTATTTTTTTAGTATTGGTTCAGTTGTTTTTATATGGATTTAATTTTACAATAGGGTCAATAGTTGCAAGTATTTTATTCATTGTTTTATCTATTACAATAGTTTGTGGAAGAAATAAAAAAGCTTTTTCTGCCATTGTTAGTACAATGATATGTACTTTAATTGCTATGTTAATATCCTTATTAGTAATTAAGTTAAATAATTGGAATGGCATTCATTTTGAAGAGATGGAGTTTTTAACACACGCTCCAGAGAATATATTTCTTGTGGAAATACTTATAGGTACTCTAGGAGGCATAATGGATATCTCCATCTCTATAGCTTCATTTGTAAAAGAGAGATATGATATAAAGCCAAACATTGAAACAAAGGAACTTATTAAATCAGGATTTGAACTAGGAAAAGATATTATGGGTACCATGGCAAATACGTTATTATTTGCCTATATTAGTGGTAGTATACCTATTATTCTGCTGCTCTTTAGAAATAATTATCCTATTTCTTATATCATTAATATTAATATGTCACTGGAATTTATCAGGGCTATTACGGGAAGCATAGGAGTAGTTTTGAGCATTCCTATTTCTATTTATATTTCAGTGTTCTTTATAAGAAACAATAAGATTGGAGAAATTTAAGAAATGAATACATCTTTAATTTTGTTAATTATTCTCTTTGTTTTAATGATGATTATCGGTGGCAGACGAGGAGTAAAGTCCTTTTTTACATTAGTTTTTAACTTTTTAATTTTATTTATAATGCTAATCACAATAAGTTCAGGGTTTGAACCAATAAAAGTTACTATAATTTTTTCTGTATTAATTACTATAATTACTTTATTTTATGTAAATGGAGTAAATGCAAAAACTGTTTCATCTTTAGTATCCGTAACTATAGTAATATTACTGACTTTACTTATGACCTACAAAATAGGAACTAATGCAAAAATTCAGGGGTTTGGTAAGGAACAAGCGGAGACCATTGCATTTGTTTCAGTTTATGTACAGCTTAATTTTACTAAAGTATTATTGTGCGAAGTTTTAATTGGCCTATTAGGAGCTATAATTGATGTTTCTATATCCATATCCTCTTCCTTGTATGAAATACATAAAAGTAATTCTACTATAACGAAACAAAACTTATTCCTCTATGGTATGAATATAGGAAAGGATATCTTAGGAACTATGACAAACACTTTACTATTCGCATATATAGGTGGATTTATGACGTTAATAATTTATTTTAACGAGCTGCATTATTCTTTTTTAAACATAGTTAATGCAAAGGTGTTTTGTTCAGAGGTTTTCCAATCTTTATGCGGCGGAATAGGAATAATACTAATAATTCCAGTAACTTCATTTATAACATCTGAAATACTATCCTTAAGACATTTACTAAAGCTAAACTATATCAAAAAAAGTTATTAGATGATTCTCGCTATCCAGCACTAGGGAAAGTGCATAGGATTAGGCAGTGAGAAATTAAATTAAGCACTAGGCATATAAAATAATAATAGAGAATAGCATCTTTATAGAAGGGATAAATTACAATTTATATTATTATATATTTATTTAAAATTAAATTTTCTAGGGGGAGTCAAAATGTTGTTAATTAAAAATGGGACAGTGTTAACTATTTCAAGGGAACCAATTGAAAAAGGAGAAGTTTTAGTAAAGGATAATAAAATTATAAAAGTTGGTGTAAATTTAGAGGTTCCATCAGGCTGCAGTGTTTGTGATGCAAAGGGTGGATACATAATGCCGGGAATTATTGATGCTCATTGTCATATCGGTATGTGGGAAGATTGTATGGGATTTGAAGGTGATGATGTAAATGAAATGAGAGAAGTAGTTGGTCCTGAGTATAGAGCAATTGATGCGATAAATCCAATGGATTTTTCTTTTAAAGAAGCTTATGAAAATGGTGTTACAACAGTATGTACTGGTCCCGGAAGTGCTAATGTAATTGGTGGTCAATTTGCAGTAATAAAGACTAAAGGAAAAAGAATAGATAAGATGATTGTTAAAGCATCAGCAGCTATGAAAGTAGCTTTTGGAGAAAATCCTAAAAGATGCCACAATGAAAAAAATGAAGTGCCAACAACTAGAATGACTACAGCTGCCATATTAAGAGATTGGTTATTTAGAACTAAATATTATATGCAAAATAAAGAAAATGCGGTGAAAGAAGGAAAAACTCCAAATTTTGATATGAAGCTTGAAGCTTTGATTCCCCTTTTAAAGGGAGAGATAACAATGAAAGCCCATGCTCACAGAGCAGATGATATATTCACATCTATAAGAATAGCAAAAGAATTTAATTTGAAATTGACATTAGATCACTGTACTGAAGGACACCTAATAGCAGATGAATTAGCAGAAGAGGGGTATTCAGCTATAGTTGGGCCAACACTAGGCTGCAGACCTAAAATAGAACTAAAAGAACTAACTTTTGATACACCGGTAGTTCTTTATAATTCCGGTGTAAAAATAGCACTTATGACAGATCATCCTGTTATTCCAGTACATTATCTTCCACTATGTGCTGCACTAGCGGTTAGAGCAGGATTACCAGAAGAAGCTGCATTAAAAGCTATAACATTAAATCCAGCAGAAATACTTGGAATAGGGGACAGAGTTGGGTCATTAGAAGAGGGGAAAGATGCAGATATTGTTGTATTTGATAAGCATCCATTTGATATTCAAGCCAAATCTCAGTTAGTTTTAATTAATGGTGAAATAGTATATAAGAGATAAAAAATAGATTAATGGGGATGTTGCAAAACTACTTTAAAAAGTAGTTTGCTACACTCCTTTTTCTGTTGGTCTTTTAATTATTATATCATTTATAATAACCCAAGTACATACTCTAACAAGACAAACATACTTATGAAAAAATAAAAACCTGCCGCAGAAAGGGCAGGTTTAATACATATTCTACGCGGCGGCTAGGCTATCAAAACTCATACCGTACATACTCGTATTCACAGGGATTGCCAGCGGCTATATATATAGCCCTCTCCTCAGGCACCATGATAAATGATGCAAGTGTTGTCGATGATATTGGGACCTTGGGATCAATGTGGCGGCATATGGAATAGGGATTTTGGTCGTGATCGACCAGGATTTTCTTAATGATTTCAATATTTATGTGACCAAAATGCTGATCCACTAAACTACGAATTCTATCTAAGCGATGGTAACTGTCAGGCTGTAATTGTGGGGCAGTGTCCTCTCCCTTGAAACGTTCTGTAAGATAATGATTTGAGTGCAACATCATATCCCTTTCTGGGTATAGAAGTTCAAAATCGTTATGAATACTCTCAATACCTAACATATCGCCGTTTATATCGGCTAAATGATAGTAGCCAAGACCACGAGCAACTTGTTTAAGAATATCCATGGCATCGTGGATATTTTTCTCTCTCATCACTCTTGGAAGGTAACAGCCCACCGGAATATTAAATGAGTAATTTTTACCTATAGTAGCATTTGCGCACATACCGATTCCGGCAGATGAGAATATGAATTCACTGGAGTTTGAAAAACTTAATATAAATTGCTGAATGCCATTGGCATGATGAATTTTTAATAAATCTATCGGTGCTTCAGGAAGAAAATCTATGTTTTGCCCTAGGATGGTTTTACCGTCTTGTGTTGCTTTTCCTGTTACAGCAAATGAGGTACACAGTCCTGAAATATTATTATAGCTGAAAGTAAGCTCATTAAAGCACTTCTGAGTAAATATTTCTTCTAAACTAAGCCCAGTAGCGTCAGCCTGTCCCCGCATTATTTCAATCAAATAGGGATCAAACTTTTGAACTGCAGGGAAAAACTTCATAGCATTGGAGATGACCTCTTCCTTTGAGGCTTGGTAATAAGACATCATACTATTACAAATGTTTTCTGAAACTTTTAGGATGCTCTCTTTGCAGCCTTCTCCCCACTGCTGGCCGATTTCATAAGGAGTACCTTGGCACTCAATGAGTTTAAACTCTTTAGCATTCTTCATTATATTTTCTCCTTTCATTTTCGATTAAAAACCATTCTGATCTTATTTATGTTTTCTCCTTCATGTATATACGAATTTTATGGATTACTGATACTTCGTAAAAAAGCTTTACTTTCCTTTGCAATGTCATCTGGAGAATATAAGTATATAGAATGTCTACCAGGTAAAGTAATTACTTTGCCTTTTTCAAATTTTGATACATAGTTATTGTAATAATTATATCTTTCTTTTAAGAAAGTAGACTTTTGATTTCTTTCTTCTTCTGTTAAAGGTACAGGAAGAAAAATACAAATAGGAATTTTCGTTGGCAATTTTAATGCAAGAGATTTCTTTGAATTTTTTTCTATAGCATTAAGCTCATTAACTGTGTCACTTGATTGCAGCTTCTTGTATGTCAATGCTTTATACAGCTCCTTATCATCTTTAGATAGGAGATTAGAATCTAAAACAACCTCTTGTAGAGCCATAGATGGAAATAACCTATGTACCCCAAATTTTGTAAGGAATGACTGAGCATTTAATACAAATAAAGTAGATTTACTTAAATTATGTTCTAAATATACTTCAGGGTAACCTATATCAAGACCAATAATAGCTTTAACTTCCTCTGGGTATTTTTGAGCCCAATAGATAGCTTCTATTCCAGAAATGGAGTGAGGAAATAGTACGTAAGGAGGTTTTTCACCTGCTAAGGCCAAAGTCTTTCTTGTTTCTTCAAGAATAGTGTCAATATCTCTAGAGTCATTTGAATTTTCGCTAAAGCCATAGCCTGCTCTATCTACTACTGCAATTCTATATTCACTAGACATATTTTTATATAAGGGTTTAAAATCTACCTCAGGAGCAACGTTACCTGAGCCAGCCATAAATACACAGGTCAAATCACCTTTTCCTTCAGCATATACGTGAAATTTTTTACCTTTTACCTCTACAATTTTACCAGGAGGAACTAAAAGCTTGGCTTCTTTCTTTAGCTGTATTTGGTTGTTGATATAACATACAGAAAGAAAAACTATAAATACAGCAAGTATACTGAGTATACCAATTTTAGTGTATTTCAAAACCTTGCTAAATATTTTTTTCATTGAATTCACCTTCTCTACTAAATTTTTAAGTTGATCTTAGTTTATCAGCTGTACATTAAGTAAACTTGTAGGCTACCTTAAGACTACCTTAAATTTATAAAAAGGTAATTTATAGTTTTTAAATATGCTATAATGAAAAATATGTAAATTGAGTAGGTGAAAATTATGTTTTTAATGAAAGATAAAAAGATATTATTAGTAGATGACGAATTACAATTATTAAAAATGGTTGAAACTATCTTTAGAAAGGATGGCTTTTCTAACATATATACTGCATCCTCCTGCAGGGAGGCAATGGAGAAATTAATTAATCACAAGCCTGATATTGCAGTACTAGATGTAATGCTTCCTGATGGAGATGGTTTTTCCTTGATTAATGAATTTAAGAAGCATTATGAAATTCCGGTATTATTCCTTACAGCAAGGGGAGAAGCAGAAGATAGGTTATTAGGTTTAGGACTTGGTGCTGATGATTATGTAGTAAAGCCATTTTTACCAAGAGAGCTTACTTTAAGACTGAATGCGATTTTAAAAAGAACATACGCAAGCAATGCAAGACCAGCGCAGTCAATTATACATCTTGATTGCTGCACAATTAACTTAGGTAAAGCGGAAGTAATAAAAAATAATGAGAAGCTCTATTTAACGGCAAAGGAACATGCTATTTTAGCTGTGTTGTATGAAAATGCAAATAAAATTGTTACCATTGATACTCTTTGTCAGCGGGCTTGGCAGGAAGATTCTTACGGCTATGAAAATACCTTGATGGTTCATATAAGACACATACGAGAAAAGATAGAAGAAAATCCATCGAATCCTAAGTCTCTTGTAACAGTTAAGGGCCTTGGATATACTTTACTAATAAAGAGCAGGTAATCAGCATGAAGAATAATGGATTTAAATTTATTTTAGGGTATATAAGTACAATTGTATGCATTGCATTAATAGTAGTTATATTGAATTATCTAGGTTTTATTTACTTTGTACGCAATAGCCCATATATCAAAGAACCTACTAAAACTGTAAAGAATATAGCACAAGAATTAAGAGAAAATAATAATCAGTTATCATCAAAGACCATAGAAATGATCAGAAGTAATGGTATGTGGGTACAGCTTGTCAATGAGAGCGGTGAAGTTATTTATAATTGCAACAAACCAGAAGATATAAATAACTATTATAGCATTAAAGATATTGCAATATTGTCTAAAAGCTATTTGAAGGATTATCCTGTTTTTCTATGGGAAAGCAAAGAAAACTTAGTTATACTGGGGTATTCCAAAAATACTGTACAAAAATATAATTTAGTTATACCTTCAAACACTAAGAATGCTGAACCAGCTATTTATATATACATAATTTCTCTTAATATAATAATTTTAATTATATTATCAATAGGTCTAACTAGAGTATTAAATAAACCATTAAATAGCTTAATAAAAGGTATTTTTTCTCTAAAAGAAGAAAAGAAAACAGGATTAAAAGAAAAGGGGATATACAAAGATTTAGCTAAAAGTATAAATGAAACATCTAAGCTTATTATAGATAAAAATAATAAAATTAAGCTTCGTAATAATGCTATTGAAAATTGGATAACTGCAGTTTCTCATGATGTTAGAACACCTTTATCTATGATTTTAGGATACTCTGCGATGATTGAAGAGGATGATACTTTACCAGAAGAGGTTCGTTCAGAAGCAAAAATCATAACTGAAAATTCTCTAAGACTAAGGGAGTTAATTACAAACTTAAACCTTGCAACTTCCTTACAATACAATATGCAGCCATTGACTTTATCTATTGTTAGGCTTAGCAATATTGCAAGGGAAGCAATGGCAAGCTGTATCAATAGCGGAATTCTTCAAAATTACAGTACAGATATAATTATAGAAGATGAAAATATAACTGTAATGGTAGATAAAAGCCTTATTTTGAGAGCTGTAATCAATATAATAACGAATAGTGCAAAGCACAATAAAGAGGGGTGCAGTATAACAGTAACTGTTCCTGAGGCAGCTGATGATAGTATGTATGCTTCTATAGTGATTTCTGATACTGGTTCTGGTATTTCACAAGAGCAGATAGATAAAATTAATAAAGATGACTATTTTTATACTCAAGCAAATCAAAAACATGGACTAGGACTGATTATTGTTAGAAGTATTATAGATGCTCATCATGGGAAATTTATTATTGGAAATAGAAAAGATAAGGGAGTAACTGTAACTTTAAGAATTCCGGTAAAAGGCAGTGTTGTTGAAAAAATATAAATATTTATTTACAAGTAAATAAAAAAGAGAACCAACGAGATACTTCCGTTGTTCTCCTTTTTATCTTAAATGAGCTTATATCTTTCCAGAAGTTCTTCAATAATAGTTCCGGAAATCTTTTTAAGTGCTCTCTTTTCCACCAAATTCGCAATAAAAGGAAGTTTGATATCTGTCAGCTTTTTACCATCCAGCATCTTCGAAGTAGCGTCAAGCAATACCCTTACATCATAACAGGAGGCGAATACTTCTGGGACCCCACGGTCAACATCAAGTAGTGTGTAAACTGCTTCCATTGCTGTCCTAACCGAATATTCAGTTGTAAATACTGTATCACGAACAGTATCAGCAAACTGTCCGATAAATGCAAAGTTAACGCAGCCATCTGGAATAACCTTCGGCCGATCTCCTTTGCTTCTCGGCATAAAAAAGGCGGTGATGTAGGGCATCATGCACGGAATACAGTGAGCACCGGTTTTCGCCATTTCAGGAATTTCGGCTTCGGGTACACCCATATGGTAGAGCCATTCCTCTACGATTTCCGTCCCAGTGCATTCCTTCATTGGTTTCTTGACAAAATCTCCAGGGACATCTGTATAAAGCCCGTAAATCCAACCCACAAGCTGATTCTTGGGTTGCTCTTTAAAGTGAGGCTGACGGTTAAACGTATAACTCATGAGCCAACTGGAATCCTTCACGGTAATGATCCCACCCGTGACAACCTTGCTAGAAAATGGGTCACGCTTACACATTTTCTCAATATATTTCGGAATTCTGCTGTCTAATGTGGTGACGGTAGCGGATTCCCAGTTAGTTGCCTTTATATTGGTACAAAATTTTTCTGGACGCCCAAACGCTGAGTCCTGTTTTGCGATGTTCTTCCAAAGATGCCAGCAGCCGCCCTCGCCTGGATTAGTATCCATCACTGGCACGTGATCATCGTCGCCGAACGTGGAATTTTCCGTACAACTTCCATTTGTGACAAATACAAGATCATCTTCAGTCAAATCAATAGCTTTTTCCTTGCCGTCATGTGTACAGATAATCTCTTTTGCCACTTTTTTGCTACCCTTAATGTCAAAGATAACGTTGGTGACCTGTGTGTTATACTGGAAGTTTACATTGTGTGCTTCTAGATATTTCATCATCGGCAGGATCAGCGATTCATATTGATTATATTTGGTGAATTTAAGTGCCGAGAAATCAGGCAATCCACCGATGTGATGGATAAATCGCTGAATATACAGCTTCATCTCAAGGGCACTGTGCCATTTTTCAAAGGCGAACATCGTCTGCCAGTAAAGCCAGAAATTCGAAGAATAGAATTCATTATCAAAAACATCATCAATTGTCTTGTCGTATAAATTTTCATCCTTTGTCATAAACAGCTTTATGATTTCCATCGAAGCTTTTTCTGAAAGTGTGAATTTTCTGTCGGTATGCGCATCCTCTCCCCGGTTCACGGAAGCACGCATAAGTGAGTAGTTAGGATCATGCTTATTAAGCCAATAGAATTCATCAAGCACCGATATACCCTCAGTTTCAATGGAAGGAATTGAACGGAATAAATCCCATAAGCATTCAAAGTGATTCTCCATCTCTCGTCCGCCGCGGATAATAAACCCTTTTTGTGTATCTTTGATACCATCACAGGCTCCGCCAGAAATACCCGTTTCCTCAAGGATGTGAATATGCTCCCCCTTCATCTGTCCGTCCCTGATGAGAAAACAAGCTGCTGCCAACGAAGCAAGTCCGCTTCCGACAAGATAAGCCGATTTCTTATCAACATCCTTTGGCTTTTCTGGACGAGCAAATGCTTCATAGTTACCGTTTGAATAGTACATAGCTGAAACCTCCAAAAATCATTTTATGGTTATAGTATAAACAACTTTTAAACCAATAATTCTCTTAGATCCCCGATTAATCTATTCATTTTCCTCTTCATCAAAAATAGTTCCTAATCTTTTTTATCAATTAACCAGAATGTTGAAGTTATAACCTCTCCTTTCTGAATAAATATTTAATTTTTTAGTGGCAGTATAGACTTCCGAAAGTTGTATTTTAAAATTGCTATTTACACTTAATGAAGAATATAAAAGAAATCTTTTAATATCAATGATTATGATATAATTGAAGAAAAGCTAATGGAGAAATCTAAAATCAAAGTATATCAGATAAAATCGTGGATATTATAAAGAAAGCAAAGGATGTTATGGAGCAATTTTTAAATGTATGAAACAAGTTTTTTTACAATCGAATAATAAAAAGGATGGGATAAAGATGAATCATCATTTGCTGCGATTTATGGAAAAAAAGACTTCCCTCAGTAGAGATAAAATCCTGGAAATTATGGAGGATATGGTTGTTGAGACTTATATTAAAGGGACTATACTTCTCAGACAAGGAGAAGTTTCAGATAAGTGTTATTCTGTACTGGCTGGTTGTGTAAGACAATACTCAATTGGAGAGGATGGTAAAGAAGTAACTATTAATTTTTTCACAGAAGAACAGGCTGTTGTTGTATTTAAAAGTTACAAACAAAAAATACCTAGCGACTATTTTTTGGCCTGTGTAGAGGATTCAACACTGCTTGTTGGTGATCCGGAGTCTGAAAAAAGAATGTATAAGAAATTCCCGGAACTGGAGAAAATAACAAGGACAATTATTGAACATAATTTCGGTGAGGAGCAAGATGAAAGGGCAAGGTTCATGAGAGCTGTTCCAGAGGACCGTTATCGAATGTTGCTTGAAAAAAGACCTGAGCTTATAAATCGTGTTCCACAACATCAATTGGCAAGCTATCTTGGGATCACTCCAGAATCCTTAAGTAGAATCAGAAAAAGAGTATCCCAAGATCGCTGATTATGAAAATTAGTTTCCCATTTTTGGTGTCTTGCCGCCTTTTACCATAATCCATATGCCCAAGCCTAATTCTCCAAGTACCATTAGTAGACTTAATATATTTTCAAAAATTCGAGTAGTACTCTCATATTGTGGCAAGAACAGATGTATTATGTTAATAAACATGTAACCAAAAGAAGCAATGAGCAAAAGAATTCCCAGTATTTTTGGGATGAAGTCTGATTTCATTACCAAACAACCAATGATGAACAGATGAACTCCAAAAATAATTAATCCAAAAGACCACATTTTCTGAAACGCAATAACAAACAGCATCAGTAAGGATTTCAACTGGTCAGTTTGATTGGCTAGTAATTGGTGATCTCCACTCAGTAAAATGCTTATAAACACTAAATTTAGAATAGCTATTCCAAGGATAGCACAGTAAGCCAAGCGAAACCATGCACCAAGCAGCGACAGGCTTCTGTCAATTTGCTTAAGAAAGATATATAGTGCTCATGAAATCACAATATCGCAAATAAGAATAATGAGCCAACTGAAAATCCCTGCTTGAAATAGCGAAATTGATTTTTTTATATTGTTCATTGTGGCAGTTGCGTCGCCATTTATGATTAGTCTGGTGTTAACAACTTCAACTGCAAACATTGCGCATATTGTTATAATGAGCATGGTGATTCCGGTTATTAATGCTGCTTTGCGCAGTGATGTTTTTTCTGTTTCAAAGACTAACATTTTATTCCCCTCCCTTTTTATATGAAAGGATTATACCATTGTAGTACTACTAAATCCTTGACTTAAATCAAGAAGAGCGTATTGGTATGTATATCTCACCCAACAATAGCGTACCCTGGTGACCGACTTGTAGAATGATTTATTGACAGAAGAGTGTGAAATAGATAAAGAGTAGATTAACAAAGTAGGAAGTTAACTTCTTACTTTAGATAGGGGAAGTTTATGAGAAAGATTAAGGCAATAATGAAATATGAGTTTTTAAATTTGTACAAAAATTTTATCATAGATTTTATTGGGATTGGAGAGATATGGGGTTTAATATTAAGGTGAAGCTAATATATTTAGCTATATCCATAGCATTGCTTATATTCTCTTACTTTTGGCTAGGAAGAGGATCAAAAAGTAATCATAGGGGATTGATATTATGAAATTAATAATTTACAAAAACCCAGTATTCATAAAACTGGACTAAATATGTTTGTGCCAATTAGGCTAAGTGTGTCCTGAAAGAACGACTGTGCAAAGGAAAGAATATCCTCACAGCCGGATGTGCTTTATAAGAGATGGAGGTGGGCCCTCCAGAACCGGCATACAGGTGCAGGTTTTAAACTACCATTGGGTGCTGCAACCAAAAGTTGTGGTGCTGAGCGCGTATGGAAAAGGATGCGGTAGCAGTCAGGTGTGCATCGTGAAGCTGAACGAAAGTGAACAGCCCGTGAAGCGTCGTTAATTGGTTTATTGCAGTCAAAACCAGATGATTTAGCCACAACTGGGACAAAATCCGGTGGGTGCAGCTCGTGAGCGGTGCTGGAAAATGCCGTGGGTCATTGATTTTGACATCAAAGGGCTATTTGACAACATCGACCATGAACTGATGATGAAAGCAGTACGCAAACATACTGACAGCAAATGGGTAACTCTGTATATTGAAAGGTTTCTGAAAGCGCCAATTGCTATGCCAGACGGAACCGTTCAAGAGCGGAATGCCGGTACGCCACAAGGAGGGGTAATTAGTCCAGTACTAGCAAATCTGTTTATGCATTATGCATTCGATTGGTGGATGAAACGAAAGTATCCTCGGAATCCTTGGGAAAGATATGCAGATGATGCTGTAATTCATTGCTGGACTGAGGAAGAAGCAAAAGCTTTGCTGGTTGAGCTTAATGAACGTATGACAGAATGCAAATTGGAAGTACATCCAGGCAAAACGAAAATTGTATATTGTAAAAGTGATGTATATCCAGAGCACCATGAACACGAATCCTTTGACTTTCTTGGGTACACTTTTCGTAGGCGCATTGTGAAGAGCAGACATGGAAACTTTTTCAATAGCTTTACACCGGCGGTCAGCAAAGGCGCAAGCCAGCATCTGCGAGACAGTATTAGAGAGATACGAAGAAAGCACAAAATTGCTTCACTCGAGGAGTTGGCTGAGCGGATGAATCCTGTTCTTAGAGGTTGGATGAATTACTTTTGCAAGTACAGTGCAAGTGAGGCAAGAAATGTTCTCAACTATGTAAATCTCACGCTAATCCAGTGTATCAGGTACAAATACAAATCGACAGGAAGAAAGCACTTGAAGTCTCATAAATTGCTTGGTCGCATTTGTAAGGAGCAACCAAATTTATTTTATCACTGGCAGATGGGGCTACGCCCGTCGGTTGGATAACAAGAGCCGAATGAAAGGAGACTTTCACGTTCGGTTCTGTGAGAAGCTCAGGGTGAAATTCCCTGGGTTTACTCGACTAATGGGTAGTTGAATATTCCTGAACCATTCCTACACAAAAAAAGTTTGTCTTCATATCTTAATACCACAGAAGTAAATATTTAAAAAGAAGGTAGGTAGAAAGATATGATCCTAAAAAAGAAAAAGTGTAAAAAGACTGTTTTTGATTATATTGTCATTGGTGCCGGAACCGCAGGCGGGGTAGTCGCTAAGAAATTAACGGATGACAGAAATACTTCCGTACTTGTGCTTGAGCAAGGCATAAATAGTACGGCTCAGTTAAGCAATCCAAGTATTTTAAGTGCCATTGTTTTGGGGACCGATAATAAGTTTGCCTTCAATCTTATATCTAGAGGAGAATCCTCTTTGGGACGACAACTTCTTACGGTTAATGGAAGGGTCATTGGCGGGAGCTCGGAAGTTAACGAAATGTATGCTGTCCGTGGGAGTAAAGAGTTGTATGATGAATGGGCTGACCTTGCTGATGAACCTCAATGGAGCTACGACCAAGTCAGTTCTTTGTTTATTAATAATGAAACCTATACTGGACTGACACAAAGTGAGAATGAGAGAGGAAGAAAGGGTCCTGTTTTTGTTAGACAGCAGCATATTCCTCCAAGCGGACTCATCCAAAATCTGGCGGATGCAACAGCAAAAGTATTGAAAATTGACAATGTTGAGGACTATAACACAGGCGTCCGAGACTGTACTTTTTATAAATCGCAATTTATACAAAAGGAAAGGGGTCAAACCATTACTCGTTCATCTACCGCAACAGGGTATTTAAATAAATGTATTGTTACCCAGGGCAATGAATTTCAGTCTGATGAGTTTGGGGTTGGAAAGAGAAAGTTGGCCATTTTCGCTAAAACAACGGTGAACAAAATCTTATTTAAGAAAAAGAATGATCAAATGATTGCCATCGGGGTTGAATATGTCAAGAATGGTGTTTGTCAAAAAGCGTTTGCCCGAAAAGGTGTTATCCTTTCGGCAGGATTTTTCTCCTCTGTTATTTTGCAACGGTCAGGGATTGGAAAATCCGATGATTTGATTAATGCAGGGATTACACCATTGATTGATAATCCAAATGTAGGCTATAATCTGCAAACTCAGGCGTATGCAGGACTTGGAGTCGAGGTAGAAACATCTCAGGTGATTCCAATATTTGGAGACGATATTAATCAACCAGTTATCTTAGGCGCTTTTATTGCTGAGTATAAGGACAGTTTAAAGGAGGGCCGCCGTCTTCAAATTTTAGGAGCCCCTGCACCCTTGTTTATCCCGGCATCAGACGTGGCAAGTAATGGGTGGGAGCTAGATTTAGAAAATAAGGAAATCAATATCATGAGTTTTGGTCTAATAGACGTTAACCCAAGAAGCAGGGGTACCATTATGGCCTCCCATAGCGATCCTGAGGCTCCACCATCATTTTCCTTCAATCCATTGCAGCAAGATACGAATGATCTAGATTTCCTAGTGGATCAATATATTAATATGTACAATATTATTCAAGAGGCTAAATCCCATAATAGCGGGATAAAAAAAGTGGTATACCCTCCGGAAGACATTTTCAAAATAACGGATTTGGAAGATAAAAGAAAGCGGCTTGGAGATTATGTCAGAGCATCTTATTCGAATTTCTTCCATTACGGCGGGCAATGTAAGATGGCCGATAGCATTCAAAGTGGAGTTGTTAAAGGAAACTTGGATGTCTTCGGCACCAAAAATCTTAAAGTGGCTGATCTATCGATTGCACCTATTTTGCCAGATGGTAACACAGCCACTGCCGCCCAAATGATTGGTTTAAATGCCGTACGATTTATTCAAAATGATCCTAACCCTTACGTGATGGATGTTGATGACTTTGAGGACGAATCAGAGGATTAAGATATAGCAATGCCTAAATGGACCATATTTTTATATGGTCTTTTTACCTATTTGCCGTCCATAGCAATAACAAATGTTGAACTGAATCTATTAAGAAAAAAATTCACAACAGTTTGCATCATCCTGTATCAATGGTTTTAACCTCCTTTTTAACACCTTAAACAGATCTTCACATTCTTCATTAATATTATATATTAAGCGGATTGTGTTCTTCAGTTTTGATTTTTTCGGCGGAACAATAGGTGAAGAAGATAATATAGATACTGTACCAGACAGTTCATATGATGTAAATGATAGGAAAAATAATGTTATTAATATAGGATTAACACAATTTTCAACGTATTCTCTTTCACAAAGGTTTAAAGATAATCTACACAATTCTGTCTTAATTGAATTAATAGCAGTTAACATTGCCTCTGTATCATTAATAACTGCGGTTACATCATTAGTTAAGTCACTTTCTATGGATGCCTGACCTTTTATTAATGATTCATTTAATTGTTTTGCAAAATTAATATTTGATATTATACTATTTATATCATCCATACTCTTATTCACCTATCTTAAATATTTCTACTATAGCTAGCTATATGCAATTTATAGAAATATACAGCAGTTATCTTCCTGAGTTAGCCTTCTTAATCTAGGTTTTAACACCTCAAACAGATCCTCAACCTCTTCATTCATCCTATATATTGTATGAATTGTGTCCTTTAGCTTTCCTTTTTTACGTGGAACTATTGGTGAAGTAGTTAAAATACTTACTGAAGTTGCTAACTCAAAACCCGTTCTTGATACAAATTCCATCGCGGTTTCTAAAGGGGTAACACAGTTGGAAATATATTCTCTTTCACAAAAATCTAAGGGCAATCTACACAACTCAGTCTTAATTGTATCTATTGTTGTCAATGTTTGAGCTGCTTGAGCAAGAGCTGCATTTACAGCTGCTTGACTTTGAGTTGGAGGTTGCGTTGTAGGTGGCATCGGGCATTGAGTCGGAGGTTGCGTTGTAGGTGGCACCGGGCATTGAGTCGGAGGTTGCGTTGTAGGTGGCACCGGGCATTGAGTCGGAGGTTGCGTTGTAGGTGGCATCGGACATTGAGTTGGAGGTTGCGTTGTAGGTGTCACCGGGTATTGAACTGGAGGTTGTCCTGTAGGTGTTACCGGGTATTGAGCTGGGGTTTCACCAGTAGGTATAGCCTGGCTCGGTGGTGTCCCTTGAGTTAAATTTAGTGCTTGACTTTGAACTATCACGTCAGTAAATTGTCTTGAATTTCTAATATCACTAATTAAAATATTTAATTCATTAATAATTATATTTATTCGTTCCTCTCTAGACTTTTCTTTAGAGCTACCATCTTCACTAGTTCCTTGTACTGTATTATTATCCTTTGTATTTAGAATATCATCATTACTCATAAGTTCAGCTCCTATCTAAAATATTATATTTCATAACCCATAAATTCTGATTCTTCACGAGAGATGGTAGATAAAAAATATAAATAGCATCTCTTCCTAGAATAACTACATATATAAATTATTAATATGATTTATATATAATAATTGTATTAGCAATACCTTGGAATTATTCTCTTTCAACGCAGAAGTAAACATCCCGATTAGGTATCAAATTTATAGATGCTATTTATTTGCATTTGATGGCGTAGGCTTTGCAGACTGTTCTAAATTAAGAGAGATAAGGACTAAGATAGAGGATGTATTTAAAAATTGGTTTTATGCTTTTTTTCCAACCTTGTGTAGAATAATTGCTATGACTTGAGTTGTCATTCCAAAAGTACAAACTCCATACCATCCAAAATGAGAATAGCTATAGGAACCTAAAAAGGAACCTAATGCTCCTCCGAGAAAGAAGCTGACCATATAAATAGTATTAAGTCTATTACGTGTTTTTTCGTTTAAGGAATGCACTCTTGCCTGATTAGAAACATTACAGGATTGTACTCCTAAATCTAGAAGAATAATTCCTAAAATAAGTCCCCAAATTTTAAAGCCAAATAGAAAGAAGAGTAAATAGGAGATTATAACTACGATTATACATATACCAATAGCAAATCTTGAACCTCTTTTGTCAGCTACTTTTCCAACTATTGGGGCAGCAAGAGCACCACTAATACCAACTAATCCAAGCAAACCTGCTGCTTCAGCTCCCATATTGTAATGAGAACTTTCAAGTAAAAATATGAGGGATGTCCAAAAGGCACTAAAAGCTGAAAACATTAAGGCACCATTAATAGAGGCTTCTCTTAAAATTGGTTCAGTTTTTATTAAGTGTATCATTGACTTTAATAGTTGAGTATATTTAATGTTAGAGATAGGTTCGCATAAGGGTAGCAACTTCCTAAGAATAAGCATGAGAGCAAGCATCATAATCGCTGCAATAAGATAAACTGTTCTCCAGCCAAAGTGGCCGCCTAAGATGCCGCCGATTGTACGAGAAAGTAATATTCCAATTAACAAGCCGCTCATTATTGTACCAATAGTTTGCCCTCTTTGCTGTGGATTTGATAGTTGTGCTGCTAAAGGGATAATAAGTTGGGGAATAATAGAAGTAAATCCAACAGCAAAGGAAGAAATTATAAGAATATATATATTTGAAGAGAAGAACATACTCATAAGTGAGATTATTGAGCATAAAAGCATTATTACTATTAATTTTCTCTTTTCTTTTATATCTCCCAAAGGCAATATAAATATCATTCCAATTGCATAACCTATTTGTGTAAGCATAGCTGCAAAGCCTATGCTCAATTCGTTGACATGAAAGGTTTTTGCAATATCAGCTAAGAGGGGCTGGATATAATATAAATTTGCTACAGTAAGTCCACAAGCTATGGACATAACTAAAATTAATAAATTAGTCAATATGGGTTTAGCTTCAAGATTATTTATTGATGAATTTGTCTTTATAACAGCATTATTTGAATGATACATTTATAAATCACTCCCTTAGATTTTAATAATATATTTTATCGAATAAAATTAGTAAAAATCTTTTCTTCTCTTTCTGGCTTTTTAATAACTCCTTGTCCATTTTCAACAAGTTTCATAAGCCAAGCCATATTTTTACCTAATATCCTCATTATTTGTATTCCTTCTTCGTCCTGCATTGACTCGCCTGGTAATCTTCCATTAATAATATTCCAATAGTTTGAAGTAGGGATGAGCATTTCAGAATGATTAAGGTAATTATTTAACTGATCGAAGGTTGGAATTCCACCTGCACGTCTTACTGCTACTACTACAGTTCCAACTTTATGTCTTAGCATACTGTCATTGGCGTCTGCTACATGAAAAGCTCTATCTAAAAATGACTTCATTGTTCCAGCAATTGCTGAATAGTGTACTGGCGATCCTAAGATTATTCCGTCCGCATCTTTCATCTTTTCAATCCAATTATTAACTGGATCAGTAGTAATAGCACATTTTCCATTTTTATTTTTTGTACAATATCCGCAGGCAATACATCCTCTAATAGGTTTATTCCCAACGTGAATTATTTCTGTTTCTATTCCTTCTTTTTCTAGCTCTTCAACAACTATTTTTATTCCATGATAAGTATTACCCTCCTTATTAGGACTTCCGTTAAAAACTACAACTTTCATTAATTTTTCCTCCTCAAATATTTAATAATATTTACACACTTTACTAATATAGTAGATATTGATTTAATTGGGGGTAGTTCTTGTACCAATTAGGTATCTCAGTAATTCAAGCTTTTCACTAATTAATTAAGTGGATTGATAAACTGAACGTTTAGTTTATAAATATATAATATACTAAACGTTTAGTTTTGTAAATAGTTTTTTGTCTTTAAAATGAAAAAATATATAGTATAATATACGTATAGTTTATTAAGTATATTGCTATAGATTAAATACAATGGAGGTAATTATAATGGAGAAAAAATTGGGACGTCCACGTAGCGAAAAAACTAAGCAGGCCATTCTTTCCGCTGCATATGATTTATTACTTGAAAATGGTTTTGGAGCTGTTACAATTGAAAAGATTGCTGAAAGAGCTGGAGTTAGTAAAGCTACTATTTACAAATGGTGGTCCAACAAAGCTGCTGTTGTTATGGATGCTTTTTTTGATGCTGCTGTTGTGAGACTTCCAATACCTGATACAGGATCAACTATTAATGATATGATAATTCAAGTAAATAATTTAGCAAAATTTTTAATTAGTCGAGAGGGGAAGGTAATTAATGAGATAATAGCAGAAGGTCAATCTGATCAAAAGCTAGCTGAAACCTATCGCGAAGTATATTTTAAGCCTCGCAGACTTGATTCACGATATATTTTAGAACGTGGAATTTCAAGAGGAGAACTAAAGGAAGATTTGGATATAGAATTAGTTATGGATTTAATTTTTGGCCCATTATTCTATAGATTATTAATAACAGGGGATGTAGTAGACAAGGCTTTTATAAAAAATCTAATAAATTGTGTATTTAAAGGTATAAAATAGAAGTTAATATTATTCAAAAAACCATGCTAATGATCTTATTTAGCATGGTTTTTTACTCTAATACCCCCACGTATTCTGTGAAAGCAACTATATCCAAATCAGAGATTTGTGATATCTGTTTATCTGTAAGCCTATTCTTTATATTATTAGTGGATTTATACTTTTTTCATCATTTGATTCAGATAATATATTTTTTAATATGCATAATCCTTTTTCCAATTCACTAGAATCAGCAGAAGACGAGAGTGATACACGTAAAAATTGTTGTCCCTCATAATTCCCAACTAAAAAGCGATCGGAATGATAAATATGAATTCCCTGTGCTAAAGCGTTTTTCTCAAATTGATTTGCATTAAACTTTTGCTTCAATGGAAGCCAATGAAAAAAGCTTACAGGATTTTCATTTGGATTTTCTACTTTAAAATACTTTTTATAAATTTGATTCCGCTCTTTTGAAGTTGATATTTTATCTTCAACTATTTTGTCTGCCATTCCAGTATTGATCATCTCAGCGATAACCTCTGCGTTTAGTGCAGAAGTTTTTATATTTATGCTATATATTCCCCGAGTAATATTTGCGGAATATTTTTCAGGATATACTATAAAGGCTACTCGTATTCCTGAACATAAAGATTTTGAAATGCTGTTGATATAAATGGACTGTTCAGGTACAAAAGAAGTAATAGGAAGATAACTTTGTGGGGCAAGAAAATAATAAATGTCATCTTCTATTAAGATAAGATTATTCTTTTTTATAACTTCTGCAAGTTCCTGTCTACGCTCCATATTCATCAAAATCCCTGTAGGGTTATCACAAGAAGGCATAAGATATACACCTTGTATGTTATTTAGTCTGCATTGAGCATCCAATTCCTCCGGTTTCATTCCTAAAAAATCTCCCTTTATCGGAACCAATTGAATATTTAGCATATTTGCCAGTCCAATAAAATTAGGATAGGTGTACATATCAACTGCAATTTTATCTCCTGTGTGAAAAAGAGAAATTAAGGTGACTGCAAGGGAGTTTTGAGCACCGGACGTAATCGCAATATTTTCAATATTTGCATCTATATTATATTTTTGCAACCACTTTTTAGCAGAAAGCTTATGATATGGAGTACCTAACGGGTGACCATAGTCTAATAACTTTTCTACATATCCTTTTGATAAGATATTTTTTACTGTCTCTGCTACAATAGAGTTAGTTTGGTCAAAAGGTTTTATAATGCCCATTTCTATATAGCTATTCTCTGTTCTGCTATCTGCTATTGATATTGCTGCACCTGCATTTGGCGAAACAAAAGTTCCTTTTCCTGTTGTAGCATAAATTAACCCTTTTAATTCACATATTTTAAATGCCCTTGTTATAGTGCTAAGATTAATATCCAAATAATCCGCCAGCTCTCGTTGAGGTGGCAATTTTGTGTTTGGAGCAAGATAGCCATTTATAATATCATATTCTAATAAATTCGCAATTGAAAGATATAGTGGTGTTGTAAGTTGGGTTTTATCGGGTTTCCATGTCATTGGATAACCATCAAAAGAGTTTACTGGCATATAGACCTCCTAGTATTTCTCTGGAGTCCGTAAAGATTATTAATCTTTACGTTTCCTAAAATTGTATTACATACAATTGTAGCATTGAATTCATACAATTACAATGATATAATTTGCTTAATATATATATTATATGTAAGTGTGATAAATAATATGTAATCTTAAATATCTACTAAACTTGCCTTTAAATAAAAATTTTATGAAAATATTAATTATTAAGGTAGGAGGAAATATAGATGAAAACTATTCAAATATCAAAGTTTGGCGAACCAGAAGTCTTGAAATGCGTAGAAGTTGATGAACCTATCCCGGCTATAAATGAAGTTCGTGTAAGACTGTTTGCTGCAGGTGTCAATCCTAATGAAAACTATATTCGTACTGGTACGTATTCTTTTTATATTCGATTAAAGAATGTGATGTCTTAGGTATGGCTCTTTGGAATGCGCAGCCTGATGAGTATAATGAGAGTTTATATGCTATTAAGGCCTTCCCAGAATCTGGTATTTTGCACCCAGAAGTCGGGTATGAGTTACCCTTAGAGGATGCTGCAAAAGCACATGAACAGATATTAAGTAAAAAAGCACATGGAAAGATGATACTTTCCATCGATTAAACAGTAGGATATATAGAGCAGACTCTAAGTAGTCTGCTTATTTTTAAATACAGGAAATACTTTGATTATAAAATGATTAAGCCATCCTTTACTGATACTTTCGATAAAAAATGCAAAAATGTCAGCAAAGAATGGCCTAAATATAAAAACAAGAATTTTGTTTATAAACTGTTATTTAACCTCAACTAACCATCCTTCTGGAGCTTGTACGTCTCCAAATTGAATTCCATAAAGGGTATCATAGAGTTTCTTAGTTACAGGCCCTACTTCTGTTTCACTGTGGAATACATGCAAAGTTCCTTTATATTCTATTCCACCAATTGGAGTTATTACTGCAGCAGTTCCGCAGGCACCAGCTTCCTTAAATTCATCTAAGTTATCAACTAAGACGTCTCTTTCTTCAACTTCCATATTTAAATATTCTTTTGCAATATATAATAAAGAATATTTGGTTATGCTTGGAAGAATTGATGGGGATTTTGGAGTAACAAATTTGTTATCCTTTGTTATTCCAAAGAAGTTAGCTGCTCCAACTTCTTCTATCTTAGTATGAGTAGCAGGATCAAGGTATATACAGTCAGCAAATCCTTTTTTCACTGCTAATTCATGCGGATAAAGACTTCCAGCATAGTTACCTCCAACTTTTGCTGCACCTGTTCCATATGGAGCAGCTCTGTCATATTCAGCTATATTGAAGTTTACAGGATTCATACCACCTTTAAAATAAGGGCCTACAGGTATACAGAATACGCAGAATATATATTCTGGAGCAGGTTTAACACCAACGTTATCTCCAACACCTATTACAAAAGGTCTAAGATAAAGAGTTGCTCCAGTGCCATAAGGTGGAACATAATGTTCATTTGCTTTAACAACCTTAATACAAGCATCTACAAACTTTTCTACTGGAACTTCTGGCATTAAAATACGTCTGCAGCTGTCCTGCATACGTTTTCCATTGCTATCTGGTCTAAAAAGTTGAATTCTACCGTCTTTTGTACGATAAGCCTTTAGGCCTTCAAAACATTGTTGACCATAATGAAGAGCAGTTGAAGCTTCACTTATACTAATCATGTTATCTTCAACTAATTGTCCTTCATCCCATTTTCCGTCTTTCCATTTTGAAATATAACGCAAATCTGTCTTGATATAATTAAATCCCAAGCTGCTCCAATCAATATTTACTTCTTTAGCCATTAAAAGCACCTCCAAATAAAATTTGTTTTATTATAATGACAAGCTTATCTCTTATTGTATGGCACATGATATAGTAATTATATTATATCATCGTAAATGTATGGCTTCAATTGTATAATTGTATTACATACAATTATGATGTTGAAACCATATAATTGCGGTGATATAATTTGCTTAATATATGTATTGTGTGTAAAGTCTTACTTTGCGGCATTTAATGTGGTGTATGCAAAGTATTTTACAGAAAAACTAGCCAGGATTTGTGTTGCGTTAAAAAACTCCCGCTTGACATCCTGTATTAGGGTGAAGCAGTTGTTTATTTAAGAAAATAAAGGAGGAAATTAAAATGAGACAGTATGTAGTAGATGCTTTTTCAGACAAAGTATTTGGAGGAAACCCTGCAGCAGTATGTGTCATGGATGAGTGGCTTTCTGATGAGATCATGATGAAGATAACAATGGAAAACAATCTATCAGAGACAGCTTTTGCCGTAAAAGAAGGATCAGATTATAAATTAAGGTGGTTCACTCCTGGTGGTGAGATTAATTTATGTGGACATGCAACTCTTGCAGCGGCATACATTATCACTAAGTTTATTGAACCTGAAGTAACAGAAATTCGTTTCCAGACACTCAGCGGATTGTTAACAGTTATAAAAAAAGGTGATCTTTTTGAAATGGACTTTCCGTCTTACGAATTAAAAAAAGTAGATGTAACAGAAGCAATGGTAGAAGCCATAGGAGTTAGACCCCTAGAAGCATATATGGGAAGGGACTTACTCTGCATTCTTAGATCTGAAGAAGAAGTTAGAAATTTAAATCCAAATCAAGAAAAGATAAATGCACTAGATGGACTGCTTTTACAGGTCACAGCTCAGGGGAAAGAATTTGACTGTGTATCCAGATCATTTGCACCTAAATGTAATGTACCAGAAGATCCTGTATGTGGTTCAGGACATTGCCACATCATTCCGTTCTGGGCTAACAGGTTAGGAAAGAATGATTTGATTGCCTATCAAGCTTCGTCAAGAGGAGGCACATTATATTGTGAGTATAAGGGAGAGAGAGTAAAGCTCAGTGGTAAAGCAGTTTTATATTCCACTGCAGACATTAATTTTTAATAAAAAATTTGATAGTTAGTATTACTTTAGGCAATTACTATTGTATCTATTCACATCTAATTTTAGATATGAATAGATACAATCAGCTATAAATTCGCCTTATAATGTAAAAAAGAACTATAAAGATAATTGTATAAAAAATCAAAAATAGTTAATTATTAGCGGATAACAGCCTGAAACATAATAAAAGATATTTTAGGCTGAAAATCTTAATTATAATTCATTTCTTGATTTTTTACTTGTGGAGATGGGCTGGATATGCGTGTAACTATCACTTTATATTGTTAACATCCTTTAAAATTTTCTCAAGCTTTTCGATTGCTACAATTCGTTTATTACAATTCTCGCTATCTAAACATATATCAAAGCCTATTGACCTATAAGCACCTTCCGCAGAATTAGCTGTTTTACAGATAGGTGAAACAAAGGCTACTTCATTTTCCCCGCCTACATGATTGCAAAGCACACATCTACGAGCGTTATTGGAAACATGATTTGTAATTCTACATGCCATACCTATAAGTTTATCATTCATATTGTAAGCTACAAATAATTTTCCAGTGGATTTATCAATCCAACCCAAATATACATTCTTTGAATCCTGTGCATTTAGACTTGGTAATTTAAGTTTCTTTTCTTTTTTAAACAATCTACTAATTTGTGCATTTGTAATGTTTGGCATTCCATATACATATTCATTCAATTCAGCTAAATACTTATCAATGTGAGATGAATCAGTTATTTTACTAATATCAAGTAGTTCTTTTTCTTCCTCAGATAAATCTGTGAAAATATTTAATATTTTCTCCTGTATATATGCTTTAGCAGATTGAATAATATTAATATCTACGCAACCTCTGAAAGCATTATTTAAGTCATTTAAACACTTTCTTATATAATTATATTCATGCTTTTTTATAAAAGCCTTCATAAAATCAAGCACCTCTTTTCTAACATGTATTATTCATATAAATATGACATTACTTTCAGTTTCATTTTACCATCAGCCCAATAACAAAAAGATGATTATTATTACTCCAATTGAAAGCAACAATAATCATCCTAATTTAAAACGTAATACATATTCACAATCATTTTACTTTTGAACCTTGTTTTAAATTAGATATGATAACTTTCATTGGATTTCCACAATGAAATCATAACATGGTTTAAAATAAGCATTCAATCTAATAAATAATTCTGTAATGATTGTGAGAATATACGTTTCTGTTGACCTATTATTCTTCTTATACTCTTTTCTGACAGGTAATACTCCTGAGTTAGTTCATTAATAGTAGCTCCATCAATGTACTTTTTATAAATCTCATTATTTCTCACCTTAAGACTATTCTTTATACCACTCTTTTCTCCCCAGGCCTTATGATTTTCATTTTTTCTGGGTACATAAAGATATTTTCCATCTACATATTCTTGAATTATTTTAACAATTTCCTCTGGTAACACATCTTGTGCCTTTGCATATTTCATTTCCTTACTCCTCCACTCTTATGAAAGTATCAAAGCAAAGAATACAAAAAGACTATGTGTTGCAGAGCCTAAAACATGTACGCATTCCAGCTAACCTAACAGCTTAGGCTCCAAACAAAGCATAGCTGACTTTGTTGTAGTCTTTGCAAGGAGCAAGCTGATTTATAGCTGAATGTATCACAGACCTTCATAAAAACACCCCCAATACGTCACAACTATTATATCATAATTTTGGATTTTATAAAGTCGGTGTTATATTCCCATAGAATCTGAAAGAAGATAATGTTTTAGTTTTAATAAAAATGTGGAAAAAATCAAAAAATATTCCAACATGTCTAGTTCTTTATAATCTTACTGAAATACCTTAATACTAATAATAGAGTACAGAAATTGGTATCTATTATAATTAAAGGTTCGAATATTTAAGGCTTGACTGGCTAAGCATATAAATAATGCTTCAGTTATTAATTAACTTTTGTAGGCAAGCTTTGCCAGATGAAGGGAGGAATATAATAGTGAACCCAATAAAAATAACAGAAACAGTATTGAGAGATGCGCATCAATCACTTATTGCTACTAGATTAAAAACCGCAGAAATACTACCTATTCTTGAAAAAATGGACAGAGTTGGATATCACTCATTGGAAGTTTGGGGAGGAGCAACCTTTGATGCCTGTCTACGCTTTCTAAATGAAGATCCATGGGAAAGACTTAGAGAAATTCGAAAAATCGTAAAAAACACGAAGCTTCAGATGCTGCTAAGAGGGCAGAATCTTTTAGGATATAAGAACTACGCTGATGATGTGGTAGAAACATTTATTAAAAAATCCGTAGAAAATGGAATAGATATAATCAGAGTCTTTGATGCTTTAAACGATGTGAGAAACTTGGAAACTTCAATTAAAGCAATAAAAGAAGCTGGTGCACATTGTCAGTGTGCAATAAGCTATACAACAAGCAAAATTCATACTATAGACTATTTTGTAGAACTTTCAAAGAGAATGGAAAAGCTGGGAGCAAATTCAATTTGCATAAAGGATATGGCCGGTATATTGACCCCATTTTCAGCTTATGATCTTGTAAAAAGATTAAAGGAATCAGTAGCTATCCCTTTAGAGCTTCACACTCACAGCACAAGTGGTATTGCCTCAATGACATATCTAAAGGCTGTAGAAGCAGGTGTAGATATAATTGACACCGCAATTTCACCCTTCGCAGAGGGCACATCACAGCCAGCTACAGAATCAATGGTATTGACACTTAAAGAAGGGAATCGTGGGCCTGAGCTTAATACTGATTTGTTAGGGGAAATTGCTGATTATTTTAAACCTATAAAAGAAAAGTATAGAGCAGAGGGAATACTAAATCCTAAAGTAATGGATGTAGAGCCAAAGACTATAAAATATCAGGTGCCAGGAGGAATGCTTTCCAATCTTCTATCCCAATTAAAAGCACAGGGTGCAGAGGATAAGTATGAAGCTGTACTTAGGGAAATACCTCGAGTAAGGGAGGACCTGGGATTCCCGCCACTAGTTACTCCTTTAAGTCAAATGGTAGGAACTCAAGCAGTATTCAACATCTTAGCCAGCGAGAGATATAAGATGATACCAAAAGAAATAAAAGAATATGTTAGGGGACTTTATGGCAGCTCACCTGCACCAATCAGTGATGAAATTAAGAAAAAAATTATTGGTGACGAGAAAGTTATAACTGTGAGACCAGCAGATTTGCTAGAGCCAGAAATAGAAAAATATAAGGCTGAAATTGGTGAATTAGCTACTTCGCTAGAAGATGTTTTATCTTATATCTTATTCCCTCAGGTTGCAAAAAAGTTCTTTGAGGATAGATTAAAACCTAAATCACAGAAGAGCAGCGAAGCAAAAGATGGCAATGAAGGAAAGGACAGTAGTGAGAAGGTAAATTACATTACAGTAACTATGTAATAATTTGCAAAGGCATAATGATAAGCAATTGTTATAGATATATGAGGAATATCAAAGGGGTGAAACAGAATGGGAAATAGCTTAAATCTTTCGGAGACACTTATTATTGCATTAGGAGCTTTAACAGTAATTTTCGCTGTACTGGTATTATACGCAATATCAATAGTCTCTAAGCTATCTCAGGTAATATTAGAAGTTAAATCAGGAAATAATACAGAGAAAAATAATGTACAAAAATTTACTAATAGCAACAATGTTGCAGCTCACAACCCTGGGCAGATTTTTAATGATAGTGATGATGAAGAAGATAGATTGGTAGTGGCTTTAGCTGCATCAATTATGGCTTCTAATGAAAAGCCAGATTCTTATTTTCATATATCAAGATTAACTAGGATTAAGTAGTTAAAATAATTAGTATTGGAAGGTGGTTAGTTAAGATGAAAAAATACATGATAAAGTTAAATGGCAAAGTTTATGAAGTAGAGATAGAAGAAGTAAGTAAAGAAACTTCGGATGCAATTTCAGAGAAGCAAAGTGCAGCGTCAGCCACTAAGGAAGCTGCTCCTACAGCGGTAGAAAAAGAAACTCCAGCACAACCATCTGCACCAGTTGCAGGAGGAGAAACTGTAGAAGCTCCGATGCCAGGCAATATAGTTAATGTAGCTGTAAAGGTTGGAGATCAAGTTAAAAAAGGTCAGCTTTTAGTTGTATTAGAAGCAATGAAAATGGAGAATGAAATAGTTGCTGCAAGAGATGGTCAGATTGTTTCAGTAAAAGTATCAAAAGGTGATGCTGTGAATCCAGGAGATGTTCTAGTTCAAATATCTTAAGTAAAAAGGAGGAGAACACAATAATGAAATTTTTAATTCAAGGTATTACTGCTATTACTATTAAGCAGATTATAATATGGATTATTGGAGGAGTGCTTATATATTTAGCTATTGCTAAAGACTTTGAACCATCATTATTACTGCCAATAGGCTTTGGAGCAATACTTGTTAATATACCTATGTCCGGAGCTATAACTCAGGTACTAAATGGAACCAAAGTTGAGGGGATACTTGATTTTCTATTCCATAGTGGAATTTCCACAGAAGCATTTCCTTTACTATTATTTATTGGTATAGGAGCCATGATAGATTTCGGACCTCTTTTATCAAATCCCTTCATGCTTTTATTCGGAGCAGCAGCTCAGTTTGGAATTTTCTTTACTATCTGTGCAGCAGCACTTTTAGGCTTCAGCTTAAAGGATGCGGCTTCCATAGGTATTATAGGAGCAGCTGATGGCCCTACTTCAATATTTGTAGCTAATTACTTTAAGAGCAGTCTTATAGCACCAATCACCGTTGCTGCATATTCCTACATGTCGCTTGTACCAGTAATTCAGCCTTTTGCAATTAAATTAGTAACTACTAAAAAGGAAAGAATGATAAGAATGCCTTACAAGGCAGAAGCTATATCTAAAAAAACAAGAATATTATTTCCTATATTAGTTACTGTAATTGCGGGATTAATTGCACCAACTTCCGTAGCACTAGTAGGATTCTTAATGTTTGGAAACCTCATTAGAGAATGTGGTGTATTGGACAGGCTATCAAAGACAGCACAAAACGAGCTTGTAAATATCATAACTTTATTACTAGGAATTACTATAGCTGCTTCTATGAAAGCAGAAGAATTTGTAACTCTAAGAACTGCAGTTGTAATTGGACTTGGATTAGTGGCCTTTGTATTCGATACAATTGGAGGCGTATTATTTGCTAAGTTCTTAAATCTTTTCCTAAGAAAAAAGGTAAACCCAATGATTGGTGCAGCAGGTATATCTGCATTCCCTATGTCATCTAGAGTAATACAAAAGATGGCAACTAAGGAAGACAGTCAGAACTTTATACTTATGCATGCAGTAGGAGCCAATGTTGCAGGACAGGTAGCTTCAGTTATAGCCGGCGGACTGATAATGAACTTAATCAAGTTCTAATAAAAATAAGGTAGGTGTTATAAATGAATAGTACTGCTTTAATGACTTTTAAACAATCACTAGGTGTACTAGTTTCTGGGATGAGCGGAATATTTATAGTATTGCTAATGATATTTATTTTGATAAAAGCTTTAATAAAAGTATTTCCTGAGAAATAGTAGGCTAATATATAAGCTGCAGATGGGTTTTAGATACAAACCTTATCTGCAGCTTTTTTATTAGTATCACTTAACTGGTAAATAGGTAGCTTTCTATTAATTTAAAAGTACGTTTTATGAAAGGAATAGATATATGTATGATATAACTAATAATCTTCAAGGCTTTGGAGGCATGGGGAGGAGCCAAACTCTATTCTAAAAGATTTTTTTTGGCACTGAGATTCAAATTAATTTGAAATTTTTTCTATATACTGTATAATATTAACGTAATATATCTCGGGGAGGTTTATCCTTATATGAATAATATACTAACAGAAGAAAATATGAATAAATTAAAAGAAGAATTAGAATATAGAATGACCGTAAAAAGAGCTGAAATAGCAAAGGAAAAATTAGTAGCTGCTGCACATGGTGATAGATCGGAAAATGCAGAATATAAAGAAGCTTGTGCAAACTATAGAGAAAATGATAATAGAATTCAATATTTATTTAGTATGATTTCAACTGCAACTGTAATAGACGATAAAAGCCAAGATAAATCAGTACTTGGGGTTAATAGAAAGTTTAAAATTAAATTTATAGAGGATGAATATAAAGAAACTATGTCATTAGTAACTACTATAGATGCAGACCCAGAAAACATGCTTATAAGTGTAGAATCAGATTTAGGAAAAGCATTAATGGGCAAAAAAGTCGGAGATATAGTTGAAGTTAATGCTCCAAGTGAAAAATATACAGTAGAAATATTAGAGATATTATAAGAGTTTATAAGTTTTATTGAAGAGTTTGCTAGTGAGGGGGCAACAAGGTTTGCCTTCACTATGAAAGGGAGTGTTTCAAAACTAAGTAATTAGTTTTGAAACACTCCCTTTTTGTACAATTTAATTACGAAAATATAATTTATTTAAAGCCTCCCTAATATGCATTTCAGCAAAATAATTATATAACATTGTAAAAATAACCCTCCATTTAAAAAAGTCTAAATGTACTTAAAAAAAGCAAATATATTTAAGTTACAGATTAAGTTTAATGATAATGTAACATGAGATAGATAATCAATATCAATTAAACAAGGTTATTAAACTAAGCAGGAGGGATTTAGTGGTAAATAACAAAATTCTAAAAAAAGGAGATATAAAGATAAGATATTTATTAATAAGTTTACTTATTTTGTCGTTTATATCGATATTTATTGGAACTAAAGATATAAAGTTTATTGACTTATTAAATTTTGAAAAGGATAAATTAGAAACACTCATTCTAAGTAGAATACTAAGATTGATAAGTATTTTAGCGGCTGGGACAAGTATTGCTGTAAGCGGTCTTATAATACAGCAAATAAGTCGTAATAGTTTTGTGTCACCGACTACAGGTGCTACTGAAGATAGTGCAAAGCTTGGAATATTAGTATCAATTTTATTATTTCCTTCAGCTAGCTATTTTAACAAATGATAATATGCTTTATATTTTCACTAGCTGGTACTTTTCTATTTATGCATATTTTAAGGAGAATTAAATTTAAGAATAACATATTTGTTCCTATTGTTGGAATGATGCTGGGAGCAATAATAGAATCTATAACAACTTTCTTTGCGTATAAATATGATGTAATTCAAAATATAGAATCTTGGACACAAGGAAATCGTAGTGGAGCTTCTTTCATGCAAATGATAATAGACCCTAATGAATTTTCAATTGTTCAAGGTAAGATGTTTGCAAGCTTCAATAATGTAAATAGTGATGTGCTGTTAATTTCTGTAGTAATAGTATTATTGGTAATGATTTACATGAACGATTACATTGATATTTTAGATGTTTTATCACTCGGTAGAGATCATGCTATAAATCTTGGATTGTCATATGAAAAGATAGTTAAAGTCTTACTTATAATAACATCAATTCTAGTATCAGTATCAGCTGTTACAGGAAAAGGAGATAGTGCCCAAAAGACTTTAGATAATGATATTGTTAAAGGGACTTCTGCTTATAAAAATAATAGGATTATATACCTTGATCTACAAATATGGTATGTATCTTCTGGAGGATTTGTAGGAACAAATGCTATGATCAATGAAATTATAAAAGCAATAGAAAAATAATTAATTAATCTCAACAGCAGAATTTGCACAGAATTTTAATGAAACTGTTTAAAAATTAGAAATCTAATATAAATATTTATATATAGTAAAGTGATTTTCAATCAAATTTACTAATAATTATGCTATTTAGATTTCTAATTACAATATATATTGGTGGATTTTAAAGGTCGTGCTTCGCCTCCACCATTAAAATCCACGACGGTATTAGAGAAATTTAGTACCGTATTTTATGTGCCTTAAAAATAGTAAATTAAAATCAAGTAGTCATTCTTTCTATTAAATTTATAGGTAAAATATTTTCTATATTTATTTGCTTTTTTTCCATTTGCTTTATTAAAATTTCAATAGCCAATTTTCCCATATATTCAATAGGTTGCTTTATAGTAGTAAGAGTAGGAACTATTAACGAAGCGGTACTAATGTCATCATAGCCTACTATTTTTAAGTCTTCTGTTATTTTTTTACCAAGATAATGAGCAACGTTAATAATTGAAGCAGCTATTATATCACTACTGGCAAATATTCCGTCTATATCAGGATGATCCTGAAATAATTTGAAGACCATTTTCTTATATCCCTCAAAGGTATCTAATTTTCCTTCAATAACAATACCTTCAATATTTTTTTCTCTAGTAACATCCATGAAGGCTTGATATCTTTTATTTGCTGGGGTATTTAGTTCCAAAGGACCACTTATATGTGCTAATTTTTTACAGCCTTTATTTATTAGCAGGTTTGTGGCTAAAACTCCACCATGATAATTATCAGATGTAATAAAGGGAATTTTATCTGATAAGTTTCTATCAATTGCTACAATAGGCAGATCTGTATGAATATATTCTGAAGTTTCTAAAGTATGGCTTCCCATTATGATTCCATCAACCTGATTTCTTTTTAACATTTCTATATAATCTTTTTCTTTGGCACTATCTTGGTAAGAGTTACATAGTAAAATTTTGTATCCTTTCTTATAAGCATAATATTCAATGTGATTACTTAATTCAGCAAAAAAAGGATGAGATACATCTGGGATTATAAGGCCTATGATATTAGATTTTTTTCTAAATAAAGATCTAGCTAACTCATTTGGCTTATAATCAAGCTCTTTCATAGCATCATGAACTTTTTTTCTTGTAGTATCACTTATATATCCTCTATTATTTAAAACTCTAGACACAGTAGTAACTGTAACTCCAGCTATTTTAGCGACATCTTTAATTGTTGCCATAAAAACACCCTTTACAAATATAAATTTCATGTTTTGATATGAAAAAAAATTATTTTTAAATTTTCACACCAATTACATAATACACCAATTAGATTTTTAGTACAATAATAATTAAGTAGCTATTCCTGATGAATAGCTACTTGTATCATTAAATATTGTATATTGATATATCTCCACTATCATCTACATATTCAATAACTGATTTGTTTGTTTGAAGATTTATTTTTAGTGTACAGAATCTTTTATCTTTTTTCCATGAGAGAATTACTTCGTCATCTTTAGAATCAATAATGCTGAACTCACCATTAAATGCTGGATATTCATTTCTAAATCTTATAAGCTTAAGAAGTCTTTGAACCACTTCTTTTTGTACTTCCTGTTCAATTTCTTCAACTGTGAAGTTATGTCTATTTATTTCACGGCCTTCACCAGTCAGCTTTACATTTTCTTTATCATTTTTTCCTGCTAATAAACCCACATAGTATACTTGAGGGATACCAGGTGCGAAAAATTGAATTGCTCTTGCAGCAAGATAAGCATCATCGTCGGAGTTTAAAACTGAATAATAAGAGCATCTTATTTGATGAACATCAAAGCCATCTTCATCCTTATGTGCATCGGAGTAAATAAGACTTAAGTTTGAACCTCTTTCTACACAGATATCAACTAAATTTTTAGCATCTTTAGTATTTATTAAGTTATCTAAATCAGGCTTAACAGGAATACCATCATGGCAATCTAGCATTGTGAATTGTTTATGAGGACGAAACTTTAAATATTTGCAAAGTTTTGAGCTAGATTTGTTTATTAGTGTATCAAGAATTCTATATGGAAGTATAAAATCATATATCCAGCTTCCATGATCTGCTAACTTAAATTGGGTTGTGTAATGGGCATGAACTTCAGGAAGCAGTTCAAGTCCTAAAGAGGCAGCTAGTTCTGTAATCCAGTCTATAAATTTATAAATTTCTGGTTCAACGAAGAAGCAGCTAGTTCCTAATTTTTTGATTACATATCCAACAGCATCTAATCTAACTATTTTAACATTTTGTTTGCTGAAGTTTGTAAGAAAATCTTTCAATAATTCCTTAACTTTTGGGGAATTAATATCAAAATCTATTTGTTCAGATGGATTTTCTTTTCCAAAAGTAGTCCATACAGTTTCTTCTTCACCAGTTTCACTTATAGTAAAAGTTGAGTAGGGCTGTGCTCTACGTAAGAACATCTTAGAAATATCTTCTTGAACAGGCTTTCCATCACTCCAAATCTTATCTAATGTAAGGAAAAGATCAGCATATTCTGATTTTCTTCCATATTTTAAGAAGTCTTGAAAAAATACAGATTTTCTAGAAATATGGTTTACCATTAAGTCTAAGAGAACATCAAAATTTTCGCCAATTCGTCTAATATCTTCCCAAGTACCGAATTTAGGCTCAATTTCAAAGTAAGTTAAAGGCGCAAATCCTCTGTCTCCTGAAGAAGGGAATGGAGGAAGTATATGAACACCACCTTTAAATATACTAGAAAAATGTTTTAAAAGTATGTCATTAAGAGTTTTTAAATCTCCACCAAGAGAGTCAGGATAAGTAATAAGTTGTACTTGATTTTTAATTGCCATTTTAAAATCCTCCTCTTATATTTATATATTATAAATAGTTTTAATTTCTTCAATAGCTGGTAACTTCACAACAGCACCTACATATTTTAGCTTGAAGGCACTTACTCCAAAACCAAGATTTAAAGCATCCTTTAGAGTATAACCTTTAACTATTCCAGTATAAAATCCTGACCAGAATGCATCTCCAGCACCAGTAGTATCAACTATTTCTGTTGCTAGAGTTTTAAAGTTAATAGTTTCTATACCATTGGTGACTATAGCGCCATCTTTGCCAAGAGTCATTATTATAAGCTTTGCACCTAAATCTATAAATTTTTTGACTTGATTTTCAGGTCTATCTGGTCCAAAGATTCTTTCAGCATCAACTTCAGAAGGTTTAATTACATCAACCTTGCTTATAAGATTTCTGATGTATTCTATTCCATCATGTTCACGTTCCCAAATCATATCATGATAATTTGGATCAAATCCTATAAGGACATTATTTTTTCTAGCTTCTTCAATTACTTTTTCAATAGTATTTCTAGAATTCTTTTGAGATATTGGCCAGCATGAAAAATGAACTATTTTAGAATTTTTCAATGCTGAACCAAGGCTTGTATTATATTTTAAGTTGTAATCTGCACCACGATAAAATATCGGGATAGGTGTTGTTTTACTTTTTGTAACAAGTACCATGCTGGTAGAAGAGTCAACTCTACTGATATAACTAGTATCGATATTATTATCTTCTAGATGTTGAATTAGGAAATCACCAAGACCATCCTTACCCACGCATGCTGCAATAGCGGAATTTCCTCCTAATCTTTTTATATTCATAGAAATATTAGCAGGTGAACCGCCAAAATATTTAGTATAATTATTGCAATTAAAATTATCACCATAATTAGTAGATATCATATCTATTAACAATTCTCCTATTGTAAATACATCAATATCTTTATTTTTAAAATTTAAAGTATCGCTAAAGTGAAACATTTCTTTCCTCCTAGTTATATATTTAAAGTTAAAAATTTTAAAATGTTTTTTTATATGGATTAATCAAATTAAAAGTCAGAATGATTATGAACATGCACTTTTTTAACTAAACTCATTTTACGATTTCATATTTTTAGTATAATTAGTTTCAATAGTTGTGTCAACCGATTAACATAAGAAAAGTGAAATAGTTTACAGAATCTATGATATAAGTGCGTTATGAATGGCTTGTTTAAGTATATAGATGAGATATGCTAGAGTAATAATAAGTATAGATTTTTCTAATAATATATACGATGTAGAAAATATAAAAAATTTAATTAATAAATATATCATCCGGTTGACATGAAAATGTAATCGATATATAATGTGTATAAACTTTAAATATGCAACTATATAAAACATAAATAAAGAATATTCAAGTGAAAAGTGAGTATTATCCGTTAAGCTTGTTCAAAGAATTAAAATAAGCATTATTTATAATTTGTAGATAATGAGAAAGAAGTGATGTGTAGTGAAAGTAAAAGAAATTATTGATGGAATTATAAACAAGTTTGGTGGTGCTAAATTTGAAGAAACTTGTGATCGACTTATAAGTGGTAGTTTTGATACGGAAGTAACAGGCGTTATAACTACTTTTATGGCTACTGTAGACGTAATCAAACAGACTATTGCTTGTGGAGCAAATTTTATTATTACCCATGAACCAACCTATTACACAGGATTGGATAAAACAGAATGGATAGAAGATGATCCAATATATTTAGAAAAGAAAAAAATTCTTGATGAACATGGTATTACCATCTGGCGTTTTCACGATCATATGCATGCTGCACCTTTTGATCTAATTTATGATGGATTACTAAAGGAAATTGGATGGAAAGATTATTTAATTAAAGGTTTACAATTTCCACATTGTTATGAAATACCAGAGATGTCTTTAAGAGAGTTAGCAAAGTTTTTTAAAGAAAAACTAGAAATGGATGTTATCCAGGTTGTTGGATCTCCAGCTACTAGATGTAAAAGAGTAGGGATGTTAGTTGGTGGGGGAAGCTTAGGACTTGGTGTAGAAGAAATGCCTATGATTCTAATGAAAGAACAAAATTTAGATGTTATGATATGCGGAGATATTATAGAATGGACTTTGTGCCCATATATTCGCGATGCAGCAGCCCTTGGAATGAATAAAGCAATGCTTGTTTTAGGACATGAACGTAGTGAAGAGGCAGGCATGAAATATATGGCTGAATGGCTGGAGCCAATGCTAAAAGGAACACCTGTACATTTTATAGATGCAAAGGAACCATTTATATATCTTTAAACTTAAATAATATTTAGCTAAATAATAAATGTTTTATGAGTGGAGGGAGATTTATGTCATACAAAGAAAAAGTTTTGCCAGAATTGTTACCGATATTGGAAAGTGACATAAGGTTTGATTTAACTAAGGATTTGGAAATGATGAGGAATCGCAAGCTACCGTCTATAGAAAAGTCTGTTAATGTATTGACAACGGCTCGTATGATTAAGGGTTCAGAATCAGAATTACTGGTGAAAATTTATGAACCTAAGGATAGACAGAATGTGAAGCTTCCTGCAGTATTTTGGATGCATGGTGGAGGTTATGTACTTGGTCATCCTGACGTAGATGACGGTATATGTGAGTGTTTTGTTAAGGAAGTCAATTGTGTTGTAGTTTCAATTGATTACAGATTGGCACCGGAGCATCCATATCCGGCAGCAATAGAAGATTGTTATGCCGGACTTAAGTGGACAGCTGATAATGCAGAAGAACTAAAAATAGATACTTCAAGACTTGCAATTGCAGGAGCTAGCGCTGGAGGTGGGTTAACAGCAGCACTTGCCTTGATGGCCCGTGATAAAGGTGAAATAGAAATTGTATTTCAGATGCCTTTGTATCCAATGATAGATGACCGAAATGTAACCCCTTCAAGTTATGAAATTAATGAAGAAAATTTACCGAAAGCATGGAATAGGGAAGCTAATGAGATTGCATGGAAAATGTATTTAAGCAATAATGCTTCAGATCAAATTTCTTATTACGCTGCTCCGAGCCGAGCTAAAGATTTGACTGGGTTGCCACCTGCATATACATGTGTAGGACAGCTAGATCCTTTCAGGGATGAAACCTTAGAGTATGTTGCACGATTGGCTCAGGCTGGTGTTCCGGTTGAATTTCATTTATATCCAGGATGTTTTCATGGTTTTGATTCAATTTTTAACAATGTGGAGATTAGTAGACGAGCTAGAAGTGAATATATAAATGCACTGTCACAGGCATTAAATATGGGGAAATAATAAGGAGGAGAAAAAAATGGCTTTTTTACAAATAAATTTTTATTCGAAGGCACTAAAAAGACTTGTTAATTTTAATGCTCTTTTACCAATAGATGCTATTGAGATACCTGGGCAGATTGAAGCTCCGAAAGGACCGATGAAAGCTCTTTACCTTTTACATGGTTACTCAGGTGGCCATCAAGATTGGGTTTGTGGTAGTAAAATTCAGGAATTGTCTCTAAAGCATAATATTGCAGTATTTATGCCTTCAGGTGAAAATAGCTTTTATCTAGATGATACTGATAAGGGAGAGTTATTTGGAGAATTTATTGGAAATGAATTAGTTGAGTTCACACGAAAGATGTTTCAGTTATCAGATAAAAGAGAAGATACATTTATAGGTGGATTATCCATGGGAGGGTATGGAGCAATAAGAAATGGATTAAAATATTCTCATAATTTTAGCCATATTATTGCATTGTCCTCTGCTCTTATAACTCATAATATTGCACGAATTCCTGCTGATTTTAAGGATCCAATAGCTGATTATAAATATTATACTAGGGTTTTCGGAGATTTAAATCAATTATTAGGAAGTGATAAAGACCCGGAGGCTCTTATTATTAAATTGAAAAAAGAAAATAAATCTATCCCTAAAATATACATGGCCTGTGGAAGTGAAGATTTTCTCATAAGAGAAAATCGAAGCTATCATGATTTCTTAGCTTCAGAGGAAGTAGAGCATACTTATGTAGAAGGACCGGGCATTCATGATTGGAACTTCTGGAATGAATATATAGAAAAAGCAATACTCTGGGCATTAGAATAAATATGGAGGCGTAATTATGGTTAGAATAACCAAGCTTTTCCCAAGAGGAAACAAAAAAGCATTTACTTTAAGCTATGATGATGGAATTATTCAGGATAAAAGATTAGTTGAAATCTTTAACAGATATAATCTAAAAGCTACCTTTAACTTAAATTCAGGACTTCAGGGAGAAGAAGGTTCTTTTGTACTAAAGAATTTAACTATAAAAAGAATAAATAAGAACGAGATAGTTGAGTTATATAAAGGGCATGAAATTGCTATTCATGGATTAACCCACCCTGTACTAACAGATATACCTAAGGAACTTATAATTGAGGAAATTCTGCAGGATAGGAAAAATCATGAAAAGATGTTTGGGTATCCTGTGAGAGGAATGGCATATCCTTACGGCGTTTACAATAAGACAGTTTTTGAGGTATTAGAAACTCTTGGAGTAGCTTATTCAAGAACAGTAAACAATCATGGAAATTTCACTTTGCCTTCAAACTACTTAGAATGGAATCCTACAGCCCATCATAATGACCCGCACTTGATGGAGATAGCTAAAAGATTTATTGAAGGAGAGTTTCAAGGATTAGGGCTTTTCTATTTATGGGGACACAGCTATGAATTTGATTTGGATAATAATTGGCATGTCATAGAGAAGTTTTGTGAATATATAAGCAATAGGAATGATGTTTGGTATGCAACAAATATTCAAATAGTAGACTATCTTGATGCTTTAGATAGGTTACAGTTTTCTACAGATTTTACTTGTGTCCATAATCCATCTGCAATTTCAACTTGGATAGAGTTTAATGGAATATCAGTGGAGATAAAAGCAGGAGAAACTAAAAAAATATGTTAGTCATTTAAACACCAAAGGGATCTTTAAGACTCATTCCTATACACAGGAGGAACCTTCTCTGGAAATAATAAAATTAATAATTTGATTCTAGAAAAAAGCACTAGTCTAGGTTGAATTGGTGCTTTTTTTCTTTGCTGTTAACTTCTAAGTGAATTTCAAGAAAATTTATCTTAATTATCTAAGACGTTTATTAAAGTATATAAAAAATTATTACGACATATGAAACCGGTTGACATATTTAAAAAAAGAATATATAATGTGAATATGAAACCGGTTGACATAAATTATGCACAAAAAGAAAACGTTTTATTAAATTGTTTATTACCAATTTATAAGGAGGAATTTACAAATGTCAGATTCAAATGTAAAACTATCTTTAAAAGAAAAAATCAGTTATGGTTTATCAGATTCTGGTTATAATCTTATTTTTACAGTTGTTACTTCTTTCTTAATGTTTTATTACACAGATGTAGTTGGAATGGATGTAGCGGCAGTTGGAACACTTTTCTTAATAGTTCGTGTTTTGGATGGTATAGCTGGACCGGTTATTGGTGCGTTAATTGATAAAACTAATACAAAATGGGGAAAGTGTAGACCTTGGTTTTTATGGTTTGCTGGACCATATGCTGTGATTGCCATAATGACGTTTACTGTACCAGAACTAAATAATGTAGGTAAGATAGCATACATGTATGTTACTTATATTTTATTTAACGTTTTAGCATTAGCTGTTGGTTCTCCTATAACAGCATTATTGCCAAGTTTAACAACTAATACAGAAGAAAGATTTAAAGCTAATGCTTTTAGAACTATTTTAGGGACAGTATCAGTTATAGTAGCAGGAGCACTTACATTACCATTAGTAGGTATTTTAGGCCAGGGAAATTCTAAAAAGGGATTTTTATTAACAATGATAGCATTTGGGGTAATTTCCTTTGCTCTATTCATGACTACATTTAAGAATACAAAAGAAAGAGTAGTGCTTGAAAAAGTACAAGAACCTCCTTTTAAAAAGAGTATTAAAGCTCTATTATGCAATGGTCCATGGATAGTAATAGTTACATTTAATTTCTTTGCATTTATTGGAGTTGTTGTTAAGGCACAAGCAACTATTTATTTCTTTAAATACAATATGGGAAATGTAGATCTTGCGTCTATAGCTAACGCGGTAAATTCTTTGGCTATGATTGTTGCTATGGCATGCCTTCCTATGATTGCAAGAAAAATGAAAAATAAAAATATTGTTATATTAGGAATGATTATAAGTATAATTGGACAAGGAATTTTATATTTAGCTACTATAACTCAATCAATTGCTTTAGTAATGATAGGAATTGCAGTTGCAGCATTTGGGCTTGGTGGGGGTCAAAGTGTTTTATTTGTATCTCTTGCGGATGTAGTCGATTATGGTGAATGGAAAACGGGGATTCGTTCACAAGGTTTAGTTACATCATGTGCAGTTATAGGGACCACTTGTGGTGCTGGAATTGCGGGAGTATTAATGTCATATATTTTATCTTCAGCAGGCTTTGTTCCTAATGTAAAACAAACTGTACAATCTTTGAGTGCCATTTCATTCTGTTATGTAGGATTACCAGCAATAACTTTAGTTATATGTATTATTTTAATGCTATTTTATAAAGTTGACTATATTAAAGATAAGATAATTTCAGATTTAGCTGAAAGACATAAATAATCACTAGTAACAGGATATTGTATAAGAATCTATTAAAAAATAATTAATTAAGGGATATTACGCAAAATAACAAACATATTAACTTGTTATTTTGTGAATATCCCTAATAATATAGTAATTTTCAATAGTTAAAGGAGATTTCAAAAATTATTGAAACCCACGGAGATCCAAAGTTTGGATTTTTGTAGGTTCTTTTAATTTATAAGAATTTAAAAGAAAGGATTATATTTATAACTATATATATTAAATATAAACTCATAAACTTGATTTTAAAATACGAAAGTATGTATTATGTATATAAAGTATCAGAAAATCAGAAGTATAAGTTAATGAAGCACTTTGTTTTTACATATATTAACGTTTTTATCGAGATTTGCTGGAATTATTTTATCAATTCTCACTTATATTAAATATAAAACTAGAATTATGAAAAGTTATATTATTTTTATGATAACACTTACAACAATATTATTGGGGCAGACTATAAACTCTTATAACATAATAAATATAGTACAGTCTTTATATTTAAATGTAATTATAAATATAGCATCCTATGTCGCCGCCAGATTTATTATATATTTTTTATCTTTATTGGCTCATGAAGTTGTTGAGAAAGAATGGACAATTAATATGGTAGGGATTAAATATTAGTAAATAATTAGTACTTTAAGATCTTAAGAAGAGATTTTTCAAGGTTAGAATATGTAATTATTAGTGGATTTAAAAGGTCATGCCTCGCCCCACCGATGAAACTCACTAATACATATGACCGTATTGGATTTAGTACGGTTTTTTTATTTCATTATGCTTTAGGATTATGAAAGGTGAAGTAACCATCAGATGTTGGCTGCATTGTAATTCCAGGCACTAGAAGGTTATAATTCTTATATTGTTAAATGTAAGAATGGTAGTACAAAAATTCGTACTACCATGAATACTTGTAGGATATGAACCAATTACCCATTTATATGAAATATTTTATAAATCAGTTGGTATATCTATAATGATATCCACTTTAATTAAACTCACATCCTCTTCAGATATTATTAATTCATTATTGTCAACTTTTTCAAATTCTGTTCCCTTTAGTTTATATACTTTTTTTATGACAACTTCTATAGGATCATTATAATTAAAAGTATTAGTAGATTCATTTGTTGAACTTTTCAATACTTCACCCCCAAACGTATATTAGAAGGATATATTAAATTTATTGAAAAACCAATCATCATCATATAGACGACGCTTAAAATAATCTATACGTTGATCATAGGTATCGCTTGCAGTTATTTTATTTAAAATAGTTTCAAAGTTAGAATAATCATACAGTGGCTTTATTAATTTATGGATTCTATTTTCATTAAAATGGCTAAAGGCCATACGTAATTTATTATAATGAAATTCAGTTAAGTCAACATTATATGGTTGTATTTTTCTAAATTTATGGCCAACTTTAACAGCTGGATGTACAAAAATTTTATATCCAAAAAGCCAAAGCTTTAGTGATAGTTCTACATCTTCAAAGCCCCAACTATGGAAGCCATGATCAAATCCTCCTACTGCGTGAAAGACCTCTTTTCTTATAGCCATACATCCACCTGGAGCTAGTGGAACTTCTTTAATATTCATCGGCTTTTTCAACCAATATGTTTCAAACTTTTCATTCCAGGTTTGACCATAGCCTACAGGGCTATCTGGAGAAAAATGGCCAATGCCTGGGCATACTACACTTACATCCTTATTATTAAAAGCCTCTAATAGTGTGTTAAGCCAGTTTGGCTGCATAGTAATATGGGCATCGCAAAAGACTAATATTTTTGCTAATGGTGCAAAGCTTGCACCTAGATTTCTTGCTGCTGACGCTCCTATGCCCTTTGTTTTAACTAACGTTACATTTGGGTATCTGTTAAAAGGATTTTTCAAAAACTCACAGCAATTATCATTAGAGCCATCGTCAATAATAAATATATTTGATATGTTTTTCGCTTCAGTTTTAAATAAAAACTCCAAGGTTTGTTTAATATAAATACCTTCATTTTTACATGGAATAATAATAGCTACCTCATATTTTTTTATATTATCCATAGTAACCTACTTTTCAAAATCACAATCTTCATGTTTATAGCCTACAATATCGTAATTTTCCTTATCATAAAATTCAGGTTCACGGGTACTTTTGACAGTTTCTGTTGAAGATTTTTTTATGAAACAATCGAGATATAATATCTTCAATATAAGTCTATCTCCAGGATATACAGGTCCTAAAAGAAATTGACCGTTTTCATCTGTTATAGCGTGACCAATGGGTTCTAAATCAGAGGTTGTTTCAGGGTCAGCAGTAGCACGCTTTAATTTGAAAAACTTAACTACAGAGCAAGGGGCAGGTTTTCCATCAGGAAAACGGACTGTTCCAAGTATTACTTTTCTATAGTCACATTGTAAGAAAAAATCCATGTCTAATTGATCAACACTTGATTTTTCATCACCGTCTGGAACATCAATAACAAAACGGTTTATTTGATAATCCATACCTTACACTTCCTTTATACTTTTTATAACATAATTAACATCTTCATTTGACATGCCAGGATAAAGTGGAATTGTGATAATACCCTCATATAGCTCTTCTGCAATCGGACAAAGTCCTTTTGAATATCCTAGAGACTGATAATAGGGATGCTTTATTACCTTCGCCTTCTTTAATAAAACTTATAATATTCTGTTATATATCGGTAAGCTTCACCGGTTTTTATAATAGGTGGAGTAATAGATTTCTTAAGAACAATATTTTCAAAAGCATATATAACATCATTAAATCCAAATTGTGCTCTCATAAAGGCAGTACTAGAGTATCTGGGATTAATTTCAAAAATAAAGGGCTTAGAGCCGTTCTGTTTCCGTAGTTGAATATTAATTGAGCCAGTTATATTTAGTTTTTCTGCAACATTTTTGCATAGTTCTTCTATTTCTTTATCAAAGATTACTTTTACTTCATTGCTCATTCCATCTTTTATAGTCCTTTCAAAGGTAATCACATATATTTCATTGCTAAAAGAATCTTTATACACTCCGTTAGTATACTCAGTTCCAGGAATATACTCTTGAAGCATGAAGCTGCTGTCTAGATTAGTAATATCCTCAAATTCTTTACGGTTTTGAATTATGTGAAGATGCTTTGAGCCACAATCAGAAGTTTTTTTTAATACAAAGGGATATTTAAAACCTTTTAATAGATCCTCTTTTGGTGTTGATTCATTATATAAAACTGAGTATGGGTAGGGGAAGTTGTTGTTTTTTAAAATTTCCATTGTTTTATATTTATCGCGACAAATGTTGATTACCTGCAGTGGAGGAATGGCAATACGACAACGTATTTCATCATCTAGTTCATTAAAATGATCACAGATACATAAAAGCTCTTGTTCACTACAAACATAAATTAGGTCAATTGAATTATGAAGAGAAAACTTATTTATTAATTCTGTAAATAATAAGCTTTCAGCTTTAGGGATAATATGAAAACTATCGCAAAATAGAGGATGCGGCGCATAGTTTTTACAGTCTGTTCCCCAAATTTTTATATTATAGTTTGTGTTACGTAAGGCTTTGCAGACTGCTTGACCTAAATCACCTCCAATAGAAGTAACTAAAACATTATACTGTGTCATAATAAATCCTTTCTTTATGATGTGTAAAAGACCTAAAGGTAAGTTACACCCAAAATTAGTTACAAATAATACAACTAAAGTTATATTACTTCTAACAATATAGTATATGTAACTTAATAAATTTAGTGAGCATACACTGATGTTATAACTTACTAAAAATTATGGAAATTACTTTGTGCTATATAGAATACAGGGGGAATTGTAATGGAAAAAATTTTAGTAATAGCAGCACATCCAGATGATGAAATTTTAGGGTGCGGTGGGACAATTAGAAGACTTGTTAAAGAAGGTAATGAAGTGTATTCATTAATTTTATCTGATGGCACTACCTCAAGGCATGACAATATGAATACTGAAGTAATGGAAGAAATTAAGACAAGACTTCAAGATAGTTTATCAGCAGATAAACTTATAGGGTATAAAGAAACTTTCTTTTGTCAGTTTATTGATAACAGCTTTGACAAAGAAGGTTTCTTGAATATTGTAAAATTAGTTGAAAAGTATATTTCTCAAATTAAGCCTTCTATTATATTCACACATCATTATGGAGATTTGAATATTGACCATCGAATAACTTTTAAAGCGGTTCAAACAGCTACAAGACCTATGGCAGAGTGCCCAGTAAAAGAAATATACTGTTTTGAAACCTTATCTGCTACGGAATGGAATTTTTTAAACAAAGATAAATTTACACCTAATTATTTCGTAAATATTGAAAATACACTAAAGGACAAACTCGAAGCAATGAAATGTTATAAATCAGAGTTGCGAGAATACCCGCATCCTCGTTCCTTAGAAGGATTAGAGGTGGCTGCTAAAAGATGGGGTAACAAACAGCTTAAATAAATCTGCTTAAATCTTATTTTAAAGAGATTTTTAAGTAGCTTTGTTAAGATAACCCCCTGTATAGCGTAAGCTGTACAGCAAATCACTTTAATTGCTGGAAACCCCTAAAGCTAACATCACTACAACGTAAAGATGAAATATGCTTAAGCGTGAATGTGACGAAAGTAGAAAAAAGTATGTTAGATGACATAAGGTTAAATCCTAGGTGTCAAAGCAATGGGCAATCAGCAGCAAAGCACCGAATAGGTGAATGTTCAACGACTAGAGAGTAATTCTCGTACCTTGCAAGCTTTTGGCAGGGGAAATGGGTGACTGCTTGCGTCAGCAAGTAGGTGATATAGTCTACGCTCATACTAAAGTATGAGAAGTTCATGGACTAAGGTCCTGAGAACTGCATGAGGAGTAGCGTCCTTGTGTGAATGAAAGATAAAATCTATTCAAAATTTCATAATTAATCAAAGGGTAGCGAATAATTGTTCCCTTAATTACACATACTAGACCTGTAAACTTATTAGTATGTGCAAAGGAGGTGAACAATATGATAAGAGGTTTTAAAGTTAAATTACACCCAACAGATGAGCAAAAGATTCTGATGCTAAAATCCTTTGGAACAGCCAGATGGACTTATAACTGGGCACTTAACAGACAAATAGAGAATCATAAAGCCAGAGGTAAATTCATAAGTGCTGTGGAACTGAAAAAGGAAATAACCAAACTTAAAAAACAGGAAAACTTTAAGTGGCTCAGCGAGGTTTCAGCAAAGGTTGCTGCTCAGGAAGTTATTGATTTATGCGAAGCATATGAGAGATTTTTTAAGAAAAAATCTGGTTTTCCTAAGTTCAAGTCGAAGAAGCATAATAAGGACAGTTTTTTTCAAAGGGAAGATGACTTCAGAATTAAAGGTAAAAAGGTTCATTTAGAGAAAATAGGTTATGTAGCCATGGCTGAAAATATCATACCCGTAGGAGAAGGGATTAAATATTATAACCCTAGAGTAAAGTATGACGGCATAAATATATGGCTTACAGTTGGAGTAGAAGTTGGTGAAAATCAAGCTGACAAAGAAAAGACTGAACCTATTGGAATTGACCTTGGATTAAAGAAATTGGCTGTATATTCTAATGGACAGGATAAAAAGAGACCTTCCATCAAGAAGTACTTAAAACGTCTTGAAAGATTTCAGCGTAGTGCTAACAGAATCTATCTAAATATGGAGAAGAATAATGTAAGTTTTAAGGTAAAGTCAAAAAGGCTTATTAAATTGGAAAAACAAATACTTAAAACCCATCAAAGGATAACAAATATACTCAATGATAATATCCACAAAATGACTGCAGAGTTAGTGAAGGTGAATCCTTCAGCTATTGTTATAGAGGACTTAAATGTAAAGGGTATGTTTAAGAATAAACATCTATCTGAAACATTAAAATACGCTAAGTTTGCAGAGATTATAAGGCAATTAAAGTATAAGTGTGCCTGGAATGATATAAAGCTTATAACTGCTGATAAGTGGTACCCAAGCAGCAAACTTTGCAGTAAATGTGGAGAAAAGAAAGAGAAGTTATCTTTATCTGAAAGAGTATTTGTTTGTGATAAATGTGGTCTTCATATAGATAGAGATTTTAATGCAGCGCTGAATCTTAAAAAGTTAGCAATGTAACTTGACTACATTGTTAATAGTACCGGTACGCTCATCGGGAATTAAGCTCACAGAGAGTCATACCAAACAACTGTAGCTGCGGCGAAATTGGACTCGTTGAAGTGAGAAGAGAAATTCTACCTTTTGATTAGTTATGATTAGTTTTGAGTAGATTTTATCGAGCGGCACAGTTATTGGATGCAGTTACGCAGAAGCTTTTGAATTAATAAGGAAAGTAGTTATATAGGGTTACAAGACCGAAAATTGACTTACACCCTGGGCTATGTTTCCAAGCTTCAGTTCGTTAAAAACTTTTAGTCAGTCTAAAGCTTGTGTTCTAAGATAACCTAAGAACTTTCGAAAACTCGCTGCGCTCAAACAACTCTAAAGTTCTAAGGTTCTCTTAAAACCCTTCACTAAGACTGACACAAAGTTTTTAAATCTACCTTCAGCTTTGGAAACATATCCCTTTGTGTAAGTCAATTTTCTAGTTTGTATTCCTATATTAATTGACCTCTTCCGTGTTTTCTACATATTCAGTATTCTACTTTAGGGATGATATGTTAACCTTTATCCCCAAGAAGTTGAAAATCAAAACTTATATCAGAACTAGAAGGGCTTACTTGATGAATTTCTACAGCTATTACGTTATCGCCATTTTTAAGAAAACTTGTATCAATTATAGTTTTTTCAAAAGAAACCTCATCTATTCCATTTAAAGCTTTGACGGCTAAAGTATTGTATTTAATTATACCGGAAGGCATATTAGTTCTATATACCTCCTTACCATTTAGATATACAACAGCTCCATCATCCCTTTGAATTCGAAGTGCTAAACTTTTATATATTGACCTATCATCAACAGTAAAATGTTTTCTAAAATAGGTTGTTATATACTTTTGATAAACATTAGGTCCATAACTTATAACTGTAGCCTCGCCTCCATCTCCATAACCTAGTTCAGCAAGTCCAGAAGGCCATGAAGAATCGTCAAAATCAAGCTCTCTCCAGGAAGTTCCCAGGTCAGAACCCTCATCAAAATACCTCCATGATGCACCCATAGGAATTAATACATCTGCTATAGTATTAGAAGCAGGACCTTCAGTAGGCGGATATATAGAACAACTATCAATAAGGGTATTTTCTTTATCGTATACTTGCAGGGAAACCCCACTATCATTTATGTCTAAAACACAATAATGATATACCGCAAGAGGACCAACAATAGCATTTTTTATATTAGTAATGTGTGCATTTAATGAAGAACCTGCACCGCCGGTAGTTATTTGATAAATAGAATTTTGTATTAGCAGGTTATTAGTAGTAAAAGACTTATCTATAAGACGGCGACAGTAATTGTGTTCATGACCTACAAATACTGCTGTTACATTATAATGATCAAGAATGGACCATAAAGCATTACGGTCATCTGGACTCGCATCTAGACTTTCTCTGTAGTGATGTCCAGTAGGAAAAGCAGGAACATGGAAAAACACAAAATTATATTTTTTATTACTGCCATCTAGTGTGTTTTTTAACCAGGCACGTTGTTTTGCGTCAATGGCATAGCCACAGCTTGAACCTCTTCGATTTGAGTTTAAAACGATAAAGCGAGCACTTTCATAATCAAAGTAGTATACAGTTCGTTGATATCCTTGTAACTGCTCATTAGGAAGGTAAGAAAATGCATTACTGAAAGCAGTTTCATTCTTTTCGTGACTCCCGAGTACTGTATAGAACATGGTAACAGAATAATAGTCCTCAATTAATTTCTTCCAGTCTTCTAATTGCTCATTTACTTTAGCTCCACCATATACCATATCTCCTACAAACATTATAAATTTCGGCTGCGGTGACAATCCCTTAATACGAGAGAGTAGGGTACGGAGCAATTGTGTATTTACTGCTACAGCATGTCTACTGCTGTCTGCTAGTATTACAATACGAAAGGACTCCATATATGTCACCTCCAATTGTAATTGTATTTTAAAAACTCTTCTGTTCGTACTATACCGTGGGTCAGAGATATTTTAGGTTTCCACCCAAGAAGCTTCTGACTATATCTTGCATCGCACAATAACTTCTGTATTTCACTTTGAGGGTGAATGTGAGTTACATATTTAATATTCACTGTTTCATCAGCGATTAGTTTTGCTAATTCTGTAATTGAGATGTCAGTACCACTACCGGCGTTTATCACTTTACCATTTGTCTTTTCAGAGTAACCTGCCTCTACTACAAAATCAGCACAATCTGTAACATATAAAAAGTCTCTTGTTTGGCTGCCATCACCATATATAGATAGTGTTTCATTCATAAGTTTTTTATTAATAAAGATTGAAATTACCCCACCTTCACTATTTTGTTTCTGATATGGTCCATAGGTGTTAAAGGGTCGAAGAATAGTTACAGGAAGACCATAAGCATAGTAATAGGATAAGGCTAACTGTTCCCCAGCCAATTTAGCAGCTGCATAAGGAGAAGCTGGACATGTAGGGTGACTTTCAGAAATGCCTTCTTTATTTAAAGCTTTACTGTATACCATGCAAGTACTCATATACACAAACTTTGTCTTATTTAGTTTGCATTGTTGTAGGACGTTGAAGGTTCCTATTACATCATTTTCAAAGGTATTTTTTGGGTCATCAATACTATCCTGGACATTAATTGAAGCCGCTAGATGATAACATATATTAAACTTATCAATAAAAAGGCTTTCAAGAAGATGGTTGTCCGTAATGTCTCCTGCTATGAAGGTAATATTAGGATAAATAAGTTGTAAATCTTTTAAATTATTCATTGAACTATTCGAAAGGTTATCTAGTATCCATATCTTATGATTATCTTCCGCAAGTCGTTTTACTACCCATCTTCCAATAAACCCTGCGCCACCTGTTACAAGTATATTCATAATATCACCCCCTTATATTAATTTACTCTTAATAAGAAAATCTAAAAGTTTTTCTTTTGAAAGATTAGGGCTAGTTTTTGAAGATATTTCCCCAAATACTGGTTTGCCTTTTGTCAAATCAAAGGTATTTTGTTTATCTGAGAAAATTGTAGGAAGTATAGAGTAATAGTCATCAAACCCAAAAGATCTCTCTGCTTCATGAGTTGTAATAAGTTCCTCAAAGAGTTTTTCAGAAGCTAGTTTCTTTGTTATCTTTATTTCAATGTCCTTTGGATTTTTTGAATATATAGGAGCTAAATATTCGATTAACACTTCAGCAAGATCAACTATGCGAATACTTGGCATTTTTTTAATTAAGATTTCTCCTCCAGTGGCTATTTCACTACTTTTTATTAAAAGGTCAACTGCATCATCAATTGTGCATATAAATCGGGTCATGTCTGGATGGGTAACTGTTACGTAGTTTTGTTTTTTTATTTGATTTTTAAATAAATCAAGAACACAGCCTCTGGAACCAAAAACATTTCCAAAACGTACGGTTGTAAAGATTGTTGAATTTTCCGTAAAGAAATTTGCATGAGATATAAGCCTTTCACTGTAGAGTTTTCCAACACCCATTACAGTAGTAGGATTGGCAGCTTTATCACTGCTGGTAAATATGACTTTTTCCACATTATTTAAGGTGGCACTTTTGATAATATTTTGAGTACCGATAACATTCGTAATAAAGGCCTCATGTGGATTATTTTCACAAATACCAACAATTTTCATAGCAGCAGTATGAAAAACTATATCTATCCCTCTTAAAGCTGAGTTTATGCTGTCATAATTTCTTATATCACCAATTATAAAATTAACCTTTGGATTTTGTTTAAAATAATAAAGTTCTGCCTCTTGTTTTTGTTCATCTCGGCTAAATATATATATATAATTTATATCATATTTTAATAGTCTATTTAATAATGCTTTTCCAATGGTACCAGTACCACCAGTAATTAAAATTTTTTTATTACTAAGCCACATTTCACATCCCTCTCCCATTAGTTAGTAATATAGTATATGAAGTTAGAACTATTAGTGATAATGTTTTAAATTATTTTGTAATTGTACACAACTATATAAATGCGTCCATATATTATCATTAGGAAGAGTTGTAGCAAGGAGGAAGTTGAGATGACGCAATTGTGTGATAGAAAACCTGGACTTGTAAGTATTGTAATTGCAACTTATAATTATGGTCATTTCATAATAGATGCTCTTAATGGAATTGAAAAACAAACCTATCCCGACATAGAGCTTATTATTATGGATGATGCATCAGAGGACAATACAGAGGAACTTGTAAAATCATGGTATCAAAGATGTGAATATAGATTTTCAAATTTCATTTATTTAAAACTTCCGAGAAATTGTGGAGCCGGTTGGGCCTACAATATTGGATTTCAGATTTCATCTGGAGAATATCTTGTAATACATGATGCAGATGATGTTAGCTATCCAGAAAAAATTAAGAAGCAGGTGGAATTATTAGATGAACATTCGGATACTGCTATGGTAGGCACAGGGTTTAGAACTTTTAAAAATAATATTTTCGAAAGTAAGGCTGGAAGTGGCTGGCTAAGTTTTAATTCAGCCCATATAGAGAAAAATTATAAAAAGTATTTGAGACATTGCGTTGCATATGGTACATTAATGTTCCGTGCTGCTATGTTAGAAGAGATTATTGGATGCTTTAAAGCCATCCCTGTTGGTAATGATATGTTTTTTGTAAATAATATAGTAAATCATGATTTTATCATTGAAAATATAAAAGAGGAATTGCATTATGTAAGAAAGCATACAGGATCTATGAGCAGTCAAATACGCCATAAACAAGATATAGATGTGCTCAAGAAGAGAAAAGTTGTTGATGATCTTGTTAGTATAATACTTCCAGTTAAAAACAGTGGATCAACTATTTCCGATACATTAAAGAGTATAGGTGCACAGACCTATCCCAATATTGAAATTATCATAATGGATGATTGTTCCAATGACAACTCACGAGAAGTAATTAATAATTGGTATAAAAGTTATAGAAATCACTCAAAGAATAAATGTATTAAAGATTTATTATATTTTAAACCGCCTAGAGAGGTCGGTTTCCCTTGGATAAATAATTTTGGAGCCTATCTATCCAGGGGGGAATATATAGCATTTCATCATGATAAAGGCTTAAGTCATCGAGAAAGAATAGAAAAACAAGTAGGTTTTTTAAAGAACAACTTCATGTATAGTGCAGTAGGTACAAATTGTAAACCAGGAGGAACGAGGATACGATATGACGATAAGATCGAAGACTCCTACATCACTGAATGTTTTAACTGCGTAAATATAAATACTTTAATGGTGAGATATGAACAAATTCATAAAACAGCTGGTTTCAATAACTTAATGCAGGGTGCATGGGATTTTGAGTTTATATACAGACTCTTAAATAATGGATATAAAGTACAAAATCTTAAAGATGTTTTGTACTTTGAGTAAGGGGTTGAGTTTATGAAACCGTTAATTAGCATAGTAATGCCCGTGTATAATTGTGAAGAATTCATAGAAGAAAGTATTATAAGCATTTGTGAACAGACATATATAAATTGGGAATTAATAATTGTAAATGATGCTTCAGAGGATAGAACTTTAGAAAAAATATCTCAAATACAAGATGAAAGGATTCATTTAATTAATTTAAAAGAGCACCAAGGAATTGCGTCAGCCTTTGCAGAAGGCTACAAATTTGCAAAAGGAGATTTTATCATAAGACATGATGGAGATGATATAAGTCTACCTACTCGTCTGGAAATTCAACTGAATTATTTGAAGGCTAATAAGAATGTTGGAATGGTTTCATGTCTTATATCTTGCTTTACGAGAGATCAGTCCTTACGCAAAGATTGCATTTTTATTGAGAGAATTCAAAACTATTATAAAAGTAATGAAGAAATTGAAAAAACAATTATAGCAGGTTTTTTACCAGTCATATTTCCAACTTTAATGATTCGTAAAGAACTTATGGATAAGGTGAATTATGATAGTAAAACTCCTCTTTTTGATGATCAAACAGAATTATTATTAGAGCTTATAAAGTTAAGTCCTATAGAAAAGGTGAATAGTATTCTTTATTCTTATAGAAGGCACAAAGACGCTTATCATGTTGTAAATCAAAAGGAATATGGCAAATATACATCTAAACTACTTAAAGATCCATCTATTAGGAATTCTTTTCAGTTTAAGGAATTTTATAAGGATTTAAATCTTGATGTACAAAGAGAAATTAAACTGAATGAAAACAGTGAACTAAGGGTATTAATGCTTGTAGATGCATTGAATATTGGAGGAACAGAAACCCACGTTCTTAATATTACTAAAAAGTTAATGGATATGGGAATTTATGTAGTGGTAGCAACTTCTGGTGGTCCTATGGAGTTAGTAATGAAATCCTATGGAATAAAAGTCATTAAAATTCCTATTGATGGTGATTATATATCGAACAAGAAAAAATTTGGGATGATAAAAATACTAAAAACAATTATTGATGAGGAAAAAATAAATATTATTCACTGCCATTTATTTGCAAGCATGCAGCTTGCCAGCGAACTTTATAGAATGTATAAGATACCATATGTAGTTACTGTCCATGGGTTATTTTATCCTAATAATATTTTTTATTCTACCTGTATTCAAGCCTCCAAGGTAATTGCAGTAAGTAAGCCTGTTAAAGAAATGCTGTATAATAAACTTGGAGACAAAATTGGAGATAAAATTGTTATAATTCCTAATGGAATTAGTAGTGATTTAGTTAATAATTCTCATAGGGATATAGATATACGAAAGGAGCTTAATATATCCAGAAGTGCAGGTATATTATGCTATTGCAGCAGATTAGATTGGAACAAAACCAATGTAGCCCGTGTATTATTGTTTAGTTTCACACAGCTTTTAGAAGACTATTCTAACCTACACCTCATTGTTGTAGGTGACGGCCCTGGAAGAGAAAGCTTAGAAAAAGAGGCACAAGTAATCAACGAAATGACGGACAAGGATGTTGTTCATATGGTAGGAGCAAAAGTGGACGTAATACCATATTATCTCGAAAGTGATATTATAATTGGAACTGCCAGAGTTGCATTAGAAGGGATGATGTGTGGGAAACCTGTAATTGCTATAGGTAATCAAGGATATACTGGAATTGTAGCTGAAAATAGAAAAGACATTCAATTGGATATGTATTTTGGTGATCATGATGCTCTTGCAAAGCCAAATGTCACAAATTTAGTGAAAGATATCAAGTATCTTTTGAGGAAAAAGAAAGAAATTTCAAAGATTGGAAGATGGGGAAGAAATTGGTGCGAAAAAATGTTTGATATCGATACTTGTGTAAAGGAACTTGTGAAAATTTATATAAATGCTTTAGATAAATAAATTAAGTTTATTAGAAAATATATTAAAGCTCGGTCAAGGCCGAGCTTTTGATAAATTATATGACATTTGAGATTAAGAATAGAAATTTAATCACTCGTTACATATAATATACTGCAGAATTGACTTAGCATAGTATATTTAAATTTTAATATAGTAAAGTTCTAATCAAATAGTAGGAGTGATTAAGGTGGAAGACAGGCAAGATAAAAAGAGAGAAACGAATGAAGGCGAAGATAAAGTTTGTATTACTAAGTCAGGATGTCCTAAATATAATACAATAGATCAATGTGAGATTGGACCTTTGACGCCTGAACAGAGGCGCATTGAGGCCTTTGAAAAGCGAATTCAGTCCGCTTTATTTCAGAAGAATTTGATTCTTCAGGGTCAAATATGCAATGACGATGAAATTTTGTATGCAAATAAGATTGGGAATTATACAAAGGCTTTACCTCATAATTTGTTAGGAGAAGTAAATTTAGAGGCCTACAACATTTTGATAAGCACATTAACCACTGGAAATCCGGAAAAATTTGAGTTGATACCACTAGGAGGAACTAGAAAATTCGTTGACCCTCAGGCCTCGTATGCGTATGAGATGGTTGGACCTGATTCTCATCATCTTACTATAGCACCGGCTCCGAGCTTTTCTAGTGCCTTAGAAGCAAGTGAAGTGGCTGAGGATTATTGGATGGCTTTAACTCGTGATGTCCCTTTTGTAAATTATAACACTAACACTGAAACTAGGACTGCAGCTGAGGATTTATCAAAGTTTTCGGATTTTAATGGTCCTAAATGCAAATGTAAAGTCACCACGGAAACACTATTCCGTAGTAATGTACCTGGCGCTTTGGAAGGACCATATGTTTCACAGTTCCTCTTGAAGGATATTCCCTTTGGGGCAAAAACTGTAACACAGAATTACATTGCACCTGTGGGAAGAATCGATTATATGACTTCATATAATGAATGGCTTAATATACAGAATGGACAGGCGCCCTCTTCAATATTAAAACTTGATCCAATACCTCGATATATTAGTAATGGCAGAGCCCTCGGCGAATATGTTCATAAAGACAGCAGCATTCAGGCTGCACTAACGGCTTGCTTGATACTACTAGGCTTTGGGCAGGAAGCTCTGTCTTTGAGTAATCCCTATTTATTCTCAAAAACCCAGGAGGGATTTGCTACCTTTGGTAGTGCACATGTTTTGGATTTTGCGACTCGTGCAGCAAGGATGGCCCTTGAAGCAGCCTGGTTCCAAAAGTTTTTGGTGCATCGAAGATTAAGGCCCGAAGAGTTTGGGGGATTCGTACAAAATCTTAAGACAGGTGCCACAAGGTATCCTATTAATCCAGAATTATTAGATTCAAAGGTATTAGAGATAGTATTTAAAAAATATGGAACCTACCTTCTGCCTATGGCATATCCTGAGGGATGCCCAACTCATCCGGCATATCCTGCAGGCCATGCAGCTCAAATTGGAGCAGGGGTAACTATTCTAAAAGCATTTTTCAATGAGGATTATATTATTCCCAATCCAGTAGTAGCTAGCGCCGATGGGCTTAAGTTACAACCATATCTTGAGGGTGATCTAAAAGTAGAGGGAGAATTAAATAAGCTTGCTTCCAATATTTCCCTTGGGCGAGATTTTGCAGGTGTTCACTGGCGTTCAGACGGTTCAGAGGGCATGAAACTTGGAGAAGCTGTGGCAATAGGATTACTTCAGGACTATAGAAATACCTATAATGAAGAATTTCATGGTTTTTCCTTCACAAAATTTGATGGTACAAGGGTAATAATTTAAAAAATATAGCTATAAAACATGGAATGGCGAATACTAAGCATCTCTAAAAATTATCATTCTGCAACCTTCTGGACAGATTTGCAATGAATTTATAATTGAATACGAGGTCTGCTTGAAAGTGAATTTTAAATCAGTTTCAAGCAGATCTTCTATTTATTAATTTCATGCATGTTAAGCTGTATCTTTAGATTTACCACGGATAAATAAGTAAGCTATAGAGATAACAACAGAAATACCTAAAGCAAAATAAAAACCCATCCGTTGGTCTATAACGCTTAAGGAAAATATAAATAAAAGAGCTAGTATTACTAATGTGATCACTGTTGACCATGGAGCACCAAAGGCTAAAGGAGATTTGTAAGTTTCCTGATTTACAACAGTTTTTCGCCATAGTAAAAAGCAAATTAAAATAATACCCAAACTAATGAATGAAAAATAAGCGGATGCGGAAATTAAATAATTGTAAATTTTACCCGGCAAAATGTAAGAAGTAATAATGATAGCAACTAGCCCAATAGCTGTTAGAATTAAGCTTCCATAAAATACTCCGTTCTTGCTTTCTTTACTCACAAAGGCTGGAGCTTGATGAGAGTTTCCTAAAGCAACTAGCATCATTATGGCGGAAAAATATGATCCGGTCATTACGGAAAATGATGCCACCAGAACCACTGCATTCATGATTGAAGCCGCAAAGGGTATATTAATTAAACCTAAGGCCGATATAAAGGGCGATTGTTTGATTGAAATGGTATTCCATGGGATTAAGCAGACAACTGTTAAAATTGAAACCACATATAATAAAACCAATACCAAAAGAAGTAGAAGCATGGCTTTTGGTATATCCCGTCTTGGATTTCCAACCTCTGATGATGCCATAGCCACCACGCCAATGCCAGCATAGGAAAAAATGACAATTAACATTGACTGGAACAATCCTCTTAAACCTTTTGGGAATAAACCTCCGTTATCTAATAGAGTCTTAATTCCAACTGGATGAGTAGTGTAGAATACTCCAAGCATTGCTGCGACACCGATTATAATGAATAATACTAAGGCTGCTACTTTAATGAAAGACATAATCGTTTCAACTTTACCAAAATTTTTCAAGCCAAAGGCATTTAAAGCGATTACTATTGCTGAATAAACTATTGTTAATAACCATACAGGAGCATTTGGAAACCACAGTCTTGAAAATATAGCCATGGCAATGGTCTCAGACCCTATACTTAGAACAACTCCTATCCAAAATGTCCAACCTACATAGAATCCCATAAAAGGCCCCAAGATTTCTTCAGCGTAGACCTTAAAGGAACCACTAACTGGATGATTGACAGACAAAGAGGTCAGTGCGCCTGCAATCTGGCATGCTAATAAACCGCCCAGTAGATAAGCAAAAACCACTCCAGGTCCAGCATAGCTTATAGGTAACCCTGATGCAAGAAAAAAACTGGATCCAATAGTACCACCTATCCCAATCCACATTAAATTCATGGCTGAGAGATGATTTTCCATCCCTTTACTATCTTCTTGTACTAAAAATTCATCTTTATCTGTTATCTTTGAAGAATTTATTCGTTTTTCTTTCAATTTTATATACATACCCTCTTACTTTTTATCATGAAATTATTTTTCCAAAAAAAATACCTTTCATACCTATCGTTGAAATGTAAGGAGGAAGGTTGCCATTGAAGTACTATTTGGTTAGTTGTTCAATGATATACTCAAAGCCATATTTTCTATAATCATCCCAGAATTTCTTACGGCTTTCTGGAAACTTTATAGGTTCACTTAAACGTTGTTGCTCTGCAAGAGATTCTTCCTTTGGACGCTTTTCATATTTTAAATCTACGCTGCATTTCTCAAAAAGATCAGCACCTTTTTTACTGTTAATTAAAATTACAGAGACACCTCTTTTATCCATCCATTCAGGGGAATATTTTTCAATTCCCCAGTAATCTGCAATGGTAATGTCCGATGCACGATGTATATCTGTAAATCGACATTGTTCACAAGAAGGACGCATAATAGTCTTTTCTCCAAAGAAAAGTTTATAGAACCTTTCATCCTTATGAATTTCTTTGCTGTGTGAAGTTGTAAATAGGAAGGTTTTATTACTATTTTTTCGACTCCAATCAATTATCTTAGATCGAAACTGAATACTTGTTATTTTTCCACCATACTCTTTTTCCAATAACCTTTTGTAATCCTCCCAAACTAAAGGGCTTGGAATGCTGTGGCAAATCAAATCACATAGATATAGGTTCTCAGCTAATGGTGACTCTCCAATATATCCACGCAATCCTGCGTTTTGGCATGGGGTTCCAGTAAATAGCACTTTCTTTTTATCTATTAGGTCTCTTTTTATTTGTTGAAAAATATCATTTATATTACTTTGTACATACTTGGATATTCTCATTCGGTTTCGCTGCTCGTGATTATCAGCTCTCTTATGTAACACATGGAATTCATCGTCAAAGTCAACACCATAAACTACTCCGCCTTCACGGAGTATTGCATCGGAAATCGCTGTAAAGGCTCCTCCGGATGTGGAATTCATTAAAACCTCTTCTGACTTATGTTTAGCTGCTAAAAATTCTGGTGTAGTTTTTTCTTTGTAATTTCCATCGTAAATTAGAGGGCAAACATTTACGCAGCTATAACAATCTACACATAGTGTTTGGTCTATAACGGGATATAAAAATCCCTCTTCATCTGGTTTCATATAAATTGCCTGCGTAGAACAGATATTATAACATGCACCACAACCGCAACAATCTTCTTTATTTAAATAAACTCTCTCCATGATAAACTTCCCCTTTATTTTAGTAAAAATACTTATTATTAAGCACAGTTCTATAATAAAACTAACTAGAAAGTTAACTTATACAGAGGGATATGTTTCCAAAGCTGAAGGTAGATTTAAAAACTTTGTGCTAGTCTTAGTGAAGGGTTTTAAGACAACCTTAGCACCTTCGAGTTGTTTGAGCATAGCGAGTTTTTCGAAGGTTCTTAGGTCGTCTAAAACACAAGCTTTAGACTGGCTAGAAGTTTTTAACGTACTGAAGCTTGGAAACATAGCCCGTCGTATAAGTTGACTTTCCGCCTTTTTTATCTATATGTTAATACAAATTATAATACTAATTTAGGTTTTGCTGCAATCTTCGTACTTTAAAGCACAATGTGGTAAATTCAATTGTGTGATTTCCTTAAAATATTTTTTACAGGCCAAACCTTCGTAGATAATCATTAAAATCCAACCAATAGCTATGGCATAACACACGCTGGAAATCCCTAAATAAGGTGCAAGAATATAGGATAATGCAACTCTTACAAAAATTTGCATGAGGGTTGCAATAAATGTTATACGCAGCTTACCAACACCCCTGAATAACCCTTGAAAGATATTACAAAATCCTGAAAGTACATAGAAAATGGACATTAATTTTAAATATCTCACGCCTATTAATATAACTTCTCTTTCAGGACCGGAAATAAATAAATTCATAATTTTCTCTGCTCCACAAAATACAATGAGGGCAGTAGTAACGCTATATGCAGTGATTATAATATTACTCTTCTTATAGCCGTCAATTATTCTATCCAGCTTTCCACGACCCTTGTTTTGGGCAGAATAGGTAGCAACAGATGAAGAGAAACTATCACCAGGTGCCAATACGAATGAATCAACTCTTGTTACAGAGTTGTAGGCAGCTATGGCATTTATTCCAAAAGAATTAACAACACCTTGAACCAATAGCCTTCCAATATACAAACAAGTCTGCTGTAGTGCTGTCACCCAACTGTACTGCATAGTTAGTCTTACTAGTGACTTGTCTATAACCAATTCTTTTCGATTAAGTCTTATTAGTGGAATTTTAATATAAACGTATACTATGCATAATATAGATGATATGCCTTGTGCAATTACTGTTGCGATAGCCGAACCGGCTACACCTAACTTAAAAACTATGATAAGGATGATACATAAAATCCCATTAAGTAAACAGGAAACAATTAAGAAAATTAGGGGAGTTTTTGAATCTCCTATGGCCCTAAGTGCAGATGAGTAATAATTATATAGAAATGAAAAGATTAGTCCTCCAAATATTATTTTTAAGAATATATCAGCATCATTTAAGATCTCTTTGGGGGTTCCGGTTATTATAAGAACCCATCTAGATAGAAGTATACAGGTAATAGATAATATTATAGTAAAAATTATTCCTACAATTAAAGCTGTGGAAACTTCCTTCTTTAAGATTTTATATTCTCCTGACCCAAAAAGTTGGGACATAAGTATGGAGGTACCCATGCAAATGCCAAATATGAAGAAAAGAGCTATTGACATAATCGGATTTGAAACACCTACTGCTGCCAATGCATTCTTCCCAATAAATCTTCCCACGATTATGGCATCTGTCGTATTATAAAGTTGCTGAAATATATTGCCTAGTACCATAGGAATAGCAAAAGTTATTAATATTTTTGATGAACTTCCTTCAGTCATGTCACCTTTCATGGGTTAACCCTCCAACATATTATATAGCTTTGTTATACAACTACTATTTTAATTAAGTTTACGTTTCTGCTAGGTTTAATATTTTTTAATATTGTACATGCATTTTTCTAGTTTTATCAGTTCTACTGACTTTTTTATAATTTCCACAACTTCAAATTGGTTGATTGGTTTAGTAATAAAATATTCAGCTCCTGATAGGTAAGCTTGAACAATAGTTTTTTTATCGCTTACATCAGAAACTGCTATAATTTTTCCATTAAATTCAGAAATTAATCTACTATCAAAAGGTATCGGTGGGGTGATAATAAGAATGTCAATATCCCTTAAATCTAGCCAATACTTATCTGAAATAAATTTAGAATAACTACATTGAAGTATTCCCTCACAATCATAGTCTTGAGCAATGTTAGATAAAGCTAAACTAGTAGTTTGATCATCATCAACAATAAGGATTTTTATTATAATCACCCCTTAACGCACCATTTTACGGGCTTGTATTAGTATATATTTTAAGTAAAGTTACCTTATAATTATTTTTCTTTAATATTGCCAATACCCGACATAGCATATTTGCCTGTACAGAACCATGAAATGAACTCTGTATCAGTTATTTTATTTTCTATTTTAGCTATGTCAATTGCCTTTGAAATACTACAGTCCTTCACTAGGTAGATTTTTTCTACTTTTTTTATGAAATCCCTCTTTGTCATTGTATCTCCCCCTGCAAAATTATAATAAATTCCTTACATATTAAAATTAATCTTAAACATCTTTTGACTTTGTCCATCACCTCATGTATGATTATAACAAAGAATAATATATACAAAAAATACGTATATATTATTATACTTATACAAAAATATGTATAAATTAGGTCTATGGAGTGATTAATTTTATGGATATAAAGCAACTCAATTATTTTCTTGCAATTGTTGAAGAAGAAAATATAACTAAAGCAGCTGAAAGATTGCATATAGCTCAACCGCATCTCACACAACAACTAAAATTAATTGAAGATGAGTTAAAGGTTAAATTGATAGAAAGAACTACTCGTAAATTTCAAATAACTGATGCAGGCAAAAGATTATGGCATAGATCTAAACAGATGATAGAATTAATGGAATCAACAGTTAAAGAATTAAAGGATTTTAATGAAGGGTTAGAAGGAACGCTATCAATCGGAACTATATCCTCTTCTGGAGATATACTTTTGCCGCAGCGAATATGCAGTTTTAATAAAAAATATCCAAATATAAATTTTGAAATACGAGAAGGAAGCACAAGTGAAATATTAGAGTTATTAAAAAGTGGACTAATAGAAATTGGAATTATACGAACTCCTTTGAACTCAGAAATTTATGAATCAATAAGTTTGCCTAGTGAACCAATGGTAGCTGCCACTAGTGATAGTACGCATTGGGAGAATAATGAAAAAACCATATATTTGAAAGATCTTGCAGATAAACCTCTTTTAGTGCACCGTAGATATGAAAAAGCGATAGTAGAATTATGTAATCAGGCGGGATTTGAGCCAAGAATACTTTGTAAAATTGAAGATACTCGCTCAATACTGTTGCTGGCAAAAACAGGAATGGCAGTTGCCATCGTACCAAAGGATTGGATTGAACTTATCCCAAATGCGAAGTTAAGTTATAAGGAAATTAATGAACCCTCTTTAAACACAAGTACAACTATAATATGGATGAAAGATCAGTATTTATCTTCTATTGCTAAGCATTTTCTACAAACTTTTGAAGTGTAGGAAGGGCATTTAAAACTGTGCTGAATTATATTCAATATAAATCAATCACTTCCAATGCTCTTTTCTTAATTTCAGAGATAGCTTCAATAGGTTCAATAATTTCAATATCTTTACCATATCCAAAAGCAAATTCTATACCTTGTAACACAGAATCAAATTTTATATTGAGATAAATTTCATTTTCTCTAAATATAGTTTCACTTATAGTTATAAATGGCCTTTCTTTTATATGATTTAAGATACTAGGACTAACTTTAAAGGTAAAAGTATGTTTAGGAATTAAATTTTTAAAATTACTAGTGGAATTTTTCCAATAGGTTTTTAAATTAAAATCGTATGGTCTAATAAACCTGTCATTCATTAATGAAGCAGATTCAATAGAAGTTACTTTATATGTTTTAATAACTTCATTATCTACTGCGACTAAATACCAAACCCCACGTTTGCAAACTAATCCAAGTGGATTTAGCACTATTTCTTTTGTTTCATCTATTTTTCTATATAATAATCTTAACGATTTTGAGCTCCATACAGCATTTTGTAATATAGAAAGAATATCTACATCTAGACTAATGTTAGGCTCATTCCAGGTATACATATCTATATAAATATAATTTTGAATATTTTCTAATTCTTCTATTTGATTATGTGAAGAATTTCCTAAAATTTTAAGCATTGTAGAATACTTAAGATTTTCAATGCCTAAATCCTCAAAAATTTTATCACCAGTTGGAATTAGCAAAGAGAAAAGTTCCTTTTTATTTATCCCTGTAAGGGAGGTTTTATAGTCTCCGAGAAGCTTTATCCCGCCATTTATACCTTTATCAGCAACTATAGGCACTCCAATACCGCTAAGAATATCAATATCCCTATAAATAGTTCTTACGGAAACCTCAAGTTTTTTTGATAATTCGGAAGCAGTTAATTTTTTATGCATTTGTAATAACATTAATACAGAAATTAATCTATCTGCTCTCATAACTTTCCTCCTATTATATGACATTAGATGTCAACTATTATAGTCTATAATTAATTATGTATCAAACAATAATAATTATAAGTTATGCAAAACCTAAAAATATTTTAGATAATAAAGGGAGGAATTTAATATGAAAAGAAAAATAATTTTAAATTTAGCAATAAGTCTTGATGGATATATAGCGTCAGAAGATGGCGGATTCGATTGGATAGTTGGAGATGGAGATGATACATTAAATACTAAAAATAAATTTGATTTTAGTAAATTTCTAGAAGATATAGATATAGTAGTTATGGGTAAAAATTGCTATGATCAAAATATGCATGATGATTTTAAAAATAAAAAGGTATATGTAGCAACATCACAAAAAATTCAAGATCAAGACAATCTGCGATTTATTAGTGGTGACATATGTAAGGTAATCCAGGAAGAAAAAGAAAAGGATGGCAAGAATATATACTTATTTGGTGGCGGAGTTCTTGTAGATAGCTTTATTAAGGCTGATATTATTGATGAATATATAATAGGAGTAGTTCCTATAATATTAGGAAAAGGTAGACCTTTATTTTTAGAAAATAATCCAACAATAAAACTACATCTAAAAGAGTATGCCGTAGATAATGGTATTACAATTTTAAAATATATAAAAAGATAAACTTGATATGAATACCTTACACCAATAAAACCCTCGACAGCGATGTCGAGGGTTTTTTTCGTGCTCAGAATTGCTATAAGCAATAAACCCACCATGAGAATGAGGTAAAGTTATAATTTACGGAGAAATAGGCGTTAAAAAGATAACAAAGTATTTTTTATGACCATAATTTATTTTTAAAGTTCAAAATATTTTAATAATCAAAGGTTGATGATATCATTTACACATAGAAACAAACGATTACAAAATTTGATATAAAAAACGAAGGGGCGGTATTAAAATTGAATTATTTTGAGGAAAGTTTAAAATTACATGAACAGAATATAGGAAAAATAGAGATAAAATCAAAGGTAGAAGTTACAACAAGAGAGGATTTAAGTTTGGCTTATACTCCTGGAGTTGCAGAACCATGCAGAAAGATTCATGAGAATGAAGAAAACGTGTACAAGTATACTTCAAAAGGAAATATAGTTGCAGTAGTTACAGATGGAACAGCAGTATTAGGACTTGGAGATATAGGACCTAAGGCTGGATTGCCAGTTATGGAAGGTAAAGCAATCTTATTTAAAGAGTTTGCAAATGTTGATGCTTTTCCAATATGCCTAGATACAAAAAATGTGGACGAGATAGTGAAAACTGTAAAGCTTATAGCACCAGGGTTTGGTGGAATTAATCTAGAAGATATTGGAGCTCCAAGATGCTTTGAAATTGAAGAAAGATTAAAGAAAGAGCTTGATATACCTGTATTCCACGATGACCAACATGGAACTGCAATAGTTGTTCTTGCAGGGGTAATAAATGCTTTAAAAGTAGTTAATAAAAAAATAGAAGATATAAAGGTTGTTATAAATGGTGCAGGAGCTGCAGGAACTGCTATAGCAAAACTATTACTTTCTTCAGGAGTAAAGAATCTAATTGCATGTGATAAGGTTGGTATTCTTTACAGAGGAATAGAAAATGTAGATGATGCTAAAAAGGAACTTGCAAAGGTAACTAATCCGGATAACATTAAAGGAACTTTAGCTGACGCATTAGTAGGTGCAGATGTATTTATAGGGGTTTCAGCACCAGGAATAGTAAGTCAAGATATGGTAAAAGCAATGAATAAGGATTCTATACTATTCGCTATGGCAAACCCAACTCCAGAAATAATGCCAGATGAGGCGAAAGCAGCAGGGGCAAGAGTAATAGGTACAGGACGTTCAGATTTTCCAAACCAAGTTAATAACGTGCTAGCTTTCCCAGGAATATTCAGAGGGGCATTAGATGTTAGAGTAAAAGAAATTAATGAAGAAATGAAGATAGCAGCAGCCTATGCTATAGCAAATAGCATTAGCGATGAAGATCTAAATGAAAATAACGTAATTCCAAGTGCATTAGACAAAAAAGTAGCTGCAAATGTAGCAGAAGAAATTAAGAAAGCAGCTAGAGCAACTGGTGCAGCAAGATTATAAAAACTATTTGAAAATAATGGAGGGATAAAAATGCAAATTCCAATTAAGAAAACGCTCGATAAAATTCCAGGTGGTATGATGGTTGTTCCACTTTTCTTAGGTGTATTAGTTAATACATTTTGTCCACAGTTTCTAAAAATTGGTGGTTTTACAACGGCATTATTTGATGCAAAAGCATCATCAACAATTTTAGCTTGTTTCATGTTTTTAATTGGTTCACAAATCAATTTTAAATTAGCGCCAAAGGCAATAAAAAAAGGTGCAATATTAATATCAGGAAAATTTATAGTAGGTGCTGGTATCGGTATATTTGTAGGAAAAGTTTTTGGTCCTGCCGGAGTGCTAGGTTTATCACCACTTGCTATCCTTGCAGCTTTAACAAACTGTAATGGCGGATTATATGCATCACTTGCTTCACAATATGGTGATGAAACTGATGTAGGTGCTTATGCTTTATTGTCTTTAAAAGATGGTCCATTCTTTACATTAGTTGCGTTAGGTGCATCAGGACTTGCACAAGTTCCTTTTAAGGCACTTGTAGCAGTAATGATTCCAATAGTAATAGGAATGATTTTAGGAAATATTGACCCTGATATGAGAAAATTCCTTGGAAGCAGTAAAATGTTATTAATACCATTCTTCTCCTTCCCATTAGGTGCAGGAATGAACCTTGAAACTATTGTAAAAGCTGGAGGTCCTGGTATATTATTAGGAGTAATAGCTGCCTTCACTGGAATAGGTGCCTTTATACTTCTGAAATTATTTAAAGAAGAGCCTATAATTGGCCTAGCAACAGGGTCAACTGCAGGAAATGCTGTAGCGACACCAGCTGCTGTTGCAGCAGCAGACCCAACATTAGCTGTTGTAGCAACAGTAGCTACTGCACAAGTTGCAGCAGCATGTGTAGTATCTGCTATCCTTTGTCCGTTTATTGTTACTTATGCATTTAAATTGCTTAGTAAGAATAAAGCAAAAAAATTAAATAATGAAGCTGTCGCATCATAAAAAATTTAAAATTTTAATATGGGGTAGTTATCACATAAATAAAGTAAAGCAAACTTATGAATACTAAGTTTAGACTATGGGTAAGGTTAAATAAGATATAGTTAGATAGATATTAAATTAAACACGGAAAAAATAGGAGACAATAATGAAAGAAGTGCTATATAATAGGATTGAAGTATCTATTCCTATATTAATCCTTCTATCTGAATCCATGGTCTTCTATGATTCCGTGTTTTTTTAAGCTTTTAAGCAGAGAGCCAAAATCTTAAGTAGGCATCCAAAATCTATGATTTTGAGATGATCACTTACACAGAGTGCTGATTTTGTGCGAATCGGTTAAGCAGACATACAAAATCTTCGATTTTGATATGGTCGCTTACTCAGTGAGTATTCTTCTGACGTAAGGAAGAGGAGTTTCATTTAATAAAGTTGAGGTGATGAATATGAAAAAAGCAATGAAGCTGCAAACAAAGCTTACCTTATTGATTATTACAGTAGTGTTTGTTTCTATATCTATAATCATTTTTTTTGTTGCCTCATGGATGACTGAAAATATTGAAAGCAAGGCTAGAACTAATATTATGAATGTGGCTGAGATGGTAGCACATTCTAGAGAGATAGTAGATGCGCTGGAGGTTAAGGATCCGGACAAAAAAATTGGACCTTATGTTAATATGCAGCTTAAGAGTTTAGAACAGGTTGAGTATATAATTGTAGTGGACATGGAGGAAGTTAGATATTCTCATCCAAATCCTGAAATGATAGGGAAAAGGTTTGTGGGAGGAGATGAATATAGAGTACTTAAAAAGGGAGAAACATATATTTCTGAGGCTACAGGGACCCTCGGAAAATCCTTGAGAGCTTTTACTCCAATATATGATGCAGAAAATAAGAGAGAGATAGGTTTTGTTTCTGTAGGCACACTTACCCACAGCATTGAAACAGCTAAGCATACAGCTATTTTATATATAATTTTAATTGGTCTTGGTGGACTCATGGTAGGTATAATAGGGGCATTTTTATTAGCCAATAACATAAAGAACACTTTACTGGGACTTGAGCCTGAGGAGATAACAAAACTTTATAATGAAAAGATGGGAATTCTTTATGCTATTCATGAAGGGTTGATAGCTGTTGATCATAGAGGTAGAATTACTCTTATAAATGATTCAGCCTTAAATATATTGCACCTTAAAAATAGGATTAATAAAAAGGATATTATAGGAAAGAACGTAGAAGATGTTATTCCAAATACCCGTATGGTTAATGTATTAGAAACAGGGGAATCTGAATTTGAAAAAGAGCAGAGGATAAATAATACCATAATAATGACTAATAGAATTCCTATAATGAATAGAGGGAAGGTTGTAGGAGCTATTGCTAGTTTTAGAGATAAAACAGAGGTTACCAAAATGGCAGAAGAGCTCACTGGTGTTAAAAAAATGGCCTGGTCCTTAAGAGCTCAAAATCATGAATTCATGAATAAGCTTCATACTATTTCAGGGCTTATACAGCTTGAAGAGTACGATAAAGCTCTACAGTTTATATCAGATACAGCTAAAAGTAGAAATAATATAAGCAATATTTTAACGGAAAATATAAAGGACTCTTCCGTATCAGCTTTGCTGCTATCAAAATATAACAAAGCTGAGGAGTGTAGAGTTAAGTTAAAAATAGATGAAAATTCAAAACTTACAAAGTTACCAGAGTATATGACCTCTGAAGAAATTGTATCAGTTTTAGGTAATTTAATAGAAAATTCTTTAGACGAAGTTAAAAATGATGGCACTGGATTAATATATGTAAAAATAGTTGAAGATGAGAATTTTTTAAATATAATAGTTAAAGATAATGGTGGTGGAATTCCAGTAGAATACAGGGAAAAAATATATGAACAAGGTTTCTCAACGAAGGATGGGCAACGTGGACATGGGATGTATATTGTTAAGAAAATAATTGATGATTTTAACGGCACAATAAACTTTGGTGTAGATGAAGGTGTTCATTGGAATATAATTATACCAATGACAAGGAAGTAAAAGCCCTAAATGGGCTTTTACGGGTAACTTGCCGGCGGGAGCCGGCGAGATTAAGTTACCCAGTGTTCCGAGTGAAAGGAGGTAAAAGCCCTAAATGGGCTTTTACGGATAACTTGTGAGCGGTAGCGAATAATCTTAAGTTATCCCGTGTTCCGAGTGAAAGGAGGAAAAAGCTTGATTAAAGTAATGATTGTTGAAGATGATCCTATGGTTAGGGAAATAAATTCTAAGTTTTTAGAAAGAGTAGAAGGATTTACTTTATATAAAGCAGTTTCAAATCTTGAGGATGCAAAAAAATTTATATCTATTAAAAAGCCAGATTTAATATTACTGGATGTGTATCTTCCTAAAGAAAACGGGATTGATTTCTTAAAATGGATAAGAGGACAAGAAATAGATATAGATATTATTTTAATTACAGCAGATAAAACTATTGAAAGAGTACAGGAAGCTTTTAGATATGGAGTTGTAGATTATCTTATAAAACCTTTTAGTTTTGAAAGATTTAAAGAATCACTTACTCAATTTAAGGATAGGTATTATCAATTTAGAAAAAATGATGTAATTGAACAAAAGGATTTAGATAAACTAATATCTAGTTCCAATGCTTCCCAAAATGAAGATGATTTTGCTAAGGGACTTAATAAATATACCTATAGAGCTATATGGGATGAAATAGAGAAAGGTAATTATGAGGAGTTCACAGCAGAGGATCTAGCAGAAAAATTAGGGATAGCAAGAGTGACAGTTAGAAGATATCTTGAATATATGGAAAAAGAAAATAAAATAGGCAAATTGGTGGAATACGGTAAAGTGGGTAGACCACAGCATAAATATCACAAAATTTAATGTAGAGGTAATAGACCGAAAGTTAACTTATACGCCGGGATATGTTTCCAAGCTTCAGTACGTTAAAAACTTTTAGCCAGTCTAAAGTTTGTGCTTCAAGACAACCTAAGAACTTTCGACAACTCGCTATGCTCAAACAACTCTAAAGTTCTAAGGTTCTCTTAAAACCCTTCACTAAGACTGGCACAAAGTTTTTAAATCTATCTTCAGCTTTGGAAACATATCCCTCTGTATAAGTTAACTTTCTAGTTAGTTTCTCTAAATAGATATCCAACTTTGATAATTGACTTAACCAAGGTATTCATAGGGGTACATCTGGCAGTACATTTAATGATTTTATGTTAGCTCTTGTTGATGTTCTTAGCAGCAAGCCCTGGAGATAACTAAAATTATTAACAGTACAGAAGAGGTACCCCTATGAATATCGCTAATAAGTCAAACACTTAGATTGGATATCTACATAGATTCTATTATTTAACTACAGTAGCTCAAATCTAAAAACCTAAAGATTCTCCAACAAGTATTACTTTAATTCGGTCTTTAGTCATGGACATGCTAGTAATTACAAGTTGACTGCATGCACCCTCAGCTGCTTTAGAAAGTTCATCAAAAGAAGAGTAGTCCTGATTAAATATCAACATGGTAATTGGTGCAGCATAGCTTTTGGCACGAAGTATAGCCGCATCTAAATTGGGCGCTACTTTATTGAGTCCTGCTATTACTATTACATTCTTCGGTCCGAAGATAAGTGAAGCTACCCTGTTGCCATATCCATCTATATTCACTAGCTCGCCGGTAGCAGATATAGCATTAGAGCTCATTAAATAGTAATCTGCGCTTAATGCCTGATGTGCAACTTTATCCTTTGCTTTAGAGCCTTGTGGGGCATTCGGATCTAAGAAATTGTACCCTCCATTTTTTAATGCAACCTGTAAACCAATTTCACGAAGGGTTGCAGAACCTCCGCAAGAAACCACACTGTCTTTAGGTATCATCTCAAGAACTTTTTTAAGTGCATCCTCTTTTGTTTCACAATAAAATCCTTCCATATTACGTTTTTTCAATTCCACCATTAGTTTCTGCGCTAATAAGGCATTATAGCATTTTTTAGGTTCCATAGTATCCCTCCCATAAACTTTAATATAATAAAATATAATCTAGTTTTTAAAGAATAACAAAATATTATGATTATTATATTTTAGCAATAGGGTACAAAAATAAAAAGTCTATAATCTCTATTATGCATATGTTATAATTAAAGTAGGGAGAGAATTTTAGTTGAATTAGCAATTCTATTACCTTTTGATTTTGTTAAATCTATAGTATATTTAACACTACCTGAAATATCTATATCTTTTTTAATTTAAATTTTGAGACCATAAGATAAGCAAGAAGCGCAAATAAAACAATTGATAGAAGTATAGAAATACTATTGCTAGGTGTAGTTAATGAAAATAATGCAATAATAGAACCTGCAACTGTTATCGGCACTCCAGTAAAAATACCATCAAACTGGCTTATGTTATATTTTGCCAATCTATAAGAACCACTCATAATATATGATAATAGAAAACAACCACCAACCATTCCTATATAACCCAAATTAAGAAAGTTATACTTAATAAATACTAATAAAGCTGGTGCGACTCCGAAGGAAATTAAATCAGCTAAGGAATCTAGCTCCTTTCCTAAATCACTAGATATATTTAAAAATCTGGCAATTCTACCATCGTATCTATCTATTAAAGCTGCAGTAATTATGAATATAGCAGCTAAAAAGTAGTTCTGCTCAAAGGCCTCAAGTATTGAAAGAATTCCCAATGATAGATTAGTAAATGTAAGTAAATTTGGTATAGATGTTTTTAACATATAATTACCCCCGTTAACTAAATTAAATTAATCAATTTTACAAGATTCTTGAAAATTTTTATTATATGAAAACTTACTTATAAGTTTATCTTTGTAAAGTATTCCTAAAATAAATGATACTAGGGCTATGAGCGATATTATTATTGTTGACATATAATTGTCATAATGAAGATTGGAGCCAATACTTACAGAGGCTAAAAGCCAAGGAAATCTACTAACGAGTAAAATTCCAAAAAACCTTAATGGATTTATAGGTGTTAAGCCTGCAACATATATTAAAAAATCTTTAGGTAGTCCAGGAACTAGGAAAATGATGAATAAAACAGTAGAAAATTTTTTGCTGTCCATAATATTAATCATCCATTGAGAATTTTTCCTCTTTATTAGCTTTTCTATAAAAGGGGTGCCTATAAGTCTGGTAAAGTAGAAAGCTATAATAGCTCCTAACAGCATCCCTACTATTGAATAAATTACACCAAAGGTTACACCGTAAATATATCCACCGGCAACTTGAATTACCTCTCCGGGAATTGGAGCAATAATCGTTTGTAGTATTTGAAAAAATATGAAAAAAAGAGATCCAAAACTACCTAGAGAAACTATATAATTCCTAAACTTATCAGGTGATACAGTCAATTCAAGGATATGTGGTAAATATTTTAACACTAATATAATTGTCAGAAGACCTAATAAAGCTAGCGATATTCTACAAATTAAAAATTTTTTAGATTTATTCATAATTAGTTGGTCCTTCCTCCTATGTTATTTATTGATTAATAGTTTACTAGAAACATCTTAAGATTTGCCTATAATAAATCTTAAGAAATCTTAAATCATTCAAATAATATGGATTTAAATTATATTGCATTATATACTAGTAATAAAATGGAGGGAGATTTAATGAGTACAATGAAGAATATTTTGATAGCGGATGATAACGAGGAGATAAGAGAAATAGTCCGCGTTTTATTAGAGAGTGAGAGCTATAATGTAATAGAAGCTGTAGATGGTGAAGATGCTGTAATTAAAGTTGATGAAAGCATAGATTTAATCATACTTGATATAATGATGCCTAGAAAATCTGGATTTAAAGCATGCGTAGAAATTCGTGAAAAAACAAGTGCTCCTATTTTGTTTTTAACTGCTAAAACTCAAGATTCGGATAAGTGCATGGGATTTTCTGTGGGAAGTGATGATTATCTATCAAAGCCTTTTTCATATACCGAATTAGTTTCAAGAGTTAAAGCGCTGCTTAGAAGGTATTATGTATACAAAGGAAAGGATAGAATTGAGTCAACGGATCTTATTAATATAAATGGATTAACAATAAATACAACTTCAAAAGAAGTATCAATAGATGAGAAAGAAGTTACACTGACAGATATTGAGTATAACATCTTGCTGTTAATGGCACAGCATCGAAAAAAAGTATTTTCAGCACAAAATTTATATGAAAGTGTTTGGAAGGAACCTTATTTTTATTCCTGTAATAATACGATTATGGTACATATAAGAAACCTGAGAAGAAAATTGGAAAAGGACCCAGAGAACCCTAAATATATAAAAACAGTATGGGGAAAGGGGTATAGGATTGAATAAGAACTTTTTATGCACCAAACTAGAGATTAAATTAATTCTATGCCTAATATTTTCATTTGCTATATCTGTTGCTATGTTCTTTCTATTACAAACAATAGGGGAAAGTATATTAGATAATCATTTTAATAAAATATCTTTTATGGACAACCAAAAAAATCAAGCCATATCCGATTTTAGAAGATATGTATTAGATAACAATTTGACAATAAATGATCATGATGAAATAACAAAATGGGTTCGTAAAGAGAAATACGTAAATCTTTATATCTATAAGGACAATAAGTTAGTTTACGATTCTAATAGGAACAATTCAACTATCGGTTATGAAGAATATCAGGAAAGTCCAATAATTTTGCCAAGCAAAAACCTTTATGATATTGCATTTACTGATACGAATGCAAAAATGTATATGGAATGCTTTTTTGAGTACAAGTATTATTATATTGTAAGCTTTTTTGGCATTACAATTTCCTTTTTTTGCTTTATAACAATTATGTTATTTTTCATAAAAAGAAAAACAACCTACATTGGAATGCTTGAGAGTGAAATAAAAATACTTGAAGGTGGCAATTTAACTCATGAAATTACCATTAAAGGGAATGATGAACTTTCTTCTTTGGCTCAAGGCATTAATGAGATGAGAAAATCCTTTATAGTAAGATTGGAAAGTGAAGATAAAGCAAGGTTAGCAAATAGCGAGCTGATTACAGCAATGTCACATGATTTAAGAACACCTCTCACAGTATTAGTAGGATATTTAGATATTATAGAATACAAAAAATATAAGACCGATGAGAATTTGAGACAGTATATTCATAATAGTAGAGAAAAGGCATATCAAATCAAATGTCTTTCTGATAAGTTATTTCAATACTTTACGGTGTTTAATACTAGTGATGAAGATTTAGAATTAGAGACCTTTGATGGAAATGAACTTTTAGATCAACTACTTGGAGAACAAATTTTTATATTGGAAGATAAGGGGTTTGATTTTCAAATTAATTCTTGTAACATGCCTTTTCTTATAGAAGTAAATTTAATTTCGATACGCAGAGTTTTTGATAATATTTTCTCTAACATCACTAAATATGCGGATAAATCCAAGCCAGTTAAAATTAAATACTATATTAAAAATCAATTGCTATTTGTTCATATTGAAAATCAAATAAATAATAATTTAAAAACAGTAAGCAGCACAGGAATTGGTATGAAAACCTGTGAAAAAATTATACAAAGGCATAAGGGGGAAATTGTTATTACAAAAACGGAAAATACCTTTGCTGTCCAGATTAGCTTAGCTATCTTTGGTGAAAATCTAGGAGTTTTTTAGCGGGAGGTTCAATAAGATTCGCCTCCACCATACATATCTACGACCGCCTGTAAGTGGCTTAAATAGCTGCCTACAGGTGGTTTTGTTTTTTCACAAGTGAGAGTAGTTCCACCAAATGAGTATTATGATTTATAGAGAGAACTAAGTTTTTATATTTATTACATCAATGCCTAGATTATATGTTGATAAAAAATGTGAAAAATGTAGAATTTTTAAATTTATCATTAGTTTTACATGATATAGATAGAATGATGTAGTATCATAACCAGTTAAGTGGTAATAAAATAGAAAAAAATATAAAATATTGTAATATAATTAAAAATATGATATAATTAGGCGGAAAAAGTCACAAATTAGATTTTGAATGGATATAATTATATGAAAAATATAAGGACTAATGAATATATTAAATTTGGACTTGCTATGGTCTTACTATATTTTTTTTTGATATAATTGGCATTGGATGTCCTGTTAAATTTTTAACTGGCATTTCATGTGCTGGTTGTGGAATGACTAGGGCATGGATTTGTTTAGTTCATTTAGATATTAAAGGGGCATTTTACTATCATCCATTATTTTTTTTGCCCTTAATTTATTTCTTTCTATTTTTAATTAGAGATAAAATATCACATAAAATGTTTAATTGTATAATAGTTATTGGAATAGCGTTATTTATAACAATATACATATATAGACTTTTAAATCCGGATGGTATTGTTATTAATATAAATATTGAAAAAGGTTTTATATACAGACTTTTTAAATTTTTACAAGGTGGGGGACTTTAATGATTAATACAAATAGAGGACTTGGAAAATACATATTATTTAGTATTTTAACTTTAGGAATATATAGTTACTGGTTTATTTATAAGTTAGCTGAAGATGTTAATATAATGTGTAATGGAGATGGAAAGAAAACAGGTGGACTTTTAAGATTTATTTTATTATCTATAATTACATGCGGGATTTATGCATGGTTCTGGTATTATAATATTGGTAATAGGTTAGCTGAGAATGCGCCGCGTTATAATTTGCATTTTTCTGAAAATGGAACATCAGTACTTATGTGGATGATATTTGGTGTTTTTTTATGCGGAATAGGTCCTTTTGTTGCAATGCATATTCTAATTAAGAATACAAATGCAATAGCATTCGCATATAATGCACATAAAGTTCAATAATAACCATTTTTTAAAAATAGGTTTTAACTTTAAAATAATAAGAATTAAATTATTGTAAATGGCTAATGTACCGGATTCATTAGTCATTTTTTATCTATTTAATAAGGAAATTAATTATGTAACCATTTTGTCTATAGTATCATGTTTATTACCTATGTGAAATTTTATTAATATAACTCCACCAATGAAACCCTCCACTAATTTAATTAATCGAGGGTTTTTCCCTATGTATAAGTTTAGAATTGTTCAGAGTGAACCGTAACTGATATAAGGTATACTTTCCGTCTAATTAGCTCATTAATTTGTGGTTGATCTAGAACTGTATCCATATTAAACATGTTTAGAGCAAGTTTTTCTGTGGTAAGAAAATTATAATTCAAGGCTTGGTGTTATCCATTATTTATTTTTTGGAAACTACAATATGGGAACTACTTAAGTTTTGTTTGTACGAAACTTAGATAACTAGAATTTATATAATTTAGCAGTGTAAAAGTAAACTTGTAAGAAGATTATATGAAGGCAATACTTTAAATTAATTTTAAATTTCAGTATAATATTTTAAGAAGTAATAAGGTAAAAATTAAAATAAGAATATTAACTAATTGGTTTTAAATGGAGAGAAGAGATGACAGATTATTATAAAGTATTAGGTGTAGAAAAAAATGCATCAAAAGAAGAAATAAAAGAAGCTTATGAAAAGCAAGTAGAAAAAATTAAAAAAGAAGTAGTTAATGAAAAACGACTTAATGAATTTTTGAAGTTGTTTCATCAGGCATATGAAGCTTTAAACAGTTTAGAGGAAAGTCCACTAATGGATAAAAATCAAACATTAATTATGCAACCACAAGAAGTAGAAAGAGAACTAGGGGGTAATAATAAAAGTAAAAATTCTATAAGCAAAGGAAGAAGTGCTAGTACAAAAAAGAATGATTTTACTCCAAAAGAAGTTTCAAAAAACAAAGATAAGAAAAATAAATTGAATGATAATAAAGAAGAAAATGCTAGAAAACAAAAATCGGTTAAAAGTCAAAAAAGTAATACTAAACAAGTATTTGATTTGCTTATGTTGCCATTTAAGATATTAGCTTTACCATTAATAGCGATATTATCAGTAATAATATTATTATGCCAGATTATAAATGTAGTTTCATGGATAGCATCTAAATTATTAATTGTTGGGGCTATATCTGTAGGAGCGATACACTTATATCAGGTTAAATTAGGACAAGCTATAAATTATAATATATTAATTTTGGCTGCTTTAGTGTTATTATCATCATTCTTTTTACCATATGTCTTAAGGTTTGTGTTAAAAGTTTTTAAAAAATTAAATAATGTATTAAAAGATTTTGTTTTTTAGAATATTTATAAAGAAGTCACAAAAGTTAAGTGATTATAATGAAGCTATCTTAAGTTTATTTGCAGCCATATTGTTCAAGGAAGATATATGCATTTAAAGGGGAGGATGGAGAGTTTTTTTGTTTTTATAAGCAATTATTAAAAAGAGAATACATTTTGAATAATATATAAGTACAAATTATGTAATAATTATTATGTTAATTTAAGATGATTAAAAATATAAAAGATGAATTTGAAAAAGATATGTATATAATGTATAATTAATTTAAATTTCAATATAGTTAAATTTGACTTATATAAGTTCATAATTGGTTGAACGTTTCTACCAACTACCATAATAGTTGATTATAAGTTAATTCTTTTGATGGAGTTAACTTATAATCAACTATTATGGTAGTTTTTTGTGTGAATTAAAAGTGTTATTATTTAAGAAAAATAGTAAAATAGGAGGATTTTATGTTAATTAAAAATATTACACTAATAGATGAAAATTATGATGTTATAAAAGATACTAATATAGTTATAGAAGAAAATATAATAAGTTATATAGGTAAAGAAATGCCTGAAAATTATACTGGTTATATTTATGATGGAAAGAATAAGGTTGCAGCTCCAGGATTCATTAATACACATTGTCATGTATCAATGACTTTAATCAGAGGATATGGGGAAGGCCTACCACTCGATAGGTGGTTAAGTGAAAAAATATGGCCATTTGAATCATTTCTTACAGATGAAGACTGCTATTATGGATCGTTATTAGGAATTTCAGAAATGCTTAAAAGTGGAGTAGTGTCTTTTAATGATATGTATTTCAATTTAGAAGGAATATCAAAAGCTATTTATGAAACAGGAATTAAAGCTAATCTGTCATATGGTTATGCTGATATTGAAGGCAGAAAAGATTATTTTAATGGAAATGCTTATAAAGAAACAACAATGTTAAATGAGTATATAAAAAATATTAATACTGACAGAATCAAAGCTGATGTTTCAATCCATGCTGTATATACTTCTTGTGAAGATTCAGTTAGAAAAATTTCTAAATATTGTAATGGCACGGATATGAATATGCATATTCATTTATCTGAAACAGAACTGGAAATAAAAGAATGTAAAAAAAGGTTTGGTGTGACTCCAGTAGAATATTTTTTAAATTGCGGAACTTTCAAAAGTAATACAATAGCAGCACATTGTGTTCATCTTGAAGAGGATGATTTTGATATACTTAAAGAAAATAATGTTACAGTAGCTCATTGTCCAAGCAGTAATTTAAAACTTGGAAGTGGGATAGCTCCTTTAAAATCTATGTTGGAACATGAAATAAATGTAACTATTGGAACAGATGGTGCAGCAAGTAATAATAATTTAAATATGATAGAAGAGGTTAATCTTGCGGCTTTATTACATAAAGGAATTAATCAAGATCCATTATTGTTAAGTACAAAAGAAATTATGAAAATTTCTTCTTTAAATGGTGCTAGAGCTCAAGGTAGAAAAGATTGTGGATCAATAAAGGTGGGAAATAGAGCAGACATTGTAATTTACGATTTTGACAAACCTCATATGCAACCTGTACATGATGTTTTAGCAAATTTAATTTATTCTGCACAATCAGATGATATATGTCTTACTATAATAGATGGAAATATAGTATATAAAGATGGAATTTTTACAAATATAGATATGGAAAAAGTTTATTATAATGTAAATAGGATAAAAAATGAAAAATTAAAAATGATAAATCAACTATAAAAAGAAAGAGTTTTACGATTTGTACTTTATAGCCCTGATATCTTGTTACTTTCAATTTATTGGTTCTAATAAGTTAGGATTTTATCAACGTAATTATTAATAATATGGCGGCATATAAATTAGTGTACAAGATATTTAAGGGGGGACTGCTTATGTTCAAGCTTCATCAAGTTAAGATGAAGAAATCAGTTATTGCACTTCTATGTGCCATGCTAATGATTTTGGGGCAAATGTCTTTTAGCTCCAATAATAGTGTACAAGCGAAAAATAATGGTACGGCTAAAAATGTTATTATGCTTATACCGGATGGTACTAGTATAGAGGCTATAACTATAGCTAGGTGGTACAATGGGGGTAAACCACTTGCAATGGATGAGATAGCAGTAGGTCTTACAAGAACATATTGGGATAATGGACCTATAACTGACTCTGCACCAGGTGGAACTGCTTATTCAATAGGTTATAAAACTGATGATAAGCACGTTGGAGTATTACCTGATGATAGGCCAGCAGCAACCTTGCTTGAGGCTGCTAAATTAGAAGGAAAAGCTACAGGTGCAGTTGTTACTTGCGAAATGATGCATGCAACTCCTGCAGATTTTACTGCTCATGATCCAGACAGAAACAATTATAATTCACTTATGAAACAGCAGATTTATAATGGTATGGATGTAATGCTGGGTGGAGGAGATGTATTTTTTACACCAGCTGCTGATGGAAAAAGAAAAGATGGAAAGGATTTAAGAGAGACAATAAAGAGTCTTGGTTATAACTATGTAACTACTAAAGAAGGAATGATGAAATCGAGTTCTCCAAAACTATGGGGAGCATTTGCACCAAAGGATTTAAAATATGATATTGATCGTAAAACTACTAATTCAGACCAACCGAGTCTTGCAGAAATGACTAAGAAAGCTATAGAAGTATTATCAAAGGATAATGATGGCTTTGTTCTTTTGGTAGAAGGAAGTAAAGTAGATTGGGCAGCTCATGCTAATGATCCTACTGGACTTGCTGGAGATATTGTAGCTTTTGATGAAGCTGTAAAGGTGGCATTGGATTTTGCCAAGAAAGATGGTAATACTGTTGTAGTGTCTTCTGCTGACCATGGCACTGGCGGACCTACTGTAGGCGGTATAAATAGTAATTACTCAAGTGTAACTTTTAAGGAAAGTATCGATAATCTTAAATCGGCAAAAGCCTCTTTAGACTTGGCAAAGGAGTTATTAAATGGAGCAGATGATGTAAAAATTAAAAAGGTTTTGAAGGATTATTATGGTATAGAGAACCTTACGAATGATGAAATGGAACTTATCAAGAAAGGTTCTGTTAATAAGGTAGTGAGCAATAGAGCCAATATATGCTGGGCTTATGGAGGACACGTAGGTGGAGATGTAGCTTTATTTAACTATGCTCCAGTTGGTGTTGAAAAACTTCAAGGTGTAGTTGAGAACACTGACGTAGGAAAATATATGGCGAGAGTTTTGGGACTTAATCTTGACCAGACAACTAAGAAGCTATTTGTAAATGCAAAGGAGGCCTTCCAGGAGGCTGGAGCAAAGGCAACAATAGATGCTTCAGATACAGATAATCCAGTGATTAAGGTAACAAAGGGAAACAAAACACTTGAACTCCTTGGTTACACTAATATAGCAAAGTTAAATGGAAAAGAAATCAAGCTTGAAGGCGTAACGGTATGCAATAAGACTAAGGATGGTTATAGTATTGATAGCTCTTATGTATCAAAGCAGGCTGTAGAGCTCATAAAGTAGTTAGTTTCTAAAAAATATATCAAACTTTAGCTCAATGCATTCATATGTGTGGTATGTATGGAAAAGAATTGGCAAATTGTATTTCTATGATGTTAGGTATGAAATAGGATTTTAATTTTTAACGAAAAGACTTGTGGCTAAAGTTATCACAAGTCTTTTTTATTTGCCTATATTAGAATTAAATACGTAACATTTTTCTTAAATTAATATAGTTTATTTAAACTTTAGTTTTACTAATTGATTCTGTAAGTATATATAAATTGTATCCTCTGTAATTGAAATCTTATCAATATTCTTTAAACTAATATAAATTCCATGAAAGTCATAGTAATTTCTTTCACCATTTTTACTTATTAGCCTAAGTGTTCTTCCATGAGGCTCATCTAACAACTCATAATCAAACTGGTCAATACAGTAAACTGTGTCAAGCTCATATGCGTTTACTATAGCTACCAAATTGGAATTTTTTATATTATCTAGTATTTTAAAAACATCATCTAATGTAATTTGCTTCATAACTTCTATCCCCTCTTTATAGTAGTGCTGGTTTCTATATTTTCATGCTTAATATTTCTCCTGGTAAGCCATCTATTTCACATATTTTATCTGAGGCAAATCCATTATTAATCAAAATTTTTCGAGAAGGAATATTGTTAGGGTCTATAATCGCAGTAATTCTGTTTAGTTGCTTTTCTTCCTTTGCTTTCTTAACCAGAAGTCGAGCAACTTCATTACCAATTCCCTTACCCCAATACTCAGGCAATAACATATATCCAAGTTCTGCTTCTTTAGAATTCATTTCTTCAACCTTCAATTTAGCTAAACCAATAAAATTATTAGTTTTTAATTCGGTTACTTTAAAGCTGCCAAAGGATTTGTGCAATTCATTGTTATCCAAAAGCGAATTATAATTTCCTCTCGCTTCATCTAAAGGAATTGCTCGTTCAGTAATCATTGCCATTACCTCTTCGCTGCCAACTAATTTATAATATTTATCAAAATCCTCAGCAGTAAATTTTTCTAAGTATACTTTTTCCCTCATTATTCTCTTTACCCCCCATTTAATAGTGATTATAGTATATCATAATTTTAAGAATTATGTAAAAATGACTAAGGGTTGGGATTTATACATCTAATTTCAGCTTTAAAAGAAGGACTGTTACTATAGATTCGGTAAATAAATTTGCCTACCAGAACTTGACATAATTGGTCTATAGTAATAGACTGTTAATAAGTTAGTTTGTAATTATAGACCAAAGGGAGAATATTATGGATAAATTTAATCTTTGCGAAAGTGAATACCGTTTTGCAAATATTGTTTGGGAAAATGAGCCAGTAGGCTCAGGAGAGCTTGTAAAGCTTTGCAACGAAAAGCTTGGATGGAAGAAATCTACAACTTATACAGTCTTAAAAAAGCTATGCCAGAGAGAAATATTAAGGAATCAAGACTCCATTGTTACTGCTATTATAAAAAGAGAACAAGTGCAGAAATTTGAGAGTGAGCAGTTTTTAGAAAAAACCTTTGGTGGATCACTGCCTCAATTTATTGCAAGCTTTATGAGTGGTAAAAAGCTGTTAAAGACTGATGCTGAGGAATTGAAGAAGCTTATTGATAGCTATAAGGAGGAGTAGTGATGGAGCAAGAGAATAATACAAAAAGTCGTATAAAAAACGTATTGAAATATAAAAAGCCGGCTTTCTGGATCTTAATTTTAGGTGTGGTTACAATTATTGTTATAGGCATAGGACTTGTTTCTAATCCAATTAATAAAAAAGCTGAGACCTCAGGGATAATTTCAGAAAGTGAAAAACTACAGAAAGGGTCAGGAGGAGAAGTTCCAAATTCTAAAAATGCTTCTGTTCCACCTAAAAAGGAACCGTCACTTTTAGTAGAGGAAAATTTAAAGGTTATTTTATCCTCGCCACAAACATCCTCCAATCCAGATGACTATATTGAGGCTCATATAAAAGAGTATCGAGATATATTAAAATATGGTGGAGACGATGCACTAAATTATATGTTGTTACAATTTAAAAATGGAAATGTTAAAAATGATTTGCGTGGTCAGATTATTATGAGACTTTGTATAGCTCAATTAGGGCAAAGAACTAATGTAGAAGATGAAAAATTATTGCCTACGGAATGGTATTCAAAGTTGAAAATAAAAAAAGAAACTAGACTGCCTGATTTTTCTTATAGTGGCACTGACCCTATTGAAAAGTTGGTATATGAAACTGAAATGGAGAAGAATCAAAATATAAAAAATGACAGAACTTTTCTTGTTGTAGCACCTCATATTCATGGAAAATATGAAGAAGGAAATAAGCTGAAAATATTTGTTACCACTTATGCGTCCACCTATCAGCTTTTTGATAAAACAATAAATGATCAAACAGGCGCCATAACTCCTGTTGCAATAACTTACATTAAAAATGCAGATGGTACTTATAAATTAGATAAATATGAACAGGCTAAGGATGGTGATGAGTGTGCTCCATCAATTAAAGCCTTTTGCACTATGCCTGTATCAGGGAAAAAAATACGAGGACTTTCAGATAAAATTCTGGGTTACCACGATTATGAAGATATAATTAAACTAAATGAAGATAATTTAGCTAAACACCTAAAAGCAAATGGGCAAACAGGCATATCAATAAGAAAAAAAGGCAAAATAATTCAACTGACATAGTAATAATTTAGAGAAGGGCTGTGAGAATGTGTCACATATTTCAAATAGAGAAGCCTATAAGAGGTTAGAGGAAAGAATTAATAGATTTCCACAGGGAGCACCACCGTCAAAAACCTTATATAAGATATTAAGTATGCTCTTTACTGAAAAGGAAGCTGAACTTGTAGCAATGCTCCCTATTAAGCCCTTTACAGTTAAAACCGCAAGTCATATTTGGAAAATGGATGAAGTTCAAACTGAAAACATTCTCCAAAAACTTGCTTCAAGAGCTATACTTCTAGATGTTGATTATGATGAGAAAAAAGGATATTGCCTTCCGCCTCCAATGATTGGTTTTTTTGAATTTTCTCTTATGAGAACTAGAGATGATATTGATCAAAAAACTTTATCTGAACTTTATTTTCAATATTTAAATGTAGAAGAGGACTTTATTAAAGATTTATTTTTGGGCACTGAAACAAGGTTTGGAAAAGTTTTTGTACAGGAGGGTGTTCTTTCAAATCAAAATCAACTAGAGATAATGGATTATGATAGGGCTAGTAATGTAATTAAAAATGCCAAATTTATAACTGCGAGTATGTGCTTTTGCAGACATAAGATGGAGCATCTAGGGAAAGCTTGCAGTGCTCCGATGGATGTTTGTTTAACCTTTGGAGACAGTGCATATACCCTAAGTAAACATGGCTATGGTAGAGCAATAGAGGCAGCTGAAGGTTTGGAAATATTAAATATAGCATATGATTATAATTTAGTACAATGTGGCGAGAATGTTAGGGATGGATCAGTATTTCTTTGCAACTGTTGTGGTTGCTGCTGTGAAGGTATGCAGGCAATTAAACAATTTGGATACTTAAATCCTATTCAGACTACTGCATTTCTGCCACAAGTTGTAGAGGATAGCTGTATAGGCTGCGGTAAATGTTCAAGGGCATGTCCAATAGATGCTATAAAGGTTGATCCTCTATCTAAAAAAGCCAAAGTTGATGAAAATATATGCCTTGGCTGTGGCATATGTGTTAGAAATTGTCATAAAAAAAGCATATATCTTAAGCATAGAGAAAAGGAAATAATAACTCCAGCTAATACAACTCACAGGATAGTGCTGCAAGCTATTGAAAAAGGTCAGCTTCAAGAGCTTATTTTCGATAATAAGGCATTGTTTAGTCATAGAGCTATGGCAGCGGTTTTATCAGCCATTTTAAAGCTTCCGCCTATTAAGCGAGCTATGGCAAGCAAACAAATGAAATCAATATACTTAGATAAATTATTAAGTAAAAATTATTAGGAATAAAATTTAAAATATGCACTATATTTTCTATTCCTGAAATTAGTGCGCTAATACCTTTTAAAATAGTGATACCTAAAAGCAGCTAAATATTAAATACAATTTAAAATAATGAATAATGAACCGTACCACAAGTAACGGAGGTTTTTTGTGATAAGTATTGGTGGACTTACAGATGTGAAGTAAGTCCTTGATACAGATAAAAGGAATATTCCGAAGTAAATAAAAAAATATCTCCACAAAATATAAATAAAGAGTGTAAAATAGTCTGTGTAAACTTCAGAAGATTATATAATAAATTATCAGGAATGAAGGGAGCATAGACTATGTCTTTTCCAACATATTTCTATATTTTTGCAAATAAAACTATAATTAATCCTTATGTTGATATAATATGATAAGTAACTTACTTTTGTTAAGCGAGTATGATATAATAGTAATAGGTGGTGACTGTATATGGAAAAATATCATATGTGTCCAAAGTTTGAAAATGCTTTTGAATTATTAGGAAAGAGATGGACTGGATTAATTATAAGAACATTATTAAGTGGACAAAAGCGATTTTCTGATATAGCAGAGGCAATTCCGAATATGAGTGCTCGTATCCTTACAGAGAGATTCAAGGAGCTGGAGAAGGAAGGAATTGTTAATAGAAAGGTTTATCCAGAAACCCCTGTTCGTATAGAGTATGAACTTACAGAAAAAGGACATGAACTACAAGTTGTTATGGATGAAATTCAAAAATGGGCAGAAAAATGGAGCTAAATAAATAATATGAAGAACTTTCTATCAATCTTAGAAGGTTCTTTATTTTTTATCTATATAAAAGATGTAAGGTTAAGAGTAACTCTAAATAATTATTAAGAAATCTCTTGACTAATTGTAATTCATATGTAATAATTAATTTAAATTTTGTTACTAAAAGTAAGTTGGTAAAATAAGTTTCGTAAATAAATATATACAAGTAAATGAAATTATTTTTGTAGTGAATTTTATTTAAACTTTAAGTTAAAATTGTAAAAAATAATTAAGAGGAGAGATGTAGAATGTTAAGAAAGATAGAAAGCAAAAATATGGGTAGTAGCAATCTTGGTTGGTTAAGAAGTAAATTTCACTTTTCCTTTGCTGAATATTACAATCCAGATAATATAAACTTTGGAGTTTTAAGAGTAATAAATGATGATTTAGTTGAGGCTGGTACTGGATTCGATACTCACCCTCATAGAGATATGGAGATAATATCCTACGTAGTTAATGGTGAGCTTACACATGGAGACAGTATGGGAAATAAAAATACTATAACACGTGGTCATGTTCAGTACATGAGTGCAGGAACAGGAGTGTTTCATAGTGAGCATAATCTAGGAAAAGATATATTAAGATTCTTACAAATATGGATTTTCCCTGATAAACAAGGGTATAAACGAAACTATGGAGACTATAGATTTAACTGGGATGATAGACGTAATAAATGGCTTCATATGGTTTCAAGCAAAGATGGGAATGCACCGATAAAAATAAATCAGGATATGAATATTTATTCCTTAGAACTTGAAAAAGATAAAGAGATTGACTTTCAAGTAAAGGAAGGAAGACAGGCATATTTAGTTCAAATAGAAGGAAATTCAATAATAAATAATATTGAATTAGCTAATAGAGATGGAATGGAAATAGTTGAAGAAGATATTTTAATTAAAGCAAAGGAAACTTCTCATATTTTAATTTTAGAAATGAATAAACAAGACTAATAGTTTTTAAATCATATTAAATGATATTGAACACGGATATATTAATTTTTTTTAATGATAAAATGATTGCAGAAGATAAGATTACTTAAATATTAAATATCATTAATACTGCACCTTTAGCTAGGATCACTCTGATGATTGTCAGGGTGATCCTTTAATTTATCATTCTTTTAATAATTACAGAAAGTTTTTTTAATCCTTCTTCCATATCTTGATTTGATGCATAAGAATAAGAAAGACGGATACAATTATTTTTCCTAAAACTATATATATAACCAGGATTAATTAATACATTCTCTTTAAGTGCTTGATTAAAAACCTTTTCTATAGATAAAGACTTATTTAACTTCAGCCATATATAAAAACCGCCTTTAGGAATATTCCAAGTTGCAATATCAGAAAAATATAAATCAAGTAAATGAAGCATAAAAGAACATCTTTCCTTTAGTTGCTTTCTAAATGTCTGAATATGCATATCATATAGTCCGCTATGAAACCACTCTGTCATTACCCATTGAGATAAAGAACTTGCACCATAGTCAGTTTGCATTTTTATGTCTCCAAGACGTTCAACAATAGATTCAGGTCCTATTACCCATCCAATTCTAAAGCCTGGTGCTAGTGATTTAGATACACTTCCAAGGTAAAGTACGTTTCCTGTGGTATCTATTGTTTTAATCGGAAAGGGAGGAGCATCATCAAAATACAATTCCCTATAAACATCATCCTCAATGATTGGCAGTTGATTTAATTTACACCACCTAAGTAATTCACTTCGCCTATTTTCACTCATAGTAATTCCTGTTGGATTATGAAATGTAGGAATTGTATATAATATAGATTTTCCCTTTTCCAATATAGTATCATCAATCGTCCAAGGCATTAGACCATCTTTATCCATTGGAACATTTCTCATTGTAATACCTGAAAAGTCAAAAACTCTCAATGATTTAATATATGATGGGTCTTCTACAAAAACAACAGATTTTGGTCCTAGTATACTGAGTGAAATAAGCTGTAGAGCTTGAAGTGATCCTGATACTATTAAAACTTGAGATGGTTCTACCTGTAAATTAAACTTTTTAAGATACTTACATAATTCAACTCTAAGTTCATAAAGACCAAGTGACTCTAAATAATTATAAGAAATATTCTTATCAGATACTCTTTTAATAACATCAGCCATCATATCATGAGGAAATTGGTTTGGTGACATTTCTCCTGTTCCAAGACGAATCATTGGTTGAATAAATTCAAATTTATTGATAGCCTGTATTGTTGGATTATTGGGCCTATGTATTCCATGTTCTATATAATTTTTCCAATCCGGCGTACTGCTCGCAATAAGAAGTGACCATGTATTATTTATTATAGTTGTGCCTTTACCAAAGGATGAGTCAATAATACCAAGTGATGCGAGTTCAGATAGAGACTCAACTATTGTGCTTCTGTTTACTTCAAATAATTCGGCCATTTTACGTTGAGATGGAAGCTTTTGACCAACTAACCAATCGCCTTTTGCAATACGTTCTTTAAGGTATCCAATTATTTGCTTTGTTAAAGTAATATCTGAATTTTTATCTGGTTTCCAGTCTATTATAACTTTTTTATTTAATTTAGTATTCATAAACTACTCCTTTAAATAATTTGGATGGATGATAAATTTTTTTTGGTTGGATAATTTAAAGCCATTATATTGTATTATTATTATAAATTCAAGAAAGGAATGGTGGAAAAATGAAATTAAGAGATTTTAAATTAGAAGTATTTTTTGGAAAACATGAGTTTTCTGCACCATATTTACTTACACAATCAGACTGTGCTTCAATGAGTATAAAAGAATTGCTTGCTTATGAACCAGGTGCTGAAGAAGAATTTTTAAATGAATCGCTTGGATATACTGAAGTAGCTGGAAGTCCATATTTTAGAGAAACTATATCAAATTTATATACAACAATTAGTGCTGAAGAAATTATTGTTCATGTAGGAGCTCAAGAGCCAATATTCAATTTTATGAACGTCCTATTAGAAAAAGATGATCATGTAGTATGCCAATTTCCGATTTATCAATCATTATTTGAAGTTGCAAATTCAATAGGATGTGAAGTTTCAAGATGGACAATGGAACAAGCTAATGATGGTTGGGCAATTGATATAGATAAACTGGAAAGCATGATAAAACCAAATACTAAACTTATATGCTTAAATAGTCCTAATAATCCGACTGGTTACACTTTAAAAAAAGAAGAGATTGAAAAAATAGTTGAAATAGCAAGAAGATATGATTTATATGTTTTCTGTGATGAAGTTTATAAAGGTGTTGAATTAGACGGAATAAAGCGTCCATGTTTTGCAGATTGCTATGAAAAAGGTATATCTCTTGGCGTTATGTCTAAGGCATATGGTTTAGCAGGGTTAAGACTTGGATGGATTGCTACAAAAGATCATGAGATTATTGAAAAAATGATAAAAATGAAGCATTACACAAGTATTTGTACAAGTGGTCCATCTGAATATCTTTCCATGATTGCTCTTAAACATAGCGATGAAATTCTTAACAAGAATAGAAGTATAATTGAATCAAACCTTAAAATATCTGATAAATTCTTTAGTAAACATTCAAGCCTTTTTAAATATAACAGACCAATGGCAGGGCCAGTAGCCTTTCATAAAATGAATATACAAATGCCAATCCATGATTTCTGCGAAACTCTTGTTGCAGAAAAAGGTGTACTTTTACTACCATCAAGTATATATGCTTTTAAAGGGCAATACTTCAGAATGGGATATGGAAGAGCAAATTTTGAAGAAAGTCTTTTAAAATTTGAAGAATATTTACAAGAAAAGAAATATGTTTAGGTGATCAAAATGGAAACTCTTATTTTATTAAAGCAAGATGTAAGCAAACTATTAAACATGAAAGATGCAATTACTTCTGTTGAACAAGCATATATAGAATATAGCAGCAATAAGGTTATTCAACCACCTATTGTGTCAATTGATGATACTGAACATAACGGAGAACTTGATATAAAGACTTGTTATTCAAAATCTCAAAAGATTATTAGTATTAAATGTGCATCTGGCTATTGGGATAATCCAAAGCAACATAATTTACCAACGCTATTAGCTACAATTCAGCTACTTGATGGAATTACAGGTTATCCACTATGTATAATGGATGGCAGCTTAATTACCGGATATAGAACTGGAGCTGCTGGTGGATTATCTGCTCGTCTTTTAGCAAGAAAGGATTCTAAAAAAGTAGCTATTATTGGAGCGGGAAATCAAGCACGTATGGAACTTAAAGCCATACGTGAAGTAATTGATATTGAATCTGTAAAAGTGTGGGATACTAATACTAAATTACTGAAAGCATATAAGGAGGAAGTCTCTAAATCACTTAATTTAATTGTTGAGACATGTGAAACTGCAAAAGATGCTGTAGTCGGCGCAGATATTATTGTAACTGTTACACCTAGCAAAAATATGATTGTTAAAGATGAATGGATAAAGGACGGTACTCATATAATTGCCATTGGAGCCGATATGAAAGGCAAACAAGAAATTGATCCTAAAATATTTAGCCGTGCTAAAATTTATGTTGATTCAAAAGCTCAATGTATTGAACGTGGCGAAACACAGAACCCAATTGAATCAGAGGATATTAAAATTTCAGACATATATGCAGAATTAGGTGAAGTACTTTTAGGTAATAAAGAAGGAAGAATAAACCCTTCTGAAATTACTATCTTTGATTCAACTGGTATGGGCATTCAAGATAATACTTTGGCTACTTTAATCTATAAAAAAGCATTGTCTTTAAATATTGGAACAAGAATAAATTTGTTTACAGAGGCTTGATTATTAGCAAAATATAAATAGCATTTATAATTTTATACAAGACATATGGAGGAATTGATATGAAAAAATTTATAGTTGAAGATGAATTTTGGGAAGTTTTCCCGGAAGCGAAAATAGGTGTAGTAATTTGTGAAGATATAGATAACTCCATAGGAGATGTAGAAAAGTTTAAAGAACTGCTGCTGCAAGCAGAGAAAAAAGCTCAAACTCATTTAAATAAAGAGGAGTTTAGCAGCAATAATGTAATTCAAATATGGAGAGATGCCTATAAAAAATTTAAAACCAAGAAAGGTGCTAGGTCATCAATTGAAGCATTATTAAAAAGAGTGCATAATGGTAATCATATAGGAAATATAAATCCATTAGTTGATATCTATAACTCTATATCTCTTAGTTATGGATTTCCATGTGGAGGAGAAGATATTGATAAATTTGCAGGGGATATTAGATTAACAAAAGCAAAAGGGAATGAAGAATTTATTGCGCTGGGAAGCGATGAAAATAATCCACCTTATGAAGGAGAAATAGTATACAAGGATGATGATGGAGCGATATGCAGATGTTTTAATTGGAGGGAGTCAGTTAGAACCATGCTTACTGAGAATACAAAGAATGCATTCCTATGTATTGAACTTATTGATGAGAGTAGACAGGAAGATTTTGAAAAAGCCTTAAAAAAATTATCAGATTTGGTAAACAAAGATCTTGGTGGAGCAAGCAAGATACAAATATTAAATAAGGCACACAAAGAGATTTTATTAACTAAATAAATAGAGTCCTATCATAAGTAGAATAGACTTTTTGTAAACATAGAAATTATATATTAATTAACATCACAGAATTTAAAAGATTATATGATTGATTAATGAGCCTTAATTGCCAATAAAGTGGTGATTAAGGCTTTTGTTATTATATAGGAATTTTTTATTTTTTGACCTTTAAAAAATGCTCGGAACGGCTTGAAAAAACTTATGTATAGCTCAAATTAAAAATATTAACAGTAATATATTAATAGTGATTTGAAAGTAGCAATAAGGTAAAATAGAAAGAGTAGGTTTTAATGTAAAATTTGGTTTTTGTTTTATATAACAGAGTAAGGTGAAGTATGCTACATTTATTATTGGAAGTATTACCAATCTAGATTTTTATTTTGCAGAGCTAAAGTTATTAAGTAAAAAATATTAATAGTTAAATATATATGGAGGTATATTTTGAAAAATCATTTAGAGAAATTTTTGAGAATAATTTCTATAGGACTTGTAATTACAATTATACAACCCTCTAATGCAATTAAAGTTTTTGCAGAAGAAAATGAAAAAAACTTGACCATACTTTTTACTCATGATATGCACGATCATTTTCTTCCTTCTAAGGTTAAACAAAATGACAAGATTTTGCAGTTAGGTGGATATGCACAGTTGAAAAGTGCTATAGATGCCGAAAAGAAAAAAGATCCTAACTCTATATTAATAGATGCAGGAGATTTTTCTATGGGAACACTTTTTCAATCCATATATGCTAGCGATGCTCCTCAACTTAGAATGCTAGGGGAGCTGGGTTATGATGTTACAACTCTTGGAAATCATGAATTCGATTTTAGAGCGGAAGGACTTACTAAAAGCTTAAAGGCTGCAATTAAAAGTGGTGATAAGTTACCACAAATTGTGCAGGCTAACATGACATTTCCAAAAGACAAGGATGGAAATTTAACTGAATCACTTTCAAATTTGAAAGAAGCTGCTAAGGAGTATGGTGTAAAAGATTATACTGTAATAGAACGTAATGGCATCAAGATTGGTGTTTTTGGTTTGATGGGAAAAGATTCAGCTTCCAATGCACCTATGTCTGAAGTTAAGTTTACTGATGCCGCTAAAAATGCCAAAAGAGTAGTTAATATCTTAAAAGAAAAAGAAAAGGTAGACCTTATTATTTGTCTATCACATTCTGGTATAGACAAAGATAAATCAAAATCTGAAGATGAAATATTAGCAAAAAAGGTTCCAGAAATTGATGTTATAATAAGTGGACATACTCACTCAAAATTAACAGAGCCTATTGTGGTTGGAAACACTATAATTGCTTCATGTGGAGAATATGCTGAAAATTTAGGTGTTATGAAAATTTCACAAAATGAAAAAAAACACTGGAAACTTGATAGTTATAATCTTAAGCAAATAGATTCAAGTCTAGTAGAGGATACTAATATTTCCAATAAAATAAGAGGTTTTAAAAGTTTAGTACAGGAAGAGTATTTAAATAATTTTGGATTGAAATTTGATGAAGTGCTGGCAAAAACGGATTTTAATTTTACAGCTTTATCAGAAATAGGCAGTAAACATGGAGAAGAACCTTTGGGAAACCTTATTAGTGATGCTTATAGGTATGCTGTACGGAAAGCAGAAGGTTTAAATTATGATCCAGTTGATGTTGCTATTGTGCCATCAGGTACAATACGAGAGTCATTTGTAAAAGGTGACATTACTGTAGCGGATGTTTTTGCTGTAAGTTCTTTAGGAATAGGTAAGGATGGCATTGCAGGTTATCCTTTAACTTCCGCTTATCTAACTGGCAAAGAATTAAAGACAGTCTGTGAGGTAGATGCATCTATTTCACCAATAATGAGCGGTGCACAACTCTATATGTCAGGTATTAGCTATACATTTAATCCTAATAAAATGATTTTTAATAGAGTTACAAATGCCGTACTACAAAAATCAGATGGTACATATGAGAAAATAGATGACAAAAAATTATATCGTGTTGTAGCAGGTTTATATTCTGCTCAGATGCTTTCAGTTGTAGGACAAAAGTCTTTTGGATTATTAAAAATTGTTCCTAAAACTAAAGATGGTAAGCCTATCACTGATTTTGAAGCTCATATTATTAATGATAATGTTAGTGGTCATAATAATGAAGTAAAGGAATGGACAGCAATTGCAGAATATCTTAAGTCCTTTGAGAAGGTAGAGGGTGTTTCAAGGATTCCTGATTATTACAATAATCTTCAAGGCAGAAAGATTGTTGATAATAATAAAAGTAGTTATGCATTACTTAGTCATCCCAATAATATTGCCTTAGGAGTTTATGCTGTTGTTACGGTTATAGGATGCTTAATTATTTTTATTATTATAAGATTATTAAATGGAGGTATTTATAAACAGTTAAAATGATGCTCATTCATTTTAACTGTTTTTTGCATATATTTTTGATACTATTGAATTTGCCAATAGCAATCTCAGGGGCAAGTTTTTTGAAATTTATTAACTAAATTGTAAAAATAATACAAAAATTATATTGACTATTTCCGATTACAGTTGTAAACTTAAATTATAAATTACAATTGTAATCGGAGGAGGGTAATAATGTGTAAAATTCCTAAGATATCAAATGCTGAATGGGAAGTAATGAAAATAATATGGAACAATCCCCAAATTACAGCAGTGAGCATTATACAGGCACTAAAGAATAAATGTGAATGGAAACCAGCTACAGTTAAAAGTTTAATAAACAGATTATTAAATAAAAAAGTAATTGGATTTAATAAATCAGGTAATGAATATTTTTATTTTCCTTTGATATCAGAAGATGAATGTATAAAATTAGAAAGCCAATCCTTTCTAGATAGGGTATTCAATGGCTCTATGAAATCTATGTTATTGACCTTTGTTGAATCAAAAGAAATATCTGAAAGGGATATAGAAGAACTAAAAAGCATATTAAACCAATCAAATAAAAAGAAAGGTTGATGTATATGGATTTTATAAATATTTTCGAGACCATTGTACTTTCATCTTTAATTGGCAGCCTAATTGTACTGATGATATTAATTATCAAAGGGATATTCAAAAATAAGTTAAATTGTACCTTTCATTATTATATATGGATCATATTATTGATAAAACTAATAGTTCCCTTTGGTCCAAAAACCTCATTAAATCTTTCTAATATGTATGAAAAATTTAATCTACAGAATACTGTAAATGATACACAAATCAAATCGCCACAACAACTTGAAAATACTGATTTGGATACTTTAGTATCAATAAGTACTTTTCAGCCCTCAAACCAAAATGTAATTAGCAAAGCTATCAACATACCTTCAAAAAACAAAGTTAATATTGAGAACGCATTATGTTTTGTATGGATATTTGGAGTTGTATTGTTGATAGGAATAATAGCTGCAGGACATAAAAGACTTAGAGAAATTATTAGAGCTTCTATAAAAGATATAGACAGCACCCATAAAGAAATTCTATATAATTGCATGAATTCTATGAACATAACAACTAAGTTAGAAATATTATATTCTCCTAAAATAAGCACTCCCTCTTTATGTGGATTCATTAAACCGAAGATATTAATCCCAGTCAGTATAGCAGATAATGTTTCTGATGAAGAATTTAAGTATATCATAATGCACGAGCTATCTCACTTGAAAAACAAAGATATAATTTTAAATTGGGTTATAACTTCATTGTCTGTGATCTACTGGTTCAATCCAATCTTATTGTATGGCTTTCATAAGATGAAACAGGACTGTGAATTTTCCTGTGATGGTCAAGTAATTTCACGTTTAAGTGAAGGTGAAAACCTTCAATATGGAAATGCAATAATAAGAGTACTAGAGCTAGGTGGAAATAGCAGGAGACTTATCGGTACTACTTCAATGGTTATGAATAGTTCGGAAATAAAGAGGAGGATTATTATGATTTCAAAGTATAAGAAAATAAATATTAAGAGTGTATTATTAGGAGTTATAATTATCATTATTATAGGGGGATTAGGCATTGCAGTAAACATAAACTCATATAAAAATAGTTCTAAAGCTGCAGCATCACAAGTAGAAGCATCAGCAGAAGCTAATAAAAGTACAGTTAATAACACATCTGATGGGAACTTATTAGCTAGTATAAAAGCATTACCAAAGGATAACACAAAGCCTTTAGAACCCTTTTCAGCAGATATAGTAATTTACAATAGCCATCCTGATGAAGCTTACCTATCTGGTATAAAGGTAACAGATGTAGCTGCTTTAATCAATGATAAACTGGTTAAGGAAGGTATCAAAAGCCGGTTTATCCCCTGTCCAGTACCCAAAGAATATATAAAATCATATCAGAGTACACGAGACTTAATAACAAAGAATGTAAAAAATTATTCAAATACAATTCTTTTAGATATACATCGAGATGCAGGTGATAAGTATAATGATAAGATACTATTTGTACTTGCTAAAAGCAGTCCACATTATGAAACTAACCAAAAATTTGCTGACCTTCTTTCAGCAAATATTAAAAGCTCAAAGCAAATTGAAACATATACGGTATTTTATGACAAAGGGTCGTCCTATTTCAATCAAGATTTATCTAGCAAATCAGCATTTATTGAGCTTGGAAACGATAAATCCACCGATGCTGATGTTGAAAAATATGTAGATGCTCTCGTTTTAACATTAAAGAATATTCAAAAGGGTTCGTCTAACTAACAGATCCTTTAGTAACACAATATATAAATATGCAACTTCGATAATTGACTTATCCTATGAATACCGATACTAAGTCAAGCACCGAAGTTGAATATCTATAAAACAGCAGCTTATTGTTTAACCCTTAAGCTGCTGTTTTCTATCTAAGTCATCGGATAAAAGAACTCTTAGAATTGTTAAGTGTTAGGATAACTTTAATAACCTATCATTACTTAAAACTTTCAAAAATATATATGGTCATTATTTACATATAAACCAATTAATATTAAGAAAATACATTTTATTACGATAAATTAAACATATTAATAAATTTTAAAGCGGTGAAGAGTAATGAGAATTGGTAATTATATATAAAAAGCTAAAGTTTGATATAATTTTAACGATATAAATAATAGATAGAATATTCTCAAAATAACTGCATCACGTGATAACATATAGGAGGTGTTTTATTATGGAAGTAAATTTTCAATATGAAGAAAGTAATTGCCTACCAATTAAGACCATATCTGTAATAGGAAAGTTTAATGGTTATGATCCTAGCAAAGCGACTATGATTAAAGAGAATAATAAATGGACATTTAAATGTGATTTGCAAACAGGTGAGCATCCATATAAATTTCTTATTAATGGGGAATTAAAGCTTAATGATCCAACTGCAAATATATATTTTCCAGATGATAATGAAGAGCTTTGGTCTATAGTTAAGATTAATGAAAATGACCAGAGGATGTACAATAATACCCAATATACAACACATATAGAAAAATACAATATAGGCTCTGCAGTAAGTGAGCAAGAAAACATCGTGAATAAAAAAGTTTTTAATATGACTTTAGATAAAAAAATAGTAACAAGATTTCAATTTACCAATGTAACAGGATTACATACTGTAACAACAGCATGGTATACACCTGTAGGAGAGTTGTTCCAAGTAACTGAGAATAATTTATTTACGCCACCAAATCATGAAGAGCCAATAATGTTATGGTTTTGGATGGATTTAACAGATAATACCCGTAGATATATTTTTGGAAATTGGACAATGAAATTTTTTATAGATGGTGAATTCATATTAGAAGATCAATTTAAATTAGCCCAAAACTCAGTATATTCGCCGCAAGGAGGAATAAGATACTAGTTTATGAATTTAACTTTGCAGGATATAAGCACTTATCAGTGATTATATATTATTTAAAAAATAAAAAAGAAAAGGATGTGAAAGGTTATGAAAATAACTAGCAATGTCAACTTGAATTCAAATATTATCAACAATAGCAATGATAATAAGAACAAAGGTAAAATAGTGGAAAATGCCAATACAAGTTCAGATATACAAATTGCTAACATGAAAGAAGCTAAAGACAGATATGAATCTTCAATTGTTAATGCTGTGGGAGATTCTTCAGAGGTTGCATCTAAAGAAAGAGAGACAACTAAGAGTTCTATAGGAGGATTTTTTAAATCAGTAGCTGATAAATTTTCTTTTGTAGCTAATGAGGCTTCAAGATTTGTTAAGACAGCAGTTTCTGTAGGTGAAAGTGTTATTAAAACAGTAAAGGCGGTTTCAAGTGTTGTTGTTGATACTGCCAAGGTTGTAGCAACAACTATAAAAGACGTGTCAGAGTCAGTATCTAAAAAAGTAAAAGACACTGCATCACAAATAGCTAGTACCTTTAAGCAAGTAAAAACTACTGCCGCCGATTTGAAAAAAGCAGCTGAAGATGTTAAGAATTCAGCAACATCTCTAATAGATACAACAGTAAAGACAGCTGTTTCAGTAAAGAACGATGTTCAGGAATCAGTAGGAAAAATTGGAACATCAGTGAATGAAATTAAGGCTGAGTGGAACAATCCAAATGAAGGCATTATAAATAAAGTAGTTCAAACTGGTGGAATAGCTAAAGATGGAATAGAATCCATAAAAGAACCAATAAAAGAAATAGGAAATACAGTTTCAAAAGGATATGATGAAATTAAGAAGAATTACAATGACATAAAGAATAATATTGAAACTTCACTGTCTTTAATTCAAGAAGTTAAGAAGGCAGTTGTATCAGTTAGCAAGAATGTAATTGATACAGCAAAAACAGTTATAACTGAAGTTAAAGATGCAAGCAAAATTGTATTTGATAACATAAAAAATGCTTCAGCTAATATAAAGAACATAGTTAAAGATGGATATGATGAAATTAATGAAACTATACAAAACGCACGTAATGAGTATGGAAAAGATAAGAATAGTCTAGAAAATAACAATGGCATGACACCTGTATTAGCTTAAAGAGTTTTATATAATAAAGTAGTATATTGTCATCAAGCTGTTTTCAGTATTTAGATTTAAAATTAACAAGTCCTACGTTCTTAGTTAAAAGAATGTAGGACTGTTCAGCATTTCATTCTCTTCTGCTTCACTTAAGTCATCAAAAGTTCTAAAAACAAATCCCTCAATTTTTAAATAATTTATATCAGTAGCTTTTAAGTAACTATAATTTTTTACATATAACTTGTCTAGTTACAATATATTAATAATGTATCTATAAAGTTGTCACTAAGCTGTCACAAACCATGGATATGATATATATATATAAATTTATTAAATTCCATCAAACATTAAAGTTCAATTTAAATTTTGGAGGTTATTAAAATGGTAAAAAGAAATTTCAAAGTAATGGCAGCTTTAGCTCTTGTAGTATCATTAGGTTCAGGATTTGTTACAGTTCACGCAGCTGCGCCATCTAATAATACAACAGCTAATAATTCAACTAAGATAGAACATAAGATCAAGAATAAAAAAGATGGTGCTAACCCAATCTACTCAATATTAGAAAGTAAATTAGGATTTACAAAAGCACAAATACAAGAGGCTGCAAAATCTGGAAAGACAGCCTTTGATTTAGCAAGCCAAAAAGGTGTTACTGCAGACCAGCTTAGATCTATGATTGTTGATGCTCAATCACAAAATATAGATCAGATGGTTAGCAAGGGTAAGCTTACACAAGATAAAGCTAATACTATGAAAGCTAACTTAAAAACTAAAATGCAAAACTGGAATGGAAGTTTAAAGCAGGAAGAACATAAAGAAGGACGTTCTAACCCAATCTACTCAATATTAGAAAATAAATTAGGATTTACAAAGGCACAAATACAAGATGCTGCAAAGTCTGGAAAGACAGCCTTTGATTTAGCAAGTCAAAAAGGTGTTACAGCAGATCAGCTTAGATCTATGATTGTTGATGCTCAATCACAAAATATAGATCAGATGGTTAGCAAGGGTAAGCTTACACAAGATAAAGCTAATACTATGAAAGCTAATTTAAAAACTAAAATGCAAAACTGGAACGGAAGTTTAAAGCAGGAAGAACATAAAGAAGGACGTTCTAACCCAATCTACTCAGTGTTAGAAAGTAAATTAGGATTTACAAAAGAACAAATACAAGGTGCTGCGAAATCTGGAAAGACAGCTTTTGATCTAGCTAGTCAAAAAGGTGTTACAGCAGATCAGCTTAGATCTATGATTATTGATGCTCAATCACAAAATATAGATCAGATGGTTAGCAAGGGCAAATTTACACAAGATAAAGCCAATACTATGAAAGCTAACTTAAAAACTAAGATGCAAAACTGGAATGGAAGTTTAGGGCATAAAAAGGATGTAAAATAAGTTCATATAAGCTACTAAACTTAAAAGGGGACCTATTAATAGGCCCTCTTTTGAGTTTAGCTTGATTATCCATTCACTTCATTAATCCTCAAATCTTAACCTTTCAGTAAAATCTTTTATTCTCTTAATGGCTCTCTTATATGGAGTCGAAAAAACTCTTGAATTGATTTATAATAAAGAATAAAATTAGACAAGATTCATTGATTTTTCGAAGAAAGAGAAGTAATAAAATATGAGATTAGATAAATTTTTAGCAGAATCATCCATTGGAAGAAGGAAAATGGTTAGGACTTATATCAAAGAAGGTATGGTGAAGGTAAATGGAGACGTGATAACAGAACCTGCAATAGAAATTAAAGAGAGTTCTGATGTTATTGAGTATCTTGGTAAAGTAGTTGCTTATACTGGAAAAGTATATTATATGTTTAATAAACCTGCTGGCTGTATTACTGCAAGAAAGGATACAGTTAATAGAACAGTATTTGATTTTTTTGATGATGTTAACATGGATGGAGTATTTCATGTTGGAAGATTAGACAAAGATACAGAAGGATTATTGTTACTTACCAACGATGGTGAATTTGAACATCAATTAATGTACCCAGAAAAGCATGTTGAAAAAACTTATTTTTTCTGGGCTTTGGGTTCTTTAGAAGAGGAAGATAGGAAGCAATTAGAACAAGGAATTTACATCGGAAAAGGTGAAATACTAACGAAACCTGCAAAAATAGAAGTGCAAAAATGTGGAATGTATAAAGAGTTTAAACATGAAATGCCTATTGAGAATTTATACAATATAGATTCAAACCATTATGACCAGCCCGTTGTTTCTGGATATCTTACTATTTCAGAGGGGCGCAAGCACCAAGTGAAGCGTATGTTAAAGGCAGTAGGCTGTTATGTGGTGTATTTAAAGAGGGTTTCCATTGGCGGATTGATGTTAGATGAATCATTGGAAAAAGGTCAGTATCGACTCTTGACAGAGGTGGAAATTCAAAATCTATTGGGAGAATATCACCAAGTAATAGACAAAAAATAAGTTTGTAAAAGAATAGAAACCAGAGTACTAAATTAGTGTTATAGGTACTCTGGTTTCTATTTTGTTAGGTATTTTATTTCATTACTAAGTCTTTAAATATTTTAACGTCTTCTTTATAAACATTTTCGCTAAAAGCTTTACTTATTTTTGAACTGACCTGCCTAAATAAAATTGAAGGTGAATTATTTACTACATAGTAGTAAACGTCATTCTTTTTATATATTGGGTCATCTATTGAAGTGTTTACACTTCCTTCGATTGCTTTACCTGCATTTGCAGAAGCATCAATTATTAAACAATTTTTCTTTAATTTTTTTTGTTGGTCTAGAGTTAATATGTGTAAACCAGCTTTATCTAACTCGATGCCGTTTATTATAATATCAAACTTATGAGAAGAACTTATAAATTGATCCATAGTTTTTCTGTAAAATAGCGTAATATTATTGCTAAATTTAGAAATAGCACAAAATGCTCCTTGAGATACATTCCCTGATCCTAGTATAGCAATGTTTGTATTGTTATCAGGAATATCACCAAAATTAAGTAAAGCGTGTAGAGTAGAAGAATAACCAGCGATAAAACTGTTATCCTTTACAAAGTTTGGTGGAATCCAGTCTATTCTTTTAGCTGTATTTTTGTAATAAACAGTAGGATGTATGTTGTCTAAATCAACTATAATTAAATCTTTAATATTAGCTTGTTCTTCCATGAATTTTTTTCCGGATCCAAATGGATGGGTCCAGCCAATGATCATATGGTTTTTCCTTAAGTATTTATAATCTTGTTCACCAATGAGTTTTAGAGAAAATATCGCATCACAATTTAAAAAGATTTCTTCTCGAGATCCGATCTTACAGCCTACTGCTTCATAATCTTCATCGCTTATGCCTAAGCTCATTCCAAAATTATGTTCTACTATAAGTTCGTTATTAAAGTTATCTACATGTTCAGGCAATAAAGCTACCCGTCTTTCACCGGGAAAGCTTGGAATGATAAGACCTAATTTCATATTTTTATACCTCCATCTTAATTTAGTGAAAATTTCAATCGAATTTTTGTCATGAAATTTATATTTTACTCGAATTCTTACAACTTTTTAAGGATTAATAGATTCATATAGTCATTCTTTTACTTATGACTAAAAGATTGTTTATTGCTTATAGATTAGATTTTATCGCTTCACTGACAGAAGAAGTGTTCTTTTGATATCTATAAATGAATTTTTGTATAGGTTATATACCATAAATTTGAATCTAACAACTTAATTATAATATAAAGTTGTTACTTTGTAAAGAAAACTCTATTTTTGTAAGTACAAAGGAACATAACTATGGTATTTGCAGGTTATGTTGAATTTAACAAAAACATATGATATAATTTTCCTGAAAAGGGGAGCTTGCACTGCAGGCTGAGAGGAAGTTTATACTTCGACCCATAACTTGATTCGGATAATGCCGACGTAAGGAAATATTTTAGTTATACTATTTGCTTATATTTTTATGAGTATAAATGGGATATGCCTTACTCGGTGTATTCCATTTTTTTATTATGCTTCAAGGAGTATATCTTTGATAAGCGGAGGGGGAGCACCCTGCGCTTTATGGCAAAGTACAACTAAATAGCGAGGGAACTTGTGTTTCAAGGTGAGAGGAAGCTTTTGAGCTTCGACCGACCGGTATGACCTATGTCATATAGGAAATTGCTATTTAGTTACGCTAAAACTATGCCTTGTTAGTGGTATTTATTTCCTGTATGACATTTTGGAAAATAAATATTATTAGGGAGGTTTTTATTATGGAAAGAAACTCAAAACTATTAAAAAAACTTATGCTGGCAATGATGGTAGCAATGGGAGTTGTAATTTCACCGATTCTTCGTGTTGAAGGAATGTGTCCTATGGCGCATTTTATTAACATAGTATGTTCTGTTATTCTTGGACCTTGGTATTCACTGCTTTGTGCTACATTGATTGGTGTAATAAGAATGGCTCTCATGGGAATTCCACCACTGGCTTTAACTGGTGCAGTTTTTGGAGCCGCTTTGTCTGGAATTTTATATAGAGCATCTAAAGGTAATTTGATTTTTGCGGCTATAGGTGAGGTTATAGGAACTGGCATTATAGGAGCTATAGTTTCATATCCTGTCATGACACTTATTTGGGGCAGAACAGGGCTTACATGGATGTTTTATGTTCCTTCATTTATTATGGCCACACTTATTGGAGGAACAATTGCATTTGTTTTCTTGGGAGCATTAAGCAGAACAGGGATGCTTGCAAAAATTCAGAGACGTTTGGGGGCGAAAGTTTATGATAAACCAAGAAGTAACAATAGACAACCTATTGCAAATAAGACAGAGTGTTAAATCAAATAAACCTCTTATTCACTGCATCACAAATCCAATTTCAATAAATGATTGCGCAAATATGATGCTTGCTGTAGGTGCAAAACCTATCATGGCTGAACATCCTTTAGAGGTTGCTGAAATTACCTTCGTTTCTAAGTCTCTTGGGGTTAACCTTGGAAATATAACGGATATCAGAATGGAATCTATGTTGATTTCAGGTAAAACAGCTTTTGAAAATAAAATTCCACAAGTAATTGACCTTGTAGGTGTGGGCTGCAGTAAGCTTCGCCTAGATTATGCAAAGAAATTTATTTCAGAGTGTCGTCCAAGTGTTATTAAGGGTAATATGTCTGAAATAAAAGCAATCTGTGGTATAAAAAGCAATGCAAAAGGAATTGATGTTGGAGCATGTGATGTTGTAACAGAGCAAAATTTTGATGAAAATATAGAAATGCTAAAGACATTGTCGCTGCAAACGGGCTCTGTTATTGCAGTAACAGGAGTGGTAGATATAATAACAAACGGTACTAATACGTATTTAATAACAAATGGTTGTGAAATGCTTTCAATGGTAACAGGAACAGGATGTATGCTTACCGCCCTTATAGCAAGCTATATTTCTTCTGGAAGTATACTGGAGAGCACTGTTCTTGCAATAGCTCTTATGGGAATATGTGGTGAACTTTCTCAGCATGTTAAGGGGACTGGAAGTTTCAGAACTGAGCTTATAGATAATATATTTAGTATTTCTGATGATATAATAATAAAAAAAATAAGATGTAAATTAAAATAAAAAGAAATAATATTTTTATAAAGGGCATGTAACATTTTATTTTATTTGAAATATTATGATAAAGGGACTAAAAATTAAGGAGGTTACTTAATGAGTAACTATAGAAATAATGATAAAAGTGATTCATGCCCTAATATAATACATTACTGCCCATATAGTGTTAGACATCAATTTCAATGTCCATTTAATACTTTTTACAGACAAGAGTTAGAAGGATTTTATAGACAGCAGCAAGGTCCACCAACAACACCGCCACCTAGTTTTACTCCTCAACTATCAGATGTACCAGAGGTAAGTTTGATGGCAGTGGATTCCGGAGCAATAGCACCTTGCGTATATAGATTTTCATATATATGGCTAAACAATGGTCAATCCTTCTGGGCATATCTTGTATATGTAGGAAGAACATCAGCTTCTGGTTGGAGATATATAGGAGGAAGATGGGTATACTTTGGGGTGGACTTAAAAGAAATTAAAAACTTTATTTGTTATTAGTATTATCAGAAATTACTAAAATTTAGATAGTGCAATACAGCAATATTAATACTTTTAGGCCCTCAATGTAGTTAACTACACTGGAGGGCCTTTAATTGAGATACATAATCATAACCTTTATAGCTTATGTCTAATATAATAGTGTGAAAAAGTTCCCCAATTTTCTATTCTATTAAATTGCGGATTTGTTGACATGAAGTGGACTATTATTGGAGCATCATTTAATTCGGGATGTGCACTAAAAAATTTTTTATCGCCATATCTGATAGCTTCCAAGGCAAGTGGCAGTTCACGTCTAAAAATGTAATTTCGTATAGTTGTTACTCCTGGGGCAAATTGTCCATCTACATATAAATACAGGTAAAAAAAGTATTGATCTCCAATCTTAATCCATTCACCAACCACTTCATCTCTCATAGCATTAGTTTTATTATAGGCATATGTTAATCCAATAGTTAAGAAAAATTCTGCAGCTATATCCGAATGATTAAGTGTATAGCGTCTGGGGATAATAGGTTCTGTAGTAGTAACTCTTTTTCTAAATTCCACTGAAAGTTTTTCAGGGTTTAATCTGCTCATTTAATTTCTTCCTTTAAATATCTTTCATAAGAGTATTATATGATGGTTACAGTTATTATGTTAGCAATTTACTTACTAGAGGATATTAGTCTGTTAAAGATTAAACATCAATATATGCATATCTGAATTGTGAAATAAGTATGAAAAATTATATAATTTAGAATAAAATTTAACACAATGAAAATACAAATTAACATATGACTAATTAACTGGAAAATATTAGTTAGTTTTATTGCCAAGACGTAAATGGGAAGATTTTACAATAAATTGCAAAAGTGTTAAAATAACAAAAATATCATAAAATTACATATGATGAATTAATTGAATATACCCACAAAATATTAAAAAAAGATAGATATTAAAAACAGTTGTCAATCTGTTTTTAATATCTGCAATAAATTATTTAGAGGGGGATAGCAATGAAAAGAAAAAAAATTCTTGCTGTAATGTCTTTGCTAATGACGTTATCAATTGGGATAACTGGTTGTGGAGGCACTAACACAGCAACAAAACCTGTTGAAAAACAAGACTTAAAAAAGACTACAACTGAAATTGTACAAGCAAAAGACCCATCAAAGGTACCAGAAGCTGCTAAGAATAGGAAAGATACCTTAATTGTAGGCTCTAATGATGCACCAAAGGGAAACATTAATGCCTTAACAGCTCAATCTGTCTATGATCAATGGGCCTATGAACTTGTATTTGATACTTTAGTATCAAACGATGAAGATGGGAATCCAGTGCCATCTGTAGCTGAAAAATGGGAGATATCACCGGATGGAACAAAATACACCTTTCATTTAAGAAAAGATGTAAAATTTAGTGATGGTACACCTTTAACAGCAGAGGATGTGGCATTTACTTATACCGCTTTATGTGATCCTAAATATGATGGACAAATATCTAATTATGCATATCATATAAAAGGTTACAAAGAGTACAATAAAGGTGATGCTAAAACAGTAGAAGGAATTAAAGTAATTGATCCTTATACTATAGAAGTTACATTGATTGGTCCAAAAGCTGATGCTATTTGGAATTTAGGTCAAATGAACATACTTTCAAAAAAATATTATGGTTTTGAAAAAGGAAATTTCCAAAAACTTAAAGATTTAGATCAAAAACCAATGGGTTCTGGTCCTTATGTTATGAAACAGTTTAAACCAGGACAAGAAATAGATTTTGAAAGTAATTCTTCCTACTGGAAAGGTGCTCCAAAAATAAAAAATTTGATAATGAAGAAAACAGATGCCTCTACCATGATTCAGGAAATAACTACAGGAGGCGTTGATGTAAATCTAATTCCAGCAAAACCTGAAAACATTGCTATGTTAGACAAAGCAGAATTTATAACTAAACAGTTCTTCCCAGACAATGGTTATGGATATATGGCATTTAATTTAAAAGACCCAAGATTCCAGGACAAGAAAGTTCGTCAAGCTTTGACCTATGGTTTGAATAGACAAGGCTTTGTTGACTCCTATTATAAAGGCTATGCAGAAGTATGTAATCAACCATATTCACCAGCACAATGGGCATATAATGATGATGTAAATCAATATAAATATGATCCAGATAAGGCAGGAAAAATGCTGGATGAAGCAGGATGGAAACTAAATAGTTCCGATGGCTATAGATATAAAGACGGAAAGAAATTTACAATAAACTGGTTAACTTACACAGGTAGTAAATATGAAGATGCACTAATATCAATAACAAAGGACAGCTGGAAAAAGATTGGCGTAGAAGTAATTCCTCAATCTATGGATTTTAATACTTTACTTGATAAGGCAGATAAGAGAGAGTATGAAATTTATAATATGGCATGGAATCTTACAGTAGATCCAGATTCTACACAAATATTCCACAGTTCACAGGACGTACCTGGTGGTTCAAATAATATGGCCTTCCATAATGCTGACAGTGATAAACTTTTAGAGGATGGATTAAAAGAAACTGATAAGGCAAAGAGAAAAGAAATCTATCATAAATGGGCTAAACTTATAAATGAAGAGTGTCCATATATATTCTTAGATCAAAACAAAAACCTTTGGGCAGTAAGCGCAAGAGTCCAAGGCATGAAGATATCACCATTTAGAGACTGGACATATGATATGTACAAGGTAGAATTAAAATAATTACAAAATAAATTTAGTTATGCTCAGAAAATTTCTGGGCATAACTAAAAATTTGAAATTTAGGATAACCTGTTTTTTAGTTGAGGTTATCTATTATTATATACAACTGTTAAGTGAAAATATAAAATGAGGAGGAAAAAGATGAGACAATATATAATTAGAAGATTACTTCAAATGATACCAGTGCTTATAGGCATATCCTTGCTTGTATTTTTCGTACTTGCAATGGCTCCTGGAGATGCAGTAACTTCAATTAATCCACGTGCAACCGCTGAGCAAAGAGCAGAGCTTAGGCATAAAATGCATTTAGATGAACCTAAAATTGTGCAATACGGTTATTGGGTAAAAGGAGTAATTCATGGGGACTTAGGTGAATCTTATTTTTATAAACAGCCTGTATCAAAAGTTATGAGTAATTTTATATGGAATTCTTTTTATTTAGCATTAGCTTCTTCAATAGCCAGTATATTAATTGCAATTCCAATAGGAGTCATATCTGCAACAAAACAATATTCCTTCTTTGATTCATTTTTTACTATATTTGCTCTTATAGGTACATCTATACCAACTTTTTTCTTTGGATTACTATTAATTAAATGGTTTGCAGTAGATTCAAGCATCTTTCCAGTATCAGGCATGTATTCGCCTGGAAGTACAGCTACTGGGATACCAAAACTTTTAGATTGTATGTATCACATGTTTTTGCCTTTTATTGTACTAACCTTTGCCAGCGTAGCAGGTATAATGAGGTATATGCGTTCTAGTATGCTAGAGGTTATAAGACAAGATTATATTAGAACTGCTAGAGCAAAGGGACTAAAAGAAAAGGTTGTAATATATAGACATGCCCTGAAGAATGCTCTGATTCCTGTAATAACTCTTTTAGGATTTTGGATACCTGGACTTTTTTCAGGAGCTATAGTTACAGAGCAAATATTTAGCTGGCCAGGAATAGGTCCTGTGCAGGTTATAGCTACAAATGCCAGAGATTATCCATTACTTATGGCGATTACTATGTTGCTTGCAATTTTAACCCTACTCGGAAACTTGATTGCGGATGTAGCGTATGCAGTAGTTGATCCAAGAATTAGGCTAAAGTAGGAGGGTGTGTAATGGAAGTTAAAGTTAAAATTGATACAGGCAAACCTAAAGAAGAAAAAATATTAAGTCCGGGGAGAGTTATTTGGAATAGATTAAAGAAAAATAAGTTGGCAATCATAGGGTTAGGTATATTGATATTTATGATATTATTTGCTGGAGTAGGACCTTATATATCACCTTATAAAATGGATTCTGTAGATTTAACTAATATATCTACACCTCCTTCAATACATCATTGGCTTGGCACAGATGATGTAGGAAGAGATACCTTTACAAGGCTTATGTATGCAGGCAGAATCTCTCTTGCCGTTGGAATTTTTGCTGTAATAGTTGAAATAGTTTTAGGAAGTATTCTGGGAGCAATAGCAGGTTTTTATGGAGGATTAGTGGATTCTATAATAATGAGAATAGTTGATATATGTTTATGTGTTCCATTTTTACCTATGTTAATGGCTCTTGGAGCACTTATGTTAGATTTAAAGGTAAGACCTGAAAATAAAATGTTTGTAGTTATGTTTATTATAGGTGTTTTAAGCTGGCCGGGACTCTGCCGTTTAGTTAGAGGACAAATTCTATCCTTAAGGGAACAAGAATTTATGCAGGCAGCAGAAGCACTAGGATTAAAAAATAGAAGAAGAATATTTAGACATTTACTGCCAAACACCTTTGCTTCTATTATAGTTACAGCTACTTTAGGCATAGGAGGAGCTATTCTTACAGAATCTACCTTAAGCTTTTTAGGGCTTGGAGTAACACCGCCTACACCATCTTGGGGAACTCTAATTCAATCAGTTCAAAACATGTATACACTTCAATTTGAGCCATGGAACTGGATTCCTCCTGGAGTGTGTATACTTTTAACGGTTATTGCAATAAACCTTTTGGGAGACGGCTTAAGGGATGCTATAGATCCAAAGCTAAAGAAGTAGGAGGTATTCAAAGTGGCAAAAGATTTATTGGAAGTTAAAAATTTGAAAACTTATTTTAACACTGAGGATGGACTAATAAAATCTGTAGATGATATTAGTTTTAAAATAAAAGAAGGGGAAACTTTAGCTGTAGTTGGTGAATCTGGATGTGGTAAAAGTATTACATCAATGTCAATTATGAGGTTGATTCCTAATCCACCAGGAGAAATTGTAGGTGGAGAAATTATTTTTGAAGGAAAAGATATTTTAAAATATACAGATGCAGAAATGATGAAAATGAGAGGCAATCAAATATCCGTAATATTCCAAGAACCAATGACCTCCTTAAATCCTGTTTTCACTGCAGGTGAGCAAATAGGCGAAGCTATAATGCTTCATAGAAATGTAGAGGAAAAAGAAGCTAGAAAGCAAACTATTGAAGCTCTTAAGTTAGTAGGGATACCGAGAGCAGATGAAATAGTAGATGCCTATCCCCATGAGTTAAGTGGTGGAATGAGACAAAGAGTTATGATAGCTATGGCGATTTCTTGCAATCCAAAATTACTTATAGCTGATGAGCCTACTACTGCATTAGATGTTACTATTCAAGCACAAATACTTGATCTTATGAGAGATCTTAAGGAAAAGTTAAATACATCTATAATGCTTATTACTCATGACCTTGGAGTAGTAGCTGAAATGGCAGATTATGTAGTGGTTATGTATGCAGGGAAAATTGTAGAAGAAGCATCTGTATTGGAGCTATATAAAAGTCCAATGCATCCATATACTATTGGACTTCTTCAATCAAAGCCTATTATAAATAAAGAAACAAATAGATTATATTCTATACCTGGTCAAGTACCGAACCCTTTAGATATGCCAACTGGATGTTATTTTAACCCAAGATGTAGTAAAGCTACTGATAAATGTAGACAAGTTTCACCTACACTTATAGAAGTAAAACCTGGACATAAGATTGCATGTTGGAATTGTAAGGAGGGTGAATAGATGGAAAAAACAATGGTAAAAGTTGAACATCTTAAAAAATACTTTCCTATAACAGGAGGTGTATTCCAAAGGGTAGTTGGTCATGTTAAAGCGGTAGATGATGTGTCCTTTGAGGTTAAGGAGGGGGAAACCTTAGGTCTCGTTGGAGAATCAGGTTGTGGAAAATCTACTACAGGAAGAGCCTTATTAAGATTAATAGAAAAAACTAATGGCAATGTATTCTTTAATGATAAAGATATATATAAATTAAATAAAAATGAAATGAGAAAACTAAGAACTAAAATGCAAATAATATTTCAAGATCCCTATAGTTCATTAAATCCTAGAATGACTGTAGGGGAAATTGTAGGAGAAGCTCTATTAGACCATGAACTTTGTTCTAAAGCTGATGTAAAGGATAAGGTATTAGAAACTCTAGAGATATGTGGATTGGCATCTTACCATATGAAAAGATATCCTCATGAATTTTCCGGAGGGCAAAGACAGAGAATAGGAATTGCCAGGTCTCTTATTTTTAATCCTGAGTTTATTGTGGCAGACGAACCAGTATCAGCCCTTGACGTGTCAATACAAGCACAAATAATAAATCTTCTTACAGATTTGCAGCAAAAAAGAGGTTTTTCTTATTTATTTATATCTCACGATTTAAGTGTCGTCCAACATATAAGCCATAGAATAGGGGTTATGTATCTTGGTTCCTTGGTAGAACTCGCAGAAAAAGAAGAACTTTTTAAGAATCCACTTCATCCATATACAAAAGCTTTATTATCTGCAGTACCAGTGCCAGACCCTACATTAAAAAGAAATAGAATTATCCTTAAAGGGGATATACCTAGCCCAGCTAAACCGCCTGCAGGATGTAAGTTTCATACAAGATGCCCTTATGCTAAGGATCAGTGTAAGAATGAAGTACCGCAGTATAAAGATGCAGGCAGCGGTCATTTTGTAGCCTGTCACCTAATATAAGAGGAGAATTGTCTTTATGGAGAATAATGAAAATAATAATGAAAACCAATTGTACAGAACATCTAAATTTGGATTTAAAGATATAGTTGCAATGATTATTGCTATATTCCAAGTTTTTGTCCCTATTTTTATAGCAGCACTTGTTATACTAACAGTTGTTATTTTGTTTATTACTAAGGTTTGGCTAAATTAAAAAGCAGCAGTCTTAGGTGCAAGCACCTTCGGAAAATCCCCAGGGAAAAGAAAATAATATATAAAAAGAGATTATTGTTTAAAGAGGCAGTTAGAGTAATGTTGATTCACTTTGATTGCTTCTTTTTTGTTTTTAAAATTACTCTAAAATAAATATAGCTTTATTACCATAAAATATAATGTGAAAAATACAAAATCAAGTTGATTAAGCACAATAAATAGCAACAAAGTACAATGAAATGCAATAAAATATTGACAAAGGCAAAATGTATTGCTATGATTAGCATATATTAAAATAAAAAAACAGGAGATTAGTAATGGAAAACAAATTTTATACAATAGATCAAGTTGCAGAAATGTTAGGAATGCACCATAAAACAATTAGAAAATTTATAACAGAGGGAAAACTAGTAGCAAATAAGGTTGGAAAGCAATGGAGAATATCGGGACATGATTTAAGCCTTTTCCTTGAAAAAAACGATGAAAAATTTGATACTAAAAAAATAAATGAAGAGCAAAGTGTTAGTTTTTCAACTACAAGTGAAAATGTTGAAATTGTGGAATCGAAAATAAATGTATCTACCGTTGTAGATATAAATGAAGTAGACATGGATGAGTATATGAGAATATCTAATATGCTTTTAGCAGTTATGAATTGTAAAGATTCAGAAATGAAAAAATCAACTCTTAATATGAAATATAACAAAGAAGAAAAAAGATTGAGAATAATGCTATGGGGAAGTGTAAAATTTATTGAAAATATGTTAAGCACAATTTCAATTCTCGTAGAAACAAATAATTTATAAAGAAACGATAATTATTGAAATAAAAATTCATATATGTTAAGAAAGGATAAAATAAAATGAAAACAAACATTGTAAAAGCAAATGGTATAGAAATTGCACATGTAGAAAGTGAAAAAGTCATTATTACCGATGTTCAAAGCGCAGTTGATTTTATAGCAACTGTCAGATATGAAACCGGTTGTGATAGAGTTATTTTAAATAAAGATGCTATTACTGAAGATTTTTTTGAATTAAGTACTCGTATTGCGGGAGAAGTTTTGCAAAAATTCATTAACTATTATATGAAAATTGCCATTTTGGGAGACTTTTCGATTTATAAAAGTAAAAGTTTAAAAGATTTTATTTATGAGAGCAATAAGGGGAAGAATATATTCTTTCTTTCAACAATGGAGCAAGCAATAGAAAAATTGAGTATTGATTAGGATATTAAGTCCCTGGGTGAAACAATGACAATTTTGTTTTATCCAGGGACAATCATGTTTAAATGCTTTTAACTATTATTTTTTAAACTGAAGAGATTGTAACATAAGGTATTCTATGGAATATTATATAATGATGAAAAACTAAATATATATAACAAATCCAGATATAACTTAAAACTGGAGGGGAAGATATGAAAATCCTGGTGAAAAAGTTAGAAGCAAAAGCAGAAGTGTGTTTAATGAGCAAAAAAATATTTGATGATTTAAGCCTCTCAACAGAAGTTAAGTATAACATTCATGTGGGTCAGCTTAACAAATCTTCATATATAAGACCAAAGGATATTAAGGGCAGTTGCATGTATTTTACAATGCCTATATTTGATGAATTGTTACTTTATAATAATGCAAATTTAAATATCTGGAGAAAGGGTAATGATATATACCTTGGCCCGGTAGTTGGAGTGTTTATTAATACTAGGCATTTAAAATTAATAGAAGAACTGCATCCGCTAATAAGTTGTCAAAAAAACATGCAGGCAAATGAAGAGGGCAATTGTCTTCTTTACTATTTTTCTATAGAGGATATAAATTGGGTTGAAAATAAAATTAAAGGTTTTACTTTTATTAAAGGGTTAAATATGTGGAAGCATTGTTGGTTTCCTATGCCAGATGTAGTATACGATAGAGGTACAAGGTTTGACACTAATCAAAAACTTTTAGTAAGTCATATAAGAGATCAATTTAGATATAATCCACGAATTCATCTAATAAACTCAGAAGATGCCTTAGGCAAATGGAAGTGCTACAAGTATCTATCAAAGTATTCAGAAATCATTGGTTATCTACCAAAAACAATCTTATATACAAGCTTTCAAGATATCCTTAATATGTTAAAGGAATATAAATTCATTTTCCTAAAAGCCTCTTATGGTAGTATGGGCCGTCAAGTATTATCTATAGAACAAATAGGAGAGAAATACAAGATTAATTTCTACTCACATGGGCTAAAAGATAAGTTATTAGACATGGAACAATTACAGGAGTTTGTTAGCAAATTTACAACTAGGAAACATTATATAGTGCAGCAGGGATGTAGACTAATAAAACAGGAAGGACGTAACATGGATATGCGCGTGCTGATTGTTAAGGATGGAAGTGGAAAGTGGAAAGCAATATATAATTTATGTAGAATTACTAGCAAGAATGCAACAATTACAAACTATTTTGATGGAGGATATCTAGCTAATTATGAAGATATTTATTCTAATTTAAAAAGGGAAAATCCAAATGTAAATATTCCGAGCTATGATGAGATTGTCAATATAACAATAAAAATTGCAACTTATATTGAAAAGGAATTTGGATCATTTGGAGAAATAGGAATGGATATGGCTTTAGATAAGGATGGAAAGCTGTGGTTTATAGAGGCCAATGCGAAACCTGATAAAGATCCAGAACCAGGACTTGAAGACACAGAAGGTATAAGACCACAGTTTTTATATGTACTGCAGTATGCTAAATTTTTAGTTGGAGGAGAGTAGGAGTATGAGACAAAAGTCTATATCAGTTATTATAAAAATCATTCAGGTTAGTTCAAAAGACGATAGGGTAATAACTCTACCGGAGGAAATATTTAATAGTTTGAAGGAGCCATTTTCAAAGTTAAAGGTTGGTATGGCTGAAGAAAGTATTAAGTATGAATCCAATGCTACAGATAATACGGTGGAGATTTCAAGTAATATAGCTAAGACACTTGGGTTATCACAAGGCATGATAACTAATTTAGTCATAAAAAACAATAAAGTCTGCTTAGGTCCAGTAATGGGTATATTTGTAAATAACTTTGCTATAAAAAAAATGATTAAACAAGAGTCGAGTTTTAGGCATACTGAATTATGGAAAGCCAATAAAGATTCAAACCTCATTCCATATTTCTTTTCAATAAATGATGTAGATTTCATCAATCAAAGGATAAAGGGCACTTATTATAACGAGGAAAAACAAATATGGGCTCAAAAGTCATTCCCTTTGCTAGAAATTTTATATGATAGAGGGGGAGGTTTTTCAAAAAAACAAAAAGCTATGTCAAAATATATCAGAAATCAACTGAATTTAAATAAAAATTTGAAAAAATTAAATTCTAGACACTATTTTGACAAATGGGAAGTTTATAAGCATCTTGTACAACATGAGGATATGAAACCTTATATACCTTTTACAGCCTTATACAGAGAGCCATATGATTTAATAGAGATTTTCGATAAATCATCAACTATTTATATAAAAGGCTGTTGTGGAAGTAATGGTAGAGAAGTAGTTCGTGTAATAAAATCAGGAGACAAAAGCTATCATTTAAGCTACTTTCATGAAATATTAGTAGAATATAAATTAAAGTCTCTAGAAGAGCTAGTGGATAAAATTGAAACCATATTTAAGAAAAAGAAAATAATTCTCCAAAGTGCAATAGACGTTATAGAACTAGATGGTCGTAATATTGATATGAGGGCAACGGTTCAGCGAAATGGTAATGGAGAATTAGGAGTATATTCTCATCCAGTAAGATTAGGGCAGAAAGGATCTCCAATAACAAGTACTAAATCTGGTTCTACAGTATATATGTTCGATGATTTCTTTTCAAAGCATTATAACTACACTGAAGAGTATATTACAGAGTTAAAGATAAAAGTTGATGAGATGCTGATAAAAAGCTATATATATACTGAAGAGGCATATGGAAGCTTCGGAGAATTAGGAATAGATTTCGCTATAGATAAGAATGGAGATATATGGTTTATTGAGTGCAATGCAAAGCCTGGAAAGGATTCTATGTATTTGTCTTATGATAAAGATACAATTAAAAGGGCATTTCAAAATCCTCTAGAGTATGCAAAATATATTTGTGGTTTTTAGGCTGTTAGTTTCTCTATAGAAGTAGGTTTAAGTAAAATCCCTGATACCATATAAGGTAACAGGGGTTTTGTAATTAACCTAGAATTTAATTTTAGTCAGCATTTCTCTCTAATAGATTTTGTAAGTCTTCAGTGAAATGATTTGGATAATCAAATACTTTACCTTCCCAAGTCCTTATTTTTATATAATCCTTACCTCTTGAAATAATATATTGAGGCAATATAGGTGTCTTTCCATTCCCATTTGGAGCATTTACAATATATGCGGGTATCGCCATACCCGAAGTATATCCTCTTAGATATTCCATTATTTCAATACCGTCGTCAACAGAAGTGTTAAAATGTGTAGTACCTAAGACATGTTTAGCATGGAATATATAATAAGGTCTAACTCTGCATTTTAGAAGTTCTTGATTTAAAAGCCGCATTACATATTTGTCATTGTTTATTCCATTTAAAAGCACCGCTTGATTACCTAGAGGTATTCCTATATTAACAAGCTTTTCACAAGCAGCTTTTGATTCTTTTGTTATTTCTAGTGGATGATTAAAGTGAGTATTAATATAAATAGGAGGGTACTTTTTTAATATATTTAGAAGATTTTCTGTAATTCTTTGAGGCATAGTTACTAGTACTCTAGTTCCTATTCTAATATATTCTACAGTTGGAATTGAGTGTATTTCACCTAAAAGCCAGTCTAGAGTATTATCAGATAATGTTAATGAATCGCCTCCTGTGATTAATACGTCTCTGATTTCCGGGTTTTCTTTAATATATTTAATAGATTGTTCTAATACTGTTTTTGATTGATGTCTATCCTTGGTTCCAATGTTTCTTCTCCTTTGGCAGTGCCTACAGTATGATGGGCATTCATTGGTTACGTTAATAATTAGCCTGTCAGGGTAACGCCTAGTAATAGCACCAGAAGGATTAGTATATTCTTCCGCCATAGGATCAGCAACTCCATCGGCCCTTAACTCTAGTAGTGTAGGAACAGATTGTAGTTTTACAGGATTAAATTCATCATCGTCATCTATTAAAGAAGCATAGTATGGAGAAATAGCCCATCTGAATTTTTGCCCCACTTTTGAGATGTTCTCTATTTCTTTATCCGTTAGCTTAATAATTTTTGCTAATAGATTTACATTAGAAATTCTATTCTTAAGTTGCCATTTATAATCATTCCAGTTTTCTTCGGTACCATTAAGAAGAAAAAGTATTTTTAACTTCTTTTGCATTATTTTTTCTTCCTGTGATGGCGAAGTTCCCCTTGGAATAGTATCTTTTACATTAATATAATCTTCTATTTTACTTCTTAACTCCTTTGCCCTGTCAAGAGCGATCTTCCTTTTATTATTTAAGTTATGCATCATAAATTCTATATCCCCTCTTATCATAGAATTATTCCTGCAATGCAGAGAAATATTTGGCTATATGTTATATTATGATTTCTAATAAAATATGATACTTTAAAAGGAGATTATACGTATTACTTCTATAAATTACTAATATATTTATAAAAATGCTATTCAATTAGTTTCTTTACAATTAACTTTTTCATAAGGAATTTAATTTAGCGTTAAGAGCATTATGTTTTTGAATTACAGGAGGATTAAAGCATGTGGATTAAGATTGATATGATAGATTTAGAGTCCAACATCATTTATTTGCCGACAGCGATAGCAAAAACCATTACTGAAGCAGCTTTTGTTTGCTTCGGTAAAAAGAAAGTTTTAGCACAGGTGCAAGTAATGGGAGATGCAGCAGTAACTGATGTTCACAGTTTTTATAATCCTATGACTATAAAAATATCTAAAGAACTGGTAAATGAGCTTTTAATTGTAGAGTCATTAACTTACCAATTAGTGTTTGATAAAGGTAATATTGTAATAGGTCCAGTGATTGCGCTACTGCTTGGAAATCGAAGTCATTTGTATAATCCGTATTATATGAAAAAATATTCAGATAGGCTTGGAGTATACAGTAAATTCGGAGGATTAATTTATGGATTTTCATGTAAAAGCGTGGATTGGGATAACAATGTAGTTTACGGGCTTTATTATGACAATGAAAAATCACAGTGGAGGTATGGTAAATTTCCATTTCCTACAGCTATTTATAGAAGAAACTTTCACGTAAGTGAAAGATTAATAGAAAAACTTATTAATGTTACAGATGGGAGACTGTTTAATTCAACAAGATTTACAAAATATGAATTATATAAATTTGTTAAAAAAAATAAATATTTAAGTAATTACCTTATACCAACGGAACTGTCAGTAAATGAAAGTGTGATAAAGAATTTTTTAAAAGAATATAAAAAAGTAATCCTTAAACCAATAGATTTATCTCGTGGGAGAGGTATTTGCATAATAGAAGAAAAACAAAGGGGCTATAAAGTTTTAGATTATAGAAATATAGAATATGTAGAAAAGTATTTAGATGACGATGAGTCCTTAGAAATTTTTCTGAAGTCAAATAGGTCTTTTTTTGAGAAATATTTAGTTCAAAAACATCTTGAGCTGGCTATGATAGATGACTCATGCTTTGATGTTAGAGTTGTTATGCAAAAAGATAGTAATAAAGTGTGGATATGTACAGGAATTGAATGTAGGGTTGCTAAAAAGGGTTCTATTATAACTAATATCTCAAGAGGGGGATATGCATTACCACTATCAGTTGCCCTAACTAAAGCATTTCCTGATGAGCCCAATCAAAAGCTATTAATGCAGCAGCTAGATAACCTTTGTAAAAAGTTCTGCAACCACATGGACCAAATGGGAGAACATTTTGCTGAATTTGGATTAGACGTAGCAGTTGATAGAAATAAAAACCTATGGCTAATTGAGGCAAATGTACTTCCGAGTTTTAAGGGGTTTAAAGTTATGGATTATAATAACTATTTAAATATTAGATATACACCATTGATATATGCAGTATCCCTTACAGAGTTTTATGAAAGTGTAAGTTTAGAAGGTGACAAGGATGAACGTGGCTTTTATAATTACAAACCAATACATTGATTCATTTTATCTTTAAAGGCGGAATAATAAGGTAATACGCCTTTTTTCTTTATGTTTAATATTTTAGCTATAAAAATTAGAAATATAAAATCAGGAATAATTTTTATTTATTTCCTGTTATAATTAAAGAGTAAATAAAAGGTGCCTTAACAAAGTTTAACCTTACAGGAGGGAATATGTTATGAAAAAAATATATTTTAATCCAGGCTGCGGTTTAAGTATATACAAGCCTGAAATAGAAAATAAAATTTTAAGGTTTTTGAATGAAAATTACGGGGAGGTTACATTACATAAAATATGCTGTCACCATGATCCTCAAGTTGAAGCAGGCTCATTGATTATCAATGTATGTGCTGGTTGTGACAGACGTTTTAGGAGCTTATATGAAGGTGTATCAACAATTTCTTTATGGGAAGTACTTGATGGATTGGATGCATTTCAGTATCCTGACTATAAAGGCTTGAAGTTGTCAGTACACGATGCTTGTCCTGTGCGTGAAAAGCCACAGGTACATAAAGCTGTACGTAATTTACTTAAAAAGATGAATATTGATATTGTGGAAACAAAGTTTTCCGGCACGAATTCAATATGCTGCGGAGATGATTTTTACCCTAAGCTGACCGTTGAAAAGGTTCATCAGAAAATGAAGGAACGAGCAGACTCGATGCCTTGCGATGAGGTTTGTGTATATTGTATTTCCTGTATCAAATCAATGCATATTGGCGGCAAAACACCTAGACATTTGATTGATCTTTTAATGGGCGAAACAACTGAACCACAAATATACGATACCGTGAAATGGCATGAACAATTACAAGAATATATTGATAAACATTAAGATATAATTACTATGACCAATGAAGAAAAATTGAAAGTAAAGCTAATAAGGATAATCATTACTAACTTAAGCTACATCTTTCTTATTTAACGTAACAACTAAAAAACGAACAATTTGTAAAAGCATCGTATTATTCAAAAGTGAACTGAATTTTACGGTGTTTTTACGTCGTATTTCAATTGTAATTTCTATATACTTAATTCCTTTATTTGTATTAATAAATTTTGTATAATTAGATTACTTGTTAACTAAGCTATACATTCGGAGGTGAAAATAATGAATTTTAATGAAATGAATATTTCAACAGAAAGATTAGTATTAAGGGGTATTAGAATTTCCGATGCAGAGTCGATGTTTAAATATCGTTCAAATCCACAAATATATAAATTTCAAGGCTGGAGACCAGAAACCATCGAAGAAGTAAAAGAATTTATTTGTGAAAAAGTTGCTAAAACCCCTAATATACCAGATACTTGGTATCAGCTTGGAATTTTGCTTAAGGAAACTGATGAGTTAATAGGGGATATAGGGATTCATTTTATAGACTCAGATAACTTGCAGGTAGAAATAGGATTTACACTATCTTTAGATCATCAATGTAAAGGATATGCTACTGAAGCTATTACCGGTGTAATAAATTACTTATTTAATAACTTAAAAAAGCATAGAATAATTGCTTCAGTTGACCCAAGAAATACAAAATCTATAGCATTGCTTGAAAGAATTCAAATGAGAAAAGAGGCACATTTTAAAAAGAGCTTTTGGTTTGATAATGAATGGGCAGATGATATAGTCTATGCAATTTTAAGGGAAGAGTGGATTAATCAAAAATCGAAGAGTAATAATAAATAAGATGTAGAATTCTATTTAAATGAAAAATTAGTTTTTCATAATAAATATGGACAAACTGTATGATGGAGGGGAGTTATATGAAGTCTATTGAGTTGTATAATTGCTTAGAAAGAGATTTTATTCTAAAAGGGTTGAAAGATGATTGGGCAAGACACATGGGTGAATTAGATGATTATATTTCAATCAATTTTAAAGAAAGAAGTATGGGTTTGGTATGTGATTTTGCAAATGAAATTAATAAAGTCTATTCAGCTGTGTTTCCAACTGAAAAAATTATGCAGAAGATTATCGATGATGGTGTAACGGATGCTATGCTATTTTTGCACCATCCTTCTATTTGGGATATTAGGAGGGCACCAAAAGCATTTTATCAAATGGATAGAGCATTATTAGAAAAATTTAGAGAGAATAGAATATCTATATATAATTTGCATACACCACTAGATAACTTCAGTGAATATTCAACAAGCAAAACTTTGGCTGATGCGCTAGATATAGAAATTGAAAAAAACTTTGCTGAATATTATGGAGGTTTATGCGGTGTTATTGGAAAAACCAAATGCAAAAATATGGAGGAATTGCATGATAAGTTTTCAGAAGTAGTAGGCCATGATACAAGACTATATCTATATGGAGATAACAATATAAAGAATGGAAGAGTAGCTATTGTAGCCGGTGGCGGTAATGATGTAGATATTGTTTCTGAAATGATTGAGAACAAAGTTAATGTTTTTATAACAGGAATTTCAGTAAATAATGAATATTCTGCAGAGGTTCATGAATTCGAACAAAAAAATTGTATTAATGTTTTAGGAGGCACCCATTACTCTACTGAGAAATTTGCCTGTCAAAAAATGTGTGATTATTTTGAAAAGCTTGGTCTTGTTTCTACCTTTATTGAGGGGCAACCAGTATATGAAGATATGTAAGTTTATTATATTATGATGTGTAAGTATGCCATAATAATATATGATTGGCAATGTTGTTAATTTTATTATGTTACATTTTTCTTTTAGTATGATGTAAAATCAAAATTGGTAAGAGTTAGGAGTTGAGAAAATGGTTCAATCAATTGTCCACATAGCTCTAGTTGTGAAAGATTATGATGAGGCAATAGAGTTTTATACAAAGAAGCTTAATTTTATATTAATCGAAGATACTTATCAGCCTGAACAAGACAAACGATGGGTAGTAGTGTCTCCACCTGGATCAGTCGGAACTACAATATTACTTGCAAGAGCATCTAAACCTGAACAAGAGCCATTTATAGGTAATCAGACAGGCGGAAGAGTTTTTCTATTTTTAAACACTGATGATTTTTGGAGAGACTATAATGAAATGATTTCAAAGGGAATAGAATTTGTGAGAGAACCAAAAGAACAACCTTATGGAATGGTTGCGGTATTTAAGGATTTATATGGCAACCAATGGGACTTACTAGAGCTGAAAGAGGATCATCCAATATCAAAACGAATTAAGTAACTGAATCTATAAGTGTCATGCAAGTGTTAATTCTATATTATTTAGAATTAACACTATTTTTCATTTTCTCTCCCCAATCAGCTAGTGCCTTAAGAGCTGGAATGAGTTCTTCTCCATTGTCAGTCAATGAATACTCAACTCTCGGTGGTATCTCCATAAATTGCTTTCGACTTATGATACCATCTAATTCAAGTTCCTTTAGTGATTGAGTTAGCATCATGTTGGTAATTCCATTAATATTCCTTTTTAATTCATTGTATCGCATAGTTCCATTTTTACTTAACGCCCAGATTATAGGTAATCTCCATTTTCCACCGATAATGTTTAAAGCAAATGTTAATGGACAGTTGTCAAAGTTACTTTTATATAATATTTGATCACTCATAAAATCACTCCAATACTCAGTTTTTACTTCCTTAAACAGAAAATATTGCATACTTGTCACTATAATTGTAGCTGATATAATTATATCTAATCTGATTCATCAATCAAACATGTTTTTTCGAAAGGAAGATCAATATGAATTTCCATTATGAGGTTATTTCTGAAGATAATATTATTTGCATTAAGGATTTATGTAATGAATTAATGGCTTATCAAAAGTCTAAGGCATATATCCGTCCTGAGTTCTTTGATGACATGTGTTTTGAAACTAGAATGATTTCATCTGTCAAGAGTGCTAAAGCTAACTATATAATAGTAGCTAAAGATTATGATGAAATTGTTGGATATGCCTATAGCACTATTGCACCAAAGGAGACATACTCTGATGATTTCGCTACTTTAAAATGTCACGCCTTCTTTGACTTTAATTCTGTAAAAGGTGATGATGTAGGTTGTCTTTCTCAGTTTTACATAAAAGAGGAATATCGTAATGCTGGCATTGGTACAGTTTTGTTTAAAAAGTCTATGGATTGGTTAAATGCATTTAAGTCAATAAATGATTTGTTTATCTTTGTATCAAATGGGAATGATAATGCACTAAAATTTTATCAAGGCAAGGGCTTCAAAATAAGTCACCAGATACTAGATGGATTTATTACAGTGTTAAGGAATACTTAAAAGTTGAATAAATATATATCGTTATGGACTACCCATTTCAAATAGTATAGTAAAAAATGGCAGCTATACTACTTGAAGGGGGTAATTTTTATGTCAGCCTCAGCCTTTTGGTACACTGCATGTATTGAAAATCTATTTATATCTTGACAAACGATTATATCGTATAATAAGATATAAATAGAGGTGATTATTATGGAACTAGAAAATAGTATTAAAATAATTAATGAACAATGGACGGATATTTACTATCTACTACATAATGTAGATAAAGACAACTTAACTCACCAAGCAATTAGATTGTTACAATATATTGATAAAAACAAAGAGGCGACTATTGGAGATTTAGCAAAACATATAGATACATCCTCAAATACAGCTTCTGAGCATATTAAAAGACTAATAAAGAAGAGTTTCGTTACTAAGCAAAGAAGTGAAGTAGACGAAAGAAAAACTATAGTGAAAATAACTGAAGAAGGTAAATATAAGCTGTATCGCCATACAAAATTGGATGAGACTAAATTAAAGAAAATTTTTGACTCTCTTAGTAACTCCGAATTAGAAATAATACAGAAGGCATTTTTGATATTTAGCGAGGAGGCAAAAAAGTGTTTACGATAGTAAAAGTTTTGATTTCAGCGGTAATAATTGGAGTAGTAACAGAAATAGCAAAGAGATCACCTACATATGGAGGAATTATTGCGGCATTGCCACTAGTTAGTTTGTTGAGCTTAATTTGGATTTCCATACAAGGTGAACAAACACAAAATCTCAGCAAATTCGTATTTGGTGTTTTGAAAGGATTTCCAGCAACGATAATATTGCTATTGATTGTAGCAATGTCATTAAGAGCTTATATATCATTAACTTTATCAATTGTCTTAGGAATTTGTGGTTGGGGAATTTTCTTGATTATCCAAAATTCTGTATTTAATTAAAAGTAGTTTTACTATTTTTCAGTATATGTTACAACATATTTTGCATAATCTATGTTTATTATAGAATTTTATTACATTCTACCTTTTATTTATATCTCATATTTACTCTTGTTTGTTTTTGGCAAGTGATATGCAAAATAAAGACACCCTTTTGGTGATATGTTAAATACTGAAACCAAAAGGGTGTCTCTCATGTCTAATGGCTAATATTAGCGCTTGGATATAATGTAGTTCCTCCAATTGAAACTTTTATTTCATTTGATAATGGAACATTATATTCGTCAATAATTGTTCTCCACCATTCCCATGCAAGGCCTGTACATTCTCTTGCCATAATTCTTATATTTTTTGAATTAGGTGGAAGTGGTATTACTGTAGAGTAATGTGCTGTTTTGTCTTGGTAGTTTCCTGACCATGTTTTATGTGTTAATATTTCTTTTCCATTTTCATCATATGAAAATTCATCCCAAGATACTTCAAATTGGGCAACATATGCACCATAATGATCAAGAAGTATTTTACCTTTAGAATATTCTGTTGATGTAGTCTCAATATAATCTGTTTTATTATGAACAGCAGCAACTGAGTTATCTTTTAAGAAAACACTTGTATATGAAATTGGGTATCCTGGATTTTTAGGACTAAATTCTGCATTATCTTTAATTACATTTCGTATTTCATCAAAATCTTTTGAGATAATTTTGTTATGTTCTTTTGAATCTCCACCTAACACTACTGCAGTAAATGAACTTTCATCAAGAATATCTTTGTATTGCGCACTAGATTTTACATTGTTATTCTTAATTAATGCTTCGAAGGCAGCTTGTACATCTTTGCTCTTAGAGGTTGTCTCTAATTTTACATAAATTGTTCTTCCATAAGCTACATTTGACACCATAACAGGTGGCGCTGCATTACTTACTCCCTTACGAGTTAATTCTTCAAAATTAACGCTATCATCAAAAAGATCTGATGGATTGTTAGGTAATTCTGCACTTACGGTATAAAATATTTGCTTATATGCAGCAACCATAACTTTTTTCTCTCCATTTGCTATAGCATTAAAGTCAATTCCAAGTGAATTGTCAAGAACTTTAGCGTTAACATTAAGAGCGCTTGCTATTTGAGATTTACTATGAACCATAGATTCTGAATACTGTGTTCTTGCAGGTAAAGTGTGTGTTGATGAATACTTATCATTCCAAGTAGATACTAACTCATCTACGGCTCCAGATACATTACCGTATGTTGGATTTTGAACGGTTATTGTATTTTCTTTTTTCATACCTGGCAAATCTATACTGATATTTAAAGGTTTTCTCTTGCACATTAATACATTAGGTTGATTGTCGGCAAAAGCATCATTTGCAAGTTGTAATGCTCCTGGATATGTTCTATCAGTCATAGAATCAATAATGGAAATATCCACTGGTGAAGTCGTAAGTGATTTTTTATTACGTTCAACTACTATAAATTTTCCATTTGAATTTAAGCCTTCTTTTGGAACAAAACTTTCTATGTTATCACCATTTACTGCTAAAACTTGGTTTTTATTATAGTTTAAGTTTGCTATGCCAGTATCAATATCATTAGCTTTGCTTGTCCCACTAGCTAAACTAGTTGTAGGTGCTGCAGCAAAACAAATAAGTGGATTCTGAATAACGAATAAACTAACCAATAGACCTACTAGTAATTTTGTCCCTTTAAAATGTTTTATAATCTTCAAAAAATCCCCTCCTTTTTTAAACAAATTATACCATAACTTTCCATAGAAGTCAATTCGAGTTGATAAATATTTAACTAGATTAAAATTTGTATTATATTTTAGTGATAAGCGTATTTGCTTATAGATGGCGAGGTATAGTTAAATAAATAATGAACTAGGAGAAGCTAGAGTTGCTGTAATGGTATATCTATAGTGAATTTTATATACTAATTAGTAGTTTAAGACATAGAAGTAAAGGGGAATGGCATTATTTGTAGAATATATAATACATATGGGAAAAGTTGATATAGTTTGGAGAATGGATAGAAAAGATAAAGAGGTCGCGCATTATGGAAATATAATATATGAATTATATGCATGCATTAAATGTTAACTAAGTTATAGTCATAGATGACCATGAATTAGAATAAAGAGAAAATGTGAAAATATAGTAGTTAATATGATAGGGATTACTAATATATAGAGGGAGGGGTTATTATCGATAAGAAAGTTAAAGGAATCATGTCAATTGTGTTATTATCAATTTCCTTTTATATGATGATAACAACGAAGTATACACATGCATTAGGAGATTATGTTCTTGAATTTATTGGTTTAAAATCATGGACTGGGGAGTATGAAGGAGTTCATTTAACTATTTTTTACTTTAGCATACTAGTTATTTTAGGGCTATATCTGGTCCGAAAATATGTTATTGACGGGTTAGGCATAAGAACAAGAAATGTAGTATTTTTATTCATAGCATTTATTACTATATTTTCATTAATAACAAATGCTGCGGTCATAAGTATAAAAAAACATTCAAATGGCTTGTTGTCAGTAGGCTATAATTCTAGGAATAGTAAAATGGACTACAAATCAGAAACAATGAAATACACAGAATTTAATGCAGAAATTCAGATGACAAATTACGGAAATAGAAGTAAAGAATTTTATCTAACAATTGACAGTTCCTTTTACAGAAAAGAAGGTATTGAGCACATTGATATTTTTACTAAGGATGGAAATAGGGCTATCTTTAGACTAAATGCTGATGAAACTAAAACACTCAAAATTAACTTAGATGAATATATGATAAAGGGAGGACGACTTTCATTAAATGGTAGTGGGAGCGGCATTATTGATGAAATAATATTAACAGATATGCAGGGAAAAGCCGTAAGGTTAGATGGTAATAATTTTTTTGGAATTGAAATAAGTAGATAACAAAATGAAAATAATTCAGATGGGGAAGCTTAAAGAAGCAGTCTTAAGGCTTTATTTAATGCGAAAATAAAAAGGAGTAGGAAATGACAGACGAAAGAGGATTTGAAGATTTAAGTATTAGAAGTCTAGTTTGCTGGACTATCTTGTTATGTTTTATTTTAGGTATAGCTTTTGGATTTACTAAAGACATACTTAAAATTAAGATAGGAGAAAATTTAGAATCTGCCATATTTGAACTAGTATCTTATGGAGCAGCTTTATTATGGATAATTACTAAATTTAAAAAGCTAAATTTAGATTTGAATTGTATGATCGGAAAATATCCAAGTGAATATAAATGGTGGTATTATGTTGTAATAGTAATAACTTTAATGTTTTTTTCTATAGGAGCTTTCTATATTCAATATTATATAATATCTCTATTTAATCCTGGTTATGTAGAAGGAATATTAAATGAAAAAGATATTTTAACAAGTAGGGATAGTAATTTTTTTGTGCTGTATAATTTATTAAATTTTATAATAATAGTAATAGTTGCTCCTATTGTTGAAGAGTTGGTTTTTAGAGGAGTTTTCTTACATAGATTAACTGTAAAATGGAATATAAGAAAGGCTATATTAATATCTTCATTAATTTTTGGTTTTTTGCACCACGATGTTTTAGGAGCATTTACCTTTGCAGTAGTAATGTCAATACTCTATATAAAATGGAAATCAATTAAGGTTTGTATCATATGTCATATGATAAATAATTTTTTAGCTGCAGGGACAGGACTAATTGCTGCATTTATTAATAACAATACTAGTGTACAAACCATAGCTCAATTTCATTCAGAAGTTTTGGGTGGAGTTATTTGTTTTATTTTGACTGTTCCTTTTATTTCTTATTATATATGTATAAATATATATAGAGAAAATTTATCTTTACCTTATTTTTATGAGGAAAATAGAAACTCAATAAGCGTATAAAGTTAAGAATACTATTGACAAAGGATATTAATAGTATTAAACTTAAAAGTGAATTGGTTATTCAGTTTTATAAGGAGATTTATATGGTGCAGGCAAAAAAAGAGGAAGTAAAAAAAGAAGTAGAAAATGCGGCCCTTAAAATTTTTTCTCAAAAAAGCTATTTAGATACCAAAATGAGTGATATAGCAAAAGAAGCTAATGTTTCTGTAGGGAATATATATACTTACTTTAAAAATAAAGAAGATTTATTTTACTCTGTAGTTCCAGAAAGACTTATGATTTTTTTGAAGGAATATCTTGTTGAAAGTGTTCATACTTATAATAAGAACTATTTAAATAATAATCAAAATGAAGACTATGATTTTTTAACTGAAGAGCATATAAATATGCTTATAAAATATCGTATGCAGCTTTTAATTATTTTTGAAAAAAGCAAAGGAACAAGATATGAAAATGCTAAAGAGGATTTAATAAATTCTATTGTTGTAGCAAAAAGAACATACTTAAGAAAAGATCATAAAAGATACAATTTATGTGTTGAGGAAAGTGTTAGACTAATGAAAATAATAATAAATAGTCTTATAAATATGGTGCTGGATGTATTAAAGGAAGATATGAGTGAAGAGAGTAGAATAACTATTTTTAAAGCACTTAATATATATAGACTATATGGTATCAATGGCTTAAATGAGTAGCATACAAGAAATTCAGAGGCGCGGAAAAAATCGGCAATTCCAAGGTTGACTTGGCGATTTTTTTTAATTCAAAAATGAATAACGTATTCAATATTCAGAAATAAAGGAGGAAAATATGAATAAGAATTATGCTTTTATAAACTGCAACATAATTAACGGGAGTGTAGATGAACCTAAAAATAATATGATAATTTTAGTTAACGATAAAGGAATTATTCACAAAATAGAAGATAAGAGCGAAATAGAAATTACCTCAAATTATGAGATAGTAGATATAGCAAATAAATATGTAATGCCTGGTTTAATAAATGCTCATGTGCATTTATTTTCTAAAGGAAAGCCTTTGAAAATTGCTAAAAATGATAGACAACAAAAAATAGTTTTTAAATTACTAAATACCAAACTAGGAGAAAACTTTTTAAAGCGCAGAATGAAGAGCAATGTAATTGATACCCTAAATTCCGGAGTTACCACTATACGATGTGTAGGAGATTTTTTATATAAGGATGTAGAGATAAGGGAAGATATAAATAGCAACAAATATTTAGGTCCTAATCTTATAGTTTCCGGATATATGATAAGTGTAACAGGAGGACACGGCGCTCCGCATTTATCTATAGTTAGCGATTCACCTTGGGAAGGGAGAAAGTCTGTTAGAAAAAACATCAAAAATGGAGTGGATTTTATTAAGATTTGTGTTACTGGAGGAGTTACTGATGGTAAAGCGGTAGGACAGGCAGGTAGATTGGAAATGACTGAAGAGGAAGTAAGTGCTATTTGTAATGAAGCTCATAAAAATGGATTCTTAGTAGCTGCACATGTAGAAAGCAAAGAAGGTCTAAGAATTGCCTTAAAGGGGGGAGTTGACACAATAGAACATGGAGCTGAAATGGATGATGAAATTATAAGTCTTTTTAAAGATAATCCTAAAGCATTAAGAGGCTATTCAGCTCTTATAACAACTCTACATGCTTCAATTCCTATGAGTATTTTAGATGAAAAGATTACTAAAATAGATGAGATAACTAAGCAAAATTCACTTATTGTTTGTGATGAAATGCTTAAGTGTGCAAAACAAGCCTTTGAAAATGATATAAAAGTTGGACTAGGTACCGATGCTTCCATGCCTTATGTAACACATTATAATACATGGAGAGAGTTAGACTATCTTATTAGATATGTAGGGATTACTCCCAAGCAGGCAATTTATCATGCAACTAAGTCAAATGCTAAAATTCTTGGCATTGATAACTATACCGGCTCCATTGATATAGGAAAGAATGCGGATTTAATAGTGTTAGATGAAAATCCTTTAAAGGATATTAAGGCTTTATCAAAGCCATCTATGGTTGTTATTAGAGGCAATGTGATTAATAATCCTAGAGTAAAGAAATCAAAGGAAATTGATGATCTTTTAGAGTCAATACAATAGTTTTAAGGTTAATATTAGATAGGTCAGATAATAAAGTTGTTTATAAATATAGATATCCAACTTCATTTCTCGGGAAATATATTCCGTTGTGTAAATTAATTCTCGGAACTTGATATCTATGCATAGGAGGATTTAATTATGAATAAAGAACTTTCTAAAAGAATTAAGTGTTTACAAAATGAAATAACAAAAAATAATATAGATGCATATATTCTTACAGATCAGGATAGTTTATTATATTTTACTGGAATGGCATATAAACCGGAAGAAAGAGTATTTTTTATGATTGTTCCATCAAAGGGGAAGCCAATATTCTTATTACCTAAGCTGGAGGAAAAGCACCTAAGTAAAATAACTATAGAATGTGAAATAATGTCCTATTGGGAGGCTACTTCGGCGCAGGGAGAGAATTGGTATGATATTCTTGAAACTATAATTAGACCTTTCAAAAAAGTTGGAGTTGAAAATAACATTGCACATAATATTTTAGATAAAATAGTGGCAAATGAAATTGTTATTCTAAATATAGTAGAGGAAATGAGAAAAGTAAAAACTCCATACGAGATAGAAATGATTCGCAACACATGTAAACTAGCAGATTTAGGAATGCAAAACATATTTAAAAATGCATATATAGGAGCTTCTGTTTTAGAAATGCATACACTATCAGGAGCTATTCAGAGACAATTAGTACGGGGAAAAAATTTCGATCCAATCCTTACTTCTTTAACCTCTGTAGTATGGCCATCACCTATAAGTTCAATGCTGCATAGTATTCCACATTTAGATGATAAATTAACTAAAGGATCAAATGTAGCAATGACATATTTTAAGGTTAATGGATACGCTGCTGAATGTGAAAGAACCTTTTTTCTAGAGAATCCTACAAATGAAGGTAGAGAACATTTCAAGCATATGATTAATGCACGTAATATATCATTAAATCTTGTAAAGCCAGGGGTTAAGTGTTCAGATATAGATATAGCTGCGAGAGAATATCTTATAAAACAAGGATATGAAAATAATTTATTACACAGAACAGGACATGGCATAGGCCTTAGTAATCACGAAAAGCCATTTATATCTATTGGGGATGATGAGGTTCTTAAAGAAAATATGATCATAAGCATAGAGCCAGGAATATATAATGAAGCGATCAAATGTGGCAACCTATTCTGAAGTTTACTCTGAAATAAGAAAAATTTTTGGTGGGTTAGAGGATGCTAAAGGCAAAGGATTAACCACTAAGCATTTTTCCTTTAATACTAAAGGAGGACGCTGCGAGAATTGTGAAGGACTTGGATATGTCACAAGCAATATGCTGTTTTTTGAGAATTTAGAAGTTCCTTGCCCGGTTTGCGGTGGAAATCAATTTAACGATAAGGTACTATCTGTAAAATACAAGAGGTATTCCATTAAAGACATTTTGAGAATGTCTGTTGAAGATGCGGTTCATACCTTCAATGATTATCCCAAAATCCTTAAGATTTTAAAGTTACTTAAAGATGTAGGATTAGGTTATCTGGAACTTGGCCAAACATTGACTACTTTATCTGGCGGCGAAGGCCAACGATTAAAGCTAGCAAAAGAGTTAATCAATAATGAAGGTAAAAATAATCTATACTTAATCGATGAACCCACAACAGGATTACATCCAATTGATGTAGAAAACTTTCTTGTGCTTCTAAATCGAATGGTGGACTCAGGAAGTACAGTCATTTTAGTAGAACATAATCAACAGGTTATAAGAGCTTCTGACTGGATAATAGACCTTGGACCAGAAGGTAGAATCAATGGAGGTAAGGTAATTGCAGTAGGAACTCCAGATGAGATAGTATCCAATAAAAGTTCTATAACGGGACAATTTTTATTCGTATAAAGAATGTTCATAATGAGATCTCATATAAATGCAGAGGATTATTATTTTACAAAACATTAATAAAGTAAATAATTATTTAACACACATGACATAAGCACGTAACAATTGGCGTTTATAATAATAATTGTACTAGGTTAATAAAGACTTTGAGAAGATGACATTAATTAATCCCTTAATTAATATATATTTGATGCAAGTATTAGTGAAACCACTAGTGCTTGTGTCACTTGAAAGTATTTTTAAATTCATAATTCAAAATAATACTCGAAATAATATAGTAAAATTGAGGTGATAATTTTGGAAGTTCGACTAAGTTTAGAACAATTCAAATTTCTTGCACTTCGATATCAAAAAGCTAAGAAAAAAGGAAAAAAAGATTTAGACAACTATATTTCAGACAGATCTTTTCGTATAAAGAAGCGCTGTGGATATTTCAAATAAACTTTAGAGCTCATAACTGGGCTCTTTTTTCATCGCAAAATATTTTTATTACATAAAATACGTATTTAAAAGAATACAAAGTTTTAACAACATATTAATAGATTTATAAAAATAATGATTTAAAATAATACTGAAACTATTAATGATATGAGGTGTTTAATATGAGTGAAAAGCTAGTTAAACTGGTTAAAAAACTATCTGATGCTGCTAAAGTTTCAGAGCAAGATTTAATAGGTAATATCGAGAAATCACTTAGCTTAGGAATAGCAACAGAAGAAGAAATTGAGAATATTATTAATAAAATAATTGATTAATAACATGGAGTTATTTGAGTTAAAGCCATAAATCACAGGGATTACAGTGGTAATAGCTAAATAGGCGCTTAGACATTTCTAGGTGCTTATTATTTTTTAGATATTAAAAAAGAAACAGATATTTAACAAATAAGACACAATTTGGTAATAATTAACATTTATAATAATATTTGTCCTAAGCCATAAAAGACTTAGAGGAAAGACCTCCTTAAAGGAATAAATGTTTGACATAAGCACCGGTAAAATACTGGTGCTTATTATCTTACAAAGTATTAATATGAACTAAATATTAATTATACAATCAAGTATTAATATTAAGAATGTAAAATCTATAAATCTGCTTGAGGACAACACGTAATTTAATTTAGCATCGATAGAAATATCGGTGCATATTTTTTTACAAGTTGTTAAAAAAGTATATGATTATTTAACAGTAATGACATATTGGTGTAACAATTAGTATTTATAATAATAGTTATCCCTTTTACAAATACATTTTTTCTAAAGCACTGGTAGGCATACTGGTGCTATTTTTTACAAAGCCTTAACATGAAGATAACACATATTATATAATTTGATGTTACTATAAATGTGAGGGTAAAGCTGAGTATTAAAACACAAAAGTTTTAATATGTTATCCTTTTATAATTAAATATATATTCGACAAAGCACTGGTGAAATACTAGTGCTTATTTTTTTATAAACAGGATTCTTGGCTTCAGGTGGAGGTTAAATGCCTAAATGGCGACTTGCCCAGTGATCGTAGACAAACTCCATCTGAAGCTTAGAAGCCGTTATCCAGGGTCGTAGCGCCACTTATCCCCAACTTTAAGAAAAGCAGAGAACCCAAATCTTTGATTTGGTGTGAATCGCTTTCGCAGAGTGCAAGCAGAGAGCTCAAATCTCTGATTTGGTGTGAATCGCTTTCACAGAGTGCGTTGGGGTGTTAGTGGCGGTAGACATCGGATAAAAGAAAATAGTTAAACAAATATAACTGTAGCCTAAACTACAGTTATATTTATTAAATTTATACAATTAGAGTCTGAGCTTTTATCTTTAATACATCCACCATCGTCTGTGATGAAAAAAAGGTCTGTGGTGGAAAAACGGTCTATGTATGAAGGAATATCTAATAAATTTAAAATCATGCAACTAATGGTATAATTTTCTTATCTAATATAATGAAACAACGATATACGTATATTGAAATGTTAAAAATAAAGGTGGAAGATATATGGAAATTAAGATTCTAGTGAGGAAGGCTAAAAGAGGAGATGGAGAAGCTTTTATTAGTCTTATTAAACAATATGAACAAGTGTTATATAAGGTGGCTAGCAGAATATTAACTAATGATGAAGATGTTTCCGATGCTTTACAGGAAGCAATAATGATAGGTTATGAAAAGATACACACACTCAAAAATGAAGAGTATTTTAATACATGGATATGTAGAATTTTAATCAATGAATGTAACAGCATACTGAATAAGAATAAGAAAGTAATATTAGTAAATGAAGTATTGCCGCAAAAACATAATAACAATGATTTTCTAAAAATTGAATTAGAAGATGCGCTTAATAGCTTGAATAAGGATTACAAATTAGCCATGATTCTATATTATGTTGCGGGATTTAGTACAAAAGAAATAAGCGAATTTACAAAAGAACCAGAAGGAACTATTAAATCGAGACTCTCTAGAGCAAAGTCTATATTAAGAGAAAACTATTTTAAGAATGAGGGAGTTGTTGAATATGGAAAATAATTTTGAAAAGCAGTTAATTAAAGTCTTAAATGAAGAAAAAGAAATACCTAGCACAGTGAGAACATCTTTAGATAATACTTATGATAGGATACGAACCATATCAAAAAAGAAAAATAAAGCAGGCTGGAAAATAGCAGTAGCAGTTTGCTGTGTTATTATTTCAGGGGCTATGGTTACTAATGAATCTGTAAGAGCAGATATAAAATCATTTTTTAATTTTAGTGATAAAGGTGTGGAACGAGCAGTAAACAAGGGATTTGTTAATGAAAATAGTAGTTCCGCTCTTAATAAAGGTGTGAAGGTTACATTAGATAGTTACTTTGTGGATTCAAATAAAATGGGTTTATCTTTTAAGTTAAAATTTGATGACTTAAAAATATTAAAAGAAAAAGTAGATAGAATTTCATTAGATTATAGAATAAAAAATGGAAACGGTGATTATATAGCAGAAATTATTCCAGATACAAAGCCGTTAAAAGGAAAAAGCCAATATATATCTTCATTATCTGATAAAAATTCTGAATTAGATTTAACAAATAATGAAGTTCAGTATGATATGGTTCTTGAATCTATTAACGGTTCGATACCCAAGCTAGAAAATGCAGTAGTAGAAGTAGAAGCTGTTAAAATATTTTATAAGGGCTCTGAAAATTTAAAAATCATTGATGGAAGATGGGATTTAAAGCTTAGTGGAGGAAAATCAGATACAGTCAATTCGATTGAATACAAAGTAAAAAGCAATACATCTGGAATAGAAATAATATCAGCTAAATCAAGACCAACATCATTTAATGTAACTTTTGCGGTAGATGAAAAATATAAAGATGATACATTTGTTGGAAAGAATATGAAGTTAGTAGATGAAGAAGGAAAAGAATATCTATCAAATGGTTATAGTATTGATTCAAAGAATAATAAGATAATAATATCTACAAACTTTCCTTTAAGTTCTTATGATAATATTAATAAATTTAAATTAGTTATAACATCCATAGGAGAAGTAGAATTTGTAAAATAATACGTTAAAAGTCTACGGTATACCTGTTACTGGGAATTACATTATAAGTGATGATAAAAAAGTAAGAAATGTAATTCTCAGTATATGGTATGATTATTTTGAAATGTTTTGTTCACTTAAATAGATATTTAGAAGGAGTGTTTATTATTAAGAAAGTTGGATTAGCAATTTTATACTTATTAATGATTTTAACAGGATGTACAACCCAAAATCCAAAAGATAAAAGTGTTAAAATGGCTTTCTTAGAGCCAAAGGATGTAATAGAAGAATATTTTAAATACTATAATCAAAAGAATTTGGAAGGTATGAATTCATTAACAACGGAAAAAAATCAATCTTCAAAATCGGCATTGGGATTTGATAATTTAGAGTATATTAAGGTTACCGATATAATAGAAGACACCGATCAAACTAATAAGGAAATCTACCTACGCAGTAGAAAAAAGGGTCAGATAATGGATACGGAAAAGGAAAAATCAGAATTAGAAAATATAATTATTTTTAAAGTAGGTTTTGAAATTAAATATAAAAAAGAGGGAGTAGGTCCAAATGATAGTGGAAATTATGAATATAATTACATTTTGATCAGGAAAGACAAAAATTCACCTTGGTTAATAGATTCTTATGGACATTAGTGTAATCAAAGATAAGGAGGAAAAGAAAAATAAAATTTATGTGTACGCTAATAGTTGTCAATGACATTTCTGTTTGAAGAAACAGTCCAACGTACACAGCATCCCATTGAATTTGTTAAGCAATGTTTATAGTTTATAATTTTATGTTATGAGCATAATCTAGAAATACGCTAACATCTAAAAAGATATTAGCGCAAAGAAATAGCTACATTTAAAATTTTAAGATCCTAAGAAGCTGCCGCCATCTACGTGAATAATTTGGCCAGTAACATAGGTAGAATCATCAGATGCTAAGTAAACATAAGTAGGTGCTAGCTCTACAGGTTGAGCAGCTCTTTTCATAGGAGTATTTGAACCAAAGAATGCTACACGCTCTGCTGGATAGCTTGCAGGTTGAAGAGGTGTCCAAGTAGGCCCAGGAGCAACTCCATTAACTCTTATACCCTTTGATACAAGAGAAAGAGCTAATGAACGAGTAAAGCTTACAACAGCTCCCTTTGTAGAAGAATAATCAATAAGTAGTTCAGCACCTCTGTAGGCTGTAACGGAAGCAGTATTTATAATAGCACTTCCTTTTTTAAGGTGAGGTAGAGCAGCCTTAGTAACATAAAACATTGGAAAAATATTTGTTCTGAAGGTATCTTCCAATTGCTCTGATGTAATATTCTCAAGACTGACCTGTGGGAATTGTACTCCAGCATTATTAACTAATATGTCTAGGTGACCAAAAGCACAAAGGGTATCTTCAACTATTTTCTTACAGAAGGACTCTTCCCTCAGGTCACCAGCAATTAAAATACACTTTCTTCCTTGGGCTTCCACCAATGATTTTGTTTCTCTCGCATCAACATGCTCGTTAAGATATACAATAACAATGTCTGCGCCTTCTTTGGCAAAGGCTAAGGATACGGCTCTTCCAATGCCACTATCTCCACCAGTAATTAAGGCAACTTTATTTTTTAATTTGCCACTTCCAGTATAGTCTGGATCATTGAATATGGGCCTTGGAAACATGAGGTACTCTAATCCAGGCTGTACAGGCTGGTGTTGAGGTGGAAAGGTTATAGGAACCCTTTTACATTCAGTTATATGACCAAAATATGGATAGTAGTGGATCAAATCTATTCCTCCTAAAATATGCTATATATTAATATATGTAGAAATGTTAGAAGTGTTAAAATAGAGTGCTAATAAAGGAACTAGCTATTAGAATGGAAAACAAGAGAAATGAACTTTGATAATTGAATAATATGCTGTGAAAAATGATATATTGTACAGATATCCCACTGTAATGATATAGAAAATATGGTATAATTCTCATGAGAGCTAAGTCGGATTGGCAAAAAACTATTGTGCATCATTACTGTAGAAAGGTGAACAAAATGAGAAGAATACAAACTTGGGAATGTAAATTAAGTATATTAATTGCTATAATTCTTTCCTTTATTGTACCAGCAAATATAAGACAAAATGGAACTTTAATAATATATAACTTTGGATTTCCTTGTGAGTATTGGTCAATATATCAAGAGAATAGAGGAACTTCTCAACTCTTTAGTAATCTATTTGATGGAAATAAAGGAATGAACATTAATATATTAGGTTTCTTTGTTAATGTGTTTATTATTTATGCCTTATTAGTGTTAATAAAGAAAATATATATGAAAGTTAATGTGAAATAATTAATAAAGCTATAAACTAAATATAATTAGTAATACAAAAACTTCTTATAAAGCGTTGTAATCTTAGTGTGTATTTCAGTGTTAAATTCAGACCTTTGAACTGAATTTTTGTATAGTCCAACCAATATATATTAAAGTTTAAGCATTACTTTGATAGAATATTATACAAATAAACTGTAAGTGGGGTAAAAGCCCATAAAGAATAGAGTAGGGGGATTTTTATGAGTTTTCTAGAAAGAAAGAATTTATACAGAATTGAACTTACAGAGGTATGCTACTATCCATCGATAAGTAGATTTAGTGTTCCAATGCCATCATTTGAGTCAGTTAAAAAAAATGGTAATTGGGGTTCGATCCCATCTGGGACTAAAGGTTGGGTAATAGAAAAGTATGGGAAAAAATATTTTAGACCAGATGAAAATCAAGAGGGTATAGATCTATTTACACCAGCAGATCAACCTATTGTTTTAATCCCTTATAGTAAAATAAGTGGACATTATAAAAAGATATCTGAAAAGGAATAATCTTTTAGTTCTCTGATAGTAACATTATAAATTAAATAATCTATAAAAATATCGTATTATTTAGAAATGAATTTTACGATATTTTTTTGTCATAATTGTAAGATTTAGTGACACAGACATATTTAATTACTGCTTTAATCAATAAAACCATTAGTTACTGTTTGAATTGCTTTTGTATCATTAACATTATTAAATACATATTATAATTTCAAAAACAAGAATATTTTCATATAGTATATTAGAAATGATAAAAAATATACTGGAGATGAGAAAGTGAAGAATATAAATTTAAAAGGATTACCTTTGATAGGGAAGGGGTGTCATGGTAAAGTTTATAGGCTAGATGAAAATCGATGCATAAAGATCTGTAAACACGCTAAAGATATGCAGATGGAATATCGTGTACTAAAACACGCTTCAGGATATCCTCAATTTCCTAAAGTATATGAATGTAAAGACAGATATATGATACGTGAATATATTGAGGGGGAAAATATTAAGGATTATATTAAAGAAAATGGATTTGATACTGATTTAGCAAGAGAGTTAACAGAACTCATCAATGTATTTATTAAATTAAAATTCACAAGAATAGATATCAGAATACAAGAAGTATTTGTAACTAGAGATCATAAAATTAGAATTGTTGATACTACACGTTATTTAGATAAAAAGGCATTATATCCACGTAAAATGTTAAAAGAGCTTAAAAGACTTAGATGCTATAAACAATATATGAGATTTTTAAATGAAAACTACCCTAAACTCTATAAATCCTGGAATAAAAAACCAACCAGCGGGAGCTTTTTTTAAGTCAGTAAAGGAATTAAAGTTGATATGTTTCGAGATTTACTTCAGATGGAGTGTGTAGTAAAGCTGGAAAGGCAACACATATAAGTAATATCAATGATTTGAAGCCCTAGATGTACTTATTTACACCTAAGGGCTTTAGTTTATTTTTTGTTTTTTATAAAGGGTATGTAGCTTTATTTAATAATGTCTTATAAAAGATATTAGCTCATGTATAGATATCTTACTGTAATAATATAGGAAATATGATATAATTTCCATGAGAGTTAAGTCGGATTGGCAAAAAATTATTGTGCGACAATAATATAGAAAGGTGAATAAAATGAGAAGGATACAAACTTGGGAATGTAAATTAAGTATATTAATTACTATAATTATTTCCTTTATTGTACCAGCAAATATAGGACAAAATGGAGCTTTAATAAAATATAACTTTGGATTTCCTTGTGAGTATTTGTCAATATATCAAGGAAATAAAGGAAGTTCTCAACTCTTTAGTAATCTATTTGATGGAAATAAAGGAATGAGCATTAATATATTAGGTTTCTTTGCTAATGTTTTTATTATTTATGCATTATTGGTGTTAATAAAGAAAATATATATGAAAGTTAAAACATTACTTTTATAGAATATTATACCAATAAACCGTAAGTGGGGTAAAAGCCCATAAAGAATAGAGTAGAGGGATTTTTATGAGTTTTCTAGAAAGAAAGAATTTATACAGAATTGAACTTACAGAGGTATGCTACTATCCATCGATAAGTAGATTTAGTGTTCCAATGCCATCATTTGAGTCAGTTAAAAAAAATGGTAATTGGGGTTCGATCCCATCTGGGACTAAAGGTTGGGTAATAGAAAAGTATGGGAAAAAATATTTTAGACCAGATGAAAATCAAGAGGGTATAGATTTATTTACACCAGCAGATCAACCTATTGTTTTAATTCCCTATAGTAAAATAAGTGTACATTATAAAAAGATATCTGAAAAAGAATAATCTATAAAAATATCGTATTATTCAGAAATGAATTTTACGATGTTTTTGTGTTGTAATGCAAAAATAAAGCGACGTAACTATTAAAAATAAAAATACAAACGATACTCTTTGAGAATTAAATAATGCGATGTTAAAATTATGGATATATTTTAACTTTATATAAAAATTAGTATTAAATAATCATTTGAAATACAAATAGATGATAATGAAAGGTGTATGCTTAATGAATATTGAAAGCAAAATTAATCTTAAAAGGAATAGTAAGTTTCTAAAGTATACTAAGCGATTTATATTATTTTTAATATGCGCTCTTATGATTGGATATTCTTATCAACGGGTTGGGATATATTTAGATAATAAGAAATACTCACCTCCAGGACAGTTAGTTAAAGTAAATGGACAAGATATGCATGTTTTTAGTAAAGGTAATGGAAAACAAACAATAGTTTTTGCATCTGGAAATGGTGTTTCATGTCCTTATGTAAATTTTTATCCTCTATATAATGAACTTTCAAAATATGCTAGCGTAGTGATTTATGATAGACCTGATACTGGATGGAGTGAAAGTACAAAATCATCAAGAGATATTGATACAATAGTTGATGAAATACATATGTCATTAGAAAAATCAGGACAGAAGCCTCCATATATCTTTGTTGCACATTCTTTAGGTTCTTTAGAAACAATAAGATTTACACAAAAATATAAAGGCGAAGTTAGTGGTATAGTCTTTATAGACGCTGGAAACCCTGAATTTTACAAGGATAACCCTTTATCAAGTTCTAATTATGAGACTACAAAATTACTCAAAAACTTTGGAATTCTTCGTGTATTATTTGAAACAACTAATATGTATAAAACATTAAGTGCAGATAAGAATGGAATGAATTTGATACCGGAAGACCTGCAAAAATTAGACATGGCTATGACATTAAAAAACATTGTAAATAATGATGGATTAAACGAATTAAAGAATTCTACGATTAATGCAAAAACAGTATTAAAAAATGGGAAATTAGGTAATATACCTATTAGAATTTTTACATCTCAAAGTAATAGTAATATGTTCCCTGCTTGGAGTAAAAGTCAAATTGAATTCAAAAACTGGTCAAGTGATAGTGAACAAACAATTGTTAGTGGTTCAAAACATTATATACATTTATATTCTCCAGACATAATAAATAAATCAATAATAGACCTCATAAACCATAAATAAGTTCTGTCACATTATAAAAAAAGTCTGCATTATAAATCAGCTGTATTTCATTAAGAAACTAATAGTAAAGGAGTTGGAATTTGTGCTAAATCACAAAGGAACGATAGAAATTGAACCCCAAAGATTAATACTAAGATGTTTTAATATTAATGATGCAGAGAGTGTGTTTAATAATTGGACAAGTGATAATGATATATGTAAATACATGAGATGGGCAAAACATAAAAACATAAAAGAAACTAAAATGATACTAAGCAATTGGATTGATTCTTATAATAAGCTATTTTTTATCAATGGGCTATAACATTAAAAGGAAATAATGAACCTATAGGTGCAATCGGTCTATTTGTAGTTAATGAAAACGACCTTTGTGGAGATGTTGCATATTGCATAGGCAAGAAATATTGGGGACAAGGCATTGTAACAGAGGCGCTAAAAGCTGTATTAGATTTTGCATTTGAGACTATTGGATTTAATAGAATTGAAGCATACCATTCGATAAACAATCCTGCATCTGGTAAGGTTATGCAAAAATCAGGGATGACATTTGAAGGTTTGGCAAAGCAGAAGTACAAAAGTATTTTTGGCTTTGAAGACAGCAATATGTATTCCATACTAAAAGAAGACTTTAAACGATAACTATTCAATAATACTTCATAAAAGATATTAGCTTATATAAATTATAATATTTGAGAATAGTAAAGGAATATTGTAAAATAGATTGAGGGACTATAGATGAAAATTTATATTATGTGGGGGAGATAAAATGATTATTATTTAAGTTGGTATTAAGTAGTAAAATATATATAATGACTTGGAAGGGAAACTATTAATATATGATTATTCTAATAAATATTATTATTGTGTTTTTACTTGTATTTATGAATGGTTTTTTCGTTGCCACAGAATTTGCAATGGTAAAAGTACGAAAGTCTAGGATAGAAACATTAGTACTTGAAGGAGATAGAACTGCGAAACATACTTTAAAGGTTGTTAATGATTTGAATTCATATTTATCTGCATGTCAGCTAGGAATAACTTTAGCATCCTTAGGTTTAGGATGGATAGGAGAACCTGCTGTTTCAGATATGCTAACGCCGATATTTAACTTGTTTCATTTGCCAGAAAGTGTTATACACTCAATTTCTTTTATTTTAGGATTTGCAATTATAACAGCCTTTCATATTGTACTTGGAGAATTAGCACCTAAATCTCTAGCAATTATAAATGCAGAAAAGATAGCTATGCACACAGCACTACCGCTTATAATGTTTTATAAATTGACTTATCCAGTAATGTGGGCTTTTAATCATAGTACTAATTTAGTTCTAAAGATATTTGGAATTTCACAGGTTGATGAACATGAAGCAGCTCATACTGATGAGGAAATAAAGCTGTTAGTTGAAGATAGCTATAAGCATGGTTTAATTGATAAAACTGAATTAACTTTTGTAGATAACATATTTGATTTTTCTGAGAAAACCGTAAAAGAAATAATGATACCTCGTACTGATATGGCGTGCATTTTTTTAGAGGATTCTTTTGATGAGATTATAGCATTTGCCTTAGATGAACAGATAACTAGATATCCAGTATGTAAAAACAGTAAGGATAATGTTATTGGGTTTATACATATTAAGGATTTATATAAGCAGAAAATTGAGGGGAACAATCAAAATATAGAAGACATTATCCGTGAGATTAAGTTTGTTCCAGAGTCCCTTTCAATAAGTAAATTGCTAAAGATATTTAAGCAAGAAAGAGTACAAATGGCTATAATTATTGATGAATATGGAGGAACTTCAGGCTTAGTAACTATTGAGGATATTTTAGAAGAAATTGTTGGTGAAATTCAGGATGAGTTTGATGAAGAAGGTGATGAAATTACCAAAAATGAAGATGGTAATTACATTGTAGATGGGAAACTAGTTCTTGAGGATATAAATGAACTACTAAAAACTAACATTGAATCTGAAAACATTGATACCATAGGAGGATGGATATATTCACAGTTAAAGTCATATCCACAAGTTAATGATAAAATCAATTATGAGGATTATGAATTTATCATATTAAAATGTGATAGGAAAAGAATAAGCAAGGTACTAATTAAAAAATTACCTGAGAAAAGTTAAAACAGACCTTATGAATCAAGGCTATCTCACAAACTTTTTCAAAAAGCTAATTGGGTTGACATCAAAGTCAGTACGTAATTGCAGCGGTGATTTGTATGAAATATCAAAAGGCAAATAAGGTGCCGCCAGAGCATTTGTTTATTCATAGGGATAATGCCTGCCTTTCTTAATTTTTCTGTATTAAGAAAGGCAGGTATTATCCTTTAATTATTGTTTTGGAATTAGCTAATCAAGCTGGCATATAATAGGAATATGTAAAATATAATAGAAAGAATATTGTAGGGGACTGTTATAATATGAAGAGACTATTATTAGATTTAATTTATAGATTCAATAATGATGATGTTCCAGCTTTGGGGTATCAGCTTGCATATAATTTAGTTTTATCTTTCTTCCCTTTTATAATTTTTCTTATGACTCTTATAGGACATACTTCCTTGAGCAATAATGAAATACTAGTGGCTTTAAGCGGGCTTATGCCAGTAAGTGCCTTCAACCTTATAAGTAATGCAATTTCTGAGGTAATTACTACCAAGCACAATCAACTTATGTCTTTTAGTTTAATACTTACTATATGGGCTGCTTCTGCTGGTTTTAATGCAGTTATAAAAGGCCTCAATAAAGCTTATGGAGTTCGCGAATCAAGAAATTTTATTAAAGTTAGGATTATTTCAATTCTTTGCACCCTTGGAATGGCTTTTATAATACTTATCATGATGTTTTTATTAATATTGGGACGTATTATATGGAACTATGCAGCTTATAAATTAGGTTTTTCTCATGAATTACTTATCTTATGGGCAGTTATTAGATATCTTATATTTATATCCACTGCTATATTTATTTTTACTGCTCTCTATCGTTATGCCCCATGTAAAAGGCTTACATGGCTGGAGGTTTTGCCAGGATCTTTACTGGCAACTCTTAACCTTATACTTGTATCTGCTGCCTTTGCATATTATGTAAATAACTTTGCTAATTATTCGGTTATCTATGGCAGTATAGGTGCTATAATTATCCTACTCACCTGGCTCTTTCTTGTAGCCCTTATTGTTATAATAGGCGGAGAAGTAAATGCTTCACTCTACCATGAAAATAGTAGTACAAAAATAGCATATTCAAAGGCTTTTAAAAGTTCAGAGTGATATTATGGAGCTCTGAACTTTTTATGTATTAACCCAAGAAAAGCTTGATTTGATCGTCTGCTATAGTGCTAATTAGGGAATATTAAGCATTGGACTGATCACATTTAATTTTGAAAGAGTTAAAAACTTTTTATGCTGTATGAACGTCTATAAAGTGTAAAGCCCTTAAGATACGTATCTAAAAGAAAAAAGGAGGCGTTGGTGCCAATGCACAAAAGTTGTTTGAAAGAACAAATAGCAGAATATGTTATTAAATATAAAGAAAAGCACTATAGGTTAGCATACAGCTATGTAAAAAACGTTGATGATGCTTTGGATATTGTCCAAGAATCTATATGTAAAGCAATTTCTTCTATGGACTCACTAAAAAAACCGGACTACATAAAAACTTGGTTTTATAGGATTTTAGTGAATACTTCCCTAGATTTTCTGCGAAGAAAAGGAAAGGTAGATATTGTGGAAGAAGAGATTCTGATAAGCTTAGACACTGGAGCAGTTGATGAGTATGAAAACTTTGACTTGCAAAGAGCATTGAATAATCTACCGGATAACTTTCGTACTTTAATAATATTAAGGTATTTTGAAGACCTAAAGATAGAGGAAATTGCAGAAATTCTTAATGAAAATACTAATACAGTAAAAACTCGTTTATATAAATCTCTTGAAATGCTGCGTATAAAAATGAATAATTATAAGGAGGTCTAATATGAAAAGTAAAAGCTTGCATCAACTTAAAAAGAATTATGAAGAAATACCTATTCCAGAAGAGCTAGACTTTTTAGTAAGAAAGACGTTAAAAGACAACGGTGTGTATAGTACGAAAAGAAAAGGCATATTTAAAAGATTAGGTACTGCAGCCGCTTCGGTAGCTGTATTCGTAATCATACTTACAGTAGGGGTTAATAGTAGCCCAGCATTTGCAGCAACACTGTCAAAAACACCTATAGTAGGCAGTATTGTTAAAGTGTTGACCTTTAAAGAATATGCTGTAAATGAAGATAAACACAAAGCCGATATAAAAACACCTTCCATACAAGGATTGAAAAATAAGGACCTAGAAAACAGCTTAAATGAAAAATATCTTACTGAAAATAAAAAGCTATATGAGGATTTTATGGTTGACATGGAAGAGCTGAAGAAAAAAGGTGATGGTCATTTAGGAGTAGATAGCGGATATGTTGTAAAAACGGATACAGATAAGCTGTTATCTGTAGGACGTTATGTTGTAAATACTGTAGGTTCTTCTTCAACAACATTTAAGTATGATACCATAGATAAGAAAAAAGAAGTTTTAATAACCCTGCCAAGCTTATTTAAAGATAACCGCTATGTAGAAGTCATAAGCGAGAACATAAAAAAGCAAATGCAAGAACAGGTGCAGTCAGATTCCAATAAAGTTTATTGGGTTGCTAATGGCGGTGGTGGAAAAAATATGGAAACTTTTGATAAAATATCAGAAAATCAAAATTTCTATATCAATGCAGAAGGTAAATTGGTAATTTCCTTTAATAAATATGAGGTGGCTCCTGGATATATGGGTGTTGTAGAATTTGTAATTCCAACGGAGGTAATATCTGATATTTTAGTTGGTAATGAATATATTAAATAAACAATAAATTAGCGGTTGTATTCCAAAAAAAGGATACAGCCGCTTTTTTATATAAGGATTTAATTCAAATTTCATTAATTAAAAATGCAAAAGTAATAGTAATTTTAGATTAGCTGTTAAAATTATAAATGTATGGAATTACAGGCAATTTAATGATAAAATATTACTGTTTAGAAAAGGAGAGTACTGAAGCGAGTACAAAATAAAAGTAACAATATTACAAAGAGATATTCATATAAATAAATGGAGGTATTAAGATGATAAAAAATAAATTAATACTTATGCTATGTGCTGTAGGTATAACTTTTTCTGCTACAACTAAGGTAATGGCTTCAGCTGACATTCATCGTGTTTGGGGGAGTGACAGATATGATACTGCCATTGAAATTTCTAAAAGTGGTTGGTCTGATGGCTCAGAATACGCTATTATAGCTAATGGAGAAAATTTTCCGGATGCCTTAAGTGCTGATCCACTTGCAAAAAAATATAATGCACCTATATTATTAAATTCAGGAGAAAATCTTGATAGTAGAGTAGAGAACGAACTAAAAAGATTAAATGTAAAAAAGGTATTTATCATAGGTGGAACTGCAGTTGTACCTAGTGCTGTAGAAAAAAGACTTTCACAAGTAAATATTGAAACTATACGTCTTTATGGACAAGATAGATATGAAACCGCAGTTAAAGTTGCTGAACAACTTGGGTTCAATGGAGAGCTAGCGGTGGCTTCTGGTGAGAACTTTCCAGATGCAATGTCAATGGCACCAATTGCAGCACAAAAAGGTATGCCTATAATACTTACATCAGGAGAAAATTTACCTAGTAGTGTTGCTAAGTATATAAAAGATAAAAAGATAAATAAAACATATGTAATTGGTGGAAATGATGTAGTAAGTGATAACATCTTTAATACGCTTCCTAATGCTGAAAGATTATATGGGGATAGTAGATATGATACAAATATTGCAGTATTAAAGAAATTTGAAAATGAGCTCCATTTTAACAATATTTATTTATCTAACGGTGAAAATTTCCCAGATGCTTTAGCGGGCTCAGCTTTAGCTGCAAAAAATTCATCAGCAGTTATATTGGTAAGTGAATATGCTGGACAATCTACTAAAAACTTCTTATCATCAAAACTAACATCAGTTAGCACTGCTAACATATTGGGAGGAACTGGAGTAGTTACTGATGCATTAGCTAAAAGCTTCTTATCAATGAATACAATAATTTTTTCAGATACTGTGGGAGATTATATTTATCAATTAGAGCAATCAGCTGAAGGTCAGTGTAGAATATATAAAACTAAAATTGACGGTTCTGATAGAACCCAAATATCTGACCAATCAACTCAAGTAGTAAACTTTAAGATATATAAAGATACCATGTATTTTACAACCGCTTCTAATAAGTTGTATAAAATGAGTCTAGATGGAGGAGAAAAAACTTATATTGCAGATGTATATCCAGATGGATTTGATATATCAGAAGATTGGATTTATTATTTTACTCCTGATAAACATTCTCTATCAAAAATTAAAATAGATGGCAGTGGAATTAGTAAAATAGCAGATGTGTACGGATATTATCCAAAAGTGACTGATGGATGGATATACTATAATCGCATTTTTGATGAAGCACCATCAGTTCCTTATAAAATTAAGCTAGACGGTACTAACGACACACCGGTAAATAACAATTAATTTTAGAGTTTGAATTGATAACAAAAATAATTTAGATTGGTTGTTAAAAAGATTACAGAAGTTTAACTTAAAAAAGCATCACCACTTCCATTAAGTGGTGATGCTTTTCTTAAGTGCTTTCCATTATCTAAAACCTATCCAATGTCCTTCTTATTAAATACCTTGATACTCATAAATATAAAAAACACTAAATATACCAATACATAAACCATCATCCATACACTTGGTGTGGTTGAATTTCCTGGCATACCAAAGCCCATAAGAAAATTAAAGGAGCCTAAGGATGTAAAGATAGTCGAGATCATTTTTCTATATATTACTTCAAATGGAGAAATTAAACTTGAAATTATTCCAATAGTGGAAAGGGAAGCGTTATTAGTAAGCGCTCCTGCCTGCTCGATTACCCCACCAATTGTTCCAAGTATATATATAGCTATTATTAATATTCCATTATTTAAGGTCTTGAATTTAGTACTTCCATAAAGAGCTAGTGCCAATATGGTTAAAGGCTGAAGAATAAAAAACAAAAATCCTTTAGCCAGTGCTGCTACTCCAAAAGTTTCTACAATAGATATTTTACTTACGGTAGAAATAATGATTACTGCTATGTAAAGAATAGCACTGTATAAAATAATAAGAATAGCTGTGCCTAGGTATTTTCCTAGTATATATTCTATTCTTTTAATTGGCTTTGTTAAAATGGTCAAAATTGTCCCGCTTTCTAATTCAGAGGAAACTATTCCTATGGACAGCATTACCGTTAGAAAGGCTAAAAGCATGCTGGAAAAATAAAAACCAACTATCGAAATAGTAGAAGAAAGATCTACAATCATATTTATCATACCATTATTTTGAGCGAGATTCTTACCCATAAATTTAAAAATAATGGTTAAAAGAATAAGATATAATATAGTTAATATGCCTATAAAATGAAAAATTCTCTTCCTGTAGATTTCTTTAAAAGTGGAGAGTGCAATGGCAAACATTACTCTTGCCCCCTTTCAACAAGCTTTATAAATAGCTCTTCAAGACTATTTCTGTGAGGGGTAAGACCATAGAGCTTTCCGCCGCCAGCTATAATTAATGAAGCGATGTCATGTATTTCATGATTTTCCTTTACATGCATTTTAATGTTTTTTCCATCAAAAATTACATCTTTATCAATCTTTTCAAGCTTATTTAAAATTTCATTGTTTATATTCTCTACATGAATATCTAAAGCAGTGTCTCCTTCTAAGAGATCAGCCATTTTCCCTTGTTTTATAATAGTTCCTTTACTAATAATAGCAGCACTATCGCAAACCATCTCTACTTCACTTAAAAGATGACTATTTAAAAATACAGTTTTTCCCATGTTTTTTAGTTCCAACATAATATCTCTAACTTCTTTTCTTCCTATAGGGTCTAGGGCAGAAGTAGGCTCATCTAAAAAGAGAAGCTCTGGGTCACAAAGAAGAGCACTGGCAATGCCTATTCGCTGCTGCATTCCTTTACTATAGGTACCTATTTTATTTTTTTCAGCACCTTTTAGATTAACAATTTCAAGGACTTCTTCTATTTTTATAGAAGCAGCTCTCTTATCAAGCTTATATAATGAGGAGTGGAAGGACAGGAGGTCTAACCCTGTCATCCATTCCTGATATTTAAAAAGCTCAGGTAAATATCCTATTTTTTTCTTTGCTTCAATATCTCCAATAGGTCTGCCTAGTATGCGTGCAGTCCCTGAAGTAGGAAACAATAATCCTACAATAGTTTTTATAAAGGTACTTTTCCCTGCGCCATTTGGACCTAAAAATCCATAAATTTCGCCTTGGGGCACAGAGATGTTTATATCTCTGCAGCCCTTATTGTTTTCATATATTTTAGAAAGATTTTCTGTTTCAATTACCAATAATATCACCTCATAGATTTTGCAATTTCAAGTATTTCATTTTTATCTACATTACCATTAACATTAACTAAAACACCATCCTTAAGAATTAAAATGGAAGAAAATTTGTTCCCGTTATTATTTTCAAAGCATCCAACTGCTTTCATTCCATCAATATTTAATTCTTCAAGCTGATTTCCTACGTTAGGAACATATAAGGTGCTCTTCCAGTCCTTCATGGATTTCAACTGTTTTTGCATCTCTGGAGGCAATACAGAAAGCTCTGAAAGAGCATTGAATATTTCATCAACATTTGCCTCCGCAGGTGCAATAATTTCTGGTACTTTGCTTTCTGTTACGTTTATATATTTGTCATTTGCAGCATCTTTATATCTAATACTTAATGTTCCAGCCATGTTTAGAGAAAAAGTTTTTCCATCTAAATCTTTAGGAAATACCTTTTTTCCTCCTAAAGATTTAAGGAGTTGATTCACATTTTCTACGTTTAGAGTAAAATCAATTTTTGAAGATTCATTTATAACAATACTCTCTGTATTTTTCTCTGGTATATTTTTAGGAACTGATATTGTGAATGGTAATGTCTTTTTTGCTTCCTCCATAGTTACAGTTTTTTCTTCGCCGCCTTGGAAATTAACTTTACCTATTTTATCAATATTAATATCTGTCTTATGATCTTCAAGTGCTTTTTCAAGCTTTTTAATATCATCTAATGAAATATTTACACTTTTAATATCCTTTGCTCTAAAAATTGAAACCGCATTAATAACTGATGCTCTTATAGGTTCCACCGTAACACAAGTAGTTAGTACAAGGGCTGTGCAGGCAGCTGCTGCTATTTTTTTATATTTTTTCATATCTTTAAACGCTCCTTTTTTATTTTTTACTTCAATATTCATATTTCCTGTTTTTATATTATTTATATCAAACTCTTTCTTATAATCCTGAAGCTTTCCCATAGCGAAACTGTTTACAGAGTTTAATTCTTTATAAATTTCCTTGCATTTTTCACATTCAAAAAGATGCATTTCTATCTCTTTCATTTCAATATCATTAAGTTCTCCGTCAATATATGATTGAATGCTTCCTCGACTTGGACACTTCATTTTTATTCACCCCTTTTTTCTAATTTTAAGTAGTTATCCTTAAATTTTGTTTGTGCTCTCGATATAAGCGTGCCCACAGAGTTTTTATCCACTCCGATTACTTCTGCAATTTCACTATATTTGTATCCTGAAAATTTGAGAAGCAGACACATACGGTCTCTAGGTGAAAGCATATTTAGCACTTTTTTAGTTAAGTCTACTTCACAATTATTAATTGCAGCTTCTTCAATTGAAACTACGTTATCCATTTCTTTTTCATAAATCACTTCGTTTTTTCCTTCATGAATTTTTCTATCTCTTATATAGTTATATGAAATATTAGTAGAAACCTTATTTAGCCATGCAGCAGTGTTGTTATGATCAGGTGGTGAATTATATAATTTCATAAATACCTCCTGTGTTAAATCTTCAGCTGCATGCATATCCCCAGTGAGGTAGGAGATTCTTCTGAAAATGGTGTCATAATATTTTTCATATGTAGTTCTAAAATTTTGCTCATCTTTTTTCTTCTTAAAATAGCTGATAACACCCATACTTTTGACTGCCTTCCTCCTCTCTAGGTAACCTTGTTCAAAAGCTTTTGAATTATATATTCTAGAATATTTTTGATACCTTTTTCTTTCTTCAATTTTGGTATCTATAATATTAACACATGAGTATTAAAAATTGTGACAAAGATTTTTAAAAAAGATTTTTGTTAGGTGTCAGTTGAGTTTTAGTTCAAATCGAAATTGTTAAAGAATACTTTTAAGATTTTCTTAAGATATTTATAATCTGTTCTTAACCTTTCTATTGCATAATGAATATATTAAGTAAAGAAATATGATAAGGATGGATTTGATTGCGGTGCATTTAAAGACAACCTATTGTATATAAAAACATAGAAGGGAAGTGATTATTATATGATAAATTATTTACAGAATGTTGATATAAAGATGTTGAATTTATTAAATAAAAAATTTCGATGTTCAATACTTGATAAAATAATGCCACTGATTACTGTCATGGGTAATGGTGGTATAGTGTGGGTGATTATTTCGATATATTTGATAATTAATGAGAATTATAGAGTTCAAGGTTATATGTTAATTACTTCTCTTATTGTAACCACAATTATTGGCGAAGGGATAATAAAAAATCTAATAAAGAGGACAAGACCCTTTGTTAATATGAAAGAAAATAAGCTGCTAATATCAAAGCCTATAACATATTCCTTCCCATCAGGACATACTGCATCTTCATTTGCAGCGGCAGGGATATTTATTATGATGAACAATCGATTAAGCATTTTTGTGGTAATTTTAGCCTCATTAATTGCTTTTTCTAGAATTTATTTAAATGTACATTATCCAACAGATGTTGTCACAGGAATTATTTTAGGGCTTTTGTGCTCTATGATAGTGATAAATATATTTCACAGTGAAATCATAGACTATTTAAATCTTATTTATAAGTGCTTAACTTATTATTAGCATTTTTGCTAATTTGGATATAACTATAACTATCATAGGCAAATTTTTAAGAATGATATTTATTCATTAAGAAAAAGGTTAAATAGAAAATAAGAATTAGAATGCCGAACAGGATAGTAAAAATTAGCCCTTGAAGATTAAAACTATTAAAAATAACATTTAATAAATACAAAGGATTAGTTACTAACTCCCAACTATTTACCCTTGCAAATCTTCCTAAATAAATTCCGAAACTGCTTAGCATACAAATTATAAGAATAAAAAGCCACCCTAAAATATAGTTATATTTTTCCTTTATATATTTGTGCATAATAGATAATGAGATAAAACTCAATACTAAACCGATAATTACAAAAATGCTAATTAAAAAGAAATCATACCATATAGCAAAATCTAAGCTAAAGATTATTTCATATGATTTATTTTCATAAAATTTATATTTTGATAGGTGAATAAAGTCTGTTAATATATAAGGTGCATTAGGATAAAAAACAAGCCATAATAAGCCAATTATATATTGGCAAAAATTTATTCTAAACTTATAGTTCGTATAAATTAAACTAAAATAAAATGGAAGCCATGCTAAAAATATATTCCATATTAAAAAAAGGTAGCCTTCAGAGTCGAAGAAAATGACTCTACAAAATACAAATATGCTGGCTATTATGGTTATTACAATAAGTTTGGTAGTTAAATGATATAAGTTTTTGTTAGACTGTTTTAAAAATGATAGCATACTTTTTCCTCCGTCCAATATTAGGGAAATATATAAAAATTATACTTTGTTTATATACTAATTATAATACTATTTCCGTTGTAGTGTATATAAGTAAACAAATATCGGTTCTCTTTCTTTAAAATTTACTACTTTTGTATAAGTATTCCTCCTAAAAAAGAAAGTATCCGCTGTTGTTGAAATAATGGCAATCTTTGAATATATACAATTGATGACCGTATTGGAGAAATCTGATAGGGTTTTTGGTTATAACTGAGAATATATCATAATTGAGGCAAAAGTACATTGAAAAAACCCTAAATTTATGTATAATATAAATAGACTTAAATATAAACATGAAAAAAATATAAATGTAAAGGTGTTGTAAATATGCAAAAAGAGGTAGTTTTTAACTAAACTAACTGAATAAGGATTATTTTTAGGAAGTACGTTGAAAAATCTTGAATTGTTCAAGGTTTGTTCGTGGTGAGATTAATTTTAAAAAATTAATTTTTACCATGTTTATTTGTGTACTTCTAAAATAGTCAGTATTATAATGAGCATGTTACACCTTATTTGCATAATAGGAAAGCCGTGTTCTAAACACGGTATTTTTATGCCTATTTTTGCTGCATTTATAGATATGATATAAGATTTTAAACTATATAGCTTGGTAATAAGTTATATAAATTAAAGTCCTATATTTCATGTTTATATTTAGGTCATATGATTATGAGGCTGTAAGTGAACTTGTGTTCATTTGCGGCCTTTTTTATTTAAGGAGATAAGATGATTTATATATTTAAAATATCTAGATTACAAAGTAAAAGCAAATTTATTTATAATATAAGGACGGTGAATAGTTAATGATTAAAAAACTTTCAGCATATAAAATTTATTTATTATTTTCAGCTATTACAGCAATGTGTTTTTCATTGGCAGCTACAGTTATGATAGTATACCACATTGAAAAGGTTCATTTAAATCCACTTCAACTTATACTTGTTGGAACTACGCTAGAAACAGCATGTTTTCTATTTGAAATTCCTACAGGTATAGTTGCAGATGTATACAGCCGTAAGCTATCTATTATTATTGGTGCAGTTTTAATAGGATTAGGATTTATCTTAGAAGGTTCAGTTGCTAGTTTTATCTTTGTACTTGCAGCACAGGTAATATGGGGATTAGGTTCCACCTTTGTCAGTGGGTCTGTTGAGGCTTGGATTGCAGAGGAAGAGAAAACTAAGGAACTAGATCAAATATATATAAGAGGAGCACAGGCAGGACAAATAGGTACAGTTATTGGAATAATACTAAGCACCATAATAGGTAATTTATCCATTAGACTGCCTATTATAGTCAGTGGATGTTTGTTTATAGCTTTGGCATTATTTTTAGTATTGTATATGCCGGAAAACAATTTTAAACCATCTGCTCCTGAAGATTTAAATACTTTTAAAAAGATGGGGTACACTTTTAAAACGGGATTTAAATTTGTGAAAAGTAAAGCCATAGTAATGATTTTGCTTTCTATAACTCTGTTTCATGGTTTATCCAGCGAAGGTTATGATAGACTTTCCAATGCACATTTTCTGCAGGATACAACACTTCCACAGCTTGGAAATCTTCAGCCAGTAACTTGGTTCGGTATATTTGGAATTACAGGAATGATATTAAGTGCTATAGTAATGCAATTTATATCAAAGAAGCTAGAGAAAGAAAATAAGAATCAAAGTGGAAAGATATTATTAGCTATAAACATATTTTATATTTTATGCATGCTAGTATTTGCACTTACAAGACACTTTAACTTAATGCTAATAGCTTATTTATCAACAAACATATTTAGAACTATAAATGAGCCTATATTTAGTGCATGGTTAAATAACCATATCGATGACAATGCAAGGGCTACTATACTTTCTATGAATGGACAAGTTAATGCTTTAGGACAAATTTTAGGCGGACCAATTATTGGAATCATAGCCACAAAAATTTCTATAAGCATTGGTATAGCATGCACTTCATTATTAGTAATACCGGTATTAGTCTTATATGTCATTTCTTTGATGATGGATAAAAGTGGTGTTAATAAGGTTAGAGGGGGAGATGATATATATTAAAGTATCCATAAAGGCTCTAAGACACTATGATGAGATTGGCTTGCTAAAACCTGTAAAGGTAGATGATTCTACTGGTTATAGATATTATTCTGCAGCACAGTTACCTAGACTCAATAAAATTTTAGCACTTAAGGATTTAGGGGGTTATTTAAATAAGATAACAGAAATAATAGATTATGATCAAACTTCTGAGTTTTTATCTTCTATGTTAACCATTCGAAAAGAAGAGATTAAGGAGGGTGGTCAGTTAAGAATCCTAAAGAGTACATTACTGAAATTCAAATACCTGTGACAAAAGAATAAATAGTTGCTTTATAGATAATTAAGGCCGAAAGTTAACTTATACGCCGGTATATGTTTCCAAGCTTTAGTACGTTAAAAACTTTTAGCCAGTCTAAAGTTTGTGTTTCAAGACAACCTAAGAACTTTCGAGAACTCGCTGTGCTCAAACAACTCTAAAGTTCTAAGGTTCTCTTAAAACCCTTCACTAAGACTGACACAAAGTTTTTAAATCTACTTCAGCTTTGGAAACATATCCCTTTGCATAAGTTAACTTTCTAATTAGTTTCGCTGTATATAGGTAACACTATTAATGTTAATAGTTAAATTAAGAATAATTTACTTTCAAATAGTAACATAGAATTTTTTATTACTCTATAATTGTAAGTCCCCACTTCTTCAATTCTATAAATACAGCTTCTAATTTTTTACCTTTTTCAGTTAATTCATATTCAACTTTTGGAGGAACTTCTGGATAAACGATTCTATTAACTAAACCGAATTTTTCTAATTCGCGAAGTCTAAGAGATAGGGTTTTTGGGCTTATTCCTTCTAGAGAACGTAACAAATCACCAAATCTTATTGTTCCGTCTATTAATAAATCTCTTATTATTAGAAATGTCCATTTGCTACCTATGATATCTATTGCCGCTTCTATAGGACATTTATCAGAAGGATTTCCACGTTCAAGTTTAATTTCTGACATAAATAAAATTCCTTTCATCTATTGATTTATCACATTACTTACTTTTTTGAAATTATATGAAAAAAATATCACTACTTTTCAAAGTATAGTATATAAAATATAATGGCAATAAGCAAGAAATTTAAATAAAAGGAGATTAAAATTATGAATACCTTCAAAAGTTATATTTTAAAAAATACAAATTTAAAGAACAGGATTGTTATGCCACCGATGTGCATGTATTCTTCTGATGAGACTGGCAAAGCAAATGAATTTCATTACAATCATTATGTTACAAGAGCTATTGGCGGAGTTGGTCTTATCATAGTTGAAGCTACAGGAGTAGCTAAAAATGGAAGAATAACAGATAATGATTTAGGAATTTGGGATGATGCTCACGTAGATGGATTAAAAAACATTGTTAATGGTGTTAAGAAGTATGGTTCTAAAATTGCTATTCAATTAAATCATGGTGGAAGAAAATACGTAGGAGCAGCTGGTGAAGTTGTGGCTCCAAGTGCAGTTAAATTTGATGAAAAAAGTTCATTACCTAAAGAACTAACTAAAGATAAAATAAAAGAAATTATACTAAGCTTTAAAGAGGCAGCTAAAAGAGCTGATGAGGCTGGATTTGATGCTATAGAAATACATGCAGCTCATGGCTATTTGATACATCAATTCCTATCACCATTATCAAACTTAAGAGTAGACGAATATGGCGGAAATATAAAAAATAGAACAAGATTTCTTAAAGAAGTACTACAAGTGGTAGTTGAAGTATGGCCAAAGGAAAAGTCAATTTTGCTTAGAGTGTCAGCTTATGATTATAAAAATGGTGGAATAAATTTACATGACATGGTTGAAATTATAAATGATGTCAAAGAATATATTGACATTGTACATGTAAGTACAGGAGGATTGGTTCCAGCAGAAATAAATACGTACCCAGGATATCAAGTTAATTTTTCAAATACAATTAAGACTAAATGTAATATTCCTACAATAGCTGTTGGATTGATAACAGATGTTAATATGGTGGAGGAAATAATATCAAATGATAGATCAGACTTAGTTGCAATTGGTAGGGAACTTTTAAGAAATCCATACTTTGTATTAAATGAAGCAAAAATTAGAAATCTAGATATTGATTATCCAGAGCAATATAAAGGTGCTTTTAAATAATATACTGATATCAAAAAGTCTATCTTAAAATTAACTATGGTAAATCTTATTATAAATTTTCTTGACCTAAAAATTGAATATTTAGCCCATAAGTAAAGATAGATTATTCTTATTACCTGCTTATGATACCTTACCCCTTAGACTGTTATAAATTGGTGAGAAATATTAAATTAAGTCTTTACTTGCAAATACGTATAAAATTATGTATAATTAGGTTATAATATATATTAGGGAAACAGTGTTGATAAAAGCTATGATTTATAAATTTCTTTAGAGAGCCGATGGTTGGTGAGAATCGGTGAAAGGTTAAATCGTTCCACTTTTGGAGCTGTCGGTGATGAATCGAAAGGTTGGTAGCCTTTATACTACTGTCGAGTGGCTGGTTCTTATTATAGATCAGCAATTTGGGTGGCAACGCGGATTCCTTCCGTCCCATATATAAATGTTTATATATGGGACGGAAGTTTTTTTATCTTATGGTTTAAGACAAAATAATATTTACATTTAACTTAGGAGGGAAAATTATGTTAGATTTAAGATTTGTAAGAGAAAACCCTGAAATTGTTAAGGAAAACATGAAGAAAAAGTTTCAGGATAATAAGTTAGGTTTAGTAGATGAGGTAATCGCTATGGACCTTGAACTTAGAAATGTAAAGACAGAAGCAGATGCTTTAAGAGCTGATAGAAACAAGATTTCAAAGGAAATCGGCGGATTAATGGCTCAAGGCAAAAAAGAAGAAGCAGAAGAAATGAAGAAAAAGGTTACAGCAGAGTCTGAACGTTTAGCTCAATTAGAAGCAAAAGAAGGCGAATTGGAAGAAAAAATTAAAAAGAATATGATGACTATTCCAAATATAATTGACCCAAGTGTTCCAATTGGTAAAGACGATAGTGAAAATGTTGAAGTTCAGCGTTATGGAGAGCCAGTTGTACCTGATTTTGAAGTTCCATATCATACTGACATCATGGAAAAATTCAATGGAGTTGACTTAGACAGTGCTAGAAAGGTTGCTGGTAATGGTTTCTATTACCTAATGGGAGATATTGCTAGACTTCATTCTGCAGTAATTTCCTATGCTAGAGACTTTATGATAAACCGTGGTTTTACATATTGCATTCCACCTTTCATGATTCGTAGCGAAGTTGTAACTGGTGTTATGAGTTTTGCAGAAATGGATGCTATGATGTACAAAATAGAAGGTGAAGATTTATATTTAATAGGAACTAGCGAACATTCTATGATTGGTAAATTTATTGATACTATATTACCAGAAGAATCTTTACCACACACATTAACTAGTTACTCACCTTGCTTCAGAAAAGAAAAAGGAGCTCATGGTATTGAAGAAAGAGGAGTATATAGAATTCACCAATTTGAAAAGCAAGAAATGATTGTTGTATGTAAGCCAGAAGACAGCATGATGTGGTACGATAAATTATGGCAAAATACAGTAGATCTATTCCGTTCTTTAGATATACCAGTAAGAACTTTAGAATGCTGCTCAGGTGACTTAGCAGACTTAAAAGTAAAATCAGTAGACGTAGAAGCTTGGTCTCCTAGACAGAAAAAATACTTTGAAATAGGAAGCTGTTCTAACCTAGGTGATGCACAAGCACGTAGATTAAAAATTCGTGTAAATGGTGAAAATGGCAAATACTTTGCACATACATTAAATAATACAGTTGTTGCACCTCCAAGAATGTTGATTGCTTTCTTAGAGAACAACTTAAATGCAGATGGTTCTATAAACATTCCATTTGCATTACAACCATATATGGGCGGAATGACAGTAATTAAATAATAATAAAGGCTGCGTATTGATACGCAGCCTTTATTGTTAATTTGTTTCAATAAGTTTAAAATCTATTTTCTTATTAGGTTATTTTGAGTTTATTATACTCTCAGCCATTTTTGACATTTGTTCAAAAGTCAATTTATTATTTTGATCAATAAGTTGATAATTTACCCCGTTATCTGTCCATCTCAATGAATGTGCAGTTTTAAATTGCTCATTAAGCTTTTTGCCCTTATTACTTCCAACAGTAACTAAAAGTTCTTTTCCATCTTTAGAAGCTTTATCAAGTTCATCCTTTTGCTGTTGTGACATTTTATCAAACATGTCCATAGGTAATATATGCACTGTGTATTCTGTCCAGTAAGCAGTAGTAGTTCCAATAGTTACTGTTTTAGAATTTTTAAATATTGGCAAATCTTCTGCTTCTTTACCTTTGAAAGCATCTAATGATATGGCTTCTTTTCTTAACATATCCTTTGAATATATTGCACTTGCTGCCTTCTTATCATATTGTTTCTCTGGTGGTGCTGAGCCATCAATATGACCAGTTATGTCACTATCAACTAATTTATATCCTTCCGGAAGGGAAGCCGGCATTTTTATTTCGTATCCTAAATCTTTCTTTAGAGTATCTTTTGATGGTGCTTTATCGTAATTCCTTATACTTGTATAACCATTAACATTTTTATCTATGATTTGAAGAGCTGAAGCCCTAATACTAGGTGAAAATGTAAGAACTGATCCTGCAATTATAAATACACCGCATGATGCAGTAATAATAGATTTTTTTAAATTTAAATTTAGTGGCAAAAACTTTTCTTTTAACATAAATCTTTTTTCACTCCTATTTGATTGAATTTCATATTTAATACTTTCAAACATGTTATCCGATGGAGACACTTCTTCAGCCTTATCCAACAAAGCTGCTTTTACTATATCTTTAAATTGTTGTTGGTTTGACATTTTTATCTTGCTCCTTCCTAATAGAGTTATCAGCAAAAGAGTAGCCTTCAAATTTTTTACTACGTAATTCTTTTTCAAGCAATTTTCTAGCATTACAAAGTCTTGATTTAACTGTGCCTTGAAAACAGCCTAAGATTTTTGATATTTCTTTGATAGATAGTTCATTATAATAATAGAGAACTACAGTTGTTTTTAAAGGCAAACTCAGTCTGTTAATGGCTTCATTCACAAATTCTTTAAGTTCATCTCGTTCTGCTATATCAGATAACACTAAACTATCCGCAATTGTATCCTTATTATCATTAATACTTTCTATGTATAAATGATTTTTTTCTTTTGAACAATAACGCCATACTATTCTTGTAAGTAGACGATAAAACCAAGCTTGAAATGTTTTAGGATTTTTTAAGCTTTTTATTTCACTATAGCATTTTATAAAAGCTTCCTGTACCACATCTTCTGCTATATCATTTCGTCCACTTATAAGATACACTGTCCTAAGGGCCTGCTTGCTATATTTTTTAAATAAATCGTTAAAGGCGTCCATGTCGCCTTCCTTACAGCGCTGTATCAAACTGATCTCATCCACGTCATTACCTCCTTTTTTAGGTGCACCTATAATATAAGAGACATTAAATGCAAAAAAGGTTCAAAAGATTTTAATAGAGCTGCATAAATTTATTGATAGATTTTATTTAGATAAGTAATTATGGAATACTCCATTTCAGCATTCGACATTCCAATTAATACCCAAAATAATGGTATATACATCACAAGAACTCATTTTAACATAATATATACTTATTTGAAATTAATGTTATAATTGGTATGTAAATAAGATTTAAAGTAGGTGTCAACTTTGGAAAAATCGAAAATTTTAATTGTAGAAGACGATGAAGAAATAAATAATTTAATCTTTCATGCTTTAAAAAAGGAAGGCTATGATATAGTTCAGTTTTTTGATGGAAGAGAAGCCATAGAAAAATACGATAACACTTTCAACTTAGTAATACTTGACTTAATGCTCCCTTATGTTGATGGAATGGAAGTACTCAGGCAAATTAGAACTGTTAATAATGCTCCTGTTATTATTCTTTCGGCTAAAGCTGAAGAAACAGATAGAATAATTGGACTAGGTATGGGTGCTGATGATTACGTAGTAAAACCATTCTCAACAAGAGAGTTAACTGCAAGAGTTAAAGCTCAACTAAGAAGATATGTTTATTATAATGAAGATAAACAAAAATTGATTTTACAACATGGTGAATTAAAGTTAGATGCTTCAAATTATAAAGTATTTAAACAAAATAAAGAATTAAATTTAACTCCAAAAGAGTTTGAGCTTTTAAAATTCTTTCTTTCAAATCCAGATAGGGTGTTTACAAAGGCTCAGATATTTAATAATGTATGGGAAGATGATTATGTAAATGATGATAATACTGTAATGGTTCATGTGAAAAGATTAAGAAACAAAATTGAGGACAATCCTAATGATCCTAAATATATATTAACAGTATGGGGAATAGGCTATAAGCTTGGTGATTAAAATGAGAATATTAGTATATATTTTAATGACTATAATAGCTATTCTTGTGATTTTAATAGTTTTATTAAGCAAAAAATTAAATTATATAAGCAAAACACTAGATGAGGTTGTAAAAGGAAACTTAAATCAGAGGATAAGACTTCAAAATCATATAAAACCTATAGAGGTCTTAACTATAAACATAAATAAATTAATAGAAAGACTTCAAAAAGTATTTGAAAAAAATAGAATAAACGAAGATTCTATAAAGAAAATGATATCCAACATATCTCATGATCTCAGAACACCTTTAACTTCAATGCTTGGATATATGGAGCTTATTCTTAATGACAACGCATTAAATGAAGAGGAAAAAAGACAATACATAAAAATAGTCTACGATAAAGGAAATCATTTATATAAACTAATGGAAGAATTTTTTCAGGTTTCTAAGCTTGAATCAAAGGATGTTATACTGGAAATAAAGCAGATAAACATATCTGAACTTGTAAGGCAAAATGTAGTAGCATTTTTTAATGAATTTAAGAAGTTTAATATGGAAGCACAAATAAATATTCCAGAAAAGGACATATACGGCTTTGGAGATGAAAAAGCAATAAATAGAATTTTAAACAATCTTATAAATAATGCTTTGAAATATGGCTCTGAAGGTACTCTTATTGGAATTAGCTTAAGAGAAGATGAGAATTATGTTTTTATAGATGTATGGGATAACGGTGCTGGAATTCCAAAAGAAGAAATAGATTATATTTTTGACAGACTATATACCATTGAAAAGTCTAGAAAATTAAATCTAAAAAGCAGCGGTCTGGGCCTTACTATAGTTAAAAAGTTAGTAGAAGCTCAGAAGGGAACTATTTATGTAAAAAGCAACCCTTTTGAAAAAACTGAATTTACATTTACACTGAATAAGGACTTAGCAAAAAATGAGGTAAAACATTAGTTTTATCTCATTTTTGCTGTAAGATTTAAGAAAATTGTAAGAACTATGTAAAATTAGTGTAAGTTTTATATTGTATATTATAAATAGAGTTAACTATCAAGGAGGCATAAAAATGGAGTATATTCTTAAAACTTATAACTTAACTAAGGAGTTTAAAAACTTTTCCGCAGTTAAGAGTTTAAATATGAGCATTGAAAAAGGAGAGATATATGGTTTTCTTGGACAAAATGGTGCTGGTAAAACCACTACTATAAGAATGATTATGGGACTTGTAAAAGCAACTTCTGGAGAGATAGAATTATTCTCTCAAAAAGCTTCAAATAAAAATAGAAATCTCCTTCAAAGAATAGGTTCTATGATAGAATATCCAGGATTTTATCCTAATTTAACAGCGAAAGAAAATCTAGAAATACATAGAAGAATGATGGGAATGCAGGATAAAGGCTGTATAGTAGATTCTTTAAAAATAGTAGGTATAGAAGATGTAAAGGACAAAAAAGTAAAAGAATTTTCTCTTGGTATGAAACAAAGGCTAGGGATAGCGAGAGCTATTTTACATCATCCTGAATTTTTAATATTAGACGAGCCTACTAATGGTCTTGATCCAATGGGAATAAAAGAAGTTAGAGAGTTAATTACTGATTTATGCTGCAAGCAAGGAATTACCTTTTTAATATCCAGTCATATATTAAGTGAAATTCAACAAATGGCAAGCAAAATAGGAATAATCCATAAGGGTGAGCTTTTAGAAGAAATAGCTTATGATGAATTACAAAAAAGAAATAGACATTATATTAACGTTAAAGTAAATGATGATAGAAAAGCTTCTTTTATTTTAGAGCAAAAACTAAATATAAAAGATTATGTTATATGGGAGAAAAACACTTTAAGAGTTTATGAAAAACTTCAAGAAGCTTCAAATATAAATAAAATGTTAGTTTCAGATGACATATTTGTAGATGAAATATGCCTAAAAGTAGACAGCTTAGAAGACTACTTTATAAAGCTTACAGGAGGTAATTAGGTGTTTAACATAGTATACTCAGAATTTTTAAAGCTTAGAAAATCATATTTGTTTAATATAGCATTAATTGCTTCAGTTTTTTTACCTATTATTGCATTAATTGTAGCACTATCAAATGATTATAGTGGTGTTTCAAGTGCCTTAAGATGTACACTAATTAAAGATTATAGAGCAAATATAGAAATTAATTGTTTTGAATTTTTATATACAGTTTTATTCTCTTTAATTGCTGGATATATCTTTTCTAGAGAGTTTACTGATAAAACAGATAACATAATATATGTTTATCCAATTAGCAGAACAAAAATATTTATTGGCAAACTATTAACATTGTATATAATAATTTCATTTATATATATTGTTCAATTTTTAGCTACATATTTAACTCTATATATAGCGTGGCAGGAATTGCCTTCTAAAAATTTTATCCTTACAGATATTAAAGTTAATGTATATTCTCTACTAGCCCAATTCTTATTAATGCCAATACCCATATTAATTGGAAATATAACAAAAAATATTATTTTCCCAGTAGTATATGGGATACTGGGGGCTGTTTCTTGTATTGGTACTATGGCGGCAGGTCTTATGTATTCAGCTGTTTATATCCAGTTTTCTCCTTTAATGCTTCCTGTATTACCTATGTATTACTTTCATATAGGAGATCCTATTGACTTTGTGTTAACTACTACTAGTGCTGTACTTACATTTAGTATATTTATGTTTTTAGCTATTTATCAGTACAATAAGATGGATATAAATTAAGTTTAGCGGAGGAATTTAGATGTTAAATATAATATATTCAGAGATTTTAAAGTTAAAAAAATCCTATATTATATCTGTGTCATTAATTGGTGGAGTAATTATGAGCATACTTATGGCATCGGGAAATTTGTTAGCAGGTATAGCTATGAGTTTCGAAAAATTTGCATGTAATATAGAACAAATGAATGCTGGAATATTAAATATAGTCTTATTTTCTTTAATAGCAGGTTATGTATTCTCTAGAGAATTTACAGATAAAACTGCTAGCATATTACATACTTATCCAATTAGTAGAATGAAAATTTTTATATCAAAATTAATTACAATATACATATTAATTTTTTTAGTTTACTTCATTCAATGTATATCTACATATTTAAGTTATTATATAGCAGATGGGATAGTACCTTCATCTATTCTTATACTGAATAATATAAAGGCGAATATAGTTTCTATGCTATTTCAATTTTTATTAATTCCAATTCCAATATTAATTGCTAATATTAGTGAAAATATTATGATGCCAGCAGTATACGGAATATTAGCTTTTATTGCAATAGGTTTTATAGGAGTAGATTCCCCTTATGCCACTTATATTCCTTTGATGGCGCCTCATATTTCAGCTACATATTTTTACTTTCCTAAGGATATTAACTTTAATCATATTATAGTTTCTAGTACCTTATGTTTTATTTTATTTATGCCTATTTGCATCTATGAATTCAATAAGGAAGATATAGATTAATTTTTTATACTAACTTAAAAAGGAGTTTAAAATGAATAAATTCATAAAAAATAGCATTTGCCTTATTTCAATTTTTTTAATCATATTTTTCACAGGTTGTGAATCACAATATTTGGGTGGAGATAGAAATGCTAAATGGAAAAAAGATTTAAGTTACTTGCAAGAAGCGCTCCCTAAGAAACATGTAAACTTATTTTTTAAGACTAATGAAGAAAAATTCAATAATGATATAAATGCTTTAAAAAATTCTGTGGATACTTTAAATGACGATGAAATAGTTGATGGTATTTATAAGATAATGGCTTCTATAGGTGATACACATACACGTGCCTATAAGAAATCTTCTAAGCTATACCCTGTACAATTTTATTGCTTTAAGGAAGGAATATATCTAATTAATACTACTAGTCAATATAAAGAAGCTCTCTATTCAAAACTTGTAAAAATAAATGGAGTAGATATAGAAAAGGTTAAACAAGGCATTATTCCTCTAATTGTTGCTGAAAACGAAGCAATGATAAAGAAATCCATCCCAAATTACTTATCGAATCCTGAAATTCTTCATGGAATTAAAGTTGTTTCTGACACAGAAAAAGCGGTATTTACCTTTGAAAATGATAAAAGAGAAACTTTTGATATTAACATAAAATCTATAGATAGAGGCAAGGGTGATAAGCTAATTGTAAATGAATTACATGACACCTCATACCCTTTGTACATGCAAAAGCCAAATTCAAACTACTGGTACAAGTATTTAGATAAAGAAAAAACCTTATATTTTAAATATAATAAATGTGAACAGGATGAAGATGAAAATGCTGAAAAAATAGAAGATTTTATAGATAAACTATTAAAATTTCTTGACAATCATCCTGTAGATAAATTTGTAATTGATATGAGAGATAACGGAGGGGGTAATGATAAGTACATACTTCCTATTATAGATAAATTAAAAAACAACAAAATAAATAATAAAAATAACTTATTTGTTATAGTTGGAAGAAATACTTTTTCTGCAGCTATGATGGATGCTGTTTTTTTAAGGGAACAAACTAATGCAACCTTTGTAGGTGAACCTACTAGTGCTAAGCCTAATCATTATGGTGCTACAAGAAATTTTGTGCTTCCTAACTCAAAAATAAAAATACAATATTCCACACAGTTTAATAAAAACTCAGAAGATGACTCTAATACTTTTATGCCAGATAAGGTAATTGAAATATCTATAAAAGATTATTTAAATAAAAAAGATCCTGTTTTAGATTACATATTAAATTATAATAGAGAAGAAAAAATTAAATAAAAACTAACATTAAGTTAAGCGTATTTGAAAGATGGCTATATAGTGGTAGCCATCTTTTTTAGTAGGTAGAAAAAAGCATAGATTTTACTTGACTTAAAGTTAACTTTAAGTTGTATAGTGTATTTATACTAAGGGTGGGTAGGCTTTTTTAGTGTCTATTCTCTAGGATAAATCTTAAGATTTACCACATCTTTGTCCATGTGTAAGTAATATTTACTATTATCAAAATATATTGCATAATATAAGAAATAAAGTTAATTGTTGAGAGGAATTAATATGAATTTGAACAAAAAGTTTGTAATCTTTGGATTAGTACTTTTGATGCTTTCTTGGGTGGGAAACATTTATGTTTATAAGAAGCATATTCTTAAGGAGCCAATATTTATCAAGCATTATTATGATATTCAAAGTGCTATGAATATCATTCAGTTTTATTATATTCAAAATATTAATTCACAGGAACAGGTTCAAAATATTGAATTTCCTGAAATAGGACAAGATTATATAAGCTTCACTGATAGTGATAGAAATAGCGATAATCGTTATTATAAGCTTAAATGTATATCTGTAAACTTTTATAATACAGATCAAAATAAAGTTCCTGATAATCTTAAAAATAAGTTTATTACAAAGGCTAAAGTTACTTTTACAAATGGTAAAATTATTAACGAAGATATAGGTAAAATATATCTGAATGGTGATAACACAAATAGTTCAACTTTAACTATGGTAAATGCTACTTCAAGCAGTGATAACACCGGGTCTTCTACACATAGAGCAAATAAAGATACAAAAGTTACAGGTTTATATACAAAATTTCCTGACATTATTGGGGATGTAGTATCAATCAAAATTAATGGAAAACAATTAAAGGATATTAAATTTCCTTTAGAATTGAAAGTAGGGAATAACTTAGAAGTTAGTTATGAATTTAAATTTAATAAGAATGACATTAGAAGAAATAATGCATATAACTTTCCTATAGATATTCTTACCGAAGATACCGATGGAACTAAGGGACATAGTCTGAGCTTTATGAATTATTGGCTTCAGTCTCCAGGTAAATATGATATTCAATCACTTAGAATAGGCAGGAGGTAGAGTATATGTATGCTAAAAGCTATAATATATTATTTTGGGCTATGATTTTCATAATTTTTGATATAAATCTTGGTCTAATAAACATTTTACCTAATTTTATAGGATATATATTAATTTACTCAGCTTTAAATGAACTTCAGTTGCAGCACAAAATCTATGAGAAAGGTAAGATTCCTTCAGCTATATTAACTATCCTTACTTTGAAAGATGTAATTCATGCAAGCAATGATAATTTGTTATCAGGACAGTTTGTTCCGCCAAATTTTTGGTTGATGGCACTAAGCTCAGTAATTTCAATTATAAATATTTATTTAATATATATAATATGTAAAGGAATATATTTGTTGTGTTTAGAGAGAGGACTGCAGGGATTAAAAGATAGTGTTATAAATCGATTGATAGCTTTTCTAGTGGTATCTATTATTCTTATATTTTATATACCTTTTTCCATAAATCTTAGTCTACAATTTAAAAGTGCAATGATAACTTTTGCATTTATTAATATAATAGTAGAACTATCAATTGCCTTTTTATTTAGAAAGTCAACAATTCTACTGAAATCATGATGATAAGATGTGCAGAGCTAGTTTTTGAGGTGCATGAAGTACAATTGGAAGAGATTATTGTACGTAATGGCATTTAACGGGCAGAATTGACTAGTGGTCGTAGACAAACTCCACCTGAAGCCAAGAATTCTGTTTATGATCAGGTCAATAAGAAAATAAAGGAGATGAGTAACAATGAAAAATCGAAAATTATTTTTATTTCTTGCAGTTATTATATCCGCACTTATGATTTACAAAATAGTAGATATAATAAAACTTAATAGGACTAGCATTATTACAATGTCAGATAAAAAAGAAGGAAAAAATATATCTATTTCAATTACGAAAGGAGAAGAGTATCTTCATAAGTTTAAGGTTAACTCTGTTATTAGTATAAAAACACCTCCACAATTTGCTGTTTGGATGGAGGATTTAAATGGCAATTATATTGAAACATTATATGCAACTTCAAAAATTGTTAATCAAAGTTGGAGTAAGGCTCCAAATGACTCCGCTCAAAAAGGTGAAATAAAGCGGGAAGAAGCTCTACCATATTGGACACACAAGCGTAGTAGTAATGGGATAAACTCAGATGCTGTGTCATCAGCTACACCGAAGGGGAGTTCTGTTATAAAAACAAAAGCTAATGAAAAACAGGGTAAGTATGTGATTTTTGCTGAATTTAATAATTCAACGGATTTTAATGAACACTATCCAAAGGATGCATTACCTGGCAAAGATAATTATTCAGGTGGAGCATGGGGAAGTGGGCAACCTGCTATTGTTTATTCTGCGACTATTGATTTAGATTCAAGCAACAAAGTTTATGAGTTAAAGCCTGTTGGGCATAGTAGCTCTGATGGAAGGGACGGAAAATTATATAATGATTTATCTAATTTGACTACGGCAAAAAACATAATTAAAAGTGTAACTGTTGAAGTAAAGTAATTAGAAGGCTTTAGATAAATAAATAATAATTAGTTAATCCATGGATTGCAAATAAAAAAACAGCGTAAAGCTAAAATGTTTTACGCTATTTTTATACTAAAGGCATTAATTACTTTTAAAATTTAATAATAATGCGGAGTTTATAATAATCGCAATAGATCCCACATATGCTTTTTTAAGAGCAGGGGCATCGTTAATACCATCACCAACCATGCAAACCATCTCATTTTTATTTTGATAATTCTCAATTGCAGACATCTTATCTTCTGGCAAACATTCAGAGTGAACATTAACGTATAAATAAACAAATGGGCGAAATGATTGAGGATTTCGTCCATTTGTTTAGAAATTGATAAAAGCTTATTAGATTTAAGAAATAGCAAAAGAAACTTTCCTTTTAACACATAACAATGATTTCATATGGTGTGGTTTGAGCTGGTATACTCCTTGTGGTAGGGCCATAGATAACAATTAGATTCCGGTTTGCAGGGTTTTGGGTAAAAGTTTGATCATTCTCCAGTACTATCTGAGTAGATGGGCCAATATTTAATTTTAATTGATTATCGCTGCTCACTAACTGACTGTTAAAATAGTCTACTTTTACATTTTGATATTGTGTATCTTTTGCCATAACAATTGCTCTATATTGTGGCGGGAAAATGAGAGGAACAGGTGCATTTGCATCATAAAATCCCGTTACCATATCTCCTACTTCCATCGTTACATGGTCTACAAAGTAAGTATTTGGTGCCACTACAAAATTTACTGTATTTCCAAATCCGTCTTCTACAGACATTAATTTATAACATCCTGGGTTTTTTTCATTTGTAGCTATTGAAAAATCACTAATCATAGTAATGATGCCATGAAAAGGTTCAAAATTTTCCACTTTTATTCCTCCACTCCTAATTAAATGCATATTCTATATAGCTTATGCATTCTTAAGACTTGGTGTTACATTTACTATTAAATAAATTATCTTTGAAAAATGAGTATAATGCTTACTAGTTAAAGAAATTTTTATCTTTCTTCAGGTTCAATATTATGGTAATATAATTTCAAGTTAACTATAGTTGATTGAATTAAGAATTGATTATAAGTAAACTTATTAAAAAACAATAGGAGTATATATGACAAATATGAATAGAAATTGGAAAAGAGACATAATATTATTTTTGACTAGCCAGACCATATCTCTCTTTGGATCTTCGCTGGTTCAGTATGCAATTACCTGGTATATTACGTTAAAAACTCAATCTGGTGTAATGATGACCATATCAATTATTTGCGGCTTTCTACCTACATTTTTTCTTTCTCCTTTTGCAGGAGTGTGGGCTGACCGTTATAATCGAAAGATACTGATTATGCTGTCAGATTCTATGATTGCAGCAGCAACTCTTGTTTTGGCTATACTATTTCTTACAGGACATAAATACACATGGCTTTTGTTTGTGGTTTCTGCTATACGTGCGTTAGGTGCAGCAATCCAAATACCAGCTGTGGGAGCTTTTATTCCACAAATCGTACCTGAGGATAAACTTACAAGGGTGAATGCAACAAACGGCAGTATACAATCACTGGTTATGCTTGTATCTCCTATGCTTAGTGGTGCACTTTTAACTATGGCTTCTATAGAAGCAATATTCTTTATAGATGTTGTTACAGCAGCTATAGGAGTTTTGACATTACTTTTATTTTTACATGTTCCTGTTCATGCAAAAGCTATGGAGAAGCAAGCAACTGGCTACTTTAGTGACATGGCTGAGGGGTTTAATTATATCAAAAACCATGAATATGTTAAAAAGTTCTTTATATTTTGTGCATTTTTCTTTGTACTTGTGTCACCTGCTGCATTTTTAACACCGCTGCAAGTTTCACGTACTTTTGGAAATGATGTTTGGCGTCTTACGGCAGTTGAAATTACTTTTTCTGCAGGTATGATGGTAGGTGGTATAATCATGGCTTACTGGGGCGGTTTTAAAAATAAAATTCATACAATGACAATGTCATGCCTTATTACTGGAATAAGTACCTTTGCACTTGGAGTTATTCCTATATTTTGGGTATACCTAACCTTCATGATTTTAATTGGAATTGCTATGCCAATCTTTAATACGCCATCTACAGTTTTATTACAGGAAAAAGTAGAGGGAGATTTTCTGGGTAGAGTATTTGGCGTTCTGGCAATGATATCAAGTGTTATGATGCCGATGGGAATGCTTATATTTGGACCACTGTCTGATATCATAAAAATAGAATGGTTACTTATTATAACTGGTATTCTGATGTTTATTCAGAGCTTTTTCTTAATTGGTGACAAAGCATTAATTGAGGCTGGCAAGTCAGTTACAAAAACTGAAGCGTAGTTTGATATCTATTAAAGAAAGAAGCAGCATAAATTGACTGCTTCTTTTTCAGTAAACAATTTATAAAGCTTATGATACAATATAGGAACTAAGAAATTTTAAAACAGTAAGGAGAATATATGGATAAGGAAATATTATTAAATAACATCGAATTTAAAAAATTAACTGCACGTGAAACTTGGGAAAGGCTATATAATAAGGAACTCAATTGTAAGAAGAACATTCTAGAGTATATTGATATAACAAAAGTGCTTAAAAAGGAAAACGTAAATGAGGAACAGATTAAAGATACATATAACTATATTTATGAACACATAGAGGGGTTAAAGGATTCAGTAAAGCCAAATACACTGATGTACCTGAAGAATAACCTAAAATCACAGCTTGGAAAGTATGTTAAAGAAAAAGATCCAAAGCCAGTAAATCACTTTATAGAGTTTTTTAAGGAGGCATATCCTGAAGATACTAGAAGAAAAGATTTTACGTGGGTTTTAATGAATATAAATAGTATTTCAGAGGAGCAGATATGGACTACTTTAACCTATATTAATAGAGAATGTCTAAATAACAATCTTATTCTGAATACTAGTCAAAAAAAAGATATAATAGAAATGATTGAAAAGTTAGTTAGTAAGAATAATATTAAGTATATAAATAATCTTAGAAGTCTCAAACAATTAACTAATATATTAAATATAAGCATTGTAAGTGTTGGTGAAGTATTTAAAGTAAGACATAAGTAAAAGCTTATTAGATTCTTCAATTTCTGCAAGGGGATTCCCCTTGCAAAAATTGGAATACAATTAATGGAGTATATTGCTATTTCATATCTATTGGTTAAGTTCAATTTTAAATTTTAAGTCTTCTCTAAATTCAACATTACTAAAATCATTAGTGCATATAGTATATTTTTTACTTGAATCTAATAACGGAAGCTCTAGTGTAAATTCATTAGGCTTTTCTTCATCTCTGTGCAGATTATAACTTTTAGGCGTAACGAATTCTCCTTTATTATCTTTTATATGAAGCTCTGTTGCTTGAAAATAAGGTGCTTTACCAACAGCTGTGAATTTAACTATAGTTTTATCTTTTTCATTTTTTACATTATTTATTATAATTTTCCCCATACTGCCTTGAGAAAGCTCCTTTGGATAAACTCCATCCATAACTTGACTTACCTCTACAGCTTTCTTTCCTTTTATAGCAGTATAAGTTTCTTTTCCATCCTTATCTACACTTACACTACCACCTCCTGAAGGAGTAATTTTACAAGGAACAATAGTTAAATATTTTGGAACATTTTTAGACTTAGCATACTGCATTTCACTTTGGAAAATTCCCGTATTAGTATCATGACTTCCACCACCAATACCTTTAGGTATGAGCTCCACCCCTCTATCATCAAAAGCAATCCAATAATCATAGTCAAACAGCGAACCTCCATTTACCTCCTTTTTATATTTATCCTTTCCACTTAAGAAAATAGAAGTATCTATAGGAGATAAAACTACCTTATCTATAGTTACAGTACTATCTGGAAAATCAACTTTATTACCTGGTTTAAATACCTTACTATTTTTAGTTAATTCTTCTTTTGACACGCTGAAGGCAAATTTCCAGTTACCTTTTGTGTCCATTACTTCATCAATATTTAAGTCGATATTAAATTTATCGGATGTTTTTGGCAAATTAGTATGGAATTCTTCATTACCTACATAAGTATAAGCATCAATATTTTCTCCATAGCTAGAGCCATGTCCACCGTCTTGTTTTCCATTTACTTTTAAAAATCTAGATAAGCTTATACCGTGAAATTCTTTAAGTTCTTTATCACTCTTAACTGTATAACCTATAACTAATTTTGAATCATCAGCTAAAACTTCATTTATAGTAAGGGTTATACCCTTATCAGTAATACTTTTATTTATTATTTGAGAGTATTCAACATAATTTCCACCTAGTCCAAGTCTATCATTAAGGGTTTGTGTTATAGAACTTAAAACTGGAATATTCTGAGCTAAGGCTGGAGAAACTGTTCCTATAGCTATAATGCCGACTAAAGCTGCAGCTGCTGCTACGGAACCCCTTTTGAACATTTTAAAATTATTTTTGCTTTTTATTTTTTTATTTAAATTTTTCTTTATTCTTTCCTTTTGCATGTCGTCTACCTCTTCATTCATATCATTAAACTCACTTTCCTCAAGTTTTATGTGATTAAATAACTTGTATATATCTTTTTCTTCTAAATTAAAATTTTTATTATTCATTAAACTACATCTCCCTTCAAAAGAGTAAGCTTTTCTTTTAAAAATTTACGTCCTCTCGAAAGTCTTTTATCTATAAGATTTCTATTTACACCAAAAGCTTCTGCTATATTATCTACACCTTCGTATAAGAAATATCTTCTTATAAATATTTCCTTGTCTTCATCCTTCATGTGGTTTATTGCCTCTAAAAGTTCTTCTTTATTCTCCTTTGATATTATTATTTTTTCTGTATTGAATTCGTCTGGCAATGTGTAATCATCAATACATTCAACATTATTACTTTGATTAAAGAGCTTTCTTTGGTAATCTATAGCCTTGTATTTAGCTACAGCAGCAATCCAATATTTAAAATCTCCTTTTTCTTCATCAAAGCTCTTAATGTTATTCCATACAGACCAAAATACATCATTTACACATTCTTCTACATATTGAGCGTGAAAACTTGAATTTAAAACACTCCGCACAACTTTAAAAACTAAATTACTATAGTTGTCCACTACAAAATCTAATGCTTTTGCATTTTTATTTTGTAGTTGATTTATAAAGTTCGTTTCATTTATACTCATATATATCTCTCCTTTGAGAAGCTTCTCATAGATTAATACGAAGTAACTATTACTTTTCTGACATTGGGAATCTTTAAAAAATAATTAGTAAGTATGCTAGTTTGTTTTGTATAACTATTATGATAAAGCAAATTTTTATGTAAGTATAGTTTCAAAAATACCTTAATAATTTATTGATTCAGTATACCTAAAAAATACATTTAAATATTTAGAATGTGGCATGCTGAACTGTGCCATAAATGAAGTAGACTTTTTGAAATATTACTTTTATTAACAAACATAGGTTTGATAGCCTTAATGATCTTTCTAAGAAATGGCATTCGTCGAATTACATTAATCATTTTTTTAGCCACTCATTGGATGGTGGAAGCTTTATTGAAGGGCCGAATAAAAAATAGGTATCAAATTGAACTTATGGTTGACAATGGAAAAGGTACATGCTATTATAAACTTATAAAATCTATTTAGTGGATTGTTACTGGTAATGCAGGCAAAACCTATAACATTTTTTGTTATGGTTTTGCCTTTTTTATTTGAATAAAGGGGAGGGCTTTATGAATATTGAGAAGATTTTAAATAATAATGTGGTGGTCACTTTAAATGATAAACATCAAGAAATCGTTGTCATGGGGCGTGGACTAGCTTTTCAAAAACGGCTTGGTGATTTAATTGAAGAGGATAAAATAGAAAAAATTTTTACTTTATCAAACAAAAATATGACTGCTAAATTTCAAGAGTTAGTGTCTGAAATTCCAATGGAATACATGGTTATTTCAGAAAAAATCATTAATTATGCCAAAATGAAATTAGGAAGGAAATTAAATGATAGTATTTATATCTCACTAACTGACCATATTCATAATGCTGTAGAATGTTATAGAACTGGAATTACATTAAACAATGCACTCCTTTGGGAAATAAAAAGATTTTATAAAGACGAATTTGATGTGGGAAAAGAAGCTCTAAAAATGATATGTGATGAGTTTAATACTAAGTTGCCAGAAGATGAGGCAGCATTTATTGCACTTCATGTTGTTAATGCTCAATTAAATGAGGACATGCATAGGATTATGGGTATTACAAAAGTCATGCAAGAAATATTAAACATTGTAAAATATCATTTTAAAATGGAGTTTGACGAGGAATCATTAAATTACTATCGCTTTATTACACATTTAAAATTTTTTGCTCAACGATTGCTTAATGGCAATTATTATAATGATAATGAAAATGAACTATTTGATATGGTGAAAATTAAATATTCAGATTCATATGAATGTATAAAAAAGATACAAAAATTTATTAAAGAAAAATATGTATATAAATTAACAAAAGAAGAAATGTTGTATTTAATGATTCACATTACACGTGTGGTGGAAAAGAATAAATAGTAAAAGGATTGTTACTGGTAGAGCAGGCAAAACCTAAATTAGTTATCAGATATACAGAAATATATTTTGATAATAAATTTAGGCTTTTTTTATGCTTTGAAAGGAGTGATGTAATCGGTAAGTTAAATCCAAATAAGAAGTTAGCATAGGATTGTTACTGATTTTTCAGGCAAAACCTTTATTCTTCGAAAGTATTTTAAATTTCTAATGTTAAATTAAAAAAAGTTTAAAATGGAGGAAGTAGGTTATGAATTATCCAAAATTAGCAAGTGATATTCTAAAAAATGTTGGTGGGGAAACAAATGTAGTAAATGTAACTCATTGTGCAACAAGACTAAGATTTAATCTTAAAGAGATATCAAAAGCAAATGAAGAGGCATTAAAGAGAACTAAAGGCGTTATGGGGGTTGTTAACAAAGGTGGACAATTTCAACTAATTATAGGAAGTGATGTGGCAAGTGTTTATAATGAAATATTAAAGCTTGGCAATTTTCAAAAAGGAGCATCAACAGATACTGGAGAAAAGAAGGGTATGGTAGCTGAAGTACTTGATGTAATCGCAGGCATATTTACACCAATATTACCGGCCATTACTGGTGCAGGTATGTTAAAAGCTGTGTTAGTGCTCTTAACATCTACAGGTTTAATGTCACCTAAAGGTCAAACCTATTATATGTTTAATTTTATATCTGATGCAGCATTCTTTTTCTTACCAATACTTTTAGCATACACATCAGCAATAAAATTTAAATGTAATCCATATATGGCTATGACACTGGGAGGTGTATTGTTACATCCTAGTTTTTCAGCACTTGTTGCTGCGAAAAAGCCAGTTAGTTTCTTAGGATTACCAGTTACTTTAGCAAGTTATGCGTCATCTGTTATTCCAATTATTTTAATAGTTTGGTTAATGTCATATATTGAAAAATTTGCAGATAAGATTTCACCAAAGCCAATTAAATTCTTCTCAAAACCTCTTATTACACTAATAGTTACAGCACCAATTGCTTTAATAGCAATTGGACCTTTAGGTACAATTATCGGTAACTATTTAGCTGTAGGAATTAATTTCTTAAATAGTAAAGCAGGATGGTTAGTAGCATTATTAATGGGAGCATTCTCACCATTATTAGTTATGACGGGAATGCACTATAGTTTATTCCCGGTTGTAATTCCTGAATTTGCAAGCTTGGGATATGACGTTATAATGCTCCCTGGTATGCTTGCAGCAAATGTTGCACAAGGTGGAGCGGCTCTCTGTGTAGCACTAAAAACTAAAAATAAAGAATTAAAGCAATTGGCAGGTTCATCTGGACTTACAGCAGTGCTTGGTATTACTGAGCCAGCAATGTATGGTGTTAATTTAAAATTAAAGAGACCATTTATAGGTGTAATGCTAGGTGGTGGGGTTGCTGGTTTATATGCTGGTATTGTAGGACTTAAAGCTTACGGAATGGCTTCACCTGGACTTGCAGCATTACCAATATTTATTGGACCAGGAGCAAACTTTATTAATGCAGTTATAACTTGTGTCATAGCATTTGTTGTATCCTTTATAGCAACTTGGTTCTTAGGGTTTGAAGATCCTGCAGAAGAAACAGATGAAGAAATTAAGAAAGAAGTCAATGAAGAGTTAGCAAAGCAGCAACCATTAAAAAATAAAATCAATATTGCAAGTCCAGTAACTGGTGACGTAGTCCCTTTATCACAAGTAAGTGATGAAACTTTTGCACAAGAGATTATGGGAAAAGGAATTGCAATTATGCCAGCTCAAGGAAGAGTAGTATCACCGGTAAATGGTAAGATTGAAACCTTATTCAAGACAAAGCATGCTATTGGTATTGTTTCAGAAGATGGTGCTGAAATTTTAATTCATATCGGAATTGATACAGTTAAATTAGAGGGTAAACATTTTACAGCTCATGCTAAAGCTGGCGATACTGTTAAAGTTGGCGATATACTAGTTGAGTTTGATATAGATGCAATTAAATCTGAAGGCTATGAGGTTGTTACACCAATTATTATCACAAATACAGTTAACTATTTAGATATTTTACCTAAAGATATAGAACAAGTTAAAGAAGGTCAAGATTTATTAACTATTATATAATTGCAGGTACATTAAGAAGGATAGAGGGATATAAAAAATTAAATTGAATGGGGAGATTATGTGATTAGAAAAAGTAAATTATTTAAAGCAGCTGTTTTACTGGGCTCTATTATAGGGATTATGGGAGCTGCAGGCTGTGCAACAAACAATACTAAGGAACTATCAAGCACAGATGTAACATTTATAACTAAGGTTCTTCCTTATGGAGAAGTTGGATATGCAATGGTATGTGATTTTGGAACAAAGGTTGATGCCTCTAAATTGTCTCAATCAAATTTCCAAGTAGAAACAACCACAGGCGATAAAACTGAAGCTAGAAAAATAACAAAAGTATATACTAATGATTCTATAGCTACAACAGAGAAGTCAAAGGATGGCAGATATGTTGTTATTGAATTAGACCCAGAAGATAAAAACGCAAGTACATTTACTTTTAATGAGGCAAAGTTTTTAAATACAAGAAATGATTTAAAATATACTGTGGTCCAAAAGGCTGATATTAAAACAAAAGATGGCATAACCTTTAAAGCATCTGATAATAAGGTAAAAGCTTCAAAAGAAGTTACACCAGTTGTAGATGATTTTAAAAAGTCAACTTATAGTGATGCAGCGGGTAATAAACTTAATTATAGATTTTTTGAACCAAAAACAGAATCTGGTAAAAAGTACCCATTAGTACTATTCTTACATGGCTCAGGGGAAAGAGGAAGCGATAATGCTATGCATCTTTTAGGAAATGAAGGAGCATTAGTATGGGCAGCACCAGAACAGCAAGCAAAGAATCCAGCGTATGTACTAGCGCCACAAGCTCCAATAACCGATAAGTTGACTGCTTACTGGATTGAGGAGCCTAATTATAGTTTAACACTAAGCTTACTTAAAGAGACAATAAAAAAATATGCTGTTGATACAAATCGTATTTATGTAGTAGGTATGTCTAATGGTGGAATAGGAACATGGAATATGATTGAGAAGAATCCGGATTTATTCGCAGCAGCAGTTCCTATTTGTGGAGTAGGTGATATTAACAGTTTTAAAATTGGTGGAGAATATGAACCTTTAAAAGACTATTCAGCATTTAAGGATATAAAGAATATGCCAATTTGGATTTTCCATGCAGAAGATGATCCATTAGTTGATGTTAGATATAGCAGAGATGCTGTAAAAGCAATAAAAGAATTAGGTGGAACTTCAATTAAGTATACAGAATATCCAAAAGGAACTATTAAACCAATGGGGCATTTCTCTTGGGTTCCAGCATTAGAAAATAAAGAAATGATAGATTGGTTATTCGCACAGTCAAAACAATAAAACTTAGAAGTATAGTATTAACGCAAAAGAATTTAAAGAATATTTACCGCATTACAAATAAAAGCATTAGTGAAAATATAGCTATATAAACATAAGTCTATGGGCATATAGCTATATTTAAAGAGAAGGAGGAATAAACATGCAAAATAAAATAAATCAGTTTTCGGAAGATTTCTTATGGGGAGGAGCAGTTGCTGCTAACCAATGTGAAGGAGCGTGGAATGTAGGTGGAAAAGGTGTAAGCACAGCGGATGTAGCTACGGGAGGGGCTGTAGATAAGCACCGTGAATATACAGATGGAGTTATAGAAGGAAAATACTACCCATCCCATGAAGCCATTGATTTCTATCATCACTATAAAGAGGATATTGCACTACTTGCTGAAATGGGATTTAAATGTTTCCGTACATCCATTAACTGGACAAGAATTTTTCCAAATGGGGATGAAGCTGAGCCAAATGAAGAAGGTCTAAAATTCTATGATAATTTATTTGATGAATGTTTAAAGTATGGAATTGAACCAGTGGTTACAATCTCCCACTATGAAACGCCTTATGCTCTAGTTGAAAAGTATGGGTCCTGGAGAAATCGTAAGCTAGTAGATTTTTATGTAAACTACTGCAAAGAAATATTCACCCGCTATAAGGATAAGGTTAAGTATTGGATGACTTTTAATGAAATAAATGCCATTACATTAATGCCAATTGTTTCAGCAGGAATTAAATTTAAGAGCGGAGAGAACAAGGAGCAAGTTTGCTATCAAGCAGCTCATCATCAATTTGTAGCAAGTGCAAAAGCTGTAGAGCTAGGACATGAAATTAATCCTAATTTTAAAATAGGATGCATGCTGCTTTATCCACTAGCTTATTCAGAAACTTGTAATCCAAAAGATGTGCAAGCGGTTAATGAAATGATGAATAAACATTATTTCTTCGCAGATGTACAAGTAAGAGGTTACTATCCAAACAATATGAAGCGTTATTTTGAGAGAAATAATATTAAGATTGAGATGGAAGCTGGAGATGAGGAAATCTTAAGAAATGGTAAGGTAGATTATATTGGATTTAGTTATTATATGACATTAGTAATTAGTACAAAACCAACTAAGGATGCTGCTACAGCTGGAAACATGTTAGGTGGAATAAAAAATTCTTATTTAGAAGCATCAGATTGGGGATGGCAAATTGATCCAGAAGGCTTTAGAATTTCATTGAATAATTTATATGATCGTTATCAAGTACCGCTGTTCTGTGTAGAAAACGGCTTAGGGGCTGTTGATAATGTTGAAGAAGATGGTTCAATTAATGACTGTTATAGAATTGACTATTTAAGAAAGCACATAGTTGAAATGAAGAAAGCAGTTACCATTGATGGGGTAGAGCTTATGGGTTACACACCTTGGGGATGTATTGACTTGATTAGTGCATCAACAGGTGAGATGAAGAAACGTTATGGGTTTATATATGTTGATAAAGACAATGATGGTAATGGAACTTTAGCAAGATTTAGAAAGAAGAGTTTCTATTGGTACAAGAATGTCATTGCTACAAATGGAGAAGAATTATAGTTTTTATTAAATAGTAAAACAGGTTTTATGCTGAAAGAAAAATAAAGATGGAAAATATAAAGTTGAATCTGTTAATGATATGAGTTACGTAGAAAAAGGTAAGGCAGAAAATAAGTAAAGGTGTTTACTTAAAATACTAAATTCAAATTTATTTAAGGAGGGAGAAGAATCATGAATAAAAAATTAATATCGCTTTTAACTATAGCTGTATTTATTAGCAGCTTATCTGGAAGTGTAAGCGTAAAAGCAGCCACAAGCGGAACTGATGAAAGCAGTAAGAAGTGGAATGTACAAAAGACAAATTATGGGTACTACGTAACTAATAAAGGTGGAAAAGCGTTAGGACATTCAGCAGACTCAGGAGTCAAATTATTGTTTGACAAAGGTTTTGCATTCAAAGACCTTAACAAAAATGGTAAGTTAGATAAGTATGAAGATTGGCGATTAAATGATGAAGAAAGAGCAAAGGATTTAGCATCTAAACTAAGTGTAGAGCAAATAGCAGGATTGATGCTATATAGTCCTCATCAATGGGAAATTAACGAAAAACTTAGTGATGAATTAAAAGGATATGTAAAGGAATCTGATGTAAGAGCAGTATTAAATGCCGGTGATCAGGCAAGTGTAAAGGATACTGTAAAATGGAGCAATGCGCTACAAGCTTATGCAGAAGCTATAGACTTTGGAATTCCAGTAAATGTTAGCTCAGATCCTAGAAGTACTGCAAAAGCAGACGGTGTGTATGTAAAGGGAACAGAAGGAGGTATTTCTAGATGGCCTTCAAACCTTGGTATAGCAGCAACCTTTAGTGAAGACACTGCTAGAAGATTTGGAAAAGTTTCTTCAACAGAATTTCGAATGCTGGGAATAAATACAGCATTGGCACCTCAAGTAGACTTAGCTACTGATCCAAGATGGACACGCTTTAATGGAACTTTCGGAGAAGACCCTGCATTATCAAGAGATTTAACTAAAGCATTAATAGAAGGTATGCAGTCAGCATATGACGGTCAAGGAAAAGACTTAGGATGGGGAGAGAGTAGTGTTAATGCCATGATAAAACACTGGCCTGGAGATGGAGTTGGCGAAAGTGGACGTGAATCACATACGCAAACAGGTAAATATGCTGTATATCCAGGAAACCAATTTGAAACACAGCTTATCCCATTTGTTGATGGTGGATTAAAGCTAAATAGTAAAACAGGATGCAGCAGTTCAGTAATGTCATCTTATTCTATAGCTTGGAGCAAAGATGGCTCTTTAGGTGAAAAGGTTGGAAGTGCTTATAGTAATTTTAAAATCACACAATTACTTCGTGATAAATATGGATATGATGGTGTTATATGTACAGATTGGTTTGTAGCATCAAATATGAATGAACCATTTGGTACTCCATGGGGAATGGAAGATAAGAGCATAGAAGAAAGACATTATAAAGCTTTAATGGCTGGAGTTGACCAATTTGGAGGAGATAGTGAGAAGGAACCTGTTATAGCAGCTTATAATATGGGAGTAAAAGAGCATGGCGAAAAGTTTATGCGTAATCGTTTTGAAACTTCTGCTGTAAGACTTCTTAAAAATATTTTCCACATAGGACTATTTGAAAATCCATATGTAGATATGAATGCAGCAGTTAAAACTGTAGGAAATGCAGAATATATGAATGAAGGTTTCAATGCTCAAGTTAAGTCAGTTGTTATGCTTAAAAATCAAAATAATGTTATAAGTCCTAAAAATGCTTTAGCAAGCAAACCAACAGTATATATTCCAATGGTATTTACACCAGTTATTGAACCTTCATTTCCAGGAGTAGAATATAGCCCAGCAAAATGGAGTTTACCTGTAAATAAAGATTGTGCATTAAAATATTTTAATGTTGTTACAGATACAATAAGTCCTAAACTTTCAGGGAAGGATAAAGATGGTAATCCAATGCCAACTGAAAAGGATATAGTGCGTCTATCAAAAGAAGAAATAAGAAAATGTGATTACGTATTACCAGTTATAAATAGTCCTAGAAATGCAGGTACTCAGTTTATAGGATATGGATACAATAAACAAGATGGATATATTCCAATATCATTACAATATGGGAAATACACAGCTGATTCCAGCAGTGTACGTAAACAGTCTATAGCAGGCAATGCAGGAGAAAATCGTTCATATTTTGGTAAGACAGCTAAAATTGAAAATAGTGTGGATTTAGAATCATTACTATATGGAGCAAATGCAGTTAAAGGAACCAATATTCCAGTTATTGCAATAGTACGTGCAGATAATCCTATGGTATTTTCAGAAGTTGAGCCAAATGTAGATGGAATCCTTATGGGATTTGGAGTAAGTGATCAAGCTTATTACGAAATTATAACGGGTAAAGCAGAACCATCAGGGTTACTACCAATGCAAATGCCTTTAAATATGGAGGAAGTTGAAAAGCAATGCGAAGATGTGCCAAGAGATATGAGTTGTTATAAAGACAGTCAAGGTAACAGATACGATTTTGCTTTTGGACTTAATTGGTCAGGTGTTATAAAGGACAACAGGACTAAAAAGTATGATGTGGAAACTTTAAAAAAACCAACTAACATGGAAAAATAAAATAGAATAATATAAAAGGTAATATTTTAATTTAAATTCTTGATAATAAGCTATTAGAATTATCATTCTTATAGCTTTTTTGTATTATATAAAGCAAGTGAGTTTATAGGTAAATCATAGAATAAATTAAATTCTATAAAATTGTTGACATGGAAACAAAAATATATTAATATTATGTCCAAGGAAACAAAAATATGATATTATTGTTTTGTTGAAAATAACAGGAAGGTGTTTAAGGTGGATAATATTAATAATATTATGGAGAGTTTAAAAGAAATATATGAAAAAGAAGAAACTCTAGGAAAGATAGCATTTAGAGGTGAATATGAAAAGTATGGAGTTTCAGAAATACATTGTTTAGATTGCATAGGAAAAATAAAAGATCCTAACGTTACTAAAATATCTCAAAGTATGAATATGACGAGAAGTGCTATAAGTAAGATTAGCAAAAAACTTTTGAATAGTGATCTTATTGATAAGTATAAGAAGCCTGAGAATGATAAGGAAATATATTTTAAGCTAACAGAATTAGGGGAAATGTTATATAAAGATCATGGAATAAAACATAAGAATTGGGAAGAAAGAAATAATAAATTTTTTAAAAATATAGATAAAGAAGAGCAGGAAGTTGTAGCTAGTTTTTTAAAAAAGTTTAATAACTATTTAGATAAGATAATAGAATCGGAAGGAGATATATAATATGAATTTGCATTTAAAGGATTTTAATATTCCTCAAAAAATATTAAAATGGGGAGATTCGCAGCCATCACATCAAAGACAACATATAGGAACTCATATAGATTGTTACAATCTATCAAGAATAGAGTTACCATCAGAAATAGATGTTACTGTAATAGATGTTAGAAATCTAGATATTATAGATATTGATATATTAGATAATATATCAATTAAGGAAGATTCTTTTGTAATATTTAGAACTGGATATTTAGAAAACTATGGATACGGAAGCGAAGAGTATTTTAATTCTAAATCAAGTCCATATTTAACCAATGAACTTGTAGATAAATTATTGGATTTCAATGTAAAATTAATAGGAATTGATTTAAGTGGAATACAGCATGGAAAAGATCATGTAGTAATAGATAAATATGTTGAAAATAAAGGGGCTTATGTTATAGAAAATATATGTAATTTAGATAAGGTTGATTCAAAATTTAAAGCAAATTTAAAATGGATTCAATTAGAAGGTGCTACAGCAATAAAAGTTGAGATTGAAACTTTATAAAGTTATTATAAAGTACATAAAAAACTGTACTTATACCTGCTACGGTTAACCGTAACATAAATGAAGTAGACTTTTCTGTAAATATATATTAAAATATTGAAATTATAAAATATTTATGGTATAATTTGGTATGTAAATTTTGAAAGGAGTGGTTGAACATGATTAAGATAAACAGTAGATTTATAATTAAATTTTTATGTCCAACTACTTTAAGCGAAAGTTATTAAATATAATTTTGATTTGTAACTATTACTACTGTTATGATCAATATTATAAAGATAAGTTTATCAACCCTGAAGTAGTTAGGACAACTAGTTCAGGGTATTTTTATGTCCAAATTTTGATTTGAAGAGGTGTTTTAAAATGTCAGAAAAAATGTTAAATGAAACCGTTTCTTTAAAACAATATATATCAGAAAAGGAGTATAAAGAAATAAATCAACTTGAGGAACTTTGCTGCTCACAGGATAAAACAAATCTAAAGTTAGAATTAGACTATAAGTTAAATATAAGGAGAAATTCTGAAATAGGACTAAAAGAGATTAATGAGTTTCTATATTATGTTGAGGATATTTTAGTAGCTTACCTGGGTATTTCAAGTTTTGGAGGTAGTAATATTGGTGAAATCAATGGAATGACTCATCCCGACTTTCGAAGAAAGGGGTTATTTAAAAAGATCTTTGAGCTTGCAATGGAGGAGTGTAAGAAGAGAAGCTTTAATAAGGTATTAGTATTATCCGATGGTAATTCTAACTCAGGTGTTAAATTTATAAGCTCTGTTTGCAGTGAATATGATTTTTCAGAGTATAGAATGAAGTTACTTAACAAAACTACTTTAGAAAGCACAAGTTCTATTAGTCTAAGAAAAGCTGGAAAGTCGGATGGAAAAGAAATTGGGAGACAAAATGCAATATTTTTTAACCATTCAGAGGAATGTGAATGCTTTTTGGAAGAAGAGGAAGAATTAAATAAAATCACATATATGGTTGAACTAAATGAAAGGGTTATTGGGAAAATTGCGGTAAGCTATAGTGATGATTCAGCTTTTATAAGTGGTTTTGGAATATTGCCTGATTTCCGAGGTAAAGGATATGGAAAAGCAGCATTAAAAGAAGTTCTACGTTTAATAAATGAAAAAAACATCTATGAGATAGAATTGGATGTGGAGTGTAAAAACAATACTGCACTTAATTTATACAAAGCTTGTGGTTTTGAAGAGCTGTCTGTAATGAATTATTATAAGCTACAATATTTTAAATAGCGAATTTGTAATAAAGTATACAAAAGGACCTACATTAGGAAGTTAAATGCAAAGAACACATTTTGATGGAGGAGATAGGATATAAATATATGGTAAGTATTAATTGGAAACCAAATAAAAATTCTTCTATTCCAATATATAAGCAGATTGTTAATTACATTAAGGAAAAAATAGCAACAGGTGAATGGAGTATTTCGAGCAAGCTGCCAGCTCAGAGAGAACTGGCAGAAAGATTTGAAGTAAACAGGAGTACTGTTGTGGAGGCTTTAGATGAACTGAAGGCAGAGGGGCTAATTGAAGGAAAAAGCGGTGGAGGAACAACTATAGTTAATAATACATGGTCTCTATTAGCATCAACACCACCACCCAATTGGCAGAGTTATATTTCAAGTGGAATACATAGACCTAATTTATCTATAATTCAAGCAATCAATAAATTTGAGTATAAAGAAAATATGATACGATTAGGTACAGGAGAACTTTCACCAGAATTATTTCCTAATAAAATGATGAAAGTAGTACTAGATAGTGTTTCAAATAAGATAGAATCTTTAGGATATGAAGAACCAAAAGGATCATTATATTTAAGACAAATTATAAGTCAATATCTAAAGAAATATGAAATAAACGCTTCCCCAGATTCAATATTGATTGTGTCAGGTTCACTACAGGCATTGCAATTGATCTCTCTTGGTATCCTACACCCTGGTTCTACTGTACTTTCAGAAAAGCCATCTTATATAAAATCACTTCATGTATTCCAATCAGCAGGAATGAGAGTAAAGGGAATACCGATGAATAGTCAGGGAATTAGAATAAGTGAGATTATGAGTAGCTTAAATAAAACAACTACGCTGCTTTATACTATACCTGCATTTCATAATCCAACTGGAATTGTTATGCCGCAGCATAAACGAAATGAACTTTTAGAAGTATGCGAAAAAGCAAGGCTACCTATTATTGAGGATGATGCATATAGAGAGCTGTGGCTTGACACAGAACCGCCATTGCCTTTAAAAGCTAAAGATAAAAATGGCAGTGTACTATACATGGGGACTATTTCAAAATCCCTAGCAGCTGGAATTAGAATTGGTTGGTTAATTGGACCGGAGCCTGTTATAGAGCGTTTAGGAGATATAAAAATGCAGACAGATTATGGCTCAAGTTCACTTTCACAATGGGTTCTAGCAGAATGGATCTCAAGCGGACTTTATGAAAAATATCTTGAAGAACTTAGAGAGAAGCTAAGAGTTAGAAGACAGGTGGCACTAAATGCTCTTGGAAAGTATTTTTCTGATATAGCTACATGGAATAAACCTAGTGGAGGGTTTTATATATGGCTAAAATTAAAAAAACAGATATCAATGGAAAAATTGTTTTACCTGTGCTGCGACAATGGTATATTGATTATTCCAGGAAACGTATATGATTTTTCTAAAAATCTAAACCTTAGAATTTCTTATTCATACTCCTCTTTATATGATTTAGAAAATGGATTAAAAAGACTTTCACAAATAATTAGGCTGTTAAATTAAATTTTAATAGCTTTTTTTGGTTGGGTTAAAAAAATTTTCTTGGTTGGAGACATAGAGCTTTTTAATAATTATAATTAGGATCAGATAGAGTATAGGTAAAATACGAAGAATAAGGGGGAGGGCTATGTTTAAATATGTTATGCAGGGGTTTCTATTAGGAATTGCTTACGTTGCGCCGATAGGTATGCAAAATCTTTATATAATCAATACAGCCATAAGTAAAAACAAAGTAAGAGCATATCAGGTAGCTTTAATAACAAGTTTTTTTGATATTTCCTTGGCATTAGGATGTTTTTACGGGATAGGAGTCTTAATGGAAAAATCAAAGATGTTAAAATTGACGGTTATGCTAATTGGAGCCATTGTAGTTGTAAACATTGGAGTTCAGCTTATACGAAGTACATCCAATACAAAACAAGAAGTAGATGTAAATCAATCTATGCTGCAAGTAATTGTGAATTGCTTTATGGTGACTTGGATTAATCCACAAGCTTTAATTGATGGATCATTACTGCTTGGTGGCTTCAGAGTAGCATTACCATATGAGGCTTCAGGATTGTTTATTATTGGAGTTTGTTTTGCTTCAATAGTATGGTTTATGGGAATAGCAACCGTTGTAGCAACTCTGAAACATAATTTTAATAATAAAATTATTAAAATTATAAATAGAATTTGTGGTGGAGTACTTGTTTATTATGGACTAAAGCTTGGATATAGTTTTTTAATTAGTATACATTCATAATGCAAACATATAAAACTTCATTGACACTATTATGCAAACATGTTATTATTTTGGTGAACGTACGTTCTGGTTCTCGCGAATTTAGCATGAGCAATTAAAGAATTGAAGGAGCAATTTATATGAACAAGGAGATGAAAGAATGGAATGTAATATGGAAAATATATCTATAAATTATGAAGTAATAGGTAGTGGAAAGCCAATTATTATGATACATGGTTATCACGTAGACCATAGATTAATGACAGGGTGTATGGAACCTGTATTTAATAATAGAGATGGATATAAGAGGATATATATTGACTTACCAGGGATGGGAAAAACCAAAGGTGAGGATTGGATTATAAATTCAGATGTGATGCTGGATATTTTAATTAATTTTATTGAAAAAGTTATTCCAAATGAAAACTTTTTACTTGCAGGTGAGTCCTATGGTGGATATTTAGCAAGAGGAATAGTACATAAAATGAAAGATAGAGTAGATGGGCTATTTTTATTATGTCCTGTTATTATTGCAGATTTTAAGAAACGTAACGTTCCATCACATATTATTTTAAAGAGAGATGATGAATTATTATCACAGCTTGAACCATCTGATACGAAAGGTTTTTCTTCAATACAAGTAATACAAAGTAGAGAAGTTTGGCATAGATATAGAGATGAAATTTTACCTGGTATAAGACTGGCAGATAGTAATTTTTTACTCAATCTTCAACAAAAAGGATACGCGTTTTCATTCGATGCAGATAGAATGAATGAAAAGTTTAATAAGCCAACTCTTATACTATTAGGACGTCAAGATTCAACTGTAGGTTATAAAGATGCTTGGAGTATTTTAGACAAATATCCAAGAGCAACTTTTGCTGTACTGGATAGAGCAGGCCATAATTTGCAGATAGAACAGGGAGCACTATTTAATTCATTAGTTAATGAATGGCTTGTAAGAATTAATGAAGCATAACAATGAAAGAAGCTGGTATTGAAGTAATTCATTTATCTACTTGTATGAAGAAAATGTGCCCTAGATATGATGAGCATCTAAAAGCACTGTCAAAAGACTTTGAAGTTGTTGGATACACTCATGACTAAAAGAGAGTGCTTTTAATAAAATAGGAGGATTAATATGTTTGAATTTAATGCTAAAGAAGCAAAATGGTTTTTTAAACCTCAAAATTATGTAATTGAAAGAGATAGAGTTGAAATTATAACAGACCCTAACACTGATTTTTGGCAAAGAACTTATTATGGATTTAGAAATGATAATGCTCATGTCCTTTATATTACAACAGATGAAAGATATTTTTCCTTTACAGTAAAGGCAGAGTTTAATAGTACAGCATTGTTTGACCAATGTGGAGTTGTAATTTATCAAAATAGTGAAAATTGGGTAAAGGCAGGAATAGAATTTCATGACAATAATACTGCATGGCTTGGAAGCGTGGTAACAAATCATGGATATTCTGATTGGGCAACTACGGATATTGGAGATTTTGTAAAATGTATGTGGTACAGATTAAGTAGACGAGAGAGTGACTACTGTCTTGAAAATTCTTTTGATGGTATAAATTTCAAACAGATGCGAATTTTCCACTTGTTTGAAGGTGAAAAAGAAATTAATATTGGTTTACTTGCATGTTCACCAAGTAAAAATTCTTTTAAGGCTGTATTTACTGAAATGAAGATAACAGATTGTTTATGGAAAGAGCACAAATCATAAAATAAGAAAAATATTTCGTATTTTTCTTATAAAGTGAATTAATAACTTATTAGACATTAAAAAATGTATAAAATGAAAGGAGGTAAACTTTAGTGAGAGTTTGGTATTTGTGATATACTATCTCGCTAAATATAAAGAATGATTAAGGAATTAGAAAAATTTGAAATAGAAGAAGTTATGGATATATGGTTAAAGACTAACATTACTGCTCATGGATTCATATCAGAACAGTATTGGACTAAAAATTATAACCTTGTCAAAGACGAGTATATGCCTGTTTCTACAACTTTTGTTTATAAAGAAGAGGGGATAATTAAAGGATTCATAAGTATTATAAACAATTCATTTATTGGTGCATTATTTGTTTTAGAAGAATATCATGGACAGGGTATTGGTAAAAAACTAATAAATTATTGTAAATCTCTATATTCAAGTTTAGAATTAGGGGTTTATGTTGAAAATGTGTCTGCAGTTAATTTCTATAAGTATTGTGGTTTTAAAGTAGAAAAAGAGCAGATCAATGAAGACTCTGGTTTTAGAGAATACATAATGTCATGGGTAAAATAAATATAGTATGAGAGATGGTGAAAATTATTTAATATTCATCATCTTTCTATTTTTGAGGACAACCTTTAGAAATTCTTTAGATTTATAACAAGATTATCTTTAAAAAATAAGTGTATTATAAAGGCAGAGAAATGAGGGGGGCAGCAGAAAATGACTATGGAGTAAAAGTTAACTATGATATTATATAATTTGGAACAATTTCATAGAAAGAGGTATGTGGATAAATGAATATATATAATATTTTAGTGGTGGAAGATGAAATAGACATAGCAATTGCAATAGAAGCTTATCTAGTGAATCAAGGTTATAAGGTTTCCATCGGACATAATGGATTTGAAGGTTTAGAAATATTAGAAAAAGAGGAAATACATCTGGCAATTGTAGATGTAATGATGCCAAAAATGGACGGTATAACATTTACCATGAAGCTTAGAGAAAATTATGATTTCCCAGTAATAATGTTATCTGCAAAATCTGAAGAAGTAGACAAGATAATGGGGCTAAATATTGGAGCAGATGATTATGTAACAAAACCCTTTAAACCTCTTGAACTTTTGGCAAGAGTAAATTCTCAGCTCAGAAGATATACAAAGTTTTTAAATATGGTTAAAGAGGCAGGTACAGTGGACAACGTTTATGTAATCGGTGGATTAGAACTTAATACAGATACAAAAGAGGTAACTGTAGATGGAAATTTTATAAAAACCACTCCCAGCGAGTTTAAGATTCTTACATTGCTTATGAAAAATCCCGGGAGAGTTTTTCCTGCAGAAGAAATATATGAAAGGGTTTGGAAGGAACAGGCCATAAACACAGACACGATAATGGTTCATGTAAGAAATATAAGAGAAAAAATAGAGATAAACCCGAAAAATCCAAAATATTTAAAGGTGGTGTGGGGTGTTGGATACAAAATTGAAAAGCAGTAAAAGTAAATATATTATAAATATAATTATTTTATTGATATTAATAGCTTCTTCCTTAGGAATGTATTCTACGTATCCTATAATAAGAGAAAACAGCAAGAGATATGAAAAAAATATTTTTGAAAGAAGTGATCTTCTATATTATATAACAGATAGTAATTATAGTATATATTTTGATATTTTAAAGAAAAAAGAAAATAAAAATATAGAACCATCAACTATTTTGTTAAATCTTGATAAAAAATATGATAACTACACACAGAATGCATTTAATGAAGAGATATATGAATATAAAAGAAACTTAGATGAACGTATAAAGAATTTAGAATATTATGCTATAGAAAAAGATAGTAAATTAGTAGAAGAGAGAAATCAAGGTGATATAAGCTCTCTTTTAGATAATAATATTAACATTAATCTTCTTGAACAAAATCTTAAGAAAAACTATGATTTTTACATGGTTATTGATTATGATGATAGAGGAAATATCACAATTAGCAAGCTTTATGGTGCAGATATGTCAAACATATCAGAACAACTTAAAAATAATAAAGTAACAAGTAGAAATGGTCTGGAAATGAAGTCTATAAAAAATATGACTTATGTTTATGCTGTTCCAAAAGAGTTAAAATATAAGGATTTAATATCTTCTTATAAAGAGAATAAAGAAAGCATCTCTTACCACAATATATTAACATTTTGTACGATTATAGCTTTTTTTGTCTGTATATTAATAACTGCTCTTATAACTCCATATAAAATATCAAAGGAATTAATTGGATTTAAAAAGATTGCTAAAACACCTATAGAGATAATTGGTTTTGTAATTTTTATGACATCTTTACTCATAAGTGAATCACCTAATCTTATTGCTATCAGCATAATAAATAAAGAATTACCTAAGTTTTTACCAATAGATGTGAGGCCAGAGCTTATTTATGGTTTAATAAATGTTCTTTATTGGTTCCTATGTTTTGCAGTAGCATTTATTTCAGTTATTATTATAAAGCATATTTTTAAAACTGGAATTAGAGAATATATAAAAGGAAATTCCTTGATATATAAAATTTTAAGAAGCATTTGGAGAACTAGTGGGAGAGTCAATAAAAAGTTTTGTGGTTACTTAAGAAATATAGACTTAAAAGAAAAAAATACTAAAAAACTTGCAATATTATTAGGAATAAATCTAATTATAGTATCAATAATAAGCTGTTTTTGGTTTTTGGGAATAATAGCAGCAATAATATACACTGTTATATTATTTGTAGTAATAAGAAAGCATTATAATAATATAAGTAATAAATATAATAAGCTCCTTGAAGCTGCAAACAAAATAGCAGAAGGTAATTTGGATATAACTATTGAAGATGATTTAGGAGTGTTTAATGCTTTTAAGAAAGAAATAGAAAGTATACAGAAGGGCTTTAAAAAGGCTGTAAATGAAGAAGTAAAAAGCCAAAGAATGAAGACAGAGCTTATTACTAATGTTTCTCACGATCTAAAAACGCCTTTAACATCTATCATTACTTATGTAGATTTATTAAAAGATGAAAATCTCTCAGTGGAAAAACGAAAGGACTATTTAAATACATTAGACAGAAAATCACAAAGACTACAGGAACTAATAGAGGATTTATTTGAAGTGAGCAAGGCTACAAGTGGAAACATACATTTGAATATTGTGGATGTGGATGTGGTGGACTTAATGAAGCAAACCCTACTTGAATTAGATGATAAAATATTAAAGGCATCACTTATAATAAAAACAAACTTCCCAAAATCAAAGGTAATATTGCCTCTAGACAGCCAACGTATCTTTAGAGTCTTTGAGAATTTAATAATTAATATGACCAAGTATGCAATGAAAGGTTCAAGAGTTTATATAGATATCGTTTCCATAGAAGATAAGGTTGAAATAACATTAAAAAATATGGCAGCCAATGAAATAGATTTTAATGTAGATGAGATAGCGGAACGATTCGTAAGAGGAGATAAGGCACGTAACGCAGAGGGATCAGGCTTAGGACTAGCTATAGCGAAAAGCTTCATAGAACTCCAAGGTGGAGAGCTAAATATAAGTGTTGATGGGGATTTATTTAAGGTTATTATAACTTTTCCCAAAATAAATATATAATATAGCTGGTTAAAATAAATAGTATAGTGTTGATTATTATAAATTTATAAGGGAAGTTCACTTTGGACTTCCCTTATAAGTTACCCTAAACCTAAAGTCTTAAATATTATGGTTGTCATAAAGCATACAATAAATGCTATGCAGGTTGGAATAAGTGCTGAAAGTGCCGTCCATTTTAAACTGCCTGTTTCTTTTCGTATAGTCAAGAGAGTCGTAGCACAAGGCCAATGGAGTAAGCTGAACAACATAACATTAAGTGCTGTGAGATATGTCCAACCATTATCAAGTAATATCTTTCTTAAGGACTCTATGCTGTCAAATTCAATCATAGAACCTGTTGCTAAATAAGACATCAACAGTATTGGCAGTACAATTTCGTTTGCAGGAAGTCCAAGTATAAAGGCCATTAATATAAATCCATCAAGGCCGATAATTTTGGCAAGCGGATCAAGAAAAGCTGCAGCATGACCTATAATACTTAAATCACCAATATATATATTTCCAAGTATCCAGGTTATAGCACCTGCTGGAGCAGCAACAACTGCCGCTCTCCATAGTACAAATATTGTTCTGTCGATTATGGAAGTATAAAGAACTCTTCCTATTTGAGGTACTCTATAAGGAGGAAGTTCTAGGGTAAAGGTAGAGGGAACACCTTTTAGTATTGTCTTTGATAATCCATAGGATACTAATAGTGTTACAGCTATACCTATAACTACTAAACCTGTTATAGATAATGCTGGTAAGAAGCTTGAATCATTGCCAGTTTTTGCAACAAGGAAAACCGTAGATATAGCTATTAAAGTTGGAAATCTTCCATTACAGGGAACAAAGTTGTTTGTTAAAGTTGCAATAAGTCTTTCTCGTGGAGATTCAATTATTCTGCAGGCTATTATTCCAGCTGCATTACATCCAAACCCCATGCACATTGTCAAACATTGCTTGCCGTGAGCGCAGGCTTTTTTAAACATATGGTCCAGATTAAAAGCTACTCTAGGCAGATATCCAAGGTCCTCTAGTATTGTAAAGAGAGGGAAGAATATTGCCATCGGAGGAAGCATAACAGATACTACCCAGGCCAAGGTTCTGTAAAGTCCAAGCACGAGAACTCCGTGTAGCCAGTTGGGAGCGTTCATGTTATTAAACCATAAAGTAAGCTTATCTTGTATACCGAAAAGTACATTAGCTATAATTTCAGAAGGTACATTGGCTCCGGTGATAGTAATCCAGAATACTATAGCTAAAGTTAAAAGCATCAGTGGGATACCAAAAATTTTTGATGTAATATAATTATCAATTAATTTATCTCTATTAATTTTAGCCTTATCTTCTTTTACATACTTATCTCTTATTTCTTCAGCTCTCCTGTAAATCTGTTCTGATATATTATCTCTAATATTTGTCTTATCATTATCTTTAGTAGATGAGTTTGTGATTTTCAATATTTCTTCTAATGAATCCTTGTCAATATTACTGAAGATAGAAGTCATTATTTTTGAATCTCCATCTATAGCTCTTAAAGAAAGCCATCTTGAATTAATACCCCTTATATTTTTTTCAATAAGGGGCTCTATAGATTTGATCTTTTCTTCTATATAATCTTGATATTTTACTATTTTAGGCTTAGGTTTAATCTGTCCTGTAGTAACCTTATATACCGCTTCCTTCAGCTCTTTTATACCTATACCACTTCGCGCTGCACATAAAACTACAGGAACACCAAGCTCCTTTTCTATACCTTGCCCATCAATAATTATATTTTTCTTTTTTGCCTCGTCTATGAGATTTATACATAGCACTACCTTATCAGTAAGTTCCATTACCTGATAAACAAGATTAAGGTTTCTTTCAAGGCAGGTTGCATCCGTAACTACTATTACTGCATCAGAATTACCAAAGCATATAAAGTCTCTAGCTACTTCTTCTTCTACAGAGGATGCAAACAAAGAATAGGTTCCAGGTAGATCTACCAGGATATTCTCTTTCTCTTTATGTGTAAATTCTCCTCTTGCGTTCACTACTGTTTTACCAGGCCAGTTGCCAGTATGTTGATGAAGTCCAGTTAATGCATTGAAAACGGTGCTTTTACCGGTGTTAGGATTGCCAGCAAGTGCAATAATATATTGTCCTTCTTTTTTCTCAATGGCAAATATGTCTGTTAAAGCATCATTTTTGGTGGACTGAAATGTGAGTCCCATTTTTGTTAACCTCCTGAAAATTTTTGCTAATTAAAAGCAGGTATCAACCTGCTTGAATACGTATCTAATTATGAGTAACTGAAATTAAGGATGCCTCCTCTTTTCTAAGGGCTATCATTGCGCCTCTTATATTGTAGACAGTAGGGTCTCCTGATGGCCCCTTCCTTACAACTTCTATTCGAGCACCTTTAGTTAAACCAAGTGCAAGCATTCTCTCTCTTAACATTCCAGTAGATGATAAGTCTTCAACGGTTACGTAATTTCCTACAGATACATTATTAAGTTCCAAGATAATATTCCTCCTCTTAGAATTAGTTGTTATATTATAAACAAAATAATCTTTCACTAGCTTAATTTAGTTTCTTCATATTAATTTTGTTACCCTAAGCTAACTTTAATATAATTTATGCTTATAGTTCTAAAAGGGTGCTACTATAAATAAAATAATAAGTTAGTATGTAAAGTTGTTTTAGCATCGTAATAATATAAAACCTTCATCACCCAGAACTATCAAAATGAACTAATTATGATAAAGTATCAGAAAATATCTTTTAAAAGTTGAAACTTTATTACCTACTTATATGTCTAATGTGTGTAACATCGATGTTAATAAAATGTTTTAATGCTTATAATTGTTAAATATGGAAGGCGTGACTACTATGAAATCAAAAATCCTTAACCTCAAAATAGATGACGAAACTCGGCTTATAAAAAAGTCTATAGCTGGTGATAAACAATGTTTTAGTGAGCTTATAAAAAGACATAAAATTTACCTTTATAAAACAGCTTATAGCTATACAAAGAATGAGGAGAATGCATTAGAGATAATACAGGAATGTACCTATAGAGCTATGATTAACATAGGAAAGCTTAAGAAGCCCAGTTACTTTAAGACTTGGATAACTAGAATAGTAATAAACTGTTCTCTGGACCTTATAAACAAGGGCAATACTATATGCTCACTAAATGACGAAGAAAAAATAGCTGTTATGGACACTAATATATCATTAGAAGAGAAGTTAGATTTGTATAATGCCATAGACTTGTTAAGAGATAACTATAAAACTGTGATCATATTAAAATACTTCAATGATATGACAATAGAAAATATTTCAAAGGTAATGGAAATACCGGAAAATACAGTTAAAACCTATTAAGTTAACTTCCATTGGTACAAAAGGCTTGAGTGAAAAAGATAATGATCAAAATTTTAATAGAACTTGGGCATTTAAAGGACCAGTCAAAGTAGATAAATCCATAAGTAAAAATATAGCTGTTAATTATAAGGGAGCTAATGGATTTTCACTAGATTCCATTACAATTACTCCATTTAATGTGGTGGTAAATAGCACCAATTCCAAGTATGACAATTATTATATAAGAGTATTTGATGACAATAATAATGAACTTGGATGTGATATGGGCAGGAAATTTAATGAAAATAAAGAAATAAATTATTTTAGCGCTATACATAAAGGATGTAAGAGCTTAAGAATTGTTGTATATAAAAATATACTAGAGAAAGGGGAAACTGTTAAAAACTCTGATGGTAGCTCTTCAGCTGCGTATAAATATGTAGGAGATGAAATTCTTATAGATAAGAGCATAATTATAGAGTAATTGATATGAAAATCCCTTTCGTATTTATTATTTATTTAATGGTGTAAAAAAAGGAAAGTACAAGGGTTAAAGGATTGTACCTTCCTTTTTTATTTTAATAGCCGATTAATATTTTGTTTGCAGTCATTTCTTTAAATCAATTGTAAACTTACTATCTTTAAGGATGATTACATCCTTCATATCAAGAGTTCCAACATAAATATTGCCACCGTTTCTATCTTTAAAAACCTTTGTAATTATGTCTTTATTATTATCTATTTTTCTTGAATTTCCTACATCTTCTATATCTAATTCCTTTTTGTTGTCATCATATAAATATAATAAATTTCCTGGTATACCAAAACAGATTCCTTCAACTCTATAATCCACATATATTTTTCCGTTTTTCCGTTGTATATTACTTATAGTTATTTTGCTTTCATTGTTTTGTTTTAAAATAATAGGTAAATCAACACTGTAGAGTATAGGTTCTGTAGGTTTGGAGTTAAAAGAATCATAATAAGGTGTTATATAAAGTTTTCTTGAATCAATAGGTACTGCTGAAAAACTAAGGAAACTAGGAGATTCTTTATTATCATAATTTATCTTATCTCTTTTAGGATTAAAGGATCCATTAGTATATGTCAAATATCTTCCTTTATCATCTGTAATTATAAAATACAAAGGATCACACATAGAATCAACGGGCATATCACGTTTAAAATCAAAGAATATAGTTGTACTAATAGGTGTGATAGTAATATTTTTAATATCCATATCTATATCCTTAAACTTTAAATTCTTATTTATTTTTATGGTATTTGTTTTATTTTGAATTTCGTTTTTCGATACATTAAATTCAAATTCCCAAGGTCCGTCTATTGTTTTAAAATCTTTTTGATCTTCCTGATAAATTACAAAGTTTTCATAAACAATTTTTATATTCACATTATTAGGTATTTTAATATTAGAAACATCAAGTTTATTTACAGCTACATAAGTATAATCATCGATAAACTGACTACCGCCACCGCCGCCCGAAACATTGATTAGCTTTCCGTTAATAAATAGTTGGAGACTCATTGTAGCAGGAACTGAGGATTTAGGAAGTTTTTCATTACTTTTAAAGGTTGAAGCAATTATAAGGCTATTGTCATCAAGTACTACTTCATCTAAAGTAACCTTAAGGCCATTTTTTTCTATAGTTTTATTTATTACTGAAGTGTATTTATCAAATTCATCAGTATTATAACCATAGCTATTTTTAATTAGGGTTCCTATTAGAGGTATTGTTCTTGCAAAGGTTGGATTAACTTTAAAAGTGGCAATTCCTATTAAAGTTAAAATAGCTAAAGATATGGCCACATATTTACTGATTTTACGAAAATTATATCTTTTATTTTTTATGGAATGTTGAAGTTTCTTTTTAATTTTTTTTCTTTCCAAATCATTTAATTGAGTTTCATCATATTCTTTTAAGTCTACTTCAATATAATTTAATAAATCATATATGTCTTTCATGACTTATTCACCTCACGAACAATTAATTCTTTTAGTTTTTTTCTTCCTCTACTGAGTCGATTATTTATAACTTCTTTATTTACATTTAAGCTTGAGGCTATATCTTTAGTGCTTTCATCATTAAAATATTTACGAACAAATATTTCTTTGTCTTGTGGTTTTAGCTTGGACAACAACTTTAATAACTCTTCATAATTTTCTTTTTCTAAAAGTTTTTTATCCACAGTAGTGACATCCTCTATTTCTAGGTTATCTATATTTTCACTATTTAGTTCTTTAATCAGCTTTCTTTGATAATCTATTGCCTTGTATTTGGCAATGGCAGCTATCCAGCTTTTTAATTTATTATCCTTATGAAACTTGTCTATGTTATTCCAAATTCCTAAGAAGACATCATTTATACATTCATCTACATTTCCACTATCCTCAAAATTGAAAAGTGTTTTTTGAACTATGGATTTTATAAGACCACCGTAAGTATCTACAATAAAATCTAATGCTTTAGGATTTTTTTTATGCAGTTCTGCAACTACATTGTCATTATTAATCTTCACGAGTTGGCTCCTTTCTGTAAAAGCTTCTACATTAATTAAGTCGTAAGAATCATGAAAATTATATCAAAAATGGCATAAAATTATTAAAAATATAAAATAAAATTTGCATATATTTTTGAATCGTAGGTAACAGACTGGGTTTAAGAGAGTAGTGATATAGATATAGTTTTATCTTTTTCTTTTTTGATTTTAATGTCATCAATGTTATATCTTGAATATTTCATAAAAAATATTATTTTTTTGCAATGCATTGAAAGAAAATGTCTAAAATTATATAATAAATATATAAAATTTAGCGTTATTTGTAATATGTAGAAATTTAAGATATTTTTTTGACGTTTTATGGTAAAAATAGAATTGTATTTGAAACAAAGGGGGACTGGGTTCGTGAATTTTAATTACGAAATAGAAAAAATAAATCCTATAAATATTAGTGATGAGGAATTTAACGTATATAAAATTCCCAATAATGTTCGAAAATCCATAGCCCTGTATAACAAATCCGTTATAAATTTTAAAATAAGTTGTGTGGATTTAGCTATAATCGATCTAAAAAAGTCATTAGCTCTTAATCCTGATTTTTCTGAAGCAATAAAGCTTTTAGGACTCTGTTATGTTTATAAAAAGGATTTTGATAAAGCCGAAAAGTTTTTCAAAAAACTAGCTAAATATGACATATATACTGAACCAGCAAATAAGTATTTACAGGAAATAAAGGCTGACAAAACTGCGTCAAAAGCTCTTGATACCATAAAAAGTGCTAGTTCAACTTCAGCTAATGATATGAAGAGAGATAGTATTGTAAAATTGCCTGCATATAGAGATAAAATAAAGAAGATTAAAAATCTACCTAAAAAGTTTATTGTACCATTCTTAGCAGCTACTATAGTCATTACTGTTGCAGGAGTAGCTTATTGTAATCGTTCTAATATTCAAAGTATCTTTAATAAATCTCAAAAGGCTGAGGTTGAAAAAAACAAAGAACTTGAACAGCAAAAAGCAGTAAGCGAAAAAAACAAGGAAATGGATGAGAAGCAGAAGAGATTGCAAAAGAACTTAGAATCTACAAAAGCAGAGCTTGACAATTATAAGAATAAAAATGCTATTTCAATTCTTAATGATGCTGAGAAGTTTTATTCTGAGGGGAATTATGAAAGAGCACTGGATAATTTAATAACGTTGAAGTCTTTAAAACTGGATGATGCAGAAAAATCAAGATTTGACAAACTGTGGAATAGCATAAAAACTAATGATGTATGGGCTATATATAACCAGGGAAATAAATTGTATAAACAGGGAAATTACCAAGAGGCATTGCCAAAACTTTTAAAAGTTCAACAAGTTGCACCGGAATTAAATGTTATGCCATGGACTCTTTATCAGATAGGAAATTGTTATAAACAAACTAATGATAATAAAAATGCACTTGTATTTTTTCAAAAAGTTAAAAATGACTATCCAAATACTGAATACGCAGGATACTCTGAAGGTATGATTAATGGAATAAATAAGTAAGAAATAAAATATAGGGTTACTAGACCGAAAGTTAACTTATACGCCGGAATATGTTTCCAAGCTTCAGCACGTTAAAAACTTTTAGCCAGTCTAAAGCTTGTGCTTCAAGACAACCTAAGAACTTTCGAGAACTCGCTTCGCTCAAACAACTCTAAAGTTCTAAGGTTCTCTTAAAACCCTTCGCTAAGACTGTCACAAAGTTTTTAAATCTACTTCAGCTTTGGAAACATATCCCTCTGTATAAGTTAACTTTCTAGTTAGTTTCTTTATAAATCAGTTAATTACTGAAAGTTAAAACATAGCAAATAACTTAAAATATAAATATTTCTAAAGCGTTTTTACAAATAAAGGTATTTTGGTAAAAATGAAGAATATTTAAGTTGGGGGTGTTACTATGTTTAATTATATTGAAGGTAAATTAAAAAGTTTTGATGGTACTGAAATATTCTATAGGAAGGACACAGTTGAGAATTCAAAAGCTGTAGTAGTTATAGTTCATGGCTTATGTGAACATTTAGGCCGTTATGATTACTTTACTAAAAGACTAAATGAAGCAGGGTATACAGTTTATAGATTTGACAATAGGGGTCATGGTAAATCTGCAGGGGAAAGAGGTTATGTAGAGAACTTCCAGGATTTTTTTGAGGATGCAGATAAGATAGTTAACATGGCTATAGAAGAAAATAAACATGCTCCTGTATTTATGTTTGGTCACAGCATGGGAGGATTTATTACTGCTGGCTATGGTATGAAGTATACGAATAAATTAAAAGGTCAAATATTGTCTGGAGCTGCAGTAATTGAGCTCCCTATATTTGAGGACTTAAAGAGGGATAACTATTTTGAAAGCCATCCTTTGGAGAAGTCTCCAAATGCCCTTTCTAGTTTAATATGTAGAGATAGAAAGGTTGTAGAGGATTATGATAACGATCCGCTGGTATTAAAAGAAACTAATCTTAAACTTTTAGGAGAGGCTTTTGTGAAAGGACCTATTTGGATTAAGGAAAATGTTAAAAACTATACTTATCCTTGTTTAATACTACATGGAGAAAATGATCAAATAGTTATAAAGGAAGCATCGAAATGGCTATTTGAAAATACAAATTCTAAAGACAAAAATATAAAGATATATCCTAAGTGTTATCACGAAATACTAAACGAAAAAGAAGAGAAACATATTGTCATAGATGATATTTTGAATTGGATTGAAGCTAAACTATAAGTATTGGTTATATTTATCTTCCCTCAAACTAAGAGTTTGAGGGAAGTTTTCTTATAAAGAAATATAATAGATACGCAGAACTAAGGGGGAGTTGCGTAAAGGGTTTGGGGTTTGCGCTGTTTTTTAGGTAACATAAGAATTTAAAGCGCTTATTGCAAGAGGGGAATGAATGGAGGTGAGTTTTTCTCTTAAAAAGGCAAATAAAATATGGAAACATATTGAAACTTTGTAATTAAATAAATTAAGGATTATTTAATGTTGGAGTTATCATCAGTTAAGGTTGTATATTTATAATAAAAGTAAATGATAATTAAAGGGATAACAATAAATAGAAAGAAAAATGCATCTATAATATGTTTATCTAATATATTTACCAGTAGAAATTAGACTTAAAGGGTTATTCTTTGAAAATTACAAATGGATGATTATTTTTGCAGCAACACTATTCTAATTGTATTTCTTAAATTGTTGAAGATATTGAGGAGGATTTTTATGCAAGAATATTTGTTACCTATAAAATATGCTTTTATCACATTCCCGTTTATAGCCTTACTTTTTACTTTTCCCTTTGCGATTTATCAATATAAAAAGTACGGATATATAAACAAATTTAGAATTTTTATTTTATATTCTTTTTTATTATATTTAATCGCAGCTTATTATTTAGTAATATTACCTCTGCCAAAAACAAGAAATATAAAAAGTCTGCAAAGACCTGGCACTCAATATTATAGCCTAGTACCTTTTAGGTTTATTGGTAACATATTTAAAGAAACAAATGTAGTTCTAGCTAAGCCTTCAACATATAAATATCTATTAACCGAAAGGGCTTTTTTACAGGCAGTTTTTAATGGAATTTTACTTACTCCACTGGGCATTTATTTGAGATATTATTTCAAAAAAGATTTGAAGAAAACTTTAGCTATTACTTTTCTAGTTTCACTATTTTTTGAAATAACACAGCTTACCGCATTATACGGTATTTACAATGCTCCCTATAGAATTTTTGATGTTGATGATTTGTTTTTAAATACTCTTAGTGGGTATATTGGATATTTGATAACTCCAATCTTTGCTTTTTTTCTTCCAGATACAAATGAAATTGATAATAATGTAAACTTTGAAGAAATAAGAGTAAGCTATTTTAGAAGAATTTTAGCATTTTCCATAGATATGTTTATAATTGGTTTAGTTCTAAACATAAAAGAAAATATTATTTTCGAAGGATTAATATATTTTGTATACTTTATTTTAATTGTTTATTTTACTAATGGTAAAACCATTGGTAAATGGCTTACAAGTACAAGAGTAAAAGGACGAGAAAATAAGTTAAGTTTTAAAGAAGTATTTAAGAGATATGGTATTTTGTATTTTGGGGTATTTGGTTTAAACAAAGCTCTACTTTCTGCAGCTACATTAAATCTAAACAGTGCAATTGGGTATGTATTTGTCGTTATAACTCTAATACAATTTGTAATAATCTTCTTAATTCTAGTTCATGCAGTGCTTTGTGTTATTAAGAAAAATAGATTTTTTTATGAAAAAATTAGCAATACTCGCATTGTTGTATCAAAATAATAATTTAAATAATAAAGGTGGATTGATTTACAATCTGCCTTTATTATTTTTTGAAATATCATCGAGTAATAGGCGGTTTATAATTGTAAGTTTTAATTAAGGTTCATGTTATCAAGAGTTAAGAATGAGGAGTTAAAATATTTTTGTAGTCAAGAAAATACAGGAGGAAGAAATAATGATTAACTGGGAAATAAAAAAAATATTTAAATCAAAAAGTGGAATAATTGCTTTAATATTATTCTTTATCCTCTTTATATCTATGGTATTTATAAAACCACAATTAGGAGGGGGAGGTGGTCATAAAGATATTACCTTTTGGAAGGTATTTAATTATAGAGCATTTCATCCACTTATGACCTCTATTATGCTTATCATAATAATAATAATTTTTTCTAATATCTATACAGATGAGGTTATATCAACTGTTGATAATTTAATTTTATCATCAAGAAATAAAAACAAGGTTTTGTATTCAAAATTAGCCTTAAGCATAGGAATTCCAACAGTTCTTTATACTGTGTATTTAGCAATACAATTTATAATCACCAATATACAATATGGAAAACCAATTAATGGAGAGTTACAGGCTATAAGAATATTTGATAATCCATTGTTACTTAAAGATGGTTATACCATATACAAATTTGTATTACTTAAAATAGGTATTATGCTTATAATCCTTATTTCATTAGGAGTATTAGCAAGCTTATTTTCATTCATTACCACAAATTATATTCAATCTACAAGCGGATTTTTAATCTTTATATTTTTGGGTAAAGCAATGACTTTAATTAAATTTTTACCAAAAGAAGCATTGCTTATATTTTCAAAAATTAATTTTATAGATTTGATATTTAATTTCAATGAATTCGCTGGAATGTATTCTGGAAGATTAAAAGTATTTTCTACAAGTTTAGATGTAACAAATTTATGCTTGGGGATTATGATAGTTACTTTATTTATAGAAATATTTTTATGCACAAATATCTTTAAAAAATTCTTAACAAGATAAATTAGGAGGAGTTAAACATGAATAGACTTGAAATAAAAAATTTAACTAAGAGTTATGGAGAGAAAAAGGCAAATAATAACATAACACTTACATTGGAAAATGGAGTATATGGACTTTTAGGACCTAATGGAGCAGGTAAAACAACACTAATGAAGCAAATTGCTACATTAACTAAGCCTACAAGTGGAGAGATAATCTACAATGGTAAAAGCATTTATAGTATAGAAGATGAATATAGAGGGGTTATAGGTTATTTGCCACAAGAGTTTGGAGTTTATAAGAACTTTTCAGCTAAGAAGTTTTTGCAGTATGTAGCAGCATTAAAAGGCATAGATAAAAGGGAGGCAAATGGAAAAGTAGATAAATTATTAAACTTAGTTGGATTGTACGATGTAAGAAATAAAGCTGTTGGAAAGTTTTCAGGAGGAATGAAAAGAAGAGTAGGAATTGCTCAGGTGTTATTAAATGACCCTAAAATTATAATACTAGACGAACCAACAGCAGGATTAGATCCTCAAGAGAGAACAAGATTTAGAAATCTATTATCAGAGATATCCAAAGATAAGATAATAATACTTTCAACTCATATAATTTCTGATATAGAGTCCATAGCAAAGGAAACTATTATGATAAAAGATGGCGGAATAATTATGAAGGGAAGCCATAGGGAAATCTTATCTGATATGAATGGAAAAGTATATAGAATAAGAACTAATGATGAAAATCAATTGGCAGAAATACAGAATAAATATAAGGTAGTAAATCTCCAAAGGGGAATAGATTTTACTGAGCTTAGAATTGTAAGCGATAAAACCATATCCTATGAAAATGCAGAGGTCATGGAAGCTAAATTTGAGGATGTTTATATGTTCTATTTCGATTTGGAAAACACAAAGGAGGTATAATAAATGGGTACACTTTTAAAAGCAGAATTAAGAAAGATGCTATTTAAAAAAAGTATTTTGATAACTTGGGTAGCAGCCTTATTGCTAGGAAGCTTATTAGTTCACAATGGTACTGTAAGTGATGTTTATGCAGATATCTTTTATAAAAGCTACGGATATACACCTATAATGGGGCTAATTATGTTTATGATTTTGTCTGGAGCCTATACCTTAGAGTATAATTCCAACATGCGTGATTTAATAAACACCACAAAGAATGGAAAGAAAAGATTAGTTATTGCCAAGGGAATAGGAGCTGGTATAGCAACTTCTATAGTAAATCTATCTATGGTAATTACAATATATTTGGATGGACTTAGGAAAGTAAACTTCAAAGGTCTGGACATGCCATTAAAAAATCTTTGGTACTTTAAAGGAATAAATTCAAATTTAAATGTACTGCAAATGATGATAATAGTGATTATTACAGTGGTTATAGCTTCTTTTTTCTTCTCACAGCTAGGTTTATATTTATCTTCAATAAGTAAATCAGCCTCTATGCCGTTTATTTTTGGCGGCTTGATTATGGGAATTCCATATATATTAGAAGCTATTATACCTAGCAAATTTATTGTTATGACTCCACTATGGGGAATGATGTCTTCACAGTTAATTAAATATAATGCAAGCTCATCAATAATGGTAATTCAAGGAGTTATATTAATAGTGGCGTGTTTGATCTTTCTCAAACCCACATATACTGCATTTACTAAAGAAAGTAAAAGATAAAGTTAAAAAGAAGAATTTTAAAATATTATCTGTTTCTTCTTTATAGAATATATTAGTATATATGTTTTATCCATACAAATAATAAAGTTAAAAAGAAGAGCCAAGTTAAAAATATTATTTGACTCTTCTTTTATTTGGATATAATTAATATTAGAATATAATTAATATACAGTGGTGGGATATTGGACAAATAATAGGAAAATGTGATGGGAGTGTTTAATATGGAAACGTCATTAAGCAAAAAAAAGATATTAATAATAGATGATGAAGAAGATATATTAAAGTTATTGTCTATGGTGTTAAAAAAAGAAGGCTTTGAAAATATATATACAGCCGAGGATGCAGAAAGTGGATTTAATCTGTTTGGAAGAGTTAATCCAGATATTATTCTTTTAGACATTATGTTACCTGATGAGGAAGGATATGAGGTTTGTAAAAAAATTAGAAAGACTTCTAATATTCCTATTTTATTTATATCAGCAAAAACTGAAGAAATTGATAGAGTACTAGGTTTTGCATTAGGGGGAGATGACTACATAACAAAACCCTTTAGTACCAAGGAAGTAGCTTATAGAATAAAAGCTCAGCTAAGAAGAAGTGGTTATAATGATGAAGAGGAAAATAAGAATACTGTACTTAATCTTGGAGCTTTTCAAATAGATGAGGAAAAAATTGAAGTTAGGAAAAATGGAGAGCTAATAGAATTGAAACCAAAGGAATATAAAATGTTTTTGTATATGGCAAAGCATCCTAATCAAATTATGAGTAAAGAAAAATTGTGCAGTGAAGTTTGGGGAGAGGATTATATAGGCTTTGATAACACTATAATGGTACATATAAGAAGATTAAGAGAGAAAATTGAAGAGGATGCGTCTAATCCGAAATATATTGTTAATGTAAAAGGTTTAGGATATAAGTTTGTTTTAAAGGATGAATAGATATGAATTGGAAAATAACAGGCAGGTTTATTGTAACTGTAGTTTCAGTTGCTATTATTGTAATAGTTATTAATATTATTGGAGGGGCTGTTCTTATATTTAGTGGAGGTAGAAATAATATTGGTATAACAAAGGATATTAGCTATTCTTCAGCAGAGGATTTTACAAGGGAATTCCAAGAGTATTTAATAGAAAATAACAATAAAATATATATCAATAGTAATGGTGAAAAAATTTTGAGAGAAAAAGAGGCTTGGATACAGGTTTTAGATGAAGAAGGAAATGAAATTTATAATTACCAAAAACCTGCTAAAGCTAAAAGCCACTATACACCTGCAGAACTAATAGATACATATAAATATATTTCAATTGATACTATGTCCACTATATTTGTATCAGAAAAGAAGCTTGGAAATAAAAATTATAGTTATATTATAGGATTTCCACCTGAAAGGATAAGGAGAAATGTTATTTCTTATGATGTTTATAGCCTAGGTAATGATTTGAAATTTGGAATGTATATAATTTTGGTTATTGATACCATTATAGCTTTATTGTTTGGGTATTTATTTAGTAGAAGGCTTACAAAACCATTGGTAAATATTATAAAGGACGTTAAAAACCTTTCAGAAGGAGAGTATAATTTAAAGAGAGAAGAAAGAGGAATTTATAAAGAAGTTTACTGTAATGTAAATAACTTATCTTCAAAGCTTAGAAGCAATGAAGAAGAAAGAAAAAAGTTAGATAAAATGAGGGAAGAATGGATATCAAATATCTCTCACGATATAAAAACACCATTAGTTTCAATAAAAGGATATGCTGAGATTTTATCCAGTGAAGATTATGAGTATACAAAAGAAGAAGTAAAAGAATACAGCAAAATAATAGAAGATAAGTCTAACTATATAAAAGATCTTATAGATGATTTAAATCTTAGTACCAGATTAAAGAATAAAGCTCTTGCGTTAAATTTAAAAAATACCAATATTGTAAGCTTAGCAAGGGGAGTTGTAATAGATATCTTGAATAATCCTGAAACTAGCAATGTAAATATTGATTTTTCAGCCTTAAGGGAAGTTATTGAAAAGGATGTAGATGAAATATTAATAAAAAGAGTTATTACTAATATTTTATATAATGCTATAGTTCACAATGATAAAAATGTTAATATTGAAGTTAAAGTAGAAAAAAGAGATAGAGTTCATATATCTATAATAGATAATGGAAAGGGCATTAAAGAAGAAGAGCTAAAACATATTTTTGAAAGATATTATAGAGGGACAAATACAGGAAAAAGACATAAAGGTTCCGGACTTGGAATGGCCATAGCAAAGGATATTGTAAAAGCACATGATGGCATTATAAATATAGAAAGTGAGTTTGGAGTAGGAACTAAAATTGAAATAATTCTTTAATCTACTGATTTTTTATCTGAAAAATGGAATCTAATATTTAATACAAAAAAATTTAACAATATGAAATCCAGTAGAAAGCTATTAACAAGGCTTACTACTGGATTTATCATATCAAAGGGAGCTTAATGGTTTTATATGGGAATTTTTAACGCTTATGTAATTACTGAGCCAAACATAATATATCTATAATTCTATCCTTATCTAGTGGTAAATAGTGACCTACAGTACATGTATTGTTCTGAGTAGCTCTAAGAGCCATTTCTTCAAAGTGTTCATTTGTAATATTTAACTCTGTAAGGGTTGTCTTTAAATTAAGAGATTGGAAAAACTCTTTTAACTTCTTAGATAATATTAATGCCATTTCATCTTCCCTATAGTCGTGATAGTCTACATTAAAGACACGATTAGCAAGTTGAGCCAGTTTTTTTGGTTTATGAGCTGTTGAAGCCATATAATGAGTCCAAGCAACGAGAACAACAGACATGCCTTCACCATGAGTGATTCCATATTGGGCACTTAATTCATGTTCTATTCTGTGAGAGCCCCAATCGCTAACTCTTCCTGTATCAAGGAGATTGTTATGAGCAATGGATGCTAACCACTGAACTTCAGCACGTGCATTATAGTTATTTGGATCTTTCATAAGACGATGAGCATTTAAAATTAAAGCTTTTATAGCACCTTCTAATAAAAAGTCAGTTGTATCTACATTTTCTATATCTGTAAAATATCTTTCTAATAAATGTGAAAGAATGTCTGCTAGTCCACATGATGTTTGATATGGAGGCAGTCCAATGGTGAATCTTGGATTCATAATAGCAAATTTAGGAATAATTAAATCACTTTCTACTCCAACTTTTAAAACACCATTAGAAATAATTGAACAGTTTGAGGTTTCAGAACCACTGGAAGGCAAGGTAGTAATAACACCTATTGGTAGTGCTTTTTCTACATTATTTGTTCCATCAAAGAAATCCCATACATCTCCTTCATGAGGAATTCCAATAGATACAGCCTTGGCAGTATCTATTGAGCTTCCACCACCTACAGCCAATATAAAGTCTACTTTCTTGGATTTTCCTAAGGATACTAAATCACGAACAAGCTCTACCTTAGGATTAGGGACTACGTTTCCTTCTTCATAAAAAGCAATATTTAATTTTTGACAAGCAGAATGTACAGTATCCCATATTCCTAGCTTCTTTATAAAATCACCACTATAAACTAAAAGTAATGAGTTGACTTTATACTCTTTTAATAAATTCTCGATTTCATTTTCCGCACCATCGCCGAATATAACTCTTGCGGGATTATTATATTTAAAATTTATCATACATAAACCTCCTGTAATTAAGATTGCAAAACTATGCTAACGAATACCTATATTAAATATAATCTACTTTAATATTCAACTCTGAGCATTTTCTTTCCCATTCAGAAGTAAGCTTTTTATCAGTAACTATAACATCTATGCTGCTTAAATCAGCAAATATAACATTTGTAGATTCTGAAAACTTTGTATGATCAACAATTAAAAAATGCTCACGAGATTGCTTTAACATATAGGATCTAACCATTCCCTCATCGCTATTGTTATCTACAAGACCATGATTAATATCAATAGAAGGACAGCTAATAAAGCTTTTGTCCGCAATAAATGATTGTAATGTATCAATGGTTTTGTAGTCCACGAAAGAACTGTTTCTTGTACTTAATGTTCCACCGGGACATATTAATTTAATATTTGAAGGTGTATCATTACATAGATTACAAATCCTTAATGAATTTGTTATAATCGTAAGACTCATATTAGTTGACAATAATTCTTTAGCAAGTGTTAAACAGGTACTGCTGGAATCTAACATTATGAAGTCCTTCTCTTTTATGTAAGATTTAATAACATGCCTTGCCATAAGTTCCTTTTCTTTTACGAAATAGATTTCACGAAGTTGTATAGGAATTCCTTTAGTATAAGTTTCAGGTAAATACGCGCCTCCATGAATTCTACATAGTTTGTTTGCTTGCTCCATTTCCTTTAAATCACGCCTAATAGTTTCTTCACTGACAGATAAATTTTCACTTAGTTGAGATATTAAGACACTTCCCTTAGATCTAAGTTCCTCTTCAATTTTATTATGTCTATCAATTTTCAACATGTGTATCTTCTCCTTTATAAATTGTTGTTAATTAGCCTATTTTAGAATGCTGTAATTTATAGATTAACCTTATTTATAATGTATTGTACTACTATTATAAACTAAATAATCTAATATTTTTAAGTAAGTATGTGAATTAAGTTTGTGTCATCTATAAGAGTTTGTGGCTTAAAACAAAATTAAAAAATAATTCTAAAACATTTATGCTGAAATTAATAAACAAAAATCTCAAAATCAACCCATATTTTAAAATTTAAGAACTTACTAATTGTAAATGAATACAACAACATTATACAACATTAAAAAAAATAAAACAACATATTCGTTCAAAAAACAAGCAAAACTCTCGAAGTTATGTTGACTTTTGAGCGGATATGTTGTATATTGTTATTATTGTAAGATATCTATTAGGAGGATTGACGATGAGAGAAACAGAAATTGTATTAAATGCAGCCAAAGGGCTATATGAAGAAAAATTGGTAGCGGGAACAAGTGGAAATATAAGCATGAGGAAATTTGATGGAAATAATGAAAGTTTTTTAATTACACCAAGTGGATTTCCTTATCGTTTAATGACAGAGGAGGATATTGTAGAAATCGATGTAAACGGCATACCTAAAAAACCAGGACAAAAGCCGTCATCAGAATGGAGAATGCATTTAGAGGTATATAAAAAATATCCTAATATTAATGCCATAGTTCATACACATTCACCTTTTGCTACAGGCTTTGCAGTAAACAGGCAAGACATTCCTTTAATTTTAATTGAAATGAAGCCTTTCTTAGGTGGAGAAATTAAGGTAGCACCATTTAAACCTGCAGGTTCTCTTGAATTAGGGCAAGCTATAATTCCTTACTTAGAAAAATCTAATTCATGTCTCTTGGCAAACCACGGTACTATTAGTTGTGGTAAAACTATGGATGAAGCCTATACTGCAAGTGTATATGTAGAAGATGCTGCAAAAATATACTATTATGCAAAGACCTCAGGTAATCCAGTAATAATCGAATAATATTCGATTATTACAAAGAAGAGCTCTGGAATATAAGCTTTTTTCAAAATAGAGAAGGTAATAACGAATAAGACTAATTTCATTAATAATAGCGAGTAGTACAAGTAAATACAGGAAGAATACAGCAAAATAATAAAATCGAACCTTTAGTAACCCAGTGTTATTTATGAATCTTTAATAATTGTTAAATGAATACAATAAATTTATATAAAAAGGAGATTTATATTATGAATAATAATTTAAAGGGAAAAGGTAACTTTTTAGGACTAGTGCCACTTATTGCTTTCTTAATTATTTACATGAGCACAGGAATTTTCACCAAGAGCTTTGACAATATGCCTCTCATGGTAGCAATTTTAATTGCCTCAGGTATTGGATTAGCTTTAAAGAAACCTGGAGAAAAGAAACCAACAACCTTTGATGAAAGAGTCAATATGTATTGCAAGGGCGGTGGAGAACAAACACTTATTTTAATGGTAATTATATTTATACTAGCGGGAGCCTTTTATGGTGTAGCAAACGCTATGCATGCGGTAGAATCTGTAACAAATTTTGGGCTCACAATATTACCTTCTAATATGATTTTGCCAGGATTATTTATAATAGGCTGTATATTAAGTTTCGCTATGGGAACATCCATGGGAACTGTAGCAGCATTAACTCCTATAGCTGTTGATATTGCACATAAAACTGGATTTAGCTTACCTTTGGTATGCGGTATAGTTATAGGTGGAGCGATGTTTGGTGACAATCTTTCATTTATCTCAGATACTACTATAGCTGCAACCCGTACACAGGATGTACCTATGAAAGCTAAGTTCAAAGCCAATATACTTATGGTGTTACCTGCTGTTGTGATTAATTTAATTCTTTTATCTATGCAGCATGCACCAAATCTTAATTTAACAGCTACACACAATTATAATGTTGTAAACGTTATCCCGTATATTTTAGTTATTATACTTTCATTAATTGGCATGAATGTTATGTTTGTTATGACTTTAGGTGTTGTTTCAGGTGTAATTATAGGAGTTATTCACGGAGACTTTACTTTAGTAGGATCTTTTACAGTTATTCACACAGGCATGACATGGATGGAGGATATGTCTATTATTGCGATACTTGTAGGAGGGATGGTAGCCTTAATGAATTACTTAGGTGGAATTGATTGGCTACTTGAAAAGTTAACGAAAAAAACTAAAACAGCACGTGGCGGAGAGCTAAGTATAGCAGCTTTAGTAAGCTTAATGGATATTGCTACTACAAACAATACAATTTCCATAATTGCAACTGGTCCTATTGCAAAGGATATATCTGATAAATTTGGAATCGCAAGAGAAAGGGTAGCAAGCATTCTTGACTTATTCTCATCAGCCTTTAACGGACTGCTTCCTTACGCAGGTCAAATGTTAGTTGCAGCTGGACTTGCAAAGATATCGCCAATGTCTATTATGCCTTATGTGTGGTATTGTATGCTTATGCTTGTATTCGGAACTTTCTTTATATTAATTGGATGGCCTAAATTTCAACCAAGAGGTAAAAGTCCACAGGTAAAAGAAGGTATAGAGGTAGGGGGAATGTAAGATGAGTAGATATTCTGAGCACTTTTTAATGGATGCTGAGGAAGCAAAAATTTATTCTAAAGAGGTAGCAAAGTATTTCACCGCTGAAGAAGAGGTAGCAGCTGTAGAAATCGGAGATGGAAATATCAACTATGTATTTAAGATTTGGAATCCTAAAACTGGTAAATCATTAATTATAAAACAAGCTGACAAGCTTTTAAGATCCTCTGGAAGACCCTTAGACATTAATCGTAATAGAATTGAAGCTGAAATTTTAAAAATAGAAGGAACTTTGGCTCAAGCTTTTGTACCTGAGATTTATCATTATGACGAAACTATGTGTGCTCTTTGTATGGAGGATATATCCGAATATAAGAATTTAAGAACAGAGCTCTTGAGTGGAAAAACCTTTCACCATTTAGCTGATAACATATCTACTTTTTTAGCAGATACTCTACTTCCAACTACAGATTTAGTAATTGACAGAGCAGATAAAAAGGATAGAGTTAGTAGATTTACAAATAAGGAACTTTGTGATATTAGTGAAGACTTAGTATTCACAGAACCTTATTATAATTATAAAAATAGAAATATAATTATAAAGGAAAACGAAAACTTCGTTGAAAACAACTTGTATAATAATGAAAGGTTAAAGGCTGAAGTTGGCATTTTAAGAGATAGATTTATGAATCATGCGCAAGCACTTATTCATGGAGACCTTCATTCAGGTTCAATTTTTGCCAATGAAAAAGGAATTAAAGTAATTGACCCAGAGTTTGCTTTTTATGGACCGATGGGATATGATGTGGGAAATGTAATAGGTAATTTATTCTTCTCATGGGCTAATAAATACTATACTGAAGGCAGCAATTCAGAATTTTTAAGCTGGATTGAAAAGACAATAGAAGATACCTTTAATCTTTTTATGAAAAGGTTATCAGAAAAGTATGATGCTTTAGTTAGCTTCAATTTATATAACTCTTATTTTAAAGAGCATTACATAAGTGAAATATTAGCGGATTCTCTTGGCTATGCTGGCACAGAAATAATTAGACGAGTTGTAGGGGACTCTAAAGTTCTTGAAGTAACTAGTGTAAAAAATTTAGAGCAAAGAATTCCTATGGAAAGAGCTTTAATTAAAATTGGTATTAGTTTAATAATGAACAGATACAGATTTACTAAAGGAAGCGATATAACTGAGGACTTTAAATTGATACTGTCTTAAGAATATAAATATAATAAAACTTCAAGGCAGCTTAATGGCTGCCTTGAAAGATAAAAAAGGTGATGTAAAATGGAAAGAATGGATCAAGACTTGGCTTTTATGCTGCAGTATGAAAATGTAGCTTGGTATGAAAATGGTACGGTAAGGATTTTAGACAGAAGAATTTATCCAAGAGAAATTAAATTTGTTGTTTGTAATACCTATAAAGAGGTAGCAAAGGCAATTAAGGATATGGTAACTCAGAGTGCAGGTCCTTATACCGCTGCAGGTATGGGTATGGCACTTGCAGCCTTTGAGGTAAGAGGAAAAAATGAGGCTGCACAGCTAGAATTTCTTGAAAAGGCAGCTCATGATATTTCCCATGCCAGACCTACTACTGCAAATCGTATGAGCATTGTAACAAAAGGCTGTTTAGAGGCTGCTAAAAAAGCTTTATCAGAAGGCAAAGATGCCTCAGAGGCTATTTTTAATACAACCATAAACTCTTTAAATAGACGTTACTCTACCATGGAGACGGTAGGAGAATATCTTGCTGATATGTTCCCTAAGAATGGAAGCATCATGACCCAGTGTTTTGGAGAGACAATCATAGGAATGATGCTGATGGCAGCAAGAAAACGAAATAATCAAATAAAAATTTACTGTGCAGAGACGAGGCCTTATTTGCAGGGAGCTAGATTAACTGCCAGCTGTTGCAGCGGAATGGGTTTTGACACAACAGTCATAACTGATAATATGATTGCATATACCATGCAGAATAAGAATATAGATCTATTTACTTCTGCTGCAGATACAATAGCTAAAGATGGTCATATTGCAAATAAAATTGGAACCTTCCAAATTGCTATTTTAGCAAAGCACTTTGGAATACCTTATTTTGTAACAGGAATACCAGATGCAGATAAAGAAAAAGGTTCTGACATTGTAATAGAGGAAAGAGATCCTAAGGAAGTACTATACTATGATGGTATGAAAAACACATTAGATGGAGTTAAGGGAATTTATCCTTCATTTGATATTACACCACCTCATCTAATTAGTGGTATTGTAACGGATAAGGGAATCTTTTCAAGTTATGATTTAAAAAGATACTTCGAAACGAAGAGTGAGAAGTTTTACTAGAATATAATTTATATATAAGACTGCTGGCAAATATATTTTGTTAGCAGTTTTTTCGCAGGAAATACAAATAAGGAATATAGGAAATGGGATTTACTGAGACAGTCCCTTGATTATGTAATTTTTATATGACAGATAATGAATGTATGCACCAAATATTAAAGATGTAGATAAATAACAAGAAAATTCTATAATAAATGCTTGAACAATATATTGTATACCAATATAATGAATAATATGTAGAAAATACAAGGTTTTAAAACAATTTACTAGATGGAGGCTATGTGTATGGATTATAATAAATATTTTAGTGAAGAGTTAAGTGATGAGGAGATTTTAAGATCATTTTCTGTTGTTTTACCATATTTAAACAACCTCTCAAGAGATGATACAGCATTTGGACTATCAGATAGGGAAAAATATATTTATTATGAACCTGCTGAAGGATTTGATTTACAAGTTAAATATGGTACTGATGTAGTTGCAACAGTAAAAGATTCTCTAAATAGCGGCAAGATTCAAAAAGGAAATATACCAGCAAGCGTGTTAGGCAAAGCTATTAAAGTTATAGCAATACCTATAAAAAATTCAAAAGGGCAGATTATCGGAGCAATTAGTAATGGAATTGATATGGAGAATTCTAATCAGATGGTAAGTAGCATAAGTGAGTTATCTCAATCAATAACGCAAGTATCAGGTGGTGTTGGTGAACTAGCAGACTCGGCTTCAGAACTTGCTAAGTCCGGACAAAGTGCGATTCAGTTGGCTCAAGATACAATGGAAACTTCAAAAAAGACTTCAGAAGCACTAGAAATTATTAAAAGCATTGCTGATAAAATCAACTTACTAGGACTAAATGCAGCCATCGAATCCGCTAGAGCTGGTGAACAAGGAAGAGGATTTAATGTTGTATCAAGTGAAATTAGGAAGCTTGCAAAACAAAGTAAGGAGTCTGTTACTACTATAAGAGATATTATCGAAGAGATGAATTTATCGGTAAATAACATTACTAAAGCAATTGGTGAAGCAGCAACTGTAAGCGAAGTGCAAGCAGCATCTATTGAGGAAATAAGTGCAACTATTGAAAATATTAATGATAACTTGCAAAATTTAAAGGAATTTAGCAAGAGATTTCTATAATGAGCATGTACTATTATTATAAGTTTTAAATATACATATATCACAATGACAAAATAGGGACTAGCAATAGTCTCTTAATTTTGTCTATTTTCAAGAGCTGAAAAGGCTCTTTTTTAACTATAGAAATAACTTATAGACATAGATTCAATAATAAGAAACATTAATTAGACTGCTATTATTTAAAATGCTACAATTGTTTGAGGATTATCAACAAAATAATACACATATAGAGTTCAAAGGCACTATATGTGTTTTTGTATACAAATATTAATATAAAATTATTAGTTCTTTAACATGCAAATAAAAAATATTTACAAAGGAGGTTTACATTGAGTATTAACGTAAATATAATTTCTGGATTTTTAGGAGCTGGAAAGACTACATTTTTAAAAAAAGTTATTCCGAATATGGAAGGTAAAATCGCTTTAATTGAAAATGAATTTGGTGATATTGGAATTGATGGAGACCTAATTAATGACAAGCTTCCTATTAGAGAAATTTATGCTGGATGTATTTGTTGTAGTTTGGTGCAGGATTTTAAAAAAAGCATAGAAGAGCTAGTCAAAGAATATAGGCCCGATCATATATTGATAGAGCCATCTGGTGTAGGAAATTTATCGGACATTGTAAAGGTTTGCAAGAAAATTTCTGAAAATTCCCATCTTGATATAAGAATAAATCACCTAATAACCATTGTGGATGTGAGTGCATTTAGCGATTACATAGAGGACTTTGGTAAGTTTTATTTAGATCAAATTCAGAATGCTCATATCATTTTTTTAAGCCATCTTGACAAGGTAGATGAAAAAGAAGTTGAAAAAGTAATTTTAAAAATAAAATCAAATAATGAAAAAGCATTTATCCTTAAGGATGAGTGGTATTCCTATGATGGCGAAAAAATAGTTGAAATATTAAATACAATTGAAAGCTGTGAAATTGATTTGAAAGAAAAAAATTCATCAATGCCAGCAGGTAAAGTATTCAGTACTTTTTCTGTTGCTAATCCGAGAATTTTTTCAGAAAAAGAGCTCGATAAAATGCTAATTTCTTTAAAGGAAAAGGAATGTGGTTTTATTTTAAGAGCTAAGGGAATTTTAGAACTTGATACAAATCAATTTGTTTACTTTGATTTTACTCCACATCATTATCACTGGGAGTATGTAGAAGAATGTAAAGAAACAAAAGTAGCTGTTATTGGTAGTGGCTTGAAAAAACAAAAAATATTGCAATGTTTCACTAGGCAGACATCCAAAATTTTAAGCAGATATTCAAAATCCACGCTTTTAAAATGATCGCTATTAAATAAGGGGGGATTAGCATGAGTAAGATTATTGACTTTCAGTGTACCTATGATAATTCTGTAGGGATTAGTAAGGAAGTTACGCAAAAAGTGGCCTTGCAGTTTCCAGAAGCCTACAAGAATTGGCGTAGTATGGCTATACTAGCGGAAGAGCTGAAAAAACATGACAATGCAAATTTTTGCGGATTACCATTTTGTCATACCGTTGAAGGGGAAGCAATGGGAGGAAGCATTAATTTTGGAGATGAAAACATAGGTCCAAGAGCGAAAGATTATATTTGTACAACTGCACAAGAAATATTAAACTTACCTGAAATCGACTACTCCAAAGGGCGTATATCAGAAGTTTTAAAAGCTTGTAAGTATTTAAGGGATAAAGGAGAAAATGTACTCTTATATATTTCAGGTCCTTTTACAATTATGAATGTTTTAATTGACCCACGTCATATTTTTAAAATCTTTAGAAAAGATCCAGATACCATGAAAGCCATTTTCAATAAATTTCAAAATGAAATATTACGATTTGTGGAAGAGGCTCAAAAAGTAGGAGTCAACATGATTAGTTACGCTGATTCTTCTGGAGGATTAAATATTTTAGGACCTAAATTTGCTGAACAAACGGTAGAAATGTTTACTTATCCATTATTAAAAAAGATTGAAGAAATGATTAATGATGAAACAATCCTATTACTTTGTCCTAAAACTACATTTGCATTACTAGGAACAGACAAAGCTATATGGAAGGATATTAACCTTGGAGAGCCTATAAAATATTCTGAAGCTTGTGTAAAAGTGATGGGACAAGCAAAATTTGTTGGACAAATGTGTATTAAAGATAAAGAATTTGAGTTAAAAAATGGAGTAATCAAAACAATTGACTTGATTTAATCATCATAGGGTTCAAAGTCCGAAAATTGCCTTACATGCCGAAATATATCTATAGTTCTTTGTGTAAGTCAATTTTCTAGTTTAAGATACTATAATACAAAAATTAATTTAGAGTAGGGAGGACACTATATGCACAAGTATGATCAAATGACCCCAAATGAAAGATTAGCCGAATTTATGACAGGAAAACCTATGGACAGAATTTTAGCTATGCCAGTTGTTTGCTCCATGTCTGGACTAGCACTAGGAATGACTCACAAGGAAAAAAGAAGCAGCGCTTTGAATGAAGCGAGGGCACAGATTGCTTGCTATGAAAGATTTGGCAATGATTTAACTATTGTTGAATATGGATTACATGGTATAGGTGCAGCACTAGGAAGTCAAATGAGCGACCCAGAGGACTCAGTACCAGCGATTATGAAATATGCTTTAGATGATTTGAATAATGTTGATCAACTAGATATGTCAAAACTAGAACTAAAAAATGATAAAGCATTCCAGCTACATCTGGAAGCTGCAGGTATCATAATGGATAAGATAGGGAATGAGGTTCCAACTGGAGTTTTAATATCTGGACCTTTTACTGCTGCTGCAAGTATCTATAAAACAGAAAACTTACTCAGAGCAACTAGAAAAAATCCAGAAAAGTTACATCAACTAATTAAATTCTGCAATGATACATTAAAAATGATTTGCAGGGAGTTTATAAAAGCAGGTGTTCTTATCTTATTATGTGATCCTATTGCATCAGGAACAATTCTTAATAAAAAGCAATATCAAGAGTTCGTTCTACCATATACAATAGAGTTGATGAAAGATATTCATGATGCAAAGGGTATGGTTTGTTATCACATTTGTGGAGACACCACAGCAATTGTAGGGGACATGGTAAAGTCAGGTTGCGATATGATGAGCATTGATAATAGGGTAGACTTGGCATATACAAAAGAAGTAGTAGGAGATAAAGTTCCTATTCTTGGTAATGTAGATCCAGTAGAGGTGCTGATTTTAGGAAATACCAATGATGTAGATTTAGCAGTAAAAAATTGTATACAAAAGGCTTATGATAGTCCTTGTGGATATATTCTGGCATCAGGATGTGATCTTTCAGGAGCTGTTCCTCTAGAAAATATTGATCAATTTATGGCTTCTGCTAGAAAATATGGAAAGTGGCCATTAGATCCAAAAAATTTTCTTTAGAATATAAGCATAATTCTTGGTTTTAGGTGGATTTTTAAATTCTATCTGAAGCTTGGACAACGGATAAATCTATTAAGTAGTAAAAAATGGGGGGAAAAACAATGGCAGTATCAAAAGAAGAATTATTAAAAAAACTATCTGATGGTGTAGTGGAAATGGAAGAAGATGATGTAATTGAAGCAGCTAATGAATACGTAGAAGCAGGATATCCAATACTTGATGGTATTATGGAAGGTCTTGTAGATGGTATGAACCGTGCAAGTCAATTATATGAAGATGAAGAATACTTTGTTACAGATATATTATTATGTTCAGATGCAATGTATGAAGGTTTAGCAATTTTAAGGCCTCATCTTCCTTCAGATGAAGTAGAAAGAGAAAAACCAAAGGGAGTAATCGGGGTTGTAGAAGGAGATACCCATGATATAGGAAAAAATCTAGTAAAAATCATGTTAGAGACAGCTGGATTTGAAATGATTGATTTGGGTAGAGATGTTCCACTTCAAAATTTTGTAGATAAGGCTAAGGAAGTTAATGCTGCATTTGTATGCATGTCAACATTGATGACAACAACAATGGGTGGAATGAAGACTGTTGTAGAATTATTAAAAGAAGCTGGCATAAGGGAAAATGTTAAGGTTGTTATAGGAGGAGGTCCAATTTCAAAGAAATTCTCTGATATAATTGGCGCAGATGGATATTCTCCTAATGCAACTGAGGCAGTTAAATTAGTAAAAAGATTACTTAATGTAGCGTAGAAAGAGGTGAGGACTATGTTATTGCCAAAGGAACGATTAAATAAGGTTTTCAGCGGAGAAAAAGTTGATAGACCACCATGTATTTGTCCTGGTGGCATGATGAATATGGTCACAACAGAACTAATAGAAAAGGTTGGAATACAATTTCCACAAGCTCATACGAATGCTCAAATGATGGCTGATTTAGCAACAGCAGTATATAAAGAAGGTTGCTTTGAGAATTACGGGGTTCCTTTTTGTATGACTATTGAGGCAGAAAACTTTGGCGCAAAAGTTGACATGGGAACAGAGATGTATGAGCCTCATGTTGTAGAATATGCAATTGATTCTGTTAAGGAATGGAAGAAAATTTCCGAAATTAATTATGAAGAAGGAAGAGCAAAAGTAGTGATTGATGCAATTAAATTGTTGAAATCAAAGGGCAGCGATGTTCCTATTATAGGTAATTTAACTGGACCTATCAGTACAGCAAGTTCTATAATGGAGCCTTCTACCTTCTATAAAGAATTAAGAAAAAACAATAAAGAGGCACATGAGTTTGTCAATTTTGTTACAGATCAGCTAATCGCATTTGCAAAAAAACAAATTGAAGCAGGAGCAGATATAATTGCTATTTCTGATCCTAGCGGCACAGGTGAAATCTTAGGACCAAAGCTATTTGAAGAATTTGCGGTTAAATACATTAATAAAATTATTGATAGTGTACAAAAAGAAAATATAGGCACAATTGTGCATATATGTGGACAAATGAAAAAGGTATATTCAGAGGTAGATAAAATAAAAAGTGACGTTCTAAGTTTTGATTCTATAGTTAATATGAGTGATGCAAGAAAAAATTTAGGAGATAGATTACTAATGGGTAATGTAAGTACTTATACAATTGAATTTGGAGAACCAAAGAAAATTGCTGAACTAACTCAAAAGTGTGTAAAAGACGGGGCAAATATTATATCTCCAGCTTGTGGACTTGGAATGAAGTCTCCTCTAGAAAATATAAAATCAATGGTGGAATATTTATCAAAAGGAGATTCAGTTACTAATGCCTAAGATTTCTATTAAGCCCCAGAATAAGATATTTGAATATATACCTGATAAAAATTTATTACAACTTTTATTAGAAAATCAGATTTTTGTTGATAATCCTTGCAGCGGGAAAGGGTCTTGTGGAAAGTGCAAGATTAGACTACTAGAAGGAAATCTACCTGATATCTCAGAAACAGAAGAGAAACTTTTAAAGAAGGAAGAAATTGATTCAGGCATAAGACTATCCTGTCTTGTAGTGCCACAAGAAGATATTGCAATTGAAATTTTACAAAAAGAAAGAAAGCATGAAATACTTACGACGGGATATATGCCTGATTTCGAGTTTAATCCTTTAATTCATAAAGAGATTTTCAAAATAGAAAAACCTACATTAGAAAATCAAAGTTCCTTTGAGGATTCTATATGCAATACATTTGATGTTGAAGAATTTGATTGGAGATTGCTGCAGCAGCATGAATTTATAACTGGAAAAGTTACAGGAGTTTTTAATGGCAGGGAGCTAATTGGAATTGAGCCTGGTGATACTACTGACCTACTTTACGGAGTTGCAGTTGATATCGGAACTACAACAGTTGTAACGGCGTTGATTGACATGAAGACTGGTAAAGAATTGGCTACAGCTTCAATGATTAATGCTCAAAAAAACTTTGGATTGGATGTTTTAACTAGAATCACTTATGAAGTAGAGCATCCAGAGGATTCTAAAGAAAAGCTGCAATATGCAATTGTTAACTCTATCAATGAGATGATTCAAAATATATGCAATAAATCAAAAGTTGATAGAAGAAATATTTATGAGATTTCCATTGCGGCAAACTGTACAATGATGCATTTCCTTTTAGGAATTGATGCAACATCTATCGGAATGTCTCCGTATGCACCGACATTTGTAAAGGCAAAAAATATACTGGCAAGGGATATTGGTTTAAAGGCAGCACCAGGTGCTAGATTGTACTGTCTGCCATCAGTTTCAGCCTATATAGGTGCAGATATTATAGCAGGTGCATATGTCTGCCAGTTACATAAGGCTAAAGAAAATGTTCTATTCATAGACATTGGAACTAACGGAGAAATTGTTTTATCCAATCATGGAAAGTTGCTATCCTGTTCCTGTGCAGCGGGTCCAGCCTTAGAAGGGATGAACATTAGCTCAGGCATGAGGGCAGCAGAAGGCGCAATTGAAGATGTAAAAATTACTGAAAGCGGAATTGAGCTTAAGGTTATAGGAGACCAAAAGCCAATAGGAATATGCGGAAGTGGAATATTAGCTGCTGTGAAAGAGTTGATTCGCACAGGTCTTGTAAAAAAGGATGGAGCATTCATAAAAAAAGAAAAGCTAGAGGAATCAGATTACCGCTATGATATGATTCAATTAGATGGAAAGAAACGTGAGTTTATTTTAAATAGAGCACCAGAACAACTATTAATTACACAAGCTGATATTCGACAAGTACAATTAGCAAAAGGAGCTATTCTTTCAGGTTTTTATGCCTTACTGAAAAAAGCAAACATTGATATGAATCAACTTGATAAAGTTGTTATAGCAGGGCAATTTGGAGCTCATTTGCCTGCTGACAGTTTAGTAGGAATAGGTATTTTACCAGAAGAAATTAAGGATAGGTTAGTATATGTAGGTAATTCTTCTAAAACAGGAGCATATATGGCTCTTATGTCTGCTGAGGTAAAGCAGCAAATTGAAGAATTAGCTCATCAAATAGATTATATGGAACTAGGGGCATCTGACGGCTATGAAAGGCTTTTTGCTCAGTGTCTAATATTTCCGAATTAAAGAATTATTATAGCAGTGAAATAGTATTTCCTTATAAAATAGCCTTATATTAAAGACTTTAGAAGATTTTAATTGAAAATTAAAGTGTGCTTTATATTCCCTCAGACTAGTATGGTTTGAGGGATTTTTTTACTTGAAGATTTTTATATAGTCCTTACAAGATACATTTATTTAAAAAACTTGAAAACGACATTAGTGTCGTTTATAATAAGTGTAAGGAAATACACTCTAGAGTGTAAGTCAATTTTCGGTCTAGTATCCCTATGGCTTATGTTTTGTAAATAAATTAATTCTCCAAAACATATTTCATTAAGATGTGGACACAGGAGGTGTAAGCAGGATATGTCACCAAAAGTAAGTGATGAGTATAAAAAGAAGAAAAAAAATGAATTACTCCAAGCTGCAAGAGATGTGTTTACCCGAAAAGGATATGCACATGCAACGATGCAAGACATTATAGATGAGGCTGGAGTGTCTAGAGGAGCTCTATATTCCTATTTTAGCAATATTGAGCATGCATTTAGAGAAGTTCTTCAAGCTGAAGATCAGGAAGATATAAACTATTTTGAACAAGATGATCAAACTTATTTTTGGGAGCAGCTGACAAATTGGATTGAAGTACAACAAAAAAACATTGAAGCTATCAATAAATCTCTTTTGCTCTGTAAGGCGGAGTTTTTTATAATAACGCACTATGAGAAAAATAAAGAGAGCAATCCTTATATAACAGAAAGATATGATAGGCTAATTATCTCAATAAAAAGATTCATTGAAAAAGGAACTGAAAAAAGAGAATTTCATCCATGCTTTCCGCCAGATAATATTGCTTTATATCTTATTTCATTTATAGATGGATTAATGTTGGATACATTTAATCTGGGCATAGAGAGAACAAAGGTAAATGAGCAACTTAAGATTTTACTTTTTACATTAAAACAAATGCTTTGTCCAATTATAGAAAGGTAAAGGAGTGTATTTTTATGTTATTTGATTCTGATAGAATTTCTTTTAAAAAAATGACTCCAGAGGATGTAGATATTTACCATATATGGAGAAATGATATGGAGGTTATGAAATCGACCTCTCCTTTTTTAGATGTTTATGATCTTGAAGAAACTAGAGAATTTGTTACTAAAATTATTTTGGGTTCTCATTTATCTAAAAGTTACATCATAGTAGAAAAGAAATCAGATACACCAATAGGAATTACCTCATTGATCAATATAGATTACAAGAATAGAAATGCAGAATGCATTATTGATATTGGTGATAAGGACTTTTGGGGGAAAGGATACGGAACAGAAGCATTGAGATTACTTCTTGATTATGCTTTTCTTGAGTTGAATCTTCATAGAGTATCATTGAGGGTTTTTTCTTTCAACGATAAGGCTATTAAACTATATGAAAAGATAGGATTTAAAAAGGAAGGGGAATCTCGTGAAAGTATCTTTCGAGATGGAAAATGGCATCATATTATTCATATGGGAATCCTACAAAGTGAATACCGATAATAAGTCAAGCATCCAGGTTGGATATTATTGGGTTATAAGCTTATTAATATATTGTTCTGCATGGAGGCTTCAACCTCTTAAGAATTTAATTCATGAATTCTTAAGAGGTTTTTGTTTTAATAAAATGCAGTTTATAAAAGAAATAAGTAAGTGAAGAGCTAAATGAAGGATACGAAAATATGTCAGAGAAAGAAAGTATAATTCAAAAGATAAAGCATTAATATGAAAATAAAAATAAATAGAAAAATTTAAAAAATTTAGAAGGAAAATTGTGCATAGTATAGAATATATTATATGCAAACGGTTTCTTGATAAAAATTTTTTAAGGGGGAGATGCAATGAAAAAGTGCAACAAGGGTTTAAGTTTATTTGTGATTTTTGTATTCATAATGACCTTAATGCCTGTATTTAACACAAAGGTTAAAGCTAACAACGTAGCGACATCAGACACAATGGTTACACTAGTAGGGGATTTCATCAAAGCTAATAATTTAGGTGATGATTGGCAACCTATGAATAAAGCTACATTAATGAAAGAATATTTAAATGGTATTTATGAATTAACTGTGGATTTTAAAACTATAGGAGATTATAATTACAAAGTTGCTTTGAATGGAACTTTAGATGTGTCCTATGGAGACAATGGAAATAATAAGAAAATTTCTGTAACAACTCCAGGAAAAGTAACTTTTAGATTTGATTCGAAGAATGGAAAGGTTTTTGATTCAGTAAATGATGCAGCTCAATTTAAAGAATATGCTACATTGATTGGTGGATTAGATACAGCAGCGGAGGGAGGTAAAAGTTGGGATCCTTCAAAGGAGAAAATAGATGAGATTCTTGGATTCACAGCAGTTGAAAAACCAGTTGCAAGTCCAGTTATAAATGCTAATGGTACTGTGACTTTCTCTTATAAAAACGCAGATGCAAAAGCAGTTTATTTAGTTGGTAACATTACAAATGGTGAAACTAATAAAATACTTATGACTAAAGATAAAAATGGAGTATGGTCTACTACTAAGAGAGTAGGTGACAATGCGCAAACGTTAGCATACAAATTTTTAGTAGATGGAAATTATATTACAGATCCATCTAATGATAAAAAAGATGCAGATGGAAGCTCAATTTACGATTTTCCACAGTATACAGGTAGAAAAATAGTACTAGCTGGTTCTATACAAACAGTTGCTGGAGAAGCTGCTTGGACTCCAAGCTCAGACAAAACTACATTTACTTATAGCGGAAATGGAAACTATACCTTTACATTAAAGGCTGTGCCAACAGGAAGTTATGAATATAAAATAGCTATGGGGAGTTGGACAGAAAACTATGGAAAAGGTGGAGTAGCAGGAGGAGCTAATATTCCTTTAGTTGTAGGTGACTCTGAAAATATAACCTTTTGGTACAATGATGATAGTCATAATGCTTTAGATTCTACATCTTATAAAATGCTGGATGTTAAGCTTTCAGGTACAGGTATTGCTGAAACAGTAATGAAAGATGAAACTCTAGCAGGTATATACAGTGCAAAAGTAACTTTAACTAAGGGTGAGTATAAAGACTTAGTTGTTACAATAGGCGACAAAAAATTACCTGTAGGTGATATAAATATAACAGACAATAGCAAAATAGTAACTATAAGCTATGATTTCCAATCAGATTCAGTATTTAATGATTCATCTAACAAGGTTATTAATTTAAGTGAAATTTACTTTAATTCAAGAGATGAACAATACAAATCACTTTTTGGTGCTGCACCACAAGGCTCTGAAATTACCTTTAATTTAAAAGCTGCAAAAGATGATATTACATCAGCTAAACTTCTAATTACAGGTAAAGATGGTTCAAAGAAATCATTACCTATGGATAAAAATGGAGCCTTTGATGATGCTCATGATAGATGGACAGTTAAATATACCCCAGATACAATAGGTTTATATAAATACTATTTCGTAGTATCCAATGGTTCAGATGTAAAGGCTTACGGAGATGATGATGGATATTTTGGACCAGGAATAACTGGTACTCTTGGATCAGTTAAAACTTATGATTTGAATGTATATAAAGCTGACTTTAAAACGCCAGATTGGATGAAAAATGGAGTAATATATCAAATATTCCCTGATAGATTCTTTAATGGAGATCCATCCAATGATAAAGCTCAATTGACATCAAGAGGGCCAGCTGATTATGAATTCTATAAAAACTGGTATGCTATACCTGAAAATCCAAACTTTGAGTATTTAAAAGATGCAAATGGAAAAACAAAATATAATGAAGATGGTACACCAGTTGTAGACCCTAAGTATATAGCTGATGGTGGAACTGTAGGCGATGAATATAAGCATCACATATGGTGTAATGAAATGTACGATGGAGACTTAAAAGGAATACAAGCTAAGCTGGATTACTTAAAAGCATTAGGTGTAACAGTACTTTATATGAATCCAATCGATGCTTCAATATCAAATCACAGATATGATACTTCAGATTATAGAAAAGTAGATCCTCTACTTGGAAATATGGATGATTTTATAGCTCTTGCTAAAGCAGCTAAGGATAGAGGAATGTATGTTGTACTAGATGGTGTGTTTAATCACGTATCAGATGACTCTGTATACTTTGATAGATATGGAAAATATTTTAAAGCAGGTAGTCCAATAGGTGCATACCAATATTGGTCAAGAGTTTATGATACTATGAACGCTAGTCAAGGTATGTCACAAGCTGATGCTGAGGCTAAAGTTACTAAAGATTTAGCAGCTCAAGGTATTACAGATTTACATTATAAAGATTGGTTTGTAGTAAAAAACAGTAAGACTGATAAGGACAAGGATGGTAATGCAGTAACACCTTATTATCAGTATGAAGGTTGGTACGGATATGATTCAATGCCTGTAAATCAAGAACCAAATGGTTCAGAATATAACCTTAAGTCTTGGGCTGATGAAATAATAGATGGAAAAGATGCAAACTCAAGATTGTGGTTAAAAAATGGATCAAATGGTTGGAGACTTGACGTAGCTAATGAAGTTTCAGATGAAACTTGGAGACATTTTAGAGACACTGTTAAGGGTGAAGGTAAAGACAATGTGATAATAGGAGAAATCTGGTCAGATGCATCAAAATATATCTTAGGAGATATGTATGATTCAGTAATGAACTACAGATTTAGAAATGCTGTTTTAGATTATGTTACAGGGACTATCAGTGCAGAAGATTCATTTAATGCACTTGAGGCTATGAGAGAACAGTATCCCAAAGAAGCTTTCCAAGCAATGTTTAATCTTGTAGCTTCTCATGATACTGAAAGAGTTATGTCTCACTTAGATGGAATAATAAAGGACTCAACTGACCAAGTTATAGCTAAGCCAGCTACAGACAAGGCTAAAGGATTATCAAAACTTGTACCATTATTCCAAATGACATACCCAGGTGCACCAGACATATACTATGGTGATGAAATGGGAATGGTAGGAGCAAAAGATCCAGACAATAGAAGAGGAGCTAATTGGGGGAAAGGTGATAAAGAATTAGTTGAGTGGTATTCAAAACTTGCTAATTTAAGACACAGTAATGAAGTTTTAAGCACTGGAGATATTCAGGCTACTGGAGTAGCAAATTCTAAAGACATTATGTCATTCTCAAGAAACAACTCTAAAGATCATGCGGTAGTTGTTATAAATAGAGGAGATGCTGTAAACAGTTTAGAAGTAGAGGTTAAGGGAGCTGTAGCAGATGGTACAGTACTTACAGATGCTATAGGTGGAAAAGAATATACAGTTTCAAGTGGAAAAGTAACTTTAGATGTTCCAGCAAAATTAGGAGCAGTACTTTTAACTAACTATAAAGCTCCAACTGTAGATAAAAATGCGCTTAAGGATGCATTTGATCCTGCTTATATTGTACCAGATAAAACTGATATTCCAGATGTACCAGCTACTTCAGATTTTACTATAGAGAATGCAACTGCTGCAGATCATTTCACATTAGGACAAGATGCAAAAGTAACATTAAAAGTTACTAATACTTCTGCCGCTACTAAGAGTGCTGCCCTAATTGTAGGATTGTTTGATGTAAATAACCGCATGGTAACTTATGGAGCGTCACAACAAGCTATTGATTCTAAAAAGTATGTAAAACTTCAAGTATCACTTGCTATACCTAATACAGGGAAATATACTGTGAAGTACTTCCTTTGGGATGGTTTAGATACTATGAATCCACTAACACAAATGGGAGTTATACCAGTTAAATAAAATTTAAATCGTCAATATACAAAAAGGAGTGAGATAAGAAGTATGAAAATAAAAAAGTTAGCCCTATTATGCGCCTTTTTAGCTGTTGTAAGTGGAAACAGCATAGTATCAGCAAGCGAAAGTACAGCTCCTCAAAGTGAGAGATTAAGTGGAATGAATAGATATGAAACAGCAGCTAATGTTTCAAAGTCTGGATGGAAGAATGGTTCAGATTATGCTGTCATTGCTAATGGAGAAGAATTTGCAGATGCATTATGCTCAATACCACTAGCTAAAAAGTATAGTGCACCAGTACTTTTAACAGAAAGTAGTAACTTGTCAGAGGCTACAAAACAAGAGCTTGAAAGATTAAAAGCTAAGCATATAATAGTAGTTGGTGGAGATGCGGTAGTTTCACCTCAAGTCATAGATACTATTTCCAATTCTTTAAGTAATAAGCTAGATGTAAAAAGAATATATGGAAAAGATAGATTTGAAACTTCTACTAAGGTTGCAGAGGAGCTTGGGAGCGTAAATTCAGTTTTTGTTACTTATGGATACAATTATGCAGATGCATTGTCTGCTTCTTCAGTAGCTGCAATAAAAGGAATGCCAATACTCTTAACAGATAGGAATGTTTTACCGGATAGTATTGAAAAATATATTTCAGATAAGAAAATATCTAATTCATATATAGTTGGTCTTCAAGGGGTTGTAGGCAAAAATGTAGAAGACAAGTTAAATAAGATAAAGGGCAATTCCTCTACAAGACTTGGAGGAAAGGATAGATACGAAACTAATGTTAATGTATTAAAACAGTTTTCTAAAGATATTAAATTTGACAATGTCTTTATAGCTTTAGGAGAAGGTCCTACAGGTAAGGAGTTTGCAGATGCACTTTCAGGATCAGCTTTAGCAGCTCAAAAAGAAGCGCCAATGGTATTAACCTATACTACAATGCCTCAAATAACAGAAGATTTTCTTAAGGAAAATGTTATTAAGAGTACTGCAATTACTGTAATTGGTGGAAGTTCAGTAGTACCAGACTCTATTCAGGAAAAAATAAAAGGTTATGTAAAGAATAAATTAGATTCACAGCAACCTTCAAAGCCTGCTACTGGAAATAGTGGTGGCGACAGAAGCGGTGGTAGCAGTTCTTCAGGAAATACTACTAATAAGTTTGGAACTAATCCATTAGTTCAAGTTAACAATAGAACTGTAACAATAACTTATACAGCCAACAATGATAAGGTAGGGGATGTTACCATAACAGTATATTCCAAGGGAACAAACAGCTATAAATATATAGATCAATCAGTTTTAACTGGTGGTAGCTGTAAGTTTAAAACTACACTAGATAATGATATATATCAAGGTGAGTTAAATGTAAATGGAACTAAGATACAATTACCTGAATTTACTGTTGAATAAAAACTTATGGAAATATTAATGCAAAGACTGTATGTGAAAGTACAGTCTTTGTTAATAGAACTATATTGTTTTTAGCTATATATAATGATTTATCAGACTATAAGCTTGCTTTTTAATATTATCTATTATTTCTTGTGGTTCAATAACTTTTGCACAAGTACCTAGCTGAACAAAATAGCTAGAAACAAAGTCTATCTCGCTTCTATCGATTATTGTGTCAATATATCCATTTTCATCATCAGTAATAATAATATGAGGCTCTAACCATGGCTTACTTTGACACTGTCTTATCCCTTCTCTTGTTAGCTCAACATATAATCTCACAGGTGTTTTAACTGTATAGCTATCAAACCAATCTATTAAATTCATCGGAAACTCATAAGTTATTTCGGAAATTTCTAAGGATAGTATTCTATCAACTCTGAATAATAAAACCTTATTTTTTTCAAGGTCCAAAGCAGGCATATACCAAAGTCCGTCATGTGCATAGGTGCCGATTGGTTTAACTTCTCTTTTTTTATTCTTTGTTTTTGATAGATATTCAATTATTAATATATTGTTCTGAATAGATGCTTCAACTATATCCTTCAAGAAGGGTGAAGCAATATTTCGCTTTGGGTTCCATAAACATATGAGAGATTCTAAGCGACTTATCTTCTTTTTAGCATCCTCAGGAAGACTAGCATACAATTTTCTAGAAGCTGAATCGATATCTGTATCAAAGGGTAATGATTTATAATATTTTAGTGATTGAAAGGCAAAGAAAATTGCTGTAGCTTCGTTTTCATCAAATATAATTGGAGGAAGAACTCTGTTTTCTAGTGTGCGATACCCGCCATTTCTACCTTGCTCAGTATATATAGGAACTCCTAATTCACTTATTTCCATTAAATATCTATGTGCAGTTCTAACAGATATGTTGAATTCATATGCAACATCTTGAGCAGTAAAACTTCTCTTAGTATTTACATACATAATTAAATCAAATATTCTCTTAGCTTTTGACATATAAACTCTCCTTTACAACAGGAACTATTTTTATAATGTAGAGATTAATTTTAATAAAAATAGACAACAATTGTCATGTTTTTAGTATACAGTATTTATGGTAGATACTCAAAGTATATATGCTTGTTAAATTAAAAGATTAATTCAAGTAAGGGGATTATCAATATTGGTTAAGATGTTTGTGCCTTAGAGAATAGCAGAGTTTAGAGTTTTAATAGTTTTATTAAGTATAAAAACAAGTTTAGTAAAAGGAGATTACTATGAGAGAAGAAAAATGTGATAATAATATACATGTTATTGGAGCCAGAGAAAAAAACTTAAAGAATATTGGTATAAAGGTTCCAAAGAAGCAAATTACTGTTTTTACAGGTGTTTCAGGCTCTGGAAAGTCATCTCTTGTATTCGATACAATTGCAGCAGAGTCACAACGTCAATTAAATGAAACCTATTCAAGTTTCATACGTCATCGTCTTCCACATTATGGACACCCTGATGTAGATTCTATCAGGAATCTCTCTGTAGCAATTGTAATAAGCCAAAAGAGAATCGGTGGAAATGCAAGGTCAACAGTTGGAACTATAACAGATATTTATTCCTTACTACGTTTGTTATTCTCACGAATTGGCAATCCTTTTGTAGGGTATTCTGATGTGTTTTCTTTCAATAATCCTATGGGAATGTGTCCTAAATGTGAAGGGTTAGGAAAGGTGGATACAATAAATGTTGAAAGGTTATTTGATAAAAATAAATCCTTAAATGAAGGGGCTATTCTGTTTCCAACTTTTGAACCAGGAGGGTGGAGATGGAAACGTTATGTCTGTACAGGTCTTTTTGATAATGACAAAAAGCTTAAAGATTATAGTTCGGATGAATGGAATACACTGCTTTACAAAACCGGGTTTAAGCCACCAAATCCTACCAACGGTTGGCCTACCACTTCAAAGTATGAGGGAATTGTCCCAAGAATTGAAAGAACTTTTTTGAATAAAGAATCTAGGGAAGCGAAACTATATAAGGAGGAGATTGACTATGTGGTTGCAAGGGGTATTTGCCCATTGTGTAAGGGTGCAAGACTTAAAGAAGAGGTATTGGGGTGTAAAATAAATGGTAAAAATATTGCAGATTGCACAAGAATGCAAATCAGTGACTTAATTAGCTTTATGGAAACTATTAAAGAACTTTCTGCATATACAATGGTGAAAGCTATCATCAATCGGCTGGAGCATTTGAATTCTATAGGGCTAGGCTATTTAAGTTTGGGTCGAGAGACAGCAACTCTTTCTGGAGGTGAGTCTCAAAGAATAAAAATGGTTCGTCAGCTAGGAAGCAGCTTAACTGATATTACTTATATTTTTGATGAACCAAGTATTGGTCTTCATCCCCATGATGTAAATAGAATTAATAATCTTTTGAGGTTATTAAGAGATAAAGGAAATACTGTTTTAATAGTGGAGCATGACCCCGATGTTATTAGAATTGCAGACCATGTAATTGATATGGGGCCAAAAGCTGGCACAAATGGTGGCAATATTATGTATGAGGGAGGAGTGGAAGGATTATTAAAAGCAGATACATTGACCGGAAAGTTTTTGAATTATAGATCTAGTTTGAAGGAAAGTACTAGAGAACCTAAAGGATGGTTATCTATAAAACAGGCTACTTTGCATAATTTGAAAGAGGTTTCTGTTGATATTCCTATAGGTGTTCTGACTGTGGTTACAGGAGTAGCTGGTTCGGGCAAAAGCACTCTCATAAACCAAGTACTACCACAATATTATCCTGAAGCAATTTTTATAAATCAAAGAGCAATTCAAGCCTCTAAGCGTTCTAATATAGCTACCTTCACAGGAATTTTTGATTTTATACGAAAGTTGTTTGCAAAAGAGAATCAGGTGGAAGCATCTCTTTTCAGCTTTAATTCCAAGGGAGCTTGCCCAGAATGTAAGGGTTTAGGAATAACATATACTGATTTAGCTTTTATGGATCCTATTGTAGGTGTTTGTGAGGCATGCCAAGGAGATAGGTTCACTAAAGAAGTACTGCAGCTTAAATTACGAAAGAAAAATATTAGTGAAGTTCTTAAGATGACAATTGATGAGGCTATGGAATTTTTCGATGAGAAAGAAATACTACCTACTTTAAGAAGTCTAAAAGATGTAGGAATAGGCTATATTACTCTTGGTCAGCCTTTAGACACACTATCTGGAGGTGAACTTCAAAGGGTTAAACTTGCAGCAGAGTTAGAAAAGGAAGGGAATATATATGTATTAGATGAACCTACTACAGGACTGCACATGTCCGATGTGTCACAGCTTATAACAATTATGAATCGCATTGTTAACCAAGGGAGCACACTAATTGTGATAGAACATAATCTTGATATAATGAGTCAAGCGGATTGGATCATAGATTTAGGTCCAGGAGCAGGTCAAGAAGGAGGAAAAGTTATATTTCAAGGAGAGCCTAGAAATTTGATAAACCAAGGTTTTTCTATTACAGGAAAATACTTAAGGAAACATATTTATATTAAATGATTTTTTTACAATGAAAAAGCTAGGAAAGAGCTAGTCCTTTAATAATGGAGTAAATATCTTTAAGTCTAATTGTAAAATTGACGGATTTTTAGCAAAAATAATGATGAATTCAACAAATAATTCAATATCGTTGAAAAAGTGTAAGAAGAGGTATACAATAAAAATATACAAAATGTGCCATAGATAAAAATGTATTACTTTTTGTAAAAATATTAAAAATAGGGGGAACCGATATGGAACTTAATAAAAAAATTGATGAAATGAAAGAGGAACTTATTAAGGCAACTCAAGAAGTAATTAAAATTAAGAGTATTGAAGAAGAAGGAAAGCCAGGCATGCCTTTTGGTGAGGGCGTAGCAAAGGCACTTGATAAGGCACTTGAAATCTCTAAAAGCCTTGGATTTAAGACATACAAGGAAGAAGAAGGATACTACGGATATGTAGAGTATGGTGAAGGAGAAGACTATGTGGCAGTTCTTGGCCATATGGATGTAGTTCCTGAAGGAGATAACTGGATTCATCCACCATATGGAGCAGAAATTCATGATGATAAAATGTTTGGAAGAGGTACGTTGGATGATAAGGGTCCAATAATGGCAGCGCTTTTCGGACTAAAAGCTATAAAGGAACTTAATATGCCACTTTCAAAGAAAGTTAGAATTATTTTTGGAACAAATGAAGAAACAGGAAGCGGCGAAATGCATATTTACAATAAGAAAGAAAAGGCTCCAGTTGCTGGATTTACACCAGATGCTATGTATCCTGTTATAAATGCAGAAAAAGGTATAAGAAGATTTCACGTTGTTAAACCTTTAAAGCCTTGCAACTGTGGACTTGCAATTAAATCAATAAAAGGTGGAATAAGACCTAATATGGTACCAGACAAATGTGAGGTTGTAATAGCTACAAAGGATGGAGAAAGTATTGTTAATGCTGTAAAAGAATTTGCGGCTAAAACAGGATACAATATGAATGCTGAAATTGTTAATGGGGATGTTGTTGTAAAATCCTTTGGAGTATCAGCTCATGGTAGTATGCCAGAATTGGGAAAAAATGCTGTAATGTATGCAATGGAGTTTTTAGGAACAATTGCTAAAGGAACTTGTGGACTTGCAGATTATATCAATTTCTTTAACAAGAATGTTGGATCAGAAACAGAAGGTACTTCACTTGGAATAGCATGTGAAGATAAACCATCAGGAAAATTATCATTAAATGTTGGAGTAGCTGACTTTAACGAAGAAATGTCAGATCTTTGGATAGACATGAGATACCCTGTTACAATGAAGGGTGATGAAATAATGAATAAGCTTTCTGAAAGATTTGCTGAATGTGGTGCTAAAATAGAGAGAATAGATGCTGATGAGCCTCTTTACTATCCAGAAGATGGTGAGTTAGTTAAAACTCTTCTTAAAGTTTACAATGAGCAGACAGGTGAAGAAGCAAAGGCTTATGGAATAGGTGGAGGAACTTATGCTAAGGAACTTCCAAACATAGTTGGTTTTGGACCGATATTCCCAGGAAAGCCAGATCTTGACCATCAGGCTAATGAGTATATTGAAATTGGCGATCTTGTTATGAATGCTAAAATATATGCTCATACATTATATGAACTTGCAAAATAATTTAAAATTAAAAGCGACTGGTAAAAGCCAGTCGCTTTTTTCGTTATTATTGAAAAAATTATTTACAGTAAATTATATGATATGGCATAAAGTTTTTAATAAAGGAGAAATTATAGAAATGAACAAAGCGGAGGTGCAGTTCATGGTTTTAAATATTGTTTTAGGCTTTATTATTCCTTGGATAATTGCTTTAACTATTATTCGTGAATATAAAATTATATATTATATAGCTCCCTTTGCCAGTGTTATATCATTTATAGTTAACGATTTAGGATTTTACTATTTTTGGCGCCTATATCCTTTTAATCTTAATAATCTTTCAGCACTACCCTTTAGCATAGGGTTATTTTGCCTCTATCCATGTGTTACTATTGAACTTATGAGAAAATATCATATTAGAGCTTATATTCTATTACCGGTGACGGGTTTAACGCTTACATTAATAGAGTGGTATGGAGTATGGATGGGGAGAGTAGTTTACTATAATCATTGGAATATAATAGCGACATACTTTTCATATTTTATTTCATTAGTTAATTCTTACGCATTTTATAAATTTTTAAAGAAACAAAATCTTATTTGATTATAAACTTATATATTTTTTCTTTGAATTCGTCTTCTAGAAAAGCTTCAAAATTCATAATACAAAAATTAACAGATTACTAGTGAATTATACACCCGCTTAGTGGGAAGGTTGGTGCTATGCTAGCTTAATGAGCACTTTATTTAATAAAAGTGCTCATTTTCTGGAGCTAGATAACATAATGCTAAAGTGTTTGCTTTGCAGATGTAACTGTTATCTCTAACACTCTACTTAGGAAAGGGTATTTTTCTTTCATCATATCAAATTCTGAACCTGATTCAACAAATTTTGCAGTTCCTTCAATTAGGAAGCCTGTACCTAAGTATTTATATCCCATAACTTCTTTACTTCCTACAGTTACTTTAACTTTATTATTTAATTCTACGTTCTTTTGTGTTTTACGCATCCCAGCAGCTGGTATTAATAATCTACCATCTTCAGTAGTATTAATATATGAGTTCCAAGTATTAACTACATGCACTTCGTTATTACTGCAAGAGGCGATAGCTGTCACTCCTTCGTGAGAAATAACTTCAAGTAATTTTTCGTTTAACATTTATGATTCCTCCTCTGAAATTCTATGAATCGCTGTAACAATTATAAATACCTTCTTCTCTCTTCTTTTCTGCATTTTTACTTATGAAAGATCCCTCTATAACATTTTTATAACCCTTTTTTAATACAATATCTTTGATATATTCAATATGAGGGCATCTATCATAATGATGATGGTCCGTTGTCATACAAGAAGATAAGTGTATAGCAACTTCATCTTTGCCTATATTATTTTCAATTCTCAATTTTTTAGAAAGATGTTCTAATTTAGCGGCAATTCCCTTTCCACAGCAGCCGCCGCAGGTAAAGGAAATATATCTAGTGGTGTCATCATAGTTCTTAAAGACTTCCTCTTTATTATAAAAAGCATTTGTACAAGCGAAACCGCTGCAGCGTCTATGTGCAATATCACATTGAATAATAACCACATATTTTGTATTCATTGATTTCTCCCCCTCTTTAAAAATAATTATCTAATTTTTTAAAATAAACTACCTGAAAAGTCTTCATTACGAGCCCGTTGACTTTTCCATAGAACAATTATACAATCAAACTGTAATGTTCAAAAGTGCCAGTTTTAATTATTTTATAGGATACAGTTTGTGAGGGGTGGTTTATAAAGATGATTATTCTGCATAGTGATTCCAGTACTCCATTATATTTGCAAATTTATGAACAGATAAAAGAAAAAATAATTTCAGGACAAATTTCAGAAGGCAGTAAACTCCCTTCAACACGAACGCTTTCAACAACATTAAATGTCAGCAGAAACACAGTTGAAAGTGCGTATCTACAGCTTTGTTCAGAAGGATACATTGCAAGTAAGGCAGGTAGTGGGTTTATTGTTTTAAAACTAGATAGCTTAATAATCTCAAAGCTAAAGGGAGAAAAATTTAAGAATAATCAAGAACATGAAAAGATAACGGCTGAAGCAGATTATAAGAATCATAAATATGATTTTCAGTATGGAAGTTTAAGTGCTGATGATTTCCCATTAAGTTTATGGAAGAAAATTTCAAACAAATGTTTATCATCTATAAGTGCTGAAAATATGACTTCATACAAAGCAAGAAAAGGGGAACCGGAATTACAAATAGAAATTATGAAATACTTGAATAAATCAAGAGGTGTTTCTTGTAATCCGGAACAAATCATTATTTCCTCAGGTATGGAATACTGTTTAAGCATACTGTGCCAATTATTTAGAGGAGATTCTAATCAAATAGCTTTAGAAGACCCGGGGTATGTTGGTGCAAGGGATATATTTATCAATAACGGGTATGATGTTATTCCAATTGGTTTAGATAAAGATGGAATTAATATTGAGGAATTAGAAAATAGTTCAGCGAAGATAGTTTATATAACACCTTCCCATCAATTTCCAACAGGAGCAGTGATGCCAATTCAAAAAAGATTAAAGCTATTAGATTGGGCTATAAGAAAAAATGGAATTATAATTGAAGATGATTATGATAGTGAGCTTAGATATAATTCAAGACCTATTCCATCAATACAAAGTATTGATTCAAAAGAATCTGTTGTCTATATAGGCACATTTTCAAAATCCTTGTCACCTAGCTTGCGTGTAAATTATATGGTATTACCACAATCATTAATGGAAAGATATGATAAACTTTTTAATAGGTATCAGGCAGCCGTTTCAGTAATTCAACAAAAAATAATTCAACAGTTTATGTATTTAGGTCATTGGGATAGACATTTAAGAAAAATATGTCTTTCAAACAAAAGAAAACATGATATATTAGTTCATGCAATTCATGAATTAATGGGAGATAAGATTATTATCCATGGGAAAAACGCGGGCTTGCATATTTTACTGAAGTTCAATAATGGAATGTACGAAGAAGAAGCAATAAAAAAAGCTAGAGATCATGGTATTATAGTATATCCAGTATCACCATTCTGGATTAGGAAAGATAAATATTCTAATAATATGGTTTTGCTCGGTTTTGGTAGCAGTTCTGAAAATGAAATTGTTGAAGGCATAAGGATACTTAACCAAGCATGGTTCAACGATTAATTATATAGATTGGACTAATAATGGGTAATTTTCTATCCAAAATATTTTAAATTAGTAGTAAAAAGAAGGAAAAACAAATTAACACTAACTGGAATGTCGTCGAGAGACTTATAGAGACTAAAGAATATATTTATATCTATATAAGTTCTGTAAATGCCTATATTGTTCCCAAAAGAGTTTTGCAAGATACAATGCATAAAGATGAGTTTATAAATTTAATTGAGCAATATAGTGGAGTAGTTAAGGAGAACTTATAAAATTTAAATATTGCTAACTTAGCGAATTCTTTTCATAAAAGTAAATAGCAAAATTAAGCCTGTATCCACTAAGTATACAGGCTTTTAATTTTTAGCTTAATTCTCTATACCTTTTCAAAATTGGTGGGGTTATCTCTTTAAAGCAAATATAAATTACCGAGTATTTCAACAAGTTTGAAATTTAAAACAATACTTGTTTAGTAGCATTTAATGTATATTTATGCATAATGAAATATAGTTTTAGAAATATGTGAATCAGGACACTTTTCGAATTATATTAACCTTTCTGAATAATTTAAATCAAATTGTAAAAATAGTGATGAATTTTTAAGCGTTTTAAAGAAAAACTTAAATAATTTCGATGAAATGTTAGTTTCATAATTTGACGGATTATAATATATTTTTTATTATTATAAAGTATTTGGTTAATTTATAAACAAAATTTTTAGTAAGAGATGAAAAAGGAGATTAAAAAGAATGGGCTCTATTTTTAAGAAAAAAAGTGTAGATTCGGTTTTAGAACGTCACGAATCTGCATCACTAGAAAAAACTCTTGGTTCCTTTGACGTAACCTTAATGAGTATCGGTGCAGTTATAGGAACAGGTGTTATGGTTCTAACAGGACTTGTAGCATCGAGAGATGCAGGTCCAGCAGTTGTATTATCATTTATTTGTTCTGCAATAGTATGTATGCTTGTTGGTTTATGCTATGCTGAATTTGCGGCATCTATACCAACCTCGGGTAGTTCTTATGCTTACATCTATGTATCTTTAGGTGAAATAATTGCCCACCTTGTAGGATGGTCGCTTGTTATAGGATATACCGTAAGCACATCCTCTGTTGCAGGTGGTTGGGCAGCTTATTTTAATGGCTTTATAGGTGAATTTGGGATACATATACCTAAACAGTTTGTAACTATTCCAAGTCAGGGAGGTATAATGAATCTCCCAGCAACTATAGTAATACTATTGGTTACTTACCTACTTTCAAGAGGAACAAAAGAAAGTAAGAAAGTAAACAACTTTATGGTTATAGTAAAAGTTGCTGTTATAGTTTTATTCATAGCTGTAGGTGCTTTCTTTATAAAACCTCAAAACTGGCATCCATTTATGCCATTTGGTTTAAAAGGAGTGTTTGCAGGAGCGGCATCTGTTTTCTTTGCATTTACAGGATTTGATGCAGTTTCAACTTCTGCTGAAGAAGTAAAGAATCCACAAAGGGATCTTCCGATAGGAATCATTGCTTCATTAATTATTTGTACAATTATATATGTTGTGGTTTGTTTAGTTTTAACTGGTATTACTCATTACTCGCTATTAAATGTTGGAGATGCAATGGCATTCGCACTAAATGAAGTTGGACAAGGCTGGGCTGCCTCCATTCTTTCAATTGGTGCAGTCGTAGGAATTACAGCAGTTATGTTAGCCTATATTTTTGGTACATCCCGTATACTATTCTCAATGAGTCGTGACGGATTACTTCCAAAGGCATTTTCTAATATAAATGCAAAAACAAATGTGCCAACTTTCTCAACTTGGCTAACAGGTTGTACTGCTGCTTTAATAGCAGGTGTTGTTGATCTTAAACAATTAGCAGACCTTGCAAATATGACTCTTATATCAACATTCATGCTTGTTGCTGCATCTGTAATCGTATTAAGAAAAACTCATCCAAACCTAAAGAGAAGCTTTAAGACTCCATTAGTACCATTAGTGCCAATACTAGCAGTAGTATTCAGCCTATTCTTAATGTCTAACTTATCAAAGACAACTTGGATATATTTCTTAACATGGTTAGCGTTAGGAATTATAGTTTACTTTACATATTCACGTAAAAACAGTTCACTACAAAATGCGAATAAGTCTTCAATAAAAAAGGCTGCATAAATAAATCGCTATTATAAATATATATAAATAAAAGGCTTATCTTGCTTTAAGGATCTCTCTTAAAGTAAGGTAAGCTTTTATTATATTTGATTATAAAATATATATTATTAATTTTCTTAATAAATCTTGAGATTTTTCTAATAAGAATAATAACATTTAATATTTAGAGTATAATGAAGCTAAAGACTTGGAATATATACGATATCAAATGAATGGGGTGTTATATTTGAATTTAGATGAAATGCCAACAGGAAGGATAGCTAAAAGAGGTGTTGATCCTCAAGATGATAGATGGTTTTCAAAGAAAGCTGTTTTAAAACTACAAAAGGCTCAGGAAGAAGTAGAGTGGCTTCTTAATAGAGGCTATAAAATAAATGGGATTATGGATTTAGTCGGTGGAAGCTATCAATTTTCGGCACGCCAGCGTCAAGCATTAAAGCGTTCAACAAGTACCAAAGATGAGTGTGAGAAGAGAAAGCTAAACTTGCTCCCGTATTCTTCTGCAAAAGATGGAACCATTTATATTGACGGATTTAATTTAATTATAACCCTTGAAGTTGCTCTTTCTGGAGGAGTCTTAATACTTGGCAATGACGGTGTTGTTAGAGATATTGCAGGTTTACAGGGAAGTTACAGACTTATTGATAAAACAGATAAAGCACTAGAGCTTATTGGAAAGAGCTTTAGCGAGCTTAAAGTACCTCATGCCAAGTTTTTTCTTGATGCTCCTGTTTCGAATTCAGGAAGGCTCAGAGAAAAGATACTGAAGCACTCTCTAAATTGGAATTTTTCTACTGAAGTTGAGCTAGTGCCCAGTGCTGACCCTATTTTGTGGAAATTAGAGAGAACTGTAACGGGAGACTCTGTAATACTTGATAACTGCCTAAGTTGGTTTAATATGTCAAGGAAGATTATAGAGGATTATATAGAGAATGCAAATCTAGTGGATCTAAGTGGTGAAAATAAAAATTAAGTAAGGTACTCCAAAAAGTATAGCTATGATACAAGTTTAGATAAGGTGCTTGTAATATAAAACTTCATTATAAGCTCTAGAGTCGAATAGTAAGTTAACTTAAAAGAAAAATTAATGGGCCTTTATACATGTTTTGAAACAATATTGGAATATTTGTTTAAATTAGGAAGGTTTATTTGTAATTTTGTAGAATATTAATTAAGGTGGTAGAAAGTTAAAGGCTATTTTAGATTTGGAGTGATAATAATGAAAATAGAAAATATTGAATTAGCATATGTGAAAATATTAGATATATTTAAAGATGGAACTATAAATTATCTTAAAACACTAGATGCAGCACAAATAGATGAAGTTTTAAACAATAGAGATTGTGAGGTTTTTTCAACACAGTGGACTCGAGTTTATAATGAAGTAGACAAAATTAAACAAAAGGAGAACTTAACAGAAATATATAGGAAACATGATGAAAAATTAAGAAGAGTCATATTTTTAGAAGTATATAATATTACTTTATCAGGGAATATGGCAGCGTATATTTCCGACGACTTTGGATTGATATTAGATAGTCTTGTATTTGACTATAAAGATGACTGGATAAACTCCTTATGGATTCAATATATTCGTGGGAAAATACCTCAAGGAGAATTAATGCCAACAGATAAAACAATAGAATTGTAATTTTAAGAATAATTCAATTAACCTCTAAAGATCAGGAGATAATGTATGATATCTTTTAATAAATCATTGAATAGAGCTGTAACTAAGTAAAGGGTGAAAAATGGAGAGGCCGCTAAATTATTTGGCCTCTTCATTTTGTATTATTGGTCTAAACTATTTCTTTCGTATCAATATCTTGTTTAGTGCTGCTGCAGCAACTTTTTTCTTTCTTGCCACTCATCATTGTAAAAATCATAGCAACCATCATTATTGGACATAAAAATGGTACTATTTTCCCAACGAAGCTGCCTGCGCTAGGACTAAGTCTTGTTATAAGTGGTAAAAATCCTACAATAAGTATAGGTAGCCCACAACATAAAATCATGTGCAGCATATGTTTTAATGGACTATGTTTATAATCTTTGAGATTTTATTTGTTGTTCTCATGACAGTTCATAACTATTCCTCCTATATTCCTCTAAGTTACATAATAGTACTAATCATTGTAATCACTCTATTTTTTAAAGTACATAATGCCTAAAATCAATTATTCTGTAACTAGATTTTATAATATTTATATAAAGAATATATGAAGAAATTTAAGATTTAAAAAATAATATTTTATTCTTAGTAATAATATATCCTAAAAATTGTATGCTAAAATAGCATAATAATATTTTAATAGTATTCATAGCAAACTCATTATTGATGTTCAAGATATAATTATATGAAACACATGCGAAAGCTGCTAAAATTACAGGCAAAAAAAATGTTAACTTAAGCTTGCATAATAAAATATTATGTACTTCTTTAGTTGTTAACCCAACTTTATGTAATTTAATTATTCTTGGCTTCCAGTTATATAAATCTATTTTACTTTTAAAGTACAGTATGTTGGCAAATACAAAAAAGCTTAATAAAACACTAAACACATTTATTAAATTAAAAGTATCTTTTTGAAAAATACTAAAGAAATCAAAAGTCGTTTTTATATTAGGTAGATGACGAATTCTTTCGCAAATAATAAACATAAAGTTCAAAAAGATAATAAAGAAAATTACAATGTTATCATCTTTTAAAAAAGCCTTAAGTTCTTTTATTAGCAAAATCTTTTTATAGTAAAAGTTCTTATTTCTTTCTATAAAATAGTTAAAAGTCTTTATAACAAATAAAAATATTATATAAGTTCCTATTATGCAAAAGAAAGCAAAATCAACATAATATCTAGCATCAGAAGTAAGATTAAACTTTTCCAGCCAATAAAGATAATACATTATTAAAGATACTAATACTATTTTTATTAGCTTTGAGATCTTAGTATGAGCTATTGATAGGCACTCACAATTTGATGTATTTGTTATACCTAAGTTATCTATGAACCTAAATGACCACAAAGTAAAAACAGTAGTAAGCACAGCATAATGTAAAGAGATGATTTTATAAACAACTGATTTAAACTGAAAAGTTAGGATATGTATACTGGAAAAATTGAATAAAGAAAGAGCTATAATTTTTGAAAAAATTAAACCTAAAACTAAGCCGGTGGGTATACATACTAAAAAAATCAAAATGTTTTCTAAAAAGATTAATATTTTAAGCTCTCCGCATGTCATACCTAAGGTTAAGAAACGTATAAACTCTCTTTCTCTATATTTAGAAAAAGAAATATACATATAGACATACCATAAAGATGTGTTAAACACACTAATTGTTGGAACTACAAAAAAGTTATTTTCACCGATTACCACCTGTGAATTATAGAGTATTGATTGAATAAAGAAGCATAAAATTGAGGTTATTAAGGAAAAGGTATAGGCAGCATATTGCTCTAAATTTGATTTTATATTTTTAAATAATATTTGTTTAAAATTCATATCATTCCCCACTAATCACTGAAAGTGTATCTAATATTCTATTAAAGAAGGCACTTTGATCCTCTTTACGATATATTTCTGTACATATTCTACCGTCTTTCAAAAAGATAACCCTTTTGCAATAGCTTGCTGCATACATATCATGTGTGACCATAAGAATTGTTACCTTTTTTTCAGCATTTAAGGCTTCCATATACTTCATAAACTTCTTTAAAGTCTTTGGGTCGAGACTTCCTGTTGGTTCATCAGCTAAGATAACACAAGGACTGGTTAGCAATGCTCTACAAGCTGCTGTTCTTTGTTTTTCACCTACGGAAACATTATAAGGGTACTTATCTTTAATATCATATATATTGAAAAAGGTAAAATACTCTACTATCTTTTCATCAATTTCTTTAGAACTTTTTCCTTTAAATATAAGTGGAAGAGCAGCATTTTCTGCTAGAGTCATATTATCGAAAAGATTAAATTCTTGAAATATAATTCCAAGATTTTCACGTCTAAAGATTGTGCTTTCTTTTTTACTTAATGAGGTTATGTATTTATCTAATATCTTTACAGTTCCGCTGTTAGGCTTATCAATACCGGATAATATATTTAGTAGGGTTGTTTTTCCACTTCCAGACTGTCCAATAATAGCAATAAACTCTCCCTCTTCTACACTTAGATTTATGCCATTTAACACATTTGTACAATTAACTTCTAAGCTTCCTTCGTATACTTTAACGATATCTTCCGCACATAAAACTTCCATAGGCTCACTCCATTACCTTTAAACTTTAGACATATATGTAATTGAAAGGGTGGTTCCAATATTAATTTCTGACTTTATAGCTATACTGTGATTTAATTTTTTTGCTATCATTGCGCATATGTATAAACCTATACCTGTAGAGTCTCTTAATTTTCTGCCATTTTCCCCTGTAAAAAAGGGTGTGAAAATCCTTTTTATATCATAATTAGGTATGCCAATTCCTTCATCTCTAATTGTAAGTTTGGTTTCTTTATCATTAATATTTATATCAAAATACACATAGCTCTTTTTATCAGTTTTTTTAGAGTATTTAATGGCATTAGATAAAATCTGTTCAAGCATGAATTTATTCCACTTTTTATCAGTGATAATTAATGCTTCATTACATTGAAACTCCACTTTAGGAAAAACATTATTATATATAAACTGATTTTTTTTACTATTTATAACTTCTTTTATAAGGGTAACAAGGTCTACTGTCTGAGGTTCGTAATCCTTTGAAAAATCGTCAAGTCTGCTAATATTTAGTATTTGCTCTAAGCCATTTTCTACTTTATTATTTTCTTCCCGTATATCATAAAATAACTTTGATATATTTGTTTTCCAATCTTCTTTATCAAAATCTAGTTCTTTAATACATTTTAGAAGAATGAGATTAATTACTGAGACCGGAGTTTTCATATTATGAACCCATTGTGATAGAAAATATTTATATTCGGTGTTTTGTGCAGTAACTCTACTTATTGTATTTGTATAGTTTTCATGTATTTTGAATATAGCTTTAGAAGCTTCCTGCTGCTCAATTGTTTTAGGGCTTAAATTAAAGTACTTATTTTCTATGCCTTCATTAAGACTTCTATTAAACTTATAATATTTAATCCACTCATTTAATATTAAAAATAAGTAGATTACTACAGATATTAACAAAGGGTATAATATATCAATTTTTCCATTAAGCAAATGACAGTAAAGAATAATCAAAAGTGTATTAAAAAAATAGGCAATGGTAAGCTGTAGCTTGTCTTTTAAAAAGTTTATTAATATCTTCTTATTCATATTAATACCTCTTGATGATTAATGAAATTGAAACATATAGCCAATGCTTCGCTTTGTTTTTATAGCTTCGTTAATACCTATTTCTTTAAGTTTGCTTCTAATCCTTACTATATTCACTGTTAAAGTGTTGTCATCTACAAAAACAGTATCATCCCAAAGTTCTTCTAAAAGCTCTTCTCTGGTAACAATTTTATCTTCATTCTTAATAAGTTTGCTCAAAAGTTTAAATTCGTTTTTACTAAGTTCAACCTCAATATTATTATAAAGCATTTTAAAAGTATCCTTATTAAGTTTAATACCTCCAACACTCTCTATTAAGCTTGTCTCCGTTGAATATTCACCATATACTCGTCTGAGTACTGCTTGTATCTTAGCAAGAAGAAAGTCAAAATCAAAGGGTTTGACAATATAATCATCTGCACCCAACTCAAGGCCCCTAATCTGTTCGTTATTTCCGTTTCTTGATGAAATAATAATTACAGGTATTGTGGAGGAACGTCTAAAGGTTTTACACAACTGAAATCCATCATAATATGGGAGATTTATGTCTAAAAGAACTAAATTAGGTTTTAAGCTTTTTATATCATCTTCCACATTTATAAAATTTTCTATAGCAGCAACATCATATCCATATTTCTCAAGGTATTCTTTTATAAGCTCAGTCAATTTAACATTATCTTCAATAATAAGTATTTTATACAAAATAGCTTCCTCCTTTTTAAAGTATAGTTACAATATTCCAGTAGTCGTAATAAATATATTATACTTTAATTATAGAAGGAAGCATATAACCTTTAACTAAAATTTGAAGCCAAATAGATTCCAGTAATTTAGGTATAGATTAAAAATTAAAAATATGCAGCAGACTAATATAGTCCATATCTTTGAAACCAAAGTATCACTTCGCTTATTCCAGTATATGAATGTTGAAATTATTAAATATAAAGTTAATATTGTAGTGATTATCGGAATAAACAGAAGACAGATAACTATTTTAGGTAATTCAGGTAAAAACATAAGCATATGTGATAGAGAGAGACACTCTTTAATCATGCCAACTAAAAATAATGAATTTAAGATGCACACAAGTAGTGTAATATTTTTATTACGAAGAGTTTCTTTAGTATCATCCTTTCTCTTTATAATTAATATTACTTGTACCAAAAGTAGCAACAAAAATAGTATTGTAAAGGACATAAAAATTATTCTATGAAGTGCAGGATTTTGGTACCAATAAATTTTTTCAAAGGCCACTGTTGTTGACCCCTCTGGAAGCATGTAGCATATATTTCCTTGTTTATCTGCTTTAAAGGCAATAGCATCTCCTGTCTTAACATTCTTAAAAAGTAAAGGCTCTATTTCCATATATTTATCTTCCCCGCCAGAATATTTTATAACTAGTGCATCATTAGTGCTTTTTATATTTATAGCTGAAGGCATTAGTAGAAACAATTTTCCTATTTCATTTCTTGGATATCTAGTACCTTGATAGCTTCCTTCAAATTTTTTCAGATCACTTTTTACAAAGTTAACTTTATTATTTATATTAACTTTTGTATTAGATTGACTGAAGTACTTAGCTATAAACTGATCTGTTATACTAACACACATATTGATTCCCGCTTCACCATTAGTTGAAATGAAAAATCCTATATTACTGTCAGGTATTAAACATAACATGCTGTGAAAACCATAATCATCCCCACGATGATAAATTATTCTTGTACCATTTGTATACTTTTCTGAAAAGCCATAGCATACTCCAAGGGTATTTTCATTAAAGGAAAAATGCTTTTTATGCATGTCTTCTACGGTGTCTTTATTCAATATGCGTGTATTCTCATATGCGCCATTATTTAAATGAGCAATCATAAATTTAGTCATATCATCTGCTGTGGTTTTCAATCCGCCTGCTGGTGGGAGGACTCCTCCGTAAACAGGTACTTTTTTATACATACCATTTTTGTAATCATATCCTTGTGATAGATTGTTTAGTATTTTATCATTAAAAGCAAAGCTACTATTATTCATATTAAGGGGTTTAAATATACTATCCTCTACATACTTGTTAAAAGGAGTACCTGATACACTCTCGACAGCATAACCAGCTACAGACATACCATAATTACTGTACTGAGGAGCTTCACCTGGTTCTCGAATTATGGGACGTGTATGAGATATTAAGTTATCTTTAAGTGGCTTTTCCTCAAGATAACTTTTTGTTTGTTCTCCCACAATTCTTTCATCAAAACCACCTGTATGAGTCAAGAGATTTTCTAATGTTACAGGTTTTGAATAAGTATTTTTTATTTTAAAATCTTTCAAATAGTTATTTACATCCTCATTTAAATTTACCTTACCTTTTTCTTTAAGCTGCATAACAGCTGTAGCTGTAAAAAGTTTTGAAACAGAAGCGGCTCTAAAAACAGTTGTTTTAGGGTCAACGAGTGTTTTTTTATCTATATCAGAATATCCATATCCTTTCTCAAAAAGTACAGTGTTATCTTTGACAACAGCAAAAACTGCTCCGGGCACGTTAAATTTTTTTAACTGTTCATTGAAAGTGTTATCAGCAAATTTTTCTACATTCTCCTTATTTAAAGGTTCTTTATTTTGGTTATTTAATAAAGGTGGAGTGCTTTTTTCTTTACTTTCTTTTGCTGAAACAGTTTGTGTGGTATTAAACACATGATATATTACAGCTGCTGAGGAATAGAAATAAGGGAAAATATAAGCAATAAGTACAAAGATAATTAAAAACCTTTGTGTGTAAGCTATAACTTTTTTCATATTATTAAACCTCCATAAATCTAGATTTAGAATATATTTCTATTACAAATAAATTCTAAATTAGATTTAAAGGAGAACAAATTCATTTATATTCAAGTAAACTTACAGTTTTGTAAGTTTAGAGCCTTTAATATGCACTTAGGAATATTGTCTTAAATTTTTAGTAGTTTTTTTATTTTCAATTGTTGCTATAATTCTAATTGGGACATTTGTCCTGTATGTAAAGGTTTAAATATATTATCATAAAGGAGAAAACAAGAGATGAGTATTTTGAAAGTAGTAGAGGTTATTGAAAAAGAAAAAGTTATTTATGATATCTTAAAGTCTTGCCCCTATGAAATACTTAAGCAGTGGGAGATATTTAAATATAAAAAAGGTAAAGTGTTTTTAAGACAAGAAGAACTATATCCATACTTTTTTATCATAATTGAAGGAGAAGCTAATATATTTATTATGTCTGACCATGGAAAGAGATACTCTCAGTCTATATATAAGAAAGGGAATTTTATTGGAGAGCTAGAGATATTCAACAATGTGCCTTACAGTTGTTCCATTGAAGCATTGACAGATATAAAACTTTTAGCTTTAAAAAGAGATTACTTTTTAAAGTGGTATGATATGGACAAAAATATATCCAGATATATTACAGAACAGATATGTGCAGCATTTTACACTCTTTCTCAGAAATCAGCTGTAGACACTTTATATACACTAAGAGAAAGAATAAGCAGTTATCTTTTAAAAGCTTATAATAAAAGCGGCAGTACCACTATAAAAATAGACAAGGATACTTTAAGTGGACAGTTTGCGGTAACAAAGAGAAGTTTAAATAGAACTTTCATGGAGCTTAAGAAAAAAGATATTTTAGAAATAAGCAATTCTCAGGTTTTCATTAAGGATTTGAATAAACTTAAAGCACTGACAAAGAAAAATGCATAAACGGAGGAATAATCATGTCATTAGTTCAACCACATATAAGATGTTCGGAGGATTTAAAGGTAAAATATGCTATACTTCCTGGAGATCCTAAGAGGGTAGACAGGATAGCAGAGTTTCTAGAAAATGTTGAAGAAGTTGAGTTTAACAGAGAGTATAAATCCTTAGTAGGATATTATAAAGAGATAAAGATACTTGCTATGTCTACAGGTATGGGAGGAGCATCTACAGGCATAGCGGTAGAAGAACTTAAAAATATAGGTATTGAGGTTTTAATAAGAATTGGAAGTTGTGGAGCTAACCAAGAAGGAATAAAGCTTGGAGATCTTATTATACCTAATGGAATAGTAAGGGATGATGGAGCTTCCAGGGCATATGTTGAAGAAAAATACCCGGCAGTACCTGACACAGAGCTTCTATTTGAAATAATCAATAGTGCAAAAAAGCAAGGTTTTTCTTATCACATAGGCATAGCAAGAAGCCATGACAGTTTTTATACTGATGAGGAAGAAGCTATAGATAGCTACTGGAGCAAAAAAGGAATTTTAGGTGCTGACATGGAAAGCTCCGCGTTGTTTGTAATAGGAGCTTTAAGAGGACTAAAAACTGCGTCCATTTTAAATGTAGTTGTAGAAATGGATGGTAACTTAGGAGAAGACATAAACAGTTATGTTGATGGGGAGAATGGGACTTTAGATGGAGAAAAAAAGGAGATATTAACTGCATTAGAAGCGGTTTATGAATATAATAATAAAATTTAAATGGAGGGGATGTTATGAGTAAAAACAAAGGCTGGTCATTAAAGCTTTCAACTACGTCTTTAGTTCTTATTCCAGCGGCAGTAGGCATAAATTACATAGGTAAGCTCTTCGCAGGAATATTAAAGCTGCCATTATGGTTAGATGCCATAGGAACTATGCTTGCAAGTATTTTAGCAGGACCTGTAGTTGGAGCCATAAGTGGCGCTATAAATAATATCATTTATGGATTAACCATGGACCCAATATCTTTCATATATGCCTTAACTTCAATTTCTGTAGGACTTGTATTAGGTTATTTAAGTTATAAAGGTTTTGTAAAAAACTTATTTACAGCAGTTGTTGCTGGAATCATAGTAGCGTTAGTCGCAGCTTGTGTATCTACTCCAATAAATATAGCCTTTTGGGGTGGACAAACCGGTAATCTATGGGGAGATACCCTATATGCATTCTTAATATCTAAAGGACAGCCTATTTGGATAGCTTCATTAATGGATGAATTAGCGGTAGATATTCCAGATAAAATAGCTACAGTTTTAATAAGCTATGCTATATTTAAAGGCTTACCAAAGGCATTAACGGTTTTATATCAAAACAACGAAGTTTATGATTTAGATTAGTATTTAGAAGTGAGGTGATCACATGAAAAGTTTAAGTTTGTATCAAGAGGGAAATAGTTTTGTACATAACATTGATCCAATTAATAAACTTATATATATAGTAGCAGCTATAGCTATTACAGCAATAATTCCAAATGAAATATCAGCTTTAGCATGTATATTAGTAAGTTTTATATTAATATGCAATGCCAAGGTTTTTAAAAAGGTTATGCCTATTATAAATTTCAGTTTACTTATTCTTATATCTATAGTAATAATTCAGGGACTATTCTTTCCGGAGAATAAGAACGTTGCATTTTCGATTGGGAAGATAAGTTTTTATAAGGAAGGCTTATACCATGCTTTTCTTATATGTTTAAGGGTTATTAATATACTTTGTGCTTTTTCCATATTAGTTTTAACTACAAGGCCTTCAGATTTAATAGAAGAACTTGTTCAGAAGGGTTTATCACCTAAGATAGGGTACGTTTTAAGCTCAGTGCTGCAAATAATTCCTCAAATGACATCTACTATGGAAACCATAATGGATGCCCAAAAATCAAGAGGCATGGAAACAGAGGGGAAGTTAACTACCAGATTAAAAGCCTTCTTTCCACTTATAGGACCTGTAGTTATGAACTCTTTAATAGCAACTAGAGAAAGAGCTATGGCTCTAGAGGTTAGAGGTTTTTCCTCTACAAGACAAAAGACTTTTTTAAATGAAAGAGTTTACCCTAAGTTTAATGGCGTACTTAGAATATCTATGATTTTACTAATAGTTGCGGCTGTAGTAGGGAGGGTAGTCCTATGAAGAAAATAGTAGTGGAAAATCTAAAATACAAGTATCCTCTAGCAAAGGACTTATCATTAAAGGGTATATCCTTTGATATAGAAGAAGGAGAATTTATAGGGGTTATAGGTAGAAATGGGGCAGGCAAATCAACCTTATGTCAAGCTTTAACTGGGTTAGTACCTAACTTCTTCTTTGGTGGATATGGCGGTAAAGTTTTAATTGATGGATTAGAAGTAAGAAAAACCCCAATAAGTGATTTATCCTTAAAGGTAGGAATAGTTTTTCAGAATCCCTTTACTCAAGTTACAGGTTCTAAGCTCACTGTGTATGAAGAAATTGCATTTGGACTTGAAAATATGGGACTTTCAAGAGAAGAAATGAAAAACAGAATAGACTATGCTTTAGAACTTTTGGGCATGGATAAATTTAAGGACAGAAATCCTTTTGCACTATCTGGAGGACAAATGCAGAGAATGGCCATTGCAAGCATTATAGCAATGAAGCCAGATATAATAGTTTTAGATGAACCTACATCACAGCTTGACCCTCAAGGTTCTGAAGAGGTGTTTAAAGCGGTTCATAAATTAAGTAAAGAAGGCATGACTGTAGTAATGGTAGAGCACAAGATTGAAAAGATAGCTCAATACTCTGATAAGGTTATGCTTTTAAATGAAGGTAAGTTAATAGATTATGATGTACCAGAAAAAGTTTTTTCAAGAGAGGACTTAAGAGAGTATGGCGTTAAAGAGCCTTCCTATACTGAGATATGCAAAAAGTTACACTTAGTAAATCCTAAAACTGGGCTGTATCCGGTAACCTTGGAAGAAGCTTATGATTTGGTGGTGAATTCAAATGGATAAAAAAATTCAAGTTAAGAATCTTCGTTTTGAATACAATGAAGGTAGCGAGATTTTAAAAGGAATAAATCTAGAGTTAGACAATAGAAGTACGGCAATAATTGGCCAAAATGGTGCAGGAAAAACTACCTTTGTAAAGCTTCTAAAAGGACTTTTAAAGCCTTCCAGTGGAGACATATACATTGGTGGAGTAAATACTAAAGAAGCAACTGCTGCTAGTTTAGCATCAAAAATAGGACTTGTTTTTCAAAATCCAAACGACCAAATATTTAAGAACAAAGTAATAGATGAAGTTATGTTTGGAGCTTTAAATGTTGGACAAGGCAAAGATTTAGCCCATAAAAATTCTATAGAGGCTCTAAAAATGCTAGGCCTAGAGCACTTACAAGATAGTAATCCTTATGATCTAAGCTTGTCTGAAAGAAAACTTATAACTATAGCTTCTATAATATCTATGGATACAGATATCATAATATTTGATGAGCCTACTATTGCTCAGGATTATGAAGGAAGAGAAAAAATAAAAGATATAATATTTAAGCTGAGAGAGAAAAATAAACTTGTAATAACTATAATTCACGACATGGACTTTGTTGCAGAATGCTTTGAAAGAGTCATTGTATTTACTCAAGGGAAAATGCTTATGGACGACTGCACAAGAGAGATCTTTTCAAGAGAAGAGGAACTAAAAAAAGCTTACTTGGAAGCTCCTCATATAACTAAGCTTTGCAAAAGATTGGGGTTTTATGAGACATTCCTTACGGTGGATGAGTTTATAGAGTATAAGAAAAAAATAGCTGTAAGATAGCTAAAAAAGTGTGATAACTATAGGATGGTTATCACACTTTTTGCTAAGATAATTCGTTGATTTAGTTAAAGCTCCTTCTATAAGCAATAAAAGTTGCTCTTCAAGCTCTTGGTATGTATTTAATAAATATTACATGTCTTCACGTAGTAAGTATTCATTTCCATCTTGATCTTTAAATGAAAACATCTTTCCATATGGCATATTCATAAGATCTCCTACCTCAACATCATTTTCCTTTATTTTGTTATAAGCATTCTCAATATCAGTAGTGCTTAATATTATAGAAGGATGTGAAACGTTAGTTGATGGATTTTGAGACATCATTAGATTTTTATCATATAAAACAAAGGTTGTAAATTCACTTTCACTTGGTCCAACTTCTAACCATTTCATGTTAGGCCCCATTGATTGCTCAAATTTAACTACAAAATTCAATTTTTCAGTCCAGAACTTTTTAGCTTCATCTTGGTTGTTTACGTATAGTGTTATTTTTCCTATTTTGTTGATCATTTTTGTTTCCTCCTTTAAATACTACTCTGTTCTAATATATTAATTATTTTTTCATTATACATTAGTATAAATTAATTATTATAATTAAGCTACTTTATTATATAGATTTCACCCAAAGCACCAAAATATACATTCACGAAGGCGGTTGGAATATAATAGGCATTAATAAAGTATTAGTTAGTCTTTTATAAATTCATATAGGAAACTTGAGGAATAACTTACCATAAAATAAATTGTAGAATTAGAATGAAATAGTATATAATTAATATGCTTATTTAGAATGGTCACTTTATACTTTGGGGAGAGTATTACAATGGTTGTTGATTTATTTATTAATGCATGTATTTTAATCACATTTATAAGTGTTTCTCATAATTTCGTAATAAATAGAAATATATCTAGGAATCCATCAATATCTTTAAAAATATTAATTGGGGCATGCTGTGGTTCATTAGGGGTCTTATTAATGTTGTTTGGAGTACATATTACTTCCACAATAGTAATGGATTTTCGAACAGTACCAATTATGCTATCGGCTATTTTCGGTGGAATTATACCACCTATAATAACCGTTATGATGATGTGCTTTTTTCGAACTTTGTATTTTGGAATTTCTACAGCTGCTGTAGTTTCTATAATAGCTACTATGTTTTCTGGAATAGGCTTTGGAGTTATCTCCATTATTAAAAAAACAAGAAGGGAAAAATGGATTTATTCTGTTATATATTCAAATTTAGTTAGTACTATTTCATATATAATTCTTATTAAGGATAAAACATTTTTACTCAAGCTTCTACTAGTATACTATATTGGGATTTCATTTGTATCTTATTTTGTATATAGATATACTGAGTACTTATGTGAGCTTGTTGAATTTTATAATAGATTGAGAAATGAAGCAACAACGGACTTTTTAACTGGCTTAAATAATGTAAGGCAGTTTGACAAGATTTTTAATAATGTTTCTAAGCAAACAATTAAGAATGGAAAAAATCTATCTTTACTATATTTAGATATTGATTATTTTAAAAAGATAAATGACACTTATGGACACATTGCAGGTGATACTATACTAAGGAATTTAGCTGATATTTTACGTAATGCATGCAGAGAAATTGATATTATATCCCGTAATGGAGGGGAAGAATTCACTGTATTATTACTAGATTGTTCAGCTTCTAATGCAGCTAGAATTGCAGAGAGAATAAGAAAAAATGTTGAAGCAAATAAATTTTATATTTCTGATAAGGTTAGTATTTATGTGACAGTTTCTATAGGAGTTTCAATGTATCCTGATAAAACTAATAATATAGACATGCTTCTTGAAAATGCAGACCTTGCATTATATGAAGCTAAAAAAACAGGTAGAAATAAAGTGATGGTATATGATGGAAAATAGTACCATAAATAACATAACCTCCTTTAGTGTAAATAATTTGTATGGTAATTTTTAATAATTTAATATATAATTTTCATATATTTAACATAAATTACTACAGAACATGAGAATGTAAATTTATATATTAACTTTAGAAGGGATAGGCAAGTAATGTTTAAAAGGTTTAATATCTACAAAGGATTACCGAAAGGCGTATACATATTGTTTTTAGTTCAGGTAGTAAATAGATTCGGGGATTTTGTGCTGCCATTTATGACATTATTTTTGACGAAAAAACTAGGACTGTCTTTCCAGATAGTTGGAATAATTGTTATGATTGAATCTATTCTCAGTATACCTGGGGCTATAGCAGGAGGTAAATTCGCAGATCAAATTGGAAGAAAAAAGACCTATATTTTTGCTCAGACAACAGCGGCTTTAGCACTAATACCCTGTGCCTTTATAACCAATCCATATATTATTGTCTCTTTTCTTTTGACCTCAACTTTTTTTAATGGGGCTGTTAGACCGCCTTTAAATGCAATAATTGCAGATGTTTTGCCTCCAGATAGGAGACAAGCTGGTTACTCACTTCTATATTTAGGTATAAATTTGGGAGTATCCATTGGTCCTATTGTAGCAGGCTTCTTATTTAATAATTTTCTTCCTATGCTTTTTATAGGTGATGCATTAACATCATTAACAGCAGTGATTCTATTTATTGTATATATAGATGAAACTAAGCCGTCAAATGAAACAGAAGCAGCAGCTTCAAAAGAAAAAGCAGAAGAAGGTAATGTTTTTGAAGTTCTTTTAAGACGTCCACAGATTTTAATATTTCTAGTTATTTACATCATATATAGTGTAGTATACACGCAGCATAGATTTTCTTTACCTTTGATGCTAGACAATGTTTATATGGGAAATGGAGCAGAGAAATTTGGTTTTCTAATGAGTGTAAATGCTTGCACAGTTATTTTCCTAACTGTATTTATTACTAGCTTCACACGAAAACTACATGCCCTACCCAATATGATAATAGCAGGAGTACTTTATGCTGTGGGTTTTGGTATGATTGGAATAGTAAGATCTTTTCCTCTATTTATGTTATCAACAGTACTATGGACAATTGGTGAAATACTAACTGTTACAAATTTTGGAGTGTATGTGGCTAACAATAGTCCTGCTAATTATAGAGCTAGATTCAGCGCAGTTGGGAACCTGAGTTGGGCTACAGGGGCTGCTCTTGGAACATCACTTATGGGAAAATATATAGATTTATCAGGAATTACTGCTGTTTGGCCGTTAACCTTTATATTGTCTTGTATTGCTGTTTTCTTTATGGTGATGCTTTATATGTATTCATATAAAAAAGGAAATTTGTAAGTGAGTTAATATTCAGCAGAAATAGGATTCTAATTTATTTTGTTCCCTCAGATTGAGTTTGAGGGAACTTTTTATTATAGTGTTGGCGTCTTTAATAAGATTTATTTCTTAATTATATAAAGGCTTCCATCTTCCTGTAGTTGTGCGTAAAAAATATCTGACACTGTACCTACGTTTGATTGAGTTAACTGTTGACCAAGCCATGCATTATCCAAATTCTGTTCTCTCAAGTTTCTCTCTATGATTATACCATCTACAATAATTTCTGTAGGTAAATATCTCCGTGGACTGGTGTGAATCCTTAAGTCACTTTTTGTAATTACTTCTCTTTCAACTTTTTTAAGTACGCTTAATTGACCATTGGGCTCTAAAATTGCGTAATCTACATCCTTGATAGAAAAAATACTATTATTTCTTAAAAGCATACCAAGATCATCCATATTTATTCCATGGGAATCTAGTATGTCATGTAGAATAACTCCATTTTTTATTACTATAGAAGGTTCACCATTAATTATTCTTCTAGCCTTCATGGATTTTAAACTCACGTATCCAAGCAAAAATGTAAGAGCTACCCAAAGAGTTATACCTATAAAAGCATTAAGGGGCTTTACATCTTTATGTACAATCATATCGCCAGCAATATTTCCTAATGAAACACCAGTAATATAATTAAAAAAAGTTAGTTCACCTAACTGCTTTTTTCCTAAAAAACGAATATAAATTAACAGCATTGAAAATCCAAATAATGCTCTTAGTAAGGTTTCAAGAATTGTCATGTAGATACCTCCAAGTATTAATAATTATTTATAGTATGTGTAAATAATATGAATTTTAAATTGATAATTTCCTATTTAATATGATTCAATTCGCCAAGAACATAGCCTTATTATGAAGTAGTTATAGCTAAAATAATTAATATGAAATAAAGGAGTATAAAATTTTAAGAAAACGTTGACAATATATTTAACGTTATACTATAATAACATTATAATGTTATAACATTATAATGTTATAAATTTAATCGGACTAATAATTAGGACAAACTTCTTTTCACTAATTAATTGATTTTTTAGATAAGGAGGTGGAATTGCCATATTTTTAGCAGAGCTACGAAAGGGGAAAGTATGAATGAGAAAGATATTTTTAGTAAGTCACGGAACTCTAGCAAAAGGTGTATTTGAAGCTGCAAATATGATTTATGGAGATTTGAAAGATGTATGTTATTTGGGTTTAGAAGAAAATATGGGTATTGAATTGTTTAAAGAGAAGTTAAATGAACTTATTAATAATAGTAAGGATTGCAATGAAATAATTGTATTGGCTGATCTAAAAGGTGGTTCACCATATACATCAGCAGTAACATTACTTTCGCAAAAAGAACTTTTAAACAAATCAAAAGTAATTTCAGGATTAAATTTACCTATGCTTCTTACAACATTATTCATGGAAAATGAATTAAGTGAAGATGACGTAGAAGAATTAATTAAAGCTGCGAGAGATGGAATAGGTAAATTTGAAATAGAAGATGAAGAAGATAGTGATTTATAAGGAGGAAACATTATGGCTATAACTTTCGTAAGAATAGATGACAGAATAATACATGGACAGGTTGTTACAAGATGGTCCATGGAGTATCCATGTGATGGTATATTAGCAGTAAATGACAAAGCAGCAAAGGATAATATATTAAAGTCAGCTTTAAAAGCTGCTTCTACTAAAAAAACTTTGATCTACACATATGAAGAGTTCTTAACTAAAATGGAACAAGCTATTAAAAGTGAAAAGAAATACTTTCTAATAACAAAAGAGCCGATAACTATGGCTAAGCTTTTAGTAGAAAATGACTTAAAAGTAGAAATAAAAAACATAAATGTAGGCCCTCAGAGTGCTCGTCCGGAAACTAAAAATGTAAATAACAATGCAGATATAACAGAGGAAGAAATAGAAGCATATGAAAGAATGTTCCAAAAAGGATATGATATAGATTTTAGACTTGTTCCAGATGGGAAAAGTGTATTATGGAGTAATGTAAGAGAAAAAATGATAAAAAAATAGAGGGGGATTAGTATGCATATTAATATGTTTCAAGCATTTCTTATTGGTATTTTTGCCTATTTAGGCTCACTTTCCGTTCCTTGGGTATTAGGACTTACAGGAGGATGGTATACATTAACTCGTCCTCTAGTATCTGGGTTTATAATAGGATTAATATTGGGAGATGTTCAAACTGGTATATTAGTAGGAATAGCTGTTCAAGTTGTATTTATAGCACTTGTCACACCAGGAGGACAGATGCCGCAAGATTTAAATGCTGCAGCTTATATAGGTGTAACCCTTGGTGTCATGGCAGTAAAGGGAGGTGCTACTGTACAATCATCAGTAGCTATAGCGACAGCAGTAGGTGCAATAGGAACAATATTCCACAATTTTATGATGTTGTCAAACTCTTTCTGGAATCATAGAGCTTTAAAGGCCCTACAAAATGGAGATTATAATGGTTTAAGATTCAATCATTATATAGGTCCGCAAGTAACTCAATTCTTATATCGTTTCATACCAACTTTTTTAGTAGTCTATTTTGGTTCTGGCATAGCAACAAATATAATAAATTATTTTCCAGTAACTTCATTTACAATGCGTACATTAACAGCGTTAGGCGGAATGCTTCCAGCAGTTGGTGTTGCAATTCTTTTAAGACAAGTAACTAAGAAGGATATAGAGTTAATATATTTCCTTATAGGTTTTACATTTATAGCAGCCATGAAACTTAACATGATTGCTTTAGCAATAGTTGGAACTTTCTTTGCATATTTAAATTTCAAGTATAGCGCTGTAAAAACAGTAGCAGTATCTGATAACAACATTTCAGATGTAGAGGAGGAGTTATAGGATGGCTGAGAATGTAAAAAAATTAAGTAAAAAAACTCTTAGAAAATCTTGGTGGTCATGGCAAGTTGGGAATTTATCCTCAATGTCATTTGAATGGTTAGAAACTTTTGGTTTTGCTGTATCTATGATTCCGGTAATTAAAGAATTATATGGTGGAAATAAAGAAGAGGAGATAAAAGCGTTAGAAAGACATGCTACTTTTTATAACACTGAACCGCAGTTAGGATCAATAATTAATGGTATTATGTGCGGATTAGAAGAAGAAAGAGCCAATGGTACTGAAATAGATGATGAAGTTATAAATGGTATAAAAATAGGTCTAATGGGACCATTAGCAGGAATAGGAGATGCTATGATTCCTGGAATGTATATACCTTTATTACTTTCAATAGCAATGGGATTATCACAAGATGGGAGTCCGTTGGGGGCAATATTTTATATAGTAACATATCTTGGCACAATGACGGCATTAAGCTATTTTGTATTTTTAAAAGGATATCAATTAGGAACAAAATCAGTAGATTTAATTATTGGAGAAGCAGCACAACGTGCCCGTGAGTCATTTAATTTATTGGGTTCTATAGTTGTTGGTGGTGTAGCAGCTTCTTATGTAAACCTATCAACTGCATGGAAAATTCCATCTGGTAGTAAAGAACTTATCATCAATGACGTTTTAAATGGTATATTTCCTAAAATATTGCCATTGTTATTAGTTGTATTTTGTTGGGCATTAATGGCTAAGAAAAAAATGTCACCATTAAAGGTTATGGGAGTACTTATTTTATTAGCTATTGTTGGAGTTTTAGTTAGATTTTTTTAATAATTATACTGAGATTGAGAGCAAGATCTCAATCTCAGTATAATTGCAAGCATTTTAATACTTTAAGATTTATACTCTTTCAAGTTGGAAGAATGAAATAAGGAGGAGCTATGAAAGATAATAATGAAATAATAAGAAAGTATGATTTATATAAACGAGCAAAGAAAATGATAATATTATTTGGAATAATTACAACAATAATGTTATTTGGATACATGGTAATGGCTAAGGCAGGTGTAAAGGTAGGTTCCATATTAATGCTTGTTTTGAGTATTATTTCATTTGCACTATTCATAGTGCTGTGGATAGCATTACGACCAATGAAAAAACACATATTGAATCTTATTGAGGAGTATAAAAAATAAATTAATTTTTGGGGGTTAGCAAAATGTTTTATCCAGGATTTGACATAAAGCCTAAGTATAATCCATTAGGGTTTATTTATGAAGCGGGAGTTTTTGGACCAGAGGTAGAAAATCGAAAATTAAATGATATAAGGAAAAGCTTATTAGACCCAAATTGTGAGGGCCCAGAAGTAGTTTATTCCATAGCTATGGATGTTGGAAAAGAAGAAGATAAAAAAGATATTTTAGATAGAAATCTACTATATGGAGCAGTTACGTATGCTGCTGGTAGATTAGGTAAAGAACCAGTAAGATCTCAGGGACATATACATGCTATATCAAAATCATGTAATAGTTCAACTCCTGAGGTTTACGAAATATGGTGTGGTGACGCTATTATTTATATGCAGGAGACAGCAGAAGATAACCCAGGAAGATGTTTTGCAGTTCATGCAAAAAGTGGAGAAATAGTTATAGTTCCTCCAGGTTGGGCACACTGCACTATAAGTGCAAATCCTAATGAAGCATTAAGTTTTGGTGCATGGTGTGTAAGAGACTTTGGATTTGAATATACAGGAGTAAGGAAGCATAAAGGGTTAGCTTGGTATCCTGTATTAGAAGATGGAGAAATGAAATGGTTAAGAAACGAGCTATATAAAGAAAGTGAATTAATAATAAAAAATCCAAGAGAATATAAAGAATTTTATATAGATAAAGAAGCAGCTATATACACTCAATTTCAACAAAATCCAGATAAATTTTTATTTGTATCAAATCCTGAATTAGCTAAAGAAAATTGGAATAACTTTATTCCATAAAGGAGGAATTGAAATTGAAAGTTTTTGAACCAAAACTATGGCATAAAGTTACAGAAGGTATTATGAGCGGAGAAGGGGTAGAATATTATAAAAAATATTTAAAAGATGTAGAAAGTCTTTATAAGAACAAAGAGCTATTAAAGTTAAAAGACCCTGAAACCGTTGTTTACGAGGTGTATTCTTTCGGCGAAGGAGAAGCTGAAAAACAAGGAAACTTATATTGGGGCATGACAGTTATGAATCCTATATATGTTGATGGAGAATGTAACATGACTAGAGGCCATTTTCATCAAGATAGAAATTGTGCTGAATACTACTTTGGTATTGAGGGTGAAGGCTTACTATTATTTATGGATGATGCAGGTGAAATGTGGGCTGAAAAAATAGTAAAGGGATCATTACATTATATAAATGGACAATATGCACATCGACTTGTAAATGTAGGTAACACTGTATTAAAAGTAGGTGCATGTTGGTCGACTACAGCAGGACATAATTATGCTGCCATTGAACATAGAGAATTTCCATATAGAGTTTACAAAGTTCATGGAGAAGTAAAGTTTGTAGAAAGATAAAATGCAGCAACAAGGAGTGGTGATATTGGTAAATAAAAATAGAATTGCAAATTATGATAAGGAGCCTGAAGTAGTTGTAGAAGGATATGAAAACAGCGCATGGAAAGGTTATGACCATATAACAAATGAAATAAAAAGTAAGATAAACAAGGATAAGTTTATAATTACAGTAGATTGTTATCCAGGAGTTAAGGATAGTGAGGTATTGACTGCCTTAATAGGCGGATTGAAGCCTCAATGTGTTATAAAAAGCGAAGACGTATTTTATGATGGAGACAAGCTAACGAGCTTAATTAAAAGAAATTTAACTGATGACAGAGTCTTTGGAGTTATGTACTATGGAGAAATAAATGACTTTATAGACAAGGAAAGAATTGAAGAAATAAAGAAAAAAGTTGAAGAAGTAAAGAGTGGAATAGTTCTAATCTATGGTGTAGCAGCTAGCTTAATAAATCCAGGAGATACACTTATTTATGCAGATTTGGCAAGATGGGAAATACAGCAAAGGTACAGAAGAAAAGAATTAGGAAATTTTAAAACAGATAACTATGACGAAGATACCTTAAGAAAATATAAGAGAGCATTTTTTATAGAGTGGAGAGTAACAGATAGACACAAAAAAAATCTATATGATAAAATAGACTATTTATTAGATACAAACATATATGATGATCCTAAAATGATTACTGGCGATGCTTTTAGAGAGGGCCTTGTTGAAGCTACAAAGAGACCTTTTAGAGTTGTACCATATTTTGACCCAGGGGTATGGGGTGGACAATGGATGAAAGAAGTTTGTGATTTAGATAGAGATAAAGAAAATTTTGCATGGAGCTTTGATGGTGTCCCAGAAGAGAATAGCTTATATTTAAGATATGGAGATGTTAGAGTTGAAGTTCCCTCAATAAATGTAGTATTATACAGACCTAAGGAATTATTAGGAGAAAAGGTTTATGCTAGATTCGGAGCTGAGTTTCCAATAAGATTTGATTTTTTAGACACTATGGAAGGACAAAATTTAAGTTTACAGGTACATCCGCTGACTGAATATATACAAGAAAATTTCGGAATGCATTACACTCAGGATGAAAGCTATTATATATTAGATGCGAAAGAAGATGCTTGTGTCTATTTAGGTTTAAAAGATGGTGTAGACAAGGAGGCTATGATAAATGATTTAGAGAGAGCTCAGAGGGGAGAAATAACTTTTAACACAGAAAAGTATATAAATAAGTTTCATGCTAAAAAACATGATCATTTTCTAATACCAGCAGGAACAATCCACTGCTCAGGTAGAGATAGTATGGTACTTGAGATAAGTGCAACACCGTATATCTTTACTTTCAAACTTTGGGATTGGGGTAGAGTAGGACTCGATGGATTGCCAAGACCTATCCATATAGAACATGGAAAGAATGTTATACAATGGGATAGGACAACGGAATGGATAAAAAATAATACTGTAAATAGAATAGAGTTAATTAGCGATAACGGAAAAGTAAAAGAAGAAAAAACTGGCTTACATGAGTTAGAATTTATAGAAACAAGAAGACATTGGTCTGATGATCTTGTTCAACACAATGCTAATGGTGTAGTAAATGTATTAAACTTAGTTGAAGGAGAAGAAGCAGTGGTAGAAAGTCCAAAGGGTGAATTTAAACCATTTGTTGTACATTATGCAGAAACATTTATAATACCGGCAGAAGTTGGCGAGTATACTATAAGCCCATATGGAAGAAGTAAGGGGAAAACCATAGGAACGATAAAGGCTTATGTAAGATTTTAAAAATTTGAGGATTTTAAAATTAGATAATTGATTTTAATTAATAAGATGGTAAAATATACTTGAGGTATTTATATTATATTTATAAATCTTTACCTTTAGTAGAAAAGAGGTGACGTATATTAGATGGTGTTAGATTACAGTAAAGGAGCTTCCCCTTTATATTATCAAATAAAAGAGCTGTTAAAAGATAAAATTGAAAATGAAGAATATTTACCAGGAGATGTATTGCCGCCTGAAATAGAGCTTCAAGAGAGATTTAATGTTAGTAGGATAACTGTAAGGCAAGCTATTAATGAGCTTGTAAATGAAGGGTATCTTTCAAGAACTAGAGGTAAGGGTACAGTTGTAATATCTAATAAAATAGAAGAAAAATTAAACAAAATAATGAGTTTTAAAGAAGAAATGAGGGTAAGAGGGCTTGATCAATATACAAAGTTTGCTAAAATTAGCGTAGTGAAATTAAGCAAAACAATAGCAGATTTTTTAGGGGTAAATAAAGGTGATGAAGCCTATAAGCTTGAAAGATTAAAATACGTAAACGATAGTCCAATGGTATTCTTTGTAACATATTTAAAGAAAAGTTTAAACCTTCCACTTAAGGATGAAGAATATATGGGGTCCCTATATGAGTTTTTAGAAAAAAACTACAATATTCAACTTACTAAGGCGAGGGAATATTATGAAGCTGTATTAGCAGATAAGCAAATATGTGAGTACCTAGATATTGAGATGCATGATCCAGTACTAAAGAGAACAAAAATATCTTACGATGATGCTGGAAATGTGGTAGAATGTTCAATTTGTTATTATAGAGCTGATAAATATAAATATTCAGTAGAAATAGGATTTTAATTTATTTTGTTCCCTCAGACTGAGTTTGAGGGAACTTTTTGTTTCAAGAATTCTATATTTAATGCTGTTATTCTATAATTTTATTATCTTTCCTGTAAATAAGTTTGCTATTGAACAATTTCAACTTTAAGCATATTTGTAGTGCCAGAATATTGAACAGGTACACCAGCAGCTACGATTATTAAATCGCCTTTTTTAATATAGTTGGCTTCCAGAGCTGTTTTTGTGGATTCTTCTATTAATTCGTCTGTAGAATCAACATTTCTTGATAATATAGATATTACGCCCCAACTTAGAGCTAATCTTCTTGCTACTTTTTCATTTGGAGTGACGGCGATTATTTGGCACTCTGGTCTGTGCTTTGATACTGCTTTAGCAGTACTTCCACTCTGAGTAGCAGTTATTATTGCTTTAGCATCAAGCTCTGCTGCAGTTAAACAGGTAGATAAACTTATTGCATCAGCCACATTAGTTAAAGTTGATTTCTTCTTTTGATCTAAGCAAGAAGCATAATTTATTTTATTTTCAGCTGTCTGGGCTATTCTTGCCATAGTCTGAGCGGCCTCAACAGGATATTTACCATTTGCACTTTCTCCGCTAAGCATTATGGCGTCAGTTCCATCTAAAATAGCATTAGCTATATCGGAGGCTTCAGCTCTTGTTGGTCTAGGATTTCTTATCATAGAATCAAGCATCTGAGTAGCAGTTATAACTGCTTTACCTGCTTTATTACATTTTTCTATTATCATTTTCTGAATTATAGGAACTTGCTCTATAGGAATTTCTACCCCCATATCACCTCTAGCTACCATTATTCCATCAGAGAATTTAATAATTTCGTCAATGTTTTTTATGCCTTCATGACTTTCAATCTTTGAAAATATTTGAATGTATTCGTCACTGTTGGCTTCTAATATTTTTCTTACTGATAAAACATCAGTTGCCTTTCTTATATAGGAGGCAGCTACCATATCAACATTCATTTGACATCCAAATATCAAATCTTCCTTATCTTTATCTGTTACAGCAGGTACATTTATTGAAACATTAGGCACGTTTACTCCCTTGTGATTTCCTATGAAGCCTGTATTGTCAGCTATGCAGTGAATTTTATTTCCTTCTATGGATTCGATAGTTAATTCTAAAAGCCCATCGTCTACTAAAAGTTTATCACCAACAGTAACATCTTTATACAAGTCACTATAACTAATTGAACAGTGAGTCTCATCCCCAAGTACTTCATCACCACAGATTATAGTAAATTTTGATCCTTTTTGTAATTCTACTTTATCATCTTTAAAATTATGAGTTCTTATTTTTGGACCTTTTATATCCATCATAATAGCTACATGTTTATTATATTTTTGTCTTAGTTTTTTTATAAGATCCATTTTCTCTTTATGTTCTTCATGAGTACCATGGGAAAAATTAAGTCTTGCTGCGCTCATTCCTGCTTCAATTAATTTTGATAAAATTTCCTCGCTCTCACTGGCTGGGCCAATAGTAAAAACCATTTTAGTTTTTTGCATACTAATAATCCCCTTACACTTTTTAAATTTTAACTAGGATTATTATTGCACAGAGAGTTATATTTTAAACCTATAAGGCATCTAAAAGAGTGACAAAAGTTGATTTATGAAAAACAAAAATGTTATTTGAATTTGCCTAAAATAGTTCTTAATTATAATTTGTAAAAAATGCCTTTAGAAAAATCTATTTCAATAGATACTAGATCACCAATTTTAATGTTACTATCTGAAGGCATAGTAATAAAAAGATTTAGGTTATTGCCTTCAACTCTAACATTATATTTGTCTCCAAGGTAATTCAGTGCTGTTATCTTATATTCGCCAGGTTTGTTTATAACTTTTATACAGTTTGGCTTAAGCATTAATGTATACTCTCCATCAGCAACTGAAGCCTTAAAATCACCAATTGGGCTCCTAAAAGTTTCTTTTTCAACCATTCCTTTAATATAATTCATTTCGCCAAAGTAATTGGCAACTTCAGGACAGGAGGGATGTTCATAAACATTTCTAGGAGTATCATATTGAACTATCTTTCCGTCAAGCATTACAGCTACTCTGTCAGACATCAATAAGGCTTCAGATTGATCGTGAGTAACCATAATTGTAGTTATTTTAAGCTGCCTCTGAAGGGTCATTACAAGCTCTCTCATCTTTTGTCTTAGGCTTTCATCAAGGCTTGAAAAAGGTTCATCCAGTAGAAGTACTTCTGGTTTCGCTGCTGCAGCTCTTGCTAAAGCAACTCTCTGCTTTTGACCGCCGGACAGCTCAAATACCTTTCTCTTTTCAAAGCCTGCTAGCTCAACTTTCTCAAGCATATCTAAAGCTTTAATTTTTCTGGTATTCTTATCAATACCTTTCATCTTAAGACTAAACTCAACATTTTCCAGCACATTCATATTAGGAAATAGTCTTAGGTCCTGAAATACTATGACTATCCCACGTTTTTCAGGGGCAACCCCTTTTATTTGCGCTCCATCAACTAGAATGTCTCCATTCTCTGGTTCAATAAGACCTGCTATTGTTTTAAGTAAAGTACTTTTGCCACAGCCTGAGGGGCCAAGTAAGGAGACAAGTTCCCCTTTCTTTACATCAAAATGAATGTCTTTTAATATCTCTTTTCTATTTAAATTAACATATAAGTTTTTTAAATAAAGTTTGTGCATTTTTTAATCCTCTTAACTAAAAAAATAAGTATTTTCTATTTTATAGTATCTTTTTAAGGTTTTTTCAAATAAAATAAAAACCAATAGGGTTGAGATTATGAATAAAACACTATATGCAGAGGCGATTGTTCTGTCTTCACTCTGAATATAAGGAAACATAAGCATGGCATAAGTAACAACATTTCCTCCTCCGATAAGGAAGGTAATAAAATACTGGCTAAAAGATACTATAAAAGCCATGCTGCCTGAGGAGATTATTCCCGGCATAGCAACTGGCAAAGTTATATTAATAAAGGTTCTCAAAGGGGAAGCACCAAGAACTCTCGCCTGCATTTCAAGCTTATCCCCTGTAGCTTCTGTAACCTCAGTCATAATTCTTACAGTATAGGGCAAGCAAAGAATTGTATGTACCAATATTACCCCAAGTATAGAGTCATTTAAGCCTATTTTAATAAAAAATATATGTATACCCATAGCAAAAGTAGTAACGGGCACAATTACCGGCATTAAAACAGCGAACTTAATGAAGCTTCTGCCGAAAAAGTCATATAATACAATAGCTCTAGCTGCCGGAATGCTTATTACAATGGAAAGTAGTGCTACAGCTATAGAAATAAGGACACTAGAAAAAAGAATTTTTATAGCACCGGAATAACCATCGAATAATTCCCCTAGGGCCCTTAAAGAAAAGCTTTCTGGAATAAGGTTGGGCCAAGGCCATATCCCTGTAAAGCTCCACACTAAAAGAATAGCCAAGGGGAAAAGTACAATAAAAAAGCTTAAATATATAATTATTTTCATCGTTATAGTATAATGCTTACTCATTAGTATCCACACCTACCTTTTGAAGGTTTCTTTGAAGTATTTTATAGTAAATATATGTAAGCAGCATAGAGATTGTCGTCATTAAACTATTTAATACCATAGCATAAGGTCGATGTGCCAAATCTGGGTGTGTATATTCAAGGTATGTCAAAACCGGCAGCGATTTAGGCGATGTTGCCCCCAGTAAAAAAGGAATTTCAAAGGCACCAAAAGAGTAGGCAAATACAATTATAAAGGAAGTAACAATTGAAGGAAGGCACAAAGGGAGAGTAATACTAAAAAAGGCCTTAAGCCTTGTTGCCCCGAGATTTATTGCCGCCTCACCTAAAGATGAATCTATATTTGCCATAATTGTTACTACCACTAGTGTAACAAAAGGTATCTCCTTCCAGAGATATGCAAGAATTATACCAATGGAACCTTTGTCAAATACTAAAGAAACAAACTGCTGCTGATTATGTATAATACCAAGATGATAAGATAACCTAGATAATATCCCGCTTTGTGAAAATATATTTATTACTAGCAGTGCTGCAACGGTGTGTGGAAGAATAATAGGTACTTTTAGAATCTGAAAGAATCTTTTTTTTACGATTCCTGATGCAGAAGCTGCAGCACTTATAAGTACACCTAGTATCACCGCAATCAACGATGATACTAGGGAAATGTAGAGACTCAAAAATAAGGACGACATCATGTCAGTTCTAGTAAAGACTTCCTTATAGTAAAGCAGGGTGAATTTTGTAAGTCCAGCAGCAGGAAGTATTCCGAAGCTTTGTATTAGACCATTTATGAGTGCATATATAAAAAGTACCATGAGTAAACTCACAGGAAGTACCATTATATATGGCTTTAATTTTGAATAAATCATTTCTTAGGAGCACTTCCTAGTACTTCAGATTGCCATATTTCTTCTATTACAGGAATAGTATCTGCTGGCATTTCAGGAAGTCTCTTCTTTAAAAGCTGAGATTGTGGTATTACACCCTTTCCAAGAGGAACCTTATCAAAAAGGTCTTTTTCATTCTTTTCAAGTTTTTCATAATCAAGAACTGGTAAATCGCCCCAATCAGCAGGGTTATATTTTGATGCTTGCATTTCCGGGCTAAGTATTGCGTTGATAACTGCAAGGGCTCCATCTTTATTAGAAGCATTAGATGGAATTGCAACAAAATGGGTATTACCTATTGTTCCTTTATCAAAAACAAAAGACCTTGAAGTAGCTTTAAATCTTCCCGATTCTATCATTCCTCCAACTGAATTTGGATTGTAGGACATTGTCATAACTGATTCATTATCTGCAAACATGTTATCTAACTGTGCAATATTTGCAGGATAGGTTTTTCCCTCTTTCCAGAGATATGGTTTTAATTCTTTAAGATAATCCATTGCAGGTTTTATAGCTTCTCTTATTTTTTTCTTATCATTTCCTACACTCATGAGTTTGTCGTATCCAACTATATCGTATACCACGTTTCTTACAAAAGCACTACCAGTAAAATCAGGTGGTGCAGGGTATGTAACTTTTCCTTTATATTTCTTTGCAAACTCCATAAGTTCCTTTGTGTTTTTAGGCGTCTCTGGTGTTGCTGATGAATCGTTTATAAGAACAAATTGAGCTTTTCCATAAGGCGCCTCATAGCCATTTATTTCATATCCAAAGTCATACTTAACATCATTGGAGCTTGTATTTATGTACTTTTTATAGTTTGGTAAATAGTCAACAAAAGGTCCATACAAGAGATCATTTTTCTTAGCTGTATAAAAGTTTTCTCCGTTTATCCATACCAAATCAATTGATCCTTTTTTGCTTTCAGCCTGTTTTTCACCAAGCATTTTATTGAGTATTTGGTCGATATCCATAGGTACTCTTTTTAAAGTGATATCATAGTTGTCCTTTACATACTTGGCAAGCTTGGTGTCAATCCACTTGTTAGTTCTTTCATCTCCACCCCAGCCATAAAAGTTTACTGTAGTGCCTTTAGCATTCTTTAGTACAGCATCAAAATTGCTTTTATCAGTATTTGAGCTTTGGGGAGCATTTTTTGAACAACCTACAGTAAAAATAATAAAAATAAATAAGATTATACTAGATAAAATTCTTTTCAAGAAAAAATCACCTCTTTTATAGTTTCTTGTCTAATAATAAAACCTTTACAAAACAAGTAATTATGCTATTAGACAAAGTCTAGTACTTGTGCTATAATCCTATAATATTATGAATAATTTGTCAACAAATTCTCCCAATGTGGATTTATAAAGAATTTTGATTAAAGGATCTCAATCTATAAGGTAAACTTACGCAAAGGAATATATTGGATAAATCAAATTTTCAGTTAGAAACTCTATATGAAGGAGCCTGTATTCTGGGTTTTTATTTTTAATAAAATAATTGGAGGACAAAATAATGAAGAAAGTCATATTTGATTGCGACAACACAATGGGAGTTGAAGGCTGCGATGTTGATGATGGCCTTGCTTTAATATATCTTTTAGGAAAAGAAAACATAGATCTATGTGGAATAACTACTACCTATGGAAATAGTGATATTAATACTGTATATTGCAATACAACTTCGATGCTAAAAGAACTAGGAAGAACTGATATACCATTATTAAAAGGTTGTACAGATAGTCAGGATTTAAGAAGTGAAGCTGTAGATTTTATAGTAAAAACAGTAAACTTACACAAAGGAAACATATCTATTCTAGCTACAGGTTCCCTTACAAACCTTTATGCTGCATATCTTGTAGATAATTTTATATTTGAAAAAATATCTGAAATTGTGCTAATGGGAGGAATAACAGAGAAACTTATTATAAATGGAAGAAATCTAGATGAGCTTAATTTTTCCTGTGATCCTGCCGCTACAGAGTGTGTTTTGAAAAATGGAAAAAAACTATCTGTAATAACCGGCAATAACTGCCTTAGTGCTTATTTTTCAGAGTTAGATTTTAAAACAAGGCTTCTATCAAAGGATAATGCTATGGCACAATATATAGCACAAAAAAGTATGTATTGGTTTGGAAACATGATGGCTTTCTTTGATATTAATGGTTTTCACAATTGGGATGTTGTTGCCGCTGCTTTTTTAGCTAATCCCTCTATTTTTAAAAACAATTTGTTTAATATAAATTCGGACATTAAATCCCTTGAGAGAGGATTTTTAAACAAAAGTTGTTCAGTAGATGAGTCCTTATCCTGTATTAACCTCCCTATAATACAGGACATTAAAAAGTTTACTGATGATATTTATGAAACATGGCTAAGTGTAAGCTTAACTAAATCAGGAGGTAATTAATATCGTGATGGTTCATGAAAAATGTTCCTGCAAGGGGGATAATTTAGATAAATTTGTTCAAACAATAATACTTAAAGTACTTTATGAGGGTGATACTTATGGTTACGCTATCCTGAAGAAAATAGCGGAATCTTCGATGATGAATGGGGCAAAGCCCGATCCTACTGGTATATACAGACAGTTAAAGAATATGGAAGAAAAAGGACTGCTTGTGTCAAAGAAGCAGATATCTGACAATGGCAATTTGGCAAAATATTATAATATTACGGAAGATGGTAAGCAGTGCCTTTTGAGTTGGATATCTACACTTAAGAATTATAGAGATTCAATAGATCTTTTCATTCTAGAAATAGAAAAAATAATTGATAAAACCTAGTATAAAAAATTTTTTTGATTTTTTGAAGCGAAAAATAATGTTTAATCGTCTATATTTATGAAGACTTAAAAGTTAAATCTAGGAGGTTTAAACATGAATAGGAAAAATGTATTAATACTGGCGTTAATCTTTGCAAGTGTCTCAGCAGCGCCTGCAAATCTAGTAAAAGCCAAAGAAATCAAGCCTGAGGTTACATCCACAGTGATCTATGGAACTACAACTCCTGTTCAGGGAATTACTACAAACAAACTAAAACCATATGTATTAAATGAAAAAGAAGTTCAAACTATATTAGGAAACTTTTCAAAGGAAATTGAAAACTTAAAGCATCATGAGGGGTATTATGTTTTCGACAATGCAAAATATGGTATAAAAGATTCTGAGGTTTATGTAATGATTTCGCTAGGAGAGAGGAATACAATTGGATATGGAATTAAAATACTTTCAGCTGAGGATATAGAAGGGATTTCTAAAATTACTATTCAAGAGACAAAACCATCAACGGGTACGATGGTAGGAGAGGCAATAACTTATCCATATGTAATTGTAAAATTTGCACAGGGGACTCCACATGTGAAGGTCGTAACAGATAAGGGGACAGAGTTACCTTCATTAGTAAATTCATCAGAACTGGAAAGCAAAGACTGGAAAAATTTAAAACCTTGTTGGGATGTCCCAGAAGATAAGGAATGGCTTATTACTTTTAAAAAAGATATTTCTAAGACAGAGGTTAATGACAATACAATCTATGTTAGGGACAGTAATGGAGGCAAGATACCAGTAAAACTTGTTATTGGAGAAAATAACAAAACAGTAAAAGTGATACCAACAGAAAAATATGCATTAGGGCAAACCTACTATTTATTTATTTCTGACAAAGTTTATTCACAAAAAGATTTAGATAATAACAAAAAAGGATATCGTATGGCCTTCAGTATTAAAGGTAATGTAACAGTAGGAGATTCTGTAAATCAGGAAGCAAATTCTTGTGTGGTACCAAGCAGAATAGGAAACGCACCTATTTTTGATGTTAGTACAAATCAACAAGTAGGAGTTATTTCAAAGGGTTTTTCAATTAATTTAAATGATATTAGAGATGGCAAGGTATACTTTTCTCTTCCGGTAACTGAAGGTAAAGGCAATGATATTCAGAAACAGTACTATGTGCCAATAAAATATTTAGATAAAGCTTATAAGGAGCCTTTTGCTGTTCCTTTGATCATTTCTACTGATATGATCAAAATAAAAGAAAATGCATCTATTTATACTATTGACAATGGTACTAAGCAGTTAATAATGAAGACTTCAAAGAATATTGGGTCTATGCATTATATAATGAAAACTGAAAATGGGTATCAATTTGTACTAGCAAATAATGTTGTTTATGTTCAACCAGAGGATGTTGAACTTATAAAAGAATAGAAGGAGTGATAAATTTGAAAAGTATTAACTTACTAAAGGCAAAATGGTCATTTGTATTTATGTCTGTAGCTACGTTTCTTTTCTTGATGGCAGTAGTTCCAACTGCAAATTACAAGGTATTAGCCGCAGAAGATAAAATGGCAGCAAGAACAATAAATGTTAATGGAGATGGTGAAGTAAGTGTGGCACCAGATATTGCATATGTTACACTAGGAGTAACTACAGAAAAGAGCAGTGTAGGTGAAGCTCAGAAAAGCAATTCAGATACTATGAATAATGTTATTGCTGCTATTAAAAAGGCTGGAGTGGCAAGTGAGAATATTGAAACATCTAATTACTCTATTAGTCCTAAATATAATTATGAGGATAAGACAGGAAACAGTACAATTGTTGGATACACAGTTACAAGTACTTTAAGTGTTACAGTTAAAAATATAAGTTCAGTTGGTAGTATAATTGATACAGCTATATCAAATGGAGCAAATAACTCTAATGGAATAGCTTTTGGAGTTAGTGATTATGGAAAATATTATAATATGGCTCTAACGAATGCTATATCAAATGCAAAAGCTAAAGCACAAGTAATAGCAGGTTGTATAGATGTTAAATTATCAAATCCAGCGAAAATAACAGAGAACTCAAGTGGTGTTCCTGTTGAATATCCAGTTTTATATAATTCAATTGCAAAGAACAGTTCTGCAGGACAAGGCATGACTGTGGAAGCAGGCACTTATAAGATAAAAGCTAATGTTAGCTTGGTTTATGAGTATTAAAACTAATTTTTATATTGTATAAGATTTAGACAAGCTTATCTGGGGTGAGAAAAGAGAGGTTAACAAATATAGACAGGGTAGAGAAAAAATCTCTGCCCTGTTTTGCTGTCTATAGATAAGTAACTCTAAAGGTCTATTTAGGCTTCCTATATTCGAAACATTTAGATTTATGAAACTTAATCGAAATATAGTATAATTGATAGTAGTCTATGTTGAGAGGAGATAGCTTTATGTATAGAGTATTAATAGTTGAAGATGATAATTCCATTTCTGAGCTATTAAAAAATCATATAGAAAAGTACGATATTGATTGCCTAGTATGTACGGATTTTAATAATGTTACAGAGGAGTTTACAAGATTTAATCCTCATATTGTACTTATGGATATTAATTTGCCTAAATATGATGGCTTTTATTGGTGCAGAAAACTAAGACAGATATCAAAATGTCCAATTATATTTATTTCAGCAAGAGTTGGCGATACTGAGCAGATACTTGCTATTGAAAATGGTGCAGATGATTATATTACAAAGCCTTTTTCCTTTGAGGTTGTTGTTGCAAAAATAAATGCAAACTTAAGAAGAGTATATGGAGAATATGCAAAAAATGGACATGATCGAACTTTATCAAGAGGTAACATCACATTTTATTTTGAGAGTCTTATTCTTGAAAATGGTGATAAAAAAGTTATGCTTACAAAAAAAGAAGCTGCACTTGCAGCTGCTTTAATGGAAAACTCTCCAAAGGTTTTAAGTCGTGAAAGTCTACTTTCTAAGCTTTGGGATGATGAAAGCTTTGTAGAAGAAAATACACTAAATGTTAATGTTGCAAGACTTCGTAAAAAGCTTGTGGAAATTGATGCTAATGTAGGAATTGAAGCGGTACGAGGACTGGGATATCGCCTATTTGAGGTATAAAAATGAAACTATTTTTGAAAGATAACTTATGGGTCATTATTTTATATATAATCAGTTTTATAGCTTTAATGTTTTTTTATAATAAGCTAGGAGGTTTTGAACAAAGCATAGGTTACTTTATCTTTTTAAACTCATTTTTACTTATTTGTTTCTTAATATATAGATATATTTCAAACAATCAAATTTACAAAAAGCTTTCAGAAAAACCAAAGCAGTTTGAAGATATGTTAACTATAGATCCCCATTCCTCTTTAGAAAGTGCTTTTTCTAAAACTATGCAAGAGTATATGAGACTTTATAATAGTGAAATAAATGCTATGAAAAACTCCCAAAATGAATATAAGATAATGTTAAATCAATGGGTTCATCATATGAAGACTCCTATTTCAGTTATAAGCCTACTTGCGGAGAATAATAATTGTAACGAAGATTATCAAAAGATACTATTTCAAACTAAAAGAATTGATTATAATCTTTCTCAAATACTTACTTTTTTACGTATGGATGATTTTGCAAGTGATATGAAAATTGAAAGGACAAATCTTAAAGAAATTACTTTGGAGATTGTAAATGAGCTAAAAGAGTTTTTTATTACTCAATCTGTATTCCCAAGGGTATCAGTACCAACAGAGATAACCGTTAACACGGATAAAAAATGGATAAAATCTGTTATTTATCAGCTTATAAATAATGCTATAAAATATAGCACAAAGAACAAGACTGTTGATATAAAGGCTTTTATGAAGCAAGATAGAATTATTTTTGAAGTTTTCAATGAGGGAGTCGGTATTAAAAAAAGCGATATAAACAGAATTTTTGATTTGTTTTTTACTGGTGACAACGGACGGATTTATGGAGAATCTACTGGAGTAGGATTATATATTGTAAAAAAAGTAATTGATATGCTTGGTCATGAGATTGAGGTGCAATCTAAGCAAGGAGAGTATGCAAAATTTTATATATATTTTAAGCTCTAATATAGGGCTTTTTTTATTACAAAAATGTAATGAAATTGTAATTATAATGAATGGCTTAGATTAAGGCCTTAGAGTAATATTAAAGTAACAAAACAAACAAAGGAGGTCTTCGTAAAATGTTTATCTGTTGGGTCATTTTAATGGAAAACCATCAGATGTAACTGATTTTATAATGGTTTATGATGTTCAAAGTAAAAAAGTACTTAAATTTGGACTTAGAACTTTAAAGGATGATAATATGGTGTATGCAAATTTAAAGAAATAATAGTAAAGAATAAATTAGGTAATAAAGCATGAAAAAGGAGAATTGATGTATATGAGTATATTAGAAGTAAAAAAACTTGAGAAAATTTATAGTAGAAAAATAAAATACACCGCATTAAATAGTGTAAGTTTTGCTTTAGAAAAAGGTGAGTTTGTTGCTATAATGGGACCTTCAGGCAGCGGAAAGACAACTCTTTTGAATTGTGTATCTACAATTGACCTTCCTACAGGGGGAGAGATTATAATAAACAGCAAAAAACCTCATGAGTTAAATGATGATAAGCTTGCAAAGTTTAGAAGACAGGAACTAGGTTTTGTTTTTCAAGATTTTAATTTAGTAAACACTTTAACAGTAGAGGAAAATATTATTTTGCCTCTCACTCTTGACAGTATTTCCAAAAGGACTATGAAAGAGCGATTGAAAAGCGTGACTTCATTGCTAGGTATTGAAAATCTATTAAAAAAACGCACCTTTGAAATTTCAGGGGGGCAGGCTCAGAGAGTGGCAATTGCTAGAGCAATAATTCATGAACCATCTCTTTTGCTTGCTGATGAACCAACAGGTAACCTTGATTCAAAGGCTGTTAAAGATGTAATGGAGATTTTTGCTTCAATTAATAAAACTCTTGACACTACAATTTTAATGGTTACTCATGATGCTTATGTTGCAAGTTTTTGTAGTAGAGTAATTTTTATTAAAGATGGAAAACTATATAATGAAATTCACTGTGGAGATAATCAAAGTGAGTTTTATGAAAAAATTATTAATATGTTAAGCTTCTTAGGAGGTGGCAGAAATGACATTAAATAGGCTTGCATTAAACAATGTATTAAGAGATAAATGGACATACCTTGCTTATTTCTTAAGCAGTGTATTTTCCATATTTATATTCTTTTGTTTTTCAGTTTCAATGTTTCATCCTGATTTAAGTGTTATACAAAATGGTTCAACACTTTCACTGGCAATGATGTCAGGAAATGCTTTAATTTATATTTTTTCATTTATATTTATTTCTTATTCTGTTAGAGCTTTTATGAAATCTCGAGAAAAAACCTTAGGACTTTTTATAATAATGGGTGCGTCAAAGAGACAACTGAACAAAATGATATTTAGAGAAAATATGATTATTGGAATTACAGCAATAATTACAGCAATTGTATTTGGACTTGTGTTTTCACCTTTATTTTTAATGATTTCAAAAAAAGTAATGATGGTTGAAGGATTCGCAATGTATATTCCAATCAAAGCCATGGTTTTGACTTTTGGAATGTTTTTAATGTTATTCTTCATTATCTCATTTATTTCGCCTATTTTTGTTCGTAAAAATAAAGTTATAAATATGTTGAAATCAGATAAAAAAGATGAAAAAGAAATGACATTTTCACCTTCAATCATGATAATTGGAGTATTAATAGTTAGTTGTTGTGTGCTTATATTTTCTTTTTATAATAAGGTTGCTGTATTAAAGAATTTTGCAAACTCAACCCAGGGTATTATGTCAATATTTGCTGCTATGCTAATTGCGATATATTTTTTATATACGCAAATGTCAATTTTAATTATAACAATTATAAAGAAAAGAAAATTATATTTTCGCAGAACAAATATGATTATAATTTCTGATATTAAATCGAAGCTTCGTTCTAATATAAATACTATGTATCTTGTCACAATTTTATTTACAGGAGCTTTTTTTGCAATTGTCATGCTTTATGCTGCAAATGCAGATGTAGAGAGAAAGGTAAAAGCTAGTTATCCTTACGATTACACTTATGTTTCACTTAGAAATAATAATTATGAGAAGGAACATGTAAAACTACTTCAGGATACATTAAAAGAAAAGAGTGGGTATATACAATACACATATACAATAATGTATAAAGGTGAAACTTATGAAGATGCTGTTGTAATGTCTGAAAGTGAATATAATAATGCTTTAAAAGGCATTGGCGGTGCTCCAATTTCACTAAAAAATAATGAGGTTTATATAATAAGTGGTTCACCAAGTATTATACCTAATAATAACATAAGTAAAGAGGTGGAGACTATTTTAAAAAAGCAGGGAGTTACTCCAACTGTATTAGGTATAAGTAAGAGAAATATAATGCCAGAGGGCTTTTTTAGAAGAATTCATGTATTAAGTGATGAAATATCAAAGAATTTTAATAAAAAAGAAAATTACGATAATATAAAAGTTTATGCATTTAATATCAATAATTGGAAAGAAGAATCAAAAGTTTCAAAGAAATTAAGTTCAAAGATAATAGGTGGTAAGGAATATAAATTTGGTTTTTTTAATGCTGAAGAACTTTTTACAACTGAAAAAAATTCTAAAAATCTTATGTTTTATATAGGATTTTCTATGAGCGCAATTTTTACAATTGCAGCATCAAGTATGATTTATTTTAAGCTTTTCACAGAACTCGAAAAAGAATGTATAAAATTTAAAGGAATTGCAAAGCTTGGACTTTCAAAAAAGGAACTTTCAAAAATTATATCTACACAGATTTTTACGCTGATGTTTGTTCCATTTTTTGTAGCTCTAATTTTGCTTTTTACCATAGGAGGTTTTTTAGGTGGCGAAATAGTAAAATCATATTTTACAGTTGCAATAGTATGTTCAGTAATTTTTCTTATAATTCAAATTTTAGGATATATCATAGTAAATTCAAAATATAAAAAGGCTGTATTTAAAGAGGTTATTCAATCATAGAAAGGAAAGATATATGAAAAAATTAAACGCATTTCAAATTAAAGTTTTTGCACTGATATTAATGCTGATGGATCATTTGTATTTTCAATTTCCTAAAATATTCTCACTATGGTTTCACCCATTATCAAGAGTTGTAGCACCTATTTTTGGATTTCTTTTAGTGGAAGGATTATTTCATACTAGAAACAAATTGAAATATAACATTAGACTGATTGCCTGGGCAATATTTATGGAGGTAGGAAATAGAATAATAAATATTGCATTAGCTTCAAAAGATATTAAAGCTCATAATAATATATTTTTAACTTTAGCACTAGGTCTTACTATATTAAATATATTTGAATTAAGTAAGAAAAAGCAGGACGGTAAAAAAATTGTATTAATAGTATTGGGAATGATACTTATACCACTTGCAGCTTTTACAGAAGGTGGACTAGCTTTAATTCCTTTTATATTAATAACCTATTTATTTAGAGGAAATATGAAAAAATCTATACTAGCGTATATAATATTGTCTATAGCTCTGTTCATGACAAGTTATACAACATATCCAACTATAAACGATACTATAGATATGCTAATGTTTAATTCAGACTTTCTATTTATATTAGTAGTTCCCTTTATTGTTTTGTACAATGGTGAGAGAGGACTAAACAATAAGTTTTCTAAGTATTTATTCTATGTTTTTTATCCACTACATTTGTGGTTACTAGCTATTATAGACTTTATGATTAAATAATTCAGACAAAAATTAAGCCTGCATTCATTGAGGATGCAGGCTTTCAACTTATTCTTTATGTTTGTCTATGTATATATCAAGTGCTTTAATTCCTCTGTTTGCAAGCTTAACAAATAATATAAATCCATAAATGCTCATACCTAACATCATTAATAAAATAATTAAATTAAATAGAGCAAATGAGGTAGCCAGCATCATAATAGTATCCCCCTAACTACTTTTATATACTGATTATACAATTTCTACCGATGAAAATAAAGGAAAGTAGCATTATTTTATAGAATGTATATATTCAAAGATTCTTTTGGGAAGAGCAATGTTCTTTAAAACTTTATTATGAAAATATGGCATTAGACCATTCTGGTAAATAACATAAAACAAAGGAGCAGTAAAATGAATATTATATCAGTCAAAGAAAGCCCTAAACATAAGGACAAAGCAATTAAATATTTTCAAAACAAATGGGCAAGGGAAGATAGCTTAATGGTATATGAGGATTGCATTGCTAATTGTATAACAACAACTAATCCACTGCCTCAGTGGTATTTGTTAGAGAATAATGGAGATATTATTGGTTGTGCTGGACTTATTACTAATGATTTCATCAGCAGAATGGATTTGTATCCTTGGGTTTGTGCTTTGTATATTGAAAAAGAATATCGCGGAAATGCTTATGGCTCATTGTTGCTAGATAAGGCAAAGGAAGATGCAAAAAAGGGAGGCTTTTCTAATTTGTATCTTTGTACCGACCATGTTGGATATTATGAAAAATACGGTTTTACCTATGTTGGAACAGGATATCATCCTTGGGGTGAAAGTTCTCGAATTTATGTAACAAATTTATAGCATAATAAGAATAAATTGAATTTAACATAATTTAAAGTTTTATATATTGTAAACAATTGGAGGAAAACGAGTATGACAATAGCTGTATATGCAGGTTCTTTTGATCCATTTACTATAGGGCATCTTCAGGTTCTTACAGAGGCAAGTTATCTATTTGATAAAGTAATAGTTGCTATAGCTAATAATGCTGATAAAAAACGTAGAATTGATTCTCAATTAATGCTTGGAGCCATTGAAGACACAGTTTCCAACTTAAGCTATGGTAATAAAATTGAAGTCATTAGGTTTGAAGGCCTTATAGCGGATTTAGCTAACGAAAATAAGGCTGATTATTTAATTAGAGGTATTAGAAACGGAATTGATTATGAATATGAAGAAAACTTAGCAAGGATTAATGAATCCTTTGGACTAAAGACTATATATATAAGGGCTGGCAGTCTAAGTCACGTAAGCTCCTCAATGGTTATGGAGCTTTATAAGTATGGACGTGATATATCTTCATATGTTCCTTCATCTGCATTAAAAGTAATAAGTGAAAATTGTGATGTAATTTATAAATAAACTTAACATCAAGGAGTTTTCAAAGATATAATTTAGTTTTTGATTATACAAAAATTGAAGGGTGATAAAGGGGAGTAGATTGTGTATAAAAATATTATATTTGATTTAGGAAATGTATTATTGGACTTTAGACCAGAAGAATATCTAAAGACAAAGATTGCGGAAGTTGATAAAGTTTCAGAGGTACATAAAGAATTATTTCAAAGCGAAGAGTGGGTAATGCTCGATAGAGGAACACTTACTGAAGAAGAGGCCAAGAGTATTATAATTAAGAATAGCAATAAAAATGGGCACTTGATAAAACTCGCTTTTGAAAATTGGTATGAGCTTCTTACACCTATTGAAGAGTCGGTTAAGGTTTTGAAAGAATTAAAAGATGCAAAGCATAGGGTTTATTTTCTATCTAATTTTCATTTACTAGCATTTGAATATGTAACTAAGAGATATGACTTTTTTAATCTTTTCGATGGTGGAATTGTTTCCTATAAGGAAAAGTTAATAAAGCCTGAAGATGGCATTTATAAGAGAATAATAGAGGAGTACCAGATAAAGCCTGAAGAATCGATTTTCATAGATGATGCGCAGGGCAATATTGAAGGTGCCAGAAAACTTAATTTTGAAACTATACTTTTTAAAAACTCTAAGGATTTAAGAGAAAAATTAAAAATTTATAATGTTTTATAGTATAGATGGGAGACTAATTGAGGAATTTTTTATGTAAGGTTTATCAATTATAATTATTTTTATTTGGAGGATAAAAAATGAAATATGTAGTAAATATAATTTTGTTTGAACAATTTGAAACACTAGATGTGTTTGGACCTGTTGAGATATTTGGATGTTTACCTGATATATTTAAGTTGAATTTTGTTTCTCTTAATGGAAAAACTGTCTCGAGTACTCAAAATGTAAAAGTAGAAACTAATAAATATGAGAAGAAGAATGATGAAAATACTATTATATTTATTCCAGGAGGCATGGGCATAAGGGAGAAGATCAATGATAAAAACCTAATTAATTTTATAAAGGATATTGCAATAGAATCAGAATATATCATGAGCGTTTGTACAGGTTCAGCACTATTGGCTAAAACAGGGTTATTAGATGGTAAAAAAGCAACTACAAATAAAAAGGCATTTGACTGGGTAGTATCGCAAGGAAAGGACGTGTTATGGGTAAGGAAATCAAGATGGGTAAATGATGGTAATATTTTTACATCCTCAGGGGTTTCAGCTGGGATTGATATGACTTTAGGCTTTATATCGGAATTACTTGGAAAAGAAAAAGCAAAAGAAATTAGTAATAAAATTGAATATAAATGGAATGAGGATAAGGAGTGGGACCCTTTTGCTGAATTATATGGGTTAGCATAATATTATCAAGAGATATGAAATGAATCAAAGTACTTTAAAGTATAATTTAATTTTTAATTGAATTGCTAGAGTATATAATAGTTCTAAATTATAAATAATGGAGGATTTTATTTGAGAGAACATATTACAATAAGTGAACTTGCGAGATTGATGAATGTTTCTACTCATCAAATAAGATATTTTGAAGAAAAAGAGGTTCTTCTACCTTATAGGATTGATGAAAATGGGTACAGACTATATGGTTTAAATGAGATCTATAAACTGGCCCACATACTGCTTTTAAGAAAGTTTAACCTTCCCGTTAACAGTATTAAGATGTGTTTTAATAATTATGCAGTTGAGGATTATACGCAGTTATTAAATACTTCTGTAGATTGTATCAATGAACAGATAAACAATCTTATAGCATTAAGAGATTTTACTATGAGTATAATTGAAAAAATAAATATGATTGATATTTCAAAGGATAAATATATTATAAAAGATATTGAAGAACGTAATCTTAAACAAATCTTCAAAATGAATTGTCAAGCACCATTTTCAGCCAAGCAATTCTATGACATTATGAGTGAATCTAGCAAAACATTAAGTCTATATGAAACTGATATCATCAATCTCTATGACAATACCAATGTGTATATGTGTATAGGAGAGGATGAGAAAAATTCTGGTACTAGCCATAAACTAGTTGCAGGAGAGTATCTATGTTATGAGTTCCTTGCGGAGAATGATGAGGAGTTTGAAAAACAAATTAATAAATTTTTTGAATATGCAAAAGTGAATAATATAAATATTAAAGGTAATCTCGTTGTTATAGAAAATTCCATGATTTCGATTTTTTATAACAATGGGATATATTATGAACTTCAAATGCTTATTGAAAAGAATAGTTTAAATTTAGAGCTGTAGCCTTAAGCTACAGCTTTGGTAAAAAATATTTTAACTTCGTGTACTTTAGTGAAAAATGAGTGATGAGTAATACAATGAAGCCAATGATCATAGCCACATAATCTGTCATTTGATTTGCACCTAAGAGCAAAATACTCCATCCAAATATTATCCATTGAATGATGTAAACTCCTGTAACATTTTTACTCCAGAAATAAATTGCATTTAAGAGTTTGTCAAATCCTTTTTTCCTTAGCTTTGTAACAAGATAATCAGATAGTGGTAACCATAAAAATATAAAGCTCACCATTAAGAAATGAATACTTAACCCACTTCTATAGTAATCACCTATAGGGAAGAATGAAGTTGTTGCAATGCCTATTGTGCCTAAAAATAAACTACCTAAAATTAGCTTTTTCTTTATCTGTTTTTCTAAGACTTGATTTTGAAGGTGTTTGCTTAAATACATACCTAAAAGAAAATATACTGCCCATGGAAATAGTGGAAAATCAGTATTTTTACCAGCACCCCATAGTGGATCAAAAATGAAAATACGACCTTGTAATCCCCATAAATATGGCGATACGAGCAATATGATTAGGATTACTGTTGGCAGTATATATAAGTTATCGGCATATTTTTTAAAAGCAGAGAAAAATATAAGTGATAATCCTGCTAATTGAAAAATATCTACTAAAAATAATAGAGATATAGGACTTTGTCCAGGATTATAAGAACCTCCAGCTAAAAGTAAAGGAAAGGTAAATCTTATTAAATTGAGAACATATCCAAAGACAAATAATTTACAACCGCGTATTACATTTTCTTTTATACTCTTTTTTGATTGCATAAAGAAAATACCCATAATAAGAATGAACACGGGTGCAGCAGGTGCTGTCCCTAAGCAAATAAAGATATTACCTAAAAGAGTATTACCCTCTCCAGCTGTTCTTTCATGCATGATCATAGCATGCTGCATAATCATAAAAAAGACAGCTAGTCCTCTAGCAAAATCTAGATAAAAAATACGTTTTGAATTTGAATAGTTAACAGAATTATTTTCCATAAAAACCTCCCGAAATTATATTAATTTCTAATGAAACTTATTATAAAGACAATATACACCTTAGGTCTGACCTAAGGTCAACAGAGATTTTGATTATTTTCAAAAAGTATAAACCTCAACAATCATCTAATTAAGCATAGTAAATTAAGAAATTTTATTAATCATCTTATAAAGAAATAGGAGGTAAATATGAAAGATTATATTATAAGAGAAGGAAATAGTGAGGATGTAGATTTAATTGTGGATAGAATAGTTGAATACAATTTATCCAAAGTTCCTCTTAAACAACAAGTTTCTGTTTTATGGATCAATAGAGTTATCGAAAATACAAATGGAGAAATTATTGCAGGAATACTTAGTAAGATGTATTGTTGGAATTGTGTATATATAGATGTTTTATGGATTAAAGAAGAATATAGAAAAGATGGATTAGGTTCAAGACTCTTAAAAGAAGTTGAAAAAATAGCTAAGGACAAAGGGTGTCATTTAATTCATTTAGATACCTTTGATTTTCAAGCAAAAGATTTTTATATTAAACATGGATATGAGATCTTTGGAATATTAGATGAGTGTCCACAGGGACATAAGAGATATTTTATGAAAAAGATTATATAGCTTTTAATTATAAGTAAGTTCTTTAAGGCTATCTATTTAATGTGTTTTATGTCGTAAACATGTTAAGTAAATAGCTACTTTATTTTCTCACAATAATACTTGTAATTATAATTATGTTTGTGTATAATATGTTTAACAATCGTAAAATATAGTTTACAAATGCGTTTTAATATTTAGCTACTAACAGGAGGTTTTACATATGAATCTGAATCCAGTGATTGCAGAAAATCTTAAGCGATTGAGATTAGAAAGAAATTTAAGTTTAGGACAATTAGCAGAATTGTCTGAAGTAAGTAAAGTAATGCTTTCTCAGATTGAAAAGGGCGATACAAATCCGACAATCAATACCATTTGGAAAATTGCGAAAGGCTTAAATGTTCCATATACCGTACTGATTGATAAGCATGAAAATGACACTTTTGTAATTAAAAAGTCAGAAGCTAAAGAACAAACTAGTGAAGATGGAACATATCGTGTTTATTGCTACTATGGAAATACACCACATAGAAATTTTGAATTATTTTTACTTGAATTGGATTCAGGTGCAACCTATACTTCTGTTGGTCATTCCGAAAAGTCACAGGAGTACATCACTGTTCTTGAAGGGGAACTTGTATTAACAACAAACAACCAGGACTATTTATTGAAAAGAGAAGATTCTATTTGCTTTTTGTCAGCAACTTCTCATACCTATAAAAGTTGCGGAAAAACTACTCTTAAGGCAATGGTTGTAAACTTTTATCCAATTTAGCAAAAAAAGTAATATAATAGAAATAATAAATATACAGAATCTATCTTTTATATTTTTCTGAGTTCAAAACTAAGCGGACAGACAATAACTGATAAGCTATATTATTATAAATTTTAAGGAGGAACAAAAATGAGTGAATTAATATTCCAAAAAGACAGTTATGTAAAAAGTTTTGATTGCAAAGTCATTAAAGTAGATATGGAGGAAAATGCCGTTGTTTTGGATAGAACAGCATTTTATCCAGGGGGAGGAGGTCAGCCTTGCGATAATGGAGTATTAGAAACAGCTACAAATAAATATATTGTTAAAAAAGTTAAGAAAAAAGGCTCTGATATATATCATTATATTGATGGTGATCTTCCTAAAGTTGATGAAATTTGTACTGGAAAATTAGACTGGGAGCATAGATATAAGCTAATGAGAACTCATACTGCTATGCATATTTTATGCGGTGTTGTATGGAGGGACTATAAAGCTCAAGTAACTGGTGGAGATATGGATTGTCTCAAAGGTAGACTGGATTTCGAGTTTGAAAATTTTGACAAGGAATTAGTTGATGAAATAGAAATAAAAATCAATGAAGAAGTAAAATCTGCAAGAAATATTAGCGTAAATACTCTTGAAAGAGAAGAGGCTTTCAAAATTCCTGATTTAATAAGGACAAAAATAAATCTTCTTCCAGAAGGTATTAAAGAGATACGAACTGTTGAGATTGAAGGCTTAGATCTTCAAGCAGATGGAGGAACTCATGTAAAAAATACTGAAGAAGTTGGGAAAATAAAAATAGCAGACTATAAAAGTAAAGGAAAAATCAATAAAAGAATATATATTGAATTAGAAGAATAATTTAAGAAGAGCTGATGCTGAGGCTAAAGTATAGATAAAGAATAGAGATAACAGTTAAACTAATAATGCTATGAGGATTTTATTTATATAGTAGGAAGGGGGATATCGATAGATAGAGTTCAGGAATTCGATACAACAGTGGAAACGCCAGATAATAAGGATTATGTTATAGAAAAGGGAACAGTAAATGATGTAGATGAGCTGGAAAATTTATATGATGATTTAAATGATTATTTAGAATCAAGCATAAATTATCCAGGTTGGGCAAAAGGAATATATCCAATTAGAGAAACTGCTGTTACTGGAATTCAAGATAATAATTTATTTGTATTAAAAATGAATGATGAAATAGCAGGTTCTATAATACTAAATCATAAACCAGAAGCTGCATACTCTCAAGTAACTTGGGGGATTGAGGCAGACTATAAAGACATTATCGTAATACATACGCTTGTTGTTCATCCAAAGTATATGAAGAGTGGTGTTGGTAAAAAATTAATGGACTTTGCAAAAAAATATAGCCTTGAACAAGGAATGAAAGCAATTCGGCTAGATGTCTCTATCCATAATGCACCTGCAATATCATTGTACGAAAAGTGTAAGTACAAATATGTGGGAACTGTTGATTTAGGCTTAAATATTCCAGACTTAGTTTGGTTTAAACTGTATGAATTAGTTTTGTAAGCATAAAAATAAATTATGTAAAATATTTTTAAAAACGTAGATTAAAGTAGAGAAATCTGCTTCGATCTACGTTTTTCTTATTCAATACAATCCTTAGATGAAAATATAAAATCAAAGAAGTTAGATGTCTTTTTTGTTATTGGAAAATAAAGTTCTGGAGTATCTTCTGTAATTGGTTTAAATTCATAGCCTTTATCTTTATAATAGCTGATTATTTTAGGCAATGCTTTACAGGTATTCTTATGCATATAATCACAATGCATAAGTAATATTATACTGGACAATTCTTCGCTATTCTTTGTTGCTTGCCTATATAATCTATCAGGAGGGGTTTTGGGCTTTACTCCATCTATAGTCTCCATATTCCAATCATATATTTTAAAGTTACAACTATGAAGTTTATTAAGATAGGATTCAGTAAGATGCTTTCGGCTGCCGCCAGGAAATCTGATTATATTAGGAGAAATCCCAGCTACTTCATTTATTTTTTCACGACACTGTACCATTTCTTTTATAAATGTATTTTTATTTGAATAGATAAGTTTAAATTTATGTGTGTAAGAGTGTAACCCAATACTATGTCCTTCACTATGAATTCTTTTTACCGTATCTTCTAAACCATCTATTTGATTGCCAATGAGAAAAAAAGTAGCATTGACATTATTTTCTTTTAAAATATCTAATATTTTATTTGTTACAATACTAGGTCCATCATCAAAGGTTAAATATATAACTTTTTTTCCTTGATTTAGGTCCTTTTGATAGGTTGCTAAATCCACAATTGGTTTTGTAGTATTTTGCATTTCCATACTTTTTATATTTTCGTTAAAGCATAAAATTATAAAGAATATACTTATAAAAGACATAAAAAGTTTCAATTTGTTTTTCAATTTCTTATCCTCCAATGCAATTTATAAGATATGGTTTAATAAAAAATATTTATAATGATGATGTTATTATAAGTTGCACTTAATTTAGTATTGCTATTTTATAAATATTTAATAGCTAGTAAATTTTACAAGCATATACGTTTTTGGTAAATGGCAACCTTTTTGTCTGTAAAATATTACACATATAATTTATACTTTTACCATAGTTAGATTGTGTTAAAATGAATACAAATCGCCATTGAGGGAGAATATTAAATGTTTAGTGATTTTATAAAGCATTATAATATAATACGGACAATACTTAGAGATGTATTTCTTTATGGATGTTTTTCTAGAGAAGAATTAGAGGGAAAAAGAAAAATTAGTTCAAGAAAAATAAGCTATGAAATTAGAAGAATACAACAGTACATAGAAGAAGAGTACATAAGAATTGATAGGGACGGAAGATACAAGCTTCTAGCTTTAACATATGATTCTATAAGAAACACAGAAAATTTTTTGGTAAAAACATATATGACAAAAAGCTTTACTCGTACAGACTTAATATTATATTTCTGTCTTTTGGGGACTCTATATGCTCAGGGAAAACCATGCTGCTTTCGTGAGATAGAAGATGCTTTAATAGGAGAAGGATTAGTATCTTATGACAACATAAGCAGTAAGACAATTGAAAGAAAACTTAATGAAATGTGTACAAGTTTAGGGATTTTGGACTGTGAAACGGTAAAAAGAACAAAGCATTATAGTATATCTAAAGACATATTTGAAGTGCTTGATGATCAAGAGGTGATTGAACTTCTTACGGCCGTTTCTCTGTTTAAAAATATGTTATTCCCTGTATCAGCAGGTTATTATTGTGAAGACAATTTAAAAGATTATATACTCTACGAAAGAAAAATAAAGATTGATTTTGGAGATTATTTTCAATACAGAAACCTTCACTTTCATCCTGTTATAGAGGAAGAAATTTTATGGAAGTTATTAAATGCTATGCAGGAGAGAAAATGTATAAGACTTAATTATAAATTACCTCCAAATAGAAGTATAGATAATCCTAAAGAAACTCTGAGGCCTTTTAAGGTACGTTATGATATTCAATGTGGAAGATTTTACTTAGTTTCTTATGACAACCGTAATAGATGTGTAATATCAAGATTAGATAGAATTGAAGATATTGAAGTCTATAATAGCACCTATGAAGCTGAAGGTCTTAAAGAATTATATGAAAGAGATATGAAGTATAGCTGGTCTAGTGTACCACTAGGTCAAGGGAAAAAAACTGAAAGTGTAAAAATCGAAATTATTATTGATGAGTCTAAGGAAAAATATATTATAGACAAAATTCAAAGCGAGGTTCAGGAAGGCATTATTGAGAGAATAGAAGAGGGCTGCTACCATTTAACTATGAGAGTTAATGACAGTGGAGAGATGGTGCCATGGATAAGAAGCTATTCAGGCTACATGAAGGTTATCCAAGGAAGACACCTTGCAAAAAGATTAGCAGAAGACTGGAGGGAGATGCTTGAAAACTATGGAACTCTTTGATGAAGTAAAAAATAGATATTTTCACATAGTATTTAGAGTGCTTAATGAATGTAAAGATGGTCTTTCTAAAAAAGACATCATTAAGTTAATAGATGACGAAGATTTTGAAGAGAAAATTATAGGAAAAGATAACAAGACTTTTGAGGGGCTGCTTCTCAACGAGTACGAGGATTATGAAAACTATAATTTGCTTAAAGAAGAAAATGGTCTATTTTATCCTAAAGTTGAAGATAGCAATAAAATAGCTATACCAGTTAGATTCACAAATATAGAAAAGGCTTGGCTTAAGTCCCTTCTTGATGAACCTTTGCTAAAACTAATATTAAGGGAGAATACAATAGCTAAACTTAAAGAGGAGCTAAAGGATATTGATAGTCCTTCATTAAGTGAGTTTATTGAAACAACCAATAAATCAAAATTACCCGAGCTTTTAGACTCAGACCAATATGAAACTAATTTTAAAGTGCTGCTGAAGGCTATACTAGAAGAGAAGTCAATAAGGTATTGCAATACTGATAGACTAGGAAATAAATACTGTGACATGGAATCTCTTCCTGTAAGATTGGAGTGCTCTCTTAAAGATGACAGATTCAGAGTTTCAATGTATTCATTGAATGATAACAGGCCTATAATGGCAAATCTCTACACTATGAGCAATATAGAAATAATAGAAAAAGAAAAACTTTCTATAGATAGAGAAGTTGCAATTGAGCTTCTTCATAAGAATAGATATTCAGAAGAGCCTATAATACTTGAGGTTACCGATAAAAAGATGGCAATGGAAAGATGTTTCATGAGTTTTTCAGGAATGGAAAGATCCTCAAGGTGTCTTGAAGAGGATAGGTATGAAATAAAACTCTTTTATTATGTATTTGAGGAAGAAGAAATAATAAGAAAAATATTAACACTTGGTCCTTATGTAAAGGTCCTATCCCCTCAAAGGATTATAGATGAGGTGATTAAAAGAATAAGACGAGCAATTGAACTCAATGATTGCAGCAAAGTAGGAATGGGGGAGAATAATTTGATAGAATTAAAAGGAAAATATAACAGTGCAAAGGTATATACAGATAAGTTAGAGCCGGAAGTTATTTCACAGGTAGTTGAATTATGTAATCAGGAATTTTGTAAGGATAGTAAGATTGCAATAATGCCTGATACTCATGCTGGCAAGGGGTGCGTAATAGGTTTTACTGCAAACTTAGGAGATAAGGTTATACCTAATATAGTAGGTGTTGATATAGGCTGTGGGATGCTTACTGTAGAATTGGGGAAAATTGCAATAGACCTACAAAGTTTAGACGAAATCACTCGTAAATATGTACCTTCAGGCATGAATGTCCATGAAGGAAGAATGATTAAGTTTTCAGAGCTTCAAGAATTGCATTGCTATAGAGAGTTAAAAGATACAAAAAGAATTGAAAGAAGTATAGGAACTTTAGGTGGAGGAAATCATTTTATTGAAATAGATATTGATGAGAAGAAAAATGCATATTTAGTTATTCATTCAGGCAGCAGGAATCTAGGTAAGCAAGTAGCTGAGTACTATCAGAATCTTGCAGTGGATTTATGTGCTGGAAAAGAAGATTATTATATTCAAAGAGAAAATATTATAAGTGAGTATAAGAGAGAAGGTAAGAGGCATCAAATTCAATCTGCTTTAAAGTCTTTAAAAGAGAAATATGACAAGTTACTGCCTAGTTATCCAAAGGATTTATGCTTTTTAACAGGAAGTTATAAAGAAAAGTATTTAAAGGATATGAGTATTTGTCAAGAGTATGCTAATTTAAATAGGGAAACAATGGCTAATATAATATTGCAAAAGCTGTTCAATAAAAAATTGGAAGACTTTAAACATTTCCATACAATTCACAACTATATAAACTTTAAGGATAACATAATTCGAAAGGGAAGTATTTCTGCTTATGATGGGGAATTAGTGCTAATCCCATTAAACATGAGGGATGGAAGCATATTAGCTGTTGGAAAGGGTAATCCTGACTGGAATTATTCTGCTCCACACGGTGCAGGCCGCTTAATGAGTAGAAGTAAAGCAAAGGAAAGTGTAAGCATTGAGGAGTACAAAAGATCCATGGAAGGTATTTATACTACATCAGTAAATCAGGCAACTATTGATGAAGCGCCTATGGCATATAAGCCCATGGAAGAAATAATCAATAATATTGAAGATACAGTAGAAATAATAAAAGTTATTAAACCAATTTATAACTTTAAAGCTGGAGAATAGCCGTAGGATTTTGTAATTATAAAAATAATATAGATTTGTGTGTTAAACAGCTTGGAAGAGAAGAAAGCTTCTATATCCAAGCTGTTCTTTTATTCAAATTTACATGATATTAATAGACTTAAATCCTTGTTAGTGTACTTTACATAGACAATTGGGAAAATAAGGAGTATAATATAATTAAAAGAGAATAATTAATTCGCTTTTATAAAAGGAGTAAATATGGTTCAGTATAAAAAAGATAATATCAAAGAAAAAATTGATTCTGCCGCCTTAAAAATCTTTGGAGAAAAAGGATATGAAAATACAAAAATTTCTAATATTTCAGTAGAAGCAAAGGTTTCAGTTGGAAATATATATCGCTATTATAAGAGTAAAGAAGAAATCTTTTATTCAGTAGCTCCCGAGAGTGTATTGGAAAAATTGAAAAGTATTTTAATTAATAAAGTTATATTGGCGAAGAACAAGGAATTAAATGGAAGAGAATCAATCAGTAAGTTTCATCTTATCAATGAAGAGTTTATTGAATATATGATCTTAAACAGAGAACAAGTTTTAGTAATGATTAATGGAAGTGAAGGTACAAGATATGAAGGGATAAAGGATGAAGTTATAAGTTATATGATAGAAAATGTTAAGGAACATTATTCAAAGAAAAGTAATGAGATTATTCATGATTCTATGAACTATGGCATTATTAAAATGATATATGAAAAACTGATTGAAATGATGATGCATATCTTAAAGGAGTCAAAGTCGCCTGAAGATATTAAGAAATCATTTGAAATTATAAATTCCTATCATTTGTTTGGAGTTATTAATTTATTTAAATAGTTTATCAAAGATAAAAATATAAGCATAAGAACTCAATAAAAATGAAAGGGGAGCGGGGAAATGGGTAGAAATTGGGTTTTAAATAGCAATCATCAAAAATTATTAAAGGCAGCACACCTTCTTTTGGTTGCAAGCGTATTTGGAGGGCTGATTTCAATCTTAAGCCTTCTTTTGTTAAAACAGACTGGGCGTTTTGAGGGAAATACTTTTCCAGTAGATTTAGGAATACTTAAGATATTTACCTGGGGAGTAAATTATGCATTTTTAATTTTAATAATAACTGCATTTATATATGGAATATTTACGAAATGGGAATTCATTAAGTATAAGTGGATAATGTTAAAGTGGTTGCTTGTGCTGGTTATGTTTATAATTACTTGGAGTGGATTTGGTCCTGCGGTTAGTGGAATGGCGTCTATATCAGATGCAGGTTTGAACAATTCTATTATGAAAAGTGAGTATTTAGAATTTCAAAACAAAGCATTAGTATCTGCAATTATTGAAGTGATAGGAATGGTATTGATTATCTTCATTTCTGTTTTTAAACCTTGGGGAGAAAGAAAAGTAAAAGGGCAGGTAAGACAGAAAACTATTATAATGGTTATATTGCCTTTAATTATAATTGGTGTTGGATTTATGATTTCAAATACTATTAGTTTAAACAAAATTAGGAATATGCCTATAGGAAGTGTAAACCTCACAAAAATTAATGATGGAGTATATCAAGGTGAAGCAAAAGTTGGCAGTTACGTGTATAAAGTAAAAGTAGAGGTTAAAAACCATAGAATTATTGATATTAAAGGGGTAGAGAATCGCAAAAGCGTATATGTAACCTATGCAGAAGGAGTATTCAAGAAAATAATTAGAGAGCAAAGGGCAGATGTAGATGCTGTTACTGGAGCCACTACTACTAGCAAGGCATTCATGAAAGCAGTAGAAAATGCTCTTAAACAATAGCATGAAAATTTTCTAACTAATTATTATTGCAAACTTTTTGTCTGTAACTCATCATATAAATATCCTATACTGTAAATGTAAGGTTAAGGGTAGTGCAGAAAAGAGTTACTTCTATTTTGGTATAATAAAGACCTCTTTTCGAATTTCCTCCTTAAATCAATAAAATAGGGCAGTGTATATTTGAGTTACTTCGATTAGTATGAAAGGTGTCGTCGGTTCGATTCCGATTTCATTCTCTTTGAGAATGAATAGCTCAGTTGGTAGAGCACTATATACTCAAATAGCTTTTCTCCCTATTTTATATCTTATAATAAGCTTTCATAAGAAATAGAGGAGGGCTATAATGTCTAAGTTCAACGTTAAAAATAATATAAAAACAACAAATATATCAGGGCATGAAGCCTATAAAATGAAGGATAAAGATAAGCTCCTTTCTCAAGTATTAACTAGCATGTTTAATGAAGATAAGTATTATGGAGATAATTCGCAAGATATTATAGAAACCGCTAAAAGGGTTATTGAAGTAGACCCAAAGTTTGTTGCAAATCTGTGCATTTATGCAAGAAAGGAAATAAATTTACGATCTATATCTCATGCTTTAATTGGTGAATTGGCCAGATCAAATATGGGAAAGAACTATGTAAGAAAGGCCGTTGGCATGACAGCTCTTAGAGTAGACGATATGACAGAAATACTATCATATTATGTAAATTCCTATGGAAAGCCAATCCCTAATTCTATTAAAAAGGGAATTGCAGATGTAATTCTTGGCTTTGATGAATATCAATTGGCAAAGTATAATCGTAAAAATGAAATAAGGCTTAAGGATATACTTTGTTTAACACATCCAAAAGCTAAAACTAATGAGCAAAATGATATGTTCAAGAGACTATTAGAAGATAAGCTTCAAACTCCTATAACTTGGGAAACTCAGCTTTCAGCTAGGGGTAATAAAAAAGAGGTTTGGGAAGAATTAATTCAAAACAATAAGCTTGGTTATATGGCTATGATGCGTAACTTAAGAAATATAATTAAATCTGATGTCAACAACATAAATAAAGTATACGAATTTTTATCTAATGAACAGAAAGTTTTAAATAATAAGCAACTGCCATTTAGATATTATTCTGCTTATAAAACCTTGAAAAATGAAGGTATAGGCACTTCAAAGGTATTCGATTCATTAGAAACTGCTATAAAGCATTCTACAAAAAATATAAGTAAACTTTCAGGTAAAACTCTAATATCAGCGGACGTATCTGGATCGATGAATATGCCAATAAGCAGAAGAAGTGAAATGACCTGTGCAGAAATTGCAGTGATATTAATGTCTATAGCTAATTATATATGTGAAGAAACAATAACTACAACCTTTGATACAAGACTTTATATGAACAACTTGTCAACTCAAAATGGAATAATTGCTAATGCTAATTCGATAAAGGTTAATGGAGGAGGAACAGATATTTCGTTGCCTTTAAAATATCTGTTTAAAAAGAAAATATTTGTAGATAGAATAATAATACTATCAGACAATGAAATAAACAGAGGATATGGAACAGTATGTCAAAGATATGTAGAGGAATATAAGAGGTTGATAAATCCAAAAGTTTGGGTACATGCTATAGATATGCAGGGCTATGGAACACAGCAATTCTCCGGTGATAATGTAAACATAATATCTGGTTGGAGTGAAAAAGTGCTTGATTTTATGAACTTAGCGGAACAGGGGATTGAAACTTTAAGGGATAAAATAGATGGATACTATTTTAAAGAACAGATATTAAGTGCTTGAAAAAGCTATAACTTGGGTATCTTCAGAAATGAATTATATATTGTTATAAAAAGGGTGCAGAAAAAATCTGCACCTTAGTGATTCACAGTTTTAACAAACAAATGTAATAAAAATTATTTAAGTTTATTTAAGAGGAGAAGAGTAAATGGAAATAAAAGTTTATACATTAAATGCTTTTGCAAAAACGGACAATGGTGGAAATCCAGCAGGGGTAGTTTTAGATGCAGACTTTTTATCAGCACATGATATGCAAAAAATCGCAGCAAAAGTTGGTTTTTCGGAAACAGCATTTGTTAAGAAATCAAATAAAGCTGATTTTAAGGTTGCTTTTTTCACTCCTAACGAAGAAGTGGATTTATGTGGGCATGCTACTATAGCAACTTTCTATTTATTGGCTAATAAAGGTATTATACAAGTAGGAGAGTATACGCAAGAAACAAGAGCTGGTATTTTAAATGTAGAATGCAGGAATGATAATGTAATTTATATGAACCAGCGTAATCCTGAATTTTATGAAATACTGGATAAAAAAGAGATAGCTAACACATTGAATATTAATGAAGATGATATTATGAATGAGCTTCCGATTCAAATCGTATCTACAGGATTAAGGGATATTTTAATTCCAATTAAATCATTGGAGACATTATATAAAATAAAACCTGATTTTGATAAGATTTCATATGTTAGTAAAAAACAAGATGTTATTGGATATCATCTTTTTACATTGGAAACGGAATATGATTCAACTGCCCATTGTAGAAACTTTGCACCTTTATATGGTATTCCTGAAGAGGCTGCAACTGGAACATCTAATGGGGCATTAAGTTGCTATTTATATAAATATGGATTTATTTTGGGGAAGAATGCAGAAAATTTGGTCTTTGAACAGGGATATTCTATGAAAAAACCTTCAGAGGTTTTAAGTAGTTTAATAATTCATAATCAAAAAATTAATGAAGTGAAGGTTGGAGGAATTTCTTTAAATATTGAAGAGAAAAAGATAAATTTATAATAAAGACTAAAAGCATGATGAAAAATGGTCATTTATTTTAGTATTTTGCACTTCAAAACGGAAGCCGTTGGAAAAAATCTGCACTTTTTTTAAATATAAAGTTAGGATTTATATATTTAACATATAAGTTCTAAGCAATGTCTAAACTAAGCAGCTAATTGTTTTAAAGTACTTTATGGAATATTAAAGAATAGATATAATTAGGATTTAATGTATTATATAGAGAATTATAAACTAAAGTACATTTAGAAAAGAGGTTTTACAGTGAGTGTTAAGAAATTATTCTGGGAAAATCCTTATTTAACTGAAATTGAAGCAAAGATAACTAGTGTTAATAACAATATTATTACTCTTGACCAGACAATAGCATTTGCCTTCTCAGGGGGACAACAATCTGATTCAGGAATAATAGGTGGGTTTAATATAATTGAAGCAAAAAAGGAAGGAAAAGAAATTTTTTATACTATTGAACAAAGTCATAATTTGATATTTAATCAAAATGTTATGGTTACAATTGATTGGGAAAAAAGATATAGATTAATGAAATTACATTTTGCGGCAGAAATCATTTTAGAATTAGTTTATCAGCACTACAACCATCCTGAAAAAATTGGAGCAAACATAACTGTAGATAAGGCAAGGATAGACTTCTTTTGGAACGGAAATATATCAGAAATTTTCTCGGAACTTATGAATAAAGCAAATAATATTATAAACTCAAACTTCGATATAATAAGTGCTTTTGATGATGAAGAAAATGAAAAAAGATATTGGTATATAGAAGAATTTGCAAAAGTTCCCTGTGGAGGAACACATTTAAAGAGGACAGGAGAAATCGGTGCAATATCTTTAAAAAGAAACAATTTGGGTAGTGGAAAGGAAAGAATTGAGATATACCTATGATAGATTTTAATAGATTAAATGCATTAGGAAATACAGCAATTGGGACGTCATTTATTCGTGGAAAAGAAAGTTTAAGGGAAGATGTATTATTTTATGATAAATTGGCTGTTGAAATACTTATGGTTGAGATTACAGAGTTATCAGCAAATGAAAGTAAAATTTTATGTGATGTGATTAATTTAGCTTTCTTAGAATCCAACTTTATGCAATCTTGGATTACGCAAATGCATAAGGAAGGAAGAGGTTGGTACTTTGGAATTGATAATTATAATGATTTTTTTAAGCAATTTGGTTGGAAGATTAAATTAACGCAGCCTGGCGAGGAGAATGCAAATTATGGACGTTGGAGATATAAGGTGTTTCCAGTAAGCTTGAGTCACATTCCTAGGTATTTTTTTATTGAAGCAATAAAATCAACAAATCCTGATTTGGACTAACATTGTGCTTCCAACATGAAAGTGTCTAAGCTAGAAGTTAGCTAAGGCTCTGACACGCCGAAAACACTTAAAAGCTATATGAAAGGAATTTATTATAAGCAGAAAAGGAGGTCAATATGAAAATGGATTATGAAAGAATGCATAATAAAGAGCCATTGCCGACTTATGATGAAATAAGAGGTTTCATTGGTAATACTGCAATAAAAAATTTTGATAAAATAATTACCTTTATTGAGGAAAATTATGATTTTAACAAAGAAATATGCTATGGTGGAAAAACTATAGAGTGTTAATAAGGTTTAGGAGAAGTGGAAGAACGCTATTATCACTATTTCCAGAAAAAAATTGTTTTTCTTGTGTTCTTGTGTATGGAAAAAGAGAAATTGAACAATTTGAAAATAGAAAAAATGAATTTAGTAATTATATGAATGTAATTTTTAATGAGACTAAGCAATATCATGATGGAAAATGGTTATTGATAAGGATTGAAGAAGAAAAATACATAAATGAATTAATAGAAATGATAAAAATTAAGAAAAAGTTAAAGAAAAAATGAACAGTTAATTAAATACCGTATTATTTCTGAATAATACGATATTTAATTAATTTATTTGTTTTTTTATTTGGTATCTATAACCTTCTGTGCCATTTTTACTAATTCATCTTGTGATATATCAGAATCCATTGCTAAGAAAGTATAGTTAATTCCATCTTGCATCCAATTTAAATATTGAATTTTAGAGATTTTTTCCTTGTCAGATCCATAACTAAATACATATTTACCAGACGATTCGTCCTGCTTATCTTGTTCTGTCATTTTATAATCTGCTGGCACAAGCTTGTTAGCATATGAATGACAATATAAATCTATACCGTTATAAGTATTAATAACAGTCGCTTTCTCTGATTTTTCACCCAACCTTCCATTTTCCATAGAAAGGCTTAATTTATCATTCCCTTTTTTATAAGTAAAATCAAGTGATTTTGTTTTTCCTACAGAATTACCTTTCATATCAACCCCTTCATTATTTGTAGTATATCCACTTGCAAAGGTATATCCGTTGTCAAATTCCTTAACTAATTTAGGATTAAATCCAAAATCACCCTTTACTTGTTCTACTGTAGGCATAGTAGTATAAGTTGGTATATTACTTCCGTGTGAAGTTATAAAGAATACTTTTCCTGCGGCAAATGCAGTTGTTCCTATTACCATAGCAGCTACTAGTGCAATCATAATTCTTTTCTTAAATGATCCCTTTTTATATATTTTTCTATTTTCCATTTCACCATTCTCCTTTTGGTCCGGTAAGCTGTTTAATGTTGCACTTACCTTATTTTTAAAACTTTTAGGTATATCTGGAAAGGTATTACTCCAATTATAATTATCCATAAGTTGCCTCCATATGCTCTAACTTTATTTTTAATAGTTTTCGTCCTTTTGCTAATCTACTTTTTACAGTTCCTGCAGGTATTCTTAAAATCTGTTTAATTTCTTCTACCGAATATCCCTCTACATAATAGAGAACAATTGTAATACGAATACGCTCTGGTAATTTCTGAATAGCCAAATATAATTCGCTATAATCCTTTTTATCATCAGCTTTGGCAAATTCAAAGTATTCTTCATAAGATACCTTTGAACATTCTTTACGCTTCAAACTATAACATTCATTTATAAGGATTCTAACCAACCATGTTTTAAAATATTGTTCTTTCTTTAGTGTACCTAATTTATCATAAGCTTTTAAAATTGCCGCCTGAACTGCATCCTCACAATCTTCATCATGAATCAAGATTGATTTAGATACATGATATAAAGTAGATTCAACCTCAAGAACTTTATCTACAAATGCATCTTTATTCAATTGATTTCCTACCTTTCTTTGCAAATTGTAGCGCTACCTTTTTGCCTTACACTAATTAGATGCATATATCTACCAAATGGTTCATTTAATTTTAACTTAAATTTAAAGTTTTTATAATATGTAAAGCTAACTTTATTTTCATAATGATTTAATACAACGCTGTAAGCTGCATCTTGGGTGCTAGGGGACGGTTCACAACTTTTGTATATTGAATACAAAATTATGAGCTGTCTCTTTAGTTTTGCTATTTGTAATAAAATCTGTACTTAAAAAATATATAAATAGTAAATAGGTTACATTAAATGCTTTTCATAGATAGCTATAAATAGCTTATTTATTAATATTATGAAAGGGTGAGTTGAAAAACATGAATATCATTGTATTAATAAAACAAGTACCAGATATGGAACGAGTTAAATTTGACAGAGAAAAAGGTGTAGTCGATAGAAAATCTGCTGGCACCGAAATAAATCCATTTGATTTAAATGCATTAGAAACAGCGGTGCAAATAAGTGAAAAAATGGATGCAAAGGTTACAGTTATAAGTATGGGACCTCCTAGTGCTGATGAAGCTTTAAAGGAGTCAATAGCAAGAGGAGCTCATGAAGGAATATTATTAAGCGACAGAACTTTTGGTGGTGCTGATACTAAAGCAACTTCAAAAACCTTAGCTAGTGCCATAAATAAAATTGGAAAATTTGATTTGATTATTGCTGGAGAAAAGACTGTTGATGGAGATACAGGACAGGTTGGACCAGAAATTGCAGAGTTTTTGGATATACCACATATAAGTTATGTGGAAAAAATTGAAGATATAAATGAAGATAATATGCTGGCACAATGCGAACTGTGGGGAGGAATCTATTTAAAGAAAGTTCAGTTTCCAGCATTAATCACAGTAACAAAGGATATAAATGAACCTAGATTACCAACCTTCAAAAGCAAGATGAAAGCAAGAAAAGCAGAAATAACTTTATGGGGTATAGAGGAGTTAAAGGAGTTTTTAGCTTTAGAAGAGGTTGGCTTTAAAGGCTCTCCTACGAAGGTAAAGAAAATAGAAGTTCCAGCAAATGTTAAAAGAGAAGGCAAGTTATTTAGAGAAAATACAAATGAAGGGCTTGAGGAAATAATTACTGCATTAGAAGACAAAAAGGTATTGGAGGTGTAAGTATGAGCTTGAAAGAATTCAGCGGAATTTTAATTTTTGCAGAGCAAAAGAATGAAGAAATTCATAAAGTAAGCTATGAGTTATTGGGCAAAGGAAAGGAACTTGCTGATAAGCTAGGAGCACCTGTATATTCAGTGGTCTTAGGACCTACCAGTATAAAAACAGAGGAACTTATCTATAGGGGAGCAGATAAAGTATTCTATTTAGAAGATGACATATTTAATGAACCAGAAGAACTAGTTTATAAATTAAATTTAGTTAACTTGATTAATAGTGTTAAGCCAGAGATATGTTTAATAGGTGCAACTAGCTTTGGACGTTCTCTAGCTCCACGTTTAGCCGCTGCGCTTAAAACTGGTCTGACAGCAGACTGCACTGGTTTAGATGTTGATGAGGATGGCAAATTAATACAGATAAGACCTGCCTTTAGCGAAAATATTTTGGCTCATATAAAAACAGAAACATATCCTCAGATGGCAACAGTAAGATATAAAGAGTTTTCTGAAGCAAAAAGGGACACATCACGTAAAGGAAAGGTAGTAAAAGTAGAAGCTATTTATAATGAAGATAAATTAGTGGAAGTAGTTAGAGAGCTTAAAAGTCAGGAATTTGATATTACAGAAGCAAATGTAGTTGTTTCAGGCGGAAAAGGACTAAGATGTGCTGAGGATTTTAGGATATTAGAAGAACTAGCACAGATTTTAGGAGGGGTTGTAGGAGCTAGCAGAAATGTAGTTGATGAAGGCTTTATTTCAAAAGAACATCAGGTAGGATACAGCGGCAATAGGGTAAAACCAAAAGTTTATATTGCTTGTGGAATTTCCGGAGCACCTCAGCATTTAGCAGGAATGAAGGATTCAGATACTATAATTGCTATAAATTCAGACCCTTCTGCACCTATTTTTAATGTTGCGGACTATGGAATAGTAGGGGACTTATATGAAGTAGTTCCTCAACTTATAAATAAAATAAAGGCTAAAAATAATTAATTATTAAATGGGGGGATATAAATTGAAAAAAGAAATAATTGATAATTTAAAAAATATAGTTGGAGAAGATTTTGTCGTTAGTGAGTTATCACAGATGCAGAGCTATTTATATGATGAAACAGAACCACTATTAAGACCAAAGGCTTGTGAAGATTGTGTAGTTGTAAAGCCAAGCACCAGTGAAGAAGTATCTAATATAGTTAAATATGCAAATGAAGCACTGATTCCTGTTGTTCCAAGAGGTGGTGGTACAGGATTGTGTGGAGGTACAATACCACTGCAGTCAAGTATAATATTATCTCTTGAGAGATTAAATAAAATAGTTGAACTAGATGAAGAAAACTTAATGATTACAGTAGAAGCAGGAGTTACTCTTGCAAATTTAATTGAAAGATTAAATAAACATGAAAAACTATTCTTCCCTATTCATCCAGGAGATGAAGGAGCACAAATTGGTGGAATGGTTGTTGAAAATGCAGGAGGAGTAAATGCTGTAAGACATGGTATTATGAGAAATCATATTAAAGCGTTAGAAGTAGTTCTTCCTACTGGAGAATTAGTTAATCTAGGAAATAAGCTTTTGAAAAATAACATGGGATATGATTTGTTAAATATGATGATAGGCAGCGAAGGAACTTTAGGTATAGTAACAAAGGCTACTTTAAGATTATATACAAAAACAACTAATACAGGTACATTAGTTGTGTCCTTTAATACTAGAGAAGATGCAGCAATAGTTGTATCTAAGGTTCTTCAGGAAGGAATAACACCTTTGGCTATAGAGTATATGGAAAGATTTGTAGCATTAGAAGCAGCAAAACACATTGGGAAGGTATGGCCAGCGACAAAGGGAAGTGTTGATTTAATATTTATATTAAATGAAGCTACAGAGGATGATCTGTATGCAAGAAGTGAAAGAATTATAGAACTATGCGATCAGTATAATGCCCTTGATAGCTTAATAGCTGAAACTACCAAGGATCAAAGAAATATTTTAGAGATAAGAAGTAACGCTTACACTGCCTTTAAGGAAAATGTTGCAGATGCTTTAGATATAGCAGTTCCTCCAGCTTCTGTTCCAAGTCTTATTGATGATTTAATTAAAATAGCTAACAAGTATAACACTGTTACCCCAGCTGTTGGACATATTGCAGATGGTAATGTTCATAATTTTATAATGTCAGAAAACGGAAAACTACCAGTTTATTTTGAGGTTATAAAGGAAGAAATGTATGAAGCAGCTATTAAATATGGAGGAACCGTTACTGCAGAACATGGCACTGGTAAAACAAGAAAGAAACACATGTCACTTCAATACAGTGAAAGAGAAATAGAAATAATGAAGGGTATTAAAAAGATATTTGATCCTAATGGAATATTAAATCCAGGAACAATAGTAGATTAAAAGACACAAAGCTATAAGGAAGTAATAACCAAATTGCTTCCTTATAAGTTTAAATTCAAAAGGGGAGTTTTATATGAAAAATTTTGAATTGGATTATGGAAGTACTAAAGCAAAGGTTTCTATTGAAGATAAAAATCTGCTTGGAGTAATAGAGAGTAAACCTTTTACAGTACTAGAATCAGAAGACAAAATTACACTAAATGCACTACAGAATCCAATAGGAAGTCCAAGACTTAAGGAACTTGTTAACCCAGGAGAAACTGTTTGTTTAGTAATACCTGATGTAACTAGAGCATGGCAGAAAACAGATAAGTTTTTGTATAAAATAGTTGAAGAGTTAAATAATGGAGGAGTTAAGGATAAGAACATTACAATTATTAGTGCTTTGGGATCACATAGAAAACAAGGCAGAGATGAACACGTTAAACTTCTAGGAGAGGAACTAGCGAAAAGATTTGAAGTTATTGATCATGACTGTTTTGATGAAGATAACTTAGTATACTTAGGGGAAACAACTTATGGTACTCCAGTGAAAGTAAATAGAAAAGCTTATGAGTGTGATCATATAATACTCACAGGAGGAATTGTCTATCATTTTCTTGCAGGATGGGGAGGAAGTAGAAAAACTATTTTACCTGGTATCTCATCCTATCAAACTATAATGAAAAATCATTCCCTTACTTTAAATGAAAACCTAGGTGAAGGGAAAAATCCTAATGTAAGAAGTGGGAAATTAAAAGGGAATCCTGTGCATGAAGATATGATGCAGGCAGCAGCTTTTTTAAGACCTACATTTATGTTTAATGTAATTGTAGATACAAAAGGTAGTATAGTTTCAGCAGTTAGCGGAAGCTATATTGAAGCTTTTTATGAGGGATGTAATATAGTTGAAAAGTTAGATAGTATCAATATAAGTGAAAAAGCGGATTTAGTAATTGCTACTGCTGGTGGATATCCAAAGGATATAAATTTTTATCAAACAAGTAAAACAATAATGAATGCTAAGGAAGCGGTAAAAGAAGGAGGAACAATAATTATATTGAGTCAGTGCAGCGAGGGATTAGGCGGTAACGAAGATGTTAAGAACATGATCTTAAATTATGACAACCTGCTAGAAAGAGAGAAGGAACTAAGACGTGAGTATAGTATTTCAAAGGATGTAGCGTATATATTCTGTGATGTCGCAAGTAAGTCTGATGTCATATTTGTATCAGATTTAGATCCAAATCTTGTGAAAAAGGCGAATATAACTGTAGTAAAAACAGTAGAAGAAGCTTTAAAACTAACCTATAAGAAAAAGGGCAGCAATTTGAAAACTTATATTATGCCTCATGCTGCAAATACTTTCCCAAAGATAGATGAAGATTAATGAATAATTTTATAGGGGAGTGGAGTTATGAGTAAAAAAATGGCTATGCCTGCATTTTTCGCCGTTGTATTTGTCTGGTTTACAACTCACTTTGGAGGCGGATTTGCATCTGGAATACAGATATCTAACTTTTATGTTAAATATGGATGGTACTCAATTTTTACTCCAATAATATCTACCTTAATACAGGCTTTTGTTTTTTACTTTGCTTGGAAATATGCAGTACAGCATAAAACCTATGATTATAAAAGCTGGGCAAATGGTATATTTAAGCCAGCAGAAAAGATTCTTGCAAATTTATATGAAGTAATTTTCAATTTAATATTGATTACAGCAACAGCTGTTGCCTTTGCTACAGGTGGAGCTACTTTACAAACAGTTCTAGGTACACCTTATATATTAAACACTATAATAATAGCTTTACTTATATTTGTATTAACTATTTTTGGAGCAGATGTTGTTAGAAAAGCTGCGTCAATATTAGCCATAGCAATTATTATTGGAATACTCATAATTTATATTCCAAATATAATATATTATTGGCCAAAGATAGTACAAAATATTTCAGGAATGCAAAGTGGAACAGTACCATGTCAATATGGTTTTTGGAATGCATTGTTGCAGTGCTTTGTTTATGCTGGTTTTCAGGTATGCTGTGTAGGAGCATATATTGCTCATTCAAGTGTATTAAAAGATATAAAAGAAGTTAAAAAGACAGCAATTTACGGATTTATAATAAATGCATCCATACTACTATTAGCTACCTTAGGTATTATGATATACTATCAAGAAGGTATACTAAAAGAGGCTGTACCAGCTTTATTTGTTATAAAACATGGAGTGGGTTCAAGTTGGATGCTTCCATTGGTATCTATACTAATAATTTTAGGAGTAATTACAACTGGCGTTAACTTAATATATGGTATAACAAATAGAATAGTAACTTGGCTTGGACGAAATGACAGTGAAGAAGCAGTTAAAGCTGGTGAAAAGAAAAGAAATATCCTTGTTGCTGGAGGATATGTAATATTTACTTGGTGTATTGCTTTATTTGGTTTAATACCTCTAGTATCAAAAGGCTATGGAACAATGGGTTATGTAGCAATATTTACTATAATAATTCCAATATTAATTAAAGGCTTTAAAGGATGGCAAAAGAAAACTAGCTAGTATAAATTTAGATAAACGGTGCAGAAAAAATCTGCACCGTTTTTAAATATAAAGTTAGAATTTATATATTTAATATATAAGTTTCAAGTAATGTCTAAAACACTCAGCTAATTGTTTTATTTTAAAGGATTTTAAAAAATATTACAGAATAGATATAATTGGGTTTAATGTATTATAAATATATATTATATATAATTTGGTTAAATGGTATTATAAAATTTACAGAATTATAAAGTCTAAAATTTAGTCTAAAGTTGATATTTACGACAGTGATTTACAGATATCCAATCAGTTAACCGATAAATGTAATTCATCATTTTACGAGTTATACTGGACTATAAATATTTATAAAATATATTTTGAATCGGAAATATTAATTAAAGGAAGGCGTGATAAATTTGATAGAAGATATAGAAAGCAAAGTATGCTTAGTTACAGGGTCTAGCTCAGGGATTGGAAAAGGAGTCGCAAAAATAATAGCTCAGATGGGAGCTAAAGTTATTATGGTGAGCCGTGATAAGACTCGTGGGAAAGAAGCCTTTGAGAAAATGAAAAATATATCTAATAATAATGTAGAATGGATACCAGCAGATTTATGTTCAGTAGAGTCTATTCATGAACTTGTCCTAAATTTTAAAAGTAAGTATTCTAAATTAGATATCCTTTTTAATTGCGCTGGGGATAAAATAATGAAAAAATACTATACAAAAGACGGTTTTGATGGACTATTTTTTAGTAACTATCTTGGACATTTTCTACTAACAAATTTATTATTTGAACCACTAAAAAAGGCAACTTCTTCAAAAGTTATCACAATTTCCGGAAGAGGTCATAAAGCTTCTTTAACCGAGGGTAATTTTAAGGGGAGTATTGATTTTAATGATCTACAGGGTAATATTCACTTTTCCTATGGTAAATATGCTAAGCAGGCAACATTAGCAAAAGTAATGTTCACATATGAATTGTGCCGAAGATGGGAAAGCTACGATATTGTGGCAACGAATCTTTGCCCCGGACTGACACATACAAGTCAGGGAGAATATTTCCCGCTACCTTTGAAAGTTCTTGTACCATTGGTTTATATGATAAAAGAAACACAAACTCCAGAAGAAGGAGCGATGCATCTTATAGAACTGGCTAAAAAAGATAACTGGGAGATAAACGGAAAGTATTTTGAAGGAGGTAAAAATGGGTTGTTTGAAGCTAAGTCGTCTGATGAGTCATATGATATATCTGTCGCAAAAAAGCTTTGGAAAGAAAGTGAAAAATTAATTGGTCAGCAATTTGTTTATTAGATTATTTTTTAAAAATGAGTTTTTAGCTTTGTGATTATAGAAAATTTTTAGATTATATGAAATGATGACTAATAAAAGTTTTAAATCAAAATTTATTTGAAACACAGCTAATGAGTCAAGCGAATTTATAAGAGGGTGGTATATATGAATAATATTAAGGTAGGAGTTATTGCAGGAACTCCTGTAGATACTCAAATGGGGGTAGATTTTTTTAGTTCAAAAGGAATTAATGCATTGGGATATCCAGTATCTTCATGTCCTGAAGAACAGTCTAGGTTTCAAATATTATCACCAGTTGAACTTGCGAATAAGATTAGAGAAATAATAAAAGAAGTAAAATATAAGAGTATTGATACAATAATTATATACTGCAATTCTCTAAGTGCAGCAGTTGATATGGACAAATTGTCTAGAGAAGAAGAGATGAGAATAATTACTCCACTTACTGTTTATAAAATAGAATAATATATAGACAAATAAAAAAAGACTCGTGATTAGTTTAGACCACAAGCCTTTATAAGGGGGAATTTAAAGAATTCTATTTCATACCTAACATCATTAAAATACAATTTGCTAATTCTTGTCCATGCATACCACATGCATGAATGCACTGAGCTAAAGTTTGACCTATCATTACAACACCTCCTGTAAATTATATTTTTATTATAATTCAAAGTTATGTAGATATTATGAAGAGAACTCAAGTAGTTCTCCTTTGTAAATTTTAAAAATATCATATAAAAATGACTTTACATTTCAAATATAAGATGCAAATATAAGATTAGTTAGATTAAGGAGTGTTGAATTTACAGAGAAATAAACTTTTAATAAAGAAGTCTTTAAAACAATCGTCAAGGAACATTTCTGAGCTTAATGCATAACTTAGATGATTTGGTATTAATAATTGCAAGTAAATATGGTGAAAATGGGCTTTTAGAAGTAATTAGAAATTTAAAATATGTTAAAGAGAGCGGAGAATATTTTGGAAAAGAAGAATTAGTTAAAATGATGCTATGGGGAGAGGATGAATATTCAATATTACTAAATATTTTACCTTATATATCTGTAGATGAAAAAGAGATTCTTGCTTCAATAATATTAAAAATAGAAGAATTAAATATAGAAAGTCTTGAAGAAAAAGTAAAAGAAGTATTAAATTTATTAATATAAGATATAAATAATTGCCGGGGAAGCTATGATGGATTTTGCCAAGATAAAAGAGGATATAGAAAATAAACTATTAGAACAATTACTTGAATCATTAAGTTGTAATAAATATTAGAAAGGTATTAATATATAACTTACAATCAATATATAGGATGATAATAAAATATCATCAATGTATATGGCAGAATCTAAGTGCAGTTGCTTTAAGGTTCTACCATGCCGGCAATGAGAGACGTTAGCAAACATTAAGTTAAAGGAGGACAACAAGATGCCATACGTTGAAATATCAAATGCTAATCTTTATTATGAGGAGATTGGTGTAGGAGAACCAATTATATTTTTACATAATGCTTTTTCAAGAGGTATCATAGCATTTTCAGCTCAATTTGCAGCATTACAATCAAGATATCGCTGCATTTTTCCAGATCTAAGGGGTCATGGTAGAACTAAAAGCAATAATTTAGATTGGACAATACCACAGCTAGCTGATGAGATAATGGAGTTTATTGATAGGTTAAATATCAACAAAGTAAATTTAATAGGATTTAGTATGGGTGGAGGGGTTGCTTTATATATTGCAATTAAATACCATAAACGAATTAAGTCTCTTATTACTATAGGAACAGCAAGCTGCGTAACAGATGGTATAAAAAGTAATGCTGATAATTGTGAATATCATATTCTACTAAACGAGGAGGATGAAAACTATATTGAATTACTTAAGCAGAATCATTATGAAGCACACTTAGGTGATTGGAGGTCAATGGTAAAGACAAGTATCAATAATTGGAGGGCATACCCTAATCTTACTATTGAAGATCTTAGAAAAATTGAGGCACCAAGTATGTTTATTTCCGGGGAAAAAGATAGTTCAATAAAAGAGGAGCACCTTCTAAAACTTTGTGAAGGAGTGATTCATTCTAGAATGAGGGTTATTGAAGGTTGCGGACATGGGCCACATTTAATTGGTGAAAAGCCTGGATTATTAAATGAAATGATCTTGCAATTTCTGGATAAGGCTAGAGAAGAAAATGTATTCTAACAAAGCACATTCTTGTGAAGTAAAAGTGTTTATATTTTTTATAATTAATTTTATTAATAAGGAGAAGATCATATGGAAATTGACCATATTTATATATGCACAGAAACCAAAGCACCAGCAGGCAATTTATTAGTAGAATTCGGACTTGAAGAAGGCTCTTCAAATATCCATCCTGGACAAGGGACAGCAAATAGAAGATTCTATTTTCATAACTTAATGTTAGAACTTTTGTGGGTAGAAAATGTAGAAGAGGTACAGAGTGAACTCACTAAGCCAATGAGATTATTTGAGCGATGCCTATTAGCTAAAAATACGATTTGCCCATTTGGAATTGGATTTAGACCTACAACGGAAAAAGATAAAATAGCACCATTTTCATCATGGGATTATCATCCAATTTATTTGCCAGATTTTCTTAAAATCCAAGTAGCTGATAATACGCCATTAAGTGAACCAATGTATTTTTATCTATCTTTTGCTACTAGGCAGGATAAGAGTTCTATTGAGAAAAGAGAACCAATGGAACATAAAGTACCTTTGAAAGAAGCAACATCTGTAAAAATACATGTAAATCAAGATATTGATTTATCGGACTCTGCTTGTATTGTAAATCAACTTCAGAACTTTTCAATTGAAAAGGGGAAAGAACATCTTATAGAGTTAGAGTTTGATAATGGAACATTAAATCAATCGAGGGATTTTAGACCTGATTTACCGTTAGTATTTAAGTGGTAATCATATTTATTACATTCAATCAGAAAACATTGGCTGCAGATGACGTTATGAGACATTGAAATTTCAAAGTAGGTCTTTGAAATTTTTTTATATTAAGTAATAATATATAGTTTTAATGCAAGGAGATATATAATGGAAATTATTAAAGCAATCGAAAAAGAGGTTGAAGAAAAGTGCAAGAGTGAAAATAATATTTTTGGATATGGCATATGGACACATCATATTTTAAGTGTTGTAAAGTATTCAAAATTGTTAGCAGAAAAAATAGGAGCAGATGTCGAAGTTGTGGAAATAGCAGCCTTATTACATGACTATGCGGGTATAAAGGATAAGGATTTACAAGAACAACATCATATACATGGTTCAATAGAAGCTGAAAGAATCCTCAGAGAATTAAGTTATTGTGAAGAGAAAATAGAAAAAGTGAAAGACTGTATTATTTCACATAGAGGAAGTGTGAAAGTAAAAAAGACATCGAAAGAGGCAATTTGTGTTGCTGATGCAGATGCAATGGCACATATAGATCAAATACCATCATTACTTTACCTAGCTTACTGTAATCATCAAATGAATATAGATGATGGCAAAGAGTGGGTTAGAAAGAAGATAGAGAGAAGTTGGAATAAATTAAGCTGTGAAGCAAAAGAAATAATTAAAGAAAAATATGAGATTGCCCAGAGAGTTTTATAGAATGTAACAAAGTCTAATTACTGGAGGAAAATAATAATGAAAGCAGTACAAATATATCAAGTAGATGCATTTACAAATGAATGTTTTAAAGGTAATCCAGCGGCAGTATGTGTTTTAGAAGAGGCAATTGAAGATAAATATATGCAGTTAATTGCTAAAGAAATGAATTTATCGGAAACAGCCTTTGTTCAACCGCTTCAAGGCAAGCCCATAAATCAGACAGATATATTTTCATTAAGGTGGTTTACTCCAAAATATGAAGTTGATTTATGCGGTCATGCCACAATTGCGACTTCAGAAATACTATTTAACAGCATAGGCATTAAAAATGATAGAATTATATATGAAACTAAAAGTGGTAGGCTTACCGCCAACAAGACTACTAAAGGAATCGCTCTTAATTTCCCAATAGATGAATGGTTAAACATTAATTTATCAAAGGACATTTTAGAGGCAATGGGAATAGAAAATTATGAAAATGCTATAATTGGAAAAAACACAAAGAAACTCGTTATTCATTTAAAAACAGAGAGTGAAGTATTAAAATTAACTCCTAACTTTGAAAAAATGAAATGTTTAGAATTTGAAATGGATGTAAAAGGTGTTGGAGTTACTTGCAAAGGAAATGAAAAATATGACTTCATATCTAGATATTTTAATCCATGGGCAGGAGTTAATGAAGATTCAGTTACAGGTTCAGTTCATACATTGCTAGCAGCATATTGGGGAAAATTACTAAACAAAAATGAGATGAAGGCTTATCAATCTTCTGACAGAGGTGGAGAGATTGTTTTGAGGATATTAACAGGAAACAGAGTAGAACTGATTGGACAAGCAGTAATTGTATTAAAAGGTGAATTATATATATGATGTACAAAAAAGCAATTAAAGCTATCAGATGACAAGAAACACCGCACACCTTAGTGGCGGTGCTTTTTATATAGATGAAAGCAAAGCTATAATATAGAAAATAGGAGGAAACAATATGGCAATCATGGAGATTATTAATTCTTTATGCATGATTTTTATTATGATAATTCCTGGAATCATTTTTCGAAAAAAAGAATTAATTGATACTAATCAATCAAAGAGTATTTCTACAGTAGTAGTAAATTTGACTTGGCCTTGTCTAGTTATTGATGCAATGCAGGTAAAGTTTTCTCAGGAAATATTTAAGAGAAGTCAGTACATATTTGTGGTTGTTTTGCTGGTTTTTGCAATTGCTTTTATAGTAGGTTTTCTTCTTGTAAAAATGCTGAAAATTAAGCGGGAACAAGGAGGTATCTTTGCATTTATGTTGGTATTTGCCAATACTGGTTTTATGGGAATTCCTGTAATTAGTGCATTGTATGGAAAAGAAGCAGTGTTCTATGCCTCTATTATAGAGATGGTAAATGACATTATGTTGTTTACTGTAGGTATTATGCTTATTCAACTTTCAGCAGGGGTTAAAACAAAAATAAGTTTTAAAGAATTTTTAACCCCAGGAATGATTGGCATTATAATTGGATATGTAATGTTTCTATGCAATTTTCAACTACCTGGATTCTTAGGACATTCTGTAAATATTATTGGAGCAGCAACAACGCCTCTTACAATGTTTATAATTGGAGTTCAGGTAGGAGAATTGAGATTTAAAGAACTTCTAGGAAATGGGTCCATATATGTCATGTCCTTTGTAAAGCTGTTAATAATACCAATCATAGCTTTACTGATCATGCGATTTATTTTTGATGATACCTCCCTTCTAGCAAAGGTATTAATTATAAGTTTTGCAATGCCAGTGGCTGCATGTACAACAATTTTTTCACAACAGTACAATGCTGATGTAGGTTTTGCCACAAAAGGAGTTTTGCTTTCAACCGTAGTATCCGTTGCTACAATTCCAATTTTTGCGACGATTTTAAGGTAGACATATTTTTGAAATCAATGAAAAGATTGCCGTAATTTTATATTGTATAACAATGTGTTAATGTGAAAAACAATGTTATAACAGCTTTTTAATATTAAAATTAGGAGGGATTTAAAAATGTTTGATATGGTACCTTTTAGAAAAAATGATTTAGTTAGAAGAGATGATTTCTTCTCAACAATTAATGATTTACGAGAAAGCTTTAAGGTTGACTTAAAAGAAACAGATGAAAGCTACCTTGTAGAAGAAGATTTACCTGGAATTGAAAAAGAAGCTATAGATATAGAGTTTAATAACAATTATCTAGTAATTAGTGCAAAAAGAGATGAATCTCTAGAAGACAAAAAAGAAAATTACGTTAGCCGTGAAAGACATTATGGAGAATTTAAGCGAAGCTTCTATATAGATAACGTAGATGAAAGTAAGATAGATGCTTCATTTAACCATGGTGTTTTAAAGATTACTTTTCCTAAATTGAATAAAGGTAACGACAAAAAGAGAAAAATTGATATTCGCTAGATATATATGCTATTTTTGAGGCTTACATTAACCTTATTGATTTTTACAAATGTTAAAATTAAATGACTTCTAAAACACCGTATTATTCAGTTTGAACTGCACCCTGTCTACCTCAAGGGAAGCATATCAGTTTGAATAATACGGTGTTTTAAATAATTATTTGATTTAATAGTTATAATACTAAAAGAAAAATATGTCTTTATTTATTATAACTTTTTGTCCTTTTTCATCCACCACATATGTGTTATAATATTTTCCTTCTCTTTCAGATATAATCTGCCTCTTTTTCTTTGACTCCTCAGTATCTTTACTCTTATGTTGATATTGTGACGTAATAGGAAAAGTATAAGATTTTCCGCTGCCAATTATATTATTAAAACTCATATTTTCAATCTCTTTAACTTAATTTTTAGTATATAACTAATATGATAATCATAACATATTTGTTATATTATTACATAAAAAGTGTGATGAAAATTATCCACTGACCAAGCACTGGAGTAAAAACTGGTGCTTATTATTTTACAAGTTGTTAAAAAAGTATATGATTATTTAACAATAATGACACAAAGTTGTAACAACTAGTATTTATAATAATAATTGCCCTAAGTGATAAAAACTTAGAGGGAAAAATAATAATTTTTCTATATAATGAGTCCCCCTTATTATATAGAAAATAAGCGCTTGGAGAAATCTAAGTGCTTATTTATTTTAAAATACTAAAAATTGAGTGCTTTAATTACCTCTATTTTAATATTGATATATTTAAAATTTTTAATTATATTCCATTTAGGGAGGAGATTAAAATAAACAAGTTAAGCCAATTAGAAGAACTAATAAATGAAGTTAGAGAGCACCTATATGAAGTTATTAATGAAAAAGGAGACTTATTAAACCCAGAAGTAGTTGCAGCTAGTAAAATGCTAGATTCAGTACTAAATACATATAGTGAGGTAATAAAACAAGATAAAACAGAAGTTTAGAAATAAGCTTCTTTTTTATGTATAAAATTGAGGTTTAAAAGAGGATTAATTTAAAAGATTTATCATATCTAAGCAATAAGATATATATTATAGACAGCCTATCAACTTTCTTATATTCAACATCATTTGCCTTTCAATGTGATAGCCATTATCTTACCACTTTATTTCCTTAATATGTTACAATAGAATATAAAATGATTAGTAGATGCGTTAGCAAAGTATCATGAAATGATAAGCCTTCAGGCACACAAATAGAAATATATAGAGACTTTAATACAATGCTAGAAAAAGCACTTGAAGATAGTCTTCTTTGAGAAGGATCAATTAAGACTTTATTTTAGTAAGGTTATGGAAAGAATAAAACTGATTATACAGGAGAGTGTTTATAATGCTAGAAAAACAAATAGATATTTTAGAGAAACTTTTGAGCGAAAAAGTATCAGAGGAAAGAATAGAGGAATATGAAAAATATCAAAAAATTAATGGAGCTTCTGAAGAAGAGTTAAATGCACTTGAAAAAAGATATAATATCAAGTTACCAAAAGATTTTCGAGAATTTTATAAATATAAAAATGGAAGTGGGTATCACTTTCATATATTATATCCAAACTGTGAGGGTGAACATATAGAACCATTTTATTTGTTTTCTATTGAAGAAATAATAGAAGAAAAAGACGGTTTTTATGATGAAGATGAGTTGATGAGTGAATATTATGATGAGGAAGAAATATCTGAAGTAGATTGCCGTATTAAACCATATTTAAAAAACAGGAAATGGATACCATTTGCAGCTTTAGCAGGTGGAAGTCTAAATTTGATACTTGACTATGATCCAACAGATAAAGGAAAAGAAGGACAGATTATTTCTTATATACATGACCCGGATTTTATATATTATGTTGCTGATACATTTACGAAGATGCTTGAGAAATCGAATATTAATTTAAGTAACTGGGATAAAATTGACTACTAGAGATAATTAATTATTTATTTAATTCTTATACATCAAAGTAGATTGTTGTTGCAGAATTTATATTAAAGGAGAGGTTACATTATGACTATTTATATCGCACTATTACGAGGTATTAATGTAGGTGGAAAAAATATAATTAAGATGGCCGATTTGAAACAAATGTTTGAAGCGATGGGATTTTGTGAGGTGAAAACATATATTCAAAGCGGTAATGTTCTATTCAAATCAAATGAAGATGAGGAACTTCTGTGTAAGAAAATTGAGCATGAGATTGAAGTGACTTTTGGATTTTCGGTCATAGTTATTTTGAGAACTGTTGCGGAGCTAGAACAAATTATCGAAAATTGTCCCTTTTCGGAGGATGCAATATTAGAAGCGGAATCGTTGTTGGAAGGAGAGAGTCTATATGTCTCCTTGCTGACCCATAGCCCTTTACAAGAAAAGATAGAATACTTAAAGTCATATAAAAGTGAAAAGGAGGAGTATCAAATCAAAGGACGGGAGGTCTTTCTTCTATTTCGTCATAGTATTCGAAAATCCAAGCTTGCCAACAATCTTCATAAGTTGGACGTACAGGCGACTGTGCGTAACTGGAAAACAATAAACAAGCTCGTTGTGCTAGCAAAAGCCATGGAGAGTTAATTTAGAAAGGGGAATTATGTATGGGAGAATTGGTATTAATAATCTTAAATACGATTATTATATTTTTCGTATTAAAAGCTCTAATAAAGGTCACAAGGAAGAAAATGCAAAATTGTAACACTAATAAATGGATTGTTAGTAAGCAAAAAAGAAAGTCTCAAATTGGAGGCTGCCTAGTGGTATTATCTATTATTAATCTATGGCTTACGACATTAGGCAAATTTCGTATAATTTCTTTTTTAATTTTTATAGTAATGGCAGTTTTTATAGTATTTATAGGTGCGTTAACTGAAGGTTAACAATATGTCAGAGTCTAAGACTCTGGCATATTGGAACTGCTTAAGTGTTAAGTAAAATACTGTGAAAATAAGATGTTACAATTTTAGTAATTTTATTATGTTTCCGCCCAGTACTTGTTCAGATACCTTTTTATCTGGACTAATCGTTTCAATCATTTTTTTGAATAGTAGAGGATTACCATAAGGGGCATCTGAACTAAATAATGTACGTTCAGGTAATTCTTTAATTGCTATTTTAGGAGCTAAAACTGTATAGATAGCTGATAAATCTAAATAAATATTACAATTTTCTTTGGCAAGTTTTATTATATCAAGCCAGTATATACCTCCCATATGACCTAGTATTAATGGGACTTTAGGGTATCTACTAGATAATTGTATAAGTTCTTTGATATCATCAAAATTTAAAGGATGAAAAGTATGAACCCATATAGGCAAACATCCTAACTCATTGGAAGCTCGAAAGACTACTTCTAAATATTTTACTTGACCAGAAGCTGGTGAGAATTCTCCTAAACCGTAAAAATTATTTTTAATTATATTATCATTTATCCAATCAGCTGTTTTATTATATGTTAAAGATAATGGTACTAATCCAAAACCGATAAATTTTGATGGATTTCTATCTATAACTTTCTTTAATTCTGCTGTAGTATTTTTGATATTTTTAATTCTCTCATCTAGTGATGTATTACTTGCTAGTACATTATTTAATATGGCTAGTTCTTTTTCTAGTGATTTTAAATCATGAGCTTTTTCAGGATGAGGTGTTGTAGAAAACAATATAGTTTTATCTACACTAGCTTCCTCCATCATTAACAATTGTTTTTCTGTTGGCAATATTACGTGAGCATGACTATCAATTATCATACAAAACATCCTTTCTCGAATTAGCGATTCTTTTTATTCTGTCTAAAAGCATATCACTGATAATAATGCATTTAAAGTACGCACAAATTTGAAATGGAGTGTAGTAAATGATACTATAAAGTTAGTACTTAAAATTTTGAGGAGAATTAAAAATGGCAAAATCAGAAAATCTAATAACAGAATGTCCTATGGACGTAACTATAAATATATTAAGTGGTAAATGGAAAATATCAATTCTTTGGCATCTAACAAGAGGAGTGATTAGATTTAACGAATTACAAAGATTACTAAAAAATATTACTCAAAAGACTCTAACACTTCAATTAAGAGAATTAGAAAGAGATGGTATAATTTATAGAAAAGTTTATCCAGAGGTTCCACCAAAAGTTGAATATGGACTTACTGAACTAGGTGAAAGCATGAAACCTATTTTAAATTCCATGTGTGAATGGGGGAAAAATTATCAAAAAATTTCTAAAACATTTTGTGATTAAGGTAAAATATGTACTAGTATTTTGTATAAGGTTTTAATATCAAATGATGAAAATGAAATACTATAAATTTAATACATAGCATTGAAGAAATAAAAAGTTTAAAATATAGTATACTTAGAAAATGCTTAAGCCAAAGTTTTAGTTGATATAAATTAAAACTCTGGCTTAATTTGTTTTGCATGTAGGAATTTTGTGTTAAAATTATAATTAATTAGTATAACATGTAGAAAAACGACAGCTAGTAAAGCATAGCAGTTCGCGCAAAAGGCAGTTCTATAGGGTAGCTGAATATTAATATAAGGACTATATAGCTAAGCGTGTTATGCAAAACTAGCTAAGATTATTGTGGGGGGATAGAGAAATATGGAAAATATAAAAATAAGTAAAAATTGTGATGCATTCATTTATAATGATTTAGAAATTTATACTACTAATGTTTTCTTAATTGAAAAAAAGTCAAAGATATTTTTAATTGATACTTTTTGTGGTTCTGATAGTATGATGCCAATAAAAGAAATAATAAAACACAAATATAATAATAAAGAAGTAATTGTTATAAATACGCATTTTCATTGGGATCACGTATGGGGAAACTCTAGTTTTAAGGAAAATATAATAATTGGTCATGAACAATGTAGAGAATTATTAGATAAATACTGGGAAGAGCAATTAAAGAAAAATGAAAAATATATATCAGGCAATGTTGAAAAATATTTACCTAACGTTACTTTTAAAGAAAATATTAATTTTAATAATGAAGGTATAGAAATATTTTACAGTCCGGGACATACTGATGATAGTATTTCAATATTTGATCATGATGAAAAAATATTGTATGCTGGTGACAATTTGGAAAAACCGATTATACATGTTGAGAACAATGATATTGAAACATATATAAAAACACTTGAGAAATACTTAGATTATAAACCAAAAAAGATTACAGCTAGTCATACGTTAAATTTAACTGAAAAAGATATTTACCAAATGATAGAATACTTAAATGATTTAAAAAATGGAAATAAAATTGAATTTGAAACTGAGCATATGAGAAAAATTCATATGGAAAATTATAATCTAATTCATGGAATACTATAATAGGACATTACGTAACAAAATGTTTTATACCTCAATTCCCCAGACTAATATAGAGATATGTAATAATGGGGATTGAACAATTAGAAAGGAAATATAAAATGAATTGTTCAAATGAAAGCCTATTGAATGATAACAACATTAAAATACCAAAGCACATTGCTATAGTTTGTGACGGAAATGGTAGATGGGCTAAAAAGAAGGGCCTTCCTCGAACTTTTGGTCATAAAGCTGGTACAAAACCAATTGAAGATATTACTAAAGCTTGCTCCAAATTAGGTGTTGAAGTGCTTACGTTCTATGTTTTTTCAACTGAAAATTGGAGCCGTTCTGATGAAGAGGTAAACTTCTTGATGAAGCTCTTTGAAGAATTTTTTGTAAAATTACGACATAAAGCGAGAGAAGATATTAAAGTGAGGCATATTGGCATTACAGACAATCTTCCTTCTGGATTAATACAAGAAATTAAAAAAACGGAAAAATCAACAGAAAACAATGCAGGTATGATACTTAATATTGCATTAAATTATGGAAGTCACTCAGAAATAACAAATGCTGCAAAAAAAATAATACATGATATAGATAAGGAGAATCTTAACATTGATAAAATAAATGAGGATTTAATAAGCAGCTATATGTTCACTTCAAACTTACCTGATGTGGACTTAATTATTAGAACAAGTGGAGAGATGAGAATCAGTAATTTTCTGTTATGGCAGTCTGCAAAAGCAGAGCTATGGGTTACTAAAGATTTATGGCCTGATTTTAAATATGACCATTTAGAGAATGCAATTAAATACTATAATAGAATAAATTTAGGGTGAAGTGAATGATTATTACAATAACAATTATAATTTCTTTTTTATGTGGTTCAATACCAACAGGATACTTAATTACTAAAAAGTTTTGTGGAATTGATATTAGAACTAAAGGTAGTGGAAATATAGGTTCAACAAATGTGAAAAGAATTGCAGGTACTAAGATATCCATTATTACTCAGATAATAGATATCTTAAAGGGTATGATTCCGGTGGCTATAGGTATATATTTGGCGAGGACTATAAAATTACCAATGTCAACGAATACCTATATTTCTATTATTGCGATAGCGGTAGTTTTAGGACATGACTATACTCCATTTCTTTCTTTTAAGGGAGGGAAGGGCGTAAATACGACGCTTGGTGCATTTTTTTTATTTGTACCAATTCCAATATTAGCTGGAGTTGCAGTTCATTTTATATTACGTTTGTTTACAAATATAGTTTCTGTTAGATCGATTGCAACAGGACTAACAATACCGATAGTATGTATTATTATGAAATTACCCATTTCACTAGTAGTTTCTACTGCTATAGCCTGTGTTTTAATGGTAATTAGGCATAAAGATAACTTGGTAAGGATTATTCATAAGCAAGAAAAATAACATTAAAAAATATTTCAATATTTAAATTTAAAATGATAAGAAAAGCGAGATTAGGGGGATTATTACAATGAGTTTTGATAATTATGCTAGAAACTGGGATACTGATGAAAGAATTAATAGAGCAAAAATAATTTCTAATGAAATAATCAATTCAATTGATAATAGTAAAAATTATTCTGCCATGGAGTTTGGGTGTGGAACTGGTCTTGTAAGCTTTAATCTCTATAATAAGTTTAAAAGCATTACTCTTGTTGATTCATCAGAAGGAATGATAGATGTACTTAAATCTAAAATTGACAAATATGAAGTAAATAATATGATACCTTATTGCTTAGACATTTCAAAGGAAAATTTATTATCTATAAAATTTGATGTGATCTATAATTCTATGGTTCTTCATCATATTCACGATACTAAGGCTATGATAAAAAGTTTTTACGAATTACTTAATGAAGATGGATACTTGTGTATAGTTGATTTAGATGAAGAAGACGGCAGTTTTCATAAAAATTATCCGGATTACGATGGACATAATGGTTTTAATCAAGATGGCTTGAAAAGTATTTTAATTAGCTGTGGTTTTAAGGATATAGAATCAAATACCTTTTTTTATGCTAAAAAAAATATAAATGGCAAAGAAATCAATTATTCTTTATTTTTAATGAAGGCAAGAAAATTTGAATACTGTAAAGAAAGAGTATCTTAATCTATGAGATATTTTATGGAGGACAAGCATTGAAGAAGCGAAATCTGTTATTATTATGTATATTTATAGCACTTTTTTTAACTAGCTTTGGTACTTATAAAATTATGAACTCAAGAAACTTTCAGTTTTTTGGAGGAATAGTCAATAGAGTTAATACTAAAGAAAAAGTAGTAGCTTTAACCTTTGATGATGGCCCATCAAAAAAAGTTGATAAAATTTTATCTATTCTTAAGGATGAAAATGTAAAGGCTACCTTTTTCTTAATTGGAAGTGAAATAGATAAATACCCCGATGAAGCAAAAAAATTAGTAATATCAGGTCAAGAAATAGGTAATCACACATATTCTCATAATCGTATGGTTTTTAAGTCACCATCATATATTAAAAAAGAAATTGAGGATACTGACAGATTAATTAGAAAGATAGGATATAACGATACTATACAGTTTAGACCACCAAACGGTAAAAAACTTATTTTACTTCCATATTACTTAGAGCAAAATAATCGCAGGACTATTTTATGGGATTTAGAGCCTAATTCATATCCAGAGATTAATTCAGACTCCAATAAAATTGTAAAATATGTTATTGATAATGCCAAGCCGGGCTCAATAATACTTTTGCATCCTATGTACGATGAAAAGGATATAACTATTAATTCTATAAAAGGCATAATAGAAGGTTTAAAAGAGAAAGGATATACATTTAAGACTGTAAATCAGCTTCTTGAAATGGAAAAGAAATAATATATTAATAACTTTAGATAAATTATTAAAAAAATTATAAATAAATTAAGGGGATAAAGTTATGAACTATAGGATTGTTGACAAGGAAGGATTTAAAATTATTGGGAAGTGTAAAAAAGTTAAAACTGACTGTGGCAAGCAGTTTGAAACAATTCCAAAGTTTTGGGAGGAATCATACAATAATGGTCTATGCGAAAAATTATTTAAGATTGCGGGAAGCTTAGGGGTATTAGGTGTATGCACAGATTTTGAACATGAGAAGGGTGAATTTACTTATGTTATTGCAGTTGAGAAACTAAAAACTGAAGTGCCAGATGACTTAGTTGAAAAAGAGATACCTGCAGCTACCTGGGCAATATTTGAAGCAGTTGGACCAATTCCAGGAGCTCTTCAAGAAGTGTGGAAGCGCATTTTTTCGGAATGGTTTCCTGCAACAGGATATGAACATGCAGATGCACCGGAATTAGAGATTTATCTACCAGGTAATCCAAATGACAGTAATTATAAATGTGAAGTTTGGATACCTATTATTAAGAAATAAAATTTTACGAATAGAAAATATATTTTGTAATTAAGGAGCAGATAAGAAAATCTGCTCCTTTGGTTCATATTTATAAAATTTATTCAAAGGTAATATTACAGTTAGGTAATTCTTTTTTTAATGCTTCTTTATCGGCATTACTAATTGGATTTCCGTTTAAATTAAGAGAATTTAGGCGAGTTAATTTCTTTAGTGCACTTATATCACTAATTTTATTATTACTTAAATCAAGATTAGTTAAACTAGTTAATTCTTTTAATGCGCTTATATCGCTAATGTTATTGCTGCCTAATTCAAGGTTCTTTAAATTAGTCAATTCTTTCAGTGAGCTTATATCACTAATTTTGTTAATAGCTAAGTTAAGTATATTTAAGTTAGTTAATCCTTTTAATGCGCTTATATCACTAACTTTATTTAAACATAAATTAAGTTCATATAAATTAGTTAATCTTTCTAATGAGCTTATGTCACTTACTTGATTACCTAACAAATTAAGCCACTTTAGTTTAGTCAAACTTTTTAAATTGCTTATATCACTTACTTGATTAGCAGCTAGCTCTAAATCTTGTAAATTAATTAAATTCTCAATGCCAGTAATATCTTTTATTTCCTTATAATCATCTGTTTTTAGAGTAAGGTTAAATATTAAACCTGTAATATCCTTAACATCAACCTTATATAGGTCTCCTTTAGGTCTATTTGCCAGAGCTCTTACTTTTGTTTCAAGATTTATGTCTTTAAAAACTATTTTATTGTCATCCCTTATATTATTGTTACCATTTGTGGCGGAATAAGTTAAGCTATTTAAAGTTGATTGGCTGATTCCGGCTTCTCCACCCAAAACAGAGAATTTGCTAAAGTGCCTTGACTTTATAAAATTCTCTGTGGCTGGGGTAGGTTTATCTCCCACTAAAATTACAGGATTGCCACTTAAAGCCGCTAAAGCTGAACCGCTTAAAGCGTCTGCAAATTTTTCAGAGTAAGCTAGATATGCATCAGTGAAATTCAGTTGATTTGGAAAAGTGTTTATAATATTTATATTTCTTGTATACTTATCTTCTCCAGTTATTCTCTGTACATTTGGAAACTTAGAAGCTACAGCGTCACTAATGATATCGGTACCTCCAAGTACGTAAGTCTTAGGAATAGTCTTACCTAAGATAAATTTTTTTACTGAATCAGGTACTTTATCTTTAGGAACTAGTATAATAGGAATTTTATAATAACCTGCCATAGGAGCTACAGAAAGAGCATCTGTAAAGTCGCTATCAGTAGTTATAATGATACCAAAGTCAGTTCCTATTTCTTCTGCTACTTTTACTGAGGTTTCATTTCTGTCTTGCCCACTATATCTTGTAGTTTGTATTCCCAGGCTCTTTATATACTTTTCGACGCTTTTATTTACTACAAACTCACCACCAACTATAAAAACATTTTTCACATTTAATCTCTTTAGTTGGGCTAATGAGTTAGCATCTAGTGTATTAGATTGAGTAAGCAAAATAGGTGCATTATATTTTTTAGCTAAAGTTGATGCGCTTAAAGCGTCTGGAAAGTTTTCTCCGTTAACTATTACTGCATAGTCTGAAGTTGTCCAACCTTCCTTTGCAACTTCAGAACAAGTTTCATATCTATCAATTCCCCATAGTCTTTTAGTTTCTATGGAGGAAGCAGCTTTAACATTTGAAGTTGCGGAAAGTCCTAATGTTAATATCAGTCCGCAAATAAAAATTGATGTTTTTTTATACATATTAATATACCCTCCTGTAAATTTTGTAAATACTTTAAATAAGTGTCTAATTATATATATTCGTCATAGGCAAAGAAAGACCTGCTAGAATTATCCATTAAAACAATATTTGCCGCCACACTTTGAAGTGCGACGGCAAATATTGTTTTATCTTTATGATATGACGATTTATAAGAGAGTTAATTACTATTCTTAATTAAGAATTACTCTATATATTCAGTAACTAAATTAGTAAAGAGAATACCATCTAAATGATCTATTTCATGACAGAAACATTTTGCTAAGTCTCCCGTACCTTCTAGGATAATTTCTTCTCCATTTTCATTTAATGCTTGTACAGTTACTTTTGAAGGTCTCTTTAACCTTCCCCAAGTGTTAGGAATGCTTAAACATCCCTCTATAACTTCTTGGATTCCCTCTTGCTTAATTATTTTTGGATTAACTAATTTTATAAGTCCTTCCCCCATGTCTATTACAACTAGTCGTTTCAATATACCTACTTGAGGGGCTGCCAATCCGCCACCATTTTCTGTATTGTACATAGTATCAGCCATATCATTAAGTATTTGTCTTATTTTATCATCTACCGCCTCAACTATTCTGCTCTTTTTTCTTAATATTTCATCATCGGAAAGTCTAATTTGTCTTAATGCCATTTAAACTACACCTCTACTTTTCTCTGCTCTAGATTTTCTTTCACTTTCTTCAAAAAGAAAAACTTCTTCTATGGAACGCTGAAAAACTTTGCAAATATCATAAGCTAACCATATAGATGGCTCAAACTTTTCCGTTTCAATAGAATTAATTGCTTGCCTCGATACACCTACAAGTTCTCCTAGTTGTTCTTGCGTTAAACCGAGAGATTCGCGAAATTCTTTTAGTCTATTTTTCATTAATAATCACCTCTGTAATGTTAACCTTACATTCCAAGTATAGCAATATTTTACTTTAACGTCAAGTTAACCTTACATATTGTACGTTTTTCAATTGGAGTACCCTTTAACATGCTAATATGGTTTAGCCCCTTAATAGTCTAAGCTAATGTTTGATTGAAATCACAATCATAAAACTTTCCATGTTATAATAAAGTGAAGCTTAAAGAGAATCAAAGACAAAAGGGGAGGGAAAATAAATGGATGAACAAAAAATATTAAATGCCTTTTCAGAAGGATTCGACTGTTCACAAGTGGTTTTAAGCAGTATATCAGCTGAATTGGGTATAGATGACATTACTGCGGAAAAGATTTCTGTCCAAAGCTAGTAGCAGATGTGATTTCTACTTTAAAAGAAGTTATATAGATATCTAAATGGAAAGTTAAAATATAAATATGATAGGAAAAGGAGAAATAGTTTATGGAAATTTTACGCTCAGTTTGTCCCTATGATTGTCCTGACACCTGTGGTTTGCTTATTCATGTAGACGGTGGAAAAGCTGTGAAAGTACAGGGTGATCCGGAGCATCCTTTTACACGAGGAACTCTTTGTCCGAAAATGGCTCATTATGAAAAAACAGTTCACTCTTCAAAGCGAATCTTAACACCATTGCGAAGAACTGGCCCTAAAGGAAGTGGTAAATTTGTGTCTATTTCCTGGGCTGAGGCTATTGAACATATAAAGACAAAGTGGAATGAAATTATTGCAAAGCATGGTACAGAATCAATACTGCCATATTCCTATGCTGGAACAATGGGTCTTGTTCAGCGTAATTCTGGACATCCATTTTTTTATAGTTTAGGTGCATCAAGGCTTGAACGTACTATTTGTTCACCAGCAAAAGAGTATGGTTGGAACGCAGTAATGGGGAAAACAATGGGACCTCATCCTAAAGAAATTCAGAAAAGTGACTTAGTTATTCTGTGGGGAATTCATGCAGTGGCAACTAGTATTCACCTTATACATGACATGAATGAGGCTAAAAAACAAGGGGCAAAGGTATGGTTAATCGATACCTATGAAAATTCCACGGCTAAGATTGCTGATGAGGTTTTTATAATTAAACCGGGTACTGACGGTGCTTTAGCTCTTGGATTGATGCATGTAATAGCTAAAGAAAACTTAGCTGATGAGGAATTTATTAAGAAACATGTACAAGGGTATGATGAACTTAAATTAGAGGTTCTACCAAATTATTCACCACAGGTAGTAAGTGAGATAACCGGCATTGATTCCGATATAATTGAAAATATGGCAAGGCAGTATGCTAAAGCTCAGGGATCATTTATTAGACTTGGCAGCGGCCTATCACGTTATGGCAATGGTGCGATGACTGTACGTACAATTACTTGTCTACCTGCACTAGTTGGAGCTTGGGGAAAAACAGGAGGTGGTCTGCTTACTGGTACATCTACTGGAGGTGCATATGATACAAGCCTAGTAACTCATGAAGACTTTCAAGAAAAAACAACAAGAATTATAAATATGAATAAATTAGGTAATGCACTTAATGAAGTTAAGGATCCACCTATAATGAGTTTATATGTATATCATTCCAATCCAGCGGCAATAGCTCCTGATCAGAATAGGGTATTGCAGGGATTAGCTAGAGAAGATCTATTTACTATAGTTCATGAACGTTTTATGACTGATACAGCAAAATATGCTGATATAGTATTACCGGCAACCACTTCACTTGAACATAGCGACTTGTATCGTGCTTATGGACATTATACGATACAGCGAGCTTACGCAGCGATTCCGCCAGTAGGACAGGCAAAATCCAACTGGGAAGTATTTTGCTTGTTGGCCGAGGCAATGGGTATAAATAAGCCTTTTTTCAATCAATCTGCGGATGATTTAATTGATAGTATTTTAGCTAAACCATCTTCATGGCTGGCAAGTACTGAGATTGAAATACTGCTTGAAGGGAGACCATTAGAATTACCGATGCCTGATAATTATAAGACTCAGTTTAAAACCTCTTCAGGGAAAATTGAGATTTTAAATTCTAAGGAAGATGAGCCTTTGCCAAAGTATCTTGAGCCCCATGGGGATAAAGCAGAGTTCTGGCTGATCAACTCTCCTGATGCTCGATTATTGAATTCATCCTTTAATGAGAGAGAGGACCTGACGAAAACAAATAGAATGCTATTACAGATGAATCCTGATGATGCTGCTAAAATGAGCTTTAAAGACGAACAGAGTGTCATTGCTTACAACGAACGTGGAGAAGTAACCTTTAAGCTCAAAATTACACCTAAAGTTCCGAGAGGTGTTGTTGTTACTGAAGGTGTATGGTGGCTTGAATACACATCAGGCAACCGTTCAGTAAATGCATTAACTTCACAACGACTTACTGATCAAGGTAAAGGAAGTACTTTTTATGATGTTAAAGTAAACCTTAGGGCAGTGTAGTAAACCCTAATATATTGAATTCTATAGAATAAAACTGCCGATCGAGGTGCAATTTGCATTTTGATCGGTGTTTTTTATGCAAAAAGTTATTGTATTGTAATATTCGTTACAACAGGATACAATAAATGTAACGAATATTACAAAGGAGTTGCTGATATGGAAAAAATAAAATGGCTTGCAATAAATTATAATCTTCCAACAGAACCTTCAAGACATAGAGTAGCTATATGGAGGAAACTAAAAAAATTAGGCGCTGTAAATGTTCAGCAATCTATGTGGCTTCTTCCTAACAGTGGAGAAAATTATGACGCTTTGCAAAAAATATCTCAAGATATTGAATCTAATAATGGCGAAACTCTATTGATGGGAAGTATGTTTTTTTATGAGAAGCATGAAGAAAGAGTAGTGTCACTTTTCAACAAAATACGAGATGAAGAGTATCAAGAACTCATTAGTGAATGTGAGAAATATATTAAGGAGATTGAAAAAGAGATTTCAAAGGAAAAGTTCACATTTGCAGAGCTTGAAGAAGAAGAGGAGGAATTAGAAAAATTAATATCATGGCATGGAAAGATAGAAGTGAGGGATATATTTAACTCTTCGGAGGCCAAGCGAGCAAAGGAAATGCTAGAGATTATAAAAAAGTCCTTTGAAGAATACAGTGAGTTGGTTTACAAACATAATGATAAATAGATGAATTATATGGGAGGAAAGTGGTATGATTAAAAATAAGAGAGTAGATAAACAGATTTTAGGACTCGATTCCAATATTTTTTTTGTGGGAATTACCAGCTTCTTAACGGATACTACTACCAAGATGATATATGCAGTCATGCCATTATTTCTAATGACATTAGGTGCAACAAAAACAGAGCTTTCTTTGATTGAAGGGGTTGCCGAGAGTACCGCATCTGTTTTGAAAGCATTATCAGGCTGGTGGAGTGATAAGATTGGTAAGAATAAACCTTTCATGATAATAGGATATGCATTTACAGCAATCCTTTCTCCGTTATTTGCATTTGTTACGTCGCCGCTTCAAGTGCTGATTATTAGATTTTCAGAAAGGGTTGGAAAAGGAATTAGAACAGCACCAAGGGACAGTTTAGTTGCCGCTTCATCTACAGATAAAACAAAGGGTAAGGGCTTTGGATTTCATAAAGCTATGGATAACAGCGGAGCCATATTAGGACCACTTTTAGCATTTGGAATTTTGATATTATTCCCAGGAAGTTACAGAAGAGTATTTTTAGTTGCTGCAATACCAGGTTTATTAGGCTTGTCAGCTATTATTTTTCTTGTTAAGGAAGCCAAAAGGGATAAGACTGAGTTGCTAGGTAAAATAAGCTTTAGAGATTTTTCAAATAAATACTATTTCTTTCTTGTAATAGTATTTATATTTACCCTTGGCAATTCAACTGATGCGTTATTATTAATAAAGGCAAGTGATGTAGGAATAAGTGATACATTTATTCCAATAATGTACCTGATATTTAACTCTGTATCGGCAATTTTTGCAATGCCTGCAGGCATCTTATCAGATAAGATAGGAAGAGAAAGACTTATTATATTTGGATATTTACTATATTCTTTGATATATTTTGGATTTGGAAGGACAAATGGTAAGGTCTCCGTGATATTATTATTTGCTCTTTATGGTCTTTATAGCGCTGCTACTGATGGTATACAGAAGGCTTTAGTTTCGGATCTCATTGATAAAAATAAAAGAGGTACAGGACTCGGAATTTATAATTGTCTTGTAGGGATAACTCTTCTTCCAGCTAGTATTATTGCTGGATTACTTTACGATAATATTAATAATAGAGCACCGTTTTATTATGGAGCAATTATGGCTTTAATATCAGCTGTACTTATGATTATTTTTTACAGAAAGAGAAAATACTAATAAAAAGCAAATAATCATTCTAAACGAGGTGCACCAATGATTTCTAATTTCTTAATAAATAAGTTTGTAAGAGGTTATTCTGATACTAAAAGTAAAAAAGTGAGAGAGAGATATGGATACCTTGGGGGAATAATGGGGGCATTGATAAACATGGCTCTATTTGCCATTAAGTTTACTGTGGGAATTGCTGTAAACAGTATTGCAGTTACGGCGGAAGCCTTCAACAATCTCTCAGATGTAGCATCATCACTGGTAACTATTTTTGGCTTTAAGTTATCTGGAAAGCCTGCGGACAAAGAACACCCCTTTGGACATGGCAGAATTGAGTACATTTCAGGCTTGATAGTGGCATTTTTAGTTATGATGGTAGGGTATGAGTTTGTTAAAAGCTCTTTTAATAGAATTAAAAACCCTGCTCCTGTTAGTTTTTCTCTTATACCATTTATTTTGCTGCTAATATCTATAGTGCTTAAGGTATGGCTTGGCAGGTTTTATAAGGATATAGGAAATAAGATAAATTCTTCTGCACTTCAAGCCTCAAGTGTAGAGGCTATTAGTGACGTTTTTTCTACTGCAGCAGTAGCACTTGCTCTTTTAGCTTCTAGATTTACATCTTTGCCTATAGATGGATATATAGGTATGATTGTTTCTTTAGTTATTCTTTATGCTGGCTTTAATTTAGTAAAAAATACTTTAAATCCTCTTCTTGGTGCTGCACCAGAAAAGGAGCTTGTGGAAAGCATACAAGAGATGCTTTTAGAATATGAATATATAAATGGAGTTCATGATTTACTGGTACATAATTATGGTCCAGGAAGAATTATTGCATCTATTCATGCTGAGATTCCTTCAAATATACCAATAGTTAAAATACATGAAATCATAGATAGAGCAGAAAAAGAAATATCTACCGTCTTGGATATTTATTTGGCAATTCACATGGACCCCATTAACACTGACGACAAGGAAATATTAGAGGCCAGAGAAGAACTTACAGAGACACTAAAAACTGTTCCTATAGTGAAATCTTTTCATGATTTTAGAGTGGTAGGTGAAGGAGAAAATAAGAATTTAATTTTTGATGTAGTAATTGGTGCTGATCATAGGCTTACAAAAAGTGAAGAACTTAACTTACAAAAAGATATAAATTTTAGATTAAAAAAATTGTATCCAAATTACAATGCAATTATAACTATAGATAAAGATTATTTAGGTATATGAAAAGATAAAAGCCTTAGGACTATATATAAATTTGTATATAGTCCTATTCTCTTTACAGCTGTTATTTGAAAGTAGCCTTTCGATGTTATCTGCTTAAATCAAAGCTACTATCGATTCTTAAGATTGAGTCGCCATTATGTGGATTTTTAGCTAGTAGATATATTTATAACTCTGCTTATAATTTATGCAATTCTTAGCTTACATTTTTTCAACAGCAACTGTAATTTGTGTAATATAATCATTTTCACTTTTCACAGCAACTTCGTCTAAAAGATATTCCTCATAGGCGAATTCACCCATGCTTAAGTGATTTTTTTCAAGGAAATTTGACAGCTTATCATAAGTTTTATATGTAGTTTCATAACTTCCGCGGTGATAAGCAACAGCATACAAGCCCTTGGGTTTCAAAGCAATTGAGGGGAGGATATGTTTGTTATCTGTTTTTGCAAAAAAATAAGAATAATTGTTGTAATTATTATTTGCAATATTCTCTTTACTAAGCATTGTACCTACAAAAGAAGTATCTTTTGATTGAGTGCTATTTATGAAGCTCGTAAACGCCAGCATCCATTTGATATAATCCTTATTACTTTCTTCTTTCAGCAAAGCACTGCGGATTATGTATTCTTCTTCCTGCTCTTCAAGCATGATTCTATTGTAATCTGCGTGTATTCCTTTATTCGTAAAGACAATAGTTTCTTCCAATAAGTGTTTGATTGTAATTAGCTTCTCTATTTCCCTATCAACTTCTGCAATTTTTGACTTTGATAAATTAATTAACCCCTCAGGTGTTCTTTCATCAAGATATGTTTTCACTTTTTTCAACGGAACATTTAATTCTTTTAGTATGGATATGATTAAAAAAACATCAAACTGGCGGTATGAATAATATCGGTAGCCTTTTTCATCTGTTATAGCAGGACAAAACAGTCCGATATCATGATAGTGAAAAAGGGTTCTTTTATTTACACCACAAAGCTCTGCAAATTCCCCTGTTGTAAAATAATTATGTAAATTTTTATTCATAATTCACATCTCCTCTTGACTATCCGGTTACGTTATACATTATTATAAAACTAGCAACAAGCAAATGCAATAAAAAGGAGATTCATATGTTAAGATTGTTTCGTTTTTTAAAGCCTCATAAAAAAGTAGTTATTGTTATATTATTGGCTACATTTTTACAGACGCTAGGTACCTTATATATCCCAACACTCACCGCTGAAATTGTAAACAATGGTGTGGCAAAAGGAGATATATCATATATTATCAAAACTGGAGTATTCATGCTGCTAACAGTGGCACTAACGGCAGCGGCTGCTGTGGCAGGCTCTCGGCTGTCTGCGAATCTTTCTTCTGGATTTGCAAAGGATATTCGAGAAGCAATGTTCATGAAAGCACAGGAGTTTTCTATAAATGACTTTAATAAAATAGGCACAGCATCCATGATTACAAGAACTACCAGCGATGTTACCTTAATTGGGCAAACTACAGTAATGTTTATTCAAATGTTACTACCTGCACCGATTATGGCCATAGGAGGCTTGTGTCTCGCTTTTGCAAAGGATAAGGTAATGGCGCTAATTATTGTGGCAACTATGATTGCCTTTATGTTAATTGCCTTTCTGTTAGGGAAAAAGGTTATTCCTCTTTTTAAGCTGATGCAAATTAAAATGGATAATATCAATCGTATTCTTAGAGAAACGATTATAGGCATTCGTGTTATTCGTGCATTTAATCGTGAGAAATATGAAAAAGGCAGAATTGATACAGCAGCTGCTGATTATGCAGGTAATGCTATCAAAGTAAATAAAATAATTGCTATTTTAATTCCAGCGATTATGATGATTATGAATTTGGGGATTGTCTGTATTCTATGGATTGGCGGAAAAAGAGTGGTGAAAGGTAATATGCAGATTGGCGATATAATGGCTATGGCAGAATACTGTTTTCTTATTTTGTATTTCCTTATTATGGGTGTCATGATGTTTATGTATATTCCCCGTGCACAGGCCTGCGCAGACAGAATTAATGAAGTACTTGCTATAGCTCCTGAAATCACAGACGGAAGCTCAAAACACTTGAAAAGAAGAGAATATGCTCATCTTGAGTTCCAGAGTGTTACCTTTCAATACTCTGATGCAGAGGAGCCAGTACTGAGTAATTTGAGCTTCGAATCAAAATCAGGAGAAGTCACAGCAATCATAGGAGGTACTGGATCGGGAAAATCAACGATAGCAAAGCTGATTCCAAGATTTTTTGAAGTTCAAAGCGGCTGTATTATGGTAAACGGTACGGACATCAGGAATTTATCACAAAAAGAGCTTCGGGATAAAATTGGACTTGTTCCTCAGAAAGCATTTCTTTTTAGCGGAACAATAACAGAGAATATCAGATATGGTAAAAAGGATGCCACACAAGAGCAGATAGAGCATGCTGCGAAGGCAGCTCAGGCTCATGATTTTATTACTAGTCTAGAAAATGGATATGGCTCTCACGTTGCACAGGGCGGCAATAACCTGTCAGGTGGCCAGAATCAGCGTTTGTCAATTGCACGAGCGTTGATTCGTAAGCCAGAAATATACATTTTTGATGACAGCTTTTCTGCCCTTGATTTTAAGACAGAGGCAAGGCTTAGAAGAGCACTAAAAAGTGAAATAGGCAGTTCCACCGCCGTCATTGTGGCACAGCGTATTAGTACCATAATGGATGCAGATAGAATTATTGTACTAGATGAAGGAAAAATTGTAGGCATCGGAAGACATGAGGAATTAATGAAAAGTTGTGATGTCTATAAACAGATTGCGGCTTCCCAACTTAGCGAGGCCTAACAGATTTAACAGTAATGGAGGTCACTATGAAGGAGAATACAAACCAGGAAATTAAAATAGAGGATAATGGTATTGCCGATACCTCAGTAGAGAGAGCAAAAAATGCAAAAAGGACTACTTTACGTTTGATAAAGCTTTTAGCAAAGCAAAAATTTAGGTTTTTGGCAATTTTAATTTCAGTGCTGATTAGTTCTTCACTTATCATTGCTGCTCCATTGGTGATGGGAAAAGCTATAGATCAGCTGTATAATGGCATCAAAGCATCTATGAAAACTGGAGTGAAATTCAGCGTGAATATTAGCACAATGGGAGAGATTGTTGGAATCTTACTAATAATCTACATTTTAACTTCACTATTTAAATATTTCGAGCAATATATGATGTCAGGTGTATCACAAAATCTTACCTTGGGTCTGCGTAAAGAATTAAGTGACAAGCTCAATCGCTTGCCGCTAAAATATTATGATACACACAAGAAAGGTGACATATTAAGTCGTGCCACCAACGACCTGGAGAGAATTGCGGATAGCTTACAGGAAGGATTAATGCAGCTCATTACTTCCATAGTAACTATAATAATTGCCATAATTATTATGATGACAATAAGCCCTGTTCTTACGCTAATTGCTATCATAACGCTTGTTGTGTCCATGCTTGTAACAACGAGAATCTCACATAAACTAGAGGGATATTTTGCAGATAACCAGCGAATTCTCGGTGAATTAAACAGCACCATTGAAGAAACATTTACAGGACAGCTTATCATTAAGGCCTTCAGTGGAGAAAAGGATTCGTTGGAAGCTTTTAGAAATATAAATCAGAGACTATATGATGCAAACAGAAAAGCACAGTTTTCGGCTTACTCAATTGCTCCATTTATCAGGTTTTTGGAGAAAATTGGCTATGTTATCATTGCTGTTGTCAGTGGTATTTTCGCAGTACAGGGAACCATGACGCTGGGGAGCATTCAGGCATTTCTTCAATATGTGGACATGTGCTCCGAGCCAATGACAGAAATCTCATATATTATAAATATGCTTCAATCTGCTGTAGCATCAGCAGAGCGTGTTTTTGAAATAATGGACGAGATAGAAGAAACCCCAGATATGTCAAATAGTAAGCTTATTAAAAATCCTAAAGGAGAAGTTGTATTTGAACATGTCAAATTTGGTTATAGCAACGACAATATTCTGATGAAGGATATTAATGTCAACTTAAATTCTGGAGATAAAATTGCCATTGTTGGCCCCACAGGGGCAGGAAAAACAACCCTTGTCAACCTACTCATGCGGTTTTATGAAACTCAGGGTGGAAGAATTACTATTGATGGCGTAGATATTAAAGAGCTGAGCCGTAGTTCACTAAGAACTATGTTTGGAATGGTGCTGCAGGATACATGGCTTTTTCACGGCAGCATACAGGATAATATCGCCTACAGCCGATTGGATGCGGATTTGGACGACGTGATTCTTGCAGCAAAGGCTGCTCGTGCTGACCATTTTATCCGAACCTTGCCTAAGGGGTATCAAACAATTTTAGATGAGGACGGCTCCAATGTGTCTCAGGGGCAAAAACAGCTTCTCACTATTGCAAGAGCTATACTTGCCAATCCATCAATTCTGATTTTGGATGAGGCAACGTCCAGCGTTGACACAAGAACCGAAGTAGAAATCCAAAAAGCAATGAATCATTTGATGCAAGGAAGAACTAGCTTTGTGATTGCTCACAGATTGTCTACTATCCGTGATGCAGATTTAATTTTAGTAATGGAAAAGGGAACAATCATAGAGCAAGGAAGGCATCAGGAGCTTCTTGATAAAAAGGGATTTTATGAGAAACTTTATAATAGTCAGTTTGCGAATAAGGTAGCAGCAGAAGTATAATCCTTCTGCAATGCAGTCTAGTCTTAAGGAGGAAATATATGAATATCGAAATCAGAGTGGTTACAAAAGAGAACTTAAAAGAGGTTTTAGCTTTGGATGTAAGTACACCTCAAAAATCATATGTGGAATCTACAAAGCAATGTTTGGAGGATGCTGTAGAATGTAACTATTACCAACCAGCAGGACTTTATAAAGATAGAATTTTGGTCGGATTTGCAATGTATGGATTTTTCCCAAGAGAGGGTCAGAAGGGGAGGGTGTGGCTGGATAGATATTTAATTGATGAGCGTTTTCAAGGGCAAGGACTTGGAAGTATCATGTTAGAAGCATTAATTGCACACCTTGTCAAACTATATCATTGCGATGAAATTTATCTAAGCCTTTATGATGACAATCGGTGTGCGTTACATCTATACCAAAAATTTGGATTTAAGTTTAATGGAGAAAAGGATATTAATGGAGAAAAAATAATGATAAAGATTTTGTAGCATAATTATCATGAATTTCTTCTTTATAAAAATGTTTAAATATATAATATTATAAATTATTCATCGAATTTTATTTTAAAATAAAGACTATATAATGAAATATATGTTAAAATATATATAAATAACCATAAAAGGAGATGAATATATGAAAGCTTTAGTAATTAATTACAAGGCTAGTAGATTTAAAAGACTCTGTGTTCAAAACTTGTTATTAGTTGGTATGCTAATAGCATCTTTATTAACAATTCCAACAGCTGTACAAGCATCTGATGTAACCACTAAAAGACTTTTTGGAAACGACAGGTATTCTACATCTATTGCTATTTCAAGGGAAGGATGGAATCAGTCCGATTATGCTATATTAACTAGTGGTGAAAACTATCCAGATGCTTTATCAGCGGCACCTTTAGCAAAAAAATATAATTGTCCTATTATTCTTACTTCTAAGTATTCTTTAAGCAATGACATAATGTCTGAACTTAAGAGATTAAATGTTAAAGAAGTATTTGTATTAGGTGGAACAGGTGTAATATCTAATGATATAGATAGTCAGCTATCTTATATCAATATTAAGGTTACTAGACTATCGGGAATAGATAGATATGAAACTTCTTCTAAAATCGCTGAAAATTTAGGCACACATGATGAAATTTTTATAGCTAGTGGTGAAGATTTTACAGATGCTTTATCAGCAGCGCCTATAGCTTCTATAAAAAATGTACCTATACTATTAAGTCCTAAGGATAATTTAAGTAGAAATATAGTTAATTTTATTAATGGCAAAAGTGTACATAAATCCTATGTAGTGGGAGATACAAATTCTCTATCACAAAATATATTTAATTCAGTAGCTAATTTAAATGCGGAAAGAATAGATGGTACTGATAAATATGATAGAAATATTAATGTAATCAACAAATTTAAAGAACAAATAAATTTCAATACGGTTTTTATAGCTTCTGGTAATGATTTTCCAGATAGCTTGAGTGGTTCTGCCTTAGCAGCTAAAACTAATTCTCCTGTAATTTTAGTTAATAACTATAATATTGATAAGGTTAAGGATTATATTAAAGATAAAGATGTTAGGAATATTGTGGTATTAGGTGGAGAAGGTGTAATTCCAAATAGCATAAAAGAAAGCCTAGCTAATTCTATAAATCCTGTAGATAATGGAACTTTAAAAGTAGTTAACGTAAGTAATTCAAAGGAACTAGTACAAAGTATAGCTCCAAATACTAAAGTTATATTAAAATCTGGGGACTATAATTTATTAGAACCAAAAGTATTAGATAACAAATATGTTCAATACAATCAAGTTTTTGATGGATATGAGATTCAAATAAAGGATATAAATAATTTAACTATAGAAGCGGAGCAGGGGGCAAAGGTAAATTTATTAATTGACCCAAGATATGCTTATGTTATGCACTTTACAAATTCTAATAACATAAATATTTCAGGTGTAGTTGCTGGTCATTATCCTAACAAAGGTCAATGTACAGGTGGAGTTTTTAAATTTGAGAATTGCAAAGATATAAAAATAGACAACTCCGATTTATTTGGCTGCGGAACAGAAGGGTTGACTTTAGATAATGTTGATAAGCTTCAATTTATAAACTCAACTATTAGAGACTGTTCCTATGGGATTATGACTGTAAATAATTCCTCAAACCTTAATTTTAATAATTCAACCTTTAAGGATAATGAAAAATATTATTTAATTAATATTTCTCATAGCGATGCAAATTTTGAAAAGTGTAACATAATTAATAATAAAATACTCTCTGATTATTCTCAGAATTTATTCAGTCTTGATATTTATTCAAAGGTATCCGTTAGTAATTCTACTATTGAGAACAATTTGTCTAAAACCTTAACAAATGAGAAAAATAATATCACTTTTAAAAATGTAATTTTTAAAGGAAATGACTTTGATAATAAATAATTATAAACACGCAAAACATCCCCAAGCGATTTATTACACACTTGGGGATTATTATTATTTGCTTAAATATTCATCTATAGCCTTAGCAGCATTTTTACCTGCTCCCATAGCGAGTATTACTGTAGCAGCTCCTGTTACAGCATCGCCACCTGCATATACTGCATCTTTTGAAGTTTTTCCTGTTTCATCTTCTGCTACTATGCATTTATGCTTATTTATTTCTAAGGCCTTTGTAGTTGAAGATATCAATGGATTTGGTGATGTTCCAAGAGACATTATTACAGTGTCAACATCTAATATAAACTCTGAGCCTTCAACAACTACAGGTTTTCTTCTTCCTGATGCATCGGCTTCGCCAAGTTCCATTTTTACACATTTCATGCCTTTAACCCATCCATTTTCATCACCTATGATTTCTGTAGGGTTTGTTAGAACATCAAATATTACTCCTTCTTCTTTTGCGTGGTGTACTTCTTCCACTCTAGCTGGAAGTTCTGCTTCTGATCTTCTATATACTATGTGAACTTCTGCTCCAAGTCTTAATGCTGTTCTAGCAGCATCCATAGCAACGTTTCCTCCACCTACAACAGCTACTTTCTTGCCTGCCTTTATAGGTGTATCATAATTTTCTTTAAAAGCTTTCATAAGATTATTTCTTGTTAGGAATTCATTAGCTGAGAATACTCCATTTAAGTTTTCTCCTGGTATTCCCATGAATTTTGGTAATCCTGCACCGGAACCTATGAATACTGCATCAAAGTCTTCTTCCTCTAAAAGTTGATCTACAGTAACAGTTCTTCCTACTACTACGTTAGTCTCTATTTTAACACCTAGTTTTTTAACATTTTCTACTTCATGCTTAACTACAGTGTCCTTTGGAAGTCTGAATTCTGGAATTCCATAAACTAAAACTCCGCCAGCTTCGTGCAGTGCTTCAAATATAGTAACATCATAACCTAATTTAGCCAAATCTCCTGCGCAAGTAAGTCCTGCAGGACCGCTGCCTATAACTGCAACTCTTTTACCATTATTAGGTTTTCTATCTGAAAGATCTATATTGTTTTCTCTTGACCAGTCTGCTACAAATCTTTCAAGCTTACCTATAGCTACAGCGTCACCTTTTATTCCAAGTACACATTTACCTTCGCATTGGCTCTCTTGAGGACAAACTCTTCCGCATACTGCCGGAAGTGCACTGGACTCTGATATTATTTTAGCAGCTTCTTCAAAGTTTCCTTCCTTAACCTTAGATATAAAGTCTGGTATATTTATAGATACAGGGCATTTTGAAACACATAAAGGCTTTTTACAGTTTAAACATCTATGAGCTTCTTCTACAGCTTCATCTTTACTGTAGCCTAAACAAACTTCATCAAAGTTTTTAGCTCTTACTTTTGGATCTTGTTCTCTTATTGGTGTTCTTTTCATTCTATCTGGTGTTTTTTTGTTTTCATCCATACAGCTACAAGTATGTCCTTTTTTCTTTTCTTCAGCTATAAGTTTTCTGCCTTCTTCACTCTTGTAAAGAGATTGTCTTCTCATAGCTTCATCAAAGTCTACTAAGTGAGCATCAAATTCAGGTCCATCAACACAAGTGAACTTAGTTGAGTCACCTACTGTAACTCTGCAGGCACCACACATACCTGTTCCGTCTACCATAAGTGTATTTAAACTTACTATTGTTTTTATATCATATTCCTTTGTAAGCTTAGCTACAAATTTCATCATAATCATTGGTCCGATAGCTATTACTTCGCTGTATTTATTTCCTTTATCTATAAGATCTTTTAAAAGATTAGTTACAAGGCCTTTAAAACCTGATGAACCATCATCTGTACAAGTATGTACAACAGCACCTAGGGATTTCATTTCATCTACAAGAAGAAGATATTCCTTAGTTTTTCCTCCAATTATAACTTCTACATCTATGTTATTTTCTCTCAACCATTTTACTTGAGGATATACTGGTGCAGCTCCTACACCACCTGCCACAAATATTATTTTTTTATTCTTTAAGGTTTCTATATCTTCGTGTATAAATTCTGATGGTTGGCCTAAAGGACCTGCAAAGTCAGCAATATAGTCTCCTTCATTTAAGGACACCATTTTATTTGTAGAACATCCTATAGCTTGAATTACTATAGTAACAGTTCCTTTTTCTGCATCATAATTACAAATTGTAAGAGGTACTCTTTCTCCTTTTACATCTGTCTTTACTATTACAAACTGTCCTGGTTTTGCTGATTTAGCTACTCTTGGTGCTTCTATATCCAAAAGTATTATGTTTGGTGCTAACTCTCTTTTTTCAACTATTTTATACATTTGTTTCCTCCTTCGATTTTGCTTATTTTGACTTTATTTTTAATAAGCAAAAACTATGCCAATAATTTAACGTGCATTTTTCAACATATATACAAAACAAAATCTCAAAAATGACACAAATATAAGTGTCATTTTTGAGATTTTAGATTATAGGGCTTCAAACTAGAATTCTACTTTTTCTCCATAGTATGTACACTCAAATAACTTTTTCATCTCTTCATCTGTTATTGGTCTTGGATTTGATCCAGTACAAGCATCTAGCACAGCATTATGAGCTATATAATCTAAATTTGCTTTGAAATCGTCCTCTGTTACTCCATATTCTTTTAATGTTAGAGGAATATCCATATTCTTGTTCATATCTTGAATCATAGCTATTAATGAATCTACTAATTCTTCTTCACTGTTTCCAGCTAATCCTAAAGTTCTAGCGATAGTAGCATATCTATCTGCACAAGCTTTCTTATTAAATTGAATTACATATGGTAGGAAAATTGCATTAGCACATCCGTGTGGTATGTGGAATACTGCGCCAGTTTTGTGTGCCATACTATGAGTTATTCCTAGTAATGCATTTGAGAATGCCATTCCTGCAAGACATTGAGCTATATGCATGTCATCTCTAGCTTCTTTGTCTCCATTATAGGATTTTAATAAGCTTTCTTTTACCATAACTATTGCTTGCATTGCAAGAGGATCTGAAAAATATGATCTTAAACCTGCTACATAAGCCTCAATTGCATGAGTTAAGGCATCCATACCAGTATGTGCAGTTAATGTTGCTGGCATTGTTTGAGCAAGAGCTGGATCTATTATAGCTACATCTGGTGTTAAATTGAAGTCAGCTAAAGGATATTTTATTTTAGCTTTATAGTCAGTTATTACTGAAAAGGCAGTAACCTCTGTAGCTGTTCCGCTTGTAGATGGTATAGCCACAAATCTAGCTTTTTGTCTTAATTCTGGTATACCGAATGGAACTACTGCTTGTTCAAAAGTAAAGTCTGGGTATTCGTAGAATATCCACATAGCTTTAGCGGCATCTATTGGTGATCCTCCACCTATGGATACTATCCAGTCTGGCTGGAATTCTCTCATAGTTTCTGCACCCTTCATAACTGTTTCAACAGATGGATCTGGTTCTACACCTTCTAATAGCTTTACTTCTATTCCTGCTTCTTTTAGATACTCTTCAACTTTATCTAGAAAGCCAAATCTCTTCATTGAACCTCCGCCAACTACGATTATAGCTTTTTTACCTTTTAATGTTTTTAATGTCTCTAAAGAATTTTCTCCGAAATAAATATCTCTTGGTAATGTAAATCTTGCCATTTTATATTCCTCCCTAAAACATGTTTTTATTTTACATAGATATTATTAAGCAAAATCTATGCCAAATATAAAACCGCTACTTTTCATGTTATTTAACAAACAAATCTCAAGATTGAGAATAATTTTGTCTCAATCTTGAGATTTAAGTTATATTTTTAACGAAATGAGAGGAATAAATTTACAACAAGTTGTCTGGTTAGATTTTATTTACATCTATTCCATATTTTTTTACTCTTCTATATATAGTAGCTCTACTCATATTTAATATGCGAGCAACCTTTAATAAATCTCCGTTACATTTTTTTATAGTTGCCTCAATATTTTGTTTTTCAAATTCATCTATAGTCAAAATCTCTTTTTTAATGGAGTAATCATGAAGCTTTGTCGATGTTTTATATTTGACAATATAATCATATAAAAGTTCATCTGTTATGTTATTACTTTCACATAAGTAGTAGGAACGCTCAACTACATTTCTCAATTCTCTTACATTTCCTGGCCAATGGTAATCTCTTATGGCTTTTAAGTATTTTTCATCTAAATATTTAAAAACTCCTGAAGTTTTTAAGTTTAATCTGTGTACAAAGTGATTTGCTAAGATTTCAATATCCTCTGGTCTATCCTTTAAAGGTATTGTTTTTACATTCATTACATTTAATCTATAATATAGGTCTTCTCTAAAACTTTTGTCATTTATCTCTTCGATTAAATTTCTATTAGTTGCAGCTATTATCCTTACATTTAAAGTTTTTTCGTAGGTCCCACCTAATCTTGTTATTTTATTGTTATCTAAAACCCTTAAGAGTTTCGATTGCATATCAAGGGGCATCTCACCTATTTCATCTAAAAATATAGTTCCGCCATTAGCTAACTCAAATTTCCCAGGATGACCATCTTTAGTTGCTCCTGTAAAGGCACCTTTCTCATATCCAAAAAGTTCGCTTTCTATAAGTTCTTTTGGAAGAGAAGCGCAATTTACCGCTACAAAGGGACCGCTCCCTCTATTGCTGTAATTATGAATAGCTTGAGCAAAAAGTTCTTTTCCCGTACCACTTGGGCCTTCTATTAATATATTACAGCTAGTTAAGGATGCCTTCTTAGCAAGATCTATAGTTTTTTTCATAAGCTCGTCTTTAGTTACTATATCTTCAAACTTGTAAGAAGCGCTGAAGCCAGCTATAGTATTTACAATTTTATGAACATATCCCTCATCTTTAAAAGTTATTACCATTCCATTTATATCTCCATTTATGATTACAGGAAAAGCATTCATACTGCATTTTAGTCTTTTGTTTCTAACATAGAAGCTACAGTCCATATTATGATAATTTTTTTCTGTAATTAATTTATTTTTAATTGTATCCATGTTTTTTAACATAGAATCTATACTTAAGTTTAATATTTCCTCTATAGGTATTCCTAGTATTTTAGCTGCGGTATTGTTAGCTCTTGTTATTTTAAAGTTTTTATCTAAAACCAACATACCATCAGACATGGAATCAAAGATTACGTTTAACAATTTATTAGACTTTATAAGAGCGAATTGTCTTTCTATAGAGTAGGCACCTGAAACAACTATACCTGTAGTATGAGAGTTTGCCTTTGAATAGTTTCCGGACATATTAATACATCCAATAAGTTCGCCATCTTCATTATGGATGGCAGCAGCTGAACATGTTAAACAATGATTATTTACATTGTAGTGTTCTGCACCTATTATTTGTATAGGCTTATTCAAATGTAGGGCTGTGCCTATAGCATTTGTTCCAATAGACTCTTCGCTCCATAATGAACCTAATATAAGATGCAATTCTTTAGATTTTGGCCACTCTTTATCGCCTATTATTTTAATTATGCAGCCTTCTCTATCTGTAAGTACTATTACAAATCCGGATCCTTCAACTATATTATATAATCTTTCCATAATAGGCTCTGCTACATCTATTAATTCCTTATTTTGCTTTAATTTTATAGATAGCTCTTGCTGTGAAACTTGTTTAATAGATGAATTAAAAGGGTCTATATTCATATGCCTACATCTTATCCAAGACTCACTAACATCTACATCTAAATTATCATTTGTCTTTTTATCTTTTATAAAATTCAACCAATACTGCTTTACATTCTGTGTATCCTTTTCCACAAAATCACCTCAAAATTCTAATGGGTAAATTTCTGCATTATATTACAATTAGTTCTTATTCTTGCATAAGCAAGAGTGGGAATTCATATTCATTTTTATTATGTAGTATTTTTATATAAATTTCAACTAAAGGGTACAGAATGGTTTACAGCAATAGCAATAAATAGATCTGAACAAACTGCCGTAGCGCTAAACACTGCTCAAGAAATGACATCCAAGCCTGAAACCATGAAGTAACATACTAGAGAAATAGGTAATAAGGTTGAAGATTCTACTGCAACAGCAGCCGCAGTTGGTTCAGAGACTTAATGAACTAATATTGAAATTTAAAATATAAATCTAAAGAAATTAAGTTGGATTTAAATAATTTTAGCATTAGTTAAAAGAGCATGTTAAAGATACAGTTAACATGCTCTTTTATATTTATTACAATATATATAAGTATAGTACTATATTTATTATTTTATTGAAGTAAAATTAATTTCATGTACATGAAATTAATCGTAGACTTTAAGAGGAAAATGTATTATAATGTTAATTGTAAAGGTTGTTATTGATAAAATTTTATAACTGTGAAATTTTATCTAGTTGAATTTTCATCTTTGGTATTTAATTTAACTATATTTTTATTAAATAGTTCAAGGCAAAATACATCTGATGTAGGTTTCATTTTATCTAATTATGATATAATAAAGTGAAACTAGGAATTATATAGGGATTTACTCAATATACAATTCTTAGTTGAATGAATCCAAAAGCTTAGTTAGCTATCGGATAAAATCATAATATATATTAAGATATGTGAGGGAAGAAATATGACAGAAGATGTAGGAAAGAAAATAAAAGAATTAAGAGTAAATAAGAATCTAACATTAAAAGATTTAAGCGCTGCAACGAATTTATCTATAGGATTTTTATCTCAGCTAGAGCGGGGACTTACAACTGTAGCCATTGATTCTCTAAATAATATTGCTAAAGCTTTAGAGGTTAACTTATCCTATTTCCTTGAAAGTAAAAAAAATAACAAAAAAATTATAATTCGTAGTTATGAAAAAGAAGTGTTTCAAGTAGATAATAATCAATTCATACACTATCATCTAACTAATGATATTGAAAATAAAAATTTATTACCTAGATTAATAGAAATACTTCCAACTAAATTTGAAGAAGATATTAATTCATATCAGCATGAAGGTGAAGAATTTGTATATGTTTTAGAAGGAATTCTTACGTTGATTATAAATGGCGAACAGCAGGAATTATTCCCAGGAGATAGTGCTCATTATAGCTCAAGCATTATACATAATTGGGCAAATTATACCACTAGAACAGTTAAAATATTAACGGTGCATACTCCTAATATGTTCAAAAAATAGAAGATAAAAATATAAGATATTTTATAATATCTTATATTTTTAAAAATGTTTGTTAAAACCATAACATAGATATTACATAATCAATCAATTGTAGGGGGTGATAAAAATGGGGTCAGGAACTGTAATAAATATTCAAAAGTATTCTGTTCATGATGGACCGGGCATTCGTACAACAGTGTTTTTTAAAGGATGTCCTTTAAAATGCTGGTGGTGCCACAACCCAGAAAGTCAAAATCAAAAACACGAGATTATGTTTTTTCAAGAAAGATGTACAGGTTGCGGAACTTGTTTTAAAAGATGTCCACAAAAGGCTATTGAACTTGAAAATGGTTATCCCAAAATAGATGAAACTAAGTGTATACTATGTGGAAAATGTACTGATTTTTGTCCGAATAATGCCAAGGAATATGTAGGAAGGGATATGTCGGTACAAGAGCTCATGAAGGAAATCATTAAGGATGAGGTATTCTATAACGAATCCAACGGTGGAGTTACATTCTCCGGTGGGGAGCCTTTGATTTATTCAGATTTCCTTGAGGAAGTGCTAAAGAGGTGCAAAACTAGAGGCATTCATACTGCAGTAGATACTAGTGGATTTGCAGCATGGGATAAATTTGAAAAAATAGCTGACAAAGTAGATTTATTTTTATATGATCTTAAGCTTATGGATAATGAAAAGCATGTTAAATATATAGGCATAGAAAACGTTATCATATTAGAAAACTTAAAGAAACTTTCAGATAAAGGATGCAATATATATGTAAGAATGCCTATAGTTGCTGGTGTTAACGATGATGATGAGAATATAGATGAAGCTATAGAATTCATATCAAATCTAAATATTATACAAGTAAATTTGCTTCCATATCATAAAATGGGTATGGACAAGTATAAAAGACTTAAAATGGAATATAAATTAACTGGTCAGGAAAAACCATCCAATGAAAGGATGGCTGAAATAAAAGACAAGTTTAAAAAAGCTGGAATAAGAGTTGAGATAGGGGGGTAATCAATTATGATGACTGAAAGAGTAAAAAAGTTAAGAGCACAAAGTGTAAATGCAATTCCACGTATTTCTATGGAAAGAGCAATAATTGAAGATGAAGTTTACAAAAAGTATGAAGGATCAGTACCAACGACCATATTAAGAGCATTAGTTTTAAAGGAGTTAATGTCCAAAAAGCAACTATGCATCAATGATGGCGAATTAATAGTTGGAGAAAGAGGGGAAGCTCCAGCAGCAACACCTACTTATCCAGAGTTATGCTGTCATACACTTGAAGATTTTGATGTAATGGATCAACGTGAGAGAATATTCTTCAAAGTTGATGAGGAGGCTAAAAAGCTTCAAAAAGAAATTATAATTCCACATTGGGAAAGAAGATCAATGAGACATAAGATTTTAGAGAGAATGTCTGATGAGTGGAAAGAGTGCTATGCAGCAGGGATATTCACAGAGTTTATGGAGCAAAGAGGTCCAGGACATACTACTGGAGATGACAAGATATTTAAAAAAGGTTTCTTAGATTTCAAAAAAGACATTGCAGAGGCTATGGCTAAATTAGATTTCTATGAAGATGATGAAGCTTTAGATAAAAAGCATCAGCTTGAAGCTATGGACATAGCTTGTGATGCAGTAATAACTTTAGGAGAGCGTTATTCAAAGTATGCTAAAGAGTTAGCTGAGAAAGAAGAAGACCCAGTTAGAAAAGCGGAGCTTCTAGAAATATCAGAAGTATGCAGCCACGTGCCTGCTAACGCTCCAAGAAACTTTAGAGAAGCACTTCAATCTTATTGGTTTACTCATTTATGTGTTATTTCAGAATTAAATCCATGGGATGCTTATAACCCAGGAAGATTAGACCAGCACTTAAATCCATTCTATGAAATGGAAGTAGAGGAAGGCACATTAACAAGAGAACAAGCAGAAGAATTATTACAATGCTTCTGGGTTAAATTCAACAATCAGCCTGCACCTCCTAAAGTAGGTATAACACTAAAAGAAAGTGGAACTTATACAGATTTTGCAAACATTAATGTAGGTGGAGTAAAAATAGATGGCTCAGATGGAGTTAATGAAGTAAGTTATCTTCTATTAGATGTAATAGACGAAATGACGCTATTACAACCAAGCTCCAATGTTCAAGTAAGTAAAAAGAGCCCTCAAAAGTTTGTTAAGAGAGCTTGTGAAATATCAAGAAAAGGTTGGGGTCAGCCTTCAATGTTCAATGCAGACGCAGTTACACAAGAGCTAGTTAGAGCAGGAAAGTCTATAGAAGATGCTAGATGTGGTGGAACAAGCGGGTGTGTTGAGGCTGGTGCTTTTGGTAAAGAAGCATATATTCTTACTGGATATCTTAACCTTCCAAAGATATTAGAAATAACATTAAATAACGGTCTTGATATAATGACTGGCAAAAAGTTAGGAATAGAAACTGGAGAGGCTGTTAACTTCCAAAGCTATGAAGAAGTACTTGAAGCCTTTAAGAAACAGCTTAAACATTTTGTTGATATAAAAGTAAAAGGGAACAGAGTTATAGAAAGATTATATGCAACTATGATGCCTGTGCCATTCCTTTCAGTGGTAACAAGCGATTGTATTTCTAAAGGAAAGGACTACAATGCAGGTGGTGCTAGATACAATACTAGCTATATTCAGGGTGTTGGTATAGGAACAATTACAGATAGTTTATCAGCTATAAAATATCAAGTCTTTGATAAGAATAATGTAACTATGGCTGAACTTATGGAAGCAATAAAGAATAACTTTGAAGGTAATGAGGATATATTGAACTTAGTAAAGAACAAAACTCCTAAATATGGCAATGATGATGATTATGCAGACTCAGTAATGAGAGATGTATTTAATGCCTATTACTATGAAGTAAATGGAAGAAAGAATGGAAGGGGAGGAAGTTATAGAATAGATATGCTTCCAACTACATGCCACGTTTACTTTGGTTCTGTTATGGGAGCAAGTGCAAATGGTAGAAAAGCACATGTGCCAGTTTCAGAAGGTATTTCTCCAGAAAAGGGCGCAGACTTAAATGGACCAACAGCAGTTGTTAAATCAGCAGCTAAAATGGATCACTTAAGAACAGGGGGAACTCTTTTAAATCAGAAGTTTACTCCATCAGTTGTAGAGGGAGAAAAAGGTTTAGACAACATGGCAAGCTTAGTAAGATCTTATTTCACAATGGATGGACATCATATCCAATTTAACGTTGTTGATAAAAAGATTCTTTTAGAAGCACAAAAAAATCCAGATGAGTATAAAGATCTTATAGTTCGTGTTGCTGGATATAGTGATTACTTTAATAATCTTGATAAAGTATTACAGGATGAGATAATCGAAAGAACTGAACAGTCCTTTGGAGATTGCGGCTGTTGCTAGTAATTTATTTGAATAAGGGAGAAGATTAATATGGATAAGGTTATAGGATTTGTAGGATGCGGTAACATGGGTCAGGCAATGATAGGGGGTATAATTAAAGCAAATATTGTTTCTCCAGAAAATATAATGGTAGCGGACTTAAATGAAAAAAGTTTAAAAGCTACTGCTGATGAATACGGAGTAAAAATAACTACTGATAATAATGATGTTGCAAAAGTTGCAGATATATTAATACTATCAGTAAAACCTAATTTATATCCAATTGTTATCGAAGGAATAAAGAATAATGTTAAAGAAAATGTTGTTATTGTAACAATTGCAGCAGGAAAATCTATTGAAAGCACTGAGCTGTCCTTTGGCAGAAAACTTAAGGTAGTAAGAGTTATGCCTAATACTCCTGCACTAGTTGGAGAAGGAATGTCAGCTTTATGTCCAAATGAGAAGGTAACTGCAGAAGAAAAAGAAGAAATAGTTAATATATTTGAAAGCTTTGGTAAAGCTGAGATAGTAAGTGAAAAGCTAATGGATGTTGTAACTTCAGTTAGTGGTTCATCACCAGCTTATGTTTATATGTTCATTGAGGCTATGGCAGATGCAGCGGTATTAGATGGAATGCCAAGAAATCAAGCATATAAATTTGCAGCTCAAGCAGTACTTGGTGCAGCAAAAATGGTATTAAGTACAGGAAAGCACCCAGGAGATCTTAAAGATATGGTTTGCTCTCCAGGAGGAACAACTATAGAAGCAGTAGCAACTCTTGAAGAAAAAGGATTAAGAAATGCAGTTATTTCTGCTATGAGAAAATGTACTGAAAAGTCCATCGAGATGTCTAAATAATAGTATATTCAGGGGGAAATAATAATGTTTAAAACAAATGAATATTTTGAAGGAAAAGTAAAATCTATTGCTTTTACTACAGCAGATGGTCCTGCAACTATAGGTGTTATGGCAGTAGGGGAGTATGAGTTCGGAACTTCAAGTAAAGAGTTCATGACAGTAACAAGTGGAGCTATGACTGTAAAACTTCCAGGAAGCGATGAATGGAAAGAATTTAAGCAAAATGAAACCTTTATTGTAGAAGCAAATAATAAATTCGGAGTAAAGGTTAACGAAGAAACAGCTTATTTATGTCTATATAAATAAGGTAGATTTAGAGAGAATTCTAAGAGATTAGAATTCTCTCTATTTTAGCGATTTATAGAATTAATAATAGATACAAAGATACACTGACGTTAAAGATTATATTCAACCAAGGAGGTAATCTAATGTTTACATTTAGAAAAAAGAATATAGAAACAGATGTCAGCAATAGTGAAAACAGATTATATGATAATAATTTTTCAGTACTTGCCCATAATGAAAAACGTATAGTTGATAAAATGAATAATAAAATAAGTGAAACTAACTTTGTAGTAGAAAATCTTATATCAACAATTAATACTATTTCAGAATACGTTGAAGTGCAGTTGGGATCTATAGATAAAGTTGTAAACGAAATTAATACATATTCAGCTCTTGAAGAAGAAGTATCCTCAAGCATAGAGAGTTCAAAAAAGCTTTATACTCAAACACTACAGGTAGCTGAGGACGGTAGTGAAGCTGTAAATGAATCTATAAAAGCAATGAGAGATATTGAAGGATCCGTTAATTATTCAAAATCAGTAGTAAATACTCTTAATAATAAAGCTGCAGATATAAACAATATGCTTGATGTAATAAAAGATATTGCAGATAACACTAACTTACTTGCACTAAATGCATCTATTGAGGCTGCAAGGGCTGGGGAAGCTGGAAGAGGTTTTTCAGTTGTAGCTACAGAAGTTAAGAAATTAGCTGAAAGAAGCATGGAATCTGTTTCATATATATCTGGTACTATTCAAGAAATTAATGAAAGCATAAGAAATACCATACTAGCTATGGATGAAACTATGGAAAGAGTGAAAAAGGGCTCTGATATAGCTAATAATACCTTAAAAGTTTTTAAAAATATCATTGAGTCGGTGAATACAAGCAATAATGTAGCAGAAGAAATTGTCTCTGCAGTTTCAATACAAGCCAAAAGTCTTGAAAATGTAATCTATTCTACTGATGATATGAATAATACCTCTGGAAAGCTGATGTTTGTAATAGAAGTAGCATCTCTAAACACTCAGTATGCTAAAACCTCACTATTTTCACTGTCGCAGGTTTCAGAAGATTTAAAAATAATTACTAATGATTTTTTGAAAATGCTAGATGTGCAAAATAAAGAGGATATAGTTCTCAAAACTTGCTTAAAGGTAGCTCCTAGAACCTATGATCCAGCTTTAAATTACGATTTTGAAATAGCAAACATACTTTCAAATTTACATGCATCGATTCTTGCAATAGGTGACTCAGGTGAAATATCTCCTGGCCTTGCTAAGAATTGGTATGTGGAAGATGATAATCGTACATGGATATTTAATCTGAGAAAAGGCGCTAAATTTCACAATGGAAAAGAAGTAACAGCAGAAGATGTAAAATATTGTCTTGAAAGATTGTTGAGCCCGAAACTTAATTCACCAAATAACTGGACATTAGAAGATATAGAAGGAGCTGTGGAATTTAAAAATGGAAGAGCTTCCTCTGTAAGTGGAATAAAAGTTATAAATAGATATTGTATTTCAATAAAGTTATCAAATCCATACAGTGGATTCTTATTAAATCTTGGACAGTTCTTTTGTGCCATTATGGATAAAGAGGAATTAGAGAAGGGTAATATAGTAGGATGTGGAGCTTTTCTTTTAGAGAAAAAAGGTGAAGATCATTGTACGTTAGCTGCATTTAAAGATTTCTTTAATGGTGTGCCTTATATAGATAAATTAGAAATTAAATTTAACAATCAAAATTCTTTACAAAAACTTATAGATAAAGAATATGATTTTATGGTTATAGACGGAAAAGGAGATATGGACAAGATAAAAAATGTAGAATATCTAAATACAAGTACAGCAATTCTAATGGGAACTTATTATGCTGGGTTTAATTTAGAGTCAAATTCAATATTTGCATCTAACAAGGAAGTAAGAAAAGCTCTAAATCTTGCTATAAATAAAAAGAGGATAATTGAGGAACTCCTTGGAGGTATGGGGGAAGAGGCAAAGGGACCAATTCCACCTGGTATATTAGGTAATTCGTATCTTGTGGCAATTCCTTATAATCCTCAGCTCGCTAAGGAATTGCTAAGAAAGAATAATGCAGGTGGCAAAAGTATTAATGTACTATACAGAGATGAGAGCGAATCATTACTTTTTAATAAAATAACAACCTGTATTGTAGAAGATTTAGCCTCTGTAGGGATTTCATGTAACCTTGTAAAAGTACAAGCCTCTGAATATTTGAAGCCTGAAAATATTAAAAAATGTGATTTATGTATAAGCAGATGGATTGCGGATTCAGGAGATGCAGATAACTTCCTACAGCCGATATTTAATCCTGCCAATATTGGAAATTTGTCTAGATATAATAATCATAAAGTTATTGAAAAACTTGAAGAGGCAAAAAAACTTATAAATCCTAATAGAAAGCGCGCTATGTATAAAGAAATTCAAGAGATGATAATAGATGATATGCCGTGGATTTCCTTATACCATCCTAAGATTGGAGTAGGTTTTAGAAAAGATGTATTAGGATTAAGAGTTAATCCAATTGGATTATTTAGTTATGATAATATAATTGCGGAGAAAATATAATATTATTTACTTTAAACTAAAATTGTGTAATAATAATAAGTTGTAAAGTTATGTTTATTGTTAGTATTTATAGAAAAATGTTGATGATAAAATAATTGTATAATAATTTTAGTATGGTGGGGAGTAAAAATGAATATAGGATTTGACCATAAGAAATATTTAGAAGAGCAATCAAAGTACATATTAGAAAGAGTTAATAACTATGACAAGTTGTACTTGGAGTTTGGTGGGAAATTGTTATTTGATCTTCATGCAAAAAGGGTTTTACCTGGATTTGATGAAAATGCAAAAATTAAATTACTTCATAAGCTAAGAGAAAAAGTTGAAGTTGTTATTTGTGTATACGCAGGAGACATTGAGAGAAACAAGATAAGAGGTGATTTTGGAATCACCTACGATATGGATGTTTTAAGATTAATTGATGACTTAAGAGCATATGATCTTGATGTAAACAGTGTTGTAATTACCAGATATGATGGACAACCAGCAACAACTGTTTTTATGAATAAACTTCAACGTAGAGGTATAAAAGTATATACTCATAGAGCAACGGAAGGATACCCTACAGATGTAGAAAAAATTGTTAGTGATGAAGGATATGGTAAAAATCCATATATTGAAACAACAAAGCCTATTGTTGTTGTAACAGCACCGGGACCAGGAAGTGGAAAGCTAGCAACTTGTCTTAGTCAACTTTATCACGAATACAAGCGTGGTAATGTAGCAGGCTATTCAAAGTTTGAAACATTCCCAGTATGGAATGTTCCACTAAAGCATCCTTTAAATATAGCCTATGAAGCTGCAACAGTAGATCTTAAAGATGTAAATATGATTGATTCATTCCACGTTGATGCTTACAATGAGATAACTGTAAACTATAATCGTGATATCGAGACCTTCCCTGTACTTAAAAGAATTATTGAAAAGATAACAGGAGAAGAATCTGTATACAAATCTCCAACAGATATGGGAGTTAACAGAGTAGGCTTTGGTATTATTGATGATGAAGTTATTAAAGAAGCATCTAAGCAAGAAATAATCAGAAGATATTTTAAAACAGGTTGTGAGTATAAAAAGGGTTATGTAGATAAGGAAACTTTCCAAAGATCTAAACTTATTATGGAAGAGCTTAACCTTAAACAAGAAGATAGAAAAGTGGTTATTCCTGCAAGAGAGCGCTCAGCTAAATTAAAGGAAGTCTCAAATAAAAATGATATTTGTCCAGCTGTAGCAATGGAGCTTAATGATGGAACAATATTAACTGGTAGAAGTTCAGATGTATTGGATGCGACAGCTGCTGTAGTTTTAAACGCTATAAAATACTTTGCAAATATACCTGATGAAATGCACCTTTTATCTCCAGTTATACTTGAGCCAATTATAAATCTAAAGTCAAAAACATTAGGTAGCAAAAATACTGCTTTAAACTGCGAAGAAGTGTTAATAGCACTTAGTATATGTGCTGCTACAAATCCAATGGCACAAGTTGCAATGAAAAAGTTAGTGATGCTTAAAGGATGTCAAGCACACTCAACTACAATTTTAAGTGCAAATGATGAACAGACTTTTAGAGAGCTTGGAATAGATGTAACTTGTGACCCAGAGTATCCATCAGAAAGTCTTTACTATAACAATTAACTCGTTGATATTACTGGCTTTGGTAATATTTTTTGAAAATATATAATCATGATTTTCCGGAATGTAAACATGAATAGGGCACTTTCGATATTGTAATTAAATATTGGAGGTGTCATTTTTATATAGCAAAAAAGTGATTATCAACTAAAGCGATTAATAGCGAAATTAAAGTTTCTACATCATTAGAATAACTTGTAAAAATGAAATTAAAAGGTAAAAGTAAATATACGATTGATATTTACAAAGAAATGATTAATAGATTTATTAAATTTATAGGGGATATAGAAACTAACCAAATTTATATTGATAGTTGTATTGAAGAATATTATAAGGCAGACACAAAAGCTATAAAATTAGCAGATTTACTACATAAAAATGTTTGGATAGTAAGAATTATAGGATTAAAGTCGTAAAAGATAGCAATACTGAAAAAGAAGAAGATAAATATAAGTTTTATAATATTACTTTTATTTATAACATTAAATATTTTAATACTTGGCTTAAAATTAAGGCTATAGAAACAAGATAAATCTTCTAATTTTGTAATAAAAGTGGTATTATATGATTAGGAGGTGTTTTCATGAAAAAAATATTAAGTTTTTTATTAGTAACTATTTTAGCTATTGGGGTTGTAGGATGTAGTGGCAAAAAAGAGACCACTCAAACTAATCAAACTAATCAAACTAATCAAACGAAAACAGAAAGTAAAAAAGCTTTGGGTGTTGGAGAAGAATACATATTTAAAAAAGATGGCAAAGATTACTATTCTATTAAAATAAATGGGGTAAAAATAGCTAATGATTTTAAGTATATAGATGGTTTTACTGAATCTAATAGAAAACAAATAGTTGAAGTAGATTATACTTATAGAAATATATCTAAAGAGGATGATAAAAATTTAGAGATAGGTAGTTCTGACTTAAAAGTTATGGATTCTACGGGTGCTATGGCTCAAAATTCGTATATGTTTCCGAAGCAAAAGCCACAAGCTGCACCAGTAGGAGCAAATTGTACTGTACAAGCTTATTATGGTCTTGCTAATAAAAGTGATAAAGTAAGAATAAATTTTACAAGTCAGACACTAGGAAAGACAGCAGAATTTGAAATACCAGTAAATTAAAAGACCTTAATGGTCTTTTTTATTATATTGAAAGTGTCATTTTATATAGTAAAAAATGGATGGTGCAAAAATACTAAATATAGAGTTTCTAAATGAAAACAAAAAATCTCCTTACAACATATTTACTTTGGTTAACTTTTAGTGTAAAATTACACTAAAAGTTAACTTTGAATAATAAATAGTGTAGGAGTAAATGACTATATGAATAAAAAAATTGGAGTTCTTATAATACATGGTTTTGCTGGAACTATAGAGGATATTAGTCCTTTAAACAAATTTTTATTAAATCAAGGATTTATAACAGTATGTACTAAGCTAAAAGGACACATAGGGAATCCATCGGATTTAATTAAAACAAATTATACTGATTGGATTGATTCTGCTGAGAAAAGCTTGATAGAGCTTTTAGGACAATGTGAAAAGGTTGTTATTATTGGCTTTTCCATGGGAGGGCTCATAGCGGCAAATATTGTGCTAAAGCATAAAATATCGGGGATTATAACACTTAGCACACCAATATATCACTGGGATATAAAAAAGAATATGTTTAAATATAGCTAAGGATTTTAGAACAAAAACATTTAAAAATCTAAAGCATTATATTAAAGCAATAATTAGGATTCCTTTTTCATCTATGATAAACTTTAAGATATTATTAATAAAAACAAAACCTTTATTTAAAGAAGTTAAATCCCCAATATTTGTTACACAAGGGCTGCTGGATGATACGGTACATTACAAAAGTGCAGATTATATATATTCAAATGTGTCATCAGAAAAAAAGATGATTAAATAATATGGTAATTCAAACCATATTATATGTAAAAGTAATGATAAGAATGAAGTATTTGATGATATACTTATGTTTATCCGATGCCTACAGCCACTAACACCCAAACTTTAAGAAAATCAGAGATTTGGGATCTCTGTTTTTCTTAAAGTTGGGCATAAGTGGAGCTACGACTCTGGACAACGGCTTCCCCTAAAGGATAACGCCTTCTAAGTGCTAAAGACACTAAGAAGCCTGTTAATAAGTTTCAGGTGGAGTTTTAGTTTGCATATTGAATGTCATTTAGGCATTTAACCTCCACTTGAAACTAAGAATCCTGTTTATAAATAGTAATTTTGTCTAAATTAATAGGTAGTAATGAAAAAGCTATCATAAGGAGGAAATAATGAAGAAACTAAATATCGATTTAGAATTACTTGTACAATCATTTTCATTTAATGAGGATGATTTAGCAAAAGAATATTTGGACACTTATACAGGAGAGATTATAAATATACCTTCTGAACTAGATAAGATAGTGCAAGGGGAGCAGGATGAGGAGGAGTTAGAGGAGTGGCAAAGAGAGTTATTAGAAGATGCCTATGCAATAAAAAATGATGATAAAGAGCGATATGCTCTAATACCTAATACTGATGATACATATACCTATGATATCATGGTCAGTTTTGTTAAGGAAAAAATATATTCTGAAAATCTTAGAGATATGCTGTTAAATGCTTTAAATACTAGTCAGCCTGTGAGAAATTTTAAGAATATATTATTTGAACATGAGGAAGAGTTGGTTAAATGGGAAACTTATGAAGAAGAAAAAGCCGAAGAATATGCCATAAATTGGTTAAGAACGCTAGGCTTAGAATTAGAGTAAAGAGCAGGTAGTCATCGGATAAAAGTTTAGTTTTGTAAAAGCACAATAAAGGATTGACAAATGTCGAAATATGATGTTAATATAGGTGAGTGTGTTTTTATAATGTGATTTTTTTATCACATTATTTTTTTTCTTTTAATTATATAATACATAGATCGGAAAGGATGAATAACTTTGTACAGTGAAGAAATTATTAAGTTAAGTGATGCAGCAGTAAAAAAGGACAAGCTTTTTAAAAATGGTAAGATGAAGTACGTAGTTTCCTCAGCTCTAGCTGGGATGTATATTGGTTTAGCAATTGTATTCATTTATACAATAGGAGGAATGCTGTATGCAGCACACTCACCTGCAGCAAAGATTGTTATGGGAGCTTCCTTTGGAGTAGGACTAAGCTTAGTACTTGCTTGTGGTTCTGACTTATTTACAGGCAATACCTTAATTATGCCATTAGGAGTTTTAGAGAAAAAAGTAAACTGGAAATCAGTATGGAATATATGTGTTACTAGCTATATTGGAAATTTTATAGGATCTGTGCTAATTGCAGCTATCTTTGTAGGATCAGGTCTTGCACAGGGAGATACTGCTGAGTTTATATTAAAGGGAGCTGCAGGAAAAATGGCTCCAACCTTTATGCAATTATTTTTCAGAGGAATAATGTGTAACATTTTAGTTTGTCTTGCAGTATGGGCTTATTATAAATTAAAAGATGAAACAGCAAAACTTATAATGATCTTTTGGTGTTTATATGCATTTATAAGCTCTGGTTTTGAACACTGTGTAGCCAATATGACATTGCTTACAATTGCATTAATGATACCACATAAGGCGAATATTTCAGTAGGAGCATATGTTCATAATTTAACTGCTGTAACGTTAGGAAACATAGTGGGAGGAGCAATTTTCGTAGGACTTGCCTACTGGTATATATCCAAAGAAAAAGATGATAGTAAAGAGAGTAATAAATCTGCAGCTTAAATGTATATAAATTCTTAAAAAATGGTGATAGCAATGATGGTTAGCTGTCACCATTTTTTATTATAGGAGAGGATTTGGCACTTATGAAAAATAGTTTTCTTTAAAATATAATTAAAATAGTTTTAATATTTGCATAACATTTGCCTGATAATATAAAAATGAAGTGAGTGGTTATGTTAGCAGCGACAGTAAATACACAAGAAAAATTCTTAAACTTATATAATTTCAATTGAAAGGCGGAATTTTTATGAGTGAAGAAGAAAAAAAATTATATAATATATTATTTCCTAATGACAATAATCCTTATCACATAAATTATGCATATTTTACAGGCGCAACTAAGAGATCTTTATCAATATTAAAATCCAAAATTAGAAACAGTTTTATAGAAGCTACCTTAGTGGAAGATGAAAAGGAGGATGGCTCATTCTTTATAAGGATATTACAAAAGGATGTGGATATATTTTTAAATATGATTAAACCTTTAAAATATAATGAAAGAAAGATACCAAATCGCTATATTAGTGAAATTAAGTTTTTATTTGGAGATAGCTAATAGTAACTCCAAAATATTATGTTTTGTTTTTTAAAGAGTAATTCTATAATAAGATAAACAGATGTGTAACCTGATGGTTTCGCATCTGTTATTTTTATTTGTAAGTTGTAACATAGGTTTGCAACCTTCATAAAATATACTACCTAAATAACAATGCATAAAATAATTTAATAATATTTTAGACTAAGGAGTATGATGGAGATGAACCTTACGAAATATATTGATAAACTGCCGATTCCTAGTGTTCTTTCACCTAAAGCAAAAAGAAATTTAGTCACTTATTATGAAATTACAATGCAAGAAGTTATGCAGCAGCTTCACAGTGAATTACCACCAACAAAGGTTTGGGGATATGAAGGAACTTATCCAGGACCAACTATTGAAGCTGCCATATATGAAAAAGTTAGAGTAAAATATATGAATGACCTACCTATGGATGAGCATTTATTGCCAGTAGATATGACAATTCATGGAGCAGATCATGGTGTTCCTATGGTAAGAACTGTTGTACATCTACATGGAGGACATGTAGCTCCAGAGTATGATGGACATCCAGATGCTTGGTTTACAAGAAATTTTGAACAAGTTGGAACTAAGTTTGAAGAAACAGTTTATGAATACCCTAACATTCAAGAGGCGACTACTTTATGGTATCATGATCATGCTGTGGGAATTACAAGATTGAATGTATACGCTGGATTAGCTGGTTTTTATATTATAAGACACAAATGCGAGGAAAAATTAAACCTTCCTAAAGGAAATTATGAAATTCCAATGGTAATTCAAGATAGATCTTTTAATGATGATGGATCACTTTTTTATCCAACGCAGCCTGATCCGCCAGTTTTAGGAGTTGACCCATCAATTGTTCCTGAATTCTTCGGAGACACTATATTAGTAAACGGCAAAGTTTGGCCATATTTAGAAGTAGAGCCAAGAAAATATAGATTTAGAATATTAAACGGTTCCAACTCTAGATTTTATAGATTACAATTTGATACAGATCAGGTGGTATGGTTTCAAATAGGTACAGATGGAGGTTTTCTTGAAGGACCAGTAAGATTAAATCAATTAATACTAGCACCAGCAGAAAGAGCTGATGTAATTATAGATTTTTCAAAAGCTTCAGAACAAAATATAATATTAGTTAACGACGCACCTACTCCTTTCCCAAATGGCGTTGATCCAAACCCTAAGACAACTGGACAAATAATGCAGTTTAGAGTTACACTGCCTCTTTCCAGCAAGGACACTAGTTCCATACCTAAATATCTTAATAAAATTGAGAAGCTAGAAGTTGATGATGCAGTAAAGGTTAGAGATTTATCCCTTAGAGAAAGTACTGACAACTATGGACGTTTATTCTTGCTTCTTACTGGAAGGAGATGGGACTATCCTATCACTGAAGAACCTCAACTTAATACTACAGAAATTTGGAGATTTATAAATCTTACTATGGATACTCACCCAATGCATCTTCACTTAGTTCAGTTCCAAATTCTAGATCGTCAGCCTTTTGATGTCGATTATTACAATCAAACAGCAGAAATTAGGTTTACAGGACCTCCTGAGCTGCCAGCACTTAACGAAAGGGGTTGGAAAGATACAGTCAGGGCTAACCCAGGACAAATAACCAGAGTTATTGCCCGTTTTGAAGATTTTTCAGGAGATTATGTTTGGCACTGTCATATTTTAGAGCATGAGGATCATGAAATGATGAGGCCATATGAAGTAGTAAATATATGTAAGAAAAAATTAGAAGAATGTAAATAGATATCAAGCAAGTACAGAAGAAAACCAAGGTAGCATTTAATAAATTAATATTAATATATTTGAGAATTAGATAACTGATCATTAATATTAGAGTTATAAGATAACTTAGGGCTTAACTAAGCCCTTTTTTTATTTAGAAAGCAAATATACTTTAAGATTTGAATCATAATTATTTAAATTTTATAGTCTTAATATGTAATTTACAATAATGTAACAGGAACTAAATGTATTAATGTTATCATGTAGATAAATCGAGATATTTAAATAAGGGAGGCAAAAAATGAATTATTTATATGATTATCATATTCACACTACCTATTCAACTGATGGTAATAATACTATTTTTGAGGTATGCAAAAGTGCAGTAGAAAAAGGATTAAAAGAAATTGCTATAACAGATCATTTTGAGCCAACAGAGGGAAATGAAAATTATTCTGAATATAAACCTAATGACTATAGAGTAGACATTGAAAAAGTAAGAGAGATATTTAGGGGAAAACTTAAAATAAAAATGGGTATAGAACTTGGTCAACCACATCATTTTTTAAATAGTTCTAAGTCAATAATTAATTCAATACCTTATGATTATGTTATCGGTTCAGCGCATAAGCTTTCAGATGACACAGACTTTAGCGAATTTGATTATAAAAATGTGCTTTTAGAAGATGCCTGTAGTGTTTACATTAGTGAGTTAAAGCAGCTTGTGAGTCAGGCAGATTTTGATTGTGTAGGTCATATGGATTTAATAAAGAGATACAGCACAGACATTTATAAAAGAAGAGTTTCTCTGATTACACAGCAAGAATTATTAAAAGAAGCTTTTGATACTCTTATTTCACAAGGAAAAGGTATTGAGATAAACACCTCAGGACTAAGACAAGCGCCAAAGGAAACAATGCCTGGAATAGATGTATTGAGACTTTACCGTGAATTAGGCGGCGAGATATTAACAATAGGTTCGGACTCACATTATGCACAGGATGTAGCTAAAGGATTAGATATAGCTATAGAAAATGCAAGAGAAGCAGGATTTAAGTACCTGACTATATTTTCTAATAGGGTTCCGGAATTTATTAGGATAAGCTATAAAAATGATTTTTACTACATGGATAACAGAAAAATTATATAGAATGCAAAGTTAGAAGTCTTGGGTATTATGTATCTAAGACTTTTGGTTAATCAGATGTTATTTGATTTTACATAATATTTATTATATGGAATAATATAGTTGAGAATCCAATGTATTTATTTTATACTAAAGTAGAGATATAACAAAGAGTATAATTCTATATTTAAAATTTGAAAGGAGTTTTACTATGACAAGGAAAGCTTTTAGTGCTGAAGGTGCTGTTGCCGTTGGACCTTATTCACATGCTGTTGAATCTGGTGATCATGTATATTTTTCTGGACAAACCCCTATAAATCCTGAAACTGGAAAGCTTGTAGAAGAAGATATTTCTGCACAAACTGAACAGTGTTTTAAAAATTTGTTTAACGTTTTAAAAGCTGCTGGTTTGACACCGGATGAGGTTGTAAAAGTTAACGTCTTTCTAACTGACATGAATAATTTTGCAGAGATGAATAAAGTATACTCCACAAAGTTTTCTACGCCATACCCTGCTAGGACTACAATTGGGGTAGCCTCACTACCTCTTGGAGCTCAAGTGGAAATTGAGATGGTTGCTCGAAGACAAAAATAGGTATACAGACCGAAAGTTAATTTATACGACGAGCTATGTTTCCAAGCTTCAATCCGTCAAAAACTTTTAGTCATCCTAAAGCTTAGAAACATATCCCTTTGTCTAAATTAACTTTCTAGTTACTTTTCTGATAGCTGCATAACTCTTCGAGCTGTTAAATAATCACTTCTGTTCAATGGTGAAATTTTGATGAAATCTCCTGTATGTGGTGCATGTATATATGCTCCAAAGCCTATGTACATACCTACATGATGAGGATCTTGCTTTGTACCAAAGAAAACTAAATCACCAGGCTTTAGTTTATCTACGGATACCTCAGTTCCATCTTTTATCTGATCATAAGTAGTCCTTCCGATATGTACCCCAAAATGTTCATATACATATTGAACGAAACCAGAGCAGTCAAAACCAGGTTTTGGAGAAGTTCCTCCCCATACATAAGGAGTTCCTAAAAAATCAGAAGCGTAGGCTATAATGTTATCAGAAGTCAAAGTAGATTTCCCATTTGCAAAAGCTTCAACAGATGAATCTTTTTTAATATTTTCGATATATTTAAGCGCATCTGCCACTAGAGCTGGATCATCGGAGTATCCGACAGCTTCAAATAAAAGTTTCTTTTGCTCCTCTTTATCTTTATTTAACTTAGCTAACTCTTTTTCGTTATCTGCTTTTAATGAAGCTAATACTTTATTTTTAGCGATTAAAGTTTCTTTTTTGCTGCTCATTAAGTCTTTTTTATCCTTATACTTATTAATAATACTTGCATCTAAATCTACTACTCTTTTAACTGCATCCGAGTTCGAAAGTAAATCTTTAACGTCTTTAGATTTAAGTAATGTATGTAAATAGCTGTCAAAACCATTTATATACATTGCTCTTATTCTATTATTGAATAAATTTTTTTCTTTGTTTAGATCACTTTCAACATCTTTAAGTTCTTTTTCTGTAACTTTAATGTCATTTTCAGTATCTAATATCTCTTTGTTGTTATCATCAATTTTTTTCATTACAGTTTCTATACTATTATCTAACTTTTCAATATTTATTTGTATACTTTCAATATTTTTCATTGGTTCAGCATAAACAGTACCAGTAATTAATAGTGATATTGTTAAAGTTAGGATAGACTTCTTTAAGAAAGAATTCAATTATATCACTCCTAAAAGATATATATATTGTTAAGTTTTTACAGAATATATTATATCATTAAGTTTGGCTAAGGAAATGAATATATTGTAAATAAAAAGTTAATAATTCAATGATTTAACTGACATAGAGATAAACAGAATTCTTGGCTTCAGGTGGAGTTTGTCTACGACCACTGGGCAATTCTGCCCGTTAAATGCCATTTAGGCATTTAACCTCCATCTGAAGCTTAGAAGTCGTTATCCAGGGGCATAGCCGCTCTTTACTCCCGCTTGAAGAAAAGCAGAGAGTCCAAATCTTCGATTTGGTACGAATCGCTTTCACAGAGTGCGATGGGAGTATTAGAGCGGGTAAGTCATCGGATAAATAATAAGGGAAAAATTGGCGAAATTTGCTTTACAGAAATGTTAATGTATTGTAGTATTTAGTCAAAAGAAGAAAGATGTTTATCTAAAGTAAGTTTCACTTTATGGAGGGTTTGATGAAAAAGATATTAAATATAATAGCACAAAGGCCAGATAGAACAGGAAGTGGAATATATCTGCAGGCTCTTGTCAAAGAAGGTGATGAAAAGGAATATAGACAGGCCGTAATTGCAGGAATATCAGATAATGATAGTAAAATTTGTTTTAATACAAAAATAGATGTTAAATTTTATCCAGTAGTATTTGATACAAAGGAATTACCCTTTCATATTGTTGGAATGAGCGATGTGATGCCTTATGAAAGTACTAGATATAGGGATTTATCCTTTGATATGTTTGAAAGATGGAAAAATGCCTTTTCAAAGGTTATAAAGAGAGCCGTTGATGAGTTTGAACCGGATATAATAATATGCCATCACTTATGGCTATTGACTTCACTAGTTGTAGAAATGTATCCAGATAAAAATATATTAGCCTTTTGCCATGGTACAGATTTAAGACAGCTGGAATGCTTTAAATATATAAATAGTGAGTTTTCTAGAGGAGTAATTAAATATGTTACAGAGAGCTGCAGCAATCTAAAGAAGATAGTTACATCTCATAATAGTGAAAAAGAGTTGGTAAAAAAGCAATACAACATAAATGAAAATAATATAAAAGTTGCTGGTACAGGCTTTAATCCAGATATTTTCTATATAAATGAAAATAAAAAAGACTTAAATAAGATAAAAATAATTTATGCAGGAAAGTTGAGTTATTCGAAAGGAGTACCATCTTTAATTAATTCTATAAAATTATTAGAAGATCAGTATGACAATATTGAACTCTATCTTGTAGGTTCTGGTGCAGGAATTGAGACATCAGATATAATCAATATGTGTAAAAATTATTCCTGCGGTGCTGACATACACATGCTAGGGGCGATACCTCAAAAAGAATTAGGAGAGCTATTTAGACACTGTGATATATTAGTACTTCCTTCTTTTTATGAAGGGTTACCATTGGTATTAATAGAGGCTATGGCCTGTGGACTAAAAGTAGTTTCAACAGATTTGTCTGGAGCAAGGGAATGGATGGGCAGTGTTATAAATAACAGTGGAATTATTGAATATGTAACCCTTCCAAGATTAAAAGACATAGATGTTCCTTTTGATGAAGATCTACCGCAGTTTGAAAAAAATTTGAGTATATCAATAAGAAAGCAGATAGAAAATAAATTAATAATGAATGAAGAGCTTAAGAACTCTATAAATAAAAAGTCTTGGAAAAGTGCTTTTGAAGATATAGAAAAGCTTTTTTAAATAGGAGCCTGATATAGGGCTCCTACAATGCTTAAATGGCTTTATACATATCATAAGGTAAGTTATTAGTGACTTTGTTGTAAATATCTATATGTTTAAATCCTTTATCTTGACGTATGGCAGGACATACATTTCCTTCTTTTATTGCATTTATAAGATCTATTTCATCTCTTATTCCATCAGGAAATACCGTAGCATATGTTCCTATCTTTTCAATAACATGTGCATCACTAGAGCCTATACATGGAAGGTTAAGCTCAGTGGCTAGAGAATAGGCATATAGGTTCTGATGAGGTTCTGTACTTCCATTAAAAGCTTCAACTCCATATAAACCTAACTCTTTAGCTTCTCTTATATAATTACCAAAGCCTCTATTGTTGTTTCTATATGGATGAGCACTTATGGCAACGCCATTGTGTGCATGGACCAATTTCAATAAATCTTTAGCATGCATCATTTCTTTAGGCCAGTCCTTTAAACCAAATACTAATACATCTCCCTCAAAGGTTAATATTTCAGCTCCTACTAATATTAAAAAACCTGTAGATCTTGATAGCGCATGTGCTTCTTCCATAATCTCGTTACTTTCATGGTCTGTTATGCATACACCATCTAGTCCTATTTCTTTTGCTCTTTTTATTATATCATTTAAAGATATTTCACTATCTAAAGAATATTTACTTTCATGAATATGAGTATCAATTAACATAGAGACCTCCAAATAGTAAGATTATCAGTATAGTATCATAGTATCATTTTATTAGTGTAATTGTTGAATTATTAAATAAATTTATAGAATATAAGACAACTATAAATGTTACTTATTTAGCAAAGTTAAAAATTATAAGAATTACTAAACAAGTTAGTTAAGACTGCGTATGCGTTGACAATATAAAGCAAGTGTAATATTATAACAGTGAATAAACTTCACCGGGTACTATTAAGGTGAAGCTTTTTTGATGAAGATATAATAATATGGGTGTAAGTCCGAAAGTTAGCATATACCTAACTTTCTTATTTCAAACCCTATGCTAAGGAGGACTTTATGCAGTTAGATTTAATAAAAGAAGTTTTAACTGGTTCTATAACAGGATATATAACAAATGCAATAGCTATTAAAATGATATTTAGAGAATATGGAATTGGTAAGTTTAAATTAGGCGGAGTAATAGTAAAAACTAAAGATGAATTTATAAATAATATAAGCTCACTAGTAGAAAGAGATATAATTAATAGTGATACTTTAAATAGTGAAGTATCAAAGGAATCCTTTAAAGAAAGTATAAAAGACTTTGTGGATGACTTACTAAGCGTACATATTTACCAAAATACATCTAACATCACATTAGGAGAACTAAATGCTTTCGACTCAACAATAAATAACACTAAAGAACTTGTGCAGAGTTCAGCCAATAAACACTTAAACAGTGTTTTTGATAAGATGCTAGAGAGTATAAGTTTTAAAGATATATTAAGCGAAAAACAAATTCAGCATATAAGTGGACAATTATATAATTGTGTTTTAGTGGCATTAGATAGTGACGATTTTATAGAAAAGGCTATAAAGGAGTTTTATGAAGAAAATAAATCAATAAGTTTTGGTGAGTTCTTCGGACAAAAGCTATTAGCAATTATAAGCAGCAATATTGAAGATAATATTAAAAATTTTCATATAGACTTAGAAAACAATTTTGATAAAGATATAGATAAGATTTTTGAAAATACTTTTGAAACACTAGAGGTCCATAAAATTTTAAATTCATTAGAAGAAAAGCTATTAGAAAAAAGAATAATAGATTTTATTAATAATAAGGACAATATTAATTTATCTAAAACTTTAATATATAAAATTAAAGGGTTTATAGAATCTAATGAAGGAAAAAGATTAATAAATAACTTTAGCAAAGAATTGCATAGTCTTTTGAAAAATATTGATCAGCCTGTGTTAGAGTTGCTTTCTGATGATTTAAAAGACAACTTTGAGGAGTTTTTCAAGGATAAGTTACAATATGCAGTAAAAGAAATAATATTATGGATAGAAAAAAACAAGAGTGATATAGAGGGACTAATAGAAAAGTCAATAGATGATACTATAAACTCCATTGATGATGGAATGAAAAAGAATGTTTTAAACTTAGTTAGAGATAAGTTCTTAAATGATGTGGCAAATAAATTTGATATAGTATCAAAAATTACTGAATATCTGGAGAATAATGCAGATATAGATTCTATAAGTAGGGATGTTACATCAATAATAATTACTTATCTTAAGGAAGAAAAGGTATCAGATATAATATTAAAGTTAGAAAAAAATAAGATATTCACAGAAGAAAGCTTTGCAAACTTTATAAATTATAATCTTGCTAACTACATTGACTATATACCAGAAGATTATTTCTGTGGACTCTTAAACATAAAAATGAAAGATATCTTCAGCTTAGATTTGGTTAATATCTTTGAAAAGCATGTTAAAGAATCAATAATTAGTACTTTAAAGTATAAATATATATACACAGAAAAAGTTACTAAAACTATAACTGTAGAGATTACCAAAAGGTTAAAAGATGTTAATGATATAAGTTTTGAAAAAATTATAAGCGAAGAGACTTTATCCTCTAACTATCCAAGTACTAAAAAAACAGTTATAGAAAAAATGAAGGATAATAAAAATACTATAATAGATTTGCTTTCTGATGAACTAAAAAAATCTATTTATTCTCTTCATTTGTATAGTGGATTAAATGATGAGATTAAAAATGGCTTATTAGATGAAATTGTAAGAGAAGTATCAAATAAAGCAGAAGAAAATTTAGAAAACTGCAGAGATATGAATCTGAAAATATTATGTGACAAAATAAATGATATAGAAGACGTTAATAATAATTTAGCAAATTCTATAGTTTTAATGTTGAAAAACAATCTTCAGTATATATTAAATGGCAATATAAAGAAGGCTGTATCCACTAACTTACATGACTTGAAAGATGAAGAACTTCAATTAATGATTGAAGAATTCATGGGTAAAGAAATGAAGCCAATTACTGTAATTGGTGCAATGCTTGGAGCTGTAATTGGTATAGGTATGTATTTCTTTGATAACTCAGTTACACAATATAATTATTTAACAGCTACCCTCGTAAGTATAGTAGTTTATGGATTTGTAGGCTGGCTTACCAACGTTCAAGCACTAGCAATGCTTTTCAAACCTTATAATGAAAAAAGACTATTTGGAATTAGAATTCCATTTACACCGGGAGTTATAGTAAGCAGAAAGCCTAAGTTTGCAAAATCTATGAGTACTTTCGTAGATGAAGAGCTTTTGAAAAAAAGCAGCATGGAAGAGCTATTTAATAAAAATAAGGATGCTATTCATAATTCACTAAAAGAAGTAATCTCAAAGGATAACTATAAAATAGTGGTAGATTTTTTAGATAGCCATTCAGATGATATTAGTGATAAAGCTTTTGAATATATTAAAAAATTAATTGAAAGAAATAAGAGAAGTATATCTAATTCTCTGACTAATAAAGCTGGCAATTTGGATATTGCTAACATAGATTTTTCTGAAATTGAAAATCAATTAAAGGGAAAGATATTATCTAAAATAGAAAACTCTAATATAAAGATATATGATGCGTTAGAGGGCATTTTTAGATATGATAAAGAGAGTTCAAGAGTAATTCCAGAACAGTTTAGAAAGTCTTTTGAGCAACAGCTGACTAACAAAGTCGAAGAAGAAATAGATAAGTTATTATCATATACGAGCAGAGCCGATAAAAGAAATGAGTTATTGATGATGCTCTCATACAAGTACGAAAATGTAATTAATAATTCAGTTAATGAAATGATTAATCCAGAAAATGCTATCAAGTGGAAAAGTTACTTTGGAAAATTAATAAGTGATAAAGTTAGTTCAAAAGAAACACGAACTAAAATTTTAAATTGGATAGAAAGCATTACGTCAAAAGAACTCAATCCTAATAGGAAAATAGGAGAGTTATTTGGTGGAACTCTCACAAATATAATAGAAAGTAATTTTAGTTATATAATGGATAACACAGTAAAAGCTATTGTAAGTGGATTAAGTAATAACAGACAGGTCATTTCGGAAGTTGCTATTACTACAACAAAGGAAAGTTTAAACTTTTTTGAGCTAATGGGATACAACATGCTTGATGGAGATAAAATAGTAGCTTCTGTTGTCGATGATCTTGTAAATGATAAATTCCCTGCTTTCATTGAATCTAAAAAAGGGGAACTTAATGAACTATTAGGTAGCTTTATTGACAATAAGATTTGCAACGGTACTGTTGGAAACTTAAATATAGGACTTCAACATAAAGAAGTTTTAGAAGTTATTAATAATTTTATTGATGAAAATGACTTTAGATTAAATGATAAAATTATTAAAATCACAGACAGCATGTTTAATTGGGTAACAGATATTAAATTAAGAGAATACTTAAGCATTTTATCTATTAATAAAATTGAAGATATAATAGAAATTTTTGAAGAAGAATTGAACTTTATTTCCGGGGAATTAAAAGATAATATTATTGAAAAAAAGCAAAAGCTAACAGATGAATATACAAAGCTTGCCTATAATATTTTAGAAGAGCTAGTATTATCAATAAAAGTTAATGTGCTTGCAAAGGGAATAGATAAGGAATATGTTGAAGACTTATCCTATAAAATATGCACAATAATTTCAAATAGTAATTCTATGAAAAACAATATTGAACAGTTTATAGAGAAGTTATCTTATGTGTTAAAACAAAAGAAAAGTAGTGAATTATTAGATCTAAGGGAATTTAATGTATGTGCATCGAATGTCTTAGAAGATATACTGCAGAATAAAGGATTAGATGCAGAAATAAGAAATGCAGTACAGAACATAATAAATGATATTATAAGAGATAATCTAAATATTATTGATGCTTCTACAAAAGATAATCTGTCCCAAATAGCAATTAACTCAATTTTAGATAGCGCATCACAGAATTTTTCTAAAGTTATAAGTACTATTGACTTTAGAGGAATTACAGAGCAGCAAATTAATTATATGGAGCCTAGAGAAATTGAAGAATTGTTTAACTCCTTTGCTAAAAAGTATTTTAATAAGCTGAAGTTATATGGATTATGGGGAGCGGTCTTTGGTATCCACTGGATTGTAGGACTTATTACCTGTGTTCTATATGCAACTAGTGCAGCAAAGGAAAAGATAAAGAGTTAGAAGAGGTATAAGTTTTAAACTAAAAAATTGACTTACACGAACGGATATAGGCATAGTCCTTTGTGTAAGCAATTTTTTAACAATATCCTGTGTATTAATTTATAGGGGGCTATCAAGTACCCCCACTAATTATTAATTGGTACATTTATAATACAAGGCCCTGTTTCAGTTAATGCTTCATTAAGTACCTTTATTGGATCATTCTCTTTTTCTAAATTATAGGATTTAACTCCAAAACCTCTGCTGACAAGGGCAAAATCTGGATTTGCAATAAACTTTGTTGCTATGTAATTCCCATCGTAGAACATCTCTTGTAACTTTTTCACTAATCCAAGATGTCCATTATTTAATATTATTATTTTTATATCTAGATTTAAATCACTTAACGTTGCCAGTTCTTGAATATTCATTAAAAATGAACCATCCCCTGAAAAACATATAACTTTTCTATCAGGGTTGGCAATAGCTGCACCAATTGCTGCTGGTAACCCAAATCCCATAGTTCCAAAACCGCCTGATGTTAGAAAAGTTCTTGGAAGTTTAAAAGGGTACGTTTGAGCAGTCCACAGCTGATGCTGCCCTACATCTGTAGTAATAATTGTATTATTAGTAACTAATTCACTTACACTTTTAATTATATTAATCGGATGAAGATAATCTAACTTGTCTGGAAATATTAAAGGCTTCTGCTCTTTTTTCTTTTTAACCTCTATAATCCATTGATCCCTATTGTCATTGTTTACTAAAGGAATTATTTTATCTAATATTAAACCAATGTCTCCTTGTATTGCTAAATGTGATTTTTTAATTTTATCAATTTCGGCTTTATCTATATCTATGTGAATTATTTTTGCATTTTTACAAAACTTTTTCGAGTTACCTGTTGCTCTATCATTAAATCTTACTCCTAATGCTATAATTAAATCTGCTTCACTCAGTAGCATATTTGCATATCTTGATCCATGCATACCAGTCAGGCCTAGATATAAAGGATCATCAGCAGGAAAACCTCCTAAGCCCATTAATGTTGTAGCTACTGGTATACTATTTTTCCTTGCGAATTCATGAAGTATATTACTAGCATTAGAACTTATAATTCCTCCACCTACATAGAGTAATGGCTTTCTAGCTTCATTGATAAGCTTGGCAGCCTGATCAATTAATTGTTCGTCAAATTCACCAATAGTATTATCATTAACAACTGCTGGCCAATTGTCAAATTCAAGTTCTTCCATCAGTATGTCTTTTGGAATATCAATTACTACCGGACCTGGACGACCACCTTCAGCAATTTTAAATGCTTCCGGAATAACATGGAACAATTCTTCTACTGAACGAACAAAAAAATTATGTTTGGTAATTGGTGTAGTCAACGCATACATATCCACCTCTTGAAAAGCATCTGTTCCAATAAGTGAAGAAGAAATTTGTCCGGTTATGGCAATAATAGGAATAGAATCGGTTTTTGCATCTGCAATAGCTGTAATCAGATTTGTTGCTCCCGGTCCAGAAGTTGCAAAACAAACAGCAGCGCTACCCTTAGAACGTGCTATTCCTTGAGCAACAAAAGCAGCCCCTTGCTCATGCCTCGTTAAAATATGTTTAATACTACTTCTAGATAAAGAGTCATATAGAGGAAGGTTAGCACCTCCCGGAATTCCAGCAATTACTTTAATACCTTGTCTTTCAAGTAATTTTATAGTTATATCAGCACCTCTTAATTTCATGTCATTTTCTCCTTTGTTTAAATTCTTACATTCACTACTAAAAATTTTATTACGTTTTAACATAGTATATTAATTCAACTTTTTCTGTTTTATGAAAATAAATTGATTAATTGCCCGCATTAATACCTAAATCCATCTCATAGAAAGTACTGTTTTGTGGTAATTCCATCTTAAAACAGGAACAGTTTTGAAGTTTTATTTTTGCTATACCTATGCCGCAGTCTACAACATGTCCACCAACATCTTTATCTTCACTTATAAAATGAAAATGGTATCCTGCTACATTTAGTCCATCAACATACTCTGGACATCTAAAGCCAACCATAGTGCCTTTTATATTTACATACTCAAAAATAGGTTGGTTTTTTACTGCTTCAGTAAAAGGCCTATAGGGTTTCTCTTGTTTTACCACATTTCTTGTTTTTAAATACTTAAATTCACCTTCTATGCTAAATGCATAAAAAATATTTTTACTTTCAATAAATTCATTTAATCTTTTTATAAGTTCTTTGAAATTACAGCAATCTCTAATTATAAACTCTTTATAATCGTTAAATTTTGTCACCACAGCAAAGGGGGCAGTTACACTTTCATCACATAAACATATACTGCCATCAGGGTTTGTTCTATAGCAATTGCCATCCAAAAGTGTTAATTCACCATCAAGACCTTTAAATGTTCCTAGGCCAAAATCGCCATTTTCTTTTAATTTACTTAGAGATATACATTCATCATATAAACCTGACATTAATGCACTAATAGTAGACATTTGATATATGTTATTTGAAACTTGTTGTTCATTCATCTTTAGTTTCCTCCTAAAAAGTTTTTGCAATATATTTTAATTTTAGAAGCTATTTTATTACCTTAAGCTTAGGTTTTACTTCTACTCTATATAATCCTATCAATTTTGAAATAGTCTCACTCCTTTATATCATATGAAATTCATTATCAATTAACAATTAAAAAAATACATTATCATCTAGTTGTTATTAGATGATAATGAGAATTATTATCATTATAATGTTTTATTCCATAATTGTAAATGGTATATGTAAATTTTCTTATTGTGTAAATTTTTCCATATAGTTATTTTAGCCGTAACCTCAAATTATGCTATTGGATACATAAATAAATAATGCTAAAGAACTTGTGCAGAGTTCAGCTAATAAACACTTAAACAGTGTTTTTGATAAGATGCTAGAGAGTATAAGTTTTAAAGATATATTAAGTGAAAAACAAATTCAACATATAAGTGGACAATTGTATAGTTGTATTTTAGAGGTATTAGTTAGCAAAGAATTATACAGTCTTTTGAAAAACATTGATAAGCCTGTACTAGAGTTGCTTTCTGATAACTTAAAAGATACTACTCAGGATTTCTTCAAAGATAAGTTACAATATGCAGTAAAAGAAATAATACTATGGATAGAAAAGAACAAGAGTGATATAGAAGGACTAATAGAAAGAGCAATAGATGATACTATAGAATTCATTAATGATGGAATGAAAAAGAGTACTTTAAACTTAATTAGAGGATAAGTTTTTAAATGATGTGGCAAGTAAGTTTGATATAGTATCAAAAAGGAATTACAGAGCAGCAAATTAATTATATGGAACCTAGAGAAATTGAAGACTTATTTAATCCTTTGCTAAAAAATATTTTAATAAGCTAAAGTCATATGGGTTATGGGGAGCGGTTTTTGGTATCCACTGGATTGTAGGACTTGTTACCTGTGTTCTATATGCAACTAGTGCTGCAAAAGAAAAGATAAAGAGTTAGAATACATATAAGGGTTCAAGGAAGAAAATTGACTTACACAAAGGGCTATGTTTTCAAAGCTAAAAGTTTTTAATGGACTGAAGCTTGAAAACATAGCCCAGGTTGTAAATCAATTTTTGGCATTTGAGCCCTATATTAACTATAGTTATTGTGCTACTTTACGAGAGCCTTCCGATAGCAAGTCAGCTAATATAACAAGTAATGAGTAGCAAATTAAAATTAAAGTTATTTCCGAATATTTAAAATAGCTCATACTGAGTTTAAATTGCATACCTAGGCCGCCAGCTCCTACAAAACCTACAATGATAGTTGTACGGATAATTACTTCCCAGCGGTATAATATATAGGTTAAAAATTTCTGCATTACCGTAGGAATAACACCATAAATAAGTAATTGTCCAGTGCCAGCTCCACAGGAAGCTAGATTTCTAATTGGCCTCAAATCCAAGTCCTCAACTACTTCAGCACAAAGCTTTCCTACTATTCCGAAGTTATGAAGAGCTAGAGCTATGGCTCCTGGAAGAATTCCTGGTTTGAGGATAAATATTATAATCATTGCCCAAACAAGTTCAGGTACTGCTCTTGAAAAGATGTATAAACAGCGGATTAATCCAAAGAGTATCCAGTTGTACCACTTTTTAGACAAAGTTAAAGAACCATCTGCTGCATTCCTTGCGGCTGGAATAACGGTAAGTATCATTCCCATAGTTGAAAATCCTATAGCCATAACACTCATTTGTAAAGTTTCATAGGTGAGCTTCAAAATATTTTTCCAGCTGTCTATGTCTTTAAATGCTGGATTTTTTTCTCCTATACCCAATAAACCATTTAAGAATTTTTTTGCGTAAAGTGAATTTTTCTCATTAAATAGGCCTAGAAAATCTGCGTTGTCAACCTTATAAATAAATGCCCATGAAGCAGCAATTAAAAGGAACATCATAAGCAAAGAAAATTTAACAAAGTTAAAACTAAACTTTTTCTTTATTTTTGTCTTTGTATGAATCATTCTACCAACCTCTTTCGAAGTAGATTGCTCCAAAAATCAATTAGCAATACCAATGCTATTAAAAAGAATATATAGGTCCAAACTTTATTGTAGTTCAAGTCTTGAAGTGCTAACTGAATTTGAAAGCCTAATCCACCTAAACCTACAAAGCTCATGATTGTTGATGAACGAACTGCGCATTCAAACCTATACATGGTGTAACTTATCATATCTGCTTTAGCCATCGGTAAATAACCATAAAATAAAATCTGCATCCGTGAAGCACCGGCTGCTTTTAGCGTTTCTATTGGTTCTTTAGGAACATCGTTAAGTATATCTGCAAAGATACGTCCAAGTGTTCCACCATAGGGAATTGCTAAGGCAAAAATTGCGGCATAAGGAGATAAACCAATAGCCGCTACAAAGAACCATGCCCAAATAAGTTCATTTATAGCTCTCATAAACCCTAAAATTCCTCTAAATACTCCTTTTGAAAGATGGCGATTTAACTCGGAATAGAATAAAACTCCAGAAGCTAAAACTCCAAAAATTAACGCAATAATTATTGCCAAGGTCATACCAGCTACAGCATAAGCTAAGGTACGCCATGTTGATATAAGTGAAAGTTCCAGCATTTCAGGTGATAAATCAGGTTTAAAAAGAGACTTAGCCACCTGCTCTAAAGTAACCCTACCACCAGGATGCAGAAGTTCTGGTCCCCAATGTACTGAAAATAAGCTCCATATAAAAACCAAAACAAGCACACCTGTTAGCAAGCTTCTTTTATAGAGATCCAAAGAACGTGAAAAGCTATGCATCCAACCTCAGCTCCTTTAAGTCATAAAGATCAGATAGATGCTTATTAGTTACTTTTTCTGTTGGAAGATCAAAATAAACTTTACCTTCTCTCATTCCAATGATACGAGTAAAATATTTTTTAGCATATTCTACAGAGTGAAGGATTGTTACAAGGGTTTGATTTTCTTCCTTAACAAGTTTTGTAAGCATAAAAAGAATATCTTCAGCACGAGCTGGATCTAAGGCTGATACTGGCTCATCTGCTAAAATAACTTCTGGCTTTTGAACTAGAAGACGTGCCAATGCAACTCTTTGCTGTTCACCACCAGATAAATTAGAAGTCTTATCATAGACTTTATCAGAAAGTCCAACTCTATCTAAGGCTTTAATAGCTAATTGCTTCTCTTGAGGAAGTAATAGAGATAAAAGAGATTTAAAAAATCCCCAGTCAACCAATCTGCCTGCTAAAACATTATGAATAACTGGTAATTGTCCTACTAGATCAAACTGTTGACGAATGATACCCACTTTTTTAGCAAATTCTTTACCGTTTTTATAACTACCGGAAGTCTTTCCGGCTATCAAAAGCTCACCGGTATCCGATTTAATAACGTTAGCTAATATATTTAACAGTGTTGTTTTTCCAGCTCCACTTGGGCCGATTAGGGCGACGATTTCACCTTTTTTAATGGTAAGAGAAAGGGAAGATAATGCTATCTTCCTTTCATAACTTTTTGATATTTCTTTTAATTCAAAAATATTTTTTAATCGTTTATCCATAATACACCTATTATTTAACCATGCCTAATTTTTTACCAACAGCTTCGATTGCTTTATAGTTATCGTTATTAGTAGGAACAAACTTATCTGTTTGGAAGAATTTTAAAGCTTGAGCTTGATCGCCACCCTTGTCAAGGCTCATAGAAAGTAATGCTTCTTTAATTTTTTCTTTAGTACCTTCTCCATATACTTTATCTATATTATCAGGTTTATTAATTGTCCAATGGTAGTCGAAGTATTCTGGAGTAGTATAGAATACTTTAACTTTATTTAAATCAACTTTACCTTCTTTAACAGTTTTATCCCATACGGAAATATTCAAAGCTCCTGTTTGGAAAGCACCAGACTCTACGAGTTTAATTGTTTTATCGTGTGAGCCTGAGAAGTTGGGTTTGCCGTTAAAGTCCTTATCAGGATCAATTCCTGCCTCTGTTAAGAAATAACGAGGCATTAAGCTTCCAGAGGTTGAACTCTCACTACCAAAAGTAAAGGTTTTTCCCTTTAAATCTTCTAATTTTGTAACATTTAAGTCCTTCTGAGCAATGAATACTGATTTAAATTTAGCGTCCAATGGTCTTTGAGCAATAGCTTCAGATCCAGGAGCTACAGCTCTTGCCTGAACGCCTGTAAGTCCACCAAACCAAGCCATCTGCATTTCTCCTCTTTCAAATGCAGTAACTAAGGAGGCGTAGTCAACAGATGCTACATATTGAACCTTTAATCCTGTTTTTTCACTAAGATATTTTGCTGTAGCTTCCATATTTTTATTTAATTCTGCTGCATTTTGGTCAGGAATAGCTCCAATTTTAAATACCGGCTTTTCTTTTGCAGCTTCCTGTTTTTCCGATTTTTGTGAACAAGCAGTTAGTGATGCTACCATTAGCACTGCAGCTAACGCTGAAACAATTTTTCTCATTTTTTTCATGATTATGTTCCCCCTAAGTTTTTGAAAATAGTTATCAATTGTCTACTAATTATATTGTATATTATTCGACAATAATTTTATAGTGTATATGCATTTAAATATCAGGTTTGGTTATAGAATATATTTATAGATGGAGATGAGCGTATAAGTTATTTTAATACACAGGTATACTTAACTTAATATTTCTCAAATATATAAAATAAACTTAATAATTATGCCTGTAAGTGTTATTAAATAACTTATCATATAATATTTAAATTTATAAAATGCAATATAATATACTTGACAATAATATTTTAACTATGGTATTATTTTCTTAGAAAAAATTACGTGTTTATATTATAGGAGGTTAAATTATGATAGTTACAACAACACCACAAATTGAGGGAAAGAAAATAATGGAGTATAAGGGAGTAGTTTTTGGAGAGGTTATTTCAGGAGTAAACTTTGTCAAAGACTTTATGGCTGGTATAAGAGATTTAGTAGGTGGAAGATCTCAAACCTACGAAGATGAGTTAATTAATGCAAGGAATAATGCCATAGAGGAAATGAAAAGAAGAGCTCAAGCTATGGGAGCTAATGCTATAGTTGGAGTAGATGTTGACTATGAAGTTCTTGGTCAAGGCGGCGGAATGCTTATGGTAACAGTATCTGGAACAGCTGTTGTAGTAGAATATTAATATCATTTACAAATTGTAAATTTTATAATAAATCTGAATAAGTGACCCAAAAGGTCACTTATTCTATAATATAAGGTTGCTATAATACTAACATTCACCACATTCTTTATCAAAAGAATTATTTTCATTTATCACTTTTAAATCTCTACAAATTTTATTAAATATCCTAAATATTCCCCACATGCCTAATTCTACATCCCAACGGAATATACCAGATCTGTATGCATAATCACCTGGGTTTTGATTTGCTCCACCTTCTATAATAATATTGAATACATTACCAACACTTATTGCTCCTTGTACAGATATAATATCAGAAAATGGATCGGAGTATTGAGCTTTCCATGAATGTCCATGCAATACAAAGCTGTGATTTCTTGATTTATCTGCTGGCATAAGGAGTCTGATTCTTATAGGGTCGCCAGGATATGATTTAAAAACAGGAGTAGCTGGATCACCATGAATTTTAGAACTCATTACAAGATGCACCCTAGGGTCTTCTTTTAAACGATTTTCAAAACGCTCAGATCTGTAGTTAATACCCTTTTGTCCTTGGTCTTCAAAGTCAAGATGAGGTACATCATGTTCTGGATTATCATGACCTGGATCCCCATGGCCTACATCAATTGGATCTGGTATTGGTTTATTATTTTTATCATATAAGCTTATACCATTTTGCATAAACACTACAAATTCTCTAAAGTCTGGCATACCTGGATTGGATATTACTATCTCTTCTAAATAGCCATCTTTTACTTCATTACAAGTTTGTGGATGAATATATTTAGAGCCTGTAGGTTCGATTATTATAGTTCCAAAGAGTCCATGATGTCTATGGTTTCGTATATCTCCAAATCCAGTAAGCATACAAGCACCTAATTCAAAGTCTGCAAACCATCTATAGGTTATACTTTCACCAGGAGCAACACTTTGATCATAGTTGAAACCTACTGTTGCTCCATCAGAGCCTAAAACATCATATTTTAGTAATTGTGCATGAAGAGAAACCCTATTTGATGGAGGGAATGGTGCGTCTACAGGTACCTCAGGATGTTCATCTTGTTTTATTGGATTAAAAATATGATTTGTTAAAGTTATTTCTATACAATCTCCTGCATTTGCTCTTAATATCAAAGGTTTAGTTTCCATAGTTCCATTCATAATTGCCTTTTCATGTTCTGCTAATACAAAGATCAGTCCATTTGGATCATGATCTCCAAATTTATTGTATACAATATCCTTTTGTATAGCAACAATATCAAATTTCCGTATATTAGCATACTTAGGACATGGATGACCAGGGCATTTTGCTTTAGGTGGTGGATTACCTGTTTTGCAAGGCAGCGGTTTTGTCTGTTTTAAAGGTAACGGTCTATCCCTAAGAGGCAATAGATGAGGAACCCTTTCTCTATGAACTCTTAATATTCCCCATAAACCAAGCCATAAGTCATCCATTCCTCCAAAGTAATATAGATAATCACCTTTTTTATAATCTTCGTCTATTTCTATATTAAAAGCTTCTGATATACCTAAAGTTTGTGACTGAATAAGAGGAGATCTAGCATCAGTAGGCTCTTTTCTCCATCTTAAACCATGAAGATTAAAAGAGTGTTGTTCTTCTTGAGCACCATCAAACAACCTTATTCGTATTGGATCTCCTTCATAAGTTTCAAGAAGAGGTGTAACTGGATCACCGTGTACATATGAGCTAAAAATATATGCAGGATCGCCTTTACGGAATTGAAAAGGCTCATTCTTATAGTTTACACCCATAACGCCTGGGTCATCTTGAGATCCTGGGAAAGGCGGTGGATTTAAAGGATTCCCATCTTTATCAAAGAGCAGAGCAAAATCATGAACTGCTAGAATAAACTCTCTGAAATCAGGTTCACCAGGTCTTTTTATTATCGCCTTAGTTCCACTCTTTATTTTTTTACCGGTTTCAGGATGGTAATAAGTGGAGTTATGAGGTTCAATAATCAATGCACCAAATAAGCCATGCTGTTGATGGGTACTTGCGAATAAGTGATCATGAAAGAATATTGTTCTTAATTCTGTATCAGCATAAAATCGCTCAATAATCGTATCGCCAAAATCCGCTGAGGAATCGTTACACCAACCGTTAGCACCACCATCAGAAACAATGGTATCAAATTTAACAAGGTGTATATGCCAACCAGCCTCTGTGGTTTCAGTCTTCAATTGAAAGGCATTTCCACCTATTGTTTTAGGAAGTTTATTTGTAAGTCTAATTTCTATACAATCTCCCACATTTGCTCTTATAACAAAAGGTTCAGGTTCTTTTTTGCCACTTCTAACTGCGTATTCATCTTCTTTTAAAACAAATATCCTTCCCTCTGGATCCTTCCATCCTTGCTTATTATATTTTATAGGAACTTGTATAGCCACCACTTCAAAAACTTTAGTAACTGCATCTGATGGGCATGGATTAGAATATAAAGCTCCAGGTTTTGCTTTTGGAACAAAGTTTGCTTCTTCTAAATCAGTAGGTCCGCGACCTCCAACTATTCCTAGTGGCGGTTTAAAAGCCTTTTCACCAACTTCTCCAGCTATAAATCTAGGATAACCAGGATGCTTATCATCTGGTGGCGGTGGAGGAGTTCTATCTGGTAGTGGAATTAGAGCGGGTACATGACTACCATTAGGAAGCACTTTTTTTCCATCTTCTAGTCTATCTAGTATTCTCCATAAGCCCCACATTCCTTCAGCAAAGTGAGGGTAAAGATGACAATGCCATATAACATCACCTATACACCCATTTAAACTTCCTGCTCCAAATAGAGGTTCAATGGTAAAGCTCTGCTGAGGGCTAAAGGATATAGAGTCAATTATAGTAGACTTAGGATCATTAGGTTCTAATCTCCATTGATGATTATGAAGATGGAATACGTGAGTTTCCTTTATTCCACCATGAATTAGCCTAATCTTAGCTGGGTCACCTTTGTAGGCACGCAATATGGGTGTAGCAGGATCACCAAAAGGCCATGAACTCAATGATACTTCCTCACCGACACCACCAGTACCTTGAGGATGACGATTTCTCATAGGTTCTGCTCTATAATTTATAGGCATAGTGGATTCCGGCATATGTGTTTCATGATTCATAGGTGGATTTCCGTTAATATCCTTTATCTCTGGTTCATCGTGAAATATTGTTACGTATTCTCTAAAGTCTGGTAATGATGGATGGTGTATATCTGCATATAAACCACTTTTAAGCTCTTCATTGGTTACAGGATCTGTCCATGTTGCTCCCACAGGTTCAACTATTAGTGCGCCAAAAAGTCCGTGGACATTTGTAGATTCTTCGGAACTTCTAGGGTCGGCCATGTCATTAAAGAAGAATATTCCTTCTTTATCAGCAATCCACGTATATCGTATTTTTCCCGTAGTTGTAGTATTAGGATTAAATCCTATATAAGCTCCATCTGAATTCAAAACATTATGATATATGTCTTGAATATGAATGGATGCAGGTCTGTTCAACTTATTTTCAAAATCTATAATTAAAAAATCTCCTAAATTAGCTCTTATCACTAAAGGTTGTACGATATCTACAGGAGTAAAAGGATTTTTTTCTACTTCTTTTCTTAAAATATCTTCATTTTCTTTTAAAACATACATTAATCCATTTGGATCGTGATCTCCATGCATGTTATATACGATTTTAGTAGATATAGCAAGTATATTAAAGTGTCTAACTTTTACACATTTTCCTTTGTAATAAATTTTATCATCACAAGGTTTATAACTTTTTTCGCTCATTATATTTTCACTCCTTTTAGTTTGAAAAAAGTGAGTAATATAGTATTCACAATAATTTTCTTATCAGTTTTTAGATAGTATATATTATGAATTATATACAGTAAGCGTGAAGTAAAATAGAAGATCTAATTCTCTTGCTCAAAAATTATCCCAACCTTAAATATACATTTTTCACCAGTAATTGTTACAAAATCCATATTACTTTGTTTAGCTAAAGACTCAACAACTTGCAAAATTAATTATGTAGATAGTCATGCTAGATAAGAACTTTACTTACTATTTATTTAAACTCTATAGCATAAGAGAAAACCTTACTTATAAACATATATCGGTCTATAAGTAAGGTTTTCACTAAAAATTTATATTTTAAATTTCTCAACTAATTGAAGCAATCTATCGGATATTTCTTTTTGGCTCATAGCAGAATTAGACACTTCTATCATTGAATTGGTTACTTTATTAAGATTATTTATTATCTCACTGGAGCCTTCAGAAGATCTTTGAGAGACACTAGACACATTTTGTATTGCTTCGGATATCTGAGTAATTGTTGCATCTATTTCTTCTGACATAGAGGCAAGCTCCTGAGACATACCATTTACAAAATCAGCATCACTGCTATATTGTGTTCCTACAGATACAAATGTATTAAATTCAGGAACAACCTTATCATTCATGAACTTTAAAACCTCACTACTGTTTTCAGAAAGATTATTAAAGGCATTTTGAACTTTAGAAATAGTATTATGAATTGTTGATACAGCCTGAGAAGACTGTTCAGCTAATTTCCTGACCTCTTCGGCAACCACTGCAAAGCCTTTTCCTTGTTCACCAGCCCGTGCTGCCTCTATTGCAGCATTTAATGCTAATAAATTTGTTTGAGATGCAATACCGGCTATAACATCAGCCATTATTTTAATTTCACTGACTACTTTACCTTCCTCAATTGACTTAATTATATTGAGTTGTTTTTCATTATACATATTATTTATATTTTCAATGGCATTCTGAGCATTTTTATGAACGTTAGAAGCTCGAACCTTAAATTCACTTGCATTGGCACTTCCATCCGTTGCTTTTTGTGCCATTTCTCCTATACTAGAGTTCACTTCTTCTATTGATGCGCTTATTTCCTCAGTTGCTGCGTTGGACTCTTGAGTTATGCTTCCTATTTCTTGTGCTGAGTTGTCTATAATTGTTAGACCATTTGCAATTTCTTTTGTTGTTTTGGATAGTTCATTGCTAGATTTATTCATAACCGATGAATTTGCTATTATATCTTTTATTAATCTGCGAATATTTTCCTGTGCCATTGACAGTGCAGAAATAGTTTGTCCGAATTCATCTTTTCTTGCAATATTCCATTCAGTGGAAAAATCATAGTTAGAAATATTTTCAGCATATATTTTAATTTTGGATAGTGGTTCAGTTATGTCCATAGTGATAATAAGACCTAATAATACTGCAAGTACTATTCCCGAAAGCATAATTATGAGCATTAATGTATTTGACTTAATAAAAATGGAGTTATTATTAATATTGGTATCTTTAGCGCTCTCTAAGTTATCTGTAATTAGATTGTCCATATGCTCCATTACAGCTTTATTAATTTTAGAAATATCTTGATATTGTGATATGGCCTCATCATATTTTCCTTCATCGATAAGCTTAAGCAAATCTTCACGTTTTGATCTATAATCTTGAAGCGTTTGCTTAAACTTTCTATAAAGTTCTTTTTCTTTATCAGACATCTGAATATTTTCATATTTTTTGAAGTAATCATTATTCTCATCTTCAATTTTTTTTATGTTGTCTTCTAGTTTTTGTTTGTTAGAAGAATCTTTAATAAAAAGTAATTCTTCAATGTCCATTTGAATTTCTGTCAAGTTTTGTTTTATATCAGTCATCATATAAACTGGCTGAAGATTGTTATTATACATTTCATCTGAATTCTTAGCAGTTTTACTTAAACCATTCATGCCTATTATTCCAACTACACAAATAAGTAAAGCTACTATTAAAAAGGTACTGACTAGCTTTGTTTTTACTTTTAAGTTTTTTATAATATACATAGAATCTTTCCCCTTCGTAAATAGTATTTATTACCTCAAAAAATATAATATAATGTCATATCGAGAAAATCAAGGTAATTAATGTTAAATTATTATTATTTATAAAAAAATTAATATATATGGACAAATTTATAAAAATTATGCCTATTTTTGATTAAAAGGAAAAATTATATTATAATGGTGGTAATATGATTAATCATATATGTGTATACTAAAGTCGTATTAAAAACTTAAAGATGGAGGAACTATTATGAAAGATCCAAGAATAATAACACTTGCAAAGAATTTAATTAATTACTCTTGTAGTATTCAAAAGGGTGAAAAGGTTTTAATAGAAACTATAGGAACACCAAATCCTTTGACTCTTGAATTAATAAAGCAAACTTATTTAGCTGGAGGAGTTCCTTTTGTAACTAATAAGTTACCAGAAGTTGATAGAGAATTATATATGAGCTGCACTGAAGAGCAGCTAGAAATGATGGCAAAGTATGAAGCTGCGAGAATGTCTGATATGGATGCATATATAGGGCTAAGAGCGCCTAGCAATCTAACAGAAACCTCTGATGTACCTGGAGAAAATATGTCTCTAGTTATGAAAAAGTTTTGGCAGCCAGTTCATGGTGAGATAAGAGTTCCTAAAACTAAATGGGTGGTTTTAAGATACCCAACACCGGCTATGGCTCAAGCAGCAGGAAGTAGCACAGAGGCTTTTGAAGACTTCTATTTTAATGTATGCAATTTAGATTATGGCAAAATGTCAAAGGCTATGGATGCATTAGTGGAGTTAATGAACAAAACTGATAAGGTTCATATAAAAGGAGAGGGAACAGATTTAAAATTCTCTATAAAAGGACTAAATGCTATAAAGTGTGATGGAAAGTTAAACATTCCAGATGGAGAGGTTTATTCAGCGCCGGTGAAAGACTCTGTTAATGGTTATATTACATATAATACTCCAGCAGTATATAATGGATTCACTTATGAAAATATAAGACTTGAATTTAAAGATGGTAAAATAGTAAAAGCTACAGCAAATGATACAGAAAGAATAAATAAGGTATTTGATACAGACGAAGGTGCAAGATATGTAGGAGAATTCGCAATAGGAGTTAACCCATATATATTAAAGCCTATGAAAGAAACTTTATTTGATGAAAAGATAGCGGGATCAATCCACTTTACACCAGGAGCATCTTATGATGATTGCTTTAATGGGAATAAGTCTTCAGTGCACTGGGATTTAGTATATATACAAAGACCTGAGTACGGTGGCGGAGAAATTTATTTTGACGACGTATTGATAAGAAAAGACGGTTTATTTGTAGTTGATGAATTAAAAGATCTAAATCCAGATAACTTAAAATAATTAATATTTAGTGTTAAAAGGCTGCCTAAAAGATAGGTAGCCTTTTATTCTAATGTGACTTCAATCCTGCTCCACATAAAGGTAAGATTATTTTTCCACTAAATTTATCAGCATTATTTTTATAGTAATCAAAGAACCCAGCAAAGGTTGCAGCAGTAGTTGGCTCTACATAAAATCCTTTTTCTGCCAGATAATTTCGTGTTCCAACTATTTTGTCTTCAGCAGCAATGATAATTTCTCCATTTGTATTTCTTATGGCTTCTAGTATTTGCTTGCCTCTCATTGGAGCAGCAATAGCAATTCCTTCAGCTAAAGTGCCTGTATTAATTGTTTCTTCAACGAAATTTTTACCTTCTTTAAAGGCATCATATATAGGAGAACAACCTTGAGCCTGAACAGCAATGATTTTTGGCATTTTTTTAATTAGTCCTGACTCCAATAATTCTCTAAAGCCGTAATAGCAACCTAAAACTAGCGTACCATTTCCTACTGGAATTACTAGAAGCTCCGGTGCTTCACCCTTTAACTGTTCGTAGATTTCATATGCGTAAGTTTTTGTGCCTTGGTAAAAGAAAGGATTATAAACATGGCTAGCATAGAAGCCCTCTCCTCTTTCTACGGCCTTTAAAGCTGCCTTTGCAGTAGCTTCTCTAGTGCCAGGAATTACATGAACTTTTGCACCATGAGAAGAAATCATTCTAATCTTTTTAGATGATGTACCTTCAGGAACATATATATCACATTCAATGCCCGCTCTATTTGCATAGGCAGCTATGGAGTTACCAGCATTACCACTACTGTCTTGAATAACTTTTTTCACTCCTAACTCCTTTGCTTTAGCAATTAGCACTGCAGCACCTCTATCCTTAAAGGATAGTGTAGGCATCATATAGTCCATCTTTACTAATAAATTCGGAGTATCCTTATCAAGAGGAACAAGAGATGTTAAGCCTTCACCCATAGAAATATCTTTCCATAAAGTAAAGTTTTCATCAAAGGGAAGCACCTTTAAATATCTAAATAAGCTCCATTCATTACCTAATATATCTTCTTTAGCAAATTTAAAGTCAAATTTTTCAAGATCTAGCATTCCTCCGCAGTCACATCTGAAAATAAGTGTTTTTGGATCATGTCTTTTTCCGCATTTATTACAAACATAATTAATTGACATATAATCATCTCCCATCCTCATTCTTTTTTATTTCATCTAAATAACTATATACAGTTACTTTAGATATATTTAACTTTTCAGCTACCTTTTCAATTGCTCCCTTAATAAGGAATATTCCTTTTTTGTCCATGAATTTAATTAAATCAATTTTATCCTTTCTTTTTAAATTATCAACATCATTAGTACCGATAATTTTATCTATTAAATCATCTACTATTTCCATTACGTTATCAAAGGGCTCCACATCTTCTTCAACCTTTTCTTGTTTAACGGTCATAAAGTCTTCTAGAAAGCCTTGAAAATTCTTCATTATTTCCAAATCGTAGTTTATACATAGGGCACCAATTACTTTTTCTTTAGAATCTCTAATAAGAGCAGTAGAGGATTTTATTTCTCTACCATCTTCAGTAACGAATTTATAGTTTGCGGTATAGTCTTCATGGAATTCCTTTGATAATAGAACCTGTTTAATTAAGTGATCAAATGACTGACCAACTTTTCTTCCAGTTACATGGTTGTTAACTGCATAAACAACTGAATTCTGCGGTACCGATAAATCATGAATTACTACTTCACAATTTCTACCAAAAGTCTTAGCTATCAAGTTAGCCGTTGGAATAAATTTTTCTAGCTCTCTATTTAATTTAAACAATATAATCAACTCCACATATATAAAATTATATTTAATGATTTGTTTTGTATAAAAAATTATATATTTTTGTAATATTATTAGTACTTGATTTAAATTATATAATTTTTTATATAAAAATCAATATAAAATATAAAAAATTATATGATTAGTTTATTTAGAAGTCTGGTATATATTAATACTTAAATGCGAGAAAACTTTATTAATTACAAGTAAAATAAAGAAAACATATAATACATTGTTATTACAATAAAAATTAATAGGAGATAAGAGTGTTTTGGAAAAACATGGCCTTGATTAAGAACTATAAGAATGGTAAAATGTAGTTATCATAAATTTAAAAAGCGATATTTAATACTGCATGGAGGAAGTGTAAATGGATGATAACCTTAAGTTCCAAATAAAAGAGAAGGATGGCGTTCAGATAGTAGAAAATCTTGATGAAGTAGAAAGGCTTCCAAAAGAGAAAAGCAAAAAGGGTAAATTAGTAGGATTAGGATTGACCGGAGCACTTTTAACTAAAATCTTTGTTAAGTTTAAATTTCTATTTGTTTTCCTTAAGCTAGGTAAGATAATATCAACTTTTGGTTCCATGCTTCTTATGATTTGGGTTTATGCTACAATTCATGGATGGATGTTTGGTGTGGGATTTGTGTTGTTATTATTTATGCATGAAATGGGACATTATTTTGCAGCTAAAAAAGCTAAATTACCAGTAGCTACACCAATATTTATACCTTTTGTAGGAGCATTTATTTCTATGAAAGAGATGCCATCAGATGCATCAACTGAAGCATTTGTGGCTATAGGAGGTCCTATTCTTGGGAGTATCGGAGCATTAATATGTCTAGCCATTTATTATATAACTGGGAAAAGCATATTTATAGCATTGGCATATAGTGGTTTTATACTCAACTTATTTAACCTTATACCTGTTCGTCCATTAGATGGTGGACGCATTGTTGCAGCTATATCACCAGCACTTTGGATTATAGGTATACCACTGATGTTAGTTGCTGCAATAAAGTTTTTAAATCCTATAATAATAATGTTTCTAATTCTAGGAGCTATTGAATTATATAAATATTATAAAAATCCAGATAAAAAATACTATGAAGTTAAAAAAACTACCAGGGTAATATATGCTCTAACTTATTTTGGGCTAATAGCAGTATTAGGTCTATGTAGTGGATATATTTTTCACGTAATACCCAATATATCAAGATAACATTATAGAGAAACAAACTAGAAAATTGACATATACCGGCGTATAAGTCAATTTTCGGCCTGGTAACTCTATAAGGTTGTTAAAAACCTTTAAAGCTGTCAATAATAATTGAAAAGAGATTATAAAAATGATATATTATTAAATATATTATTTTTGTAATTTCAAGGAGGGATATCTTTTGTTTCTTAATAAAGATAAAATTAAGTATTTTGATTTAATAGTTGCTATAGTTATATCGTTTATATGTATTGAATTAATTTTAAATTATAAAAATATATTATCAATAATAGGCACTGCAGCAAAAATTTTATCGCCATTTATTTTAGCTTTTATAATAGCGTATATGTTAAATCCTATAATGGTCTTTTTAGAAAAAAAGTTAAACTTAAAAAGGGGACAGAGCATACTAATTACATATGCTTTTATAATCGGAGTGATAGTGATTTTTTCCATGGTGCTGCTTCCTAAAATATTTAGTAGTGTGATGGAGATTATTCAAAGTGTACCTGATTTTACATCAGAAGTTTATAAATGGATATATAGTCACACAGCTAGTACGATGATTAATTCTAGTGACTTTATAAAGAGTAATGCAGGTACCTTAGTACAAAAATTTGGTTCTTTTACATCTAATTGGTTAAATATAGTCTTGTCAAAGACCATATCCTTTACTAGTTCTTTAGTAAATATACTATTTGGATTAGTAATATCCATATATATATTAGCTGATAAAGAGAAGTTTAAAAGCATAGCTAAAAATATAACATGTATAACTTTTAAAGAAAAATATTCAAGTCATATAATAGATTTTTTTAAGAACATAAATAATATAATAAGTTTATATATAGGTACAAAAGTTATAGAGTCATTAATAATAGGTCTTATAGGTTTTGTTGGACTAATTTTATTCAAGTCTCCATATGCACTGCTTATATCTATAATAGTGGCTATAACAAACATGATACCTTATTTTGGACCATTTATAGGTATGATTCCACCTTTTGTAATAAATCTATTTTATGACCCTAAGAGAGCCTTTTGGATTTTACTATTTTTAATATTGCTTCAGCAGTTTGATTCATTGTATTTGGAACCTAAACTTGTGGGTGGTAAGATAGGATTAAGTCCTTTCTTAATTATACTAGGAATAACAGTTGGTGGAAGTTTATTTGGTATATGGGGAATGATATTAGCTTCTCCTATTATGGCCGTTTTAAAAATATATATTGGAACCTGGTTCGAAAATAAAGTTAGAAAATTTAATGAAAAAGAAAAATCTATTAAGGTATAGAGAGGAGAGGAGCTTTTGGAAATACATGTGTTCTTAAAAAATCAGAAGGAGCCAGTCGTCTATAATGGAGACAGAATTGATGTATTAGATTTCGAAATGGCTGGTGTTAAATATAAACAGATAAGATATTTTAAAAAAGGTTTTAGCAAAAGTGAGCTTATAGAAGAGAATATTATAAATAAAATAGTTGAAAAGTAACTAGTTACTTTCAACTATTTTTACGTTTAAGCAGGCATCCAAAATCTATGATTTTGAGATGATCGCTTACTCATTCGACAATAGGAGAAGGAGTTTCATATATATACTTATTTTTCATTCTTTGTATCATTAGTTAGCTAATAATATTGAATTGTCCTTAAATTTCCTATAAAATTAAGTTGTACTAAAGGTTTACTGAAATTATGATTAAAATATATAGTTTGAAAGGTGGAAGCTTATGAACATAGTTATTGTTGGAGCCGGACACGGGGGCTATAGCATTATTCAATCTTTAAGTAATATTAGTGATATAAGAATTAAAACCGTTGTTGATAGAGATATGGATGCACCAGGAATTAAATTAGCTAAGCAGCTAGGAATTAGATGTTTAAAATCAATGGATGATATAAATTGTGACAATATTGATATAATTCTTGAGGTTACAGGGAATGAGAATGTCTCAAGAATTTTATTTGAAAAATTTAGTGACAAGACTACTATACTTAATTCTAAAGCTGCATTATTAATAACAACATTAGTGAAAAAAGATATAGAAACATTGGAAAAGCTTAATAAGAGTATGGAAGTAATTAACGATACTTCATCTGTAATACAAAAGGAACTTAAAGATATATCAAGCAGTGTTAAAGGTATTCATAATGTGAGCGACGCTTTAGTGATTTCTACTAAAAATTCAAATGAGTATATTGCCAAAACAGACGAAATAATAAAGTATGTAGAAAAAATGACTAAGCACACAAAAATACTTGGGCTTAATGCGGCAATTCAAGCAGCAAGAGCCGGAGAGCAAGGAAAAGGATTTTCAGTAGTTGCAGCGGAAATTCAAAAGCTTGCTGAAAGTACAAGAGGCTTTAGTGAAGAAATAAGTAAAATTTTAAGCCAGTTATCCGGTGAAATAAAAAATATTAAAGAAGAGTCAAATAAGTTGAATTCTTTATCAGAACTTCAGGTCACTGCTTCAAATAGAGTCAATAATGAGGTAGACAAGTTGGTTAGTGAAACAAGCTAGCCTGGATATAACATTTATGTAAATTAAAATGTGGTATAGTTTCAAATATAAAAAGAATCTCCTATAATTAGGTTTTCGGTAAAACTAATTACAGGAGATTCTTTTTTATTGTTAAAATAATGTATGCTTCTAGTTATTAAGAAAAATACATTTTACTATAATGGTAATATGGATGTCCATAGAGTTATTATTTTAGGAAATTAATTTGTTCATTTCAACAGCAATATTTTTTAAGCTTTCAGCACTGCTAGTCAATTCTTCGCTTACAGCTAAATTTTGACTTATAGATTTATTAACTAAATTGAAATTGTTTATAGTTTCTTTTGTAGTTTCACAAATATTACCGTTAAATACAACAACACTTTGAGTTTCTGATAATAGAGTATTGGTCAACTTACTTATTTCTTTTATATTTATTCCAGAATCCTTTAATCCAGTTAACATAACTCTTATGTTCTCAACAGCATTGTTTATAATAGCATCTCCAGTGCTTATTTTTTCAGTGTTCTCAGTCATAAGATTCTCTACCTCAGTAACTCTTTCCTTAAATTCATTAGTAATTAAGGATACATCGTTTAGTGATTCTCTTGTATTTTCAGCAAGGGTTCTGATTTCATCTGCAACAACTGCAAAACCTCGTCCAAGTTCACCAGCTCTTGCTGCTTCAATTGATGCATTTAATGCAAGTAGATTAGTTTGTTCAGATATCTGTCTTATTATAAGGAGTATTTCATCAATTTGTTGGGATTTTTCCTCTAATATCTTTGTAGCATCAAATGTATTTTCTACACTGCTTTTTATACTACTTATAATATTTAGAGTTTCATTTAACGCTTCTTCATTTTGATTAGATAAATGAATGAGGTTTATAGAATTACTTTCAGTATCCTTGGCTTTAGCCGAAATAGATTCATTTGCATTCAAAAGGTCATTAAGTATTATAGTATTTTCAGAAGAATTATTTAACAGCTTATCTGCATCTTCAGAAATTGTTTGAGTAGTGTTTGATATTTCCTCCATAGCTTTACTTTCTTCTGTAGCTATAGCAGCTAATGTTTCACTTGAACTTAACAAACATTTGGCAAATTCAGCGGTTTTATTAAATAAATTACTTATATTTTCATTATTCTTTTTAAGTTCCTCTTCACTTTTTTCAATAGAGTTTAGTAGTTTAGATGAAAAAGATGTAAAAGCTATAATAGCAAATGAAACTAGGAATATAGAAATTATCCTAAGTATCAATTCTCTTAAAAGGAACTGATTTGGTAATGTATAAGGATTCATAGTAAACAATATAATTTCTGAGACAATACTTAATATAATAGAAATTATGTTCATTTTATTATCCAAAAATAGGGAACCGAGTAAAATAAAATAAAATACTGTTACCCAAAGCTCTTTGGATGGAATTATTAAACCCATATATATGTAGTTTGTATAGGAAGCCACAAGTATAACGATTTTTAGATTATTGAAGAATTTATTGTTTAGCTTTTTATCTGCAACTGCTAGCTTATACATAACGTTGAGAATAATTAGTTCAAAAATACCTAGTAAAAATAATGCAATTAAATAAGGCCAACTAACTTCATTATACAAGCCAAGTAGTTTCATTATAGGAAACATTGACCCTGCAAGTAATGCACTTATAGAATAGATAACTATAACAAATTTTAATGTTTGCTCTTGATATTTAATTATAGTGTTTGAATTGGTTTGCATATAATTACTCAACTCCTTGAAATTACTACCATTTATACAGTAAGGTTCCTATACTATATCCAGAAGCCACAGAGCAGAATACAACTATATCATCTCTATAAAATTTTTTATATTTTAATCTGTCATCTAAGGCCATAATAGGACTTGTACACCCAGTATATCCATATTTATTTCCAATGAAGGTTGCCTTACTTATATCGGCGCCAAGTTTCTCTAAAGTTAGCTCAAGATCTACCCGTGAAAATTGTGACATAAAATAATGGTTAACGTCATCAGGCCCGTATCCGTAGTCCTGTAAAAGTTTTGTAATTGTTTCACTCCATTTTTCTGAAAGAAAGCTAAAATCGAATGGTTTCCAAAGCATTTTTTTATCTTCTGAATCTATACTGCTATCAGGAATATTTGACATTCCGCATCCGGGCATGGTTACAGACCAATAGTAAGAATCGTCTGTAAACATTCTAGAACCTAAAATACCTCTTTCTTCCTCTTCCTCTTTTCTCTCAAGAATTATTGCAGCAGCGCCGTCAGCAGAACAACCAAAGGCTACCATGTCATCTTCTCTAGCTAGTTTACTTATTAATAATGATCCAACAACTAATACTTTCTTATATTTATTGTCAGTTTTAAGATATCTTGCTGCTACATCTATACCTGTTATCATACCTATACAATTACAGTTAACATCGAAAACTGATGAAACATTCTCTGCTTTAAGCTGATTTTTAATTAAAAGGGCGCAGCATGGTGATAAATATTCAGGTGTATCAGACACTGAGATAATCATATCGATATCAGATGCAGATAATCCTGCGCTTGCTAAAGCCTGGTTAGATGCTTGAACTGCCATGCTAATAGTAGTTTCATTCTTGTCAGCAAGTGTTCTAATTTCTCTTCCTAGCTTGCCCATAAGTGCTGCAGCGTGGTCTTCAAGTTGATATTTTTTAAAGTGTTCAACGAAATAGTGATTGTCCAACTGTCTGTTGGGATGATATGCTCCCACTCCAATTATGTGTACATTTTTATGCATAGTAACTCCTCCTAATAATTTGCTGCAAAAACAAAAAAATAGCAATGCTAAGCAATGCCATTTTTAAACAGCGATAACCTAGCAACCTGACAATCATGGGAAAATATCCTTTAGACTCATGGCTTTGCGTCCTTACCTTTAGATAAGTTTGCCTTTATTAAGTTTAACTATTATTTTGTTTAAGCTACTATTTAATAACCGTTTTAATTATACCATAATTTTCATAAAACTCAATATATCTATTAAATGATATGTATAATATAATTATGCATATCATTATAATCTGAAAATAACAGGAGGATATAAATAGCATGTTTATAGATGTACATACTCATATAGATCAATATAGCAAAGAGGATTTAAAAATGGCTATAAAGGAAATAAATGAAAATAAAATATTGAGTATAGCTAATTCCATGGATATGGAATCTTATATAAAAAGTAAGAAAATATCTGAAATGTGTTCTTATATAGTGCCTACTTTTGGGATACACCCATGGAAAGCAAAAGGTTGTGAAAAAGACTTATGGACGCTCATTCCTTATATAGAAGAAACTCCAATTATTGGAGAGATAGGCCTTGATTTTTTTTGGGTGGAAGATAAAACAAGTTTTGAATCACAAATAAAAGTATTTGAATTTTTCTTACGTGAAGCTAAGCGGCTAAATAAGGTTATAAATATCCATACTAAAGGTGCTGAGGAAGAGGTTTTAAAGCTTTTGGATAAGTATTCAATGAGTAGAGTAATAGTTCACTGGTATTCTGGTCCTAAGAATGTGTTATATAAAATGATAGATAGAGGATACTATTTTACAATAAGTACGGAGCTTTTTTATTCAGATATTATAAGGGAAATAGCAGCAATTGTACCTGTAGATAAAATGTTTGTAGAAACTGATGGGCCGGGAGCAGAAGAATGGTTGAGCGGTAATATAGGAATGCCCAAATTAGTTTTAAGGATTATGAAAACACTAGGTGAGATGAAAAAACTGACCTTTGAGGAAATGGAAAAACAGATGGAAGATAATTTTAGTACCTTAGTTGGAAAGGATATATAGAGTTTAAGGTCTTAAGTTAGCTTTGACATAATTATCTATAAAATGATATAATGACAATCAGTAGAGATTATTACGTTCGACCCTTTTCCAGGTTGGGAGAAGGGTTTTATGTATTTGTAGACAGGCAACTTATAATTTGTAGTATTTTAAATATTGTTATCAAAGCAATGATTTTTACAAAAATATATATCTAATTGATTAGGATGTGTAATTAGTGAAGAATTATAGTAAGTCAATTAATGGGATAATATCTGTTATTTTTCAGTTAATATTAATTTTATTATGGCAATTAGTTGTGGATAAAGGAGGAATACCTAAGTATATTCTTCCATCTCCTAAGGACATAATAAATACTCTTTTTAGAATTATGCCAGATTTAAAGCCTCACATTTATGCTACCTTATATGAAGCTCTTTTAGGTTTTTTACTTTCAGTAATTTTTGCAATAATATTATCTATAATTATGGACAGTGTAAAAATAGTAAAAAGCTGTATTTATCCTATACTTGTAATTTCTCAGACTATACCAACAATAGCTCTGGCACCAATATTTATAATATGGTTTGGTTTTGGCATGCTTCCAAAGGTTATTGTTGTTGTAATGGTGTGTTTTTTCCCTATTGTTATAAGTTTAGTTGATGGATTAGAAGCGGCAGACAACGATATGTTGAGTCTTATGGATATAATGGGAGCTTCTAGAATACAAAAATTTATTTTTGTTAAGTTTCCAGGATCTTTAGGATCTTTTTTCTCGGGACTTAGAATAGCGGCAACATACAGCATAATGGGGGCGGTAATTGGTGAGTGGCTTGGAGGAGACAAAGGTCTTGGTATCTTTATGGTAAGAGCTAAAAATGCTTATGCTCTTGATAAAATATTTGCAGCTATAATTATAATAATAGTATTAAGCATGACTTTATTTGGATTTATGTATATGCTTCAATATATTTTTATGCCATGGCAAAGAAAAGTTAAAGAAAGAGGATAGTAACACCGCTGTAATTATAAGTTTAAGAACAGAAAAGTCAATTTTCTAGCTCAGACACTTATAACTATAGCAGTGTTATTTTTTGTTTATTATACTTTTTTCTATATTTTTAAGAATAATCTTTTCGGAGTTTCTTGATATTTGATCCGGTGTTTGTTCTAGTTTTAAATAATTGCTTATGCTGGTATAAATATCTATTAGTCTATTAAATTTATAAGTAGAGATATATGCTGCATTTGCTGTAAAGGATGTATAAAATAATATAGCTGAAATACCAAAAGTAATGACAAATTTTTGTTTATTAAATATTATCATAAAATATACACCTTTCTTTGATAATTATAAAAGATAAACCATTTTACAATTCTAATATATAGTTATCTTACATTAGATGAAAAAATATACTAAAAAATAACAGATAGAGCGTAATAAACTTCAAACTAATGCATCAAATAGATAGTGTACTCTAAGTAAATCCTATATCATGGATAGAATAAATAACTACAATTTAATTTTACATGTATAATTTTAAGTAAGATTTAAGTCAACGTTAAATTAATATTAAAGGTTTTTATATATAAATATAAAAATCATGCTTAAAGGACTTACAAATCTAAAGTTGTTATTATGTATACGGTTTGACATATTTATGCACGAAGTGATATACTTTATGTGTTAGATATTTCAATAAAATAAATTAGGGGAGGCAATAATATTGTCTGAGAGGAAGTTTTAAGCTTCGACCCTTATAACCTGAATTGGGTAATGCCAGCGTAGGGAAAATAGTTTAATTTTAATTTGTTGCTATTTTAGCCCTTTTCGCATTTATGAAAAGGGTTTTTATTATTTCGAAGGGAGGTTGTCGGGTATTTACCGGACAGTGTATTTATGAAAAGAAAAAAAATTTTAACCATTTTAACTTCAGTTATAGTAGCAACTACTATTTTTGCAGGATGTGGCTCAACAAATAAGGCACCTCAAAGTAATACAACAGAAAAGAAAGAATTAACAAAGGTTAAGGTGATACTGGATTGGACACCTAATACTAATCATACAGGCTTATATGTAGCAAAGGATAAAGGTTACTATAAAGAAGAAGGTTTAGATGTAGAGATTATTCAACCTTCAGAAGGAACAGTAGGAAACCTAATAGCTGCTGGTAAAGGTGATTTTGGTGTAAGTTATCAGGAGGATTTAACTTATGCTAGGACTTCAGAGAATCCACTTCCTATTAAGGCCATAGCTGCTATAATTCAGCATAATACTTCAGGTTTTGCAGCTCCAAAGAGCAAAAACATAAAAACTGTAAAGGACTTTGAAGGAAAGACTTATGGAGGATGGGGTTCACCTTCTGAGAAAGCGATATTGCAGGCAATAATGCAAAAGGAAGGTGCTGATTTTAATAAGCTTAAGATAGTTGACATGGGAAGTCAAGATTTCTTTGCAGCAACTAAAAGCAATGTAGATTTTGCATGGATATATGAAGGATGGACTGGAATAGAAGCAAAACTTAAAAACATACCTTTAGATTACATAGAGTTAAGAAAATTAAATCCTGATTTAGACTACTATACACCTATACTTATTGCAAATGAAAGTACTTTAAAGAATAAACCAGAATTGGTTAAGAAGTTTATGAAGGCTACCACTAAGGGATATGAATTTACTATGGATAAACCAGAAGAAGCTGCAGATATTTTGGTTAAAAATGCTCCAGAGATAGACAAAAACCTTGCTGTAGAAAGCCAAAAGTACCTTAAAAACAAATACAAGGAAGATGCTCCAAGATGGGGAGAAATGAAGGCATCTGTTTGGAACAACTACACAAAATTCCTTCTTGATAAGAAGCTTATAACTAAAGATATGAAGGCAGAGGACGCATTTACAAATGAATTCCTTCCATCTAAGTAATTTTAAAGGAGATAGGTTGTTTTGGATATAGCAAAAAATGATAAGAAGCTTGTATTAAAAAATGTATCAAGATCCTTTGACACAGACAAAATACTCAATAATATAAGCTTAGAGATAAGAGAAGGTGAATTTGTAAGTCTTCTTGGGCCAAGTGGAAGTGGCAAGAGCACAATATTAAATATAATATCAGGAGTACTGAAGCCAGATAAAGGAGAAGTAAAAGTTGAAGGAGAAATTAGCTATATGCACCAGAAGGATTTACTTCTTCCTTGGAAAAAAGTAATAGATAATGTAGCATTACCTCTTTATATAAAGGGAAAAAGTAAATCGGAAGGAAGAAAGCAGGTTATAGATTACTTTGAGCCCTATGGATTAAAAGGGTATGAGTTTAAATATCCTTTTCAATTATCTGGCGGAATGAAACAAAGGGCAGCATTCTTAAGAACTTATATGACTTCTAGTAACATAATGCTTTTAGATGAGCCTTTTGGTGCATTAGATGCCATAACAAGAGGAAAAATGCAAAATTGGCTTTTGAATGTAATAAAAGACTTAAGAAGCACTATACTATTTATAACTCACGATATAGAAGAAGCTATATACCTTTCAAATAGAATTTATATATTATCTGACAAACCTGCATGTATAAAAGGTGAGATAGAAGTAGATCTGCCTAGAAATAGAACTAAAGACATGATAACTTCAGATAAATTTGTAGCAATAAAAAAACAGGTGTTAGATTTTATGTAGTAAGTTAGTATGTATTGTCATGCTACGCATTCAAATATCAAAAGTTAAGTATACAATAGAGAGAAAGTGAGAGGATAAATCTCGCTTTCTTTTTAATTTAATCATTAAAGATACTTGCTAATAAGCCAAAATAGTACTATAATCAATAACGTTGCCTTTAGGGGTAATATAAGTAAATTTTTATACATAAGAGAAAGAAGCGTGAAAAAGTGTTAGTTCCAAAATTATTTACTTGCATCAAAGATTATAGTAAAGAACAATTTGCAAAGGATTTTATTGCTGGAATTATTGTAGCAGTAATAGCACTTCCTTTGTCTATAGCTCTTGCAATAGCATCAGGAGTATCTCCTGAAAAAGGGCTATATACTGCAATTATAGGAGGGTTTATAGTATCCTTTCTTGGGGGAAGCAGGGTTCAAATTGGTGGACCTACAGGTGCTTTCATAATAATAGTTTACGGAATAATAGAGAAGTACGGCATAACAGGACTAACTGTTGCTACAATAATGGCAGGAGCAATATTAATCATTATGGGATTATGCAAATTTGGTAAGGCATTAAAGTACATTCCATATCCTATAACTACAGGATTTACATGTGGTATTGCAATATCTATATTTTCAACTCAAATAAAGGATTTCCTTGGATTAAAAATTACATCTGTACCATCAGAGTTTATAGCAAAATGGTGGTCCTATATAAATCACTTAAATACAGTGAACTATGAAGCTTTATTTATAGGTGCTTTAGCTCTTGTAATAATAGTTTCATGGCCTAAAATAAATAAAAAAATTCCAGGAACACTAATTGCTTTAATTATAACTACTATAATAACTATAGTTTTTAAATTAAATGTAGAAACTATAGGAAGTCGTTATGGAGATATACCAGCTGTACTCCCTAAAATAGCTGTACACGATATTAATATAAATATGGTAAAAGAATTAATACCGCCATCTATGACAATTGCAGTTTTGGCAGCAATAGAATCTCTTTTATCTGCAGTAGTAGCAGATGGAATGATTGGTGGTAATCACCGTTCAAATATGGAATTGGTTGCACAGGGGTTTGCTAATGTTTTCTCAGGACTTTTTGGAGGAATACCAGTTACTGGTGCTATAGCAAGAACTGCAGCTAATATAAAAAATGGAGGAAGAACACCTATAACAGGAATTGTGCATGCAGTAGCTCTATTGCTTATTATGATGTTATTTATGCCTTATGTTAAACTTCTTCCTATGACTTCTTTGGCTGCTATATTGATAGTGGTATCCTATAATATGGGAGATTGGAAAGTATTTAAAAATCTTAGCAAAGCACCTAAAAGTGATGCTATAATATTTTTAACAACATTTTTACTTACAATATTATTAGATTTAGTAGTAGCTATAGGAATTGGTGTAGTATTGGCTTCCTTCCTTTTCATGAAGAGAATGGCGGATTACGGAGAAGTAAAGTGTTTGTCAGATAAAGATAAGGATTGTTCAAGGCTCATAAATACAACAGATTTTCCAGATAAAATATCCTTTTATGAAATTCAGGGACCTTTCTTCTTTGCAGCAGCAAACAAATTTGTCAAGGTTACTAAAAGCATAGAAGAAGATCATAAAGTATTAATAATAAAAATGAGTAAGGTACCAGCTATGGATGCAACAGGATATCATGAATTTGAAACTTTATATGATATCTGCAAAAATCAGCAAAGGGATCTTATTATATTAGAAGCTAAAGAGCAGCCATTTCAGGTGCTTCAGAGTTATGGTTTTGTAGATAGATTGGGAAGAGAAAACTTCTGTAATAATATTGAAGAGGCTATTGAAAGAACAAATTATTTGTTAGATTGTAAATTTAGGAGCAATGTTGCATAAATTAAATGAAAAAAGTATATAATTTTAAATTAATATGTATTATTTATACAAGGAAAGTATAATTTTTATACTTTCCTTTTTTGTATGAATTTAAGCAAACGTATTCATTAAATATCACTAATAGTATTATTTGTGATAGATAACATAAAAATATTGTTAATTATTTAACTTATAAATATGAAAAATAATGAAAAAATAAACGTATAAATATAAAAAATAATGAAAAAATTCATGTATAAATATAAAAAATGGTGAAATTTTAGTAATTTTTTCAATAATGGTTGAAAAATGTAAGAAAAATTTGTATAATTTAATACAATGACAACTAAGGAGTGATAAAAAATGAACAAAAAGAAAAGGAGTTTTCCAACTGCGTTTACTGTGTTATTTATAGTTTTAATTTTTGCAGCTGCTCTTACTTATATAGTTCCAGCAGGTTCCTATGCAAAATTAAAGTATGAATCTGATAAAAAGGTTTTCACAGTAACCAAGCCAGACGGATCTGTAGAAGAGGCAAAACCTACACAGGAAACACTTAATAAGCTTGGAGTCAAGGTAGATATACAGAGATTCGTTGATGGAAGTATTAGTAAGCCGGTAGCAATTCCAGGTACATATGAGAAAGTAAAACAAAATCCTCAGGGGCCTATTGATGTGATACAAGCTCCAGTAAAAGGTATACAGGAGACTATTGATATTATTGCGTTCTTACTTATAATTGGAGGATGTATTGGAGTACTAAATAATAGTGGTGCTTTTGATGCTGGTATTGCTAGTCTTTCACGTGCCACTAAAGGAAAAGAATTTTTATTAATTGTTATTATTACAGTGCTAATTTCATTAGGTGGAACGACTTTCGGATTAGCAGAGGAAACAATTGCTCTGTACCCAATACTTGTTCCCGTATTCATGGCAGCTGGATATGATGCACTTGTCTGTATAGCTGCACTTTATATGGGATCATCAATTGGTACAATGTTTTCAACGGTGAACCCATTCTCCTCAGTGATTGCTTCTAATGCTGCTGGAACAACATTTACTGCAGGATTAGGCATGAGAACAGCTGGGTTAATCATTGCAACAATATTTACTATTATTTATATAGTTAAGTATGGTAAAAAAATTAAGAAAGATCCAGCTAAATCATTGATATATGATCAAAAGGAAGAAATTGAAGAAAAGTTCCTAAAGAGCCATGAGCAGAAGGTTATTCCAGAGTTTACTTTTAGACGTAAATTAATGCTTTTAGTATTTGGATCAGCCTTTGCTGTAATGATTTGGGGAGTTTCTACTAAAGAATGGTGGTTTACTGAAATGACTACATTATTCCTTGTTGTAGGAATAGCATTAGGTGTAATTTCAGGAATGGGTGAAAAAGAGTTTGTTAATAAATTTATTGCTGGTGCTGCTGATTTAATTGGTGTTGCATTAGTTATTGGAGTAGCAAGAGCTATTAATTTAGTCATGGAAAATGGACTAATATCTGATTCCATACTACATTTTTCATCAAATGCAGTTCAAGGGATGAATCCATATATATTTATACTTGTAATGCTTTTATTATTTATAATTCTTGGATTCTTTATTCCATCATCATCAGGACTTGCAGTGCTATCAATGCCAATTATGGCTCCATTAGCAGATGCTGTTGGATTACCAAGAGATGTAATAGTAAGTGCATATCAATATGGACAAGGGTTAATAGCATTTATAACTCCAACAGGGCTTATACTAGCTACCTTAGCACTTGTTGATGTAACTTATGACAAATGGTTAAAATTCATTATGCCATTAATGGGATATACTGCAGCATTTGCGGCGGTAATGCTATTAATTCAAGTAGCATTTAAATAAGAATTTAGAGAGCTGTGTCAGAATGATTTAAAAAATTATTTTGATACAGCTCCTTATTTATTATAAGAATAATACTATATTTGGCAAATCCTTGGTATAATATAATGAAAGTTTGTATTTCATTATATTAAAGGGAGGAAAAGCTTAGTGAATATAAGAGAAGCAGTAATAAAAAGGAAATCAATGAGAACTTATAAAGAAGAACCAATTTCGCAAGAACTGAGACAAAAGTTAATAAATTATATAGAGCATGTAAAAGCACCATTTAATACTAAAGTAAGATTCAAAATAATAGATATGGACAATATAAGTTCAGATGTGAAACTAGGAACTTACGGAGTTATTAAAGGAGCAAAAAACTTTATATGTTCAGCAGTAGAAAAAGAGAACAGATATGAAGAAAATCTAGGATATGTTTTTGAAAAAATAATATTATATGCAACAACATTAGGTTTAGGAACCTGTTGGCTTGGAGGAACCTTTAAAAGAGGAGAATTTGGAAAGGCAATGGAGCTAAAAGAAAGAGAATCTATGCCAGTAATAACTCCTATAGGATATGCCAAGGAAAATAGAAGCTTACTGGACTCTTTAATGGTAGTTGTTGCTGGCTCTAAAAATAGAAAAGATTGGAATGAACTGTTCTTTGACAAAAGTTTTGATAAAGTTATTAAAAGAGAGGAGGTTGGGAAATTTAAAGAGGCCTTTGAAATGGTTAGAATAGCACCTTCAGCCTCAAACAAGCAGCCTTGGAGAATAGTCAAGGATGGAAATAGCTTTCATTTCTTTATAGCTAGAAATAAAGGATATGGAAAGGCATTAAATTTCGATATACAAAGACTAGATATAGGTATAGCAATGTGTCATTTTGAATCTACACTAAATGAGCTTGGGTTTTTAGGAAAATGGAATGACGATAATCCGAATTTGATCGCTACTGAGAATACAGAATATATAATCACTTACACTATTGATTAAACAAAATAAGTAGAAATAAATTTTATCCGATGTCTACCGCCACTAACACCCCAACGCACTCTGTGAAAGCGATTCGCACCAAATCAAAGATTTGGGCTCTCTGCTTTTCTTAAAGTTGGGGATAAGTGGCGCTACGACCCTGGATAACGGATTCTAAGCTTCGGATGGAGTTTAAAACTCCACCTGAAGCCAAGAATCCTGTTTATATATTTTTATTTTAGGATTACAAACTAGAGAGTTAACTTTCGGTTTCTAAGCTCTATATTAAAAAAATTGGGGGAATAAATGAATATTAAAGGCATTTTTAAAAGTTATAAAGGATTACCTTTTAGTATATATGTACTTTTTGTAGTTAAAGTTATAAATTCATTAGGTGCTTTTGTAGCACCTTTTCTTACTATGTTTCTTTCGGACAAGATAGGATTAAGCAAAGATGTAATTGGAATATTCATAATGGCAAATGCAATTTGTACAGTTCCTGGTTCACTTATTGGCGGTAAAATTTCAGATACTTTCGGAAGAAGAAACGTATTAGTCACTTTTCAGGGATTAGCTGCATTATGTTATATACCTTGTGCATTTCTTGAAAGATCTATTATAGTACCATATTTATTAATTGTTTCATCTTTTTTTAATTCTATAGCACAACCTTCTTATGGAGCTATGATTGCAGATTTAACAAATACTAAAAACAGAAGAAGTGCATACTCTCTTCTATATCTTGGAAACAACTTAGGCTTTTCTATAGGTCCTATGATAGCAGGTTTTTTATTCAGTCATTATCTTAAGATGCTCTTTATTGGGAACAGCATAGCGGTTTTTACATCAATAATTATAATATATACCTTTGTAAAAGAAACAAAACCTGATAAGGAAGCAGAAAAGCAAATCATAAATGAAAACGAAAAAGCAGAGGAAAGTAGTCTTATAAGCGCATTGTTTAAAAGGCCACTACTCTTATCTTTTGCATTATTATCTATGATATATAGTTTTGTTTATGCTCAATTTCCTTTCTGCATACCACTTCAAGTAGAGGAAATATTTAAGAGTAATAGTTCAGTTCTATATGGAAAGATTATGGCAACAAATGGGCTAACTGTAATACTTTTTACCACAGTTATAACTAGGTTAACTAGAAAATTTTCAGCAATACAGAATGTAGCTGGAGCAGGAATATTTTATGGTGTAGGCTTTGGAATGATGTATTTTATTAAGAGTTACTCTATGTTTATACTGGCAACAGTAATATGGACCTTAGGTGAAATAATTCATACTACCAATTCTGGAGTATATATTGCAAATCATACACCTATGTCACATAGAGGAAGATTTAATGCAGTTATACCTCTTATAACCGGTGCAGGCTTCGCAGTGGGGCCAGCTATCATGGGAATGTATATAAAAAATAGAAGAGTTATAGATGCATGGCCTGTAGCATTTACTTTAGCTATTTCAGCCTCTGTGTTATTTTATGTACTTTATATAGTAGAAAATAAAAAAAAGGATACCAGAAGTTGCATAAATCCAACGGGGAATAAATAGCACAATTTCTAATTCATAGTCTGAAAGAAAAATGTTAATACAAATATTGAGGATAACATTCAAAAACTGTTATGATAGAAAACTTAAATTTTTTATTCAATAAATAATTGAAATCATGCGTATAACTAAATGTTTTTAATATTATGGATAATTTATTTTGTGTTGACAGGTAAAATTTACGGTGCTAGAATGATAAAAATGAAAATTCAGAAAAACAAATAACAATTTAAAAAAAGTATATTGACAAATTGTTAAAAACATAGTAAATTTATAAACAATATATCAAAAGCGATAACAGGATTAAGTAGATATGTTTAATACTTTAAAGAGAGTGGGAAATGGTGGGAACCCTAAGTATACATATTGAAACTCACCCTGTAGCTGCAGGCTGAAATAATAGTAAGCTGAGCCGGTGTAAGCCGTTATTTAAATGAAGTAAGAAATTTGGGTGGTAACGCGGCAGATCTTCGCCCCATGATGAAAATGGGCAAGGTCTGTTTTTATATACTCAAATTTAAAAAATTTGCTGATTTAATTTAGAATATCATGTAATAAAAAATATAAAATCTATGAATAAATTGCTAATTTAATAATATATTTAAATCTATACAAGTAAATATACAAAAAGCAATGACAGGAATAAGTAGATATGTTAAGTATTTTAAAGAGAGTGGGGATTGGTGAAAACCCATAAGTACACATATTGAAACTCATCCTGTAGCTGCAGGCTGAAATAATAGTAAGCTGAGCCGGTGTAAACCGTTAATTGGATGAAGTAAAAAATCTGGGTGGTACCGCGGACAGACTTTCGCCCCATTATATGGGGAGAGTCTGTCTTTTTATTTACCTTATAATCAAATATTCTTACAAACAAATTAAAGTTTAATAGTTTTTCATCTGGCCAGTGAAAACTTTAAATATATTTTATACACATGCTATGTAAAATAATTAAAGTTATGTAATTAAAAGGGGGCAAACACAATGTCAATGTTTACAAGTAAAAAATACTCAAAGGATCTTAAACAATTTAATGAAACGCATAATACTTCAAAGGATAGTATGTCATCAGAGGCAACTTCACAAATATACGAAGCAGGTAAGGCCTATTATGAATATTTAAGAAGTTCAAAATTACAAAGCGATGATACAGAATGTGATTACTGTACAGCATTTATGATGTTTTAATTTAAGGCAATTATATAAAAACAAAGAATTTAGAATTTTAGGGGGAAACAAAATGGCAAACATGTATTACGATAAGGATGCAAATTTAAATCTACTAGAAGGAAAAAAGGTAGCTATTATAGGCTATGGAAGTCAGGGGCACGCACATGCGTTAAATTTAAAAGAAAGTGGAGTAGATGTTTGTGTAGGTCTTTATAAGGGTAGCAAGTCTTGGAAAATCGCTGAAGAAGCAGGACTAAAGGTTTTAGAAGCTGAAGAAGCAGCAAAAGAAGCAGATTTTATTATGATACTTATACCGGATGAAAAACAAACTAAGCTCTACAAAGAAAATATTGAACCAAATTTGACAGAAGGAAAGGCGTTGATATTTGCTCATGGATTTAATATTCACTATGGACAAATTGTTCCTCCTGAATATGTAGATGTATTTATGGTAGCTCCAAAAGGACCAGGGCACACTGTAAGAAGTCAATATGCTGAAGAAAAAGGAGTACCTTGTCTAATAGCTATTCATCAAAATTATACTGGAAGGGCCAAGGAATATGCATTAGCTTATGCTAAAGGAATTGGTGGTGCTAGAGCAGGAGTACTTGAAACTACTTTTAAAGAAGAAACAGAAACAGATCTTTTTGGGGAGCAAGCAGTATTATGTGGGGGAGTTACTGAACTAATAAAAGCAGGATTTAAGACCTTAGTGGACGCAGGTTACCAACCAGAAAGTGCATATTTCGAATGTTTACATGAACTAAAGCTAATAGTTGATCTTATAAATGAAGGTGGACTTAGCTACATGAGATATTCAATTAGTGATACTGCAGAATACGGTGACTACGTTAGCGGAAAGAGAGTTATAACAGAGGAAAGTCACAAAGGAATGAAAAATATTTTAGCTGAAATACAAGATGGAACTTTTGCTAGAAACTGGCTGCTTGAGAATCAGGTAAAACGTCCATACTTTAATGCAGTTAGAAAGCAGGAGAAAGAAGAACAAATAGAGGTTGTTGGTAAAGAATTGAGAAAAATGATGCCTTGGGTTAAAAGAAAAGAGTAGAAATAGGGCATTAAGAGATGTTGAGTTATTGCATCTCTTAATGCTAAAACAAAAATATGAGCAGGGGGAAGTGGATTTAATGACAAAAAAAATATATATTTTTGATACTACATTAAGAGATGGAGAACAAACTCCAGGAGTGAGTTTAAACATACATGAAAAATTAGAGATTGCAAGACAGCTTCAAATACTTGGAGTAGATATAATCGAAGCAGGATTTCCATTTGCATCTAAAGGAGATTTTGAAGCTGTTAAAGCTATTGCAAAAAACATAAAAGGATCTATTATTACTGGGCTTGCTAGGACCTCTAAGCAAGATATAGATACTGCATGGGAGGCTCTAAAATACGCAGAAAGCCCTAGAATTCACACATTTATTGCAACATCAGATATCCATATGCAGCACAAGCTAAATATGAAGCCTGAAGAAGTTTTGGAAAGAGCAGGCAGTATGGTGAAGTATGCTAAAAGTTTTTGCCCAAATGTTGAGTTTTCGCCAGAAGATGGAACAAGAACCCGTCCGGAATTTTTGTATAGGGTATTGGAAGCAGTAATTGAGGCTGGTGCAGATGTAGTAAATATACCTGATACCGTTGGATATACAACACCAGGGGAGTATGGAGCATTTATTAGAGGAATTAGAGAGAATGTCCCTAATATTCATAAAGCCGTCATAAGTGTTCATTGTCATAACGATTTGGGATTAGCAGTTGCAAACTCACTTGCAGCTATAGAAAATGGAGCTCAGCAGATAGAATGTGCAGTAAATGGACTTGGTGAGAGGGCTGGCAATGCTGCTTTAGAAGAAATAGTAATGTCCATTAAAACCAGATCCAATTATTTTAAGTGTCATACAGATATAGTAACTGAGCATTTAACAAAAACTAGTAATCTAGTAAGTCACTTAACAGGGGTGCAGATCCAAAATAACAAGGCTATTGTTGGTTCAAATGCCTTTGCTCATGAATCCGGTATTCATCAGCATGGAGTTTTAAATTGCAGAGAAACTTATGAAATAATGACTCCAGAGTCTGTTGGATTAAAGAAAAATCTTATAGTCCTTGGAAAACATTCCGGAAGACATGCTTTTGAACAGCGATTAAAGGAAATAGGATATGATAACTTGGATTCTGTTAAGATTAATGAGGCATTCTTAAAGTTTAAGGATTTAGCAGATAAAAAGAAATCTATTTCAGATGAGGATATAGAAGCACTAATAAAACAAGAGGTATTTCAGCTTCCTGAAAACTATAAACTTGAACATTTTCAAGTTTCAAGTGGAAACAACATGGTTGCCACTTCTACTGTAAAAATACGTTATGATGGAAATTCGATTGATGAGGCTTCCTGTGGTGATGGTCCAGTAGATGCAACTTTCAAAGCAATTGAAAAAGCCATAGGAATAAATGTTAAGCTAAAGGATTATTTCCTAAAGTCAATAGGTAGTGGAAAAGATGCATTAGGAGAAGTTACTGTAAAAATTGAAAAAGATAATAAAATATTTTCAGCCAAAGGAGTAAGTACAGATGTAGTAGAGGCTAGTGCCAAAGCTTTTATAAATGCTATTAATAAAATGCACTACTACTTATTTCAAGAAGAGAATTCTGCTTCGTGTATTGATAAAACAATTGTCGAAGTTTAATAATAAAATAGATTTTTAATCAAGTATTAAAAAGAAATAAAAATAACGGATAACTATGACTACAAATAGGTTAATAAATACAATTAAATATAATTTAAAATATCGTTTGCTCTAAGAATCAAATGTATAAAGTACTAGGGAAGAGCATGAGAGTTTTATTTACTTAAATAGCTAATTTATATATTTAATTTCTAGACATATAAGAAGTATTGGAGGAATGAATATGGGAATGACGATGACACAAAAGATTTTAGCTGCTCATGCAGGCTTAGAAAGTGTAAAGGCTGGACAGCTAATTAAGGTAAAGTTAGATTTGGTACTTGGAAATGACATAACCACTCCTGTAGCTATTAAGGAATTTAATAAAATTGGGGTTACTGAGGTTTTTCATAAGGAGAAAATAGCTATTGTACCTGACCACTTTACCCCAAACAAAGATATAAAATCTGCAGAGCAGTGTAAATGTGTAAGGGAATTTGCTTACGATAAGGGAATCAAAAATTATTTTGAAATTGGACAAATGGGTATTGAACACGCATTAATACCAGAAAAAGGTCTGGCTGTTTGTGGAGATGTAATAATTGGAGCAGATTCACATACCTGTACATATGGAGCTCTAGGAGCTTTTTCGACAGGTGTGGGAAGTACAGATATGGGAGCTGGCATGGCTACAGGGGAAGCTTGGTTTAAAGTTCCGGAAGCTATAAAATTTATACTTAAAGGAAGTTTATCACCTTGGGTAAGTGGAAAGGACGTAATACTGCACATTATTGGTATGATTGGTGTAGATGGAGCACTTTATCAATCAATGGAATATACAGGAGATGGAGTTAGAAGTTTATCTATGGATGATCGTTTTGCTATGACAAATATGGCTATTGAGGCTGGAGCTAAAAATGGAATTCTTGAAGTAGATGAAAGAACTATAGAATATGTTAAGGAACATTCCAATAGAAATTATATGATTTATAAGGCGGATGATGATGCCGAATATACAAGAGTTATAGAAATAGACTTAGCCACTATTCGTCCAACAGTAGCTTTTCCACATCTTCCTGAGAATACTAGAACTATTGATGAGGTGGGAGAGGTAACTATAGACCAAGTTGTCATAGGTTCCTGTACCAATGGGAGAATAGAGGATTTAAGAGCAGCTGCAAAAGTTTTAAAGAATAAAAAAGTAAATCAAAAGGTAAGAACCATTATATTCCCAGCCACTCAAAAAATTTATCTTCAAGCTTTAAGAGAGGGTCTTATTGAAGCATTTATAGAAGCAGGTGCAGTGGTAAGTACACCAACTTGTGGACCTTGCCTTGGAGGACATATGGGTATATTAGCAAAAGGAGAAAGATGCATAGCAACTACAAATAGAAATTTTGTAGGAAGAATGGGGCATCCAGAAAGCGAAGTTTACTTAGCAAGCCCTGCAGTAGCAGCGGCATCAGCAATTACAGGTAGAATTTCATCACCAGAGGAGGTAGCAAAATGGTAAAGGGAAAAGTAATAAAATATGGTGACAATGTAGACACAGATGTTATTATTCCAGCTAGATATTTAAACACCAGTGATGCTTTAGAGTTAGCATCTCACTGTATGGAAGATTTGGATAAGGATTTTTCAACTAAAGCAAAATGTGCAAACATTATAATAGGTGGAAAAAACTTTGGATGTGGTTCTTCAAGAGAACATGCTCCTATTGCTATAAAGGCTGCTGGAATTAAATGTGTTATAGCTGAGACTTTCGCAAGAATATTTTATAGGAATTCGATAAACATAGGACTACCTATAGTTGAATGTGCTGAAGCGGCCAAAGATATTGAAGAAGGCGATGAAGTAAATATAGACTTTAAAACTGGAATTATTACTAATGTTACTAAAAATAAAACCTATAAGGCAGAAGCATTTCCAGAGTTTATGGAAAAGATTATAAAGTCAGAGGGACTTATAAATTATATAAAAATAGAAAGTAATAACTAACTATATAGAGGTGAATGTGATATGAAAATAACGATTATACCAGGAGATGGAATAGGAAAAGAGGTAATAAATCAAGCTGTTAAAGTATTAAAGAAGATTGAAAGCAAGTATAAATGTAATTTTGAGTTTAATGAGGCATTACTTGGTGGTGCTGCTATAGATGCAACAGGGAATCCAATACCAGAAGAAACAATACATAAATGCAAAAATAGTGAAGCAGTTATTCTAGGAGCAGTAGGTGGACCTAAGTGGGATAACCTTCCTTCAAACTTAAGACCAGAAAAAGGACTGCTATTATTAAGAAAAGAGCTAGGAGTGTTTGCAAATTTAAGACCAGCTATTTTATTTCCACAATTGAAATCAGCATCTACTTTAAAGGACGAAGTTCTGGGTGAAGGATTGGATATTATGATAGTTAGAGAGTTAATAGGTGGAGCTTATTTCGGAGAAAAGAAGAGAATAGATATTGATGGTGGACAAAGAGCTTATGACACAATTGATTATTGTACTAGAGATATAGAGAGAATTGCAAAAAAAGCCTTCGAGGTTGCCAGAAAAAGAGATAAAAAACTTATTTTAATAGATAAAGCTAATGTATTAGAAACCTCAAGACTTTGGAGGGAAGTAGTGACAAAAATAAGTGAAGATTATAAGGATATAAAATTAAATTATATGTATGTTGATAATGCTGCTATGCAGCTAATTAAAAATCCTAAACAATTTGATGTAATACTTACAGAAAATATGTTTGGAGATATTTTAAGTGATGAGGCTTCCATGCTAACTGGATCACTAGGGATGCTTCCTTCAGCCAGTGTAGGAGAAGGCAGTATAGGTCTTTATGAGCCAATCCATGGATCTGCACCAGATATTGCAGGGCTGGATAAAGCAAATCCTATTGGAACAATAATGAGCACGGCTATGATGTTTCGATACAGTTTTAATATGGAAGATGCAGCTAAAGATATAGAAAGTGCTGTATCAAGAATTATGAATAAAGGATACCGTACTGGCGATATTATGGAAGATGGTATGAAAATTGTGGGAACAGAACAAATGGGAGATCTTATTGCAGACGAGGTATAGATGTCCAACCTAAGTGTTTGGCTTATTAGCGGTATTCATATAGGTACTTCTTCTGTACTGTTAATAATTTTAGTTATCTCTAAAGCAACTTCGCCAAGAGCTAACATAAAACCATTAAATGCACTGTCAGATGTATCACTATGAATACCTTGATTAAGTCAATTATCCAATTTGGATATCTATATAGGGATAAAAGGCGATCAGTTAATTTTATGGAAAATATTACAACTATATTATATGAGATAGGAGGGAAGCAATATGAAAGTTGCTGAGGCAATTATACAGTGTTTGCATGAAGAAAATGTAGATACAGTATTCGGATACCCTGGGGCTACAGTTATTCCTATATATGAAGCTTTGAGAAAGTCAGGCATTAAGCATATATTAGTTAGACAGGAACAAGCAGCCGGTCATAGTGCAAGTGGCTTTGCAAGAGCTAAAAAGACGGTAGGGGTATGTATTGTTACATCAGGCCCTGGAGCAACAAATTTGATTACGGCTATAGCTACTGCATATATGGATTCTATTCCTTTGGTAATTATTACAGGTCAGGTTAAATCAAACCTAATTGGCAAAGATGCCTTTCAAGAAGCTGATATTACAGGAGCAACAGAATCTTTCACGAAGCATAATTATTTAGTTAAATCTGCTGAATATGTTCCTAAAATTATAAAAGAAGCCTTTTATATAGCTTCTACGGGAAGGCCAGGACCGGTATTAATAGATATACCAGTTGATATTCAGTGTGAAGATATAGAATTTTTTTACCCAAAAGAAGTAAATATTCGAGGATATAAACCTAAATTTGAAGGACATAAAGGACAGATAAAAAGAGCAGCAGAAAAGATTATGGAAAGCAAAAAACCTCTTATATGTGTAGGGGGAGGTATTATTTCTGGTGGAGCGGAGAAGGAGTTAAAAGAGTTTGCTCAGAAATCAAAAATACCAGTTGTCCATACATTAATGGGAAAAGGTAGTATTAATGAAGATAACCCATATTATGTAGGATTAATAGGATCTCACGGATTTTCCTATGCTAATAGATCTATATCAGAGGCGGACCTTTTAATACTTATAGGAACTAGAGCCGCAGATAGAGCTATTGCAGGATCAGACTTTGCAATAGATGCTTATGTCATTCATATTGATATTGATCCAGCGGAAATAGGAAAAATTTTAGGTCCCAATATTCCTGTAGTAGGAGATTCTAAGAAGGTTTTAGAAGAATTGATAAAGGAAGTTAACGAAGTCGACACAAAAGAGTGGCTTGATCAGATTTCAGCATGGAAAAAGGAAGTGAAGGAGCCTATTAAATTGAACTCAAAGGTAAGTCCTAAGTATGTTTTGAATATGCTGGATCAAATTTTAGAGGATAATGCAACTATTACTGCAGATGTAGGGCAAAATCAGATCTGGAGTGCAAGAAATTTTCAAATAAAGAATTCAACAAGTTTCTTTACTTCAGGAGGACTTGGCACTATGGGGTATTCTCTGCCTGCTGCGGTTGGGGCTAAAATAGCGAATCCTAGTAAGACAGTTATAGCTGTTGTCGGAGATGGTGGTTTTCAAATGAGTATGGCTGAACTTGGTACAATAGTTGATAATAATGTAAACATAATAATACTTTTATTTAATAATTCAGTGCTGGGAATGGTTAGAGAAATTCAAAAAAATATCTATGGCGTTGGCAAGTATAGTGGTGTAAATTTTAAGTGTCAAACAGATTTTATTAAAATAGCAGAAGCTTATGGATTAAAAGGTAGAAGGATTATTAGAAATGGAGAGTTCAAGGAAGCCTTTAGGGAAGCTATAAATTCCAATAACACATTTATAATAGAATGTATTATTGATTCTAGCGAAAGTACCTTTTAAGAGTATTAAACATCTTTAATTTGTTATTTTTTCAGATATCGTATTTAAGATAATTTATTGAATAAAAGAGAGGGTGAAGGTTATTAATAAATATATTTTGTCTGTATTAGTAGAGAATCACTCAGGAGTATTAAGTAAAATATCGGGATTATTTAGTAGGAGGGGTTATAATATTCACAGTCTAACTGTAGGTGTTACAGAGGATCCTAATGTATCTCGAATGACTATTGTAGTATCTGGTTGTGAACATATGCTGGAACAAATAAGTAAACAATTAAATAAGCTCATAGATGTTATAAAAATAGTAACCTTAGATTCTGTAGGCGCTGTTTATAGGGAATTGGCACTTGTAAAGGTTGCTATGAATCAAGCTAACCAATCAATAATTACGGAAACTGTTAACATTTTTAGAGGCAATATTGTAGATATAGATATTAGAAGTATGACTATTGAAATTACTGGTGATGAAGAGAAAATATCTGCGTTTATTGATATGATGAAACCTCATGGAATAAAAGAAATAGTCAGAACAGGTCTTACTGCATTAGAAAGAGGATAAGCGAAATTGATTAATTAATTTGATTGGTAAGATGCAGTGTAAAATTATGCAGTATATAAAAATGATATAATTTTTGCAAAATAATGAATAAAAAATATTTTTCATTCATTATTTTGTGAAAATTAATATAAGGGTTGATGTTAAGGGAATTTGTATAAAAAACATGCATAATTTTATTGATTGACATAAATAATAAAGTTGTTATAATAGGTTTAAATGAAAAATTAGTTTGCATATTCAAATATTGGTTATGAATTTTTATTATATATTATTGATTAAATATTGATTTGGAGGATAACATTATGGAAAATATCATTAGAAAGGGAATAAGCCAAAAATTTTATTTTTACTTTTTTAGCTGGAGCTTTTATTATTTTAGCGCTGGCTATTTTTGGTTCAAAAAAATATATATTTCTATTTCTAATGAGTTTAATAAATACAGGTATATTTCTAATAGCGCACTGCGATGCACTTAATTTAGATATATTTGATTTAGTTTATAGATAAGGCTCATTATGAGCCTTATTTTTTTATACTTTTTTACTAATAAATAACTAAGGGGGCATTTATCATGATAATAATTATGAAACCACACACACCAAAGGAAGAGATTTTAATACAAAAGCAAAGACTAGAAAGAGAGGGATTTGAAGTGAACTTATCACAAGGAGAGAATTACTGTATTCTTGGATTAATTGGGGACACTACAAAAATTGATGAAAGCAAAATAGGTGCAAATGAATATGTAGAAAAGATTCTTAAGGTTCAACAGCCCTATAAGTTAGCAAATAGATTATTTCATCCCGATAATACAGTAATTGATGTTAAGGGTGAAAAAATTGGGGGAAATAAAATTGCTATTATGGCAGGTCCTTGTTCTGTAGAAAGTGAAGAACAGATAGTAGAAATAGCAAGGCTAGTAAAGAAAAGTGGGGCAGGATTCTTACGTGGAGGTGCTTTTAAACCAAGAACTTCACCATACAGTTTCCAAGGACTTAAAACTCACGGGTTGGAGCTTTTAAAATTAGCAAGAAAAGAAACAGGACTTCCAATAGTAACTGAGATAATGACTGCAGATATGATAGATAAATTCGTTGAAGATGTGGATGTAATACAAGTTGGAGCAAGAAATATGCAAAACTTTGAGCTTTTAAAAGAGCTTGGAAAAACTAGAAAACCAATACTTTTAAAAAGAGGCCTTTCAGCGACTATAGAAGAGCTTTTAATGTCAGCAGAATATATAATGTCAGAGGGAAATGAAAATGTAATACTTTGTGAAAGAGGTATAAGAACCTTTGAAAATTATACAAGAAACACTTTAGATTTAAGTGCTATACCAGCTATAAAGAAGTTAAGTCATCTTCCAGTAATAGTGGATCCTAGCCATGCTGCAGGCTTATGGTGGATGGTAGAACCTTTATCTAAAGCAGCAATTGCAGTAGGTGCAGATGGACTTATTATTGAAGTTCACAATGATCCTGCTAATGCCAAGTGTGATGGCCAACAATCTATAAAACCTGATAAATTTCACAGACTTATGGAAGATATAGATGCATTAGCACAGTTAGGGTCAAGAGAGATTTATGAAACAATAAATTTTTAGGCTTTAATTAGTAAGGTTTTAGTTGTGAAAAAGAATACTTTGGAGTTTTTAGTGTAGTTTGCAAAAAACTTTTCAAATAAAAGGGGAAGATATAATGGATGAATCTGGCTTTAAACTTAATATAGCAATTGTAGGCTTAGGTCTTATAGGAGCATCTTATGCTATGGCACTTAAAGACTTGGTGCCCAAATGTATATATGGAGTAGATAAAAATGAAGAAACTTTAAAAAAAGCTTTAAATATGGGGATTATAGACGAGGCCTACAAAAATGGAGATGTATTTTTAAAGAATGTAGATTTAATTATTATAGCTCTTTATCCTCAGGATACAGTAGAGTTCATAAAGGATAATTTGCATAACTTTAAAGAAGGAGTTTTAATAACAGACACTTCTGGAGTAAAAGAAAGCATAGTTGATAAAATAAATTCCATTTTACCAGATAATATGGAGTTTATTGGTGGACACCCAATGGCAGGGAAAGAGGCTGGAGGTATTAAGTTAGCTTCTAAAGAAATTTTTAAAGGAGCTAATTACATCATAACTCCAACGACAAAAAATAATAAGTGTAATATTGACGTCATAGAAAATATGGCTAAAAGTATAGGTTTTAAAAATGTAATATATATAAATCCTGAGGAACATGATAGAATAATATCCTTTACTAGCCAGCTTCCGCATGTTATAGCAGTTTCGCTTATTGATGCATGTATAGAAGAAAATGATATTGGGTTATATACCGGTGGGAGCTTTAGAGATGCTACTAGAGTTGCTATTATAAATTCTATGTTATGGTCAGAGTTATTTACCATGAACTCAGAGAAATTAATATCTGAGATAGAACGTTTTGAGGAAAGTATAAGCAAATTAAAGGACGCAATAAAGTGTAGAGATGTTGATAAACTAGATCATATTTTTAAGAAAGTATCCTTGAAAAGAAAAAAATTGGTATAAAAATGAAATATATGGAAGTGATTGGATGAGTATAATAGACATTGAGCTTAAGCACAAAAAATATAAAATACACATAGAAAAAGGAATAATAAATACTATTGGTGAACATATAGCAGAACATTATAAGGGTAAAAATATAGTACTGATTACAGATTGGAATGTAGAAAAGTTTTATTTAGAAAGAGTTTGCATATCTCTTGAAAAAAGTGGATTTAACATAAAATATATATCCATTAAACCGGGGGAACAGAGTAAAACGCTTAGTACGCTGCAGGAAGTATATGAAAAGTTCTGTGATTATGGATTAAAAAGAGGAGATTTAATAATATCGCTAGGAGGAGGAGTAGTTGGAGATTTAGCAGGCTTTGCAGCAGCCACTTATTTAAGAGGAATAAAATATGTTCAAATTCCTACATCTCTTTTAGCTCAAGTGGACAGTAGTATAGGTGGAAAGGTAGCTGTAGATTTGCCCTTTGGGAAAAACTTAGTAGGAAGTTTCTATCATCCTGAGGCAGTTTTTATAGATTCTGAGGTATTACAGACCTTAGATAAAAAATTTTTTAACGATGGCATGTCAGAAATTATAAAATATGGGCTAATAAGGGATAGAAGTATTTCAGATACAGTTCTGAATTATGATAATAAAGAAGAAGTTCTAAAAAATATAGAAGAGATAATATATAAATGCTGCTCCATAAAGAAAAACATAGTTGAAAATGATGAAAGAGACAGGGGAGAGAGAATGCTGCTAAATTTCGGCCATACATTGGGTCACTGCATAGAAAAGTACTTTAATTATGAGATTTATACCCATGGGGAAGCGGTAGCAATTGGAATGGCTCACATAACTAAGGAAAGTGAAGAATTAGGGATTACAGAGAAAGGTACTTATGATTATATAAAAGGTGTTTTACAAAAATATGAACTGCCATTTGCAATACCAGATGTAGATTATAGTGAATTATTTGAAGCAATTAACTATGATAAGAAGGCAGAGGAGAATGCTATTAATTTAGTACTATTAACTAAGGTAGGAGAAGGTAAAATCATTAACGTAAGCATGGATGATATTGAAAAATATATAGTTTAATAATCTGATTATAAAAGTGTTTAAAATAACACTGTAAAATCAAAGAGATAGGGGGCTATTTAATGAAAAATATACAATATAAAATTATAAATCCGGTAAATTTATCAGGAAATATAACAGTTCCACCATCTAAAAGTGATTGTCATAGAGCAGTAATTTGTGCTGGCTTATCAGAAGGAGTTAGTGAAATAGAAAATATTACTTTTTCAGAAGATATCGAAGCTACCTGCCAAGCTATGAAACACTTAGGTATAAATATAGTAAAATTTAAAGACGGCTTAATTGTAAAAGGTAAAAATAAGCTCAGTGCTAAAGAATCTAGTATACACTGCTGTCAGTCAGGCTCTACATTAAGGTTTCTAATACCATTGGCAGCAACTTTAGGTGAGGAAGTTACTTTTGAAGGTGAAGGAAAGCTTGTAGAAAGGCCACTCAAGCCATATTATGATATTTTTAACAGCCAAAAATTGCAATATAAAAATCAAGATGGAAAACTTCCTTTAACAGTAAATGGCGTATTAAAGTCTGGGGAATATAAAGTTAAGGGAAATATAAGTTCCCAATTTATAAGTGGATTACTATTCGCACTTCCGCTTTTAGAGGGAGACTCCAAAATAGTGATTACTACGGAATTAGAGTCAAAACCATATGTAGATATGACCTTAGATATGCTGAATAAATTCTCAATAAAGATAGAAAACAATAATTATAAGGAATTTATTATAAAGGGAAATCAAAAATATAAATCCTGCAACCATAGAGTAGAGGGAGATTTTTCACAGGCTGCATTTTTACTTACCATAGGAATTTTAGGTGAAGGTATAAAATGCAGAGGACTTAATGTCAAATCACTTCAAGGAGACAAGGCTATATTAGATATTCTTAGAAGTATGGGAGCACAGATTATTGAAGATGAAGAAGAAATAGAGGTTTTACCTTCAAAAACGCAGGGCACAGTGATAGATGCATCTCAATGTCCGGATTTGGTTCCTGTACTTGCGGCTTTAGCATCTGTAAGTGAAGGCAATACGGAAATAGTTAATGCAGCAAGGCTTAGAATAAAAGAAAGTGATAGATTGGCAGCTATAAGCTCTGAACTCAATAAAATTGGAGCAGATGTAGAAGAAAAAGAGGATGGATTAACAATAAGAGGAAAAGATAAGCTGAGAGGTGGAGAGACATATAGCTGGAATGACCATCGTATAGCAATGGCGCTGGCATCTATTTCGTCAAAATGTACAGAACCGCTTATAATAAAGGATTCAAACTGTGTTAAAAAATCCTACCCAGAATTTTGGCAGCATTTTAGAAAGCTAGGAGGTAATATAGATGAGTGGAGTGTGGGGGAACAATATTAAGCTATCAATATTTGGAGAGTCACATGGCAAGGCTATAGGAATTACAATAGATGGACTTAAATCAGGGATAGAAATAAACCTAGATTATATAAAAAATCAAATGCAAAGAAGGGCTCCAGGATCTAGCACACTTTCTACCCCAAGAAAAGAAGGAGATAATTTTGAAATATTAAGTGGATTGTTTAATGGTAAAACCACAGGAACCCCACTTTGTGCAGTAATTTATAATCAAAATACTATATCAAAGGATTATGAAATTACAAAAAATCTAATGAGACCTGGCCACGCTGATTACGCAGGACATGTGAAATACAATGGCTTCAATGATTATAGAGGAGGCGGACATTTTTCAGGAAGACTTACAGCACCTATAGTTTTTGCAGGAGCTGTTTGCAGACAGATATTAGAAAACAAAAATATAATTATAGGAAGTCATATAAAGAGCATAGGAGAAATTAAGGAAAAGAATTTTGATTTAAAAGATCTAGAAGTTGAGAAGCTAATTGAGTTGTCAAAAGCTGAGTTCCCAGTGCTAAACCATAAAAGTAGAGAAAATATGGTGGAGAGTATTTTAAAAGTAAAGGAAGAAGGGGACTCCATAGGAGGAGTTATTGAAACAGCAGTATTAAACCTTCCACCAGGAATTGGCGATCCATTTTTTAATTCTATGGAGAGTACTATTTCAGGGCTATTATTCTCAATTCCAGCAGTAAAAGGAGTTGAGTTTGGTGCAGGCTTTGACATAGCAAGTATGAAAGGTTCAGAGGCAAATGACGAGTATTTTATAGATGATAATAAAAAAATAAAAGCCAGAAGCAATAATAATGGAGGAGTTACAGGGGGGATTACAAATGGTATGCCTCTTATATTTAGAGCTGCTATTAAACCTACTCCTTCAATATCAAAGGCTCAAAATACGGTGGATATAGAAAAAAAAGAAAATGCTGTTTTAAAGATAAAAGGCAGACATGATCCCTGCATTGTGCCGAGAGCAGTGCCAGTAATAGAAGCGGTGGCGGCAATAGCAATATTAGACTTAATATAGTCTTAACATAAGAATTTTGTGACGCAAAATTTTTGAATTTTATAACGGGGGTGCTATTTTGGAGAAGCTAAGCTGTTTAAGAGAAAAGATTGATATAATAGATGAAGAGATAGTTAAACTTTTTGAAGAAAGAATGGATATAGTGTGTAAGGTGGCAGAGTACAAAAAGCAAAATTCTATGGAAGTTCTAAATGCTAAACGAGAAAATCAAGTTATAGAAATGCAGCTAAATAATTTAAAAAACAAATCCATAGAAAAAGAAACGGAAGAGCTATTAAAACATATTATGTACATAAGTAGAAGCTTACAGAATAAGTTATTAAAGGATGATGATTTGAATTTTGAAAAGTATAAGAATAACTTTAAAATAGGCAGTGAAAAAGCACCTTTAGTAGGCTTTCAGGGAGTTCCTGCTTCATTTAGTCATGAAGCTTTGATTAAATATTTTGGAGAAGATACTGAGATTTTGAATTTCAAAAATTTTAAAGATGTATTTGAGGCTTTAAAGAATGGCGATATACAATATGGAATTTTACCTATTGAAAATTCATCAACTGGAGGAATTACTGAAGTTGATGATCTGTTGAGGAAATACAATTTCTATATAGTAGGTGAAAAGTGCCTTAAAGTAGACCATAATCTTATAGTAACTAAGGATGCAAAGGCTTCAGATATAAAAGAGATATACTCTCATGCCCAAGCATTTCTTCAGAGCAGTAAGTTTTTTGAAGAACATGATGATTGGATGCTAATACCCTACTTAAATACAGCACAAAGTGCCAAATATGTATGTGAAGAAAATAATAAGTCTAAAGCCTGCGTTGCAAGCAAAAAAGCAGCAGAATTATATGGACTTAAAATCATAGAAGAAAATATAAATTATAATAATAATAATTATACAAGATTCATTATAATAGCTCCAGAAATTAAAGTTAATAAGGAATGTAATAAAGTTAGCATAGTTATTGCACTGCCTCATAAAGTAGGTACACTTTACAATATAACAAGACATTTCTATAATAATAATTTAAACATGACAAAAATAGAATCTAGACCAGTGGTTAATAAATCATGGGAATACTTTTTCTATATAGATTTTAGTGGGAATATGCAGGATGAAAGTACCATTAATGCTCTAAAGGAAATAGAAAAAGAAAGTATATACTTTAAACTTTTAGGAAATTATAAATCAGATTGTAATGTAAAGTAAAAAATGCTTTTGCAATTTTAAGTAGTTATTATGAAAAAGCTTAACATTTCAGAGAATGACGCTTATATAGTTATAAAGAGAAAAAGAGGTTGTTATTTAACCTCTTTTTCAAAATATTCCAGTACTAATTTAGCCACCTTACTCAATTGATTGTTTTTAAGAACTATAGCACCACCTGTAAGTTCAAAGGTTGGAAACTCTGAAATAATTTTAAATTTGCCATCAGAAAGTTCTTTCGTTATATTCCCTTCTGGGATCAGCGATATGCCCATCTTATTTTCAACCATGTTCTTTATGGTCTCCACATTGGTAAAGTCCATATTTCTCTTTATTTTAATATTAAATTTTTGTAGAAATTTTTCTGCTATCAATGCATATTCACAGTTTCTTCCAAAGGAAAAGAAGGTAATATCATTGCAACTGTTCCTTTTAGTTTTTTCCCAATAGGATTTTTCTGAAATAAATACTAAGTTTTCTTTATAAAGGGGTATAAAATCTAGTTGTTTTGAACGAGGATTGTGTGGAATAATACCAAAATCAATCCTTCTCTTAAGAACAGAATCTATTACATCTTTTGCTGGAATTGTATCTACGCTGAAACTTAGTTCAGGATAAATATATGAGATTTTTCTGATAACCTCAGGAAGTTTGATAGGACCAAAGGTCTCCGAAGTAGCCATTTTTACTGTTCCTTGTGGTTGATGAAAATTGATCATGGAATTCGATAACTCTTTCTCAAAATCAATATACCTGTATGCATATTTAGCAAATTCTTTTCCCGCCTCTGTAACCATAACTCCTCTTGGCAATCTGATAAACAGCTTTTCACCAAAGGTTTCTTCTAAAGTACTAATATGTGTAGATATAGTAGATTGAACATATCCAAGACGTTCTGCTGCTTTAGTTATATTCTCTTCCTCGAATACGGCAATAAAAGTATGAAAAAGTTTTCCTTCTAAATTAAAAATCATGTATAACATCCTCTCAAATTTCCAGTACAAATAAATTTTACATATAACGGTTCTATATAATAATTCTAAAACCCATAAATTAACTAATCATTTTATTTTGCGATGGATCCAATCGGAATTCTTCGTTTTAAATTATTTTCAGTTGATGATATCATTTATGTTGTAAGTGATAAATAGTATCATAATTACTATTATAGCAGACAAATATATAATAAATAAATTGTTAGGAGGAATTTAGATGAAGGTTGTTGCATTTAATGGAAGCCCAAGACAAAATGGAAATACAGCTGAAAGCTTGAAATTAGTTCTTGGAGAGCTTGAAAAGAAAGGAATTGAAACAGAGTTAGTTCAATTAGGTGGACAAAAGGTATTTGGATGTCTAGCTTGTGGAATGTGTGCTAAAAATAAGGACAAACGCTGTGCTCGTAAAGATGATGAAATGAATAAGTTTATAGAAAAAGCAGCAGAAGCGGATGGCATTCTTATTGGATCTCCAACATATTTTAGCAATGTATCTCCAGAGGTAAAGGCATTTATTGATAGATGCGGTTATGTTAATATAGCTAATGATCGCAGCCTATTAAGGGGGAAGGTTGGAGCAGCAGTAGTATCCGTAAGAAGAGCTGGAAGTAATTTTGTATATTCTGCTATAAACTTCTTCTTTGGTATCAGTGAAATGACAATACCTGGCTCAACTTATTGGAATATGACTTTATCACGTGATATAGGGGATTTACAAAAAGATGAGGAAGGTATTCAAACCTTTAAAACTCTTGGGAAAAATATGGCATCTCTTTTGAAGAAGTAAATCATAGCCTCCGTACTATTAAAAGGTATGGAGGTTAACTTTTTATATAGATTTTAGATGAAATCACAAATTATCTATTAAAGAGTTACAATAAAATATTAATAAATTAATACTTAATCGTAATAAATTAATATTATTTATAACTTAATAAAAAGATATAATTTTAGTAAGTTATTAATATTATAAAAAAATATAATTAAATAGTAACATGTTTCATATGAATAACTATTAGGGGAAAAGTATGAGAAGCGACATAGTAAAAGGCGGATCAAAAGGAGTACCCACAATATCTTTTAAAATAGCTCTTCCATGAAATATTATATATATTAAAAGCCATTGCTGTATTTAGCCTGCAACTAAAAACAGCAATGGCTTTTTATTGGCGATTTAAGTTTATTATTATATAATATAGTTAAAATTCTTCTGTTAAGTCATAGGATTGGTGATAATAAATATGATAGACGATCTATATTATAGCAATAAACATGATATTCAAAAATTCGATTGGGGTGAAGTTATTTGGCTTCATGTTCCTTCTAATTTATTGACTCAAAGGCTGAGTGCTGGTTTAGTGAAATTTTTTCCAAGAAAAAAGCAGCCAAGACATGTTCATTTTGGAGAAGAACAGATACTGTATGTGATTCAAGGAAAGGGAATGCATACAGTAAATGGGGAAGAGCAAAAGGTAAAAGAAGGGATGGTTATCCATTGTCCACCTTATTCGGAACATGAAGTGGTAAATACAGGTAACGATGAATTGATTTTCTTGGCAACATATACTCCTTCTAAGTTATTAGAAGTTCATCAAAGTATAGCGACATCTAATAATAAACATATATTAGATATTGTAGATAAGGAAGTATTAGAAAATATTCAGGAGGAAATATCAGGGCTTTTAAAACTTTCAGTAGGTATAGCTGATAACAATAATAATTATGTTACAGATCCTATAAGAATACATAAGTTTTGTGATTTATGCAAAAATATGAACATCTGTAAAGAAAAAGATAACAAATATAAAAGTGCTCTTAAAGGATTAGATAATGTATTTATATGTTGTAACAATATAATAATTATTATAATTCCTATATTGATAGGGGAAGAGATTTTAGGCTATGTAAAATGTGGTCACTTTCTTATAAACAAACCTGTAGATATTAAAAAATATATTTTAGATAGCTATAAATGTGAGATTACAAACATTAAGGAACTAGTAGCTGCTTATAACGATATACCTATTATTCCTAAAAGCAGATTTTATGCTCTTCAAGAATCTTTAACTATAGTTTCTAAACTTATTTCTAATATTATAGAGAATAATTTAGTAGAAAAGGAGTTAAAAGAAAAAAATAATGAAATACTTAAAAATGCAAAAGAAAAGTTATACTTAGAAGATGCATTAAAACAGGCCAACATAAAACTTTTAAGATCCCAGGTGTCCTCAGGCTTTGAGAATCATAGATTTAAACCTAAAAGCTTTTTCAGTAGGGAAAGTATTGAGTATCCTCTTAAAGCAGAAAATAAACTAAGGGCTGCAATCAAAAAATTTGATGAAGTTTTGTGTGAACAGATTATTTCTGAAACTGTTAATATGTATATACAAAAAGAATTTTCTGTTCAAGAGGTAAAAGAAACTTTTGAAGAACTTGTAGTAATTTTAAGCAGATTAGTCTACGAAGAAACTAACGATGATAAATTGTTTCTAAGCATTAGACAGAAATATAAAGAAAAAATAAAAAAGTGTAATAGTTATAAGACTTTGCAAGAAATTTTAGTGGAATTTTCTAAAGAAAATATAGGTATATTAAGAAACATAATGTTAAATGGCAAGTATGATCTTATACAGAAAATTAATTTATATATAGAAAATAATTTTCATCAAGATATTACCTTAGGCTTCCTTGCAGATATGTTTTTTATAACTCCTAATTATTTAAGTACTATTTTTAATGAGAAAAATGGTATGTCTTTAAAGGACTATGTAAACAAGTTGAGAATAGAGAATGCTAAGAAATATTTGATAGAAACTGATATGAAAATATCAGATATAAGCAAAATAGTAGGATATAATCAACTAAGTTACTTTGGAAGTATATTTAAGAAATTTGAAGGATATACACCTAATGAGTATAGGATAAAACTAAGAAATAAATAAAAGGGCAGAGTTTTTACGACTCTACCCTTGATTTTTAAAGGACTATTAACAACAAGTTGTAGTTAAATATTAAAGTTTTTGCTCCTTAGATTAGAAATTTTTTCTCCAATTATTATATTGATTGACATACTTATATTGTATTATATTAAAGAATTTATCTAAAACACCTAGCCTTTTTAGTCCTTTCAGCATTGACATTGGGTATTTTTGAATAATTTCAAAGTTTTTTCTAGGATCTATTATCTTTATAGATTCATCAGCTTGTACAAATATATGACCTAAACGTATATCTATTCTTGTAAATCCTAATGATTCAAAATCATTAAATATCTCAACTAATTGAAAGGCCAAATTTTCATTTAAATCATGAGTCTTCAAATATTCTTTTAGGGTCATTCCATTTATAAAATCCATGATAATAGAATACTCATCATGCTCGTATACTTTAGGGAAAAACCTGCTTTTGCTTCCACACTGTAGAAGATAGAGCTGGCTTTTACAGGAATTTGCTTTGTTAAAAACCTTTATTACTTTATTCGGTGGCAGAAAATAAACTTTACCTTGATGACCTTGTCCAATAAATTTCAAGTTACTTATGTCTATACCACAGTAATAATTTTCACTACTATACTGATATAGATTCATAATAACAACTCCTCATTTAGTTATTTATAAATTTAATCTTTAGATTATGATGTTTTTTTAATGCATTATATTACAAAATATATTAAAAGGTTACTATAGGGAAATAACTAGAAAATTGACTTACACAAAGGGATATATTTACGCAACCAGGAACTGTAAATATATTCGGTCGTATAAGTTAGCTTTCGGTCTTTGAATTTTATACTACAAATTTTATGAATATATATCAGAAAACTCAACGCTTATTCTTTCAACCTTTTTATGTAATTCATCTTCATTATTTATAATATCCAAAGGCTTATGGTATACTTCAGTATTATCTACTATTTTGCTAGGAAGAGAAATTACAAATTCACTGCCTACACCACAAGTACTATAGGCACTTATAGTACCTTCATGGGCTTCTACTAATGCTTTAACTAAAGACAAACCTATCCCGCTTCCTTCAGCTCTTCTAGTAAGCACTTCATCAACTTGTCTAAAACGCTCAAATATTACATCTAGTTTATCTGAAGGGATTCCACATCCAGTATCTTTAACAGTTATCATGATAATGCTGTCCATATCTTTAACAGTTACCTCTATAGTTCCACCTAATTTAGTGTATTTAATAGCATTAGATAAAAGATTTAACATGATTCTTTCAATTTTATCATCATCATAAGCTATTATCTTTTCCTCTGTATTCGTATCAAATATTAAATTAATTCCTTTACTTTCAACATAATCTGCAACGGATAAAGTAATATTTTCTACTGTTTCAATAATGTTATTATTAGCAAAGTGCATATGAAGAAATCCAGAATCAAGTCTTGTAAGGTCGATTATATTATTAATAAGCTTTAAAAGCCTGTAGGAGTTTTGCTTCATAATACCAATATATTTTTCAAATGCACAGGTAAAGTTATTATAATTATCTTTAGAGTTATTGTACATAGAGTTAAGGAGCTGAATGCTGCTTAAGATAATATTTAATGGTGTTCTAAGTTCGTGAGATATATTACTAAAAAATTCAGTCTTTAGTCTGTCATACTCTATTGTCTGCTCTAAGAGTTTTTTATTTTCTTCAATCATCTTTTTTTGTTCTGTAATGTCTTTAATATAACTTAGAACTTGAATACTATTTTCATTAGATAATGGAGTAGAGTATGCATCGCAAACAATCTGTGTACCATCAATTCTAAGCATATTCATCTCTTTTGGCTCAACTTCAAACCCCTGTTCTAAACTGCTTATTCTTTGAGATACTAACTCTTTACAGGAGACATCTACAAAATCCAGTATAGGTTTTCCTACTACTTCATTTATATTCTTTGCTCCAAATAGTTTTAATCCTGGTTCATTTACATAAGAGATAATTCCTTTGTTATAGGTATAAACACCAAGTGGTGATAACTCAATTATTTTTTTGTTTATTTCAGTAATTTTTCTTAACTCTTTTTCTGCTTTTAATCTGTCACTTATATCTCTTATAACGCATAGTTTTACAAATTTATCATTAAGCTTAAATGCATGTGTATTTACTTCAACAGGTAATGTTGTGTTATCTTTTTTCAGAAGGCTAATTTCAAAAGTATAGCAATGTTCTTTTGTGGAGTCCTTTATATGTACCAAGGTGTCTTTAAAAAACTTTTTATAGTCTGCTGGAAACTCTCCTTCAGCATAAACATCATCAGGAGTCATATTTAGTAGCTCCTCTTTGCTATAACCAAGAAGCTTTGTAGCTACGCTATTTACTTCTATAAATTTTCCAGAGGTTCCATCAGAATTTAAAGGAGACAAGAAAATTATATCGTTTACGTTGTTGAATATTGCCGTATGCTTCTGTTTGCTTTCTTCAATATGTTTGAATGATGTAATATCCATATGATATCCTGCTAAATATATGTTTTTGCCATTCTCATCTTTTAAAGCTTTGCCATTACTTTTTATCCACTTGTATCCCTGATACTTGGATTTAATACGGTATTCAGCCATAAAGTAATCATCCTTGCCTTCTATAACTTTTTTTAAAGCATTTGACAGCTGACCAACATCGTCAGGATGAATAAGTGTAAACCAAAAATCTATATGTTCTATAATTTCATATTTAGAATAACCTAAGAAATTTACTAAGGCTCTAATTATAGCAGTTTCACCGGTTATCAAGTCATACTCCCAGATCCATTCAGATAGGCTATCGGCAATTAGGCTATCTCGTATCGATTTATCTATATTAAGCAATACTATGTCCCTCCAAATAAAGAATTTACTGTTATAAATTACTTTTATTGTAGCACATTTTGCTGAATTTACACAAATACTCTCATAATTTTATATGAAATTATAGAGTAAGAATTAGTTTTTATAATATAGATTCTTTTCATATAATACAAGTTTTGATATATTATAAAGTGAAACTTAAATAAACTTTATCTGATTCTCAGTGAAGGGAGATTTTATGAAATTCATTGGCTACAGAACATTAAAAACAGGAATAGGTGCATCAATTGCGATGATTATAGCAAAGCAGATAGGTTTAGAATACGCTGTATCTGCTGGAATCATTACTATACTAAGCATTCAAAATACAAAAAGACAATCAGTAAATATAGCCATTCAACGTATGGCTTCTTGCATAGCAGCACTATTAATTTCATCTGTTGTATTTATGCTTTTAGGATACAACGCAATAGCCTTCGGTATCTTTCTATTAATATTTATTCCTATAACAGTAAGATTTAAATTAGAGCAAGGGATAGTTGTAAGTTCCGTGCTTATAACTCATTTATTAGTTCAGAAATCCTCCAGCATGTTTTGGATTGAAAATGAGTTAGGACTTATGATTATAGGTGTTGGAGTTGCACTACTACTAAATCTATATATGCCAAGCATAGAAGAAGAAATTAAAAAGGATCAGGTATACATAGAAGAAAAAATGAAAGAAATTTTGTTTCAAATGGCAAAATCACTTAAAAATAATAATATCTCTATAAAAGAAGAAAAACTATTTAATAAACTTGAAAAAAGACTCCATATGGCTAGAATACGTGCATACAATAATTTAAATAATTACTTTATGTCAGATGTCAGTTACTATGTTCAATATATGGAGATGAGAACACAGCAGCTTGAAACGTTAAAAAGGATGCAAGAGCATTTTCAAAGGTTTTTTATGACCTATGAACAAAGTATTATAATGGCATATTTTACAGAAAGTGTTGCAAATTCTCTACATGAGGAAAATACAGCTGAAAAGCAATTAAAGGCTGTAGAGATACTAAGGGAGGATTTTAAAAAAATGGAGCTTCCTTCAACAAGAGAAGAATTTGAAAATAGAGCAATGCTTTTTCAATTTTTAAATGACTTAGAACAATTTCTAATAATAAAAAATGAATTCAGAAAAAACTTTATCAAATGATTTTAAGGCTCAGTTGGAGTTTACTTATAAGGAATCCATCTCTCAATCTGAGCCTTAGGCTACTGACAAGCATATTTTGTAAGTAGTTTTTTATTTTACATTAAAATGGTTCAAAACCTTGGTCTGCCCACCACTCTTCAAGCAAGTTATCATACTCCTTAGAAAAGGCTTCTACATGCAATTCTTCCCACTTTGATAACACTTCATATAATTTTTTTGCCTTATCTATATTAGTGTTAGCAGCAGCATTTTTATAGAATTCAACAGCGGCCATTTCATTTTGTATAGCTATACCAAAAACAGATACTACAAGTGCAGCACTTTTTCTATCAAGTTTATCCCAGCTAAAAAGTTTTGGTGATGGTAGGGCTTCTATTATAGCTAAATTAAAATCATCCTCTTTATCGTTTTTTATTTTATCGAAAAGATTTTTTAACCAGTCTATATGTTTTATCTCCTCATTATGTAAATCAATAAAGGCCTCTTTTACTTCCTCAGATATTCCATTTTTCTCGGAAGCAAGCTTGTAGAATTCTGAACCCTCAATTTCATTAATTATAGCTTGTTTTAATAATTGAAGTTCTTTTTTATCCATTATAATACCCCCTCTTAAATTAATTATTATTACTTAGTAATTATTATTAATTTAATTATAACATTTATAAAATAAATTACCAGTATTTTTTAAAATTAATTGCAATTTTTTATCACAAAAAGTATAGCAATAAATATACAAAATTCAACAAAGGTATAAGCCTCTATTGGTATTTACAGTGTTATATAAAGTAATGCTCAAATATATTAAAACAAATTCGGAAAAACGAAAAAAATTATAGGTCTAATTAAAAGAATTGTAATTTACTGTTTTTTTACTACTATAAAAGTAATATAAAATTTACTTCTAAATGTAAAAATATGTTTGATAAAAATGCTTTAAAATATCTAATAATGTAGTTAAAATTGTATTAAGGGCAATGTTCTGAATATTAGGACGAAAGAGGGGGACGTACTTGGTTTTTAATTATTTAATAATACATTCGCTTAGAGTATCTCTAATTGTACTTTTATCTGTTTTTTTTCTAGTTATGCTGATGGTTTTTTTGCTAGATCGTAAGGTATATTTAGGTATGTGGGCAGGAGGATTAAGTCTATTTTTGACAAATATTATACTGCTTATGAGTGTTAATCATGGTTATGGAAATGAATTTATAATATTATTGCAAAGAACTTTTAGTTCATTAGGAGCTTTTCTTATGGCAGAAGGATGCATGAAGCTCTTAAATAAAAAAATTAATCGTAGTATACTTGTCTTTTTATGTCTTAACATAATAGCTGCAACAAATTATGCATTAGGCTTAATGCCGATTAGATTCCTTTTATTTATTCACTTCACTTTTTTAACCTCTATTAATATATACGTAGCTATTGAACTAATTAGATCTAAACAGGCTATTATGTTTAACAAATATGTATTAGGATCTGCCTTTTTAGCCTGGGGGATGTCATATGCTGTTAAGGGTATTGTTTTTATAATAAAGCCACAATTTAGGTTATGGGGAGTTGTTACCACTCTTATAATAACCTTATTCTTTTTAATCTATACTATTTTTGCTTTTTATAGGCACAAAACAAATCTATTATATGAAAAAGAAATGTGTTTTGATGATATTTTTAATTATTCAGCAATTGGTATGGCAGTGGTTGGAGTAGATGGCAGTATTATGCTGGGGAATCAATCTCTTAGTAAAATATTAGGGTATTCTTGCGCCGAGTTGAAGGGCCTATATTCTAAAGATATTACATATAAAGAGGATAGGGATGTGACTTTGAAGGGAGTAGAGGAACTTTTATCAGGACCAAAAAATTCCTTTCAAGTAGAAAAAAGATATTTGAATAAGAATGGGCATGTTGTATGGGCCATTGTAAATATTTCTTTAATTAGAGACAAGAAATGGAAGCCGATATATTTTGTTTTACAAGTTCAAGATGTAACTAGTTATAAAACTTTACAAAATGAGCTTATAAAAAGTAATGAAAAGTATAAGACATTACTAAACTCCTATGACAATTCGATAGCAGTATTGGACAAAGAGTATAGATATGTAGTTGCAAACCAGCATGTTGTAGATACAATAAATCATCAAATAAATAAAAACTTTACACTCAGCACTATTATTGGACAAAAATTTAGTGATATATACCCTACTATATATAATAGTGAAATTTTTAAAATATATAAATATGTAATGAACACGAGAAAATCTAAACATGATATCGTTGAATATACCAATTCCAAGGGTTGTACAGAATGGTATGAGCTTAATATTACACCATCACCTGAGGGTATTCTTGTTATTGCAAATGATATTACTGACAGAGTTAAAGATCATCAAATAATGAAAGAAACTATAGAGTTAGATAGATTGAGAACGGAATTTTTTGCAAATCTTTCACATGAATTTAGAACCCCTTTAAATATTATACTAAGCTCTAACAAAATGCTTTTAGATTCTGTAAATAATCACAAAGGACTAACTAAAGACTATACAGCTAAATATTTACGAGCATCGAAACAGAATTGCTATAGATTGCTTCGACTAATTAATAATATAATGGATATTACAAAATTTGATTCTGGTTTTTTACATTTAAATCTTCAATGCTGGAATATTGTAAATGTAGTTGAAGAAATAGCACAGTCCATTGTAGGGTATGTACAAAATAAGAATATAGATGTGATATTTGACACCGATGTTGAAGAAAAATATATTATGTGTGATGCGGATAAGATTGAGAGGGTAATATTAAATCTACTTTCAAATGCAATTAAATTTACACATAATGGAGGAACTATTGAAGTTAAAGTCTTTGATAAGAACGATTTTATAGAAATTATAGTAAAGGATACTGGAATTGGCATACCAGAAGATAAACTAAATTTGATATTTGATAGATTTAGACAAGTTGATAAGTCTCTTACAAGAAATCAAGAGGGAAGTGGAATAGGTTTATCTTTAGCGAAGGTATTCGTGGAGATGCATAAAGGCACAATTGAGGTTTTCAGCACTAAAGGCGAAGGAACAACTTTCTTAGTAAAATTGCCCACAAATAATTTCTGCAGCTTGGATGAAATTGCTGCAACTAAGCAAATATGTGATAGTAAAATAGAGAAAGTAAATGTCGAATTTTCAGATATATATTTTTAGAATTTCAAGAGAATGAAAGTATTTTCATTCTCTATTATTTTTGCATTTTATCCGAAATGGTATTTAATCTCAACCTAACGCCAAGAATTCTGTTTATTAATAATAATACTTTAGAATAAGTGAATATTTATATGATTTGAGTTTCAAAAAAATTATTTAAATTTACCCAAAATAAAGACTTTTACTACTGCACTTATTGAAATATTGATATTAAGTGGTTTGCATAAGTCTTATTTCTATGTATTCTAAATAGAAAATAAAATCTATATTTTGAAAATGCTGACTTAAAATGAAATTATAAATTTTTTATTAAATAGTGGGAAAAAGCATTAAAATCTATACCTTTTTTTATGGAAATAACTATAATATTCAGTGGAAGAGAAATCGTAAAATATAAGTTGTTTTACGTTTGAATATGTTAAAAAATGTTATTTGTTAAAGGAGAAAAGGTGTGTATGAGTTGGGAAAAATTTACGACATATGTTTTAATGGGAATAGTATTACTTCCTATTATTGTTTGTCCATTTATATTATTAAAGAATCCTAGTTTTGCACCGTATAATAATTTAAACGTTCTGAAAAGTACAGTAGCACGTAATTATACGGATGCAGATATTAGATTTAATGATTTCAAAGCTATGGTTGAAAGTGGCAAGGTACAAAAGGTTTATTATAATGAAGTAGACTCTATTCTTGAAGCAGAAGATAAGTCAGGAAAAAACTTTACTTTTGAAAATCCTAAGAACTCACAGTTCAGACAGTATTTGTTGGAGCATAAAGTAATAATTAAAGAATCTTCTAATGTTTATTCAAATATACTAAGTGTTGTATTATTCAGCATAATTATATCCTTTATAATAAAGCTAATAGCTGGGTATAGAAAAAAAGAAGCTTCCCCAGCAGGAATAGGAGGAGAAAGTTCCGAGGACTTTAGTGAGTCTAAAGATGTCAATGTTAGATTTAACGATGTAGCTGGTAATTCAGAAGCTAAAGATAACATGCAGGATATAATTGAATTCTTGAAGGATCCAGATAGATTTAAAAGATTTGGAGTGAGGATTCCTAAAGGAATAATATTATATGGACCTCCTGGAACAGGGAAAACCCTCTTAGCAAAAGCTTTAGCAGGTGAGGCAGGTGCTTCCTTTATTGCAACAAGTGGATCTAACTTCGTGGAGAAATATGTAGGAGTAGGAGCATCTAGAATAAGAAAATTATTTACAGAAGCTAGAAAAAAGACTCCAGCTATAATATTTATTGATGAAATAGATGCAGTTGGTGGCAAAAGAGGATCAGAAGGCACAAGCACCAGCGAAGATGCTAAAACACTAAATCAACTTCTTGTAGAAATGGACGGATTTAAAGATGATGAAAACATTATAGTTGTAGCTGCAACAAATAGGCTCGATATGTTAGATGATGCGCTAATTCGTGCAGGAAGGTTTGATAGACATGTAATGGTAGGCCTTCCAGATTTAAATGCGAGACACGAAATTTTAAAAGTTCATTCAAAGAATAAGCCTTTATCCAAGGAAGTTGATTTGCTACAGATAGCTAAGCAAACAGTTTATATGAGTGGAGCTGATTTATCAGGAGTAATGAATGAAGCGGCTATATACGCTATTAAGGAAAATAGTGCAGAAATTACTCTAAGACATATTGACAGAGCAATAAACAAAATCGTTGCAGGAGATGAAAAGAAAGATAGATCAAATATATCTGATCTAGAAAAGAAAATAACGGCGTACCATGAAGCGGGACATGCTATAATAGCAAAACTATTAAATAAAGAAAGTGTACCAAAGGTTTCTATCATTCCTACAACAAAAGGAGCAGCTGGATATACTTTAATAAATCCAGGTGAAAAAATGTTTCAAACTAAAGAAGAAATATTAAATAAAATAAGTGGATTGTTAGGTGGGAGAGCAGCTGAAGAAATAATATTTGGAAAGCAGAATATAACAGGCGGTGCCTCTAATGATCTACAAAGAGCTACAAAAATGGCTTTAACGTTAATAACAAAATACGGGATGAGCGAAAAATTAGGTCTTGTAAGCTTTGATGACAGGGAAATTTCTCTTCAAAATGAATTGTTATTAAGTGAAACTAAACAAATATTAGATAAAATCTATAAAAAAACTTTAGATTATATACTAGTAAATAAGGATAAATTAGAAGCTGTTGCACAAAGATTATTAAACTACGAAATAATAGACGAAAATGACCTAGATATGCTGCTTGTAGGTTAGATATAGGGTTTCAATAAGAAACCCTATATCTATTCCTCTACAAAGTTTTTTTCTAAGTGTTCATCACAGGTATGTGAGTTAAAGCGCTTATATAGATCTATAAGATTCATGTGATTTGTACTTTGAGAATCGTATTTTCCTAATTTGAAGGCGAGTTGTACAGAAAAACCTATGCAGCCAGCAAGGATTATTGTTCCAATTCCAGCAGGCCCACCTAAAAAATATCCAACAATTAAGACAGTAACTTCAATGGTTCCTCTAATCATCCAGACAGGTTTGTTTAGCTTTTTTACTAGCCCTTCCATTAAGCCATCTCTAGGACCAGCACCTAAGTTTACTCTAAGATAAAAAAAAGTTGCCCAACCTATTATAAAGATTCCTAAAATAAGCAATAGGATTTGTCCCAATAAGCTATTTGGAGTACTAAAAAATTTAAATTTTTCTATGATATCTATAAATAATCCTATAAATATCATATTAAATACACTTCCAAGACCAGGAACAACTCCAATAAAGTAACATGCAATCAGTATTAATAAACCAGTTAACTCAGATACTTGACCTAAGGTAAGTGAACTATGATAAACAATTCCCATATGCAGAACATCCCAGGGACTCATTCCGAGCTTAGAATACAAAGTACATAGTATACCTATAGAGTATAGAAGAAGCCCAAACATTAATGATGGCATTTTTTTTAGCAGTTCAATTAAAATCACTTTATATTTTTTCTGCAATTTAAGTTCTCCTTTCTCATCATCAAGAAACTCTCTATCTAATTTTACAACTATAGCAGTACAGAGGCAATAATTACCTTTAAGTAACTTAGAATATAGATGGATACTGAAAAGTGAAACTAAGAATTCAGAGAAGATAGCCTGCGAATAGATTCTGTCCTCGCATTTAACAATGATTATTCTTAAATATAAATTTTTTATTGATAACTTATTGACAAGCAGAAGAAAAAGGTTTATATTAAAAGTATACGAATTAAGTATACTTTATAAAAAATTAGAAATATATGACCAGGCATTAGTATGCCTTAATTTTAAAAATAAAAGTATACCAATATGGTAAACAATAAGGAGGAATTTATTGTGTCAATGTGTGGAAACTGTACAACTTGTCAATCAGCAGATAAGGTTTTAGAAGGATTTATAGGTTCTATGGATATGGAAACTTCTCACCATAGAGTTGAAAGCCAAAAGATAAAGTGTGGATTTGGACAACAGGGTGTATGTTGTAAATTGTGTGCTAATGGACCTTGTAGAATAACTCCAAAATCACCAAGAGGAATATGTGGAGCTAATGCAGACACAATAGTAGCTAGAAATTTCCTAAGAGCGGTGTCATCAGGAGCAGCTTGCTATTTACATGTAATTGAGAATACAGCAAGAAACTTAAAATCCATAGGAGAAACAAAGGGAACAATAAAAGGCGTTAATGCTTTAAATAAAGTAGCTAAAGTTTTTGGAATAGAAGAAGAAGATAACCATAAGAAAGCAATAATGATAGCGGATAAAGTTATTGCTGATTTATATAAGCCTAGATTTGAAAAGATGGAAATTGTAGAAAAAATGGCATATAAGCCTAGAGTAGAAAATTGGAAGAAGCTTAATATAATGCCTGGTGGAGCTAAATCAGAGGTTTTTGATGCTATAGTTAAGACTTCAACAAACTTAAATAGTGATCCAGTAGACATGTTATTAAACTGCTTAAATCTTGGAATATCTACAGGACTTTATGGATTAACTCTTACAAATTTATTAAACGATATCATGCTTGGAGAACCTGTTATAAGAGCAGCTAAAGTAGGCTTCAAGGTTGTAGATACAGATTATATAAATATTATGATTACTGGACACCAACATTCAACAATATCACATCTTCAAGATGTTTTAACAGATGAGAAGGTAGTAGAAAAGGCTAAGAAAGCTGGGGCTAAGGGCTTCAAACTTGTGGGATGTACTTGTGTGGGACAGGATCTACAGTTAAGAGGAGAACATTATCAAGAAGTATTCTCAGGACATGCTGGTAACAACTTTACAAGCGAAGCATTAATAGCTACTGGTGGAGTAGATTTAATAGTTTCAGAGTTTAACTGTACACTTCCAGGTATTGAACCTATTGTTGATGAATTTAAGGTTAAAATGATATGTCTAGATGATGTAGCAAAGAAAGCAAATGCTGAGTATGTTGAATATTCCTTTGAAAATAGAGAAGAAATAAGTAATTATGTAATAGACGAAGCTATTAAGAGTTACAGCGAAAGAAGAGGTAATGTTACTATAAATGTACCAGCAGATCATGGTCATGATGATGTAATAACTGGAGTTAGTGAAGAGTCTCTTAAAGCTTTCTTAGGTGGAACATGGAAACCACTAGTAGATTTAATTGCAGCTGGAAAAATTAAAGGGGTAGCTGGAGTTGTAGGATGTTCAAATCTTACTGCTAAAGGTCATGATGTGTTTACAGTAGAACTTACTAAAGAACTTATAAAGAGAGATATAATTGTACTTTCAGCTGGATGTTCAAGTGGCGGACTTGAAAATGTAGGATTAATGTCACCAGGTGCAGCAGAGCTTGCTGGAGAAAATTTAAAAGAAGTATGCAAGAGTCTAGGAATTCCTCCTGTATTAAACTTTGGACCATGTCTAGCTATAGGAAGATTAGAATTAGTTGCTACAGAACTTGCAGAGTATTTAGGAATAGATATTCCACAGCTTCCATTAGTACTTTCTGCTCCACAATGGTTAGAAGAGCAAGCTTTAGCTGATGGAGCCTTCGGTTTAGCGCTTGGACTTCCACTTCACCTTGCAATACCTCCATTTATAACAGGAAGCAAGGTAGTAACAAAGGTATTAACAGAGGATCTTGAAACTTTAACTGGTGGAAAACTTGTACTTGAAGATGATGTAATAAAAGCAGCAGATAAACTTGAAGAAATCGTACTTAATAGAAGACAAAAACTAGGCCTTAAATAATTTGATTGGTGGTGTGCTCCTATGAAAAGAATCATGATAAATAAGGATTTGTGCAGCGCATGTTTAAATTGTTATATGGCATGCATGGCAGAGCATAACGAGAAGGGTAAATCTATATTTGATGTAGATCTTGAGAATGTTGAAAATGAAGGAAGAAACTATATAACTCTAGATAAAGAAGGCAAACCAGTCCCTATATTCTGTCGTCATTGCGATGACCCAGAATGTGTTAACACTTGCATGAGTGGCGCTATGACTAAGGATAAGGAAAGTGGGATAGTCTCTTATGATGAAGAAAAATGTGCTTCCTGCTTCATGTGTGTTATGTCCTGTCCTTATGGAGTATTAAAGCCCGATACAAAAACAAAAAAGGTTGTAGTTAAATGTGATTTATGTAATGGTAGAGAAATACCAAGATGTGTAGAAAACTGTCCAACTGGTGCAATATATCTTGAGGAGGTGGACTGCTAATGAGATATGTAATAATAGGAGCTAGTGCTGCAGGAATTAATGCTGCAAAAACTCTAAGAGAATTAGATAATCTAAGTGAAATTGTTATCATATCAAAGGACACCGATGTATATTCAAGATGCATGCTTCATCATGTTATTAGTGGTAATAGAGATTTGGAGAAAATTGCTTTTGTAGATAAGGACTTTTTCTATAAGAATAATATAAAATGGATAAAGGGTATTGAGGTTATAGATATAAATACTGATGAAAAGCAAGTTGTATTAGAAAAAAACACAATAGAAAAGTATGATAAATTACTAATTGCTTCAGGAGCCTCCTCATTTGTTCCACCTGTTAAGAACTTAAGGGAAGCTAAAGGAGTATATTCCTTAAGAAATTACGATGATGTGTTAAATATAGAAGAAGGAATAAAAAAATCAAAGAAAGCTGTAATATTAGGAGCTGGCCTCGTTGGTATAGACTCAGCTATAGGACTTATGGAGAGAGGAATAAAACTTTCTATTATAGAGATGGGAAACAGAATACTTCCTCTTCAGCTAGATCAAAAAGGAGCTGATAGATATCAAAAGCTTTTTAAGGATAATGCCGTAGATATTTATACTTCAGTAAGCTTAGAAGAAGTAATTCTAAAAGAAGATGGATATGTAAGTAAGGCTAAATTAAGCGATGGAACCTTAATAGACTGCGATATGATAGTTGTAGCTGCAGGAGTTAGACCTAATATAGATTTTGTAAAAAATACCAGCATAAATGTGAATAAAGGAATTGTAATTGATAAAAGTTGTAGAACTTCTGAAAAAGACGTATATGCTGCTGGAGATGTTACTTTTACTGCTCCAATTTGGCCGATTGCTGTAAAACAAGGTATAGCAGCTGCATATAATATGTACGGAAAAGAAAAAGTTTTTGATGATACCTTTGCATTAAGAAATTCTATGAATTTTTTAGGATTAGAAACTGTATCTTTAGGTATAGTAGAAGCTCCAGACAATAGTTACACTGTAGACATTATTGAAACAAAAAATGTCTATAAAAAAGTAATTCATAAAGATGGAATAATATATGGAGCAATTCTTTTAGGTGATATATCTTATTGTGGAGTGCTGCATCAACTTATAAAGAATAAAATAAATATATCTAATATAAATAAAAATATATTCAAAATTGATTACGCAGACTTTTTCAATGTACAGAAAGATGGTCAATATAAATACGAATTTGTATAAAGTTCAACTAAGAATCAGATGGGATTTTAAAGCCCATCTGATTTTTAGTTAAAAGGACAAAGCACTTATGCCACCAATACTAGGGCCAAAAGCAACGGTAGTATTAGTGGTGATTTTTGGTTTTGCATCTCTATAATGTAGTTTTATATATGAAAACTTTGATTATACAGTAAATCAATAGATTATATAGATATAAGACAATCGATATCTAAAAATTACAAAATGTTAATAATTAATTTATTGAGTTTTAAAATATTAGAGGTATAATAAATCTATAAGTATATATAATGATAAATAAAATATTAAGTGGTATTGAGAACTGTAAAATGAGAAAAGGTAGGTGAAGTTGTTACTAATTAGCAAGATAAATTCTAATAATTTAGTAACATAAAGTCGATATGAATATAGCATTTTTTTTAACACCTAAAGAAGAAATAGTATATGAAAATATCAATTCGACTATGAGGCAAGCATTAGAGAAAATGGAATACCATAGATATACGGCTATTCCTTTATTAGATGACCAAGGAAAGTATGTTGGAACACTTACAGAGGGTGACTTGCTTTGGAAACTAAAAAATACTGCAGATTTAGATTTAAAAAGTACAAGTAAGATAAAATTAAGTGATATACCTAGAAGAATGGTAAACAAGCCTATTCATATTAATTCAAACATAGAAGATTTACTTTATACTTCTGTAAGTCAAAACTTTATCCCAGTAGTAGATGATAAAGAAATATTTATTGGAATAATAAAGAGAAGTGACATATTAAACTATTGTTATAAAAGTTTTGTTGAAGCACAATTAAAAGCATTAGCTTTAGATTAGAAATTGAATATATTTATTGCAAAGAAACTTAGTTTAGATATTTATAATTATCATAACTAAGTTTCTTTATTTTAAAAATAAAAAGGATTATTTTTATAATTTAAAGAAAAAATAAAGTATAGGAAAATCCTTAGATAATTAATAGGTATTAAGGAGGAATTCAAGTGAAAAATGAAAATTGCGTAAGAGTTATTCCTTTAGGAGGGCTCGGAGAAATTGGCAAAAATATAACTGCAATTGAATATAAAGACGAAATCATGGTAATAGACTGCGGAATATCTTTTCCTGAGGAAGACATGTATGGTGTAGATTTAGTAATACCTGATATATCATATTTGTTAGATAACAAAGAAAAAGTTAAAGGAATATTTTTAACTCATGGGCACGAAGATCATATAGGCTCAATACCATATTTTTTAAAACAGCTTAATGTACCTATTTATGGCACAAGATTGACTTTAGGAATAGTTGAAATAAAATTAAAAGAGCATGGTTTGCTCAATAGCTCTGAGCTTCATGCGGTAGAACCTGGTGATACAGTGGAGCTAGAAAATTTTAAGGTTGAATTTATACGAAATAACCATAGTATATCAGATTCCTGTTGTCTTGCTATTTTCACACCAGTAGGAGTGATACTACATACTGGCGATTTTAAAGTAGATTATACACCGATAGATGATAAGGTTATGGACTTAAAGCGTATATCTAATCTTGGAAGCAGCGGAGTACTACTGCTTATGGCAGATAGCACAAATGTTGAGCGTTCTGGTCATACAATTTCAGAAAGTTCTATAGGAGAAACGCTGATTAAAATTTTTTCGAAGGCTGAAGGAAGAGTTATTGTAGCCACATTTGCTTCAAATATTCAAAGAATGCAGCAAATAGTTAATGCTTCTGTACAATATGGAAGAAAGATAGCCTTTAGTGGAAGAAGTATGGAAAACATATCTAAGGTTGCAATGGAACTAGGATACTTGCATATACCAGAACATTATATGATTTCTGTAGATGAAATTCGTAATTACCCGAATGAGCAGATAACTATCATAACTACAGGAAGTCAAGGAGAACCTATGTCAGCCCTTGCTAGAATAGCCTTTTCTACTCATAAAATAATTAAACTTGAACCTAATGACTTAATTATTATATCTGCATCACCAATACCTGGCAATGGAAAGTTCATATCAAGAGTAATTAATGAACTATTTAAAAAAGGAGCAGAGGTTATTTATGAAGCATTAGAGGAAGTACACGTATCCGGCCATGCTTATCGAGAAGAGTTGAAGTTAATTCATACACTGGTACATCCTAAGTATTTTATGCCAGTTCATGGTGAATATAGACATTTGAGACATCACTCAATATTAGCACAAAGGCTTGGTATGGAAAGTTCAAATACTTTTATTATGGAAACTGGTCAAGTTTTAGAGTTATCAGAAAATGAAGCAAAAATTTCTGGTAGAGTTCCAACTGGTATTGTTCTTGTAGACGGACTTGGAGTTGGAGATGTTGGAAATATAGTTCTTAGAGATAGAAGGCATTTAGCTGAAGACGGTATTTTAACAGTAGTTGTAACTATAGAAAAAGAAACCTACAATATCATTGCAGGACCAGATATAATCACCAGAGGCTTCATTTATGTAAAGGAATCAGAACCCCTAATTAATGAAGCAAAAGAAATTGTAAAAAAAGAATTGGATAATTGCTTAGAAAATAAAGTAATTGAATGGTACGTATTAAAATCTAACATGAAAAAATCTTTAGAGAAATTTTTATATGAAAAAACAAAAAGAAGACCAGTTATACTTCCAATAATCATGGAAATCTAAAATATATCTTATTTGTAGTACAGTCATAAGGAATTGCCTTGTGACTGTATTTATTTTTATGGAAAAGGAATAATAAGTTAAGTAAAATTATATTTTTATAAATGCTGGAGGGAAAAACATGAAAGATATAGATGATGTATTAAAAGATATAAGACAAATCGATGGTCAGGCGGATAGGTTAAAGAATATGATATCAAATGCTTACGAAGGTTATGAATATAATGGAGCATCTGAAGTTATTATAAATAGAGATAAAGGATTAGATAGAATAAATTCAAGTGCCTATAGGATACATGTTAACAGTCCTAGTTCTCCTACAATAATAGCTATGGTAGATGAAGGAATAGATCATTATGTGGCTACTGTTGTGGATGCCTATATAGAAAATCAGTAGAAATTAATATTCTTTAACAAAGGCTATTTTTCTTGTGTAAGAAAGGTAGCCTTTATTGTATTAATTGAAAAACACAACATGCTATGGTAGTATATAGTTAAAAATTCAGTTGTTTATCTATATTTAAATTTATTTCTGTAAACGTTATAACTGAATTGAAAAAATAGTAAACGGAACAGGTCAAATAGATTATGTAATGTATTATGGGGAATAAGAAGCATTGGCAAAATGGGAGGGTTTAATTATGTCAAAGTTAGATTTTACTAAAGAATATTTTACTATGAAGGAAAGTGATGTTGTAGAATATGCTAAAAATGTTTTAAGGTTTTTTAATGAGGATGCAGTTTTAACTTGTAAGGAGATTGGGGATGGAAATCTTAACTATGTATTTAGAGTGATTGATGAGAAAGATAATAAGTCTATAATAATAAAACAAGCTGGTCCTGTAGCGAGAATATCTGATGAATTTAAAGTTTCACCAGATCGTAATAGAATAGAAAGTGCAATACTAAAGCTTCAACATTCTCTTGCTAAAGGTTTAGTTCCAGAGGTTTATCACTATGATCCTATTATGAATTGCTGTGTAATGGAGGATTTATCCGATCATACAATACTGCGTACAGCATTATTACAGCATAAAAAGTTTCCAATGTTAGTAGATCATATAACAACCTATATGGTAAATACTTTATTACTTACTTCAGATGTTGCTATGTGTCATAAAGAGAAAAAAGCTCTTGTTAAGAGTTTTATAAATCCTGAGCTTTGTGAAATTAGTGAAGACTTAGTTTATACTGAGCCATTCTTTAATTGTAAAAGAAATGATATATTTGAGCCAACAAAGGCTGTAGCACAAGAGCTTTTGTGGAATGATAAGAAGTTTATATTAGAAACAGCAAAATTAAAATTTGAATTCATGACAAATTCTCAGTGCTTAATACATGGTGATCTTCACAGTGGCTCCATATTTGTTAAAGAAAATTCCACAAAAGTTATAGATCCTGAATTTGCATTCTATGGTCCAGCAGGGTATGATGTTGGTAATGTTGTGGCACACTTTATATTTGCATTAGCAAATGCTGAAGCTACAATGGAAGAAGGAGCGGAAAAAGATAGTTACATAGCTTGGGTTAAGGAAAGCATTTTAAATACAGTTAATATGTTTAAAGAAAAATTCAATAAAGCATATGATGAAAATGTAACTGAAAGAGTTGCTAAATATGAAGGTTTTAAAGAATATTACTTAAATAATATTTTAAGAGACACAGCAGCGGTTGCTGGACTAGAATTATGTAGAAGAATTTTAGGAATAGCTCATGTAAAAGATATAACAACAATTGAAGATGTTCAAAAAAGAGCAGTGGCTGAAAAGTTCTGTTTAACTTTTGGTAAAGAAGTTGTTATAAATAGGGAAAATATGATAGATGGCAAGAGCTATTTAGAACTAATAGAGCATTGCAAAAAGTTAGGAGGAACATTATGTTAGAAAATGGACAACTTGATAGTACTATAATTCAATCAGTAGTACTAGATGATGATAGTAACGCTTTGATAGTATTAGATCAAACCTTACTTCCTAATGAAAAAATATTATTAAGATTAACTAGCCAAAATCAAATATGGGAGGCTATATATTCATTAAGAGTTAGGGGAGCACCGGCCATAGGTATCGCAGCTGGCTATGGTGCTTATCTTGGAACAAAGGAATCACAAGCAGAAAGCTATGATGAGCTATATGAGGATTTTAAAAAAGTAAAAGAGTATCTTTCATCTTCAAGGCCTACAGCAGTAAATCTGTTTTGGGCTCTTGATCGCATGGAAAATAGATTTAAGAGAGAAAAAGGAAAGTCTGTACAAGAAGTTAAAAGAGCTCTTAAAGAAGAAGCAGAAAATATAAGAGCAGAAGACGAGATAGTTTGTAAAACCATAGGAGAGAATGCACTATCTCTATTAAAGGACGGCATGGGAATATTAACTCACTGTAATGCAGGAACAGTTGCCACTGCAAAGTATGGAACAGCACTAGCGCCTATATACCTTGGTAAAGAACGAGGTTATGATTTTAAAGTATATGCAGATGAAACAAGACCTCTTCTTCAAGGAGCAAGGTTAACGGCATGGGAGCTTAAGGAAGCGGGAATTGATGTTACATTAATATGTGATAATATGGCTTCAATAGTGATGAAAGAAGGAAAAATTCAAGCAGTTTTGGTTGGCTGTGATAGAGTTGCCGAAAATGGGGATACTGCTAATAAGATTGGAACTTCAGGGGTGGCGATTTTAGCTAAGCACTATGGAATACCTTTTTATGTTTGTGCACCACTATCTACTATTGATTTAAAATGTAGTACTGGTGAGGATATTCACATAGAACTAAGAGCTGACGAAGAAATAACATCAAAGTGGTACGAAAAACCAATGGCTCCAGCAGAAGTAAAAACCTATAACCCATGTTTTGATGTTACAGATAACTCACTAATAACTGCTATAGTAACAGAAAAGGGTATAGCATATCCACCATATAGTGAGAGTCTTCCAATACTTTTTAAGTAGATAGGAGTGGTCTTATGAAGGTTATTGTTATTGGTGGAGTTGCAGCAGGAATGTCTGCTGCTTCTAAAATAAAGAGAATTGATAGTAGTACTGAAATTGTAGTTTATGAGAAAGGTCCATTTGTATCTTATGGTGCTTGCGGACTTCCTTACTATGTATCTGGTATGAATGAAGACTATACTAAGATGATAGCAAGAACTAAAGAAGAGTTTGAAAAGACAGGAATGAAAATAAATCTTAAACATGAAGTTGTAAAAGTCGAACCAGAAAGTAAACAAATTTTAGTTAAGGATTTAGAAAATGATAGGCTGTTTATGGATTCCTATGACAAACTTATGATAGCTACAGGTACTGTACCAGTAGTTCCTCCTCTAAAAGGAAAGGATTTAAAAGGAGTATATGTGCTTAAAACCTTGGAAGATGGAATGATACTTAAAAAGTCAGTAGAAGCTCCAGAGGTAAAGAACATAGTAATTGTTGGTGGAGGATACATAGGAATAGAATTGGCAGAAACCTTATTACATGCCGGCAAAAATATTAGGGTTGTAGAACTAGCCCCGAGGATATTACAACCTTTTGATTTTGAATTAACAGAAATGGCAACTAATATTATGATGGAAGCTGGAGTTAAATTTAATTTAAATGAAAAGGTTGAAGAACTTGTAGGCACAGATAAGGTTACAGGGGTAAAAACTGATAAGGAAAGCTATGAAGCAGATTTGGTTATTTTAGCTATAGGTGTAAGACCTGCTACTAGTTTTTTAAAAGATTCAGGAATAGCCCTTGCTAGAAATGGTGCAGTAGTGATTGACAGAGAAATGAGAACTAATATTGCTGACATATATTCAGCGGGAGATTGTGCTGAAGTATACAATAAGGTAAAAGAAGAGAACTCCTTTATACCACTGGGAACCACTGCTAACAAGTGTGGAAGGCTGGCAGGGGAAAACATTATAGGTAAGCATAATAAGTATGTAGGGACCCTTGGAAGTTCTGCAATTAAAATTTTAGATTATGAATTAGGAAGAACTGGACTATCTGAAAGTGAAGCTAAGGCTTTAGCTATAAACTATAAAACAGTTTTTGTTAAGGCGTATGACCATCCAGGATATTATCCAGATCCAACGCTTATATGGATTAAGCTTATATATGAAGAAAGAACTAATAGAATTTTAGGTGCTCAGGCTATGGGGAAAAAAGGAGCTGTATTAAGAGTTGATATGTTTGCTATAGCAATTCATAACAATATGACTACCATGGATTTAGGAATGACAGATTTATGTTATGCACCTCCTTTTGCAGGAGTATGGGATGCAGTTCATATAGCTTGTAATGCAGCTAAATAATGATAGTAATTAAGATATTGAAGATGATTTTAGAATAATGGAGCTTTTGTAAAATAAGGAAAATGTAGGGGGGGGAAGAGACTTCTTTTATCTGCTTTTTTGTATATTAATCAGTAAATTAATAGAGCTAGTTTAATTTAGTCTAGCTCTATCAACTTTACACTATAAAATTTAAACTATTTTTATTATCCAACCTATATTACATTTTCCATAACTAAACTGATCTTATATAGGTGTATACATACTTAAAACATAATATTTTTAAATTAATCTTAATATCAATCTTTTTTATTTGTTTTTTTATTATGTTTAGTTCCAGAGTTATTTTCTTTCTTTTCCTTTTCTTGTTGGCTTGCACAAGAAGAACAATGTTTTTCACCCATAGTATTTATCCCTCCTAAATAAGAATTTACCCATAGTATTACTCTACTATTTTGTTCAATATACAAATTATAATTCTATGAAATTGATAGAAAAAAGAAGCACATCATAGTAAAAATTAGTATTCGAAGTTTTCTTAAAAAGCGTACTACGTACAATTATAAAAGTATCGCAGATTTTATAGTTTATTAGGCTAATAATACGTAGTTAATATATTTACTATAAGTGTAAATATTTTTACAATTAGTATCCTAGTAGTCTGCACTGGCTAAATATGATACAATTAAATTGATATTAATTATTTAATAATATATATTAAAAAAACCAATTTAGGAGGTTACACGAATGAAAACTGATTTATTAGAAAAAGGAGCAATATTACAAAGAGATAAAGAAACATATGCAATAGCACCACATTTAACTGCTGGAATTGTAACACCAGATATTTTGAGAACTATTGCATATGTAGCTGAAAAATATAATGCAGCAGCTATTAAGGTTACTGGAGCTCAAAGAATTGCAATAGTTGGATTGCAAGAAGAAGATTTAGATAGTGCTTGGAAAGACTTAGATATGGATCCAGGTGCAGCAATAGGTTTATGTGTAAGAAGTGTAAAAGTATGTCCAGGCACTACTTTTTGTAAAAGAGGTCTTCAAGATTCAGTAGCAGTTGGATCAAAAATTGATAGTTTATATCATGGTAAAAAGTTACCTAATAAATTAAAAATAGGTGTAAGTGGTTGTCCTAATAGCTGTGCAGATAGTGCATTTAAGGATATAGGATTAATAGGAGGCGGAAAAGGATGGATGTTCTATGTTGGCGGAAAAGGTGGGGCCAAGCCAAGAATAGCAGATAGAATAGCACTTTGTGTACCAGAAGAAAACATATATGACTTAACAGAAAAAATTATTCAAGTATATAATGAAAATGCAACTAATAGAGAAAGATTAGGAGATTATATAGACAGAGTAGGATTGGATTCTTTCAAAGAGCAAATAGATCTTAATAGTTATTTATAAAATAAAAATTAAATGTCATGGACATGCAAAAGTTTGCTATAAAAATAGTGATTTTGCATATAGTCTATGACATTTTTTATAATTGTATAATTGAGGAACGTAAATAAATTGATGTAACTATTTTGATAAATTAATTCTTAAATTTTCTCCAATTACTGCTGCTCCACCAAAAATAACTTGATTTACAAAGCTTTTTCCATCAATTTATTAAAATAAAATTTTATTTAATTTTAACAAGCATATAGAACTCGATTCCTTTAGCATCAACATTTCCAGTGGATGGGTTTTTGTTGCCAGATATGTTTAAGAATATAAATTTAACCTTAATTTTTTCATTTTCTTCAACTAAAGTCATTTCCTCAGAAGAGAGTGAATTTTCCTTTGAAAATAGTCCGTGTTTATCAATAAGGTTCTTTACAAAAGAATTTAAATTTTTATTATAAATCTCAATTCCTTTGTAAGTAACTTTTACAACTGCGGTTTCATAATTATATGAAGCTGACAGGGGAGAACTTGATGCGTTAGCACTGCTATTAAGAATTCTTGTATCAAAGAGGTAATCATATCCACTTATATCTAGTGTATTTTCTGATTGATTTCTCATAAAAGTGAAGTATTCTCCAGTAGGACCGTAGCTTGGTGCTACAAAAGAAAATCCAAATACCTTATCCATATCATCTAATTTGAAATTTTGTGGAAGATATTTAACATCTTTAAGGTTGTGATTTCGATTAAAATAATCAAGTATACTGCTTATTTCAGCTTTATCTTCCTTAGGAATATCGGGAGAACTTTGTAGTTTTCCATCTTTAAGCATGTTATCTTTAATAAGAATTTTTTCAAATCTGTTATTTTGACTTATCTTTGAAATGGAATAGCTACTAAGAGGACCGAATACAGAAATTAAGGCAACTATAGAAAGTGTAAGAGGAATTATTATGTTTCTGTGCTTTTTAGTAAAGGATAAATAAAGCATTATTAAAAATAACCATATTCCTAAAATAACAACAAAATATCTTCTTTCTGTTACTCCATAAGCATTTATTCTTATACCTATGGAAATAAACATCATTATAAGAAGTGGCAGAATGATTTTAGGAAAAAACTTTAAAAATTTGTTTTGCCATGGATTTTCATCCTTTATAGGGGTAATAAAGAATAATACTATTGTAACAATAACTGAATACCACAGAACTAGATGAGAAACTATGCCAATTGGCCAATGTGCTGTTATTATTATTTTTCCAAAGTATATATATAGTATTATTGTGTATGCTGTCAAAAGTGGCATTACAATATATAAAAGCAGTATCCTCAAGAGCTTTGGATAAGCTTTTACAGTTAGATCTTGATTCTTAAGTGGTATTACAGAAAGAAAATATGATACTGCAAAGATAAAAACTACAGAAAGCCATGTGTAGTAGTAGACTTTACCTAAAATCTTTATTCCAAGAAGCTTATCTATTGTAAACAAAATTGCAGAAAGGCCAGAATATAATACAATGGAATAGATAATAGTGACGAAAAAGCCTGTAAATACAGTTATAACGTACATTTCAAATTGTTCTTTTTTAAGAAGATGTGGTATAAAAAGAAACCATAGATATAGTGCAAGACTTACAGCAACGTATCTTGTAATAGGAATCATTTCTCTAGTTTTTAAAAATAAGAAGTAATAAAGAATTAGGAATAAAGCTCCACCAATATAACCCAGAACTAACTTGTATGTGCTTTTTTCATCTTTTTTCTCAAAGAAAAGCTTTATACAAAGTGAAAGGGGAATTCCAAGTGCAAGGATCATAGCTATCCTAGCTAAGGCATCTTCCTTTGGATTAGTTTCTGATATTACTATAAGTACAGCAGCAACAGAAGCTGAAAATACTATGGTTAATGGAAATCTCTTGATGCTTAAATACAACCCAGATAAAATATTTCTGATATATTTCACAATTTTCATAAAGACCTCCTATTAAATGATTTTTAGGCTCAGGTGGAGTTTGTCTATAAGGATTACTCTTATTATCTGAGCCTTAGAAGAATTTATCTAGATACGTATTGTATGTTATTTCCCATCACAGGGTGTGGTGGGAGTGTTATAGACAGTATCCATTGGATAATTATAGTTTTAGATTAATCTTTATATTAGGTTTATCATTAATACAATATTATATGCAAATCACATTTGCTGCAATATAATTTTATTCGCCACTGTTTTCAGAAGCTGTAGTAAGCTCTCCGCAGTCTTTAATAGTACCTTCAGGAATATAAACTTTGTAAAAATACCTGTTTTGTGTTTTTAATTCTTTGGTTTTATCCTCTTTAGTATAGGTTCTTGTATAGGCTTTAACAGTTCCAGGTTTTTCAGTAGAATTATTTGATGAAACATAAACTATCTCTATTTCCTTTTCGGTCACATCTACATTATTTGATTTTTCACCATTCTTTTCTGCTTGAAAAATATAATGCACTTCATCATTTAGGACACCTTTTCCAAGATAAAAGCCTTCAACAGAAACTAAATTGCAGCTATCAACTAACTTCTCATCTTTTAGTGTGTAGCCTATAAGATTTTTGTCATCTTTTTTTTCTTTAGATTGCTTAACTGAATATATTCCCACAGCAGTAAATATAACTAAAAAAAATATTACTACTTTTTTAATTGTCCTTATGGAACTATCTATTTCAGCTGACTTTGATCTTGATAATGTAACATTGCTTAAAGATTTATCTTTTTTACTCATAAAAATCTCCTTATGCTATTTTTACCTGACTAACTTGGCGTAAGTCATGCATTTGCAGCTCTAAAATTCAGATGGGGTAAAAAAATCTCTATCTGAGTTAAGATCTTGCTTCAAAAATATTGGCGTATATATACAAGAGCTTGTAGTAATTAATTCACCAAGTCTAGTGTACACTCCACAAAACTTATCACCGGCTATATATGTTCCTATTATTGGGTATAATAACTTCTTATCTTCACCTGTAGTACGATATCCAACATAGTCTAAAGGTTTGATATCTTCTCTTTTTTGAAATACAAAATCATATTCTGGTTCTTCAAAAACATCACAACCAAGTAGAACTCCATTACCTTCTCTATCCAGTAGAGGCTTTAGGCATATATCAACAGTGTTTAAGTTTTCTACATCAAAGGATGTTTGAGTTATATACTTATCAATTAAATTAGCTTCTTCTTCGGAGAAGAATCCTTGCAACTTTAGTTCGAAAATTAGTGCTAGAAATGCCTTAGACTGGGTTATTATAGTATGTGGAGGATTTATACTTAAGGTATTAAACTCTAGAGCTTTAAGTATTTGTTCACTTTCATCTTTCAAAAACCAATCTAAAGGATAATATCTAAACACAGCATCTATGGGTTCACCATATAAATATAGTTTATTATCATATACTTTAACATCAAAAATGTTTCCCATTGTGATATTATAGGGCAGACTTTTAACTAAATTATATATAGCACTGGTATTATACCAATCCTCATAATAGGTACTGGATAGAATAGCTATGTTGTTTATTTTTTTCACCTTTTCGTAATCTTTTATTATTTTATGGAATTCATTCTTTAATAGATATTCCATATTTTTATTTGGATTTTCATATTTGATATTTAACTCTTCTTTTATAATTCTGCTTATGCCTATGCTTTCTACCAGACCGGCTGGGGTTTCTGAATTAAACTCCAAAAGTTTCCACTGTCCTCTACTATTAAGACACCAGTCCATTCTTCCTAGAAAAACAAGAGAGTCTGTATAGTTTTGAACAGCTAAGTTATCTAAACCGGAAATTCCTAATACAGGCGAAAAGGTGTCAATATTATCAATAACTAACTTTTGAGCCTTTTTAAAAACATGACAAATGGCTTCTGATGCATTTTTTAATTCTAAAAATTTACTTTTATCTATTAAAAGGCTATCTAATCCGATATACTCCTTATCTCTAAAATACCTTCCTGTAAATCCAGATTCCATCATGGCTCTATCTGTTACTCTATCCCATACTTTTTTTCTGCACTGAAGATTTGGTTTAACAACTTTTAAAGGATTTTCGGCTAATCCGATAGGTGATATCCAAGTACTTTCATCGCAAGTGAGGTAGCTTTCGTTCCATCTTGTGCAAAAGCCTTTAACCTTTCCCTCTATGAGGTAAACTCCAAAGTTTCCAAAGGCTTCTTTAGGTATATGGCGATGTTTGGAAGCAGCAGTTACTGAATCCTTATGAATAGGACAGAATTCTTGTAATATAAAACTATTGCCTTTCTCCAATACATAGTTTATAACTTCCAGCCATTCTTTTCTGCTATAAAGTTTCCCTATAAATACATCTTCACTATACCTTCCGTATACTGGTTTTAATACATATTTATCCTTGTTATCTATAACTTCATTGATATATTCTTTTTTAAAAGGTACAGTATAGGGAATAGTTTTTCGTATTACTTCTTTTTCAATATTTGTTAACCTAGTATCATTAGTTGAAACAAGGCTCCATAAAAAAGAGAATAAATTTTTACATTGGCCTATAATAATTCTAGGATCATTTAATATAAGTATTTTTTCTTTATTATACAACTCCAGTATAGTCTCTATATCTGTTACTTCATCTAAATGTTCCGTAGGGAATTGTCTTAGTATTATATCTATTTTCTCTTTGCCAAAAGCAAGAAGTTCATCATTTACTACTTTCAAGTTTTTAGGACCAACTGGTATGAAATGAAAATTACTGTCCTCTAGCAGTTCAGTATATAAATAGGAAAGTCTAGATTCTTCTAGATGACAAGGATCTATTAATATAGCAGTATTGAACCTTCTTTTTTCTTTAAAGAATTGAGAAGCTATACTTTTATAGGAGTTGATAAAGCGTCCCTTAAAACCCTTATTAATATTATTTTCAGCATATAGATATTCGCTTGCTAGGATTTCTCTTTGAGCACAGGGTTTATCATAATTAAATTCGGAGAAAAAGATACCCCCATCTTCTCTTATAAAACCATCAAATCGGACCCAAAATACAGGGCTTAAAGGAACTTTTAGATTTAAAATATCTCTTTTATAATTAAAGTCAGGTATAAAATCTATAAAGTCACTAAAACTAGTATTAATATCTGTAACTATCCTTTGCACTAAAATATCTAGTATTTCTGCTGAAAGTTTCATGCTTTGTGCAATTTCCTTTTCTAAATAAAAGGGAGCAGGAGAAAATATGCTATCTTTTCTTCTGCTATCTATCATATAATAATCAAATAATAATTTATCCGTTAAAGATTCATACATAATCCATCATCTCCTGTTATAATTAGCCTGCTACACTGCCAGCATGTACCCCAGAATATCCTCCTGAAGAAGAGGGAGTTGTCCACGCATGCCAGCCGCTAGAAGATTGATTAGATACTGTGGAATTTCCGCTACTGCTTTTGCTTGAAGAACTAAATATAAATGGAGATGAGCTATGACTATGGCCGCTGCTGACATAGCCGCCGCCACCACCAGAACCGCCTTGTTGCTCTTCTTCTTCCTCTTCTTGATTGTTATTAATATTTTGGTTTTGATTAGTTGGATTCTGTACAACCTTATTATTAGAAGAACTGCAGCCTGATAAGGCTATAGGGTTAACCATAACCATAGATACAGCTAAGGTTAACGCAGCAGATTTCTGTTTCCATGAATTGTTCTTATCCATAATATTAACATTCTCCAATCTTACACTTGCTTACTTTAATATCAAAATGCTCCAGATAATCAAGATAACAATTTATATCTTCTTTTATTTTATCAGAGTAAATATAAACGGCCTTTGAGTAACAAAGTTCTTTTAATAATTCTACATTTGGCATATCTTCTTCTGTAGTTTCGTATTGGTTGTTAAATGAATTTTTTTCAGTACCATCAGATTCCAATAAATATCTTCCACTATCTAATATGAAGATATATCCCTTAGGATTAATACTATTTAATTTATCTCCGCAAAGAAGTAAATTACCTATAAGTTTCTTGCCGCCTATTAATCCATAAGGATGAAAAAGCAGATTAAGCGTTAGTATAGGTTTAATATTTAAATTATTTTGAAGCAAATATCCTAATAATACACTTTGGTGTCCTGGTATATCTAAAAGAAAAATGGTATCTGATGTATTATTTGAATCTATTATTGTCTTAATCTTATCATACATTATATTTTCTTCTAGAGAAATATAAGGATCCTCTAATTCAAAGTTTGGATAATTTTTCAAAGATACAAAGGCTGTTGATTTAAGGAAACATTCAAAGGCATTCGTACCTTCTCTCCATTTTAAATATATAGGATATAATTCTAGATCCTTTAAAAAGCTCAATTTCGATTTGCCCCCCTAGTAAACTACCGCTACGAATTTATTTACGTTTATTATATGAGTATAATTGTTAGAATCCTTTATTACTAAAAAACCTTCTCTTTGAATCTCAATGCTTGCATCTTCAATGACTATATCTGGTTCAGAGTTGTTATAAGATTCTATACTTGTATAAAGATTTAGTGTTTTCTTTTCATTAAACATTTTTTATGCCCCTCCAGTTATATTAAAGTATTACACAATGTTACTATCTTTTATTTATATTATCAATGTTAAATTAATGTTAAATTAATATGAAGAACTGCTTAGTTTCATGTTTAGAACAGTTTGGCTAATACAAGCTAATAGTTGCTTTTATTATTTTAAACTCTCTTTGGTTTTATTTTATACTTTAACCTTACTTAACTAACAGTATAAAAATTTTGGATAAAACTTGCTATTTACTTTGCATAACTTCTTTTGGTAAAATTAAGTATATTATTTGGTGAAATGTGTCGATTTTTAGATAAAAGTTTTTGATTAGAATCATTAGCCAAAAGAAAAATAAACATATTATCACGGTAATTAGTCGTATTATACTATTAATAAATGGGAAAATGGATAGGTGATAAATATAATGACTAAAACAATACTTATAGTAGATGATACAAAATTAAATTTAAGAATTCTCATAGATATATTATCAAGAGAGGGATATGCTGTATTTGCATGTACTAACGGATTGGAGGCCTTAGAGTTAGCTAGTAGAATTAATCCGGATGTAATTTTATTGGATATAGTTATGCCTGAGCTTGATGGCTTTGAAGTTTGTAAATTATTAAAGGAAAAGGATGAAAGTAAGGATATACCTATAATAATGGTTACATCAGAAACTAAAAGCCAAAATATAAAGAAAGCTTTGGAACTTGGAGCTTTCGACTATATAAGAAAACCTATAGATGAGGTGGAGGTATCTGCCAGGGTAAACTCTGCATTACGCTTTAAAACTCATCAAGATAAATTGAAGGAATTAGCCATGAAGGATGGGCTTACTGATTTATATAACCATAGAGTTCTAATAGAGCTATTTGTAAAAGAGTATGAGAAACAATTGAAACTTAAAAAAGGAATTTGTTTTGCAATGCTTGATATTGATTTTTATAAAAAAATCAACGATAACTTTGGACATACATCTGGAGACATGGTTTTGAGAGAAATTTCATCTATTATAAAAAGTTCTGTTAGGTGTTGTGATATAGTTGGTAGATATGGAGGGGAAGAATTTGGTATAGTTTTTCCGGATATAGAATTAGGTGAAGCTTTAAGGTTATGTGAAATGATAAGAAAAAATATTGAAGAATATGAATTTAATGTAGGTAATAAATCTATTAGAGTCACAATAAGCATAGGAATATGCTACAAATCAGCAAAAGAACATATAAAATATAATGAAATTATAGAAACGGCGGATAAAGCTCTTTATAAGGCAAAACATAGTGGTCGAAATAAAGTCGAGGTTGGAATGCATACAGCAATATAATAAGGCATAGAATTAAATTCTATGCCTTGTTAGCTATAATCCTAAAATTGAATCAATTTTATCTTTATCAAATCCCAGGATTTCCTCACTATCAATTACAATTAAAGGAACAGATCTATAGCCCTTTTTCATAAGTTCTTTTCTAGCTTCAGAATTTGATGAGATGTTATATTCAGTAAATTGAACATTATTCTGATTAAAATAATCTTTAGCAGCATGACAGTAACCACAAGTATCGCTAGTGTATATCTCAATTTTTTTCATAAAAATCACCTCATTTATATAATTTAAGATTATAATGTAAGTTTTGTAATTACATCTATATTATTATTATATAATATTTTCTCGTAAAGTAAAGTAATTATTCATAAATTAATGTTTTCCTAAAGCAAGTTTTTTGCTTAAGTGCTTTTTAGACCACTAAAGAGACCTGTAGTTCAAATATTTTACCCAATTATGATGTTAGCTTATTCTATGTATGATAAAATAATAAATATTGATGAACTACATAGGGGGATATACAATTGAGAAAAAAAGATTTTACATTATTCCTAATTGCCGGTGCATTTATGGGGATTAGCCAAAGCATTGATTCTTCAGCTTTTAATAATTTTTTTAGTGATGTTTTTCATGTTACTGTTACACAAAGAACTTTAATGGAGCTGCCAAGAGAGTTTCCAGGGATTATGGTAGTATTTGTTTTAGGAATGTTGTTATTCTTAGGTGATATAAGAATAGCCTTCGTAGCCAATATACTTTCTGCATTGGGGATGCTTGCTATAGGCTGCTTATCAAAAAATTTTGGAATAACTATGTTATGGATGATTGTATACAGTATGGGACAGCACCTTTTAATGCCAGTACAAAATAGTATAGGAATGAAACTGGCAGAGGAAGGGGATGTAGGAAAAATACTTGGAAAGATAAATGGGCTTAATACTGCCGCTTTTCTTGTAACAAGTATTATAACTGCCATTGCGTTAAGATATGTAAAATTAGATTATAGAGTTGCCTTTTCAATAGGAGCAATAGCTTATATGGCTTCTGCAGTATTAATATTTAAAATGACACCCTATAAAAACGAGAGTAAAATAAAGAAACTGTTTGTAAAAAAAGAATATAGCTTATTTTATTATCTTAGTATATTAAATGGTGCAAGAAAACAGATATTTATAACCTTTGGCCCATGGGTACTTATTAAGATATTTAATCAAGGAGTTAGTACTTTTGCATTATTAGGATTTTTGACTGCAGGGATTGGAATCTTCTTTAAACCCTATGTTGGTTATCTTATTGATAGTATGGGAGAAAAGTTTGTACTAACAGCGGAGGCACTGCTGCTTATTTTAGTATGTACAGGTTATGCTTTTGCGAAAAATATTCCAGGAACTGGTTTGCTCACGAATATTGCTTTATATATAACTTGTGCCTGTTTTGTAGTAGACCAGCTTCTTACGGCAGCTACCATGGCAAGGGCTACTTATTTGAAAAAAATTGCTGTAAACAGCGAAGATATATCACCTACTTTATCCATGGGAATCAGTATGGATCATGTAGTGTCAATGTTTATTCCATGGTTAGGAAGTTTAATTTGGAATGCTTTTGGGTATGAGTATGTATTCATTGCTGGAGCATGTATAGCTATAATGAATTTTACATTAGCAATGAAAATTAAGATACCTATGCAAAAAAGCATATCAGTATAGGAAGGGTTTACATAAGGAATTATTAATTTTATATAAGTATGATATTTTTTATAATAAAAGGAGAAATGGATGCAATGAGATATATAGAAAAAGCTCTAATTAGTATTGGAAAAGAGTATATGTTGACATCTCTTGAAGAAATAACAGCAAGTTGTTTTGAATTAATGCAGCCAACTTTACTAGAATATGTGCCAAATGAAAAGCTTAAGATAAAGTTTCCTGTGCTAGAGATGTATTTAAACCCGGTGAAGTCTATGCAGGGAGGGTTTATTTCCGCAGCTTTTGATAACGCCTTTGGTATGTTAGGCTTACTTTCTACAGAAAATAAGGCAGTTTCATTGGATTTGAATACTAATTACCATAAACCGATTTATGAAAATGACCAGCTTGTGATTAATGTGTATTTAAAATATAAAGGAAATACTTTAATAAATATGTATGCTGAGGCTTTTAATAGCAATGATGAACTTGTCGCTACAGCTGATAGTAAAATGATGGTTATAAAAAATCAATAATTACTGTAACAATAGCCTTAATTATATGACACTAGTGGCTCAGATAATTAAGGCTATTATCATATTTAAAAACATGTGATCTATTCGGTTTTGTAATAGAGTTAAAACTGGTTATTTGAAAATTTAATATAGAGGAAGTATATATTTACTTCTTAATTAAGTGATAGTAAACTCTATAATTAGGGACCATAAAGCTTATAAAAACTAAGGATATCTAGGAGGGAATAATCTTGAAAAAAAGTACTAAATTATTAGGTATACTTTTAACTTTATCTCTTTCCGTGACAGCATTAGCTGCATGTGGAAGTAAGCAAGAAGTTAAAGAAGATGGAAAAGCTAAAACTATTACTACTAAAGAGCTTAAAGACAAAGTTGGGAAAAGCGATTGGGTAATAGTAGATACAAGAGAAAATGACGCTTTTAATGGCTGGACACTAGATGGCGTGAAAAGAGAAGGACACATTAAAGGTGCTACAGATTTCTCAGCTGCTTGGCTAAAAGCAGATAATAAGAATAAAGATAAGCGTTTAGAAGATGCTCTAAAGACTAAGGGAATATCATCAGAAAAAAATGTAGTTCTTTATGATGCCAATGGAAAAGATGCCAAAGAAGTCGGAGATTATTTATCTAAAAAGGGATATAAAAATATATATACATATGATGTAAAAGAGTGGGCTAAAGATGAAAGTATGCCAATGGAAGCATATACAAACTATCAAATGTTAGTGCCAGCATCATGGGTAAAAGATTTAATAGATGGTAAAAAACCAGAAACTTATAAAGGTAAAGAATACAAGGTTTTTGAAGTTTCCTGGGGAGATGAAACAAAGTCACCAGATTATTTAAAAGAAGGTCATATTAAAGGGGCAGTACATATCAATACTGATGAAGTTGAAGAAGGTCCACTTTGGAATCGTCTTTCTGATGATAGACTTCAAAAATTTGCAGAAAGTAGTGGTATAACAACAGATACTACAGTTGTATTATATGGAGCTGATTCAATGCCATCCTTCAGAGTTGCTGCAATACTAAAGTATATGGGCGTAAAAGATGTTAGAGTTTTAAATGGTGGAACTGCAAAATGGAAAAATGCAGGTTATGAGCTAGAGAAAACATCTAATAAGAAAACTGCTGTAGCTTCTTTTGGAGCAACAGTTCCTGCAAACAAAGGCTATATTGTTGATTTACCACAAGCTAAAGAAATAATAGCAGACAAGCAGGGAAGTAAATTAGTTGATATTAGAAGCTGGGATGAACATATTGGTAAGACATCAGGATATGACTATATAAAACCAAAGGGACGTCCAGCTGGTTCAGTATGGGGACATGCGGGCACAGATAATTCAAATCTAGATGATTATAGAAATGTAGACAATACAATGCGTAATAAAGATGAAATAATTGCTATGTGGAAAGAATGGGGTATTACTCCAGAGCAAAGATTATCTTTCTTCTGTGGAACAGGCTGGAGAGCAGCAGAAGTTTTAACTTATGCAGATGTTATGGGATTAAAAAACATATCACTTTATGATGGTGGTTGGAATGAATGGAGTGGAAACACTGGAAACCCAGCAAATCCTATAGAAACGGGAGAGCCTAAAAAACAACAATAAGAAACTAATACTAGAGGAATAAGTACAATGAGAATAAAAAGTTTTTTAAAATGGTTAGGTACTATTATTCAAGCATGCTTAATAGCATTTTCTCTGATTATTTATTATCTATCTGATAAAAAGATGGGATTAATGCGCTCTTTGACATACAGGAATGATGTATATAATAAGTTATCTTTAAAAGTTTGGATAATTTATGGTTTACTCTTTATACTAGTACTATTTATCATTACTATGGTTAGAGCGTATAGAGAATCAGTTAATTTTAAATGCTGTTTAGTGTATATAGTAATTAACGTACTGTCTATTATTTTTACAGTTAAACTAAATACTGAAATGGTATTATCATATTATGTTTTAGTTATATCTCTTTCGTTTTTGCTGTGTATACAGCTTATAAAACTTAATTTTCTTAAGATAAAAAAGTAGGCAGAATTGAAGTGCCCCCAAATGTTAGATACATCTAATATTTGGAGGTGCATTTTTTTGTCCATGCTTGAATAATATAAATCGAAAATTCTATAATTTATAAATTATTTTAGTTATAATATTTAGTAGGTAATGTAATAAAGTGAAACTTACTTCAGGTGAAGTTTTAGACGTCATCTGAAGTTTAGTTGAACGAATCCAGGGACTTAGCCGCTCTTTATTCCCACCTTGAAGAAAAGTAGAGAACAAAAATCTACGATTTTGTGTGAATCACTTTCACAGAGTGTGATGGGAGTATTAGAGCGGGTAGTCATCGGATAAAGTGAATTCAAGGGGGTATAAAAATGAATAATAAATTATGGGAAAAGTGTATAGAGTTTCACGGACATGAATGTCCTGGACTAGCTATAGGCTATAAGGTGAGCGAAGCAGCAAAGGAAAAGATGGGATTGAGCTTTTCAAAGGATGAAGAAATAGTATGTGTAGTTGAGAACGATGCTTGCTGTGTAGATGCTGTGCAGGTTTTAACAGGCTGCTCTATAGGAAAAGGAAACTTGATACATAAAGATTCAGGGAAAATGGCCTTTACATTTTTCAATAGAAAAAATGGCGATGGGGTTAGGATTGTGCTTAAATCCCGAAAGAAAGGTGAGGATAGGCAAAAGGAAATGGAACGCATATTGAATGCTTCTTGTGATGAACTATTTCAATTTAAAAAGCCTAATTTTCAACTTCCAGAAAAAGCACGAATATTTACTAGTGTAGTTTGTGAAGAATGCGGAGAATCTGCTGCAGAACATAAAATAAGACTTATGAATGGGAAAAAGGTTTGTATTGATTGCTTTACAGACTATACAAGACGTATTTAATAAGTTCAAGATATCTATATAGATATCCAACTTTAGTGCTTGACTTATTAGCGGTATTCATAGGGGTACCTATGTTAAGCCAATCATCAAAGTTATTTATCTATAGGGTTTGAAGCTAGAAAATTGACTTACACAAAGGGATGTGTTTCCAAAGCTGAAGGTAGATTTAAAAACTTTGTGTCAGTCTTAGTGAAGAGTTTTAAGAGAACCTTAGAACTTTAGAGTTGTTTGAGCACAGCGAGTTCTCGAAAGTTCTTAGGTTATCTTGAAACACAAGCTTTAGACTGACTAAAAGTTTTTAACGGACTGAAGCTTGGAAACATAGCCCGGGGTGTAAGTCAATTTTCGGTTTTTTACATCTATAAATATTTACTTACTATAAAGCATCATCAGCTTGCTATTCAGCATTGGATCAGTATTAAATCTTCCTCTTAGCGTAACGGATACTGTTTTAGTACCAGGCTTTTTTACACCTCTGGTAGTCATACATCCGTGTTCGCCCTCTATAATAACAGCTACATCACTTGAATCAGTTATTTTTTGAATAATTTCAGCTATGTCTGTACCTATTCTTTCTTGTAATTGAAGTCTTCGTCCTACCATTTCAGCTATTCTAGCGATTTTACTTAATCCAATCACTTTTTTATTAGGTATATATGCTACTGCGACCTTCATGTTATACATTAATGCTAGGTGATGCTCACAATGGCTGAATATTTCTATATCTTTCATTATAACTATGTCATTAGTATCGGAGCCTTCTTTTAAAGATAAATCATCTTCAAAGGTTTTGTTAAACATTTCCGCAATTTCATCATTGGTATAGAGCATTCCTTCAAATATTTCTTCATACATTTTAGCTACACGTTTAGGAGTATCCTTAAGACCTTCTCTGTTAGGATCTGCGCCTAATGCTATAAAAATACCTCTAATATGCTCCTCAATTGCATTTGTATCGATTGGCATTACATTACACACCTCTCTTGTCTGGGGCCCATATAATTTTATGAAGCTGCATTTGCAAGTTTACCCCATTCATTTTATTGTCTTTCATAAATTCTACAATTTCGCTCATATCAATTTTTCCGTATACTGGACTAATATATACATTAGTTTTATCTACAAGTTTATATTTATCTATTATATTTTTGACTCTTTGTAAATCTTCAATACTGCCGGATACAAATTTAACTGTATCCTTGGAAGTTAAGTATTTGAAGTTATCTAATATCATTTTATCTTCCATTCCACTTGAAGGAAGCTTATAATCCATAGTAAAGGTTGGTGGATTTTCTATATAAAAAAACCTACTTAATAACATACTACCATTAGTCTCTATTTCAATATTAAGTGTCTCATCACTGCAGAGTTTCTTTAATAATTCTATTATGTCTTTTTGAAGAAGAGGCTCACCTCCAGTTAGAGTTATGTTTCTGATCTCAGTAGATTTTATATACTCATATATGGCATCGCCAGTCATTAAGTCATAAGTTACGTCATCTTTATTGGCCCATTCTGTATCGCAGTAGCTGCATTTTAAGTTACAGCCTGCAAATCTTATAAATACTGCTAGCTGGCCGGACAAAGAACCCTCGCCATTTACACTAATAAATTTTTCAACTACTTTAAAACTCATTGGATTTCATCTCGCTTTCTTCATATATGGCACTATTACTAGGAGTTTCGTAAACAATAGATCTTTTTACATTATAGCCCTTATTTTTTATTGCTTTGAAGAAAAAAACTGCGAAATTCTCTGCTGTAGGTCTAAAGTTAACTGTTATTACTTTAAATCCATCTTGAAGTATACAGTTCAATGTTTCTTGTCGCATAGTTCCTTCTTGTATAATTAATGCATGATCATAGTAATCTATCATATCTTTAACATCTTTTTTCAGATCACCAAAATCCACTACCATACCGTCAAGTTGACCACCTTTTGCTAATGTTTCAGATTGTATCTCAATTTCCACCCGCCATCTATGTCCATGAATATTCCCACACTTACCTACATATTGAGCAAGAAAATGAGCACTATCAAAACTGTGTTCTGTTTTTAAAATATACATGTAAATTCCTCCTAAAATAAAAAAGGGCAGAAACTGCCCTTAAACAAAAAACTACCTAAGCCGGTAGTTACGTCCTAGTTTTGTTTATAGACAGGATGGTTACGAACTGTCTTTTGTATGCTTTTGTACTCATATATTTTAATATATGTTAAGAAGTAAGTCAAATCAATGTTTCTGGAAATTGGAACCAGGTCTACAGAGGAATTATTTAAGTTTTATATTTGCATAAACTATCTTCTTTGGAATTTAATAAATATAGAATAATACTAGAATTTTCTGTTTTAGTTTTCTATGTTATCTATCTTCGGTGAAGATGCAAATAATTTTGGTGTTTGATAAATAAATATATAAATTATTGTAGCAAGAATAACCCCTCCAACAACATCTATAATTGAATGTTGTTTTATAAACACTGTGGAAGCGCATATTGATAGTGCCGCCACAAATGATAAGCTTTTAAGTAATGTTTTATCCTTTAATTCATAACAATTAATTAGTGAAATATGAACTCCAATGGCATTGCAAACATGAATGCTTGGAAATACATTATTTGTGCCATCATGATCATAAATAAAATTAACTAGCCAAGAAAAAACATCATTACCTGGTACACTTGGTCTGGGAAATTGAGCGTTTGGATATAGTATAAATATTATAAAGGAAATAGTCATGCCTAACGAAAGAAAAAGCTCCATTCTGTAAAAGTCTCTTTTTGATACAAACCCAAGATATAGAAACCCAATAGCCATATATGCAAACCAAAAATAATAGGCTACAACAAACTCTTTCAGAAAAGGTATTTGAGAATCAAGATAAAAATACATAATATGCTCAGGAATTATAGTTTTCTTTAGATAAGCAAACCATAAGGTTAAAAATAGGAATATAGTTAAGGACAAAAAGTGTTTATATTTTTTATAAGTATTTTTTATTAATAGCATTATTTTCTCCGTTTCTACCATAAACATTTTTTAAACTATTTTTAATGTACCACGATTATTATATACCTTTTAAGTTTTTATTATAATTTTTGACAGAAAGATTGTATGGTATTCACCAACATGAATACCATAAGTTTATTTTGGATAGCTTAACATTAAAAGAGGTGAAAGCTATGAGTGAAAAAATAAGAGACTTAGATAATTTCGAAAATGCTTTTCAAAATGCTGTTGCACAAGCAGCTAATATAGGAGTGTTCAATTTTGCAACAACAACAGTAACGGATTTTACTCAGATTAATACAAATGGAGTAGAATTAAATAATAATCTTGCTGAGAAAAGAGAATCAATAGAAAATAAATAAGAGTAAATATAAAGTATAAAAGGCAGTGATGCCTTTTTTTATTTGCATAATTTAAGATATCTATACCTTGGAAAATTGAGCAAAATATTAGATATATTTAGATATATAGAGATTAAGCTTAGTAATACTAGATAAATAGTCGAAAACAAGTGGAAATAAGTTTAAATTAATATTGTTAAATAGTATATATAACTATATAATAGGATTATAGTTTTTGAACAAGAAATTAAAAAGTTAAAAAATAATCTTTAGGAGGATGTTTTTATGGGAATGATTAAAAGAATATCAAATATTTTTAGGGCAAAGGTTAACAACGCTTTAGATGAGGTAGAGAATCCAATAGAGCTTTTAGATCAAAAAGTAAGAGATATGGAAGAAAGCTTAAATCAAGCAAAACTTTCATCTGCACAAATCTTAGGTAATGTTCGTGAGAATGAAAAGAAAATGAATAATGCTAAAAGAGAATCTGAAGAATATGATGAAAAAGTAAAGCTTGCAATGAGCAAAGGTAATGAAGAGTTAGCTAAAAAAGCCTTAGCTAAAAAACTTGAGGCTGATAAGAGCTATGATTCATTAAAAACAAGTTATGAGGACGCAGTAAAAAAAGGAGAGGCTATTAAGAAAAAATTAAGAGATTTAGAAGAGGAAATTGGCAAAACAAGAACTTATAGAGATGAAGCTGCTGCAAGATATAACAATGCTGAGGCAAGTAAAAAGGTTAATGAAATTTTAGCTAATGTAGATGATGGAAATAATAAGATAAACTTAGATGATATAGAAAGAAAAATCCAGAAGAAAGAAGCTTTTGCAGAGGGATTACAGGATCTAAGACAGGAAGATTCTTTAGATAAAGAATTTGCAAAGCTGGAAGAAGTTGACTTAGATTCAGAATTACAAAAATATAAGCAAAGCTAAAGGATATAATATTAACAAATAGCTTATTATGGTGTAATATTATGTTGATGGATAATTTTACACCTTACTATTCTTTAAATCCATTAATAGCAAGATAAGTTTTAAATCTTATTTGGTCCAAGTTTCAATTAATTGGTAAAGGGTATATTTTGAGAGGTTATGGTCAGTGTTCGTTAATATTGTATAAGGGGGAATGTAGAGATGTTTTTAAGTGAATTTAATAAAAAAGAAGCCATTGCATTTGTTAATTTGGTTGAAGTTTTGGCTAATATAGACCAAGTATTTGCTGAAAATGAAAAAGAATTATTAGAAGAATATGTCGAAGAACTTTCTTTGTCTAAAGAGGATATAAAAAAGCTAGATTTTGAATCAGCTATTAAGGAATTAGAGGGATCTACAGATAGAATTAAAAATATAATATACTTTGAATTAGTTGGGCTAGCTTTATCAGATGGAGCATATGATGAAAAAGAGATACAGTTTTTAATGGGACTTGCAGCAAGATTTAATATAAGTATAGAGAAGCAGCAGGAATTTATAAACTACTTTAAAATGGTTAAAGAAGTATATGACTCTACTTTTCTTAACTATGAAAGTAAATTAGAGTATCTAAAAAAGGTAGCTTTAGATATAATATAATATATATGTAAAGATAAAACAGTTTGCTTATATGCAAACTGTTTTACTTTTTTACACAATAATAAAAAAGACTATGTCAATATTGCTATTGGAATAGTCTTTTGTCAATTTTTTTGCTCAAAAATGAAGAAGAATGTTATAATTGGTAGAATAATGGCTAAAATTTTGGTAAAATATCTTTAGAAGTTATAATAATAAATTATAAGGAGATTTTTATGCGGAAGTTAAAGCCTGCTATTGTTAGGGCAGTTCTAATATGTACAGCACTATCTATATGTTTAATATTGCTTTTAATGTTTATTAATAAAAACACTGAAACTTTCAAAGCGCAGCCAATAGCTAAGGATGGTGTTTTAGATTTAAAAAATTGGAATTTTAAAAATCAAGGTATTGTTAAATTAGACGGACAATGGCAAATTTATTATAATCAACTTTTAACTCCAGAGGATTTCAAAAAGAAAAGTGATTTGAAGAAAACAGGAGTAATTAATATTCCAGGAAATTTTTCTACGTATGAATATCCAGAAAAACAGCTAGATGGCAAAGGATATGCTACTTACCGTTTAAAAGTCCTTACTAATAATGCAGAGAACTTGTATGCTATAAAAACAGAGTTTATTCAAACAGCGCATAAAATATGGATTAACGGTAAGCTTGTAGCGGAATCTGGAGTTGTGGGAACATCTAAAGCAGAGATGATCCCAAAGGTTGCTACAAGTACAGGAGCTCTTTATAACAATACTGGAGAACTTGATATAGTTCTTCAAACAAGTAATTTTTATTATGGCACAGGACAAATTGACAGCATTTTATTGGGAACGGAATCACAAATTAGCAGATATAATGCTAAAAAATTAGGATTCGATTTATTCCTTTTTGGCAGCACTATAGTAGCTGTTATATATCATTTTGCCATGTTTCTAAGAAGAAAAAAGAACAAGGCTCCTTTGTATTTTGCTATAGTATGTGCCTTAGTAGGACTAAGAACTATTTTAGTTGGAGAAAGATTAATCTACAGTATATTTCCTAATATGAACTATGTTTTAAATACAAAACTTCTTCTGTGGACATTTTTTCTTTATATACCTATGCTTGTACTTTTTATAGATAGCTTTTACCCCAAAATCATATCTAAATCAATAGTTAAATTTTCGAAGACTGTAGGAATAGCTTACTTTCTTATAATATTGCTTTTACCTGTTGTAAATTATAACAATTTATTATTTCCTTTTGAAATAGTAGCACTCTTTCTATTATTATACATTTTGGGTAACTTATCTTATAGATATTTTACACAAGGTGAAGGGTATCCAATGGTCATAGTTGCTGTATTTATCTTGTTTATAACAAGACTTAATGATATTTTATATGAATATTCAATAATTCAGACTGATTCCTATGCTCCACTAGGTATGCTTATTTTTATTTTGGCTCAATCCTATGTGTTAGCAGATAGATTTTCAACGGCATTTTCTAGTGTTGAAGAAATGACAGAAAAACTAAAATCTGTGGATAGACTTAAGGATGATTTTTTAGCTAATACGTCCCATGAATTGAAGACGCCGTTAAATGGCATTATTGGATTATCTCAAAGTTTGTCTTTAGAATTACCAGAGTCTCTAAGTAAGAGAAATAAAGAAACTTTAAATCTAATAGAGGCTAGCGCTAAGCGATTGTCTAATTTAGTAAATGATATTTTGGATTTCTCAAAGCTTAAAAATAATGATATAAACCTTGAAATGAAAGCTGTGGATATTAGACAGCTTACTAATGTTATCATAAAGTTTTGTGAACCTTTTATTGGTAATAAGGATTTAAAAATTATTAATAACATAGATTATAATACTCCTCCTATTTATGGTGACGAGAACAGAATTGAACAAATTCTGTATAATCTAATAGGAAATGCAGTAAAGTTTACTGAGGCTGGTGAGATAGTAGTATCAACGGAGGAAAGTGGAGATTACATGGAAATTACTGTATCCGATACAGGTATAGGAATACCATCGGAACAGATTAATAAAATTTTTGATCCCTATGAACAATGTGAAGGAATAAATAGAAGATATAGAGGAACAGGTTTAGGTCTGCATATAGCAAGAAAGCTAGTGAGGCTTCACGGCGGAGAAATAAGGGTTAAATCTGTGGTAAGCCAAGGCTCAAAATTTATTTTTACATTACCAAAACATAATTCCTGCAGCCATGAGATAGATAGATTACAAAGAGATACAGACAAAGAAGAGTTAAATGAAATGTTGGACTACAAAGAAAATGCTGAATGTAGTAAAGAAGTACCTAAGAACGGTAAAAGAATATTAATTGTAGATGATGAACCAATAAACATAAGGGTTTTAAAACATTTTTTAGAGCAACGAGAATATACGGTTGTTACAGCTGCTAACGGCAGAGAGGCAATAGAAAAGGTGGCTAATGACAAAGAGTTAGATCTTGTCATACTAGATATAATGCTTCCTGATATGCTTGGGTTTGAAGTATGTACTCTATTAAGAGAAAAATACTCTCTACTTGACCTGCCAGTTTTAATAATGACAGCTGATAATCGTGCTGAAAGTTTGGTTGTTTCCTTTGAATGTGGTGCCAATGATTATTTAAAAAAGCCTTTTGAACGTTCTGAGCTTTTAACTAGGGTAAAAACTCTTATAGATTTAAAGCACTCAGTTAAAGAAGCTATAAAACTGCAGTTCCAAGTTGAAAATACTACAAAACAGGTAGAAGAGCTAAGTGAAAACTTTGAAGAAAACAAAAGAATGCTTACAGAAGTATTAGAGTATGATAAACTTAAAACTGAGTTTTTTGCCAATGTTTCTCATGAACTCCGGACTCCATTAAATGTAATATGGAGTACAACTCAGCTACTTCAATCAATAAAGTTAACTAGCTATGGGGAAGGATACGACATAGATAGATATTTAAAGATCATGAATCAAAATACATTGAGGCTTTTAAGATTAATAAATAATTTAATAGATACCACTAAAATAGATGGAGGATACCTAGCACTTAATTTGGCTAATGACAATATAGTATATGCTGTAGAAGAGATAGTTTTATCAGCTGCTAGCTACACTGAATCTCAAGATATAAATTTAATTTTTGATACAGAAGTAGAAGAAAAATATATGGCCTTTGATTCGGATAAAATCGAAAGAATAGTATTAAATATACTATCAAATGCAATTAAGTTTACTGAGAGAGGCGGCAGTATATTTGTTAATATTTATGATTTAGGAGATAGAATTAAATTATCTGTTAAGGATACTGGGATAGGAATTCCTGAAGATAAATTAGAAAGTGTTTTTGGAAGATTTGCTCAGGTAAATAGGCCTATTTCGAGAAGAGGTGAAGGAAGTGGAATTGGTCTGGCACTGGTAAAATCACTTGTAGAACTCCACGGCGGGAAGGTATATGTTAAAAGTAAGGTTGGAGAAGGTAGTGAGTTTATAATTGAATTACCAGTGACTCTTGTAGAAGAGAAGAATGATTCAGAAATTGAATCATCTTATAAAGATATGAATTCCAAATATATTGAGAGTGTTCAAATTGAGTTTTCGGACATATATGAATAATTAAAAGGTGCGGATGTATTGCCGCACCTTTTAATTATTTATTTTTGTTAAGGCATAATCAAATAAATAATAGACTAGTATTCTCGAATATTTGGTTTCTTATTTCTTTTCATATGCCTAAAATATTTTTGAATTAATAATTAGTTTTTTTCAAATAATAATATAAATTACGGTAGACATATAAAAACATAATAAACAAGAACTAATTTTTTGTACATCATTTAAAGGGATTTGACTGGATAGTATAGAATATATTATGATATTGTAAGTTATATTTCCATATGAGATTATATATGGAAAAATTGTTTGAAAGAGAGAGATTATAATGCATAAGAAAACAAAAGTCTTAATAGCAATTACATTATCAACAATGCTTGCATCACAAGCTTTGATAATGCAGATATCAGGTAGTGTTAAAGCAGCTGGGGTTAGTGTACAAGCATCCTATGCAGCAACAGAAAGCAATTCATTAGGTGGATTTAAATTAGAGTCAAAGAAATGGATAGAAGATTTAAAGTGTAATTCATATACATATGTTCACTCAAAAAGTGGAGCGCATCTTATATATTTAGAGAGTAATAGTGATGATAAAATGATGTGTGTAAACTTTAGAACTCCAACTAAAGATAATACTGGAGTGAACCATGTAATAGAACACTCTGTACTTTGTGGGTCAAAAAATTATCCTGTTAAAGACCTTTTTAATCAAATGGGTAAGCAATCAATGAGCACATTCTTGAATGCTATGACCTCAAATGACAGTACTCTTTATCCTGTATCAAGTAAAAATGATAAGGATTTTCAAAATTTAATGAGTGTATATTTAGATGCAGTCTTTTATCCTAACGTATTAAAGGATAAAAGAATTTTTCAGCAGGAAGGCATAAGATATGAGTTAGACTCTAAAGATGGTGAATTAAAATATAATGGCATAGTATACAATGAAATGAAAGGGAACTATTCAATGCCAGATAGAATACTAAATAAAAGTATAGAACAATCACTTTTCCCTGATACCTCATATAAATTCGAATCCGGTGGATTGCCAGAGGATATGCCAACTTTAACTTATGAGGAGCTTGTAAAGACCTATAATGATAATTATAACCCAGCTAATAGTTACTTCTATTTGTATGGAAAGATGGATATTGAAAAAACTCTAAAATTCATTGGAGAAAAATATTTAAATAATTTTGATAAAAAAGAAGTTAAAACAGAGCTTCAACTTCAAGAGCCCTTTACACAGAGAGTAGAAAAAACAGTGGAATATTCAATACCTAATGGATCACCTACTGACAATAAAACATATTTAAGTTTAAATTATGTAATTGATAAATCTACTAATAAAGAGTTAGTAGAAACCTTCGCATTTATTCAGACATTGCTTGGTGGTATACCATCATCGCCTATTAAAAAAGCATTAAAGGATAACGGCTTTGGAGAAGATGTAAGTGTTAAATTTGATAATTCAAATATTCAGCCAGTACTAAGCATAGTAGCAGAAAATGTTAATGAAAATCAAAAGGAAAAATTTAAAAAGGTTGTTGATGATACATTACAAAACGTAGTTGAAAAAGGGTTTAATGATGAGTTATTAAATTCAATTTCTAAGGTATATGATTTATCACATCGAATGTTAAAAGGAGATTTTGCTCTATCATATAATATGCTAATTATGAGAAGTTGGCTTTATGGTGGAGATCCTACAGCTTATTTAAATATGAATTCTGATATGGCAGATATTAAAAATAAATTTAAAACAGGATATATGGAAGGCTTAGTAAAAAAATACCTTGTTGATAATAAACATAGTTCACTAGTAGTCCTAAAGCCAGTTCCAGGCCTTGAGGAGAAGAAAGAAAGTGAGCTTAAAGCTAAATTAGCTAATTATAAAGCTTCTCTTTCAAAAGATAAGATAGATGAATTAGTTAAAAATACGGAGGAACTTAAAAAATGGCAGGCGGCTCCATCTACACAAGAGGAAATAAATACTTTGCCTACTCTTACTCGTGAAGATATAAATAGAAATGTTAAAGAATATAAAACTATCGAAAAGAATGAAAATGGTGTCAAGATACTTCAACACCCTATAAATACGAATGGTGTGGATTATGTAGGCTTATACTTTGATACTACGAAGGTTTCCCAAGACAAATTAGGTTATGTTTATTTATTAAGTCAAATTCTTGGAAATATAGATACAAAAAACTATTCTAAAGAAGAATTAGCAGAGCAGACGTTGATTAATTCTGGTGGGATTGGTTTTTCAACTAATTGTTTAGTTAAATATGGAGACAATGATTCTTATTCTCCTAAAATGTGTGTTAACTTAATAGGATTAAACGAAAACCTACCTAAAGGATTTGAGCTTTTACAAGAAATTATATTTAACAGTAATTTAAATGATAAAGCTCGTATAAAAGAAATAATAAATAATATAAAAATGCAAAAAGAGCAGGGTATGGCATATAACGGATATGGTATGGCGGCAGAAAGAGTTGCATCCTATATGTCTGAATCAGGAAAATATAAAGCTTACGAAAATGAAGGCTTCTACTCTTTCTTATGCGATTTAGATAAGAATTTTGATAGTAAAGGTGATGAAATTGTTAAGAACCTGCAGCAGGTCAGAGATGCTATATTTAATAAACAAGATATGATTGCAAGTATTACAGGAAATGATGAAAACTATAAAAGCTTTACTGATAGCTTGAATAAATTAACGAGTTCACTAAAGAGTGATAAGTTAACAAGTTACAAATACACCTTTGATAGCTCAAAAATAAATGAAGGTCTAATCATACCTTCAAAGGTTCAGTATGTAGTTAAAGGCGGAGATCTTAAAAAAGCAGGATATACACAAAATGGGAAGCTGATAGTATTACAAAACATACTACAAAGTGATTATTTATGGAATAATATAAGAGTAAAGGGTGGAGCTTACGGCGCTAATATAGGAATAGAGAATGGCAGTGTTATATTATCCTCCTACAGAGACCCTAATTTAAAAGAGACTATTGATACTTTCGATAAAATTCCTGAATATCTAAGAAATTTTAAAGCGGATGAGAAACAAATGAACAATTATATAATTGGTGCAGCAGGAAAAGTTGATAATTCTACTGGTATTTTAAGTTCATTAATAGGACCTGCAGCAGATGGTATGATTGCAGATGGATTGTACTTAACAGGAGTTAAACAATCTGATATGCAAAAGGAAAGAGAAGAACTTGTATCAACCACTGCAGAAGATATAAGGAACTTTGCTCCTGTTATGGACGCTGTGTTAAAGCAGAATTACCTTTGTGTGGTAGGTGGAGAAACTCAAATAGAACAAAATAAAAAGAATTTTATGGTAATAAAAAATGTATTAATCTCAAAGGAAGAGAAGGGTAAATTTATAGAATTGCAGAAAAAGGATAAAGTGGCTGATAACAAATCATGGACAGTCAAATTCTCTGATGATTTAGATCCTTTGACAGTAAATACAGCTAATATATATGTTTTAGATGAGGAAAATCATCAATTTAAAATAAAAGTTAGCTATGATAAGAACACCAAGGCTATAAAAGTAGAACCAGATACATCCTATGGAAAAGGGAAAAAGTACACATTATTTATAAAAGATATTAAATCTGTAGAAAAAGATGGAAAGGCATCTAATCTTATAGCACCTGTAAAAATGGACTTTTCAATTAATTAAAATAAAAAGGAGAGATGTCAAATTACTTTTGATATATCTCCTTTTTATTTGCTAATATAATAGCACATTATGCACATAATAAAAGGGTATTAACGAAGTTAAAGGAGAGAGCCTTATGTGCAAAAATGCTAAAGTTCTATTAGTTGTAAGTATGCTGTTCTCATTTGCTACAGGACTATCAGGTATTTTTATAAATGTTTTCTTCTGGAGACAAACCAATGATTTTGTTGTAATAGTAATTTATAACTTAATTCATTACATAGTTACACCGATAACTTTCCTTTTGGCTGGAATAATTGCTAAAAAGAAAAATGGAATATTACCCTTAAGACTAGGGTTACTAACCTATGCCTTGTTTTATGGGTTGATATTATTTGTAGGAAACAAAGGGGTACCATACATATATGCTCTTGGGATTGTGTTCGGAGTGGCCGTAGGCTTTTACTGGTTAGCCTTTAACACTTTAAGCTTTGATCTCACCGATGTTAACAATAGGGATACCTTTAATGGATTTAACGGAAGCTTTTGTGGAATTTCTGCAGCAATAGCTCCGATAACTTCCGCGTATATAATTAACAGGTTTACTGGTATAAGAGGATATAATATAGTTTTTACTGCTACTCTTACTATATTTTTACTGCTTATTTTAATTAGTATGATTTTGAAGTGTAATAATTATTCTAGTAAGATTAATTATAAAAAAATATTTTCAAGTAATTGTGATGAGTGGAAAGTTATTCAGAAGGCTACAGTTTTCTGGGGAATTAGAGATGTTATAATCGTTTTTTTAGTAAATATATTAATCATTGAGACTACTAAAAGCGAACTTTCTCTCGGGAAATTTACATTAACTGCTTCTTTGATATCTTCTGCATCTTATATATTGGTACAAAAAATAATTAAGCCAACTCGTAGAAAAACTTCTATACTCATTGGAACAATAGGTTCTTTTGCAGCTGTTTTAGGATTAGCTATAAATATAGAATATAAAACATTGTTAATCTATACTGTAGCGGATGCATTTTTTCTTCCATTTTTTATTATACAATTATCTTCATCTACCTTTAATGTCATAAATGAAGCTCATGAAGAAGATATGAGAATAGAATATATGATTAATAAAGATATAGCACTTAATCTAGGGAGAGTTATAAGTGGGGTTATATTAATATTTCTGCTAATTATATTTAAAAATACTTCAATACTAAGATTTTACTTAATATTTATTGCTCTATCTCCGATTGTATCAGGTTATTTTCTTAGAAAGCTAAAGAGAGTATTAGAAGGTACATATATACCAGAACCTAAAATTAAAAGCTAATCTGTAGAAAAAAATGCGGCTAAGTTTGCCGCATTTTTAACCTTAAGAACTAAAAATCCCCGTTCATAAATTGCTTATTATCTATGGAAATTCTAAATTGTGAATTCATCTCAGGATCAAAGAAAAAGTTTGCAGAACCATCTTTTGTCCAGAAAAGTATTCCCATAACCTTTTTTTCATCCTTAGGGTTTTTTGTTACTAAAAATCCACTTATATTTTCGTTAGTTATAGTAAAACCGCTAGAAGATATTCCTGTTTTATTTATAGAAATAGGAAGAGATTTAGATATAGAATTAAATAACTCATTGTTCTGTGGATTACCTAAGAGCATAACATTATTATCAATAAGGTCCTTTTCGATAATGTCTTTGTCTTTTTTAATTAATACTTTTCCATATAAGTCTCTAAAATAATTTTTTAAATTATCTTCAATTAATGATTCTTCTGTTTTACTAAGGGACGAAGGAGTGACAATTATAACTTTTTCTCCTTGTGCAGCTCTAAGAAATAAACTTCCTAATACAAAGCCTTTGCTATCCTCTGAAGCCTTTATTGAACTCTTTAATCTCTCGATAGACATTTTTTCAAAATCTTCATTAGTCACTTTTAAATTTTCTGGATTGTATTTATCTGAATATATGGCATTTCTTATAGCTTCTTTAACAGCGCTTCCACAATTTTGTTCTATTATAGATAAGAGTCCATCAATAGATGAATTTTTAAATTTATATTCTTTGAAATAGGATTGCATTACTTCTTTAAACTTTGCGTCTCCAACTCTATTTCTTAAGTCCTCAAATATTAAAGCACCTTTTCCGTATATTGAAATGTTATAGATCATCATGTTGTTGTACTTGTCCACACTTGAGCCAGCAGGTGGAATTTTCATTTCACCATAAGCTTCTTCGCGAGTTGCAAATGGAGCCCTTAGCCTACTTAAGATACTTTCTTCAGAGTAGGGTCCCTCAGTTTTATCAAAAAAGTATGCAGTAGAAAAGGAAGTTAAAGATTCGTCTAAGAATGGTTCTTTAAATTCATTATTGCCTACGGTTACATACCACCATTGATGTCCAACTTCGTGAACAGCAGCTTGCTTTATAAAAGGTGTCATATCATAGAACTTATTCATTGAAGGAGTTTTTATGCTTGAAGGATACTTTGGCATTTGAACTAGTTGTGGATATTCCATAGCTCCACCTTGAAAATACGTTTCAACCATATCTAAATCATCATAAGGATATTTTCCAAATTGCTGGCTGAAAAATTTAACTGCTTCTACAGAAGAGTCCAAAACTTTTTCAGCAGTATTTAGTGTTGAATCACCTTCTTTATCCAAATAATGGCTATTTACTTTTATGCCATCTATTTCTTTAGATACAGATTTAAAATATGGACTCATAATCATTACAAAGTCTCTTACATCTTTTGCCTTTAGATTCATTACTTTAGCATTATCTTCTGAAGATGCTTCTGTTTCCTTTCCTGTGGAGACTACAGTAAAGTTTTTAGGTACTTTAATATTTACACTATATTCTGATATATCACTATAATTTGATTCTCCTATAATATTAAATGAGTTTTCATCCCATTTATTTTCCTTTGAATCATACATTGAAAGTATTGGGTACCAATTTGTAAATGAATATACATCGTTTGAATATCCAAGTCTTAAAACCCCATTAGGCAGTTTTAGATTAAATTGTATAGATATACTTAAATTTTCGCCTTTTTTAAGCTCTTTATCTAAAGATATTTTAAGAAGTTCATTGTCCTGGGTATAGCTTAGCTCTTTTCCGTTTGCGATAACCTTTTCTATTGAGATATCACCTTTTTCTTGTTCTGAAAGAGGCTTGTCCCCCATAGAACTATTGTAAAAAGGCATGGTTTCTCTTTTGTTGTATGAGTCTGCATATAAATGAAATTCCAGTGTTTTCAGGTCAGAACCACTGTTGTTGTTAATGTATACATCTTCTTTTCCGGTTAAGTTCTTTTTCTCTGCATTAAATTCTAGATTCATATCATATTTTGTAGGCAGAGAAGAAGCTTGTACAGTTGTTCCTTTAAATAGACATACCATGGATAACCCTGCTACAAAGGCTGTAACAGCTGTTTTTATGTGACCTTTTTTCATTTTGAACACATCCTTTACGTTAACATCAAATTTACATTTGTATAAATTATATCATTTTATGGTTATTTATGGAATAAAGAAAAGGTTACAAAATAGTTACAAAGTAACTATAAATAGTATTTAAGGTAATAAAAGTCCTATAGTTCTTAAAATTATTATTTACATCACTACACTTGCAGTGTAAAATTACACTATAAGTGTAGTGGGGTGAGTATTATGATTACTGATTTTTTCCGTAGAGTTATATTAGGGAAAAGGGACAAATTCAAATTCGTGAGATATAAGAAGAAAATGATTGATTTTAGTAGTATTGATGATGAATGTGGAATATATATACATGTTCCTTTTTGCAAAAATATATGCCCTTATTGTCCCTATAATAAAGAAATATATGAAAAAGATAAAGCAAGGGAATATTCTAAGGCGCTGCTTAAGGAGCTAACCATTTATAAGAATAGTTTAATGGATAAAAAGATTACATCCGTATATATAGGCGGCGGAAGTCCAGCCCTTTTAAGCCCAGAACTTAAAGAAATCATTGATTTTATAAGAAGTAATTTTAATTTTGTGGGGGATATAGGAATAGAGATATATCCTTCGCAAGTAGAAAAAAATCTTCTTCAAAACCTAAAAGAAATGGGAATTAATATGATTAGTCTAGGTGTGCAAACTTTTAATAATGATAAGTTAAAATTCTTAGGAAGATGTTATAATGACAAGGATGTACAGGAGGCTATAACTCTAGTTAAAAGTTTTGATTTTAAGTGTTTAGATATTGATATCATGACTAATATACCTGGACAAACTATTGATGACATAGTGTATGATCTAAAAACTGCTTACTCATATGATATAGACCAAATTTCCATATATCCTCTTATTGTTTTTCCCATGACTAGCATGGATAAGTTAATAAGAGAAAAAGGATTAAGTAGATTCAGTGAACTAGGAGAAAAAAGAATTCTTCAAATTATTGATGAGATATCCATGGAGCATAATTATAAAAGAAGTTCCATATGGACTTATGGAAAAGATATGGACAACAGATATACATCCGTTACTAGAGAAAGCTTTATTGGAATAGGAGCAGGCGCTAGTTCCCTTTTTAGCAACTATTTTTACCTTAATACTTTTAATGTAAATGAATATATTAATTCACTCAATAAAGATAGTTTGCCTATAAATATTGTAAATATAATGACAGAAAGGGAGAAGATGATATTTTGGCTATTTTGGAGATGCTACGATGGAGTAATAGATGAAAATAGATTTTATGAATTATTTAACAAGGATATGAAAAATGAATTTAGAATACTTTTTACAGCTTTAAAAATTTTGAAGATGATAAAATCAGAAGGAAACAAAGTGATTTTAACGGACCTTGGCAGATTTGCGTACCACTATGTAGAAAAACAGTACTCCATATATTATCTAGACAAGCTATGGCAGAGCTCTATGCAGCAGCCTTGGATAAAAGAACTTAATTTATAAGGAGATATGAGATGAAGAAAAAAGATTTCTTATATTTAGCTTATTTCGGTATCAAAAGTATAGTATTTAAAGAAAAGAAGCCAATACTAGGAACTATAATATTGACGGATTACTGTAATTTAAGCTGCAAGCATTGTGCAGTAAATAATATAAATAAGAAAATGCACTCTTATGAAAGTATTATAAAGGAAATGAAAAGATTTTATAGTATAGGTATAAGAATTTTATTTTTCTGTGGTGGAGAAACCTTGCTTTGGCAGGATAAAGGGAAAAATATAAGAGATTTAATCAAAGAGGCAAGAAAAATAGGCTTTTATATAGTGAATGTTGTAACCAATGGCACTGTTACTTTAGATATTCCTGAAGCTGATGTAATATTTTTGAGTCTTGATGGTATGAAAGATACTCATAATTTGATAAGAGGAGATACTTATGACAGTATCATGAAAAATATTGATGATGCAGTAGATTCTAACATATGTATTTATATGGCAGTAAATAAGTTGAATTTTAAAGAGGTGCAGGAAGTTGTTGAATTTGCAGATAAAAATCCTAATATAAATTCTATATCTTTTAACTTTCACACCCCATATAAAGGAACAGAATATCTCACTCTCAGCAGAGAAGAAAAGTTAGAGGTAGTAAGTAAAATCAAAGAACTTATTAAGAAAAAGATGCCTATATTTAATTTGTATAGTGCCCTTGATGTTTATCTGAAAAATTCATGGAATAGGCCCTGTTATCAATGTATAGTATCTGAAGAAGGTAAAATATATAATTGCGGGAGATGTGTAGAGGTAGAAGGACTATGCGCAGAATGTGGATATCTATTTGCAGTGGAGTTTTCGCTTTTATTTAATGGAAATGTCAGAGCTATGATTGACATGATAAGAACTTATTTAAAATATGTATAGAGAAAAATTTTATTAAAAAAGACCTTCAAATTTGTTTGAAGGTCTTTTATGTACATTTTTGAGTTCTTGTATAACGGCATATAATGTTATTTTAAAAACATTACATGTGATATTTACAATAAAAGGTTTTTAATGTATAATTGAAATTTAGACACAATTATCACTATTATATCATATTAATTTTAAATCACACAATTATTGTAGCATAAAGATAATAATTGTGTCAAGAGCTTTTTTAAAAAAATATGGGAGCGTGATAGAATGAATGATTTTAATCAAAACCAGCAGGATGAATTAATGTATCTTAAGAAAACACTGAATGTGATTGAAAATGAACTTCAAAAGGAAAAATCAGAGTTAGACAATAAACTAGGTAGTGTTATAGCATCTAGAAAAGAAATGTGGGAAGAAAGTGTTCACTTTTCAGAAGATTTTGATAGAATACCGGAAATGAATCATTATCTTGCAGAGGTTAACAGAGAAACTAGAGATTACACTTCTACACAAAAGCGTATAGAAAAACTTAATAAAATGTTGAAATCCCCTTACTTTGGAAGATTTGATTTTATAGAAGAGGGGTATGATGATTTAGAAAAGATTTATATTGGATTATATAATCTTATGGAATCAGATACAAATGAAATTTATGTATATGATTGGCGGGCTCCTATCTCAAGTATATTTTATCGCTGCGAACTTGGAAAAGGCACTTATAAATCACCTGTTGGATTAATTTCTGGAGACGTACTACTAAAAAGACAATATAAAATTCAAAATTCAGATTTAAAATATTTTTTTGACAGCAGTATCGTTATAAATGATGAGATACTGCAAGAAGTGTTAAGTCGCAATTCCTCTGATAAGATGAAAAGTATAGTAGAAACCATTCAAAAGGAACAGGATATTATTATTAGAGATACTGAAAATGAGCTGTTAATAGTACAGGGTGTAGCAGGAAGCGGAAAAACATCTATAGCACTGCATAGAATTGCATTTTTGCTTTATGAAGGATTAGACTCTAAAATAAGTGCTAATAATGCTATTATTATTTCGCCAAATCTTATTTTTAGTAAATATATATCTAATGTTCTTCCGGAGCTTGGAGAAGAAAATGTGGAACAGATAACTTTTGATGATATTATTATAAAGTCTTTAGGAAAAAGATTTTTAGTAGAGAGTAGGCAAAATCAGCTGGAAAACTTAATTTTGTTGCAGCAACAGGAAGGTTATTATGTAAAAGTTGAGAGTATTAAGTTTAAGGGATCAGAAGTCTTTGTGAAAATTATAGATAGATTAATTGAGTATTTTGAGAAAAACTTAATTGACTTCAAAGATATATACTATGATGGAGAAATAATTGAAACAAAGCAGCAGATAAAGAATTTTTTCTTAAACAATAGAATAAATATGGTAATAACTAAAAGGTTAAAGAGAATTGAAAACATGATATTAAATAAGATTCATCCATTACGAAAGAAAAGGTTGAATAAAATAGAAAAAGTTGTTGAAAAGTGTAATAATCATGTGCTTGAAATAAAGTCTTTTGCTCGATTAATGGCTATTAAAGAGGCTAAAGTGTTTATGGAAAATCTATGCAGTTTTACAGAAGTAGATTATATGAAATTATATAAATTGCTGTTTGATAAAAAGGAGCTTTTATTAAAGCTTTCTGAAGGGCTTCAGCTCCCAGAAAACATAAGTGAAATAATAGAGCAAACCCAAAAGAACCTTCAACAAGAATATATTCAATATGAAGATTGCTTACCACTTTTGTATATTAAATTAAAGCTGGAAGGTAGTGATGAGTTTCCAGAAATCAAACAGGTAGTCATAGATGAGGCTCAGGATTATTATCCTATACAGTATCAAATATTTAAGCTTTTATTTAAAAATTCAAGATATACGGTATCAGGTGATTTTAATCAAAGCCTTGAAAAGAAAGGAGATAAGAATATATATGACATTATTGAAGAAATATTTGATAAGAAAAAATCAGTAAAAGTTTTTATGAATAAGAGTTATAGATCTTCTTTTGAGATAAATTCCTTTACTCAAAAACTTTTAAATGATAAGCATCAGCTTGTGTCTTTTGAAAGGCATGAAGATGAACCTATGGTCATATATAAAGAGAATAAAGATAAACTCGATGAAGCAATAGCTTTAGACATTAATAAATATTATAGTAAAGGATATGAGTCAGTTGCCATTATATGTAAAACTGAAAAGGAAGCAAGTGAAATTCAACAAAGATTAAAAAGTTTTATTGATGTGAAGGTATTAAGTGATAAGAACAGTGAACTTAAAGAATGCCCATTAGTTATGCCAGCTTATCTCGCAAAAGGATTAGAGTTTGACGTAGTAATTGTGTATGATGTTTCAGCTGAAAACTATAAAAGTGAATTTGATAAAAGGCTTTTATATGTGGCTTGTACAAGAGCCCTTCACCAATTATCAATATATTACACCAATGAAAGAAGTAAGCTTATCTAAGTACAACAAAAGGCTGCTTACTGATTTAATTAGAGTTACTATAACAGCCTTTAAGATATAGTGAGTATTAAATTCTAGTAAAATTTTAAAAGAATTAAAAAAAATCATGTATTTTAGAGGAAATATAGTGTCCATATAGAATATATTGTATTAAATGGATGATATATTATTTAAATCCATCAAGTAGAACTTACAAAATGCATTAATTTAAGAATATTAAAGATATATATTAAGAGGTGTTTTTATGTTTTATAGGGGAATTATTAACCCTAAAGAGGAGAATGTGGGTAATAGCAAAGAATTTAATTTATTATTTAATGCATTAGATGAGTATGTTTTGGTTGTAGACGAAGAGGGTACTATTTTAAATGCAAATAAGTCTGCTTTATTAAGGTTGGGGTATACTTCTGAAGAGATTTACGGAATGAGTCTATCTCATCTATGTTTATCCAAATGTATAGATGAGATAAGAGAAATCATAAAGAATATATTAGAAGGAAGGATATCGAAATGTAAAATACAGCTTTGCACAAAATTAAGAGTACAAATATCTATAGAGGCATGCGTTTTTATAGGAAAATGGAATGAAAAAATTGCAATATACACTATATGTAAGGAGGTTTCTGAAGCATCAGAGATAAATACTCCATTAAAAATTGTAAACTATAGTTGAATTCAAATTAGCATAATATATGGCAAAGGTCAGCAGAGGCTGACCTTTATTGTACTTATAATTTTACTAAGGAAAGTGTTATAATTAATAATATTCAAACTTTTATTTTGGTGGTGATATAAAAATGGTAACGAAACAAAATGAGGTCCTCAGATTATCACAAGAGTATGATATTAATCAAGCAGTTGAGGTTCTTACTAGAGCATTTAAAAATGATTCTCTCTATAAATATCTTATACCGGACGAAGAAAAGAGAAATAAAATTTTGCCTTATTTTTTTAAATTTAGAATTCGATATGGAATGTTGTATGGAGAAACATATGCAACTTCTCCTAGAATGGAAGGATTAGCAATTTGGATTCCCTATAAAAATATTAATATGTCACCGCTGAAAGTACTAAAATGCGGAGGAGTATCTTTATTTTTTAAAGCAGGAAAAGATGTTATGGATAGACTTTCAAATCTAGAAGAATATGCTTCAAAGATTCATAAAAGACATGGAGATTTTCCTCATTGGCATTTGTCACCAATTGCTGTTGATCCCATTTTTCAAGGGAAAGGATTTGCCAGAACTCTTTTAAACGATATGTTAGAAAGAATGGATAAAGAAAAGCTCCCTTGTTTCTTAGAAACTCAAAGTGAAAATAACGTGTCCATATATAAAAGATATGGATTTAAAGTAGTAGAGGAAGGTAAAATTCCAAATACTAATATAACACACTGGGCTATGATGAGAGATTCTATTGAATAGCTTATATTAAAAATATCAAATCTATGCTAGAATATGATGAAAAACTAATGTTACTTTAAGGAGAATTGGACAGATGAACATTCAAATATTTGGTGTAAAAAAATGTTTTGATACTCAGAAAGCTGAACGATATTTCAAAGAAAGAAAAATTAAGTATCAGCTTGTAGATTTAAATCAAAAAGGATTGAGCAAAGGTGAATTAGAAAGTGTAAAGGCAGCAGTAGGATTAAATAATCTAATTAATACTAAAGCAAAAGAATATAAAACACTAAATCTTGAGCATATAAGAACTAGCAGTGTAAAGGAAGAACTGCTTTTAAATAATCCTAAACTGTATAAAACTCCAATAGTGCGTAATGGAAAGCAATCCACTGTTGGATATCATCCAGATGTATGGAAAGAGTGGGAAAGTCAAGAGTTAAAATAAAATATAGGGGCAAGGGGAAAGTTAACTTTCTAGGTCTTTAACCTATATAGATGCTAAGAGAATTGCAGGTTTATTCTGCAATTTTTTTATTGGAGATACACTTATTGTGATATAGCTCCAATTATTAGAATGTTAAAACTTTGTTGAAAAAAGTTGAATTTGTAAATATAATAAAAATGAAAACATTTTAATAAGAATATTTAAGGGGATGATGGTTTGCGGGATAAGATATTGCACCTAAAAGATGTAATTGACATAGATATTTTCCAAAAGATACAGGATGATATTGCGAAGGCGACAGAAATGGCTGTTATTACGGTAGATTATAAAGGTAGACCAGCTTCCAAGCATAGCGAATGCAGTGAATTTTGTAAGATAATAAGATCAGACTCTGAGTACTCTCAGTTGTGTGAAAAGTGTGATTCAAGGGGTGGTTTAGAAGCAGCTAGACTCGAAAAACCATATGTTTATATATGTCATGCTGGGCTAATAGATTTTGCTACTCCCATTATTGTAAATGGTCAATATCTAGGGGCAGTTATGGCAGGGCAAGTCCTTATAAAAGAAGAAGAAAAGAATGAACTAGAAGTTATACTGGATAATAAATTCTATAAAATAGATCTGGAAAATGGGGATAAAAGTATATCTAAATCTTATAGTAAACTTCCCGTAGTTTCTTTAGATAAAATAAAAGCTGTAGCGCAAATGATGTTTCATATAAGCAACTATATAGTAGAAGAAGCAGTATTAAAGATGGCGCGGGAGGAACTGAATGAAAAAAATATAAAGTTTATTCAAGCGAAAAAGGTTCAAGCAGAATTAGAAAGAGAGTTCAAGGCTTCTGAATTAAAGGCATTACAATCTCAAATTAATCCTCATTTTTTATTTAATGTTTTAAACAGCATATCCTCGCTGGCATTGGTTGAAAAAGCACCTAAAACACAAGAAGTAATATACAATTTGTCTAATCTGCTCAGGTATACCTTAAGAAAAGTTAATAAAATTGTTACTCTAGAGGAAGCAATAAATTATATAGATTCATATTTAAAGCTTCAGAAAGTGAGATACGCAGATAGACTTCAATACGAGATAAATATAAGTGAAGAAACTAAAACAATAAATATTCCCTTTATGATACTTCAGCCCTTTGTAGAAAATGCCATAGTTCATGGATTAGAAAAAAAAGAAGAAGGCGGCTTTATAAAAATATACGAAGAAAATTTAGGAAGCCATGTAGCATTATGTATTGAGGATAATGGTACAGGCATAACTAAGGATAAACTAGACACTATTTTAGATGATCTAAAAAGTAAAGAAACTAGCAGTTCCGATAGAATAGGGATAAACAATGTTAATAGGAGAATGTATCATCATTATGGAGAAGAATACGATATAGATATAATTAGTCATATAAGAAAAGGCACTATTGTAAAAATTACTATACCAAAAGAGCATTAATGAGGAGAATAAGTATGATAAAAGTTATGATAGCAGACGACGAACCACTAGAGATAGAAGCATTAAAAGTCATACTACAGGATTTAAAAGAGGACGTTAAGGTAATTGGAGAAGCAGTAAATGGCAGAGAAGCTATTGAATTAAATAAAAAATTAGAACCAGATATAATAATTATGGATATTAGAATGCCTGGAATAGACGGGTTAAAAGCATCTGAGGTTATTAAAAATGAAAATAAAGATAAAATAATAATAGCACTTACTGCTTATGATGACTTTGAGCTAGTAAGAAAAGCTCTAAAGCTAGGAATAAACGATTATGTATTAAAACCTGTAAGACCTGAAGAGTTGATAAAAATTATAAGTGGATTTGTTAATTTTAAAATTAACGATGAATATAATGAAATTCAAGAAAAACATGATGAAAAACCAAAGTTGAAGAAGATAAATAATATTTTGAAACCGGCTCTAGAGTATATAGAGAATAATTATAATGAAGATATAAGCCTTGAAAAGATGGCTTTTGTATGCAATGTAAGTTCTTCTTATTTTAGCAAGCTTTTTAAAAAAGAGATAGGAGTGAATTTCTCGGCATATATAAATAATTATAGAGTAGATAAAGCTAAAAATTTGCTGAAGGATACGGATATGCCTGTATTAAATATAGCACTAGACTTGGGGTTCGAAGACTGTGGATATTTTATTAAGGTATTTAAAAAAATAGAAGGAGTTACCCCAAATATATATAGACAGAAAGTACAATAGTATTAAATAGATGTAAAAAGTGTTCATAGGCAATATAAAAATAGATATATAGTAAAAAATAGCACTGGAATTTTTAAACCAGTGCTATTTTTTTATATAAACCTAATATAAGGACAAAAAAACACAATGAAACTTTGTTTAAATTTGAACAATATTTTTCGATAACAGAACAAGATTGTGTAATGGATTTCAAATAAAATTATATTACAATTTAAACATCGATAAAAAAGTAACAAAGCAAAAGAAAATTTAAAGGATAAAGATATTAAAAGGGAGGAATATAAGTGAAATCAAAAAGATTCCAGGTTTTAGCTAAGCGTCCAGTAAACCAAGATGGTCTTATCGGTGAATGGCCAGAAGAGGGTTTAATAGCAATGGGAAGTCCAAATGATCCTAAATCTTCTATAAAGATTGAGAATGGCATAGTAGTAGAACTTGACGGAAAAAAAAGAGCAGACTTTGATATGATAGATAGATTCATAGCTGACTATGCAATAAATTTAAATAATGCTGAGAAGGCTATGAGCTTAGATTCACTAAAAATTTCAAAAATGCTTGTAGATATAAATGTTAGCAGAGATGAGATTGTAAACATAACAACAGCTATAACTCCAGCAAAGATAGTTGAAGTTGTATCACATATGAACGTAGTTGAAATGATGATGGCCCTTCAAAAAATGAGAGCTAGAAAAACTCCATCAAATCAATGTCACGTTACAAATTTAAAAGATAATCCAGTACAAATTGCTGCAGATGCTGCAGAAGCTGGTATTAGAGGTTTCTCAGAACAGGAAACTACAGTAGGTATAGTAAGATATGCACCATTTAATGCATTAGCAATACTTATAGGTTCTCAAGTTGGACGCGGAGGGGTGTTAACTCAATGCTCAGTAGAAGAAGCCACAGAGCTTGATCTTGGTATGAGAGGACTTACAAGTTATGCAGAAACAGTTTCAGTATACGGAACTGAATCAGTATTTACAGATGGAGATGATACTCCATGGTCAAAAGCATTCTTAGCATCAGCATATGCTTCAAGGGGACTTAAGATGAGATATACATCAGGGACAGGTTCAGAAGCCTTAATGGGATACTCAGAAGGAAAGTCAATGCTTTACTTAGAGGCAAGATGTATATATATAACAAAAGGTGCTGGAGTTCAAGGACTTCAAAATGGAGCAGTTAGCTGTATAGGTATGACTGGTGCAGTTCCATCAGGAATAAGAGCAGTACTTGCTGAGAACTTAATAACTACTATGCTTGATATAGAAGTTGCTTCAGCAAACGATCAAACTTTCTCACATTCAGACATAAGAAGAACTGCAAGAACACTTATGCAGATGCTTCCAGGAACAGACTTTATATTCTCAGGATACAGTGCAGTTCCAAACTATGATAACATGTTTGCTGGTTCAAACTTTGATGCAGAAGACTTTGATGATTACAATGTTCTTCAAAGAGATTTAATGGTAGATGGTGGATTAAGACCGGTTTCTGAAGAAGAAACTATAGCTATAAGAAATAAAGCTGCAAAAGCAATACAAGCCGTATTTATGGAATTAGGTTTTCCAGCTATAACAGATGAAGAAGTGGAAGCAGCAACTTATGCTCACGGTAGCAAAGATATGCCAGAAAGAAATGTAGTTGAAGATTTAAAGGCTGCAGAAGAAATGCTTAAGAAGAGAGTTACTGGTTTAGATATAGTGAAAGCATTAAGCAAAAATGGATTTGATGATGTAGCAAACAACGTATTGAATATGCTTAAGCAAAGAGTAACAGGAGACTACTTACAAACATCAGCCATATTAAATAAGAATTTCGATGTTATAAGTGCGGTTAATGACATAAACGATTATATGGGACCTGGAACAGGTTATAGAATAAGTGAAGAGAGATGGGAAGAAATTAAGAACATTCAAAATGTAATAAAACCAGAAGATATTCAATAAGTGATAGAGGTGAAAATTATGGAGAATGTAGCAAATGAATATGTTATACCAGAGCTTCAGCTTACAGAAATAGGTGAAGCAAAAGTTGGAACAAAATCAGACGAGGTTGTTATAGGTTTAGCACCAGCTTTTCATAAGTTCCAAAACAAGACTATAGTTAATATTCCTCACAGCGATGTGTTAAGAGAAATTATAGCAGGAATAGAAGAAGAAGGCTTAAGTGCTCGTATAGTTAGAATAATTAGAACATCTGACGTTTCATTTATAGCCAATGATGCAGCTAAATTAAGTGGATCAGGAATAGGTATTGGAATTCAGTCAAAAGGAACAACTGTTATACATCAAAAAGACTTGCTTCCATTAAATAATTTAGAGTTATTTCCACAAGCACCACTTATAACACTTGAAACTTTCAGATTAATAGGGAAAAATGCAGCAAAATATGCTAAGGGAGAATCGCCAACACCAGTTCCAACTAAGAATGATCAGATGGCAAGACCTAAGTTTATGGCAAAAGCAGCATTACTTCATATAAAAGAAACTAAGCATGTACAGGTAGGTGCAAAACCTATAGAGGTAGAAGTTAAATTTTAATTTGGAAGGGAGAAAAACTTAATGGAACAAAGAAAAATGAATCCGCAAGATTATCCTTTAGCTACTAAAAGACCTGAATTTATTAAAACTCCAACAGGAAAGAAATTAGAAGATGTAACTTTAGAAAAGGTACTAAGCGGAGAAATTAAACCAGAAGATGTTAGAATATCACCAGAAACATTGGAAATGCAAGCTCAGATAGCAGAAGGAATGAATAGAGATGCTATGGCTAGAAACTTTAGAAGAGCTTCAGAGCTTATAGCAGTTCCAGATGATAGAATATTAGAAATATATAACTCTTTAAGACCATATCGCTCTACAAAAGAAGAACTTTTATCTATAGCAGAAGAGCTTGAAAGCAAATATAATGCAAAAGTCAATGCAGATTTTCTAAGAGAAGCAGCAGAGATTTATGAAAAAAGAGAAAAGTTAAGACAAGAGTAAGCAAGCTTTAAGTAAGGAGGAAAAAATATGAGAATTATTGCAGGTGTTGATATAGGAAACGCTACAACAGAAGTTGCTTTGGCTAGGGTAGATAAGGGTAAGGTAGATTTTCTTTCTAGCGGAATAGTTCCAACAACAGGAATAAAGGGTACAGAAGAAAATATACAAGGAGTTTTTTCCTCCTTAAAGCAGGCTTTAAAAAAAGTATCTATGGAGGTTACAAACCTTGACTTGGTAAGAATAAATGAAGCTGCACCGGTTATAGGTGATGTAGCTATGGAGACTATAACTGAAACTATAATAACAGAGTCAACTATGATAGGACATAATCCTTCTACACCAGGGGGAATAGGTCTTGGAATAGGAAAAACTATATATATAGAAGATTTAGATTCATTAAATATAGAAGATTTAACTGAAGAGGATCAATTTATAGTTTTAATATTAAGCAGAGTAAGTTTCTTGGAGGCAGCAGCAAGGATAAATGCTGCAGTAAAAAGAGGAATAAATATAGCTGCAGCTGTAGTTCAAAGAGATGACGGGGTTTTAATAAATAACAGATTAGAAAAGAAGATACCTATTGTTGACGAAGTAATGCTTTTAGAAAAAGTTCCATTAGGGATGAAAGCAGCAGTAGAAGTAGCTGAGCAAGGTGGAGTAGTAGAAAACCTATCCAACCCATACGGTATTGCTACAGTATTCGGATTAACCTCAGAAGAAACAAAGCTAATAGTGCCTATATCCAGAGCACTTATAGGAAATAGATCTGCGGTGGTTATAAAAACACCTAAAGGAGATGTACAGGAAAAAAGAATCCCAGCAGGCAAAATCCACATAGACGGATTAAAGCGTAAAGAAGTGGTGGACGTGGAAGAAGGCGCTGAAAAGATAATGGAAGCGGTTAAACTCTGCGTTCCAGTACATGACATAAAAGGTGAAGCTGGTACTAATGCAGGTGGAATGCTTGAAAGAGTAAGACAGGTAATGGCCAAGCTTACTAATCAAAAGATAGATGATATTAAGATTCAAGATCTTTTAGCAGTAGATACTTTTATTCCTCAGAAAGTAAAGGGAGGCTTGGCAGAAGAGTTTTCCATGGAAAACGCAGTGGGCATAGCTGCTATGGTTAAGGCTGACAAGCTTCAGATGCAGAGGATTGCAGACAAACTTCAAGAGAAATTAAAGGTTTCTGTAGAAGTTGGTGGAGTGGAAGCGGATATGGCCATAAGAGGAGCTCTGACTACTCCAGGAAGCAGCACACCTCTTGCAATACTCGATATGGGTGCTGGTTCTACTGATGCATCAATAATAAACAGGCAAGGACAAATATGCTCTATACATCTAGCGGGTGCTGGAAATATGGTAACAATGCTGATTAAATCAGAATTAGGATTAGAAGATTTTAATTTAGCAGAAGATATTAAAAAATACCCTCTAGCGAAAGTGGAAAGTTTATTTCATATAAGACATGAAGACGGTACTGTAGAATTCTTCGAAGATCCACTGGAGCCTTCTGTATTTGCAAAGGTAGTTATATTAAAAGAAGGGATGCTAGTTCCAATAGATGGACATAGTTCTTTAGAAAGAATAAAAAACGTAAGAAGATATGCAAAAAAGAAAGTGTTTGTTACCAATTGTCTAAGGGCATTAAGTATAGTATCTCCAACGGGAAACATTAGGGATATAGAATTTGTAGTTTTGGTAGGTGGATCTTCACTAGACTTTGAAATACCTCAACTGGTTACAGATGCACTATCTCAGTATGGGGTAGTAGCTGGAAGAGGTAATATAAGGGGCGTGGAGGGACCAAGAAATGCCGTAGCTACAGGACTTATATTGGCCTTTAATGGAAATGAGGAAGGTAACTAATGAAACATTATAAATATGATAAACCAAGCATATATATTTATTACTCCTCTGAAATAAAGGATTTATCAATCTTTAATGATGTGTTATTCGGTATAGAAGAAGAAGGTATACTTTATGAAGTTAAAAAGCAAAAAGAGTCGAACTCCTTTGAGTTAAGTTATAAGGCTGCACAAGACTCAAGATTAGCTGTAGGTATAGGAATTCATTCAAGTGGTAAAATAACACTGACTTTTAATAAGCTAAAAAGAGAAAAACCTTTATTTGTTACCAATTTAGCTTCTGGAGAAAATGTCCTAAGAAATTTAGGAGCTAATGCAGGAAGATTGGTTAAGGGGATAGCTTTTAAGTAAATTTTAGGGAGTGATAATATGAGTAGTATTTACACTAGAACAGGAGATAAGGGAACTACAGCTTTAGTTGGAGGCAACAGAGTAGAAAAGGACAGTTTAAAAGTAGAAGCCTATGGAACAATAGATGAAGTAATTTCTAACATGGGTGCGGCTTGTTCATTTATACAAGAGGAAGAACTTAAAGCTGAAATAACAGAGATTCAGAAGAAGTTATTTGTATTAGGTGCAGAGCTTGCCAGTGATGAAAATGGCATGAAATATCTAAAGGGACTAATTAACCAGAGTGATATAGATGCTTTAGAGAAAGTTATAGATAAGTATATGGAGAAGGTGGGGCCTTTTAAGGGTTTTGTAACACCAGGAAAGAATACTCAATCAGCTATGCTGCATGTAGCTAGAACTGTGGCAAGAAGAGCTGAGAGAGTAATAATAACTTTGAGTAGAGAAGATAAGGTTAGAGAAGAGATTAGAAAATATGTAAATCGACTTTCGGATACCTTATACGCTATGGCTAGATATGAAGAAGAAAAATAATAAAGCTATTTATGAAGGGGGATAACAATTATGAAAAAATTAAATGAGATAAAACAATTAAGCTTAGAGGTAGTAAAGGAAATGGCTGCAGCAGCTGAGGTAAAGGCTGCTGCCATGAATGTACCAGTAGTATTTGCTGCAGTAGATGCAGGTGCGAACTTAATGCTTATGCATAGAATGGAAAATGCTTTTATAACAAGTGTAGATATAGCTGTAAATAAAGCGTTTACTTCAGCAGCATTAAAAAAAGGAAGTCATGAAATAGCATCAGATGTTCAACCAGGAGAAAGTCTTTATGGATTACAGTTAACAAACAACTGTAGAATAGTACCTTTTGGTGGCGGTTTCCCAATAATAGTAGATGGACAAGTAGTTGGAGCAGTTGGAGTAAGTGGTGGAACTGTTGAGGAAGACATGGCTATAGCACAGGCAGCTGTGGAAGTATTTAATAAGTAGTGTAGGGTCAAAACTTATAAGTTAACTTACACCCGGACAAATATAAAAAACTTTAGGAGGAAATTTAAGATGAGAATGTATGATTATTTAGTACCAAGTGTAAATTTTATGGGAGCAGGTTGTATAAGCCTAGTTGGAGAAAGATGTAAGATATTAGGAGGCAAAAAAGCTCTAATAGTTACTGATAAATTCTTAAGAAATATGGAAGGTGGAGCTGTTGAGTTAACTGCTAAATACTTAACTGAAGCAGGAATCGAAGTTTCATATTATGATGGAGTAGAACCAAATCCAAAGGACACAAATGTAAGAGAAGGTTTAGAAATATTTAAGAGTGAAGATTGTGATATGATAGTTACAGTTGGAGGAGGAAGTGCTCACGACTGTGGTAAAGGTATTGGTATAGCTGCAACTCACGAAGGAGATCTTTATGACTATGCAGGAATCGAAACTTTAACAAATGCTCTTCCTCCAATAGTTGCAGTAAACACTACAGCTGGAACAGCAAGTGAAGTTACAAGACACTGTGTTATAACTAATACAGAAACAAAGGTTAAATTTGTTATAGTAAGCTGGAGAAACTTACCGCTAGTATCCTTCAATGATCCAATGCTAATGGTTAAAAAACCAGCTGGTTTAACAGCAGCTACAGGAATGGATGCTTTAACTCACGCTGTTGAAGCATATGTATCAAAAGATGCTAACCCAGTAACAGATGCCGCTGCAATACAAGCTATAAAATTAATAGCTCAGAATTTAAGGCAAGCTGTTGCTCTAGGAGAAAACTTAGTAGCTAGAGAAAACATGGCATACGCTTCATTATTGGCAGGTATGGCATTTAACAATGCTAACTTAGGATATGTACATGCTATGGCTCACCAATTAGGTGGATTATATGATATGCCACACGGAGTAGCTAATGCTATGCTTCTTCCACATGTTGAAAAGTACAACTTAATTTCAAATCCACAAAAGTTTGCTGATATAGCTGAATTCATGGGAGAAAACATAGATGGATTATCCGTTATGGAAGCTGCTGAAAAAGCTATAGACGCTATGTTCAAACTTTCATCAGATATAGGAATTCCAGCAAGCTTAAAAGAAATGGGAGTTAAAGAAGAAGATTTTGAATACATGGCTGAAATGGCATTAAAGGATGGAAATGCATTTAGCAACCCAAGAAAAGGAAATGAACAAGACATAATTTCAATATTCAAAGCTGCATTTTAATATATAAGGGTAAAAGACCGAAAGTTAACTTATACCCCGGGCTATGTTTCCAAACTTCAGTCCGTTAAAAACTTTTAGTCAGTCTAAAGCTTGTGTTTTAGACGACCTAAGAACTTAGATAAACTCGCTATGCTCAAACACTATCTAAGATTCTAAGGTTGTCTTAAAACCCTTCACCAAGACTGACACAAAATTTTTAAATCTACCTTCAGCTTTGAAAACATATCCCTTTATATAAGTTAACTTTCTGGTTATTTTCTCTATAGTTTTAAAAATATTTATAAATATAAAAATTAGAAAAGTCATTCTTAATAGTAAATAAAAAACTACAGGGATGACTTTTTTAATTGGTTAGGTTTTATCTCTATACTTGAACTAAGACAAGCTTTTTTTATATTTAACATAATCCATATCAGTAGCCAGTATATGCCCAGATATCCATTCCATGAAAAACTCTAACACTTCCATTAAATACCCATCTTGATTGTGGTCTATTCTTTCTATGTCAGCATTTTTTATTTTTTAATAAAATCATCATGCTGCACTTTGTGGCTAAAAAATTTTTTGTAACCTATATTCAGCAGATATTTTTCTTCCGTAGAAAAGTGATACTCGCAATAATCCAATAATTTATTTAAAATTGCAACCACTTTATCATATTTGTCCAGTATTAAGTCGTTCTTTAATTGAAAAAAGTTTATTCAGTTATATTTATTAATACAATTGACAATAATAAATGATAATGTTATTATGTCTATGAAATTAATAGACCGGAGGGAAAAATGGAGGAATTAATCCGTAATGCAAGTATAGAAGATTTTAAAAGAGGGTATGTTTGGAATTGCAAGAACGCACAATTTATTTGTCTGATATGTGGTCAAAATATTGGTGACAACGATACTGATGCAAATGCTCATATTATAAAACATGGTAGTCCAATTGAAAGACTTCTTTTATTAGACAAGAAGTACACTGGATTGACTGAAATTCAAAAAGAATTTTTGACAATGATATCAAACAAATACACTGACAAGGAGATTGCCAGTAAGCTTGCTTGCGCAGAATCAACAGTAAGAAATATGAGATTTGCATTAAGAGAACGGGCAAGACAGGCAAGAGCTTTTTTAGCAGTTATGGAGTTAGTAGAGGAAGAAAAACCAACAGCAGTACAGCCTCCTAAGCTTCGGGTTTTTCCTGCTAGAGAAGGAAAAAGAAAAGCCTTATTACCGAGGTTTGCAGCTCTGTTTGAACCAAACAGAGAATATACAGAAATAGAAATGGGAATAATTAAAATACATAATAAGGTAACAGGATATTCCTTTGTAGGTATATGTAAGAATTTATATAAGCCATTTGAGGGAATAAAGTTTAGATTAGGCACAGGAACCTGTAAGCCAAAAAAAATGCAAGAGGATTGGAACACTTATGCGGAAGATTCCTTTACTTTTGAAGTTGTGGAAAAGCTTAAGCCGAAAGAAGGCGCTACAGAGAAAGAAAAGGTTGATGAATTAAACGAACTAATGAAAATGTGGATTGATAGTCAAGGAGAAAATTTAAAGTTGTATTAAAAGATATAACAGAGAATCAAACATGAAAAGAACAGAATTAAATTAGAGTCTTATCTTCTAATATATTAGCAGATAAGGCTCTAATATATATTTATGCAAAAAACTTAATATTAAAAGTCGAGAATGGGGAAAGGGTCAGTTAAATAATCAAATAACTATCCTTAGTTTCTATGAAAAAAGTTTTTTGCTCAAGGGCTATATAATTTACTTCTATATATTTATTCGAAATTTCCCTAACAGAGGAAAAAATACATAGTCACATGAACTCTTATGAGTTTAGAATGAGCATGCATTATAATTGCAAAGTGATATTTCGAAAGACAGAGGTAAAGGAATATAGTAAAATACAATATATATAGATATAAGAATATAGGAGGAAAAATATGAGTAATGCATTTTACTATGAGACGAAAATTGGGAAAATAGGAATTGTTGAGAATGGAACAGCGATTACTCATCTTTATTTTGGAGAAATTATTTCTGAAGATATAAATATAATCGAAACACCTTTGTTGAAGAAAGCAAATCAAGAGCTTCAAGAATATCTTGATGGGAAAAGAAAAATATTTAATTTACCACTTGCGCCAGAAGGTACAGAATTCATGCAAAAGGTTTGGAAGGCATTACAAGAAATCCCTTATGGTGAAACCTACAGCTATAAGGATATAGCTAAAAGTATTGGTAATATAAAAGCTTCTCGTGCGGTAGGTATGGCGAATAATAGAAATCCAATCCTTATATTTATTCCCTGTCATCGTGTAATTGGTGCTAATGGTAATTTGGTTGGTTATGCTGGTGGATTGAATGTAAAAGAAAAACTTTTAGAAATGGAAAAACAAAATGCAAACAGTTAAAACTAAATTTTTTCAGTATGGTACAACAGAAATTACCTATTTAAAGCAAGTAGATGAAATATTGGGAGAAGCTATAGAGAGGCTCGGTAAAGTGGAACGTGTCATTATACCCGACCTATTTTCGGCACTGATTTATGCAATCATAGGGCAGCAAATATCTGTAAAAGCTGTTAATACTATTTGGAGTAGGATACAAGAACGTTTTGGTGAAATTACAGCACAAAATATTTCAAGGATTTCTATACATGAAATACAACAATGTGGAATAACAATTCGAAAAGCAGGATACATCAAAAGCATTGCGGATATGGTAATACAAGGTGATTTGAATTTGAATGAGCTTTATAATTTATCAGATGAAGAAGTTATTAAAAAGTTGTCCTCATTACATGGAATTGGTGTATGGACAGCAGAAATGCTTCTGCTTAACTCAATGGAGCGTCCTGATGTTGTAAGCTGGGGTGACATTGCAATTAGGCGAGGTATGATGAAGTTATATGGTCTTTCTGAACTTACTAAAGAGCAATTTAATCAATACAGAAATCGATATTCCCCTTATGGTTCTGTGGCTTCTATTTATCTTTGGAAACTATCTTTTGAAAAATTATAACACAAAATTATGAGGAAAAAATGGAAAAGAGAATAAGAGAACAAATTTTTTAAAAAGTAAAGGAGGGGCTGTATGGCATTAGCAGAAGAAGAAAAATGGAATGCAGTAGTACAATGTAACAGCAATTATGATAGCGTTTTTTTCTATGGTGTAAAAACCACAGGAATTGTTTGCAAGCCATCTTGCAAATCTAAAGAACCAAAAAGAAATAATGTTATGTTCTTTGATAATATAGAAGAGGCCTATGCCTATGGACTACGTCCTTGCAAAAGATGCAGACCAGATTTAATAAAGTTTAATCCTATGAAGGATTTGATTAAAAAAGCAAAAGATATCTTTGATAAATACTATGCCAATCGTGAAGAATTAGAGCTGGAGATAAAAAAATTAGGGATTAGTCAAAATTACCTGATACAATTATTTCGTAAAAAATATGGACTTACTCCAGTAAAATATTTAAATCAGCTTAGAATAGAAAAATCCTTAGATTTATTATCTAACACAAGTATCAATATTATCGATATTGCATTATGTTCTGGCTTTGAAAGCCTTTCGACCTTTTATGATTTTTTTAAAAAGCAAATTGGAATGACGCCAAAAGAATATAGAAAAGATAAAGTTTGAAGCATCCTTAATTTAAAGCCCGATAGACTAAATTAATTAGCTCTAGCGGGCTTTGTCGTTAATTATCCTTGTGATTCTGGAAGGAATGTTGCACAGTCTGTTTCTTGAGTATCATGTGCATTTCTAGGTTGAACTTCTATTTGTTCTGCGCTGCAATGATCACCAGACATGTAGTAGTGGCAAGTATTAACGACACATTTAATTCCTTGATTAGGACGATCCATTTTTTGTGGTAGCATATATATTACCTCCTACATAAAAATATTAATTACATAAAATATTGTCTGCAAGATTAAAGCTTTCATACATGTATATTAAAATAGTCTTTGTTAAATATATATACTTATTATATATATATGAAATTTTAAAAAGCATAGAAAGGACTTTAGCAGGGTTTGATAAAAATATTCACCTGGAATAATCTATAAATATAAATTATAATAAAATAAAGATGTATAACTAAATATAATAGTTAAATATCCATAAGGTATACAAATTTCTTAACTAAGAATAATGGAGGAATAGAAATGAAGAAAATAGTTGTTTTTGGAAGTAAGTATTGACCAGATTGTCAACCTGTGAAAGAGTTTCTTTCTGAGAATGATATTAAGTTTGCATTTGTTGATATTACTGAAAGTATGTTTAATTTGAAGATGTACCTTAAGTACAGAGATAACAGACCTGAATTCGAGGAAGTTAAGAAGAGCGGAAAAGTCGGAATACCATTTATATCGATTAATAACGGAGAAAAGTTGATTTTTGATGAACAACCTGACTTAAATGAACTTAGGGATTAAAATAAAGGAAGCATATGTAAGGAGAAGTTACATATGCTCTTTGCTATGCATTTTTATTTCTTTCTGCTTTATCAAACCACTCAGTGTTAACTGGAAATACTGTCACTATATCAGCAAAAAGAATATTGTTTTTTAACTTTGATTATAATAAGAAATTTATAAGTTTAGGTAATTGAATGTATTTCCATGAAAAAATATGTTTATTAAAAGTTTATATAGCTATTATTATGAAATATTATTCTAAATAATTAAAAAAAGACGCTTTAGCCTGTTGAATTATTTAGAATTTTATAATATAATTTCTAATGTTGTGCAAATTTGTAAATGTGGGGATGAAGTAATGGAAGAAAAAATTGAAATACTTAGAGAAGAATTAAACAAATTAACTGAAGAAGCAAATTGTTTGTACTCTGATAAGGTAGTTAAGCTAAGTCAACAATTGGACAAGCTTATTTATAAATATTACGAAAAGGCTATGCCAGCATAAAGCTGATTTATTTTAAGGATTTCACTATAGTGTTTGAATTAAATATATAATATTACATAATATAAGTTAATTAGTGTGTGTTTCTTTATTTTCACACATTATTTTTTATGATAAGAGCTTTTATAATATATACTTGAATATTGAATATTTCAATTTTGAATTAGCCATATAGTTAAAAACTTATTTTTAACTATATGGCTAATTTAATTTATTATTATCACGTATAAAAACTTTTATTTAAACAATATTGTTTCTACAATCTTGAGGATTAGATTATCTATGAATACAGCTCTGTTTTTACAGTCATATAGTATTAGAGAAATTGGCACCTTTCGGTTGATCCTATTTGGAATAAATGACACATTAAAAGATAAATCTTTCATATTTCTGAAAAATCTATTTTTATATATTGAAAAACGTTTATTTTTTAGTTACAATTTAATAAGAATAAAATTACTTTATAGGATAATTTATCAAGAAGATATTTTGAATTTTGTTCTTTTATAAAAAGGAGGGGGAAATTGGTGAAGAGTAAATTTGTTAAGATTGGTACTGTTCTTATTTCTGTTATGATAACTATGACAGCTTTAGCAGGTTGTGCGGGGAAAGATAATGTTGATTCAAAAAAAGATCAAATTATACGATATAATCTTGGTGCAGAACCAAAAACTTTAGATCCAGGATTAACCAATACTACTGAGGGGATAACAGTAGCTGCAAACTCCTTTGAAGGATTATTGAGACTAGATGAAAAGGAAAATCCTGTGCCTGGAGTTGCAGAAAAGTGGGAAGTTTCACCAGATGGATTAAAATACACTTTTAGTTTAAGAAAAGATGCTAAATGGTCTGATGGAAAACCTGTTAAAGCAGAAGATTTTAAATATGCTTGGCAAAGAGCTTTAGATCCTAACATTGCTTCTGAATATGCCTATCAACTTTTCTATATAAAAAATGGTGAGGCTTTCAATAAAGGAAAAGTCAAGGCAGAAGATTTAGGAATAAAGGTTATAGATGATAATAAATTAGAAGTTACGCTCGAATATCCAACTAGCTATTTTCTATCACTTACAGCTTTTCCAACCTATTCACCGGTAAGAAAAGATATTGTTGAAAAAGATCCAAAAGCATGGTCAAATAAAGCAGATACTTTTGTATGCAATGGACCTTTTAAAATGAAGGAATGGAAGCTAAAGGATTCGATAAACTTTGTTAAGAATGATAATTACTGGAATGCAAAGTCTATAAAACTAGATTCCTTACAGTTTAAATTACTTGAACAAGCCTCAAGTGCTCTTTCAGCTTTTAGAGCTGGACAAATAGATTTTATGGAGGCACCACCGCTTCAAGAAACTCCAAATCTTTTAAAAGAGGGTGTTGCTAAAGTTTATCCATACCTTGGAACTTGTTATGTTTCATTAAATGTATCTCCTAAAGCAAAAGAAGTAAGTGCTGATGCTGCTAAGGCTTTAAGTAATCCAAAAGTAAGAAAGGCTTTAGCGCTAGCTATTGATAGAACGCAAATAGTACAGAATGTAACAAAAGGTGGACAAAAGCCTGCTACTGCTTTTGTAAGTACTGGAATTAATGAAGATAAATCTGGTAAAGACTTTAGAAATAAAGACTACTATAAGCCAGAAGCAGATGTGGTGGAAGCAAAAAAACTCTTAGCTGAAGCTGGATATCCTGATGGAAAAGGGTTCCCAAAATTAAGCTACTTATATAATACTGCAGAGGATAATAAGAATATAGCTGAAGCTCTTCAAGACATGTGGAGAAAAAATCTAGGAATAACTGTTGATTTAATAAACCAAGAAAAGAAAGTATTTATGAATACAAGAAAAAATAAAGAATATTTAACTGCAAGAGGCAGTTGGATTGCTGACTATAGTGATCCTATGACTTTCCTTGATATATGGGTAACAAATGGAGGAAACAACAATACTGGTTACAGCAATCCTGAATATGATAAAAAAGTAGGTGCTGCTAAATTAGAAAAAGATACTGCAAAGAGAATGCAGCTGCTTCATGAAGCAGAAGATATACTTATGAATGATATGCCTGTAATACCAATTTACTTTTATGTAAGTGTTGGATGCTCTAAGGATTATGTAAAAGGTGTTCACAAATCACCATTAGGAATGACTTTATTTGATACTGCTTATATTCAAAAATAAAGACAATATTAAGTTATGAAATAAGTTTACCTTAAAGTTTTAAAGCAATGAAATCAAATAAAAATACACGCTGACGTAGAAGTTTCAGCGTGTATTTTATGTTGACTGATTAAACTATTGAGTATTTTTTCTCCTAAACAAATTTCAGATTAATCCTTCTATACCTCTAATCCCAAGTCCTGGTTCATCAATTAGTTTAATCTTGTAATCCTTGAAAATTGCTCCACCATCTACAGGGTCTTCACTACATAATACAGGTCCGTCTAAATCTATTTTAGCTATAATGCTCTTAGCTGCTGCTAAATGAACTGCTGCGGTAACACTAACTTTTGCTTCAAGCATACAGCCTATCATACACTCCATTCCATACACTTCTGCCATAGAGCATATCTTTAGAGCATTATGCAGCCCAGCAGTTTTCATAAGCTTGATATTAATGAGATCCGCAGCTCTCAGCTGCATTATTTTTACCGCATCTGCTGGTGAAAACACACTTTCATCTGCCATAACGGGAATAGATACGTTGTCTGTTACAAATTTTAATCCATCAATATCGTGAGCTTCTACAGGCTGTTCTACAAGTTCTATATTGAGTCCTGCATCTTCCATTTTTCTTAGAGTATAAACTGCTTCTTTTGGTTTCCAGCCTTGATTAGCATCTATTCTAAGATCTACGTCATAGCCTACAGCTTTTCTTATGGCTTTCATTCTTTTGATGTCCATGTCAGAATCTACACCAACTTTTATTTTCAAGGTTTTATAACCATGCTTTATGGCGTCTATACTATCTAAAGCCATTTGTTCAGGATCGTTAACACTTATGGTTATGTCTGTTATAATTTCTTTTCTATAACCACCTAAAAGTTTATATAAAGGAGCTTTGTATAATTGTCCATATAAATCATATAGTGCTATGTCCACTGCAGCTTTAGCACTAGTATTTTTTACTACACACTTATCAAGTTTAATCATTATCTCTTCAAAATTTTCAATATCCATACCAATAATTGATTTTTTTATATGATCTTCAATAGCTGCTATTATAGCACCTTTAGTATCTCCAGTTATAACTCCTGTTGGAGGTGCCTCACCATAGCCTATATTACCGGTATCAGTAATTATTTTAACTATTACATCCTCTACACTATGTACAGTTCTAAGTGCAGTTTTAAAAGGTCTAACTAATGGAACAGATATGTGCCCAATCTGTATATCTTTTATTTTCATATTTTTTAATCCCCCTTATAACCACTATTTATTAAAAAAGTTATCAATATCACTTTTCATTAAAAAATATTCATAAACAGCCTTGGAAATCTTAGCTATAAGCCCACGAGCATAACTGTCACTTTCAGCTTCATATGTAAGCATGACAAAAATATAATCCCCAATTTTATCATTATATACAATACCGGTATCATGCTTTACACAGCTTATATCACCTGTTTTATGAGCTATTTCAAGCTCATCTGGCAAGTACATTCTCATCATGGCATTGTCTAATTGAAGTTTTAATATTTGAAGCATAATATTGTCATACTCCTTATTTACAAGTTCACCATGATAAAGCTTATCGAAAAGCAAAGCAACATCCTCTGCACAAGTGTAATTTTCTTTTCCTTTTTTAGCAGATTCAAAATCCATCATTTTTCTTTCAAGTGCCGTGTTCTTATATCCTTGTTCTTTTATGAAGTTGTTTATATTTTCTATTCCCAGCTTATCTATGAGTAAATTTGTAGCTGTGTTGTCGCTTTGAATTGTCATTAAGGTTAGCAAGTCTTTAATGCTATAAGATTGTATAGATTGGAGTACAGATACTATGCTGAAAGGAACCTTTTCTTCGTCATTTACGATGATCTTTTCCTCTAAGTCTAACTCTTTCTTTGCTACCAAGTGAAAGGCCATTTCAAGTATAAATAATTTTATTATAGAAGCCGAAGATACCTTTGCGCTAGAGTTTGCATTATAAATTTCACCAGTCTTATAGTTTTTTATTATTAAACTATATTTAGAGTTAACTTCTTTTAAAAGATTGTTTAATTGACTATTTAGCATTACAATCACACCTCTTATATAAATTTATCTAACTGTACATCTAGAATGTCGTATTTTTTCCATTCTGCATCTATATAATGCCACCATTCAGAATCTATATAGTCGAAACCAAATTTGCACATACTTTCTGTTAAATAGTTTAAATTTTTTCTTGCTTCTTCCTCCATATTAGGGTTATCTCTTCTTGCCTTTATAGAGAAATCATCAAAGGAGGAAGGCATTATAACTTCTTTTCCTTGATTTGTGATTAATGTTACATCCACTGCAGCTCCATAACTATGTTTGGAACCGGTCTTTGTAGGATTAGCTACAAATCTACTGTCTGGAAGTATGTCCCAAAATAACTGCTGTACATAAACAGGTCTATAGGCATCCCATACTTTTATCCTATAACCATCCTTTTTTAGTTCGTCATTTACTCTAATTAACTTTTCTGCGGTTTGCCTTCTAAGTACACATATATCTATAGGATATATTTTTTCACCAGTGAAATTGTTTTCACTAGCGTATCTAAGTTCTATAGAAATAGTGCTATCTAAATCGCTCAAGCAAACCAGTCCATCTATCTCTTTTATTTTCCCCATATTTTCACATCTCCAGAAATCTCTATTTAGTGTTGTACTGATTTTTATTCTATCATTTTATAGAAGACAAGGTACTAGAGTAGAACCGTTAGATAAATAGCATTTTTACCAATTATTATAATACTACAGGTAGACTAATACAAGAGGATATAGACTAAGTTTTCACGTTGAAAACCTATAATTGGAATTAAGCAAAAATTTGCTTATTATATACATTTTTATTAAAATACCTATATAGTTTGGAACGTAATATCAATGGTGCTGTTAGAGTATGAAAAGTTAAGTAGTAAAATGCAGAGAATTATAGATGCTATAACAAGATAGTTTAAGATTATAGCATTAAATACAAAGTGGACAGGAACTTATTATAATATCAATAATAAGTTCCTGTCCATTTTGTATTTCAATATGAAATATAAGGTTTTCCTAAAAACTCATTGACAAGCTTATATTAAGCAGTTATTATAAAAGGGGAATAGAAATGATAATGAGTATCAATTGCAATTGAAAAGTACTGAAGAGATTAAGAAAATTTAAAAGATATAGCTAGTATATAACAAGGTTTTTGAATAATTACAGAAATAAAAAGTATTTGTACATATAAAAGAGAGGAGCTTATAAATGAAAAAAACAAAGTTATCAATTATGTCTTTATGCTTAGCATCAGTATTAGCATTAGGAGGTTGTGCAAGCAGTAAACAAGAATCTAGCAATAAAGAAACAGCTAGTAGTAAAAGCAAAGTTGTAAATATTTATACAGATAGACACTATGACACAGATCAAAAACTATATGAAGAATTTACTAAGGAAACAGGTATAAAAGTAAATGTTGTTAAAGCAGAATCAGATGAATTGATTGAAAAATTAGCTAGAGAGGGAAAAGATACAGAAGCTGATGTGTTAGTTACAGCAGATGCAGGAAGATTATATAGAGCAAAAGATCAACAATTATTACAGCCTATACAAGATGATACAATATTTAAGAATATACCTGAAAACTTAAGAGATAAGGATAATCAATGGTTTGGATTAACTATAAGAGGTAGAGTTATAGTATATTCTAAAGATAGAGTAAATCCAGCGCAATTATCAACATATGAAGACTTAACTTCCCCTAATTGGAAAGGTAAAGTTTTAGTTAGATCGTCTTCAGCAGTTTACAATCAATCACTAATGGCTTCCTTCATAGCTATAAATGGTGAAGAAGAAGCTAAAAAGTGGGCAGAAGGTATAGTAGCTAATATGGCTAGAGAACCAAAAGGAAATGATAGAGATCAAGCTAAAGCTATAGTTGCAGGTGAAGGTGAAGTTGCAATTATGAATACATACTACATAGGAAAAATGCTTAATTCTTCTGACCCGGAAGAAGTTAAAGTAGCACAAAAGGTTGGAGTATTCTTCCCAAATCAAAATACTACAGGAACTCATGTAAACGTAAGTGGAGCTGGGGTTACGAAGAACTCCAAAAATAAAGATAATGCAGTAAAGTTTATAGGATTCTTATCTGGTGAAAAAGCTCAAAAAGAATTTGCAGAAGCTAACTACGAATATCCAGCAAATCCAGCAGTACAACCTTCAGAATTGCTAAAATCTTGGGGACAGTTTAAAACACAAAATATTAATCTCTCTAAGTTAGGTGAATACAATAAAAAAGCAGTAGAACTAATGAATCAAGTTGGTTGGAAATAACTTAAAAAAGCAGTCTTTAGGGGCTGCTTTTTTTAGAAATTACAGAAGGAGTGAGATTAGATAGAGTGAAAAATCTAAAATTTAATTTTAATGCCTGGTCGATTTTAAGCTTTATATTTATATTACTGGTAGTATTACCTAATTTAAATATATTCATCAATATATTTAATAAGTCAAATGAAAATTGGCTTCATATAAAACAATATCTTCTGAAAGATTATATAATAAATTCAATAATATTAGTTTTATTTACATCTATATTTACTATTGTAATTGGAACAAGTTTATCTTGGATAATTTCAGCATATGATTTTCCTCTTAGGAAATTTTTTAAGTGGGCGTTAATATTACCGCTAGCAATACCACCTTATATTGCAGCGTACACCTATAATGGAATTTTAAATTACACAGGTATTATTCAAAAGACCTTAAGAGATATCTTTAACATAAAGGTGAATCCAGAATACTTTAATATTATGTCAATGAAGGGAGCTGTATTCATATTTACTATGTTTCTATTCCCTTATGTATATATAATTACAAAGTCTTTTTTACAAAAACAATCTGCAGCTTTAATAGAAAATGCTAGACTTCTAGGAAAAAACTCTTTTGAACTCTTTTTACAAGTAGTTCTCCCTATATCAAGAGGTGCAATTATAGGAGGAGCTAGTTTAGTTATACTAGAAGTTTTGAATGATTATGGAGTTGTCAAATACTTTGGGATACCTACCTTTAGTACTGCAATTTTTAAGACTTGGTTCGGTATGGGGGATACGGATTCAGCTGTAAAACTGTCAGCTATATTAATGTTTTTAGTATTTTGTGTTTTGATGGTTGAAAGGTTTCTAAGAGGAAGGAAAAGATTTAGCTACACCACTACTAAAGTTAGACCAATAGTACGTAAAAAGTTAAAAGGCTTTAAAGCTATATCAGCACTTATCTTTTGCTTTGGAGTTTTTACCTTAAGTTTTTTAATTCCCACTATTCAGTTGATTGGATGGAGTTTACTTACTTATAAAAGCATTTTAAATATGAAGTTTTTAGGACTTATGTTTAATTCCTTGATTATCGCATTATTTTCATCTTTTCTTATTGTAATTGCAGCAGTTATAATTGCAAATTACTGCAGAATAAGTGAAGGCATACTTGCTAAAATATATTCAAAGGTTACTTTAATAGGTTATTCAATTCCAGGAGCAGTCATATCAATAGGAGTGTTACTATTCTTTATAAATTTAGATCGCAACTTGTATCCTTTTTACGAAATGATAAATGGTAGTTCTCGTAAGCTAATCTTAAGTACAAGTATAGTAATGCTTATTTTTGCTTATATCATGAGATTTTTAGCTATAGGCTATAACTCTATAGAGGCTGGTTTCGAAAAAATAGGGAAGAGATTTTTTGAAGCTTCCAGAATGCTAGGAATGAATGTAACAGAAACCTTTTTCAAGGTTGATTTTAAAATGATAAAGCCTGCAATTTTAGGAGGATTTCTTCTTACATTTGTGGATATATTGAAGGAATTACCACTTACTTTAATTCTAAGACCATATAACTTTAACACCCTAGCTACTAAGGCTTTTGAATATGCTAATGATGAAATGATTCATGAAGCTTCTATAGCTTCGCTAATAATCATAATTGTAGGTTTTTGTTCCATTTACTTCTTTTATAAAATAGGATATAAGGAGGAGGACATATAATGTTTGTTGAAATTAAAAGATTAAGTTTTAAATATAAAAACTCTAAAGAAGATACTATAAAGAATTTTAATTTAGACATAGAAAAAGGAGAAGTTGTTTCTATTTTAGGAGAAAGTGGAAGTGGTAAAAGTACTGTACTCAGATTAGTAGCAGGACTGGAAACTCCAACTGGTGGAATAATTAAGATAGATGACAATATTATAGTGGACGAAAGTTTATTTATACTTCCAGAAAAAAGGGGAATAGGAATGGTATTTCAAGATTATGCACTATTTCCGCATATGACAGTAGCTAAAAATATTAAGTTCGGATTAAAAAAAATAAGTAGTAAAGAAAAAGATAAAAGACTGGAAGAGGTCTTAGCGTTAGTTAATCTAGAAAAATTTAGAGATAGATATCCTTATGAATTAAGTGGAGGACAACAGCAAAGAGTAGCTATAGCTAGATCTTTGGCACCAAAGCCGTCACTGCTGTTATTGGATGAGCCTTTTAGTAATCTAGACGCGAATCTTAGATGTAAAATCAGAGAAGAATTAAAAAGTATAATAAATAGAGCTGGTATAACATCAATTTTTGTTACACATGATAAAGAAGATGCTAGAGCTATAGCGGATAAAGTAGTAGTTTTAAGTGAAGGTGAGATAGTTCAAGCAGGAAGGGTTAAAAACATTCTATCTAGCGGTTATTGAACTAACGAATTTTGTTTTGTGCTTAGAAATAGAAATACGGACATTCTAATACCTCACCAGGTTAAAACCTGAAGGGGTATTTTATTTATATAGTATTATTTTTGTAACTATATATTTTAAAAGTGCGTACTTGCATTCAATAGGTATAATAGTATAATTGTAACTAAACGCAAAATAAAAAAGCAATACGAGGAGGATTTCAACATGAATGAAACTTTAAAAAGTATAAGAAATAGAAGAAGTGCAAGAAGTTATCTACCAGAACAGATTAAAGATGAAGAATTAAAGGCTATAATAGATGCAGGTATTTATGCACCAAGCGCTACGAATAAACAACCATGGCACTTTACTGTAGTACAAAATAAGGACCTTATTGATAGACTAAGTGACGGATTTAAAGAAATTGCAAGAAAATCAGATAATGAGTATGTTAAAAAATATGGTGAAAATGAAAAATTTCATGTGTTTTATAATGCACCAACAGTAATATTAGTATCCGGTGATGAAAGCAATAACTATGCTTCAGTTGATTGTGCAGCAGCAGTAGAAAATATGCTTATAGCAGCAGAATCCTTAGAAATTGGATCTTGTTGGGTTGGATTTACTGCTTATCTGTTAAATAGTGAAGAAGGTAAGGAATTTGTTAAGGAACTTGGAATACCAGAGGGCTTCAAACAAATACACTCAGTAGCTCTTGGATATAAAAAGTTTAATTTGACCAAAGCACCTGCAAGGAAAGAAAATACAGTAAATTATATAAAATAGTATAACATAAAAATAGTCTAAGAATTTGATTTTATTAATTCTTAGGCTATTTTTAATTAAAGGAAATAAATATATATTATAAAGCACTTGGATAGCTCTAAGTGCTTATTTAAATGTAATAAATTAGAAACAGTTACTTAACAAACAAGACATGGTTTCGTAATATTTGTAGTTTACAATAATTTTATCCTAAGTTATTAAGAATTAGAAAAAGTTATTCTTAATAATTCCCTTAAAAGTTAAATTTATTGATTTAAGCACTGGTGAAATACTGGTGCTATTTTTTTATTAAACAAGGAAACAAGATATAGATATCCAACCTGGATGCTTGACTTAGTAGAGGGATTCATAGGGGTACCTCTTATGTACTGCCAAATGTACCCCTATGAATACCTTGGTTAAGTCAATTATCGAAGTTGGATATCTATATGTTAAGTATCTATACGAGCTAAATGAAGGACATGTAAATTAGAATTTATATTGCGAACAGATGATTAATTTAACTCACAGCCGGTAAAACTATTGCTTGGAGGTGTTTTGAATGTCAGAATTAGAGGATTTACTAAAAGACGTAAATACATTAAGGGCAAACTTAGAACAATTAATAGAACTAAAAGAAGGCAACTTAATAGATTCAGAAGTAGTTACAGCTAGTAAAATATTAAACGCAGCACTAAATCAATATAATAAATTTATAAATGATAAGATGAAAAAATAAAGTTGCACAAACTGGATACCTTTTTAATAACAGGAGAGTTAATCATCAGGTTAGCTCTAATTTTTTCTAAGTATATAAATTACCATCAAATAAGTAAAGCTTGAAATAAATAGGAAATAAGTGTATATTTATATATAGATATTCGATGCATAGATTTTCTATGTATCGTAATTGGAGGTGACAATATGGCAATAAATAAAGAGCTTATGAAAGGAAGTACTGTGATTTTAATTTTAACACTTTTAGACAGAAAAACTATGTATGGCTACGAAATGATAAAAGAAATAGAATTAAAATCTGATGGAGTGTTTACTTTTAAGGAAGGAACCTTATATCCCATACTTCATTCTCTAGAGGGAGAGGGGATGGTGGCGAGCTATTGGACAGAAACTGATGGTGGCAGAAAAAGAAAGTATTACAGGATCACTAAGGCTGGAAGAGAGTATATGAAAGAAAAGCAGGAGGAATGGAAAGTGTTTCGTTCAGCGGTAGATAAAGTGATTTGGGAGGGGTTTGTATGGGGATAAATAACTCTAAAATAGATGAATATATCAATGAAATTTGCAGTCATGTTAGATATAAACAGGCACATAATGAGATAAAGGCAGAGCTATTAGATCATTTTGAAGAAAAGCTTGAAGAACAAAGGAAAGAGGGAATAGAAGAGAATGAGCTGGTGGAAAGAGCTCTTAAAGATATGGGAGAGGCTGAACTTATAGGAAAGCAGCTAAATGAAAGTCATAAAGCAGCTCCAGAGATAGGGATTATTCTTTTAACAGTTGTATTTTCATTTATAGGGATGTTTTCAATTTATTTTATTGTAGCTAATGGAATATCTCCGAATATGACCATTTTTTACAAAAATACAGTATTTAATATATTGGGTTACTGCATAATTGCTGTATTGTACTTTTTCGACTATAGAATATTGGAGAGATATTCAAAAAAAATTTATAATGTAGTTACAGTAATACTGATTTTACAAATGTTTATGGGAGATTATATTAATGGCAGAAAAAGCTGGATTCATATAGGAGTTATCAGCATTGATATCATAGAGATAAGTCTATTTTTTTATGCTATTGCTCTTTCTAAAATATTAAAGGAATTGGATTGGAAATATACAAAGCAGTTTATCCGTGGATTTATTATGGCTTTTTTACCACTTCTATTATATTCAGCTTTAAGAGTAAGAATAGCTGAAGTGATTTACATGGTATTGTTCTTAACTCTTATGATTGCAACAAAATCAAAGTTGAGATACATTATTTCTGCAATAGGAATACTTATTACAGGTGGAATTTATTATCTTGTTTCAGAGCCATACCGTACACAGGCTATTTTTAGTTTTTTACATCCAGAACAAGATCCTTTAGGGTCAGGATATATTAACTTTCAAATTGCAAAGCTTATAAAATCAGTAGGGTGGTTTGGACATGGATTTACCTTTCCACAGAAAATTATTCCACAAGTACAAAATGATTTTATACTTACATATATAATTTATACCTTTGGATGGATAGCAGGAATTGCAGTTATAGTACTTGTTTTTGTATTTATAGCACGTATGTTTATAGCTGCCAAAAAGGTTAAGGACAAATTTGGAAGTCTTATTATACAGGGCTTTATGTGTATTTTTTCATTAGAATTTGTATGGAATATACTCATGGTATTAGGACTTGCACCTATAATATCAGTGAGTCTGCCTTTTATAAGCTATGGAGGAACAAGTGCGATAACACAGATGGCGGCAGTAGGTCTCATACTTAGTATCTACAGGAGAAAAAATCTATCTAATATTACAACAGTAAGCATAAAGAGTGAGAATATTGTATAATGGGGAAGCAGTTATTGTATTAAAAAAGCATATCAACTTTACAGAAGTGGAAAACTTTGATAGATTTTGTTTATAATCTATCTGAGGGGGAGATTTAAGTATGAGAGATAACGTAAATATATTAATTGTAGAAGATGATTCAGATATAAACAATCTTTTGCATAAAATATTAAGTAAAAATGGTTACAACATCAGATGTGCCTATTCAGGTTCAGAAGCTAAGATGTGTTTTGATAACTATGATTTCCAGCTGGTTTTACTGGATTTAATGCTGCCTGGAGCAACAGGGGAAGAACTTATAGAGTATATAAGAAAAATTAATACAGTGCCAATCATAGTTATATCTGCAAAACCTGGGCAGGACATAAAGATAGATGTTTTAAAACTAGGAGCAGATGATTTTGTATCAAAGCCTTTTGATGCCTATGAGGTTTTGGCAAGGGTTGAAGCACAATTAAGACGTTATATTGAATTTTCAAATACCAATGAGAAACCGAATGTTTTAGTACATAAAAATTTAACTTTAGATACTGAAACTCTGGAAGTTGCAGTTAATGGACAGCCTATTTCACTAACTGCGAGAGAATTTTCCATACTTCAAATTTTAATGTCTTATCCAAGCAAGGTCTTTACAAAGGCAAATTTATTTGAACATGCTTGGAACGCTGAGTTTTTAGGTGATGATAATACAGTTAATGTTCATGTAAGCAACCTTCGATCAAAAATAGCTAAAGTTGACCCAGATACAGAGTACATACATACGGTATGGGGCATTGGGTTTAAGATGAGTGATAAAACTTAATACTTTCTTAAACCTTTCTTTAAGCTTTCTTGTATATTTTATTCTAATATGTAAGTATACAAAGAAGGAGGAGATACTAATTGAACGCAACTGTACTGAAAACTAAAAATTTAACTAAAAAATATCGCAGTTATGCTGCAGTAAATAATGTAAATATGGAGATTAAGCAGGGAGAGATATATGGCCTTGTTGGTAAAAATGGTGCAGGAAAAACTACTTTACTCAGAATGATAACTGGACTTACAATGCCAACAAAGGGAGAAATTCAAATCTTTGACGAAACATCAGAAGCAGGATTAAACAAAGCCAGAATGAGAACGGGATGTATTATTGAGACACCAGACTTTTTTCCATATTTATCTGCAAGGAAAAATCTTGAGTATTATGGAATTCAAAGAGGAATTGTAGAAAAAGAAGCTGCTCATCATGCACTGGAGATAGTTGGGCTTTTGAATACTGAAAAGAAAAAGTTCAAAAACTTTTCCCTTGGAATGAAACAGCGCTTAGGATTGGCTCTAGCTATCATGGCAAGTCCTGATTTACTCATTTTAGATGAACCTATAAACGGACTTGATCCTACAGGAATAGTAGAAGTAAGAGATATTTTACTAAAGTTAAACAGAGAAAGAAATACCACAATTATAATATCAAGCCACATATTAAGCGAGCTAAGTCAGCTGGCAACTACCTATGGGTTTATTCATAAGGGTGAATTTATAGAGCAAATATCAGCAGTAGATTTAAAAGAAAAATGCAAAAACTACCTATCAATTAAAGTAGATAATACGGAAAAAGCAGCAGCTCTAATAGAAAATCAGCTTAAATGCAGCAATTATGAAGTGCTTGGCGATAACGAAATAAGATTATATGAGAAAGTAGATAAACCTGAAATTATATCAATGGCCATTGTTAATAATGGAATTATGTTATACTCCATATGCCAAATGGGTTCACAATTGGAGGACTATTTTATCAATTTGGTTGGGGGGAATAAACATGATTAATTATATAAAAGCTGAACTTTACAGAAACTTTAACAGAGCATACTTCTGGGTTTACACAGGAATAATATCAGCTTTATTATTAACAATTGTTATTTTATTTAATGTAAGTTCTATACCTAGTATAAATTTAAGTGCGATAATACAGATTAGTAATCATATGGTTTTTATACCTGTATTTTTGGTGGCAGGTACTATTGAGATGGTTATAGCTGAAGAATATAAAAATAAAACTTTAAAAAACGTTATAACTTTTGGATTACCAAGAACTAAATTGATTCTATCAAAGTTTATTGTTACAGTTATTCTCTCTTTTATAGCAGCTATTATTATGCTAACTGTATTTTATGGGAGCGCAGCAGTATTGTTAGGCCTTGGAAATGGGTTCCACGGAATATTCTTAGATCACATTGCAAGATTAGCAGCAGCATTACCACTTTGGATCGCAGCTATAGCAGTAGGTATTTTTCTCAATGTTGTTATTAGCAACAGCACTATATGTGCATTTGTATATGCTGGGGTATTTTTAATGACATCACAAATTGTAAAATTATTAGCATTCCTTGTTTCGAATAAATTCAAGTATGTTTATGATAATCTTATTACAATCCAATTAAGCAAATTAGGTGGAAATATAGTATCAAAGCAGGATCTCACTTCTGCAGCCATTATAGGATGTATATATACTATTATATTCTTGATTTTTAGTATAGTATACTTTAGAAAGAAGGAAGTCAAGTAGAAAGAAAGGGGTGATATATATGGAAGTATTAACAATTACTATTCTCACAAGCATGATAATCATATTTGTCACCCTGTATGTATTGTTGCATAAAGAAATTAAAAGCATAACATGTCAGTTAAATAAAATTAACAGTATTAAAACCAATTCAAAAGTACTTCTCTCATTAAGAGATAAGAATCTAGAAAAGTTAGCTTTAGAAATAAATGAAACCTTAGAGGAAAAAAGGAAAACAGAAACTGAATATAAAAAAATAGATTTAGAACTTAGGCAGGCCATTGCAAATATGTCACATGATCTTAGAACTCCACTTACATCAATAATGGGATACATTCAACTTATTGAGGATGACAGTTTGTCAATTTATGAGAAAAAAGAATACATGGATATAGTAAAAAAGAGAGCAAAGTCTCTTCAAGCTTTAATAACCAGCTTTTATGATTTATCCAGACTTGAGGCGAAAGAATATAAATTTGAGTTTAAATCATTAAGCTTACCCAATATACTTTGCGACATAATAGCTTCCTTTTACAATGATTTCATAAATAAAGGAATAGAGCCAGCTATTGACATAGATCAAAAAGCGGCAATGGTTATTGCAGACGAAAATGCAGTAAGACGAGTATTTTCAAATCTGATACAAAATATGATAAAGTATGGAGAAAAAAGTGTATTTATATCTCTAAAGCAGCAGGATAACTTTATTATTATAGTCTTTAAAAATGATGCGCCAAATTTAAGTGTAGAAGATGCGTCACATCTATTTGAACGATTTTTTACAGTGGATCGTACAAGAAACGGAAATAATACTGGTCTTGGACTTGCTATATCAAAGCAGTTGCTTGAACAGATGGGACATGAAATTTCTGCAGAACTCCTTGATGGGAAGCTTGGCATAACAATAAAATTTAAGATGTAGGGAAACTAACTAGAAAGGTAACTTATACAGAGGGATATGTTTCCAAAGCTGAAGGTAGATTTAAAAAGTTTTTAACGTACTGAAGCTTGGAAACATATTCTAGCGTATAGGTTACCTTTCGACATTGTAGCCCTATATTTTATTTAATTCAGAGGTAGACCCCATTATTAGCACTGGATTTTTTGATGGGTCCATTCACATCAATATATTTAAAAGCTTATCTTTAGGCATGCCCACACACCACAAGATTCCTCCATCTGAGTACGGTGTTATGCGCATAAATATGTCTTTAAAATTATAACTTGAGTTGAGTTTTATACTTTAGTTACAATTTTTTATGCAAATACACAAAAAAAATCGTTACATAATCAATATAAAACTTAGTATAAATGCACTATTATTATATTAAGAAAACGTTAACGTTAATTATTAAATTAAAAGTTTAATTTACTAAGGAGGAAGCATAATGGCAGTTATTCATTGGAGTGGAGCAATATTGGGATTAGCAATTGCTATACTATTAATTTTCAGAAAGGTAAACCCTGTATATGCTCTTTTTGGTGGAGCTATTATAGGTGGCGTAGTAGGAGGAGCTAGCTTAGCTCAAACAACGCAAATAGTTATCGACGGTACTAATAGTGTAATGGGTGCAGTAGTACGTGTATTAGCGGCAGGTATATTAGCAGGAATTCTAATTGAGTCTGGTGCAGCGGAAAAAATTGCAGAAACTATAGTAGAAAAACTAGGTGAACAAAAGGCACTTTTGGCAATAGCTTTAGCGACTATGGTTATTACTGCTGTAGGAGTATTCATTGCGGTTTCAGTTATTATAGTTGCTCCTATAGCACTATCTGTAGCAAGAAGAGTTGGACTTACAAAATCATCAATACTTTTAGCTATGATAGGTGGCGGTAAGGCTGGAAACATAATTTCACCTAATCCAAATACAATTGCAGTAGCAAAAGGATTCGATCTAGATTTAGCGCAGGTAATGATAAATGGGTTTTTACCAGCAATAGTAGGATTAATAGTTACGTATTTTGTTGCTACATTGATAAGCAAAAAAGGGGAGCTAATTAAAGAATCAGAAGTTGCTGTAACAACCACTAAGATAAAGCCAAGCTTTGGAAGAGCAATGGTGGCTCCAATTGTAGCTATTATATTGTTAGCACTTAACCCTATCGGAAGTATATTGCATATAAAATTTCTAGCATCAATTAAAATTGACTCTATGATTATACTGCCTGTTGCAGGATTAATAGGATTATTGGCAATGGGACAATTTAATAAAGTTATTGATTATACAACTTCAGGTTTAAATAAAATGACAGGAACTGCAATAATATTAATAGGAGCAGGAGCAATAGCAGGTATTATTTCTAAATCTAACTTGAGCCAAGTAGTAGTACAATGTATCAAAGCAGCAGGTATTTCAGGGGTGTTCTTAGCACCAATATCAGGTATATTAATGGCAGGAGCTACTGCATCAACATCAACAGGATCAATTGTAGCAGCAGGAACTTTTGGAAAGGCAATATTATCTATGGGGGTAGCACCATTAAGTGCAGCAATAATGGTTCATACAGGAGCAACAGTTATAGACCACTTGCCACACGGTAACTTCTTCCATGCAACGGCAGATTCTGTAAAGATGAATATTAATGAACGTATGAAGCTAATTCCATATGAATCTATCGTAGGTGGATCTATGGCCATTGTAGCAACTATTATATATGGATTTTTAAGATAACTGAATTTAGAGCTTTATAACTAGAAATTCAATAAATACACAAATGAAGATCAGATGTATAAAAGAAGGTAGGAGAGTTTGATATGAAAAAAGATTTAGTTATAGTATTAGCACCAGATTCCTTTAAGGAAAGTATGACAGCAAAGGAAGCCTGTGAAGCAATGGAAAGAGGAATTAAAAAAGTAAATGCTAATATTAGTTGCATACATGTTCCCATGGCTGATGGAGGAGAAGGAACAATGCAATCTTTAGTAGATGCCACAGGTGGAGAAATATATTCTTTAAATGTAATTGGACCTCTAGGAAATGAAGTAAAAGCAATGTATGGCATATTAGGAGATGGAGAAACAGGAGTACTGGAAATGGCTAGTGCCAGCGGAATCCACTTAGTAGCAGCGGAAAAAAGAAATCCACTAGTGACAACAACTTTTGGTACCGGTCAATTGATTAAGGCATGTTTGGATCATGGAGTAAAGAAATTGTTAATAGGCATAGGTGGAAGTGCAACTAACGATGGTGGTGCTGGTGTAATTCAAGCTTTAGGGGGAAAACTTCTAGATAAAGAAGGAAAAGAGCTAGGTTTTGGTGGAGAAGAATTAGGAAAACTAACTACTATAGACTTAACAAATTTTGATGAGCGTTTGAAGGATGTTGAAATAGAAGTAGCCTGTGATGTTAATAATCCACTTTGCGGAGAAAGAGGAGCTTCCAATGTCTTTGGACCACAAAAAGGAGCAACTCCTGAAATGATATCAGTATTAGATCTTAATCTGAGACATTATGCTAGTGTGATTAAAGAACAAATGAATAAAGATGTGCTAGATATACCGGGAGCTGGAGCAGCAGGGGGATTAGGAGCGGGACTTATGGCATTTTTAAACGGCACATTAAAAAAAGGTATTAATATGGTAATTGAGTACTCCGGGCTTGAGGAAAAAGTTAAGAGTGCAGATATGGTTTGGACAGGTGAGGGAAGTATTGATTTCCAAACTCAATATGGGAAAACACCTCTTGGAGTGGCTACAATTGCTAAAAACTATAACAAGCCGGTAATTGCATTAGCTGGTAAAGTTGGAGAAGGCATAGATGTATTATATAGCAAAGGTATTGATTCAATTTTCGGCATTATGAAAGGTGTAACCACAATTGAAGAAGCACTGGAAAAAGGGCAAGAAAATATAGAAAGAACTGCTGAGAATATAATAAGAATGATTAATATAATGTAAAAATTAATTTTACAACAGAATCTCTCTGACTTTTAGTTGACTTTTAAGTATAATCTAAAGGAGGGAAGATTCTGTTTTTGATATATGCAGTTTAAGATTTTAGATGTCTGCTTATAGATGGAGGATGTGAGTTAATGAAGCTATCCAAGAATATGGCGCAAAAAATTGTTGAAGAAATGATGAATGTAATTCCTTATAATATAAATGTTATGGATGAAGATGGAATAATTGTGGGGAGTGGAGACAGTAATCGTATTGATACTATTCATGAGGGAGCTAAAAAGGCCATTAATGATCAGTCTATAAATGAGGTATACTTTGAAGGTGGAGGTATGAAGCCGGGGGTAAATGAACCAATATTTTTTGATGGGAAAGTAATTGGTGTAGTAGGTATTACAGGGCATCCAGATGAAGTTAGGAGATTCAGTAAGTTAGTTAGAGTAACTGCAAAGCTATTGATAGAACAGGAAAAAATCAATAAAGAAGTTCAAAATAAAAGATTAAATACGGAGAAATTTTATCATGAATTAGCTTATAGAAAAGCGGAATATGATAATGAGTTTCTTCAAAGAGCGAGAAACTATGAATTAGATCTAAGAAAAAAGTGTAAAGTTATATTGGTAGATGGTGATGTTAATTCAAAAGCCTTTAAAGCAATAAAGCAAAAATATGTTCATTATTCTGATCTAGAGAATGACAAAGCAGCTTTTTTTATTATAGATAACTATAGATATAATGAACTTTTAAGAGAATTACAAGAAAGTAAAGATGTAAACAAAATAAGTATTGGAGGGGAGAAAGACATAGCGGCTACCTCTTTAGAAGAGGCGGCGATGGCAGCAGAGGTTGGTGCTAAAATTAAACCATCAATCAAGATATATATTTATGATGACTTTAAGTTTTTTATACATTTAACCTATGAGTATAGAGAATCCCTTGTTTCTTTATTTTCCAACCTAAATAAATCAGGAAATAAATTGGAGCTCATAGAAACATTGCAGGCCTATATTGAGGAAAACGGGGATATTAATAACGTAGCTAATAAATTAAATATTCATCGAAATACGTTAAATTATAGACTAGATAGAATTCAGCAGCTAACAGGCAAAAATCCGAAAAAAATACTAGATTTGTTTGAGCTGCTCTGCGGATTAATTTGGAGATAAAAAGTAAATAGCATAAAGAGAACCATCAGTATTTTATAACTGATGGTTTTTTAGCTTGTAATTTTAGTGTTTAAAGCTCTCAGCTCTTTAATCTAAGAAAGAAATTTACTATAAGAATAGTTGGTAAAAATATGTAAATATTTAAATAAAATAAAGAGAATATAATAAAAAAAATCTTCATATTTTGTAATAGCAATATATTAAGAATAAGTTTGATATTATGATTACTAGTTAGTTTTAAGGTTTTTATACATAAATAGCTTTGATGCTTGAGATATACTGGCGAAGAAGCCAAGTACCAAGGCTTTCTATCCATATAAGTGAAATGAGGTGGATTAATGGATGTTCTAATGAAGGCTGAAAGTATATGCAAAACCTTTCCAGGTGTAAAGGCTCTTAACAATGTAGATTTTGAACTAAGAAAGGGGGAAGTTCATGCACTGCTGGGGGAAAACGGTGCAGGCAAGTCTACTTTAATGAAAATTTTATCTGGAGTCTATCAGAAAGATAGTGGAACTATATTTTTAAATGGAAAGGAAGTAAATATTACCTCTACAAGAATGGCTCAGGACATGGGTATAAGCATTATTCACCAAGAATTAAATTTATGTCCTCATCTTACAGTGGCTCAAAACATATTTATAGGAAGGGAATTCTCAAAAAGAGGCATAATTAATGAAAAAAAGCAAGAAGAAGAGGCAAAAAAGATACTTGATAGGCTACATGTAGATATTGATCCTAATGAAAAGGTTAATAAATTACCTGTATCTAAACAGCAAATGGTGGAAATTGCAAAGGCCCTTTCAACAAAAGCTCAGGTAATAATTATGGATGAGCCTTCCTCTGCACTTACTGAAAAAGAAATTGAAGACTTATTTTCTATAATTAAAGAGCTAAGGAATCAAGGTACTGGAATCGTCTATATTTCACATAGATTGGAGGAGCTAGAAGAAATAGTTGACAGAGTTACAGTTCTAAGAGATGGAGAGTATATACAGACCTTGAATTTCAAAGATACTAATTTAGAGACCTTAATAGGTTTAATGGTTGGAAGAAAACTAGATGAAAAGTTTCCTAAATTAGTTATGGAAAGAGGGGAAAAAATTTTAGAGGTAAAAGGTTTTAATAAAGGAAAGAGAGTAAAAAATATTTTTTTTGATTTATACAAGGGAGAGATCCTAGGTTTTGCAGGGCTTATGGGAGCAGGAAGAACGGATTTAGCAAGAGCTATCTTTGGTGCGGATAAAATTGATTCTGGAGAAATATATTTAAATGGGAAAAAGCTAAATATTAAGTCACCGGCAGATGCCATAGCAAATGGTTTGGCTTACATTCCAGAGGATAGAAAGCATGAGGGATTATCCTTAAGTATGAATGTAGCTTTTAACTTAACGCTATCTAATATAGACTCCATTGCTTCACCAGCGGGAATAATAGAGCGTTCAAAGGAAAAACAAATATCAAATAAGATTGTATCGGATTTAAAAATAAAAACACCTTCATTAGAGCAAATAGTTAAAAATCTAAGTGGTGGAAACCAGCAAAAAGTTGTTGTAGGAAAGTGGCTAACTAGAAATCCTAAGGTATTCATATTTGATGAACCAACTAGAGGAATAGATGTAGGAGCAAAAATTGAGATATATAACATACTAAATCAATTGAAAAAGTCAGGTATAGGGGTAATTATGATATCTTCTGAACTGCCAGAGATTTTAGGAATATGTGACAGAGTTTTAGTTATGTGTGAAGGTGAAATAAAGGCAGAACTTAATTGTGAAAATACAAATCAAGAGGAAATAATGCATTATGCAACGCTATATACAAATAGTGAAAGGGAGGAAGCAAATGGAGAAGGCAAAGAGTGGGTTTAAAATGTCTAGGGAAACGTCTCAAGTGTTATCAGTTTTAAGTGGCTTGATATTATTATCATTGATATTTGGCTTTATGTCAGATAAGTTTTTTTCAGTAGATAATCTGCTGACTGTTGCACTGCAATCTGCGATCATAGCTATAATTGCCATTGGACAAACTTACGTAATAATAACTACCGGTATTGATTTATCTATAGGTTCTAATATTGCCTTAGCAGGTATAGTTGCAGCAATACTGATGACAAGCGGCGTTGCAGTACCTATTGCTGTAATTGGCGGTTTGCTTTCTGGTTGTTTAGTAGGATTAATTAATGGATTAATAGTAGTTTATGGAAATATACCTCCTTTTATAGTGACACTAGGAACTATGAGTATAGTTAGAGGAGTTTCATTAGTTATTACAAAAGGTATCCCTGTCACTGATTTGCCTGAGACTTTTACAATTATAGGAACGGGCTCTATAGCTAGTATACCTATTCCTGCTGTGATTATGTTTGTATTAGTAGCAATTTTTGGTTTTGTTTTAGCTAAGACAAAGCTTGGCAGGTATACCTATGCAATAGGCAGTAATTTTGAAGCAGCAAGGTTGTCTGGAATTAATACAAAAAGAACATTGATATCAATATATATAATCAGTGGTTTTTTAGCAGCTTGTGCAGGATTAATCTTAGCGGCTAGAGTAGTATCAGCACAACCAACGGCTGGTACAGGTTATGAATTAGATGCAGTTGCAGCATCTGTTATTGGCGGCGCCAGTTTGCTAGGCGGAGAAGGTATGATACTTGGAACCTTCATTGGTGCTTTAGTAATTGGAGTATTAAGAAATGGACTTAACCTTATAAATGTATCTGCATTTTGGCAGCAAATCGTTATTGGTGCAGTAATTATAGCCGCAGTTTATATTGACAGGGTTAAAAGAAAATAGTCTTCAATTAAATTTACTTATATAAAAAATTATATTAATAGGGGGAATCATTCATGAAAAAACGCCCAAGGCTTTTAGCAAAAGTTTCAGCAGTGTTAATGAGTCTGTTTTTAGTCTTAGTTGGTTGTGGAAACAGCAATTCAAGCTCAACTAGCTCATCAAGTTCATCAAGCAGCAATGATAAAAAACAATACAAAATGGTACTGATAACTATGGACTCCATAGACGAACACTGGTTATCAGTTAAAGCAGGGGCAGAAGCAAAGGCTAAAGAATTAGGGAATGTACAGTTAACCTTTAGAGCACCAGCAGGGAAGACAGACCCTGGTGAACAGGTAAGAATGGTAGAGGACGCAATAAATCAAAAAGCAGATGCTATTTTATTAGCTCCATCAGATCAGAGTGCACTTACTCCAGTAGTAGAAAAGGCAGCTTCGGCAAATATACCGGTCATCGTAATAGATTCACCTGTAAAAACAGATAAAATATCTGCATTCTTTGCTACAGATAATGCAAAAGCAGCATCTATGGCAGCAGATAAAATGGCAGAATTAATAGGACAAAAGGGTAAAATAGCAATAATAAGTGCGCAACCAGGTGCTGGAACTACAATGATTAGAGAAAAAGGCTTCAAAGACAGAGTGGCAGAAAAATATCCAGATATCAAAATTGTTACAACTCAATATTGCAATGGAGACAAAGCTACAGCATTAAATCAAACAATGGATATACTTACAGCTAACCCTGACATAGTAGCCTTTTATGCAACAAATGAAGGTTCTACTGTAGGCGTTGCAAGAGGAATAAAACAAAAGAATGTAATTGGAAAGGTTAAGGTTGTAGGTTTTGACAAGTCAAAAGATATAATCAACGCTTTAGACGAAGGATTAATTCAAGCAACTATGGTTCAAAATCCTTATGATATGGGTGCAAAAGGAATTCAATCAGCTGTCGACGTTATCGGAAAGAAAACAGTTGAAAAGAAAGTAGACACTGGTGTAAAGGTAGTTACAAAAGACAACATAAGCGAAATAAAGAAATAGTTTATATAGGGTTAAAAGACCGAAAGTTACCTTATACCCCGGGCTATGTTTTCAAGCTTCAGTCCGTTAAAAACTTTTAGCCAGTCTAAAGCTTGTGTTTTAGACGACCTAAGACTTAGATAAACTCGCTCTGCTCAAACAGTATCTAAGTTCTAAGGTTGTCTTAAAACCCTTCACTAAGACTGACACAAAGTTTTTAAATCTACCTTCAGCATTGAAAACATATCCCTTTGTATAATGTAACTTTCTGGTTAGTTTCCCTATATGGATGTCAAATACCCAGGAGATGCTTAAAGTTTCTTTATTTGTCTCGGAGTGTGGGTAAAAAACATTATAAGTAGGTTTCACTTCAAGGAGGGATATATGAATAGTGACAATTTGATAGGTGTTGATATTGGCGGAACAAAGTGTGCTGTAGTTTTAGGAAATCCTTATGGCAAGATAATTGATAGGATTTCTTTCCCTACAAAGATCACTAGGGAAGCTAATTACACTATAAATAAAATTTTTCATTTTATTAATGAAATATTGAGCAAAAATGAAGTTAGTATGGAGGATATCAGAGCTATTGGAATTAGTTGTGGTGGTCCCTTAGATAGTGGAAAAGGTATAATTATGTCTCCACCTAACTTGCCAAATTGGGATAACATACCTATAAAAGACATTTTTAAAAATAGATTTAATAAGAAAGTATATCTACAAAATGATGCTAATGCTTGTGCTATAGCAGAATGGAAATTTGGTGCGGGAAAGAATTGCAACAACATGGTCTTTTTAACCTTTGGCACCGGTTTAGGAGCAGGCCTAATATTAAATGGGAAGCTTTATACTGGAGCTAATGATATGGCAGGAGAGATAGGTCATATAAGGATTAGCAGAGAAGGCCCTTTAGGCTATAGAAAGTTTGGTTCCTTTGAAGGCTATTGCAGTGGTGGTGGCATTGCTAAATTGGCCTATGAGGAAATAACTAGGAGAATAAAAAGAGGTGATAGAGTAGAGTTTTGCGAAACCTTAGAGGAAGCGAAAAACATTACGGCAAAAGAAGTTGGTATTGCTGCTCAAAATGGCGATAAGGTAGCAATAGATATTTTAAAAACAAGCGGAAGGTATTTAGGCATGGGTTTATCAATCATCATTGATATATTAAATCCTGAAAAAATTATAATAGGAAGTATATTTACTAGATGCAGAGAGTTTTTACAGCCTACAGCAGAAGAAATTATAAAAAAGGAAGCATTAGAGTTATCTTATAAAAACTGCAGTATTTTACCTTCAAGTTTAGGTGAAAGTATTGGAGATTATGCCTGCTTGTCAGTGGCATTAGGAGAAAATTATTAGAGGAGCTTTAAGTATGAGGAACGTGAAAAAGGTTTTGGATAATCTAATGAAAAACTATCCTCTATTAGAAGTATGTTCAGAAGATATATGTAAAGCATATGAAGAGATTTATGAATGTTATAAAAAAGAAGGAAAAATTCTTGTTTGTGGTAATGGTGGCAGTGCTGCAGATTCAGAACATATAGTAGCAGAATTAATGAAAAGTTTTATGCTAAAGAGAGAACTTCCTAAAGATATTAAAGAAAAACTGATAAATACAGAGAATGAAGCAGGAATAATTTTGGCCAATAGACTGCAGTGTGCACTTCCAGCCATTGATTTAACGGCACAATCAGCTTTGTGTACTGCTTTTTCAAATGATGTGCACCCAGACTTAATATATGCCCAGCAAGTATTAGGCTATGGGAAAAGTTCTGATTTATTTATAGCGATAAGTACTTCTGGAAACTCAAAAAATGTTATATATGCTATTTATACAGCAAAAGCTTTAGGTATAAAAACTCTAGGCTTAACTGGAAAGTCAGGAGGAAAAATGGTAGAGCTTTGTGATGTTACAATAAGAGCACCTAAAGAACTTACCTTTGAAGTTCAGGAACTTCATCTTCCAATTTATCATGCACTTTGCCAGATGGTTGAAATGTCATTCTTCTAAAAATAGATTTCACAATATCTTGTAAAAATCTCTTAGTAAAAATACTAGGAGATTTTTGTCCTATAATAAGGGCATCCATATCTAATTGGAGGACGGACGGTAAGGATATTAAAGCTTCATCTGAAGTATTAAATGAAGCATTTGCAAAGTTTTATAATAGTAAGAACTAGGTTAAAAGCTAAGATAATAGTTTCCTAAAAGATAGTATATATCATAAAAGTACGTACTATTATTGTGAATTGTTTGCAATTATAATAATAGTATCTAGTTTATCAAGGGGGATGGTAAAATGAAGATTTTTTCAGTTTTAGGAAGTCCAAATAAAAACCGAAATACAGCAACTCTATTGGCCCAATTTTTGAAGGGTGTGCAAGAAAATCACAGTAGCGTAGAATACTCTAATGTATTTCTTCAGGAGAAAAACATTAGTGGATGCAGTGCATGTAATAGCTGTAGAAAGGCATTAGATACCTGTGTTATAAAGGATGACATGCATCCACTATATGAGGAAATAAAAAGTTCAAACATAATTATTTTAGCTACACCAGTGTATTGGTGGAATATGACAGCACAACTAAAAACTTTTATAGATAGGTTATATGCCCTTAAATCAGAAGACTTTAAGGACAAGGAAGTAGTATTATTAATGACTCATGAAGGAACAGAAGAAGATTCAGGTGCTAAGGTTGTTGAAAGTAGTTTGGAGCAGATGTCAGAGTACTTAGGGCTAAAATTTACTCGAAAGTATGGAGTATCTACAGGAGAATTGGCTGTATCTGATAACAAAGAAGCCTTAGATAAAGCTTATAATATGGGAAAGAATCTAATATAACTGATTCTCTTTTGTTATAATAAATTCAAAAGGATTGTTCATAATGCGAAAATATGTATTATGAACAACCCCTTTTCAACATATAGCTAAAATTGCTATATACAATAGAACTTATAGTTTTATAAAGCGATTACTTTTAATTCATCTGAGACAGAATACAATAAATCTTATATTATTTTTGGTACTATTTAATTAAACTATGCTGAATTTAAAATGAGGGTAAGAGTACAGGCCATATGTGTTTTGACAAAAAAGTAAAAATAAGCTATAATATATGTAATATTAATTTAACAGTTTATATATGCGGGTGTAACTCAATGGCAGAGTGCTAGCTTCCCAAGCTAGTTACGAGGGTTCGATTCCCTTCACCCGCTCCATTAAAAATTATTATCGAATATTTATATAAAGATATAAACAAGAATTCTGAAGCATTTATGGTAAATGCTTTTTTTTATTAATGCTACTAGATTGTGATTTTATTAAAAGAATTATTTCTTAGAATGTATTATGTAATAAGGGGCTGTCTCAAAATGATTAAAAAAATCATTATAAGAGGCAGCTCTTTTTATATTTAATTTCAGTTCATATATAATAACTAGCTTTATGTAACATAATATATTTAATTAAATAAGTAACTTTATTTGGAATGTGCAGTAATTATAGTGCATTTCTATAATTAAGTTGAAAATTCAATTCGCAATGTCACTTAATGGGGAGGTAAAATGGATACTAAATTTTTAAACAAAGATAACATTATAGACTTTTTATATATCATATTTGGAAGTTTTTTGGCTTCCATTGGTGTAAATATGTTTTTAATTCACGCTAAACTTTTAAGTGGAGGAGTTACTGGGCTAGCGCTCATAGTTCAATATTTATTTAAAATTGAAGCAGGGTATATAATTCTTTTATCAAATATCCCATTATTTATATTAAGCTTAAAAAGATTAGATAAAAAGTTTACTATATATTCTTTAGTGGGAACGTTATCTTTTTCTTTATCACTTGTATTAACACATTCTATATCTAATATTTTAAATATAAACGATAAATTACTTTATTGCTTATATGGAGGCGTTATTAATGGAATTGGTTTTGGATTAGTTTTTACACATAGGGGATCTACAGGTGGATTTGATATAGTAACTATGATAATTAGAAAAAAACGCTCTAATCTTAATATAGGTACAATATCCTTTATTATAAATTTAATAATTGTTAGTATCAGTGCTTTTATATTCGGACTTCCTAGTGCCTTATATACACTAATAGCAATGTATATAACATCTTTTGTTATGGATAATGTAGTTAAAGGATTACGTCAAACTAAATCAGTATTTATTATTACAGAAAAGGAAGAAGAGGTATCTAAACTTATAATGATGAATTTACATAGAGGAGTTACTTATCTTTATGGTGAAGGAGCTTATACAAAAGAACATAGTTGTTTATAATGAATATATATTTTGTACCACAAAGTCAAAACCTTATAAAATAAGGCTTTTTTTATTTTATAAGCAAAATTTAAAATGGTACAGTTTTTAAAAAAATATTTTAATTCTGACCCTTAGCAGGAATTAACGCTCTTGCATTTTTTTATCTTAAAAGATACAATAAAGTTATTATGAATTTAAAAGTGTACTACTTTTCAGGAAGGAGACTTCAATAATGATAGTTATAAGAGAATGCAAAAGAGGCAATGAAACTTATTACAAGAAACATTTGATTGACGAAAAAGGGAAAGACACCGTAATAGATGAATATTGTTGCAAATCAGCTTCGAAAGAGGTTAATGGTAAGACTTATTGGATTCTATTTGATAGTCAAATGAAGGTGATTGAAACTACATTTGATTTTATAAACTTCTATCGTATAGAGGAATTGAAACCCAACACAAAAAAACAGCATATGCAGGCGTTAAAATTGCTATTCTGTTATCAGGATATGGTAAAAAAAGACCTAAGAAACTTTTCACAAAATGAATTTAAAAGGTTCAAGACATTCCTGAAAGGAATAACAACCCTCGGAACAGTACTTCGTTTTGAACTGACAACAACAAGAGACCCTGATACAATAAATAACTATCTTTTGGCTTATAGAGATTATCTTACCTTCTTAGGTTGCACCAAACACTTTTTGTTTGATGTTACTAAAAAGAATTTTGATATAAGCATAAATGATGTGAATGTTCATGTTACAAAAGAAGTGCAAAAACATAATGAAAAAACACTAAAACCAATCATAGAAGTACCTCGGTATATATCTGTTGTTGAGTTTAAACGAATCCTTGAGGTGATAAGAAAAAAATTCACCCGTCGAGATGAACTTATTATACGCATAATGTGGGAATCTGGATTAAGAATCGGCGAAGTCCTTGGCTCTACCCTTGAAGATATTAGGACTGAAAAAACCAAAGAAAACCAATATAGGCAAGTTGTCTATATAAGAAACAGAGCCTCAGACAAGGAAGACCAAAGAGCTAAAACTTGTATGTATGTTTCTGACAAAAGCCAATACTCCTTACCTAAATACTCCGAACAAGGATACGATGTCGGATATCAAAAGCAACAGCTTACAAAAGGTGTGGTCAAACTTTTAGAGGAATATATTGAAGAGGAACGTCAAAAAATCATTGATAAGAAAGCAGAAAGGTTTAAAGAATGTTCCCTTGCCGATAAAGTAACAGAAGATTGGTACGGAGATAACTCCTATATATTCCTGAACACTCTCGGCAGACCATTATCGCAAGATTTGTGGAACAGGAGATTAAGAAAAATTCTTGATGAATCAGGTATATCAACAGATATAGCTAAAAGGGAGAATAACCTAAATCATAAATTCAGGCATGGTTTTGCCATGTATCAAATTCAAAAACGAGGTATGAAAATAGCTCAGTTGCAAAAACTCATGCGACATCAAAGTATTCAATCTACAAAGGTATACTACAATCCAACGGAAGATGACCAACTTAAACTCCTTGAAGGCTTTGAAGAATCATTACTTGAGGATATTCCAGAACTAACCGTAAGTGGGTGGGATTAGCAATATGTATAGTAAAGACTGTTTTTATAAACCATTTATGAAACAAAAAGAAGCAATGTTCGTAGATAGAGCCATGTATGATGTTGCAATAGCCTTTGATGAATACAATCGAAATATAAGATTCCATACAACCCGTAGCAAACGAGAGAATTCCAAACGTTTCGCTGAAACACTATCAAAATTCTTTGGAAATGTTGGATTAAAAGATGTATCCTCCTTCTTTGTTTTGGATGTACTTACAAGCCCTCACATTACTGATAAAGAAAGTAGAGACATAATAAGATTTGTCGTTTTTTTATTACAGGAAGAATATGTGAAAGACAACATCTTGTTTAGGCTAACAATATTTGATGGAAACATGAGTAATACGGGAAATAAAAGTGATATAATATCAAGCTTAACCATAAGCAAAATAATAAAAATTCTTACCTCAAAGAATTTTCATGAATATATTGATTCAGGGACACTGGTTGCAACATCAGGTAGTGAAGAAAATAGCCGTGAAATTGGTAAACAACTCTTCTTAATAGAATTACCAAACGAATCATGCTTTGATAGTGAAATGTATGAGTTTTTATCAAACCATTTTGAAGGTATTAAACTCAACACTACATTAAATGTACATACAAGAAAAGCGCAAGCTTTAGCATTTGTTGATGTTGCAAAAATCTTCTTTCAAAATATAACCAACAAGGACATTACAAGAGAATATCTTTATAACACCTTAAAGGATAATGAAAAAATCCTAACTTCACCAAAAGGGAAAAGAACAGTATCGGAGCTACATAAAGCTGTTTTATCAATGATTTCGAGAGGATTAATCAAAGATGAACAGTTGAGCCATTTAGCTACTTTGGGAGAACGTTTGCTTTTTGGAGTTCCTGTTATTGAAACTTTCTTGAATGTATTGGGAAATCCAGCAATAGACAAGTTTGTTCAAATACCCTATCCAGACGGATCAACAAAATTTTCTCTTTACCATGTAAATATACAAAGCAATGAAATTCGCGATGCTTTTATAGAGTTTGCTTTGAATTATAGTAATAGAGGATTCGGTTTCGTTAGGTTTTGTGAAGAATTCGATACATCATTGGGCGATTACCATGTCGAAAGAATTAAAGACTTAAATTTCAATACATATAAGTCTCATTTACTTCATTTCAATAAGTATGCCAATGATGAAAATAGAAGCAAAAGTAAAAGCACCTTTATCCTTGCTCCAATAACATCGTTTTACTTGTATATTAAGCAAACCTATAACGGTAATATTTTCGATAAATCAGGTGTTGACTCCAACATACTTGAAAGACTAAAAATAGGGCAAGAGATATTGGATGGTTACATACCAATCCCTTACAATCCCCACGAAGAAATTCCCGATGTTGATAAATGGTTGCTTTGTTATGGAGGTATGGAAACTAATAATTCTTCAGAATTAATATCTGTAACATCTTCTATTTTACTTGATTTTACACAAATAAAGTCAGAAACTTACAGGAAATTTTGCAAACACTATGTATGGTACTACGATTCAGGAATAGATGGCAAAAATAAAAATTTGAAGATAATCATTAAATTTTGCAATTATATTTCTGATCTAAAAAGTGGTGCTGTTCGATATTTAGGGGTTACTCCAACAAAAGATGAAAGAATCACAATGAACGAGATAATCGCCTTTAAATACTATGTAATAGATAGTCACGAAAATAATACCACTATAGCAACATATATATCTCCTGTACGTGTATTCTTGAATTTTATTTCTGAAAACGACTTTATGAATTTTGAAAATGGGGTATTCTGGCATCTAAAAGACATTCCAAGTTACAACAAAAGTAATGCAAATGCTATAGTAGATGAAGATTTGGACAAGGTTTCAGCATTGATGAAGAAAAAGACGGAAGAATCTGTATTTAATCATGTTTGCTTTTATGTTCTCTATCTAGCAATACACACTCCATTTAGGAGTTCCCATATAATTACATGGAAACTTGATGCTATCACAGATACGATAAAAGAGGGACAGTTTAGAACATATTCCAGAACCAAAACAAGTCATGGACGGAAACAGCCAATTCCAGTAACCGAACGCATAAAGAGGGCAATAGATAACGCAATCAGGATAACAGAACCGTATCGACAAGAATGTAAGAACAAAAAAATAAAGAATTATGTATTCATTGTTGAAGGTTTAAAAAAGGGAACTTATAGAGGTCTATCAACCCGAAGGTTTAATGCTTACTTTAGAAAATGCTGTGAGGAAGTTGGAATAAATCCTGAATATACATTGGCTAATTTAAGGGATACCCGAATGAGCAAAGCTGAGGTTGAGGTTGCTAAAAAAGGCTATTCAGATTTAGAACAGAGGGCATTAACACACCATAATGACGCAAATTCAATTAACAGCTATTCTGATATTGATATCAGGGAGTGTCTTGAAGCTGTATACCAAATATACATTGGAAATGTTGATATTAAAGGAAAGGTTGTTAAAAAGATTCCAAAAGATATAGCAACTGAAGAAAGGTCTGTATCCGAAGGATGTGGTTATTGCGGAACAAAATCATGTGATAATTACAGTTTCTTGGGTTGTCTTATGTGCAAACACTTTCAGACTTCTCCAGAACAAATTCCTTTTTTTCAAGAACAGATTAATATATGCGACAAAAAGATAGCAGAAGCTAAAATCAATCATGATAAAGAAGACTTTCAAGCTATAAAAAGATTGATGGTTGCTTTTCTTGAAAGACTAATACTAATCAAAGAGGAGGATAATAATGAACAGCACATCTCTTAAACTCGATAAGATAGCTGAAGACTTACAATATGAGCTTCAAGAAGGTGTTATCCTAAATACTCATGGGATAAAATCATACTTTGACCATTTGAAACTTATTGATAAACTCCCGTTTAGTAAAGTGGAAATTTATTATAGTAGTCCTATTTGGGATTTTTCCCCTCTACGCAAACTCAATATTGGTAAGGATAAAATGAGGCTAAACTTTCACCGAGCCAATCCTGCTTTTGTGGATGATATTAAAAAGTTCATACTTTTACAAATTCTTGATAACAAAAACAAAATACAAAGCATCAAGCATCATTGTGAACGAATAATAAATTTTTTTAATTATGTTGCTGATGAAAAAAAGTATTATTACTTCAAGCTCATCCCATCTAAATTAGTGGCAGAATACTTGAAAGCAGTAGAGACTGAAGCTAATGAGGAAGGCTTCATAGTAGATGACTCTTTAAAGAATGCAAAAGTAACAATTGAAGCTTTCTATACTTTTTATGCGGCTAATTTTGAAGACTTGTATACAACAGAGTTAAAAAAAATACTGAATCGAAAAAAACATCATAAAGCAAGAAAACAAATTAGAGAAAACAACAAAACACCTGATATACCTGAAGATTATTTTAATAAATTTCTTAGTGCCTTAATTAAGGTAATCGATGACGAAGAATCTCCATTGGAAATCCGTGCTATTGCATGTCTATTTTTAATAATGAGCCAAATAGGGCTTCGTTGGGGCGAGATGCTTGGTCTTGAAGCAGGACAATTAAAAACAACCAAACTTTCTACTGGAGAAACTGCATATTACGTTGAATATAAAACTTGGAAACGAGAAAAAGGAAATAACACCTACACTATTGCTAAAACATATTTCAATGAGTTAGCTAAAAAGGGGTATGATACATTGGTTGAGTTGCATAAGGAAAAGCGTGAAAGTATAAAGACGGATTTCCCATATCTTTATATGGGTGAAATTTATGAAGATACATCAGCTCATTTTCCTTTATCACCTACAAGCACATATAAAGTTCGACACAAATTTTATGTATATCTTGATAAGTATATAACTACGATAGACTTGCCTGTAGAACTGCGTAACGAAGGTTTTTCTCACATTGATGCATCCCTTGCTTGCTATGAACATCTTCAATCTTTTGGGATTAAGACGTTGACTTATCCAGATCCCAAACAATTCAGGGTGCATGTTTGTACTGAACTTTATGAAAAGCAAGTTCCATTGAGGTTTATCAAGAAGTTTATGGGACACCTTGCAAAAGAAATGGAAGGATATTATGTTAGGACAGAAAAACCAAGTATTCAAGAAGATGAAGTATATGCAGAAAAGGTTTTTAACAACATAGTGTCAGGACTCAAACCTATCGGTAGAACAAATCTGCAAGGACAAATATTCAGTTTTATCGAAAAAGGCAACTTCAACATAAATACTGACTGTGCTGCTATCGTTGCTAAATTAAAAGCCGAAATGCCTGTACGAGTCAAAACGGGCGGTTTTTGCTGTAAGTCTATGGTTGGATTCCCTTGTATGTCAAACGAAGACGCAAGTAATGATTTTTATTGTGCTTACGATGTGTGTCCAAACATCTTCTCCTTCTTCTACAACGCTGATGTTGCATATCGACAAATGAAGGAATTGGAGTTTGCTATTGAAGACAATAAAAAACGAGGACACAAAGCACAGCTTGAAAAACATTACATCAACTTGTGGCTTATTATCCACGATAAGCTCCTGCCAGAGCTTGAAGATTTGGAAGTTCAAATTGCTAAACACGGAGCAGAAACCATCATAGAGAAATATTCAGAGGATTGTCCAGATTTAAAACATATTATCGAAAACTTGGAAACTATATATACGGAGGTTGAAAAATGGAAAGTAGAGATACGAGCATCGGGAGTAAGGATACGAGAGAATGCGTCCTAAAAGCAAAAGTGGAAGCAGTAATGGACAAGGAAACAGGCAGAAATTATGACTATGATAGCCTAAAAACCAATGTAAAAGAACATCTGCTTAAAATAGAGTCCATTATCGAAGATAAGTTCATAAAAAGGGATGAAGCAACAAGTTTCTTGAAAAGCCATAAAGCAATCCCTTTTTCGCCAACATCAATAGCCGAAGAATTAGATATGTCACGTAACACCATTTATAGAAATAACGTTTTATTGCACTATATTGAGCATTATGATGCTGTTTTCAAAGAAGATAACCCATACATCGTCATCGATGAATTAAAGTGCTTTATCGCTGAATTACAGGCTGAGAATACCAAATTGAAACACGAAGCTATTGACACAGAAATTCTTAGACACACAATTCGTGAACAAGAGACGGAAATACTTGAAAAAACTACTGAAAGAGATGCAAAGGATGAACAGATTCAATTGCTTCAAGCCGATAAATATAAACTTGAAACCACTATTGCCAAGCTGAAATCAAGCTCAAATGTAAAACAATTCGGCACTCAAAAGTAATATAAATAACGAGTTTTCGTTACTATTTAGGAGGATAAAATGAAAGAAGAAATTAAATAAAGTAAGAGAATTAATTATCTTATGTATGTAAAATAATTATCTAACTGGTGTAAATTATGAGATAATTCGAAGAGTGTACCATGACACTCTTCTTTTTTTAGGCGATGTTAAAGAATAATGTTAAAAATAGCATTTTTAAAGGAACTTTTTGGAGTTCCTTTAGTTCGTTTTTAAGAAAGTTCCCACGTAAATTATTAATTATCTCTTACAATTATAATTTCATATTCATAACTTAACAATACTGACTCCCTTTTGCTTCAAATTAAAATATATTCGAAGTAATAGAAATATTATGAAATACCAGATATAATGAGGATAATGAACTATGTTAAGGGGTAGGGGTAAAGTATGGCAAAATTAAAAGAATTAATTAAAGGATTTGAATATGAAAACAAACAAGCTTTTCTTGAATGGAAACACCTTGAATTTAGTTCTATAAATAATTATATATCTTTTTTAAATAAAGTAACGATTCAAGAAAATAAATACCTTAAGTGTATTTTCAAATTAGATGATAAGGAAATAGACAATTTCACTTCAACACTAACCGTTGGCTCAATTAGTTCAATGTCATCTATTCTAAAAGCTTATCATGAATATTATGTAAAGTTTGTAGATGATACAGCAACAGATAAGGTGTGTGAAGCCTTAAAATCATTGAAAAAGAACCCAAACACATACTTAAAAGAAGTAACTAAGTATGTTACTTCAATTAATGAACTAATTGATATATGTGAACGTACTAAAATTAGCAAAAGAAGCACACTTGGAAAAATATTGACCTACATTGGGTTTAACACGAAAGAAATAGTATCTCTAAAGGTAGTAAATGTAGATTTCAATAACAAAACAATTTCTTATTTCGATAAAACCTATACTAATGTAGACGATAGAATATTAAGTGTAATAAGAAACAATATAAACGACATAGAGAATAAGAATGAATTCTTAATGAAAGCACTTAAAGGAAAAGAACAGTTAGGAAGTGCAGGATTATCAAGAATCATCGGAGAGTTACCAGAAGATAAAACTTTAAAACGTAGTATTACTAAGGAAATTAGTTATGATTATTTACGTAATGCAGGTATCCTATCTTATTATTCTACTCATGAAGATGAATTTATTGAAAATGAAATAACTGCTTCTAAGGTGGGCTTATTGAAGTTATATGGGAAATTAACACCTTCTGCAACAAGATATAGCATAGGTGGCGATGAGCTAATCAATAAAGTAAATGTTTTTAAACAAAATGCTATAGATACGACTCCTATGTTTAATGTGCAGATAGAAGTTACTGACGATGAAATAAAAAGATGCAAAACGGCTTACAATCAACTGAACAGTGCTGAATCAAAAGAAATTAATAACGGGATTAAACCAAAAGAGAAAGAAGAAACTGACGAGAGTATTCGTCATAGAATTAGTAAATCATACACTGAACAAGAAAGAAAAAATGATGATAAAAAACCTTGGTACGACAGTAAAAAGGAAAGTGGTAATGCTAACGAGAAATTAGTATTTGACACTTTAAAAAGCACTAAAGGTGTAGAGAGTGTAACTTACATGATGGACTTTAGTGGATATGACTTAAGGTTCAACATAGGAGAAACAAAACATAGACTTGAAGTAAAAACATTAAGTAGTAACTTAGAGTTTATGATTTCCATAAATGAAATAAATAGTATTTTTGATGATAACAAAGATAATTATTCAATAGCTGTTGTTAGAAATGACGAGATATACATAATAGAGGACGTTGAGAGAACATTGAATCTAGATAGAGTGATAATGTATAAAATCAACAATCTAGATAGTTGTAGAATATATACAGAAACATTCGTAATAAAGTTAAATAATAGTTTATTTAACAAGTTAAAGACTTTTGATAACTATATTAAAACATTAGTAGAAGACATTAAAACAATTGTATAAAAACATTTTATTGAATAAATTATGTGAAGATTACCTTACCTAAAGATACTATTGTAGAACGGTTTTACTATCCATGGCTTGGATGATGATTTCCTTGATGATAATAAATAATAAGAGGGGTTGTGGGTTAACTGCATCTCCTCTTTCTTTTAAATATGAATTTATCCTAAAGTGTCAAAACTTTACGGTATTGACATCATAAATTAATATCATAGCATCAATGCATAGAATGGTTTCAAAACTTATATTCAAAAGACAAAAGAGTATTTCTGTTCTTAATGCTACGTAATATAAGAAAAGTACATATTAAAAGTCCAAGGCATTTTTGATAGATTAATTACTGTCCTATATTTTTGTATATAATTTGTTAAATGACTATATTTATCGAATAAAAAATCATTTAGTTGTAGCTTTGTAATAAAGTTTGATCAAAGTATGCTTAACAAATGGCTTGAAATCGTTAGTGTTAAAATTAGTTTTTGAAAAAAAGTTTGATTAAAAAAAGTATTTTAGTAAGCATTTTATGATATTTTTTTAAATAAAGTTTAATCATTTGAAATGTGCCGATGGCTTATAATCAAAGTTTCCATGTCATTTTGATCAAACTTTGTTTTAAAATTTCAAGCATTATTTTAAAGTTACACTAGTGTAAATAATATGAAAGGGTGATAAATTATGATAATATCTTTTAAAAGAAATCTAGGAAGTTTTGATAGAACAGTAAGAATAATATTAGGTTCATTGCTTTTAGTAGAAGGAGTAATTGGTTATTGAATTATTTTGGATATGCTAGGTTGGTCAACCTATAAACCTGAAAATAAAGGTTAGATAGTCGTCCTTTTCTGGTTAACTATTTTGTGGATACTTAATAAAAGATGCTAGAAATGGGCGACTCTTTTATTGAGCAATTTTTGTTATTCAAACACTATCTTCAATGTATCTGTTAGTGCATAATTATAAACACCAATGAATTTAAATTCAGGAGTAATATATCATAATTTTATAATTCTTTCCTTTCGTTTGTAATTAATTCCTTACGATGATGTGCTATTTAAATTTAGTACATAATATTTTACTTATTTTGACTTTACGTACTAATATAATTATATAAATTCCTCTATTATAAATAAAGGAATTTTATTATAGTATATGAGTCTGTATCTACTTAGAATACAGGCTTTTTTAAATTTACAAAAAAGAATATGACATACTATTTCACGATTTCATGCTCAATGCTTTATTTATAGTCTTTCGAATAATCGAACTACAACATGTACCTAAAGGGTTATTAATCTCACATTTCGCATTTTTCATTGCTCCTGTAAGCCTTATAATATCCTTTGTATCTTTTGCTCCGTCATTAAGGACTGCATTAATAATTTGTTGCTCTGTTACTTGATTACAATAGCATATATATTTAGGATTAGTATCTTTTTTATACCAAATAGGAATTTTCATATCTTGTTTATTAAATATTACATTCTTATCTAAATTATAATAAACAACATCACAATTTTCATTTAAGCAAATACGATAATTACCTTCATTCACTTTTTTTACAAGACTATCAAGTATAAAATGCCTGACAGTTATTCCTTTTACTTCTTTAGCGTCTCCATTACATAAAGGGTATACAAAAAGTTGTTCTGCTGAACCAACAGAAGCTTCTTTACTTGCTCAACAAGACATCCTTATATCTTTACCTTTCATCTTTTACACCTCGAGAATTAAACCATTGGTTCGTATTTTTTTACTGAATATGACTTAATATATTAATATAATTATATAAAGTCATATAGTATAAATAAAGTAATTTTATTAAAGTATATGAGCCTGTATCTGAAAGTAGATGTAGGCCATTTTACTTTATTCTAAAATATTATTCCACAAAGTACTCCCATAATAAAAACACAAGCTATAGTTAAAAGTACATCTATTCTTATATAACTTTTCAATAATATCAACTCTAGTAAGATTATTGACAGTTAAAAATAAATTTACACTTGGGGTATTTCCGCATAATTTTAGAAGGGATATTTGGAAATACATAGAATATAAGTCATAAGAAGGAGAAGTGATATATGTGAATTTAAAGACTAAAATTATAATTGTATTAGGTATTGTAATATTAACATGTTGCGGATTAAGTTATTATAAATTACATAATATAGTTAAAGGTGATTTAGAAAAAGTAAAGGTTTTAGAATCTAAAAATGAGCAATTAAAAAATAGTATCTCTAGAATGGATGAAGAGGTAGCAATTCAAAAAGAGAGATTATCAATTATGAAAGATGAAATTAAAAATGAACCCAAAGCTGTTACTAAGGTTGCAAGTTTTAAAGAATTTTTAGAACAGAATCATGCACCAACACAAGAAGAATATGAAAAATATTATGCTAATTATATTTTCAAAAAGAAAGTTTTAGACAATAACAAGGAAGAATTAAATAAGAATCAAAAAGAAATAGATGAAATAAAAAAAGAGATAGCGAGGCTTAATCTGTTTAAATAGGGTGAGATCCTGCAATAAATTCAGACAACTGAGGTTATTTTTTTACTTAGAAAAATAACCTGACACTAAGCTAGAATCATGAGTTTATAATTAAAATAGACCGCAATAATTATTACGCAATTGTACAAACTATAAATATCCTCTATTTCACATTGGAATTTTATTATAGCAATAAATAGTCCTACATTCTTCTTGTTAAGAGTGTAGGACTTGTTAGTTTTACAATATAAGGTAATTATAAATTAAGCGTGTCTGCAGTATTCTCTTCTTTTTTAATTATTTCCTCCTCTTGTGTTAAATAATCTTTTTTGTTAACAATAGCAAAGTTCAAAAAATAAGGTATTAGACTTGTGACAAATACACTCTTATAAGTATCATAATCATTTTTTAACATTGTTAAATATTCTTTAGCTTCACTAAGTCCTGTAATAAAGTTATAAATTGGTGAAAGTAGAATAACTCCAGATATTAAATAGCAAACAAAAATAATAGATTTTAGATTATAAATTATGGGAATGCTATTTCTTTTTTTAGGTATTTTATAAAAAGGATCTAGAAATTTTCTGTTTTTAATTGGCATATATAATATTTTAAAAATAAAACCTAAAGTATTATAAATAGTTGGTTGTTTAAAATTTGAAACTATATATCCTATAATGAGATTAATAATACAAATAAGATATAGTATTAAGAAACATATGATAATCTGAAAGAATAAAAAAAATGGTATAAAAGAATATTTTGAGCAGTAATTAATTGCTTCATTTATATTTTTGCTAATACAACTAATTAACCCAAAGAAAATTAATATCATTAGCAGTAGACTAAAAAAAGCATCTAAATTACCTTCAAAATCAATATTATATTTTAATCTCATAAAAAATCTTAAAGAGTATGCACATACTAAATAAAGAAAAATTGCATAAATCATATATATAATAATCAATAAATATCTCCCCTTTTTTATAATAATTATACAGTTTATTACAATGAAGATAAAGGAATTTGATACTATTTGTAGAAATAAACCATCATATACATATATTTTAAACTAATTTTTATGGAAGAGGGGGATAAAAGTGGATTTTTTAAAAAGGAAAGCAGTATCAATTCCACTAGCTATTATTTTACTTTTAATTTTAATAGGAGTTTCACCTAAATTAGCAGGTGCGTTAATTATGATAGGTTCTATAACTAGAGGGGTATATCTTTATACCAAGAGCGATAAATTTAAGGCTTATAATAAAGGTATAAAAACATTAATTACGGCAGGGTTGGTATTTGCGTTTTTATTTGGTATAGGTGGGTTTAATTATGATCCACAACAGGCAGAACTACAAAAGATAGCTGCAGATAAAGCAAAAATAGAACAACAGCAAAAAGATGAAGCTGCAAATAAGGAAGAAGAGGCTAAAAAAGCAGAAGAAGCAAAGAAAGCAGAAGAAGCCAAAAAGCAAGCAGCTGCACAAGAAAAAGCAAATACTTTAGCAAAGTTCAATCTAAAAGAGGTATGGGTATCTCGGGTGGTAGATGGAGACACAGTAGAGCTTTCTGACGGGAGCAAGGTGAGATTAATAGGAGTTAACACTCCTGAATCAACTACACAGCATGAGCAATACGGAAAAGAAGCTAGTGATTATACAAAAAGTAATTTAACTAATAAATCAGTATACATAGAAAAAGATGTATCTTAAACAGATAAATATGGAAGACTATTAAGATATGTTTGGCTAGACATACCTAAAGAAATAAATGATGCAGAAATAAGAGCCAAGATGTATAATGCTAATTTACTACTTAACGGGTATGCTGAACAGTCTACATATGCACCAGATGTAAAATATGCGGAGTACTTTAAAAATTATGCTGCAGAAGCTAGAAACGCAAGCAAAGGATTATGGGTCATAGATCCAAACGGAACTACAAAAGGAGACACAGATAAGGCAGTTTCAAACAGCAGTGTATCAACCAATAGTAATTCTAGTAGCGCTAATAACTCTTCTGGAGAAAGTTCAAGTGCAAGTTCATCATCTAGTGGATTTAAACCTGCACAAAGTAATGTAAATCAATCAGGTGGAGAGTTTATTATCACAGCTACAGGTAAAAAATATCATAGATCTGGATGTAGAACTATAAAACAAGTTAAAGCTACTGTAAGTAGAGAAGAAGCAGAAAGCATGGGATATGGTCCATGTGGAGTTTGTCATCCATAGTGTTAAGATTAAGTTCTAGATTTATTCTAGAGCTTTTTTCTTTCTTTAGCTTCAGGGAAATAATAATAAATTATAGAATATAAAATAAAAAATAATTATGTAGATTGTATATTTATCTTAAAAATGGGCAAAATAATAATATTAGAAGATGATATATATAACCGCACAAAAGAAATTAAGATAAAAGACGTAATAGATGTACTAGCAGAAACTAAAGCAACAGTAGAATTCTGGATTGTCTGCAAGTGCAAGAGGCGTGAGCAGGTGCGAGGAATAAAATATATAGAAATTAAAAATATAAAAGATATTAAGTTATAAATAAATAGTACTATAGTATCATAGTTTAAATAAATGGTATAAAGTAAGTGAAATCAATAACTTAAGAAACATGAAGATATCCAATTCGTTGGATATCTTTTTTGATATGTTTTTAGATAGAGGTGATAAAAATTTATGATGAAAATAACTCATGTGTTTGCTGGAGCTGTTGCAACATTACCTTTTATAAATACAACTAATATTCTGTTTTTCCCTATAGTTTTAGCAGGATCTTCTGTAGCAGATTGGGATTATAAAGTGGGGCTAAAACACAGAGGGGTAACTCATACCATGTTAGCTCTATTGGCAACCTCATTAGCTTTAAGTTTATACAACGTAAAACTAGGATTATTATGGGGATTAAACTATGGAACTCATCTATTATTAGACAGTCTAACTGTTACAGGTATACCTTTGTTATATCCATTTAAAAACAAAAAGTATGACTTCAAAATATTTAAAACAAGGAGTTCTGAGGATATGTTTATTTGCTTAATCTGCATCTATTTAATATCCTACTTATTTTTATACTAATAGGGCAGTATAAAAAGTACTCTTGATAATATAATTTAGACATTGTCTTATTTTTATTTATCGAACAAATCCTCAACATTCACTCCTAATGCGTTAGCAATAAGTTTAACTTCATAGTCTGTGACTTGTCTAACTTGATTCTCAATTTTGGAAACTATAGTTTGGTCGAATTCAATACCATAAATATTTATACGTGCTGCAAGTTGGTCTTGAGTAATTTTTTTTGATTCTCTTATTAATTTTATTTTTCTTCCGGTTATATTCTTTCCTAACACAGCAACCATCCTTAATATTTAAAATAATATGTATTAATTTTAAAATAAAGAAAACAATAAAATATGCGATAATCGCATAAGTACAAAAATTTTAGTTTTATTTTAAGGTGGTGTAGTTTTAGTGGAAAAATATAAGCCTCAAGTAAAAGATATATCGCTATTTAAGGAAATAGCACAGAATATTGTAAATCCATTAGAAATTCTAAGAGAGGCTATTAGTAATTCACATGATGCCGAGTCAAAAATGATATCAATACTTGTATATAGAAATAAAAGTGGTAATTTTACAATAGAAATACAAGATGATGGTAAGGGTATGAAGATAAATGATATCCATAGATTTTTTAATCTTGGAGATTCAAATAAAAGTAATATAGGAATAGGGGAGAAAGGATTAGGTACTAAAGTTTATTTTAAAAGTAAAAAGATAACACTATATACACAAACAGAAGAAAATGAAGCCTATAAGGTAATAATGAGCAATCCCTGGAAGTCTTTATGTGATAACGAATTGCCAGAATATATTGTTGAAAAAAATGAAATTAAATTAGGGAATGTTGGAACAAGAATATTAATTGAGGACTATGTTATAGATAATCCTGAAAAATATTTTAATTTTGAAACTATAAAAGACTATGTACTTTGGTTTACTGCAGCAGGTAGTTTTAAAACTTATTTTGCAAATTATACAGAATTACATAAGTATATTAATAATATGCAAATAGCACCTAGAATTTTTATAGAAGATAAAATATTAAATTTAAAGGAAGAGATTGCAGGTGTACACCAATTTTCACCACCACAAGAAAACCCAAAAGAAGATGTAGGAGAGCTAATTTATAAAAGGTCTGTTAGCTATTGCAGACATTTTGGACCATATCATAAAGCAACAAATATTGATGGTGAATATGTATCATTTCAGATTTATGGAACTGTATCAGGAATAAATCATAGAAAGAAAATTGCAAAATTAAGACAAGGAGAATCATTAAAATCTAGGTTTGGGATATATTTAGCCAAAGATTTTATACCTTTTACTAAGAAAGTAAATTTAATGTCAGATCCTAATTTTCACCATTATCATTTGATAGTTAACTCTCAAGCATTTGAGTTAACAGCAGATAGAAATAATATATCTAATCTTGATGATGCTAAGGTTAAATGGGTTTTTGATGAAACTAAAAAAATAATAAATGAAAGTATAATACCTCTAGCTAATGATGGATATTTTAGACTAAGAAAAACTGAGGAAACAGAATACATAATAAAGGAAAAACATAGAAAAATTGTAGAAAGGTTAGAGTCATATAATACTATGGATAATTTATGTATAAATGAACTTCCTATTGTAAAAAAACCTGACAATGAAGCTCAGGTAGCATTGTTGTTTGCAATTATAATGTCTAATGAAAAAACTAAATATTTAATAAAATATATAAATAAAATAGGACATTATTCTCATCAAGCTACTACAGACATGATTTGTTTAGATTATAATAACAATAAGACATTAGTCGAAGTCGAATATAAATTAAGCAATTTATTTAAACATGATCATCCGTACAAAACCTTTGATTATGTAGTGTGTTGGTCAGTTGACTTAGAACTAAATGAAAAGAAAAAGCTAGGTGATGGGAATATATTGTGTTTAGCAAAGGAAAAAGATGAATGGTTATTAAAGTATGGAACACAAAAAATAATTCCTATAATAGAATTGAGAAAGATAATTAGCAAATTAAATAATTTAAATCAAGGGATTATTTAGAATCTATAACTGGTTATTGAGATAAAATATTTTAAAGGGGCTGCTGCAAAACTTTCATTTTGCAACAGCCCATTTTTTACAATTATTTTTCGATTTTTAGATTTTCATTGCCTGCCCATTCATAGAAGGATGCATCATAATTTTTAGCTTTATCGTAGCCCGCCATTCTTAGTACAATAGCCATATGACCAGATCTAATACCTTTTGTGCAGTAAGTAACTATTTCGTCATTTTTATTAATTCCCTTTGAAGAGAATAGAGCTTCCAAATCTTTTTGACTCTTAAAAGTACCATCTGAATTAAATACTTGAGTCCAAGGAATATTTATTGCTCCTGGTAAATGTCCACCTCTTTTTTCACCGTACTTTGTTGCCCCATTGTATTCGGAAACATCTCTTGTATCAATTATTTTGATTTTTTCAAGGTTAGCATTGATATAATCTGTAGTTGTATTTAAACTTTGATCCATTGATGCAATAGTAAAGTTTTTAGGTTCGGGAGTTGGTATATTAGCATCAGTTGGGTAGCCTTTTGCTTCCCAAGCATTCCATCCACCGTTTAGTATTTTTACATTCTTAACTCCTGCCATTCTGAGTGTCCATGCGATTCTACCATCTTCACCCCAGGTTTTTTCTGGTGCACCGTTGTAAATAACAACTGGTTTTGAACCATCTATACCAAGTTTTCCAATAACTCCAGAAAGTTTAGTAGGTTCAAGTAATGTTCCCCATCCCTTGTCACCTGGTTTTTTAGCCTCCATATCCGTAAATGGCTGCCATGCAACATTTACGGCGCCTGTTATATGTTTAGCTTTATATGATTTTGCCTCTCTTGTATCAAGTACTACTACATTGTTTAAATTGCTTTTTAGCCAGTCTGCATCGACTAGTAGATCAGGATGAGCGTATGTAGGGCTAGAAGCCTGTTGTTCTTGCTTAGGCTGCTCCTGTGTCTTATTAGTTTGTTTTTGTGAACACCCAGTTGCAAATAGAGAAATTGTCATAATTAATGATGCAGCTAACATTAATGTTTTCTTCATATTTATCCCCCTTTGTAACATTTTAAATTCCACTATAATAATAGCACAATTATATGCTCGCAATTATTTGAATGCTTAATAGTAAGATTAAGTAATATAAGATTAAGTAATATTAGAAAATGTAATGAAGGATAATATTTGCTACGAAACTTAATTTCACTAACATAAGGTCTCTTTTAAATTTAAATAGCCAGAATAAGGTTTTATATTAGTCTATAGCAATAGCCTTGTAATTTATTATTTAAAGATTTCATTGAATAAAAAGCTTATTTTCATACTAAGCAATTAAAAAAATAATTCATAACAATGTAGTTTTATGGTAAATGATATCTAGTTTTGTTACTATAAAAAGATGATGTGTGGAATAATATGTAATTATATGATATGATTAACCATGAAGTTTGATGTATAATGGTGTCTATTGTATTTTAAGGAGAGATTTGACGATTATGGAGTGGTTTAAAAAGTTATTTTGTAATAATAATCAAAGTGGTGCTATGGATAGTAAAGATATTAAAAATCTAAATTTGCAAAAACTAACTCCCACAAAATGTGATAACATGGAGTATTATAGGGAATCCTTAGATTTTGTATTTAATGATCCTGATTTATTAAACATTGCAATTACAGGTGCTTATAGTGCAGGTAAGAGCAGTGTTATTCAAACATATGAAGACTTACATAAAGATAAAAGATTTATTTATATTTCACTAGCGTATTTCGAACAGTTGAAGAACATCAATACTGATGAAAAAGAAGCTAGTAAAAAATCTAATGAAATAGAATTAGAAGGAAAAATAATTAATCAACTTATTCATCAAATTGATCCAATTAAAATACCAATGACACGATTTAAAATAAAGTATGATATAACAGGTGGTAAAGTTTTAAAACATACTATTCTATTAGGATTGTTTGCAATATTGCTATTATATGTGCTCAAATTTAAAGAATGGACAACAATTATAAGGCAATCTGACAGTACTGCTATGAAAGATATTTTATATTTTACAACTAGAAGTGAATCATTTATTTTTTCTCTTATCCTAGGTACAGTAGTATTTTCAAGATACTTATATCAAATTATAAAAATGCAGATGCAAAAACCTATTCTTAAAAAAGTCAAATTGCAAAACACTGAAATTGAGATTTTTGAAAAAGATGACGAATCATACTTTGATAAATATTTAGATGAAATTTTATATCTTTTCAAAAATGCAAATGTAGACGCTATAGTGTTTGAAGACATTGACCGTTATAATAATAATGTTATTTTCAGCAAACTAAGAGAGATTAATTTTTTAGTTAATAAGAGATCTGGGAAAAAGCCTATAAGGTTTTTATATCTTATTAGAGACGATATTTTTACATCTAAAGATAGAACAAAGTTTTTTGACTTTATGATGCCAGTAGTGCCAGTAATTGATAGTTCCAACTCCTACGATCAAGTATTAAAGTATTTTGCAGATGGTGGCATTATAAAAAATTTTGATAAATCTTTTTTAGAGAGACTATCATTATATATCGATGACATGAGAATCTTAAAAAATACTTACAATGAATATGTTATATATCATGGTAGAATTCAATCAACAGAATTAAATTGTAATAAGTTGCTAGCAATGATAGTTTACAAGAATATTTTTCCTAAAGATTTTAGTAATTTACAATTGAATTCTGGACTTGTATATCATATATTTGCTAACAAAGATACTACTATTGAAAGTTGTAAAAAAACGATAGATGCAAAAATTCAAAACAATTTACTTAGAATTAAATCTATAAAAAATGAACAATTAAATGACATAGATGAGCTAGACACTTTATACTTAACATCTGGATTATTTAACTATAACGTGAATGGAAAATATGATGATAGTTTTAATAGTAGACTTGAATATATTAAAAAAATAAAAAGTTCTAGTGGAAATATACAAATTATAAATAACTTGCATAATCAAAATTATACTTTTGTCGATATTCAAGTTAAATTAGATAAAATACATAAAATGCCTGATTATATAGAACGAAAAAGTATTATCGAACAAAAAATGAATAATGGTATAAATGAGCTACAAGAAGAAAATGTGAAATTACAAAATGAAAAAGATAGATTAGATTCTTTAAAAATGCGTGAACTTATTACAAAAGACAATAGAGATGAAGTATTTAAGTACAATCTTTTAGATGAAGACGGAAGGTTAACAAAGTTTGAAGATATTGTTAATAATCAATATTATGATTTGATAAAGTATCTAATAAAGAATGGATATATTGATGAAACGTATTTTGACTATTTAACATATTTTTATGAAAATAGCCTAACTAGATCAGATAAGATTTTCTTGAGAAGCATTACTGATGAAATAGCCAAAGATCGTAAATACAAGTTAAAGGATAAAGCCGCAATTGTTTCTCGACTAAAAGTTAGTGATTTTGAAAAGGAAGAGACACTTAACTTTGATTTATTAGATTATATTTTAGAAAATGAACACAGCTATTTAGGTACACTATTAAAACAAATTAAAGATAATCAACGCTTTGATTTTGTATGGGAGTATCTAATACAAGCTACAAATGTAGGAAAGTTTGTTAGAAAACTAAACGCTACGTGGCAAGAGTTGTGGATATACTTGCTATTGGATCAAAATATTACTGAAGAGCAAAGAAAAAAGTACATGATCTATACACTTTATTATTCTTCTGTAGAAGACATTCAAAGAATGAACATTAATGACTGTATTACTCTTTGCTTTTCTGCAAAGACAGACTTTCTTGATATTATTGAGCCCAATATTAATCTTATAATAAGTAAGCTTATTGCCTTAAATATTGAATTTAAATATATTGATTATGAAAAATCAAATAAAGAATTATTTAATGAAGTCTACAAAAATAATTTATATGATTTAAATTTCTCTATGATTAAGTTGGTATTAGAGAAAATATATAATTTCTCTAATATCGATGAGTTTAAAAGAAAAAATTATACCCTTATTTCTTCTAAGCCTGATGAGCCTTTAAAACTCTATATTGAGGAAAATATAAATTTATATATTAAAGTCTTGCTTGAGAATTTAGATGGTAGAATTATAGACTCTAAGGGTGACGTATTGAATATTTTAAATAATAATGACATTGAAATCAATGACAAAGTTTTATATATTAAAAACTTATCAACAGTTATTTCAGATATAAACGATATAAGCGATAAAGATAGTCTTTGGGAAGAATTATTAAGAAATAATATCATTGAATATTCTACACATAATGTGCTAGTTTATTACTTTATGTATGCAGCATCCATAGATGATACAATTATAAATTTCTTAAATGACAATCCTAGTACAATAATATTTAACTATGAAGATATTGAAAAAGAATTTGAAGGACAAGATATATTAAAATTCTTTGCTGAAATCATTACGAACAAAGCTTTAACTAACAAAAAATATGAAATGATTCTAAAAGGCTATCAGCATATAATAAATGAATTTACATATGAAGATATCGAAGATGATAAGTTGAAAATTATTATTCGACTCGGGATTATCGGTATGACAAAAGAAAACATTAAATTTGTAAGAGCGAATTACTCTAATTTGCTCATATACTTTATATGTAACAATATTCAAGAATATATTAATTGCCTAGATGATGAGATAACTAATCATGATGAGATTTTAAGCTTGTTAGATGAGGGCAATATTGCTGATGAACATAAAATCACTTTAATTGAAAAAACGCCTAATACCATTAGTTTAGTTAATCATGATTACTCTGAAGAAGTGCAGTTATTTATAATTAGGAACAAGTTTGATAACAATGATTTAGAATATCTTATTAAATTATATGAAAAAAGTTCTCCTGTTATAAAAGATGCTATACAAAAGTTATGCATTTTGAATATTGAAGAAATTTACGATAACCAGCTAATACTTTCTTATAATCTTTTATATGAAATAATGTCTAATGTTGAAGTAGATAGTAGTTGTAAAAAGAGAGTCTTATATTATCACTTAAATCTATTAAGTGTTGATAAAATAAAAAAATGCATGACTGATGCTAATTTAACTGATTTTGCAGGCCTTTTTGAAGGGAAAAGACCTAAAGTTCCTATCACAGATGAAAATCAGAATCTACTAATTTATTTTAAGGAGAAAGGTTGGATCGCTAGTTTTGATGAGGAAACCACAAGCCCCGGTTATTATCGTGTAAGAGGGAAAAAATTCACTGAAAAGCAAAACAATACACTACCAGTTGATTTACTTTAATATATGAGAATCTGAAGTTATAGGCTACTTTTTTAGACATTTAATAAAAAACGCAGTTATTAAAGATGTTTTGCTTACAGAACAGGATAAAGCTATATCTTTTTTAATGAACGTATAGCTGTTAGTGAAGATATTAATAAGATTTTAGTGAGTATATAAATTATATACAAATTTTTAGTTATAAGATCAATAAGCGCTCTAAATCTTAATTATGGTTGGAGCGTTTTGTTTTTTATTACTTTTCATAATAAACTTTTACAAAATTGGAGGAAAATATTATGAATTGTAGAATAATGTAATTGTAATATCTAAATTAGAAGATGTTTGTAATACATAATTTAGACTGAATTTAATAATAGTTTGACCATCAAGAATTGGTTTGATAGAAAATTATAATTTCTTAATGAATAGCTTAGTTTAATTTTTATGTATTTAGCTAGTGGTTGATATTAATGTCAATGGAGTAAGTTTAATAACAATTAAAAATAGGGGGAAAATGATAATGGCTATTTTGCAAAAGGAATTCAAAACTTTTTATAATGATGAGGTAAAATACTATGGGAATAAGGAAATAAGAGATAAAAAGCAAAAATTGAAAGATGATTTTACAAGTTCTTTTCCAGAAAAATTTAAAGATAAGTTTGAAGAAGAATTTAAGGTTTCAGATGTTAGATTTATAGATCAAGGAAGTTACTGTATAGGAACTACTATCAATCATGGAAATACAGCATTTGATATTGATGTAGCAACAATAATTAATTTGGATATCAGTAAATATGATAATCCTGTGGAAATAAAAAAAATAGCACAAGATGCTTTAAAAAATACTAATAGACAACCAGAAATAAAGGAGCCATGCGTTACAGTTAAATATACTAAAGCCGGTGAGGAAAAATATCACATTGATTTTCCTGTTTATGCAAATGATAACGGAACTCTTTATCTTGCAAGAGGGAGGAAGACAGCATCTGAAGAGGATAGGAAATGGGAGAAAGCTGATCCAGAGGGGTTAAATGAGTATTTCAAAAAGGATAATTTACAAATAGAAGGTTTGGATTTAACAGATGAAGAAAAAGAAAAAAGAAAACAAAAAAAACGTGTTATTAGATATGTAAAGTGGTGGAAGGCGGAGAAGTATGGAACTGCAAGGGGAGATCATCAAATCCCACCAAGTATAGCCTTAACAATATTAGTATGTCAGAATTTTAAAAGTTACAAGATAGATGATGAATATAATGATTTAAACTCATTATATGAAACAGTAAAAAACATAACTCAAGTAATATTTACTGTAACAAAAGATGAAAATGAAGAAGAATCTATAATCTTAAATGAATGTAGATTGCCAAAGAAACCAGGATCTGATTGTTTCTTTAAAATGAGAAATTCTGATTCATATATTAAAACTTTTTATACTAGGTGGACAACATTTGAAAGTAATTTAAAAGAAGCTGTAGAATCGGATAAAGAAAGAGAAGGTGGAGAAATAATGGTAAAAATATTTGGAGATAAATTTCCACTTCCTGAAACTGATGAGGTAAACAGTGAAGACAGTTTTGCATAATAAATATAGTAGTTATTTAGAATCAATAGAATGCATTTCAAATGTTGAAGTTTGGGAAGATGGCTCTATTAAATTTACTCTAAAATTGAATAGTGAATTGTACAATTTGATTTTTTGTTGGATAGATGAATATACTCTTCCAAAAGTATTATTATGTAATACTGAAGAAGCACCTAAACCTCATTATATGCAAGTGAAAAAAAATGAACTTTTTTTGTTATGTCTGTCAGTTAGAGAGGACATAAGTATTAGAAATAAAACTTATAAAGAGATTATTGATTATACTATTATTAGAATAAAAAGATTACTTACTATGAATGAGGAAGAGGAAAAAAGAGAGTTCAGAAAAGAATTTTTGTACTTTTGGAATTCAAATTCAAAGAATAAAAATAAAATTCAATTATATGCTAATACATCAAATAAAGTAAAGATGTTAAAGTCATATGAAAAGAAAAATATGTTAACATTTATTGATGATGATATTAAGCTTAATGGAACATTTTTTAATAAATATACAGAAAAAAGTTATCAAGTATTATATATTCCACTGATTAACAGCAACATAGTTATGCCACCAATTGAAAATCATAAATGGAATGTTAACACCATTAAAGAGATTTTTAATAATTGTATTAGTGAAGAAAATTTAGAAATTTTAGAACAGTTAATTGTTAAAAATGAAGATTTATTTGTAGTATTTGAAATGTATATACCTGGGGTCGTACCAATTACATTTGTAGCAAGATTGAATTTTAACCGCAATAAAATATTTAAGCTATATGAAAGTCTTAATTATATTGCATCAGTTCACTACTATAGTAGTGAACGATGTAATATGGATCACTTATTTAAAAGAATCGGTGTAATGAATGGTATTGCAGATAAAAATATCATCGTTATAGGAGTAGGTTCTTTGGGAAGTTATGTAGTTTCAGAGTTGCCTAAAATAGGAGTAAAAAATATTACTATAGTTGATTCAGATACTTTGCTTATGGAAAATATACCAAGGCATTACCTTGGAGCTATGAACGCAAACTACAGTAAAGTTGTTGGTATGAAATTTCAGTTACAGGCAAATTTTCCAGAAGTAAATATTAATCTAAAGAAGGGAAAATTTGACGTTAGTAGTATCGACACATACAATTTATTACAGTATGATTTAATTGTTATTGCAACTGGCGGAACCGACTACATGCTAAAGCTAAATAAATATTTTAAAGATAACAATATAAGTACATCAGTTTTATTTACATGGATCGAATCAAGAGGGGCGGGAGTACATGCTTTGTTAGTAGATTATAATAACAAAGGTTGCTTTAATTGTTTATACGAAGGTAGTAAAAATAATAAAGCTCATTTTAGTAACAGTAATAATTATAATGACGAGTTGACAGGTACTGGTTGTGGTGGTGTTATTAATAAGTATGGGAATATAGTACTGCTCAAAGGAACAGCAATGATAGTTGAGGTGATTTTAAATATATTACAAGGAACTAAATGTGATAAAAATTTATTATTTTCAGTTAATACAATGAATAAATATGATGATTGTGGTACTTATATTAGCTGTGGAGGGGAAGTAATAGCAAGTTATTCTTACATAAGTAAAGGGTGTGATATTTGTGGATCTGGAATTTAAAGTAGGTAATATAAGTATTCTGATAGAGAAAAACGTAGTGGTTAAGTTAAATAGATATAAACAATTATTTAGCAATGTACCAGAGAGTGGAGGACTATTATTAGGTAGAACAGATATAAATGGAAATACAAGAATTATAGATATAACAGAACCCGGAAGTAGTGACATACAATTAAGATGTTATTTTATAAGAAGAGATAAGAAGCATAAAGAACTACTATGCAAGGCTAAAAATAGATGCTTATATTTTAAAGGCAATTGGCATACACATCCAACTGAAAATCCAACTCCATCTATAGTGGATATTTTCTCATGGAAAAGGACCTTAAGAAATGATAAACCAGGAGATAGCGATTATGCATATTTCATAATTGTAGGAATTAATAGAATAAAGTTATGGGCTGGAAACATGAAAACAAAAGAATTTGAAGAGGCACTGTTGAGCGATTGAAAATGTATTTAAGACGAGGAGGAAATAAAATGAAATATAGATGGCTTCATTTATCGGACTTGCATTCATACTGTGATCAAATAAAAACTAAAATTATGAGAGAGTCACTTATTGATGAAGTTGAAGAACTTAATAAAGAAGATTCATTCGATTTTATTATAATAACAGGGGATTTAAGTGACAAAAATGTTGGGTATGATATTGCAGAGGATCTTATTTTAGAAATAATTGATAAAACAGGCGTATCTAAAAATAATGTTTTCATTGTTCCAGGAAATCATGATTTAGATAGGAATGTTCCCAAAGATAGAAAAGATATAGTTGAAGAACTTTGGCAAAATAATATTTTAGATAAGGATATTGAGGAAGATAAAATTAAAAAGCTTATAGGTGGTCAAGTCAGATTTTTTGAAACTTATAGAAATATTTTAGATAGAGAGTATCCTAAAGATAAAATTCATTTTGTGGAGAAGATAGATGACGGTGCAAATTTAATACATTTAAATACAGCATGGATGTGTTATGATTCAAATAAAGAAGATGGCAAACTTCATATTGGATTAAATAGCGTTTTCAGATGCTTTGACGGTGTAGAAAAAGAAGATTTTAATATAGTAATTGGGCATCATAGACTGGAGGATCTAAATAGTGAAGTTAGGAATAACCTAAAAACTTTATTTAAGTCAAAAGGTGTTGATATGTATTTGGGAGGTCACTGTCATGAGGCTATTGTAAAACATGATAGAAGAATTAATATAGAATTGTGTTTTTGTAAACAAGCAAGAGCAGAATATGATGAATATCCAGCTGGTTTTATAGTAGGAAACATTGATAGTGATAATAATCAAAGCTATTTTTTATTTTTTAATTGGATTACAGAATATTCAAAGTGGATTTATGATTATTCTGTAGATGTAGCTAAACATGGAAAGTATTATATTGAAGGAGAGAGATTTAACAAGAATAAATCAATGAAAAGAGATACTATTATAGATTTTAAGATAATGGGTCTACCACTTGATTATGCAAATATAAAAACAAAATATAATCTTGAAAATACTGCGGACTATAAATATGGGCATAAAAATATAAGACCTAATACAGATGAAGAGTGGAAGAACTATTTGAGAGACTTAATTAATTTTTATAATTCTATTATAGCCAATATTGATAGTGACAATATTCATATATTTCCTATAGCACCTATACCTTTGCTTGTTGCACTAGGTTACTTAATGCAAAATAATAATCCAAATATAAAGATATATCAGTATAATGAAAACGAACAAGAGTGGGTATTTGATGAGAAAGAGGATAACATCAAATTAGATTGTAATTATGTTGAAAATGATAGCAAACATTTAGCTGTAGCGATAAGTGTAAGTGGCTATGTAAAGGAAGACGATATTAAAGTGGTGATGAGTCAAAAATATGATTTGTTATCAGTTAAAGTAGATACACCTAAGCTTAGCTATTTAAGTTACAGAGCTGATGTATTAAACATAAAAAAAATAGTTAAGGATAGGCTAGATAGTATATATAGTAAATATAACGATATACACTTGTTTATAGCAGCACCTGCTGGAGTGTGTATTGAGGTTGGGAGAATTATAAGAGAAAATATGTATCCTAATACATACATTTATAATTACAGCATAGATGATGATATTCATTATAGGAAGATATATAACTTGAAAAAGATATTCACTACTTAGGTATTGAAAATTATCAACTAAATATTATAGAAATAGATATAAATCTAAATTGTTATGTTTTTAAAAGAACTACAAGAATTGGAGTTGTATTATTGGATTATCCACAAATAATATATCCCTTTCTCAGTTCTTCAATATTTTTTAAAATTAGGTATTGATAATTTTAACCTAATCTTTATTTTTATACCATCAAATGGTAATATAAAATCATAATGGTAAATAAAGGTGACATAATTACTTAACTTGAAAATGTAAACAAGGCTTTTGGACAACTAAACAATGCGGTGGCAGAAAATAGAAAACACTCATTATATTATAAAAATACGTTATGACAACATGAGAATAATGGTATAATTTACATGTAACACATAATTGAACTGTAGAATGTATTAAATATAATATTTTTTAATTTATACGAGGAGTGATTTAAATGAATAGGTTTAAAGAGTGTACTAAAAATAATAAGACAAAAGAGCCATCCCTACACAGTAATCTAAGTATTTTTAGCATACTTTTGATTATTATTGGACTATTACCATTCTTTATGATTATTATAACTGGAAGTCCTGGAGTTGATATGCTTCGATATATCTTTGGCAAAGAAATTATAGAATATATCCCCCGTTTAGATGAGCTTATTTTTTATACAGGGATAACCTTGGTATGTACAGCCTTGACTCATTTTTATATCAGAACAGATTTTGCCAGAAGGATTATTTTCTGTGAGATATTTATAGTTTTATTAATGTATTTTGCTGATATTATAATGATAATACCAAGTGGTTCAGGGACATTTGTTGAAATAATTCGTAATGGTATTTCAATATTGTTAAGTATATCCAATCTCATATGTTTCTATATAATATACCAATATAGTAAAAATATAAAAATTTCTTATTTACCAAGTATTGTTGGAGCATTAAATACTATACTTTTTATAACTGCTAATCAACTCAATATTATAATATATAAAGGTTTTAACACAGGTTTTGGAATCGAAAATTTTCCTCGTACTGTATGTATTATTCTATTTGTGAACTTAATGCCATCCTTTTTAGCTACAATAATTATAAAAATAACTGATGATATTAGAAGAGAAAAGAGAAATTTAGTATAATTTTGAGTGGCATAACAAATAGTAAAATCAATTTGCAAAATAATATAGACATAATAGTTAGAAAATGCGAAGTGATATATTTTGTTAGGTAGGTGTGTTTGTGTGGAAATTATAAAGTTGGAGAAAAATCATATTAGAAATGCTCTTGAGTTAGTGTGGACAGTATTTCAAGAATTTGAAGCACCAGATTACTCAAAACAAGGCATTGAGGAGTTCAGAAAATTTATATCATACAATTCTATCATTGAAAAATTTGATAAAGGAGAAATGTGCTTTTGGGGATGTATAGATAATGATAATTTAACAGGTGTAATTGCAACAAGAGGAGTTAATCATATATGCATGTTATTTGTAAATAAGGAGTACCATAGGCAAGGTATAGCAAGAAGTTTATTTGAAACAGTTGAAAAGATATGTAAAAGTCAGAATAATATTAACAAGATTACAGTAAATTCATCTCCATATGCAATAGAAGTTTATCATCGTCTTGGTTTTCTTGATACAGATGAGGAGCAAACTGTAGATGGTATTAGATTTACCCCTATGGCATATTTGCTAAAGTAAAGAAAAAAAGCAATACTTGTGGTTGAAGTTAAGACGCAATTTTCTTAAATTACGAATCTAAGGGAACTTCAAATTTGAAGCTCCCTTAATATATGCTTTAAAATCAACAACATTCTTAAACAGCACCTAATTTTAATAAAATACGCTACTTATATGCGTTTAAAACATTGATAATTCTTTCTTTATGTCCAAATGAATACTCCTCTTTGTTTTGACCTATTGGTTGTATTGCCCTCCTATAATGGTTATTGCTATCTTATTTGTTACCATCGCATAGGGGTTTGTTCATATCCTATACATTACTCTCCTACAATGGATAAGGTTATCCTATATACTACCTTTCTCTCATATAAAATGTACCACTATTCCATTGGCTATTCTTCTCTACTATTTAGTATTTATGTTATTATATATTAGTACATTATCTATATTCATGATAAAAGAAGATACTTTACTGTATTATACCCCTATCTCAATTACCTGAACTTAAAAATATTGTTACTAAAATAGATAGTAAAGCATTCATATCTATTTTAGATGCTTCTGAGGTTCAAGGAAAAGGTTTTAAAACTAGTTTATAATTTTATTTAATATCATAAGGTTTATTTGTTTTTGGAACCGGTAGGATTCTTAATTAAATCTGTTACTTTTGATTATATTATTTACACTAAAGCTAATGCTTAAAACTAAGCATTGGCTTTAAAATCATTTGATATAGATTTATACTTAAGCTATCAACAAGGGTACAAGGTATTGATAGCTGTTAGCAGTAGTATTACAATAATTTATAAGAGCAGAACTATTAAAGTATGAGGTGAAAATATGGATAAAATAAAATGGGCAATATTAGGACCAGGTACAATTGCAGCGGACTTTGCAAAGGCTATTGTTGAGGTTAACGGAAGTATATATGCTGTAGGGTCACGAACTCTTGAAAAGGCAAAACAGTTTGCAAATAATTATAATGTGCAAAAGATTTACGATAACTACGAGGAAATGTTAAGAGATGATGAAATTGACATAGTGTATATATCAACTCCTCACTGTAATCATTATGAATATATAATAGAAAGCCTTAAAAACAACAAGCATGTGCTTTGTGAAAAAGCAATAACCGTAAATAGCAAACAATTAAGAGAAATAGCTGATTTAGCAGAAAATAAAGGTTTGATGGTTGCAGAGGCCATGACCATTTATCATATGCCATTATATAAAAGATTACGTGAAATTGTTGACTCAGGAAAACTTGGAAAGATTAAAATGATTCAAGTATCTTTTGGAAGTCTTAAAGAATATGACGTTAATAATAGGTTTTTTAGTAAGGATTTAGCTGGTGGTGCACTTCTTGATATTGGCACATATGCGCTATCCTTTACTAGATATTTTCTATCAAGTCAACCGCAGGAAGTTTTAACAACAGTAAAGAAATTTGAAACTGGTGTGGACGAGCAATCAGGTATAATACTTAAGAATTCTGATAACGAAATGGCAGTAATTTCTTTGACAATGAGAGCTAAACAACCTAAGAAGGGCGTTGTAGCAGGAGAGTTAGGGTATATAACTGTAGATAATTTCCCAAGAGCAGATAAAGCTACTATAACTTATCCAGATGGAAAAGTGGAAGTTATAGAGGTTGGTGAAACTTCAAAAGCACTAATTTATGAGGTTGAAGATATGAATAACTATGTGCTAAATAAAAATAATAAGGATACCTTAGGATTGTCTATTGATGTAATGAACATAATGGATGAAGTTAGAGGTCAATGGGGAATAAAATATCCTTTCGAGTAAATTGAATTTAACTTTAAGATAAAAATAGAGCTTACCAAGAGGTGTGCTCTATTTTTATACTTAATTGACTATTTGGGGCAATTTACTTAAGTGGTATCAAAATGAAATGGATTTATACATTTTTATCGAATTGAGACTGAATGTATTTTCAAATTGATAAAATTCACGAGTCTTAATACAGATATCAAGAATTCTGATACTGGCATGCAAATTGCTTTATAAATAAATGTAGTTTTGAAGTAAATTTTAATATTAAAGCCTAATCCCTAAAATAAAAATACTTAAGAGCAGCCCTCCTGCACTTGAGTATTTTTAAATGCAAAATACAGCATGATAGCAGGCAGAATTGTATCCTCTATTGTTGTACGGGTACAGGAGTTTTAGTTCCTTATCTTTCTAACTATGTAGGTAAGGACGGTAAAGTTATAGCAATTGATATTGCTGATAAAATGCTGGAAGTAGCACAAAGTAAATATAACTTTGAGAATGTTTCATTTGTATGTGACGATATTTTAAAGGTAGATTTACCAAAAGAGAGTTTTGATTATATTATATGTTATTCTGTTTTTCCACACTTTGAAGATAAGTTAACAATGATTAAGACCATAAACAGACTTTTAAAAACTGGAGGTAAGTTCATTATATGCCATTCACAAAGCAGAGATGCAATAAATAACCTTCATAAGAATGTGTCAGAAGTAGTGGCAGAAGATAATCTACCGAATATGGAGAAGATAAAAAGTTACTTTCAACAGATTGGGATAACGACAATCAACCAAATTGATAACAATGAAATGTTTGTTATTATTGGACAAAGATAAGTATAACAGAGTAATATAATAAACCAGGTAGTACATGACTACCTGGCAAAAGTTTCACTAGATTATTGTGCAAAGAGGACTTCTTACTAATACTAGTCTTTCTCTAGCGTTTTCTATTTCAAAAACGATAAAAGCTTCGTCACCAACTATAAAGGTGCATTGAAGTTCTACAGTTGTTCCAGCCACAGCAGTAGGAACAGCAGTTAATATAGGACAAATACATACTCCTGCAGCTCTTAGTGCAGCAAATTGAGCAGCTGTAATTTCTATAACAATAACACGTTCAATTGGTGTTTCTATTTCTACAAGAAAAAAGAATCGTGTGCCAATTTGAACTATACATTGAGCACCTAAGGTAACAGCTTGATTATGGTTACATGGCATATTACATGACATATTATATTCCTCCTTTGTAATTATTTTTTATTATTGAGTCAAATCAGCATATATTATACTTGTCCGATTTTCAGGTAACTGATTATCCTCGCTATATACTATGGAGAAGATGAAGAAGTGTTACTATGAACATGAATTCTATTATGACAAAAGTTTTTAAATCTACCTTCAGCTTTTGAAACATATACCCTTGTATAAGTTAACTTTCTGGTTGATTTCTCTATATAGGGTTAAAAATATCCAAATTAACCTACACCTCAGAATATATTGCTGTGAAAATATGCATATTCTTATATCAAAATAATAATTACACCATATACTAATAGCAACAAATTTAATGTCAAACATTTGGTAATCGAGTAAGGGTTGGGTTAATCTTTTAAAGGAAGATTGGTGATCTCAGGAATTAGTTAAAAATTCTAATATCACTGTGGTAAAAACTATAGAGGACGCTTTGGATATAGTATATAAAGAAAAGGGAGAAAAAATTAAGACTTACTTGATGCCGCATGCTGCAAATACATTGCTAATGCTTATGAAACTTTAAGATACGCAAGTTTTTTTATTCGGATAAGTAATAAACAGAGTAATATAATAAACCAGGTAGTACATGACTACCTGGCAAAAGTGTTACTAGATTATTGTGCAAAGAGGACTTCTTACTATTACTAGTCTTTCTCTAGCATTTTCTATTTCAAAAACGATAAAAGCTTCGTCACCAACTATAAAGGTACATCTAAGCTCTACAGTTGTTCCAGCCACAGCAGTAGGAACAGAAGTTAATATAGGACAAACAGGTACTCCTGCAGCTCTTAGTGCAGCAAATTGAGCAGCTGTAATTTCTATAACAATAACACGTTCAATTGGTGTTTCTATTTCTACAAGAAAAAAGAATCGTGTGCCAATTTGAACTATACATTGAGCGCCTAAGGTAACAGATGGATCATGACATAGAGTATTATATTTCTCATTTAGATTGTTATTATATGACATATTACATTTCTCCTTTGCAATTATTTTTTATTATTGAGTCAAATCAGCATATATTATACTTGTCCGATTTTCAGGTAACTGATTATACTCGCTATATACTATGGAGAAGATGAAGAAGTGTTACTATGAACATGAATTCTATTATGAAAAAGCTTTTGTTAAGGAATTTTATAGGTTTTCTAAATGAAAACTTTGATTATACTCCCTTGCTATAACAAAACAGTAGGGGATTTTTTATGATTAGATAAAAATTTTCTTTTGTAGTTTTTATTAGTATATTTAAAATTATTTGTAAAAATTATTATAAGAATATGGTAATATAAAAAATGATATGATATAATAAATAATGTGTTAAAAAGAAAATTTAATATAAAGTTTTAGGTACTTTTATAATGTTTAAAAGGGAAAGTGGTGAAAATCCACTACAGCCCCCGCTACTGTATACGGAGACGAATTCTATATCCACTGGATTTATCTGGGAAGGAAGAAGGAGAACGACCCGTGAGTCAGGAGACCTGCCTTTTACTTTTAATTGCAATCTTTCGGAGGGAAAGAAAATGCATAGGGATTATGTTATATTTATAATAATATTATTCTAAATATAACATCGTATGTGTTTTTATAACTTGTTTATTAGGAACTTCGTAAGAAGTTCCTTTTATTTTTATACAATGGTGTTAATTTAAATATATTTAATCCTTTATCTTTGCACTTACTTTTAAGTAAGTGCAATTTTTTTATAACAAAAGATACATTGGATACAAGGAATAAGGGCATCTCCACCGTTGTATACATTTATCTACGTCTATGATTATAGGCTTCCATTCGTTATTGGTATCTTTAATAAACTGATAAATTTCTATATCAGTTCCATTTGTAAGCTGAAAGAATTGAAATTTATATTCATGTCCATCATTACCAGTTATATAGATATTTTTAATGTAGCCTTTTTGTTCAGTTGGATATCTTTTTTTAAGAAGCTTACACCAGTCTCCATAAACTGTATCTACATAAAATTCCGCATTATGTCTCCATCCGTGATAAGCCGCACATAGAAAATCTTCGCCTCTTAAGTCTATATCAGAAATTTTATATTTCCCATCTTCCTCCTCTATATATACAAACCCATAATAATATGCAAAACTTGTATTACCTTTTATAGAGGGCTCTATTGTTTCTATTTCAATAAAATATTTGTAAGTTCCCTTTGGAGTATTTTCATCAGTTACATTATTAAGCTTAATTAAGTTAATGTGTCCTATATCTTTGAAGAAATTTAAATAAGTTTTATAATCTACATTACTTTGATATTTTGAAGTAAAAAAGTTGTATGAAATAGGATATGGAAGTTTAACAAGTCCGATTGTGCCGCAGCCTCCTGTTGATATACTTTCTGCCTCTCTTAATATGCTAAAATAATTTATGATTGTATCTTCAGGAGAAGTAAATAGCCAATCAGGTAAAATAATTTTATTGTAGTTTCCACTTGAATATTTATCAAAAAAATCAAAATTAAAATTTTTATTATTTAAAGCTGGTAGCGGTGAAGGTCTGAAATATTTTTCATTAAGATTAGCTTCACTAGATCTAGTACTTTTTACATAGTTCAATGTATATACACTCCATATTAATACTAATCAATAATATTATATTCCACTTTAAAAAATTTTCTACTATGAAAGAGCTGTAAGTGGATTTTTAATCATTAATCTACCTATGGTTCTTTTTATTTTGTTGAATATAGGTTATAATTACTCAGGAAAGAGTGTTTAGAAAAGTAGTACTAATGTAAAAACTAAATATATGAACTTAAAGTTAGGAGAAGTTTTTATGAGGGATGTAGTTTCAATAATAATAAATATTGTAGTTATGGCTTTTATAGTTTATGGCTTTGTAATTACAGGTGGTAAATTGAGTATTTTTGGCATAATAATCAATGCTGTAGCTATAATAGCTGTAATAATTAGTACATATATAAATATTAAAAATCTTAAGAAAAGAAATTAAAGGAGTACATTAAAAATGAGAGCAAGTTACAAAAACCCAAAAGAATTAGCAAGTAAATTGAGAGATTTAGTTGATACATATCTAGAGGGCTTACTAAGTTATGAGGAACTAGAGAAAACAGTTGTAGCTATAATAAATGCTAATGGAGATAGAGTTTATAAAAATGGATTTATGCCAACAAAGTTATCTGGAGTTCTAGGTCCTGAAAGAGTGGATATTATAAATAAGATAGCAGAAACAATGAAGTAATTAGCATATTAAATTATGTTGGGGAATATTTAAGGTAAAAAGGCTAGTGGTTGATTTAAATCAATTACTGGCCTAATTTTAGCTGCTTATTCTTTTCTTCTGATAAATTATTATTTTTAGCTTTAAGTGATTTAAATTTAAATGTCAGTGTTACAGTTAAATTATAATATAACTGCGTAAAAATTAAATAGATTTATGCTGTATATTTTTCAAAAATTGAGATTGATTATGGTATTTTCCTCATATTTGCAAAAAACATAAAATTTTGATATAATTAATTCGAATTTTACATACTTATAAGGGGGAATTACTTATGGATAAAATGACAAATTGTAAGGTTTGCGGTAAGGAAATTGTTAAAGGAGTAAGCAAGTGCATTCACTGTGGAAAGGGCCAAAGAAACTTTTTCATGAAAACTAAAATAGTAAGTGTATTGTTAGTAGTTGCAATGCTAGGAATTATTGGAGGTTGTAGTTCTAAGCAAGACCAGCCTACTAAAGTAGCAGAAAACACTAGTACAAGCAGTAAACCAGCATCTGAGGATACTAAAAAGAATGAACCTAAAACATTTAAGGTTGGAGATGTAGTACAATTAAAAGACTATAAAATAACTGTTAATAAAGTATATCCTGTTAGCGGCAATGAGTTCGCTGCCCCTAAAGATGGAAATGAATTTATAGCCATAGATTGTACTGTAGAAAATATATCAAAAGAAGAAAAAACAGTATCTTCATTAGTAATGTTTAAGGTAGTAGATAAAGATGGTAGAGCTTGCGAATATTCTTTAATGGGACAAACAGCAGCTAATGCTGGTCAATTAGATGGCACAATTGGAGTTGGAAGAAAGCTAAGTGGAGTTTATGTAGTTGAAGTGCCTAAGGGAAAAACAGGATTAGAGTTAGTGTTTGACAGCTCATTGCTTACAGGTGGCCAAGTTATTGTTACTCTTAACTAAAAACAATATAATATAAAGTAATTAAGCCCTTAGGGGCTTTTTTTACAATAGATAGCATATTACTATAAAGAATATATATAGTGAAAATTAAAAAGGTAATTCATAAATCTTGTAAATTGGGTGTATATTTTAAATTTAAAACTTGACAATGTTGAAATATTAAAATTATTACAAGCATTAAGAGATGCACGAAGATATTCTATATATTGTTACGAGAATCATAAAGATGAAGAGGAACGAATAGGCATCAAATTTCCTGAAGAGTGTAGGGAGCAATATAATGTAATTATTTAAAAAGAGAAGAATATTAAAGACTGATTCTAGAATAAGACAAATAGAAGAACAAATTCAGGATATGCAATCTAATCTATTTACACTAAAAGATCTATAGAATGGACGTACGGAGGAAGAAAAATGAAAATAAAAACCAATCCAATTTTAACAAGAATTATATTATTTATAGTATTGGTATTATCATCTTTTAATGTAGTTGCTGCAGGGAACTATGTAAATGATGAAGCAAATGTATTAAGTTCCAATGTTATAAGTAAAGTTAACGATAACTTTGCTGAGTTAGAAAAAAATACAAAAGCGCAGGTAAAAATATATATACTTAAGTCCTTAAATGGTAAAAACATAGATGATATGGCCATAGAAATAGCTAATAAAGGGACATCTACGGATAAGTATGCTATTTTTGTGGTTGCTGTAAAAGAACATAAGAATAAATTTATAGTTGGCAAAGGGTTAAATGATGTATTTAGTCGGGCAGAGTTAGATAGAATAGCAAATTTACCTAATAGTTATTTTAAGAGTAATGACTTTAATACAGGTATTTTAAAAGTAGGTGAAGCCATAGATCAAGACATAACAACAAAAGCTGTTAAGACTGGCAAGGCTGTTGTCAAAAATGATGGATACAGTAAAACAGTAGAACCTAAAAAAAGTCATGCTTCATCAATAATATTAGCAATAGTCTTAGTTATAGCTGTGGTAGGGTTTATATATTATATTAGACGTAAATCTGATAAAAGGGTTAGAGAATTTGCTAGAAGACATGATTTAAATGATTCTTCTAGTAATAAGTTCAAATCAGCTAATATGGGAGAAAATACTTATAAGTCAAATAGTTCATCTACATATTCATACGATGAAGAACCGAGACATGCTAGTTATAGTGACCCAAGTTCACGGGTGGTGCATAATACAACAGTAATAAATAACGGTAATAATATGAATGGCTTTGTAGAGGGAATGTTAGTAAATGAAATGCTACATAATCATCATGAGCATCATTCTCATTACGATGAAAATAGAATTATAGATGATAGGCACTTAGATACAACACCTAGCTATACAAGTAATGATGATGACGAAAATAAATTAAGTAGTGGAGATTGGGGACTATCAAGTGGAAGTTCTGATTGGGGATCATCTAGCGACTCTGGATCATGGGATAGTGGATCATCAGATTCAGGATACTCAGATTGGTAATCAAAAAATTTGAGACATAATTCAGACTTAGTCCAATTTTATTTACTATATAATGAATGTAAAGCGAGATATGGCTATTAAATGAAATGGTCAAACAGCAGAGATTACAACTGTGTGACATCAGTAAAGCACTTGGAGAAATCTGAGTGCTAATTTATTTTAAAATAAATTAGGAATGTAATAAAATTGTCACAATAATGTAACATTAGACATTTATAATAGAAATTGTCCTAAGTTAATAAAGCTTAGAGGAAATAGCCAAAATCCCTTTTTATTCAATAATATATTCATATAGGCACTGGTAGGACTACTGGTGCTTATTATTTTGTGAGATATTAATGAGAAAAATGAAACTGAAATAATGATAGCTATAAAGTTAATAAAATGAATATTAACAATATTTAAAAAATATAATATAATATTATTAGATAATAAGTTTTGTTAGTGGTTGGTTTTAATTAAATCAATAGGCACCTTGGATCACATACCCCTATATGCAAATCCATTATAATAAGGATTTTAATTTAGGTACAAAGTTAATTGTGGAGGTGTAGATAAATGACAGACTTAACATCTCAAGAACAATCAAATAAAGATGAAAATATTGATCAATCAATTGAAGTGTTGGAAGAGGATAATGATACTTCGTCAGAAAGTAATGCAGAGACTATAGCGTTAACTGTATTTGCAATTATTATTATGGGTATATTAATAGTTTTGTTTATGTAGAGCCTTAATCGGGCTCTTTTTCATTTCAAAAACAAACAATAAGTGAGATGATGATACTGTAGTATGAGTGACATAAGAACTTAGACTAAGAATAAAAATGCTAAAACTCATGGATTTTTAACCAATAATTGGATTGACTACAAACATATGTTCGTATATAATGGAGTATATGTACAAATAATAGATTCAGGGTGATACTTATGAATGATAGCAAAAGAATTATATTCCATATCGATGTAAATTCTGCATTCTTATCATGGGAAGCAGCGTATAGATTACAGCAAGGAGAAAAAATTGATTTAAGAGAAATTTCCTCTGTAGTAGGTGGAAATGAAGAAAGTAGACACGGAATTGTGTTAGCGCAATCTATCCCTGCTAAAAAGTTTAGCATTAAAACTGGTGAACCTTTGTTTACAGCAAGACAGAAATGTCCTGAATTAGTTGTAGTTCCACCACGCCACAATCTATATCTGCATTGTAGCGATTCATTGGTGGAAATATTAAAGGATTATACTCCGGTAGTACAAAGATATTCTGTTGATGAATGCTTTTTAGATTTTACTAATATGGAACATATATATCCTGATATTATAAAACTAGCTAATAGTATAAGAGAACGTGTTAAAAGAGAACTTGGATTTACTGTAAATATAGGTATCTCTAATAACAAACTACTTGCGAAAATGGCATCAGATTTTAAAAAGCCAGATAAAGTTCACACACTATTTCCAGAAGAAATAAAAAGTAAAATGTGGCCTCTTCCTGTTGAAGATTTGTTTTTTGTTGGCAGAGCTACGCTTCCTAAGTTGAATAAGCTAAATATTTTCACAATAGGTGATTTAGCAAACTACGATTTAAATATTATAAAGAATATATTTAAAAGCCATGGAGTTATGATCTGGAATTATGCAAATGGCATAGATAACAGTGAAGTGAGAAAAAGTAACAGAGTCGAAACAAAGAGTATAGGTAATTCAACCACATTGCCTTTTGATGTGAAAGATAAAGAAACTGCACATAAAATTCTACTATCCCTTGCTGAAACAGTAGGAATGCGACTTAGAAAATCACAAAACTGCTGTAAGTTAGTTGCTATATATCTTAGAGATGCTGACTTCGTAAGCTACTCACATCAAATAAAGTTATATTGTCCAACAGATTCTACTAAAATAGTTTCGAGAATATGTTTCCAATTATTTGATGAGTGTTGGAAATATAGACCTTTAAGAAGTTTAGGAGTATCAGTTGGTGAGCTGTGCAGCAATGATTTTTGCCAGTCATCTATTTTTGACGATCCTAATTTAGAAAAGAATAGGTCTATTGATAAGGCTATGGATTCTATTCGTTTAAAGTATGGTAATAACTCTGTTATAAGAGGTACCTTTTTACACTCAGGGATTCATCCTACTACTGGTGGTATAGAATCCGAAGACTATCCTATTATGTCAAGTATTTTATAAGGAGATAGTATATGAAAGTAGTTGCAAGATCAATAGATATGGTAGCATGGTTCGATAAAAACGGGGTACCAAATCCGGTAAGATTTAGGTTAGATGGGGAAGAAGATGAGTCTATTATTATAAAAATAGATAAGATTATTACTAGAGATAAAGAGAAGTTAGCAGGCAATCATATGATTATTTTTAACTGCAAAGGATGTATTAATGGAACACAAAAGTTATTTGAAATTAAATACGAGTTAAGTACATGTAAATGGATACTGTATAAAATATAAAGATTAAATAAAAGAAATTAAATAGTGTTGCAAATAGTAAAAAGCACTCTTGAATATTCATGAGTGCTTTTAAATCTATTAAAATCTATAAACGTTGATATTTAAACCTTAAATTTTTGTATCATATTGTTAAGATTCTGTGCAAGTTCAGCTTGTGCTTGGGCAGATTTTGATACTTCATCAACAGCCATTGTTATCTCATTTATACTATTTGATATTTCTTCAGAGCTAAATACAGATTCTTCTGATACTGATGACACACTTTGAATGCCGCTAGACACTTGTTTTATTGTTTCGCTAATTTGTGTTGCTGCTGATGCTATGTCTTCAGACATATTGCTAATAAATTCCGAATCATTTTCATACTGGATTCCTGTTTTTAATAATAATTCATAACTTGGCTTTACATTATTTGTGATATAAGCAAGTATTTGAGTTCCACTATCTGATAAGTTGTCAAAGGCTAATTTAACCTGTTTAACCATGTCTTGAATTTGTGTAACAGCATAAGATGATTGCTCAGCAAGTTTTCTAACTTCATCTGCTACTACGGCAAATCCTTTACCCTGTTCACCAGCTCTGGCAGCTTCTATTGCTGCATTTAAAGCCAGAAGATTAGTTTGTTTTGATATATTTGCTATGGTATCTGCCATTACTTTTATTTCTTCAACTATTTTACCTTCTTCTATAGCTCTTATAATATTGGCGTGTTTTTCGTTATAGGTTTTATTTCCAATATCTATTTCTTTTTCTGCTCTAGCTTTTATGTCAATAGCACGTTTTCTAATCTCTCTTACTGAAATAGCTGAATTCGTTGATTTGCTTGCAAGGTCACCTGTTGTTGAGTTTATCTCTTCTGTTGAAGCACTGATTTCTTCTGTGACAGCGCTTAAATCTTGCGTGCCTTTTACTATTTGTTCTGTTGATTCATTTACTGCTTCCATATTTGCTGAAATTTCTTCAGTTGTAGCTGATAATTCTTCACTTGCAGCACTTATATCGCTAGCGTTGATAATTATATCGGAAATCAAATCTCTCACATTGTTACTTGCACTGTTTAATGATTTAGCGAGGTCTCCTATTTCATCTTTAGAATCAATATGTATTGTTTGAGTTAAATCACCTGATCCAAGAGCTTTAGCAAATACTACTACCTGTTTCAACTGTTTTGAGATTATAGAAGCAATTGTAAATCCTAGCACAATTGCTGTAAATAAGCCAAATATAATTACGCCGATCACAGTGATAAGAGATGTTCTATATATGGAGTTGTTTTTCTCATAATCTTTTTGAGCTAAATCCATATTAAAGTCAACATATTTATTTAGAACTTCAGACATCTTAACTCTTGTTACATCGGCTTTATGAAAGGCAGCTAGAGCCTCATCATAATTGCTAGCTTTTACTGATTTTACAACATCTTCCCTTGATATTCTATAATCCTGAAGGAGTTTAGTAAATTGTGAATACATTTCTCTATCCTGCTCTGTTGTAATTGTACTTTGGTAATCGGAAAGAAGTTTATCATTTTTATCTTTTAGTTGATTGATTTCGTTTTCAAGATTTTGAACTTTATTCCTATCTTTCTCGTATACTAATGACAACATATCTGTATGAATTTGCAAAATGTTTTGCTTTATTTCTCCTATAGTTTTTATACCCATCAAATCTACTTTATACATAGAAACAGAATTTGAATTTATTCTTGACATATTATACATACCTATAAAGCCTACTATGCCTATAAATAATGCAATTAAAGTAAAAGTGGATATTAATTTTTTAGCGATTTTAAAATTATTAAACCATTTCATAAAAATAATGCCTCCTAAAAATAAATATAATTAATTTTCGACTATATTCGAAAAATGTTTATATAAAAGTACATATTAGTTTATAATTTTACATATATTTATATTATATATGTAAAATTATACAATTTTATCATAATAGATAAAGAACCTAAATCTACTAGAGATCCAGGTTCTTTGGTTATATTACAAAGTAGGAATATTCTTCATTATTGGGTTATTTTTACATGTAAATACTTATAAAGACATATAGTCTATAAATGTTGATATATCTAAATTATTATATAAAAATATTCGATAGAGAATATTTAACGATTTTAATGGTATAGTATATTTTAAGTGGCATTAATAATTATTAATATGGAGATGGTAACATTGCAGATAGATTTATCAGAAAAAGAAATAAAATTATTAAAAAAAGCTATCATATCTACAGTTTCTATGGCATCAATATTAGACTTGAACGGAACTGAAGAACTGAGTGCTATATATGATAAATTAGATGAAACCAATGAAATGTCTGAATAAAAATACCGAAGGAAAAGCTTAAAAAATTGTGTTAGAATAATATCATAGAAGTTGTGTCACACAGCAGGGATTACAATTGTGTGGTAACAGTAAAGCACTGGTAGAAATACTGGTGTTTATTTTTTATTGAAATGTAACATTATAATAAATTAATCATATAATGAAATTAATTAGGATAAAATACATTAATTACCTCATGTTTATAGTGCTGGCAGAGATGTCAGCACTTATTATTTTTAAAGAAATTAGATAAAAAACAAACCGCAGCGTAAGCTGCAGTTATGTTTAATTGATTTAGGTATATATTTATTATTAATTTTGTCTATGATAGTGAGGATAATATGGATAATATGGATAGTATGGGTAATATGGATAGTATGGATAATAGTAAGGACGCTGATAATAAGGTCTTGGATAGTAAGGTCTTGGATAGTAAGGTCTTGGATAGTAAGGTCTTGGATAATATTGCCTGAATTCATCGCCATTAATGTTATAGTCATTTGCGTTATCATCATTGATGTTATCATCTCTATACATCATATGATCTCCACATCCGCATTTTCCTTTATGGTCCATGCTATATGGCATTGTCTGAGTAGGCATCGTTTGAGCAGGCGAAACCTGTGATGGATACATTTGATAAGGCATCATTTGAGATCCATACATCATAGGACAACACATTCCAAAATCATAATATCCATGATGATGGTGATGTCCATGATGGTGATGATGATGGTGGTGACGAGCATCATCTAAATTTTGATTAAGATCCTGTTCAAAGTCCTGATTTTCGTTTCTATACATTAATAAGCCTCCATAAAATTTTTACACACAATATATAATATGCAGAAGTTAAAAAAAGGTTACTAAATTAAAAAAAATGTGATGGATATATTAGCTTTGCAAAGTATTTATAGAAAAAGGGAGAATATACGGTTATAAAAGTAACTGCCATAAAATATGACAGCTACTTTGAAGTAGTAATATAAATATTCTCTTAAATTAATCAGCGCTTGTATAGCCACTCATATAGTGAATGTGGCCATCTTCAAATTCTACTCTGGTTCTAAAGGAATGATAATGACGTCCATCTGGTAGATCTATTGCAGGACTTGTTTCAGTAACATATCTGTGTTCATGACCATCATTAAAAGTTGTAATACCCCTCATACCGTGATCATGAGGTACTCCAGTTGGTGCCTTAGAAGTGATTCCTCCGTAATGGTGAATATGACCTTGATTATATGTTGTTGTACCTGAATAACTGTGAGAATGTTGTGGCATTGAAATTCCTCCAAGTTAATTTATACATAAATAATATATGATTATCTTAACCATAATGTTACACTTGAAAAACTATAATTAAAAATGTAGATAAATTTAGATACAGAATAAAGGACATTGAGGTAATAAAAAAGTTATTATATCTACAGTTTCTATGGCATCAATATTAGACCTGAGTGGAACTGAAGAACTGAGTGCTATATATGATAGATTACATGAAGCTAATGAACTGTCTAAATAAAAATGCCGAAGGAAAAGCTTAGAAAACTGTGTTAAAATAATATCGTAGAAGTTGTGTTACACAGCAGGGACTACAACTGTGTGGCAACAGTAAAGCACTTAAAGAAATCTAAGTGCTTATTATTTACAAGTTGTTAAAAAAGTATATGATTATTTAACAGTAATGACATATTCATGTAACAATTAGTATTTATAATAATAGTTATCCTAAGTTACCCAAACTTATAGGAAACATTAATGGTCCCCTTTAAAATACATATTTTATAAAGCACTGGTAGAAATACTGGTGCTTATTTTTTACAAAGTCTTAACATGAAGATAACTCATATTATACAATTTGATGTTACTATAAATGTGAGGGCAAAGCTAAGCATTAAAATATAAAAATTATAGCTAATTACCAACCTTACAATTAAATATATTCGACAAAGGCATTAGTAGAAATACTAGTGTCTTTTCATTTGATAATAAAGTTATATTAGATAGTGCTATAAGTGTTTATTTTCGAATGAATGTAGAAGATATATGCTAGTAACTAAAAAACCAGGGATTTTCATCCCTGGCATAAAGATTGTATCAACTGTATCAATATCAAGGCAATATTAAAACTGTTTATTGACAGCGAATATTACTATTAAAAGATATGCATTCAATGATACAGCCTTTATAAAAATAGAATGTGCTAAATTAGTATTATTATTCTGGTAAATATAGGTGATAAGGTTGGGAAATAAATAATTTATTATAGAAATTAAAGAAAAGGTCATAAAAAAGTGCTCCACTAAACCTAAGAATCAAAGAAAGTAATAGAAATTTTACAGTAAATTTATATATTGTAAATAATTTCAATATATTATAGAAGCAGCAAATAAAATAAAATTGGCAGAAGAGAGGAATGGGGTTTGAAAAAAGTAACAATAAACATAGTATGGGCTATTATAGCAACTGCAATGCTGCTTCCTTTCATATTAACAATAGTAATAAATGCTCCTAGAGCTATACGATGGATACTTAAATAAAATTTAATTTATGTCCAGATGTTTTAGCTGAATATAATATGTAAGGAGCTGAGATTTATGATATGGAATTTATAAAACAAAAAAGTACAGGCATCATTATAGATTTAAGAGAACTGGCAAAGATTCATTGATTAAAGGATTTTAAAGATCTTTGTGTATATTTAGAGAAGATGCAAGAAAATGTACTGAAAGCTATTTAGAATTTTAATATAATTTATAATAGAGTAATTACTTAAAGATGTGATTACTTTTTTTGACGTGATAAAAAATACTAGATGTTCTGAAAGAAACAAAAAGAATACTTCTATGAAGAAGAAATGAAAAACACGCAATATTACAAAAAATGATATAGAAATAAAACATTTAAACTATTTTTAGAATATTACAAAAATAATTTAATTTTATATTTTAATAAATAATATACATTTAATTATTAAATTTATGATTTAATAAGCATAAATTTAAATTTAATTCTAATCAGTACAATTATTAGAATTAAATTAATAAATTTGCAACAAAAAGTTTACATATTAAATATTGAAATTTTACACTAACATCCAGTCGGAAATGGATAATCAGAGGATAATACATACAAAAACCCTTCAAAAATGTCGTTGTCAACCAATTAAATCCATGATATTATATGTAACAATAAAATGATTTAAATAATTCATTTTGGAGTTATTTGAATTGCATTTAAGGAGGAAAAAAAAGAATGGAGAGCAACAACAAGAAATTAGGTTGGAACAACCTTGCCTTGATGGCTTTTGTAAGTGTTTGGGGATTCGGAAATGTAGTAAACGGTTTCGCAAGCCAAGGTATGAAGGTAGTTGTTTCATGGATATTAATGTTCTCATTATATTTCGTACCATATGCATTAATGGTAGGGGAAATGGGATCAACTTTTAAAGATAGTAAAGGCGGAGTAAGTTCATGGATTAAAACAACATCTGGTACAAAATTAGCTTTCTTAGCTGGTTGGACATACTGGGTAGTTCACGTTCCTTACTTAGCTCAAAAGCCACAGGGAGTATTAATAGCTTTAGGATGGGCTGTTAATCAAAATGGGTCTATGGTTAAAAATATGAATCCAATGATCCTACAGTCAATGTGTTTAGTAATTTTCTTATTATTTTTATGGATATCATCAAAGGGTGTAAATTCAATAAAGAGAATTGGTACTATAGCAGGTACGTCAATGTTTGTTATGTCAATTCTTTACGTAATATTAGCTATAGCAGCACCAGCTATAACTACTGCTCATACATATAGCATTGATTTCAGCATGAAGGCATTAATGCCAGATTTTAACTTTGATTACTTAACAACTTTAGCAATATTGGTGTTCGCAGTTGGTGGATGTGAAAAGATATCACCATATGTAAACAATATGAAAAATCCTTCAAAGGACTTCCCTAAGGGAATGATAGCTCTTGCAGTAATGGTTGCTGTAACAGCATTACTTGGTTCCTTTGCAATGGGAATGATGTTTGATCCAAACAATATTCCAAAAGACTTAATGATGAATGGTGCATACTATTCATTCCAGAAATTAGGACAATACTATGGATTAGGAAACTTTTTCTTAATAATATATGCAATTGCAAACACACTAGCACAAATTTCAGCTTTAGCATTCTCAATAGATGCTCCAATAAAAGTTTTATTGGCTGACGTTGATAACAGATTCATACCAAAGTCATTAACTAAGATTAATGAAAATGGTACACCAGTTAACGGATATAAGTTAACTGCAATATTAGTTGGAACACTTATAATAGTGCCTGCACTTGGAATAGGTGATATGACATCATTATTTAACTGGCTATTAAGATTAAATGCGGTAGTTATGCCATTAAGATACTTATGGGTATTCTTTGCTTACATGGCATTAAAGAAAGCTGAAGAAGGTAAGTTCCAGGCAACTTATCAGTTCACTAAAAACAAGACATTTGGATTCCTAGCAGGATTATGGTGCTTTGGATTTACAGCCTTTGCTTGTATAATGGGTATGTTCCCTAAGGGAGTTAAAACTTACTCAAGTGAATGGTACTTCCAAATAACACTTAATGTATTAACTCCAATCGTATTATTAGGACTAGGATTAATACTACCGATGATAGCTAAAAAGACAAATAAAGAAGAAACTGAAAATACAGTAGCATAGAAATTAACTCCCTAGTTAAAGGCAAATAAAACCTTTAGCTAGAGAGTTTTTTAGTCTTATAATCATTCCGTTTTTGACTGAATTTAATGGAAAAATTTTAAAAAATAAAATTGACCACTAGAACTTGATACAAACAAAATGGCAAAAATTGTTGAAAATAAAAGTCGTATATGGTAAAATATTCATGGTTAATATTACTTATAATTTAATTATATGGAAACAATGAAGAGCTTTCTATAAATGGGCACCATGAAAGCTTTGAGTTAGTGGTGCAACCGGCCTGTATTTATTAAACAGATATTATAATGTTGTCTGTTTATAATTTAGGCCTTTTTTTATAATTATATATATTTGAGAGGGGGAGTATATGATGTGGTTAACTACATCATATAAAGTGTATGGGGAAATTAGGACTAAAAATACTAAAAAGAGTAGGATTAATATTTATTTTTTCAATGATCATATTGTTTGCAGCTAATTTATTTATATTTCGCCAGGTGTCTTTAAAGATACAAGAGGATGTAGCAAACTGTGCTAGTAAAGCAGTGAGTTCTGTTGATGGAGATAAGGTAGACAAGATTATTAAAAATAAATCTATGAACAGTAAAGAATATAAAGAAATAAAGGAATCTCTTATAATATATAAAAATGATGCAGATGTAAAATTTTTATATATTATGGGTAAAGGAGAAGATAACAGTGCCTACACTTTAGTGGATGCAAACGTAAAGAAAAGTGACAATCTTGGTGAAAAATACGGCCTTGAAAAAGAAATGTCTGAGGCATTTGATGGAAAAATAACTTCTTCAAAAAATCCTGTTGAAGATAAAGATGGTATACTTATGTCTGGATATGCACCTATTAAAAACTCTTCGGGTAAGATTATAGCTATTATGGGAGCGGATATAGATGTACACTTACATACATATACTAAAAAGATTATGTACATAAGTCTTATAGCTACAGCTTTTATTATGTCTATTTTGACTGCTTTAATGACTTTTAGCTTATCAAAGAAAATATCATCAAATGTAAGAAAGATCAAATACGGACTTGATAAAATGTCACAAGGGGACTTAACAACTTCTATAAACGTTAGGAGTGGAGATGAAATTGAGGATATAGCGACATATGTTGATAAAGTCAGGATGGATATTAAAAAAATTATTGAAGATATAGGGTTAAGCTCAAATAGGGTAAAACAGCAGACAGAAAATCTATCTGCTACATCAGAAGAACTAGCAGTTGCTTCTGAAACAGCTGCTGAATCTATTGATGACGGTGCACGAAATCTAAATGTACAGTCGGAACAAATGTCAACTATAAGTAATGCAATGGATAATTTTGGAGGGAAAATTAATCAAATTTCATCATTAGCTGAGAAGTTAAATTCTGAAGTTCAAATTATAAATAATAAGGCACAGGATAGCAATAAGGATTTATTAATTTTTGAACAATCAATTAAGAATGTAAATTTATCTTTTGGTGATGTAAGAGATAAAATAAAAGGCTTTAGTATGCACCTAAATGAAATCAGTAAAATAACTAATATCATAAATAGTATTGCAGAACAAACGAATTTACTTGCACTAAATGCGGCTATTGAGGCTGCAAGAGCTGGAGAAAGAGGAAGAGGCTTCTCAGTAGTTGCTGAAGAAATAAGAAAGTTAGCAGAACAATCAAAGAATTCATCACAGAACATAAATTCTTTAATTGGAGTTATTATAAATGAGGGAGAGTTGATTACTGAGACATCAGAAGATATGAATTATAAGCTTAATGATCAGATGGTAAAGCTTGATAAGTCTACAGATAGTCTTAAGACAGTTATAACCTATATAGAAGGGATTTTTCCTAAAATTAATGATATACACAATAATATAGTTGTTATTAATGAAGAAAAACAAAAGATAATTGAAGATACTAAAGCTGTATCTTCTGCATCGGGGAATATTTCATCTTCTGTAGAAGAAATATCATCCTCTACTCAGGAGATAAGTGGTTCCTCACAAGAAATAGCAAGTGCAGCTGAGCAGCTGACTGATATAACACAGGATATGATAAAACATATAGATAAATTTCAAATTTCTGAAGTGAAATAAAATGTAATATAGCTTTAACAAAGGTTATATTAAATGCAAAAACTAAAGCACAAGCAATAGATAGTTATATAGATGTGGAACTATCAATTTCAATAAAAATAATAGAGAATTTATTATATGAGCCTGTATTCTAAGTTAGATGCAGGCTCTTTGATGTATTCAAAATTACATTTAATGTGAAATTATGATTCCGCAATTTTTCATTCCTTATAGAATCCTTATAATTAGCTATTATGATTTAATTGTACAGGAGGTTGGTAAGAATGAAGGATTTAATTTTAGAAACAAAAAATCTTTGTAAAACATTTAAGAAACAAAAGGTGGTACAGGATATATCACTGTCGGTAAGGAGAAATTCAATCTATGGATTGCTTGGACCTAATGGAGCAGGAAAATCTACAACTTTAAAAATGATAACTGGAATGCTTCGTCCAAGCAGTGGAGAGATTTTATTTGAAAATAAGCCATGGAGCAGAAAGAGCTTAAGCAATATGGGAGCTTTAATTGAGTCAGCACCACTTTATGAGAATCTCACTGCAAGGGAGAATCTGAAGGTCCGTACCACAGTTTTAGGACTGCCTGATGATAGGATTGATGAAGTATTGCATATAGTTGACTTAGAAAACACAGGGAAAAAACAGGCTCACCAATTTTCTATGGGAATGAAGCAAAGGTTAGGTATTGCAATTGCTCTCATTAATCATCCAAAGCTGCTTATTCTAGATGAGCCTACTAATGGGCTAGATCCCTTTGGAATACAGGAACTTCGTGAATTAATTCGTTCTTTCCCAAAGCAGGGGATTACAGTGATTTTATCAAGCCACATTTTAAGTGAGGTAGAACAGATAGTTGATCAGATTGGAATTATCTCAGGAGGGATCTTAGGATATCAAGGAGACATAAAGCAGGGGCAGGATTTAGAACAATTATTTATGGAAGTTGCGGGAAAATATAGAAGGGAAGGGGAATAATATGTATTCTTATTTTAAATCAGAAGAGTTGAAAATGAAGCATACCTTTGCAAGAAAGCTTATTTTTCTGGCGCCAATTTTTACAATACTGCTTTCCCTGGTTTTAGCTCCTATGTATTTTCAAATAGACTGCTATAACTGGTGGTATACCATGATACTTCCGGGAAGTATATCTTTAGGATGCACGCTAGTTGCCGTTAAGGATAAGAAGATGAAAAACAGGGCAGTACTTTCCTTGCCAATTAATCTTAGAAAGGTATGGACATCGAAAGTGCTTGTATGCACGGCTATGCTTATTGGAGCTTCTATGATTCTTTTCTTGGGAAGTTCAGTTCTAGGAGGCATTCTTAACTTAGACAAAGTAGGAAGAATCCCAATCTTCAATGGATTGGTAGGAATTTTGCTTCTAGCGATTACATTCTTATGGCAGATTCCACTTTGTCTATTCCTTGGTAGTAAGATTGGAATGTTTCCAACCATATTGATTAATATTGCTGCTTATATGGTATTGGGGATATTAGCTGCTACAGAAAATATTTGGTGGATGATACCTTATGCAATTCCAGCTAGGCTCATGTGTCCCATTCTAAAGGTTCTTCCAAATGGACTTCCAGCTGTGGAAGGAAGTATGACATTTAAACCGGAGCTATTGTCTAACAGTGTGATTTTGCCTGGAGTCATAATTACAGTAATTCTATTTATTATCTTGACAATGGTAACTGCAAAATGGTATGAAGGACAGGAGGCAAAATAGATGAAGACATTTCTTAGATTAATAACAGCGGATTTTCAAAAAATCCGCCGTAGTCCACTGCATTGGATTCATATTGTGATTCCAATGCTAACGGTAATATTGTTTCTTTCATATTATTCCTTTTCCAGAGCAAGTAGCCCTGGAAAGGTAGGAGGATATATGGAGGTTTTAGCAATAGCATTTCCGCTCCTAATTGGTATTATCAGTGCTAATGCTGTTGAACAGGAAGCTCTGGCAGGACATTTTCAAGAGCTTTTAATGGCAAGATATAAATTAATGAGTTTTTTTAGCAAGGTATGTATGCTGCTTTTGTTGGCATTTGGTTCACTTCTTATAGCAGTAGGCGGGTTTGCTTTTGGATTTCAATTTTTGCTTCATCAGAATATATTTTCAACTAACTTTTATGGAAAGATGATTTTGATTTTGTTTTCCAGCCAGATTTTTCTGTATTTATTACATATTCTATGCAGTTTTCGCTTTGGATCAGGAGCTTCTATAGGTCTTGGAATTGCAGAAAGTTTGGTTGCCGCCCTTATGCTTACGGGCCTTGGGGATGGAATCTGGAGATGGATTCCCTGCAGCTGGGGTGCAAGGCTTTGTAACTATTACATGCTATGGAACACTAATAATAGCGGTATTAGTATCTTTATGAAAGAGTTTCAAAGTGGGGCATTGATTTGTTTTATCATGACAGTTCTTTTGTTTTTTATTAGCTCATTCTGGTTTTACTATTTTGAAGGAAGAAATAAAAATTGAAGTTAATAATTTGGCAAAAAATAAGTTATAATGAATAAAAGGACGTGATAAGATGGCGAATATATTAGCAATTGATGATGAACAAGGAATTCTGGAACTGATAAAAACAGCATTGTCAAGAGAAGGACATCAAATCACCACGGTAAGTAACTTTTCTACATTTCCTGTGGAGCAGTGTTCACATTATGATTTAATTCTACTGGATGTCATGATGCCTGACGTAGATGGATTTACCCTATGCCGAAATATCCGTGACCTAGTAGATTGTCCTATTCTGTTTTTAACGGCCAAAACCATGGAAGAGGACATTATTAAGGGACTTGGTATGGGCGGTGATGACTATATTACAAAACCCTTTGGACTGGGAGAGTTACGTTCAAGGGTGGCAGCCCATTTAAGAAGGGAGCAGAGAGAAAAACATCACAATTTCATTATATCTGGACTTAAGTTCAAGCTATCAGCAAAAGAGGTCTTTGTAGGAGAGGAGCTGATTCCTTTTACAAAGAGTGAATATGAAATTAGTGAATTCCTTGCTCTACATCATGGACAGGTATTTTCAAAAGAAAGAATATATGAGGCAGTGTTTGGTTTTGACAGAGAAAGTGACAGCTCAGCTATTGTGGAACATATAAAAAACATCAGGGCAAAGCTGGCAAAAGTAAATTGCTCGACCATTGAAACGGTTTGGGGGATTGGGTATAAATGGATTTGAAAGGGAAGAGAAGTCTTCGTAGCATATTTATCAAGTATATACTATATTTCATATTGGGAACAGTTCTGCTGCTATTTTTGGATATAATGACATTTTCACTTATGCTCAATAGCAAGATAGTGCTGCCTGCAAATTACTTTGAACAGAAGATTGAAAGCAGTCGTGATACTATCTTAAAAGCAGATATGGTAACAAAGGATATGATACCAGAGGGATGCAGCTATGGAGTCTATAATGAGTCAGGTAAGATGCTTTATGGCAATTTCAATAGTAAAGCATCACAAAATGCCTGGACTGCCATGGAGGGCAACCAAAAGAGCGCAGGGGGAAAAAACTATTATAAGGTATTTCATAGGGAGAATCAGATTTGCATTGTTGAATATCCTTTGATGGCACAGTTTAATCATCCATTATTAAGAAAATACTTTGTAAATCCAGAATTATTCATGGGCATTTTATTAATTTGCCTTTTTATAGGAGAAGTGTTATTGTTGTCCGCTAGATTTGGCAGATATTTTTATAAAGAAATGAAGATTCTAATGAAGGCAACAGAGCAGATAAAAAATCAGAATCTAGACTTTCAACCTGAGCATTCCGACATTCGTGAAATTGAAGAGGTTATTGGCTCTTTAAATCAAATGAAAAGCGCACTAAAGGATTCCCTAGAAAAACAATGGAATATGGAAAAATCAAGGAAGAATCAAATCGCTGCACTGGCACATGATATTAAAACCCCTTTGACCATTATTAAGGGAAATGCAGAATTAATTAAGGAAACATGTCAGGATGCAGAGCAGGTAAAATACAATGATTATATTCTAAAAAGTGCAGATGAAATTCAGCACTATTTAAAAATGTTGATGGATATGATAAAGTCAGAAGAGACATTGATTTTAAACCCAGTTAGAATAGAAACTAAAGTATTTTTTAAAAAGCTTGTAGATCAGGAAAAAGCCCTAGCTTCTGAAAAAAATCTTGAGCTTATAAATGAACAGGACAAAATACCGGAATTTTTTTATGGAGATGAGGAGCTTTTATATCGGGCTATCATGAACGTAATTACAAATGCAGTTGAATATTCTCCTAAAAAGGGAAGGCTGCTTTTTAAAGTTCAAGGAACTGAAAAAAGTCTGCAATTTTTGATTGCAGATAGTGGAAATGGATTTTCAAAAGAAGAATTAGAATCTGCAACAGAACAATTTTATCGAGGAGATAAGAGTAGAAATTCTAAAAATCATTATGGTATAGGATTGTCCATTACAAAATCATTTATAAAATTGCACCAGGGAGAAATAGAATTATCTAATTCTACAAAAATGGGTGGTGCACAGGTGGTATTAAAAATCCCATTAGACGCAAGAATATAATAGATAGAATTCAAAGGTGGAACATGAATCTAATATAGGGTTTCTAATCCGAAAGTTAACATATCCCGGCGTATAAGTTAACTTTCTAGTTAGTTTCCCTATATAATAATCTAAGAGGGAAAATTATGATAAATATAGATAATGAAAAAATATTAGATGTTCTTAAAAAACAAAAAGAGTACTTCTATGAAGGGGAAACAAAAAACATTGATTTCAGGATAAAGCAGCTTCAAAAACTTAAAAGAGCCATTAAAGATAATGAAAAACTTATAATGGAGGCATTATACAAAGATCTTCATAAGCCAGAGTTTGAAGCTTACGCCACTGAAATAGGCTATATATATGATAGTATAGGATACTTTATAAAAAACTTAAAAAAATGGGCAAAGGTAAGAAGAGTAAAGACGCCAACGGTACATTTTGGTTCAAGAAGTTATATACATGCGGAGCCCTATGGATCAGTTTTAATAGTGGGGCCTTTTAATTATCCATTTCAATTAATAATAGAGCCTTTAATTGGAGCTATTTCTGCAGGAAATTGTGTAGTAATAAAACCATCTGAATATACAACGAATGTTTCGAAGATAGTATACAAAATAATAAAAGAAAACTTTCATGAAAAATATATAGAGGTTATAGAGGGGGGAAAAGAAGAAACCTCAATCTTAATTAATTCTCCTTTTGACTATATATTTTTTACAGGAAGTATTGCTGTGGGCAAGATAGTTGCGGAGGCAGCAGCTAAAAATCTCGTGCCTGTTACTCTTGAACTAGGTGGTAAAAGTCCTACTATTGTTCACAAGGATGCAAATATAGAAAGTGCTTCAGAAAGAATAATTTGGGGAAAGTTTATGAATGTGGGGCAGACCTGTGTTGCTCCAGACTATCTACTTGTTCATAAAGAAATTAAAGATCAATTAGTTTCTAAACTTGTAGAAAAAATAAAAATGTTCTATGGAAATAACCCTAAGACAAGTAAGGATTACGGGAGAATAGTCAATGAAAAGCAGCTCTCTAGAATTAAAGGATTAATTAATGAAGATAAGGCCATATTTGGTGGAGATTATGATGTAGAAGAATTATATATAGCGCCTACAATTATGAATAACATAACCTGGAAAGATAAAGTTATGGAAGAGGAAATCTTTGGACCAGTTCTGCCTATTTTAGAGTATGAGGATTTAAGTGAAATTATAAATAAAATAAACAGCAGACCAAAGCCATTAGCTCTATATCTATTTACTGAAAGTAGAGAAGTTGAGAAAAAAGTTGTAGAAAACATTTCTTATGGCGGCGGATGTATTAATGACACAATGACACATTTAGCTAGTCCATTCTTACCCTTTGGAGGAGTTGGAACTGCAGGGGTAGGTTCCTACCATGGACAAAGAAGCTTTGAAACTTTTTCTCATATGAAGAGTGTATTAAAGAAAAGTACAAGATTTAATTTAAAGTTTATTTTTCCACCCTATACTAAGAAGAAGATGGATATGCTCAGAAGAGTTATGAAGTAGCGGAAAAGCAACAAGCACTATCATTACAGTTGTATTGATAGTGTTTTATTTTTGATAAAGGTAAAAATAAGCTATAATATGTATATACAGCATGAGTATTCTGGAGGGAGAGATAAATGAGTATAGGCAATTTAATTAGAAGGTTACAAAACATTATGAGACAAGATGCAGGGGTAGATGGGGATGCACAAAGAATAGGGCAAATAGTATGGATACTTTTTTTAAAGGTATATGATGTCAAAGAAAAACTTTGGGAGCTACATGATGATTATGTTTCTATAATTCCCGAAGAGCTTAGATGGAGAAACTGGGCAGCCTACAATAAAGATGGTGAAGCGATGACAGGAGATACTCTATTAGATTTTGTAAATGAACAGCTATTTCCTACATTAAAGACTTTAGAGGTAAATGAAACAACGGAAAAGAGAAGTGCAATAGTAAAGAATGTATTTGAAGGCGCTTATAATTATATGAAAAACGGAGTTCTTTTAAGACAGGTTATAAATGCAGTAGATGAAATTGATTTTACAGAATATGAAGAAAGGCATGCTTTTAATGATATTTATGAAACAATACTTAAAGACTTACAATCTGCAGGAAAATCAGGAGAATTTTATACACCACGTGCTGTTACCGATTTTATAGCAGAGGTTCTTAAGCTGCAAATTGGAGAAAAGATAGCTGACTTTGCCTGTGGTACCGGTGGATTTTTGACTTCTGCATTGCGTATATTAGAGAAACAAATAAAGACAAGGGAAGACAGAGATCTGGTGCAAAAAAATATATATGGAATAGAAAAAAAGTCTCTTCCACATTTGCTTTGCATGACAAATCTTCTGCTGCATGATATAGACGAACCAAATATTGAACATAAGAATTCTTTGGGAAAAAACGTAATATATTACAAAGAAGAAGATAAAGTAGAGGTAATTATAATGAACCCTCCCTACGGAGGAATAGAAGAGGATGCTATAAAAACCAATTTTCCATTGGAAATTCAATCCTCTGAGACAGCAGATTTATTCATAGCATTAATACTATATAGACTTAAGGAAAATGGCAGAGCTGGAGTTGTATTACCAGATAGCTTCTTATTTAGTGATGATAATACATCAGTAAATATTAAAAGAAAGTTACTAGAAGAATGTAATCTGCATACCATAGTAAGGCTTCCAAAAGGAGTTTTTGCTCCTTATACAGATATACCAACGAATATATTATTTTTTACTAAGACTGGTTCAACTAACGAAGTTTGGTACTATGAACATAAGCTGTCTGAAGGATATAAAAGTTATAGCAAAACTAAGCCTATAAACAAGGAAGAATTTGAAGCAGAGTTAAAGTGGTGGAATGAAAGAGTAGAAAATAAATATGCATGGAAAGTATCTTTAAGTCAGATTATAGAAAACAATTATAACTTAGACATAAAAAATCCTAAGAGCAACATAAATACATATTCACAGATAAGCAATGATATGATATGTGAGCATTTTGATAAATCCAGTACTTCTATTATGAATTATTTAGAAAAAATAAGAAATGAATTGACAGAGCTAACTAAGAATAAAAATGAGATTGACTGTAATACTTACAAAATTGGTGAGTTGTTAACAAGAGTTAAAGAAGCAGTTAATATAGAGGATGAGGATTACTACAACAGAGTAACAATAAAAATAAATAATCAGGGAATAACATTAAGAGATACTAAAAAGGGGAAGGAAATCGGAACGAAGAGACAGTTTAGAGTTAGTAAAGGTCAATTTTTATTATCCAAAATAGATGCAAGGAATGGAGCCTTTGGAATAGTGCCTGAGGAACTTGATAGAGCAATAATTACAGGGAACTTCTGGGCCTATGAAGTAAATCATAAGCTTTTGGATATTGAATGGTTTAATTTATATGTATCGCTTCCTGAATTCATCGAAATTTGTGAGAAGACCAGTTCTGGTTCAACGAATAGAAAATATTTAAAGGAAGAAAAGTTCTTAGATTTTGAGATTGTTCTGCCGTCCTTGGAAGAACAGAATGAAATGATATGTAAGTATAATAGGATAAGAGAGAGTATGGAATGGGTTATATCCAAATTACAGGATAGTAAGGAATTGATACTGGCTAATTTGCTTAATTCATTTAAATAATTAGACTAATAATATAATAAAGGCTTATGAAATAGGTTTTAAAATTGCCAGTAGCATATTCTATGGGCATGTTACTGGAATTTTTGATGAAATAAAGTTGAGGAATAAAATGAAAAAGAAATTTAGGACATCAGTTTTTTTATCATTAATCATATTTTTGATTTTAAGTTTTTATGTTGGTTGTAGTAAAAGAAGTGAATCCATCCATTGGATTGGTGCATGGAATGGAAGTGCAACAGATTTTACTTTTTTTCAATTAAATTATAAAAATCAAACTTTGCGTACAGTAGTAACTTCAACCTTTGGAGGCTCAAAAGAAAGAATAAAAATTTCAAACGAGTTTGGAGCAGAGCCAATTAAAATTGGTGCAGTTAGTTTTGGCATAGTTAACCCTGATGGCACTATTCATAAGGATTCACAAAAGGCACTTACCTTCAACGGTGAATCGGCTGTAACTATTGAAAAAGGGGCTTTTGTATGGAGTGATCCTTTTGAAGTTAATATAAAAGTATTGGATAAGGTAGCTGTAAGTATTTATATTCCAAATGCGGTGAAAAATATAACTGGCGCTTGCGGAGGTGCAGAATCCTATTATTCACAAGCAGGTAATTTTACGAATTCAGTTGATACAGAAAAAGATTTTAAACCTATTGGTGTAAATGGAGTTCCAAAAGTATCTCCGTTTCTTACATCAATAGAAGTGATGACATCTGAAAAGAATGAATCAATTATTGCTTTTGGAGACTCAATAACTACCTTTTCCTGGCCAGACTACCTTGCAAAGGAATTGAATGATGCAAATATAAGAAACTTATCTGTAATTAGAGAGGCAATCGGCGGTAACAGAATCTTGCATAATAGTGAAAGCAAGATTCATGATTTGTTTGGACCCTCAGGAATTTCAAGATTTGAAAAAGCTATTACAGATCATCAAGGGGCAAAGTATATAATTGTTTTAGAAGGAGTCAATGATATAATGCATACAGGTCCAGGAGGACCAGCTCCCGCTTCTGAAATTGTAACTAAGGATCAAATAATTACTGGACTTGAAAAATACATTGAGTTGGCACATAAACATAACTTAAAGATATATGGAGCAACAATTATGCCTTTTAAAGGATACGAAGTATATACTGATGAGCTTGATATCAAACGTAAAGAGGTTAATGAATGGATCAGAACTAGTGGGAAATTTGATGGAGTAATTGATTTTGATAAGGCAACTCTTGATCCTGGCAATCCTTCGAAGTTGTTACCAAAATATGATAGTGGAGATCATCTTCATCCAAGTGATGCTGGTGGTGAGGCTATGGCAAAAGCCATTGATTTAAAATTCTTCTCTGGAAATTGAAATTATTGATTTTGAATACTTTTTGAGCTACTGGTGTTTAATCACGAAAAAACGCTGCTTAGGGTATAAAGAATGCTGAAAGTGAAAATATTATTAGAATCAATGACTAAAAATATTAAATTTTTTCAAGTATGTAGTTAGCCTAATAAGGAGTGAAACTAATGCCGCATATCTTTTTTAAAGGAATAATTATTGGATTAATAACGGGTATGCCTTTAGGGCCTATTGGTGCAATATGTTTAAGAACCACACTTACTAATGGAGCTCTATTTGGGTTTGTAGCAGGATTAGGGTCCTGTATAGCAGATTCTATTTATGCAAGTATAGCTGCCCTTGGCTTAACCTTCATTGCCAGGTTTCTTGCTAGACATCAGCATTATATTCGTTTATTTGGCGGCATACTACTATTAATATTTGGTATTCATGTTATTTTATCAAAGCAAGAAAATAAGCAGGAGATTTCAAATACTAAAACTCTTGCAAAGGCTTTTCTGACAACCTTTATGTTTGCTCTGGCAAATCCAGCAACGATTTTTTCATTCCTATTTATATTTGCTAGCTATGGCTCCAAAAATATTGGTCATGGTGTAATTGCAAGAGCTATTTTGATAGTAGGTGTATTCTGTGGAAGTTTCTGTTGGTGGGTTATCCTTGTTTTGGCTGCTGACAGATTTCATAATCATTTAAATCCTAAAAAAATTTCTACTATAAATAAGGTCATAGGATCTATAATAGTTTTTTCCGGTATAGTTTTTATAGTCAGCATAGGAAACTATAAAAAATACATCAGACCTTCTTATTTGCACTCAAAGCTTTTTGAAATAATACTACATTTAAAGCCTCGCCATCTCCATAAATTCTAAAAGGAACTTAATAAAAAGAGCTAATACTTGTAACCAGGTATTAGCTTTAAATTTTTTTGCAAAATAGCACTGATTATTGGAATGATAAAATACATGCTTATGTCTATATATGAAAAATATTTTATGGAATTGCGTTGTATATTAGGAAAACATATCTTGTATTTTTGAGATGGAATAGGTGTTAAAATAGTAACGAAATAAAATTATTAAAGGGGATGTCTATGAATAAAAAAATTAAATTATCAATTAAACTTTGTTTTGTTCTAATTCCAGTAATGCTTTTTACATCAAAAGTTCAAGCTGCACCACAGCTGGAAAGGCTTTCAGGGCAGGACAGATACGGAACAGCTGCAGCTGTATCCCAAAATGGCTGGAACACTTCGGATTATGTAATAATTGCTAATGGAGAGGATTTTCCAGATGCGCTATGTGCTTCGCCTTTAGCAAAGCTTTATAATGCTCCTATTTTATTAACTTCAAAGGATTCCCTAAATGTAGAGACAGAAAAGGAGCTAATAAGACTTAAAGTTAAAAAAGTTATTATTATAGGGGGAAGCGGAGTAGTAACTGATAATGTAGTGAATAAAATATCAAATCTGACTTATACAGGACAAACTCAAAAGATAGAGTATGAAAGAATATGGGGACAAGATAGGTATGGAACTTCACTAGCTGTAGCTCAAAGGCTAGGAAATTTTAGTGAAGTTGCCGTAGCATCAGGAGAGAATTTCCCAGATGCACTTTCTATAGCTCCTTTTGCAGCTAAAAGAGAAATGCCTATACTACTTTCTTCAAAAAATTCAGTTTCAGAGGATGTAGCTTCCTTTATAAATAGCAAGAAGGTAGATAAAAGTTATGTAGTAGGTGGTCCAGGAGTTATTTCAGATTCTGTAGTGAATAAATTTCCTTCAGCTGAAAGAATTTATGGACAAGATAGGTATGAAACAAATATAAAAATTATAAAGAGATTCGGGCAAGATGTAGATTTAAGCAAAACATTTGTAGCCTTAGGAGAAAACTTCCCAGATGCATTGTCTGGTTCTGCTATAGCAGCACAAAACTCATCAGCAGTTGTTATAACATACTCAAATCCACTAAGTATAACAAGAGATTATATATATGAAAATAAGAACAATATAGGCACAATGTATTTTATAGGAGGAGCAGGTGTACTTCCTGACTATATTGCAGAAACTTTGACTTCTAACAGACATCAAGGTAATACTGCGGCAAATATAAGTAACAATGGATATACTGCTAGGAATAGCGGTTATACTTTTGATGCCTATAGTGATACTTTTTTAAAAATGATTGGAGACAATGGAAATAGAATAGATATTATTGGAACTCAGTATCCTGAAAGTATAAATGTATTAGATAATTATGTATATTATATAGATACTCGACTAACTAAAAAAACATATAGATTAAATTTAGATAACTTAGTTTTAGAAAGTATTAATAATGTAGATGCACCAGAGAATTTATATGTTTATGGAAAATATATATATTATACCAACTTAAATGATAGGGGAAATATATATAGAATGAATTTAGATGGCTCTAATAGGACAAAGCTCACCGATGAAGGCAGCTGTCGATATATTAACGTTACAGATAACTACATCTACTATGTGCAAGGAGCTGTTCAATATGGTGGAGGAGCTATCTACAGAATGAACAAGGACGGATCAGGAAAAACTCTTATTAGAAGTGGAAACAATGCCTTTATGAATGTATATGGAGATTCAATATATTTTACTGATGAGCAGGATTATCGTTCCTTATGTAAAATGAGCATTGATGGCACTAATTTTACCAAGCTGACAAATGACGAGAGTTATTATATTAACATTTCAGGAGATACAATATACTATAACAATAAATGTGATAATGGAAATATGTACAGCATAAAAACAGATGGTACTCATAGAACAAGGGTAACAAATGAAAAGGCATATAATATAAATATCTCAGGTAATTACATTTATTACAAAACGGATTTTGAGTCAGGAGAAACACATAAAATTAAAATTCCTGCAGATAACACCTCGGAAACAACAATGTTCAAAGAATTAAGGTAAAATAAAAAATAGAGGATTGGAGTGAAGTTATACTCTGATCCTCTTTTTATTAGAGGACAATTGTCCTCTAACAAGATTTTGCTTTGTTTAAAAAAGCACTATATAATATGTATAGGAGAATAGTAAGAGGACAGGAAGTGAAAGCTATGGATAATGAAAAACAACAATTAAGTGTGGAAGTGGCAAGGCTATATTATCAATCAGATTATAGCCAGCAAGAGATTGCAACACAACTTGGTATATCAAGACCAACTATATCAAGACTTCTTCAATATGCCAAAGAAAAGGGATATGTCAGAATTGACATTATTGATCCATTTGCAGATTTAGATAAGTTAGCTAGCCAATTAAAGGAAAAATATAAATTAGAAGATGTTCGTGTTGTCTTTTCACCAAAAGACGATAATATTTCTATAAGAGAATATATAAGTAAAGAAGCTGCAGAATATTTGCAGGATACCATTAAAAATGGAGATATACTTGGAGTAAGCTGGGGAACAACAATGTATGAAGTTGCTAAAAGGCTTATGCCACAAAATGTTAAAGATGTAGAAGTAGTTCAGTTAAATGGAGGTATCAGCCATTCAGAGGGAAATACGTATGCCTCAGAGACAATAGCATTTTTTGCTGAAGCTTTTCAGACAATGCCGATATATTTACCGCTGCCAGTAATTTTTGATAGTGCTACTGTAAGACAAATGGTAGAAGAGGACCGTCATATCAAAAATATCATGGAAATGGGGGTTCATGCTAATGTAGCAATTTTTACAGTTGGTGCAATTCAAGATGAGGCATTACTTTTCAGCTTAAGCTATTTAAGCGAAAAAGAGAAAAAAGTTTTAAAGCAAAAAAGTGTAGGGGATATCTGTGCTCGATTTTTCAATGAAAAAGGTGAAATTTGTGATGAACAAATTGATAACCGTACTATAGGAATATCTTTAGATGCTCTTAAACAAAAAGAAAAATCTATTCTAGTAGCAGGTGGTAAATATAAAATAGGGGCAATTAAAGGGGCCTTAAGAGGAAAATGTGCCAATATTTTAATTACTGATCAATATACTGCAAAAAAGCTTTTAGAATAATATTTGGACAAAATCTCATTTATAAATTCATAAGTGTATAACTAATTGTGTAAAGAACAGCTATATTAAAAGCATACTTTTTGTAATCGTTTTTGATAAAAGGATTACAAAAGTATGCTTTTAATTTGTAAAAATATATTTGAACAAAATTTCTCAATATGCTTTACAAGTGTTCAAAAAGGTCTTATTATTAGTACTGTAATAAAGGTGAAAGGGAGATTTATAATGAATATTGCTAAAATGATTGATCATACCGCATTAAAACCGGATACAAAAAGAGAACAAATATTAAAATTAATAGAGGAAGCAAAAAAATATCAATTTGCATCAGTTTGCGTGAATCCATATTGGGTTAAAACAGCAAGTGATGAACTAAAGGATAGTGGAGTAGATGTATGTACTGTTATAGGATTTCCACTTGGAACTAACACAACTGAAACAAAAGTATTTGAAACTAAGGATGCCATTAAAAATGGAGCAACAGAAGTGGACATGGTTATTAATGTTGGCGAGCTAAAAGACAAAAATGATGCTTACGTAGAACAAGATATTAAAGCTGTTGTTGAAGCAGCAAAAGGAAAAGCATTAGTAAAAGTTATTATTGAAACTTGTCTTTTAACAGAAGAAGAAAAAGTAAAGGCTTGTGAATTGTCTAAAAAAGCAGGTGCGGACTTTGTAAAAACATCAACAGGATTTTCTAAAGGTGGAGCTACAGTAGAAGATATTGAATTAATGCGTAAAACAGTAGGCAAAGAGATGGGCGTTAAAGCTTCTGGTGGTATTCACAACAAAGAGCAAGCTATGAATATGATACAAGCAGGTGCAAGTCGTATAGGTGCAAGTGCAAGTATTGCAATTATTTCTGAAAAATAAGGATGGCAATTATTAACAGGATAAACAGCAAGCGCTTATTTAGAAGTACTATTTAAAAGTAATATCTAATTTTGTATGATCTTAGGTTACTAAGTTATACAAAATTGGATGTTAAGATTAATTTAAAGGACGTTAAAGATAAATAAAAAAATATGTAGCATAGTTTTTATATAACGTCGTAATAATAAACTCATAATTTACAGGGAGGACGTCATAATGAAGTACATTATAGGAATCGTAGGATTAGTTGTTGTCTTAGGGCTTGCATGGATTGCCAGTAGCGATAAGAAAAATGTGAAACACAAACCTATTATCACAATGATTATTTTAGAATTCATACTTGGTTTTATCTTACTAAATACAGAGATAGGCAATTTTTTAGTAGGTGGAATAGCAAAGGGCTTTCAAATACTACTTAAATGTGCAGCAGAAGGAGTAAATTTTGTATTTGGTGGATTAGTCAATGAAAATCAGTTTACATTTTTTATTAGTGTTCTTTTACCAATAATTTTTATTTCTGCTTTAATTGGTATCTTACAATATTGGAAGATACTCCCGGTTATAGTGAAATACATAGGATTAGTCTTAAGTAAAGTCAATGGCATGGGTAAATTAGAGTCTTATAATGCAGTGGCATCAGCTATTCTTGGACAATCAGAAGTATTTATTTCAGTAAAGAAGCAACTTGGTTTATTGCCAAAACATCGTCTATATACTCTTTGTGCATCAGCTATGTCAACAGTATCTATGTCTATTGTTGGTTCTTACATGGTCCTTTTACAGCCTAAATATGTTGTAACAGCGATTGTTTTAAATTTATTTGGCGGATTTATTATATCCTCAATTATAAACCCATACAGCGTAACGGAAGAAGAGGATATTTTAGTAGTTCATGAAGAAAAGAGACAGACATTCTTTGAAGTTCTTGGAGAATATATTATGGATGGATTCAAAGTAGCTGTTATAGTTGGGGCTATGTTAATTGGATTCGTAGCAATAATTGCTATGGTTAATGGAATCTTCCAGAGTATCTTTGGGATTTCATTCCAAAATCTACTTGGATATGTATTTTCTCCATTTGCATTTTTAATGGGTGTACCTTTTAATGAAGCAATACAAGCTGCAAGTGTAATGGCAACTAAATTAGTATCTAACGAATTTGTTGCAATGAACTTACTAGCAAGTGGTAGTGTACATCTATCAGTAAGAACAACAGCTATTGTTTCTGTATTTTTAGTTTCTTTTGCGAACTTCTCATCTATTGGAATTATTTCAGGAGCAGTAAAAGGACTTAATGAAGAACAAGCAAATGTGGTTGCTCGTTTTGGTTTAAAATTACTATATGGTGCAACACTAGTAAGTGTATTAACAGCAACTATCGTTGGATTAATTGTATAATGTAAAGCACTGTCATCACAGTTGTAATGACAGTGCTTTATTATTTATACTTTAAACAATTCTTTTACAGATTCAAAATCACCCATACCATTTATTAATATTTTTCCTTGAGAATCCATTCTTACTTCAATTCGATTTTTTATTTCATATAGGTTATCTTTTATGTGTTTATATCTATCTGTTAAAAAATGATATCTTTGATTAGAAGAGCCTACCCAAGGTCTGCTTAAGTCTTTTTTCTCTTTAATATATGGTCCGTCTATTAAAATATCTGTTATACCTAGCAAATTCTTAATATCATCATTTGAAGACTCTTGTAATTCCTCTAATAAATAGCCTGTAAAGGTAACAATAGATAAATTTTCTTTTTTTAATATTGCTCCAAGTTTACTTAAGGTTTGAGCTTGTTCAAAGGGTTCTCCGCCAACAAAGGTAACACCCTCTATTTTAGGGCCATTCAATATTTTTTGTGCCAATTCTTCTACAGTTATTTCATAACCTTTATTCTTGTCCCATGTAGATGGTGCCGCACAGCCAGGACAGTGCCTAGAGCAGCCCTGTACCCAGATGCAGGCTCTTTTTCCTGGCCCCTCCACATTAGTTGCAGATAAAAATCTGTGAATTCTAAGCTTCATTTAAATATGTATCCTTTCATGGTTACTCACTTTAATAATCAACAATTCTTCCCTTAAGCGGGTTATTTATATTGTCATTAATAATTTCTTCACTCTTTTTAACTACTTCACGTTTAGCAGAATTTTTCTTAAGGCTGCTAGTTTTGAAAGATAAATATTCCTTTAAATCTTCTGCTTCATGAGGTTTCAAGTTAAGTATGTCTATAATATCATCCAAGCATGTAAATATTACATTATTTTTTCTTTCAGATAATATTTTTTCTGCTCTTTCTAAAGTAAAGTAGGGAAGAGCAAGTAACTGGTCTAAAGACGCATCATTAATATTATTTAATTTATTTTTATGTTGATTATCTTGTATTATATCTATCTTATCTTCATTGCTTTTAAGTTTTGGTGTGTTTTTATCCTTTTTATCTATTTCATTTTTAATATCTAAAAGAAATTTAGCTAGCTTTTTACTTTGACCATCACCATAGATACAGAGATTATAAAAGTTATTTATTATTAAGTAATAATCTTTTAAACTAAAGTTAATTGAATCAATATCATCCCATAAAATTGAATTTTGACCAATTGAATCATCTTTCCAATATAAGCCATCGCTGCATATAGCTAATCCATTTTTACAACTTCCAAATACAGTGTTGTCATAAAGCGCAATGATTGCCGAAGTTTTAGGTATTCTAAAGCTTCCTATAGCATTTCTTAATTTTTTAGATGGTATATTTTGGTAAAAATATAAATCGTCGCATTCGTGTCGTTTACATATTTCTTTTATACTTTCAAATGAAATTATCATAGCTTTGACCTTTCTGTTAGATATTAATGGTTATAACAATAGAGTTATCCTCCATAACCTCTTCGCTTTCAATTTTATATCCTTTTTCTTCAACCTTAGTTTTTAAATTTTCATAGGTTTTGTTTTGAACATTACGTCTATAATCCTCATCTAAGTTATTTAAGTTCATGATCATATCTTTTAAGTCTTTTTCATTTTCTATCTCTATCATATAAGATGAGTTTTCATTAAGCTTAAATTTAAAAGTATGATTATCAATCCTACAATTTATAGTTCCATTACTTTGTGTTGAATAATTAACTCCATAATCATCTAGAGTTTTCATTAGTATACTTTTATCTTTAAAGTTTGTTGGATAGGATTTGGATACAACCGTATCTGTATTCTCATTTAAATTTGTAACAAATACCTTTCTACTTGAGGTCTTTTCTATTCTCTGCATAAACATAGCTATGTTTTCTTTTAAATCATATTTTGAAAATACTGCTGTCCACGTTCCATCTATAAGCTCCCAAAAGAAAAACTCTTTTTCACCATTAATATGAGTTTTTATACTCTCTCCCCACTGAACAGCATCAAAACCAGCTTTTTTTACAGTGCTAACAAGTTCCTTCTCATCTTTAAAATTTGTTTTAATTTTAACCTGTGAGGCTTCAACCATTTCATCAAATCTTTTTTTTCCCATAACACCACGCACAACTAATGCTAATGGTATTAATGCTAATGATATTGACATTTAAAATTCCTCCTATTCACTATTATTTTAATAAAGTTTTTAAAAATCTATTGCTCTTCCGCCTCTAGTGGATTTAATGTCTTCAGGATTGTTAGAACTTCCTTCAGATTTATTTTCTTCACCAGTTTCTCTTGCTTCATAATTGGTACGATCTTCTCTAGGGGTCGCTGCTACTGCACGTACATTAGCCCATTCACGTATAGCTCTGATTTGTTCTGCCTGAGTTACAACAAGAGGCACTGTATTCTTTATGGTTTTTTCAAAGTCTTCAAAAGTAATACTTCTATCTTCAGAATAAGCTTCAAATAAAGCAGAAATTACTGCCTGTTCGATCTCTGAACCGACAAAGCCTTCAGTTATTTGAGAAAGCTTATTTAAAACTTCATCAGTTAGAGTAAACTCTCCCTTTACAAAGTCATCCTTTACTCTCTTATTTATATGAACCTTAAATATATCTTTTCTTTCATTAAAAGTAGGTAAATCTACAAAAAATATTTCATCGAAACGTCCTTTACGCAATAATTCAGCAGGGAGCTGACTTATATTGTTTGCAGTTGCTACAACAAATACTGGCTCTGTTTTTTCCTGCATCCAGGTTAAAAAGGTTCCAAATATTCTTGTGGTTGTTCCACTATCACCAGAGCCTTGACCACTAAGTCCTTTTTCAATTTCATCTATCCAAAGTATTGATGGTGAAACTGCTTCTGCAGTTTTTATAGCTTTTCTCATGTTTTCTTCACTACTTCCAACAATACCGCTAAAGATTCTACCCATATCAAGACGTAAAAGGGGAAGCTGCCACATAGCGCTTATAGATTTTGCAATTAAACTTTTACCACAACCAGGCACACCAGTTATCAAAACTCCTTTAGGTGCAGGTAATCCATATTTTTGAGCAGAATCAAGCCAGGATTTATTACGTTTCATAAGCCATCTCTTTAGATTTTGTAGTCCTCCTACATCTTCAATGTTTAAGTCACTTTTTATGAATTCCAAAATACCAGTCTTTTTAATAACCTGACATTTTTCATCTAAAATTAATTCTATATCGTTACCATCCAAGCTTCCATCTTGAGCCATTGCACGAGCAAAGGAGTTTTCAGCTTCTTGAAAGGTCAAACCTAATGCAGCTTTTGCTAATCTTTCTTTCTCATCCTCATTAAGATTTATGTTAATTCTTCCAGTAGCTCCGTTTACATTAATCATTTCGTTCAGTAAAGACTTTATCTCCTCAGCAGTAGGAAGATTGAAGTCTAATATACTTATATCTTTTTGTAAGTCTGTAGGTAGCACTAAGCTTGGCGAAACAAATATTACATTTTTAGGTCTAGGGCTTTGTTTTATATTTGATGCTATATCTCTTATCTTTCTTACTATTTCGTTATCTTGGTTTCTTCCGTTAACTCCGAAAAATACGTGAAAATCCTTCAATATAAATACTGCTGCTTCTGAATAATTTTCTATAAACTCTAAGGCTTTAATAGGTGATTTTGTCTCTTGTGAGCCTTTTTCTGCTTGTCCGATTATTCCGGAGGTCAAACTCCAGGTAAATATCTGCCTAGGAGTCCTTATAGTATCTTTATCGCTAGCTACATCTTTTATTACCGATAAGACCCTGTCTTCTTCCCATGTAGGAATATATATGTATGGAAATCTAGCTTTTAATAAACTGCATAAATCTTTTTTAAATTTGTGTGTAGTGTTTTTCTCCATTTGTATCTCTCCTTGTATGCTAAATTATTAAAATCATATTTATATAGAATTCATAAATAAGGTATAGATAACATAAAAGCTATCTATACCTATATCTATTAAAAGTCGACTATTCTTCCACTTGTACTAGAAAACTCATTAGTTTTGTACTCAGGTTCAATTTTATTCACTATGATTAAAGGCTTAATCCTTTCAAGTACATGGGGTTTCAAAGATAAAATTTCTGCAAATTCATCTATTGAATTGAAAGATTCTTTAGTTTCTCTATGATTTATTGCCTTTTTAGCAAGTATTGAGCCTATACCAGGTAAGGAAGCTAATTCACTTTCAGAAGCTGTATTAATATCTATAGATTTATTTTTATAATCTTCTTTATCAGGTTTTTCTGATTCTATAGGTGATTCTTTAACTTCAGTCTTTGCACTTTTTTCAACGCTGAAGCTAGGTTCTACAACATCATTTTTACTAACAGATTGTTGATATCCAATGTCTTCTAAATTCATTTTTGAAAGTTTTATTGTGGTTATAATTTTTTTTACCTCAGAATCAGATAAAACTTTACCTTTTTCAATAGCTTCCAATCTAATAAGATATTCTGTCCTTATCATAAAGGCATGAACTATGCCGATTATTCCCAAAATTATAGTTAAACCAGCTACAAAATCATTAGCTCCTCCTGTTACCATAACTAATATAAAAGGTATTGAATAGATTATTCCACTAAATATCCATTTTTTGCATTTGACCTTACGTCCAATGTGGAAAAAACTTATCCAGTTAAAAAAAGCTAAAGTAAAAGTAAAAAGAATCCATAAAGAATTTAATATTTCCCATTTTTTGCCTCGTGATGTAATACTCATTTTCATACCAACTTTCATAAAATATTAGAAATCTATTATTCTTCCTCTATCTTTTGTTTCATTATCTTTAATATTATTTTCTTTATTTTTTGAGATATCTTCATTTGAAATTATATTTTCAGATTCTTGTGTTAATGTTGAATTTCTATTCTCCGCATAAAAGGGCTCCTTTTCAGCAGAGGTGTTTTGAGAATTTATTCTAGTTTCATTAATAAGTTCGTCTATATCAACGTCATCTAAATACTTACTTTTTATAAATCTACCACCACTCTTTAGCATTCTATCATATCTAATAAGGTATTCTTCTCTTATATTAAAGACATGGACTATACTTATTATTCCTGAGATTATTACTCCATAGAAGGTTAAGTCTGTAAATTTTCCCATTATTATAGTTAAGATTAAGGGCAATGCATAAAGCATACCGTAATACATCCACGTTTTACATTTTACTAACCAACCGCAATATAAAAAAGTAAACCAGTTGAAAAAGCCTAAAAAGAAAGTAGGTAATACAATAATAGAATTAATAATTTCCCATCGTTTACCCCTATCTGTAACAGCCAATTTATTCACCAGCCTTTAATTCTTGATGTTCAACTTCATCTAACATTACTTTTTCTGTTTCATAGTATTCTTTTGTATAATCAGAATCTACCGTCTCAGCATGTAAAATATCTTCTAATATTTTAATGTAATTAGTGCACTTTTTGCCTTTTACTCCTTGAACTTCTGCTTGTACAGTTCCATCTTCAAAAATCTGAACCTTAATTCGTTTTGTCAATTTTACTCCCCCTCAGTAAGCGCAATTTTTGTAGAGTTGTACCATTATATGAATTTAATAGTATACAGGTTAATTATATATTTTTAGAAGGGTTTTTTCAACATTTGCCAATATGTTAATATAATTCCAAGTTCAATTTGTACACAAATAAAAACTAAAAGTTTAAAACTATTTTTAAACTTATTACGAATATATAATATAGATGAAAAAAACTACATAAGAGTGTGAGAAAAATATGGAGAAGAAACTTATAAAGTAGATAAGAAAAGGAAATAGATCAGCTTATTTCTAAATGCTATAAAGAAATATACACAAATGAACTGTCAACGCTAAGGATTATGGATTTTTATCTATGGTTATGATATCATGAACCCGTTAATTCATATAATCAATAATTTCTATAATAGGAGATGGACAATATGGATATGAGACAATTAAAAACATTTATAACCATTGCAAGACTGAATAGTTTTACTCAAGCAGCAAATCATTTGGGATATGCACAGTCATCTATTACTTCTCAGGTTCAGTTATTGGAAAAGGAATTAGGCACTCAGCTATTTGAAAGGTTTGGTAAAAATATATCTCTTACTTCAGAAGGAAAAGAGTTCCTTTTATATGCTAAACAATTACTTGATCTTTGGGAAAAGGCTAAAGGTGTAGTGGCTTTTTCGGAAATTCCTAAAGGTACTCTTACTATAGGTGTGGTAGAATCTATCTGCGCTGTCAAACTGCCTAAATTTTTAAAAGAGTATAATAGATGTTATCCTGATGTAGAAATTGTCTTGAAAATTGGTACTTCATGTGAACTTCAGTCATTACTAAGGGAAAATCAAATTGATGTAGCGATTTTACTTGACCAAAAAATTTCTTCTCCTGAATTTATTATAGAATTTCAGCAACAGGAACCAGTATTGTTACTAGCTGCTCCTGACCATCCTTTAGCAGGAGAAGAGAGTCTTTACCCTGAAGATGTATCCAAGTATTCATTGATACTTACAGGACAGGACTGTATTTGTCGAAATCTCTTCGAAAAATTTTTAAAAGATGCAAATGTAACTCCAAAGTTAACTATTGATACAAGCAATGTTCAAACGATCAAAGAGCTTGTTATTTCAGGCTTCGGTATAACGCTTCTGCCTCGATTTGCAGCTGTTGACGAAGTGGAAAGTAACCAGTTAACAGAGCTTTGCTGGTGTGGTACAGCTCTTGATATCATGACACAAGTTATTCGTCATAAAGATAAATGGATTTCCTCGGCCATAAGAGAATTTATAACAATGATACAAAAAACTAAATTTTAATCGATTCAGTTTTTTTGTTGCAGTTAAACTTTCAAGTTAGATCAATCGATTTTTTCGAATTATGAGATTAAAATTATCAATTTTACTAATAACAAAGTGTATGATATCATAATAAGCATAGGAGGAATTAATTATATTAGGCGACATTTATAACCAAATATAATTAATCTTAAAAGATACTAGCAGTGTATAGGATTATGATTATGGAGGGATTGTATGGACAAGCAGGACATAATAAAAATGGCGACACATTTTGTAGAGAACTCAGAAGAAAACATTATAACAAAGCAAATAGCGCTTTCAGAAAACGTTGTAGGAATGAAGATTTTTGATGCTCCTATTTTTGCCTTTGGTGATGCAAATGATGAGTATTTTAAATTATTAAAAGAACCATCTGCAGTAGGTAATCATTTTTGGCTTCCAGAAGAGTGGTTACCGCAGTCCAAAACAGTTATATCAATCTTTTTGCCATATACAGAAGCAGTAAAAGGTGGCAATAGAAGAAATATGTCATGGCCATCCGAAGAATGGTTACATGGACGTATTGAAGGTGAAGTTTTGTTAAATAAGTTATGTGAGTATTTGAAGTCTAAATTGATAGATAATGGATATAAAAGTATTATACCGTCTTTGGATGAAAGGTTCTGGTATAAAGCAGGATATAATAACGCCACGCCCCATCGTGATGTATCGTTTACAAGTAATTGGTCTGAAAGACATGTAGCTTTTGTTTGTGGACTTGGAACATTTGGCCTTTCTAAAGGGCTTATAACTAAAAAAGGTATTGCTGGTAGCTTTGGCAGCATTATAACTGAATTATATTTATCTCCAGATAAAAGAGAATATGAAAGCACCTATGAATACTGTTCCATGTGTGGCGCATGTATAAAAAATTGCCCTGCAAATGCCATATCCATAGATAAAGGGAAGAACCACATTTTATGTTCTAATTTCTTAGATAAGACAGAAGAAAAACATAAACCAAGATATGGTTGTGGAAAGTGCCAAGTAGGGGTACCATGCCAAAGCAGTATCCCTAAGCAATGTAAAGTTAAATAAGAATGTCTTTTACCAAATCTACTAATTTATCTAATTTGCATTGCAAAATATATAACTAAATCTAATAATGAATCGGGAATAGCTCGTGCAACTAATAACTTCATTATGTCAAAGAATTAGGATATTTTTAAAAATAAGTATTAGCAATAGCGCTGATGCTTATTTTTGTTTAAAGCTTGAAAGGTTGTACCTAAAAAGTGTAAAATTTAGAAGAAGTTAATTTATATAAAAAATGTGATATCTTATTAGTAATAAGGAGTTGATCGTTAATGAGTACAACTATTTACTATTTCACTGGTACAGGAAATTCCCTTAAAATAGCTAAGGATTTAAAAAATGAATTAGAAAATGCTAATATTATACAGATATGCAAGCATAATATGAATATAAATAGTGATATGCAATCAGAAAGGATAGGCTTTGTTTTCCCAGTTTATCTTAGAGGACTGCCACACATGGTAAAGAGGTTTATAGAAAATCTTACTATTAATACTAATGCGTACTTTTTTGCAGTTGCAAGTTATGGAAGTTATGCAGCTTTATCTTTTGAACAGCTACATAGTTTACTTAAAGATAAAGGGGCTGTGTTATCTGGAGCATTTGGAATACCTATGCCTGGAACTATGTGGTCGATGTATTACCCACATCCTAAGGAGGATTATATTAGTAGAATTGAAGCTCAAAAAGAAAAAGCTATAAATATTGCTAAAGAAATTAATAATAAAACTGTAGTTAAACTTCAAAATATACCTATGAGAGCTTCTGAAGAAAAAATGTATAAAGCTTTTCAGCCTGCTGGTGAAGATAAAGACTTTTGGACAGATGAAAAATGCGATGGATGTGGAATTTGTTCTAAAATATGTGCTGCTAATAATATAAATATAATAGATAAAAAACCTACTTGGCAGCATCAATGTGAGCAATGCTTAGCTTGTCTTCATTGGTGTCCTAAAGAATCTATTCAGTATAAAAAGGATTCTTTAAATAAAGAACGATATCATAATCCATATATTAAAGTACAGGAGTTATTTCAAAAAATCTAAATATATAAAAATATATAAATTTCAATGACTTTTCTATAGTATTATATTTCCTTACAGAGTATTTCAATAGATTATTACATATGGAGGTAATGAGTTATGACAGAAAAAGAAAAAATGTTAAATGGGAAACCTTATAAATCCTTTGGAAAAGAATTATTTGATGAACGCCAATATGCAAAAGAAATGGTATTTGAATATAATAACTTATGCCCAAATGAAATTGATAAGAGAAATGAAATTATAAAAAGATTATTTGGTAAGGCTGATGATAATTTCTTTATAGAACCACCATTTAGATGTGACTATGGATATAACATTTTTATTGGGAAAAATTTTTATTCTAATTACAATTGTACTGTTTTAGATTGTGCCAAAGTTACTATTGGAGATAACGTTATGTTTGCGCCAAATGTCAGCCTTTTTACAGCAGGCCATCCAGTTCATTTTGAGCCACGTAACGAAGGGGTTGAGTATGCATTTCCAATTACTATAGGTGATAATGTTTGGATAGGTGGTGGTGTAATTATAAATCCAGATATCACTATTGGTGATAATGTAGTAATTGGTTCTGGCAGCGTGGTAACAAATAATATTCCTTCTAATTCTATAGCGGTAGGTAATCCCTGCAGGGTAATACGAGAAATTACCGACGAAGATAAGCAATACTACTTTAAAAATCTTAAAATTGAATGATTTGATATCCTAATTCATAATTAAGTTTCTATTAATTAAAAAGTAGCTTCATGGAGTTTGATAACCATGAAGCTACTTCAATTTAAGCAAAATAACAATTTAATTTCTGCTATATTAAGAAGAACTTTTATTTATCCAAGAGAGACCAATACTTCTAGTTCCTGTATGGACGCTTATTACAGGGGAGAGTTCTTCAATCATGATTTCAAGTTCAGGATAGATACCCAGCAGCCTTTCCTTTAAATCCAATGCATAATCATATCCATTTGCATGTGCTAGAATAATTTTTGAATCTCTAGAAAGCTTTGCATTTGCAATTTGTTCAACTAAATTATCATATACTTTTCTCATTGTTCGCACTTTCTGATTTACTAATATTTTACCTTCTTCAAAAGATAAGATTGGTTTTATGTTAAACATTTTACCAAAGGAGGCCGCAGACAATGATATTCTTCCTGTACGATGTAAATGGCCTAAATCATCCACCACCAATAATATTCTTGAATTTGCTCTTATGTATTCAAGATTCTTAATGATATCTTCAATACTAGTTCCATTTTTAATCAATTCCAAGGTTTCAATTGCCATTTGTTTTTGAATAGTAGATGTAAATAGAGAATCAAAAACAGTTATTTTATCTTCTGAAATCTGAGCTCTAGCTAACATCCCTGTTTGAAATGTACCGCTCAACTTAGAACTAATAGTTATATATATAATGTGATCGTATTTTTCTACTAATTCTTCTAAAAGTTTAAAAACATCTCCAGCAGATGGCTGCGAAGTAGTTGGTAGGTCTAAAGATTCGTCCATCTTTTTACAGAATTCACTTGGAGTTATATCTAAACCATCCCTAAAATCTTTACCATCAACCATTAGATGCAATGGTATTGAGTATAAATTGCTATTATTTTCAATTATTTCTTTATCAATTACAGCAGTGCTATCAACAACTACAGCTATTTTATGCATATAATCCACCTCAAAAAAATGTTATAAATGTTACAAGTTATACACTTGTAACACTTGTATACTTATAATATAATACTATAAAGTGTGAAGTCAATTAAATATAATAAGTTACACAAATAAGGAGAAAAGTTACAAATGAATCAAATCAAAGAAAAAGTTAATCCTATAACTTTGAGGTCTAAAAGTTTGATTGTAAAATCACTAATCGAATTAATGGATAAAAAACCTTATAGTGAAATAACTTTAAAAGAAATTGCTGAAAATGCAGATTTAACTAGACAAACAGTTTATAGAAACTTTGCTAAAAAAGAAGCCATATTAGAATATTATGTAGATGGATTTTACAATGATTTTATAAATGCAATTTCAGCTAAAAATGATATAACATTATATGATCTGCTTATTACATATTTTGAATACTGGTATGAAAATAGGGAATTTCTTAAAAAACTTGTAGATAACAATGTATATCAAATATTACTTGAGCTACATTTAAAATATTTAAATTCTATGGCAACAGATGAAAATTTTAAAGATTTAACTTTTGTATCAAATAATAGTTATTTTAATCATTTTTCGGCAGGAGGATTATGGTTCGCCCTTAAAAAGTGGGTTGAGGATGATACAGAAAAAACTCCGAAGGAAATGACAAATATTATTTTAAACTTCTACCAAGTGAAGGGCCTAAATGTGAAAAATATGAAGAGAGAGTAGAATAAAAATAGAGCCTCATTTTTATGTACATAATATTATCTAAAATCGTAGAAATTAAAGTATAGATAATATTATTGTAAGGAGAGGAGCAGAGCTTAAAAGCTCTGAAGTATAGACATGTTTATTCCTAAGAGAGTAATATTTGAAAAAGGTTCTTTAGATTATGAAATAGGTAAAAATATATACAATAAATTTAAGGATAACTCTGATGTAGAAATAATAAAGCTAACCTCTAATAAAGTTAAAGAAAATATTCCTGGTGAAGGACTGTTTAATTTTTATAGAGAAGGTAAAAGGACATTGGTGGTTGGAGTGAAGAAGGGGGTTAAGTTTCAGTCATGTAAGCCTTCAGCTCATTATCAATTACCAATAGTGTCTGGCTGCATAGGACAGTGCCAGTATTGCTATTTAAATACCAATTTAGGTGATAAGCCTTATATAAAAGTTAATGCTAATTTAGATGATATTCTAGAGCAAGCACAAAAATATATAGATGAAAGATTGCCTGGAGTAACAATATTCGAGGGTTCTGCGACATCGGACCCAGTACCGATAGAACCATATACTAATGCTTTAAAGAGAACTATTGAATACTTCGGCAAAAGTGAAAAAGGAAGGTTTAGATTTGTTACTAAGTATAGTGATATAGACACACTACTTGATGCAAAGCATAATGGTCGCACAGAGATAAGATTTACACTGAATACAGATAAGGTAATTAAGGAATATGAAAATAGAACTGCATCAGCTGCTAAAAGGATAGAGGCCTGTGTAAAGGTAGCAAAATCAGGATATCCTATTGGATTTATAATAGCGCCGGTATTCTTGTATGATAATTGGAAAGAGGATTATAGAGAGCTATTATTAGAGTTACATAAGCAGTTGCCAAATAATTTAGACTATCCTTTGATGTTTGAGGTTATATCTCATAGGTATACTACGAGAGCTAAGAATATAATATTAGAGGTATTCCCCGATACAACACTGCCTATGAATGATGAAGACAGAAAATATAAGTATGGACAGTTTGGATATGGTAAATTTGTTTACACAAAAGAGCAGCTGCAGGAAATGAAAGAATTCTTTAAAAATGAGATAGAATCTATATTTGAGAATAATATTATAAAATATATAATATGAAGTAAACTAGTTATAAACTTAATTAAGCAATAGTTACTTAATAAATAGTAAATTTTGGGACTTTAAAAAGCAGAACTATAGGTGAATCCATAGAAGGTTATCACCTATGGTTCTTTTGGATTATAGAAGAATAGTTATGGGGCTGATTTTAACGCATAGGCACATACTCCACAGTTTTAGCGCATTTTATTAAGACTTCGGTAGCACAAGACGGGGACATGAAAGCCACAGCTGCTATGCAAATAACTATGGCTTTTTTACTGCAGTTTTTATTCCAAAAGCAATTAATACTAGTCCCACAATTATATTCAATGAATTAAGAATAGATGACTCTAAAAAATTATTTATAAAACTACCTGAGATTGAAATAATTGTTAGAAAAAATAGGGTTGATAACACTGCACCAAGCCCAAAGGAATACATATCCTTTTGCTGCATCTTTTCTTCAGAAATTTTTGTGGAAAAAACGCCTGCCCAAAACAGTATAGTTAGTGGATTAGATAGAGTTAATATAAGCGTTTTCAAAAAAATACCTTCCATACTTTGTTTTGATAGAAAATTTAAGCTTGGTATTAGAGAAATTCCGAAAACTCCAACTACATTGCTTGTACCAAAAATAATAAGTACAAAAGCTCCAAAGTATTTTATCATCTCCTTTGCTCTTTCATATTTATTAAGTATGGTTCCAATGCCAAAGATTGCTGCTAGTATATATAGACCATCAATAATTGTTACGCTCAATACCCCTGTCTCTGCTGCTAAAAAGCCTGAGGAAGCTGCAGTTTGAAAAATAAATAAGCAGATTGGACCAACTGCAATCTGTAATAACATTCCAAATCGAAACCCTTTTAAAATCATATAGAAACCTCCTGTTCAGTACTATTTCTCTTAGTGCCGATAAAACAATTAAGATATTTAATTTTATATGAAACTCCTCTTCCTTACGTCGGAGGAGTAAGCGATTCACACAAAATCACAGATTTTGGTTCTCTGCTTAAAGTTAAGGTTAGAGTAGTACCAATTCCTATTGTGCTCTCTATAGAAATAGAAGCTTCATGAATATCTATTATCTGTTTTGCTATAGCCATACCTAAACCAGAGCCTTCCGTTGAAGATGAGGTGTTTGTTCCTCTATAATACCTTTCGAATATGTGCTTTAAATCTTCAGAAGAAATACCAGTTCCAGTATCTTTTATTTCTATACAAATATCATCCTTTTTATAAATAGAAACATCAATTTTAACATTTTCATCATTGTGAATTATTGAATTAAAAATCAAGTTAACTAAACATCTTTTAAATAAATCTTCATCTACATAGGCAAATATGTTTTCTTCTGAAGCATGAAAGTTTATCTTTCTATTTGCGTATAAGGGGTGATTTAGAATTCCTATAATTATATTTTGAAGTAGATTAACAAGATTTACTTCTTTTTTATTTAGGGTAAAGGCTTTATTTTTTATCTTATAGGTTAAATTTAAATCACCGATTAAGCTTTCAATATATAAAGCTTTATCATAGATTATATTTGAATAATCTAAAATCTCTTCTTGAGAAAAGCTGTATTCATTATCCTTCATAAGCTCTGAATATCCTTTAATAGAGGATAGAGGAGTTTTTATATCATGAGATATAGAAGAAATCCAGGTATCTCTCATTTTATCTAATTCATCTCGCTTATTTTTATTTTCTCTAAGAGTTATTCCTAAATTATTTAGATTACTAAGCACATTTTTATATATACCTTTTTCTTTAAAGTTAACTTCATAGTTTCCTTTAGAAAGTTGATTTATGCCATTTATAATATTTTCTAGAGGCTTACCCATTCGCATACCAAATAAAAAATAGGATAAGATTATTGCTACAAAGATATTTATACACATTAAAATAATAAATCCATTCCAAGCAAAGTTTCTCATTGCAGAAGGATTAAAGATAAGAGTATATTTCGCAATAGTATTAGTAGGAAAACCTATAATATAAGTAAAGCTTTTATTATTAATAACTTTTTCACTTACAAATACGGAGGAATTTGCAACATCATATTTATAAATATGTGCAAAATTTATTGGAGTATATTTTATAGGAACTTCCTTTGGTTTATCAAAGGAATAGACTTCCTTAAAGTCGTTATCTATTATTTGAAGCCATGCAGAATTTTTTTTAAGCTTTTCTTTGCCATCAGCTATTAAATAAGGTGTATTATCACTTATCTGTATATTATCAGAAAAATTTAAAGTGAATCTTTGAGGGCTAAAATGGGACAGATCTTGAGTATATACAATTACCTCAAAATAGATAACTAAATTTAATATAAACTCTACAATAACTATAATTATAAGTGTAACTAAAAATTTTCTTGTTATCGATAGATTAGTTTTTAGCTTATTTATAATCTTCATTTTATACTTCCTTTATCAATTTGTATCCTAATCCTTTAATAGTTATTATATGCCTAGGGTTAGAAGGATCAACTTCTATCTTTTCTCTTAGCTTTCGTATATGCACCATTATAGTGTTGTCATATCCTTCAAAATCGTCTCCCCATACTGCATCGCATAACATTTGTTTACTCAATATCTGATTTGAGTTTTTAGCCATGTAAGATAATAGCGTGTATTCTCTTGGAGTAAGGGAAAGTAGTTCACTATCTTTCACGACCTCTCCTTTATGTAAATCAATCATTACATTTCCAAAGCTTATTTTTTCTTCTTTTAAAGATAACTCATTTTTTATATATATGTTTCTTCTTAAATGAGCCTTAATTCTAAAAGCCACTTCCTTTGGACTGAAAGGCTTAGTAACATAATCGTCAGCACCTAGTCCTAGAGCTAAAATTTTATCTACATCTTCAGATTTAGCAGATAAGAAAACAATTGGAACAAAGGAGAATTCCCGTATTTGTTTGCATACCTCAAAACCATCTATATGGGGCATCATTATATCTAAAACAATTAAATCTGGTTTTTCGCTTTTGCATAAGCTGATGCCTTCTAGGCCATTAGTAGCCTTAATTATTCTTCTAAAACCTTCCTTTTTTAGAACAGTCTCTATAAGTTTTAAAAGTTCAATTTCATCATCAATTAAAAGAATTTTTCTATCTAAAATTTCATCATACACGATTATAGACCTCCTAAGTTTAGATACATAATATCTGGCATTTTTAATTATAGCATTTATTCTTATATATTTAGCAAGATGTTGAAATTTTAAGGTTCCCTTAAGGTTCCAATAAAGATGTGTTAAGTTTGACAGCTTAGGATTATAGTTGACAATTGACATTGGACAGAGGACAGTGAAGGTGAGTTTTCTTCCTTACGTCAGAAAACTATTATATTTTTAAGCTCGTTTCGCTAAGGTGAAACATCGATTCATAGTATAAAGTATTAATTCAGTAAAACATTTTATTATTAAAGAAAGGTAGGACTAAAAATGTCACAATTTATTATTGAAACAAAAAATTTAAATAAAAGCTTTGAGGGATTTAAGGCAGTAAATGAATTAAATTTACAGGTAAAGAAGGGAAGAATATATGGGTTTCTAGGACCTAATGGTGCTGGAAAATCTACAACTATCCGTATGCTTTTAGGACTTATGAAACCAACAAGCGGAGAAATAAAAATCTTTCAGAAGAATTTAAGTGAAAACAAAATGGAGATTTTAAGGAAAATAGGGTCTATTGTAGAAGCGCCCTCATATTACGGAAATTTAACTGCATATGAAAATTTACAGGTAACAGCAAAGCTTTTAGATATTAATTACAAAACTATTGATGAAGTGCTTGAAATAGTAAGACTTACTGAGTGGAAAAATAAGCAGGTTAAAAAGTTTTCTCTTGGAATGAAGCAGAGATTGGGTATTGCTCAAGCTTTAATTTCAAAGCCAGAACTGTTGATATTAGATGAGCCGACAAATGGTCTTGATCCTGCAGGAATACATGAAATAAGAGAACTTATAAAAAGCCTTCCTAAAATCTCAAATATTACAGTAATAATATCCAGCCATATTTTAAGTGAGATAGAGCTTATGGTAGATGATATTGGAATCATAAATAAAGGTAAGCTTTTATTTCAAGGAACTCTTGAAGAGCTGCACAGTAGAAGTAAAGGGGAAATTTGTATAGCTTCCTATAACTTAGATGAAACAGTGAAAACTTTAAATGATTATGGATATAGAACAACAGTAAAAAATAGCAGCATATTTATAAACCCTAAAGAAATTAGTGCAGATGAATTACTTAGGCAATTAGTATTGAAAGGCAATAAAATATTTAAATTTGTAGAGGTTGAAAAAAGTCTTGAACAAATATTTATGGATGTTACTGAAGGAGGAAAGGCTATATGAGCTTAGCATTAATTTTAAGATCTGAATTTATGAAGTATAAAAGAAGCGCTTTATATAAAGTAGCATTTGCCATTCCTATACTTTCTGTTGTTCTATTTTTTATAAACTTGCATTTAAGATTTGATTGGTTAACTTCTGGTAAAAAACTTGAACAAGCAATAAAAATGGGAATAGGCGATAAATTAGGTATATTAATTTATACAAATCATCTAGGCACATTATGGTTTTTCTTTTTACTCACACTAATCGTTCTGCTGTCTGTTATAGTAAATTATACTGAATACAGTGAAAATACTTGGAAGCAGATACTATCAAGGCCAGTAGATAGGTGGAAAATATATTTTTCAAAATGGGTAGTAATTTTTACATTTACCACTATAGCTATAATCATAAATACTCTCGGATTAATAGCTATGAAAAACATTTTTAAGGTAGATGGGAGTTATGCATTAATAGTAAAATATTTTGTATTTCAATTTGCTACTGCTTTAGGAGTTATAAGTATTCAACAGTTTATTAGCTGTTATATTAAAAATTCTTTGATGGCAGCAGGAGTAGGCTTTGCAGCTGTAATGAGTGCCTACATGATGGCTCAAAGTGAGATTTTGGGGAATATTTTTCCTTATTCATGCTTTTTAAGAGCGATGCCTTTTGAAGATGGAAGTGATCCACAAATAGCAGCGATTTTTGGAGTTATTTCCTGTGTTATATGGTTATCTGTAGGAATTTTAGAGTTTAAAAATAGAGAGGTTTAGGAGGCTATTATGAAGAAGTTATTAGAAGCAGAGTTATTAAAGCTAAAACATTCTAACATCCTTGCTTTGATAATGTTTTTGCCACTGTTTTTTGTAGCATTAGGATTTACGAACTTTATAAGGTATAAGGAGTTATTTACATCAAAAGGACAAAATATATGGCAGCAGATATATACTCAAAGTGCAATGTTTTATGGATTATTCATACTTTCTTTATTTGTTACTATAGTAATGTCTATAATAGTTAGAATAGAAAATAGTGAAAATAATTTTAGAAGAATTTTAACTCTTTCAGTGAAAAGAAAAGAAATTTATTTAGCAAAGTTCTTGGTGGGAACTGGTATTGTATTTTTGAACTTACTTGGGTTTATGCTTATGGTTATAGCAGCAGGAAGTATTTTAGCGGGAACTAGTAAAATGCCTTTGGGTATAGTGTATGGCCCTCTATTAGCCTTTGTTGCACTTATTCCGGTTATGGCAATACAATACTATTTAAGCATGAGGTTTTCTAATATAGGAGTTGCATTAGGTATAGGAGCGGTATTTTCTATTCCTTCAGTATTAATATCTAATACTAAATTTTGGATTTTTTTCCCTTGGACATATTCAGGAAGAGCTATTTTGAGTGGAGCAAATGTGAATCCTTTTGAAACAGGATGGTATATGTATGCTATTGGTATAGTTGTAGCTTTATTGTTTACTCTTAGAGGTATGCATGAATTTAGTGAAAAAGATATTGTGTAGCAATGATGGAGCATAGTTTTATGCTTCATTTTTTTATAATGTAAATAATATCATATATATAGCTATAGTCCATATAAATTATCCGCAGCAAATTAGATTCAAGAATTCATAAAAATTCTATTTACAGCGTAACAATGTTATGTTACACTTGATTCATAGAAAGTGAATTGATGCTTTAAAATAATAAGTAGTATATTTTAACCAAAGCTATAAAGTATTAGAGAGGTGTTTATTATATGGAGCAGGATTTAATATCTAAAAAGGATTTACTTGAGCTTACGGGTATCTCTTATGGCCAACTATATAGGTGGAAAAGGAAAAATTTAATTCCTGAAGATTGGTTTATTAGGAAATCTACCTTTACAGGCCAAGAGACATTTTTCCCAAAGGATAAGATTCTAACAAGGATTGATAAAATAATAAATATGAAGGATGACCTATCTTTAGATGATTTGGCAGATATGTTTTCTCCAAATCCTACTGAAACTATACTGAACAAAGATGAAGTAGTGAAACGTAACATTGTTTCAAAAGTGACGCTTAACTTTTTCATAGAACAGCAGGGATATTCCGAGGAGTTTTCTTTTGAAAAGATACTTTATGCTTATATACTGGAAAAATTGCTTCAAACAGGTGAAATCAGTTTAGATGAAGGAAAAATTCTTCTTCAAGTGCTATCCGATAGTTATAAAAAATTTGAAGGTAAAAACTGTGAATTGATTTTTATTCGTAAATTTGGAATTTCTACATGTTTCTTAGTTTCAATTCCTAGTGAAATCTACTTCGAAAGCGGTGTGAAGGTTGTTGCTAGATTTAACCTAGCAAACTGTATTGAAGAGTTAAAAATTAAAATGAATGATTAGTGGAGGTTTATATTATGGAGAATAGATTAAGAAATAATCTTAAAATCACTGGAGAAGGTACTGCATCAGGTGGATTTTATAATAATGTAGTAGTTACCGGGAACGCTGATATAAATGGTGATTTTGATTGTATTGATTTTAGAATACTTGGAGAGTGTAATGTTAATGGAAATCTAAAGTCAAAAACTGGTAAAACCACTGGAGAAGTTAAAATTAAAGGAAACTTAGAATCAGAAGAATTCAAAATAAGTGGCAACTCCGATATCCAAGGAGATGTTGCAGTAAAAAAGCTTAAAATTCAAGGTGCAGCTAACATTGAAGGCAATATCTCATCAGAAGAAGTTAACCTTTTTGGTGAAGTAAAGGTTGAAGGTGACTGTAATGCTGAAGCTTTCATTTCAAAAGGTGCTTTTACAATTGGTGGGCTATTAAATGCCGGTGAGCTTAATATTGTATTATACTCAAAATCAAAGGTAACTGAAATAGGCGGAGAAAAAATAACTGTTAAAAAGGCCATAGCTTCTAAAATAAAAAAAATAATTAAATCTCTTTTTCTCCCATCAGATTTCTTTGATGGAAAATTATATACCGAATCTATAGAAGGCGATGATATATATTTAGAAGATACTAAAGCTAAAGTTGTACGAGGTAATAATGTTACTATAGGGCAAGGCTGTGATATCGAACTTGTAGAGTATAGAAACAGCTTTGAACAACTTGGTAATTGCAAAGTTATAGAAAATAGGAAGGTATAAAGTATTAGTAATTTATAGTCTTATATAACACTATCATTATATGGTGTATAAATTATTGGAGGTTAAAGTCCTAAATGGACTTTAATAGGTAATTTTGCTAGGTAAAAGTTCTAAATGAACTTTTACGGGTAACTTGTGAGCGGAAGCGAAAATCTTAAGTTACCCAGTACCCGAAGGGAAACAAGCAAAATTACCCAGTGTTTCGACTGAAAGGAGGAATTAAAATGGAAAATAGACATGATTTAAAGATTTCAGGTATGACAACTTCATCTGGAGGATTTTATAAGGATGTAGTAGTTAGTGGAACTGCACGAATAAACGGCGACCTAGATTGTATGGATATCAATATTGATGGGGTTTGTAAAATAATAGGTAATGTAAAAGCAAAAGATATAGATATAAATGGGGAAAGTAAACTTGATGGAGACTTAGAATGTGAAAAAATTAAAGTTAATGGTCATTCCAAAATCAGTGGTAATGCAGTAGTTAAGGATATAGATATTTCTGGTGCTGTTAACCTTAGTGGAAGTATTTCAGCGGATAATGTGTCTATTCAAGGTGTTTTAAAAGTTAATGGTAATTGTGATTCTGAAAACTTTGTCTCAAAGGGAGGATTTAATATATCAGGACTTTTAAACTCAGGAAATGTTGAAGTAGAGTTATGCACTAAGTGCAAAGCAAAAGAAATTGGTGGAGAAAAAATCAATGTAAGAAAGGGTGCAGCTTCAATATTTGATAAGCTTATGAAACCTCTTTTTACTATGATGGACATTTACGATGGTCTTACTGTTGAAACCATTGAAGGTGATGATATTTATTTAGAGAATACTAAAGCTAAAGTAGTAAGAGGAAACAATATAAGAATAGGATATAACTGCGAAATTGACCTTATAGAGTATAAGAATAGCTTTGAACAGTCTCAAGATACTAATGTTAAAGAAAGTAGAAAAATATAAATATATAGATATATCTTCATCAAATTGAACTCAATAGATTTTAATGTTATGATATAAGATATTGCAAATTAATGTGCAATATCTTAATTGTTTTAATTTTAAATAAAGTAGCTTTAGGTAAATTTTATTTTAAGCAGGCATCCAAAATCTCTGATTTTGAGATGATCGCTTAAGCAGAGAACTCAAATCTTAAGTAGATATCCCAAATCTTAAGTAGGCATCCAAAATCTATGATTTTGAGATGATCACTTACACAGAGTGCTGATTTGGTGATAGTCACTTACACAGAGTGCTGATTTGAAGTGAATCGCTTACTCAGCGAGTACTCATTCGACAGTATGGAGAAGGAGTTTCATATAATAAGGAGGAAAACAGATGGAGAAAATTACAAGCTTCACTATAAACCATTTAGAACTATATCCTGGTGTTTACGTTTCAAGAAAGGATAACGTTGGACAGTCAGTTGTTACCACTTTTGATATTAGAATGACTAGACCCAATGCCGAGCCTGTTATGAACACTGCAGAGATGCATGCTATAGAACATTTAGCTGCAACTTTTTTAAGAAATCACAGTGACTATGGCTCAAAAATAGTTTACTTTGGACCTATGGGCTGTAGAACAGGATTTTATTTACTTTTAAGTGGAGATTATGAGTCAAAGGATATAATTGATCTATTATCAGAAATGTTCCGTTTTATTGCAAGCTTTGAAGGAGATGTACCTGGTGCTTCTGCAAGAGATTGCGGTAATTATTTAGATATGAATTTACCTATGGCAAAATACTTAGCTAATAAATTTTTAAATGAGGTTTTATTAAATATAACTGAAAAAAACTTATATTATCCAGATTAATAAAAACTTTAGTTAATTTATAATTACACCCCCTGTTGTCGAGAAACAACAGGGGGTTTTGTCTTATTGAGGAAGTTTTTAAAAGCAAGTTGCGGAAGAAGAAGCCGTGATGTACGGCGGAATTATGATGGAATTAAGACAAAAAATATAATTAAAATAAAGTAGAGTTAATTCAATAAAGTAAGAAGGAATTTCACAATTAATATCGAATAATACAATATATAGAAAAAAAGTCAAAGTATATGAAGAAAATTATATATTTGTAAAAAATAAATATTTATTTCCTGTAAAAAATCATAAAATTGTGAAGAAAGGTTATGAAAAATATGATGAAGCTCCATTATATAGAAATTTTATTGAGAAGTATTCCTGAAGCTTTATTGATAATTTTGGGGATATGCATAGTAGCTAGAAAATCAATTGATATGAAAATTTATGTATTTTCCGGCATAATAATAGGGATAATCAACTTTTTTATAAGAATGCTTCCGATTTATTTTGGAATACATACATTTATTGATGTTGTTTTGATTATATGTACTATGGTTATTATTGGTATACCAATAGTAAAGTCAATATATGGCACTCTACTTATGACCTTAATATTAAGCTTAAGTGAATATTTAAACATAGCAATGTTAAGATTACTAAATGTCAATACAAATATTGGATTTATAAATCCTGTTATGAAATCTGTATTTGGTATTCCATCATTAATTATTACAGGCTTATTTATTATAATAATTCACTATTTTATAAAAAGAAAAGAAGAATTTAAAAATATCACTGGCTGCAAGACTTGAAGTTGCTATTGGAAGAAAGACTAGATTAGTTTTAGTTGCTCATGAAGGTAAAGAATAAAATATTTTATAAGTTAATCATATCAACTGTAGTATTAATAATGATGATGTTTATATTACATAAAATTATATTAAAACTATGTTGTTGAAAGGAGGAAGCATCGTGAAAAATAAGGTTGTAAAGTTGTTTGTTAGCCTTGCTACACTAATATGTACATTAGCGGCTTTATCAACTTCAGCTTCAGCTTGTAATTGGGTTTTTTATCAACCAGAAGAGCCTAAGTGCCTTAGGGAATAAGGCGTGAAAAATTATAAATAACCATTTTTGAAGGTAAAAATTACTGATTTATCAATTGGTAATTTTTATCTTTTGTTAAGGATGTCTAGCTTTGGGGGGAGATTTATTTATGAAACAGGATATAAATGAAAATGAAAATAATATACTTATAATATTATCTATTATGAAGATTTCGATAATAGCATTCATTTGTATAATTATATATATTAATGCACCTAGTTATTGGGTAGTTATAAATATAAAAAATAACGATGAATTTAGCTTATGTAGTGCAACGATACTTTTTTTCTTTTCAGTATTAACCTTTGTGACTTGGATAATAATTAATTTAAAATTAAAATTAGTAGCTAAGAGTTCATGGTTAATTGAAAATATTTTTTTTATATTAATTATATCTTTACCCATATATTTATTTAACACATACAATAATGAATGTAAGTATTTATTTTTATTATTAATAACATGTTCAGTTATTAAATATGGGCTACGATATGGAATTCTCACCTCACTTTTTTCATCAATATTTGTCCTTGGAGCAGATTTATTATATACTCCAACAGTTAATGGAATCAATATGAACTTTCAAAAAGATTTAATAATGGTGAGCATTTTTATTTTTATTGCATGGGTTCTTGGGTATTATGTGGAACTAGAGAATGAAAATAAAAGGAAGAAGGACAATCAGCTTAAATTATTGAGTACTGAATTAGAGGAACAGAATACAGAGAGACGTATAATTGAGGAATCATTATTGAAAAATAAAGTATGCTACGATATATTATTTGAAAACTCACAAAATGCTATCATTGTTCATGCTGATGGCAAAGTTTTGTATGCAAATAAGAGTGCAGCTAGATTACTGGGATATGAAAATCCTCTGCAATTAAATGATAAATTAATCTATAAATATTACTCACAAAATAATATAATGTCTATAAAGGAAAAGTATTTAAATATAGTTAGCGATAAGCTTTCTAAAGTTACATATGAAGAAACCGTACTAAACTGCAAAGGTAACTCAATTGCAGTACGTAATACATCTTCTTTTTATATATATGAGGGAAAACCTTCGGTATTGACTTTTTTACTTGATATAACATCAGAAAAACAAATAGAAACATTAAAGCATGATGTAGAAAAAAATTTAAAACTATTGAATGAATCTAGAGAATTTAATACACTTATAACAGAGTTTTTTACTAATATTTCTCATGAATTTAAAACACCAGTTAATGTTATTTCTATTGCTATTCAAACAATGAGTTTGTATTTTGAAAATTTTAACATTGATAATATAGATAAATGCAAATCATATTTAAAAATAATGAAACAAAATTGTTTTAGAATGACCAGATTAATAAATAATCTTATGGATATTACTAAAGTTGATTCTGGATTTGTTAAGGTCAACAAAAGAAATGATAACATAGTCAGTGTTATTGAGGATATTACTCAGTCCGTAGCAGCTTATGTAAAAAGTAAGGATATAGAACTTATATTTGACACTAATGTTGAAGAAAAAATTATGGCTTTTGACCATGATAAAATAGAACGGGTAATATTGAATTTACTAGCTAACGCTTTTAAATATACCAATCCCAACGGACATATATATGTAAATTTAGAAGATAGAGGAGAAAGCGTTATTATTACAGTAAAAGATGATGGACAAGGTATTCCTCAGAACATGATTAATGTTATATTTGAACGTTTTGGACAAGCGAATCGGTCACTTTCAAGACAATGTGAAGGAACGGGAATAGGATTGTATCTTGTTAAATCCTTTATTGAAATACATGGTGGCAAAATAAGTGTCACTAGCGAAGAAGGAGAAGGATGTGAATTTACAATAGTATTACCTGTAGAATTAGTTACTAATGAAAATTATGAAGATAAGGCTTTTTGTGAAAGTAAGGTAGAGAGGATAAATATAGAATTTTCTGATGTATACTCAATATCAACTTAATAGGATGTATTTGATTATGGTTTGTCTTCACTATTAAAACCTAGGAATATACATGGCTGTATTAGAGAAATCTGATACGGTTTTTATATGTTCAGCATGAATTAAAAATACCTTTAGAGTTTTGTAACAAATTTAATAGTTCATGCATACTCTGCTAGTAGATAGAAAGTTAGTAGGAGAGTTATATGGGAAAGCCTAAATTAAAAACAAAACGCCTTACCGTTAATTTAGAGGATTATGTTATAGATGCAGCTAAACAAAAAGCGGAAACTATGTTCAGAGGAAATTTGGATAATTATATCAATTGGCTTATATGTAGCAATAATAGACAGGTAATTAAGAAAAAGATAAAGGAATTAGATAAGGAAGCAGAGAAGAAGAAGCCTGAGGCTATTCCAGATACAGATAAAACAGCTATGTATAATAATGTCTGTGATTACTGCAGTGAGCCTATTTATCAGGGAGATGATATATGTAAGGCTGAGGGCTATGAAAACTATATCCATAAAAATTGCTGTAGGAGAGAGGAATAATTTTAAAGCAAGAATGCAACAGTAATTATTTAGTTTAATTTTTTAGCATAGGTATAGAAATAGAAGTTAAATAAAAGAACTGTAAGTGGATTTTTAACCAATTAATCTACTTACAATTCTTTTTTAGTTTATCCGATGACTTACCCGCTCTAATACTCCACTCTACTTCAAGTGAGAGTAAAGAGCGGCTATGTCCCTGGATAACGACTTCTAAGCTTCAGATGGAGGTTAATGCCTAAATGGCATTTAACGGGTAGAATTGTCCAGTGGTCGTAGACAAACTCCACCTGAAGCCAAGAATTCTGTTTATACAGACCCGAATATGAGTAATGGTTTAAGAAATTATAAAGAATGTCGAGAATAGTAAATATATAACTAAATATAAAATACATGTAAATTAACTATATATTTCATTTGGAGGATTAGAATGAAAAATTTAAATGCTTTAAAACCACCAGTAGAAATTTTTTATGAGGAAGAGCTTAGAGCTTTAGAAGAAAATGATAATGAGCCTAAACCTAAAAATTGGAGATTGTCTCCAAAGGCTGTAAAGACTTTTATATTAGGAAGCAGTAGAGCTATTGAGTATAATGACAAAAAGATTAAGATAAAGAAAAAATTTTATGGAGATGATAGTCTTATAGAAAGATGCATAATAACTTTAGCAGGAAATAGAGGTCTTATGCTGGTAGGAGAGCCTGGAACTGCAAAGACTATGCTCAGTGAACTTTTAAGTGCAGCTATCAGTGGTACAAGCACTAATACAGTGCAGGGAACAGCAGGAACTACAGAGGACATGATTAAATATAGTTGGAATTATGCCATGCTTTTAGGTAAGGGACCTACAAAAGAGGCATTAGTACCTTCACCTCTTTATGTAGGTATGAGCAAAGGTATAATAACTAGATTTGAGGAAATAACCAGATGCCCTTCAGAAGTGCAAGATAGTCTAATAAGTATAGTTAGTGATAAGGTTTTAAACATACCAGAATTAGGGGATGAAGGATTACTATTTGCACAACCAGGTTTTAATATTATTGCTACAGCTAACATAAGAGACAAGGGCGTAAATGAAATGAGTAGTGCCCTTAAAAGAAGATTTAACTTTGAAACTATATTCCCTATAAATGATGTCTCTTTAGAAGCTAAAATTATTGAGCAAGAAGTGCAAAAGTTAGTAGAAGAGTCAGATGTTAAGGTGAAAATAGATAGAGATGTGGTCAATCTATTAGCAACTACTTTCCACGAGCTGAGAGAAGGGGTTACAGCAGAAGGAAGTAGAATAGATAAACCTGCTGCAGTTATGAGTACTGCTGAAGCTGTATCTGTGTGCTACCAAACAGCAATGAGTGCTTATTACTATGACAAGCCAAAAATGAAGGTAGATTCAATGGTACAAAATATATTAGGAACTGTAGTTAAAGAAAGCAGAGAAGATATAGACAAACTAAAAAATTACTTCAATATAATTGTAAAATCTAAAAGCTTAAAAGAAGGTGGATTATGGAAGGAATTTTACGAGGCAAGGAAATGGATAAAATAGAGGAGATATACAAAAGAGCTTATGATTTATCAAGTAATGTAGTATATTTTCCAGTTAGACACCACAGTCCTGCTTGTTCTTTTCATTTAAAGAAGGTAATAGATGCTTATATGCCGCAGGTTATCTTGATAGAAGGGCCTTCAGATGCCAATTCTGTAATACCTTATATTGGCGACGAGGACACAGAGGCGCCTGTATGTATTTATTACAGCTATACAGACGAAAAGAAACTGGTTACAGAAGGTGGAGAAAAGTATAAATGCTATTATCCTTTTTTAGACTATTCTCCAGAGCTTTTGGCTATAAGAGAAAGTAAAAAAAGAAATATTTTAGCTGAATTTATAGACTTACCTTATGGAGAAATATTAATAAATAGTGAGGAAGGAAAAGGTCTTAGAAAAACTGAAGAAAAGAATTCTTATAATGATGATTACTTATTTCAAAAAAGTAAGTTCATAAATTCTCTTTGTGAAAAACAAGGCTGTGGAAGCTTTAATGAACTATGGGAAATGTTATTTGAAATAGATGGACTAAAAATAGAAACAGAGAGTTTTATGAAAAATATGATTGCCTTTTGTTATCTTTCTAGATGCTTTGAAAGTGAGGAAATGCTTAAAGAAGATGGATGTATTGCCAGGGAAAAATACATGGCTTCTAAAATAAAAGAATTTACTTCAAAGTATAATAAAATCTTAATAGTAACAGGAGGATTCCATACCTCAGGACTTATAAAGCTCTCAAGTGAAAATATAGAGATTAAGTTGCATAACATTAGTGAAAAAAACATAGGGGCTTATGCTATGGTATATTCCTTTGAGGAAAGTGATCAGTTAAATGGTTATGCTAGTGGAATGCCTTATCCAGCTTTTTATCAAAGAATATGGAATAACTTATGTGAGAAGATTGAAAACCCATATGAAAAAGCTGTATTGCATTTTATAGTAAGGTGTGGAAGAAACATAAGAAACTCAGTAGGTGGTTTGTCTACTGCAGATGAAATTGAAGCACTAAATATGGCAAAAGGACTTCAAAAGCTTAGAAGTAAATCAGAATGTGGAGTTTATGAACTGCAAGATGCAGTAAGAGCTACTTATATAAAAGGTGAGCTGAACATGGCATCAGATGCTCCACTATTAGATTTGCTGAAGCTCTTAAGAGGTAAAGGTATGGGACGTCTTTGCAGTAATGCAAAAGTACCTCCTATTGTTTTAGGTTTTAGAGAGCTTTGCAGTAAATATAAGATAAAAGTTAACAGTACTTTGCAGCAGGAAGTGGTACTGGATCTTTATAAAAGCAATAAGCATAAAGAAATAAGTGAATTCCTTCATAGAATGAAATTTTTAAATACAGGTTTTTGTTTAAATGTTAAAGGACCGGATTTTATAAATAAAAAAGATGTAAATCTTATAAGAGAAACTTGGAATTACAAATGGAGCGTTAACGTAGAAAGTAGTCTCATTGAAAATTCAGTCTATGGTGGAACAGTAAAAGAAGCAGTAGAATCCTTACTTTTGAAAAAGCTGTCTAGTAATTCAAGTGACAGCGGTGTTATGTCTGAATGCCTTATAGAAGCTTTTATGATGGGATATAAAGATATTATTTTAAATGCTTTATCCACTATAAAAGATATAGTTATAAATGACAACAATTTTTATTCTGTAGCTGAATGTACGTATAATATCTATTTTTTACACAGCGGTAATATGTTATTTTCAGCCTCACAGGATGAAAATATAAGTAAGCTTTTAGTTCAATGCTATAACAAAGCTGTGACTTTAGTTCCAGAGCTTTATGCGGTACCAGAAGAAGAGGAAAATAAGGTTATAGATAAGCTAAAAAATTTATATCATATATGTTTAGAACCAGAATTTGAAGCTCATATAGATATATTTAAAGAAGCTCTATGGGCTATTATAAATAAAAGCTCTCCAAATGCAGCCTTAGAAGGAGCAGCTTTAGGTTTACTACTTGGATTTAATGAAGTTGACACTTCTTATATATTAAAAAGGGCAGAAGGATATCTCTATGGTACTGGAGAGAAATTTTTAAATTCTGCTGCTTTCTTAAAAGGATTATTTTCTACTGCAAGAGATGTAGTTTTAAGTGAAGAAAAAATGATTATAGGAATAGACAATGTCTTAAAAAATCTTAATGAAGAGGACTTTTTAAGACTTTTACCTGAACTTAGACTTTCTTTTAGTTTCTTTGTACCTAATGAAATAGATCAAATAGGTAAGAGCATAAGTGAGCATTATGAAATAAGTGAAAGAAAGCTATTTAATGTAGAGGCAGTAGATCCTGAAGAATTAAATTTAGCTTTAGAACTTGATAAGTTTGGGAAAGAAGCTTTAAGGGAGTTGGGATTATTAAATGAGTAAGGATATAAGCACTATTAACAGATGGAGACTGGTTTTGGGCAAGTATTCTAGTAATCACTTAACTTTTTCTGAAGATAATATAAACTATGCGGATATGGATACTTTACTGGAATTTTTATATGAAAGAGAGTATGGAGAAGAAAGAGGAGTAAGAACTGATAAAAGAGCTGGTTCTTTGGATCCCTCTAATCTTACGGTGCCTCAGTGGATTACAAAGATAAAAGAATTATTCCCAAAAGAAACGGTAGAAATATTAGAAAAACATGCTTTAGATAAATATAACTTAAAGGAATTGCTTACAGATAAAACTGTTCTTGAAAAGTTAGAACCAAATCCAGAGCTTTTAAAAAGTATTCTTCAAATGAAACATCTTATGAAGGGCGAAGTTTTAGAAACTGCAAAGAAAATAGTAAAAGTTACAGCGGAGGAAATAGCTAAAAAGCTAGAACAAGATATAAAAACAGCTATTAATGGTAGACTAGATAGAAATAAATATGGTGGGATAAAGTCTTCTCGAAACATAGACTTCAAAAGAACCATAAAACACAATTTGAAAAATTTTGATAGGGAGTTAAACACTCTCGTGGTGGATAGAGTCTATTTTAATAAGAGAGTAAAGCCTTCTAATCCATGGAATGTAATAATTGCAGTAGATGAAAGCGGCAGTATGTTAGATTCAGTTATTCATAGTGCCATTATGGCTGGAATATTTTCTAAATTACCTATGCTAAAAACAAATCTAGTTATATTTGATACGGAAATAGTTGATCTTACAGAATATGTAGAGGATGTTGTACAAACTTTAATGAGTATTCAATTAGGAGGAGGAACGAATATATCTAGAGCACTTCAATATTGTAATGGATTGATGGAAAATCCTCATAAAACTATAGTGATATTGGTGACAGATCTTTATGAAGGCGGAAGTTATGGAACTATGTATGCTAGAGCAAAGGATATAGTTGAGTCTGGAGCAAGACTTATAATACTTCCTGCTCTTGGTATAGATGCAGAGCCTATATATGACAGAGGTGCTGCAGAAAAAATGGCGGCTTTAGGCGCAAAGGTGGCTGCTGTAACTCCAGGAGGGCTTGCAAAATGGATAGCACAGATAATTTCTTAAAGAAAATAGGAGAATTTTTATTAGCTATAGATGATGAATTTTTAATAGGAATAAGTAATAAAGGTATATTTAATAGAGCTAAAAAGGATTTAGAAAAATCAGGACAAATAAAAGTAGAAACAGAAGGCACATCGTTAAAATGCATCTTAGAAGATGGAACAGAGTGTATCATAAATGAAGATATTAAAGCTTATAAATGTTCCTGCCCTTCAAGAACTACATGTAAGCACGTAGTTATGTGCTATTTGTATATAAAAAATAACTTAAATTCTTTGTTTGGTATAGAAGAGAATAGTTTAAATGAAAATGAAGAAAATAAAAAATTTGATTTTGATGAGTTTTTAAATATAGATATTGAAAGTCTATCAAAATTGCTAGGAGAAAAGGATTTTAATGAAATAGTAAAAAGAATAAATTTTGGTGTACAGATAGAAATAGAAGAGACTTCTCTGCTTACTATAAGATTCAAAGATGAAGAGTATGAGGTTAAGATAATTCCAAATACTAAAGAAAAAATCTCACCTAAAGAAATTTTGGAAGAAGCTATATGCTCCTGCAAAAGTAAAGATATATGTAGGCATAAAGTTGAAGCTGTAATTCATTATGAAATTTTTAGAGGGCTTATAAAAAAAGAAGATTTAGCTATTTTAAATAAAAAATCTAAAGTTGAAAAAACACTTTTGATTGAAGGTGTACTTCTGGTTAAAAAGCTTATGGAAGAGATTTTATTTATAGGAGTATCTAGGCTTCCAGAAAATATTATAGATAAAGTAGAGAGTACGGCGGTATTATGCCACAATTACAATATACCTAATTTAGAAAAAATGCTTAGAAGCGTTAAAAGCGAAATAGAACTTTATATGAATAAAAACGCCTCCTTTTCAATAGCTTCCTTAAGAAAAAGAATAAGTTATATATATACTACTGCTTTAGCTATAGAAAATTGTAAGGATGAAAATAAGCTTTATAAATTATGTGGAGAACATAAATCCGCTTATTATGATATACCACCAATTATCTTATATGGTATAGGAGCAGAAGCTTGGAGTTCTAAATCAGGTTATGAGGGAGTTACATATTACTATTTTGAAGAAACTAGAGGAAAACTACTTACTTATACGAGCTCAAGACCAACCTATTATGATACAAAAAAAAGAAACTATGGAATTGCTTACAGTGAAGTCCCAAGTTGGGGTATAGAAGGTAGTTTAGAGGAAATATCACAACATGTAATAAGACTTACTAAGGGTAAAATTAACGATGAGGGAAGAATTTCCTCCAGCGAACAAAGTAAAGGAGAGCTTTTAGAAAAAACTGATATATATAAATTAAATTTTAAAGAGTTATTTATAGATAATTGGCAGAAGTTTTTAAAAGTTTACTCTAAAGAAAATAGAAATATATATATTATTAAGATTGCAAGCTATGAAAAAAGTTATTTTAACAACATAAATCAAAGATTTATATTGCCTATTTATGATGAAGAAAAAAATATGATTTATATAGAGATAGGCTATTCTAAAGAGAAAAAAAGAATGATACAAAAGTTTGAAAGAATGGAAAGGCTGAAAAAATATCCTGATAGAATTCTTGTACATGCTTATTTTAAGGAAGGCCAGATTAGAGTGACACCTATTGTAGCCTATTATGAAGATGGAAATATGGTGCACTTAACCATAAATTAAAGACTAGTTATCATGCACTATACGCTAACCAAGGATGTTTTTCTATACTTAAGGCATCTTCAAAAAAATAACTAGTCAGTATGCTAGTCTATTTTGCGTCATACTGCGTCTGCAGAATCCTTAGATAGTGCTGACTATCTGCGGAACCTGCCTCCTTGTCTGACACAAAATATCCGTCGCATCATTGACTTGATATTTTCTTTCAGATGCCTAAGAAAAACGTTCTATCTAACTAATAAATGTTGTAAGGAGAGCTTTTATGAGAAAATACGATAATTTATACTTGCTTATTCAAGATGTTGAAGGACTAATGGATAGTATGCTCATAAGCGGTTTTAATGTAGTAAATACAGGATTATTAGATACTATGACTGAAATTTATGAAAACTGTGAAAGAGTTGGATTAAGCTTTGCAGCTGAAACTCTTAAAGAAATTATACAAGCTCAAGAGAAAAAAAGACATGATATGAACTATGACTATAAAGAAATTATAAGTAATTACTTTTTATTAAATAATTATATAGAGATTATTAAAAGCAAACTAGAGCTAGAAAAAGCAAAAAGAGATATGGAGTTAAGTAAATAAGGCAACTGCATTAAGAACAGAAATGAATGAAAATTGGGGAGGGGAGTATGGATAACAATAGAGAAATATTAAAAAACTTGATATCAATTGATAAAAATTAATTTTATTGGAAGGTAAATGATATATTATGGACAAGCATAAAACAATTATAAATAAAATACAAAATTATTTAATTAAAAATGGATTTGATGAGGATAAAATAAACAATGCATTCTCACCTTGTTTAGATAAGGAAAAACTAAAGCCTCTAACAGATTTACATAATTTTTTTAGTTACTGGTCATCTGTATTTTATGAAGAAGATGGTGAGCTTTTAGCATTGAAGAATTATAAAGTGCCTAATAATGTGATTAGTTTTTATAAAAGCTTTGAACCAGGAGAAATTCCTCAATTAGGTGGTGGGGTAGACTTACTAGATCTTAATGGTATTAAGGAAGAGAATTGCAATCTTTCACCAGGAGCCTATCTTATTCAATATGGGCTTATTACGTTTGCTACTACAGTTGGTGGGAATGTAATTTGCATGGACTTGAATACAATAAATAATGGTGAACCAAGAATAATCTATGCAGATAAGTCATGGTTTTTATTTAATGAACAAGAACGTAAGTTAGAATTTAGTTTTTATCCTTTTGAAATACAAGAGGAAGATGAATTTTTAACACAAAGCATTATAAAAAAGTATATGCCGGAAATTAGTAGTACATTTACTGAATTTCTTGAAATGTTGTGTTCAGAAGATGAGTGGGATGCTGAAGATTATTATGAAAAGGTTGGAAATAAGGTTGAAAAATAGAGAGTGATTACAAATGAACAATTGGATTTCAATTGCTTTAGTTTAATACACTTGAGAAATAACATTAATAAAAGGAAAAGGTGATTATTGTTGAGATACAAAGAAGAAATTAGTTTTTTAGAAAAGGTTGAAGATAAAAAGAAAGCTGAAATGAATGAGCGTAAAAAGTGGACAAATGAAGAAATAACGGAATTAAGCCTGCAGTATCCAGGTATTCCAGAAGATTATTTAGACTATCTTAAGGAAATAGGAACAGGATCATTTAGAGAATGTCAATTTATAGTTCATGGAGCTTTAGAAACTATAGAGGATCTTACAGGGCATGATTTGTATGATTTGGATGATAAGAAATTTTTAGTTTTTGGAGATAACTATAGTGGTGATTTTTCTGGATTTCTTATTGAAGAAGAATGGAAGGTTGCTGAATTATGGCATGAAAGTGAAGAGCTGTATATTGCTGGACAAACCTTTCAGCAATATATAAGACATCAGATGTTGATGGACGAAAGTGGTGGAGATAGAAGAATAAAAGCTACTAGTATATAGGAATTAAAACTAGATAAAGAGGAGAGGAATAAATGAACAATGGATTGCGATAGAGTCTTGCCAGAGTTTAAATATAATTTAAATCCAATAGAAAATGGAATTATTGTAAGAAAACAGCAATATGTTCTTGTTGTAATGAAAAAACAGAATTTGTATACGAAGGACCATTCTATTCTATTGAAGATGTAGAAGTTATATGTCCTTGGTGTATAAAGGATGGAAAAGCTGCACAAAAATATAATGGTCAATTTCAAGATATATCAGCTAGTGAGAAAGTTATAAGTAAAGAATCGCTAGACGAGTTTATTTATAGGACACCAGGGTACTCTGGATGGCAGCAGGAAGTGTGGCTAAGTCATTGCGGAGATTTTTGTACTTTTGTTGGATACGTCGGATGGTCAGAGATCGAAGAATTAGCAGACGATCTAAAAGAAGACTTAGATAAAGTAAAAAGAGATTATAATTTAACACAAGAAGAATTGGAAAATGATTTAGAGTATGGATCGCTACGAGGATATCTATTTAGATGTGTTGTATGTGGCAAACATAGATTAGCAGTAGATTGTGATTAAATAACATTACTAAAAGGAGATATAAAAATGAAATATGAAGAACTTAACAGTATATATAAAACTCATATGCCTTTAGAGATTTTAGAAGTGTTAGAGGATCATAGTCACAAACAAGAGCAAAATAAATTTTTTATCAGATTAATGGAAATAGATGAAATATTAGAAATGAAAGATTTTTTTGATGAGTTCGAGGTCTTTAGAAGCTTAATACCAATGTGGACTGATGATAACTCTAATTATGTTTGTATGTACTATTTGGGACCATTAAAGTATAGAATTTGTTATTTAAATCATGAAGAAACCGATATTTCACCAAAATATAGAAGTGTACAAGCATTTGTTACTGAACTTGAAAAAGATGAGGATTGTGACTGGGAAGAATTAATGAAAGATTATCCTGATAGAGGTAAAATGAATAGAAATGACGTAGAGGCAGATTTTAGTTCAATTAAAGAGTTAAACTCAGCATTGGATAATAGTGATTTAAATGAGGATTTGAGAACTCAAATAATATATTCTATTTTAGCATTAACTCCATATGATCATTTAGATAGTATAGTTAAATACTTAGATGATGAAGATGATTATGTACAAGAAAGAACATGTGACATAGTTGGATTCCATAGGTATAGTCCAGCTATCAATAAGCTAAAAGAACTTTGTATAACTGGAATGGTTAATGTGCCAGGAGCAGCGGAAAGGGCATTGAGAAAAATGGAAAATAGTAAAGAGGAACTGTAGTATAAGTTAGACGACTGGTATAGCTCTCTATTAGATAGATTTGATAAAAAAGTAATAAATGAAGTAATAAATATCAAAGGTGATAATGTATGTAAAAAATCATTTTTAGATTTTTCAAGAAAAAAATAAGCAGGCCAGTACAGAAAGGTCTTAGTGATAAGAAGGGGAGAAGTAGAGTGTTATCTAATAATTTAAAATTAAAATTAGAAGATGTTATAGAAAAAAATAATTTAAATGACATTCAATCTTTAATGCTTAAAGATTCGGAGCCGTGTTTTAGTATATATATTGAAGAAAAAGAAGATTACAAAATAACTGACAATAGTAGAATTGCTGGCTATCCAGATTTGCCTCCATCTATACAATGGCCAGTTGAAGATGACAACTATTATACATTTATCGCTCAAATAAATTTATCGGAACTTCCAGAAAACAATATCACTTTTTTACCTAATAAAGGTATAATGTATTTTTTCCTTGGATTTGATGATATGGCATCAGATGTAGAGCATAAAGTACTTTATTATAATGGAGATTTATCCATGCTAAAAAAGACTATGTCACCTGAAGGCAAGGAAGAAGTAGACTTTGAAAACCGTGATTTTACATCTTACAAAATTTCATTTGAAGAAGATATATCAATATCCTCTGATAGTGAAACTGCTGATTTATTATTTGAAAATAATGAAGATATTTATGATATGTTTTGTGCTGGAAGGGATATGCTGTGGGGACATCCTGAAACTATTTATGGAGGTAATCCTTGTGAAGAACTTGATGAAAATGGGGATAAAAGATGGCACTTACTTCTTAAGCTTACATCCATAGACGAAGTAGGAATGTGTTGGTGGGATGCAGGTTATTTAGAATTTCTAATTGATACTAAGTGTTTGAGTAAATTAGATTTTTCTAAAACCCATGCTTGCATAGAAACCAGTTAGAGAATTTTAATATTAGCTTATATTTACTAATTGTAAATTCATAAAAGAAAACAGCTTAAAGTATATTATAGAAAGTTGCTAATACACAAATAAAAATAAAGGGAGGAGACAACTAATGAAAGACCTTATTGCAGATTTAAAGCTTCCACAAGAGACAAAGGATTTTTTATATAATACAAAAATCAAAAAGAATGAATTTGAAAGTATAAATATTAAGTTTTTTAGTAAAGAACAGGGATTCTTATGTGATGTTGTGGAGTGGACAAAGATAAATGATTGTACACTAAAGGAGTTCAATGAAGAATTTGTGAGAAAATTTCTAGGAGAACTTGAAAAGTTTAGGCCATACTATGTTATTGCTGAAAATTATAATAGCGGTAATTTAATAGCTATACATGAGTTAACAGGAGAAGTTTTTGAGCTTGAACATGAGGTTACTGAAGAGGTTGTAAGATATTTTGTGAATTCTTCTTTTACTCAAATGTATGAAAGCATGAAATATTTTAAAAAAATAAAAAGTGGAATTATTAAACTTAAAGAACAGGAAGACGAAGAAGAACTTGACCTATTATTTGAAAAAGCTAAGAAAGATTTAATTTTAATAGATAGTAAAGTAGTTATTAATGATGATGAGTATAATAGGGAATTTTGGAATGGAGTGCTGGAAAGCTATAAAGAGTGGTGCTTAGATTAATACTGAAAATACTAAATATAATTATGAATTGATAATTATATTAAATGAGATGATTTCTAATGTGCTAAAAAATTTTTATTTAAAGTAAAAATGAACAGCGACTAATAAATAGAGAGGAGTTAATAATGATGGGATTACAACAACACTTAATAGAAAAAATAAGTAATGTGTTATTAGAACTCGGGCTATCTAATGAAGTTATTGATAGCTTTGAAGCGTATATAGAAGAAACTTTAGAAGAACAGGAGTTCTTCAAAAGTCTTCCTAATATAGATATGGATAATTTAAATGCTGATTTAGTAGAACAAATGGTCAGTACCTATAAATCCTTAGATAAACATAAAGTCTATGACTATCTTTCAAAGTATATAAAAATATTATTCCAAATGGGAAAAGTATCTGTATTTTCAATCATAGATAAGACAGCCTATTATTATGGAGACGAGTATTGTAGAAGGTTTTTAAAATACAATATAAGTCCATCATTTGTCATAGCATATTATGCTAAGTGTATTACTAGACAAGAACGTACTTTAGAACGAGGATTTATTAAGTTTTATGATAGTCTTTATGAGGAATACAAAGATGCATTTAAAGAAGCCTTTGATATTAGTAAGATAAACGAGCAAGCAATCATAGCAACTTATTTAATTCAGAAAGAAAAAGACAAAGAACTTTGTAGCTGGCTAGAAGAAGATATGGTTAATTCCATAGGTGCTCTATTCAATAATAACATATCCTCTCAGGAAACAAACATTTTGGCGAAATACTTAAAAGGTGAGACTTCAGATTTAGAAGAAACAATAGAACTATTAAAAAGTAATAATAGCTTAGCCTTAAATATTAATACATATATTTTAAAATTCCTTATAGGAATCAGCTCTACCATATCTAATGAATCAGATATAGCAAATAGGTTTATTAAATTTGCTATATTATTCGATTATGAGAAATCCTTTGATGGCTTATATAACTATCTTAAATATAATAGATATAACAAAATTACAAAACTTATGGACGAACTTCAAATTAAAAAAGAATTATATATTGCATGGATGGGAAATTTCAATTCTCTTAGATATCATGATTATACCTTTGAAAAGGAGTTAAAAGAAGAATTAGTTAAAAATAAGGAAGAGTTCACAAAGGCCATTGTAATGTGTAGTGGTATTAATAAGGCTTATATGGCTTCACTTCTTTGGCAAAAAGGAGAGGGGTTAGAATTTGTAGGTGAAGGAGAAGATGTTTTTATTCATGAATTTTCTATGCTCATGGATAAAGTAAATATTGAAATAGATATTTACGAAAACTTTATTGAATATTTAAGAGGTAATATTTCTTTTGATAATATAAGCAAAACATTACAAGGATTATTAGGAAAAAAAGATATGTATATATATAATTCTAATTTTTGTAAGGTCTTGTTTTGGTTAAAAGATGTATCTCCTATGTTTGAAAAAGCTATGAAGATATTCATTACTATAGGAAATCCGGACATATTAAGACACATATATGATGCTTATAAAAAATTTAAAGGTATGAAAATTGGAGATGAGGACTTAAATTCTTTTATAGAATTATTAGATAGTTATGGAGCTTCAATAATGAATTATACCTCTTTCTTAGGAAACTATGCCTTTGGTAATTATGTTAAAGAAATATTACGTAATCAATCAACAAGTATTATTGCGAAACTAATTGAAAAGGATGAAGAGCAGTTTATAGAAAATATACCTTATTGTCAGGCTGAAGCAAGAGCAGGTTTTTTAGAAATATTATTTAAACATTGTGATGGGTCTAAAGGTGCAAAGGCTCTTATAGAGTATTTAGGAGATTCTTCAAAGATTGTAAGGGAAAGAGTTGTAGAACTTTTAAATTTAAGTGAAAAAAGTCATGAAGTAGTAATACCTAGTTTAAGTGCTAAAAAACAAGCAGTTAGAGAATCAGCAGTAAAAATACTTTCAAAGAGCAGTAATGAAAAAGTAATTGAAGCATTAAATAAAGCCTTAGAAGTAGAAAAAAGCGAAAAAATAAAGGCACTTTTAAGAGAAGCTTTAAATGTGGAAAGTGATTTAGAAGAAAATAATGAGGAACTAGATATTTTAGAATACTGTAAAAAAGCTTTAAAGGGTAATAAAGCGGCAGGCTTGAAGTGGTTAGATTGTGATACCTTACTAAAGGTAAGATTTAAAGATAGTGAAAATTTTGCAGAGGATGAAATTATAAAATATATGCTTATATGTTATTCTTCCTGCATTGAAATAGGTTTAAGTAGTGAAGCGAAAATGGTAAGTGAACTTTTAGATGCAAAAGATTTAGCAAAATTAGCTTTGGAAGTTTTTGAAAGATGGCTTAATAGCGGAGCAGAAAGCAAGAAAAAATGGGTGCTCCCTTTTGCAGCGGTTTATGGAGATTATGATGTGATTAGCGCATTGAAAAAGAATATAGAAGAGTGGGCAAAGAATTCAAGAGGGGCTATAGCTAGTGAGGCTGTAAAGGCTCTTGCACTTAATGGAAGTAATGAAGCTCTTATAATAGTGGACAATATAGCAAGAAAGTTTAAATTTAAGCAGGTTAAAAATGCTGCAGCTACTGCACTTCAATTTGCCTCCGAACAAATGGGTATAGATATGGAAGAACTTTCAGATAGAATAGTTCCAGCCTTAGGTTTTGACATAAAAGGAGAAAGAGTTTTTGACTATGGAGATAGAAAGTTTATTGTAACCCTTACTCCTGAGCTTACTTTAGATGTACAAGATGAAAGTGGCAAAAAGTTTAAAAACCTTCCAGCACCAAATAAAAAAGATGATGAAACTAAAGCAGCAGAAGCTTCATTAGAATTTAAGAACTTAAAAAAACAGTTAAAAACAGTGGCAAATATACAGGCTATTCGTTTAGAGTTGGCGCTATCTAGCAATAGAAAGTGGACAAAAGAAGCATGGATAAAGCTCTTTGTTGAAAATCCTATTATGCATCAATTCTCCATAGGTCTCGTATGGGGCGTTTATGAAGACAATATTTTAACTGATAGCTTCAGATATATGGAAGATGGCAGTTTTAATACTAAAGATGAAGACGAATACGAATTAAAGGATGGAGTGATAATAGGAATTGTTCATCCAATAGAATTAAGTAAAGAAGATATGGAATTATGGAAAGAACAGTTTGAAAACTATGAAATTAAACAACCCCTCGAACAGTTAAATAGAGAGATATTTACGATTACTGAAGAAGAAAAAACTAATAAAAAGGTAGAACGTTTTGGAGGAATCATGTTAAATGGTTTATCTTTATTAGGTAAGTTAACTAGCTTTGGATGGAGTAGAGGGCCAATTGGAGATGGCGGCGGTTACTATACTTTTTACAAGGAAGATAGTACTTTTAAAATAGATGTTGAATTAAGTTTTAGTGGTGTAAGTGTGGGATATGAAAATGAAGAAGTGACAGTATATGACTTAACTTTTTATAAAGAAGGAACTGCATCAAAATATAGTTATATAAATGACAAAATATATGAGCAGAATGTTGTATCACCAGAGACACTTCCCAAAAGATTCTTTAGTGAAATTCTTTATCAAATAAATAAAGCAACGGCTTCAAAAACAGGAACTAATGAGAATTGGAGAGAAGAGAAGTAGAGATTTTTAATGTGGAGGAATCAATGTCAAAGGATATTATCGAATGTAAGATTGACGAATTTTTAAAAGAGCTTGAAGGGATTAATTGGTTAAAACATGCTGGTGATGAAAGTGATATATATAGAGTTGTACGTTCTTTTACCGAAGCATGGGATGGTTGGAATGATAAAATGCTTAAAGTATGGCTCAAGGAAAGTAAAAATATAGAGAAAGTTGCAATAGACTCTATTGGTGATGAAGCTATTGATTTAATATTTAGCAGAATCGCTGAGGCAATGGGACCAAGAATTGCTGAAGGATTATTAAAGTTTAAAGATAAAATTGAAAATGATGGGTTGGATAACAATACATATGGATTAGATTATGAAATAATCGATTTTATAAAGCGGGATATGGCTTGGGCTTGTGTTGAGAGGATTACTGATAATATAGGATTTTTCAACAAAGTATTAGGAGTTTTGGTCGAAGGTCGCTGGGCATGTGCCTGGGAAGGAAATTATCCATCAGGACGATTTGTAGTAATGTGATAAGGAAGTCTTTTAATCCTAAAATGCTTAAAATTAATCCGTGTAGTATATGCTGCAGGATATATTTAAAGGAGAAACTTATATGGGAAGTATTGCTATAAAATTAGATCCATCAAAAATGGACAATCCAGATTTAGATTTAAGATATATAATACCAGATAAAATTGAAGAGTTGACAAAAGGAGCAGTTAAAGATGATGGATATGACTATTCGTCTGATGGAACAAATTCTATTATTATTTTTCTAAAGTGTGAAAATCCTAAAAAATATGTAAATGAAGTTTTAGATATTTTAAGAAATGAAGATTTTTTGGACAATAATATTTATGAAGTTGGTGTAGTAGCTATTGATGATGGAGATGGGCTTAAAGTAATTCATCCTAGTAATTATGAAGGTGATTTTGATTTATAGAAGAATAAGGATAAGTAAAGATTATTTAAGGAGAAATAATGAAAATGGGAAAATATATAGATAAAATGGGTATCTTTGAAGATTTCAATTTTAAATTGGTAGTGATTGATGCTTTGCTAGATAAAAGCCCCTCTTTTCAAAAAGAGTTAGAATTATTGGTTGAAAAGTATGCACAAAATTATGAATGGTATACGGGAGCAGGACTCATTAAAGAGATGCTGGAATTTTTTTCTGAGTTATATATTGAGCAAAAGGATTTAGATAAGATTACAGAATTGTGCTTTGATGGTGGCAATGAAATCTACGGTTATATACAACCTGATTGGGATGGGGAAGATTTTTTCTTTGATATTCAATCCGTAAAGGGATTTGAACATATTAAAAATTTAAAATCTGTAGAGTATATCAGTATGGTGGATGAAGAAGTTTTAGAACCAATGAAAGAACGAGGGATTACTATTAGCTAAGGATATACAGTGTGACACTTGAATGTCTTCATTCCACATATTTTCTAATATTGAAAATAGCACAGAAGGAAAGAATTAAAATGCAAAATTGTTTTTTTGAATTTGAAATTAATAATGAAGATAAGTTTAAAAAGTTACAAGACTTTTATTATGCCATAAAATTAAGTAAGGATGAGGAAATAATTATATCAAGTGATTCGAAATGGCTTGATTATTTTGATGAAGATACTCTTATGAAATTTTGGTGGCCTTCATCAGAGGAGATTGAAGAGTATGCAAGGTTGTGGACAGAAACTCCAGTGGAAGAGCGCTTTACATGTGCAGCATTGCAACATCCATGGGATTTTGAATCAATGATAGATGCATTCGCTAATGGAGAGTATCATTTCATATCATGCGAAAAGCTATCTGAAAGAAAAGGAAGAATTGAATATAATCCATGGTGCTGGCCATACGGTGGAGCTGATTCTTTTAGAGCATTAATAGAATATCATGGATTTAAAATACTTAGAGAAAATATTTAAGACATTTCTTAAAGCACTTTTGGCATTTGCACCTTTAATAATGTTTTTTTTCTTAACAACTAATTTAATATTATCAATCATAGATTTAAGAAGAAAAAATAGAAAGAAAATCCTTTCTATTATAGCTATTGTTCTTTCAAGTTTGTATTTTTTATCTATAATTGGTGGAATAATTATTGCTTTATTAATATAAATGATACGGAAACTAATAAATCGAATTATCAATAGATATTGATTTTATTGATATAATTTTAAACTTACAGGAGGAGAAAAATGAATAAAGAAAGAATAAAAAAAACTTTACAGGAATTTGGACTACCTGAAAGTGTAGCAGACTACTATGCTAATCTTGAGATGAAGGATAAGTTTGCATGGTTAGCTGCATTTCGTTTTGTAAGACCGTTAAATAATAGTCTTGAATTTTATAAAAATGAATATGGAGATATGTTAAGGAGTAGAATTGAAAGAGATTTAGAAAATTCAGAAGTTGAAACAGAACTTTTAAAAAAAGGAGCGACACCTGAACTATTAGGCCAATTCGCTTATGAAATAGCTTTAACAGCATTTAATGAAGCTCTATATCGTTTATCAGACCCTGCAGGAGGCGATTACGATTTAGAAAATGAAGGAGAAGGATTACCAGCTTGGAGCTTGAGGGAAAGAGGATTAAACTATGAAGTTACAGAGAGACCTTTAGCTGAAACGCATAGTTTAATTCCGTTTTCAAATTTATAATGAAAAGAGGAAAATTTTATGAGTTATAACTTACATATAATTCGAGAAGATAATATAAATAATTCAATAACTTATGATGAAATAGTTAGGTTAGTAAATACATACTCAGAATTAAATTTGAGAGACAAAATGGAAATTAAACTACCAACAGAGGAAGTAATGACAGTTACAGGGACTTATATAATATGGAATAAAAATGAATTTAATGTTGTGTTAAGTTATCATGAAGGAAAAATAAGTTCAAATTATACAAGTGATGATGGTATAAGCAAATTAAAAGAAATAGCACACCAGTTAAAAACCAAAGTTATAGGAGATGAGGGAGAGGAATATTAACATATAAAAAATAGAGTAGGTTAAGTAAAATCAATTGATGTAGCATAATACACACTAGATACTAGAAGGATGTGGAAATTATATGATAAGTAAAAGAGATATGAAATTTAGTAAATTTATAAGCTTAGTATTAAGACATAAACCTGAAATAATAGGTTTACATATGAATGAAGAAGGATATGTAAGCGTAAATAAACTTATTGAAGGCATGAATAAAAATGGTATGGATATTACAAAACAGGACTTAGATAGAATAGTTGCTGAAGACAATAAACAAAGATATTCTTATAATTTATCTAATGATGAACCTAGAATTAGGGCTAATCAAGGTCATTCTATTCAAGTAAATCTTAATTTAAAACAAGTGGTTCCTCCTACAGAATTATACCATGGAACAGCTAAGAGATTTCTTAATAGTATTCTTAAAGAAGGTATAAAAAAGGGTAGTAGACAATATGTGCATTTATCAAGGGACATTGAAACAGCTACCAAAGTTGGTGCTAGGCATGGTGAAGTAGCAGTATTAAAAATAGATTCTTATAGCATGATTAAGGATGGGTATGAGTTTTATTGTTCAGAAAATGGTGTTTATTTAACAGACAATGTACCAACAAAATATATAATAAACAATAAATTTTAAGTTGAAATTGGATAATAAGATATAGATGAATACAACTTTAATCTAGGGGGAAGTTAAAGTATGAATTTAAAAGCAAGTAATTTAATGCTGGATTTAGAAAAATTAGATGATAGATATAAGTGTTATACAACTTCTTATATTAAAATTATAGGACAAACTATATATTAAGCGAGGTAGAAATATATGAATACAAGACAACTTATCAATATAATGTCTGTTGCAGAAAAATTAAAAAATAATACTCGTCATTCATGGACATCATCTCATCGTCACGAAAGTGTTGCAGAACATAGTTGGCGTTTGTCTTTGATGGCGTACTTGATAAAAGATGAGTTTCCAAACGTTGATATAAACAAAGTTATTCTAATGTGCATATTTCATGACTTAGGTGAAGCTATTACAGGGGATATTCCCGCTTTTAATAAATCGAAATGTGATGAAATTGTTGAGAGCGATGCAGTTTCTCAACTACTTTGTAGTTTACCGCAGCCATATAAGGCAGAATTATCTGATCTATTCGTAGAAATGAACGAACAACAAACGATAGAAGCTAAAATTTATAAGGCACTTGATAAGATGGAGACACTAATTCAACATAATGAAGCGGAGATATCAACATGGATTCCGCTTGAATATGAGCTGAATCTGTCATATGGAACAAAGGAAGTTGATTTTTCAGATTATATGAAAGAATTAAAGCAAACGATATATAAGGATTCCATACAAAAAATAAAGACTGCAAAAGAATCCAAAAATTTTTAAAGGAACAAAAACTAATTTAATAAGTAATTATTATGGCACATTTTTCTTAAGTTGTGTATACATAACACATGAAGGAAGGTTATATAAATGAAAAAATTGAGTAATTCATTTAGTGGAGCTCTAAGGACATTTTCATTTTGGATTGCAAATGGAACAGTCGGTTTTCCATTATTAGAGGATATTGACTATTCATGTATATTTGACGAACCAAGTGCATTAGAGCAAGCATATGCTATATTTGCGAAGTAATAAGTGCGTTTTGAGAGCTAAATATATGAGGAGGTAGTAACAGTTATGTTAAGAAAAGAATTACAACCACCCCCAATTAATAATGAGTTAGTAGAAGAATTAATGCAACTTATTGATGAAATTTCAGAATTGGTTGATGAATATTATGAAGAGTACTATGTTACTGATGAAAAGACGATTTTAAATGATAGAATAAATGAACTTAATTCAAAAGTTGAAAGAAAATATGAACCCATGGACTTTCATGATTATATGGCAGCCGTATCACTTGAGGATTTGGCCAAAGAGGTATCCCTACCTAATCCTCCAATAGTCAGTAATATAACTGTTGAAGAGGCAGCTAAAATAATAGATATGATTGCTGAACTTAAATCACCAGAAGGAATGGAAGAAGTTGAAGAAGTATACCCATATATAAATTATTACATAGAACTATTGGAGAAAAGTATACCACACAATAATATTTCAGATTTAATATATTGGTATGATGTTGAGGAATATGGACATGAACCAACAGCAAGAGAAATCGCAGAAAAGGCATTTAAGGATAAAAACGAAATCATATTGTAGACAAGTATAATTGAAAGTATTCAGTAGTAAAAATAATACGGGTAAAGCAAAATACGGAACCTTAATAAATATTTACAACGGTAATCCTTTGTATAAAGAAGAGGTGAATTATAAAAACATGCAAAAGCAATTGGAAATTTTAGATAAACATCTGAAGCTCTTAAGACCGGATTTTTATTCAAAGCTTAATGTGCCATTGAAAGAAAATGAAATACAGGCTTTAGAAGAACAATTTAGTATTACATTGCCTGCTGACTTAAAAGCTTTATACCAATGGAAAAATGGACAAAATGATCAGTGTTATGATTCTCTTGTAAATAATTCAATGTTGATGCCCTTAGAAGAGGCATTGGATGCTGCTAAAGAGATGACTGAAATGATTGGTTTTGATTTTGAAATTGATAATTGGTGGAATGAAAATTGGATACCTTTATTCCATAATGGCGGTGGAGATCATATATGTTATGACATGGGCGGTACTTTTACTGGTCAGAAGGGACAATTAATTGAATTCTGGCATGCAGATAATGATAGAAATGTCATTGCACCAGATTTGAAATCTTTCATTGAAGCTATAAATCAGTTTTATGAAACAAAACCAGTAATGGAGTTTGATGAATACTTTGAAGTAGATAATATAAAAGATTTTCCAAAAAGATTTTATCTTGAATAGGAAGTACTATATTTAATTGTAGGAAGTTTTTAAAATATAATTTAAGCCCAGCTTTTGTTGATGATGGACAGAAAGAATTATAAACAAATTTGTATTATATGGGAAAAAGCGTGAATATGAAATGAAACTTTAAGCGGAGAATTAGCGGGATAAATAAGGAGGAAGCTATATGGACGAACTATTAAATTTATTACAAGTTAAGCTTTGCAATTGTACTTTAAAAGATGAAGAGGTAAGGGAAATTAAGGACTATATTGAAAGTGGCAGTTCCTTAGATTTCAGCAAAACTCATAAGTATAATATAGAAAATTCTCTTAGAAGCCATTACAATATCAGAGAAAAGTTTTGGCAATTATTAGATGAATTTATGGATAAAGAAGATATTTTTAAAAGGATTTTAAATGTATTTTTTGCTATAGGACAAGAGAGCTTTTTTAAAATCTTATACAACAGATTCTATTCTATAAGTAAAATTTTAGATTATTTAAAATGCATGGATAACAAAGAAAGATTTTTAGTATGGACTATAAAAGATAATTCAAGTTACTCTTTTTATTCAGATTATGTAAGAGAAATAATTGCAGTTTCTGAAGAATTAATAAAGGAAGATACGTTAATACTTTCAAAAGCTTTTTTGCTATCAGAGGATAATTTTATAAAAGTAGTGTTGGCTATTATGGCGGTTAAAAATTCTTGTGATTTACCTGAAGATGGAGAAAAATTTATAAAATCTTATCTTAGCGATATTAAAAATGTAAATAAGGAATTAAAAAATAAACAGATAGCTTTAGTTAAATTTTTATATTATGCTCACAGTAAAAGTGAAGAGTTTGCAAATATTATTACAGATATAGTTAATAACAGTGGTAACAGGAGAAACATATTTGATGAATGGGTAAGGTTTATTAATACATATGATGCTGAGGCTAATATTTATGATATTGTAGAAGCTTTTAACATTGATAAGAGATTATATGTGATTAGATTAATAAATCTATATATTAGAGATGAAAATAAGAAGGTACTTAAAGAGATAAATGAAAAGATAAAAGAAATACCACTAGTTTTCAGAGAAAGTTTAGAATTTATAAATAAGAGCAATATTGAAGATGTTGAAAGACTTATACTTGCTTCTTTTATTTATAATTATTCAAAAGAAGATGAGGACTTAAAAAAGTTTAAGCAATATATTGGACAAATTTTAAGAGGATACATATATTTTTGTAAAGATTCTGATACAGTATCTCCATTAGAAAGAGCTAAGATTTTACAATATGTGTTAGAAGGAAAAAATGAAGATTTTATAAATGAATATACTGCTAAAGCTGGAAATGTAGAAGGTGATGGACGTTTATGGAATTATCATGCTCTTTGTCTTAAATTAACTTATTCTATAAATGAAACTAGAGAAATTATGTATAGATTTTTAGAGTTTGTTTTTAAAGCTGAAAGATATTCATTATCAGCTTCTATTATAGATAAAATAATAGAAAATCAGTCTATGAGTTATATAAGTTTTGCTAAAGAGCTTACAAATAAAGATATAAGTGAAAAACATTTGATTTTAACAGCAGATAGGGCTTTAAATGAATATAATTTTAGAAGTCAATCAAAGGTTATAGAATACTTAAGTAAGTTGTGTTTAGATGAAAATACTGAGCTTATAAATAATATAGACATATTAAATATAAATGTAAAAGAAATAGTACTTGAAAAACTATTTAATGTAAGTAATGAAAAGTATGCTCCTATTCTTATTAAATATCTATCTGATAATTCTAAAATTATAAGAGATAAGATGGTAACCCTTCTCAGCTCTTATGAAGGCTGTAAAAAAGAAGTATTAAATGAGTTAAAGAGTAAAAAGTTAGCAGTGAGAGAAGCAGTTGCTAGGATTCTCACAAACTTTGACATGAGAGATTCAGTTAAAGAGCTTCAAAAGTTTGCAGACTCAGAAAAGAATGAAAAGGTTAAAGTATTATTATTAAATATTATAAATGCGGATTATTTAGATAATGAAATACTTGAAACAGCTGAAAGTATAAGTAGGTATTGTACTGAAAGGTTGAAGAAGACCGCCTATACTGCGCCAGAATGGATTCCTGTAAGTGTACTTCAAGATATAAGATATGAGGATGGAAAAGTAGTATCAAAAGATGTAATAACTTATTTAATAAGCAAATACTCTTTAGAAAATATTGTGGAAAGAAATCTAACAGCAGAAAAGGTAATTAAAAAATGTAATAAGCATGATTTAGATCAGCTTGGAAATGAGATTTTAAACCTTTGGATTAACAATGGTGCAGATACAAAGCAAAAATGGATTTTAGGATTAGTTTCAGCAGTAGGCGGCTTCAATGTTATTAATGAATTGAAAGCTCAAATAGATATATGGTCTAAAAATTCAAGGGGAGCTATTGCCTGTGATGCTATAAAAGCTTTGGCGCTAAATGGAAGTGATCATTGTTTAATAGTAATAGATACAATAGCAAGGAAATTTAAGCACAAACAGATTAAAAAAGCGGCGGAAGAGGCTTTTGTCTTTGCAGCTCAAATGCTTAATTTAACAGAGGAAGAACTGGAGGACAAAATAGTACCGGGTTTAGACTTTAATAAAAGAGGAGAAAGGGTATTTGATTTTGGCAGCAGAAGCTTTACAATAACTTTAAATTTGGATTTTTCTTTAAAAATTGTAGACAGTAGTGGCAAGACAATTAAAACCTTACCAAAACCAAACAAATCTGATGATGAGTTAAAAGCTAAAGAAGCATCAGATGAATTTAAAGATCTTAAAAAGCAAATTAAAACTGTAGTTTCTACTCAAACTTTAAGACTGGAAATGGCGCTTTCAGCAAATAGAATTTGGAAGAAAAAAGATTGGGAAAATTTATTTGTAGAAAATCCTATTATGCATAATTTTTCTCTTGGATTAGTGTGGGGAGTGTACGTTGAAGGAGAATTAAAGGATACTTTTAGATATATGGAAGATGGTACTTTTAATACAAAGGATGAAGAGGAGTATGAACTTCTAGAAGATTCTCTTATAGGACTTGTACATCCTTTGGAGATGGATGAAGAGACATTAAACACTTGGATTCAGCAATTTGAGGATTATGAAATAGTACAACCTTTCCTTCAGCTTCACAGAAAGGTTTATAAGGTAAATGAAAAAGAGAAGGAAATGAAGTCTGTAGAACGTTTTGGAGGTACAAAAATTAATGGACTTTCATTAGTGGGTAAACTTACTAAAATGGGTTGGTATAGAGGCTCTGTGCAAGATGGTGGGGGATACTATCAGTTCTATAAAGAAGATGAAAAAATAGGCATTGGTGCAGAACTTTCTTTTGAGTGGCTTTCTGTTGGTTACGAAAATGAAGAAACCACTATTTATGAGTTGACTTTCTATAGGGCTAATACAGTTGAAAGAGGAAGTTATGTTTATGATGAAATAAGTGAGGAAAATATTATTGTTCCATCAAAAGTACCAGAAAGATTTTTTAGTGAAATACTTTATGATGTAGATAGAACTTTAGAAGCTAAAACTGGTTTCATTGCTAATTGGAAGCTAAACAGATAGAAGGATTTGAAAAGATAGTTTAGCTGAGCATAAATTTATTGAGAAGGAGCTAATTTTAGTGAAGGTAAATTATATTCATGATTTTAATCAAAAGACAGAAGAAGAATTTTTAAATATACAAAATAGTTTAAAAGAGAAAATTAATATTACAAATAAAATAGATTTAGAAAACATAAGAGTGTGTGCAGGCATAGATATCGCTTATTGGGAAAAAAACAATGAAACCTTTGGAGCTTGCAGCATAGTAATTATTGATTTTCAAACTAAAGAGGTGCTAGAAAAAGTTTATAGTGTTGGAAAAATATCTGTTCCTTATGTTGCAGGATTCTTAGCTTTTAGGGAATTACCTTTAATATTAGAAGCTGTAGAAAAAATTACGGTTGAGACAGATGTTTTTATATTTGATGGTAACGGATATCTTCATCACAACAATATGGGTATAGCTACACATGCAGGCTTATTTTTAAATAAGCCTACTATGGGAGTAGCGAAAACATATTTAAAAATAAATAAAGTAGATTTTATTATTCCAGAAAATGAAGTAGGAGCATACACTGATATAATTGTAAATCACGAGGTCTATGGAAGAGCTGTAAGAACTAGTAAAAATGTAAAGCCTATATTTGTTTCTTGTGGTAATAACATAGACATAAATAGCTGCTATGAAATAGCAATGAATTTATTATCTAAAGATAGCAGGATACCTGTTCCAACAAGGCTTGCTGATTTAGAAACACATGTTTTGAGAAACAAATTTTCTAATGAGAGATAGGAAGGTATAGGGCATGCTTTTGATGACATTTAATAAATTAAAGGAGCGGCTTGTAAGTGGAAAGATTTAAATTAAATCAATATTTAAGAACGGTAAAGCTTTGTAGAGAAAATATAAGTTCATTTTCTAAATACCCATTTTCGTTGGAAGCAGTACGAAATTTATCCACTTTAGATTTTCATCCTAAAGTAACATTTATTGTAGGTGAAAATGGTACAGGAAAATCAACCATACTTGAAGCAATTGCTATAGCATATGGGTTCAATCCTGAAGGTGGAACAAAAAACTTTAACTTTTCAACTATGGATACTCATTCAGAGCTATGTAACTATTTAAAATTGATAAAAGGTGTTAAAATGCCGGAGGATGGCTTTTTTCTAAGAGCAGAAAGTTTCTATAATGTTGCAACTAAAATCGACGAATTAGGAGTTGTAGGATCCTATGGAGGTATTTCGCTGCATGACCAGTCACATGGAGAATCCTTCATATCATTATTTATTAATAAATTTAAAGGAAATAGCTTGTATATTTTAGATGAGCCAGAAGCTGCTTTATCACCATCAAGACAAATGACCATGCTTGCAAGAATGCATGAACTAGTGGAGCAGGGATCTCAGTTTATAATTGCTACACATTCGCCTATTATAATGTCTTATCCAGATGCTGTAGTATATGAATTAAAAGATGGATTTAAAGAAGTAGCATATGAAGATACTGAACATTTTCAAGTTATGAAGCAATTTGTAAATAATACCGAAAAAATGTTAGAGATACTTATGAATTCATATTGAAATGTTGTGTTCAAAGGATGAATGGGTACCTAAGATTATTATGTAAATAAGAAATAACAATAGGTAAGTTATTTTTATATAAATTTAAGGGGGAATTGTTATGTGTAAAGAAGATAAAGATGAGGTACAAGCTATAGGATGGCAAGCAATTGATGATGCGTTAAAAAATATATATGAAAATCAAGAGCCTAAACATTATGGTACAATGATACCTTACTTCTTAGGTGGGAATGATCCTTTAGAAGGAATAAGTGTTTATGAAAGGAAGGAGCCTATTCCACATTGGCATTTTGTTACATATGGATTTTCAGAGCTTTATGAAAAAGAATGGGAAGATTTAGATTACAGCGGGTATGGATTTGAACTTACTTTTAGAGTGAAAAAACAAGATTCAGATACTGAACCACCAAACTGGGCGTTAAACTTTCTTCAGAATATTGCAAGATACGTATTTTCAACAGGAAACTATTTTAAAGCAGGACACTATCTAAATGCTAACGGACCAATTGCTGCTGAAACAGACTCACTAATAGGAGCCATAGCTTTTGTTGAAGATCCAGAATTATCAGCTATGGATACACAAAATGGAAGAGTTGAGTTTTTACAAGTAGTAGGAATAACTGTAGATGAGGAAGATGCAATAAAGTGTTGGAACTGCACTGAAGTTTTAAAGGTATTTGCTAAATACATGCCTCTATACATAACGGATTTAAATAGAACTTCTTTATTAAATAATGAAGTTATAAAAATATTAATAGAAAAAGGTGCTGAGAGAGACGGATCAAACACAGGAACCCTGTTTAATGATAAGCTTTCTTGGAAAGAGAACAAGGGATTATTTACCGGGAAAAGTTACGAAATCACTATAGGTGCACACCAAGCTGAAACTATAGGAAAAGTTTTAAAAGGCCGTATCCTAAAGGACAGACCCTTAACTCTTATTGGTAAGGAAAGCAATATAATTATTAATTATTCCAAAGAACCAGCGGTGAAGGTTGATGAAAATGATTTAGAACTTATGATAAGCAAAGAAACAGCACTTGAAATAGCTTCGGAATTAATTCCAAAGGAAAAAAGTTTTACTTTAAATACAATGAAAAAGATAAAGTTTAAAATAGAAAAAACAGAAATAAGAGACCAAGAAGGAAAAGTAGTACAGGTTATTGGTTAAAATTAATGTATTTGTGAAAGAATATAACTCCATTTAATAGGTGGTGAAATAGGTGCAAGAACTATCAAAGTTATTTAAGCCAATAACTGCAAACATATTAAATAAATCAAATACCTATATGGAAATTATACCCAGCGATGATTTAAGACCTTATATTAGATGCTTTTGGGGTAGCCCTGTACCTTATAGAAATAAAGAATCAACTGTAAGTAATTTGAACAAAAATTTAGTGATTCCAGATTGTTGCATGGACATTATCTTTGACATAGATTACTGCAGTAATAAATTAGACAACCTGTTTTGCAGTATAAACGATTCTCCTTTTTATACAGCAGAAGTGAAAAAATCATCTATAGTTTCCACTTTCGGTATTCGCTTTAATTTTTGGGCTGTCCATTTGTTTTCAGATAAGGATTTACCTAAAGCTTGCAATGAATTTTCAGAGGTAGATAAATATTTTAAGAGTTTGAAAAAGGAAATAGAGGAGATAGTTATTAAATGCCCTAGTATTAAAGAAAGAGTATATCATGTAGAAAAGTTATTACTTAGAAAGCTTTATAACAGGCATTTTAGCAATAGCAACTTATTAAATGGAGTATATCATATTTTACAAGCCAAAGGCGTAACGACAATCTCTAATATTAGTCAGTATACCTGTGTAAGTTCACGCCAATTAGAACGTATCTTTAGAGAATACATAGGGATAACTCCTAAAAAATGCTGCAGCTTAGTTAGGTATCAAAATATATGGAAGGATTTAGTCTATAAGAGAAATTTAAGTTTTAGTGATATTACTTATAATTATGGCTATTCAGACCAAGCTCATATGATTAATGATTTTAAAAAATATCATGGCAGCACTCCATCAAAATCTATTGAAGAGTTAGATAAAGAAATGTCGCATTTTTACAATACCAAAATAGATTAAGACAGTAAACTAAACTCATAGTACAAAATAAAACTTGTGAGGTGCGCTATGGAAAAGTTACAAAAAACTCAAATGGAAAGTATACAGAAACATATATTTAATAATGCTAGAGCTATTGAAAAAGCAAAATGGAATTACTTTTTTAATAATGGAAGTAAGGAAGCTATAGTATCAGAGTTAGTTAAATATCAAAATAGTGATGGTGGTTTTGGAAATGGACTAGAAGCAGATATTTTGTTACCAGCATCATCAAGCATAGCATCCACAGAAGCGATTCTTATTGCATATGCTTGTGACCTTAACTGTGAAGAGCCTTGGTTTAAAAACTTGCTAAGTTATTTTGAAAAGACTATTCAAAAAACACCATCCTTCTGGGAGAAGGTGCCAAAGGAAGTGGATAACTTTCCACATGCGCCTTGGTGGGCTTATGCAGAGGATACTAGGTTTAGTCCTAATCCTTGTGCTGTTATTGCTTCAGCTTTTATTAAATATGGAACTGATAAACAAAAGTCTTTGGGTTATGAAATAGCAGTTAAATGCATAGAGTTTTTAAATAGTAGTAAAGCTTGTGATGAACACGATTGTTACTGCATTCAGGAATTGTTTATGGTACTTAAAAACTTAAATTCTACTTTAATTGATGATATAGCTATAAAATCTATGGAAAGAATAATATTAGCTTGTCTTTGTACTGAAGAAAGTAAATGGATTGAGTATGTGCCACAGCCTCTGAATTTAGTAGATTCACCTGAATCACAGTGGTATAAGCTAGTTGAGCCTTTTGTGGAAAAAAACTTGTCCTTTTGGTTTAATACTTTGAAGGAAGATGGCTTTTGGAGTCCTAACTTTTCCTGGGGAATAGATAGTGAAACAGCTAGGAAAGTTACAAAAATTTGGATTTGTTACATAGCTGTAGAGAGAGTGAAGATTTTTAAAACTTTCGGACTTATAAAATAAAATGTAAAAATTACCAGTATATAATAAACATAAAGAGGTTACTATAATAGCATAGGGTATGTGACAGTTGAGCGAAGATTCATATATGCTTCGAAAGAGGTATATATGAATCGACCAAAGATTATATGTAGGTTATTTTATAATAGCTTATATATAGTCAGAGGGAAGATTCTATATTGTAAGGAAAAGCTTTTATATAGTCTAATGATTATATAAAGGTTCCAACTTATGATATAGGGTCGAGCTAAGATTATATGAAGTGTTGAAATGATTATATATAGCCGAGAGGTTATATATAGTTGTGTAGATATTTTATATAGTCGAAGAAACCATTATTATAGGTAATGAACTGCTTTATTATGATGGGAACATCATAGTATGGTAATAGATGTTATCTATAGTGGTGCAACTTAGATTATTACGTGCTCTATTATGAAAGAACTGTAAGTGGATTTTTAATCATTAATCTGCTTATGGTTCTTTTTATTTAGGCTCTGTTAAAGAATGATGTTGAAATCATAGCATTTCATTTAAAAATTTAACTATATTAATATTTTGCAAATTTAACTGGAAGTCAGGTTTTTCTAAGTCCGCTCTTATGTCCTCAAAGGCTTCCATAACCTTTCCTAATTCATTATTGTAAGAGCTATCCACTTTAAAATTTAAATCATTATTTTTTATCTTTTCACTCCAAGAAATAATTTTTTCTAAAGGTTCATTAATATTTTTGGAAAGCAGAAGTGAAAAAATAATATGAATATTGAAACCTTATGCTTTATATTTAAACATTAAAAAATCAACTTTTTATCAAGTTTTCACTTTAATTTTTACTTTAAGAGAGGTGAAGTTTAAAACAAAAACCTTCTTATGTGATATAAAGTTTCTAAAAAACAACATATCACATAATTCTTATTATTCGATGTAAAGAACATATGCATATTTTGGCACATAGGTAAGATAGAACGAAATAGTTTACATTGTATATATTAAAGGAACATATTAGTATGTAGGATAAATGGACGATAGAACAAACACAAGAAATTATATAAGTTTAAATCATGGGTAAAATTAAGATGAAATTAAGATCATTTTAAATTCAGCTTAATACCATACATATACAATCTAACTGAAGTTAAATTTAATAATCTTACAAACAGGAGGCTATTATCATGAATATAATGGAAGTTAGAAATGTAAAAAAAGTATATGGTTCAAAACATGGTGGAAGTGAATCAAAGGCCCTAAATGGAGTAAGTTTTTCTGTTCAAGATGGAGAATTCTTAGGCATTATGGGACCTTCAGGATCAGGTAAATCAACATTACTAAATGTGATATCAACTATTGATAGTCCAACCTCAGGTACAATTTCACTAAGAGGAAAAAGCTTTTTAAATCTTAGTGAAGATGAACTATCAGTATTCAGAAGGAAACAGCTTGGATTTATTTTTCAAGATTATAACCTTCTTGATACTCTAACCTTAAAAGAAAACATTATTCTACCACTTTCTTTATCAAAGATAGATGCTGCATCTATGGAAGTAAAATTAAAAAAAATCAGTTCTATTTTAAGTATTGAGGATATTCTAGAAAAATATCCTTATGAAGTTTCAGGAGGTCAGAAGCAAAGGGCAGCAGCTGCAAGAGCCATAATAACGGAGCCAGAAATAGTTTTTGCAGATGAGCCTACAGGAGCACTAGATTCGAAATCTTCAACAGAACTTTTAGACAATCTTTCTTTATTAAATAGGAATAATAAAGCAACAATTGTTATGGTAACGCATGATGCCTTTGCAGCAAGCTATTGCGATAGAATAATATTTATAAAAGATGGAGTGCTTCATACTGAGATTGAAAAAACAAAGGGTAGAAAAGATTTTTACAACGAAATACTCAGCACCCTTTCTGTAATAGGAGGTACTGAAAGTGACGCTGTTTAGTCTTGGAATAAATAATGTTAAACATAATTTTAAAAGTTATGTTTCGTATTTTATTAGTACTGCATTTTCTGTTTTTATACTTTTTGTATTTTTTTCTATTTACTTCAATAGGCAAATGGAAAGTTATAGTAGTGGAAGGTTAAAGGTATATATTGTATTTAAAGCTGCCTCAATTATAGTAATAATTTTTTCAGCCCTTTTTATTTGGTATGCTAACGGTTTTTTTATAAAAAGCAGAAAAAAAGAAATAGCTATATATTCAATTGTTGGCATGAAGAAAAGAGAAATAGGAATTCTCTTATTTTGTGAAAATATGTTTCTTGGAATATTAGCAATAATTGCAGGGATACCATTAGGTGTTATGGCTTCAAAATTTCTTTTTCAGCTTCTTGTTAATGTAATGAAAGCTCACGTTACTGCATACTTTACTTTGGATATAAGGGCAGTACTTGCTACAACTATAATATTTATGGTTTTATTCGTATTTAATTCAATTAAGGCATATAGAGTAGTATATAAATATAGACTTATTGAACTTTTACACGCAGACAAGGAAGCTGAGAAGGTATCTGAAGGTTCAAAAGTAATGGCACTAGCATCTATTGCTATGATTTTTGTTGGTTATTTTATTGCTCTTACTAAAATTCTTCAAGGTGGAAGTAAAATGATGCGCTTTGCTCTTCTTGTATTGATATTAGTAATTGCAGGGACATATATTTTATTTAATAATTTTATTATAATAATGCTTGCTAAACTTAAAAAAAATAAAAAATTGTATTATAAAGGAGAAAATCTTATAAGTATTTCTCAGATACTATATAGAATAAAAGCAAATTCGAATACTCTTGCTACTATAGCAATAGTATCAGCTGTTGCAATTACTGCAATAGGTTTTACATTTAGTTTTTATATAGGTTTGCAAAAAATGCCTTCGTATCTCTCACCTTTTTCATTAATGTATAGAGGAGGAGATACGGATTTAAATAATAAAGTAGAACAAATAATAAATAAGCACAGTGAGGTAAAGGTTACTCATAAGTCAGAGATTATGCTTATTAATGTGAAGGCACTTACATCAAAGTATAAGGGACCTTATGGTATAGATTTAAAGACACCCTTTGATGCATATATAATGTCTAAAAGTGAATATAGCGAAATTATGAATAATTCGGAAATGAGTAAGACTAATTCCGTAGATGGTTTCCAGGTAGTTAGAGATTTAAACCTCACAAAGGATAATCAGTGTTTTTTTATTGAGGTTACTAATGAAAGTCAACGTGGAAGGCTCAAAGGAGAAAAGGTCAGCGTTCAATCCTCTGTTAACAAATTTAATTTGGATATTATAGATTCTGATGGAAAGGGTGTCATGGGAAAAAATTTTGCAAAAACAACGATTGTTGTTACAGATGATACTTTCAACAAATTACTTAATAGCAATAAAGATAATATTACTAAAATAAGGGGGTATATGTTAGATAATTCCCTAAACTCTGAGAAACTTGTTTTTGAATTAAATCAAATGATTACTCAGGATAGATACTTTGATTCGTTTTATAATGCTTATAGTAATACTTATAGAATATATGGATGTTATGTATTTATTGGTGCATTTCTTGGAATTTTATTTATACTTTCCACTGGGAGTATACTTTATTATAAGCAGTTGACAGAAGCATATGAAGATAAGGAAAGATACAGCATATTAAAAAAAATAGGTGTTAGTAAGAAGGAAACAAGAAATGCTGTCGTTAAACAACTTGCGCTAGTGTTTGGATTGCCTATTTTAGTAGCTTTGTTTCATAGCGCTGCAGCTTTATATATGTTTATTGCCTATACGAGTGGAGCTAAAATCTTGATAGAATGTGTTGTAGGGGTGATATTAGCTTATATTGCAATTTATTCATGTTATTATATGATTTCGGTCAAATCATACATGAAAATTATAAAAAGTACTTAAAGCAGAAAGTAACTAAACACCATATTTTTAAATATAGTAGGGGGAAGTGAAAATGACACTATTTAAACTTGGAATAAACAACGTAAAACACAATTTTAAAAACTATATTTCCTATTTTGTAAGTACATTAACCTCAATTTTTATTCTTATGATATTTTATTCTATGTATTATAGCCATCAAGTACAATTACTAAGTTCAAGTAAGGTTAAGGTAGGAGCAATTTTTAAAGCATCAGCTTTTGTAGTTATAATATTTTCAGCTATTTTTATATGGTATGCAAACAGCTTTTTTATAAAAAATAAAAAGAAAGAAGTTGCCATATACTCACTACTTGGCATGAAAAAAAAGGAAATAGGTATGCTAATGTTCTTCGAAAATATTTTTCTAGGTATACTCGCATTAATTGTTGGTGTGCCTTTAGGAGCTATTACCTCTAAGTTCTTTTTAAGAATACTTGCTATGTGTATGAAATCAAATAAACCTATACAGTATAACTTTGATGTTAGAGCTGTAGGCATGACAAGCTTTATTTTTATGATTATATTCTTAATAAATTCTATAAAAGCTTATGGAGTAATATACAAGTTTAGGCTTATAGAACTTATACATGCAGCTAAGGAAGGAGAGAAGAAGCCTAAATTTTCTAGAGTTTTAGCATTATTATCATTAATAATGGTTATTAGCGGATACATTGGTGTGTTAAAAATAAATTTGGAGTCTGGGGGAGTCCAAATGCTGTACAAAGGTCTTCTTATAACACTGCTTGTTGTTGCAGGAACTTATATATTGTTTAACAACCTAATAATTTATATCTTTAAGTTATTTGAGAAAAATAAAAAAGTATATTATAAGGGAGAAAATCTAATAGGAGTATCTCAAATAATCTATAGAATCAAAGGAAATTCTAATCTTCTGGCAACCATAGCTGTTATTTCCGCTGTTGCCATTACCGCATTGTGTTTTACCTTTAGTCTTAATGTGACCAATGATAAAATTGCACCCAATGGATGTCCTTTTTCAATAATGTATCAAAGCGATGACGAGGAATTAAACAAAAAAGTTGAAGCTGTTATTAATAATCATAAAGAGATTAAAACAACTTATAAAACGGATATTATAATGATAAATGGAAGTGGGCTTACACAAAAATATAAGGGTCCCTTTGGAAAGGATTTAAAGGCTCCTTTTGATATGTTTGTAATATCAGCCTCCGAATACAAGGATATTGTAAATAATTCAGGTTTTAATGATGGTACAGATGTTACCGCTAGAGCTAAAGATATTAAAATTAATAAAGAAAATCAATGTTTCTTTATTGAAGTAAGCAGTTTATCACAAGGAAGAGGAAGATTAACTGGTGATGAACTTAATGCAACTATTGGTGGAAAAACCTATAAATTTGATATATCAGATTCTGATATAAAATGTGTTTTGGGAGTTAAATTTCAAAAAACAACTATAGTAGTGCCAGATACCTTTTTTACTAAGCTTTTAAATGAGAATAGGAATAATATAACTGTTATAAGAGCTTATAATTTTGATAATCCACTAAAAAGTGAAAATGTTGTTAAAGAACTTGCTAAAATGATGCCAAAGGACAGGACTTTCTCTTCCTACTATGATATGTATGCTGAAGTTCATACTCTCTATGGAAGCTATGTATTCATAGGTGCATTTTTAGGTATTCTCTTTGTTGTTTCTACTGGAAGTATAATGTATTATAAACAGTTAACAGAAGCCTATGAAGATAAGAATAGATATTCAGTACTTTCAAAGATAGGGTTAACTAAGAAAGAAAATTTAAGAATTGTATCAAAGCAATTGGGATTTATTTTTGTAATGCCACTTTTATTTGGTATTCTTCATAGCATATTTCCACTTATAGCCTATATGAAATATCTCTGCGGCTTTTCAATATCACAGATAGAATGGATGGGTATGACAATGGGAGTATATGCAGTAATTTATTTATGCTTTTATCTTCTTTCTGTTAAATCTTATATGAAAATTATAACAAAAAATGCTGTGTATTAATTACAAGGTATAAAATTGACTTGATGAGGAAAAGTACAATTATTTTTTTGAGAAATGAGTTTGCAAAAGAATAGAAACCAGAGTGCCTAATTTAATATTATAAGTAATCTGGTTTCTGTTCTGTTATTTTATTACTAACTATTATTTGTTTTTATGATTATTATTTTTACCAGTGGTGCCATTGACAGTATCTAAGGAATGTATACTAGTACTATTGCCCATATTCTCTATAGCTTTATTTATCTTAACGTTTTTATCTTTTTTATTTTTATTCATAAATTTAGACTCCTTTCAATAATAAAAGTTACTAATGTGTATTCATTATAGTTATAGGATTCACATATTATTTATGAATATGTATGGTGTTTTTTGTATTACTTTAATGGATAGTATTTTAATTCGATTTTCAGCTCATGCTTTCTTGTTATTGATATTTACATTCCAATAAACGTATAATAAATATATTAAATTAGTACTGATTTTTAATTATGACATATCACTAATGTGGAAAACATTACAATTGGATATGATAATAAAAGAGGTGTTTTGAAATGAATTTAGTAAATGATGCAGATAAAAGAGTATTACTTATAGATGATGAAAAAGATATAACTGATCTAATAGAGGATGTTTTATTAAAAGAAGGCTTTAAGAATATTAGAAAGGCTCATTGTGGTTTAGATGGTATAACAATATGTAAGGATGAAAAACCTGATGTAGTAGTACTTGATATAATGCTTCCAGATATTGATGGGATAGAAGCATGTAAAAGGATAAGGCAATTTTCCTACTGCCCAATTTTATTCTTGTCTGCAAAAAATAGTGATATAGATAAAATTGTTGGACTAAGTATGGGAGGCGATGATTATATCACCAAACCTTTCAGTCCAAGGGAAATTGCTTTTCGTATTAAGGCACAGCTCAGAAGGCAGCAGCAGTATGACAGCATAAGGGAAGTTAGTGATAGTAGAAATGAGGCTATTAAGATAGGAAATATTATTATTGACAGGCTGCATAGTCAGGTGTATAGAGAGGATGTAGAAGTTAAGCTTACAGCAAAAGAATATCAACTTCTTCTGTATTTAGCAGAAAACCCTAATAAAATAGTTAATAAGGAAAGACTATGTGAGGTAGTATGGGGAGAAGATTATATGGGATATGATAATACAATTTCTGTTCATATAAGACATTTAAGAGAAAAGCTTGAGGAAAATCCTTCTAAACCTGGAATTATAGTTACTGTAATAGGGCTTGGGTACAAGCTTGTAAAAGGGAATGAGTAGAATGGAGAAATCAGGATACAAAATAGTATTCAATTTATATTATAAATTTTTTATTGCTTTTCTTATTTTAGTTTCAATTTTTATTGGAATAGCATTTTACTTATTAAATGTAAGTATTAGCAGCGAAAATAATTATGCCAACTGGAGCAGCTGGCCTGTATACTTTACATCAAATTTTTATAAAAAAATTAGCTTTGAAGGTGGCAAACCACAGCTAACGGATTCAGCAATAAGTGATTTGAAAAAGTACAAGCTTTATTTTCAAATTGTTGATAAAAATGGGGATGTAACTTTAGGATATAATGAGCCAGCAGGGGCTTCAAAGCATTATGCTCCAATAGATGTGGTTCAGTTATATAAAACTGGAGGTAGCCTTGGAAACTATACTATGTTTGTTGGAAGTGTTAATAACAATGGAGAAAAGTGGACATATATTATAGGCTTTCCTGCAAAAATATCAAAAGTAGTTATGTATTTCAATTATAACAATTTTTTAAAGATCAAGCTTGTTATGCTTGGATTGTTTGTACTCATTATTCTTCTTGTTGCAGTTTATGGAATATGGATGAATCGTATATTATCAAATATAATATCAGGTATAAGAAGACTTGCTTCAAATGCCTATGTTCCTATGAAAGAAAAAGGAATGTATAAGGATGTATTTTATAGTCTTAATCTTTTGGATAATAAGCTTAAAGTTAGTGAAGATGAAAGAAAAAGGAATGAAACTTTAAGAGAGGAATGGGTAGCTAATATTTCCCATGATTTAAAAACTCCACTATCGCCAATAAAAGGGTATGCGGAAATATTAACGGATTATGAATATGATGTTATGCCTCAAGACGTAAAAAAGTATGGAGAGATAATACTTAGAAATGCAAAAAATGTGGAAACTATAGTTGAAAATTTAAATTTCACCTATCAATTAAAAAATGGCATGCTTCCTATAAATCGTAAAGAAGGAAATATAGTGCGTCTATTAAAGGAAGTAATTATAAATATACTAAACCATCCAGAATATAAGGAAAGAAATATTATTTTTAACTGCACAGAGAATAGGGTAAACTTTAATTTTGATAATACACTTCTTAATAGAGCTTTTACCAATTTGCTTTATAATTCAGTAATTCACAATGCTCCAGATACTGTAATAAAAGTTTCTATAAAAGAAGAAGATAAAATATATATAAGAATTGAAGACAACGGAAAAGGTATGGCAGAAGAAGAGTTAAAAAAGCTTTTCGAGAGATATTACAGGGGTACTAATAGCTCGGTAAGTGTTAAAGGTTCAGGACTTGGAATGGCAATTGCAAAGCAAATAATAGAAGCACATGAAGGGGAAATCAATGTGAAAAGTGAGCCGAATATTGGTACAAGCATATATATTGAGTTACCAAAGTACACTTAATTTGAAAGAATAGAATCTATTTATGTTTCAAATATGTCACAACTTTATTATATAACGAACTAAAGGCAACCTTGAGGGTTGCCTTTACAATTTCAACATTATTCTTAAACACAACTTTTATTTAATACAATAATTATTATTTTTAAGGAGATACAAAAGTACCTCCCATATACACAAAAATTCAAAGTTTTAGTTGTCAAAGCTAACAATATAAGTATTTATAGGAGCAGCGCTTGTGTTGTTAGCAAAAACGGAGTCTCCATAAGTAAAGGACAGAGCTGTACCTGTGCTATCCCAACGTATATTTGAAAAGTGTGGAGGTACAATTATCCTTCTTTCTTCAATGCTACCATCTTGTTTTGGTTTTTTAACTATAGCATAGTTATCTGGAGCATTCTTATCTTTTAAGCTGGAAAGCTTGACTATTTCTTTTATAGCTCCACTGTGAGTATCTATAACTTTAATAGATGCATCAGAGTCATTATTATTGTTGTTGGAACCTATATGGGAAGCACTTTCAACATAAACAGCTTTACTACCATCAGGGGATAGTATATAGTCAAAATTAAATGCTGCGCCGCCAAATCTACCTTTAGGCAATTTAATCTCTTGAATTGTTTTACCTGATTCATTTAAAACAAGGGCGCCAAAAGTTCTGTTTACATAAACTCCGTCAGAAGATTTTTCACCGTTATTATTAAAGTTATCAATTATAATGGTTTTACCTTTTTTATCTGCATGTAAAGAATACTGATTTGAGAAAATAGTGCTTATTTCTTTAGTCTTAATATCTACAGTGCGTAATTTAACTCCTTCTTTTCCATTTTCATTTTGAGTATAATAAAACTTTCCTTCTACACTGTTTCCTAAATCTTTAATATCATCAGTACCGGATATCCAGGCAGAATCCAGTTCACCAGCCTTATAACTTCCATCAGCATATACTTTACCTGTAGTATCAATAATTGCCCATTTTCGAAAATAATTTGCTAAAATTTTATTGTTACCTACCCATATAAATTCTGCATCACTATTAAGCTTTTCCGTATTTACGGCTGTAATTTCTCCTGTAGATAAATTTAATAACTTTACATTTTTATGAAGCAAATCTCCTGAATCAAGAGCCTTTTTCCATTCTTCACCACCAATTTTAGGAATAGTTCTCGCCTCTGCATAAAGAACATATTTTTTATCAGGAGATACACCTAAAAATTCATCTATGTCCACATTTTTAAAGTCTTTAGAAGCCTTGGTGCTTAAATTATAAATACTGCAGTATCGTATAGGTATAGTAGAATCTGGATTCTTAAATTCACTCTTTTTAGTTAAAGTCAAAACCTCATTGTCATTGAGCCATGCCACACTTTCAATATTTGCATATTTATCAATTTGAAAGCCGTTTTCGTTAGCTTTAGCAGATGACTTGTATGCCATTACTTTTATATTTTTTTTAGATGAAGCAGAAGTGTTATGGGTAATTACAAATTGACTTATACTACCTATAATCCCTACTGTTAAAATTAGTGATATGATCTTTTTCCTACTCATTGAATTTTCCTCCTTTAATCTTCCTGAGGTTATAATAGCAAAAAACATTCACAAAAGTATCAATAAATGTCACAAATTTGTAAACTTTATATAGAAAATTCAATAGAAAACTTAGAACCTTCCTTTAACTTAGAAGCTACTTTTATTGTACCTCTTTGTTTTTCCACCAATTTTTTTACCAAGGCTAGTCCTAAACCTGCTCCACCAGTTTCTCTGCTTCGATGGCTTTCAACTCTATAAAAGGGCTCAAAAATTTTATCTAAAGCATCCTCAGCTATGCCTATACCAGTGTCTTCCACTGTTAAAATTACTTTATCTTCATTTCTATGGCAGGAAATATGTATGTTTCCATTAGGTTTATTATATTTTATGGCATTATCAATCAAGTTAATAACAATGTGACGTAAGTTTTCTTCATCTGTCGTAGTAATAATATCTTCAATATCACACTCTAATGTTAAGTTATTTTTCTTAATTTTACCCATCATTCTACTACAAATTTGATCTAATATTTCTTTTAGATTTACTTGATTTTTATGTATTTCAAAATCATACTTTTCTAAAGCAGATAAATTCAAAACACTATCCACCATAGCTGTTAAGCGATCACATTCCTTTGATATATTTGAGGTTCCTTCTTCAATCAAATCTAAATCTTTATTATAAATTTGAATCAAATCTGCATAGGCTTTTATAGTAGTAATGGGAGTCTTAAATTCATGAGTCACATTGCTTATAAATTCCTTTTGCTGTTTATCCATTTTTTCTAACTTATCTACAGCAACACTTAAAGTATCTCTTTCAATTTTTAGTTCTCCAATGTTCTTTTCTATGGTATCGCTCATAAAGATTAAGCCTCTGCTTAATTCTCCTAATTCATCATTACGATCAATTTGCTCTAGTTTGCTGAAATTACCTTTTTGAATATTTTCCACTGAATTTTTCATCTTATATATGTCTTTAGTAAGAGTTAAAAAATAAAAAATCCCAAGAATTATACCTAGTGCAAGAGCAAAAAAACCTGTAATTAAAAACATTTTTTTTATGTTATTATAAAACAAGTTATTTTCCTTAACAGAATATTCAAGCTCTAAAATTGCTACTATATTATTCTTATATTTAATTGGTGAATAAAAATATATTACATCATTGACTTTCACATAAGATACTTTACCATCAATAGCGTATTGTATCATAGATTCTTTATCTTTATTTTCATTCAATTTTCCGTCGGTTTTAAATCCTGAAAGAAGTTCTCCTTTTGTATTATAGAGACTGGCAGGTATATTTCTAAGCCAGGGTTTATTAAATATACTTCCTCTTGCAAGTTGAATGCTATTGTCAGTAGAGTTATTGTTGCTTAAGCTGGAACGTTCACTAAAATACTGCTCAAACATGTCCTTTTGTTTAAATAAAGCTGCTTCAACTTCTTTATTTTGATAACTTTTTATACCATTAAGTACTAGAATACTCAAAAATAATATAACTGTTAACAAAAGTGAGGCTGTAAAGGCAATGAGCTTAAATTTAATTCCTATCTTCAAGAAGTTCATCAACTCCTTTGTAACCTATGCCGTGGATGGTATGTATTAAATTTTGATAGTTATCACCTAATTTTCGTCTTATCCTCTGTATGTGTGTATCAACAGTTCGGGTACCTCCAATATAATCCATGCCCCAAACCGTATTTAAAAGCTGCTCCCTAGAATACACTATATTTGGATTTGAAAGAAGCAGATATAATAGATCAAATTCCATTGGAGTAAAGTCAAGCTGTAGATTTTTTAGACTTACAGTTCTTTGTTTTTGATTAATATGAAGATCTGCAATGTCAATTATATTGTTATCATTTTTTTCACTTACAGTTTTTTTAAATCTTCTCGATAGAGACTTCACTCTTGCAATTATTTCTCTTATGTCAAAAGGCTTGGTCAAATAATCATCTGCACCTAATTCCAGCCCTAATATTTTGTCCACAATGTCATTTTTAGCTGTAAGCATAATAATGCCAATATTTTCTCCTTCGAGTTTTTTGCATACATCATAACCATTGATTACAGGAAGCATTAAATCTAAAATTACTATATGTGGGCTAAAGCTTTTTACTTTATCGAGTGCTTCCTGACCATCATAGGCTCTTTCTATATGATAACCTTCTTTTTTTAACGCATAGGTTAATACATCTAAAATGCTCTTTTCATCATCTACTATAAGTATTTTTTCGTTCAAGTTTTATCCCCCCAGATTTTATTATTATCTAAGATTTACAGAAAAAGTATTTAATCTTACTGCAAACCAATTTTCTAATTTAAAGCAGGAATTCAATAAATAAATAAAAATACCCTGTGTTAAATTATAACAAAATTTATAAGCTATATACAAATATTGAAATAGTTATCAGTAGGTGTATCTTTTACATGAATTTTATTCAATGACTTCATAATTTTGATAAAAAAGTGAAAATACGTTATGATATGTATATGCTATATTAATTCAATAGTATTGTTTAACGTTGATTTAGATAAGAAAGATCAGTGTATAGGCTTTAAGTAAGGTATATATTGAAGCAGTTTTAGGGGGATAAAATATGAAAAAGAAAAAGTGGACAATTGTCCTAAGCATATGTACTATAGTGATTCTTTCAGTAACAGCTTTCTTATACTTTAAAGGGCAAGATATTGAGGATGGAGAGAATAAAGGGAAAGTAATTTCAATAGTAAATAATAGCGGAGATTTATTAAATATCGGTGGTAAATTAATTCAGGCTTATATGAAACCATTTATAAATAAATCAGATGAGGATAGAGAAAATATCAGAAAGCTCAATGTTAAAAAAGAAGAAATACTTGAATTTAATAAGGACGAAATGGTTGTAAAGGTAGACTTTGATCTTATTCCTCAGAATAATAAAACTCATAAAAGTTGGGGAAAAATTAAAAATGGAACACTTGAAGCAAGCTGGATATTGAAAATAAAAATTTTAGATAACTATACTTATAAAATTATAGACAAAGAAAAATCAAAAGGATCTAAGGATAAATCTAAAATTGTAATTGAAGCAGAGAAAAAGAAAAAAAGTTTAGGAAAAATCAATAGGAGCTATTATTTAGATGGACACAACATAAAAGCAACATATGACAAAGGAGAGAGCTGGATCAATGTACCTATTGATGCAAAGGTACTTTTCGATAGGGGAGAACCATTAACAAATACTGTTGAACTTCAAAATGGAAGTTTTATTATTACCCCTAAGAACACAAGCTTTGTATATGGTGGAAGTGATAGATTGCCTATTACTGTTTTGATATCAGAAGATAAAGGAATAACTTGGAGAAAATCCTTAGTTACTAATGAAACAGAGGCAAGTAGACAACTGTTTATAGATTTTACATCAGACAAAAGCGGTCATATGGTTGCTGCAGGAGATAGAGCAATGTCTTCAGAAATGACTTATGTTTATGAAACAAAGGATGGTGGAAGTTCATGGAGTAAAATAGGAGATACAAGTAAGATAACTCATACTTTAGTAAATGGAGCAGCCTTTTCAACAGATAAGATAGGATTTATATGTTATAAATCCTATGATAAATATCCTAATATAAAATATACAACTGATAAGGGAAACAATTGGAGTCAATTGAAGCTCCCATTGCCTACTGAATATGAAGGCAAATTTACAGAAGCACAACAGCCAAAGTTTGAAGGAAAAAAGGGTGTAATACTTGTTTGGCAAGGGAAAAGCGGAGAATGGGGGAAAGGAAAGATGGCCAAGTTTACAACCGAGGATTATGGGTTAACGTGGAAGTTTGATGGTATTGTTACAGTAGAATAATGTAAAGGAGTGAGAGATATATGTTAAATAATCATAAGAAAATAAAGATATTATTAGTTAGTATTATTATAATGTTAATACTATTGGCATTAGGTATAGAGGTAGTAAAGTTAAAGGGATATTACTTAATTTATGATTGGATGTATTTTATTATAATTTATATGATCTTAGTTCTATTTATTTTGCTATCTAGTAAAAACAAGCGCTTAAAATGGATAGAGTATGGAGTTATACTTATAATTTTTATATTTAATACTAAAGGCTTATTAGATGCTAATCAAAATAAGGTATTTATCTTTAAGTCTCCTAATTTTAAAAATGAAATAATAATAAAGGAAGCTGTTAACAAGAAGGATGGTTCACTTAAAACTTTAGATTTAAAGAGAAGGTTTTATTTGTTTGCCAAGAAAAGCTCTGAATATCCTACTGAAAAACTATATAGATCTTTTTCAGCAGGAACTTATAAAGTAAATTGGATTAAGGATAATATAGCTACAGTCAATTATTTATATAGTGATAAGGGCAGAAATATTAAACAACATGTATATACTTTTAATTTTAAAGAGCCAATTAGCTATAATTATGTAACAGCTAGTATAACAGGAGTATGGAAAGATAAAGAAAATCCTAATAATACTTTAACTGTTGAAAAAAATAAATTTATTTATGTAAAAGGTGGCAAAACCTTTGTATATGATACAGCTAATGCAGAGCAAAAGGGATATACTGCTGTAGTTTTTAATGGACAAGGTAATGTACCTGATTTATCGATTATATTTAATGAAGGTAATATAATAGAAAGTAATTGTTTATTAAATAAGGAAGCTACTATTTTCATAGGTAATGTATTCTTAGAAGATGAGAAATATGGCTTATTTAAAAAGGTAAAATAAAATTGACCAACTTAATAGTTGATCAATTTTATTTTAATTATGTACACTTCCCATACCAACACTATCTATTTTCCAATTATTATCTTGTTTAATAAGTTTAATAAGCATGCCACTTTGAGCAATTGAATTTTTTTGTAGCTTGTTTACTTTTAGGAAATCATCTTTTGCGTTAATATATTGAAATTTCATTACAGCTGTTACTTCTGCAGTATTAAACTCTTTGTTAAATTGTATTTTGGAAATGTTAAGATCTTGAAGCTTAGTTACTAATTCGTTTCCTTTATAATAATCTACAACAGATTTTTTATAGTTGCTATCATTACGTTTCTTTGCAAAGTCTTGTGAAAAGTCTTTAAACTCTTCGTCGCCTTTAATTGTTTTATAATCTCTATTAGAGTATGCCTTTGCATAGTCAGTAACTATTTGTTTTGTTTTAATTACATCTGGATGCTGATCAACGACATACTTAACAACCTCTTGCTTATTGTTAATAACAACATATGGAGTTTCAGTTTTAGAAGTGTATTTACCGCAACCACTTAAAAACAAAACAGTTAATACCATCATACTTGCAATAACTGTAGAAAAAATTCTTTTCAATTTAAATAACCTCCAGTCAAACATAAAATTTACATCTTTGATTAGATTTTTAGAAGCTTTCCCAAAAGCACACCATCTATTATGGACAATCAAAGAGTATACTTGTACTATTATACATTTTTTATCCTGTAACTTCAACCTTTGGTATTACATAGACTATGATTATACTGCCAAAATCGCCTGTTGTTCAGTTTTTTATTGAGGTCAACCATGAGATTTTGAATAAAACAAAATTCATAGATGATATAAAGAATGGTTTATACTGATTCACAATCTTCTTATTTTGTAAATTTAAACAAGCCTGCATCTCTAATAGATACAGGCTTATGTAGACTTTAGAGTAAAGGGCGATATTTTTACTCTCGCCCTTTTTTACTAAGCTCTACTCATTTAATTGATTATTTTGGTTTAGGTAGTCAACTCTGTCATTTAAAAACTGTAAATGTCTGTCAATATCCGATTTCATACTGTTAAACATTTGTTTTGCCTGTGGATCTTCGGTTGATTGTGCCATCATCGAATAACCGCCCTTTGCAGCTTCACAGGATGCTATTGCTTTTTGTAAATCACTTTGTACTGTCAAACTAATCACCTCACTCTCAACGAAATTAGTTTAACCAAAATACACTGAGATATTCCATATTGCTTAGTATAATACATTTGACAATACATTATAAAGAATATAAATATAAAGCCTGCATCTACTTTTAGATACAGGCTTTATATAGATTACAGGAGGCTACTCGGAGGGGGTTCCATCTATAGTTTATACATATATAGAATAATTATTATAATATTGTTCAATTTATATTGAAGTTGTAATAATACAATACCAGCTATTGTTTTTTGTTTATTATTTCAATGTTCATCATTTCTTTCTCTTCTGCTTCACTTAAGTCACCAAAGGTTCTAAAAACAAATCCTTCATTTTTTAAATATGTTATTATTTCAGGTAGTGATTCCACTGTAAAATGTTTGTAGTACGTATCATGCATAAGTATTACTACAATCTTTTTATTTTGGCATTGATTTTTGACATTTCTTTTTATTTTCTCAACAGGTACTTCGTGAGCATCTGCATCACCTGAGCAAACATTCCAATCTACATACTTTATTCCCTTATCATTTAAGGTTTTTTTTATTGAATCTAAGGTTGTTTTTCTCGCCATAGGGTTATTAGATCCACCTGGAAATCTAATATAATTTATAGGCTCTTTATTAGTTATTTTTTGTATTGTATTTTTACATGCTTCATAATCATCCATATAGGATTTTAAGCTTCCATATATTTTTTTATAATTATGTGAATAAGTATGTACGCCAATGCTCATACCATTATCACTTAGCTCTTTTAGTATGGTAGGATTTTCTTCACACTTTATTCCTACTACAAAAAAAGTAGCTTTTATATTGTTATCATTTAATATCTTTAATATTTTTCTTGTGTTATTTACACTAGGACCATCATCAAAAGTTAAAAATACTTCTTTAGGGCACTCTGTTCCATTTTGATTTTTGAAGCTGTTATTAAATATGGTCAGTTCATCTCCATATACATTAGTTCTGATATTTACGCACATAAACAATAATGTGATTATAAATACAATATATGGATGCTTGGCAAATCTCTTCATGATGAAACACCTTCTTTTGTTTAAAATATTAAATTCCAATCTAAATTATATGGTAACCTATAATTAATAAATAATTATAGTAATTTATTCAACTTAAGAACTTTAAAAGAATATGTGTGTATATTACTTCTTCTAAGAATTGAGATTAGCTTTTAGAGGCTAGTTTCTTTTTTTATAATACATAAAAATTTATTATTTGCTTAAACTATTTTTGTATCATTGACCTTACCCTAAGAATAAAGTGCTATTATTCATGGCAAATGTATTTTTTAGTTTAAAAAGCTGGTGTTATATTACCAGCTTTTTTTACATAAAAATAACCCCCAGTATTTTTTGAGGTTAAAATTTGTGAATATAAATATTTTATAATATTCAAACTATTAAGAATATGGTATAATATGATGTATAGAAGGGGGTATATTTTATGGAACAATATAGAGGATATGAAATAATGGTTATAGAGAATCATGAAAAAGAGTACCCATATAAGGCAATTGCCAGAAAAGGAGAGAAGGAAGTTAAGCATAAGGGACAGAGTAAGATTCAGGCAGTGGATTTTGTCAAAGCAAGCATTAATGTCATTGTAGATAAAATAGAAACAAAAAATGAAATGAATGGATAGAAAAGTGGAAAATTTCATGGAGTAATTGATTTAAATGAATTTCATAACATAGTTAACAGATGTACTTTAATAAAGAGAAGAGAGTGTCTTAAACTGCTGTTTTAAGACACTCTTTTTGTATAATCTACTACCAAACATCATAGTCAGGGCTGCAGCTCATTACTTTATCCTGAAGCCAAGAATTCTGTTTATAGAAATACACCTATTTAGTGTTAATTTTATTTTGATAAAAAAGTAAAAATAAGTTACAATATGGATATACATCTTTAAAATGGCAGTGTTATTTGGGAAAACTATACTTTAAAAGAGTGTCAGAACATTATATAATGAAATGATTGTCTTCAAAAAGTAGCAGCTGGCATTATTGTTAGCGAAGATAAAGTAGTGCTTGCTATTGAAGAGAAGATATATAAGGAATAATATATATCCTTGTAAATAAGTTTTTAAAGAAAGTAAAGGTGGTTTAATATAACCAAAGTTAATTAAATGGAAGTTATAACTGTGAGGTGAAATATGAACAAAAAGCGTATTATTGTTACTATTATAATTTTATCCGCAAGCATTTTTACAGGTATCTTTGTATATAAAAATTATAGTGTAACTACTAGCTCAGGAGAAATAGTAATAAGTAAAAAAAGTAATTATGATGCATCAGAGGAAATTAAAAAGGCATTAAGCTCATTAGATAGTAGTAAAAAGGCAGATTTTATAACAAATGTTGATGCATCATCAAATGTAGTATCATTATCCTTTGAGGGACTTAGTGATAAAGATACTATGGATAAAATAATACATATGTTAGATGAACATGGAATTAAGGCAACATTTTTTATTCCAGGAATTAAAGCAGCTGAGGATCCTAGTATAGTGAAAATGATTCAAAAAGGTGGACATGATATAGGAAGTGGAACTCTTTCTTGGACTAAGAATATGGAGAAATTATCCTCAAAAGAATTGGTTACTGATTTTTGTAGGACTAATAAGATTTTAAGATCTATAACTGGAAAAGATCCTGTTTTACTAAAGTGTAATTCTACTGTTTGTAATGATAACATCTTAACAGCAGCTTATGCATCAGGGAATAAATATGTTGTTAATAGTAATCATTATTTAAGTTATCAAAGTTTTAAAAATTATGATCAAGCATATGGGTATATAAAGAACTTAGAAAAAGGAACAATAATCTCCATAAAATTAGAAGGTGTTCTTGATAGCGCTGAATACGGAGAAAAAAGAGCAGAAGAGAAACCTGCAATAGATAAGCAGACTGGTATAAATGAGGAAAAGAGTAAAGAGGAAAAAGAAGTTACTATTACACAAATAGTAGAATGGATTTTAAAATCAATAGATGAACAAAATAGAACTGTTGTTAAAGTATCTGAGTTCTCAAGTGCTCAAAAATACAATAAACCACAAAAAATAAAAAATGTATCAAATAATGAATATACTAAAAAGAACATATTAAATAATAAACCGGTTGAAAAAAATACATTAGGAAACAAAGAGGAAAATAAAGAGACAAACAAAGAAGTTAATAATGCTATAGATTTAATAAATTTTAAAGAATTAATAGAAAAAAATAATAAAAAACAAGCACCTGTTGTTTCAGAATTTTACACTACCCAAAAGTCTTTAGCATATACATTTAGAGGACTAAGCAATAAAACTAGCTTAGATAAAGTATTGGAAACACTTGAAAGACTTAATGCGAAGGGAACATTTTTTGTAACAAAAGAAGAAATATTAAAATATCCTGACAGAATAAACAAAATCTTAAGTAAAGGTCATGAAATTGGAAACGGCGGTATAACAACTAATTTGACTTTATTAAATAAATCAACAGAAGAAATTTGTAAAGAAATATATGAAGTGGATAAATTATTAAAAGAAAAAGGAATAACTACAAATGCATATATGGCTGGGTATGGGTATGCAGATCCTCAAATTCAAGAAGCCTTATCAGCAATAACTAATATTCCTTCCCTTAAAAATTATGAATTATTTACCTACACAAAGGCACCTATTATTAACAAATACAAAGGTATGAGTGCTGAAGACATTGTGTCTGATTATTTCAACATAAATTCATATCTATCACTTCGAAAGGGAGAAATAGTTTACTTTAGATTAGACTCTAATTTATTTAAAAATGATGAACTTATTGCCAATGTAATTGATCTAGTAACTAAAAATTATGTTCAAAATGGCTACATGAGCAAGTATAATGAAAAGTTAAAATCCTATGATTTAGCTCAAAAGCCATTAGGCTATTCAGTAGTAACATTAGATAATTTACAAAAAACTATTGAAACATCATCACAGTTTGGTAGATACAATATTACAGGGAATCCAATCCCTATGAAGGAAAGAACCTATGAAGAAGCACTAGGAATGATGAAAACTAATTATATAGGAAATGAGTATATAGATTTAAGTGACTTTAGTGAAGAGGAAAAACTATCTATTGATAAAAGCGGAACTATTGATACAAAGGGTGAAAATGTTATATTCTTTACCTTTGATGACTGGGGAGGAGACCCAGTAGTAAATGAAATACTAGATGTATTAAATAAACATAAAGTAAAGGCAACCTTCTTTGTAATATCAAAATATGCAGATATTAATAGCGGTATATCAAATGCTAACCCAAACCTACTTAGAACTATTGCTTTAAATGGTCATGATATTGGAAGCCATAATTATAACCATGAGCTTTTGGGTACTAACAGAAAAGAACTTGAAGAGTCCTTAGTTAAATCTTATGACGTTATGGAAAGAGTAATAGGTGATTTAGACTCCCTTAGACCATATTTTAGACCACCTACCTTGCTTTTAAGAAAAGAAGGGTTAGCGGCGGTATATGAAAGTGGCTATAAATATACTGTTAGTGGAAATATTACAACTCATGACTATGAAAGGCCTTCTGCACAGGATATTGTTGATTACATAAGAGATGGACTAGTTAAAAATAGGGGGAACGTAATAGTAATGCATATGAATGACCAGGCTTATTATACCGCTGAAGCTTTAGATATATTCCTAACTAACAATGAAAAAGGATTGTATGGAGAAAAATATAAAATTGCAAAGCTAAGTGATTATTTAGAAAAATAATGCTATAAATTAGGAGTTTGAAGAATGAGGTTTAAATACGAGAAATTAAAAAAAGATCAAGGTAAAGCCGAGGATATTCTTTTAAATCCACGCAGAGATAGGAGATTACTCGCAAATGTTCCTGATAAAGAAGCTATAAGAAGTAGTGTTGATCGTAGAGGGAAAAAGGTATTAGAGGATTATAATGGTGATCCCAGTTTGTTTATAAAAAGTAAAAAAGCTGGGATAAGATATGTAATGCAAACTGACGTTGAAATAATATGTAAAAGCGAAAAAGGCAGCAGTACATTTACAGTTAAATCCTTAGATGTTTCTACTACAGGAATTTTACTAGAATTAAAAGATCAAGAACAATTAAATATAATTAGTGATTCTAATAATATTAAATTAGAATTTAAAGTATTACCTGGTTCTATGCCAGAAGGATATGAAATGAATGTTAAAATTAATGGGAAAAAGGTTCGGGATTCTATTACAGCAGATGGAAAAATAATATGCGGCATAGAATTTACTGAAAGCTTATCACAATATTCCGGTAGAAAGAAGGATAGGTATATATTAGCTGCATCTAGCTTATTATTATTGTTTATAAGTATATTCATTATATTAATGCGTGCAGAAAGTGTTTTATATTTTAGATTTAATAAGTGGCTATATCTATATAGTATTATTGCAGCTGTATTTTTATTAAGTAGATATTTATTTGGTGTTTTGTACAAGCCTATTCCAATAGATGTTAATTACACACCAGGTGTAACAATTATTATTCCTTGCTTTAATGAAGAGGAATGGATAGAAAACACAATTTTAAGCTGCATTAACCAAGACTATCCTATTGATAAATTAGAAATTATAGTTGTAGATGATTGTTCTAATGATAATTCTGTAGATAAAATTAAAGAGACTATAGAGAAACTAAATAAAGAAGCAGAAAGATTTGATGCTCCAAGTAGGGTAAAGTATTTTGTTCAAGAAAGGAACTTAGGGAAAAGAGATGCTCTTTCCAGAGGAGTTTTAAATGCAAAGCATGATTTAGTTGTATTTGTTGATTCAGACAGCTTCTTAGAACCTTTTGCAATAAGAAATCTGGTTCAACCTTTTAAAGACCCTAAGATGGGTGGAGTATCAGGTAGAACCGATGTTGCGAATACTTATACAAATAATTTAACTAAAATGCAGTCTGTTAGATATTATATTGCTTTTAGAATTATGAAAGCAGCAGAAGCTTATTTTGATGCAGTTACATGTTTATCAGGACCACTGTCTTGCTACAGAAAACAAATAGTTATGGATAATATGAATGAATGGATAAATCAAAGGTTTTTAGGCCAAAAGGCAACCTTTGGAGATGATAGAGCTATGACTAATTTTGTATTGAATGGACATAGAACTAGTTATCAAGATACGGCAATTTGTTCTACTATTGTACCTAATAAGTATAAGGTATTTCTTAAGCAGCAAATGAGATGGAAAAGGTCATGGCTCAGAGAGTCAATTATTGCAGGAAAGTTTATGTGGAAAAAGGAACCTTTTATGGCCTCTTTCTTTTATATGGGGGTATTTGTTCCTATTGCTGCACCTGTAATATTTACTTATAACCTAATTTATGTACCAATTGTACACAAGATATTTCCAACCACATTTCTTGTTGGATTATTGATGATGGCATTATTGATGAGCTTTGCCCAAATGTTCTTTAGAAGAAGTACAACTTGGATTTTTGGAATGTTATTTTGTATTTATTATGAAGCGGTATTACTTTGGCAAATGCCTATAGCATGGGTAACATTTTGGAAATCAACTTGGGGGACAAGAATGACTCCAAGTGATATAGAAGCTCAAAGGAAAAAAGAGCAAAGGAAAGCTTCTAGAATACTAATAAAAAAGGAGGAGAATGCATTTGAAGAATAAAAATTTTTCTCCTGAAAAGAAAGATAGAGTTAAGATAATAAGAAGTATATTTCAAGGAATAATTTTATGTGCAGTATTAATAGTTATTATAAAAGCTGTATGTACCTTTTCAGTATATGAGCCCTATAGTTCAAATACTGTTTCTAAAGACAGAAAAAGTGGTTTTATTGCGGTATCATATTTTGGTGTAGATAGAACTGGAGATGCTACACTAATAAGTACTGAAGCATTAGAGAAACAAATAAAAGCATTAAAAGACAATGGATATGTAACAATAACTCAGCAAGATATATTAGATTACTATAAAAAAGGAAAGGCATTACCAGAAAAATCATTGTTTTTATTATTTGAGGATGGAAGAAGAGATACAGCAATATTTTCTCAAAAAATTCTAGAACAATATAACTATAAAGCCACAATGCTGACTTATGCAGATAAATTTGCAAAGAAAGACCCTAAGTTTTTAACGCCTAAAGACTTATTACAACTAAAAGATACCTCTTATTGGGAATTGGGTACTAATGGATATAGGTTGGAGTATATCAATGTTTTTGATAAAGACTCAAATTACTTAGGAAATTTAAATTCTGTTGAGTTCTCAAAGGCAGCCTCTAAAATCAATAGACAATATAATCATTATCTGATGGATTATCTTAGAGATGAACATGGAATTCCTGTGGAAAGCTATGAAGAGATGAAAGAACGTATTGATAATGATTATAAAAGCTTATCAAATATATATAATAAAGAGCTTGGATATGTACCATCTTTATATGGGCTGATGCATTCAAATACAGGAAAGTTTGGTACAAATGATAAAGCTAGTGAAGTAAACGGCAAATGGATTAAAGAGTTATTTAGTATGAATTTTAATAGAGAGGGATACTCATTAAATTTACCAAACAGCTCTATTTATGACTTAACTAGAGTTCAACCACAGGCATATTGGAGCACTAATCATTTATTAATGAGAATTTGGGATGATACTAAAAGAAATACTGAATTTGTTGTAGGAGATGAAGAAAAAGCTAAAAAGTTCCAAGAAATAAAAGGACAAGCGGAGTTTATAGATGATAAAATTATATTAACATCCCTGCCAAAAGAAAAAGGACTTATTAAGCTGTTAAATAGTAAAAATTATAAGAATATTAAAGTATCAACGATGTTAAATGGTAATATTATAGGTTCTCAGTCTATATATTTAAGATCCAATGAAGATGGGAGCAATAGCATATGTGTTCAACTTATTAATAATACAGTTAATGTTATTGAAAATTCAAATGGGAATAAAAATATCCTACATTCTTTAGCCTTAGGTGATAAGAATAAAGAATTTGATATAAAAGAACCTGGAAGTAAGAAAGTTGATATAACATTAATTGATAAAAAGCTGACTTTATCTATTGATGACAAGAAAATAGTAGAAGACTTAAAAGTAAGTAATGAAAATGAGGGAAGTATTCTTCTTGAGTCTTCATGGGGAAACTATGGATATAGCCAAAGAAACATTGCAGATGATGTATATGATGGAGTATTTAAAAGTTTTAAAGTAACTAATATGAATAACGAAGTTTTATATGATTCTTCCTTAAAAGGAGTAGAAGCTGTAACTTATAAAGTTAAAAACTCCTTTAATAAACTTGTGAATTGGTTTATTAAAAATTTATAGTTTGAGAGGTAGTTAATGAGTAATAGTTTGAGAAAAAGATTAATTTTTGTTGGATCAGTAATATTATTAGTAGTGTTAATACCAGTTATATATATAACTGTTAGCTCAAAAGAATCTAATTCTAAGAATAAAGATGTAGCCTTGGATAAAGATACAAAAGTATTTGGTGAGAATATAAATAATCTATCAGCTTGGGTTGTATATTGGGATTTAAATTCTGATAAAGAAATTAAAACCTTAGATGAAAAATTGAAAAATATCTCTTATTTTGCAGCTAATTTTAATTCAAATAATGAATTGAGGATGCCAGAAGAATTAATTAACTACTATAACAAAACAAAGGATTATAAGTACAATAAGTACATGACTGTTGTCAATGATAAATTAAATGATGATGGGAGTTATTCATTAAAAGATACAAATTTATTAAAATCTTTATTAAGTAATCCAGATTCAAGAAGTAAGCATATTGAAGAGATTATAAACTTAGCAGTTAAATATGGTTTTGATGGTATAGAAATTGACTATGAACAAATAAAAAATGACATTAAATTATGGGATAATTACATATTATTTATAAATGAACTATACCAAAAAGCTGAAAAAGGAGGTTTAAAGCTAAGAGTTGTATTAGAAACTAACACACCTTTTGATAAATTGAGTTTTGCTGAAGGTCCAACCTATGTATTAATGTGCTACAATTTGCATGGGGGTTTTAGTAAACCAGGAGAAAAAGCAAATCCTGAATTTATCAGGAATTCAATAGAAAAAATGAGTAAAGTTCCAGGAAAAAAGGATTTTGCAATTGCTACGGGAGGCTTTAACTGGGCATCTAATGGGAAAACTACTTCCGTTACAGAAGCTGAAGCTAGTAATTTATTAAAAAAATATAATGCTAAAGCAGAACGTGACGATAAAAGCCAGTGCTTGTTCTTCAATTATAAAGATGAAGATAATATAGAGCATGAGGTTTGGTATGCTGACAAAACTACCTTGGAGTCTTGGATGAAGGTTATAACAGAAAAGGGATATAATATCAGTATTTGGAGATTAGGTGGCAATTTGTTTTAATGTGAACTTTATGTAGATTTTTAATATGGGGGGTATTGAAAATGAAAGCTGTGGTAATATATAAATCACAAACAAGCTTTACTAAGAAATATGCTGAATGGATTGCTGAAGAGTTAGGAGCAGATATTTTTCATGTATCAGAGGCTAATGTAGACATGCTGAAAAACTATGATACTGTAATTTATGGTGGTGGATTATATGCCAGCGGAATAAATGGCGTAAAATTTATAACAGAAAACAGTGAGAGTCTTAAGGGTAAAAAGATTATAGTTTTTGCAACAGGAGCCTCTGTAGGAAGAGCTGAGGAAGTTGATGGAGTGAAAAATAAAAACTTTACTGCTGAGCAGCAGAAATACATTAAGTTCTTTTATTTGCGTGGTGGATTTAACTATGAAAAACTCAGCACTCTTAACAAAATACTCATGACACTTCTAAAGTGGAAGTTAAAAACGAAAAAAGATTTAACACCTGATGAACGAGGTATGCTAGCTTCCTATGATCATCCTGTGGATTTCGTAAAAAAGAAAAATGTACAAGAGTTAGTTGCCTATGCAAATTCATAATTTTGATAGGAGTTAAATAATATAATTATTAAAAAAGTGATGATAGCGAGATCATCACTTTTTTTGTGAAATTTATATGTTTGGGATTTGCCAATCAATAGGAGCTTCACCAATAGACTCTAAAAAGTTATTAGTTTTTGAGAAGGGTTTACTTCCGAAAAAACCTCTATGTGCAGAAAGTGGACTTGGATGTGGAGATTTTATTATGTAATGAATTTTATTTGTTACAAGTTTTTCCTTTGAAATAGCATTACTTCCCCATAAAATAAAGACCATAGGCTTTTCCCTTTTATTTAATATAGAAATAATTGCATCAGTGAATATTTCCCAACCTTTGTTTCTATGAGAATTTGCTTCTCTTGCTCTTACTGTAAGGGCTGTATTAAGAAGCAGCACACCCTGATCGGCCCATTTTTTTAAATATCCATTGTTTGGAATGAAGCAGCCAAGGTCATCTTTTAATTCTTTATAAATATTAACTAAAGAAGGAGGCGCAGGTACTCCAGGCTTTACAGAGAAGCTAAGTCCATGTGCTTGATTAGGACCATGATAAGGGTCTTGACCTAGGATAACTACTTTTACATCCTTATATGCAGTATAATTCAAGGCATTAAATATATCATATTTGTCTGGATATATAGCTCTAGAGCTATATTCATGTATTAAGAAAGCTCTCAATTCTCTATAATATTCCATTTGAAATTGATTTTCTAATAATCCCATCCAATCATTTTTTATGTTAACAGCCACAGTTATCACTCTCCAATTCTAAAATTTGTGTATGTAAGGTTCTAAATAATAATATCATAATTATGCCAAAAATATAAAGACATTGGCTATTAATTAAATTATTATCTTCATGTAATGTGAGGGTTGAATAGAAAAGAACGACATTCTTTAATTAGGATGTCGTTCTTTTATTATAATACTATCAAAATAAAGAAAAGAAATATTCAATGATTTTTAGTGGTAGATATTTTAAAAGCTAATTAAATTGGCCTTCGTTAGGGTTGCACGATTTCTAGTTCCAGGGCTGTTAACCATATGCCATGCTGTGTATTGCTCGGCATAAGGATTAACTGCAGACATGCCGTCAACAGGAACAATAACATTGTAATCACGAAAAGCAGCAGCAGTAGCTGTATGAAGAACTGCACCATTGGCTGCATAACCAGTAACTATGACAGTTTTAATACCTTTTTTCTGCAATATTTTTTCTAAATTTGTTTTATAGAATTTATCTACATTTGATTTAACAATAGGATCGCCACGCAAAGGACTTAGCTGCCTAAAGATATCTGAGGAATCTCCTGTAGGAATAAGACTATAGACAACTAGCATGTTATTTTTGCGGGCTTTGGTCAATAAGCTATTGATATTAGGGATAGAGCCTATACAACGAGGGTTTTTACATATAGAAGATTCCATATCTAATATCAGCAGTGCGGTGGTTTTGGGATCAACTGTTACCGGCTTTAGTTCAGGGGCTGGAGGAATGGGGACGGTATTCCATTCGTCAATGATTGTTTGATCTGCTGCACCAGCTCGTATGTTCAAAGAAGAGTAGTCCCCACCATAATTAGGATTATCATCACTGAAGTATTCAAAGGATTTACCATATATAGGGCAAAAATATTTCACATTAATCCTCCTAAGATTCTTTATATCGTTATATATTATGTAATTAATTAAGGAAAGGTGACTTAAAATAGATAAGTTACAATATTAAAATAGTATAAAGGATACTATAGTCACTTAAAGAAATGCATAGTTAGACAACTTGAATAATAATATAGTTATAGTGGTTAAGTAATTAATAGGCTTAAAGTTTTAGCAGCTGAATTTACCAATGGAGCAATTTAGATTAAAAAGGAGGTCTTATGAGTAAGAAGGAAGAAATAATTAAATTATTTAATAGTGGTGTCCAAGATAAAGAAATTGCAGATAGGATAGAGACTAGCTTAAAATATGTTAGAAAAGTGCTAAAAGATAAAAGAAAACCACCTATAAGTGACGAAGCAAATAGGGAAAATAATCACAAATCAGAAATAGATTGTATTAATGCAGAGATAAATGAGTTGAAGTTTAAAATAGAAGAACAAGAAAGAATAATTAAGTATATATTTAATGATAAAGAGGGAAAAGCTACTGATAAAGAGGAAGATATTATAGTGAGAATAGAGGAAGTTGAAAGCTTTATTAAAAATATTAAGAAGAATTATAGGTATATAAAAGATTTTAAAGTTAGGTTTACTATAGATTGGGATAACTCTTTTCATGAAAAAGATGAAAATACCATAGATGATAAGCCGTCCTTCAATCCAATTGCTTTTTATAGGAAAGAAGGAGAAAAAAAGTTAAAAGATAAACTTAGTTATCTATCAAATGAAGAATTGATACAAATAATAAAGGAGTATGTCTCAGATCATAAAGGTGATGCTTGCAAGTGGAAAAATAAAGATAAATTAGTGCAGTACATTTTAGAAAGAGTTAAAAATTTCGTAGAGAGTGGTAAGGTGCTTTATACTTAGAAAAAAGTCATTGATTAATAATATAGAGTTACCAGGCCGAAAATTGACTTATACGCCGGTATATGTTTCCAAGCTTCAGCACGTTAAAAACTTTTAGCCAGTCTAAAGCTTGTGTTTCAAGACAACCTAAGAACTTTCGAGAACTCGCTGTGCTCAAACAACTCTAAAGTTCTAAGGTTCTCTTAAAACCCTTCACTAAGACTGGCACAAAGTTTTTAAATCTACTTCAGCTTTGGAAACATATCCCTCTGTATAAGTCAATTTTCTAGTTTGTTTCTCTGCATTAGGTAATGAATTAAAAGTTATAATAAGTTGGCAGGGCTTTGAATATTATATTAATGATTATCAATTTCCTCAGAAGGTGTTTTTATGGAAGCAAAGATATTTATGTCGGTAGCACAGTTAGTTAAGTACATTTTAGTCGTTTTTTTACTTGGAATAATATCTGGCGGCGTAATAGGAGGATTACTGGTTTTAAAGTTTAAAAAGCGTTTGAGATAGAATGATAAGTATAAAATTTAAAAAAGGTTACAGAAACTATAAGAGCTGTAAGTAGATTTTTAATCATTAATCTGCTTACAGTTATTTTTTTATGAAATACATCTAATTGATATTCATCATCCTTCTAGGGCTAATAGAGATAGAATATATACACAAAAAAGACACAACTTCTAAATAAAAAGTAAAAAGGAATATTATATTATCTAAATTGAGAAAGGAAGTGGGTTATGTGATAAAAATAGAAAAACTTAAAAAAATATATAATCCTGAAAAAGAGAAACCTTTAATAGCCTTACAAGATATTGATTTAGAATTTAATAGAGGAGAATTTGTATGTATATTAGGTAAATCAGGTTCAGGGAAATCAACGCTGCTTAATATATTAGCTGGGCTAGACAAGCCAACGGAAGGAACTGTTCTAATAGATGAAAAGGACATTTTTCAATTTAATGATTTAGAAATGGCAAACTGCAGAAAAGACAAAATAGGCTTTGTATTTCAAGATTTTCAGCTAATAGATCATTTAACAGTACTTGAAAATGTAGAGCTAGGTCTTTCTATGGATTCTATAAATAAAAAAGAAAAGAAAAGAAGGTCTATAGAGGTATTAAAAAGAGTTGAATTGGAAGAGCACCTCAATCATAAACCAGGGGAATTATCTGGGGGGCAGAAGCAGAGAGTTTCTATAGCTAGAGCTTTGGTGAAAGAGCCTGAAATAATAATAGCAGATGAACCTACTGGAGCGTTGGATACTAATACATCTGAAAGCATAATGGAATTATTAAAAGACATTTCAGATATGGGTAAATTAGTAATAGTAGTAACTCATGATTATGAGTTTAAGGAAAAAGCAACTAGGATAGTAGAATTAAAAGATGGAGTTATAATAGAGGATACAAAAAAAGAGAGCTTAAATAAGAACTTTTCAGAAGATTTAGCAGAAGAAAAGAAGAGAAGTTTTGATTTAAATGCAGCTTTTAAGCTATCTTTAAAAAGATTGGTTGAGAAAAAATGGAGATATTTTTTAGTGTCTATAAGTATGATTATAGGTATTTGTTCTTTATCTATAGCCTTTGGAATAAGTAATGGAATAAATTCTTATATAGATTACGCAAATAAGAAAATAGTAGATAATAAGAAATTAACATTTGTAAAAAAAGATGCTATAAATTCAGAAGATTATTTTTCCATAAAGAAAAATCAAGCTGTGAATTTTTTTCAAGATGAGTATATATTAAATGCAAAAACAAAATTAGAAGATGAAGAAGAACTAGAGTTTAATGTAAAACCATTAATTAAAAGTGAATACAAAGATACATATACAAGACCAGAAATCTTAGAAGGTGAAATGCCTCAGGATAATAAGAAGGAAATAGCACTTTCTTATAATATAGCAAACAAGATAGCCAAAAATGGAAATATAAAAGAGCTTATAGGTAAAGAAATAGACATGAAGCTTCTGGCAAAAGACGAACTAAATAACTATCCCTCAAGATGGGATGATCAGAAGCTTAGAGTAACAGGAATAACAGAAAAGACACTAATAGGTGATGACTATGCGTATATTCCATATGAAACACACAAGGACATTGTGAGAAGATCGAGATTTCTAGGAAAAGACGAAGATATACCAACAAATAATATAAGTGTATATTTAAAAGATAAAAATCAGATTGACAGTGTATATAATGAATTTAACAAAAATTATGAAATAATAAGACCATCAGATGTGCTAAAGGATTTAACGAAGATATTTAGAAATTTCAACCTTATAGTTCTAGGAGCAGCAGTATTGATATTACTTATATCAGCACTTATGATAGGAATAATATTATTCATAAGTGTACTGGAAAGACAGAGGGAAATTGGACTTTTCATTTCAATTGGAGGCACTAAAAGTGATATAAAGAAGATATTTATAACAGAAGGAATATTGCTTGGAACAATGGCTTCAACTATGGGGGTACTAATGTCGGCAGTGTTGACCTTTGTAATAAATCCAATTGCTTCTAAGTATATGAATTATGGAATATATCAGCCTAATTTCATAACTCTTATGTCCTCATTATGCATTGGTATTGTAGTAAGCTTAGTGTCAAGTACAGTTCCAGCAGCAAAGGCCTCAAAATTATCGCCTATAGAGCTTTTAAGAAGAAATTAGTCTATATAAATATTAAGTTTAAAGAATATGGAGGAATTAACTTATGAATAAAAAATTATTAGCATGTACATTAGCTTTAGTTTTAAGCTTAAGCATGGCAGCTTGTGGGAAAAAATCAGATAATAAAGATCAATTAGCTCAAAAAGAAGTAACACAACAAAAGAATCAGACAAATGAGTTAACGAAAGAAGAAGTTAACAAAGTATTACCTGAATTATCCAAAAAAGTCAAAACTCTTCTAGTTGATAATTCTAATAAAATAGATGAAAAATTTAATATGAAGGATACACAAATATTATTAATGAGTAATATAAGCAAAACAGCTTATTTGATAAATAGTCAAAATGAAAAATACGGTAAGAAAGATGAAATAGTGGAATATTCTACAGATACTTTTAAAGATAAAAGTCTTCTTACAGTACCATATGTGTTAACTGAATTTAATGGCAAACAAACTTATGCATTTAATGTTGATTTTTTTGCTAAAGCAGTAAAAGATAAGCAGCAGTTAGAAACTGGACTTATAAAACCAATAATACATGAAGCTGTACATTTAGTATTGCAAAAAAGCTTAGAAAATGGACAAGTAACTACAGCAGAAAAGGCTATAGCAGGAGATAGAACTCAAAATTATCCTGTACTTTATGACGCAAGAACATATAGAAATCAAACTTTAGACTATTATAAAAAAGCTTTACAAAGTGAAAAAGAAGAAGATAAAATAAAATATATAAAAATGGGAAACTACTTTTATAAAAAATATCTAGATATGAATAATGAAAATAAAAATGAAACAGCTTATGACAAAATAGAAGGACAAGCTAGATATTTAGAATATAGAGCACTTGCAGTATTAAACAATTTAGATAAGGATGAAAACACTATTAAAACAGAAACTAAAAAAGCACTTTTGAATGACAATGCTGTAATGGATGAAAATATAACGACAAAAATGAGCAAAAATGGAGAATATTATGTAATAGGTTCTTTAGCTTATGCCAATATTTATGATATAGGAGAGGAAAAAGAACTAAACTATAGTAATCCATTAGAATATCTATTAAATAAATATGGATATACAGAAAATGAAGGAAATAAAGAAATAAGTAATAAGGTTAAAAGCTACTATGATGAAGTAAATAATAATTTGAAAAACACTATAGATGGAATAGATAGTAAGTTGAATGATGATAAATATATTAAAATTAAAATACCAGTATTACGAAAGTATAAGGAAAATTCATCAGTAAGATTTGAAGGAGAATCCATTAAATATAATTATAATAATGAAAGTGCAACAATTGATACTATATCTAAAGAAATAAGAATTGGAGATAATAGAATAAAGTTAAAGTCAGCTACTGTGTTAACAACAAAGGGGAACACAAATGATGGAATAATGTCCTATCAGTATGTTTTTATTCCTAAAGAAAATGTAGAAATAAATAAGGATAAATTAACTGTACAAACTAAAGAAGTGCAAATTTATGATGCTAAATTTACAATGGAGAATGGCGTATATAAATTAGTAGAATAGTAAGGTGATTAAATGTATAAAGTTCTAATAATCGAAGATGATGTAAGAATAGGGAACTTAATTAAAGATTATTTTTGTAGAGAGGAATTTCAGGTGACATTAGAAGATGATGGAATTGAAGGCTATGCTGCCTTCAATTCTACTCATTTTGATTTAATTATCTTAGATGTAATGCTTCCTAGTTTAGATGGATTTTCTATTGCCAAACGAATTAGAAAAAAATCGAAGGTACCTATAATAATGGTTACAGCCAGATGTGATGATAAAGATCAGTTAATGGGATATGAATTTAAAGTAGATGATTATGTTACCAAGCCCTTCAATCCTGAAATTTTAATTGCTAAGGCTAAAAATCTTCTTGAGAGACTGGAATCTTATAAAGAAAAAGATAATGAAGAGATATTTGAAATATGTGATTTAAAAGTAGATTTTCTTAAGAGAAAAGTATTTATTGAAGAGGAAGAGACTATTCTTGAGCCTAAGCAGTTTGATATTTTAAAGTACTTAATAATCAATAAAAGTAAAGTGATTTCAAGAGAAGAATTATTAGATAAAATATGGGGATATGATTATTTTGGCAGCGATAGAGTTGTGGATACTCAGATCAGAAAACTAAGAAAAAATTTAGGGCATAAAGCATACCTTATAAAAACAGTTTTTTCCGTAGGATATTCTTTTGAGGAGGAATAATGAAAAGGCTAAAAATAAGAGATAAATTAATAATAATCAATATAATTATATTTCTATTTATATTTTTAAGTCAATTTGTTTTTCAAAATATATTTTTTAATAGTTATTACAATTACTATAAAGAAACTAAATTAAAAAATAGTATTAAAGGATTTGAAGAGTTACTTTATGATGATAAGCTTTCTAATGAATATATAAATAAGACTTTAGATGAGAATGAAATAGTAATATCTTATTTAGATAAAGATTTGAAGGCAATAAAAGGAGATTTAACAGATGGAACTAATCTGAGTATAAAAACTAAGGATAATAAGGTTATAAATCTGTCAGCTGGATTTATTCCATTAAGAGGTGACGTTTTAAGCGTAGGAAATTTTGTAGAAATAGATTCCTTTAAATTTAAAAATGATAATAAAATCTATATAAAAGAAATAAAAATTAAAAAAAATGATAAGGATGATAATCCAAAAGGAATCATATTACGATCCAATATTCCTTCAGAAGAAAAAGAAAATATAGATCAAAATATAAGGTTTGAAGGAGAAGTGGTTTCTTTTAGTAATGTTAGTGAAAAAGTTTTTAATCTTAAACAAGGAATTATGATGTATGTATCTTCCTCTAATAAAGAGAAATTTAAAGAAGGTAAAAGTACTTTCACTAATATTAATCAAAAATATTTAATATATGTAAAAAAAGTAAATAATAATTATATTTTAGCTGCCACATCTATGGAAGATTCTAAAGAAATAATTGGAATTTTAAATAATTTTAATGTATATATAATACCTCTTACTTTAATTTTAGTAATTTCAATAGTATATATATATTCTAGGCAAATAACGAAGCCGCTGCTTCAAATGAGGAAAGCAGCAAAATCAATAGCAAACCAAGATTTTGATAAAGAGTTAAGTATAAATTCAAAAGATGAGTTACAGGATTTGGCAGAATCTTTAAATTATATTTCTTCAAATTTAAAAAGTAATATAAGTGAGCTGAAAGAAGCAAATAAAAAGCTTAAAGAAGAGTATGAAGAGAGATTGGAGATAGAAAAAAATCAGAACTTTTTATTAATAAATATATCACATGATTTAAAGACACCTCTTACAATAATTAAAGGATATTTAAAAGCTATAAAAGATGGTATATATAGTAAAAATGAATATATAGATTATACAATAGAGGGCGTAGATGAAATAAGTAAAACATTAAATGAAATGTTAGAGATAACTAAGCTGAAATCAAAATCCTATTCTCTAGATATAGAAATGATTGATTTTACAAGATTAGTATATAAAACATATGATAAGTTAAAATATCTTGCTAAGGAGAAACAGCAATCAGTAAGATTTAATTTAGCAGATGATGCCTTTGTAAATATTGATGAAAAGGAAATGAAAAAGGTACTAGAGAATCTTATAACAAATGCTATAAAATATTCGCCAAATAAAATGAATATAAATATAGACTTAATTGAAGAACAGGATAAATATGTTTTTAGCATAGAAAATGAAGGGGTTCATATACCAGAAGAGGATATAAAGAATATTTTTAAAGAGTTTTATAGAGTTGATAAATCAAGAAATAAAAAAACTGGCGGAAATGGTTTAGGATTGGTAATAGTAAAAGTCATATTAGAAGCGCATGATATCCAGTATAATATAAAGAATAATGAAAAAGGTGTAAAGTTTACAATGTATTTATCTAAAAATTAAACATTATTGAACTTTGTGGTAAAGTAAAATTTTATTTGTAAACAACTATGTATAACAATGTATTAATAAGTTGGCAGGGTTTTGAATATTATATTAGTGGTTATCAATTTCCTCAGAAGGTGTTTTATGGAAGCAAAGATATTTATGTCAGTATCACAGTTAGTTAAGTATCTTTTAGGTGTTTTTTTACTTGGAATAATATCTGGCGGCGTAATAGGAGGATTACTGGTTTTAAAGTTTAAAAAGCGTTTGAGATAAAATTTTATGTGCAAGGCTACAAAGACTATTTTAAGGTAATATTACTAGCCAGTGAAAAACTAAGGAAGAAGTTAATACTACAAAGTATTATAAAAAGCTAGGGAATTACATTCATGTTGTAATGTTTAAGATATACAAATTTTTGTATATCTTATTTGCATTATATGGATGTATAATAAGAAAGAGTGAAAAACGATATTAATTTTTAAAAAGGAGGGAACAAGAGCATTAATATGAAAATACAAGTTATAGGTGCCTCAGGCACAGGGAAAAGTACATTATGCAAATATATAAGTGAAAAAACTGGTGTTTACTGGATTGATACAGACAAATATTTATGGAAAGACAAAGCTTTTACTGAAAATCATCCAGTTGAAGAACGTTTTAAGATGTATAACGACGATATTGCCAATCATCAAGATTATATTGTTTCAGGTTCTGTGCATTCTTGGAACCCTGAAGGATTCAATGATAGGAAGTTGCTGGTGCTGCTGATACTTGATGAGGAGATTCGCATGAAGAGAATTTATAACAGAGAGTTTGCAAGATTCGGAGAAAGGATGCTTCCGGGTGGAGATCACTATCACTTGACCTGTGAGTTTCTTGACTGGTGTAGAACTTATTTGACTGCGGATGAAAATGCGGTTAATTCATTAGCAAGCCATATGCTTCGTTTGAGGGAAGCATCTTGTAAAACATTAGTTTTAGACGGAAATCAGCCAGTATATGCACTTTATGCACAGATCCTAAATGCGTATTGGCAGGTTGGATGAATAACAGTATAAAACGAAAGAAGTGCTATGGAAAAGATAAATGAACAAAACAATTTGTATGATCAGTTTCTAAAATATTCATATAAAGATTTAAAAGAATTATTTAAAAAAGCAAAAACAAAAGAAGAACAAGATTTTTATATTGCTTTATCTGATATAGTGCTGCAAAAGGAACAAGAAAGAGTAATAGGTAAAGAAATATGATTCCTAAATGGAGTAGGAATATTTTAAGATAAGACTAGCTTAGTATATTGATATTAAGCTAGTTTTTTAATATTCAAAATTAAGATGACAGGAGGCGATAGAATTATATACATATATAACAAGAAAACAACAAAAGGCAATTAATCACATGATGTACTATTATGCAAAGGAAGCTATGAATATACTATAAGAATTAATAGCAAACTTAAAGGAGAAAGGTTGCATCCCTTTAAAATTTAGTTTAATATTTTCATATATATCGCAGTACAAAATTATATTTAGTTAGTTAAATATGTTTAAGCATTCATAATCGAAACATGAGAAGGAGGATATGTACATAAGATGAAATCTTTAAGCTTAGCTATTTTAATGCTGTATAGCATAATTATAGGAGGAATTGTAGGGCTTTTGACATGGGGCTTTTTAGGCATTGTTTCTTTGACAACTCATTTTTTATGGGTTAGCTTGCCAGAGTCACTTAATGTTCAGAACTGGACTATATTACTATGTCTAGTTGGAGGCCTTTTGGTAGGTCTATGTCAAAAGTATTTTGGTAATTACCCACGTAATATGGAGGCTGTATTAGCGGAATTCAAGGAAACTAAAAGAGTTGATTATAGGTCATTATATAAGAGTACAATAGCTGCACTTTGTGTTCTTTCCTTTGGAGCTAGTCTTGGTCCTGAGGCGGCGTTAGTTGGACTGATAGGAGGCCTTTCTACATGGGCAGGAGACGCTATTAAATCTATAATTAAGAAAAAAGAAGTTTTAAATGAATATGGAGATATATTAATAGAATATAGTATTGAGGCTACAATTGGCATGATTTTTAGAACACCACTATTTGGTGTTACTACATTCTTTGAAGATAAAAAAGATTCAAGACTTATAAAGATGATAAAATCACTTGTATATTTGATAACTACTTTTGCGGGCTTTGGTGTATTTATATTTTTATCAAAAATAGATAATAGAAGATTTTCTTTGGCTGACTTTGGTCCAGCAGCAATAGGTAGAAATGAAATTATAGCTATAATACCACTTATACTCATAGGGGTATTGTTTGCAATGTTATATGAATTTTTTGGAGATATTCTTCATAAGATATTTAAACCACTTGAAAATTATAAAATAATAAAAGCTGTTATTGGTGGATTAGTATTAGGATTAATAGGAACTATTCTCCCTATTACTTTATTCTCAGGTGAGCATCAGCTTACAGAATTAGCAGTAGAATGGACAAATATGTCTATTTATTTATTATTGATAACAGCTGTTGTAAAGTTATTCATAACAGAATTTTGTTTGGCAACTGGTTGGCGTGGAGGACATATATTTCCTATTATTTTTGCAGGAGTAAGTATAGGATTTGGAATTGCATCCTTATTTTCAATAGATCCAGTAACATCCATTACAATTTTAACTACTTCACTAACAAGTGCAGTACTTAAAAAGCCAATAGCAGTTGTGTTTATTTTAATCCTTCTGTTCCCAATAAAGTTAATTATACCAATGGTATTAGCAGCATATATTCCAATATACATATTAAAGTATAAAGATAACTTTACACGAGTATCACCAACCTAAGTTTCAAGCTTCTTCAGAAAATTACCCGGGAGATGCTAACAAATTGTGAGTACAATTGATCATAATATAGGCAGCGGATTTAAGGAAGCTAATTTTCATATTAGCTTCCTTAACTTATTTACTTAAATAAGATTTTAGAGAAGATATTGCAATGCTCCGAGTTATATGTAAGTTATTACCCTTCAATAACCTTTATATAAACCTTTCTATTCCTAGGACCATCAAATTCACAGAAATAAATACCCTGCCAGGTTCCTGTAAGAAGCTCACCATCTTCTATTATGACAGTAGCACTAGAGCCCATGTATGAAGCTTTAAGATGGGCATGAGAATTACCTTCAAAATGCTTATAATCACCTTTAATAGGTATAAGTTTATCTAAAGTAGCAAGTATATCCCTAGTTACATCAGGATCAGCATTTTCGTTTATTGTTATACCACCAGTGGTATGGGGACAAAAAATTACTGCTATTCCATCTTTGATAGCACTTTCTTTAACAGACCTTTCAACAAGATGACTTATATTAATAAATTGCTCTTCTTTTGTGGTTTTAATGTCATATTTGAATGTATTACTCATGGCTAAATCCTCCTTTTTATATTAATTATACAAAAAATATAGGTATAATACTGCTTTTTATATTTTTTATAGATAAATTTTAATTTTTCGTAAGAAAAAAGTTAAAATTAGAAACTTATTTTTATGTAAAATTTAACTATAAATAATTAAGGAGTTGGTACTCATGAAGATAAAAGCAAAAAGATTTATGGCAATATTATTAAGTATTATTTTTATAATATTAGGTTTAAATAGTGATAGTTTTGCAAGTGAAATTTATAATAATAAGAGAGTAAATGAGAAACATTTAGATGTAAATAATAGTGAAGATTTGCAGCAATTTATGGATGAATTTTTTAAGAAAAATATGGATAAGTATTCAGTGCCAGGTGCAGCTATAGCTGTTGTTAAGGATAGCAAGGAAGTATTTAAAAAGGGATATGGATATAGTGATGTAAAGGAAAAGGTAGTTGTAGATCCTGATAAGACTGTATTTCCAGCTGCTTCTGTAAGTAAATTATTTACTGCAACAGCTATAATGCAGTTACAGGAAGAGGAGAAAATAGATTTAAATGAAAGTATTGATAAATATATAGAACCTTATAAGGTTATAAATAATTATAAAGAACCAGTAACTTGTAGAAATTTATTAACTCATTCTAGTGGAGTTGATGAAGCTAGCGAACTTAATGGAGGTACTAAGGATGAAAAATCAATAAAATCACAAGAGTATTATTTTGATAACCATACACCTAGGGTAGTAAGGGAGCCTAATACCGTTAGCAGATATTGTAATCAAGGCTATAACCTTTTAGGGTATATTGTAGAAAAGGTATCTGGTATTAGTTATGAAGAGTACATAAAGAAAAATATATTAGAACCTCTAAAGATGGGAAATAGTTTAGTTAGATTAAAAAATAGTAATACAGCTAAGTGCTATGGCCTTGGAGGAGCAGATGGAACTTATAATGAAAGTCCTTTAATTTATCAATATACTTCTGGATCTTCTGGAATAAATGCTACAGTTAAAGATATGGAAAACTTTATGATAGCTCATTTAAATAATGGAGAGTTTCAAGGAAAGAGAATTTTAAATGAAAAAACATCAATAATGATGAAGGAGAAACAATTTTCAAATGATAGTAGATTGGCTGGAATGGGCTATGGATTTATAAGAAGCAATAGAAATGGACAAGAAATATTAAAACATGAAGGTGCATTACCATCAGGCAGCACTACAACATTGTTTTTAATGCCAAAGGAAGGATTGGGAATATATATAGCAACTAATTCTTTGAATCCACTACCATTTAATTTTGAAGAGGAGTTTTTAGATTCTTTTTATCCTAGCAAAAATAATAATTTCAATGAAATAAAACCAAATTCATCTAAAGATTTTAGTAAATATGAAGGAACATATAGAAGTTATGATGGAATAGCAAAAAGTAATATTATGAAGATTGGAATGTTATTTGATCCTTCAATGGATATTAAAATTAAAGATAATAAAGATGGTACATTAACACTTAAAACATATACTCATGCTAAAGAGGAAATAACTACAACTATTGTTGAAAAGAAAGATGGATTGTTTGCAAGGAAAGATGGAAAAGGGGAAATTGCATTTAAGACAAATGATAATGGCAAAGTAACCTATGCTTTTAATGATGTAAGTCATGATTCCTTTGAAAAGATAAGTTTTTTTCAAGGAAGAGTCTTTAATATAGTCATATTTGCTATCGCCATGGGTATGTTCATTATAAATATAATTAGAACGATATTTCTATTTATAAAAAGGAAGTTTAGACAAGCAGAGAGTAACAGTATTAAATTAATTAGGACAGTAAACTTAGTTATCGATGTGCTTAATGTAGTTGGAATAATTGGAGCAATTATAGCCGCAGTGGGTATGATTAGTATTAATGATTTTACATTTGCATATTTACTTTATACATTTTTAGGGTTTTTAACAGTATCAACAGTTTTAAGCATTTTTGGCTTAATTAATTTGATATACATTTATATTAAAAAGAGAGTAGAAAAATCAGAAAAAATTTATTTTATAATGTTAACTATAACTAATTTTATTTTTATATGGTTTATATACTATTTTAATTTTTTAGGATTTAAAATATAATACGAAATACTAGTTATTTCAAAACATGATATAATTTTATTTGAAATGTTTGTTTAATAGGAGTGAGAATCGGTATGTTTAATGTACTTATTGTAGATGATGAAGTAGAAATAATTGAACTTATGGAAGTGTACCTACTAAATAATGGATATAAGGTGTTTAAAGCTGAAAATGGAATAGATGCACTTAATATAATAAATAAGGAAGAGATTCATCTTGTAATTTTAGATATAATGATGCCCGGAATAGATGGTTTGCAGGTTTGTATCAAGATTAGAAAGGATTATAATATTCCAATCATAATGGTTAGTGCAAAAGGTCAAGAAATGGACAAAATACAAGGACTATCTACAGGCGCAGATGACTATATGGTAAAACCCTTTAGCACAATGGAGTTACTTGCTAGAGTAAAAGCTCAAATAAGAAGATATGTCTATCTTAACGAAAATCATAAAACTATTGATAATAAAGATATTATTGAAATAAAAGACCTTACTATAAATAAAAGAAATCATAAAGTTCATTTATTTGGTACAGAGTTAAAGCTAACACCAAAAGAATATGAGATATTGGTTCTGCTTGCTAGTAATAGCGGAAAAGTATTTAGTGCTGAGGATATATTTAGAGAGATTTGGAAAGAAAAATATTTCGAAGGAAATAATACTGTCATGGTCCATATATGGAGATTAAGAGAAAAATTAGAATATAACCCTAAAGAACCCAAAATAGTAGAGACTGTGTGGGGAGTTGGATATAAAATTGAAGAATAACAGCATTAAATACAATATACTTATAAACATCTTTACATCTGTGCTATTAGCTATAATATCAACATTAATAACAGTTTTTTCTATAATTATGGCGTTACATATTTTTTCTACAAGTCTTTATATGAAGTTTATAAATGAATATAATACAAATAATTCGTTTATGTTAGAATTTGCTATAGGAATTTTTTTAGTTTTTATAGTATTAATGTGTTTTATATTTATCAAGAGAATGAATAGGATTACTGATTATATAGAAGAAATATCACAGGGGTTAAATATAGTAGCTAATGGGAATATGAATATAAATATACCTATTAAAACAGAGGACGAGCTAGGAGCATTAGCTTCAGATGTTAATAAAATGGCATATAGTATAAAGGAACTCATGAGAAAAGAAAGGCAATGGGAAAAACAGAAGAACAACTTGATTACAAATTTATCTCATGATTTAAGGACTCCTCTCACATCTGTTATTGGATTTTTAGAGTTAATTGAAAAGGGGACTTATAAAAATGATGATGAGCTAAAGCATTATTGCGAAATTTCATTAAACAAAGCAAGGGAATTAAAGAGTTCAGTAGATCAACTTTTTGAGTTTACAAAGATAAGTAATGGGGATATAAATTTAAATAAATCTAATTTAAATTTACACCAATTAATAGAACAAGCTACCATTGGATTTATACCATCCTTTGAAAGTAGTGAAATGGAGTATAGAATATTTTCAAAAGATGCGGGTTTAGTAATAAAGGGAGATCCTATTTTACTGGTAAGAGCATTTGAAAATATAATATCTAATGCAATTAAGTACGGTAGTGAGGGAAAATATTTAGATATAAATATAGAAAAAGAAAATAATATGGCTGTAGTTAGCTTTGTAAACTATGGAGATATAATAGAAGATGTTGATTTGAATAACTTGTTTCAAAGATTGTATAGGGTAGAAAAATCTTGTAATAAAAAAGAGGGAACTGGCATTGGGCTTGCAATTGTAAAAACAATAGTAGATTTACATAATGGTGAAATAGAGGTTACAAGCTCCAATAAAAAAACAGAATTTAAAATAAAATTACCATTGTAGCAAAACAACTTGTTAACGCCTATTATAAAATAGTCCGGTCACAAGAGTACCTATGGTCGGCAATCTTGTAATCTTTTTTGTTTACTAAATATATTATATATTATATAATTTACAAAACATTATATGGGGTGATTTTATGAAAAAGCTAATGGTAGTTATACTATCTTTGTTTATGGCTGCGTTAACAGCATGTAATAAATCCGCAAATTTAACAACAGAGCAAAAACCTACAGACACACAAAATCAAACTCAAACCAAAACAGAAGGTGAATCAAAACAATATGTAATAAATGACTTTTTCCCAATGAAGGGAAACGTCAGAATGAAATATGCTGGATCAGGAAACGAATATGCATCAAAGGATGTATATGTTGACTATTTGAGAGACAATAAAGTTCAGCTGCGAATTATAACTGCAGGTACCACAGTAGGACAAATACTTGAAAATAAAAATGGAGAGTTAAAAACAGTATTTTCCAGAGGAGAGTTTTACTATAGAGATGACTTAACAAAGGAAAATTCAAATACAAATGACATTCTAATTAAAGAGCCAATAGTGAAAGGAAATGCATGGACTTTATCTGATGGTAGAAAAAGAACCATAACGGCTGTCGGAGATATTATAACTACTCCAGCAGGAAAGTTTAAATCTATAGAAGTTACCACAGAAGGAAAAGACTCTACCACAAAAGATTATTATGGATTGGGAGCAGGACTAATAAAAACGGTTTTTCAATCTAATGGATTAGTTGTTACTACTACCTTAGAGAAACTTGATAAAGATGCAGCTGTTACGCAGACTGTTAAGTTCTATTATCCTATGCCTGAAGATAGTAAAATTGGGGAAAAGAAAATAGCTGCAAGCTTTAAAACCAACGATGAAACAAAAGCATTCTTTGAAAAAAACTTTAAAAAAGCTCCAAATTCATCTACAATACCTTTAATGACAGCTAACACTAAGATAAATAAACTTTATTTAAAGGAAGCTGAAAATAAAGTTTATGTAGATTTTTCAAAGGAATTTGTTTCTGAAATGAATGCAGGGACATATAAGGAGCTGGCGGTACTAACTTCTGTAACGGATACTTTAGGAAACTATTATAATGTGGATAAAGTATATATTACAATAGAAGGTAAGCCTTATGCTTCAGCTCATATAATAAAGAAGGCTGGAGAAGTATTTAAAGTAAATTATGAAAATATAGTATCATTAGATTAGCATATAAAGTAATTATCTATAGTTCTGTAACTTAGATTATTACATGCTCTATTATGAAAGAACTGTAAGTGGATTTTTAATCTGCTTATGGTTCTCTTTATTTTTGATAAAAAAGAAATACTATGCTGTGGCTATATTGGTATGTTATTGTCCCTTATTAAATAAATGGTTAATATGTATAATAAATTAAATTTGTATAAATAATAGAATTTTATCGATTATTTTACTTAAATAGTAAAATAATGAATAATATCCACGAAATTTGTATTATTTGGAATTTCTATATATTTGATTATTTGTGTATAATTGTACTGTTGAAGAGTATATATTCTTCAACAATATAAAAGATTATAGAGGGAGGTTGTGGACAAGCACTAATGGGTCTCTAGATAAGTTCTTCTAATGCTCAGATGGAAAGATATTCTCATAAGCCAACTTTACATAAGCTTTAGAACAACTTTATGATTATTTAATTTGTGCATTAAATCATTTAGCACAATCTGTTATGAATTGTTAAGAAATTAACAAATTATAAGAAGAAAAAGTATGACTAAGAAATTAATACATTATAAGGAGAAAAACTATTATGAAAAAATTACATTTTAAAACTCATTCAACTACAAAAAACTTCAAAAAATTCTCTCTATCCCAATTGGGATGCATTTTGTCTATAACTACTTTAATTGTAGCTAATTCTTATGCCCCGGCCTATGCATCAACGAAACAAGACATTAAGCCTATCCCTCCATTCAATATGGAAAAAGTGCTTAGTCATGAAAACGATCTTGGATTCACTTGCACTTATAATATAAAAAATGTTAAAGATGCAAGTTCCGTTTTATCAAGCAATTCTTCTCATATACTAGGGAAAATTGATAAAGAAACAACAGAAAAAACAACTGCAAAAGGACCTCAAGCAGCAAACTCAAGTACACAAAAATATACTATGTCTGATTTAAACCGCATGGATTATAATAGTCTTGTTAATCTTCTTGTTACTCTTCAATGGAGTGACGTTACAGATCTTTTTCAATATAACAATGCTGCACAGGAGTTCTACAGTAATACAAACCGTATGCAAGTACTTCGTGATGCTATTAAAGAAAGAGGAAGCCAATTTACATCCTCTGATACAAAGGGACTCCCTACTCTTATTGAGGTATTTAGAGCAGGAAACTATCTAGGTTTTTACAACAAAGGACTTGAATCAGTTAATACTAAAGCTAATCGTGACAAATGTATACCTGCTATATTGGCAATTGAAAAAAATCCAAACTTCAAATTAGGTACAAAAGAACAAGATGAAGTGATTGCTTCTACAGGTTTATTAATCAATTGTACATCATCTGATTCAGAAGTAGTTAACTATGCTACTCCAATTTTAAAACAATACAATGAAAACTTTGATAATTATATAAAAGACCGTGCAAAGGGTACCGCTTTATTCAATATGCTTGATGGTATTAAGTATTCAAGTGACAAATACGGTTGGGATAATATACCTACTGAAAAGACACCATTTTATAAAAATATTGATTCTTATATTAAGGAAGTAAACAAAATTGCTCTAAAAGGAAATGCTGATAGTGATAATGAATGGTTAATAGATAATGGTATTTACCATACTGGAGAATTATCAAAATATTCAAGTAATCCAGATGATTGCAATAAAGTACTCACAGATACCTTAAAAATATATCCTTATTTAAGTTCACTTTATTTTAAAGCTGCTGTTCAAATAAATAAGAACTTTAATGGTAAAGACTATTATGGAAATACAATTGACATAAACAAATTAAAAGAAGAAGGCAAACAACATTATTTACCTAAAACATATACATTTGATGATGGAAAATTTGTATTTAAAGTGGGAGATAAAGTATCTGAGGATAAAATTCAAAGACTTTACTGGGCAGCAAAAGAAGTAAGGTCTCAGTTCTATAGAACTTTTGGACATGACACTCCGATAGACAAAGGGCCTCATCCAGATGATGTATTAACAGTTGCTATTTATAACAGCCCAGATGAATACAAAATGAATTCAACTTTATACGGTTATAGTACTGATAATGGAGGTATATATATTGAAGGTGATGGTACATTCTTCACCTATGAAAGAACTCCAGAACAAAGCATATACACACTTGAAGAATTATTCCGCCATGAGTTTACTCACTACCTTCAGGGAAGATATATTGTACCTGGTATGTGGGGAAATTCTGAACTTTATAAAAATGATAGACTTTGTTGGTATGAAGAAGGTGGTGCTGAATTTTTTGCAGGCTCTACTCGTACACAGGATATATTACCAAGATACTCTGTTTCCCGTGGAATATCTAATAATCCTTCAGCAAGATATACAGTAAACAAAGAGGTTCATTCAGGCTATAACAGTGGTTGGGATTTTTATAATTATGGATTTGCACTCCATAACTACTTGTATAATAATAATTTAGATTTATACAATAAAATAGCTGATGCTATAGAATCAAATGATGTAAGTGGATATGATAGCTGCATTAATACGATGAGTAATGATAGTAGTCTTAACGATGGATATCAAAAGCATATGCAGTATTTAGTAGATAATCTCAACACATTAACTACTCCACTAGTTTCTGATGATTACTTAGCTAAACATGCAGCTAAAAATGAATCAGAGATTTTTTCAGATATTACATCAGTTGCAAAACTAAAGGATGTTTCTACTGAAAAGCAAAAATCTCCATTCTTTAATACATTTACTCTCCGTGGAACATATACTTTAGGAGCTTCAAAGGGTAAATTAAATGATTGGAAGCTAATGGACAGTACTGTAAATGGTTTTCTAAACACATTAAATAGTTATCCTTGGAGTGGATATAAAACTCTTACTTGTTATTTTGTTAACTACAAAGTAGATTCCTCAAATAATGCTCAATTTGAAGTGGTATTCCAGGGACTACTTCCTGATACCGCAGATCTTAATAATGCTCCTGTAGCAAAAATAAATGGACCTTATACTGGAACTATAAATAATCCTATAAGCTTCAGCAGCAATGGCTCTACTGATTCTGATGGTAAAATAGTTTCATACCTATGGGATTTCGGTGATGGAACTACTAGTAATGATGCTAACCCTACTCATTCATATACAAAGGCTGGCAACTATAATGTTAAACTTACTGTAACTGATGACAAAGGAGCTTATAACTCTGAAAGTACTTCAGTTAACGTAATTGATAATTCTCCAATAGAGATTATAACTGCTCATGAACCAAATAATAGCTTTGAAACTGCAAATGGACCTATGCTTTCTAATACAATTGCTAAAGGAAAGTTTGATGACAGCAATAACCAAGATATTTTCTACTTTGATGTTACTTCAGCAGGAAAAATTGATATTACAGTAAATAACGAAAATGCTATAGGAATGAATTGGACACTATATAGTGAATCCGATCATAACAATTATGTAGCCTATGCTACTAATAGAGACAACGGCAAATTAACAGGATCATATGATGTTCCTTCAGCTGGAAGATATTATTTGGTTGTGTACAAGTTCTCTGGATCAAGTGGATCCTATACTGCTAGTGTTAAAGGAATTAATAATTCTTCAGCAAGTATTATAAATGCTCATGAACCAAATAATAGCTTTGAAACTGCAAATGGACCTATACTTTCTAATACAATTGCTAAAGGAACACTTGATGACAGCAATGACAAAGATATTTTCTACTTTGATGCTACTTCAGCAGGAAAAGTTGATATTACAGTAAATAACGAAAATGCCATAGGAATGAATTGGACACTGTATAGTGAATCGGATCATAACAATTATGCAGCCTATGCAACTAATAGTGACAACGGCAAATTAACAGGATCATATAATGTTCCTTCAGCTGGAAGATATTATTTGGTTGTGTACAAGTACTCTGGATCAAGTGGATCTTATACTGCTAATGTTAACGGTCCTATATATTCTAAGAATAAGTAATTTTATATAAAAGATAAATTTTACTTTAAGCACTTTATATTTTTGATATAGAGTGCTTATAATTATTTATAATTAGAGTAGAAGTAGAAAAAGCACTTAAAGCTGTAGACATGATAAAGTTTATAAACAAAAGTCCTCAAGACTTAGCAGGGGACAAAAACAGAGAGTTTCTTTAGCAGGTGTTCTATCTTCTAATTTAGTTATATGTTTTTGGATAAAGGCTAAATTTTTTACAGGATTGTGGTATCCATTTAGATAGAATTAAGTAACTTAGATTATTATCTGATCTATTATGAAGAACTGTAAGTAGATTTTTAATCTGCTTATGGTTCTCTTTATTTTTGATAAAAGAACATATATGTAGAAATTTTTCAGGTCTTAACGCTATAGTTTTTGCAATTATAATTAAAACTTTAACTTAGATTTGGTATTCCTACATGAATTTATTACATATTTTGATAATTTTCTTCATAATATACATAATTTGCTTGATTTGTATTATGCAATATGTTAATATTTCAAAGGGGGGTGACAACAATGTACGAATTGATAAAATACGGTTCTCTTATAATATGTGTGATAGGAATAGGATTTTGTATACAGCAAATTGCAACAGGAAAAGCTAAGTTTCAACAAAAGAAAAAATAAAAAACTTACTTATACAAAATAGAGGGTAGATTTTACCCTGCCCTTTCCCCATTATTTAGTAAAAGAATTTAATTTTTTTAGACATCCTCTTCTTATAGGACATTCAGAACAATTAGGATTCGTCGGTCTACACCAATTACGGCCAACATTCCAAAAGGGTGAAGGTGAACTACACCCCACTTACTTCATTGAAGTGGGGGCTTCGTGGTCAATACTACTATTGTAGCAAGTTTACCCACGCTCCAAAGGTTGAACCAACCTCAATATAATACCAAAATTACATAGCTAATTTCAGCAAGTTTTTACTAGCATTTATGTCTCTGTCATGATGTATTCCACAGTTAGGACAAGTCCATTCTCTAAGTGCTAGGTTTTTTACTTCTTCATTTTTATAACCACATTCTGAACATAGTTGACTACTAGCATAGTTTGATGGAGCTATTATTATTTCCCTTCCATACCACTCTGCTTTATACTCTAACATTCTCCTAAACTCCGACCAACTAGCTTCACTTATAGCTTTCGCTAATTTGTGATTCTGTTGCATATTCTTAACTTTTAAGTCCTCAATTACTATAGATTGGTTTTCTCTAATTAGTTTAATTGATAACTTGTTTAAGAAATCTGCCCTCTGATTTGCTATTTTTTCATGTAATTTTGCAACCTTTAATCTAGCTTTATTCCTATTATTACTGCTCTTTTGCTTGCGTGATAAATCTTTTTGCAGTTTAGAGAGTCTTTTTTCAAATTTTCTAAGATGTTTTGGATTAGGTTCTCTATATCCATCTGAACATATTGCAAATTCTTTCAATCCCATATCCACACCTATTTTTTTATCTACTTTAGGAAATATAAAATTTTCTGTATCAACTAAAATTGATATATAATATCTGCCGCTTGGTGTCTTGGATATGGTACAACTTTTAATTAATCCTTTGAATTCTCTATGTTGTTTCATTTTTATCATTGACTTTAATTTTGGTATTTTTATATACCCATTTTTCACTGATACAGTTCCGTTTTGATTATTTGTTGTATAACTATTAGTATTGGTTTTCTTTTTGAACTTAGGAAATCCAATAGATTTATCTCTAAAGAAATTTTTATATGCTTTATCCAAATTTAATTGAGCATTTGCAAGGGCTAAACTATCAACCTCTTTAAGCCACTCAAACTCTTTTTTATATTGTGCAGGTGTAGGATACTTAATCTGCTTAATATCTAACTCTTTGTTTTCCTCGTAAGACTTAATCCTATCAGTCAACATCTTATTATAGATAAATCTAGTACAACCAAAAGTTTTGGCTAAATATAATTTTTGTTCTTTATTAGGATAAATTCTATACTTATAAGCTTTTAACATATCTTCACCTCATTTCATTCCTTGATTTTCTATATATTTTTTATAATTTACAATAAACTTATTCGTGTATCAAAAATTGTGTATCAAAAACTTCGGCATGATACAGATCAAATGCAAACAGTTATTATAAAAGGAATTTACGACTATGGCATGATTATTGCTTAGTAATTTAATATAAAAACAAATGTGAGGAGGAATTTATATATGAAAGTTTTAATGGTCTGTTCAGGGGGAATGTCTAGTGCAATAGTGGTTAAAGCTATAAAAGCTGAAGCCGATAAACAAAATTTTCCACTAGAAATTAAAGCCGTAGGAACTTATGAATTTGAGGATGAAATTAAATTAGGGTATGACATGGCATTAGTTGCTCCACAAGTAAAACACAGATTAGAAGTTTTTAAAACACAGGCAGAAGGACTTAATATACCTGTTGAATTAATAGTTCCAATGGGATATACACCAATAGGTGCTCCAAAGGTATTAGAACAAATAAAAAAACATTCAAAATAATATAAGGGGGACTTAAAATGAAATTAATTTTTGAGCTTTTAGAGAAATATCTTTTGCCGCCTATGACAAAAATGGCAGAACAAAGACATCTTAGAGCTATACGTGATGGTATCGTTTCAACTATACCTCTTATAATTGTAGGTAGTTTTTTCTTAGTTATTGCCTTTCCACCTGTAAATTCATGGGCGGAAATGGTAAAGCCTTATATAGGAAAGATATTATATCCTTATAGATTGACTATGGGAATTATGGCCTTATATGCATCCTTTGGAATAGGATATAGTCTTGCCAAATCTTATAAGCTAGATTCATTAGCTGGAGGTAGTTTATCCGTAGCAGCATTCTTATTGACAAGCTTACCAGTAGCAGTTAAAGAAAACGATTTAGGTTGGGTTTTACCTTTAGGCAATCTTGGCGGCGCAGGAATGTTCGTAGCTATATTAATGGCTATCTTTGCTGTAGAAACTCTAAGATTTACAAAGGAAAAGAATTTAACAATTAAAATGCCAGAAGGAGTGCCGGAATCTGTTGCAAACTCCTTTGCAGCATTAATACCAGCAACAATTATTATAGTTGTATTATGGATAGTTAGAGACTTATTAAACTTTGATATACAACAGTTTATAATGAGTATATTTGAGCCTCTTGTAGTTGCAGGAGATACTTTAGGTGGAGTATTAGTTCCTACCTTCCTTATTACTTTACTTTGGGCATGTGGTATTCATGGAGACTCTATTGTTGGTACAGTAGCAAGACCTATATGGCTTGTTTTATTAGATGAAAATACAAAGGCATTAGCAGCAGGCACAGCAATACCACACATAGCTCCAGAACCATTCTTCCAATGGTTTGTATGGATAGGAGGCTCAGGTGCTACTATAGGTTTAGTTCTTTTAATGATGAGGTCTAAATCACAATATTTAAAAGATATAGGTAGAGTGTCCTTAATTCCAGGTATTTGCAACATTAATGAACCAGTAATATTTGGTGCACCAATAATGCTAAACCCATTATTCCTTATACCATTTATTTTAGGACCAATATTAGCGGCATTTATATCATATTTTGCAATGTATTTTAATATAGTAGCCAGACCGGTAATACAAGCACCATGGACACTTCCAGCACCAATAGGTGCATACCTTGCTACAAAAGGAGATTGGAAGGCTATAGTTCTTGTTTTAGTCAACATAGCAATTACAACAGTAATATACTATCCATTCTTCAAAGCTTATGAGAAAAAATTACTTCAAGAGCAAGGAATAAGTGAAGAAGGCAATACATTAGATGCTTAATGATATAAGGAAAATTATAGTTAGGTGAATTAAAATTCACCTAACTATTAATTTAAAGTTAAGAGAGTAATTTTTATGTAAGGCATAATCAAATAAATAATAGACCAGTATTCTTACCATTTTTTATAGGAAACTCCTTCTTTCGAAGGAGTGCAGAACTCTAGAGAGCTAAAGCTCTAAGAGTTCTAGCATATAAATTTGGAGGTGTCAGATTTATGAAGGAACTTAAAGTAGTTGTAATAGGAGGGGGAAGTAGTTATACCCCAGAAATAATAGAAGGATTTTTAAAGAGAATATCAGAATTACCTGTTAAAGAGATACATTTAGTAGACATAAAAGAGGGAGAAGAAAAATTAAGTATAGTAGGCAGCCTAGCAAGAAGAATGATAAAAAAAGCAGGGCTAAATATAAAATTAGTTCAAACCTTAGATAGAAGAGAAGCCCTTAAGGATGCGGATTTTGTAGTTACACAATTTAGAGTAGGCGGATTAGAGGCGAGAGCAAGGGATGAAAGATTTCCTTTACAATATAAAGTATTAGGTCAAGAAACAACAGGACCAGGTGGTTTTGCTAAAGCCCTTAGAACTATACCTGTAATGCTTGATATATGCAGGGATATAAAAGAAGTATGTCCAGATGCTTGGCTTATAAATTTTACGAATCCATCAGGATTAGTTACAGAGGCTGTATTAAAATATACTGATGTAAAGTGCATAGGTTTATGTAATGTACCTATACACATGGCAATGGATGTAGCAAATATGCTAGAAGTACCTTATAGAGATATTTTTATAGAGTTTGCTGGCTTAAACCATTTGGTATGGGGCAAAAAAGTCTGGTATAAGGATAAGGACGTAACTAAGGAAGTTATTGAAAAACTTCTTGATGGTGCAGTGCTTAATATGAAAAATATATCTAACTTAAAATGGGACGGGGATTTTTTAAGAGCCTTAGGAATGATTCCTTGTCCATACCACAGATATTTTTATATGACAGATAAAATGGTTGAGGAAGAAATAGAAACGGCGGAGGATTGTAACAAGGGTACAAGGTCAGAACAGGTAAAGGCAGTAGAAAAAACACTATTTGAGCTTTACAAATCACCTGAACTTAATGTTAAGCCTAAAGAATTAGAAAAAAGAGGAGGAGCTTATTACTCAGATGCAGCGGTGTCACTTATAAGTGCAATTTACAATGATAAAAGAGAAATTCATACAGTTAACACCTTAAACAATGGAATAATTAAAGGAATACCTGATAATTCTGTTATAGAAACAAACTGCATAATAGACAGCAGAGGAGCAACTCCACTTAGCTTAAGAGGAGATTTACCAATAGAAGTAAAGGGATTAATTCAAGCTGTAAAAAGCTATGAAGTACTTGCTGTAGAGGCGGCAGTTAAGGGAGATAAGGAAAAGGCACTATTAGCTTTAGCAAGTCATCCGTTAGTTCCATCCGTAACTGTAGCAAAAGATTTGCTCGATGATTTACTTATGATAAATAAAGAATATTTACCACAATTTAAATTAGATTAGTTAACAATAAGAAAATAATTTGACTTTGGAGGTTTTATCTATGGAAGAACATATTTTCAATATAATTTCTCACGCTGGAGATGCAAGAGGCTATGCTTATGAAGCATTAAAAGCAGCAAAAGCAGGAGATATGGAAAAAGCAGAGGAAAGATTAAAAAAAGCACAGGAAGAGTTAGATTTAGCTCACAACACCCAAACAAAGTTAATTCAAGCAGAATTAAACGGAGATTCCTTTAAGGCTTCTCTTTTAATGATACATGCACAAGATCAGCTTATGACTGCTATATCAGAAAAAAATCTAATTGAAGAGATGGTTGATATGTATAGAGAACTAAGAAAATAATTTTAGGGGGAAATAATTATGAAGTTATTTTACGGCATAGCATTTATAGCTTTAATGCTAGTTGGTGTTAAGTTATCTAATATTATAACCAAAAGATTTAAGATTAATAGATGGCTTCTAGCCTTTAGTGCCCCTTTGGTTATAATGGTACCTATGATAGTTTTTAATATAGAAAATCCTTGGATATTGAATTTATTAATAGTTATATTCTCCATTATGTGTATAATGTTCTTTGAAATATCCAAGGGGATTATGGAACAAAGAGAAAAAAATTTTAAAAAATACAGAAAATAGTGATTAGTAGTTTAATTATCCATTATATTATTTATATAGAGTGATATAAATAAGGCGGTTATAGAAATGAAAAATCAGGAGATAGTATACGAATCATTGAGGAAAATTTGCGTAGAACAAATTAAAAAAGAAGCTATAAATATTGGAGTAAGTACAGAAAAATTGTCCTTATATTTAAATATGCGAAGGGCAAATGTGTCTAGAGAACTAAATAAATTAGTTGCTGAAGGTAAAGTTAAAAAAGAAAAGGGAAAGCCTGTACTTTATTATGTTGAGCTTAATGAAAAGGATTATATATGTGAAGATAAAGCTGAGGCGCCATCTATTTTTGACACTATAATAGGAAGAGATGCAAGTTTAAAAAATCAAATATCCTTAGCAAAGGCAGCTATAGTATATCCTCCTAATGGTCTTCATAGTCTTATAATTGGAGAAACTGGAGTTGGAAAATCATATTTTGCAAAATGCATGTTTAAATATGCTTTGGAAATTGGAAGGATAAAAGAAAAGGATAGATTTGCAGTTTTTAATTGTGCTGATTATGCTAATAATCCTCAACTTCTAATAGGACATTTATTTGGAGTAAAGAAAGGAACATACACTGGTGCAAGCGAGGATAGAGAAGGCATTATAGAAAAGGGAAGAGATGGTATATTATTTTTAGATGAGGTTCACAGACTTCCGCCAGAAGGACAGGAAATACTTTTTACCTTGATAGATGAAGGAAAATATATACCACTGGGAGGAACAGAGGGAATACCTATAAATGTAATGATTATAAGTGCAACTACAGAAAATATAGGTTCCGCTCTTTTAAAGACTTTTACAAGAAGAATTCCGGTAACTATAGCACTTCCTGCCTTAAGAGATAGAAGGGCAGCAGAACGGTTAGAATTAATACAAAGATTTTTTGCAGATGAATCTAAAAGAATATCTAAGAAAATAAACGTAGATGAAGAAGTAATTACTGCATTATTAAATTACGATTGTTTAAATAATATAGGACAACTAAAAAGTGATATTCAGATAGCATCAGCTAAAGCCTTTTTAAGAAACATTTTTAATGAAGAGGATATCCATATTAAAGTAGAGGATTTTTCCTATGAGGTTAAAGGTGGACTTTTAGCTTCGAAGAAAATAAACCCAAGAGGGTTAAAGGTGAGTTTTAGTGATGAAATAAAAAAGGACATCAATTATGATATAGAGGATGAATACAGTGTTTCTAGAGATATATATGAATTTATAGAGGAAAGGACAAAAATATTAACTGCTAAGGGCTTAGATCAGGAGGAAATAAAAAGTAAACTTACTAGTGATGTTGAAGACTTTATAAATACATATATTCTAAGTATTAGAGAAGAAAATGATAAAGATGATATAAAAAGAATAGTAAATAATGAGTTATATGAGTTTTTAAAAAGCTTTATGCATTTAGCTGAATATAAACTTAAAAGGAAAATCCCACAGAATATATTCTTAGGTCTATTGCTACACATAGATACTTTTCTAGCTAGAATAAAAGAAAATAGAGGAATTGAAAATACCAAAATAGATGAGATAAGAAAAAAATATCCTGAAGAATTTAAATTAGCATTAAATTTAGCTTATAAACTAGAAGAAAAGTATGAAATTACAATACCAATAGGAGAGATTGGTTTTATAACTATGTTTTTTGCTGCGGAAAATAAAAAAGTAAGAAGTAAGGTAGCTGTAATAGTGGCTATGCATGGTAACACAACTGCGACTTCAATAGCTGAAGTTGCAAATCAGCTGCTTAACACCAATCATGTAGCAGGCTTCGATATGCCATTATCCATGAAGCCAGAAGAAGCTTTAATAAAAATTCAAGAATTGATAAAAGAAAAGGATCAAGGTAGAGGAGCGGTACTTTTAGTTGATATGGGATCCTTAAAATTCTTTGGAAAAATTATAGAAGAAAATACAGGTATATATGTTGAAACTATAGATATGATAACTACTGCTACTGTAATAGAAGCTGCAAGAAAAGCAATACTGTATGAAAATATAGATGAAATAGTTAAGTGTGTAAAGAGAGAAAGCAGATATATAGGAGATTTTATAGAGAAAAACCTTAAGGCAGATAAAAAAGCAATAGTTACAGCTTGCTCAACGGGTGAAGGTACTGCTATAAAATTAAAAGAACTTGTTTCAATTAATTTTGAAAGTGATAAATATGAAATAATAAATCTCAGCATTAAGGACAGAAAAGAATTTTATAACGCCATTGATAACATAAGAAAAAAGTACACAATTGCATATGTTATAAGTGCTTTTGACCCTCAGCTTGAGGGTGTGGAATATATTCCAATAGATAGATTTTTTAAAGAATTTGTTGGAGAGGATTTTGAAGAAAAGGTCAATGATGAAGATATGATAAGCATAATAAATAAGGTTTATAAAGATCATCTTAACATAAATAATTGTGATTTTATAATAAGAAAATTTATAAAAACTGTTTCAAATATGAAATACTCCCATGGAATTTACGTAGATGAAGATAAATTGATGGGTTTACTAATGCATTTTGGATGTGTTTTAGAAAAATTGATAAATAAAGAAGAAACGAGAAGTTGTAAAAATTTATCTTTAATTAAAGCTAGATATGGTGACTTATTCAAAGACTTAAAAACAAGTATAAAAGATATAGAAGAAAATCTTAATATTGAAATACCAGAAGATGAACTAGCTAATATCATAGAGATATTAGTTAACATATAATCCAGGTATTTGATTGGAGGAATTAGATGAGATATATAATAGGTGTAGATGGGGGAGGAACTAAAACAGAAGCTATAGCCTATAATATGGAGGGCAAAGAAATATGTAAGGCAGCCACAGGATATGGAAGCTTAATAATAGATGAAAAGACAGCTTTAAATAATATTATCCAAGCTATAGAAATCTGTGTGAACATGTTAAAAGAAGATGAACTTATAGGAATTTATTTAGGACTTGCTGGTATAGAGGCTGGAGAAAATAAAAAAATAGTGGAGAAGGCAGTAAAAAGTAAATTTAATACAGATGTAGAGATTTACAATGACGCAGAACTAGCTTTTTATGCATTACTAAAAGGAGAAGAAGGAGTTTTAGCTATTTCAGGTACTGGTTCTATAGCTTTAGGAATTTCAAAAGATAAAAAGATAACCTCTGGAGGCTGGGGGCATCTTTTAGGCGATGAGGGAAGCGGATATAATATAGCTATAAATGCCTATAAAAGGATGATATACGAAGAAGAATTAGGCATTGAAAAAAGCAAGCTGACAAAGACAATATTAAAAGAGTTATCCATACAAAATGTACAAGATATAAAAGGGATAGTTTATTATTCTACTAAAGATGAAATTGCTTCTATTGTTCCAACCATAGCAAAATTAGCAGAAGAACAAGAAGAAAATGCATTGAGAATTCTTAAAGAAGCAGGAATGGAAATAGCTTTAATGGTACACAGGCTATGGAAAAAGCTTAAACTTCAGGGAACCATTAAAGTTGCCTTAAAGGGCAGCATTATAACAAAAATTAAGTTTGTAAGAGAAGCTTTTAATGCTCATTTATTAACCCTTGTTGAAGATGTAGAAATTATAGATGAGGATGTGTCTTCCTGCAAGGGTGCCTATTATTTAGCAAAACAAAAATGAGGTGATGAATATGAAAAGATTAGGTATTTCAGTTTATCCAATGCATGCAAGCTTGGAAGACAACCTTAAATATATAGAATTGGCGAGTAAGTATGGATTCAAAAGGATATTTACCTGCCTTTTGTCTGTAGAGGGAGACAAGGAAAATATACTTAAGGAGTTTAAAGAAACTACAGCCTTTGCAAATACAAAGGGTATGGAAGTTATTGCAGATGTAAGTCCTAGAATTTTCGAAGAGCTTAATATAAGTTATAATGATTTAAGTTTTTTTAAAGAAATAGGTGCTTATGGTATAAGATTAGATATGGGATTTTCAGGCTTGGAAGAATCTATGATGACTTATAACCCTGAGGGATTATTTATAGAATTGAATATGAGTAATGGTACAAGATATATAGAAAACATAATGAGCTACAAGCCTAATATAGAAAAAATTCTAGGATGTCATAATTTTTACCCACATAGATATAGCGGTTTAAGCTATGAACATTTCATAAAATGCAGCAAGCAGTTTAAAGATTTAGGTATAAGAACTGCTGCCTTTATATCATCTCAAGCAGCAAATTTTGGTCCATGGCCTGTAAATGAAGGCCTATGTACCTTAGAAAAACATAGGGAAATGAATATAGTAACACAGGCAAAGCATTTATTTGCTATAGATCTTATTGATGATGTTATCATAGCTAATGCTTTTGCCTCAGAAGAAGAGCTTAAAGCTTTAAGTGAAATAAATAAAGATATGCTGGTAATGAAGATAGAGCTTTCAGAAGGAATCCCAGAAGTGGAAAGAAAAATTGTATTAGAGGAGCGTCATTTCAATAGAGGAGACCTTTCAGAATATCTTATAAGGTCAACTCAAAGCAGAGTTAAGTATAAAGGTCATAAATTTATACCTTTTAATACGCCAGATATAAAAAGAGGAGACATTTTGATAGACACATCCTTATATGGACATTATGCAGGGGAATTGCAGATAGCTTTAAAGGATATGAAAAATTCCGGGAAAACCAATGTGGTAGGCAGAATTGTAAAAGAAGAGGAGTTTCTTATTGATTATATAGAAGGATGGCAAAAATTTAAATTTGAATTGGATTGTGTTAAGTAGTTATGAAAAGTTAGCTTGATTAATCATACAATTTCTTCAAATTATATTAATTTAGAAATTACGCTTTGGATATCCTAATATATGAACTTGCAGATAAAACTGCAAGTTTAATTCTTTATTCTAGCATGGAATTATATACGTCAGAAGGAAAGCTGCTTATATCTTTTGAGTTAAATAAAAGCTACTGTTTTGATTATAGATATAGAGAAACATCTTAGAACTTTAACTTAGATTTGGTGTTCTTACATGAATTTATTACTTATTTTGATAATTTTATTCAAAACATACATAATTTTCTTGATTTATATTATGCAATATGTTAACCTTTCAAAGGGGGGTGACAACAATGTACGAATTGATAAAATACGGTTCTGTTATATTATGTGTGATAGTAATAGCATTTTCTATATATCAAGTTGCAACAGGAAAAGCTAAGTTTCAACAAAAGAAAAAATAAAAAACTTCCTTATAAAAAATAATTGAAACGACCATGGCATATTTAATATAAAATTAAATGGTCTGTTGCATTAGCGATTTTTGAAATCGCTATGAACAGATTTTTTTTCTATACAAAAAAGACAAATTTAAAATGAAAATTGTTATTTATTTATATAAATAAACAATTATAAGTTATCATAATTTAAATTAATTTTTGGAATAAGGGGGTAATTTTATGATCGATATTATTCTTCGTATGGTTTTCCATTGCGTACTGTCAGGGTGGAATCTTCACTCATTTTATAAGAAAAGAAAGATTTATAATTTACTATTTTGCATTTTTTTTGCATTTGAATTATTAAGAGAACTTTTCTTGGAGAAATATTTAACTTCTAATATACGTACAGTTATTATGTTTATACAAGGAGCAGTTTTTATAATTGCTGTTATCTTATTTTTACGTAATAAAATTAATGATGATAAAAAACAATATTCAGAAAATACGAATTAATGGAACTCTTTTAGGAGTTCTATTTTAATATACTATATTATCAACACTATTTTTTAACATAGCCAAAACATAAAGCAGATTAAATTATCAGAGCTCACAGAAGATGATCTTATGAAAATAGGCTCGCAGGAAATGTGCATTTGTATTACGGAATAATTGAATTTTAAATTAGTTTTTTATTTAATATATACATATTAAGAATGAGTAAACTAACAATATGGGGTGATATATTAAGTATTGATTAGTGTAAGAAAATGGAGTGATTGTTTTGAAAGACGTAGTAGCTGGGATTGTTGTAAAGGAAGGATAAAGAAATGATGAATATGTTATTCTCTTTCTTTTATATTTTTTGTGAATGTATATCAAAAGTTACTATTCGGTAGCAAAATTATGCTATTCAGCAATGAAGGAGATAAAATTGGGAAAAATATGATAAAATTTTGCCTCGAAGAGGTGAAAAATTTGTTAGGAGAGTTAGCAATGAAAGAATCATATTTTATAAAAGTTTATAAAGAAAGGAGAAAGTAAATGGGGGTACTTCATGCACTAAGAGTTAAATCTCCTTATCAATTACTACGTATAGAAGACATAAGAATTGATAATAAACCTAATGAACATGGATATTTATATTTAAAATGTTTAATAGATGATTCAATTAATTTTCAGTCTGCTATAAATGCGTCTACTAGTGATAAAATATGTATTTATGAAGAAACAGAAGATGAAAATGCAAGTAATGAAAGTCCTGTAAATATTAATGTAGTAAAGGAAAGCAAAAGTAAGATATTATTTAATGGAATGATAAGCAGTATAAAGACAACAAATAATAATGGAATATATTGTTTAGAAATAGAAGGAATAACATCAAGTTTTGAATTAGATGTAAAAGAAAAAAGCAGATCCTTTCAAAATGCTAACATGACATATAATGAGCTTATAGGAATACTTTTAAAGGATTATTCAGGTTATAGTTTTACTCAATGCATAGCAGAAGGACAAACAATAGGAAAGCCATTATTCCAATACAAAGAAACTGATTGGAACTTTTTAAAGAGAATAGCTAGTGAGTTAAATTCAGAATTATTTTGTGATATAATGGAAACACGTAATATGTTTTATTTTGGGAGACCAATTAAAGCAAGTTATGAAATAGAAGATATGGGTTTTTATAAAGCTCATAAGAATCTAAAAAGATTTCATGAAGCAGGTGGAATTGAAGCAGGACACGATACAGATTACTTTTATTATGAAATAGAAAGAAGAGAAAAGTATGAAGTTGGAGATAACATCTGGTTTAAAAATAAAAAGCTTTATGTAAATCAATGTTCAGCCTATGCTTTAAAGGATGAAGTAATTTATAAATATCGTTTATGCAGGAAAAACGGTATATGGCAAACAAAACTCTATAATTCACTTTTAAGCGGAGGGTCTCTTGAAGGAAAAGTTCTTGCTGTAGAAGGTGAAAAAGTAAAGCTTCATCTTGATATAGACAAAGAACAAAATAAAGAAGCCGCCGCATGGTTTCCATATGCACCGCCAACAGGAAATGCAATGTACTCAATGCCTATAGTTGGAACAAGTGCAAGACTTTATTTTCCCAATGAAAGCAGCGAATCACCAATTGTAACAGGCTGTATAAGAAAAAACGGAAGCAGCTGTGCTAAAACATCAGATACAACTAAAAGATATTTTGGAACAGAACATGGCAGCGAAATAGAAATGACTCCAGGTGCAGTAAATATAAAAGGAGGATCAAAAGAGCCACTTAGTATAAGTTTTGATGATAATGTTGGAGTAACCCTTAAAAGTCCTAAAAAACTAAGTTTAAATGCAGATGGTGAAATAGTAATAAAAACACCACAAAGTGTAAATATAAAAGCACAAAGTCAGATACTTGCAGCCAAAACAGGTACACAAAGTGGTTTTTCAATAGAAAATGAGTTTCATTTTTTAGGCGATAACGTAATAAAAAATGGAAGCGATAGAGAAACATATCCTCCATTTGATGATGAACCAAAGGCAGGCCAAAAGATAGAGAAGAAACAAGAAAAGAAACAGGAAAAGAAGAAAGGATTTAATTGGGGAAAATTAGCAATTGCCGCAATAGCCGCAGTAGCAGTGGTAGCATCAGTGGCGACTTTTGGAGTAGGGGCAGGAATTGCATGTGCAGTTGCTGTAGCATGCATAGGTGCACTATGTGCAGCTGCTAGTGCATCGACTATAAGTTCAAGTACATCAGGTGGAGGAGAAAATGATATCGGTGCTTGTATAATGAATGCATTTAAAGGTGCATTAAGTGGGGCTAATCTCTCACCATTTATTAAATCATGGAATTCACTAAAAGAAATAGGTTGTGATATTTGGAGCGGATTTGAAAATAGAGGGGAAAAATTCTTGAATTCACCATATGATTTTGTAAATTGGGCAACGCTTGGAATTCCGGACGTTATAAAAACAACATTACAATCAAATGCAGAAAGATCAGAGAAAGCATTTAATTCAGTATATGATTGCGTTAATTGGCTTAGCCTTGGTGGTGCAGACATGGTAAAGGAAACATTTAATCCAGAAGATCCTCTATCAAAAGAACATTGGCTAAATAGTTTTGGATTAGCATCAACTATTTTTGGAGTACGAGGAGCTAAGTCTAGTATAGGGAAAGCTAGTATGATAGATGATATTCCTAGTAGTAAGATTGCTAAGGGGGCGGGTAATCCTGAAAGACAATTACTAAGTGGTTCAGAATGGAATGAATATTTTAAGCAAACCTACGGTTCTGAAAATGTTGAGTGGATGACTAAAAATAAGGCCAGCTTTGGGTCAAGAAATCTATTAGAAGGACATTTTGATAAACATGGTAGTGAGTTTGGAGGAATATATAGTAACGCAGATGAATATTTACAAGGTGCAAAGGATGTAATGAATAATGGATATAAGGTACAGTATGATTACAATGTTACAGATAAGTGGGGTATGAAGGTTCCAGAGCAAAGAACTGGTTATATGAAGTTCATGGGTAATAATAGAAAAGGGGAAGCAAAATTTGAATTCGTTGGAACCAATAATAGAGGAGATATAACAACGTATCATACTGAGAGTGGAAAAACCTTATGGAAATTATTAAATGGTTCAAACACTGATAAGACAATTAATCCAGTAAAGTAAGGAGGAGATTATTTGAAATATTTAGTTACTGTTGAAAGTTTTAATAGTCTAATCGAGGAAGAAGTTATAGTGAATATTGATGGACAACAGATTAGATGTTTTATGTCGTATGGAAGTGGAAGTGAGATAGAAATAGGCAATCAATATTATGCAGACATTGAAGTAGAAATATTTGATGATTTAGATGTTAAGGAAGTTGAAAAAAGTGCAAAAGAAATGCAATGTATAAATCAAACTTTTGCATATTATATAACAGGAAAATTAAATATAGATAATAGTAAAATTGAGTCGACAATAGATGTTTACTTAGATGGAGAAGATTTATATGATTATGGTTGTTATGACAGTAAATATGTTGAATTAAAGGTAGATAGATTTAATATTGAGTTTGATGTATAACTAAAAAATAATATAGGATGGCTTTCTAAAATAAATTTAGAAAACTATCCTTTATTTTTACTTGAAATCAGTAAAAGTTTTATTATAACTTATTTACGTAATGGGTATTTAATTATTTTTTGTGGTATTAAAAGTGGATTGGCATTAAAGAATTAGAGAGTATTGTCAAGATGGTATAATACCAGTTTATGGACTAGAGGATGTGGGAGGGAATGGGAGAGTCTTGTCAGTATTCTTAACAGAAACAAAGGAAATAACAAAAGAAGTAAACCCAGCCTATTCATCATCAGAACGAAAAAATAATCCTATGACACAGAAAAATGATAGTTGAGATGCTCAATGTATAGCGAAGGTTTTATTAGATAAACTGGATACTTTACCAGAGGCTAAACCAGATGATTTATACTGAACTTTAAAACAGTTAGTTGGCAGGAGAAACACAATGGTTAAGGAACTTGCAACTACTAAAATTCAGTTGCACAATCAACTTGCATTACATTATCCAAGTTATAAGAAGTTTTTTAGTGAGGTTGATGACAAAACTGCATTGGCATTTTGGAACAAGTACCCATCACAGAAACATTTGGATAATGTATCATTACAAGAATTAAAGGAATTTTTACTGGATAATAGTAATAACTCCTGCTCAACACGAAAAGCAGAGCAAATATTAGAACTTGTTAAATTAGATGGTATCACTACAAGAGACTATCAGAGATTTAGAGACGTTCTTATTCAAAGCATGGTAGAAGAAATTAAGTTTTTCAAAGAAGAAATAAAGAAAATAGAAAGAGAAATGGGTAAGATTTTGAAGTTATTAGATTATAAATTGCAATCTATGCCAGGTATTGACCTTGTAACGGCTTCAAATCTTATAGCATATATCGGTGATATACGTAGATTTGCAAATCCAAATAAACTTGCAAAATATGTTGGAATTGCTCATATAAAGTTCAGTTCCGCTGGTAAGGGTAAAGAACAAATGAGTGAGCAAGGTAGAAGAGTGTTGAATGGGGTCTTTGAATGAATTGTTGAGCCAAATGGTCAAATCAGCCATAGAAGATTTGTTCCAGGTTACGGAGTTACTGGTATACCAAATTATGATCAGTACATTAAACAGTTATTAAAAAATAGTACTAAATAGAAGTAGGTGATTTAATGAAATATAAGTTGGATATTTTTGAAGAAAATAATATCAAGTATGATTGGAATACTGTGTATGTTGGATTAAAACTTAGTCTGTTAGAGCTAGAGGAAGTACAAAATTATGCAGTTTCAATTATAGAAAATACTGAGACATCAAATGAAATCATCATGGAATTAGCTTGGGGGATAGAGGAACAAAGATTAGAAGAAAGTATTCGAAGTTTACTAGAGAATAAAGATATACAAGAAGACTCAAAGAAATTTGAACTCGAGGAACGTAAGTGGAGATATTGTATACTAAAGCAAATAAGTAATAAGTATAGCGGTAAGGATATCCTAAGTAAAATAAATGATGTATTTGCACATTTTGGTTATCCTAGTGATATGATGAGTTTTGTAAGCTATATGACTACAATGGATGGATATAATCCGATAGAGCATACCTATGAACAAAACTTCAATAGACTAATGAATAACTTTAAGTCTTTCCTTTTGAAGGAAAAGTTTATTTTAACAAAAGTATCCTAATAATCTTAGTAAATTGTTGAATCTCACTGCAAAATAGAGTTAAAGGTGACTACAAAAATGGATTAGTGAATTATTAGTCAATCCAAATGATAGTAATAATAGTTTTGTGCGTACCAAAAGGAAATAAGGTCACTACATTATTGTAATAATGCAGTGAGAAAAGGATATAATGGACTAGCTGAAAAATAAGTAAGCTAGTTTAGAAGAGGCTCAAGAAATAAAGAGATTCCTTCCTAATGGTGATTATGAACATTATGCAGGGAAATTGCAGATAGCTTTAAAGGATATGAAAAATTCTGGGAAAACCAATGTGGTAGGCAGAATTGTAAAAGAAGAGGAGTTTCTTATTGACTATATAGACGGATGGCAAAAATTTAAATTTGAATTGAGTTAGGAGAAAGAAAATCATTAAAGACCTCTTTTGGTTGTTATTATGACTAAAAGAGGTCTTTGCTTTGCAATAAAAGATTTAAGATGTGTTATAATATCTATATTATACTAATTTGGAAGTGTTGTTTAATATTGATATGGAGTGATTGTTTTGAAAGACGTAGTAGCTGGAATTGTTGTTAAAGAAGGTAAAATATTAATTGCCAAAAGAGCTGAAGGACAAAAGATGGAAGGTAAATGGGAGTTCCCTGGAGGAAAGATTGAAGAGGGTGAAACACCAGAGGAAGCATTAATAAGAGAATTTAAAGAAGAATTAAATGTAAATATAGAGGTAGAAGGTTTTTTCTGCGAAAGTATTTATGAATATGAATTCGGAGCGATAAGGCTATTGGCTTATAAATGCAAATGTAATGATAAAGATTTTAAATTAAGTGTACATAGTGAAATAAGCTGGGTGAAACCTGAAGATATTTTGGAATATGATCTTGCACCAGCGGATATTCCTATTGGAGAGAAGATATACAAGGAATATTATAAAAGCCTGTATTAGGTAGAAGTTATTAATTATGATAAAACTTATATCCCGGGGTTTAGATTGTTTTGTTATAATAAATATATTGGTAGCTGCACGGAAGAGATTTAAATAGAGTAGCTCACGGTTATGAAAGGAGAGCATTTTAAATGAAGGAATTTAATGTTACGGGGTTATGCATACCTGAAAAACATTTCATGGTTGATATAAGTGGTAAGATAAAGAAGATTGCTCAAATGGTAGATAAAGGAGCTTATTTTACAATCAACAGACCAAGGCAGTTTGGTAAAACCACTACATTTAATCAATTAGTAGAAGAATTAAGCAAAAAATATGTTGTAATTGATGTTAGTTTTGAAGGAATTGGTGATGATGTTTTTGAAACTGAAGAGAAGTTTTGTGAAACTATATTTGAAATATTGGCTAGAAATGTAAAATTTACAAACAAGGAATTGTATAAAATACTGAAAAGTTATGTAGATGCAACAAAAAACTTTAATGATTTATCCGAAAATATCACTGATATGGTTGATAAGTATGATAATGATGTGGTTTTAATTATAGATGAGGTGGACAAAAGTAGTGGTAATAGAGTATTTATGCAGTTTTTAGGAGTACTTAGAAATAAATATTTATCAATGAGTGCTAAGAAAGATTTAACCTTTAAAAGTGTTATATTAGGTGGAGTAAATGACATTAAGAATATTAAGCTTCAAATTAGAGATGAAAAGAATAGGGTTTTCAATTCTCCTTGGAACATAGCTGCAGATTTTAAAATTGATATGTCCTTTTCTTCTGAAGAAATTGAAACAATGCTTAATGAGTACGTAAATGAAACTGAAATAGACATGGATGTAAAGTTTTTATCTAAAGAGATAAGAAATTTTACTAGTGGATATCCTTATCTTGTAAGTAGACTTTGTAAAAATATTGATGAATACCTTGGAAGGGAATGGACGGTAAAAGGACTTCAAAAATCTATAAAAATGACATTAAATGAACATAATACTCTTTTTGATGATGTTATTAAAAATATTGAAAACTATGATGAAATAAAAACAGTAGTTTATCAGATATTAGTAGAAGGAAAACAAATTCCTTATAATCCTTTTGTTTATGAAAAGGGATTGATGTACGGAATACTATCAGAAAATAATGGTAAGCTTATTATGAACAATAAGATTTTTGAAATGTTATTATACGATTACCTTATTGCTCAGAAGGATATCCAAGAAGCTGCATCAAAACTTACACAAGTAGATAAGAATGAGGTCTTAGATGCTGAGGAATTAAATATGGAAAAAGTTTTATTAAAGTTTCAGGAATTTATGTATGAACAGTATAGAGAAGAAGATGAACACTTTTATGAAACTAACGGTAGACTTATATTTTTAGCATACTTAAAGCCTATTTTAAATGGAAAAGGCTTCAGTTTTGTAGAACCTCAAACAAGAAAAAACAAAAGGATGGATGTAGTAATTACTTATGGAAATAAAAAGTACATAGTAGAACTTAAGATATGGAACGGTGAAGTGTATAGAGAAAAAGGGGTACATCAGCTTGCAGAATATATGAAGGAGCAAGGGGTAAAAGAAGGATATCTGCTAACCTTCAATTTTAATAAGAATAAAAAATATACTGCAGAGTGGATTAAAGAAGATGGAAAAAGAATATTTGAAGTAATGGTTTAAGCTAACGGATATGAGATAAAAAGAAAGCTATGTTGTTTTTTATATTAGAAGGAGAGGAATAAAATGTCAGAATGTATATTTTGCAATTACAACAAATCAGAAATAATAACAGAAAATAAACTTGCCTTTGCCATAATGGATAAATTTCCTGTAAATGAAGGCCATGCATTGATAATACCAAAAAGGCATTTCCCATTTTTATTTGAGGCTTCAGAGGAAGAAATAAAAGCTATATACAGCCTTATGTATGAAGTTAAGGAGATGTTAGATATTCAGTATGAACCAGCAGGATACAACGTAGGAGTTAATATAGGCTACTATGCTGGACAGACAATAAAGCATTTGCATGTTCATTTAATTCCAAGATATAAGGGTGATGTAGAAAATCCTAGAGGTGGAGTTAGAAATTTAAAACAAGCCTTAGTTGAATATGATGGGTAAATAAATTGAACCTCTTTATGTTTGGTTTCACTACAAAACCATTTAAACACAAAGAGGTTTATTTATTTACGCGTATTTTTGTATAATAGCTTTGATCTTTTCATTCTGACAAGCTTCTAAAGGAGTTAGTCCTAAGGAATTTTTTGAATTAATATCGAAGCCAAGACTTATAAGGGCTTTTAAAAACTCTTCAAAATTTTCGTCAGGACAGCCGATATAATCATCGTGAATAAGTGTGTTTTTATATTTGTCTCTTATATTTATATCAGCTCCATATTTTACAAGAAGATTCAGAAGCTCTACAGAATAGTTAAAGGTGCAGTAAAATATAGGAGTCTTACCGGATATGTTGAGTCCATTAACTTCCACTCCTTTTTCTAATAGCATAGTTATTACGTCCATGTGAGGTTTACTCCGTGCACAAAGCCTATGAAGAGGAGTTTCTGAGAGATTGCCATGATGGCTGTTAATATCGGCACCGTTATTTATTAGGATTTCAATTACTTCAAAATAATTATTTTCACAATTATCAATAGCAAAAAAAAGCATCTTCTCAAGCTCTGAATTATAATTTAAATCCTTAGCGTCCTTAAAATAATCTCTTATTTCATCAAGGTTTCCTTCTTGAATGAATGTATAAATTGATTTAGGTTTTGAAGAAAATATATTACCAAAAATTTTCATGCTAGTCACCTCCGGTTAATTACACATTTTATCATACTGAAATAGTAAATACTTAAAGCGTTTATGTAAAAATTTTACATTATAAATGGATTTTATCTATTTATAATAATATCCTATACCAGTGCCTATGACTAGTGTTAAAACAATGATTATAATGGAATTTTAGATTGAAAGCTAATTAAGATTACCTGACAACGAGTAATAGGGATGGCAGAGGTAATACTGATATAGCCGATGATAAAATTATCAGGCTCATTGCTAAATAAAGGATGAAGAGTATACAATAAAAATGGCGCTTGTGAGATTGAAAAGTGTAAGCCGGAAGGATGTAGAGAGTACCCATTTACAAATAAGCCAGAAAGATTATTCAGTTTGTATAGTATAGTTGATTCTGCAAGTGTATGTCCAGTAGTTTTTGAAATACTGGAAAGACTGAAGAAAATTTATGGCTTTAAGAGAAGATAAGAAGTCATTCTTTTTAATTCCAAGATATAAGGGTGATGTAAAAAATCCTAAAAATCTTTAATGTTACTTAAATTTTTCTAAGCCAGATAAAAAGTAGAAATTGCAAGTCCACTAATGTCCTTCAAAGGCCTGCAAGTCGTACCTTCATTAAAATGTAATTTTCAAAAGGCCTCTTCCATTAATCATATTGTCAATCTGTAGTAATTTTAGAATAACCATGATGAATACATGTATAATGTGTTTTCTTATACAGAAGGGTGATGCTGTCTATCTCTCAAATAAAGCTCATAAATACATGTGACCGTATTGTAGAAATTCAATACGGTCACATGATCTTAGAATTATATATACTGTTTAGTTTTAAATTTCGTAGCATACGGATGCTTGGGTGTCTAGGACGCTGACTATAAATTTTGCAACTTCTAAGTGTGCGGGATGAGCAAGATATGCATCCAAATCTTCCAATGATGCAAATTTTGTAATCAGAATCAGGTCATAAGCTGTTTGGCTGGGACGAATATTTACTTCAGTTTGTATATCTAATAAAACTTCTATTTTTCCTTTCATACTTAAAAGAACTTCCTGTGTTTTTTTAATATTTTCAGCATCCTTATTTTTAAGTTTTAAAAGCAAATTATTTATGATCATTTTTTACCTCCTGTAATATTCAGTATAGTTTGGGCGGCTTCTTTACCATTTACAAGTAGTACGATCCGGTGAATGCCCGGGTAATGCTTACGAGTTGTAAGGTCTGCAAAGCTGTGACTGCGAGTTCCCGATAAGTGTACATAACCGGATATAGTTTTATCTGATAACAGAAATAGCTTGCGGGAGAGGTTGCCATTGGATTTTATAAAGTCGATGCCATATTCTAAACGGATATGTGCTGGGGCATTCCATACTATATCCATCGAATAATTTAGTTCACAGCTATCTCCAATCTGAAGCTCATTTGGACTAATAGTCAGGGTCGCATTTTTAAACAAGGGTTTTTCATCGGAAAAGTCTGTATAACCAAAGAGAGCCATTGCCGTAGGATTAGCTTTTCGGATGAGGGTACGGCAGCCTTGCCGCAGAATCCAATCTGTTTCAGAACTATAACCTATCCATTTTTGTGCAATATTCAGAACTGCATCCGGGTTATCTTTCGTAATATCATTCAAATTGTTGGCAACACTTTTTCGGACGTAAAGGGAGGGGTCAGCCTTTAGGTTTTCCAAAACTTTAAAAATCGGCGATGGATCTTTTTTAAATATTGGAAGTGCTATCCCCCACGGTAGACGTGGACGGCACCCTTCACTGGAAAAGCGCCGAACATGATCATTTTGATGGAATGACCACCTGAGCATATATTCCATTACACCCTTAGGATCACGGAGTAAAAATGGACGAATGGCAAACTCTGAGGATGACTGCTGAGTAAAACATTCCAGAGCATTCATTGAAATTTCAAAGTGTTTTTCTTGCTGACCGTAAGTAGCTACAAAGTCAGGAAAGAACAGGTATGGAAACCCGATGCAGCTCTCGTTTATAGAAAACAGAATCTGTAAGGCATCCTTAAAAGGAGCGGGAAGATATTCACCCAATTTCTCTGCAATTCTATGAATTCGACCCTTTAGCTGTAATTCATCCCATGGATGTGCAAGCACAGAGCCTATAAACTGTTTTGTATTAAAGTTCTTATAAACTTTGTGTACTTTATCTCCAAAATCCTTTAAAAATTCAACAGAATAAATATCTTTTAACGCATCACCCATAAATCTTCTCCGTTCTTCTGATGATTAATAAATGGATAACTTAACAATTTTATTATTTTGAATATGGAAATGAAAATCCAGCAATAGCGGATCAGGTAGTCCAGCCTTATCGTAATTTCCATCTAATTTAAAGGTCACGGTAATTTTATCTGTGTCTTGTTCTATTTCTCTAGGTTCTAATCTTAGATTAACAGCAAACTGTTTTTCATCGCTCCATTTTTTAATAGCATCTTTACCGTGCATTGTCTCTCCTTCATCGTAAACCACCGCATCTTCTGAAAAACAATTCAGATACGCCATTGGATCGGGATTATTTGTTGAAGTAACAAAGTTTTTGATCACCTGTGACATTTGATTTATATTCATGTTTCATTCTCCTTCGAATAAATTTTTAGATGGTACGGATTATTCCACCATCAATAGTATGCTCGCTACCTGTAATGTAGGAAGCTCTGTCTGATACAAGAAAAGTAACAAGTTCAGCAATTTCTTCAGGTCTTGCCGGACGGCCAAGTGGTATTCCTCCCAGGGCATCCATTAATTCTTGACGTGCACCGTTATAATCACTTCCGGAATTCTGTGCCATTCTTTCAATTAGACGCTCGGCAGCCTTTGTTTCCGTAAAGCCTGGAGCAACTGTATTTATCCGTATTCCATCAGGACCAAACTGAGTCGCCAGGTTTTTACTGTAATTTGTGAGAGCTGCCTTTGCAGCAGAATATGCCATTGTCATATTTCCGGGCAGCCTGCGTTGAATGGAAGAGATATGAATTATCACACCTTTGTGTTGTTTAACCATAGCTGGCAAAAATCCACGATCCAAGCGTACAGAAGAAAAAAGGTTGGCATTAAATGTCTGCATCCAGTCTTCGTCACTCAATGCTAATGCTCCAGCAGTGGAAGACGAGGAACCGCCTACATTGTTGATTAGTATATCCAATCCTCCAAGTTTTTCAAGGGTATCTTTAATGATTTTTTCAGTACCCTCTGGTGTACTGACATCAGCTTGAATAAATCCAACAGAATCCGGTAAATCTTCTGAAACAGTTCGAGCAGTGGTCATTATTGTCGCTCCTGCATTAAGCAAACGTAGAACAATAGCATTTCCAATACCTTTGGTTCCACCTGTTACAAGTACGCGTTTACCCCCAAGTTCTTTGCTCATATCAAATAATGATGAATTATTAATCATAATAGAAATACCTCCTTGCTTTTAATTTATTTTACTTGCTTAGTATAACTAATAAAACATGACGACAGTACGTCATGTTTTAGAGTGATATTTATTTACCATATTATCCAACCGAATTGCGATTTCATCCCGCAGACTTTGAGGTTCTATCACCTCTAGCATTGTACCGAAAGAAAAGAGATAATTGTAAATCCATTCACCACCAGGCATAGAAATAATCACAGTATAAGAGCCATCCTTGTTTTTCGTTACGTTTTCTTCTCCAAAATCGTCGTATACACGGTAGGCACCTTCTGGTGATATTTTGAGAGTCAGATTGATCTGCTCACGAGCTGCTTCATCTGCAGACTTAGTCATAAGCTCTTGTGAGTTTTGGTGCATGCAAGATTCCTCTGTAATATGAATATTTGTCATACGGCTTATTTTAAAAGTTCTGCAGGCCGTTTTCTTCAGGCAATATCCTTGCAGATACCAGGATTTATCTTTAAACAGCAGTTTGAAAGGTTCAACTTTGCGGTGGCTTTTTTCACCATTTACATTGAAATAGGAAAAAGTAATTACCCGTTGTTCAAGTATGGCATCCTTAATAAGGCTGAAAGCTTCTTTTTGATTTTTGTCGCTTCCCCAATTAGAAAAGTCAACTTCAATCCAGTTAACATTGCTTTTTTTGAAAAGGCTGCTCAATTTTAATAGTACTTCATCGAGTCCAGGATATTGCACTGCCGACAAGCTTTGCAGAGCTAGCAGAATTTTATCTTGTTCCTTTTCGGAAAGCAGTGACTTATCAAGCACAAACTTATCTATCAGAGAGATTCCTCCACCTTTGCCTTGGCTCGCATATATAGGAATGCCTGCCTGGCACAGGGCATCAATATCCCTATATATTGTTCTCACAGATACCTCGAATTGTTCTGCTAATTCTCCAGCTGTTATAGACTTCTTTTCAAGCAGGATATATATAATTTTAAATAATCTACTAATCTGCATAACATCACCTCATGTAAAAATATAAATTATATAACTTGACAGCATATTGTCATATTATACGATCTAACCTAGAAATTATGTGTTAATTTTTACTGATTGTATGCTCTAAGCAATATTTGCAGTTTAAATTTGAAAACAGGAAATAACTTGACGTGATGTGGTCAGGTTATATCAGCTATGATAAAAATGATGATCCTAAGTAATACAGGATAGGAGATTCTTTAGGATTATGAATATTTAGGAAAGAAGGAGAATGATATGAATAATACTGATTTTATTAAAGTTAATTTTGAGACATGTACTAAATGTGGCTTATGTGTAAAAGTCTGTAGAGGAACACTGGCGATGAGTGACTTTGGACCTAAAGTTGCTGAAGATCTTTGCATTGAATGTGGTCATTGTGTCGCAGTTTGTCCAAATGCAGCTTTGGACAATATTAGGACTCCATTACAAAACCAGATACCAATAAAAAAAGGCTATATGTTGGATTCTGACACTGCTGCTGGGTTTCTTCGTTCTAGAAGATCCGTTCGCTCCTTTCAGAATAAGGTTGTGCCGAGGGATACTGTTCGTGAGCTTCTTAACATAGCCAGATTTGCACCTACAGCCTGTAATTCCCAAGGAATCACGTATCATGTGATAGATAACCAGGATACCTTGCACCGTATTTCTTCTGCTCTAGCTGACTGGGCCGAACAAGCTATAGAGAATGGTCCTTTGAAGAATTCACCATGGGTGCAGAATACTGCATCTACTATAGCTCAATATCGTAAAGAGGGTAAGGATACTATCCTAAGAGATGCTCCTTGCTTGGTAATAGCAACCGCTAAGAAAGATGAAAAAATGCTTGGCCGTGATAACACACATTTTTCACTGGCATACGCTCAATTATATGCTCCAACATTAGGACTAGGCAGTTGCTGGTCGGGATTGTTTGAATATTGTGTTATGGATGAATATGAGTCACTACTGAAAATACTCAATATTTCCCAAGACAGAATAGTAACCGGTGGACTATTAGTAGGATATCCGTTATATAGTTTTAAACGATTAGTGGATAGAGCTCCTCTGCAGATTACATGGCAATAAGAAAGCTTACTAAATGCTTCCCATTATTCGTATAACTTTCATGAATTGAATTAAAGCATTTTAGCTTTAAAATGCAAAAACTCAATAAAAATTATATTATATAATAAAGCGCTACCATTATATGTCTGTAATTGTAGCGCTTTATTTTTGATAAAAAAGTAAAAACAAGTTATAATATGCATATATTGCCGTAAATCTGGAGAAGGTTTGGGAGGAATAAAACTTATGAGCACATTCAATTTTATAGCTTCTGATACTCAGCTGCCAGAAGTTGACTTAACAAATGTAAGAAGAATAACGGTTAAAGAACTAAAACAATTAAAGCCACAGACGAGAAGTGACATACCATTAGATAAACTGGATGAAAATTTAGAAGTGCTTTATTACGAATCAGAGGAAGATATGAAAGGGTTAACAGTAAGCTTTTGTAATAACCCACCATATAATTTAGATTACCATATAAAGAAAAAATATGTATACTGGTTAAGGTATGACTCTACAGAAAAATGTAAAGATCAGCTTATGGAATATTTACAGAAAAATATAAAGGAAACACAGCAGGTTGAGATGTGGGCAATTACATTTGGTAACAAGGATGACATATATAAAGTAAAAAATATAATACAAATAAAGCTATCAGAAATTACTAAAGAGAATCTTATGGAACTAGATTCACAGGGAATATGTATTCAAATTAGCTGTTGATGAACTTTCTACTGTACCTCTTAATAATCTTGGTGATTCTATTTTGTCTTGTAAAAGGTAGGATATTGGAATTAGTATAAGAATTAATAGTGTAAGATAAAGTTATGTTTAGTTAACATCTCTTTAAAATTTTAATAAATAAGAATTTAGAGAAGCAGCGGGAAGAAGGTATGGGCTATGCTAAAGAATGGAGTTTATGAACAAGTTATATATGAAGATCTTAAAAATAAACTAAAGGAATTGGATTTAGATAAATATATTCTAGAAAAAGAAACTATAGATGTAGAAGAAGCGAAAACTATACTAACAAGTTATATATCCTCTGTAGTAAAAAAGTGTTTAAGATTTATAAGAGAGAATAACAAACAAAATGATAAGGAAGCTTTGCTTTCACAAATAAAAGCTTGTAATGAACTTATAAAAAGCTTAAGTAAAATAGCAGATGAAAAAAATATTGCTGGACTAAAGATTGATGAAGAAGGAGAAATGCTTACAGCTTTATACTCAAAAATAAATAGCATTAAAGCTGTAAAGGAAACTAAGGCAATAAGACCTGTGACGCCACTTTCTCAAAGCTCACTTTTCACTGGCTCAAAACAAGAACCGGACATGATGAGTGAGATAAAAAAAGAAATACTGTGCTGTGACTCTATTGATATGCTGGTTTCCTTTATTAAATGGAGCGGTTTAAGATGCATAATTGAGGAGCTTAGAGAGTTTACAGAGCAGGAAAATCATAAGTTAAGAATTATTACTACTTCGTATATGGGAGCCACTGATTATAAAGCTATAGAAGAACTTAGTAAGCTTAAAAACACTGAAATAAAGATATCCTATGACACTGATAGAACAAGGCTTCATGCAAAGGCTTATCTTTTTAAAAGAGAAACAGGCTTTACTACAGCTTATATAGGATCTTCTAATTTATCTAATGCCGCTCTTACTTCTGGGTTGGAGTGGAATATAAAGGTCACTGAAAAGGATTTTTTTGATATTATAAGAAAGTTTCAGGCTACTTTTGAAAGTTATTGGAATGATGATGAGTTTAATAGCTTCAATGGAACTTTTGAAGAAGATAAGAAAAGACTTATAACTTCTTTAAAAAAGGAAGGTAAAAATGGAAGACTATTTCATTGTCAGAGTCAAAGCAGGACTTCTGTGGAAAGTGAAACGGGGCAGAGGTATATTAATCATATGAATACAGGTAATAAGATAGTTTTGTTTGTTAGGAAGAATAAGAAGAAGGATGGAATGGCTGCAGCTTATACTTATCTTGGAGAAGGAGAGTATGTAAGTCATAGTGGGAGTATGCCTATTAGTTTTGTGTGGAGATTATAAGGAAGAGATGTCAGCGGGATTGATGGGTGTGGCTAATAAGGGTGTAGTTTAAAAATGTTATTTTTATTTTAAGCACTATTGAGAAAGTAGAATAATTTTACCTGCTATTTTCAAAATATAAAAAACACTTAAATTATAAAAATCTATATCGAAAAACTAAGTTTGCTAGTCTCTTATATAATAGTAGAGGATTAATTATAAATGAAGTTAGGAAAATTTAAATTTAAGGAAATCATTATTAGTATTTAGTACTATATTATAGTAAGGAGATTTATAAAATTTTCCTATTTTAACAAAAAGGTAACTTGTAAAAACTTTATTTTATTAGAACCTATAAAAATTGGAAATCAATCTAATAATTTATTTACTTATATTGGTATATGAATTATTAAAAGCAACACTAGGAAGATAGTTTAAAATACAACTATCTTTTTATTATAAAAGTTTATATATCTTGAAAATAAAAAAATGAGGTATTTATATAAGTATATCTAATTAAAAGAGATATACTTATTTTAATTAATGATAAAATTGGAAATAAAACTCTTGATTTTTTGAATATTTAGGAATAATATTATTACATAAAGAAAAAATCAGGGGAAATTATGTGATGGAGATTATAGATGAAATGTATTTATATAAAACCAAATGAATTAGATGGTAACAAAATTTCATATGAGTACGTAACACAAAAGAGAAAACTACAAGAAATTTTAAGAGATTATAAGACTATAAAACTAAGTAGTATAGCAAAAGATGTAACTAGCGGATTAAGAATAAAGAAAGAATACTATGCTGAGGAGGGATATTCAGTTATTGCGACCGGGGACATAAGAAATGAGACAATATATTTAAATGAACTAAAGTATGTAAATAAGGAAGTAATAAGAGAGAAGGATATAATTTTTTCAGGAGATATTCTAGTAACAGCAGCAGGGAGGTCTGGTCAGATAATTTATGTAAATGATGAACTTGAAGGGTGCGTCATAACTTCAGACATAATAAAGATAAGACCAGCAAATTTAGAAAAGAGTTTATTTATATCAAGATTTTTAAAAAGCAAACTTGGACAGATAATGATTAATACCATAAAGACTGGATTGGCTAATAAAATTTTGATTGAAGATATAGCAGAGTTATCAATACCTGAAAATTACGAATTGGATAAAACATATCATAAGGACACTGTAGAAATACAAACACAAGCAGCTCAACTGTATAAAGAAGCAGAAAATATATTTTATAAATTCTTGGATTACAAAGGCGAAGAAAAAAAGAAAAAATGCTTTTATATATATAAGTATCTTGATATTAAAAGACTAGACCCTAAATACTACACTAATTTCTACACTGAACTTTATAAAATTATTAATAAGGATACTAAGTATATTAAATGGCAATGCCTTGGAGATGTAATAAAGGTAAAGGTAGCAGCAAAACCTAAAATTAATAAAAATGAGAAAATCAGATATTTTTCTTTAACAGATGTAGATGAAAAACTTTCTGTTATTAAAGATACACATGAAGAAGAATATGGAAGGCTTAGCAATAGAATGAGGAATGTAGTTAGGGAAGACGAAATTATAACGGCTAAAGGTGGAAGTGCAACCGGTACGAATGGACATGCTACGGCTTTAATTACTAAAGAATTAGATGGAGTGATTACAACAGATGCTTTTTTTAACATAATACCCATAAATATAGATAAATATTATTTATTATTTTTATTTAAACAATCAGTTGTAATAAATCAAATAAACATGATTTCAAAAGGTACTATTTATAAATTAGTTGAGAAACAAGACTTTGAAGATATAAGGATACCAAGGCTTAATATGAATATTGAAAATTTAATCAGTACCAAGATAAAGGAATATATTTGTATCCTACATTAGCTTATTAACAAATAATGGATAAGATGTATTAAGTGTAACAAGTAAAATTGATAATTAAATGAGCGATATCAATTTTATCATAAGTACTATAAACAATATGGAGGTAGATAAAATGGATTTTGAAAAAATAAAAACTTTGGTTACAGCGACATCGGCCTTTGTCACAGCAGGAAACATATATACTAAGTTGAACATAAATGGAAAACTAAGTGAAAGTGAGGTTAGCGAGTTCTTAGAACCTATGTACAAAGATCTTATGAATGTAAAACAAGGGTTAGAGGATATAACAATGGATAGAGTAAGAACTAAGTTCAAGGAAACAATAGACTCACTAAAAGCACCTAAATTTTTAAAAGATAATAGAAAAGTCTTAGTAGAGTTGGAAAATCATATAGGTGAGGTAATTAATAGGTATAATTCAGTTTGTAATTTATGTGTTGGTGTTGTTAATGAATCCTTGAGAATAGAAAACTTAAATTGTTTTTTAAATATCGAAGAGTTGGGGGATATACCACCAAAATTAGTAGATTACTTATTTCATTTTAAGAACAGTGAAGAAGTAAATGATATATGTAAGGATTTAATTAACCTAGTACAAAATAAGATTTCTATCAACGAACTAGATTGGATAGAAGAAAGAAAATTAAATCAAAAAATAAATAACGCAGTTTTAAATGCTATTAATGGAATAAAAGCAATTGATATATCTATAGAAAACCCTATTAATGAATTTGTTAGAAAATATTTTGATAATACTATGACAAATACACCGCTAACAGAATATCAAATTATGTTACAAGGTCACGTTAGAAGTTTTTTAGAGTATAGGAGTCTTGTTTTTAATAAAGTAAGAGAAACTGCTACAAGTATTGAAGAATATTACGAAAAACATAAACCTAAAAAATAGATTTCTTAAGGGAGTTATAAGGAATCTAACTTTAAAAGATTCCATAAATTATAATTTAAAAAAATAATATTACTTACAATCAAGCAATGAAGCTTAATAAATGAGAGGTGAGCTCATGGTGAATCAAATTTATGACCAACTAAAAACCCCTAAAACACTAGAAGAACTCTATCAAAGGTTAAATGAACTAGGCTTTAAATGGAACAATGCCCAGATTGAATTGTTTTTAAGTATGGATAAAAGCATAATAAAAAATGGAAATACTTATAGTGTTGGCGAAAATGATACTAAAGATACTATTTTAGATATAATAGATAAAACCATTGGTGGAAAACCGATGATACCAATAAAAAAAGTGATGGGAAATATACCATTAGATGTAGTTGTAAGTGCAGAGGAGATATTAAAGATTGCACTTAATAGTGGTAAATATTCAAGTCCCAATGGTTCAGTATTAAAGAGGATAAATTAGAGGAGGAAAGAATATGCAAGAATTGATAAATAAAGTGAAGAACTTAGGATATGAAACAATACATGAAATTGATGAAACTACTTTCAGGGCAAGTCATAAAGAAGTTTATGTATATGTGAAAAAAGTAGAGGATGAACAATTAAAACCAGATTTAATAACAAGTATAACTTATGATGCGATGGGTACAGATCCTATGTCGAAATATGCTTGGATTACTAATGGAACAAATAATTCTTATATACTTGTAGAAGAAGAAAAGGCAATTTCAGAAATTCCAGCAGTAATAGCAGGAGAAGAAAAATTCAATTTTGGTAAAAGACAATTAGATGAAAGAGATAAATGGTCAATAGAGAGATATCATGAGTTGCAAAGAAAATTTGATGCAATACATGAGATGATATATGGGATGAAGGATCATGTAAATAATTCAAATGATGCTATAGATGAATTTTGTAAGTTAATATTTATGGAAGTATTTAGATTAAACCATAAAGGTTATATATTAAAAGGCGGAGAATTAGAAGGTAAGCGATTTGATGATATTTTTAAGTTTGAGAATATAGAAAAAGCAAAAGCATTAGAAGATAAAAACAAAGCGGTTCAAGATATTAGAGAAGCCTTTAAAATAGTTAAAAACCATGAGGATTATGTTGCAACATTGGATGATGGAAGCAAGGCATCAATATTTAGTGCTGATGAATATATAAAACTTGAAAATCCCACTATTTACACAACAGTTTTAAAGACATTACAAGATTTAGGGCCAATTAAGGTTGAAGGAGTAGAAAGACCAGGTACACTTTTAGATTTAACTGGAGACGTAGCAGGAAGAGTATTCGATGTGCTTTTAAGAGGAAAATTTGAAAATAAGGGTGGAATGGGAATATATCTTACTCCGAGACAAGTAACAGAAGCAGCAGCAGAAATAGTTATGTATGACTTAACAAAAGATGGAGCAGGAAAATTAGTAGAGATAGAACCTAAGACTGGTTATCCAACTTTTAAAGTAGGAGACTTATGTTGTGGTTCAGCGGGATTTTTAATAAAAATGTTACAAGAGATAAAAAATCATATGCTTACTAAATTAGGTGGTAATACAAAACATTATGAAGAAGTGTTTGAACTTATGAAAGAACACTCTTTTATAGGAGCAGATAACTCTCCAGGAATGGTGTTAAAAGCAAGACTTAATATGGCAATGAATGGAGCCGTGAAGTGTCCCATATTCCAAACTCGAAATTCATTAATGACTGAAAATCTAATGCCAGAGAGTTTTGATGCAATAATTACAAATCCTCCTTTCTCTAAAACAGGAGTATCTAAGACTATAAAGAAGGGAAGTACAACAATAGATAACCCAGAAGGCATAGAGATAATCTCAAAATTTTCTAAGGATATAGATGAAGATGGACAAAATAAAATGAACTCAGATAAATTATCACTTGGTTCTAAGCCAGATAGCAAAGGAAAATGGAAACAAGTAAATTCAATAGATCCAGCAGTATTATTTATAGATAGAAATTTACAATTACTTAAAAAAGGTGGACTATTGATGATTGTTATTCCAGATGGAATACTTTCAAACTCAGGTGATAAACATGTTCGTGAATATATAATGGGCAAGAAAAATCCAGTAACAGGTGAATTTGAAGGTGGAAAAGCAATTCTAAGAGCAGTTATAAGTTTACCACAAGAAACTTTTGGTTTATCAGGAGCAGGTGCTAAAACTTCATTATTGTATTTAAAGAAGAAGGAACATCCAGGAGAAAAACAGGGGCCAGTATTTATGGCAGTAGCAGATGAAGTAGGATTTACAGTAAAGCAAAATGTTGAGATACAACTAGGGGATGACCATAATGATTTACTAAAAATTGTTGAGGCTTATAAAAAAGGTATACCAGAGGATGTAGAATAGGCGGTGAAAATATTGCAGAATTATATATTGATTAATAATAAGCCAAGTGTTATATGGCTTAATAGTAAATTCATAGAAGATAGATTAAGTTTGGACTCATTTAGTGATGAATATCTAAAATGGAAAGAGAATTGTTCGTTAAGTTCATACTATAGAATGAATAAAATGAAAGATATAGCGAGAGGAATTAACATTGGATTTACGTCAAAAAGGAATTATCAATTAGAAGGAGTAAAATTTTTAAACATTTCTAATATTGAGCAGTTTAATTTTAAACTTGAAGATATAAAATTTATATCTAACGATGTCCATGAAAATTTAAAAAAATCTCAATTAGAATGTGGAGATATTCTATTAACTATTACAGGAACTATTGGGGATGCCGTTGTAGTTCCAAGTAACTTTGGAAAAGCAAATATATCAGCGAATATCGTAGCAATAAGATTAAAAGAAGAGTATAATCCTTACTATTTATGTACTTTTTTTAATAGCAAATATGGTAAAATGCAGACCAAAGGAAGTTCAAAATCAAATGTATGGGCTAATTTAGGAGTTCAACAAGTAAAGGAAATTGAGGTACCTATTCCATCTCTTCAGATACAAGAGTATATAGGAGATAAGATTAGAAAAGCGGAAGAATTAAGAGAAGAAGCAAAAAAATTAAAAAAAGAGGCTGAGATAATATTAAATAATGAATTAAATATCAATAAAACAGATAGATTTAATACAAAAAGAGAATATGTATTTATTAATGATAAACCTAATATTTTATATGTTTCCGAAGAGTTAATTGATAGTACAAGAATTGAGTCTATGTTTTATAAAAAAGAAGATTTAGAAATAGACTCGAAATTAGTTGAATATAGATACGGATATAAATTGTTAAAGGATTTATGTGTAAAAATAACTGATGGAACGCATAAAACTCCAAGTTATGTAGAAAAAGGAGTAACATTTATATCATCAAAAAATATTTTAGAAGATGAAATAGAATTTGAAAATGTAAAATACATTTCTGAAGAAGAGCATAGGAAAATTTCTAAACGTTGCAATGTAGAGGTGGGAGATATATTATTTACTAAAATCGGACGTATAGGTTATGCAAAAGTAGTTCCTAACAAAGCAAGTACGTTTAGTATATTTGTAAGTGTTGCATTATTAAAAGTTAAAAAAGAAGTAGATGAATATTATTTAGAAGTTTTTCTTAATAGTGATTATGGGAAAAAACAATCAAATAGACTATGCAAAGGATCGAACCAACCAGATTTTCATCTTGAGGATATTGGAAATATAAAAATACCTATTATACCTATTGAAATGCAAAAAGAAATAGGTAATAAGATGCGTAAAGTTGAGGATTTAAAATATAATATTAGAGTCTTGATTCAACAAGCAAAACAAGACATAGAGGATTTAATAGAAGGTAACTTTGATATGTCAAAAATCAAAGAAAATAACTAAAATTTTAATTTGATAAAAGGTAGGTGAAGCCTTTTGCTTAATGTAACTGAATTAGTTAAAAGTTTGAATTTATCATATGATTACGGGGAAATAGATAACAATGAAAGTCTAAAGTATCTAGTGGATTTAAATTTTCTTAAATGTATTGAAGATAAATTAGTCATTACAAAAAAGTGGATTAAATTTAGTGGTAAAGTTAGCAGAGACGATTTTATTTCTTCTCTTCTCTGCTACTATCCACATTTATTGAATACATTACTTTTAAGAGTATATGCAGAAGCGTGTCTTATAGGCAAGAGTGGTGATAGTAAAGCACTATTTGAGTTTGTTGATAGTATACCTAAATTTGCAGAGTTAATATTAAAAATCCAAAGTGAACAAATTAATGAGAATGAGGAAATAAAAGCATTGTATCAGGATGTATTTAAAGGATATCCTCAATATTCATCTATACTAAACAAATTAAAACTTATGCAATTAACTGAGGAAGAAAATGATTTGGGAATATTACCCATGGGTACTAATCCAAATGAAATTTGGATGCATGGAAGAAGGATAACATCTTCTGTTGAATTAGAAGTCTTAAAAAATAGAAATGAATATACTTTAATTCCTTATAAATACTCTGACTTTCCTGTAGAAAAAGAAGTAGGGAAAGTTCTATCTTACCCATGGAAAACCTTTATTACAATACTATCTATGATAGATTTGGAATATAAGGTTGGTGGCTTTGAGGGGGTATATATAAGGCCTACTGATATAAGTAATCCTTATAATGCTCAAACATTAGAACTTTATATTTTTAATATAAAGAGTAAAGAAATAAAAGTAGGAACTTTAAACAATTTTATATACGAATTTTGTACCGAAAATGATTTATATTTATTCCCTGATAAAGCACCAGAAGCAGATAAAGTAGTTTTTGATTTATTATCAGAACACAAAATTGACTTTAAGGATGGCGAATATGTATTAAATGAAGAATTTAAGGATTTAATCTATTCTAAGGATATAATAATTAAAAACCGTTCTAGAAAATTCAAAAACCTACTTAAAGAGTATATAGAAAAGTTGAGGAATACATTATGATGATAAAAATAGGTACAGATAGATTTTGGGTAAGAGCATCTAATATAGAAAGATGGGAAGAGATATTAAGCACATTGCCAGAAAAAATACTATGTAAAAGTAAAAAAGATATTGCAAAAGATTACCTACATTATAAGGTTGATGAAGGTGGAAGAATTGTAAATGCAGATGAAGTTTATGGTCTTTTTGGAGTAGAAAAAGCGAAAAATAGTTTAACTATTGTTGGATGCAACTTTATTAAAGAAAATGCAGAAGGCTATGAACTAACAGAAGGAGCAATTAAGCTTTTAAATGAATATAAGAACAATGGAGAATGGGAAAAGGGATTAGCAGAGCAACTTTTGAAATATTCTTTAAGGGTTAGAGCATTAGCATTAGCACTACTAAATGGAGGGTATGTTTACTTTGAAAAAGGTTATATGGAAAACTTCATAAGTGCCTATATTAATTATAGAAATACTAATTATTATGTGTTCAGTAGTAAACCAGAAGATGTAAACATAAATAATCTTTTAAATACCAATACATCAGAAGTTTTAGGGCCTTTCTGGAAAGAAGAATTATGTATATTAAAAGAGGAAGAAATTAAATTTCAAGGTATAAACAAAGATTACCCTTCTTTGGGATCAATGAGTACATACCTAAAAATACCTATGATGCTCTTTGATTATTTAAATTGGATTAAAGAAGATGAAGAAAGCAAGTATATTTTTGATAAACAGAAGATTAAAGAAGATATAGAGAAGCAGACTTTTGAAAGTTTAATTATAGATAATTCATTAAATGAAATAGAAGTCTTGAAGGAACTAATACTAAATAATTCAGATGCAAGAGGCTTATTTCCATTAGAAATAGTAGGTTCTTTGTTAAAAGACAGGATAAGTAGAGATGACGGAAAAAATAATGAACAATGGATTGATCATTATTTTATTACTAGAATTAATGAAGGAATATTTAAAATACTAGATCATGAACAAGGACAGCCGAGACATGGTAGAGGACTACTTGGGAAAAAAGATTATCAGTTAATAAAGTTAGAGATTATGGATTAAGGGGGAATTTTTATGTCAATTTGGGCACCTTTTGGAACAAGTGATTTTCCTTTAAATCAACCAATGGTTGGGCAGAAGGAGTTTTATGGTATTTTTAGATCATTTACAAAAACTATGAAAACTGCTGGAATGGCAACGATATTTCCATTGATATCTAAATGGGGTATTGGTAAATCTAGAATAGGATTTGAAGTTATATCAGAGCCTTTAGGAATGGATAAAGGTTGGATTATAAATGATGATGGAGATCAAAAGGAAGTTAGAGTGTTCAAGACTAACTTTGAAGATAAGGTACTTCCTTTATATATAAGATATTCTCAAATGTGTCATGAAGATTTAATAGGAGACCATTGGGTTGCTTATGGTATTTATACTGCATTGTCTTATTTAAGTAAAGAGTCTGACGGAAGCATCCAAGGCAAGATAATGGAATGTATTCAAGACACATTAGCACCAATGGGCTTTGATAGAGAAATGTTAAATAGGATATTAGAAGTAGATAATGTTAATCTTGATGACTTAGTTATTAATAGAGATAAATTAGATAAATTAACTCGTATGGGAATTGATTATATTAAGAAGTTTAATATAGAACATATACTTATAGTTTGTGATGAACTTGAAACAGCAGGTGAAATTGCAAAGTACGGAATAGAAAAAGACAAAGAACTACAAAGTAAAATTGATGGGGAAGCCATTCAGGTAATTACAAATGCTATTAAACATGAAGATCCAAGAAAGAAATATCCTGAAGCAGCCTTTTTACTTTTATGTTCTACTGTAATTGGAGGAAGTATACAAGGAATTGGAGCATTAGACAGAAGAACTGAAATGTATGAAATGCTTCAAAATTCATTTGCAGATATATCAGATTTTACTGAATATCTTAATAAAAAAAGAATGATACCTGAATACCCAGAAGGTATTATAGAAGCAGCATATGCCATTGCAGGAGGGAACTTCGGTTGGTTCAATGTCATTATGCATAATGTTGACCAGAAGATGGAGGATGAAACTGTTAAAAAAGATGTAGGTTTCATATTGGAAAATATATTAAATTCAAGTAATAGATTTAAGGACAGTCTTATTGATAAACCTGCTTTTGACTATATACAGTGTGATGATAAGTTTAGGCAAAAAATAAAACATGCTCTTTTAAAACAAATACCAAATAAAAAATCAAGTTACTCCGAGGAAGAAATTAATGCTATGCTTGAAGCAAAGGCTGAAGATGGAGAGAAACTTTTCAAGGAATTTTATCGTGTTAAATTGAAGAAAGATGATCTAGGAGTTTACTTAAATAGCCAAGGTTATAAGAAGGATATAGGAGATAACTTTGTAAATAGTTTTGGAGGGAGTTTTGATTTAGCAGTTTTGCTTAGAAGTCTTAAAACTTTTTCTATTAGTGTAAATGATAATGAATTTATAGTAGGTAAAGAAGAAGAAACATTCTTAGACCAAGTAAGAATGTTATATCCAAAGGAAGAGGTAGAGGAAGCAGCAAGATATATTTATTCATACATTATTGAAAAATTAGAAATGGATGAAATAAAGAATGCAGAATATATAGGGCCGAACTTTGCTTATTTAAGTAGACTAAATAAAAGGTACAGAGTGGAAAAGGATAATTTTGGATATGTACCAGATACAGAAAAAAATAAAGAAATTGAAAAGTTAATAGCAGAAAGAAGCAAAAATAAAATTGAAGAAGTTAAGAGGGTTCTTTCAGGTGCTTGTAGAGCATTAGAATTAAGTTATCCAAAGGAAGAGCCTTACGCCATTAATGGAGTTGATTGTGTAAGAACATATGTAGAGAATGGCCCTTATCTTGATGTCCATGGAGATAAACTGGTAGATATAGTTTGGGGAAAAGATGAAGAGAAATTAAAAGATGTGCTTCTTGATAATAGATTAATGAAAGATGGAGTTCATCCAGTAATAGTCATTTCTGATTCTGTTATAAGTCAAGAATATACAGAAAAATTTGTGAGAGAAAAATATGAAGGTATAGGTAAATGCTTAATTTTTGTTAATATAACAAGACTTCAAAAAGATATTTTAGAAGCAATGTCTGTTGATAAAGATGTTCTTGATATTAGAGAAAATAAGAATATGATAACATCAACTCTTAGAGAAAGAGTAAGGAAGATAAGGGATCATTTTAAGGTAAAGTCATCTGAATGGTTTGAAGGATTAGATAGCGAAGGCTGGATTTTAAGACCGATTATTTATAAAAAGCATACAGATGAACAAATTAAAGTTTTATCAACTGCTTTCAAGAAAATGCTTATACATAATCTTGATTTTGAAGAACTTGGAAGTAAGAAGGATGTAAAACTTACAGATGTTGAATATACAGAATTGAAGATGGCACTAAGAAATGTATCAATAGGAAGAATAAATGAAGGTCAGGGATATAAGGAAACAGGTATATTTATAAAAGAAGATGAAAATAAGTTTAGCATAGACATTCCGCCTTGTGTAAATAGAATTTTAAAATTTAATGGGAATAGTAATAAGTCTGTAAATAACTATGAGGATAAATTCTTCTTTAGTCTTGTTAAGGAAGTTAAACCAAAGAAAATATTAGAACAGTGGATATTGTTTATGACATCTTTAAATCTTTTGATTAAAACTCAAGATGGTTTTATTGGAAGAATATCATCTTATGAATTGAATGGAAGATATGATTTAGTTAAAAAGTGGCTTGATGATGATTGTAAAAAAGAAATAGAGAGTATGAAGAAAGTAATTAATGGGCCATACCTTAAAGTTCTTGAAGAAAATCAAATTCCATATTATAAGGTGCAACTTCAGGAAGCGGCAAAGATTAAAGATAGTATTAAAATAGAGATATTAGAAGAGAGAGATAAAAATACTAGTGCTAACTTTAAAGAAGTAATTTCCAAGATAGAAGAGTTTGTAGCATTATGCAATCAGGTATATGACAGAGAAATGTGGAACAATATAAAAACTTATAATCCCAATATTATAAAGGATATAAAAATAGATGATAAAGAAAAATCATTATGGTTTAGAATAAGACACATTAGGTTATTTATTGATTATATAAATAACTTAAAAGTGCCTGCTGAGAATAGTATACTTAATAAGATTGCAGAAATAAAGAATAACTGTGTTTATGAAAATATTATGCTTCCTATATCACCTGTTACAAATATACTTCAGAAGTATTGTAATGAACTTCAAAATTCAACGGACTATGATAAAATGACATCCACTGGAACAGGAACTATGGTCTCATATATTAATACCCTTGCATATAGACTTAAAGATGGTGATTTTAGCGGTTCTGCAAAGAGAATAGAGGAAATTTTGCAAGATTGCGGATTGGAACAATTAGATAATAACGATCTTAAATGGTCTAATGATAGCGGTATTATTGGTGAATATAAGAATATTTACAAGAGTTTTAAGTTTATTGTTGATGGATATAAGAAAAAATCAGAAAGTGAAAGATGGGTTCAGTATTTTTCAGATGCTCCAGAACTTTTAAAAAACCATACTGAAGTCAAGAATTTAAACAAATGTATAAAGGAAATTGATGTATTTGTAAATGGTGGTCTTGAACAGGAGATAGAAGATAGTGAACCAGAACTGCTTAGTAAACCAAAACCTTTCCTTGAACTACTTAAAGAGAGAATTAACAATATGTATCAAAATGTTGGAGTAGTGGATGGATATAAGACCAATGTAATGAACTTGGCGAGAACTAAGAAAAATGAGTTTTATGAGGATCTTCTAATTAAAACTATTGATAAAATTAGAAATGCAGAAAGTACAAAGCCAGTTTCAATAGAAATTAATAGAGAAGAGTATCCAAAGGAAAAGACATATGAAGAAACACGAAAAGCAATAGAAACTAAAATGAATGATTTAAATCATGAAGGCGAAAGTTTCTTTAAAAATTCATCTAAAACTAAAAAAGCAACCTTTAGTTTCTTTAAAGAGATAGTTGAGAAAGATGGAAGTATTGATTGGGACAACTATGAAGAAGAAATGAAGGAATTAATTGAAGTTAAATTAATAAAGATTAAAGTTGAGGTGTAGTAATGCTTATACAGGTATTAGAAGAGTATAAAAATAGAACAGAATATAGACTTTTGAATAATTTTTGTACTTGTGAAGTAGTAAGCATTAATATACTAAAAAAAGGAACGTTAGTTTTACCTGGTATACTTCTTACCAAGATGAAAAAGGAAGAGTTGAAAATATTAAATTTATGGTTTGAGCATAAAGAAAATCAATTATTTTTATTACCAGCATGGTGTGAGATAAACTTAAAGGAATACTTTGATATATCTGTAGATATTAAAATAACAAAAACAGAAAGTTACTTTAATAAAATTCCTATAGGTTTTGAAATTAGAGCAGTGGTAAAGGATAAAGTATTCTTTGAAAATGGGAAAAACTTTGGAATAAATTACAGAAGTAATTTAAGCAGTGGTCTAATAACGGTAGTAACTTTACCGTTATTAGATTATAAAATGATAGATTTTGAGGGTGAATTTAAAAATTATTTTAACAGTTTAGTGCAGAGTACAAATTATGTTGAAGAAAAGTTTCAGGAAAATATTGATGAAATTAATATAGACAATGTGCATGTATTATTAATAATATTGGCAGCAGCAAAGGTTCAGTTAAATGCAGGAATTGTTTCAATTATGTTTAAATACTTTGGAGCAAAGCATGATGAAGGACTATTAAATAAAAAATATGAAGAACTAGTTTCAGGTGGATATATAAAGGATGAAAAATTAACTGATAAAGGCATTGAAGTGGTTTTTGAGAAGAATTTAAAGGCATTTATTAGTGTAATAGAAGAGAGGAGGGAAAATGAGGATGGATGGAATTAAACAAGGAAATACAACAATATCCCAAAGTATAGTTGCAAATATCCAGTTAGGACTTCCTGCTACAGTATCAAAGTTATCTGCAAAAATGAGATTTATAGATAAAATTGCTCCTACGTTAAAAGATGGTGGAGTGATTAGAAACATTGAACTTATAAATCCTGTTACTATTAATGCATCAGGAATAGCGTGTTCAAATAGAACATCTAATGCTTTTGGTGGAATACTTTATGTTGCAGGAGCAGTAAGGCAAGATATATTAATTAAAGATGGTACTATATATAAAACAAGGCAAGAGAGTAAAGTGGAAGTAGACGAAATAGATGATTTAGACAGCCAAAAAAAATTAAAATTTATAGATATTATAAATGTTTATAAATTACTGACTGAACTTATGGAAGAAGATGAAAAGCCAGAATTAGTGCTTTTAGATGTTCCACTGTTACTTGAAAGAGCAGATGCTCCATTAGAGGAAAGAACAGATATAGTTAATATATATAACAAGTGTAGAAAAACAATATTGAAGTTTTGGAAGAAATATAAAAATAATGTTTATCCATTTAACAAGAATGGAGTCAAGATTGCTTCTATAGGAGGTAAAAAATTTGGTGCTGTAGTATTTGCTCTTAATGATGAAAATATAAAGTATATACCAGATCCAGTAGATAAAGGTATTATAGCAAAGATTGAAGATTTAATGCCTAAATTACAAGAAGTAGGAATTAAGAGGTTAATGACAGGTATTCTGGTAAAAAGAACAAGAACAGCAGCCTTTCAGTATGATGGAATAAATAAAGATAGTAGACTTGAACCAGAAGAAATAAGAAAAATTGGGCTTATGGGAATGCACGTTAAGGCAGGTAATACTACTCCACCACTTCTTGTAGAGGTGTTAGGAACTGTTATGGATTGGGATACAGATATGCTTGATGAATTGGCTTCACAGATTATTTCATTAATAGCCTTTGATCAAGAAAAAGCACTGCCTATGCCTTTATGGTATGCTAAATATGCTTTAAAGCCTATTGAAGCAACTGATAATGGTAAGAATAGAATACTTGAATATTATAAGGTTCAAGCAAGAGAGTCACTTAAAAATGAAGAACTAGAGAGTATATGGAAAGAGAATTTGGATGTGTTTGAGGAATAGGGGGGGCTAAATGTTATTCTATTTAAATGATAATAATAAAAAGCAATTAAATTCAGTTAAAAGAACTAATCTTGCATCAATAAACTGGAGTGAAAAAGATTTAGAGGATTTGATCGCACATAATATTAGCAAGATAGTTTCAGAAAACAGTTTAATGACTATATTTCAAGAGAGGAAGGGAAAAGAAGAGCCTGATATTATGGCTTTAGATAGAAGTGGCAATTTATATTTATTTGAACTAAAACGTTGGAAATCAGATAAAGAAAATTTATTACAGGTATTAAGATATGGGCAGATATTTGGACAAAGTGATTATCATGCTTTAAATGAATTATATAACAAACATGGGAAAAAAGGAAAAGAGTTAATAAATGATCACAAGGAATATTTTAATTTAGGAAAAAATGAAGAAATAAGAAAAGAAGATTTTAATAAAAAACAACATTTTTTGATTATAACGGATGGAACAGATACAGAAACACGACAAGCAATAAATTATTGGAAAACAACAGGATTATGGATAGACGCTATTATTTATCGTGTATATGAAACCTTAAATGGAGATAAGTTAATAGAATTTAACACTTATAGTCCAGAGGAAGATGTAATTGAATTTGAGGAAGGGTGCTATATTTTAAATACTAACACAAAAAATACTCAAGAAGATGATAAAGATATGCTACAAAATAAAAAGGCTGCTGCTTACTATGATCCATGGAAATATAAAATAAATAAAATTCAAAAGGGGGATAAGGTTTTTTTATACAGAAATGCTACAGGTATTGTTGCTATGGGCAAGGGAAGTGGGATTGTTAAAAAGAAAAACTATCATAATCTAGACACAGAAGTAAATGAAGAATATTATACTGAATTAGATGAATTTGTAATACTACAAACTCCACTTAAACCAGATAAAATTAAACAAATAACAGAAGTAAATTATAGATTTATGTCTACTATGTTTGGGGTTGGTCAAGAAAATGGAAACAAAATATGGGATTATATTATAAAAAACTGTATTTGATATATGAAGAGTGGGGTGATTTTTAATGAAAGATAAATACATAGGAAAACTTATAGGTAATACAGGCAATCCTAATGATTTAAAAATAGTGTTAGAAAATAGTTTTTCTGCTAAAAGAGGCGAATTCGTAAAGATAAGACATACTGAGTCAGAAGAAGATGGAGAAACTTTTGTGCTTGGCAGAATAGTTTCTATAACAAGAAATAATATTCTATATAATTCAAATATGGGAGAGGGACTTTCAAATCTTGAAATTTTACCAGGGGCAAGTATAACAGGTGAAACCTTATTTGGAACTATTGAACTTGTTGGATATAGAGATAATAATGGACAAATTAAAATTCCTAGAAGGCCTTTAAATCCAGGAGAGAAGGTTTATGGTGTTGATTATGAGTTCCTTGCAAGATTTTATAAGTTTGATGAAAATACAAGCCTTAACATAGGAAACTTAATTGGGTATGACAAAGGAAGTAATATTGTACCTGTGTATCTTGATGTAAATAAACTTGTTACAGAGCATCTTGCTGTTCTTGCTATGACAGGTTCAGGTAAATCTTATACTGTAGGAAGAATTATAGAAAGACTTGTAGCAGAGATGAACGGTACAGTTATAGTTTTTGATGTTCACGGCGAGTATGGGAAGGCATTTGAAAAGGGAAAACTACATTTTAATGATGACCTTAGTTTTATAGAAGATGAAAATGAAATTAAGAGTCTAGAAAGAATTCAAGAAAGATTTGTAAAATTATTAAACGCAAATGGTGGAATAAAAGTTTATACACCTCAAATGGATTCTTTTGATTATAAATATAGTGGTAAAAATAATCACTTAGCACTTCAATTTGATAGATTTGACATGGATGACTTATCATCGATTTTGCCAGGATTAACAGAAGCACAGGAAAGAGTTTTAGATGTAGCAATAAGGTACTGGAAAGCAAAGTATAATAATCCACCAAGAGATATTCAAGATTTAACTTATTTACTTTCAGATGAACTAGGTCTTGAAGAATTAAAAAATTGGGATAAACTAACTGAAGGTGAAGCAAAGGCACTAAATAATAGAAGTGCTGCTGTTGCATCAATGAAACTAACTAGAGTAATAAATGAAGCAAAAAGTTTCTATACTAGAGCAATTGGTGAACCCACAGATATATATAAGATGGTTGGGGAAAAGGGAAATAAAGTTGGCAGACTTGTAATCATTGATTTACAAGGTTTATCAGATGATGCAAAGCAAATTATTACAGCACTTATATCAAGTGAAGTAATGAGAGCGGCAGCAGATAAGCAAAGACAAATAAGGCCTTGTTTCCTTGTATATGAAGAAGGACATAACTTTGCACCAGCAGGAATACCTTGTATATCTAAAAAGATAATTAAGAAGATTGCAGCAGAAGGAAGAAAGTTTGGAACAGGCTTTGCAATAATATCTCAAAGACCATCAAAACTTGATCCAGATGTGACTTCACAGTGCAATACTATTATAACTATGAGATTAAAAAATCCAGATGACCAAAGGTTTATCGCTAAAACTTCGGACATGTTCTCTAAATCAGATATTGAGGAATTACCATCACTATCAACAGGTGAAGCACTCATTTGTGGTAGATCTATTCCAGCACCACTTCTTGTAAAAGTAGGAACCAAAGCCTTAATTCATGGTGGAGAGTCACCAGAAGTAATAAGGGAATGGGGAGTATTTAATGAATAAAAATAAAATAGTATCCTTTATAAAAGAAGAGTTTAAGGTTGGAAATATTAGAGATGAAATGTTTCCTATGATGACAAAGTTTGGAGTTAAGGATTATTCGGAAACAGTACATTCTTTAGGTTTAAACTATATTACTGCAATAGGTAGATATGTTGATGGAATTGCTGCTATTTCTGAATGCCCAGTATATCCATATAAAGAAAAGAATACATATAGCGAATACGCTGCTGATGGAGCAGTAGTATATGGTGATACTATTAATGAAGTAAGACCAGACTCCATATGGTTCTCAAAGGAAGATAATATTCCTATACTAATATGTGAATTTGAAAGATATGAGAAAAGTAAAAGAAAAGATCTAAAAATTAAAGAGAAGATAGAAAACTTGCTTCTTGCATACCATCAATTAGGCGGAAACGTACCAATAATATTATTTGTGTATTGGAGTTATGCAACAGAAAATCCAGGCGATATAGATGAATATATTTCTATACTTGATAATGGATTTAGAAAAAGTAATGGTATTTATGTCCCAGGAATAGATGGAATAAAGACCTCTTATTTAATTTATAGATGTGTTGCCATGGGAAATAGTGAAAATCTTAAGCTAAACCAATGGGTAGAGGTAGGATAGATTATGAAGAAGAAAGCAGTAAATTTTCAACCACAGATTGATACTAATATTGGCAGTAAATACTTACTAAAAGAATTTATAGATGAAGGTTCTTTCGGTTCTGTATGGAAGGCTGTTAATCTTGAAAATAATGAGATTGTAGCACTAAAAATACCAAAGGATCAAGAACGAGGAGATAATACTTTATCTGAAGGAAAAGAATTTATAGGGAGTTGCCACAAAAATGTAGTTAAGATAATTTGGATGGGAAGAATAGACGGATTATTTTTAATTGAAATGGAATATTTTAATGGACACAAATTATCAGATGAGCTTTGTGAGAAAGGGTTTAAAAGCCCAAGAACGTTTGAAGAAATATACAAATTGTTTTTACAAATAGTTGATGGAGTAGAATATATACACTCAAAAAACATATGCCATGGTGATATAAAGCCACAAAATATATTAACTGATGGCAAAGTGGCTAAAATAACTGACTTTGGAACAAGTAAGTTAATAGAGGATTTGTTTATTAAAACAATTGATGGTGGAGGAACATGGGCTTATATGGCACCTGAAGTGGCAGGTTCAAACAAGAGATACTTAAATTCTGATATCTATGCATTAGGGGTATTACTCTATAAATTTTTGACTGGCAGAACTCCTCATGAAACTGCAAACCAGTTAATAAATAATATTCCATATCCAAGGCCAAGAGAAATAAATGATAATATATCCCTTGCTGTTGAAGAAGTTATCTTGAAATTACTTAAAAGAGATCCTGAGGAAAGATATAAAGATGTATTTGAAATTAAAAGAGATTTAAAAAATACTTTTAATGAAAACAATAACTTAATATCTTATAGTAAAAACATTAAACAAGAGATTTATGAAAAAGACTGGATTGACGGTGTAATAGGTTTTTATAAAAATAATGAATACGATAATGCAGAGTTGATACTTAGAAATGAATATGAAAATGGTAACAAATCACAAGATATCTTATATCATAGAGCATATACTTATTATAAACAAGGTAGGTTCTTCGATAGTCTAGATGCTTTGAAAAATATTAAAATTAGTAAGGTTGAGGGCATTAGAAGAGATGCATTTGAGGATGATTTCATATATTTAAATGGAAGAGTAATGTTTGAATTGAAAAGATATGATGAAGCCATTGGGTGCTATAAAAAACTTAAAGAACGAAATCCGGAGAATTTAGATTACAGATATAAACTCGCATGTGCTTATGGCTTAAATAATGAACAAGTGGAAGCTCTAACGATACTAGAGGAAATAAATAAGCAAACACCAGGTATGCTGTATATAGTAAAGAAGCTAGGACACGCTTATGATCAAATAAAGGAATACAAAAAAGCAAGAGCGTTTTTCAATTTTGCTTTAAAACTAAATCCTGATGAGCAAAGTGTAAAAAGAAGATTAGAGGAATACAATAAGTATTTTGATTTTTTAGGGTATTAATGATGAAGTTTAAGAAAGATGAATTTATCTCGGAAATGATAGGTTCATCTTCTTTACTTTATGCTTATAGTTAACTTAGATAATGTAGATTATATTAAAATAAACTATATAAAGAGCTTAGTAAATATATTTGATATGTTCAATGATAAAATCAGATAAAATATTTTATCTTATTTTATCATTGACAAATTAGATTATTTTATGTATGATTTAGTTATAAACTTAAAAGAGGTGATTTAATGAATTACGATAAAATTATTTTGGAATTATTAAGCAGGGTTCAGGTGTTAGAAGAAGAAATGGAGAAAATTAGAAGCAATATTGTTTCAAAGAAAGAAATTTCGGAGGACGAATCTTTGGAAGTTTCAGAAGAAGGAGAATATACACGTTCTCAAGCTAGGAATCAGGCAATTAAAGTTATCAGAAGTAAATATCCAGATTATATTGTTGAAAAAGCAGCGCGTAAAGAAGGAAGTGGAATCAAGATAACTAGGCCGGATTCTGAGTCAAAAAGACCTATAATTATTAAATTTTTTCACAGTAAGACACATATCAGTAAAACTATAGGTGATGTTGATCATGCATGGCATACAGTTGATTTGGATGATATCATGGGAACATTTATAGATATATGTATGTTTTCTGTTGTTGATACTAAAGGCAATTGGAACTTCCTTATGTATGAGCCAGAGGAATTAGATATATATAATGAAGCAAACCGATCCGGTAAAAGTGGCCTTTTACATTTATATTTTGTGGTTAAGGAGGATAAAGCTACCGAGATAAGAGAGAATACCGTTGATGTGAGAGACCATTTAAATAATTGGGATATCCTAAAATAATAATTATAACATTTTTATAGAGAATAAGAGGTATTGAGATAAGTGAGTTAGAAAATAAGTTTAATACCGATATGCAAAGCATATATATAACTCGAAGAGAAAATTAAAATACAATGCAACACGATTTTTAAAGTTAGTTTCTGAAAATGGTAGGGTAGAAGGAGCAAAGATACTTATATCCAAGAATAGCGGTACTTATGGCTTGGAAGTTTTATGGGAGAATAATCGGATGGAGCTGAATATTTAAGATTCAATAACCGCCTGTGGGATGAGTTTACTGGGGAAGATAAAGAAAGTTTAAAGTACATTTTGCAGCATAAGCTTAATACTTACTATCTAGAAAAAAATTTAGGAGAAAACGTATCAACATTTATAAATGATTCAAATGATGATATTACTAAAGAGCATCAAGAAATAGATAAAATAGAAGAATATATATCAAAAAAACTTTCAAAATTAGAAGGCTCAACCACAGAAAATAAAGATGTAGTGGAGTACATTCATAATTACATGGCTTCGCAAGGTTATGAATATAGTACTGATATCATTAAAAATCTCTACTTATCTTTAAAAACTAAACCCTTTGTTATCATATACGGAATATCAGGTACAGGCAAAAGTAAATTAGTAGAATTATTTGCTAAGGCTATTGGAGCTTCTAGAGAAGATGGAACTTATAATTTAATACCTGTAAGATCGGATTAGTCAGATGCTTCAGAACTAATTGGGTATAGAAACATAGAAGGAAATTTTCAACCTAGTATACTCACCAACATAATTAAACAGGCTGTAGAGCATAAAGAACTACCTTACTTTGTATGTTTAGATGAAATGAATTTAGCTAGGGTGGAATATTATTTTAGTGACATATTATCTATAATGGAAACAAGGGATAACGTAAATGGGGAAATAAAAACAGACAAGATTATAAGAAGAGAGTTTTTGCAGGAGATTTAGAGGCTGTAGAAAGTTTTGGGGATTTATATATATCACAGAATTTATACATAATTGGCACAGTAAACATGGATGAAACCACCTTCCTATTTAGTTAAGAAGGTATTGGACAGGACAAATACCATAGAATTTAATGTGGTAAATTTAAACTATAACTTTGATAAGGCTGAAAATAAAGAAACTTCCTCAAGCAAAATATATTCTAATGATCTGCTTTGTTCAAAAGAAGATGAATTTATCATAATTTGTAATTAGTTGTATGATATCCAAAAAAATGTGTATAATGGATATATAGGTAGAGGAGGTGCAGCTATTATGATTTTTAATAGTATTTTTGATGGCAAAAATGAAGATATAAATTGGACAGGTTTTTGGAGTGAATTAGGAGTCAATTACTCTAAAATAATTGAGGAAGAGGATGTAAAAGCAATTTTAAATCAGAAATTGAGCAATCTTCATGAATTGGAAGTTGAAAATATATGTAGTATCTTAGGATTAAATATTAATGAAAAAGCAGAAATGATTAAAACCATCCTAGAGGATAACCGAAGTTTTGACATTATATATTTGATTATATTTTTAAAGAGAAAGAAAAAATCTGTTAATGATATGTATAATTATCTTTTCTATAATGAAGATTCAAACTATTTAGAATCAACAGCACTAGTTAAATTGTTTCATATATTTATTAAAGATCATACATATTTATTTGATATAGTTGCATTATGGGAATGGCAATCTAAGGGGACTGGTGTTGAATATATAACAGACAAGATGTCAAAAACTTATTTTGATAAGTTCTCAGAAGATAATAATTTAGAAAAGCTCTGTTCTTTTATGAGTAAAACACCCAAAGTTGGAACAGATTATAAAATAAGGATGCATTGCACTTATAACGATAAGAGAATATATGTAATATATAAATTGAAAAATGATTCTCAGAAAACAGACTTTGATGAGGCTAAGAGAGTTAAAGATATAGATATAATATTATTTGAATTGGATGAAGCAGCACAAATAGTACATATAAAATCTAGAACAATTGGAGAAAGAGCACAATTAAAAAGATATTTTGAAAACTATTTTGGATGTAAATTTGAAGAAGTTGAAAGTCCAGTATATGATGATTATGATGCTGATGAATTTAAAGAAGTTTTTTATAACTTAAACAATTCAACAAAAGTGGAAGTGTCAAACTTCTATGTTAATAAAATAGTATTTTCAAGCAGCTTATTAAATAAATCACCTGAAGTAACTTTTAATACTCCTAAAAGGGATGTATGGCCATCAGTTGTTCATGCATTTGAAATGAGAGTTTTAGATATAGATAGTCTATATTGTATTAAGGAAATGCACATAGATGTTAATGACAAAAGTAGGACAATAAGAATAGTAGGGCTAAAAGATGGTAGTATAATATTCAAACTTGATGATAAAGGGCTGGATAAAAGTAGCTTTGAAATAATTAATAGCAAGTTTAAAGCTAAATTTGGGATTCCTTTAAATACAAGGGTAAAAAATAAGTTAGATAGAGGAATAGCGGACGAAATTGACACAATAATGAGATGTACTACAACAAAGCAGGTCGAAAATTATAATCAAGAAATAATTCGAATGTTGACAGATGATAACATTATAGAAATACAGCCAATTAAGAGATTTGTATGTAAAAATATATCATGTGGGACAACGTTTGATATTAGTACTGAAGACATCAAAGAATGTCCAGATTGTTCAAGTGATGAATTTGATATTCAGGAGTATGAAAGTATAAATGTTAACCATAAAAAAGTAGAGAACTTTATTGTAAATTTTCTATGCAATTCTATAAATTTGAAAAAGGCTGATATTGAAAAATCAGACAAGTTTAGTGGATATAAAGTTATTAGATTTTTAAGAGGAACAAGAGAATACAATATTGTTATTGCAGATAAAATTATATCTAGAAAAGTAATAAAATCAATAGAAAAAAAACTAGTACCAACAATAATAATATATTATGGAATTGATAATAATCAAGCAAAGTTAATGACGCCTAACACAATTGAAATGTTACAATTTGCAACGTTATATGCAAATAAGGATGATGGAAATAAAAATAAAGTAATATTAAACTCTGTTTTTGATAATTTAGAAAAGAGATTGCATTATCAAGTTGTAAAGGCTTCAATATTGGCAAATGAAGATTTAGCAACCATCGTAGATAAGCCAAGCAAAATAAGTAAAAAATACTTATCTAGTGATTTTGAGGATGATATTTATGCTCTATTAAAAGATATAGTTTTTAAATCAGAGAAGTGGGGAAGTGCTGAAATTGGGAAACCATTACCAGAGGGAGTTTTAGCATTTGAATATTCTGAAGTAAGAGGTGGAGATAAAAAGGAATGCAGGTATGCTTTTACTTTTGATTGTAAATTAACATATAAAGATGAAGGATATAATTTAAGTATCGAGGAGAAAAGGAAGGCTATAGAGTATGTTAATAAATTTAATAGTACAAATGAGATCAAAAGGTATTGTACTAAAAATAGCGAGTTGAGTGCTCATATTTTTATAGGTAATCAATTTAAGGATTCGCAAATAGATGGGATGAATAAATATTTTAGGGAGTCTATAAATGAAGGAAATAGTACCAAACCAGTGTTTATAGACTTTAAAGATTTACTCAAGTTTCATAGTTGGTATAGGGTACATTATGAGGGCATTCAAAAGCATAGAGATTACTTTTACGAAGAGTTATATAAAGTTTTTACTATTAATGATAGAATGGTAACTTATGATGATTTTAAAGAGATAATTTATGAGATAGAGGATTGTTTCAAAAATGATAAAGATATTAATATATCTAGAATGAAAGAAAAAGTTCTAAATTAATAGTGGATTTCGCCCTCCATGCTTCGCCTCTACCAACCCTTGCAATAAATAAAATTGAAAAGCTGGAGTAAGCAAATTCATACAATAAGTGTATCCTATAATTGGACAAAAATTATAGGATTTTTCTTTATTTATATAGCTTTGAAGATTCTGCTGGAATACGTTATTATGGGAAAATAAAAGAAATTAAAAGATACAAGAGAAAAGAATGTGTTGAAATTCCAAAGGGAAGAGGGACAGATGAAGAAGAGTATTTAAGATTCGAGTTAGAAGAAATACTCTCTTTAAAACCTATAGTTCCTGTAGAATATGGTGTGGAGCTAATAACTTATACTACTATGTATCTTTTAAAGAATGCGGAGGCAGTACATGAACTGAGCTTTAAAAGCAACAGTGAAATAGAAGTATATAAGATTTTGAAGAAGCTTAGTAAATTAAAGGGGATGAAAATAGTAAGGTTTAAGGGTTATTTTAAACTGGAAAATATAAAGATAGAGGTATTAAATTCTAAAGAGACTAGAGTGAATGATGTTATAGTGAAGATAGAAAATTTGTATGATAAGGCTTTAGAATTAATAAAACAAATAGGAAGCGAAAAGGTACAGTAAAATGTGGTGAAATTCATCACATTTTTGTTTTGTAGAAAATTTTAAATTTCACTGCCTCAAAAACTTAAAATAGGGGATTGCAGTTACAGGACACTGCAATCTCATAATCTAGCTTGAAGTCTCAGCTGCATCTCTTGCATACATATCACAAAGAGAGTTTTCAAAATGGTTGGAGTGTCCTTTTACCCATTGAAATTCAATATATTTCCCATTACAGACGGTATCAAAGAGAAGCCAGTTCTCAATATTTTTAACAGACTCGCCATTTATGGTTTTAAAATCATTTAATTTCCAGCAAGGAATCCATTCTGTTAGGCCTTTTCTTACATATTGGCTGTCAGTTACTATTCTTATTTTTTCGATATTCTTTAATAATTGAATAGCTTTTATAACTGCTATAAGTTCAGCTTGGCTGCTGCCTGTTTCCTGAACTTTTTCTGTGTGTAACTTATAATTTCCTTCTAAATCCTCTATTATAAACGCAAAACCACCATACTTTTTATTTTCAAAATAGCAAGCATCTGAAAATATCTTATAAATTTTTTCTTCGCCTTTATCTTCATCTATAACATAACTATCATTATTATTGTTTCGTTTATCTAAAACTACTATTTTACTCCTATCATTAAAAGCTGCTACATCTTTATGATATCTTAAAATAAGTTTGACATTGAAACCCACATAATAAGTATCTATACGCTTATTGTGAAGCATTTTTCTAAGTTGATATTCGTTAGCCTTAAGACAATCAGTTAAGTTACTATTATGAATAAAATTCAGCTCTTTTTTATAGGGGTTAAATTCTATAAACGTATCCTCTATATCATTACTTATCTTGATTTTATAGTTATTATTTAGGGCATCTATTATTTCCATTTTGAATAGCAGCATTTTCATAAGAGGCACTCCTTTGGTAAAAAATTTTGGAGGTATAAGTAATTACTTTTTGCATTTTAGGCATCTGAAAGAAAATAACAAGTCAAGGATGCGACGGATATTTTGTGTCAGACAAGGAGAAAGGTTCTGCAGATAGCCGATCCTATCTAAGGGTTCTGACGACGCAGTATGACGCAAAATAGACTAGTAGATTGACTAGTTATTTTTTTGAAAATGCCTTAAATATCTCACTATGAAAAAGTATATCACATTGTAAAGAGAAAAAACTTGATTTTTTAAGGTTCAGAGTGTTGACATATATCTAAAAGTTAACTCCTATAAATCTAAGTAGCAATATACCAGCATAGTTCATATTATAAAATAAAATGACCTATATTTGTCTTAATATAGATAAAATATTTTATGAAAGGAGTTAAGATGAATAAGGAAATATATGAAAATTATATTAAAAACTTTAATATTAATCTATTAGACTGCAAATTTCTTGGTAAAGGTCATAATGGTGTAGTTTATCTCCTTCCTGATGGAAAAGTAATTAAAATTTGCTTTGACCCTAAAAGCTGTAAAAAAGAGTACTTAATACTTAAGAAAATAAGCAAGAATAAATATTTTCCTCGAGTTTATTGTATGCTAGGAAACTATATGATAAGAGACTATGTTAATGGAATAACGCTAACTAATTATATAAAATTAAATGGTTTGAATAGAGAAGTATCAATCAAAATACTTAATTTGTTTGAAGAGTTTAATAAGTTGAATTTTTTAAAAGAAGATATAAGATGTAAAGATATTATGATTCAACCGGATGGTTCTCTAATGGCAATAGACCCTAAAAAATTTTATTCTAAAGAAAGAGATTTTCCTAGACATTTATCTAAGGGTCTTAACAAACTTGGTGTACTTGATTCTTTTTTATCTGTAGTTAAAGAGGAAAAACCTGATTTATATGGAAAGTGGAATAAAAAAATAAATAACTATTTAGTAGAAAGACAATTAGAATATGTTTGCAAGTAATTATTTATAGAAAATGCTTGAAAAACTCTGTTGTTTATCTCGGAGGATGAAAGGACATTAATTTTTGAAGAAAATAGGGAATAAAAAAGTTCAGTAATATGTGGTGAATTTCACCACATTTTTGTTTTATAGAAAATTTCAAAATTCCACTGCCTACATCCCCTCAAATTGTATATATATTAGGTGAATTGTATACAAACTTAGGATTATTTTAAAAACGGGGGGATTTAATAATGGATAACATAAAAATAAATGAAATAATTCTAGAGGCAAAACAAGGGGATAAAGAAGCTATTGAAGAAATAATAAAGAAATATACGCCTTTTGTGATAAAAACTGCTAGAAGCATTTATGTAAAGGGCTATGATATACAAGATTTAATAGCAATAGGACAGGCCTCTATAATTAAGGCTATAAATAGGTATGATACTGAAAGAAGCAATGCTTTTACAACCTATGTATTTAATACTATTAGAAGAGAGTTATATTTACTTATAAGAAGCAATGTAAAAGAAGCAAGGTGCTGCAGTCTTCATAGTTTAAATAAGGAAGGCTGTGAGCTTATAGATATTTTGGCCTGCGATTTTAATATAGAAGAAGATAGCATAAAAAAGGAAGAAAAAGTTATCCTTAGTGCAGCTTTAAAAAAGCTTAATGAAAAAGAAAAGGAGATTATTTATTGGTATTATTTTAATAATAGAAATTTAAAGGATTATGCAGGCTTCAAAGAAGTAAGTTATAGAACAGCAGTAGATAGAAAGAAAAAGGCCCTTGTAAAGTTAAAGAAATATTTAAATGAGATGAATTTTTTTTGATTCAAAACAAATAATTAGGAAGCCACGCATAAATTTGAATGGCTTCCTAATTATTTATTATTCTATCATAAAATCCACATCTATGTTATTTTCCTTCAGCTTGTCCACAACTAGAACTGCAGCCCTAAAGGTCTTTTTGATACCATTAAAAGTATTAGCAACATGAAAACAGGTAGGCTTGTTATAAAACTTACAGTAGCTCATCTTGCTTATCTGCTTTTTAAAGCTTCCAAGGGTCAGAACTTCTATGTCCAGATTGTGGTCTTTGCAGTACTTTAGAAATCTATCATAGAAAACAGTGTAGTTTAATCTAAGTACCTTATTACCATCAGAATCCTTTGTGCAGTCATAATCAGCACCCCGTACTAGATCACCATTCGCAGCCATTCTATTGAAGGCTTCAAGGCTGATATCCACCACACTTTTACTTTTGGTGTTATCTTCTAAAAGTTCTTTTATTACAGAAGCTTTAAGTGCGGTTTCTATATCTTTAGAGGAGTAACCAGAAGCTTCTTTAAAGTTAAGTCCTAAATTTTCAAATATTTCTAAAAGAAGAGCTAATCCTAAAAGAGCATTTGTTATAGATTGTTTTATTCTCTCATTATGTACATTGTTCCCAGAGAATTTCTTGAAAAACATATCATAAGTAGCTTTTAGATTTTCTTCACTCATTTTTAATCCTCCCATCAATAAGCTGTTTCCAAGTTTGGATAATAACAGGCTGTTTTCTTTAAGATTAGTGAAGTGATTTTTAGTATTTTTGTTTAGGTTAGAGGTAGATAAAAATATTTTAAGACTTCTTTCAATATTAGCGGTTTCTGTAATACCCATTTCACCGCAGAGTATTACAGAAGAACGGGGTGTGAATTCAATATTTTTACCAAGGTTTTGAGTTCCCTTGATAGTTTTGTGTGCATCATAAGAGTTTCTCATTATATTTGAAATGAGATTAACTCTGTAGGTTCCAATCTTCTTGGGCTTATATTCATCAATAATCAAAGGAAGAAAGTTGCTGCTGCTTGCAAGCTTGGTAAAGGCAAAGTTGGTGCAGGTGCTGGCATCTAGAATGTTTCCTCTATATCCAAGAAGAGGAGCTGCTATATTCTCTAGAGTCTGGCTCTTTCCACTGCCGCTTTGACCTTCTATTAAAAGATGGTTGTATTTTATACCAATATGTTCAAGCTTACCCTTTAAAAATAAGCCGCAAAGATATGGAATTAAAGTAGCAGTTACAGATAAATCATTAAAGCTAAAAAGAGAAGGAGCTAGAATTTGTAATTCTTCTTTTGTAATACAGGAAAATTCTAATAAATTACTGTGAGCTTCCCTGAAATCTTCAAGAACTATAGCTGAAGAATTAAAATAAAGATCCTCACCTACAGTACTATCGTTGTCAACAAAGAACCACTTTTTATTTAGCTTATGAAAGCCTTCATAGGATACACCGTTTATAATGTTAGTTGTATCTGAGGATATCTTTGCCTTTATATGCTGCAGGTCTGAATTTGAACCATTGAAAACTAAGGCAAAACTATTAACTGCTTTTTTAAAGGACAGTGCATCATTAAAATCCTGTGGAGTAAAAGTCCTTTCTACAACATGATTGCTGTTACACAGTTTTAGTTCACATTTTATCAGTTCTTCATAAGGAGATATAATTATGTATTTAGCTTCTATTATAAAGTTTGTAATAAAGATTTTTCTGCCTTTGTAGTTCTTGTAATAGCAGCCATCTTCTATATGAATAGGAGAGTTGTAATTTGTATTTTTTTCAATTACATCTGCTCCTGTTATTAGATTCTCTATAAGTTCTGGTGTTACACCATTATTAATCCACTCTGCAATACTCATATTTTCCTTTAAATCAGGCAAATTAATAATTCCTATGCTTTTGCAGCAGCTTTTAAAACTGTTATATACAGTTTTGGAATATTGATTGCTATGATTACTATTATTCGGGAAAATTATAAGGTTAGCTCTTTTTATTTGCTGAGCATAGTTTTTGCTGAATTTATTAAAACTTTTAAGGCCACCAAAGGTTGTAGTTGCAGTAAAGCCCATGTTCTTTAGTGCATCTGCAGACTTTTCATCTTCCACATATATAATAGTTTCATTGTTTTTTATACTTTTTATTACAGATGGGAGCATATAAAGAACCGGCTCTATGCTTTTAAAATCATTGATCCATTCGCCTTTCTTATCTTTGCTGTAGCATCGAAAGCTTTTCTTTAGGTTTCCGTCTTGTAACCACTTACAGCTTTCGATTTTGTAAACTACAATGCCATCCTCATTTCTGTAATAGTATTGTGATATATTCTTGTTATTTACCATGGTAATTCACCGACCTTAGCCTTAGTTTAGATTACACTTAATATATATGGAAAGTTAAAGAAAATGGGAAAGAAAAAAGTGTTAATGAATTGTAAACATTACAGTATTACAACTTTTATAAAATAGGTAGAGTAGTAATTTTTACTTTTGAAACCTTTATTTTTTATTATAAAATATACATTTTTGTTTTTTTGTAATAGTTGTATTTAATTAGAGGGAGAGATTTATTTTCAAGGGATGAGAAGATTACAGGCTGTTGTAAGTGCGGAGTAATTGATGTAATGTTTTGATTATGATTAAAATAAGAACAAATATTTGCATAAAACCTGAAAATTATATCAATATTTATAGTTGAGTAAAATTTGGTATAATTAAACTAAAAGAATATTTGAATAGAGATTTAATAATGTGAGGAAATAATGAGTTTAATAATTAAGTATAATAGTTATTTATTGAAGCAGGGATATAGTGATAATACTCAAAACTTATATATATACTACCTTAAGAAATTTATGTATTGGCATCAGAAAGAAATGAAAAGGTCTTTGGATAATATTAAGCTGGAGAAAAGTACAGTGACACAATATATACAATATTTATCATCAAAGTATAGTACAAGCTCTGTGAATAGCTATATTAAATTTATAGTATCCTATAATAAGTTTCTTATAGATGAAGGAATACAAGAAACTATGGTTGCTACTAATAATCTAATAATAAAAATTCCTAAGAAAAAGGTTGAAAAGATAAAAATAAATGAAAGAGATGTTGAAGCTTTACTTATGGAAGTTTGTTCAAATGACAGTATTAAAAATTCTACAATTCTCTGTTTTATAGCTTATGCAGGCTTAAGAACTAGCGAAGTAGTTGAACTTCAGTTAAAACATATAGATTTTGATAATAGAAAAATTCATATCAGTGGCAAATATACAAGAGATATACCAATGAATTCATCAGTAGAAAATTCTTTGAAATTATATTTAAAAGATGAAGAGATAATAAAAGATTATTTATTTATAAATGAAAGAAATATAAAATACACTAGTGCAGGAATACACTGGATACTTAGAAAGAATCTTTCTGACTTTAATATAACCATAAATACTTTGAGAAGCTTTTATATGTCAAAACTTAAATCTCAAGGATACAGCGAAAAAGAAATAGATGAGATATGCGGCTACTCAACTAAAAAAAAGGACTATACAAATAAAAAAATAAAAGAAATGCTTACAGTTAAACAGTTTGCAGAATTAGTTGAAGTAACTCCTGCAACTATAGTTAAATGGTGTAATGATAATAAAATTAAAAGTTATAAAGACTATTGGGGACACAGACGAATACCTAGTTTAGAAGTGGAAAGATTGAAAAATGAAAATAAATGTCTAGTAGATAAAAAATATATAGAAAATTTTTTAGAAGATTTGTTATCAAAAGGAAAAATTAAAGTCTCAATAATTCTAATGCTTATAGCTTATGCTGGATTTAATGAAATTGAAATCTTGGATATTAAAAGAGAAAATGTAAACATAGATAAAAAAGTTATTATAATTGAAGAGGGCAAAGAAGTATATATACCTCAACCTATAATGATACCTTTAATTCAGTATTTAAAGGAAATTCCTAGTAACGAAAAATATTTATTTGTGAATAGATTCGGGAAAAAACATGTAAAACATAATATTAAAGATTTATTAAGGGGAAATTGCAAGGATACTAATATAACTTTATTAGTTTTAAAGAAGTTTTATCGTTTGAATTCCAGTTATAATAATAGAGTTTAAAAAGATAGCATGGCAGATTGTCGAAGGCGGCATCTGCTTTTTTATATCTTTATTTGGCATTAAAATCTTTTATTGTTTACAATATCAATATTATGTCAACTAAATTCTAAAGTAAACTAGCTAATTGTGAAAATCTTAAAAAGTGCGTTCCACATGATATTTATGTAATGGAAGATGATACTTTTATACATTTTGAATTTCAAACAACTAATAAAGGAGAGGTAGATTTAAGACGGTTTAGAGCTTATGAAGCAGTGTTAAGCCATCATACTGGTAAAGATGTATTGACCTATGTTGTTTATTCAGGTAATATCAAAAATCCAGAAAATACTTTAAGAACAGGAATAAATGAATATAAAGTAAATTCAATATCTATGGCTGATAGAGATGGAGATAAGATATATAATGATATTGTAGAGAAAATAAAATCTGGAATGGAAATTACAAAGCAAGATATAATATCTTTAACATTTACACCTATAATGGGTGGAAATATAAGTATAGTAGACAAAATACTTAATGCTATTAGTATAGTAAAAGATGTAAATAAAGATTATAAGTATGATGTAGAGTCAATATTATATGCTTTTGCAAATAAATTTTTGAGTGGAAAAGATCTAGAAAAGTTAAAGGAGGAATTAAGAATGACTGAACTTGGTAAAAGTCTAATACAAGAGGGGATAGAAAAAGGTAGAGAAGAAGGAAAAGCAGAACTTTTAATTAAAATGCTATAGGCATTTTGGAGTTAACACAAAGTGTCACATAGCCTTTTTCTAAATGTAGCAAACTCGCTACGCTCATTAGCATCCTCGGGAGATGTAAGCAGAAAATTGTTAACAATTTGTTTTGCTATTGAAGGAAGTCTTAAAAGATAAGTTATAGAATTAAATAAAACGTATTTAAAAAATTAGTTTATTTTTATAAAAAGTTTGATATAATATAAATAAGAAATGCTTAGTGCTGGTAACACTAAGCATCCTTAGAACAAAAGTAGATAGCCCAAATTTTATATTTGGTGCTAGTCACTTTCACAGAGTGCTTATTTTGTTTTAGGGCTATTGGATAAATTAATGAGAAATTAATTTAAGGAAAAAGTGCTAATCGTGTGAGGATGGGGCACTTTTTTCTTTGCTTTTAACTTCTATATTAAGACCAAGCAACTTGATATTAATTTTAAGTTGATATATAAAAAGATTATGTTTTAAAACTAACTTAACAATATAAATAGTAGTAAAACTTTTTATAAATAATTCTAGCATATCCAATACCACCTCCTAAGCTACAGGGAAATAATTCACCAAAATTTTTTATTTGTCAAATAAGATTCAAGTACAAGGTGATAAGATGGATGAAAGAATAACTGTACGTCAGTGGATGGTACTTTTGACAATTTTACATTTACCAGAAGACAATGCATCATACAGCCAGATAGCAGATAAGATGGGATGCACAAAACAGAATGTAAAACACATTATTGATAGTTTACAAAAAAAGAACTATGTGTTTTTGGAGAAAAACGAAAAAGATAAACGTGCCATAAATATTAAAATAACCAAAGAATGTAGAGAAATCATGGAAGAGTATTACGAAAAAGGAAATGAATTTCTGAAAAATATGTTTGGCAATTTTGAGGAAAAGGAACTAGAAAACCTATGGGAGTTGTTAAAGAAAATAGCGAATTACGATGGAAGTAATTGGACTGGCTATGGAGAAAGAGTTAATATAGGGGGAGAAAGTAATGAAAAATAATTGTACAATGAGTATTGTACCGGAAGTATCAAAAGCAGATGAATCTGTAAACATAAAAATAAGCGGTCTTTTAAAAAATGAAAAAGTAACAATTCGTGCTTTAAGTGATGATTATTATTGTATAAATGCTTCTATATTTGATGTAGGAGATAAAGCAAAGTGGGAATCTTATGCAGTTTTTGCAGCAGATGAAAATGGAAATATAGATCTAGAAAATGCTAAGCCTATTGAAGGAACATATAAAAATATAGATAAAATGGGACTTTTCTATTCCATGAGTGTGAAAGAAAATCAAAAAGCTAATGTACCTACAAGATTAAGTGATATTAGAGAAAATAGAAACTACACCATTACTTTTCAGGTAGAGAGTAATGGTGTAGTTATTGCATCAAAAACACATAAAAGGATTTATTGTGATGAAAATATTAGAAGTGTGAATGTAGTAGAAGACAAACTTTTAGCAAGATACTTTACTTCAAAAGACAATACTCCTAAGCCAGCAGTAATTGTTTTAAGTGGAAGTGATGGTAGAATTGAAAAAGCACAGGCAATTGCTGAACTCTTTGCAATGCATGGATATTCAGCATTAGCCGTATGTTACTTTGCTCTTGAAGGAACTAATGAAAGTCTAAGCTGCATAGAGCTTGAATGTGTTGAGAATGCAATAAAATGGCTAAAAAAACAAGCTACTGTGACTAAAAATAAGATTGGAATTTATGGTAGATCTAAAGGTGGAGAAATGGTTTTGCTTGCTGCATCTATGTTTAAAGACATAAGCTGCGTTATTGCTAATACGCCAAGCTGTTATGTTTATGAAGGCTTAAAAGCTAATAAGTTTCCTTCTAAACATTCATCATGGATGTATAAAGGAAAAGAAATCCCTTATATAAAATTTAGTTTTTCTATTTTGATTAGGACACTTATAAAAATGATGTTAAGAGATAAAGGAGCAATAGCTTGGATGTACAACAAGCTCCTTGAGAAAGGAAATACTTACGAAGCTATAATTCCAGTAGAGAAGATAAATGGTCCAATTCTCATGGTTTCATCTTTGAAAGATGAAATTTGGCCTTCTAAAATTCACTGTGAAACAATTGTATAATTGCTGAGAAAAGCTCATTTAAAATATGAATATAAGCATATTACTTACGAAAAATCTGGGCATATGCTAACAGTACCTTATCAGTCTATATATCCTTCAAATAAATATCCAGAGGATGTAGATAGCTTTGGAAAAACAAATGTTAATTGCTGGAAGGAAACCGTAAACTTTTTGGACAAGTGGGCAAAATTAGATTAAGTTACAACTGTAAGATTTTATGAAATAATGGTTATTTAATAATTGTGAAAGAGCGGAGAAGCATTATGTAACAATTTTTGATAAATGAATTTGGCCAGAGTTTAGGTAATAAAATTTATGATTTACAACAGAGGAAATTACAAATAATACTTGAGTTGACTACAGGAAAAAGTAATAATCAGAAGATAACATTGACAAAAATAATTTTTCCAAAGGTTGCATTGTATAAGGTATTGCAAGAGGAATTAGGTGAACAGAAAAAAGCATATGATACGGTTGAAAAGTACATGCTTACTATTGTGGGACCGAAACTCAATAAACAGTATTCAGCGCTTGAATTCATACCTTGATACTTTTATATGTTTAGGAGTATAATGGTTGGTACGGTTAATAAGAGTGATAACTGAGTAACGGAAGTCATAAAAAATGACAGTACATCAGTAGAATATAACATAACCAAATGTCTCTGGTATGATGCTTGTGTAGAGAACGATTGTCTTGAATTTTGCAAAATTTTCTGTAGTGTAGACCATGTAATTTATGATTCAATGAAAAAAGTAAAGTTTATTCGAACAGGAACGTTGGGCACAGGAAGTAAATGCTGTGATTTTTGTTTTTTGAATAAAAAGAAAATAAACGAAGCATAAGCTGGTGGATTAATTAATACGCATTTTTCTCATAAAGCGAATCAATAAGCTATTAGATACATAAAAGTGTATAAAATGAAAGGAGGATAGATTTAGTGGGAGTTTGGTACTTGCAATACACTCTTTCACTAAAGATAAGATATGGATGAATTAAAGAAAGCAATTAACGAAATAACACAAGAAGAAATTATAAAAGTAGTTATCAGCAATAAAGAGAATAAAGACGTTAAATATAACAAAATAACCTTTATTGCCAAGGAGAACAAGGGTAAACAATATTATCAGATAGAAAAATTCACTGATAAACAAGTTTTTCATGAAAATATTGAAGTAAATATATTAGAAGAAAAACTAATTGAGTACTTACAGGGAAACTTTAAACAGCTTTCTGCTTGGTCTAATATACATATATTTGATTTGAAAATATCTAAAAAAGGAAAAGTCTTCTTAGGGAAAAAGAAAAGCGACAATACAAAGATGGCAAATAAAAGTCATAATAAAGAAAAAAACTACATCCTTAAAGAGGGAATGATTATTGAACCTCTTATAGATTTAGGTGTTTTTACAAAAGAAGGTAAAGTAGTTAATTCAAAATATGATAAGTATAAACAAATAAATAGATTTATAGAAATTATAGATGATGAAGTTAAGAAAAACGACTTCAAGGAACTTACGATTTTAGATTTCGGATGTGGAAAATCCTACTTAACCTTTATAATGTATTATTATTTTGTTGAGATTAAAAAAATTGATGTTAAAATGATAGGACTGGATCTTAAAGAGGATGTCATTAAAAACTGTAATGAGATAGCTAAAAAATATAATTATGAAAATTTACATTTTGAAATTGGCGATATAAATGGATTCAAGTATAATAACAAAGTTGATATGGTAATTACACTACATGCCTGTGATACAGCAACGGATTATGCTTTATATAATGCAATAAAGTGGAATAGTAAAATGATTTTCTCTGTTCCTTGCTGTCAGCATGAGTTCAATGACCAAATGAAAACAGAAGCACTTTCTATATTGACAAGGTATGGAATAGTACAGGAAAGAGTAGCAGCACTTATGACCGATGCTGTTAGAGCTAATTTACTAGAAGCTTTAGGTTACAAAACTCAACTTCTAGAATTTATAGATATAGAACATTCACCTAAGAATATATTAATTAGAGCGGCAAAAGGGAATGTATCTAAAGATAAGAGAGAGAAAGCTTTAGCTGAGGTAAAAGCTTTAATTGAAGAATTTAACTTTAACCCAACACTGTTTAATTTATTAAAAGAAGATAAGTTAATATAAAAATTTACATAAAAAAAGAGTTGTCATCATATAAGATTATAAGGATATTATGATTCTGAGTTAGGAGAATTGTTTTAATAATGAGGGTGGAAAATTATTTTAATGGAGTAGATAATATTAATAAGAGGACTCTAAATTATATAATTAACCTTAAGATTCATAAGTATAATGATATTTTTGATAACCTGGATGACTCTCCACTAAAACTAAGAAATATTAATAAAAATATACAGTTATATTTAAAGGATAGTTTTGCTAATATTCCAAGTAAAAATAGTACAGGTATAAGTTTTCATATTACCGGAGAAAAAAAGAATAAAGTAATGGAAGAATCCATAATGCATGCTCTACAAAGGTGCTGCTTAAGGAGACTTAAAACTAAGAGGTCTGAATTAAAGTCTTCTAATATAGATACAGTTATATATGTGCTGACATCCGTCTTGCTGCTTAGCGTAGGTTTTGATTTAGAAACTATATTTATTAAAAAAAGCGTGTTATTAAGTACAGTCTTAGAAGGAGTAAATATAGGGGGATGGATTTTTCTATGGGAAGCAATATCCATGTTACTTTTTAAATCCAAAGATATTAACAGTGAAATCCAGGAGATACATCGCATTTTGAGTTCTAATGTAAGTTTTACATATGAATTTATAACTGGAAAACATTAGACCTAAATGTGATACAAATAGAAAGTTAGCACTATCATATAAGCAATGGTAGTGCTATATTTTTGATTAAATGATTTTGTTCCTCTTCAACGCAAAATGGGGGAATTTACAAATGAAGTGTTCAAAAACAGACAAAGGACATCAACTTCTAATGGAATTCTTAAGACTGAGGGTAATTTTGCAATATTCGTTTTTATTGGATTAGTTCAATAGGATTAAGAAGCAATAATATAATCAATAATATAAAGGGGATGGTTGTATCTCCATTTCATTAAAAACAACTATTTTCCCAGTTACTTCATAGGTATATCCGATCCTAGAATCTGTTACTTCGGTGTGCCAGGCTCTACGGGAATATATGGAGTGCCAACTCCAACGATGCTAAAAGGCGGTCCAACGTAGGCTGGTCTGCCGTCTTCCCCGAGCACTGTTTCCCGACGATTAATCCTATTACCATCCATAAGCCAAAATTGGGTCTCACCGGTGGAACTGTTATACCAAATAATGTTTGGCGTATCCCCAATCTCTTGAATGACTCCAACGATGCTCCAAGGCGGTCCAACGTAAGCTGGTCGTCTGCCGTCTTCCCAAAGCACTGTTCCACGACGAGCGACTTTATTATTCTCCATGTACCAAAATTGAGTCTCATTGGTAGAACTGTTGTGCCAAACGATATGTGAATAGTCGGATGCAACAATGCTCCAAGGCGGCCCAACGTAGGCTGGTCTGCCATCTTCACCGAGCACCGTTCCTCGACGAGTAACTCTATTACCATCCATGAACCAAATTTGGGTCTCGTTAGTAGAATTGTTGTGCCAAATGATCTTCCTATCGGCGATCGCAGCGATGCTCCAAGGCGGGCCAATGTAAGCTGGTCTGCCATCTTCACCGAGCACTGTTCCCCGACGAACAAGCCTATGACCATTCATAAACCAAATTTGAATCTCACCGGTAGAACTGTTGTACCAAACTATATCTGGCTGCCCACCATCATCCATATTGCCCATTCCAACTATGTTCCATGGCGGACCAATGTAGACTGGCTTGCCGTCCTCTCCGAGGACCGTTCCCCTCCGAGCAACTTTATTGCCGTCCATATACCAGAATTGGGTCTCGTTAGTGGAACTGTTATGCCACAGAATGATAGATGTTACATTTTGCCTATTGCCTTCGAAATAAGGAAAGGATGAAGGCATATAATTACAATAAGGACAATAGTTGTTCATTGGATAAGCTGTTCGGGCACCATAATATGGGGGATTATATAAGTAGGGGTAGATTGGGTAAGGTGATTTATAATAAGTATAGTAACTCAACTAATCACATCCTTTCTTTTATCAATATATGAAGGTGCCACTTGTTTCGTTCCTAAAAATTGATATAATACTTGTTGTAGATACATACTCTATATACTAACCTGTATTCATGGAAATTTAGCAATATATAAATTAATTCTCAATAATTATAAAGGGAGGAGCATTTAATTGAACTTTAGAAATTATTTATACAAAATTGCATACTATTTAAGAGATTCAAATGGATTTGATAGGTTTTCTAAGTATTTGATTGTTACAGGATGTATACTTTCAATTAGTAGATATACTATTATGTTAGGATATGCTCTAATTATTTATGGAACCTGGAGAATCTTTTCAAAGAATAAATATAAAAGGCATAGAGAGTTAGTAGTATTTGAAGAATGTCTTTTTACTATAAAGCAAAAATTCTATAGATATAAATATTCAGTTTCGGAATTTCGTGATTATAAAATATTTAAATGTCCAAAATGTTCTCAAAAGCTTAGAGTTCCTAGAAAGAAGGGGAAGATGGTTATTACCTGTAAAAAATGCGGTACTGAATTTAGAGGAAAGTCTTAGTAATTCTATAAAGTCTATATTCTGCATTACGAATTATAATAAAGATAAAAGTAATTTTTAGAGGAGAAAAAGCTATGAAAGTGGTATTTGAATATAAAGATGTAAGTGGAGAAGTACTTACAGATAATAATATGGAGAAGGAATTAACTAATGATGAAATACTTGTAATACTGAATAGCAAGCAAGTAGATTATCCTGTTAACAATGGATTTTTGTTTACTGTTAAACATTGTATAATTGAGAATTCTACATACGATATGTTTACAGAACCATATAAGCTAAAAATAAGTCTTATTGAAAAGCCAGAATAGCTGAGTACAGCATTATGGACATATTTTTTGGCAGTTTGTTAGAATAGAAAGAAGCATACTTCTTCCAAGGTATTCTTCCTTTAAAATAAAGCCTATATCTTACTTTACATGGTAATTTGAGATATAGGCTAATTTATTTTCTACCTGTGTATAACATATTGATACAATTGTTTATTACTTTTGTTCATAAAATAAGAATAATACATCATGTTATGTACTAAAATATTTCTTATAAGAGTATAATTTTTTATACTTCATATAAAAAAAGTGCCTACTAGATAAAAACACTTCTTATTAATTCTTTTGTGTTAGGAGGATAAAGATGAAATTAGGAATAATTGGACTCGGAAGAATGGGCTATAATTTAGCTTTAAATGCAAGAGAACATGGCCACCATGTGGTAGTTTTCAATAGAACCTTGGAAAAGGTAAAAGAAGCAGAAAAGGAAGGGCTAATTGGAGCATATAGCATTGAGGAACTAGTCAAGAAATTAGAAGGAAGAAGAGTCATATGGTTGATGGTACCTGCGGGCAATTCTGTAGATGAAACGATTGACAAGCTAGTTCCTCTATTAAGTAAACAGGACATAATAATAGATGGAGGTAACTCTAACTATAAGGATACATTAAGACGATATAATTATCTTAAGAGTAAAGAAATAGATTTTGTTGACATAGGCACTAGTGGAGGAATTGAGGGTGCTAGAAATGGGGCCTGCACTATGATAGGAGCTGAAACTGAAGTCTTTGAATTTCTTGAACCCTTTATAAAAGATATAAGTATTGAAAATGGATATTTGCATACAGGAGCAAATGGTTCAGGGCATTTCGTAAAGATGGTCCATAATGGTATCGAATATGGTATGATGCAGGCTATAGGAGAGGGCTTTGAAATATTAGAAAAATCTCAATTTAGCTTGGACTTTGAAAAGGTTGCAAAAGTCTGGAATCATGGATCTGTTATTAGAGGATGGCTTATGGAATTAACCGAGAATGCTTTTAGAAAAGATCCTCAGTTAGATGCAATTAAGGGCGTTATGTATTCATCCGGCGAAGGTTTATGGACTGTTCAAGAAGCATTGGAGCTTAAAGTACCAGCAGCAGTTATAACACAATCATTGCTTATGAGGTACAGATCAGAACAAGAAGATACTTTCACAGGAAAAGTTGTAGCTGCACTAAGGAATGAATTTGGAGGACACGCAACCAAGAAAAGTGAATAGTGCCCTCCTTATGTAGCGAGGTTAAAGGTCTAAATGACCTTTAACGGGCAGCCTGCGAGCGGGAGCGAGTGAGATTAGGCTGCCCTGTGGTCGCAAGACAAAGGTCTAAATGACCTTTAACGGGCAACCTGCGAGCGGAAGCGAGTGAGATTAGGCTGCCCCGTGGTCGCAAGACAAAGGTCTAAATGACCTTTAACGGGCAACCTGCGAGCGGGAGCGAGTGGGTTAAACTACTCAGTGTACAGACTAAAAGGAGGAATAAATTTGAATCAAAATGTGGATCTGTCATGCATTGTGGTTATATTTGGTGGAACCGGAGACTTAACCCATAGAAAGCTTATGCCAGCTTTATATAATCTTGCATACCAGCAAATGTTGCCGGAGGATTTTGCTGTTGTTTCTATAGGAAGAAGAATTTTAGCTGATGAAGAATATAGAAATCAGGTCAAACAATCAGTAGAAAAATACTCTAGGTTCCCTATGGAAGAAGAAATATGGCAGGACATTGAAAGTAGGATATATTATTTAGAATTTGACTTTCAGGATAACCATGGATATATAAGACTCAATAATGTATTGAAAAATCTTGATGAGAAATATAAAACAAATGGAAATAGAATTTACTATCTTGCTGTTTCTCCTGAGCACTTCGAACCAATAGTTGATAAATTAAAGCTTTATGGTATGAATGCCAAGGGAAATAGTCATAGGAGAATAGTAATCGAGAAACCTTTTGGGAGAGACCTACAATCAGCTGCTTATCTAAATGAAAAGATAACTTTAGCCTTTAGTGAAGAAAACATTTATAGAATAGATCATTATCTTGGAAAAGAAATGATACAGAATATAATGGTTATAAGATTCGCTAATGTAGTATACGAATCTCTCTGGAACAGCAAGTATATTGATAATATTCAAATTTCCTCAAGCGAAATTGTAGGAGTTGAAAATAGAGGAGGCTACTATGAATCCTCAGGAGCACTTAAAGATATGGTACAAAACCATATGTTTCAGCTCTTTTCACTGATAGCTATGGAGCCTCCTGCCAGTCTCAATACTGAAAACATCAGAGATGAGAAGGTGAAGGTGCTCAAATCTATTGAAAGTGTAACTCCGGAATATATTAAGGAAAACATGGTAAGAGGCCAATACGGAAAAGGTATAATTGGTACTAATGAAGTTTTAGCATATAGTGAAGAAGAAAAAGTAGCAAAAGATTCTGATGTTGAGACTTTTGCTGCCATGAAGCTTCATATACAAAATTACAGATGGGCTGGAGTTCCCTTTTATATAAGGACAGGAAAGCGACTTGCTAATAAATCAACTGAAATTGTTGTACAATTTAAGTCTTTGCATAAAGTGTTATATTTCAAAGAATTTGATTATTTAGAGCCAAACCTATTAGTTATAAGAATTCAACCTTGTGAAGGGGTTTACTTTCAGATGAATGGTAAGAAGCCTGGAGTAGAGAATGAAATAATACCTATTCAAATGGACTTCTGTCAGAACTGTAATCTTGAGAACAATTCGCCGGAAGCCTATGAAAGGCTCATTTTCGATGTAATGAAAGGGGACTCAACCCTATTTACAAGATGGGATGAGGTGGAATATTCCTGGAGGTTTGTTGATGCCATATCTAAGGTATGGAAAAATATTCAGAGTGATTTACCTATTTATAATTCAGGTACTTGGGGACCTGATGAAGCAGATGATTTACTAAAAAAAGATGGACGAAATTGGTGGAACATATAGAAAGGAGAATTAAATGAAGTTATATGATATATCAATGGATATAAATTTTGAAATGCCAGTATATAAAAATAAGGATATAAAAAGGCCTGTTATTACTGTTATGCAGGATTTTTCGAACAGCAGCGCCTATGAATCAAATATAAAGATGGATATGCATACGGGAACTCATATAGATGCACCTCTTCATATGATAGAAGATGGTTCAAATATGGATGAGTTTAATATAGAATCAACTATTACAAACTGCAAGGTTTTGGACTTTACAAAAGTAGAAGATAGGATTACTGCAGATGAGTTAGCTACTAAAGAAATAAATGCGAATGATTTTATCATATTGAAAACTAAAAATTCCTATAGAGAAGATTTTGACTTTGAATTTGTTTACCTTGAGGACAGTGGGGCTATGTATCTAAGAGACCAAAGGATAAAAGGTGTTGGGATAGATTCTCTGGGTATAGAGAGAAACCAAGAAGGTCACGACACACATAAGATTCTCCTTGGTAGTGGCATAACAATTATTGAAGGTCTTAGACTTAAACATATTAATGAAGGAGAATATGAGCTATGTGCTCTCCCTCTTAAAATCAGTGGTGTAGAAGCAGCACCGGCAAGGGCTATTTTAATAGAAAAGACAACAGTTTAATAATAAAGAGCTGCATAGTTTACCAAATTACTATGCGGCTTGTTAATTTAGGAAGCGTACATGTGAGCTTGAACAAACAAAGGGTAAAAATGATATAATAAACACAATCGAAGAATTTTAATATGATCTGATTTATATAGTGAGGAGAACAAATGAATTATTTAGCGCACATATATCTCTCAGACAACAATGATGAAAGTATGCTTGGTAATTTTCTTGGTGATTTTGTAAATAAATCTTTGGAAAATAACTTTGAGTATTCTATAAAAAGTGGTATTTTTATGCATAGAAAACTTGATAGCTTTACTGACTCAAATCCAATTTTTCTAGAGAGCAAAAAAAGAATTTCAAGCTTGAACAGGAGATTTGCAGGGGTATTGATTGATATGTTCTATGATCACTTCTTAGCTAAGAACTGGTCCGAGTATTCTTCAATACCCTTAGAAGAATATGCTGATAATTTTTATAGAATACTTAAAAGATTTTCTTATTGTTTACCAGAAAAGTTAACAACAAGGATGCCTTTCATGATAGAGGAAAACTGGCTTGTTTCCTATAGGGAGATAAATGGTATAAAAAAATCATTAGAGAGAATTTCATGGAGATTTTCTAAATCAAAGCACCCTCTACTGAACCCAATAGATGAGTTGATTAGGAATTATGAAAGTTTAGAACTTGATTTTAAAAACTTTTTTCCTTATGCAATTGAGTATGCAAATAAACTTAAAGGCATTCACTAAATGGGTATTCATTAGAAGTATATGTATTCTTATAATCTAGATGTGTGACAAATAAATTAAATCACAATTAGGTATTTATTTAACTATTAAGGATACGTAAAGACCTAATTTTTGTTTTTTGTATTCCAAGCATAGAAATTGAACTTAGCATCTCTTCAATAAAGCTTACATTTCTTCATAATAAAACCCTTGGTCTGTTTACTTTTTCATCATATTTCATATTAATTGTTGATTTCCCCATTTTGGAATCCTTACAATCTCTCTCTCAAGCGGGACTATTACATCTTTGTTAATACATAATCTTCTGCACAATCAGCTCTGATTCCATTGGAATGGCAAGAAGTTAAGTTATAGTCCCCATAAATATATTGACAAAATGATATCTTAGGTATAATATGGAAATGAATTAATGAATAATTTTACTTTTTATTCATATAAAAACAGGAGTATTAGAACAGATAGTCAGTAGATAAATAGGGGATGAGAAATTGCCAAAGGTATATTCAGAAGAAAAGAGAAAAGAAATAAGAGAGAAACTTATGGCTACAGGGTTGGAACTGATCAAATATAATGGAATGAAAAAAATGAGTATTGAAGAACTTACAAAGAGAGTGGGAATCGCACAAGGTACATTCTACAATTTTTTTAATTCGAAAGAAATGCTTGTATATGAACTAGCTAATGCTTATCATGAAAGATTAAATCACAAGACAGAAGGAATTATTCAATCAAAGGGATTTTTAGATCGAGAGGATCTGCGTGAATTATACTATAATATGATTTTAAAGGATGAAGACAATGTATATCGATTCTTAAAAAACGATGACATACAAGCATTAATTACGAGACTTCCCAAGGATCGTTTACGTAAAATCTCAGATGTAAAAGGAGAAATGGAGAAAAATTTACGTTATGTGAATAGAAAAAAAGAGAATTGTGATTTAAATGCGGTTATTAATTGGATTCAAGTTATGAATCTCACAGTAGAAAATAAAGATATTTTAGAAGAATCAGGGATTGAGAAAATCATTAGCAAAATGATAGAAAATATGTTGGATGAAATATTTTAAAATAAATCCAGAAAGGAAATAAAATAAATGAAATTTTATGAATATGGAGATAAAAATTCACCACATATAATGCTAATTCATGGTGCTGGGTGGTCCTATTGGCTTTATTTACGTGAAGCTAGATTATTACAAGATAAATACCATGTAATATTACCTGTAATAGATGGACATGGTGAAGAAAGAAATGTTCCTTATACTTCTACAGAAAAAATTGCAGATCAATTAATCGAGTACATTGACAATAATTGTGGTGGTAAACTTTTTGCAGTCAGTGGAGTTTCTCTTGGAGGACAGATTACAATAGAACTTTTATCAAGAAGAAAGAGTATTGCACGAAAAGCGATTGTGGAAAGTGGACTTTGTATCCCACAGCCATTTCTTTTAAAGTATAGTACATTTGTAACTAAATTGTTAGGTAAATATATATTTTCGAAAGCCTTTAATAGACAGTCCGTAAAGTTACTTCCAAAAAGAATGCAATTACCAGCAGAAATTGAAGAGTTGTATATGAGAGATTTGACATGTATAAAGTCTGAAACTTTGAATCAGATTTTTAAGACTTATTACCAATATAGAATAAAAGAAAGTTTAAAAGATAGTGAAACAGATGCGATTTATTGGTATGGAAGTAAAGAGATGAAGTGTATCAAGCAATCCGGAGAATTATTTCACTCTTATATGAAAAGGTGTAAAATAATTGAGTTAAAGGGTTATTACCATTCAGAAATAAGTGCCTATCATCCAGAAGAATGGGTTGAAAAAGCAGAGGAATTTTTCATGCAATAAATGGCATCATCAGAGAATGTCCATGGATTTATGCAAGTTAAATCTATGGATGTCCCCGCTTTAACTAATATTTTCCGCCTAGAACTAGCTATATAAACGACTTCAACAAAGTCTACGTCATTTATGGTACGGTTCACCGTGACAGGTATAACGTAGACTTTTTCTAAGCTTTTGCATGGAAATCAGATATAAATATAGATTTACACTATTGATGTAAGCCGCTTTACATGCTTTACTGAAAATTTGTCATTAAAGAAGATAGCGAACTAACATGACTTCATATTATGCTCATACCCTGTATCCTCTCGTTAAACGAGTAATTAACAGTCAATATTTGCTTTTCTTGCTTGACTGCATAAATCTCTGACATTAAGTGTATATTCCTTACCATCTTTGATAAAGCGAGTTCCACATTGTCTAAACTCAAAACGAACTCCTTTAGTTATGCACTGCTCTCGAATAGATAAAACCCAATTGAAATTCAGTGGTCTTGCATTTCTATCAGATTCACCACCAACTACAACCAATTCAACATTGTCAAGATATTCTTCAATATTTATCTCTTCAATAAGTGGCTGGCAAATTACATTCCTATGCTTTATTGGAAAGGTAGCAAACATAGAGAGCCTAAAGTCTGCTCTATCTTGATTTTCAACAGTGCAACCAACAGTCACATTGTCGTATCCATTGTTCCAGTCATTTGGAATACAGTGTAAAAACCTTTCAATTCTCTTTGTGAGAAAAATGAAATTCAAGTCTGAGCGTTCTTTTATCATTTTCCAACATTCTTCTCTCCATTCATCAGCTTCTTCAATAAGAAAGTCTGTAGAAAAGCATAGGTACACGGTTTGACCCGATTTGATTTTATATTCACCTTTTTTATTCTTTGCAACAGGCGCATTAAAATTATCTGTTTTTACAATAGTACTTGTTTCTACTCCTCTTTTGGCATCACCTTTATGAATATAGCAGTATTTACATCCTTCGCTATATTTATTGCATCCACGCCACGGATTCCACATTGCCATAACATCACCACCTAAAATTTCGATTTGTCATAGTTATATGGAATGCTTGTACCAACAACTACATCTTCAATTTTTTCAACAATAAGCCAATCATCCATATTGCCCTGATGTTCGAAGTCAAGAGGCTTTATTTCACTCACATTCTCAAGCTCTATCAAACACATACATTTTTTGTGCCAGCGTTCTTGCTGCTTTTTAGATAAATTCAATTTTCCTTTTTTGAAACTGGAATCCACACCTCATACTTCATATGCTCTGGGTCTGCATTTAAATATACTTCAATATCTGGTGCATTTGCATATTCATATCCTGAAGTTGGAAGCCATTCAGTTACAATTCTTTTTTCTAGTTCCTGCATAGACTGACTATTTCCTTCTCCCGAAAAAATTGCCCACGTGGAACCAGGAACAATGTATTCTTCTAAATCATTTTCTATTGGTCGACTACTTGCAACTGCAATATAATATCTCCAATTATCTAATTTATTACAGGAACTTACCCCTAGCAATCCCATTGGTATTTCCTCCATCATGGCAGCAAGTCTTGGTATTGTTCCATTCATTGCAGCTGTAACCCACATTTGAGGTACTATTCCAAAGTTTTTCTCAATCTCTGTTTCTAATGGTTCTGAAACACCCACAATTCTAAATGCTTCTTTCTTTTCAATTCTGTAATTCATTTCACTATCTCCTTTTATTGTTATTTTGAAGCTGATAGGAGGAAATGCTTTTAATATTGTACTTTCTTTTCTTGCCTGAGATGGTGCTATTCCATGTACACTTTTAAAAGCTCTGTTAAATGCTGTCGGTGAATCATATCCATACCTTAGTGAAATATCTATCACTTTCTCACTGCCACTCTGTAAATCTACAGCTGCCAATGACATTCTCCTGCGACGTATGTACTCCGATAATGGTATATCCGCTATATAGGCAAACATCCTTTGAAAATGATATGTTGAACAACATGCAATCTTTGAAACTTCTTCCAAATCAATAGTTTCTTTTATATTCTCCTCGATATAATTTACCGCACTATTTAATCGTTCTATCCATTCCATATCTTTATCTCCTAACAATAAAATACTCTTTTTTAGATGATCCTACCTCTCTTTTTCTGCACAATAAAGAGAGCTTAATTAAATAATCTTTAGTACACAGATATCTATATAAACGTAACAACTAACTTCAATTGCTTTTTACTATAATATTTACAATTATATCATATACCACCATTTTGTACCTGTAATATTATAATTTTCTTTCAATTACCTTAATCAGCTATATATTTATAGTAAAAACAGAAAAATCCCCATCATCAGAGGATTTTCCTTCCTTATTACTTATGAAATACTTTACAAAATAACTATATCATACTACTCCATATAGTAATATTATAACTATATTTCTTCTCTTTTACTGAATAAGTATTCAGTTTTTAAATCACAGTATAGACTGCCGAAAGTTGCATTTTAAAATTGCTATTCACAGTTTTTTCAATGTAAGATATTAGCAAATTAATAAAAGTTGTTTATGATAATAATTTATTGAGATACAATATAATAAAAGTATTATTTTGGGAACAGTTGTCTAAACAAATAACTTAATGAAATGCGGTGATTATCATGTGTGGACGTTTTTATATTGAAAATGATATAGAAGATATAATGGCAAGGTACGGAATAAAGAATACAAAAAACATAACATATTCCAAGGGTGAAATATTCCCTGGCACTAATATCCCTATAATATTTAATAATGAAGAAAGAAAATTAGACTTTTTTAGATGGGGATATCAGATTAGAGGCCTAAATAAAGAAATAATAAATGCAAGGATTGAAACAGTAGATGAAAAACAAAGTTTCAGAAAAGCTTTTTTGAATAACAGATGTATCATTCCCGCCAATGCTTTTTTTGAATGGCATAATAGGGAGAAGGGCAAGGATAAGTATAAAATTTCTTTGAAGGATACTAAGATTTTTTCTATGGCAGGAATATATGACAATTTCATTGATAAAAATAATAATCCTTATTTTGGAGTTGTTATTTTAACTCGTGCAGCCAATGAACATATGAGTAAAGTTCATAACCGAATGCCTGTGTTTATAAAAAAAGAAGAGGAAGAAGAGTGGCTGCTAGAATCTCCAAACAATGCATTAAAACTTAAAGAAAAACTAGAAAATAGTAATTGTTTTAATTTAAACATAGCTCCAGTAGACGGGAGTAAGCAGCTATCAATGTATGATTTTATTTGAAAACTAAAAATGATTAAATAAAATGAAAGAAGAAGGATATGAGAAATATAGTTCTTTAGTAGAGGATAATTATTCTAGAAAGCCTGTTAGGAAATCATATAATACTTATTATAATTGTAATAATTTTGACACAATACTGTAACAATAATCTTTTATTATATATTTACATACTTTAATAAAATTAGAGGAGAAATGTAATATGGATAATGTATTGAAAAATATAAGAATGATATTAGAAATGTTAAATAGAAAATTATATGAGTATACAGGTATTGGAGTCATTATTCCTAGAGCTAAAAGGGTTAGAGTTAGAGTAAAACCTGTAGAACCAGGAGTAGTCATAAGAAATAGATAAATAATAATTATTAGTTTTTATGGTACATGGAAGGCACAGAGAAGAATTCTGTGTCTTTAAATCTATATATACAAATTGCTAAAAGAAAAATATGTATATATTATTGCCACTTCAGGTATTTAGATTAAGAAAGAAAATGTATCAAATAAGTAGTAGTAGTTTACCTCCTGAAAATAAGAAAAATAAAATGATTGAAGTATATAATGAATTGAAAATAGTTATAGAAGGTACTTTAAAAGCCATAGATTTATCGTATAATAGTAATAAGATAAAGTGAAACTTACTTCAGATGGGGGGTAAACCCCATCTGAAGTTTAGTTGAACGAATCCAGGGACGTAGCCGCTCTTTACTCACATCTTTTAAGATGGGAGTATTAGAGCGGATAGTCATCGGATAAATACAAAAAATGAGGTGAATATTTATGCCATACATAAATTCAAAATTAACAGTAAAACTTTCAGATCAAGACAAGGAAAATTTAAAGAGTCAAATGGGAGAAATTATTGCAGCAATTCCAGGAAAATCTGAAGAGTGGCTCATGGTAAGTTTTGATGACAATGAAACAATCTATTTCAGAGGAAAGAAGATGGAAAAAGCTGCTTTTATTGAAGTAAAAATATTTGGAACTACAGAAAGACAGTACAAGAATAAGGTAACTGATTTGATATGCTGCCTTTATGAAAAGGAACTTAACATACCAAAGGACAGTATATATATAACATTTAGTGAAGTTAGCGACTGGGGCTTTAATGGAAAAATGTTTTAAAAGTCTAACTATGCACAGCCGTGTAAATAATTTTGTGTATTCTCTATATTATAGGAAAGATATTAAGAATGATGTAAATAGAGTTGGACTCATTCACAACATTCTTGTTTTATAAATTTAAACAAGCCTGCATCTTAAGTAGATACAGGCTCTTTTTCTTTAATAAAATTCCTTTATTTATATTGGAAAAAACTATATAATTATATTAATACATAAAGTCATATTCGTAAGAAGATGCGAGCGTACAGATTGTTTTATAACTAAAAACTTTATGAGGTGCCACCAAGGATAACGGATTCCAGTAAAGGAAGAATGAGTTTAGAAAATGCAAAGGGGATAAAAAATATTTAAACTATTACTAACGTACACTTAATTGTCTATATTAAGACGTGTTATCATTGTATCGTGGAACTAACAACTCATATGTTAAAATCGTGTAGCTTGCTTAGTGCCAGCTTATTTTTTATATAAAAAGGCTGGTATTAATTTTACCATCTTTCTTTTTAACAATGTAAATTATATAGTTTCGTATCTCTCATTATTTTCATAGATACTTTCTTAAACTCATCTATTTCCTCTACAAGTCTTCTGAATTCACTAATTTCCATTACACCAGTAGTAGCCTTTAATTTATCAAAATGATTTAGGGCTTCCATAAAGTGTTGAGATGCTGGGATTACAAGATTATTCAACCAATAGCATATACTTGCAGGAGTATAACATTTAGTTACCACAAGACATTCCATGTATCCCTGACATCTAAAATGATAGTATCTTCCTAGTGCAAAGTGGGAAATAAATTGTAAAAAATGAGGATTTTTATTTATTTTATCATTCTTTAATAATTCATCTATAGTTTTTTCTATTGTTAATATGAGTTTACTAAAATTAGTAAGCAGCCCCAACATACGCGTCGAAATTTGATCATATAGGTTTTGTTCTCTGAATAAATACATATTTTCTCCTTAAACACTTTATAACCACAAAATTATAATATGCAAGGAAATATATTAGTGTGCTAATTAAAATTTAAATATCGAATATTAAATATACTAAGCATTTAATATCGTTTATAAAACTTATTAATTTAGTTATACTACACTTAGAATACTTTAATATCGAGATGGCTCCTTATAAAACTCATAGAGCTGGTTTAGTACCAGCTTTTTTATATGATTCCTATAGTGTTTATAATTTTCTTTTGATCTCAACGATTCAAGTAGAGGTGATATTTTGAAAAGTTATATAAGAATAGATGTACTTTTAACTATAGCTTGTATTTTTGCTATAGGAGTTATTTGAGAAATAATATTTTAAGCAAAATAGAAGGGTCTGCATCTTAAGTAGATACAGGCTCTTTTCCTTTATTTATACTAGAAGGATTTGTATAATTATATTAATGCATAAAGTCATATTCGTAAAATTATATGAAGTAAGCACAACAACTACTCTTAATTAAATGAAAATAGGGAACTATAACTTCGGATAGTTCCCTATTTTTCTGAATTTATATTCAAAATTTTATATACCATTTTTGGTATAATTGCTCTTTTCCCTTAGCTGTTAACTTAATAGCTCTACTATTTCCTGTACGCTCTATCCATTGATTATTAAAAAATACATTCATTAGGGCTTTTCCTACACTACCAGCTACATGATGCTTTCTCTCACTCCAATCTAAACACATTCGGCAGTAGCATCTTTTTTCTTTCTTTAATAGCTCAATGTTTACTCCATTAGACTCAAAAAAATTTTCTCCTTCTATACTTAAGCTCCAACCATACTCTGATTTTATGATATAATTCTTTTCAAGTAACCAGTCAGTAAGTTGTACTCCTATTTTTCCTGCTAAATGATCATAACAGATTCTACCTGAATATAGCATCTGGTTTTCAATACTTTGATTTAAGGACCTTGAAGGTTTTAAAGGAGAAATTTGAAGACAACTCTCAAGCATCTGAGCCAATTCTTTATTACTTATTTGATAGTAATGAAATCGTCCGTGTTTTTCCATAGCTACCCATTGCAATTCAGTAAGCTTTGCTAAATGATAAGAAGCAGTATGCGATTTAATTCCAGCGGCCCTAGCTAACTCATTAACAGTGTGAAATTCACCATCCATCATTACCATAAGAATGGTAGATCGTGATTTATCAGCTAAAACTTCTGCTAGTTGTGATATTTGTGGAGTTCCAGTCATAAATATCCTCCTTATAATTTCATATATCGATGAACATTGATACATCCATAGTATATAATAATTTATATTACTTATACAAGGGATGAGTTCATTAATCATAAAATTGTAAATTCTATAGATAACAAGAATGTTTATGAAATGAGGTAAAATATGAATAACACAAAGCAATTATACTTAGCAAAGCAATTTCAAGAGCTTCACCATCGCAATAAAATGTTTATACTTCCTAATGCGTGGGATGTTGGCAGTGCAGTTATATATGAAAAATCCAACTTTCCAGCAATTGGAACAACAAGCGCTGGATTTGCTTATAGTCTAGGTTATCCTGATGGAGAAAAAATTGATTTTGAATATATTGTTCAAACAGTAAAGCTAATAACTGAAAGGGTATCTATCCCTGTAAGTGTAGATATTGAATTGGGTTATGCTAACACAATTGATGGAATAGTAGAAAATGTAACTAAGATTATTGAAGCTGGCGCAGTTGGAATCAACATTGAAGATGGTTATTCTGCTCCAACTCCTTACCTAGAAAATCTAGATATTCAAATAAAAAAAATTCAGGCTATATCTAATCTTAAAGAGAAGTTGGGAATTCCTTTTGTTATTAATGCCAGAACTTGTGTATTTTTTATTAAAGTAGGAAAAGAGGATGAAAGATTATCTATTGCCATTGAAAGGGGCAATGCTTTTCATAAATCAGGTGCTGACTGCGTTTTTGTGCCTGGTGCAATTGAAGAAGGTATCATTTCAAAATTAATAGAAAATATTTCTGCACCTATCAATATTCTTGCCACACCTATGACAAGCAATTTGGAAAATTTAGAACAGTTAGGAGCTAGACGATTAAGCCTTGGTTCTGCTCCAGTTAGAGCGGTTTATTCTAACCTGATAGAATCTGTACAGCAAATACAGAATGAAAATAAAATTTCAAAATTACTTAATCATGATTTTTCTTACGAAATAGCTAATAGAATATTTTCATGTTAATTATATAAAATGTAAATAAAGTGTATTAATTATTATAAAAGCACTGAAATATTATGTATTAAATACTCCAATTTAATTATAAGTACTATTAAATCTTGAATGGAGGAATTTACGTGAGTAAAATAATAGAAACGCCTAAACCACCTTATTATGCAGTTATTTTTACATCCATAAGAACTTCAACTGATAACGGATATGAAAAAGTTTCTGATAATTTAGTTGATATTGTTTCTAAGCAAAAGGGATTCTTAGGAGTAGAAAGTGTCAGAAATAGAGAGGGCTTTGGAATGACAATATCATACTGGGATTCTTTAGAGAGTATTAATATTAGATTTAGCAACAGGAGGTACGTATGAGAAAAAAAGAAATATATTCTGAAAAACTCTATTATGGTTTTCCAATTTTTCTAATTGGGTATAAAGATTCAACCTATGGATATAACTTTACAACCGTAAGCTCGTCTTATTCTTTAGGTGATATGCTTGTCGTGGGCATTTATAAATTTGGTAATGCAATTAAGCAGATTAAGAATGTCAACTGTTTTACAGTTAACATTCCAGACAATAATTTAATGCAGGAAATTGAAATTGGCGGTACTAACTCTGGAAAAGATAAGTTTAAACTTGCTTCGAAACTTAATTATCATATCTCAAATAAAATAGACGCACCAATAATTAATAATTGTATTTTAAACATTGAATGTGAAGTTGTTCAAATAGTTGAATCAGACAAATTTGAAAATTATAGTAATATTATTGCTAAAATCAAAGGTAGATTTATTAACGAGGAACTACAAAAGGATGAAATCATTATACGAGAATGTTTAAATCCAGTCTTATATGTTGGTGATGGATATAAGCGTTCATATAGATATTTAGATAATAAAATCCATGACTTTGGAGACTTTAGTTAATTTGAAGAAAGTAATCACAATTTACAGTTGAGCTAATTAGCAACATTCTTGAAATGCGTAACAAATAAATTAAGAAGTTAGGTAGCCGACTTAACTATTTGTTCTCTACCTAACTTATAAATATGAAATTAAATAAACTAAACTATAATTTTAAGTCTTTATAATACTCTTTTAAATGAGGTGGAATTGGAAAAGTTTTAATATGCTTAAATTCTTCAACTTTGGTTTTGCCTGGACTTATTCTTATAGTAATATCATCAATTCCTATAGTATTATGTGCTCCAACAAATGGTCTGATTTGAAGTTTTATTATAAATTCGAATGAACGATAACTTGGTCTTTCTATTTTTAAAAATTTTATGTCGAATAAATCATATTGAAGTGGTTGCCCATAGTGTATTTCTACTTCATTGCTAATATAAGGTTCAAGCGATGTAACTATTATATCTTTTAAAATACGTAATATTCTTATTGTAAAACTAACAAGTCCTACACTCTTGATTAAAAGAATGTAGGACTATTTATTACTATAATAAAATTCCAATGTGGAATAGAGGATATTCATTTAGATGAGGTTTGTAGTTTGTTGAGGCAGTCCCATTGGGCTAAAAATCGACCTACTGAAATTATTACTAAAACAATTGAAACTTCTCTTTGTTTTTCTATTTATCACACTGATATGCAAATTGGATTTGCGAGAGTTATAAGCGATTATGCTGTTTATAGTTTAATATTAGATGTAATCATTGATGAGAAATACAGAGGTAAGGGCTTGGGAAAAAAACTAATTGATTTTATAAATAATCATCCAAGTATAAAAGATACAAGTAAGGTTCTTTGGACAAAATATGCTCAAGAATTGTATTTAAAGTGTGGATTTAAAGAAGAGGATTGTTATAAATTTATGTTTAATAGACCTTAATTAATATATCTTTAAGACGGAAGAGTAAATTTTTACGAATCTAAGTGAGCTTCAAATGAAGTCTCCTTATGAGAAAAAGTGCGGAGGATTATCCTATCGCACTTTTATTATTTAAAATAAAACTTATGCTAATTTATTGAATTTATCAGCTTTAATATTTCTATATTCTAAAATGGTTAGTATAATCATGATAATATCAACAAAGGTCAAAAGCAGAAGAACAATGGAATGAGTTTGGCTGAAACGTTGCATTTGTAAAATTATAAAAACGGTAAATATAACAACAGACAGTGGATACGCCCATAGCTTTTTTCTCCATAAAAGAATTAAAACCAATATTTTAACTATCCCGTGTGACAATAAATAAAAGGAAGTAAAATGTTGCATGCTGATTGAGAACGTATGGCTGAATGCAACAAGATAATTCATTAAAAAGTCTTTCGGATCCTCACTTAATTCGTTTTTTGATATCAATGTTATAAGCTTACTCATTCTTTCAGGGGTTAGAAAAATCAAAAAAATACCGCACAAAATTTCCCCTATATCGTATAAAGCCTTTAAAACTAAACCAATACGGAAAGTAACATGTACATTCTTTTTATTAAAAATATTATTCAAAATCTCACCTCGATTAACAAACACTCAAAATATAAATTTTCCACTTAATCCTTGTTCATAAAAAAACGGCTTATTATGCCCTTGCGTGGGTTACATTCTCCTATGGCAATCTCTTTAGATTATGAGCAAAAAATCACTATCATATTCACATATAAAATCACAAAAATAATACTGAAAATTTCATGTTCTTTTTTGGTAGAATAAAGTTATTCTACATAAATAACCTTTAATATTAATTATGTAATTTTTACTGATATTTTATCATAAGAATGTTTGTATATCCACTAAAATCAATAAAAAATCACTTGCGATTTTTATGGTAATTCGCAGATGATTTATAATGTTTTTAAGAAATAAAAAGGTATTAAATTTTATTTGATGGCTCTGTTTTAATACAATGTTGAAATATTATATAAAATAAGAGGGTGAACGTAAATTCACCCTCTTATTCGCTTTTCAAGAAAATTGTTAAGCATCAGTCACTAATTTTTAAACCTAAGGTGATAGAAATTTGAGATATGAAATAAGTCATTTAAAGTCATTTGAATATTGTTTAGTATACCCCATTCTTTTTTTCTATTTATTTTTTCAAAGAAGCCAAAGTAATCTTTAACTTCAATATACGGGCTAAATCCTTGAAGTGATTTTAAATTTTTTATTGCTAGTTTCAGTTCAATATTGCCTAAATTATACTTTTTAATGGCTCGATTAGTTCTATTATTGTTTGATTTTGAAGAAGGAGCATCAAATATGATTTCACTATTAGGAAAGTTTTTAGCCAAATTATTAAAGAAAACTTTTATATTTTCTTCATCATAATATGCAAATAAACCTCCTGCTAGGAAAAAAACATTATCATAATCTTTTTTTATATCATTAAACCAACTAACATCTAAAAAGGATTTAGCAATGCACCTTTCTCTATTACTCTCAGGTAATAATTTTTTTCGTAATTCTATAACATCTGGTAGGTCAATATTGTACCAATTCAACTTTCCATTATCGACTCTAAAAAATGTTGTATCTAGTCCAGCACCTAGATTTACTATTGCTGAATTGGGATATTTGCTAATAAAATCTTTAATTGCATTATCAAAGGTTTTTGCTCTAACAACAAACATTAATCTTTTTAATAAAGTTGAATTTTTTTCAATAACTGAAAAGTCATAATCTAATCTTTTCACTAATTCATAAGCAGTTGGGTCATTTATTATAGGATTGGACATTTCAGTTTCTTTTGCCCTACTCCATAACGGTATTAATAATGTGTTTTGTATATTATTTAGTTCAACTTTAACTTTATTTTTCATATTACACCTCTATTTCAAATGAAAAATACATCTTTTATTATTGATTTTTTTCGTCTTATATTACAATTGTTCATTTCAATTTCAATACTATATGCTTATTATAACATAATTACAATAAAATGTATGTTGCTGCACAAATATCGGTTGCCTTTCTTTGAAGTCAGTTATCTAAGTATAAGAATAAGGTATATTACTTTGAACGATAAAATTTTTAGTTCTTATCGTTTCTTTTTCTGTACTAAATCATTGAAATTGATAATAAATTAAGTCTAACGCAGATATTTAGGGATGTCAGATTTTTTGTATAACCAGTTGTTGTATGGGATTGGACCCCATAGCAGGAGCTAAAAATAAGAGATTTAGTACCGAATTTGGTATTAAATCTCTTATTTTGTTATCAACAAAAAAGTTATTATTCCACTTCCTACATCTCCACTAACTGTATATATATTAAGTGAAGGGAGATGATAAATATGGCTGCAACAGCAACAAAATTGCAGACTGCACTAGTACTAAAATATAAGGATGGTGTAGACCAAAAAGGAAAGGAAATAATTAAGAAACAGAGGTTCTCAAAGGTGAAAACCACAGCAATAGAGCAGGACATATATGACGTGTCCGTAGAGATTGGCAAGCTTCTTGGAAAGACTTTAGATGAAGTCATAAGAGAAGACCAAAGTGGAATAATGAACGCTTAACCAATTGTCAATTAAAAAAAGGGGGATATGTATATGAGTAAAACATTAGTTATGAATTTTTTAAACGAGTCTGGTAAAAAGACTGCTATAAGGGTAAATAATGTAAAGGAAGGTGTTACTGAGGCAGAAGTAAAGGCTGCTATGGATGTAATATTAGCTAAGAATGTATTTGCAACCACTGGAGGAGATCTCAAGGTAAAGGACTCAGCACATATTGAAGATAAAAATAGCACTGATTTATCAGTGAAATAAGCGTAAAGGAAGACAGGCCTTATGAATAATGATCTGTTAAACATGATTGGCAATCTTGGTTTTCCGATAGCAGTTTCTGTATATCTGCTTGTAAGATTAGAAGGCAAGCTTGAAGTGTTAACGCAGAGCATAAATAATTTATCCAATGTTATAAATAAATCTAATGCATCTTAAAAAAGTGGGTATAAGAATCAAAAGATTCTTATACCCACTTTTTTTGTTTAAATTTCCTACACAAAGCATATGACAAACTTGAGGCGGAGTAAGGTGTTCCTTTGGCCTTGACCAAAATGAGTTGGAGTTAAGGTTCTAACTAAAACTTTTGATAGATATAATAAATTTGGAGGCTAATATATACATTAAATCAATATATTTGAAGATGTATTGATCAAAAGGAGGGAACTATATGTCTTTTAAGACTACGGTACAACATGAAAATTTGAGAACGAAAATCAGAGAGTTTGCTGAAGAGGAAGTTAAACCTATTGCATTTATGCTGGATCAGGAAAACAAATTCCCATCAGAAGCTATTCATAAGTTGACTGATATGGGGATGATGGGGATACCATATCCGGAAGAATATGGCGGAGCAGGTCTGGATATAATCAGCTATGCAATCGCCGTTGAGGAATTATCGAGAGTGGACGGTGGTACAGGCGTAATTCTTTCCGCTCATACATCTTTAGGAGCATATCCAATTGCTGCCTATGGAACAGAAGATCAGAAGAAGAAATACTTGATTCCACTGGCAAAGGGAGAGAAAATTGGCGCCTTCGGTCTCACAGAGGAAAATGCCGGTAGTGATGCTGGCGGTACGGAGACCACTGCTGTCTTAGAAGGTGATTATTACATTTTGAATGGTGAAAAGATATTTATCACTAACGCAGGCGAGGCCGATATTTACATTATTTTTGCAGTTACCACACCTAATATAGGTACTCGCGGCATCAGTGCCTTTATTGTGGAGAAGGGCTGGGAAGGCTTTAGCTTCGGCAAGCATTACGACAAGATGGGTATTCGTTCTTCTGCCACTGCACAACTGATTTTCAATGACGTGAAAGTCCCTAGGGAAAACCTTTTGGGTAAGGAAGGGGAAGGTTTTAAGATTGCTATGTCCACTTTGGATGGTGGCCGTATTGGTATTGCAGCTCAGGCTCTTGGCATCGCACAAGGCGCTTATGAACATGCGCTGGAGTATTCAAAGGAAAGAGTTCAATTTGGCAAGCCTATTTGTCAGCAACAGATTATAGCTTTTAAGTTGGCGGATATGGCGACAAAGCTCAGGGCAGCTAGATTGCTTGTTTATAGTGCAGCAGAGTTGAAAGAAAACCATGAGCATTATAGTATGGAAGCAGCTATGGCAAAACAATACGCATCTGACGTTTGTCTTGAGATTGTCAATGATGCTCTTCAAATATTCGGCGGAAGTGGTTATCTGAAAGGCATGGAAGTTGAGCGCGCTTACAGAGATGCTAAGATTTGTACAATATATGAGGGAACTAATGAAATTCAGCGTGTTATTATTTCTTCTCACATAATCGGTAAGATGCCGAAGACCGAGGGCACTGCTAAAGTTTCTCAACATGGACTTGAAACAGGTTATCGCAAGAAAGTGATTTTCAAGGACGGAACTGCTGAAGAAAGAGTTGATGCTCTAGTGAAAGCTCTTAAGGCAGAGGGTTATGATTTCACTGTTGGAATACCTATGGATACTCCTATCAGTAAGGCTGAAAGGGTAGTCAGTGTAGGTCTAGGTATAGGTGAAAAGAAAAATATGAAGCTTATAGAAGACCTGGCAGTTCAAGCCGGTGCAGCTATAGGTTCTTCTCGTCCGGTAGCTGAAACCCTTAAATATGTACCACTGAATCGTTATGTTGGTATGTCTGGTCAAAAATTCAACGGAAACCTCTACATTGCCTGTGGTATTTCAGGTGCAGGTCAGCATTTGAAAGGTATAAAGGATGCTACTACAATTGTTGCTATAAATATTGATCCTAATGCGAGAATTTTTAAGAACGCAGACTACGGCATAGTTGGAGATATAATGGAAATCTTACCATTGATCATTGCCGCTTTGGACAATGGAGAAGCGAAGAAGGAGGCGCCGCCAATGAAGAAGATGAAGAGAGTTCTTCCTAAGAAAGTTGTTCCAACTTGGAAACATTATGTCTGCAACGGATGCGGTTACGAATATGATCCTAACTTTGGTGATCTTGAAGATGGAATATTTTCAGGTACACTCTTTGAAGATTTACCAGAAGATTGGACCTGCCCTGATTGCGGTGAAGAAAAAGATATGTTTATAGAAGCTTGATTCCTAATAATAAGTAAGCATAATAATGTGTATTTAGCGTAAAGGAGGATTGAATCCATGTATTGTGTTAGAGAGATAACAGAAGATCTTTATTGGGTTGGTGGCAACGATCGTCGCCTTGCTCTCTTTGAAAACATTCATCCCATTCCACGAGGTGTTTCCTATAACTCTTATCTACTTTTAGATGAGAAAACCGTGCTTTTTGATACGGTGGACTGGTCAGTTTGCCGTCAGTTCCTTGAGAATGTTCAAGGGCTTATAGAGGACAGACCTTTAGATTATATGGTAATCAATCATGTGGAGCCGGATCATGCAGCCTGCATTGAAGAGATTATTCTTCGTTATCCGGATGTAAAGATTGTATGCACAGAAAAAGCTTCTATGTTTATGCGTCAGTTTGGTTTCAATATTGATGACAAAGTAATAGAAGTCAAAGAAGGCGATACTATGTCCTTCGGAAAGCATGAGGTTATGTTTGTAGCTGCTCCAATGGTACATTGGCCAGAAGCTATGGTAACCTATGACACTAAAAGCGGGGTACTATTTTCAGCTGATGCCTTCGGAACTTTTGGCGTCTTAGATGGTAAGCTGTTTAATGACGAGGTGAACTTTGACCGCGACTGGATCGATGATGCCAGAAGGTATTATACAAACATTGTAGGCAAGTACGGTCCTCATGTTCAGGCTCTTTTGAAGAAAGCCAGCAGCATTGACATAAAGACTATCTGTCCGCTGCATGGACCGGTATGGCGTAATGATTTCGGATACTTACTCGATAAATATGATAAGTGGAGTCGTTATGAGCCTGAGGAAAAGGGAGTAATGATCGTCTATGGAACAATGTACGGCAATACAGAGGCTGCTGCTAACGATTTGGCTACAAGGTTAGTTAAAAAGGGAATGACGAATGTGGTTATGTATGACGTTTCAAAAACTCATGTCTCATATTTGATTTCCGAGGCCTTCAAATATAGCCATGTAGTTCTTGCCTCTGTAACCTACAACTTAAAGATTTATCCACCGATGCTGGATTATATAATGGATATGAAGGCATTAAACCTTCAAAAACGTACTTTTGCCCTCATAGAAAATGGCTCGTGGGCTCGTCAATCTGGCAAATTAATGCGTGGACTTTTAGAGGAAATGAAGGAAATGACTATTTTAGATAATGAGGTATCATTGAACTCCACTATGAAAGAAGATGACGGGAATTCAATGGATGACCTTGCTGACAGCATTATCGAGTCAATGAAGTAATTTTAGAAAAAATATAATTTTGGACCGACTCATGAACAAACGCGTGAGCCGATCCTTTTTGGTGTACGTTAACTAACGTTTTTGCACGACAATTTAACTCAGAATAAAAAGAATTATTTGTGATCATAACCGTTGAAATCTCTAAGCAGTTCAATAAACTTTTCAAGCCTTGAATCATCCCATTTTGAAATACGCTCATAGAAAGCAGATTCTTTCTCTTTTAAAGCATTCATGGTCTTTTGTTGTCCAAGCTCTGTTAATGACAACAGTACACCACGGCGGTCATTTGGAGAAGATTCACTTTTTACGTAGTTCAAGGCTTTAAGTTGATTTACAAGTCTGCTGACAGAACTACGATCCATAGCCGTAGATTCCGCCAAAACTGTTGCACTTGTTGGGCCAAATGAGAATAGCCAGCGAACAATGAGAAAAGCAGCAGGCTGTAAAGTGGAATCAAAACATGCTGCAGTCCTTACATTGAGTGCATGTGATGCACTGATAAGTGCATTTAGCTGTTCACCTAATTGCAGTTCCAAATTATTTCTAGAAGTATTTTTAGAATTAGTATTACTCTCCATAGTTCACCTCAATTTAATGAATTTGTGAAAATAAAATAGTTGACATATGTCAAATAAATAAATATACTTGATATATATCAAGTATATTTATTGTGTTAAATTATGTCAAGCAAAAGATGCACAGCATTTCAATAATTTAAAATGTAAATTATAGGCATAAAATGTGCACTTACTATAAGGAGGTAAAATATGAACACATATCCGACTGTTGTAATTACTGGTGGAACTAGCGGACTTGGTCAATTAGTCGCAATCGAGTTAGCAAAACAAGGTGCTCATCTTGTTTTGACAGCGAGAAGCAAGACTCGAGCAGAAACAACTAGGAAAATGTTAGAGAGTATTGCACCAAAAACTAAAGTGGACTTTTTTTTCGGAGACCTGTCCTTGATGAAGGATGTGGAAAGAATTGGGCAGGGAATTAAAGTTGCATATCCTAAAATTGATGTACTTGTAAACAATGCAGGATTGCATGCATTTGAGCAGCGTATAACCTCAGAGGGCTTTTCAGAAATGATAGCAGTGAACTATTTGGCTCCATGGTTATTGACACATACTTTACTACAATCTTTAATGAAATCAGAAAATGCTCGAATTGTAAACGTGGCATCTGAAGCATCACGTAATCATGGTGAACTTAAGCTTCCAGAGGATTTAACAGATACAACTAAATTTACTGCTAGAGGTTCATCTATGCTTTATGGAAAAACTAAACTGTTTAATATCATGTTTACTGCTGAGCTATCACGTCAACTCTCCGGAACAGGGGTTACAGTTAATGCACTTAATCCAGGTTTTAATGTTACTGGTCTTGGACGTGAACTCCGATTTGCTTCAGTACTTGAACGCATATTGAAATTTTTTCATATTGGAGATCCACGCAAAGGAGCTGATATAATTGTTCGTCTGGCTGTTGGGCATCAATATCATGGTGTAACTGGGGGATATTTCAATGTTGGAACTGGTAAGTCGATTACTCCTATATATCCTGGTGCTGATATGATTATGCAAAATAGATTGTGGAATGATACTAAAGAATTGTTACAGCGAAGAGGTTTTATAGGATAAATAGATATAAGTATATGAATATCCTCAAATTCAAAGAGCAAATTTGAGGATATTTTTAATTAACTTTCGTTTTTGGAAATATTATGTTATCCCAGAAGTTTCCTACTTGGAATTTTTTAGGACAATAGTCTGTTGAGTAATGCAAAGGTAAGAGAAATGGCGGAGTGGGCAATTCAAAAACACGGGCACCCCTTTGCAGTTTAGGATTACCATAAGTTGCATAGCCTGCGTTTCCTGCATAACCAAGCAATACACCATCAAGGATAGCTGTGTAGGTGTTACTATGATCATGACCAACAAAAATGCCCTTAACATCACCTGTGTTGACAATAGTATGGAACATGCCGGTATTGATTAAAGAGGCACCTTCAGGCTCAAGTCGTAGGCCATCGACATAGCCGATTTGATATGCAGTATAGAATTCCTGAAGCGGTATATGAAAAAACATTATAGCAGGTATTACTTTTTTATACTGCTTTTTAAGTTTCTTTGCTATAGTTTTATACCAGCAAATTTCCGTAATCGAAAAAGCAATAGATGTCTTAGTAAGAGCACTTGATTCAAAGGATGAAAAAATTCGAGTTGAAGCAGCAAGTGGATTGCTTAAATACTACTTAATTTTTAATCACCAATTATAAAAAATAGCATAAGATAAACTGTAGAAGCTATTTTAATAGGAGGAAATATGGCTTACAGACAAATGCCACCTAATATGATGTGGTATCCAGGAGCAATGTATGATCCAATGATAGAGGAGGAAGATGAACAAGATTTAGCGATGTTATATCCAGAGCTATATCATAGGGTAATGCCTTGGGTAATGTATTATGGTGACCAAATTGAAATGAGGTATGGAGCAATGTATACTCCTACAAGAGATGAAGTAGAAAGAATTACCGACGACATATATGATAGACTAGAAACGGATATGAATATTGATGAGTATGATGAAAACGAAGCAGAATTTAGGCAGCGTCCTCGCAGAAGACGGTTTTTAAGGGATTTAATTAGAATACTTCATTTAAGAGACCTTCATAGAAGAAGACGCAGAAGAAGAAGACGTAGAAGACCTAGAAGACCTTATTAAGGTGGATATGGATACTAAAGATACTTAATTTTTAGAGAGTGGATTTCATAAGTATAATGAGACCCGCTCTTTTTCTATTAATTAATTAACAGAGGCTATAAGAACAGTCATCTCTTGACGGTTACTTTGGATAGAGAAAACTTCTACTACATTGATTATAACTGATAATAAATGTAGTAGAAGTTTTAAAGTTTTGCTATGATTGATTTTTATTAACTTTTTTAATTGCTAACTTAATCCTAAACCTTTTCTTTTTTTGATAATATGAGCTTCTATATTATTGGCTACTTCAACAGGGTCATCGCCTAATGCAATTTTTCCACCTGTTACATCTTCTGCTTTTTTAGTTAAAAGCTCTACTAGCTGAGGAGCTCCTGTCATGAAAGGAGTAGGTGATAGGTGAGTATACGCTCCATAGGCTAGTGCAAAAATGCCGTCTATAGTTGCTTTTTGTTCCATCCACTCTGGTGCTGTAACAGCTATTGGAAGGTCAGATACATCAACATCCAAATGATCTGCAAGAGCAGTAACAAGCATAGATATTCTTCCTGTATCAGTGCAAGTTCCAAAGCTTAACACTGGAGGAATACCTAACATATTACATACTTCTTTTAGTCCTTCACCAGCTAATTCATTAGCCGCTTCTACCGTACACAATCCTGCAACCTCAAGGGCGTGGTTTCCACAGCCGCCGCTAACAACTAATATATCTTTCTTTATAAGTTCTTTTGTAAGATTTATTGTTACCCAATCTTGAGGACCATTTCTTAGGGTAGAACAGTTTGCAAGAGCCACAACTCCTTTAATCTTTCCAGCAGCTATTACATCTACTAATGGATCGAGCTTATTACCAAGGGCACCTAAAACAGCTTCAGTAGAGAAACCAGCTATAGCTTTTTGAACTTTTTTAGGAACCATCGGTTGAATTTTTCTTTCTTTTCTCTTCTTAAAATTTTCAATACTAAGTTCAATTAATCTATCTGCCATAGTGCCAACTTGTGAAGGATCGTAAGGAATTTTTTCACTAATTCCTGGCAAGTCAATGATAGTACTTACAGATACCAAGGTTATTTGATATTTCTCAGCATACATATCGATAGCTGGAGGTGAGCAGTTTTCCTCCATTGCAAATACGTCTACAGTACCAGTAGCTAATAAAGGTTCTATAGTAAGCCAGTTTCCCATGTGACCTACAAATACATCATCCACCTCGAATCTTTGTAATAATTCCTGACCTGTTTCTATGGAGCCTACTACTCTAAGACCTTTAGCTCCAGCAGCTTTTGCTTTTTCTTGAACTTCTTGTGTTCTTGCTTTTAATATGGTAGCAACTCCAGGCCAAGGTTGATGCCCATTAAATACTATATTTATATACTCTGGATCCATGATTCCTAAATCCATATTAACTTCATGTGGCTTTGGAGTTCCAAATAATATATCTTGAACCATTTCTAATCCTATCTGAGTATTATATATGGTGGCTATACCAAGTCTAAGAGCTTTCATTGCCAAAGAAACATGACTTCCATCTACATTTGTAAGACAACTGGCAACACAATTTTGTTCTTCATGTACTGTCCCTGCAGGATATATGTCTAGTTTCTTCCATAGTTCCTTTCTCTTTTTTGGAGCAAAGGCTTCAACCATAATATTATTGTCTTCAACACCAATCCTTTGTTGATCCTCAAGTAGAATAGCTAATTCTATGGCCATATCATTAATTTCCTGATTTGTGTTTATGCCTACCTTTTCACACATCCATTTAAGCTTATCTACATCTGTAATCTTAAATGGAGTCTTTCCTTCAGCTGTAGCTTTTAATGTTCTGAATGCCTCATAGGCATGGTGACTATATGTACCTGCTCCCATTATATTTTTGAGAAGAAAATTTCTCATTGCCATTGCATCAGCAGCTATTCCGCAGACCCCTTTAGTCTGACCTGTTTTTTCACTTATTCTACAAGGGCCATTTGAGCATAGTTGGCAACTTAAACCTTCAAGACAAAACTTGCATCTGATTTTCTCCTGCTGTGCGTATCTGTCAAATGCATTAGACATTCCATCTTCTCTAATTCTTTTAAGCATTTCTTCTACGGAATCATGATAGCTTACTCTACCTTCTGATTTTTCTAATATAGTTTCACTCATAAGATATTTACTCCTTTAACTATTAATATTAGTAATAGTAGTAAATTTTCCTATAATGGATTTAATTATACATACTCAATTTTTGTATGGTTTAAACATAACTTAATGTTACAATTCGTATAATGCACATTAATCATAAATCCAGTTATCATTGCCTTGCGTTATGTAGCTATAACTCTTTGTTGCATAAAATAATACGAAAAGTAAAAAGCTACATTCATAATATTAATGAATGTAGCTCTTTATGTGCAGCAAATAATATTGGTTAATATATATTAAAAAGAGTATATATATAATTTTTTAAAAAATGGATAGTATCTGCTCATCTTAGCAATAGGAGGAATGAATGTATGGCAACTTATAAATGCAAAGTATGCGGTTATGTGTACAAAGGAGAAACACCACCTGAAGAATGTCCTGTGTGTAAGCAACCTGCAAGTGCTTTTGAAAAAATAACAGACATTAAAGAAATAAACAAAAAAGAAGATGGAGATATTCATGTATATCAAAATGAAAATGATTTATCCTATTTAAAGGAATATGAAAGACATGATAAAAACGAACGTTATATGGATGAAATACATCAGATGGCAGTTACAGGAAAACAAATCGTTGGTTCAATGGGAACCAAAATGTATATTCCAAACTGGGATGATATTCTTATATTGGGAAATCAGCTAAATCCACCTCCTTTGGATGAATTCGCTAAAGTTGACACCACAACAATAATCGGTAAAAATGCAAAGAAGCCAATGATACTTGAAAATCCTGTTTATATTTCACATATGTCATTTGGAGCTTTATCTAAAGAAACAAAAATTGCATTGGCAAAAGGAAGTGCTATGGCTAAAACTGCAATGTGCAGCGGTGAGGGTGGAATTCTTACAGAAGAAATGGATGCTTCTTATAAATACATATTTGAATATGTACCAAACCTCTACAGCGTTACTAAGGAAAATCTTGAAAATTCAGATGCTATTGAAATTAAAATTGGGCAGGGAAGTAAACCTGGAATGGGCGGACTTCTTCCAGGAGGCAAAGTAACTAAGGAAATAGCCGAAATAAGAAATAAACCAATGGGACAGGATGTTATTAGTCCATCTAAATTTGAGAATATTAACTCAAGAGAAGATTTAAAAGAGTTAGTAAGTAAACTAAGAAACGAATCAGGCGGAAGACCAATTGGTATTAAAATTGCTGCATGTAAGATTGAAAGCGATATGGAATATTGTGTGTTTGCCGAGCCTGATTTCATTACAATTGATGGAAGAGGCGGAGCTACTGCAGCAAGTCCTCAGATAATTAGAGATGCCACCAGTGTTCCAACCATTTATGCATTATATAGAGCAAGAAAATATTTAGATGACCTTCAATCAAATATACAACTTGTTATTACTGGGGGACTCCGGGTATCTTCTGATTTTGCAAAGGCACTGGCTATGGGTGCAGATGCAGTTGCAATAGCTTCAGCATCTTTGATAGCAGCAGCTTGTCAGCAGTATCGAATCTGTGGAACTGGATTGTGCCCAGTAGGTATTGCAACACAAGATCCGGAAATTAGAAAACGACTAAATGTAGAAGCTGCCGCTAAGAGAGTAGCAAATTTTTTAAATGTTTCCTTAGAAGAGCTTAAAACATTTGGAAGAATTACTGGACATTCAAATATTCATGACATTTGCTTGGATGATTTATGTACGATTAACAAGGAAATATCTGAATTTACAAATATTAGGCATGCATAAAATAGTGCCAGATACAGCGCTTAAGCACTTATTGCACAAAAATCCTCTGATAAAGAATTATCCATCAGAGGATTTATATTATTATTCTACTCCCTAATCACCAACGGGACTGTCTCAACAGGGGCTGTCTATAGGGACATATCCAGTCTCTGCCACAAAAATTCTTTATTCTTATATTGAATTTCATTTATATAGATAACTTTATGAAGGAGGGCAAATGTTTATGGACAAAATTACTATAGGGGATATCATAACAAAACTTAATCCAGAGATAATATACAAAGAATATATTATTAACGTGAAAGATAATAAACTTATCAATAGTAATAAATCAATTGAAGAATATGTTTCGCTGATTAACGAAAGTAATATTGAAATAAACATAGAAACAATTGATGAATTAAATACTGTATTGTTCAGAGAGGATGAAAGTATATCAACAACTTCATTACTTTATATGAACTTCAAAGAAAATAAAACTGATAAAATATATTTCTATTCTTTTCAAGGTTTTAGCGATACATTTATACGTAACTATAAAAATACATACGCTTATTCCTATCTAAAATTTTTATTGGATGGATTTTTAAAAGAGGGCACTATTAATAATAACATTGATGATTACTTAACTATAAAAACTAGGGAGTATATTGAGTACATAGTAAGAACTATATCTGTAAGAAAGAATAAAAGGGTTAACCCAGTTAAGTCTAATATAAGCAATTTGTTTGATGAAATTAACTATATATCTACTTTAACATATGAAGGTATAAGTGTATCTGCTAAATTAGCCATCTGTAATGAAACTTTAATAAATAAGTTCACGAAATGTTTCATAAAATTGGATAATCCTATTTATTTTGGTGATTATAGAAAAATAAGGAAGTTACTTGAAATGTCCGACAAGCATACGTATTTAATTGGGGATAGTGAAAAAGTTTATGGTTTAGGTAAGTTTGCAAATTTTAAAAATTTTCCTTCCGATATCCTTATTTTTATATTTGATTTTATTGGGAAGTTTGAATATAAAATTAATACCTTATCTATTATAAATTCTACTGTAAAAGAAGATAAGAATGCAGATAAAGAAATTATAAAATGGTCTTCAGAAGAATGTAATATTGTAAATATAAAATATGGTAAACCTGATTTAAGAGAAAGTAAGTATTGTGAAACAATGCTTGAACAAGCTCTTGAAGAAATATTTCCAGAATTTTCAAAAGAAAACAATAGTAAAAAACTAGATACAATAAAAAAAGTAATTAATTATGCTATAAATCAAAAGCATGGTACTGCTGTAGTTATAACTAAACCTGATATTGCAGAATCTGAAGTTACACTCCTTGAAGAGCAGTCTATAAAAATAAAAAAAATAGACATCGGTGCAGCAGATTGTTATTTAGAGAGTATTATATCTAAAATAACCAACATAGATGGGGCAATTTATATTGATACAGAAGCTTCATGTCATGCTATAGGTGTAATATTAGATGGGCTGGCAAAAAAAGACTTTGGAGATTCTTCAAGGGGATCAAGATATAATTCAGCTATAAAATATTCAATGAAGGAAAACTTACAGAACAAATGTATTGTAGTTGTTATATCAGAGGATGGTATGGTTAATATAGTTTTAAATGGCAAGGATTATAAAGAGCACATAGTTATAAAGAGAAAAAGACAGATAAATGAATTGCTTAGTGAAGCTTGCAACTTATTTAACCAAAGAAAATATGAAAAAGCCTTAGAAAAAGTAATTAAAGTTATAGAATTAGATAACAAAAATGCTCCAGCTTTTGCTGCAAGGGCAAGTATAGAAGAGAGAAAAGGTAATGTAGAGACCTCTTTATATTATTATGATAAGACTATAAAACTGGCTCCACTAAATGCTCAATATTTAAATAATAAAGGAACTGCATTAGATAAACTTGAAAGATATGAAGAAGCTCTAGAGTGTTTCGAAAAGGCAACAAATCTTAAACCAGATAACCCTCGATACTTAAATAATAAAGGAACTGCATTAGGCAAACTTGAAAGATATGAAGAAGCTCTAGAGTGTTTCGAAAAGGCAATAAATCTTAAACCAGATAGCTCTCAATATTTAAATAATAAAGGAACTGCATTAAGCAAACTTGAAAGATATGAAGAAGCTCTAGAGTGTTTTGAAAAGGCAATAGATCTTGAACCAGATAATTCTCAAATTTTAAGCAACAAGGAAATCGTACTAAAAAGGTTTAAGTAAGCTTGTGAATTTTTCATTAATTTAGTTCGTATTTTTCGTATGTGTCGACATAGTGGGGACTCAAAGGGGTCTCCATTTTTTATACTCAAAATATCAACTTAGTAGTAAACTAGCCCTACTACAGCAGACCCAAGAAATTGGAAGATAACATCTTCACTTAACCCATAATTTTTTCCCTCGGTTACATTCACCTCATTTCTTCAATGAATGACCTTGCTGACAGCATTATTGAGTCAATGAAGTAATTTTAGGAAAAATATAATTTTAGACCGACTCATGAACAAATGCGTGAGTCGATCCTTTTTTAGTGTACATTTATTAAACAAAAGTAGAAATTCCCTTGTTTTATTTTGGGGAAAATTATAATAAAGTTTTTGGTACAGATTTTGCCAGGGCTGCTGTCAAAAAATCAATGTATAACAAAAGCTCTTCTGACAAAAATACGTCCTTTCGCTTCACCAAGCCAACTTGAATCAGACTGCTTTCTTCCAAAGGGATAGAAATAATATTGGGGTTTATGTAATCGTCTACGATACAGCCGGTTCCCAGATTATAGCCATCTGTATTTGATAGGAGATCATTCATGGTGCCTCGATCCTTAAGATAGACCAATTTCTTGATATTGTCCACATTGATGGCTTCTTCCGCAAAATGGAGTAGTACATCGTCCTGCTGGTAAGTCAGATACGGATAGTTCTTTAACTGTTCCAAGGTAATGGATCTGAGATTAGCTAGAGGATGCTCTTTTCGAAGAAAGACGTGTTGCTTCAGGGAAGCGAGGGGAGTAAAGACTAATGAGTTTGAGGTAAAATAACGTTCAAAAAAGCCCTTATTTAAATCAGTCAGAGATAAAATACCAAGGATACTTCTATTCTGCTGAATGTTTTGCTATAACTTTATTCTATAGCAGACGATTAATAAAGTCAATTTTACGGTTTGCATTGGAAGATGCTAAAATATAAAAAAGCAGATTTATTGTAAAAGGAGTAAAAAATGATAAGGAAAGCAAGTGAAAAAGATTTAAAGGATATTTTAGAAATTTATAACGATGCTATATTAAACACAACAGCGATCTATGCTTATAAAATTCAGACTCTTGAAGATAGAAAACAATGGTATGAAAAAAAGAAGCAAGATGGGTATCCAGTGTTAGTATTTGAAGAAGATGATAAGGTTATTGGATTTGCTACATTTGGCCCTTTTAGAGAATGGCCAGCATATAAATATACAATAGAGCATTCCATATATGTTCATAAGGATTATAGGAATCAGGGTATTGCAACAAAATTAATGAAAGAGATAATAAAAATTGCTGATAAAAGAGAATATGCAACACTTGTCGCTGGAATTGACGCAGCAAATGAAGGCAGTATAAAAATGCATGAGAAAATAGGATTTAAGTATTCCGGTACAGTAACAAAAGCAGGCTTTAAATTTGGTAAATGGCTAGATCTTGCTTTTTATCAATTGAATTTAACAGGTCCTAAAATGCCTTTAGAAGGATAAATCAATAAATGAAAGAAGAGATTATAATTGGATTTATTTATAAAATGTATTGTAGCTGTTATTATTATGATTGCTGTTCATTATATATCAAAAACACATAATTATTATATTGCTGGATTAGTATTAAGTTTTCCAGGCTTAAGCATTCTTGCGTATTATTTCATGTATATAGAACAAGGAGTTTCAAAAGTTCGAGTAACAACATATTTTGCTATGTTATCGGCTATACCCTTTGTAATTTTTCTTTTAGCATTAAATTTTACTTTAAAAAAATATAATATATTTAATTCCATTTTAGTATCAAGTATAGTTTGGGTGATTTTTTCATCAATATTGATTATAATATGGAAAAATTTCAATATAATTTAACATTTATTAAACAAGAGTAGAAATGCTCTTGTTTTATTTTGGGGAAAATTATAATAAAATAGTTCTTGATTCAAAATTATTTCTAAATATGTGGGAGATTTTGAAATATTAAACAGTATTATTAATATGAGAAGCAGTTAACAGTTCTAAATGACAAAAATTATAATCGAGGTGATTAAAAAATTGAAGATTACTGAAAATAATTTAACAGATGAAATTGGAAATGGTAATCCTGCAGCTTTAGAATACGCAATTGATACTTATGGTAAATTAGTCTATAAAGTAGTTAATAGTGTATTAAACTTATCTGAGGATAAAGATTCTATTCAAGAGTGCGTAAGCGATATATTTACAGCGATTTGGTACAATATTAAAACTTATGATAAGGAAAAAGCTACATTTAAAGCTTGGCTTATTGCTATTTCAAAATATAAGGCAATAGATTGTAGAAAAAAGCTAATAAAAAATTCTAATATGAAAGATATAAATGAATATGACATAAAAGCAGATAATGATACAGAGGAGTACATAATAAGTTTGGAGAGAAAAAGTGAAATTATTAAAGTTATTAAAGAGCTTGGTGAAGTTGACTGTGAGATTTTTATAAGAAGGTATTTTTTAGAGGAACCAATTGATGATATAGCTAAAAGTTTAGGATTAACTAGACAAGCTGTAGACAATAGACTATGGAGGGGAAGAAAACGTCTAAAGGAAAAAATGTTATTTAAGGTAGAGGAGGGCTTGATATAATGAAAGAAGTAAAAGATTCTTATGCTCAGGAGTCAATTAATGAAAAAGAATTATTTGATATCTTAAACAATGTGAAAATTTCAGAAGAAGAGCTTAACTTAGATAACATTGAAGTAACGGAAAAAGATATAAAAGAGATTAAAACTAGAGTTTTTAAGAATATTAAAGTGAATAGAGAAAGGAAGATATCTGTTAAAGGTGCCGCTATAGCAGCGTCAATAGCTGCAATTTTTATCCTGTCTTTAATAATGTACAATCCAACAGCATTGGCAAATATAAAGGGAAAATTGCAATTTATACAAGGCATGGGGGTTGTAGAGTCAACTCAGGATAATAGAGAAAAATACATGCTTACAAAAAGAGCAGAAGCACAATATGGTAACGGAAAGATTATTATAAATTCTATAGCTTTAGATAGCAAAAGTGCAGCAATAGTAATTGGGGGAGAAAACGTACCTGAGCTATGGACTATAGTATTACAAAACGATAAAGGAGAAAGATATAGAATGTGGAGAAGTGGAGGTATTGCGCATTTTGATAAAACTGCTTGGTGTGCAGAATATAAATACAGTGGGGAAATATCAATTAGTAAAAACTATAGTATTATATTATCTAGAGATTTAAAAATTCCTGTTTCTCTTGAAAAAGTTAATGATATTAAAAATATTTCAGACCTGGGACCTACTGCTACAGTTAACGATGTAAGTGTAACAGCCATTCCTTCTTTAGAAGATGATAAGCTGAGAATAGACGTGTTTAGTCCTAAATATGATTCAAAGAAAGTATTACAATACGCAGTATTTGCTCTACCTTTAGATTTTGAATTTACTTCTAAAAAACAAGAAGACTACCATACTGACCAAAGTCAAATATACCTTAAAGATAGCTCAGGAAAAAAATACATAGGATTTGGAACGAGAAATATAAAATTAATGGATCGTGAATATTATTTTAAGGTTGGGAAAAGTCCAGATAAAGAATATACTTTGACTATTCCTAGAATTTTAATGGAGTATAATTCAAAAGCAGAATGTACTATTGATCTTCCTAAAGTTGGTGAGGCGCCTTTAAATAAGGCTGTTAATTTATCAGGATTTCCTGTGAATTTACTTATAGAAAGAATTAGTGATGATAAACTAAATATTGGAGTGGATGTGAACTATAACAAGGAATTGCCAGAAACCCTTGTAAGTTTTACACTTGATGCTCCATGTATTGAAAAGGAACTTACTGGAGAAATGAGAGATCTGTATAGTTCTCCTAAAGGTTATGAAATTAACGTTTATAAAGATCCAAAACAGCTAAAGTTAGTTTTGAAAAATCCAAGAACTGAAAAGAAAGGCCCTTGGAACATTCCGATTAAGTTTAATTAGGTAATGAAAAGGAGATAAACAACTTTTTTAATTCAAACAAGCCTGCATCTACTTTTAGGTACAGGCTCTTTTTCTTTAATAAAATTCCTTTATTTGTATTGGTAAAAACTATATAATTATATTAATGCATAAAGTCATATTTGTAAGATATAGTACAGTTTTGGAGTAATAATATTCCTTAATTTTATGACGAATAGTGAAAAATTTACGACGTAGCTGCTGAAAACGGAAATACGAACGATGTTCTTTGCTACGAAAATAGATTTAAGGTCTATTTTAATTGACAGCTGTGAAATAACTCATGGAACGTTGAAAATTAAATAATGCAGTGTATAGAAAAAGAAGTATTTATTCTTTTATAGTAAACTGTTATGTAATAGTATTACAAATGTGTTGTAATTTTCATATGTACAGATCGGAGTTGTAATTAATAGCGAATTTGGAGGTGAGATAAGAAATGAATTATTTTAAAAAATTAATAGGCAAACGGGTTTATTTATCACCTATGAATGTTGAAGATGTAGAAACTTACGTTAAATGGCTTAATGATTTTAGTGTTACAGATGGGTTAGGAACTTCGTGTAGAATTACATCTTTGGAAAACGAAAAGGAATGGATTTTACAAAATTCTGATAAATACCAATTTGCTATAGTTAGTTTAGAAAGTGATAAATTAATTGGTAATTGTGGAATTCAGGGAATTGAACAATTAAGGCAATGTGCGGAAGTTGGATTATTTATTGGTGATGAAGAAAATCGTAATAAAGGATATGGAGAGGAAGCACTCAATTTATTATTAAATTACGGGTTTGATTATTTAAATTTAAATAATATAATGTTGAAAGTTTTTTCATTTAATGAAAGAGCAATTAGTTGTTATAAAAAAGTTGGGTTTAAAGAAATAGGAAGAAGAAGACAATCCTATTATTTGAAAGGTAAATTTTATGATGAAGTATATATGGACATCTTAAAAGGAGAACAATAAGGTTTAAACGAATTTTTATTAATTTGCTTTCTTCATATTTAGCGATCTAACTATAAAAAATCAAATAATTTACTGAAACACCGCATTATTCAAAATTGAATTTTGGGGTGTTTTTACGCCACGTTTCCAAGATTATGTTTATTTGTTGTAAATTTACGGGTAAATGGAATTTTTTCTTATATTTTTAAGTAATCGTAAATATAAGTTACTTCGTCTTGAATGATATTTTGTGAATATAGATAGTAAAAAACTTGGCTGGTCATTATTAACAGCTATCTATCAATCTTTAAGTGATTTAGATATATTATTAAGAATAACTATAGAATCAAGTAACTTTTGTTTTTAAAAATTACTTTCTAAACCTAGTATCTGCATAAAGTATTTATACTTCGGATTTTATAATATAAATTTTAACTATAATATGGAGGTAAAAATGAAATATTTACTATGTAATATGAAAAATAGAAAAAGTGCTACTATATTTCTTATATTTGGTATTTTTGTTGGAGTAAGTATTTTATCTTTTAATATAAGTTATACAGAAGCATTAAAAAATAGAAACAAGATTTCATCTTTAAATGAATCAAACTATTCTTTATTTACGATAGTTAGTACTAAACAACTTAATACAATTGAAAAATATATCTTAGATTTATCAAGTAAATCATATGTTAATCTAAGTATTCCAAATTCCAAACACAAAAATGAGAGCTATACATTAGTTGGTGTTGGATTTACAAATTCAATAATTTATAAACCTGATATAGTAAATGGTTCTTTTTTTTCAAAGGAACAAGCAAACTCTAATGAAAAAATTGCAATAGTTGGAAGACGGTTTGAAAATAAGATTTATAAAAAAAATAACAATGAATATATAAAAATTGATAATGAAGAGTTTAAGGTAATTGGCATAAATAAAACTATTAACGATATTAACTCAATTTTTATTCCAATAAAAGTATTTCTCAATATGTATAGTAATGAAGAGATTATGAATGTAAAGATTTTAGCAATAAATAAATTAATAGAACAACAATTATATTATAAAAATATAGTTTCAATGATGACTAAAGATTCTGTTTTAATAGATTTTAAGTCTGAAGCATATAACTTATCTAATTATATTCTAACCTTTATAAGTTTCTTAATATTAATAATTGCTATTATCAATATTATTAATTTTACTGTTTTTTGGATTGCTCAAAGAAAAAAAGAAATAGCAATTAGAAAGGTTGTTGGAGCAACTAATAGTGATATTAGAAAGCTAATATTTAGTGAAATACTTGTGTTATCTTTTATAGCGTTGATATCTTCAATAATTGTACAATCTATCATTTACTTTATAGTTAATAAGTTGCTAATTTTAGACTTTTATCTATCTATATCACTTAAGAACTTATTTTTTTCAAGTCTTATATCAATGCTCATAGCTATTATCAGCTCAATACCTCCTTATATAAAATCAACTCAAATTCAACCTGCTGTCATTTTAAAAGGTGAATAAATCTTATTATTTATAGAAAGGAATTAATAATGAAGATTTCAAAAGTTATTCTAGTGATAAAATCGTTATTTAAAAGAAGATTAGCTACAACACTTACAATACTTCAATTATCAATTTGTATTTTCAGCTTTTTAGTTCTTATACAATTTAATAAATATTATTATACTAGATATAATTTGTATAGTAATATCAATGATCTAAACAAAACATTAGTTGTAGATGGGTATAGTTATAAAACAGATAACTTTTCTAAAATAAAAGCTGAATTTGATGATCTTATTAAGTTAAGAGATGACGGATATATCTCTGAAATAAGAGTCTTCAGGAAAGGTGGTTCTCTTAGAGTAAATAATATTTATTACCCATATTATCAAGCTTCAGAAAGTTTTTTTACAAAATTGAACATTAAAATAGATAAAGGAAGAATGCTTACTCATGAAGAAATGAATCAATCAAAACCTGTTAAGGAAATTCCTGTTATAATTGGGAGTAAGCTTGGAAATACGTTAAAAATCGGAGATACTCTTGAAGAGAGCTTTGCATATAATGGACCAGAAATTAATGGAGAATACAAAAAGGTATTTAAAGTAATTGGTATTGCAAAGCCAACTTCACTTATAATTTTAAAAACCGATGCTACTATTCTTGATACATTTATAAATGATTACGCCATATATACACCATTATCTGTTTGGGAGTATCATTTAACTGATAAAACTAAAGATAAAAACTACATAAATAAATCTATAGATAATCAAAAGAAATATGGGTTAAAATATGAAGTTGATAACAATAGAATAGCTATATATAAGGATGACTTTACCGATTCCATTCTTAATCTTAACTTTCAGATAATAACTCAAGAGAATAAAAACATAGATACTGTAGAACAACTATGTAATACATTAGGTGAAAAAAATGGTAGTAATTTAAAGTTTATACAATTACAGAATAAAAATAAACCTTTAATTGAAATAGTTAATCAAAGTTTTATAGGAATTTTAGTTTTCTCTATTATACTATTTTTATTTTCTATAATTGGCATCATAGTTACTACTTTATACTCAATTAATAGTAGAAAAAAAGAATTTGGTATAAGAATTTCTCAAGGTTCTACATTATATGGAATAGCTAGTTTAGTTTTTAGTGAAATACTAATTACCAATGTACTCGCCACTATAATTGTAGTTATACCATTTAAGATTTTAGAAACTTATTTAAATAAATATTTAAGTAATAATATTGAGTTATCTTACTTACTAAGCTTTAACTTTACAAATTTACTCCAAGTTTTTGTATTGGTTTTAGTTACTACAATTTTAGGTGCAATTATTCCAATTAGACAGATTACTAAATTAAATATTGTAGAATTACTTAAGGGGGAAAAATAAAATGAGTTTAATATCTCTAAAAAATATTGTAAAAGTTTATGGTAAAGGTGATATTGAAACTTACGCATTAAATGGGATTAGTATAGATATTAATGAAGGCGAAATGATTGCGATAATGGGACCATCAGGTTCTGGTAAATCAACTCTTTTAAATATTATTGGTTGTATTGATAAACCGACTAAAGGTGAATACACTCTTAATGGTAATAACATTCATAACTTAAGACAACAAGAACTTGCTGCAATTCGAAATACAGACATAGGATTTGTATTTCAAAGCTTTAATCTACTGAATGAGTATAATCTTATAGATAACGTAACTCTCCCTTTGATATATAAAAAAGGTTTTAATGGATCTATGAAAAAAACTGCTATTGAAATTTTAAAAAAAGTTGGACTAGAAGGACATGCTAATAAGAAACCTACAGAACTTTCAGGCGGACAGCAACAAAGAGTTGCAATTGCAAGAGCTTTGATAACTAATCCAAGCATTATATTAGCTGATGAACCAACTGGAGCTTTAGATAAAAAAAACGGAAAAGAAATTATGGAGCTTCTTACTTCAATAAATTTAACAGGCACCACTATTATTATAATAACTCATGACCCATGTATCGCAAAGTATTGTTCAAGAACAATACTTATTGAGGATGGATTAATAATTTAGTATATTGGAAATTATGTTTCGATGGTAATTGAAGGATGGTATATGTTTTAAAAGCGGAGCTTGTATACTGACAGCCTAAATCGCTGTGAATTATAAGGTTATTACTTGGCTTCTGAAGCCTTACGGCATTTTTTACTGCCTGTAGTGCTAATGTAGTATCAATTGATTTGGACATGGCTTAGCCTATTATTTTCTTACTATATAGATCCATAACCGAGGCTAAATAGCACCATCCATCCTTGATAGTATGAATATAGGTTATATCAGTTACCCATTTCTTGTTGATACTCTCAGCTTGAAAGTCTCTTTTGAGTATATTTTCTTTTTCTTCTATTTTATGCTTAGAAGTAGATGGTCTATATTTCTTTGTTATTACAGATTTTACTCCGATTTTCTTCTTCAAGCGTTGCCATTTTCTTAAGCATTACTTGATAATCTGCTGCTGTTATTGCTGTATCTTTACCTATACTGGAGATTCAGATGCTGTTAGACAATCAATAATAGCTACAAGAGAACTTGGTTTGTCTTTATTGAAAGCAATGGGGCAAGAGGCTCAATCTGCTACTAAACCATATATTTAGCAGATGATTTATTAATCTGTTTTTTTCTTATTAAATTTATATGTTACAACTGTAAAAAAGTGAGAAGTAATAAGAGGAAAAATATCTATGATAAATATGTTATTTAGTTTATATAACTTTCACTAAAGTTGGGCAAAAGATATAGTATCAAAATACATAAATACCAATGATAATATTTTAATAATTCCATTTTCATTCGGTGAGAAAATAAGTAGTGATAGGGATTGGCAGAATGCGTATAGTAAAAATAATGGTAAATACTATGAAAGCATTGTTGAACCATTTTTGAATTATGGAGTTAAAGAAGAAAATATAAATTGGATAAACTATTTTAAAGATACATATGAAAATGCTAAAGTTAAGATAAGAAATAGCAACATTCTATTTTTAACTGGTGGCTTACCAGTTAAAATGATGTCACGCTTAATAGAGTTTGATTTAATTGATGACATTGAAAGTTTTACAGGCGTTATTATTGGAAGTAGTGCAGGAGCAATGGTTCAAATAGCAGAATATCATATTACTCCAGATGAAGATTATAATATTTTTAAGCTATAAAATTATATCTAAAACAGATTCTACAAAGGGGGATACAGGTAGTGAAAGAAATTAACATTTACAAATTTGATAATAATCTCAAGGTTTATTATACAAAAAGGAGAGTGTCATTACCTCAAGATTATCGTGATAATATGGAAAGATATTGGAGGTCATTATTGAAAAATGGTAAAAAATTTTTCAGAGGAGATGTTTTTACTATCACCAATATAAGTTATCATGAACAAAGTATGCATTTATGTGTAGAATTAACTGATTATGCTCACTTTTTATATACTTTAAATAAGAGTGCATTTGATAAGAACGACTGTAGAGTAATTTATACTTCGGCATTAATAGAAACTTGTGATGGGAAATTTGTTATAGGTGAAATGAATAGAAATACATTTTCACCTAAAAAGTTACAATTTGTAGGTGGGGGAATAGATAAAGATGATATAAATGGAGATTTATTGGACTTAGAGCATAATATTCGGAAAGAAATTTTTGAAGAATTAGGTCTGGATACATATGATAAAGATATTATAAAAGATTTTAGGCCGTATTTTTTAAAAGATGGAGGAAAATCAAACTTTTTATCTGCTATTTTCAAACTTGATTTGGCTTTAAACGAAGTAGAACTTTTAGACAGATTTGAGAAATTCAATCAAGGCTTAATTAATCAGGGGGAAAGTCCAGAACTAAGTTCGTTGGTGCTAATCAGAGCAGAACAAAAATCAGTTGAGAATTTTATTAATAACGACTTAAGAGAAAAGGATGAAAATCTTATTCCAACATTGAAGGCAGCTGTTGGGCTATATAACGTCAAAAATTTTTATTTATGAGAATGATGAGTATAGCATCAATATTAAAACGTAATCTTCTTAAACTGCGAAGTAAAAATTATTTATAAAATCCTTAGACAAATAATAATTTTTTCAGGAGATATTATATGTTAGGTCATTTAGGATTTTCATATGTAGGTTTGATATATTTATTGATGTTATTTATTCCAAATATTATTTGGAGTAAGAATCAGCCAATAAATTATGACAATAATCGAAAGAACGTAGAAGCAATAATTTAGAAAAACACGTTAAATTCCAATTTAAAGTTGATTATTATAAATAGTAATTTGTAGCAGAGATTAGTAAGAAAGCCACGCTATCAATGATAGAATGGCTCTTAATTATTAAGCTACGCTATAGATTTTTACTTCTGGGTCTGCATTCCACAGAGGCTGCAATCCTACAAATACATCGTTTTTGAACATTTCACTTGATAAGTAAGCATTTGCATGTTCAACGCTGTCGAAACCATGAAGAACTTGAACATCTTCATCACGAATCAAAAGGTCTTTTGTTAACGCACCTTCGATTGTTTCAAGGAAAGGTCTTCTGTAGTCTGTGTAGACCTTTGCAGCAGCTTGACGATTGTTGTTGTCGATTTTCATTGTGATTTCCAAATAAGCATTTACTTTCATGATAATACCTCCTGAATAACTTTTAGTAGCTCTTATCGATGAGCTTGCATGAATTATAACAAGATGACTTGGAAAACAGAATATATTAGCAAATTTATGAGTCACTAATAAATTTCATAGTAACTTTTATTCTATAAAGAATTGTCATATACTATGATTAAAAAATTAAGGAGTAAAGTCAATGTATAAACCTAAATTAGAAAAAGATATTCGTTGTCCGCTGGAGTATGGATTAACCGTTTTTGGTGGTAAGTGGAAATCAAGAATAATCTGCGTTTTAGCTGAAAAGGAAATCTTGAGATATAGTTCTATTCGGAAGGAAATGACGAATATAACAGATGCTGTACTGGCTGCAACATTAAAGGAATTGATTACAGATGAAATCATAAAAAGACAGTCTTATGATGAAATACCTCCGAGGGTTGAGTATTCATTGACCTCGAAAGGTCAGTCTGTAGTTCCAATTTTGCAAAGTATTTGTAGATGGTCTGGTATTTATCATATTGAGGACAACGAAAATACACTTGCTCAATGTCAAAAGTGTGATTATAATGCGAACATGTAATTCAATGTAGAATGAGAACAAAAAACCTTTAAATCAAAAAATTAATTTGTTTGTTGTATTATTAAAGTTAGTATGATATAATTTGAACAAATATGATGATTGGAGTTGAAAAGATGATTAATTTTTCTTGCTAGTTTTACCAAGTATAACAAAATTGTGGGTTCGAATAATACTGCTTTTTTTGTTGTACCTATGCAAGAAATTAATTGTTTTTTCGCTCAGAAAATATATACCGGTGACGCCCCAATAGGGGTTTGTCTTTGCTGTATTTATGAGCTGCAAGAATAATAATTTCTTGCAGCTCTTATTTTTTACAAATCATGAGTATAAGCAGGAGGGAGTGTAAATAATGAATAATAAAGATACTTTGCTAACACATGATAATCTTCATATAAAGCCGGATACTTCGGGCGACATTTATATGGAGTAATACCAGTCGCCTATGTTCCGACTTTGTTATTGGTACTTTTAATTACAAAGGAGGATAAAAATATGTCTTTAATAAATGTAACAAATCTGACCTTCGCTTATGAAGGCAGTTATGATAATATTTTTGAAAATGTAAGCTTTCAAATAGATACCGATTGGAAATTGGGCTTTACCGGAAGAAATGGACGAGGGAAAACTACCTTTCTAAATCTTTTACTTGGTAAATATGAATATACTGGAAATATTTCAGCCAATGTAACCTTTGAATATTTTCCTTATGAGGTCCAGGAACAAGAATATTTCACTATAGATATCATAAGAGAAATCAGTCCAAATTCAATGGATTGGGAAATAATGAAAGAGTTATCGCTTTTAGATATAGACGATGATGTTTTATACAGACAGTTTTGTACACTATCAAAAGGAGAACAGACCAAGGCATTGCTTGCTGCTATGTTTTTGAAGGAGAACTCCTTCTTGCTTATTGATGAACCTACAAATCATTTGGATGCTGAAGCTAGAAAAAAACTAAGTAATTACCTTAGAAAGAAGAAGGGATTTATTCTGATTTCACATGATAGGCATTTTCTAGATAACTGTATTGATCATGTTCTTTCAATAAATAAGACAAATATCGAAATCCAAAAAGGTAATTTTTCCGGCTGGTGGGAAAATAAACAAAGGCAGGATAACTTTGAGCTTGCAGAAAACGAGAAGCTTAGAAAAGATATTAATCGCTTATCGGAGTCTGCTAAACGAACAGGTAATTGGTCCAATGAAGTAGAAAAATCAAAAAAAGGAACAACAAACTCTGGCTCTAAGCTGGATAAAGGTTATGTTGGACATAAGGCTGCTAAAATGATGAAACGTTCTAAATCAATTGAAAGCAGACAGCAAACTGCTATTGAAGAAAAGTCTAAGCTTCTTAAGAATGTTGAAAGCTCCGACAGCTTGAAGATTTCTCAACTTAATTATCATAAAAACAAGCTGGTGGAACTAGAGAATGTTTCGATTTTTTACGACGATACCATGGTTTGTAAAGATGTTAGCTTTAGTATTGAGAAAGGTGACAGAATTGCGCTTAAAGGTAAAAATGGCTCAGGAAAATCAAGCCTTATCAAGCTTATTTGTGGTGAGGATATAAACTATACAGGTAGTTTCAACAAAGGAAGTCAGCTTAAAATATCCTATGTGTCCCAGGATACATCGCATCTTAAGGGTAACTTAACTGACTATGCTTCAAATAATGATATTGATGAAAGTCTTTTTAAAGCTATTTTAAGAAAACTTGATTTTTCCAGAGAGCAATTTGAAAAAGATATGTCATCCTTTAGCGGCGGCCAAAAGAAAAAAGTGCTCATTGCAAAAAGTCTTTGCGAAAAAGCTCATTTGCATATATGGGATGAACCTCTTAATTTTATTGATGTTATCTCACGTATGCAAATAGAAGAGTTACTGCTTGAATACTCGCCAACTTTATTGTTTGTGGAACATGACAGTGAATTCTGTAAAAATATTGCAACAAAGATTTTTGAACTTTAGTTTATCAATCAGATTATGTTAAAGGGGTAGGATTACCCCTTTTATCTGTCTAAAGTGAACAGCAATGAACGGAGGAAGTTGTATGGAACAAAAGCAAAGAGCAATAATTGTAGGCTGTAATCTCAAGGATGATAAGGAATTTTTAAATATGATGAGTGAGTTGTGTAGTCTAGCTGATGCATGTGATATTGAAGTAGTTGGTGAAATTACTCAAAAATTAGAGCGAGTGTATTCCTCTCATTATATAGGCAAGGGGAAAATCCAAGAATTGTCTACGTTAATTCATGAGAAAGATGTGGACATGGTTATTTTTAATGATGAGCTGTCTCCTTCACAAATTCGTAATCTGCATACAGACTTAAAATGCAAGGTAATAGATAGAACGGTTCTTATTTTGGACATTTTAGCTAAGAGAGCTAAAAGCAAAGAAGCACAGCTGCAGGTAGAAATAGCAAAATTGCAATATGTTCTGCCCAGAGTAACTGGACTTAGAGGATCATTGAGTAGTCAGGAAGATGGAATCAAGTTTATAAATAGAGGTACAGGAGAAACAAAACTTGAACTTCATCACAGAAAGATTAAGGATAGAATCAGTGGACTGAATGCAGAACTGGAAACACTGGTAGTTCAACGTCAGAACCAAAGGAAACAGCGCAAAAAATCAGGAATACCTACAGTTGCTTTAGTAGGATATACAAACGCAGGTAAGTCAAGCATTATGAATTCCATGATTGATTTGTACGGGTCTTCAATTGATAAGAAGGTATTTGAAAAGGATATGTTATTTGCTACCTTAGAAACTTATGTAAGAAACATTAAACTGCCCAATAATAAATCCTTCCTGTTAAGTGATACAGTAGGGTTTATCAGTAAGCTACCCAGCCAGCTTGTAAACGCATTTCGCTCAACTTTGGAGGAAATTACTGAAGCTGATATGTTAGTTCATGTAGTTGACTATTCAAATCCTAATTATAAACAGCATATTGAAGTTACAAAGGATACATTAAAAGAGTTAGGTGCAGATAATATCCCTATTATTTATGCTTATAATAAGACAGATTTAGTAGAGGATGAAATCACAAAAGATGAGAAAGATTGCATATATATTTCTGCTAAAAATAAGGCTGCGATAAATAAGTTAGTAAATGAAATTTGTAAAAAGGTTTTCGCACAGTATGTTTATTGTGAGATGCTAATTCCTTATGAAAAAGGAAATATACTATCATATTTTAAGGATAATGCCAATATCAAATCAACTGAATATAACGGCAATGGAGTGATGATATCCTTGGAATGCAAGGAAGCTGATTATAGAAGATATAAACAATTTGAAAGCCTGATTAAAATATAGTCATCTCTTGACGGTTACTTTGAATAGAGAATACTTCAATAGAGCGAAAAAATATATTTATTACGCTGCTCAAAAGTGTCAACAATGCAGTAAATGATGACATTTGCTGATTTCCATAGTTATATAACTGTGTTATAATTTAGCGAACATAAGACCATGGAGATAGTGAGAACTACAATCCATGGTCTTACTACATTATTTTATCTAATTGGTACTATCGGCCATACCTTTCCTTAATTATTCGATTTAGGTTGAACTCAATACCTTGTAACAATTAGAAGGTTAACAGTTACATTCATATTAAAAATATTGATAATTATTAACCTACCACTTCAATTAGAAGAGGTTTGAAATTATAGATTAATGCTTGCTGTGTTCGAATACGCTGATCTTCCTGCTTCATTAACAGCTGCAACCCGATAGGTGTATCGATTGCCAGGTACGGTAGTTACATCAATATAGGTAACAGTACCTGTGAAAAATCCCGGCCCAACTGTGGCGAGTGTAAGGTAGGCACCTCCATTAACAGAGAGTTCTATCACAAAGCTAGTCTCGTTAAGAGCATTATCCCTCCAACGCAGACGGACTTGCCCTCCAAATAAACGCAGAGCAGTCAAGTTGTTTGGAGCTGCTGGTGGCTGAAGTATATTCACTACGTTTGAAAAATTAGAGTCCGCTGTTATAGTTGGGAAGCCAGGAGTTGCAGTATCACCCACCGTATTGGAAGCAAACACCCTGTAGTAATAAATGTTATTCGTAGTTCCGATTGTATCAGTATATGAAGTTGAACCGGATGGCAGCGTTGCTCGGGCATTCCACGGACCTGCAGCACTAGTAGCTCTTTGTACAGTAAAGCTAGTCTCGTTTATAGAATTGTCCGTCCAGGTTAAGACTACGCGCCTACTAGCGCCTGCACCGGTAATAATGGCAGTAAGGTTTGAAGGTTCTTTCGGTGGAATGGCAAAGGCCATCCCATGCATCATATCCATCTCCTCATGGGCAAGAATGTGGCAGTGACAAACATATTCCCAACCGAAGTTCACATAGTGGTTAGTAATCTGATTTATTGCATTTCCCAATGGGTCGAACCATCCTGCCGGTGGTGGCGGTGTTAGTACAGCGCCTTCGGGCATTGTTGGGTCAATCAGACGAACACTGTTTGGAACTTCAAAAGGTACTTGAGAAGGTGTGGGAATATTCGGTCTTAAAGCAACAATGGTATGCTCTAGTGGGTTTACTCTGAAGGTTTCCTTCCAGCCTAGCTCATTAGCATCAGGGGGCATTAGAGCACCGTCCCAAGCAACACGGTTCACCAGCTGTACAGAAAACAGATGGGTGTGAAAAGTATGGGTATCCACACCATTGTGAGTGATCTTCCAAATCTGAGTTCCATCATTAAGAGAGCCAATAGGAGTGGTACTAAGATCAGCTGTACCTTTAATAATTTCTACCGGAGGACTAGCGAAGCTGTAGACTACAAATTGATTAACAGCTGAACTGGTAACCGGGAATTCAAGTCCAAGCATCCCGCTCATTCTTCCATAACCAATATCGTAAACTTCACCCATCTCGTCTTGTAATGCCTTTGGTTCAATATTCAGTGTAACGGGTTCCAGAAGAGTTCCACTTGCATCAATGGGACGGAAGGTCTTGTTGAATTCATTAAGCTGTACATAGGCATTTGCAGCATCTGCAGGTAGATTCGTAACGTTATAGGCGGAATTGTAAGCCGCCTGCGGTATAATTATCGGATCCTGGGACATTTCAAAGACTCCGCGTTTAGAATCTGTTTTAGCAAATACTTCTTTTAAGGCCACTATATCGTATGCAGGAGCAGGAGGTGAGGCTGATACCCTGATCTGCATGATGGTATGGATGTTTGGACCGTAGCCAGGTTGAGTAGATGGAGCACCACCTTCTCCAGTTAAATCTGGATTGCCGGTGTAATAGTCATAACGAGGATCCGCTGCTGGGAAAGCTGCGGGAGCGTCGTTGTAAAGAATGAGAGTCTTTCCGGCATATTGGGAAAAGTCAACAATCACATCTGCCCGTTCTGCGGCTCCCAGTAGTAGCGAGTGCTGATCGACATTTCCAAAATTGAAATTTGTAGGATTCAGGTTCCAGGTTATGGGCTGGCTTGGTATCTCTACAGGCTCTGGCAGAAAACCACTTTCATTGCCGATTTGAATCCAGTCTGGACCTTTTAAGGCTGGATCAGGTATGCCGCTTGGCCAATCAGCGGGGAGACCGGTTATACCACAGCCGGATATCATCTTAACTTCTGTAGCATATCCTGTATCTGGTGAAATATATCCATTAGGATCAGCCACATACATTTGCAGATTAAAGAAACGATCATCAGCGGCATTCAGGATGCGTAAACGGTAAGTCTTAGGTTCCACTTCCAGGTAGGGGTAAGCAGTACCGTTGACGATAGGAGTATCCATAAAGGCTTCACCAGGCATTGAAGGATAAGGCATATGGGGCATCATAGGTGGTTGCTCAGGTGCATTTATAGGATCGTAGTAAGGGTTAGGAATAGGACCATTCTCTATATTACTTGTAGGAGGCCAGAACCAAGGACCGTACATCCAGCGGCCAAAGGTATTTACCCCATCGGGAGCCCAAGGATTCTGAGCCGGGCTATATACGTGAGGATACCAGAGGTCGCCTGTATTAGGGGTGCCTGGTATTGTCCCCCATGCCCAAGTAGGGTCTGTATTGAGAATAGTGTTGGCATCAACAAAAGTTCTATCCTGGATGACAAGTGGAATTCCTAGGTCTGGAAGAACCTTTTGCAAGCCTGGATTGACACCGGATTCGTTGGTTCCATTCATTAAATCCTTTTCCACCTGATCTGTCACTATATAAGGTGCAGCTTCACCCACATAGACATTAAGCCTGGTTATACCATAGGAGTGATCATGGTAGAACATGAGCCTAGCATTTTGTGCATTAGTATAATACAAGGTCTGAATTCCATCACGGGGATCATCTACGTTCTCCATATCCGGGACATTGACTACGCTGACACCTTGAGGATAGGGAGTGTCTTCTCCCGCTGGGGTTATCCACTGATGTGGTGTTCCATCGCTGATCCAGATGGTGTTATTACCATGGAGATGGATGTTGGCGCGGTTTTGTGAATAATTCATAGGCATGGCATCATGGCCTAGAGGTCCCATTCCCGCACCCATAACCGTTGTATCTACTGGTATAAAGAGGTCACCTTCAGTACCTATAGGAAGTAGATTATAGAATTTGATGCGTACCGGTACATCACTGGTGGCAATAATAGCAGGCCCCATATAATGAGGATTATCTACACCGTAGGCTTGAGTGCCATCACCTTTTAAAATCGGTGAACTATTATAGGTTAAAGCAATTTGGTTACCTGGAACCACTGTTGTGGACAATTGCACATATCCTCGTAGCGTAGTTGGAGGTAGATCTGAGTGCATCTGTTCTTTAAATTCAACTACAGCGATTTCGTAGTAGTCAGATCCAGGATAAGTGATTCTATCTGGCACAGCAATTGGGATGTATTGCCCTAAAGAATTTGAACTGCTAGATCCCAGCCCCGGCATTGCATCGATAAATTTTCTTAGCTGCGGACTAAAAGCCCAGTTAGCGGTACTGAAGTAGTCAGGAATCAAGTATCCAGTGTTCGGATCAACCACTAAGTCTTCCCTAGGTATAGATTTAACATCCAATATTTTCACCTCCATAGCATTTATTTCTCAGGTGTTTAATCTCAAATTCCAGCTTTGAAGTTACTCCAGCATGATCAGAGGGCCAGAGTCCTGTACAGGTTCTATCAATCTCTTCTTCTCCTACTAAATCAGCTTCCACTGAATTCAGATTTTTTATATTTTTAAACAAAATTAAATCAACTCTTTCATTTAAGAGAGATTCAGCGTTTAACAAATCAGCATCCTGGCAGCAGGTGAATCCATTATCTTTACTAGCAGCAATCCAAGCATCCTTAAAACCGGCAGCGATTAGATTTTTATAAGTTTCGGTTCCGCTACCATCAGCATTAGAATTAAAATCGCCCATAAAAATAAGTGGAAGCTCTGTTTTTCCGGGTCCCGCCAACAATTCATTGGACTGATCCATCTGCACATCTGGAGAATATGGATCAAGATGAGTATTAACTAGTCGAAAAGGTTGACCATCAAGGCAAAAATCAATAGCCGACCATCCCCGTAAAATCGTAAATGGCTGTCCAGCAATCTCAACTTGTAAATTAGTTTTAAAATTAGCTTCTTGCTTTTGAGTAATCTCTATCTCCACTGAATCACGGATTAAAATAACATCTCGATCGGTTAATTGAACGAGATTCCCTGAAATGTCCGGCAATTCAACTTTAGTATTACAGTTTTCTGCGGCTATTCTATACTTCATTCCCCAGGATTCTAATATAGTAAGAAGAGTATCTACAAAATTGTATTGAATTTTATCATAATTAGGTCGAGTGAGTTCCCATAATTCTGCTTCCTGTAATCCGATAATGTCTGGTTTTTTTGAATAAATCTGATGAGCTATAGCTCTTGCTCGACTTGGAAAACTAGTGGCGAGAAACTGACGAAAAACCTCTGTGACGCGTTGAGGAAGTGGGTCAGAGCCAGGAACAATAATCGGTATAAGATCCGCGCCTAAATAAACATTCCACGTCATGACTGACAATTTAGCACAATTTTGTGATTGCAATCTTTTCACTTCCTTCTTATTATATTTGATATTTTAGTTTTTCTTAAAAATCTGTTTTGATTCTTGCATCAAGGACATAAGAAATCTGTTTTTTAAATTTTGTATCTTCTGATGCCGAAGCTTTTAGGCAAGTTATTGTAAGGATGCATTCTATTGAAATAAAAACTGAAGTTTTTGTTCAGATAGTATAGTATATTTTACTAAATAAAATAATGTGTATATCTTATCCTTTTATTAAACACAGGAAAAATTAGGATATTTTCATCATGTTTGGTAAGATTCAATTTATCTTGGTGAAATAAAGGAGAACATATAAAAGCGGTAATTTAAAAATGGCAGGCAATCTCTATTTGCCAGAAGGAATGGATGAAAATAAAAAATATCCAGCAATTGTTTGCGTACATCCAGGAGGCGGTGTAAAAGAGCAAACAGAGCATAGACTCCTTGCATTCTCAGCATTCAGTCAAGTTAGTACATTATTGACACAGCCACTATTAGTAATTGCAGGAAGTGAGGCCGATACGAGAGGATACAGCGAACAAGTATGTGCAATGGCAAAGGGACCAAAAGAAATATTCTTAGTAGTCTGTTTCAGAGAAAAAGTTGGATGACTCGCAGGATGACTTGTCATTCAGCTTTTTTTACATATCAATCAAGAAAAAATAATTGTTCAACAGGTACATCCAAAAACTTTGCCATTTTAATTGCTAATTCAAGTGTAGGGTTGTATTTGTTGTTTTCAATTGCATTAATTGTTTGTCTTGTTACATCAAGTTTTTGTGCTAATTCGTCTTGGGTTAATTTAAGTTGCTTTCTAAACTCTTTAACTTTATTCCTCATTTCCTTCACATAATTTCCTTCTATAATATCGATCGAAAAATACAAGTAATGAATTTTGAAAACAAAATAATGCTAAAGCCACACTATGTCTATTGCCTTTTACAAGGTCTATAATACCCCATATCAATAAAAACAATACTGTAAGCCAATATGAAATTTTTAGACTTTTTAAGGCAATATATTTATCCATTTCATCTTCTTGTCTAAAGAAACCCATAGAGTATACCTCCTCTAAAATGTAAAAAGTTCTTTACATAATTATATATTTATAGTACTAAATTATTAACTAAAATGTCAAGATGTTTTTACATTTTGAATTTCGTATAGAAACAAGAGTAGAAATGCCTTTGTTTTATTTTACGAAATTCAGGTATTATGGGGAAAAATTGTTAACATTATCCTTGACAAATATGGATTACAAATGTAATATTAAGTTAATAATTACATTTGTAATCTAAGGAGTGTTAAAATGGATACTTAATTAAGAAATTTTATACCATAAGGATTACAAATGTAATCTTAGATGCAAGAATTACAATAAGGGGGAAGAACGATGTTAAATAACATCAAAAAATTTAGTCTTAAAAAGAAAATATTTTTTATACTTATTACTATTTTAGGGGTATTTTTAATATTTGCTTTCAATTTTCCACTAGGCAAATATGTAAATTCAAAGGTGAATGGAAATAGTGGAATAGCTAGAGTACCTAATGCTGTAGATTATAAAAGAGGAAAGCTTAAAGAACTTCCTAAATATGATGAAAACTCAAAAAAACAGTGGCAGGTTGATTTAAGAAGCTATGATTTATCAGAGCTTAATGTTAAAAATAACTTAAAGGATTTAATGCATGCTGATTTTGATAGTAAAACAAAATGGCCTTCTGATATCCCAAAAGAATTTGATAGACAAGCTATTATGGAATATGGAAAAAACCCGGGATTGAATTTAAGAAAACTTCATGAAAAGGGTATTACAGGAAAAGGAGTGAGCATGGCTATTATTGATCAAACTCTTTTAACCGACCACGAAGAATATAAAGATAGATTAAAATTTTATGAAGAGATTCATAATAATGAAGAGGGTGGTGCATCTATGCATGGAGCAGCTGTTAGCTCTATTGCAGTAGGAAAGACTGTAGGTGTTGCACCAGAGGCAGATTTATACTACATCGCAGAAACTCATGGAAAATTTACTTTAAGTAGTATGGTAACTGGTTTTCCCTTTGATTTTAAGTATTTAGCCAAATCTATAGATAGGATTATAGAAATAAATAAGACTCTACCTAAAGAAAAAAAGATAAGGGCTATTTCTATGTCTATAGGATGGACTGAAGGGCAAAAAGGATTTAATGAGGTAGATTCAGCAGTAAAAAGGGCCAAAAATGAAGGAATATTAGTAGTTTCTACAAGCTTTGATAAATATTATGGGGTTAGTTTTTGGGGACTTGGAAGAGAAAGTATGAAAAATCCAGAGGATTTCAAAAGTTATGAACCGGGAGTATTTTGGAAAGATGCATTTTTAAAAAATGACGAAAAATTTCATAATGAAAGATTTAATATAGAAAAGAACTTTATGGTACCAATGGACAGCAGGTGTACTGCATCACCTACAGGAAAATCAGATTATGTATTTTATAGAGAAGGTGGACTTAGTTGGTCTGTTCCTTATATAGCAGCTTTATATACTTTATGCTGCCAGGTAAATCCTAATATAACTCCAGATGAGTTTTTAAAAGCAGTATTAGATACAGGTGATGTAGTGAAAATAGAGAAAGAAGGGAAAAAATACAATTTAGGCAAAATAGTAAACCCAGAAAAGCTTATAGAAAAAATATCTTCTCAGGAATTAAAAAATCTTCATTAATTCTCAATTAGAATAGAAACCTTATGTTGCATTCTTCTTATGTGTCGGCATAGTGGGGACTCAAAGGAGTCTCCATTTTTTATACTCAAAATATCAACTTAGTAGTAAATATCCAGAGAGTAAAGCCGCTTTAAAGGAAGATAAGTTAACATCTAATTTTAAACGAAGGCAAGCCATTCAGTTAGTAAAGAAGTTCCTAAGTTACTATGGGAAAAGATTTTAAAAAAGCAACTAATGAGTTCGAAAGCTGAGTTTTGTCCAGAAGCCATCTGTTGTAAAAGTTCATTCTTATCTAGATATGGATTATTTGATCATATTTAGAGGTGTTTATAAAATAGCCATAATAGGATTACCACAAGAATTATTACAAGATATCCAAATTTACTTTTCTTGACAATTATGTCCCTTAATCCTATGTTAAAAAACATAAAAATAAGAAGTATGTTAGTTACTATTTCAGTGTATCTATTTGAATAGTGAAATAGTAATCCGTATAGGTTTATAGCAATAGCTATTATTGCTGGAGAAAGAATGCCTATTATATAGCCTGCAGATTTATTACTCTTATTTCCTAGCATGAAACTACCTCCCAATGACACTTGCTTTATTTTTTTATTTAATAAATTAAATAAAAAATATTTTCTATAATATATTAATCTGAGGAGTGTACTTCTATTATACTTGTATACAACAAAACGACAAAACCCATTCTAAGCTAATATTATCCATATTGAGGCATTTAAGACAATTTAAATGCTTCAATATGGTGTTAAGTATAACCTTTAAATGAACAGTTTGTTCACATTTTAATCTTTTAGAGTTCTAATTATTTAAAATTACCATGGTTTCACAGAATCAGGAGTATAAAATTCAGAACCATTATAATAGAATCTATCTATGTGATATTTTGCAACTATTCAACCACGCTTGCAACTTTATTAAATTTAGAATTAGGTATGATGAACCGTACCATAAATAAGTGCGAAAAGTGGTCTTAGGTATTGATTTAACTTGTCTAAGAACATTTTTATAAATAAAAATACCGTATAATAAGTTATATATTTAATTACAAAAAAGAGTAAGTTTTGTGTTGACTGGTGCCTAAGGGGATAGATTAACATAGAAAATAGAGGTGATGATATGTTAATAAATGAAGTTTGTAGTTTAACTGGTTTAACAAAGAAAGCTATGTCTTATTATGAGGAACAAGGATTAATAGAACCTAAAAAGAATAATAATGGATACAGGGATTATTCAGTAGATGATATAGCATTATTAAATGAGATTTCTTTATATAGAAAATTAGATATAGCAACTAAAGATATTAAAACAATATTAAAAAGTAAAGATAAAAAGAACATGATTAATAATATCATTCAGGAGAAGCAGAAAAAAGAAATTCAGATAAAAATGCAAAAAATATATTTAGAAAAAATCATAAATAGTAATTTTGATGAAAAAACTATAAAGGAACTAAATGAGAAAATTATAGAAATTGAAAAAAATAATGGAGAGTTTATTAAGAGAGAATTATCTAGAGTTTTTCCAAGTGGAATAGGAAAGTACTTAGCACATCATTTCGCACCATATTTAAATGAATCTTTAGATACAGCAGAAAAATATAAAGCATGGATTGAAATTGTTGAGTTTTTAGATAATGTTCCAGAACTAGAAATACCTAGAGTTGTTGAGATTGGATATGAAAATATGACAGATGAAATTGCAAAAAGAATAAGTGATTACACAAGTAATGAAATAAATAATATTTTAAATTCTAAAGGTGAAGAATTAGATGCATATAAGAAAAAAATATTAGATAATATAGATAAGCAAAATGATGAATCATTATTAAAAGTAATGAATCCGTTTTATAAGTTTAAAAAGCAACTTAATGAGTTTTTTAATAGTAGTGGATATTATAATATATTTATACCTAACATGAAGATATTAAGCAAAGAATATAGAGAATATCACAATAAGCTTATTAAGTTAAACGAATTAATGTCTAATGAACTAGGTATTAAGTATGATGAAAATATGAGAATAATAAGAATTAAAAAATAGTATAGAATGAGGACGTGAAATTCCATGACTAAAATTGATAATATGATGGCAATTATTTGGATGTTGAAATCTGGAGAAAAAATTACTGCAAAGCAAATATCTGAAAAGTTAGAGATTAATATAAGGACTGTTTATCGTTATATTGATACACTTTCAGCCAGTGGAGTACCCATTATATCGGATACAGGTCATAATGGAGGATACACTTTATTGAATAATTTTATTGAAGCTCCTCTCTTTTTTGATGTTGAGGAGCAAACAGCATTACTTCATGCTGCTATTTTTGCAAAAGAAGCAGGATATTTTTTTGATGAAGCATTAGAAAGAGCAACATCGAAGCTAAAAATGTATTCAAATCAAGAGCAGGAAAGAATGCTTAAGCAGTATTTAGAAGGAGTTGAAGTAATAAGTTCAATTGAAAAACCGCATATAAAGCCAGTATTGAGGAAGCTAGAGGATAGTATAGTCAATGAGTTATCTATAGAAATTGAATATCATACAAGTAAAGAAGAACAATCAAAGTGTAGAACTATTGATCCATATGGACTAGTTTACTGGAGTAATAAGTGGTATATAGTAGGTTTTTGTCATATGCGAAATGAAATCCGTAGTTTTAGAGTAGATCGGATTTATAATATTGCCCAAACAAAGATTAAGTTTAATCGACCACAAGATTTTTCAGCAAGTAAATTTTTTATGGAAAAACTATTGGGTTCAGTAAAAGATAAGAAAAAGTTCATTTATTTAGTTATTGGCGGCAAGGCAAGTTCATTAGATAATTTATGCCAACATTGGTTTTTAGGACATTATTTTAAAGAGCGAACTTCAAATCAAGTTATATTTCTACTTGAAGAGGAAATAATTTATACGTACGTACCATATTTACTTTTACCATATGGCCAATCTATTCAAGTAATTGAACCATTAAGTTTAAAGGAAAAAATTATTGAAACTTTACTAGAATTAATTAAATACTATAAAGTTTAATAACTTCACTGACCAAAAATGTCAGTGAAGTTGTTTTATAATAAGTTATGTAAACAGCAAAGTTATTTGAAATAAGATATAAAAGGAGCGTATATTATGAATACAAAAAAAGTTTATCTTTATGTTTTTGATACTATGTCAGACTGGGAAATAGGTTATTTAACTGCAGAATTAAACTCAGGAAGATATTTTAAAAAAGGAGTACAACCTATACAAGTAATTACGGTAGGAAATAATAAAAGTCTTATTACCACAATGGGAGGGCTAAAAGTATTACCAGAAATCTCTCTTGATGAATGTAACCTTAAAACTACAGATGTTTTAGTTCTACCAGGTGGATTTACATGGACAGAATCAATCCATGATACTGTATTAGAAAAAACTGAAAAAGCCTTAATGCAAGGTACTGTAGTTGCAGCTATTTGCGGAGCAACAGTAGGACTTGCAAAGAGAGGGTTGTTAAATTCTAGAAGTCATACAAGTAATGATTTAGAATATCTTAAAATGGTAGTGCCTAATTATATTGGAGAAAAATATTATAAGTTTGAATCAGCAGTGACAGATAAGAACTTAATTACTGCATCTGGAATAGCACCATTAGAATTTACTATGCAAGTATTGAAAGTGTTAGATGTATTTGAATCAGAAACATTACAGGCTTGGTTCAATGTTTATAAAACTCAAGAGCCAAAATATTTCTTTGAATTAATGAATTCAATGAAATAAATAAGGAATAAAACAAAGATAACTTTAGAAAAGGTTGATAAAGCCATTAGAGAACTCTCCCTTAATGGAGAAAAAATTAATATTATATTTTTCAATAGTAAATTCATTGTATCGCGGAACTAACAAGCCCTACACTCTTGGATAAAAGAATGTAGGACTATTTATTGCTATAATAAAATTCCAATGTGGAATAGAGGATATTTCTGTAGCTATAGTTTATACAATTATATAATAATTATTACAGAATTTATATAAAAATAGATGTACTTATAATCATAGCTTGTATTTTTATCGCTGGAGTGATTTGTGGAATAATATTTTAAGACAAATAGAAGATTCTGCATTCTAAGTAGATACAGACTCTTTTTATTTAATAAAATTTATTTATTTATACTAGAAGAATTTGTATAATTATATTAATACATAAAGTCATATTTATAAGAAACTGTGAAGTAAAAATTATTTATAAAATCCATAGACAAATAATAATTTGTAGCAGATAGAAAAATAGTAATTTGAAAGGAGGCATAAAGATGTTGGATAAAGTACCCACAGGTGAGGATTTGATTGCTTTAATCGGGAAACCATTATTTGAAGTTTGGACAGCATTATGTGATATGATTGAGCAAAAATATAACATGGAACATTTATGGGGCAATGGAGGTAAAGCATGGGAATATGAGTACAAATATCGTAGAGGTGGAAAAACGCTTTGTGCATTATATGCGAAAGAAAATTGCTTGGGTTTTATGGTTATTTTAGGAAAAGATGAACGAACAAAATTTGAAGCAGATAAACAAAATTATTCCCTTGAAGTGCAAAAAATCTATGATGAAACAAAGACCTACCATGACGGAAAATGGATGATGTTTGAATTAACAGATACTTCTCTATTTGTAGATATGGAAAAATTGTTACTTATCAAAAGAAGACCCAATAAAAAGTGATTGTCAAATTCTTATTTAAAGTTAAGTATTATAAATAGTAAATTTTGTGGAGGTAATAATGAGTGAAATATTAGTGGTTTTTTATTCTTTTTCCAATACGACAAAAAGATTGGCAGAAGAAATAGCAAAACAAACAGGAGGAGATATTAGGGAGTTAATTCCTGAAAAGCCCTATGCTTTCAATTATAATACAGCAACAAAGGAAGTAAGAAATGAAATTGAGAGAGGATATTGCCCTAAATTACTATCTGGAGAAGAATCAGTAGCTTCCTACGATTACATTTTTTTAGGAACGCCTAATTGGTTTAAATCATTTGCTCCACCGATATTAAGTTTTTTAAGAAATGTTGATTTGCAAGGGAAAGCTATTATTCCATTCTGTACTCATGGCGGTGGGGGTTTTGGACAAATTGAGATTAATATTGCAAAAGAATGTCCCAAATCAACAATTCTTTCTGGATTTGCAACGATGAGTAATTTTGACAAACAGCAAGTTACAGACTGGATTCAAGAAATTGGTATGTAAAATTAGATAAACAAATTCCAATTTGTCTGACTGAACAAAATAAGCATAATGTGTGGTTGAGTTAATCCGTATATTTCTTATATTGTAAAATTAATAAGTCCTACACTCTTGATTAAAAGAATGTAGGACTATTTATTGCTATAATAAAAATCCAATGTGGAATAGAGGATATTTATGTACTTATAGTTTATACAGTTCTATAATAATTATTACAAAATTTATATAACATTGCTTAACCTACATTAAAGTGGTTATAATTTAATGTGTATTCCTATATCGGAATAACTCCTTTACTAAACTTATACAGCTGGCTTAGTGCCAGCTTATTTTTTTATATAATTCTTATAATTTCCTTTTAATGTTAGCAATTCAACTAGAAGTAATATTACTGAAAATTTATATAAGAATAGATGTACTTATAATCATAGCTTGCATTTTTATCGCTGGAGTGATTTGTGGAATAATATTTTAAGACAAATAGAAGAGTCTGCATCCTAAGTAGATACAGACTCTTTTTCTTTAATAAAATTCATTTATTTATACTAGAAGAGTTTGTATAATTATATTAATACATAAAGTCATATTCGTAATATATTATGAACTAAATAATAAAGCTTGTGAGGTATGTAAAATGAATGCTTTAAAAATAAATACTAAAGTAATTTTGGTAGTGGTTTTGATTATGATTTTTGAGTGGTATGGATTAAAACAGTATTACAAAAATTATTATAAGTATATACCAGAAAGTGCACCTACACTTGAAATTATGTACGAAAATAGAGAAATAGTTTTGAAAAATGCAGATTATAATTGGTTTGAAAAAGATCCAGGTGGAAACAGTAATATTTTTGGAGACCCAGTTGAAACATTAAAAGATTATAAACCAATTGACGTTCGGAGTGAGGGTTCACTTCAATATAGCTTTACAAATAAACCGTCAAAGATTATTTTAATAACTATAAGTAAGTATGTTGATTCACAATGGAAATCAGCAGATAAATATTTTATATTTTATAGTGATGTAAAAGAAAGCAGAACAATTCACCTACCAAAAGAAAAAGGAATTTACATTTATGAAATAGATGGTGTATGGGATGAAACTCATACAACAGCAAATATTTTTAAAATAAATGTTAACTAAGTCAAAAATAATTGTAATAGTAACTACTTAATACTTTTAATGCATACCTCAGGTTTTATTGATCTTAAAACTAAAAATCCTACTATAGCAGAAATAGTTGAGGCTAAGATTATACTAATTTTAGCAGTAGATAGTAAGGTATCCTCTGAAAATGATAATGATGCAATAAATAATGACATAGTAAATCCAATTCCAGCAAGCAAACTAGCACCGTATAAGTGTTTAAATGTTACCTTTGAAGGAAGCTTAGAGATATTTAATTTTATTAATAAATATGAGGTTGTAAATATGCCTAATTGCTTTCCAAGAAAAAGACCTAGAAAAATACCTAAATTAATGGGACTTAATATTAGGTCGGTAAAATTGCTAAATTGGATAGTTACGCCTGAATTAGCTAGTGCAAATATCGGCATTATTAAAAATGCAGACCAAGGTTGTAGAGCATGTTCAAGCTTATATAGCATTGATTTTTTAAAGCTTCTAACATCTCTTCCTGATGGTATAGTCATTCCAAGGAGTACTCCTGCAATGGTTGCATGTATACCAGATTTTAAAAAACAAATCCATAGAATAACACCTAAAATTGCAAAAATAGGAACTGAAGTAACTCCAAATCTATTTATTAGCATAATAGTTATTAGTGTTATAAGCGCTACTAAAAGAAATATCCAAGATATTTTATTAATATAGAATACAGCAATCACTAAAATAGCACCAAGGTCATCTACTATTGCCAAAGCGGTAAGAAATACAGCAAGTCCTTTAGGAGCCTTTTTGCTTCCTACCAGTGAAAGTATACCTAAGGCAAATGCAATATCGGTAGCCATAGGAATCCCCCAGGCCGTGATAGTAGCTTCTTTATAATTAAATATTATATAGATAATAGCTGGTATAATCATTCCTCCAATAGCAGCTGCTACAGGTAGGATAGTTTTTTTAAAATCCTTAAGTTCTCCAACTAGTACTTCACGCTTTATTTCCATACCAATAACAAAGAAAAACAGAGCCATTAGCCCGTCGTTAACCCAGTGAAGAACTGACATTGATAAAGAAAATTTTCCATATCCAATAGTGATATACTTATGAAGTACATCATTGTAAATTGGCGCTAGAGGTGAGTTTGCGATTATTAGTGCAATAGCCGCACAAACCAACAGAATAATACTGCTAGTAGCTTCGTGTTTGAAGAACTCCCTAAATGGGGCAATAATTCTATGTGCAATTTTTACCATAATTAAATCACTCCTTTACATTAGATAATCCGCTTTAAAGTTAATAATATTATGTCCTAAGCTTTTTTAAACGAAACTTTAAAGTGGCAAAAAATAAAAGAGGGAACCCCTAAAAAGAGTTTCCCTCCCTAGAAACTAGCATGCTTGAAAGCAAATTGTATTATTTGCCCAACCGTTAATAATCATATTGCTTAACAATATAAATTATATCGTCATTGGGTAATTAAGTCAATATTAACGTAGATGAAATATCTTATTATAGGATAACATATACTGCATAAACTTATTGAATATCTTTTCCAAATGGTAAAAGTGATAATTTAGCTAATTTAAAACTTTGGATTGCAAATGGTATACCAACAATAGTTATTGCAAAAATAGCCGCAGATATAAGATTAATCAAACATAATTCCCATCCTAAGAATATTAACCATAGAATATTGCCTACTACACCTAATGTACTTCCCCTTCCATTAACAACACTTCTTCCAAATGGAGCTAACTGAAGTGTCGCTAATTTAAAACACTGTTTTCCAAAAGGAATTCCAACTATAGTAATACAACATATAATTCCTGCTATACACCATCCTATAGCACCTACTAGGCCCCCAAAAATAATCCAAACTATATTACCTATTAATGACATGTATAATCCCCCTAAATATATAAAATTCAAATTAATTATAATAAAATTTTACATCTTTTGCAAACTAGTAGTAAATAAGTATACATTACACATAACTTGTATATACCGTATAAAGATGTAATTATGTAGAATTCAAATTAGTGTATTATGGTTTGGGGAATGCACTTATATTACTGTTTATATACATAACAATATTAGCAGCGTTTTTTATAAGACGTTTGAGAAATAGACAAAAAAGGATTTTTAATAGAAAAGAGATATCGTTGAGGGATACCTCAATATATAAGCTTTTATAAACTTTACATTAAATAGGAATTGCCATAATTAATGCCCAAGTAAAATGATCTGATAAACTAAGTTAGCGATATAGTATTCTCTTAATATAAATATTCAAGCCCATCTAAATATGTCACTAAAAATTTTATTGTTTCAATAAAATAAAAGAGCCTCAATTCTAAAAGATACAGTCTCATATACTACAATAAAATTCCTTTATTTATACTAGAGGAATTTATATAATCATATTAATAAATAAAGTCATATTTGTAAGAAACTGTGAAGTAAAAATTATTTATAAAATCTATAGACAAATAATAATTTGTAGCAGATAGAAAAATAGTAATTTTTTCAGGAGGTATTATATGCTAGGTCATTTAGGATTTTCATATGTAGGTTTGATATATTTATTGATGTTATTTATTCCAAATATCATTTGGAGTAAGAATCAGCCAATAAATTATGACAATACTCAAGAAAACAAAATATTATTATTGTTTGAACGTGTTGGACAAGTATGCTGTACCTGTAGCGTATTGATTTTTAGTGATTTTAACATTGCCACCTTTTCAGCATGGAGTTTGTGGCTAATAACATCATTTTTACTAATGATTCTTTATGAGATTTGTTGGATTAGATATTTTACTAATGAGTATACAGAAAAAAATTTTTATCGTAGTTTTTGTGGGATTCCCGTACCTCTTGCGAGTCTACCTGTCATGGCTTTTTTGCTATTAGGTATTTATGGTAAAGTTATTTGGCTGATTGCATCTGCTATCATAATTGGTATAGGACATATAGGGATACACATTCAGCATTTAAAAGCGATAAAATAAGTTTTGCAAATTCCAAATTTGTCTGATTGAACAAAAAGAACATAATGTCTGGTTGAGTCAATGCATGTTTTTCTTATTCAACATAACAACTGAAAAAGCGAACAATTTACATGGATACCGCATTATTCAAAATGAATTTTACGGTATTTTTGTGTCGCATTTTAAAGACTATGCGTAAGATCAAGAGCAGAAATACTCTTTTTGTTTTACTTTTTATTAGGTTAATGCTTAATATGATAATAAAGTGACGTAAGTCTTATAAATAAAAACACAAATGTGGTTCTTTGAAAATCGAGCAATGTGGTGTTAAAAATTCTTATGCTTTCTATAAAACTATGAAAATGTACAGATATCATGGTATAATTTTTGTAAAAATTAAATCATAATTATAAAATAAGATTGAGGAAGGTATATGTTATGATTGAAAGTGTAAGTCATATTACTTTTGTTGTAAAAAATCTAGACAAAACTACTCAATTATTTAAAGAACTATTTAATGCTAAGGAAGTTTATTATAGTGGTGAAAAAAAACATTCTATATTTAAGGAACGCTTTTTTATTATTGGTAATCAATGGATAGCCGTTATGGAAGATACAAATATACTTAACAGGACTTATCATCATATAGCATTTAAAATATCAGATTCTGATGTGAATAGTTATTTAGATAAAATTAAAGCTCTAAATTTAGAATTAAAGACTCCAAGGAAAAGAGTATCTGGAGAGGGCTATTCTATATACTTTTATGACTATGATAATAATTTATTTGAGCTCCATACGGAAACATTAGAGAAAAGATTAGCTTCGTACGCAGAGATAGATAACATATAAACTATATTTAATATTAATTCATAGCATTTTAATTTAATGAAACAACTGAAAAAGTGAACAATTTTTATGAACACCGCATTATTCAAATATGATATAATTACCATTAGTCAAGTTAAAATAATAATCAATTGTATATTATCATATATAACTTAGATCTACTTTTATTTAATATTATGGTGAACTATAAATATTTATATAAAATCGGAGGATGACCTTAATTGATAAATTTAAGAAAATTATCAAAACAAAATCTCATTATTTTAGTAATTGTCCTCGTAATTGCAGATATAATTTATATGTATCCCAAAGATATTGATAAATTATATCAAGGATGTGTATATTTAGGTCCAAATAAAAAAGTAACTACCATTACATTTCATCTAAAAGGCAAATTGTATAAATCACAGTTTTTTAATGGTAAACAAATACTTGGAACAATAGAAATTGAAGGTAATAAATATACTACTGATTTGTGTAAAGGCAATTCACCTCGCTTTATTGGATCATCAAGTTTTGGAGATAATGACTTTATTGTAAGACTTTCTGATGATTTTGAGTCAATTGATATGATTGGAGTCAGTACAACTTCAATGGTAATATTCGCTCCTGCTAAAAATAAGGAAGATTATTTAATTGTACAAAAAAATTTACATGCTAAAAAAATTTCAATCTTAGAATAGTGAAAATAAGATTTAATTTACTTTTTTGATTAATACAAAATTTATAACACGCTAGACTTTTCTTATTAAACGGTACAACTGAAAAAACGAGCAATTTACTAGAACACTGTATTATTCAAGGGAATTTTATGGTGTTTTTGCGTTGTAATACAAAGACTATACGAAATAAATATAGATATACCTAAAATCTAAAGCAAAATAGGGAAAAGTAGATAACTTAGTTCCCTGTTTATTTAATCTGTTTAACCATTTTAGAAAACAACTCTATCATATTCATCATTTCTTTACCATTCAGTTCATGACTTATTGCCATCTCAACAGCATCTTGTCATTCTGTATTAAATCTTTCCTTACTAAAAAGTCTCTATAAGTATAAAAATAAGATGGTTATTAATGAACTTTGGCAGAAATAATGGCAAAGTGGCAAACACTTCAGTTTTAACTATATAGTAATTGTTTTGCAAAAGATTTTGTTTACATTCTGAATATTATGCGAACTAATTAGTTGAATTGAAAATACGAACGATGATCTTTGAAAATGGAATAATGCGGTGTTAAAAATACCTATGTTTTCTGCATAGTAATGAAGATATATAGATATTATGTATAATCTGCGTGTAAATTAAATAACAATTGTAAAATATTATGTAGTAGCTTAAGTAATTTTTGGATTCACGAAAGGAATATTTTATAGTAGTCATTAAAGAAATTATTTTACAAAGCAGAAATTTATATATTTTTGTACTATATTATTGTAGCTTGATATATAAGACAAATTAACAATAAAGAATAGATTATAGTAATACAAGAAATGGGGTTTAAGTATAAGGTTATTTAGCTATAGTATTTTGTAATCTACAGACAGCTATATTAATAGACATGATAGCTTTCTAGAAGCTCTCATGAGCAAAATAAAAAGCACCATCGTACGATGGTGCTCAGATTGATTACAAACCCATATGGCCTGATTAGCGGCGTTCAACCTTGGAAAGTATATGCTACAAAATTGCTCTATAATAGCACTTTATTTCACTTATAAGGAACTACCCCGCGAGAATAAGCGATAAGAGAATTAAGTGACGATAAATTCAACGATAATGGGAGTCCCAGTATCCAGAACGTCGCCTCCAGGAATAGTTATCGCTGTTGTGGTAACGGAAGACGTAGCAGCTGTTTGCAGTATTCCGTTAATAAATAAATTGTAGTAACGGAATGAGCTCGGAAATGCTGTGGCTGCAGCACCAGCATCGTCTGTAGTAGCTGTAGCGGCAATTGCGAATGTTGCTCCCGTTCCTGTCCCGGCACCAATTGTTGAAGAATATCTTCTGCTGTTTATATACGGTGTCACGATTGCCATTTTTCTCACCCCCTTTCGCTAGTACTATATTCAGTTAGTTAAGAATTGGTGACATGTAAAAGGTAAATTTACTACATCACTGTTAAGAGACCGAAGCCGAGAACTGAATGATTTCTAAGGTTATCGGCGTACCCTTATAGATAGTGGTACTTTCGGTGTTCAAAGTCAATGCATTCGAACTTACACTGTATATTTTGCCTATTTGTAATATTCCATTTATGAATAAATTATTATAACTATTCAGGCCGAGACCCAAAAAAAGGTTGGTGAAATCTCCCGAATCGTTTTTGAATAAATTAGCAGATATATTTATTGGGTCCGGTGAAGACAAATCAGATTCTGCAATATAATAATACCTATTAACTAAAGGAACAATGGTTATTTCGGGGAGCGGTCCAGTAGGTCCAGTAGCACCAGTAGCCCCAGTGGCTCCTGTAGCACCAGTAGGTCCAGTAGCCCCAGTGGCCCCTGTAGCACCCGTAGCACCTGTTGCCCCTGTAGCACCTGTTGCACCTTGAGGACCAGTAGGACCTGTAGGTCCTGATATACCATATTGAATATTTAAGAATGGTCTTTGCCCTGTAATTGTCCATTCATTGGACCTATAACCTATGATAGTGTCAATTATATTCTCTATTCCAACTAAAGTAATACCATTGTTTGGGATTACACTATAGAACCAATCAACTACTATATTTGTTATATCAATGCTAATATAATTATTGACATCAGCATCAGTTACATTTATCGAATATGGGGTTGGATTTAATGCAGGTGCATTATTCCAGGTAACTGTGTTCTGTGAAAAGTTACTTGCATTTGTAAATACATTAACTGTTTGTGGCGATAATTGAGCGTCAGTTTTATCTTTTCTATAAACGAATAAATTTAACGTAGCGCCTAATATGATGTTTCCGGGAGGAATAACGCCAGCTAAATTAAACTTTAATAAACTCCTAAAAGCATCTGGTTGATTATTGTACTTTAAATATTCTCCAGTAAATAAAGTTGTATCATTACCAAAGTTCTTATTGGAATAATATTCTGTAATAAAGACATCATCAGTAGGGTTTACTTGTACAAATGGCATAATGATTTCCTCCTAAATTTACCGTATATTAGAACATCGTGCTATACATTTTTTCAGTATATTATATGTTTTTTATAATAAAATGTTATGTAAAATTCTCACTTAATAAAATAGCTAAAAAGCGAACAATTTTTATGAACACTGCATTATTTAATTTCTAGATTTCGCGGTGTTTTTGTGTCGTATTTCAAAGAGAATGTCTATTTATTCAGAGTATATGATATTTAGATATTATGAAAATTAGACGACGCAACTACTAAAATAAAAGGTCCAAACGATGTTCTTTGAAAATTGAATAATGCGGTGTTTTATAGTGAAATTATTTCTAATTCCTCTTGAACATTACCTAACGTAATGTTTTATACTAAAGTTATAAATTATTACTTATGAGTTGTTAAATGGTAATATAAATAAGTTAGGGGGAGATAAAAATGATTTCGTATAAATTTGGATTAGAACAGATTAATTGGCCAGGTCTTTTTAATTTGTATGAGAAGACGGGATTATTAAGACGATTTATAGAAAATAAGGAATTTGATAAAATTCAATCTGCCTTTCAAGATAGTTACAAGGTTGTTACTGCATGGGATGGAAATGTTTTAGTAGGTTCTTGCAGAATGTTATCTGATGGCATATCTTATGGTATGGTTTTTGATGTAGGAGTATTGCAAGAATACCAGAAAAAAGGTATTGGAAAAGGGATGCTGAATTTATTATTAAAAGGAGAACAACATATGTCAATTCATTTAACTTCGACATTTGGTAATGAAGATTTTTATAAAAAATTAGGATTTAAAAAACATAAAACTGCTTATGCAAAATATCCATTTCAGTCAAAGTATCTTGAAGATTAGATGCTGCGTAGTTTCCTTAATTAACTCAACAATAGAAAAAACGAACAATTTTCAAGAACACCGTATTATTCAAGTGAATTCTGCGGTGTTAAAAATATCTATGTTTTCTTCAAAGCGATGAAGCTAAATAGATATTATGGTATAATTTTCATGTAAATAAATAACAACTGTGATTAACTGTGAAATAAAGATTATTTATATAATCCGCAGATAAATAGTAATTTGAATAGTAGTTTGAAATAAATAATATTTATATAATTGGAGGAAATGACAAAATGAAAAGTACTAATATCTATGTTATCCATGGTTATACATCTTCCAGCCAGTCAGAGTGGTTCCCATGGCTGAAAGAACAGGTTAAAAATAGACAGGTTAAAATTGATATTCCCAATATGCCTGATTCCGAGAATCCGCACCTTAAAACCTGGCTTAACCATCTTCGTAAAAATGTTTTGGACATTGATGAAAATACAATATTTATCGGTCATAGTCTTGGAAGTGTTACAGCACTTCGCTATATTCTCGAAAAAAACATAAAAATCAAAGGTGCAATACTTGTTTCAGGTTTCATAAATGAAAATCCGATGGATGAACAAACAGAAGGCCTTCAAGAATTTGTGGATGAACCACTTGACATTGCAAGAATAAAAAATCTAATTCCATCAAGAATTGTTATTACTGCAACAGATGATGATATTGTTCCAACCGAAGCAACACAAAAATTAGCCGAAGCATTAGATGCAAATCTTATTATTCTTTCATCAGGAAAGCATTTTATTGCTCGTGATGGATATACTGATTTTCCTGTTTTATTAAACGAAATCCAGAAATTGATAAATACTTAATATTCTCATTGTAAATTTTTTGTTTGGCGTTACTATATTCATAATGATAGAATGAATATTATCTATGGGTGTAAAATTCCAATTTGTCTGATTGAACAAAACGAGCATAATGTCTAGTTAAGTCAATGCATGTTTTTCTTATTTAACATAACAACTGAAAAAGCGAACAATTTACATGGATACCGCATTATTCAAAATGAATTCTGCGGTGTTTTTACTATAGGCAGTAATATCTTTATAATTAGTATCTCGATAGTCTGTGTTGACTCCCAATACAGACTTTTTTGTTAAATTAGTACGACTTTGTAAGATACTCCAGCTTAGAAGAGATGATATTCTTTAATTTTATGACGGATAGTGAATATAAAGCGACGTAATTAATAGAATTGAAAGTACGAACGATGCTCTTTGACAATTGAATAATGCGGTGTTAGAAAATAAGGTTATTTTACATTTATTATAAAAGTAATCCTTCATCATAACGTAAATGTAGTATAATTACCATTAGTTAAATCAAAAGAGTAACTAATTACGTCTCAATCCTATATAAAATAACAAAAAATTACTTAGCGAAATACAGGAAGATTTTCTGTTGTTAAAGGTGTTATACTCATAACATAAAATAAATTTGTATAAGGAGTTGTTTATAATTATGAGTAAAATTGGCATTATAAATTGTTATAATGAGAGCAGAGAATGTTCAAGTTTTGGATGCTTTAAAGCTTTTAATGATAGAGAGGCATCCTTTAAAAATTATGATTGCAATTCAGAAATAATATGTTTTGCTCACTGCAATGGGTGTAGTGAAAATTCTGTGAATCAAGTATTGGATAGAGCAAGAATAATGAAAAAAAGAGGTGTTGATGCTATTCATTTAAGCACATGCATAAAGCTTAAATGTCCTTTGTATAATAAAATTATTGAGTCTTTAGGCAATGAAATTGATATTGTAGGATATAGTCATGATGTTGAATAGAATTTTAGGGACTTTCTTTTTATTGACATTCATATTCCAATAAATGTATTATAGATTATTAAAGTAGTACGCTTTTCAGCTGAAAAAGCGAACAATTTACATGAACACCGCATTATTCAAAGTTGAATTATGTGGTGTTTTTATGTCGCATTTCAAAAAGAATGTCTATTTATTCAGAGTATATGATATTTAGATATTATGAAAATAAAGTGACATAACTTTTGAATATGAAAATACGAATAATGTTCTTTAACAATTGAATAATACGGTGTTGAAAAGCTTTTGTATTTCCTATACATCTATGAATATATGTTAATGATATGGTATAATTTTTATATTAATTAAGTCATTGGTTTAAGACAATGCGACATATGAAAGATGTAAAACAATTCAATAAACAGTAATTTATAGAATAGAAGGAACAAAGGGGAGTGTATTATGCTTGAATACAAATTTGATACCCAATTATTAATCGAAGGACATAATCTTTCGGAAGATGCAATCAACGAATATATTACAAACAATATTAAAGGTGACTGTTTGCTTGCTGTTGGTGACGATGAAATGATTAAAATTCATTTTCACACCAATACACCATGGAAGGTGCTTGAATATTGTGCTTCTTTGGGAGAAATTTATGATATCGTTGTAGAAAACATGGAACGCCAGGCCAATGGTCTTGAAGGTTAAATAATTTTAATAATTCAACTTATAAAAATATTAAATATGGAAGATTTAATTTTGGAGTCATGACCACCCGTAAAACAAATGTCATCAAGCTAATTTGAAACAATATCAAGATTATTCCAAATTAGCTTGATGACATTGCCCGCATAGCAGGTGCTTTTCTTTTAACGCTAAAGCACATAAAAAGAATCCCCAAAGCACCATCAAAAATGCTTTGGGGATTTTGCTCCCTTGTGAAGATTATCACCATTACCTCGAAAAATTGGCGGTTTCATTACCACACAACAAATTATTTATAACCTTACTTGTGAACTAAAGGAACTTCAAGATATACTATTCGATGATATATGCACTAACAATCTCTCCATAATAAGCAGTATGAAAATCCTTGTTTGCACCGTGAAATAAGCTATCAACATCCTGTGGGTAAAATATGCTCTTGTTTTCTTCTGTAACTTCACACTCATCTTGTTTTTGCTTGTATATAACCCTACACTCAAGCGTTAAAGGAAGTTCCTTAATAGCAGGAACAGAAACATTATTAGGTGTTTCAAGTGTCAAGTTAAGTTCTTTGATTTTATCAATTGCACGACCGGATTTTGTCCCGCAAATCCCCAATATCTTTTTATCAAAAGCACCATATGGTATATTTATTGTGAATTCAGGATTTTTTTCAAGTTGATGTTTTGTAAAGCGATTTTCTCTAACGAAAACTGTAAAAATCGGTTTTGACCATTCAATTCCGAGTGTACCCCAAGAAATAGTCATAGAATTCACTTTGTCATCTACCTTTGTGGTCAACAAAACGCCTGTTTTGACCGCTTTCATAATCTCATTAGCATAATTAAATACTTCAATTTCTTTTTTCATAGTGTTATCCTCCTTGAAATTTCATTGTCTCCATGATATACTGATACGCAATCAATAGCAAGTATGTACTTTTTTGTGAGGTACTATCTAAAAGGAGAGTGTGAATGGATAACGAAGTATATTGGCAAAATGAGTGTAATTTATAATTTAAGTAATTCATGCTCTTGTTATTTAATGTAACAACTGAAAAATCGAACAATTTACCTGAACACCGTATTATTCAAACTGAATTTTAGGGTGTTTTCATATTAGGAATTGTTTTATTGTCTATATATTTACTATATATCTACAAAAATTATCCTAAACGAAATTTATTCAATACAAGTAAGAGCCACTTAAGCGTCACAACAGTAACTTATTATGACGAGGAATAAGGAAATACGTATTTCTAAAAATGAAAACTTGCTCCATAGTATTGAAAAAATTTAATATTAAGTGTTGAAATATAATAAGTCTATATCTTAACAGACCGATTTAAATAATAGGTACTGACTAATTTAGTGCCTATTATTTTTGTTTATTATTTCGACTATACATAGCTTTAAAACTATAAAACGTTCAAGATAAAACTGTTTATAAAACAATTTATATTTTAGTTTCATTTTGATAAAATAATTAAATTATTTTTATTTTGAAATAAAATTTTGTATCATTTTGAGACTTGATTTACAATAATTATCATTTTCTCAGCAGTATTTACTTGGCATCATAATTGCTATATATAATTATCGAATATAGTTTGAGATATATTTCAATAATTCCCTTGCTTAATAAAACCCTAATAAAACCCTTATTTGAAAGTATAATGACGTAATAATTAGATGTCATTATACTTTATGTTTTTTATAGCACTCTAATATATTAGATCTAAAATAATCTTATTAACGATTGAATTTGTAATTATAGAATTAACTTTTATACTGTTAAACATCTATTTTGCATACTTTGTTACAATAAAATGAAAGTTATAAAATTATTGAAAATAAGTCAAAATTAGTATATAATTGCATATATTTAGCAATTATTCAAATAAAGCAGAAGGAGGCTGGGAGAAAAAATGATTTATTTAGTCATAATATTTACTTAAAAATTAAATTAGGGGGAGATGTAGAATGAAAAAAAGCTTAACCAAAATAGCAACTATTATTTTATTAGCATTTTCTATGATACTAACAAATTTCTCAATGAATGCAAGAGCAGTTGAACCAAAGGTACAAGGAACACAGGGTATGGAATCATCTACTGTTAAAGGAGAAGTAAAGGATACAAAAGAGACAATAAATTTACCCATATTAGAAGAGATAAACAATTCAATAGACTTGGGAGAAGAAGAAGTTAAACAAGAAGAAGATGTGGATAAAATACCTTCATTAAAGTTTCCAGAAATTAATACTAAGAATATTACACAGGGAAATAATTATCCAATTATTTTAGTTCATGGTTTTATGGGGTTTGGAAGAGATGAATTATTAGGATATAAATATTGGGGTGGAACAGTTGATCCTCAAGAAAAGTTAAATGCCTCAGGCCATAACACTTATACAGCAACAGTAGGGCCAGTATCTAGTAATTGGGATAGAGCTTGTGAACTTTACGCTTACATAGTAGGGGGAACAGTAGATTATGGAGAAGCTCATGCAAAAAAATTTAAACATAATAGATATGGAAGGACATATACAGGTATATATAAAAATATAAGTAATGAAAATAAAGTACATTTAATAGGCCATAGTATGGGTGGACAAACCATACGTACACTTACACAACTGTTAAGTGAAGGCAGTAAAGATGAAATAAATTGTGGACAAGAAAATATTTCACCATTATTTGAAGGGAAAAAGCATTGGGTTCATAGTGTTACTACTATATCTACACCTAATGATGGTACAACCTTATCAGATTTAATGCCAGCAAAAGATTTATTAAGTTCTACATTTGGTGTATTAGGAACAATAACTGGTAAAAACGATTTATTCAGCTCATTATATGATTTTAAATTAGACCAATGGGGATTAAAAAAGCAACAGGGAGAATCTCAACATGATTATATTGAAAGGGTTTTAGCAAGCGATATTTGGAATAGTACAAAGGATATATCAACTTATGATTTATCCACAAAAGGTGCACAAGAACTTAATACATGGGTAAAGGCTCAACCAGATGTGTATTATTTTTCTTGGGCAACACAAGCAACTACAGAATCTATACTTACAGGTCATTCCTTATCGCAAATTGGTTCAATGAATCCTCTATTTTATGTAACATCAAACTCAATGGGTAGATATTCACGTAATGAAAAAGATCTTCCTATCATTGATAAGAAATGGTTTCCAAATGATGGTGTTGTAAATTGTATTAGTCAAAATGGGCCTAAATTAGGTTCTAATGATGTTATTGAGCAATATAATGGTAGAGCTAAAATAGGTCAATGGAATGTAATGCCTAGAATTATAAATACAGATCATATGGACATAGTAGGTACATTTGGTAACGTTAAAGACTGGTATAATGACTATGCAAACCTTCTAAGTAAATTGCCAAGATAAATAAATAAAATAATAAGATAAAACTAGCTTATTATATTTAAGAATAAATAATGGATAAAATTACAACGAATACTTGCATTTAACAATCGTATGTGATATTCTGTGATAATCTAAATTTTTATTGGGGAGGGAAAAATGAGAACAAAAAATGTGATTGTTCTTTCATATGATTCTAATTGGAGTGATGAATTTGAAAAAATAAAGGTATATCTAGAAAAAGTACTTGGAGATACAATTCTTGGAATTGAGCATGTAGGAAGTACTTCAGTAGAAGGATTAGCCGCTAAACCTATTATAGACTTAGATGTTATTATAGAAAGCTATAATAATTTTGAAGAAGTTAAATCTCGCTTAGAAAGTTTAGGATACTATTATGAAGGTGATTTAGGAATAAAGAATAGACAAGTATAGTGAGGTTAAACTACAAGCAGCAAAGCTGTATCCAACAGATATTGATAGTTATTTAGAATACAAAAGTCCTTGCATTATTGAAATTTATAGGAAAATTGGATTAGAAAAGTAAAATAAAAAAGTTACTACATGACAAATGTTATTACGTATTCTTCTTATATTGTGATGGAACAAAATTTATATTTTACTTGATTTGGAGGCGACGCATGAATATTATTATTGAATTGGGAAAAGAAAATGATATTGATGAATTAGAAAATCTTTATAATGATTTAAATGATTTTTTTGCAGGGGGAGTAAATTATCCTGGATGTTTACGAAGGTAATATACCCGCCATTAAACTTTATGAAAAATGTGGTTTTAAATACATTGATACTGTTGATTTGGGACTTAAAAATTACGGATTAGATTGATTTAAACTATATGAAAAATTAATATAAGATAATATGTATAGTCTTATGTAATATTTTTTGCACACTTTTTTTATATCATAAAGCTAACAAGTCCTACACTCTTGATTAAAAGAATGTAGGACTATTTATTACTATAATAAAATTCCAATGTAGGTAATTTGCCTATTAAAGTACTAACTGCTCCATATGACTCTGAATGGAATAGCAGCCAGACGACTTTGAGTTAATGGATTTCTAACAATTTTTGGGAAGTTTGAAAAATTATAGTTGTTAAATTAAAGATTAAGTGATAGAATATCTCTGGGTAGTATCTTAATAGAGCTATACCAGATTTTTTGCATTAAAATTATAATACAACTCATATCTATTGGAATGAGATTGAAATTAAGATGTTGTATCACACATATGGAGGTGATACTATTAAAATTGGTTTTATTGGGCCTGGGAAGGTAGGCGTAAATTTAGGACGCTACTTTACTCATAAGGGGTTAGACTTAAGTGGTTTTTATGGAAAAGACATAAAAAGTGCTTCAGAAGCAGCTAATATTACTAAATCTAAATTTTATGACAATATTCAAGAACTTATTAAGGAAAGCGATATATTATTTATTACAACATCTGATGACATCATCTCAATTATAGATAGTAAATTATCGAAATTTGATCTAAAAAGCAAGTCAATTTGCCATACAAGTGGATCACTTAAATCAAATGTATTATGTAATGCCAAACATTCTGGTGCATTGATCTATTCTATACATCCAATATTTGCGTTTTCAAATAAAAATATGAATTTAGAAGGATTTGAAAAAATCTATTTTTCCATTGAAGGTGACATTCTTGAAGGTTCAATAGTTTTAAAATTGTTTAAAGTTTTAGGAAATAACTTCTTTATAAGAGATAAAGAAACATCTTCAACTTATCATTTGGCTAATGTATTTATTTCTAATCTTATATTATCTTTACTAGAAGTAGGAATTAATTATTTTAAAACACTTGGTCTAAGTGAAGAGGAAGCTTTAAAAGCTGTAAAGCCACTTATAAATGGAAATATAGAAAGCATTTATTCAAAGGGATTTATAAATTCTTTAACAGGGCCTGTCTTAAGAGGAGATGTTAAAACAATAGAGAAACATCTTTCGGTTTTAAAAGAAAAGGATAAAAAGCTTTATAGTTTATTATCTTTGAATTTATTAAATCTTGTTGCTTTGAAAAATTTTGAAAAAAAAGATTATACTCATTCTTCTATTGTTAATAATGGAGATATACTGAAAAATTTATTAAAGAATTCTAAAAGGCATTTGGAAATCTATGGAATTTTAGGAGGAACAGAATAGTGAAAAATACAGTATTGACTTTTAAAAATGCTAAAACTGAAGGAAAAAAAATAAGTATGCTTACAGCATATGATTATTCAATGGCTAAAATTATTGATGAAAGTAGCGTTAATGGAATTCTAATAGGAGATTCTCTTGGTATAGTTATTAAAGGAGAAGAAGATACTTTAGGTGTTACAGTAGATGAAATAATTTACCATACAAAGGCTGTTAAAAGAGGAGCTAAAAATGCATTGATTGTAAGTGATATGCCATTCTTATCCTATAGTGTTTCAGTAGAACAAGCTGTTTTGAATGCAGGAAGGTTAATTAGAGAGGGCGGAGCTAATGCAGTAAAACTGGAAGGTGGAGCTAATATTGTAGAACAAATTAAAGCGATTGTAAATGCTCAAATTCCAGTTATGGGGCATTTAGGGCTAACTCCTCAATCTGTTAATGTTTTCGGAGGATTTAAAGTTCAAGGAAAAGATGAACTTGCGGCTAAAAAACTTATAAAAGATGCAGTTCTTATCGAAAAAGCAGGTGCATTCTCTATTGTGCTTGAGGGAATTCCAGAAAAAGTAGCAGAAATTATTACAAAATCAGTTTCTATACCAATTATAGGTATTGGAGCAGGCAAACATTGTGATGGACAGATTTTAGTTTATCAAGATATGCTTGGAATGTTTAATGATTTTGTACCAAAGTTCGTAAAACAGTATGCAAGTGTCGGGACGATTATGAGAGAAGCTATTAGTTCTTATGTTAAAGAAGTACAGGAAGGAACTTTTCCAGAAGAAAAACATTCCTTTAAAATTGATGAAAATGAATTAAAAAAACTATATTAATTGTAAAAAGGATATCGGACAATGTTAGTAAAAGAAATAAATGAGCTTAGAAGTTTAATTAAAGCATGGAGGAGAGAAGGACTTTCAATAGGTTATGTTCCAACTATGGGAGCTTTGCATGAAGGACATGAAAGTTTAATTAAAAAAGCAGTAAAAGAAAATGATAAGGTAGTTGTCAGTGTCTTTGTAAATCCAACACAATTTGGTCCAAATGAAGATTATGACAGTTATCCTAGAGATATTAATAGGGATTTGGAAATATGTATAAATGTAGGTGCAAGTATAGTTTTTACTCCTGAGCCAAGTGAAATGTATTATGATAATAGGTCTACAACCGTTAGTGTTTCAAACCTTACAAGTGTACTTTGTGGTGCGAAAAGACCAGGACATTTTGATGGAGTCTGTTTAGTGGTCTCTAAGCTTTTAAATATTGTAACTCCTGATAGAGCTTATTTTGGACAAAAGGATGCGCAACAAGTAGCTGTTATAAAAAGAATGGTTAGAGATCTAAATATAGATGTAGAAATAATAGAATGCCCAATAATCCGAGAAGACGACGGATTAGCTAAAAGTTCAAGAAATGCTTATTTATCAAAGGAGGAAAGAAAAGCAGCCTTAGTATTAAGTAGAAGTTTAAACAAAGCAAAGGAAATGCTAAAACAAGGAGAAAGAAAAGCAAATATTATTAAAGAAATAATAAAAGAAGAAATTAGTAAGGAACCATTAGCAAAAATTGATTATGTAGAAGTAGTGGATAGCGAGTTATTAGAAAATGTTGATATAATAGAAAAAAATATTTTAGTTCCAATAGCTGTATATATAGGGGAGACAAGATTAATAGATAATTTTATTTTTGAAATATAATTATTCTTGATATTGATAACAGATAAAAAGGAAAAAATGTAATTTTGGCAAAAACTATATAATTATATTAATGTATAAAGTCATATTTGTAACTTTATGTGTAATAAAGATTATTTATTTTAGGCGAGGTGGCCAGATGAAAGCAATACCAAATTATATATCGCTTAGTAGAATAATTTTTTCTTTGATCTTGATTTATATTAAGCCATTAAGTGTGGCTTTTTACGCAATATATATTATTTGTGGATTCAGTGATATTATGGATGGGTTTATTGCCAGAAAGACAGGGACAGCAAGCAGACTTGGCGCAAAGCTTGATTCTATGGCTGACATGATAATGGTAAGTGTATTATTAGTTGTGCTTTATCCAATCGTAAATCCTGCAACCGAAATCGTCATTTGGATTATTTCAATTGCTATTATCAGATTAGCATCGATGGTTGTAGCCATGAAAAAATATAAAACCTTTGCAAGTATTCATACTTACGGAAATAAAATTACTGGCATAGTTTTATTTATATTTCCAATATGTATTCCCTATATTAATACAACTCTGCTGATATATATAATTTGTGTTTTGGCAAGCATATCAGCAACTGAGGAATTGATTATTCAGTTGACATCAAGTCAACTACAATTAAATAAAAAAAGTATATTTGTAAAATGACCATAATCTACAGTTCAAATAATTCACATTCTTCTTATTGTAAAACCAACAAGTCCTACACTCTTGATTAAAAGAATGTAGGACTATTTATTGCTATAATAAAATTCCAATGTGAAATAGAGGATATTCATGTATCTATAGTTTATACAGTTATAGAATAATTATTATAAAATTTATATAACATTGCTTACACTACATTAAAGTGGTTATAATTCAATATGTATTCCTATATCGGGACTATTCCTTTACTTAACTTATGCAGCTGGCTTAGTGCCAGCTTGTTTTTTTATATAATTTTTATAGTGTTTATAATTTTCTTTTGATGCCAACAATTCAAGTAGAGGTGATATTTTGAAAAGTTATCTAAGAATAGATGTACTTATAACTATAGCTTGTGTTTTTGTCTTGGGGGCACTTTGTGGAATATTATTTTAAGCAAAATAGAAGAGTCTGTATCTTAAGTAGATACAGGCTCTTTTCCTTTAATAAAACTCCTTTATTTATACTAGAAGAATTTGTATAATTATATTAAAATATAAAGTCATATTCGTAGCTTATTATGACTAAACTGCATCAAAGTATTAGAATGTAGAATGCTGAACTGTACCATAAGTAACGAAGGTTTTTATATTTTTTAAATCTACCCTTTCATAAGAGTTTGATGAATGACATTTTAGTAGTTCTCGATTTTTAATGATTAGTGTCAGGTACCACTCAGAGACAAAATCTATACCAGCTGGACAGAGGATTTAGAAATTCTCTGTCTTTTTAATTTTTACCAGAATCTTTCCTGGATTCGAATTATTTCAGAGTAGGCTGTATTATTGTCACTACTTTTTAAGTGCAATATGGCATGCATAATCCTAAAAGTTATTACATTAATCATTGGAACATTTTTCTTTATTTTTCATATTATAAATGTGAATCGGAATTTTAAAAATTTATTTTATTGGAGGAGTATTATGTACAACTATTACAACTCATATTACAATACCAGTCCATACCATGTTCATCCTTATTATTACGCGGATCCTTTTTATTCGTCTTTTCGACAAATAGATTTGGGTACCCGTTGGGAAGTGGAGGAAGGTGGATGGAGAGGCGTGTGGATACGCAGAGGAAATAGCAATGTTTTTGATGCAACGTGGACCAGAGAAGGAGAGCGTCCGATTACTGCTGTTTTGAGGATGCAATTGCGGGACAATTTTGTATGTATTTCACGCAGAAATAGCAGTGATGGAAATGACTGTCAGTATGTAGGCAGAATTGACGGGAGAAGAGTTACAGGGTTCAACATCTGTAACACTGGAGGAGGCCCTTGGACCGGTACAATACGCAGGGAACCTCGAGTACCGGACTTAGGAAGAAGATGGGAAGAAGAGGAATCTGGATGGAGAGGGATATGGACCCGTCGGGGAAATAGCAATATCTTTGATGCAAGGTGGACTAGACCTGGTGCGACCCCTGTAACAGCCGTTTTAAGAATGGAGCAACAGGGTAACAATGTTCGTATTGAACGGCGGAATAGCAGTGATGGAAATGACTGTAATTACATTGGCAGAATTGATGGGAGAAGAGTAACAGGTACCTATACATGTGACCAAGGGGGAGGTAATTGGAGCGCTACAATAATTTTATGAGTAAACGAGAGAAGATTTAATAGAAAATAACTGTATTATATAACTTTTTCTTTCTAATCTTCATTTTGGGAAACTAAAACAAGAAATACTAAAGTTATCTTACCTTAGTAGGATTTAGAATAAAAGGCGGTGTTTTATACTCCCGCCCTTTTTTTTACTGATTCTACTCATTTAATTGATTGTTTTGGCTTAAGTAGTCTAGTCTGTCATTTAAAAACTGTAAATGCCTGTCAATATCCGATTTCATGCCATTGAACATCTGTTTTGCCTGTTGATCTTCAGTTGATTGCGCCATCATCGAATAACTGCCCTTTGCAGCTTCACAGGATGCTATTGCTTTTTGTAAATCACTTTGTACTGTCAAACTAATCACCTCGCTCTCAACGAAATTAGTTTAACCAAAATGCGCTATGATATTCCATATTGTTTAGAATAATACATTTGCCAATAAGTTATAAAGAATATAAATATCTAAGCCTGCATCTACTTCTAGATACAGGCTTTATATAGATAATAGGAGGGTAATTTGAGGATTTCATTTATAGTTTATACTGTAGGTTAATTATTATACAAGCAAAAAAAGGTACCATCTAATGATACCTCAATATAAACTTTATATTAAATAGTGGATTGCTATAATTAGTGTCCGCATAAACACATATGATAAATTAGGTTAGGGATACGGGGGTCTCTTAATATAGATATTCAAGATCATCTAAATATATCACTAAAAGCTTTATTTATACTAGAGGAGCTTATATAATTATATTAATACATAAAGTCATATTTGTAAAATTAAGCTAAATACACTTCTAGTACTGATATATTATTTAATACGAAATAACAATCGATTTTAACGTACAAGTCTAGTCATGTAAAATAATTTTTATGAATAATAGTTAAAATTAGGCTTATAATAACTTATAAGCCTAAATATATTCATAGGGATGATAATTATGGACGCTTTAGAGAAATCTTATTCATATGTGTTTAAAAATGTACTAAAAGCTGTAAATCCTGTAAAAAAAAGAATAATGAAAACTGAGTGTAAGGTTCATAAGTTTATAAATACTCAGTCTGTAATAATATTAAAAAATGATGGACATATTAAGGCTTATAAATTTATGTCCTCATATATAAATGATATAAATGCAGGAGTGGTTTGGGCTGATCAGGATTTAAAAAGTAGTAATCATTTTTATAATCCATACACGAACAAGGGATTATACGGTAACAGTAATGCCAAAAAGGAATGCATATCTTACTATACCAGAGCATTAAATGAATACTTCCATGGTAACATTAAAAATGCAATGTTCTATTTAGGTGCGTCTTGTCATTTAATTCAAGATTTGACAGTTCCTCAGCATGCTAATGTTAACTTATTAAATAGTCATAGAAGTTATGAAAAATGGGTAATTAGAGTGCATATACATCATGATGAGTTTAAAACCGAAAAAGGAGGAATATATCTTAATTCCTTAAAACATTACATTGATTTGAACAGCAAAAAAGCGATAAATTCATACAAAAAGTATTCGCATGAGAGAAATAGGTATGTAAGGTTTCAGAAAATTACTTCAATGATACTAACAATGGCTCAAGCGACTACCGCAGGTTTGATGTTTAAGTTCTATAAAGATATACAAAAAATCAAGCCTATTATGATTGCAGAACAAAAAAAGCAGTTTGAAAATATAGTCAGCAAGTCACTATAGAAAATATAGTGACTTTGCTATGACGTCATGTCCTGCCTCAAGGAGAGTTCTGATGAAATCCTATCCTAATGTTTGTTGAATAACCATTCCAGTGACATAAATCCAGTTATAAACCACAGGTATTTGGGCAAGCTAAGTTTTGTACAACTTTGTTAAATTGGAGGTTTAATGTCATGGAGTTATCGCCAAAGTTATATCACTACTTTGTTCGGCCCAAATGGTTTTCAAATATATTTTATGACAAAATGTTCCATGATTTAATTGATTTTAGAGGTAAGACTATTCTAGATTTTGGGTGTGGTATTGGTTCCAGTTCTTTCTTGTTTGAACCATCAGCTTATTATGGAGTTGACTGTGATAGTAACAGAATAGAGTATGCTAAAAAATTGTATCCTGAGCATAATTTTATAACTATTAAGGATGAAAGATTACCGCTATTAAGAAATTCCGTTGACTACATTATGATTTTATCAGTACTTCATCATATTTCTTCTGAGTTAGTAGATAAATACCTCAAAGAATTTAAAAGAGTACTTAAATTCGATGGTAGCCTAATAATAGTAGAGCCCTGTTTTTACGAAAAAGCGAGTTTACCCAACTGGTGCATGTCTAACTTTGATAAAGGTAGATATATTCGAGATGAGGATGAATATTTAAACATATTTAGAAAAGCTAACTATAAAACAAAAGTTATAAAGAGATATAATCAACTGTTATTTTACAATAAAATTATATTTTTTGCATCTCCTATTTGTGAGATTTGATATTCACAAAACGAAAAAAGAGCGATGATTGTCTATTATTGTGAAATATAATTATGACGTAATTTTCTTATTTTTGTAAATTTAAACAAGCCTGTATCCATTTTCAGATACAGGCTCATATATTATAATGCACTTCTTATGAAATAGGAGTTAGAATATACATACATAAGTAGTTTATACAGTTATATAATAATTATTATAAAATTTATATAACATTGCTTACACTATATTAAAGTGGTTATAATTCAATATGTATTCCTATATCGGGATAACTCCTTTACTAAACTTATACAGCTGGCTTAACGACAGCTTATTTTTCTACATAAAAAGGCTCGTATTAATTTTATCATCTTTCTTTTTAGCAATGTAAATTATATAGTTTCGTTTCTCTCATTATTTTCATAGATACTTTCTTAAACTCATTTATTTCTTCTACAAGTCTTCCGAATTCACTAAGTTCCATTACACCAGTAGTAGTCTTTAATTTATCAAAATGATCTAGGGCTTCCATAAAGTGTTGAGATGCTGGGATTACAAGCTTATTCAACAAATAGCATATACTTGCAGGCGTATAACATTTAGTTACCACAAGACATTCCATGTATCCTTGACATCTAAAATGATAGTATCTTCCCAGTGCAAAGTGGAAAATAAATTGTAAAAAATGAGGATTTTTATTTATTTTATCATTCTTTAATAATTCATCTATAGTTTTTTCTATTGTTAATATGAGTTTACTAAAATTAGTAAGTAGCCCTAACATACGCGTCGAAATTTGATCATATAGGTTTTGTTCTCTGAATAAATACATATTTTCTCCTTAAACACTTTATAACCACAAAATTATAATATGCAAGGAAATATATTAGTGTGCTAATTAAAATTTAAATATCGAATATTAAATTTACTAAGCATTTAATATCGTTTATAAAACTTATTAATTTAGTTATACTGCACTTAGAATACTTTAATATCGAGATGCCTCCTTGTAAAACTCATAGAGCTGGTTTAGTACTAGCTTGTTTTTTATATGATTCTTATAGTGTTTATAATTTTCTTTTTCTGTTAACAACTCAATTAGAAGTGATATTTTGAAAAGTTATATAAGAATAGATGTACTTTTAACTATAGCTTGTATTTTTGCTATAGGAGTTATTTGAGGAATAATATTTTAAGCAAAATAGAAGAGTCTGCATCTTAAGTAGATACAGGCTCTTTTCCTTTATTTATACTAGAAGGATTTGTATAATTATATTAATACATAAAGTTACATTCGTAAAAAAATACGACATAAGTAGAAATATGTTCTTGAAAATAGAATAATAGATCATAAATTAAAAAATAAAGATTATTTAAGGAGTGATTCTATGAAGAAATGTATTGTAATAATGGAATAGTCAGAAAAATAACATAATACAAAGGAGAGAGTTAAACATGACTATTCCAAATTCAAATAAAATATATCCAAGAAGTAATGATTACCAAACTATATATCTTAAAAATGTAATTACAAGAGATAATATAAAAGTTGGAGATTATACAATATATAATGACTTTTATAATGATCCAAGAGATTTTGAAAAAAATAATTTACTATATCAGTATCCTATAAACAATGATAAATTAATAATTGGGAAGTTTTGTTCAATTGCATGTAAAGCAAAGTTTCTCATGACCAGTGGAAATCATACAATGAAATCACTATCTACTTATACATTTCCAATATTTTATGAGGACTGGGGTTTAGACGTCAGCCATATAACAGATGCTTGGGATAATAAGGGGGATATTGTAATTGGAAATGATGTGTGGATAGGTTATGACGCTATAATTATGTCAGGTGTGAAAATTGGTGATGGTGCAATTATTGGAACCAGAGCAATAGTTACTAATGATGTTCCACCTTATACTATTGTTGGAGGCATACCTGCAAAAGTTATAAAGAAAAGGTTTAGTGATGATATAATTTCAAAATTATTAAAAATTAAGTGGTGGGATTGGTCATATGAAAAAATTCAAGCAAATATTCAATACATTCAATCAGGAAATATTAATAAATTAGTTTAATGTTTTGTGACTAATTTTTCTTATTTTGTAATTCAAACAAGCCTGCATCTATTTTTAGATACAGGCTCTTTATAGATTACAGGAGGCTAACTGGAGAAATTTTCATTATAAAACTCATGAAGCTGGTTTAGTGCCAGCTTATTTTTTTGCATAAAATTTTTTAATATTCTCATGATAAGATTTATAAGATAGACTTATTATATATTTGCAAAAATATAGTGATATAGTAATTTGTTTGAAATATTTTACAAATTAGTTTGTTTAGCAAATCTTACTCCCATATCAAAGGCAGCTTGACAGTCTTTAGGAAATTGTTCTTTTCTGACCTTTGCTTTTTTCTTTTCATCAAATACTGTTACAACATATTTTGAATAATCATCAAATTGGTATGTGTCGTTGACAGTTAATGATTCAAAAGAACCAAAGATTCTTTTCATTGACATTTCTAAAGATTTAAGACTTTGTTCATATTCTAAATCTTTCATTTGCTCATTAGTTATATTCATGGTATAAATGAATCCAGTTTGCATTTTTCTTCCAAAGAGGCTTGGATAACCAGGAGCATAAACTGAATATGGAAACATGAACCTTTCTAAAAAAGACCTCATAGCTCCTGTAACTGATTCGAAATATATTGGGGAACCAAGAATAATGGCATCAGCACTTACGGCTTTTTCAATAATAGGTGTTAAATTATCCTTGAAACCACACTTACCATAGCTTTTACCATTTTTCATTTTGCAAGCAAAACAACTAACACAACCTTTATAATTTTGGTCATAGAGATGGATAATCTCTGTTTCAGCTCCTTGTGAAGCTGCACCTTCAAGTGCTTTATTAAGAAGAGTAGCAGTATTTTTATTCTTTCTTGGACTTCCGTTAATTGCTATTACTTTCATTATTTTTACCTCCATTTATATATACTTGACTTCATAGTATGAATTATATATCATTATAAAAAAATGGGTAAGTATGCACTTATTTGTTATATACTAACTTAATAGTAAGTCAGGAGGTATTACATGAAAAGTTTTGAAAGTAAATATGGCAGTTGTCCAATGTACTATACAATATCTATACTTGAAGGAAAGTGGAAATGGATTATATTATGGGAAATATATGAGGCTAAAGTAATAAGATACAATAAGTTGAAAGATACATTAGAACCCATTGCACATAAAACATTAAGTGAACAACTAAAAGAATTGGAAGGCAGCAACCTAATTCACAGGGAACAGTATAATGAAATTCCGCCAAAGGTTGAATACTCGCTGACAGAAGATGGGAAAACATTAGTGCCAATACTTAAACTTATGTACCAATGGGGTGAGGAACATATCACTAGATAGACATATTTTAACAAAAGTCATCATGTTGCATTAATGTTTTATATTGTTATAGTAAAGGGAATAAATTATAAAACATCAAAGCAAGTGATGCAAGTTTATGAATTAGCAATCAAAAAATGAAGAAATAGAAACAGAATAACTTTTCAAGAATGCTATATTTATAGAAGGGGTAAAATGGCGTTGTTTGGACCAAGCAAAAAAGAAATCTGGGAACAGTTGTCTAGAGAAATTCAAGCTGATTATATTAATGGTGGATTTTGGTCAGGTGATAAGGTACAAGCTCATGTAGATAATTGGATTGTTTTGTTTGATACATATACCGTGTCTACTGGAAAATCTTCAGTAACATATACAAGGGTTAGAGCTCCCTTTAAAAATTTGGAGAGATTTTATTTTAAGATTTACAGAAAAGGTCTTTTCAGTGGTTTAGGCAAACTTTTAGGAATGCAGGATATTAATGTGGGATACAGTGAGTTTGACGAGGACTTTATTATACAAGGCAATAGCGAAGAAAGAATAATTCAGTTATTTTCAAATAAAAAAATAAGAGAGTTATTAGAAATGCAGTCATCAATAAATTTAGAAATTAAAGATGATGAAGGTTTTTTCGCAAATCATTTTCCAAGCAATGTAGATGAATTATATTTTACTGTTGCTGGAGTAATAAAGGATATTGACCGACTTAAAGAATTATACGAGCTATTTGCGGAAGTGCTAAAAGAACTATGTGCTATGGGAATAGCTAGCAATGAGCAAGTAGAGGTTAATCTTAGGTAAGTAATTATATAAGTTTTATTTATGATTTTGATATAAGTTTTGATAACGTTTTACAAGATTTTGTAGCAAAGTTGTTATTCAAAATATTCTTTATCAAAAATCATCGTTTTTAATGAAGAGAAAGAAATTGGAATCCTTGAATTAAAGGAGAATGAATATCAAATATATAGAAGAGATTCAAATAATGTCAAACAGTCAAGGAAGAAGAAGTATATCATAATTTAAACAACGACAAAAGAAAATTTTTGCTGAATACTATAGTACGAGATATTTGAATCTAACAATAATATAAGTACGATTAAAAAAATGGTAATACGGAATATTCTTTAACTGCGAAGTAAAAATTATTTATAAAATCCGTGGGCAAATAATAATTGTATTAGATAGAAAAATAGTAATTTGTATAGGAGATTTTAATGAAAACGAAACATGTAATAGTAGAAGATTATAATCCAGAATGGAAAAATGAATTTGAATGTATAAAAAATGAATTATTAACAGTTTTGTCTGGAAAAATAAATTCAATTGAGCATGTAGGCAGCACATCTGTTGAAGGATTGGCGGCAAAACCAATTATTGACATAGATGTTGTGATTGACAAAAATTTTGAAGAAGTAAATAAAGCATTAGAGTCTATTGGATATATATATGAAGGAGATTTAGGCATATCTGGTAGAGAAGCATTTGGTTATAAAAATAAGCCACATTTAATGGTACACCATTTGTATGTATGCAATAAAGACAATGAAGAATTGTATCGGCATATAACATTTAGAGATTATTTAAGACAACATAAAGAAGATAGATATAGATATAGTTCAATAAAAAAAGAGATGGCTTTGAAATATCCAGAAGATATAGACTCATATATTGAAGGAAAGCAATCTGTAATTTTAGATATCTATAAGAAATGTGGTTTATGCGAATAAATATGAATTTGAGGTGAAATGCTATGGACAAATATACAAGAGAAGAATTGGTAGAAGCGCTACGAGTTGTATCTTCAACTATCAGTAAATGTGAAAAAATGCAGCTAAAATTTGCAGAGGGTACCTCTCAGCACACACTCCTTAAGAACAGGATAAAAGCAATGTATATTTCAAAATCATTAATAACAGATGAAAATGTTATGGACAAATATACAAAAGAAGAATTGATAGAAGCACTACGCCCCGTATCTTCAGTTATCAGCAAATGTGAAAAAGCACAGCTAAAATTTGCGGAGGGTACCTCTCAGCACACCCGCTTTAAGAACATAATAAAAGCGATGTATATTTCAAAATCATTAATAACAGATGAAATTAGTAAAAGAGGTTAATTTCCAGTTTTTCGGTGAGATTATGAGTATAACGCGAAGCCCGACAAATTCCAATTTATAGATTTAAGATAACATAATTTTAGATTCAGTTTAGTGGAACTTTCTTGTTTTATTCATCAATCGTAAATTTACGATAGTTGAATATTAGTAAAATATTGTTCAATAACTTTCAATGAATCAAGAATATGCTACATTATTGAACTATATCCAGCATATTACACATTTTTATTCATATCGGCTACGTCCCAAAAGGCGCCTTAGTTAAATCGGAGCGCCTCAGGCTGTTAAATCTAAGTAGGCCTTTTTAAAATTTGAAATACACTTTTTTAAGTGATTATTGTAGGGAGTCATTCTCTGTTGAAGAGAGTTTCATAACTGACTCGCTTTTTATGGGAGCCGGATAATTACAGATTGAAATAAGATCATTCACGATTCCTGCCATTTCTTCTGGGGATTTCTGCGCGCTGTCATTCAGCCAACGGATAAGAATTCGCATAAATCCGCCTGTGCTGAATGTTAAAGCGTACTGAATACTTTCTCTTGGAAAAGGCGTCTTTTTACCCTTTACATCATCAAATGCAGCAGGTAAAAGCTCATCAATCTTTGAAAGAAAAAGAGGGAGCAAGTGATGATGGTTAATGAGTGAGAGAAAATCGAAATGCTTTTTCATCACTGTAAAAAATATTCTGGCAATATTGGGTAAGGTTAAGTCTATTTGCTGTCGAATAAGTGATTCATATTCGGACCAAATTTTGTAAAAGCGGCCTTCTAAAATTTCATCTTTTGAGAAGTAATTACGATAAAAAGTTCTCCTGGAAAGCCCAGCATTATCCGTAATCTCCTGAATGGTAATTTTTGAGTAATTTTCCTTCTCCATTAATCTTAACAGAGCATCTTCCATCCACAGTTTTGACTGATTGGATACCGGATTTCCTTTATTTTTATCGGACATAATGGTTCTCCTCCTCTATCGTCACAAATTCTCTAATTTGTAGCTATTGGGCCAAAATCATTGACTCTATTTCTTAACTCATTATAATAGATATTATTAATAGACACAACTGTGTCAATTGCGAGGGGGAGATTTTATGAATACAATGAATTTTATCGTCTGGATGCTTCCAATCATTTTCATGATTCATGATTTCGAAGAAATCATTATGACAGAAGTGTGGAGTAAACGCTATAGAAAGGAAATCAACATAGCTTGGCCTAAAAGACAACCATTTGGCTTGAATTATATATATAATTGTCAAACACCAACCTTTTCAGTAGGGGTAGAAGTAGAATTCTTACTTTTTTCACTTATTAGTATGTTTTCTGTAATTTTTCAAAGTTATTTCCTTTGGTATGGTGCCTTCTTAGCAGTGATTTTACATATGGTTTTTATACATATGTTCATGTGCGTCCAGTTTAAAAACTATGTGCCAGGGGTCATCACATCAGCTATTTTTTTACTTCCTTGTATTTGGTTTTTGTATACGGCTGAAAAGATGCTACACTATGGAGCGGGAACAATTCTGTTAGCTTGCTTATTGGGAATTGCTTTAATTATTATTATGATACCGGGGCTTCACAAACTTATGGGTTTTTGGTCTATATGGCTATACAAATATTCAGAAGCACAGACCCAAGAATAAACCAATATTGATTTTAAAAATGTTATAAATTATAAAATACCAACATTATTAGGAGTGGAAATATGTAAATTATGGCCTAAGAAAGTGAGAGTGAAATAATGAACATATATATGAGGGAGTACGTTAAATGGAAATATTATATATTTTATGCTCGATATTATTATGCCTTATAATCATGTATGCTGTGATATGCGGCAGTTTTAAGAAAGCAGCCTATAATAATGGACAAAAAAGAGATGTAATTATTGTACTTGGTTATCATGTAAAAAAAGACGGAGACGTATCACCAATTTTACGAGAGCGAATAAAAAAAGCAGCGATGTTATATCATGAGGGAATTGCCAGAGTCATAATCTGTTCTGGTGCAGCTGTTGCTAACGACTATATAGAAGCTGATGTCATGGCAAATGCCTTAATTGAATTAGGAGTGCACGATTGCAATATAATTCGTGAAAAACTTGCCAAGAATACATACGAAAATTTAGTGAATTCAAAGAAAATTATGCAGGACAGAGAACTGAATACAGCCGTTATTGTATCCTCACCCTGGCATTTGCGAAAAGCCAGTTCGTATGCATTTAGGCTTAAAATCGACCATACAGTAGAAAAATCTAAATTTCCGCATGAATACTTAATAATAGGGGTGGGAATGATTTATCTTTATTTATACACTCAGATGTTCATAAATAATTTACGTTATCATAAAGGTAGACAATAAAGTTAAGACGTCATATTCTTACTATGCGTAAGATCAAGAGCAGAAATACTCTTTTTTGTTTTACCTTTTATTAGATTAATGCTTAATATGAAAAAATTGCGATATAACTATTGAAATTGGTAATACAAACAATGTCCTTTGAAAATCGAATAATACAGTGTCAAAAAAGTAAAGATATTTTACTTTCATTACAAAAATAACCATATAAAATTAAGTAAATATGATATAATTATTATTAGTCAAACTAAAATAGTAATTAATCACGATTTAAAGAATGGAGGGAACAAAGTGTTCAGTAGATATAAAATTCTACCTACTAAAGAACAAAGTATCAGGAGAATAATTGGAAGTTTATTTCTCATGGTTTTTGGAATTTATATGTTATGCCTATTCGCTAAAACTGTTGGAATTATAAGCATCATAACTTCAAGTGGTATTATTTTGTTCCATTTATACTTTCTTATCTTTTCAAAGAATAATTTATCTTCTATTGAGATTAAAATAATTGCAGGAAAGCTAATAAATGACGAAGAAAATAGGTATAAATAAGAGGTTAATTTATAATATTTTTACTTAACGTAACAACTGAAAAGACGAATGATTTAATAAAACACTGTATTATTCAAATTTGAATTTTACAGTGTTTTTACGTCGTAATTCAAAGACTATGCGCAAGATCAAGAGCAGAAATGCTCTTTTGTTTTACCTTTTATTAGATTAATACTTAATATAAAAATTAGACGAGGTAACCATTGAAAAAAGGTACGAACAATGTTCTGAAAATTGAATAATGCGGTGTTAAAAATACCTATGTTTTCTGCGAAGTGATGAAGCTATATAGGTATTATGGTATAATTTTCATGTAAATTAAATAACAATTGTAATTAACTGTGAAGTAAAGATTATTCATTATGGTTTGTGTATTATGTAGTCTGGCTTGTCAAATGGAAAATCAAAAATGTGTACCACAGGCTATTGAATGCATTATAGAGGAGGAAATAGAGGCATTTGTAATATTCATTAATCAAAATATGAAGGTGCATGAAAACATTAAAGAGTGTATAGAGTATTTTGCTGATAATTTATGTTATTAAAGCAAAATAAGTATACAATAATTATTTTATATTGTAAAAATTTGCTATCAATAAGTAAGGAATCTGGATTTTCTAAAAGACTATTAGGATATACAAATTCCAATTTTAAGGTTAAATATTATAAATAGTAATTTGAAGATGCGGAGGAAATATTAATATGACAATAGAGCAACTAATTAAGGATTGGGATTTAAGTGATGATAGATACGATTGCTACCACCCCATAAAATCAGTAGAAATATTCAACTATTTACTTGATGAAGATACTATTAAAGACTGTGAAATTAATATATCAAAAAAATGCAATTTGATAGAAATACTTCCATTGGTAAATAAATATTTGGAATGGTTTAAAGAGTGTGAACATGAGTTGACTTCATATTTTCAAGAAAAGTTAGGTGAAGCTCTTCCAGATGATTGGTTTAAAAATATAGAAGTCTATCATTTTTCTATCACATTTGATACATCAAACGATTTTGGAGCTACTATTTCATGTGGGGATAATATTTTAAGCGATCATATACTCGAATTTGATTTTGAGATGTTTCAGGTTGTTGATGATAGATTAAATGGCTAAATAAGCAAGAGGTAGTTAAACAGAAATTTGTCTGCGATTTAGTAGGATTTCGAGATAGTAGCCAACGAGTTAGAGTGGTGGATAAAGGAGTATGATTATGAATTTTGAAAAACTTAATAAGCTGATATTTACTAAAGAAAATTCAAATAACGATTATGTGCGTTGGGATATTGGAAAAGAGCCTACAAGTCCTCGTTATATATTTGAAAATGTAAAAGAAAGTGGATACCGTCATATTATTCAAGCAAAAACTCGGCTTGATGAAATAGTGTATCAAGCTGTTTTGGAATATGTTAATACAGAGGACTTATGTAATTCTCAGGAAGGTATGTTTCCCCGAAATGACTGCATGACGGGTAACTATTATGTGGCCGAGGAATATTACAGTTCGTGTGGAAATGGAATACAAGGCAATATTCTTACTCACTTTACCGAGATGTTTTGCGGTGGAGTTATCACTGCTCCTACCGAACAGGATTATCTTGGCCTTGAAGTTCACTTTATCATACATAATGATGACAATATCGAAATAATAGGTATTGATTCATCATCTATATAGTCTAATAAGCAAAAGGATGGTAAGGTGTTCAAATTCCAATTTGTATAGTTAAGGTAATATAATTTTAGATTCAGTTCTGTCGGAACTTTCTTGATGAGCGTCACAAGTGTAATTAAATGTGAAGTAATTTAAAACGAATAAATGTAAAGAACGTAAACGATGTAAAAGAAATACTTAATAAATATAAACCTAATGTTGCTGTATGGTGCTTATTGGACAGGATATAGAGAGTAATTGGGATAAAAGAATAGCAAATCTAGTAGATTCGTTATCTCAAAATCAGACAAAACATTTAACTAAGAGCTTATTGTTATTTTACACAATAACAATAAGCTTAAAATCCATAAAAAATATACTAAAAAGTTTAATGATGTACTAACTCCTTTTGATCAGGAGTATTAAAAGAAGGTGTTTTAGGTTGAGTTAGATCACCAAAGTATTTACCAGGGGTTGACAAATCAAAGTAAAGTTTAGAATCTTGAGTAATTCCCCAATCCTTTAGTGAACCTGTATCCTGTAATTTATTAAAGGCTTCTCTAAAAAGAGTATTGTGAGCTTCTTCTCTGTTTAGAAGGAAATCTATAGTTTCTTTAACTTTTTTATCATTGATTTGTCTGTATAAATATTGATATACAACCTTTGCTCTTTGCTCTGCAGAAATATTAGATAATATATCAGCAGCTAAATCACCAGTCTCCTCTATATATGCAGCAGTCCAATATTGTCCAGACGCACTTGTAAGGGCAGGTGTAAGTCCTGTTGAAACATGTGCCTGTATGTTTCCAATTGTTGCATTGCTTGCATCTAGGGTATGACCATTTAGAAGATTTACAGTCTGAGCAACCATTTCCATATGTGCTAACTCTTCAGCAGCAATATCTAGAAATAAATCTTTTATTGCTTGATCTTTTATACGAAAGCTTTGAGACATATACTGAAGAGCAGCTTTCAATTCACCATGAGGACCACCTAATTGTTCTTGAAGCATTGCAGCATAATTAGGGTTAGGTCCTTCTACTCCAACTTCATGTAATAATTGTTTCTCATGTTTAAACATGTAGTTACCTCCTAAAAATGAATTTTTCAGTATTAGTGTTACCCTTTAGAATTCCTATTATGCCTTGATGGTGTTTTATCAACAAGATGCAATCATATGTATGAAATGAAACTTGAATTATGCAATTAAACACAACCTGTGATGTTATATATACTTAATAATATATTTCAGCCATATAATATAGTGTAGAAATATTCAATGGAGGGGAATTTTGAAAACTTGGGATTATAGGAGTGAAGCATTATTTGAGCACCGATTTTGGTTGCAGATATTAGGAGATCATTCCAGATTTATACTAGAAGCTTTGTCAGAAGATGAAAGGGAGAATATACTATTTTATACAGTAGTTATATAAGACTGCACTAGTATATTACCGATGCGGTCTCAATCTATATCACAATATGTATGAAGACTTTATATACATTCCTCATATATACCTTAGCACTGGAAGAAATGTCGGTGCTTATGCATATTGTTTAGTAAGGCATCATTTGAGTTCCATACATCATAGATGTAATCCAGCTAGTATTACATCTATGATTTATTGCAACTTAAAGTGAAAATTTAAAAAATCAAGACTTATCTTTTTGAAACTCCTTTTGAAGATATAAAGAAATTTCATTTAAAGCTTTATCACCTTCCTTTGAAATCTGATCCATTGAAAGAAATCCGTGTGTACTGCCTTTATACATAGTAACAACTACCTCATTATTCGATTCTTTTAACTTTTCAGCATACGCTTCTCCCTCATCTCGCAACGGATCAATTTCAGCTGTTATAATAAGCGCATGAGGCAATCCCTTAAAATCTTTAGCTAACAAAGGAGAAGCATAAGGGCTTTTTCTATCTTCTTTCTTCGGTATATATAGTGATATATATTTCTCCATATCTTCTCTTGAAATACTAAAATCGCTGGACATATAGGACCAAGATTTACTATTTAAGTGATATATGTTTGTAGAGGGATATACTAATACCTGACAAGTTATATGAGGTCCATTTTTATCCCGTGCCAGCTGAGAAACTGCAGCTGCTAGATTGCCACCAGCACTATCTCCTGCAACAGCTATATGTTTTGCATCGCCATTAATACTTTCAGCATTTTTATAAGTCCATTGAATTACATTATATACGTCGTTAAGCCCAGCCGGAAAAGGATTTTCCGGGGCAAGGCGGTAACCTACTGATACTACTATTGCCTTTGTATTTTTTGAAAGCTTCCTGCAAATATTGTCAGCCGTATCTAGATTTCCTCCAATCCAAAAGCCACCATGTGAATAAATGATTATAGGAAGCTTACTACCACCTTCAGGCGTATATATACGAACAGGTATCTTAGTTGAAGATATATCTATACTAACATTTTTTATATTGGAAAAGGGTATAGGCTTAGCACTCCATTTAATAGAATTCTTATTTAAAGTTTCACGTATTTCATTTATATTTTTCCCTTTAATTGAATTAGGATTAAAGTACTTATTAATCTTCATCATTACAGCAACCTTCATATTAAGCTTACCATAACTTGTTGTAGTTAAGTTTTTAATAAGTAAAAAAGCTCCCGTAGTAAGGGTTAGGATTATGACTGAAAATATCCAAATACCTTTCTTCTTTTTCATTTAGTAAACCTCCAATATTATACTTAATTTGATTGCTAAAAATATAAATCCTAAATGTATCTTATACCAATGCTATTTTATTATACTTAGATCTACCCTAATACCAACGTAAGAATATATTTAATTTGGCTATAATCTAATATATGATTATATTTTGATTTCCCCCAAATATAGGGGTTGGTAGTATGGCTACCAGTCTTTTTGTTATGTAATGCTTTGTGTTTTTGCAATAAATTGTATAATTTAACTATTAGAAAATGCAGATTAGTAATATATTATGAATTAAATAATGCTCTATAAAATTTGAAAGCTGGTTTGGTGATTTATGGGATTTGTGGTATAATCTCCACGTAACTAATATTGTAATTATTTATTGCTACGATATTAAATTTATGGATGGGGTGGTTCTATGAGAATAGAAAGAGACGCTAAAATTGATGTAAATGAATTAAATAATCTATTAAAGACAATAGGATGGGAATTAAGTTCAGCACAAAAATTAGATGAATCATTAAAGTTGTCATGGGGATGGATTACTGTAAGAGATGACTCAAATAGACTTATAGGATTTGTACAGATACTTTCTGATGGTATTAAACACGCATATATATTAAGACTACTTGTTCATAAAAATTATCAGGGTAAGGGAATTGGTACAAAAATAATGGAAAATTTAATGCAATTTCTTGAGGAGAACAATTTAAGCCCTGTGCTTCTAACAAAGCCTTCGGAGGAAGCATTTTATTCAAGATTTGGATTATCGAGAAGCAATAAAGGATTTATTTGCCTTTGTGGTTATAGTTATTTTTATTAGTACTATCTGCCTTAGTTCTATGATATGTCTTTACCTGCGTTCCATTTTTCCTAATATACTCACTTACTGATATAGTTGTTTATTGAAAATAGAAAAACAACGTATATTTAAGAAATTTTAAAATTACTATCTAGATATTAGTTATAAAATCAAAAATACAAACATATTTTAAATTAGTTATTATGTTTAAATGAAAGTATTTTTGACGAAAGGTATAAATCGATATGAAGAATATTAATATAGAAAAGCTTTTTAAAAGTAAGGATACAAGAAATATTAGTATTCTAATAGCTTCAATTTTGCTATTTTATTTACTTATTTCAGTATACTTTTCTAATCATTTCTTTTTTAATACAGTAATAAACGGAGCGGATGTCTCATTAAAAGCATATGGCGATGCAGATAATATAATTAGAAGTTATATTAAAGATTATAAGCTACAGTTAGTAGAGAGAAACGGAAAAGTAGAAGAAATAATAGGACAAGATATAGGAGTACAATATAATGAAAAAAATAGTATTTCTAAAATTTATCATAGGAAAAATTCATTTAAATGGATTGTTTCAGTATTAAAGAATCAAAATTATTATGTGAATGATTTAGTTATTTACAATGAAGATAAATTGGAAAATAAAATAAACCAATTAAATTGTATAAATGGAGTTATTATAGAACCTAAAAATGTAAGTTTTAAGTATTCAAATGGTTCATATCAGGTGATTGAAGAAGTATATGGAAACAAGATAAATAAAGATAAATTAAATGAAGCTATAAAAATGAGCATATCAAAAGGTGAAAAAAAATTAGATTTAAATGAAAAACTCTGTTATGAAAATCCAAAGTATACTCTAGGTTCTAGTAAAATTCCTGAAACCAAGAATTTACTAGATAAATATGTATCAACAAAAATCACTTATACATTTGGAAGTAAAAATGAAATATTAGATGCGAATATAATAAATGAAATATTAGATGGGAATATAATAAATGAATGGCTTAATGTTGATGAAAATTTAGAAGTAGTAATAAATGAAAAAGCAGTTTTAGGATATGTACAAGCATTGAGTAAAAAATATGATACAGTTGGAGTATCAAGAAATATTAAAACATCTATAGGTAAAATAATAGAGGTTAAAGGCGGATTTTATGGATGGAAAATTAATTGTGTTGGTGAAACAATGGCATTATTAAAAAATATAAGGGGTGGTGAAGTACTCCAAAAAGAACCTATATATATTCAAAAAGCTGTAAGTAGGGATAAAGATGACATAGGCAATACTTATGTAGAAATTAACATAACAAGACAACATTTATGGTTTTATAAAGATGGAAAGCTTATAACTCAAGGTGCCATAGTAACAGGTAATCCCTATAGAGGAAATGCTACCCCTGTTGGAACCTATATGCTTAATTATAAACAAAGAAATGCAGTTTTAAGGGGTCCAACTTATGAAGCTAAAGTAACTTATTTCATGCCCTTTAATGGAAATATAGGGATACATGATGCAAGCTGGATGCATTCTTTTGGAGGGGATATATATAAAAGTATTGGAACACATGGATGCGTAAATACTCCATTGCATTTAGCTAAAACAATTTTTGATAATATAGAAGATGGAACTCCTATTATTTGTTATGAAGAATAGAACTAATTTGTAATTAATTATAGTTTTACGATTAGTGTAGCGTAGTAACAATATTTTATTAAATTTAGAATTAGGTATGATGAACCGTATCATAAATAAGTGAGGAAAACAGCCTTAACCTAGTAATATCAATGGTTAAGGTGCTTTTTTATAAGTAAAAATATCGTAAACAAATAAAACTCTCCACTATATCACCAGACTTACCACAAGTGTTATGATAATAACATGGAGGTGCAAATAGTATGGATAAGATATATAAAACAGCAGAAGTAGCTAAAAGAGTTGGGGTACATTCCAACACTGTACGTTTGTACGAAAAGCTTGAATTAATACCAAAGGTGAATAGATTACCAAATGGTTATAGAGTATTTACTGACTATCATATAGAGCAGTTTAACCTTGCTAGAACTGCCTTTAAAGTAGAGGTTCTACAAAATGGGCTTAGAAAGAAGATAATCAATGTTGTTAAGCTATCTGCCAAGGGGGAGCTTCAAGAAGCAATTAACTGTACAAATGATTATATAAATCAGATAAAGCAAGAGCGAAAAAATGCAGAGGAAGCCATAGAACTTTCAAAGAAGCTTTTATTAGGGATAGATGCTAAAGATAATTATATATTTTTTACAAGGAAGCAAACTGCAGGCTATCTTCAAGTCACAATGGACACATTAAGAAATTGGGAGATGAATGGTTTACTTACTGTTAAGAGAAAGCAAAATGGATATCGAGTTTATACTGAAAGTGATATTAATAGATTGAAAATAATACGTACCTTACGTTGTGCTAACTATTCCCTTTCAGCAATTTTAAGAATGATTAATGCCATATCAGAAAGTAAGGAAATTGATATTAGAGAGGTAATCAATAAACCAAAAGAGGATGAGGACATTGTTACAGCATGTGATAAGCTTCTTACTTCCTTAAGTGATGCAGAAAAAAATGCAAATAGTATATTGAAGCAATTAGAATTTATGAAAAACAAATTTAATACAAACTCTACACTTTAACACCAGACTTTGAGATGGTGTTATTCTTTTATCAAAAGGAGGGAATAACACATGGAAGTAATAAAAGTTTATAATCTTTATAAATCCTATGGGGATGTTCAAGTGGTGAAGGATGTTAGTTTAACGGTAAAGAAAGGTGAGGTATTTGGACTGCTCGGGGCCAATGGGGCAGGGAAAAGTACTACCATAGAGTGTATTTTAGGTACAAAGAATTTTGATGATGGGCAGGTATCTATCATAGGTATGAATCCTCAAAAAGAAAGAAAACAGCTATTTCAGAAAGTTGGGGTTCAGTTTCAAGAATCTAATTATCAAGATAAGATTACAGTGAAAGAGTTGTGTGAAATAACTGAAGTTCTTTATAAAAATCCATTAGATTGCAATAAATTATTAGAGCAATTTGATCTTGAAGATAAGGTTAAAAATCTAGTAAGCGAACTATCTGGAGGTGAAAAGCAACGATTATTTATTATCCTAGCGTTAATTCCTAACCCAGAGGTAGTATTCCTAGACGAGCTTACAACAGGGCTAGATGTAAAGGCTAGAAGAGATGTGTGGAAGTGCTTATTAAACTTAAAGAAGCAAGGACTCACAATCTTTTTAACATCTCATTTCATGGATGAGGTTGAAGTTTTGTGCGATAAAATATGTATTTTAAAAAATGGAGTAATAGATTTTTATGGAACAGTTGAAGAAGCAGTGGCACTGAGTCCATGCGAAAAATTTGAGGATGCTTATTTATGGTTTGTAGATGAGGAGGAATTGGATGATGAAAGTATTTAGAACAATGTTAAAAACTGAATTAAAGTTATCACTAAGAGGCATGGATATGTTCATATTTGCAATCTGTATGCCAGTGTTGGTAACTGTTATTTTAGGTGTTATTTATGGCAATAAACCCGCATTTCCTGAAGCAGATTTTACATTCATGGAACAATCCTTTGCAGCTGTATCAACCATTGCAATATGTGCAGGCGGTATCATGGGGTTACCATTAGTATTATCTGAGTATCGTCACAGAAAGATATTAAAAAGATTTAGAGTAACACCAGTTAGCCCATCTATGATTTTAGTAGTTCAAGGAGTGATCTATGCTTTATATGCTATTATTTCATTAATTCTTGTTTATTTAACCGCAAAAATATTTTTCAAGTTTCAATTTAGAGGTTCATGGATAAACTTTTTAGGAGCATATACATTAGTAATGACATCAATGTTCAGCATTGGATTTATGGTGGGGGGAATAGCGAAAAATATTAAAATGGCAGGCGTTATTGCCAGTATTCTATACTTTCCTATGCTTATATTCTCAGGAGCAACATTACCATATGAGGTTATGCCAACAGCGCTTCAAAAAGTGGCAGATATCTTCCCATTAACTCAGGGGATAAAGCTTTTAAAAAGTGCATCACTTAACTCAAGCATAGATAATGCAATACTACCAATTTTAGTTGTAAGTATACTTGCTGTGATATGTACTGGGGTATCTATTAAGTTTTTTAGATGGGAGTAATTTGAAACTTATAAATAAACATTAAGAGTTTAAACAGCTTTATAATATTGTTTTCAATACAAGAAATTGAATAAATAAATGTAAAAACCTCATTTAGATAAGATACGGAGAACCGTACCATAAGTAAATGCGGTTTTTACCAATAAGGTAAAGATAGTGTAATATATATGCCTATTAATTATATAAACTCTTTAAAATAATGTAAGTTAAAAAGTCAGCAAGTTTTATTGTAAAATCCACCATAACTAAAATAAAGTGTTATAGTGGATTTTTATATTTATAGAATGATTAATAAATTAATATTAAGTTTAATATAATATAATATTAATTTAAGGAGAAGATTATGATGTATAATAGTATAAAAAAAAATTATAAGCCAATAGGGCCAACTAATTTATATACTTATTTTATTGGAGAAAATCCAATTACTTCATTTAATCCTGTAAGTAGATATCCTCAAATAAGTGAAAGTGCATTTATAGGACCATTTTCAAGTGTAATAGGTGATGTAATAATAGAAAAGAATGTATTTGTAGGTGCTAATGTAGTGCTAAGAGCAGATGAGGGAACACCATTTTATATAGGTTATAATTCTAATATACAAGATGGAGTAATATTTCATGGGCTAAAAGATGCTAAATACTCTGTAAATGGTATAGGGTATTCAATATATGTTGGGAATAAAGTAAGTATAACTCATGGAGCATTAATTCATGGACCAGCTTTTGTAGGAAACAATACATTTGTTGGGTTTAATTCAATTGTATTTAACGCTATAGTAGAGAACAATTGCTATATTGATACTGGAGCAATTGTAACAGGAGGAATTAGGATAGCTGCGAATAGATATGTTCCAGTTGGTGCAATTATAAATACACAAGCTAAGGCAGATAATCTTTTAGAAGTACCAAAGGAAAAATCAGATTTTTCAGAAAAGGTTATTAAAGTTAATGTAGAGCTTTCAGAAGTTTACGACTTGAAATTTGGTGATACACGTTGTAGTTGCGGTCTTTGTTGTAATCATAATACCTTAATTCACAATTAGACAAAAAAATCGCACTTGCTACCGAAATGGAGAACTATATCACAAGCAAAGGATAATAAGCAAAAATAAAGAAAATATTAAAAAACATAATTTTCAATATAATGTATTTAAGTAATGGAGGAGAACCAAATCCAGAGGGAGGAGGCTCTCCTTCTTATTTTGTTTCAAGAAGAAAATTAATGATAAATCCTATGAATATAAAAATTTCTATATAATAATGCTGACTATGTAGATTTGAAGTGTGATATAAAAAATAAAGGCACTGGAAAATCCAATGCCTTATACTATAGCAAACAAACAAAAACCTAAAGGAGTTTGTAACAAACAGGTGCTTATTGCAGCATGGGAATTTTTGCTTTTCTGTAGTTTTATTTTATAATAAATATTAAAAGTGAGACAGCATATGATTACGGTGAAGACTGGAGAATTGATATTTTAATATACTATGTACAAAAATGTATAATTTGTCTAGATTACTTTTGAATTTTTAATTGTCACTGTTTATGGACAGGCTTTTATTAGATTAACATCAGTATTCACTGTAAATGGTATGGCGGTATGGCTCAAATTGAAGTATAGAGGTGGAATTGTGATTAGTTTATTATTAATGAAACAGATTGCTGAACTTTTTTTAGTTATGGTTATGGGATTCGTATTGGTGAAAACACATTTACTGAAAGCAGAAGAGAGTAAAAGCCTCTCAATAGTTGCTCTTTATTTGGTGATGCCCTGCGTAATTATTAATGCCTTTCAGGTTAAATATACAGAAAGCATCCGCAATGGCTTGATTCTCGCTTTCACGGCAGCAGTATTGATTCATATTGTACTGTTGATTTTAGTAAAGGTACTTGAAAAGATATTCCACTTGGATGCAGTTGAAAAAGCATCTATGATGTATTCTAATGCTGGAAATCTGATCATTCCTATTGTAACTTCTATCTTAGGAAAGGAATGGGTTATTTATTCAAGTGCTTTCATATCCGTACAGCTAATTCTTTTGTGGACTCATTGTAGGATGGTATTTCGTAAAGAACAAAAAATAGATTTGAAAAAAATTCTTTTAAATATTAATATGATTGCTATTTTCTTTGGGATTTTATTTTTTGTTACAAGAATCCAGCTGCCAGATATCATTACAAAAACCATGGAATCAGTAAGTGTTATGATTGGTCCTATTTGCATGGTTGTGGTGGGAATGTTGATTGGAAATATGAGTTTCAAACAGGTATTTGCATATAAGAGAATTTACCTAATTACTTTCCTAAAGATGATAGTATGTCCAGTTATAATCCTGCTTCTACTTAGATATGGCGGAATGGCGAATTTATTACCAAATGCGAAGATGATTTTGCTTATCAGTCTACTTGCAACAATCACACCTTCTGCGGCAACAGTTACACAAATGGCTCAAATCTATGGGAAGAATGGAGAATATGCAAGTGTTATAAATGTAGTTACAACTATTGTTTGTATTGTAACAATGCCAATTATGGTTTGGTTGTATCAGATATAAGATATAATTATATAGTAAATAAGCGGCAAGATATTAAAAACATAGTAATAAAAACCAAGTAGTATCAATATAACTGGTATTGGAGGTGGTTGATATGAAAAATAAGATTCTCCTACTTTTTTTATGTTTAATGTTAATTGTAGGTCTAACATATGGGGCTAAATATTTATACGACTTAAAAATATATAAAGATAAGACGTCATCATTAACTATATCTAATATTGACCTTTCAAAAGTAAAAGATGGCGTATACATTGGCAAGTATGACGCAAAACTTGTTGCTGCAAAAACAAAGATAACTGTAAAAAATGGCAAAATAATAAATATAGAGTTATTGGAGCATAAGAATGAAAGAGGTAAAAGTGCTGAATCCATACTTTCTAAGGTTATATCATCACAATCTTTGAATGTTGATGCAGTTTCGGGAGCTACAAATAGTAGCAAAATAATTCTTAAATCAATTGAAAATGCTTTAAAGGAGTAATTTTTTCCTTATATAGAAATGTAAAAAGCAATATGTAACAAATAATATAGACTGTATATGGTGGACTATTATTATAAGCCGAAGTAACAACAAATTATTAATAAGGAGAATTTGAATTATGAAAAATAATTTAAAAAGGCGAATTTATATTGAGGAATATGTACCAATTAATGATATCAATCAATATCTATTTCATTCTGGTACAAAGTATGATAATCCAGTAATGTTATATTTACATGGTGGGCCTGGCAGTCCTGAATCAATATTTGCATATGCATTTCAAGAAAAATGGGAAGATATTTTTACAGTAGTCCATTACGATCAACGGGGTTCTGGAAAAACTCTTACTAAGAATCCAGATAAATATCCTACAATTGATTTGTTGATAAAGGATTTGTATGAAACTATTCAATATCTAAAGAAAAAATATAATAAAGAAAAGATAATTTTACTTGGTCATTCTTGGGGCAGTGTTTTAGGAAGTACCTTTGTAAAGCAATATCCAGAAGAAGTAGCTTATTATATTGGAGTTGGACAGGTTATTAATATGCTTGAAAATGAGCGTGTTGGCTACGAAAAAGTTAAGGAATTAATTATACAGTCTAAGGATAAGAAATCTCTGAAAAAGCTTGAAGTTATAGGCGATTATCCTGGAGATAAGTTTGATAGAAATTGTTTAAAAAAGTGTATGCAAGTACGTAAACTTCAAGGTAAATATAATTTAGCTGTTAAGATGGATCTTTCCATATGCAAAACTGCATTTAAAAGTCCTATTTTTAAATTGTCGGATATTTCTGCAATGATAAAAGGGATTAAAGCAAATGAAAAAACATTAGATTATTTAGGAGCCTTTGATTTAAATTCGGAATCAGCAGAATATAAAGTGCCAATTTATTATATTCTAGGCGGAAATGACTGGCAGACACCCTATGTTATTGCTAAGGAATACTTTAATAAAATCAATACTCAATATAAAGAGTTCTATTTAATACCTAATGCTGGGCATATGACGATGCTGGATCAGCCTCAATTATTTTTTGATGCACTATTAGAAATTAATAATAAAGAGGAACTGAGACTTTCTAGCCATTCATAGGAGTATTGCATATTAAAGATATAGAATAATAATTGATGTGTTGCCGAGAGAGGGGTAAAATGTTATTAAAGGATTTTTTAGAGTTTATAAAATAAGGAGGAACTAAATTATGAAATTTTGCTGGAGTACATTAATGGTTAAAAATATGGAGGAGTCTTTAAAGTTTTACAAGGAGATAATAAGACTTGAGGTGGATAGAAGATACAATGCAGGGCCAGGAGTAGAAATTGCATTCTTAGGGGATGGAGAGACAAAGGTTGAACTTATATGCAATGAAGCTATAAAAGAAGTAAACTTTGGACAGGATATTTCACTTGGATTTGAAGTGAATTCAGTAGATGAAATGATGGCTTTTATTAAAGAAAAGGGTATAGATATCCATAGTGGACCATTTCAGCCAAACCCACATGTCAAGTTTTTCTATGTATTAGATCCAAATGGATTAAAAATTCAGTTCGTAGAGAATATTTAATAGCAAGCTCACTTCACTAGGCACAGAGGGGATTAGCGAAGTGAGCTTGCTAATCTGCCCTCATGACCGTTAATGGAAAATAAAATCTTATAGGACATGATTAAATAATATTTTTATTTGCTGGCTGCTTCAAATGCGTCTATAAGTTGACTTTTAGAGGTAGCTCCCTCATGGATTTTAACTCCATTAACAAAGTAGGTAGGAACATAATAATAATCATATTGCTTAGCTACCGACGGTTCAGCCTCTTCATCCACTATTTTAACCTCAATGTCTGCGTATTTTGGATTTTCCCTCTTTATTTCTTCTATCCAAGAAGCTGCAGTTTTGCAGTGAGGTCACCAACTAGTGATAAGCATCATTATGGTTTTCACTTCTAATCACCACCTAATTTTTTATTTAATGTACTTTAAGATAAAAATTACAGTTTATTGTTTGTTTCCTGGTAACAAAATATTCTAACGTACCTATAAGTAGATTCAGGTAGTATTACATTCTAAATTTCCAAGTTCTCTCCATACATCTATTCTTCACACTTCAGTGAAAAGGCCCAACAAGCAGTTGGTTGCTGCAAGTTGAGTCTTAAAATGTTTATGTACAAAGTTTTTAATTGACTATGTAGTATGTCCTAATTATACTTTAGATAGTTTCCACACTTACTTAGCAGAGTCAATAGTGATTGTATAATGAACATAAACGTCAGGACAACCTTTTACAGGAAGCCAATATTTAATTTTTTCAGAACCTACATTTAGTATTTGTGCAGTGTTCGTAGAAATAGCTTCATTTGCCTTGCAGCCTTTATGAGCTTCAGGAGCTCCAATTGCAAAACATGGCACTTCTGTTTTCATTCCCATGTTATGGGCAGTTTCATTCACAGCTAATACTGTTTTGTTTTTATGAATCAAACGAACAGGGGCTGGAAAGCTATCCCACATCATGTGAAAAGCTTCTATTATTTTTTCATCAATCATTTATAATTCCTCCTATATAAATACATTGTAGTTAATTTACACAACTAATTATACTAATTGTCCATAATATTTGTCCATAGATGATTTGTACTGTTATTATTCTGAACAAAAAGACTTCTACGATTAGTTGGTATTCGCACAAGCTAAAGATTCTTAGTTCTTAATATATAATTCTAGTAATATTTATAAATATATTACTTTTTCAAATTTTGCTATATAAAAATATCGCTTAAGGAGGATTAAAGTATATGGCTATAAACGAGAGTTGTACAGGCGATAATTGTGTTGCTATAACTGGAACAGCTTCAGGCTCAGGTTCTGTTGGTGTACTTGCTAAAGGTGAAGCAGTTGGTGTTCGAGGTGATGGAAAAAATGGGTTCGGAGTTGCAGGATTTAGCGAAAGCACGGCTGGTGGAGTTGGTGTTCAAGGTTATGGGAAAATTTGGCACGGTGTTGCAGGATTTTGCGAATCCCGGGGTAGTGGAGGAGTTGGTGTTTATGGAAAAAACTTGTCTGGTGGCACAGGTGTACTTGGTGAAAGCGACGATACTGGAAACGGCGTATTCGGTCGCAGTGCCAAGGGAGACGCAGTGGTAGGTATCACAAATGCAGAGTTCTTTGAAAAAGCAGGTGTGGTAGGCATTTCCCAAGCCCGCAATGGTCACGGCGTTCGAGGTTTAAGCATTAACGGCAAAGGGGTCTGGGGACTGAGTAATGGTGGCACTGGGGTCGAGGCTGAGAGCTTTACAGGCACCGCCCTTATCGCCACAGCCCGCGGCACGAACACCACAGCTTTGATCGTCAACCAGTGGGGTACTGGAAACATCATTATCGGTAGAGATAACAGGAACGCCGAGGTTTTCCGGGTTCTTAATAACGGTGATGTCCAGGTACGCGGAGTTACGCTCGCCAGCGATAAGAACTCTAAGGAGAATTTCTCAAGCGTCAACACGATCGAGATTCTTGACAACTTATCAAGCATGCCAATCCAGTCTTGGAACTACACAGAGGACTCGTCCAGTGTGCGTCACATTGGCCCGACTGCTCAGGATTTCCAGGCCACCTTCGGACTAAATGGAGATGATGATATACACATCTCAAGCATAGATTTGCAGGGTGTAGCCTTAGCTGCTATTCAAGGCTTAAACGAAAAACTCAAGGCTGAAAACGCTCAGTTACATGCAAGTTTAGCTAACCTCGAGGCGCGCCTTTCCGCCCTTGAGGCCAAGGGCTAAACCCACTTTTGAGTCCCTGAGATATAAAACTCTAGGGGCTCTGACACCATGGCCATCAAGTTTAACTGTAAATTTCATTTACTTCACAGCCACCAATGAAAATATAGAAGCATACATCTTTCTTTATTATTCAATATTTTTTTGAATTAGGTATTGATAAACAGTATCTAATTCTTTTTTATTTTATATTTTTTTAAATGATAGACTCGTAAATGGCTTTATGGTCATGGGATGAGAGTAACATAATATAGCCTAACTGAGTAAAATATCTTATAGCGCAACAAATGAAATAGGCAGAAAAAATGCGATAAGGAGGCTATCATATGTACAAAATTAATGATAATTATTTGAAGCTGCCAGGAAGATATTTATTTTCATTCATAGAAAAGAAAGTAGCTGCCTTTATGGAGAAGCATCCTGATAAGAAGATTATCCTTTTGGGAATTGGTGATGTAACTCAACCATTAGCGCCAACTATCGTCAATACGTTACATTGTGCAGTTGATGAAATGAAAAATGCAGATACTTTCAAAGGATATGCACCAAGTTTAGGCTACGAATTTTTGCGAAATGCAATTGTAAAAGGTGATTACGCATCTCGTGATGTTGATATTTCAATGGATGAAATATTCGTAAGTGATGGCGCAAAATGTGATGCAGGTAATATTCAAGAAATATTTAGTATAGATAATAAAATTGCTGTTTGTGATCCTATATACCCAGTATATTTAGACACAAATGTAATGGCTGGAAGAACAGGAACATATGATGAGACTACTCAAAGATGGAGTGATGTTATCTATATGCCATGTACTCCAGATAATAATTTTGTACCAGAGCTTCCAAAGGAAACGCCAGATATTATTTATCTATGTTTTCCTAACAATCCAACAGGGACAACAATTACAAAAGATCAGCTTCAAGTTTGGGTTGATTATGCTAATAGAGTAGGAGCAGTTATTATATATGATGCAGCATATGAGGCCTATATTTCAGAGGATAATGTACCACATACAATTTATGAATGTAAAGGTGCAAAAACTTGTGCCATTGAGCTGAAGAGTTTTTCAAAGAACGCTGGATTTACAGGAGTAAGACTTGGATATACAGTTGTCCCAAAGGATTTGAAATGTTCTAATGTTTCCTTGAATGCACTTTGGGCTAGACGTCATACAACAAAATATAATGGAGCGCCTTATATAGTTCAAAGAGCAGGGGAAGCTGTTTACTCTGAGACTGGAAGAGAGCAGATAAAAAAGCAAATTGATTACTATATGAATAATGCAAAAGTAATCCTCGAAGGATTAAGGTCAGCAGGTTATCATGTATTTGGTGGTGTAAATGCACCATATATCTGGTTGAAGACACCGAATGATATGACCTCATGGGAGTTTTTCGATTATTTATTGGAAAATGCAAATGTTGTAGGTACGCCAGGAGTTGGATTTGGCCCTCAGGGAGAAGGCTATTTTCGACTTACAGCATTCGGTACTTATGAAAATACAGTAGAATCCATTGAGAGAATTAAGAAACTGTAGGAAGATAAAATTAGGATATACAATTATGAATGGCAGTTATATAAAAGGGGAATGTTTCAAAATTAAGTAATTAGCTTTGAAACACCCCTTTCTTCATACTCATACCCGTCATTCAGACACAAAATTAAATTATTTCATACACCTGGACATACATTAGATTCAATAAGTATTTTAGACGAAGAAGATGATGTGCTTTTACTTGGAGATAATGTTGGTGACAGTATGGAGGATATTATCCCAAGTATTTATTGTGAGAAGGATGTTTATATTAATACTATGAAAAAATATGAGCAAATGGATTTTGATACTTGTATATCAGGGCATAATACAATTCTAAAAAAAGAAGTGATAGGAAAAATATTAAGTATGATGTAATTAGAGTTGGATTCATTTACAACATTCTAATAATAAAGCTATAAATAATAATATGATACTAACTTATTGTATTATATTATATTGAAATCAATGTTATGATTAGCATACGGAGATACTATAATTTAGTACACACTTGTAAGAAAATACGACAAAATGGAAATTGCTAAATTAAAAGACTTCAATAATAGTATATTTTATTTGTTAATAATATGTTTATATATCTTTACTTCTATATTTCAATGTAGATATGATTTAAATGATTTAAAAAATAAAGAGTCAAAATGACTCTTTATTTTTTAATCTACTGAACTGTTGTTCCAGCCTTATTTACAACATCTGAGAGTTGTTGAGTAGGTGGATCATATGGTTTATTCCAACCTCTATTTATGCTTAACTCAGTAAGTGCTGAATGACCACCAACTACCTGATTAAGACTAGATGAATAAAGTGCTCTTAATTCTGGGGTTGTGCTTGTCATTGTTGCATTTAAATAGGCATCTGCTGCGCTTTTAGCAGCGGCAAGCATATTTCCAGCTATAACCTCATCATTTATATCAGTAGTGTTTTGAACTATATTGCTTAAAATAGTTGACATAGCATTTTACCTCCTTTATGCTCTTGTTGCGCCATTCTCATTGATAAATTGCTGTAGACCTTTAATTCTACCTTCAGCTGCCAGTATACTAGATTCTGCTTGCTTTTTTAATTCATCATCTGTTATAAGTGCCTGCACTGCCTTTGAAACTGCTAAGCCATCGCTCTCAAACTTTAATAATCCTGTTAATGAAAGTAATTCTCCTTCAGCAAGTTTTCTCATTTTCAAACCTCCATTCTATGCTTTATGTATTGACTCCTGCATTAGTATATGCAATTTGTATTATATTAAACATATAACTCACATTATATTCAAGAATAATAATAAGATAAAAGAAATATGACATAACTAGAATAATAAAAATAGTACTTATTATTTTCTGTGAAACTATATTGTTCAAAGCTAAGTTTTACGGTTTCTTATGACGTAATTTTCTTAAAAAGCGAATGAAGGAAAGTCAAAACGGCCTTCCTTCATTCGCTTTTTTTGCGGAATATAAAAGAGCTGTTGCAAAATTTCATTTTGCAACAGCCCCTTCAAATTAAAGTATACTAAAAATTCAAATTGACATTAAAAATTTTTCCCTTTGGCTTTTAGAAAATCAAGAAACTCTTCTTTGCTTCTATTTATAATTAACTCTTCAGGCATATCTATCTGCTTCAGCATGCTTAAGGCAGCATCAAAATTACCTATATTGAGGCAAAAATGTGAATCACTATTTAATATTATCCTTACTCCATATTCTTTGCATAGACGAGCTATTTTAGTACAATTTTTTTCACTTCCAATTCTTGAGCTTACAAAGGAACTATTATTTATTTCAACAAGTATATTTTTTTCTTTTGCCTTTTTTACTAATTCTTCTGCATGAATTGGAAATTTAGGGTTGCCTGAATGGCCTATAATGTGTACATTAGGGTTATCCATAACTTTTAAAAAGGCAGAAGTATTTAAATCAGCATTTTCATTTGCTTCCATTACTGGTTCGTGGATACTTGCTATTAATATATCCATTTGTTCTTGAAGAACTATTGGCAAATCTAAGTTTCCTTCATAATCTATAATGTTGGCTTCGCAGCCATAAAGCATAGTAACACCAAAAAGTTCTTTTGGAAGTACCTTGAAATTCCCAAAATACCATTCATGAGGAGCTCCAGGCATGGAAGATCCATGATCCGTAGTACCTAAAAGTTGAAGCCCCTTTTCGCTGGCACATTTTGCATTTTCTAATAAAGTTGAATAGGCATGCCCACTAGTTATAGTATGAGTGTGCATATCAAGAAGACATTTCATATATATTACTCCTTTCAGGGTGTAATTAAAATTAATACTATTTCTATTATATATTATAATTTGTATTTAAGTCAGTTAATTGCTTACTTTTAAAAACAAGTTAACAAATCATAATATGTGCTGTAAGTAATGAATTAAAAATGGTTATAGAAGATACTTTAAAAGCTATAGATTTATCGTATAATAGTAATAAGATAAATTTAGAAGATTATGATGAAATGACATCTGCAATAGAAAACATTAATTCATATTTTTTAAGTACATACAGAAAGTATACAGATTTTGACGAGGTGGTTAAAGAAATGGTAAAGAGTTTTTACGATCATAAGGTTGAGGAAAGAGGAATAGAAAAAGGAAAAATAGAAACAGCAACAGAGATGATCAAAGATGGAGAACCTATAGAAAAAATTAAAAAGTATACAAAGCTAGATGAAAATAAGATTTTGGAATTAATAAAACAAATAGGAAGCGAAAAAGTTCAGTAAAATGTGGTGAGGTTCACCACATTTTTGTTTTATATTACTTGTTTTTAGATAGTGAAGAATGAATATGCCTATGGAGCTGCAAAGAGTAAGAATAATATGTTCTATATAGTCAAATCATTAACTTCTTTTATTTTTATTGCTTTATCAAATACATCTGCTATGAAAAAAAACGTTAATGAAATAATCGCCAGTGATACTAGCTCTATTGTTACGTTAATTCCAAATAGTTCAAATAGACCATGGCCAGGTGTAACTATTGAACTATAAATCGCTTGAACAAGTGCTTCTATGAAAAAAATATATCCGATATAATTAAATCGTTTTACATTGGCTCTAACAAAAGCACTTTCTTTGAAACTGTTTGCTATACCTAGTAAAATATACATTAAAACTGCATATCCTAAAAGTACAATTGCTACAAATATCTTTTTAAATAAAATACTTAACGTAACCTTCCCATTAATTGCATCAAATATAAAAAGAAAACTACCTCCTATAAAAGCCCCGACCATTATAATTAATGAGAGCCACAAAAATGATATCAATAAAGATTTAATCTTTTCATTTTTCATTAAAACCATCTCCTTTTATTGTATCTTATACTATTATAATACAGCGTTTATTGTTTATCAATAAAAATTTATCGAAATTCCGAAAATAGGCATTTGAAATATACTCATTTAGGTTCAAAACAAAAAACTATATAATGATGTTATTATTAAATTTGTAATTAATAATAACATCATTATATAGTTAATTTCTGTGAATCATGCTTATTTTGCAATCAGAATTCTGCCAATATCAGAAACTGCCTTAGCTATATAATCTGCACCTGCATTTTCTAGTTCTTCTCTGTCACCATATCCAAATAAAACTCCCATTGAGTGAATGCCATTCTTTTTAGCGCCTATAATATCATGCTCTCTATCACCAATCATAATAACCTTTGATTTGTCTAAGATATTGCAGCTTTCAAGTGCATAGGATATGACTTCATCTTTTTTTACTCTTGTACCATCAAGGTTCCCGCCTGCAATAAAGGTAAAGTATTTTGCAATATTAAAATACTCTAAGATTTGTTTTGCAAAAACCTCTGGTTTTGAGGTTGCAACAATAAGAGTCCTACCACTTGTGTTTAACAGCTTCAGTAAATCTTCAAAGCCTTCATAGACAAGATTTTCGTAAATGCCTTTGTCCTTGTAATATTCACGATAATATTCAACGGCTTTTTTTGCTTCTTCTTTTGAAAAACTATAATACTTTTCAAAGGATTCCCAAAGCGGAGGTCCAATAAATTTATATAACTTACTTCTATCAGAAACTTTAATGCCGTATTTCTCTAGCGCATACATAATCGAGTTAGTTATACCGATTGCAGGGTCCGTAAGAGTACCATCAAGGTCGAATAAAATATATTCATAGTTTATCTTATGTTCATATTCTTTTGCCGCCATTTCATTTTTACCTCCTTAATTAGTTGATTATTTATGGAATTAACTTTCTTTACCATTTTAATATATTGAATCATATAAATAAAATTGATATAATTTATGTTGGTCATAAATTTCACTTATGTGTAAATTGAGGGATTGTTTAATGAGTAGATATAATGTTTCACTAGAATCATATAAAATTTTTTGTGCGGTAGTTAAATGTGGTAGTATTACAAAAGCAGCGGAAGAGTTATTTGTTACTCAGCCATCTGTTAGCATGTCTATAAAACTACTAGAAGAAAAGCTTGGGTGCAGTTTGTTTATACGTTTGCCCAAGGGTATTAAACTCACCAATGAAGGTAAGGTGCTTTATTCTTATTTAACACAAGCAATTGAGCTTATAGATGTAGCAGAACGAAAATACAATGAAATGGCTCATTTAGAAGCAGGAGAAATAAGTATATGCGCAAGCGATTCGATCATTAGTGGATTGTTGCTGCCTTACTTAGAAAAGTACAATGAACTATATAGTAAAATATCTATAAAAGTTATAAATAGGACAACCAGAGAAACTATTGACTTATTAAAGAGCGGAAGTATTGATTTAGGATTTATAAATTTACCTTTTGATGAAGATGAATATATTGAGATATTGAAGCGTATACCTGTACATGATTGTTTGGTTTATGGAACAAAATTTAAGAAACTCTCCAGGTTGGATTTTAATATAAATGATATTGCAGGTTATTCTTTATTAATGCTAAAACCTTCGAGTCATGTAAGGCGATTATTAGATGATTATGCAAAACAATATGGAGTAAATATAAATCCATTAATTGAATTTGACAGTACTGATTTATTGATAAAATTTGCAAAAATAAATTTAGGGGTCGCATTTGCAATCGAGGAATTTGTAAAGGATGAAATTGATAACAGATCGCTTTTTTTAAAGCGATTAATTCCACCAATTAATAATCGTGCAGTAGGAATAGCAAAGTTGAAGGGCGTCCCATTATCTTATGCAGCTGATAAATTTGCTGAACTATTATTGGAAGGTACAAAAATTGAAAAGCTGGAGTAAGCAAATTCATATAATAAGCATGCCCTATAATTGGGCTGATATACTCCCCTTAAGATAGATTATAAAAAGAATTTGTTATATTACTATTATTAATTAAGTCGCTTGTAAGCTATTTATTTAATAATTGTTCTGCTTTTCTCATGTCTTTATAATACACATCTAAACTTACAGTTTGCATATCTCTTACATTAACCATACCTCTTGCGACTGATCGGTCTGTCACCATTTCACCGACAATTTTTATTCTACATCTTATACTATTGGTTTTTAAATAAGCGTATTTTTCGTTTAGTTTATAACAGTTATTTCCTCTCTCTACCATTATTGAAATCCATTTTTTATCTTCTCTTAATCTATCAAAAACAACCCATACAAAAATAAGAAAAACTACTAAATAAAATAGAATGTTTAGCACAACAAATCCCCCTCTTGTTTTACCTCAAATTACCATTGTCCTCTTATTTAATTATACTGTATATAAATTCAAACATCAAACATTTGTCAAACTATATAAATATTACTTTTCTTGTTTTAAAATCCTTTAACTGTGTATCGAAAAGAGAAGTATATAATTGGATCAACAGATGTTTACATTTATCTTAAACATGGCCTTTATTGAATAAATATTTCAAATTATAAACTATAATTGTATATGAAGATGAATGTACAGGAATTTGTTGGTATAATTTTAGTGTAGATGTGAGTTGTGAAACAATAGGAAAATGTATGATGTTTCCTCTTAATAACAGAAGAGATAATGTACATAGGTATGCTGATTAAGAAAATTAATCTAGAGAACTTAAAACTCATAAGGAAGGTTTATAAAGTATGGCAAAGTTATTATTAGTAGAAGATGATAAAGATTTATCTTATGTAACCACTTATGCATTAAAAAAAGAAAATTTTAGTGTAGATACTGTAGATTGCTTAAAGGAAGCAGAAGAATTGTTTGAGAGAGAAGCTTATGATCTCATAATATTAGATGTAATTTTACCTGATGGATTAGGATATGAATTTTGTAAAAAGGTGAGAGCAAAAAGTGATATGCCCATTATTTTTTTGACCTGCTGCGATGATGAGGTAAATGTAGTAATGGGACTAGACATTGGAGGTGATGATTATATTTCAAAGCCTTATAGAGTAAAGGAGTTAGTTTCAAGAATTAATTCTGTTTTGAGAAGAAATAGACAAGCTGTTAATAAGGAAGAAATAATATCAAGTGGAGATATTAAGGTATTTACTGCTCAATATAAAGTCTTAATAAAGGATAAAGAAATTGTGTTAACAACTACAGAATATAAGCTATTACTTACATTTTTAAGCGCTCCACATCAAGTGCTAACTAGAGCACTGCTGCTAGAGAAAATTTGGGACTTAGAAGGTAACTTTGTAGAAGATAATACACTGTCTGTTTATATAAAGAAGCTAAGGCTAAAGTTAAATGAAATTAGTGAAAATCTTGATTATATTACTACCATTAGGGGAGTGGGATATAAGTGGGATAAGGATGTGGTAAAACTATGAAGAGATACTTTATCAATAGTGAGCTTAAGGTTACCTTTATAAGTTTAATTATTACCTTAGTTTTTGCTTTAGGAATATTTTTAATTGTGTTGAATCTTACTTTAGGTAGTATAAGTGCTAATGTTGCTAAACAAAATATTGAGATTACTGGAAAGCTGGTTGAAAAGTATCCTCAATTAGAAAAAGGTATTATAGATGTTATAAAGGAGCCAACAACAGAGGATCAGACGAAGAAAGGAAGGGAAATTTTAAGTCAATATGGTTATAGAGAAGATATGTCCTTTAAATTTCAAGATCCAATAAACAGCGTTTATGCTAAAGTGGTTTTAGAACTTACAATTACTTTTATAGCCTTAGCAATTAGTATACTTACTATAATGTTTTTGGGATTTTCTAAGGTTTATTCTAAAGTAGAAAAAACAACCTATACAATACAAAAGGTTATTGATGGTGATTTTTCTTATAATTTAAAAGAGGATGGAGAAGAGCTCTTTGACATACTAGGAAACGAATTTAATAAAATGGCTAACTGCCTTAAGTTAAATATTGATAGTTTGAAAAAAGAAAAGGTATTTTTAAAAAATATTATAGAGGATATTTCCCATCAGCTTAAAACTCCAATAGCAACCTTAATAGCTGCAAATGATATTATGGCTGCCGAAACCGATATGCCAGAAGAGACACGTACATATTTTATTGAAAGAAGTAAAAAACAACTGGAACGAATAGAATGGTTAGTTAAGAATCTATTGAAACTAGCCATGCTGGATGCTGGAATTATTGTATTTAACAAATCTAAAGTCCCAGCAGTAACTATGGTAGAAAAAGCTATTTCATCTATAGAATATTTGCGAGAAGATAAAAACATATCCATAAGCATTGATGAAAATGTGCCAAACAGCTGCTTTTACGGAGATCCTAACTGGACTGGTGAGGCAGTGTTAAATATTATAAAAAATAGTATAGAACATACCCCTGAGAGAGGAAAGGTAATTATAAGCATTGAACAAATGAAGTTAGTTACTATTATTAAGGTTTCAGATAATGGAGAGGGAATCGAGCAAGAGGAAATTACTAAAATATTTGAAAGGTTTCATAAATGCAAAAGTAAATATAAAGATGATAGTGTGGGAATAGGGCTTTCTTTATCCAAAAGAATAATAGAGGGACAAGATAGTACAATTACTGTTCAAAGTGAGAAGGGAAAAGGAAGCTGTTTCAGCATTGTTTTTATAAACCAAAATATTTAAATATATCTGGGTCTTGTAAAAATATCCTATTATATAAGTAAACTTGATAACTAGGAACCTTAATGAATAAATTATAAGATAAAATTCACTAAAAATTAAGATAGGAATTTTATACTAATATTACAGATACAGAGTTTCTAGGTAAAATTTTAACTTATGTAATGCCCTAAAACTTCAAGTTTAAGCATTTCTAGGACATGAATAAGTGGAACTCTAACAGGTGATAAGGGGGAGCAGCATGGATATCGTAAAAGTGATTCAGTTAAATAAAACTTATGGAAAGGGTAATACTCAAGTTGATGCATTAAAAGATATTAATATGAGTGTTCAGGAAGGAGAATTTGTAGCGATTATTGGACCTAGCGGGTCAGGGAAAAGTACATTAATGCATATATTAGGCGGTGTGGATACTCCATCTTCTGGCAGCGTAATAATTAAAGATAAAGATATTACGAAATTAGATGAAAAGAGGCTAGCTATTTTTAGGAGAAGATCTATAGGATTCATTTTTCAGCAGTATAATTTAGTGCCTGTTTTAACGGTGGAAGAAAATATTAGTTTACCACTTATTTTAGATAACAAAAGTGTTGATGCTAAACAATTGGAAGAATTAATGAAAAGCTTAGGTCTTTATGATCGAAGAAACCATTTGCCTTCAGAGCTTTCTGGTGGTCAGCAACAAAGAGTTGCTATTGGTAGAGCATTAATAACCAAGCCAGCTATTATTTTAGCTGATGAACCAACAGGAAATTTGGACAAGAAGAACGGAGAAGAAGTATTAAGTTTATTAAAATTATCTGCTAAAAAATATCACCAAACCTTAATTATGATTACTCATGATCCTACAATTGCATCGAAAGCAGATAGAATTATTAATATTGAAGATGGTGTGGTGAAATAATATGATTAAGAATTATTTGCAAATAACACCCAAATATTTAAAAATTCAAGGGAAAAGAACTTTATTGACTATTATAGGTATCGTTCTTTCTACTGCTTTAATTGTAGCTGTGGGAACCTTAGGTTTAAGCTTCTGGGATAAACAGTATAAAGAAATTATGAAAAATGAAGGTGCGTATCAAGTATCTATTTCCAGTAATTCTAAAACAAATTCTGAAAAAGTTAAAAATAATGTTTCTGTTTTAGAATCAGGTACAGTGGTGGAGTTAGGTACAGGTGGCAAAAATCTTGTAGATGGCGAAAAAAGCATATTAACTGATGCAAAAGAATTTGATCCTAATGGATATAAAATTTGCGCCTATGATAAAAAAGCCTTAGAAATGTGGCCAATCCTCCTTGCAGAAGGAAGATTGCCAAAGTCCAGTGATGAAATTATTATAGGTAATGAAACTTTACCTTATCTAAAGGGAAAAATTAATTTGGGTGATAAGATTTCTATGGACATGTCACCTAATAATGATAGTAAATCAAAGACCTATACTGTGGTAGGATTTTTAGATTCTAATTTAAACTTTTCAAGGAGGATGGAAGGAGTTACTTTTTATGATGCTAACTTAGGCTTAGGTAATGCAAAGTATACAACTTACATAAGCTTTAAAAATAGTGGCAATGTTCGTGAAGCAACTAGAAAGCTTCTAGCTGATTTAGGAGATAGCAGCGGAAATAGTATTAAGGTTTCTTATAATGAAAAAGTTTTAAGATTTTTGCTACAAAGTGATAACAATGGATATAATATTGCATTAATGTCTGGGTGCATATTTTTAGGCTTGCTTGTAGTTTTCGCTATGAGTGCTGTCATATATAATATCTTTAATATTGCACTTCTTGAGCGTATTTCGCAATTTGGATTGCTTAGATGTATAGGAGCAACTGAAAAACAAATCAGAAAATTAGTATTTAAAGAAGCAACTATTTTAGGTACTATAGGAATTCCAATAGGAATCTTAGTAGGAACTTTTGCTATAAAAGTTTTATTAAATGCCCTTGCTATTATTGTGCCTAATCTACCTTATGGACAACTTAAATTAAGCATATCACCCTATATTATATTTATTAGCGTTATTCTAAGTTTAATTTCTATATACATAGCAGCTTTTGGACCAGCAAGAAAGGCAGGGAAGACATCACCACTTGATGCAATAAGAAATACAGGAAATTTGGGAAAAGAGAAGTTTAAAGGCATAGCTTCAGGAAAATTAGTAAAGAAACTGCTTGGTGCCAAAGGATGGATCGCAAGAAAGAACTTAGGAAGGAATAGAAAAAGATTCTCTATAACTGTATTTTCTATGGTTATAAGTATTGTGCTATTAATTGTATTTAGTAGTATTATTGACCTAACTTACAAAACTGGAATAGATGATAGTGATAACGAATTTTATCATTTTCAGATATCACATAAGGATAATAGGGGTGATGTAAAACTTACGGAGGAAGATTTTAAAACTATAAGTAGTTTTAGTGAAGTTGATAAAGTATATAAAATGTATTATAGATATTTTGATACTAAACAAGGTGACTCAATAGGAGATGAAGTATTAGTTTATGACAATCTAGTTAGCCCTAGGTTAAAAGAATTCAAAACTGAATGGTTTAATAGCAAAAAAGTATACGATAAATATATTAATTTTGACAGAAGTCAAATAGTAGGGTTATCAGACGAAAACTTATCAACTCTTAATAAGTACTTGCTTAGCGGTGAAATAAATTACAATAAAATGAATAATGAAAAGGGAGTTATCATTGTTAACACAGGATTTAGCTATAATCCTAAAACTAACAAACGTATTATAATGGACAATCTAAATATAAAAGTTGGGGATAAAATACGGTTAAAGGTACCTGTAAGTAGTGATGGTAAAAAATCAAACTCTCTGGATGAATATAAGGAGTATACAGTTCAAGGAATATTAAAGCAGGGAATTTGGGGACAAAAGTTTACTGCCGATGGTGGAATTAATGTATATACTACAGAAAATATATATAGGGAATTAACAAACAAAGATAGAAACCCAGACTATTTAGTAATAAAAATAAAGGATAATAGAGATTCTTCTTCCGTACGAAAATTTTTGACCAGCATGATAAAAAAGTATCCTAATTTTCTTCTAAGGGATCGTGAAGCAGAAATGAAAGAAAATGCACAATATAGCTTAGTAATAAGTATATTTGTATATGGCTTTTTTGCAGTAATTGCAGCCATTAGCTGTGTTAATATTTTTAATACTATTAGTACAAATATTATGCTAAGGACAAGAGAACTTTCTATTTTAAAAGCAATTGGAATGGCAAAGCAGGAAGTTAATAAACTAGTAAGACTAGAATGTGTTTTTTATTCCATAGTAGCTATTGTAATAGGAAATATATTGGGTGTAGTAGGTTCCTATATGTTATATAAAATGTTTTGTAGTGCTGTAGAAATTCAATGGAGCATGCCTTGGGGTGCTGTGTTTGCATCTTCTGTTGGAACTGTTGGTATAACCATGCTAGCTAGTTATTTTCCATTAAAAAGAGTTAACAAGATGGCAATCGTGGAAGGAATAAATAATGCAGAATAGTTTAGCGGGTTTATAGAGGTAATAAGTAAAAGAATATAGGTACGTGCGTAACCATTAAACTGCCAGCTTAGGTTGGTAGTTTATTTTTATACAATTTAAATTTCATTCAATGTCAGAAACGGTGCTTAGGATAGTTGGATTTTATCAAGAAAGTAGAAATGAGTTATGGTAAAATGTACATATAAAAATTACAAGATAAAAAATAACTTTATATAGATTAGAAGGGAATAAATTATGGATAGAAAAGTTAGGATTTTAGTAGTTGAAGATGACAATGATATTAATAAATTACTTTGTAGTATTTTTGAAAATAAGGGATATAGATCTAGAGCGGCTTTTTCAGGAACAGAAGCTTTAATGTGTGTAGAAAATGAAAAGTGGGATATGATTTTACTGGATTTGATGATTCCAGGGCTTAGTGGAGAAGAAGCTATATTAAAAATAAGAGAAATCACAAAAGCTCCAATCATTATTGTGAGCGCAAAAACATCTAAAAAAACTAAGCTGGAATTATTAGAAAAAGGAGCTGATGATTTTATTTGTAAGCCTTTTGATCCAGACGAAGTGGTTGCAAGAGTTAATTCTAATTTGAGAAGATATTTAGAATTTTCTACAGATGAGAAAAAGAAAAATAACATTTTGAGTTATAAAGATATTACGCTAAATACAGAAAGTAAGGAAGTAAAAGTTGGACAAACCATAGTTGTGTTAACTGCAAGAGAATTTGCAGTGTTAGAGTTATTGTTAAATAATCCTAATAAGGTGTACAGTAAATCTAACATTTTTGAAAGTATATGGGGTGAAGAATTTTTAGGTGATGATAACACTGTAAATGTACATGTAAGTAGATTAAGAAATAAGTTATCTAGAGCTAATAGTAATGGTGAAGATTACATAGAAACAGTTTGGGCAATGGGGTATAGATTAAGGAAATAGCTAATTGAAATTTAATATAAAAAATATTTATTAAAAAGATTTAATACTTTTGAAAGGTTTTAGCAAGGTTTTCTTATAAAAGATTGTTTATTATAAAAGCATGATTTATAAGAGGAGGTAAGGACTAAAATGAATGAATATGCAATTAGAGCTAGTAATATTACAAAAATATATAGAAAGCATAAGGTGTTAGACAACCTATCCATTAATATTAGAAAAGGTGATATATATGGGTTTATAGGAAAAAATGGCGCTGGTAAAACAACTATGCTTAGGGTACTTACAGGACTTGTTATACATAATGAGGGACAAGTTGAACTATTTGGACATAGTGAAGATAAAGAAGTTATAAAGGGAAGAGAAAGAATTGGTGCATTAATAGAAGCACCAGCTCTATATCTTAATATGACCGCGAAAGAAAATCTTGAACTTGTCAGAATTCAAAGAGGAATTCCAGGAACTAAGTGTATTGATGAAGCTCTAAATCTAGTAGGACTTAAGGATGTAGAGAAAAAGAAAATCAAGAATTTCTCATTAGGAATGAAACAACGATTAGGAATTGCTATAGCTTTATTAAGTGATCCAGAAGTTTTAATTTTAGATGAACCTATAAATGGGCTAGATCCAATTGGAATAAAAGAAATAAGAGAACTTTTACTTAAATTAAATAAAGAAAGAGGAACTACTGTTTTAATATCAAGTCATATATTATCTGAGCTTACTCATATTTCAAATAGATATGGCTTTATAAATGATGGGAAATTGGTTGAAGAAATAAATGTAAGTGAACTTTCTAGTAAATGTAGAACCCATATTCACTTGAAAACAAGTGATTCTTCAGATGTTTCACTTATTCTAGAAAATGAGCTTAGAATAGAAGATTATGAAGTTTTTTCAGATAACATTATAAGAATATATGATGAATTTGACGAGGAAAAGATTACTCTGGCTCTAGCTAAACATAACATAGGAGTTAAAGAAATAATGAAAATGGGTGAATCTCTTGAAGATTATTTTACTAAGCTAGTTGGAGGACAAGATAATGAGTAATTTAATTAGAGGGGAATTTTATAAATTAAGAAAAAGTAAATATTTTATTGGAATGATTTTTTTGGCATTAGTGGCTTCATTTTTTTTGATGAATGGTTTCGATTCAAATGTGCAGAGATTAAGGGGAGCACATCCTGAACTTGTAAATGGGATGTATTCAATAAAATATGCATTTGAATGCATTTTATTTACAAGTTATATATTTGCGTTATTTGCAGGAGAATTTATCGCTAAAGATTTAAAAAATAATATGAGTAAAACTTTTACTTATGGATATGAGAGAAGTAAATTTATATTAAGCAAGTTAATAGTTTTTATAATATCTTCTTTATTTCTAGAATTAATTTATACAACAATTTTAGTTATATATGCTTCAATCAGCTACGGATTTTGTGAAGCTTTAAATTATAGCACTATATTATACCTAATTAGAGTAGTTGTTATTGGAATAATGTATAATGTAGCAACAATATCTATAGTTGCTATGATTGCCATAATAACAAAGAGTAATTTGTGTACAGTTGTTTCACCAATTTTATTTATATTACCCTTTTCAGCATTATCTTTTACATCATATATTTCAATTATAGCTACATACGCATGTCCTTTTGTCATTGGTGAAGGAGCAATAGCTAGATTTGCACCAAAGTCAGATATCATAATTGGAATAATTTCATCAGTGATAACTTTTATAATAACAATTGGAGTAAGCCTATTATATGTAAAACATGAGGATATTAAGTAATTAAGATAAACAGAGCTCTTGGCTTCAGAGAGACCAAATGTTAAGCAGATATCCAAAATCTTCGATTTTGAGATAGTCTCTTACACAGGTGTGATGATTTGGTGCGAATCGCTTTCGCAGAGTGCAATGGGAGTATTAGAACGGGTAGTCATCGGATAAAAAATTTATTATATAAATTAGGAGAATTGAGATGTACTTATTAGCTATTATTTTAATGGTGATTTTTATGATTATATTTTTAATGGCAATGTGGATTAAATTATTTTCATATAAGCGACAAATACGAGATATTACTAATCAGATTAGAGCCTTTAAAGAGAGAAAAACAAACAAAAAGATTAGTACTCAAATAGTAGATAAAGATATAGAAGAGCTTGCTTTGCGGATTAATGAGTACTTAGAACTCTATAAAAGAAATGAACAAGAAAAGATAATATTTGAAAATACATTAAAACAAGGAATAGCTAATATGTCTCATGATTTAAGAACCCCATTAACTTCAATAATAGGATATTTAAAGTTACTTCAAAATGATGAAATAGATAAAAAAGAAGCACTGGATATACTTAAAAATAAAACTAATAAATTAAATGTACTTGTAAATGATTTTTTTGAGTTAGCTTCAATAGAAAGTGAAGATTATGAACTAGATATGACAAAAGTAAATTTAACTAATGTAGTACGTGATGAAATCTTATCATTTTATGAAGCTTTTCAAAGCAAAGGACTTGAACCAAAGATAAATATTTTGGATAAACCAATTTTTATAATGAGTGATATGGACAGTTTAGAGAGAATAATAGATAATTTAATTTCTAATACATTAAAATATGCAGAAAAAGACATAGAAATAAATTTAGAAGAATCCAATGATAAAGTTATTTTAAAAATCTCCAATATATGCACAAGCATTGATGAAAAAGATGTATTACATATGTTTGATAGATTTTATATGGCAGATAAGGTGAGAAAAGGACAAGGAGCAGGACTTGGTCTTTCTATTGTAAGAAGTTTAATGGAAAAGATGGATGGACTCATAACCTCAAGGTGTGAACAAAATAGGCTCTCTATAATATGCGAATGGAAATACATAGAATAATATTATTTTATATATTTATATTTGATTAAAGACTGCTGTTCATTTTTTAAGAAAGATTGGATTTGATTTTGTCTTTATATTTATAGATTGACATAATTTACATTATCCTTTAATATATAAAATATAATTGAAAAATTCACAATTACATGCATGTTTAAAAAATTTTTAAACAAAAGAGTCACATAACTGGCGGAAGTGGAGTTTACCACAGGGAGTGTGACTTGTAAAGTAGAATGTCGACCGCCTGGGCAAATGTCCAGGGGGTTTTACGTTTTTTTGTTAACTCCTGGACATCTTTAATTAAAATAGGAATAAAAAATAAAAGAAAAATTAGAGATGGAGGTATTTTGAAATGGGTTTTAAATCAGATATCGAAATAGCGCAGGAGTGTAAACCACAAGACATTAGGGAAATTGCTTCAAAAATAGGTGTTTCCGAGGACGACATAGAGCTTTATGGAAAATATAAAGCAAAAGTAGATTACAATCTTTTGAAGAAAACACCAGGAAAAAATGGTAAGTTAATATTATGTACAGCAATCAATCCAACACCAGCAGGTGAAGGAAAAACTACTACATCAATAGGTGTAGCAGATGCTTTATCAAAAATAGGTAAAAATACAATAGTTGCATTAAGAGAACCTTCACTAGGACCTGTATTTGGAGTAAAAGGAGGAGCAGCAGGCGGCGGATACGCTCAAGTTGTTCCAATGGAAGATATAAACCTTCACTTTACAGGTGATTTCCATGCAATAGGTGCAGCAAACAACCTTTTAGCTGCAATGATAGACAACCATATATATCAAGGAAACGCTTTAGATATCGACCCAAGAAGAATTGTTTGGAGAAGATGCGTTGACATGAACGACAGACAATTAAGATTTGTTGTTGATGGTATGGGTGGAAAAGCAAATGGAATGCCAAGAGAAGATGGATTTGACATTACTGTTGCTTCAGAAATAATGGCTATATTCTGTTTAGCAACTGACATAAATGATTTAAAAGAAAGATTAGCTAGAATAGTTGTAGGTTATACAAGAAGTGGAGCTCCAGTAACAGCTGGACAAATAAATGCTCACGGTGCTATGGCTGCATTACTTAAAGATGCTTTAAAACCAAATTTAGTTCAAACACTTGAAGGAACACCAGCATTTGTACATGGTGGACCATTTGCAAATATAGCTCATGGATGTAACTCAATAATGGCTACAAGAATGGCTACTCATTTTGCTGATTATGTAGTTACAGAAGCAGGATTCGGTGCTGACCTTGGAGCTGAAAAGTTCCTAGACATTAAATGTAGAATGGCTGGATTAAAACCAGATGCTGTTGTAATAGTTGCTACAGTAAGAGCGCTAAAATACAATGGAGGAGTACCAAAGGCTGAATTAAATAATGAAAACTTAGAAGCTCTTGAAAAAGGACTTCCAAACTTATTAAAACACGTTGAAAATATAACTAAAGTATATAAATTGCCAGCAGTAGTAGCAATAAATGCATTCCCAACTGATACAGAAGCAGAGTTGAAACTAGTTGAAACAAAGTGTAAGGAATTAGGAGTTAATGTTAAACTTTCAGAAGTTTGGGCAAAAGGCGGAGAAGGTGGAGTTGAAGTAGCTAAAGAAGTAGTTAGATTAATAGAAGCAGGCGAAAATGAATTCCAATTCTCTTATGATGTTGAACTTCCAATAAGAGATAAAATAAGAGCTATATCTCAAAAGATATATGGAGCTGATGGTGTAATATTTACAGATCAAGCTAACAAAGAAATTGATGAATTAGAGAAGAATGGATTTGGAAAAACTCCAGTATGTATGGCAAAAACTCAGTACTCCTTAACTGATGACCAAACTAAACTTGGAAGACCTACAGGATTTAATATAACTGTAAGACAAGTAACAATTTCAGCAGGTGCAGGTTTTGTTGTTGCAGTAACTGGAGCAATAATGAAAATGCCAGGACTTCCTAAAGTTCCAGCAGCTGAAAAAATAGATGTTAATGAAAACGGAATAATAAGTGGATTATTCTAAAGAATTTTTAATAATGGGGCATTTAATAGAAAAGAGATTCAATTACTAATTGGAATAAAAATGTTTTAAAATAAAACTGGCTTAGTATTATGATATTAAGCCAGTTTTTTTATAGATAAAAAATTAGATTTTACAAATTCATACTATCTTTTTTAAGGCATAATTAGTATAGTGAAATTATTAACATTGAAAAATTCAATTATTGATACTATTTTTTTAGGATTATATACGAAATTTTTAATTAAAAAGAGCTATTAACAGTTTGTTAATATGTATATTTAATTTGGAGGTTAAAATTTAATATAAAATTTAACTATATTTTATTATTATCCTTATAAATTGCTCTATTTATTGTTATTTTTACAAATTATTTAATACACATTAAAGGTTAATTATATAATTCAGACTAGTGGAACTATTGAAATTGGCTCACTATTGCAACTTATTCAATGAATGAAATCTTTTATTTGTAAAATTAAAAAAATGTCATTTTGACGAGAATTATGTTATAATCAAGTTGTACTATAAAAATTATAGTGTAACCGTAATCATAATATATAACAAGGAGGTACGTCTTATGGATAATAAATTATCTAAAGATGCATATGGTGGCGTAGCTGGTAAAGACTATGTTCCTTACGTTTCTAGTGGTTCTAAATCTGGTGGAAACGTTGCCGTATTAATAATCGGTATTATTTTAGCTGTTTTATTCGCAGCATCAACTGCCTATTCAGGTATGAAATCAGGGCTTACAGTTGCGGCTGGTATACCTGGTTCTATAATAGGTTCAGCTTTTATAGCTGCATTTGCTAAACAAAAAGGTATCCTTGGCAAAAACTTAGTTCAAGGTATGGCAAGTGGTGGAGAATCAGTTGCTAGTGGTATAATATTCGTTTTACCAGCAATTCTTCTAATAGGTGCTAAAGTTAGTTTCTTAGAAGGTTTTGTTGTTGGTGTAGGTGGAGTTTTATTCGGTATAGGAATAGCTTCTCTTGTTCACAATTACTTAATGGTTGAAGAGCACGGTAAATTGATGTATCCTGAGTCAATGGCTATATCTGAAACACTTGTTGCTTCAGAAGGTGCTGGAGACTCAATGAAGTACATGGGAATCGGTTTCGGAATAGGTGGTATTATAACTGTTATAACTAGTTCATTTTTAAATGTAGCTAACAACGTTATAAGCTATGTAAACGAAACTTTCTACAAGTGGAAATTTGAAGTTGAAGTTAACCCTCTATTATTAGGTATAGGATTCATAGTTGGTTTAGATGTTTCTTTAACTATGTTTGCTGGTTCTATATTATCTAACTTCGGTATTATGCCTTTAATAGGTTATTTTGCTGCTCTTGGAAAAGACGGCGCAACTGTATGGAATAATCCTAATGTTGCTATAAACGCAATGCAAGTTAAACATATAGCTGGTAGTTATGTAAAATATATAGGCGCTGGTATGATGCTTTCTGGTGGTTTAATAGGTGCTATAAAGCTTATACCTACTATAATATCTTCTATAAAAGAAACTCTTAATGCTAAGTCTTCAAATGGTGCTGGCAGTTCATCTGTTGGAAACATAATATTACTTGGTGGTATAGTAATAGGTTTCATAGGAGGTTTCGTGGTATCTGGTGGTAATATAGTAATGGCAATAGTTGCTGCTATTTTATCATTATTCTTATCATTACTATTTGTTATAGTTGCTGGTCGTTTAACTGGTACTATAGGAACTTCAAACCTTCCTGTATCTGGTATGACTATAGCTTCTATAGTTATTGTAACATTATTATTCGTTGTAATGGGATGGAAAAATCCTCAAAACAATAAATCTTTACTTTTATTTGGTACATTTATAGTTACTGCTATATCTATAGCTGGTGGCTACTGTCAATCACAAAAAGTTACTTTCATAATAGGTGGCGACAAAAATGAAATGCAAAAATACTTTGCTATAGCTGGTGTAGTTGGTGTTACAGTAGTTATTGGTACTATATTAGTACTTTCTAGCCAACTTGCGATGACTGGTGATAACGTTCCATTTGCACTACCTCAAGCTAACTTAATGTCAACATTAACTGCTGGTATAATGTCAGGTAAATTACCTTGGGTTATGATAATTGTTGGTGCTGTTATGGGAGTTGTTTTATTCTTATTAAACCTTCCTGTAATGACAATTGCTATAGGATTCTACTTACCAATATCTACAACTTCTATAATATTAATAGGCGCATTAGTTCGTCTATTTATAGAAAAAACTTGTAAATCTGAAACAGAAAAAGAAGTTAAAGTTTCTAATGGTATAAGTTTATCTTCTGGACTTGTTGCCGGTGGTTCTATATTAGGACTTGTAGGTATAATACTTCAAGTATCAGGTGTTATAAAAGGAGCTGGCCCAAGTGGATTCACTGCTTCTAATGGAATGGCAGTTATAATATTAGTAGGTTTAATAGTAGCTACTATAATACCTATAATGAACAGTAAGGTAAAAAATGCTAAACAATAACGAAGATGTTTTAAATATAATATTTAAAATCTCCGACAATTTAGAATATGAAGTAGATAAAGACAATATTGTGACTATACTTGAAAAACAAGATCATAAGGTCCAAAAGTTCTTTAGAAAACTTAAATTCAGAATTCCAGAATATAAAAAAACTTCTCTAGATGAATACGGAAGTTATGTATTTTTACAAATAGATGGCAGGAAAACAGTAAAAGATATTGGAGAAGATCTAGAAGCAAAGTACGGTGATAAAGCTCACCCACTTTATGAAAGATTGTTGTTATTCTTAAATCATATCGACGTTAATTGTCACTATATAGAAAAAACAAATTTTTAATACAAAAGATGGCACTGCATTGCAGCTGCCATCTTTATTTATTGTCAAAAAAGACTATAAGCCTTAAATTGATAAGGTTTATGGGCTCTTGTTGTTTATATCTTGGTGTAAAGACCTTCGAATCAATATAAAGAAATGATAGAGCCAATTTTAAAATATTAAATACAATAAGTAAGTTGGAGTTTGCAATAAATTAGAAATTAAAAAAATTCACAAATTATTAATAATTTTAGCAAATAATGATTATAATGAATTTTCTGATATTTAAAAATTCAAGATGGCGATAAGCCCTTTTTAATGATTATATATCTGATTATACATTGTCTTTTATTAAAAGGGATTATTTACAGCTTTTAACTTGTATGCTTGTTCTGAAAACTAAAATTTCATATAGAATCTAAACATATTTTATCATTATTGTTATAGTAAACACAATTTAATATTATATTTATAATTTAACCCATACTGTTACAAAAAGCTCTATGCCCTTTAAATTTAAATTGTATAATTCTAGCTAGTGGTAATATTGCATTTTTATTAACAAATAAGTTTCTTTATTTTTAAAATTGGCAAAATTCTTTCTAATAATAATTGTGTTATAATTGTGTCTACTAAATATAAAAGGAGGTACGCATTATGGATCATAAGTTATCTAAAGATGCATATGGGGGAGTAGCTGGTAAAGACTACGTTCCTTATGTTTCCAGTGGTTCTAAATCTGGTGGAAACACTGCTGTATTAATTATTGGTATTATTTTAGCTGCTCTATTCGCAGCATCAACTGCCTATTCAGGTATGAAATCAGGACTTACAGTTGCTGCTGGTATACCTGGTTCTATAATAGGTTCCGCATTTATAGCTGCATTTGCTAAGCAAAAAGGTATCCTTGGCAAAAACTTACTTCAAGGTATGGCAAGTGGTGGAGAATCAGTTGCAAGTGGTATAATATTTGTTTTACCAGCAGTTCTTCTAATAGGTTCTAAAGTTACTTTCTTAGAAGGTTTTGTTGTTGGTGTAGGTGGAGTTTTATTCGGTATAGGAATAGCTTCTCTTGTTTATAATTACTTAATCGTTGAAGAACATGGTAAATTAATGTACCCTGAGTCAATGGCTATATCTGAAACACTTGTTGCTTCAGAAGGTGCTGGAGAATCAATGAAGTACATGGGAATAGGCTTTGGAATAGGCGGTATTATAACTGTTATAACTAGTTCGTTTTTAAATGTAGCTAACAATGTTATAAGCTATGTAAATGAAACTTTCTACAAGTGGAAATTTGAAGTTGAAGTTAACCCTCTATTATTAGGTATAGGATTCATAGTTGGTTTAGATGTTTCTTTAACTATGTTTGCTGGTTCTATATTATCTAACTTCGCTATTATGCCTTTAATAGGTTATTTCGCTGCTCTTGGACAAGACGGTGCAACTGTATGGAATAATCCTAATGTTGCTATTAACGCTATGCAGGTTAAACATATAGCTGGTAGTTATGTAAAATATATCGGTGCTGGTATGATGCTTTCTGGTGGTTTAATAGGTGCTATAAAGCTTATACCTACAATAGTATCTTCCATAAAAGAAACTATTAATGCTAAGTCTTCAAATGGTGCTGGCAGTTCATCTGCTGGAAACATAATAATAATTGGTGGTATAGTAATAGGTTTCATAGGCGGTTTCTTGATATCTGGTGGTAATATAGTAATGGCAATAGCTGCTTCTATTTTATCATTATTCTTATCATTACTATTTGTTATAGTTTCTGGCCGTTTAACTGGTACTATAGGAACTTCGAACCTTCCTGTATCCGGTATGACTATAGCTTCTATAGTTGTTGTAACATTATTATTCGTTGCAATGGGATGGAAAAATCCTGAAAGTAATAGATCATTACTTTTATTTGGTACCTTTATAGTTACTGCTATAGCTATGGCTGGTGGTTATTCTCAATCACAAAAAGTTACTTTCATAATAGGCGGCGACAAAAATGAAATGCAAAAATATTTTGCTATAGCTGGTATAGCTGGTGTTACAGTAGTTGTTGGTACTATATTACTACTTTCTAGCCAACTTGCAATGACTGGTGATAACGTTCCATTTGCACTACCTCAAGCTAACTTAATGTCAACATTAACTGCTGGTATAATGTCAGGTAAATTACCTTGGGTTATGGTAATTGCTGGTGCTGTTATGGGAGTTGTTTTATTCTTATTAAATCTTCCTGTAATGACAGTTGCTATAGGATTCTACTTACCAATATCTACAACTTCAATAATATTAATAGGTGCATTAGTTCGCGTATTTATAGAGAGAACTTCTAAAACTGATAAAGAAAAAGAAGCTAAAGTTTCTAATGGTATAAGTTTATCTTCTGGACTTGTTGCCGGTGGCTCTATAATAGGACTTGTAGGTATTATACTTCAAGTGTCAGGTGTTATAAAAGGAGCTGGACCAAGTGGATTCACTGCTTCTAATGGAATGGCAGTTATAATATTAGTAGCTCTAATAATAGCTACTATAATACCTATAGTGAACAGTAAGGTAAAAAATGCTAAACAATAACGAAGAGGTTTTAAGTATAATATTTAAAATCTCTGATACCTTAGAATATGAAGTATCCAAAGACAATATTGTAACTATACTTGAAAAACAAGATCATAAGATACAAAAGTTCTTTAGAAAGCTTAAATTCAGAATTCCAGAATATAAAAAAATTACTCTGGATGAATACGGAAGTTATGTATTTTTACAAATAGATGGCAGGAAAACAGTAAAAGATATTGGAGAAAATCTAGAAACAAAGTACGGTGACAAAGCACACCCGCTTTATGAAAGATTATTGTTATTCTTAAACCATATCGACGTTAATTGTCACTATATAGAAAAAACAAATTTCTAAGATATAGAAGATGGCGCTGCATTTCAGCTGCCATCTTTTTTATTAGCCAATTCTCTATTTTCATTAGTACTCTCGAGGTATGTAAACAAAATAGGAAGCGAAAAAGTTCAGTAAAATGTGGTGAAGTTCACCACATTTTTGTTTTATAAAAAACAAAAGGGTTCTTATAAAGTAAAATAAAAAGCCTATAAGCCTTAAAACGATAAGGCCTATAGGCTTTTGCTGTCTAAACAGAAAACACAAGGAAATTATACCAAATATGTAATTTTGCAGTTTAATTTACTTTAATGTATAATTGTGTGTGACTACTGGAATAAGACCTTTGTTAAAAAGGTCTGAAATTCTACAGATAAAAGACTAATAAGAGAATACGGAGGAAGATATTTATGGAAATTACTAAAGAACCTATTATAAACATAAGAGACTTAAGAATAAATTTTGGTGAAAAACAGGTGTTAAATGGAATAAATTTAGATGTATACAGAGGTCAGATTATAGGATATATAGGACCAAATGGAGCAGGCAAAAGTACTACGATAAAGATATTACTTGGGCTTATAGAAGGATATACAGGGGAAGTCAGGATTTTAGGACAGGACATATCAGATGGAAATATAGAATACAAGAAAAAAATAGGATATGTTCCTGAAACTGCAGAAATATATGATAGCCTTACAGCAAGGGAATACTTGACCTTTATAGGGGAGCTGTATGGCTTAGATTATGAGGATGTTGATCAAAAAGCACAGAAGCTTATGAAAATTTTCGGGATAGAAGGGGTATATGATTCTAGAATGACTTCTTATTCCAAAGGTATGAGACAAAAGGTGCTCATAATATCAAGCTTGCTGCATAATCCTGATATATTGTTTTGGGACGAGCCTTTAAGTGGATTAGATGCCAATAGTGTTATGATTGTAAAAGAAATACTAAGTGAATTAATGGCACAAGGAAAAACTATATTTTACTCATCCCATATAATGGACGTAGTTGAAAAGATAAGTAATAGAATAATACTAATTAAAAGTGGACAAGTAGCTGTTGACGGAAGCTTTGATGAATTAAAGCATAGATGCAAGGATGGGTCCTTGGAGGATATATTTAATGAGCTAACTGGATTTAAAGAGTACAAGTCAATAGCTGAGGAGTTTGTATCTATAGTTAGAGGTGAAAAATAATGAAGGACTTTAAGGTATTGAAGTTTTTAGACAGGTTTAAAGGCTTTTTTGAAAAAATTGGCGTAGATTATGATGTAATGAGAAAGATATTACAGATAAAGCTCATTATGGATAGAAGAAGGGTTTCTACCATAATGAATAATTCATCAAAAAATGGAAGTGAGAGTGAAAATAGCTTTAATAAATCTTTATTGTTTTATGCACTTGTCGGTTTAATTATAGCCCCTATAATTTGGGCAAAAGAAAATTTTATATTTCAAATGAGTCTTGTTTTTGGAATATTAATGTTTATGATTACAACTACTTTAATTTCTGATTTTTCTTCAGTGCTTTTAGATGTCAGAGATAAGAATATTATATTTTCAAAACCGGTGAATAGTAAAACCTTAAGTATGGCAAAGATTTTGCATGTATTAACTTATATGGTTCTTATCACTTTTTCATTATCAGGTGTAGGACTCGCCGTAGCTTTATATAGACATGGGATCTTATTCTTTATAATGTTCTTATTAGAAATAATTCTTATGGATTTATTTATAGTAGTTCTAACAGCTTTGTTATATTTGCTGATACTAAAGTTTTTTGATGGAGAAAAGCTAAAGGACATAATAAACTCTGTTCAAATAATTTTATCTATAACTATAACTGTAGGTTATCAATTTATAGGAAGATTATTTGATTTTACTAATATACATATGGCGTTTACTCCAAAATGGTGGCAGTATTTTATAATGCCTATATGGTTTGGAGCTCCTTTTGAATTAATATTACGTGGTAATCATAATATTTATTTTATAATACTTTCAATACTTGCAGTGCTGGTACCTGCAGCTTCAATAATCATATATATAAAACTAATACCGACTTTTGAAAGAAGCTTACAAAAACTAAATAATAATAGTGGTAAATCTAAACAAGAAAACATAAAAATATTTGACAGATTATTAAAGATAATTTGTTTAAGCAGAGAGGAAAGAATATTTTTTAGATTTGCTTCTAATATTATGAGAAACGAAAGGGAATTTAAGCTCAAGGTATATCCTTCCTTAGGCTTTGCTATAATTTTTCCTTTTATATTCATATTTAATCAATTAAAAGCATTAGGATGGAATGGTATAGTTTCCAGTAGGCTGTATTTAAATATATATTTTTGTGCAATAGTAATGCCAACAATAGTTATGATGATGAAATATTCAGGAGGATACAAAGGAGCCTGGGTTTATAAAGCTATTCCTATTAAAAGTGTTGCAGACATATTTAGAGGAACATTAAAAGCCTTTATTTCTAGACTGCTGTTTCCTGTATATATTGTTGAATGCATAATATTTATGTACATATTTGGAGTAAGGATATTCCCAGATTTAATTGTGGTATTTCTAAATATATTATTCTTTACAGTGCTTTGCTTTAGGACGCTAAAAAAGGCATTACCTTTTTCGGAAGCTTTTGGGGTTTCTAGTCAGAGTCAGGGTCTAGTAGTACTTCCACTTATGCTTTTACTTGGAGTTTTAGCAGCAGCACATTATGCTTGTACTTCCATTAACTATGCAGTGTATGTATACATTGTAGTTATGATTATTGTAGATGTGTTTGCATGGAAAAAAGCATTTAATATATCATTGGAGAAGTTGGGGTAAGATGTAGGTACTTAAACTAATAAAACAAATAGAAAATGAAAAGATTCAGTAAAATGTGGTGAATTTCACCACATTTTTGTTTTATAAAGTATGGTTGCTGAATATTTTAAATTTAATTAAAATTTGGGGAACGGTGAAAGATATTGAATAATTTTTTCAAGATATATATAATTGTCTAAGTAAAATACATCTAGGAGGGAGACTAAATGAATATGGAAACAGCTAATAATAAGAAGCTGAATATTCCTGCCATAGCATTTATATTTTTAATAATGGTGGTTATGGCAATAACAGACAATTTAAAAGGGGCCTTTATACCTACTTATAAAAGGATTTTTTCAGTAAATGACATAAATGTAGGATATATGATTACAGCAGCCTCTATAGGATATATAATATTTACATATATAGGCGGATTTCTTTGTGAAAAAATCGGACAAAAGAAAGTAGTTATTTTAGGAATGATAGCTATGTTATCAGGTCTTACAATATTATCTCAGGCTAACTCTTTCACTATGGTTATAATGGGAACTGTAGTTAACTCTATCGGGGTTTCGCTAATAGGTATAGGAGCCAATACTATTGCACCTGTTTTATTCATTAGTTATCAGGCTATTTTAATGAATTTAACACATTTCTGTTATGGGTTAGGTTCAGCAGCAGGTCAGAGATTTGTTGGAATAATGATAGGCAGAGGAATGGATTGGAGAAAAATATTTGTACTTGTAGCAGCTGCTGTTTTAGTAGTGTTAATTGCCTTTTTATTTGTAAAAGTCCCTAGTGTTCATGAAGAAAATAAAAATAGCAAAATAAATGCAAGAGAAATATTTAGTAATAAACTTATATATTTATACACTATAGCTTTAGGATTTTATATGGGAGCAGAATGGTGTACAGGAAACTGGTTTATGAATTACACAAATAAAGTATTTAATTTCGATCAGGGTTCAGGCTCATATTATGCAGCACTTTTCTTTACTACTTTTGCTATCGGAAGATTTATAGGTGGATTTATAGTAGAGAAGACAGGATACTTAAGATCAGTTATGGTTTCGTTAATATCTGCTTTGGTTGTTTATTTCTTTGGTATTTCAATGGGAATAGGTGGAGTAATGTTTATATCCTTATCAGGAATATTCTTTGCCATTGTGTTCCCTACAGTAATACTTACTGTAAATAAGGTGTTTAAAGAAAATACAGCATATATAACAGGAACTATAATAACTCTTGCATCAATATTAAGTACAGTTATAAATCTATTGATGGGATATTTGAATAAATTTATAGGAGTTAAAAATGCTTTTTATGCTATTCCAGTATGTTTAGCGGTATCGTTAGTGTTTGTATTTATAATACATAACAATATAAAAGAATATCTATATGATGCTACTTATGATAATATAAAAAAAACTAAATTTGATATTAATATAGCTTAAGTTATAAAAGCATCTATACAATTTCATCTGTAATTGTATAGATGCTTTTTGTTAGCTAATGGATAAAAGCTTATGCTTTGAGAGTTAAGCTTTTTATAAACAATTTAAAAACCACTTTATAATATTAAGAACAAGTTTACTCTGTGCTATAGATAGAATAGGTAATATTGTGACAGAGCTAATATGCAAAAGTAGAATTACACACATTGATTTAGATTAGTTTCTTATGTATATCAGGTTGCTGTTCTTTTATTACTTGTCCTATTTTCATTGCCTTTCACTTATTTTGTATCTATATATGATTAATTTATTATAATGTTACATTCCATTAAAAATAAATAAGCACTGGTATTTCTACCAGTGCTTTAGCAAATAGGAATTTGTAAAAGGGATAAATAACGTCTCCTAAAAGTGTGTATGACTTAGGATAACAATTATTATTATAAATACTAAATGTTACACCAATATGTCATTGCTATTAAATAATCATATACTTTTTTAACAACTTGTAAAATAATAAGCACCGGCTTTTACACCAGTGCTTGGTCAAATGTATTGTATCATAGGAATAGGGAATTTATCCTACATACTTACAACGGTTTAGGACAATCATTATTATAACTTCTAATTATTACATAATTATAACTAAATTGTTACATTTTTGTGTATTTTAAAGTAATAAGCACTCAGATTTCTCCAAGTGCTTCATTGTTGCCACACAGTATGTAATCCCCACTACAACCATTAGGCAATTTTCCTTATACTTATTATATAATATTTTCAGGGTGATATCGTTCGGAAATCGTTATGAATGTTCAAAATAATACGGTGATTTCATGGCCGATTTGTTTTTTTTTACTTATATACAGAATTATATTAAGCACTATTTGCAATTTATTTTATTTATAAACGAAGCAATTTCTTCAATGTACTTTTCTGGTTCTTCATCAGGAATCATATGTCCAGATTTTGAAAATTTAATAATTTCACAAGATGGTATTTCTTTTTTATACAATTGTAAAGTCTCATCTAAGATATCGGATGGTATTTTAGCTTCTTTGTTTCTACCAACAAATAAAGTCACTGGAATTTTCAACTGTGATATTCTAGAAGAAAAGTCAACCTCTTTCGCTTCTTTCTCAAGCCCCTCAATCGCTGTACGGCGAATAAAATTAAGTATTGGAACTCCTAAATATTCAAGGCTAGACCAAAATTCAACATGTTTAGAACTTAACTTAGTATGTATTGGAGGTTGGTCACCAAGAATAAGTCCAGACATATATTGTTGATTTTTCAAGCTCCATCCAAGTGCATAGGATGCACCTCTTGAGAATCCAAGAACACAATAATTTTGAAGTTTACAGTGATTAACAACTGCCTCGATATCAGAAAGATGATCATCAAGACTGTAACCAGTTTCAGGTGTTGAACTTAGACCACGTCCTCTCAAACTTAATGCAACAACATGACTAGCAATACCTGAAAGTATCGGCATTGCTCTTTCAGCCGGTTCCCAAATTCCACTAATTACAAGCAGTGATGGTGCTTTACTAGAAGAAACACCACTTTCCAACACATGTATTTTTATTGGTCCATTATTAACAAAAAAGCTTTTCATGAGAAACTCCCCCTTAACAATTTATATCATAATGTACATTTTCAATGAGAAAACTTTATAATTATAACATATATAATATACTAAAATGATAATACTGTATAAAAGTGGATACCATTTCTTTTGTTAACACCATATTAATTCATTTTCAAAGCCCATCATTCATATTCCTATTTTAAATAGTTATGTCGCCTTTTTTTCATATTGTAAAGCTAACAAGTCCTGCACTCTTGATAAAAGAATGTAGAACTATTTATTGCTATAATAAAATTCCTTTATTTGTATTGGTAAAAATTATATAATTATATTAATACATAAAGCCATATCTGTAAGATATTATGACGTAACTATTAAAATTAACTTGTTTAATATTGCTAAATGGTATATAATACAAGCCGTAATAATATTTAGATTAATGTCCTATAATTTTACAAATACGTTAATTTAATTTTTATTGTCAGAGTTTCATCAATGATAATGAGCTTTATTTTTAGAATATTTAAATATAAAAAGGAAGTGTTTATATTGAAAAAAAATAAATGCATTAACATATTAAGTTATAGTTTTAATAGCTACAAACTTAGTTGGACTATGTTCCTCCTTGGCTTATCAGGTGTATTGTATTTATTAGGTAACAAATTTGGTATGATATATTTAGTTCTTGCATTTTTACCGGTTCTTGCATGGGTGATACTTTTAATTAATGAAAGGAACAGTACTCATTTATAAGAAATGCTAAAAAATGTTGTGAAAATCGATGTACATTAATGAAAATGTATTTAAACAAATTTCAGGTCATTTTTATTTCATATTTTTTATATTATGTAAAGAAAGGAAGTGTTTTCGTGATGAACAAAAAGAGCAGTGTATCAAGGGTGGTTTTTGAATAGCACGCCAAAGATACTATTGGAACATATATTATAACTTTGCGTGTTATTCTTTTATCACCATAAAATTGGTTAAGTAAAAAAATAACATATCAAAGGAGTATATTAAAAATGAATATATCAATTAGATTAGAAAATGAAAATGATTTTAGAAATGTAGAAAATATAATTAGAGAGGCCTTTTGGGATGTATATAAACCAGGATGTGTTGAACATTTAATTGTTCATAAAATTAGAAAAGTAAGTGCATTTATTCGAGAGTTGGATTTTATTGCGTGTGATGGAGAAGTAACTATTGGTAATATTATTTACTCGAAAGCAAAGATAATTAATGAAGATAATGAAGAGTTTCAAGTTTTGTGCATGGGTCCTCTTGGAGTATTGCCTTCTTATCAAGGTAAAGGTATTGGAACTTTACTTATAAAGCATTCTATTAATGTTGCAAGAACATTAGGCTATAAAGCAATTATTATTTTTGGTAATCCAAACTATTATCATCGTTTTGGTTTTGAAAATGCTGAGAAGTATAATATTCAAACATCTTGGGGTGCCAATTTTGAAGCATTCATGGTACTTAAGTTGTATGAAGGTTCGCTTAAAGGAATTTCAGGTAAGTACTATGAGGATTCTGTTTTCGAAGTAGATGATAAAGAATTAAATATTTTCGAAAAACAGTTTCCGTATAAGGAAAAACATATTACCGATACTCAATTATGATAGATGGCATAAAATAATTAGATATTTAATTCACATTTTTCTAAAAACACGAACTAAAGGAACTCCTTTTGGAGTTCCTTTAAAAAACCTTATATTATCAACATTATTCTTAAACAGAGCCATAATTTTAAAAAGAGCATTTTTTCATAAAGCTAAAACATGAAGGTAGGAGGGGTTTTAATTGAATAAATATTACATAGCTTACGGATCAAATATGAATCTTGAGCATATGTCACATAGATGTCCAACAGCAAAGGTGAAAGGAGTAGGCAGCATACTGGGATGGAAGCTTGTTTTTAGAAAAGATGATGATGAGGCCTTTGCTACAATAGAACCTTATAAAAATGGAAGAGTACCAGTTGTTATATGGGAAATAAAGCCCTCTGACGAAGAAGCATTAGATGTATATGAAGAATATCCTCTGCTTTACCGTAAAGAAGTTATAAAAGCAGAGTTTGAAGGTGAAGAACTAGAAGCTATGGTTTATATAATGAATGGAGACAGAGCGCTAGGAAAACCAAGTCAAAGATATTATGAAACTTTAAAACAAGGATACATTGGCAATGGTATTGATGTAAAAATTCTTGATGATTTTTTATTTGTATAGGGAAACTAACTAGAAAGTTAACATATCCCGGGGTATAAGTTGACTTTCGGACTTATAACCCTATACAGATAAGTACAGCCCCAAATTGACTTATACACTAAAGCAGCACCAATATTTTTGCGGTTGACTTTGTCCTTACGGTAAGGTATACAGTAGAATTGTACAAAGTATCGATACTTAAAGCATTTAATCCGTATAAAAATATGAAGAATGGAGGGGACCTCTTGCTATCGATTGGAGAATTCTCAAAGATATGCGAAGTATCTACAAAAACGCTTAGATATTATGATGAAATTGGATTAATTAATCCTGATGAGATCAATCCTGAAAACGGTTATAGATATTATTCCATCAGTCAACTAAAAAAGATGCTCTTTATCAATCGTTTAAAAACTTACCATTTTTCTTTGGAAGAAATCAAAGCCATTTTGGAATTGGAAGAGGATGAATCAGAAGAGAAGCTTTGTTCTGCCCTTAATCTCAAGAGAAGGGAAATACAGGAAAAGCTAAATGCTTTTGAATATACCCTAAAACAAATGAGTAATGATATTTTAAGTTTAGAGAAGGGTATACCAATTATGTCATACCTTTACAATATAGAAGTACAACTTGTTGAAACCCAGCCAATGAATATCCTTTACATTCGTCGGATGATGAGTAGTGATGACTATGCTGCAGGATATGGAAAATATTTTAGTAAGCTATATAAAAAGATTGCTACTGAAAAACTCACCTTGCTTGGTACACCAATGACTATTTATCACAGCTCTGAATACAATCCTGCCGGCAATGATACAGAGTTTGCCATCCCGATAGAAGAGGCTGTAAAGGGGACAAGAGATTTACCTGGAGACCTTTGTGCGAAATCTGTTTTAAAGGGTTCATATCCAGAATTAACATCGGTATATACTAAGCTGAGAGAATGGATAGAAAATGAAGGATATGAATTGGTGAAATCACCATATGAAGTATATGTAACCGACCCCAATCAAGTCGCTGCTCCCGAGGAGCTTGTTACCGAAGTGTATTTTCCTGTAAGGAAAAAATAGTAGCAAGACCTGACTTTTCCTTAACGCTCACTAAACAAAACAAAAAAACGTCTTTTAGGAGGTGTCTATAATGCAAAGAAACTACTGGCCAACTACAAAATGGCAAGCCGTAGACCCGTCAACCTTGAGAATGAACTCTGAAAAGCTTTCAGAGCTTGAACCTATGATAAAATCCAAGTACAGCAATATAAACGGTATTGTTGTCGTGAGAAATGGATATATTGCTTATGAAAGATATTATAATGGCTATGGCCCAAATGATGCGCACCATGTGGCATCTGTAACGAAAAGTATAATATCTGCCCTCATTGGTATTGCCATAGATGCAGGATATATTAAAAATGTAGACCAGAAAGTGCTGGATTTTTTTCCCGAATATGTTCCCGATGCTGCTGATAGGCAGAAAAGAGAAATTACCATACGCCATCTTCTCACTATGACGGCTCCCTATTCATTTGAGGATTGGCACGAACCGCTGGACAAGATGTGTATACAACCTGACTGGGTGAAGTATACTTTAGATATGATTGGCCAAAAAGGAAATGTTGGAACTTTTAAGTATTCCACTGCAGGGGCGCACCTACTTTCAGCCATCATCACTCGTAGCACAGGAAAAAGTGCCCGTGAGTTTGCCAACGAACGCTTATTTAAACCCATCGGCATGAAAGAAATTCCGGATTATGAAATGAAATCATTTGGTTTTGAAGATTTATTCGGAAAAAACGTAAAAGGGTGGGTTAAAGACCCAAACAGTAACTCCACAGGAGGATGGGGACTTACGCTAATTCCCCGTGATATGGCACGTTTTGGTTTTCTGTATCTGAACCGTGGCATTTGGGACAATAATCAGGTTATTTCCAAAACATGGATTGACGAATCTATAGCTCCTCATTCTGAGACACAGATTGAGGAGGCAATAGCTAAATATGGATATCTGTGGTGGTTACGTGAAGATGAGGCCGCTTTTGCATATTTAGCACTAGGCGATGGCGGTAATGTCATTTGTTGCATTCCAGAAAAAGACCTAGTCGTAGCAATTGCATCAGAATTCATCATGAATCCTCGTGATAGGTGGACACTGATTAAGGAACATATTATTCCAGCTGTAATAGACTAAACTTATTACCACCAAGTCTGGCAAAGATGAAAGTAGAAAAAAATAAGAAAACCGTTTTTTCTATAAAAACTACCAAATTAGTTTATAGTATAAATTAACTTTAAAGTTGTTTTCCCCATGCAGAGAAACTAACTAGAAAGTTAACTTATATAAAGGGATATGTTTTCAAAGACTGAAGGTAGATTTAAAAACTTTCTGCCAATCTTAGCGAAGAGTTTTAAGACAACCTTAGAATCTTAGATAGTGGTGAAAAGCCTAAATGGCTTTTCACGAGCGACTTATCAATGTTAATTGATAAGTTGGTCCGACTGAGCATAGCGAGTTTATCTAAGTCTTAGGTCGTCTAAAACTTAAGCTTTAGATTGGCTAAAAGTTTTTAACGGACTGAAGCTTTGGAAACATAGCCCGGGTATAAGTTAACTTTCGGCCTTTTAGCCCTGTATTAAGAAATTTAAAATGGAGTATCTCTAAATTCTTTTGGAGTCAAGTTTGTATGGGAACGAAAGCAGGTTACAAAGTTTGCTTCACTATTAAAACCAACCTTAAAGGAAATCTCCTTTATAAGTAAATTAGTGATCTTCAGCAGCTTCTTAGCTTCATTTAATCTAGTCATTATTATATACTCATAAGGAGAATAGCCTGTTTCTTTTTTAAATTTTCTACTGAAATAAAAGGGACTCATATTTACAAATGAGGATAAGTCTTCTAAAGTAATTTTTTCTCCGAAGTGGTCATTTATATAATCTATAGCTAAATTAATAGGATTTTTTAGATTATTATAATCTGAGCTAGAGGAAAGAAGCAATAATTCAGTAAGCATACGTTGTATATAACAGGATACAAGAGGTTCGTTTAGAGTTTTTTTATTCTTAAAGGAATCAATAATTTCAGATAGATATTCTGGAATTATTGAGGAGTTACCAAGTGAAAATACACATCCAGAACGTTCAAACAAAACATCAAAATAATCTTTACTAACATTACCATCAAAATGAAGCCATAGGGTTTCCCACTCATCAGATGCATACATGTGTTCATTATAGCAGTTTAATATAACCACATCATTTTCCTTTACCATATAAGTTTTGTTGTCGTAGACGACTTTACCATTACCTTTTCTAACGTACATTATAAGATAGCTATTATAATTACTTCTTTTTACCTCATAATCTCTAGAACAAAAAAAGTGTCCAGTGCATTTTAAATAAAAAAACATAGATTTTGCCATGCTGCTTGGTGTATGAAAGAAAGTATAGGAATTCTTTAAAACTCCTTTCTCAGAAACATACATAGTGTCAACCTCCATAATTCAGTGAAAATCAAATTATAGTATTACATTTATAAAGAGCAAGATTTTTAAATATAAGAGCAATTATTAGTAATGAAAACCTTATAATTCAATTATATAATGTAGTTATAAAGCATGGCAAGATTTTTAATTATATGGAGGTATTATATATGAGTGGTCAAGATTTACAAGTTAGAGTATGGGAAGAAGATATAGAGATTCCCACATATCCTGTAGGAGCTCCAGATAAAAATCCAATGTTTCTTGAAAAGAGAGTGTATCAGGGGAGTTCAGGAAAAGTTTATCCCCATGCTGTAATCGATAAGATATATGATGAAAAAATTAATAAAAAGTATCGAGCGGTATTTTTAGAAAATGAATATATTCAGATAATGATATTACCTGAAATTGGTGGAAGAATCCAAAGAGCATTAGATAAAACAAACGGTTATGACTTTGTATATTATAATCGTGTTATTAAACCAGCCTTAGTTGGACTTGCAGGTCCTTGGATATCTGGTGGTATAGAGTTTAACTGGCCCCAGCACCACAGACCAAGCACTTTTGATCCTGTGGATTATAAGCTTGTAGAGAATCCTGATGGAAGTAAAACAGTATGGGTTAGCGAAATTGAAAAAATGTTTAGAACAAAAGGAATGGCAGGTTTTACTTTGTATCCTGGAAAAGCCTATCTTGAAATTAAAGCTCAGTTATATAATAGAACTTCTGTACCTCAGACTTTCTTATGGTGGGCAAATCCAGCAGTTGCTGTAAATGACCACACCCAATCTGTATTTCCACCAGATGTACATGCAGTATTTGATCATGGAAAAAGAGATGTATCAAAGTTTCCAATAGCAACAGGTACTTACTATAAAATGGACTACTCTGCAGGAGTGGACATATCTAGATATAAAAATATACCTGTTCCTACCTCCTATATGGCATATCATTCAGACTATAACTTTGTTGGTGGATATGACCATAGTAAAAAGGCAGGAGTACTACATGTAGCTGATCATCATGTTTCTCCAGGAAAGAAACAGTGGACATGGGGCTGTGGAGAATTTGGGCAGGCCTGGGATAGAAATCTTACTGATGAAGATGGTCCATATATCGAGTTAATGACAGGAGTGTATACAGATAATCAGCCTGATTTTACATGGATGCAGCCTTATGAAGAAAAGACTTTTAAGCAATATTTCATGCCTTATAAAAACGCAGGAGTAGTTAAAAATGCATCTATTGATGTAGCAGTAAATCTTGAAGTTTCAGAAGGAAAGGCTGTTGTAGACGTATATGCTACTTCTTGTTTTGCTGACTCTTTTGTTGAACTTAAGAGAATAAAAAAGGCATATATACAAGAGTGTGTTGAGATTTCGCCGGTAAAAACCTACAGTACAGTTGTGGCACTTGAAGCTGACGAAAAAGAAAGTGATCTTGTTTTAACTGTTAAGGATTCTAAGGGAGTAGAACTGATCTCTTATCAGCCTAAAGAGAAGAAGAATGAAAAGATACCAGAAGCTGCAAAAGCTGCACTTCAGCCTGAAGAAATAAAAACTATTGAAGAACTATATCTTGCAGGACTTCATCTCGAGCAATATAGACACGCTACTTATGAACCGGAGGCGTACTATTTAGAGGGCTTAAAGAGAGACGAAGGAGATATAAGAATTAACAATGCTTATGGAAGTCTTCTATTTAGAAGAGGGCTATTTAAAGAAAGTGAGCCTTATTTTAGAGCGGCTATAAATAGGATAACAAAACACAATACTAATCCATATGATGGAGAGCCATATTATAATTTAGGTTTATCCTTAAAAATGCAGGAAAGATATGATGAGGCTTTTGATGCATTCTATAAATCTGTATGGAATGCGGCATGTCAAGATATGGGGTATTTTTCACTGGCGGCTATAGCAGCGCTTAAAGGAAATTATAATGAGGCACTAGAGCTTGTAGAAAAGTCAATCATAAGAAACTACCATAATTACAAAGCTAGGATGCTGAAATCTGCAGTACTTAGAAAGCTTAATAGATATGCAGAAGCAGAAAAGTTATCAAGTGAAACCTTAGAAATTGACGTATTAGATTTTGCAGCTAAAAATGAATTGTATATTATCGCTAAAGAAAAAGGCTTACAAGAGAAAGCTGAAAGTATACTAAAAGAATTAAAAACATTAATGAGGGACAATATAAATAGTTATATCGAAATCTCTTTAGATTATGCAAACTCAGGTTTCTATGATGAGGGGATAGAACTCCTTTCAAGGCTTACTAATATAAGCAACCTTAGTCCTATGGTATATTATTACTTAGGATATTATTATAGTAAGAAGGGAGAAACTGAAAGGGCTAAAGAACTATATGAAAAGGCCATGAAATCATGTCCAGATTATTGTTTCCCTAATAGATTGGAAGATATCACTGTATTACAACAGGCTGAAAAGTTAAATCCAGAGGATTCAAAGGCATTATACTATTTAGGGAACCTTTGGTATGATAAAAAACAGTATATCGAAGCTATAGAGTGTTGGGAGAAATCTAGAGATATTAACTCATCCTTCTCAACAGTATATCGTAATTTAGCTCTTGCTTATTATAATAAATTGAAAGACTTTGAAAAGGCTAAAATATCTTTAGAAAAAGCCTTTAACCTAAATACAAAGGATGCAAGAGTATTCTTAGAACTTGATCAATTATATAAAAAGTTAGGTGTTTCACATAAAGGGAGATTGGGGCTATTTGAGAAAAATAGGGAAATAGTTGAACTTCGTGATGATTTATACCTCGAATATATTTCGCTATTTAATTTATTAGGTAATTTTGAAAAAGCTCAAGAGTTAATATTAAATAGAAAGTTTCACCCATGGGAAGGTGGAGAAGGTAAAGTAACGGCACAGTATGTATATTCTCATGTAGAATTAGGCAAGAAACATTTAATAGAAGGTAATTATAAAAAGGCTATAGAATTGTTTAATGCAGCTCAGGTATATCCTCATAACCTAGGAGAAGGAAAATTAGCAGGTGCTCAGGAAAATAATATTAATTATTTCTTAGGTTGCGCTTATGAAGGTCTTGGTGAGAAAGAAGCGGCTGAGAAATACTTTGAAAAAGCCTCAATAGGGCTAGATGAACCAGCAGGTATGATGTATTATAACGACCAACCGGCAGACATGATATTCTATCAGGGACTTGCTCATATAAAGCTTGGGGATATGACTAGAGCAAAAAGTAAATTTAATAAACTGATAGCTTATGGTGAAAAACATGTTTTTGATAAGGTAACTATAGATTACTTTGCTGTTTCACTGCCAGATTTTCTAATATTTGATGAGGATTTAGATAAGAAAAATATAGTACATTGTCACTATCTAATAGGTCTAGGAAAACTAGGTCTAGAGGATATAGGTAATGCTGAGGAAGAATTCCAGACTGTATTAAAGCTAGATATAAATAATCTAGGAGCACTAACTCATTTAAATATGATTAAATCATTTTTTAGGAGTTAAAAAATATGATATTCGAAACAGAATTTAAAAATTGTAAAGCAATACAGCTAGAAAATGAAAATTTAAGAGTTGTTATACTACCTTATCTGGGAGGCAAGATTGCCTCCCTTTATAAAAAAGACAAAGATTTTGAACTTGTATATCAAAATAAAGAAGAAGTATATAGGAAAGCTAAGGTATATGATAACTTGGCTGAATTTGATGCCTCGGGACTTGATGATGCATTTCCTAGCATTGATGAAGGCATGGTAAGATTCAAAAATAATGAGGTGTTATATCCAGATCATGGAGAGATATGGACAGGAAGCTTCGACTTTAACATAGTAGGAGATACTGTAGAACTTTATTTCACAAGCACAATTTTATCCTATGATTATAAAAAGATTATTTCTTTAAATGAAAATTTATTAGAAATAAATTATGAAATAGTGAATACAGGCAAGGAAAACTTACCATGTATTTGGGCAGCGCATTACCTTGTTAACTGCCATGAGGATATGGAGTTAATACTACCTAAAAGTACAGATTCAGTTATGAATGTATGTAAGAGTAAGTACCTAGGGGAAATAGGTGACCTTCATTCCTATCCAATAACTAAAGACTGTTATAGAAATGAATATAGACTAGATAAGATCTTTCCCCATAATGCCAATAAGTATGAGAAGTACTATATTTGCAATCCTATATCAGAAGGAAAATGCGGTATATATTACCCACACAAAGAGATAACTTACTTAATGCATTTTGATAAAGAAAAACTTCCATATATAGGTTTTTGGGTTACAGAAGGCGGTTTTAGGGGAGATTATAACTGCGCTCTAGAACCTTCAAATGGTTTTTATGACAGTATTGATAGGGCAAAATTAGAAGGAAAACTATATGAATTAAAAGTAGGTGAAAATTTAAACTTTACTATAGGCATAGAGCTTATATAGAAGAGTAATGAGGTAATTATAGATTTTCTAGCTAGAAAGTCAACTTATACAGAGAGATATGCTTCCAAAGCTGAAGTAGATTTAAAAACTTTGTGCCAGTCTTAGTGAAGGGTTTTAAGACAACCTTAGCACCTTCGAGTTGTCTGAGCATAGCGAGTTTCTCGAAGGTTCTTAGGTCGTCTAAAACACAAGCTTTAGACTGGCTAAAAGTTTTTAACGTACTGAAGATTGGAAGCATATCCCGGCGTATAAGTTAACTTTCGGTCTAGTCCCCCTATATTTCTAGTCTTAAGAAAGATTCATAAAATAAAGACTTATCGAGGGGATAAGTCTTTAAAGTTGTCTCTAGTAATTATTTTACCATTTATTAAATACCGTTCGGGTATTTCCTTTTTATACAATATGTTTTCCATAAGTTCTTTAGCTGAAGTTTCTCCTACTTCAATTGGGTTTATATATGAAGTTGCTATAAAGGCTGAACTCTTATTTAGAAATTCATCTTTTGCTAAATTACCGCCTATAGCAACAGCTGCAGAATTCTTAGAAAGGTTGGCTTGTTCCAAGGCTCTTATAGCGCCAACGGTACCTTCATCGTTGGCTGCCATTACGAACCAATTTTTTATATTGCTATTATTAAGTATAGTAGAAGCTGCAGAGTTAAAGGCTTTTTCTATTTGCCCATCATAATTTACTCTAAAAATATTCTCCTTTGGGAAGTCAGGTATTCTTTTAGTAAAGGTTTTTAGTTGAGCTTCTGTTCTAGGTATACAGCTTGTAACAGAGTCCATGGACATAAGTAAAAGGCCAGAAGTCTCAAGTTCGTTTAATCTTTTATTTTTTTCTAAATAATCCACCATCCAATTTGAGATGTCTTCTCCAATTTTACTGGCATTTATGCCTACAAAAGGGGATAGATAATTTCCCTCATTGTCTGTAAGTGGATCGTCACAAGCTATTACTGGGATATTGGATTTTTTGCACCTATCTATGGTAATTTTACTTAGCTTTTGATCAGGAATGCATACTAAAATTCCACTTACTTTTCTGGTAATTAGATTATCCAAAGCTGACAAATATACATCAGGATTCATTTTTGAATCAATTATAATTACATCTTTAGCTCCCATTTTTAAAGCTTGGGCTTTAGCTGCCTTTCCTTCTTCCTCAAACCAAGGGGTATCTAGGGTTTTATATATAATACCAATAGTTATATCAGATTTTTTATTATTGCTAACGATCTTATCAGATGTATTAGTACATCCACTAAAAATAATCAAAACTACAATTAATACTAAAAATATCTTCTTTTTCATATTTAAATTTTCCTGTCCTTTTAGTTGTATTTTGCAGCTGACTCTTTGAATTGATTAGGGGTGATACCAGTAACTTTTTTAAATAATATGCTAAATTGTTGAGGACTAGTAAACCCTAATTTATCAGAGATTTCATAAAGTTTATAGCCCCTTGATAGAATCATTTCTTTAGATTTCTCAATTCTGGCTTTTAAAATATATTGGGTAACATTTTCACCGGTTTCCTCTTTAAATATTCTGCATAGATAAACTTTATGTACATTTATGTGGTCAGCTATATCTGTAAGACTCAGAGCGTAAGTATTCAGATTTTTATTTATATAATCTATAGAATCTTGAACTTTTTTGCTATATTTACTTTTAATAAGACTATTATTTTTAATTATTATTATTTTAGAAAAGCTTTCAATAAACCAACTAGCCATCTCCTCAACAGTTTCTTTAGAGGATAAAGATTCAATAGGTATATAAGAAGATGAAAAAATATCTACATAACTTATGCTGTATTTATTACAGGTTTTCACTATTAAATCCAAAAGGGAGGAATTAATGTAGTTAAGGTAGTTAAGCTGCATAAAGCCTCTCATATCTTTATTATACAAGTAGGTTATTTCATATTTGAGCATATTTACATTATCTTCTTCAAGAGCTTTACCTATATCAGCAATTCGTCTACTTAATATACTGGTATCTAAATTTAGATTGGCAACAAAAGTATTATTTAAAATTATTTTTCCCATTCCTAAAAATACCTTCATTTTAGAAAGTTTAAATACTTCATCAGAGTATTTCTTTATTCCAGTAAGTTTTTTAAAGGTGGAGCTTATACTTATAGTTAAACTGATGTCATTTATGCTGCAAACTTTTCTTTTTATTTCTTCAGCTAAAGAGTAACATTCATTTATTATGTCAGCCTCACTGTTAGTAGGAGTGAGCTGTATAATAGCAGTAAATTCACCATTGTCGTTATAAAAACATTCTCCAGCTTTGGACTCTTCTATTACTCCAGTAACAGTATTAACAATTTCTTTAAGGTTATTAACATAAAAGTTTTCATCCTCTAAGTATTTAAAGAAGTTATCTATTTGTATTAAAAATAGGGCATAAAGCTTTCCCTTTAAGTTAAGATTAAAATCCTGGATAATTTTATGACACTTTTCTTCATCTAAATAGTTAAAGATAAGCTTTCTTAAGGCTATATCCTTATGATCTTTTAATAAAATTAATAGATTGTCCTCTTTCTTGAAAGAATTTTCTTGGAGGCTTATGTTTTTTATACTTTCTAGCTCACTTTTTGTTTTGGAAAGTATGCTGTACAAATCATTAGGACATATTAGGTCCTTAACTAAATAATCTGTTACTCCCATTTTCATAGCTCTTTGAGCATAGGTAAAATCCTCATAACAGCTTAGTATTAAGAACCTTTGCTTTTTATTTATCTTTTGAATTTCTTCTATTAAATCCAATCCATTCATAATAGGCATTTGTATATCTGTAATTATAAGGTCAGGTTTTACTTGGATATAGTTTTCTAAGGCTTCTCTGCCATTGGATGCATTATAGACTATTCTAAAATCTGTGCTTTCCCAATTTATAATACAAGAGAGAATTTCTCTTGCAGGTATTTCATCATCTACAACCATTACTCTATACATACATATCCTTCCCTTCAAAGTCTTTAATAGATATAAGGTATGTTGAACTCAATGCAAGTTCCTATACCACTTTTGCTGTATATATTTAGTTTATATTCATTTCCAAAGTATAGTCTAAGCCTTTCACTTACATTATTTAAACTAATACCATTAAAACCACTATGGGGAGCTTTAGATTTTCCCATTCCCACTCCATCATCTATTATTCTTATATTTATGAAATCCTTTTCTGGAAGTATATCTATTCTAATAGTACCGCAGAAACCTTTAGGTACGATTCCATGATAAAGGGAGTTTTCTACAAGAGGTTGAAGTATAAGTTTTGGTATTAAGCATGTCTCCACTTCCTTTGGTATGTTATATACTAATTTAATTATATCGCCGTATCTGTATTTTTGTATGTTTAAATAATTTTCTACACATATAAGCTCTTCTTTTATGGTTATAAGCTTTTTATTTGTGGATATACTTTGTCTTAATAGCATATTGAAAGATTGAATCATTTCTCGTATTTCAACTTGATTATTTTTCATAGCTAAATAATTTATTGTATTTAATGTATTATGTATGAAATGAGGATTTATTTGAGACTGCAGCAAATCTAATTGAGTTTTCATGGATTCTACTGCCAGTTTTTTATTTTCTTCTTCTTCTTTATAAATCTGCTCAATTAAGTTTTTTATATTATTCACCATTTTATTAAAGCTGTTAACGAGGTATTTAAGCTCGTCCTCAGTTTTGGATTCAAGCTTATCCGGCCAGTGGCCTTCTTCAAACATATTCATGGCCTCAGTTATATCATAAATAGGATCTGTTATCTTTCTTGAAGTAATATAGCTCATAAAAATTACTACTATAATACTGAAAATACCAATAGAATAAACTAAATTAGTAATAATATTTAAATTTTTAGTTAAGGATTCTAAAGATATTAATCCTATGACTCTCCAATCAGGATAAGTCTCTATTATACTGTTGAATTCAATATAAGTTTTATTGTTTATTTTTATATTATTGCTGTTAACCTTTTCAAACATACTCTTATCATAAGCCAATTCTCCTATCTTATATATAAGGTTCCCATTTCTATCTACTATGAAAGCACTATCAAAAACACCGGTACAATAGGCGTCAATATTGGCAAATAAACTTTTCTTTTTAACATTTAACATAAGATAACCTATAGGGGCGTAAGTTTTTTTATCTAAGTACCTAGAAAAATAGGTTATAGTTGTTTTTTTATCATAGTCAGGATCAGTATAATTTAAAGGAAAAGTATTAGGTAGAGAAAATTTATTTGAATAACCACTTTCAATAAAGTTGTCCAATTCCTTATTACTGTAAATTATATTGTTGTATGGGGACATTGAATAAAGAGGGTCTATTATTTTTTTATCAAGTGTTAATGGGATAACTGAAATAATATAATTACTCCATTTACAATACTGAGACAAAGAATTTAAAAACTCAGTCTTATCTACTGTATTGTCAGGTTTACTATTAATTTTAGACATATAATCATAAATATTTTTATCATTTTGAATCATGTAAGAGTCATGTCTTATTAAATCTAAATTCTCATTAAGCATTTTAGATATTACAGTCATCTTTTCCATTGCAACGTTATTGTATTGTTTAATTATTTCACGTGAATATATGGAGCTTATAGATGTAGTTATAGCTAAAGTTAATGCAAGTATAATAACTGAAAAGTATATAGTAATTCTGTTTCGAATTTTTTTAATTTTTATTATCTTCATCCTATCACCCCAGTAAATTATAACATCAAAATTATCCTTATAGAAGTTTTACAATTAAGTTTATTAGTGGAAGTTAATATTTAATAAAAAAAGGTTAATATTTGAAACTCTATTAAGATAACGATTACATTATAATGAAATTAAAGATTGCAGAAAATTTAGTTATCTTACTAAATAGAGGTGAAAAACATGGACAATGTGTTAGAGTTCAGAAATATAACTAAATATTTTCCTGGTGTTAAAGCTTTGGATAATGTGAGTTTTAAGGTTAAAAGTGGAGAAGTGTTAGCTTTTTTAGGAGAAAATGGAGCTGGAAAATCAACTCTTTTAAAAACCTTAAATGGTGATTATCAACCAACTAGTGGTGAATATCTACTTAATGGAGAAGTAAAACATTTTAACAATCCAAAGGAGGCTATAGACGAAGGTATAAGTGTAATATATCAGGAAAGACAAATTCTTATGGAACTAAGTGTTGCAGAAAATATTTTTATAGGAAGGCTGCCAGTAGGGAAAAATGGGTTAATTGATAATAAGGAATTATACTCTAGAGCACAGGAAATAATCGATGAATTCGGATTACCAATAGACCCTACTAGTAAAGTTAAAGATATCAGCATTGCTCATCAACAAATGGTGGAAATAATGAAAGCATACAGCAGGGAGCTAAAAGTAATTGCTTTTGATGAACCTACTGCAAGTTTATGTGATAGTGAAATAGAAATTCTCTTTAAAACAATAGAAAAGCTTAAAAAAGAAAATAAGATCATTATATATGTATCACACAGAATGAAAGAGTTAGACCAATTAGCTGATAAAATAGCAATTTTTAAAGATGGTAAGTTTGTGGCTATGGTAAATAAGGGTGAGGTATCACAAAAAGAACTAATAAAGATGATGGTTGGAAGAGATTTAGGAGATATATTTAATAATTTAGATAGGAAAAAGAATATTGGAGAGACTTTACTTCAGGTTAGAAATCTAACTTCAAATTATGTGAAAGACATTTCCTTTGAACTCAAAAGGGGAGAAATTTTAGGATTTTCAGGTTTAGTTGGATCAGGAAGAACTGAAATCATGAGAGCTATAATAGGAGCAGATACATTAAAGTCAGGAGAAATCCTCCTGGAGAATAATTCTGTTATATGTAAGTCTCCTAAGGAGGCCATGAGAGAAGGAATAGTGTTAGTTCCGGAAGATAGAAAAACCCAGGGAATATTACCTAACATGAGCGTAGGTGAAAATATCAGTATATCAATATTAGATAAGATAATAAATAAATTAGGATTTATAAATAAAAAGAGTGAGGATACTATTGCAGAGGATGGCATAAAAAAGTTTAATGTTAAAACACCAACGGCTGAGAAAAAGATAGTTGAGTTAAGTGGAGGTAATCAGCAGAAGACAATTGTGGCAAGGTGGCTTGCAACTAATCCTAAAATTCTCATTTTGGACGAACCTACGAAGGGGATAGATATTGGAGCTAAGTCTGAATTTTATAAGCTGATAAATGATTTTGCAAGAGAGGGAATGGGCGTTATACTGATATCCTCTGAATTGCCTGAAGTTATAGGGTTAAGTGACAGAATTATTGTCATGAAATCTGGGAAAATAACTGGGGAAGTTGATAGAAAGGATGCAACAGAAGATAAATTACTTGAGTATGCAATGTTAGAGGAAGGTGGAAAGTAATATGAGTAAAAGTAATAAAAAGTTTATGAGCAGGATACCGCACGATAAGATAGGTCTTATGATGGCATTAGTAGTAATAGTTTTAGTTTTCTCCTTTTTTAATAAGAATTATTTCAGCAGCGCAAATATGATGAATATATTAATAGCTGCATCCCTAACAGGGCTTGTAGCAATAGGTGAAACCTACCTGATTATTGCTGGAATGGTTGACTTATCAGCAGGGTCAGTAGCAGCTTTTGCCAGTGTTTTATCTGCAGTTTTACTCTCTAAAGGATTTAATCTTTTTATAACTATAGTAGTGGTAATCATTGCAGGAGCTATTATAGGTTATATTAATGCTTTAGGTGTAAATAAGGTAAAACTAGAGCCCTTTATAGCAACCTTAGCAACCATGTCTATAATAAGAGGTTTTGCTTATATAATTTGCGATGGTAAGCCTGTTTATATATCTAATCAAAGTGTAATTGATTTTGGTAAAAACAGATTGTTAGGGATTCCGATACCTGTAATTATACTAATACTAGCCTTTATTGTATTCGGAATTGTACTTGCAAAAACAAGATTTGGAAGAAGCGTTTATGTTGTAGGTGGAAATAAAGAAGCAGCAAGACTTGCTGGTTTGAATCCTCAAAAGATTACAACTACCTTATTCATGATTACAGGAGCTCTATCAACTTTAGGTGGATTTATACTAGCAGCCCGTATGAGTTCAGGACAACCGGCTGCTGCTAACGGACTTGAATTTGATGCAATTACTGCCGCTGTTTTAGGTGGAACTGCATTTAGTGGTGGTGTTGGTACCATACTCGGTACAGTACTAGGTGTTCTAATACTTCAAGGTTTTAACACAGGTTTAATTATGCTCAACGTTCCAGTATTCTGGCAGTTTGTTGCAAGAGGTCTACTTTTAGTTATAGCTTTAGCCTTTGACTATATAAGAAAGAGAAATAGAGAGAAGAAATTATTAGCTCAAAGTATGGCAGCAACTACAGAAAATAGCGCCGCAATGTAGAAAGTAAAAAGTAGGTTTTAAATTAGTTAATAATTTTTAAAAATAAAAGGGAGGATTTTATTATGAAAAAAAAGGTTTTGGGTATGTTAATAAGTACTCTACTGGTAGGTTCCATGTTTGTAGGCTGTGGATCAAGTCAATCTACTAGTAATTCTTCAGGTGAGAGCTCTGGAGGAAAGAAAAAAGTAGTAATAGCAGGTATTTACAAAGCTGGTGACCAAGTATGGTTCATAGACGAAGGTAAAGCAGCTGAAAAAATGGCTAAATCAATGGGAGCAAGTGAATTCCAGTTTATTGACGCAAAAATGAATCCAGATACTTATTTACAGGCAATTGACAATGTCATTGCTCAAAAAGTAGATGGTGTTATAACTTGTATACCTGATCAAAAGTTGTCAAAGGTTACTGTAGATAAATTAAAAGCCGCAAACATACCAGTTATTGCAGCTGATGACGCTCTTCAAGATGAGAGTGGTAAAAAGTTAGCACCATGGGTTGGTATAAATGCATATAAAATCGGTCAAACAAACGGAGAATGGATGGCTAATTATGCTAAACAAAACGGATTAGATAAAGATAGTAAAGCAGGAGTTCTATTATTGACAATGGATACTGTATCAAGTTGTGTACCAAGAACTAAGGGTGAACTTGATAAATTTAAAGAGATACTTCCAAGCTATCCAGATTCAAAGATTTTTAAAGCCGACTATGATGGACAAACAGATAAGGGCTTCAGTGCAGCAGCAGCCATCTTTACTGCACATCCAGATGTTAAGAAATGGATGATAATGACTGCTAATGAAGAAGGAGCAGTTGGTGCTACAAGAGCCTTAGAACAAGCTGGTTTAGACAAAGAGTCTTGTGTAATAGGTCTAGGTGCTTATTTAGCAAAGGATGAATTTAAGAAAAGTTATTCAGCTATGAAAGCAGCTACTTACTTCTCATCTGACGATGTAGGTGGAAATTCTGCGAAACTTATGATGGATAAAATATTAAATGGTAAGGACATTCCAATGGAAACAGCTGTTGATGCTAAGGTAGTAACAAAAGAAAATTACAAAGAAGTAATGGGAAATGCAGCTAACTAAAATTAAGAAGAATATTATTTTACATTCTAAATTGAACCCTTGATTTGCAAAATCAAGGGTTCTTTTAGATTAAAAGATAGAGATATTGAATGCTAAAAAGATTAGGGCTAATGATGTTATAATGGATATAGGAAATTTGTATGATGAGGTTTTAGGACTAGTATAATGATATTAAGCTAATTATTTATTTTGCATAGCATATAAATTAACTTTTCTGTATAAGGTTCTAAGACCAATGCCCAGTTCTTTTGCTGCTAAGGTTTTACCACTAGCATCCCATCCATATTTATCTAAAGTATTTTTTATAATTTGAAACTCAACATTTTTTATTTTAGGCTTTATATTTAAATTGTTAGTATTAGAATTCATAGTAATTTTTTCTGTAAGGCTGCTTGGGGTAATAATATTATTTGTCTCAACATTTACTGCATACTCGATAGCATTTTCAAGTTCTCTGACATTGCCTGGCCAATCGTAAGCTTTAAGAAAGTCAAGAGTTTTGGAGGAGAAACCTTCAATGTTCTTATCTAGTTTTTTATTATATTTCTCTAGAAAATGGATTGACAATAGCTCAATATCATTTTTCCTATAACGAAGGGGACATATATTAAAAGGAATTACATTTATCCTGTAATATAAATCAGCTCTAAATTCTTTTTTACTAATCATATTCTCAATATTTTGATTAGTAGCGGCTATTACTCTAGCATCTATATTGATTGGACGTATTCCGCCTACACGGTAAATTGTATGCTCCTGAAGTACTCTTAATAATTTTGCCTGTGTATATAAAGGCATTTCACCTATTTCGTCTAGGAAGATTGTACCTCCCTGTGCCAATTCAAATCGACCAGGTTTCCCACCTTTTCTTGCCCCTGTAAAAGCTCCTTCATCATAGCCAAATAGCTCGCTTTCAAATAAGTTTTCAGGGATGCTTGCACAATTAATCGATATAAAAGGAGAATTTGCTCGTTTGCTTGTGTAATGAATTGCTTTTGCAAATAGTTCTTTTCCTGTACCTGTTTCTCCTGTTATTAGAACGGTAGATGAACTATTTGCTATCTTACTAATTCTTTCTTTAAGCTTTTGTATATCACTACTTATTCCTTTTATTTTATTCAAGTGATCATTAGATTCTGTATCACTAGGTATATCTGCTGTGGAATTTAATAATGAGTTTGTATAATCAAATTCCGTGTATTGATAATCATTTATAAAAAGGCTTTCTATCAAATCAGAGATCTCATTTATGATATCAATATAAATATTGATATTATCAGTTAATTTCATTCGACCTTCTTTGGTGAAGGAAGTTAAGCAAAGGACTCCTATAGGGTTATCTTTATATTTTATTGTATTTAAAATTTCAATTGTAGATGGGCATTTATTGTCAAATCTACAACCATTACATTCGAGCATGTGCCCCGGTTTGTTAACTAAAGTACGTCCATTTGAAAGCACTTTTTTGATAGATGGACTATGTACTTCTAGGCCTTTATATTTTAAATAATTTTTTGTAGATATTATTAGATTAAAGTCATCATCAATAATTGCTGATTCAACATTAAGCGAAGTAGAAAGAATGTTAAGTAATTTTTCTATAGTCGGTTTAGCCTTTTTAAAGAAATCCATAAAACCCCCTCCTAAAAGCAAAATTTTGGCAATCTCTATGACAAAAATGGCGAGAGTATCCTAAAAAGAAAATCAATTGAATAGTAAATTAGTAAAAAAAAATAGAATTTATTTGGTATGAATTTTGCTACATATGTCATATATATAAATCAAACATATATGGGACATGTTATATATTATAACAAAAAATGGAACTTGGATAAAGGTCTATATTTACTAAGAACTCAAAGTTAGGTAAACCAACGTTTGCGTAATTGCGCAAGCGATTAAAATAATTAATAAAGATAAGGGGGAAAAAAATGAGCAATATTGAGGGACCTAGTAATAAGCTTCATGGTAGTCTGCAGATAAGAAATACTGAGAAAAGAGATGGGGGACTTCGTCGTAGTCTACAAGCAAGGCATCTTAACATGATAGCAATTGGAGGTGCAATTGGAACAGGGCTTTTTCTTGCTTGTGGTAATGCTGTAAGCTCAGCTGGGCCAGGTGGTGCACTGCTTGCATTTGCTGTTATGGGTATGCTTGTGTATTTTATGATGCAATCTCTTGGAGAAATGGCAACACTTATTCCAAGTTCAGGTTCTTTTGAAACTTATGCTACAAAATTTATAGATCCAGCCCTTGGTTTTGCCCTTGGTTGGAACTATTGGATTAGCTGGTCTACAACAGTAGCAGCAGAGCTGGCAGCCAGTGCACTTATTATGAAATTTTGGTTTCCAAACATTCCAGGTTTGTATTGGAGTATTCTGTTTTTAGCAATTTTATTTACACTTAATGTTCTTTCAGCAAGGTCCTTCGGTGAGGCAGAATACTGGTTTGCAGGAATAAAGGTTGCAACGGTAATTATATTCCTTGTAGTAGGCGTACTTATGATAGTAGGTATTCTAGGAGGTACATCTCCTGGATTCTCAAATTGGGTGGTTTCAGATGGCAAAGGCAATACCGGTCCTTTTATAGGTGGTGCAGCAGCTATATGTATAGCATTTTTTACAGCGGGATTTTCTTTCCAGGGAACTGAACTTGTTGGTATTGCTACAGGAGAGTCTGAAAATCCAGAAGTAAATGTTCCGAAGGCTATAAAAAATGTATTTTGGCGAATATTATTATTCTATATAGGCGCTATTATAGTTATAGGTTTTTTAATCCCATGGACAGAGCCTAACTTATTAAAGAGCGGTGCCATTCAAGACGTTGCAATTTCACCTTTCACACTGGTATTTCAAAAGACAGGAATAGCCTTTGCTGCATCGCTTATGAATGCAGTAATTCTTACTTCTGTTTTATCAGCAGGTAACTCAGGACTGTATGCTTCAACTAGAATTCTATATTCTATGGCTAAAAATGGTAAAGCTCCTAAGATGTTTGCAAAAGTAAGTCCTAAAGGAGTTCCTGTATATGCACTAATGTTCACAACACTTGTAGGTACACTTTGCTTTCTTTCATCCTTTGTAGGTGATGGAACTATATATACATTCCTAGTTTCAGTAACTGGTGTAGCTGGTTTTATAACCTGGATTGGAATTTCAGCCTGTCATTATAGATTTAGAAAGGCATATATCGCACAAGGTTGCAAGCTTGAGGATCTTAAGTTTAAGGCTAAGTGGTATCCGTTTGGACCGATAGTAGCAGGAGTACTCACAGTATTAGTAATTTGCGGTATGAATTTAAGTGCTTTTACAGGTGATAAGATAGACTGGGTAAGTGTTATATTTAACTATGTAGGTGTACCAATATTTATTTTAGCTTGGATAGGATATAAGATTGTCAAGAAAACAAAGGTAGTGCCTTTAATGGAAGTAGATTTCTCAATGGACGAGATAAATAAGGAATCTAAATAAATAGAATGTTTTAACTGACTTGTATGTAAATGAGTGTTCATTGAACACCTGTACATACAAGTCAGTTTTTATTTTAGATTTGCTTATAGTTGTCACTTGTATTGCCAAATATGGCAAAAAAGTAAAATGTAAAATGAATTAATATTGATAATAGCTAATAAAACCTCTGGAAATGTTTGGCACAAATTTTGCTTTAGAGTTATGTAGGATTAGTTTATAAAATAAATCTTCTTTATGGTGAATATAAAATAAAGATGAGAATTTTATATTCATAAGAATATTAGCATCACAATAAAAATAATGGGGGGTTTTACTATGTTTAGAGACAAAGATGTACTTTCATTAGAAGGAAAAGTTGCAGTGGTAACAGGAGGAGCATCAGGAATTGGCCGTGCAACTTGTGAACTTTTAGCTGAATACGGAGCAAAGGTTGCTATCCTTGATATTAACGAAGAACTTGGAAAAAAAGCAGAGGAAGAAATAATTAAAAATGGAGGGCAAGCTTTTTTCATAAAAAATAATGTTGTATCAAGAGAAGATTGTGAAAGAGCTGTAAATATTATTAAGGATAAGTATGGAAGAATTGATATTCTATTTAATAATGCAGGAGTAACAAAAAGAAAGACTGTAGTTGATCTTGAAGAGTCAGAGTGGGACTTTGTAGTTGACGTTACTTTAAAGGGTGCCTATTTAATGTCCAAATATGTAATTCCAGTAATGGCTGAGGGCGGCGGTGGAAGCATTATAAATACTGGCTCAGGCTGGGGACTAAAAGGTGGAGATGATGCTGCCGCTTATTGTGCTGCAAAGGGTGGAATTGTTAATTTAACTAGGGCAATGGCAATAGACCATGGAAAGCAAAATATAAGAGTAAATAGCATTAATCCTGGCGATACTAATACACCATTATTAAGGGATGAGGGACGTCAGCTTGGAATTGATGATGAAGAATTCTTGAAATTATCAGCAGCAGGAAGACCACTTGAAAGGCTTGGAACTCCAAGAGATATTGCTAATGCAGTATTGTTTTTTGCAAGTGATCTCTCTACATGGATTACAGGAGCTGCTCTTGTAGTTGATGGTGGTGGTCTAGCATAGGTAATGAAGTGAAAGTTGAATCAGATGGAAGTATTAGAACTGGTAGTCATCTGATAAAAATAAAATTTAGTTAGGGGGTAAAAAATATGTCTATTAAAGGATATAAAAATCATCCTTATATACCTAATTCAAGTATAGAAGTACAAAAAGAAATGTTAAGAGAAATTGGTCTTGAAAATCTTGAAGACCTTCACGATGAAATACCAGAGGAATTGAAATTAAAAGGTAATATGGAACTGCTTGAATGTTATCATTCAGAATATGAGTTAAAAAGACATGTTGAGGGTATAATCGGAAAAAATAAAACCTGCAGTGAAAACTTGAATTTTTTAGGTGCTGGATGCTGGCAGCATTATGTTCCATCTGTGTGCGATGAAATTAATTCAAGATCTGAGTTTTTAACTGCATATGGTGGTGAACCCTACGAAGATCATGGTAGATTCCAAACACTTTTTGAATATCAAAGTCTTGTAGCTGAGCTTGTTGATATGGATGTTGTAAATGTTCCTACTTTTGATTGGGCACAAGCAGCTGCAACCTCTATTAGAATGGCATCCAGAATAACAGGAAGAAATGAAGTTTTAATTGCAGGAACAATTGATGCGGATAAATTACTTATTATAAAAAATTATTGTGCACCACAAATTAAATGCATACTTGTGGATTTTCATTCTAAAACAGGACAGATGAATTTAACTGACCTTGAAAATAAGTTATCACAAGATACTGCTGCTGTTTATTTTGAAAATCCATCTTTCCTAGGATTTATAGAAGATGCAGGAGCAGAAATATCAAGAAAAGCACATGAAGCTGGAGCAATTAGTATTGTTGGTGTTGATCCAAGTTCCCTTGGAATTCTTATGCCACCTAGCAAATATGGTGCGGATATAGTGTGTGGAGACTTGCAGCCACTTGGAATTCATATGAATTATGGTGGTGGCCAATCAGGATTTATTGCAACTAGAGATGAGGAAAAATATGTAATGGAGTTTCCTTCCCGTTTATTTGGTATGGCTCCAACAATAGTCCCAGGAGAATATAGTTTTGGTGATGTTGCCTATGAAAGAACTTCCTTTGCATTAAGAGAAGGTGGAAAGGAATATGTAGGTACACAAACAGCCATTTGGGGCATAACTGCAGGTGTTTATCTATCCTTAATGGGACCTAAGGGAATGGAAGAATTAGGCCAGACAATAATGCAGAAATCCCAATATGCAATAAAGGAATTAAATAATATTAAGAATGTAACAGGGTCATTATTTACTTCAGTATCTTTTAAAGAATTTGTTGTTGATTTTAATAAAACTGGAAAAACAGTTAAAGAAATAAATAATAAGCTTCTCAATAAAGGAATATTTGGAGGCTTGGATCTTTCAAAGAAGTTCCCAGCCTTAGGTCAAGCTGCTTTGTATTGTGTAACTGAAATTCATTCAAAGAGAGATATAGACAGACTTGTAGGTGCTATAAAGGAAATTGTTGAAGAATAGTAGTTATATTTTTAGGAAGGGAGTATTGTAATGAAAAGAATTGATAGAAGCAATACACTAAGAAAGTTTCATCAGGCAAAATGGGATGAGCCAATAATATTTGAGCTTAGCAAGAGTGGCGAAAGAGGAGTACTTATACCAAAAGCAGAGAAAGAAATAGTGTCTGCAATTGGAGATGGTTTATCAAAAATTCCTGAAAACATGAAAAGAGAAAGTTTAGTAAACTTACCTGAAATTTCACAGGTAAGAGTTTTAAGACATTATCTTAGATTATCACAGGAAACCCTCGGTGCAGATCTTAATGTGGAAATAGGCCAGGGAACTTGTACTATGAAGTACAGTCCTAAAGTAAATGAGCAATTAGCTAGAATGCCAAAGGTTACAGAACTTCATCCATTACAGGAGGAGAGCACTGTTCAGGGAATCCTTGAAATAATGTATAAACTAGATCATATAATGAGAGAAATTTCTGGTATGGATAGATTTTCATTTCAACCAGGTGGTGGAAGCCAAGCAATTATGACTATGGCATCAGTTATGAAGGCTAAGCATGCCTTTGCTGGTGAAGATAATAAAAGAGATGAGGTTATAACAACAATCTATTCACATCCATCAGATGCTGCAGCAGCAGCTTTAAAAGGCTATAAAATAATAACAATCTACCCTGATGAGGAAGGATATCCAGATATAGAAGCACTTAAGCATGCAATTTCAGAAAGAACAGCAGGGCTTATAGTTGCAAATCCTGAAGATACAGGAGTATATAATCATAGAATAAAAGAATTTACAAGGCTTGTACATGAAGCCGGTGGAGTATGTTGCTATGATCAAGCTAATGCTAATGGATTATTAGGTGTAACAAGAGCAAAAGAAGCAGGTTTTGACATGTGTTTCTTTAATTTACACAAGACTTTTTCAAGTCCACATGGCTGTGGAGGTCCAGCTTGTGGAGCAGTTGGAGTGACAAAGGAATTTGAGCAGTTCTTACCTGTTCCATTAGTTGATTTAAAAGATGACAGTTATTTCTTAAACTATGACCTACCAAACAGCATAGGTAAGGTAAGGGCATTTTATGGAGTGCCGCAGGTAGCTTTAAGGACATATTCATGGATTATGAGTCTTGGTGCTGAAGGACTATATGAGGTTGCAAAGATTGCGGTGCTTAATAACAACTATTTATTTAAAAAGGTTCTTCAAATCAAAGGGGCAAGTGCTCCATTTATTGAAGGAAAACAAAGAATTGAACAGGTTAGATACAGTTGGCAAAAACTCACAGAGGATACTGGTATCACAACAGAAAATGTTCAAAATAGAATGTTTGATTTTGGGCTGCACTATTGGACTAGTCACCATCCATACATTGTGCCACAACCATTTACTCTTGAGCCTACAGAATCATATTCAAAAGAAGATCTTGATGAATATATTAATGTATTAGCTGAGATTTCAAGAGAAGCCTATGAGGAGCCAGAAATCCTTAAAAATGCTCCACACAATAGTGTTGTCCATAAAATAGATGATTCAGAATTTGAGGATCCTGAAAAATGGGTGCCAACCTGGAGAATGTATTTGAAAAAGACAGAGAGCCCAAATCTTCGATTTGGTGCGAATCGCTTTCACAGAGTGCAAACAGAAAGTGATAGATAGTAAAGATGAGTGCTATAAAAAAAGTAGGATTAATTATAAATCCAATCGCAGGGATGGGAGGAAGAGTTGGCCTCAAAGGAACAGACGAGGCAGAAACTGTTGAAAAAGCTATAAAGCTTGGGGCTATTCCCGAGGCTCCAGAAAAAGCAATAAAGGCATTAAAGGAATTATTAATACTCAAGAATGAGATTGAAATTTTAACTCTTTCAGGTGAAATGGGTGGAGTTGAAGCAGAAGAGCTGGGCTTTAAAGTGAAACTAATAGGTAATATATCTTCTGATAAAACAACGCGACAGGATACTATTAGTGCCGCTAAAAAATTGCTTGAGGAGAATGTGGATTTGCTATTATTTGCAGGTGGTGATGGAACTGCAAGAGATATTTATAAGGCGGTAGGTACTAATCTTGTAGTTATAGGAATCCCCACTGGAGTTAAAATGCATTCTGCTGTATACGGAGCTACACCATCTAAGTCCGGAGAATTAGCACTGCAATATCTACAAAATAAAATTCGAAAAGTACAGGATGTAGAAGTTATGGATATTGATGAAGAAGCTTTTAGACAAGGCATAGTTACCGCAAAACTTTTTGGATATTTAAAAGTACCTTCAAGTAAAAAGTTTTTGCAAGGGCTGAAATGTGGAGCTATTTTAAATGAGGAAGTATCAAAGGAGGCCATTGCTGTAGATATAATAGATAATATGCAGGAGGATATTTATTATCTAATCGGCCCAGGTAGTACAACAGTTCCAATTATGAAAAAACTCAATCTTCCATATACATTGCTTGGGATAGATGTTATCTATAATAAAAAAGTTATTCAACTTGATGCAATGGAAGAGCAAATCTTAAACATAATCACTGATAAGCCTTTTAAAGTTATTGTTACTCCAATTGGTGGACAGGGATATATATTTGGAAGAGGTAATCAGCAAATTAGTCCTAGAGTAATAGAAAAAGCAGGTAAAGAAAATATAATTGTAGTAGCAGTAAAACAAAAGATATATTCACTTGAAGGTAAGGAATTTCTAGTGGATACTGGTGATTGCGAAACTGATAAGATGCTTCAAGGATATATAAATGTTGTAGTAGGGTATGGTGAAAGAATAATTTATAAAATTGGATAATGAAGGTTTAAATCGCAATAAAGTGAAATCTTTATTTGACTGAATATTTACTAGGAGTAGAAAATACCTCAATAAAAAGCAGGTATAAGAATTAAATGATTCTTATATCTGCTTTTTTAATATAAGAGTATTATGAAATAAGAAAGAAAGGAATTTTAAACATCATCAATAAGACTATCAAAGCCAGATCCCTTGCCCCAAACAGATATAACAGGAGCAACATTTACAAAGGCGTTTGCATCCCTGTGGGCTATAAATCTTTTGATTAACATAGATTCACGTGGAGAGCAAATTGTAACTAACTTAGTTCGGGTTAGATTCATATAGCCACCCTTAATTTGATAGGTACTAACACCTCTTTTTATTTCATGAAGTATATAATTTGTTATCTCCTCATGTTTTTCACTTATTATTTCTATTTGAACCTTTTTAGAGCCGAATCCAAAAAGGACTGTATCTATTGCTTTCATAAGTATTATCTGAGAAATAACTGCGTACAAGGCTATATTCATACCATAAATAATGGCTGAAGATATAATTATTGCACCATCAATACCAAGCAAAATCTCACTAATACCAATAAAAGGGAAAAGTTTATGGTGAAAGATTTTCGCTAAAGTGTCAGTTCCACCGAAAGAAAATCCTCTTTTTAATATAAGTCCACAACCTAGTCCACTTATTATTCCGTAGTAAACTGAGGCTAGCATTAAGTCATTGTGTATAAAAGAAATGTGCAACTTATCAAAGATAATTAGAATTATTGGGAAAAATAGAGATACAGTCATTATTTTAAATCCTTCTCTTTTTCCAAGGGTTAACCATGCGATAGTAAGCACCAATATTGATAGCGCATAGTAAATGTAGGTATACCTTATGTGTATTAACTTGTCCGTTATGATTGATATACCAGTAATTCCTCCAGTGATTAAACCAGCTGGTTTTAAAATTGAAGTAGTTGAAAATGCGCATAATATGCATCCAGTTATTAAAAATACTAAGTCCAGCGCAAGTTTTTTGTAATCAATTTTTTGCATCTTACCACCCTCTATAATGATTTCATACTGAACTAGTATATCACAGGATGTTTTAAGATAAAATATGTAGAATATTAAATTTATGTTAAACGTCTTTTAACTAAGCAAAAGCTCATATGTTATTGAACAAAAGACGGGCAAAGCTAGATGAAAATAAGGTTTTAGAACTAATAAACAAATAGGAGACGAAAAGGTTCAGTAAAATGTGGTGAAGCTCATCACATTTTTGGCGAATTTGCTTCTAAGATTATATACAGTTTAAAATACATATGTATAATTTAAAAAATCAATTAATAGACATATATAAATAAATGTATTATATTCTAGGGGGAATTCGTATGAAAGTAAGAGATATCTTAGAAAGAAAAGCTAAGGATACCCTAGTTAAAGCTGGGTCAGAATTACTGAGAAAGAATCCCGAAGAAAATGCTGATAAATTATTTGAATTAATTAAAAAGACAGTTTACAAAGATAAGGAAAACTTAGAATGGGTGAAATTTGTAGAAGATAAGTACCATAATAATCTTCCTACTAATCAGTTTGTTACGGATATTTTAAAAAATGCAGATAAAAAATGTATACAAAAGCTGTTTACAAATTTTTTTGCTAATGCTGTATGGTATGGCATACCTAAAAGGGGTAGGTATTTTGAAGAAACAGGAATAAAGACACCATTTACACTTTTGATAAGTCCTTCTATGAGGTGTAATTTAAGATGTACAGGTTGTTATGCTGCTAGTTATAGTAAAGAAGATGATATACCATATGAAGAACTAGATAGAATTATTAAAGAAGCAAAAGAACTTGGAATATATTATTTTACAATTTTAGGAGGGGAGCCTTTTTTCACTGAATATATGTTAGATATATATGAAAAGCATAATGAGTGTATGTTTATAGCCTTTACAAATGGCACCTTATTTGATGAAGCTTTAGCAGATAAAGTTAAAGCCTTAGGTAATGTAATACCTATGTTTTCTCTTGAAGGTTTTGAGGAGGATACTGATAAGAGAAGGGGAAAAGGTGTATTTAAAAAGGTTATGCATGCTATGGATCTTTTAAGAGAAAGAGGAGTTCTTTTTGGAGTATCCTCAGCTACAAGCAGAGAAAATGTTGATATTGTAGCATCAAATGAGTTCATAGATATGCTTATAGAAAAAGGAGCAAAAATGGGCTGGTATTTTATGTATATGCCTGTAGGAAAAGATCCAGATGTAAATTTAATGCTTACAGCTGAACAAAGATTGAAATTAGGGGAAAGAGTTAGACAAATGAGAAATGATAAACCTTATTTCATGATAGATTTCTTTAATGATGCACCATATGTAGGAGGATGTATAGCAGGCAAATTTTATTGTCACATTAACTCTCATGAAGATGTAGAGCCATGCATTTTTGCGCATTTTGCAGTAGATAACCTAAAAGATAAGAAGCTTATAGATGTGTTCAAATCGGATTTCTTTAAAGAGTTGAGAAGCAGACAGCCCTATAATGAAAATTTATTGATGCCATGCATGATGATAGATAATACTAATGTAGTTAGAGAAGTAGTAGAAAAAACGGGAGCAAAACCTACAGATGAAGGTGCAAGAATGATGATAGAGGATAAGGATTTTCAAAGAAAACTAGATGAAATAGCGGAAGATTTTAAGCCTTTAGCAGAAAAAGCATGGAAAGAACAATTTGATTGTAAAGGAAATTATAAGATGTCAAAAGGATAAAAATAAAGGGGTCAATCCACTTAGAGAAAAGTAACAATTTGTTCTATATAAACATAAGATAAATTAGTTGTTAGATTTTTATAATCAGTTCTAATAACTATAAATAAGTAAGAGTAAGATAAGGAGTGATTGACTTTGTATTATCATCCATTTTCACCTTGGAGTCAATGGCAATACCGTTGTCCTTATTCCTATTCAGGTCCAACAACACGTTATAGCTATGAAGATTGTGTGCAGGATTGCGAAGCTGAGGGATGGGCTTCTTATGAATGTAAGCCGATGTGCCAGCCGTATAAAAGACCAAGACCTTACTATTGGGACTATCCTTACTCAAGTCCAACAGCAGTAGCACCTGTTATTAGAGCCGGTTTTAAAGGAGTTCCACGTCCTCATCCTGATTGGCAAGTTTTGTCTATTGTGGGGTCAGGGTTTATGCCGTCTGAATCCATAACAATTGAAATTCGAACATTTATTAGGGGAGAGGCTACGACTTATTTAGATACATTTGATCGTCAAGCCGATGCCAACGGAGTTTTACTAGAACCTGAACATGGAGTGCTCTGCAGACGAGGAGTACGAAATCAATCTATTGAAATCATAGCTTATGGAGCTATAAGTGGCCAATCAAATAAAGTTGTTCTTTATTGCTAACTACTTAAATATTCTAATATTAAGTAGAGATAGCATTAGGATTATGCGCTTTTACAAGTAAAAAAATTTATCTTTCTTACTACTTACATGCACAAATAGAAAAACATAAAACAGTTCTCAAACTGCTAATTATCAAGATTCAAAGGCTCTCAACCAATTTGGCTGAGAGTATTTTTTATGCCTTTACTAAAGTACTAGGTTCTTACCGAATTTAAAATGAATAAAACGGTGTACTTGCATATAAACAAAAGGCATGAGAAAAGCCGTTTATCCGATGTCTACCGCCACTAACACCCCAATGCACTCTGTGAAAGCGATTCGCACCAAATCAGAGATTTGGGCTCTCTGCTTTTCTTAAAGTTGGGGATAAGTGGCGCTACGACCCTGGATAACGGCTTCTAAGCTTCAGATGGAGTTTGTCTACGACCACTGGGCAATTCTGCCCGTTAAATGCCATTTAGGCATTTAACCTCCACCTGAAGCCAAGAATCCTGTTTATAGTAATTAACTAAACTACTGGCAAACATATTTTGTCAGCAGTTTGAATTAACAGGATAAAAATTTTTAAATTTTGTATGTTATAATGTATAATATATGTTATAATATACTTATGATAAAAAATGACAAAATTAAGAAAGGCTGATCTAAATTGAAGGATCCAACATATAATATAGGTTCTGTTTTGAAAAGAGTGCGATTTGAAAGAGAATTGACTTTAGAAGAAACATCTAATATAACTGGAGTAAGTAAAGCAATGCTAGGTCAAATCGAAAGAGGGGAATCAAATCCTACAATATCGGTATTATGGAAGATTTCTACCGGTTTGCGTATTTCATTTTCTGAGTTATTAGGAAGTGAAGCTAATAATTACGAAGCGGTATCAATAGATGACATAGAACCGGTATATGAGTCAGATGGGAAAATGTTATTGTATGATGTATTTCCTTTTAACCCAATGTCAGGATTTGAATATTTTTATATTAAACTGCTTCCAGGAGCTGAGCATGTTTCTACACCACATCAAAGTTCAGTAGAAGAGTATATTGTGGTAACAAAAGGTACCTTAAAGCTTACTTTAGAAGACCAAACTTTTGAACTTGCTGCTCCATCAGCATTAAGATTCAAACCAAATAAGAGTCATACTTATAGTAATCCGTATGATACTGAAGTTATATTTCAAAATGTAATTAAATATTAAAATTAATCCAGAGTATTATAGAGTTACCAGGTCGAAAATTGACTTATATTAAAGAAAGCACTAAGTTTTTTATACTTGGTGCTTTTTACGTTATTACATAAATATAATATTAATAATTAAAACTTGTCACGCATATTTAAGTAGTATCAGATCTTTTAATGAAATTATCAGCTTAAAATATGAGTTATCATCAATTTCTGAAAGGAATTAAAAGATATAATGGGGATTTTAAAAGATGTCTTTAGTAGAATGGCTAATAAGTTGACAATATTAAACCTATGTAAGAGTAAGAATCCTAATAAAAAATATCCTATAGCAGATGGGTCATTTATTCAAGATGATATGGTGGAAAAGTGGAATGATTCAAAATGGCAAAGTGAATTTAATTATTTAAAAGAAGTTAATATGCATTACGTTATTATGGGCACTTCTATTACTGAAGGTGATTTAACCAAAACTATCTACCCAACTAAAATTCCTTGTGGACAAATGGAGTATCCAGGTGTAGATATTGTTGACATGTGTCTTAGAAATGCGGAGAAAACAGGCATGAAGATTTTTTTAGGCATTAATTTTAATAGTGATTGGTGGGAAAAAGGACCTAGAGATCCTGTATGGCTTTATGCTCAAATGGAAAGAGGGAATGTGATAGCCGATGAATTATATACTAAATATTATTCCAAATATCCTAATGCTTTTCATGGATGGTATTGGATGTATGAGGTAGATAATTTAAATTTTAAAACAAAGGATGATTTTTCTGTACTAGCTAAAGCAATTGATATTAATTTAAAACATTTAAAAGAAAAAAATCATAGATTACCGTTGATGTTATCGCCTTTTATGAATTCTATTTATGGAAGTGCTGAAGAATATGCAAAAAACTGGGACTATTTATTTCAGCATACAGATTTAGGAAAAGAGGATATATTTTGTCCACAAGATTCCGTTGGCGGCGGGGGATTAAAAATAGATGAAGTAGATCACTGGTTTAAAGAATTAAGAAAGGCTGTAGATACTAAAAAAGGGTTATTATTTTGGGCTAATACAGAAACCTATAATCATTTAAATTGGTCTAGTGCTCCTCTCAATCGATTTATAAGACAGATGGAAATTGAAAAACCATATGTAGATAACATTATAACTTTTGCATATTGTCATTACTATAGTCCTAATAATATTAATAAAGGTTTCCATGAAACTTATTTAAAATATGTTAAAAGTGGTCGGTTAGAAAATTGTAAACCAACACCCCCAAAGAAAGTTAAAGTTAGAGAGTTAGGGGAAAATAAATTTTTAATTTCTTGGTACCCTGCCCGTGATAACATTGGGATATATGGTTATGAAGTTTATAGAGATAAAAAATTAATTTTTACTACTAATGTAGACAGAATATTCAAAGGAAAAAAAGGAAAAAAAGAAGGACTCGTAACGAGTTATATAGATAAGGTACCCTTGAAAGATAAGTTTAAAGAGCTTAGTTATGAAGTAAGAGCAATAGATTTTGCAGGAAATATATCAAAGCCTAAAAAAGCAAAAGTATCCTCTTTGCAAATTCAGTAGACTAGGCTTCCCAAGTTAAAATCAGAGAGTTCCATAGAATGAATAAGGATGAGATTCTCTTAAAGCTATCTTATATTTTAAAAAAATATGCTATAACGCACATTGTATGTTATAATATAAATATACTGAAATATAATTAAATATTAAAATTTAAATTCAGAGTGTCATATAGAGAACCAGGGGGAAAGTTGGTCTATTATTAAAGAACAGGTTAACTTATGGTTTAGCTTTCTATAAGAATGCATTCTGGATTAATTTTAAAAAGTTTATGCGTTATAACGTATAAAATATATCATAACATAAATATGTAAAAATGAAAGGAGATAATTATGGTTACAGAAAGAATTGAATCCGCAAGACAAAATTATATCAATGCAAAGCCAGCAATTTCTTATGAAAGGGCAAGAATTTGGACAGAGTCCCACAAGAAAACAGAAGGGAAATCAGTTGCTATTAGAAGAGCTAAGGCCTTTAAGGACACTTGTGAGCAAATTCAGGTTACAATTTTTGAAGGAGAGCTGATTGTCGGTGCTACTGGCGAGTTTAGAAAATGTGGTATTTTAACTCCTGAATTCTCATGGACATGGGTAGACAGAGAAATGGATAACTTTGATAAAAGAGTTCAAGATCCATATGTTATGACAGATGAACAAAGAGCATTTGTTAGGGAAAATATATTTCCTTATTGGAATGGAAAGTCTTTAGAGGAAGCATTTTTAGCTCAATTACCTAAAGAGACTGCAAAAGTTGCTGTTGATACTGGTATAGTTGATAATGATTCAAAATGGAGGCAAGCTGTTGGTGAAATAACACCGGACTATCAAGATGTACTATTTAAAAAAGGTTTTGGTGGAATTATTAAAGAGGCAAAAGAGCATATATCAAAGCTTTCTCTTACTTCAGCGGAAGATATGAGAAAGAAAGACTTTTATAATTCAATTATAATTACTTCGGAGGGAATTATTACTCTGGCAAATAGATATGCTTCAAAAGCTAGAGAAATGGCGGAAATAGAGAGTGATGATATAAGAAAGGGGGAACTCTTAAAAACCGCTGAAATATGCAGTAAGATACCTGAAAATCCTCCTGCAACTTTTTATGAAGCTATTCAATTCCTTTGGTTTACACAAATTGGTGGAATAATATCTGAAAATCCGCTGGCACTTAATATTGGAAGGTTTGATCAATTTATGTATCCGTACTATAAATCTGATATAGATAAAGGAATTATGACAAAGGACCAAATTCAAGAGCTTATTGAGGCACTTTGGATAAAGCTGTCTGAGTGGGTTTGGACAATTTCTGCAAATACTGCTGAGTTCTTTGCCGGTTACAATCAATTCCAAAATCTCACAGTTGGAGGAAAGACAAGAGAAGGAAAGGATGCTACAAATGATCTTTCATACATGTGTTTGAAAGCTACTGAAAGAGTAAAAACCCATCAACCAGGACTAAGCGTTAGAGTTCATCAAGATTGTCCAAGCAGCTTTTTAGAGGAAGTTACTCATTTGGTAAGTAAAGGCACTGGATTTCCAGCAATTCATAATGATAATGCAGGCTATCAAATGCTTATAAATGCAGGTTATGAACCAGAGGATGCTAGGGATTGGAATAATTGTGGTTGTGTAGTGCCACATTTCCGTAAAACTGGTGAATGGACTTCAGCAGTAAACATTAATTTTACTGCAGCTTTAGAATTTGCACTAAATAAAGGTAAAAGCAGAATTACTGATGAAAAAATAGGTTTAGACGAAAAGGACCCAGTAAACTTTACATCTTATGAAGAAGTTGAAGAAGCCTTCTATAAGCAGTTTGATAATTTAATTGAACACTCAATTATAGCCACTTTAGTAGCACAAAAACTCCATAAGGAGATGGTTCCAAGACCATTTTTATCTTCATGCATAGAAGAGTGTATGATAAAAGGAAAAGATTTAGTTGATGCTGGTGCTAAGTATAATCTAGGTCCTGTGCTTACTGGAATTGGTCTTGCTGTTACATCTAATTCACTAGCTGTAATAAAGAAGCTTGTTTTTGAAGATAAGGTTACAACAATGGAAACCTTGGTGAAGGCACTTGATGCAAATTGGGAGGGTTATGAAGAACTAAGAAGATTGGCTCTCTCTGTACCGAAGTATGGAAATGATATTGATTATGTAGATGATATTGCTATTAAAATGGCAAATCATTATTACAAAGAAGGGCATAAGTATAAAGATATTAATGGTAACAACTTTAACACCGCCTTTATGGGAATTTCTAACTATCTGCCAACGGGAAAAGTTGTCGGAGCAACTCCTTGTGGTAGAAAATCCAAGGAACCATTATCAGAAGGGGTGTCACCTTTCGCAGGATCTGATACTTCTACACCACTTGCAGCTATGCGTTCAGCGGCAAAGCTTAATCAGGATGTACATTCTGGCGGAACATTATTAAATCTAAGATTAAATGAAGATTTAGTAAATACAAAAAGAGGACAGAGTAACTTAGGTTCCATGATTCAATCCTTCTTTTCCTTAGGAGCCTTCCATGTTCAATTTAATACAATATCTACTGAAACACTACGTAAGGCACAAGAAAATCCTGAAGATTACAAGGATTTGTTAGTTAGAGTTGCAGGGTATAGTACACAGTTTGTTAATCTATCTAGGTCAATGCAGGATGCAATAATTGCAAGAACAGCTCATGAAAATTATTAAAACTAGAGTAAAGACATGGTTTATAGATATTCAACATGAGTGACTGACTTATCCACCGAGATATGTTTCCAAGCTTCAGTCCGTTAAAAACTTTTTTTGAGCAGGGGGGATTAATATGGACAGTGTAAGTGGATATTTTATGGAACCACAAAATTTTTCTGTAAATGATGGAGAGGGAATAAGAACAATAATTTTCTTTGCTGGCTGTCATCTTAGATGTCAATGGTGTTCTAATCCAGAAAGCTATACAAATTGTAACAAGGTTGCACACTATGAAAAGACATGCATAAAATGCGGAAGGTGTGTAAAAGTATGTCCGCATGGAGTGGGAATAAACTTAAACAATAACCTTGAACAGAAAAAATGCAAAGCCTGTGGTATTTGCGTAAAGGAATGTCCGACAAATAGCAGAAAAAATTTAGTTTATCATTATAATAGTGAACAAATACTAAAAATAATTGAAAAGCAAAAAATATTTTATAGACATTCAGGCGGAGGTGTTACTTTTTCTGGAGGTGAAGCAACTCTACAGGCAGATATGCTGAGAGAACTTGTGTACAAACTTTATGATCAAGCGGTAGATTTAGCCATTGAGACATCTGGTTACTTTAACTTTGATGAGGTTGAAGACATATTGAAAAAAATGAATTTAATATTTGTAGATATAAAGCATATGGATGACAATAAACACAGGTTTTATACAGGAGTTAGCAACGAGAAGATATTAAGAAATATATGTAGACTTAATGAATTAAAAGTACCTGTGGTAGTTCGAATACCAGTAACCGATGGGGTGAATTCAGATATAGATAATATTAGAAAAACCGCTAAATTTGTTAAAGATAATATATATGATCCTAAATTAGAGCTGCTGCCATATCATTCATTTGGTGATAGTAAATATAAGGCTTTGGGGTTAGAAAAACCGCTAAGACAGTTTAAAACTCCATCACAGGAAGATATAAGGAAACTATGTAAAGTAGTTGAGAGTGAAGGGGTTAAGGTAGTTAGCTACAAGTAAATATATAGATGTCTATAATAGAAAAGTCAAAAGTATACAAGCTATGAAAAGAAGTTAGCCAATACCTGATAAATTTAGGTATTGGCTTTTAGTTTAAGGTTTTCTATAGAAACAGTCAGCTAAGGAAGCACTACAAAGGCTGAAGGAACCTTTTAATCACTGATTTATCCGACAGTATTCTCATAGTTCCTAATAGGGGTTTTGTTTTGAAGCTATTTCTAAAAGATGTATAAGTGTATATCCATATTCAGACTTCTCTTTTTCGCTCATATAGGACATTGCCATGGCATCACAGGCTATTTCACAGTCTTCACGCATTTTATAAAAGTCATACCATATAATAGGGTTAAACCAGTGCAGTATTTTTAAGATTACAACTACTCAGCTAATTAAGTTATCTTTTCTCTTGAAATGGCATAGCTCATGAAGAAATATATGTTTTAGTTCATCATCACTAATTTTATGGTATGTATCCTTTGGTATAAGCAGTACGGGTCTGAAGATCCCAAAAAGTGAAGGTGTAGAAACATTATTAGTGAAAAAAGCAGGTATATCTTTCTTTATATTTAAGGCAGCTTTGCACTCACTAAGCTTTTGGTCAACAATATCATTATCTGCTAATAATCATTTTGATTAATATTTGTTTTATAAATAAATCCATGGACATTTTTATCAATGTGTACTTTACACTATTAGTTATCTGTAAATATAGATTATATTATTTATAGATTACATATATAGGAGGCATATCTACTATGGACAAAATCAAAGAAGATAAAATTAAAAGCATTTTATCAGCCAAAGGTATAGACATTGATAATAATTCTAATGATAACAGCCACCAAGAAGTGGAAAAAAATCCAACTCCTAGAGCTAATGCTCTACGAGATATTTTTTATAATACTCTTGCTACGGCTGATATGGAATTCCCATATTGGTATAACAGAAAGTGGAGAGAATTAGATGGGGAAGTCACAGTTGTTAGAAGAGCAAAGGCTTTAAAAGAAGCATTTTCTCATCTTACACCAAACATTATACCAGGGGAAAAGTTAGTAATGCAGAAGACTCGTCATTACAGAGGTTCTTTTCCAATGCCATGGCTTAGTGAAAGTTTCTTTGTTGCACAAGGTGATGAAATTTCAAAAGAAGCAAATAAGTCAGTTGGAAGTGCAGCAGATGAATTAAGTCATGTTGGACAAGGTGGCGGAAACGTAACTAAGAGTTTTGGAGAAGTAGTTTCAATTGCCGGTAAGTTTGGAATGAGAAAAGAAGAAATCCCTGCGCTTTTAAAGGTTGCAAATGAATGGGTTGATAAGTCTGTTGAAGATGTTAGTCTTAGATATGAAAAGATGGTACCTGAGTATGATACAAAAGAAAAAATAATGAGAAGTTTAGTATGTATGTTTGACTCAGGTTATACAATACCACAGGGTAGAGAAGTAATAAATTATTATTATCCACTTCAGTACGGTTTTGATAAGCTTAAGGAAATAGCAAAAGAGTGCAGAGATAGGGTTGCAGGAAATGCAGATGGTGATGGTTTAATAGGAATGGACAGACTTTATTTTTATGAAGCTGTTATTCACACTATAGAAGGATTACAACAGTGGATTCTTAACTATGCTAAACATGCAAGATTTTTAGAGGAACTTTCAACTAGTGAACAAGAGAAAAAAGAATACAATGATATAGCTGAATGTCTTGAATCTATAACACATAATCAACCACGTAACTTTAGAGAAGCTCTTCAGTTATCTTATGCACTTCATATTGCTGTATTAAATGAAGATGTTATATCTGGACTATCCATAGGAAAACTTGGGCAAGTTTTATATCCTTGGTATGAGCAGGATATTGCAAACGGTAAGATAACAAAAGAAGAAGTTCTTGAATTAATGGAGCTTTATAGAATTAAAATAACCTGTATAGATGTTTTTGCTTCAGCAGGGGTTAACGGTGGAGTATTATCAGGCAATACCTTTAATAACTTATCCTTAGGTGGCTTGACAAGAGAAAATCAATCTGCAGCAAATGAACTAGAAATGATAATACTAGAAGCTGGTATGACTTGTAGAACACCACAGCCGACTTTAACAATAATGTATGATGAAAAACTTCCAGAAGAGTTCTTAATAAAAGCTACAGAATGCTGTAAAACTGGAACTGGATATCCTGCATGGGTTAACAATCGCAATGCAATGGATTTTATGATAAATCAATATGCTGAAGAAGGAATGACTATAGAAGAAGCTAGGTCTGTTGCAATAGGAGGCTGTTTGGAAATATCTCCTTGCTGCTGGAAACCATTAACGCTAAATGGCAAGACTTATGATATTCCTGGTGGAGCTGGACAGCCTACTAGTGTTGGAGTCCACTTTGTAGCTAATCCTAAAATTCTTGAATTAGTTTTAACTAACGGAAAAGACCATAGAACTGGAATGCAAGTTTATCCACCTCACAATAAGAAACTTGAGGGCTTTGAAGAGCTATTTAAAACCTTTAAAGAGTATTATGAAGATACTATACAAATTTTAGCTAAGACAAACAATATCGAACATGACATTTGGAGAAAACAGAATATGGCTGTTATAAACTCCTTCCTTAAACCAGATTCCTTAGATAATGGAAAGCATATTGGAAACATGGGCTATAGATATAATGCAACCTTTAACGTAGAGACCTGTGGAACTGTTACTATGGTTAATTCTTTAGCAGCCTTAAAGAGTTTAGTATATGATAATAAAAAATATACGCTTGATGAAATGATAGATGGTATTTTAAACAACTTCGGTTACAAGCAGGCAGCTGAAATTGATAACTATTCCTTAGCGGAGCAGGTAAAAGTTGATGGTATTGATAAATATGATCAAATATATGGAGACTGCCTAAAGGCACCTAAGTATGGAAACAACGACTTCTATGTTGACAGTATTTTAAAGGAGTACGAAGACTGGCTATCAGTAGCATGCCGCAAAGCTGAATCTTTATACGGAAAGAAAATGTATCCTTGTCAGATATCTGTATCAACCCATGGACCACAAGGTGCAGCTACTTTGGCAACTTCAGATGGAAGATTAGGTGGAACTACTTATTCAGATGGTTCAGTATCAGCATATCCTGGAACAGATAAAAATGGTTTATATGCATTATTTGAATCAGCTAATATTTGGGATCATACTACATCACAAAATTCTCAAATGAATCTTAAAATACATCCAGTTGCATTAAAGGGAATGCAGGGTACAAGAAAGCTATTAGACTTAACAAGAGCATATATGAAAAGAGGCGGTACTCATGTACAATATAATATTATAGATTCTAAGGTGCTTAAATCAGCTCAAAATGAACCAGATGGATATAGAGACTTGTTAGTTCGTGTTGCAGGCTTTACACAGTATTGGTGTGAGCTCGGAAAACCTATTCAAGACGAAGTAATATCTAGAACAGAACATGAAGGAGTGTAATGATATGGCGTTAAAACATAATGATTGTTTAAATTTTTCTAGCATAGATGCGACTAAAGGAATTTGTAGATTAACTAAAGCATTAATAAATATAGATGGTGATACCTGCGGAAAATTTCATTTAGCTCCAAAATGCAATAACTGCAGGCACTTTCATAATGAAGACGAAAAGGGTATAGGAACTTGTAAGGGTTTATCTAAAGAAGATTGGGTTTATGGCAGCCTAAATGCAATAACTTGTACTGGCCATAAATTTAAAAAATAAGAGGTAAAACAGTGAATACTAAAGGAATAATATTTGATATACAGAGTTTTTCTGTTCATGACGGTCCCGGCTGTAGAACTACTATTTTTATGAGTGGGTGTCCTCTTAGCTGCAGATGGTGTGCAAACCCAGAAAGCTGGAGTAAAAAATCTCGCATTATGTTTAGTGAAATGTCCTGTAAATATAATAAAGGCTGTACAGTTTGTAGAGATAAATGCACTAAAAATGCTTTGAGTTTTGATGAACAAAATAAGCCAGTTTTAAACTTACATATTTGCAGCTCCTGCACAACCTTTGAGTGTGCTAAGGCTTGTTATTATAATGCTTTAAAGTCATGTTCAAAGGAATATAGCGTTGATGAATTAATGAATATATTAAAAAGGGATTCAAACAATTGGAGAAGTAATGGGGGAGTAACCTTCAGCGGTGGAGAACCTCTCGGACAAAGTGACTTTTTACTTAAGGTTTTAAAGTTGTGCAGAGAAGCTAGATTCCATACAGCTATTGAAACAAGCGGATATGCACCAGAAGAAACCTTTTTAGAAGTAATGAAGCATATAGACTTTGCCTTTATTGATATTAAACATATGAATAGAGAAACGCACAGGGAAAAGACTGGAGTTTATAATGACTTAATTCTCAATAATATATCTTCACTTGCAAAATCTAATTGGAATGGACGACTCATTATCAGGATGCCTGTTATCAAAGATTTTAATGATGATGATGAAAATATATTACAATTAATCAATTTTATGAAGTCCAACAATATCGTTGAAATAAACATTCTTCCTTTCCATAGGTTAGGAGAGTCAAAATGGACACAGCTCGGTAAAGAATATGATTATAAAGATAATGGAGATGTTAGTCATTCCAGACTAGAAGAAATCCAGGATTTATTTTTAGAAAATAACATAGCTTGTTATATTGCTCACGATACCATGTTTTAAGCAGAGAGCCAAAATCCGTATAGAATACAAATTTTATTAAAACTAGTAATCCTACTATTGGGATTACTAGTTTTAATTTATAATATAGATATCCAACATAGATACTCAAATTATACATAGGGATATGTTTCCAAAGCTGAAGGTAGATTTAAAAACTTTGTATCAGTCTTAGTGAAGTGTTTTAAGACAACCTAAGCACCTTCGAGTTGGTGAAGAGCCTAAATGGCTTTTCACGAGCGACTTATCAATACTGATTGATAAGTTGGTCCGACTGAGCATAGCGACTTATGTTATATGAAACTCCTCTTCCTTACGTTAGAGGAGTAAGCGACTCGCACAAAATCATAGATTTTGGCTCTCTGCTTAAAACACAAGATTTAGACTGTCTAAAAGTTTTTAAGGGACTGAAGCTTGGAAACATATCCCGGTGGATAAGTCAAGCACTAAGGTTGGATATCTATAACTTATTTACAAAGGATGGTTTTGATATGGAGTTAAAGGATATCTGCATTTACAGCTATATAAAGGATTATTTAGATGAAATACCTATTGTAAAATATAAAAAGGGAGAGTACATAACTCATTCTGATGAAAATCTTGAAGAAATTTTTTTTATTTTAGAAGGTAATGTTAAAATAGAAATCATAACTAAATGCGGAAAAAGCTTTTTAGTGGATACACTTTCTGAAAATGAATTTGTGGGAAAAATTAGTTATATTTATGAACAAAATTTGTTTTGCGACATTACTTCAACCAGCAATTCTTCTCTACTGAAGATAAATAAGAACATCTTTAAAAAGTTACAACAAAATTCAGAGTTTCTAAATATATTTTTTTATAAGACAAGCAAAAGAATGTATTATATGTATAAAAAATTGATGATGAAAGATCTTTTTAGATTAGAAGAATTACTTGCTTTTTACATTTTGAAAAATTCTCAAGAGGATATCTTTAAATATAATAGCATGTATGGAATTTGTAAAACTTTATCGGTAAGTAGAAAGAATTTATATAATACTATTAATAGGTTTATTGAAAAAGGGTGTATAAAAAAAGATGAAAATTCAATTACTATTTTAGATAAAAATTATCTTTATGAGCTATCTACTTATGTAAGAGAATTCAATAAGAAGGATACACATGGCTTTAAGTTTGATATTTAAGCACTTACAAAATATCAGGTTCTTACCAAATTTAAAGCAATAAATTTGAAAATTAAAATTTTATGTTCCTGAAAAAATGACAGAAAATGCAGAATGTATTATAATATATTTGATTACTTCAGTAAAAAACTTAAGCAAAAGGAGGGGTTATTATTAATATAGAAATTAAAAAAGGTGTTAAAGAGTATTTAAATCGAAAGAATGTTCAGGATATTTATATAGAAATGGACAATAGAGGAGGATGCTGCTCTGGACCTGTTTTTGTTCCTGTAATCAAGTTAGGAGAACCGGAGGAGAGCGAAAATTATGAGCACTTTGTCCAAGATGAGATTACAGTGTATGTCCCTAAAACAATAATGACTGAAGAAAATAAAGATGTTAAAATTAAGCTTCGTAACATTTTAGGACATAAGTCTTTAATCGTAAACGGGGTACTTGCATATAAACAAAAAACATGGCAAAAGAAGAAGTACTAGGGATATAGTTATTAGTTCAAAGTACTTCTTATAGAAAATAGTAGTTCCATCTGTACATGGAGCTACTATTTTACGTTTCTTAATTCTATTGTATAAAAAGTTCTTCTAGTATCTCATCACTATAAATCTTTTTGCAGATAAAATAATAAACTATTTGTATGAACAAAAATATTAAGGAAACTATTAAATTAGAATATATAGAATACTTTCTTATATCAGATGTTACATCTTGGCCGAAGATTATAGTATAGGTGAAGGCCAATATAATTCCGATGATAGGCCCTATAAAAAATAAGGGTTTAAGTTCACTTCCTATTTGTTCTCTTATCTCTTCATCTGAAATTCCTATTTTGTACATACTGTTAAACCTCTTTTTATCACTATCAATATCTGATAATAATTTCAAAAACAACACTATAGCTGTAGCTATAAAAAAGAATAGTCCTAAAGAGCCTGAGGTGAATAGTAGGAACTTGGCTCCTTGCTTATTATAATTGTAACTGCCAATTTTTGAGGAAATCTCTAGAGGATTTTCATGTTTATTTAAAGCTGGAGGTATCTCTTTTGTATTTTTATTTACTATATCAAGCTCACTTTTTAATTCTTTAACAATAGGTTTTGTAGTTCTCCAATTGCTAAAGTTATATAACTGAAATTTACCAAGCTCACAGATATTTTTTTGATTCTTAATAAAATTATAATCACTCTCATTTAAAACAATAATGTTAGAGTAACAGTAATTGCTGCTTTTAAATAACGCTTTATAAACAACCTCTTGTTCATATAATTCATATGTGCCACTGTTGAGACTAAAATTTAGCTTAAGGGGTTCTATGTTTTTTTTATCAGTTTCATCCTTTCTTTCAAACTGACAAAGAGATATGAACTTACCCTTACTAACATTTAAATTTGTTTTTCCTAGCTTATTTATCTCTTTATCGGTCATAAGTATATAGAGATTTGGCATTTTATTAGTCCCATAATAATATATAAATTCAAGTGTTTCATGCTCTTTTATCTTTTCATTATTTTCAACTACTATTCTTTTTACTTTTTCATTAGAAATTACATTTTTATCTTTAATTTCAGCATAAGAAATGTCATAAGTATTTGCATCTACTGCACTTTTTTCAGCTGTGATACAAAAACTAAGTATAAATCCTACATAAAATATAACTACTGTAACTAGCATTGAAAGAATAAATATCATTTTTCTAGTTTCCTTAAACTTGCTATTTATATAGGTTATGAATATTAATCTATTATAATAGGCTTTTTTGTTTTTTTTGCAAAGCTTTATTAATATTCCTCCAAATTGGGATATTATCATATATACGCCTATTGGAATTAATATAGTTGATAATAGTAATGCCTGCCCTTGGTATCTGCCCATAAATTCTAAATATAAAAATATAGAAGAACACACAACTATACCTATGCCAATAAAAGCTAATAGGGGATTACCGATCTTATTGTTCTGAACTTTTCTATTTTCCTTTAATAGCGTAATTATCTCAAATTTATAGGTAGTTGTTATTGTTGTAATTAAGTTAACAAAATATATACCTAAAAATATACTAATTGAAACCATAAAGTTCTTAAAACCTATAGTATAAGCTATTCCTCTAACTTCTAACAGACTTGCGATAACAATAAAAAATAGCCTTGAGAAAACGGCTCCTGTTAAAAGTCCTAATAGTATTGCACCTAAAGCAACTATTATATTTTCATAAATGATAATTTTTCTAATATCTTCAGTTGTCATGCCTAGATTCATAAATACACCAAATTCTTTTTTTCTCCACTTTATAAATGAAGAATGGGCATAGCTTATAAAAAATATACAAAATACTGCTAAGGCTACATTAGGAATAATCAACATCTGCAAAACACCTTTTTCTATTTGAGATGTTGTCCATAGTTTTTCATTAAAAATTAATGTTGAATACATAAAAAACATTGCTATAATGAAGCTGTTGCATAAGTAGTATACTAAGTATTTTTTTAGATTTCCCATAAAGTTTTTAATCGCTATATCTTTAAATGTCATAGCTGTCACCTCCAAGTACAGCTAAGGAGTTAAAGATGCTATCTAAGAATTCTTTTCTAGTACCTTTTTTAATAATTTCTGAGTGTATTTTTCCATCTTTAATAAATATAATCCTGTTGCAAAAACTCGCTGCAAAAACATCATGGGTTACTACTAATATAGTTGATTGAAGTTCTCTATTCATCTTTTCAAAGCATTCCATAATACCTTTTGAGGACTTTGAATCTAAATTTCCAGTTGGCTCGTCTGCAAAAATTATTGATGGGTCGTTAATAAGTGCTCTACTTACAGCAACTCTCTGCTGTTGTCCTCCTGATATGTTATAAGGATATTTATTTGCTATACTATATATTTCAAAAAGCTTCATAAGCTCTCTAGCTTTCTTTTCCATCTCATCTGAGGGCTTCTTATCTAAAATCATTGGAAGAATTATATTTTCCTTTAAGGTTAAGCTATCTAAAAGGTTAAAATCTTGAAATATATATCCTATTTCTCTTCTTCTAAATAAAGCCAGCTCTTTTTTGCTCATTTCACATATCAATTTATTATTTATTGCTACTTTTCCTGAGGTTAACCTATCAATACCACTCAATACATTAAGCAGTGTTGTTTTTCCGCTGCCAGATGGACCCATTATGCCTACAAACTCTCCGGTATCTATACTAAAAGATATTCCGTTTAATGCTTTTGTTGATCCTTCGCCTCTTTCACTACCATATATCTTTGTTAAATTCTTTGCTTTTAAAATTTCCATAATAATCAGCTCCCTTTCATCTACAATCTTAAGATTATTTGCCACATATAAAAATTTATCTATGTGAAAATAACCTTACAATTTTGAAAGGTATTTAACTGTGAACACCGTACCTATATCAACTTTTGATTCCTCTATATATATTTCATGTCCTAACTTCAGCGCTACTTCTCTGGCTATGTATAAGCCTATTCCAGTTGAACTTCTTATTTTTCTGCCATTTTCTCCTGTGAAAAAAGGTTCAAATATTCTTTTAAAATCATAACTTGGTATACCAATACCTTCATCTCTTACAGCTAAAAATACATTATTACCTTTTTTAAAAATATTGAAATATATATTTTTACTTTTCTTTTTTAATGAGCTGTATTTGACTGCGTTTGTAATTAGTTGTTCTATTATTGCCTTGTTCCATTTTCTATCTGTTATTATACAATTATCTTTTTCCTCACAGTTTAGAATAGGAAACATATCATTATTTATAAATGTACTTCTATTTGCATTGATTATGTATTTTAGCTCGTCGTATAAGTTAATATCTATAGGTTCAAAATCATTACTAAAACTATCAAGCTTTATATAATTTAAAACTTGCTCTAAGGAAGCACATAAATTGTCATTTTCATATTCTATATCCTTTAAAACTAAATCTAATTCTTCATCTTTATATTTATTTTTTTCTATTATAAGTCCGATAACAGACATATAGTTTTTAAACTTATGTATTGCACCGCTTAAAAAGTATATTTTATTTTTATAATCACTTAAGAGCTTTTGTTCCTTCTCAGAATATTTTAGGTTAATATACCTAATTGCTTTTGATACTTCTTTTTGCTCTCTTGTTGATGCTTTTAGTCTGTGATTCCCATCCTGTTGCATTGATATAATGTTTTTATTAAATCCGTAATATCTAAACAAATCAATTATCAGCGCAGCGGAAATAAGAAATACAGTTATTATAAAGGGATATATAATCTCAACATTTTCACCTACAGTAAAGGTATAAAAGGTTGTTATCAAAGCCGAATTTAGTAACATAAAAAATATGTACAAAAGTTTATCTATAAAAAAGTTCTTAATTGTATTTTTCATCTTCGTCCACCTCTATTAGTACACTATCATCAAAAATATATCCAACACCTCTTTTAGTTTTTATAATATCTTTAATTCCTAGCTCTTTAAATATGTTCTTAATTCTAGTTATATTGACCGTCAGTGTGTTCTCATCAACAAATGTATCTTCATTCCAAAGCGCCTGAAACAATTCACCTCTTTTAACTACTCTTCCTGAATTCAGCAAAAACTTATTAATAAGCTTAAACTCGTTTTTAGAAAGTTCAACACTTTTATCTTTAAAATGAATAGTAAAATCCTTTTCTTCTAAATACAAGGCTAATCTTTCAATGTCTTTATTAGTAGAAGAATATTCGCCATAGGTTCTTCTCAAAACAGCCTTAATTTTTGAATATAATATTTCTAACTTAAAGGGCTTGGTCACATAATCATCTGCTCCTAGATCAATAGCTAAAATCTGATCTTTTTCTCCACTTCTAGCTGAAATTATTATTATTGGAATATTAGATTTAGTTCTAATATCCCTGCAAACATAATAACCATCAAAATAAGGTAAATTTATATCTAGTAATACTAAATTGGGTTTTTCTCTACTTATTTCATCTAATATATTAATAAAATCTTTTACTATGTGTACATCATATCCTTTAGCTTCAAAATATTCCTTAACTAATTCACATAGCTTAAAATCATCCTCTATTATACAAAGCTTATCCATATTTCCTCCTAATACCTGTAATGTATGTTTTAAGTATATCATCTTATTTTTTGTATATAAATCCCTTGAAATAGAAAAAGCTTCAAATGTGATCTTTTTAAAATAAGAATAAGTGTTTGTATAAAGAATGAGAATTATACCAATAATATATATAACAAATATTTGTTGTAATGAAAGGAAATATATATTAATAGGGTAAAAATATAAAAAATGAATTATTAAAATACTAAAATAGCTTGCTTTTTGTAATAAAAGGTGGTAAAGTTAAAAGATGCTTAAATAAATCGTAATTAATTTAAACATAATATATTTGATTAGTATTTAAATATAGTATTTTGCTATTGAAATTTATTAACAAATTATTACAACGAGTTTAAGAAAAACAAAATTTTGGAGGTACACATAATATGACTGGTACAGTTAAATGGTTTAATGGAGAAAAAGGATTTGGATTTATTACAGGAGAAGATGGAAAAGATGTTTTTGCACATTTTTCTCAAATAAATAAAGATGGATACAAATCACTTGAAGAAGGTCAAAAAGTTTCTTACAACGTAGTTGAAGGACCAAAAGGACCTCAAGCAGAAAATATTACTATTATCTAATTAGTAAATATTTTACCCCTTAAACAATAATATTGTTTAAGGGGTTTTTAGCTGTTTAAGATTATATTTTAAATACTACTTCTATAGTTTTTTAATCCAGCAAGTTCAGCAGACTTTACAGCATCTTGATATTCTTTTCTAGTAATTCTTCTACTTAATTCCTTAATGTCATAGGCTTTATACTGAGGAAAATACTGTGCCATTATGTTTACATATGTGTCTATAGATATCTCATCAGCAATAAAGCGCATTATTTCTTCTGTGCCGCTAAGGTTTCCAGGCATAACTAGATGCCTTATAAGAAGTCCTCTATATGCAATATTATTGTCGTCAGTTTTGAGATTTCCAACTTGATTGTACATTTCTTTAATAGCGGAAGTTGCAATTTTATAATAGTTTTTAACTCCTAGATATTTATAAGCAATATCATCATTAGAAAATTTCAAATCAGGCATATAAATATCTATAATTCCATCTAGTAACTTTAGAGTATCTGTTAAGTCGTATCCGTTGGTGTTATATACAATTGGTATGTTTAGTCCTTTTTTAGCAGCAATAAATATGCCTTCAACTATCTGAGGTACAATGTGGCCAGGAGAAACAAGATTTATATTATGACATTTTTTACTTTGTAGATATAGCATTAGTTTTGCTAATTCTTCTGCACTGACTTCATTTCCTTCACCACAATGGCTAATTTCATAGTTCTGACAAAAGACACACTTTAAATTGCAGTGAGAAAAAAATATTGTACCTGAACCGAAATTTCCAACTAATTCTTCTTCCTCTCCAAAGTGAGGTTCAGCTCCAGATACGATGGCATTGTCTAAAGTTTTGCAGTAGCCCTTTTCGCCCTTTAGTCTATTTACTTTACATTGATGAGGACATAAGACACAGTTTTCCAGCATTTCTTTTAAATGTGATACTCTAGCTTGTAAATGTCCATTATCTAATAGATTTAAATATGAAGGTTTATACATAGAAATCACCATTTTATGTTTCACCAGGATCGTTGTAGTTGGTATCTTGAGGAGTATCTAGGTATTCAGCACCTTCTGGAAGACCTACTACATAATGAAAAGCAGTTTCGCCTGGATAAGAAAAACGGTCATAACTATTGCTATATGTTCCGATAAGTACCCAACCTTGTTCTAACCTTCTATTTGCATCACTCATAATGGTTAAATCTTCAACTTTTTTAATATTTTTTAAATCCATGGTAATCACCTCTAGCTAATCTATTTTTATAAGCTCATATCAAAATAAGCAAACTCAATTGAGTCTAAGAATTACTTAATAATCTCACTAATTATTGTTAGCATAGTCAGACATTTTATTTAATAAATATTAAATTTTTAGGAGTTAATTATAATGGTATATATTAATAATATTGACTGAAGGTACCATATAGTGTAAAATTACACTAACAACATTGTCGGCAAACTGCTAATTGTAAATATCAAAATATTATAAAAAGGGAGTGAGTTTTAATTGAAAAAGAAATTATTAATTTTCGCTGCTGTAATAATACTTATTTTTCTAGGTAACGGTGTATATAAAAGCATAAAAGACAAAGCCAATTCAGATATAATTACAAAATTAAGAGGACAAATTTATTATACAAAAAGAGTAAATGAAATATTAAACCTATATGAATTTGATACTAATTTAAAAAATGAGCAACTTATATATAGTCATAAGGGAAAAGGCAAGGACAGCTATGGAGGATATAACGATAATATCAGTGATTTTTACTATGATACCAAAAGCGGGGATATAAGCTTTGCAGCTATGCATGATGGAGATTGGGGCTTGTTTTCTATTAGGAAAGGAGACAAGGATGCCAAGTTTATAAGCAAATTAGATTTAAAAAATTCTAAGAAACCAACGATGATTGATACTGATTATATAAAAAATGAAGCTGCTGGTATAAAAGCTATTAAAAAGAATGGCTCTATTTATATAGAAAAAGATGGACAAGAAAAATGTTTATTAAAATTTAATGGTATATATGATGAAAAGTTTACGGGCTATTCACCTGTTGGTTTTTCTCCAGATGGAAAGTATCTTATATATTTTTCTTTGGAGCATCTAACGCCTATAGGAACTCTGATAGAGGGGTTTACTAAAGGCAATATTGGTAAAACCTATATTATGGACATGGAAACAGGGAAGAGTACTAGATTTATTGATGCTTCAAAAATTCAATGGGTTATAAATTAAGCTTTTTCTGTAAAGATTAGAAAATTATTGTTTTGAGGTGAAGAAAATGAATAAAGATCAAATGTTATCTATGGATCCATATATGTTGCTAAGTTTTATAAATACTAAGCTGAGAGATGAATTTGAAAGTATTGAAAGTTTATCTAGTTATTATGATTTAAAGGAGAAAGATATTATAGATAAACTCAGTGCCATAGGTTATGAATATGATAGCAGTACTAATCAATTTAAATGATGAACGGCGAAGAAAGTGAAAAGACTTTAGTTGAGCTAATTTATGATAAAGAACAATAAAAAAGGATAAAATTAAAATTATGAAATCGATGCAACATGGTTGACTAATCAACTATGTTGTGTTATTTTATTTTAGTCAGAAGTTTTGCTTTGTAAGTTAAAGAAATCTAAAGTAAGGAAACAGTAAGATATAGAATAGGAGAAAACATATGGATAATAAAATAAGACCTTTACTTAAGTTAACTAATAGCATATACCGATGTACACAGGCTCATATTGATAAAAAACTTGAAAAATTTAATCTTACTACAGGCACATATCCTTATTTACTTGTATTAAATAGAAATGAAGGTATAAGTCAAAATGAAATAAGCAGGGAACTTAATGTAGATAAAGCCATGTCTGCGAGAACTGTTAAAAAATTAATAGAACTTGGCTACATAAGGAAGGAAGAAAATGAAGAGGATATACGAGCGTATAAGCTTTATATAACAGATAAAGCAAAGAGCATAATTCCTGAAATTCTTGAAATTCTTGATGATTTCACTAATATTCTAGTACAGGGCAATGACAGAGAAACAATAGAAGCTTCTTTGAACTTTTTAGAAAGTGTTTTAGAAAATGGCAAGAGACACAGAAAGAAATGTTGTGAAAGGATGAAAAGTATTGAATAAGATAGAAAATGAAATATACAAAAAAAGATGGATAATTCTATTTACAGTTTTATCTGCAACATTCATGGCTACATTAGACGGTAGTATTGTTAACGTAGCGCTGCCAAATATGTCAGATAAATTAAATGTTAGTATGGCGGCTATTGAATGGGTAGTTACTAGTTTCTTAATAGCTATTGCAGCTACAATCTTAATATTTGGAAGACTTGGTGATATAAAAGGAAAGACAAAGGTCTTCAGGTTTGGTGTAGTTCTTTTTACTTTAGGTTCATTATTATGCGGATTTACAAACTCGCTGCCAGTACTTGTGACAGCAAGAGTAATACAAGCTATAGGGGCCGCTGCTACCATGGCTACTAACCAGGGAATTATAACTCAGGTTTTCCCTCCAAATGAGAGGGGAAGAGCCCTTGGAGTTTTAGGAACTTTCGTTGCTTTAGGTGCTATGGCAGGTCCTCCACTAGGTGGTATAATTGTTTCAGCTGTAAGTTGGAAGTATATATTTTTAATAAATGTACCAATAGGAATAGTTGTTTTTATACTTACAATAAAGGTGTTCCCAAAATCAAATACAGTGCTTAAGGAAAAGCTTGATGTAAAAGGATCCTTTTTATTTACTGTTTTCACTGTGCTATTATTTGGAGCATTAGTTCAAGGTCAAAGTATTGGATATGGCAATCCAATTATGATTTCCGCTTTTGTTATTGCCTTTATATCTTTTATAATCTTTATTATTGTAGAGAGAAAAATGGAATTACCACTTCTTCAATTGAAAATTTTTGATAACAGTTTATTTTCAATAAGTATAGTATGTGCCTTTATTTCCTTTATTGCAATCAGTGCATCAAATATAATACTACCTTTTTATTTTCAAGATGTGCTAAAGCTTTCTCCAGCGGCAACGGGACTTTTTATGATGGTTTCCCCAATTGTCTTAGCAGTAGTAGCTCCTTTTAGTGGTTATTTATCAGATAAGATTGGATCAGAGATTCTTACAGTAATCGGTCTTTCATTTACAAGTTTAGGATTATTACTTATATCTACTTTAAATGAGAAATCCCCAGTTGTTATGTTAATGGTTTATATAGTAATTATGACCATAGGAAATGGAATGTTCCAGTCACCTAATAATTCTCTAATAATGTCTACAGTTCCAAAGGACAAACTTGGTATTGCAGGAAGTGTAAATGCACTTATTAGAAATCTTGGAATGGTTATGGGAACTTCTCTTGCAACTCTTTTACTATACAATAGAATGAGTCACAAGATTGGGTACAGAGTAGTTGACTATATAAAAGGCAGAGAGGATGTATTTATTTATGGAATGAGATACGTATATTTATCTGCAGCAGTCATGTGTTTAATTGGAGTTGCGATAACTGCATTTAGATTATATAATAGCAAAAAAGCTGGAAAAGAAAGTGCAATTTTGAACTAACTACTTAGAAGCTTAATCAATTTTTGTCCACCTATGTTAAAACTTACATTTGAAATTGTCCAAGATCTTATACATAATGGTTATATTCCTATTTAAACTTATATGGGTATGAATAGAAGCCTGTTACGTATAAAATCTAGGAGGAAATCTTATGTTTAATAAAAAAAGATTATTACCAGTTCTTTTAGCTGGAGTTGCTATTTCTATAATTCTTATTACATCATTTATTGTTTTTAATAAACATAATAATAAAGAAAATACAACAGTGCCAACAGCTACTAATAAGGATAAAACTGTCCTAGCATTTACAACCTACTACTATCCAGAGGATAAATCCTCTTATAATCAAATGGTGGAAAATACTAGTTCAATAAATAATATAGCAACAGATACTTATACTATCGACACTAAAGGCAACTTATCTGGTAATGTTCCCAAAGAACAAATTGCATACGCTAATAACAATAAAATTAAGCCTTTAGCTATGATAACAAATAAATTTAATGCTGATTTAGCAAAGACCTTGCTTGAAAATCCTACTAATAGAAAGCTGTTAATAAATAATATCTTGAATACCTTAAAAACAAATAACTATAAAGGTGTAAATATAGATTTTGAAAATGTCTATTACTATGACAGAGATTACTATACAAGCTTTTTAAAGGAACTTTATGAGGAACTTAACCCAAAAGGTTTTACTGTTACAGCTTCGGTGCCAGCAAAAATCAAAGATGATCCTAAGGCCTCTTGGAGTGGTGCTTATGATTATAAAGAAATTGCAAAATATACAGATGAAGTTATATTAATGACCTACGATGAACATTCTCTAGACGGTGCTGCTGGACCTGTTGCTTCGATTAACTGGGTAAAAAGTGTTATTAAATATGCTTCCTCTAATATACCAACATCTAAAATAGTTTTAGGAGTTGCGAGCTACGGATATGATTGGTCTTCGAAGGGCTCAAAAGCTTATGGAATTGACGCAATATATAAATTAGCAGAAACCAATAATGCAGAAATTAAATGGAATGATGCCTATAAAAGTCCATTCTTTAATTATAAAGATAAGTCAGGAGTCAGCCATACTGTATGGTTTGAAAATAGTACAAGCCTTTCTTACAAATTGGACATCGTTAATGATAACAATTTAGCTGGTATAGCTATCTGGAGGCTTGGCCTTGAAAATGCAGATTATTGGTCAACTATTAAGGCAAAGTTAAATAAATAAGCATACAAAATTAGATAAAAATAAAATTTTAAAATTAATAATATAAACTATGAAGCTAAGATGTGGTGAAGTTCACCACATTTTTTTATTTCATACCTGTTGGCTGGTTTTGAATCAATATTTTTTTAAGAGGAATCATAATTACAATATGGTATTATTAATATAGCGATAAAAATAAAAAGGGGAGGATTATTTGGAGATATTTATAATTATTTTAATTTTACTAGCAGGCATTGGAATTTCTAATATTATAAATCGTTTTATTCCTTCATTCCCTATTCCATTGATTCAGATTTCTTTAGGGATGATACTAGCAATCCTGCCGCTAGGTATACATATGGCATTAGAACCAGAGTTATTTTTAGTGTTATTTATTGCGCCTCTTTTGTTCAATGATGGAAAACGAGTATCAAGAAGTGAACTGTGGAATTTAAGAACTCCAATTTTATTGATGGCACTTGGCTTGGTTTTTGTGACGGTATTTATTGTAGGATATATTATTCACTGGATGATTCCGTCCATAACTTTATCAGCAGCATTTGCATTAGCAGCAATTTTGTCACCAACAGATGCAGTAGCAGTTCAAGCTTTATCTAAGAGAATCCATTTACCTAAAAAAATAATGAACCTTCTTGAAGGAGAAGCATTAATAAATGACGCTTCAGGGTTAGTAGCATTTAAGTTTGCGGTTGCTGCAACTGTTAGCGGAAGTTTCTCGTTAATTAAGGCTACGGCTAGCTTCTTTATAATTGCTATTGGTGGGATTTTATGTGGGATTGTTTTATCCTTTTTAATTATTCATATACGTAGACTTATTCGCCGCTTAGGTATGGAGGATGTTACAATTCAAATGTTGATTCAGATACTGACCCCATTTCTCATTTATTTAACCTCAGAACATTTAGGGGTATCGGGAATTTTAGCTGTTGTTTCTGGAGGGATTATACACTCTATTGAGCATGAGCACACAGAGTCCTTTATGTCAAAATTGCAAATTGTTTCAGATAGTACCTGGTTTGTAATTTTATTTATTTTAAATGGTCTTGTTTTCTTAATTCTTGGATTGCAAATTCCTGGTGTAATAAAAATAATATTTATAGATGAGAAATTTAATAATCTACAGGTTTTCGGATATATTGTGGTTATTTCCATCATTTTAACTTTAATTCGATTTCTATGGGTTTACATATTTGGTGAAGGAAAGCTTAGGTTTAGGAAAGAAGAACTTTTCGATAAGCTAAGATTTAAAGCAGCTGTTTTGACATCACTTTCAGGTGTTAGAGGAGCAGTGACTTTGGCGGGAGCATTTTCAATTCCCTATGCTTTACAAGGTGGAGCCCCATTCCCACAACGTGATTTAATTATATTTATATCAGCAGGAGTTATTCTTTTTAGTCTGCTTGAAACAAGTATAATTCTGCCTATTCTTGTGAAAAAAGAGGAACAGTCAAAAGGGGAAGATAAAAATAAAATTGAGCGAAAAGCATTTATAAAAGTAATAGAGGCTTCTATTAAAGTATTAAAGGAAGAGATAAATGATGAAAATAAAAAAGCTGCTTTGTATGTTATTTCTAGCTATAATAGATATATTAGGAAGAGTTATAGAAGTGAAAATCAAGTAGAGCTAAATTTGAAGTCTAGTGAAATGAAAAAGAATATTTATGCTAAGGCACTTAAAATAGAAGAAGATGAAATTGAACAATTATTTAAAGCAGGGAAGATTTCTCAAAATGCCTACAATGTTCTTAAAGAAAAATTTAATCACACCGAAAGTATTCTATCAAATGGACTAAAACATAGAATTATTCTAGCTATTTCAATAATTAAAGGAGCTGTTTTAAAAATATTTTCTTCATCTAATAATGACTCTATGACTGATATTAAGGAGATTGAATCAGCTAAAATATTAGCATACAATGCAGCCATATCAGCTATTAGAAAAGAAATTAACGATGAAAATAGAGGAATCTCATTAGAGATAATTGCACATTATACTGAATTTATTAGGAGAATACAAAGAGGTAGTCAGCCTAAAGATAATGAACAATTTAATAAACATAAGAGAGAGCTCCAATTTAAAGCTATTGAAGTACAGAGAAAAGAAGTTCAATCTCTCTTTGAAAACGGAGAAATCAATCGTGAGCTTGCAAATAAGTTACGAAAATTTATTAATTATTGGGAAGCTACTATAATGGAATAAGAATCTGTATTTTTTAAAAGAATTTTATATAAGTATTATTAAATAATGATGTAAAAGATTGTGAAATTTGGTATAATAACATTGGTAAATATCTATAAGGTGTACGTACAACAAAGTTTCTATGGCAACAAAAACCAAAACAGTTTTTGTTGCTAAAATTATTTTAGGGTTAACTAGTACTAATCATAGCAATGAAAGACTTATTTGGGGGAATTTTTAATGAATAGTAAAGCTAAAAATATTGTAATAATCATAAATTATTGCGTATTTACATTAATTATGCTTGTTGATTGTATATATAATAATACAAACTGGTTTATACTGATGTCTTTATACTTTATTCTTCTAACCGTATACTCAATTAATACATTTTTCCTATATGATCCCTTGAATAAGTGGGGAATTCTAAAAAAGTGTAACTTAATGATTTTGGCTGTATATCTTTTAGAAGTGTGTTTAATATTTTTAATTAATAGATTTGATAGTAGCCATATATCTATAGGATTATATCTTTTTATGTTAGCTGACATAGTTGTAAATCAGGAGATTATAGGAGGAATTTGTGCTTTTTTTACATTATATGCTTTATCCGGTGTTTCCATTTTAAGCAAATTAGATTATGATAATGTTAAAGCTATTTCTTCAACATTATTAAATTTACCAATTTTTATTGTAGTGTATATAATATTTTTCCTGATTAATCATCTTTTAAAACAGACGGAGCTTATAGAAGCAGCGCTAAAAGAAGTTACTGTTAAAAAGCTTGAAAAAGATTCTATGTACAATGATCTTAAAGAAGCTTATGAGAGAGTAGAATCTATAACTGCATTAAAAGAGAGAAATAGGATTGCTAGAGAAATACATGATACAGTCGGACATACTTTAACTACAGTTTTAGTTGAAATGGAAGCGGCCAAAAGACTTATAAAAAAGGACATAGACCTTGCAGAGAGTAAACTTAATCTAGCTCAGGGGCAGGTTAGAAAAGGCCTTAATGACATAAGAAGTTCTGTACGTGTACTTGAAAATGGACAAGATATACTTGATTTTTATTCTGATATAAAGTCAATCATAGCGGAAACAGAAAAACATTCAGGGGCAATAATTAAAGCACAAATAGATTATAATATAGCTCTTACCAAAGCTCAGGAAAAGGTTATTATATCAGCACTTTTAGAGGGTCTCAGTAACGGTATAAGGCATGGTAAAAGCAATGCTTTTTTAGTTAAGTTGTATTTAAACAATGAAAAAGTATTCTTTTCTCTTGAGGATAACGGAAGGGGAGCTGACATAGTTACTTATGGTTTTGGGCTTAGGGCTATGAGGGAAAGAATATTGGAGCTTAATGGAAGTCTTAATATATCATCAAAACTTGGAGAGGGGTTTAGTGTATATATTAGCTTTTAATATAGGATGATGAGGTGGGTTATGGACGAAATAAAAATATTGATAGCAGATGATCAGACTCTAATGAGAGATGGACTAAAGACCATTTTAGAGTTAGAAGATAATTTTAGAGTTGTGGGTACGGCAAAGGATGGTGAAGAGGTACTAGATTTTTGTAAAAAGGACTCTCCTAATTTGGTATTAATGGACATAAGAATGCCTAAAATGGATGGAGTTAAGTGTACTAAAATATTGAAAAGCTTATATCCTGAAATTGTTGTTTTAATTTTAACTACATTTAACGATGTAGATTATATTGTTGAGGCTTTAAATTATGGAGCAGCGGGATACATACTGAAAGACATAGAAGGAGATGAACTTGTTAAAGCTATAAATGATGCCTGCAAAGGTTCGCTTATGCTTCCTTCAAGTGTAGCTAAGAAGCTCGTTGAAAAACTTTCTGAAAAGGCCATAATTAAACCTAAAGAAAAAAAGGTATTGCATGATTTTTCAGAGAGAGAAATCGAAATTGCAAAAATGTTATCAATGGGTTTCAATAACCGCCAAATAGCTTCATCACTTTTTATATCCGAAGGTACAGTTAAGAATTATATAAGTAATATTTATAGCAAACTTGGAACTTCAGATAGGACTGCAGCAGCAGTTGAGATAAAGAAAATAATTGAAGCGTAGTATAGGGAGCCTAGATCGAAAGTCAACTTTCTAGTTAGAAATCCTATAAAAAGTTACTCCAGTCATAAAAAATGTGACTGGGGTAACTTTTTTATTATTGCAATTTCACTTATTATTATATTTGGAAGTAAACCGGATAAGAAATACAGGTAAGGAAAATAAATACTTACTTAGAAGGGAATATAATAATGAAGATTCTATCAATTTTAAATTATAGTAGAAGAAATAAGGATAAAGTTATAAGTTCCATTATTCCGGTGTTAATTGCAGTTTCTTTTTTGTATTTGATTAATACTTTTGTGAAATCAATAGAGAACTCTTTATATAAACTTGGTATTGAGTCGTATAAATACCATGCTACGATTATGTCCTGTGACAATGAAAATATAATTAAAAAAGTTAAGGATAATGAAAGTGTAGAAAGATTAGTTCCTTTTATGAAGTATGGGATAAGGTACAGTATTCCAGGAAGTTTAACCTTCGCGGATGTAATAGGGGTAAAAGACGAAGATATGAATTATTTTTTGGAGAAAGAATCTATACAGGTTATAACTGGAAGATTGCCGAAAAAAGATAAAAAGGAAATTGCAGTAAATTATTTAGTTGCAAAAAATAAAAAAATCACTATTGGAGACAGTGTTGGAAATGCATTAGATAAGTTTGATGGAATAAATGGGGAATATAAGGTAGTTGGAATATTAAAAGGTGCAAGCATGTTGTCTGTTGTATCTTTTAATAATGAAATTTTTAAGGATTATAGTGATAATGAAAAGTCTTTGCAGAGGGGAGTAATAGTTTTTCCTAAGAAAAATAAGATTAGCGAAGTTAATAAACTGGTTGAAAATCTACCCAAAGGTGAAGCTGTATATAATACTTTTAATACTTTAGATAAAGAATTTCATGAGGTTGAAGGGTCTATGAGAATTTTGGAGGTCATAAGTATATTATCTATATTTTTAATGGTAGTTACAGTTGGAAGCTCAAAATATGTTGAGTTTTTTAATAGAAAAGAAGAAGTTGGAATACTAAATGCTATTGGATACACCAAAGGGCAGATACTAAAGATGGCTGTATCAGAAGTGCTGACAATTAATACAATTTCATATATTTTAGGGCTAATTTTAGGTATTGGGATAAGTTATTTGATTAAAAGAAATATCTTTGAGAATGCAGGTGCTGTAGGAGTAGTATTTAATGGAAAGGCCGTGCTTGTATCTTTATATATTCCTCTATTCACTACATTATTTACTATAGTACCTATAAATGAAATGATAAACAAACTTAATCCTATTGGGATGATTGAAAATAACTAAACTTGAAAGTTAACTTATACCCCGAGCTATGTTTCTAAAGCTTCAGTCCATTAAAAACTTTGGAAACATATCCCTTTATATAAGTTAACTTTAGACTTAGTAGCTCTATATGTAAAATAGACTAGCATTTTTGAGGATGCCTAAGGAGAGAATATCATGATTTTTAGAATGGAAAGCGTAAATTTAGTTTATGACATAGGTAAAGAAGCTGAAACTTATGCACTTAAGGATATAAATCTTTCTCTGGATGGTGATAGATTTATTGGAATTATGGGACCTTCAGGAAGTGGGAAAAGCTCTCTTCTTTATTCACTAGCAGGCTTTAAAATACCGACTTCAGGAAAGATTTATTATAAAGATATAGATTATAATAAAATTTCTCCTTCTGAAAGTGCTGGTATAAGAAGAAGAGATTTTGGATTTATTTTTCAGAGACATTTTTTAATTGAGTATATGACTGTGCTAGAAAATGTATTAGTACCAATAAATGATGACAGCAGGGAGGCAAAGGCAAAAGCAGTATCCATATTGGATAGTCTTGGACTTGCACATCTTGTAAGCAAAAAACCTTATCAGCTGTCTGGAGGTCAAAGACAAAGAGTAGCTATTGCTAGAGCATTAATAGGAGATCCAAAAGTAATTTTTGCTGATGAACCAACAGCAGCATTAGATTCTAGTGGTGCTATAGAAGTAATGAAATTTCTTGAGAGCTATAAAAAAGATAAGATGATTATAGTAGTAACCCATGATCATAGTATTTTAAAGAACGCCAATTATGTTATTAACATGTTTGATGGCGCTATTGCTTCCATTGATAAAGGCAGGGGAGGAATATAATGAAACCTCTCTCAACGGTCACTTATCTAAAAAATAACGCAAAGAAGGTGCTGCCAGGTTTTATATGTATGGCATTAGGTGTATTTATTATATATTTCTTTTCAATAATATTATACAGCAGCATACTTCAAATAAACCGGGGTTCTTTAAATATGTTTGAAAAAGTAACAAGTGTAAGGGCTAATACTAAAGATCCTATACCAGATAAAATTTTAAATAAAATTGAGGGATCTAGCAATGTAGAGTACATAATACCCATTATAAATAATATTGGAAGTTTTCAATATAAAAGTCCCTTTGGTGACATTAGTACTGAAGGCTTTAATGTCTTTGAAGAGGATATCCCTAAAGTTCTTAAAGCGTTCGATATAAAACTTGTAGAAGGAAAACTTCCTTCAGCAAACAGTAATGAACTACTTATACCCCTTAAGATTGCCAAACAAAATAAAATTAAAATAGGAGATTATTTAAGTAAAGATCCTGATTTAAATGTAATTTTAAATAGGAGATATAAGGTATGCGGTATAATCGATGGAACTGTAGATACCATGCTAACAACTAATGCTGGAGATACCAAAAGAGAAGAGGTGCTAAACCAAAGTTTAATGTTTTCTCTAAAAAATAAAAATGACAAAATGATTAATGATGAACTTATAGCTATGAAAGAAAGTAAGGTTACTATTATTGATTATAGGTCTGCATATGATGAATTGAATGAGCTCTTTATGATTATGAATTCTCTTAAATTTATTCTGAATTTTATAGTAATCATAGTTTTATGTATTTCACTAGGTAACTTAAATCATATATTGTTTTCAAACAGAAAAGGCGAAGTTGCTATTTTAATTGCTATTGGATATAAAAAAATGGCTATATATAAGAGGATTTTAAAAGAAAATGTAATCTTAAACTTATTGGCATTTATTTTTGGCATTACATTCACCATAATAGCAGTAGAATTACTAAATATAGTAGTTTTTAAACCTAATGGTCAATATGTCTATAGTTTTCATGTAGGTAGCATTTTTACTGCTTTTCTAGTTCCACTATTTGTATCCATAAGTAACATCATTTCACCTTTAAGAAATCTTAAGGCTATGGATTATGAATATCTTAATATTTAAAAAGAGAGGAATTATCAATGAGTAAGGCTATAAATATAATAGTTAGTGCATTTAACATATTTATATTTGCACCATTAATTTTATCTATGTGTTTATTATTTGGCAGTATATATACTATTGCTTATATTTGCTTATTAGCACCTGTTTTTCTTATTATGCACCTTGTTTTTCCGAGTTTGCCAATATATCTTGGAAATAATACGTTATTTTCGGAAGTGCTTGTAACTATGCTATTGCCGATAATTGGATATATGCTGCATAATGTATTGAAAAAATATAATAGTAACTTTAAAAGTTTTATTACTACTTATGCAATTAAAAGTGTAAGGTTTGAAATTTTAAAAAAATAAAAGCTGTATGTAAACTAATTGATAGAAAATATTAAAAAGGGGGACAAACATGAGTATAACCGAATTATCAGTAAAAAGACCAACGGCAATATGGATGGCAGTAGTGCTAGTACTCGCATTAGGTGTCATTGGATATAAAAATATGGGATCAAATTTATTGCCATCCATGAATATACCTGTTATATCAATAACTACTTCTTATAATGGAGCTAGTGCAGAGGATATAAAGAAGGATATTATAAAACCTATAGAGGATTCTGTATCTGGAATTAGTGGTATTGATACAATTAACTCCAGTGCAAAAGAAGGATATGGTACAGTTACAATAACTTTTAAAATGAGTGCAGATACTAATACAGCTTATTTAGATGTTCAGAAAGCAGTTGAAAATGCATCAGGTAAGCTCCCAAAAGACGCTGATAAACCTATTCTATATAAAATGAGCGTCAGTGATCAACCAATTTTAATTTTATCTTTAAATGGAGCTGCTAATTATGACGAGCTTTACAATGAATCTGATAGATTAAAAGATGAAATAGAAAAGGTAACAGGGGTAGGAAAAGTTACATTAGTAGGTGGAGATAAAAAACAACTAATGATAAAACTTGATAAAACAGCCATGAATTATTATGGAGTAAGTGCTAACTCTATAGCACAAAAGCTTCAAGCAGATAATTTAAATATACCAGGTGGAGAAATTAAGCAGGAGGATATGGACGAATCCGTAAGAGTAGTTGGTCAATTTAGCAATATTAATGATGTTAAAAATTTGCAAATACCAACCTTAGCAGGAGGAAGTATACGCCTTTCTGATATAGCTAAAATAGAGTTGGAAGTTCCAGAGTCTAATACCGTAATAAGATTTAAGAATAATAAGACCATAGGAATAATGATTACAAAACAAAGTGATGCCAATATAGTAGAAGTAGCTGATAATGTAAAAAAACAGCTAGAAGAAATTCGAAAAACCATGCCTAAAGGAATGAACATAGATGTTGCATTTGATAATACTGTTTTTATTACTTCTGCCTTAACACAGATAAAACATAATCTTCTAGAAGGAATAGTAACGACTGCAGTAGTACTCTATCTATTTTTTAGAAGTTTACGATCTTCAATAGTGGTGTTAGTTTCTATACCAACATCCCTTATAGCTACCTTTTTCCTTATGTATCAATTCCATTTTACTTTAAACTTAATGTCCTTGCTGGGGTTATCTTTAGTTATAGGTACCCTGGTAGACGACTCTATAGTAGTATTGGAAAGTATACAAAGGCATTTGGATATGGGAAAAAATCCTATAGAGGCATCTATTACTGGACGTAGAGAAATAGGACTTGCAGCCATTGCTATAACTTTGTGTGATATTGTTATATTTGTACCTATTGCTTTTATGTCAGGTATGATAGGACAAATTTTTAGAGAATTTGGATTAACAATAGCTATAGCTACAATGTTTTCTCTCATAGTTTCTTTTACCCTTACTCCAATGCTTGCATCTAGATTACTTAAAAAAACAGATGCTCAAAAGAAAGAAAAAGCAGAGAAAAATGGGTTATTTAGCAAAGTTTTGAAACTATATAAAAAGACTCTTTTGTGGTCATTAAATAATAGATGGAAGGTTTTACTTGTATCTATATCAGGCATAATATTAAGTATAGGACTCCTTTTAACTGGAGCGATAAATACAGAATTTATGGCTAAATCTGATGAAAGCTTTATCACTATAAATATATCACTAAGTCCTGGCTCAACACTAAGACAAACAAATGAAAAGGTAGTTGAAGTAGAGAATTATTTGCATAAAACTAAAGAAATAAAGAATTATTTTACAATAGTCGGAGGAAATGGTGAATCAGGTTCCGATAAAGCTGTTGCTAGACTTTATGTTAATTTAGTTCCTAAGAAAGAACGTAAAAAGAGTCAAAGTGAGGTTGCAAGTGAGGTTCGCGAGTTTGGTAAAAAGATACCTGGAATAGATTTTCAAGTAACAGAATCAGATAGCAGTGGCGGAGGCGGTAAACCAATATCTATTAAAATAAAAGGAAGAGATGAAGAGACATTAAAAGCATTATCAAATGAGGTTGAAAAATTATTAAAATCAATTCCTGGAACAACGGATATAGGAAATTCAACAAAGATAAGAAATAGCGAAATAAGAATCAGCGTAGATAGGTTAGCTGCTTCTAACTATGGACTTAATACTTCGGATATTGGTGGTGTTATAAGAGTTGCATTATCAGGTAATCAGGTAGGAGTTTATAGAGCAAATAATGAAGAAAATAATATAACTCTTAAATTTATGAAGGGAGAAGTACAAAGTATTAATGACATCAAAAATATAAGAGTTTCCAATTCTCAAGGACAGCAAATATTACTAAGCCAAGTTGCAACTATTGAAAAAACAGATACTCCTCCATCTATAGAAAGAGAAGGTAAACAGGATGTAGCTGTTGTAGATGCTAACGTTCAAGGCAGAGTAGCTGGACCAGTTATTAATGATATTAAAGCTAAATTAAAATCACTTAAAGTACCGACCGGATACACTATAGGCTTTGGTGGAGAAGATAAAAGTATGAATGAGGCTGGTAGATCTCTTATGCTGGCACTGGGAGCATCTATAGCGCTTATATACATGATATTAGTGGTACTTTATGAATCTTATTTAACACCAGCTATAAGAATGATTGCATTGCCTTTTGCTTTAATGGGAGCGTTGATTGCTTTAGCAGTAACTGGACAAAGCTTAAATGTAATGTCGGGAATCGGAATAATAATGCTTGAAGGATTATCCTCTAAAAATGGTACATTACTAATAGATTATACCAACACACTGATGAAAAGAGGTATGACTTTGAAAGATGCCCTTATAGAATCAGGTATGACAAGATTAAGACCTATAATAATGACATCTGCCACAATGATAGTTTCCATGCTTCCAGTTACCCTAGCATTAGGAGAAGGAAGTGAAATGAAAAGGAGCATGGGAGTAGTAATAATAGGTGGTATGATTGTATCAACTGTAGTTACACCTATTGTATTACCGGTAGTATATACATTTATTGATGATTTTAAAAACTTTATTTTTAGAAAGAATAGAAGCAAAAAGGTAAAGGGGGCAGGAGAATATGAAGTTTAAAGGGATTAGTATAAAAAACATTAAAAAAAAGAGAGTAATATCAATTGTAGTTATTATTTTAGTAGTTGCTGCTGCATTTCAGGGTATTCGTTCTTTAAAGAAAGATAAAGGAATAGAAGCAAAACAAGAAATAAGAAATGTTAAGACACAAAAAATAAAGCGCGGAAGTATATCGGCAGACGTAGAATTCCCAGGTAATTTAAAAGCCAAAACTCAAGTTGTTGTTTTCCCTAAGACTGGTGGAAGAGTTGCTAGTGTTAATGTCAACGTAGGAGACAAGGTTACTGCAGGACAATTATTATATACATTAGATTCAGCAGAGTTAGAGGCAAATCTTCAGGCACAAAAGGCAGGACTTGAAGCAGCAAATGCTAACTTAGAAAAAACAAGTGATTCAGGATTGGCACAACAAGTATCTCAAGCGGAACAGTCCCTTCAAAAGGCACAAGTGAGATTTAATGATGTTAAGGACAATTATGATAAAATGCAAAAATTATATGCAGCAGGTGCTATAGCAAAAAAAGAATTAGATGATTCAAAAACTCAATTTGACAATGCATCTATAGATTTAAATGCAGATCAAACTAACTTAAATTTATTACTAGATAAAATTGGACCTCAAAACACAAAAGCTGCAGCTGCCCAAGTAGCACAGTCACAGGCAGGGGTAAATTCTGTACAAATTCAAATAAATAATGCTAAAATTACATCACCTATTTCAGGAATAGTAGCAGCAAAAGATGTTGAAGTGGGCCAAATGGCAGGCGGCCAATCTGGTTCTGTTACCGTTATAGATTCAACTACGGTAACTGCAGAGATAACTGTTCCAGATAAAATTTTAGGCAGACTTCAAGTAGGACAATCGATACCAGTAGTTATAAGTGCACTAGAAAATAAAGAAGTGTCAGGAGTTATAGAGACTATAAGTCCAGAAGCTAACTCGAAAGACAACTCCTATATTGTTAAGATTAAGGTTGATAACGCCAGTGGAGAAATAAAATCTGGTATGTTTGCAAAAGTATCTTTACAAACTGAAAGCAAGGAAAACGTGTTAACTGTTCCTAATCAAGCCATCAAAATAGAGAATGGCGTAAATTATATTTATATAGTAGAAAATAGTAAGATTAAAAAGGTGTCTGTAAACACTGGAATTTCAAATAATAAATTCACAGAAGTATCAGGTAATATAAAAGAGAATGATGATATAATTACTGAAGGACAAAGTATATTAGCTGATGGGGAAAAGGTGAATATAGTAAAATAAACATAAAAGAAAACTTCAATTGCTTTCAATTGAAGTTTTCTTTTTAATGCAATTGAAGTATAGAAAAGAAGTATAGATAAATAACTTAAGGCTTCAAAGACCGAAAGTTGACTTATGCGCCTCGATATGTTTCATGATGTTACTCAAACACCTGTCATAGGGCTTTTTAACGGATAAAGATGCTGGCAAAACCTGTATAAATTCTTGAAAAGATTAATTTTACAACTAAATATAAATTATAAAAAGTGACATTTGGTACTTAAATATGTATAATTTGTATCATATTGGTTTAAAATTTTTGCTTATATGTTAATATAAATTAAATGGGTATAAACTAAAAAATTATAAGTGGAGGGATATGTGTGAAAACTTTAAAAAGTTACTTAAGAATTTTATTTTCTACATTATTTTTAAGTCTCATTTTATTTAATTGGGGATGTATAAGTGGAAAAGCAGAAGAGACACAAAGCGTTGATTTGCAAAATAAGATAATACCATTAAAAACTACAAAAGCTGGGAATGGATTTGAAGACTTAGATAAACTTCAAGAAATACTAAAAGATAAAAAAATTGTAGCAATGGGAGAAGCTACTCATGGAACTAAAGAATTTTTTGAAATGAAGCACCGTATGTTTGAGTTTTTAGTTGAAAAAATGGGGTATAGACTTTTTGCCATAGAAGCTGAATTTGGTGGTGCCCAAGATGTTAATGACTATATACTTTATGGAAAGGGAAATGCAGAGGATGCCATTAAGTCTATGAAATTTTGGACATGGTCAACAGAAGAAGTAGTTGACATGGTAGAGTGGATGAGAAATTATAATGAAAATCCTGAACATAAAACAAAAATTAAATTTTATGGATTTGATATGCAGTCTGGTGATAAAAATAGTGCTAGAGTTTTAGAGTATATAAAAAAAGTTGATAATAATAAATTGTCAGAGTTTAAAGGGGAATTATCAGATGTGAACGATAAAATGTATTCATTAGATAAAGAAAAATTAGAGAATATTAAAAAAGGTACTGAACAATTAAAAAATATCTTTGAAGAGAATAAACAAGACTATATTAATAAGACTTCTATTAGTGAATATGAAATGGTGCATCAGAATTTAAACGTTATTAACCAATGCGTAGAATATGTAATAATAACAAAAGATGGAGGTTGGGGAAAAGCAAGTAATACAAGAGACTATTATATGGCACAAAATGCTAAATGGATTTTAGATTATGAAAAACAATTTGGTAATGATAAAATTATGCTTTGGGCACATAATGGACATATAACTAAAAAAATTAGTAGCTATAAATCAATGGGACAGAATCTTAAAGAAATATTTAATGATAATTATTACGCAATAGGATTTGATTTTTATCAAGGGAGTTTTAGGGCTATTCCGAGTGATAGTAGAGGTCAAACAATAGGTTTAGGTTTAGCAAAATTTAATATAGCTAGCTCAGATTCGAATTCTTTTGCATATAGTTTTGAAAAGACAGGTGTTCCTTTAAGTTTTATAGATTTTAAATCGGCATCGAAGGATACCAATATTTCAGCATGGTTATCACAAAAACAATTAATTCATAGCATTGGAGCTATTTATAATGGAAGACCTAACCAATGGATGCTGCCAGAGGTACCTATGGAATCGTATGATGGTTTAATATTTGTTAAGAAAACCACAGCAGCTACAGGAATTAAAGGCTATGAGACAAAAATAGATGATGGAGATGCTGAAACATCTATATACAAAGGAATATTTAGAACAATAAAAAGTTTAACACAATAATTAATTCACCCCCGGGGATAATGGATTTTAAATTTTACCCCTGGGGGTTGTTATGTCAACAAAAGTATTGAAAAATATGGTGTTATAATACTGTTACTCTTTTTAATGAATAGTTTTCAAACTCTTTATCTTTAACAATCCTTTCGAGAATTTCTACTAAGTGATAAACCTCTTCGTAGGATACATATAATGCAACGGGAGCTAGACGAATGACATTTGGTTCACGATAGTCGGGAATTACATCGTTATCACGTAGTGCTAGACTTATTCTATATGCTTCATCATGCTCTAAACAAACATGACCTCCGCGGCGATCATCTTCACGAGGATTGCCAATTGAATATCCATATTTAGATAACTTATTATCAATTAAATACATTAAGTATGCAGTAATATGCAGCGATTTAGCACGTATGCTTTTCATCCCAACTTCATTAAATATATTTAGAACTCCATCTAAAGGTGCCATTGCAAACATATTGTGAGTTCCGAGTAGCCATCCATTTGCATCTTTATCTTGATCAAAATCATGACTCATTAGAAATTGACTTTCATCTTTACATCCAAACCAACCTCTAAGTCCAGTGCTTTTATTAAAGTGTTTTCTATTTATATACATACCAGCAGTTGCGCCAGGTCCAGCATTTAGATATTTATATGAGCACCAAACTGCAAAATCAGGATCAATTTTCTTAAAGTCATGAGGAACGGATCCCATTGAGTGGCATAAATCCCATCCAATAATGATTCCGCGCTTATGAGTTTCGCTAGTAATTAGTTCCATATCTAAAAGCTGAGCACTACGATATAGAACTGATGGCAATAGTATTAATGCAACATCATCAGCCATTTTTGCTATAATATCTTCTTCACAAATAGTCCGACCATCTCTGCTTTTGATTTCAATTAACGCATCTTCAACCTTGTAACCCTTAAGGTTAATCATACTCTTAACAGCATAAATATCTGTAGGGAAATTTAATTCATCAACAATAATTTTGTATCTTTCTTTTGTTGGTTTATAGAAAGTGGCCAATCCTTGATGAATATTTGAAGTAGTACTTCCCATTACAATGATTTCATCTGCATCTGCATTAATTAAATTTTTTAATTTCTCTGCAAGATTTTTTGAAAAATTAAAGTAGCGTCCATCTTCAACACCCCATATTTTGATTCCTTCTTTACGCCAGACATTGAAGACATTCAATAAAGACTCCTCAGCGTCCTTGGAGCTTAATCCTAGAGAATTTCCATCCATGTAGATTTCACCTTCATTTAGATAAAAACGATCTCTAATATTATGGAGCTTATCTAGCTTGTCTAATTCCTTGGCAAATTCTAATCCATCCTTAAATTCATACTTCATAACATATTCCCCCTTAAAATTTTAACTTTATAGAGAAATAATAATATAAATATGCTAATTTAAACATAAATATTCGAAGAATATTACGGTGTATCTCCTTCGAAAAGAAGATGATATTTATAGATAATTTACAACATGAAGGAATATAGAATTTCAGGAGAAATAAACTTATGATTTTTAAAATAAATCAAATAAATAGGGAGTAAAACATCTCATCAATATATATTTAAATTAAGCTTAAAGTGGCTTTATTGGTCTATGAGCTAGAGGTGAGTGTAGAACTATTGATGTAACTACATGGCTATATTTCATTAATTCAGATAATAATTGGTTCATCATTTCAATATTTGGCATGGATGCTCGTACAATATAATTAGTATTGCCAGTTACACAATGAATTTCGGTTATGTATTCATTAGATAGAAGAATATTAACCATTTTATCGAAAGAGATTTTTATATTACTAATCTCCATAAAGAAACTGACCTCATGACCAACTTTATGAGCAGGAACATAGGTGGTAAATTTTTCCAAAACACCTTTTTCAATTAATTTTTTTATCTATTTCATCCATAATAAAACCATCCTCAATATAATTTATTATTATTTTAATTTAAAAAATTATAAAATAAAAGGGGCTTCTTATAACTGGAGATTTGTTTCTATAGTAGTTTTTATTTAATATATGGAATAATATGGTTTATACAAGTATAATATATCATATACTTGTAGTTTATTATGTCTTATTATCACAAAAAACATAGGAGGGGGAGGAAATTGAAAAAACAAATCTTTTCTTTGTTTTTAATTTGTATAGCACTTTTAATTGGTTGTTCAAAGGAAGAAACATTTGAGAATTTCTTTTACACAACTATGGATAAAATGCACAAAGGAGAAAAGAATTATTCGCTCATTCATAAGGAAATAAATGTTGCTCACGAAGATGATGCCATTGCGATATTTGTAGAGAATGACCAACAAGAAGAAATAATTTTTATCGCATATTTTGAAAAAGAAAAGGGCAGGTGGAATTGGAGACAAACAAGAGGATCAAAATGGGATTCACCTATTAAATGGTCTTCAATGAATCAAGTTCCATATATTTATTCAGGAGCAATTAATGATAAATCTATTTCTGAAGTATATGCAGGTGAAAAACCAGCGAAAATAATTGAGGTTAAAGGTGATAAAAGGTTTTGGTATGCTGTCAGTGATGTCAAAGATGTGCAGGTGAAGGCTGTAAAAAGTGATGGTACTCAAGAAATAATTGAAGAAACCGATAAGAATTGGTATAAAGTGGACTATTGATATTAGGTTCACTATAAATTATATAATATAACTATAATAAATAGAGCTTAAAAAGCAGGTATAAGAATTAAAGAGTTCTTGTACCTGCTTTTTATATATTTTATTTATTTCTCGAATCAAGTTAACAATTACAATATTATGTCAACTAAATTCTAAAGTAAACCATAAGATTTCAAACAAGAAAAATGACTTACACAGAGGAATATATTTACGTAAGAAAGAGTTATAAATATATTCCGGAGTGTAAGTCAATTGATCGCCTTGTAACTCTATATTAAATTATAATTTATTTAAATATCTTAATACGATTCTCTAATGGTTGGAATTGTTTTTCATCTGGTTGTGCTGTTGGTTTTCCAAAAGGCATTTGCGCAATAAGCTTCCAGTTATCTGGTATTGACCATTCTTTCTTTACATCAGCTTCAATAAGTTCATTATAGTGTTGTAAGGATACTCCAAAGCCTTCAATTTCTAATGCAGTCCAGATAACATATTGATGCATGCCACTTGATTGTTGAGACCAAATTGGAAAGTTATCCTTATAAAGAGCAAACTGTTGTTGAAGAGATTCAATTACACTATTATCTTCAAAGAATAAAATTGTACCATATCCATTACGGAATGAATTTATTTTATTTTCAGTAGAACTAAAATTATCTGCTGGTACAATTTTTCTCAAGGCTTCTTTTGTAGTGTCCCATAATTTGTTATGATGCTCTCCTAATAATAGGACTACTCTTGCACTTTGAGAATTGAATGATGATGGTGTATGTTTTACAGCATGTTCAATAATCTCTTTAATTCTCTCGTCTGAAACTACTGCCTCCTTGCTAATTCCATAAAATGTACGTCTGTCTGCTACAGCAGTATAAAAATCCTTTGCCATTTAATCATTCCTCCAATTTTAAATAAAATATTTTTTTATTATTTGTAATTAGTATTTAATGTATTCCAATTTTTTATGATTTAGAGAAGCTTAATCTTGTTTATTCATTTCTAAAATTAAAATATGAGAAGTTTCTTTAGACTGTATCAAAATGTCTTCTTCAACTATTTCCATTCCATCTCTATCTGCTAACTCAATATTGTTTAATTCAGATTTTCCTTCTATTTGTACCAAATACGCCTGTCTTCCGTCCTTTATTGGGAACCTAATTTCTTTTCCTTTCTCAAGTTCTAAGGAATAAATATTGATATCCTGATTTATTTTTATCGGTGCGTTTCCAGCTTTACTTGAAACCATATGAAGCCACTTATTCTTTCTATCATCCCAGTTAAATCTGTGGTCTCCATAGTTAGGTTTATAACCTTGCTTATCAGGGAATATCCATATTTGTAAAAGCCTTAATATATTTTCTCCAAAATTATGTTCACTATGATACACTCCTGTTCCTGCACTCATATATTGTACATCGCCGCGAGTTAAAGTGTTCTTATTACCCATACTATCTTCATGAGTAATCTCGCCATTAACTACATAGGATATTATCTCCATATCTTTATGAGGATGAGTATCAAATCCAGTATTAGGATTAACTAAATCATCATTTATAACTCTTAAAACTCCAAAATTTATATTGTTTGGATTGTAGTACTCTGCAAAAGAAAAGTGAAATTTACTTCTTAGCCATCCAAGATTGCTGCTGCCCATATTGTTACTTTCTATCTTTCTTAACATTTTATATTTCTCCTTTTAACTGTTCTTTTAAACTTTAACTTAATACCTAAATAAAATTTTTCTAGTACTTATTATTAGCATATTAAATTATAAATACTTATTTATAAAGTTTATATCAATTAGTAATAATTTTCATATATTTAAGTACATTATTCCATAAATATCATTATTAGTCAATAGTAATTATTAAAAAGACGATAATCTTGAACTCTATGTAAAATAAATATATATTTGAAGCAAGGAAAAGGATTATCCATCACAGAAATTTTATGCGAAAAACGGATTTGAAATAATTGATGGTTTAATAGTTCTTGGTAAATAGCAAAAAGAATTTATAAAGAAATATTCGCTATTTTCTTAAAGTACAAATTAAGGGAACCCCTTGAGGAATTCCCTTATAATATGCTATATTATCAACACTATTCTTTAACATAGCCTTATTTAGAAAAATTTTTGTCAAATAAGAACAGTAATATCCACATACACCATCTAATTTTTTAAACTTCTCTTGTATATAACTTTAACCAAGCTTGCTCTTCATCAGTTAAGTGAGGTGCTAATTTCTGGTACACAAGTTTATGATAATTGTTCAAATACATTTTCTCATCGCGATTAAGGTCTTCTGGGTCTATGGCATCCAAATCAATTGGAGCATATGTTACAGCATCAAAGTACATGAACTGTCCGAATTGGTTTTCAACACCTTTTCTAACAATAAGTTCATTCTCTGTACGGATGCCATGAGATCCATCTATATAAATGCCAGGCTCATTAGTTAAAACCATGCCTTCCTCTAATATATGGGTTTCGTGCTTGGATGGTACTATATACCATCTAAAGCCGGTAGGTGCTTCATGAATAGTTGACAAATAGCCAACACCATGACCAGTTCCGCATTTATAATCTATATCTAGATTCCAAATAGGTCCTCTAGCTAATATATCCAAGTTGTAGCCTTTGCATCCATACAAAAATTTAGCACGTGATAGATTCATCATAGCCCTAGCCACAGCTGTGAAGTGATGCTTAAGCTCTTTGCTCACTTCGCCAAGGGCAATTGTTCTTGTGATATCCGTTGAGCCTTCAAAGTAGTTTCCACCAGTATCTGTTAAGAAGAAGCTTCCTTCTGCAAGTTCCACGTCTGTTTTAGGTGTAGAAGTATAGTGCATCATAGCTGCATGTTCCTTGAAAGCACAAATTGGGTCAAAGCTTTGCCATAAGTAATTATCCTGCATTTTTCTGAACTCTTCTAGTTTTTCAGTAGCGCTGGTTTCTGTAATTTTTATTTTTCCTATATTTGTTTTTAACCAATACATTAACTTTGTAACAGCAACTCCGTCTTTAACGTGAGCTTTTCCAATATTGGCAAGCTCCACAGGATTCTTAATGGCTTTGAATAGGACAGAAGGGTTGTCCATTTTTATTTTTTTTGTATGATCTGGAATGTCTTTATATAGTGCATAGTTGATACGATCTGGGTCGATAAGCACTACATCTTCAGACTTGAAGCCTTTAACATATTCATAAATGTCGTTGTAAGGTTTTAGCACTACATTATCCTTAGCTAAAACTTCCTTAATTTTGGCATCAATTCGGCTTTCTTCAATGAACAAATATACCTTATCCATGGAAACAACCACATAAGAAAGAATCAATGGTGAATACATGATGTCATTTCCACGTATATTTAACAACCATGCGATTTCATCCAAGGTTGCGAGGACATGGTAATTTGAGCCTACTTCTTGCATAACGTCTCTTACCCTGCCAAGTTTTGATGCTGTACTTTCACCAGAATACTTTTCTTCAAGAAGAAAAACAGGCTCATTTGCTAACTTAGGACGGTTTTCCCACACTCTATCAACAAGATCATGGTTATACTCAACCACCACATTCTTATTAGCAAGTGTCTGAACAAATTCTTCTCCTTCTTGCATGGCAATAAGACGTCCATCAAATCCTAGTTTTCCATTGTTAGGCATTTCAGCTTCCAAGTATTCCAATATAGTAGGTACGCCTGGGTTACCCATTTTAAAGAGCTTGATTCCACTGCCTTTAAGCTGATACTCAGCCTGTAGAAAAAATCTTCCATCAGTCCAAAGCCCTGCTTCATCCTGTGTAATGACAACTGTTCCAGCATCACCAGTAAACCCTGATACATAGGCTCTTGCCTTAAAGAATTCTCCTACATACTCACTTTGATGATTATCTGAAGATGGAATAATGTAAGCATTCAATCCCTTTTCTTCCATAACCACTCTCAGTTTTGAAATTATTTCTTTTGCATTTTCACTCATGTTTATTCCTCTCTTTCATAATTTATTGTTAAAGTAGATTAATCCACTTTAAAATTATTTAACATTAGCAACAAAAAGTGAAAAAGTTTTTGTTGCTAAAATGTTTTATCAGAATAATAGTTATTTCACTGTGATAGGGGATTAATAATCAGATCATATTCTTTTAGAGTATATATTTGAAAATTCTTAATTAAGAATATATTCCTATTATATAATATTATTTGATTATTTCATACAATTCTACAGTAAAATTTACAGTGTCACAGTAAAAAATTGTCAAGTTCTAGTGAGCAATTTCTTTTATTATATTTTTTGTTTATTCTTTTCTTTAACCTGTTATATCTGTTATGAAAAGTTGAAAGAAGATATAAACAAAAATTAGTTAATAAAAGCTAGTATAGAATTTTACTTCTGTACTAGCTTTTATGTTATTATTAAGTGTATGGAAAGATATAGTCATGCTAAAATAAGTTAGAAATAGGCGTGTGACATGATATTCCTTAAATGGTAATATATTTGCTAAGGGGCGGGTAAATTGAAAAAAAGCAGTTTAGGATATATATATGTAGCTTTAGCAGCTTTTTTCTTTGCTTTAATAGCTATAATAGGGAAAAGTGCTTTTAATACAGGTATGAAAGTGTATGATCTTCTAGTTATGCAGAATGCAGTAAGTGCAGTAATAATGTTTATGTACCTTTTCATTAAGGATAAAAAGTCAATGATACTTACTAAGGGACAACTTAAAAGGGTAATTATTCAAGGGACTTTTGGAAGTACAGCCACTACAGTATTTTTTTATTTAGCTCTTGAAAAGATAAATGCAGGTATTGCATCAATGCTTATTTTTACACATCCAGTTTTTGTTACATTATTTTTTGTTATAACTGGTATACGTAAAATTAGTTTGGTAAATAATTTGGCACTGATACTTGCAGTAATAGGAAGTGGAATGGTAATAAACCTTTTTAATCTGAATGTTACTGAAACACCTGTTATAGGTCTTGTTTATGGAGTTATATGCAGCATATCTTACGCCTTTTTTAATGTATTTGCGGATTTAAAGCTTAATGACGTAAAGTCAGAGGTTTTGGCAATGTATACATCTGTTGTTATGTTTGTAATTTCAGCTATTCTTAATCCAGGCTTTTTTAGATTTGATATAACTTTGAGTCCACAGATGGTATTTTATGTTTTCGAACTTGCGGTTGTTTCAGGAATTTTACCGGTTGTTTTTTTGTACAAGGGGATTTCATTGGTAGGCTCCGAGAAAAGCACAATAATAGCAACGGCAGAACTTCCCATAACATTAATTCTGGCTTTTTTAGTGCTTAATGAGACAATGGTATTTACGCAAGTTATAGGAGTAGTTTTCATTATTGGAGCAGTACTTGTGCTGCAGAATGAATCAATTATATTGAATAAATTAAGAAAAGTATGATATATTTACTTTATAAATAGACAACTAAGTGAGGGGGAATAAAGTGTGGGAAATACAAGATTAAATGTTGTGGAAGAAGGCTTCGTGCAAAGCTGCATGAAGATATAGAGCATAGTTTTGTTCGGAGCCGGATCTAAGAGTTTTATTTAGGCTAAAATATTTTTGTGCAGACTTTGCTTCATTATTTACAAAATGAAATGTAGATAGGAGCAAGGACTATGAAATATGAAAAAGCACAAAATATATTACCAGAAGATGTGGTTGAATTAATTCAGCAATATATAGATGGTGGTTATTTATATATACCGAGAAAATGTGAAAATAGGAAGGCTTGGGGAGAAAATAGCGGCATAAAGAATGAATTAAAAGACAGAAATGTAGAGATTTTTAATAGCTATAAAAAAGGGAGTTCTATTAAAATACTGGCAGAGAAGTATTATCTTACTGAGCAGACTATTAGAAGAATAATTAGAGAAGAAAAAAAGAAAATATAAAATTAAAGAGGTAAAGCGGTATTTTGAAATTATCAATTGCGATATTCAAGTACCGCTTTTTATAAGTCTACTTAATCTAAGCTTAAAATAAAATCCACAATGTTTTTTGCAACATTAGGATTGATATAGCTTCTCTGGGAGCTTCTAATTTGGTTTAAATTTTCTGCATTATTTGCAAGTAAATCGCTTATAGTATCCTGTATATTTTTAATATTTTCACATACTACTCCAAGTTTATATTTTTCAGCAAATTTTGGATTTCCCTCTTCTTGCCCCGGTAAAGCACCTGTTATTACTAAGGGTAAATTACATGCAATAGCTTCCATCATTACATTTGGACTTCCTCTTGTAAATGCAATATCGGAGGATAGCATTAAATCCTGTATATTTTCCATAAATCCGTAAATCTTAACCTTGTCACCGTATCTTTCAGCTAATGATTGCTTTAATTTGTTTCTTAACCTTGTGTTTCGTCCTGCGACAATGCCTACGGTACAATTAAAGTTATCAAGAAGAGTCTCAGCTATCTTTCTCATATTACCTACGCCTTCTCCGCCACTCATTATTAGGCATTTTAAAGGAATATTAGCATTATAGTTAATAGGTTCTTGGCTATCTTGTATATCTCTATAAAACTTTGAGCGTACAGGAAATCCTAAAACTTTTATATTTTCTTCAGAAACACCATATTCCACACATTTGTCTTTTGCTTCTTGTGTTGGGCTTATAATATAATCCGCTCTAGGATCTGCCCATAGTGGATAAATGCTTACTAGATCTGCAATTAGAGTAATAAATGGAATTTTAATTTTATGATTTTCTAATATATTTATAACGGAACCATTAAAATTTGGATGTACAGATAAAATCAAGTCAGGATTTACGTCTTTTAATAGCTGTAAAAAATTATCTTTTATTATTAATTCAATGAACTCGTTAACCAATGCTGGCCTAATGGAAGATACATTCCAAATTAATTGCCATAAATTCTCGGAAGATCTAGTTATTGGTCCATATGATTTGCCTATTTTAAGTAGTGTGGTTCCTCCAAGGGAAAATCCATCTACAGCATGAACATTAATATCGCTATGTTTTTCAAATTTTTCACGTAAAGACTCTGTTATACTTTTATGTCCATGTCCTGTAAAATTAGATGAAATAATAAGTATATTTTTAATCATGATATTACTCCTTTCCTTGGTTAGATTAATTGATACTTTTATCCGATGTGTATCGCCACTAACATTCCAGTGCACTCTGTGAAAGCGATAATTGTACTTTGCAACTATTTTTCCCCAAAGACTATTTTTTATCTATACTAATAAGGTTAGATAGATATATTAATAGAAATAGGCTATAATAATATATCATTTAGATAAAACTTTATTATATATATTGCAAATCATTTTAAAGGGAGATGTAAGGATTAATGAATACTCTCAATATAAGAATGATCTATACTATATTTGTTTTTATAGCCTTAGCTGCTTTTGATAACATTATTATAGGACTGTTTCCACCACTTTTTTCTTCAATTGCAAAGGATTTAAATGTTAATATATCTGCCCTTGGGATGGTTTCAGCTGTTAATATTTTAGTAACATCTCTTTCTTCAGTTTATTGGGGTTACCTTTCAGGAAAATTTAATCGCAAGAAGCTTATTATTATTGGCACTATCTTATGGTCAATATCAGTATTTTTAACCTCACGGAGCAGTACTTATGTTCAGCTTTTTATTTTTCAAATTTTTACTGGAATAGGGCTAGGATGCATTGCGTCAATTGGATTTAGTGTTTTAACTGACTACATTCCACATAAATTCCGTGGAATGTTATTAAGTCTCTGGGGAATGTCTCAAGGCTTTGGCGGAATTGCAGGAGCATTAATGGCTTCACTTATTGCTACAGCTACAAATTGGAAAAAACCATTTGAAATTGTAAGTATAATAGGTTTTTTCTTGATTATTCTATATCTCTTTATAAAAGAACCTACTTTAGGAGAATCAGAGCCAGAATTGCAGGAACTTGTTAAAGAAGGATATGAATATAATTACAATATCGAGTTTAATCATTTTTCCGAAATAGCCTCAAAACGTAGTAATATTCTATTGTTTTTTCAAGGATTTTTTATGAATATTACAACTGGAAGCTTAATTTGGCTTCCAACATTATATATATCAAAAATCCAACATCAGGGATACAGTTCCCGGATAGCAATCGTTGTATCAGGATATTTATTTGCTTTATTTCAAATAGGAGGTCTTTCCTCAGCATTTTTTGGTTATCTAGGAGACGTATTTCAAAGGAAAACCTATAAAGGGAGAGCTTTACTAACTTCATTTTTTGTTTTTATTACTGCACCACTTTATTTAGCAATGTTTATAACTCCAATGCATAATCTATCGTTGACTAGCAGCAATAATTCTTATTTAATATTAATAAGTATATTGAAGCAAATAGTTATAAATCCATGGATGACTGTAATGTTTGTCTTATCTGTTCTTGCTTCTGCGGCCCAATCAGCCAATACGCCAAACTGGCTTGCCTTAATAACAGATGTGAACCTTCCGGAACACAGAGGAACGGCCTTTAGTGTAGCCAACATTGCTAATAGTTTGGGAAGAACTCTTGGTAACGTTGGTATTGGCTATTTACTTGTTATTGTTTCTAAGTATACAAGAGAACCAAATAACTATATGATTACGCTGATAATCTTTCAATTATTTCTTATACCTTCAGCCTTAGCCTATATAAAAATGGCGAAAAGCAATGTTAAGGATATTAGTGAAGTTAAGTCAACGCTACGCCAGCGGGCAAAGTTAACTTAATTTAATCCAATGAGGTAAACCTTTAAACCTATTAAAATGTAATAAGAACCTAAGTGAAAAATTTATTGTTTAAACCATATATTAGCTAACAATATTTAAAGATTAATTAAAATATTATTAAAACTAGATTAAATTTAAAACCTTAATTAGATACTTAAAAACGGTACAGTGATTGCTCCCTGTACCGTTTATTTTAGAGTAAATAATTATTTGTATTTATTTAGTAGAACCTTCAAATTTTTTAATTAAGTTATGGTTCAAAACATCATCAGAGTAACTGAGGTCATTTAATATTTCTTCCTTTTTCTTCTTAAGTTCTGGGGTTTCAGCAATGGAGTTACCAGTTGCTATATCATAGTAGGTGTTAGCCCATGATATATAAAAAATCTTTCCATCAGTAAAAGAACCTTCTCTAAAAATAACATATTGAGTATTAGTATTCAAAATGTCTTTACCAAATACATATTTAACCGGGAGATTAAACATATTAGCTAAGGTTGGTAACAAATCCATCTGACCGGAATAAGTATGATTTATGCCTTTATGATTATCATTAGGAAAATGTATAAACATAGGTACCTTTTGATACTTATACCAGGTCAAATCTGACTGCTCACTTACATTTTCAAACTTATATAATTGGTCCACATCAGTAGTAGGTATAGCATAATGATCACCATATACTACTACAATTGAATTTTTCATAATTCCTTCTTGCTCAAGTTTATCTAAAAAATTTCCTAATTGAGCATCAGTATAATGTATACCTTTGAGATAATCTCCAAGCAAAGTATTTTCGTATTCTCCAACATCGAAGTTTCCATAACCTTTAGTATCATTAAAAGGGAAATGACTACTTAAAGTTATTAGAAATGCATAGTAAGGTTGCTTGAAAGTTTTAAGTTTTTCAAAGGATTGATTTAAGAATGACTTATCACTGAGCCCAAGCCCTACAGTTTCATCAATATTATAACTATGTTCTCCATAGAATTTATTAAAACCTTCTGTTTTATACATTGATTCTCTATTCCAAAATCCCTCAGCATAACCATGCAATGCAGCTGTATAATATCCTTTATTATTAAATAACTTAGGTGTGGACTCTAAAGTATCTCCTACATATCTATAGTAAGCTGCTCCAGATTCTGCTGGATATAATGAGTTCATTGACATAAATTCTGCGTCAGAAGTAGTACCTGATGCTACCTGATAAAAATAATTATCAAAGTAAAGACTTTTATCTATCCATTTATTTAAGTTAGGGGTTATTACATTTCCATTTATTTTAGAGTTAATTACAAATTGTTGAAGTGCTTCTACCTGAATAACAATTAAATTTTTTCCTACAGCTTCTCCGCTTAGATTCCCTGAGATTTTTATTTGTTTATTATTAAAAAAAGATTTTATTTCATTGATTCTTTCAGTGCTGATATTTTTATTTTTTATACTACTGGAACTAAAATCATATAAATCTAACATATGATAATTTAACACACCCAATGCGTTAGCTATATAAAGTTTATTAGACATAGTTGTTAATAGCAAAGGTTGCTGTTTATTAAGCATGCTTATGCTATAGCCATCTACTATAAATCCTATAGAAAATATAAATGCAAATAAACCCATTCTAACATTAGTGCTGTAGTATTTTATTTTCATTCTTTTTGCAAAAGTTATAAATGGGAGTAATATTATTACGTCTATTAAATAAATAAAATCAGAAAGTACAACCAATTGCTTTATACTTGATGAAACTCCTGAAAGTAAAACACTATTACTTATTACTCTTATGGATATTATATCTTTATAATATTTATAATAAATCATGTCTGCTACTAATAATAAACTTAATATTAGATCTACAATATATAAAAAAGTTAGCCTTCTTTTTGTTAAAATAAAAGCGATTGAAACAATAGGTAATATTGAAGCTATTATAGCGATTTTTAAGGTATTTTCAAGTTTATAGGGGGATATAACTCTAGCATAATGAAAAATTTTTATCATAATTATTATAAAAAATATAATTATATCTGCGTTGTTAAAAAAGATTGATTTTACTCTATTTTTCATATTTTTTAAGTTCACACTCCTGATCTTGTTATATGTCTATCTTATTTAACCATAGAATTTTCTAACTTCATCTGTTATATCCCGGTAATTGATGGAATAATAATTCTTTGTTCCATTTTGTTTATTAAACTTAGGGCGTACTAAAATCCTTATCTTGCAATCCTGCGTGTACCTGCTGCATATAATTATGCCATATTGTACCTGGGTATGTTCCACCATATAAGTTATCAACATGCTTTGGCATATCATATCCAACCCATACTACCGTAGAATAGTAAGCAGAATAGCCACATAGCCAACCATCCTTTTGGTCATTTGTTGTACCGGTCTTAGCAGCACTCGTAATGCCATCAAGTCTCACATTATATGCAGTACCCCAAGTATTTTCTAAAGTACCTTTTAAAATATCTGTCATTAAATAACTTGCATCAGCTGTATATATTCTTCTTTTTTTCATTTTATTTTCATAAATAGTTTTTCCTTGGCTATCTATAATACTACGTATACATGTAGGGTCAATGAATTCTCCACCTCTTGCAAGAGTTGAGAAGCCGCATGCCATTTCAGCAGGCGTTACTCCATAGGTTAAACCACCTAATGCAGCAGATAGAGTATAGTCACTCTTAACAATTTTGCTAAAATCCATATTTTTCACAAAGGATAAACCATAATCAGGAGTTATGCCATTAAATACTTGATATGCCACACTATTTAATGACATTTGAACAGCTTTTCTTATATCTATATCTCCCATATAAACATCACCATCATTATGAGGTCCACCTTCTATATAATGGTCATTTATAATAGTTGTATCAGTATATCCTTTTTGAAAGGCAGGAGTGTACACTGCCAAAGGTTTAAAAGATGAACCAGGCTGTCTAAAGGATTGAAATGCTCTATTTAGATAATCCTTCTGAGGACTTGTTCTTCCGCCTACTATTGCTATAACACAACCAGTGTTATTATCTATTGAAACAGCTGAACCCTGTAATGCATATATTCCATTATTTTGGTCTGTAAAATCTAATAATCCATTATCTACGGAACTTTGTAAGAGCTGCTGTTTATTCATATCTATAAAAGTATAAATTTTATATCCATCCTTACGAATATCATTTATACACCCATTATATACATTAGAATAGTCGTTATAATAGTTAGTTCTATCTTGCTCTGTATCAAAGGTATTTTTAAATTGAAATCCCTTTAGTTTCATGAGTACCTTTGCAGCATTATTGAGGGCATAGGATTCAACCCATACATTTCCGGTATATTTTTCTGGATTTAATACAATTTTATAGTTAATTGCTTTATTGTACTGATCATCTGTAATATAATTATTTTGCTTCATTGATGATAGAATAAGATCTCTGCGTTTTAGTGTAGCATTTGCATTTTTTATAGGATCATAGTAAGTAGGATCATTAGGTATTGCAGCTAAAAAACATATCTCAGATAAATCAAGGTTATTACAACTTTTGTTAAAATATCTTCTTGAGGCTGCTTCAATTCCGTAAGTGTTATTAGCAAAATTAATATTATTAATATAAAATTCTAAGATTTGTTCTTTAGTATATTTTTGATCTAATTTTATAGCAATAAATATTTCTTCTACTTTTCTTTTATAAGTTTTGTCAAAATTTAAAAACACATTTCTTGCTAGCTGCTGTGTAATTGTACTTCCACCCTGTGTAATTTTTCCCTTATTTTTTATAATAGAATACAAAACCCTAAGGTTTGCTTTTATACTAAAAGCACCATGCTTAAAATAATCTTTGTCTTCTATGGATACAAAAGCATTTTTCACCGCTTGAGGTATATTGGGATATGTTAAATATAGGGAATTTCTTGAGCCGTATAAATTATTTATTATGTTATTATTTGCATCATATAAATAAGTTGTTTGATTCCCATGAAAAGTATTATAGGATATAGAATTTACCTTCTTTGTTGCATCCTTATAGAGTGATATTGTTATAGGCAAATACTTAACACAAAAGAAAACTATAACTACTAGAATTACAGAAAAAATCCCAAGTAGTATCTGTTTTCTAACTTTATGAGGTTTTTTGTTTTTGTATTTTTTTGCCAATCAAATCACTTCCTTATAAACTATGTGTATGTTTTTTATTTTATAGACGCAATATTATTTGAAAATTAAATCCCTGACTCCAACTGCCTCTCTTGATGCTAAATTCTCTTTATAATAAAATTCCTCTTTTATTTTGAAATTTTCTCTGTATTTAACACTAAAAAGATATGACATTAGATCTTTTTTCAAATCATCACGTTTCAAGGCATATTCTATATTAGCTTGTAAAAATCCAAGTTTATCGCCAACATCATATCTTTTTCCCTCAAAGTAATAAGCATACACAGCCTCTTGCTTCGCTAATTGATTTAATGCATCAGTAAGTTGTATCTCGCCACCTTTGCCTGGCTTAGTTTTTTCAAGCACTTCAAATATACTAGGAGTTATTATATACCTTCCCAGAATAGCAATGTTTGATGGTGCCACTTCAATTTTTGGTTTTTCCACCATATTGTTAACCTTGTAGACTCTATCTTCAACGCCTATACCTTTTACAATACCGTATTTGAATATTTCTGTTTTAGGAACTGGCTGCACCCCTAAAATAGAAGTTTTATATTTGTCATAGCAATCTATTAACTGTTTCAAACAAGGGACTCTACTATCAACTATATCATCGCCAAGCATAACGGCAAAAGCTTCATTTTCTACAAAGCTTTTAGCGCGGCTTATAGCATGCCCCAGTCCTCTAGGTTCTTTTTGTCTTATATAATAAATGTCAACCATATTAGATATGTTTTGTACTAATTCAAGTAATTCTCCTTTATTACTACTTTCAAGTTCAGCTTCCAGTTCAACAGATTTGTCGAAATGATCTTCTATAGACCTTTTATTTCTACCTGTAATTATTAAAACCTCTTCAATGCCGGAAGCTACAGCTTCCTCAACTATATATTGAATAGTAGGTTTGTCAACTATTGGCAGCATTTCTTTAGGTTGAGATTTTGTAGCTGGTAAAAATCTTGTACCTAAACCTGCTGCAGGAATTATTGCTTTTTTTATGCTCATATAAATACAATCCTTTCTTTAACAATTCCTTGAATTTTATTTCAAATTATATAGTTGAACAGAGTTTCTGCCACTATATCTACTAAATCTTTGATTATTTGAAGGAGTAGAATTCTGCTATTCATAACTTTTACATATAGTTTTTACTTTATCTTCTGTTCTATTCTTGATTCCATAAACTTATAATAATTTAGGGTTTTATTTTCCCTAGATCTATTAAACTTATAATCAACATTTAGTGCATAAAGATTACTTATTTTTTATTTATTTTTGCAATAAACTACTAAAAGAAGACCTTAAAAGATAATTATTCAGCAATACTTTACAAGACATATATTAGGAATAGATATTATTAACCATATTGTTGTAGATTCAGATGATGTTACTATAGCTTTAAATAAAGAGCTCTAATACATTTTTAAATGATAGTTTTTGTGTGAAGATTGCTTTTATTTGTGTATAATGTAAAGTAAAGACAATTTATATTAGAGGATGGAATAAATTATGAAAGTAGTTGTTGTTGAGTATAATCAAGAGTGGTCTTCAATGTACAATAAAGAAGCGAAGAAGATAAAAGAAATACTTGGAGATGAATTAATAGAAATTCATCATATTGGAAGTACCTCAGTGGAAAATTTAAAGGCTAAACCAATCATTGATATTATGCCAGTTGTGCATGATATTGAAAAAGTAGACAAACATAATTATGAGTTTGAAAGATTAGGATATGAACCTATGGGGGAATACGGAATTGTAGGTAGGCGATATTTCAGAAAAGGTTTAGAGGATAGAACACATCACATACACATATTTGAGGTAAGTGATGTTTCTAACATTGAAAGGCATATTGCTGTTAGAGATTATTTAAGAATTCATCTCAAAGACGCAAATGAGTATGGAGAACTGAAGCAGGAACTTGCCAATAGATATCCATTAGATATTGAAGCATATTGTTCAGGTAAGGATTCATTCGTAAAGGAGTTGGAAAGAAAAGCAATTGCTTGGTATCACAAATCAAAATGAGCATAATTTGTAGTTATGGTATTGTAGAGTGGATTGAAAATGCAATAGAAAGAATAAAAGCTTAATGAACAATTTACTTATGAATCCTTTTAATCGTTGCATTGGTAAGATTATGAGTACTTGAAGAATTATATAATTATTATATAATATAACCAGTGTTTATTTTATAAGATTAAAAGGAGTGAAAACATATGCGAAGCGGATTGATAATTGTCGTTATAGTTTTGATATTTGCTGTATTTAGAGCATTGAAAACCCATTTTACCTGCCCTAAATGTGGTGCAAATTTTAAAGTAAGTGTTTTAAAATATATTTTTACATTTCACTCAATGGGCAAGCGTATGGCTAAATGTCCTAACTGTGGACATAGTGAACTGATGTCACCAAGATGGGATAAAAAATAGTTATTTGCATTATACCTTGAAATTTAAGATTAAGGATGTGTTAATATGAAAATCGAACATGTAGCTATATGGACCAAAGATATTGAAAAATTAAAGAAATTTTATGTGAATTATTTTGATGGTATTGCTGGAGATAAATATACTAATACAAAAAAACAATTCGAATCATATTTTATTAAATTTGAATCCGGTGCTAGACTTGAAATTATGCAGATGCCGACAATTCCTTCCAATTTAAATGATACCATTAATCAATATATAGGTTTAATTCATATTGCTATTTCAGTAGGTAGTGTTGAAAAGGTTAATGAACTTACTGACACACTAAGAAATGCAGGTTACAAGGTAGTTGGTGAACCTCGTTATACTGGAGATGGTTACTATGAGAGTTGTATTTTAGACCCTGATGGAAATCGAATAGAGATAACTGAATAATTTTAAGACACCGCATTATAGATATCCAACATGAGTGCTTGATTTATCCACCGGGATATGTTGAATAATGAAGTTGGATATCTATATTCAAACTGATATGCTCTCCTTAAGATAGACAGGGTGCAGTTCAAACTTAAATTTTACGGTGTTTTGACATCATATTTTAAACATTGTGATACTCATGCTAGAATCTTTTGTGCAGCAATAATTATGATATAAATTAACTGAAAATAATATATTAATGCTAAATTATTGCCTAATAATTTAAATTGGACAACTTGGCTGTAAATCTAGTAATGCTCCGAATTTTTGGGAAGCTGTTATAAAGCATATTAAGGCTAAAAGTTCAGAAATTTCTTTGTCACTAAATTCATTTTTTAATAGATTAAAATGTTTATCATCAATAATGTGATTCCTAGAAACTATATTAGCTATTTTAGTAGCAATTAAAATTCTCGAATCAGTTACTTGATTAGATGGTTTACCTTTAGCCATGCAATATTGACATCCATTATTAAAAGCAAGGGTACGCCTTAGCTGTTCCTTTAATTCAAATGTAAATGTATTACTATTAAAAATGCACTCCTCTAAAGAAGACCATTTTTCTAGTATCTCTTTATTGTGACCTAATAATTGTTCAAATGGTGTAAGTCCTTCTTGTGAAAAAGTTATTCTTGCCATAGTATCTCTCCTTTATAAATATATTTTATTAACAATTAATATTATACAAAGTGTAGTAGTAATATTGTATTAGATATGAAATGTAATATAATAATAAATGTATTATTTAAAATGATAATTGAGAGGATAAGTTATAAATGAAAATTGATGAAATAGACCTATCAATTTTAGAAGAGTTACAAAAAAATAGCAGGTTATCTATAAGAGAATTATCAAAACGTATAAATCTTTCAGCACCATCTGTTGCTGAAAGAGTAAGAAGACTTGAAGATGATGGAATTATTGAAGGTTATACAATTAAAATAAATAAAAAGAAACTTGGATTGTCTATAGATTGTATAATTAAGTTAACTATGAAAAATGGAGGGTATGAAAAATTCAAGGTATTTATTAAGGATTATAAACGAAGTGAATGGTGTTACAGAATTGCTGGTGATGGATGTTTTTTAATTAAATTATCCATTAAATCTCTAAATGAGATAGAAGAGTTTATAAATGAGATATCTGAATATGCAATAACAGAAACTATCATAGCATTTTCAGAAGTAACAATAAATAATAACATTGATAAATTTTTAAGAGAATAAAACAAAATTATATATTTAAGTCTATAAAACCTAAGCAAGTGCTTAGCTGTTCTATCTTTAACAAAAAATAATACATAATATGACAGTATTATGAAAATAGATATTGACAACCTTCATATATTTTGCTATCTTTACAGTAAGAAAACCGAATATATGTATTTAAAAAGTTTTATAGGGTTCCGCAGTTTGAAATTAGAAACTGGTCTGGTCCAAGATAAAACGCACAGTTAAGCTGTGTTCACGGAAGGACAAAAGCCTGGGAGATATTTTAATATATTGTTCTAGGTTTTTTTATTTTTTGATTTTTAATGAAAGGAGAATAGTTAATTAGAATACTTAAAATTAGAAGGAGTGAAAATTATGCAATGGTTGTTTTTAATTATAGCAGGAGTTTTTGAGGTGGCTTGGGCTATCGGTTTAAAGTATTCATATGGATTTACAAAACTTGTACCAAGTGTGCTCACCATATTAGGGATGATAGCGAGTTTTTATTTTCTATCATTAGCCATGAAAAACATTCCATTAGGAACTGCATATGCAATTTGGACAGGAATCGGTACTGTTGGTACTGGAATTTTAGGAATAATATTATTCAATGAATCTATAAACCCAATTCGATTAATTTGCATTGGATTTATATTAATAGGAGCTATAGGATTGAAATTAGTATCTTCTCACTAATTTATATTTTAGTATGTGAAAATTTAATTATGCAACTCTTTTATTTGTATAAATAAAAATTATATAATTAAGATGTTGACATGAAGCTCCAATTTATTTTAGTGAAACATGTTCATATAAGCCATTTTCTAAAGAGCGAGCAATTGTAGACATTGATGGTAAGGAATTTAGATTTGCCAAGAGAAAAGCTATTTAATATGTATCTTGATGGGAGGATTAATTAAGACGTGAATTTCAAAAGTATTAGGGGAACATTTGAATCATTTGAACAATTACTAATTACCATGGAGAATTTACAAAGAAAGCAGTCAACCCTTTTGGTGGGAATAGATGGTTGTGGAGGCTCTGGTAAAAGTACATTTGCAAAAGAAATTGCAAAACTAAGCCCCCAAATAACAATTGTACACATGGATGATTTTTATTTGCCATCATATTTAAGAATAAATGGCACATCAGAAGAAAAGCCTATTGGTGCAGATTTTTATGATTTTAAAATTTTTGTTGATTGTCCAAAAGAACTGAGACTAAAAAGAGGAATTGAACGTGATGGAGAAGAAGCAAAGGATATATGGGAGAAAATCTGGATGGTAGCAGAAGATAAATATATGATGGAGCATAAACCCTTTGAAGGAGCAGATTTAGTGGTAGATGGCTGTGGAGATAATTAATGGCTATTGCTCAATATTATTAAAATATAAATTAATGGAAGTTGATAACAACTTCCATTAAAAATCTATAAATTTTCAACACTATAGAAGTACTAGGTCGAAAGCTAACTTATACAACCGGATATGTTTTTAAGCTTCGGTACGTTAAAAACTTTTAGCCAGTTTAAAGTTTTTTTATTCTTAATTAGATATTTAATTATTTTGACCAATATGTAGGTCGAGTCAGTGACATCGGTAACCTTGTATTGGAATCGCCCTTCGCCGTGTTGATCTGGGCTTGGGTAAGAAAAATACTATTTGTAAGGTTTGCACCTCTGAGGTCAGCATCTCTCAAATCAGCTCCAATAAGATCAGCTCCACTTAAATCCACTCCTCTAAGGTTAGCAGCAATAAGATATGATCCTCTTAAGTCTGCACCTCTTAGATTAGTTTTTCTAAGGTCTGCACCAATGAAGTCTAATTTTTTAGAGATAGTCTTTTGACGTTTTGAAGGAGTTTTATCTTCTCTACGGGCTTTAGTTCTTACAAGATCGCTTGTCTGTGAAAGTAGTGAGTTAACTTTGTTTCTATGTGCTACCAAATCAAGTTCTATAAGAGAGCTAGGACTAAGATGAGTAAGACGTTCCGTCTCGCTGATCATGAAGCTAATCTCATCTTTGATATGAAGGTCTGTTTGTAACGTAAATGCTTCTGCCAGATACCATAACATTTCATGGAGTTGCCTCATAATCAGGAAGACTTCAAACATTTCCTTCGCTGATTCTGGAGCTTGTCGCCAGTCATGCCCGCCATATGTAACTTGAGCAACCTTTTGTCCTGCTCCAAAGCAGTCATAAGCAGTGCAGCCCTTAAGTCCCTTATTTCTAAGATTTTTGTGAACAGAACAGCGAAAATCCGATTGTAGGTTTATGCAAGGCTTGCCAGCATCTTTGTCCTTTGGGAAGCCTTCAGAAGCTGAAAAGTACAAAGCAACACAGCACAAGCCGAAACACTTTTCGCAATCAACTCTAAGACTACGTAGACTTGTGCCCGGAAAAGATATTGAACCTCCATGATTTTCAGATAATTGTTTATCACCATTATCCCCATGTGTATATGTCATATTCATTCACCTCATAATTAGAAAATATAAATAATTTTTACTTTAAAATTATATCATAGATGCCATATTATTCAACTGATAAAGAATACTTATGCCGTAATTTAATTATATAACTCCTTTATTTGTATAAACAAAAACTATATAATTAAGGTATTGGTATAAAGTAACAATTTATTTTAGTGAGATATGGTTAATCAAAGTTATTAGCGATTATAGGTGATGGTACGTTGATTTTAGAAATAGTAGTAACGACTATTAAAGATTTGATTAGAGTTCACAAATTTAATGATTAATACAATGGTAGGACAGGCGGGTTATTTATATAAGGAAAGTGTCTCAATGGTAAAAAAGTATGAAGAAAGTTTTTTAGGAGGTATAGAATGAAACGAATGTCATTTAAGCGACCAACCAATCATTATGATGAAAGAATTAAGCAAATAGATGAAAAAATTTGCGAATTAATAAAGCAACGCAAGGAAATTTCAAACAATAACCCAGGATATCCTCCTTTTGAATACATTTCTAACTGGGTAGAAAAATTTGATTTATACGACGAACTATTAAAATCAATATTTGCTTCACTATGGGATGATAAAATATATAGACCTTTAATTGAACCAGAAGGATTTCAGAGGAATTTACCAGTACTAAAGTCAATTGAAATAGGTAACAGGCTTTTTTCTGTAGTTTCTATTCGTCAGTATTCTAACTCCAGTATTGTAAATTTTAATATAGATTGGGATAACACAAGTGATTCATCAGAACGTCAGTCACGGCATACTCATTTTGAATTGTCTATAAGTGAAAAATATGATTGTCGAATGATGAATGGAACAGGTGGAGATGGACATTTTCACTATAACTTCATTATATCACCACCACTACCAGACAATATTTCTGGAATTGAATTAGTTTTTAAAGAATATAATCCGCCATTTACAGATACATCAATAGGTCACGATGTTATAATACAGCTGTAATAGATAATTTGAGTTGGTTTAGTTCGCATCTTTCTTATTATGTTCATTAACTTTAAAATAGCGATAATTATACAATAGTAAGATTATGTGTCACAACTGTAAAAAAGTAAGAAGGTGTTAGTTATGAATAAAAAGTATCCTAATAAAGATGTTGCAATAAATGTTTTAAAAGAAGCAAATGGACTAAATAAAGGAAAATGGGTAAAACATTCAGAGTATGTGGCTTTGGCTTGTAAAAATATTTCTAAATGCTGTAATGATATGGATAGCAATAAGGCTTATATTTTAGGATTATTACATGATATAGGTCGTAGAGTTGGTGTAGTACAAGAAAGACATACAGTTGAAGGATTTAAATATTGTAGCAATCAAGGCTGGGAGGATGTAGCTAAAATATGTATTACTCATTCATATAGTATAAAGGATATAAGGTCTGTAATTGGTAAGTTAGATGTAACTAAAGAAGATTATAATTTTATAAAAAAATATATTGATTCTGTAGTTTATGATGATTATGATTTATTAATTCAATTATGTGATGCTTTAGCAGTACCAACAGGATTTTGCTTGATGGAACAACGATTAATTGATGTGACACGCAGATATGGTGTGAATAAATATACTGTTATGAGGTGGGACAAACTCTTTGAAATAAAAAAATATTTTGAAAGAAAAATGAACCGCTCAATTTATGAAGTTTTACCAAATATAATTGAGAATACTTTTTCTTATGATAAAAGATAACATATGTTAAATTATGAATATTCTAATTAAGCGTTATAACAGTAATCTATAATATTTAGACATTAGTAAGATATGACGAAGAAAGTATTATCAAAGAATGTATAGTAAAGGAAGTGAATATATGCGAAGATTTTTATTAGGCAGCACTCTTAATACGCGTGATTTAGGTGGGTATCCTATAGATTGCGGAAGAGTAACCGCATATAAGGCATTTCTGCGTAGTGATGTGCCAATTCAAGTATCAGATGATGATATAGAGCTATTATTATCAAATAATATAACAACAATTGTTGACTTGAGGAGTGATGATGAGACTCAAAGTAAACCTTGTGCTTTGAAAAATCATAAAAATTTTGAATACTATCATTGCAAAATATATGGGGATGGATATTTACCTAAAAGCATTGAAGAAGTTCCTATTTCGTACTTTAAGATGATAGACGAGCAAAAAACTATACTTAATGTCATGAGAGTATTTGCAAAAGCTAAGGGTGGAGTCCTTTACCATTGTACAGCTGGGAAAGATAGAACAGGAGTAATTTCAGCATTGCTAATGTTATTAGTTGGTGTTTCTAAAACAAATATTTTAGCTGATTATCAAATTTCACAAGTATATTTAGATTCTATGCTACAACAGTTCTGTAAAAGCAATCAGAATGTTGATATAAATATTATTACTCCTAAAATAGAGTATATGGAAAAATTTTTGGACATGTTTCAACAAAAATATAATTCAGTAGAAGAATATTTTTATCAAATTGGTTTAAATGATTATGAAATATTGCGATTAAAAAAGAAATTAATAGACCGTGTAAGATAAGCATAATATTTATAATTCAGTACACATCCTTCTTATAAAACTACATTGTAAAGGTGGATTTATATGAACATCAAGAATAAAGGTTCATTTGCTTTACCAATAATTATTATACTGTTAAATTTGATTGAATTATTTTTATTTATTTATGTTAACAATGTAATTTACTCAGGAGTAATAAGATACAGCGTATGCTTTGGTAATATTCTTGTACTGATGTTTTTTTCAATATCAAAAACCAACAAAAAGTCTAAGGAAAAAAACATCGATTACCTAATTATAACTTTATTATTAATAATTATTATTCCAGTTTTACTTTGGCATAATAAACCCGCCTACACATATAATCAAGCAATAGAAAAAATAAAAAACCAAAAATCTATTATTGTTATACCTACTAATGCTAAATCTCTTCAAATGATTAATAGCCCCAATATATTCATTAACAGAATATATTTAATTAGAGTTAAAGAATCTGGTGAAGTAAAAACTTATGGATTCAATCCAATTAATGGAAGTTGCTATCTTTCTGAAAATACTAATTAATATAATGTTTATTACAAAAACATAAAAAACAACAATTTTAGTGTTTCTATAGTTAAATAAATTTACATCTTAAAAGGAGATAACTTAAATGAGTGAAAAATTAATTGGAATTTTGGCTGGAATGGGACCAAGGTCAACAGCACCATTTGTTGATTTAGTTGTTGATGAATGTCAAATTCAATATGGAGCAAAATACGATGATGAGTTTCCTAAAATGATGATATACTCTTTACCTACTCCATTTTATATTGGCCGCCCAATAAATCATGAACTTATGAAAAAAACTATAATTGAAGGATTACAAAAGCTTGAATCAATTGGTGTGAGTTTTATTTCAATGCCATGTAATTCAGCACATATATATTTTAAAGAATTGAAAGAATCAATTAATGTTCCTTTATTAAATATTGTAGAGGAGACTGTTAAAAATTTGCCTGTAGCTTCACAAAAAGTAACTTTATTTTCAACAAGCTCAACATTTGAATCTACAATTTATCAAAAAGGTATAATAAATAGTGGCCATGAATTTATTTTTAAAGATGAATGGCAAGTAAAATTAAATAATCTTATTCAAAACATAAAAATAGATAAAGAAAATACACAGAATATTGATATTTGGAATGAACTTATTGAAGATGTAAAAAAGGAATCTATTGAAAATATAGTAATAGCTTGCACTGATTTAAATGTAGTATTAGAAAAAGCACCTCCTTCAATTAATATTATTGACTCATCAAAATGCTTGGCTAAATCAGTTGTCAGTAAATATTTAGAATTGGACAAATAAAGTAATAAGGAGTTACCAATATTCTAAGATAGAAAGAAAGTGAGTATTTTAGTGGGTTTAATGATTATAATACTATTGCCCACTAAAGATAGCTTATGAAACCTAAGGTATATATAGCAAGAAGAATTTCCAGGGAAATACAAAATTATATCTCAGAATTTATAGAATATGAAATGAATGAAAGTAATGAGATCTTACCAAGAGAGGAAATAATAAAAAAGTATAGTTACATAGATGTGCTAATAACTGCAGGAACAAAAATAGATAAAGAATTTTTACAGGCAATGCCTAATTTAAAGGTAGTAAGCAACATGTCTGTAGGTTATGATAATTTTGTAATTAAGGATATGAAAGAAAGGGGAGTTTTAAGTACTAATACTCCAGATGTTTTAAATGATACTGTAGCAGATTCAACTTTTGTACTTATACTAGCTGCAGAAAACATGGTTATGGCGCTCGCTGGTAAGGTACCTAAAAACTTAGTTGAGGAGTTAAAGTAGAATTATTGATAAATGTAGGGAAGTGAGCATCCTAAGTGCTTCACATCCCTATTTTACATAAATAATTCTAAAACTAAGCAAAAATATTCACCAAAGCAATTGCTATAAACATTAAACCACCTATTAGATCTGCTTTTTTCTTTAGTATAAGTCCAAGTTTTCTGCCGATGAGTATTCCAGTAAAAGCCGTAATAAAGAAGGTAATTGCTAGTATTACTAATACTTCCACAATGTTAACTTGGAAAAGACCAAAACTTAATCCGGCAGCAAGTTCATCAAAGCTGACCAGCAGTGCCAAAATAGGGAAAAACTTATTGTCTAACTCTTTAGATTCATAATTCTCTTTTTTTCTTTCTTTAATATATTGAAAAATCATTCTTACTCCAATAAATATTAACAGCCCAATAGCAAATAAACTGCTATACTCTGCTATATAACCTTTAAATTTTGATCCTAAAAACCATCCCAAAGCTGCTACAGTTGTTTGCACAACGCAAAAGTACATGCCTATAGAAAAAGCACTTTTCAATTTTTGCCGCTTTGTTAAAATCCCACCAGTAAAAGAAATTGTGAAACCATCAATTGATAGACCAAGTGCTGCGAGGAATATTACAAAAATACTCATAAATTTCCCCTCCGCTCATTTATTAATCTTGAGTAAATCTTTTATTAAAAAGCTTGTCTTAAAGTTCAGTTTATACTATTGAGAAATGTTAGAAAATGTTACAATATATGATGAGAAACTTTGAGCAGCTAAGGAATAAACTGGATTATAAGTAGTAACTCTAAGAAATATATTCTATTAATCATATAGGTTTTTGAATATATAAAAAGTAGTATTTATCTATTTTTTTACTAGTTTGAAAATAATGTATTTTCAAACGAAGAGTTCCAATAAGTGTATATTTATGGTAGGATATACTAGATGTATTTTTACAACCTAAGGGGGGATTCAAAATTGATGTTAAGTGATACTATAAGTCTCAATTCAAGAAACTTTATGAAACCTTTAATAACAAAATTTTTAACAATTTTAATTTTATCCTTTTTTACTGCAATGTTTATACATAATACAGTTGTAAAATATCTAAATGTATATTATACGGTTTTAGAGTTAACTTGCGTATTCATAGCTTTATCAATATTCATATCTGTATGGTACCTATATAACCGCAACTCAGTAAGCTATAATGTATTAGGCTTTGGATTTTTAGCAGTTGCTATTTTTGATGTTTTACACATCTTTTACTATTTAAATCTAAATTCAGCTTGTGATCTATACTTGGACATTTGTTCAAAATTTTGGGTATTGGGTAGGGCTGCCGAATCTATAGTCTTATTTTTATCCATAGGATTAGTTCGAATAAAATTAAAAAAGTGGATAAGTCTCTTTATTACCTTCAGTATAGTTTTAGGTGTATCCTGCTTTGTAGTCGTTTATAATGATTATTTGCCTATACTACTAACTAATCACGGAGTTACACCTATAAAGATAATACTAGAGTGTGGAGTTATATGTATGTATGCAATGAGTTTGTATGCGATAAAAGATAAGATAGATTATGAAGGCGTAATAACATATAAGTATATTTTTATATCGCTGCTTATGAGCATTTCCACTGAATTTTGTTTTACTCTAGACACCACAGTGAATTCAATTTCATGGACTATTGGGCACATATTGAAAGTTACATCTTACTATTTTCTTTTTAAGGGTATTTTTATCAGTACAATACTTTATCCCTATGAACAACTGGAAACAGAGCATAAAAATTTAGAGAAAACAACTAAAGAGTTAAAGTATACTAGTGAGACTTTAAAAGATTTACTTGACGCACTTCCAATAGCGGTAGAGGAATATGATCTCAATGGAAAAGTAAGATATGTTAATAAAAGATTTGAAGGATTATTTGCCTGTAACAGAGATGAATTATACGGACTTACAGAGGAAGAGTTTTCAAAGAAGTTTCCAAGTAAATTACTTGAGAATAGAAAAGACACAAAAAATATTGTCAGAACTTATAAAAACCTAAAGGGTGACAATATTAAGCTTTCAATAAATTCTAAAAGAGTTAGAAATGGTCTATTAGTATTTTTTAGCGAAACAAAGAAGGAGCAGGAGCTTGAAAATTTACATATACAAACGGAAACAATACTTAAATCTATAGACAACTGTATATTAATGTTTGATAAAGGTGGAAAGGTTGTTCTTTGTAATAAAGCATTGGAGGAAGTACTTGAAACAAGTAGAGAAGATATTATTGGCATGAATATAGATAAATTAAAGCAATTGGTAAAAGTTAATGTTATAGAACCTTCTGACTTGACCTTAAAAGATAACACAAAAAAACAGCTTTCTCAGGTATCATTATATTCTTTGAAAGGTAATAAAAAAGATATGCTGCTTGATTTAACTGATATTAGAAATGTTGATGGAGATATAATTGGAAGCATAAGCATAGGCACCGATATAACGGAATTTAAAAAGGAGCAGCAAAAACTAATACAACAGGAAAAGCTGGCGTTGCTTGGACAAATGGGTGCAGAGATCGTTCACGAAACTAGAAATTTTCTTACAACAATTAAAGGGAGGAGTCAATTAATAAGTGCCGTTACACAAAAACAGGATGTTAAGAAACATGCTTTAAAGATAAATGAAGAAGTTGATGAAGTGAACAGAATTATTAGCGAATTCTTATTTCTATCAAAGCCAAGAGAAACTGAGCTGATGGAAGTTTCCATGATTGATATATTTCAATCCATAAAAAGTATGGTTAAGTCATCCTCACTTGTAAAAGGCATTGATGTTGATTTTCAGTTATCCAAAGAAGAGCGTTATGTTATGTGTGATGAATCAGAATTGAAACAGGTTATATTAAATATCTGTAAAAATGCTGTAGATGCAATGACTGATAAAACCAATGCAAAACTCAAAGTTGAAACTGGTTTTAATGAATCAGCAAATGAAATGTTTATAAGAATAACGGATAACGGAGTAGGCATATCGGAAGAAAATTTAAAGAAAATAGGTACACCGTTTTTTACATCCAAAAGTAATGGTACAGGTTTAGGATTGAATGTTTGTTATAAAATAATAAAGGAACATAAAGGGAAAATAGAAGTAGAAAGTATTCTAGGAAAAGGGACAACTTTTTCTATTATATTGCCTTGCATAGAGGATATAGACGATGATGAATTGACATAAAGTTTTCCGAGACTTATCATTTAGTATGCTAAAAGAATTAAGATATCTCTTCTGAAATTAATGGATAAACTAAGTCCGGTGTATTATTATATTAAATAATGAGCATACTAGAGAATAGATGAACATCATTAACAAAAAGTTGTTCAATACAATATATAACATCGCGGGGTGGAGCAGCTGGTAGCTCGTTGGGCTCATAACCCAAAGGCCGTAGGTTCGAGTCCTACCCCCGCAACCAAAAAGTATTGATAACAAATTATAGGAAGCTCTATAGCTTAGCTGCATATTAAGGAAACACTAACAAATTGAAGATTTGAGGTGTCTACTTATATGATACTATTTGAAAGCTGTATAGAGATAAAAACACTAAGTGTATGCTTGGTGTTTTTTTATTAAATGTTCAGTCTACAGGGATATCTTTAGCGGAATATATGAGTGATTTTAATATTGGAGTATCTGTTGAAACTGTTTATGAGGTTAAGAAGATAGATATTTATTACTTTATTGAAGAATAATTTAAAAAAACACTCAGGTAAAACCTAGTGTTTTCAATATGCGACCAAGTCTATAAGCCGAGTTCTGTATTTGACAATCATCTATCTAGGCCTACTGTTACCAGTAGACTCAAGCGATACTAACGAGAAGTGGAACGGGCCGCCCCTTGATACTTCTCAATCTTGCTCCAGGTGGGGTTTACATAGCCGCAAAGTCGCCAATGCGCTGGTGAGCTCTTACCTCGCCTTTCCACCCTTACCGAAACTAGTTTCGGCGGTATATCTCTGTTGCACTTTCCTTCAGGTCACCCTGACTGGGTATTACCCAGCACCCTGCCCAATGGAGCTCGGACTTTCCTCTCCTGTGTTACCACAGCAGCGATTGTCTGACTTACTCGCAGATATTATAATACCACAGCATATATAAAATTGCAAACAGTGTTTAGTGCCAGTATTAGATAATACTAGCTTTATTTCTATTTATCTAAAATAACAATATAGCAAATTACAACTTATTTATACTCACTATGTTGAAGTGTTGTATTAGTTATTATAAAATGGGGATTAATAAGTATGAATTTAAATTAGGGAAGAGGGTAATTGTATGGATAAAGCTAAGTTACAAAGAGAGTGGTTGAAATCTAATTTTAATTTACTTAATAGTATTGAAACAGATCAAAAACAAAAACTACCACAACCGCCACTCCAAAAGTTTGTAGAAGAAGATGCAGAAATAATTGTGCTTCCGAAAGTAAATAAGGATGTAATAACTAAAGAGAATATTTTCGATTGTTTAATGGATAGGAAAAGTAATAGAATTTATACTGAAGAAAGTCTATCCTTAGAAGAACTTTCATTTTTACTATGGAGTACTCAGGGGGTAAAAAAGGTTGTTGGAAAAGTAAATTTTGCAACCTTTAGAACAGTGCCTTCAGGTGGAGCAAGACATCCCTTTGAAACTTATTTAGTGATAAATAAAGTAGAAGGACTAAGAAAAGGAGTATATCGTTATTTGTCTTTAGATCATAAACTTGTCTTTCTGTTTGATAAAAATAACATGGAAGAGGAAGTAACAGAAGCTGTTTCAGGACAAAGATTCCTTGATAGTAGTGCAGTTATATTTATTTGGAGTTGTATCCCCTACAGAAGTGAATGGAGATATGATATATCTGCTCATAAGACCATTCTTCAAGATTCAGGACATCTTTGTCAAAACTTATATTTGGCATGTGAAGCTATAGGCTGTGGAACTTGTGCAATAGGAGATTATAATCAAGAGATAATTGATAAGTTTTTGATGCTTGACGGTAAAGATGAATTCGTTATTTATGCTGCACCGGTAGGAAAGGTTAAAACTGAATGATGTAAGCAAGTGGTGCTGTAAAAGGATAGATAGGGGGAAACTTCACTATTTAACTGAAAACTAAATCTGGTGTATCATGGTGTATCATATAGAAGCTATTGCATCCAGGGATACTTCCATTGATGTTTCCAAGGTTAAAAATTTTTCCGCATGTAGATATTGGCACTCATAAAAAGCTTCCACATATAGTCACAGATAAAGACTTATAGAAACATAATTCCGAATTAGAAAGAATACGTGGTTTTTACATAAAAGGTTTATCTAGAAAGGATTTATCAAGTGATATGAACATTTTTGGTAAAATAAAATATAATATACCAGGAAGCGAACAACAAGTACGTTTCTAAGCATGCTTCATAATTAAAAAGGAGGAAATATCTATGGATTATAATATAGAGACAACTCTTCAACAACAAGGTTGCCCAGAAACAAGTCAAACACATGTGCATGAATTTGCAGAAAGCGTTAAATTAGCTGAACAAGGAGAGGATAGGCACAATCACCGTGTTGCAGGAGTTACAAGTGAAGTTATACCAATTGAAGGAGGCAGACATGTGCATGCATTTGGTATAGTTAATACAGATTTTCTTGATCACCACCATGAAATAGGAGGAACAACTGAGCCTAATGTTCCTATTCCTGGTACCAATAAACATGTACACGTTATTAGAGGAACTACAACATGTAATGATGGCCATACTCATGATTTTCTTTTTACTACTCAAATTGACAGCCCTCTTGTATAAGCTAGTTTAAAAGTGATATGTGGATGGCTATTCAAAAGCCATTCCTTTTTATGAACTGGGACTGATTAAGCAGACATTATTTAAAGAAATGTTATTTATTAAGGAAATTCATTTATTTTTCCATTACGTCATATAATATCAATTTATTTTCATAATTAATATAAAACTTATGTATTTTATAAGCAGATAGAGGTTTATTATGTTAAATAAAAGCTATGATCAGAAAAAATGGTCATAGCTTTCATATTTTTTTAGGAAAGCAAAGATCCTGTGGATAATTTATACAGCTTTGTTGTTTTAACCTCTATAGCAATGCTATAATGTATTATAAAATTGGTCAATTTTGAGGTGTTTTATGAAAGAAAAATTAAATAAAAGGTTTAAAATCTGGTTTTCCACGATTAAGCAAAAAGTTAAAAAAATAAAAAAGGAGATTGGAGCATTATATTTGGCATATAAACGACCTGACGTACCTTTTTATGCAAAATTAGTTTCAATATTAGTAGTAGGTTATGCTTTAAGTCCAATTGACTTAATACCTGATTTTATACCTGTCTTGGGATATCTTGATGATTTGATTATAATACCACTCAGTATTAATTTTGCTATAAAATTAATACCCAATGATATTATGAATGAATGCAGACAACAATCAGAAAATATTTTTAATGAAGGTAAGCCTAAAAACTGGGTTGCTGGATCCATTATAATATGTATTTGGATTATATTATTCAGCTACATTTTAATAAAGATAATTTAAAAGTTGAAACCGAAAATACGAATAATTTAATTCAAAAAGCACGAAAGTCGGATACACCTATAATCTATGTCCAGCATACTGAGAGTGATGGTTCATTTATAGCAAAGGGAACTCCATTGTGGGAAATTCACCCTCAGATTAAGCCAAAAGAGGATGATATAATAATCCTAAAATACCATGCAGATCCTTTCTATGATACAAGCTTGCATGAAAAATTAAAAGCTTTAGGTATTAATAAGTTAGTAATAACAGGAGTTCAAACAGAGTTTTGTGTAGATACTACATGTAGATGTGCATTTAGCTTAGGGTATAAAAATGTACTTGTCAGCGACGGACATAGTACTTATGATTCGGATATTCTTTCTGCCTCTCAAATTATTGAACATCATAATAGAATAATAGGCGGACAGGTTCCCTTTGCTGAATTAAAAGAAACTAGTAGTTTAATTTAATAGATCCGTTAATTAAAGAAACAGTGAAGCTGCACAATATACAAGCAGTAGTGCCAGAACAGTGTTGACGACTTTATAATTTTTTGTAAGGAACTTTTGAAATAAGGAACCAAACAACGACCAACAGCAGGTTGCTACTAAGGTAGCGAAAGCAAGAATCATAGAAAAAACTGAAAGCATTGGAACAGATTTGTAATATGGTACAACAAATGTTGAAACGGTTGTAACGCAGTAAATTATAGAATTTGGATTGACGAACTGTAAAAGCAATCCGGATAAAAATGTGTTTGTATGCTTTTGATTCACCTCCTCATTTTGAGGTTTGCTTTTATAGGTCTTCCATGCAAGCCATAGTATATAGGATGCGCCAATATAGGACATGACTGATTTGATTGATGGTATAAAGCTGTAAAGGGCCATGCTGAAAGCACTACATAGAGCGACTAGAACAAATACACCAGAGAATACTCCTACATTAAACATTAAGCTTTTTTTAAATCCGTACTTACTGGCATTTGACATTGATATAATACTATTTGGTCCTGGTGAAAAGTTTGAAATAAGGATATAGGATAAAAATGCTGCAAAATTTGGCATAAGTGTTTACCTCCCCCATCATTGTATGATATAATACACAAAAAGAACAATATATTGCATTGTGCAGTATAATAATATCATTTGTGCATTATACTGTCAATGAGTTGGAGGGAAATTTTTGGATAAACTTAATTTTATTATTGCTGAAAACTTAAAAAGGTTTCGTGATAAAAAGAAGCTTAGTCTTGATAAGGTTTCAAAGTTAACCGGTGTAAGTAAAAGTATGCTCGGCCAAATTGAACGTTGTGAGGTAAATCCTACAGTGTCAACGATATGGAAGATTGCAAATGGACTTAAAGTATCATGTACTGAGCTTATGAGTATGCCAGAAGCTGATTTAGAAGTTGTAGATAAATCTCAGGTAGAGCCACTTGTTGAAGATAACGGAAAGGTCAGAATATTTCCTGTGTTTCCTTTTGACAGTGCAAGGAGATTTGAGATGTATTCTCTTGAGATTAACACTGATGGTTATCTATCTACGGAAGCGCATCAACAAGGTACACAGGAGTTCATTACGATATTTTCTGGTAAGCTTACTATTAGTATAAATGGCGAAGATTTTGTTATAACAGCTGGTAATTCTATACGATTTAAGGCAGATAGCACTCATTCATATAAGAATAATGATGATACGACTTGCTCATTAACTATGGTTATTTACTATCCAGTATAGAAGTTCATTGACAAAATTAATTTGATAGGGAAGTGAGTTGATTACTTTGAACTATAGGTTACTTGAAAAGTCAGAACTTAAACTATTAGGTGAAATTGATAGGAAAGAAATAGTAAATGAAGTTTATTACTTTAAAAATAACAAGCTCCAAATAGTAAATGAATTTTATAATATAGAGGGTTGGAATTTAGAGGAACTTAATGATTATATCAATAGATTACACGATATATATGAGAGAAATGGAACTGTATATGGTGCATTTAATAATAATCAAATGGTAGGCTTAGGGGCTTTGGAAAGTAAATTTATTGGCAGAAATAATGATCAACTTAAACTTGATATGTTGTATATAAGCAGCAATTATCGGAAAAAAGGTATAGGTAAAAATTTAGTGAATTTGCTATCTAAAAAAGCAGAAGAATTAGGTGCTAAAAGTCTATATATATCGGCTACACCCTTCAAAAATACAGTAGAGTTTTATTTTGCAGTAGGTGCAAAATTAACAGATGAAATAAATGAAGAATTGTATAAATTAGAACCCTATGATATACATATGGTGTTGGAATTATAAGAAGAGAGTGTCGCATTTAGTTATGATGAGACACTCTCTCTTTAACTACATTATTTAGCGATAAAAGCTCTTCGATAAAACAAAATTACTAAAGGCATAAGTGCCAAAAGACAAAAATAACACAACAGCGATTAAAAATAGACTTATAAGATCATATTTTACATACATTTTTTGTTTTATTGCCAAGCTATTCAGTGACAGTATTTCGATGCCTAAAGATATAAGAATCAAAGGCCAAAATTTTAAAATTTCTCCTTCAAAGGATAAATTAAAAAAGGTGGATAAAAAGAATATTACTCCTATAGAGATTAATACAATGCCTAGAGTCAAAGTTCCTACTCTTCTTGACTGCATAATTTATCACCACTCTTCTTCACGTTGACTTTTTTACTCTTTAGAAGCGTAAAGCCAATAACAATAAAGATGAAAGATATTATGAGAGATTTAACATACATAATTATTTGATAATCGAAATAATCTCTCAATATAGGCAGTGCAATATTGTTTATTAGTGAAAGAACTCCCATAAGGATTAAGATATAAGCAATATATTTCTCAGCAGGTTTATTTTTAAAGATGTCATCCATAGAATTTACATCAGAAAAAATAGGCAGATTAGTGTTTGGTAAAGGATCTTCACTTAAACTTTTGCTTCTTGTATCAAAAATACTGTAAAACCAAATTACAGGAAGAAAAACTGCTAAAAATTCTAAATCAAAAGAAGCAGCTATAAAAAAAGTAGAGAAGAATAATACCATAAGTTGAATGCCTTGACGTGTAAGACCTAAATACATATGGCCTGCTCCTGGCACTAATGAAAAAAATGTGGCAACCCTTTTTGAATGTTTCAAATTAAATCACTCCTTGTATTAAATAATTCCTAATCACATAATTAAGTTTACTAGGGAAATCTTAAAATAAATGTAAGTAATTTCTTAAATTATTCTTAAATTCTAAACCAGTGCATATGTTTACACAAAATTGCAAATTAAGTAAAATGAGTATTAGAGATGGAAATCAAGGAGAGAAAAATAACATGAGGATTGGATTAATTGGATATGGTGGAGTAGGTAAAGCTTTTACAAAACTAATTGTAGATAAGAGTTCTACACTGAAAGAAGAAGGTATTGACATTGAAGTAATATATATTATGAATTCTAAAGGGGGAATTTATAATCCAAAGGGAATAGACTATGATAAATTATTAGCTTTTGCGAATGAAGGAAAAAGTATAATTAAAGACAATAATGAAAATAAAAAAATTACCCCTGATTTTATGTTAGAAAGAAAAGATATAGATTTAATGATAGAGTTAACATCTACAAATAAGGAAACTGGGGAACCAGCGTTGACCTATATTTTAAAAGCATTAGAAAATAAAATACATGTGGTGACAGGAAATAAAGGACCAATTATACATGGTTATAAAAAACTAGAAAAGATAGCGAGAAAAAATAACGTACATCTGGGAATTGGATGTACTTGTGGAGGAGCATTGCCTTCTATCAATGGAGGGGTAATAGAGATGGCTGGTTCTGAAATTTCTTCAATAGAAGGTATTTTAAATGGCACAACAAACTACATTCTAAAAGAGATGGAGGACACTGGTTGTACTTATGATATTGCACTGAAAAAAGCAAAGGATTTCGGAATAGCAGAAGCCAACCCTAGCTTTGATGTAGAAGGATGGGACACTGCATTTAAACTGCTTATACTTACGAATGTAATTATGAAAGAAGAAAAAAATTTGTCTGATATAAAAATAGATGGAATTACAAACTTGAAGCCATATGATATAGAAAGTGCTTTAAAAGAAGGAAAGAGATACAAGCTTATTGGACGAACATCTAGATCTGGAAAAGAATTAAATATGCTTGTTAGATTAGAAAAGGTAGATAAAGAACATTCTTTTTATAATGTAGATAGTAAAAATAAGGCAGTTAGATATATTTCAGATACATTAGGGGAACTAACATTGATTGGGGGAGCTTCAGGTACTACAGCTGCAGCAGCTTCTATATTAAGAGATATAATATATATCAATAGGGTAGCTGGAGTATAATATAATACTCAACGTAAATACAATAAAAGACACTAAGTTAACACTTGGTGTCTTTTATTGCTTTGAGTTAGTTTTATTATATAGAAATATATTATTTCTGATTACTGGCATTTATATAAACTTGCATTACTTTTTTTGAAATATAATTTCATAATTTTAAATTTATATTGAAATGATATTTCAAAAAGTGTATAATAGAATCATGAAGTAAATCAGAAACAGAGGTGGTAGCATTGAAAAGGATTAACCTTGAACAATTAGTCACAGAAGGAGTCAATGAAAATACTAACAATATAGACAAAGTTTCTACATTAGAAATGCTAACTATGATAAATGAAGAGGACAAGAAGGTAGCCTTCGAAGTTCAAAAAGAACTGCCGAATATAGCAAAAGCTGTTGATGAAATATCAAAGGCTTTTGAAAAGGGTGGAAGACTTATATATATAGGTGCAGGGACAAGCGGAAGATTAGGTATACTAGACGCTTCGGAATGTCCACCCACTTACGGTGTATCTGAAGATATGGTTCATGCAATCATAGCTGGTGGATATGAGGCTATATTTAGGGCGAAGGAAGGAGCTGAAGATAACTTAGAGCTTTGTGAAGAAGATCTAAAAAACATCGATTTTTCAGCAGATGATGTCTTAGTTGGACTTGCAGCCAGCGGAAGAACCCCTTATGTTATAGGAGGACTCAAATATGCAAAGGAATTAGGAGCTGTAACTGTAGGAGTAACTTGTAATCCTAATTCAGAAATATCTAAACTTGCAGATATCTCTATAGCCCCTGTTGTAGGACCAGAAGTAATTACAGGTTCTACAAGAATGAAATCAGGAACTGCACAGAAAATGGTATTAAATATGCTGACAACGGGATCAATGATTAAAATAGGAAAAGTATTTAATAACCTTATGGTAGATGTAAAGGCTTCTAATGAAAAACTTGTAGAGAGAGCTAAGAGAATAGTTTCTTTAGCAACAGGAGCAACAAGAGAGAAGGCTACAGAAGTGCTAGAACAAACTAGCTATAATGTAAAGCTTTCCATATTGATGCTTGAGTCAGGACTTTCAAGAGAGAAAGCTTTAGACTTGTTAGAAAAAAATAAAGGGTATATATCAAAGGCTTTGGATAGTATAAATAAATAATTATTAAGATAGGGGGATTAGTTATGTCACAAAAATTATCACCAAAAGATATTGCTCAGCAAATTTATCAAGTAGTTGGAGAGAAGCAGAACTTATCACAGGTTGCTCACTGCATGACACGTTTAAGACTTAATATACTAGATATGGGACTTGTAAAGATAGAGGAAATCAAGAAGATTGATGGGGTAATGGGAGTAGTAGAGCAAGGTGGACAACTTCAGATTATACTTGGACCAGGAAGAGTAAATAAAGTTGCATATGAATTTGGTCTACTTTCCGGTATAAGCATAGGTGAAATGGATGAGGCAGCTGCGAGAAAGTCAGAAGTAAATGCAAAAAATGCTACACCATTTAAACTGTTCCTTAAAAAAGTATCAAATATATTTATTCCACTAATACCTGCTTTTATAGCATGTGGTCTTGTAACTGCTATATTAAATATTGTTCTTAAATATAATCCAGGCTTTGGAGCAGGAACTGTTGGAGGAATATTAAAGGTTGCAGGTAATGCTGTGTATTTTGGATTAAACCTATTTGTAGGTATAAACGCTGCCAAGGAATTTGGCGGATCAGCTGCACTTGGTGGAGTAATGGCTGCTGTTATCACTCATCCAGATTTAGCAAAGGTAATGCTTGGTGGAAAAGCACTAGTACCTGGTAGAGGCGGTATTATCGCAGTATTACTTGTTGTTGCATTCTCAAGCTGGCTTGAAAAGAAATTGAGAAAGATTGTACCTGAAGTATTGGATTTATTCCTTACACCACTTATAGTATTGCTTGTTTCAAGTTTTGTAGCAATTTTCGCACTTCAACCTGCTGGTGGAATTATATCTGACGCTATAGGAAATGCTACGAAAGCAGCTATTTCTGGTGGAGGAGCTGTAACTGGTTTTATACTTGGTGGAACATTCTTACCTTTAGTACTTACTGGATTACACCAGGGATTAACTCCAGTTCATGTGGAATTACTTAAATCAACAGGATTGAATCTCCTATTACCTATACTAGCTATGGCTGGAGCAGGCCAAGTTGGATCAGCAATGGCAGTATATGTAAAAACTAAGAGCAAGAAAATGAAGAAGACAATTATTACTGCATTACCAATAGGAATCATGGGAGTAGGAGAGCCATTGATATATGGTGTTACTTTACCTCTTGGTAAACCATTTATTGGAGCATGTATAGGTGGTGCATTTGGTGGTGCTGCACAAGCATTATTTAAGGTTGGATCTACAAGTATGGGGCTTTCTGGTATTCCACTTTCAGCAATAACTAACACTCCATTATTATATATAGTAGGTGTTTTAATAGCATATGGAGCAGGCTTTATGGCCACATTAATATTAGGTTTCGATGATATAATAGAATAGTTCATATAAGAGAGTCTTTCTTTATGGGGAAGGCTCTTGTTAATTAAGAATTAAGGGTGGAGGTTTAACAATTATGGGAAAAGGTATTTCTATATTTATGGGTTTAAACTATAGTCTAGAGGACAATATTAGATACATAAGGGTTGCTAGAGAAAAGGGGTATGACAGAATATTTACTTCACTTCATATTCCTGAAGCAAATTATGATATAATTATAAATGAATTTACCTCAGTAATAAGAGAAGCAAAGACTTTAGGTATGGAAGTAATAGCAGATATCTCTCCAAAGGGTTTTGAATATTTAAATATACAGCAAAATGATCTAAAGAAGATTAAAGAATTTGGAATTGATGTACTTAGAATTGATTATGGGTTTTCGCCAGAGGAAATAGCTGAGTTCACAAAAAATGAGTATGGACTTAAAATTGAGATAAATGGAAGTACTGTAACAGAAAAGTTTTTGAGAGAGCTTGAGAGTTACGGCCCTTGCCTTGAAAATATGCAGGCATGTCACAATTATTATCCTAGAATGAATACAGGTATATCTATTGAGGGTCTTCTTAGAAAAAATGATATGTTAAAAAAATTTGGTATGGAAATATCCGCATTTATACCATCTTTAATAAATAAGAGACCTCCTCTTCAGGAGGGGTTGCCTACACTTGAAATGCATAGATTTTTAAAACCGGAAATAAGCGCCAAGCATCTTTATGCTTTAGGAGTAGATAACGTATTTTTTGGAGATAGTATACCATCTGATGAGGAAATATATGAGGTCGGTTCAATACCAGAGAATATTATTGAGTTACAGGTGAAGCCTAAGGTTTCTGATAACATGTCCATGAATATGCTGAACTATGAAAGTTATACTAATAGAAGTGATGGTGCTGAGGATCTAGTTAGAGCTGTTGAAAGTCGAATGTGCATGAACTTCGGTGTAGTTAAACCTGGATATATAACTCATAGAAAAAAAGGCTCAATTACTGTAGATAATGAAGGCTATCTAAGGTATATGGGTGAATTACAGATATGCAGGCGAGATTTAAAGGAAGATAGCAGAGTCAATGTGATTGGAATGGTAATTGAAGAAGAATTATTCTTGCTGGATTATATAAAAGATGAGAGTAAATTTAGATTTAAAATAGTATAGAAGGGGAAAATGTATGAACTGTTCGCTAATAATAAAACAAAGTTTTGAGAGTATGACTGATTCGGAGAAAAAAATAGCGGAGTATGTTTTAAATAATACAAGTGAAATTTATAAGCTTTCTGCTGCAGAATTAGCTTCTTTCACGGATACCAGTGGAGCTAGTGTCATTAGATTTGTAAAGAAAATAGGATTTGAAGGTTTTCAAGAATTTAAAATTGCTCTTGCCAAGAATGATGTTGAGGAAAAAGGCGAAGAAGTAGATTATGATTATATAGATGTGAAAGATACAGTTAGAGAGGTAATGTCTAAAACGGCAAGAAAGAATATTAAAACCATTGAAGATACTCTCGAATTACTGAATGAAAAACAAGTTGAAGAAGCTATTGATGCTATTCAAAAGGCGAAGCATATTTATCTCTTTGGAGTAGGTGCTTCAGCGTTAATAGCACTAGATTTTCAATACAAGTTACTGAGAATAAATAAAAATGCATTTATGCATTTAGATAGTCATATGCAGCTTTCAATAGCTGCACACATTGAGGCTGAGGATGCTGCTATTGCAGTATCCTATGCCGGGAAAACAAAGGAAGTTTATAGTGCTTTATCGAAGGCAAAAGAAAAAGGAGCAAAGTGTATATCTATAACAAAATACGGCTCCAATCCTGTATCTTCAATAGCAGATATAAAACTTCAGGTGCCAAGTATAGAAAAGGATTTGAGAGTAGGGGCCATATCTTCAAGAATAGCGCAGTTAACATTAATTGATATATTATTTATTGGAGTAGCAAAGAATAACTTTGGACAGATTGACAGGTCTTTGAGAGAAACTAGAAAAATGGTAGAGGAACTTAAATTTAAATAATAACGGGAGAACGTATTGGAGAAAACCAATACGTTTTTTTATTTTATAAAATTAAATTAAATAATTTAAGATATTCAAATTATCGCTAATTATGGCTCTAAAGTATAATTTAATAAAGCTTAGAGCATATTAAACATACAAATAATTATCAGTTACATAAGGCGTCTTCAAAAAAATAACTAGTCAGTATACTAGTCTATTTTAAGCCATACTACGTCAGCAGAACCCGATAGGATTCACTATCTGCGGAACCTGCTTCCTTGTCTGGCACAAAATATCCGTCACATCTTTGACTTGCTATTTTCTTTCAGATGCCTAAGCAAAATTTACGTATGCAAAGACATAAAAATAGCAACAATAAAATAGAAAATTGAAAAATATAATAATTACGCTAGAAGGTGATAAAATGTCTAATCAGAAAAAAAATCAGTTTACTAAAGAGCAGCAAGAATATCAAAAGTTTGCAAAGGATAGAGAGCCAAAAAGGCAAGTTTTAAAAAACTGTATTAGAGCATTTATATCAGGAGGATTTATATGTCTCATTGGGCAGGGACTGCAGTGGATTTATGTCAATTATTTTCACTTCAAAGAGGAAGCAGCAGGTAATCCAACTTCAGCAACACTAATTATAATTTCAGTTTTACTTACCGGTTTTGGAGTTTACGATCACATTGCACAATGGGCTGGTGCAGGAACAGCCATTCCTGTTACTGGTTTTGCTAATTCAATGGCTTCTGCAGCTATTGAACACAAAAGTGAAGGATATGTGCTTGGAGTAGGTGGAAATATGTTTAGAATAGCCGGTTCAGTAATTGTCTTTGGGGTTTTTTCCGCTTTTGTTATGGCTATTCTAAGAATTACTATGGAATGGTTAGGTGTGATGTAGATGCTTATAGGTAATCAATCTTGGATATTTAACTCTAAACCTGTAATTTTAAGTTCAGCAGCTGTTGGAGGCCCTTTTGAAGCAGCTGGAGCTATAGCTAAAGATTTTGATATCTTGCATAAAGATACATGGATTGGTCAAGATAGCTTTGAAAAGGCAGAAAGAAGGCTCTTGGAAGAAGCAGCAGAAATAGCTATACAAAAATCCGGTTTAAAAAAACAGGATATTCAGTTTTTTATAAGTGGAGACCTTTTAAATCAAATAATTAGTAGTAGCTTTACTGCAAGAACGCTAGGATTGCCTTTTTTAGGTGTATTTGGAGCCTGCTCTAGCTCTATGGAAGGATTAGCGCTAGCTGCAATGATGGTAGATGGCAATTATGCTAAACATGTTATCTCAGGTGCTTCCAGTCATAATTCAACAGCAGAAAAACAATTCAGATATCCTACTGAATATGGTGGACAGAAACCACCTACTGCTCAATGGACTGTTACTGGAGCAGGAGTATCACTTTTAGGTAGAAGTGGTAAGGGTCCTAGAGTTACATCAGCAACTATTGGAAAAGTTATTGATATGGGAATTTCTGATCCTTTTAATATGGGAGCAGCTATGGCTCCAGCAGCTGCAGATACTATAAAAGCGCATTTTAAAGATCTAAATATTGATCATTCATATTATGATATTATTGCAACAGGGGATTTAGGCTCAGTAGGATATAAGATAGCAAAGGATTTATTACAAGAACAAGGTATAATTATTCCGGAAAATAAGTTTACAGATTGCGGAATGTTGATATATAAGCCAGAACAACCAACTATAGCAGGTGGAAGTGGCTGTGGTTGCTCTGCAATAGTAACATATGGACATTTTTTAAATCGTATGATAAAAGGCGAGTTAAAAAAGATTTTGATTGTGGCGACAGGGGCTTTGCTATCTCCATTGTCATATCAGCAAAAAGAGAGTATACCCAGCATAGCGCATGCTGTATCCATAGAAATGTAAAAGAGGTGTCATTAGTTATGGTAAAATTTATTTGGGCATTTATAATTGGTGGAGGAATTTGTGTAATAGGGCAAATTATGATGGATGTATTTAGACTTACTCCAGCTCATACAACATGTACATTAGTTGTAATAGGTGCTATCTTAGGTGGATTTGGATTATATGAGCCATTAATAAAATTTGCAGGTGCAGGTGCATCTGTACCAATTAGCAGCTTTGGTAATGCATTAGTAAAGGGTGCATTATTAGAAGCAAAAAGAGACGGTATCATAGGAGTGCTTACTGGAATTTTTGAGGTTACAAGTGCAGGTATATCATCGGCATTAATTTTTGCATTCCTGGCTTCTTTAATATTTAGACCCAAAGGTTAGGTTGCTAGAATTGTAGAAAATAAGTAAGATAATTACAAATTTGGCAGCGTGAAAAACAATGAAGATATATAGACAATATATGCACAATGTGGTATAATGTACACTGTAGCAATACAGAGGGATTTAATATCATGATAACATTCTCCGATTTTATTTTGGAAAATGGTTGTTTGTGAGTTGTTAGATACCCAATATAGAATACGGAGGTATGTTCAAATGGCAGATAAGACATTAAACTGTAAAGATTGTGGAAAGGATTTCATATTTACTGAGGGAGAACAAGAATTCTACAAAGAAAAAGGATTCGAAAATGAACCAGTAAGATGTCCAGATTGCAGAAGAGCAAGAAAGCAACAACAAAGAAATAACAGAAGATAATTAAATTTATTTATATAGCTATCGAATTGTCGATAGCTATTTTAAATTCCATGATTTTCAAGTGAAATTAAGTTATGAATTCATATAATTAAATTGATAGCTGTAAGATAAGAACTTTATTGATTGATGAAAAGTGATATAAGTTAATGGAGGTGAATTTATATGAAAACTAACAACAGTAATTGTACATCTGATACTTTATTTTTTATGCAAAAATATAGAATCAAGTTAGTAAGTGAAGGTATTGTGGTAGGCTTAATATCTGGTTTATTAGTTGTATTTTATAGACTAGCCTTAGATAAAGCAGGTTTACTAGCTAAAAGTATTTATAAAACTCAAGTAGAAAATATTTGGTTGATTCCTATATGGATTATAGTACTAATAATTGCAGGATACATTGTAGGAACTATGATAAAGAAAAATCCTATGATCAGTGGAAGTGGAATACCTCAAGTAGAGGGAATATTAATGGGACACCTTAATATGAACTGGTGGAGAGTTATAGTTGAGAAATTTGTTGGCGGTGTTATATGTATTATAGCTGGATTATCTTTAGGAAGAGAAGGCCCGTCAATTCAACTAGGAGCGGCTGTAGGTCAAGGATTTAGTAGAATATTTAAGCGAATAAAAATAGAAGAAAAATATCTTATTACTAGTGGTGCAAGTGCTGGTTTAGCAGCAGCTTTTAATGCACCTTTAGCCGGAGTAATTTTTGCTCTGGAGGAAGTACATAAAAACTTTTCACCCTTAGTGTTGATCTCTACAATGTCAGCATCTTTAGTGGCAGACTTCATATCAAAAGAATTTTTTGGGCTAAAGCCAATATTTCAATTTGAAAGTTTTTCTGTGCTTCCACTAAAATATTATGCTTTTATTATTATATTTGGAATAATAATAGGTATGTTTGGAGTTTTTTATAATTATACTTTGCTTAAAACGCAAGATTTATATGCAAATCAGAAATGGCTGAAGGTACAGTTCAGACCAATTATTCCATTTGTTTTAGCAGGTATTCTTGGATTGTTTTTACCAGAAGTTCTAGGCGGTGGTCATGAACTTATAGTATCAATAATTAATGGCAATAACACATTAAGATTTTTATTTATTTTACTATTGATAAAGTTTGCTTTTTCAATGGTTAGTTTTGGCTCAGGTGCACCAGGTGGAATCTTCTTTCCTTTACTAGTAATAGGAGGAATGACTGGAGCTATTTATGGGACTATTTTAGTTAAATTTGTTCATTTTCCACCTCAATATGTAAATAACTTTATGATACTAGGAATGGCAGGGTATTTTACAGCAATAGTAAGAGCTCCGATTACTGGAAGTATTTTAATTACTGAAATGACAGGCTCCTTTAATCACTTATTATCTTTGGCATTAGTATCTATCATTGCATATATTATAGCTGATTTGATGGGCTCAAAGCCGATTTATGAATCACTGCTCGAGAGAATATTAGCAAAGAATGGTTGCAAAAAGTTATCAGAAGATAACAATGCGAAAACAATTTTAGAAGTTGTAGTGCATCACGGCTCCTATCTTGAAGGCAAAAAGATTAAGGAACTGAATATGCCAGAGAAGTGTTTGTTAGTATCAATAAAAAGAGGAGAGAATGAAGTTATTCCAAGAGGGAATACCAGTATTTATGCAGGTGATTATTTAGTTGTTCTAACTAGTGAACATAGTGAAATAAGTATAAGAGAAAACTTATTGAAAATGGCAGAAAGTTCTTATGCTATTAATAATGCCTAAATGGTTTAACCATAGACAAACTCCACCTAATGCTAAGAACTCTGTTTATATGTTATAATAAAGTAAAATATGGGAAAACTTATTTTAGATATGAATAGAAATTAGTTATATAGAGGTAAAGGACGGTCAGTTAACTTATACTTCGGAATATATTTACAGTTCCTGTTTTCGTAAATATATCCCTTCATATAAATTAACTTTCTAGTAAATATACCTATATATAATCTAACAATATTATAGCTTTAAAATTGATAAAGGGGAGATTGTAATGTCAGAGGTTAAAAAGATTAAAACTAGAGATGAAATACCACAGGAGTACAAATGGAAAGTTGATAAAATATATAAGAACGAGGAGCAGTGGGAAAAGGATTTTGAAAGTTTAAAGTTAAGGGTTCCTAAACTTATAGAATTCTCTGGCAAACTAGGAAATGGAAAGTACTTATTAGAATATCTTAAGTTAGATGAAGAGGTATCTAGACTTGCTGGTAAGTTAGCAGTTTATGCTCATTTGAAAAGTGATGAAGATACTGCTAATCCAACATATCAAGCCCTAAAAGATAAGATATTTACGTATATTGCAGAAATAGGAAGAACCCAAGCATTTTTTGTTCCAGAAATTTTGAGCCTTCCTGAAGGAACCATAGAAAAAGAAATAGAAAATAATTCAGATTTAAAAATGTATACTTTTTTACTGGAAGATATATTAAAAAGAAAACCTCACACCTTGACAAAAGAAAAAGAAGAGCTTATGGCTTCAGTTTCAGACTGTCTAAATGCACCAGATAGAATTTTTAGTATGTTATCAGATGCAGATATGACTTTTACTATAATCAAGGATGAGGAAGGCAATAATGTAGAATTAACGGAATCTAATTATGGAAGCTATATTCAATCTAAAGATAGAAGAGTAAGGAAAGAAGCATTCAAAGGATTATTTGACACCTATAATAAATACAGGAATACCTTTGCAGCATCTTTGACTTCATCAATTAAAAACTTCATCTTTATATCTAAAACAAGAAACTATAGTAGTGCCTTAGAGTGCTCATTAAAGCCTAATAACATACCATTAGAGGTATATGAAAATACCGTTGATACTATAAATAAAAATTTAAGCTCACTTCATAGATACGTTAAAATTAAGAAAAAGCTTTTGGGATTAGATGAGATTCATATGTATGATTTATATGTACCTATTATCGATACACCAAAGGAAAATATAGAGTTTGACGATGCAATAAAGATTGTAAAAGAAGGTATAAAGCCATTAGGAGAAGAGTATTTAAAGATTTTTAGTGAAGGAATAGAAGAAGGTTGGATAGATATATATCCTAACAAAGGTAAAAGAGGTGGAGCATATTCTTCAGGAGATTATGATACTATGCCTTATGTACTTTTAAATTACGATTTTAAGCTAAATGATGTTTCAACTCTTGCACATGAGATGGGTCACTCAATACATTCTTACTATTCAAGAAAAAATCAGCCTTATGTTTATGCTGATTATTCGCTATTTGTTGCTGAAGTTGCATCAACTACAAACGAAAGTTTATTGATAAGATATTTGATAGATAAGGAAAATGATAAAAATAAGAAACTATACCTTATAAATCAACAATTAGAGCAAATAAGGACTACAGTATTTAGGCAAGTTATGTTTGCTGAATTTGAGAAAACTACTCATGAGAGCATAGAAAATGGAAAGCCTCTTACTGCAGAAGACTTAAGCAAAATCTGGCATGAGTTAAATGTAAAATACTTTGGACCAGACATGGTTATAGATGATGAGATAAATATAGAGTGGACTAGAATACCACATTTTTATAGAGATTTCTACGTATATCAATATGCTACCGGATATGCTGCGGCAAATTCTTTTGCGAAACAAATAATTGAAAATGGGGAAGAAGCTGTAGAGTTATATAAAGGATTCTTGAAAAGTGGTTCTAGTGATTATCCAATAAATGTGCTTAAAAAAGCTGGAGTAGACATGATAACACCTAAACCATTAGAAGATACCATAAAAAGATTTGACGAATTACTGGATATGTTGGAAAATAATTTAAATTAAATTATATTATTATGATGTATAAAATAGGTGCGAATTAAAATTCGTGCCTATTTTTGCATTTACTATTTAAAATTTTGTCTAAATATTGTATTATTAGTAGGTGGTCTATTTACGTATTAGTTCCAAAAATTATAAGTTTATCCGGTGGTGGCAAGTAAAATCTGTTTAAAGTATATAATATAGATTTGAATAATATGGACTATAAGGAATAAATGTTTTGCGTTGCCATAAAAAAATAAAAAAAATGCTGGATATAATATTAAAATATATAGAAATAAATGATATAATGGGTTTACTTAGTTTTTTGACATAAAGATACAAAATTTTTGAAAAGGGGAGATGATGTTGAATAAACTATTTAAATTTGCTGTTGCTACCTGCACTGGAGTGTTAATGTTCAGCAGTTCAGTTTTAGCAAATCCTGCAGCAAATAATAATCAGACTTCAACAAATGAAAGTATTGAAAGAAAGATAGAAATGTTGGACAACCAGATAGAAGACACCATGAGTAAAATAGAAAGCAACAAGAAAGAATTAAACAGTACGGAAAGTCAAATAAAAAATTTACAAAAGGAAGTATCTGATACTGAAAAAGATATAGCGCTTCGCGAAGATATATTTAAAAAAAGAGCAAGAGCAGCATATATCAGCGGTGTAGATAGTTACCTCGATATCATATTAAACTCAGAGAATATGCAGGATTTTGTTTGGAGACTGGAAGCGGTTAAAAAAATTGTACAGTTTGATAATAAGGTAATGGCCGAATTAGGCAGTAAAAAAGAAAAGATGCTTGCAGATCAAAAACAACTAAAGGATAAAAGTGATAAGTTGTCCGCATTAAAATCAGATAATGAAAAAAAGCTATCTAAGCTTAAAATAGATAAAGAAAATCAGAAGAGAATGCTAGCACAGGCGCAAGCCTCACAAAGAAACTATGCATTAGCAAGCACATCTGGTACTAGAGGCAGCTTATCTAGAGGATCAGTGTCTATTTCAGCTGGTTCTAATAGCGATGTTGTATCTTATGCCTATAATTTTCTAGGTACTCCTTACCTTTGGGGAGGAACTTCTCCATCAGGATTTGACTGTTCTGGATTTACGCAATATGTATATGCTCACTTTGGAGTTGGACTAGGAAGAACTACATATGAACAGATAAATGACGGTTCGCCTGTATCAAGAGATCAGCTGCAACCGGGAGATTTGGTTTTATTTGGATCCTCAAGTAATCCACATCACATGGGAATATATGTTGGAAACGGAATGTACATACATGCTCCACATACAGGTGATGTAGTAAAAGTATCACCTGTTGATAGGGGAGACTTTTTAACTGGTCGTAGAGTTAAATAATTAAATAGTTTACATAAAATAAGCTCAATTATTGAGCTTATTTTTTCGATTAAGCGGGCATCGAAAATCTTAAGCAGGCATCCAAAATCTCTGATTTTGAGATGATCGCTTAAGCAGAGAACCCAAATCTTTGATTTGGTGATAGTCACATTACACAGAGTGCTGATTTGGAGTGAATCGCTTACTCAATGAGTACTCATTCGACGGTAGGAGAAGAAGTTTCATATTTAAAAAAATTTAAATATAAAATAGGGGGATAAAATGGATAAGATTGTTTGTTTAGTAGGTGAAAGTGGATGCGGCAAGAGTAGTGTTGCTGAAATATTGGAGAAAGGTGGATATAACTATATATTAAGTTACACTGACAGAAAAAAGAGAAATATTAATGAGAAAGGACATATTTTTATAGATGTAAGTTATGAAACGTGGCTTTCTATGCATAAAGATTCTGAAATAATAGCTGGAACCTTTTTTGATAAACATCATTACTGGTCAACAAAAGAGCAGTATAAGAATAAAGGTGTAAGCGTATATACGGTAGATCCAAGAGGAGTAAGAGATTTAAAGAAGCTAACTAATGATGCAGAAGTTATAGCTATCTATTTAAAATGTGATGAAATCAATAGGATTTCAAGAATGAAAAAAGATAATAGAACCTTAGATAGTATAAATGATAGAATAGAGAATGATAGAGAGGCTTTTAGGATAGTAGAATGTGATTATGTTATTGATGCCAATAAAGAGCTTGAAGACGTAGTAAAAGCAGTGAGAGAGGTAATAAAGCTCAGCTAAAGTGAAACTTGAATTTACAATAAAAAATGTTCAGTATAAAATTTTGTAATCAAGAGCAAAATATATTCTGTAGTTAATACATTATTTTTGAAAGAGGTGTTTTTTAAATGAATGCTACAATAATGGCTCCTAACGCAGAATATCAAGCTTGCCTTGATGCTTGTCATAAGTGTGCGCAAATCTGTCAGGAATGTTTCAAATTATGTTTAGAAGAACAAGACGTTAAGTCAAGAGAACACTGCATACTAGATTTAATGGATTGTGCTGATGCTTGTACAATGGCTGGTTGTGCAATGTCGAGAAGAAGTAAACATTTAAAACAAATATGTGAAATGTGTGCTAATATTTGTGATGAATGTGCAAATGAATGCAGTAAATTTAATGACGATCACACTAGAATGTGTGCGGATGCCTGTCGTAAATGTGCAGATGAATGCAGAAAAATGGTAAGTATGTAGTAACATATTTTACTGAGGCGCATAGTATAAATTGGACAAAGGATAAAACAAAATGAATACCGGTACAAATTTTGCATGAATATTAGGAGCAGAGGTGTCATTTAACCTCTGCTTTATTTAGTAATTATTTTAAATATGAAGTTGCGATATAAAATCTTTAAGAGAAGCAGCGGATTTCATTAGGTTTTCCTCTTCATAAGAGTTTAATGGTACTGAAAGAGAATCTATTATGCCAGTTCGTCCGATTACTGAAGGAATGCTCATATAAACATCTTCTATTCCATATTGCCCTGTAAACATTTTTGAAACCGTTAGTATAGAATTTTCATCACCTAATATTGCTTCAATGATTCTTCTTATAGATAGAGCTATGGCATAATTTGTATAACCTTTTCCTTGGATAATGCCTTTAGAAGTATTTTTAACTTCCTCAGCTATTGAAATTCTAAAATCACCACCGCATTTTTTACAAATATGATTGCAGTATTGTTCTACCTTCATTCCAGCAATACTGGTTAAACTCCAGGCAGCGATTTCTGAATCACCATGTTCGCCAAGTATATAGGTATGTATATTTCTAGAGTCTATATGGAAATGTTTTGCAAGCATATATTTGAATCTTGATGTATCAAGAACAGTACCAGAGCCAATAACTCTTGATGATGGGAAACCAGAAAGCTTATATGTTATATAGCTAAGTATATCCACTGGGTTTGAAACCACAATTATTATACTATCTGGACAGTATTTGGCGATCTCAGGAACGATTGCTCTAAATACTTGAAGATTATTGTTTATTAAATCTAATCTAGATTGTCCTGGCTTTCTTCCTACGCCAGCAGTAATAATTACAATGTCAGAGTCCTTGGTATCAGCATAATCTCCAGATATAATTTCTACAGGTTTTACAAAGGATACACCATGTGATAAATCCATCGTTTCCGCTAGAGATTTTTCCTTGTTTATATCAACTATTACTATCTCTGATGCAAGCCCTGAATTCATTATAGCAAAGGCTGTTGTAGAACCTACAGCGCCAGCTCCTATTATTGATATCTTTACATTTCCAGCATTCATATACATTCCTCCTTTTAGTCGGAACACTGGGTAATTTTGCCCGTTTCCACCAGCAAAATTACTCGTTAAAGTCCATTTAGGACTTTAACCTCCAAGTATTAAAATAAAATTATCAAAACATATATTTTAAAGTTATTTCTATAGGCTATTATATCCTATTTAAATAAAAGGTATTAATATAAAATAAAAGCCATAGGGCAAATTTTTATGACTCTTATTTGTTCTATATTAATTAATTGAGCTTAGTATTTTAGTTAATTCATCTTCAGGCAGATTTCCTATAATAGTATATTGTATATTATTATTTACCCATTTAATTTCTGTTATTGTTAAGCTTGGATTATTTGCATCTTTACTTTTAGAAATATATGCTTTCGAGCCTTTAATATCAACACCTGTGCCAACATAGCTTGTATAAGTAGTGCTTTTGTTTTGAACTATTTTAAAATAAATGTTTTCAAAACTATAGTTTAACTTTACGCATATTTCTTTAGAGTTATCTTTAGGTACAGATATATCTGTAAGCTCGAAGCCTTTTGGTACATATGAAGGCATAAGAATTTTTCCTCCCCAGAAACTTTCTGCGTCAGCTATACTTGCAGACTTAGGTGCGTCTAGTGATGCTTTTGTTGAAGGAGTATCTTTGCTCGAAATACTATTTGTAGAAACATCATTACTTTTATCGTCATTGGTATTTATTGTTGAGTTTTCTGACATGCTATTTGATGTCTTATTTTCTGGCAAATTACTGGAGAGTTTAGTTTCTTCTGTTATGTTTGAAGTTTTATTTTTAGCGGAATCCATCAATTTGCCATCATTGCTATTATTAGATGAAGTAATTTTTTCTCCGCTTTGATTATTTTTAGCAATGGTATCATAATTCTTTTGCTGTACTGTGGCTTCAGGTTGGTTTTCGTTATTGATAACATTGTTTTTTAATTTATCTTGATTAGCTATATTGCTTTTATCCGAAGACTGATTATTATTAAGGTCATTAAGGCTAACTGATTTATGGGATACTTCCTTACTGTTTTTGTGTGACAAATTAGGATTATGTAGTATAAATTTATAGCTAAAAACTGAAAATGCCATAATAGCTGCAGATGCAGCAGTTACAAAAATAGGTTTAATATTATGTTTCTTTTCTTCCTTGCATTTTTTTAGAGTTAATGACTTCAACTCATCAGTAACTTTAATATCTTCAAGAACAGAATCTGTAATTTCTCTCAAATTATTGATATCTTTATTCATAGCTTATCTTCCCATCTAAATTATATTTTAAAATTTCCCTAGCTCTAAATAACCGACTTCTTACTGTTCCCTCAGGTATGCTTAGTATTTTACTTATTTCAGAAGTTGAAACTTCTTCATAATAAAAAAGGATAATTACTTCTTTATACTTTTTAGGAAGCTTCATGACTTCACTTAATAACTCATTATATTGAAGTTGTTTTATAACCTCTTCAGCGGGATTGTCCACAATATTATTACTGCAATTAATAAGTTTCTGATCTTGGCTAAATACTATTCTTTTTAACCAAGAACTTCTTAATATATCTTTGCAAGTATTCATAGTAATAGCTAAAATCCAAGTTTTCACGCTGCTGCTTCCTTGAAACTTATTAAAGTTCTTATATACTTTCACAAATACTTCTTGAAATGCATCTTCTGCGAGGTATTTGTCCTTTAAGTATATGTATGCAATTCTGAGTACGTCATTCCCATATTCATCAATTAGTCTCTCAATCTCTTTATCCATATACGCAATAATATCTTATGTCAAGATATTTTCCTCCTTCCAGCATATTAGACGTATTATAAACATCTTATGCTTCAAAAAACAAATAAAGAATTCAAAAAAAATTTTGTTATAGGATAAATCCTATAACATTCCATAATCAAGAACATATAAATTATTATTTTCATCATATCCAAAGGAATTAATTTTGCAATATTCATTTTGAAGTTCAGGAGAATTAGTAACCCAGGAACTTTTAAACTTTTCTAAAATAGGAAAAAATTTGTCTTCATTTGCAAATTTGAATCCTTTTTCAATATAGGTATATATTGTTTCTGTAGATTCATTGCTTGTATCCAGTGCATTTAAAAGCTTATGGACAGTCAAATATAGAAATTTACTTTCGTATATTGCATACACAGGACACAATATCTCTTTGAACTCTTGCAGTCGCTCGTCATCTGATGTATATAAATCGAACTCGTTAAGACATTGATCTGCTCCAATTGGTAAACGAAAGCCTGTAGCATCAGATGAGGCTTTAATTATAAAGTTATCTATTTTATATACACAACGCATAGATCGTGCTATAATATTTTGTCTAGTTAATTGTCGCAATAAGTGACTGCTTGTCCTCTTATTACGACCTAATGACATACCATACTGATTTAAAAATTTCTTAGCTTGTTGTAATTCTGTAGTCATAAATCAGTCCCCCTTTTTATCTAGTATATATTCTTTAAAGTAAATATTTTTAGAAAAAGTTATTCAAGATTAGAAGTTATCTATTCAATAAGTTGACAATTGAATAAATACAAAAATCATTATTCAATTATTGAATTGTTTTGATAAATAAGAATATTATAATTTATAATAACATAAAAAGAGGGCATTTTAAAAGCCAAAATCTTAACTTTATAAATAATCTTATCCGATGGATATTATCTTCTCTATATGAAGATGATGGATGATAATTTAATTTCATATTATAGTATAACTGAAAAAATAATATATGCAACAATAAATTTATTTATAAATTAACTCAAGATATCTCATTTGTACAAAAAATAAAAAAGAGGCTTGGATTTAAATACATCCAGGCCTTAAAATTATAAATATATAGCTAGAGGTGAATTTGGATGTTAACTATTAAGCACCATAATGAGTTAAGGTTTTACCATGAATAAGTCTATTTACGGAGAAATCGTATTTTAACATTCTTATAGATTGATGTTTTGCTATCATATTTCCTATTGTTAGTTTTTCTATATCATAATAGTCAAGGCTGTGAGTATCAGAACCTACAGACATTAATATGTTATTTTTCTTAAGTTTCTTTAGTAATCTGCTTGTTTTCCAAGAATCTATAGAGTTTACTACTTCATCAAAGTAGTTATATCCTTCATTTACGTTTAATTCCCAAAATAAATTGTGTTCTTTTAATGTATTTATAACACACCTTAAACCATATATTTTACAAGAGTTTAATAAGTTTGTATGGGCAAGTCCTATTTTACAAGTTAACTTTGAAGTGTATTCTCCGATTTCACTAAGTTTAACACTGTGTTTGAAGTAATCTATATATTCTAAAAGTACATAGTCTAATTTATTAAGTTCTTCATAAGGTAGATTGTCCAAGTCGCTTAATTCTTTATTCATACATATTTCAATTCCTGCAAGTACTTGAATCTTGTCTTTGTACTTTTCTTTCAACTGGTTAATATTTATTATATAATTTTTAATATCTTTTTTTAGCACTGATTGACATTTATCTGTATCGAAGTGATCTGAAATACCTATTGTAGTTACAGAATTAACAATTGCATTTTCTATAATTTTTTCAGGTGTGTGTATACCGTCAGACCAAATAGTGTGATTATGCAAGTCCATAAAAGAGATTTCGCTTAGATCCATATAGTTGACCTCTTTTCAATTTAAAATATATTCTGAAAATTATCATTTATAATAATATAATATATCAAATCATCTAAATTGTAAATAAATTTTGAACAGTTAATACAATAGAATATTAAATGATATAATTCTTTGTTAAAGTATTAATGAATTTTATAATTCGCATTGAGGAATTTATGCAAGATTTCATATTTTATATTTCAAAATATGATTTAATGTAGCAATTTTAGTAGTTATGAATAGTATAGTATTAAACGGGGGATGAAAATAAAAGTTTACCGGTAATATTTTTATTATAATATATGAGCAGGGGATATTAGCCCCTGCTCTCTAACATACATACAAATTTTAGAGCTAAAGTCTTGTTTTTCGGAACATAAAAATAAAAGTAGAATATACTGATTATTGGTAGTATGTATAAAAGAGGTTAGAGTCTTGAAAATATACGTGGTTAAGCCAGGGGACTCCATATGGACTATTGCAAGAGAAAATGGAGTCAGCACCGATAGCATTATTAGTGCTAATGGGCTTCAAAATTCCACTAAGCTAGTGGTAGGTCAAACTTTAGTTATACCATCAACAGAAAGTGCATATAGAGTTAGACCAGGAGATTCTATATGGTCCATTGCTAGAAAATTTAACGTTTCTGTAGAAAGCATAGCTGAACTTAATAATATATCAAGTCCATATAACATCTATCCAGGTTTAGTATTGAGAATTCCAGAGAAGTCTAAAAATTACGGATACGTTGAAGTTAATGCATTTATTCAGCCTAGCACTCCTGAAAAAGAAAGAAGAGTTCTAGGGGAAGCTATTGATTACTTAACTTATGTTGCTCCATTTAGCCATCATGTAACTGCAGAGGGAGGTTTAACACCATTAAATGACGATAACATTATACAAATAGCTAAAGAAAACAAAGTTGCCCCAATGATGTCTGTTACTAATATTTCTGGTGCTAACTTTGATACGCAGCTTATTAACAATATTATGAATAATAATGATTTGCAGCAGACTTTAATTAATAACATTCTCAAAGAGATACAAAATAAAGGGTATTATGGAGTAATAATAGACTTTGAAAGAATTGCACCGGAAAACAGAGAAAAATACAACAATTTTTTAAGAAAGTTAGTAGCTAAGCTCCATCCTAATTATATTGTTGCTACAGCTTTAGCGCCTAAGACCTATGATGTAACCACTGGAGCTTGGCATGGGGCACATGATTATAAAGCTCATGGAGAAATTGTAGACTTTGTTATAATAATGACCTATGAATGGGGCTGGTCTGGAGGCCCTCCTATGGCCGTCGCACCAATAAATGAAGTTAGAAAAGTAATTAACTATGCAGTATCTGTTATACCTCCTGATAAAATTATGATGGGAATGCCTTTATATGGATATGATTGGACACTGCCTTATACACCAAGAGGAGAATTTGCAGAAAGCATAGGAAATCAAGCGGCCATTGATAGAGCTGCAGCTCGTGGTGCGGCAATAAAATATGATGAGACAGCACAATCGCCTCATTATAACTACTTTGACGACAATGGAAAAGAACACGTTGTATGGTTTGAAGATGCCAGAAGTGTTGAGGCTAAATATAAGTTAGTTAATGAGTATGGTTTAAGGGGAGTAAGCTACTGGGTATTAGCACAACCTTTCCCACAGAATTGGCAAGTCTTAGATGATATGTTCCATATTACTAAGGTTATAAAATAATATAGGGGTAAAAGTCCGAAAGTTAACTTATACAACCGGATATGTTTCCAAGCTTCAGCACGTTAAAAACTTTTAGCCGGTCTAAAGCTTGTGTTTTAAGCAGAGAACCAAAATCTGTGATTTTGCGTGAATCGGTTAAGCAGACATACAAAATCTTTGATTTTGATATGGTCGCTTACTCAGTGAGTACTCCTCTGACATAAGGAAGAGGAGCTTCATATAACATTAAGGCGCTGTGCTCAGTTCGGACCAACATATCAATTACCATTAATACGTTGCTCGTGAAAAGCCATTCAGGCTTTTCACCAACTTAAAGTTCTAAGGTTCTCTTAAAACCCATCGCTAAGATTGACACAAAGTTTTTAAATCTACTTTAGCTTTGGAAACATATCCCACTGTATAAGTTAACTTTCTAGCCAATTTCCCTATATAGAATAAAGAACAAGAAGTATAATAAAAAGGTTACTGCACGCACAGTAACCTTTTTATTTTACAATATATACCTAATCTGTATTATGTTTAATTATAGTAAGAGAACACCATATTATCTACTCTTAATGCTACAGTTTTTGACCAAAGCCATGTATTTTTTGTACTATCATCAAAATAGTATAAAGCTCCATTCGTTGGGTCAGCACCATTTAAAGCCTCATAAGCTGCTGTTATTGAGTCTTGAGTAGCAGGTTTATTAATCCATCCATTTAAAACTGGTGAAAACTGGTAGTAACCAGCATCTTTTTGATATATTACATCGTTTATGCTCTTAGGGAAACGAGAATCTTGAACTCTGTTTATTACAACAGCACCAACAGCTACTTTTGCAGTATATGGCGCACCTTGAGCTTCAGCAGTAATTAATCTTGCCAAAAGATCTACGTCACTAGCAGTATATGAAACTACAGGTGTAGATACTGCAGGCTTTGATGGTGTAGATACTGCAGGCTTTGAAGGTTGAGCCACGGTACTTGATGCAGTTCCTGGTATATTTAATGATTGTCCAGGGTAAATTAGGTTGTCCCATTTGTTGTTAGCTTGTCTTAAAGAAGACAATGAAACCCCATATTTTTGTGCTATTAAGTAAAGACTGTCCCCAGATTGTACAGTATAAGTTTTTGCTGAAACGTTTAATACCTGCCCTGGATAAATAGTGCTGCTTGAAAGTCCATTATTCTGCATTATTATGTTAGCAGTGGTGTTAAAAAGTTTACCTATTTGATATAGTGAGTCACCATAGGTAACCGTATAACTAGCAGCATGTACAGATTTAGCAGATACAAGTGATAATGATAAAGTTAGCAACAATGCTCTTAATTTTTTTGATTTAAACATATTCTTCCTCCTCTTTTGCCTCCGAGGTTAGCTGACGGGTTCGGGTTGAGGTCCCCTACTTTTAAATCTAAAAGATTCACCCCTAAAATTAAATCCCCCGTACTCCAAATGGAGATTCGGCTTACTTGCAAGTGTTATTGTAACAATATTCGAGGAGTAATTCCATATAGGATTAATGGGATTAAGGGATAAAAAATCCATTATGGGAATTTACCAAGGGTCTTAAATTTACATATTAGACATCAAAATGTAAAATAGGTATTTAAGATAAGTATCAAATCTATTTATATAGAAAAATTGACCAGAAAGTTAACTTATAGGTCAGGATATATTTACAGTTCTGCAGTAAGATTAAATACTTTTTCTATGAGTCTTAGCGAGGAATTGCAGAAAAGACTTAGAACTTATATAGTGGTGAAAAGCCTAAATGGCTTTCCACGAGCGACTTATCAATGCTAATTGATAAGTTGGTCCGAATAGGGAGACTAAATATTATTTAATTTTGGATATGACCCAATGTTTATCGGACTTTTCGATAGTTAATTCAGCATTTACATATCCAGCATCAAGTTTAGCAGTCATTAGATGAAAATTTATTATTGCTTTATATGTGATGCGGTTGATTTTTTTATACTCAGTTATCTTATAACTTTCTATCCATGGACTGGAAGCACCAGTTATCCAGCTTGTATTATTAAGAGATTTCTCCATTTTAGCTTTTAGACTTTTACTAAGTACAGCATATTGTAAGGCACCATTTCTCGTCTTTACACCTTTAGCCCATATGTCTACAGCATCTTCAGGGGAAGCAGCACCAAATTCATTAATGGATTCTTTAAATAAGGTAACAACACCTTGTAATATATTTACAGTATTATTAGATTCATTTTCTTTATAATTTAAATAAGTATGCACTGTCTTTAATGATTTTAGATTAAACATTACAGTATTACCTCTTATAAAAATAGTTATTATTCATTATATTCATATAATAAACATAAGTGAAAAGGCAAAAGAAGGTAGGGCAATAATAGTAGTAACTCATGAAATGGGATTTGCTAGAGAGGTTGTAAATAGAGTGCTTTTTATGGCTGATTTTCTTCTACTATGCTTTAGAATCTATAATTTAATAGGCCTATAAATCAATTTTAAACTTTTGTATATCATCTAATCCTCGATAAATTTCTTTTCTTGGAAAATTGCTTTTATTTAATTCTTCATCACTCTTTTTAAGCAGTGAATTATAAAATTCAATTGCGACTTCATATACTTCAGGTGAATTATTCTTTTCTAATTCATCAAAAATTAAATCTTCTGCTTTATTATAATTTCCATCATGAAATAACTTGTTAAAAATTATTTTGAATGTATCTACTGAACTCATTTGGTGAATATTAACCTTCTCACTATACTTTTCTTTTTTATTAAAAATAATTTTTCCAAAGGTTTTCCCAAATTGTTCAATAAGCTTTTCGATATTCATAATACTCCACCTTAATTCTTTTATTAATGCCTGTGACAAGTGTATATTTATTATAACATAATTTATCCGATGTCTACCGCCACTAACACCCCAACGTACTCTGTGAAAGTGATTCGCACCAAATAGAAGATTTAGGCTCTCTGCTTTTCTTAAAGTTGGGGGTAAGTGGCGCTACGCCCCTGGATAACGGCTTCTAAGCTTCAGATGGAGTTTAAAACTACATCTGAAGCCAAGAATCCTGTTTATACAACCTTTCATACTTCTGAAATATTAAGTTAGGGGAATTAAAAAATTACTTTTCTAATATATATATAGGGAAACTAACTAGAAAGTTAACTTTTGGACAAGTAGTCCTATATTAAACGTATATTTAGGAGGGATTCATTATGCAAAGATACTTCTACAATTATCCATACTTAAAATATCCAAATACAAATGTTAAAAATAATCTTATGACTTTATATGGAAAGGGGAATATAAAGGTTAAGCCTGATATAGCAGTAGCTAGCATAGGAGTTATAGTAGAAAATAAAGATTTAAAAGTAGCTCAAGCAGAAAGCATCGAAAAAGCCAACAGAATATTAGATACACTTAGAAGAATGGGCATCAAAGAAAGGGATATAAAAACTGAAAATTACACCATAACCCCAGAATATGATTACATTGAAGGAAAGCAGGTGTTTAGAACATATAAAATTACGAACACATTTAGAGTTACACTAAGAGACTTAAGCAGAATTGGTGAAATCATTGATGCAGCTGTAGCTAGTGGAGCTAATGTTGTAAATAACATTACTTTCACCATTGACAATCCAGAAAAATACTATATCCAAGCATTAAAAATTGCTGTAAGAAATGCTTTAGAAAAAGCAAGAGAACTTGGAGAGACATTAAATGTTATTGTTAACAATACCCCAATTAGAATAATAGAAGAAAAGAAGGAACCTAGACCTGTATACCGCCAAGCTGTACTAGCAGCGTCAACTGAAGCTACACCTATAATGGAAGGGGTAATTGAAATTAATGCAGAGGTGAAGGCTATTTTTAATTATTTAGCTAAAACATTTTAAAGTACAGCTTGAATTATATTATCGACTTTAGATAAGCTAATACTAAAGGAGTGATAATAGATGAAGAAAGATGAAGTTCCAAAACCTAACAATGAAGAACTATTAAAAAAATTGAGCCCTACTCAATATAAAGTAACGCAGGAAAATGCCACTGAAAGACCTTTTGAAAATGAATTTTGGAATCATAAAGAAGCAGGATTGTACGTAGATATAGTATCCGGTGAGCCTCTTTTTAGCTCATTGGACAAATTTGATTCAGGTTGTGGATGGCCTAGTTTTGTTAAACCATTAGAAAAACAAAATATAAAGGAAAAGGCAGATTTTAGCCATAATATGCACCGCATAGAAGTTAGAAGTAAAAATGCTGATTCTCATTTAGGTCATGTATTTAATGATGGTCCACAGGATAAAGGTGGGCTTAGATATTGTATAAATAGTGCTGCATTAAGATTTATTCCTTTTAATGAACTTGAAGAAAAGGGATATGGAGAGTACGTAAAATTATTTAAAAGTAAATAGTTTAAAAAAAACAATTTGCAATTAAGTATTGTAAATTGTTTTTTTATTATAGTTGTACTAGGCCGAAAGTTAGTTTCTCTATATAGATATTCACCTGGATGTTTGACTTATTGTAAGTATTTATAGTTGTACCTCTTCTGTACTGTCAATAATTTTAGAATAGATATTGATATTATACATATAAAATGATATTATAAAATAAAAAACCGTCTGGTCGGTTTTGGAGGTTTGTTATGTCTCCTAAAATTAGTGAAGAATCTAAAACACAGAAAAAAAGCTATATAATTGATAATGCCATGAAATTGTTTTCACAAAAAGGCTTTGTGGAAACCTCAATGGAGGATATCGTAAAAGCTACAGGAATGAGTAAAGGGGGAATATATAATTATTTTAAGAGTAAGGAAGAGATATTTTTAGCAATTGCTGAGGACAGGTTTAATAAAAGACATAGCTTGATAGAGAGCTTTGAAAAATCTGCTAAAAGTACTGAGAAATTAAAGAAATATATTCAGTGGGTTCTAGGTGAATTGTTTGACGAAGATACATTGTTGAATGCCAAATTTACCTTTGAATTTTGGTCAGTAGTTTCAAGAAATCCAGAGACTTTAGTTGCAGCCCAAAAAAGATATACATTATTTCATAATGATTTAGCAAGTATATTGAAACAGGGGATTGACGACGGAGAATTTAATTCTAAATTGGATATAGATTCAATGATTTACATTATATTATCATCCACAGATGGAATTGGATTTTTCAATAGTGTTATGGGCATTTCTCTTACAGAAGCTATAATAGAAAACCATATTGATATGATATTAAGAAAACTTATTGGGGGAAATGAATATGATAATTTATAAAAAATGCTCAGAAGTAGATATTGACTTAGTTTTTAATGCTTTTAACAATGGATTTGAAGATTATATAATAAAAGTACAAATGTTACAGGAGTTTTTTATAAAAAGATTTTTTGGCTCAGAGGGAAATAGCTTAGATTTGTCCTTTATTGCATTAGATGAAGATAAACCTATTGGTGTAGTTCTTGGGGGAGTCAAAGTTTATGAAGGTATAAAAACTATGAGATGTGGTACATTAGCAATACAGAAGGGATACAGAGGATTAGGAATAAGTCAACAGTTAATGAAGCTTCATAAAGAAGAAGCTGTCAAACAAGGCTGCAGACAGTTGTTTTTAGAGGTTATTGTAGGAAATGATAGGGCTGTAAATTTTTACAAAAGATTAAATTATGAAAAAATATATGATTTAAGTTACTATATATTAGACGACATAAGTAAAATACAGAAGAATAACAAAATAAATTTAATCATAAAGCCAATGGATACTGCTGGATTAAAAGTTATACGAGAAAAAATATTAGATGTGCACATTAATTGGCAAAATGATGTAGATTATTTAGAGAAGTCAGAAGAGCAATTGACTTTAGCTGCATGCACTGAAGATAGATTAGCTGGAGTTATAAGTATGAATAAGAATGGCAAAATAAATTTTTTATGGGTAAATAATTCTTTTAGAAACAAAGGTGTTGCAAAAGAGTTAATATTGGAAGGAAGTAAAATCTTAAATTTATCTAAGGTCACGTTAGGTTTCCCAAATAATTCATCTATTCAAGGATTTGTAAATCATATTGGGTTTACACAGGATAAAATAGCACAATATGAAATGTACTATACATTATAAAAAATTTAATATAAGCCACAAAAAATAAAAAAATTATAAAATTTTCAAGTTTTTGTGGCTATTTTTATAAAAAGAGGTATATAATAATTCATTTTTCTTATAATATTGAATTTCTCCCTCATGTAGAGGTGGCTTTAAGTAATGTTATCGGCAATTTAGTTTTAGAATTACATAGAAGTAGAAATTTTTTGAAAAATTATTTTGCTATTGAATATTAATCCATAAGATGATAACTTTATTTTATTGTACAAAAAATAAATACTAATACAGTTTTGTGACAGATGTATTAATAAATTAAAGGAGGGACATAAATGGATACTTTAAAGAAGTTTATAGGATACTATAAGCCTTATAAAAATATGTTTTTTATGGACATGTTTTGTGCTCTTACACTTTCAGCAATTGATCTTGTGTTTCCAATAATAGTAAGATATATGCTGAATGATGTATACACAAATAAAACTAGTGATCAAATAATTAAATTTGTAGCTCTAATTGGAGTTGCTCTGCTAGCAATGTATATAATAAGATATTTTTGTCAATATTATATAACTTCATGGGGACATATAATGGGAGCTAAAATGGAAGCGGATATGAGAAGTGATATTTTTAATCATCTTCAAAAGTTATCTTTTTCATATTACGATAACAATAATACAGGCAAGTTGATGTCTAGAATAATTACTGACCTTTTTGATATATCGGAATTAGCACATCATGGCCCAGAAGATTTGTTTATTTCTATAATTAAAATATTAGGTTCATTTATAATACTTATGAATATAAATGTTAAGATTACTTCGGCATTATTCTTTTTAACTATGGTTATGTTATATTTCTCATACTTCTATAATAAAAAAATGAAGTTTATCTTTATGAAAAATAGACAGAAGATAGCAAATGTTAATGCTCAAATTCAAGATAGTCTTTCTGGTATTAGAGTAGTAAAATCATTTTCAAATGAGGAAGTTGAAAATAGTAAGTTTAAAAAAGGAAACATGGAGTTTTTAGAAACCAAAGAAGCAGGATATTTTATTATGGGAAAATTCTTTAGCGGAAATGGTTTCTTTCAAGGTATCTTATATCTTACTGTTATATTATTAGGTGGAATATTCATTAGTAGGGGAGAAGCAAAGGTATCGGACCTAGTTATATATATTTTATATATAAACATATTTTTAAGCCCTATAGACAAACTAGTGAATTTTACAGAGCAGTTTCAAAAAGGTATTACTGGCTTTGCCAGATTTTTAGAAGTAATTAATACTGTACCAGATATAATGGATAAGCCTAATGCTGTAGAATTAGAAAAAATTAAGGGTGAAATAGAATTTAATGATGTATCCTTCAGCTATGATGATAAAAGTACAATATTAAATAATGTAAATATAAAAATTAATGCAGGAAGAAATATTGCACTAGTAGGACCATCAGGAAGTGGTAAAACTACCTTCTGCAGCCTTATACCTAGATTTTATGAAATAGATAGTGGCTCTATAAAAATAGATGGAAAAGATATTAGAGAGATAAAATTAAAATCTCTAAGAAAGGTTATAGGTATTGTACAGCAGGATGTATATATGTTTTCAGGCACTATAAAAGAAAATATTGCATACGGAAAACCTGGGGCATCTGATAAAGAAATAATTGAAGCAGCTAAGAAGGCAAATGCTCATGAATTTATAATGAATTTAGAAGATGGGTATGATACTTTTGTTGGAGAAAGAGGAGTTAAACTCTCTGGTGGACAAAAGCAAAGAATATCTATTGCTAGAGCGTTCCTTAAAAATCCACCAATTTTGATCCTCGATGAAGCAACATCTGCTCTCGATAATGAAAGTGAAAAATATATTCAAAAATCTTTAGAAGAGCTTTCAAAAAATAGGACTACTATAGTCATAGCTCATAGATTAAGTACTATAAAAAATGCGGATGAAATATTAGTATTGACAGAGGATGGTATTAGAGAATCAGGAACTCATGAACAGCTTATGCATAAGAAGGGTATATATGCTTCTTTATATAGTTTACAATTTGAACAAGTTTCGTAATCAAAACTATAAAGGAATGCAAAAATATTTGTTTGTACAAGTACTAGAGGAAATTAATTTAAGGTTGGTTATTTTCATAAATAACCAACCTTAAATTTTTCAATTAAATTATGACAATTATATTATATACGACAATCTAAATATAATTACATACGCATTGCCATTGGGAGCATGAATAGTATTATATTTATAATAGCTAATACCAGAATTAATACTCCATATACTATAGAAGATCCTTGAGACTTACTATTCTTACCGCCATAATTGCTCTTAGAAATTCTGTATGCAGTATATATTGAACCAATAGCACCAAGAACAATTAAAGCATACTGAAGAACTTGTATTGTGGCAGTATCTAAAATAGCAGCTGAACCATGCATTTCCTGTCCGAACAATGCCATGAAAGTAAATAAAATTGATTTGCCTTCTGCTAGTAAGTGGAATAAGTTGTGAGCTATATGAGCAGTCATATCTAGCGGGATGATGGCATATCCAAATTTAGCAAAGTTTTGTTTAACGGAATCTCCATTAAATTTCTTAGCAATTAATCCTGTTAATGATAGCATTGCTATAGGAATTAACATTGCTATAATAAATGTTATAGTGAAGGTTACGTAGTAGCTATCAGTACCAGTAACTTTTTCAAGCCAATTTAGAATAGACTGCCATATACTAAGCATAGTTATATTTTGTACAAATACGATACCCATAATAACAACAGCAAGGAATGATTCTTCCAGTTTAGGTTTACGAATAAACCATAATTCTCTGGTAGGTATACGTCTTGATATTCTAATAGAATTATTTGGACAACTCTTTACGCAGTTTCCGCAGAAGTTACACTCCGCATTAGTATCCATAATTCTTGGAAACTCAAACATAGGACAGCCTGCTGCTTTATCATTTCCTTTATAACAAGCAGCCACATTACATTTAGCACATTTTTCAGGAGTAGCTCTAAGTTCCATCATACCTGCTCTAGTATAGTTAGCGGATAACCCGCCTAAAAAGCAGATATACCTACACCAAGTTCTACGTTCGAATATAGCGCCAGAAGCAATTACACCAAGAGTAATTAATAGGAGTAGGTTACCAGAACCTCTTGGTGATTCAACAACACCAAAAATATGATCACTCCATGTAATTAAGATGAATATTGCATCAATAATCCAAATTCCATATTTCTTTAAAAACTTAGGTACGGGACGATTATTACCAACAAATTTTTGGACTAAATCATTAAGTGTTCCAAAAGGACAAATTGTACACCAGAATCTACCTAATAATAGCATTATAATTGGCAGTACAGACCACCATAATACCCATGTAGCAGCGGTACCGAAATTATCATGTGCACTGGTAGAACCGAATAGAAGTTCATAGACTATAAATGCAAATATTATTGCGACTGGCCATTGAAAAACACCAGGATACCATTTACTTTTCATAAAACTTGCAAACTTTTTGTTATCTAAGAGGTTTATATCATCTGATGAGGATGTTTTTTCTTCATCGATTAAAGATGTCTTTTTTTCTGCCATAAAACATTACCTCGCTTTCTATGCTTTTGCAGTTTTTTTATTCTTTTTCTTTGTTATCCCAGCAGTTACTATAATTAAAGTAGTTACTACTAAGAAGCCTCCAACCACAAACCAGTTAGGACCAGAACTTATTACGTCTAAACTAAAATCAGCCATTTTTTCTCCATTATTTGTTGTAAAGTCTGCTTTAACTTTCCAGTGTCCTTTATCGCTAAATTTTACAGTCCCAATATATTCGCCCTCTTCATGACCTGCTTTAAATTGGATTACTTCAGGTTTATCATCTTTCATATTGTGACCACTCATATCACTATCTGCTTCCATCTCGGCAGTAACTTTTACATTTGCATTAGCCATAGGTTTATCTTTATCATCGTATAATTTCAATGTTAACTCATTTTCGCCTGTCTTAGCCTTATCTTCTGCTAGAATAAGGGTTGCTTTAACTCCATCAACTCGCTGTTCTATCTTTTTTCCACCACCATCAGCTAATACTGATGTAGATAAAGTTAAAACTAATGCTGAAATAACTGTTAAGTTTTTTAGTAATCTTCTTTTCATTTTTTAAATCCTTCCTTTACTATAGTCTAATATTTTGTCTTTTGAAATTGGCAGTAGTAATGAACCTATGTCACTGCCTTTACAGTAGAGTTTTTATTGAAAAGTTTGCTTAATTTAGGCAAGATAAATCTATCAAGGCCAAATAAGTAAGCATTTGCTCCAGCTGCCATAAGTAAAATTGCTGCAGTATATAAATTAGGGTTTGTACTAGTTGTTCCAGCTAGCATATAGTTCAAGTTCATAAAAGCTCCGGCAAGAAGACCTACAATAGTTAGGGCACCTAGAATTAGAGAAATACCTACTAACACCTCACCATAAGCTACTAAATAGCTGAAAACTTTTGCATTAGGTAAAGCAACACTTTGAATAAAGCTAGCATACCAACCCTGTACTAAAGGATGATCACCGGTTGCCTTAGCAAGTGCTCCTTTTAGAAAACCTGTAATTGCTACTCCAGCTTTGCTGCCCACCCAGGCTGGGTTAGATATCTTTTCAATGCCTGCAGATATCCATTGATAACCAAGCCAAATTCTAAGGATTGTCCATAGAATGGCAAATCTTTTGTCTCGAAAAATTTTCATATTTATACACACTCCTGTCCCTTAACTTTGAATTTTATTTGTTGTAATATGAATAAGTAATATTACTGTCATAACTATGATTCATTTTGCACATTAGGACTGTAGAAATCCAAAACATAGTCTACTAACATAATTAAATTTCTCTTATATATTGAGTCTTTTAAAGTCTCAATAGAAGATTTGGCAGCATATGCAAATTGAAAACCTTCTTCAATAGTTACATTTTTCATTGCAACAGGGTCTCCGTCAATATAATCATCTAGTATTTGATATGCCATACCAAGGTTTTCGCCGTATTTGGAAAGCATATTTGATTCCTTTTCACTTGCACTCACTATAGTAGCACCGAGACTACAACAAGCACTCATGAAAACTGCTGTCTTTCCTGAAATTATTTTTAGGTATGTTTCACGATCTGGAAAAGGGTTTTTAGCATTTAATATTTCTGATATAGACATTGCTTCAGTAACTCTTCCTATTGTCTGTGAAAATTCTCCTGGTAGGGTGTCTGAGAAAATAGTAAAGGCTCTTGAATACAATGCATCACCAGCCAGCACTGCTATTTTATTTCCAAAGGTCTTATTTAAGGTTTTTTGACCACGTCTTTCTAAATCACCATCTATGATATCATCGTGGATTAAACTAGCACTGTGAATAAGTTCTATACCCACTGCTAACTGAACTAAGCTATGATTTATAGATGAAGTAAGTTGGTTATTTATGGCGCCTGCAGATAAAAATGTTAACATAGGTCTTAGACGTTTACCTGGAATTGAAAAAAAGTAGGCAAAAACATCATTTAAAGTACTATCATCTAATTTTGTCGTAACATTTTTTAATTCTAATTCAAGTTGATTAAGTTCTTTTATTATTGGAACTGAAATTTCATTAAATTTCATTTTTTCACCACCTATATATAAATTCTAATTAATAAATGATTTTCAACATTTAACACCATATTTGTTATTATAGAGATTTGCTATGAAGAAAATATGAAGATATAATTTAAAATTAAAAATTAAAAATGTATTGTATAGTAAAGACCCGTATTCAGCTAAATATCAATAACTAAATACAGGTCTTTTTATTTAACTTTAAAATAGTCTACCATATTATTTAAACTCTCTGTCATAGTCAATAGCTGCTCAGAGGTTGAAGATATCTCTGCTATAACAGATACTTGAGATTCAACATTTGAGCTTATTTCTTGAGAAGCAGAGCTTACTTCTTGAACATTTGTAACTATAGAACTCATGGACTTAGAGATTTTTTGTGATGTTTCAGCTTGGTTAAAAACTTGTTTAGATATTAAATTTAGTTCGTTAACTAATGAGGTAACATTACTAATAACAGTTTTAATATGGGAAGAAGTGTTTTTAGCCACAGAGGTTCCCTCGTTAACTTTAAGTTCAGTTATAGTGATATTATTAACAGCTAGTTCAGTTTTACTTCGTACCTCTAAAATCATAGATTCAATTTTATCAGCTGCAGCAGCACTTTCTTCAGCAAGTTTTCTGACCTCTTCTGCTACAACAGAAAATCCTTTTCCATGTTCCCCAGCTCTGGCTGTTTCAATTGCAGCATTTAGAGGCAGCATATTTGTCTGCTTTGCAATACTTGAAATCATTGATATAATCTCTTCTATTTTTTTTGAGAGAATATCTAGATCATTAATAGAACGCTTTACCTCTCTTGTTGCATTGTCTATATCTTCCATAGAACTTACAGCTATATCTACAGAAGCCATTCCTTTATCAGCATATTCTTTAAGAGATATCGAATCATCCTTAGCTTTTTCTGTTAAAGTAGATACTTCATTTGAACTAGATGCAATATTTTGAAGGTTTGTATCTATTTCTTCTACAGAGAAGGCTATATTCTGTATATTTCCAGTGATAGCTAATATCTTTTGGCTTATTTCATCCATTACAGAATTTGTATCCTCAATGGCAGAAGCTAGTTGATTGCTTCCTGATGTAACTTCAGTAGAATTAAACTTTATATGAGAAACTATATCCTTTAGTTTTTCGCCAGTATGGTTTAAAGAATTTATAAGTATTCCTAGTTCGTTGTTTAGTTTTAAATTCATTTTATTTTTTAAGTCACCAGCAGCCAATTTTTTAGCAAACTCTATACTTTTGTTTATAGGACTTATAATTGAAGAAGCTATACTAATTGATGTTGCTAAACCAATTATAAATGCCACTGCAACAAATCCAATGACCATTTTAATGTCTCTGTTATATATTTTCAAACTTTCGTCATAATCATTTTTAGCTTCTTTTAATTTATCTTGGGCTATCTCATTTGTAATTTTTTCTATTTGCTGAAATTTATCGTTAGTACTGTTTGATAAAGCAAGTGCTTCTTTAGTTTGGCCGTTTATACTTTTAGATATAACATCTAACTGAATTTTTTTAACTTCATTTATTTTATTAATTAAACTATCAACCTTTACTGTGTCCTCGGTATGAGATATTTTCTTAAACTTATTTAAATTTTCTATAATTCCATTAGAATAGAATTCTTCTAAGTGCATGGAATGTTCCTTTTTTTCTTCTAAGGTTGGCGCCAATAGCACACTTTTTTCTGCCTTTTCAACTCTAACTATATAATATTCAGCTTCTTTAATATAGTTAATGCCATTTAGTTGTTGATTATATATATGGTCAACATTATAATTTATTTTTTTCATTTCATATAATCCTATTGTACCTAAGGTAATAAATAAGATTAAAACAAGACTGAAGACTCCAAATAGCTTTTTCTTAATGGTATTCATATGTAATATTCCTCCTAAACTAATCTATGGTATATATTTCTATTTTCTATATTTTACTAGATGATTATGAAGAAATATGATGATCGAATAAAATTTTATAGTTAATGAACAATAGCGTACTGATAAGAGTGTTTTATCAGTACGCTATTGTTATATAGTAAAAAGATGGATCTTTTATTTATATATTTATGAAGCTTTTTTCGATTCTTCTAACTTAATATTAGTGTATATTTTTTCAATCTGCTCATCTATATCATTAAGTTTGTGTACCAATTGTCTTGAATATTCTTCTCTGAATTTTTTACTGAAAAGGTATTTAAATATACTCATTATAAATCTCCTCTCATAAACCCTTAATATTTTCTATATATTGATTATATTTTTAAGATATAAAGAAATTATGAAGAAATTAATTCCAAAATTATAAGTAACATATTTTATCTTTTTACTCCATAGTGAATTGATGTAATTCCTCCGGTTAAAGATATATAACCGGTATTTACAAAACCAGAATCATCAAAGAAAAGCTTTAGTTTCTTTTTTGACATAAAGCTTCTTACAGAATCTTTAAGATACATATATGCTCCTTTGTCTTTTGTACCTATATAGCCAATAGTAGGTAAAACAAAATTCAGATACGCAGAATGTAGTTCTCTAAGAATAGGTATTTCTGGGTTAGATAACTCTAAACAAACAAGTTTCCCACCAGGCTTTAAAACTCTATACATTTCCGACAATGCTTTATTTTTATCCTTAATATTTCTAAGACCAAATGCGATTGTCACACAGTGAAAACTATTATCTTCAAAAGGCAATTTTAAAACGTCACCTTTTATTAATCTAAACTTATAATCTTTTATGCTTTGATTAAGTCTTTTATATCCAACATCAATCATTTCTTGATTGAAATCCAGTCCTACAACCTCAGTATTTTTTCCTACTTTTTTACAGGCATAATTAATCATCTGTCCTGTACCACAGCATAAATCTAAAACTTTGTTACCAGCTTTTAGATCACATACTTTTATAGCTTTCTTTCTCCACATTTTATCTATGTTAAAAGTTAGAATTGAATTCAATTTATCGTAGCTTTCTGCAATAGAGGAGAAAATATTTTGTACATCTAAAGTATTATTCATCATGTGCAGTGTCCCTCTTTTCATAAGCGAATTTATAATATTTTTATGGGTTATTATTTAAGGAGAGAACTCATTAGTGTTGTTGAGTCTCTCCTCCTCCATAGTTCTATTTCTATAAATCTATATTACTTCCTTATTATCAGTATTCGATTTTTTAGTATCACAACAACTTCCATTTTTATTATTACTTATCATCATTGGTATCATAAAAATCATCATTATTGGACATATAAATGGTGCTATTCTCCCAATTACATTACCAGCACTAGGGCTAAATCTTGTTATAACTGGCAATAATCCTATAATAATTATAGGTAGTCCACAGCAGACAATCATATGCAACATATGCTTTAATGGACTATGCTTGTGATTTCCTTGGTTTTGTTTTTTATCTTCATGACAATTCATACTTATCCCTCCAAAATGCTTTTATTAATTTAAAAATAATTATATTTTAATTGAATTATATATTGTGTATATAAAGAAATTATGAAGAAATTCAAAATCTATAAACAGGCTTCTAAGCTTCAGGTGGAGTTTTAAACTCCATCTGAAGCTTAGAAGCCGTTATCCAGGGTCGTAGCGCCATTTATCCCCAACTTTAAGAAAAGCAGAGAGCCCAAATCTCTGACTTGGTGCGAATCGCTTTCACAGAATGCGTTGGGGTGTTAGTGGCGATAGACATCGGATAAAAGTTTACTATTCTTATATTTTCATTAGTTCTCATTTTCTAAAAGATATAGAAGTGCTTTGTAATAAGATTGAGATATTTAAAAAGGAGATTAAAGAAAAAAGTATAGTAGGTATGCGTGCCACTATACTTTTTTTAGACAAGTTATTTATCTAGAGTTTTAATATATTCCTTCATCAGAAATTTGAACCTATTATTATATCTAAAAGTGCAAAATTGGTACTAACCATATCTACAATAGTGCTTGTTGGTCTTGGAATTTATCCAAATCAGGCAGTAAATATGGTTTTAGCAGTTTCCAAAGCCTTTTTGCCTTAATACAAGTCTACTTTTCTGCCTCGTACTGGGATAGGTCAGATTACATTACTGCACGTAGAGTTAAATAATTTTATCTATTATAAGTATAAATCTATATTGAAAATTATCCGTGAAAATTTTTGTTAATATTATCTCTTTCATAATTTCTTCACAATCAGGTCTTATAATAAAAGCATAAGGAAGAGAAAATAAAATTATAAATAACTTAACAGATGAAGACTATAACAAAATGATTGATATAATGAAAAATAACGGATATGCTTCAATGGCAAAGATGATGGAATCTGTTAGCAGGCAAGATATGATAAAAATGCATCAAACAATGATGAGAAGTAATGGAATGATGGTAGTACAATAATAGAGGAGTGATATCTTTGAAAAGTCACAAGGTTAAATTTAAACAAGATAACATGCTTTGTCATAGATGTGTGATGAATGCTGTAAAAACACTAAATCAATTAAGAGAGATAGATGAGTTAAGTGTAGATTTTAGTTCTAAAATAGTTAAGGTTGTGTATAGGGATGATAAAATTTCAAGAGAAATGATTAAGGAAGCAGTTAATGAATCTATAGTTAGAGGAAAAATAAAAAACTTCAAATTTTAAGATTAAAATAAGAAAGTGTATTGGTAAGAAATGGTCAATACACTTTTGCTTGTTAGGATAAATGCTTGTTATAATTAAGCAAAACAGGATTAATTCTTAGTTATTTTAAAAGTTAGGGGAGTTACATAATGAAAATACAAAGCCTAATTGAACTAGCAAGGCATTATAAAAAATAATACTTTCGGAAATGACTTCAAAGGATCACCATTAGAATTTGTTTTGAATTGTATAACTGAGCAAAAACAAGTCTTTGAAGGGGCAGCTCATCCTTTTTATTGGAAACCTAAGCTTAGGATACCCGATATTTATGAAAATGAAGAAAATAAAAGGATATTTGGACAATTCCTTGAAAGTTGTATGTCCGCTAATACTGCAGATAAAATAATAAAGGAAATTATAAAATTAGATGAATATAAGATTAAAGGGTTAGGCCCAGCTGTTGCAAATATTCTTTATTTCTTACATCCAACCTTAATGCCTCCATTTAATACGGCTATGATAAAAGGCTTTAATGCCGTGTTTTCAGATAAAAAGAAGTTAGGCTCTTGGCAACATTATTTAGAGATGAGAGAACTTATCATAAAGGCAAACGAAGATATTGGTCCAGAGCTATCAAAGGATTTAGGAGCAATATCTGGATTGTTATTTGATGTTGGTATAGGAAAAATTGCACTTAATGAAAACTGGGAAACGACATTAAAATTTGAGAAAGATAAACTAGAAAAGGCGCTTAAAAAGAGACACAAAGAGGTGTTAAATGAATTAAAAGAAGAGTCAGAGCATTTGAGAATTCAAATTATGCTAACAGAGCTTGGTAGAAGTCTTGGATATAACGTTTTTGTTGCTACAAATGATCGTACAAAATCCTTAGAAGGCAAGAGTCTTGAATTTATGGCAGTACCAGCATTACCAGATTTAAATCTTCCTAAGGATGTAGCAAAAACAGTTTCTTTAATTGACGTTATTTGGATAAACAAGAATACTGAACAAATTGAATGTGCTTTTGAAATAGAAAAAAGTACATCAATATATTCTGGTATCTTAAGACTAGTCGATCTTGCATCTTCTCTTGGAGATAAGCAGTATAACTTTTTTCTAGTTGCTCCAAATTCTCGTGAAAGAGAAATTATAGCTCAACTTAAAAGACCATCATTTTTAAATATGGATTGTATATCTTTAAGATATATATTATTTTCTGACTTATATGAACATTGCAGTGTATTAGGTAAGTTTGGAGATAATTATAAAATACTGTTTAAGATAGCTAATGAAGCAATTATGTGTAGATAGGATCAGTTTTGGACTGTTGCTAATTTTTAATAATATTAAAATCAAATTTCAATATTTTTTCTTCTTCATATGTACTTCATAACTTATCGTTATAATAAATTAAGGATTTTGTGAATAAATTAGAAGCTTTAATTTAATCTTAACCTTTAATAAGTTATGGAAGGAGAAATTTTATGGTTGAACTATTTAAGATAGGGAATTTTACAATTTATCTTTTTGGAGTAATGATAGCAATTGGAATGCTTGTTGGAATATATTTAATGCAAAGTGAAGCTAAGAGAAAGGGATTAGATACAGATAATATGCTTGAATTAGCTATGTATACATTAATAGCTAGTGTAGTTGGAGCAAGACTTTATTATATACTTGTCTTTAATCCTAATACATACATCCAAAATCCAGCAGAAATATTTTCATTTAGAGATGGTGGCTTATCTATACAGGGAGGATTAATTGGAGGGATTTTATTTGCATTTTGGTGCACAAAAAGAAAGAAAATATCCTTTTGGACTGCTGCAGATGCTTTTGCTCCTGGTATAGTTGCAGGTCAAGCTATAGGAAGAATAGGCTGTGATATTTTTGGAATTCCAATGAAGACCAGCTATCCTTGGGGAATAGTGATTAATTCTCAATTACTTCATCCAGCTCAGATGTATGAAATGATTTTAGATCTTATTTTATTTGTATATCTTTGGAATCGTAGAGGTAAGATAAAATATAATGGGCAATTGTTTATAAATTATATTATAGGTTTTTCAATAAATAGATTTATTATAGAGTTTTTCAGAACAAATCCTGTGGTAATAAAACCTTTTACAGTTGCTCACATTACCAGCATTGTAATAATTATAGTGGCTTTGATTATAAGAAATGTTATTAAGAGTAAGGAGAAAATGGAGGAAACAGATTTAGAAGATAATAATGTTAAGATTTATGTATATGAGTATATACTTGTGGTGCTTGTGGGAGTAATTGGAATGTTTATTTATTATAATGTTCATAGTGCTTTTTAAAAATTGGGAGATAAGGGATTTTGTGGATAAACAAACTGAAAAAATCAGAAGAAGATATAATAGAGCAGCTAAAATTTATGATATTCTTGAAAACCCAATGGAAATTATGGCGCTGAGACAATGGAGAATAGAATTAATGAAAGATCTAAGGGGAAGGGTTTTAGAAGTAGGTGTTGGAACTGGGAAGAATATAGAGTACTATCCTGATGATATAGACATAGTAGCTATTGACTTCAGTGAAAAAATGTTAGAAAAAGCTAAGGAAAAAAAGAAAAGGTTCAATAAAGATGTTATTTTGCTTAATATGGATGCTCAAAACATACAATTTGAAGATAACACATTTGATACAGTATATACTACCTGTGTATTTTGTTCCGTACCAGATCCAATAAAATGTCTTAATGAAATAAGAAGAGTATGCAGACCAAATGGGAAAATAATAATGATAGAACATGTTAGAAGTGAGAAAAAAGTTTTGGGTATAATTATGGATATATTAAATCCGATTGTAGTAAATACCTATGGAGCTAATATAAATAGAAGAACATTAGAAAATATTAAAAAATCAGGTTTTAAAAATGTTGAAGTAACTAATTTATACGGAGATATTGTTAAGAAGATAGTAATATATAATGAAAAATAAGAATTCTAAAAAAAAGTGTACTGATAACAGCATCAGTACACCTTTTTTAGATGAATACTTTTTATTACATCAGCGGGAATAAAACAAATATAGTTACATCCCAAATAGCATGAGATATTATCACAGGTAAAAGACTTTTTTCTTTCTTATAAAGCCATCCCCAAAATAATCCACATACTAAAGCTGCTATAATTAGCATAAAGTTACCGGTGACAATATGTGTAGCTGAATATAATAAAACAGATATTAAGTACCCTTTAGTATGACCTAGTTTTTTACTTAAAGCATTTTGTATAAATCCTCTCCAGTATATCTCCTCTCCTGGACCAATTATAAAAAGTAGTAACAGGCCTATTAATGTTAGATTAGTATTTGATTTATTACTATAAACTGATAAGATTTGAGCGTCTTTGAATGGAAATAAATATCCTGATATAATATTTCCTACATAAAATATTCCATACAAGACTAATGCTGATATTATTCCAACTAGAATATATCTAGGCTTTAGTTTTCCAAAATGAAAGATATTTCTGTCAGCAAAAAATGCCATTAATACTAAGAATAATATTGATAAACTCATTTCTATCCAAAAGTTAAAAAGTTTTATAACAAACATTAAGTACCATAAGATTGCTGCTGAAAATAATGTAAAAGCTAAGTATTTATAATTTTTATTATTCAAGAAAATGCCTCCTTATAGATATTAAGACTTTGTTGCTATTAATATTAAAGCGTTCTTACAAAGTTACAGGATCAATTTTTGATTTACATACACTATAAATTAAGAATATGAAGATTTTATAAAGATTTTACATAGAAAACTTTATAAAATGCATCTAAATCGAAGGGTATTAAAATTCTTATAGCACTATAATCTACATAAAATCTTTATAAAATTGAGTTATTATATGAAAATAATATTAAAATAATTTTAAGAATCTGGTGTAGGTTAAAAGGAGCGATTAAAATGGATAATAATAAAGATAAAAACAAAGGAAAATTTGGATATTTTCTATCTTCTTTATTAGGAGTTTTAGTAGGGGCGGGTTTAGTATTTGGAATCTACAATGTAGATACATCTACTAGTACTCAAATTTCTAAAACAACGCAAGTAAGGCAAGAACAAGGAGAAGGACAAATTAGCAGTCAAAAGACTGGAACTTCAACCATAAGTGTTGTGGCTAAGAAACTTATGCCAGCAGTGGTTGGAATTACATCAACAGTTAATCCAGGAATATACAAACAGGGAGAATCAGGTGTTGGATCAGGAATTATAGTAGATGAGAGAGGTTATATATTAACTAATAATCATGTAGTTAGTAAAAAAACAGATGAGATTTTAGTTTCATTATATGATGGAAGAGAAGTTAAAGGTAAAGTAGTATGGGCAGATGAAAATCTTGATATGGCTGTAGTAAAAATTAATGCTAATAAACTTGTAGCAGCGCCACTTGGTGATTCAGATGCTTTAAGTGTAGGGGATACTGCAGTAGCTATAGGAAATCCACTTGGGCTTACATTCCAAAGAACTGTTACATCAGGAATTATCAGTGCAATGAATAGAACCATAGGAGAAGAAGGAGGCGTGTTTATGGAGGACTTATTGCAGACAGATGCCTCCATAAATCCAGGGAATAGTGGAGGACCACTTATTAATATAAATGGTGAAGTAATAGGAATGAATACTGTTAAAGTTACAAGCGCTGAAGGCATGGGTTTTGCTATTCCTATAAATCTAGCAAAGCCAATTTTAAAGAGTATTGAAGAAAAAGGAAGTTTCGCTACACCAATTATAGGTATCCAAGGTGTTGACAAACAAATGGCAGGATTTACAACAAATATTAAAGTAGATAATGGAATTTATGTTTATGAGTCAATAATAGGGGGACCAGCATACAAGCAGGGGATTAGAAAAGGCGATGTGATTTTATCGGTTAATGGTAAGCAAACTAATACTATGATTAGCTTTAAAACTGAACTTTATACTGCAGGTGTGGGAAACACAATAAGTCTGAAAGTTAAAAGTGCAGATGGTAGTGAAAAGGACATAAAAGTTAAGTTAGAATCTGCTAAGTCTAATTAAATTATAACAATGTTAAGTTGAGGTGAGTAGAATGAATAATATTTTAATAATAGAGGATGAAGAAAAAATATCTAATGTCCAAAAGGCATATTTAGAAAAGGAAGGTTACGGAGTATATACTTCAACTACCGGGTTAAAGGGTTTAGAATTATTTGATTCAATAGAATTTAATTTAATTATACTAGATCTGATGCTGCCTGATATTCAAGGAGAAGAAATATGTAAGATTATAAGAGATAAATCTGATGTACACATATTTATGATTACTGCTAAGTCTTCATTAGAAGATAGAATAGAGGGCCTTAATACTGGAGCTGACGAGTATTTAGTTAAGCCTTTTAGTCCAAGAGAACTGGTTGCAAGGGTTAACGCTTTATTTAGAAGGTTAGAGGTAAATACTAGCTCAGTTTTATCTTTAGATAATGGAAATCTTCAAATCGACAAAGAAAGTAGAATTGTACGGGTTAATGGAGAAGAAATAGCTCTAACTCCTAATGAATTTGACATTTTATATGTTCTTGCAACGAATAAGGGAAAGGTCCTTACTAGAGAACAATTAATCGATAGGGTGTTTGGCATGGACTTCGAAGGATTTGATAGAACAGTAGATGTTCATATTAAAAATATAAGAAAGAAAATTGAGGAAGATAGTAAAAAACCTAAGTATATTTTAACTGTGCCTAGAATAGGCTATAAATTTGGTGGTGAAAGTTGATGTATAGTATAAGAAGGAAATTAAGTATTATAATTTTATTTTGTTCTATACTAGCTATACTTTTAACTGCAGTTTTTGTAAATGCTATAATAAATAATAAGTTTAATACGTATATGGTGGATATTCAGAATAAAAGAAATGATAGAATTGTACAGTATTTTGAAGAAGTTTATAAGAGAGATAAAAAGTGGACAACAGATTCAGGAAGTGAAATGAAACATGAGGCATATATGAGTAATTATTGTATAACGCTTTTGGATTCAAATAAAAAATTAGTTTGGATGATGGATCCAAACGATGTAAAAGAAGAAGACCATTTTAAGACCATAAGTAGTAACAGTAATAATGGAATTTACAGTACAACAAGTTTTCCAATCAAATATAACGGTAATAATGTTGGCTATGTGGAGATAGGCCAATATTCTTCAGCTTTAGTATCTGCTGAGGATATAAATTTTAAGTTGTCCATTAATAGGGGAATTGTTGCTAGCATTTTTTTTAGTCTTTTTATTGTAATAATCATTAGTATCTATATTTCAAAACAGTTTTCAGTACCTATTAAAGAAGTATCCGATGTATCAGTAAAATTATCTAATGGAGATTACAATCCCAGAACCTATGTAGATACAAATATATTAGAAATTGAAAAGCTTAAAAATAGCATAAATACTTTGGGAGAAAAACTTAGGCAGCAGGACTCATTAAGAAAAAGGTTAGTTTCTGATATATCTCATGAAATAAGAACTCCACTGAATATCCTTCAAAACAATTTAGAGGCCATGATTGATGGGATTTTTCCTGTAACCACAGAACAGTTGATAGGCTTGAATGATGAGGTTATTAGATTTGGAAAACTTTTAAATAATCTAAATACTCTAAAGGAGTTTGATTCAGAAACAGTTTCTATTAACAAAGATGAAGTTTCTATAGATAAGTTACTACATTCTGTATGTGATGACTTCTCAGTTGCATTAAAGGAGAAAAGCATAGATTTAACCTATAATGCAATACCAGATGAAGATTATACTATAGTTGGAGATGTAGATAAATTAAAACAGGTATTTATTAATCTTCTGTCAAATGCAGTAAAATTCTCAAACTATGGAGGAAAGATTTGGGTTAATTTAGTTAGAAGTAAGAAGGATATCATTGTTAGTATAAGAGATAACGGAATTGGAATTAACAAAGAAGACTTACCTTTTATATTTGAAAGACTTTATAGAGGCGATAAGAGTAGAAATAAAATTGAAGGCAGTGGGATAGGGTTGACTATAGTAAAGGATGTTTTAATTCGTCATTCAGCATCTATTGATGTTGAAAGTGAAGTTAACAAGGGGACTAGTTTTACTATAAGATTTAGTAATATAAAAAATTTATAAAATAATAAACCTAAAATCAAAATATGAAATTGGAAAAATGGCTCAGGCTACTGAAAGATAAGTCAGTAGTCTTAATTGCGATATCTTAATTTTGGGCAACCCATACTAAAAGATATAATGAATCCAGAAATGCTTATGTAAATGTAGGGACATCTTCATAATATCTTCATAGTATGACTTTATAATTAATCCATGAAAGAACTAAAAATATATATATAATTGGAGGTGTGTAATTTGAAATATCAGGAAAAACAAATCAAATTAGACAACCCACTTTCATTTTTAAAGCATTTTAAAAATGAAGAATGTTTTCTATTTTATAATCCATTAAAAAAGGAGTTTATTATTGGTGCTAAACGCTTAAAAACTCTTTCTATAGAAGAAAGTTCAAAGGATTATTTATATACATTTTCCTCAATGACATTTTTTGATTCAATCAAAGATGAAAAGTGGGCAGGGATTGGAAATGAGACTATTGCATTTGAATATTACTTTGTTCAAAAAGATGGAAAGCAGACACTTTATTACTTAAAAGATTTAGTTGAAATAGAAAATGCAGAAGTGAAAATTTGCAAACATTCTTACAAATATGCAGCAGAAGATTATGAAGATTGGAAACAATTGTTTCATAGTGTAAATAATTCAATATCAACACAAGAAGTAAATAAAGTTGTTATTTCAAGAGAAGTTAAAATTGAATGTGATACTTTAATAAACGTAGAAAGTGTTTTACAAAATCTTTTAGAAAAGAATCCAAATAGCTTTGTATTTGCTTATTCTAAAGAAGGAAAAACTTTTTTAGGAGCAACACCAGAGATTTTGGTTCAAAAGGAAAAAGATAATATTTTAAGTTATGCTTTGGCAGGTACAATTTTACGAGCTGACAAAAATGATGAATTACAAAAAAATATGCTGCTAGATGATGCTAAAAATCGTCATGAACATCAAATTGTTATTGATTCGATAGTTGATGTAATGGAAAAATTCACCTCTGAAGTAATAGTAGATGAAACAAGAATTTTAACTCTTAAAAATTTACATCACTTGCACTCAGGTATCCATGTAAAGGATAAAAGCAGCACATTATTAGAATGGGTAATGCGATTACATCCTACCCCAGCATTAGGTGGAAGTCCTGTAAGTAAAGCATTAGAATTAATTAGAAGATATGAAAAACATGAAAGAGGATTATATGCTGCTCCGATTGGTATAATAAATGAAAATGGAGATGGTATTTTTGTAGCGGGGATACGATCTGCACTTATTCGAGAAAATGTAGCTTTTGCGTACACGGGCTGTGGCATAGTAGATAAATCAAATTGTGAAATTGAATATATTGAAACTAAAAACAAATTAAGAACCATAATTGAAAGTTTATAGAGAAAGGTGAAAGGAATGACAAATTATATTGCTGCTTTAGTTGATGAATTGTATCAATTAGGTTTACGAGAAGTTGTAATTAGTCCAGGTTCACGATCTACCCCTTTAGCTTTATTATTTTGTGAACAGGATTTTAAAACTTTTATAAATATTGATGAGCGTTCAGCAGCTTTCTTTGCACTTGGTATTGCCAAAGAATGTGAAAGACCTGTTGTATTAGTTTGTACTTCAGGCTCTGCAGTTGCAAATTATTTACCTGCAATTGTTGAAGCAAAGTATTCACGAGTACCTTTAATTGTTTTAACAGCTGATCGTCCACATGAATTGCGTCAGATTGGTGCACCTCAGACGATTGATCAAAATAAAATATTTGGTGATTATACAAAATACTATGAAGAATTAGCATTACCTGAAGAAAGTGAAAATATGTATCGCTATGTACGTGTGGTGATGCAAAAAGCATATGCAAGTGCTATGTCAAAAGAATATGGTGTAGTTCATATTAACGTACCTATTCGTGATCCTTTAATTCCAGATTTAGATAAATTGGACTTTACTATAGGACGCCAAAAAGACAAATTTGAATATATAAGAGGAGAAAATTGTTTTTTATTTGATGCTTCAATTTTAAAAAATAAGAATGGAATTATCATTTGTGGTGGAGATGCTTACTCAGACTATCATAAAGAAGTATTGGAATTAGGTGATCGGTTAAAGGCACCAGTATTAGCTGATCCAATCTCAAATTTACGAAATTACTCAAAAGATATTATTATTGATAGTTACGATGCATTTTTAAAAAGTGATATTATTAAAAAAGAGTTAGAGCCAGAATTTATTATTCACTTTGGGCAAGTTCCTGTATCGAAACGTTTGCAGCAATTTTTGTCTATGCATCAAGATGTTTTATATATACAAGTAGATGAGACCTTTGAATATCGTAATCCATCTCTCTCTACGAAAAAATATGTTGTTTCATCGCCAAGATTGTTTGCTAAATCTATTTCTATAGAAAATAGTAACATAGAATATTTATCTAAGTGGATAAACTATCAAAAACAAATGCGTAAACAATTAAATGGTGCCAAAGATGAAATAAATTTATTTGAAGGTAAACTAATTCAAAAGTTACAAAATATGCTGCCAGAGGAAAGCCGATTAGTTGTTTCAAACAGTATGTCAATTCGTGAAATTGATTACTTTTTTGAAGCTCGCAATCAAAACATCAAAGTATTGTGTAATAGGGGTGCCAATGGAATTGATGGCACTGTTTCAACTGCACTAGGTGTATCTACATCAGATAAACCAACGATTTTATTAACTGGTGATTTGTCATTTTACTATGATTTAAATGGATTGCTAGTTGGAAAAACACATAATTTGAATTTAACCATTATATTATTGAATAATGATGGCGGTGGAATCTTTAGATATTTACCACAAAGTAAAGAGAAACGTTTTGACTATTTATTCTTAACGCCACATGGAATGAACTTTGAGGGTATAAAAACTTTGTATAACTTAACATATTATGAAGCAATGGATTATCAAGCTTTTGAAGATGTTTTTAAAGAAGCATTAACTTTAGAAGGAGTTAAGTTAATTGAAGTAAAAATTGATTCAGAGCTAAGTAAAAAAATACACGATAAATATACAACATTATAGGGTGTTATCATGTTTATTGAAATTGAAAATATTAAATATCACTTTCAGATAAAAGGTGAGGGAAAACCAATTATTTGCTTACATGGTTTTTCTGAAAATTTAAGTACATGGGAACTACTTGAATTAGAGGATTATCAGCTAATATTAATAGATCTTATTGGACATGGAGAAAGTGGCAAACCATTGTCGAGTAAATGCTATAGCTTAGAGATAATAATCAAACATTTAAATAAGCTCATTTATCAATTAGGTTTAAAAAAATATTCAATGTTAGGTTACTCAATGGGAGGAAGAATTGCATTAGCCTATACATTAGCTTATCCCAATGAAATTGATAGGCTTGTTCTAGAAAGTGCATCTTATGGTGAATGTGATTTGGTAAATCGATTAAAAAGACGCAAAAGCGATTTAGAACTAGCGAAAAAAATAAGAGAAAATGGAATAGAATGGTTTAGTGAATATTGGTCAAGTTTGAGTATTTTTGAATCGCAAAGAAGATTACCAAAATCTATTATCGATGAGATAGTTAAAAGACGTTTATTAAATAGAGCTCATGCACTTTCTAACACATTGCTATGCACTGGACAAGGGAAATTCCCATGTTTGAAAAATCAAATATTCAATCTGCCGATGCCTGTATTATACATCAGTGGAGAATACGATAGAAAATACAATCAAATAGGTAATGAATTTACAAAACTGAATTCTAATATAAAGCACAAGATAATAGAGGGTGTGGGGCACAATACTCATATCGAAGATATAAATGCATTTATTGAAGTTTTAAATAAATTCTTATGAAGTGAAACTTGAATCAGATGGAGTTTGTCTACGACTCCGCCCGTTAAATGCCATTTAGGCATTTAGCCCCCACCTGATTCTTAGTTGAACGAATCCAGGTGTGTAGCTGCTCTTTACTTCCACTTTGGAGATGGGAGTATTAGAGCAGATAGCTATCGGATAAATAGTTTTATAAAATATAAAAATTATAGAAAAGTATAAATCAGTAAAATTTTAGGAGGGGTAATAGCATGAATAAGTTTTCTTGGGAAAAACTAAATCGTAATTATGAAGATGTTATTTATGAAACATATGATGGAATTGCAAAGATTACAATTAATCGTCCAGAAGTACGTAATGCATTTCGTCCTAAAACAATCATGGAATTAATTGATGCTTTTACAATAGCTCGTGAAGATAACAAAATAGGTGTCATTATTTTGACTGGTGCAAATCATGGGCAAGGTCAAGATAAAGAAGCGTTTTGTTCTGGAGGGGATCAAAAAGTACGTGGACATGGAGGTTATGTAGGAGATGATCAGATTCCACGTTTGAATGTTTTAGATTTGCAGCGATTAATCCGTGTTACACCGAAGCCAGTTATTGCTATGGTAAATGGATATGCAATTGGTGGAGGACATGTATTGCATATAGTGTGTGATTTAACAATTGCATCTGAAAATGCTAAATTCGGTCAAACAGGGCCTAAAGTAGGCTCTTTTGATGGTGGATATGGTGCTGGATATTTAGCTCGCATTGTTGGTCATAAAAAAGCACGTGAAATTTGGTTTTTATGTCGCCAATATACTGCAAAAGAAGCTCTTGATATGGGATTAGTAAACACTGTTGTACCATTCGATAAATTAGAAGAAGAAACAGTAAAATGGGCAAAAGAAATTTTGCAACATTCACCTACTGCAATACGTCTTTTAAAGGCATCCTTTAATGCAGATACAGATGGATTAGCTGGATTACAGCAATTAGCTGGAGATGCTACATTGTTATTTTACACAACAGAAGAAGCAAAAGAAGGTCGAGATGCATTTAAAGAAAAAAGAGATCCTGATTTTGACCAATTCCCGAAATATCCATAAAATAAGAAATCCATTTAATAAAGGTGATAAAAATGAATTGGCTTAAAAAGTGGAACATTGAAAGACCTGATAAAAAGTTTATTAACGATCTAACCTTTAGTGAGGTTTATGAGAGTGTAATAGATTTAGCTAAAAGACTATATCTATATGTAAAGAATGAGAGAAGGGTTGCCATTTATTCAAATAACTCAGTTGATATGGCACTTTTCTTTTTAGCACTCCAATTTTTGCAAAAAGAAGTATTGATGCTTAATACACGTTTGACAGATGAAGAAATAACAAAACAATTGAAAGTATTAAATATTCGAGTTGTATTTTCTTTTGATAACAAATTTATATCATTTAGTGAAGTTTATAAAAATGAAAAGGAAGATGATATAAAGTTAGTAGAAGAATTTAATAAAGAAAAAATTGCTGTTATCATGAATACAAGTGCTACAACAGGTGAATTCAAATCAGTCCCCCTTAGATGGAAACAGCTTTACTCTCATGTAAAAGCATCACAAAAAAGTCTAGGAGTAACAGATGAAGATAACTGGCTTGTCGTATTGCCTATGTATCATATTAGTGGGTTATCTATCTTAATACGAAGTTTATACAATGGAACGAAAATTACTATATTAGAAAAATTTAATGAAGAACAAGTAATAGAGCTAATTGAAAACAATAGAATTAATATGCTATCAATTGTACCAACTATGTTAAATAGAATTATTGATAGAATTGAGAAGCATAATTTACGTGTAGTATTAGTAGGTGGTGAATTCATTCCTAATTCACTAGTTGAAAAAAGTATAATAAAAAGTATTCCTATATATAAGACCTATGGAATGACGGAGACTACAAGCCAGTCTGTAACATTTTCAGTATTAGAGTGTCCAGAAAAAATTGATTCAGTAGGATTGCCACTTGAGGAAGTGGATATTAGAATTGAAAACCCTGATGAAAAAGGAATAGGTGAAGTTTTAATTAAAAGTCCAATGTTAATGGACGGATATATAGGAAAAGAAAAAATTTCTGGTTATTTTAATACAGAAGATGTAGGTTATATAGATGAAAATGGATTTTTATATATACTTGACCGCCGCAAAAATATAATTATATCTGGTGGCGAAAATATTTATCCTAAAGAGATTGAAAATGCTTTATATGCACATCCTAAAATAAATGAATGTGCAGTTGTTGGTAAGAAAGATGAGAGGTGGGGACAAATTCCTGTTCTATATGTGGTATCTTCATTAGATGAAGATACAATATTGGATTATCTTTCAAACAAACTAGCAAAATATAAAATTCCACAAAAAATTATTTACTTGGAGGAGCTTCCTAAAAATGCATCAGGCAAAATATTAAAAAAGAATTTGTAGGAGTTCCAATGTGCAATCCTATAAATAAGAGGTTGGCTATATGAGAATTGAAAGAATAGAACTTTTTCATGTTAAAATGCCTTTAAATTTCACATTTAAAACATCACAGACTAGCTTAAAACATCGAGAGACAATTATAATTAAAGTAATTGATGGACTTGGAAATAAGGGCTATGGTGAAGTGGTTGCATTTAATGAACCATTTTATACAAATGAAACATTGATAGACTCTAAATTTATGTTAATAAATACTTATATCCCTAAGTTGATTCAAAAAGATATTAAACATCCATTTGATATACATAAGTGGATAAATCTATCATATCCAATGGCACTTACAGGTTTAGAAAATGCTTTAGTAGATTTGTATGCTAGACAACATAAGCAATCTATTATGGATATTATATTTGATGAAGAAACTAATGATGAGATATATGCAGGAGTTGTATTAGGAGATCAGGATCTGCCCAATCTCATTAAAGAAATTGATCAATATCAGAAAGAAGGATATACTCGTTTTAAAATAAAAATTAAACCAAGTGATGGGTTTGTAAAGTTAGAGGCTATTAGAAAAAAGTATCCTAATATTAAATTATTAGTAGATGCAAACAAAAGTTATAAGATTGATCAAATTAAAGAATTAAAGAAATTGGATACATTGAACTTGCTTTGTATAGAAGAACCGCTAGATTCAGTAGATTTTCAAGTATATCAAAAACTTCAAGAAGAGATGGAAACTCCCATATGCTTGGATGAAAGCATTCAAACAATTAATGATTTAAAAACAGCAATTGAATTAAAAGCTTTTAAAGTAGTAAATATAAAAATAGGTCGCATTGGCGGAATGTATTATGCAAAGCAAATGATTGATTTATGTAGAAAAAATAATATTCAATATTGGATAGGAAGTATGCTTGAAAGTGGTATTTCTAAAATATTACATGTTCATTTAGCAAGTTTAAAAGATACTTATATACCTGGAGATTTATCATCAACAAATCGTTACTTTAAAGAAGATATAATTAAACCCGAAATCATAGCTAAAAAGGGAATAATTAAAATTCCAAAAGGCAATGGTTTAGGGGTAGAGATTGACGAAAATACATTAAATAGTTTTACAATTGACTATATTAAAATAGATGGTGATTAGCATGAATTTAATAGAGTGCCTAAATATTGAATATATTCGTGTATATGATAATGAGCTTGAAGCTAAAATGAATTTAACACAATTTCACGACCAAACCTTTGGTTATTTGCATGGAGGTGCCACAATAGCCTTTGGAGAAACTATTGCAGGTTATGCTTCAAATCAAAAAATAGATAAGAAGCAAACAGCAGTAGGTCAAAGCATTACTGCAAATCATATGAAATCTAAGAAAATAGAGGGTTATATTATAGCAAAAGGAAAGCTTATGCATAAAGGAAGCACATCGCATGTTTGGAGTATTGAAATGTTTGATGAAAATAATGTATTGATTTCATATGTAACAGTTACAAATGCTATTATTAAGTTAAATAAAGACTAGCTATTTTATCATGATAAACAGGATTCTTGGCTTCAAATGGAGTTTTAAACTTCACCTGAAGCTTAGAAGCCGTTATCCAGGGCCGTAGCGCCACTTATCCTCAACTTTAAGAAAAGCAGAGAGCCAAAATCTCCGATTTGGTGCGAATCGCTTTCACAGAGTGCGTTGGGGTGTTAGTGGCGATAGACATCGGATAAACATAGTTGCTTGAGTAATTAGAGGTGGAAAATGAATTTTCAGACAATAATAAAGCTTATGGATATAAAAACTCTTGTTGCAGGAATTGTTCCTGTAATTTTAGGTTCAATTTATTCAAGGTATGCTTTTGGAAAGTTAAATATTATTTATCTTATATTATTATCTGTTGCCATGATATTGATTCAAAGTGCAACTAATATGATTAATGATTATTTTGATTTTAAACGTGGAGCAGATAGTAAAGAGAAGGAGAAGGAAAAAGCTTTAGTGAGTGGTGAGATTACTCCGAAACAAGTTTTGTTTATTATATTCATATATCAATTTATTGCTTTTATAATTGGTATTTTTATAGCGAGCCAAACAAGCTATTACATTTTACTTGTTGCTGTCATTGGTGAAATTATTTCAATTTTATATGCTTGTGGACCTTTACCTATTTCATATACCCCAATAGGTGAAGTTGTATCTGGAATAACCATGGGGATTGGTATAACAACAACGGTGATTTATATTCATTCGGGTATATTTAATTTAAATACAGTGTTAGTAGCATTACCTACTTCGCTCTTTATTGGTACCATATTACTATCTAATAATTTAAGTGATATAGAAGAAGATAAAAAAATTGGTAGAAAAACATTACCTATACTGATAGGAATTAAAAACGCTGAGAAGTTATGGATTATTAATGTAGTGATGTTACTTGCGTTGACACTTCTCTTAGCGTTGATACGCATTTATCCTTTTGTTGTAGTAGTAATTGTTATTTTATTATTTCCTTATAAGTCAATTTCTAATTTTTTATCATATAGTAAGAGTATTCATACAAAAGGCAGAACAATGGGCCTTATAGGTCAGATTGGATTAAAATATCATTTAGCTGTAATTATTGGATTATTAATATCAATTATATTTAAAGTAGGGATCTGATAATATCAGCTTCTTAGAAAAAACTACTCTAAGAAAGAAGTAGGATTAAAATTTAATAATAAAATAAGAAACCTCTTTGTATTTTATCTTTAAGATTATATATCAAAGTAATATTGAAGCATTATAGTAAGTAAATTTGATATGAAAGCATATTAATAAAAACAGCCCAGTTACTTTTACAGAGCTGTTTTTTTATATTTTTTATGATTTTATACAGTGCCTATTTTTTTGTTTTAACACGTAATTTTAAGGTTTATATTATTAAGCGAGCGTTGCTAAGTTTATTTAATTCACTTATAAATTCATTAAGAGTATGAGTCCCCATTAATATTCCATCTAAATATTTTTCAGATATCTTATTATAGTCATTTAAGTTATATAGAGAAGTTATGGCTGAAATTATAAAATTATATTTACTTAAATGGCGTATCCTTAATTGTGAATTGGTTGCATCTACTAGGTTTCCATTTATAACTGCAGTACCCTCATCATATTCAGCTCTTGTGATTATTGTGCCATCAAGTAGTGCGTATTCTTCTGACATATATACAGACTTATCGATTTTTTTAGTTATTTCTTCATGTGTTATTCTATAAAGTCCTGTTGGTTCTTCTGGCTTTGCTTCTATATAAATAAAATTCCTTTCATATGAAGAAGTCGAGAAAACTGCAATTTTATTTATCTCCAGTTCATCGAATCCAATTAAAATTTTAGAGTCACTTATAACCTCAAAGTCTTGTATACTAAAACAATTATCTCCATGGAGGGCCCAAATTGGTTCACAACAATGTCTACCGTCAGCTTTAAAGGAAATAGGGGCTTTTAAGAGAATTTTGAGTCTTTCTACTGCTTCTTTAGGACTATCAAACCATTTAAGTCCTCTTACATCAGGAAAAGCGTAAGATAGTCTATAAGAGAAAAAAGTAGCAGGATTTTCATATAAAATTGGTAATTGCTCTTCAGTAGCAGTTATTAATGTTTCTTCTTCTGAGATTGTTATTTTTTTGTGTTCTATCAAGTATGATTCTTCGAACAATTTGTTAAATTTATTATTTGTCTCATTTGGTAAGTTCCTTTTCATATAAATTTTCCCTCCAAAATTGTTATTAGTAAAAAATTTTAAAGTATTACATAAAAATAATTGTAATTTAAACTATGTAAAGTAAATAAAATTACTATCTAAGATTTTTAAAATTTATTATGAATCTAGTATAGTAAAGTGATATGAAGATTTTATAAAGAAAGATATGTTTAAAAATAAGTTCTTTACGAAGTTAAAAAGAAGAGTTATTTATTTTTAAAATCTAATAAATCTTCATTTTATCTTCATATCAGATTTATATAATAAAGCTGTAAATAGTTGGTGTAAATTTTATACTTTAATATAAGTTGAAATTAAAAAAGTGTTAGAAGAGAAGGAGTTGTTGTATACTTGCATATTTTAGTTTGTGTAAAACAAGTACCAGATACTACAGAAATTAAAATGGATCCCAAAACAAATACATTAGATAGATCAAGCGCGCCCACAATTATTAATCCTTATGATGCACATGCTGTAGAAGAAGCTGTGAAGATTAAAAATAAGTTTGGCGGTAAGGTTTCTATTATTTCAATGGGACCACCTCAAGCAGAAGAAGTAATTAAAAAATGTATTGAAATGGGAGCTGATGAAGGGTATCTTCTTTCAGATAGAGCCTTTGCTGGTTCTGATACCTTATCTACAAGTTATATACTCGCAATGGGAATAAAAAAAATAATGAAAAAGGAGCCTATTGACTTAGTGTTTTGTGGAAAGCAGGCTATAGATGGAGATACTGCTCAGGTTGGACCAGGCATTGCATCTAGACTTGGAATACCGCAGTTAACCTATGTTGAAAATATAAAACATTTAAATTTAAAAAATAACACTGTTATGGTACACAGAAAAATTGATAATGGATACGAAGTTGTTCAATCAAAACTTCCTTGTTTAATTACAGTAGAAAAAGATATAAATGATTTAAGTTATTCCCCGCTGCCAAACATGATTAGGGCAGCACGATATAGTCCAACAGTTTGGGGAATTAACTCTTTTAATGCAGATATGAGTCAGTTAGGACTTAAAGGTTCTCCAACTTCAGTTCGCCGTATATTTCCTCCACCTCAAAGGCCTGGTGGAGAATTACTAAAGGGCAATGTTGATGAAGTGGTAAAACTGATTACAGATAGCTTGAAAGGAGGAATAGTTAAATGGCAGTTATAATTGCAGATTCCTGTATTGGATGTGAATCCTGTATTCCAAGTTGTCCATTTGATGCTTTAGAGATTAATGGAGAAGGTAAACTAGTAGCTAGTAAAGAAAAGTGTATTGAATGTGGAAAATGTGTGTCTGTGTGTCCAGTTTCTGCATTGAGTATTTTGGGAGATAAGAAGCAAGTTAAAAATGATTTACAGAAAAAGCCTAAAGAAAATAATAAAGCTTCAAGTACTGAAGAACCTACAGGAGATGTATGGGTTTTTGCGGAACAATTAGAAGGTAAATTAGCATCTGTTACGCTTGAACTAATTGGTGAAGCAAAAAAACTTGCTTTAAAGTTGAATGTAAAAGTATGTGCAGTTTTGTTAGGAGATAAAATTGAATCTATAATACCTGAATTATTTGCACATGGTGCAGATGGCGTGTATGTTATAGATAATCCAGTATTTCATTTTTATAGAGCTGAGACCTATAACAAAGCTTTTTGCTATTTAATAGATAAGTATAAACCAGAAATATTGTTAATGGGAGCAACAACTACTGGGCGAGATTTAGCTGGTGCTGTTGCAACTGCAATGAAAACTGGACTTACAGCAGACTGTACTCAGCTGGATATTGACTTAGATAAAAGAGTACTACTTGCCAGCCGCCCAGCCTTTGGAGGAAATATAATGGCCACTATAGTATGCGAAGAACATCGTCCTCAAATGGCTACTGTTCGTCCAAGAGTTATGCAGATGCCAGAACCTGAGGTAAATAAAACAGGCTCAATAATTAAAGAGACATTTAAAATTGAAGAAAAATCACTTAGAACTAAGGTGCTTGAGATTATTAAGGAACAGTCAGAAAATGCAAAACTTGAAGATGCTAAAATCATGGTTTGTGGCGGAAGAGGTGTGCAGAATCAGGAAGGATTTAAATTGTTGGAGGAGTTAGCAAAAGTTATTGGAGGTGTAGTTGCAGGAAGTCGTGGTGCTGTTGAGAAGGGGTTAGTGGATCATAAACGTCAAGTTGGGCAGACTGGTCAAACAGTATCTCCTAAGCTTTATTTTGCTATAGGAATTTCCGGTGCAATACAGCATACTGTTGGAATACAGGGAGCAGAAACTATAGTCTCTATAAATACAGATTCAGACTGCGAAATGATGAAGCTAGCTACCTATGGAATTCAAGGAGATGTTTTTGAAATATTACCTAAGTTAATTAGTAGTTTTAAAGAAGCACTCGGAGATATTTCACAGGCAAAAACTAAAGATTTATGTGCAGTTACGGAGGAGGTTTAAAGATTGGCAGAAAAATTTGATGTTATTGTTGTAGGTGCAGGTGTTTCTGGACTTGCAGCAGCATATATAATGGCAAAAGAAGGTCTTAATGTTATTGTAATTGAAAAAGGTAAATACCCTGGTTCAAAAAATGTTATGGGAGGGGTATTATATCGTCACATGATGGATGAAATCATTCCAGAGTTCTGGAAGGAAGCACCTCTTGAACGCCCTATTGTTGAGCAAAATTTTTGGCTTCTAGGTAAAGAATCTGTAGCAAAAACCGGTTATAAAGGGATGGAATGGTCAAAGCCTCCTTATAATAATTTTACAGTCTTCAGAGGCAAGTTTGACCAGTGGTTTTCAAAAAAATGCATAGAAGCTGGTGCGTTAATTATCAATGAGACCGTTGTAAAGGAATGTATTATAGAAAATAATAAGGTGGTTGGGGTTAAAACAGATAGACCAGATGGAGATATCTATGCTGATGTGGTTGTTCTTGCGGATGGTGTTAACTCATTACTAGCAAAAAGTCTTGGCTTTCATAAAGAGTGGCGTAAAGAGCAAGTGGCTCTTGCGGTTATGGAGGAACTAAAGCTGCCGTCAGATAAAATAGAAGAGAGATTCAATTTGGACAAAGGTATGGGAGCAACCATTGAAATGTTTGGTGATGGAACTTTAGGAATGGTAGGTACAGCATTTATCTATACAAATAAGGAGCATATATCTGTTGGTTGTGGAGCTTTGCTTTCTCAGATGAGTGAGAGAAATGTTAAACCTTATGAACTATTAGAGTATATAAAGCAACATCCTGTTGTAAAGCCTTTAATTGCAGGAAGTGAAGCAAGTGAGTATTATGCACACTTAATTCCAGAAGGAGGATATAATAGTATACCTAAATTAATAGGAGACGGTGTTTTAGTAGTTGGTGATGCAGCACAGTTTGTAAATGGTATTCATAGAGAAGGATCAAATTTAGGAATGACTTCTGGACGTTTTGCTGCTGAGACTATTATACATGCCAAGAAGCTAGGTAAATTTAATGAACAAACCCTTTCACGTTATCAGGAACTACTTAAAGAAAGTTATGTTATGAAAGATCTAAAAAAATACAAAAATGCATCTACAACTATGGAAGAAAATCCACATTTCTTTAACCACTATATACCAGCGACTAATAAAGTTATGAGTGAAATGTTTACAGTAGACGGACTATCAAAATGGGAGAAACAAAAGTTGGCTATTAAGCATATGGCTGGTGGGAAGTCTATATTAAGTATGGGTATGGATGGATTTAAAATATGGAGGGCGATGAAGTAATGGAAAATATAAAGATAAAAGTTAATATTGATGATAAATTATTTTTGAATACCTATAATGTAGATAATGTTTCACACTTAGCCATAAAAGATCAGACAATATGTGAGAATTGTAAAGAAAAGACCTGCACTTTCATTTGCCCAGCCCGTGTTTATGAATTTAAGGATGGACATATTGCTGTTGGGTATGAAGGTTGTCTTGAATGTGGAGCTTGTCGTATAGCTTGTTCACATGATAACATTGATTGGAACTTTCCAAGGGGAGGTTTTGGTATACAGTTTAGGTTGGCATAAGAGAACTATGAGTTATATAAAAATAAAAAATCTGAGATGTGATAAATACATTTCAGATTTTTTATTTTAGTTATAGTCTGTAATGAATAGTTAAGAGGTCTATATTAATTAAAAAAGCGGAAATTTGATTAAGTTATTTATATATCTATTGATTGTATGGCTGTAGTTTAATGATTCACGAGGGTAGAAAATTATAAAAAGTTTCATCTCAATAAAAAATCTACATAAAATCTTCATAAAAATCTTGTATAATGCAAAGGGATATATACTCTAATAAATTGGAATAAATTGTGATATTCTATATCTTTAGGCATTTTGGTAAAATATCTGATATAGATATTATGTTAATTTACTAAAATATATTATTTAGTATGAATACATCAATTTATGTATTTGCGTTAAATAAGTATTAAAGTTAGGAGAGGTAGTATTGAATAAAAGATTAAAGCAGCTTTTGATGGCATTATCACTTACGGTAACAGTTAACAGTGTAGTTTTTGCACAACCGACATCAAATACTAATAACTCATATTCAAAGATTCAAGAACTTGAAAGAAATATAGAAAACTTGGACAACCAAATAGAAGGTATAATGGAAAAAATCAGTGATAATAAAAAACAAATACTGACAAAAGAAAAGGATATCAAGAATTCAGAAAATGAATTAAAAACAGCTGAAAGTGATATGAAAAAAGAAAAAGAATTATTTAATAGGAGAATGAGGGCATTTTACATAAATGGGTCTAGCGGATATTTAGGTATTCTTTTAGAATCTAATGGATTTGGAGATTTAATTTCAAGAGTTGACATGGTTAAAAGCATAGTAAGTTTTGATAATAAGGTTATCTCAAACTATAAGGCAAAACAAAAGAGTATTGAGGATAAAGTGGATAAGCTAAAAACAGAAAACAAAAAATTGTTAGCGTTAAAGACAGAAAATGAAAAGAAACTAAGTGACCTTAATAAAAATAAAAGTGATCAAAAAAAATTGATAGAACAAGCTAAGCAGCAGCAAAGACAATATGCAGCAGCTGAACAATCAGCAGTAAGCTCAGCAGTAAAACAAGTTGCTAGTATAAGAACTGCAGCACCAAAGGTAAGTCTATCTAGGGGAGGCTCACCTATAAGTAATGATAATGTTGTTGCATATGCCTCAAATTTTCTAGGAACACCGTATTTGTGGGGTGGAACTACACCAAGCGGGTTTGATTGTTCAGGATTTACTCAGTATGTATATAAACACTTTGGAATTTCTGTAGGAAGGACTACATATGATCAGATAAATGATGGAGTAGGTGTATCAAGAGATCAATTACAGCCAGGAGACTTAGTTTTCTTTGGAAAAGGTGGCGACCCTACTCATATGGGAATGTATGTAGGTAATGGTGCATATATACACGCCCCACGTACTGGTGATGTAGTTAAGATATCGCCAGTTGATAGAAGTGATTATATAACAGCTCGAAGAGTTAAATAGTATAAATATCTATGAGTGTATAGCTATATTTTAAAAAGTGAATTTCTCCATATTTTCTACATAATTAAAACTTATAATAAAAACATAGAAAAGAGAAAATAAAAAGGAGAGATAAATAATGAAAAAGAGATTAATTGTTTTAATGACAACAGCAATATTAGCTATAGGAGGAATTTCAGTAGCTTATGCACAAGGAAAGGATTATGTAAATTCAAATAAAGCAAATGAGAATTTAAATTATCAAAATACAAGCGATTTCAGTAATATGACAAAGATTATGAGAGAAAATGGCTTTAGTGATGCAGCAAAAGCTATGGAAAATAAAGATTTTGATTCTATGAATAACTTTATGAACAACTTAACTGATGAAGATTATAAGAATATGAGTGAAATGATGAAGAACAATGGATATGCTCCAATGGCAAAGATGATGGAGTCTGTTAGTAGACAAGATATGATAAATATGCATAAATCTATGATGGGAAGGTAGCAAATATAATAAAAGATGAAATTTAGTGAGAGATACTAATTTCATCTTTTATTATATTTTAAGTAAATTTTATTAATTATTAGATAATACTAGCATTGCAGAAGATGATAATTAGATTATCTAATTTTATTTAGCTTTTAATTTAACAATAAACGATTGTTGTAAACATACCTCCAGAAGGAGCTGTTCCGTTATTAGACATGTGATGAGGTATATGACAGTGGAAAGGCCAAATTCCAGGATTATTAGCTATAAATTCTATATCCCAGGTTTCACCAGAAGATACATAAATAGTACTCTTAGTCATCCTATTTTGAGGCTCAATCATATTACCATCAGAAGCAGTTACGGAAAATTGATGACCATGAATATGAATAGGATGAGACTTTTCCATCGAGTTAGCCAATCTGATTCGTATTCTTTCTCCAAACCGCGCATTCAATGGCGTAACAAATGGAAAACATCTTCCATTCATTGTAGAAAAGTTAAACTCATGACTGTGCGGATCAATATCATAGACACCTGTTTTTACTACTTTCATAGGTAAATTAGGAATTTTGAATTCTTGAAGAAGTATAAAATAATCTCTACTAATTTCTTTATTGCATTCTTCCTTTGGATCTAAAATAATGAATCCGCCTGTAAGACCCATCATTTGTTGTTTTGGAGAATTCTCATGGGTATGATACATGTGAGTCCCTGGAGGATTAGTTATTTTAAATCTATAATCAAAGTAGCATCCAGGTTCAATTTTAGGAGTAGGTTGAACATCTGAAACTCCGTCCATGGTAATAGGAACATCTAAACCATGCCAATGTATAGTTGTGGCTTCAGGAAGCTTATTATAAACTCTAATGTTGACATAATCACCAGGATATACTTGAATAGTAGGACCTGGTATACTACCATTATATCCCCATCCTTTTATAAACAAGCCTGAAAGTAACTCTCTTTCAACAGGTTCAGCAACTAATTCAAAATATTTCAATCCTTTTCTCATTGTAAAAGGAAGAGAAGGAGCATCTGGAGTAATAACCATTTCAATATTTCTCCTAAATATAGCAATAACACTAATAATATATGTATTAATATTTAGAAGTGTTCAGAAATTTTAAATTATAAATAACTTCAGCATATAGTTAACCAATTAAGTTCTTTTTTGCTAATCTGTACACTATCTTCATAAAACCTACACAATAATTGTATATAATATAAAGACGTTTAATAATTTTTTAATATTTATTAAGCATGATCAAAAATTAGAGATTATGTAGAGGTATCAAGAGGCTAACTATAAAGAGATTTGTTAGTCATTTTATGATAATGGACAATTCATATCATATGATATGTTTATCAATAATATGATATATTTTTATGCGTCTTGTACTGGAGGTGTAGCTAAAAATTCTTCTGTTAATAGAAGTGACTATCCAAAAGACAGAAGGGTGAAATGATAATTAAAAGCTATTTTATTAATAAAAAATGCATACAGATTAATGAAAAAATAAGGAGGAACGAAATTGAAACATATAAAGGTCATTATATTATGTATTTTCTCGATAATGTTCTTAACAATTTTTGTTTCTAATAAGTGTTTGGCTGCAAGTAATAGTGATTATGTTAATATTAAACTTAAATCTGATCTTGTTGCTGTAGACAAGGTGTTATCCGTAAAATTTAATAATAGTTTAAATAGAAATACAATAAATAATAACAATGTTTTAGTATTGGATGAAAGTAACAAGAATGTTAACATAAATGTTAAAGTTGGAGTTGATAATAAGTCCATAATAGTTTCTGCAGTAAACAACTACGAGCATGGGAGAAATTATACATTAATTATAAAGAAAGGAGTACAATCTTCTAAAGGAAAAAGCTTATCAAAATCAATAAGGATGAGATTCACAACAGAAAGTAAAAATAAAATAACTTCTCCAATAACTATTACTATTGATGCTGGGCATGGGGGATATGACTCAGGAGCAGTTGGCCCTACTGGAGTTTTAGAAAAAAATATTACTCTACCTATAGCGTTGAAAGTAGGAGAGATACTGTCTAAAAATGGCATTAATGTTATCTATACAAGAGCATCGGATAATGTAGTTTGGCCGTCTAATGAAGGGGAAGATCTTGAAAAAAGATCTGATATGTCAGATAAAGCTAATGCAGATTATTTTGTGTCTATACATGCTAATAGTATAGATAATTCAAGTATTAATGGATTAGAAACTTTTTATTTTGAAGGTAGTTCAAAAGGAGAAAAGTTAGCCAAATCAGTACAACAGGAATTGCTACAGATATCAGGATTAAAGGATAGAGGCGTCAAGGTTGAAAGATACTATGTATTAAAAAATACAAATGCTGTGGCTATTTTGACAGAGGTTGGATTTATAAGTAATCCTGAACAAGAAAAAGTTTTAAATACACTAGAATACCAAAATAAATATGCTGAGGCAATTGCTGCAGGAATTCTCAAATATTTAGAGATAAAATATAATTAATTTTAAAATTGTGTAGTATATAATTTATAATTAAAAAGTTATGAAGGTTGAATTGAAATTATTAAAGAGGCAATAAGATGAAGAAAAGAATTTTTATTAAAAAACATAGGTTTATAGTTGTTTTGATATTTATATGTACAGTATTTCTAGCACTTGTTGGACGACTTTTTTATGTAATGGTAGCAATATCTCCAAAATATAAGGCCATTGCTGATGAACAACAAAAAAGTGAAATACAAATTAATGCGAAACGAGGAAGAATACTTGATAGAAACGCAAATGAGTTAGCTATAAGCGTCGATGTTTACCGAATAGACTTAGATTTAAAAACTATAAGGCAAACGTTAGCAAATAATACTATGACTTCTGATGAACTAGCCAATAAACTTGCATCAATACTTAATATGAAACAAGAAGGTATCGCTAAGATATTAAATTCAACTCTACCTAGTGGTTTGCCAGCTAGTTCTGCTGTATTAAAGAGAGAAGTAGAAAAACCTCAAGTAGATAAAATTAAAGCTCTAAATATTAGAGGGATAATTGTATCTCCAGATATGAAAAGGTATTATATTAACGGCAATTTTTTATCAAGTGTATTAGGATATGTAAACTCTGATGGTAAAGGTGTTTCAGGAGTTGAATTAAGCTATAATAAAGAACTTTCAGGAACTTCTGGCAATATTATTTATGAAAAAGATGTAAAGAATAATCCATTGCCGTATGAGAACCCTGAGTATGTACAACCTATAGATGGTAAAGATGTTGTTCTAACAATAGATGAAACAATTCAGGATTATGTTGAAAAAGCTGCGCAGAAAGCATTAGAAAACAACAAAGCTAGAGCAGTGAATATTATAGTTATGAACCCGAAAAATGGAGAAATATTAGCAATGGCAAGTAAACCAAGTCTTGACCTCAATAATCCATCAAATATTTCAAGTAATTCTAAAGACGTTCAAAAACTTTGGAAAAATGCCTCTGTTCAAGATAACTTTGAACCAGGGTCTATTTTTAAAGTTATAACTGCTGCTTCAGCACTAGAAAGTGACACTGGACTAAATGATACATATATAGACAATGGAAGTATAAAGATTGGTAATACAGTGATTCACTGTTGGAACTTAGATGGTCATGGTAAGCAAAACTTTGTAGATATAATAAAGAATTCTTGCAATGTAGGATTTGTAGAATTAGGACTTAAGTTAGGCAAAGAGAAACTCATATCTTTTGGGCAAAAGATGGGCTTTGGTAAAAAAACCGGTATAGACTTACCTGGAGAATCTTCAGGTGTTTTAAGAAATGCAAACAAGACAAATGATGTAGATTTGGCAACTTTAGCTTTTGGACAAGGAGTCGCAGTTACTCAGGTCCAATATATGGCAGCTTTTAATGCTATTGCTAATGGAGGAACATGGATAAGGCCGCACGTTATGAAAGATATTGTTCACTTTGATGATAATAATAAAATGTTTATAGATAAAAAATATAGCGATTATGATAAAAGAAATGTTTTTGATGCAAATCTATCATCAACTTTAAGACAGGATTTGGTAAAGGTTGTTACTGAAGGTGTGGGACAAAATGCATTTGTACAGGGGCTTGATATTGCTGGAAAAACAGGTACTGCACAAGTAGCAGATGCTGAAACCGGTAAATACGCTCCAGGAAAATATATGTCTTCCTTTGCAGGTATGGCTCCAGCTGAGAATCCCAAAATAACTCTTTTAGTAAGTGTAGATCAACCAGAGGGATCAAACTATTATGCTGGAGAGGTTTCTGCTCCTGTAGCAAGAGATTTGTTTAGTCAAATATTTAATTATATTGCAATCAAAGGAGAAGAAAATGTGTTAGGTAAATAGGCTGAAACTAGTCTAAACTTAAAACACAGATAAATAAGGAAGAAAAACGAATATGATAAAGAATAAATTTAAACAAAAGAAGATTAAGCGAAAGAAAAAAGTTGCTAAGCTTCTTGTAGTATCAGTATCTATTTTTGCAGTTTTAACTGGAGGATTTTTGATACTTAGGAGACAAGCTGAAAAGGCAAATCATTCCAGCAGATAAGTTAATAGAAAATGTAAAAGAAACAAGCAAAGGTAAAAATAAGATAGTAATCTTAATGCATGATATATCAACAAAGGAAACAACAGTACAAGCACTACCACAGATAATAGAACATTTAAAGTCACAAGGGTATAGTTTTAAAACTTTGTAGTAGAATTCGAATAAAGGTAATACTTATTTAATTTTAAAAAATTAATAAGTGTTACTTTTATTTATAATAGTTTATAGAGTGCCATGGCAAGAAGAAAAAGTAAATTATATTTCTAGATGTTAAGTAAAAATTTAAATGATGTTATGAAAGAATTATTGTTTATTTATAATATATTAAAAAAATAGATACAATTTCAAATTCTTCATCTTATCTACATAACTCTATTTTATACTATGTGTAAGATAATAAAAGATTAAACAAATTAGAATATGATTTTAATATTAAAGAGAGGTGTTTAAATTGAGATTCTTAGCAGATAACTGGTGGTATATTTTATTTTGGGGATTAATGGGATATATAATGTTCCGAGGAGGAGGATGCTGTGGAGGTGGACATTCAAGTCACAACGATTCAAGTGGAGAAAATCATGGGGGTGGCTGCTGCGGGGGCGGGCATACAGATCATTTGAATCACAAAAACAAAGTAAAACACAATGAAATATATAGTGAGAAATCAACAAATGTTAGTATAGATACTGCTCGAGATCCTGTATGCGGCATGATCGTATCAAAGGCAGATTCTATATCAAGAGAGATAAATAGTGAGACGTACTATTTTTGCAGCCAGATCTGTGCCAATGAATTTGAAAGAAAGCATGCAATTAGATAAAATAATTATAAAAAATTTAGTGAATAGTTGGTGTAAAGAAGATATGCCTAGAAAATTAAATTATATTTGAATTGCTATTGAACTAAAAATTCAATAGCAATTTAAAAAATCTTTTAGCTCCCCCCTAACGGGGAGAGTGATATATGAATGAAGAAAGCTTTAAGGTTAAAGCTTACTAAGAGTTGGTGAATATAAAGTATCTTATTTTTTGGTTATATAGGAGGAGATTTAGATTAAAAAGATATTAATAGCAGATGATGAAAAAAATATGCTTTGGGCGTTAAAAAAAGCATTTAAGAATGAGGAGTATAAAATAATTACAGCATCTGATGGTTTAGAAGCTATTGATATAGTTCTAAATGATGATATAGATTTAATATTACTTGACCTTAAAATGCCAAAAGCAGATGGTATGGAAGTGCTAATAAAAGTTAAGGAAAAAAATCTTAAGATTCCCATTGTAATGATTACAGCCCATGGAACAATGGAAAGTGCGGTTGAAGCTATGAAGCGTGGAGCCATAGATTATATATCAAAGCCCTTCAACATTGATGAACTAAAAGTAATAATAAATAATGCACTTAATATAAGTAATATGCAGGAAAAAATAGAATTACTTACAGAGGAGCTCAATAGTAAATCAGGAAAAACTATGATCTATAAAAGTGAAAAAATGAAAAGAATATTAGATGTACTAAATAAGGTCGCAGATAGTAATGCAACTGTACTAATAACTGGAGAAAGCGGCACAGGTAAGGAACTAATTGCTAATGCCCTTCATTTTGGTAGTAATAGAAATAATAAACCATATGTTAAGGTAAACTGTGGAGCTCTTCCAGAAAGCATTTGAAAGAGTTGGAGGAATTGACACCATTAAAGTAGATGTAAGAATACTTGCTGCAACTAATAGAAATCTTTTGGATATGGTTAAAAAAGGAGAATTTAGAGAAGACTTATTCTACAGGCTCAACGTAATACCAATAGAAATTCCTCCGCTAAGAGATCGAAAAGAAGAAATACCATCTCTTGTGCAATTTTTTATAAATCGTTATTCGTCTAATATAAAAAGAGGTGAGATAAAGTTTTCAGACGAGGCATTAGAAGCACTTGTAAATTATAAATGGATAGGCAATATAAGAGAACTTGAGAATTTTATTGAAAGACTTGTAATTTTAAATGACGGAAAAACTATTGAAATTTTTGATCTACCAAAAGAAATTTTAAATCATAGTAATGAATCAACAGAATTTACAATTCCAGATGAAGGAATTAATCTTGATGAAGTGGAAAGACGACTTATAGTACAAGCGCTTAAAAAAGCGAATAATAATCAAACGAAAGCAGCAAAGCTTTTGGGGATTACTAGACATACCTTGCTATATAGAATGGAGAAATACAATATTAAAGAATTAAAACAACTGGTAGTATAAGCCGGTTGTTTTAATTTTATAAATATGAAATATTGGGCATAAAATTTGCTGTTAAATATATGAACAAATTAAACAAAGGGGGAAATAGCACAGACAGGTGTGTCGAATAGCACAATTAAAGCGGATAAATAAAAAGGTAGGTGTGACAATGAAATCAACTATTAAAACAAAAATATTTATAGGATTTAGTATTATTGTGATTACTTTAATGCTTTATTTAACTATGTATTCTAAAGGAGGGCTTCATGATTTTTATAGAAGGTTATATTATATCCCTATAATACTAGCTGCATTTAAGTTTAGATTAAAGGGTGCAATTATAACATTCAGTGTTATTATATTACTTTATGCTCCGCATCTTTTACTGTATTTTATGGTGACAGATGCTAATATTGTAAATCAGATGCTTGAAATAATAATGTTTGTAGTTGTTGCATGTATAACAGGAACCCTTGTAGAAAAAGAATTTAGAGTAAAAAAGCTTTTAGAAGATCAAATTACGAAAATTACAGGTTTAGAGAATTATACAAAAAATATTTTAGACAGTATTTTAAATGGTGTCATTGCCATTGATAGAAATCTAAAAATTACTTCTATTAATAAAGAAGGCAAAGATATATTAGGTTATCAAGATAATCATGATAAGTATATATACGAATTTTTTGAGAGTAAAGAAATAATTAGGAAGCTGTTAAAAGATGCTTTAGATTTTAATAAAAATATTGTGGGATATGAAACATATAGTATTAATAAAAAAGGAACTAAAGTTCCTATTAGAATACATTCCTATGTTCTTAAAAATCTACTTGATATATCACAAGGAATGGTATTGATAATCGAAGATATTTCTCAGATTAAAAAGTTAGAGGAACATATAAGAAGGACTGAAAAACTCTCAGCCGTAGGTGAGCTAGCATCAGGAATTGCACATGAAATTAGAAATCCTTTGGGAATTATTAAAACAATTGCTCAAACTATTAATAAGGATGTGGAAGATGAAGAAACAAAAGAGGGACTTGCGATTATAGAGCATGAAATAGATCGAGCTAATAAAGTAATACAAGGACTTTTAGACTTTGCAAGGCCTAGTATTTTTAAGAGTTCAGTTCAATATTTAGATAAAACTATAGATATTGTAATAATGATAATAAACAAGTATGCTGAGCAGCATAAGGTCAATATAAGTTTTAATTATGAAAAAGATATTACCTCGAGTGTTGATGAAGATAAGCTGAAGCAGGCATTCATAAATATTATTTTTAATTCAGTCCAAGCTATGCCTGGTGGCGGAAATATTTATATAAATCTATATAGGAAAGATGAATGGAATGTTATTTCATTTAAGGATGAAGGATTTGGTATAAATAAGAATAAATTAGAAAAAGTATTTGAGCCCTTTTACACTACGAAAGAAAATGGAATAGGGCTTGGTTTATCCATAACCCATAGAATTATAGAAGAACATAAAGGTTATATGCAGATTGAGAGTGAAGAGGGAAAAGGAACTCAAATAAAGATTTATTTACCATTTATTAAATCAGAATAATACTACTTCAGAGATTTGGCATAAAAATTGCTGATTTATATATATGAATCAATTAATTTATAGTATGGATTTCATATAAACTATGGATCAAATGCTGGTGATTGATTTAATGACCTATCTAGTGTTTAGAATGTTTTGATGTAGGGGAAGGAGGAATGTTTGGACATGTTGAACCTTATTTAAAATTTGTATTATATAACGCATTGAATGTGGCATATGACACAATAATTAGAACAATTTCATTTATTGTAGGTGGTGCAGATGTATGAAATATACAATTGATACACTTTCATATGGATGGGTGGTGTAGTATTAGGTTTCAAAATTTCAAAGTAATTTATAGTATTTGATGAAACTAACTTATTATAATTAACGGTATGCATGATAATAAAAACAGAATTACGAAGGAGGTAGCTTACGTTTTACCGTTTCGTAGGCATAAATAATTATGAATAGCATGACACATTATATGGCTTTAGTAATGGGAAATCAACCATGGAATTTGATTATTTTTTCAGCACTACCAATTATCTTCGCAGAAACATTAACTATAACAGAGTTCGTTACTCTTTTTAATAGGAAAGGTAATAGTGCTGCTCTTGGAGAAGTGGCGGTAGCTATGGGACCTAGTCAATCTTTTAATAAGCAAAATAATAGCATTGCTAGAAAAATAAATAAGTTTGTAGGAATAGTAGGTGGACTTTACTTTACTGTTATATTTGCTTATTTGTTTACTGCAGTAGCTATCCCTCTAACAATGAGTGGGCAATGGAATACATGGGTAGATGTTATAGCAGTAGGCTTCTATCTTAGTAGAGTACTTTTCTTGTTACCAATAGCACTTATGGATCTGGGATTAATTTTTAAAAATAAATCAGAAGAAGAGAAAATGCAGATTCACTTTAAATTAGTTGTTGGATTTTTAATTGTAGCACATATTAATATGATATTTGGTATGCTTAATCCAGATGTAGTTAGAATGGCACCTTCAATGGGAAATATGAAAATGTAATAAGTGTTTAAAAAATAGTTGATATGTAATTAAGAATATTGTACTTGTTCTTAGTATCTAGATATATCTTATTGTAGAATACACTAACATATCAAAATTAAGTAAATTGTTTTAAGTAACGATTATTATAAATAAAATAAAGCAAGGAAAAGGAGAAGCTTACGTTTATCATCTCGTAAGCACAACATAATATGAACAGTATGACACATTATATGGGTTTATTAGCAAGTAATCAACCATGGAACTTAATTATTTTTATGGCAATACCAGTTATTCTGGCAGAAACATTAACTATATCAGAGTTATTTATAATTTATAGTAGACAAAAAGATGGTACTGTTAAGAAAATAAGCAAACTTGCAGGAATAATATGTGGATTTTACTTCACAGGTATATTCGTTTATTTATTTAAGACAGCAGTTATTCCATTAACAATAAATGGTGAGTGGAACACTTGGGTAGATGTTTTGGCAGTAGGTTCATATTTAAGTGGGGTGATTTTTCTATTACCTATAGCTCTTATGGAATTAGAAGTAATTTTCAAAAGTAAGTCAGAAGAGAATAAAGCGAAACTTCACTATAAACTTATATCTGGTTTTCTCGTAGTTGCACATATAGCTATGGTATTTGGCATGTTAAATCCAGACTTGATTAGATAATCTATTAGTTGAGAGCGTGAAAATGTAATAAGTGATTAAAATAGATGAGAAATTTATTTATAGCAAATGTTTATACTAAAGCTTAATACTTTTTAACTAAAGCAGTCTTTTTCGATATGAAGGAGACTGTTTTCTTATATCCTAATTTAAAATATATAGTAAAAAATCAACTGTTAAATAATTATAAACTAAAACAATCTACATAACATCTACATAATTATTATGTATTATAGGTTTATAATAATAAGTTTAGTAGAGATTACCAATGATGTAAATACTCACAAGTAACAAATATTAATTCATTAGCAGTATAAACCTAAAGGAGGACTTTCTATGGTAAAAAGAGTCATTGCAGGGATAACAACAGCATCAGTAGTACTTGTATTAAGTTCGTTATTTACTTATGCAGATATAAAAAATAATATAAATAATCTTAGATATGACAATAACTCCAATAGTATTAATAATCTAGAAAAGGTATCAATAAAGGTAGATTCTAATAACTTTCTAAGCCGATTAAGACATATTCAGATTGTACAATTGTCTAATGGAAAATATATCTTAATATCACATAATATGCAAGAGCAAGATATTCTAGACAAAATTCATAATATAAGAGAAATTCAAATAATCGAAGCACCCCAAAATATAGAGATTGTTAAACCAATACAAAGAACACCTGTAAAAAAAGATTTTAAATTAGGAGAGATAAACGAGAATACTAGCAATGCTGTGAATGACCCAGGTGCAAAATACGAATGGGACATTTCGTATACACAAGCTGATAAAGCATGGGCTTTAATAAATCAGAAAAGAGAAGTGAAAGTAGCAGTTTTAGATACAGGAGTAGATTATACGCATCCTGATTTAAAAAATAGAGTATTAACAGATGAGGGATATAACTTTGTAGATAACAATTACGATTTAATGGACTATAATGGTCATGGAACTCATGTATCAGGAATTATTGCTGCTGAAGCAAATAATAAAGTGGATATAGCAGGCATAGCTGGAAAGCTAGATGTTAAGATTATTCCAGTAAAGGTACTTGATAAAAATGGAGAGGGAGTAACGGACGACATCGCTAAAGGTATAGTATATGCAGTAGATAAGGGTGCCGACGTAATTAATTTAAGTTTTGGAATCAAATCTAAAAGTAAATTAATTGCAGATGCAATAAACTATGCTAAGAGTAAAGGTGTATTTGTAGTAGCTGCTTCTGGTAATGATAATGAAAACAGCGATAATTTTAGTCCAGCTGGTGATGGTGCATTTACGGTAGCTGCAATGAACTATAATTATAAAAAGGCTTATTTCTCTGACTATGGCAACTCTATAAAAGTTGCTGCACCTGGTGTAAGTATACTAAGTACGGTTCCAGGTGGTTATGAGGCATGGAGTGGGACAAGCATGGCGGCACCAGTGGTATCAGGTATTGCAGCTATGATCAAGGCTGAAAATCCTCAGTTATCTCCAAGTCAAATGGAAGATATTTTAGATAGTACTGCTAAGGATATTATGTATAAAGGTAAAGATCAACAATCTGGGTATGGACTTATAGATGCCTATAATGCTATTAAAAAGGTAAAAGAACTAGAAAAGAATAATAAATAATTAACTTAAGATATTGAAATGGCGTAAATTTTGCCTATTAATAAGTTACTAATAGGATGTCTTTATATTTCAAAAGTTTTAGCCTCTTTATATTTGATAAAGAGTATTTAACTTACATTCAAGATAATGTAATTCGAGATATAAATGTAAAGATTAAAGTGAAAACTCAGCACTTTAAGGGTGCTGAGTTAATTTTTAACTAAAGTAAAAAGCTCAATATTTTATTATCTATAGCTTATGCCATTAGGTGTTTTGTCTACTGCAACTGTTGCTATTACTTTATTACTAGTATTATCAATTACACTAACAGTATTATCGTACATATTAGTTACATAAATAAACTTATTATCAGCACTTGTTACTACTCCATGGGCACCCTTACCAGTTTCTATTGTAGCTACAACTTTTTTTGTAACTAAATCAATCTTACTTACAGTATTTGAAGGTTTATCTTCAGTACCTTGATTTGCTACGAAAGCAAATTTATCATCTGGTTGAATGTAAACCTGCGCTGGTCCCACGCCTACAGGTATTTTTTCAACTTTATCTGTAGAAAGGTCGATTATTGCTAAAGCATTTTCACTGTTTACAGTTGCTAAAAGGGTTTTACCATCGCTTGTTATACCAGTAGTTACAGGAGTTTTTCCGACTTTAATTTTCTTTACTTCTTTAAAGTTTGTAATATCCAAAACACTTATAGTATCTTCATTCATATTAGCTACATAAGCGAACTTACTATCTTTGGAGACACGGAAGCCATGAGGACCATTACCAGTAGAAATTTTACCAACTACGTTATAATCTTTTATATCAATTACTGATACATTGTTGTCTTCGTTGTTTGTTATTAATACATATTTACCATCGGATGTAAATACTATGTGAGCAGGGTGCTTACCTACTTCTACTTTTTTAATAAGTTTATTAGTTTCAACATCATAAAATAGTGCTGATCCATTCATACTCATCGTACCATGTTCAGTTTTACCTTTCTCCATCATGACAGCTGAGGTAGCAGCTGCTATTTTGCCATCTGGTGAAACTTGCACATTATGTGGAGCACCATCTACTTTGATAGTTTCTAATACTTTGTTTGTTTTAGAATCTATTTTTGAAATACTTCCACCTTCATTTGCAGTATAATAATAGGAAGTTCTTTGTTCTACCTTGGTCTGGTTAGGGGGTTGTTCATTTTGCTTATTAGTTTGATTTTTATTTGTATTACCACAACCAGATAAAACCAAAGTTAGTGCAGTTATAGTACTCAATGCTTTGAAGTATTTAGATTTAAACATTAATATCATCCTTTCTTGAAATTAACAGTCGTTTCGATAGTATTATTGTAATTAATGCATATGAAGAAATTATGAAGAAGTTATATTATTTATTTAGTAGATACATACAAATGTTATATTTTTAGTTTAACAATTATTATAGATAAAACTAACTATTTTTATTCTATAACCTATCGTGAACTACGTTTGAATAAGTAGTAAGCTTAAAAGTTATTAAGATGTCTCATGCTTTTTTGCATAGGAATATTTTAACTGATCTTATGTAAACTTTAATTTAAGGAAGTAATTAAAAATATGAGTAAAACTTAAGAGTTTCTAAGGATTTAAAGATACTACGTTAAGGAGTTAAGTGATATGGTAAGTTTTTTAATAAACTATGGAATTTTAGGGATTATAATAGCTGCTTTAATCGAGCCAATTTTTATGCCACTTCCTATGGAGGTAGTATTTATTCCAATTGTTATTACAAATACTAAAAGAGCATTTTTGTATTCTTTAATTTTAGTAATTTTCTCTGCAGTTGGTTCTGTTATAGGGTATATAGTGGGTAAAAGCATAGGAAGGAATATTCTAAAAAAGTTAATATCCGAAGAGAATTTAGAAAAGATTGAGGATAAATATAATAAGAATGCATTTTTGGCTATTTTAACATCTGCTTTTACGCCAATCCCATATGAAGCCTATGTGCTTTCAGCAGGTATATTTAAGGTTAACTTTATAAAGTTCATTACATCAGCAGTACTTAGTAGAGCAATACGATATATTCCTCAGGGAATTATTATAAGTTTATATGGAGTGACTTTGATAAATGTAATAAAAAATTACACTATAATCATGGGTATAGCAGTGCTTATGGCTATACTATTAGCTAAATATGCTTTTAAGAGAAAATGAATCAATTAAGATATGGTATCAAAGTGTATATAAGCTTTCCCTTATATTTAGATAGTTAGAATAAGGTTATATGATAACAAATGGGTTAAGAATAAAATCATAGGAGTTTTTGAACTTATATATGTCACAGAGCAGGATTAAGTAAAACATTCTTATATACATATTCTTATGAACTTATAACGCTATTCTTTTAGGTAAATTATCACAGAAATAATGGTTCGCTTATACACAATTGTAATATATTATGAAACATCAAGAGCAGAAATGCTCTTTTTATTTTTTTGTTAAATACCTAATCGTTATGATATTTAGGTAATATAATAAAGTCTTATTCAAACAAATTAATGTAATTTTAGTTTATAACATATCTAAGTTATATAGTAATAAATTGACAATAATCATAGAGAAGATTTATAATTTAAATATCCCCCTGCGGGGGATATTGTAGATGGGAGGAGACGATATGGTTAAAATAAAAAAAAGTAATATTTTAAAAAACTATTTTGATATACAGACGATTAAGATAATTATGCCTCTTGCAATACCAGTAATAATAGAAAATATTTTACAAATTTTTCTTGGAACAACTGATACGTATTTTGCTGGAAAATTAGATTCTAATGCTATCGCAGGTGTAGGTATTACTAACCTTATAATGAATATATACATTGCATTTTTCACTGCTGTAGGAGTTGGGACAACTGCCATTGTTTCAAGAAACATAGGGTTAAATCAAACAGAGAAAGCTGCTGATACAGTTAAGCAATCTATAATATTAACAGTAGTAATTAGTTTAGTACTAGGTGGTATTAGTTATATTTTTGCAAAACCTATTTTAACAGTATTAGGTGCTGAGTCAGAGGTTCTAGTATATGCGTTGCCTTATTTCATGGCTGTTGCTGTACCATCAGTATTTTTATCTTTAATGTTAGTACTATCAAGTGCTTTAAGAGGAGCAGGAGATACAAAGACTCCAATGGTAGTTACAACAGTAGCAAATTTAATTAATATAGTATTAAATTATATTTTAATATTTGGTATTTGGAACTTTAAAGGATTAGGAATATTAGGTGGTGGATTAGCTACTACTATTGCTCGAATGATTGCAGTTATAATACTTCTACTTACTCTTTGTAAGGGGAAAACGGTTATAAAGTTAAATATGTTTGTGAAATGGTCAATAGATAAAAAACTATTATTATCAATAAGTAGAATAGGTATTCCAGCTGGAATAGAAAAATTAATAATGAGAGCTGGTCAATTGGTTTATGGCTCGGTGATTATAGCTTTGGGAACTTCATCTTATGTAGCCCATAATATTGCTGGGACTATAGAAAGTTATTCTTATCTTCCAGCTATGGGGTTTGGTGTAGCAGCAGCCACATTGGTTGGAAATAACCTTGGAGCAAACAAACCAGAAGAAGCAAAAAAATATGCTTTAATATCAAATATTTTATCAACTATGTTAATGGTAATAATGGGTATTTTCTTTTTTATTACAGCACCATTTTTAGCAAAATTATTTACAAGCGATAAAGAAGTACAAGAATTAGTTGTATCAGTATTAAGAATAATAGCATTATTTCAACCATTTTTATCATTAACAATGGTTATATCTAGTGCATTGCAAGGAGCAGGAGATACTAAATTTCCAATGTATTCTACATTAATAGGAATATGGGGAATACGAGTTGTATTTGGATATTTATTTGCCATAATATTTAAGCTTGGATTAGTAGGTATTTGGTTAGCTTATTCCCTAGATATAGTTATAAGAGGTATAATACTGTTATTAAGATTTTTAAATGATAAATGGAAATATATTAAAATTGATTAACGGTTAAAGGAGAATTAAATATGGATAATCATAGTCATAACCATCCAAACCAAAAGCAGATAATAAATAGATTATCAAGGATAATCGGACATGCGGAAGCTATAAAAAGAATGTGTATAGAAGAAAAAGAGTGCAGTGAAATATTAATTCAGATAGCTGCAGTTAAATCAGCACTGAATAATGTAGGAAAAATTATATTACAAGACCACATAAATCATTGCATAATAGATGCTGCTAAAAATAATGATGAAGAAGCGTTAAATAAGTTGAACAGTGCTATTGACAAGTTTTTGAAGTAGAAAAATATTATTAGTATATAATAAGCAAAAGTTTACGTTATACTTATTACGCTGAGGCGCAACATAAATGACGTAGACCTTTTTTAATAAAATATTGAAGAGTCTCATGTTTAGCTATTAATATGAATCCTTTGTTTTCTAAAAAAATATTATTATTGTATTTTTACTTGTATTTATGAACGCTTTTTTTGTTGCCACAGAATTTGCAATGGTAAAAGTACGAAAGTCTAGGATAGAAACATTAGTACTTGAAGGAAATAAAAACGCAAAACATACTTTAAAGGTTGCTAATGATTTGAATTCATACTTATCCGCTGTCAGCTAGGAATAACTTTAGCATCATTATGTTTAGGATGAATAGGAGAACCTGCTATTTCAGATATTCTAAATCCGATGCTTAATCTATTTCATCTATCAGAAAGTGCTGTACACTCAATTTCGTTAAACGAAAGAGTCTCGCGTGCAATTTAAAAAATGCGTATGAAATATTAGTGTTAACAGAGGATGATATTAGAGAATCGGGAACTCACGAACAGCTTATGCATAAAAAGGGTATATATGCTTCTATATATAGTTTACAATTTGAACAAGTGTCATAATAAATTTTAAAGGTAATATCAGTGGCAATTTACAGTTAAATACTTAAAATGTTTGTATTTTCAAAATAAAACTGTTTTTTCTCAAAAGGAAAAAACAGTTTTATTATTTTGGAAAAAGAAAAGTACAGTTACAGCTGGGTTTTTAGCCTATTTTATTGCCAATGTTCATAAATATAATATAGAGAGTGATATTTAGCATTAGTGAGCGTAAGTTAGAAAACACAACTTAATTCTAATATTTAATTGTTTGCCTATATAGATTGCCCAATACAACCTATTAAGGATTTGATTTAAATGTAATACGTGGTATAATAAGGTACAATACATAATAAGTTATTGAATAACGTATTATGTATTGCAATTAGCAAACATACTTATAATCTATATGGCCATTTAGTAAATATATATTATGTAATGATCAGTATAATTTTAAAATAAAACTAAAAATGTTATACATAGGGTATGAAGGAGGGTTTTTTTATGGAACATGTATATACTATTGTTTTTTGGGTAGGGGTTATATACACCTTGGTAACATTTTTATTAGGAGGTTTATTTGATTTTATTCATATTGAGGGGCATATTGATACACATGTTGACACTCATATTGATACTCAAGGTTCAGGACATACACTCACGGTTTTCCCATTAAAACCTATAACTATAGTTTCATTTATCACTATATTTGGTGGTGCTGGAATTATGGGGAACCACTATGGACTAAATGCAATATATACATTTATATTGGCAGTTGTTTCCGGTATTATGGTTTCATTTATATTATATAAATTTCTAGTAGTACCACTTTATAAGGCACAAAATACAAGTGCAGTTTCCCAGGATAAGCTTATAGGAATGAAAGCTATAGTTATATCTCCAATATTAGAAAATGGATTTGGAGTTATATCATATATTGTCAACGGAAATAAATATAATGCGCCTGCACAGCATATTGGTAAAAAATCAATATTACAAGGAGAAGATGTAATTATATATGAAATTAAAAATAATGTATTTTATGTTCAACCTTTAAATGAATAAATTAAAATTTATTAAATAAAAAATATAATAAAAAGGGGAGAGAAATATGTTCGACATGTCAATTATGATTGTTCCTGTAATCATTGTGGGGGTCATTATACTTTTAGCATTGGGTGTTTTCTCCATGTGGAAAAGAGTACCTCAGGACAAAGCATTGGTTGTTACAGGTCTTAAAAAGAGAGTCATTACTGGTGGTGGTGGATTTGTAATACCAATGTTAGAAAGGACAGACAAAATATCACTAGAAAATATGGAGATTGAAATAAGTATTGATGGTGCTTTAACCGGTCAGGGAGTAGGAATTGCAGCAGATGGAGTTGCTGTTGTAAAGGTAAAATCAGATACTGATTCAATTTTATCTGCTGCAGAGCAATTTAATACATCAAATGGAATGCAGCATACTCTTCAAGTTATTGTACACACAACAAAGAATGTCCTAGAAGGTAAGCTTAGAGAAATTGTTTCAAAAATGACAGTAGAAGAAATATATAAAGATAGGGAAATGTTTGCATCTCACGTTCAGGAAGTTGCAGCAATTGACCTTGCACAAATGGGACTTGAGTTAAAGGTTTTAACTATTAAGGATATTTCAGATAAAAACGGTTATTTAGAAGCTCTTGGAAAACCAAGGATTGCGGCAGTTAAAAGAGATGCTCAAATAGCAGAAGCAGATGCAGCAAAAGAAACAAAAATTAAAACCTCAGATGCAATTAGAGAAGGAGAGGCTGCTAGGATTTTATCAGAAACTCAAATTGCTGAATCTGTAAAACAAAAGGAATTAAAAGTACAAGCGTATAGAAAAGAGCAAGAGCAAGCCAAAGCTATATCAGACCTGGCATATGAAATCGAATCTAATAAGGTTAAGAAGGAAGTTACTGAAACACAGATGCAGGTAGAGATCACTAAAAAGCAGAAGGAAAAAGAACTTGCAGATGCTACAGTTCAAGTAGAAATTACCAAGAAGGAAAAAGAGATTGAACTTGCTGAAAAAGAGGCTGCTAGAAAAGAGAGAGAACTTGAAGCTACAGTTAAGAAACAAGCAGAAGCGGATAAATATAGACAGGTGCAAACAGCAGATGCAGTTAGATATAAGGAAATTGCGGATGCAGAAGCAAGAGCAAGATCAATTGAACTAGAAGGTAAGGCAAAGGCAGATGCTTTAAAACTTCAAGGTATGGCAGAAGTAGATATAATAAGAGAAAAAGGTAAAGCAGAAGCAGAGGCTATGATGAAAAAAGCAGAAGCATTTAAATTATATAATGATGCTGCTATGGCTCAAATGATTATAGAAAAATTACCTGAAATTGCAAAGGCTATTTCTGAACCATTATCCAAAACTGAAAAGATTGTTATTGTTGATAGTGGTACAGGAGAAGGAAAAGGTGCTTCAAAAGTCACTGGTTATGTTACTGATATTATGGCACAGCTTCCTGAGGCAGTAGAGGCATTGACAGGTGTAAAAGTTATGGATTTCCTAAACAAAGGTTCATTAAAGAAAAATGAAAAATCAAAAGATGGAGATGTGACAAAATAGATTAAGAAACTTATTTCATTCTACTAAAGCCAAGAATTCTGTTTATAAAAAAATCAGCCCTTAGATTAGATATTAAATTTTAAGTAAAAGTGACCTTAGGTATATTTATTAAGGTCACTTTTATTTAATGAATTCTATATTTACAATAATTTTATTTTAGCTTAACATTTAAGAATGTTATCTGAAGATTTATTATTTAATAAAAGTAGCTTTACAATAGGGTTATCCCAATTAAATTTTGCCGCAGAATCCTTTATATCCTCTACAGTTCCGTAACCAGCAATATAAGAGTTTAAGCGGGCAGCTTCTGTAGAATTTATAAATTCCTTAGCTGAAGGATATTTGTTTCTAATTTCCATAGATAATGCAGTTTCAAGCTGTAAGTAATATTTTTGATGGTACAGTTCTGCATAATAAAATGTAGACAGAGGTAGAATTTCTGTATAAATTTTAGTTTTTAAATTATTTTCCAAAGCATTTTTCATATCTAAAGCCATAGATTTTTGAGATTCATTAGCGTAAAATATAGCAGATTTATACTGTGTAGAATAAGGCTGTCTAGTCGGGTTATGATTTTTCCAAAACATGTCCAGAATTTCTTTATAAGAAAGCTTATCCATATCAAAGTCTATTTGTATTGTTTCGGTGTGATCGCCTAAATCACGATAAGTTGGATTTAATTTTTTTCCTCCGCAGTAACCGACTCTTGTAGATAATACCCCATTTAAATGTCCAAACTTGGCATCTGGTCCCCAGAATCATCCAAGAGATAGTGTAGCAGTTTCTATACTATTTTTTAATGTCATATTTTAAGCACCTCCAAAGTATTTTAAATTTACATAATATATAAATGTATAATTAATAATTACAGTGTCAATTCATCTTAGTATCTTCATTTTACTATATAATATTCTTTATATATAGGTTAATGGGGCTGAAATTTTATATAGATACTTTTCTTTGGTACTCAGCTTACTAGTGGTATTCATAGCTGTACAACTTCCATACTGTTAATAATTTTAAGTCTAAGCAGGCATCCAAAATCTGTAATTTTGAGATGATTGCTTACACAGCGTGCTGATTTGGAGTGAATCGCTTACTCAGTGAGTACTTATTCGACGACAGGAGAAGGAGTTTCATATTTAAAATATAATAATATATAAAATGTGAGAGAATGATGAGGATAAAGAAAAGATAACTAGCATATATTAAAAATATACTAGCAAGGACATTTATGGGGGTAATAATGAAGAAGGAACTTACGGTATCAATAATTATATTTATATGTTTAATGATTGGATTTTTATTTAGTGTAAAAATTACTGAAGAGCAAAATAATAAAAATTTAGTTCAAAACTATACATATTCATCAGAGTACAGAAAGGACAACGGAGATTATAGCCAGATTGCCAAGCCATCAGAGAAGTCTATAGAATATCAACAAAAAAAAGTAGCGGTATGGGTTACAAGAATAATTTTAGGCATGATTATTCCAGCTGTATTCATATTTTCTGGATTCTCAAGTTCTATAAGAAATTGGGCACAAAGTAAAAGCAGTATGCTTTTGACAACTATTATATTGTACTTTGTATTGTACTATACAATAAGCTCACTATTGACTATTCCTTTAGATTATTACAGTAGTTATGTGCTTAAACATGCCTATGGTCTTTCTAATCAAACCTTTGGAAAATGGGTTAGCGATTTTTTTAAGAGTTATAGTATTGGAATACTGTCAGGTGCGCTATTCATTTGGATTCCTTATTTACTAATTAGGAAGTCGCCAGACTATTGGTGGTTACAGTTAGGAATATTAATAATTCCAATAATATTTTTTGTAACTTTTATTTCACCAGTATATATTGATCCTCTTTTCAATAAATATGAAAAGATGCAAGATACAGTGCTGGAGCAGAAAATTTATGATGAAATAAGTAAAACAACTATTGGGAATTGTAAAGTCTATCAGATAAATAAAAGTGTAGATACAAAAGAAATGAATGCTTATATGACAGGGGTACTTAATACTAAAAGAATAGTTCTTTGGGATACAACAATTAAAAATCTTAATCAAAGAGAAGTGTTATGTATTGTAGCTCATGAAATGGGTCACTACCTAATGGGACATGTGTGGAAGGCAATAATCTTTGCAGGAGCTTCCTGTATATTAATTCTTTATTTAATTAATAAAAGTGCAGTTTGGATATTAGATAAATCTGGAGGGGTATTTGAATTTACTAAACTTCATGATGTAGCATCTCTTCCTCTTATAATATTGCTCGTAAATATTTTTATATTTGTGGCTACACCATTGTCTAATGCTTATTCCAGATATACGGAAATGGAAGCAGATAGATTTGAATTAGAACTTACAAGAGATAATGAGGCATCAATATCATCAACTATTAAACTTCATGAAGAAAGTCTCATATTGCCAACTACAGGAGTGGTATATAAACTTTGGAACTATACTCATCCAACTTTTCAAGAAAGAGTGGAATTTGCAAGTAAATACAAGCCTTGGGAGGAAAACAAACCTCTCAAATATAAAAAATATATAAAATAGTATAGGGGTACTTGGCCGAAAGTTAACTTAATATCCCTTTATATAAGTTAACTTTCTAGTTAATTTCTCCATAGATAGCTAATTCTAAAACTAAAATTTTGCTATTTATAATGATGTTTTGTGGTATAATTTACAATATAACCTACAGATGGGAGGCGGAGCTATGAAAATAGCGGTAATTTCAGATGTACATGGTAATTTAGAAGCATTAAAAGTTGCATTAGAAAGTATTGAAAAATCAAAGGTTGACACAATAGTTTGTTTAGGGGACTTAGTCGGATATGGACCTTATCCCAATGAAGTAGTTGAACTCATTAGAGAGCAAAGAATAATGAACATATTAGGCAATTATGATGCAGCAGTTTTGGAAGAAAAGTTTAATTACATAAGAGATAATGAAGTAAATAAGTTTTGTATGCCTTGGGCAGCAAAAGAGTTAAAAGAAGAAAATAGAGCATATTTAAGATCACTGCCTAGACAAATAGTATTGGAATTTGAGAATAAGAAGATACACTTTGTGCATGGAAGTGTAAGAACAATAAATGAATATTTAAAGGAAGATTCTAGAGAAGCGGAAGAGGTCATGGGAATATTTGAAGGGGATATTTTAGTATGTGCGCACACTCACATACCATATAAAAAGTTTTACGGTAGTAAACTTTTGTTAAATGATGGAAGTATAGGTAAGCCAAAGATTGGAAGACCTAATGGCACTTATTTAATAATAAATATAGATAAAGAAAAGGTTGAGAGTGAGATTGTTGAATTCACTTATAATTATGAAAAAACAGCAAGGGCAATGGAAGAAAAGAAAATACATGATAACTGTATAAATAGCATAAGAACTGGAGTAGAATAAGGTTTGGAGGGGAAATCATGGAGAATAATAAAATTTTTAAAGGACTCTATATGAATGCTATGCTGCTGGAAGACAGATTGAGAATTGCTCAAAATAAAGGTTTCACTAATAAAAATTTGGAGGAATCTTATGATGAAATAATGTTTGAAGATATGGATTTACATCACATAGAGTTTGCACCAGCAAAGTCAATAATTATTCAGGGATACTTACATATTCCATTTAATAAAAAGTTAACACTTACAAGTATTTTTAAAGGAAAAGCTAAGGAATTAAAAATTTGGTTTAATAAAGATGGGAATGAAGATTTCGAGGAGTTAAGAGAACTTCTCATGGAAAAAAGATAGAATAATAAAAAGAAAGGTATACATCAAAAAAATTGTATACCTTTTTTATATAAATTTTTATTATTGTAGATGAGATCTGTTTTTTATAATTTTCTTTATTGTCTTAACTAATACATCTACCTCAGAGTAGGTATTGTAAAAGCTGAAGCTAAGTCTAACCATTCCTGGACGTTTTGAATCTTTGTTTTTTTGATAATGCTCCATTTCGTCTAATGGAATTTTTAATAATCTTCTAATATATGGGTGTGCACAAAAACAGCCACTTCGCACTGCGATTCCTGATATTCTGGATAACTCCTTAGCTGTAACTTCATGATAGATACCCTCTATATTAAAAGGTAATATGGCAACTTTATCACAATCATCACTAGTATCACAGTAAATAGTAACCTCTGGTATTTCTCTCAGTTTACCTAAAGCATAGTTGTAAATGTTCAGTTCTTGTTTATCTATATCCTTCATACCTAGGTGTTTAAGTGTTTTAATAGAAGCGGTTAAAGCTATAACTCCCATGATATTTGGAGTTCCTGCCTCATTTTTATCAGGTGGATCTGCCCATGTTACAAAGTCATCTGTTACTATATCTATAGTACCTCCACCAACATGATCTGGTTCTGCCTGCGAAAAAAATTCCTTAGGCCCTATAAGAACGCCTGTACCAAAAGGAGCATACATTTTGTGAGCTGAAAATGCGAGAAAGTCTATGCATCTTTTCTTGTGTGAGGATTTCATGCGAACAGGATAATGAGGTACTAGTTGAGCTCCATCTACCAATATTTTTGCATTATAACTGTGACAGATGCTAGCTATTTTATATATTGGATTTTTATAGCCAGTAACGTTGGAAGCCCCTGTAACGCATACAAGCTTAACCTTTCCATTATATTCTTTAAGCTTACTTTCTAAATCATCTATTTTCAATTTTCCTAAATCATCTACGTCTATATAATCAACTTTAAATTTATTTCTCCAAGGTAAGTCATTAGAGTGATGCTCCATTCTTGTTGTTAGAATTACACAATCCTTATATATAGTTGAAACAGCAGAGGATAATTTATTTATAGCTTCAGTAGTGTTTTTTACATAAATAACTGTATTTTCACGATAATCGCAGTGAACAAAATCGCACACAATTTTTCTAGAATCCTCATAAATTTTAGATGAAAATATGGATTTGTAGCCTGTCCCCCTGTGAATTGATGAGTAGTACTTTGAAAAATCCATTATTTCATCTAAAACAGAATTAAGTGGAGGAGTAGTAGCTGCATTATCAAAATTTATAGCTATTATCGATTTCCCATTTTCGGTGGGAACTTTCTCATCTACACCAGCAACTATATTTCTATAATTAGATTTTGTTTTATCGTGAGACATGATAAATCACTCCTTATACTAATAATATGCAAAATTAATGCAGGGAGTGATTTTATTTATTACAAATATGAAATTATCTTAGATTTAAGTTATATTAAAGATAACTTATGAAATATAATAGAAATAGCATAAATAATTAAATGATTCAATGATGGAATTTACATCATTAAATATTAAATGTTGATTTTTTTGCTTTTATTTAGTAAAATTACATTGATTATTATGAATAGTTGTATTATTGTTTTTGTTTGTATTTATATAATAGTTCAGATATATTTAAAAGTTTTATAAAAGTTGGAAGCAATGAAAAATTCCTTTTATGTGGGCACCTTGGGAATTTTGAGCTAGTGGTGCACCCTGCCAACAATTAATTAATTAACATTAATTAATTGTTATTTTTTTTGAATTTATTATATAAAAGTTAAAACATAGAAGAGAGGAATTCATTATGTTAAAAATTTTGATTGTTGATGATTCTAATTTTTCTCAAAGAATAATGGCCAATTTAATAAAAAAGTATCTAGAAGATGTTGATATTCATTTTGCAAATGATGGACAAGAAGGAATAGAAGAATACAAAAAAATTAATCCGGATTATGCCTTTGTAGATTTATTGATGCCAAATATGAGTGGAAATGACATGATAGGGTTAATAAAAGAGTTTAAAGCTGATGCAAAAATAATTGTAGCTTCTGCGGACGTACAAAAAAGAGTTAGAGAAGAGATAGAAGGATTAGGTATAATGTCATTTATAAATAAACCTTTTAATGATGAAAAAGCAAAACTTATATGTGATATGATAAGGAATGATTTAAAATGAATGATACTGCACTAAGAAAAGATATGTTAAAAGAATTATTCAATATAAGTGTTGGTAAATCAGCTAGCATTCTTTCAGAAATAATTGATAAAAAAATATTGTTAAATGTACCTGATATAGAGATATTGGACATAAAAGATAACAAAATTCAATTGGATAAATATTTTAATGATATTATAGAAGGCGCTATTATGGTGTCCTCAATTTCCTTCAAAGAAAGATCAGCTGGAAGAGCCAGCCTGATTTTTCCTGCCGATAAAATGAGAAACTTTATAAACCTTTGTCTTCATGAGGAGAGCAAAGATGAATATTGTGATTTGAATTTTACAGATATAGACTTTGATATTATAAAAGAGGTAGGAAACATAGTTTTAAATTCTATTATTGGAGAAATTGGAAATTATATAAATATAAAGTTTAATTATATGATACCTGAAATAAAAGTGTTTAATAGTATGGATATCGAAGAATTCATAGAAAATGAAGAATATGCATATATTTTAATGCTATATGTAACCTTTAATATAGAGGATTCAAAGATTGAAGGAGCTATTGTAATTAATTTGACATTAAAGTTCTTAGACGAGATATTGAAAAAAATATATATGATGGAAGCTGATTTTAATGGATAAAATATTACGTGATACATTAGATTGTATAGACGAAGGAACTATAGTATTAAATGAAAAATATGAAATATTATATTGGAATAATTATATGGAATATTTGACTGGTATAAAATTGGAAAATGTACTTCAAAGGAACATATATAGCGTTTTACCAGGCTTAAATAAAAAATATTTTAAAGATTTAATACAAAATATAATGCAAAATGAATGTAAAATGTTTCTCTCGGCGGCTATGCACAAGGATTTGATCAGCATTGATAAAAAATTAAATTTAAAAATAAGTAAATTGAGAAGTGACGACAGGAATGTTATTCTTCTTGAGTTTATTGATGTAACCAATCAATTTCTTCATATTGAACAGTTAAGAAAATACGTTCATGATTTGTATCTATTAAATAAGGAATTAAAAGAAAAAGAAAAGATTATAAAAAATTTAGCTTATTATGATAAGTTAACAGGTGTTGCAAATAGAACATTATTTTATAAATATGCTGAGAAATTTTTAGATGGTGCCAAAAGAAACAACAAATTGTTAGGATTGATGTTTATAGATGTCAACAAATTTAAAAACATAAATGACACATATGGACATGAAGTAGGTGATAGAGTTCTTGTTAGAGTTGCTGATATATTAACGAAAGCTACAAGAAAAAATGACGTAGTTGCTAGATATGGTGGAGATGAATTTTTAATATTATTACCGGATATAAAAAGCTTTAATAATTATAAATCTATAGTTTCGAGAATTATTAATAATAAAAACAAAATCATAAATGATGAAAAACAAATAAATATATCATTAAGTATTGGAGTTAGCTTTTATCCGAAGAATGGAGATAGTATTGATGAATTAATAGTAAAAGCTGACAAGGCAATGTATGTTGCAAAAAATAAAGATGGGGAAGATAATTGCTTTTGTGATATAGGGCTATAAGGCCGAAAATTGACTTACATCCCGGGCTATATTTCCAAACTTCAGTTCATTAAAAACTTTTAGCTTTGGAAACATAGCCCTTTGTGTAAGTCAATTTTCTAGTTTTAAACCTTATAGTGTATAAAAAACAAGAATTAATTCTACTGTAAGTTTATATAAACTAAGAATATTATTTTCTATAGAATTTCTTTATAGTCTCACATACAAAATCTACTTCTTCCTCAGTTATTTCTGGGTAGATTGGAAGGGCTAGAATTTCCTCTGAAATTTTTTCTGATACAGGGAAATCACCTTTCTTATGTCCTAGATAGCTGAAGCATTTTTGCATATGAAGTGGTATTGGATAGTAAATGCTGTAACCTATTTCATTTTCTTTTAAGAAGTCAGCAAGTTCATCTCTTTTTTCTGCTAGTATATTAAATACATAGTATACTGGGCTTTGAGGTCCTTTAATCTTAGGGAATCTTACGTATTCACAGTCTGATAATTTATCCATATACCAGTTAGCAATAATTTCTCTCTTTTTAATAGCTTCGTCTATATACTTTAATTTAATTGAAAGTACAGCAGCTTGAATTGAATCAAGTCTGGAGTTATATCCTATATAGTCATAATGATATTTTTTAGAAGCTCCATGAACTCTGAACATTTTAGTCATTTGAGCTAGATTATCATCGTTAGTAACTATCATACCACCGTCACCATAACCGCCTAGGGTTTTTGTTGGGAAGAATGAGAATATACCCATATCACCAATAGTACCAGAGTGTTTGCCATTCCATCTCATACCAAAAGCTTCAGCAGCATCTTCTAAAACTCTTATATTGTGCTTAGAGGATATTTCCATTATTCTATCCATGTTATTCATTTGAGAGAAAAGGTGAATTGGTATAATTCCTGCTGTATTTGAAGTTATTTTTTCTTCTATTCTAGTTGTGTCTATTTCAAAAGTTTCTTCATCAATATCTACAAAAACAGGTTTTGCATTATGCTTTGCTATACAAGAAGTTGACGCCAAGAATGTAAATGGTGAAGTAATAACTTCTTTACCAGAAGTAAAGCCTAAAATGTGTGAAGCTATTACCAAAGCATCTGTACCAGAAGCTACACCAATTGCGTGTTTAGCTCCAGTATATTTTTTTATTTCCTCTTCAAAATTTGTAACAGTAGGTCCTAGTATAAAACTACCTTTCTCTATTACGTCAAATATTGCTTTATCAAATTCTGCTTTTTTTTCATTATATTCTCTTTGAGATGTATAAAAATTAACTTTCATATTTACGTACCTCACTTAATTTATTTTGCCATAACTTTTTCAACTGCTTTAATAAGTTCCTTAACTACATACTCAGCATCTTCTAATGTAAGAAGTGAGTATAGTGGCACAGAAATTTCATTAGCATATTGTGCATAAGCATTTGGATAATCTTCTATCTTATAGCCAAGGTTTTTATAAAGAGTGAACATTGGCAGCGGAATAAAGTGAACATTAGTAGCTATATCCATGTCAGCTAATGTTTTTATAACTTCAGCTCTCTGTTCTTCATTAAAGCCCTTAACACGTAAAGGATATAAGTGATAAGAAGTTACAGTTTCGCCTTCTCTTTCAAATGGAAGTATAGCCCAATCCTTTTCACCTAAATGTTTAGAGTAAACATCAAATATAGCTTTACGCTTTACAAGCATATCTTCATATCTTGTTAATTGCACTAAGCCAATAGCAGAAGCCATGTCTGTAAGATTGCACTTGTAACCATCTGTTACTATATCATATTGCCAAGCTCCAGCTTTCATCTTTGAAAGAGCATCCTTTGATTGACCGTGTAAGGAAGCTAATTTAAATTCTTTATATAAATCTTCTTTTCCTTTAAAGTTATTATCACCAAAGCTTATAGCTCCACCTTCAGCAGTAGTAAAGTTCTTTACTGCATGGAAGGAGAATATATGAAAGTCTGCTTGACCTCCCACTCTTTTTCCTTTATATTTTGCACCAAAAGCATGTGATGAATCAGATACAAAAATTATATCTTCACGATTTTTAGATTTTAGCATAGCACGTACTGCATCATAGTCTACAGGTATTCCAGAAAAATCAACAGTATAAATTGCTTTTGTTTTAGGAGTAATAGCATCTGCTATTTTCTCTATATCTATTATGAAACTATCTTTTTTAACATCTACAAATATTGGCTTGATACCTCTATGCAAGGAAACGCTTGCAGTAGCAGTATAAGTATAAGGAGTAGTTATAACTTCATCGCCCTCTTTTATATCAAAAACTTTTAATATAAGCTCTAAGCCTGCAGTAGCACTATTTAATGCAACAGCTTTGTTAGTTTCTAGATATTCTGCTAATTTTGTTTCAAATTCAGCAGTTTTAGGTCCGGAAGTAATCCAGCCTGATCTTAAAACCTCAACAACTGCATCAATTTCTGCTTGAGTTATATCTGGTGGTGAAAATGGTATTTTTTTATTCATTATAATCAATCCTTTCATTTTTACGTTATTAAACTTTTATTATTTTCTTCCTTGAAAAAAACCTGTGTCTTTAGTAATATATATTCCTCCAGTTTCTTTAATTTCTTTTTGCAAAAAATCTATAAGCTGCTGGAGTTTTTCATCAGTAAATATTTCTTTTGTGTTTCCAGGCATAGAAAATATGTAATCAATAAGAGGAATTGGATGGGTAACTACTAAACTATCAGTGTATCTATTTAGTTTTACCTCTTTAAACCATTTTGAAACCTGGCTCAAGCCATTTTCTAGCTGAAAACTTTCAGTAGAGTCCCAACTTTTTGTAGTTATGCTTTCAGAATTAAATCTTGAGAGAATTTCTCTCATTTCCTTCATGTGATTTTTACCAACAGTGGAAGCGTAAAAATATCCATTTGGTTTTAAAACTCTATGTATTTCAGAAAATGCCTTTTCTCTGTCTGTTACATGATACAGCATATGATTTGCTATTACTACATCAAAACTACAGCTTTTAAAGGGAATATTTTGTGCATCTACAATTTGAAATTTAAATCTTTGGGATTTAACACCTAAATTTTTTTTTGCATCTTTAAGCATTCCATTGGAAAAGTCCGTTAATGTAATATTCCAGCTGGAAGGAATATAATTAAAATTTTTCTCCCAAAGGCTGCCATCACCACAGCCCAGTTCTAGTATATGTGCATTTTCAGGAACTTGCATTTGATCAAAAAACCAGTTCATCCAACCTTGCTTATTAGTACTGAAAAGCTCATGAATTCTTATTCTTGCTTTTAGATTTGAAGCATTTTCGTATTGTTCAGACCACTTTTTATCTATGTTTATTATATTAATTATATTTATAAATTTATCCCAATTTAATACATTGCTCTTATCCAGCATATGGACGGTTTCATCTATTGATTTTATTACCATTTGTATATGCTGTATTTTTTCTTCCATTATGGACTTTTGTATTTCTAAAGATTTTTTAAAGTCTTGATCATTTATATCCTGCTTCATTATATTAGAAATATCATCTAGAGAAAGACCTATGAACTTTAATGTTAAAATTTTTTGTAGTCTTCCAAAGTCCTGTTTGCTGTATAACCTATGACCTAGATCATTGTGACAGTTAGGTTTTAATAAACCTATTTTGTCATAATATCTTAAAGTTCTTAAAGTAACTCCAGCTTTTTTGGCAAATTCACCTGTAGTGAATAAAGTATTCTCCTTTTCGGACATTTTACCACCTCTACTTAGACTATTTTAACACATGACGTAAGGTAAGGTGCAAGTATTTTTTTGCAAGAACAGATAAATTTACTATAGTTTTAATCACAATTTTATTTATAGTATATAAACTAAAAGTATAAGGGGTGAATTACATGGGTCGTAGGAAAGGATGCAGACACTGTATATATAGATATTTTGACTGCTGTAGGTATTGCAATATTTTAGGATTAGAGCCTAACTCTGATTTGATACTTGTAATAATTATATTAAAACATATGAGAAGATAAAGATAACGTAGGGTTTCCCTGTGAAACTCTACGTTATTTTTATATTTTAGAGTTTTTTCTTTATTATGTAGTAAAATTTTTGTAATATATTATTATGAGGATAGAAGAAATGTAAGGTGAGGTGCAAAAAGGTAATGAGTAATTTTTACGGGCTTATAGGAGAGAAATTAGGCCACAGTTTTTCTCCGCAAATTCATAACATGATTTTTGAAAGCATAGATCCAAAAGCAGTCTATAATCTATTTGAAATTAAAAAAGAAAATTTAGAAAAAGCAGTAGAAGGACTTAAGGCTCTTGAAGCTAGAGGAGTAACTGTTACCATACCATATAAAGTGGAGATAACTAAGTATCTTAATGAGATATCTCCTGAGGCTGAAAGAATAGGAGCTGTAAATACAGTAGATTTTAAAAATGGAAAGTTAATTGGATATAACACAGATTATTATGGCTTTGGTGAAACATTAAAAAAAGCAGCAATAGATATTACAAATAAAAGTGCAGTAATATTAGGTACTGGAGGTGCATCTAAGGCGGTAGTTCAATATTTAATAGATAATAATATTGGGGAACTTATATATGTAAGTAGAGAGCCTCAAAGGGCCAATAATTCAGGAGATTTTAAAGTTATATCCTACGAGCAATTACATGAGTTGAAAAATAAGGATTTAATCATAAATTGTACCCCATGCGGTATGTATCCCAATGTAGAAAACAGTCCGGTAAGCAAAGAGGTTTTAAGAGAATTTTCAGTAGCTGTAGATATAATATACAATCCTCTAGAAACAAAATTTTTATCTGATGCAAGAGAGTTAAACTTAAAAACAATAAACGGACTATATATGTTAGTTGCTCAAGCAGCTGCTGCTCAGGAAATTTGGCATGGAATAGAGATAAGTGATAATGTTGTAAATAAAATACACAAAAAACTACAGCTTATGATAGGTGAAAATAATGAATAAATTAAATAAGAATATTATTTTGATAGGTATGCCTGGTTGTGGGAAAACAACAATAGGCAAGGTTTTATCTAATAGACTTAATGTTGAATTTATTGATATGGATTGGTATATAGAAAAACAATCTGGAAAAACAATTACTCAAATTTTTGAAAAAGGCGAAGAGTATTTTAGACAATTAGAAAATGAAGCTGCCAGAGAATTAGGGGAGAAAAAGCAAGTTATAATATCTACAGGAGGAGGAGTAATAAAAAACCTAGAGAATATAAAATTGTTAAAGAAAAACGGAATAGTAGTTTTTATAGACAGACCTGTAGAAGATATTAAAAAAAACATAGAAACTCCTAAAAGACCTCTTTTAAAACAAGGAGCAGATAAAATTTACGATTTATTTAAAGAAAGATATAATATATATAAAGAGTGCTGTGATTTTCAAATTATAAATGATAGTAATATTGATGAAGTTATAGAAAAAATAGTTAAAGCATTAAACTAAAAGGAGAAAGTACAATGAAGATATTGGTTATCAATGGGCCTAACTTAAACTTTCTTGGTATAAGAGAAAAAGGTATATATGGTGACAAAAACTATGGAGACCTCTGCAATCTGCTAAAAGAAAAGTCTAAGGAATTAAAATTTGAACTAGATATAGTACAAAGTAATATTGAAGGGGAAATAATAAATTATATACAAAGGGCATATAATGAAAAATATGATGGTATAGTGATTAATCCAGGAGCATATACCCACTACAGTATAGCTATTTATGATGCTTTAAAATCTGTAAATATTCCTTCTGTTGAGGTGCATTTAAGCAATATACATACAAGAGAAGAATTTAGACATAAATCTGTTACAGCCGCTGCTTGCGTTGGGCAAATTTGTGGATTTGGATTTTTGGGATATGTCATGGCATTTCAAGCATTAATTGATTGCCTTGAAAATAGTAAATAAGGCAATTATAGTAACCTACAGGGAACCTAAGTACAAAAAAGTGCTTTCTTGAATAGAATTTTTATATAAAACTATAATGGTTATATAGAATATATTTGATAATAATAATTTTGTACTATTAGTTGTGGTTTTAACTAAGGTACTGTAAGGGGTGTGTAAAAATTGATTAGAGAACTAGTTTTGAAAAACAGAACTTATAGAAGGTTTTATCAAGAACATAATATAAGTATGGAGAGCTTAAGAGAATTAATAGATCTTGCTAGACTATCTTCATCTGGGACAAATATGCAGCCATTAAAATATATTTTATCTAATGATATTGTAAAGAATGAAAAAATATTCAAGCATCTTAGATGGGCTGGGTACCTAAAAGATTGGAATGGTCCGGAAGAAGGAGAAAAGCCTAGTGCATATGTAATAGTGCTTAAAGATTTGAATATAAGCAAAAATTGTTGGTGGGACCACGGTATAGCTGCACAGAGCATCCTCTTAGGAGCTGTTGAAAAAGGATTAGGTGGCTGCATGTTTGGCAGCATTGATAGAGCAGGATTGGCAAAAGATCTTAATATTAGCGACAATTATGAAATTCTTATGGTAATTGCACTCGGCAAACCAAAGGAAGATGTGGTATTAGAAGAGCTAGAGCCATCAGTAGATATTAAGTATTGGAGAGATGAAAAAGCCGTTCACCACGTACCAAAAAGAAAATTAAAAGATATCATTTTAGATATTTAATAAAACTGACTAAATTTAATAATAATAAGAGGTGTTAAAAATGAAATTTAAATTTGAACACAATAATATCAATGTATTAGATCTTGAAAAGAGTGTAGACTTCTATAAAGAGGCATTAGGCTTTGAGGAGGTTAGAAGATATCATGCCCCAGATGGAAGCTTTACTTTAGTATTTTTAAAAGATGCAGGCAGCAGTCATACATTAGAGCTTACATATCTTACAGATAGAAAAGAGCCATATAACTTAGGAGATAACGAAATACATATGGCTGTAACAACAGATGACTTCGATAAAGCATATGAGCACCATAAAAATATGGGATGTATATGCTACGAAAATAAGGGAATGGGACTTTACTTTATAGCAGATCCAGACGGATATTGGACAGAAATTTTACCAAATAAAAATGTAGTATAAATGATCTTGAGGTGAAGTTAAATTTGGATAAAGCAAAAATACACTATTTATATCATGATGGATTTATAATAGAAACAAAATCTAATGTTTTAATTTTTGATTACTTTAATGATGATAGTGAAAAAAGAACTTTGCAGCATGGTGTGGTTTGCAGAGAAGCACTACAAACAGAAAAAAACGTCATGGTGTTTGTTTCTCACTCGCATTTTGATCACTTTAACCCAATTATATTTTCATGGAAAGAAATAAATCCTAGCATAAAATACATTTTAAGTACTGATATAGAAAAAAATGATGATTTTCCTGAAGTTATCTATATATCAGAAGGTGGAAATATAGAGGTTGATGACATAGAGATAAAGGCATATGGATCTACAGATATAGGAATATCCTTCTTAGTAAAGGTAGATGGAATTTCCATATTCCATGCCGGAGATCTAAATTGGTGGCATTGGAAAGAAGATAGTGATGAAGAAAATTCAGCTATGGAAAAAGCCTTTAAGAAAGAAGTAGAAAAGTTATCTAATGAAAATATGGACATATCATTTTTTCCTGTAGATCATAGGTTAGAAGAATACTACTACCTTGGAGGCGAATACTTAATCGAAAAGGTAAAACCAAAACTTTTTATACCAATGCACTTTGGGGATAAACCGGAAATAACAAAAAGCTTTAAAGAAAGGATGACTAACTGTTCCTCAGATATTATAGAGATACATGAGAGAGGGCAGGAGATATTGCTTGAAGTAGGTGAAGAGTTCTAAGTCTATAGACTTAGAACTTAACTTATGAGTTAAGAACCTATAATTCTTAAAATCTATAAGAAAGGATGATGAATATGAGCAAAAATATTGTGGTTATAACAGGCGCTGGCAGTGGATTAGGCGCTGCACTAGCCAAAAAATATTCCAATTTAGATTATCACGTATGTTTACTCGGTCGGACTAAATCAAAGCTTGAGCAAATGGCGAAAACTTTAACTCATAGTTATTCTATTTATGAGGTAGATGTTACTTCCAAACAAATGGTAACCCAAATAATTCAATCTATACAAGATGATTTAGGATCAATCCATTTACTTATTAATAATGCTGGTGTTGGATTTTTTGATTATGCAGAGAACTTGAGCGAAGATTCAATCCATCAAATGATTGATATTAATTTAAAAGGAACAATTTTTTGCACTCAAGAAGTGTTAAAAGGGATGAGAAAACGTAATGAAGGAACAATTGTAAATATTGTTTCTACAGCTGGTAAAGAAGGAAAAATAACAGAATCCGTTTATTGTGCAAGTAAATTTGGTGTAAGGGGATTTACAGAGAGTCTAGCCCTAGAATTGAAAAAAACTTCTATTAATGTATTTGCTGTATACATGGGCGGTATGAAAACCGAGTTTTGGGATGGTGTATTTTCAGAGGAACAAACTAAGAAATTAATGGACCCTAATGATATCGCGGATATTATTATGGATAATATTAAACCACGGAAATATTCAACTGTAACGGAAGTTGTTATTAAAAATCAACAATAGTTGAAGTTGAAATATTTATTAACAGGTTATCCATAGATTATATAAATAATGGATATATCATAAATGTATAATATATCCATTATCTTGTTTTTTCAGTATTTTTTAAAATTAGGTATTGATAAAAACTGTAATTGGTAGATTTTATTTTAGGAGTTGAAGTCAGAGATAGCTATCTTATGAATTCATACTTTCCCATTCGCTGCGAAGAATTCCATAAAGGTACATGTCATATCTTTTACCATCTCTATGAATGAACTCTCTATAAACACCTTCTCTTTTAAAACCTAAGCTTTCATAAAGTTTTATAGCTGGGTCATTATAGGATAAAACATTAAGCTGAATTCTATGTAAATTCAATTCTTGGAATCCAAATTCCATAGTCAGCGCTAAGGATTCTTTACCGAAACCTCTTCCCCTAAAGGTATCATCTCCTATGCCTATATAAATAATAGCAACTCCATTATTCCATAGTATATTTTCAAAACCAGTAACGCCTATAAATTTATTCTCTTCCACTGTTCTTACTGCAAATATATATCTATCATTAGAATTTCTTATATCCTGAAGCATTTCTAAAAGTTGTGGTTGTGATTTAGGAAATGCTGCAATCATATCATAATGTCTTAAAAATTTCACATCATTGTACCAATTCTCAAAGGTATTTAAGTCTTCTTCCTTTAAGGAAGTCAGTCTTAGATTAGGTCCGTTTAGTAAATCACTATTTAACATCTCTTCACCTCTTGATTTAATATATAGATAAATTAGCTGGAAAGTTGACTTATACAGAGGGATATGTTTCCAAAGCTGAATGTACATTTTAAAAACTTTGTGTCAGTCTTAGCGGAGAATTTGAGAAAACCTTAGATTATTCGATTGTCTGAGCATAGCGAGTTTATCGAAGATTCTTAGGTTTTCTCAAATTTGAGCTTTAGACTGACTAAAAGTTTTTAACGTATTGAAGCTTGGAAACATAGACCAGAGTATAAGTCAACTTTCGGTCCTTTCTATCTATATATAACTTAAGTTTCACTTTATTCCAGTTTATTATAACTCATAATTTACCATTTATCCAATGGTAATAGTATATTTTAAATACTTCTTTTGTTTTTTAGTATTTAAGTGTAAAATTACTAATAAAATGTATAATGTAGAAAGTATTCGCACAGAAAGGAGATTATATTGAAGATAGTTTAGTTTAATAAATTATCTCAATAAAAATTAAATATGATTAGTGTTACAAAACTGTTATGTGATTCTGAAAATTTTGGAGACAAACTTCGTTATACTAAAGGTGCTTCAGATGAAAAATATGGAGTAAGTGCAGGCAGAGGCCCAGTAGTTGTATGGAATTGCACAAAGGCCTGCAACTTAAAGTGTTTACATTGCTATGCAGATTCAGATTGCAATAAACATGATGGAGAATTAAGTACTGAGGAAGCTAAGTATTTTATTGAAGACTTAGGTGATTTTAAAGTACCAGTTATACTTTTTTCTGGTGGGGAGCCATTAATACGAAGTGATATCTTTGAGTTAATAGAACATTCAAATAAAAACAATATAAGAAGTACCATTTCTACAAATGGCACATTACTTGATAAAGATGTTTGTAAAAAATTAAAAAGTTTGAATGTAGGATATGTTGGAGTTAGTTTAGATGGAATTGGATCGAGGCATGATGATTTTAGAAGAACTAAAGGGAGCTTTGATAAGGCTTTAAGTGGAATAAGAAACTGCTTGGAAATAGGTCAAAAGGTAGGACTTAGATTTACTATAAATCGCCATAATTATGACCAACTTGAGGATATTTTTAGGCTTATTAAAGAAGAAAAAATACCGAGAGTGTGTTTTTATCACCTTGTCTATTCTGGAAGAGGAAGCGAAATGGTAAAGGATGATATAACAAAAGAAGAAACAAGAGCTGCTATGGATTTAATAATTGAAAAAACAATTGAGCTTGGAAAAGGATATGAAATTTTAACTGTAGATAATCATGCGGATGCAGTATATATATATTTACAATCACAAAGAAAGTATCCTGAATTAGCATCCAAGGTCTTGAATTTAATCAGTATGAATGGAGGTAATAGATCAGGTATGGCCTTTGGCAATATAGATTATAGGGGTGATGTTCATCCAGATCAATTTACATGGCAGCATACTTTCGGTAACATAAGAGATAGTAAATTCAGCGACATATGGAAAAATAACTCACATCCTATAATTGAAGGATTAAGGAATAGGAAAGCTTTATTAAAAGGTAGATGCAGCAACTGTAAATGGTTATCAATATGTAATGGAAATTTCAGAGCAAGAGCAGAAGCTGTAAGTGGAGACTTTTGGGAGTCGGATCCCGCTTGTTACTTAAGTGATAAAGAGACAGGGGTATAATTGACAAGAAATATTTTACTTCATTTTAAGGTGATTAGGGGGAATGAACAAAATGATAATGTCTTGGAATATTACAAATAAATGCAATATGTACTGTGAGCATTGTTATAGAGATGCAGGAGAAAAAAATAATGGTGAACTTACCACAGAAGAAGGAAAAGCGCTCATAAGAGAGATTTCTAAAGCAGGCTTTAAAATAATGATTTTTTCTGGTGGAGAACCGTTGATTAGAGAAGATATATTTGAACTTATAGCCTATGCCAATGAATTAAATTTAAGACCGGTTATAGGCACAAATGGTACGCTTATCACTAAAGAAGTAGCATCAAAGTTAAAAGAATGTGGATTAAAAGCTGTAGGAATAAGTCTAGATAGCTTAAATGGAAACAAGCATGATAAATTTAGAAGATATAAAAACGCATGGAGAGATGCACTGTATGGGATGAAAAACTGCAGAGATATAGGATTACCTTTTCAAATTCATACTACAGTTATGGATTGGAATAAAAATGAGGTTACAAATATAATAGATTTTACTGCTGCTATGGGAGGAGTTGCTCATTATCCATTTTTTTTAGTTCCTACTGGCAGAGGTAAAGATATTGCAGATGAATCACTTGGTAAAGAGGAGTATGAAGAGCTATTAAAAATCATTATGTCTAAACAGAAAGAAGTTAATATAGAAATAAAACCTACTTGTGCACCTCAATTCGTTAGAATAGCAAAAGAACTAGGTGTAGAAACACGATTCAGCAAAGGGTGTCTGGCAGGAACAAGTTATTGTATCATAAGCCCTAAAGGAGATGTACAGCCTTGTGCTTATTTAAATAAAGTTGCAGGTAATGTAAGAGAAGTTCCTTTTAGCGACATTTGGAAAAATAGTGAGATTTTTAATGAGCTTAGAACGCTTAATTATGGCGGCAGCTGTGGAAACTGCAAATATAAAAATTCCTGCGGAGGATGCAGGGCAAGAGCTGCTTACTATAGTGATGGCAACTATATGGCTGGAGACTCTATATGTAAATACTCTAATAACGAGGATAATTAATATAGAGGTAAAAATCCGAAAGGTAACTTTCTAGATTATAGCCCTATAGCAACTCATTACAATGTAAAAATTCAATAGAGGTGTTACATGGATAATATAGATAAGAAGCTGCTTAATTTAGTTCAGAATGGTCTGCCTGTAGAGTCAAGACCATTTCTAACTATAGGTAAAAAACTTGGAATTACAGAAGAAGAGGTTATAAGTAGATTAGAAAAGTTAAAAAGAGAAGCTTTCATAAGAAGAATAGGAGGCATTTTTGATTCGAAAAAATTAGGATATGTGAGTACCTTATGTGCAATTAGTGTTCCAGAAGAAAGAATTGGAGATGTGTCAGAAATAATTAATGAATATGAAGAAGTGACACATAATTATATCAGAAATCACCATTATAATATGTGGTTTACAATAATAGCGCAGTCAAAAGAAAAAGTAGATGAAGTTATACGAGATATAAAATCTAAAGCAGAAATTAATAGAATAATTAATTTGCCTTCGGTTAAACTCTTTAAAATTAGAGCTACTTTTCATATCAATGGGGGGTAAAAGATGTTTAATTCAATAGAAAAGACTATTATTAGTAAGCTTTCTGGAGACATTCCTTTAGTAAAGGAACCGTATAAAAAAATAGCAGAAGAAGTGGGTATTACAGAAGAAGAGGTATTAGATAAAGTTAAAGAGCTTCAAAATAGAGGAGCTCTTAGAAGAGTTGGAGGGATATTACATCATAGGCAGGCAGGATTTAAGTATAATGCAATGGTGGTATGGGTAATACCTGAAAATAGAATTGAAGAAGCTGCTAAGACAATATGTTTATTTAAAGAAGTAACCCATTGCTATCAGCGGCCAACTTTTGATGGGTGGCCTTATAATCTTTTTACAATGGTACATGGAGAAACCACTGATTATTGTGAAAATGTTATTAAACAAATATCAAAGAGTATAAAAATCCAAGATTATAAGGTTTTATATAGTTTAAAAGAATTAAAAAAAAGTAGCAAAAGGTATTTTGATTTATCCGAAGTGTAAATTTCTAACATTAACTTAAAACATAGCAAAAGTTAAACTTGTCAATTATAAAAATAATATAGGGAAACCAGAAAGCTAACTTATAGGTCGAGATATGTTTACGTAACAAAGGATTGTAAATATATCCGGTCGATAAGTTAGCTTTCGGCCTTTGAGTCCTATGAATATGAAATATTCTTTTGATAGTTAGTAATTATCATAAGATTATCAAAATATAAATAGTTAAATAAATGTGGAGAATCCCTCAAAGATATAGTTAGGCCTAAATTAGAGTCTATTGATGAAGTATTAACTCTAGAGACAGTCAGGTCGTATAAAAAATCTCTAAAGAGAAGTTTTTCTGCTGAACCGTTATGCAGTATTGTACTGTTTATAGAAGAATAGCTTAAAAGGGCATCAAAGCTTGCAATCACATTATAAACAATACTAGTACCATTATAAAGAGTAATTTTAACATTACCTATAACTTCTTTTGATGAGATATCATAAATTTTAGATATCTGATATTTGGTTAGGTTCGGGAAAGTATTATTTAAAAATAAATCATTGGCGTACATATAATTAAACAATATCTTATGAGAATTACTAGAAATAAAGCAGAAAAGATAGTCATTATACATAATCAATTCTTCATTAAATCTATAATCAGTTTCTTGTATTATTATTTTTTCAGAATTTCTATAAGCTTCTGCACAGAGTCTATTAAATTCAATATTCTTCTCCTTTATATTTTCGCTATGGGGCCAATAATTATGAAAGGCATTGTTAGTACTAGAGAATGTTATCTGTTTTCCATTAAAATTTATAGAATATATTAGAAACACCTCCAAATAACTTTTGACAATTTATCATCAAAAATTAATAATATCTATACATTAATATATAAAACAGACCTTAAATATTCTAAAATAGGAAATGTTTATAAATTACAGAGTTTTTAATTTTATAGGAGAATATACCAAACTACTTAATATTATAATTATATAAACAGAATTCTTGGCTTCAGGTGGAGTTTGGCTGTAATTAAGAGAATGTGTACCCAAAAGGAGGGTTAGTATGTCGGAAGTCCTTGTAAACGTTACCAGAGGGCCTTTGGTTGAAAGTATTCATAGAGGTGATATAGCTGTGGTTGACAGTAAAGGGCAACTGTTGTATCACGTTGGGGATCCCTACAAAGTTAGTTTTATGCGTTCAGCAGCTAAGCCTATTCAAACATTAAATGTAATTTTAAGTGGAGCGGCAGATAGGTTTAATTTTACAGAGGAAGAGCTTGCCATAATGTGCGCATCACATTATGGAGAGGATTTTCATAGAAAAGTAGTAGAAGGAATATTAAATAAGATAGGACTTTCAGTTGATAATTTATTATGCGGAGCCACATTGTCTTTGAGTCCTAAATATACAGAAGAACTTATATGGAATCATACTAAGCTGCAGCCTACACATACGGATTGTTCTGGAAAACATTCAGGAATGCTTGCAGTATGTATTCATAAAAGATACAGCATTAATAATTATAATATAGAAAATCACCCAATTCAAAGAGAGCTAAAGAGTATTACCGCAAAAATTTGTGGAATAAATAAAGATGAAATTTACTTAGGAATAGATGGGTGTACTGTACCAGTATACGGTATGCCCTTATATAATATGGCATTGGGTTTTGCAAAGTTAGCAAATGCAAATTCTTTATCAAAAGAATATAAGGATGCTTGTAACAGTGTGTTTGAAGCCATGAATAAAGCTCCAGAAATGATTTCTGGTACAAATGGCTTCTGTACTGAACTTATAAAAAATACTAAGGGTAAACTTATAGGGAAGCTAGGAGCTGAAGCAGTATACTGTATTGGTATAAAAGATAGAGACCTGGGAATAGCAATAAAAATAGAGGACGGCAATTATAGGGCGGTGTGGCCAACGGTTATAAAATGTATAGAGGACTTAGGAGTCTTAGATAAAAATGAAAGTATATTACTACAAAAATATAGGGTTGGTAAAAACTTGAACAATATAGGAGAAGAGATAGGAGAAATTAGAGCTGTATTTGACTTAGTAAAAAATTAAATAGCTAATATGCGCTAAGTAATAGATAAAAACCTTGTCTAGTTGAGCAAAGCTTATACTAAACAAGGTTTTTGTAGTTTTTAAATAAGTAATATTAAAGTGAACTTAAACTTCTAATTTTCAGCAATATAATCAATTTTAGTTCTACTGCTTTCAATCTTACCAAGACTTGTAACTGTGATGTACACACTTCCAGCACTTGTACTAAGTTGAGATATAGTAATAGTTGTTTGTGTATCATTAGATGAAACTACTGCTGTGCCAATTAGGTTTCCACCAGTAGCTGCATCATAAACTTTTATTACATCATTTGATGATAGATTATTTACTGTTATTACATCAGATGTACCAACTGCATTATTCACTATACTAACGTTTCCTGGATAAAGAGCAGCTGATGTTTGCTCTGCTATATAATCAGCTTTTGTTCTTTTACTTTCACTCTTTCCGAAATTTGTAACGGAAACATACACACTTCCTGAAGCGGTAGTTAACTGTGAAATTGTAACAGTAACTTCATTACTGTTAGCTGGAACAACAGCATAACCTAATAAATTACCACCTTGTGCAGCATCATAAACTTTAACAACATCATTAGCTGCTAGGCTTTTAACTGTCACTGTATCTGAGATTACAGCATTGTTTGTAATAAATATATTTCCTATAACAGGTGCTGATGACTCTGCAAGGTAATCTGCTTTAACCCTATTACTTTCTGTTTTTCCAGATCTTATTACGGAAATATATACGCTTCCAGCATTAGTTCCAAGCTGTGATATAGTAACGATAGCTTGAGAATTACCACTGGATACTGTTGCAGTTCCAAGTAAACTTCCGCCTACTTCAGAGCTATAAACTTTAACTACATCGTTAGCAGCTACGCCTGTAACAGTAATAACGTCAGATGTTCCAGAATTATTTTCTATATTTATATCACCAGCAGATAAATCATTAGATTGAGATTCAGCATTATATTGTACTGCAGTTCTGCTGCTTTCTGTCTTTCCTGTACTTGTTAAAGATACATAGATAGTTCCAGAACTAACACCAAGCTGTGTTATAGCCACGATTGCTTCCATACTATCTCCAGATACTGTGGCAGAACCTAATAAATTACCGCCTTGTGCACTATCGTATACTTTTACTACGTCATTTGATTGAAGACCTGCAAGCTTTACAGTATCTTTTATACCTGCATTATTTTCAACAATTATATTTGCGGCATTAGGTGCGCTGCTTACAAGCTTTGCAGAATATGCTGCTTGAACTCTATCGCTTTCTAGCTTTCCTTTACTAGTAATAGAAATAAACACATTACCTGCTTCAGAACCAAGTTGTGTAACAGATATTGTTGCTTCTGTATCATATGTTCCTACGGTTCCAGAGCCAAGTAAGGTACCACCTTGAGCAGAGTCATATACCTTTACTACATCACTCCCGATAACTCCAGCGACTGTTACTGTGCTAGCCATTCCTGCGTTATTTATAATAGATATTTTATTAGCTTCTGGTGATTTAGATTTAGACTCTGCAGAAAATCCTACTTGAGTCCTGCCGCTTTCACCTTTATTAGTACTAGTTACAGAAATATATACACTTCCTGCATCATTTCCAAGCTGTGAAATTGAGACTGTCGCTTCTGTTTGATAATTGTCCACAGTTGTAGAGCCAAGTACAGTACCGCCTTGAGCGGAATCATAGACTTTTACTACATCATTGGAAGAAAGTCCAGTTATTTGTACAGTGTCATTCATTCCAGCATTATTAGTAACGATTATGTTTTCTGCTTTAGGATCACTGGATTTTGCTTCGGCTAAATAATCAATTTTTATTCTGTCGCATTCAGCTTTATTTAAACTGGTTCGAGAGACATAAACACTACCAGCTATTGTCCCAAGCTGTGCAATAGATATTGTTGCATTTGTTTCACCTGAGGCTACTGTAGCAGATCCAAGCAGATTTCCGCCTTTAGCTAAATCATATACTTTTATAACATCATTCTGAGAAAGATTATTTACACTAACAGTATCTGCACTTCCTGATCTATTAGTAATAGATACATTATTTGTATCTAATGAATCAGACTTAGACTCAGAAGAATAATCAACTTGTACTCTACTACTTTCAAGCTTACCTTTACCAGTTATAGAAACATAAACACTTCCAGCTGCAGATCCAAGTTGAGGCACTGATATAGTTACATCTGTAGCACTATCAGATACTGTTGCAGATGCAAGTAAATTACCTCCATTAGCACTATCATATATCTTTACTAAGTCACCAGCGGTTAACGGAGATACATATATAGTATCTGCTTTTCCTGCATTATTGTTAACTACTATATTCTCAGGATCTACTGAATTAGACTGAGATTCTGCAGAATAAATTACTTTTTTTCTAGAACTTTCAAGCATTCCTGGAGTAATAATAGAAATGTAGACACTTCCCGTTGCAGTTCCAAGTTGTCCTATACGAACTGTTGCGCTGGAATCTGATGTTGCCACTGCTGATCCAAGCAATTTTCCACCAGTGGAAGCATTATACACATTTACTTTATCTCCTTGGGTAAGACCAGTAACGTATACTGTATCAGGCTTACCGGAATTATTAGTAATTGTTACATTATCTGCTTGTATTATATCGGATTGACCTTCTGCAGAAAAACCTACTTCAGTTCTAGCGCTTTCTAATAATCCTGGGCTTTTTACAGAAACATAAATATTGCCAGCAGCAGTTCCAAGTTGTGATATAGTTAATTTTGCTTCAGTTCTTTGTGAACCTACTGTTGAAGAAGATAATAATTTTCCACCAGTAGCTGCATTATATACATTAACTTTATCACCAGCAGCAAGACTGGACACATATATAGTATCTGACTTTCCTGAATTATTTGTAATATTTATATTATTTGAGGATGGAGCTTCAGACTGAAATTCCCCTGGAAAATCAATTTTTACTCTATCGCTTTCATGCATTCCTTGTGTTGTAACTGCAGCATATACACTTCCAGCGTTTATCCCTAGTTGAGAAATAGACATAGTTGCATCTGTTTTATTAGAACCTATTGTTGAAGCGCACAGTAATTTTCCACCAGTAGCTGCAGTATATATCCTTACAACATCACGAGGAGCAAGGCCAGAAACATATATGGTATCTGATTTCCCCGAATTATTTGTAATTTTTATATTATCCGCTAGCGGCACCTCAGATTGACCTTCTGCAGAATAACCAATTGCTGATCTGCTACTTTCTGTCATTCCAGCTGAAGTAACTGTTATATAAACACTTCCCTCAGAACTTCCAAGCTGTGAAATAGGGATTGTTATATCTGTCTTTTGATTAGATACAGTTTTTTTAGCTAGTACTTTTCCACCACTCGAAGCATTATATACGGTTACAATATCACCACCAATTACACCAGTAACATATATAGTGTCTGCTTTTCCTACATTATTTGTTATAATTACTTCGCTAGAACTTGGTGCAACTGAAACTCCCGCTGCCTGAACTATAGTCCCTTGAACCGTAGTATAGGATAACAGTAACAGGCATAAAATTCCTGAAAAACATTTCTTCATTGCTAAATTTCCCCCTATGTATACAAGTAGTTACTGACTTTAGTTTTATTTTTTAATGTTTCTATACTAAAGTATATAACTTTTTGTTTTTATAAAAATAAACATACAAAGATATCCGAAAAATTAAATCATAACACTCCCTTCAATTGTATATTTAGATACTTTATTGAATGTTTATTCTTATCATGAATTAAATGTGACAAATAATCACAAACTTGAACAAAGCTTGTCTTTTATCAGACAACTATCAATTACTATACTCGAAATTGTATTTCCACTCTTGATAACTTATTCATTATTTTACAAAACCTTTACAATTACGACTACCATATTGTGGAATATTATTAGATATAGTTGTAATTTGTCGAATTAATTATATTGAAATAATTAGTAAATTTGATGTAACATGTTTTGCAATAGGAATAATAGTTGGGTGTTTTGGGAATATATTACTAAAAACGTCTGTCAATGATAGAAAGGATGATATAATGGAAAAAACATTGGTGCTTATTAAACCAGATGCTATGGCGAGAAAATTAATGGGTGAAATAATCTCTATTTATGAGAAAAAAGGACTACACATATCAGCTTTAAAGATAATAAAGCCATCCATAGAAATTGCAGAAAGTCATTATATTGAACATAAAGATAAAGCATTCTTTAAAGAACTTGTTAACTTTATTACAAGAGGTGAAGTATGTGCTTTAATTATAGAAGCAGACAATGCTATTGAGTTGGTGAGGAAAATAAATGGAGCAACCAATCCATTAGATGCGGATATGGGCAGCATAAGAGGTCAATTTGCAGTATCAAAATCCGAAAATGCTGTTCATTCTTCTGATTGCGCAGAAAATGCTGAACGTGAGATGAAAATATGGTTTCCAGAAATATAATCAGTTTAATTGTAATTTTAAATTTTTATAGAATTCCTTGTTAGGTTCCATTGGAGTTATCTTAATGGCAATAGTAGTAAAGCCAAAGAATACACAGAAAGATGCACTTTTGCTTATGTTAGATATGAGGATTTAAAGAAAATACTTAGTTTCTAGTAAAGAGTTAAATCAGTACTTTACCATCAAGTATAGATTTAATTCTTTATTGATTTTATATGTATCTTTTCTGTAACTATGTATATAGAAAGTGCATTCTTGTTTTTAGTTAATATAAATGTTAGTGTTTAAATGTTAACATATATAATATTAAATAGTATAAAATGATAAAAAGAAGAGTTTAATAAAAGGAGGATATGCTTATGTCATATTTGCTTAAACCATTACAAGTGGGGACGTTAAGATTAGATAATCGCTTGGTTATGCCACCTATGGCTACTGCAAAGGCCGAATCTGATGGAAAAGTGAGTCAAGATATTCTTGATTATTATAAGGAAAAATCTGAAGGAGGAAATATATCCTTAATTATAATTGAACACAGTTTTATTACTCCAGAAGGGAAAGCAAGCAAAAATCAGCTTTCTGTTTCTGATGATAATATGATTGAAGGTTTACGAAAGTTAGCTGATATTATTCATCAAAATGGTTCAAAAGCTATTATGCAGCTCAACCATGCTGGAAGTGCAGCAGAAAAAGAAGTTATAGGAACAATGCCAGTTGGCCCTTCAGCAGTTATAAATCCACGTAAAGGAAATATACCACGTGAACTTACAAATAAAGAAATTGATGATATTATTCAGGCCTTCCATGATGCAGCTCGCCGTACAAAGGAAGCTGGATTTGATGGAGTGGAAATACATTCTGCCCATGGATATCTGCTTAATCAATTCTTCTCTCCGTTAACTAACAAGAGACAAGATGAGTATGGTGGAAGCATTCATAACCGTATTCGTATTCATCTTAAAGTTATTGAAGCAGTGCGCAAAGCTGTAGGTGATGATTTCCCTATTCTTTTGAGGTTAGGAGCTTCCGATTATATGGAGGATGGAAGCACTATAGAAGATAGTCAAATTGCAGCTAAAGAATTTGAAAAAGCTGGAATAGATATTTTGGATATTTCTGGTGGTTTTTGTGGATATGTTATACCAGGTTGTAGTGAGCAGGGATATTTTGCACAACTTTCAGAGTCTGCTAAGAAAGTTATCTCAATTCCTGTAATTCTAACTGGCGGAATAACGGAAGCAAAAGCTGCTGAACAGCTGTTAGCTGATCGGAAGGCAGATCTTATTGGTGTAGGAAGAGCTATTTTTAAAGATTCTACTTGGGCACAGAGAGCTGTAAAAAGTCTTCTTACAATATAATTTAACACACAAAAAGAAAATTGATCATAAATGGTTTATTAGAAAAAGTCATCTAACTAAAAAAGTGTTTAGTTAGATGACTTTTGCAGCTTTAGTAGGAGGAGAAATCCATTTATTTTCAATATGCTTCTCTTCCACTCAAATCAAATAAATATGCGGCACGAATAATAATTTAAACATATGCAAAATCTATTTAATGGGTATTATGTAAAAAGGAGCTGATATTTTGCCTAATAACATTCAACTCATATTTAATAATCCCTATGTTTTTTATCCTCTAATCATTTGGGCTGTGGTCTGGAAAGGATTAGCTCTATGGAGAGCTGCCAGACTTAAACAATTAGGATGGTATATAGCATTAATTATCATTAACACCTTTTGTATATTAGAGATAATCTATCTCATTGCTACAAATAAAAAATATAAGGAATCCAAGGGCTGTATATTCTAACTTTTATAGCCTCTGTTTGATATAGCCTCTGTTTGAGTAAAATATATCTTTTGTGCTCGGCTGCCAATCATCTTTTGTTTTTCTTGTGAGAAAGGATAACAGTATTTTCTCAACTATGACTTCTGTGGCCGGCGGGGCACTGCATTGCCTATTCTCGTCTTATTATACCCCCTCAATTTCTTTAGCTACAATTTCATCTTTAAAGCTAAAGCGGCTGGTTCCCCAAACTCCGATAAGTATCATGATAGAACCAATTATATGATAATATTTAAACTCTTCATGTAATATAATAACTCCTGCAGCAATAGACACTATTGTTGAAAGATTTGCAAATACAGCTGATTTAGAAGCTTCAATTTTAGAGAGAGTAAAGTTTACTAAGAAAAATGCAATAACTGAAGACAAAATTCCTAAATAAAAGATAGATATAATAAAATCCTTACTCTTAAGTGGTAAAAGGTAATTGCTAAAAGTACCGTATATCATGTGTTCACCTATTGAAACTATATTAAAGAATAATGCCGCTAAACCCATCATAAAATAGGTTATTTCCATAGGTGTAAAACTTGAGGAAAGCTTTCTTGACAGTATGTTGAATACTGCAGCGGCCATTACTGTAATTATAAGAAGCACAATACCAATTATGCCGGTACTTCCTGAATTTGTACTATTCATAAAGGCAATATAAGCGACACCTGATACCGACAGAATTATAAAAAATAATTGAAGGCTAGAAAACTTTTCTTTAAGAAAATATGAAGCCAATATTGTAACGATTATAGGAATAAGCGCTATCATAATCCCTGCAAAAGATGATGATGAATACTTAATTCCATAGGTTTCAAAAATAAAATAAATTACAGGCTCCATAAGTGCTAAGAAAAATAAATTTTTTACAGGCTTATTTTTATAGTTTACTTTGATAACTTTAAAAGTTACAAGTAAAGTCATTATTACAAAAGCAGTTAAAAATCTAAAGGAAAGCAGCGAAAAAGGAGACGCTACATTTAAAGCTCTTTTAGAGAATAAAAAGCTTAAACCAAATATAATAGATGTAGTAGTAGCAGATAAATAAGGAAGCATATTTTTGTTATAACTCATAAAGATCCTCCATTTTGTAATACTTAGTTAAATTAAAGATTTAAGCATTTTGTACTTCAAATAATATAATACAATTATATCATAGCTTAATGCAATAAAAATTCATTAAATATACAAAAAATGTAATATTGTTAATTATAATTGATGGTTACAATTGTATATAGCTATTGATTTATAATATGGTTTATGATAAATTAAACTTAGAAATCGATAACAATTTAATATTATATCAAGGGGAGCCTATAAAGATAGGCTGAGAGTGGAATGTTATTCCTTACCCTCATAACCTGATTTGGGTAATGCCAACGTAGGGAGATACGGGATAGCTGTATTTTATCACAAATTCTCCGAATTTGTGATTTTTTATTTTAGTAATATTCGCAATTTTAGGTGTTAAGTATCCTAATAGATTAGGTTATGAGGGAAGCATATATTTATTTGCTTTCCTTTTTATTTTGACAAAAAGGAGGGAGTTAAATGATTATAAACGGTGAAGTAATGAATATAAAAGAAGGTACTACAGTTTCAGAATTACTTAAGGTTCTAAATCTAGATTGTCAGAAGATCGTAGTAGAAGTGGATTTAGAAATATTGAATAAAGATGAATTCACTTCAAGAAAGCTAACCAGTGAATCTAAAGTTGAAATAATCCGTTTTGTCGGAGGTGGCTAAAGTGATTAATATTTTTGTAAATGAGAAAAAGTATAAGATAGAGAATAACACTACTGTTTTTGAGCTCAAGGAAAGTATCAAAAAAGATGCAGATGTAATTGTATATAATGGATTTATCATAAAAGTAGATTATAAGCTAAAAGAAAATGATAAAGTTGTCTTTATAAAGAAAGGTGAGATTCCTAAGGCAGAAGATATGGAAGCGATGCTTATGTCAAGACATACACCCTTTGTCCATGAAAAAATAAAACAAGCTTCCGTAGGAATTGCGGGACTAGGTGGCCTTGGTTCAAATATAGCTGTGTCACTTGCAAGAATAGGAATTGGCAGACTACTTTTAATAGACTTTGATGTAGTAGAGCCAAGTAATTTAAACAGGCAGCAGTATTTTATAAAACATTTGGGTATGAAAAAAACAGACGCATTAGAGCAAATAATAAGTGATTGCAATCCCTTCGTTAAAATTGAAAAAAAGGAGATCTTTATTGAGGAGAACAATATAATTGAAACTTTTAAAGACGTAGACATAATAGTGGAGGCTTTTGACAATCCAGTTTCCAAAGCTCTGCTCGTAAATACAGTGTTAAGTAAAATGAAAAACAAGAAAATAGTTGCAGCTTCCGGCATGGCAGGGTACTTTTCCAGCAATTCAATTGTTACTAAAAAGATAAAAGAGAACTTTTATCTAGTTGGTGATGGAGAAAATGAAGCTAAACCAGGCTGTGGACTTATGGCGCCTAGAGTAGCCATAGCTGCAAATCATCAGGCAAATACAGTGTTAAGAATCATATTAGGAGAAGAATAAATGGAGGTTTTATCATGGATAAATTAATAATTGGTGGCACAGAATTAAATAGCAGATTATTTGTAGGTACAGGTAAGTACTCATCTAATGAAATGATAGGTAAGGTTTTAGAAAGTTCACAATCACAGGTTATTACTGTTGCATTAAGAAGAGTGGACTTAAACTCAAAGGATGAAAATATATTAAATTTTATAAACAAGGATTGTATACTACTTCCTAATACTTCAGGAGCAAGAAATGCAGAAGAGGCTATTAGAGTTGCTAGATTGGGAAAGGCTGCTGGCTGTGGCAATTGGGTTAAGATAGAGGTTATTTCTGATAACAAATATCTTCTTCCAGACAATCTTCAAACAATAAAAGCTACAGAAGTTTTAGCCAAGGAAGGATTTGTAGTTCTTCCATATATGAATCCAGATTTAATGGATGCTAAGAGACTAGTCGATGCTGGTGCAGCAGCAGTAATGCCTTTAGGTTCACCTATAGGAACAAATAGGGGCATAAGAACAAAAGAGATGGTTAGAATTTTAATCGATGAAATAAAATTACCTATAGTTGTAGATGCTGGGATAGGAAGACCTTCAGAGGCAGCGGAAGCTATGGAAATGGGAGCAGATGCAGTGCTGGTAAATACAGCTATAGCTACTGCCGGGGATCCAATGTTAATGGCTAAAGCATTTTCATTCGCAGTACAAGCAGGCAGAATGGCTTATCTATCAAAACTAGGTGTTCAAAGAGAATATGCAGAAGCCTCATCTCCTCTTACAGGATTTTTACGATAGGAAGTGAAAAAATGGGTTTTTATGAAACAATAAGAAAGTTTCAGGATTTTGATTTTAATAATTATTTTGAAAAAGTGACGAATAATGACATTGAAAGAGTTTTGTCGAAGGACAGGATAAATGAAGAGGACTTTTTAAAACTACTTTCACCAAAAGCTGAAAATTACTTAGAAGCCATGGCACAAAAGGCAAGAGATATTACATTAAGGCATTTTGGAAAAAGTATAGTGCTATACACACCTATATATATTGCTAACTATTGTGAAAATAGATGTGCCTACTGCGGATATAACGTTGAAAATAAAATTGCGAGAAAAAAGCTTGCTTTTGAGGAAGTGGAACAGGAGGCCAAAGCTATTGCAGCAACTGGATTAAAGCATATAATAGTTCTAACTGGTGAGTCTTCATATTACACTCCAGTATCATATATAAAAGATTGTATAAAAATACTAAAAAAATATTTTAGTTCAATATGCATAGAAATATATCCATTAGAAGAAAAAGAGTATGCAGAACTTATTGAAGCTGGCGTGGACAGTCTCACAGTTTATCAAGAAGTATATAACGAAAAAGTATACGATAAGGTACATATTAGTGGACCTAAAAAAGACTATAAATACAGACTTGAAACTCCTGATAGAGCTTGTAGAGCCAAAATTCATTCTGTTGGAGTAGGAGCATTACTGGGACTTTATGAATGGAGAAGTGAGGCATTCTTTTCTGGACTTCATGGAGCGCACATCCAGGACATATATCCTGACGTAGAAATCAATATGTCTGTACCTAGAATAAGGCCTCATGCAGGAAGTTTTGTGGATATATTTGAAGTTACAGATAAAAATGTAGTTCAAGTAGCTTTAGCTTATAAAATATTCTTGCAGAGAGCGGGAATTAATATTACCACAAGAGAAAGCAAGGATTTTAGGGACAACTTTATTCTTCTTGGAGTTACTAAGATGTCTGCAGGAGTTTCTACAGAAGTTGGAGGTCATTCAGAGGGTGATAAGGGAGATGGTCAATTTGACATTGCAGATAACAGAACTGTAGAAGAGATAAAAGAGGTAATAATAAAAAAGGGATATAATCCAGTGTTTAAAGATTGGGGAGACTTAAATGCAGGGTTATAAAGAAGAACTTAATATGTTTCAACTTAAAGGAAATAAAAAGATATATATAGTAACAAATAGGAAGCTCATAAGAGAAGGAAGTATTTACGACGTAATAGAAAGATGTGCAAAAATGGGGGCCGATGGAGTAATACTAAGAGAAAAAGATTTGGATTATGAAGAGCTTAAAGATATTGCTTTAGGTGTTAGGAACATTACACAAAAGTATAATATTCCATTAATTGTGAATGGAAACATTGACGTGGCTATGGATATTAAAGCGGATGGTTTTCATAGCAGTTTTCAAGCTTTTAAAAATATAGCTGAAAAGATGGGATTGGAGAAGAGAATTCAAAGCGGGCAACGCAAATTTATCTATGGCGTTTCAATTCATAAACATGAAGAAGCTTTGGAAGCGGAAAAGTTAGGTGCAGATTACCTAATAGCAGGGAACATATTTGAAACAGATTGTAAGCCTGGACTAGAAGGTAAGGGAATAGATTTTTTATCAAAAATATGCAGCAGTGCTAACATACCTGTTATAGCTATAGGAGGCATAAATATTAATAATATAGAAAATGTTTTAGCTATCGGTGCTTTTGGAGTAGCTGTTATGTCATATGCAATGAAAATTTAATAATCTAGAAAAGACTGTTGTTTTGGTAATAGAAATACAGTCTTTTTTAATAGAAATCATGAATAAAAGTCTTTTTTGTGGAAAACTTAACTTTATAATGGAGTGTACTTAAGAATGGATAAAAACAACAATAAAACTCCAGATAAAGATAATAGAACTATGAAAAAAATTATATAATAAAAATTAATTTTATAATGTAACCTTTACTCTATTGATATAATATCATGTAATAAGTTATAGTAATAACTCATTATAAATAAATCAGCAAAGATATTAAAAAATTATTAAAATAGGGTATTGACGTATACTAATATTGTGATTATAATAAATAACATAAAGTTGAATTTTCAGAAAAGCGATGACAGGGAGAGTAAATATAGTCGGGATTTAAAGAGAATTCGGGATGGTGGAAACCGAATATGAACACTGTATTGAAGAACACCCTAGAGTGCTAACCGAAATTTGTAAGAGTAGGCTTAGACGCAGCGTCCAGCGTTATGAGGACTAAGTATCGAGAAAGCATGATTTTTCAATGTATTATCTGTACTGAATTGAGATGGCTATTAAAAGCTAGCTAGGGTGGCACCACGGAAATTATTCGTCCCTATACCATAACGGTATAAGGGCGTTTTTTATTTCTAAAAACGCTAAAGTACAGAATATTATTGAAAATGAATGAAAATAATATTTTATTTTCGATAAAAACATGCTTGCTGATATCATGAGAGAGCTTTAATGCTAATTTGGGTGGCACCGCGGAATTGTATTCGTCCCTGTATCTTTAAGATACAGGGACGTTTTTATATTGGTGAAGAAAAAATAAAAAATTTAGGAGGTAAAGATTATGGAAATGTTAGTAAAAAAAGAAGAAGTAGGGTCAAAAGAAAGAGTATATGTAGAAGATGTTAAAAAGGCTCATGGTGATGAAGTTTTAGTAAGAGGATGGATACACAAAATTCATGATTTGGGAAAATTTGGTTTTGTACACCTTAGAGATAAAACAGGAATAATTCAATTAGTTGCAGATAAAGAAACACTTAAAGAGTTGAAGGCAGAAATGAGTGTAGAAGTAGTAGGAACTAAAGTTGAAAACCCTAAGGCACCTGGTGGAATTGAATTGCAAATTAAAGATTTAAAAGTTTTAGGAAAAACCTATTATGATATGCTTCCAATAGCAGTTAATCAAGGGAAGACAAAAGTACACCTAGAAACGGAATTAGACCACAGAGGCATAAGTCTTAGAGCGCCAAAGAAAAGAGCAATCTTTAAAGTTCAGGAAGAAATAGTAACAGCTTTCAGAGATTATTTAAGAGGTGAGAAATTTTCAGAAATTCATACACCAAAAATATTAGGAACAGGTACTGAAGGTGGATCAGAAGTCTTTACTGTAAACTACTTTGATCGCAGAGCCTTTTTAGCTCAAAGTCCTCAATTTTATAAGCAGATGATGGTAGGAGCTGGATTTGAAAGAGTATTTGAGATAGGGCACGCATATAGAGCTGAGCTTCACAACACATGGAGACATTTAAATGAGTATGTAAGTCTTGACGTAGAGATGGGATTCATAAAGGATGAAAATGATGTTATGGATTTAGAAGAAGGTTTCATAAGATATCTATTTGAGTATCTAAGAAAGACTTGTCCAAATGAGTTAAAAATGTATGAAATAGAGCTTCCAGAAAAAGTTGAGATTCCTAGAATACCTCTTTCAGAGGCTCACAGAATATTATTAGAAAAGTGTGGCAAAAAGTCCCCAGTAGGAAATATAGATGCTGAAGGAGAAATTTTGTTTTCAAAATATGTAAAAGAAACTTATGGAAGTGACTTTGTTTTTCTTACAGAGTATCCTGCTCTCAAAAGGCCAATGTATGCAATGCCTGATGGTAAGGGAATGACAAGAAGCTTTGACTTAATATATAAAGGTTTGGAAATAACTACAGGAGGTCAAAGAATTCATGACTATGAAATGTTAAAAGAAAACATTATAAAATTTGGATTAAACCCTGAGGACTTTGATTTCTACATTGAAAACTTTAGATATGGCATGCCGCCACATGGTGGATTTGCAATAGGTCTTGAAAGATTAACTATGAAAATATTAAACCTAGAAAATATAAGAGAGTCTACGTTACTACCAAGAGATATGAAAAGAATGACACCCTAGGAATATTCAAATAAATAACAAGTGAATATGATAGCATATTTTGCGTCATACTGCGTTAGCAGAACCCAAATAATGAAATGGAGGAAAGAAAAATGATTAGTATTGATGAAGTAAAATATATTGCTAAACTTTCAAAATTAAAGTTTACGGAAGAAGAAGCAGAAAAAATGGCAGCAGAGTTTGGTGCAATTCTAGGACATTTTGAATATATAGATAAATTTGATTTAAGTGACATAGATATACATCCCAAGGGAGAAGGCTTGAAGTCAGTGATAAGAAAAGATGAAGAGAAAGTCTTTGAAGATAAGGAAAAACTGTTTCAAAATGTTAAAAGCAAAAGAGAAACTTATATTGAAGTTCCAAAGATAATTGAGTAGAGAATTAAATATTAAAATCAGGAGGAAGTCTTATGAGAATAGGAGCTATGACAGCTTATGAGATAAAAAAAGGTATAGAAGAAAAGAAATTTACGTCTGAAGAAGTTGTAATAGAATTATTTAAAAGAATAAAAGAAGTAGATAAAGATGTGGATGGATATTTAACATTATGTGAAGAAGAAGCGCTCAAAACCGCAAGAGCTGTTGATGAAAAAATCAAAAAGGGAGAAAAAGTAGGTAAATTAGCAGGGGTGCCTATTGCTATAAAAGATAATATATGTACAGACGGAATTAGAACTACCTGTGCATCTAAAATGCTAGAAGATTTTATTCCACCTTATGATGCTACAGTGGTTAAAAAATTAAAAGAAGAAGATGCAGTTATTATTGGAAAAACAAATATGGATGAATTTGCAATGGGATCTTCCACTGAAAATTCCGCATTTAAGAAGACAAAAAATCCTTGGGATTTAAAAAGGGTTCCAGGAGGTTCATCAGGTGGTTCCGCCGCAGTAGTAGCAGCAGGGATAGCACCAATATCTTTAGGATCTGATACTGGTGGCTCTATCCGTCAGCCCGCAGCCTTCTGTGGAATTGCAGGTCTTAAACCTACCTATGGGTTAGTATCAAGATTTGGATTAGTTGCTTTTGCGTCTTCACTTGATCAAATAGGTCCCTTCGGAAAGACCGTTAGAGATTGTGCACTTACGCTAGAAGTAATTGCAGGTCATGATTCAATGGATAGCACTAGTTATAACAAAGAAGTAGAAAAAGACTATTTAAGCGCATTAGATGGCAGAGTTGATGGATTAAAGATTGCAGTTCCAAAAGAATTCTTTGGAAAAGGGCTTAATAGTGAAATAGAAAAGTCTGTTAAAGATACAATGGAAAAGTTAAGAAGCATGGGAGCGGTAGTAGAGGAAATATCACTGCCTATTACAGAAGAAGGTCTTTCAGCTTACTATGTAATATCCTCAGCAGAAGCTAGCTCAAATCTTTCTAGATACGATGGAATAAGATACGGGTACAGAGCTAAGAATTATGAAACAGTAGATGAACTTATGGAAATGTCCAGAAGTGAAGGCTTTGGAAAAGAAGTTAAGAGAAGAATAATGCTTGGAACCTATGTATTATCCTCAGGTTATTATGATGCTTATTATAATAGAGCACAAAAGCTCAGAAAGAAGATACAAGAGCAGTATAAAGAAGTATTTGAAAGCTATGATTTGATTTTAAGTCCTACTTCACCAATATTACCATTTTCAAGTGGGGAGAAGAGTTCAAATCCACTAGAGATGTATTTAGCAGATATATATACCGTAAATATAAACTTGGCTGGAGTGCCTGCTATATCAATACCATGTGCCTTCAGCAGTGAAGGTCTTCCAATAGGTGTTCAAATTATTGGACCACATTTTGGTGAAAAGAAAATATTAAAAGCTGCTTATGCCTTAGAGCAGGAGCTAAATATAGATGCACTAGCAATTAAGTAGTGAATTGATGTAGAAATTACTCTTAAAACACACTTTGATTTTAATAATGAAAATAAAGATGCTAAAATTTAGAACCCTGTTTATGTAGTAAATTAACTTAAAAAGGAAGGAGCCTAATTATGAGCTTTGAAACTATAATAGGTCTTGAAATACATGCTGAATTACACACTAAGACTAAAATATTTTGTAACTGTTCCACAGAATTTGGAGCAGAGCCTAACAGTCACACATGTCCTATATGTTTGGGACTGCCGGGAACACTCCCAGTTCTAAACGAAGAAGTAATTAACCTTGCTGTTAAGGCAGGTACAGTATTAAACTGTGAAATAAATAAATTAAACAAAATGGATAGGAAAAATTACTTTTATCCAGATCTTCCAAAAGCATATCAGATATCTCAATTTGACATGCCAATATGCAAAGGTGGATATGTAGAATTCGAATTAGATAGAGTTAAAAAGAGAGTTCGTTTAAATAGAATACACATTGAAGAAGATGCTGGAAAACTTGTGCATCTTGAGGATGAGCCATTCTCATTAGTAGACTATAACCGTGTAGGAGTTCCACTAGCAGAAATAGTTACTGAGCCAGATCTACGTTCACCGCAGGAGGCAGTAGCATTTCTTAAAGCATTAAAATCTATTTTAGAGTATGCAGAGATTTCTGACTGTAGAATGGAACAGGGTTCAATGAGATGCGATGCAAACATTTCAATAAGAGCTATAGGAGAAGAAAAATTAAATGCTAAAGTAGAACTTAAAAATATAAACTCTTTTAGAGAGCTTCAAAAAGCTCTTGAAAAAGAAGAAAAACGTCAAAGAGAATTATACACTTATGGCGAGCAGCATAAAATAAAACAAGAAACAAGAAGATGGGACAGTGGAAAGGGAAGAACAGTTCCTATGAGATCTAAGGAAGATGCGGATGATTATAGATACTTTCCAGATCCAGATTTAGCTCCAATTATAATAAAAGATGAACAAATAGACGCTATAAGAAGCCATATTCCAGAGCTTCCACATGCAAAGAAACAAAGATTTATAGAAGAATATAAATTAGGAGAAAAAGAAGTGGAGATTCTTGTAGGAGATAAGGCTCTTGGAGAATTCTACGAGGGAGTGGTAAAAGAAGGAGCTGACCCTAAAACTGCATCAAATTGGATTTTAGGCGATTTGCTCAGAATATTAAAGGAAAAAGAAATGGAATGCGGTGATATGACTTTAGCACCACAGTTACTATATAGGCTTATAAAGCTTATTGACGAAGGAAAAATAAGCGGTACTGCTGCTAAAGAAGTATTTGATGAAATGTTTATGAGCGGCAAAAATCCAGAAGATATAGTAAAGGAAAAGGGATTAAGCCAGATAAGCTCATCAGAGGTTTTAGAAAAGGTTGTAAATGAAATTTTATCTGCAAATCCTAAATCTATAGAAGATTATAAAAATGGAAAACTTCAAGCTGCCGGATTCTTGATGGGTCAGGTAATGAAAGCTACTAAAGGTCAGGCTAACCCAGCGGTAGCTAAGGAACTTATAGAAGTAAAACTTAAAGAATATTAATTTTAAAAAACTACCTATGAATAATGGGTAGTTTTATTTTAGATTAAAGACTATCTGATTATTAAAACTTGTTGATAAAGAAAAGAGTAAGAGAGGGCTTTGTTAGATCTTATAGGAAAAAATTCTAAGCATTTAAATATATAACACCATAAAAATAATTAAGCTATAAATAGGGCAAAATATTAATAGAAAGGTCTATATATAATGCAGTTAAATAAAATATTATATAAAGTTTGCTTAGAAACTTTTTACTAGTGAAGGGAGCATATATCTTAATATGTTTAAAGAAAAAATGAACTGTGAAGATGAAAAACAAAAAATATACAAAAGAAGATGGATTATCTTAACGGTAGTTTTATTAGGTACCCTTATGGCTACACTAGATAGCAGCATTGTAAATGTAGCGCTCCCGGATATGTCTTCTAAGCTTTCTGTTGGATTAGATGAAATACAGTGGGTTGTTACTAGCTATTTAATTGTTGTTTCAGCTTTTGTGCTGATTTTTGGAAGAGTGGCAGACATAATAGGGAAAAGCAAAGTTTATCAATATGGCTTTTTAATATTTACAATTGGATCATTATTGTGTGGACTATCAGGGACTGTAAGGTTTTTAATTTTTTCTAGAATTATTCAGGCTATTGGTGCTGCTATGACTATGTCATCGAATCAAGGTATAATTGCAGCAACATTTCCTCCAAATGAAAGAGGAAGGGCATTGGGACTTTCCGCTACTACAGTTGCTGTAGGTACAATGCTTGGACCTCCTATAGGAGGAATTATGGTAGAATTTTTTAATTGGCAGTCTATATTTTTAATAAATATTCCAATAGGAATAATTGGGTATTTGGCAGGAAGAAAAATATTGCCTATAGATGAAAAATCTCAAGGACCTATACATTTTGATTTAAAAGGTTCTATTATATTTATAATTTTTGTTGTATCACTATTTTGGGCTATGTTAAGTGGAGAAAGCTTAGGGTGGAGAAATTACAAAATTATAATAAGCTTTGTAATAAGTATTGTTGCTTTAGTTTCTTTTTACTTTGTGGAAAAGCAGGTGGAGCATCCAATGCTTGACTTCAAAATGTTTCATAATAAGCTATTTAATTTAAGCATATTTTGTGCCTTTGTTTCTTTTGTGGCGATATTTTGTAATAATATAATTCATCCATTTTATCTTGAATATATAATGAATATTAGTCCGGGAAAAGCAGGTATACTAATGATGATTTTTCCAATAAGTGCAGGTACCATTGCACCTATAAGTGGTTATCTCTCAGACAAAATAGGCAGCGAGCTTCTTACTGTTTTAGGCTTGTTTGCAACAACAGTTGGTCTTCTTTTAGTAGGATTTTTAAATACAACTTCAACATACTTTGATATAGTGGTTAGAGTTGCAGTATTAGGCTTAGGAAATGGATTATTTCAATCACCTAATAATTCTATTGTTATGTCTCTTGTGCCTCGCGATAAGTTGGGAATAGCAGGAAGCGTTAATGCTCTAGTGAGAAATATGGGGATGGTTTTTGGAATAGCTTTTTCAGTAGCACTGCTTTATAACAGGATGAGTGCAAAGATAGGATATAATGTTACTAGCTTTGTACCAGGAAGACATGATGTATTTATATATGCTATGAATATTGTATACATAGCTGCGGCTTCAATTTGTGCCATTGGGATGATACTAACTATTATAAGAATGATTAAAAGAAAAAGTGTTAGCAATGGATAGAACTACAATATATATTTAACTTGAAACTAAATATAGACAGATAGAAAAATACATTACTTATGGAAGGAGTTGAGGTATTATGAGTAAGTTTACTCCAGATGACTTTGAAAAAATATTGAGTAATTTAAAAAGCAAAATAAAAGATTTTCTTGAGTGTGAAAATATAAGAGCAATTGAAAGCAATTTTAATACTAAAGGAATGATATTTAGGTCTAAAAATGATCCCAGAAAAGATGGAACAATTATAGTTGGAGAAGACAATGGTTTAATCGCAGTAGATATAAGTGTAGCTGATAATGCAGTAAGGAGCTTTATTCTTGAAGATGAAAATGACGGAGATGGAATAAAAAATATAATAGGATGGTTTGAACAAAATTATAAAGAAAAGAGCCTTAAATAGGACTCTTTTCTTTGTAATTATAATATTGATAGCAAAATTGCTTATTTTATAGAATTTTTAACCCACAGTTTCAAAACCATATTTTTTAAATGTAGCCTTAGCATCCTCTGAATTTAAGTATTCTAAGAACTTTTTAGCTTCATCTTTATTTTTACTGGAGGATATAACAGCTTCAGGATATAGTATTGGTTTATGTAATTTTTCATCAAAAACTTGAACTATAGAGCAATTTTTTAGACTTATAGTATCAGAATTATAAACTATGCCAGCAGCAGCTTCACCTTTTTCAACATAAGTTGCTACTTGAGTTACATCCTTACCATAAACTATTTTTGAACTGATTTTATCCCACTGATTTAAGTTTGTAAGTGTTTCTTTAGTATATTGACCTGCAGGAACAGAAGCAGGTTCTCCTACGGATATTTTAACGTCATTGTTTATTACGTCATTAATGTTCTTAATCTTATCTTTATAATCATTAGAAACTATTAGAACTAGCTTATTTTTCAATAGATTTTTCTTAGTATCCTTATCTATTAAGCTTTTAGCGTTTAAATCATCCATTTGCTTCATACCAGCAGAAATGAAAATATCCACAGAAGCTCCTTGCTCTATTTGTTTTTGTAAGGTTCCAGAAGAACCAAAGTTTAATGTAAGTTTCACATTATTTTTTTGCTCATATTTTGGTTTGAGTTCGTTTAAAGCATCTCTTAAGCTAGCGGCTGCAGAAATAGTAATATTTTTTTCAGGACTTTTATTAGCTTCATTTGCTGTTTTACCGCAGGCAGTAAAGGAAATTAATGCTAAAAGCGTCATTGCAGAAATTAATATTTTTCTCAATACAAGTTCCCCCTCGTAAAGTTATCAATTTACTAGAACAATGTATTCTAGTAGAAATAAAATGTTAGTTGATTAAAAGCATCGATGCGTAAAATATATATTTAATTACATAATTATGTTACGTTTTGGAGTTTCAACATCACAAATGTTACCGGATTCAATATTTATTATCCTATCTCCTAATAAACGAGCCTCTTCTGGATTATGAGTAACTAATATAATATCAATTTTCCATAACTTCTTTAATTGAAGAAATTCTTTATACACAGAATTTTTAGTGTTCACATCTAAGGCAGAAAAAGGTTCATCTAAAAGTAGCATCTCAGGTCTCACCGCCAGTGCTCTTGCTAAAGCAGCTCTTTGCTTTTCACCGCCGGATATTTGACTTGGGTATCTATCTTCAAGATGATAAATGTTAAATACATTCATCAAGTAATCTATGTAATCAGAATCCTTTAGTTTTTTGCATTTAGTTCCAAAGGATATATTTTGTTTTATAGTCATGTGAGGAAATAAAGCGTAATTCTGAAAAACATATCCAATATTTCTATCTTTAATTTTCATATTTATTTTTTTATTAGAGGAGAAAATTGTCTTACCATTCATTGTTATAGCTCCTTCGTCAGGAGCCTTAGTTCCACATATACAATCTAATATTGTTGTTTTCCCTGAGCCTGAAGGACCTTGAATAACAAGAACTTCTTTATCAATAGAAAAGCTAACATCTAAATTAAAATAATTCATTTTTTTAAATAATTTAATGTCAATCATTTATTATTTCCACCTTAAACTAATTATTATTCTTTTTCTTTGTCCACATGTTTAGTCCATAAATTAAAGTAAAACTAAATATCAAGACAATAGTGAAAAGTATATTTGCAGTTTTAGTATCTCCACCTTCAACTGCAAAATATATAGCTAGTGGAATTGTCTGTGTTTTGCCAGGAATATTTCCAGCTACCATAAGTGTAGCACCAAATTCTCCTAAAGCTCTGGCAAAAGAAAGAATTGTACCACTAAGTATTCCAGTATAAGCCAAAGGTAAAGTAACTTTAAAGAATACTCTAGCTTCACTGGCACCAAGAGTTCTAGCAGTGTTTTCATATATTTTATCAACGCTCGTAAAAGCTGCCTTACAACTTTGATACATTAATGGTAAAGAAACGATATAAGAAGCAATACAAGCAGCTGTAGTGGTAAATATTAAATGTACTCCAAAGAGATTATAAAGTACTTCTCCAATAAAGCCTTTTTTACCTAATAAAATCAGCAAACCATATCCTGTTACAGAGGGAGGAAGTACCATTGGTAAAATTATTATAGCTTCTAATATATCCTTACCTCTAAAATTATACTTTGTAAGTACTCTTGCTAAGAAGACACCAGTAATTAATGTAAAAATTGTTGAAATTAAAGATACTTTTAAAGATATAATTAAAGGACTTAATATCATAAAAACGACCTACTTCTGTTTAATTTGAATCAGTTGAACTTTATATATTTTATACATATCTAGTTTAACTTACTAAATATTATATGTAAACAACAACAGTATTATAAAAAATGTTTAAATAATGCGCAATGTTCAAAAAATAATCATTAATTTAATTTTACACATTGGACAATATAACATAAATATTTTATAGTATAAATATAAAATATTGCTATTAGAGGTGGTATACATGTTTCAGATATATGATATAGCAAGTGAGCTTATAGATAAAAGAGAAAATTTTGTTTTAGCTACTATTTTACATAAAAATGGCTCAGCGCCTCGTAAGCGAGGATCTAAAATGATAATAAAAGAGGATTATTCAATTATAGGCACTATTGGTGGAGGCCTATTTGAGGCTCTTACAGTTAAGTTATCCAAAGAGGTGTTTGATAACAAAAGATCTATAATTAAAAACCTTGATTTGTCAACTGAAGGTGGGAGCTCTCTAGAAATTGTATGCGGCGGAGAATTAAAAGTACTAATGGAATATGTTGATGCTGAGAACAATAATATTGCAGAAATATATAAGAAGTCATCTAACTTAAGGAAACAGGGAATAAATTTTTCAATAGTAACAAAAATAGAAAGTAAAGATGAAATTTTTCATAATAGCTGCAAGTGGATTTGCACTGAAATTGATTTTTATGGGGAAGAAAGTGATATAGTCCAACCAGTATTTCAAAAGATTAGAGAAAATTTTAAGGAAGTAACAGTGCAAGTGCTTATGGCAAATAAGGAGAAATACCTGATAGAACCTGTAATGAATTGTGAAACAGTATACCTATTTGGTGCTGGACATGTATCTCAAAAATTAGCAGAGGTTATGAAAATGTTAGATTTTAAAATTGTAGTTTTAGATGACAGGAGAGAGTTTGCTAATAAAGAAAGATTTAAAACCGCAGATAAAATCATCATACTTTCTGCCTTTGATGATATTTTAAAACATATAGAAATAAATGATCAAAGTTATATAGTGATAATAACAAGAGGACATGCTTACGATAAAGATATTTTAGCACAAGCCTTAGAAACAAATGCTAAATATATAGGTATGATAGGAAGTAAGACAAAAAGAAGCTTTATCTACAGCCAGTTAAAAGATGAGGGATACACTCAGGAGGAATTAGACAGAGTATTTTGTCCTATAGGACTGGAAATTTCAGCGCAAACTCCAGAAGAAATAGCCATTAGCATAGCTGCAGAGTTGATAAAAATAAGAAGAAGCAGCAAATAAAGTTAATACTTTGTAAAAGGAGTAATAGAAGTGATTAAAGAATCAGATATTAAAAATTCTCATGAAAGATGCAGAAATATTGGCATTGATACTGAACAAGTTTTTAGCAAAAAGATACTAGATGAAATAGAACTTAATATTAAATATGTAATTAATAGAGAATTAATTATAAATGCTTTGCCTCATATGGAGAATTTGGTTAAATATTCAGAGTGTGATGAATTTTTTTATATACTTACAGACTGTGATGGCTGCATACTAAGTGTTATTGGTGATGAGAAGATAGTTGCTGAGATCTCTAATATGAAAATAATACCTGGTGCATACATGGATGAAGAAAACATTGGAACAAACTCTATAGGAATGGCAATAAAAAACAAATGCCCTGCAATGATTTCATCCTCAGAACACTATATTAAGGCCTATAGTAAATGGACATCCTTTGCTGCTCCTATAAAAGATAACAATGACTTAATAATAGGAATTCTAAGCATTGTAGGGACTTCAGTAAAGTTCCATCCTCATACCATAGGTATGATTATGTCTTCCTGCAGCTCTATTAAGAAAATGATTGAGATTCAAAGATTAAACAAGATTCAATACGTAATAGATAAACACATAAAAACAGTTTTCGATGCAATCCCAAAAGCTTTAATTATATCTGATATAGAGGGAAAAATAAGAACCTATAATAAAAAAGCTTTAGAAATATTCAGAGCTACAGAGGAGCAATTAAAATCATTAAAAGTTAAGGATGTTGTGAAGGACTGGGATAACATAATAAAAGAAATATATTTAAGTAAAAGTGTTTCAATGGAAGTAAGTATACTAAATAATTCTAAATATAGGTTAATGGCAAAACCAATATATAATACAGAAGACAATATAATTGAGATAGTATATATTTTTGAAGAATTGAGCAAAAGCAGAAATTTTAGTGACAAATTCAAAAACTATCAAGCTTTTTATACCTTTGATAAAATAATTAGTGAAGAAGAGAGTATCACTTGTACAATTGAATATGCTAAAAAGATATCTAATAATAAAGGAACAGTGCTTATTACAGGAGAAAGTGGGACAGGTAAAAATTTATTTGCAGAGTCTATCCACAACTACAGCAGTAGAATGGATGGTCCTTTTGTAAAAGTAAATTGTAGTTCAATTCTCAAACCACTTATTGAATCGGAGCTTTTTGGATATGAATATGAAGACACAATAAGTGGTAAAAAGGAAATTAATGTAGGGAAGCTTGAACTAGCTGATGGTGGTACTATATTTATTGAAGAAGTAGGGAATTTATCAAGAAGTGCCCAAACAAAAATACTTAAAATGATTCAGGAAGGTGTTATAACCAGAGTTGGCAGCAATAGGCCTATACCTGTAGACGTAAGAATTATAACATCAAGCAGTAAAAATTTAAAAGAAGAAGTTGAAAAAGGAAATTTAAGAAAAGATCTATTTTATCGATTAAATGTACTGCCTATTTATCTTCCACCACTTAGGAATAGAAAAAGTGATATATCCGTTCTTACTGAGCATTTTATGAAGATAGAAGCCCAAAAATGTAATAAGAATAATATTATTATACCTCAAGAATACAGCTGGAAAATGCTTAGTTATAATTGGCCGGGAAACGTTGAAGAATTAAAAAATATAGTTAAACTTATTGTAGAAGCAGAAATGATGCCTATAGGTTATTTTAGTGAAAAAGATTGTAAAATAGTAAAACTATTAGATTTAAATAAAGAGCATTTAAAGTTTGACTATATTGAAAAACAGCATATTTTAAAGGTTTTAAAAATATTTAAAGGTAATATTACTCATGCCGCAGAAATACTTGGAATGCAGCGGAACACTCTATACAATAAAATAAAAAAGCATGGAATCAGCGTATCAAATTTAGGCTAATAAATCTTTTAAGTAGACTTTATAATGTTATATGGGGTTTCTAATTAGAAACCCTATATAGAGTTAAAAGATCGAAAATTAGCATAATTTGATATAAAAAATATATTGATTTTTATTAAAGCATCATTTATAATCTAATTAAAATCCGATTAAATATATTGGAATTATAAGAATAAATGCTGTGAATAGGAAAAGTAAGTTATATGGATCAGACAGAGAGAGGCTCCTTGGTTGAGAGAGCTTTATGTGCAAATATATCTGAAGTGCCCCTATGAGCATAAAACCGAAATTAGTAGGCTTTTACGGAATCTCCCGTTACAGAGATATGGTATGTCAGTATCAGAATAAAGATGGACATTTTTTGTCTAACCAGAGTGGGACCGCGGAAGTTAACCTTCTGCCTCTGAATTTTTTCAGAGGCAGAGGGTTTTTTTTATTACTTAAAAGTAAGTATTGACAGATAAGTATTATTAAATTATACTATGGCTTAGATAATTTAATAATATTTATCAAGAGTGGACGAGAGATTGGCTTGATGACTCCACAGCAACCTGCTAGTGTAAGGTGCTAATACCAACAAAGCAAAAGCTTTGGGTGATAAAGATTGGTTGGTTTGTACAAAACCTCTTTATGCGTCTAAGGCATAAGGAGGTTTTTTATTTTAAATAAAAAAAATTATAAAACAATTTTAAAGGAGGAATTAAAATTGCAGTGCAAAGAAAAAAGTATCAGAAAAAATACTATAATGGGAGATTTATTAACTCCTATAAAGTCTTTAAAAATTAGTTATAGTAATCTAATAAGGAAGTCAAATAATTATTTTTATAAACAAGTAATTATAAAACTTGCTGCTTAACCAATAGGTAAGGATATGTAATATAGAAGAGCAAAGATATCCAGCAGCAGCCATTTAACAGAAATAGAAAGAGATTTGGAGGCACTAAGTATGGAAACTTTAGAAAGAATAAAACAGGAAATTAAATTTTATAAAAGCAAGATAACTGATTATAAAAATGGCAATATTGATCCTAATATTAAAGGCATAAGATCTGTTATGGGTGTTTATGCAGAGCGAGAGAAAGAAAAGTATATGCTTAGAATAAAAACTCCTGCTGGTATAATTACTGCTGATCAGCTTCAGGCTGTAAGCAAAATTGCTGATAAGTACTCCCATGGAAAAATACATTTTACAACAAGACAGGATATTCAATTTCATGCAGTAGAATTAGAAAATACGGCAAACATTATGGAGGAGATTTTAGAGATAGGGATAAATTCCTTAGGAGCAGGTGGAAATTCAGCAAGAAATGTAGCATGTTCACCGCTTGCAGGTGTAGATAAAGATGAAATTTTTGATGTTACTCCCTATGCAGAGGAGACTGCGGAGCATTTATTAAAAGATCCGTCAGCAATTAAACTACCAAGAAAATATAAAGTTTCATTTTCAAACAACAACTTAGATACTGCTTATGCTACAATAGCAGACTTGGGATTTGTTGCAAAAGTTGAGAATGATAAAAAAGGATTTCAGGTATATGGAGCAGGGGGATTAGGAGGTTCATCTACAGCAGCATTAAAAATAGAGGACTTCATTGATGAAAAAGATGTTCTCTACTATGTTCAAGCAATGAAGGAACTTTTTGAAGCTGAAGGAGATAGAGAAAACAGAAGCAAAGCAAGAATAAGATTTATTCGCTATAGACTAGGTGAAGACAAATTTAAAGAACTACTCAAATATTATGTGAATAAAGCTAAAGAGCAATTAAATCTAGATTTAATCATAAAAGAAGTAAATAAGGAATACGAACATGAGGATGGCAGTTCTAGTATATCAAGCAGGTTAGTCATAGAACAAAAGCAAAAGGGATATTATTCAGTTTATATTCATCCTCAAAATGGATACATTACAACAGAGAATTTGAATAAGGTATTAAATTATATTGGAACTTTAGAATATGACACTTCTATAAGACTTACAAATACTCAAGGCTTTTATATAAGAGATATAAAAGGTAAGGATGTAGATAAGCTGTTAGAAATTGTGTATTCATTTGCAACACAATTAGAAATAGAAAGCACTATATCTTGTGTAGGAGTAGCAGTTTGTGGAACTGGTCTATGTAATTCTCAAGGTCTATCAAATGCAATATATGAGAGATTTTTAAATGTACCTGAAGACATAAAGAAACTTTTACCTAAGATATTTATTTCAGGATGTCCTAACTCCTGTGGACAGCACCAGATTGGACAAATAGGATTTACAGGCAAAGCTGTCAGAGGTGAAGATGGAATGGTTCCAGCATATAAACTTTATTACGGTGGCACTTTAGGAGTTGACGAAACTAAACTAGGTGAAGCAAAAGGAGAAATTCCTGCCAAGAAGGTTCCAGAATTTTTATATGAATTAGCACTTCTGGCTCATGAATATAAAAATGAAAATTTTGATGAGTTCATAAAAGAGCAGTGGATAAAGGTAGAAGAACTGATCAGGAAGTTTGAAATTATAGATAGGAACTCAAAGCTTTACTATGATTTTAATTCCGATGTCAAGTTTTTATCTAAAAAATAATTTAGTTAGGAAGCAGGGTTTTTATGGAAACAAATAAGTCTAATAATATAGTGTGGCATAGTTTAAGTATTGAAAGAGAGCATAGAGAAGAGCTGTTAAATCAAAAAGGTTTATTAATCTGGTTTACCGGACTCTCTGGCTCAGGCAAATCAACTATTGCTGATGCTTTAAATAAAGAATTGTATAGAAGAAGCTATCTGACTTATATGCTTGATGGTGATAACTTAAGGCATGGATTAAATGCTGATTTAGGTTTTTCTAGAGAAGATAGAATAGAAAATATTAGAAGAGTAAGAGAGCTCTCAGGGCTTTTTGTAGATGCAGGTATTATAACAATCACAACCTTTATATCACCTTTTAAGGAAGATAGACAGAAGGTAAGAGATTTAGTAAAGGATAGATTTATAGAGGTTTTTATAGATTGCGACTTGGAGATATGCGAACAAAGGGATCCTAAAGGCTTATATAAAAAAGCAAGAGAAGGAAAAATAAAGGATTTTACTGGCATAGATTCAGTATATGAAAAATCAGAAAATCCAGAGATAACAATATACTCACATAAGCAATCTATAGATGAATGTGTAAAAAAAATAATAGCATACTTAGAGGATAACAAATATCTCATAAAGTAAAACTTAATTTTATAGGGGGATGAAAAATGAAACTTAAAAATATAGGTATTTATCTTATAGCTATTATTGCAGCTGTAAGTTTTATAGGATGTTCTTCAGATAAGAGCAGCAATAAGAACAGTGGTGAAAATACAAAAATCAGAATTGGATTTTTCCCTAATATAACACACTCACAAGCATTGGTCGGTAAAAATCAAGGACAATTCGAAAAATTATTAGGAGATAAATATCCTATTGAATGGAAACAATTTAATGCAGGTCCAGCGGAAATTGAGGCGCTTCTTGCGGGAGAATTAGACATGGGATATATAGGACCGGGTCCTGCTATAAATGGATATACAAAATCTAAAGGTGAAATACAGATTATTGCAGGAGCATCAGATGCAGGAGCAGTGTTAGTTGCTAGAAAAGATGCTGATATCAAAGAAGTTAAAGACCTACAAGGTAAAAAAGTGGCTATTCCTCAGTTTGGAAATACTCAAGATTTATCATTAAGAGCGTTATTAAAAGAAAATGGACTTAAGGATAAAACAAAAGGTGGAACTGTTGAAATAGTTCAAGCTGAAAATCCAGATATAAAAACTTTATTAGATCAAAGCAGAATTGATGCTGCTTTAGTTCCAGAACCATGGGGTTCAAGGCTTGAAAAAGAGATAGGAGCCAAATTAGTTCTTGACTACAATAAGGTTTGGAGAGAAGGCCAGTATTCAACAGCAGTTATTGTGGCAAGAAAGGACTTTATAAAAAAGCATCCAGAGGTAATTGAAAAGTTTTTAAAAGCTCATATTGATATAACAGATTATATAAATAAAGACAATGAAGGTGCAAAAAGTGCTATAAATGATGAGCTTGGCAAACTAACAAAAAAGCCTCTTCCAAAAGAAGTTTTGGATAGCTCCTTTAAAAGAGTTGTAGTAACTAATAATCCAGAAAAAAAATCTATTGAGGAAATGGTAGGCTTGTCAGTTGACGTTGGATTCTTAAGAGAAAAACCAGATTTAAAGAATTTATTTAGTCTAGATATATTAAATAAAGTTCTCAAGGAAAATGGAAAGCCGGAAATAAAATAAGAAAGAGGTAGTTAATTTGAGTTTAGTAATTGAAGGGGTTAACAAAAAGTTTATATCAAAGCACAAGCAAACCTATACCTTAGATAATATAAACCTTTCCTTTAAAAAAGGAGAGTTCATCTGTCTTCTTGGACCTTCAGGTTGTGGAAAGTCTACACTTTTAAATATAATCGCAGGCCTTGAAACTCCAAGCGAAGGGAAGATATATTTAAATGAAAAAGAAATAAATGGAGTAGGTGTTGATAGAGCTGTTATGTTTCAAGAATCTGCTTTATTTCCTTGGTTGAAAGTTATAGATAATGTAGAGTTTGGGATGAAGATGGCAGGAATTTCAAAGAAGGAGAGAAGAGAAAGAGCTCTTCACTATCTTAAAATGGTACATTTAGCAAAATTCCAAAATTCATTTGTTCATGAGCTCTCTGGTGGAATGAGACAAAGAGTTGCTCTGGCAAGAGCATTGACCTTGGATTCAGAGGTGCTTTTAATGGATGAACCCTTTGCAGCTCTAGATAGTCAGACAAAAAGTATCCTGCAGTCAGAACTTCAGAAGGTTTGGTGGGAAACAAAGAAAACAATTATATTTGTCACTCATAATGTAGAAGAAGCAGTGCTTTTAGGAGATAGAGTAATTGTAATGTCTACAAACCCAGGAAGGGTTAAGAGAGAATTCAAAATAGAGCTGGGAAGGCCAAGAAAACTAGAAAATATAGATTTAGCATACATTACTGCGCAAGTAATGAAGGAGCTTAAAGAGGAGGTTGAAAAAGTTGCAAAAGCTGAATACGACAATGATTGGAGCATTGAAAAAAATAGCATTTTACATCCTTCTGATAGTGATATGGGAATTGGTATATAAGCTAGGAGTTGATGTGCTTTCAATTTGGAAATCTTATACCTTTCCATCACCTATCGATGTGTTTAAAAGTCTTTATTTTTTAGCTATAGATAATACTCTTGCAATTGCTGTATCAGCTAGTATGAAAAGGCTTATAGTAGGATATTTGTTATCTGTTGTCATAGGCCTTTCCTTAGGATTGTTTATTGTCCGTTACAAATATATTGGAGAAAATATTAAAGCACTTCTATTAGGACTTCAAACCCTTCCTAGTATTTGCTGGCTGCCTTTTGCCATACTTTGGTTTGGCTTAAGTGAAAAGACAATAATATTTGTAATAGCAATGGGATCTATTTTTGCAATTTCTATAGCAACAGAAGGTGCTATTAGTAATGTATATCCTTTATATATAAAAGCGGCAAAGACAATGGGAGCTAAAGGGTTAAAACTTTACTTAAATGTTGTAATCCCAGCATCGCTTCCTTCTATTGTTGCAGGAATGAAGCAGGGGTGGTCCTTTGCATGGAGAGCACTTATGGCTGGAGAAATGCTTGCTGTAACGAAGGGTCTTGGGCAAGTTTTGATGGTAGGAAGAGATTTGGCAGATATCAGCCAGGTAGTAGCGGTTATGATTGTAATTATAGTTATTGGTCTCTTCCTAGATAATATTGTCTTTGGAAAGATAGAAGCAAATATAAGACAAAAATGGGGACTGGAAGTTAAGTTGTAAAGATGAAAGGAAGATATAAGTTGGACTTTAAAACAGAAGTACTAGAAACAGATGTTTTGGTAATTGGCGGAGGAGCAGCGGGATGCTTTAATGCGATTTCTATTACTGAAAAATCTGACTTAAAAGTTATAATTGCAGAAAAAGCAAATATTAAAAGAAGCGGCTGCTTAGCTGCTGGAGTTAACGCTTTAAATGCATATATAGGCAAGGGAGAAAGTGAAGAATCCTTTGTTGAGTATGTAAAAAGAGATTCAGAAAATGTAATTCGTGAAGACTTAGTGTATAGCATTGCCAAAAGACTTAACAAAGTAACAAAGAAGATTGAGGATTTAGGACTGCCTATATTGAAGGATGAAGAAGGTAATTATATTCAAAGAGGCAAAAGAAGTATAAAAATCAATGGTGAAAACATTAAGCCAATTCTTGCTGCTGAAGTGAATAAAAAAGCTAATATTAAGGTTTTAAATAGAGTAAATATAATAGATTATCTGATTAAAGATAAAAAAGTAATTGGTGCAATAGGTTTTTCAATTGATGAAAATATTATTTATGTCATATATTCTAAATTTGTTGTATGTGCAACCGGTGGTGCTTCAGGACTTTATAAACCTAACAATCCAGGCTTTTCAAAACATAAGATGTGGTATAGTCCTTTTAATACAGGAGCAGGTTATGCTATGGGAATACGTGCAGGAGCGGAAATGACATCCTTTGAGATGAGATTTATAGCTTTAAGATGTAAAAATACAATAGCACCTACTGGAACAATCGCACAAGGAGTTAAAGCTGAACAAGTAAATAAATATGGAGAATATTATGTTCAAAAGTATGGGAAGCCGACCACTCATATGAGACTATATGCCACTATCATGGAAAACTACAGAGGAAATGGTCCATGTTATTTAAATACAAAAGGTATATCAGAAGAACTTGATAAGGAATTATTTAAAGCATATTTAAATATGGCACCTGCTCAAACACTAAAGTGGGTAGAGAGAAATACAGCGCCATCACAAGAAAATGTTGAAGTAGATGGTACAGAACCTTATATAGTAGGTGGTCATACAGCTAGCGGTTACTGGGTTGATAATGATAGAAAGACAACACTTAAGGGCTTATATGCAATAGGCGATGTTGCTGGTGGAAGTCCTAAAAAATATGTAACAGGATGTTTTGCAGAAGGAGAAATAGCCGCAGAATCAATTATTAAGAATGTGGAGTATAGAACATTAAAAACATTAGATCATGAGCAAATAAAGGATAAGCTACAACAAGTAAGCAAGTTCTTTTATAATGATGGAAGTTTATTTTCAATAAAAGAAGCCGAAGAAGCTATGCAAAACATCATGGACACATATGCTGGCGGAATTTCTAAGGCATACAGATACAATTATAAAAGTTTAAAAATTGCTTTAGAAAAAATTGATGAATTAATGGTGTCTGCATATAGATTAAAGGCAAGAAATCTACATGAGTTGATGTCTATTTATGAAATAATTGATAGGCTCTATGTTTGCAAGATAGTGATTGAGCATCTTAAGACGAGGAAGGAAACAAGATGGAGATGTTATCAGGAAAATGAAGATTATCCGAAAAAGGACGATGCAAACTGGCTTAAATATGTAAATTCCATTTATGAAAATGGAAAAGTAAAAATTATTTTTAGAGATTTAATTGAAAGGGATGAAACTTATGAGCATTAAAATTGATAAGAACAAATGTGTTGGATGTGGTAAATGCATTAAGGTTTGTCCCGGAAGCTTGATATATGGAGATGAAAACAAAAAAGCCTATATAAAATATGAAGATGAATGTTGGGGATGTACTGCCTGTTTGAAGGAATGCAGTACATCAGCAATAAGATACTTCCTAGGAGAAGATATAGGTGGTTCTGGAGGATCCATGACTGTAACAAAATGCGATGACTCCTGGGAATGGAATATTATAGATTCCAAGGGAAAGATCCATATAGTAAAAATTAATACAAAGGAATCAAATAAATATTAATTAGATAAAACATTTTTATAATTTAAACACAGAAATAGAAGTGTGGAGGGATTAAGTTGAACCATTTAGATAAACTAGAAAATAAAAGTATTCATATATTAAGAGAAGCATATAGTGAATTTAAAAATCTTGGAATGTTATGGTCCATTGGAAAGGACAGTACAGTGCTATTGTGGCTTGCAAGAAAGGCTTTCTTTGGTCATGTTCCTATTCCTTTAGTTCATGTTGATACTCATTATAAAATAGCGGAGATGATAGAATACAGAGATAGGCTGGCTTTAGAATGGAAACTTGATATGATTTATGGAGAAAATAAAGAAGCCCTTGATAAGAAAGAAACATTTCCAGATGGTAATGTTACAAGATTAGAGTGCTGTAAAAGACTTAAGACAGAGGCTTTAACTAATACTTTAAATGGAGAGTGGCCAAGATATAGATTGAATCATGACACAGGAAAATACGAAATAGATAAAAATACAGAAGCATTTACAGGAATTATTGTAGGTGTAAGAGCTGATGAAGAAGGAAGTCGTTCAAAAGAGAGATATTTTTCACCTAGAGATAAGAATAATGATTGGGATATAGCAGAGCAGCCACCGGAATTTTGGAATCAATATAAAACGGATTTTGCACCAGGAACTCATGTTAGAATTCATCCTCTTTTAGATTGGACAGAACTTGATATATGGGAATATATACAAAGAGAGAATATTCCTATAGTATCTTTATATTTTGATCAAGGAAATGGCAAGAGGTATCGTTCACTTGGATGTTGGCCTTGCACAAATCCAGTAGAATCAACTTCAAAAACTGTAGAGGAAATAGTTGAAGAACTTAAAACTGGTAAATTTGCTAATATCGCTGAAAGATCTGGTAGAGCTCAGGATAAAGAAGACGGCGGTGGACTAGAAGAGCTTAGAAAGAATGGCTATATGTAAAGTAGTTAAGAAAGCAGCTAAAGAAATGGAGGAAGTCAAATGAGTTTTGTTAGAGAAGATATGAACATTGTAATAGTAGGACATGTCGATCATGGTAAAAGTACTATAATAGGTAGATTATTAGCGGATACAAATTCCCTGCCAGAAGGTAAGTTAGAACAGGTCAAAGAAAGATGTAGAAGAAATTCCAAGCCTTTTGAATATGCATTCTTACTAGACGCTTTAAAAGATGAACAGGAACAGGGAATAACAATAGATGCAGCTAGATGTTTTTTCAAAACAGAAAAAAGAGATTACATCATAATAGATGCGCCTGGACATATAGAATTTTTGAAAAACATGGTAACTGGCGCTTCAAGAGCAGAAGTTGCGTTACTTGTGATAGATGCAGAGGAAGGAATAAAAGAAAATTCTAAAAGACATGGATATTTACTATCTATGCTAGGCATAAAAAACGTAGTAGTTTTAATTAATAAAATGGATCTGGTTCAGTATAGTGAAAAAATATTTAATAATATTGTAAGAGATTACACAGAATTTTTAAATAAGATAGATGTAGAACCAAAGTGCTTCATCCCTGTAAGTGGATTTTTTGGTGAAAATATAGTTAAAGAATCAGATAAAATGAATTGGTATGAAGGAGAATCTGTATTAGGAGTACTAGATGGCTTTGAAAAGGAGAAGCTTCCAGATGATAAGCCTTTTAGAATGCCTGTACAAGCAGTATACAAGTTCACAAAGGATGGAGATAGCAGAAGAATTGTAGCTGGAACTATTGAAACTGGGCGAATAAATGTAGGAGATGAAGTAGTATTTTACCCTTCAGGCAAAAAAAGCAAGGTTAAATCTATAGAAGTATTTAATGCAGAAGAGAGAAAAAGTGTAAGTTCAGGATATGCTGCAGGCTTTACATTAGATGAACAGATATACATTAAAAGAGGAGAAGTAGCGACTGTTTTAAGTGAGACTAAACCTAAAATCACCTGCAGAATAAAAGTTAATCTGTTTTGGCTTGGTAGAAAGCCAATGATAAAAGGAAAAGATTATATATTGAAAGTTGGTACAGCAAAGGTTGAGGTTAAAGTTGAGGAAATTACTAAAGTAGTTGATGCCTCTAATTTAGATAATGAGGTTAAAGAGTCTATAGACAGACATGAGGTAGCAGAGTGCATTTTAAAAACCGATAAGCCAATTGCCTTTGATTTATCTCATGAAATTGCGCAAACAAGCAGATTTGTAATTGTAGATAACTATGAAATAGCTGGCGGAGGAATAATATTAAAGGACTTAGAAGACGAACAAACTTGGGTAAGAGATAAAGTTATTATAAGAAATTACAAATGGGAGAAAAGTCACATTACCAGAGAAGAAAGATCAGAAAAGTTTGGCCAAAAACCTGCCTTGATATGTATAACCGGACAAGAAGATACTGGTAAGAAAAGCATAGCAAAGGCACTTGAAAGAAAACTGTTTTCAGATGGCAGAATGGTGTATTTTCTAGGAATCAGCAACGTGCTTTATGGAGTAGATGCTGATATTAAGCATTCGGAAAAAGAAAACAAAGCAGAGCATTTAAGAAGATTAGCAGAAGTATCGAATATAGTTGTAGACTCAGGAACAATACCAATAGTTACAGCAGTAGAACTTAGTAGTGATGACTTAAAGATAATGGAGACTTCCGTAGATTCAAAAGAAATTATTAAAATATGGATAGGGGAAGAGGTAACTACTGATATAAATTATGACTTACACATATCTAAATATGATAAAGCTGAGGGGGTAGTGGATAAGATAAAACTACTGCTTCAAGATAGAGGAATAATATTTAAACCATTCTAATTTGAATAAAATATAGGGTTATAAGTTCGAAACTTATAACCCTATATTTTATTTTATTCCGCCATTTTTTTTAAAGTTGCTGCCAAAGAATTTAAATTCTGCAAAGCAGCATCCATCTGCTGAATTCGCGATAACTGCTCTTTAAAAGTATCTGTAGTGGAGGTAATACTTTGGGCAATACTGTTTACCGAAGTCTCTATTTTGGTAAGGGTATTGTTAATTTCGTTTATAGATTGACTGCTGGAATTGGATAACTTTCTAATTTCATTGGCTACTACAGAGAAGCCTCGTCCATGTTCTCCTGCTCTGGAAGCCTCTATAGCAGCATTTAACCCTAAAAGGTTTGTTTGAGATGCTACATTTCTTACAAAACTCAATACTTCATCTGTATTCTTTGCGCTACTTGCCGCTTCATGTACTTCAGATAACACCATATCGTTAGAATGTACAGCTTCTTCTATGCCACAAGAAATTAATCCAGAGGCTTGGGAAATCTCATCTAAAGATTCTGATAAAGTTTTAGATAAACTTAATATTTCATTATATCTTTTTAAACTTTTCACTAGAACAATACTTCCCACTATAGTACCACGGTCATCTTTTACTGGGATACCTATGGCTTTAATGGCAACTCCAAACACTTCTTTTGGAACTATAAGTGTAAGTGGTTTTTTAGCTTTAATACATTCGTAAGCAGCACCACCAGGTCTCAGTGGATCGCCAGGTTTAGCATTCATATTTATATTTGCGCTATTAACTACTTTTATAAAATGATTTGTAGTAGACATAGTAAAGGCTATTTCATCTTCAAAAAAATACTGCATGTAAGGCATTAATTCATTGAAAGCTTCATGCAATTTGTTTTCAATAATAAGTTCATCCATAATTATCCCCCTTGATATTGAATTATAAAACTTATGTCATTTTACTATATTTATTAAAATGACTACGAAACATACACAATTATATAATATCACAATACTATAAGGATTTTAAAATATAATATGAAAAATGTAGTAACATCTACAGGGGCATATAAATATAATGTTATTATAAGAAGCAGATGAAGAGATTTGTAAAAGATACTTTAGATTTAATACTACATGAAGAAATACAATTTAAAAAGGTAGTAACATCTACAGAGGCATATAAATATAATGTTGTTATAAAAGCAGATGAAGAAATTTATATTAGATTTAATACTAAAAGATGATAAGGAGGGAGACTTTATGGGACACAGACATTGTTGTAGGAGACGCAGACATTGTTGTGATGGATTTGATGGCGGATTTGGAGGTAGCGGCATAGTTTTTCTAATAATTATATTGATCATATTCTGCGGATTTGGAACTGGAAGACGCTGCTGTTAAAGTTATGAACATTAGGGAAGCGAAAATTTCGTTTCCCATTTTAATTTTAAAATATGATTTAAAAATGTAGTAACATTTACAGAGGCATATAAATATAATGTTATTATAGAAGCAGATGAAGAGATTTGTAAAAGATACTTAAGATTTAATACTAGGTAAAGAAATACAATTTAAAAATGTAGTAACATTTACAGAAGCATATAAATATAATGTTATTGTAGAAGCAGATGAAGAAATTTATATTAGATTTAATACTAAAAGATGATAAGGAGGGAGACTTTATGGGACACAGACATTGTTGTAGGAGACGCAGACATTGTTGTGATGGATTTGATGGCGGATTCGGAGGCAGTGGCATAGTTTTTCTAATAATTATCCTGATCATATTCGGTGGATTTGGTGGAAGACGCTGCTGCTAAAGCTTATAAATACGAATATTAGGGAAACGATAATTTCGTTTCCCATTTTAATTTGATAGAATCTCTTCTAACAATTCCAAATCTAAAATAGTAATAGTGTTTTTAACAAAATCTATTATACCTTCATCCTTCATGTTGATTAGTTCTCTCGAAAGAGAAGGACGTGGAATACCGAGCTGTTCAGCCATCTCTTTTTTTGTACAGCTTAATTTAATCATTAGCTTTTGTTGAGATTCATATTCCTCCAAAATATAAGATGCTATTTTCTGTCTTATTGTTTGATAAGATATATTTCTCAATTTATTATTAAGCATAAGTATTTTGTTAGATAGAAGAGTCATGAAGTTATTTAAAAATTTTGAGTTTATACTAGACAATTTTAGTATATTTTCTTTGGATATAAACATAACCTTTGAATTTTCAGGAGAGGCAATTGTTGCGGGGTAGGTGCTTCTGTTTGAAAATATTATTACTTCTCCAAAAATATGACCTTCATTAAGCTTGCTTATTGTTACTGTTTTTCCAGATGCATATATTTTTTGGACTTCTACACTTCCATTTAGTACAATTCCAATATTCGAACAATTAGATCCCTCTATGGCTATAATTTCACCTTTAGAATAAGAATTGACTGAATAATTTATGTTTTTTAATAGCTCTTCAATGTCATTTTCGCTAAAGCTCTTCATAAGAATACATTGTTTTAATATATTTATTAAGTCCTTCATAATCTTACCTCCAAATAATATATATAATGGGAAAGGTTTGAATAAACTATGTATATATAAGGTAACATATGTTACTGACATATATAAGTGTATTTTATTATAATAAAGACAATAAGACAAGAGGAGGAAATTTATCATGATAAGAAAAATTGTAAATATAGATGAAGCAAAATGTAATGGATGTGGACTATGTGTACATGCATGTCATGAAGGAGCTATTGAATTGATAGAAGGGAAGGCAGTACTCATAAGTGATGAATACTGTGATGGTCTTGGAGATTGTCTTCCAGAGTGTCCAACTAATGCTATAACAATTATTGAAAGAGAAAGCAAAGCTTATGATGAAGAGGCTGTAGCTCAAAAAATAGCAGAAAGAATGAAAAAAACTGAAGAGAAGCCTTTACCATGTGGATGTCCAGGTACTGCTGCTAAAATGATAGAAAGAAAGCCTTTAAAGGCAGTGTCAACAGTAAAATCAAATATTAGAAAATCAAATTCAGAGGATTCATTATCAGAATTAAGACAATGGCCTGTACAGCTTAGACTTATAAATACTGAGGCACCATATTTAAAGAATGCTGACCTATTAGTTGCAGCGGACTGCACAGCTTATGCTTATGCAAACTTCCATAGTGATTTCATTAAAGATCATATTACAGTTATAGGATGTCCTAAATTAGATGATGTAAAATACTATGAAGAAAAGCTTGCTGAAATTCTAAAAAAGAATAATATTAAGAGTATTACAGTAGTTAGAATGGAAGTACCTTGCTGTGGAGGAATAGTAAGTGCAGTTAAAAATGCAATGCTTAACTCACAAACTATAGTACCGTATAAAGAAGTAACTATATCAACTGATGGAAATGTAATATAGAGGTAAAAAGCCGAAAGTTAACTTATATCCCGGGCTATGTTTCCAAGCTTCAGTCCGTTAAAAACTTTTAGTCAGTCTAAAGCTTGCGCTTCAAGATAACCTAAGAATTTTCGAGAACTCGCTATGCTCAGTTCGGACCAACATATCAATTACCATTGATACGTTGCTCGTGAAAAGCCATTTAGGCTTTTCACCAACTCAAAGTTCTAATGTTCTCTTAAAGCACTTCACTAAGACTGATACAAAGTTTTTAAATCTACCTTCAGCTTTGGAAACATAGCCCTTTGTGTAAGTGAATTTTCTAGTTTGGAACCCTATAGAGGTAAACTAGTTTTTGGTTGTTTACCCCTATACTTTGTTTTCAAAGGTTCCAAATACTACAGGTTTATAATTTTCAACCATAACTTTGCCTTTACATAATACTGTATGAGGTTTCAAATCTTTATCTAAGAGAAGCAAATCAGCGTCGTAACCCTCCTCAATTTTACCTTTATTTTTTAATTTTAGGAATTTAGCAGGAGAAGCTGTCAATGGAATAAGGGTTTCCTCCATTGAAATGCCTTTACCTACACACTCTCTTATTGTGTCCATGTTCGTTGAAGGAGAGCCTATTGTCAGCTTTAATAGTTTCCCAGTACTATCAAATATAGGCATGCTGCCGCCAGAGTCTGAACTCATAGTAATGCTATAAGGAGATATGCCTTCATTAAGTAGAGTTTTGTAAACATCAGAAGCATATACTGCATCATCGCCTTCAGGTTTAATACCAGTAGTTATGTCTACAAATCCTCCATTTTTAGCATACTCAATTGATTGTTTATAAACTAATGGATTTCTGTTTATATGTGTAGGAAGTAAATTGTCATAAGGAATTTCTGAATCCTTAACCATATCCATTACAGGAGTGAGTCCTTTTTTTCCATCGCCAATATGCATATGTAAAATACCGCATTTGCCTGAGATCATTCCACCAACCCTAGCTTCACTAGCTAAATGAACTAAATCATTTTCTGATGGATGACTGCCTCTGTGGTCAGATACTGCTATTTCTCCAACTCCGATAATTTTATCCACAAGAACAATGTCGCCTCTAGCACTGTCTGTTATTGTTCTTGTAGGCATCTGATAGCATCCAGTCCAGCAAAAAGTACTTATTCCTTCTTCTTCAAGAGCTCTTGCCTTAGCAATAAGGTTACCCATACTTCTTGTAGTTCCGTCAGTGCCAAGAAGGCCTATGCAGGTAGTGATTCCATTCATAGTAAGGTTTGTAAGTGTAAGCTCAGGAGCTCTTGTAGTAAAACCACCTTCACCACCACCACCAGTAATATGTACGTGAAGATCTATTAATCCAGGAACTACAGTTAGACCTTCTCCGTCAATTACTTTAATTTCAGGAAAATTTTTATCCGGTAAATTTACTTCAGAAGAAATATAAGCAATTTTATCGTAAAAAACTAAAATATTTTTTTTGCCTAGAGATTGAGGAGAAAAAACTTCTATATTTTTTATCAAAATCATTTAGGTTCACCTTCTTATAGTTAAATTTTCACTATCACTATATATTATGATAACCTTATATCAATTTTTATGCAAAACTGCATTAATTTTTTATAATTATAGGTGTATAAGGCGGAAAGTTAACTTATAATTATTAGAATACAATAGATAAAAGAAAACTCTTATGTTAAAATTTATGTTGGAATTTTTATATATGAAGATTGGCACTATATAGGTTATAGAAGCTTTTATAATACTAGGAGGTAACAGCAGTGTTTTTTGTAGGAATTTTTGGTATAGAAGATAAGAAAAAAGAGATTAGAACTATTAGAAATTTATCTTGTAAAAATTGTGATGTTCTATCTGGACTTACATTGTTTAAGGTATACTCATATTTTCATATATTTTTTCTTCCCTTATTTAGATGGAATGAAAGATATTATTTAGTTTGTAGCCGCTGCAGTTCAATATATGAAATATCAAAGGAGAAGGGGATTAGAGCAGAAAGGGGAGAAGAAGAAGCAATTACCTATTGGGACTTAAAATCCATGGAGTATGGGTATTACAATAATCATATTCAGCATAAATGCAAAAATTGCGGCAAAGAGTTAGAGAGTAACTTTGAATATTGTCCTTACTGCGGAAAAAGGAGAGAGTAGCTAATATTGTTGTGTCTACTATAGTAATTTTAAATAAATTACTAAATAGATTAAGAAATATGTTGACATATGGGGGAAAATAAGATATTATACTTATTGTGCTCGGTAGAGTATATGTAATAAATATTAATAAGGCCCATTGGTCAAGTGGTTAAGACACCACCCTTTCACGGTGGTAACAGGGGTTCGAGTCCCCTATGGGTCACCATAAATTTCAATAAAAATTTTGAAATAACTTAATAAGGCCCTTTGGTCAAGCGGTCAAGACACCACCCTTTCACGGTGGTAACAGGGGTTCGATTCCCCTAAGGGTCACCATAAAAAGCTGTAAACACTATGTGTTTACAGCTTTTTTAAAAATTTCAGCTAATAACAAACATTTTGTTATTAGCTGCCTGTACCATTTTTTAACAACCTTTATTGCCACCGGCAGGAATAACATTAAAACCTTTTCCGAAAATTCCCTTGGTATAAACTATTTTTGAATTATCGAATAGATAAGAAGAATCCGGTTCAATGGCAAATTTTACACCATTAACAGTTACTATTTCGTCTTCTGTACTTGGCTCATCCAGAGCAACTCCTAAGATAGGACCGCCTCATCCAAAACCTCTGACCATTAATCTAACAGCAGATTTATTTTTTTCTTCTAAGTTTTTTACTAAAGCTTCTTTTGTATTATCATCAAAAATTATATTCATAATACAACCTCCTTACTTATACGGGGTATAGGTATATTTTTATTTTATTATATTATTTAATCTTCCACCTGTCAACAAAAATATTTAAAGAAAATTATTAATATATTTCCTTTAATAACTTTCAATGAAACAATACATAATAATAGATAGCTAATACTTATATATTATTATGAAAATTTGCAAGAGGTGAAGAAATGAAGAACATATATGCAAAAGAAGTTAAATCAGGAGAGACTATAATTGCAACCTTTATGATAATGAAAAAACTCTTTAGGGACAAAGAAAAGACTATTGCTTATATTGGGGATAAATCAGGAGATATCAAAGCATCAATAGTAGATTCAATGGACACTTTAAAAATAGGAGATGTTATAAAGGCAAAAGGTGTATTAGAAAACATATTTGAAATAAAAGAATTTAAAAAAGTTGAGGAATTTTTAATGGAAGATTACCTTCCTTATGTAAATAGACCAATAGAAGATATAATGAAAGAATTGGAAGAAATGTCACAAGAGGAATTTAAAAGTAAAGAATGCATAGAGTTAAATAACTATTTTTTCAGTAATAAAGAGTTTGTAGAAAAATTTAAAAAAGGTATAGGAGGAGTAAGTCAGCATCATAACTATATAGGTGGATTAGCAGAACATACTTTAAATGTAATGTATCTTACTAAAATGCTTGTATATAGGTATAATGCTAGAAATAAAGAGATTGCAATATTGGCAGCAAAGCTCCATGATATAGGAAAAACTGTAGAGTATTTTGTTGATGGACCTTTTTCCTTTACTTTAAGGGGAGAGATGGAAGGACACATTGTTATAGGTGTGCAGATGTTAGAGGAAGCCTTTAGTAATAATCCAGATTTATATAGTGAAGATTTTAAGGAGAGAATCAAGGGATGTGTAGTTCAGCATCATGGGAAGCTAGAATATGGTTCTCCTAAAAAGCCTAATACAGAAGAAGCACATATTGTACACTTTGCAGACCAGGTAGATGCTTTCCTAAATAAAATAGAACAAATAAGAGAAGGTGTTGAGCCAAATACATGGTCCGATTACGATAGAAGAATAGAAGGAAAACTATATATATAAAGACAAGCAAAATCCCTTGTCTTTAGTTTATCAAGTGATTCTTAGGCTTAGGCGGAGGTTGCTTATGAGGATTACCTCTCTCCACCAGAGCCTTAGAATAACTTATCCATGGGCGTATCATCCGTTATTTCTCATTGGGAGAGTTACGGATGGTACCATCGGATAAAACATCTTTAATTATTCTTAATGAATTTTTATAGAATATTTTTTCTATGTCTTCCTCAGAAAAACTATTTTTTTTCAATTCATCTATAAGTTTTCCCATTTGAGCTATATTTTCTATTTCACTTGGAACGTCTATGCCGTCAAAATCTGAACCCAGTGATATAACTTCAATTCCACCAACGTTTTTTATATGTTTTATGTGTTTTACCATATCGGAGATTCTAGCAGGGGAGTTTGCGCCTAAAAAGGATTCTTCAAAGTTTATACCTATTACACCACCGGCTTCGGATAAAATTTTAATCATATCATCTGTAAGATTTCTTGGGTGGTTTGTTATAGTACGGGAATTAGAGTGAGAGGCCAAGAAAGGTTTTTTAGAAAATTTAGCTACATCATAAAAGCCTTTATCAGATAGATGAGATACGTCAATAAGCATACATAATCTATTCAATTCTTTCACTAACTCTATACCAAAAGTAGTCAGACCTTTACTCATATACTCTTCCTTACAATTAGGGAAACCTATTTCATTTGGAAAATTCCATGTTAAAGTAATCAATCTAACCCCTAATCTATGAAAATTTCTTAAGTTATATAAACTCCCATTTAAAGCTTCTCCACCTTCAATGGTAATAAAGGCAGATATTTTATTTTCTAAGTTATTCTTAGTAATATCATTATAATTAGTTGCTAAAGATAAATATTTCTTGTTTTTATTCAGCTCTATATAAAATTTGTCCAACATTTTTAAACAAGTATCTAAGGGGTTATTAGTCTTTTCTGAATTAATATATAGAGCAAAAAACTGAGCCAGAGAGTTGCCTTTCTTCATTTTTTCTATATCCACACTTAGATTATTTTTATATAGGTTTGAATCTTTTTCACTTTTTAGCAATTCATGAATAGTATCACAGTGAAAATCAATTACATGCATATTTTAAGCCTCCTAAAAATTTTTAAATTTCTATCTAACTTATGATATTCTCCATAATTTATTATATTACTATATGTACGTTATTGTAATAGTGACATAGATTTACTGATTTATATAGAGTAAAGATTAAAGTAATATTGTTATCTGTAAAAGGCATTGGTAGTTGACAATGCCTTTAGACCTATAGTATCATTATTGTAAACTCGTAGATAATTAAAAGTTTACAATAATAGTTGCGTTTATGGAGGCGTTATTATGAAAATTAAAACAAGAGATATTATTTTAGTATCAATGTTCGCAGCATTGTCAGCAATAGGAGCATTTATAAAAATACCTGTCGGCCCAGCACCTATAACACTTCAGTTTTTATTTGTAGCTTTATCTGGTATTTTATTAGGATCAAGGCTCGGAGCTCTTTCACAGATTGTTTATGTCGTAATAGGACTTATAGGTATTCCGGTATTTACTGCTGGTGGGGGAATTTCATATATATTTAAGCCTACTTTTGGATATTTAATTGGATTTATTGTTGCCTCATATGTTGTAGGAAAAATATCAGAAACTGCAGATAGACCAAGTTTGAAAAGATTATTTATAGCTTCTTTAATTGGCTTAGTAATATCTTATGCAATAGGAGTTCCTTACCTTTATGTTGTACTTAAATATGTAGTAGGCGCAAAGATAACAATTTATAGCGCTTTAAAGGCAGGGTGTTTAGTTTTCATTCCAGGAGATTTAGCAAAATGTTTAGTAACAACTGTGCTTTCATATAGAATAATACCGACTTTAAAAAGAGCTGCGTTAGTATAGGATTTTAAAAGGCAAACATCTACTAAAAGATGTTTGCCTTTTAAAGTTATAGAGTCTCAAATACAAATTTTATGTTTTATTGGTTAACAATTTAAATATTATGTAAAGTAACATAAAAAGTAAACTAACTCAACAACTTAAAACTATACATAAATTAAATATATAGATAAATAAGATAGAAAATAGAGTATTGGATAAATAGCTTGAATAGCATCTTATTTAATGCAATAATATTTATAGAAATTTAGAATGAGTAATTAAATAGAGGATTAGATATGAAATTATATATACTACTAGTATTTTCACATATTGTTGGAGATATATTTCTGCAGAGAAATGCTATTTTAAGTAGGTTTCTTAAAGGAAGAGATTTATCAAAATTAAAGAGACAGGCTTTGAGATATTTAGCTTTGCATGCAGCATTGTATAGTTTACCAATTGGATTAACATTAATACTTTTTCAATCATTTAATATGTATAGATTTTTAATAATTTTTCTAAGCCATTTTGCTATTGATTATATAAAATGCTATATGATTAGATATAAAGAGATGTCTTTAGAATTTGTTATAGTTAACTTAATTGATCAGTTGATGCATATTGGAGTGCTATTTATTGTTGTAAATTTATAAATAGGTTTCTAAGCCTTTGGATGACGTTAAATATCGGATAAAATTTAGATATATGGAGTGTAATATATCTAAATTTTAAGCTCCATATAGGGAAGCTAACTTTAGGTCTTATTCCTCTATAGATATCAAACTTCGATAATTGACTTAACCAAGGTATTCATAGGGGGACATCTGATAGTACATTTAATGATTTTATGTTAGCTCTTAGCAGCAAGCCTTAGAGATAACTAAAATTATTAACAGTACAGAAGAGGTACCTCTATGAATACCGCTAATAAGTCAAACATTCAGGTTGGATACCTATATACTAAGGCGTATAATTGCCATTAAGACCTCTTATAGAAACTTCCCCGCATATTACTTCTTCTACAGATCCATCAGGGTATTGAACTATTAGTTCTCCGGTATTGCTTAAATTAATAGCTTTCCCAAAGTGTTCTTGGTTTCTTTTTATAATTCTTACTTCTTTACCAATTAAAATAGAATTTTCTCTACAAATTTTTATAGAACTTTCAATGCTATTTTTATGTATAATCTCATCATATAGAGCTTCAAAGTTATTTAATAAATTAGCAACTATTTCTTTTCTGTTTACTTTATTTCCTATTTCACAACTTAGGGAAGTAGCTAAGTTCTTTAATTCTTCAGGAAATTCTTCTTTATCTATGTTAACGTTTATACCTATGCCTATAACTATATAATTTACCTTATTTATTTCTCCACTCATTTCAGTAAGTATTCCACAAACTTTTTTGCCATTCAAGATTATGTCATTTGGCCATTTAATATAAGTTTGTATACCAAGTTCACTAAGAGTTTTAACTACAGCAGCTGCGCCTATTTGAGTCACCATAGCAACACTCTGTGGATCTATGTCTGGTTTCAATACAATAGACATCCAAATTCCTTTATATTTAGGAGATGTCCAAACACGTCCAAGTCTACCTCGGCCTAAAGTCTGCTCTTCACTTATAATAACAGTACCATTGCTTAAATCATTTGCCAGTTCTTTTGCCTTATTATTTGTTGACTCAATGGTCTGAAAGTACATAATATTTCTTCCTATATACTTAGTGTTTAAAATATTGCTTATTTCTTCAAAGGTCAATAAGTCTGGAGATGACAGTAGTTTATAACCTCTTTTGGAGATAGATTCTATATGATATCCTTCTTCTTTTAAAGCATTCATGTATTTCCATATAGCGGTACGGCTAACTCCAAGCTTTTCACTTATTAATTGTCCGGATATAAAATTTTTCTCATTCTCTCTGAGCAAATAGAGAATTTTATCTTTCATAAAAACCACCTCTTTATTTTGTCTAATACATTATACTACAAAAAAGTAGAATATGTCTGCAGAGGAATAGAAAAACAAAGGACATACTTTTTTTAAGTATATCCTATATCTTGGAGGTAAATACATATTATATACTAATAGCAATGCATTATGTTATATATAGCAAAATTTATTGATTGTGTGATAGTTTGGAACGTTTGGTAAATTTGTTGCCGTTTTCGTGGGAACCAATTCTTTCACCATTTATTATTCCTATATTAGCACCATCTTTTGGGTACATTTTTCTAAGTTCAGCATTGGATTTGTGATCTGTCTTTAAGTGGCTTTTATTGTTATCCATTTGAGCACCTCCACATAAATTATATACAATAATAATTTACCCTTTTGGCTTAAAATATATTCTTTTATTTAGGACAAGGTGGTTCTAAAATAGTAAAATTTGCTATAATTTTTAATAAAAAAGAGTTATAATTACATTAAGGATTTTCATAACTGAATAGGGGGTTTTCTTATGTTAAATGGCAAAAAAATTCGTGAAATTAGACTAAGACTTGGATATACAACCTTGGACATTCAAAATCTCACGAAAAACAAAAATTACAAAACTTCTATTTCAAAATCTTATTTAGAAGAACTTGAGAGAGGGGATAAGAAAAATCCGAGTTTTGATAAAGTGGTTGTCCTTGCAAGAGTACTGGGATGTAAAGTTGATGATTTGATAATAAGCGCTTAGAAAGCTAATAGGAAATATATGTGTAAAGCTGCAGTATAAAAATAAAATGCAGCTTTATTTTATTAAATAAAAAATCCTTAATAGTATAAAACATTTTTCAGCGGAAAATCTAATGTTAGAAGGAGTTGATTTATTATGAGCAAAAATTATAAAAAAGATTCAAAAACAGATTTGGGAGATTTACCAAGTAACTACATTGTTAATGCTGGTAAAAAAATAATTGAAAATGGAATTATTTCAGAAGAGATTAAAGAGGATAAAGATGGTAACTGTACTATAGGTGGACATAAAATAGAAGCTAATGCATGCAGTATGCTAAAAGATGATTATAAAGTTTAAATAATTTAATTTTGAAAGAGGGATAAGTTTATGCTTGATGTTTGTTTACTTGGATGTGGGGGAAGCATGCCTGTACCAAATAGATGTCTTACATCTATGATTGTATCTTACAAAGGTAGAAAAATTTTAATTGATTGTGGTGAAGGTACTCAAGTTAGTTTAAAAATTCTTGGTTGGGGTCTCAAATCAATAGATGCAATATTATTTACACATTTTCACGCAGATCATATTGCAGGACTACCAGGATTATTGCTCACAATAGCTAATTCAAATAGAATAGATCCTATCATAATAATAGGACCGCAAGGTTTGTGGGAAGTAGTAAATGGTCTTAGGGTAATAGCACCTGTACTTCCTTATAAGATTGACTTACTGGAGATGCATGGACAAGGAAAGGCTTCAAAAAGTCTTAATGGGTTTAATATAAATATAATATCTGTTCAGCATACAGTACCTTGTTTTTCATATTCAATAGAGGTGCCAAGGGTTAGAAAATTTGATAAAGATAAGGCTCTTAAAAATAAAATACCAGTAACGCTTTGGAATAGATTGCAAAAGGGTGAAGAGGTTCAAAGTAATGGCAGATGGTTTACTCCAGATATGGTTTTAGGAGAAGAGCGAAAGGGGTTAAAAATATCATATTGCACTGATACAAGACCAGTAGAGGAACTAAAGGAATTTATAAAGAATTCTGATCTTTTTATATGTGAAGGTATGTATGGGGAAGATGGCTATATAGAAAAGGCATTAGAAAATAATCATATGCTTTTTTCAGAAGCTGCAACATTAGCAAAGGAGGGAGAGGTAAAGGAACTGTGGCTTACTCACTACAGTCCCTCTCTAATATCTCCAGAAGATTATATTGAAAATGCAACAAATATTTTTCCAAACACAGTACTGGGAAAAGATAGACTTATTAAAAATCTAACATTTGAAGACTAAATATATAGAGTTACTAGGCGGTCAGTTGACTTATACGCTGGCATATGTTTCCAAGCTTCAGCACGTTAAAAACTTTTAGCTAGTCTAAAGCTTGTGCTTAAAGACAACCTAAGAACTTTCGAGAACTCGCTGTGCTCAGTTCGGACCAACATATCAATTACCATTGATACGTTGCTCGTGAAAAGCCATTTAGGCTTTTCACCAACTTAAAGTTCTAAGGTTCTCTTAAAACCCTTCACTGAGACTGGCACAAAGTTTTTAAATCTACTTCAGCTTTGGAAACATATCCCTCTGTATAAGTCAACTTTCTAGTTAGTAACTCTATATATGCTATGAGAAGAAGAGTGAGTCAGTATATTTTGCATGACTTACTCTTTTTATTATAGATACAAGTTTAAATCAATACGAACATTACATAATAACATTATATAAAAACAGTATTTTATTTAAGTATCTTAGAAAGTAAATACAAAATATAATTAGTATTTATGGTTAAAACGTTCGTGAAAAATGTTGACTTTTAAATAATCCTTTGCTAATATGAACAGGGACAAAAAATTCTACAAAATATTACAAAGGAGAAATTTATGGAATCATATTTTAAACTTAGAGAAAATGAAACTAATATAAAGACCGAAATTTTAGCAGGTATAACCACATTTATGACTATGGCTTATATATTAGTTGTAAATCCAAGCATTTTATCTCAAACAGGAATGAACTTCGGTGCAGTTTTTACAGCTACAGCATTAGCAGCAATTGTATCAACACTGCTTATGGGTATATATGCAAAATTGCCCTTTGCACAAGCACCAGGAATGGGGATAAATGCATTTTTTGCATTTACAATAGTAATTGGAATGGGACATACATGGCAGTTCGCTTTAACAGCAGCTTTTTTGGAAGGAATTATATTTATTATTCTTACAATATTCAATGTTCGCGAAGCTATAATTGATTCAATACCGGTAAATGTAAAAAAAGCAATTTCTGTAGGAATAGGATTGTTTATTGCATTTATAGGTCTTGAAAACGCAGGTATAGTTGTACATCCTAAGTCAGGAACAATAGTGGCATTAGGAAATGTAACCAGCGGAACAGCATTACTTGCTATAATAGGTGTTATATTAACTGGAGTGTTACTAGCGAGAAATATAAAGGGAGCATTACTTATAGGTATAGTTGTTACAACCATTATAGGTATACCTATGGGAATAACAAAACTGCCAAATGCGGTTTTTAGCATGCCTCCAAGCATTAGTCCGATATTTTTAAAGTTTGAATGGAATCATATTTTTACTGCAGATATGTTTATAGCATTGTTTACTTTATTGTTTATGGATATGTTTGATACAATCGGAACTTTAGTTGGTGTTGCAACAAAAGCTGGAATGTTAGACGAAAAGGGAAATGTTCCAAGAGCAAAAGAAGCATTGATGTCAGATGCTATAGGAACTACGTTAGGAGCATGTTTTGGTACTAGCACAGTGTGCACTTATGTAGAAAGCGCTTCAGGTGTTGCAGCAGGGGGAAAAACAGGACTAACAGCTGTGTCAACTTCTGTAATGTTCATGCTTGCTTTGTTCATATCACCTTTATTTCTCATGATACCATCAGCAGCAACAGCACCAGCATTAATACTAGTGGGACTATTTATGTTATCACCAATAAAGGAACTAGACTTAACAGATTTTACGGAAGCTATACCAGCTTTCTTAACAATAATTATGATGCCTTTAGCTTACAGTATTTCTGATGGTCTTATATTTGGAATAGTATCATATGTAGCATTAAAGGTGCTAGTAGGTAAAGGAAAAGATGTAACAATAACTACGTATATAATAGCAGCACTGTTTATACTTAAGTTTTTCGTATAATAGAATAATTTAAAATAGAAAGACCTGGAAACCGTAGTTTTCAGGTCTTTGTTATATAAGTAAAATTACTCTACAGTATATGCGGCTTCTTCAAGGGATACTTGTGCACTAGCATCAGCTTCTGGTTTAATGCCTAAGCTGTCTAATTGTGAATAAAGTCTTTCCATAGTTTTCTCTGGTTTATAGTAGAATTGGCTTTCTCTTATAATAAAGAATTTCCAGCCAACTCGCTGAAGAGTCATACGCCTGTTGTGAATTTCCTCCCAGTTTAGTGCGTAAGCTGTATCTTCGCTACAGCAATCTATTGCAAGCCTACTGTTTAATCCCTCAACCACAAAGTCTATTTTGTACTTGCCAATAGTTACATTAGATTTTACATCATAATTTTTACTTCTTAACAGACTAAATACATCCTTTTTAAATCCAGAAACTAATATATTTTCATCTTTAGAAGTAAAAGTATACTTTTTGCTAGAGTCCAAACAGTAACTAAGTAGTTCTGCTCTTACACATTTAGGATTTAAATCTTCCAAATCAACAGAATGAAATAAAAACATCTGATTTTTAGCTCTGCTGGCTGCAACATTGAATCTTCTTATATCAGACTCCTTGGTTAAAGCTGTGAATTTTGCGTTATTAGCTATAACAAGAGATAAAAACATGAGATCTCTCTCATCACCTTGGAATGAATAGGCATCCCCACATATTATTTTTCTTTCAATCATTTTTTCAATGCCTATTTTTTCTTTAAGCAAGTTCTCTATTAATTCACTTTGTGACTCACCAAGCAGGGAGATAACGCCCATAGTCATGTCTTTGTATCTTGGATCATCGCAGCATTCAACTATTTTTTCTACAAGAGCCTCAGCTTCTTTTTCATTTGTATTTTTAGAGTTGTCCTTATCCCCAGATACCTTTACTGCACAAACTTCCGGCTTAAAGGTATGCTTATTTTCAGGACATCTAAGAGGTATGATTTCACCTGAATAACATAAGTTATTGCTGAAGCCTATAATGTCAGGTGCACACCTAAAATGTTCCTTAAGGACTAATCTGCTAGGGAATACTCTTAAAGCAGTGTGATATAAACTTGTTTTTAAATCAAACCATTCTTTGTGAGGTACATCTCTTAAATATCTATGAATAAGGTTTTCCACCATTTCGTTATCTTTTCCTATAGCTTCAGGACTTATTTGGCATTCGTCACCTACAATAACTGCTCGTTTACCTCTTAACAATGCTGTTATTGCAGATATATCACTTTGGCTGCTCTCATCAACTATAACTACATCAAATATATTCTTTTCAAGCTTAATGTTTTCGATTATTTTATTTAACGGCATAATCCAAACAGGAATAACTTCCTTACAGTTTTCCATCTCTCTTTGAGCTAGCTTTCTGTATTTTGCAGCTTGCTTTCCGGTACCTTTACCTATTCTTTTTATAGATTCTAGCCAGGTGAAAAGACTTCTTTTTTGAGATTCAGTAGTTCTCATTATTTGGCTATACCAGGTCTTTTTAGCTACAATTTCTTTAATTAATATCTTTTCTCTAAGTTTTTCAGCTTCTGTATCTTGTTCTATTTGTTCAGGACTTAATTTATAAACTTCATTTAATAGAGAACTTCCTGAACGCCATTTCCATGCTTCCTCCCAATTATTATACGAAAGGTTTAGATTATTATTTTCCCATTCATTTAATAGTTTTTTTACAAACAAAGGACAGGTTTCTTCTAATTTATTTAAGTATCTATCTATTTGATCACCTGTATCTTTAAGCTCTCTTAACTGCCATAGGCTATCATATAATTTTCTAACCTTTGTCTTGTCATACTCAGCTATCCAATCGGATGCTTCATTTAATAACTCATTATTTAAAAACATTTTTCTTATATTTTCAGTATATTTACTTAAGTCTTCATATTCTCTTATACACTTAATAGATTGAAGTCCTTTTAATAGGTAGTTTATTGAATCTTTTTTACAAAGATTTAATTCAATAGGGAGTTTAATACCTTCTATAAGCTTATTAATTGGATTTATGTATTCTTCTTCCCAATTTATAATAGCTTCTATTTCTAATACATTTTCCGCAATAACATTTAGAAAATTGCTATCGGAATTATTTACGAGTTTTCCACCATATTCTTTAACAGTATTGTTCCATAAGTTTTTTAAGCTTCTTTCTAAAAGCTCTTTTTCTAAGGCTTTATTAAAGATATTAGACTGCTCTTTTGATATAATAGGCCTATAATCCACTTCACAGCTTTCCAAAATATAATTTACATTTTTATGAAGGAGCTTAAACATAGCACTAGGTTTACCTTTAGATTCTATGTATTTAGAAATAATTTTGAAATCTGTTTGTAGTTTATATATATCCAAATTGCTTGGAATCTTTATGTTATGTGAATTAATAATTTGTTTTATAACATTAATTTGTTTTATATGGTTGTTTATATTTAATATAACATCAGGCCAGAACTCCCTTGAGACTTCTGTATTATAATAGGACTTCATGATTGATTTAAGCCAGCTGCTTTCAATTTCTTCAATCTTAGCTTTAGCATTAATACATAGCTTTAATAGCTCTTCGAGGTCAGTATTATTTATACTGATTTTCCATAAGTCAATAATTCTTCTATACTCTTCAATATTTGATTCTAATATATTCATTTTATCAAGTTTTATATTTAGTTCTTCATAGGATGGAAGTTTGCACAGTATATCTTTTACCTTATTAAGTTTATCAACCTCTGCCTTTTTTGTTGACTTCATATGATGAATTAGTTTGTTAAACTCTTCTGATGATAAAGGACATTTAGTTTTTATCTGTATTTCATCATCTATCCAAGAACAAACAGAGCTATTTTCTCTTATCCATCTTGAAAGCTCTGCAAGAGTAAAGGTTTCATTTTTATAATTTACAGTTTTATTTTCGAAAGCCTCAGCTTCTTTCAAATCATGCATAAGGTTTACTATGTGTTCTCTACATTTTTTAAGCTCTTCTTCCAATGGAACAACTTCTTTTAAAAGAACATTAGAATCTAATGATAAATTTTCTGTAATTTTTCTTACAGATTCATCAAGGTCTTTTAAAGCTTTTGCATCGTTTCCAAGCAGACTTATGCATAAAGACTTTATTTCATCCGGTATTTTATCAGATAGAACCTTTAAAGCTTTATCTGTCTGGCTTGTAACAAGGATTCTTTTTCCATGAGCCATAAGATGACATATTAAATTTGCAATAGTATGACTTTTACCAGTTCCTGGAGGACCTTGAACTACAACACCAAAATTTTGAGCAAGTCTTCTTGTTATTTCTTCTTGCTCCTCATTTGCTGGAAGAGGGAATAATACATCCTTACCGACAAGATCCCATTCTCTATTATTTAAATTATTTTCTGTAGCACCACTTTCCTTAACTAAAGCTTCTACAGCTTTAGGAATAGGGTTTCCTTCATCTATGTAATTTAGTATATTATTTAATTCTGAATCCCAAAGTCTTGTATCGATGTTTCTAAGTATTATACATGGAGCATTATAAATTACAGGAGTAGTAGATATATCTAATGAAGATAAAGATACAAGGTCTTCCTTTACTATATTTGTTATACCTTCTTTGTTTAAACAATTTAAAAGTCTTATTGAAATATCGTGAGCTTCACTAAGGTTTAGAACATCCACTCCTGAATTTTTTATCTCTAAATTTAAATCTAATATTTTATGTAAATTAGGTAGGTCTAGCCCTTCTAAAATACCAATCTCTAAATTAGTAATATTATTATAAGGAGCTAAGATGAAAACAGCATTTCTTGCATCAAAGTTTAAAGACATCTTTGTTGTAAATATAGGGTGAAGTATTTTTTCATTATTTACTTCCCAGCTTAAAATACTATGTCCCCAAACTATCTCTAAGTCTTCACTATTTTTCTCCAACGTAGAGTATATTTTAAAAAGGATATTATAAAGTTCACTGCAGTCTTTATTTACATAAAGCCAATTCTCATCTTCTTTTTTGCTTAAAATACATCCTTTTTTATTGAGAAGGTCAGTTTCAGCAATTACTTTTTCATATTTTGAAACATCCCGTATTATTTTCTTGTCCATATTTTTAATACTTAGTAAATATAAAAATATGTTTCTTATTTTGTCTTGTGTACTCAAAATAAAACCTCCATTTAATGTAAAATAGAATTACATTTTATTATATCATATATATAGTAATTTTGGAGAAGTATTTGGATATAATTTGCATATAATTTTAGGCAGTTTAAAGAAATAACAACTTAAGTTATTAATATATTTTTCGCAGTAATTACTTATTATTTTTTTTATAAGTGATTAGGGTATTGAAATAGATAAATATAAATTGTAAAATTATAGAAAGGACATGTGTCATTATTTTATTGTATATATAAAATGTAATAATCATTACAAAGAGACTTTAGAATAGCATATATTATGAAGAAATTTTATATGATTTAAAAAAAATTGTATTGAACTTTGTCGTAACATGTTGTATATTAAATATGTAAGCGCTAACATATTAATTTATGAAATATAAATAATAATAAATGAACTAAATTTCATAATTAGAAATGAGGGTATTTAAGTGTCAGCAACAATTAATGATATTGCTGGAAAAGCGGGAGTATCTTTGACTACAGTATCTAGAGTTTTAAATGATTCTGGATATGTGAAAAAAGAAACCAAGATTAGGGTATTAAAAGCAATTGAAGAATTAAACTACACTCCAAGCGCTATAGCAAGAAGTTTATCTAAAAGCAAGACCAATACTATAGGAGTACTAATACCAGAAATAAATAATCAATTTTATGGTGAAGTTATAAAAGGTATTAGTCAGGTAGCAGATGAATATGGATTAAATATAATTCTTTGTAATACTGATGAAAATATACAAAAAGAATTAAAAGCTTTAAAGCTTTTAAAAGAACAGAGAATTCGAGGAATAATAATTGCTCCAACATCTGTAGAGGACGAGCAGAATGGTGAGTATTTAAAGACAATTGAACAATTAGGAATTCCTGTAGTCTTGTTAGATGGACATGTAAAGCATTCAGATTTTAACGGAGTTTTTGTTGATAATATAAAGGGCGCATTTGATGGTACGGAATCACTGATAAAGGCTGGTCATAAAAAAATAGCTATAATTACTGGTCGTATGAATTCTGATGCGGCACAAAATAGGCTAATAGGATATAAAAAAGCTTTAGCTATTAATAATATAGACATTGATGATAAGTATATTTTGTTTGGAGATTATGGACAAGAATCATCCTATAGATGTACTAAAGAAATAATAGAGATGGAAGATAGACCAACGGCTATCTTTATATCTAGTAACAAAATGACAGTTGGATGTGTTAAAGCAATTCGCAGTCATAAGTTAAGAATACCTGAGGATATTGCGATAGTGGGATTTGATAAAGTAGACATACTAAATTCTCTAGGTATGAATATCAGCTTTATAGATGGACCTACAACAGAATTAGGTATAGCCTCTATGAAAATTTTAGTAGAAAATTTAAATAACAAACAAGGCACTGAAGTAAAAAATATTACTCTTATGCCAAAACTTGTTCTTAAAGGGTCAGAAAAATTTATAGAAAAGTAGATGTGAATTTGAGTAGATTCACATTTTTAAAAAAATAAGTATGTAAACGCTAACATATTTATTGTTATAAAATAATTATATTAATTAAAAACTGTTTCTATGGGAAAAATAAAAAATATGTTTTTAATTAATGTGATATAAATTTAAATTTTTAGTATTAGAAAAAGAAAAAAATTAAATCTTTTAATAAATTTTATGTGGAAGGAAGGGAGGATACGGCTATTAATCTATTAATTTTCTAGTAGATTATGGCAGTGGGTGCATTATGGAGAAAGTAATAGAAATGAAGGGTATAACTAAGGTTTTTCCCGGGACTATTGCAAATGAAGATGTTGATTTTGATTTGCTAAAGAGTGAAACGCACGTTTTGCTTGGAGAGAATGGTGCTGGAAAAACCACACTTATGAATATACTGTATGGTTTATATCAGCCAGAAAAAGGTGAGGTATATGTAAATGGGCAACTTGCTAAAATAACAAATCCTAACGATGCTATAAAGCTTGGCATAGGTATGGTTCACCAACATTTTATGCTTGTAAATAACTTTACTGTAGCAGAAAATATAGTTTTAGGAAGAGAGCCTAAAAAAGGACTTAAAATTGATATTAATAAGGCAATAAAAGATGTTGAAGAAATATCTAAAAAATATGGATTTTCTATTGATCCTAAGGCTGTTATAGAAAATATATCAGTAGGTCAACAACAGAAGGTTGAAATATTAAAAGCTTTATACAGAGGTGCTGAAATACTAATACTAGATGAACCTACTGCTGTTTTAACACCTCAAGAAATTGATGAACTTGCAGCTATAATAGAAAACCTTAAAAAAGAAGGAAAATCTGTAATTCTCATAACACATAAATTAAAAGAAGTTATGAAGATGAGTAATAGAGTTACAATAATAAGACGTGGTAAAGTTACAGGAATAGTTAAAACTTCAGAAACCAATATAGATCAATTAGCTGAGCTTATGGTAGGAAGAAAGGTTAATTTAGTAGTTGATAAAGAACAAGCAAAGCTAGGTAAAGAGATATTAAGAGTTGAAAATTTAGTTGCCAAAGATAGCAGAGGATTAAATGTAGTAGATGGTGTTGATATTACTGTTAATGCAGGCGAAATAGTAGGTATAGCTGGTGTTGACGGCAATGGGCAATCAGAATTTATTGAAGCTATAACAGGCCTTAGAAAACCTGAAAGTGGAAAAGTAGTATTAAGCGGTAAAGATATATATGGAAAAAGTACAAGGGAAATTATAGACAGCGGCCTAGGACATATACCAGAAGATAGACATAAAAGAGGACTTATATTAAAATACTCACTATTTGAAAATGGTATATTGGGACTTCAGCATAAGAAACCTTTCAGCAAAGGTATAGTAATGGATTATAAGGCTATAAGAAAACACTGTAAAAAGCTTATAGAAGAGTTCGATGTTAGAACTCCTAGTGACGAAGTTAATGCTTCAGCATTATCTGGAGGAAATCAACAGAAGTTTATAGCAGCGAGAGAAATATCTAAAGATCCAGAGCTTTTAATTGCATCACAACCAACAAGAGGGGTGGATGTCGGAGCTATAGAATATATACACAAGAGACTTGTACTGGAAAGAGATAATGGTAAAGCAGTACTACTAGTTTCACTTGAACTAGACGAAATAATGGCTCTTTCTGATAGAATCGCTGTAATGTATGACGGAAAAGTAGTAGATATTTTAGATAGAAAGGATGCTACGGAACAGAAGTTAGGCATACTTATGGCCGGAGGAAGCTTAAGCGATGCAAAAAGAGAGGTGAAGGATGTTGAGTAAAGAAAAGACTAATGCAATTAATAACCCTTTAAGTGATTCACTTAAAGCTATCGCTTTCCCTTTATTTTCTATAATTGTTGCTATATTTGTATCAGTATTTTTCGTTATGTGGGCTAAAGGCTATGGAATAACAGAATACTTCTCAGCTTTAGGAGATCTTTTTAGTACAATATGGAATGGAAGCTTTGGTGATACAAGAAAAACACTTGAAACAATGGTGTATGTAACACCACTTATATTTACAGGTATAGCTAATGCTGTAGCATTCAAATGTGGACTATTTAACATAGGTGTTGAAGGTCAGTTTGTAATTGGTATGGTTTCAGCAGCTGTAATAGGTTTAATACCAGGATTAAGTCCTATAGTACACATACCACTTATAATAATAGGAGGTATAGTAGCAGGGGCAGTTTGGGCAGGTATACCTGGATATTTAAAAGCTAAAATAGGAACAAATGAAGTTATTAACACAATAATGATGAACTATTTAGGATTATATTTAGCAAACTACATTATATTAAGATCAAAATTTGCTGTGCAAGGAGAAGCAAATACTCCGCTAATACAAAAGAGTGCGGAACTTTTAAGATTTAGCGATATGAGCAGAGCAAATATAGCACTTATAATAGGTATATTAGTTGCAATATTTATTTACTGGTTACTTTGGAAAACAACAGTAGGCTATGAAATAAGAGCCGTTGGAATAAACCCACATGGTGCAGAATACGGCGGAATAAATATATCAAAAAATATAATTTTAGCAATGGTTCTATCTGGAGCTATAGCTGGGGTTGGTGGAGCAACTCATATATCAGGTGTGCTTCATCAAGCACAAGACATGATGGCATTCCCGGGCTTTGGATTTGATGGTATAGCAGTTGCACTTCTTGCAAAGAATAATCCTGTTGCTTGTATACCTTCAGCAATTCTTTTTGGAGCACTTAATAGTTCATCAAAAATGCTTCAGTTAAATGGAATACCAAAGGAAATAGTTTATTTAATACAATCAATAATAATTATATTTGTTGCAACAGACTATATTGTTAAATACTTCTCAGAGAGAAAGAAGAGGAAGGTGTTAATCAATGGATAGTGTTATGATAATTGGATTAATAGCTGCGACTTTAAGAACAGCAACACCTTTAATATTTGCAGGTCTTGGAGGAGTTTTCTCTGAGAGATCTGGAGTTGTTAACATAGGGCTTGATGGTATGATGACAATGGGGGCTTTCTTTGCAGTATTTGGAACATATGTATCAGGAAGTCCAGAGATAGGTGTAATATGTGCAATACTAGCAGGTATGGCTATATCCTTAGTACATGCATTTTTAAGTATACATTTAAAAGCGGATCAGGTTATATCTGGTACAGCAATAAACCTTTTTTCATCAGCATTAGCAAGCTTTCTTATATTTAAGATATTTAAAAAGGGTGGTCAAACAGATATAGTTGCAGCCCTTCCATATAATATACCAGCTTCAGTAAAGGCTATTCCTATAATTGGACCGTTACTTGCAGGTATAAACTGGTTTGTTATAATAGCAATAATATTAGTATTTGTATCTCACTATGTATTGTTTAAAACTCCTTTAGGACTTAGAATAAGATCCGTTGGAGAACATCCAAAAGCAGCAGATACACTAGGAATAAATGTTTATGCTATGAGATATTTATGTGTAATAATATCAGGAGCTTTAGCAGGACTTGGTGGAGCTGCACTTGTTGGAGTAACACCAGTATATAGAGAAGGAATGGTAGCTGGACGTGGATTTATAGCACTAGCAGCTATGATATTTGGTAACTGGAAGCCATTTGGTACAATGTGGGCATGTATGTTATTTGCCTTCGGAGGATCCTTCCAAATATTTGCACAAGGTTTCAGCTGGCACTTACCAACTGAATTCTATTCAAGTATACCATATATACTTACAATGCTTGCTTTAGCAGGTTTCGTAGGAAAAACAACAGCGCCAGCAGCAGATGGTGTACCATACGAAAAGAATAGCCGATAATTTAAAGCATAGGACTAGTCGTCAATGACTAGTTCTATGCTTTTTTCTATGCCATCAAGATATACTGTTTTTATTATAGGTTTTATAAAATTCCTTCGTGCTGTGTTATCCTTACATTGGTTAAACATAACATTAAAATTACTAAGTTTGCTTAATATATCTTTCTTATTATAGTTTGAGATTTCATTTAGCAAGTTTTCTTTCTCTTTAGTTCTTATATTTAATTCTAATTCAGCTATCTCATCTTTTAATATTCTAATTTGTTCCATAAAAATATCTTCAAGATCATCAGCTAAAGAAATTTTTTGTACCAACTTTTTAATTTGATTATTCTTTTTTTCAACCTCAACTTTTAATTTTGAAGTATTGATTTTACATTCATTAATGTAAGAGTCTTTTTTGCCACAAGCAAAGTATTTATAATTTCCCTTAGTTTTAGTTCTCATGTATGAGCCACAATACTTACATCTACATATACCGTTTAAAAATGTAGGGTTGCCAGTTCCTCGTCTACCACTATTAGTTCTTTTAGATATAATATTTTGAACATTTATATATTCGGATCCAGATACTATTCCACTATGCTTACCTACAGATACAATCCAATCTTCTTCGTTTCTATATTCGACACCTATATCTTTAGTTTTGTCTACCTTACCATAACTTATAAGACCGTTACCATTTAGTTCTCCATAGACTTTTATGTTTTTTGATAACAGCCAATGCTCTATATCGGCATCACCATTAACATAAACCAGATTAGTAAGCCATCTTTTAATATCAGTAGCATATTTATTTATACCATATTCACTCTTTATCCAGTTTGCAACCTTAAATAGACTTTCAGTTTCTAGATATTTATCAAAAGCACTTCTGACTATTTTTATATTATTATTGTCTTCAATTAAATATTTTCTCCCGTCTACCACAGTTGTAGCGTAGCCAAAAGGGACTACACCTCCGGTCCACATTCCTAATTTGGCCATTTCATTCATATTCGTGCTTACTCGCTGAGATATATTTTTTCTTTCCATCTCAGCAACAGCAGCAAGCATAATCATCATTAGTTTTCCAGCTGCAGTAGAAGGATCAAATCCTTCACTTTCACTAATAAATTTTACACCTGCTTTTTCAAGCTCCTTATGTAAATCTGAGAAGTCTAATGAGTTACGAGCTATTCTATCTAGTTTCCACACGATTATAGCATCATAATAACCATTTTTGGCTAACTTCATCATTTTTTGAAAGTCCGGCCTATTCATGTTTCTGCCAGAATAATCATCGTCAAAATACTCATCAATTTCAGCTTCAGGGAAGTGTCTTTCAGCATAGTTTCTGCATATATTCAATTGATTTTTAACGCTTTCTCCTGTTTCTTTTTCTTCACTTCTTCTTGCATATATTGCTACACTAGACAAGTAGAACACCTGCCTTCAAAAATGGCTGTTTATATACATATATCATAAAAGTTCCTCCTATTTCAAAAAATAATAAAAACCCAGTACATAGCTAAAAAGCTTTGTATGGGTTTCGTGGAAACTCTGTAATATAGGATTTCAAATTAATCTCGTGGGTTTCTGCTTATAATATAGCAAACTTATGTTTGTATGTCAATGGATTAAAATTATAAAAGTTGTCTCAATGAGTAAGATTGTTTATCTTTAAGATCCAGAAGAATCACAAAAGAAAGTTAAAGTAGGAGATTATGTATAGGCTATGCGTGGAAAAGAACTTATAGAAGGAACTATAGTGCATGAATATGAATTAGGTAATGAAATACTAAACATCATATTTGCAAATGGAACTAAACATACTGCTATAAGTAGAAAGGCAGTAAAGAAAATATTAAAAAGTGCTTAAGAAGCAATAAAATGTTGATCAGATATAAGCAAGTAGACAGACTACAAGAGTCTGTCTACGAAATATCTATTCTAAAGTTACTAGATTTAGGAGGAAAACATATAACCAAGCCTAAACTTTATCTGCTGTGCGATATATAGTATGGCCTATGAAGAATTTATGTTACAAATTAAAAATAATTGATAGGTAGATGAATTATGGGACTAAAAATAGATAAAAGAGAAACAGAGTTCAGCAAGTTATTTCCGCAGGATATGGAGGTATACTATGATGTTATGGAAAGATACATTCAGTTAACATCAGAAGACTTTGCAGGAGCTTATAGGTTAAGCCAAGATGCATTGGTTATGGAAGATAGGTTTGCGAATTTAACAGCCAATGCTGGAAAGTTAGCATTAAGTAATCAAGTTAGTAAAGCAAATAAGAGTGACATAAAGGATTTTTGCTATAGAAAATTAAAGATCATGGAATACATCCATGAACAGGCAAGAATGGTATGGAACAAAGGCGAACAGGGCGATAGAAGAAAGAGAGTAGGAATTTAATTCTAAATACATGGTATAATTACCAATAAGTAATCCAAAATAGTAAAACATTGTCTTGCAATGATATTCATATATGCAATTTTCTATATTGTAATTAACAAAAATATGATGAGAGGTAAATTTATAAAATGAAACTAAAAGTGTTTTTACAAGATATGACTATAGGTATAGTATGCATTGTAGTTTTTCTCATATTCACGAAAGTAACTGAAATTGATATACCTACATATCTTGGTATATTTATTATCCTTGGTATAATAAGTGCATTTAATAGCATTACCTTCAAAAAAGCAACTTAATGTCTATTAATTGTACAGATACAGCAATTTAATCTGACAAAGCCTAACATTATTAATAATAACTTTAGTACACAGTTCTCTTTAATTGTGACATTATCATATATGAGTAATAGCACTAAGAAAGCTTAATTCTTAACTTTCAATTATTTATAGTATGATGATACATTTAAAGTTACAGAATGAGTTTACTCGTAAACTTTAGACAGCTTTACTTTAAGCTGTAACTTTAGGGGGCTTTAGTCTGAATAGGACTTTCAGTCCTTATGGCAACCCACCTACTGAAGTATGTGGATGTTGAGTTTCAAAGCAAGGATTATGAAGTGTGGCCTGATACTGACGAAAGATGTAATCTTGGCATCGATAGAACTCTTTTGCTTGGAGTAACAAATTTAAAGGGTGGACTGGCTCGAAAATTAGAATCTTTGGAAATTGATCATCAAAAAGTATTATTTAATTTTAAATTATACCTCAGAAAAAAGCAGCAATTTTTTCTATCTAGGCATAAGATAAATTGTTGGTAGTTTTTTGTAATCAGTTCTAATAACTATAAATAAGTAAGATTAAGATAAGGAGTGATTTTCTTTGTGTTATCATCCTTTTTCACCTTCGAGTCAACGGCAATACCATTATCCCTATTCCTATCCTATATGTTATACCTATGAACAATGTATGAAGGATTGTGAAGCTTTAGGAGGGTATTCTTATGAATGTGCCCCAGCATATGAGATGTTTAGAAGAACAAACCCTTATAGGGTAATTCCAATACAATTCTTTGTATACCGCATGATATACTTGATTAATCTAACAAGACAAAGAGCTAGGAAACATAGATTAGCTTATGATCAACGTTTAAGTCAAGTGGCTGTAGCAAAAGCAAGGGACATGGCTGCTATTGGCCGTTGTCCTGCTGAACATTATAGTCCTACCTTCGGTGGAGACGAGGGTAAAATGTTAAAGGACGCAGGTATTACGGCAGCGAATTTTGGTTGGATTATTTATTGCGGGCAACCTGGAACTTACTACGACGCAGTAAGCTGGTGGATGAATGAAAGCCCGCCCCATAGAGAGAAGATTTTGGACTCTAGTTATAATCGTTTTGGTGTGGGAACTTCCGTATCACCAGATGGAAGGCGTTATTGGTCAGTGATTTTCAGTAGCTAGCATGTATTCAAAACAAGCCATAAGGTTTTGGTGCAAAACGTCATATCATTAATTTTATATTTAATGTCACAACTGAAAAAACGAACAATTTATAAAACACTGTATGATTCAAAATTGAATTTTACGGTGTTTTTGCGTCGCACTTCAAATATTATAGATATTTGAGGATAGAGCTACAACACTCTATTCTCAAATAAAAATCAAATGAAAGAGAGGGAAACATAATGTATCCAACTAAGGTAAGTATAAAGGACTTCTTAGATGGACATGAGATAAGATTTGAAAGTATTCATAAACCAATTTACTATAGTTGCTTATTCAAGATGAATGGAAAGAAGAAAAAGGCAAAGATATGCTTTAAAAACGGAGAAATTGTTATTAGTGGACCAGTTGTTAGGAGGTGCCTGATATGAGAGAAATTAAATTTAGAGCATGGAACAAAACCGTAAATAAATTTACCTACTTTGGGAAGAAAGAGCCTATAATTACATCTGCAGAAGTCCCAAATGGAAAATCAGTAGGTATGTTTTTGTCAGCTGATAAGCAAATATATTTAACTCCCTATGAAGATCCACAACAATTTACTGAAATAAGGGATAAGAGTGAAAAACAGATTTATGAGGGGGATATTTTGAAAATAAGAACTTTCAAAGGCTTTTGCAAGGGAAAAGTAGTTTTTAACAAAGGTTGTTTTTGGGCCTTGGTAAAAGAATTCAATTCAGTAGAAAATGATCTATTTCCTTTACACGACAATGAAGGCAACACAAAATTTGAAGTTATAGGTAACATAAATGAAAATCCTGATTTACTGGAGAAATAGATATGAAAGAGGTGATATTAGGAATACTTGCAGTATTAAGTATAGGTACAACATTAGCACTACTAAGAGCTGCAGGAAAAAGAAATGAAAACGGGATGTGTAACGTAGAGTGTAAGGATTGTACTGAGAAAGACTGGTGCATATTTAGATATAAAGGACAGGAGGACATAGAATGACTGAAAAAGATAAGTATAGGAAAACAGAAGGTGTATTATACAACTATAAAAAATAAAAGCAGAAATAGATAACTTAAAATTAGAAATAGCAGAGATTGAAAGTGAATATATAGGATGTGAAGCTATAACATATGAGGAAAAGACATGCCCTACAAATAAGTTTAACTCTAGCGTGGAGAACGAATTGGAATATAAAAGAAAATTAATAGATAGGTTAGTACGAGAGCAAGAGAAGAAGCAAAGGCTACTTAAAAAAGTAGATAATGCTATAGATACACTAGAAGGCAATGAATTAAGGGTAATACAATTAAGATTTTTCCCAGAGCGAAATGAAAGGAAAAAAAGTTGGAATGAAATTGGCGATATATTGAATTTGACCATAGATCACTGTAGGGCTTTAAAAAGACAAGCTATAAAGAAAATGTTAAAAATTATATATGTTGCTGATAAGTATATAGATTAGAACCGATTTTTCACCGATTTTTCACCGGATTTTCTCTGATAATATATGATATTATATAAATATGAAATCGTGTAAGCCAGCAGGGATTACATACTGTGTGGCAACAGAAAAAGCACTGGTAGAAATACTGGTGCTTATTTTATTTACAAAGGGGGTGATGAAAATTATGTATAATAAGGAAAACTGAGTAACCAAAGTCAATAGTTAAGACTTATAGGTCTCTTTTTTATTGTAAAAAATTAAATTAAAAATTGAAAGCGAGGAAGATATATATGAGTAATAAAATATTTCTAGAAGACTATAGTAACATTGGCACTAGTACTAGTACTAGTACTGGTACTGGTACTGGTACTGATGATACTATCGAAATACAAAAGATTATTGATAATTGTATATCAAATACTGAGATAATATTCTCATCTACAAAAACCTATAATATAAAACACTTATTAATAACGAAGCCTATAACAATTAATCTAAATGGATGTACAATAATAGCCAGGCCTATGGATAAGGATGAGGTTATAAAGCAAGCATTATTCTACTTTAAAGGCACAAAAACGTTTATAGAGTATGTTGGTAATTTAACGCAAGGCAATTCAACAATAACACATACAAAATCATTAGATAATTCAAAGGATATAATAATTTATGATGAAACAGTTATTCCAGGTTGGGATAATGGAGCGTTGTATTCATCTTTTTATAAGGGCAGAGGTGAATTAAATGCTATACAAAGTGATGACGGTACAAAAATAATTACATCTAAACCTTTTGAATTTAATTATACGAATGCTATTCTATGCTCAGTTGATTACCTTAATTCACCAAAAATAATTGGAAAAGGTGCTTTAATAAAAGAAGTTGATTTAGAGGCTTTTGCTGGAGACCAAACAGACGGAAACATGCCTTCATTAATTCAAATGGATTTTTGCAGCAATCCTATAGTAGATGATATAAATGTTGATGGGTGGAACTATAAAGTTGTATCAAGTACGTATTGTAAAAACCCTATAGTAAAAAGAATAATAGCAAAGAATCCTTTCAGGCCTGAACAACCGGCACATGGTTATGTTATGCAGTTTGTTCGTTGTTCAAATTCTAAAGCAGAGGAAAACATTGGATATGGAGCCAGACACGTTGTTGACTACGCAAATTCAATAGATGGTTACTCATGTAACAATATTGGCTATGATGGATATTCAGCACAATATCTTACTCATGGTATGGCTTCAAAAAGAATTACAAGTTTTAAAGATTCAGCAATAAATTGTAAGATTGGATGGGGTTTTGGTAATGGAACTTTTTCAGCAGACTATGATATGGAAATAATATCACCTATTCTAATATCAAATCTACCAAACAGTGAAGGAATTATGGCTTCATCTTTAAGTGAAAACTTAACAGTATTAGATTGTAATATTAATACTAGCGGAAGGGCATTTTTCTTCAATAGCGGTGCAAGTAATATTAAGGTTATCGGTGGAGTTGTGCAATGTAATGATACTTCAACAATACCAGCAATAATACCAGAAAGTATATTTATCAGAGGTAAATTATCACAAAATGATAAGATAGATATTAAACCGAAAGATGTAGTAATAGAAAACGTAGATATGGTAGGCAAAGTCAATGTTAAGTTATATGTAGATGGTAATTTAAGATTTAAAGGTAACAATATAAACAATACTACATCAAAAGTTGATAATCCATTTTGGTTGGCTGAAGGAAATGTAACCAACTTTACATTTAAAGATAACTTCATACGTGGTAATAGCAAAAGTGGAGCTAGATCAGATGTTATTCCTACTGGAATGTATACCGTAGATGGAAACACTATAGATGGAAACACTATAGATAGTGGAAATCCAATTTACTTCAAGTCAAAAGGTGGTATGTTTTTGTGTAACAATCTTTTTGCTGCTTCAGATTATACATTCCAAAATGGTTTTCCACAAGCAGATATAGATAGTTCAACAATCGATAATAATAAACCTAACAAATACGATAAAACAAAAGTCTTAGAAGATAAAACAAAAGACTTAGAATTAGTAAAATATAAAACCTTTGGAATATCTAATAATGCAACGACTATTGATGGAACAGGATACAACTTTATTGCATTAGGTAACACAGCAAAAACTACTATCTCCACAATAACCTATACCGATGCAAAATACGGAACTGTTCTTAATATATATAGTTATAATAGTAATTCTACATTAAGTCATTTAATGACTAACTTTAAGTTTGCAACTCCGGCAAATGATATAACATTCCCAGTAGATGGTGGGATGGTAACATTTATATATTACGGAGATAAGTTTTTCGAACAAAGCAGAACTTTCTAGTATAGATATGGGTTTATAATAAGAAAAGGAATGAGGTTGTGTCGTCTTTGTATAAAAATGCGCATTAAAATTGCATTAAGTATGCATTAAATTACAGTAAATACAGTGCTATAATAGTATCATGGATTTAATATCATAGAAGATGTTTCACACAGCAGGGATTACATAAAAGCTGTGTGGCAACAGTAAAGCACTTGGAGAAATCTGAGTGCTTATTTATTTTCATAATATTTTAATACATATGCAATAAAATCGTAACAATAAACCTATATAATAATAAGTGCCTTAAAAGTTAATTTTTATAAATGTCCGTTATTCATATTTTAAGCATTTAGAGAAATCTAAGTGCTTGTTTTTTAAAATATACAAAAATGTAACAATTTGGTTATGGTTATGTAATAATTGGACGATATAATAATTATTGTCCTAAACCGTTGTAAGTATGTAGGATAAATTCCCTATTCCTATGATACAATACATTTGACTAAGCGCTGGTGTAAAAACTGGTGCTTATTTTTTACAAGTTGTTAAAAAAATATATGATTATTTAATACTAATTACATATTGGTGTAACAATTAGTAATTATAATAATAATTAGTATCCTAAATCATACACACTTTTAGGAGACGTTGTATATCCCTTTTTACAAATTCCTATATACTAAAGCACTGGTAGAAATACCGGTGCTTATTTTTTTACAAAGGGGGTGATGAAAATTATGTATACTAAGAAAATTCAATAAGCAAAGTCAATAGTTAAGACTTATAGGTCTCTTTTTTATTGTAAAAAATTAAATTAAAAATTGAAAGTGAGGAAGTTATATATGAGTGGTACAATTTCACGTAGTGATTTAACTGATGAATTAAATGCCGAGTTAAATATGTTAGATGCAGGAGTAGAGAAAATTGGAGATTTATCTACTCTTACAACTCAAAACAAAGATAATTTAGTAAAAGCTATCAATGAAAATACATCACAATTGTCTGATAATACAAACAAATTAAATTATTTAACACCTTATAGGGGTATAAGTATATCAATAGGAAACAACATAAATGATACGGATTTAAATACACAAATAGATTCACTAAAAGGATTTAATACACATGTTTCATTATGTATATTAGAATATATTGCAACGGCAACTTCTTATACTTTTACTGAAACAATAAATATTTCTACAAGAATAGCTAATGCTATAGCAAATATAACATTAAAGGGAAATAAAGTAACAATGTTAAAACCCCATATTGTTACTGTTGCCGATGGTGATGGTTTTTCTCGTTCTACTTACCAGCCAAGTGATTTAAGTGGATTTTTTACAAATTGGGGAGTAGTGCTTGAAAAATACGCAGATATGTGTGACACATACGATATACCATATCTATGTATTGAGTGTGAAATGAATATATTAACGCAAGTATCTAACTATAAGAGTTGGCAAACTATAATTAATAATTTAAAAACTGGGCACCCGAATTTAAAAATTACTAGCGCTAGTGCGTTTGGAGCAGTACAACGAGAGATAGATACAAAACGTTATTTAAATTATAGTTTTTATGACTTAGTAGATACTATTGGCATTACTACTTATCCTAGTATTCCAAGAATTAATCCGTTAGAAGGGGTGTATAGAAGCAGTTTTCAACTAGATAGTCGATTAGTAACATTAAACGGATTGTTTAATAAAAAAATTAATATCTCGGAGGTTGGTTGTTCTTCTTATTCTGACGAAACGAATACAGATATTAATCCATTATATATGGATACAGTAAAGTATGAAAAAGATTGGTTAGATCAAGATACCTTTTATAAAACTATGTTAAATTATTATGCGTATAGTAATATTATAGATGGTTTTTATGTATGGCATGTTGGTTCACCATTTGATTTTAATAATACAACTAAACAAACTCTACTTAAATATATAGGAGGAGATAACATATGAATTTAGATAGTGGGAGTACAATGGGCGACAAAGGGCTTTTAACTGCTGGGAATCATGGAATTTTTGGCAATCCACATAATCAATATGCTTACCAAATTTACTATTCAAAAACTTTTACCGGTGGAGATGTAAACAATTATGTTAAAATTTTTGAAACTATGGAATTTGATAGTACAACTGATTATCCACAACTAGAATTAGTTTTAAGAATTGCATCAATTGGAGTTGTAAATGATTCAGCGATTGACGGAACTATAAAAGTATCTATTTTAGGTAGTAAGACTTCTAACTGGTATAATGCTAATTATTATTGCGAAAGATTAGGTAGTACTGGATACCCAGGAATTTTTGTACTTAATAAAGTAACCACAACAGGAAATAAATATAAATTTATTGGTTATATTAAAATTCAAAACACTAATCAGTTTAGATTTATTCCTCTTATTACCTATGGAACAAAATACTTTTATGCATATTCATACCAGCAAAATGAGCCTAAAACAACAAAATATGTAAGCTATATAAACTTAGATAAAACAGTATTCACTTTCTTTGATGAATTAACACCTACAGCATCTTTAGAAGGAACTACCGTGGTTACATCAATAACCGAAAACAGTACAAATATCACTAATGCGTTATCATCTAGTATAACTACTAGCGGAGGAGGAGCAACATCAATTACTATAACTAATAATACGCAATTAGTTATGTTGGGATATACTTCCGATAGTACTATTAAAACTATAACTGGTGGATATACTGGACAAAAACTAACTTTAGTTGGAACTAATGCTAATTGTGCTTTAAATACCGGGGGAAATGTAATTTTAGCAAACTCAGCCACAAGTAGGGCAATGGCAAATAATAAGTCAGTTACCCTAATAAAGATGCCATCAAATGCATGGTTAGAAATAACAAATAACTTTAGTTTGTAAGTTCTTGTTCCGAAACAAGTTAATTCTTAATAGAAAAACATTCTCCCTTAAAGCACTAGTATTTTAATGTACTAGTGCTTATTTTTTTAAAAAAAGGAAGTGAGAGGTAATGAAAATAGGACAAGTAATAAAAGAACAGCAACCAGATGTACATAAGAAATAAATAATAAACCAAGAAAGAAACGTAGGAGAGGTAAAGAAAGCCTCTCCTTTTCTGATTTTGAAAATATGATGAGACATGATAGTTATAGACGAGGTAGAGGTGGAGCTATTAAGCAAATAAAATAAATAGTTGTGAATAAATCAATAATAAAATGTCAATAAGTAAATAGTACAAGTAAATTAAGACACTGAAAAAGGTGTCTTTTTATATACCTATTTTGAGGATAAGAGCTGTCGTGATGACACTCTCCTCTATCCTCCACAAATAAAACTTGGAGGGATAATTATGAATGAACTAATAACATTAGGAATTATAAATAAAAACGATAAGGTACTTGTAAGTAGTAGGATAGTTGCAGAACGTTTTAAAAAAGAACATAAGAATGTAATTGCTAAAATAGATAGAACTATTGAAAATTGGAACAAAGATACTGAGCTTAAAACTAAGCTGAGTGAATATTTTATTATAAGCACTTATAAAGATAGTTCTGGTAAGAGTAATAGGGAATATCTTTTGAGTAGAGATGGTTTTAGCTATGTTGTCATGGGGTTCACTGGAAGAGATTCGGACCTATGGAAAGTAAAATACATAGAAGCATTTAATAAAATGGAACTATTTATGAGAGAAAGGTTATCTAGTGAATGGCAGGAAACAAGAATAAAAGGCAAATTAGCTAGAAGAAATGAAACAGATATAATAATGACTAAATTAATTCCATTATCTATATCTCAAGGTAGTAAGAATGCTGGAAAGCTATATATGACTTATAGTAAATTGGTGAATAGTTGCGTAAGAATACCGTCAAATAGCAGAGATAAGGCAACTAAAAGAATACTTGATGTAATATATAATTTGGAAAATCTAATAGAACATGTTATATCAGAAGAAGTGGACAAAGGGACTTATTATAAAGATATATACCAGATATGTAAAGGTAAGTGTAAGTTACTTGTAGAATTAAGTTATCTTCCAGAGCAAAGACTAATCGCATAACATATTTAATATATGCGAGGTAAAGTTAATGAATGAGATTATTGAGGGTAAACTTAATTCTTATTGTGAATTTGTAAGATGTGGGAAGCTAACTGCTGCAATGGCATTACAAAATAGATATGTAAAAGAAGCTCAAAATATTATAATAAATCAATATGATTTAATGCTTTATATAAAAGATTTGTCAGAGGGTTGGAAGACAATATGGATTTACAAAGATGAATATATGTTAGAAGTTATAAAGAATTTACCAGAACAACCAAAGACAGTTTATGAACATTGGATTTTAGGAAAGGTCTTTGGCTATTCTGATGAGTCAATAAGAGAGTTTATAGAAGCTAAAGTTTTCTATAAGTAGTCTTATGACATTTTGGGCATGGAGGTAAAGTATCAGTATTATCATCCAATACAACTATTTGACCGCAAGTAGTGCACTGATAGCTACCTTTGCCTGGCTTTTCTCCAGTTTCATATTTATCTTTTAAAAATTTAAGCTATGGGAACAATCCCAACAAAATTATATTACATCATCCTGAAGTTAGCCACTGTAGTATTTATGACATTCATCAATGGCATTTAAATAATGGTTGGGCAGGTTGTGGCTATCACTTCTTTGTAGACAAGCAGGGCAACATATATCGAGGTAGACCAGAGGAAGCCATAGGAAGTCATTGTCCTAAGCAAAATGCACAATCGATTGGAATATGTGCTGAAGGTGAATATATGTCAGAAACTATGCCAGATGCACAGAAAAAAGCAATTGTCGAACTTATAGCTTATTTAAAAAGTAAATATGGAATTGATACAGTTGCAGGACATAGAGATTATTATAACACAGATTGTCCAGGCACAAATTATCCAATGAATGAGATTGTTAATGAAACTTTAAAAGATGCTGAGGAGGAAAAGAAAGTGAAAAATATAGTGGTTTATTCAAATGAAGTTGATAAAAGAGCAGCTGAGTATCTTGCTGACTATTTACAGTGCCCAATTATAAGTAATAGTACACCATTTGATTATTTGCAAGTAGAAAATGTATTTACTGTAGGAGCTGGAGAGTTTACAAGTTATACTAAGCAAAATATAAAGGGTGCTGATAGATATGAAACTATAAAAGCAGTTCTAAAATTTATTGCTAAGTAGGAGGAACATATTATGACTTTTAATGATTTTTTAGATATTAAATACTTAAGCACATTCACAGGCACCGTAGTAGTTACTATGCTCATGGTGCAATTTTTAAAGGAACTTCCATATATAAAGAAGGTGCCAACTAGATACTTTACATTTTGCGTGGCCTTTTTAAACATACTCATCTGTAGTCTTTTCACAAATACATTTAGTATTGCAAACTTATATTTAATGTTCATAAATGCTATGTTGGTTTGCTTTACTAGCACAGGCGGATATGATTTTTCTTTTAAAAATATTACAGTTAAGCAAACAGAAAATCCAAAGGTTATTGATCCTGTAAATATAACAAATGATATGAAGTAGCAATTTGCCCTAGGTTAACGCCTAGGGTGTTTTTTTATTTTTTGAAAAAATATAGGTATAGGCTTTGGTTGTTGAGAAAATTAATCTACTTCTCATATAATTCTATAGGTAAATCATCTGGGTCACTAAAGAAAGTGAATTTTTTTCCGGTAATTTCATCAATTCTAATAGGCTCAATAATTATGTTTTTTTGGGATAACTCTTTTATTATTTCCTCAATATTATCCACCTCAAAAGCTAAGTGCCTTAGGCCTCTTGCTTCTGGATAACTTAGCCTTTCAGGTGAACGAGGAAAAGAAAATAATTCTATTTGGTAATCCTGGCCAAGAGCTAAATCCAACTTATATGATCCCCTTTCTTTTCTATATGTTGCTTTAATGATTTTTAAACCCAAAATGTTAACATAAAAATCCTTAGATTTTTCATAATCTGAACAAATAATAGCTATATGATGAATTTTATTTAATTTCATTAGAATATCCCCTTTATTATTATCAAAATTTAGGTGCACTAAGTTAAACATAATTTTAGATAAATTATATAATTTATTGCAACAAATATAAAGTAGTAAATAACAAAAAGACCAGTAGATACACTACTAGCCTTATATTTTAGGGGAATCTAAAAGCTCATGTATTAAATTATAACCATATTTAAATAAGTTAAACACTTGGTTTAATAGTTTTATATGGCTTCTGTAATAATTATTCTATAACTGTATAAACTATAGATACATAAATATCCTTTATTCCACATTGGAATTTTATTATAGCAATAAATAGTCCTACATTCTTTTGATAGAGTGTAGGACTTATTAGTTTTACAATATAAGAAGAATGTGTACTAAATTGATTTCTCATAATTAATAAATTTGCTTCCCAACTTAAATAAAGGTGAAAGTGAAGCTAATAGGATTATTGCAACTACAACTGTAGAAAAAATAACTTCATATAAATTAACTATCTTATTTCTTACTACATAATCAATAATTAAACTATTCAGAGGAACATTGAGAAAAATGCCTGTTACCAATCCAGGTGCATATCTCTTCAAAACAATGGTTGAAACTAAATGAGGAACAAAAGCATTGATTATCATTGTTCCTACATAACCAATAAAAAAATACTTTAATACTAATACTTGAGGGAAAAACATGAATAGCCCAGAAACCAAATATGCTAAAGTAGTTATTACAACTAATGCAAAATGAAACGCCTTTTTTTCTACAGGCTTATGGTACTTTTCTGCAAACTGCGACCATTGTGGTAACCAGAGTCCTTCTTCTATATTATGTAATGTTATTGTAAGAATAAAAAGTAAAGAAATACTTGCCATATTTAACACTTATATCCCCCCTGTTAACCATTAAACATAAATTTTTATCTTAAGTCGTAATAAATTACCATTACGATTTTATATTACCACTTGCCCGTATAAAAATAAAGATTAGGTATAAACCCAATCTTTATTTCATGTAATTTTTCGAATATGATTTTATTTATTAATATAATTATACAAATTTTTCCAGTATAAATAAAGAAATTTTATTATAGTATAAGAGCCTGTATCTTTTTAGGATACAGGATTATAAAGATATTACCATATGATAAATTTTTTTATTATTTATTTACAGTTGTAGAACTTATCAAGGTTCCATCAACATAAAAAAATACTAGAGCTGATTTCCAAGAATAATTAGATACACCTGGGTCAATAAATTTATTAAATGTTGTACCAGATTGAGCAGCAAATTTTGTACTTATAATTCTACCATTACTATTACGAAAATCTACTGTAACAGTGTAATTATGACTAGAATTGTCGAGAGAATTTATTTTTGCCAAAACATTATATCCACTTGCCTGTGCAGAAGTTGAGAAGTTTCTAAAGTCAACGGATTCTGTAGTAATACTGTTTTGAACGCTGTCCTTTGCAGGTGCTGCCTGCACGCTTGTTTTAAATAGTATAGGACCAGCTAAAATAGAAAGAGCCAATAAACTTGAAATTACTTTCTTAGATTTCATACAAAATACCCCCATTTCATATATGATATTCAAATTTTATAACTATTTTATTATAGTATTTAAATGACAATAATACAAATAATGTATTTACTTGAAAAAGTAGTTAATCGCATGTAAATACTATTTAATTTGAATTTATGCTTAAATAAAGCAATGTATGGTTTTATATGGGTTTTATATAAAATAATGACAAATGACTTATTAAACAGAAAATACACTACTCTACATATAAGTTATAGAATGAATATAGAAAAAAGAATTGGCTAAAAGGATTAATACAATAATTAATTACTAAATGATTAAAATAATAAAAATTAATGATTTTATGAAAAGTAAACAACTAACCTTTTAGAGCTTTTCCCTTTCTTCTAAAATATTATTCCACAAAACACTCCTACGATGAAAATACAAGTCACAGTTAAAAATAGATCTATTCTTATATAAACTATAGATACATAAATATTCTCTATCCACATTGGAATTTTATTATAGCAATAAATAGTCCTACATTCTTTTAATTAAGAGTGTAGGACTTGTTAGTTCCACGATATAAGAAGAATCTGAACTAAATTTAAGTAGTTCAGGTAACTAGAGAAAATTTAATTTTGTTACCTTACAACAGTTTATAGAATAGACTTTGCTAATTGCTCACCCCAAGATGATAGTTCAGCATCAATAAACCCTGCCTTTTTATATGCAAACTTAGCAGCTAGATTCCTAGGATGATAACCAATCATGATAAGTGGAATATTTGTGTCATTCATGTGCCTTATTTCCTCAATAATTAATTTTATTGCATGTATACCTATTCCTTTTCCTTGAAAATCTTTATCAATCATAAGTCTATAAATCCAATAATTATTGTAATCACAGTCTATTCCAAACATAGTAAACCCTATCATCTCGTCATCAAGATATATTCCTTTTGCATAGAAGTTATCTAGAAACTGAACTTCTGCAATTGAATAAAGATTGGAAACTATAAATGACTTTTGTTCGTCATTAATTGATAATTGAATAGCATCTTCCCAATTGTTCTTATCAATAGATTTTAAAGATATATTTTTCAATATAAAACCTCCAATATATGATATTGATTATGCCTATTAATTCTTCTCTATAATTTTACAGTTCATTTAATTCACAAGAAAATTATAATTATAAATTTAAGTAAACACAATAGAAAGAATATTTATAACTATTATTTCTATTATGTTTCTTTCACTTTTGTTACGTTATAATTTACGAATATGACTTTATATATTAATATAATTATATAGTTTTTACCCATCAACCCATTAAAAACCCTCGTTATTCTTGCTTTTCTGTTTTACTTTCAAACTTTCTCTTAGCTTCTTCAACAGGACAGGTCTCAAATTCTTTATCTGTACGCATTAAGCATCTTTTGAATTCACAATTCTCGCAATTCAATTCTTAAAACTCCCTTCACTAAGCTTTTATTATAGCAATTATACAATCTATTACAGTGGATATAAAGCTCACGTAGTAAAAAGACCAATAAATATAACGATTTTATATAAATTCTATAATAATTATCCTATAACTGTATAAACTACAAATATCCTCTATTCTACATTAGAATTTTATTATAGCAATAAACAGTCCTACATTCTTTTAATCAAGAGTGTAGGACTTATTAGTTTTAAAATGTAAACATTATGTTGTAAAACTAATTGTTATATCTTTTATACAAGCGATTCTTTACATATCTTCTTAATATAACTCCTAAAAGAAAAGATGGCACTGTACTTGATAGCGTAGCCTTAAAATCAACAGTTGCAAATACTACTGTTTTTGAGCCAATAACAAGAAAAATGCCTGTAAGTATAAGTAAATCTCTATCATAATTTTTAGCTGATTGATTCAGCACTAACTTTCCGAATATAAAGCCTATAAATAAAAATATTAATGATATTCCATACTCCATACATTTTCTCCTTTTTACTCATATTAATAAGAATAATGTGTATAATATACATTTTATTTTTATAGATATTTTATCTTATATTCATTGCTTATATCAACATTATTTTTCACCATGTTCCAAACAGGACATGAATATTCTTCCATATTTTTTATAGCATTTTCAATATCATCTGGCTGTACATCATTCGATGCAAGTTCAAATCTTAATTGTATACTTTTAAAATATTTCGGTAATGTTTCTCTTCTTTCACCTGATGCAATTACGCTTAATTCAGATACATTCTTATTCATCTTTCTTAGTAATAAAGCCAACGTCATTCCACTGCAGGTTGCTAAACTCATAAGAAATAACTCAAGTGGAGTATATCCATCTCCCTCACCTAAAGGTTGTACAGCATCTATAAATACCTCATTATTATCACGAGATACCCCTGAGAATTTTACCTTGTCATTTATCAAATCTGCTGTTACTGTTAATTTGTTACTCATAATAAAACCTCCTGATCGTTTCATCTTATAGTTCGTAATTTCTTACGAATTTAACTTTATGTATTAATATAATTATATAGTTTTTACCAATACAAATAAAGGAATTTCATTATAATAAAAGAGCCTGCATCCATTAATATACAGACTCTTTGTTAAAAATCTTTTTCTTGTACGCTTCTTGAATGCTTTATAAAGAATGCTGCTAATACTGTTATGTATATAAATAAATAATATAATTGCACTTCCAAAGCCGTAATACACTAGTTTTATTAATTCTAATTTCATATAAACACCTTCCTCTTACTAATAAGTTTGGATAAGAAAAGGAAATTATAAACATAACATAGAATATATACATAAACTAAAGTTAAGAAGGTGATGTATATGGGGGAAACTAGCTATAAGTGTAATTTAAAAGCGATTAGGCTTAAAGAATATATGATAGATAGCAAAAGTGAATTTGCTAGAATGATAGAGATTTCAGTGCAAACATATATAAAATGGGAAAATGAAGAATCTACCCCACCATTATTAATAGCTTTAAAGGTAGCTAAAAAATTAAATAAGCAGGTAGAAGAAATATGGCATCTTGAATAGGTGCTATTTTTTTATTTAATTTTTTAGAAAATTTTTATAAAAAGTTAAAGTAGGACAGGCATTTTTATCAATATTACACCATACTATATAACATAAGCAATTAAAATTAAAGTTTAATCTTAAGGAGGGCGTATGGCAGTAGTAAAGGCGGTTTCATTTCCAAGTAAGGTGCTAGAATATGGGCTTGAAGTATCAAAAGAACTTTTTGGAGAAAACTTTTCTATGTTTATAGTATTTTTAATCTGCAGCTATAGGAAAAGTAAAATAGAGATTAACTTAAAGGAAGATGGAGAACTATCGGAAGAATTAAAGGAATGTTTAGATAATATGTTAGAGGTGTTTAAAGAAATTAAGTTTTAATAAGGAGGGATTGGATAAGAAATATACAAAAATAAGCCCATGCAAAATGCATAGACTTACCCACAACGCTGAAAATGTGTTTCACTTGCTTTCGCTCGTTTCACTACACTTCCAGCTTATGCAAACATTTAAAAAAAGATGACTATTTAGAGTTTGTTTTGAACATTATTAATAATTTATTTACAATTAATGACCAGATAGAGTAAGAGCTATATTTATTATTTCACTTGTTAGTACCATAGATAGTCCTACTATAATAAATGTCATTATATATCACCTCAAATATTATTATCAGCAATTTAAACAATTTTATTCAGGAGGGTAATTATGTTCAAAAATACTTATGAATTTAGTTGGAAAGGACTTGAGGAATCTAAAAGGACAATATTAGATAGGTTATTATTAGATCCTAAGAAAAGAACTGCTATTATTACAGTTATAGGAGTATCTATTTATTGCGAAAAGGTTTTGGCTGCAGGAGGTAATAATGAATTTTCGCAGGTAATCCGCATAGCACAAGAGGGGTTATTCTACCTGGGTATATTTATATCATTGTTTGGGTTATATGTAACGCTACTAAAAAAAGATGATGCTGGAAAGAAGCTTATTATAACTGCAGTTTTAGTATATATAGGTAGTTATGCTGTACCTAAGGCATTTGTGTTACTGCAGTCCTTGTTATCTAAAATATAAAAAAGGCGGTGATTATTAGTGTTATCAAAGTTACTGTTTTTAGCTGCAGAAGGGGAGAGAAATCAATTTGGACAGTATACTGACTTTGAAGGACTTAAAAAAGGAGTTTCAGAATTTAAAGACACTGCAAACTCTGTCCCAGAGATACTAAAAAGTATAGGCGATAGTCTGCACTCAATAGTTTACTATTGTGATAAGTTTATATATTATACTACTCATCCTATAGAAGTCTTAAAAGGATCTTGGAATCTTGCTGTAAATAATAGCTTTGAAGTTTGTCTTATAATAACAATGGCCGGAACAATTTTGTATATTATAGGCATTAAAAAAGGTGCTAAGATAGCCAAAATATCATTTATGAGCTATGTTGCAATTCAAGTTTTTAATTCAGTTAGTAAAAGGTAGGTGCAGCTATGATAGATATTAAAAATCTTTTAAGGATTAAAGAATCTATTCCAAGCAAAACATCCTTTTCATGGATATATCAAAAACAGAGGTTAACTTTTATATAATAACTCCTCAGGAATACGAAGATCTTATAAGGGAAAAATGTAGCAGTACATGGCCAAAGGCTACGATTGAAAAAATTGAAAGCATAAAGATATTTTCAGATAATGCGTTAAAATATCAGCTTTCTTATAGAAAATCTGATGCACTAAGCCTAAAAGTAGATCGTAAGTGTAACGAACCGTTAAATTCAATTTTAAACGTGTTAGATATAATGGATAAGGATAGTGATAGGGTAGGGATTTATTATAATTTTGTTCCTGCAGATCAGTTATCGTGGAAGAACAAACATATTAATATTATTGAAGATATTAAGGTTGGCAAACAATTCAACAAAGAAAGATACTCAGCAGTATACTTTACTAAATTGGCTATTGATAAGGTAGTAAACTCACTAATAGCAGTATATAAAAGATTAAGTGAATTCATAGGTGGAGAAGGTCCTAGTCTCCTAGATGAAATAGCTGTTTCAAAGGTAGGCATAAATGCATTTGATAAGCTGCATGATGCAACTCTAAGAAAAGGTGATAGGAATATACTAAATTCACAGATTATAGTTTTGAGTGATAGTCCAGATAAAATAAGAAGAAAAAATAATGCTATAGCTGTAGCTGAGAGCTTCAAAACAATTGCTGAAGATAACTCATTTAATTACAAGCCAATAAAATCTAAGGTCTATTACACAGAATATAAAGTAAAAGGAGCAGAAGTTAACAAAGTAAGTACAGAGGAAGTAACAAATTTTATTCAGCTTCCAGGCAGGAGCCTGCTTTTACAACATGAAAATATAGAGAAAGTAGATGTGTTAGAAAGTCCAGTGCCAGAGGAACTACAAAGTGGTACTATGTGCATTGGTGAAGTAACATACATGTAAAGGACAGGAACAAAAATCATATCTTTCAAATGATAAGGAATTTAAAAATCTTATCTTATGCCTAATTGGTCCTACAAGAGCAGGAAAGACAACTCTAATTTCTAATCTAACTAAAGATTCCATTAACAATAAAGAGTGTACTATACTTTTTGATTTTTGCGGAAACTGTGACCTTTCTGATGATGTTTCTAATGCAATATCTAGTGATAAAGTTATGAATGTAGACTGTTCTGATTTTGAAACACTTCAAGGATTAGGATATAACGAAATTACGCCTAAGAGCAGCAATCCATTTGATATATATAGGTGCGCTAAAACTCAGTCAAGTCAACTTACAACGCTTATAAATTCTGTCAATAGTGATAATAGCGAATTAAAAGCAAGAATGGAAAGATATTTAGAAGCAGCTGCACTAGTGGTATTTATAAATAATGGACCAATTAAAGATATATTTGATGTTTTACAAAATCATATTACAAGACATAACTATATTAAGTTAATTCCTGAGAGTCAATTAGAAAACTTAAAAGAATATGTATTAGCACTGGAAGAGTTAGATGAATGGAGCAAACCTACAAAAGACACTCCGGCACAACTAATAGGCACCAGAATAAGTAATGTACAAGGAATATTAAATAGGGTAAGCAAACTAAAGCAAAACGCCTATATGGAGTTAATGTTAAAGAAAGATTGTTCTAGCAACATTGATTTATCAGAGGAGATGCAAAAATCGCAACTTATATGTATTCGTATGCCAGAAGTAATGTTTAGCACTGAGCAGGAGAAAGATGTATATTGCACATACTGGTTAACAAAAATTTGGGAAGCTTTACAGGTTAGAAAATGGAATATACCAAAAGCGAATGATAGAGTAAAGGTAAATATAGTATTTGATGAATTATATCAAGTTCCTAGTTGCCAAGACTTTTTAAGAAGCAAATTAAGCCAGATAGCTAAGTTTAGTTGTAAACCTATAATATCCTGTCACTATTTAGGACAGATATCTCTCATAAGAAATGAGTTAAAAGCAGCAAATTCCAGCTATATGCTTATATCTGGTTGTGATAAAGATAACTTTAAGGAATTAAAGGAGGAATTAGATCCATACACATTGGAAGATTTATTAAACTTAAAAAGATATCATTCACTTAATTTAATAAAATATGAAGGAGGCTGGGCTAAGTTTATATCTAAACTTCCAGCACCAATTAAATAAGAGGGGAAATATTATTATGGCAAAAACTAAACAAACAAAGTTAACAAGTAATGCAAAGGATGCAGTAGATTGTTTGCGGGGATTAAGATGAAAAGCTACTACTGAAGCTGAAAAGAAGAAAATAGATAAAAGAATAACGGAGATTAAACAGTGGTGTAAATAAGGATATTAAAAGTAATTTAATAGAGTTATAAATAAATCATCAATACCTTATTCATAAATATTCATTGGTGTAAATTTGTCAGATGGTGTACCATACGAAAAAGGACAGAGATAATTTTAAAAGCATAGAGCAGCGAGCTCTATGCTTTTTTAGAATTATTTGAAAAATGTATAGAAAAGGATGTATTATATATAATGTAGTAAGTTAATTATGGAGATACATTAGCTTATATAAAATAATAATTAGGGTGAAGTTATGAGGGGAAAGAAGGATCAACAAAGAATTTCAAAAAATGCAGTACTATATTTTTATACTATAGCATTTTATTATATATCCTTGGGAGCTTTCAGTATGCTTCAAGGAATATACATAAAAGAGCTAAATTTAGGAGAAAGCTTTCTAGGTTTAATATTAAGTTCAAGAATATTAGCTACAGCGGCCTTTTCAATTCCAGGTGCTGTAATTGTTAATCGATGGGGAAAGAAAAAGGCGATACTTCTTGGAGTGTTTTTAGTTCCTGTAACATCAATGCTTCAAGGATATTTTGAAAATAGTTGGATAATGATAATATTTGCTGTTATACAGGGATGTGCAATGGCCTTTTTGATGGTTGCAGAGGGGCCTTTTTTTATGGAAAACGGAACTCCGAATAACAGGTTGAAACTTTTTAGTTATTCTTTTGCGGACAACGTTTTTGCAACTATGGTAGGATATTTTATTTCTGGACATGTTTCTGAAAAGCTGAATATGGTTATGGGATCTATAGTTTCTCTAAAATATTCAATAGTTTTATCTGCTTTGATGGGCTTGGTAGCATGTATATTTGCAGCAATGATTAAAGATAAGAAAATAGTAGCTCAGAAAGCAGAAAGTAATTTTTATAAGAATGCTGTAAGTCTTGTAAAGGAGAAAGGTCCACTGAAATTTATTATATATAACTTTATAATAGGTTTTGGTGCAGGCCTTGTAGTACCATATTTTAATGTTTATTTAAAGTACAAGGTAAATGCAAGTACAAATCAAATAGGAATAATTATGTCCTTAGCTGAGGTAGCGATGGGAATAGGGGGGCTTATAACCCCTATAATTGCACAAAAACATGGAAAGGTTAAGACTATAATAGTATGTCAAATAGTTTCTGTTCCATTTTTAATGCTTATAGCAATACCTCCATCATTAATAGTTGTATCCCTTGCATTATTTGCTAGGAATGCTTTAATGAATATGTCCGGGCCAATAGTAAATAATATGGCCATGGAATTAGTACAAGAACATCAAAGATCTGTCTTTGCAAGTATAAATAATATATCTAGTAATTTGAGCAGAGCATTAAGTGCTGTTATAGCGGGATTTATAATGAAATATTTCGCTAACGGATATGAGATACCATACTTTATAACTGCTGTTATGTATGTTGCAGCCACATTGTACTTTTATAAATCCTTTAAGACATTTGATGCCAAAGCTAAGCAGTTTTAACTTATAAGAAAAAAGCTGAAAGTTAATTTCCTATGATAGAAACCATTAGTTTAAAAGAATTTAAAATTAGTATAATAAAAGTATAAACTAGAAGGTGAAAATGTTATATAATATAGCTTGATATAAAAAATACATCAGTAAAACTCAAAGTTACTAAAGGAGCAGAACAATGTCAGATAAAAATATTGAAATGATGAAAAAAATAATTGAAGCAAAAAAGAATAAAAGTTCTCAGCAAGGAACTTTAAGACCAGAAAAAAATATTGGTGGAAGTAGAAAGGCCGTTAAAAGTAATAAGCACGGTGGTCTCTTTGATAAATAAAAAAACCCATAAAGGGTTTTTTTATTTATCTATTTTTTGTGACTCAATTTTTTCAGCTAATTCATTTAAATAGGTCCATCTTTCAATTGAATAATCAAGTTTCTCAGATAGCTCTTCCTTTTCAGATAATAGTTTTTGAAGAGCGGCATAGTCGCTTCCAGCAGAATTTATTTTATTATCGATATTTGCAATTTCATTTTCTAAGTTTGATATTATTTCATCTATTTCTTCAAACTCTTTTTGCTCTTTATAAGTGAACTTTAATGGTTTGTTCTTTTTTCTTTCTTCTTTATTTAGATCTTTATCTTCCTTTGTGGCCTTATCTTCTTTTTCATAGGCAGCTTCAGTTTTATACTTTTCCATATACTCAGAGTAATTACAAACGTAATGATCGATATTGCCATTGCCATCAAAAACCAATAATTTTTCTGATACTTTATCCAAGAAATATCTATCGTGTGATACTACAATTACAGTACCTTCAAATTCTTCTAAATAGTCTTCCAGTATGGTTAAAGTCTGAATGTCTAGGTCGTTGGTTGGTTCGTCTAGTATAAGTACATTAGGTGCTTCCATGAGGGTTCTAAGCAATTGAAGTCTTCTTTTTTCTCCACCAGAAAGCTTGGATATAGGAGTCCACTGCATATAAGAATCAAATAGAAAATTTTCAAGCATTTTAGATGCACTTATGAGTTCACCTTCAGAATTTTTTATGAACTCGCCACCTTCTTTTACATATTCAATTGCTCTTAAATTTCCATCAACTTCTATACCTTCTTGAGAAAAATATCCTATTTTAACTGTTTCTCCAACTATAACTTCACCGCTATCCGGTGGGATTTTTCCTATACATATATTAAGCAAAGTAGATTTTCCCATGCCGTTAGGGCCTATTATACCAACTCTGTCACCTCGGGAAAAAATATAACTAAAATCTTTTATCAATGTACGTTCTCCAAAGCTTTTACTTATATGGTCAACTTCCAGTACCTTTTTACCAAGTCTTGTACTAGAAGCGGAGATTTCTATTCTGTCTTCTACTATATCGATTTTACTGTTTTGAAGCTCTTCGAATCTTTGTATTCTAGCTTTTTGTTTAGTAGTTCTAGCTTTAGCACCTCGCTTAATCCACTCAAGTTCTCTTCTTAAAGTATTTTGACGTTTAGATTCAACAGCTTTTTCAAGCTCTTCTCTTTCTAATTTCTTTTCTAAAAATGTACTATAGTTGCCAGTATAGCTATATATGTTTCCGCTATGAAGTTCCCATATTTTATTTGTTACTCTATCTAAAAAATATCTATCATGAGTTATCATAAGAAGAGAGGATTTTCTATTATTTAAATACTTCTCAAGCCATGCAACGGTGTCGTTATCAATGTGGTTAGTAGGTTCATCTAAAATCAACAGATCTGAAGGTGTAATTAAAGCAGCAGCTAAGGCTATTCGCTTTTTCTGTCCTCCTGACAAAGTAGATATTTTAGCACTGAAATCATATATTCCAAGCTTAGTAAGTATTGTTTTAGCGTCACTTTCTAACTGCCAGGCATTAAATGCATCCATTTGCGAAGTTAGATTTAAAAGCTTTCTTTGAAGATCTTCATTCTTTTCATCTTGTTCTAAGGCTTTAACTGTACCTTCGTATTCTCTTAAAAGTCTCATTACAGGAGTATCATCTTTAAAAATTTGCTCAATAACAGTAGCATTTTCGTCAAAAAAGCTCTGCTGAGGTAAATAACTAATCTTTAAGTTATTTGAAGAAATTATATTTCCTTTTTCATAGACTTCGTTGCCAGCAATAATTCTAAGAAGCGTAGATTTTCCAGTACCATTTATACCTATAATACCTATTTTTTCACCTTCATTTATTGCAATAGATATGTTATTTAAAAGCACTTTCTCTCCATAGCTTTTATATATATTTTCTAAAGACATTAAATTCATTAAATCACGTATCCTTCCTCAGCTATATTAAAATCAAATACAATATAATTATTTAAACAACATATATAAAAGTATATTGCTTAAAAGAATTTTTTTCAATCAAATCATTATAAAAAGCATAAATAATAAAAAGGGGTAAAGTCTACCCCTTTTTCAATCTATTGAAATAGCACCTTCAATAGGTTAAGCTTCTATATCTGATACATTTAAAGCAGAGTTAATTCTATCTATAAGTTCTAGTTTCTTAACAGGCTTTTTTAAATAGCATTTTATTGATAATTTTTTTGCTTCTAGAATGCTATCAAGTTCAACTTTTTCTGTGAGAATAATTATGGGAATATTATTATATTTAGGATTCATTTTAAGATTTTCAATTAGTTTTAATCCATCTTCACTATGTAAAACTAAATCCATAATAATTAAATCAACAGATATTCCAAATTCCTCTATTTTGCTAAGCATACCCCATTCGCTGCCTGCTTCCACTACAGTTGCGCCTTCATGCTCAAGCATGATTTTAATTTGAAGTCTTATAGTACGTGAGTCTTCAACAATCAATATTTTCTTATCGTTAAGCATGTCCGAATCCTCCAATTTAATTCTAAAGTTCAATACCATTTTGATGGAAAAATTCTTTTATATCTTTTTCTGCTTCATTAAATAATTCATTAATAGTTTTTATTCCATAAGTAGCTTGTTCATATTTATTGTTTTTTAATTGGTTATCTAAATTTAAAGAAGTATAGTATATATCTTTTATATTAAGGCTAATTGAGGTTCCTTTAATACTATGAAGTATTCTTTCGAGACTAGTATAATCTTCTTTAGCACATAGAATTTCACTTTTGTATATATTTTCCTTCATTTCTAAAAAGTATTCTGAGTACAAAGTGGATATTGTAGTTAAATCTACTTCCATATCCTTAGCTAATCCTTCAATATCATATCTACAAGATACAGTTTCCATGTGTGCTGTTCCTCCTATAGTTTACTATATTTTATTTTCCATTTATTGAATATGTCACAGAGATTTTGAATCCTTACTGGTTTAGAGATATAATCATCCATACCAGAAGATAAACACTTTTCCCGATCACCTTCCATGGCATTTGCAGTCATTGCAACTATTATAGGGTGATATCCTAAAGTTGGTTCAAGCTTTCTGATAGCTTTTGTAGCATCAAAGCCATCTAACTCAGGCATTTGGCAATCCATAAGCATTAATGAATATTTTTGCTTAGATACTCTATCTAGTGCTTCCTTGCCATTGGAAGCAATGTCGAAATTAATTCCAAGTTTCTTTAACTGCATAAAGGCAAGTTTTTGATTTATGGGATTATCCTCGACAAGTAAAACTTTATCTAAAGATTCTTTTACATAGCTATTATCATTAACGGCTAAATTATTCATTTGTTTAAGCTTAGAAGGTTTTGTTATCTTAATATTCTTCAGTCCTTCTGATGGATATTTGTTTTCAGTTATATTTAAATATTCGAAGGTTATATCGAACTTAAAAGTAGTACCTTTACCCGGTGTGCTCTCTAACATTATGTTACCTTTCATAAGGTCAACAATTCCTTTTGATATGGATAAGCCAAGGCCAGTACCTCCAAATTTTCTTGTTGTAGAACCATCAGCTTGAACGAAAGGTTTAAATAATTTTTCTATTTTATCTGGCTCAATTCCAATACCTGTATCGCTAACTTCAAAATCAACTACAGCATGGTTTTCAGTTATTTTATTTAAAAAAGCTTTAATAATAACTTCTCCGCTACTTGTAAATTTTATAGCGTTGCCTACTAAGTTCAATAGAACTTGACGAAGTTTATCTCCATCACCTATAATTGTTGGCATTTCAGGAGAGATAAGTGTAATTAATGAAAGTTTTTTTTCATGGGCCTTAACAGTCATAATATCAGCAACACTTTTTATAACAGAATCTAAATCAAACTCAAAGTGGTTTAAAGTCATTTTACCAGCATCAATTTTTGAATAATCTAATATATCATTTATTATATTTAACAACAATCTGCCGGCATCGTCTATTGAAGAAACTATTTCTTTTTGCTTATCATTTAGTTGTGACTTTGTAAGTAATTCTGTCATACCAATTACAGCATTCATAGGGGTTCTTATTTCGTGAGACATATTAGCAAGAAAAATGATTTTTGCTGCATTTGCGCTTTCAGCAGAATCTTTTGCCAGTATTAATTGATTTTCAACTTCCTTTAACTCAGTTATATCTTTAAATAACGCTATGCAATAGTTTTCTTCAGGACAATATGCAGATACAAGATAACACTTATTATTTATTGGTGAATTTAACTCAAACTTAATTTTTTCACCATTAATTACAGTACGGCTTAACAACTCTTTCCAGCTAACTATAGAATTTTCGAATTTAAATCCTATATCTTTAGCTTTTTTGCCAATAATATTTTCTTTTCCTATACCAATTATTTCTTCAAAGGCAGAATTAACTTCCATAAATATATAATCAACAGGCTCTTTTTCATTATAAACCACTTTACAATAAACAAATCCGTCAACTAGGCTTTCAAAGAGATGTCTATACTTATGCTCACTTTTTTGTAACTTACACTGAAATAATTCTAGTGCTTCCAACATAGCATTTGATATATTCATTAAATAACCTAGTTCATCTTGCCTGTTACTTGGAAATCTAATAGACAAATCCTTACTTTTTGAAATTTTTTTTGCGATATCACTAAAGGATTTTAGCGGTGAAAGCACAGATTTCTCTAAAAATATGAGAATGATTAAACACAATATCATAGCTATAACAAATAGAGAAAATGTAAAAAAATTAATACTTGAAACACCTTGATTATATATTGGTCTAGGAGTAGTAACTTTTAAAAGTAAAATTGGACTATTATTAATATCTTTAATTATTGAATAACCTGAAATTTTATTCTCATCTAAAGCTTTAATAAAGACTTCTTGTCCGTTTTTTAAGTTGTAATAAGCATAGGAAAAGTCTTTAGATAAAGAATTATTATATATTTTTTTTATGTCAAGAGATAAGCCAGTAGTATGTGATATTCTTTTTATTTCATCATAATTTAGATATTTGCTCATAACAACAAATCCTCTGCTGGTTCCTGAACCATCACTATGTAGTATAGGCTTGGCGGCAACAAGTGAGGGCCCCTGAGAAGTCATAATTATTCCATTTACATTATGATCGCTATTAAGACGATTAAAAAAGTTATCAGATAAAACAATTTTTTTAAAATCATCTGGAATGTCAAAGGGTTTTTTGTTTTCTAAGTCATATCCCTTGCTAAAAACGATATTACCAGAAGAATTTATAAATATAATTGAATTAATGTCTAATTGAGTAAAGGTAGAATCTCCTAAGTTAGAACGAATATACTTATAATTGTTGTTCTCAATAAACTCATAGGTGTCATCCCAATTTGACCAATCACTTACAGAAGTATTGAGGGCGACAACATCGTCTTTAAGTACACTCATAGCCTCATAAACATTGTTTTGTATATATTCATTTTCAAGATGAGAAAAACCTCTTCCTATAATATTAGTGGAAATAACGTATAATAATAAAATCAAACATAAAAATGTAAAAGATATAATATAAATAGTTTTTTTACGCAAGCTCATTTTTTTCTCCTTGTGAAATACATTGTAAATTAATAATTCTTTTGATTATAATTTATCATATTTTTTTATGTAAATATACTGGTGTATTTGGATAAAATTAATATAAAAAGAGACTATTTTGATTTTGTATGGTACACTTATTTTTGTTAATCCTAATTAAGTAGCAATAATATATGACGTGAGGTAGAGAAATGATTGAATTAAATTTTAAATCCTTAAATATAAGTGAAGAAATATTAAAATCTTTAGAAATGCTTGGATATAAATGTCCATCAGAAGTGCAAGCACAAGTGATACCGCTAGCGCTTCAAGATAAGGACATAATAGTTAAATCTCAGACAGGAAGTGGAAAAACAGGAGCTTTTGCAATTCCTATTTGCGAAAAGATAGAGATAGAACAGAAAAGAGTGCAAGTATTAGTCCTTACACCTACAAGGGAGCTTGCCATACAAGTAAAAGAAGATATAAATAATATAGGAAGATTTAAAAGGATAAGGAGTGTGGCTGTTTTTGGTAAACAGCCAATTAGTGAACAAACAAGGCAATTAAAACAAAGGATTCATGTTATTGTAGGAACACCGGGAAGAACTTTAGATCATATCGAAAGAAAAAATATTGATTTAAGTGATGTAAAGTATCTAATAATAGATGAAGCTGATGAAATGTTAAACATGGGATTTATTGAGCAAGTAGAAACAGTTATAAATGCTTTACCTAGAGATAGAATAACTATGCTATTTTCTGCAACGATGCCAGAAGAAATTGAAAGGTTATGTCATAATTACATGATTAACCCAATTAATATAGAGATAAATCCTGAAAGTCTTACCGCAGAAAAAATACATCAGGTATACTATGAAGTTGAAAATAACAAAAAGTTCAATCTTCTCAATAAATTGATATATACAGAAAGGCCAGATAGTTGTATTATTTTCTGCAGTACAAAAGACAACGTGGACAGTTTAGTACAAAGGATGCAAAGCAGAAACTATTCTTGTAATAAGTTACATGGAGGAATGCTTCAAAAGGATAGAATAGATACAATCCAAAAATTTAAAAGAGGCGAGTTTAGCTTTTTAGTAGCTACAGATGTTGCAGCAAGAGGAATTGATGTAGAAAATATAACACACATTATAAATTATGATATACCGATGGAAAAAGAAAGCTATGTTCATAGAATAGGAAGAACGGCCCGTGCTGGAAAGCAAGGCAGTGCAATAACTTTTGTAACTCCAACTGAATATAGATTTTTAAGAGATATTGAGGATTACATTGATTTAAATATAGATAAAGGGGAAGTACCTTCTGAAGAAGCTGTAGAGGAAGGAAAAAATATCTTTAATAAAAATGCTAAAAATAAGAAACCGTTAAAAGTTGACAAGAGTGATAAGCTAAACAAAGAAATCATGAAGTTGTACATAAATGCCGGAAAAAAGAAAAAAATAAGAGCAGGGGATATTGTTGGCGCAATTACTAGTATAAATGGAGTTACAGCTGAAAATATCGGTATAATAGATATTCAAGATAATTTCTCTTACATTGATATATTGGATGGGAAAGGTAAATTAGTGCTTGATGCACTTCAACAAACTACTATAAAAGGTAAAAATGTTAGAGTGCAAAAAGCGGCAAAATAAAGTGAAACTTACTTCAGGTGGGATCTTAGACTCATCTGAAGTTTAGTTGAACGAATCCAGGGACGTAGCCGCTCTTTATGACACCTATCTTGAAAAAGGTGGTAGTATTAGAGCGGATATTCATCGGATAAATTCACATAGATTGGGAATAATATCAATGAATTATATATTTGAATTAAAATAAATAAAAAAAGTATAACAAAATTTTCTAAATCAAAAAAAATTTTCATTTAACTATTGCGCATTATTTGATAATATGGTACTATGAATGCGTGCTAGTGATTAGATTAAATCTAAGCACAGAAAAAGATTTAATATGGTGAACAACATTTCCTCTTTTCAGGAATTTATTGTTATCAATTTTTAAATCTTATAATTAAAAGGAGGAATGTTGAAATGGCAGATAAGACATTAGTATGCAAAGATTGTGGAAAAGAATTCGTATTTACAGAGGGCGAGCAAGCTTTCTATAAAGAGAAAGGATTCGAAAATGAACCACAAAGATGTGCTGATTGTAGAAGAGCTAGAAAGCAACAAAACAACAGCAATAGAGGATTCAGAAGATAATACATTTGAATGTATTAACCCTATAAGGTTTAAACCTTATAGGGTTTTTTATATTATGTGTCCAGTTAATAGTAATTTGGTAAACAATTATTGGATTTTGTTAAATATTTAAGAAATTTTAAAAAAGTTATTGTAGTATTAAAAACATTTTTATATAATGTTATTAATTTTTAAATATTGCGTTAATTAGCCGTACAATTTCATAGGCAATACCGGAGGCAATGAGTGGGCCAACAGGCACTCCACCTAAGAGTGCTACACCTAGAATAGAGCCTAATATTACTCCTGTTAAAACATCAACACTGCCTTTTAAGAAGCTAACTCCTTGAGCTGCCAGCATGACAACAGCTGCTCCTACAATAAATGATACAATCCCATTAAGATTTAGCAGACTTTTTATGTTTGGAGTAAGTGAATTTTCAATTTTAATTAATGGAACAAGCATCCACATCATCAAAAATATCATCCCTATGTCTAGAAAGTATTTTTCGATGAAATATATGGATTTTTGGTTATTGATAAGTGATACTACAAATATAACGAATGCTGCAATGGAGAGGTTTTTGTTTTTAGTAACAAAAGAGATGATAATTAGAAAAAATATCACAACTTTATAAAACATCAGTTACACCTTCAAAATGTTGCTTATGCTTATTATATTATTCTAAGTTTATAAATTTGTTAACAAAAATTAGTGAAAGATAAAAAGATAAGTCAATAGATGATGGGAAAAATAACATGTAAAAGTTTTACAGATAAACTGTTATAATAAAAATTAATATATGATATACTGTAATTACAATAATCTAATTTTACTATTGAAATATGGAGATGATAACATGCAAATGTGTTCTATTTGTAATAAAAATATAGCAACTATATATACAGCAAAAATGGAGAATGGTAAGTCCGAAATGATAGGTGTATGTTTAGAGTGTGCTAAAAAAATGGGTATTCCAATTGTTGATCAATTGATGAAACAAAGTGGTATATCAAAGGACGATATTGAAAATCTATCAGAGCAAATGAATAGCATGCTTCAAGATATAAATATAGAAGACATGGGAAGTAATCCATTTTTAAATTTGTTTAACAATTCAACTTCGCCTACGGATATGGATGTAGATATGGATAACAAAGAAGCTACTGGAGAAAAGAAAGAAAAGTCTTCTCATAGAGATGAATCATCAAATGTTAAAACAAAAAGCAGTTTCTTTAATAGGAAGAAAAGAAAGCACCTTGATACCTATGGAACAAATTTAACAGACAAGGCAAAAAATAAGGAAGTTGATAAGGTTGTTGGAAGACACAGAGAAATAGATAGAGTTATACAGATACTAAATAGAAGAACTAAAAACAACCCTATATTAATAGGCGAACCAGGTGTAGGGAAAACAGCAATTGCCGAAGGGTTGGCAGTTAGAATAGCAGAAAAACAGGTACCAACAAAGTTGTTTAATGCTGAGGTATATTTACTTGATTTAACAGCAGTTGTAGCTGGAACTCAGTTTAGAGGACAATTTGAAGGACGCATGAAGTCCATCATAGAAGAGGCTAAAGATAGTGGAAACATTATCTTGGTAATAGATGAAATTCATAATATAATTGGTGCTGGTGAAGCTCAGGGTGGAGCAATGAATGCTGCTAATATACTAAAACCCGCACTTGCAAGAGGAGAAATTCAAGTAATTGGCGCAACCACTTTAGAAGAGTATAGAAAGCATATAGAAAAAGATTCTGCCCTAGAGCGAAGATTTCAGCCTATACTAGTAGAAGAACCTACAGTAGAGGAAACAATAGAAATTTTAAAAGGTATTAGAGGGTATTACGAAGATTACCATAAAGTAAAAATATGTGATGAGGTAATTGAAGCAGCAGCAAATTTATCTGAAAGATATATAAATGATAGATTTTTGCCAGATAAGGCTATAGATGTAATTGATGAAGCAAGTTCAAGGGCTAATTTAAAAAATCAAGGACTTGTGGAACTGCATGCTTTAAAAGAAGAACTAAATGAAATTCAAAACAAAATGAAAGATTCTGCAGACAATAATGACTATGAGAAAGCGGCACAGTTTAAGACAGAGGAATGCAGAGTGCAAGAAAAGATAAAGTCTATAGAAAAAGAATGTGCTTTTGTAAATTTAACTGTAGAGGATGTTGCATTTGTAATAGAGGCTTGGACTAAAATCCCTGTGCAAAGTATTACTGAAGAAGAAGCAGAAAAGCTATTAAACCTTGAAGAGAGACTTCATAAAAGAGTAATAGGACAGCACCCAGCGATTATAAGTTTATCAAGATCAATAAGAAGAAATCGCTTAGGATTTAGAAAAAAGAAAAAACCATCTTCCTTTATTTTCGTCGGGCCTACTGGTGTAGGTAAAACTGAGCTTGCAAGAGCTCTATCCTGCGAACTTTTCGGAAGTGAAGAGGCTCTTATTCGCCTTGATATGTCAGAGTATATGGAGAAACATACAGCATCTAAGCTAATTGGTGCTCCTCCAGGATATGTTGGATATGACCAAGGTGGTCAGTTAACAGAGAAGGTTAGAAGGAAGCCTTATTCCGTTATTCTTTTAGATGAAATTGAAAAAGCTCATCCAGATGTATTTAATATGCTGCTGCAAATTCTTGAGGATGGAAGGCTAACAGATAGTCAAGGAAGGACTGTCCATTTTGATAACTCTGTAATAATTATGACCTCAAACGCAGGAACTAACTTTAAATCTAATGGAATTGGCTTCGCAAAGGAAGGCTATAATATTCTAGAAAATCAAGTAAAGGAAGCACTTAAAGAATTCTTTAGACCAGAATTCTTAAATAGAGTTGATGAAACAATAGTGTTTACACCTCTTTCAAAAGAAGAACTGTACAAAATCATTGACTTAATGTTACAAGAAGTTATTGATGAAGTTAAAGAAAAAAATATTTTCTTAGACATATCTGATGCCGTAAAGGAGTATATATTAAAAGTTGGATATGATGAAAGGTATGGGGCAAGACCGCTTAGAAGATCTATTCAAAAATATATTGAAGATGAAATTGCGGAACAATATCTTCAAAAGAAATTTAAAGAAGGATCTCATATTAAAGTTGACTTAGAAGATGACAAAATAGTTTTAAGAGTAAATTAATGCATACTTTCTGTCCCCGGGTAAATCCCGGGGATTTTATCTTAAACAGGTATCCAATTAATAATAAGTTTAGGAGATGTTATTATGAGTAAGTATAGAATAGGTGTGATTTCTGATACACACGGATTATTAAGGCATGAGACTTTAGAAATGCTCAAAGGAGTTGACGTGATTATACATGCCGGAGATGTAGGTGATCCTGCAATACTCCAAAAGTTAAAGGAAATAGCACCAGTAGTGCCTGTCAGAGGCAATTGTGATAAGGGAGAATGGGCATATAAGCTTAACAAGACAGAAGTAATAAGTCTAGGAGAAGCACTTATATATGTGATTCACAATATTAGTGATATTGATATAGATTTAGAAGCTGCAAGCTTTAATGTTGTAATAAGCGGACATTCACACAAACCATTAAATATAAAACATAATAACATACTATTTTTAAATCCAGGAAGTGCTGGACCTAGAAGGTTTAACCTGCCTATAAGTATGGGCATATTAAATATTGATAAAAAGAAAGTAAATGCAAATTTAATAGAGCTAGCGTCAAATAGATAAGGTATTAATAGTTTATCACTACACAAACTAGTATAGGATTATTACGAGGAGAAGGGTGTTACTGATGAAAATTCGTTTAGGATATGTATCAATAGCTTTAAATCTTCCTAAGGTTACAGCCTCAAGTACAGTAACTTACACAAACTATGAAAAGCAAAGTAGTGATGAAAAAAAACTAAATAAGCTAAAGCAGGTAACCTTGTCAAACTTGAATGATTTATATACCATACTTCAATACAATGTTGAAAAAGGAATACATTTTTACAGAATAACTTCACAGCTTGTACCTTTAGCTACTCATCCTGAAGTTGATAACTGGAATTATAGAAAAATTTTTAGCAGAGATTTTGAGCGAATTGGTAAGTTTATAAAAGAACATAATATGAGAGTAGATACACATCCAGATCAATTTAATGTAATCAACAGTATAAAAGATGAAGTTGTAGAAGTAACTAAAAGAAACCTTTGGTTTCATGTAAATCTTTTTGAGGATTTAAATTATTCTGAAGGAAAAATGGTATTACATATAGGAAGCAGCCAAGGTGGCAAAGAGCAGTCTATAAAAAGATTTATTAATAATTTTAACAATTATCCAAAAGAAATAAGCAGCAGATTAATATTAGAAAATGATGATAAAACTTTTACCACTAAAGAAGTATTAAAGATATGTAAGGAACTAGAAGTTCCTATGGTTTTAGATGTTCATCATCATAAGTGTAATAATGATGGCGAGTCGATAGGAGATTTGCTTAAAGATATATTCAGTACTTGGAATAAAGAAATACTTCCTCCTAAAATCCACTTTTCAAGTCCAAGAGAAGGTGAATTTGACAGGAAACATTCAGATTATATAAACACACAGGATTTTATTGAGTTTGTGGAACTAAGTAAGTGTTTTGAAAGAGATTTTGATATTATGCTAGAAGCAAAACAGAAGGATTTGGCATTATTAAAATTAATAGAGGATATTAAGAGTATTAAAACTAATTGGAAGTGGATAGATGCAACTACAATAGAAATTTAGCTAAAAAAACAATTAATTTGTAAATTATCAATAGAAAGAAATGTTATTTTGTGATATATTTATTTTTAGTGCAATGAAAAATTTAATATAGACGAGAAGGGAGAAAAAATGGAGAATATAACAAGTTCATCAAATTTTATAAGAAATATAGTAGTTGAAGATTTAGAAGCAGGAAAATATAAAGAAATAGTAACACGTTTTCCACCAGAGCCAAATGGCTATTTACATATTGGTCATGCGAAATCAATAGTATTGAATTTTGAGTTGGCAGATGAATTTAAAGGTAAAACAAATTTACGTTTTGATGATACAAATCCAACTAAAGAGGATACAGAGTATGTTGAATCAATTAAAGAAGACGTTAAGTGGTTAGGTTTTGATTGGGATGAATTATTTTTTGCTTCAAATTATTTTGAAGAAATGTATAATAGAGCTGTTTTGCTAATAAAAAAAGGTTTAGCCTATGTAGATGATTTAAGTGCAGAGCAGATGAGAGAATATAGAGGAACCTTAACTCAACCAGGAAAAGAAAGTCCATTTAGAAATAGAAGTATAGAAGAAAACTTAGATTTATTTGAAAAAATGAGAAAAGGTGAATTTAAGGATGGAGAAAAGATATTAAGAGCTAAAATAGATATGGCATCTCCTAATATAACTATGAGAGACCCTGCAATATATCGTATAGCTCATGCATCACATCATAATACCGGGGATAAGTGGTGTATATATCCAATGTATGACTTTGCTCATCCACTTGAAGATGCTATTGAAGGAATAACACATTCTATTTGTACATTAGAATTTGAAGACCACCGTCCATTATATGATTGGGTTGTAAGAGAATGTGAAATGGAAAACACTCCTAAGCAAATTGAATTTGCAAGATTAAACTTAACTAATACAGTAATGAGTAAAAGAAAATTAAAGCAGTTAGTTGATGAAAAATTCGTAGATGCCTGGGATGACCCTCGTGTGCCTACAATTGCAGGTTTAAGAAGAAAAGGATTTACACCTGAATCCATACGTAATTTCTGTAAAGCTATAGGCGTTGCTAAGGCTGCTAGTACAGTAGATGCTCAAATGTTAGAACATTTTCTAAGAGAAGACTTAGAAAAGAAAGCACGTAAAACTATGGCAGTATTAAGACCTCTTAAGGTTGTTATTACAAACTATCCAGAAGATAAAGTTGAAATGCTTGAGGTACCGTACAGCGTAGATAATCCAGAGTTTGGAAGCCGTATGATTCCATTTTCAAGAGAATTATATATTGATGAAGATGATTTTATGGAAGATCCTCCAAAGAAATATCATAGATTATATCCAGGAAATGAAGTTAGATTTAAAGAAGCTTATTTCATTAAATGTAACGATGTTATAAAAGACGAAAATGGAAAAATTATAGAATTGCATTGTACTTATGATCCAGAGACTAAGAGTGGAACTGGATTTACAGGAAGAAAGGTTAAAGGTACAATTCACTGGGTAAGCGCTAAACATGCAGTACCAGCAGAGGTGAGATTATACGAACCTTTAATATTAGATGAAGAAAAGGAAGAAGGGGAAACTTTCTTAGATCAAGTTAACCCAAATTCATTAGAAATACTTCAAGGATTTGTAGAGCCAAGTATGAAAGATGCAAAAGCTCATGATAAGTTCCAATTTATAAGGGTAGGATACTTCAATGTAGATCCTAAGTATACTACTAAAGATAAATTAGTATTTAACAGAATAGTATCTTTAAAGAGTTCATTTAAGGTAGAAAAATAAAGTATATATAATCAACTCCGATACTTGACTTAACTAAGGTATTCATAGGGGTACATCAGACAGTACAGAAGAGGTACCCCTATGAATACTGCTAATAAGTCAAACACTCAGGTTGGATATCTATATACTATTTTCCAGGAGTGAAGCTGCAGTATCCGATTTTATTACTTTCTTCTTTCATCTGGCTCCATAATGTTGAGTCTGTAAGTGTTTCCATGGAAGAAGGATAAAGAATATGATTTTCTTTATAAATGTGATCTCTAAGGTTAAAAATTAAATACTTAGCTGCTTCATCTAGTGCTTTTTTAAAATGGTTAAAATCTATTTTTGATGCATCAAAAGCAAGTTCTCTTATTTCATGCTTTTTAGCTCTCAACATATCATGTTCCATTCTCATAATTCTTGTAGGACCAGTAACTCCTCTTGATTCTAATTCAGGGAATAATACATTTTCCTCTCTTTTGTGATGATTTTCAGCATCAATTATATCATCAGCCGTCTTTAAAAGCATATTAAATTCTACTGCATTTTTATCATAGCTATTCATCTTTTGTATTTTACTGTTAATTTCCTCTAATAAAGTTAATAGCTTTAATATTTCATCATGTTCTTGAATTAAAGTAGTAAGCATATGATCAGGAGATAATTTTAATTTAAGCTTATCTAATTCGCTTTTTAAAACCTCCATATGAATGTCACATAGGTGTCTCAAATCTTCAGGTTTAGTTCCTTCTTCAATTAACTTTTGTTCTGCTAAAGATAACTCTAATGGATCTACCTTTGAAACCATTTCTAAAGCTTCTGATCTTAGTGATTCTGTAATTTCTTCAGAATTTAATCTTTTCAATAATTCTACTAATTTATCAGTTTTATTCATAATAAACCCTCCCAAAATACTTCCGTACAATTTTTGCTTTTCTTTTATTCTATTATAAAATCAGAAGGTTTTAATTACTGTGATTACAATCAAAATTTTTCTTAATTAAGACATAAGTGTATATTTAAAATAATATTTTACAATGTATCGAGCATATATTAGGAGAAATAATTAAGTTATTAGGGGTTAAGCCTGTTTACATAAACTCATTGTCCTTGTGGTCAATTTTGGACAGGAGCATATGTTAATCATACAGTCCGTATACTAGATATGATATTAGAAGATATAAAATCAGAAAACAAGCTATTGTAAATTATGAAAACATATATGTTTAATAAAGGATAGATATATAAGAAAGCTATTGAATAGAATTATAGAAGATGAAAAATTACATATAAAATTGTTTGAAAAATGTATACAAAGTACAGCAAGCATTGTAAGTAAGATAAAAGAAAGCCTAGTAATATCAATAACATAAAGCTGCATATTTAAATAAATAAATTTCATGCAGTTTTTATGATTATTAGATTACTGGCTTTTGTCTTTTAATAGAAAGGGTATTTATAATGATTTTATAGTTGTTTTTGAAATTGAACAACATATCAGGACCAATCTTTGAATTTGATACAAAAGCTTTGTTTATTGCTTAACAAAAACAACATTAATAGCTTTGATTAGGGCTTCAACTGTATCTCCTTCTTTAAATCCTGCATCTTCTAAACTTTCTTTAGTCATCACGGACGTAACTAATGGAGAATTATTTCATCCATCCACAGTCATCTTGATTTGAGCCATTACATTGTCAGCTTTAATTTCTTCAACTTTACCAATTAGCTTATTTCTTACACCAGCTTCCATAGCTTTACCTCCTATAAAATCAATTCCATATTAGTATTTTCTATGCATAGATAAACATACATAATTATTTATAATAAGTATAATCATATTCTGTTATTATAAATAAGGATAAAGCTTCAATTGAATAAGATAAGCACTAAAGTTGAATATCTATAGATTAGCCGCCTATAAAAGCTCCTCCATTTACGTGTATGGTTTGCCCTGTAACGTATGATGATTCAGGAGATGCTAGATATACATAAGCAGCCGCCAGTTCTACCGGCTCTGCAGGTCTTCCGATTGGAGTATCTGTCCCAAACTTACCTACCTGTTCTTTGCTAAATGATGACGGAATAATAGGAGTCCATACAGGGCCAGGAGCAACTGCATTTACTCTTATATTTCTACTTATCAATGAAAGTGCTAAAGAGCGGGTAAGTGTAACTACAGCACCTTTTGTTGCTGAATAATCCAATAGGAGTTCATCGCCAGCATAGGCTGTTATTGAAACAGTATTTATAATACAGCATCCTGGATTGAAATGAGGCATAACTGCACGTATCATATAAAATATGCTAAAGACATTAGTTTTAAAGGTTTTTTCTAACTGTTCATTTGTGATATCCTCAATACTGTTTTGTGGATACTGAGCAGCGGCATTGTTAACTAAAATATCAATTTTTTTAAACTGTTCTATAATTTTTTGAACTGCAGATTTGCAGAAGTTATCATCGGTAATATCTCCAGGCAGAAGTAAGCATTTACGACCTTTACTTTCAATTAGCCTTTTTGTAGCTTCTGCATCCTCATGCTCATTGTAATATATAATAGCTACATCTGCACCTTCTTTTGCATAGGCAATAGCCACAGCTTTTCCTATACCGCTGTCACCACCAGTAATTACAGCAACTTTTCCTGATAATCTATCAGAGCCTTTATAATTGGGATCCTCAAAAATAGGGTTAGGATTCATCAGAGATTCTATTCCAGGTTGTTTATCCTGTTTTTGTTCAGGAACTGATTTAGGTAAGTTTATATAGAATTGATCGTCCATATTAAATAAAGTCCTCCTTGTAACTTAATATAAATAAACAACTTCGATTTATCGAAGTTGTTTGGTTACATTTAGTATTAGTATTTACGGACTTTATCATTCATAAATGAAACTAAAAAATTGGAGGTGTTACAATAGATAATAATTTTGCAGTTTGTTTTAGAGGATTTTTCCATATATGAGGAATCATAGATGGATAATGCATGGAGTCACCAGATTTTACAAAGTATTCGGTTCCATCTACTTCTACAATAACAGCTCCTTCTAATACATAAATAAATTCTTCACCAGGGTGGTTGAATTTATGGCCGTGAGCCTTTTCTGGTGGAATAGAAACAATCATCGGTTCCATAGCTCTATCAGAGAACTTACCACTTAATAGGATAAATTCTGAATTTGAGCCTTCCATCTTTAATACGTGTTGCTCTTCGGACTTTACATGGAAGTTATTGTTCTGGCAATCTTCAAAAAAAATATTTATGGAAACACCTAAGGCGTCTGCTATTTTTTTAAGAGACGTAATAGCCAATGATGATGTCCCATTTTCTACTTGAGAAAGAAAGCTAACTGATAAACCAGTTTTCTCACCAAGTTCTTTTAATGTTAAATCATTTTTTCTACGCAAATTACGAATTTTTTCAGAAATTTCATTCATCATTTTATCTTCTATGATCATCACAACCTTATCTAAATATAGAAATTTCTAGTGTTACCTTTAAAATAATATCATAGGAAGTAAATAAATTCAATATTTTATATGTATTTAAAAAATAATTATTAATATTAATTTGTTAAGAATAGAAAAAATTAAATATCAACATAGAATTTTTGGTATATTTAAAAAAAGTTAAGTAGCACTGTAAAAATAACTATGCATTTTAAGATTATTGTGATAATATTAATTTATAGTTAAAAATATTCATTCGCGTTTATAAAATATATGTAAAAATTTAAGAAAATGTTTTGTTTTAAAACGTTATAAAATTTTATAATGTAAACGTTTATTGTGTAACTGAATAAGTTTTAATTTGAAAAATTTCTCATACAATTTAATCAATATCTTGTGCTAAATTGAGAAAGACTATAATTAATGAGTTTAAATTATAAATTAGACAAAGCAAAACTTCATAATTACAAAATTAATATGAGGTTTTTAAATATTATCCAATACTAAGGAGGATGTATTATGAATCAACAAAGATTAGACAAAGTATTAAGAGAGATGGAAGCTAAAGGATTACCACAAATGTTAGTTTCAGATCCTGCAGCTATATTTTATTTAACAGGAAAATGGATTCATCCTGGTGAAAGAATGTTAGCTTTATACATAAACTTAAAGGGAAACAATAAATTGTTCATTAACGAACTATTCCCTGTACAAGAAGATTTAGGTGTTGAAAAAGTATGGTTCAATGATACTCAAGATGCTGTAGAAATAGTTTCAAAATATGTTGATAAAGAAAGTCCAATGGGAGTTGATAAGAACTGGCCAGCTCGTTTCTTATTAAGACTTATGGAATTAAAAGGCGGAAGCAATTTTGTAAATGGTTCAGCTATTTTAGATAGAGTAAGAATGTGTAAAGATGATCAAGAAAAAGACTTTATGAGAGAAGCTTCAAGACTTAATGATTTAGCAGTGGAAAAAATGATTAAAATTGTTCCAGAAGAACACACTGAAAAGAAAATGGGACAAATATTAGCAGGAATTTATGAAGAATTAGGTGCAGATGGATTCTCATTTGATCCGATTATAGCTTATGGAGCAAATGCTGCTGACCCACACCATGGACCAGACAATTCAGAAGTTAAAGAAGGGGACAGTGTAATAATAGACATCGGATGTACAAAAGATTCTTACTGCGCAGATATGACTAGAACTGTATTCTATAAGCATGCATCAGATAAAGCTAGAGAAGTATATAACATTGTTTTAGAAGCTAACTTAAAAGCTATAGCAGCAGTTAAGCCAGGTGCAAGATTCTGTGATATCGATGCTGTAGCAAGAGATTACATTGAAGCTGCTGGATACGGAAAATACTTTACTCATAGAACTGGACACTCAATCGGTATAGAAGTACATGATTTCGGCGATGTTTCTTCAGTAAATACTGACAAACTTGAACCAGGAATGATATTCTCAATTGAGCCAGGTATATATTTACCAGGAGAAGTTGGAGTTAGAATAGAAGACTTAGTATTAGTTACTGAAGATGGTTGCGAAGTTCTTAACAACTACAGCAAAGAATTAACTATAATAGGATAATAAAAAAGGCTTATTAACAGCATTTATGTTGTGATAAGCCTTTTTTATTTTACAATAAGTTAACAAGTTTGCCATTAAAGTGTCACAGCACAATGATAGTTTTTTAAGTATGCATACAAAGTCTTCGATTTTGATATGGTCGCTTACTCAGTGAGTACTCCTCTGACGTAAGGAAGAGGAGTTTCATAATATAGGAGTTTAACAATGCTCCACAACGATGAAAGAATAAAAGTGAAGATAGAGGTTAGAATTTATGATATAATTTTGTTTAGTAAGGCATTTGAAAGAAAATAATAATTTAAAAGGATTAACATGCTGACTGATTATTTTTGAAGATGCCTAAATATAGATTAGGAGATTATAAATATGGCTAAAACTATATTAATAGTAGATGACGAAGAAAGAATGAGAGTTCTTATAGAAGCGTATTTAAAAAAAGAAGGCTTTAATGTGCTGCATGCGGAAAATGGTGAAGAGGCCTTAATAGTATTTAAATCAAACACTGTTAATCTTGTTGTACTTGATATAATGATGCCTATTATGGACGGGTGGACAACATGTAGAGAGCTCAGAAGAATTTCAAATGTTCCTATAATAATGCTGACAGCTAAAAGTGAAGATGAAGACCAATTGTTAGGCTTTAGTTTGGGAACAGATAGTTATGTGACAAAACCCTTTAGCCCTAAAATTTTAGCTGCCAGAATAATAGCTTTATTAAAAAGGGCTTATCCAGAAAATAATAAAGAAATCAACAGTAATGTTTATGATGGATTATATATCAATGAGGAGTATCGTGAAGTAAAAATAGATGATGTCGATGTGTATTTATCCCCTAAAGAGTATGAGCTTCTATGTTATCTTGTAAAAAATAAGGATTTAGTGTTAAGCAGAGAAAAAATCTTAGACTCTGTTTGGGGATTAGATTATTATGGAGATTTAAGAACAGTTGATACTCATATAAAAAGATTAAGAGAAAAACTTGCAGAAAAGGCTTATCTTGTTACCACCGTTAGAGGTGTTGGTTATAAATTTGAGGTGAAGAAATGAAAATAAGAAACATAAGACTCAAAGATATAGATATTAAAAAAATAAATTTCAAAAAGATAAATCTCAAAAAGATAAATAAGAGCATAACACTAAAGCTGTTTGTAGTGACGGCTTTAGTGTTTATTGTATTTATAAGCAGCACGCTGGTAATTCAATCCTTATTTTTTGGCCAATTCTATATGTCAAAAAAGAAAAATGATTTACAAAATGGAATAGAAAAGTTTAGGACTTCTTATAACAAAACTAAGGATGAACAGAAGATAGCAGAACTTATAAGGGACTTTGAGGATGCAAACAATGCTAAAGTGCTTATACTAAGCAGTAATGGTAAATCGAAATTTATAACCAGACCAGGCAGCGAAAAAACAGAAGCTTTAAAGCTTAGAGTAATAAATGACATAATAAAAAAGTGGACAATGGATCCAAGTATAATCATAGATATAAAAGCAAGCAACAAACCAATAACTATTCTAACTGACAAAAGAGGTAATGAAACTAGATATATGGTAAGTGCAGTGCCAGACAATAACAAAGATGAAATTATATTCGCGGTATCCTCGCTACAACCTGTAAATGAAGCATCTTCTGTAATTAAGGAATTTTATTTTTATTTTTATATTGTAGCTTTATTTTTAATAGTAATATTGTCTTTAATATATTCAAACATGCTAACCAAGCCACTATTAGAATTAAACGATTCTGCTTCTAAGATGGCTGACCTAGACTTTTCGAAAAAATGCAATATAAAAAGAGAAGATGAAATAGGAAATTTAGCGGATACTCTAAACTTTTTATCTGAAAATCTAAACAAATCTCTTACGTCATTAAAAGATGCTAATTATAAATTGGAGGAAGACATAGAAAAAGGAAGAAGATTAGAAAAGATGAGAAAGGAATTTGTAGCAGCAGTATCTCATGAACTTAAAACACCTATAAGCCTTATAGGTGGATATGCGGAAGGACTAAAAGACGATATATTTGAAAGTGAAGAAAAAGATTATTATATCGATGTTATAATAGATGAAAGCAAAAAGATGGCAAACTTAGTCGCGGATATGCTTGATTTATCTCAACTAGAATCTGGAAACTTTAAGTTAGTTAAAGAAGAATTCTATATAGATGAACTTCTGAAAACTACAATAAAAAAGTTTGCTGCTGTTTTCAACGACAGAAATATAAAGTTTGATATAAATTTCATTGAAAATACAAAGGTTCATGCAGATTGGAGCAGAATGGAGCAGGTTATAACGAATTTTATTACAAATGCCATAAGACATACAAATGAAGACGGAAGTATAATGGTTACTATGGAACAACAAGAGGATAGAGTTTTGATTTCAATAGAAAACACAGGGGAAAACATCTCAGAGGATGAGATAGATAAAATATGGGATAATTTTTATAAAATTGATAAGGCTAGAACTAGAAAACTTGGAGGCACAGGAATAGGACTTGCAATTGTTAAAAATATTCTTATGCTCCATGGCAGCGAATATGGAGTAGAAAATACTGATAGAGGAGTAAAGTTTTATTTTACACTTAGGAACATTCAAATAAATAACAAGCTAGTATGATACAAAATATACTATCATATTTGACTTGCTATTTATCTGAATAGATTCTAGAAAGAAAATTTAGAGATATGTCCACTGATTTTTGATTAGTGGACATATTTTATGTTTTATGTAAATTTAGAAGAAGATAGTTTACGCACTTTTATTTCAGCAGCAATAAGTATGATTATTGGTAATATAACTTGATGTGGTATTGCATAGTAAGGCCATACATTGAAAGCCCAGTCCATCATCTCCATTGTACTTTTAAAGTTAAATATAGAAAAAATGAGAGTTAATAATGCGATAGGTGTTGCTAAAAATCTATAATCATCAATGTTAAGTACTTTTGCTATACCACGACAGACAGCTAACATTTCTATAGCGGCCTTTATAAATATATTTATAATTAGCACAATGATTACTGTTGCTTCCATTCTTTCTATAAAGGTGCCAAGTCTTATTATACTAACAGAAATATATGATGGGAAATAATTGATATTCATAGTATCCGAGCCTAGAACTAATATATTTTTTAAGCTATTTAAAAATAGTGTTAATGATCCTATTATTAATCCATATAAATAAATTTTATAAGATGATTTTTGATTTTCAAAGGAAGAAAAAACCATGGTAAACACAACTGTTTCAGCAAAGGGAAATGAAAGTGCAGAAAATGCTCCAGAGACAACTGGTTGAATACCATCATAAAGTATAGGCAAAAGATTGTTTATATTCATTTGAGTAGATGATAAAATGATTGTAATTAAAATTACAGCTATAATATTTACAATAATAAAAAGCTCACTCCAGCGCCCTAATACCTCAATGCCTAATTTAAGAGCAAAAATACATAAAAGTATAAAAAATATCATAGGTATTACTACAGGTGTGTCTGGGTATACTACTATATTAGTAAATTCAGAAAAATTTCTTAACACCAACACACCTAAGTAGAATGAAAACCAAATATATATAATGCTTAATATTTTACCTATAATATTTCCGAATACAATATGTAAAATATCAAATAAGTCTTTTCCAGGAAAGAGGTATAGAAGCCTGGAATATATCAAAACAACTGGAATAGAAAGTAATGTGCCAATAATAATGGCTAACCAAGTATCATTTTTAGCACTTGTTCCTGTACCTATTAGTAAAGAACTTCCCAATATAAACATTACTACTAAACATATGCCTTGCTTATCAGAGATTATTTCTTTATTCATATTGTTCCTCCATATTAATGAAGAATTTATACTTTTATCTAAAAGTATGTTATTTTTTTATAATAGGAATCACTACTCTTTCTATTGCAGATGCAGGACTAGGTAGTTCTACTTTCAAACTAAGTAGAACACTTAATATTAGTGAAACAGCCATGAGGGTAATATATGTAAATATCATGTTTCTTTTTTTATCTTTTACCATTGGAATAATTTCTATGATAATAATTATTATATAAATTAAAGTTATACCAGCTGCGTACATAGTCTATTCTCCTATTCTAATTGGCTTTGATATTTTGCCACTGCCTTTTATAGTTAAGTCTACGTCAACATTGAATTGCATCTTAGAAAATACCTTTTCATCAGTGTAAGGAATGTTTCTCCAGATGTCAGGATGTTGTCTTTTGATAATATCACCAAATCCAAATATATCGCTTTTATAATTTGTTTGAACTTTTTTTAATAGGATTTCTATTCTAGTTTTTAATAATTTCTCCGCATCTTTTTCTAATTTACTTCTTCCAGGCTCATCAATAAAATTTTTAGTGCCTGCTACTTCATCGATGGCAACAACTGTATCAATATTTATGTTCATGGTAAAGTTTTCATTTTGGTAAGTAGAATTTATTTTAGTTTTGCTTTTGAAAATTTCTAATGAGACATCTGTATCAGTATTAACCGGTTGTTTCATCACCAATGAACCTTCATGAATCTTATTCTTTATAAATAGTAAATCCATTGTTTCCTCACCATCAAGGTATCCCACTAATTTATCCTGCTTAAATACAGCAGTGCCATAAATCTCAGGAAAGGTAAATTCATTAACTTTTTCAATTTTTACTACTGGTGCTATAGCAGAGGTAGTGTTGCTTGATATATCTCTTCTAAATCTCCAAATATCCATCTGAGGAAATTTATATATTGGATTTTGACTTCTAATTATTTCATTTAGGTGAAGAGAAGTAACATCAGTTAGTGGTATTTTTTGTTTTAATACATCACGTGCAGTTATACCATGGCTTATAAGTATCCAAGTATCCTGTCTTGGTTCAGAATCTCTATTAATCCAATCAATTACAGGTACAATTCCATTTGATGCAATATTTTCGTTTATTATTATAACCTTTGTATGCCCCCAATAGATTTTTTTACCAGTTACCAATATTAAATTTCTTACAGCATCAAATATAGTTTTTCCTCGTGCTGAAAAAAGCTGAGAAGATACTTTGGTAGAACCTCTAGAAGGTTCCGTATTAATCAATTCCGCAGTAACTATATAATTGTTGTTATCATCGTCCTTATCTATTGAAACTCCTGCAGCTAGCCCTAATTGTTCAACTTCTCTATAATTCCAACAACCTGTAGATAGAAAAACATTACTAATTATATAGATAAATAAAATTGATAATTTAATAAATTTCATGTTTTATTTTAAACCTTCTTTATCACTATTTTGACGTTTTAAGTTATTAGAAATTAATTTTGGCCGTTTTTTCATAAATATTTGTGGTACTCGAATAGATGTATCCTTTAAATCTTGAAAAGTAATTGCCCCAGTTCCTGAGTTTAACATAAATGGAACGCCAAAACTCCTAAGAGATGTAAGATACAGGAATACAGCTATTAAGGTGAAAATATATCCATATAATCCTAAAAATGATGTCATAATTAAAAATATTATTCTAACAGGTACTACTCCGGTAAATTGAGGGATCAAAAAACTGGCAATCCCTGTTAGAGCAGTAACTATTACTATAGGTGCGCTAATAAATCTTGCATTTACAGCTGCATCACCTAGAATTAATGCACCAACAATACTTACTGCCTGACCAATAGGCTTAGGAATTCGAGTGCCTGCTTCACGGAGCAATTCAAAGGTGAGAGTCATTATTAATACCTCAACTAAAGTTGGAACTGCAACTCCTTGTCTTGCTGCAGAGATACTTATAAGCAGTTGTGTAGGTATAAGTTCTTGATGAAAGTTTACCAGAGCTACATATATAGCAGGAGTGCTAGTAGATAGAAAGAACCCGCTCCATCTAATAAGTCTATTAAAAGATGCAAATAGGTAGTTATTATAATAATCCTCGCTTGCTTGAAATCTCTCTAAAAAAATGCAAGGTAGTGTTAGTACAAAGGGAGTTCCATCACACACTATAGCAATTCTCCCTTCAAGTAGCCTACTAACAACAACGTCTGGTCTTTCAGTACTATTTATAGTTTTAATAAAGGAAAAAGGGGAATCCGTAATAAGTTCTTCTATATAGTTAGAGTCTATAATGCCGTCAATTTGAATTTTATTTAATCTGATATATAATTCTTGCAATATTTTCTCTTGTGCCAGTCCTTCAATATAACATATACAAATATTAGTTTTTGTGCGGGTGCCTAATTCCTTAAATTTAAACTTTAAATCTGGATTTTGAATTCTTCTTCTAATTAAGGATAAGTTTACTTTTAAACTTTCTATAAAGCCTTCCCTAGGTCCCATAACCACACCTTCAGATAAAGGCTCTTCAATTGATCTAGTTTCAAAGCCAATTGTATCTATTATTAATATTTCCTCACAATTATCGATTAATAAAGCGGTACATCCTGAAATTAATGATTTCACTATTTCATTAATATCTGAGGTCTTTTTAATTCTGCTGGATTCTATAACATTTTTATATAATATATCGGCAAAATTATTTTGAGCATCTACGATATCTGAGTTCATAATTGGCTTTAGAATATACTGATTTAATATAGTACTATTAACCATGTAGTCTATGTATATCATACAAAATTTCGTTAAACAATTTTTATTATTTTCAAACTTTCGATATGTTAGTGTATCATCATTAATAAAAATTTGTTTAAAAATGTTGATGTTATTCTCTAAAGACATTGTCAACTTTACGTTGTACTGTATGTTACCAAAGGCATCTTCAGTTTTTATATTATTACTGTTATTAGACATAAGAACTCCTTTGCTTTTAGGGAAAATGTAATTAATTATGTTGTTAATAAGAAGTATTTGTTATTATTGAGTATTTATTCATGTAATTTTAAAGATTAGCTCCCTTGTAAACATGGAGCAAACTAAAAGACTCTATCCGATTATAGGTTACGGATAAAGTCTTTTAAAAAATATTTAGACAGTTATTTTCAAAAAACGTTGCTTAGCTGCAGGCCACGAACTGTAATATGGTATGTTTAAAGCTTCAAAGGTGTGATGAGATATTAAAGGTATACCATTTGAAATTGATGTAACAATGGAAGAATGAAATTTTACTCCCTTTTCATCCTCAAAGAACATAAGGTCGCCAGGTTCAAGCATATTGATGTTATTGACCTCTAAGCCTTTAGCACCAGGTCTTTTTGATTCTTCATTAATTCTTAAGAACCAATAAAGTGAATGTGCTACAGCCCATGATACTGACCAAGAATCATCATTTGTATTCGAAGTGCTCTTATTATTGTACCACCAAGGATTACTTGAATTATGAATCATAGGAGCCCCTCCAGCAAGTAAACATTGGGAAATAAAATTAGCGCAATCTCCACCTACATTTTGATTAAGTTGAAAGTACCTATAGGCGGGATTTGGCTTTAATGCGTATTTAACTGCATAGTTGACAGCGGCAGACCTCGAGTAGAAATTTTGTCTAAAAAGCATAAAAAGTCTCCTAGTAATTATTTATATTTATATATTATGCTGATTTAAATATATAGTGAAGCTTAAATTAGGAGGAGTACTCGATATGGTAGGAAGTACATAAGTAATATTGCAGATAATTACAACTAATTGAAATAATCTGGTAGTTCAGTGTGGCTATTTACAATTTATTAATATTGTTGCCACTAAAGTGTAACAAAAAGAATGTAATATTTATTTATAGGATTTTTTAAGAGGTGAAGTGATGAATATAAATAAATTAAAAAATAGCACTTTAATTAATATTTGCAAAGAAAATGCAGATATTATAATGTTTTTTATATTAATTTTCACAAAAATAATGTTTTATGCTAAACAGATTTCTCCTGAGTATTTATATATTGGGGTAACACATCCAGTGTTTGCATCAGTATTGTTATTGGTGAGTTTTTCAGTACTTTTCAGATACAATAAGAGAATAAAGTATTTATATGCATTAGATGTAATAATAAGCTTGATGCTTATGGCGGACCTTATGTATTATAGGTATTTTAAAGATGTAATTACTGTAGCAGCGGTAAAAAACGTGAAGCTATTAGGAGGAGTTTCTTCAAGTGTTGGAAGTTTATTTAGCTTAAAGGACTTACTGTACTTAGTAGATGTTATAATTTTAATACCTTTTGTTAAGAAGTATAAAAATAAAGAGAACATTAAAAAAAAGCCTTTATTAAGTAAGTTTGCTGCATTTAGCGTAATGTTCATAGTTGGAGTTACTATAAATGCTAAATCTGTTTATGCTGTTTCGAAGGAACAGCCAACTTTATTAAGTTCCATGAGCAATAGAATATATTTAACTAAATTGATTGGAAATCTAAACTTTCACGCAATAGATGCATACAACTATTTAAGTACAAAAGTAAAAAATTCAAAAAATTTATCTTCTCAGGAGGAGCAGGAAATTAAGAGTTTTCTAGAAAATAATAATAACTCCTCTGGTACCTATTTAAAAGGAGCGGGAGAAGGTAAAAATTTAATTGTTATTCAAGTAGAGGCTTTACAGCAGTTTGTAATAAATAAGAAGGTAAATGGTCAGGAGATAACTCCTAACTTAAATAAATGGTTGAATAGAAGTTTGTATTTTGATAACTATTTTTATCAAGTTGCTGGTGGAAATACTTCCGATGCAGAATTTATGTCAAATAATTCATTGTATCCAGCTCAATCTGGTGCAGCTTATTATAGCTACAGTGGTAACCAATATGATTCCTTGGCAAAACAGTTGAAGGACAAAGAGTATTATACTGCTGCTCTTCATGGATACAATGAAGGTTTTTGGAATAGAAATGTTATGTATAAATCTGAAAAGTTTGATGATTTTTACGGGGAACATAGTTTTAATGCAAATGAAACTGTAGGATTAGGATTAAGCGATAAATCCTTCTTAGAGCAATCAGTAGATAAATTAAAGTCCTTCCAGCAGCCTTATTATTCATTTTTGATTACTTTAAGTAGTCATTTTCCATATGACGATGTAGAAGGTTATGGCAGCTTTAATGTAGGAGAATACGAAAATACTTTACTAGGAAATTATTTAAAGGGAATACATTATACAGATGAGCAATTGGGAATGTTCCTAGATAAATTGGACAAGGAAGGTATAACACAAAACTCTATTATCGTGCTATATGGAGATCACTTTGGAATTCCTAGGGACAACATAGAAGAATTATATAAATTTGAAAATATGAGCAATGTGAATGACTTGCAGTGGTTTCAATATCAAAAGGTTCCTCTAATTATCCATTTCCCTGAAGATGCTAATAAAGGAGTAAATCATACTTACTCAGGACAAATGGACCTTTATCCAACTTTAGCGAATTTATTCAATCTGCCTAAGCAATATATGTTTGGAAAGGATATACTAAACAGTGATAATGGTAAAGTCGTGTTTAGAAATGGTTCTTTTACTGATGGAAATATTTTTTACGTTTCGTGGACAAACACCTATTATGATATTAAGTCAGGAAAACAAATTGAAGAAACAGATCAATTAGCTAAGATGAAAGAGGAGTATAATAAGGAGCTTCAATACTCCGATGATATTTTAAATCATAACTTGATAAAAGTATTTGAAGCTAATAATAAGAAGTAAATATAGGAACCTTGTTGTAGGATATAAGCTGTGTTATTATATACTAAGAGTATTTAATACAGGAGGATGCAGATAAGCAGACATACAAAATCTTAAGTAGGCATCCAAAATCTACGATTTTGAGATGATCACTTACACAGAGTGTTGATTTTGATATGGTCGCTTAAGCAGAGAACTCAAATCTATGATTTGAAGTGAATCGCTTACTCAGCGAGCACTCATTCGACGATAGGAGAAGGAGTTTCATATGATAAAAGCTATTTTGTTTGATTTAGATGGTACACTGATAAATACAAATGAGCTTATAATACAAAGCTTTAAATATGCATTTAACAAACTTTTTAATAGAGAATTGCCAAGAGAAGAGATAGTGAAAACCTTTGGTGAACCACTTAGGGACTCAATGGCTAAATACGATGCAGATAAAGCGGATTTGATGGTAAGCACTTTTAGAGTTTACAATGAGAGGAATCATGATGATATTGCCACAATATTTGAAGGTGTAAAGGAAGGCATTGAGCTGCTTAGCAATGCTGGAATAAAATTAGGGGTGGTAACTTCTAAAAGAAGACCTATGACGGAAAGAGGTCTCAAATTAATTAACATATATGACTGTATGGATGTTATTGTAACGCCTGAAGATACTAAAAATCATAAACCATTAGGTGATCCCGCGCTAAAAGCTTGTGAGCTATTAGGAGTTCTACCACAGGAGGCAATAATGGTAGGAGACAGCCATAACGATATTCTTTGCGGAAGAAATGCAGGTTGCAGAACTTGCTTGGTTAAATATACAGCTCTTTCATTAGAGGAGCTTATGGAACATAAGCCAGATTATGTTATAGATAGCATAGAAGATTTAGAGAAAATATGTAAGGATTTAAATAAGAAAGCTGTTTAGTGAGGTATGTTTTAAAACATACCTTACTTTTATAATTTTTTGTAATTTAATATTATGGGTATTGTTAATATCCATGATTGTATGATAGTGCTTTGCATAGAGTGTCATTGAATTAGTAGTTGGATAAAAGGATTCCTTATTACGGATACTAAAACTTAGAGGTGATACTAATGGTAAATAAACGCAAAGTAAAAGATAAAGAGTATGCAAACTTAGGGATAAGAAGAAATGCTAATGGAGATTTTCAGTATATAGATCCTTCTGAAAAAAATAAATCTAAATATGAATCAATAAAAAAATATACGAGATAACAATTGATTTTTGCGGATATAGAGTTGATATTGTTTAGAGCAACCTTAAAAATTTTAAGGTTGCTCTAACATTTAATAAGGAATTTCATTATAGAAAATAAATTTAGTTTACCCGGAAAAGTGAATCTTATACTATAAATTTACAATAACATTATCTTTATTATTATAATTACATATATAGTAATGGTTGGTGTTTTTTCCTGTAGATTCATAGAGTAATTAAGCTTAAACTGTACAAACTGTAACTATAAAACATATTAAAAAAATGAAAACAAGGAGGAAGAAAACTATGGCAAATAGAAGTAATAGAGTATTAGTTCCACAAGCTAAACAAGGATTAAATCAATTTAAAATGGAATCAGCTAGAGAAGTTGGAGTAAACTTAAAAGAAGGCTATAATGGAGACCTTACTTCAAGAGAAGCTGGATCAGTAGGCGGAAACATGGTTAAGAAAATGGTAGAAGCTTACGAGCAAGGCCTAAAATAATTAATAATAAACAAAAAACATTCTTGTGCTTCAATGGATTTTAGAAGAAATCTTAGCACAAGGATGTTTTTTTATTTAAACTTAATATCCAGCTATAATTAATTAGAGAATGAAATATAGAAAAAATGTTGACAACGTTTATATAATGATATATATTATTAATATAGGTGGTACGTACCACACTACCAGTGATGAAATGCACGGGATTTGGGAGGTTGATATGAAACAAATTGATAAAGCAAGTAGAATTCCGCTGTATTCTCAATTAATGGATATAATAATTGAGGAAATTGAAACCTCAATGCATGAAGATGACCAGCTGCCTTCTGAAAGAGATATATGTGAGAAATATGATGTAAGCAGGTCCACGGTAAGGCAAGCCATAACGGAACTTGAAAGAGAAGGTTACATCTATAAAGTACATGGCAAAGGAACCTTTGTGGCATCAAAAAAATTGGATCAGGATCTAGTAAAATTCTATAGCTTTACCGAAGAAATGAAAAAGCTAGGTAAAAAGCCAGTTTCAAAAGTTTTGATGTTTGAAATTGTAGGTATTAGTAATAAGATAAGCAAAAAGATGAGGATGGAAGAAGGCACTTTGGCTTATAAATTTACAAGATTGAGAATAGCGGATAACATTCCTATGATTTTAGAAACAAGTTATGTTCCATATGATAAGTTTCCTGGAATAACTAAGGAAAACTTAGAAAAAGAAGCATTGTATGATATTTTAAAGAATAAATTTCAAGTTAACCTTACAATGGCTGAGGAAACATTTCAACCGGTTTTAACAAATGAAGAAGAAGCTGAGAAGTTAGAGATACCTAAGGAGTCACCAAGTCTGAAAATAGAAAGATTCACATATGAAAATGATGACATTGTAGAATACACCATAAGCATTGCTAGAGGTGATAAATTTAAATATAGAGTAAGATTAGAAAAGTAATGTAGTATATCAATAATAAAATAAATATTATTGGTATACTACAAAAAAATAATTAAACTGGTAATGACGTCATTACTTTGTTACGTTTTTAAACAATTTGGACAAGCATACAAGTAAGTGTAAGTTAATATTAGTATTTGACAATCAAAAATACGAATCGAAATCTAGTTGAACTGGTAATGATGTCGTAATAACATTATTATCTAAAGCATATAAATAAAATATGGAAGAAAATATAGTTAATATAAAAGAGTAGGTGATTATATGAGTAAGTTATTCAATATAGATGTTAATGAATTAAAAAAGGTTGGGGGATATTATACGGCAAAGGAGGTTTACCATCAGCCAAAACTTTGGAGAGAAACCTTAGATATAATTAATCTTAATAAAGAGCAAATATCTGTTTTTATAAATGAGAAGCTAAATAAAGATTCAGTAAGAATAATTCTTACTGGCGCAGGAACCTCTGCTTATGTTGGAGATATAGCTGCACCATACCTATCTAGAATTTTAGGAGTAAGGGTAGAAGCAATAGCAACAACTGATATAGTAAGTAACCCAGAAGACTTTTTGAAAAAAGATACGCCGACAATATTAGTATCCTTTGCACGCTCAGGAAATAGCCCTGAAAGTGTTGCAACCTATGACTTAGCTGAACAGTTGGTAAATGATATAAATCAAATTATTATAACTTGTAACAAAGATGGTGCTTTGGCAAAGAAAGCACAAGGTAATAATAACAATTTAGTGATACTAATGCCAGAAGAATCAAATGATCAGAGCTTTGCGATGACAAGCAGTTTCAGTTGTATGTTGTTAACAACATTAATTATATTTGATATGAAGAATCTTAATAGAAACACTGTTGCTATTGAAAACATTATAACAAATGCTAACAAAATATTGGATAGTGAAGTAAGCGAAATATTAAACCTAGTTAAATTAAGTTGTGATAGAGTTGTATATTTAGGATCTTCAGCATTAAATGGACTATCAAAAGAAGCTGCCTTGAAGAATTTAGAATTAACAAGCGGTAAAGTAAATTCAACTAGCGAGTCAGTTTTAGGCTTTAGACATGGTCCAAAATCAATTGTTAATGAAAAAACTTTAGTTTTTGTGTTTGTGTCTAATGATGAGTATACAAGAAAATACGATATAGACTTGTTAAGAGAAATATACAATGATAAGGGAAATCATAAGGTGGTTGCTATAACCTACAATAAAGATACTGAAATAGATAAGATAGCAGATAAAGTATTTATCGCGAATTCAGAACAACATGAAGTAATTAGTGATGCTTTTGGAGCTTTAAATTTTGTTCTTTATGCTCAAATGTTTGCATTTTTTTACTCATTAGAGCTTGGAATATCACCAGACAATCCAAGGCCGGATGGAACAGTCAATAGGGTAGTCAAAGGTGTTACAATACACCAGTATGATAAATAAAAAGCTTAATATTAAGGAGGGGACATTATGCCAAATATTTTACTAACTAGAATCGATAATAGACTAATACATGGACAGGTAGGAGTAACTTGGGTAAACCACTTAGGTGCAAATTTAATAGTAGTTGCAAATGATGAAGTTGCTGATGATGAAGTACAACAAAACTTAATGGATATGGTAGTACCTGATGTAATAGGTACTAGATACTTTACTCTTCAGAAAACAATAGATGTGATTCATATGGCTTCTGAGGATCAACTTATTTTCATGGTGTGTAGAACGCCGCAGGAAGTGTTGAAACTAGTAGAGGGTGGGGTTCCTATAAAAAAAGTAAATATAGGCAACATGCATTTTAGTGAAGGTAAACAACAGGTAACCAGCACAGTATCACTAGATGAAAGCGATAAAGAAGCCTTCAGAAAGCTTCATAAGCTTGGAGTTCAATTAGAAATTAGAAGAGTTCCAGATGAAAGGGCGGAGGATATACTTAAATTTTTATAAAATTAATTAAAGGGGAGGGAATCTATTATGCTTATTCAAGCCTTATTAATTGCTATTTGGGCTGGTATAGCGGGAATAGACTTGTTCGATGGATTACTGCATATACACAGGCCACTTGTAACTGGTTTAATTGTTGGTTTAATTTTAGGGGATGTTCATACCGGTCTTGTTACTGGTGCAACACTAGAACTTGTTTGGATGGGTATGGTTCCATTGGCAGGGGCTCAGCCGCCAAACGTAGTAATAGGAGGTATTATTGGTACATCCTTTGCAATATTAACTAAGCAAAATCCAAACGTAGCTGTGGGGATAGCAGTTCCTTTTGCAGTAGCAGTGCAAGGGGCAATAACTCTAATATTCACTATATTTTCACCTGTAATGCATAAAGCAGATAAGTATGCAGAACAAGCAGACACTGCTGCAATTGATAGAATAAACTACTTAGGAATGGCATTTCTATTTGTTTTCTACTTTGTAATCGCTTTCTTACCTATATATTTAGGTGCGGAATCAGCTAAAACAATTGTTGAAACCTTACCAGCATGGTTAATTGGTGGTTTATCTGTAGCAGGCGGAATGATGCCAGCTATAGGATTTGCAATGCTTCTAAAAATTATGTTAAAGAAAGAATATGTTGCATTTTTAATAATTGGATTTATATTTGTAACTTATGGGAAACTACAAATACTTCCAATAGCGTTGATTGGAACAGCAATAGCATTATATGACTTCTTCGCAAATAAAAGTAGAGGAGAAAAGGTTAATAAAGGGGAGGTGCATTCAGGTGGAATCTAATGGAAATGTTAATGTAGAAAAAGTTATAACTAAAAAAGATTTAAATAGAATGGCTTGGCGTTCATTATTTCTTCAAGCATCCTTTAACTATGAAAGAATGCAAGCTTGTGGATGGCTGTATAGTTTGTTACCGGGATTAAAGAAAATTCATAAAGATAAAGCAGATTTATCCACTGCAATGAAGGATCATATGGAGTTCTTTAATACACATCCCTTTCTTGTAACCTTTATTATGGGTGTTGTTACTGCAATGGAAGAAGCTAAGGAAAACAGAAATACAATCAGAGCTATTAAAGTTGCAACTATGGGACCACTTGGTGGTATTGGTGACGCTCTGTTCTGGTTAACAGCACTTCCGATATGTGCAGGTATTGGAGTATCCTTAGCAATGCAGGGAAGTATAGCAGGTCCAATCATATTTTTAGTATTATTTAACGCAGTACACTTTGGATTAAGATTTGGATTAATGCACTATGGCTATAACACAGGAACTAAAGCAATTAAAGCATTAAAAGAAAATACTAAACATGTTGCACATGCTGCATCGATACTTGGCATAACAGTAGTTGGCGGATTAATAGCATCATATATAAACTTTAAAACTACTATAGTTATAACAGCAGGTAAAGCAAAAGTCGCTCTACAACCAGATCTTTTGGATAAGATTTTACCTAATATGCTTCCTCTTGGATATACATTTTTAATGTATTATTTGTTAAAGAAGGGATTTTCAGCAGTTAAACTTGTTGGAGTAACTGTAGTATTTGGCGTAATAGGTAGATTAATAGGAATAGTATAATAACAAGTTTGTACTAATGCTTCAGTTGATACTATAGTATCAACTGAAGCTAAAAAATATTTGAAGCGAGGTAAGCAGCATGATAGGAATAGTTGTAAGTGGTCATGGAAATTTTGCCAGTGGAATTATGAGTTCATTAGAGCTTATAGCCGGTAAGCAAGAAAATGTAATAGGAATAGATTTTACTATAAATGATAATACTGAAAGCCTACAAAGTAAGCTTGAGAATGCAGCAAAGGAACTAAGTTCTTGTGAAGGAATATTATTTCTAACTGATATAGCAGGGGGATCTCCTTTTAGAATCTGTGCTCTTTTATGCCAAGAACTAAAAAATAGCAGAGTTGTGGCAGGTACAAATGTTGGAATGATACTAGAAATCAGTTTATCTAGAGAAGGTATAGGAATAGAAGAATTAAAAAACATGGCACTGCAGTCAGGAATTAGTGCAGTAAAGGCTTTTGAACCAAGAGAGAAAAAACAAGTTAATAATAATGGAATCTAGATTTGGAGATGATCTAAAGTGCTATATGGTATAAAAGCTAAAAGTGTCTATTGTGAAAATAGAGTTTTAGAAAAGGCAACTATTATAATTGAAAATGGAATTATAAAGAAAGTTCTAGAGGAAGATGAAGAAAATGATGTGGAAAATGTAATAGATTTAAGCAAATACAGCATTATTCCAGGATTGATTGATTTACATGTACATGGTGCTAATGGATACGATACTATGGACAGTAATTTTTACTCGCTAAATGAAATATCAAAATACCTAGCATCTCGTGGAATAACTTCATTTCTTCCAACTACAGTTACTGAAGCGGTTAAAAAAATAAAACAAGCTCTTATTAATATTAGTTGCTGCATGGATAAAGTTGAAGGTGCTGAAATATTAGGCTCTTATATAGAAGGACCATATATTTGTAAGGAGCATAAAGGTGCGCATGCAGAACATTTAATAAAGGACTTAAATTTAAAAGAATTAGAAGAATTGATTGAAGTATCAAAACATACTGTAAAAGTTATAACTATTGCACCAGAGAAGAAGAATGCATATGAGTGTATAAAATATTTAACATCAAATAATATACAAGTATCAATGGGACATACAAATGCCACTTATGATGAAGCCGCTGGTGCTATAGACTCTGGAGCTAAAGTTGCGGTACACACCTTTAATGGTATGAGAGGTTTTAACCATAGAGAACCAGGGATTTTGGGAGCAGTCTTAACGAAAGATGACGTATATTGTGAATTAATATGTGATTTAGTTCATGTTCATCCCGCTGCTGTAGATTTGCTATTAAGATGCAAAGATAAAGAAAAAGTAATTTTAATTAGTGATGGAATTCGAGCGTCCGGATTGCAGGATGGTGAATATATGCTTGGAGCATTAAAGGTTAATGTAAAATGCTCTATTGCTAGAGTAGAAAGTGGTTCGCTAGCAGGCAGTACGACTGATATTTTGACTTGTATAAAGAATATGATAAAAAAAGTAGGTGTAGATCCGCTAGAGGCTATAAAAATGGCTTCCTTTAACCCAAGTAAATTATTGAATATTGATAAATTAATAGGAAGCATTAGAGAAGGAAAAAAGGCAAATTTAGTTATTATAGATGACAATTTTAATGTAGTAAGAACTCTAATTAATGGCAAAGAAGTATTTACTCGCTGAAGACATATTTAGCTAGGGAGGATTATAAATGAAAGAAATAGTATCTACAAAAAAAATATTGTTTGAGGCCCAAAAGGAAACGTATGCAGTCCCAGCCTTTAATATACACAACCTAGAGACTATACAGGTTGTAGTAGAAACAGCAGCTGAAATGAAATCCCCCGTAATTTTAGCTGGAACACCTAGTACATTAAAATATGCAGGTGCTGACTATATAATTTCGATTGCAAAGGCTGCAGCTAAAAAATATGACATTCCTATAGCAATTCATTTAGACCATTTCGAAAATACTCAAACTATCAAAAACTATCTTGATCTAGGATTTAAATCTGCAATGATTGATGCTTCCCACGAAAGCTTTGAAAAAAATATAGAAATAGTAAAAGAAGTAGTAGAATATGCGCATAGACTTGATGCTACAGTTGAAGCGGAGTTAGGAAGATTAGGTGGACAAGAGGATGATTTAGTAGTTGATGAAAAAGATACTATGTATACTAATCCTGAAAGTGCAAGGGAGTTTGTTGAAAGAACAGGGATAGATTCTTTAGCGGTGGCTATAGGAACTGCTCATGGATTATATAAGGGAGAGCCTAAGTTGGACTTTGATAGATTAAAGGAAATAAGAGCCCTTGTTAATGTACCATTAGTTCTTCATGGTGCATCCGATGTTCCAGATGATTTAGTTAAAAAAGCCATTGAGCTCGGCATTTGTAAGGTTAATGTAGCAACGGATTTAAAGATTCCTTTTGCTAGTGCTGTTAAAAAGTATTTTGTTGAACATCCAGAAGCATCTGATCCAAGACAATATATGATTCCAGGAAAGGTTGCAATGAAAGATGTTGTAATTCATAAAATAAAGGTTTGTGGAAGTGAAAATAGAGTATGATAGCAACAATAACATTTAACCCATCTATAGATAAGCGCTATATATTAGATGATATAGTTAAGGGTGAGGTCGCTAGAGCAAAAAAAGTACAAAACACAGCAGGCGGAAAAGGTTTAAATGTAAGCAGAGTAATAAGACTGCTTGGAGAGGAAGTCACTGCTACAGGATTTTTGGGAGGACATTCAGGAGAATTCATTTCAGACAAACTTTTAGAGTTAAAGATAAAAGATAAATTTGTAAAAATAAAAGGTGAAACAAGGAGCTGTTTAGCTGTAATTACTAAAGATTTAACTCAGACAGAAATACTAGAACCAGGCCCTATTGTGGAAGAAAATGAAATAGGAAGATGGAAAGAAACCTATGATGAAATATTAAAGAATTCCTTAATAGTATGTGCATCAGGAAGCCTGCCTAAAGGTATGATAACTTCTACTTATAGAGAAATAATTAAAAAGGCAAATTTAAAAGGGGTTAAATTTTTACTAGATACCAGCGGAGAGGCATTAGTTCAAGGAATTCAGGGAAAGCCATTCTTTATTAAGCCTAATATAGATGAGCTAAAAATGATTACAGGTAAAAGTGTTAATAATGACAATGATATAATAAAGATAATAGATAAGATACATTATAGCGGAGTAGAATTTATATTTGTATCCTTAGGTTCAAAGGGATCTCTTATAGGATACAAAGGTAAAAAGTATAGAGTTCAGGTTCCTAAGATTAAAGCAGCTAACCCTGTAGGTTCTGGTGATTCAACAGTGGCAGGAGTTGCAGTAGCCTTGCATAGAGGTTACAACATTGAAGATACCATAGCTTTTGCATCAGCCTGTGGTACAGCAAATGCTATGGAAGAGCAAACGGGATATGTAAAACTTGATACCGTAAATAAGATAAAATCTGAGATAAAAATAAATATGTTATAGTTTTAAGATAGTTACAGACTGTAGTTAAATATATATTTAATTACAGTTTTTTCTTTAATATATAAGAAACTTTGATTTTGTTCATAATATTGGTATAATTTAAATATGCAAATTATTCTAGAGAAAAGAGGTGACTAGTTAGTACTTAAAGTTTACTAACTAAATATTATGTTAAAAGAATTATTAAAAAAAGATGAAATAGCAGCAATGAAGGCAAAAGAAAAAGCAAAGGTAAGTGTTTTAAGATTAGTGAGCGCTGATATCAAATCCTTTGAAGTTAATGAAAGACAGGACATTTCTGATGAAGGTGTTATAAAAATAATAGAAAAAAATATAAAACAAATAAAAGAAGCCTTAGAGTATGCTAAACAATTAAACAATGAAGAAAAAATAGCAGAAGGAAATTATGCCCTTGAAGTTTTAGCTCCATATCTTCCGAAACAATTAAGTGAAGAAGAAGTAGAGGGAATGATAAAAGAAATTATAACTAATGGAAGCTATACAGCAGCAGATATGGGAAAAATAATGAAAGAAATTATGCCAAAAGTTGCTGGTAAATTTGATAGATCAAAAATTAATCCTATGGTAAAAAAAATACTAGGCTAATATAAGTGCCAGCTAGGTTATAAGTAACTTAATTTGTTACTTAGTACCTGGCTGGCACTTATATTAGTACATTCTAAATACTTTTTCAATAAAAGATACTCTATAAGTTCTCCTTAAAAATTAATAATCTAGTGAGTTCTACAACATGCTGATTGATTTTATTTAAATAACATCAGATAAATCTTTATACAACATATAATAATACCTAATTGAGCTGCATATATACTTGTATAACAAAAATTAACAATTCGTATAAAAGGAGAAGGGGGATATGGATTTATTACAATTTGCTACTGCAGCTTTAATAGTAGAATCATTATGGGAAACTACGAAGATGTTTTGGCAAAATGGTAAGTTTAGCTATGATAAATTAGGAGCGGTGTTATTTGGAGAACTTGTGGCTATTGGAGCGGGTATAGATTTTATGGCTGCAGTTAACCTGCCTACAAAAATACCTTACCTTGGTATGATTCTTACAGGGATTCTCATATCTAGAGGATCGAATTTTATGCATGATATTCTAGGAAATATGAATAATATCCACCAAAAAAACAAATTCAAATAAATTTAATAAAAATAAATCTAGAAGATGAAAATTTGGACTTCTAGATTTATTTTTATTAAATTTACAGTAATTCTGTTTCGATATCCAGAATTACAGCATCAGTATTTTCTTCTATAAAGCTAAGCACATTTTGCAGCATACTATCTGCATGTCTTTTATCAGTACTGACACAAGCAATGCCTATAACAATGGATTGGTGTAAATCGTTGTCCTCAACCTCAGCTATGGAAACATTAAATTTATTCTTGGTTTTATCTATAATACTTTTTACTACCATTCTTTTTTCTTTTAATGAATGAACCCAGTTTGCAAATAGGTATATTCTAGCTGTACCAATAATCAAATGAATCACTTCCTTTAGCTACTATTATATCCAATTTCCATAAAGCATAAAATAGGCATCGGTGGAAAATATAATAGTTATTACAAACTGTTTTAAAGGAGGGATTTAATGATTAGGATATTTACAGATTGGCCTGAACCTTTAATTTCTTCTATTTCTATAATAATTGGGGCTATAGTAGGTGGAGTATTCAGTTGGATTATAACTAAAAAATCTACAGATAAAACTATAGAAGTTCAAAATAAAATGTTTGAAGATAACAGAAAATATGCAGAAGACATTAGAATAAGAAGAAGTAGAGAATATGCAAATATTGTAAGATTAGATATATGCACAGCACTATTTAATAGTATCAGGATATTGAAAAGCATTAACAATAAATTTGATATAGATGTATATCCTATACCAATGGATAGAGATTACTCTATTGATGTTGCATATTTAAAAAGCCAATTTCAATTAAGGGAACTTAGTTATATTTATCAACTATATGGGATAATAGAAAAGTTAAATAAGGATACAAATAAATTCAGATACTTTAATGAAGAAGATTATAATAATGTTAAAATGGGATGTCAGATGTTTTTGAAAAAATTATATGGAGATAATTTGAATAATATACTAGAGTTTAATATAGAAAAAGTTAGTTATAAAGAACTCTACGATAATGAATTGATTAAAGCTGGATATAAAGATGTATTGAGCAAATTGGATAATATATGTAATACAGAGTGATATAATAAGTACATAATTTTAGTAAGGATAAAATTAGAGCATTTTTAGGGGCTTGCCATGGAATATTTCTAGTGCTTTAATGTAATTTGATTATATAGTTGAAAGATTAAGAACTTTTGAAAAATACTTTATTTTCAAAAGTTCTTAATTCTACTTTTCTTTGTCTTTATTACCTTTATCTTGGTTATCATGCTTATCATTTTTGTCTTCATTGTCATAGCCATGCTTGTTGTATTTATCAAACTTTTTATTTGATTTTTCAAAGTCAGAGTCATCGATATATTTTTTGTTGTTTCCTAAACCATTATTATTTTTATTTTTGATGTCATTGGCATTATCTGATGCCTTATAATTTTTATTAGAATTTGAATTGTTTTTGTCCGTACTTGATTTATTTTCATCCGAGTTTGATTTGTTTATATTTGAATTATTACTTTTAGGTGAAATATTATTAGTGCTTTTATTAGTCTTATTAAATACAGTAGTTCCATTGTTGTCAATTTTTGCATTAAGGTTATTCTTTGATAGTTCTTTTTCAAGGCTTGGTAAATCAATTTCTTTTCCAGTTATATTTACTGCAATTGTTTTACCAGTATTAATATAGTTGTCATTTATATATTTATCTTCTTTAGCCTGATTTACTACTCTTACCAAAGCATCATCTATCTGTGTATTCTTAGTTTTTATCTCTTTCAAAATTTTCTCTCCATCAGAATTCAATGGCTGAGAGGACAATACCCTGTTCCATCTGTTTAATTTGAATTCAATAGATGGATCTATGCTAATAGTAACTGTAGAAACAGGAGTATAATAGGCATAAACTCCTCCTCCTAAGCTTAGTATGAAAAACATTAAACAAGCTGCTGCAATATATTTAAACTTGTTTATGTATGTAAAAGGAGTATCATAAACTTTTCCATTGTATTCTCCGCCTATAACAGGTAAAGCTTTGCTTTTATCAATTTTAATTTTTAGAAATTCACCATCGAGAGTCATTATATAAGCAGCATTTCCCTTAATCTCCATAACTAGTCCATTTTTAATATTCATTATTTTCACCTACCTTTATGTTTAAATAAGATCTTATATAAGCATATTCTTTATTAGAAAAAATTAAAATTAAAGCAAGAATGTATCGTCTCCATTTTTCGATAAGTTTTCTATTTGAATTTGTAAGAATACAAATTTGCTTTACAGGAAGCATTTTTGATTTATGTATGTACTCTAAAATAGAAGGTTCATTTGAGCAAATAAAGGCTAAATTTAGAAGGTTATCCTTTGTATCCTTATGTGTAGGAGATGATTTAGCAAGCACCTCAAAGGATAGACCATATTTTTTTAATTCATCATTAAATAACTTTATTTCTTCGAGCCTTCTAATATTTTCTTGTTCAATTTCATAATTAGTCATGGAATTTTTAGCATCTATATATTCAATTTGACTGTTCTCACCATCAAAAGTTAAATAGGGGTTATTTGAATTTTTCCTAAAGTAATCTATAAGTGCATTTTTTATAAGAACCTTAGAGTAACTAAAAAAGTTTCCTTTATCTTCAACATAAGATTCACAGGCATTGTTAAAGGCGATTAATGCTACACTGAGTTCATCATCATTTTCCCATTGCAGATTCTTTTTGCAGATATTAGCGGCAACACTATATATAAATTTTTTGCTTTTCTCTATAAAATCATTTCTGTTATTATTTAAGTCATTTTTTAGTATCATTTAACCACCTCATTATTTATTACGATATAATAGGTAAATTTTATAGGGGTATATAAAAATAATTCCACTAAAGAATTTTTTACAGGTGCCTACCTAAAACAGGGAGATGCCCCGTATAAATCTATGAAAACTATAATTGATAAATAGGCAAGTTGAGCTACTTTTATAATAATACATAAGAATTTTTAATGGTACCCTTGTAAAATAATAGATACTCACGTAAATGTAGATGCAAAGATTTATCAGATTATAGTTAGTTTAACTACCTCTATAATAATATTTTAAAAAAAATTATGGTACCCCTATAAAATAGGAAACTCTACCGTAAATATGCATGAGAGGAATTTAAAGGAGGAATTTATCATGAAAAAAATAGCATTATTTGTAGCAGCAATAGCTGTATCCTTAAGTATCACTGGAAAGGTTTTTGCAGAGGGAGAAACTGCAAGTTATAAAGAAAGCGCTGGAATAACTCCAGACAACGCAATCCTATATCCAATAGATAAAGCAATAGACAATTTAAAAATAAATATTGCAAGGGGAGATGAAAGTAAGGCAGAGGCATTAGCTGATGTAGCTTTAGAAAGACTAGGGGAAAGCGAAGTTATGGCTGATAAAGAAAAAACAGAGCTTTCTACAGAATCATTAAAGGACTATAGTAACAAAATAAATGAATCACAGGAAAAAGTAGAGAATGCAGTAGATAAGACATCTGTAGATAATGAGGCAGATAAGGAAAAGTTAGCAAAGCTTGAAAGTCTTGAAACAAAAATAACTGAACAGCAGAAAAAATCAATAGAAGTTCTAAAGAGTTTAGAAAGTAAGCTTCCTGAAAAGTCCAAAGAAACAATATCTATGGTTATTGAAATGCAAACAGCTAAGAAAGAGGCTATAGTTGCAGTGTTAAATGAAAGAAAAGCATTAATAGAAAACAAGCAAGCTGTAAAGGATGCTGAAAAGAAATTAGCAGAAGCTAAGAAATCAGGAGATGACCAAGCTATAAAAGCTGCAGAAGATACTTTAAAACAAAAACAAGAAGCATATAATGTTCAAAAGGATAAGTTTAAGGAATTAGTTGCAGAGAAAAAAGAAGTAATGAAGGGTGGAGTAGGAAAATTAAAGAAAGCTGCTAAGGAAGATGCTAAAAAGAATAGCAGTACAGAAACAGAATCTCAAAGTAAAGATTCAACAACACAAGCTGGACAACAGCAACAAGAAACAAGTACTACTATACCAAACAGTACAACTACCACTGACACAAGCAGTGTTTCAAATGCAACTCAAACACAAAGTACTTCTACTGTAGGTAAATCAAACAAAAGTAAAATTGAAATAAAAGAAAAAGACGAAGATAATGATTCACAAGGTGAAGATGAAGAAAATGATTCAAAAGAAAAGAAAGGTAAAGATGCTAAAGAGCATAAATCCGGAAAAGAAAATAAAGCACATGAAGAGGACTAAAATTAACTAAAGTTTAAAATATTTCTTAATATAAACTATTTTATATCTTCAATATTTTATATCTTCAAATAAAGTTCAACTAAACTTTAACTGAAGTTTAGTTGAGCGAATACAGGGAGGCTGTGGCCTCGAATAAATTAATGGCAATGATACTTTTATCATTGCCATTAATTTATTAATATCATTTTGCTATAAGTAATTTTTAACTAAGTTAATTATTTAAACTTTACCTGCAAAGGTAAGTATTAAGAGAATAATATTTAAAATAATAATAGTGGATGCAATTATCCAACCGATTATTTTTGTTGAGGTAGTATTAACAAAGCTTCCCATTAAATCCTTTTTGCTGCTTATAATCATTAGTGGAATTATAGCAGCAGGAAGTGCAAAACTCAGTATGACCTGACTCAATACTAGGGCCTTCATTGGATTGATACCGAGTAAAATAATAATCATTCCTGGTGCCATAGTTATGATTCTTCTTATGTTAATATTAATTTTTAAGTCTATAAATCCGTCTAAAAGGCTTTCTCCAGCCATAGCTCCAACTGCAGATGAAGATAGACCAGATGCTAAAAGAGCCATTCCAAAAGCCCCACTAGATAAAGTTCCAAGTAGGGGTTGAAGAGATCTATGAGCTTGTTCAATTGAGTCAACAGCTATTCCCTGTTTATAAAATACCGCTGCTGATACTATTACCATTGCTGCATTCACGAAAAATGCAATATTCATAGCTATAAATATATCTATTTTTTCCATTTTAAAGTGCTCAAGTTTTTCCCTAAGTGTATTATTGGTGTTTCTAGGCTGAACTAATGCAGAGTGAAGATAAATAACATGCGGCATAACCGTTGCACCTAGCATGCCTACTGCTATCAATAAGGCATCACCATTGGGAATGGATGGCATTATAGTATGAGATGCCACAGAAGACCATTCAGGCTTTGCGAGAAAAACCTCTAAAGTGTATGCAGCGCATATTACTGCTACTAGTACTGTAATAATAATTTCTACTGCTCTTTGTCCGTATTTTTGCATATTTACGATTAGAAAAGTTAGAAAGATTGTAGCTATACCTGCAAATACCAAATCAACTTTAAATAAAAGGTATAATCCTAAAGTGGATCCTAAAAACTCTGCTAAAGTTGTAGCCATGGCAGTAATACAAGAAATACCCCACAGAAACCAATTAACTCTTTTGGGAAAAACCTGCCTGCACATTTGAGAGAGATTAAATCCTGTAGCAATGCCTAATTTTGCTGATAAAGTTTGAAGAAATATAGCCATTATATTGCTCCAGAGTATTACCCATATTAAATTATAGTTGAAGATAGAGCCACCAGCTATATTTGTTGCAAAATTACCAGGATCTACATAGGCAACACTTACGATGAAGGCTGGACCTAAATATTTTAAAAAATTTTTAATTTTTCCAAACACACCTATGTTATAGCCACTATTTACTATTATCATTTTCTTTAATTCTGTATCTTCATACATACACTAAACCTCCAATACAATATAAGATTTATTAGCTTAATATAACATCAACTAACCTAAATTTATAATTTAGCTGAAAGTTAGCATTTATCTACGAATTAAATTGTCTGTTGATTTAAATATTAATGGCATGTAAGATTATTAAAGGCCATTAACATTTTTAGTCCAAACTAACTTTTCTAATTTTAGGATATGTATTTATAAAATAAATGTGATGAAATAGTTCTATTTTATATTTTTAATGCATATATTTGTACATGGAATAATATGAGCAGAGCAGGTGGATAAATGGATAATGAAGACTTTTTTACCTTTAGTGAATATATGAAAAAAGAGTATGATACTTTAACTGCATCTATGGAAGATTATTTAGAGATGATTTACAGACTTTCTGAACAAATAGGCTTTACACGAATCCATGATCTAGCTAAATCTTTAAATGTGCAGCCTCCGTCAGCAACAAAAATGGTTCAAAAGCTATCAGAATTCAAATTCGTTAATTATGAAAAGTATGGAATAATAATACTAACGGATGAAGGAAAAAAAATGGGGAAGTATCTGCTTAATAGACATAATATTATTGAAGGATTTTTTAAGGTCTTAGGTATATCTGATGGATTATTAGAGCAAACAGAAAAAGTTGAGCACACGATAAGTAATGAAACAGTAGAATACCTCAGAGATTTTATAGCTTTTATACAAGAACGACCAGACATAATTAGTGATTTTGATATGTTCAGAAAAAAGGTGAAAGAAAACGAAGGAGTTTAATAAAAAATTCATAAATTATTAATACTTTATAAAGTGATATTTAATACTATTTGTTTTAATTATGTGATATAATATTTTATATCAATCTTGAACTATAATATTTATGTATTATAATAGAATATAAAATATTCAGTTTAAGATAAGTAAAGTAAAGAAATGAGGTTTTAAATCATGGACTTTATAAACAGAAATTTTTCAGGAATGTTTAGAATAATAATTATAATAGCTGCGGTACTTATATTTATCAGAATATTTCCTTGGCTTATAGCAGTAGGGGTTGTTGCTTGGGGAGGAATCAAATTAGTAAACTACATTAAATCATATAAAAACATAAAAACAAGAAAAAGAGAAAAAGTTAATACTAAAAGCGAAGCTTATGAACAACAAAATTATTATGACTTTTCGAATAAAAATGTTGTAGATGTGGAATATGAAGAGGTTAAAAGCAATTAGAAATAATTAAGGTAAGGAAGCTCAAAATATATGAGCTTCCTTTATTTTTTATAATTTGTTCGAAAATTGAGCAACAATTTTGATAAAAGTAAAAGAATACAAGTTTGTAGCATGAATTTTATAATATTGATTAAAAAACGAACACTAACTCAATGTGATTTTGTTAGAAAAACGAACAAAAAATAATTTTATATATTGAGAATGGCTTAGTTCCATATTTTTACTGTTGGCACGTATATTGCTAAACAATTTATATAGGTAGACTGAGTTATATTAAAATTTATAATATAACAATTAAATAAAAATGGGGGTATTTTAATGTTAAAGAAAACTTTAATTATTAACGGTATCAGTAGAACTGTTATTACTAATTCGGAAATGACTTTGGCAGAGGTTTTGAGAAAACAAATGCTTCTTACAGGTACTAAGGTAGGTTGCGGTAAAGGTGAATGCGGGGCTTGTTCTGTAATAATGGATGGAAAAGTTGCAAGATCTTGTATTGTAAGAATGAAAAGGGTTCCAGATGAAGCAAAAATAATTACTATTGAAGGTGTGGGGGCTAAAGACAACCTTCATCCACTTCAATTAGCATGGATGATTCATGGGGCTGCACAGTGCGGATTCTGTTCTCCAGGGTTTATAGTATCTGCTAAAGCTTTATTAGATGAAAATATAAATCCAACTAGAGAGGATGTAAGAAACTGGTTCCAAAAAAATAGAAATGTATGTAGATGTACAGGATATAAGCCATTAGTAGATGCAGTTATGGATGCAGCAAGACTAATGAGAGGGGAAATAAAGAAAGAAGACTTATGGTATAAGTTGCCTGAAGGAGCAAGTGTTTTAGGTTCAAAGGTTGTTCGTCCATCTGCACTAGCAAAGGTAACAGGAACCTGGGATTTTGGAGCAGATTTAGGGCTAAAACTTCCAGAGGATACATTACACATAAAATTGGTACAGGCTAAAGTTTCACATGCTAATATTCTCTCAATAGATACATCGGAAGCAGAGAAAATGCCTGGAGTTTACAAAGTTATAACATATAAAGACGTTCCAGGAACCAACAGAATAAATGGATTGGCATTCCCTTCAAATAAAGGTGATGGTCTAGATAGACCTATATTAAATGATAAAAAAGTTTTCCAATTTGGTGATGCTATAGCTATGGTACTTGCAGATACTCCATTCCAAGCAGAAGCTGCTGCAGAAAAAGTTAAAGTTCAATTAGAAGAACTTCCAGCATATATGAGTGCACCAGCAGCCATGGCTGAAGATACTATAGAAGTTCATCCAGGAACTCCTAATATATATTTTGAGACAACAATAGCTAAAGGTAATGACACTAAAGATTTAATGAATAAATTAGATTATGTAGTTGAAGATAATTTTTATGTAGGAAGACAGCCGCATCTTCCAATAGAACCAGATGTAGGCTTTGCTTATTTCAATGAAAATGGAAAACTAGTTATACATTCAAAAAGTGTAGCACTCCATTTCCATTCACTTATGATAGCAGATGGTATCGGAATGCCAGCACAGGATGTTCTTATAGTTCAAAATCCTACAGGCGGTACTTTTGGATATAAGTTCAGCCCTACTATAGAAGCTTTACTTGGTGTAGCTGCAATAGTAACAAAGAAACCAGTATACCTTGAATTCAATATGTATCAACAGATAACTTATACAGGAAAAAGATCACCTTTCTTTATGAATGTTAAGTTTGGAGCCGACAAGAACGGAAAGCTTGTTGCAATGGAAAGTGATTGGTCAGTAGACCATGGTCCATACTCAGAGTTCGGTGACCTACTTACTATGAGAGGTACGCAATTTATAGGAGCTGGATATGATATAGCAAATATAAGAGGAGAAGGAAGGACTGTTTGTACTAACCATGCTTGGGGCTCAGCCTTCAGAGGATACGGTTCACCACAGAGTCTTTTTGCTTCAGAAGTTTTGATAGATGAATTAGCTGAAAAGGCAGGAATAGATCCACTTGAAATTAGATACCAAAATGTATATAGAGAAGGCTCCACTACGCCTACTGGTTGTGACCCAGATGTTATTTGTTTACCAACTATGATAGAAAAGTTACGTCCATTATACAAAGATGCAAAGAAAAAAGCTGAAGATAAAAACAAAAATAGTGGAGATAAAAAATATGGAGTAGGAGTTTCATTACTTCTTTATGGCTCAGGTCTTGATGGTGCGGATTCTTCAGAAGCTTGGGCAGAATTGACTCCAACTGGAATAGTTATTGGCAACTCATGGGAAGACCATGGACAGGGTGCTGACATGGGAACTTTAAGCATAGCTTATGAAACTTTAAGACCACTAGGAATTAAGCTTGAACAAATAAAATTAGTTATGAATGATATGGAAAAAACTCCAAACAGCGGACCAGCTGGTGGAAGCCGTTCTAACGTATTAACTGGAAATGCTACAAGAGTTGCCTGTGAAAATCTATTAGCAGCTATGAAAAAAGCTGATGGAACTTATAGAACTTATGATGAAATGGTAGCAGAAAATATACCAGTAAAAGTTGATGGAAAGTGGACAGCACCTTGTACCGCTTGCGATGTAGCAAATGGTCAAGGTAACCCATTCCCATGCTATATGTATGGAGTACTTATGGCAGAAGTAGAGGTGAATACTGCTACTGGAAAAGTTAAAGTAGAAAAGCTCACTATAGTTGCTGATGTAGGAACTGTAGTAAATAAATTAGTAGTAGACGGTCAAATATATGGAGGATTAGTTCAAGGTATTGGCTTAGCATTGAGTGAAGATTTTGAGGATCTAAAGAAACACACTACACTTACAGGCTGTGGCATACCTCAAATTAAGGATGTACCTGATAATATAGAAATAATTTATCAGGAAACTCCAAGACCATATGGACCATATGGTGCTTCAGGAGCAGGAGAAATGCCTCTTTCAGCACCACATGCAGCAATAATTAATGCAATATACAATGCTTGTGGAGCACGTATAACTAAATTACCAGCACTTCCAGAAAAAGTTTTAGCAGCACTTAAAAAGTAATTATAGGTATTCAACCAAGGTGCTTGACTAATTAGCGGTATTCATAGAGGTACCTCTTCTGTACTGTTAATAATTTTAGTTATCTCTAAAGCAGCTTCGCCAAGAGCTAACATAAAATCATTAAATGTACTGTCAGATGTACCCCTATGAATACCTTAGTTAAATCAAGTATCAGAATTGTTTATCTATATCAGGAAACTAACTTTTGGTCTAGCACCCATATATAAATAGTATTTATGGTTTAAAGGGAAACATCAAAATATAGTTCAAATGAAAGGTGAATGCTATGGATTTAGATAAGTTATTGAAAAAAGGTGATAAGTGTATTACAGATGCACCTTCAGCTTGCGTAGCTGCTTGTCCTGTGCATATGGATGTAAAGTCATTTGTTGAGGAAATAGAAAAGGGTGATTTTAAAAAGGCTTATAAGGTTATGGCTAAAAAGCTTCCATTTACGAGAATAATAGGCCGAATATGCGATCATCCCTGTGAAGATGTATGTGTTAGAAAAGAATTTGGAGGAGCTATAAATATATCTGAGCTTGAAAAAGTTACAGTAGAACTGGGGTTTTCAAGTAATAAAAGAACATTGGCTATACCTAGGAATGGAAAGACTGTGGCAGTAATCGGCGGAGGAGTAAGTGGAATTACAGCAGCTTTTGATTTAGATAAAAAAGGCTATGAGGTTACAATATATGAAAAAAATTCAAGGCTAGGAGGAAGGTTATGGAACTTTGAAGGAAAAAATCTTTCAAAGGATCTTATAGAAGAAGAACTTGAAATATTTAAAAAAGGAAGCATAAAGATAGAGTTAAATAGAGAGATTGATGAAAAAGAATTAAGTAAAATATTAGAAATGTATAACGCAGTCTATATTGGCACAGGCTTTTGGAAGAAAGATATAAATGTAGACTTTAAAACCTTCCAAGTAGAAAACACTTCACTATTTGCAGGAGGAAGGCTTATAAATAAAAATAACTCTATTATATTGTCATTAAGTTCAGGAAGAAGAGCCAGTATATCTATAGATAGGTATATTCAAAATACTTCAATTACTGCTGCAAGGGAAAATGAAGGAGGGTACAAAACACCTTTAAAAATTGCTACAGATTATATAGAGCCAATGTCAGCAGTGAGAAAATATGACTTAGGATATAGTGAAGAAGATACAATAACTGAAGCAAAAAGATGCTTGAAATGTCAATGTCTTCAATGTGTAAATGCTTGTCCACACCTTCAAAAGTATAATGTTACCCCTAAGAAATATGTAAGACAAATAAATCATAATGAAACAATAGTACTTGGAGATCGCTATGCAAACAAAATGATTAATTCCTGCACCCTTTGCGGACTATGTGGGAAAATATGCCCAGAGGGTATAGAGATGAAGGAAATAATAAAAGAAACTCGTGAAAGCATGGTAGAAAGAGGAAAGATGCCAGTATCTGCCCATGATTTCGCATTAAAGGATATGGAATTTAGCAATAGTAGCTATTTTTCAATGGAAAAAAATCAACCAGGTTATGAAAAGGTAAAGTATATATTTTATCCAGGATGTCAGCTGCCAGCATCTACACCAGAATATATAGAAAAAATATATAGTTATCTTATGTCAAATATTAAGGAGGGTGTAGGTTTAATGTTAGGGTGCTGCGGTGCACCAGCAGATTGGTCAGGAAGACAGGATTTAATGCAAGAGAATATAAGACATATCAAAAATAGTTGGGAGCACATGGGAAGACCGACTTTCATTCTAGCTTGCTCAAGTTGTTACAGTATATTTGAAAAATATATGCCTGAAATAAACTTGGTATCTCTGTGGGAAACCATGAAAAATCACAAAATTCCTATTAATAATAAAATAAAAGAGAACTGCGTTTTAAATGTACATGATGCTTGTACTACTAGATACAACGAAAAAATTCATGAAAGTATAAGAACTATAGCATCTGAACTAGGATATATAATAGAAGAATTAAAGTTCTCAAAGGAAAAAACCAAGTGCTGCGGTTATGGAGGGCTTGTGTATTTTGCTAATAAAGAGCAATCACAAGAATTTATAAAAGATAGAATAAAAGAGAGCAGTGGAGATTACTTAGTTTACTGCTCAATGTGTAGAGATTTATTTGTATCTGAAGGGAAGAGGACTTTCCATATTTTAGATTTAATTTATGGTGAGAATTTGGAGAAAATATCATTGAGACAAGCTCCTACCTTATCTCAAAGGCATGAGAACAGAACACTTGTTAAAATTAATCTATTAAAGAAATTTTGGAAGGAGGAAATAAATGATTTTAATAAGAATTCTGGCTTAAGATTAATCATAAATGATACTATACAAAAGCAAATGGAGGATAGATTAATTCTCTTTGAAGATATAGAGAAAGTGATAGTTAATGCACAGAAAAACAGAGAAAGATTTTTAAATCCAGAAACTATGCATTATTTGACCAGGATGAGAATTAGTAATGTCACCTATTGGGTGGAATACGAAGAAAAAGATAAGGAATTAATTATTCATAGTGTTTACAGTCACAGAATGGAAGTAGTGGAGGAATAATTATGAATATTAATAAAGAAGAAAAAACCCCCTGGATTTGTGATAAGTGTAATAAGGAGCTTCAACTCTCACAGGTAAAGGTTGTCTACCTTGGAGGAAACTTTGAAGTAGAGCTTATGCAGTGTCCGCAGTGTAAAATGGTAATTATATATGAAAAGTTGGCACTAGGCAAAATGCTTGAAGTAGAAAAAGGGCTGGAAGATAAATGACAAAATGCTGTAATGCTTATGAAAACAAAAACATGCTTGAGGTTACAGGAACAACCTTAAGGCCAGGGGGATTTATCCTAACAGATAAAGCTGTTCAATTTTGTAAATTTTCTGCCAGAGATCAAATAATGGATTTAGGCAGCGGCATGGGAGCCACAGTTAACTATCTTTATGAAAAGTATGGAATGAATACTGTGGGAATAGACCCATCACAAAAATTAATAGCTATGGGAAGAGATAAATATAAAAACATTAACTTGATCAATGGCAGAGGCGAAGAGCTTCCTTTTGAAAATGAAAATTTTCATGGAGTATTTGCAGAATGTACTTTATCTCTTATGAATGATTTAAATGTTGTTATAGAGGAAGTATATAGAGTTTTAAAAAATTATGGATATTTCGTAATAACAGACGTATATGCAAAAAATCCTCACTTTACAAATAAACTCAATGCACTTTCAATTAACAGCTGCATGAGAGGTCTTCACAATTTAAAAACACTTAGAGAAAAATTGATAAAACAAGGCTTTGAAATAATGCATTTAGAGGACTGCAGTCCTATGCTAAAGGCACTTATGGTTAAGATAATATTTTCATATGGTTCTATGAGTGTTTTTTGGAATAAAGCTTCAGAATGTTCTGTAGATGGAGTAGAGTTTCAAGAAACACTTAAAAATTGCAAACCTGGGTATTTTATTATGTTAGCTAGGAAAGGGGATAAAGATAATGAATGATACTGCTTTTCGTATATATAAATTAGCTTCTGCAGGTTTTTGTTGTAGTCAAATAATGCTGAAGCTTACTTTAGAGGAAGAAGAAAAAGAGAATGCAGATTTAATAAGAGCGATAAATGGTCTCTGCGGAGGTATAGGTTTTACTAAAAAGACCTGTGGAGTTCTTACAGGTGGAATAGGAATTATAGGCTTGTATGCTGGTAAAGGTGAGGATAGAGAAGTTTATAAGGAAAATTATAAGATTATGATAGAGGAATATATGGATTGGTTTGAGGGAGAGTTTGAAAGCACAGAATGTGGGGATATAATAGGAATTCAAAGTATTAGTGATGATGCAGGTAATATAAACTATCCAATAAAGTGCGGAGATATATTACAAAAGAGCTATGAAAAAGTTCAGGAGATATTATACAAACATGGATATGAATTTGGAGATAGAGATTAGTATGAAAAGTGTAAAAGTGATTTCCAGAACTGAAAGCTTATGTCCCCACTGTTTAAAGAAAATAAAGGCAGAAAAGATTTTAGAAGATAATAAAGTTTATATGGAAAAGTATTGTCCAGAACATGGACAATTTAAAACTATTATATGGAGTGGAAGTACTCCTATTGAAAAATGGGTGAGAAATAAGGAAAGAGCTTATATAAAGAATCCTGCTGTTTCTGCTGAAAAAGGGTGCCCCTTTGACTGCGGCCTTTGCAGTGAGCATAGACAACATACCTGTACAGCACTGATAGAAGTTACTAACCTTTGTAATTTAAATTGCAAATTTTGTTTTGCTGACTCATCCTGTAATAACGATGAGGATGTTTCAATAGAAAAAATAAAGTTTTTATATGAAAGGATTCTAAAATACTCTGGTAATTGCAATATTCAGTTATCTGGTGGTGAACCTACAGTGAGAAATGATTTGCCACAGATAATAAGATTAGGAAGGGAACTGGGGTTTAATTTTGTACAGGTTAATACTAATGGAATACGCATAGCTCAGGATGAAGGCTATGTTAAAGAGCTTAAGGAAGCAGGATTAGCTTCGATTTTTTTACAGTTTGATGGTACCAATGATTCAATATATAAAAAATTAAGAGGAAGGGAATTGTTAGAGTTAAAAATAAAAGCATTAGAAAACTGTAATAAGTATGGCATAGGAGTTGTACTAGTTCCAACCTTAGTTCCAGGAATAAATGTAGATAACATAGGGGAAATAATAGACTTTGCACTTGAGAATATAGCTGCAGTAAGAGGAGTGCATTTCCAGCCTGTAAGTTATTTTGGAAGGATACCTAATATTCCGAGAGATGGGGATAGAATTACCCTACCAGAACTTATAGACAAAATAGAAGAACAAACAAAGGGTAAGATTAAGGTCAACAGTATGAAGCCTCCTGGGTGCGAAAATGCTTTATGCTCTTTTCATGGTAATTATATTTATAAGAACAAAAATGAGTTAATAAGTATTACAAATAAATCAAACAACTGTTGTTCAAAAACTGAAAAGGCAGAAGAAGGAGCTAAAAAGGCAAAGGAGTTCGTTACACGCAATTGGTCTTCAAGAAAAATAGAAGGCTTTAATGGCAAATTAAATTCTAAAAAGGTGATGAGTTGGGATGATATATTATACAGTATAAAAAATTATTCCTTTAGTATCTCGGCTATGGCTTTTCAAGATATATGGAACATAGACTTAGAAAGAGTTAAGGATTGCTGTATTCATGTAGTAAATTCAGAGGGCAGACTTATACCTTTTTGCATTTATAATATTACAGATGCACAGGGAAACTATATATACAGGGGAATGTGATATGAAGATTACACCTATGGAAAAATGGATAGTAGATAAAATCGGAATTAAGGAAGGCAATAAGAAAGAATTAGAACAGTATCAATTAAATAAAATAAAAGAAGTTATTGCTTATTCAAAGAAATACAGCAGATTTTATAAGGAACATTTGAAGTATTTTAATGAAATAGATATAAATTCTTTTAAGGATTTTGAAAGTATACCATTTACGCTGTCACAGCATATAAAAAATAATCCCATTGATTTTTTGTGTGTCTCCCCAAAAGACATTGATAGAGTAGTAACCTTAAGAACTTCTGGTACAAGCAGTGAAGAAAAAAGAATATATTTTACGGAGAAAGATTTGCAGTTTACAATTGACTTCTTTAAACATGGAATGAGCTCTTTAGTTGATAGAAAAGATAGAGTATTAGTGCTTTTGCCAGGAGAATCTTATGGAAGTATTGGTGACTTGCTAGAAAAGGCATTAAAAGAAATAAACGTAGAATGTTATGTAAAAGGAGTATCTGTTAAACCAAAAGATGCAGCAAAGTTCATACAGGATAAGAATATAAATTGTATCGTAGGAACTCCGATACAGTTACTTCAATTAAGTAGAATAGAGAGCGAAGTATTTAAAAATAATATAGAAAAGATACTCCTAAGCACTGATTATGTACCAAAAACTTTAATAAAGGAAATTACAGAAAAGTTTAACTGTAAGGTTTTTACTCATTATGGAATGACTGAAATGGGGTATGGTGGAGGAGTTGAGTGTGAAGCATTAAATGGATACCATATGAGGGATATAGATTTATATTTTGAGATAATAGATCCGGTTACAGGGAAAACAGTAGAAAATGGTCAGTATGGGGAAATAGTATTTACATCACTTACAAGAGAGGGGATGCCTTTAATAAGATATAGAACTGGAGATATAACAGCCTTTAGTTCACAGCCCTGTCCTTGTGGAACTTTCTTAAAAACAATGAGTCCGGTTCTTGGGAGGATAGATAATAGAATTAAGATAGATGAAGATAAGTTTATTTATATGAGAGATTTAGATGAAATTATTCTATCTTTTAAAGCTATAATAGACTATAAAGTTTACATTGAGGAAGGCAACATAATATTTATAGACTTAATTACATTAAATGAGCGTGACTTTCATAAAGTATCAAAGGAAATGATGAGCTATATTAAAGAGATACCAGTAATTAAAGAAGCATTAGTTGAAAATATTATTGAAATTGCATTAATACATTCATTAGAACCTAGCACAATTAAAAATAGCATGACAAAGAGAAAGATATATGATTACAGAAAGAGGGGTTAATTATGAGAGATATATATGAGGTAATGACTGAATGTTTGGATAATAAAGAAAGCTTCGTGCTAGCTACTATTTTAGAGAAATCTGGTTCCGCTCCTAGAGAAGAAGGAACAAAGATGATTATAAAGAATGACTTTTCAATTGAAGGTACTATAGGTGGAGGTATATTTGAAGCTATGGCTATAAAGTTATCTTCACAGATTTTTGAAAATAAAGAGTTTATAGTTAAGAAGTTCACTTTATCTAATAATGGTGCTTCAGCCCTAGGTATGGTCTGTGGTGGAGAACTTAAATTGCTCTTAGAATATATAGATTGTAATGATGATGAACTGGTATTAATATACAAAAAGGCAGCAGAGCTTAAAAGAAAAGCTGTTAATTTTGCACTTATAACCAAAATAGATGAAAAACAAAAAAACATAAAAGGAACAGATAAATGGATTTGTACAGAAACAGGATTTTTCGGAGAAGAAAACGATATAGCTCAATGTATATTTAGAAAAGTAAGAGAAAACTTTAAAAATATAACTTTTCAAAATTTAGTTGCTGAGGGAAAGAAATATTTAGTAGAACCTGTTTTGAATCATGAGGCTGTATATATAATAGGTGCTGGACATGTGTCACAAAAAATTGCAGAAATAACTAAAATGTTAGATTTTAAAACAATTGTTATAGATGACAGAGAAGAATTCGCTAATATAGAAAGATTTAAAACCGCTGATGAAGTAAAAGCAATTCCTTCTTTTGAAAATATATTTAATTATATAAATATTGATAACAGGAGTTATATTATTATAGTTACAAGAGGGCATGCCTATGATAAAGAAGTACTAGCACGAATGCTTAAAACTGATGCAAAATATATAGGTATGATAGGAAGTAAGACAAAGAGGGATTTTGTTTATAACTGCCTTTTAAATGAAGGATATACTTTAAAGGACTTAGAGAGAGTTTACTGTCCTATAGGAATTTCTATATCTGCGCAAACTCCTGAAGAAATAGCAGTAAGTATTGCAGCCGAACTAGTTCTAGTTAGGAGAACACATATTAGTGAATAGAGATAACTTTGCAGCTGTAATTCTCGCAGCAGGATATTCTTCAAGAATGGAAGACTTTAAACCTCTTTTGAAATTTGGAGAATATACTGCATTAGAAATTATTATTAATACTTTTACAATTTCAGGAATTTGTAATATTATAGTAGTAGCGGGCCATAGAGGGGAAGAGATAATAGATGTATTGAAAGGCTCACAAGCTAAATGTATAGAGAATAAAAACTATTCTCAGGGCATGTATTCTTCAGTATTAAAGAGTATGGAGGTCTTAAATGAGGATGTTAACGCATTTTTTATGCTGCCAGTAGATATTCCTCTTGTAAAAGTACACACTATAGAAACATTAAAAAAACAATATTTATGCTGTGATAAAGGAATAATTTATCCAACTTTTAATGGTAAAAGGGGACATCCGCCTCTAATAGATTACAAATATAAAGATATAATAATAAAAACAAATGAAGATGGAGGATTAAAAAATATACTCTCCAAGTTTGACGAAGATTCTATAAATGTTCCTGTATTCGATAAATTTACAACAATGGATATGGATACTAAAGCAGATTATATAGAACTGCTAAAATATTTTAGTTTAAGAGTTCCAAATAGAGAAGAATGTTATAGTATTTTAAAAATGCATGATGTACCGGATAATGTAATAAGACATTGCGCTAAAGTGTCAGAGATAACTATATATATTTTAAATATATTAAATAAAAAAGGATATAATTTTGATGAAAACCTGCTGTCAGCTGCAGCACTATTACATGACATAGATAGAAAATCTACAAACCATGCCAAAAAAGGAGAAGAAACTTTAAAGAGATTAGGATATGAACATATAGGTAACATAGTATCTACACATATGGATATAAAAGTAAGTGAAAAAGAAAATATCACAGAGAATGAAATACTATATTTGGCAGATAAACTTGTGAAAGAGGATAAAGTTATACCTCTTGAGTGTAGATTTGATCGTTGCTTATTGAAACACAAAAATGATTTTGAGGCTAAGGATAAAATAAAACAGAGATATATAGAGGCTAAAAAAGTTATTAGCAAAATTGAATCTGTAATAGGTAAGAGTTTTGATTATGAATAGAAGTATTTACTTGGTAAGGCATGGAAATATAGATGCTGGACAAGAGAAACGTTATATAGGGGTTACAGATTTGCCTTTAAGTGAAGAGGGAATTATGCAAGCTCAAAGGTTTAAAAAATTTTTTTATAGTATAAATATTGAGAAAGCATATGTAAGCCCTTTAATGAGATGTATACAGACAGCAGATATAATTTTTGAAAATAGAGACATTAAAAGAGTAGTAGTGAAAGAGTTTACTGAAATAAATATGGGGCAATGGGAAGGGAAAACATTTAAATATATAAAAAATTTTTTTCCTGAACAATTTAAAAAAAGAGGTGAGAATATAGATACTTTTGTACCTATAGGAGGGGAGAGTTTTCAACAGCTTAGAGATAGAGTTATACCTATTTATGAAAGTATTGTTAAAAATAGCTTAGGTAATATAATTATAATTTCACATGCAGGTGTAAATAGAATCATATTGAGCAACCTTCTAGCAATACCTATAAAAAACATATTTCAAATTGATCAACAGTACGGTTGCATAGATGAAATTTATTATGATGATAAATACAAAAACTACCAATTGAAAATGTTGAGATAAAGGGGTGTTAGCATGTCTATAGTTAAATATAAATCCGAAGTTGAGTGTAAATCTGATATAGATCTGTCCCATGAAAGATGTAGACGCTTTAAAATAAACCCTAATCAAGTTTCAAGTAAAAAAATTATATATGACGATACGGAATTACAGAAAAGATTTGCGGTTAATAGAGATTTAATATTGACAGCTACACCATATATGGAGCAACTAACTAATTTTGTAAAAGGATTTAACTTTTTCGTATTGCTTACTGATGGAGAAGGCTGCATATTGAATGCAATAGGGGAAGAAAAGATACTCTCAGAAGCATTTTCTATGAAGATGATACCAGGAGCTTTTATGAATGAAGAGAATATAGGCACAAATGCCATGAGTATGGTTATAGAAATTCAAAGTCCTATACAAGTTTCTGGCAGGGAACATTTTATCAAAGCATATCATAAATGGACTTGTTCCGCAGCACCTATAAAAGATAATGAAGGAAGGCTTATAGGTGTTCTTAATCTCACTGGGTACATTGATTTTGTACACCCTCATACGTTAGGAATGGTTATAGCTGCCTCTAATGCTATAGAAGAAATGCTAAAAGTAAAAAATTACAACAAAGCTCAAAATACGAATGATAGACATATAAAGAATGTATTTAACTCTATTCCCATCGCAATAATAACTTCCGATATAAATGGCAAAATAAAAATTTGTAATGAATGTGCGCTGAAAATGTTTGGTAGCAAGGACAAGCAACTGAGAATATCAGAAATAAGAGACCTTATAGAGGATTGGGACAAGGTGAAAAATGACGTATGTCTAGGAAAAAGCATTTCTCAAGAAGTAAATATAATGGCGTTAAGAAACAAATTTAGATGCCACTTAACTGCCAATCCAATATATAATTCTTCAGAAGAAACTATTGAAATAGTATATGCTTTTGAGGAAATAAAGAAAGTAAAGAAAAAAAACAATGGACAGGCTTATTATACTTTTAATAAAATAATTGGGGAAGATGAAAACTTTATAAAGGTAATCCAATATGCTAAAAAAATTGCAGATAGTAAATCTACTATCCTCATAATGGGTGAGAGTGGTACTGGAAAAGAAGTATTTGCACAATCTATTCACAACTACAGCAGTAGAATAGACGGTCCCTTTATAGCTTTAAACTGTGGTGCTATTCCTAAACAGCTTATAGAATCTGAACTTTTTGGGTATGAAGAAGGATCTTTTACAGGAGCTAAAAAAGGAGGAAATATTGGAAAGTTTGAATTAGCTGATGGTGGCACTATTATGCTGGATGAGATCGGAGAAATGCCTCTTGATATGCAAACAAGACTTTTAAGAGTTGTACAAGAAGGAACAATAACAAGAATAGGAAGCTCCCAATCTATACCAGTAGATGTACGAATAATTGCTGCCACCAATAAGGATTTAAAGAAAGAAGTTGAACTAGGTAGGTTTAGAAAAGACCTATATTATAGACTTAATGTACTGCCTATATATTTACCTCCTTTAAGAGAAAGAAAAAAAGATATACCCATTCTTATAGAATATTTCTTAAAAAATATTTCTGAAAGACTTAATAAAAAGGATATGGTTATACCTAATGAATATTTAAAAAAGATGCTAAATCATAGTTGGCCGGGAAACATAAGAGAATTAGAAAATTTTATTGAATTAATTATAAATACTGAATGTATACCGTCCGGTTATTTTGGGGAAGATGACTGTGAAAATGAAGCTTTCATCGACATTAATAGTGAATGCCTAAAATTAGAGTATGCGGAAAAAGAGCATCTGATGAAGGTGATAAGAAGATTTAAAGGAAACATTACGCGGTCTGCAGAAGCTCTTGGTATTAGAAGAAACACTTTATATAGTAAAATTAAAAAGTATGAAATACAAATATAAAAGTGATATTCATATAGAGTTACTAGACCGAAAGTTGACTTATACGCCGGTATAAGTCAACTTTCTAGTTAATTTGTTTATATTAAAATAATTTTTCTATAATTTTAGAATAGTGCAACTTTAATTTACGTTGCAAAATTTATTAAATAGAGTTATTATAAATATAAGAATATTGTAAATTTATGTAATTATGCTGTATAATTATAATAAGTTTATAAAATCTAATATAATAATTCTGGTTATTTTAGTTGTAAGAACATCAGAATAGCCAAAGAATTTTACAACTAAATTTTAGTACTAATGGAGGTTTGACGATGATAAAGACAGCAATTTTAACTATAAGTGATAAAGGATCACGAGGGGAGAGAGTAGACGGAACAGGAGAAGCTATAAAAAATACCTTAGATTCAAAGGAATATACTATAGAATATTATAAAATAATACCAGATGACATAGATAAAATACAAGAAGAACTTATACAGCTTTGTGATGAGCTTAAAGTAAATCTAATTTTAACAAATGGAGGTACAGGCTTTTCAAAAAGAGACGTAACTCCAGAAGCTACAATGAAAGTAGTTGAAAAAAATGTGCCAGGAATTGCGGAAGCTATGAGGAGTGCATCCTTAAAAATAACTCCAAAGGCTATGCTTTCAAGAGCGGTTTCTGGCATAAGAGGTGAAACGTTAATTGTTAACTTACCAGGCAGCCCTAAAGGAGCTGTAGAAAACCTACAAGTAATTCTTCCTGCACTTCCGCATGGAATAGAGATACTCACAGGAAAAGCTTCGGAGTGTGCAAGATAGAATGTTAAAAGCTATTTATGCCTTTTCTGCACAGTACAGCGATATATATAACGTGATAGCAATGTCGATGATTGTATCATTAATATCTACTGCTTTAGCATCTACGATATCTTTAACTCTAGCGATTCCCGTGTCTCTTAAGAATTTTAAAGGAAAGAAGCTTATTTTGAGAGTAGCTAATACTCTTATGAGCCTTCCACCAGTACTTATGGGATTAGTAGTATATTTAATGCTTTCTAAGGAAGGTCCTTTTGGCAATCTTCAACTTTTATTTACGCCAACAGCTATGATCATTTCGCAGACATTATTAGTATTGCCAATCATATTTGGGGTGGCTGTGTCAGGATTATCTAAAACATCAAAGGAAATAGAGAATACTTGTGTTTCCTTAGGAGCAAATAAAAAGGATGTATATATCACTATAATAAAGGAAAGTAAAATTCAAATGCTTTCTGCAATAACTGTTGGCTTTGGACGAGCTATCTCTGAAGTTGGAGCAGTAATGATGGTAGGTGGAAATATACAAGGTGAGACAAGGGTTATGACAACATATATAGCGCTAGAAACAGGAAAGGGAAACTTTAAAGAATCTCTGATTATAGGTGCAATACTACTTATGATTTCATTTTTAGTAAACTTCATTTTATATAGATTTCAAGAAGATAATTAAATATAGGCGAATTAGGCGAGAAGGGATAAATAATGCAAATAAATATAAAAAATGCATGTAAAAATTATGAAGGAAAAGTTGTATTAAATGTAACTGAATTTACCTTTAAAACAGGAAAAATATATGCTATACTAGGCCTTAATGGCAGTGGTAAAAGTACTCTATTAAATTGTATTGCAGGCATTTGTAATTTAAGTTCTGGTGACATTGTTTATAATGAAGATCTTAAATTAGATGATATAAGAAAAAGTATTTCCATAGTAAGCCAGAAACCATATTTGTTTAACTCCTCAGTTCGTGATAATATAGTTAGTGGATTAAGATTCAGAAAAATGAGTAATGATGATATAAATAAGAGATTAACAAAATATACAAATTACTTCTCAATAGATAAGCTTTTAAATAAAAATTGCAAAAAATTATCTGGAGGAGAGGGAGCAAAAGCCGCAATGCTGAGAACAATAGTACTTGAAACAGATGTTGTACTATTAGATGAGCCCACTGCGGCTATGGATGTGGAAAGCACCTTAGAAGCAGAAAAGCTTATAAAATCTATAGTGAACAGTAATAAAACTATAATAATGGTCACACACGATTTATATCAGGCTGAAAGAGTAGCTGACTATGTAATCTTCATGGATAAAGGAAGAATAATCGAGCATGGAACAAAGGAGAAGGTATTTAAGTATCCCGAGCATCCGCTTGTAAGAACAATTTTAAATAGGGGGAATTGACAATGGATCTAACTCACATAAATGAACAAGGAAGAGCTAAAATGGTAGATGTAAGTGAAAAAGAAGATACCGCGAGAGAGGCGATCGCTGTAGGGTCTATATACATGAAAAAGGAAACTCTTGAGAGAATAAAAGAAGGTGGCATAAAAAAGGGTGATGTATTATCTGTTGCACAGGTTGGAGGAATTATGGGAGCGAAAAATACCTCTAATATTATACCAATGTGCCATCCTATAAATATATCTGGCTGCAATATAAGCTTCAAGTTAGACTTTGAAAATCTCAAAATTGATATAGAAGCGGCAGCAAAAACGGTTGGGAAAACAGGAATAGAGATGGAGGCCCTTACGGCTGTTTCTATCGCTGCTCTTACAATTTATGATATGTGCAAGGCTATCGACAGAGAAATGACCATATCTAATATAATGCTTATTAAAAAGAGCGGTGGAAAGTCTGGATTGTTTCAGCGCTAAAATTTAAAGATAACAAGGACTTGAGGAGGAGTAAAGATGGCAAAGGTTGTAGCAGTAAATATAAGCGAAAAAAAAGGTGAAATAAAAATTCCTATAGAGAAGGGCTATTTTAAAGTGAATCATGGACTTGAGGGAGATGCACATGCAGGTGACTGGCATAGACAAGTAAGCCTGCTTGCACAGGAAAGTATAGATAAGATGAATTCTTTAGGAATTATGAATTTGGATAGTGGAAAATTTGCAGAAAACATTACTACCGAGGGCTTAGTACTATATGAGCTTCCTGTTGGGACAAAGCTTAGAATAGGAGAAACACTGATGGAAGTAACTCAGATAGGAAAAGAATGTCACAAAGGATGTGCTATAAGAAGTCAGGTAGGTGACTGCATTATGCCAAGAGAAGGTATATTTACGAAGGTATTGGAAGGCGGTTTTGTTAAAGCTGGTGATGAAATCGAATTAATTAAATAAAAAATACATAATAAAGCTTCAAAGGTAGAAGTCATTGAAATTACTAATTTCAGGATAACTATCTTTGAAGCTTTTATTTATATAGAAAATTAATCTTGACAGGTATTAATTGGAGCAGAACTGACCTATTAATAATTAATAAAAAAATTAGTGAGATTAAAAATAAAGGTAAACAACTATGGTACGATAATATAATATAATAAATTTGAGTGACTTTAGTATTGTATTTTACTTGAAGATAAGAGTAAAATATAATAGGCAACTGGATAAGATAAAAGTAGCTATGTTATCCGGCTGCAGAAAGGAAGTGTTTAAATGCGATATGTTCCTATTTACTGCTTGCGTGAAGGAATGAGGCTTGGCAGAAATATTTACTCAAGCGATGGTGTAACATTATTAACAAAGGATGTACGACTAACAGATGAATATATTAAAAGCCTTGAAAAATTAGGAGTTAATGGCGTTTATATAGAAGATACTGTATCTTATGATATAGCGATAAAAAGTGTAATTTCAGATGAATTAAGAGTACAAGCTGTAAAATCTATTAAAGGAATTTACAATGATCCATCAAATGTTTCTAATAGTATAACTACTGTTGAAAATTTAGCTAAAAGCATTATTTATGAAATATTAAACAATAAAAATATAATGGTCAATATGGTTGATATTAAGACTTTCGATGATTATATGTACAGTCATAGCGTAAATGTAGCAGTATTGTCCAGTGTAATTGGAATGGCAATGCACTTGGATAACACAAAAATAGAAAAGCTTACAGCATCTGCACTTTTGCATGATATTGGGAAGGTTTTTATGCCTAAGGATATAGTAAATAAGGTTGAAAAACTTACAAAAGAAGAAGAAAAATTATATAAGTGCCATCCCGAAAAAGGTTATAGATATATAAAACAATATTACACTGTACCTGTAACAACTTATGTAGGGATTTTACAGCATCATGAAAGATATGATGGTTATGGCTATCCAGATGGAAAAAGAGGAGAAGAGATTTCAAAATTTGGAAGAGTGCTGTGTCTTTGTGATGCATATGATAATTTGGTATCAGAAAGGCCGAATAAAAAGGCATATCTACCTTCTGATGCGATAGAATATATAATGGCTAATAATGGACAAATCTTTGATCCAAAGCTTGTAAAGATATTTTTAAGAAGAGTTGCTCCCTATCCTTTAGGAACTATTTTAAAATTAAGCAATGGAGAGAGGGCAATAGTTATTGGAAATAATGAAGAATGCTCTACACGTCCAACGGTAAGAAATCTAGAGAATAACACAGTATATGATTTAACTTATGATAAAAAATTAAAGAATATAACTATTATAGGTGTAGAAAATATCTAAAACTAAGAGCTACAATAAATAGAAAATAATCTTAAATAGAATGTTAAAAAGGACAGATTTACATCTGTCCTTTTTAACATTCATGCAATTTAACTTCAAGCAAGTCTAATATAAACATAAATAGTGGAATTCCAATAAGCAATCCCCATACTCCCATAAAATGTTCTGATGCAATAAGTATTATAAAAGTAAAGAATATAGGCAGTTCAATTTTTGCTGACATAAGTTTTGGGTTTAAAATATAACTTTCAAGTGCATGAATTATAGCAATCATTATTAAAACATAAATAACTTTAGTAAGGCCGCCTATCTTAAAAGCTATAAGAGTTAAAGGGATAAGAGAAACTATAACCCCTGCTACAGGAATTAGACTCAATACAAATATCATAAAGCCTAAAGTAATTAGCTGCGGAAAATGAAGCACTGAAAGCATAATTACTGAAAGTATAGTATTAAAGAATGCTATAAGTATTTGTGCTTGAACGACTTTACCAAAAGAGTTTAAGAAATTATTGCCAAAGAAGCTTAAATATCTATATAACCCTGAAATTTTGCTGTGTTCAAATTTCCTTAAAAAACATATAACCTTTCTTTTTTCAAGCATAAAGAATAGGCTTAACATTATGGCAATAAATACATTAATACTCCATTTTCCTATATTCGCAGCGAATTGGAAGGTTATATCAAATCCTGATTTTAAGTAACTTTTTATATCTACCTGCTGGAACATTGTCATCAAATACTTTTGAACAATGTCAGAATCCGAATCAGGAGTAAGATCAAGATCTATAGCTTGATTTATTATATATTTGCTTTGTGTAATGAGTAAAGGTATATATTTAGCTATAATTAATACTATAGAAGCAAATAGTAATGAATAAAGTATTACCGTGATAAGTTTCTCCTTTACAGGTGTAATTCGTTTAAGTTGTTTAATTATTAAGTTTTGTAAGCTGTTCATCAGATAGGTAAAAACAAATGTTAGCAAGAATAGATTCAGCATTGATTTACCTGCATAAAACAGCAGTATAATAAATATAAAGGTTAAGAATTTCTTAACGCTGTCTTTAGAAAAAAACTCTCTTAAAAAATTCATATAAAATCTCCTCGAAAAATTAGTTTGTAATATTTAGGAACAGAATTCTTTTGATGCTTGAAAACAAGTATAATAATAACATAATTTATATAAATTTGCTAATATATAATAAAAAATGTTTTGTAAACTATTTTTAAATTATTATTCATGTATTATAATATTTTTAACAGTTTAAGGAGTTGTTGGCAAAATGAAAATAAATAAATTCTTTCAACACAAAAAAAAGCACGAATTTATGGCATTAGACTTTTTAAAGTATATAGGCCCAGGTTTTATAGTAACAGTAGGTTTTATAGACCCAGGCAATTGGGCAGCTAATATTGCAGCAGGTGCTGATTATGGATATAAGCTCCTGTGGATGGTTACATTGGGTACAATAATGCTTATAGTTCTTCAGCACAATGTTGCACATTTAGGAATCACAACCGGATATTGTCTATCTGAGGCAGCCTCAATATACTTAAAGCCTGTTTTTTCTAAGCTTATACTTTTTTCTGCAATAGTAGCTTCAATATCCACAGCGTTGGCTGAAGTTTTAGGAGGAGCAATAGCTCTAAATATGTTGTTTAAGATACCAATCAAAATTGGATCTCTTATGGTATGTATTTTAGTCATTATTATGATTTTTACTAATTCTTATAAAAGAATGGAGAAATTAATTATAGGTTTTGTGTCCTTAATTGGTATATCATTTATATTTGAGCTTGCACTTGTTAAAATAAATTGGATGGAAGCTGTAACGGGCTGGTTTGTTCCAACTATACCTCAAGGTTCTATTGTAATTATAATGAGTGTATTAGGTGCTGTAGTTATGCCGCATAATTTATATCTACATTCAGAAATAATACAAAGTAGACAGTGGAATTTGGAAAATGAAGAGGTAATAAAACATCAATTAAAATATGAATTTATAGACACTCTATTTTCTATGATTATTGGATGGGCCATAAATAGTGCTATGATATTAGTAGCGGCCGCTACATTTTTTACTAAAAATATTAAGGTAACAGAGCTTAGTCAAGCTCAATCTATGCTTACACCTATGCTTGGAAGTACAGCTGCCATAATATTTGCTGTGGCTCTGCTTTTTTCTGGTATATCTTCCAGTGTGACAGCAGGAATGGCTGGTGGAAGTATATTTGCTGGATTATACAAAGAGCCTTATGATATACATGATAGACATACTGGAATAGGTGTACTAGTAACAATTGCATGTGCTACAGCTATTGTATTTTTTATAAAGGATCCTTTTAAGGGACTCATTATATCTCAAATGCTATTAAGTATTCAACTTCCTATTACAATAATACTGCAAATATATTTAACATCTTCTAAAAATGTTATGGGAAAATACGCTAACAGTAGATTGTCAAAGATAATTTTGAGTATAATTGCCTTCACAGTAATCATTCTAAACATATTATTACTAATTTTATCCTAAACCATATGATAATATAACAGTATATATTTATTTACATTAAGAATCTTAAGTTAAATGACATACCTAAATAAAGGCTAAAATTTCTTGGTTTATTAAAGATTCTATGGGAATTTTATGGAATAATTTGAATATTGTGATATTAGTTGGTTATAATACTTATTGTAAAAAGTCTTGAATGATTTAACGTACAACATGTAAAGATTGAATGCGCTATAAGGGTTATAGCGGCCGATACTTATTTAATGTTTTGATATGTTATATCTACAGCCTAAGTGTTTTATAATACTCTTATATAAGGAATTCCATATAAGTGATTTTAGCATATATAGGTTGTAGTGAAATATTCAAGATTTTTTATATATTCCTATAGGATAAGCAGGTGCTGATCACATCTGCTTTTTATGTTCTTGTCAAATTAATAAGGACAATTTCATATTTTTATGGTAAACTTATCTAGATGTTTAATAAGAAAATTGTGAATTTTACTTGATTTATACTTATGGGGAATTTCTTTGAAGGGATTGGAGTTGTGTTATGGATATCAGTGATATGAAAAATGAAGTCTATACTTTTATGAATAAGCTTTACAATGACTTAAAGGCAGAACTTTATTTATGCAGCGATTTAAAAGAAGTTAATGAAACTTTTGATGAAGAGTATATAAACATTAGAGACTATAGTAAAGTATTACAGTCTAATCTTTTGATTAGAAGTCAAAGTGAATTAATGGACAAAGGTTATGATGAAGATAAGATAAAGATTGTGGAAAAAATAGAAGATATGATTGGCGATATACATATTGCTCATATGAAAATTGATGAAAATAAGCTTTATGTTAAAGAGGAAGATAAACCAATTGCTACAGAGGAAAAAAATACAGAAAAGAAGTCAACCAAAACTATTGTTGTAACATCTGGTATACTAATTGGTTTTGTTTGTGGAATCATACTAAAAAGAGACATAATAAATGGAATAATCATGGGATTTATCGGAGCTGCATTTGGTTTTGCTGCATATGAGATGTATTTCGCTGGAGATAACAAGAATTATGAAAAGGTAATTAAAAAAGACAGACTAATGAATAAAAGGTTAGACAAAAAGTATTTAGATACATTGGTAGAGGAAAGAAAAAGAAATATAGAAAGTAGTTTGATAAAATATATAGATGATTTTAATGATGCTCTAGAGAAGAAGGTTGAAGAGAGTGTTTAATAAAAAAACGATAAAATATGCTGGAAACTTAATTTTTATAAAAGTACAGTATATTTTATCGTTTTTTATTCATAAACAGAATTCTAAGCATTAGATGGAATTTCAATTTTACCTGATGCTTGGAATTCATTATTATTTCATTAAGTTTAAAATAAGTTGATAAAAGATTGGTATAAAAACAGCTGGAAGTAAATTTGCAACTTTTATTTTTGACATACCAAGCATATTAAACCCTATACCCATAATGAGAAGACTTCCTATTGCGGTCATATCTGTAATGACAGATTGTATTAAGATTGTTTTTAATCCTGAAGCAGCAATAGTTATAACACCTTGGTAAAGTAATACTGAAACAGAAGAAAGCATTACACCGATTCCAAGCGTAGATGAAAATATTATAGATGCTACGCCATCAAGCATTGATTTAGCAAAAAGTATCTTGTTGTTGCCTTGAAGACCGCTTTCAAGAGAACCTACTATTGCCATTGAACCAACACAAAATAAAAGACTGGCAGTTACAAAGCCTTCTGAAATTTTTATGCCTCTGCCTTTAAATTTATTTTCAATTTTATCACCTAACTTTTTTAGTAGGTTATCTATGTCTACTAGCTCGCCGATAAAACCACCTATTACTGATGAAATTATAATAAGCATAACATTAGATCCCTTAATTGCCCCTGATATACCTATGTAGATAACGCATAGTGCGAGGCCCTGCATGATGGTATTGCTAATTTTTTCAGGCACACCACCTTTCATTAAGAGTCCAATTAAACTTCCAACTATAATAGCAGAAAAGTTTACAATAGTTCCTAAAAGCATAAAATATCCCCCCTAATATTTGATTAATAGTAGCAAATACATTTCATAACTATATCATAACAATATTATGAAATTTTTTCCCAATATAATTCTATCAAATAAGTTATGTTAGTGGAGAAAAATTTAGTAAATTTGATTAAGAAATATGCTCAGGTTTTATTTTGTGAGCATATTTCTTAATTGTGAGCATATTTATAGGTATGGGGTAAGAAATAAAACTTGACTATCGAACATGTGTTCGATATAATAAAAATATAAATTACCCAAACAAATGATCGGGGGTATACAAATGGACGAATATAATCTTTTTATTAGAATCAATTATAAAGCATCAGAAAATGATAGAATAATAAGTAGTAATACAAGGGTAAATAACAGTAAGGTTAACTCCAACAAATACTTAATTGGTGGAGGAGTATTAAATAGAAAAGGCGGTACAGTTGTATTTACAGCTAAAAGTTTAGAAGAAGTAAAGCAAGTGACGCAGGACAAGCCGTTATTAAAAAATATAGAGATGAATTATAATGTAGCAGTTATTCCAAAAGGAGTTTAATAAAACTAGCAGTTTAGCTGCTAGTTTTATTTTTTATAGATAATTAAGGATATATAAGGTAAATACGTATGCGAGAGGTATTTGTTTAAAGACTAAGGCTGCATTATTATTAATATTAATGCAACCTTAGTCTTTTTGTTTTTAGTGCTTTAGAAGAGAATATACCTTAAGATTAATGGGGCGTCTTCTAAGGAGTGTAAGCATAATTATAAAAACATGTGAAATTACATTAGAAATATTTATTAAAAATATTGCATAATAATAAAATTAATTGTATAATTATAAATATAGAAAATAATTAAGGGGGCACAAAATTATGAAGAAAATTTCAGCTTTGATTATAACTGCAGTGATGTCTGTATCATTATTTGCAGGATGCGGAACCAATAATAGTTCAAACAATAATAGTTCGCAAAAGGTAGACTCATTACAAAGAGTTAAAAATGCAGGTAAGTTAACTATCGGACTTGATGATTCTTATCCACCAATGGAATTTAGGGATGACAAAAATAACTTGGTAGGTTTTGATATAGATTTAGGAAACGAGTTAGCAAAAAAACTAGGCGTAAAATTAGAAGTAACAACTACAGATTTCAATGGAATTTTGTTAGCGCTTAAATCAGGAAAATTCGATGTAATACTTTCAGCTTTAAGCATAACAGATCAGAGAAAACAAGAGATAGATTTTGTTGGACCATACATAGACGGTGGTCAAATAATGGTAACTAAAAAGGATAATGATAAAATAAACACCAAAGAAGACTTGAAAGGTAAAGTAGTAGGAGCTCAACTTGGTTCAACTGGTGAGCAAGCAGCTATGAAGGTAGAAGGAACTAAGGAAGTTAAGAGATATGATAAGATTACAGAAGCTTTCCACGATTTATCCATAGGAAGAATAGATTCATTAATAGTTGACGGTCAAGTTGGAGGATACTACATTAAGAAGGATGGCGGCAACTACAAAATATTAAATGAAAAGCTAACAAAAGAACCAGAAGGAATAGGTATAAAGAAAGAGGATAAAGAATTAAAAGAGGCTTTACAAAAAGCTTTAGATGAACTTAAAGCAGATGGTACTTTATCTAAGCTTTCAATGAAGTGGTTTGGATATGACATTTATAAACAATAATTAAAAATAGATTAATATTATTAGAGACCTTGACAATCTGATTGTTGAGGTCTTTTTCATGTTTTTAATAGATTTTAGCTGTATATATATGTATTCATAATAAGGATGACTGCAGTATAATTTACGAATATAATTGAACCTTTTAGGTAAATATAAAAACAAAAAAGAAATATTAGAGTTTATGTAGGGGGTGCTGTATAACATGAATTCTCTTACAAATAACCTAGATGATAATATAAACACAATTTTAGCTAACTCTCCAGCAAATTTCAATGTTGTAAAAAGAGAGATAATAATTAAAGATAATATTAGATGTTTTATATTATATATTAGTAACCTTGCAAAACAAGAATTTATAGAAAATAGTATAATATTTCCTCTGTTATTTCATGTTCAATCTTCGATAAACAACGTTGAGTGTAAGACAGATTATATAGCGAAAAGATATATAGCATCAAGTGATGTTCAGGTTACGTCAGACCTAAATTTAATATCTATGGAGTTGAAGCGTGGAAAATGTATAATTTTAACAGAAAATGAGAACAGCGTTATAGTCTGTAAAACCATAGGAGCAGCACATAGAGCTGTTACAGAGTCAAATGTTGAAAAAGTAATAAGAGGTGGTAGAGAAGCCTTTATTGAAAGTTTAGAAACTAATATATCATTAGTTCAGCAGGGAATTAAAAATGATAATTTAAAAATGGAGACTTTTATATTTGGGGAAGAAAACAAGATGGATTCAGTTCTTATTTATTTGGACAATGCAATTGATCCTGAGGTGTTAAATAATATTCGAAACAGCATAAATCTTGTAAAAGCTAAACAAATATTAGGGCCAGGAATGTTAAGCCAATTAATGAAAATTTCTGATTGGTCAATTTTTCCTCAAGTTAAAACCAGTGAAAAACCGACTAAGGTAATTTCGGACATTCTTCAAGGTAAAGCAGCCATATTAGCTGAGGGGGCTCCCTATGCAATGATACTTCCTGCTTGTTTTATAGAGTTTTTTCAGGATATTGAGGATTATGCAAATAGAGTCTTACTTGGAACTTTCGACAGACTTATCAGGTATTCAGCTTTAATAATAGTTTTAATTTTACCTTCTTTATATCTTATACTCCTAAATTATAATAGTGAGCTTACACCTTTAAATTTAATAAAAATAATTGTAAGTACAAGGCAAAATATTCCGCTGCCACCATTTTTAGAGATACTTCTTATGGAGATTTTAGTAGAAATCCTTAGGGAGGGAGGACTTAGGCTTCCAAACCCAGTAGGTCAAACACTGTCAATTGTTGGAGGTATTGTATTAGGTCAGGCAGCTACTTTAGCAGGATTGGTAAGCCCAACAACACTAGTGGTTGTGGCTATTACTGTTATATGCACTTTTCTTATTCCTAATTATGATATGGCACTTTCTATTAGATTATTACGCTTTGGAGTTCTTTTAATGACTAATTTCTTTGCTTTTTTAGGACTTTTAGTTGCAATTCAATTAATAATTGTAACATTAATAAGAATGGATTCTTTTGGTGTTCCGTATTTTACGCCTCTGGCTCCTTTAAGATTTAAAGGATTTAGGGATACTTTTACAAGATCTAAAATAGAAAATTTAAATACTAGAGCTATTGGATTTGAAAGAAGTAAGAATAAAAAAAATAAATAACCTTTAAAACAAAGAATGACAAATTGTAAGGGGAGCTGCGATGAATATAAATAATAAAATAACTGAACATCAGTATATAGCCCTTGTACATAGCGCAATGATAGCAGTGGGAATTTTATCTCTTGCCCAGGATGTCGCTAATGATGCTCATCAGCAGGGATGGATATCTGTGATAATTGGTGGTCTATATCCTATTGTTGTTGTGTTAATGGCTGCTTATATAGATAAAAAAATGAAACATGTTGACTTCAAGGAACTAAACAATAAAATATATGGCAAGTTTTTAACTAATATAATAATTTTAATTTTCTTTGCAATCTTTCTTTTTTTTGAAGTGACAATCATATCAGGTTTCGCTAATGTATTATACTTAACTATTGTTAATTATATACCCCGTTATATAATACTAATATTAGTTATGTTATTAACTATATATTCAGCTATATATGGACTCACTAATGTAGGAAGGCTATGCGAATTGTTTTTTTATCTAATGATAGGATTTATAGCTTTAATGATATTTTTTATTCCAAGAGGAGAGATAAGAAATATAAAACCTATTATTACTTCCTATAAGGATATAATTAAAGCAATACCTGCTACTTTGTATTCATACACAGGTGTGGAAATAAGCTATATTTCCATATCATTTATAACTAATAGAAAAAATGCTAAAAAAGCAGGTATAATTGCAGTTTTTACAATAATATTTATATATACATTAAATGTATTTATCACTATTTATTCACTTGGATGGGAACTAACTTCGAAGGTTACTTATCCTCTTCTTTATTTAGTATCTACTATACATCTACCATTAATTGAAAATTTTATAACATTGCTAATGCTTTTATGGAGCAGTATTATATTTAGAATTTTAGTCTGCTATCTTTTTGCATCCTCCTATTGTTTGTCAAAAGTTATAAAAATGAATTACAGAGGATGCTGTATTTTATGTTCAATTTTTACTTTGGGTTTAAGCTATTTTTTTATACCCGAATATAATAGAATAAAAATTCTAGACGTTATTACCCCATATGTAGTGATATTTGGAGTACTTTGGGGAGTTGTAACTGCAGTATTGGTTTATTTTAAAACAAGATAATATACAATATTTTATATGAACTAAAGATGAAATAATTATCTGTTAGGAAGTGATAATAATGCAAGTAATAAAAAAACTATCGTTTATTATTATAATTCCTATTATGTTTTCGGGATGTTATAACATGCGAGCTCAGGAAGAATTGGGAATAGTAATAGGATTAGGATATGATATAGAAAATCAGGGAGTTGGATATAAATATAGAGACACATTAGAAACTTTTACTTTTAAAGGTGAAAGAAAAATAGAACACGAAGTTTTTAGTGGTAGAAGCAAATCTATATACAGTACTGCAAATGAACTTCAGATGAAATCCAATAGGAAATTGATATTGGGAACAGAAATAGTTTACTTAATTAGTGAAGAAAGAGCAAGGTATGGAATTAAAGATATATTAGATGGACAAATAAGAGATCCTATGAGAAGAGTAGTAGCATCTATAGCAATAAGTGGAGAATCAGCAAAAGATGTATATAAAATGAATCCTACATCAGCATCCACCATGTCAGAACAAATTCGTGGAATTTTAAACTTTATTTGTATGGATAACTTCTTTCCTACCAATAATGAAGTATCAGAAGTTTTAAAAATGTATTATCAGGAAGGGAAGAAGATTGTTATACCTTATATGGAAGTAAAGGAAGAACGGTTTCAAGTTTCAGGGCTTGCATTATTTAAAGAAGATAAAATAATTAAAAAAGTTTCTCTGGATGAAGCTAGATTAATAAATATTTTAAGAAATAATGATGGATTTGGATATCTAGCTATTAACAAGCCAGAAAGAAACGAATACTATGAGGCTTATTTTAAAAATAAAAATAAACTTAAAGTGAATGTTTCAAAAGAGGATAATCATTTAAAGTATGATATTTTTGTTACTCTTATTGGAGATTTAAAAGTAGATACTATAGATAAAAATCTAATAACTAAAAAAGAGGTTAAAGATATAGAAAAAGTATTTGCAGAAGATTTGCAGAAAAAATTAGAGATCGAATTGGGGAAAATGCAAAAAGAATATCAAACAGATTGGATTGATCTTGGAAAGTATGCAGTAGCTAAATACGGCAGACAAGGAAACTATGCTAGTGATGAGGCTTTTTGTGATGCCGTAATAAAAGTACATGTAAATACTAAAATATCTACTATAGGACAAAAGAAAAAATAAATGCTATACTATTTTTAAATAAAATATAGTATTTTAATTAGAATTAAGGAAGAATGGGGGAAGGACCTTTGATACATCTTATTAAAGATGAGCTGCAAGGTATCGCTGAAACAATTAAAGCGATAGTTGGTATTGACGTAACAATTATGGATAGAAATCTCCTTAGAATAGCAGCAACAGGAAGACTTAAGGAGAAAATAGGAGCATACGGTCCTAGAAACTCGGTATTTGAAAGGTGCGTAAAAACAGGAGAACCTTATCTCATTGAAGATCCTACAATTTGCAGTGAATGTACCACTTGTGCTATAAGAGGAGTTTGCGATGAAAAAGCAGAAGTATGTTTTCCTATAATTATAGATGACAGAGTCGAAGGTGTTATTGGAATGATTATCTTTGACGAAAGACAAAAAAAGACCTTTTTGGAGAAAAAAGATAGTTATACAGATTTCGATAAGAGATTAAGTGAGTTTATTTCTTCAAGAATTAGAGAGAAAAGCATCAATAATAAATTAGAGTATAAATCAAAAGAATTGCTGACAGTAATTGACTCTGTAAATGAAGGCATTATAATCATAGATGATGAAAATAAAATACTTAGTATAAATAAATATATTAAAGAAAAATTTAAGCTAAAAGATTTTGGAATAGTGAGCAAAAACATAAATGAAATACTTCCTAACAAAATAATTGATAAGTTTAGGAAGACAAACTATTGCATAGAAGAAGATCAAGTATCTATTAGTTACAATAATTATAGATATGTGTTTCTCTTGTCAATAAAAGCTATTGAAGTTAATGAAAAGATTTCTGGTGCAGTTATAACCTTTAAGGATTTTAATAAATTACAACAGTCAGTTTTGAAAGCAAGCGAAAAACATTCATTATTTACTTTTGAAAATATTATAGGAGACAGTCCTTCATTTTCTCAAGTTAAAGAACAAGTGAGACTTATTTCAAAGCAAAATGTACCAGTTTTATTATTAGGAGAAAGTGGTACAGGTAAGGAGCTTTTTGCTAGAGCTATTCATTTTGAAAGTGATAGAAAAAACGAAATCTTTATGCCAATAAACTGTGGTGCAATACCAGATAGTCTTGTGGAAAGTGAACTTTTTGGATATGAAAAAGGTGCATTTACAGGTGCCAGCAGCAGCGGTAAGATGGGTAAATTTGAAATTGCAAAGGATGGAACTATCTTTTTAGATGAGATAGGTGATTTGCCTCTTCATATGCAGGTTAAGTTGCTTAGAGTGCTTGAGGAAAAAGAAATTGTAAGAGTAGGAGGGTTAAGTACTATTAAGGTTAACCCAAGAATTGTTGCAGCTACAAATAAGAATTTATACAAAATGGTAGAAAGAGGAGAGTTCAGACAGGATTTATTCTACAGATTAAACGTAATTCCTATTAATATACCTTCACTAAGAGAAAGAGGATATGATGTATTAGAGCTTTCGATGTATTTTTTAAATAGGTACAACAGAATATACGAAAAAAACATCGAAGGGTTTACTGACGGCGCTAAAAATGCTTTGATGGCTTATTCTTGGCCAGGTAACGTAAGAGAATTACAGAATTTAATAGAGTATGCTATCAACTTTGAAAAAGAAAAACATATTACGCTGGACACAATAATTAAAAGAATGACTAGTGATGAAGATATCCCTTTAATTGAAAAAGGATTAAAAGAGATGGTGGCAGAATATGAAAAGCAGATAATCAATAAATTAATTGAGCGTTATGGTGCTGATACTGATGCAAAGAAAATAATCGCTAAAAAACTAGGAATAAGTCCAGCCACATTATATCGTAAGCTTGAAGAATAAAGATATGAATGCATTTTTCTCAAAAATAATAATTAATTATTATTTTTGAGAAAAAACGTTAAAGCAAGGTGTAAACGGTTATATAGGGAAATTCCAGTGTTTTCATAAATGTAATTCTTATTTTTGAGAAAAACGAAAATATAATCTACGTAATTAGGCCATAAAATCTTTGGCATGATATTTGCTTATTAATAATTATAGATAAAATCTAGGAGGTAATTACAGATGAAAAACAATGAATTATTAGTGAGCATATTAAAGGACCAGGTTGTTCCAGCGCTTGGATGTACAGAACCAACTGCAGTTGCATATGCAGTTGCAAAAGCTAAGGAATTATTAGAAGAAGAAGTGGAAACATTAGATATATTAGTTGACCGTAATGTATTAAAGAATGGTAAAGAAGTAGGGATACCTGGAACGAATGAGAAGGGAATAGTAGTTGCTGCAGCTTTAGCATTAGTCGTAGGGAAGTCAGAATATAAACTTGAAGTGTTAAAAGAGGTAACAAATGAGAGCTTAGAAGAAGCCCTTAAGCTAATGGGAAAAAATATGATAAATCTAGATTTAAAAAAGGATGTTACAGGTCTTTATATTGAGGTAATTGCAAAAGGTAAAAATAATACTTCAAGAGTAGTTATTAAAAAGACTCACCTAAATGTAGTTCTTCTTGAACAAAATGGACAATGTATCTCAGCTCAAGATGACAAGGAAGAAGCTGCAAAACCGTCTTTAAGAGATAGAATCAAAGAATTTACCATTGCTGATTTAAAGGAATTTGTTGATACTATAGAGTTTGAAAAAATCAAGTTCATAAATGAAGGAATTGTTATGAACAGAAGAATTGCTGATGATGACTTAAAATACAATCTAGGTATCGGACTTGGAAATATGTTGAAGAGCGATAAAGAGGATCTAGAGCAAAATGCTAAGGCAATAACTTCAGCTGCTTCAGAAGCAAGAATGGCTGGACATCCATTGCCAGTAATGAGCAGTGCAGGTAGTGGAAATCACGGATTAGTTGCTATATTACCTATAGCTATTATTGGAGAAGGAATGAATATAGACAATGAAAAAATAGTTAGAGCGGTAACGCTAAGCCACTTAGTTACTGTATATATAAAGAGCTACACAGGATCATTATCACCAGTTTGTGGATGTGGAGTTGCTGCTGGGGTAGGAGCTAGTGCAGGACTATCATATCTTTTAGGTGGAACTCTTGAGCAAATAGGTGGAGCTATTAAAAACATGATAGCTGGTATAAGCGGAATGATATGCGATGGAGCTAAAATTGGATGTTCCTACAAGTTAGCTATATCAGTAAATGCAGCAGTGGATGCAGCTAAAATGGCAAACAAAAATGTATTTATACCTTCAAGAGATGGTATACTTGATGATTCAGTTGAAAAGACAATACAAAACTTAGGAAGAGTATCAAATGAAGGTATGGCAAATACTGACGATATAATTCTAGATGTAATGTTACAAGGCTGTAAATAAGAAAAATTATGCTCATAAACTAAAGAAAAAATCTTTAGTTTATGAGCTTTTTATCTATACTTGTCTATTTAGAATCATATATAATTCAGGATTAGATATAGCATCAAAGCCATATTTTTTATAAAGTCCATGTGCAGTGCTAGTTGCTAGCATTGTTCTTTTAACACCTTTAATTTCATCATGATTTACAATGCATTCCATCAGCCATTTTCCAAGTCCTAAGCCTCTATAATTTTCATCAATATATACATCACATAAATATGCAAAGGTTGCATAATCTGTAACAAGTCTTGCAAAGCCAATTTGTGTATCTTCCTTAAATAGACTAAAGCATAATGAATTTTCTATTGAGCGTAAAATGGTATCTTTATTTCTAGTATTTGCCCAGTAAGATTTTGATAGAAAGGAACACACAGCTTCTGTATCAACCTTCCTTCTATCTGTGTATATTATAAATTGATCACATTTATATTCTTTAAACATGAAGGCACCTCCTCAAAAATAATAGATTGTTTTTGCTAAGTTTTGTGGTACAGTTATAGTATATTTGGAATTTTTACTTTGAACAATAATGATAATATCTAAGTGTACCAGTACAGAGTGAGGTGATATGTTTTGATTAAATATAAATTAATATTGGATTTTATAAATAATCAGATATTTGATGGAAAAATAAAACCTGGCGAAAAGCTGCCTTCCATAAGGGAATTGTGCAAATTATTTGCCTGCAGCAAGGCAACAGTAATTAGAGCTTATGATGAGCTTGAAAAAAACCATATGATATATGCTGTACCACAAAGTGGCTATTATTTAGTGCCAAATAATATGAATGCTGATAGTAATTATAACAATAATATAATAAATTTTTCAGAAGCATCACCAGATAGCAATGCGTTACCTTATATAGAGTTTCAACATTGTTTAAATCAAGCGATAAATATGTATAAGGATAGTCTTTTTAATTATTCTAATCCTCAAGGCTTGCAGCCATTATTAAAGATTTTGTCAAAGGATTTTCAAAAATATCAGGTATTTGCTGATGAAGATAAAATATTTATAACTAGTGGTTCACAACAGGCAATTAATATATTGAGTATATTGCCATTTCCTAATGGTAAGAGAAATGTACTTGTAGAACAACCTACCTACTATGGTGCATTAAAATCCCTTGAATATAATGGAGTCACGGCAATTGGGATTAGAAGAACCTATAAAGGATTAGACTTTAGTGATCTAGAAAGGATTTTTAAGAATGGTAATATAAAGTTTTTTTATACAATTCCTAGATTTCACAATCCTACAGGAGGATCCTATTCATCAGAAGAAAAGAAACAAATATTAAAACTAGCTGAAAAATATGATGTATATATAGTAGAAGATGATTATTTAGGGGATTTAGATATTAATAGCAAAGTAGATCCAATTTATTCATATGACGATAATTGCAGAGTTATATATTTAAAAAGTTATTCTAAAGTATTTTTACCTGGACTTAGAATTGCAGCTTTGGTATTGCCTAAAATATTAACTGACATATTTTCTAAGTACAAATCCTGCGCAGATATAAGTACATCAGTACTTTCACAAGGAGCGTTAGAAATATATATTAAAAGTGGAATGTTTGATAAACATATAAGGAAGATAAAAAAACTCTACTCAAAAAGAATGAATTGTTTAAAGGATATAATACTATCTATCGATAAAAATAGTGGAATATGGAACATACCATCATCAGGCTTCTTTGCAAGTATTGATATAGATAATAATATAAGCTTAGAAAACTTAGTTAATAATTTACGAATGAGAAATGTTATGATTAAAAACATCAAGGATAACTATTTATTTAATTTTAATGGTGACAAACTGATAAGAATAGGCATATCTACAGTTAATGAAGAAAAGATAAAAAAAGGAATACCTATATTAGTGGAGGAGATATTAAAAGAAAAGAATAACCTTTGGAAAGCTTCGAATGATATTTTTAGTTTATAAAAATATAATTGAGAAACTAGGCCTTATTGTATAGGGTTACAAGGCCGAAAATTGACTTACACCCCGGACTATGTTTCCAAGCTTCAGTCCGTTAAAAACTTTTAGTCAGTCTAAAGCTTGTGTTTTAGACGACCTAAGAACTTAGATAAACTCGCTTTGCTCAAACAGTATCTAAGGTTCTAAGGTTGTCTTAAAACACTTCACTAAGACTGACACAAAGTTTTTAAATCTACCTTCAGCTTTGGAAACATAGCCCTTTGTGTAAGTCAATTTTCTGGTTAGCTTCCCTATAGAGTAATTAACCTAAAATTTTGAACTAATAAGGTTTTATAAACATTTGAGTCCAGTAGAAAACTCCACTAGGGCTTTTTGCAAGTCCTACACCTATTTCACTATATGCAGGGCTTAGTATATTACTTCTGTGTCCTGGTGAATTCATCCATGCTGTCATAACCTGTTCTGGTGTTTGCTGGCCCATTGCTATGTTTTCACCTGCAGCAGAGAAGTTTAATCCAAAGGATTGTATCATTGTAAATGGTGAACCATAAGTAGGAGATGTATGTGAAAAATAGCCTTTATCTATCATATCCTGTGATTTATATCTGGCAATTCTAGAAAGCTGCCAATTTGCTTTTAAAGGTGGAAGTCCAGCTTTAGCTCTTTCTGCATTTACTAAAGTAATAACTCTGTTTTCAGCAGTTTTAACATCCTGTATGTTCGGAACTGTTATTTTTTGTCCTGGATAGATTAAGTCTGGATTACTAATTTGTGGATTAGCGGATATGATTTCACTTATTCCAATTTCATATTTTACTGCAATTTTCCACATAGAATCTCCAGAAACTACTGTGTAAGTTATAGGCTGGGCATGAACCTTACTGCCAAATAACATTAAACATAAAAATGAACTTGCGAGTATTGTTTTTCTTTTCAAATAAATCACCTCGTTAAATATTGTGTGAAGGTTAGGTGACATTTATGTTATGTATATTGTGTAATTCATACAATAAAATGTAGAAAACATAGAGATATTTCAATAAGAAATAAATAGATATTAAGTTATTTACGTTGCAGGTTATTATTCATTATTAGAAAAATATGAAGATAGGGATTAAGAATTTAGTATTTCTGTCGAAAAAATGTAATAAGATTCTATATTGTGGTTGAATTTAACTGGTAATATAATCAATATTTGTACATAATATGAATATAAACGTAATTATTCTATTATTACAAAGTAAAACTTTAATAACTGCAAAAATTCATTGTATTTAATTGGAATATAAGGAGGAATACGGAGGATGTATGATTAAAATAGCTATTTGTGATGATGAAAAAATAATCCTAGAATGTATGTATAATAAGATAAAAAAAATAGCTCATAAATTATATGAAGATATAGAAATAAAAAAATTTATTAATGGGAATGAATTGTTAGTAGAAATTACAAATGCTGAACATTTTGATATATTATTTTTAGACATAGATATGCCACAAATAAATGGATTTGAAATAGCTAACTTATTAAGAAAATATAATAAAGAAATTATTATAATATTTTTAACATCTATGGATGAATTGGTTTATGAATCTTTTAAATATAACCCATTTAGATTTTTAAGAAAGCAAAAGGTGGACGAAGAACTAGTTGAGGTGTTTACTTCTGCTGTTAATTCTATTGAAAAAGTTAAAGAAAAACAGCATATCTTTAATACTGATTTTGGAAAAGTTAAATTATATTTAAATGATATTTTATATATTGAGTGCATAAATAGAAAAGTATATTTAAAAACTTTTAATATGAAATACAAATTATTAAATACTCAATTTAATAATTTAATTAATGAACTTGATGATAAAAGTTTCATTTTGATACATAGAACTTGTATGGTTAATCTTAAATATGTATGTAGCATCAACAAATTAGATATAATACTAGATAATAAAGAAAAATTGCCAATAAGTAGATATAGAGTAAATGATATAAAAAGAGCATTTACATTATATGCAGAGTAAAGATTATGGATATTTTAGGAAGTAAATTAATGGAGTTCTTATTTGGTTTATGCGAAAGTATTATATTTTTTAATTTCTTTTCTAATATCTTTAATAAGAAAAAAGATAATAAATACATATATATAGGAATAATTATTTTATACGCTCTGATTATATACTACTCAACCAATATGTTATACTTTTCTAATAGTAAACTAATTTTATCCATTAGTTTTTTAATACTCTTTGTTATAATTTTATATGAAGGAACCCTAAAAAATAAAATAATATTTACAATAATTGCAGTTATAGTAATGATTTTAAGTGACATAGTTGTAGCCAATATATTAATGATAGTTATGAAAATAGACTTACAAAAAATGCTTTTTGAAGAAAATTGGGCAAGAGTATTTTTAGTATGTCTCTGCAAAATGTTAGTGTTTATTATATTAAAAATGATTTGTTATTTTGTTGATAAAGCTAATTTAGATATTCCATTAGAATACTGGTATATGGTTTTAAGTATATTTTCTATACTATTCATTATCTTAATATTAATAGGTAAAATTGGAACTATGTCACAATATTATTTTGATAAATCTATATATTTTATAGTATGCTCTGTTGGAATTTTAATTATAACTATTTTTATTAATTATATATTTCTTAAATTAGGTAAGTATTATAAAAAAGAACAAGAATATAAAATAATTGAATTAAAAAATGAAATAATGGAAAAACACTACTTAGAAAAAGAGGAATTATATAATGAAACTCGTAAGCTTAGACATGATTTTAAAAATCATATTATTTGTACTTTATCTTTAATTAAAAATAATAAAATACAGGAAGGAATAGAATATATAGAAAGTATAAATAATGTTGTAGTTTTAGATTCAATTCTAATAAGAAGTGGAAATGATATAGTTGATGCTATATTAAATCAAAAAAGTATTTTAGCAGAAGAATATAATATTAATATAGATATAAAGGCCAATGTACCAAAAGAAATAAAAATAAAATCTATAGATTTATTATCTGTATTAAGCAATGCTATTGACAATGCAATAGAAGCATCTAGAAAAATTAATAATGAAGATAAAAAAAGAATAGATATAAAAATAAATCCATATAAAGACTATTTGCTCATTTCAGTTTCCAATGCAGCTAAGACAAGCCCTATAAGTACAATGAAAAAATTTCAAAGTACTAAAAAAGATAAAAAGAACCATGGATTGGGGCTTAAGATAATAAATAACATAGTAGAAAGATATGATGGATGTGTAGAATATTTTTATAAAGATAATATATTTACAATAAAAATATTGATGAAATTGATATGAATAAAAGTGTATTAAATTTATTTTAATTATATAAAAGAAGATATTTTAAAAGAGATTTTATCTCATTTTAGAATATCTTCTTTTATATTTTTTGTAAATTTATATCAAAAATTACTATTCGGTAGCAAAATTATGCTATTGAGTAAGAAAAGGAATAAAATTCAAAAAAACATGATATAATTTTGCTCAAAAGAGGTGAATAATTTGCTAGAACACTTGGCTGAAGACATAACTTTCATTTTAGTAAAAAATAAAATAATAGATATAGATGATAGAACTATTTATATATATGGGGTTCAGATTATCTTATCAACATTAATTATTACAATATTCTTATTAATTTTAGGAATTATATTGGACAAAGTTATTTTAACTTTGTTTTTTATTTCAACTTTTATAATTTTAAGATCATATACAGGAGGATATCATGCTGAAAGCTTTAGTGGGTGTTTTGTAATAACGACATTAATATATTTAAGTGAACTTTTAATAAATTGCTTACTACTTGATAAATATAAAACAGTTCTAGGGATGATTTTTGTAATAGTTTCATTAGTAGTTATTTATAGATTATCACCAGTAGAACATGAAAATAATCCATTATCATTAGATGAAAAGAAAAAATTTAAAAAAATAAGTAGAATAACAATTTCAGTAATAGCTGTGTTTATAAGTATAGGATTTTATACTAATTACATTTCAATAGATATAACATTTATAGTTAGTTTAACAATACTAGCAATATCAATTCTTACGATAATACCAGTATTAAAGGGAGGAAAAGAAAGTTATGGTTAAGGAAAAAATTTTAAAATCAATAGCTAATGCTACAAGAAAGATTGCAAAATCAGCAAGTTCTAATGCATCATTTTATTATTCCTATCAACCTAAAGTACCTGAAGATTTAAAGAAAAATTAGTAAAGAATATAATGTTACAAATTATAATTTTATAAAAAATAAAACAAGTATGATTAGAAATACAATATTTTTAGGAGGGTTTAGAAGAGTGGATGTTATTCAACAAACTAACAGAACAATTTTATTTGAGGAAATAAATCCGGAAAGGTTAGATTTAATTTCAGTAGTTGGTGATACAAAGGATTTAAATAGTTTAAATGATGACAAAATAAAGGAAATTAACGAACTTCTTTTAGTTAATAGCTTTGATGAATTTTTAGATAAATTTGCTCCAGTGGTGTATTCCTTCTACAATGCAAATAATCAAAAGGTTATGTATACATTAAAAAAACCAGAAAATATTCCAGATGCACTTGTAACAGAAATTCCAATTAATCAATCAAATGATTTCTTAAAAATGCTCTTCACTTTAATTGATACAAAAAGAGCACAAGGAATAGCAAATGTAGATTTTAAATTTGAAAATTTATTAGATATGATATCACCAAAGAAAGTTATGGACGATATAAAACAATCTAGAAAAGAAATTCAATATACATACAGTAAGTATGAAGCTTTAGATGAAGAAGACCCAACTAAATTAGATTTAGGGGACAAGCTTAATGATATGTTTGAAGAAGCTAGTGGAAATTATAATAATATTATGGCAATGCTTCCATTAGCAATTGAAGATATAAAGACAAGACTTCTTCTTGGAGCAGATAGTGAAAAAAATGCTGATGTACCATTGCAAATAGGTGTTTTAAGCATGGGAGAAAGTGGAGAACTAAAAGTTTTAGAAGCTCCAAAGCAAGAAGAAACTTCCTTAGTTGCGATAGATGACAATGCAAATTTAGGATTAATAGAAGCTTTTGAAGATGATTATGATGAGGTTAATGAAACTAAATCTGATTATGTAAAGAGTTTAGTTGTAAGAACATTTTGTCCTTTAGCTTCAACTATGGAAAGTTCAATTGACTTAGCTGTAGAAGTAGAAAACTATAATACTTATTTAGAATTTTATAAGAGCGCTAAAGATGATTTTATTAAAACAGTTAAGCCTTTAATTGAGAAGATCTTAGGAGTAAAAATGTTCTTTGATCAATATCAAACAAAGAATAAAGGAATGAAACCTTCTTTATTAGTTACAAACACAAAGCTTAATAGATTAGTTAGCTCTAATAATTTACCAAGATTAAAAACTTATTTAAGTTCAGTAAATGATAAAAACGATTTTACTAATGCGATTTGGTTTGGTATTGTGCCATCTATTGAACTTGAAGCACAAACAAAAAATAAAGTTAAAAGAGAAAGATTTAAATCAAATAAGAAAGTTGAAAAGACAGATTCAAATACTATGGAAGATTTATCAATGCTTTTAGATGTAGTTCAAAAATATCGTATACAAATCTTTTTTAGTTTTGAACCAAGAGAAGATACTACATTTAATCATGTGGCAACAGCTGGAATTGATAAATTTATAGATAAATGTGCGCCTTTATTACGCAACACTTATAGTGAATTTGCAATTCCATGTGTACCTAATTTTACAGTTATTCCAAAAGAAAAATCAGGAGTAATTTTAGATAAGAGAATGATCTTTTCAGAAAATGGCTCTGCAGAATTATCTAAAGAAAAAGAAGATATTCTTAAACTTTGGATAGAAGGGGTTTATATTGGAAGTTCATATATAGCAGCAGGAATTACAGCTGCATACCAATGTCCAGATTACTTAAAAGAATATTATGGTGACGTGTTTAGTGAATATCCAGGAGTTAGATTTGATATAGAATCCTCTGATAATGCACTAAGAGTTACAACAACACTAGCAAAAGAAATATCAGGATTTACTAATGAAATCAAAAATTCAATAAATAGAAAAAACTTTGGATTCGTTTTTTCATCAGAAAATGCTCAATTACAAGGAAAAGAGATAAAACAAATAACTGTATATAAAGCGAGAAGTTTACAAGCTACAGAAAATGATTTTGAATCAATCTATAAAACATTAGTAACCACTTATATAGAAAGAATACTAAGATTCTATACTAATGATTTTAAAGAGGATAATATTGTTAAATTCTTTAGTAATAATCCAAATAGTGTCAAGAGTAAATGGACGGCACATAAAGAGTATATAAATGCCATTATACAAGATGGTGATGACATTAACTTTATAATAAACGATAAGAATGGAACATGTAATATCGACCTTGTATTTAATGGTAATGTTAAGAACTTAGAAGTTGAAATCACACGCAGCGATGCTAGTTAATTTTAATAGATATCAATAATATCTATTTTAATTATAAATAAAAATTAAAGGGAGGACAAAAAAATGGGTTTTAGAGTAAAAGTTGAAGGTGCAGAAAGTATCAATTTAAATATTGAAAGTGTTCTAACTGTAGAATTTAAAACAGATACTCCAGATGATTCTAATGCACGTTCAACAGATTTAGGAACATCATTAGTTATTACTGGTAAAATATTAACACCAGTAGGCGGAGAGGCAGCGGATGGTACTATTAAATTAGCACAATGGTCACTTGTACCTGCTGAAAAAGCAGATTGTTATAGAAATGTACAAGTAGATGTTATTTCTGCTTCACAAGTAGTAAGACAACTTACTTTACCTAATGCCTTTGTAGTTAACTACGAAGAACATTATGGTGATGGAGAAGGTGTAGGTACATTTAAGCTATATGTTAAACAAAAGAAAGACAAGACTGCTCAAGTTAAATTTGAAGGTGGATTCGGAGAATAAAAAAATAAAATAGGGAGGACATGAGAAAATGGGATTTAAAGTTAAAATTGAAGGTGCAGAAACAATTGATCTTAGCATAGAAAGCGTTCAAAATGTAAAGCTTATAACAGATACTCCGGAAGATACAAATGCTCGTTCAAAAGATGTAGGAAGCACAATGATTATAAGTGGTAAAATATTAACTGCTGTAGATGGAGATCCATTTGATAGTACAAGAAAAATGGGAACTTGGTCATTAGTACCAGCAGAAAAAGCAGATTGTTACAGAAAGGTTACTATAGAAGTAATTTCTGCAGACCAGGTAATAAGAAAAATAACTTATCCAAATGCTTTTGTAGTAGATTATAAAGAACATTTTGGAGATACTGAAGGTATCGGTACATTTGAACTTGTAGTAAGACAAAAGAAGGACAAGTTAAGCTTAGTGACTATAGAAGGTGGATATAGCGCTTAATATTAAAAGACTATAATTGATTTTTCTCTTGAAAATAAATTAAATTTTCTTTTCAAGAGAAAAATCTTTTGCTATAAAAATAAAAAACTGAGGTGTAATATGAAAGACTATTACAAAATATTAGATATACAAGTAACTGCAACTAAAGATGAAATCAAAAAGGCTTTTAGAACTTTAGCTAAAAAGTATCATCCAGATAAAAATAAAGACGATGAGAATGCTTTAAGAAAATTTCAAGATATAAATGAAGCATATCAAGTTTTAAGCGATGAAGATTCAAGAAAAGAATATGACAAAAAGTTATCTAACTTTAATCAAAATAACAATAAGAAAACAAGCAATAATGACAATAAATCAAAAAATGATAAAAGAACATATAGAGACAAAAGTGATGGTATAGAGAATTTAAATAAGTATTTTGAAAGTTTTTTTGGATTCGATGCAAATACAAGTGATATTGATAAAGATAAGCTAAATCAAAAAAAGAATCCAATAGATACAAGTGATATGTTTAAAAGTTTTTTTAGCATAAAAAAGAAGTAATGGAGTGAGTTACTTTGAATCGAAATAATAACAATATAAATTTTAATAACAAATTAACAGTAACCGTGCAGCTAATTAATATGTTCATAGGTGCCATAACTGCACTAATATGTGTAATTGGCTATATTACAATAGAATCCATATATTTAAAAGGAATAATTATAGTTATTGCTATAGCTTTGGGGGTAGTGTGTTTTGTAAATTTATACAATAGATTACATAGAACAGAAGTTATAGAGGATGAAAATAAAATAAGCACTATCGAATTAGTTAATGAAGAAAATGAGATTGTAAAAAGATGGGATATAGGTGAAAGAGTTTCATTTCTTATAGGAAAAAATACAGTAGATAATGATGTTTTTATAGATTTGAATTTATCTATATACTCAACATTAATTGAAGATAAACATGCTGTTTTAAACTACGCTGCTGGAAAATGGTACATAGAAGATTTATCAACTACAAGTGAAGTCAGCATTCAAAAGATAGATGATGGGAAAAAATATAGAATTGTAAAAGATACTCCCTGTGAATTAAAAAAAGGAGATATTCTATTTATTTTTAAAGTTAAACTTTTGCTTAAATAACACAGCAGCAGTTAATATTAGTTAAACTTTAAATTAAAGGAAATGGAGTGAGATATATGGGGCTTATTAGATGTCAAAATGGGCATATGTTTAGTGAAAGACGTTATGGTAATATATGCCCATATTGCAACATAGATACTGCAAAAAAAGAAAATAAACAAGAAGTTATTCAAGAAAATATGAATATAGAAACAAATCTTTTATATCAAGAAGTGGAGCCTGTATGTGGATGGCTTGTATGCATTGAAGGTACGAGAGTAGGTAAAGACTATAAAATAAAGAGTGGCAAGAATTTTATAGGCAGAGCTGATGATATGGATATCCAAATAATAGGTGACAATCACATTGCAAGTAGAAATCATGCAATAGTAGTATATGATCCAAAAAAGAAGAACAATGTTTTATTACCAGGAGATTCTTCAGGTATAGCCTATTTAAATGGAGAACCTGCATATATGCCGACGGAACTCTCTGCATATGATGTAATTGAACTTGGGAAAAGTAAATTTTTATTTGTACCCTTTTGTGGAGAACATTTTGAATGGGAAGATAATGAGTAGGTGTATGATATATGCTAAATGTTAATAAATACACAAAAATAGATTTTATATTTTTACTAGGAATTTTATTAATAATTTTATTAATCATAAGAAAAATTTTATTAAATAAAATAAATAAAAATAATTTAGAAGTGGCGAAAAAAGTAAGCATTGGGTATGAGGAAATTCAAGAAGACTATGTAGATGTAGCATATGCGCCTTATGGAACATTAGCAGTTTTAGCTGATGGACTTGGAAAAAATGAAGCAGGAAGAATTTCAAGTATTGTATCAGGTAAAACAATAACGAAAATGTTTTTAGAAGAAGGCAGCAAAGAAAAGATAGTATATTTTTTTAAAAAGGCTTTCAACAAGGCTAATCATGAAATAATAAAGAGAGTTGAAAAAGATAAAGGTGGAGCTAGTGTATTAAGTGCAGTAGTAATTGATGATTTATTATATTACGCATTAGTTGGAGATTGTATGCTTGCTATTTTTAGAAATAAAGAACTTGTCAAATTAAGCGAAGGACATGCTATTAATGAAGTAGCTAAAAGAGAGTACTATAAAGGAAACCTTCAAAAATCTGAAGCAGTATATGCACTAAAAGAAAAAAAGCTTCTATATTATCTTGGACAAGAATCCTTTAGAGATATTGAGATTTGCGATAGCCCAATTAAACTACATAAAAATGACATAATTGTACTCATGAGTAAAGGAATATATGAAAGCTTAAAATGGATAGAAATTGAAGATATGTTAGAAGAAAATAACATAGCTTTAGATGATATATGTGAAGAGATAATAGAAAAAATTAAAAACAATAATAAGTTCAATAACTGTAATGGAAGCATAATACTTATGAAATATTTTGATAACAAAAACAAGAAAGAATTTTAACGAATTAAAACCAAGTTAGGATGAGGAAGATGAGAAAGCTAAATTCAAAATTTAAAACAAATTTTATATCAGAAGAGGGAGCTTTTCTACAAAATAAAGATTATTTTGCATTTATTGAATTAGATGATTATGCATGTTATGTAATTGCAGATGGAATAGATGATGATAAGGAACTAGAAAGTGCCAAAATAGCAGTAACAGCCTTTATAAGAAATTTTACAGCAAAGCCAACTATGAACAAATTTATCATAAAAAAATATTTAAAAAATGTAAATGAGGAATTAATATTAAGCAGCAGATATGTAAGATTAAAGGCATCAATTACAGTAGTTATAACAAACTATAGCAAATTAATCTATTCTATTATTGGTAATACTAGATTTTATTTATTTAAGGATGGATATTTAAGATTAAAAAGTAAAGATCAATCTTTAACTCAAGAATTAGTAGATAAAGAAATTATTCCATTAGATAAAATATCAAAGCATGCTGAACGAAATAATCTTTCATCTTATTTAGGTAAAAATGATTTAAGTAATATATATGTATCAAAGAAAATAAAACTTTCAGATGGCGATGTATTTGCACTTCTTACAAAAGGAATATGGGAAAATTGTGATGATAAAGAAATGGAAGACGCTCTAGAAGGAGCAAAGGATCCAAAAGATGTAACAGATAATATAGAAGATATGATTTTATCAAGGCAGCCGAAGAAATTAGAAAACTATACCTTGGCATTAACCTTTGTAGAAAAAGCTTATATAAATCCAAAACAAAAAGAGAGAATAAAAAAGGTTATATTAGCTGCTATACCAATACTTTTGATTATCACAATAGGACTTGTAGCATTTAATGTTAAGAGACATCAAAAGCTTAATAATATTGCAACTATGAGTGAATGTAAAGCAAATGCACAAGATTATATGAAAGATGGAAATATTCAAAGAGCAAATGAAGAATATAAAAAAGCTTTAGATATAGCTAAAAAATATAAGCTTAAAGATGATAGTAAGACTTTAGATGAAGACTATAAGTATACAGAAATAATCATGGAAGCTGATAAAAATCTAGAGAAAAAGAAATATGAAGATGCTTTAGATAAGTATATACTTGCTTTAGAAAAAGCAGGTGACGCTGGTAGTGTAGGTAGAGAATATATATTTAAAAAAATAAATATAGTCAAAAATTGTATTACAGTAGCAGATCTTTTAGCCTTAGGTGATAAACATCTAGAAGGTGGGGACGCAGCAGCAGCAGAAGCTAATTATCTGGAAGCTAAAAAATTAGCTTTAGATTATTATTTAAAAGATGAGAAAAAAGAAGCTATGGATAAGTTGCAAAAAATATATGATCAGAAAGCAGCAGATGCAGATAAAGAAAAAGCAGATAAGGATAAAGCAGCAGCAGATAAAAAGCAAGCTGAAGATGCTGCAAGTAAGGCTAAGGAAGATAGTAAAAAGCAAGAAGAAGAGAATGCAAAAAATGCTAAAGAAGAGAAAAAAGCAGCAGAAGAATTACAAAATAAGGCCATAGATCTTAGAAAAAATGGAGATTTAAAATATGTAGCAGGAGACTACGTAAGTGCAAAAATGTACTATGCTTTAGCTAAAGAGGCTTTTGAAAATATAAATTCACATAGTTTGGCAAATGAATTACAAGAAAAAATAACACTCATGGATAAAAAGATAAATGATGTGTCGGATAAGAAGAGAGAAGCAGACCAATATTCACAAGAGGCAAATAAAAGATATGTTTCTGGTGATGCTAATTCTGCTAAGGTATTATATCTTTTAGCAAAGGATATATATAACCAATTAGGTATGGCAGATGAAGCCTCAAAGGTAGATGAAAAATTAGCTATAGTAGAAAAATCTACAGGACAAGGGCAGTAAATATAATAAGAGAGTAAAGCAAGGTGATAAGGTGGATAGTAAACTTTATGAGAAGTTAAATGAAATTAAAGACTTAGATGATAGAGCATTACTAAAAAAAATAATGAATAGTGTATTTAGTTCTTTAGAGCAATACACTGAAGATAGATTTAATGATTTAGAACAAAGAGTATTTAGTGAGATTCAATATGCAAAAGAAAAATACAATATTTATTCAACAATAGCAAAAAGAGAAAAGATAGACTTAACTGACGATTTTTTATATCCAATCTTATCAGAGGATATTGAAGAACAGGTATATGATACAAAAGAGATTATAGAATTGCTTGAAAATAAAGAACCTAAAAATATGTTCAAGATTTTTCTTAAATGCGACTATTTAATTTTTAAGGAATTTATTAATAGTAATCTTAAAATAAAAGGAATTATAGAAACAGATAAAAAAGTTCATGAAGCTTATTTTAAAGTATTTGAGAATAAAGAATATACAGGCAAAGTAAGTAAATTATATAAAAGCTTTATAAATAGCAATATAAGATGGACAACTATTAATAATCCATATATTCATAAAATTGCAGATGTAGTTTTAGCAGGATGTAAAGATAAAATCGAAGATGATGAAAATATAGTTAAAATTGAAGTGGATTTTGGAGAGTACAGTAAATATATAAAATATGACATGGTGCCTCTTTGGAATATAAAAGAATTGAGCTTAAAATGCAGCGGTTTTCCAACACCATGCATAGATAAAATTAATTATGAACATAACATTTCAATTTTAAAAGAAGGAGAAAAAAATGGATACTTAGTTGATTCTGAAAATGTAGATATTAACTATATTATGTTAACAAATGAATCAGTAGTAATATCTTCTAAAATAGATGAAGCAGTGCCATGGAAATTATGGAGCATTATAAATTACAATAAATGCAAAATTTATCAATATGAATATGAACTTATGACTAATGAAGTTAATGTTAATTTTTCTAATAAACTCTCATTTGAAAAAACATACACAATAAAGACAAAAACAGAACTTGCAAGAGTTATAAACTCTTATAAAGCATCTGAATATTTAAAATTTAATAATGTAAAATTGGAGGAAATTTGCAAAGCAGAAGTTAAAGACAGCTATGAAGTAAATGATTTTATAATTGATGAAATAAGAGATGAAAATGTAAAGAGAGTTCTTACTTTATATTTTGAACCAAGAGATAAAGACAATTATTTAAATAAAGATATTTTAAGCTTTTTAGTATCAGAAGTTCAATTAATTTATCCAGAATATAAATGTGAAGGAAGATTGATATGAAATATATTTGGGATATATTATTAAAGGCGGATCAACAAAAAATAAATAGAAAAGGAATAAAATTTGTACCAGCTAAAATATGCAGTCCTTATATGGAAATTGCTTTTGATGAGCTTAATACTGTATCATTGCCAGAAGACAATATTGTAGAAGTAAATGAGTGTTACAGATTTTATGAGATTTTTAAGGATTTATTTAATATTAATGTTGAGGAAAGTAAGGAACTTAGAGAAGTACTTCTAGATATATTATTACATTATTTAGGAGAATTAGATCTTAAAAGAGGATTGTGTAAAACAGAAGTTTATAAGAAGTTTTTAATGAAGGATATAGTGAATAAGGTATTTGGAGAAGAATTAGCTAATAAGATACATTACTTTGAAAAAGAAGAGTGTGATACTTTATTAAATGGGCTTATAACTTTATATAATACAGGAGTATCCCTTCAGTTATTTAATAAGATTTTAAGAAAAGTATTTAAAAATAGCATAGTTTATTCAAATAAAGAAAAGCCAAAAGATATGTATATTTATTTAGATGAGGTATGGAATAAAAAACTTCAAAATAAAATTGATGTTATATTAGACACATTTTTACCCATAGATATGAAGCCACTAATCTTTTGGAATCAGCATTTTGGAATTTTAGGACTTAATAATACTATGAGAATGGATGAAATAGTTATGGTTGAATAAAAGCAACTAAGAATTTAGGGGGATAATATGAGTTTATATTCATACAAGTTACATAAAGTAAATGAAGAAGAAAAGGGAAAAACTAAATATAAAGAAAAAGATTTAAGACTCATGACTACATTCCAATTAAGAGAAATATGTAATAAAGAAAAATTAGTAAAGAGCATAGTTAATCCTCTTGATAAAGAGGAGCTTATAAGGCTCATAATGAAATATAGAGGCGAAAAAGACAGCAGGCTTATAAATCATTACATGATTGGCGGTCTTGAGAGAGTTGAGAAGTTTTTAAAGAGAAGTAAGAAAAATATAATTACCACTAAAAACATAGATTATCCAGGAAAGATAACGCTCTATGAAAATTTAGCTCTTGAGGTTTATGATAATTATGTTTTAAATAGCAGTGAAAATTTAGAAGAAAGCAACGTACTTTTGGTAGATAATAACTTTAAAGTATGCAGTATATTTAACATAAAAAAGATAACACAAAATAACAAAGACAAGTATTTTCTAATAAAGAATAAAAATGTAGAAGCAAAAGAATCTGAAAGCAAGCATTATAGTCTTTTATTTTTTTCAGAAAAAGATTCAGAGCTGCTTTATGATATTTATGAAGGAAATACAACTTTTATGGATTCATCTATAAATTTTAATTCTTTTCCTATATTACAATTTGAAGTAAAGCCGTTAAATGAGACAACAATGCCGCTGGCAATTGATTTCGGAACATCAAATACAACAGCTGGCATTTATATAGATAAAGAAATATTCCCAGGGTTAAATGAAAATTTAGTAGAAAATCAGGAATATGTAGATTATGAAGAGGATAAAGTAAAATTCGTTAAAATAATGAATGAAATTAAAGAGAATGTAGAAATGACACCTCTTATACCAAGTGTTGTGGGGGTTAAACATATAAATGAAGATAAAATAGAATACGTCTTTGGATATGATGCATTGATGGAATCTAAAAAGAGATATATGGATGATGGAATGAGCTTATTTTATGACATAAAGAGATGGATAAGTGATTTTGAAAAAAGTGAAAAGGTAATTGATATTAATGAAAAAACAACCTTTATAAAAAGAAAAGATATCATAAAAGCTTATTTAGAATATGTTATATCCTTAGCAGAACAAAGATTTAAATGTAAATTCAAGAATATTTATATATCTTGTCCATCAAAGCAAAAACATAAATTCCATACTTTATTTAAGGATATATTAAGTGATTATACAGTTAAAAGTGAAAACATATTAGAAGAAAGTGTTGCTGTTCTTTATAATACAATTTCTGAACTAATTGAAAGAAAAAAATATGTTCAAGGAGAATGGTATAAAGCTCTTATCATAGACTGCGGAGGGGGAACTACGGATCTTTCAGGATGCAGCTTTAGTATATCTAATAGTAGAGTTTCTTATAAGTTGGACATAGAGACATCTTATGAAAATGGAGATACTGATTTTGGTGGAAACAATCTTACCTTTAGAATAATGCAGCTTATAAAGATTTTAATGGCAAATTCTTTAGCTAAAAGAGATGAAAATATAAAGAAAGCTATAATAGATGAATTTAAAATCGATATATTCAGATTTATAGACAAGTCTGGAATTAATGAACTATATGAGACTTTAAATGAAGAATATGAAAAAGTAGAAGAGATAATTCCTACAAAGTTTCAATTATATGAAACTAGAAGCAAAGAAGATTATTGCAAAGTGAGGAATAATTATTATTTCTTATTTGACTTAGCAGAAGAAGTCAAAAAGCTATTTTTTACAAATCCAGATATCTTAAATGTTATGTTAACACCTAAAGAAGTTAAAAATTCAGAAGATAACACAATAAATTTTGATAAGTGGAAATTATCCTATGTAAATAAAAATGGTTTGCAGGTTGTAAAAGAAGCACCAGAAATTTCACTTAGCATATATGAAATAACTACCTTAATAAAAGGTGATGTTTATAACATAATAAAGAAGTTTTTAGAAACACTTTATGAAAATGATGAGCTATTTGATTATTCACTTATTAAATTGACAGGACAATCCTGTAAGGTAGAAATATTTAAAGATGCATTAAAAGAATTCATACCTGGAAGAATAATTGAAATTAATAAGAGTAAAAAAGAAGCTAAAGAAGAGTATGAATTAAAGCTATCTTGCCTTAAGGGAGCATTAAAGTATTTATATGCCAGAAATTTTGGATATGCAGATATAAATATAGAAAGCAAAGCACCAACACTTCCATACCTAGTAACAGCCTATACTCACACAGGAGAGCAAAAGGTTTTAATTAAAGGTAAGGAAAAAGTTAAGGGCTTTATATCAAGATTTATGGATAGAATTCTCTTAAAACTATATCTAAAAGATAATAATGATGCTGTTAAATATGAATATAATTATCAATTTAATGAAGCGGAATTAGAAAGAACAGATGCAAGGACAATAGGAGAAATGTATCCTAATATAATTCAACATGAAACAGATAATATAGAAAACAACGAAATAAAATTTTTTGTATGGGCTGAAGAAGAGCTTTGGGGATTTTATGTACTTGCTGTTTTAAGAAAAGATGAGGAACTTTATATAGGAAAAGAAAAGTTCTTCTACTTTGAAAATGATAAATGGGAGCAAAACTTTTTTGATGGGCTTAAGTAGTCTTAAGTTAAGTAGTGAAAACTGAAACAAATGCATACCTTTCATTTTTGTAAAATGCGGGTTAAGGAATATTTGTATATAAAGTTAAATAAAACAAAAATGGAGGAGAACTATGGATAATGAAAAAGCATTGAAGTGTATAAGGAGTGCATGGAGGCTAGCTATAGTATGTAGTCTAATAGCATTAATAGCAATAATATTAATGGTAAGTAATTTTGGTTTTTCGGAATTAATTTTATATGCTCTAATATATATAATTTTGGAGCTCGGATTAGCTTTTGGAGTATATAAAAAAAGTAGGATATGTGCAGTTATATTATTCATTTGTTTTATATTAAGCAATATATGTATGCTGAGTAACTCTAGAATTAATATTGTAGGTCTTATAATAAGTGTTGCTTTTGCAACATGTTATTTCCAAGGAATAAGAGGAACAATATATTATCACAAAAATAAAAAGATAGAAATTGATGAAGCCTTGCATAAATCTGAAATAAATTAAATATATTCTGAGCCATATTAATTTAGGAGGTGAAGGAATTGTTTGAAAATAATTATCCGCTTTTTAATAGTGGACGACTTTTGAAGATAGATATGTTAAATGAGCTTAGAGATTTTCCGAGGGAATTCTTTGATGCAAGGTTAAAAAGATATTCAAATGGAATAATTTCTGGATGCGATATTGATGTAACGGATAATTATGTAGTTATCCAAAAAGGAATAATAAAATATGAAGATGTTATTTACCTTTTAAAAGAGGATAAGAAAATTGCGTATGAATGTAATAACAAAATGATGATTTTAAAGGTAAAGTTTTTACCTCAATTAGTTGATCATGATTTTATAAATTATTCTACGGAAGTTTATTTAGATGAGAATTTAGAACTAAAGGGGAATGAACTTGAGTTATGCAGATTTAAGTTAAGAATTGGCGCAAAGCTTAGAGTTAATCATGTGGATTTTAATGATTTGTGTACAGAGTACGATACAGTAAATACAATAAATGTACCTTATGCAGCTTATGGAGAAAGCAGTTTAAATCCTGATATTTTAAGACAATTTGGAAGGGAATTATTAAGATGCAATGTTGGCGAAGCTTGGGATATATCTTTTGGAATGACCTGTATCCAAAGTAAGGAGCCTATTGAGAAGGAAATAATAACAAATTATTTAGTATATAAATTGGACATTGAAATAAAAGATTATTCAAATGAAGAATTATATTATTACCTTTTAGATGTACTAAATAGAGTAAAAGATGGAGAAGACGGTAGTAGACGTAAAAGGAATGGAAGATTTAAGAAGATAATTATAGATTAAAAAATATATTAAATTATCTCGTTGTGTTAGTTAAATTATAAAACTATGGGAGGATGGGAAAAGTGGACAAGAGAGTTGATGAAAAAATCTTAGATTTTATAAATGAAGCGGAAAAAAGAGAGGAAAAACGGAATATATGTAATGGTCCGATAAAAATTGGAGAGAGATATTATGAGTTTGAAGAAAAAGAATTCTTTGATGAAAAGCTAAAAATATATATTCCAAAAGATTTTGAGGATATGCCACTAGAAATAAGAAAATTTAAATATCCATCAGAAAGTCGTCCAGAAATAATAAAGAGTAATGAAGATGGAAGTATAACAATAACTCTAAATATTATTGATAGTCCATTGGATGAAGAAAGTGTAGAAGAATTAAAAGATGGAATGAAGAGTATTATAAGAAAAACTAATCCAGCTAATGTATTTTATGAAGATGGCGTTTTAAAGGTTGATTCTAAAAATATAGGATATTTTGAATTTAAGAGTTCTGCAATAGATGACTTTTTATATAATTTAATGTTCTTTCTTGAATTTGAAGAGAAAACTTTAATGGGAACTTTCAGTTGTCTTTATAAAGATTATGAAGATTGGAGAGATGTTGCATATCAAGTTATTAATACTGTGAGAGTAGTAAAAGAAGAGAGGGGAGATGAAGATTAATGAGCGAGGAATATATGTATACTCAAGGAGATATTTTAATAGCACCTTATAAATTTCAGAAAATAACAAGATTAAAGGTAACTAGAGAATTAAATGAGCATGCAAAACTTTATATAAGTGGAATAATTGATGAAGAAAATGCTGATAAATATGTTGAAACAGCAGATGCTGAAGCAAGTATTTCAATGTCAGTAAAAGATGATAAAAATTCTGTGACTAACATTTTTCAAGGAGTTGTTACTAATATTCAAGTTAATGCAAATAAAGATGTTAGAACTTTAGAGATAGAAGCTTTAAGCAGAACTTTTTTAATGGATATAAAGAAAAAGAGCAGAACATTTCAAAATGAAAACTCAAGTTATGGAGAGGTTTTTAATATTGTAAACAGTGGATATAACAATCTTCAAATGTTAGATAGTATTACAAATGGAAGTAAAATAGACAAGTTAATAGTTCAATATAAAGAAACAGATTGGGAATTTATAAAAAGATTAGCTTCACATTTTAATGTTCCAGTAGTATCAGAGTGTCAATTAGATGATATGAAGTATTCAATAGGAAATTCGGGATGCTGCAAAACATATAAGCTTGATGAATTTAACTATTCAATAAAGAAGGGATTACAAGAATACAAGCTTAAATCAGAAAACGATGTTGATGATTTAGATGATATCAATTTAATAAGCTATGAAGTGATAACAAGAAAAATAATGTATTTATATAATCTAGTTAACTTCAAAGGCAGAAGTCTTTATGTATACAAATCAGAAATGGAACTTTTAAATGGTGTAATTTTAAATAAGTATATATTAAGAGATGGGAAGGGAATAAAAGTAAGGAAAATTTATAACAACAAAATTGTAGGTATATCTTTAGAGGGAAATATTTTAGATACCAAAAATGACGTGGTTAAAATTAATTTACAGATAGATGGAAAGCAAAATAAAGGTGGAGCAAGATGGTTTCCCTACTCAACAGTTTATTCATCACCGGATGGTACAGGCTGGTACTGTATGCCTGAGGTTGGTGATTCGATAAGACTATACTTCCCAGATAACGAAGAGAAAAATGCATACGCAATAAGTTCAACCAATCTCAAATCAAGTAATTCTCAAAAACGTAGTGATCCATCAGTGAAAAGCATAGGAACAAAGTATGGTAAAGAAGTAGTGATGAAGCCAGGAGCTGTAGAAATCATAGGGAACGGAAATTTACTTATGAGATTAACAGATGATGGTGGAATAGAAGTTAAGAGCAATAAAAAAATAGTTTTGGATGCTAAACAGGATATTGAGATAACTGGAGGGGGAAAGGTATCAATTCAAGGAGATAGTGGAGTTGCTTTAACTCAAGCAGGGGCTAACATGAATATACAAGATAATGTAACTATGAGTGGTGGAAAGGTTAAGATTGAGTAAGTATTTTTATATAGATATCCAACTTGGGTGCTTGACTTATTAGCGGTATTCATAGGGGTACCTCTTCTGTACTGTTAATAATTTTAGTTATCTCTAAGGCTTGCTGCTAAGAACCTCAACAATCTTAAATAAACTCGCTATGCTCAAACAGTATTTAAGATTGTAGATGTTCTAAAGCAGCTTCGCCAAGAGCTAACATAAAATCATTAAATGTACTGCCAGATGTACCCCTATGAATACCTTGGTTAAGTCAATTATCGAAGTTGGATATCTATAAGGGGAAATTACTAAAAAGGGGGAGGTGGAGAGTATACTATGATAATACAAGCAAATAAAGGAGAAATATTAGAAGAATTTCTAGAAAAGTATGTGGTTGATAGATGGGTTAATGAATTCCTTGTAATCGATGAAATGTATAAGAGTGATAAAGATGCTATAGAAGAAAATTTGATTTCAACATTTGATGAGGTATGTAGACAGGCTATATGTTTTCAGGAAAAGCAATTAAAGGGGGAAATTAAGTATATTTATTTCTCTTTACTTAGAACGAGTATTCTTGAAAATAGAGGGGAATACAGAATTGATTTGTATGATGAAAATTGGTTTTTGGATAAGAAAGAATGTTCTATAAATATAGATTTAAACTTTATTTTTGATTCAATTTCCAAGCAGAGTGAAGAACTTAAAGAAAAGAAAAAAGAGTACGGAAAAAATATAACTGATATGGATATAGAGAATATAATGCTTAAAGAAATTGATAAATATCATATTCTAGCGGTGGAATTTTTAAAGGGCATGATAGGAAAATTTATAAAAACATCTTTTTATGAAGAAATGAAAAAAACAGAAGATATCATGATATTAGCAGGAGAATATATGGATGTGGCTGAGGTAATATATCCTGAAAAAGAATAGAGAAGGAGAAATTATGGATTATTTTTTATTAAAGCAAGATGAAAGATATACAAATACTCCAAGGCTTATTGATGTATTTAAAAAAATTAACATAAAAAATCTTAATCTTTTAAATGCTCACAAAATTGAAGACATTACAATATTTGAAGTTAGTACTGATGACAACTGTGAGTTTCTGGATATTTTAGATAGTCAATTGTTTTTAATATTAGAAGGTATGAAGAAAATAATTGAAAGATATGATAGGGATATTTTGTTTAAAAGCTTAGCACTTATTGATTCACTTCATGATAGACAGGAGAATTATTTTTTACCTATATTTGAAGAGGTTGAATCTCTAAGTGATAATGCAGAGCTTAATTTAGATAAAACAGTAGTTAAAAAAATAGTATTAGATAAAGAAAAAATTCAAGGTAAGAAGATTTTTAAAGTAAAAGAGAGTTTAAAGCCATTAATAGTAGTAAGACTTGATGTTGCTGAAAGTTTGCTAAGACGTGACTTTAAAGGAATAAAACTTGAGAGACTACAAGTTGAATAAGCTTAAAACTTAGAAATAGGAAGTGAAAAGATATGAGTGGTGGAGACAATTATTATATAGTTAGAGGAGCAAAAATGAGATGTGACAAAGGAACCCATGCTAGAAAAATAAACCTTCCAGTAAGTCATGGCTCATATGTAGCTGAAAAACCTATGATGAATAAAACCGATAGGAAGGAAAATAACATAAGCTATTTTGGAATATGTAATGGTGGATGCCCATCAAGTGGAGGAAATATTTGCCTAATAGCAGAAAATGGACAAACCATTGAAGGAAAGAAATGCTGCGTACAAATATTAAAAGACTGGATGAATGTAAAAGAAGAAACATTAGTTGAAGGAGAACCAGCTCTTACAACAGATTCAGTGCTTATATGTAAATATGGAGGGAAAATAAAATTTGAAACAAATGGTCAAGAGAAAGAGTAAATAAAATAGGAAAGGAGAAAGTAAATGGGGGTACTTCATGCACTAAGAGTTAAATCTCCTTATCAATTACTACGTATAGAAGACATAAGAATTGATAATAAACCTAATGAACATGGATATTTATATTTAAAATGTTTAATAGATGATTCAATTAATTTTCAGTCTGCTATAAATGCGTCTACTAGTGATAAAATATGTATTTATGAAGAAACAGAAGATGAAAATGCAAGTAATGAAAGTCCTGTAAATATTAATGTAGTAAAGGAAAGTAAAAGTAAGATATTATTTAATGGGATAGTGCAAAACATTAAGACAAGTAATGTCAACGGAGTTTATTACTTAGAAATACAAGCACTTACATCAAGCTTTGAGCTAGATATAAAGGAAAAAAGCAGATCCTTTCAAAATACTAATATGACATATGATGAGCTTATAGGAATACTTTTAAAGGATTATTCAGGTTATAGTTTTACTCAATGCACAGCAGAAGGACAAACAATAGGAAAGACATTATTCCAATACAAAGAAACTGATTGGAACTTTTTAAAGAGAATAGCTAGTGAGTTAAATTCAGAATTATTTTGTGATATAATGGAAACACGTAATATGTTTTATTTTGGGAGACCAATTAAAGCAAATTATGAAATAGAAGATATAGGTTTTTATAAGGCTCATAAGAATTTAAAAAGATTTCATGAAGCAGGTGGAATTGAAGCAGGACATGATACAGATTACTTTTATTGTGAAATAGAAAGAAGAGAAAAGTATGAAGTTGGAGATAACATCCGGTTTAAAAATAAGGAGCTTTATGTAAATCAATATTCAGCTTATGCTTTAAAGGATGAAGTAATTTATAAGTACCATTTATGTAGAAAAAACGGTATATGGCAAACAAAAATTTATAATTCACTTTTAAGTGGAGGGTCTCTTGAAGGGAAAGTTGCGGCTGTAGAAGGTGAAAAGGTAAAACTTCATCTTGATATAGACAAAGGACAAAACAAAGAAGCCGCCTGGTTTCCATATGCACCGCCCACAGGAAATGCAATGTACTCAATGCCCATAGTTGGAACAAGTGCAAGACTTTATTTTTCGAATGAAAGCAGCGAAGTACCAATTGTAACAGGTTGTGTAAGAAAAAACGGAAGCAGCTGTGCTAAAACATCAGATACAACTAAAAGATATTTTGGAACAGAACATGGCAGCGAAATAGAAATGACTCCAGGTGCAGTAAATATAAAAGGTGGATCAAAAGAGCCCCTTAGTATAAGTTTTGATGATAATGTTGGGGTAACCCTTAAAAGTCCTAAAAAGTTAAGTTTAAATGCAGATGGTGAAATAATAATAAAAACACCACAAAGTGTAAGTATAAAAGCGCAAAGTCAGATACTTGCAGCCAAAACAGGTACGCAAAGTGGTTTTTCAATAGAAAACGAGTTTCATTTTTTGGGAGATAATGTAATAAAAAATGGAAGCGATAGAGAGACATATCCTCCATTTGATGATGAACCAAAGGCAGGCCAAAAGATAGAGAAGAAACAAGAGAAAAAACAGGAAAAGAAGCAAGAAAAGAAAGGATTTAATTGGGGAAGATTAGCAGTAGGCGTATTAGCAGCAGTAGCAGTAGTCGCTGTTGTAGCTACTTGTGGAATAGGGGCAGTATTCTTAGGGGCTGCTCTTGGGGCATGTATAGGTGCAGCATGTGCAGTAGTAAGTACTGCAATATCTGACAAGATGAATGGTACGCAAAGTAGTCTGGGAACGTATGCAAAAAATGCCCTAAAGGGAGCTCTTACAGGTGCAGTATCTGGAGCTATATTTGGTCCTTTTGGAGGCTTTAGCAGTGTAGGCAGAGTCATGGCATTTGGTGGAATAAATGGCATGGTTGATAGCATTTTAAATCAAGCAATAGATGGAAAATTTAGCTTAGGTCAAACATTGTTTGATGGACTAATTGGAGCTGCTACAGGAGGACTATTACATGGAGCAGGAAAACTTATATCAAAGGTTTCACCTTATGTAACTAAATCTATTGGAAAAGTACTAAGTAAATTATCTAGTGGTGCTAAGGATATATTAAGTAAAGTATCTGGAAAAGCAGATGATATATTAGGTGCATTTAGTAAGACTAGCAGAGAATTGTTTGAGAAAGCAGCAAATAAGGTTGATAATGTAGTAACTAGCATAAAGAATAGTGCTCAAGATCTGGTTGATAGGGCAGCTAATAAGTTTAATGAGGTAGCGACTAAGATTGATAATAAAGTTGATGACTTATTACGAGCAGGTGCATCAAAGCTAGATGATGGCGTAAATGCTATTAATCAAGCAAGATATAATGTTAGAAAAGCTCTTGGTTTAGAAGAACAATTGGAGACTACTGCAGGACGTATATATGTTAATAATCCACAAGAAGAAACATCATACTTTAAGAATATGTATTCTAAGATGACTGGAAATTCTGGAGATGAATCTAAATTCTATAAAGGCTATAGAGGAAATAACGAGTTTCATAAAGTAGAATATAATTCTGTGGTTGCTACAGGAAGAGATAAGTCAGGAAAAGTAGTAGAAAAATGGGTTATACCAAAAGGATATGAAAGTGTAGATGATTTTCTAGAAAAAGTTAGTGATGATGAACTCAAAGCTATGGGGTATAATAGTAAAGAAGAGTTTAGTGAAGTTGTTACTAATCTTGAAAACTATTTAAACAATGGAAAAGGTGCTCGTTTAATAAATCAGAAATATGCAGGTACAGTGGATAAAGTGGGTGTTAAACGAGATGTTTTAGGATTTCCTATATTTGAGTATGGTGACAAGGTATTTGAAGGTAATTTAAAAGAAAGCTTATATACAGCAAGTGATAATGTCCAATTTAAGGAATCTACTAAACAATTGAAAGAAGCAATAGAAAAAGGAGAAATAGATAGCAGTATTTTTTCAGCTGAACAGTTGGAACAAATTAAAAACGGGGATGAAAGAATTGAAGGATATATTTGGCATCATCATCAAGTTACTGGTAGAATGCAGCTAGTAAAAGATATTCCTCATAACCCAGCAAAGCATACTGGTGGAAAAGCGTTATGGGGAGGGGGCAATGAAAATAGATAAGTATAATATATATATGGAGATGATTATATGAATGAAAGAATTAAATGGAATATTTATGATGATCAGCTACTAGATCGAGCGCTAATTGAGGAAGTTGAAAAGAGAGTAGGATTTAAGTTTCCAGAGGGATATAAAGAATGTGTAATAAAATATCATGGAGCAAGACCTGTTCAAAAGCTATTTAATGTTGAAGGTGTGGAAAGAGTCTTTGGTAAATTTCTTGATTATGTTAAGCGTCATAGTTATACATTATTAGAGTGTTATGTTAATGAAACTGATGAACAGTATGGAACAATTCCTCCATGTGTAATCCCTTTTGCAGATGATCCAAGTGGGAATTATATATGCTTTGATTATGAAGAAAACTTAGTGAGTCCTAGAATAGTATTTCTAAATCAAGATAACTGTGTCTCACTAGATATAATTGATGGTGATTGGGAGGACTCTGGAATAGATATTGATGAATATGAATCTGAAAAAGATGCTATACAAGTATTACAACGTAAAACTTTACAATTTGTAGCAAATTCTTTTGATGAGTTTTTGAATATGCTATATGAGGAAGAATAATATAAGAAGACTGGTAACGCGTCAAGATAAATTTTTAATTAAATTGGAAATTTTAAAGTTTGGTTTATCTAAAAAAGAGTAACTTTAATAAATCTAACTTAATTACTAATTTTTAATTGGTAATTAAGTTAGGTAAATTTCCAAAAAATATTAAATTATAGATTTTCCAATTACCTCATTAGAAGCATAAAGCTGATTATTGTGTAGTAAAGCAAAAATCAATCTAACAAGTTTACGACCAGTTAGTGAAAGTGTTCTTTTATTTTTATGTATTAAGGAGTTATCATACATTTTATGATAATAAATAATCAAGATAATTTTTATTAAATTTAATAACGCTAGCGGAACCTTCTACAATGTAATAACGTAAATAGTTATTACCGTTTTAATAAGGAAAGTATTATCCGCAGTGAAGTTACCAGATTACTTTTTACGTCAAGTTAAACCGGCATATTTAACGACAGAAACTTGATTATTGAATTTAGGTATATCGCCTAATTCAGCTAGTAGACACGCTGCATATATAGGGTCAATGCCAGTGACTGATAGTAGAATTGAAATTGAGATTATTAATTCGATTAACTGCTTTTTCAATAGCTTTATCTAAACGATAAGAGTCTCTAGCTGCCTTTTGTAATAATTTAGCAGTTGATTTGGGATTAGAAAATCGATTCTTACTTTTTTTGCTAAAAAAGCTACTAAATATTCGATACTTGCATTAGCAATCTCTTTGATAGACATGAAGTCAGTTAGAATTGCTATTGATGAGGTTCCAAATGTATTTGAAAATGGATTTTCTTCCTTATCAAGTACAGCTAGTTCACTAAACTTTAAAAATGTATTTGATAGGGTATAAGGTTTTCGCGACTTATATTCTATTAGATGAAGTCTCCATCTAGTAAGTCTCTGTAATATGATATATTTTCCTCCGCTCCAAGGGGAAGTAGTTATTTTACCTACTTTAGCAAAGTCAGCAATGACAAAAGCATCCTTTGGAGCGATTTTATCTATATCAACAAAAGAATTCTTGTATGTACAATAGACAGTAAATTTTAGGTTTAAACCAGACTAAAACTTCGTTATTAGCGAGTGTATTAGTTATGTGCCAACTATAGAATGAAGCTGATTCCATAGCAATCGTAAGGTGTGTTAAGTTATTTTAGATATGTTAAAATACTGACTACTATTTATTCAGAGCCAGGAAGGTTGTTTTTTACACTAAATGATAAAAGTTTTTTGTCGAAAAAATCTAAAGCAAAGAAATAATTTGATTTTGAACTAACATTTATACTAATAAATAGAGTAGTTCTTAAAGTGTTATCCATGGTATTACCACCTTTTGAATATATTAAAAAGAACTGGTATAGGATTCTCACTAATTTGTAATTCATCAACACCATAGCACTAATAAGAACTTGAATATCCCTAGGCCTATTCCGAATATAAATCTTGATGTTTAGGAGTAATTCTATACTGTCTTTAAAGTTTTCAGTAATTTTTTGATTTTGTAGCAAGTTTAATTACTGGAAATTCAATTAAAACTACCTACAAAATTAATTATGCGAGTAGGAGGCCATAATATGAACATAAAATATGATGTTTTGGGTTTTCCAATATTTAATGGAGATAACATTAAATTTGAATTAAAGTTAGATAAAAGTTTATTTTTAGAACCAGATAAAATACAATTTAATGAGTGTGTTAAACAGTTAAAGGAAGCAATAAATAATGGAACTATAGAAAAGGAAATATTTAATGAAAAACAACTGCAACAGATAAATTCAGGGGAATATAGAATAGATGGATTAAGATGGCATCATCATCAAGTATCTGGAAAAATGCAATTAGTATTAGTAAATGTACATGATTCTGCAAGACACTTAGGTGGAAAAGAACTATGGGGCGGAGGAATAAAATAATGTCTAAAATTAAGTGGAAATACACTGAAAAAGAAATTAGTAGAGAATATATAGAGAAAGTAGGAATTGAATTTGGAATTCAATTCCCCAATGATTATATAGAATGTGCCATTTATAATCATGGAGCTAATGCAGAACCTAATTGCTTTGATTTAGGAAATAATCAAAAAATATTTGCTGGGCTTTTATCTTTTAATGAAGAAAGTATGGAAAATATTATGGAAGTATATTCGTGTATAAAAAAAGCGCTACCTAATAAAGTTATCCCATTTGGTTGTGATCCAAGTGGAAATTATATTTGCTTTGACTACAGTGAAAGCGAAATAAATCCTAGAATAGTTTTTTGGTATCATGAGATAGCAGTAACAAAAGAAAACTTAGATGAGTTTGAAGAAGAAATTTTAAGATATAATACATTAGAAAATCTTCAAAGAAAGACAATATATTATATAGATGATTCTTTTACACACTTTATAAATAGTTTATATTAATTTAGGTTGTTAAATTATTTTATATTAAGACTAACAGTGGATAGTGATTCTGCTGTTAGTCTTTTTGTTATGGATAAAAAAATAATAAAGAGGAGCAAAAATGAGATGTGACAAAGGAACCCATGCTAGAAAAATAAATCTTCCAGTAAGTCATGGCTCATATGTAGCTGAGAAACCTATGATGAATAAAACCGATAGGAAGGAAAATAACATAAGCTATTTTGGAATATGTAATGGTGGATGCCCATCTAATGGAGGAAACATTTGTCTAATAGCAGAAAATGGACAAACCATTGAAGGAAAGAAATGCTGCGTACAAATATTAAAAGACTGGATGAATGTAAAAGAAGAAACATTAGTTGAAGGAGAACCAGCTCTTACAACAGATTCAGTGCTTATATGTAAATATGGAGGGAAAATAAAATTTGAAACAAATGGTCAAGAGAAAGAGTAAATAAAATAGGAAAGGAGAAAGTAAATGGGGGTACTTCATGCACTAAGAGTTAAATCTCCTTATCAATTACTACGTATAGAAGACATAAGAATTGATAATAAACCTAATGAACATGGATATTTATATTTAAAATGTTTAATAGATGATTCAATTAATTTTCAGTCTGCTATAAATGCGTCTACTAGTGATAAAATATGTATTTATGAAGAAACAGAAGATGAAAATGCAAGTAATGAAAGTCCTGTAAATATTAATGTAGTAAAGGAAAGTAAAAGTAAGATATTATTTAATGGGATAGTGCAAAACATTAAGACAAGTAATGTCAACGGAGTTTATTACTTAGAAATACAAGCACTTACATCAAGCTTTGAGCTAGATATAAAGGAAAAAAGCAGATCCTTTCAAAATGCTAATATGACATATGATGAGCTTATAGGAATACTTTTAAAGGATTATTCAGGTTATAGTTTTACTCAATGCACAGCAGAAGGACAAACAATAGGAAAGACATTATTCCAATACAAAGAAACTGATTGGAACTTTTTAAAGAGAATAGCTAGTGAGTTAAATTCAGAATTATTTTGTGATATAATGGAAACACGTAATATGTTTTATTTTGGGAGACCAATTAAAGCAAATTATGAAATAGAAGATATGGGTTTTTATAAAGCTCATAAGAATCTAAAAAGATTTCATGAAGCAGGTGGAATTGAAGCAGGACACGATACAGATTACTTTTATTATGAAATAGAAAGAAGAGAAAAGTATGAAGTTGGAGATAACATACGGTTTAAAAATAAGGAACTTTATGTAAATCAATATTCAGCTTATGCTTTAAAGGATGAAGTAATTTATAAATATCGTTTATGTAGAAAAAACGGTATATGGCAAACAAAAATTTATAATTCACTTTTAAGTGGAGGGTCTCTTGAGGGAAAAGTTGCGGCTGTAGAAGGTGAAAAGGTAAAACTTCATCTTGATATAGACAAAGGACAAAATAAAGAAGCCGTCTGGTTTCCATATGCACCACCTACAGGAAATGCAATGTACTCAATGCCCATAGTTGGAACAAGTGCAAGACTTTATTTTTCGAATGAAAGCAGCGAAGTACCAATTGTAACAGGTTGTGTAAGAAAAAACGGAAGCAGCTGTGCTAAAACATCAGATACAACTAAAAGATATTTTGGAACAGAACATGGCAGCGAAATAGAAATGACTCCAGGTGCAGTAAATATAAAAGGTGGATCAAAAGAGCCCCTTAGTATAAGTTTTGATGATAATGTTGGAGTAACCCTTAAAAGTCCTAAAAAACTAAGTTTAAATGCAGATGGTGAAATAATAATAAAAACACCACAAAGTGTAAGTATAAAAGCGCAAAGTCAGATACTTGCAGCCAAAACAGGTACACAAAGTGGTTTTTCAATAGAAAATGAGTTTCATTTTTTAGGAGATAATGTAATAAAAAATGGAAGTGATAGAGAAGCATATCCTCCATTTGATGATGAACCAAAGGCAGGCCAAAAGATAGAGAAAAAACAAGAGAAGAAAGGATTTAGTTGGGGAAGATTAGCAGTAGGCGTATTAGCAGCAGTAGCAGTTGCCGCTGTTGTAGTTACTTGTGGAGTAGGAGCAGTATTATTAGGGGCTGCTATTGGGACATGTATAGGTGCAGCATGTGCAGTAGTAAGTACTGCAATATCTGACAAGATGAATGGTACGCAAAGCAGTCTGGGAACATATGCAAAAAATGCCCTAAAGGGAGCTCTTACAGGTGCAGTATCTGGAGCTATATTTGGTCCTTTTGGAGGCTTTAGCAGTGTAGGCAGAGTCATGGCATTTGGTGGAATAAATGGCATGGTTGATAGCATTTTAAATCAAGCAATAGATGGAAAATTTAGCTTAAAGCAAACATTGTTTGATGGACTTATTGGAGCTGCTACAGGAGGACTATTACATGGAGCAGGAAAACTTATATCAAAGGTTTCACCTTATGTAACTAAATCTATTGGAAAAGTACTAAGTAATTTATCTAGTGGTGCTAAGAATATATTAAGTAAAGTATCTGGAAAAGCAGATGATATATTAGGTGCATTTAGTAAGACTAGCAGAGAATTGTTTGAGAAAGCAGCAAATAAGGTTGATAATGTAGTAACTAGCATAAAGAATAGTGCTCAAGATCTGGTGGATAGAGCAGCTAATAAGTTTAATGAGGTAACTGCTAGGATTGATAATAAAGTTGATGACTTATTACGAGCAGGTGCATCAAAGCTAGATGATGGCGTAAATGCTATTAATCAAGCAAGGTATAATGTTAGAAAAGCTCTTGGCTTAGAAGAACAAGTGGAGACTAATATAGGACGTATATATGCTAATAATCCACCAGAAGAAACATCATACTTTAAGAATCAGATTTCTAAGATGACAGAAAAAGGTAAGAGTTCTTTTGATAAAAATATTGACACTAATGATACTAAGGGGACTGGTAAAGCTGATGCTGAAGATGTAAACAAGGAGACAGGTAAAGATAATACCATAGAAAGTAAGTTTGTTGATATTAGTGATAACTTTGACTTAGATGCTGCAAAAACGTACGAAAGAAAAATCGATAATTCTAAATATTTTTATCACGATGAAGGTGATTTTGGTGAAGAAGTGGCTAAGAAAGTAGCAATGGATAATAACTTAGGTGCTGACGTTTCATCAATGTTCCAATCAGGTAGAAACGGTATAGATGGGGCATTTTTATCGAAGGGACCACCACCAAAGTTAACGATGATTAAATCGAAGGCATCAAGGAAGGGTGAGTTTAGCTATTCTGATGAACAAAAATTGGGCGGTGAGAAATACTTCGAAAAAATGATGGAAGATGGAGATAAGAGGTATAAGGATTTTCTGAAAAATTTAAAAAAGATTAAAAAAATGAATCCTGGATTGCAACTGGATTATATCAGAGTAGAAACAAAAATTAAGATAACTAAAACTGGATTCGGTGTAGATGAGTTGAAAATAAAAGATTGGACTAAAGCAATAGATTAATTTGGAGGTGCGCAATTATGTTAAACCCTAAAAAATTTAAAATGGCATTTAAAAGATACAGTGAAAATTTTAATGATGGGATTATGTTAGAAGATGCCGAAGAAGAATATGAAGAGAACAAAAGTGAAATTATTAATATTGTCGAACTGAATGACATAGAGAAGGATCATATTTTATTAATAGATCTAAGCACAATATCCTCATATTACCTATCAAAATGGAAAGATGATGTGTTAATTAATGGTGGGAATGGGATAGAACAATTAAAAAAAGTTCAAATGGTAGTGTTTTATCAGTGCATGGTGCAAGATGTCTATAGAACTCGGTATCCTGATATGATGCCGGAATACACTTTTAGGGAAGTCATCACAGCCTTAATTCATTTCACATTGTTTGGGTGGGAGAAAGAAGAAACAATGTTGTTTGATTTTATTGTGGATCATATTGGTGAAAGTAAACTAGACGCAAACAATTGGAATAAACATATATGGTTTTTACTGGAGTTATATTTGCAATATAGAAATAAAACAATTGCAGGAACAAATCAAAAGTTACATCTCGTTGTGAAAAAAAAGTTTCAGGAATTAGGACTTGAATGTAGCTTAATACCTGAAGAACTGGACATTTATGGAGAAGTATTGGAGCGCTGGTCAACTTGCAATGTGGAAGAACTCAGAGATTTGATTAATAAAATGTCATTGTTTCATTCAATATTAGCCTCTGAAATAGGTCAGTCAGTTGAATTTGGTGACTTTAAATATGCATTCTATCCCTTTGAAATTTTGTTCCTTATACATGTAAGAAATAAGCTAAGTTTAGCCGTTCCCAAACAATTTGACGATTTATTAATGAATACGCCAGAAGCAAAAATGGCGATAGGAGATCCAGAGCCCTATCCGGAATGGGACCCTTTTCTGCGCCTCATAGACAACTTCTATCGCAAGAACTATCCGGGATATATACCCAACAAACACGATGAATTGTTTAAATAATGATAATCGGAGGTAATCAACATGTCTGGTGAAGATATCATAAAGCTCATATTTGAAGACAGTAAAGATGTACAAACTATTTTAGATCATTCAGAGGCGATAAATCTACACGAGGCCATATTAAAACATGGAATCTCTACGAAGAGATTTCTGTGTCTTGATTATAAAGGCGAGCATGATCATGAGATCGTGAACTATATTTTAGATTATGAGTTTAATCACAACATTGAATTAGCTCCACAAGAAGAACTTGAGGAGTTAGGAGAGTTTGAATATGAATTTTTACCTGAGAAAATAAGAGAAGCCAACAAAGTCATAGCGAAAATGGGTTATGGATTATTTTCATATCCAACCTTTAGTGACTTTTATGCACTATTCATTGACAAGTTGGAGAAAAAAACAAAATTGATACAAGTAGAGTTCCCTATTGACGAAGGAATCCCTTCAAAAGAAAAATTTATACAGTATTATAGCTAAGACCAATATAAGAATATCGTACTTAAAACATAAAGAGTTTTTTGAATTAATAGAGTATAGTTTAGAAGAGAAGATATCCCAATTTGATGAATCTGATAAAGAAATTTTAAATGAGATTGAAAAAGCAATGAATATAATATTGGACAGTTTTAGTGTAATAGGTCTTAATGGAGATATATTCTCTGTTGAGACCTTTTCTTTTGCACCGCCTAAGATAAGAAAAGTGGCGGAGCTACCCAGTGCAGAATAAACGACTCTACCACTAGCAATAAAAATAATCCTAGTAATACTAGAAAAAATTATAGAAATTACTCAATTCTTTCACACTCCTCCACTGAATTATTTAGGAAAATAAGTGGGCAGGAGGCAGGATATATTCAAATATTTGTAGCAGTTAGATTTGACGAATTAGAAAAACTAATAGCAGAATTGAAGGGAGAAAAACTAAGGAAAGATTGGACAACAGCTTCTGTTAATATTGGGAATTATATATCATCATAATAATAATAAAGGTTAACGCCGATGAACTGAACTGCACCCTGTCAAGTAGACAGTGGAAAAAATAAAAATTCTTGAGAAGTTTTTATTTTTTAGTAAATGTATAGTTTAAAGGAAAATACAATGGATATAACACTTAAAAGTAGAACTAATTCAGATGTACTTAGAGAAGATCTGAATTAGTCAGGTAATTCATAATAATATTACGAATTATTTTACATATTAACTTATATGATCATATTTTATACAATATTGTTGAATATGTATAAAATATGTGATAAAATGGAACTAAAGGCAGAATTTAATTAAATTTAAAAAAATATTAAATATATCAAAGGCCAAAGGTGTGTGCATAATTTAAATATCTAATCTATAGAATTAGTTATATAAATGCCCCTATATTCATAAGGATTTTATGAAAATAGAGGTTTGTTTATTGTGCAAAAAAAAGGGGGGATATAGAGGTCAGCATAAAAAAACAAATACCAATGGTTTCATATTCCGTAAGTGCCTTTACCTATAATAAAAAGGGGAAAATACTTATATATAGTTTAGAAAAAATATTTTGCCTTTGAAAATGATCTATCAGAACTTGATTTCTTTGATGGATTGAAGTAAGAAAGAACTTTAAATTATTAATAACGGGGGGACACTTTATGTATAAAAAGTTATCATACTTATTACTAATATTAATTTCTATTGTATTTAATACACATCATGTATATGCAAATAATACTGCTAAACCAGATATAAAATGGATAGAAGGGCCTAAGACTGTGGATGTTGGAAGCGATTTAGCAAAGCTAGATTTGCCTGATGAATATGTTTTTGCAAATGGCGAAGATGCAAAAAAATTGATGAAACAAATGGATAATTCCGTTACTGGAAGAGAACAAGGAATAGTTTTTTCAAAAGATACTACACAAAACTGGTTTGTTTTATTTGAATTTGATCCTATAGGATATGTAAGGGATAATGATGCCAAAAAAATAAATGCAGACAAATTATTAGAAGAGATAAAAAAAGGAACAGAAAAAGACAATGAGGAAAGAAAACAAAAAGGGACTCCTACACTAGATATAATTGGATGGGATGAAAAACCACACTATGATGATAAGACTCATAATTTAGTTTGGTCAGTTTTGAGTAACAGTGAAGGTGAAAAAATAGTAAATTATAATGTAAGAATTCTTGGACGTGGTGGAGTAACTGAAGTTACTTTAGTTGCAGGTAAAGATGAAATGGAAAAAGTGAAACCTCAATTAGATACTATAATTAGCAAATACTCTTATAAAGAGGGTAAAAAATATACGGACTATATAAAGGGAGATAAAGTTTCTGAATTAGGTCTGACAGCACTAATTGCAGGTGGTGCTGGAGCAGCGGCAGCAAAGACGGGGTTACTTGCTAAACTATTACTTATACTTAAGAAAATATGGATAATAGTTATATTAGGCATAGGTGGACTTTTTAAGAAAATAATCAGTAAATTTAAAAAGAAATCTTCTGATATTGAAGAAAATGCTTCAAATATAGATGGCAATAATTTAATTAATTCTAATATGAAAACAGCAGAAGAAATATCTGCAACATCATGTGACTTAGAAAAGAAAAAGGATTAAAAGAGAGGGTTATAAAATGAATCAAGATTTTAATAATGATTTAGCAAACACAGAAATAGAACCAAGCAATAAAAAAAGTAAAAGAAAGACAAGATTAGCCACTATTGCTGGTATCCTTGTTATAATTGCAATGAGCATATATGGATTTAAAATAATAGAAGATCAAAAAGAAGAGGCAGCTCAAAAATATATAATATCAATATCCCAAAAGTTAATAGATAACACTGCTGTTAAAACAAATCCTGCAGAAAAAAAGGACTATGGAAAGCTTGCTCCATTAGTAAACATTGCAAATGAGGATGTTGATAAAATTATTTCATTAGATAAGAACCTTAAAAAAGAATTAGATTCAAATATGTTTAAAAATAACATGAGTACCAATGAATTTATAGGAAGCCCAGCTGCAATAGAGCAATCAAGAAAAAAAATAAGCAGTTTAAACAGTTCACTTGCTAAATATGAAGCAGGTATAAAAGAGAATAAAACTAATATTGATAAGAAGCTAGGACAGTATAAGGGGATAGATACTGAATTTGAAAAAAAATTAATAAATGATTACAACGCTCTAAGAAAAGAAAACTATGATAAGGATATGAAAGAATTAAATTCAGCAAAATCTCTTGTGGCAGCAATGGATAAATATCTGGAATTTTTACAATCAAAAGAAGGCCAATATGTTATTTCAGGTGGTGTAGTCAATTTCTATAGCGAAAGTGATGTAGAAGAGTGTAATAAATTAGCAGGTAATGTAACAGAACTGAGTAAACAATTTAAAACTAAATAAAAACCGAATAATTAAATGAAAGTGTAATAAAACCCTATGCCGCGCATAGGGTTTTTGCACAATCTTTAAAAGTGTTTAAGTAGCCATTTTAAAGAGTTATGTTAATATCATATTTGCAAGAAGGACAAGTCTTATCATCTAATAACACCTCTGTATCAAACAAAGTGCGTTTAATTAAAAGTTCACCACATTTAGGACAATAAGTGTTTCTATCTTCATCTTGAACATTTCCTACGTATACATAATTAAGATACTCTTTTGCTATATCTCTGCATAAACTCATTCTTTCTAAAGAAGTGGCTGGAGCATCGAATTTATACGAAGGAAAATATCTTGATAAATGAAGAGGTATGTTAGGATTTAAATCTGCTATCCATTTGCATAATTTGCTAACCTCATCCTCTGAATCGTTATATCCTTCTATTAAAAGAGTAGTTATTTCAAGGTGACATTTGTCATGCATCTTTTCTATATTTCTCATTACTATTTTCACATCTCCGCCGCAAACGTCTTTATAGAACTTATTATCAAAAGCTTTAAGGTCTATATTTGCAGCACTTACATAAGGAAGCAATGACTCAAGTGGCTCTTCACTTATATAACCATTGCTCACTAAAACCAAGTCTATATTTTTATCTTTAGCTTTTTCGCATACATCCTTAATATATTCATACCATATTGATGGTTCGTTGTATGTGAAGGCTATGCCAGTATTATTTTCTTGTTTTAATGCCAGGTCAATCAATTCCTGAGGAGCTAAATACTGTGTATTAGGTTGTGTTTGTGAGATTGAATAGTTTTGACAAAAGCCGCATCTGAAATTGCAGCCGAAACTTCCTACGGACAAAATAAACTTTCCCGGTCTAAAATGATAAAGAGGTTTTTTTTCAATAGGGTCCATAGCTGCTGAGCTTATATTTCCATAGTTTAAGGTGTATAATACTCCATCTTCAACCTTTCTTGCTCCACAAAAGCCAATTCCGCCTTCTTTTATATGGCATCTTTGAGGACAAAGTTCACATAAGATTTTACCATTTTTGTCTATTGTATAAAAAAGCGCTTCCTTTTTCATATTTATCTCCTTTTATTTATGCCTAATAACCTCAAAACGTTCAATGTTGTAGTTTTCCAATGGATTTATATCTGCTTTTTTTAAAGCTATGTCTATTTGTTCATCAACAGTATCTACATCGCTTAAATCAGGCAATAAAAGTCCTGTTTTTCTTCCGATTCGAACAATAACGCCATATTTTTTAGGATCTAGAGTCTCGCGAGAGGCTTCTTCAGGAGGCATCAATACATCTACAGAATAAATTATATCATCCAGCTCTTCTTCTTCTACCGGTGAAAATCTAGGGTCTCTTTCGCCAGCTTCTATTGCGTTTTTGATTATTTCCTCTGCAGTATTTTCATAAGCTGGGAAAATAGTTCCTATGCATCCCCTAAGTTCGCCATCTTTTTTTAGTGAGACAAATACACCTCGCTCTTCATTTAACATATCCTCCGTTACATAACCTGGCATAGCTATTGTTTCCCCGGTTCTAACGTGATGCTCAAGTGTTTCCCGTGCAAGTTTAACATATTTATCTTCATTCTCTCTTATTTTTTTCATAGCACTTTTTCTTTTATCTATAATTTTTTCTAAGTAATTTTTATCATTCATCTCATCTGCATTAAACCTCATAACTCCATAGCCTATGCCAAAAGGACCTTCATAGGATAGTATTTCACCACTAATTTTTCTTCCTTCCATGGTACCAAGTAAAATATCAATAGATCTTAAACCACATTCTCCAGCAGATTCAATCATATCTTTATCCATATCAAATACGCCCATTACATCTCCAGATTTAAGAAGATCTAATATTTTTTCATCAAAGACTTTTCCTTCTGGACTATAACCATATGGAGCTTTATCATTGAGTTTATGGGATAAGTCACCAGAGGCTATTACCACAACATTAGTGTTAGATAGCTCAACGGCCTGCTTTATTGACATTCCAAATTTATATAAATCAGTTTCTGATAGAAGGCCATAAGTAATATGAACTAATTTATAATTACTATATTCTTTATTTATAAAATATAGGGGTACCATTGCTCCATGGTCAAGCTCATGGCTGATATTGTATCTTCCTGCAATATCCTCATTTATAGCAATTATAGGAACACCCATTCCATGAGCATAATTTTTTATACTTTCAGTTAAATTTAGATCTATTGTTATATCGAATTCTACATCTGGTGCATTAAAATTTCCGAAATCACCGGAAATGTGGTTGCTATCTGTTAATGCTATGGCATCTCTGAACATAGGCCCATGAGGGGTTATAATTATTATTGTTTCAGGTTCTAGCTCGCTTATTTCCTTTGCAACATTAAAACATGCATCTATAGTTGAAGCTGCATCTAACTCTTCTCCTTTACCAACTTCAGATACTAATATAGGTGGATGAGGCATAATAAAATGTCCTAATATTTTACCCATTATAAAACCTCCTGTAAATCAAATTTAGTATAAATAGAGAATCTGTTGAAGAAGTAATACTCTCACCTAAAGTTTAACACTTAAATTAAATTTAATACAAAGTTTTAATATAAAAAAATTCTGAAGAGTTAAGAAAAGGAATTATGATAAATATAATGCTTAGCTTTGATTGGATAAATGTGAGAAAAAAGCTATAAAATTAAATTATAATTGTGCCATAATATATAAGCTTGTGTTATAATTATCTTACAAATGAAATTATATAAAAAATTAAATTCATTATTACATTCAGAAAAAGGAGAGAGCAACAATGGCAAAAAAAAGAAGTATTAAGGGCGTCATTGTAGGTTTACTGTGTGCTTCTGCAGTTATACCACTTTTGATTGTCGGAATATTCAGTTATACTTCGCAAACAAAAACCTTTAAAGAGGATTTACATGTTCTACTTAAAAGTAATTTGTCAGAAATAATGAGTGTCATAGACAAGGAAACTAAGGGCAACATGGAAATGGTGGACATGCTTACTGTAAATCCAGACGCACAATCTATAATAAAAGATCCTCAGAGTGCTCAGAAGCTTTCAGTTACTTTAGATGGAATTGTTCAATCTCACAAAAGCATATGTAATGCATACATAGGAACTGCTAATGGAGTTTTCATGGTAATGCCCAAACAGGATCTTCCTGCTGGGTACGATCCGAGACAGAGACCATGGTATAAGGATGCTGTTAATAAACAAGGACAGGTTATACTTACAGATCCTTATGAAGATAGCTTAAAGAAGGGCACATTTATGGTAACCTTTGCTAAGACGGTAAAAGACTCTTCAAGTGGAGAAATGGTAGGGGTATCAGCAATAGACATAAAGCTCGATGATATTTCAAAGATGGTACAGGAAAAAAAAGTAGGAGAAAAAGGTTATATTGTTTTATTTGATAAGAATGGAACAGTTATAGGAAGCAAAGATAAGACAATTTTAAATAAGACTTCTAAGGAGTTAAATTGGATACCAAAGGTTATATCAAATAAAGAGGAGATGTATGAAGATACTATAAATGGAACAAGTTATCTGATATCTACAACTAAAGATAGTTCAACTGGATGGATAGCTGCTGCATTTATACCAAAATCGGAACTTACAAATAGAGTTAACGGTGCAAGAAATATGATATTATTAATTTCTTTAGCATCTTTAATAGCTGCATTATTTATAGGTAATCTAATAGCTGGATTGATAACGAAGCCTGTGGTTAGTTTAGAGAAGACCCTAGAAAAGATGAAAGATGGAGATTTTACAGAGAATATAGATAATAATATAGCTATTCATGAAATAGATAGAATTACTAAAGGAATAAATACTGTAAAAGATGAAATGGTGGCAATATTAAGCAACATACATCAAGTATCTGATGATATAAGATCCTCTTCAGGCACACTGAAAACAATAGCCGAGCAGTCCAACACTGCCGGAGAAGAAATATCTAAAGTAGTTCAAGAAATAGCTAGTGGTGCTGGTAAACAAGCAGAAGCTATGGAAGAAAGTCAAAATTTGATTATTCAGCTTGAAAGTGAAGTAGAGGAATCAATTATTAGGGCGCAAAATATGGTGGAAATATCAAAGGGAGTTAAAAATTCTACCGAAAATGGAACTAAGATAATTAAAGATCTAAGTAATAAATTTGTTTTAACTTCAAAGTCCAGTAGAGAAGTTTCAGGAAAAATTAAAGATTTAGCTGAAAAATCTAATGAGATAAGTACTATTACTGAAACAATCACTGCGATAACAGAGCAAACTAATCTTTTAGCATTAAATGCAAGTATAGAGGCTGCAAGAGCCGGAGAGCTTGGGAAAGGATTTGCTGTAGTAGCTGGTGAAGTTAGAAAACTAGCAGAGCAATCAGCTGAGTCTGCACTTCAGATAAATAAAGTAACAAATGAAATAAAAGCAAGTATCTCAGATCTATTGTTAAAGGTTGAATATTCAATGTCTTTAGATAAAGCAACTGGAGAAAGTGTCACTATTACTGAAAAGGCCTTTGAGCATATAGCAGGATCTATTATAGAATTAGAGGATAGCATTAAAATTGTAGATAAATCATTAAACGAAATAAATAATCATAAAGAATTAGTTATATCAAAAATACAGGAAGTTTCATCTGTATCCCAAGAAATAGCCGCTACTACGGAAGAGGTTAGTGCATCTACAGAAGAGCAATCCGCAGGACTTGAAGAGGTAGTTGCAGCATCTGATATTCTCGAAGGTTTTTCTAGTGATTTAAATGTATTAGTTAAAAAATTTAAAATTTAAATTAATATGAAGGTTTTGGGTAAATTCCTAAAACCTTTTTATTTTATAAAAAATTTGGAAATGATGTAAAAGTGTATTGACATATATATTGTTTTAGTGTACTATTCATATAGAACACTAAAACAATATAACAATTAAATGGAGGTGTGAAGATGAGTCTAAACTTTGATCAAAAGGTTCCTATATATGTACAGATAATGAATTTGATTAAAAGGGACATAGTTACTAAAAGACTGAATCCAGGAGATAAACTATCTTCTGTAAGGGATATGGCTGCAGAGCTGAAGGTAAATCCAAATACTCTTCAAAGGGCTTACCAAGAGCTTGAAAGAGAAGGGATAACTTATACACAAAGAGGGATGGGGACTTTTGTTATGGAGGATGAAGGTATGATTAAAGAATTAAAAAAAGAAATGTCTAAAGAGATTATAGATAATTTTTTAATGGGGATGAAAAATATCGGATTTAGCTCAGAGGAAATTCTAAAGATAGTTGAGGAGAAAGTTAAGGAGGATATGTAATGGATACTATATTAAAGGCTGTAAAGCTTGAAAAAGGTTACTTTAATAAAAAAGCTCTAGATGGGTTGGATTTAGAGGTTAAAAAAGGTAAGATTGTTGGACTTTTGGGGCCTAATGGAAGTGGTAAAACAACATTCTTAAAAATTGCTGCAGGACTTTTGAGAGCTACCAGTGGTGAAATACTGATAGATGATCATAAGCCTGGTGTGTATACAAAATCAATGGTGTCATATTTACCAGATAAAGATTATTTATTTAAATGGATGAAAATAAAAGATGCTATACAATTCTTTAAAGACTTCTACGAGGATTTTGATGAAAAAAAAGCAAAAGAGTTGTTAGAATTTATGAATCTGGATATCAACAGCAAAATTCCAACATTGTCAAAAGGAATGAGTGAAAAGCTATATTTAACACTAGTACTTTCAAGAAAAGCAAAACTTTATATATTAGACGAACCTTTAGGAGGAGTGGATCCTACAACAAGAGAAAAAATACTTGATGCTATACTAGATAATTATAGTGAAGATAGTTCAATAATTATAACTACTCATTTGGTCAATGATATTGAAAGGCTATTTGATGACGTTGCATTCATTTCAGAGGGGAAAATTGTATTAAGCGGTAACGCTGAAGAGCTTAGAAATGAAAAGGGGATGTCTATAGACCAGTTATATAGGGAGGTATTTAAGTAATGTTTAATTTAATAAAGTATGAATTAAAGGGCTACTATAAGGATTTTATTATAATGATTGGTGCAATAGCTGCTCTCAATGTACTTCTATTCACTAGAATAAATACATGGCCACAAGAGGCTGTGATATTTTGTTCATTTTTAATAAGCTTTGCAGCAGCAGTAGTAGTATTTATTTGGAATATAAGATTATTCAGTAGAGATTTGTATGAAGATAGTGGATATTTATTATTTTCACTTCCTCAATCTGGATATTCTATTTTAGGATCAAAGCTTATAACATCTATAGTTCAAGGACTAATAATAGGAGCAGTGGCATTTATTTTTAATTATATAAGTTTTCATGCTACTGGTAAGTTTAACATTGAATTTGGACTGATTATGAGAAATATAAGTCCAAAGTTTATCACAGAAAGCATTGTAAGCAGCTTATTTGAATATGTATATTTACTTACTACAATCTATTTTTCAATAGCTTTAAGCAAGGTAGCGATTAAAAAGAAGAAGGTAGGGAAATTGGGCGGATTTATAATATTTATTATTGTTTCAATTATAGTGGCTAAAATAACACAAATAATTGTTGACATTTTTCCTCAAACTTATAATTTAGATATACTAAAAGTTCAATCTGTAATAAATACGGCAAGTACTATTCCAATTAATATAGCTGCAATGATTCTGAATGTTATATTATTCATATTAATGTTTATAGCAACAGCGTATATTATAGAGAATAAAATAGATTTCTAGTATAACTTATTTGGGTAAAGAGGAGATTATTTAAAGTTTATAATTTGTTTATAATTAGTTTATAAAAAGTAGAGGAATATCTTTTAAAATAAAATTATGGGAAGCTTTAAAAAAGAACATCTTCGAATTGTAATCATTTTGTAACCATTTTTCATCAATATTTAACTTTTAAAAAGTTAATTTCTATTATAATTAAAATAGGAATAAGGGCATTAAATATTAAAGAGAGTATATATTTAAGCATAGGCAAATTAACTATTAACCTGGTTATTAGAAAAGGAACATTTATGGTATAGAGAGGGGAAACTAGTGGAAGGCAATAATAAAGAAGAACAAGGTATGGAATGTTTAGGAATGGCAATGGGGTTATGTACAGGCTTATTGGCAGGAGCTGTATTAGCCATGGTTACAAAGGATGCTAAGAGCATTATTATTATTATGACTTCCGCTGGTGGCATAATTGGGTATTTTATAGATGAATTTATAAGAGGGTATAAATAGATGAAAAGAACAGTGTATTGCAAAAGTGATCACTGTTCTTTATTGCATATTAAGCAAAAAAGGTATCTCAAACTACTTGAGATACCTTTTAATATCTATTGTGGAAGAAGTACAAATCTAACAATAAATAGTGCTGCAAGCACATATATTATTGGATGAACTTCTTTGTGTCTTCCTGTAAAAACCTTCATTATAGGATAAAAGATTATTCCAGCTGCAATACCATTAGCTATACTGTAGCTAAAAGGCATTATTGAAATTGTAAAGAAAACAGGTACAGCTTCAGTAAAATCGTCAAAATTTATATCTTTTACTGAACTAAGCATAAGAGAACCTATTATTACTAAAGCAGGAGCTGTAGCTTCTGCTGGAACTATACCTACAATTCCACCGAAGAATATTGAAAGAGCAAAAAGTATTCCCACTATTAAGGATGTTAATCCTGTTCTTCCACCTTCGGCTATACCAGCAGTAGATTCTATATAAGTGGCAGTAGTAGTAGTACCAAAAAAGGAACTTATAGTTGTTGCTATTGCGTCAGCGAGTAGGGCTTTTTTCATATTTTTAATTTTGCCATCTGGAAGGATCATATCAGCTTTTTGTGCTGTTCCAACTAAGGTTCCTATTGTATCAAATAAGTCAACAAGACTGAAAGTTAATACTACCATCACTATGCTTGTTAATGCACCGATAAAGCCTGTACCGTTATGATTTAAAAGCCCTTTAAAATCAAATGCCATAAAAGTTGGTGCTATTGATGCTGGAGAGCTTAATATATTTAATCCTGATATATTTGTAATCCCCATAGGTATACCAACCAGTGTAGTTATTATTATTGATATCAGCATTGCTCCTCTTACTTTTCTTGCCATAAGAACTCCCATAAGAACTATTCCCAGTAAGGTAAGTATAGTATGAGGATTTGAAAAACTCCCAAAGCCTACAAGAGTTGCTGGATTAGCTACTATTATGCTTCCGCTTTTTAATCCTATCAAAGCTATAAAAAGACCAATACCGCCTGTAATTGCTATTTTTAAGTTTTCTGGTAGACAATCTACTATCTTCTCTCGAATTGAAGTAACTGTAATAAGTATAAATAAAATACCTGAAAGAAATACTGCTGCAAGAGCTTGCTGCCATGAATAACCAAGAGTTAAACATACGCTATAGGAAAAGAAAGCAGTAAGTCCTATACCTGGTGCTACTGCAAAAGGCAGGTTACCATAAAAGGCCATTATGATTGTACCTATTGCTGAAGTTAAACACATACCAACAAAAAGAGAAGCAACTACGGGGTCATTTATTGATGAAAGGCTTGCTGCAGCATCACCTTTTAAGCCAGCAGCATTCATACCTGAAAACTTCAATATATTTGGTATAACTAAAAGTGCATATGCCATAGTTATGTAAGTTGTGAAACCTGCTAATATTTCAGTCTTGGCATTAGTTTTGTTTTCTGATAGTTTGAATACTGAATCTAGAATAGATTTTTTGGAATTTGTAGATACTGTTGAATAAAGTTTGGAATTAAAACCGAAAATAAGATTAAAATATTATTAAGTATATCAATAGTGATAGTTATCAATATTGATGATTATCACTATTGATAATCATTTATATAATGATATAATTATTTATGTAAGGATTGTGTAAATGAAGTAATATTTAGATTTAATTTCATAATTTAATTAAAATTAGAGGAGGAAAAAGCTTTGAGTAAAATAGCTTTAATCACGGACACAACAAGTGATCTTAATGAAGAAATAATAAGAAAGTATAATATAAATGTACTTCCTTTTAGAATTATATATAAAGACAGAGAGTATAGGGACAAGATTGAGATAACGCCTGAGCAAGTATATGAAAATTTAGATAAGGAAGTTCCTACATCATCTATGCCAGCTTTAGAGGATATGGAAAATCTATTCGAAACCTTAGAAAAAGAAGGGTATACTCATGCTATAGCTATAGTATTATCTTCAGGATTATCAGGAATTTATAATGGAATAAAGATAGCAAGTGAAAATCATCCTAATATTACTACACACATATTTGATTCAAAATCAATATCATGGGGTGAAGGCGTAGTAGTGGAGGAATGCGGGAAGCTTATTGAGCAGGGAAAAAGCTTTGAAGAAATAGTTGAGACTTTGCCTTCTATAAGAAAACGAGTTCATCTTTTCTTTGTAGTTGGAACATTAGAGTACCTAAAGAGGGGCGGTAGAATAGGAAAGGTTTCAGGAACTATTGGAGAACTTTTAAATATAAAGCCTATAGTTTCAGTAGACATAAATGATGGAAAGTATTATACTCATGAAAAAGTCAGAGGGAGAAAACAATCTTTGAATAAGATTATGGAACTTGTAAAGGCAATTTTAGACGAAAAGAAATGTAGATTTTATGCCTTACATGGATATTCCTTAGAGGATTCACAAAAGGCTTTTAATGAAATCTCAAAGCATCCAAATGTAACAGAATCAATATTTGGAGGATGCATAAGCCCAGTATCAGGAGTTCATAGTGGACCTGGTCTTGTAGGTTTAGTTTTGTTTGAGGAAGAGTAATACTTATGGGGAAATTTAGCATAGACGAAAGTATTAAGGAAGAAGAAAAAAGGCTTTATGAAGAATATAAAAGAAAGCTGCTGGAATTAAAAAAGGTTAAGAAAGAGAATGAGGCTGTAGGACAGGTATTTACAAAAGGATTACTGCCAATTTATGTACTTTATGTGCTAAGTTTAGGTGCTACCAATGGAAATGATATCTCTCATAAAATAGGTGAGAGAACTAAGGGAAGATGGATTCCAAGTACTGGAGGAATATATCCTATTTTAAAAAAGTTAGAAAAAGAAAAAATGGTAGTTGGAAAATGGGATGATTCAAAAAAGAAAATTCAAAAGATATATACTATAACTGAATTAGGTACTGATGAACTTGAAAAACGAAAAGAGCTTTTAAAGGGTAAAATTGAAGAGGCTTTAGAAGTATTTAAAATAGTATATAAAGATTTGTACGAATAAAAAAACCTATACTCTTTATTCAGAGACTATAGTCACCGGATAAAGAGTATAGGTTTTTTATTTGTACTGAAAGCTATATTTTAAATTTTTTTTCTTTGTAATCCCTAAAATTATAAGTTGTAGACTTTTTAGTTATATAGAAGCCATAAATGATTGTAAGTAATGCTGCGCCATAAGGAAGAATTATATTTATCATACTAAAATTAGATACAAAAGTATGCAGTAACTTGTCCTCTAAAAGCATTTTAAAAGAGGTATGAGCAAGAACTGCACCTCCTATGTAAGGAACCATAGGATGCTTGTTCATTAGTTTTGCTACATACTGACTTCCGAAAAATATAATTGGTATATTAAGCAGAAGTCCAAATACAATTAGCGCAATATTTCCATGTGCGGCACCTGCAATTGCAAGTACATTATCTAAACTCATTGTAGCATCTGCTATGATAATGCTCCATATAGCGCCCATAAATTTATTAGAAGAGTTTACATTACAATCTTCTTCTTCACAGTCTGGTCTAATAAAATTCCATGTTATTTTTATAAGCAACAGTCCTCCTACTAATCTTATAGGAAGCCACTCAATCATTAAAATATAGGTTATAAGTGACGCAAATATAATTCTAAGTAAAACAGCAGCAAATACTCCTATAGCTGAAGCTTTCTTTGCAAGATGCGGAGGAAGTTTCCGAGTTGCAAGAGCAATTACCCCTATATTATCTCCACTTAGAACTATATCTAAAAGTGTAATCTGAGCTGCGCCTATTAATGAAGGAATTAAACTATCCATATTATTCCCTCCCTCGTATGATTTGCTTTCATATAATATTCTAGCACACAAAATAAACTATGCCAAATGGCAAGTTGTCCTTATAATAAGTATATTATTATATTTTACTTTATATAACCTGGTTAGTAACACTTTATTAAGCCGTAGAATATATTAAAATAAGTTATTAATTTTTAACCAACTTAAAGAGAATCAATAATAGGAGTGGTTACTTTTGAAAAGGTTAAAAAAATTTCTATCCTTTTTCGTAACGGCACTGATGACAGTTTCTATTGTAGCCTGTGGTAATACTAATAATAAATCAGATACGAATGATGGAAAGAAATTACAGGTAGTTAAGGTAGCCTTTGATAATGCTCCGTCAGAGGCTGGAATAATACTAGCAGATAAACTAGGTTTTTTCGAAAAGCAGGGAATAAAAATTCAATATGTAAAATTTAATTCTGGTGCAGACGAGCTCTCTGCCATTGTATCAAATCAAGTTGATGTAAGTAGAGGAATAATAAACGCAGCTTTATTCAATGCATCAAACCAAGGTATAGGCATCAAACTGGTAGCAGATGGGGGACATAATGTTCCAGGTAAAGGGTATTTTCAAATTGCGCTAAAAAAGGGATTAGGAGCAAAATACAAAACCTACCAGGACATGAAAGGAATGAGAATAGCTATTGCTTCAGTTGGTTCAATTAATGAGCTCTTTGTACAAAAAGCATTAGAAAAGGGCGGCTTAACCAAAAACGATGTTAAATTTGTAATAGTTGATTCTTTCCCAGATATGCTTACTGCTGTAGCAAATAATAATGCAGATGCTACAATGCAGATTGAGCCATTAATAACTAAAGGTGTAGATGAAGGAATACTTGAGTGGTGGAAAGACCCAGATGAATATGCAAAAGGAGAAGAAATATCAGTACTTATGTATAGTCCTAATTTTTGTAAAGATAAAGAATTAGGAAACAAATTTATGTTAGCTTATCTTCAAGGGGTTAGAGCTTATAATGATGCATTAGTATATGGTGATAAAGATAGAGATAAGATTGTAGACATTTTAACTAAAAATACCTTTGTAGACAAAGCAGATATTTTCTTGAGAATGAAGCCACCTGGATTAGATCCTAATGGATATGTATTAAAACAAGGTGTTATAAATGACCAAAAGTGGTATATGCAAAGTGGTCTTGTGAAAAAAGAAGCGGATGTAAATAAGTTGATTGACAATAGCTATGTAGAAAATGCTTTAAAACAAATAGGTGAGTACAAATACACCAAGGGGGACTGATAAATAATGCAAATTGTAGATGAAAAAATAGTTAGATTTGAAACAGAAAAAAAGCTGGAAAACAAAAGTAAGCTTAGTAATAAATCAAAAACTAGAATTCTAACCGTATTATCTCCGCTGGGGTTACTGATTATTTGGGAGATTCTTGTTAGGACACATGCACTTGACAGTAGATTTTTTCCGGCTCCTACAACAATTTTAGTCACACTGTGGGAAATGATAAAAACCGGCATACTCTTTTCTGATTTGAAAATAAGTTTATATAGAATCTTTGGAGGATTTTTGCTCGGAACAATACCTGGTCTTATTATTGGTTTGACTATGGGGTTGTTTCCAATAGTGAAGATTATGCTGGACCCAATTGTTGCTGCGACTTATCCAATACCTAAACTGGCGTTGATGCCATTAATTATGATATTGCTTGGATTAACAGAATTTGAAAAAATGGTGGTAATAGCTCTTGGAACCTTTTTTTTAGTTTTGATGAATACAGTTGCAGGAGTAGTTAATTTAGATAAAATATATATGGATGTGGCGAAAAACTATGGTGCAAGTAAAAAAGATTATTATTTGACTGTTGCACTTCCAGGTGCACTTCCTATGATATTTACTGGATTAAAGCTTGGCATGGGGATGGCATTACTATTGATAGTTGCAGCAGAAATGAATGGAGCATCTGAAGGAATAGGATATCGTATATGGGAATCTTATTCAATATTTAATATTCCAGAGATGTTTGTCTCTTTTATTATGATGTCTCTTCTTGGATATATTTTTACAGTAGCTCTTGATGAAATAGAGAGAATTATAATTCCTTGGAAACAAGATTGAAGAGGATGATTAGTATGAATGAAATAAATTCATTAAAAAGCAAAACATATGATGGCAAAGTGAAAATAGAAATGGAGAATTTAGCTAAGAAGTTTAAAGTAAAGAAATCTGAAGTAGTTGCATTTCAAAATGTAGACTTAACAATAAGGGAAGGGGAATTCTGGTGTTTTGTAGGTCCTAGTGGATGTGGAAAAACAACTCTTCTTAGAGTACTTGCTGGGCTTGAAATGCCAACATCAGGGGTATTAGAGATTACTCACAATAATAAAAGCAACCCACTAAATTCTATGGTTTTTCAGGAACATGCAATTTTCCCTTGGATGAATGTTTGGGACAATATAGCATATGGTTTGAAAAATAGAAGATTGCCATCAAATAAAATTAAAGAAGTAGTAGATGACTTTGTAATAAAAACTGGACTAGAGAAATTTGCAAAGGCATTTCCACATCAATTATCTGGTGGTATGAAACAGAGAGTAAGTATTGCCAGAGCTTTTGCTAACGATCCGGAGATACTGCTTATGGATGAGCCTTTTGCATCCTTAGATGAACAAAATCGTATTATTTTACAACAAGAACTGCTTCAAATATGGGAAAGTAATAGGAAAACTGTTGTATTTATTACTCATAGCATAGATGAAGCAATTTTTCTGTCTGATCATATTATGCTTATGTCTGGACATCCTGGTGGAGTAAAAGATGTATTTGAGGTAAATATGCCTAGGCCTAGAGATATGTCAGAAATGAGAAAAAAGCCAGAGTTTAATGAACTTTTTATAAAGATATGGTCGCAGCTGAAAGATGAGGTAAAAAGGTAGGAAAATCAATATTTAAGGGGACGTATTATATTCGTCCCCTTATTTAATTTCACAAGAAAATTATGTATTAATAGTTAAGGCGCTGAATAATATTTTAAATATACGTTAATATTAAGAAATTCTTTATTTTGTTTATTGCAGAAAAGCTATATTTATGTTATAACCTATTAGTGGGTATTTAAATAATTGAAATTTTACTAAAGTGATGTCTTCATATTTTGAAGTCTTAATTTATGAAGCTTTAGATAACGTATACATATTATCAAGTTGGGGGGATGACTATGCTAACTTACATGTTTATTTTTTTTGCTAAAATTATTGAAGTATCACTTATGACTATAAGAACTGTTCTTATAACAAGAGGAGAAAAGCTTTATGGTTCACTGATAGGCTTTGTTGAGGTATCTATATGGCTTTATGTAATAGGTAAAGTGCTTGTAAATATTGATCAAGATCCTATCAAAATGGTAGTATATGCCTTAGGATTTACTTGTGGAAACTATATTGGATGTATATTAGAAGAAAAACTTGCATTAGGAATAGTGACAATAAATTTAATTTCCTCTGAAGAGGATGGTAAAAAATTGGCAGAGCTACTAAGGGAGCAGCAGGTTGGTGTTACTGTGGTAGAAGCTGAAGGATTAAAAGAAGATAAAAAAATGCTTATAGCCCATGTTAAAAGAAAGAGAAAAAATGAAATACTAAGAATTATAGAGAATTCCGATATAAAAGCTGTAATTTCAATAGTTGATACTAAAACTGTGTACGGAGGATATGGAATTAAAAAATAATTTTAAAATAATTATAAAGTTTGTTAAAGTTTTACACGAAAACTATAATTAGTAATTTAACATAAGAATAATTAGTTTTAAAGTTATTTTTACTTGAAACTATAATAAAGGAGAAGTATCTTAACATGGGAGTATTAATAGTTGATGATTCTAGATTTATGAGAAGTATAATAAGAGGAATATTTAATAAACATAATATAGAGATCGCAGGCGAAGCAGGAAACGGCAGGGAAGCTATAATTAAATATCAAAGTTTGATGCCAGATGTAGTTACAATGGATTTAACTATGGCTGAAATGAGTGGTTTAGAAGCTGTAAAGGAAATAATGAAAATAGACTCTAAAGCCTACATAATTGTATGTTCAGCTATGGGGCAGCAGGCAATTGTAAGGGAAGCAATTGATGCAGGGGCTAGGGGATTTGTAGTAAAGCCTTTTGATGAAGAGGATTTAGTAAATGAAGTAAAAAAGGCATTAAAAGCAAAATAAAAAATAATAAGAAGACTGCGTATTATGCGCAGTCTTCAGCATTTTGCAAAAGTGGCTTTGCTACTTTTGAATTTAAGTTTCTCATTTTACATGAGGTATTGTGACAGTATTCACAACAGTGATCCTTTTCATTGTATGCTATTTGAGTATCTGCACCATATACATAAGACATTGATTTTGCAGGATATAGCATGCAATCATTAATAATTCTAATATTGTGAATGTCATCATTCTTAAACATTTCAACTATTTCTTTTTGGTACTCTAAATCAATCTCACCATCACCAGGAGCAATTTTACTTGTAAGTCCTAATTCTAATTTATGTGAGTCTATACATATTTCATTGAATAAGTCAGAACTCACGTGAAATAGATATGAGCTTGCCATGGTATCTAATAGAATTGCTTCAAAAAATTTTCCTTCTTCAAAAAGACTTTCAACTTTTTTGCAAGATTCATCTCCTATTGTTACGAGACAATATACTATATTATTGCATTTCTTTAAAGAATCTAAATCTAAGTTATTCGGTTTTTTATCTATTTTATACATTCCTAAAGGAGTAGAATATTCTATAAGGTAATAGAATAAATAATCGTACATTTTGCTTAATTCCTCGTACGGAGGTGTCTGGCAGTAAGATTGAACTGTTTCTATAATCTTCTCTTTATTTAATTTTACTTTGAAATCAGATACTACTTTCATTGGCCCCACCTCGTATTTATACAAAATTTTATTTATAAATATATTATAATAGAACATAAAGAAAATTGCAAGTTATATAGTGAATTATTTCAAAAAATATTAAAAATCATTGGATTGTAAGCCATTTTTAGTGCCAATAAGGTTCAAAATGGACTTTATCTTGCAAAAATGATGAATACAAAAGTTTTATACCAATCATACCAATTCATAAGTATTCATAATTATATAAAATTATTTATATAACAAAATCTTTTATTTAGTTAGGAGATGTGTAATAATAGTTAAGGGGATTAAAAGGAGATGATAAACATGGTTATAGTAAATGCACTAGGCAGCGTTCTAAGTATTGTGGCTATGATTACTGTAGGATATATACTAACCTCAAAAGGTTGGTTAGATGAAAAAACATCAAAGGTCTTTTCAAAATTAGTATGTAATATATCCCTCCCATGTCTTATGATATCTGATTTGATGGGAAACTTTGATAGAAACAAATTAAATAGTTTAGGCAAAGGTTTGGTTATTCCTTTTTTTTCGATAGCATTATGCTATTTGTTAGCAATAATTGTATCTAAAGTTATCAAGGTTGATAAACATAAAGTTGGAACTTTTAGATCCATGTTTTTTGTATCTAATTCTATATTTATAGGCCTTCCTGTAAATCTTGCATTATTTGGATCAAAAAGCATTCCATATGTTTTGCTTTATTATATCGCTAATACCAGCTTTTTCTGGACAATTGGAGCTTATGGCATAAGTACGGATGGACAGTCTAAAAAAAGTAGCATATTTTCAAAAGAAACCTTTAAAAGAATAGCATCCCCTCCGCTAATGGGTTTTGTGATAGCTATAATACTTATAATGTTAAATATTCAAATTCCAAAGTTCATTATGGATACTTGTAAATATTTTGGAAATTTAACAACACCTTTATCTATGTTATTTATTGGTATAACAATATACTCTGTGGATATAAGCGAAATAAAAATGGATATAGATATGATAGCTATACTTTTTGGAAGATTTCTTATATCACCTATATTGGTTTTTATTATGGCTTATTACTTCCCAATACCGGAGCTCATGAAGAAAGTTTTTGTTGTACAAGCTGCTATGCCTGTGATGACCAATACAGCAATAGTTGCAAGAACTTACGGTGCAGATCATAAATATGCAACAGTGATGACAGTAGTAACTACTATATCAAGTTTAATATTTATACCAATATATATGGCACTATTAGGATAGTGCCAATTTTAAAAAGCTAATTCTAATTAAACCCATGGAAGAGTATAATTAGAATTAGCTTTTTTATACCTTTGTTTAAATATAGGAAAACAAACTTACCGCCTTATAGCTCTATAGAGAAACTAACTGACCGCCTAGTAACTCTATATATTATCAGCAATTACACTTTTAATTTTATCCTTTATGTACTGATTTCTATAAATAATGTCAGAATTGAACTTACACTTATTAACTATTGCCATAAAGGTTATATTTTTATTTGATCTTAACAGGCCAGCAACAGCTCTATCTATTTTTTGATTTATAACGTGTATTTCTTTATAATGTACCATTTTATGCAATATATAATTTCTTAATTCAGGGTACTGTCTTATGACAAAGCGAGTTACACCTGACTTTTCTGCAACAATAGCAAATACTAATCTTTCTTTATTATAAATCATGTTTTGTATAACATTATCAATGTCATTTTTATATTCTTCTATATCTTTATAAAAGGTTTTCGTAGTACTTAAACAATTTTCCATGTTTAATCTCCTTATTCGACGATATTTACAATATAATGATATAACATTATAGTAATATTGTAAATTTATATATTCTTCAAAATAGGCATTTATGTCTAATTATGACAATTAATATACGTTATATCATATTAAAAAGGCTGAAATATCAGCCTTTTTAATATGATTCATTTCATTTTTAATTGGAGCTTAATAAGACGATTTAATATATGAGAACTTTGTTCTGGAGTCAGTCTATTCATATATATAATACAGCGATAGCATTTTCTGTTAAATTTATTTTTATATATAAACTTAAAAATACAATTTATAAAGTTTTGAATAATAGAGGGTTTATATATTTCAGCGGCACAACCAAATAGTTCCTTAATGTGGTTTTCTCTTATTAACCAAGTATCAATCATGATATTTTTCTTGTTATTAACTCCATAAAGCAGAGCATCTAAACATAATTTCATAAATTTATTGCGGCTGCCAGCACATGAATTTTCTACATGTATTTCAATAAAACCTGTTGGATTATACATACAACTCTTTGGTAAGTCTCTCCAGCTAAAGGCAATAATATAGATATAGATACTTGTCACAGCTATAGCAATTAAGATTAAACATGCAACAAAAGCTTCTTCACTTACTAAGTTAATCAAAATTATTGATGTCAATGTTCCATAAAAAATAAAGAAAAACATTGATTCAAATAAAGATACTCCTCTTTTCATAAAAATACCCCTACCTAAACTAATATATTGCAATGTAATAGGTTATTATTAAAGGAGTTTTATTAATAATATAATATGTATTATAATTTTATTAGCTACACCGTAACATAAAAATAATAAGCGTTGATGTATAAAATAATAAAATACATCAACGCTTTTATTCTCTTTATGTAAGCTTTTTATATAAGTAGTATTATTTCTCATCAATGGTATTTTTAGCAGCTGAAGTCCATTGGTTATCGGTAGCAGTTTTATCTTTTTTATTTGTAGAGTTTGATTCTTCAAGAGAATTTTCGGGTAATGAAGTCCATTGATTATCAGTGTCAGTTTTAAGTTTTTTGTCCATTATAAAACCCTCCTTTCGTCTGTAACTATATTTTTGGCTAAACTAAACAATTAATTCTATGAAATATTTTCATAATATATCTTGCCATTGGTAGATAGTGCAGCAAAAGCCACTTTATTTATATTTCTAATTCCTTTTTTATTTAGTTCGCTGTAGAGCCAATTTTCACTTTTATTAAGATACATCAGATTTTTTTCTATAATTTTACCATCTAAAACTAGTTCAATTGCTGACCCTTCATATTTAGTTGGCATATTAAGATCTTGAGGAGTCAGTGGGCGGTTTTGTGATTTTAATTGAACACTCAACTTACCACTAGGTTCAAGAATAGCTAATTCAACCTGATTTATGTCAAAGATCTTTTCTTGTCTCAATTGCTGACTTAAATATTCATAAGAGAAATTCAAACTAGCTAAGTTACTTTCTAAAATCTTTCCATTTTTAATTAAAATCGTTGATTCGCCAGCAAAAATTTTACGGATACACTTGTATTTAAAAGATAAATAAGATATAGCCATTACTATTAGTGGTATAAGCATCATACAAAGAATAAAATTTAAAATATGTACCTTTAAGTTAAAAGCTAGGTTACCTGCTACTGTTCCAAGAGTAACAGCAGCAACATAATCAAAATATGTTAGTTTAGACAAAGTTCTTTTATTTAAAAATCTAGTAGAGCCTAAAAGCATTATTAGGGCTAAAAATACTCTCAAAATTATTTGAAAAGGTTCAAACAAGGAATGTCACCTCCAAAGATGTATTCTGTTCGTAAGATATATGTAATTTACAAAGCATAAATGCTATTTATGTCCCTATTATCTGCTAGAAACTTAAATTTAATTCTTTCATTAGTATGATGTTTTCATAATCATACTCAAATAATTCAAAATATACATTTGTTTTTAATATAAAGGCTATATTTTTAGATTTCTTAATGGTAACATGTAGGTTATAAGTTATTTATGTTCGCAGGAGGAACTATAATTGAAGTTAGAATATGAAGTAAAGAGAGTAACAAAATTGTATGACAGCTGTGATAAGTGTGGTCTTCCAACAATAAATTGTATATGTAATAAAGTAAATAAGATAAAGTCTCAATCAAAAATTTTAATTTTATCAACAGAAAGGGAGTTTTATAGGCCATCGAATACCGCAAGACTATTGAAGTTAATTAATTCAGATTCCACTGAAATTTTCCTTTGGGAGAGAACAAAAAAGCCAGAAAAATTGATTGAATACATAAAGGATGATAGATATTCAACTTTTTTATTATTTCCAGCAGAAGATGAGGAATCAAAGAAAAGAAAAATAGAATATCTTGATACTGATAAAATTCCTGCTTTTATTATTATAGATGGAACATGGAAAGAGGCCAGAAAAATATTTAGAAAAAGTGACTATTTAAAAGAACTGCCTATAATATCATTAGAGTTAAATTATAAATCAGAGTTTGATATAAGAAAAGGAGCTGTCAAAGGGAATTTATGTACAGTAGAAACCGCTATAGAAGTGCTTAGATTAAATGGAGAAACCGAAAATTCTTTGGAAGTTAAAGATTTATATAAATTATTTTTAAGAAGCTTTAAAGCAGGTATAAGTGGACATAAGTTAAAAGAATAAATCGGAAAATTTTTTAAGAGGAGGGAGTTTTCTACCCCCTCAAAAGTTGTGGTTTCAATATATTGCTTAATTCAGAAAATGGGATCCGTATTACTGGTATTTCCGATGCTGCTGGAGCAATTTCATGAAATCTAAAAAATATAACCAAATTGTTATTATCTAAGTAATATGGCTGATCTTCTGCAATTCCCTTAAATTGTTTGCTAGAGATTGACGGATATAGTTGTTTATTTTCATTAATCTTTTGAGTGATTAGTTTATTTAGTGTATCTCTGTAGTCTACACCTTGTTTAAACAGACTTCTAAGAGGCATGGATTCACCAGAGCTAAGATCATAGTTATAGGTTGTTCTAATATAACTATTCCTTCCGCCAATATACTGCTGATAAATTATTGATATACTTAAAATATTATTTTTATTATAAGTTACTAAATAAGTATTTGAAATCTCAAAAGGGGTAAAAGGTTTGCCTTGCTTTATCAAATTTTTGCTGTATTCATTTGCGGCAGTTTCCATCTGACTTTTAAATTCTAATATATCGCTTTTTATATTGTCATTTATGTGCTGAAGAACTCTAGGATTAATTTGTCCTTGAAATACAGGTATCTGCAGTGACTCGTGTATTTTGCTAGTTTCACTGGATATATTTTTAGTACTTACTGTTAGAGCATTTCTATTAGATACATTACGATTTTTTACATAGTAAGAACTATACTCTTGAAATGGACAAAGTGTATAATGTGATTTAAAAGGGCATAGCATAATATATACCTCCTCTATACTCTATATAGATATCTAATTTGGGTGCTTGACTTATTAGCGGTATTCATAGGAGTACCTCTTCTGTACTGTTAATAATTTTAGTTATCTCTAGGGCTTGCTGCTAAGAACCTCAACAATCTTAAATAAACTCGCTGTGCTCAAACAGTATTTAAAATTGTTGAGGTTCTAAAGCAGCTTCGCCAAGAGCTAACATAAAATCATTAAATGTACTGCCAGATGTACCGCTATGAATACCTTGATTAAGTCAATTATCGAAATTTGATATCCATAGGTGTACTAGGCTGAAAGTTAACTTTCTAGTTAGTTTCCCTATACTTATTAGAGTATGTTAGCATCTTTAAAAAGTTGCGTTTTTAGAATAATAAGCAGTTAAGTATTCCGTATACTTAACTGCTTATTAAATTTAGATTTAATGGTTGTCCTAAGTGCTGCTCTAAGCGTTAGTGGGGCTATCAATTGCTTTGGCAAGGATCGATAAGGTTACGATAAAAAATATTGGTAATATATGTTATAAAACATATTATTTTAAATTATATTTGATATATATTTTCAGTATTTGTTTACACTATATATTATAAAGACTTAATATGAGAAGCTATACAGAATAATATAGATTTGGAGTGGAAAAGTTATGAATAGTTATAAAGAAAATAATAAAGTGAATAAAATACACGTTATATTATTAATAGTATTTTTTGTAGCACTAATTATATCCGTTGTTAAGCCTAAAAGTTATCTTATATGGATTTTAGAGGCTTTCCCAATAGCTATAGGAGTTTCAATATTAATATTTACTTACAAAAAGTTTCGATTTACAACCTTTGTTTATATACTTATTTTAATTCAAATAACCTTAATACTGATTGGAGCCCATTATACTTATGGCGATGTGCCAATATTTAACTGGTTAAAGAAAGCATATGGACTAAAAAGAAACTATTATGATAGGTTTGCACACTTTATTCAAGGCTTTATATATGCCTTTATTATAAGGGAATTATTAATACGAAAGTTGAAGCTTAAGAAAGGCATAATAGTATCTATTTTAGTTGTTTGTATTTGTCTATCAACAAGTGCTTTTTATGAATTGACAGAATGGGGAATAGCTATGATAGCAGGAGAAAGGGCTAATGATTTTTTAGGATTTCAAGGGGATATATGGGATACTCAGTGGGATATGTTTTGGGGGCTAATAGGTTCTATAATCTCTATATCTAATTTTTATAAAATTCATGATAGGTACATAAGTAGACTAGAAAAACACCATTAGTAAAAAACTCTATTATCAATTAAGTATTGAAAATCATTGTTAATCACAAATTAAGTAATGTTCTATTATTTTTATAGGAAAAGGTTATGTTTTCATATTTGAAACATAACCTTTTCCTATAATATAAATTAATACCTTAATATGGTTTTAGTGCTAGAAATATAAAAAAGGGTTTAGGAATTTGATGTAGAATATTTAAATAACATATATTTATAATAATACAACTTTTCAACTATTAATTCATTATAAAGATCGTTAAATATGATCCATATGACATATTGTGTTATGCTTTGCTAATTGCTACAATGTTGTAGCTTATATTTATAAATCTCAGTACGATATTGAGTAATAAAACTATTGACTTTGGGAAAACATGGTAATAAAATATGTTTATAAATCAATGCTTCGAAACATCTATTGAACTATGAATTCAGCACTGGGGGAAAATGAATGTATAAAAAGTTTATATCCTATATGATTCTATTATTTGCTGCATCATTTTTATCAGTATACATGCTAATGAATTATACTATAACTCAAAATGGCAATAGGAATACTATTTTAGATAGAATACTCCCAAAACAAAAAGAACAATCTAAAGATACAAATAAAGAAGTAGACCCATTAAAAGAACAAATTAAAGAAATGACTTTGGATGAAAAAATTGGCCAGATGTTGATGGTTGGAGTAGATGGATATACTTTAGACAACGATTCAAGAAAAATGATTGAGGAATATAAAGTTGGTGGATTTATTATACTAGGACAAAATGTCCAAAGTACAAATCAATTGTTGAATCTTGTAAATGCTCTTAAAGCAGCTAATTTGAAAAATAAAATACCTATATTTGTATCTGTTGATGAAGAAGGTGGAAGAGTAGATAGGATGCCGCGAGAATTAAAGAGGTATCCGACTAATAGAGAAGTTGGTCAGATTAATAATAGTAATCTATCCTATAATATAGGAAATGTAATGGCAGAAGAACTTAAATCTTTTGGATTTAACATGAATTTTGCTCCAGTACTAGATGTAAGTAGTAATCCTAACAACTCAGTAATAGGAGATAGATCATTTGGTTCCACATCGAAGATCGTAAGTAAGTTAGGGGTCGAAACAATGAAAGGTCTTCAATCAGGAAATGTTATATCAGTGGTAAAACATTTTCCAGGACATGGAGACACATCAGTAGATTCTCATATAGAGTTACCTACAGTGACTCATGATTTAAATAGACTTAGAAACTTTGAGTTTATTCCATTTGACGAGGCAATAAAAAGTAAAGCAGATGCAGTGATGGTAGCACATATTTTATTATCTAAAATAGATTCTACAAATCCTGCTTCATTTTCAAAAGCCGTAATTACCGATATATTAAGGAAGCAGTTAAACTTTAATGGTGTAGTAATTACAGATGATATGGCAATGGGTGCTATAGTTAAAAATTATAATATAGGAGAAGCATCGGTGAAGTCTGTGGAGGCAGGAAGCGATATAATTTTGGTGTCCCATAACCATGAGAATGAAGTCATGGTTGTAAGTGCCTTAAAGAATGCAGTAGAAAATGGGGTTATTACAAAAGAGAGAATTGATGAGAGTGTATATAGAATATTAAAACTAAAACAGAAATATGAATTAAAGGATAAAGCTATAAATTCTATAGATGTTGATAAAATAAATGAGAAAATTAATGGGGTTTTAAACAATTACTAGTTAAACATAATAATTTATGCTTAATCAGTAATTTACCAAGTTTAAAAGGTAACTACTAGCAATTATATATAAGCTAGCAGTTACCTTTTAATTTACTATAAAAAGTTCAAATAATATTAGTTTAAGATACAAATAATAACACAGTAGACATTGAATAGATAGCTGTATAATAAATAATATTATCTTATTATAAAATAAAAATTCCTAAAAGATAAAAGGAGTGAAGTTAAATGGCAGACAACTATTCCATAACATTAGGATCTCCTGAGGAGAGAATAAATCCATTTCATCCTGCATGGAATAAATATGGAGGATATTTTAATCTAAATGATTTTGCCTTGGATTTTACATTAGAAGGCGTAGTAAATAATCAAAATAGCAAAGTAGCACTATCTAATTATAAAGGAAAATGGGTAATACTATTCTTTTACAGCTCAAATTTTTCTTTTGTATGACCTACTGAATTGGCGGCAGTTGCTGAAAAACATGATAAGTTTATAAATTTAAACTCAGAAGTTTTGGCTGTAAGTACAGATAGTATTCTTTCTCATAAGATGTTTATTCAAACCTCACCTTCGGCAAATAAAATAAACTATCCATTGTTATCTGATAGAAACTTTGAAATATCTAAAAAATATGGAGTTTTTGATGAAAATGGTGGTTATGCTTATAGAGCTACATTTGTAATAGATACGGAGGGTGCAATAAAAAGTTATTTAGTATATCCAGATTCAGTAGGGAGAAATATTGATGAATTACTAAGACTTTTGGAAGGTCTTCAATATAATCAAAAGACTAACCTAGGAGTACAGAGTGGATGGAAGCCTGGAGACTCTGGAATAGAAGTTGGATGGGATCATATTGGCAAGTATTAGTGATATTTATCGTTAAATCAAAGACTTAAGATGCATATCCATAAAACATTAATAGTAAAATATTACCTGGGTAATGTTGTAATTAAATAATTAAATAGATTAAAAATTTTTAAGAAATTGCTATAAAAACGTGATTAATTTACTTTATTAATCTTTTTAATTAAGATACAATAGAAGTGGATTTAAGTGAGGTTTTGAAGTCTAACGGAAAGAAAGGTGTTTATAATATGGAGTCTAATAAACTATTTCTAAATAATGGGAAAGATGAAGAACAAGAGAAGCAAAGTTGGATTTCAAGAATAGCAAAAGGAAAAAAAGCCCGTAAAAAAACTGGCTATGGGCACTGTAATGCCTATTCTTCTGTAGTTTGCTTGAAATGTGATAAGTGTTGGGGATATAACAATAAGAGTTATCAACAGTCAAATGAATAGTAATTTTTCTTTGGTAATACAGAGAGATAAGAAGCAAGAGGATAAATATAAACTCTTGCTTTTTTATCTTATTTTCAAATTTTTAAAATACTGTACTTATAATATACATATACAACAAATTTCTAAAATATATATATCATAAAGAAATTGTAATTAAGGAGATGCAGTATGAAAAAGTTTTTAAATGTACTTATACCCTGTGCCATTGTTTTCTTAGCAGTTCTTTTGCTTAAAAAATATTATTATAACCAACCAATAAACCAAAACATAATTGTTAAGAATGAAAGCTTAAATTATAAAACTAGATATAAAGGATTAAAGGATGCCGTAGATTTTACTATGGATCAAAATGGAAATTATTACATAGCTTATAGGGACAATATTCAACTTATTAAAAATAGTGGACAAAGCTACGATGTTTTAAAAAAACCTAATTTTAATATATCTAGCATAGAGTATTTTGATAATAAGCTATATTTTTCATCAGATACAAAACTATATTGTTATGATTTATCAAGTAAAAACTTGACAGAAGCAATGAAAGATCTTCCAAACTACGGAGATTATAGGAATAGTTTGATAAAAATTAAGGGAGATTATATGTATATAACGATAGGTGCTGTAACTAATTCAGGTGTAGTAGGAGAAGACAACAAATGGATAAAAGATGCTCCTTATATTCATGATATAACTCCTAAAGATATAACATTAAAAGGGTTAGATTTCGGCAAAGATAAAACAGGTGCATTTCAAAGTTACAGAACAAAAAGTATAAAGGGACAGATAATACCTGAACACTTTCCAGGAAATGCTTCAGTTATAATATATAATTTAAAAACAGGAAATAGCGAGACCTTCGCTTGGGGTATAAGAAACATAACAGGAATGGATTTCACAAATGAAGGAAAACTAATAGCAGCAGTAGGAGGAATAGAAAATAGAGGTTCTAGACCAATTAAAGGCGATTGTGACTATCTGTATGAAATAAAAAAGGGTGTGTGGTATGGATGGCCGGACTACAGTGGAGGAGATCCTGTAACCTCGCCTAGATTTAGAGGAGGGGTAAATGGCCTCCAATTTATACTTGAAAATCATCCGACAACAAATCCCCCAGCACCTATATATCAACATAAAAATTTAAGTTCTATAAACTCTGTTGCTGTAGATTGCGCTGGTGTACTAGGAGAAAAAAATTGTATATATTTTTACGATAAGTTAAATAATGAATTATATGGATTTAATGGATCAGGATCTGTAAAAGAAGAAGTGAAATTTAACGAAAGTACTAAAATTTCAAGCTTAAAGTTTTCAGGAAAGAGTTTAATGGTTCTTGACGGAAGTTCTGGTTATTTATATAGTATAGAAAAAGGAATAGTTAACAAGGGTTTGAATATAAGTAAGGAGTTTTATGCATATCTTTTATGTATAGCTGTAGTTGGAATAATAGCTGCTTTAAAACTAATAAAAAGTTCGAACTAAATAGAATTATAAAGTAAAATTTACGAGGAGATAGATGTAAAAATGAGCAGAAGATTAGAACATACCTATGGAAAAACATTAAGAGGAATATTTTTCGCAGTAAATCCTCTAAAAAAGAAAATATTAAAAACTCATTGCACTGTTCACAAGTTTATAATAATGCAGGCTGTTGAAATACTTAAAAATGATGGGTATGAAAAGGAGTATGACTTCTTTAAGCAGCATATAAATGCCTTGAATACTGGTGTAGCCTGGGCTGATCAGGATTTTAAAAGCTCCAATCATTTTTATCATGTAAGTAAGGGAAAAGGGTTATACGGCTTTTCGGATGCTTTAACAGAATGTAGAAACTATTATAATAAATCTATGGCGTATATGAATACAGGAGATTTGAATAGAGGGTTATTCTATTTTGGAGCCTCCTGTCATCTGGTTCAAGATGCCACAGTGCCGCAACACGTAAATAATAAACTTTTAAAAAGTCATAGAAAGTTTGAACTATGGATTATAAGTAGACTTCTTACCGATTATTCCTTTATAGCTAAAGAAGGAGCTGTAATTTATGATACTATAGAAGATTTCATAAGAAACAATGCTATTATGGCAAACAGCACCTATATGAAAAATATACCTGTTGAATCTCGAGATGAAAAGTATGGTAAAATAGCAACAATCATATTAAAAGAAGCTCAGCGTACTACTGCCGGCTTCATGGTTAGATATTATAATGAATTAAAAAATAAAGAAATTCTTCCTTAAAATGGAGGAATTTCTTTTTTTGTGAAGAAAATATATATTTATATATCTATACTATTTTAAACAAAAGTATTAATAATAAAGGTAGGTGGTACGTATTGAAAAAAGACATATTTATAAATATGGAGAGAGAGACATTTAGAGGGAATATACTAGATATTGGTCTAGAAAACCATGGTATATTTTATAATATATATAAACAATATAATGATGATGTGAATGTAGAGTATCTTAGTGGAAAAGAAGAGAAAGAAAAGATAAGTGAAGATTTTTACGATAGCTGTATACTCTTCTTTTCTTTCAGCAGTATATGGTTTAAAAAAAGAAAGAAGGGCTTCATAGCTGATATATATAGATATTTAAATAAAGATGGAATATTATATATATGGGATATTGATAAAGGTTATGGAAAGCTGTTTAATGGGCGTTTAAAGATTGTTATACCTGAAAGTAGGATGAGACAAATAAATGTAAAAGAGTTAAATATATTTAAGAATACTTCAAAAGAAAATACAATTAAGTTATTAGAAGGTTACTTTGATATATTAGATTCTAAATCTTCCGATGGTATATATTATATAAAGGCAAAGAAAAAAGTCCAACTAAAAAAGAAGGATAGTGATAAAATCTCACAGGAAAGTATTGAGGTGAAAGATGAGAGTAGTGTTAATAGCGCTTAATTCTAAAAATGCACTTCAAGGCAGCTTCAAGAAAATAGGCTAGCATCTTTGACTTATTATTTTCTTTCAGATGTCTAAAATAATTGATTTAAAGGCTTTTAATAATGTATACTATATAAAGTGCTTAAGGAACAATAGTATTTCTAGCAAGCAAGGAAGGAAATCGAAAGGAAGTGCAAGAATGAAAGTAGTATTAACAGCGCTTGATTCAAAATTTATTCATAGTAATTTAGCGGTAAGGTATTTGAAAGCCTATACAAAAGACTTAAATTATGAGTGTGTTATAAAAGAATTTACTGTAAATGATAGGCTAGAAAAATTATTGGAAGAAATTATAGCAGAACATCCTGATGTACTGGCTTTTTCTTGTTATATATGGAATATAGAAATGGTTAAGGCACTGGCAAGATTAGTGAAACTAGTAAACCCTAAAATCGAAATATTCTATGGAGGACCTGAGGTTTCTTACGATAGTGAAAGCTTTTTAAGTGAGAACCCTGGTGAATATGTAATATGCGGAGAAGGTGAAGAAACATATTATGAATTCATAAACTGGCTGCTTTGGAAAAGAGAAAATAGAATATCTGAAGAAGAAGCAAATAATAAATTGAAAACCATAAAAGGGTTAAGTTTTAAAATAGATGAACAGGTGCAATTTAATGGTGAAAGACCTCTAATGGATATGAGAAAAATAGTTTTCCCATATACACTAGAGGATAATCTTGAAAATAGAATAGTATATTTTGAATCTTCTCGTGGTTGTCCATTTAAGTGTAAATACTGTTTATCTTCAACAATACATAATGTTAGATTTTTGAATATAGATAGGGTAAAAAAGGAACTGAAATTCTTAGTAGATAAGGGAGCTAAGCTCATTAAATTTGTTGATAGAACTTTTAATTGCAATGCTAAATTTGCCACTGAAATATGGGAGTTTTTAATAAGCTTAGACACAGAGGCGACTTTTCATTTCGAAATTTCAGCAGATATACTAACAGGCGAGCAAATAAAGCTTTTGGCTACAGCACCAAAGGGAAGAATTCAGTTTGAGGTAGGAGTTCAGACTACAAATAATGAAGTTCTTAGAAATATAAATAGATATGTTAATTTCGAAGATATAAGAGAAAAGGTTGAGGAATTAGAAAAAATCAGAAATATAATGCAACACCTTGACTTAATCGCAGGGCTTCCAGGGGAGGATTTTTATTCTTTTAAAAAGTCCTTTAATGATGTTTATTCTATCAATCCCGAAGAAATTCAGCTTGGATTTTTAAAGCTTCTAAAAGGATCAGACATGAGAGCTGAGGCTAAAAAATGGGGAATGGTATATTCACCTTATCCACCTTATGAAATTTTAAGCACAAAGGATATAAGCTATGAAGAACTGCTTATTTTAAAAAAAGTTGAAGAAGTGGTAGACAAATATTATAACTCTGGTAAGTTTAGCAATATATTAAAATATTTTATGCCTAAATTTACAAATCCTTTTGATTTTTATAAAGCATTAGGAGAATTTCTTCATAGCAGGGGATATTTAAATAGGAATATATCATCTGCAGATTATTATAAGGTATTCATTGAGTTCAATGAGGAAAAGTTCTATGGGAACACTGACAATTTAAAAGAAATAATAAAATATGATTATCTTAAATTTAATAAAAAGAAATGGATACCTGAATTTCTAAAGAGACAAAGAAGTAAGGAAGAAGAGCGAAAAATTAAGGAATTAATTAAAAATGGAGAAATTAAAGCATCAGATAATTATCATGCCGAAAAGTTTTTCATTGATGTAGAGTTGTTTATAAAATCCGGTGAGTTAAGAGAAATCGAATGTTATGTGATATTTGATCCGGAAAATAATAATGAATTTAAGCAGATAACTAAAATATAGTATTTTAATATGTTTTATTACTTTTTAGGTGCACCTATGAGCATGTAAGGAAGAGTTTAAGTAAAGATTAAATTATTATATTAGAATTTAATAAATACAACTTATGCCTATTATAAAATTTTATAATAGGCACTTTTATTATTATTAAACATAATTTGACTATTTGAATGAATGCAAATATAATTGTGTTGAAAAATGTTATTTTTATACTTTAAAATGTCGAATTGTTAAATTAACCAAGTGAGAAATATTAAGAGGTTGAAATGAAAAATATTTTTAAAGGTATTAAAGGAAAGATTATTTCTATTTTGGCTATTATATGTTTGTATTTTTTCATACCCTTTGTCAGAGTTAATGTAAATCAAGCAATTAATGTATTAAAAACTGTGGATGTTAATGCAGCTAGGGAATACATTCTTAGTTTTGGTATATGGGCTCCAGCAGTTTCTTTTTTATTAATGATACTACAATCAGTAGTTGCACCACTTCCAGCATTTATTATAACTTTTGCTAATGCAGGGCTTTTTGGATGGGTTAAGGGAGCAATACTATCGTGGTCTAGTGCTATGGCTGGAGCTGCATTATGCTATTACATTGCAAGACTTCTAGGAAGAGATGTAGTAGAAAAGCTTACAAGTAAAACGGCTTTAGAAAAAGTTGATGAGTTTTTTGAAAGATATGGTAAATATGCAGTTTTAATTGCTAGATTACTACCATTTATATCCTTTGATATAGTTAGTTATGCTGCAGGATTGACATCTATGAGCTTTGGGTCATTCTTTATAGCTACTGGTATTGGACAATTGCCAGCTACTATTGTTTACTCTTATATAGGTGGTATGCTAACAGGTACAGTGAAAACTTTTGTAATTGGTCTTTTAATGCTATTCGCTCTTAGTGCATTAATTGTTCTAATTAAAAAAATGTGGGATGATAAGAAAAATATATGAGTTCTAGCATTACTATGCTGTTGTGCTTGATGAATAAATAAAATGAATGTATAATTAATGGGTAAATATAGTTTAAAAGGAGGTAGTTTTAAAACCTGTATTGCAAAATAATTTAGCGTTATAGATAATAAACAGGTTTTAAGAAACATTTATGGCAGTTAGAGAAATAATACAATTTGGAAATAAAACCTTAACAAGGGTAAGTAGAAAAGTTGAAAAAATAGATGAAGAGGTATTAAATCTTGTACAAGATTTAAAAGATACTTTATATAGTACCGACGGTGTTGGACTAGCTGCGCCTCAGATAGGAGTATTAAAGAGAGCTATACTGATAGATCTTAGAGATGGAAGTGAGCCTATAATACTATTAAATCCTAAAATAGTTAAGAAAATAGGAAGAATAGAGGATATAGAGGGCTGCTTAAGTTATCCAGGATATGAGGGGCCAGTAGTAAGACCAAGAAGAGTAATAGTTACAGGAGTAACGATAAAGGGAGAAGAAGTGGAATATACTGCTGATGGATTCCTAGCAAGGGCCTTCTGTCATGAAATTGATCATTTAGACGGAATTATATATACAGACAAATGTAAGAAAGTGTACAAAATCGAGGAAGCAGAAGAATAATTATAGGATTAAAAGGCCGAAAGTTAACTTTCGGCCTTGCAATTCTATATATAATTTTTTTATTCTCAGTCTAGAGATATTTAACGGAAATACCTTTAGAACCAAGTATTGTTCCTGCAAATGGAAGCTTTAGCTTTCTGTAAATTAATATATCTTCTTCTAATATAAGTCCTTTTTCTATGAATACCTTTATGCCTTCATACTCATAGCAATTGTAATTTTCAGTAGGCTCAAAACCTTTCAGAACCTCAATCCAGAGGCTTTTAATTGGCATTTCGCATCATCCGCCAGAAGTAGAAATAAGTTTAACTACAATACTTCCTTCCTTTTGTTTTGCATATTCAAGAGCTTTTTCTTCAATTGTAATCATAAAAACACCTCCATACCTATTAGGGGTATAACTGAATTTTAGTATATATGCTATACTTTGTCAATATAAAAAACTATATATGGAGTAACATACGGTTTGGATAAAATGTAAATTATTCAAAAGATAGATGAGTATATTTTAAATGTGTGAGGTATGGTTATCATAATATAGGATAATCATGCCTTATTTATTTAAAATAAAATCGCAGGTCATTTGGCAGAATTGACATATTTTTAACTTAATTATACAATAAGATTTTGATACAAGATTGGAGGGATTGTATTGTGTCTTTAAATTGTGAACAAATGGAGCTAGAAAGAAAAGCCCTTAAAGGAACTAGAAAGTGGATTGATGAGGAAATTGAAAAAATTCAGCAGGATGATAAACAATTAAAAAGTAAAATAGATGATTTAAGAAAAGAATCAAAAGGTAAATATAGCGAGGAGCTAGAAACTAAAGAAAAACTTTATGCAATAACCCATAAAAATCTTCAAAAATATCACGAATCACAAAATCAACCTTACTTTGGAAGGATAGATTTTAGGGAATATAGACGGGAAAAAGAGACTTTTTATATAGGAAAGTTTGGCCTAGGAGACTTAGAAAATGGAGAAGAGAAGGTAATAGATTGGAGATCTCCTATAGCAGATCTATATTATAGTGGTACCTTTGGAGAATCCTTTTATAGAGCACCTATGGGAGTAATAAGTGGGGACCTCAGTCTTAAAAGAAAGTTTCTTGTAAAGAATTGTGAACTCATAGATGCCTTTGATGAAGGGATAAATGAAATAATTTTAAAGTCCTCCAACGAAGAAGGAAATGCATTAATAGATGAGTATCTGAGAATAAATTTAGAACAAAGTGTAAGCAGCAAATTGAAAGATGTTGTAGCTACAATACAGAAGGAGCAAAATGATATTATAAGAGCTGAAAAAAATAATGCACTTATAGTTCAAGGTTCCGCAGGCTCAGGAAAAACTACAGTAGCACTGCATCGACTAGCATATTTATTATATAAGTATAAGGAGAAACTTAGTGGTGATGATATACTAGTCATAGCGCCAAATAAGTTATTTCTAGATTACATATCTGATGTGCTGCCTGACCTTGGGGTGGATAACGTAAAGCAGAATACTTTCGAAGGGATTGCCCTTGATGTGTTAGGGGTAAAAAGCAAAGTATATTCTAAAGATAAAAAGCTCTCAGAAATACTTGAAGGGAAAGACGATGATGATTCTGAACTTATTATAAGCAGTAGTAAATTAAGAGGTACCATTGACTTTAAAGGCCTGATAGATAGATATATAGGATATATGGAAGCGAAGGATTTAGAAATAGAAGATATAAAAGTTGAACACTATACTCTATTTGAAAAGGAAGAAATACAGAGACTTTATGCAAAAGATATGGTACATTTGTCATTGAACAAGAGAAAAGATGAAATAAAGAGATATTTTAACTTAAAAATAGATGAAAAAATAAAGGCTATTCTTGATAAAATCGATTTCTCATATGAGTACCAAATATCTAGAGTAAAAAGAACCATGGAAGACAGTGCAGATAGACGAAAGAAACTTATCAAATTATATGATGAGAGAGATAATAAAAAAGAGGAAATAAAAGTAAAATCAAAAAAAGACTTTGATGATTATTTTGACGAGTGGAAACAAGTAGATACAAGAAAAATATATATAAGTTTTTTTAATGATGAAGATATCTTTAAAGAAGTAACAGCTGGGAAAATACCTGAAGCTTTAGCGCATAACATGAGAGAGGAACTAAACAGCAATTATGAAAAAGGCATAATTGATAGCGATGATTTAGCTGCTATGCTGTACCTAAAAATTAAAATAGAAGGTGTCCCAAAAAAATTTAAATATAAGCATATAGTTATTGACGAAGCTCAAGATTACAGCATTTTTCAAATTACTGTACTAAAAGAACTAGCGGAGAATAATTCTTTAACTATTGTTGGAGATGTAGGTCAAGGAATTTATTACTATAAAGGTATTGAAAATTGGGAAAAGCTTACAAATGAAGTCTTCAATGCTGAAGCTGCATACGTTCAGCTTACACAAAGTTATCGATCAACTGTAGAAATAATGGAGTTTGCAAATAAAGTGCTTTCAAAACAAAAAAACAAAATCAAACCTGCAATACCTGTATTGAGGCATGGTAAGGTCCCAGAGGTTATAGAATTTAAAACTAACAAAGAATTTTGCGAAAAGATAGATGAGATAGTTAAGGAAGTAGAAAATATTAATAAAAACAGCGTTGCAATCATAGGCAGAACTTATGAAGAGTGCAAGAAGATTAAGGAGCATATGAAGAAATATAGCAAATTTAACTGGGATTTAATTAAAGATACAGATAAAAACTTAAAGCTTAAGAAAATAATAATACCATCTTATATGACTAAAGGATTAGAATTTGACTGCAGTATACTATATAATTGCAATGAAGAGAATTATAGTAATAAGGAATTAGATAAAAAGATATTATATGTAGCTTTAACGAGAGCTCTTCACTTAGAATACGTATTTTACAATGGTAAAAAGTCAAAACTAATAGAGTAATATAGGCAGATTGTTTATTCAAAGATATTTTTTCATACTAATTTAATAGAGAAGTCAATAGTTTAAAGAGCTGCAGGACAAATTAAGATTTAAATCTTAATTTATTCTACAGCTTAAATGCTATTTGAAGTATAATCTTATTAGAAGAACTTGTAAATAAAGAATATAGTAATTATAAATTAGTTCATATTACTTATGGTCTTCTATCAGAGACAGACTTATATAAATTATTTAGAGGGAGCCAGTGAATAAATATTTGATGAGGAAAAACACTATCATTTTTCAAATTGTATTAATATGGAAAGGGGGATGTTATCATGTATAAAATTATACTTGTAGATGATGAGGAAGAGGTTAGGCGCGGCGTACTTAATAAAATTCAGTGGAATAAATATGGTTTTGAAATTATAGGAGAAGCTGAGAATGGGAAAGAGGCTCTTGAAATAGTAGAAAAAAACACTCCAGATATTGTAATTACGGACATAAAAATGCCTTTTATGGATGGAATGAAGCTTACTCAAATTATCTATGAGAGATTTCCTACGATAAAAACTATAATACTAACAGGCTTTGACGAGTTTGAATATGCAAAAACAGCTATAAAATTAAATGTTATTGAATACGTTTTAAAGCCGATATCTTCAGAAGATATTATAGAGCTGCTTATTAATGTGAAAGAGAAATTAGATAGAGAGTTTGAGGAGAAAAAGAATATTAAACTGTTAAAAGAGAGCTATATTAAAAGCCTACCTATTCTAAGGGAAAAATTTTTGAGCTCCATTATACGAGGCAACATTAACATTGATGAAATTAAGGAAAAAGAAAAAAAATACAATATCAATCTCACGGGAGAAGCTTTTCTTATATCAATAGTTGCAATCGATTACAATATAGAAAATATCAATATTAAGGATAAAGAGATTCTTATATTCCAAGTACTAAAGCTAATTGAAGAAATAATAAATAAGCATTCTGTAGGATTAGCCTTTATTGAAGATGATAATATAATTATTTTAAATATATCACAGGACAGCGACAAAAAACTAATACTAGAGAAGGCCGGTAAAGTACTTGAGGAAATAAGACAGTCTATAGTTAAATATCTAAACTTAAGCGTGACAATTGGAATTGGTACAAGCTGTGAAGATATAAGTGGAGTGAGTCTTTCTTATAAAAATGCGATTGCTGCCCTAGGCTACAGAATTATTCTAGGAAATAATAGACTTATTTTTATTGAAGATGTAGAGCCTAAAAGAGAAAATGAAATAATATTTGATAGATTAAAGGAGAGACAATTGGAAAGCTCTATAAAAACTGGAACAAAGGAAGAGATTTATTCTGTAGTAGAGAATATTTTCAGAGTTATAGAGGCTTCAAATACATCTATTGAATATTATCAAATATATCTAATACAAATTATAACTACAATTATCAAGATTGCTAAGGACTCTAATGTAAATATGAAAGACATTTTTGGAGAGAATTTTAACTTCTTCATAGAATTATATAAATTTACTACATTAACTGAAGTAAAGGAATGGATTAAGAAGATTTCAATAAAAATTTCGGAGTACATTATTAAAGGTAGAGAGGATTCAAGTAAACTTCTTGTAGATAGAGCTAAGGAATACATAGAAGAAAGATTCCAGGATTCTGAATTAAATATAAATACAATATGTAATTATCTACATATAAGTCAGGCTTATTTTAGCTATATATTTAAAAAAGACACACAAACTACTTTTGTAAGCTATCTAACACAGATAAGAATGACAAAGGCAAAAGAATTATTAAGAAACACCAATATGAAAACCTTTGTTATAGCCGAAAAAGTTGGGTTTTCTGAGCCAAATTACTTTAGCTATTGTTTTAAGAAAAACTTAGGAAAATCACCATCAGAGTATCGTAATAGTTTCAATAGAGCAAAGTAAGGAGAGTTGATATGCTTGAATTTATTAAAGAACCAGTTAGGATGTTAGTTAAATTTATAAGGAGAAGCAGTATTCAACTTATCATTACAGTTTCCTTTACCTTTGTTACTATTATGGCCATGTTATTTGTAGGTATAGCCTTGTTTAATAGATTTTCTGCGGATTCAGAGCAGAACGCTAAAACAAGTACTAAACAAATAGCTGATGAAATAAGTGTTAATATGGATTACTATTTAAAAAATATGATATATATATCCTCCTTACTTGAGAGCAATATAAAAAAAGATGAAGATTTGCCTAGTTCTCGAATTCTAAATCAGATGGAGATTATTTTGAGTACAAGGGATGATATTGTTGGATTAGCAGTTTTTACAGATAAGGGTGATGTAGCAGCTAAGTTACCTAATTTTGAGGTAAAGGGAAGAGCAAACATAAAAAATCAAAGCTGGTTTAAAGAAGCAATAAGTAATCCTGATAAAGTTAATATTTCATTACCTCATGTTCATAATATATTTTATGGCAATCATAGTTGGGTAGTTTCACTAAGTAAGTGTGTGAAATATAAAAAGGGAAATGAGGAAGCTGCAGGAGTGCTTTTGGTGGACATGAACTTTAGGTCTCTTGACCAGCTGTGCCAACAGGCAAAGTTAGGTAATATGGGATATATATATATTATTGATGATAAGGGTAATATTGTTTATCATCCCCAACAACAGTTAATATATATGGGTTTAAAGCAGGAGAATATAAAAAATGTACTAGATGAACCTTCTGGCAGTTTTATTGAAACCTTTGATAACAAACAAAGATTGGTAACTGTAAAAACAGTTAAGATTACAGGTTGGAAGATAGTTGGTATATATTATATGGACCAAGTAGCAGCTACTAAGAAAAATCTAGGTACATATGCATTCTTAATAATAATATTAGGTATTCTTTTTGTTATAGCTATTTCAACTTCTCTTTCTGCAAAAATATCCAAGCCTATAAAGGAATTAGAAAAATGTATGAAGCTTGTAGAGGAAGGTAGGTTTGATGTAGAAATAAACGTTGAAGGAGAGTATGAGGTTGTCCGGTTATCAAAGGCCTTTAATCTAATGGTGTTAAAGATTACAAACCTAATGGAACAAATAGTAAAAGAACAGGAAGAAAAGAGAAAAAGTGAGTTGGATGTACTGCAGGCTCAGATTAATCCGCATTTTCTATATAATACACTAGATTCTGTAGTTTGGATGATAGAAAATGAAAAAAATCAAGAAGCGGTTACAATGATAACAGCTCTTGCTAGATTATTTAGAATTAGCATTAGTAAAGGAAAAAATATTATAACTGTAAAAGAAGAACTAGAACATGCTAAAAACTATTTAATAATACAAAAGGTAAGATATAAAAATAAATTCCAATTCAAAATAGAAGTACAGGAAGAAGTACTTAACTATAGTACAATTAAGCTTATTCTTCAACCAATTATTGAAAATTCCATTTATCATGGAATTGAGTGTTCTGTTGATGAGGGCGAAATATTTATTTATGCAGGTATAGAGGATGATAAATTATTATTAATGGTTAAGGATACTGGATTAGGTATGAGTGAAGAATTGGCAGAAAACATTTTGGTAACTGAACATAGAAAGAGTAAAGGTTCAGGAGTGGGAATAAAGAATGTAGATGAAAGAATAAAGCTTTGTTATGGTAAAGAGTATGGATTAAAAATAGAAAGTGAGCTGGAAGTAGGAACTACAGTAAAGATTTATCTGCCATTATATATAGAATAGCTTTAAGGGAGTGGCAATAAAATGAAAATTGTTAAAAAGTTAGTTGCTGTTTGTATAGTATTCATTTTGATTTTTTGTTTAGTAATTTATTACCCTAATTTAACCTTTAGTGATGCACAAAAAAATGAAAAAATTCTTGTGGTAGGTGGGATGGCAACTGGTGATTATTGGGGTACCGTAAAAATGGGAGCAGAAGCAGCGGCAGAAGAGTGTAATGTAGCATTTAATTATATAGCTCCAAAGGATGAAAGTGATATTCAGGGACAAATAAATTTAATTGAGGATGCTTTAAATAAGGGTATAAGCGCATTAGTAGTAGCTCCAAATGATTATGAAAAGTTATCTAAGGTTATTGAAAAAGCTTATAGCAAAAGAATTCCTGTAATTGTAATGAATTCAAGAGTTAATACAAATAAATTCGATTATTATATTTCCGCTGACAATATAGATGGGGGCAGAAAGGCTGGAGATATGCTAGTAAGTATTTTAGGCACAAAATTTAAAGTGGGGATTATGAGTTCTATTGAAGGTGCAGACTCATTAATGGAAAGAGAAAAAGGCCTTCTAGATTTATTTTCTCAATATAAAGAAGTTAAAGTGGTAGCAAAGGGGTACTGCCTTTTAAATTCTGCAGCAACAAAAGAGTTAACTAAAAAAATGCTAAGTGAACATAAGGATTTAGATGCCATAGTGGCTTTAAACTCTAATGCTGCAGAGGGAGTTGCCGAGACTCTTAGTGAAATGAATTTAGAAGGAAGTATAAAGGTTATTGCCTTTGACAGTACACTTAGAGAAATTGATTATCTAGAAAAGGGTATAATTTCTGCAACCATCATTCATGATCCATTCACTATGGGTTATTTAAGTGTAAAGTATGCAATTGATGCTCTTAATAAAAATAATCTTCCGAATGTAAAATATACAATTGATATCTTTAATAAAAAGGACATTCCAAATGAAATTAAGATAAAATCCAAAATAATAGATGGTACAAATATGTATTTTCAAGAAAATGAAAAATTTTTATTCCCTGTTGTAAAATAATTATTGCATAGAATTTTTATATATTTGTATAGGATTTTATATTAATTTTTTGTAAAATTTATACTAATATAAATTTATAGAAAACATTTACAATAAAAATTAAGGGGGAATTATTAAATGAAAAAAATTCTTACATTAGTACTTTTTGCTTCACTAACAGTAGGGGCATTGGCTGGATGCGGATCAAGTAGTCAAAGTACTGGGGGATCTAGTGCAAGTAAAGATACAAAACCTACTATAGGTTGTGCTATCTATAAATTTGATGACACATTTATGACTGGTGTACGTAACGCAGTTGCTGATTCTTTAAAAGACAAAGCTACTGTAGATATAGTTGATAGCCAAAACTCACAGTCTACTCAAAATGATAAAGTTGACTTATTTATAACAAAAAAGGTTAACAGCATGATAATTAACCCAGTTGATAGAACAGCTGCTGGAGTAATTATAGATAAGGCCATGAATGCTAAAATTCCTGTTGTATTTATGAATCGTGAGCCGCTACCAGAAGATATGAAAAAATGGGATAAGGTTTACTATGTAGGAGCAAAAGCTGAGCAATCAGGTACAATGCAAGGCCAAATTATAGCAAAATACTTTAAAGATCATCCAGAAGCAGATAAAAATAAAGATGGAGTTATTCAATACGTAATGTTAAAGGGAGAACCTGGGCATCAAGATGCAGAATTAAGAACAAAATATTCAATTGAGTCTGTACAATCTGCTGGATTTAAAGTACAAAAATTAGCAGAAGATACAGGCATGTGGGATCGTGTAAAGGGACAAGAAAAAATGGCTGCATTCCTTGCATCTAATGGAGATAAGATTGAAGCTGTATTTGCAAACAACGATGATATGGCACTAGGTGCAATAGAAGCGTTAAAAGCTGCTGGATACTTCAAGGATAACAAATATATGCCTGTAGTAGGTGTTGATGCAACTGCACCAGGAGTACAAGCTATTCAAGACGGCACAATGCTAGGAACTGTTTTAAACGATGCTAAGAATCAAGGGGCTGCTTCAGCTAAGTTAGCAGAAGTTCTTGCTAAAGGTGAGACTCCAAGTAAAGAGAACATTGGTTTTGAAATTAAAGATGGTAAGTATGTTTGGATAGATTACAAAACAATCACTAAAGACAATATTAAAGATGCTAAATAGCCTTTCAATTTATTGATTATGTAGGGGATGCGGTTTTAAAATTCTCATCCCCTACTATTTTTAAAAGGTTATTAAGGAGGTCACTAAATGAGTCAAAGTGAATTTTTACTTGAAATGAACAATATAGTAAAAGAGTTCCCAGGTGTTAAAGCTTTAGATAGAGTTACTCTAAAGGTAAGACCAGGTAGTGTACATGCACTTATGGGAGAAAATGGTGCAGGAAAATCTACTTTGATGAAATGTTTATTTGGTATATATAAACATGATGCAGGAGAAATACTTTTAAATGGTGAACCAATACAAAATGATAGCTCAAAGGATGCACTAGACCGCGGTATTGCTATGATTCATCAAGAGCTCCATCCTGTTAAATATCGTAATGTGATGGAAAATATGTGGCTTGGTCGTTTTCCTTTAAAAAACTATGGAATAGTAAAATTAGTTGATGAGAAGAAGATGTATAATGATACAAAAGAACTATTTAAAAGTTTAAATTTAGATATAGACCCAAAGGTTAAGGTGGAAAATTTATCAGTTTCAATAGTTCAGCAAATGGAAATTGCAAAAGCTGTATCCTATAATGCTAAAATTATTATAATGGATGAGCCAACCTCTTCTTTAACTGAAACTGAGGTAGAACATCTATTCAAAGTCATAAGAGACTTAAAAGCTAAAGGGGTTTCTATAATTTATATTTCCCATAAAATGGAGGAAATTCTTCAGATTTCTGATGAAGTAACAATAATGAGAGATGGAACCTTAGTAGGTACATGGAAAGCTGAAGAACTTACAACTGATTTAATTATAAAGAAAATGGTAGGAAGAGATCTCACTAACAGATTCCCAGTAAGGGAGAATGTACCTGGTGAGGTAGTTTTAAAAGTAGAAGGGTTAACTTCTCCTTTTAAGAAATGCTTTAAAAATATTTCATTTGAACTTAGAAAAGGTGAAATACTTGGTATTGGAGGTCTTGTAGGAGCACAAAGAACGGAGCTTGTAGAAGCTATTTTTGGACTGCGCAGCGTAGAATCTGGTGAAATTTTCATAAATGGCGAACGAGTTAAAATAAGTTCTTCAATTGATGCAAAAAAACATAAAATTGCACTTCTAACAGAGGAAAGAAGAGTGACAGGGATATTCCCATTGTTATCCGTGCTAGAGAATACAGTAATAGCAAACATAGATAAATATGTAAATAAATTTGGATTGTTAGATGAAGATAAAAGAAAAGATGATACTAAAAAGAGTATAGAGATGCTAAAGGTAAAAACGCCTTCGTCAAAAACTCTTATACAGAATCTATCTGGTGGTAATCAGCAAAAGGTATTACTTGCTAAGTGGCTTCTTACAGATCCAGATATATTAATACTTGATGAGCCTACAAGAGGTATAGATGTAGGTGCAAAATTTGAAATTTATACTATTATTTCACAACTTGCAAAGGAAGGAAAAAGTATTATCATGATTTCCTCTGAAATGCCAGAACTTTTAGGAATGTCTGATAGAGTTATGGTAATGTGTGAAGGACATTTATCAGGAATAATAGATGGCAAATCTGCAACAGAAGAAGTAGTAATGCAGCTTGCTGCAAAATACATGGTTTAGACTGGGGAGGTTAAAAATGGAGAATGTTAATATGAATAAGACAAAAGATTTTCTAAAACAAAATGCTATTTACGTGGTCTTTGTGGTTTTAATTGTTGCTATTGCATTAAAGGATCCTCGTTTTATTTCCGTAAGTTGTTTCCGTGATATTTTAATTCAAAGTTCTACTAGAATTATTATTGCACTAGGTGCAGCTTTTGTAATATTAATGGGTGGTGCAGATCTTTCAGCAGGTAAAGTTGTTGGTTTAACAGCAGTACTTTCTGCTTCTATGCTTCAATTACCTGATTACTCAAGACGGTTCTTTCCTAATTTACCACAATTGCCTTTATTAGTGCCAATCCTTCTAGCTATAGCCGCTGGATTATTAGTTGGGTTGCTAAATGGATATATTGTTTCTAGATTTAATGTTCCAGCATTCATAGCAACCTTAGGCACAATGGTTATGGTTTATGGTGCAAACTCAATATATTTCAACCTTCCTCCTAACAATTCTCAGCCTATAGGAGGGCTAAGAGGAGATTTTTCAAAACTTGGTACGGGATCATTTTTAGGAATACCTTATATATTTATAATTGCAATGGTAATGACTCTGATAATATATATTGTATTAAACAAGACTAGACTTGGTAAAAACCTTTATGCTATTGGCGGTAACAAGGAAGCTGCTATAGTCTCCGGTATTAATGTAAAAAGATGTATGCTTTATTTATATATAATTGCTGGAGGGCTTTATGGCTTAGCTGGAGTTCTTGAAGCGGCAAGAACTGGAGGAGCTACAAATAACTATGGTAATATGTATGAGCTTGATGCAATAGCTGCCTGCGTAGTTGGAGGATGGTCTGTTTCAGGAGGAGTAGGAACAGTTCCAGGTGTTGTAATAGGGGTTCTTATATTTAGTGTTATAAACTATGGATTAACTTTTATAGGAGTAAGTCCTTACTGGCAGCAAATAATCAAAGGAATTATAATTGTTTCAGCGGTTGCTGTAGACATAAGAAAATATATTAGCAAGAGATAATGGGACTTAGTTATTAAAAAGAAAGTTCGAAATGGCAAGATAATAAAGGAGTAGCTTGCCATTTCGAGCTTTTTTCCATTTACTTTAGGCATCTTCAAAAAAATAACTAGTCAGTCTGCTAGTCTATTTTGCGTCATACTGCGTAAGCAGAGCCTATCAATAATAATTAGTATTTGATTTTTATAATTGTTATGATAAAATAGTAGAAAAGAGTAATTTAGGAATAATATATTTAATACATACATATTAGGAGGTATATAATGAACGTTGAAAAACTAAAAGATAATATTTACTGGGTTGGAGTAGCTGATCCAAAACTCAGAGTTTTCGATATTATAATGGAGACAAAAAAAGGAACAACTTATAATTCCTATTTAATTGATGATGAAAAAGTAGCAATAATTGATATTGTTAAAGATGGATTTTTTGATAAATATATTTCTAATATAAAGAGTGTTATAGGAGATAGAAAAGTTGATTACATAGTTGTTCAGCATACAGAGCTAGATCACAGTGGATCAATTGTCAATTTAATTAAAGAATATCCAGATGCAACAGTTGTAGCTTCAAGAGCAGCTTTGATTTATTTAAAAGACATAATAAATGCAGATTTCAAAAGCATGGAAGCACCAAAAGAATTAAGCCTTGGAAAAACTAATCTAAGGTTTATTGTAGCTCCAAATCTTCATTGGCCTGACACAATGTTTACTTATGCAGAAAATAAGGAAATGTTATTTACTTGTGATTTCTTAGGATGCCATTATTGTCCAGAAAAGTGCATAGTAGATGAATGTGTTGGTGACTATTTTGAAGAAATGAAATATTATTTTGATGTTATAATGGGACCATTTAAAAAATTTGTTTTAGCAGGTCTTGATAAAATAAAAGATTTAAAATATGACATGATTGCTACAAGCCATGGTCCAGTACATGTAACTGATATAGAGAAGTATGTTAACCTATATAGAGAATGGGCTACTGAAGAGGCAATAGCTGAAAAGAATGTTCAAGTATTCTATATTTCTGCTTATGGAAACACAAAAAAGGTAGCTGAGTATATGGCTGAAAAGATAAACTCTAAGGGAGTTAAAGCAGAAGCTCATGAAATAACATCAATGGATTTACCACAGTTAGTAACATTAGTTGAAAAGTCCAGTGGTATATTAATAGGATCACCAACAATAAATCAAGATGCTGTTAAACCAGCTTGGGATTTATTATCTGTAGTATGTGCTATTACTAATAGAGGAAAAGCAGCTGGAGCTTTTGGTTCCTACGGATGGAGTGGTGAAGGAGTACCAATGCTTACTAGTAGATTAAAATCTTTAAAGTTTAAAGTTGTGGAAGAAGGCTTTAAATTTAAATTCGTACCAAATGAGGAAGAATTGAAAAAAGCTGATGAGTTTATTGATAAATTTTTAGAATTAATGTAAAAAACATATATGCAGATAGGCTTCATTATAGCTTATCTGCATATATGTTTTTTATTGAATAATTTATTTTAAAAACCCAAATGTCCATGATAACAAATCTATACATAAATCAGCAGTTGTATCATCTTTATCTAAAAGAGGATTTAGTTCAACAAAATCCATCGATTTAACAAGCTTTGTTTCCATAAGATACTTTAGCATATATTTAACTTCAACTACATTCATTCCTTCTCTAACAGGAGTGCCTGTACCGGGAACATAATTAGAATCTAAACAATCAATATCAAAGCTTAGATGAACTGCTTTTATTCCTCTTTCAACAAGTTTTGAATTTACAATCTCCATTATTCTTTCAACACCTATTTGCTGTACATCTTCTGTAGAAAAAACTGTAAGGTTGTGTTTCTTAATTAGTTCCTTTTCACCTAAATCCAGGTCTCTTGCACCAATAATAAATATATTCTCAGGTTTTACTTTGCAGCCTTTGTTATATAAATCTATTAGTTCCTCAAATCCTAGGCCCATAGCTGCAGCTAATGGCATACCATGAACGTTACCTGTTGGTGAAGTCTCATGAGTGTTTATGTCTCCATGAGCATCAATCCATATAACAGCAATTTCATCATAAAATTTGCTGGCACCAGATATACTTCCAAGCCCTATAGAATGATCTCCACCGATTACAAGAGGAAAAGATTCTGCACAAAGGGAGCTGTAAACTTGATGAGCTAAGTTTTTATTTACGTCTACTATAGGCTTTAAATATTTCATTGTTGTATGAAAATTATACTTTTTTTCTTCTGGTATATTTTCAACGTAAATATCTCCACAGTCATATACGGTATGATTGTTTCTCGCCAAAACAGACACTATATTTTTTTCTCTAAGTTTCTTTGGTCCAAAGTCAGCACCCTTTTTGTCTGAACCAAAAAAAATTGGTACGCCAATTAAGCTAATGTTCATTGTAATTACCTCCATATATGAATTATCTTGTACGATACTTGATTATATACCAATTTGAAAAAATAAAAAGTAGTTTTTAAAAACACAGTATTTTCTAAAAATTCTAATATATTATATTTATTCATTTTGTTGAATGATAATTACTATAAAATTACCTTATATTGGTATAGTAGTCGAATGGGTGCATTACACTTCATGAAAAATAAAAAACTACTATAAATTTAAAGTTCCCAAATTCAATTAAAATTATATAGTATATCAAGTGTTTTTGAAGACCATTATAAGTAAAATGTTGAATTGAAGAAAAAAACTGCAAATAAAAATTATTTTTTTAAAGTATATTATTATGGATAGTTTAGTACTAAATATGCATTAAAATTTTTTATAAATTATTTTGTATTATATAAAAATATTGGTAAATCCGATACTGTTGTGTTAAAATAGTTACATTATTTTAATTCAAATGTTGTTTAAACTTTGAATTAATAACATAAAATATGAAAATAATATTGTAGGGGTTATACCATAATAATTATATTAATGAAACTCCTTCGCCTTTCAGCGAATGAGTAAGCGATCATCACAAAATCAACACGCTGTGTAAGTGACTATCACCAAATCATAGATTTGGGATATCTACTTAAGATTTTGGATGCCTGCTTAAATGATATAGCTTGCTGCAGAAATCTAAAGAATTGAGGAGATGAATATCAATGAACAAAGAAAAAATTATTGAATTTTTAGAAGCAAATAGTCTAAATGATATAGAGGAGATAAAATATAATGGCAATGCAGCTGTTATAAGATTTTGTTTTGACTTTGATGAAGCAGAACTAGAAGCAGCTAAGGCATATGCTAACGATGAAAGTGAAGATGAGGAAGAAGGAGAAGTATGGTATAATGATTTCTTCCTACCATATCTAAATGAACTGGCTATAGACAACGTAGGAGATATTATTGAAGACTTAATGGAAGAAGAAGATATAGAAGCACAGTTTGTATCCTATGAAGTAGACATGGAAAATTATGATTATAACGAATTTATAGCAGTATTTTATGAAAGCGGAACTGAAATTGATATAGATGAAGTTCTAGCTGAACTAGAAAAATAAAAACAAGAGAGCTAGCATGAGTATTATGCTAGCTTTTTATTTAAACTAAGTAATTCTAGATTATTGCTATTAACATTGTAAGATTCATTTACAGAAAAGGCTGCTGTGACTATATGATATTATTATGCTCTTGATATTTCAAAATTAGCTCGTCCAACTTTTGGCTACATTCAACTACATTTTTATCTGTAAGGTCATTCCTATTCATTAGTATATAGAGAGTTTCTTTTAACTTATTTATCTCCACATCTAATGTTTTTAAATCTTTTAAACTCCCATGAATATTCATTATCATTACCCCATATTTATACATTATTTTTGGTACTCTTATATTTTAGCAGATTATATAAATATAGTCATATCTTTTATTAGTCAAGGATATACATTTTGTAACAAAAATAAACAAGGAGCCTGTAGATAAGATGTGGATTACTATGTGGACTACATGTGGAGAGTCTGTGAGGTAAATGTGGAAAAAAGGAAAAATATGTCTTGATGCGTTGGTACACCACCCTGTGTTAAAAAATGGAATTAAAAAAATAATGTCTAAAAGTTTTTTGCTTTGAGCTATATTTTATAATATTAATTTAACATACTACATAAATAATATATTTTCTCTTACTCAAAAATATACCTAAAATGATAACTTTATAAATAATATAGGATTTAAAGCCGAAAGTTAAACTATATCTCTCTATAGATATCAACATGAGTATTTGACTTATTAGCGGCATTCATAGGGGTACCTCTTCTGTACTGCCAGATGTCCCCTTATGAATACCCTTTGTTAAGTCAATTATCGAAGTTGGATATCTATATAAGGATATATTTTCAACATTATATTATGTTAAAGGATTACAATGCTATATTAAAGCTTGTCTTATTGTATAAATGTGATATAATATTTAACTGTAAGTTGAATATTATATATACTTTATCTTAATAGTATATATTAGTTTGCATAATATTGAGTATAATTAATGTCATTTAGACATGGTAATAATATATGTATTTATTAGGAGGTATAACGGTATGCTTAATACAGATATAGCAATGGGATTAGCAAGAGTTACAGAAGCAGCAGCACTTTGTTCTGCAAAGCTTATGGGAAGAGGGGACAAGATAGCAGCAGATCAAGCAGCAGTAGATGGAATGGAAAAAGCTTTTGGAATGATGCCTGTTAGAGGAACAGTTGTTATTGGAGAAGGTGAATTGGACGAAGCTCCTATGCTTTATATAGGACAAAAAGTTGGTATAGGGGAAGAAAACATGCCTGAAATGGACATAGCTGTGGACCCTTTAGATGGAACAACATTAATAGCCAAGGGACTTCCAAACGCAGTGGCAGTTGTTGCAATGGGACCTAAGGGAAGTTTATTTCACGCACCAGATATGTATATGAAAAAGATAGCTGTAGGACCTGGTGCTAAAGGTGCTATAGATATAAATAAATCTCCAAAAGAAAATATAATAAATGTAGCTAAAGCATTGAATAAAGATGTTACAGAGCTTACTGTTATTGTTCAAGAAAGAGAAAGACATAATTATATTGTAGATGCTGCAAGAGAAGTGGGCGCAAGAGTTAAGTTGTTCGGAGAAGGAGATGTAGCCGCAGCCATTGCTTGTGGTTTTGAAAATACAGGAATAGATATTTTCATGGGTACAGGTGGCGCTCCAGAAGGAGTTATTGCCGCTGCAGCTATAAAGTGCCTAGGTGGAGAAATGCAAGCAAAATTAGAGCCGCATACTGATGAAGAAAGAGAAAGATGTGGAGCCATGGGCATTGATGATATAGATAGAGTTTTACTTATTGATGATTTAGTAAAACATGATGATGTGTATTTTGCAGCTACTGGTATAACAGATTGTGATCTTTTAAGAGGAGTAATATATTCAAAAAATGACTGGGCAACAACACATACTGTTGTTATGAGATCTAAGACAGGAACAATAAGATTTGTAGAAGCTCATCATGATTTAAACAGAAGTAGTTTAATTGTTAAATAAGGCATATGAAAAGAAATAATAGACGAGAATACTGGTCTATTATTTCTCTGATTATGCCTGATATATTAAAAAACCTGCCCGGCATATAATGCTTAGGCAGGTTTTTATTTTAATCTATAAATAATAATAATAAAATTCAGGTAAACTATTTTAAATTGTAATACAGATAACATGTTTAAAATAAAAAATATATAATGGATGATGTAAAAATATATTGTAAAATAAATTATATTGGTGATGATATGGTTTCAATAATAATTCCAGTTCTAAATGAGGAAAAAAGCATAGAGAAGTTACTAAAAAGTATAAACGATTTACAGGGCAAAAAAGAAGTAATAGTTGTAGATGGAAACAGTACGGATAATACTGCTTATATGGCATCAAAGTATGCAAAGGTTGTGAAAAGTGAAAAAGGACGAGCAAATCAGATGAATGCAGGGGCTAAAGAGGCTAATGGAGATATTTTATGGTTTGTTCATTCAGATTCCATATTACATAAAGATTGTATAGCGCTAATAGAAAGGTCTATTAAAAATGGTAATGACGGTGGAGGTTTCTCAATTTACTTTTATGATTTTAACACATTATTTATGAAATATATATCTGTAACTTCAAATATAAGAGCAAAGTATTTCAAAATACTATATGGGGATCAAGGAATATTTGTAAAAAAGGATATTTTTGAAACAATAGGTGGATATCCTAGAATAGAACTCATGGAAGATATAGAATTGTCTTTAAAGCTTAAGAAAATGGGAAAGATAGAATTACTAAAATGTCCTATAGGAACTTCTGGGAGAAGGTTTAAGAATGGAGGCCAGATTAGGACACATTTATTAATGCACAAAATTAGATTCTTATATATATGTGGAGTACCGCCTTATAAGTTAATTAAAATTTACAGGGAGGTTAGGTAATGAATGCACTTATATTAATGACAAGAATACCTATTCCGGGAAAAACTAAAACCAGACTTATGGGACTACTTACAGGAGAGGAATGTGCCAGAATTCATTATAGCTTTCTGCAAGATTTATTCTCTGTGTGTGACTTGTTAAAGCATGAGTTAGATATTTATATTACATATACCCCACAAGGGAATCTTTCAATTATAAAAAATATTATTCCAGAATACATAGAAGCTTTTCCTCAACAAGGCGAAGATTTAGGAGAAAGAATGGGGTATTCCATAAACAAACTTCTTAAGAAATACAATAAAGTTGTTTTGATAGGTACAGATATACCGGAACTTCAACCTCATCATATAAAAGAGGCCTTTGATGTGTTAGATGATAAAGATATATGCTTAGGACCAACGGTAGATGGAGGGTACTATCTTGTTGGTATGAAGAAAGCTCATGATGAGATCTTTAATAATAATATTGCTTGGGGGAAAAAATCTGTTCTTGAAGGTACCATAGATATTGCGAACAGAAGGGGACTGAAAGTAGGATTATCTTCAAAATGTAGAGACATAGACACCAAGAATGATTTGAAAATATTCATAGACAAGATAAAAGATGAAAAAGTTATCTGGGAAGCATATCCGCATAATACTGTAAGCTTTATAAATTCTCTAGAAGAAGATAGAATAAATACTTTGCAAATAGGCACCTAAAATTCTAGGTTTTAGGTGTGCTTTAAATTCTAATTAAGCTTAAAGCTTTGAAATTAGATAGACTAAGTATTTGTAGGTAAGTTAGACATAGGAGGTACGTACATGCTTAAGGATGAACTGAAAAATAGTATAATTGATTATATAAAGCAAAATCATATTACTAAACACTTAAATATGCAAAAGAATTTTAAGCTAGAATTTTTAGCACAAGGTGAATACAACATAAATTATACTATTGAGGATGAGCTACGTAAGTATGTATTTAGAGTTAATACTGGCAGTCAATTAGATCTTGAAAATCAGATTAGCTACGAATACAACGCGTTAAAGAGGTTAGAGATTAGTGGAGTTACTCCTAAGACGTACTTTGTTGATGATAACAAAGATTTTTTTGAGTATGGGATCTTAATTATGGAGTTTTTAAAGGGTAAGCCATTAGATTATAACAAAGATTTGTATAAGGCTTCAGAAATATTTTCTAAAATACATTCTATAAGTATAAATGAAGATGATTACAAGAGTTTTGTGGTGGAAAACAATATCTTTGAAGATAGAATAAAAGAAGGAAAAAGGTTATTGAATAGTTTTTTGAACTGTGATTATGCTCAAATTGAACAAAAGAACTTCTTTTATAAATTCTTGCAATGGCTTGAAGACAATAAATATAAAGAAATATATTTTACTGAAAATAAATGGCATGTTATTAATAATACTGAAGTTAATTCACATAACTTTATTATTGGAGATGAAAGAAATTACTTGATTGATTGGGAAAAGCCTGTTATAAGTGATCCCTGTCAGGACTTAACACAGTTTCTAGCAGAGACTACTACTCTATGGAAAACAGATTATATACTATCTAAGGATGAAAAAGAAAAATTCTTTAGAATTTACGAAGAAGGACTCCAAAATGGGGAAAAGGATATAAGAGAAAGAGTAGAGCTTTATACACCTTATCTTTATTTTAGAGCTTTATCCTGGTGTGCATATGCATGGATAGAGTATCAGAAACCTGATAAAGATATCAAAAATATGGAAACGTTAAAGAAAATAGAACAATACCTTGAATTGGACTTTATGAAAAAGCTCCTAAGTAGTTGGTTTTAAAGGAGGAAATAACAACCTTTGATGAAAAAAAATATATTTAATATAGACAATGAAAGCACAGTAGAAAATATAAAACAGCTAATGGAGGATTGCATAAATTGTAAGCTGTGTACGAAAGAATGTGAATTTCTAAAAGAATTTTCAGATAGCCCTAAGAAGCTTTTAAAGGGCATATTAAGTAATAAAAGCGTAGATACTCTAATTCCTTATTCCTGTAATATGTGCGGACTTTGCAGCAAGGTATGTCCTAAAGGCTTAAAACTTAATGATGTTTTTATGAAAATGAGAAAAGATATAGCTATTAAAAACAATGGTATGTCCACCTTAAAAGGCCATAGAGCTGTTCATATGCATCAAAAATTAAGTTTTTCAAAAGCTTTCAGCGGCTTAGTAATAGATGAGAACTCAAAAGAAGTTAAAAGAATATTTATGCCTGGCTGTAGCCTCAGTGCATATAGTCCGGAACTTGTGCATAAAGCTTACAATTATTTAAAAGAAAAGCTTCCCAGCACAGCACTGCTTATTGAGTGTTGTGGTAAACCTACAGAGTCCCTTGGTGAAGATGAACTATTTAAAGTAAGGTATAAAAAGCTTTTAGATGCTATAGAAAAAACTGGTGCTGAAGAGGTAATCACAGCCTGTCAATCCTGTTATGTGACATTTTCAAAGTATGGATTAAATCAAAGAATTAAGTCATTATGGACAGTATTTAAAGAAATTGATTTACCTGAAAGGTCAATTAACATTGGGACTCATAGTGATATAACCTTTACAATTCACGATTCATGTCCTACCAGGGACGTACCAGATATACATGATTCAATAAGATGGATAATGAATAGGTTAAATTATAAGATTGAGGAAATGAAATATACAAAAGAACGAACTAGATGCTGTGGCACAGGAGGAATGGTTTTGCCTGTAAATCCTGAAATATCACTTAAGTCCATAAAAAAAGTTGCAGATGAAGCTAATACAGACTATATTGTAACTTACTGCGCAAGTTGTAGAGAAGCAATGCTAAAGGGAGAAAAGAAATCACTTCATGTATTAGATTTAATTTTTGGTAACACTTGGACATGCAAAGATGAAGTGCCGAAAACAGCTAATACTATAACAAGCTGGTGTAATAGATATAAAGTTAAAGCAAGGGGGAATGGTAGTGAGTAAAAGTAAAAGTATTATTACAAAAATATTGATACTGATTCTTATAATATCCTTTATAGCTATTTGCTATAAGTGTGGTATATTCAAAAATTATGATTCTAATAGTATAAAAGACTATATTAATTCCTTTGGTATCCTTGCTCCAATTATCTATATAATAATGTTTACATTGGTACCTTTAACGCTTTTTCCTGATTCTATTTTGGCAGTATCAGGAGGAATGGCTTTTGGATTATTTTATGGTACAATATATACTACTATTGGGGCAGTATTTGGAGCTACACTATCCTTTTTTATGGCTAGATATTTGGGTAGAGATTTTGTAAACAAGCTGGTACATGGCAAAGGCAAGTGGTTTGAAGACGGAGTTGAAAAAAGAGGTTTTTTTATAGTATTGATGTTAAGGCTCATACCTTTAGTACCTTTTGATATTATAAGTTATGGAGCGGGATTGTCAAAAATAAAATTTAAGGACTTTTTATTTGGGACTGTAATTGGCATTATACCAGGTGTACTCATATTTACAAACATAGGAGATAAGTGCATAGATACATCTTCTTCAGATTTTATCATATCTATAGCTTTACTTATATTATTATTTGCATTTTCTTATATCATGAAGAAGAAAATATCCTTTAAAAATCTTCAAGAGAATATTGTCAAGGAATAATTGTAATAGAGAAGAAGGGTATTAACAAAACGCCCTTCTTTTTTATTACATTTAATTATATATGTTGAAGTAATATATTTATTAGTTATAATAGATATATCAATGATAATAAGATTTTGAGCTTATTATTATATTAGATATAGGGGAACTAACCAGAAAGTTAACTTATACAAAGGGATTATTTCTAAGCTTTAGACTAGCTAAAAGTCTTTAACGGACTGAAGCTTGAGAACATAGCTCGGGGTATAAGTTAATTTTCGGCCTTGTAACCCCATAGGAGGAATAATAATGGCAGAAACTAATTCTAATAAAGTATCAAAAATAACATATATACCAAAAGAAAAGTCAGTGCTGTTCATTTATTTTGTTGCAGTTCTATCTTTAGTGCTATTTGTAACCTGCGTAGGGGTAGTTGGGGACAGCGTCAAAAGTGGACAGGGACTTTGGGATACAAAAGCTATAAACTATGTTTATTCAATAAGGGATGCTTATTTAAACAAGTTTTTTATTATTATAACTAGTACAGGGGATCCTTTAACAGTTACTGTGATTACAGTGTTAATAAGTTCCGTTCTTTATTTTTTTCAAAGAAAAAGAGAAGCAGTTTTTTATATAGTCAATATTTTAGGAGTATGGGTGCTAAATGAGGGCATTAAAGCTATTGTGAGAAGACCAAGGCCTAGTGTAGTGAAATTGGTGCATGCTTCAGGATACAGTTTTCCAAGCGGCCACTCAATGGTTTTTATGACCTGCTCTCTTATACTGGTATTTTTTATATTAAGTTTTGCTAAAAACAAGATTTCTGCATATGTTTCAAGTACCTTTATAATTATATATGGGGTCATGGTAGGCTTAAGCAGGATTTATTTAGGTGTTCATTACTTAAGTGATGTTCTGGCGGGCTGGACCTTTGCTGCAGTTTGGACTTTAATAAGTGTGATGATATATATGAAGATAAGTGCTAAAGAAGAGATACAGTTTAGTGTAGACAATATTAACAATAATTACATGGGAAGTGAAAGATAAATAGCAAAACTAGTTGATATTTTTGAAGGAAATCCTTTATATGTTAAATATATTTAGGTATAATGTATTAGAAACAGTTATTCGGATATAATGGTCATTGAGTAAAATATAATTATAGTTAGATTAGGAGTGAACATAATGAAAATAGAAGAAGTAATAGAAAGAATAAATTTTTTATATAAAAAGAGCCAAAGTGAGGGGTTAACTGAAGAAGAAAAGATTGAACAGAAAAAACTAAGACAGCACTATATAGATAATGTGAAGAGAAATTTTAGGGCTCAATTAGATGGTATTAAGAAAGTTCCATCTAAAGATAAACTAAATTAAGGAGAGAGCATAGATGTCTGTAACAGTAAAGGATCTTATAAAGGATTTAAATTTAGAAGTTATAAATTATGGAGAAAACAATAATGAAATAACTGTCAGTGATATTAATAGGCCTGGTCTGCAATTTGCTGGTTTTTATAACTATTATGCTAACGAGAGAGTGCAAATAGTGGGAAAGACAGAGTGGAGTTTCCTAGATGCTATGCAGCCCGATTTAAGAAAAAAAAGAATGAAAAAGTATTTTGAGTTTGATATTCCATGCATTATAGTAACCAGAGACTTAGAACCTCATTCTGAATTTATGGAAAGCGCAATTCAACATAAAAGATGGGTTTTGAAAAGTGATAATATAACAACAAGATGTATAAGTAGAGTTATGAATTATTTAGATGATAAATTAGCACCGGATACAAGATTGCATGGTGTATTAGTGGATGTGTACGGCATAGGAATGCTTATTACAGGAGAGAGTGGAATAGGTAAAAGTGAAACTGCACTGGAACTAATTAAAAGAGGACATAGACTGGTAGCAGACGATGCTGTTGATATAAAGGAAATAGATGGAGTTTTACATGGTACTTCACCGTATATAACTTCAGGCATGATAGAAGTAAGAGGTATGGGAATAATTGATATACCAGCACTTTATGGGTTAAGTTCTATTTTGAAAAGTAAGACAATAAATATTGTCATATATTTGGAACAGTGGAAAGAAGATGAAAATTATGATAGACTAGGGATAGATAAAGAATATGTGAATATTCTCAATGTGCCTGTAAGAAAATTAACGGTTCCAATAAGACCGGGAAGAAACCTTGCTGTAATCATTGAAGCAGCTGCAGCAAATTATAGATATAGTTTTATAACTAATATTACTCCAGTAGATATTATAGGCCAAAGAATGATCGAGGAAAAGGAAAGAAGGGAGCATAGTGGAGAGTAAAAAGGACATTAGGAGAATTATTAAAGACAAGAGATCTTCTATAACTGCAGAGGAAAGAGAAAAATTAAATCAAACCATATATGAGAAGGCTATAAATAGCGAATATTACAAAAATGCAAAAACTATATTTATATTTATTAGCTTTAAGGATGAAGTTGATACTCTTGGCATTATTAAAAAGTCTTTAGAGGATGGTAAAATAGTATGTGTACCTAAGGTAATATCAAAGCAAGAGGGTATGGTAGCTATTAGAATTAATAACTTTGAAGATATGGCTGTGAGCAGCTATGGTATATTAGAGCCTAAAAATACAACTAATATCATAAAGGAGAATTTAGTAGATTTGACTTTTGTCCCAGGTCTTGCTTTTGATAAAAAGGGTGGAAGAATCGGCTATGGCGGAGGCTTCTATGATAGGTTTTTGAAAGATATGAAGAGTGATGCAAAGAAAATCGGATTGGCATACAGCTTTCAAATAATAGATGAAGTGCCAATGGAAGAACATGATTTATTTATAGATGGAATAATTACTGATTAAAAGACTTGCCAAGGCAAGTCTTTTAATTAAATGCTGTTAAGTTTTTCTAAAAATAGCTCAATACCTTTTTCATCTAAAAATACTTCTCCGACAGTAGAGGCGTGTTTTGAATCGTTATTAGCTATACCGTGGAAATCAGAACCAGCGGTAACTATTTTATTGTATTTGTTTGCGTAATTTAATAACCTTTCACTATCTTCTTTAGTATTAATTGAGTATATAGCTTCAATACCATGAAAGGGAAGCTTTAAAAGATCTTCTAAGTTTATTCTTTTTATCAATACTGGGTGCGCCAGCACAGTTAAGGCATTCATAGATTGCAGAAGTTTTATACCTTCTTCGGTGCTCAACTTTTTGTTTGGGATGTAAGCTGGGCTATCATCTCCAATGAAATTTTCAAATATATCATCCCAACTGTAGTCATATCCCTCTTCCAATATAGCTTTAGCAATATGAGGTCTTGCCACTATGCCATGAGCATCCTCTAATATCTTTTCATAATCAAGCTTTATATTAAAAATATCCTTTAAGTTCTCGACTATCTTTTTAGCTCTGAATATTCTGTAATCATTCATTTCCTTAAGAAAGTCTTTAAAATTATCATTTATTTTGCTCACATCACTAAAATATCCTAGGATGTGTACAGTTTTACCATTATACAATGTAGAAAGTTCCACACCAGGTATAACTTTTATTCCTACGCTTTCGCCATATTGTACCGCTTCTTCTACCCCAGCAATTGTATCATGGTCTGTTATAGCTATAATATCTACACCTTCTTGTTTTGCTAAGTTAACTAGCTCTATAGGAGATAGCTTACCATCAGAGTTTTTGGTGTGTAGATGAAAATCACCTTTTTTATACAATTAAAATCACCTTCTTGTTAAAATATACTGTAGTACTATTATAGACCCTCAGCTATATGTTTTGCAAAAATTTTTGCTTTATTTTCAATTCCTTCAATTTTAAATATGGAATTAGGGTCATTAGCTGTCTCAGTAATTATAGCATAAGGTGGAAGCATAAAACCTTTGTTAATATTTAAAGCTCCAATAAGTTGTTTGGCTACAGAGTCGCTGCCAGAGTTTCCTGACACAATAACGCCGAAGGTCGACTTATCATGAAAGCCAGTTTTATGATATAAAACTGTAAGTCTGTTTATTGTAGCAGTTAAGTTCGCTGCAATTGCATCATTATAGTTTGGACATAGCCATACTATTGAATCCGCTTTTTCAATAGCAGGAAGTACATTTTCTGTTATAAATCCTCCATAAAAGCAGCGATTCTTTTTACCATAGTGAAGGCATAAGGTATATGAACATCCTTTACAATCTAATATTTTACCATTTTCAATTTGAATCTCATTAATTATAAAATTAGTTAAGTTCTTAGAAGCCATATGCCATAGTTCAAGCGTATTTGAAGCTTTGTGTGGTGAAGAATATAATACTGTAATGTTTTTTCCAGTTTTATCATGAGAAACATTTTTATAGTCTAAAAGTCTTTTACCAAGGTTATTACATAAATGAATACATATATCCTTAAGTGGAATCTGAAGAGTTTTTTGCCAGGTTAAAAAGTTTCGTAAGCTTTCGGTGGCTTCAACTAAAGGGTGCCCTATAAAGCTGCATCCGAGGTTATTAGTCATAAAAACTATGTCTTGAGCGGCTCCTTTAGTACCAAGCTCACTTGAACTATGAACAAGTAGGGAGGCTATTGAACCATAAAAAATGTCATTACCTTTATTCTTTAGTGATTCGAAAAATTTAAGCATTGGTAAATCAAAGCCTGTAAATCCTAACTCCAGTACAAATAATATTTTTTTATCCTTCAAGCATAGACAATCTTTGAACTCTCTTATATATATGACAGAATCAAAATTCCTACTAAAGGCTTCTATCATAAGTTGAAGCTGTTCAGATAAATCTTCATTTGGAGCTATAACATACAGAATTTCCATACCATCACCCCGCAATATATTTAATTTATTGTATAGGGAAACTAACTAGAAAATTAACATATCCGGTTGTATAAGTTAACTTTCGGGCTAGAAACCCTATAGTAGAGAATTATAGGTTTCTAATAGTTTCTTATATAGGCTATCAGGCATATTTTTATAGGTTTCCAGCTCTATGCCACCGGGAAGCAATCTATTTCTGCATCCCATAAAAGTCCCTCCTATAAAAGTAGCACTATAATGCCAATCACCTTTTATTGTAGCTATAAGAGAGAATGCTCCAGAGGATAAAGCAGGAGCTATATAAGGCTTAAATCCTATAGACCGAACCTCTAAGTTAGCTTTTTTTGTTTTAGTCGTTAAGTACTCTGATAGCCCTTCATTATAGTTATCTATACTATCTGCTATTATGAGTCCTTCACCATGAGGACCAAAGGCTCTACCATATTCTAGATAGTGTTTACAATCATCTCTCTGTTTGGCATAATAACACGCTCTGGCATTCATTACACCAAGTCCATAACCTCTAATCTGCTCTGGCATGAGAGAAGGGCACTGATCAGAGGTGTATTTAATACCTTCTTCAAAAACTGTTTTACAAAGTAAGTCTACAGGGTCAGAAACTACTGCAAAGATACCTTTAAAGTTGTTCTTGGCAGCTAGATTTGTGTAGTAACTAATAATTTTTGAGTTACCTTGAAACTGTGTAAGCCTCACATCTGAAATTTCATTGCCAACCTCAGGTACGCCAACAGACACACAAAAGACAAACATATCGCAGTTAAATAAATCTTCTTCTTTCACAGCATAAACGGTGGGATAATTACTGTTATAATCCGGCGGTAGAATTTGATTACACTCATACTCCCATCTTGTTACTTTATTTTCATCCTTATCGTATATATTTATATGGGATATACAGTCTCCACCTAAAAGCCTAAGTCCGGTAATCAGCGTTCCGCCTACATCACCAAGACCAACAACTGTGAGACTCCATTTTTTTGTGGGTTTTATATTTTCACATATTATAGGAAAATGTGAATCTAGAGCTTCCTGCCAATCCTTATAAGCAGTATTTATAGAAGTAACATTTCTATTATATATATGTTCTGTTATCCAATCAGGAATATTTAGATTATGATTAGTTACATCTTTTAGAAGTTCCAAGTTTTCTTTTTCTATAAATAAATTACTTGTAGATGTTACACAATAGGACCTTCTAGATTTATATTGATCAATATTATTTAACGAGAAGATTCTTCCACTAAAATTTTTAGCAGATTCCTCCGTAATTTCCTGGAGATCATACTTTTCATTTGAAATTAATAGTTTATTTTTTAATGTGTAGTAAAATAAGTCTTTAGACATATATCAATCTAGTCCTTTCATCAAATTTTATTTAGTATTATTTAAATGCATGGCTAAGCCTTAATAAAAGTTCAAGATCATTTTTTAAATAGCTGGAGGCATTTAGATTTAAGTTATATTCCATATTTTCTCCGTGTTCAGGGCATCTAGGTATTGTAAGTACTTGGCCTAAGGAGCCTAGAGTTAAATTTTTTTCCTCCATTGAATGAAATTCACTTTCTAATACTTCCAGTATGTTGATAGAGTTTTCTATACAAGTTTTAGATAAATTATATATATCCGCTTTTGAGGATTTTCTGATAAAAGCAGGGTAAGTATATGGTAAAATTAAGTTTATAGATGGCAGAAGGTTTCTCTCAGGATAAACGCCGCGCCATAATGCATCTCCTCCTATAAAGGGATATAAAGAATTCTCATTAAACCATATTTTAAGTCTTGGTATAAAATATACGCTATCAACTTGTCTGTTCTGCATATCCATTAAATCTTTTCCTCTTCCAGACAAAACTCCAACAATAATCTTTTGTACTTTTACATCCTCATTTTTAAAAATAGGATCTAAAGCCTTTATTCTATATCCTTTATGAAGTAGATCATCTACTAATATAACTGTGCGATTAAAGGATTTTATCATTTTTACTTGAGTTTTTAGATCAAGGTAGTGAGGAAATTCTCCAATAATAAATCTTCTCATATCAGGATAAAAGAGCTTTTCTGTATGCAGTGATTTTGTCACCGTATTTGGTATTACGTACCTTCTCAATATATCTCCATAAGGTACACACATGGATGGTCCTAGCTTTTTAGGAAGAACTGTTTGAGTTGGTACACCATTTTCTTCGCATATTTTTCTTATCATATTTTGATATACAAAGTTAACATCAAAGGGAATAAGCAGTTCTCCAGGATAAAGCTTTATAATGGCTTCCTGCAGTTTCTTTCGTGAAGTAGATAATACATTTCTTACCCTAGGATTGCTTCTAAAAGGCTCTTTTATTATATTTTGTATGTCAAGATTTAGTATACAAGGAGTACTCATATTAACTGCAAAAACAGGGTTACTTTCATCACAAAAGGGAATTTTAATAAATCCATTTAGTTTAAGTAAATCATATATGCTGTCAGAGCAAAATTTATTGCTGAATATATTTTTAAATATACCATACTCATAATCCCTTGAAATGCACGAAGTCAAAGTTTCTGTAAGTAATATTTGCTCTAGTTCATTGTTTTTATCGTAATTTTTTATATATAAGCCATCTATCAGTATTATTCTTCCTACACTATTTTCACGTATATACTGTGATACCTCAGAGTTTCTAAATTCATCGTACAAAGTAGCAGAACGAATCCAATGAAAAACAGAGAAACCTAGGATTTGGTTAGTATTGGTATTTTTTAATAGCATTATTCTAGCTGAAGGTTTAGAAGATATAGATATAAGCTTTTCTTTAAACTCTTCATCTGACTCAGATATACTTTCGCATATTATATTTATGAAATCAGCAGAAAGAATATCAATAACCTCTGTATCCAGCCAAGGAGATTTTATTAATGACTTATCTTGTGCTTCTCTTTGATAAAAACCATTATCATAAATATACTGTTGTGCTAAGGGGTCTACAAGACTAGAAATATCTCTATTTTCATCTATATAGCTTCTTATTTGTGTAGAGCTCAGCTCTGAGTATTTAGATGATAATGTAAGAACTATAACATCTTTTTCTATATTTTTTACTGCACTGCTAAATTTCTTGCTTTTACCTCTCTCAAAAATTATATGAGCAAAAGTATGGATAGAATTCTCCGTCTTAGGCAATTTATAGCTTGATGCATTTAAGAGAACATCACTTCCTATAGCAATATATACCTCAGAGTCTAGAAAATTTTCTCTTAAGATCTTTAGACTATCTGGATTTGCTATATTTGTTGGAAGAATATCAGGGTAAATATATATATTAAGTTCATCTGAAATAGACATATTAACTAAGTTTCTTCTTAAAAGACTAGGAAGCGTTTTTTTAGACCAAGAGAACTCATCAATGGCTAGATACACTTCGAAGCCTAAATCCCTTATATATTTTGCAATTTCTTTGTGACTAAGAGAGAATGGATCAAAAGTTCCAGGGAAAAATGCAATCTTTTCTGGGAGAGGTATATCTATCTTTCCATGAAAAAAGTTAAAATCTGATATAAATCTATATATATGATTTAAACTTGCTGATCTTGTTAAAAATAGAAGTTCCGCATTTTCATTACTTGTAATTAATGTAAGTACTTTTTTAGCTATAAGTTTAAATATATCAGCCTTTTTCTTTAGTCCAAGATATGGAGCGCCAAAAATATCTTTACCTATAACACTAAAGGCTGCTTGTTTAACCTGAGGATCATAATTTCCTAGACCATTAAGGAGAATTCCGAACATTTTATTTAGTCTTTTATAATAAGAATTTTCATTTTCCTCAAATCTGTCTTTATAAAGATCATAGTATGAAATAGTTATTCCTATAGTCTTCAATATTAGTGACTTAAGATTAATATTAGATGATTTAATCTTCACTATGGAATCATTAATTACCTCATCTAATTCTTTAGGTTGAAGCCATAGGATTGCTTGACCAGCGTATCGTGGTATATATTCAGTAAATTTGTTTCCCTCAATTTCAAGTGCACGGAATAATTCTACAGCCACTTCATTTCGTTCTGCTAAAGTTAGATAAGGCATAATCATTAAAACTGCGCTTCCAGCTCTATTCCTAACACTCTCTATTGCACTTACCTTTAACAGATTACAAAAATGTATAGCTGTATGGAGTCCAGTAGATTGGGAATTATTTAATGCATGATCTAAAAGTAATTCTACTTGATTTCTTTTCCTAATCCAGTCGGTGGCAGTTTTTAGGTTACTTAAGAATATATCTGTTACAGTGTTTTTATTTAATTGACAGTGTGACTTAAAGTACTCTATATTCTTTTTTATATTTAAGGCATTATTTATTTTATAAAGTAAAAGGTTTTCAGCAGGAACCTTGCTTTTTTTAGTTATATTTAAGAAATGCTGCCTTAACTTTTGTATAAATGGATGTTCTGTCGGAAGCTCATGAATTAAACTCAGCATAGTTTCTAATGCTTCGAGTCTGGTAACACTACTTCTCTTTGTCAATTTAGAAAATACATAATAATAAATTATATCAATATCATCTTCATATGCATCAAAAGGTATATATTTAACAGTTTCTAGTAAGAACAAGTCGCAATCACTGCTTTTATATCTTTCGTCTTTATAAAAATTGAATATGATTTCTTTATAGATCTTATAATAGGATCTTTTTCTGCAATTTACAAATAGGGAATTCACCATGATACTTATGCTGTATCCTATATTGAATCTATGAGAGGGTATAACCTTATGTCCAGGAGAAAGCATTAATTCAAAGTATTCCTTTAGCAGATCAACACTACAAATAGAACTAGTTTCTAATTTTACGTTTTCCGGAATTTCTTTTCTATACTCCTCATCGAAAATAGCAATGAGGCTTCCTATTAATTCAGCACAATGTCTTCGTATATCATCTTCAGGATGTACTAGATTTTCATATAAAAATTTAATAGTTTGAAGTTTTTGTTTTTGAGTAAGATATGTGGAATATTCTTGAAATATTCTTACGTATTCTCTTAAGTTTTTCCAATCCTTTTCGCTCCTTGCCATTTCTAATAAGGCATCAAGTGAGTATTCGTCACGAAGGTGATACATTAGGTTTATATTATGACTTATAGAAAGATATTTTAGATTTTGCACAATTCCATTTCCTTGAAATAGGGTATAGTGCTGTTTTGGTATTTTTGATAGAATAAACTTTGATTTAGGTTCAGTATCTATGCCTAAATTAATAAGAAAATCTTCGAAGTCTTTCAATTTAGAATAAACTCTTTTATATCTTTTGCTTTTCTCACCAGTAACATTTTCAAGTTTGTTTAAAATAACGTGAAAAGAGTCCTCAAGGGGATAAACCTTCATTTTAGCTTTTCCATTTATATATTCATCTTTTATTCTAAAATCAGAATATATAAGAAGCAGGGATTCAATAGATAGATTTTCAAGCTCTAAATCCCAGGTAGAGTGATTAATAGCTATATTCCTTATATAATTTATTCCATATCTTTTAAACCATTGATCTGTATAGTAATAGTGGAGCCTAGGAACCCGTTTTAACTCCATTCCTTTGCATCCATACTTTCCTATGTCATGCCCTCCGGCAGCACCTGAAACTCTACCTAAGTCTACTGGTGTTCCGATGGATTTTAATTGACGTGCGATAAATAATGAAAGATAATGAACGCCGCATACATGATCTAGTGTAGTAAAACCAGTTATTTCTCCGTTTATCTTCATCATTTCATAAGAGTAATTGTCGTTAAAAGCTCTAACAAATCTTCTATATTCTTCTGGGTGCTCAAGCTCATTTTCTTCTTGCAGAGTTAAAAAGTTCATAGCATATAAGCTTTGCCAAGTTCCATCAGAAGAATCTTTCTGAACTTCACAGATTACACGAAAAATTCTTAAAAATGTCTCACAGGATGAAATTAACTCATCTAGTAGTTTTACAGAGACAGTTTCAGGGAAATTTTTGTATAAAGTGTATTGATGTATATAACTAAGCCAATCAGAAGGTGCTTTTTCTTTTGCTAACTCATTAAGCAGAGGTAAGCACAACTCAAGAGTTTTTTTAGCAGTAAAGTTATTTGTTTCTATGAGGTCTTTTAAAGCATCAGAAAAGTTCTTGTTTCTAAAATGTTTATCTATTAAATATTTATCTATATTGAATTTTTGCAGCCATTTTGCACTAGTCAGTCTTCTTATAATTCTATTGTAAATTTCAACAAATGGTATGCTGTTCATTTTGTCCTCCTTAATACATTGTTTACAGAAAATTATATACTTTTACCATGTTTTTTTAAAGTCATTAAAGTGAAATTTTTCAAGATATGATGAAATGAAGAAAGAATTTAAAATAGTCTTGGTCAACTCCAAGACTATTTATATAAGCTTCAGCTAAGCTTAAGATTATACTATCACTATTAGAAGGCGTATATATAAACATAGATAATAGCTTAATAATAGAGTTCACTGTGATAAATTTTGTGCCTGTTCAACATCTTGTTGAAGTTGCTGCTGTGGAGTTGAAAAAGCATTATACCATTGTTTGTTCACTGCTATGTCTGATAGTCTATAATGTTCGTTTAATGAATTAGTAAGCTGTGAACCTAACAATTCTCTAAGCTGAGGATTGGTTATTTCAGTAATTACTGAAGCAAGTGCGACAATATCAGACTTGGACATAGTTAGCAACTCTAAAGCTATCCCCTTATCTTTAGCGCTGTTATTTGAGTTGGAATCGTTGTTATTATTGTTACAGCCATTGTTACTATTGTTGTTATTACAGCCATTATTATTATTATTATTATTATTATTATTGTTACTGTTATTTTGAGTATTACTTGACATGATATTGCAAGCATTGTCTATCCATGACATTATTATATTACCTCCTATCTAGGTCTTGTTAACCGAAAGTACCACCACTCGGATTGTTTTGGTTACTTTGATTATTTTGGTTACTTTGATTACTTGGGTTATTTTGATTGTTTTGGCTAGTTTGCTGATTATTCTGTTGATTATTCTGTTGATTATTCTGTTGATTATTCTGCTGATTACTCTGGTTGTTTTGATTAGCATTGTTATTTTGATTGTTGCCTAAATTACATTGATTGTTAATAAAGTTTTGCATTTGCTGAAGGGCTGACTTTTTAGAATTTAAACATTGCTGCATGTAATTCTTCAACTCATTATCGTTTACCATTGACATACTTGCTTCAGTTCTTTTTAAGCTTACAATTTCACTATTCATTAATTCATGTAACTCTAATAATTCATGTGGAGCTAAACCTACATTATTTTGCATAAATTGTCACCTCTCTTACTTGTTTTATTTTTCTCTATTTATTTACTTATATCCATGGAAAAAATAGTATGACTATTCCTAAAGTAATATATCAAGTGATTCTTAGGCTCAGGTAGAGTTTGCTCATGAGCATTGCGGGTGATAGCCATCGGATAAAGAATTCAAGTGTAGAGAAGGATAAATTTTAATAAATATTTTAAAATTTAATATAAGATTTTAAATAAAGTTATGATAAAATTAATTAAATAACTTAAAGGAGATGAGCATATGAATAACAAATTAGTGAAAGAAATAAAAGAATATGTGATTTCTATTATCGCAGCATTGTTTATAGCTTTGATATTTCACAACTATGTATTTGCAAGGGCAACTGTTGAAGGACCTTCAATGCAGCCTACTCTTCACAATAAAGATATATTATTTTTAGAAAAGATAAGTACAGAAACAGCTAATGTTAAACGAGGTCAGATAGTTGTATTTGACTCTAAGGATGCGAATGGAGATTATTACATAAAAAGAGTGATAGGCGTAGCTGGTGATGTTGTTGAAATAAAAAATGGGCATGTGTACTTAAATGGAAATGTATTAAATGAGAACTATCTTTCTGCAAATGATATAACAGAACCATTATCAACTCAGTCCAGATATACTGTTCCCAGTGGATGTGTATTTGTATTAGGAGATAATAGAACTAATAGTATTGATAGCAGAATATTAGGACCTATAAATTTAAAGGACTTAAAAGGACATGCTGTAGTAAGAGTATTTCCTTTTGATTCTATTAAAGTGTTCTAATAATTTACATCAGTTAGTATGATTTGACAATATAAATTTAATATATAGAAATAACATTTTAAGAACACTCCTATCTAATTAGGAGTGTTCTATTTTTAAGTAAATATTATAAAGGAATTTTATTATAGCAACACAAAAATAATTTTAACCATATTTTTTAAAAAATATACCATTATGCTTGAAGTATATTTATATAAGATTAAATAAAAAACGACATAAAATTATAAAATATGAGCTTATAAACCATAAATAGTAATTAATAGAGTTTTTGTATGTAATTTAATAGATTAATAATTTAAAAATCGCGCAAACTTATAGTACAATCAAATAAATTACAGAAAATAAAATATATTTTAAGGAGGAATAAATTTATGGCAAGTAGAGGTAATAGAGTACTAGTTCCACAAGCTAAACAAGGATTAGATCAATTTAAAATGGAATCAGCTAGAGAAGTTGGAGTAAACTTAAAAGAAGGCTATAATGGAGATCTTACTTCAAGAGAAGCTGGATCAGTAGGCGGAAACATGGTTAAGAAAATGGTAGAAGCTTATGAGCAAGGTTTAAAATAGAACATAGCTAAAGTTAACTGCCAGGTAGACATATTCTACCTGGCTTTTTCACTTTATAGTTTTCACTGAATACTTTGTAACAGTTAAACTACATAATAAATATAATAAAATATATAATAAAAAACTTTTTAATTTATTGTCATAATATTAAAAAAAACTTAATATTTTTATAACGAAATAATGTTAATATGTTTATGAGGTGAAGTGCAGTGAGTGTACAAATATATCAAAACCCAGATTTTAAGATTTATAAAGCGGGAGATGGTTATATAGTTCACAACAGGCATAAAAATTTTAAGGAAGGGCACACTCATGTGAGAAATTATAATATTTGTATGGTTATGATTAAGTTAATAGAAAGAAAGGAGATGCCCAAAAGTAAAGATAAGTATTTTATCCAAAGCCTCATAAGGATAAGCAATGATAGGAAGTATATAAGCAAAATAATGAAGTGTGTACAATAATCCTAGGTTTTTCTAGATCTTATTATTGTATATTTAAGCTGTGATTGTCAATAATTTCAATATAATATATTCCAATATAATATATTGCACCAACAGGGACAACAGTCAGTTTAGTCACAGGGATTACGAGTGGTAACAGCTATGAGGAGAGGAAACTCTCCTTACAGGCATATTATCATCTCTTTTTGAATATTAAAAAATAGGAGGGAGATGGTATAATGTTAAATACCGTAGTATGTAAAAAAGAGGGTTGCAAAGGAAATAGATTTAAGATTAGTGTACAAAGGCTAAAGGTGATTATGATATGTACAGAATGTAAATCAGCAGAGAAACTTAACCGAGAAATGAACTCAATTTTTCCCACTATATGCTCCAAATGCACTGGAGAAATCTTTAAGGTATGTAGAAGTAATGAAGATAATAATATGCATTTTGAATGTACAAATTGTGGTCATAAATTTATTTATGCTCCGTAAAAGCAAGGTTATTCAACTTTAAAAATAAATTATAGGGAAACTAACTTTCGAATTAGTAACCCTACATTAATAATTTGTTAAAATTTACAAACCTCGAAGAAAGAGCATTCTTCGAGGTTTATTTTTTACGCTATATAATAGTATTTTATATAATAGTCTGGGAATATTATTGATATACAAATAAATAATATTCGAATTTGATAAATTAAAAATGAATGATATCAATAAGGAGGGTAAAAATGGGTTCAAATGTAGATTCAACAAAAAAATTAACATTAGTATCATTAGTATTGATGATTTTTACTTCTGTATATGGATTTAATAATATACCAAGATCATTCTACAAAATGGGTTATGCTGCTATTCCATGGTATATTCTATCAGGAATAACATTTTTCATTCCTTTTGCATTAATGATGGCTGAGTTTGGTGCAGCCTTTAAGAGTGAAAGAGGTGGAATTTATTCATGGATGGAAAAATCAATAGGACCTAAATTTGCATTCATGGGCACCTTTATGTGGTATGCTTCTTATATTATTTGGATGGTAAATGTTGCATCAGGCGTATGGGTTCCGATATCAAATGCAATATTCGGAAAAGATACAACAAAAGCTTGGTCATTATTTGGATTATCAGGACCTAAAACCTTAGGAATATTAGGAATATTATGGATTATATTTGTAACTTATGTATCCACTAAAGGTTTAGATAAAATCAAAAGAATAACGTCATTAGGTGGAACAGCTGTTGCAGCACTAAATATTGTTTTGCTAGTTGGTGCATTGTTGGTTCTGGTTGGAAATAAGGGGCAATTAGCGCAGCCTATTCAAGGGTTAAGTTCATTTACACAATCACCAAACCCTAAGTTTGTTGGAAATGCAATTGTTTCTCTAGCATTTATAGTTTACGCTATATTCGCCTATGGTGGTATAGAGGTTGTTGGTGGATTAGTTGATCAGACTGAAAATGCGGAAAGAACCTTCCCTAAAGGAGTTGTTATATCAGCAGTTATTATATCAATAGGATATTCATTAGGTATATTTATGGTTGGTATATTCACTAATTGGGCACAGGTTATGAATACACAAGGTGTTCATCTAGGTAATGCAGGTTACGTAGTAATGGCTAATTTAGGATATGCACTTGGAACTGCATTTGGATCAAGTGAAGCTACTGCTGTAGCTATGGGTGCATGGATAGCAAGATTTGTTGGACTTTCAATGTTTTTAGCCTTATCAGGAGCATTCTTTACATTAACATACTCTCCGTTAAAACAAATAATAGAAGGTACTCCTACTAGGCTGTGGCCTGGGAAAATGGGAGAATTAAAAGGTGGAATGCCTCTAAATGCTATGTGGATTCAAGCTACTATAGTGTGTATAATAATATTTTTAGTATCATTCGGTGGAGACTCGATGTCAAAATTTTTTGATATATTAGTTGCGATGACTAACGTTGCGATGACTCTTCCATATATGTTTATAGCAATTGCTTTTCCTTCATTTAAGAAAAATGAAAGGATTGAAAAGCCATTTGCAGTATATAAAACTTACAATAGTGCTTTTATATGGACAATAGTAGTTGTGCTTACTGTAGGATTTGCTAATGTATTTTCAATAATAGAACCAGCTATAAATGGTGACGTGAAGACTACAATTTGGAGCATAGCTGGACCAGTATTCTTCTCAGTGGTCGCTTGGCTTATGTACAGCAGTTACGAAAAAAACAACAAAGAAGGAAGAGGGAAAAGTGCATAATATAATTAAAGGGGTTGTTTGTTTATTTAACAACCTCTTTTAGATTGAATTATTCACGAAATATTTTATAACCATTATAGCGATAGTTGAGTTATAATATATATATATCGATTTATATTCCTGTTTGGAGGTGAAAAGGTGAAATTAGACGCAGTTCAGAGAAGGATAGTATTAAATAAACAATTGGGATATAGTTTGCTAAAAGGAAAGGTTTCATCTGGAAAAACCACAGCAGCAATACATAGAGCTATATATTTAAAGAATCAATATTGTTTGTTTGAGGACGACACAGTATTAATAGTATCAGATAAAAATATAAATGTGGATATTGCTAGAAAAATATATGATAAAGTAGAGGAAAACAATAAATTAGAATATATAACACTATTCACTAATCCTGAGGACAAGTTAAGTTTCTGCAGCATTGAAAATATTATATGTAAATACTTTAATAATAGTGAAAAGAGCAAATATACAATTATTAAAGAAGAGGATAAAATAATTACAATAAATAAATGTATAAAAACTATAAAGGAACGGTATAAAAAATTAAAAATATTAGATTTGAAGTACAGTAGATTTCTTATAGATGAAATAAAATGGATAAAATGTTGTAATTACAATACTATTGATGCATATCAAAGTGCTGATAGAACAGGAAGAAAGGTTAAGAAGGGCGAAGGTCCTCTAAGACTTTTAAAAAATTCCAAATCAAGAGAAGCTATTTTTAATCTTATGCTGTCATATAATAAAATCTTAGAAGAGAATCATTTAGTAGATAGTGAAGAAAGAGACCTAATAGCCTTAGATTATATTAAGAATTTCAATAATAAGTTCACACATATAATAGTAGATGAGTTTCAAAATTTTACGAAAGTACAATTTGAAATTGTAAAAGCATTGTTAAATAATAAAGAATATGGCAGTATGCTTTTGGTAAATAGTCAGGATAACAATTCTAATCCTAATGGTTGGTTTGTTAAAGGAAGAAAACTCAATAGTATTGGAATAGATACAAAAATAAAAACTTATTCTCTTAAGAATACATATACAGATAGTTTGGAGCTGAAAGGAAAAATGAATAATTTAGAAAGAGTGAATGCAGAAGAAAAAAATAACTATTACGAAAGTGTTCTTTCTATTGAAACTTTTGAGTATCATGACATACGACATAATAGAAAATATGATTTTGTTAGAGATATAAATGATATATCAGATGTAATTGTAAGGAATGAAGATAGAGAAGATGAGTATACAAAAGACGAATTAAAAGAGCTTGCGGTTTATAACGACATTGCAGCGGGAGAACCTATATTAATAAATCCAGATATAGAAGATAAATTTTATATACCTAAATTTTGGTTAAAAGGTGTAAATGACTGCTTTATACTCAAGGTTAAAGGTGACAGTATGATAAATGCTAACATTGACGATAATGATTATGTAGTAATAAGAAAGCAATATGCTGCGCAAAATAATGATATTGTTGCTGTTGATATTGATGGAAGCGCTACACTAAAAAGGCTTTCAATAGGAAAAGGTGGAATTAAACTAATGCCTGAAAATAGCAAATACAACCCAATACCTATAACTGATGAGGGCACAAACATAATAGGTATCGCAGTTGGAATTATAAAATATAAACATTAGAAAATAAGAGCAGGATTGACAATTGACAATCCCGTTTTTATTTACATTTTATGGTTTATTATATAAAATGCTTTTGATTGTAAAAATATTGGGGAGGCTTTAAGCAAGTGTTGGACTTAAGATTGAATACATTTTTAATTGTCAGTAAGATAAAGAATTTCACCAAAGCAGCTCAAATATTAAATTTAACCCAACCTGCAGTATCTCAACATATTAAGTTTTTAGAGGATTATTATGGTGTAACTTTAATTAAGAAACAGGGAAGAGAGATAGATCTGACAGAAGAAGGAGAAATTTTATTTAAATATGCACAAAAGTTAGAAATGCTATATAGAACATTAGATATGGAACTTAGAAATAGATCAGGAATTAATAAAACATATAATGTAGGGGCAACAAGAACAATAGGTGATTATGTTCTTCCTTATATTTTAGGAAGATATAAAAATATACATATAAATATAGACATACTTCTCCAAGTAAGTAATACAAGAGAGATCATTGAAAGATTATTAAGTATGAAGCTGGATTTAGCACTTGTAGAAGGTCCTTTTGATAAAGGTCTATTTAAATATAAGAAATTTAAAGATGATGAGCTTGTTTTGGCAGTATCACCAAAACACTGTTTTTCAAAAAGAGAAAATGTAGAATTACAAGAGGTTTTAAAAGGGAACTTGATATTAAGAGAAAAAGGGTCTGGAACTAGAAAAATAATTGAAAATAAGCTGGTTGAAGTTGGATATAATTTAAATATGATAAAACCTTATATGGAAATTGGAAGTATAAATGCTATTAAATCATTAGTCGAGTCAAATCTAGGGTACACTATAATATCGAGAGAAACAATTAAGAGAGAGCTTGAGCTAGGCTTAATTAAAATAGTGCCAATAAAAGATATATATATACCTAGAGAGTTTAATTTTATATATTTAAATGAAGATTCTGATGGATTTATTGAACATTTTACAACCTTTTGTTGTATACAAGAAAGTAAAACATGTTCATTACAAAGCAATGTTAACTTTAAATCACATATGTTAAAATAATCTTAATTATAATATTTATACTAATGGAGTTGTTAAAATGTCACAAAAATCTATTTTAAAAGAAGATACAAAAATTATAATAAAAAAACCTAAGATGTATAAAGTACTTGTTCACAATGATGACTATACCACCATGGAGTTTGTGATAGAAGTACTTGTTAAAGTTTTTAAAAAACAAGTTATTGAAGCTACAAAAATTATGTATGACGTACACAGAATAGGAATAGGTGTTGCTGGGGTATACTCATATGATATCGCGGCAACCAAGACAGTACAAGCCGTAAATATGGCAGAAGAAAGTGGTTTCCCACTAAAATTTAGTATGGAAGAGGAATAGCTATGAGATTAGATGGAATATTAAATGAAGTTATTGCTGCTGCTTATAATGAGGCAAAATATTCAAAGCATGAATATTTTACACCTGAGCATATCTTATATGCATCACTCTTTTTTGAAGAGGGAAGAAATATGGTAGAAGGCATTGGAGGAAGTGTAGAAGATTTAAAAAGTGATTTAGTTAAATACTTTAATGAGAATATTGATCTTATAGATGAAGGTGAACCGCTGGAGACTATTGGAGTTCAAAATATAATATCTTCTGCAGGGGAACACGTTTTAGCAGCAGAGAAAGATATCATTAAGCTTGGAGATATTTTTATATCTATATATGACGAATCTGAGAGTTTTGCTAGTTATTTTTTGAAAAAGCAGGGTATAAGAAGATTAGATATTTTAAATTATATAACTCACGGAATATCTGAACTTGACTTTGAAGTGGTGGAAGATGATAGTGAAGAGTTTGATATGCTGTTAGATGAAGAAAAAGTGAGCAGCAAATCAATACTATCTGAGTTTACCGTTGAGCTTACAGAAAAAGCAGAACAGGGGAAATTCGATTCTTTGATTGGTAGAGAGGATATATTAGATAGAACTATACAAGTTCTATCAAGAAGACTTAAAAATAATCCTATACATGTAGGCGATCCAGGGGTAGGCAAGACTGCAATAACAAAAGGATTAGCAAAATTAATAGCAGAAAATAAAGTGCCTAAATTACTTCAAAACAGTAAAATATATTCCATTGATTTAGGTGCTATGCTTGCTGGGACAAAATATAGAGGCGATTTTGAAGAGAGAATTAAAAAAGTACTTAAAGGTATTGAGAAGGAAGAAAAACCTATTGTTTATATAGATGAAATCCACACAATAATAGGAGCTGGAGCTGTTTCAGGGGGCTCCTTAGATGCTTCTAATATTCTTAAGCCTTTTTTAACCGAAGGAAAAATAAGATTTATTGGTTCTACCACATATGATGAATATAAAAAAGTTTTTGAAAAAGATAAAGCATTATCTAGAAGGTTTCAAAAGATTGAGGTGTCAGAACCGTCTGTAGAAGAAACTTATAGAATTTTATCTGGAATTAAGGAAAACTATGAAGAATTTCATAATGTTAAATATACAAAGGAAGCTTTAACAGCAGCGGTAGAGCTTTCTGCAAAATATATTAATGATAGATACCTTCCAGACAAGGCCATTGATGTCATTGATGAAGTAGGGGCTTATGTTAGACTTCATTCAGAAAATGAAGATACAGTTACTATTAACTCTAATGATATAGAAAAAATTATTTCTTTTATAGCTAAGATACCTGAGCAAAGTGTTTCTTCCAACGAATTAGAATTAATTAAAGGTTTAGAGAGAAACTTAAAGGAAAAAATATTTGGTCAAGATAAGGCTATAGAAACTATTGTAAGTGCTATTAAAAGATCAAGAGCGGGATTTAATGATGATAATAAGCCAGTTGCAAACCTATTATTCGTCGGTCCTACAGGAGTAGGAAAAACCGAAATTTGTAAGCAACTGTCAAAATCGTTAAATATTCCATTAATAAGGTTTGACATGAGCGAATATCAAGAAAAACATACCGTTGCAAGGCTTATTGGAGCTCCACCGGGATATGTAGGATATGAAGAAGGAGGCCTTTTAACAGATTCTATAAGAAAAACTCCATATTGCGTACTTCTTTTAGATGAAATTGAAAAGGTTCATTCAGATGTTTTAAACATTTTACTTCAATTGATGGATTATGCTACAGTAACAGACAGTACTGGAAGAAAAACAGATTTTAGGAATGTAATATTAATCATGACTTCTAATGCAGGAGCCTCTTCTATTGGAAAATCCCTTATGGGCTTTGGAAATAGAAAAATACACTTTGATGCTATTGATGCAGAAGTACAGAAAGTATTTTCTCCTGAATTTAGAAATAGATTAGATGAAATAATTGTATTTAATAAAATGGATGAAGATATGGCTAGGTTAGTAGCTAAAAAAACCATAAGCGAATTTGAAGAAAAATTAAAAGCTAAGAATATAGTAATTGGTGTAACAGAAGATTGTTATGCATGGCTTGCTCAAAAAGGAGTTAATTCAGAGTATGGAGCGAGAGAAATAAACAGAGTAGTTCAACAGGAAATTAAGCCTTTCTTTGTAGATAAAATATTATTTGAAGAAATATCACAAAATAATAAAATAGTTGTAGATGTTAAGGATGAAAAAATTATAATATTTAATGAAGACCAAAAGTAATGATATTAAGCTTGATAAATACTGCATACTACCTTGGTGGTGTGCAGATTTTCTGTAATTTAAAGGGGACGTCATTATGAGTAAAGTTACATATGATGATTTCAATCAGTTAACTATATTTAATAATTTAAATGAAATAATTAAGAAAGAATTAAGGTTGAAATCTTCAAAAATAAAATTGAAAAAAGGACAAATGCTATTTTCAGAAAGAGATGATGTTGATAAGGTATATATAGTTTTAAGTGGAAAAGTAACTATGTTTAGAAATTCAGAAGAAGGTCAAAAAAGAGTAATTTATATTCTTAGTAGAGGAGAATTTATAAATGAAGTTATTTTTGATAACGTATCTGCATCGATAAATTGTGAGGCCTTTGAGGATAGCTACATAGTTTATTTAAATAAAAATGATCTTTTGGAAATAATGTCTAAGGACTTTAATTTATCTCAAATTATAATTAACTCAATGTCAAGAAAAATTAGAAGGCTTTACAGGCAGCTCAAAAATACTGTACCTATAAAAATGGATAAGAAGGTAGCGGCAAAGCTCTGGAAGCTTTGTAGAGATTATGGGATGCAGACTGAAGAAGGAGTTTTAATAAACCTAAATATAAGTATCACCTATCTGGCAGATATGTTAGGCAGCACGAGAGAAACAATTTCAAGGTGTATAAATAATTTCGAGAAAATAGGAATGATAAAATTTTTAGACAAAAAAATAGTTGTAAAAGACCCAGAAGAACTATCTTTATACTTTAAGGGAAGATAGAAAGACATATAAGTTAATCTTAAAATTAAAAATATCCTATGAAATGATCTACATATCCTGGTGTAAGAAAACATACAGGATATATAGGTCATTTTTCACTCAAGTTTTTGATCTTCATCACTTTCCTTAAGTATATGAAGCTTTTTTATTATGTTCTCGCTTTTAAGAGATAACTCTATACCTGCTACTGTTAGTATAACTAACTGAAAATGTCCTAATCCAATTGGAATTCCCAGCATAGCAGCTCCAAAAATCCCCGCAGCAGTCGTCAATCCTACGACACCTTCTTCTATATGTTTAGCATCCTTTTTAGTAGTTACATATATAACCCCACCTGCTAAAAAGCCTACACCAGTCAGTATATTTGATATCAATCTAGTAGGATCTTTAGCACCAGGTAGTTTAGCAAATCCATAGGCTGATACTATTGTTAACATAGTACATATAACTGTTATAATCGCATGGGTTCTTACGCCTGCTGCTTTGTGAAATTTCATTCGTTCTAAGCCTATTATACCTCCAACAATAATAGCAACAAATATTCTAATAGCTTGATCTGATATACTTAAGTCCAAAACTAACACATCCTTTATAATTATTTTTATTTTTCCTTTACAATTTATTATTAATACATATATCGATGAATAAGTTGTATTAATGGAGGTGTTTTAATGTATCGTATTGAGATTAATACAAGAAGGCGGATATTAAAATTATTCAAAAACAATGTTTTAATAAAACAGTATCCAGTTGCTGTTGGTAAACCTAGTACTCCTACTCCTTTAGGTCATTGGAAAATTATTATGAAGGGTTTATGGGGAGAACAATTTGGTGGGCATTTCATGAGGCTTAATGTCCCTTTTGGAATCTATGGTATTCATGGAACTGACATTCCTTCGTCAATATCAAAAGCAATCAGTCATGGGTGCGTTCGTATGAATAGTAGTGATGCGAAGAAACTATACGATACTGTTCCCATTGGAACACAAGTAGATATTTACTAATGATTATTTTCACATAGTACTTTAAGGATAGATAAAAAACATACACACAATAAATGCCAATTCAATATAATACTAATGTGAAGAAAAATAATAATATCTCATATTACAATTATATTAAATTGGAGGGGAACACACTTTTATGAAAGTATTAGTTAATTTTTATTTGTTATCAGAAGATCTAGAGGATAGTTATGAAGATTTAGTAGAGGGAATTGAAGCTGACAACCCAATGTATTTATCATTACAAACAGGGGATATAGTTGTACTTCCTGATAATGATGATTTAGAGTTTGTTATCAGTAAAATAGTTAAAAATCTATCTAATCAGCAAATAGATGTATATGTATCTAAATTGAAGGGTGCTGAAGAAATATTTGATGAATTAGAATCCATTGCAAGTAAAACTCTTCAAACAATGTTTGATTCAATAAAAGCAAACATCGATGATATTGGTAAAAACAAAGTTGAAGAAAAGAAAGACATATACTTAAAGGAGATTAAGTTTAAGGAACTTGATGAAAATAATTAGTTCAAATTAGAAATGGAAACTCCTTTTCGATTTCTCAAAGGAGTAAGCGATTCACACAAAATCAGCACTCTGTGTAAGCGATCATCTCAAAATCAGCACTCTGTGTAAGTGACTATCACCAAATCATAGATTTGGGATATCTACTTAAGATTTTGGATGCCTGCTTAAGATTTTGGTTCTCTGCTCATTGGAAGAGCTGTCTTTATTTATGACAGCTCTTTTTATATTTAAATTCTTTAGTGAATTATTTAATAATTGTGATGATTATCACATTATTTTTTTAACAAACATGTTATGTTAAATATATAACGAATAGGAAAGGGTGTTAATGGTGTTTAAAGAAGAAATTAATAAAATAGGTGAGGCATCTATTAAAAAAGCTAATTTTCTTAAAAATAGCAAAAGCAGATATGTGATTGCATCTGCTTTAGCAGGAACGTTTGTTGGTTTTGGAATCTTATTAATTTTTACTATTGGAGGCACATTGTCCTCGGTAAATTCACCAGCCACTAAAATAGTCATGGGGATTTCTTTTGCTATTGCCTTAAGTCTTGTTATTATGGCAGGATCGGAGCTATTTACAGGGAACAATATGGTGATGACCATTGGAATTCTAGAGAAGAAAGTTACATGGAAATCTTTGTTTAGTGTGTGGTTCTTTAGTTATGTTGGAAATTTTATAGGAGCAATTATATTAGCTGCATTATTTGTATATTCAGGACTTTCAAAAGGAGTAACTGCAGATTTTATAATTAAAGCCTCTGCAGCAAAAATGTCAGCACCATTTATAGAACTTTTAGTAAGAGGCATTTTATGTAATATACTTGTTTGTTTAGCTGTATGGTGTTCTTTTAAGTTAAAAGAGGAAACAGCAAAACTTATCATGATTTTCTGGTGTTTGTTTGCATTTATAACCTCAGGTTTTGAACACAGTGTTGCTAATATGACACTTTTATCAATATCAGTAATGATACCTCATAAGGCTGTAGTATCCTTAAGTGGATTAGCATATAATTTAACAGCAGTAACATTAGGTAATATCATTGGTGGAATGATATTTGTAGCATTTGCATATTGGTATGTTTCTAATGATAAGTGTAAGTTATAAAAGATTAAAGATAATATGGCTGTATAAGCATAAGGAGGGTTAACATGGGTTTTACAATGAACCACAGTAAGTTTAATGATTTTCTAGAAAAGATAGGGCAGGAATATAAAATATATGCACCAGTACTTCTAGAAGGAAAAGGAACATTTTCAGATACAGATACAATAAGATATGGTCAAGTTACAAGTATTGATCAGATAGTCTTTAACGAAAAATCACAGTTCTCACCAAAAGAAATTATTCTTCCAATTACTCAAACCTTATTCTATTTTACAGAAGACAGTGTAACAGAACCTAAAGTAGAGGATAAAAAAATTTTAATCTTCTTAAGAAGTTGTGATATACACGCTATAAAAAGATTAGATCAAATTTATTTAAATAATGGTTATGAAGACTCTTATTATAGAAAATTAAGAGATAAAGTAAAATTTGTGCTTATGGAATGTGAAAATAGTTTTGAAAACTGTTTTTGTGTGAGCATGGGCAGCAATATAACAGATGAGTATAATTTATTTGTAAGAGAAAGTAACGGACAAGTATCTATAGAATGTAAGGATGAAAGCTTCGATGAATACTTTAAAGGAATGGAAGAAGCTTCGGTAAAACCAACCTTTATAGATTCTAATGAAATAGAAGTAAATATACCAGAGAATTTAGACCAAAGAGTATTCAATTGGGATGGATGGAAGGAATATTCATCAAGATGTATAGCCTGTGGAAGATGTAATACTGTATGTGGAACATGTACGTGTTTTACTATGCAGGATATATTCTACAAAGATAACAAGAATACCGGCGAAAGAAGAAGAGTGTGGGCATCTTGTCAAGTAAATGGGTACACAGATATGGCTGGGGGACATAGCTTTAGAAAAGATAAAGGCGATAGAATGAGATTTAAGGTGATGCATAAGGTTTATGATTTTAATAAAAGATTTGGCTATCATATGTGTGTAGGCTGTGGAAGATGTGACGACATTTGTCCCGAATATATATCTTTTTCAAATTGTGTCAATAAGTTAAATAAGGCAATGGAAGAGGTGGAATAAATGGAAAATATATATTTACCGACACTTAGTAAAATAATTAGCATAACTTCTCATACAGATATAGATTATACCTTTAGAATGGAATATAGAGGTGAAGTAAAGCCGGGACAATTCTTTGAAGTTTCTGTACCCAAATACGGAGAAGCGCCTATATCCGTATGTGGCATTGGTGATGGATACGTAGATTTAACTATAAGACGTGTAGGTGTAGTTACGGATGTAATCCATACATTTTTTCCAGGAGACAAGCTTTTTATAAGAGGACCTTATGGAAATGGATTTGATATAAATGAATATAAAGGTAAGGAACTTATTATAGCTGCTGGAGGAACAGGACTAGCTCCTGTCAAAGGTATAATAGATTATTTTAGTGAGCATATAAATGAAGTGAAGAAATTTAATGTTCTTATGGGATTTAAATCTCCACAAGATATATTATTTAAAGATGATATACAAAGATGGAGTGAAAATATTAACACTATTTTAACTGTAGACAAAGGAGAAGAAGTTTATACAGGAAATGTAGGCTTGATAACTAACTATGTAAAGGATTTAAAGATCGATAGCATAGATAGTGCACAAGTTATAGTAGTTGGACCACCTATAATGATGAAGTTTACCGTAGCGGAATTTATTAAAAAAGGAATAAAAGAGGAAAATATATGGGTGTCATACGAAAGAAAAATGTGTTGTGGTGTTGGAAAATGTGGGCATTGCAAAATAGATGACACATATATCTGTTTAGAAGGTCCAGTATTTAATTACGTTGCAGCTAAGAGTTTGATTGATTAAAGGGGGGAGCGTTATGGATATCAATACAAAAGTTCTTAAAAAGAATGCCTTTAGAGTAACAAAGGAAAGAGGAAAAACCGCTATAAGGATAAGAGTTCCTGGTGGTCATATGGAGGCAAAGCATTTTGCAATTCTTCAAAAAGTAGCAGAGGAATTTGGAAATGGAACAGTGCATATAACTACAAGGCAAGGCTTTGAGATACCTGGAATAGATATGAAGCATATTCCGGAGATAAATGAAATAATTCAACCAGTTATAGAAGGGTTAGAAATAAATCAGATTAATCCTAAAACCGGATATCCAGCGGCAGGTACAAGAAATGTGTCTGCATGTGTAGGAAATAGAGTTTGTCCTTTTGGTAATTACGATACTACTTCTTTTGCAAAGAGGATAGAGAAGGCTATATTCCCTAATGATTTTCATGTAAAAATAGCTCTTACTGGATGTCCAAATGACTGTATAAAATCTAGAATGCACGACTTTGGAATTATTGGAATGACAGAGCCTCAATATGAAAGCTATAGATGTATAGGCTGTAAGGCTTGTGTAACTAACTGTGAAAAGAGAGCCACAGGAGCACTAAGTTTTGAGAATTTCAAAGTGATAAGAGATCATGATAAATGTATAGGCTGTGGAGAATGTATTGGAAAGTGTCCAACTGGAGCTTGGACAAGAAGTAGGGAAAAATACTACAAGTTAGTGATAATGGGTAGAACAGGAAAGAAAAATCCAAGGCTTGCTCAAGATTTTATTAAATGGGTAGATGAGGAAAGCATTATAAAAATAATTCTTAACACTTATGATTATATAAAAGAATATATAGATAAAGAGGCACCAGGAGGAAAGGAACACATAGGATATATTGTTGATAGGACAGGTTTCCAGGAATTTAAAAAATGGGCATTGAAAGATGTAAATTTAGGGTCTAAAGCAGAATTAAAGGAAACTATCTATTGGTAATTTGTATTAAATAGCGGCAAGCAACCTTCTAAAAATACTTTAGAAGGTTGCTTTTTTACAAAATAATATGCGAAAGTGTATTAAGCATTATTAAATATTATGTTAATAGTAAAATTAAATGGCAGCAAGCTATCGATAACTAAGCTGCCATTTAGTAATTTATTAAATAGTTATTTTGAGTACTTATTTGCAATGCTAGAAGCTGCATATGAATATGGCTTAACATTACAATCAAATCCACAACTTTTAACCCAACCTAGTATCTCTGGTATCATCTTTGATGTTAAACCATCGTCACCTATGTCAACATGTATACTCATATCACATTTAAAATCTTCTTTATCAAATTTTTCTGATAACCTTTGAGCTAGCTCAATACTCAAACTGGTTTCATAAAAAATTTTTTGCTGTAAATTGGATATTTTATCTACATGTTTAATATCGTAAAAGAATATACCTCCATTTCCAACTTTCCAAACTGCCACTACAACGACAACTTTAGTTACATCAAAATTTTGAGAATCTGTTCCTATAGATATTTTGTATTTGAAGTTTCTATCGCTTTGAATATAATTTTTAATAATTTGACTCATTGCTTTAAAAGATACATCTCCATATGTGATACTTTTCATAAAATATCCCCCTTCAGATTTATTTTTAAAGCTGGATCGCAATAGTGGATAATAAATGTTATTATATTTATTATATTGTGTGTCTGTTAATTTTGATTTATGATAATATATATAATTTTTTAAGTAAATGTTAAGATATTACTCATCTACTTTTGAAAATTACTTAATTGACTGCTTGAAGGGTTTTATAGTAACATATTAAATATTATGTAAACTAATAAAGTATAAAGCAACTTACAAATACAAAAATCATGAAAGATAAAAATTTAATAATACAATAACAACATTGAAATTAAGTACATAAGAAAAATATATTACAATTTTCTAGAGATCTAGGAAAAGAATTTTTTATCAATGATCAATGGTCGTAGACAAGCTCCACCTTAAGCTAAGAGTTTTGTTTATAATTATATTAAACATTGAAGAATAGAGGAAAAGCATACTAAATAATTGCTAATTAGTATGCTTTTTATAAAGTAAAAGTATATCATTTATCCAAAAAAGTCAGGCTCCTCTTTATGATCAGCTCTTATAGCTTTCTGCAAAATAGTAAGGTTAATTCTTTGATTGTCATTAAAGAATGGGCAAGGATAACGAGCTCCACATTCTTCGCATTCTAAATATTCATTTGAACAGGTTTGCTCTCTATTATCAAATAAAAAAGGTAGTGCAGATTCATTTTTGCTATTTAAAACTGTATCTAGTGTATTTAATTTATAAGTATAGACATAAGTGGCTTCACGCTTTATATCAAAGTGAGTACTATTACATTTTGAACATACTAAAGATTCGTCAATATTCAATCGACAACACCCTTTCTCAATAATTGCTATATGAAATTTTAAGCAGATTCTATTTTTATTATTACATAGTGTAATTTAAATTATTCATAGTTTTCCGATGACTAGTCACTCTAATACTTCCCCGTACTCTGTTTATCTCATTCCTTTTCAAGATAACTCTATATAATCTAGTAATATAATAATTTTTGCATTTCAAAATGATAGAAAATTAATTAATAATATGTAATAATGATTTATAGCAGTATATAGATAAGAAATAAAAGGTAAATCTTAAAGTTATAAAACTAAATATAGCATAAAAGGGTGGGGGATATAAGTGAAAAAATATATTGAAGAGCTTATAAAAAATTATGTTAACAATTATGGAGATATAAAATCTGTTGAAACTAAATATAGAGAGCCTCTGGTGGCTTTTGCAAATGCAGATAATGAAGAGTTTACTAATTTAAAAAATATAGTATCACCTTCACATATGATTCCAAAGGATTTTTTAGAAGACGCAAAAACAGTTATTTGTTACTTTATACCCTTTGATAACTCTATAGCATATAGCAATATAGAAGGTAAGAAAAGCTCTGAAGCTTGGGCAGTTGCTTATGTTGAAACGAATGAAATGATGGCTAATTTAAACAATTATATTAAGATCAATTTAGAACAAAAGGGGCATCACTGCAGTGCGGTTCCATTAGCTTATAATTTCGATACAGACAAATTAATAAGTGATTGGTCTCAAAGACATGTAGCTTTTATTTCAGGTTTAGGAACCTTTGGTTTAAATAATATGCTTATTACAGAAAGGGGATGCTGTGGAAGATTTGCAAGTGTAGTTACAAACTTAATTTTGGAGCCCTCTGACAAAAGAATAAAGGAACATTGCTTATATAAAGCTAATAATACATGTAAGAAGTGTGTAAAAAGATGTGTAAATGATGCATTAAAAGAGGATCGTTTTGATAGAAAAAAATGCTATGAAATGTGCTTACATAATGATAATCTTTACTCAAATATTGGGGTTTCAGATGTTTGTGGCAAATGTTTAGTAGATGTTCCTTGTTCCTTTATAAGCCCTGTAAAGGATAAGTAGTACCATAGAGTTCAAAGTTCAAAAGTTAAGTTACTCCTCGGAATATGCTTATAGTTATAGGTTGTTGGTGAAAAGTTATTTAAGCTTTTCACCAATTTAAGTTGTAAGATTTTATAATGCTTTTCTAAGATTCATAGAAAAGCATTTAAATGAATTTTATACAGCTAATACGCTGCCACTCCATTTACCACATCTGTCACCAAAGTAGCCTACAACTGTTTCGCTTCCTAATATCTTTACTACCTCACATCCATTGGTGCAACCTTTACATTCAAAGCTTCTTGAGACAAATTCCATATCAGCTAAATCAAATCCTTTAAACTTAGTTTTTTCTCCAGTCTTTTCTAAATACTCTCTTGCCAAAATTGAAGCTCCTATTGAACCCATGACTTTATAGTTTTTTGGAACTGTAACTTCACATCCCAATGCTTCTTCAAAAGCGGCTTTCATACCTATATTTGCAGCTACTCCTCCTTGGAAGAAAATTTCAGACTTAATTTCTTTTCCTTTAGCTACGTTATTAAGATAATTTCTAACTAAAGCATCGCAAAGACCTTTAATGATATCTTTTTCGCTATATCCAAGCTGTTGTTTATGTATCATATCAGACTCTGCAAAAACAGCACATCTTCCTGCTATTCTTACGGAATTATTAGATTGAAGGGCGTAGTCTCCGAATTCCTCAATAGGAATATCTAGTCTTTCTGCCTGCCTATCAAGAAATGAACCAGTTCCAGCGGCACACACAGTGTTCATTGCAAAATCTGTTACAATTCCATTGTTCAAAATTATTATTTTTGAATCTTGGCCTCCAATTTCAATAATAGTTCTTAAGTTTTTATTAGTTTGAAGTGAAGCCACTGCATGAGCTGTTATTTCATTTTTAACCACATCGCCGCCAATTAAAAATGATGCAATCTGCCTTCCACTGCCAGTTGTTCCAACAGCTTTTATTTGCTTTGCATCGTATTTGTTTTTTAAGAATTTAAATCCTTCTTGAATCGCGTTAATTGGTCTACCTTTAGTTCTCAAATACAGCGATTCTACAACATTCATGTTATTGTCTACAAGCACAATGTCGGTACTGACAGAACCAACATCAACTCCCATATAATACATTTTTTTTTCTCCTTTCAAGCAAATCTAAGAATGCCTCTATTCTGGTTATATAGCCTGCCTCGCCAGTCATCTCATCTACAACTAGAGTTAGTATTGGAAAATCTTTATCTCTAGATATTGTTGGAAGTATAGCTTTTGAGACAATTTCAGGCATACATCCCATAGGGAATATCTGAATTGCTCCATCAAAATTTTGCTCTTTTGCCAGCACAGCTTCTCCAATGCACTCTCTTGCGTGGCCACCAATATATAATGGAAGATATTCCTTTGAGGCTTTTCGTATATCTAAAGAATTTAAATTTAGTTTAGTTAGAGTCATATTTTTAACCCACCAACTAGGGGTAAGATGTCTTTTTGTTGAAATTCCGTAGTCCATTAATTTATCTTCAATGTATAGACTAGAGAAAGGTTCGATGACAGTATATATTTCACCTATAATAGCAATCTTAATAGGATTTTTTTTCTTGTCAATATGTACAGTTTCTAGTAAGTTTTTATACTTTTTCAGGTGTTCGAACATTTGTTCTGGCGTGTTTTGTTTTATTGCTTCAGTTTTACACTGATTTAAAAGCATCTTACACTGCCCTTTATTTACTTCGTATCCAGCAAGATAGTGAGCTGTGCTTTCTATTTCGTCTATTAAATTTATAATTTTTATTGCATAATACACAGCTTTAAGTTGATCTTTTTTTGATTTACTACTGTTTTTCGAAATTGAACTTATCCGATTAAAAAGCTCTTTCAAACCTATGTCTCTAGGGTTATCAAGTACAATAAATTCCAGATTATGGCCTAACTTTTTTAACAAATTCATCTGAAGCTCACAATATTCTCCAAATCTGCAGGGACCACAACTTCCTACAAGTAATATAGTATCTGCACCTTGTTTAATACTTTCAATATAATTACCTATCATTATTTTAAAAGGTAAGCATATTTCCTCCGGGGAATATAGTGATCCTACTTCCAGGGCAGCTTTATTGCTTAAGGGAGGTATAACATATTCTACTCCTAAGCCATCAAATAAAGCTTTTGCAGCAAAGTAGGTGTTACCAAGATGAGGAAAGGTTATTTTCATATGTAACACATCTCCTTTCAAGCATATCAGAAAAGGCTTCTAATCTTGTATCAAAGCCTGCTTCGCCAGTATGTTCATCGATTTTTAAGATTAGCAGTGGAAAATCATCTAATTTATCTTTTATAAGCTCTATAACTACAGAGTCTATTCCACAAGCAAAGGAAGATATATACACTATTCCATCTATTTTATTATTCTCAGCCAAATAAGTAGAAAAACCATAAGAGTTTTTAGCAAAAGTCCAAAAAGGTCTTTTGAAAAGCGAATTAATTTGATCTTGTATATAATTGCTTTCTATATTCTCTTCAGTTATCACGCCAATGCCTAAATTATTAAGTTTTTTAATCACATCCATATTTATGAATTTATCATAAACATTATAGGGATGACCTACTAAAGCCACATTTAATTTAAAGTTATCATTTTTTATACCGCTCTTATAACACTTTTGAGCTTCTAGAGCAGCCTCATATGCTTTACCTATTTTTAAATAGTTCTTAGTAAATATAGTACCTGTATTTCTAACCCAGCTTCTTAAACTTTTCTTAGAGAATGCATAAATGGGGGAGGTAATAGTCTGAGGCATATCAGGTATATTATTTATCACCATTTCTGGAAGACCACAAAACTTAGGGCAAATATATTCATTTGCACTTATTTGCATAATACGTGGAATAAAGATTATGTCGCATTTATCTTTAATATATGCAACATGACCATGAAAAACCTTTACAGGTAAGCAAGCTTCATCTATACAATATTTTACTCCCATATCCAATATCTCTTTATTTGTTTCTGGAGAGGTAATAATCTCTGCTCCGAGCTCTGTAAAAAAGGTTTCCATGAAGGGATAGTACTTATAATACAATAATCCTTTAGGTATTCCAACTTTCATTTAAAAATCTCCTTTAATACAAATAAAAAATTTAAATAACATGATCACATTTGTATATTTTACCTTATTACATAAATATTATTCATTTTTTAAAAATTTGCTTATATTATAAGTAACATATTAATTATTATGTAAACTATTAAAATAAATTATTTAAAAATAATTAAGAATGTATGATAAAATATATCCAATAGGTGTATTTATAAATGAATTATCAAATATATAGGAGGTAATAAAATGAGTTATACGATAAAGGATGTTTTGGACAAATTGATAGATATAGAGAAGGAGATGTCAAAGTTATACTCCAATATCTCAAATATAGATAACAAAAATTATGATAGTTTTAAGATATTGTGTAAGGTAATGGCCAGAGAGGAGGGGAGGCACGTAGCGTATTTCGATCAGATGAACAACGGTATAACTGATGAGGATAACGTGGAAATAGATATTTTTACTTATGATAAAATATCTCAAGCTATTGCTCAATTCAAAAGTAAGATAGACATGCCTAATCTGAAAAACATTAAAGAATTAATAGGATTTATAGTAAACTTTGAAAAAGAAAATGCAGCACTACTTATAAACTTAAGAGGAAAATTGGTTAAAAAGGCTAATGACACCGAAAAGGACAGTTATAAAATACTAACTATTTTAATAGAGGAAGAAAATAAACATGTTAAATCTCTTTTACCATATTGTAATAAGTAATTTCAGTATAGAATCTTAATAACTGTAAGAGACTATTTATTCTATTAAAAGCAATGAGATTATATTATATGAAATAAGAATAAATACAGCATATTTAGTTAAACTTATACTAGATACTTATTTAGAAAAGAGTGATACTATGTTTTTGAATAGATATGATGCCGGAGAGAAGCTTGCTGAAAAATTAGAAAAGTTTAAAGGTGAAGATGTAGTTGTTCTAGCAATACCAAGAGGTGGAGTTGAAACAGCATATAACACAATAAAAAAGTTTAATTTTAAATGGGATTTGATTACTCCACGAAAAATCGGTGCTCCACATAATGAGGAAGTGGCAATAGGTGCAGTATCTATAGATGGAACTTATGTTCTAGATGAGAAAATAGTACAATATTTTAACATACCGGAGGAATATGTAAAAAATAAAGTAACATCAGAATTAAAAGAAATTAAACGAAGGCTAAGAGAGTATAGAGATGATGAGGATCCACCAGATGTAAAGAACAAGGTTGTAATTGTAATTGATGATGGTATAGCTACTGGCTTTACTTTACTTGCAGCTATAGAGTCTATAAAAAAGCTGCAAGCAAGAAAAATTATAATAGCAGTCCCTGTTGCTCCTGATGAAACTGTTGAGAGTTTTAGCAAAATTGTTGATGAGGTAATATGTTTGGTGGTACCTAGTGAATTTTATGCTGTGGGAATGTATTATGAAAATTTTCCTCAGCTTACAGATAAAGAACTTTTTAGTGTAATGGATGAGCTTAAAAACCAATAATAGGAAAACGAATTATATTAAAAAAATAATTTTTAAAAATCTTCAATTGTACAAAAATACGATTGAAGATTTTTTATTTTGTATTTTTATAAATAAATGTATATTATTTTACGACATTGATAAGTATAAAAGTCACCATGAATTTACATTTTATCCCTCATAACCTCCCGCATGGGGAAGAGTAGGGGAAATGGATGAAAATTGAATCCACAAAGTTATCACCAGGTGTGTTGAATTGATAAATTAATAAATATCCACTAAATTACCACAAAATGTAATTTTAAAAAATGAAGGTTGAGAAATAATAAAATGAATTAAAATTATCACGGATATAAATTTCATGCTAATTGAGAATATTATCAATTGAAATTCAGATGTAGAAATATAAGGAATAGATTTTACAATTATATACAAAGAATTTAGTGTATAATTATATTAAATATAAATTCTAATATATTATAATAATTGTTGGGTTTAAATTATACTTTATACAAATGCTGATATATCTAAAGTTAAGAGATTATTTAATTATAAAGATTTTTATTGATATATCTAATAAATTATTATAAATTAGCAGGATTTTTACGCTATTTTGTAGAATACTATATTCGCTAAATACACATTTAGCGAAGTTGAGTCAAAAAATAGAGGGGGAATGGACCAAAATGCATTACGACTTAAATCATATTTACGACCCAGATATTCCTGAGTGTTTAAATGACTTTTTAAATTACTTAGGCACTATTCGTGGTAAATCTAAAAATACTATAGATGGATATAAAGTTGATCTCATTATGTTTTTTAGATTTCTAAAACTGTATAGAGGAAGAGTTGCGAACAATCAAGACTTTGAAACTATACAAATAAATGATATAGACGATAACTTCATCAAAAGGATAAAGCTTAGCGATTTATTCGCGTTTATATCCTTCGCAGAGAATTACAGAAGCAACGGCAGCTATGCCAGAGCTAGAAAGGTGGCTACATTAAAATCTTTCTTTAAGTACCTCCATGGCAAAGCAAAAATTATAGATGAAAACCCGGCTTTGGAGTTAGAATCACCTAAGATAAGTAAGAGAAATCCTATTTACCTTACATTAGAGGAAAGTAAAGCTCTTTTAAACTCTATAGACGGAAAATATAGAGAAAGAGATTACTGCATAATAACATTGTTTTTAAACTGCGGTTTAAGACTTTCGGAATTATGCGGTATAGATATTTCTAGAATCAAAGGAGATACTTTGACGGTTATAGGAAAAGGCAATAAAGAAAGAACTGTATATTTAAATAGCGCCTGCATGAAGGCTATACGTAACTATTTAATGGTTAGAGATCAAGATTACGATAAGATTAAGGATAAGGATGCTCTTTTTATAAGTAAAAATAACATTAGAATAAATAAAAGATCTGTAGAATTAATGCTTAAAAAATATCTCGGAAAAGCGGATTTAGATACAGATAAATATACTCCTCATAAATTAAGGCATACCGCTGCTACACTTATGTATAAGTATGGAAATGTAGATATAAGAAGTCTTCAAAAGATACTAGGCCATGAGAATGTATCTACTACACAGATTTATACTCACGTTGATGATGAAAAGTTAAGAGAAGCAGTTCGTTCTAATCCGCTTAGCGAAGAAGATATTTAGCATTAAAAACAAATCGGAAAGTTGTATGATTCTAACAGCTTTCCGATTTTAAATAAGAGTTATATTTTAAATAAGAATCATAATTAATCAGTCTATACTTGAAACTGCTTTTTACTAATTCCTGGTCCTTTTTGTGTATTCACTCCCCTACATGAATACTAAAAACACCCTGACTTATTTTTGTTTATTCTAAGGGATTTATTGTCAATTGCTCTCTGTACCGCTAATATGCCATCTAAATGATCGTATTCATGCTGTATTAATTCCGCTAAGTCCCCTTCAAATTCTATGCTGCAATCAGTCCAGTCTAAATCTTTATAATAAACTCTACATTTTTTATATCTGTATAATTTTACCTCTAATCCAGGATAACTCATGCAGTCATCCCACATTTCGAATTTTTCGTTATCAAAAAACTCAAGTCTTGGATTTATAAAAGCAATAGAATTGTTGTCAAAATTCATATAAATTATTCTATACAGTTCATTTATCTGTGGTGCTGCTATTGCCCTTCCAAAACCATATTTTTCTCTAAAATTCATCATTGTATCATGTAAATCTTCAACTATTTGTTTTGCTTTGCCAATCTCATCCTTTGAAACTTCTTTACATACCTCATAGAGCTTTTCATTACCTAATAATAATAATTCCTTTACAGCCATTGTTCTCTCCCCCATTTTTAAACTTTTTATTAACTTAATATCTATTATAATAGATATTTAAGTATTTGAGGAGTTTTATCCAATTTATTTTTATATTTAATAACACTGGCTTTTCCGATGTCTACCGCGGCTAAGCTTCAGATGGAGTTTAAAACTCTACCCGAAGTCAAGAATCCTGTTTATAAGCTGTAATCTTATTACTTTTTACTTTCATTAACATTCGGCCTTGTATCACATATCAATTCAACTCTACTTCTTTTTATTTTAACTACCCCTTCTTTGGTAAAGGTAAATATCTCATTTAAAAAATCCCTTTTATTAAAAGTTCCTTTTTCAACATCATATAATTTCTTCTCTAATCTGCCCGTATAATCCGTATCCATTAATTCCTTTAAAGGGAAGTTTTCAATAAGCTTTATCCCCTTCTCTGTAATTAATAATGATTTTCCTTTTGTAGTTATATAATCAGCATACTTTAACTTGTTTATAGTTTCCGCTCTTGTGGCTGCAGTCCCTATAGAGTATCCATAAAGTATGGAGGAATCTTCTTCGTTATCATCCTCATCACTGCTATTAGAATTCTTTCCGCAGGTTTCCATGGCTTTTAAAAGAGTTTTTTCTGTATGATGTGCAGGCGGCTTACTTTTTTTTGACACTACCTTAATTTCTATCATCTTAACTACATCGTTTTTATTAACTGGAGGTAGCAACTCATCTTTTTTATCTTCATCATACAGTTTAAGCCATCCCTTAACCCTCAGTATTTTTCCTTTAGTTGAGAATAGCCTTTCATAATTGTCTCCTTGCACACTAGTTATTATCTCTGTATTCTCGTATTCTGCTGAAGGCATAAATTGAGATATGAATCTGTTTTTTATTGAATTATATACGATTCTTTCGTCTTCTGTTAAATTTTTAGGAATAATATAAGTTGGTATAATAGCACTATGGCTTTCTACTTTTTCATTGTTAAATACCTTCTTAGAAGTATTGAATACTATTTCGTCTTTAAAAGGCAAATCTTTTTTTAATGTTTCTAATACATTTTTAGCTTTATCTTTTATGCTTTCTTCTAGCGCTGTACTTTCTGTTCTTGGATACGTGATATGTTTCTTTTCATATAAGCTCTGTGCTACTTTTAATACTTTATCTGCAGTGAAACCTTTGTACTTGCTTGTTACATATCCCTGCAAATTACTTAGGTTAAATAAACTAGGTGCATTCTCCTTTTTTACTTCTACTGTTTTTTCTTTTATAATACCGTCTTTCCCCTGTATTTCATCTTTAAGTCTTTCTACACTTTGCTTGTTAGGAAACTTATCCTTTTTACCATGAAAGAACTTGCCTTTATATGTTCCCGCTTCACCTTTGAAGGTTGCATTTAACTCAAAAAATTCTTCCACCTTGAAATTTTTTATTTGCATCTCTCTATCATATATCATCTTAAGAGTGGGCATTAATACTCTTCCAATGTTTAAAAGATTGCCTTTTCCTCTTGTATATTTCATTGTAGCAATAGAAGTAAAGTTAATTCCTATAACCCAATCTGCCAGCTGTCTACTTACTCCGGCATCCTGTAATGGTTTCATTTCCGAATTTTCTTTAAGATTATTTAGCCCCTTATTGATTTCAGCTGGTGTCCACTCGTTAATTAATATTCTATGTATAGGTTTATTAACTTTTAGATAGTCGAATATAAGAAGTGCTATAAGTTCCCCTTCCCTATCAAAGTCTGTAGCTGATACTATATCTGTAACATCCTGTCTATTAACAAGGCTTCTTATTATTTCAAGTTGTTTTTTTGCACCAGGGTCTATTACATTTTTGTTTTTGCCATCATTTTTTATTTTATATTTGAATTCTTCTGGTATATAAGGAAAATTTTCAAAGCTCCATAATGCTAACTTAGGATCATAATCCTTACAATCGTAAAGTGTTAGCAAGTGACCAAAAGCCCATGTTATTATATAATTCTCCCCTTCTATATATCCATCTTTTTTCATCTTACACTTAAGCGCTTCTGCAATATTTCTAGCTACCGAAGGCTTTTCTGCTAATATTATTTTTTTCATTTAACTCACCTGTAATTATTTTTTATGTTATTCTTATAAACCATATATTTAAGTAATTATAACTGATAATTATACTATGTATAATACTGTTAAAAATTAAAAAACTAAGTAATAGGTCTTCTAAACTTGTAACAAAATAATATTATACTACTTTTTTCATGCTAAATAAATACAATCTTTAGTACATACTGATAAGGAAGGTGTAATTATGATAAAACTAGTTTTACTAAGGCACGGTCAAAGTATATGGAATAAGGAAAATAGGTTTACTGGGTGGACAGATGTAGATTTAACAGAAGATGGACTAAAAGAAGCAAGAAGAGCTGGAAAGATATTAGTTGAAAATGGATTTACCTTTGATATAGCATATACTTCTGTATTAAAAAGAGCGATTAGGACCTTATGGATTTTACTTGATGAAATGGATCTAATGTGGATACCGGTATATAAGTGCTGGCAGTTAAATGAGAGGCATTATGGTGCACTTCAAGGCCTTGATAAAAAAGAAACTGCTGAAAAATACGGAGAAGAACAAGTACATAGGTGGAGAAGATTTGTGTATGTGAGCCCTCCTCCTTTAGATAAGGGGGATAAAAGGTATGCTGGATTTGAAAGTAAGTATAGAGCATTAAAGGACTCTGAAATTCCACTTACAGAGAATCTTAACGACACGGAAGAAAGAGTAATGCAGTATTGGCATAGTACTATTGCACCACAAATTAAATCCGGTAAAAATATCATTATATCTGCTCATGGGAATACTCTAAGGGCATTAGTTAGATATTTAGATGACATTCCTGGTGACGGAATTTCAAATTTGAACATTCCTACAGGAATTCCTCTAGTTTATGAATTAGACAATGACTTAAAACCTATAAGACACTACTATTTAGAAGTAGATGGAAAGCTCCCTAAAGGTTCTATTCCAAAGAATATCCAAGGAATGCTTCATCCTTAGTAAAGAAATAATAAAGAACTCAGATCTTAAAGGTTCCGAGTTCTTTATCTATATAAGGCGAGTATATTATTGACACACTTTACCTGGGTTTAATATATTTTTAGGATCGAAGGCCAGTTTAATGTTTCTCATGAGCTCCATATAATCATCACCGTATTGCTCAAATAAATATGGTCTCTTAGCATATCCTATTCCATGCTCTCCTGATACTAATCCGTTAAGTTCAACAGACTTTTTATACATACATTCAAAGACTTCGCTAAGTTTCTTTTCCCATTCTTCTTGTGATAATTCATCTCTTAGAACATATACATGTAGATTACCATCTCCAGCGTGACCAAAGCTTCTTATTCTTATATTAAACTGTTCTTGAAGTTCATCTGTGTATTTAACAAATTCCGCTACTCTGTTTCTTGGAACAACAACGTCACATTCGTCCATTTCTGTTGTTGTAGCTTTAACAGCTTCAAGGAATGCTCCTCTTGCTGACCATACCGCTTCTTTTCTTTCATCTGTATCTGTTATATAAACGTCTAAAGCTCCTTCTTCTAAACAGATTTGAGCAACTCTGTCATAATCTCTTTCTATGTCTTCTTTGCTATTTCCGTCAAAAGTTAATAGTAGGTATGCGTCAGAGGAATTATCCGGAAATTTCTTTCCGAGGAATTCTTCAGCAGCTAATATAACTTCTCTTTGCATAAATTCTATAGCTGTTGGTATTGATTTTGATTTAATAATCTTTGGTACTGTATTTATTGCTTTTTCAAGGTTAGGGAATGGTATCAATAAACTTATTGCTTTCTTAGGAAGTGGTAATAGCTTTAGTATAGCTTTTGTTACTATTCCTAATGTACCTTCTGAACCGCATATTAAATCTTTTATGCTGTAGCCGGAACTGTTTTTAACTACTTTGCCGCCAACTTCGATTACCTTTCCATTTGGAAGAACTACTTCAAGCCCTCTTACGTAATCCCTTGTAACTCCATATTTAACCGCTCTCATACCACCTGCATTAGTGTTAATATTTCCACCTATTGTAGCAGATTTTTCACCTGGATCTGGTGGATAGAATAAATCATGCTCTTCTACATATTTACCTATTTCCATTAGTAAAACGCCCGGTTCAACTGTTAAAGTTAGATTTTCTTCATCGATTTCAAGTATATTGTTCATTTTAGTTAAGTTTATCATTATTCCGCCATGAAGTGGAACAGAAGCTCCAACTAATCCGGTACCTGAGCCTCTTGCAACCACTGGAAGATTATTTTCATAAGCATAAGTCATTATTTTTGAAACTTCTTCTGTATTCTGTACTTCTACTACAGTATCCGGCATCTTGCTAATTCCACCTAATTCATCGTGGCTAAAATCTTCATTTATATTTTCACCTATGAATACCCTATCTTCACCTAATAGTTCAATTAGAAATTTTATATCCTTTTCATCAAGCTTTTTATATTGGTTCGCACAATTACATGCCATTTTGCTTACCTCCAAATCTTTTCTATCATTATGAATTTATTTTTATTCTAATACTTGCTAACTCGTATATTATGATTTATCATAGATCAACTAGATTAGACCTCTTCCTTCTTTAATGTTATTTATGAGCCTTGGCACTACTTCATATAAATCCCCTACTATCCCATAGTGAGCTACATTGAATATAGAAGCTTTAGGATCTTTGTTTATAGCGACTATACAATCTGAATTATTCATACCGGCAGCAAATTGAACTGCTCCAGATATCCCGCAGGTTATTATTAGTTTTGGCTTTACTGTTCTACCGCTCAACCCTATTTGTTTTTTGGCATCTGCATATCCTGCTTCAATTAGAGGCCTTGTTACTGCTATTTGAGCTCCAAGTAAATCAGCAAGTTCTTTTATCATTTCTAAATCTTTTTCTGATTTTACTCCTCTTCCTGCTGCAACTATTACATCAGCTTCAGATATGCTTGATTCTAATTCTTTATTTGTTATTTTTAATACACTTATATTTGAAGCAAGCTTTGATTTGTCCATCTCTGCAACAGTTATTTTTCCGGATGCTTCTGCTGATCTTTCTGGGGCATCCATAACCTTATATCTCACTGTAGCAAGTTGTGGTCTGTTATTTGGGTTTATAATTTGTGCCATAATATTACCGCCAAAGGCTGGTCTTATTTGTACTAAATCAGTATTTTCTTTCATATCAAGTATTGTACAGTCAGCGGTAAGTCCTGTCTTAAATCTTGCAGCTACTCTTGGTGCAAGGGATCTCCCTACTGTTGTTGCTCCCACTAGTAATGTAGATGGTTTTACTTTGTTTATAAAATTCTCCATTGCTGCAGTATATGGTTCTATTCTGAAATCTTTTAACTCTTCATAATCATATACAAATACTTCATCTACTCCATAATGTAGAAGTTCCTGCGCCTTATCTTTAATATCATGTCCAACAAATACTGCATATACTGGATAGTTTACTTTTGATGCTAATTCTCTTCCCTTTCCAATTAATTCATAAGTTACAGGGTGAATGTCACCTTCCACGTGGTCAACATATACTGCTACACCCTTCCAAAGGCTTTTGTCTATTTGAGGGATCTCCTCTTCTACAAATTCCATCACTCCTGCTGGACCCTTTTTAACACATAGCTTACACATCTTACATCCGGCATTTACTTCTATCTTTCCGTCCTTTTCTTCAATTGCACCAAAGGGACATACTTTTACTAAATCTTCTATAATTGAAGGAGTTAACTTCTCCGCATTTACTATTAATTTACCCACTTTTATTCCTCCCAACTTGTACTATGGTTAATTATTAATATTTTAATTTGATTTATGTGGCTAGACGTCAGTCCAGTTTGAAAATATTATTACTGATTATACTATATAAACTTTAGTTCTTTAAGCTTTGCAGTTAACTTATCTGCAAGTTCCTCTCCGCCTCCATTCCACATTTCTTTATCTGTGTTTACTGCTGGTGGAAATATTCTTTCGACTTGTGTTGGAGATCCATTTAATCCATACATCTTTTCATTTTGATCTTCAAAATCCTTTAAACTAAGCATTTTTACTTCTCTATCTTTTGTAGCTAGTTTCTTTCTGTATGATGGTAATCTTGGCTGAAATATATCTTTTTCTACTGTTAGTAAGCAAGGAAACTTTACTTCTGCTACTTCTATTGTATTTGGCATATCCATTTCTACTATTAATGAATCAGTATTTAATTTCTCTATTTTTAATACATTTGCTATGTGTGGTATTCCAAGGTATTCTGCCATTTCTGGGCCTACTTGAGCTGTGTCACCATCTGTAGTTTGTTTTCCGCAAAGTATTAAATCTATATTGCCCATCTGTTTTACACCTTGAGAGATAGTATATGATGTAGCTAGAACATCTGCTCCTGCAAATTTTCTGTCTGAAAGAAGAACACCTTCATCCGCACCCATCATATATGCTTCTTTTATAACTTCTGCAGCTTGAGGTGGTCCCATACTTATTACTTTTACAGTTCCACCAACTTGTTCTCTTATTCTTAGTGCTGTTTCCAGAGCATATAAGTCATATGGATTCATCTTTGAATCTACTCCATCTCTTTTCAATACTCCTGTCGCTGGGTCCACTTCTACTTTTGTAGTTCCTGGCACTTGTTTAATACATACTAATATATCCATTTTTATACCTCCATAAACTTATATTAAAGTTTTCATAGTTATCTAACTATAACTGATACACCATCAGGTATTACAGCTACTTTTGCATCATTACCTTTTAAATTATAGGCCTTATTTAGTGCTTCTTCAAAGGAGAAAGCATGTTCCATATGCATGTTCCTTATCATTACCGGATCACACATATCCGTAACCATTATAACTGTATACTTATTAAGCATTCTAGCTAGAATCTGAAACTCCCATTGATCTGGTACCGTTTCGTTTCTTGGCACTTTAGCTATTCTATCTAATAATTCTGCTGGTGATTTTGCATCCGCTAAATTATCGTAGAAAGATTGCCCTCCATGTCCATCATTACAGGCAGCAACCATAATAATTACTCCGCCTTCTTTACAAGTAGCCTCAGCAGCTGTCATTCCTTTAACTGCTTGGTAAATATTTTGATCCAGCGGATATCCGCCGTTAGTTGAAACTACTATGTCTGCATCAACCTTATCTATTTTTGAAAGTTCTAATACAAAATTGCATCCTTGTTCATGTGCACGTTCTCTATGTCCAGCAAAAGCATTTATTACTTTCTTTTCGCTATCTATTACTACATTTAATATAAATGCAAGCTTTGCTTTTTCTGCTGCATATAGCATATCTCTGTGAATAGGATTATTCTCAAGTATTCCTGTTCTAGCATATGGACTTGCTATAAATTCTGAGCAGTGGTTTGCCATTACGGTTTTTGCTGATGCAATGCCAGGCAATACACTTTTTCTACCACCAGAGAATCCTGCAAAGAAGTGAGCTTCGATAAACCCTTCTGCAATGAGCAATTCTGTTTCTACTGCTAGTTTATTTATTATAAGATCTCCACCTGAAGGTAAAATTCCTATCTTTACTAAGCTGTTATTGTCCGTTGAATCGTGTATTATAATTTGTTCTTTTTCTACTATTTCCTCGCCAAATTTATTTATAAGCTCTTCTTTTGTAGTTCCTCTATGAAATCCCGTTGCTATGAGTATTTTTATATCAATATTAGGGTTAACTTCTCTTATTCTTCTGAGCATTATAGGCATTGTTACTTTGCTTGGTACTGGTCTTGTATGGTCACTAGTTATAATAACAATGTTATTTTTGTCTCTAACTAGATCCTCAAGCTTAGAACTGCCTATAGGATTGTCTAAAGCATTTTCTACAATTTGCTGCTGGGTTAGTTCTGTTTTATATTTCTCTGCCTTTGACTCTAAAATTCCAACCAAATTTTTATCATTAACTTCTATTTTCCACATTTGTTTATGATAAGGTATTTTGATTTTTGCCATATGATTTACCTCCTTATTACGATGAACGAATTTACATAATATTAATTAAGTTAAATTTATTATCTCTTAAATGTTAAAATCCCAATATAGGCCCTGCAAAATATGCTATAATTCCTAAAACGATTACATATATTATGCAGAATTTAAGTGTTGCATTCAATATTTTACCCTCCGCACCTGTAAGACCTGTAGCTGCTGTAGCAACTGCAATACTTTGAGGTGATATCATTTTACCTGCTGTAGCTCCACCTGTATTTGCTGCTGCTAGCCAATAAGGGTTCAAGCCTAAAGACTTAGCTGCTTCCACCTGAAGCGGTCCAAACAATATATTAGCGGAAGTATCACTACCAGTTATAAAAGTTCCGAGAGCTCCTATTATAGGCGATATTACTGGATACGCATGTCCTGTAACTGCAACTAAAACTACTGCTATAGATTTAATCATTCCACTGTAACTCATAACTTTTGCCAGTGACACTATTGCTACTATCGTAATAGCTGATTTAGTCATCTGCTTGGCTGTTTTTCCAAGGATTTTTAATATTTCACTAAATTTAGCACCTTGAATTAATCCTCCAACAATTCCCGCTATAATAATTAATGATCCAGGATTGTTAATCCAAAGGAAGGTATATGAGTGATAGATTTTAACTGAAGTACTTATTTTAGATAAATTTTTACTTATTCCTGGGAACAGTGAACTTGTAAATATTATAACTACAAACACTAGTATAAATGGAATCCACGCCATAAATCCTTCTTTAAAGGATATTTGGTCAATATCTTTGGCTGCTTTATCCTTATGAAAGATCTTAGCCCAACCTATAGTTACAGCTAAACATACTACAGAGCCAAGTATCGCTGGAAGTTCAGCTCCCATGTATTTAGCAGCTAATACTTCTGGTATAGCGAAGGATAATCCAGATACTAAGGATATTCCCCAAACTCCTTTAATTGCTTTAACACTTTTGCCGGTAAGCATTACTAACACTACTGGTACAATAATAATTAGCAATGATAGCTGTAAGCCTACTGCATAACTTAGCATGCTTGGATCCAAATTTGTAAGTTTAGCAAGGGTTGATACTGGAAGTCCTATAGCACCGAAGGCTGTTGGTGTTGTATTTGCTATTAAACATATGATTGCAGCAAATATAGGATCGAATCCAAGTGCAGCCATAATACTAGCAGGAATTGCAACGGCTGTTCCGAAACCTGCAATGGCTTCAAGGAATCCACCAAATCCCCATGCAAGTATAAGAACTAAGATTCGCTGGTCAGTTGTAATACCAGTCATCATTCTTTTTATCAAATCCATACTTTTTGTATATAGAGATAAGTTGTAGATAAATACTGCTGCAATTATAACTATAATTATAGGCCAAAGGGCATTAGCAGCGCCTTCTACTCCTGCTCTTATAGCATCTACTGCAGGCATTTTCCATACTGTAATTGCTAGTAGCAGGGTTATTCCTAAAGTTACTGGTGTTGCTTTATGACCTGGTGTCTTTAATACTCCTAGTGAAATCATGAGCCAAACTATCGGTATTAATGCAATGAAAAATAGTAAGTAAATATTCATTTTTATCCCCCCAATAGAAATAGGTAATATGGTATGACCATTAATTGATTCGATTTTAGCATAATATTCACACTATTTCTATAATAGTTATTTCATTAACACCCTCTCGAAAATTGGGGAGATTTCTGTAAACGTTATACTAACAATATTGATATTTAATCATTTATAGTAAAAAATTTTAGAAAAACTTTTAAAAATTCTCTGAAGCCATTAAGTGAGGTTATTAAATTAACAGGTATGTTAAAATTACTATTAACTAAATAATTAAAGCTTCAGATTATTAAAGGGATAAAACTTATTTTTGATACTGTATCTCTAATTGAATTCGCCTTGGAAAAAATCGTGGTATTATGGTATGACCACTAATGCTATAATATCATATTATTTATTATATTTCTATAATTGTTATCAAAATAACAAGTATTTTGAATTATTAAAAAATATTTGTGTAGAAAAATGTCCTATATAAATTACAATTAGGCATATGAAAGAGAATAGACTAGCATACTGACTAGGTATTTTCTTTCATATGCCTTAAACAAAAGGATATCAGCTTATTATTAAAAAACTGATATCCTTTTAAAAGATTTAGAAATCTTTATAATATTCATTTGCAAAATCCAAATGCTTTTTCATGGCTTCTGCCGCTTTTTTTGAATTATGAGCTCTAAGAGCTTCATATATATCCTCATGCTGCTTAGACAATACCTCTCTATTATTTTCATCAACAAGTATTCTTTTTCTTGCTTCTTTTATAAATGAATCCATTAGAGAAGATATGGCATTTAAAATGTTAACAATCAAAAAATTTCTAGAAGCTTGTGCTATTTCGTAGTGAAACTTTTTATCTATTTTAACATTGTCGATTTCATTATTAGAACCTTTAAATGCTTTTATTAATATTTCTATATCATCTAGTTCCTCATTTGAGATTCTTTGAGCAGCAAGTGCCGCAGTTTCAACTTCAAGGATTTTTCTAATTTCTATAATTTCAGCAGGAGTACTTTCCTGAAGCATAAACATTATTGATAAAGGTTCAAACAAGCTATTTTCTACATTATTTCGTATATAATTACCTTCGCCCTGTCTACATTCTATTAATCCTATAATTTGAAGTGCTCTCAAGGCTTCTCTTATAGAAGTTCTACTCACTTGAAGGTGTTCAACTAACTCCCTTTCAGAAGGTAATTTATCCCCTTTTTTAAGATTGCCATCTACAATCATACTTTTAATTTGCTCTATTACTTGCTCATAAACCTTTGTACTTTTTATTGGTTTAAACAATTCAATCAAACCCCTTATCTCCATACAAAATTAATCGTATATAGTTTATGACTATTCTTTAATTGCCACTAGTTCAGTGTTGAAAGTATTATTCCAATTAGTATATATATGAAATAAGCTTACAACGTCCTGCTCGTTATACAAGAGAATTTTTTCTTTTTTCTCTTCAGGCATTCTAATTATATAGTCATTATCTTTTATAATTTTACTAAAAGTCTTAGCTAGATTAGATCCACTTATTACTTCTGTATCTCTAAAGATATTAAATTGTCTTTCTAAAGACTTTAATCCTATAGAGGTATTATTTTCTTTTTCATATTGTTTTTGCAGATCAATTTGGGTAAATTCTTCTTCAATAGCCAAGTCAACGTTGTATTTTTGGAATAGATAATTAATTACTGTAAAATCGTTATTACCTGAAAAAGTGACAATGTATTTTTTATTATATTTAGTTCTCATTAGATTAAAATAGTCCTTTGCAAGAAATAATATGCTTTTTACATCCACTTTATTTTCTATCATATATTGAGTTACTTCTAACTTTTGCTTTTGCTCATCATAATAACAACAACCAAAAACACCTACACAAATTGGTTTTTTATAAATATAATGCTCTAGGTCAAAAAAAATGGCATCCTTGTATAAATGACTATCTCCATTTATTACTAAAGAATTTTCTTCAGTTAGTTTTTCAACCTCTATGCTATTATGTCTTTCTATCACTATACCACTCTTTTCTAAATTAATTGTGCAAATTGCTATGTTGTTATATTATATCACTTTTTCATATAAAATTACATATAATATACTTTAAATTAGAATATGTCAATGCAATCTGCATTAAGATTATATACTACATCTTTTCTTTCAACTATAATTTGTACTCTTTTCTTAATTTCTTCATCATTTAAAACCTTCTTTAAAATTTCTCGCGTAGGATTTACGCATACAGGATATTTAACCATCTGCATCATTGAAAAATCTCCTGCTGTGTCTCCGTATGCATAACTTTGAGATATATCGATATTATATTTTTTTATTAACTCATTAATAGCTTTTTGCTTACTTTCACTATCCCACATTGGAAGAACCTCACCAGTATATACTTCATCTTTATCCATCAAGTATATTGCTCCCTTGTAATCATCAAAACCGTGTTTTATGGCCATTTCCCTAACAAGTTCTACAGGGCTTCCAGAAACGGTTATAACTTTATGACCTCTTTCTTTATGCCATTTTATTCTATCTCTAGTGAATGTATAAACCCTATCTCCTTTCTGAGATACCACATTTCGTGCTATGAATTCTATTTGTGATTTGTGAAGACCTTTTATTGCTTCTATATATATATCTGCCATCTTTAATAAATAATTATCATAGTTTCCTTGTCGTTTATCCCATTTTTCATACTCAGGCTTTACTTCTTTATACCATCTGTCTGAAGGTATTACCTCATACTTTACAAGTTTTTTAAAAACTTCAGCAATTAATCCTTCTCTATACAAAGTACCATCAATATCAAAAAAAGCTGCTATATTCATGTTTTCCTCCTTTTAGTCGGAACACTGGGTAATTTGCTTGTTTCCCTTCGGGTACTGGGTAACTTAACATTTTCGCTTCCGCTCACAAGTTACCCGTAAAAGTTCATTTAGAACTTTTACCTAGCAAATCACCCATTAAAGTCCATTTAGGACTTTAACCTCCTCGAAAATAACCATATATAATATTATTAAAATCAATATATGCTAACATAGTATAATGTTACACCTAAAAATAGATTATTCCAACTATAAATTTTTTCAATTAAAACTTTGCCTAAAATGAGCCTCAGATAAAATTATTATTCTATCTGAGGCTTATTTTATACAGTAACTACCGATATATTACTTAATGTAAGTTTTCTTCTATTTTATAAGTTTTTTATAGAGCATATTTCCTAAGCTTTGAAAAGCTTGAACCAAAAATATAAGCATTATTACAGTATAAATCATAACATCTGTCTTAAATCTATAATAACCATATTTTACGGCAACGTCACCTAATCCGCCGCCACCGATAGATCCAGCCATAGCTGAATAACCTACTACACTTATTACAGTTAATGTTATTCCAAGTATTATAGATGGCATTGCTTCCTTAAGCATAACCTTAAATATTATCTGAAAATTACTGGTTCCAAAAGATTTTGCCGCTTCTATTACGCCAGGATCAACTTCTTTCAATGCAGATTCTATGACTCTAGCTGCAAAAGGAGCTGCAGCAATTGTTAATGGAACTATGGCTGCTGTGGTACCAATTGTTTTACCTACAATAAATTTTGTAAAAGGAAATATTGCAATCATTAATATTATAAATGGAAATGATCTTAATAAATTTATAACTACATCAAGCACTTTATGAATTACTTTATTTGGTTTTAAACCTCCATCTTGTGTTAAAATTAACAATACTGCAGGTATAAATCCTAAAACCACTGCAAATACAGTAGAAACACAGACCATATATAAAGTTTCTGCCAAAGCAGGAAATAATATTTCATTAAATAACATTTATTCTACCTCCCAATTTATAGATTTTGAATTTAAGTAGTCGCAGATCTTCGTCTTATCATTTTCATCAATATTTATTACTAAGCTTCCAAGTATATCATCTCTAAACCTTTCTAATTTCCCCCATATTATTGAAAAATCTATATTTAGAGTTCTTGCCATAGATGTTATTATACTTTGCTCACTGATCTCTTTTGGAAAGAATATTCTTATGTTTAGTCCTGAAAGAGTAAGAGTTTTATCTTCGCCTAGTAATTTTTTTAAGTTGGTATCTGGTCTTAAAAATAAATCTTCTACATCTCCTACAGTTTTTACTTCACCAGCATCCATAATTGCAATTTTACTACATACTTCCTTTATTACTTCCATTTGGTGAGTTACGATGACTATTGTAATATTTAACTTTTCATTTATAGTCTTTAAAAGTTGTAGAATAGATTTTGTCGTGCTTGGGTCAAGAGCTGAAGTTGCTTCATCGCAAAGTAAAATTTTAGGATTTAGAGCTAGGGCTCTTGCTATTGCTACTCTTTGTTTCTGTCCACCACTCAACTCCCTGGGCATATTGTTCATTTTGTCTTCAAGCCCAACTAAGTTTAATAATCTCTCTACTCTATTTCTTATCTCAACTTTGTCCACACCCCAAACTTCTAATGGAAGTGCCACATTGTCAAAGACACTTTTTCTATTTAATAAGTTGAAACTTTGAAAAATCATGCCTAAATTTTTTCTAAAAACTCTAAGCTCTTTTTCTGCAAGTTCCTTAACTTCCTTATCCATTACTTGTATACTTCCAGTATCATAGGACTCTAATCCATTTAGACATCTTAGCAGCGTTGATTTACCTGCACCACTATGACCTATAATTCCAAATATCTCCCCCTCTTCTATATTTAAAGTTACATCTTTTAATACCATTTTTTCAGAAAAACTTTTGCTAACTACATTAATTTTTATCACTACTTTTCCTCCTTTAAACAATGATTATTTCATAAAAGTATTAATGTATAAAAAAATAAAAGCCCGAGGAAAACCTCGAGCTTAAAATTCGTAGATTCCTCTCATCTCCCAGCCTTCGCTGCAGGAATTAGCACCGTTGTATTACAAAAAAGTAACACCGGTTGCTGGGCTTCATAGGGCCAGTCCCTCCACCACTCTTGATAAGTTAGATTATGTATTTTATTTTGTTTTAATCATTATAACAGCATAAAAATTCAATGTCAACATTATTTGCTAGTTAACTTAAGAGTTACTACTATCATAAATATGAGTACACTTTAATGACTATCTACATATCTTTCTATGATGTTAATCTGATTCATATCTAATGAAATAAACTCACAGCCTATATAATAAAAGGATTCTTTAATGATAATTCTTTTCACTTCTGTAAGGCACCAGAAAGATGGATTATCTTCTATCTTTAGAGTAAAATTAATAAAATCACCTATTTGTAAAGCTATCTTACTTTCAATTAATATGCCAGTTTTTGATAGATTTATAGTTCTCATAATTGGTCCTTCAAATTTATATTGTTCATAAATACTTCTATTGTTTACCGCAGGATAATATATGTCTGCATAAAATTCTGCTCTATTAGCAAATCTTTTTTCTGAACTTTTATATATATAATCTCCATTTTTATATACTGTATTTTTAAAAATCATTGTATCCCTCTTCTATATAAGTTTATATACTGCAGCATATATTATACCATTATCTGTACCTTATATCTTCAATTTCTAACTATTTATTTAAAATATTTTTTAATAAAAATTAAATTTTGTCTTAAAAAATATAATTTTATAAAAACTTAAACATATATTTTAGTTATTATTGACATAGGATTCTAAAGATGATATTATTAACCTATAATAAATGATAATGATTTTCATTACGAGGTGGTAGAAATGAGTATTTGTGATTTAAGACCTGGACAAAAAGCTTTAATTGAAAATATAAGTGGAGATGAAAAACTGGCTAAGAGACTTCTTGCTTTAGGATGTATAGAAGGAACAGAGGTTGCATTAAAGACTGTTGCACCTTTTGGAGATCCTTTGATTATAAACTTAAGAGGATTTGATTTAGCAATACGTAAACAAGATGCTAAAAATATATTTATAACAAATTCCCGTTAAATTACACTTTTTAAGGAGGTTTTTAAATGATAACAGCAGCTTTGCTTGGCAACCCTAATGTGGGTAAAACTTCTCTTTTTAATCTTCTCACTGGTTCAAACCAATATGTAGGAAACTGGGCTGGAGTAACAGTAGAAAAGAAAGAAGGTTTCATTAATAATAATATAAAGGTAATAGATTTACCTGGTATTTATGCCATGGATACATATTCTAATGAAGAAAAAATTGCGAAAAACTATTTACTTGATGGAAATGCAGACGTAATTATAAATATAGTCGATGCGTCTAACCTAGAAAGAAATTTATATTTAACTACTCAGCTTAAAGAATTTAATAAACCTATAATTCTAGTTCTTAATATGGTAGATGTAGCGGAGTCTAAAGGTATTAAAATTGATTATTCTTGTTTATCTAAAGAGCTAAACGTTAAGATTTTACCTATAGTAGCTTCCAAAGGCAAAGGTATTGATGAGTTAAAAAATTTGTTGATTGGTGGCGATTTTTTACAAGCCTCAACTGATAATGGTTATCAATTTCAGCATGAAAAAGAAGCATATACCTACATAAGTAGTATCTTAGGCAATTGTTTATCTTATAGTAAAACGGAGTCTGTTTCAATAACTGAAAAAATAGATAAAATTATGCTTAATAAATTTTTAGCCTACCCTATCTTCTTTGGCATATTAGCATTAATTTTTCAATTTACCTTCAGCTGGGTGGGACAACCTATAGCAGACACACTTAGCGATTTCCTAGATAATTCTATGATTCCTTTTTTACATCAAGCGTTATCTAGTACTAGTCCTTGGTTCAGTTCATTGTTAATAGATGGTATTGTTGGAGGAGTAGGTTCTGTAGTAGTATTTCTACCTGTTATCCTTGCTCTTTTTCTCGGAATATCATTTCTTGAAGATAGCGGATATATGGCAAGAGCAGCTTTTATAATGGATAAATTAATGAGAAAAGCTGGACTATCTGGAAAGGCATTTATTCCACTAATAGTTAGTTTTGGATGTTCAGTGCCTGGAATAATGTCTGCTAGGACTCTTGAAAGTGAAAAAGATAGGAAACTTGCTGCACTTTTAGCACCACTTATGTCTTGTAATGCGAGGCTTCCAGTGTATGCCATGTTTACTTCCGTATTCTTTGGAGGAAAAGAAACTCTAGTAGTGCTATCACTTTATATCATGGGAATATTTTTATCTTTTATAATAGGTATAATATTTAAAAATACTTTATTTAAAAAGGAAGAAGAGCCTTTTATAATAGAACTTCCTGAGTACAAAATGCCTGAGTTTAAACATGTTATGATTCATACATGGGATAAAGGAAAAGGATTTTTGAAAAAAGCTGGCGGTATAATATTTGCAGTGTCCGTAATAATTTGGTTTTTATCTAATTTTAATTTACAGGGAATGACTGAAATGAATAATAGTATCTTAGCATCCATTGGTAAGGCTATAGCACCATTATTTGCACCTTTAGGCTTTGGTACTTGGCAAAATTCAGTTTCCTTACTTACAGGCCTTATGGCTAAGGAAGTTGTTCTAAGCAGTATGGGTGTTATTTATGGAGGAAATTTAGAAACTTCTTTAGCACATGGATTTACCCCTCTATCTGCTTATGCATTTTTAGTTTTTGTATTGCTATATACTCCATGTATTTCAGCTATTGCAACCATGAAAAAAGAATACGGTAAAAAGATGGCTGCATTTTCGTTAACTTATCAATTTGTACTTGCATGGATTGTATCCTTTATAGTATTTAGAATAGGTTCTTTATTATAAGATTAAATATTAATTGTGGAGGTGTTGGAATTGGCAGTAGAAATTATAGTTACCTCTATTATAGTTATAGCTGCAGTTTGCATATTCTATAGAAGCTTAAAGAAAAAAGGTTCGGGTAATTGTGATTGTGGTTCTTGCAGTAGCAGTAGCCACTGTCCTAGTTGTAAAGACTCAAATGAATAATGTAAATAAAAAAATCTGTCTTAATCATATTAAGACAGATTTTTTTACATATTATATTTAACAACCTTTTATAATTAATATATTAGATAAGCCATAATTATTTACGGTAGGTTTCAATAAAGTAATCAACTATATTTTCCATAGTAGCTAAGCCTAATATGGTATTGTTATCCATTATTGGTATAGCAATTATGTCATTTTTCCTTAATCTTTCTGCAATCTCAATAACATCTTCATCTTTTGATGCAGTTATAACCTTTTTAGTCATTACCCATTCTACTGGACAAGTATCATAATGTCCCTGATCCATTAAAAATCTATATATATCTGCTTTTACTATCATTCCTACCAATGATCCGCTATCATCTACTACCGGTGCACCATTGATATTGTTATCATTCATTATCTCTAACGCCTTAATTAAAGTATCATTTGGACTTAATCTAATAATGTCGTAAGTTATTATTTTACTTAACATAAATATCCCCCTTTTATATAATTTAAATTATAAGTCATAAAATATATAGGATATAATAAACAAAGTTAAACTTTAATAGCTGTTATTTATTATATTGCTTAACTCGTTACAATCTCTACAACCTTTTAATATTTGATCTATGATTCTAGATGCGGCTTTTTTTGACATTCTCTCTAAATCTATATCCAATGAAATATTGTTTTTGCTCAATAGACTTTTTAAATATCTTAGCTGTTTCTCAGTAATTACATTTTCTCTAATTAGGTTTTTGTTATTTTCAATATTAAAAATAAACTCATGAATTTTAGGTAAGCTTAAAACATCTTCATAATTATGAAGCATAATTATATTTTTTAATCTATCTTCCCCTGTTAATAAAAACTCCTTGTATAGATCTACACTTATTCCGCCGTCTATTTGGTCCTCTCTCTTTATTCCTATATATTTTTCTACACCTTTTAAATTACATCTCTCTATTCCAAGCTGTTTATAGTAAGGCCTAATGATTCTATATAAATCAACGTGATTTTTAGGGGTATTAAGAGCTACATTATGTTTTTCCATTCTGTTTATTATAAATGGTTCGTCAAAGGCAATTCCATTATAAGAACACCAAGTATTGTACTCTTTTAGATCTATTAAAAAATTATACAGTATTTCTTCTTCCTCTTCCAGACATTCAGCATAATACTGCTTTATACAAAAATTTCTCTCATCATTAAATTTACCAAATGATATTAATATTATATTGTCGTCATCTTTATCAAAACCTGTAGTTTCTATATCAAAATACGCTACACTATCCATACCATAGTCACTGAATATATTTTTATTTATCTTCAGTAACTCATTACACTCTCTAATTAACATTATAATCCTCCAAACTATTGCTACTACATATCACAAATTTAAAATAGGATCATTAATTTTATCATATAATTAAATTAACTTATAATATCTATTATATAATAATGTAGTATATTTGAAAACTCTATAAAAGGCAATGAATAAAAATCCATCGCCTTTTATAGATAAATATTACATTTTTTCTACTACTTGTATTCCAATCAAACCTAACCCATTTTTTAGCACTTGGCAGGTTGCTTCCACTAACTTTAATCTAGCATTCTTTGTAGCTTCATCTTCTGCATTCATAATGCTGTGAGCATTATAGAACTTATTAAATCCTTTAGCAACCTCTATTAAATATCTTGTTACTATAAAAGGCTCTAATCTCTCTATAGAATTTAGTATAGCTTTATTAAAACCTTCAAGAGACTTTGCAAGTTCAAATTCTTCGCTAGAATTTAATTTGCTATAGTCTACTTCTACATTAACTTCTCCTGCTCTTCTAAGTATACTCTTTCCTCTTGCATAACTGTATTGTACGTATGGACCAGTCTCACCATCGAAGCTTAATATTTCACTCCAGTCAAATACTATATCTTTTTCCCTGCTGTTTTTTAAATATGCAAATATTACTGCACCTATACCTACTTTTTTTGCTACATCTTCCTTATTATCAAGATCAGGATTTTTTTCATTTATTATTTGTAATGTTTTTTCAATAGATTCATTTAATAAATCCTCTAGCAATACAACATCACCTTTTCTTGTAGATAGTTTCTTATCTGCGAATCTTACAAGACCATAAGAAACATGCTTACATAAATCTGCCCAATCGTTACCCATAAGCTTTAATGTAGTAAATACTTGATTAAAGTGAAGAGACTGACCTGCTCCAACCACATATATACTCTTATCAAAATTATAGGTTTTCTTTCTATAAATTGCTGCAGCTAAGTCACGGGTAGCATATATAGTAGCTCCATCTGCTTTTTTTATAATACATGGAGGCATATTATACTCATCTAGCATTACAACTTTTGCTCCATTACTCTCTACTAATATTCCTTTTTTATCAATCTCATCTATTACAGCATCCATTTTATCAGAATAGAAGCTTTCTCCAGCATAAGAGTCAAATTCTATTCCAAGCATATCATAAACTCTTTCAAATTCCTTTAAACTTAGATCTTTAAACTTTTGCCATAGTTTTACTTCTTCTTCACATCCATCTTCTAATTTCTTAAAGTACATTCTACCTTCATCATTTAAAGATGGATCTTTTTCTGCTTCGTCATGGAATTTAACATAAATTCTTAGCAATTCACTTATAGGTTCCTTTTCCAAAGCTTCTTCATCACACCATCTTTTGTATGCTGATATAAGCTTTCCAAACTGAGTTCCCCAATCACCAAGATGGTTTATTCTAACACAATTATATCCTTGTGAATTTAACATTTCATATAAAGCTCTACCTATAGCGGTTCCGAATAAATGGCCTACATGAAAAGGCTTTGCAATATTAACTGATGAATATTCAACACATATATTTTTCCCATGACCTAAGTCTGATGAACCATATCTATCTCTTTCTGTTAATATCTTTTCTATTGCATTTTTTGTAAAGTCAACTTTATCAACAAAAAAGTTCAAATAAGGACCTAAGTTATCTATTTTTTCAAATCCTTCATTATTTATCTTTTCTTTTAGTTCCTGAGCAATCATATTAGGTGCTTTTCTCAAAGTTTTAGATAACTGAAAGCAAGGAAAAGCATAATCACCCATCTCGGATTTTGGTGGTATTTCTATAAGTCTTTCAATGGCATCTAACTCTAAATCAACATTTTCTTGTATTCTTTCTGCAACTAATTTTTTATAATCCATATTGCAACCTCCCTATTATTTCTTTATATTAAATTATATATTTTTCGCCTATATTATGATACTTTAATTATATATTAAAGGTTAAAAATAAAAAAACCGTCTCTATTAAAATAGAGACGGTTATTATATATCCGCGGTACCACTCTTATTGAACTGGCATTTGCCAAATCCACTCAAAACTTTAACGCAGTTAACGACTTACTTGTGATTTAAAATCAAATCTTTTTCATAAGTATCTCCAAGATTCTCTTCCTATTTAGCTTTCCTACAGGCTTTCACCATCCCTGCTCGCTTTTTAGGATTTACTAAAAGTACTCTTCTCTTCAACGAAATTACTATATAAATTACAACTCATTATATTACCATATTTTAATATTTGTCAAGACTTTTTTGTTATATGATATATTCTTTATATTTTAAATATTTTTATACTATCTTCTAACTCTAATGCCATTTGAGTTAGCTGTTGAACACTTTCTGTAACTTGTTGAAGCACAGCTGTTTGCTCTTCCGTTGAAGCTGCAACCTCTTCTGTATTAGCCGCTGTATTTGTTGTAACTGCTTGAATTTCGTTAATGTTATCATCCATTCTATCAATATTATCTTTAGAATTAATAATCATTTCGTTAACTCTTTGCAAATTAGTTCTTGTTTCATCAAAGGATTTTAGAATTTCATTTAATGAGTCTCCTACAGCTTTTACAATTGACTGTCCCTTCTCAGATTCTCTGTTACCTTCTTCTATTGCAATCAGTGCTTTATCGGTTTTCTGTTGCGTAGAAATAATTAAATCCTTAATATTATTTGATGATCTCATAGATTCTTCTGCTAACTTTCTAACTTCCTCTGCAACAACGGCAAACCCCTTTCCAGCTTCTCCTGCTCGAGCAGCTTCAATTGAAGCATTAAGAGCTAAAAGGTTAGTTTGATCTGCAATTCCATCAATTATTTGTACAATATTACCTATTTGTTTTGATGTTTCTTGAAGTTCTGATATCACCTTTGAAGAATAGTTTACACTATTTTTTATTATGTCAATTTGATTGACCATATTGTCCATTTTTTCTCTTCCATCTGATGCAAGTTTACTTGTATCATCTGAGAACTTCATTACATCTGTAACTTGATCTTTTATGGTTGATATATTGCTAACTACATTTTTCATGCTATGAGATACATCTTCAGCAGCTCTTACTTGTTTTTCGGCTCCATCTGCAACTTCTTGTGTCGAGTTTGAGATTTCTTCTGAAACTTGAGCTACCTGTTCAGTAGATGACAATAATGATTTTGATGATATTGCAAGATTTTGTGACACTTCATTAATTTTAGCCGTTATACCTCTAAGATTTTCAATCATATTATTAAAGCTTATACCAAGTACTCCGATTTCATCATTAGTTCTTATTTGAATATTTTTACTTAGGTCACCTTGGGATACATTTTCTGCTGCTTTTGTTAAATCATTTAGAGGATTTAAATTTCTTCTTATTATTCCTCTAAGTATTAATCCGCTTACTAAAAATGTAAAGATAGATACTAATGCAAAACTTATTAATATATTATTTAGAGCAGCATATTGATTCTTAAGAGAAAGACCAATGTTTGCGGCCTTTATTATTTTTCCGTTAGCATCTTTTATAGGAATTAAAACATCATAGACAGTCTCTCCTTTATAGTTATATATAGAAGAATATGTTTTACCTTCCTTTACCGCGGCTTTGCTTCCAGCATCAGTTAACGTTATTCCAATTCTACTTTTGTCACTATGTGCTGCAGCTTTTAAATTTGGATCAATTGTCAAGGCATAAACTATATTTGATTTTTTACTTAGCCTGTCCACTAATGTTTGATCATCTACTGCATTACCTAATTTTGCAACTTCATTTGCAATTACCCCTACTTGAACAAGCCCACCGTTCTTTAATGCAACTGCTCCATACTTATAATAGTTTTGATCAGAACTACTACTACTTTTTCTTATTTTTTCAATAAGCTCACCTTGTGACCCTTTTAGAACAGCCTGTATAGGATGATCAGTAGGATATTTATAATTAATGTTTGCTGGTAGATTGGAATATAATATTACTCCATCTGCATTAGAAATATTTATCTCTTGTACATTTATGGACTTTGCAACCTCAGTAAGATATTCGTTAGAAAAATTAGCATTATGTCCTACCAAGTAGGCCGTTGTTGAAATTTTTTCACCTAACAATTTGTCTACTTGATTAAGTATAGCATTGTTAGTTTGCATTTCAGCACTTATTTCCTCTGTCAAAAGCATCCCATCTTCTTTGACTTGATTTAGGAATTTTTTACTTATGACGTTATATGAGACGACAGCAAGTATAATTGTAGATAACAGTACTACTAATAAAGAGCTTACTGTTATTCTAAATTTTAGAGAGTTTTTATTTTTTATAATATTACTCAATAACTCCACTCCATTCTATATTTGATATTAATTTCATTACGATTAAATTCTACATTAATATTTTGTAAACTTCAATAACTTCTTGTTAAATTCTGCATAAAATTTAGCAAAAAAATACTTTTTTGTCGTTAAACTACGCAAAATAGGAGATATTTGCAGTAATCATCTGCAAGTACCTCCTATAAATTACATATAGTACTAATGATTTTAGTTGAATGAATATTATATTTCTTCAAACTGATTGAAACTGTTCATGTATGCTGTTATAAAATGAGTATATGCAATTGGGTTTCTTTTTACTGTTGTGCTAAATGTTTTAAATTGTCTCTCAGCAAATTGTTTAAACTTAGTATCATTAGTGATATCATAAAGTCTTAACATATTGAATGCAGCTACGGAGTTTCCAGAAGGAGTAGCACCATCATAAAGTTCTTTAGGTCTTACTATAAGTTCTGCGCTATCTAATCCATATAAATATAAACCACCTTGTTTTTCATCCCAGAAAAGTTTCATCATTTGATCATGCAAATAAAGAGATTTTTCTTGATATTTAGACTGAGAATTAGCTTTGTATAGTTCTATAAGCCCCCATATTATAAATGCATAATCTTCTAGTACTGCTGCATATGCGGATTCTTCTTCGCGGTATCTGCTAAGCAGTCTTCCGTCATCTCGAATAAGTTTTTTTAATACAAAATCAGCTGCTCGCTCAGATATTTCAATATATTTTTGATTGTTAAAAATTCTTCCACTATAAGCAAAGGATGCAATAGCTAAGCCATTCCATGATGTTAATGTTTTATCATCTTTAAAAGGATGTATTCTTTTTTCCCTGTAATCATATAGTTTGACTCTCATTTTTTCCAGTTGTTCTTTTAGATTCTCGTTTAATTCTAATTTTTCTATATCCGTATTTATTAAGTTAGGTATATTTTTTTCTTCGAAATTTCCTCTTTCGGTTATTCCGTACAGTTCACAATAAGTTTTTCCATCCTGCTTTCCAAGTACTTTTTCTATTTCTTCTATATCCCATACATAAAACTTGCCTTCTACCCCTTCTGAGTCTGCATCCTCTGCTGAATAAAATCCCCCCTCAGGCGATATCATATTGTTTATCATATAAGTATATATTTTCTCTGCGATTTTCTTGTATAATTCTTTTCCTGTGATTTCATAAGTTTTTGTATAAATCAAGGATAAGAGTGCATTATCATAAAGCATCTTTTCAAAATGAGGAACTAACCACTTTTCATCAGTAGAATATCTGGAAAATCCAAATCCTACATGGTCAAAGATTCCTCCCTTATACATATGCTTTAAGGTCTCCTCAACCATGTTTAAAGCATTTTTATCTTCAGTTTTAATATAATACTCTAATAAAAAATACATATTATGCGGTGTTGGGAATTTAGGTGCTCTACTAAAACCAGCATATCTTTTATCAAAGGATTGTTTTAAAGAATGTATGGTTTCATTTATAATACTTTCATCAATTTTATCATTTTCATTAATTTCTATTGCAGTTTGTCTCTTTATCTGATCAATCATTTCAAGACTATAGTCTACCAGTCTCTTTTTATCTTTACTCCATATATCATATATGGAATCTAACAGTTCTATCAGTCCTGGTCGGCCATATTTGCTTTCCTTTGGAAAATAAGTTCCAGCAAAGAAAGGTTTTTTCTCTGGAGTCATTATTATGGTAAGGGGCCACCCACCGCTTCCTGTATAAGCCTGACAAAAGGTCATATATATGCTATCGATGTCTGATCTTTCTTCTCTGTCTACCTTTATTGAAATAAATTTTTCATTTAATACTTTTGCTACTTCTTTATCTTCAAAGCATTCACGCTCCATTACGTGACACCAATGACATGTGCGATAAAGACGCAAATTCAGCTATACCCAATAGATAAGAAGATAGGTTTATCTTCGGCTTTTGCCTTCATAAATGCTTCTTCACTCCATGCGTACCAATCAACAGGGTTGTAAGCGTGTTGTAGTAAGTATGGAGCCTTTTCATTTATTAATCTATTGGGTTTGTTGATTTGTGTCATAACACCACCTCCTTTAATTGTAAATATATTCTCATATATTTTCTCCTTAAAGTAGTGTTGTATGCAAAATAAAAGATACAAAGAACCTTTAACTTATATTAACCCCTTATAGAAAATTTATGGTAAATGTTATTTCTTCATCACCAATCCTTGTCCATATTATTGATTCTAAAAATGTTTTGTAAAATTTGTTTCTATCGCTTATATCTGATATCTTATCAATGTTTTCAATATAACTATTTAATATCCTTAACTTATCTAAATTAGTGATTTGTTCTTGTTTTTTCAGTTCTCTTTCATATCTCGAAAGTTCTAACTTAACATCGTTTATTTTATTTTCCCATTTACTTTTTCTTATTAAAAATTCATCTCTTGAATAATCTCCTAATTCATAACTATCTTGCACTTTTTCAAGTGCTTCATTGTATTTATGCAGATCTTTATTTTTAACTTTAATTCTTTCTTGTATCTCTTTTATTTCGGTATCATGAGATTTTCCCATGTTAGCAATTATATCATCTCTAAATTTCAAAACTGCTTTATTCAATTCATCTCTAACCTTATTAAATGAACCACCACGGTTAACACATTTTACACCAAATTCATTTCTATGGTTACAAGCCTTAATTGTACTATTGTTTCCTCTTCTTTGAGTTGCTAATGTATGTCCACAAACCCCGCACTTTAAAATTCCTGTAAATTCACCCTTTGATGACCTTGCTGATAATGGTAGAATCCTTCTTTTATCAATTAATGATTGTATTTTATCAAAATCATCTTGTGTTATTAATGCTTCGTGACAATTTTCAACAGCTATCCATTCATTTTTAGGTATTCTTTGGTATTCATCGTCAGTATCTTTTTTTATTTTATGACCATCACCTTTTTGCTTATTACTGATAATCTTGCCTAAATATGTTTCATTTTCTAAAATCCTATAAATCGCAACGTTTGACCAATTATTTCTTTTTCTGGTTTTAATACCTTGCTTATTTAATTCCCATGCAATTTTATGAGGTGATAAACCTTCCAATGCTTTTCTTACTATATATTTGTATATTTCTGCTTCTTCATCATTCACAACAAGACCTTTTTCATTAAATTTATCTTTATATCTTTGATAACGATACGCAAATGGAGGTATACCATTTGTCCAGTTTCCCATTCTCGCTCCTATTTTTTTACCTTGCTGCAATCTCTTCTTTATCTGTTTGTATTCTTGTCTTGCTATTAAACCAGCAAAATCGGTATACATATCATCCGAATCATTACTTAGGTCATAAATCTTATTTGGTGTAATAATTAAAGTATTAGATTTTCTAAAGATCTTCTTTATTTTATCTTGTTCTCCCATATCTCCACGACTTAGTCTATCATAGTCATTAACTAAAACAGCATCATAAATACCACTTTCAACATCATGTAATAACTTCTTCATTTCCTGCCTTAATTCAATACTATCTGACGTTCCAATTTCTTTATATTTTATAAACTTCCAATTGTTTTTCTTACACATTTCTGTCAAAACAATTTCATGTTTTTGCAAATCTTCTTCATCACCACGACTTTTTCTTAGGTATATAGCAACATATCTTATATCATAATTAACATTAGCCATATCTTCTTTCCTCCAAATTATAAATATATATTAACATTAAATCCATTACATGACAACATGAAGTGTTCATAAAATATTATTATGCAATTTCTTTATCTGACTTCTCATTTAATTTTCTATTCAATAATTCTTTGTTTACTATTTCTTCTAAAACTTTTGCACAATTCTTTAATGCTTCTTTACTTGGTTTATTATTAATTATCACTTTCATATATCCATCCTCCTTAAATTTAAAAATAAAAAAGCAAGCCTAAAAACGACTTGCTTCTGAATTAGTTACTTAACTTTATTAAGTTTTTATACAACTTGTCTATCATTAATATAAAATTATTACCATCTATATTCGCATTGGTTACACTCATAAGTCTTAGTTAATTTACCAATCGAAAAAATACCAAATAAAGCTACTGAACCAGTTTTACTTAATCCACTTATCTTTTTTACATTAATTGATTTACAGTTTGGACACTTAATTGCATTATCCTCAATATCCCGAGTTTGTTTTATATCTTCAGTATCTTCACGATTATTATTCTTAAAATAATTTATAGGACTAGTTTCTTCATCTAGTACAATACAAACTATTGCACCTACACTCTCTAATTTACTCTTATAATCTTGTGCTTCTTCTAATTTTAAATCATCTAATAGTAAATACGGATTATACTTTATCATTTCCATTGCAGTATCTATATTAGTACCTAATAAATCTATTAATTTATAGAGTACATCTGATGGTGTTTCACCCGGTTCTTCTAAAATAAGAGAATATTTATTATTTAAATGTTCTTCTTTTTGTTCTTCATTTGTATTACTTTCAGCTTTCTTCTTCATTGGTTCACCACAATTAGGGCACATTGCTGCGTTTGGTGAAATCATTTTTCCACACATAGGACATTCTATTAAGTTCCCCATATTAATCATCCTCCATTAAGTCTATATATTAATAATATACCTCCCTGTTTTTCTACTTATTTCTATTTTATATAAAAATTATATAAACATCAACAAATCCTCCAAAATGGAGTACCTAAAAAAATATTCCCTATCGATAAATTCTCATGGCGTAAGTGTAAAAAAATTTTTTATAATATTTTCAATGAATTGCAACTCATAAAACCCATTTAAATCGGGTTTTGTTTTTTATAAATTATAATTATGTATATAAAATATATCTAAGAAGTAGAGAAAATGTATATATTCTATATCCAAATGTGTTGAAAATACGTAAAAAAACTATTAATAAAATATTAATTTTTATACTTTTATAACACTAATGCATTTTCCAAGCAGTGTTTCTATCACAAATCAGTATATGCTTTATTAATTAAAAATTGACATGAGTAAAAAGTGCAAATAGAGAACTGCTTATTTCTATTTTATAATTTATATAAAGAAAAAACTTATAAGGAGGATGAATGGAATGGATAATTCTATTGCTATTACTACAATTGTTTGTGTTAGCTTTGTTGTTGCAGTTGCTATAATAAAAGGGAGTTCTTTTATTATAATAGGCGATTTTAAAGACTTAAAAGGTAAAATTTTTGTTACTGGTAATAAGAAAAACTCAATAGCAAAATGGTATCATGATTAGAACTCAATATATGTTTTTTAACATTAAGTCAACTGACCTGCTTCACGATTAAAAAACACCTCATTTGTCCATAATTGCAAATGAGGTGTTTAGCTATGTTAAATTTTAAAAGTATAAAATCTAAAAAACATAAATCTTACATAAAAATTTCTACATTAAATATATATATGCTTTATTTCTAATGTTTATAAGCTTTTTAACAATTCTTTTTTCTTATTATTAAATTCTTCTTCTGTTAAGATTCCATCATCTTTTAATTGGGCTATTTGTCTTATTTTATTATAAATATCATTTGAATCATTATATGTGTTACTTTGTTTTGCTTCTTTATTTACAAAACTTATTTCTTTACTTGGAATTAAATCCATAAATACATTATAAGCTTCAGTACAAAAAAACATATATTCCTTATTAGAATTTATATCTAATTCTAAAATAGTTTGTCTTTCATCTATAAGTTTATTTTCTGTTTTTATCTCATTTATTTTTCTTCTACTTCCAATAACCGCACCAGCTCCGCCAGCTATAACACCGCCTATAACTGCACCTGTTAAAGAAGAACCTCCTCCATCACCACCGCTGATGGAGGTTTCAGTATAAAAATCACCATATCTACTAAAAGACAATATATTATTTAATGGTATTTTAAATAATTTTATACCATAAACATATTTATCCAAAAAAATCAACTCATCATTTTCTATCCATACATAAAATGTTTTTTGTTGATGTTTTTCTATATCATTTATTGCAATTGCAATTATATAACCGTCTTTATCTGAAGTCTTATTTAGAGTGAAATGATTTTCCGCCTTTTTCCTTTCAAGCAAATCTGATAATATTTTATATAAGTTTTCATTTAATTTACTTCCTTGAGAACCTTTTAATGTATTTTTAATTGATTCCCAATCACCATATCTTTTTATATATTCTTCCTTACAATCATTAACCTCTTTTTTATATTTTGATAATGAATCATTTTCTTCTAAAAATCCTTCAAAATAATTACTTCCTTTTATGTAATCAATCTCTTTATATTTTTCTGGAATTAAACTGTTATGTTCTTTTAATCTATTTTCTTTGTTTTTTAGATATAAATTATTGCATTTATCACATAACATTCCACCTTGGAAAAATCCCAATTTCTCATTACAATATTCACAATATCTTGCCATATATTATATCTCCCTTAACCACATTTATGATTTAATTCAATTATATTACTAAATAACCTTTTAAGAAAGTGCTTATATATCAAATCCTACTTATAAACCAAAACTTGTAATACTATTCATACAAAAAAAGAAAAAGGATTACCCGTAATGAGTAACCCCTAAAAAATTTAATATGGAGTTATTTTAATTTTACTAATAGCTTTTACATTTGGATTATCTTTGCTTATAGCAATAATATTGAAATATTTTGCAGAACTATCATTGAAGAGCCACTTATCTGTTGCTTTAACTGTGCAAGTCGTATCGGTAGATGCTGTAATCTGAACCCAAGGAGTAACTACCTTTCCATCATTATCTACATCTTCTACTGACCAAGTACAAGGCATAGTAGAATTCCATGTTCTAATTCTTCCTAGTGGCATACTATCCTTGCCTAGAATCCCTAATTGAATCCTATCAACTTCTAATACTTTTACATTAATAATCTTTTGTACATTTTCAAACTGTACGTTTATAGTAGTATTACCTTCATTTATTCCTGTGATTAATCCCTTTGAATCTATTGTAGCAATAGAATTATCTAATAATGTATATATAATATTAGGATTTACTACATTTTCAGTTTTATTATCTACTGTATCCTTTACATTTATAACTAATTGCTTTGTTTGTCCCTCTTCAAGTGTTATATTATCCTCATTAATAATCATGTTATAATTATGTTTTACTTCATGTATCCAACGGTCAGCAATTTCATTTTCTTTATCATCATAAGCACCAAGCTCTGTATTTCTAGCGTATAAATACAATAACCCTGGAATTTCCGAAGTTTTCGTTTCAACTTCCCAACAACTCTGCATTTTAATAAATCTACAACCACTGCCTATTTTTTTAGTTATATTATTCATTTGCATTGTTAATTTTATATTTCCATCAAGAACTTTTATCTTTTCATTTTCAAAAACACTCTGAGAAAAAGTTTCTATAATACAAGGAATTTCTTCTAACTTATTATGTATATATATTTTAAGGACATGAGGTGCTTTTCTAAGAGTTGCCTTGCAAGAATTTTTAGTTTGATATACTTCTCCAACTATGACCCAGTTTTGGTTTTGATAAGAAATTAAATCTCCTGTTGCTATAGGAAAATCAGTCCTTATATTTCTATAATCTATAATTTTATCTTTATTAGTTCCTTTTGTAATTAATGCAGTTTGATCTTTACCATTAATTTTAATAGATTCTCCTATAGTAGATATCATATAATTAAAATCATCTTTAAAATTAGTTTCAAATATATTCATATACTGCACCTTCTAACTAAACATATAAATAAAACTCGAACCATTATCAAAATTAGAAATTATATCATCATCTGGTATTTGTCTTATTTTCTTTTCAAGTGCATCAATTCTATTCTGAAGATTTTCTGCAAAATTACTTATTGTAATATCATCAGTTTTATAATTTTTCATAGTCTGAGGATTATTTGCTATATCTTCTAATACAGATAAGGCTGCTTTATAAATATTTTTCTTATTAGTATTAGATTGAGCATTATAAATATCGGTAGAATTAAGTCTATTTTCTTGTAAATATATTAAAAGTTTGTCATCAGTTATGGTTATTCCTTCAATAGCCATTTTTAAACGTTCTAAGTTAGTCATTTATTATCTTTAGTGCAGGTTCATATAATTAAGTAGCAACCCCACTAAATTCTCACTTCCTTTCTTTTTATACTGTTTTATGTATATAATACGTTAATAAATTTATTTATAATTTCCAAACCACAAAGCATTATGTAGTCTTTTTTGTTCTGCTTCAATCATCATCCATGGAAAAAAATGATAAAATATGCTATATTCAATTATAGAAAAACTTTATTTTGAGAAAGGAGATACCAATGCGTAAACTTTCAAAAACACAGATGATAGTATTCTTCTCTATTTTATTATCGGTATCTCCAGTTTGTGCACACTCTGGTAGGACAGACGCAAATGGTGGGCACTATGATTCTGCCACAGGACAGTATCATTACCATCATGGTTATTCAGCGCATTATCACACGGATGGCATATGTCCATATGATTTTGATGATAAAACAGGATCAAGCAACGGAAGTAGTTCGAGTTCAACAGGAACAACTAGCGAAAGTAGTTCGAGTTCTATAAAATCAACTAGTAGTCACCCATTATTAAATGTGCTTGGGGCTTTATTTATACTTTTTGCTCCATCAATTTTAATAGGTTCACTTATTGAGAAAATTAGTGATAAGAAAAAGGAAAAGGAGCGAATATTAGCTGAACTAGAAAGAAAGCGCCACTTTGAAGAAGAAAAGATGTATTATTCAAATCTATACCAAAACAAGTCAATATCTGAGTTGGCAAACATACCTTCCAACATTGAGTTTGATGAAATTGATCTGCCTATATCAGTTGATAATAGTGGTCTCAAATGGGGAAAAGAGTTTACAGTATTCGTTTCTAAAAATGGTCGATGCTATCATAGAAAACCAAGGTGTTGTGGTGTACAAAATACTATGCATATTTTTAATGCAGTTAAAAGTCGTAAAATAGGATGTTCAAAATGTGTACGAGCTACTGAAGCTGAAAAAACATCCAGAGTACCAGAATGGTATCTTAAATATCTTGAAATAAAAGAAATCAAAAGCTATTACAAGATAGATAACTAAATACCTTTAATTTTTGATTTCTTCATATGTTAATATGTTTATTACTTTCATGAGTTTCATATTTCTTTCTTAATTTATAGTTTAATTATTTTACTCAAAAATCGTGATTTTTTAATGTGCGTAAAAAATTAGGTTTACTCAGGAAAAATTTTTGTCAATTAGGGTAACGACTTTATTTATCGACAAAATAGTATATAAAAAAGAAGATAACCGATTGTTACCTTCTAAAATTTCTTAATGCATCTTCATATTCATCATCAACTATATGTGTGTATATCATTGTTGTACTTAAATCACTATGTCCAAGTGCCTTTTGTACTAATCTTATATTCTTTGTAGCTCTTAGTAAATCAGTAGCATAGGTATGTCTTAGGGTATGTGGACTTATTTTCTTAGCAATACCAGCTTTACCAGCATAATTTGCAACCATTTCTCTTACATCTCTATCCTTTAACTGCCCTTTATCTCTATTAGTAAATACAAATTCACATTTACCAAGCTTTTCAACTTGTTTTTCTTTCCATAGCCTTAATTCTTCTATCATTTCATCACTGATCCATAGTATTCTATCTTTTGAACCTTTACCTTCAACTACCTTTAATTGTCCTGTCATTAAGTTTATATGCTTCCATTGTAGGTCTATCATCTCGCTTAGTCTTAATCCAGTTGATAAGAATAGTTTAATCATAGTTCTATTTCTTAAACTACTAAAGTATCTTACATTAAATACATTAATTAATTGTTGTTGCTCTTGTTCAGTTAAAAATTCAGGTATTTTTTTATTACTCATGATATAAACCACTCCTTTTATAATAATTATAATTTTCCACCCAAAATACATATTATAGGTGGTTATTCACTACAATTATTATTATAAACCCAATTTATCCCGAAATCAAGTATAAAAGGTGGTTATTCACATATTTATTTTTACTTATGAAGTGTAGCATAATTTAATGCAATGCGCTACAATACATTATATAGTATATTATAATATGGTTATCAATAACTCATATTACAATTCGACATATCAGTGTTATAGAATAATATGTGAACAAAGGCTTGCATGTGTAACAATGCATACAAAAAGAGTGCATAAATACATCAACCATCAAACCCACTAATATCAACACTTCTCATTATATCCTCAATGTATATTTATTTGTATCCATACACATTAATACATTACTTAATACTCACAACAAACTATACTACACCAACTAATATACACTTGCATAATACATGAGTATCTTCTATTGGTATAGGTGCTTCCTCTAAATCAAATACCTCTCCATGTAATGAACTACACTCACTACATGTATTTTTCTCCAACTCACTAATCCACATTACTTTTTTAATACCACTGTCTTTATAACTTTGCATCAATGCTTCATTAAATACTCTACCTATTTCATTATCAATTAATTTATCACTATCATTTACACCAATATTAAAATCTTTATCAATTGATTTATTAATATCCTCAATAGACTTTCCTGCTTTTAAATGTTTCTTAATATTATTTTTAGATTTATTAATAAATTTTTCTTTATTAGTCTTATTTCTTTGAGTATTATTCTTATTATCTATCTTCTTATCGATCACTTTATTAATAGTAATATCGCTAAGTTTACTAACATTTGAATTGTCGCCTAATTTATATTTACCTATTAAATATATACTTTTATAATAGCTATCCTGAAATACTCTATATAATAGATAAGACAACATTACAGCCTCTTGTTTTCTTAAATCATTGCCAATAATTTTTAGTTTATTTTCTAACTTCTTAATCTCTCTATTAATATTTTGGTAAGACATATTCAATTCATTATCTTTTATACATTTCAAATATATCTTACCAATATAATCTTTTAATTCTTCTCTATGCTGCTTATACATTACTAATAGTTTTTTAAATTCTTTATCATCTTTATAACTTAAAATTAATAAAAATAAAGCAACTAAGCTTTCACTCAATTGCTTTTCCTTATCATTATTCTGTTGATCCATTTAACTCACCTTCACTATTATATATCTGTTTGAACATCATCTAAATTAATATTATCTTCATTCATTTCTTTTAATATTTTTTCTAATTCACCTGTAACATCTGCTACATAAGGATTTTTTGCTAACATGGTTTCAAAACTGATTCCATTTATATCTCTTAAATTCTTTAAATTCTCAATAACCTCTTTTGCATTTTGAGGAATTTCCAACTGGAATTCACAGTCCATATCACCATCTACATAAATGTCTTTCTGTGCTAACATCTTCCTTATTTGCTCCCATCTAATATAAAAACCATCTAATAAATATTGGCTATCAATTCCAGACTTTAATATAATAAGTTGGTACATCATTTTAATGCTTGTTTCAGATAAATTACTGACATCTTGAGCATTCATTGATACCGCAGGAACGCAACTACTTATTAACAAGTCATTAAATAGTGTCTCATATAATAATTTCATACTCTGATAATCTGTTTTATTTTGCTTAAAATCAAATGTACTTCCATCCTCTAATTGTAATACATGACCAACAACATTTGGGTCAACTGCTCCTTTACCATCTTTGGTTATTCTTAACTTAGTGCCTGTTAAGCATGGAATACCCGTTATAAACTTATAAAGTGCATCTTGGTATTTACTAGTTAGCTTCTCTATATTATCTATAATAGATTTCCAATTTTGTACATCACTTTTACCTTCGTAAACATTAGTTTCCTTTGAAATTATAAAATGAATGGGTAACCCACTGTAGTTTTTAGAAGTGCTTATTAATTTAATTTTACCATCAACATTATTATACTCTTCAACTCTATCAGGGTAATAAACAGTATAATATTCTATCATTCTACTTGTCATGTAGTGATAAATAAAAGCAACATAATTCCCTGTGTCAGTTACTACAGGATAACTATTTTCACTTAATAATATCTTGCTTTTAATATTATCCTCTTCATCAAAATATAAATACTGAAATGCTTGACCACTTACTTTCATTTCCTTGTATATCTTAATGTCTTCTCTCTTCATTTTTGAATTTTTATATACATTCTGCATTTCTTTTAATGTTGTTGCATCATCACAAATTATTGTTATTGGATTTTTCAAAAGAAAACTAATTATATAATCTAATAATATATTTGCAAAATTTAATTTAATTTGTGTAGGTTCTACCCATCTACCATCTATTTGAATTTTTAATCCATCATTTTTTCTATGTCCATCCAAATATTCTTTTATTTCAACTACTTTATTTATTCTATCTAAATGCTGTTGTTGATAACATTCACTTACAAACCACCAATCGGCATTAGGATAATATTCTTTTATGTATTCTTGCAAATTCAAGCCATATCACCTCACTTTTACTCTTTCATCTGCATAGCCTGTTATTTTTTCTCTTATCATTAATTTGCATAAATCAATAGCTTCAATAATTTCATCTTCCTGTGTATCCTTTTCTGCTCTTTCTTTTATTTCATCTAGCCATATGTATGCTTCTTTTAAATTCATAATCCAATCCTCCTATAAATAACTCTTACTTTGCATCATGTTCATTACTGCAAGTCCTAAAGAAATAACTAAGTCGTCATGCATAGATTCCCCTCTTTTGTTACCCATTTTCCCATCTTTTTCAATGTATGTATTCATTTGATTTAATGTTTCAATATCATTAACACAAATCATACTCATTTCAAAATACTCTTTGAGGTCATTTATTAGCTTTAATTTAGTACCTTCTATAGACATCCAGCCTGGAATTAATTTTTGTTTACCACTTGTTTTATCAAATCTTTTTGTTTTAAGTAATTGAATATATCCTCTTTTTTTTAATCTACCAACTAAGTCAGCACCAGTACCACCGTTAGGTTGTATTTCAATATTTAGCATCATATAATTAAAATACATACCCATTTCATAACAAATGTCTTCAAATTTATAAATTGGTACATCGTTTCTATTAAATGTTGCTACTTGTTCACCGTTACTGTCTAATATTTGAATAGTTTGACCGTCCCTATTCCCACCGATTCCCATTGATGTATCTACTCCACCCCAATAAGTTTCATTAAGCTTAATAGTCTTATAAATGGAAAAACCTTTACCATAGTATCTACTTAACAACTCTGGTAAAGGTTTATTTTCATTTACTTCTTTATAACTTAATGGTTTAATATTATTAGAATTTATGTAATTAGTTCTATTTAATATAATTTCTTGGTCAAAAACATTATCTGTCGAGTTTCCTGCAAAAGCTTCTTGAGGAATAGAAGGATGTTCATTATAAAATTTATTTAATTTCATGTCCAACAATTTCCACCTTCTCCACATAAGTTGTTTAAGTGTCGCTCCCTTCTTATACAAATCATGTTCATATGGTTCGAGGTCTTTTTCTTGAAGCCTTACTCCATGATTTTGTGATTTATACCATGTTTCAGCCTCATCATATTCAACTTTATACAAATCTTTATTTTCATACCACGGAAAGAAAACTAACTTGTATTTTGAATCTCCTTTTAATGCTCTCATACAGATTTTATAAAAATAATCACTACAACCATTTTTTGCGGTAGATTCTATCATAAACTTACTATCTGCGTTCTTTGAAAGCAACGGCTCTAAAGCTGCAACTGCATCCTCTTGTTTTTCAGCCGACCATATTCCAAATTCAGTTAGCATTATAATTTGTGCTGTTCCACCTCTTAGAATATCTTTATTTCCTGCTAATGCGAAAACAACACTACTACCATTATCCAATATAAATTCATTATCATTATCTCTTATATTTTTTTTACTATATTGTTTTGGAATACTCTTATATTGCCTTTTAAATTTTTTCATAACTTCTTTTTTTGCTTTATCTTCATAACTACAAATAACACATGTAATATTTGCAATGGTTAATATTTTCATTATGATATAATTAATACAAAATTCTGAAATACCTAGTTGTCTTGCTTTAAGACAAACTACATATTTATTTTTTTCAACCGCCTTAAGCATTGCGTTTTGTTCATTATTAAAAGTAAAATCTACTAATTCATTGTTAACATTTAATATTTTAGTCATATTTTTAGCAAATAATCTACAATCACTAAATACTTGTTTTAACTGTTCTTTCTTCGTCATTTTAGCCACTAGTTGTTACCTCCTAACTTAAATCAAAATTAGTTTCTTCATTTTCAATATTCTTAATTTTAACTCTATTAGCTTTATTCAATGATTCAATTTCTTTCTTAATAGTTTTTAAGGCATTAAGGGCTTTTTCATCTCCACCCATTGCTTTTTCAAGATAGGTTTCGTACAACTTATAAAAATCTTGGTTCATTTTAAAATTATAATATTCTTGCATCAATCCTTGATACTCATCTGTTGTTTCCCATATTTGCAATAGTTTATAACTCTTTTTACCATTTGTTATTATCCCGTTTCTCTTTTTTCTTAAATATTTATTTATAAATTCTTCTTCAGTGATATTTGAAAAATCCGTTTCAGAATTACTTAGTTTATTTCTCCATAGAAAGTAATAATAATATTTTTTTTCAAAAGGTCTTGAAAATCTATGTGACAATTCTGTAAAGAAATTTTTTCTTGCATTGACTCCTTTAGTTTCTTTTTTTACCATAACAATTCACTCCTTAATTTATTTTTAAAATTTAATCTATATTCAAAAATTCAAACTCTTAAACTCTTGAGTATGGATTAAAAAATAGGATAGAGAAATTAACCCCTATCCTTAATTATTATTATTCTGTTTTCTTAGTTTTCTTAGAAGTTTCTTCTTCTGTAACTTTTGTTTCATCAGTAGATTCTTCTACAATTTTATTCTTAGTTTCAGATTTATCATCTTCTGTAACGCTAATACTATCATCATATCTTTTTAAAATTTTTATCTCTTTTTTATCTATAGTTTCATACTCTCCATTTATGAATTGAATTCCTTCTACAAATAAAAATGAATTATCTGTTTTAAATTTCATATGTACTATTTACCTCCTATGCAAATACTATTTTAGATGCTGCTTTAGAATTTGCAAGTTTTAAGCAACCTTCCCATTTTACCATTTTTGCTATAGAATCACCTGTTTTAGCTAAATCTTCGGCTTGAGCCTTTTGTAGTTCTTTAAGTTCTAAGTAGTCTGGATTAACTACAACAAAAGATTTTGCACCGCTTAGACTTGGACATAATATAAATGTTACATCTCCATAATCTGTATGATAACGATCACAAGTGAACCCTAGGAAATTATCCTTTGCCATGTATTTTACATCAGCAAAACCATTTATAATTTGTTTGTTAGTATCATCTATAAAACAAAGCATATTATCATTTGTTCCTGAATCGTACATCTTCTTTAACATAGATTCAAAATAAGCTTTAGTTAAAGTTCCTGTTGCATTTACAACATTATCTGAATTAATTAAATTTAATAATCCAGACATCTTTTGTCCTTCACTTGCTGTAGCTGCTGCTTTAGTTCCTAACATTAATCTATCCTCTATTGCATATTTTAATAGAGTTAATTTCTTATTGACTTCTCTAGCCATAAGATCATCTACTCCAGCAATTACACTAGATTGTGCAGTTCCACTGACCTTTGCAGTACCAGTTAAAAGCTCTGTGTAATTGAATAACAAACCTGTAGTATCTTGTACATCGGCAGGTGCATCTGCTCCTTCTTTAGAAGTCTTGATTGCATCGGTATTCAGTGTTTCTTCATACCAACTTATGATATTACTTTCAGCTCTTTTAAATTTACCATTCTGTAATAGAAAACTTAGGAATGGCGTTCTTTTAGGATTAATTATTGCTATCTCCTTTGATAAGTCTAAACTTTGATATTGTGCGTTATTTGACATTGTATACATATGCGTATACCTCCTTTATTCTTAAATTTTATTTTTAATATAAAAAAGACTATCAACATTAAGTTAATAGTCAGGTTATTGTCTACTCATTTTCTGTCTTATCATTTCAAAGACATTACCTTTAGCTTCTGCCTGTTTGTAAGCATCAGCTTGTACTTCATCTTGTGGCTTAAAACCATCACTAAATTTACTCTTATTAAGTGTCTTAGATAATTCAACTATTTCCATTACTTTTTCTATGTCCTCAACATCTTTAATAAGTCCAGTTCCTAAAACTGCTTTTTGCAAATCTTTATCTGGTATTTTTTCTAATATAGTATTTTTAATAGTTTGTTCTTTTAATGCTTCATCTTTTTTCTTGGTTTCCTCTTCCAAAGCCTTATATCTTTTCTCTAATTCAGAATATTTATCATCCTCTTTAGATTCATCTTTCTTATCCTCGGTTGTTTCTTTCTTAGATTCATCAGCTTTAACTTCTTCTTTGTTTTCAGTTTTATCATTTTGAACAGTTTCTTGTTCTTGTTCCTCCTGTTCAGCTTTAACCTCTTCTTTAACTTCAGTTTCTTGGTCTTCTAAATTCTTATTATCTTCCATAATACATTAATCTCCTTTCATTATCTTACAATTAATTTTTTAAACTCTATCTCTTCTCTATCCTCTATAAAGAATGGTATAGCCATACACTTTATATCAGCATAATTAATAAGCACATCTTTCTTTATAGAATAATCTCTTAACACACAAAATTTATTATTGAATCTTTCTCTTACTTCTTTACTGTAACTTCTAAATCTAGCATCATTTTTATTAAGATAATCTATCAGTGCACATGATTCAGTGCATGTTGTGCTAACTGTTACGACAACTTGTCCTTTGTCTTTTAGAATAAAATCTAAATCAACTAAAGTAATATCTGGATCAAACTCACTTTTCTTTAATTTACTCATACTCAAACTCCTCTCTTCTTAACTATACTTGTCTTTTCTTAGCCTTCTTTAAGGCTAATTTATCAAGCTGAGTATTATTTATAAACTCTGTTTTAATATTCTTTAACTTTTCTTTACTAGATTTTAAAAAATCTTGAAGCATGTTTTCAAAACTTTCATATTTCTTAGGTTTACATGGCATCCAAACCCAAGGATTACTATGTCCATCATACTTATATTTATTTGTTTCTTTATGTCTCACTTATACCACCAACTTTCTTAAAAAATATATGAAATTACATTTAAGACACTTTTACTAGTTAGCATTGTTTGATGTATATTCCCATAAATATCCAAAAATAAATACTATCTTCATAGATCATAAATTCGTATCCTTTTTCTTTTGCTGCTTTTGCTGCACTAAATATATCTTTGAAACATTTGAATCTTGCATCAAAAATATGATGTTTGTCCACATTTATCACTCCTTATTAACATTTTCTAATAAGCTAAAGCCATATAATCGAACCCTGTTACCGCACTACCACTATTATAGACTGTGAAACCGTTGGTGCTTTTAACATACCAATATTCACCTAGATATCCATTGGAATTACTGTTTGGTGTAATATACACTGTATAATTAGTATTTCCTAAATCTTTTGCAAAAGGTATTCTCGTTCCTGTAAGTCCGTTAAAACTTGCTGAACTAGCACAAATCATACATGGTATACCAAAGTCAATTCCATTTTGTATCGTTCCTGTGTCTTTATCTCTCTTTCCTTGTGCAAGTCTAAATTTACTTCTGTCATCAACTAAGAAATTTATTCCTCCATCAAATAAGTTTATATTACTCTTATTTTGATGATTTATAATAACTCCACTTAATTTATTAATTTCAAATGCAGAATTATTCATATCATACATGCCAAAGTTATTTTCATTATTTACTGTCATAAAATAATTTTCTCTATTATCATACGAAGTAAACTGAATGAAACCTCCTGTTTTTCTATCACTCGAAACAAACTCTGACATGTTGTCAGTGTTACTCTTGCCCTTAAGTGTCAGTTTAACAGTATTATCTTCACCATATAATTGAATAATGCCTTGATTAGCTCCTGTATCATCCATACTAGATATATGTATTTGGGTTTGTTGATTAGCATTTTTTAAATTAATAGTTCCTCCACCATCATTACCATTTATCTCGACAATATTGGAACTATTATTATTTTTAATATTAATAACACCCATGTCATTTGCAGAATATGTACCTATTTCCACTCTTTCTTTTCTTACATCACCATTATATAATTTAAAAAATCCACCTTGATACCTTGAATCTGGAGCTGAACCCATAATATTAAAGTATCTAATATTCTTATTTTCTTTTATTTTATTGTCCATTATTTTCTTTATTCCATTACTACTTAACTCATAAGCTTCACAATACCCCCCAATCATTTCCGGTTCTTCCCAAGCTATATGATCCATAGTATGTTCAAAAACATATGTTGCAGAATCATTTTCCATAACTTTATTACAGGCAAATTTGAACGCCTCTTCATTTTTTGCACCAGCCGTGTATAACGTAACTTCTTCTGGATCATTCGATAAAGGCATACTTACCATTTCAAAATTATTATTGCTAAGTAAATTGTGTAGGGTTATTTTTCCGCTACAATACTCTGCAACGTAAATTATAATTCTATTAGTACCTACATTTGTTAAGTTTTCAGAGTGTTTTTGGGCAATTAAAGACAAATTCACAACGTTATAATTATAACTTTCCTCATACTCTTTTATAATTTTATAGGCAATATTTAATATGCCAGTACACCAAATTAGCTGATTGCCTACTACATACAGCTTTTTTGCAACATCATTTACTCTATAATGTAAACCATCTTTTTCTATTGATGTTGCGGTATCACTTGCCATATATAATTTATTTTTTCGTTTATAAATTATTAACGCACTCAATCTTTTCCCTCCATTATTATCCTCTCTCATTTATATAAAATTTATAATTATCTTATTTAATACGGTTTTTCGTAATCTCTGCGATAACCGTAAACGCATCAAATAAGGGAGTTTCACCCTTGTTACTAAGTTTTCTTTACATTTTGCCCTACTTGGTCGGGCGTCTGAAAGGCGACAGATTTCCACTGCTATAAGAAAACCTAAAAAACTTACTCGGTTTACGTTTATAAAATTAAAACAAAAATGATTTTAGAACCCTAAAGCTCTAATAGGAATATGCGTGCTTTCTCCATAGATTAAATAATAAGGGCAGCCTTTCCTCTCAGCTACCCCATTATTAAAAGGAGATAAAATAAATTATTTAAAGTATATGTCACATACTCCTATTAAAGCTCTATAATAAAATTTCTTTTGACAACAAATAGGAAACAGACCGTTTCAAACAATCTGTTTTTTATCACTAAAAAGAATAAACGCCACTTAAAACATATGCACCACATACGTAGAAAGAGACGTTTATAAAACCTCTAAGGAATGGGTACAATTTATTGGACTCATTCCACCCAATATTATTATATACCATTTTAAAAGAAATATCTCCCTTTAACTTTTTATTTTAAAATTCTATTGTTCTATCTGAATTTAAATACCAATTTTCTCTTTGTTCTATAGTCATCTTATCCCTGACACACATATCTCCAGCAAATACATAAGCCTTTTTTAAGCCCCCTTGTCTAATAACTCCATATATATTTTCATCTAAGAATTTACATGAAGTTTTTAAAAACCAAAGATAGTGTTTTATAAAATTTTTCATTTTCTACCTCCTTTATTTTTTGCATAATAAAAAGACACCCTTGCTTGAGTGCCTTAAATTCTAATAATTTATTTTTCTTGTGGTAAAGTTAGCGCATTTATTATTAGTCCAACTACTAATAATAAACCATCATTTTCATTAAATATCCCAAATTTTCTCGATTCATTACCTTGAATGTATCCTGAATAATCTGCAAAATATTGATTTAATTCTTGTATGTCATATGGCCCATTCACGAAATCCACCATGAAATTTTCTTCATATTTTGTATTTAAATATGTTACTAAATTGTTATTGTCTAATTCTTCTTCTATTTTAGTTATAGTTTCAGTATTCCCATTAGAAATTAATGCAATTATCTCAAAAGCTAAAACATCTATACCTCTATATTTCACCATTCTATATCACCTCCTATAAAATACTATATTCTACATAAAAATGTAATTTCCTTCATATTTTTATTTTAAAAGCGTAATTTTGCTATCAATTCACATATCTGCTGAAGCCTATCTTGTGGCAACTCTCTTTTTCCCTGCAAAAATAGACATACTGATGTTGGAGAAATGCTAATCTTATTAGCCACCCATATATTTTTTACACCATTTTCCTTTAAGTATTTTTTTAATTCATTTTTTACATTTTCGTTTGACAGCTCCACGTTGCCACCACCTTCCTTTTTTATTATTTATAATTTATATTTCGTAAAAAAAATTTCAACAAAAAATATCAAAAGTCTTATTGACTCTTGATATTTTTATATGTTATTATATAATAGAGGTAAATTATAATTTCAAATCATATCTCCATAGTGTGTAAAGTGAAAAATCATCTCTGAATCTAGTTACATCAACGCTTTACGCCATTATCTTTTATTTTATTTTTATGAAAAAATATCAATAAATTGTAAAATTATAAAGAAAAATAAGAAAAAATTATCATTTAATATTTTTCTAAATGTGGAATTGGAAAAAGAGATAGTGTATTTCAACTATCTCTGATGATGTTTATTTTTTAGATTTTCTTTCTCTGTCCTTTTTCTTTCTCTTTTCCTCTGCACATTCAAGACACATAGTTTGTCTATTGCTTTTCTTTTCAACTTCTTTGCCACAACATTCACAAAATATACATCCTTCTTTTGGCTGCTTAATTTCTATATTATTCTTCAAATTATCAAGAATAATATCTCCAAGAATATTAAACAAAAATCCTTTTTTACAATCCTTATTGCTCTTATAAATATATTTAATAATAATATCAACGCATTCAACTATGTTTATTTCTTTAGTTTTACAAAAGTCCTCAAACTCTTGTCTTAAACTTGTATAAACTATATAAGCTATCCTTTCTTTGCTAACTTCTTCATCATTATTTATAACATCACTTAGATTACATACACACATAAAATAAATTTCCATATTTTGTTTTAGCTCTTTATATTTTTCTATAACTTCTTTAGCTACATCTGATTTTAAATCTACATGTATATTATTCATTAATCTATTTTTATTAAATTTACCTACACAACTAAAATCAAAATCTCCTTGTTTTATGTTTTCAATTTTTTTGCATATAGTATTAACTGTAGAATTATTAATTGCTTCAACTTGACTCGCATCCTTATCTTTAGCAAATTTAAAGAAGTATGGTAGTTTATATTTTTCAAGTTCAGATAGTTTCTTTTTAATATTGTTACTTACTTCTACCATTTCAAGGGTTTTTGCTGCATCTATAGAAAAGTTATTTAAACAACATAATAATTTAGCAATATTTAATCTTTCCTTTTTTTCATCTTCTGTAAAATCTATTATATTACCTTCATCATCATATCTTCTATGATTCCATAGTTTAGTAAGCTTATTAGAATATTCTCCTATATTTCCATATTGAAAAGCACTAACCAAACTATTATATATATTTTCAGCATTAATTTCTTTTGCTTCAGCTTTACCCATTTCATAATAAAGTGGAACTATACCTTTCATGTTATATGAGGCTTGTTCAATTATATCGCTATCCCCTATTACTAAACTCTTATCTCCATCATTATCAAATTGTAATATCTTACTAATCATATCATGACAACTTGTATAAATACCATCTGTCACAAACCAATCTTTCATATCCTCAGAAGTTACATTGTTTCTTACACAATGCTCTTTGTATAGTGCAGGACTACGATTAACAAGTAATTCATTATATTTCTTAGTGCTAAATAACTTGCAATAAACTTCTTTATCTTTTAATAATCCTGTTACTTTGTCTTTACCCCAAAATACAAATTGCATCCACGCAAAAACATCTGGAATTAAAAAAGTATAATAAGCTTTATCAAGTTTAAATTTTCCATACTTACTGTTTTTTCTTATTTTACTAATACACTCAGATAATTCTTTTTGAATATGGTAGTCTTGTAATAGTTCTGGATATATCACTAAACTTTCTTGCAAATAATTTCTATCATTGTTTTTATTTGTAGCTCCTAATAATTCTAACATTGTATTTTTATCTGTATAAGCTTTTATTATTAATTTATCTATTTTATTAGTAAATTTATTAATAACTTTTTCGTCACAATCCTCTAACGTCTGCCACATCTGATAATTAAAAGAAGCTTTTTTAAATTTATCATCCTCCATATTGCAAATATTAGCTTTACAATTATTATCATTAAATTTAGTTTTATAATCATCCCATGATGAATAATACTTCCACATCTTGAATTGTGATCTTGAAAAAATTATTTTAATGTTATCCTTTTTTAAATCCCATTCTTTACCCCATATATCAGTAACTTTATAATTACCATTATTATATTTATTACACCACAAAATAAAATCATTAGGTGTTAATAACCCTTTAATCCAACTTAATCTACACTGAAAATTCTTTTTACTTAACTCTGGAAGAATCCAACCACAACCATCAGAGTGAGTTATTGTTATATTCATAGGTTTTCTTTCAGCTTTATCAGCTAATAACCAATATTTTTCTTCAATAGTCTTATATGTACCATCTTCATTTTTAATCTTTTTACTTTCTGAATCTAAAACGATTTTATCTTTTGTTTCTTTTGTCTTAGCTATATAATCAACTTCTTTATTTGTTAAAGTAGTTTCAAAATCATCAATTACAATACATTCGTCAATATTAAATTTTCTACCAATAACAGTTGACCATTCATCTGTAGCACTTGCTGTTAATGCTAAATAACTTAAAAATTTATTTATATTACAGCCATTTTGCGCAGATTTATTAATATCCTCTATAGTCAAGCCACACATAAGAGTTTTTTGAAATTGCTCCCATAATGTTTCTTTAATATAAACCATCTTATGATTTCTTATTTGACCTGCTGAAGAACTAAAATATATATATTTTTCATTATTATAAGCAAATCCATTTTTAAGTAATTGCTTCATTATTGGATAATGGTAAATTCCCACGGTAATCAAATCTTCACTTAATTCGTTAGTTTTTAGTCCTAAAGTCCTTGTTAAATCACTTTCGAAAACTGAAATAATACTATATTTACTTACTGAATTCAATCTTCTTGTTTCAGTATTCTTCTTAATCAAATCATTAAATTCTTTTTTTAGTTCTTTTATTTGAGCTTTATAACCTATATCTATTTTCTTCGTTTTAATATTATCTTTTTTATCTTTATACTCTACATCTTTAAACTTAATATAATTTTCATCTATTTTTATCATAAGATTCTTAAAAGCTTTATCTTTCAATAACGGTTTATTTCTTTTTACTAATGTATTCATGTATTTTCTTATATAAATTCTATTCTCATTCTCTTTAAGCTGCAATATATAGTCTTCTATGAAATCAAATTTATATTTAGGTTGCTCAAATATCTTTACATCTGCTTTTCTCTTATACTTTTTAATTTCAGTATTAGTATTTTTAATTTTTATCAAAAATTTTGATAGTTGTACATCTTCTATTAATTCATCCTTTTTATAAACCTTATCATCATCAAATGTAATTGTTTTATTACTAATATCTTTTATAAGATTTAATAATGTATATTCCTTTAATAATTTAATATTATTCTCTAATCCTTTAATTTTAGCCATTAACTCATTTTCTTTTTTATTTAAGAAACTATTTGTATCTACACTATATATATTAACTTGTTTTTTTAACATATAACTCCTCCATCCTATTTCAATAAAATCTATTATTTATTTTCTTTGGCAGACCAAGCTCTTGCTTGGGATGACAAAAAGCCGTCTGCAAGACTATCCTATTATTTTTATTTAGAGTATTAGGGGTTTTCCCTCTTGTATTGTTCCGTTTCACTACACAATGCAATTCACCCTTAACCCCTCTTTGCTTACGCAAATTCACCCCTGAGGGATTTTATTAATTTTATTTTTCTTTCATTTAATTATCTTTAAATAGTTATTATTCTTATTGTTTTATAAGTTTTTTAATACCTCTTTACTACGTAGTCAAATGTATATATATAATATACAATTCACTACGTACCAAAAATACATTTAAATATAATCATATCAATACCTTTAGCTTTCAATATACAAATAATAATCCTTGCCTTTTCCTTTAACTCTTTTGCATACAATATTTCTTTCATCTTTTATTTTTTTAACCTCAGAATCTCTATTGATATAATCCCAATTACTTTTAGTAACTTTAAATTTTTTTAATATATCATTAAGTCTAAATTCACCATCAAATTTTTTTAACCAATTTATTATTTTACCTTTTGCACTATTTTTCTTTCTTTTGCTGTTATCATAATCAGTTAACTTTCCATCTTTATTAGGTTTAATATTATAAAGTTGTTTCAGTGTAATTAAAACTGATTTATCAATTCTACAAAAAATATGAAAATATCCAATTGGTTCTGAACTTCTTGCTATCCTTTTGCATCCTTGATAAAGTGAAGATGCTATATCATCTATCATTAATTGCTGCAATTCCTTATTATTTATAAATCCCCAATCCTCATTACCATTAATTTTATTAGTTTTCATTTCATCATCAGTTAATTTTTCACTCTTCCAATATTCATAAAGAAATATGTAGTATGGTATTTGCTTTCTAGGAGTCTGAAGAATATAACAATAGTTAAAGTCACCACAATCATTAATTCCTCGCATATTGTCAAAATTATAGAATTTTATTTCTTCAATTTTATCTTCTAATTCTTTATCAATATGATTTCTTTTAATCTGGATACATTCTGTTTTAGAAGTTAGAATTAACACCTTACTATTTCTTTTTGTATGTTTTAAAATATACTTCATTTTTTCATCTCTAAATTTTGTAATATCATTTCTTTGCTTACTACTCTTAGAAGTATTTTCCCTATGATAATAAAAGTTACAATTGCTATGATCTATTATTCTTTCACTATCAACTACATCAAAAAATTTTTCATTTAATTTATACATAGAATTAAATTTTGCCGAAGCATCTAGCCATATATTCCTTTTTAACATTAAAAATTCAAACTCACTGCAATAAGTGTAAATTGTGCTATATTCAGAATTGATTAAAACATTGTTATTTTCTATCTCATTGTAAAATAATGCTATTCCATCAATAAATTTTTTCAAATCATTTTTAGTTGTTATATAGTTATTGTCAATTTTATAATCTTCCAAAAATTCATCTGATATATTATTTTCTATAAAAGAATTTATTGCTTCACATTCTTTTTCTATAGAAAAATCAATATTATCAAATTTATCAGTATATTTAGCTCTATGTGTTAAAGCATCATCAGTTGAATTATTATCTATTAAATCAATTAATGGTTCACATATTTTCTTATATGTCTTTTTTATTTCTTCATGAGATTTAAATATGTTCAAAACTTGGTTATATTCATTTATACTAAAAGTCGAATATGTACTATTTACATTGTCAATTTGTTCATCAATAATAAGTAAATTAAAGTTGTTTTCTAAATCTTCCTTCATTACCACATATTCAAGTGTATTAGCTATACATAATCTTAAATACATTGAATGTGTTAAAGCTATAATCTTTTTAGTTAAACATACCTTAAAGTTTGTAGTAACATTATTACTTTTTCCTTCTTCGGTTGCTGAAGGTATATAAGCTATTGCAAATGATTCATTAGTTTCTTTGTTAATTCTTGTTACAAAATCAATACATTCCTTTTTAAATTTACTTACAAATACAATTCTTTTTCCTATAGATCCATGTTTTTTTATATCATCTATTATTGTTTGACAAGTTCCTGATGTCTTACCTCTACTAGCTTCCATAGAGAATGTTTTAAATGTAGATTTAGCATTAAAATTACCAAATGGATTAGATATATATTCAATCATTTTCATTAAATCTTCATCATTTTTATTAACTATATTTTCTAAACTCTTCTTTTCTGCTACCAATAATAATTCCTCCAATCCTACATAGATTGATGAGAATTATATTGCTTAAAGTATTCCTCTACTGCTGCTTGAACCCTAATAGAATTGTTAAATATGTACACATAAGCATTCTCTCTATACTCACATTTATTTTTTCTTTTCAATTTAAAACCCTTGTCCATTAAATAATCAGCAAGCCTCTTAGATTTAGCCACAAAAACATCTCCGTTATAATTCATTGATATAATTCACTCCCTTTATTTCGTTATTTTATTTATGGACTAGGAGGATTTACTCCCCCCTAATCCAATATGTTTTATATAGTGTTTGTTGTTATAGCTTGTTTTTGTATTTCATAAGCTAGTCCTTTGTTTAAGGAACTATGTTGTGGTACTGGAATACTATTCACCCCATCAGAATAGATTAAGTGACTTCCGTTCTGTCGTACTGGTTTATATCCTAAATCATTAAGAAAAGAATCCATTTGATTACAGTCTAGTATTTTTTGTAATTTCATATCGTCCTTTTTATTTGTTTTATAATAAGTCATACAGTCTTCATATTTTTCTTTTATTCTACTGTCTGTTTTAAGAAATTCTTTAATTATCAAGTTTTTATAATATCTAATACATCCCAAAAATAGTTCTTTTAATACTGTTGATAAAGTTTTCCTTAATTTTTCTATACCAAATTTCATATTGAAGCTTATTTTTTGATATCCTTTTTTGTTGCAAATACTTTGTAATTCTGTCATTGTTCTCATTTTTAAATTTAATTCAGGTGTAACAATATCTATTATTTCTTTTACTAGTTCATTAGCCGTAAAATAATTAATAATTTTATCCGCATCATCATAAAACTTTTCTGTTTTTTCTATAAATTCATCAAAATTACACTCTAAATTATTATAATCAGTTATTTTGTTTAATATATTATTAATTTCATTACATATTTTTTGCACTGTATCATATGTTTCAATGCCTTTTTCATCTACAAATTTGGATATTTTATTGTTTGTTTCTATCATTAAAAAATTTTCAAAATCTAGTTCTAGCTTTCTATATTCTTGCATTAATTGTAATTCTGCACCATTCATTGTGTTTACTCCCTTCTTACATAAATTGTTTTAATGCTTTTAGTTTCTTTTGTCTTACTTCCTCGGCTTTGTCCTTATCATCTTGCTTTACCTCTACAGGTTCATCACTAAATTGACCTATATCTAACGATATATCATCATTTACATCTGTTTGTACCTTGCTATTACTATTAGTATCATTTAATACCTTATCCTTATTTATAGGTGCTGGTTGTCTCGAATTAATATCATTAGTTGCTTTTTCAACCTTATCGGTATTATTAGCACCCTTTTGTACCTTTTTATTCCTTTTAGTGTTTTTTTGCATCTTATTATTATCTTTAGATACTTTTTGAACTTGTTGGATATTATTAGTTGCTAATCGGTATATTGCTTCCTTTATAGCATCAGATTCCGAATAGGATTGAGAAAGATAGTCTTCGATTATCCTATCCTTCTCTTTTTGGTCATTTAATGTAATATAAATCCTTCTGCTAGACATAATTAAGCCACTTCCCAAGCCAATTTTGAGGCATTTAAAGCTCCTATTGCATTGCTATTTAAAGCATTTTCATGTATCTTATAATCTAAATTTGTTAGTTTGTTTATTACATCTTGTAACATTAAGCTTGTGCCACCTGTGAAGATTATTTCATTATATGTTTTTAAATTCACATATCCTTTTACAGAATTTAATATATCTTGAAGAAATTCTCCTAGTTGTTTCTGTGTTATTTTGATTGTTCCATTTTTTATACATCTAACAACTGTTTCCTCATTAAGATCCTCACCTTTTGCATTTTCTAAGGCTCTTATTTTATTGTAAAAATCGAATGAACCTTGTCTAATTGTTTGTAAAGTTTCTATTTCTCCATCTACCATACAACATATATTTATAGTTCTTGAACCTAAATCAAGTATACATATATCCTTACTTTGTTCTTCATCTGAAAGTGAATAGAATGAAGCAAATCCTTCTGGCAGTACCATCATTTCATTAATTTTAACTATGCTCTCTATACCATTAAATTTGAAATTAAATTCCTTACCCTTTAAATTTTCTATAAGTTTTTTCTTATTCTCCATTTGAAGTGAAGGTAATAATAGAGTTAAATTAGTTTCTATAATTTCTTGTCCTTCATTAGCTTTACAAATTGCATAAAGCAATTGTGCCATATAATCCCTTTCACATTTATTGAACTCCCTTGATAACTCTCCTATAGCCAAATATGTAGTTTTTCCTTCTAACTCTATTCTTTGTAGTCCTTCACTGTAGGCTTGATAATCCATACTAATTCTTGAACTAAAGCTGCCTTGATTTTCTCCTATGTATTTGATATTCATATTACCAAGGTCAACCACTGTTATTTTTGTAGTAGCTCCTATTGAATTCCCTTTAATTATTTCATTCATATTTTCTATCTCCTTTGAATTTAAATTTTTAATCATAGTGCTTTCAATGCTTCCAACTATCTATTACAAATAGAAGTCTCTACGATCGCTTAATTTTCACTTTTCCGTATAAATGTTCATTAATCAATTTTAAACGCATAGAAACCACTTTTTGTGACCAAGTTATGCGGTTTGTAGCACTTTTAAAATAAAGATTTCATTGACAATAGTCAATTTATGTTTTATAATGTTGACAAGAGTTAATAAAAAAATAATTATCATCTCCTTTCTATGGTTGATGTATAAGATTTAAAAAGTTGGTTAGAATGTAATAATAAATGAGTTGGTTAACAGGAAATAACCGTCAATTATTCCCTGTATTTAGTATTTAATTTTAGAGTACAGAACCCACTTCGTAGTTTATCACATTTACCTATTCAATGTAAAATTGGATATTAGTTTTTATTCGTCTAAATATTGCCATTCAAGTTTATATGGTTGAAATAATTGGTTGTAGCGTTAGTTTATAACCTTATTTGTGTTTGTAATAAAATATAAAATTTATCTCACTTTGATTATTTCATTTGAATTTACAACCTAACTTAATCTAAGATAAGAAAGGTTGTAACATTTGGCTAGATAGTTCTGTAATACTCTTCTTGTTCTTCTAGTTCAGCTTCAATTTGTTTATATCTACATTTTATAAGATTAATTAATTCTGTTCCAAAATGCACACCTTCCCAATTATCGGGCACATTCATTTTATCTTGTTTCAATTCCTTGTTCCAATAAATACTGTCTAAAATCTCATTTAACACACTTATATTAATCTTTTTTTCAATAATAATATAGAATAGACTCAATATACTATTAACTATAGGTTGTTTTTCTTCTTCTTCTGGTAAATTCAATATTTCATTTAACTTTTCTTTTATATCAAATATATCTTCTATATCTAGTAATATTGATGAATTAGCTACTAATCTAAAACTATTTACCTTTTCCACTAGATTAATTAGTCTTTCATATTCCTTTCTAGCCTCACTATTTGAATTTATTTCATTTGCAAGTTTAGATATTACTTTAATTTCTACTTCATCGGTTTCTTCTACTGTTAATTCTTTTTGAAAATACTCAATAGGTACTTTGTTAAATTTTTCAGATAATGTTTCAAGGTGTTTTTCTGGTATTTTTCTTCTACCAGATACCCACGAATTAACTGTTTGCTTAGATATTCCCAACATTTCGGCTATTTCAACATATTTTGTATTTGATAACAAACATATATATTCTAACCCTATAATCTTAACCACCTCATTACAAATGTTAAATGTAATACTTTCAGTACGACACTCTATGCTTATAATATATCATTTGTAATACTCTCAGTCAACCACCTTTAGAAAATTTTTATACAAAAGTTTCTAAAATACTAGAAAACATTGGTCTACATATACTATCCTTTTTAAAGAAATGTGTATCACATTGTTCATCTGCTACTATGTATCCTTCTTTAACTCCTATAAGGCATTCTCCTGGTATTTCTGCACCTAAACAAATATAATCTTCTACCTCTGCTACTGTAGCCAATTCCTCTACTGCACAATTATTAACATACTCAATTTCAAAATCACTAAGTTTCTTTGCGTATATCATTTTTACATCTCCCTTATTTTTAATACTACTAATATTACTTAAGTTAAACATGTTGCACATCCTGTAATTTTTTAAACTTCTTTAGATTTTCTGGCGTAGGTGCAATATTAAACTCAGCTGCAAATACTAAAAATCTTTGTAAAACTTTGATACTCATATTTTCACCTTCCTTATTGAATATTGATTTTACCCAATTGAAGGTGTATACTTAAATTGCAAGTAGAAGTACCTTACCTTCAGGTGGGTGCTTTTTATTTTTATAAGGATTTATTTACCTTATATACACATTGTACACTTTGTATTATATATAGTCAAGTATATAATATTCAAATTTAAAACTATATTATGTATTGAATTATGCATAAATAAGGTATATAATTATATATAAAATAGTAATAAATACTATTATTTATACATAATGTAGTTTTTGTTATTATAATTAAGGAATGGAGTGTGTCGTATAATGGTAAGATTTAAAATTGATAAAATATTAGAGGATAACCGAGTTAGTGCCTATTGGTTGGCACAGGAGAGTGGCATTACCTATGCTAGCATACATAAAATAGTAAATAATAAAGTTAAAAGTGTTAACTTGGATACGTTAGAAAAATTATGCAAGGCTCTAAAATGTGATCTTCCAGATATAATGGAATTAGTTAAGGAGGAATAATTTGAAAACGAAAAGGTAGAAGAATGAATGTTCCTCTACCTTTTTATAACTTATCATTTATTTTCATCTAAATATTTATTTAAATTATCATTGGCTTTTTTCAAATCTTCTGTCTGTTTTTTTAAATCTTCTTGATGCTTGTTTTCTTTATAATTATAAAAAGCAATGCTCCCAATTATTATTATAATTATTATACAAATACTTATTAGTTTTATACTTTTATCAGACATAGTTTTTAATCTATATCCACACCCTGGACATGATACAGATGTATCCGATATTTCCCTTTGACACTCTGGACATTTTATTAAACTCATAGCTGCATCTCCATTTTCTCATTTATAGTTGTAATCTCCCTTCTTTTGTAAACATTCTACAAATCAAAGGAAATTCCTCTATTAAACTCTAAATAGTTGCTAATTTTATAAAATTTATCCTTTAAATTCATTTAATAAATTAAACAATACAAAATGAAAAACAAAGCATTAATGAGATATTAAAAGTATTCTAAATATAATTTCGTATAATCTACGTTATTATCCATATAATACGATTGGAGGTGGTAAAATGAATAATGAATATTCTATAGTTAATTATTTTGATTCAACTTGTAGAATTATAATAGATGAGTTCAATCTTATTTTTAACACCATGAGTTTGAACGAAAGAAGAAACTACGCTAATTATAAAATTTGTGAAAATGATTTAGTTAACAAACTTGGTAGGTCTTTTGCAAATCTTGCTAGATATCCATCACACGGAACTCGAGGTAGAGATATTATAATTGACTATAAACAATTTGAGGTAGAAGTAAAATACTGGAGAAATTGGAATTGTAATTATGGAATAAATAAATTAAGATGGGAACCGTCTTTTTATAGTGCATTGAATTGGTTATGTAACGAAATAGATAACGGTAATAAAAACAAACGAACGATAATATGTGGTTGGTGTACAATTTTTAGTTGGAGTCAGTTATTACAATTAGGAAACAATACAGGTAAAAATCCAAAAGTAAATACTGAAAGATTACATATGCTGCCATTTTTGAACTGTACAGATGATACAATTTCAAGTATTAAAACAAGGTATGATTTAAGAGAATCTTCATTTAGAATACTAGGCAAAAATTCTATACTTAATTGGAGACTATTAGGAAGCGAAAGTGATAATTTTAATATGGTTATATTTTGGTAAAATTTTTGAAAAATTAATCTTTTAGAGATTACTTTGTAATACATTAAAATACATATAAACATGTTATAATTTCAAGGTTTTCCTTGTATTGTATTTGAGTAAAAATAAAGAAGTCTTATTTCTCAGCTAAGGCTTCTTTTAATCTATTTTCTCAGAATATTTATTTTTAACAAATGGATAACAATAAATTTCATTATAATCTATTGTTTATTACTATAATTTTTTAATGTTTCTTCCCAAATTTGTTTTGGCAATAACCTAACTACAGCATCCACACCTAAGTTATACATAAGTAATGTCAATAATTGAGATGCTACTATTTTATCACCACATATCTCACCTTCTATAAGTTCTATTTTCTCAGGTCTATACATGTCAAAATCGTCTATAGACACTTTCTGACTTTTTAACGAAGGTGTTAATTTACAAATAGGATCTTTGCTATTTAATATGAATTCCCATTTGTCTTCATCATTATATTCTCTTTTTCCTTCTAAACATTCTTGTAAATAAAACAACTCAGAATCTGTCGTATTAGTGTATTCATAGTCTAGAGCATCTATTGTAAAATAAGCATGAGATACACAATCATTTTTTAAATTAAACACATCATCCCAAGTAACACGTTCTCTCATTAGCTTTGCTGCTGTGTTTCTATCTATTTTATTTTCTAATAATTGTGTAAGTAAGTCTATAAATATTTGTTTTATATCCATATAAGCACCTTTTAAATATCATTTATTATTTTACTTATCCCATTTTATACTTATTACCTTAATGTGATTACTAAAGTCAGTTATACTAGTTTTAAATCCTAATTTCACCAATTCTTCACTTACATTCTCTATAATATCAGATTCAACTTTATTACACATATAACTTGTAGAATAATTTTCAGCCATCATTTCAATAGTATCTAATATTTTTCTTAGTGTTTTCTCAATTTCTTTTTTTATATTAATTGACTCAGCATTTTTCCTATCGGCTATCTTTCTCATATCTTCTACTGTTTTTAAAACATATTCTTCTTTTTGATCTTGCTTTGATTCTATGTTTTTATCAACCCTAATTATAATTTTGTTATAACTAAACCCATTACCAATAAAACGACAATAAGCTGTGTTAAATAACAATAAATATTTTTCTTCAATTATTGCTTTTTCAAAATCATTTGCTACTGGAATTATAATATTATTTCCTTCCATGTAGGCATTTTCAATACTTTCTTTACACCACGTCTTAAACGAGGCTTCTGTTAGTTCTTTTTTTAGTAAGTTAGCAATTTCAAAATTTATTTCTTTGATATCCATGATTCCTAAGCCTCCTAATCAGCTTTAGTTTATTTTATATTCTATCATATTCAGTCATCTGATTCAATTATATTTATTTTTCTTCTAAATTCTCTTATTATCTCGTAATTTTGTATTGTTTAATTAATTACTATACTCATTATGAGAAAATTTTCCCAATTTGTCCAACCGTGTTATAATATAGGAAATTGTGTATGAGGTGATATGTTTTTATGAGTAAACAAGGGAAGAAAATTACTGGACTAGTAGGGTGGATGCGACATTTAATTTCAGTATTTATAGCATGCATATATACTTTATTTATATCAATTGCTTTACTTAATATAGCAACTAATATAGCAATGAAATTTGCTAATTCATCCATAAATCCCATCTTAACATTTACAATATCATATATAGTGACCTTTATATTATTAGTTGTATTATTGTCTATATTCTTCCATTTATTAGGTATACTATTTGGTTTTAAAAAGAATGATTTCTTTATTAGAACTTTAAGTACTAATGAATATAATTACTTGTTAAACCATAAATTAATTCATTATACTAATTTTTTATCAGATGATTCAATTTCTGAATACAAAAGTAAAAATAAATTAAAAATAACCGGAAATAGCAGTGCAAAATCAAATTACTCAATGCATTGGAATGAAGCTAAAGAAAGATATGTGTGGTTTCATCAATCAGAAAATTTAAATGATGAGCCTTCGCTAGATAGTTTTTTCTTTTCTCATGGAACTGAAGGAATTCCGAGAAAATATAAAATTATAATAAACCCTAGAGATATCGATAAAACTAATCTTTATATTAGACCTTGTGATAATGCTATAATACTTAAAGGTGATTTTTATGGAGAATGCGAATTAAATGAAAGCTTTAATTGGTATAATGATAAAATTTACTTTTGGAAAGTATTAAAAGATAACTTATCTCTAACAAATTTTAATATAATTTTCTATTTTGGATTTAGACAAATCATCGGAAATATGAGAGATTTACTTAGTAATCATCGTTAAAAAGAGAGTAAAAATTTTACTCTCTAATTATACACATAAATATCTATTGTTTTATAAGAATCATGTTCTTCATTTGCCATATCCCCAGGATGGTGGATCTGGCATTTAAATTCCCCTTTTTCTCATTAAATTTTAGTGTTTTATCAGAAACATCCCCCCTATTCATTAAGGATATTTTTTCTAATTAAAACTTTTTTATTTTTATTCTTTTCATTTGTATACATAAAATAAATTGTATTTGTATTTTTTAATAAATCGATTATAGTTTTATCATCTATATTAAAATTAAATTCTTTAACTATACATTTTTTAGCCTCAATATTTATTATAGTTGATTCTTGTGAAAAACTAAAATATTCTCTTGTAATCTCATTATCTTTGTCATTTAAAATCACACTAAATAATTCTTTTTTGTTATCATAAAACCCTATTTTAATATTTCTCATTATTTTGGGAATTTCCGAGCTATTATATATATCCATTTTAAATTTTATATATAATGACTCTACTTCTAAGGAAGTTGTTTTTATATAAGTTCTTTCTCTAAATTCGTTTTTTATTGTGTTTTTTACATCCCAGTCTTTTAAATATAAATGTATTTTACCTGTGCTTTTCAATAATTTAGTAACAATTAGTGTAGTCACCGATCCTACTACAGCTCCGATAATACCATTAAATTCTTTAATTATTTCTATCATTAATTTATATAACTCCCCTACAATTTAAAATAATTTTTTTATATCCTTGTCCTATTAAGTTTGTAACCTTAGCATTTACCAAACTATTATAAAAACCTCTAAAACTGATCTGCCACCTTGTTTAGAGATTTTTCCGTTTAAAAGGGAAAACTCTTTTTCTTAGTGGTATTTCTTTTGTTTTAATCTTCATTATATAAAATTTCACCCTGTCTTAATTGTGACAACATTTCTATTAACTGTTCATTATTCTTTTCTATTCTATCAAACTCTTTGTCTAATTCCTTTTTTAGAAAACTATAACTAAGTTGGCCATCATCTACTAGATCGATTAATTTCCAAATATATTCTCTATTAGCTTTAGCACATTGAATCCTTTCATCATTTAATGGATAATTAATATTCTCCATATTACATTCATCTGTTGATTCTAGCATATAACAGTTTATATTAGTATTAAAATTTTCTAAAATTATATCTTCATTATCATAAGGTTGTAAGTATTTATCCTCATTATTTTTATAATTAGACAAACATTCTTCGATATAAGCTTTTGTTAGTTTCCCAACATTTCTTAAAGTATAAATTTGTTCATCATTTAATACTACTAATTGTTCAATGCTTACAATATGCCTACGCACTAAATTATTAATACTACGAGTTTCAAACTTTAATAATTTACATAAATCATACAATTTTGTTTCTTTGGTAATAATATTTTTAGATTTTAAATTTTCTATATTTAAACAACAATCTTTGAATCTACTATATTGTTTAAATATACTACTAATACTTGAAATAGATACTCTATATTCTTGAGCCAATTGTTCATATGAATTTCCTGCTTTAATTTTTTTGATAATTTCCTTATTTCTTAGTTCAAATTTATCCATTTTACTTCCTCAGCTTCTTTTTTAGTCATTTGTTAATTATCCTTCTTTATATAAATCACACCATTTTGCTTCATACTTATCAGTTAACTTACAATTTCCACGTCTTATGCAGTATATATCTGGATTCTTGTACTTACTTTTAGAATTAACTTTAGCATGTACACAATCGGTACATATCCTATCCGTTATAATATTACTTTCATTCATTTAAATCACCTGTCTATTCTTAATTGTATATAAAAATTATTAATAAAAGCTATATGGTTATTACCTTTAGTAGCTATTAAATTAACTACTATCTATCTTCTTATAGGAATCATTACAACATTAACTAAAATTATACAATATTATATAAAAAAAATAAATAATTGCGCCTTTATTAAAAATCTTTAAAGTTCCTATTAAAAGATTAGATGTAATGAATTTTAAACACGCTACTTTTTTAGTAGACCAATTATATCTCTTCTAGTTTATCCTCTCAAATTTCTAATAAGTCATCATATTTTCTTATCAAATTTTAAATTATAAACATGAAGCAAATAAAATAAGTATACTTACAAAACGCAAATACACTTATTTTTTCTATACTATGTTTTATTAAAGTTATAACTTTTCATTTCACCAATACATCTTATATTTAAATTCTTTGTATATAACACTATAATCATAATATATAATTAAATAAAAAACACGAGGGAAGTAGAGTACAATAAAGAATATAAGCGTTATTGTAGATATGAAAGGGGGAGCGCCAACATTTCTGACAAAGCCCACGCTAGAGAATTTAGTTCCACAAACCTTGATTTTTGATAACAGTATTGTAGACTTGAGTAAGATAGCCCCTTAAAGCTACTTTGTAGTACATGACAACTTAGCTGCTACTACTCCAAATCAAATATTTAACGCTTATTTAAATGAAAGTAAATACAAATATCGCGAAATGGCATTATTATGGCGTAGATTTATTCTCGCATAAAAATAAACGTTTACAAACCTTTATTATATAGATTACGACTTAAAAATGGCACTTCACGACATTCATCTTACATTTTTTTTGTGTTTGTGGTATATTTATAAATAACAAGCTTGTTATATTTTGCATATATTTAGCATCATGTTCTAAATATGTTATTAAATAGGGGGAGTTAAAATGAAAAAAAATATTAGTAAAATCTTAATTGGAGCGTTTATATTGGGGTTAATTGGATCAAGTTCATATGCTACACCAGTAAGCGCTAAAACATCAAATTCTGATGTAAAACAAGTAAGCACTGTAACCCAAAAGACTCAACTAAAACAATCTGAAAAAGACCAATTAGTTAACTGGTTTAATTCTTATAACGTAAGTAATAAGATTCAAACTAAACTTATTGCAAAATTAGAAGGTGGACAAGATTGGGATTCTTTTAATCCTAAAAATCATTGTATAACTACTAAAGGAACTTTACCAACAGGAGAAAAATACATAAAAAAGGTTTTTGATGATGGGTCAATAAGTGTGCAGACGATTGATTTATCAGAAGCTGAAGTTACACAAGTAAATCTAGCAAACTCTGAAATTACTCCAACCGCCATTGATCCGGGACAAATTACTCATGGAACAGGATATACTTTATATACTAATGCTAAGGTTTATGCAAGCAATGGATCCGTAACTGCCTCATTTCGTACAAGTTTCTATTTAACACAAGGTGGTTCTGATGGAATAACTATGACTGATATTCAAAAGTCAACTTACCTTATCACTGTATTGGGTGGAACTTATTCGGGTGCAAGCTTAAATGTAATCCCTAATGAGTCTTATGATCCAGCTTCTGCAATTTTAACTTTTGACTGGACAATATATGGTGGTGCTGCAAGTCATCGTGCTAATTTAGCGTTATATGTTGGAAATGACACTTATTGGACAAGTGATAATATCTCATAAGCCAATATAAGGATGTGACATTATTGGAAATATCTATTTCAGCGGTTATTCTAATTATAAGCATTATAGCTGTTGTTTTAATATGTTTAGCTATTGTTTTAATACGTTTAATTATTAAATTTATTAAAAAATAAAGTTATAGACTTATCAATTTTCAATGTAGAGGTGTCGCCAACAAAATTGATAAATTGCATGTTAATTTATGTCTTAGCGTGGGCTTTATTTGAAATGTTAGCGACACCCCCTTGAGTAGAAATAAGGAAGTCTTAGCCGAGATAAATAAGGCTTCCTTATAACTATTTTCCAGAAATTCATTTCAATTATTTCGTATATAAATCCAAACTAAAAAAATATAGTTACTAGAGACTATATAGCGTAAATTTAATTTATTAATATTACTTATTCTATTAATAAATTAAATATTAGCCTTATACACTAATTTTTAACAAATAGAATCAAGTCCTAATTCTATACGGATTATCTTATTTTTGTTTCTTAAAAGTATTATTGTTAATATCAAACAATAAATCACTAACATTAATATCTATTTTTAATTTTTCTTTGCATTCATATAGAAAATTATTATCATTTAAAATAACATTTGTAACATTATCTAAATAAGTTTTAAAATAATCTCTAAATTGTACAATTTCAAATGGAACTCCTGATGCTGTAAAAAATACATTTGCTGTTATAACTTTATTGTTTGCCTTCAAGCAACAATTTTAATTATTATTTCTTAATACTTTGAGCTCATTACTTTGAAGACTTTCCCTACTTACACCTTTCAGCTTATCATTTAATAAAAATCCCCAATTGTTATCAATTATTTCTAGCAACTTTATTTCATCATAGATATCTTTATGTACTCCTATGTCAATAAAATAAACAGTATCATTATTTTCTATCAACTGAATATTATTTTTATACTTATGTCTTTTAAGTTTTTCAATAATTTCTTGTGAATAAATTATCCGTTTGGATATTGATACAATGAACATAGGACATCATTTTTATTCCATACATAAAAATACCTTATATCATCTATTTTAGGATAAATACCATAAAACATTATTAAATCACTATTTTCTGGTAAACATTTTTTTTATAATAATTATTTATTGTTCTATTATTATGATTTTCATACACTTTTCTTTGTAGAAAATACAATCCTACAAAAAAGCAATAATACCAATTACAAATATAACCACTCCCATAATTTATTTTTAATGAGAGAATTTATATAATCACTAAACTCCCACTAAGTCTCATATCCCTCTTTTATAATATTTTCAATGACATTGTTGATAATCTATAAAATATAGATATTATGACATTATGTTTTATTAAAGTTATATTTTTTATTAAGCTCATTAATCCCATCTAAAACTTCATTTCTTGGTAAATTTCCACTTTCTAATTCCGCATCTGTTCTATTTAATATGTTTTTGTAGAATATATTCCCTTCTTCTACCCATCTTTTCTTGTTCATATAATTACTCTTGCCTATCATAGTATATAACAAATCCTCTGCTTCTGAGTATCTGCCTGTTATTCTATAATATTTAAATATTTTTTCATTCAATTCAGCAAGTATAGAACTCTCATAATTTAATAAATTTAATAGCTTGTCTATCTTTATTCTTTTTAAAGGCAAACCTCCTACTCTACCATATGCTAAATCCTCATCTATAATGTTTTCTAACATATTATCTAATTCTATAAATTTAGTATTAATCTTTTTGGCAATAACTGCTGTTCCAGTTGCCGTTAACATGAACATTTGTTTACCTTTTCCTGATATTTCGTCATAGTCTAATTTAATGCCAACAACTGCATTTGCATTTAAAGATTTTGCTTGTTCACTTAAATTACTTAAAGCTTTATTGTTTAATTGTTTTAACTGCTTCTCATAAGAATCGGAATTACCTCCCATAAAATCAGTTAGCTCAGCAAATAAATCACTAAAAACTCCTGTTCCAATAACAATCTGTGCTGAAACAATATCAACATACTCTACTATATCCCACCCATTTAGTTCAGATGTAGTTGATAATAATATTTTTTCCATAATTAATTCCCCTAAATTTTATAATATATTTTATAATATTATACACTATAAGTTCTATTAATGTAAGTAACTTCACGTTGTGCTAAATAAATGTATTATTGTATACATATTAAAATTATTAATATAAAAAGTATATATATTTGTGTGTTTTTAGGACTACATTTAGACTTACACCGTTATTAACTTTAGGTTGTGAACTGGTATTATCCCCATACAGAAGTCTAATTTACATCCGAAAATTAATAAGGACAATTTGAAGGATTTAATAATTGAATTGGAAATTTTAGATATTATAATATGGATTACAATTTAAAAAGAATATTATTTAAGAATTGTTGTTCCAAATTTATATGATATGAATTATTTTTAAGAACGACAAATAAACCTTTTTTATATATGATTTAAAAAGGTTGAATTTAATAGACTTTAAAATTCCTCCAAAAATTTTTGATAGGATATTTTAAAATTATTTTAAAAATGGTATAATAACATTAGTGTTAAGTACATTTATTTTAATGTTTAGGCTTATCAAAGGTGCAACTTTGATAGGTCTTTTGCTTTTTTGCTAAGTCCATCCTAATAAGGCATATTCAATATTTTTCAAATCCTCTTTGGAATAATCCCTTTGCCTGTAGTTGTTAAATATGCCAACCTTCTCCTTATTATAATTGTATTTTTTACTCTCATTATGTTGCTTTTCTGAACTCTTAGCTTTTGCTTCTTCCTGTTGTGCCTGAAATATTTGTTTCAAAAGTTCTACCATTTCCTTTTTCTTTCTCATATAATAGTAGTTGCTTCTGTTCAAGCCTTGCCTCACCTTTATAAATGGGCATAAGGAGCTTTCTGACATGCGATTAATACAATGGGATATGTATTCTCGAGTATAGCTTAAAGTATCTCCTATCTCTTGCTGAGAAGCATATACTATCATATAGTTATCCTTAGATTCATCTGTGTTAACCCTACATTCAAAGAAATCTAGTATCATTGAACAAGTACCTCTAATTCCTTTAGGTAATGATTTTAGAAACGATATTTTTAGGTTTAAGGCATCTGCATTAGAAAACACCTTCAATGACTTTATAGGCATGAATTCTTTTCTAAGTTTTTCTTTTAAATTTTCACTTAATAACATAATATCTTCCCTCCATAAAACTTGTACATTTTTATGGGGTTAATACGTTGTATCTTTTATATACGTGACACCAATGACATGTACTATAACCTAAACTGAGAAAGATTGGCTTATCTTCTGCTTTTGCTTTACTAAATGCCTCTTCTCCCCATGGATACCAATTTACAGGATTATGAGCATGTTGTAAAAGATATAGAGATTTCTCATTTATCAATTTATTGGGTACTACATCTTTATCAGTCATTATATCACCTTCCTTCTATAAATATAATAATCTTTAGTATATGCAAAAAATAAAAATGAAGTACGCTCGAAGTAGTAGAATATGAATTTCTAAAGAAATAAAAGGTGTTTACTAACGCCTTTTATTTCTTTGTGTTATAACATATGAGAGATTCTATGGATTTCCTCAATATTAGCTAGATGGTTTACATTTCCTGAAAAAGCTCTTGCTACTAACCAATATATAAGCTATATAACGCTAGCTATTATAATCTTGTTTAATGCATACAATTCTACCCTAGTTTTTTCGCAAAAACATTACTCAACCCTAAGGTTTCAATTCTATTCTTAATATCTTCATTATCAGTTGAATAAAGTCCTAAACTTTTCATTCTTTCAAAATACTCTGCTCCAGAAAAAGTATGTCTAATCTTCTTACCATCAGATGTTGTTAACCTATAATTCGAATAATAAATTATGTCCCCTATTGCTGTTGAAGTTGGTAGATTTAGTAAAGGTATATTGAGTGAAAATCTTACAGCATTATGTCCAGCTAAAGAACCAGTACAAATTGCTTCCGTGTGACCTATGAAAAATCCTGATTTTTCACCAGCACAGAATAAATTATCCACTCCTATTACTTTCAATTCGTTAGTTCTAGGAGCTGCAGCTAGATATCTTATAGAATTACCCTTACCACCAGAATAAGGGTCCATGAATCTAACTTTCTCTAATCCCTGAATTTTTCTAAGTTTTTCAATTGGATAAAAAGGACTCATAAGCTTTATGTGACCAGTATCAAGAAGTACCAGGTTTTCTGCAAACTGATCAAGAGCATATTGTTGGCAAACCTTAATTTTCAGCTTTTTTGGATTTACGTCCTGTGCTGGAATTTTTAAAACAACTACACCTTTTTCATCTAATTTACGCACAATATCATCAGACAAACTATCCTTTGGAATTTCACAAGACCCACTAAAAGCACCAGGAGTTCCATCTTCACGTTCAGAATTTATATCTTTTACACCAGCTTTAGCGCTAATACTTACCCTTGAACCAAAAGTAGGACATCTTAGAATACACATTACACAGCCATTGCCATACTTTGAACAATTGTCCATAGCACCTGTAGAGCCAGTAGCATCTATAAAAACATCGCCTGCTACCAAACTACCATCCTGAAGTTTTATATGTGTTATGTTGTTTTCATCTTTTTCGATAGTAACAACCCTACTAATTAGGTTTAATTCGATACCTAAATCTGCTAAGTAATTTCTTAATGCTGGTTCAACCTTACTTACATCGTAAAGGGATGCGTGGTTGTGTTCAGGAAAGCTTATGTTTGTATGCCTAGCATTATCATCCATTAAATGAATTAATTCTCCTGCACCTAGGTTAATTAATTCTTCTGCCGCGGTATATCTACCATTGTTTCTAAATATTCCTCCTACGTTTCCAAGACCTAAAAGCAAGTCTGTTTTTTCATATAAAGCTACATCTGCCCCAGCTTTTTTTGCAGTTATTGCAGCAGCGCAACCAGACCAACCACCGCCGATAATTATGACTTTCATAAAACACCATCCTTTTAATAAGTACTAATATTACAATATTTATTATTATAAAATTAAATACCAAGTTTTTCAGATTTAAATTTAAAATAGCATCCAATAAACTTACAAGTAATAAAAAATCTACTATGGTCATAAAAATTAAATACAAAAGGTGCTATACTGATTTTTTAATCAATACAACACCTTAAGCCTTATGGTTTTACAAAAGGATATTTAAATGCAGCTTTTAACTCTGACCAAAAGTTTCTAAAGTTATAATTTTTAATGCCACATAATATATAATGCATAAATATTCCTTTGCGTCCTTTTATGTCCTTACCAAGCACTGCTCCAATACTAGAAATATAAATCGGTATTATCCACCCCAAGTCTACAGGTGTAAATGGTGTTCTTCGCTTTTTGTTTAATACAGATGCAATGTTTTTAGCTCCATGTCTACCAGACATTTGTGCAAAGGTTACAGCCCTTCTTAAAAAATTATTGTTTTTATCCTTTATAGCAGCTGCATCTCCAACTACATAAACTTCAGGGTACTCAGGAATTGATAAAAATTCATCAACTATGATTCTTCCATCTGGAATCGTTTTGTATTCTCCACTAGGCTTTAATACAGACTTAACTCCGCTGCACCAGCAGAAAAATACATCCTTAATAACCTCATTGTTCTTTAAAGTTATATCTTTTCCGTCAAATGTCATAATTTGATTATCAGTGTATATTTTAAACTTAAGTTCATTTAACTTATCTATTACATGAGAGCATAGCTTTTCAGAAAGCATAGGTAATATCCTATTCGCCATTTCCACAAAAATAACATTTAAATTTTTTCCTTTTCTCTTGCTTAAATCATATAAGTTACAAGCAAGTTCCATACCAGTAAAACCAGCTCCTGATACTACTAATGTAGCTTCTGGCGCAGTATCTAAGTACTCTGAAAATTTCATCTTAATGTTTTCAGCTGCCTCTAATGAATCTAATACATTTACTTTATCTAAGCTTTGATTAAAACCAAATAAGTTTGTTGTTGAGCCAGTTGCTAAGATTAGATAATCATATTTATACTGATTTTCATTTGTATTTATGGTTTTTTCATCAAAATTTATCTCTAATATTTCTTCTTTTATAAATTTCACTGATTGTGGAAGTAAATTCATTATATTTTCTCTAACATCACTGCTCTCCAATCTGCCACTAGCTACTTCAGGAAGGTTTGGAAGCATTGTTGTATATTCTTTTTTATCTATTAAATAAATTTCGTGAGAAGTTGAAAGTTTTTTAGAGAGTTTCTTTGCTGCGTTAATTCCAGCAAATCCTCCACCGACTATAAATATCTTCATAGTAACACTCCTCTAAAATAAATATTGGTGTTGTGCACTCCATAGCTTATAATACGGCCCTTTATTATTTAATAACTCACTATGTGTGCCTCTTTCCACTACTTCTCCTCCGTGAATAACTAAAATTTCATCCATTCGATCCATCCTTACTAATCTGTGAGTCACCCATATGCAGCTTTTATCTTTAATAGTATTATAAATTGAATCTATGACTTTCTTTTCGAGTCCTACATCTAAACTAGCAGTTGGTTCATCTAGCAATAGTATTTTACTCTCTTTTAATAAGGCCCGTGCAATTGCCAGTCTCTGTTTTTCACCACCTGAAACTTTAGACCCGTACTCTCCTAGTAAGGAGTCTACTCCTCCTGGAAGTGCTTTAATTAAGTTAAATATATGAGCTCTTTTCAATATATCAATAATAGAATATTCATCTGCTCCTGTATTTGCTATAAACAAATTTTCTTTAATAGTAGCATTAAAAATATATGGATTTTGCTCAACATAAGCATATATCTTTCTTATTTCATCTATTGCTAACTTGTCATATGATATGCCACCTAGCTTAATATCTCCTTTTTGAAACTTCATAAATCCCATCAAGGTTTTTAAGATAGAGCTTTTTCCAGAACCGCTAAACCCAACTATACCTATCTTTTTTCCGTAAGGAAGATTAAAGGATAATTCTTTTATAATGAAATTTCCAGAGTTCTTATCATATACACTTAAATTGTTAACAGAGAGATTGTAATTATCTAATGCTTTTTTAGTGAGTCTATCGTTATTAAGATTAGTAAAATTTCTAAAAGAAACTTCCTTATTGCGATTAGAATTATTGGATCTAAAATTATCATTTTTTTCTGTAATGGATAAAATATTATTTCCAGCATTATGTGCGATCTGAAGTTTATAAAGTATACTAGGAATCTGCAGTAATGCTTCAAAGGAAGCCATAATCGCTAGTGGCAGCATGGCGTAGTATATACCAGATAACTTATTTTCTATTACTAGCGGTGCAGCTACTAATAGCGATATGACCATTCCTAAGCTTACAAATAAAGCATGTATGTTATCTTCAACTGTAGCAATTAAATTTTTCTTCTTTTGTATTTTAGATAATTCATTGTTTAATAGGCTAAACTTATAGTTAAATTCCTCCTTCATGGAATAAATAGTTACTTCTAAAATACCTTTTAACATATCCAAAAGAATTAAGTTTAGCTCTTTTTTTACCTCAGACTCTTTTTCCATTAATTTAGTATTAAATATAAATAATACAAGAGGTAAAATGATACCACAAAAGAAATATATTAAAATATAATAATAGGAAATAATTTTATTAAAATATGATAGAAATATAGCAGTAATTATTCCCGTTAAAATTGCTATTATTAATGGATAAACTCCTCTTAAATAATACTCTTTCAATGAATCCACATCACTTACTATTTTGCTATAAATATCGCCTTTTTTATAAACTTTATTATTTTCTGAGTAGTTATCCTCGAAATTTTTATAAAACCATTTTCTAACGCTACTTAATACTCTGAAAGTAGTATCATGTGAAAAAATTCTCTCTAAATATCTAAATACTCCCCTTGATATTCCCAAAAATCTAATACCAACTATTAAAATCATTAAATCTAATACATCTGGATGAAGAGCGGCTTTAGATATTAAAACAGAAGAAGTTGAGAACATTCCTATACTACTCAATACGGTAAAAGTCCCCATAAATAATGAGAGAATAACAAGTGGAATATGTTTTTTCATAAGATAGTTCATAACTTTAAAAAATCTCATTAACTTTCCTCCACAATTTTATTAAGTAACTGTACCAGTCATACACTGAAAAGCTCCATTGAATCAAGTTTCACTTCATCATATTATAATACCGGCCTCTACGCTTCATTAGCTCCTCATGGTTACCTATTTCAACTAAATAACCATCCTGTAGAACTAAAATTTTATCTACAGCTTTTATAGTATTTAATCTGTGAGCTGAAATTAAGACTGTTTTATTCTCAAAATAACCTTTCATAATATTTACAACAATCTCTTCTGTTTTAGAGTCCAAAGCGGAGGTAGCTTCATCTAATATTATAAAATCAGCATTTTTTACTACTGCTCTTGCTAATGCAATTCTTTGCCTTTCCCCACCGCTTACTTCTATTTCTTCACCTTCTCCAATAATTGTTTTATATTTGTCTTTAAATTCGTCTGAAAATAAGTCAACCTTTGTAGCATGATAGATATTTAAGATATTGCTATTGTTCATCTTGTTTCCCATTAAAATGTTATTTTTAATGTCCATATTAAAAATGTGAGGAAACTGAGGTACTATTGCAACTTTGCTAAAATAACTATCTTTGTTTATACTGTTTAAATCGATACCATTTATATAAACCATATCATCATCAACTTTTAAAAATCCACTTAAAATATTTATCAAAGTACTTTTACCACAGCCACTCTCCCCTACTAAGGCAACCTTTTCTCCTGCGTTAATCCTAAAACTTATATTATTTAGATTATCTTTAAATTCATGAGAAAATCTTAAATCTTTAACTTCAATATTTAAACCTTTATTAATATCTATTTTTACGTCGCTTTTCTTCTTACTAAACCCTTTCTTTCTACTTGCTTGTACATCAAATGTTGAATAATTGTATTCTTCAAACTTAAGTTCCTTCTCCATATCTTCAATTTTTTCAATTACAACCTGAGCATTTAATGAAGAATGAAATCTCATCCCTAATTGTCTAAGTGGCATATAAAAATCTGGTGTAAGTACTAATATAAAAAACGCTTGTAAAAAACTAATTTTACCATAAACTAGCCTTAAACCTAAGCCTACTGCTACAACAGCAGTACTAATTGTCGCCGATAATTCTAAAACTAATGATGATAGAAATGTTACTTTTAAAACTTCCATTGTTGATTTTCTATAGCTTTCACTTATCTCATATATTTTTTCTTCCTGAATCTTGCTTCTGCCGAAACTTTTTAATGTATTTAACCCTTGGAGCATATCTAAAAAATGTGAACTTAGAATATTAAGTTTTTTCCACTGTTTTTCATTTAATTCTTTAGTTTTATAGCCTATAAGGGCCATAAATATTGGAATGATTGGAAAGGTTATAACCATTATCAATGCTGATAATCTATCTACAAAAGCCACAGTAGTACAAATCATTAAGGATATAAAAACAGCTGAAGCAACTTGAGGAATATACTGTGAATAGTAAGGCGTAATCATTTCCATTCCATCTGTAAGTATATTAACAAGTTCTCCTGTACTATTATTTTTAACTTTATATGGATTAGTCGAAAGAATTAAATTAAAAAATTCTAACTTTATCTTATTCTTTATATCCTCAGAGCAGTCTTTAATGTATTTTTGAATAAAAAAGTTAGAAATAAATCTAAAAGCAGCATTTAACAAAAACAATAAAATATATAAGTTAATCTTATTTAAATTACACTTTTTCAAAAATACTCCCTCTACTATTAAGGCTAAAAGCGCAGCTGTAACTATTATAAAAATAGAATTTATAACTGCACTAATAATAATTACAGGTATATATAGTTTTTTTATGCTGCTTTCTTTTAACAATCTTTTATTTAACATAAGTATATATACTCCTTATAGTATATTTGCTTCTAACTTACACGTATTCCCGAATAAATGGAGACACAAGAACTCTTTGCACTCTCAAATTAGAGTTCTTGTGTATGGTTAAGTTACTCTATATTAAGCTAAATAATCAGTTATTTATATTTGCTTTTAATACTCCAAATCCTTTCCTGTAACTCTTTTTCTAAATATCCAGTAAGTCCAGGTCTGATATGCAAGTACAATAGGAACAAATACCAATGCTACCTTTGTCATCAAAAGTAAGGTATTATGACTTGAAGCAGCGTTATAAATTGTTAGACTGTACTCAGGCTTTATACTTGAAACCATAACTCTTGGAAACATTCCTAAAAATAACGAGCTAACACCAAGCGCAATCGAAAGACCATTCATTATCATAGCAATTTTAGCTTTTTTTTTTCTAATCAAGTACCAACTTAAACATAAAAATATTACAGCTAATATAGATGTACTTAATGCAAACTTACTGTTATATAGGTCAGTTTTCACAAAAGTCCCTATTATAAGCACTAAAGTAATTACTATTGCATATAATCCAAAGCTCCTAGCTGCTTTCAAAGCCCTTTGTTCTATTACACCTTCTGTTTTTAATGATAAAAAAATCGCACCATGAAAGATAAATATGAATAAGGTTGCTGCTCCAGCAATTAATGTATAAAAAGAAATCAAATCGAAAAATCCCCCGACATAATTCATTCTATTGTCTATTGGAACACCTTTAATTAAATTTGCTAAAGCTATCCCCCAAAGTATAGACAAGACGAAACTGCTGCCAGATATTGCATAATCCCAAGTTTTTCTCCAAATAATACTTTCATACTTACTCCTAAATTCAAAAGCAACTCCTCTAAGTATAAGGGCTACAAGTACTAGAAGAAGAGCCATGTAAAAACCACTAAACATAGTAGCATACCATACTGGATATGCAGCAAAGATTGCACCTCCAGCTGTTATAAGCCAAACTTCATTACCGTCCCAAAATGGGCCTATTGTATTTATAATAATTCTTCTTTCTCTATCTGTCTTTCCTAGAAAATGAAGAAGTATTCCTACTCCAAAATCAAAACCTTCAAGGAAGAAAAATCCTATAAATAAGATAGCAATTAATATAAACCATACAATTGCTAAATCCATAATGATCCCTCCCGATTACCATTAAATTTTTGATTTAAAGATTTATTTCCTTCTGGAGGTATCTTGGCAAACTTGAACATTAAATATAAGTCTATAATAATTAATATTGAATATACAGCTACAAAAGCTACTAACGATATTAAAACATAAGTACTAGATACTGTAGGAGAAATAGCCTTATCAAGCTTTAAAAGTCCAAATACGATCCAAGGTGTTCGGCTTATCTCTGTTAATATCCAACCAGTGGTATTTGCAATATAAGGTAGTGCAATTGATAAAACTAAAAGCTTAAGTAGTTTTTTCTTTTCATAGATTTTCCCTTTGACATAGCAAAACAAAGCAGTCAATGACATCAAAAGCATGAGTATTCCAGCTCCAACCATCAACCTAAAAGAGTAAAATGATATTGTAACAGGAGGAATGTAATTGCCTGGACCGTACTGTTTTTCATATCTTTGTTGAATATCATTCAAACCTTCAACTTTACCAGTAAAACTATTGTAACTCATAAAACTTAAAAGCTTTGGTATGCTTATCTCAAAAGAGTTTTTCTTATTTTTTTCATCGATTATAGCTATTATAGATAGTGGTGCAGGATCCTTTGTTTCCCATAAAGCCTCAGCTGCTGCCATCTTCATAGGTAAATGCTTAACAAGATATTTTCCCTGAACGTCACCCATGCCTGCAACTAATAATGTTGAAACAATTGAAACCATAATTCCCATTTTCAATGAGGCCTTTACCCATGCTCCATTATTCCTCTTTATTATATGATATGCACTTATTCCTAATATAAAGAATGCCGCCGTAGCTAGTGATGCAAAAATAGTATGAGGAAATTGAACCCAAAGGTGCGGATTTGAAATAATATCTGTAAAACTTGTCAGTTCTGCTCTTCCATTTTTTATAGTATATCCTACAGGTTCATGCATAAATGAATTAGCTGTTAAAATCCAGAAGGCAGAAAGTGTAGTTGATAATGCAACAATCCATATTGAAACAAGATGTACTTTTTTAGAAACTTTTTCCCATCCAAAAATCCAAATTCCAAGGAAAGTTGATTCCAGGAAAAAAGCAAGTAGCGCTTCTATGGCTAAAGGCACACCAAAAATGTCCCCAACATATTTTGAGTAATTAGACCAGTTCATTCCGAACTGAAATTCTTGCACCAGACCTGTTACAACTCCCATTGCAAAATTTATAAGAAATAGTTTCCCCCAAAACTTAGTCATTTGCTTATACTTATCCTTCTTTGTTTTAACGTATAAGGATTCCATTACTGCAATTAAAAATGACAATCCAATTGTTAATGGTACAAAAAAGAAGTGATAAATGGTTGTAGCTGCAAATTGTACCCTTGCTAAGGTGATAACATCTTCCATAACAAGCCCCCTAAATTATTATTTCTAAAATTTTCCATTATCTATTATATGTAGCTCCAGCAAATTTGGAATACTTTTTATTAAATTAGTTATAATTTATAAATTTAGTTTTGAGGTTAAAATAGAAATCTGTTCTATATTTATTAGTAAAAAATAGAATAACTATAGATACTAATATATATTCAGCATAACTAATAGAGAAAAGAGGAAGATCTATGTTAAGAGAAAAAGAGTCTATAGACATGTTTAATACAGATTTAATAGAACTAAAAAAGATTATTAGAAATAATTTAATAGATACTGATGCCACTGTTAAAACTCTTCTAAATGATTTAGCTGCAGATGATGGAAAATTAATTAGAGGAGTTTTTACATTAATTGGAGGAAGCTTTGGAAAAATTGAAAAAGAAAAACTCATCAATATTTCTGCAGGAGTAGAATTATTACATTTAGCTACCCTTGTTCATGATGATATAATTGATGAGGCAAATATTAGAAGAGGTAAAAAGACAATTCATAGCAAACATGGAGTAAAAACAGGAATATTTATAGGAGATTATCTTTTTTCACAAGCATATGTTATATTTTCAAAAAACTGTTCTCATAAAAGCATAGTAGATGTGTCTGAAACCATAAAATCAATATGCAGAGGTGAAATAAATCAATTTTATTCTCTTTACTCCTTAGATTCTACCATTAAAAGTTACTTAAAAAGAATCAGTAGTAAGTGCGCTTCTCTCTTTTCTCTTAGCTTATCTATGGGCGCGTATGAAAGCAATGTCAATATTGATATTGTAAAAAAATTAAAAAGCATAGGATATTCTACAGGAATGGCATTTCAACTAATAGATGATTTACTTGACATAACATCTTCTGAAAGGATCCTAGGTAAACCTTCTGGGAATGACATTAAAGAAGGAATATACACTATGGCTGTTTTATATGAGTTGAGAAGAGGAAATACTCATTTAAGAAATTATTTAAAAGAAGGTAATTTCGATGAAGCACTTAACCTTTTAAAAAACTCTGCTGGATTAAAAAAATCAAGAGAAACCGCTCAAAGGTATACTAATAAAGCTCTGATATTGGCTAATGAACTCCCAAATACGGATGAAAGCCAAGCCTTGAAGAGAATAATTACAAAGATGCTGCTGCGAGATTATTAGTATTTATGAAAATTTAAAGGCTATCCTTTTTAGGACAGCCTTAATTGATTATTTAGCTTCTACTAGTCTTGTATTGATATTAATAATCCAATAATCACAGCTAAATGATATTTTAATCCAATCCTCCCTATTAGTTCCATTGTTTTACTTTTTGTATAAATGCTCTTATCATAGGATAAGAAATTCGAAATTGACTTATAAGGAAATAATAAAATAACAGCTACTAATACAGCAATGGGATAGATGTCCATTATTAGTAAAATGAATGTTAATACCAGCAACATAGTTACATTAAAAATCCAAAGCTTTTCAGAATTTTTGATTCCTATCAGTATCGGTAATGTCTTTCTACCAACTTTCTTATCTTCTTCTATATCACTTAAATTATTAGATAGTAATATGGTACCAATAAATACTGCAGTAGGAACTGCTAAAAGCACTGTATTTAAATTAAATACTCCTGAGTAAATATAAATAGCCGTTGTTGTTATACCTATTCCCATGGTTACTCCAGATACAATTTCACCTATCGGAGTATATGAAATAGGCAAAGGCCCACAAGCATATAAAATTGAAATGATTTCACCAGTGAGCGCAACTATTAAAATATAATAACTTGTTTGGGTGGCTATATAAATACAAATTATAAAAGTAATAAATTGATACGTGAATATAATAACTAAAACTTGTTTTGGAGTAATTTCGCCACTCACTAAAGCTTTTTCATTCTCCTTCTCTTTGCTATCTGCACCACGTTTAAAGCCAAAATAATCATTAACCATATTAGTTGCACTTTGAATTAGTATCATAGCAACAGCTAATAATATAAAATAACCACCATTGAACTTTCCAAAAGCATATCTTGAATAGATTGAGCCTAAGATTACTGGAACAATCCCTGCAATAAGAGTTTTAATATCCATAAGTTTTATTATTGTACGAAAACTCATTTTTTCACCCACTTGTACAATCGCTTTGTAAATATCTTTTAATGTTGGATATTTTTCTAGCTTTGTTTCATCTTTACCTTGTCCGCCAAGAAAACCTGATCTACATGCAAGGCTTACTACATAAGGAGCATCTATAAATTTTCAATAAGTTTTAAAATAAGATAGTACGTTTTTATGTGCTTCAGATTCAATATTATCTTGACAAATTAATACAACAAATGACTTGGAAGTGTATACAAACTGTCTAATAAATAGGGATAACTGAACTGTTATAAAGTAAGGAGTTTTAATATTTAGATACATAAAATTATATTTTAAGAATGATTAATTTATAACTGTAAATAAAAATAGGCACCCAAATTAATCAGTGTCTTTTTATATATATTATTTGTTATATGAATCTAGCTATATTATATTAGCGTACATTTTTATAGATGCAAATTTTTGTTTAAAACTTCAGCGACTTCATCATCTTCAAAAGGTTCTCTTCCATGAAGCAATCTATTAACCCTTTGATGCATACTCTTATTCTGCATATTATCACGCTCCCTTCATATTTTTATCTATATTACTATACTTAAAAAAGCTATCAGATATAATCCGATAGCTTTTTTAAGTATAGAAAATTTATTTGAATTTCCAAAATAAGATTCTAATCCTAAGATCCTAGGAGATAATTGAAAGCTATCTCCTTGATTTTAATAATAATTATAATGTTAATTATCAAGTGCTCTTTTGTTTATCTACACTATAAATCAACACAGGCATCTAAAAATGCCACTGAATTTTTATTAGTCTTCGCCTTATATAACGCTTTATCAGCTAAATCTATAAAGGCATTTATATTCATTTTATTTCCAACTGAAGTAATTCCTATACTGGCAGTAACTTTAAAAAGGATATTATTATAAAAAAAATCATAGTTATGTATAGCACTTCTAATTCTATCTGCAATATTCAATGCATCTTTCGCACTAACTCCAGGAAGAGTTATAACAAATTCATCGCCACCCCATCTAGTGGCTATATCAGTAGCTCTAATATTATGTTTTAAAATATTTGAAAGTTGTTTTAAGATTTCGTCACCTGCAATATGACCATATGTATCATTAATATTTTTAAAGTTATCTAAATCTATTATTAGCAGAGAAATATATGATTGCTTTTTTTGTAGTTTCTCCATTGAATCAGATATACTCTCATAAAAAAAGTCTCTGTTGTTCAATTGAGTTAAAGGATCTATATACATAGATTTATGAAAAGAACGTGTTATTTTTCCAAGCTTAAGTATAAAGATAATATCAATACATCCTGATAATAACCATATTAGTAACATTGAATAATTCGGTAAGTATAATGTAGCCATATATCCCAATACATGTAAAAATAGTATGAATACTGATGCTATGATGGGAAAAAACTTAATAAAAAGTTTATTCATTAGTAACACCTCCAGTAATATATACGTAGGCTGTATTAAATATAGGGGAGTACATAGGTGAATTTTATTAAAAAGAAGATTTATTTATCACAACATCAGCTTTAAGTAAGGCTATCAGTAATCTTGAAGAAGAAATAGGTGTTGTTCTTTTTGAAAAACAGTGAAGAAATATTAAACTAAATAAATATGGAAAGATTTTTTATAGTTATGTATATAATATTTTGATTCTAAATACCTAAAATAAAAAATAAAAACCTTGACACTTTTAGAGTACCAACGTTTTTTTGGCTTTCTTTAATATTAAGTATTATCTTAATTTTAGTAGCATATTTACAAGCCTATAAAACAAAGTACTAAACCTGAGACTTATATAATAATGTTTTTCTTATAATCTATTCTGTCTGCAGTATAATCACATACAATTTATATTTTAAATTTTAATAGTTAAGAAAGCACTTTTATCGGTATAAATAATTTTTGACACCAATGACATGTCGTTAATTAATCACGAGTAGCCGATAGATAAGAATACGGGTTTATCCTCATTTTTAGCCTTCTCGAACGCATCAGCACCCCACGGATACCACTCGACGGGGTTGTACTCGTGTTGTAAAAGGTAAGGACTCTTTTCCGTAATTAATTTATTAGCTTTTCTATCGGCTACCTCTGTAATTTTCATAATATCACCTTCTTTCTAATTTTACTCCGTTATATTATGCTCTTATGTTTATAACCTTATTATATATACGATGACGGACAGAATTAGAGACTTATTGAAAGCGAAAAATAGGAAAATTATATATCGAATTTTTTATTAGGATTTATCCATTAAAATGGTACGGTTAGCCTCGTAAACGAATAATATGGTAATTAGATAAATAATAAAGATAAAAAGTGACAAATTTTATTTTCTAAACCTGTCACTTTTTTAATGTGTGCATTCATTTAAATTTGGAGGATAACAGTATGAAAAAAATAATTTATAATATTTTGTGTAATATGAAATTTAGTGGTCGTAATGCAGCCAATGTTAAAGCAAAAATAATCACATCAAGGCAATTTCCTTACGAAATTGAAGTTATCGCTGAAAATTTATATGTACCCTGGGCCATAGCGATAAGCGATGAAGGCAAACTATATTTTACTGAGAGGTCTGGGGCAATTAGAATTATTGAAGATGGTAAACTTCATCCACAGCCACTCATCACATTTCGTGCACCCTTTGTAAGTCAGGGGGAAGGAGGTTTGATGGGTATTGCGCTCGACCCAAATTATTCACAAAACCATTATATGTATGTTATGCATTCATATGCAGAAGGTAATCGAATCTATAACCGTGTTGTCAGATTGGTTGAAAACAATAATAGGGCATCCATTGACCGGGTTCTTCTGGATAAAATCCCTGGGGGACGAATTCACAATGGCGGAAGGCTAAAGATAGGTCCGGATCAGAAATTATATATTACAACGGGAGATGCAGGGAATTCTGCATTGGCACAAGATCCCACAAGTACAGCCGGAAAAATACTGCGAATAGAATTAGACGGCAGGATTCCTGAAGATAATCCAATTATTAATTCACCAGTTTACAGCTTAGGACATCGAAACCCGCAAGGTTTAGCGTGGAATTCAAAAAATGTCTTGTATGAATCGGAGCATGGACAGTCAGCACATGATGAGATAAACATAATACAACCAGGAGCAAATTATGGATGGCCTCTCGTTCAAGGAGATGAAGACTCCACGGAAGTTAAAATACAAAAGCCCTTAATACACAGCGGAGAAGAGACATGGGCACCCTCTGGTATTGCCTTCATAAATCAAGGACCATGGCAAGGAAAATTACTCATTTCCAATTTGCGTGGACAGCAACTACTTGCTATATCCTTGAATGGAAAAGGAACGGTAGTGAAAAGTATAGAATCATGGTTGAGAAATAGGTATGGACGATTGCGTGAGGTTATTCAGGGGAAAGATGGATCAATTTATCTGACAACAAGTAATAGGGATGGCAGAGGTAATCCTGATATAGCTGATGATAAAATTATCCGGCTCATTCCGAAGTAAAGCGACTATTATTTTATTGATTTTATACTTTTGCAAAGATTCTCTCAAGATATACCCGTAACTCCTCGAGCCTTCATAACTTAGTGACTTATTAAAAGATCATCTTATAATTGCTTCACAACTTGTCAAAGCATCTAAAGTTGGTGACAATAAAGCTGCTGCAGATGCTGAAAAAAGATTAAAGAGTAAGTAAAAAAAACAGAAGTATAAAACTTCTGCCATAAATTTATAATTTATTTCTTTTTAATCGCCATCCTAAATTCTATACTTTGAACTTTCTAACCATATTACTTAAATTTTTTACTAACTCTGCCTGCTCCTTAGAAGCTTCAGCCACTTTATCTATGCCTAATACAGTTTCATTTATATTATTTAATATTTCATCAGAATTTGCTGCTGATTCTTCAGCTGTTGCAGAAACATTTTGAATAGCATTACTTACTTCTTCTATGGCCGCAAGTACAACTTTTGAAGAGCTTGATATTTCTTCTGTTACATTATTTACGAAGGCAGAATCTTTTTCATACTGTATGCCTGTTTCTACCAAGAGCTCATAATCTGATTTTACTTGATTATTTATAAATGCTAATACTTTTTCAGCACTATTTGAAAGATTTGAGAAGGCATCCTCTACTCCGCTTACCACTTCTTGTATTTTCGATGCCGTGGTAGAGGATTGTTCTGCGAGCTTTCTCACCTCATCTGCAACAACAGCAAAGCCTTTTCCCTGTTCTCCAGCCCTTGCAGCTTCTATTGCAGCATTCAATGACAATAGATTTGTTTGGGATGCAATATTGGCAATAGCTTGTGACATGTCCCTAATTTCAGTAACAACTCTTCCAGCCTCAATAGCTTGCTTAATATCTGATAAATTATCATCATTTACATTATTTGCAGCTATAATGGCACTTTCTCCTTTGTTTTTTACGATAATTGCTCTCTCTTGAATTTCTACAGCAGATTTGGTACCATCATTTGTCTTGTTAGTTAGATTGTTTGTATTGAATTCAATTTCTTGAGAAGATGCATTAATCTCTTCTATGGTAGCACTTAAATCTTCTGATGCTTTCGCTACCTGCTCTGCAGACTCAAATATGTTTTTCATTTTAATGGAGATCTCCTCACTAGTATACATTAAGTGTTGTGATGAGCTAACAACTTTATCTGTTGTATTTGTTACTTCTTTAATTAAAGTTTGTAAATTCTCCACCATTTTATTATATGCACCTGCTATTTGTCCTATTTCATCTTTGCTGTCTATATTTAATCTTAATGTTAAATCACCCTCATTATTAGCAAGTTCTTCAAGTTTGTCAGAAACTTTTGATAGTCCAAAAATCTTTTTGGACATTATAATAAACACCCCTAGTATAAAGGTAGTAAGAATTATAATTAAAATATTAGTAAAAATCATAGCAATATTTAGCTTTTTTTTAGCTAACTCAGTTTCATTTTGAACTCTAGTGTTCATTTTATTTTGGAATTCATTTATAGGGTCTGTGATGACTTTTTTGTTAGAATCATAATTATTATCAAACATTAATATCCTTGCTTTTTGAAAATCACCAGCAGCTACTGCTTTCATGGCAGCATCTTCCGTTGCAATTAAGGCATCTGAGTTTTTCTTTGCCTTTTCTATTAGTTCTAATTCATTCTTTGGAGCATTTAATTCTTTTAATCTTTGAACAACTTTATCACGAGTTTTAGTTTCATTAACCTCTTTCCAATAATTATCATAGTGTATCTTTTCACCAAACTGAACATATCTTCTTGCCTCATTTGTTAAATAATCTGATGCGTTTACTAAATCAATTCCTAACTGTTTAGATTCTTCCTTCCTTGATACAGCCTCACGTTCCTTTTTAAAACAGATATTTAAATAATAAACACTGCTTCCTACTAAAATTGATAATACTAAAAAAATTGCTGCAGATAATTTCAAAAACTTAGATATTCTCATTTTGATTCCTCCTTGAGTAAAATTTAGGAATGGCTTAACATGATTTAATTCTACAAATTTCCTCCTTATCATTTTTACTTTAATTAATTTTCGTTGGATTGTCTCTAAAATTTATATGTTTTTCCCAAAATTATATATTTTATTATTATGTAATTTTAAAAAAATTAGATTTCATAAAATATTTATTTATCTTTGTTCTAAAATAGGTCTCTTCAATAAGCAAAAGTCCATTCATCAAATAGCAAGTGCTAATTAATGAATGGACTTAATATATGATAAAGTTATAATTAAACTTTATCTTTATATGCTAATTTTGCATCAAACACTCAAACACTTTAGGTATATTAAATAAATAGTATTTCAAACTAAAAATATTGATTATTTTGATTTTTTCCTTGTTGTCCTTGTTGTCCTTGTTGTCCTTGTTGTCCTTGTTGTCCTTGTTGCCCTTGTTGATTTTGTTGTGTCATTTGCTTTAATTGATTTTGAGCACCATCTATTAATTGAGTCATTTGGTTAAGAGCAGTATTTGCTTGAATTTGTTGATTAGCTTCAGATAATGCATTCATTGCTTGTTGTATAGAACCTTGTAATTGTTGCTGTGACTGCTGCTGCTGTTGCTGAGCTTGGTTTCTAAAGCTTTGCATTTGATTTGAAAGTTGTGTAGATACATTTTGAGTTACCTGTGATTGACCTTGTGATTGACCTTGTGATTGAGTTTGCGATGCTGTATTATTGTTAGATAGAACTCCTAAAGTAGATTTTATTTCACTTAGCGTATGCTGCATAGAATCCTGTTGATTTCTAAGAGTATCTAACTCTCTGGATATTTCAACGTCTGTTTTTGCTTCTTGTAAACTTTTCAATATTTCTTTATTTTTTTGATCCATATTCAATTCCTCCTAAGCAATAGTTTTGATACATCTATATGTTTTCCTTAGCGATTAAATATATGTTATTATAATTTGTACAAAAGTTGAAAAATCTGCATAACTAAACGCTAAACTTATTAAGCAAGTGTTTAATTACGCAGATTTTATTATAATCTTAGTTCTCAATATTTTTAAATAAACTTACACCCTTTATTAGGATAATTTTATATAGAATGAAATCTATTATTAAGAATAAAATAAACATTACAGTTGTAATATAAAATGCCTTTTCACTAAATTTAATAATAGGTATTGCTGATATTGCAGCTCCAAGTACGCCAACTATAAGACTTAAAAATCCATTGAAATTTTGTTTAACAGCTTTAACTTCATTATCCCAATTTAATTTTGGGTAATTTAAATCAATTAGCAGTCCAGCCATAGAAGAAAATAAAAGTCCAGGAATAGACACAATCAGTGACATTACTACTAGATATAATGGAGCTTTGATTAGTACAATAGCCATTAAAAGCATAACAATGATGGATACTACTCCCATAATCATACCGGATAGTATTTTTGCAGCAAACTGTGTAGTATAGTCCACCGGAATATATTTACTTATAAAAATATTTTGACCTTCTCTCGATATAGCTGTAGCAGTTATTAAGTTACTTGCTCCTAAGAAGACTCCCACTGCAAGAGCCATTCCAACAATAATTGCTGAAATACTAGGATCTCTTATAATTGCTGTAACCTTTTCTAGTTCTTTAAATAATTGAGGTTGAGTTACCATTGGTAGCAATAAAAATACAGGCCATAAAAAATTCATAATTATACAATTCATAAAATAAACTGGAGTTCTAAATAAAATTTTCAGTTCTCTCATAGTTAATGCTATCAATGGAGAGTGTATTTCACTAAATTTACTTAATTGTTCTGAATTTAGCTCTTTTCGTTTAGAGTATGTTTCGGAAATTCCGACAATTCCCTTAAAATATAGTTTTTCACCTAAAACTAATAGTACTAAGACTACAATTAAAGTTAGTATAATATATAAAAGTAAGTTTAAAAATCCCTGAGTAGTGCTGCTAAACACTAAAGCTTTTGCTGCTATAATAGAACCTGGAAATAACTTATTAGATAATTGAACTAAAGAGTTGTTACCCGAAGTTATCATTTTAATCATTTGGTCAGGATTATTTGAAGATACTCCAAATTTTTGCATGAATATATTTATGCAAATAGCTATAAACATAACTCCAATTCCACCTATAATTTTCAACTTATCTTTGTGCTTTCCAAGGTTTGTAAAGCTCATAATTATCATATTTAAAACTGATACTATTCCTAAAGGCGCAAGTGGCAGTATTAAAAATATTATGATACCATATGCATAATATATGAATGAAGCGGAACTTTTCACTCCGTATACAATTAGTATAGGTAAAAGCAATACTAGTTCTGTTAAGTATTCATATAGTAATGCTACTGTAAATTTTGCTCCTAGTATTTGCGAAGGTTTTAGCGGTAGAGGAAGAAGATTTTCTATATCCTTTGTGAAATACAATACATTTAATGAATAGAAGATTCCAAAAAAGAATACAAATATACTTACAAAGGAGATTCCAAGTGCTAAAATTAGTCCTTCTTGATTTATTCTTGATAAAAGATTATAACCAGCACTAATAGAGTTTACAATTATACCTATTGTTGGAGCAAAAGCGGCTGCTATTAAAACCCATAGTGCAATAGTTTTGGCTTTCTTCTTTTTATCACTGCTTAGATTAATATTATTCTTTAAAAGTATCTTGGTTAAAACAATATATCTACTCATTTTCAGTCATCTCCAAGAATATATTTTCTAGTGATTGATCCTGTTTAAATTTCTCTCTAAGTTCACTAAAAGTACCGCAAAATAGTATCTCACCTTTATTTATAATGGCAAACCTGTCACATATCTTTTCCGCTACCTCTAAAACGTGAGTAGAGAAAAAGACAGAGTTTCCCTTATCTGCATGTTCTCTCATCATCTCTTTTAATACATATGATGATTTAGGATCTAATCCAGTCATTGGTTCGTCTAGTATCCATACAGATGGATTGTGTATCAGAGCACCCATTAAAACTATTTTTTGTCTCATACCATGAGAGTAGCTTTGAATATAATCATCTAAAGCTTTACTAAGTTCAAATCTTTCTGAGAGACTTTTAATTCTTTCAATTCTTTCACCTTTACTAACTCCATAGATATCTGCCATAAAATTTAAATACTCTATACCTTTTAATCGTAAAAACATATCAGGATTATCTGGTACAAAACCAAATTGCATTTTAGCCTTTAAAGCATTATCCTTGATATTGATATTATTAATGCTAATATCTCCACTATCAGCATTAATAATTCCAGTTATCATCTTTATAGTTGTCGTTTTCCCTGCACCATTAGGTCCAAGAAAACCAAATATTTCACCATCAGGTATTATTAAGTTAATGTTATTTACTGCTTTAACTTTATTATTGTAACTTTTGTTAACCTTTGTTAGTTGTATCATCTTTTTCCTCCTAATTATTACTTTAAACACTCATAGTTCATTTTATTTAAAAACACTAGTGTATTATTATACCTGTTATATATAATATATAACAAGTATAATAAATGTGCAACCTTATTATTAATCTTTCTATAATTTTTACATAACCTGTATGAGGCTAAATTAATATTTTATCTGGTTTCTACAGCTACTAACACTCCATATCCAGTAAGTTAGTTAGATAAAAAAGTTTACACCATTAAGCGTAAACTTTTTTATTTATACTTATAAAGTTTTTAATCCTTTTAAAACTGCTAGCTTAGCCATATTAAAGATAGAATTTCTTTCATCATCAATTACTATTTTTTCATTTATAGAACTTCCATCTTCACTCATATTGAATAAAGATATAACATTTTTCTTGAAGGAGTATTCTATAAGGTTATTTACTAATACCTTATCATTCTCTCTTTCGTTTAAAATTTTATATAAATAATTTATAGTATACATAGCTTTTTCAGTATTTCTTCCCTTAGATATATTTTTATCTATACATCTAGTTAAAGCCAGTATTGTCATTTTTGCAATTATACTACTTAGATTAACGTTCATATCTGTATAACTTTGAGTTAAGAATTCTATTGATTTATTTAACTGGTTAAAGTATATATCTATATCTTCATCACCTATTGTAAAGGCAAGTAATACCATGGCAGTTGTCTCTATTTTATCTTCTGTACTACTATCCTCATAATCAACAAAAGCTCCATCTGCAAACTGATTTTTTGCAATAACTCTTAAAAGCTTTTCACGTGGATATCTTCTATCAAGATATTCATTATCATTCATAACCTTGTTGTGATCTTCCAACAAGTCTTCATGAGCCTTGTATATAAATCCAACTACATCAGTGTCTTCAATATCGAATTTTTCTAGTTCATCTGCTAATGTACTTTCATTAACCTTTAGAGGAATAATATTTCTTAACTCTATACCAAGCACAGGTTCATCTCTAAGCTCCATGAAAATAAAAGTGGTTTCTTGACTTAAGAGTCCATTGTTTTTAGACAGCTCTACTACTTTTTTTCTCATAGCTTCTCTTTTTTCACCACGTTCTGCTTTCATGTTAAGCTCAATGGACTTTATTCTCTTTCTAGCCCATACTTTTTTAAGTAGAGTAGCATTCTCTTCTGTATTAAAATTATCTAAGTTTATCTTTTGAATATAGTCTTTATTTCCAACTTTTCCTTTGATAGTTACTTCTCCACCTACTTCTCCTATTACGTTAGCAAAAATTGAAAAAGGTTCTCTATCATACATATATTCTATAGTTCTAGGATAAGTAGAGGCAATCTTTAAGTCTCCCCAATCAATTTGTATATCGTCTACCTCTGGATTTTGAATTCTCCTAAATTGTCTTAGCACAATATCTTCAATTCTTTTACCATTATTTATAAATTCTGCTTTACCAAAGCTTTCATGTGCAAGCTTATTTAAAAAGTAATTGTTTGCCGCTGAATCTATTCCAAAGCTAAATATTCTGTTATCATCCAAATGTTCTCTTACATATGATAATATTTCTTCTTCTTCTTCAACTTGATCATCGGTAAATATTAATATGGTGTTGTGACCGCCTTCATTTTCTAAAGCATATTTTAATCCCTCAAAAATATCTGCATCGCTTTCGATTGATAAATTGTCTATCCATCTTGAAGCGCTCCTTAATGTATCAGCGTTAAAGTCTGCCATGCCTTCTTCTGAGAAGTATTTTAAGCTGTCGCCCATAGCTACAATATCAAATTTGTCTCCTTTAGAAAGGTTACGTATGCAAAGCTGGAGAGCATTTTTAGCTTGTTCTAACTTCTCACCTTCCATTGTATCGGAAATATCTATTAAAAACACATAATTTTCCTCAACATCTTCTTCAAAATGATCAAGTTTTGGAAGCATTCTTATATAGACTATTCCTCTTTCTTCATCCTTTTCTTTATATTCATAGATCATACCATCAGCTTCTAAATGTTCTTGTTCTTTCATGTATAGTATAAAATCTTTATCCATGGATTCATATTCTTCATTTAAAGTAATTTTAGCTATAGTATCGCCATCTCTTTCAACATCTATTTTATGATAAGGACTATTAAAATCTAGTTTGCATAGAGACTCAATTAAAATATTAGTCTTTAATTCAATATCATTTTCTTCATATTTTTTACCCAAAAATTTATCTAACACATTATTTTTAAAGCTATTTATTGTTGAATCTGTATTTAGATTCTTTTGTTCAAAGACTGCAGGAATAACAAGTTTATAAGTATTATCTTTATATTCTAGTTCATTGATATATGATAGTTTTATACTTACTGTTTCCCCAGATATAATCTTTCCTATACTTATTTTAAATTGATGCTGCTTGAATTCCTCTAAAAGGAATGCATTATCCCCTCTTAACTTAGCATTTTCATAAATTTTAATTGATTTCTCTTTTTCTTCTACCACAGCCTTTAATGTTCTGCCACCTATTTCTGCTTCAAAGCCTGAAATTATAGCTCTTTTAGGTATTGGGAAGAAATAGACCCCTTCTATATCACTTTTTCCACTGTTTTCATAAACTTGATGTATAGATACTTCTGCATATGAGCCGCATATGTTTCCGTTTATACTTACTTTCTTTAATATTATGCCTTCATTGTTTCCTTTGATTTCTTTTATACCATAAGCCATTTTTAAAACCACCTTTATATTACTTTAAAAAATCACACTCAATTTTATGATTTCCATAATAAAACATATTATACATAGTAATTCCAGCTAAGTTTAAAGATAATTATATTTAAAGTCATTATAATATTATCTCGTAAAATCTATTCCATTTTTTAAGTTTTCAAAATAATCTCTTACTTTTAGATCTTGGCCAAGTATATGTCCTTCTATCCAAACATAAACAAAATCTAGTAATTTAATTATAGCTTTTTGTTGATCATCATCTACATGGTTTAAATTTATATTTTCAATTTTTTCAATAAAGTCTTCATGTATTTTTTTATGATTATCAAAATCAGGATATTCATATAGCCTCATAACTTTTTCTTCATCTGCAAAATGATAAACTGTATATTCCTTAAGCTCATCTATAAGGTCCAGTATCCTGTCATAATAATCTACATATTGTTTGTGTAAAGCCAAATCATAAATAGCCTGTCCAATTTCAAAAAGTTTTTTATGTTCGTCATCAATTATTTGTATATTGCAGCTATATTTTTTCTCCCATTCGAACATATTTTCACTCTCCCTCTTCTCTAATTGTCTTTAAATTAATAAATGCTAATGCCTTTTCTTAATAATAGCATATATTACCTATTTTTATAATATGCATAATTATTTTTTTTAATCTTTAATAGATAATTTTACTATTTAATCTGTTATTATGAGTAGCGTATTTTTGCATATATATTGAACATTGATAATTATTATTATATAATATTTTTAATTATTATATTTTACGAGGAGGTGAACTGTTGCAATAAATCTATAAAAACATGGTAAAATCCATATGAATTAAGTTGAACAGGGAATTAAACAATACTTATAGATTTTTATAGGTTATTGGCAACGGTGAGTGTTATGAATATAGAAGAAGGAATAAAAGCTCCAGATTTTACTTTACCAGGCTCTGATAAAAAGGACCATAGGCTAAGTGATTACTTAGGGAAAAATGTAATATTGTATTTCTATCCTAAGGATAATACTGCAGGCTGTACAAAAGAGGCATGTGCATTTAGAGATAACTTTGTAACTATAAGCAATTTAAATGCAATAGTCTTAGGCATTAGCAGAGATTCTTTAAATTCCCATGATAAATTTATTGAAAAAATAAATATTCCATATGTATTGCTTTCTGACTCCAATGAAGATGTGTGTAAATTATATGAGGTTTTAAAAGAAAAGAATATGTATGGTAAAAAAAGTATTGGAATTGAAAGAAGTACTTTTATTATTGACAAAGATGGATTCATAAAAAAGATATTCAGAAAAGTAAAGGTAGATGGACATATTGAAAAGGTGCTAGAACAACTAAAATAAAACCATTTAATATTTATAAATTTACATTGCAAATAAGTATTGCTTAAGATTTAGTAGACAAGAAGCCCGCTGATAGTTAATAGCAGTGGGTTTCTTGATATTTTAAATTAACACATTTATTTACTAGCTATTTTCTAATAATAGCATAAGATTTTTTTCAATCTTTTAATAATAATAATAATAATTAGATCAGTCCACAGCCAACTATATAAAAACCCAAAAATATATACGAAAAACAATTTTTTTATATTAAAATCATATGATACTGCAGGTCCAAGTACGGGAATTTGAAAAGCATAAAGCAGTATACTTATGCCTGCTAGTAGCATAACAGCAGAAAATGCAATTATATATATTCTTCTACCTAAACATAAAAATCCTATCCCTAAAGATATTCCTAGTAAGCCAGTTGTAAAAGCAAATAAAATGATCTCGCTGGGCATAAAAGCTAGCAATAGAAGCATTGTCAATAAATAACCAATAATTCCATAGGAAATAGAAAAAATAGTACATATAAAAATTGGTGCTGTAGCTAGAGGGCTAATAAGATAGCCTATGCCGGGCGCTAAATCTCCAAAACATTGGAAAACTGAAGCTAAGGCACTAAGGAAAGCTATAACAGTCATTTTTTTTACTCTTGAATAATTAGTTTTTACATTAATATTTATAGCCTCAGCATCTTGTGATATTTTATTACTAAAGTACATAATATCTCCCCCAATTCATATATTTATTCCTATAAATTTTATGCTATGCAATACTTGTATAAATGGTGCCTATAATTGCATTGTTAAATAATTTCTTTTGGAGGATAACATTAATGAAAAAGAGCAAAAAGGTTGTCTTAACTCTCGTCAAAATATGTTACTAAATATGTCAGCTAATGAAGTAAAAAAACAATATACGCCAAATATTAATCCTGATGATATACTAGTAACTGGCGATTATAAAGGTGAGGTTTTTGCTCCCTGGTACTGGAGTTATATGGAAAATATCAAAAATTTAAAATAATTGTTTTAAATTAGGGCAGGTAATCTTTATTAGATCCCCTGCCCTAATTTTATTCATGGAGGTTAAATGCCTAAATGGCATTTAACGGGCAGAATTGCCCCGTGGTCGTAGACAAACTCCACCTGAAGCCAAGAATTCTGTTTATCTAACGTTAAATTTTGTAGTACTTCCTTCTGCACTAGGAATTATTTCTAATCTAGAATCAATTCTTTCCTTAAGTTCAGGTACGTGAGAAATTATTCCTACAAGTCTTCCGTAATTTTGGAGATCTATTAAACACTGTATAGCATTATCGAGGGATTCAGGATCTAGAGTTCCAAAGCCTTCATCAATAAAAATTGTATCAATACTTATACCTCCGGCATAACATTGAACTACGTCTGCAAGGCCTAGAGCCAATGCAAGTGAAGCTTTAAAGCTTTCACCACCAGATAGTGTCTTTACATGACGATATTTACCTGTGTAATTATCAAAAACTTGAAGCTCTAATCCACTCTGAGTAAGCCCCTTACCCTTTTCTTTTATTCTATCAAGTTCATATCTATATTCAGTCATTTTACCAAGTCTTAAATTTGCTTTTTCAATTATTTCATCAAAAAACGCTGCTAGAACATATCTTTCAAAAGTCATTCTTTCAGTATTATTACCTTTTGCTACCTCCGCTAAATCTCCAATTATACTGTACTCTTTTTCTTTTTCCTTAATCTGTTCATTCAATTCATTAATTCGAATAAGAGAACTTTTATTCCTTGTTATTTTAGCGTGAAGCTCTGTTTTTTCTTTTTCTAATACTTCCATCTGATCCTTTATATTTTTATCTTTTGCTAAAAGTGTACTTATATCTATAATACTTAAACCTTCTAAGTCCTTTAAGGATTTTTCATATCTATCCTTTACAGACCTTAATTCCTCATTAAACTCATTTATTCTTTTATTTAAATTTTCAACTTCTTCTTCATTTAGTTTTGAAGCTTTATAATCCTCTAGGTTTTTGAATCCAGACTTTATAATTTCTTCATTTAGCTTGCTTTCAGCTTCTTTCAACGAAGCTTCAGCTTCATTAAGTGATTTAATTAGCCCTTCATTTTCTGTTAAAAGCTTTTCGTGCTGCAGCTTGCACTCATTATACAAATTCTGCGCAGCTTTTAACGCTTTACACATAAAGTCATAACGAGCTTCTGAGTCCTCAATAACTCTTTTTAGTGCCCTTTCAGAACGAAGATTTTCTGGAATTTCAACTATAAGTTGATTCAATATACCTTTTTTTCTCTCAACTTCGGCTAGCTTTTGGGCATACTCATCATTTAGCTTTTCTAATTTCATTTCTTCAGCTTGAAGCAATATTTTCTTTTCATTTAAGCTTTTTAAGATATCCTCTTCTTGATTTTTTTCTTTATTAAGTCTTTTAACTTCTATGTATAGTTTCTCTTTGAGACTTTCAAATTCTAACAATCTATTATTTATAAAATCTGTTAAATCATCTTTTGATAATTCTAGTATATTTTCTTCTATTAAAAGATTAAGCTCATCTTTTAATCTGTCAATAATACTTAAAAGTGACCTGCCTTTAACGTCAGTTTCTCTAAAGCTTTCATCACTTTTATCAAATTTATTTTTTGCTTCCTCTAAAAGTTTCTTATACTTTTTCAATTCATCTTCTGTTGGAACATCATGTTCAAGCTTTGCAAGTTTCGGATGATGTGTAGAGCCACAAACCGGGCAAGGATCTCCAGTATTTAGTCCTAGAGCTAACACTCCAGCCTGACCATCTCTAAATATCTGTTCCATATCTTTAAACTTCTTTTCACATTCTTCATATAATTTTTTGTTTTCATTAACTTCTTTCTTGTATTTTAAGTATTCATTCCTAAAGGAAATAAGTTGCTTATTTTCAGAATGTAAAACAGATATTTTATTATATATCTGGTTAGTTTTTTCAAGTTCAGCATTGAGCTTAATATAATCTGAGGATGCCTGTCTAACAACTTCTAATTTGTTAGACAGGATTTCTATATCTTTTTTAAATTCTTCAATTAATTGCTTTTTTTCATTCTTTTTATTACTGACATCCTTTAACTGTAGTTCTATTAAATTTAAGGATGCATTTTCATTTTCAAATATTTTTACTTTTTCTCTATATCCTTTTAAGACAGAAGTATATTCTAAAAGCTTTATTTTTTCTTCTTCCTTTGAATTTTCAAGTTTTAAAGCCTCTTCAGCTTTAATTAAGCCTTTACTAGCAGTTTCTATCGAACTTAGATTAAGTTCCAATTCTCTTTTCTTGATTATTAAATCTTTATGTCTTTCTATGTAGTTTGCTTCCACTGCATCTATTTGTGCAGCTTTTCTAGCTTTTGTAAGCCCTTCTTTTTCCAAGTTCATTATAGGTTGTCGGTCTTCAAGCTTATCTTTTATTTTTTCAAGTTCTTTTTGTTCTTCAAATTTTTTATTATTCTCTTTTGCCTCAAAAATTTTCTTTTGATTTTTCTCTAGTTCATTCAAACTCTCTTTTGCTAACTGTTCTAAGGACGACCTTTTCTCAATATCTTCTTCAATAAAACTTTCTAAAGAAGTAACAATTTCAGTTATATTTCTATTTTCATTTTCTATCAATTCCATAAGTAAAGTGTTATTGTCAAATTGTATGGTACTTATATTTTCACTTTGTTTATTATTTAAATCCTTAATTATATTTTTAATTTCTCTAGCCCTATCATTCAACTTTATCTCAACTAATTTATAGGCTTCTGTTCCAAATATTTTCTGAAGTATTTTTTCTCTGTCTTTACTTTCTGATACTAAAAGTTTTCTAAATTCACCTTGAGGTATCATCATAATCTGCTTAAATTGAGCATAGTTAATACCCATAATTTCATTGATTTTATCATTTACATTGCTTACACCAGATATAACCTTTATCTGTTCATCTGAATGTATTATTTTCATTTCAGCGTCAGTTTTCTGCTCTGTAGTTCCTTCACCTCTTGATTTCCTCTTTTCCTGCTTTGGTATTCTCTTTATATAATACTTGGTTCCTTTAAGTTCAAATTCTAATTCTACAGAAGTTAAAGTATCAACATCTGCAAATTGGCTTCTTAAGCTTTCACCATCTCTATCTTCACCACTGGCTTCACCATAGATTGCATAGCTTATACCATCAAATATTGTGGTTTTACCAGCGCCAGTAGGTCCAGTAATCAAAAAAATATTTTTATTATTTAATATTGTAAAGTCTATTTCTTCATTTTTGGCATAGGGTCCAAAAGCAGTCATTGTCAACTTCAAAGGTCTCAAATTATTCGCCCCTTTCACCTTTTTGTACTTCTTTTAACACCTGGGCTATTACCTTAGCTTTATCTTCATCAAATTCTTTTCTTGTAATTCCAGTATAAAACTCTTGAAAAAGCTCAAACATATCTCTTTTGCTGCGGTGTTCTGCTGAAAATTGCTCTAAATCTTCCGAGTTATTATTAAAAGAATTTCGCGTAAGTTTTAAAACATTAGGATATACTGTTCTAATTTTACTCATAGGTTCAATAAGCTCACCATCATCCGCTAAATCAACTTGGAGATAATCTTGAACATTCGTATTTTTGTACACTTCTGGTTTTAACAATTCTTCCAAATTTCCTCGTATTATCCTCATATCTCTAATTGGAGTAAGTTTTCGTAAGTTTATTTCAACATTTCCCTCATCATCTATATTCACAATAGTTATAGATTTATTATGGCGTACTTCTGAGAAAGAATATTTCATAAGAGATCCAGAGTATCTTATACTATCACTTCCAACCTTTTGTGGTCCATGAAGATGGCCAAGGGCTGTATAATTAAACTCTTTAAAGTGCTCTAAATATATATAGTCTGTCCCTCCTATAGAAAGAGGCCTTTCTGAATCGCTTGTCTCACCACCAATTACGAATCCATGAGCTACAAGCACATTTCTTTCTTTTTTATTCATATTTTCTTTTATAGAATTTACTATTACTTTCATAGCATCATCATGAGTATGAATATTCTCATCTTCAAATAAATCACGAACTATTGCAGGATCTGCATATGGAACCAAATAAAAGTTAACAGGTCCAGCCTCATCATGAATAGATACCTTTTGTATATCCTTTTTAAGTCTTCCTTCAATGTATAGACCTTTATTCATCAATATTCTGCTAGCAAAACCAACTCTATCAGGACTATCATGATTTCCCGCTATAGCTATTATAGGTACTTTTAAGTCTATTAATATTCTAGAAAATATTTTATCTAAGAGTTCTACTGCTTCCACAGGAGGAACTGACCTGTCGTATAAATCTCCAGCAATAACAATAACATGTGGTTTTTCTTCCTCTATAACCTTTATAAATTCATTTAAAATATAGCGTTGATCTTCTGTCATATGCACTTGATGCACTATTTTTCCAATGTGCCAGTCTCCTGTATGAATTATCTTCATGTAAGCACCCTCCCAAGTAAATCACGTATATGAAATTTCTACATTGTACTTTTCAATTATTTCTTTTATACATTCATCTTTTATCAACTTATCTTCAATTTCTTTTATTATGTCTTCTGATAATTCGGTATCATCTAATTTTATTAAAACGAACCCCTTTTTTAATATTATCATAATACACCCTTCCTTTAATAATTTTTATTATACTTTAGATTATAGTAAAATAAAAATAAAAAAATTTTCTTTTAAATAATTCTATGTATCAATTTGAAAATAAGTGTATTAAATTTAAAAAAATCTAATTATTACCAAAATATCAAGGTACTAATTAGATTTTCTTTATGATAATATTTAATTTATTTCATATCCATCTTTTGTTTTTTTCTGATATAATCCAATCCACTCAGGTATCTTTCCTTTATTTTTAAGAAGTTCTATAGCAACATCTCCAACTACTGCCAGGTCTTCTGCATTAAAGTAATATTCTATATTTTTATCAAATAATATATTTGCAGCAGCTGGTAATTCATCATCCCCATGCCAAACTATAAATGTAATATATACATTATTTATAAACTCAAATTTGCAACACAAATCTGCTCTGTCTAATAGTTGTGCGCCTATAGCTTTAGAACCTTCTTTAAAAATTTCCTGTTTATTTGAAAAAACTCTGGCGAGCTTGAGTATAGTCCTATTATAAAAGTTTTTATAATAAACTAATCCACCGGGTATTTCTTTATATGTTATATCCTTATTAAAAGGAGGAACTGCCCTAGAATTTACAAGGTATCTTAATATTAAGATTTTTATCGCGTAGCCCTTAATTTCCTCTCCATTCTCGCTATCATATAGTTCTCCTGAAGGATGATTTACAGTATAATTTTTACCCATGATTTTAATTTTAAAACACCCATTTTCCCTGTCATAAGGAATAGTAGACTGATTTGAGATATCCACTGGGTCTGTCTTAGAAAATATGCTTTGTATGTATTCGTAAGGAACTCTTCCCTGTCTATCATCTTTTAAATCCTTATTCGCCATTACCCAATCCCCCTACTGCAAAATTATATAGTATTAAATCTATTATAAAAATTATACTATAAAAAAGGAAAGATTTGATAGCTAAAGTTATCATGAGTTGTAAAATGTAAAAAATATTTAATAATTTTTACATTACTGATCTCCTTACTACTGTCCTAACTCTCGCCAGTTCTCATATATTTCTCCTAATTCCGCTAAAGCTCCGGCTTGATCTTTCCCCATAATAATTCCACGGAGTCTTGCCAAATTAATATTAATATTATAAATTTCGTCTCTTTCAACACTAAATTGAATTCTTGGAACTATTTTCCCCCATGCAGTCACTAGTTTTTGTCTATCTTCCTCAGCACGATTCCAGTTTTCTTCTTTTACGTCTTCTACAATTATAGAAATATATTTTGCTACATCTTCCCCCTCTCTCATAGGTTTTTTAAGAAATTGCCCCGTTGTCATAATTAACACAAAGAAACCTAAGATAATAATTGGTATACTGTAAGCAATTATTTTTTTCATCAATACACCTCCTATTCTACTTTTTAGTAGATTTTGTGTTTCCAAAGTCTTTGTACAAATCTATATACAGATTATTAGTTTTATCTATAGAAGCTATGAATACATCTTCAACATCATTTATTCCTTTTTTTCTTAGCTCATCTGTTAACCATTCCTTATCTCTGTTTACGACTTTTAGATTCTTTACTATAATAGTCCCATCATATATAAGCGTTATTGTCAATCCTCCAGGCCCTGTATAAAGATTCATATCCTTCGGAGTAACAGGTATATATTCAGGTTTCTTTAATACAGAAAGTTGCCCATCTTTTTCTAAGACTGCAAATTGTACTTCTTTTAAATCAAATACATCTTTTCCTCTAAGTTGTTCTAATAAGTCAGATAAACGAAATCTCATTTTTTTCATTGCATCTTCCATTACCTGTCCATTCATCACTACAATAGTAGGCTCTCCATCAATATAGCTTGAAATAGTTTTGGATTTTAATGTAGACCACTGCATTATAAAGCAAATTACAGCCCAAGTTAAAAGGCCTACCCAGTGTGCCCAAGCACTACTGGTTAGATCAGTAGTTAAAGTGGATGCCATAGATCCGATAGTGATTCCTAGTACATAATCAAAGAAAGTAAGCTGACTAATCTGCTGCTTTCCAAGTATTCTGGCAAAAATTAACAAAGTAAAAAAGCCAATTATTCCTCTTACTAAAACTATTAATGCTTCGCTCAAATAAATCACCTCAATATTCCATAAAAACTATTATTTGTTATATAAGAACAATATAAAACTCTAATTATATATGTTATAAAAAAGCTGAAAGAATTATACTTTCAGCTTCTCACTTAAAATTGTCATTTTTATTCTATTGTTTATAGGTTGGTTCTTGCTCTTCGATATATTGCTGTCTACCTTGTAAAGTTTGAAGTGCATCATCTAAATTTTTTGCTATGTTTTGAAAATCTGCTTTTGCTTGTGTATCTTCAGTTTCTAATGCAAATGTTTTCATTGTAGCAGCTGCACTTTGAATACCTGCTACTGCTTGTTGCATTTGAGTTCCTACTGTCATATTATCACCTCCTTTCAAAGGTTTTACATTTCTATAGATACTGCATGAGCAATACATGGAATACTTTCCTTTTGTTGAAATGTCATTGGTGACATTAACGCACCAGTTGCTACAATTAAAATTTTTTTCAGTTCGCCTTTTCTCATTCGATTTAAAAGATGACCATAAGTTACTGTTGAGGAACAACCACATCCACTTCCTCCTGAAAATACTGGCTGATCTTGCTTATAAATTAAAAGTCCACAATCTGTAAGTATCTCTGGAGGAATGTTCATTCCATGTTTATTTAAAAGTTCTCCTGCAATTCGATGGCCAAGGGAACCTAAGTCGCCGGTAGCTATCATATCATAATAGGATGGGTTTATATTTAAATCTCTAAAATGAGCTTCAATAGTATCTACTGCAGCTGGTGCCATTGCTTCTCCCATATTAAAAGGGTCAGAAATCCCCATATCTATAACACGACCTATAGTAGCAGAAGTAACTTTTGGTCCTTCTCCTTTGCTTGCTACTATTGCTGCTCCAGAGCCTGTTACAGTCCATTGGGCCGTAGGTGGTTTTTGCCCACCGTATTCCGTTGGATATCTATATTGTTTTTCTGATGCTGCATTATGACTTGTTGCTGCAGCTAATACGTAATCTGCTGCCTTACTGCTTACCAATAGAGAAGCCAGTGCTAATCCTTCCATGGAACTAGAGCAAGCACCGTAAATTCCTAAATAAGGAATGGAAAGAGTACGTGCTGCAAAACTGCTGGTTACAATCTGATTTAATAAATCTCCACTGAGAAAAAAATCAATATCCTCTTTCTTTACTTTTGCTTTTTCGATGGCTATTTCACATGCCTGTTCCAATAGTTTTTTTTCTGCTTTTTCAAAGCTATCCTGTCCTAGCCAAATATCTTCATGTAGGATATCAAAGTCTTCTGCTATAGCACCTTTTGCTTCAAAAGGTCCTCCAACGGCAGCAGAAGCTATAATAACTGGTTTAGATTCAAAAACCCAAGATTGATGCCCTTTTTTCATTTACATTCCTCCTTTTAGTTGGAACACTGGGTAATTTTGCTTGTTTCCCTTCGGGAACTGGGTAACTTAAGATTTTCGCTTCCGCTCACAAGTTACCCGTAAAAGTTCATTTAGAACTTTTACCTAGCAAAATTACCCGTTAAAGTCCATTTAGGACTTTAACCTCCTAACCACTGAAGTGTAATTTTTATAATTGCAACTACAAAAGCAGAAAAAACACCATACACAATTACTGAGCCAGCTATTTTAAACATATTGCCTCCTACGCCAAGGACATATCCTTCAGTTTTATGTTCTATGGCAGCGGAAGCCATCGAGTTGGCAAATCCAGTAACGGGTATAGCAGTGCCTGCTCCAGCCCATTGCCCAATGTGGTCATATATACCTAGACCAGTGAGTAATACTGAAATAATAATTAATGTTGCTGAAGTCGGATCTCCTGCTGTCTTTTCCGTAAATCCAAAGTATGTAATAAATAACCACTGTAGTAACTGCCCAAAGGTGCATATGAGTCCTCCTACAAAAAAAGCTTTGACGCAATTTTTAAATACTGGACGCTTTGGTTCCATTACTTTAGCAAAATCTTGGTATTCTTGCTGCATAGGAGTTAATTTCTTCTTTTTCTTATTGGACATTCTTATCACCTTCTAACGTAATAAAAAAGATTCTAATTTTTCCATCACAGCTTTTAACTTCTCTGCATCCTGCTGGTACATCTGTTTAGCTGCTTGATCTTCTGTCTCAAGCGCAAAAGACATTAAATCTGCCTGACATTTCTCTATATTAGCATAAAGCAGTTCTTTTACTTGAGGCTGCGGCAGTTGCAGTGCGTCATCAAAGAGATCCAAGTACAAATCTCCTGATGCATCTACCTGACCAATAAAAACATTATCTAAAGATACTCCCGCATTTTGTAGTTGACTTTCAAGCCATCTATGATTTAATCCCATATTGCTTAAAGGCTCATTGAGAATGTTGCCATCTAAAATTACTGTCTGTGGGGCTGCTTGTGGGGCTACTTTTTTTCCCATATCATGTGGAGTAATTGGCTTTTTATCTGATTTTAAAATAACATTAATATCTCCAGTAGGCTCCATAACTGCAAATTCCACGTCTGCTAGATTGAATACGTTTTTAGAACGTAATTCTCTTAAGAGCTCTTCCCCTGTCATTCTTTCTTTCCCTAAATTTTCTTCCATTACTTTTCCATCTTTTATTAGCAGAGTTTCTACACCATAAATTAAGTTATGCAGCTGCCTGCTTTTCATTGATGCAAAATCTAAAGCTATAGTTAATAATGCCCATACTAATATAGCAATAATACCGAAAATAAAATTTTTAATAATGTTTACTGAAAGTAAGGCTGCTAAAATTGAAACCACTGTATAGTTAACAAATTGAAAAGCTGTTATATTAGAAAGATTTTTTTTACCTATCAATCTCACTAAAATTAAAGTAAGAAAAAATAAAACCACAGATCTTATTAAAATTACTAACCATTCTACCATGCCATATCGCCCCTTACTTGCCTTTATATTGAGGTTCTTCAAATTCTAAAGTTTTTAACCTATTCTCTAAATCTTTAATAACTGATCCTGTTGTTGTAAGCGCCTCTTTATATGCAGCTTTAGCTTCTTCCTTTTGAGATTGAACGGAGTAAATTCTTAGCGTCCCCTGTATCCCTTTTAAATTAGCTAAAGTTTGTTTTACCTTAGAGCCAATGGTCATTGCTATGAACCTCCTCTCCAAATAATTATTTAATTTTTACTTTTTTTCTTCACAATCCTTATTGTTTCAATTATTTTTTATTTCATTCATTATAATAACTTATATTTTTATTTTAAAGTAAACTTAGTTATGCAAAAGACTTGAACATCTTTCCTATTAGTTTTTGTATACATTTCAAATAAAATACTAATAATATTAAATGTTAGTTTAATATTAGCTATACTATAGTAGGAGGTATAAAAAATGACAGTAGTAAATAAATTAAATCAAACTCTAGAAATGTTAAAATCCTGCGAATCAAATTGTAATACTTTTTCAATGGATACAGATGATTTAAATGCAAAACAACTTTATACTAAACTAGGAGAGCAGCTTAAACAATGTACAGATATGCTGCAAAGCAGAATAAGCTATGTAATGGATCAAGAGCCACAATATCAGACTCAAAATCAACAGAACCAAGTGGATCAACAAGCTAGTGCTATGGAAAACATACAAAAACAACCACCAGAATTATAGTAGAAGTGTAAGCTGTGTTTTTTACACTGATTACTAAAAAGTTAAATATAAAAAGCGTAATTTTAAAAAGTAAGGCATCTGAAAGAAAATAACAAGTCAAAGATGCGATGGATATTTTGTATCTGCCAAGGTCGTATGATGCAAAATAGACTAGCATACTGACTAGTTATTTTTTTGAAGATGCCTAAAATAAAAAACCCCATTACTATTGGGGTTTTTAGTCTACTATTCAACTCTAATTATTTCTGCATTTTCTAGGGAGCTATAGTGAGTATAACCCCCAATATGAAGTATTGTATCACCTAACTCAGGGTCTATATGCATTCCACCTAAGCAAGGATAGCTATGCCAATATTTTGCTACAGATTTCTTAGCTTCTTCTCCTAATTTTGTACCTACAAGATGTTTTGCTATATTATATCCATTACCGCAGGGTGCTGAAATTACTACATCCGCTCTAACTATCACATCATCATTATTTACAAAGAGTTTAAATTTAGGTTTTCCAAGTTTAAACTCATCAATAAAATCATTAACTAATTGGAATTTACCATAAGTTAAAGTGCAGAATGGTTTAGGGAAGGCATATTCAAGCCCATACTTTTTACACTCATCTATTACCAGCTCCCTTGTCCACTTCGACACCCAATCCTTATCTTCACAAGGTACAATAATAGCTTTTCCTCCACTTTCCTTTATAATTTTAGGAAGCTCTGGAAGTATATCTTGATGAACTCCAATGATTACAGCTATATCATGCTCTTGAAATTTATCTGGAAGATATTTAAGTGGCTCATCTTCAAATAATTTATAAAAATCTGGTACTTTAACTATTTGCGAAATACTATTTTCAAAATTTAAGTTGTACTTAGTTCTGCACCAAACACAAGATTTGCCACATACAGTACATACGTCTCTTTCATCTCTTAAGTGAGGTATAAATTTTGTATTAGCAAATCTTGTGTCAATCTTAACGTAAAAATCATTTTCAACCTTTTTATCACTCTTCTCGGAACAAATCACTAATAATTTCATGTTCCCCCTCCTCGATTGGCTTTTAACTAAATTATAGTAAAAGTTAACCAAAAAGTCAGTAACACAGGTTACTGTTTTGTTAAATATTTATCTATCTCAACTTATTTAACTTTTTTTCAAAGTATATGAACATTAAGATTGCATCTACTGTCCACTGGATAACTGTAATCCACCAAACATAAATAATAGATAACTTTAATATTCGTATAAAATAGAAGATTAAGGGTACTCTTATTAACCAACTTGTAAGAAGGGACACAATAAAAGGACTTTTGGCATCACCAGCACCTTTTAACGCTCCAGAAAATACTAATGATAAAGCTATTGATGGCTGTTCAAAAGCACCTATAAATAAGCACAATGATGCTAAATATACAACTTTCCGTTCATCTTCATTTACAAATAAATCTACTAAGAAACCAGGCATTAATAGAAAAACTATTCCAAACACACCCATCATTATCACAGCACCAAAGGCACAGGCGTAGCCGTATTCCTTTGCTTTTTTGTAATTTCTTTCTCCAATTTTCATTCCGACTAAAGTTGTTGCAGCAGTACCAAAGCCCATGCCTGGCATAAAGGACATAGATTCAACTATATTTGCTATTTGATTTGCAGCAAAAGGAATAGTTCCAGCACGCATTATAATAAAGGTACCTAACAACCTGCTTGTACTAAATGCTGCTTCTTCCATAGAGGAAGGTATAGCTAAAAATAATAAATTCTTAACTTTACCTGTATGTAGTTTTATCATATATCTTGGTCTTATTTTAACTTCAGATTTGATAAGTAAATATAATAGTAAAAATATAAAACCAATACATTGAGAAATAACTGAAGCAACTGCAGCTCCTATCACGCCCATTTTAGGTGCTGCAATTCCAAATATTAATGCCAAATCAAAGACAATCTTTAAAGAAGCAACAATAAGGGAAGCTACAAATGGCGTATATGTATTACCATATCCTCTTAATATTGAACTTATAATATTTATTAACATATTGAAAAATATTGAAACTATAGTGATCCTAGTATAAGTATTGCTTAAGTCTAATACTCCTCCTCTTGCTCCAGCTATTTGTAATATTGTTCTGCTGAAGATAAATAGTCCATAACATAGTATAAAGGAAAGAAAAATCCCTATTACAAATCCTATAGATGCATATTCTTCTGCTTCTTTTTTATCCCGCGCACCAATGCTTCTAGAAACGAATGAAGTTATTCCGATGCAAAGACCTATAGTGATAAATATTATAACACAGCTATTTAGAATTTCATTACTTATTCCAACGGCACTTACTGCTTTGTTTCCACCGTAATTGCCGATAATCATCGTATCAAACATGGACATTAATGTGTAAACTGCCGCTTCAGCAATAGCTGGGATTGATATATTTAATACCTCTTTTACAACATTTTTACTTAACATATTATTTCCGCCTTTTAATACATTTAAAATTTTGAGCCTTATATTCTTAAATATATTAATTAAGTGGCGTTTTTAATATATAAATTTTTTAGCAGAGGACTTTTTGCCAATCTTTTTTACTCTACAATTACCACAAAACGATATTACTGTTTATTATCTACATAACTTTTAATTGACTGTAAAAATTCCTCTCCATATTTTTTGAGTTTAGTTTCACCTACTCCTTTTATGTTAAGCATATCTTCTTCATCTAAAGGACAATATTCACTCATTTCTCTTAAGGTACTATCTGAAAATACAATATAAGGCGGAACATTCTCTCTCTCAGAAATACTTTTTCTTAATGATTTCAGCAATACAAATAATGAGTTGTCTTCTACTGCTATTTTCTTTCGTTTTTGTGTCTTATGATATACCTTTTGTTCACCCTTAAGCACACCTATAGCTTTTTCTTTTAATCTAACTACAGGGAACTGACCTTCTGTAAGACCTAAGTAGTCGTCCGCAATTAGTACATTTATGAGGTCCTTTATTTCCTTTAAAGTGTATCCTTTCATTATTCCAAAAGTAGATAGCTTGTTAAATCCAAACTCAGAAACTTTCTGATCTTTTGAACCTTTAAGTACTTGAGATACAAGTACAGTTCCAAACCTCTGCTTCATTCTAGCTACACAGGAAAAGATCTTTTGAGCATCAATAGTTATATCTGAAAGTTCCGTTTCATCTTTACAGTTGCTGCAGTTATCGCAGCAATCTTGAACATTTTCTTCTTCAAAATATTCAAGAATATATTTTCTTAAACATTTTGTAGTATGGCAATAGTCAACCATATGCTGAAGTCTTCTGTATTCTATTAATCTTCTTTCTTCTAAAGAGGTACTTTGTTCGATTAAAAATTTCTGAAGCATTATATCTTGAGCTGCAAATAATAAAACGCATTGACTTGCTTCTCCATCTCTTCCAGCACGTCCTGCCTCTTGATAATATGCTTCCATATTTTTAGGTATGCTATAGTGTATTACATACCTAACATTTGATTTATCAATACCCATACCAAAAGCATTAGTTGCAACTATAATATTCACATTATCATATATAAAATCTTCTTGAGCCTTGTTTCTCTCAGAGTCAATTAGTCCTGCATGATATTTACTTATAGAGTAACCTTTGCCTCTTAATAACTCGTATATATTGTCCACTTCTTTTCGTGTAGCAGCATATATTATACCTACTTGGTCTTTATTATCTTCTACGTATTTTAACAAATAATCTTTTTTATTTTCTCCTCTGACTACAGAAAAGAATAGATTTTTACGATCAAAACCTGTAGTATAAATCTTTGGACTTTTAAGCCCTAGAAGTTTTACAATATCATCTTTTACCTCTTTAGTTGCTGTAGCCGTAAAAGCTGAAATAACAGGTTTATCAATTAAGCTTTTAATTAAAGGTTGTATAGTTCTATAGCTTGGTCTGAAATCGTGTCCCCACTGTGATACACAGTGAGCTTCATCTATTGCTATCATTGATACATTTATTGTTCGCAGCAATTGACAAAAGTTCTCTGATTCCAACCTTTCCGGCGATATATATAATAACTTTGCATAGCCACTTAGAGCCAGCAAAATTCTCTGCTCTACCTCGTTATTATCTAATGTACTATTTATGTAAGTTGCCTTAACACCAGCACTATTTAAAGAATCTACCTGATCCTTCATAAGGGATATTAAAGGTGATATTACAATAGTTATACCTGGGAGAAGAAGTGCAGGTATTTGATAGCATATGGATTTGCCTGCTCCTGTAGGCATTATGGCAAAAGTATCTTCACCCTTTAATATACTTTCTATAACCTCTTCCTGACCTTTTCTAAAACTACTATATCCGTAATATTTCTTAAGTAATTTTCTAGCTTCATCTAGCATTAAGTTAAGACCTCCTGAATTTAATCAACCTATATTATAACATTTAAATGATATTATAAATAAACAATAATTTTTAATTTTAATATATATTTCATTTTTATACTTCGTAATTTATGTTAAAATATATTAATAATGATTATACTTATATTTAAAGCAACATATTTTTTTAGTTAAAACATATGCTTTATATTAAATACTGTAATAAAGGAGACACTCAATATGAATTTAAGCATTAAAAAATCTATAGCAATCATTATCTTAGTTTCTTTAATCCCCATATTCTCAGCTTATTCAAAATCTGTAGGGTTTTTTTTATTTAATTCTAAATTATTAAAAAATGATAACTCTAAAATACAACAGTACATGCCACAAATAACAACTAAAGAAAATTTAATTGTAAAAAATACAAACAATAATGAAGAATTAATATATGAAATCAAAAGTAAAAAGAATGATTTAGATATGGCTATAAAATCCTTGAGGGTTAAAGATTATAATGTAGCCTTGAAGTTAAGCGAAGAAATTAAGCAGTATGTTAGCAAAGGACAAATTTTAGATCAAAATATAAATAGCATGAAAGAAATTATAAAAATAGATGGAAACAAACATGACTACGCATCACTTATAAGTCATATGGACAGCGTAATTGACTTACAAAGCGCTAAATATAATTTTCTGAAAGAAGCAAATCAAGATTTAGATTTGGCATTAGAATCTTTAAAATAAAACTCATAAAGCTTGTATTTATAATATAAAATATAGTATAATACTTTTGGTGATGGAGCTCACCTTTAATCGCGTAAGCTAATGGCTCCTACTTTAATTTAAAATTAAAGTAGGAGTTTTTTTGTTATACTAAGCATGAAGAGGAGATGTATAAAATGAGAAAATATATTTTTATAGGAATAGGAGGTTTTTTTGGGGCTATTTTAAGACTTTATATAAAAACTGTTCCCATACAGAATTATAAAGAACTAGTTCCCCTTAATATACTTTTTATTAATGTGATGGGAAGTTTTCTTCTTGCATTAATAACTACAACGGCATTAGAAGTTTGGAAAATAAATTCAGACATAAGGCTTGGAATTTGTACTGGCTTTTTGGGTGCATACACTACTTTTTCAACTATGTGCAGAGAAGCTGTAACACTTTTAGATAAAGGCTACTATTTTTCCGCTGTAACCTATCTTACAAATTCAGTGTTTCTTGGCATAGCTGCAGCTTATCTAGGTGTAGTAGTTGCAAGGGAGTTTATATATAAATTAATAAATAAAAAAGCTTATAAGTATGAGTAAAATAGATAGTATTAAGAGGTGCTAATTATGGAATTTTTATTAGTAGGAACTGGAGGAATATTGGGAAGTATAACAAGATATTCACTAGGTAAATTTGTAGCTGCTCACTGTAAAAGGCAATTTCCGCTGGGAACTGCTTTTATAAATATAAGTGGAGCATTACTACTTGGAATATTAAGTAGTGCTGGCGCAAGTAAAGACATGTATATATTTTTAGGAGATGGTTTTCTCGGAGCTTACACTACATTTTCTACATTTATGTATGAAGGCTTTAGTCTATTTGAAAGTAATAAAAAGCTTAATGCATGTATTTATATACTAATGTCAGTTCTTTTAGGTGTTATTGGATATAAAATAGGGTTTAAACTTGGATTATTGTTTTAAATAAGGCATCTGAAAGAAAATAACAAGTCAAAGATGCGACGGATATTTTGTGTCAGACAAGGAGGCAGGTTCCGCAGATAGTCATCACTATCTAAGGGTTCTGCGGTTGCAGTATGACACAAAATAGACTAACATACTGACTAGTTATTTTTTTGAAGATGCCTAATAGGAGTAAAGTGAATTTATCACCTTACTCCTACTCTTTTAGTGTTTCTTCTAGTATTTTTTCATCCTTTTGTAAAGTCATAGATACTACAACAATAATAAGTGCGAAAACAGCTATACCAAAATATAAAATTTTAAAGGTTTCAGAATAATCAAACCCTCTAACCACATAAAATTCAATAAGTCTTCCCCATAAAAGAGATATTAGGAATCCTCCTAAAAATCTTATTGCCGTATATAGCGACATTTTTCTTGAAACATTTGTATGAATTGATTTTGCAAGAAAAATGTTTAAAGTTGAGAAAGCTATTCCTACAAATAGGGCTGTAAGAGCTAAGAATAATATGGATATTTCCAATGATAAATGCATTCCAATTCCAACAGCGGATACTATAAATACGATATACAGGTAATTTCTTATTGTTTTAAATGAAAGTTTTCTAAGTAAAATTACTGGTAGTATAGTTCCAACTACACCTAATATTTGCTCCAAGGATAGCACTCTTCCAGTGCTTCCGATAGCTTTAAAGCTTTCCATATAGTAAGCTAAATAAACCTGAATAGATCCAAAAATAGCTTGTGCTGAAAATATCATCAATACTAAGCTAATATATATCTTTTTATTATCCTGTGGTACATCTTTACTAATAAAATTTTCTTCAACTTTTTCGTGAGCATTTTTAATACTTATTAAGATGAAAAACCATACTATAATACCTATAGTTATTGGTATTAAGAATAGTTTTATTGGTTCATTAATAAAGCTTCCTGTTATCATTGCAGCAACAAGTCCACCAGCTGCAGCTCCAATTTCTAAAATGGTTGAACTCTTCTTTTGATCCTCGCTGCTTAAAGCAACCTTACTCATTGATAGCACCAATGGGAAAAATGCTGCCTCACCTAAAGCTTCAATAAATCTTCCAAATACAAATAAAGGATATTTTACTATAGTTATTGAAAGTATTTCTATAGAAATTCCAAATATCCATAAGAATACAAATGTTAAAAGCAGTGGTTTTGTTCCAGTTTTCTTTATAAGAGAGCCTACTACTGGAGAAAACAAAATCATTACTAAATAGCCTATATTGGGAAGCCATGAAACCTGACTTATTGTAACGCTAAATATCTTCTGAAGAGTAGGTAATATTGGAAAAAACATAACTACACCAAATATTGATAAAAATGGTACAATGAAATTTGCTATGAAAATGCTATTTTTCTCTCTTAAATTCATTTTTCATCCTCATTTATAACTGTACATAAATATATTCAATGTGATTACTAATTACTATATATAACTTTTAAAATGGCCACTTTACATTATTAATTATAGTGACCATTTTAAATAGTGATTATACTTCTTTTACTATATTTTTCATAAGGTTGATGAATTTTTCTCTTGCTATCTCTGAAGTTTCCATTACTTCAGCGTGACTCAAAGGTTGCTCAAGTATTCCTGCTGCCATATTTGTCATACATGAAACACCTATAACCTTTATTCCGCTGTGATTTGCTATAATTACTTCTGGAACAGTTGACATACCAACTGCATCTGCACCTAAAATACGTGCCATTCTTACTTCAGCAGGTGTTTCATAAGTAGGGCCACTAAACCAAGCATATACTCCCTCTTGAACTGGTATATTTAATTTTTCAGCTATACTCTTAACCTTGCTTCTTAAGTCTTTATCATATGCATTTGACATATCAGGGAAACGAGGACCAAATTCATCTAAGTTTTTGCCTATTAATGGATTAGTTCCTGATAGGTTAAGGTGATCTTTTATAATCATTAAATCCCCAGGTTTATAATCTGTATTTGCAGCACCAGCAGCATTTGTAACAACCAAGGTTTCAATACCTAGTGCCTTCATAACACGAACTGGGAATACAACTTCTTGTACATCATAGCCTTCATAATAATGGAATCTTCCCTGCATAGCTATAACTGTTTTTCCTTCTAAAGTTCCAACAACTAAACGACCAGCGTGTCCTTGAACAGTCGATACTGGAAAATGAGGTAATTCATTATAAGAGTAAAACTCTGGATTTTCTATTTGATCTGCAATTGCTCCAAGACCAGATCCTAAAATAAGACCTATTTGAGGCTTATATTTTGTTTTTTCTAAAATAAAATTTGATGCTTCCTTAATTTTTAATTCATAATTCATGTCATCTACTCCTTAATATTAAATCTTATTTCAAAATTTCTTTTAAAAAACTTTCTCCATTTTTAATTTTCTCTAAAGAAAAGATTTCAGCAATAGTCTGCCCAATATCAGCAAAGCTATTTCTTGTTCCAAGGTTAATATTGGATTTTAAAGTTTTACCATAAGCTATAAAAGGTACATACTCTCTTGTATGATCTGTTCCTGGTGTAGTAGGGTCACAACCGTGATCAGCAGTAATCATTAAAACATCTGAATCTCTCATTTCTTCAAGTATTTCTGGAAGTCTTGAGTCAAAAGCCTCTAAGCCTTTTCCATAAGCTTCTGGATCATTACGATGTCCCCACTTCATATCAAAATCAACTAGATTTGTAAATATCAATCCTTTTTTATTTTGCTTCATATAATTTAAGGTTTGATCTACTCCATCCATATTATCTTTTGTATGAATTGCTTCTGTAATACCTTTACCACAGAATATATCTTCTATTTTTCCCACAGCCATTACATGTAAATCATTATTTTTTAAAACATCAAGTAGAGTATCATGTGGCGGTGTTAATGAAAAATCCCTTCTATTTGCAGTTCTTGAAAAACTACCTGGTTGTCCGATAAATGGTCTAGCAATTACTCTAGCTACTGCATGCTCATCTTTTAGTATTTTTCTTGCAGTTTCGCACATTTTATATAGTTCCTCAAGAGGTATAATTTCTTCATGTGCAGCAATTTGGAATACACTATCTGCTGAAGTATAAACAATAGGGCTGCCAGTCTTCATATGTTCTTCACCAAGTTCATCTAATATTGCAGTACCTGAAGCAGGCTTATTACCTATCATTTTTCTTCCAGTAGCGCTTTCAAAGGCTTCAACAATTTCTCTTGGGAATCCGTTAGGATATGTTGGGAAAGGTTGCTTTGATACTACTCCAGCCATCTCCCAATGTCCTGTTGTTGTATCCTTTCCATTTGATGCTTCAGCTAAACGAGCATAACATCCTATTGGGTTCTCTGCTCTATTAACTCCTTTTATATGATTAATATTTCCAATCCCTAGTCTTTCTAAGTTAGGAAGTTTTAATCCTCCTAGTACCTTTGATACGTTTCCAATAGTATTACAGCCAACATCGCCATATTTGTCAGCATCATACATTTCACCCATTCCAACACTATCTAACACTATCCAGATAACTCTATCTACCATATCTCCTACTGATTTTTAAATTAATAATATTATTTTAAAAATCAGTATTTCACCTCCTTATTTTTCAAAATTTTATATTAATTCTACTGTTATAGTTTTAAATCATGTATGTTGTTCATACGTAATATGTGAAAGCGCTTCCACATGACTTATTATAAAATGTGAATTTAAATAAATTCACATTTGGCTTTATATCTTTACATATTGACTTTTTTATTTTGATTAATAAATTGTATCGATGTAAACTAACAATTTATCTAATTTGCTAAAATTATCAGTATTATTTCACATTTAAATATGTTAGCGCTTACATACTTAATATACAACATATTATGCCAAAGTTCAATATGTTGTTTTAAAAATTTTTCTAAGACATTTATGCTAACTTAACAATATAATAATTATGAATGATTTTAGTTAAGTTAAATAAACTATATTAGTGTTTTTAATTAAGTACTGATGCTGACATTTGTCATATAATAACAAGAACCAATTTATAAAAAAAACCATATAATTAATATTAGATGATAATTAATATTATATGCTATTGATATACAAAATTAATTATTCTTAATTATCATTTGATAATTAAATTCTCAGTAATTTCTTATATAAATAGGCTAATTTATTGCCTACATAAGCTTAGAATTTATCACATATTTATCAATTGAACATATTATATTATTATAATAGATGTATTTTTATAAAACTAAACCGTTATCAGAGATTATGAATAATTAGATATTATTAAATATAACTAGGAATACTGAACTTTAGGAGGCAACAATCAAATGGACAAAGAAAAAGCTGCTTATTTATCTATTGTATCAAATTCTTTACTTATTATATTCAAGCTTACTGCCGGTATACTTATAGGTTCTATAAGTGTTATATCAGAAGCTATTCACTCTTCAATTGACTTATTAGCTAGCTTTATAGCGTTTTTTTCCATAAGAAAAGCATCAAAAACAGAGGATGATGATCATCCTTTTGGATATGGTAAATATGAAAATATATCTGGATTTGCGGAAGCTATTCTGATATTTTTCGCTGCTGCCTTTATTATTATAGAAGCGATCAAGAAAATTATTCATGGATCATCAATAGATAGTGTTGGATTAGGCTTAGCGGTGATGTTTATTTCATCTGTAGTTAACTTTTTAATATCAACTAAGTTATTTAGTGTGGCAAGAAAAACCGATTCTATTGCACTAGAAGCTGATGCATTACATCTTTTAACGGATGTAATAACAACTGCAGGAGTATTTTTAGGGCTTCTTGTAGTTAAGTTAACGGGATTAAAAATCATCGACTCCTTGACTGCAATATTTGTAGCATTCTTGATTATAAAAACTTCTATTGATTTAACCAAAAGATCCATAAAAGATTTAGTGGATAGCAGACTTCCAGATGAAGATATTAATAAAATATTAGAAATCATTACTTCACATGATGAAATTAAAGGTTATCATAGACTAAGGACAAGAAAAAGTGGCCAGAAAAAAGAAATTGACATTCATTTAAAGCTTAGTGAAAATTATTCATTGACCCAAGCCCATAACATATGCAGTCATATAGAAAGAGATATAAAGCATATTTTCCCAAACAGTTATATTCTCATACATCCCGAACCATCCTCCATCATAAAAAATATATAAATCTCCTTGGTTTGGCCAGCTTATGAGAGATTTTCAGTTGTTAGCTTATTTGATTCAGTTTAACCCCTCGCTTAAGGAGTAAAATGTTAAGATAGAGATGTAATTGAAGGTAAAAGCATGTAGTTTAAAGCAAAAACTACATGCTTTTCTTTATTTGAATGGACATTCTAACAATAAATAATTCTAATAATTTGAGCATCATACTTTTGCACCTCGCAACGGTTCTTCACAGAATCCAGCTACTTCTTTTCTACAGTAATAACACCCTCTGTTAAATATATGGTTTAGTAACAGATTGAGGCTCTTGTCCCATTATTTTCAATAAAGATAAGCCAACTTCTCTTGCAGCTATTACTGATTGCCTAACAGCATCTGAATCTCCAGTAATTGTTATAATTACTTCATTTGTGTGTGCTGTTCCTGCACCTGGACTTGCATATGTTACCAGCTCAACATTTGCAGTTTTCATTGCTGTATCTGCCATTACTAAACCGATACCAGCTGGAGCACTGGCAATTATTCCAAAGGCCTTTCCAAGTGGGGCACCAAATGCTTTTTCTGATGCCAAGCTTGCTCTTGCAGTATAGGAAAGTTCTAAGTGCCCTGAATCACATACATAAACATCTCCAAAAGTTCTATCTAATTCTTTAAGAGCAACTTCTACAGCTCTTCTTGCATCTGATACGTCTTCTGCTGCTAGAATTATCAAAGAGCCATGCCCTGCTCCACCCTTTGTATCTCTTGGCATTTCAATAGTTATTACTTCTGTATTAGTAGCTTTTACAGCCTCGTCTGCTGCCATAATATGAGGGCCTGCCCCTATTCTTGAACTAATTATTCCTATAGAACGATATTTTTTATCTAATCCCATTTTTTCATGAAGAAAATAATCAACATTAGCTATAACTAAGCCAATGGTATCTCCAATTGCTGTTCCCACAAATTCTGTTATTTTTGATGATGTGTTCATTGTTAATACCTCTCTTTTCTCTTAAACCCCTAAATTAGTTTGAACAATTAATAATACGTTTATTATATTTTTTTCTTACAATATAATTCCTAGGCGGATTTTTATGATAGAAAAACCTACTAAGCATAGCTAATGCACAGAGTTTAACATTTATAGTTTGCGCTGTTTCCTTCTCTACGAGCACTAAATAGTCTTTGTACTCTTTACTCGTTTCCCTATCCAATTTCGAAATTTCTTCATTTTTGCAGCTATAGTACCAATTTATAAATTGTTCAACACATCTTGAATATGTCTTAACTGTACTTAAACTTTTATGCTCCTTGTATAGCAAATACTTTTCAAATTCCTCTATCATATATACACACATCTCCTTTGCTATTACTTAAACTTCTAAAGCATTTTTATGGGATAAATTTTTTTAATTTCCTATCAAAAATATAAAAATTAGTATAGGAAATAAATTCCTATACTAATTTCTAGAAAAACATTAGTTTATCTAAAGTATCTTATTTTGCAGCTTCTTTATTTGATGGAAGAATTACTTCAACCTCTGAATGTGGTCTTGGTATTACGTGTACTGATATTAATTCTCCAACACGTTGTGCTGCAGCAGCACCAGCATCTGTAGCAGCTTTAACAGCTCCAACATCTCCTCTAACCATAACAGTTACAAGTCCGCCTCCAACATATTCTTTACCTATTAAATATACGTTTGCTGCCTTAACCATAGCATCTGCTGCCTCTACAGCTCCTACCAATCCTTTAGTTTCTATCATTCCTAATGCATCATATTTCATTTTAAAATCCTCCTAAATATCTTTTATTTTTATATTTAAATTTTTTATTATAAACTTTATTTTTTATTAGTTTTTTATTTTACTATTGTTATTTTTGATTTTGACGTAATGCCCATAGCATTAGCTTCTTCAATATCAAGATGGCATTCAAGCTTTGAAGCATCGTTAGCTCTAACAGCTACATTGCTGTATATTCCACCTCTTAAATTATCAAATTTTATTGATACTACCTCTCCATCATGTACTCCTAAATTTTTAGCATCTTCAGGTGTCATGTGAATATGTCTTTGTGCAACTAGTAATCCTTCTTCAATTTGAACAGAACCTTTTGGTCCAACTAAAGTTATGGAAGGTGTTCCACTTAAGTCGCCTGATAGTCTTACATGTGTTGCTGCTCCAAGTTTAATGCAGTCTCCAGTTAATACTTCAACTTGAGTTTTACTTCTTACAGGTCCAAGTATTCTAACTTTTTCAATTGCACCCTTTGGTCCGCAGATTGTTACAACTTCCTTGCAAGCATATTGTCCAGGTTGAGATAGATCTTTAAGTTTCTCAAGCTTATAACCCTTACCAAATAGAGCTTCTAAATCCTTTTCTGAAAGATGTATATGTCTATTAGAAATCCCTACTGGAATCTCATATGGATTCCCAGAAGCTGCAGTATTTACTTCTTTATTTTTAACTGCTTCTAACAAAAGCTTTAATACTGCTTCATAATTTTCCATTAGTTTGCCTCCTTAATAGCGGCAACTATTTGGTTAACTAAGTCTGCAATTTCATCATTTTTTAAACCTTCATTGCTAGCGCAAGTATTAGTATTTTTAGCACAGTCATTAGCCTTAGTTAAAGCTGCTGCAGCCGCTGCAATTTGAGCTGGGCTCATGTTCATAAATGAGTTTTGAGCTCCATGATAACCTTCAGTAGTTTTTGCACAGTTTGTAGCTGGAGTATTCGCTGCTAATGCTGCACAATCTTTTATACCATAAGCAACTCTCTTAATGTTTACAAGGTGTTCAGGAGTAACGTTCTCAGATACTGAGCTTCCTCCCCATGTACCGCAGCCTAAAGTGAAGGAAGGATTAAGTCCTGTGCTTGCACCTGTTCCACCTTGAGTACCACCAGTATTAACAAGAATACGTGAAGCTGGCTTTTTAGCAAACTTCATAACTATATCTCTATCTTCAGTATGAAGACTCATTGTGTGACCAATTCCATTTTGAAGTAATGCGATACTTAATTCACATGCTTCGTGCCAATCTTTTACTGTATAGAAACCAAGAACTGTTGTAAGTTTTTCGAAGGATAATGGATTACCTTCTCCTACTCCATTTTGTCTTCCTATAAGTACTCTTGTTCCTTCTGGAATGCTAATTCCTGCAGCACTTGCAATAACTTGTGGGCTTCTTCCAACAAACTTAGCGTTCATAGCATGTCCATTTTTGAATAATAATCTACAAACTTTATCAGTTTCTTCTTTTGTCATGAAGTATCCACCCTGCTTTTTGAACTCTTCAATAACTCTAGCTTCGTTGCATTCTTCACAGATTATTGATTGCTCTGAAGCACAGATTGTACCATTATCGAAAGTCTTACTTGCCATGATGTTTCTAACAGCTTTCTCTACATCAGCAGTTCTTTCTATGTATGCTGGAGAGTTTCCTGCACCAACACCAAGAGCTGGCTTTCCTGAGCTGTAAGCAGCTTTAACCATTCCTGGACCACCTGTAGCTATTATTATAGCAACTTCATTGCTTTTCATTAGTTCATTTGTAGCTCCAATTGTTGGAATACTTACTGCAGTTATAACATTCTCTGGTGCACCAGCAGCAACAGCAGCATCATGCATTAATTGAACTGCTTTAGTTGTACATTTTGCAGCAGATGGGTGTGGTGAGAACACTATAGCATTACGGGATTTAATTGAGATCATAGCTTTGAAAATAGCTGTAGATGTTGGGTTTGTTGAAGGTACTATACCCATAACTAAACCAACTGGTTCAGCAATCTCTATAAGCTTATTTACTTCGTCTTCTCTAATTACATCGATAGTTTTCATATCTTTAATTGAATCATATAGTATTGTAGATGCTAACTGGTTTTTGAAAGTCTTATCTTCAACTTTACCAAAACCTGTTTCTTCAACTGCCATTTGAGCTAAACAAACAGCGTTTTCTTCTGCAACTCTAACCATATTACGTAAAATTTTATCAATTTGCTCTTCAGTATAATCAGCAATTTTATTAGCTGCTACTTTTCCAAGCCTAGCAAGATTTCTAGCTTCCTGTATTGAGCGTAAATCCTTATCAAAGTTTTCCATTGTTTCATACTTCCTTTCATAGCCTTAAAAATAGCTATTTTTTCTCATAATATAGTTTAAATTTAGCAATTAATAAATTTTTATCTGCCTTTGAAATTGCTCTGCCTGTAATTACAAAATCTTTGTATTCACGAGCTAGATTTCTAAGTTTAACAACCTTTAACTTAGATAAGATGAAAAGGGCTTTCTCTATACCATTTTTACTTACTAACTCATCTACATCATCTTTATGTAGATTATCTAAATTTACCCTATGAATTTTATCTGACTCTAAAGTATCTTGATCTTTTTCAATATTATCTTCAGCTTTTTCTACATCTTCTACTTCTGCATCTTTTGTTTCTTCTACATCATCTAGGCTGTCTTCATTTTCTACATCTTTATTATCTATATCTTCACTTGATACTGAGTCTTCTGGATTTTTAGGTCCAATTATACTTTCCAATTCCTGATGAGGACGTGGAATTACATGCTGTGAAACTAAAAGTTCTTCATGGAGCTTTTTAACAGCTGCTACTCCAGCTTCTATAGATGCTTGTACTGCACCTACATCACCTGTAATTGAAATTGTAACAAGACCGCCACCTACATAGGTTTTTTCAATAATACTTACATCTGCTGATTTCACCATCGTATCGGCTGCCTCAATAGCTGCAAGCAATCCTTTTGTTTCTATTAAACCAAGCGCTTGCATAGGTTTATCCTCCTAGTCTTCTATAAAAGATCCGCCCAGTTTGCTGGATAGGTTGCATAGAATACCCTAGCTTTATCTGGTGAACCCCAAACTACTTTAGAACCAGATGGTACAAATAACACATCTCCAGCATGAGCTGTATATGTCTTTCCATTGATTTCTACTGTTAAAGTTCCCTCAATAACATAGTCAAGTTCTTCATAAGTTAATTCCCAATCAAACTTTGAATTTTCAATAATTAAAAATCCAGCACTCATTTTTGATTCTTCTTTACTTACTAGTTCTTGAAAATAAACTTTGTTATCTGGATTACCAGTATCAAATACATCCATTTTTACTGAGCTTCCTCTAACAACTTTAAGTCCACTAGAATCCTTATCAGCTTCATATGGAAGATTTTTTCCTTTTAAGCATTCAATCATTTGCTCTAAAAGACCTTTGTCCATCATTGCTTTAAAGATGTTAAGCATCATTTCGCTGTCCATTCCCTCTATGCTTAGAGGTTTTTTAGCATCAATCTGCTGTACTTTAGGTTCTAAAGCTTTTGTAGTAAATACTATTCCATTGTTTTTTGCAAGGTCTTGAGCTGATGGTGTAATTATTTCACTGCCATCTACACAAAATACTTTTTCTCCCTTTAATATTAATGCTTCAATATCTTTTGCACATATTAATTTTTTCAATTTATCACTTCCTTTCATTCATATTGGGATATCTACTTAAGATTTTGGATGTCTGCTTATTAGAACAGCGATTCTATCAGTCTGTCGGACACCGAAGGTATAACTTCAGCATTTACCAGCAGACCTTTTTGTTCTGCAATAGCCTTTCCTGCTTCAACACCGGTTTGAACTGCAGCCACGTCTCCAGTAAAAGTGAAAAATGACTTACCGCCCAGTCCTGTTCCCAATCGAAGTTCTAAAGGATGTAATTCAGCAGCTTTCATAATTGCGTCAGCAGCAATAACCATAGTTGCTAAGGAGAAAAACTCTATAATTCCTAAAGCCTGAATTCTATCTGGCATTGTTGCACCTGTTATTGCTGGGAATACTTCAGGGCTGACATTTGGTATAATAATAGAATCAATCAAGAATTCTTCTGCCAACCTTTCACCAACACTGACTGAATCCTGAACCGCTGCAACATCACCTTGAATAATAGCAATATATTTACCTGGACAAACAGAGCTAGCTGTTACTATTTCCACATCAGCGGTTTTTACCATCTGATCTGCTGCATATATACCACGTGCAATACTTGTAAATTCAACCATTCCTATTGCTTTCGCCATATCAGTCCCTCCTTATAGTAATAAAATCATTTCCACTTTCCACAACAGTTCCTGAAATGCTTGCGTGAATTGCAGCACCCAAACTTTCTTCAGGAATTTTCCCTATTATCTGTCCCAACTTCACATGATCGCCAGCATTAACAATGGTCACTGCAGGTGCCCCTACATGCTGTCTTCTTGCAATGTGCACCAATTCAGGCTTTATTTCAACTTCTATCATAGGAGCTGGCTCATCAAAATCATGCAAACCTAGCCTAGCTATAAGGCGCTTACTTGGAACCAATCGATATTCACGATTTTTGCTGGCAGTGAACTCTGACTTCATCGGTTTATACCTTATATTCTGTTCTGCCAATTTCCCTTTAAAATAGAGATTTGCAGATTTGGGATAAAGCCCTGCTGGACAGGAGAACAATTCACATAAATTACATTGACAGCATAGCTGTGCACTCTTCTGCCCTTCAACATCTGTTAATGCATAATTTAAAGCTCTCATCATCTTGTGAGGCTGCACATTATGTCCAATAAGATAACGAGGACACATATCTGTACACATACGGCACTGTTCACAGGAAGCTCTATTTACTCTTCTTGTCTGTTCTATATTCATAGATTTCTTACGAATAAGAAAATGCTGTTTTTTCAAAATTACAAATCCCTTGTTTTTCTTTGTAATATACCCATCTATACTACTCATCACAGATCCCATCATAGGTCCGCCATCAATAACTGCATAGTTATCAAAATTTTCTATTCCGCTAAGCTTTAATACATCTATAATAGGTGTTCCTATCGGTACCTTTACGGTCAATCGTTTAGGAATATCTCCTGCAATTGTGATATATTTTTCTGTAACCGGCTCTCCCTTGGAAGCATGGTAAATATTTAATGCCGTTTCTGAATTCACTACTACACATCCAACCTGGATTGGAATACCTGCTTCAGGAACAACTCTACCTGTAAGTTCATAAACTAGAACCTGTTCATCACCTGCCGGATAAATATCTGGAAGCTCTTTCACTTCAACAAAATCGCCTACCTGCAGTGCCTCAATCCTTTCTTTCAGAATTGAAATCACTTTTTTGTGCTTTCCTTTAATACCTATAAGAGCTTTCCTAGCTCCAACTAATTTTCCTGCTGCTTCAAACCCTTTAATTATTTCATCTGGAAATAACTCCATCAACTGCTGATCCACCCTCAGCAAAGGTTCACACTCAGCTCCATTAAGGAGTATATATTCCGATTTTGATGTTAGCTTTGCATGTGTAGGAAACCCTGCACCACCTGCACCAATAACACCGGCTTCTCTAACCATTTCAAGAAGATTCATTTTTACCTCCTTTGCAGTTCTCTATGATTCATAGGAATTATTAATTCTTATGGATCCTGAACTTATCCAAAATTACAATCTGCATCAATTATTCCAACAACAACTGCATCTACAGGAATATCATCATTTCCTAACATTCTTCTAGCAGAAGATCCAGTAGTAACTATAACTCTATCACCGATACCTGCACTAATGTTATCCACTACAATAAATCTTCTTCCTGAATCAGTTCCACCAATTTCCTCTGCAAGCATAAATTTAAGTCCATTAAGTGATTCTGCTTTTCTAGTTGCCCATACAGTATCAATAAGTCTTGCTGCTATCATATTGCTTTTACCTCTTTCATTTTTAATTTAATTTCATTTAATGCAGCTTCAACGGATGCTGTGTCACCAAAAATCCCAATTAGAACCATATGCTGAGGGCATAATCCTCTAATATCTTCAACGGTAACTCCAACAGCTTTCTCAGCAATATCTGCAGCATAAATCATATCAATAAGTTTGCCTTGTACAAGTCCTATTGCATCACTGCTGTCTAAGTCCGTTTTACAATTTCCACCCATTCTTCTTCTAAGAATATCTTTAGTGCTTGGGGAAGGTGATTTTATAATTCTAAAATCCACTTTTAAACTCCCTCCTTATTACTCTATAATATCCTGAGTACAGCTTAATGCTATTCCAAGTGGTGTGGCAAACATAGGATTCTTAGGTTTATGAGTATATACTCCTGTCTGTTTTCCAATAATTTCTTCAATTCCTGTAAGGCAGCAAGTACCACCTACTAAGGAAATTTCCTTCACATCATAATCCTTAATATTATAATTAATAATTGATGCTACCTTTTCCACTACTGGCTTTAATATTGGTAAAATTTCTTTATGGTTCTTGTTATCTCTTTTGAATTTATCTGCCTCATTGAAAGGCATTCCATATGCACCTGAAAGAACTAATGAAAAATGAGTTCCACCTGTAGGTTCGTCAACAACATGGATAACTTTTCCATCCTTTAAAATTGATATTCCTGTTGTTCCGCCGCCAACATCTACCACTGCACCATTTTTAATTTTAAGTACATTATTAGCAGCAGTAGGTTCATCTAAAAGGCACGTAAGCTCAAATCCCGCAGCCTGAACTACATTTTTAATTGCTCCAGAATCTAAGGCATCCGTTCCTGGTGGAATTGCAGCAGCAGCATAAAGAAGTTCAGTATTAAGTTTTTCCTCAATTTCCTGTTTAAGCTCTCTAACAATCCTAACTGCTCCAATATAGTCAACAACCATACCATCACGCACTACATCTGCATACCTATATGCGCCTGCAACAGGCTCATAGTTTTCATCTAAAACTGCCAGTACCACACATGCAGTACCTAGGTCTACACCTGTATAATAAACAGAAGATTTATTAAGAATTGGTTTTTCTACAACTTCTTCAAACTTCTGAATCATTCTATCGCAATATTCAAAAGTTAAATTTTTCTCTGACATTCTTTTCCTCCCACTGCTGAACAAATCAATTGAGACAGCGAATTAATTATTGAATTAAGATTTTCATCAATTTTATTTTTTAAACTGTCATCATCATTTTGGTAAGTATCCATTATTTCAAACTGTAATTCTCTCAAAGCACAGCGAAGTGTATGCAATTTTAAGATAGCAGTGCCTTTTTCAAGCTGCATATGGAATTCTGTTATTTCAAAACAATCTTGGAGTTCAGTTGTAAAATTTAATGAATTTATGCCTGTACACTCTTTGCAATAAATAGGTTCAAGAGTACCCATTCCACTCACAACATTTCTAATATTTGATATTTTTCTGCCCAAAGTTATGATATTTTGTGCTAGAACAATATCTCCTTTTAATATCTCACTACTAGTAACAAGGAATGCTGCCTCTATGGATTTCAATTTACAACAAAGCTTCTTTTTTAAAATTAAGTTACTGTTTCCCACTTCTTTTATGCTTTCTGCCGCTTTTACAGCTTTTGTCTGATTCTTTTCCTTTGGTTTTGAATCATCAGTAATTTTTATCCTTTTATCAGACAAATATTGAGCTGCTCCAGGTGTAAGCCGCTGTCCCTGTTGTAATTTGTAGGTATTAAAAGGTTCTTTTCTATATAAATCTCTTAAATACTCTTCGGTAATAAATTTGATCATCGACCTTTACTCCTTACCTTTTTCAAATAAATACTTCTTTAAGGCATCAATTCCTGTTCCCACTTCAAAACTAATATGAAAATATGGTTCCGTTACTCCTATATTCTTTAGCTGTCTCAAAGATTTCTCTTCATTTTCAGGCATTAAATCACACTTTGTTATCACTCCAATTACAGGACATCTAAAAGATTTTGCAAATCCATGAGAATATATTTCTGTACAATTGGATTGATCAACCAATATAAGTACATGAGATGCATCCTGGGATGCTGCAATTATATGTTTATACATCCATGTATTCTCTAAATAGGAGCCTGGAACATCAATGGTATTTTTACCATAAATTAAATCTGGTGTTCGCCTTAACGGACCATCATAATCATTCAATGCATTAACTAATGTAGTTTTACCGCATCTTGAAGGTCCAATTACCATTATGCGTTTTTTTCTCATGTTCTTGTAATGGGAGCAGGAGTAAATCCAAGCATACTCTTTAGCGTATCATTTACTGCGCAAAGTGCTGTTTCAACACTTTGAACATCACCGTTTATTACAACAGAACCTGTAAAACGATCAAGGAATCCAATTTGTACATCAGAAGCCTTTGTAGCAATATCTGCCGCAATAATAGCACTTTCATAGGGAGAAAGAGTTAAAATACCTATTGCTCCCCTTTCATCAATTCCTAGACGTTCATATATATCAGGCATTGGCGATGCAATAACATGAGCTATAGTAATCTGTTTCCCTGGAACTGACTCTTGTATAATACGCTGTATATCTCTATCAGAAAAATCTCCCATAAACCTTACCTTCCATCTTAATTATCTATTTGAAAATTATTTAATGACGAATTACTTTTGCAGATAAATCGTATTTTTTAATCCAGCTTTCTATTCTATCTAAATCTTCATCTGTTAAGCTTGGATCATTTTTTATAGGATATTCCATTCCTAATTGGTTGTATTTATTTACACCCATTTTATGATATGGAAGTAGATCAATTCCCTTAAAGTTTCTGTAATCTTTATATGGCTTTAAAAATTCCATTGTTCTCTCAATGTCTTCTTGGTGATCATTTAAGCCTTTAAGTAATGGCATACGAATTTTTACATTATATTTGCGGCGAAGTAATTCTTTAAGATTATCTAAAATCAATTCATTTCTCACACCAGTTAACTGAAAATGTCTATCTGAATCAATATGCTTAATGTCAAATAGGAATAAATCTGTGAACTCCGCGACCTTAAGTACTGATTCCAGTTTTGCGTAACCACATGTTTCAATTGCAGTGTTTATTCCCTCTTGCTTACATGCCATCAATAAACTGCTTGCTGCTTCAGGCTGCATTAAAACTTCACCGCCACCTAATGTGACTCCGCCACCAGAAATTTCATAAAAAGTTCTATCTTCTTCTACGATTTTTAAAAGTTCAGAGATGGTCTTTACTTCTCCAACTATCGATATAGCAGATTTAAGGCAGGCATCCTTACACTTACCGCATCCAATACAATCAATATCATGGTTAACCTCATGCTTTAAGGTTTCCTTGGAGATAGTGTGTATCCCTGCAGGGCACACAGAAACACATGCCCCGCAGTCAACACATAAATTACTTTTAAGCATAACCCTATGTTTTTTAATTAATCCCTCAGGATTTGCACACCATTTACATCTAAGAGGGCAACCCTGAAAAAATATTAAAGTTCTTACTCCATCTCCATCATACATATTGTATTTTTGTATATTAAAAATCGTCGCTTTTCGTTCGATTATACCTAAAGTTCCATTGCTCATATTCTTCATTCTCCAATTTTATTTACCTTGATTTTTAATATATGTCCTTTAATTTAGAAGTGTGTAAGCACAGTTCTGCTGATGATTTCATCTTGAACATCTTTACATAACTCAACAAAGAATGCACTATATCCAGCAACACGAACTATTAAATCACGATATTGCTCTGGATGCTTTTGAGCTTCAAGTAGAGTATTGTTATCTAAATAGTTGAACTGCATTTCTCCAAGCTGAAGGGCACATGCACTACGTAATAATGTAATGATTCCCTGTTCACCTTCTGGTGTATCAAGAAGCCCAGCTATTAACTTGAAGTTATGAACCATACCTATGTTCATATCTTCACAAGACATTTTAGAAACAGACTTAATTATAGCAGTAGGTCCTTTATAATCTGATCCTTGAGATGGACTTATACCATCTGATAAAGGTAACCATGCTTTACGTCCATTTGCAGTAGCTCCAGTTAACTGGCCAAATGGAGTGTTGTTTGAGATTGATAAAGTACCATGGCTAAGTACTGAATATAATGTCTTATATTTACGGTGCTCTTGTTCAGTAAAGTTGATTAAATCAGCAGCAATTAAATCTGCATAATCATCATCGTTACCATACTTAGGTGCTTCTAAACAATCTTTTCTTAGTTTTTCATATCCAACAAAGTCAGCTTTTAAAGCTTCGTTCATTTCTTCTAAAGTGTATTTCTTATCTTCAAATACTAACTTCTTTATAGCTGCCATAGAATCTGTATAAGTAGCAAGACCACTCCATACTACTCCAGGTCCGAAGTTATACATAGCTCCACCTGCTTCTACTCCTCTACCTTTTTCCATACAGCCTTCATACATCATAGACATAAGTGGCTTTGGTGCAAGATCTCTGTGAACACGTTGAGAAATTACTGTAGCAACACTTGTCCATTTAGTAATATATTTAATTTGCTCTTTAACAGCTGCTTCAAACTGCTCGTAAGTTTTAAAGCTGCTTAAGTCTCCCATGTCAGGGCATACTTGCTTGCCATACCATAGTGGCACACCATGGTTAAGCACAAGTTCTATACATATAGGCCATTGAGTGTATCCTGTAGAAGTCCATTGATATAATCTTCCTGACTTCTGAGGCTCAACACAGCCCATTAAGCAGTAATCTCTTGCGTCTTCTATAGAAACACCTTTAGCTAACATCATTTTTATATGAACATCGTCAAAGTGACATGCTGGGAATCCCATGCCTGCACGAATAACTTCAACTATCTTTTTAAGATATTTCTGTGGTGATCCTTTGTGTATACGACATGCTAAAGATGGTTGATATATTTTAACATGACGAACTGCATCCATTAAAAGGTATGTTAATTCGTTTGTAGCATCACGACCTTCTCTAGTAACACCACCTAAGCACATATTAACGAATGGTTGGTAACCTGCGAAGAATTTAGAACCACCTTCACTTGTTATCCACATCATTTCAGACATTTTTATAAGCATACAACCTGCTAATTCAAAAGCTTCAAAATCAGTCATACGTCCATCTTCTAAATCATTTTTGTAGAATTCATACATGTATTGGTCAACACGTCCTATGGACATACCTGTTTGATTTTCTTCAACTACAAGTAATGATTCTATAGTCCAAACTGCTTGTATTGCTTCCCAGAAAGTACTTGGCTTATGTGCTGGTACTCTAGCATTTACTTCAGAAATCTTTAGTAACTCAGCCTTACGCTTAGGATTAGTTTCCTTTGCAGCAAGCTCAGCTGCGTAGTCTGACATACGTTTAGCGTATATCATAACACCCTCAGCAGTATCTATTAATGACTTATAGAAGTAGATTTTATCTATATCTTCTGGATTTTCATAGCTAAGGTGAGTCAATTTTTCTTCTGATTCTCGCTTTATATCAAGCATACCTTTTTTCATTAAGATAACGTCATATCCTGGGTTAGAGTCTCCTCCGCCATTTACTGCGTGATATGAACAATCTGAAACAAAGGATTCACCTGAAAGTTCCCATACTCCAGCTTCACGGTACTGATCTTCGCAGAACTCATCAACAGATTTTCCCTTCCAAAATGGGAATAACTCTTCACGCATAACTCTCTTATCTTCTTCTGATATATAGAATGGGTCTTGTGGACGATTTCCTATTGTATCAATTTCATCTACCATCCATCTCCAAGCTATATCAGGAGAAAATGCTCCTGCACGAGGCTGTCCATTTGGTGCTCCAACGATAAGTTCGTTATCTTGAATTACAAGTGGTGCAGTTTCGCAGCAGTGTTTAAAACATTTACCACGTAAAACTGATTTAGGAATACCAGGGTTTTCTTTAGCTATTTCAGTAATAGCTCTTGCACGGTGAGTTGTTATAGTTGGAACATGTTTTAAATAAGTTTCCTTCAACTTAACTAAACGTTCTGTTATTCCATCTGGAATTTGACCATTATTGTCAACTGCAACATGTGTATGAGCTGGTTCTTCTTTTACTATTTCTTTAGAAACTTTTTCAAACATTTTCATTAAACCAGCACGTTCTTCTTCAGACAAGTTCCTAGTAGCTTCCATAAATTTATTTGAAAATTCACGAATATCCAATTTATTACCTCACATTCTTTAACTTATTTTTTAAATGAAACTCCTTCTCCTTATTAGTCGAATGAGTAAGCGATTCACTACAAATCAAAGATTTGAGTTCTCTGCTCATTTTAAGTCCTTCATAATTTTCCTTAAGACATTCTCTAATAACTTAAGGTTATCTTCATCTTTTGTATTTAATTTATTTCCTTCAGTGTTTACGGTTTTAGTAAGTTCTTCTACGCTGCGAACTCCATATCCAACTTTGCGCAGATATATTAAGTTCATAGGCGAAACGTTATCCGAAGTCATTCCATCCCCTGCAGAACCACTGCCTAAAGTCATTGAAGGAAATAAGTTTGTAGTTGCTCCCATACTTCCAAAAGTTCCTGGAGTGTTAACAAGCACTCTTCCAACAGGTTTTTTTAGTGCAAATTGGCGAATTACTTCCTCATCCTTTGAATGTATGATGAGTGTATGTCCCTGTCTCTCACTAAGCAATAATTCTATACACTTTTCACAAGCATGCATCCAGTCCTCTTCTATATAAAAAGCTAGTACAGGACAAAGCTTTTCTCTTGAGTAAGGATTTTTTTGAAAAACAAATTTCTGCTTGGAGATAAGGACCTTTGTATCTTCTGGAACAGTAAAGCCAGCATTTTTAGCCAGGAATTGTGGTGATTTTCCAATCATCTCTAAGTCTGGGCTTCCATCTTTATAAAAGAATATAGATGCTAACTTTTCCGCTTCTTCTTCTGTCATAAAATATGCACCGTTCTTTTTAAGCTCTTCTTTTACTTCCGCTACAATGCAACTGTCAACAACAATTGATTGTTCAGCGGCAGATACAACTCCATAATCAAAATTCTTGCTGTCAATAATATCTTTGGCAGCTTGTTTTATATCCGCTGTACGCTCTATAAAAGCTGGACCGTTTCCATTGCCTCCATAAATTACTGGTTTACCAGATTTATAAGCTGCTTTTAGTATTTCTGGAACTCCTGTATTCATTATGAGAGAAGTATCTTTATGATTCATAAGTTCTAATGAACCGCTTTTAGTTACTGTATGTAGATATGCAAGAGTACCTTCTGGAAGTCCTGCTCTCTCCGCAGCTCTAATCAAAATATCAATTGTTTTAAAAATTGTATTTTTAGCTCTTGGATGAGGTGAAAATATAATCGCATTTCCTGATTTAATTGCAATTAATGCCTTATATATAGTTGTAGAAACAGGACTAGTTGATGGGCAAAAGGCTATAATAACACCCATTGGCACTCCAACATCCATTGTACTGTTCACTTTATCTTCATTAATGATACCTACACATTTCATATCCTTAAGTCTACTTTTCAGATACTTGCATACAAAGCGATTCTTGATATACTTATCTTCCCACTTTCCATATTCAGTTTCTTCATTAGACATTTTCGCAAGTTCCATTAAATGTTTTTCAATCTCTTCAGCCATAGCTTCAACTATCTCATCAAGTTTTTCTTGTGGGAAGGTTGCTAGTTTTTTTTGCGCCTCACGAGCATTTTCAACAAGAATTCTGGCTTCCTGCATGGAGAGTAAATCGTTATCGATAATATTCACTTTTCTCTCCTCCTTTTAGGAAAATTTCACGTTTTATTCTGTTACAAGATTTGTAATAGCATATCTTTTTATTATTTTTTCAAGATCTGGGTGTGGACTTGGAATAACTATGGAACTATAAAGATTTCCACCTTCCATTCCTTCAACTGCTGCAACACCAGCTTCTACAGCTGCTTTACAAGCACCAACATCTCCTTTAACTAATACAGATATATATCCTGATGCAACATTTTCATATCCTATAAGTTCAACATTTGCTGCTTTGCACATAGCATCTGCTGCTTCTAAAGCAAAAACCAAACCAAAAGTTTCAATTAACCCTAAAGCTTCATATCTTGCCATATGTATATCCTTTCCCTTCTATCTTTTATAAATCAATATCGTGTACTGAAACAATATCTCCAACTGCTCTAATAGGACGCGGCATAACATTATGCGCTGTTAATTTACCAATAGCTGCCGCTGCCTCAGCACCTGCTTCTACAGCAGCTCTTACTGCACCTACATCACCTTTTACCATAATAGTTACAAGCGTTGAACCAACATTTTCATATGAAATTAATTCCACATTAGCTGCTTTAAGCATTTTGTCTGCAGCCTCAAGTGCAGGAACTAATCCTATTGTTTCTACAAGACCTAAAGCCTCATTCCCATAATATCTCACTTTCAAGTCCTCCTTCCTTATTCTCATCTCATATATATTTTTGGTAAACTATACTGCCTATTTTAGTCTTTAATATATTTATTTATAGTAGCAGCACCTTCTGCATGTGCATGATAGTAAACCTTTAGTTCCTTATTTTCATCTAATTCAAATCTTGTTTCTTCAATGAGACCATTTGCTTCTGCTGTCATTAAAGCTGTTATTACTGCTTTCTTATTTAAAGCCTTAAAGCTGCCATACTCTCCCTTTAAAGCATTTATAACATCATCAGCACAAGCTTCATCAACCTTTGTAAAATATTTTAAAATTGCATAATTAAGCGGCTTCATTTGCTCCTACCTCCTTCTTTCTGAATAAATCCAATGGATTCATAGCTATTACAAGAATTCCGAACATCATTGTTACAGCAGCAATCCAAACGATTGGAGGTAATGCCCATCCATCCATACCACTTATTACTCCAAGAACTATCCAACAGCAGAACGGACCCCAGAAGGAGAATGTGCCATTACAAGCCATACCAAGAGCAGCACCACACATACTGTTACCGTTATACCAGCTCATGTAGGAAACAAAAGCACAGAGACCACTTAAGGCAAACCATATCATTGCAGGTCCACTTGTGAATGCTTGAACAGCTAAACCAGCTGAGGATTTAATGCCGTCACCAAATATCATTCCAAATACAGGTACTAATATTATTAAGTTTGAAAGTCCTGATGTTGCTTGACGGATTGTGATACCGATTTCTGAGTCGATCATAGATGTACCATATCCAGCCACACAACCTTCAAATCCCCATCCAAGTGCTGCAATAAATGCGATACAAAGCCCAAAGAACATTCCCTTTGGGGCATCTCCACTGATACTAGTACTACCAATCATGAAACTAGATAAAACGCAGATAACAATACCAAGCATCATACGTTTATTTAATTCTTGTTTAAATAATATTCTTCCTAGAATAGCGCCGATAGCTGGACAAAGAGCTGTAATTGGAATAACAATTGAACCAGCCATTTTTAAAGCTACAACATAAGCGGTACTTGATATTGGTCCTCCAATAAGAGCAGCTAATATCATTACAGCACCTGGCTTAGTTTTAAGACATCTAAAGAAATCTCCAAGTTTACCTTTAATTGCTGCATAACCCATTGCCCAAACAGCACTACAGGTATCGTTTACAGCACTACCAAGAGCACCAAGTACATATGTAATAACTAAGGCTGATAAACCTGCTGTATTGACACCATACCAGTCACCCCAAACTCCTTTTGTCATCCCTAGTGTTAAAAAGGCTGAGTAGAATCCGTACATAAGACCTGAAAAAAGAGCAATTGTAATACCTTTTCTTAAGAAATCCGATGATAATTTGTTTTTTGCACGAATTGCTTCTAAGTCTACCTTTTGGGAAACTTCCTTCATAAAATAAAACCCCTTTCGCTTATACGCTTAATACTTTTTTAACTAAATAGAAATTTATAACTGAATATATTTTGGGATTGTTATAATTGGGGACATTTTATTTTTAAATTATTGAAAACTTTTCATTTTATATCTTGTAGGTATGTTACTCTTAAGTAAATTATAGGCCGTTCCCTATAGGGTAAAGTCAATATATATTCTTATATAATTTAAAACCTTATAATAATTTAAAACTTTATAATTTTAGCTATGATTCAAACTTTATAAAATTAGTTATATCAGTCTTTTAGATAACAAATGCAAAATATACCAGTTACAAAAATATATTTTTTGCTTAGTAATGTTGTAATTTATTTACAAAATAGGCAGTATTGTCGTTTTAATATCCCTTTATACTTTACCCTAAGGGCAACGTTTTCAATGTGAAAGTGTTAACGTAAAAAGTGCATGAAAGTTCTAACATTTATTTTAATGTTAGAACTTTCATGCACTTTTTACGTACCATCGTAGACTTAATTCTCTCTCCTGACTTTAATTAAAACTTCCGTTACAAATTTGTCTACATTTTTAGTTGTCCAATAATCTGTTACATATCTTTCATAGCACTCCTCAGAACATATATAACCATACTCTTCCGTCCATGCTTGTATTTTTTTATATGTTTCATTAATTGTTTCATGAGATCCTATGTGATAACAAGCAGCTACTATACAGCCCCCAAATTCAATGCTTTCTTCTTCTTTACACTTTAAAATAGTCTCCTGCATTATTTTCATCTTGTTACACTTTCCATTAATTTTATCTTCAAAAGATGGAAAACATATAATTACAGGTCCTGTTATTGCATTATTTATACTATCAATATAATTATTAAACTCTATATTAACTATAGAATCCATATAATCATATTTAAAATCTTGCTCTAAAAAGATTAAGGTACGATTGTCAATGTATTTTATAGCAACATTGCTAACATTGTTTTCAATTACCATCTGTGCTTCAACTATAAGGTCATGCCAATCTTTAACGGATCTTATTTTTAAATTTATTTCTCTATCAAGTTCTTTTAATTCATCAATCTTTTTTCTAAAGCTTTTATCAAAAAAATCATAAGTTGTTCCTTCTAAGAACTCTCTCATTTCCTCTAGTTTAAATCCACTCTGTTTATAATATTTTATTATTGGCACAGATAATAAATTTTTCTTGCCATAATATCTGTAACCGCTTTCATCTGCTACTTTATCAGGAGATAATATACCCATTTTGTCATAATACCTTAGTGCTTTTTTTGTTATTTTGCATATTTCTCCGACTTTTCCTATTGAATACAATTCATTTTCCATCTAAATCCCCCTTATTTTTGATATTTTTAATTATATTTTAATTCAACTAATTTTTCAATATTTTCGAAAAAATATAAAAAAACCACCCATAAATGGGTGGTATAAAATACAATCTTTTATCCCAAAACTTTATCTAAAAGTTTTAATAAATCTTCTCTTGTCGCTTCTCTAGGATTCGCTGTTGTACATATATCATTAAGAGCCGCGTTAACAATTTCTTCTCTTGATGCTTGAGCCAAATTCATATCGGCACCTTGTTCTTTAAATGTTGCTGGAATCGTCAATGTCTTTTTAAGTTCTATAATGCTTTTTATTAGATTATTAACACCAATATGTACATTTGGTGCATGTAACTTTAATAGTTTTGCAAGTCTTTGATATTTTTTAGCTGCTATGTCATATTCAGCACTAAAGGCCGATTTGTTCAAATTAGCATTATACTCAATGACATAAGGAAGTATAATAGCATTACTTCTTCCATGAGAAATATGCAATTTCCCACCAACAGCATGAGCTATACTATGAGTAATTCCAAGTCCAGCTGCATTAAAGGCCATACCAGCAAGGCATGACGCATTGTGAAGTTTTTCTCTTGCTACTATATCGTTTCCATCAGCATAAGCCTGTGGTAAAAATCTAAAAGCTAAAGTGAGAGCTTTTTCTGCAAGAGCATCTGAAAAATCAGTGGCATTCTTTGAAACATAGGCCTCTATAGCATGTGTAATTACATCCATTCCTGTATCAACAGTTATAGCCTTAGGTACAGTTTTTACCAGTTCAGGATCCAGAATAGCAACTGTTGGAAGAAGAGATTTATCTGCAAGAGCATATTTTAATCCTTCTTGTTTATTTGTAATTACTGCATATTCAGTTACCTCAGAGCCTGTACCACTTGTAGTAGGTATAGCGTAGAAATCCTCTATAGAAGACACTCCCCCAGTAACTTTTTTTGCATATTCTCTCATAGCCTTAGCTCCATCAATTGATGAACCTCCACCAAGAGCTATCATAACTTGTACATTACAACTTTGTAACTTTTGAATACCAGCAGCAATAATCTCTACAGATGGATCAGGTACAATATCACTGTATATAGCTACTTCACAATCAACAAGTTTTTCTTGGATTTTTGCAGCTACACCTGAAGTTTCCATAAATTTATCACATACAATTAGTACTCTTTTATTTTTAATCTCCTTTAGTCTATCTAAAGAACCTTCTCCAAAATAGACATTTGTGTTAATACTAAATTCTTTCATATACATAATCTCCTATTTTAAAAGTAATTAAGATATGAATGAATTAGTTTTTCTTTAATTTAAATATAAAATTAACCCCAAATTATAACAGTTAAAATAAATCTATTATAAACTTTACTTAATGTATTATACCATATTGAATTAATAATACAATACTATTCCAACAGATTGACAAAAATTATACAAAAAAATTTAAAATATTCTTTAATTCTTCAATATCAACAGGATAACCAATTTCTCTAGCTGTATCCATCATAATTTGTATATTTTGCAGTGGTGTCTCTACTGGAAGACTACATCCAGACATTATAGCATACCCTTTTGGGCTATCATACCCTTGTAGCACACAATTAATAACTGCATCTCTGATTTCCTTATGAGTACCAGCATACATAACATTAGATGGATCTACATTACCAAGTATCCGCATTTTATCTCCTAAGGCTGCTTTAGCTTCAGCCAAGTTTACCATATTGTCCATACTAAAACCAGCTACGCCTGAGGACGCTAATTTACCTATTGCCGGCCAAATTTTTTCTGTCTTTCCGCATATATGAAGCACTGTTCCTTTCCCTCTTGATTGAATGAATTCAATTAGTCTTTTCAAATAAGGAAAACAGAAAGTTTCAAAATGTTTTGGATTTATTATAGTACAGGATGCTAATGGTTCTGATATAGTAGGAGTCAAGCCTAAATCAATAATTACTTTTGCATATTCAATACAGCTTTGAAGGGAAATTTCACAAAGCTTATGTATGGCTTCTGGATTTTTAAAAAATAGCTTTGTCATCTTTTCTATTCCTACTAAAAAGAAGGCATTTGAAAAAGGTCCTACAACACCACCAGAACAGGGCACTTCTTTTCCGAGTGCATCGACTAAATATTTCATAGCATCTACAAAAACAGGAAGTCTCCCATCTTTAAATGGATCTGCCACTTTAAGTTTACTTATATCTTCAATATTATCTATTGCAGGTCTTGCTAAATCTGCTGTATTATCTTCTGGAAGATGAACTTCTGCTCCCATAGCTTCTGCCCAAACATATAAGTCTGTAAATACTCTAACTCCATCCATGCCAAATCGTCTATATGCTGAAATTTGTGCATCTGCAATAGTTTTTCCATTTGTATTAAACTCTGAAATCTTGCATCCATGAATGCGAGCTACTCCATTCGCTATATTAGGATTGCAAGGGAGTCTGTCTACTAATTGTCCCTTGCTTAATGCAACAGCCCTTTCTAGGGGTGTCATTTGATCTATCATCTTTTATGCCCCCTGTACTAGAGTGCTGTCATTATCCTTAGCTGTTTTATCTCCCTTTGATATTGTAATTACTAAATCTTTAGCAAATTTTGCTGCTTTTGAAGCATCTGTGGTATATCCATCAGCACCTATTTTAGTAGCAAAACTCTGAGAAATAGGACCTCCACCAATCATAACTTTAATCTTATCTTTTAATCCTTCTTCTTTTAGGATATTTATAACTTCAGCCATTCCTTCCATTGTAGTTGTCATAAGGGTAGAAAGAACAATAATATCTGCTTTAACTTCCTTAGCTTTATTAACAAATTCTCTAGGAGGCACATCTCTACCCATATCTATAACATCAAAACCTTCAGTTTCCATCATTATTTTAACCAAATTTTTTCCTATATCATGTGTATCTCCTTGAACAACACCAATTACAACTTTATGTTTATCATTAATATCCTTTTTTTCAAGATGAGGTCTTAAAACATCTAGTCCAGCGTACATAGCATCTGAACACATTAATAATTCTGGTATATAATATTCTTCCTCCTCATAAAGCACACCAGCTCTATTCATTCCATCTGCTAAACCTTTATCAATTGCATCATAAGCACTAATTCCATTTTCAATGGACATTTTTGCAACCTCAACAACCTTTTCTTCTTCCATTTCAACAACTGAATCAGATAATTCTTTAATTAAATTTTCTTTTAAATCGCTCATGTTTATATCTCCTTTTTAATTTAATTTTTTATAAGTTTTAGGCAATATTCAATAAGCAAATTACCTCACCAATAAAAATACTGATAAATTGAATAAGAAGAGTTATTTTTATTGCTTTTTAAATGGTAGTTCCTTAAATATGAATAATAACGCTATTAAAAATTTATATTGCTGCACTAAAAATTAAGAGCACTTATGAAGCTATCCTGGAAATCTTCTCTAGTGGAGAGTTCTACAACCTCTATATTTTCCTTTACCTTGCTCATCTCTTTAAGCTTCTCCTTGTTAACTAGTGCAATTCTTGCACCTTCAATAGAGGAATTCCCTACAAAAGTAATCTCGCCCTTAAATCCCTTCGGGATAAGTCCTATATTTTTTATGCTTTCAGGGTTTATATGATATCCAAAGGCTCCTGCTATTACCACTTCATCTATATTTTCTATACTTGTATTTATTTGCTTAAGAAGGATGGTTACCCCAGCAGCAATTGCTCCTTTAGCTAATTGCACTTCTCTAATATCTTTTTGCGATATGTAAACATCATCAGTAATATAAAATTTTTTATCGCTGAGTCTATCTTTAATCTTCTCTGGTAAGTCTTTATTAAATCTTCCAGTTGATAAAATAACATTGCGTTTAACTAAACCTGCAACTACGTCAATAAGTCCACTACCGCAGATACCTTTTGCACTAGTATTTCCTATGGTTGAATAACTTATATTTAACTCATCATCTATATCAAAGGTATCTAGCGAACCTTCCTCAGCTCTCATACCACAGGATATATTCATACCTTCAAGAGCAGGACCAGCAGCAGTTGAAGATGCCGCCATCTTACCGCCACATATAGTAACTATTTCACCATTTGTACCAATGTCTATGAATATAGAAGGATGACTCTTATTTTGAAAATCTATGGCTACTATTCCAGCCATTATATCAGCACCAACATAAGAAGATACTGAAGGAAGTATTGTTAAAATCCCTTCTGAATTAACCTCTATCTCTAATTGTTTAGCGTAAAAATTAAGCTTATCCAAAAAAACTGGTCTATAAGGAACTGTAGCTATGGCGTCTGGTATAACTCCTAAAAAAAGATGGAGCATAGTAGTATTAGCTGATATTACAACTCTGTATATGTCATCTGTACAGTATTTATCTTCTACAAGGTCTTCTATCATTACATTTATTTTTTTTCTTATGCAGTTACTTAATGTATTTATTCCATTTTCGATAGTCATGCAATAGGTTATCCTTGATATAACATCTGCTCCAAACTCCGTTTGTGGATTTAAAGCTGAAACTTTATTTAAAACCTCTCCATTCTCCATATTTACAAGATAAGCTGAAAGCCCTGTAGTTCCTACGTCTACAGCAACACCTAAAATACAATCTATTTTTTCTCTTATGTCAATAATAGTATCTTTATGTAAAATTCCATAGAATTCTTTAATTTCATTCCTTTCAAGTAAACCAATCTTTTTTAGCACATTGATATTTTTAAATTCATATTCAACTGTATCTTTATAAGGAATAAAATTTTTCTCATCTATATTAGGCAGCTTAATTTTTTTCATACTGCTGTTAATTTCAACATCAATAGAAAAACCCCTATTAATTGTCTTTAAATTTTCATCTTCGTTTAAAAGCTCAATATTCACATCGCCTTTTACTCTTGCAATACAAGCAAGCCTCATGTTCTCTTCATCAGTATGCCTAAGTTCATCCTGAGTTTTAGGATATAATTCTCCAAAAGATCTAACTTTACACTTACCACATTTTCCTACAGAATTACATGATGTTTCTATTTTAAGCCCTGCTTTTCTTATAGAATCTATAAGTTTAGTACCCTCCTCTACTTCTATAGATATATCTTCGTTAACAAATCTAATCTGCGGCATCTTTATTCTCCTTTGCTGAGTAAATTTACGATTCCAAACTAAATGTAGTGAAAACCTTATCCAAAAGGGAAAATACTAAAAAAGCCTGCATACCTATTGTATTAGCATAAAAAGGTATAATACAACAATTATCACTAAATTGAATAAGAGCCATCACTATAATTTAATTTATTTATAGTTATATGTAATTTAAAAGGAGCTTATGACCATTAATGTCACTTGCTCCACAAAGAACACCTTCTAACAAGAATTATAGCATTTCTATAAAGGCAGCTATTCTGGTTTTGATTTGACCTACATCTGTTTGGGAATAATCTGTTTCTATACTCATGTAAGGCAAATTTTTATTTTCATTGACAAATCTTTTTATATTATAGGATTCTACACTATATGTATGACAAGCTTGAAGAATAACATCTACAACACCATCAACTTTATAATCCTCAATCAACTCTGATAGAAGCTTTGTTCTATTATCATTTGGAGTCATACATGAGCATCCTATATTTAAGTATTTATCTGTTAAAGCATCAATAGTATTAATATTCTCATCTACCAATCTGCTTATTTCTTTTACTCCTGTACAATTTTCGTAGCAAACAACAACTCCACCATTTTCTTCAATAGCCTTTACAATTTTTTCTGTTGCTTCTCCCATAGGGCATCCAGTAATAAGTATTCTTTTTGCCTTTGGCGAAACTTTTCTTTCTCCATCCGCATATTTAGCTTTAGCTTCTTTTACAAGCTCATTAAGCTCTTTTATTTCAATTTCCTTGTCCCACTTAAATGAAGCTCCATTTAAAACTCTCAACATTTCTAATCCTGTTATAGGTGGCGGACACATTTTCCCTAGCTCATAAAATTCTTTTAACGCTAGTCTCTCTCTATTTCGAATCTTAATTGCTTCCTTTATTTTTTCTTCAGTTATCTCCACATTAAACTCTTTTTCTAGCATAACTTTTAGTTTAAAAATTTCATTTTTCCAGAGTCTATAACTGTCTTCTCCATTATATGTTTGAGGTAATTGCATTACGTGAATATTTTTAATTTCCCCTAAATATTCATACATTTTCTTTTTGCCATCACATGTGGTTTCCCCAACAATTAGATCGGAAAAATAAAAATAAGGGCATTTATCAGTAATGGCAAAACCATAACTAGACTTTATTAGTGGACATAAGTTTCTTGGCAGATGCTTTTCTGCATCAGGTATTGTTTCATCACTTTTAGCACAAAGTGATACTGCTACAGCACCAGAGGCAGCTATAATCTCCCAAGGTGTATAAGTACAGAAAGTTCCTACAACCTTTCTTCCTTCATCCTTTAAATTTTTAATTGTTATAAATCCTTTTTTTCTTGATTCACTGAAGTCATCAAATATTTTAGGTAAATCATTCATAAATAACAGTCTCCCATCCCCTTTATTTCTATATAACACATTTTACCACAAATTCATTACTAAAATTATTTGCATTACTTATAGATTCTGAGATTCATATTAGAAAATATTATACTTACTATTTATAAATGTAGAAATAATAAAAGACTAAACTAAAAGCAGTTAACTTAGCATTTAGTTTAGTCTAATTTATTAATAAACTATTTAATAACATTATTACTAGCAAAATCATCTATGTTTTTAAAAAAATTATTTATTTCTTGTTCCATATAAGACCATGATCTTTTTGTAAATATCATCTTTGTTTTAACACCTTTTAACTTTTCTTTTGTGTTTTTCATGATACAGTGACTTATATAATCTACCAATACAATGACTAAGTCAGCTCTATCTATTCTTAGTAGAATATCTCCCCTCTTATCGCCACCCTTTCTACCACTTATATGATCAATATCCTTAAAGCCCTTCTCATACAATTTACAGGGAATACTTCCAAGGTTATCTCCTCCAATAATTAAAGCACTCACATTACCACCCTACCCTTACATTATTTTTTATTTTAAAATAATTTTTAACACTGATAACAAATCATATAATTGATAACGATATTCAATTTCAATTATATCACATTTTTTATTGTTTTTAAATAGCAAATATTCTTAAAAGTTTTTACTTGGCAAACAAGTGGCAAAAGCAAGAATAGATAGCATATAAAATAAACCATAACACCTTTGCTGCTGCAAATTTGCCATGGCTTATAAAATCCTACTATACAGTTATATCATTAGTACCTTTCTCTTCCCATACAGCAATTTCTTCTAATCTCTTAATAATTTGAAGATGTTGAGTACACTCACCTTCGCATTTGCCACATTTTATACAGTCTGCTGCAAACTTTTTGCCATTCATGTTATAATTCCAGTATTCTAAACCGTAGACAGACTTTATCATTTCTTCATCGCTTTTCTTGAACATTTGTTTTTCATTATAGAAAAGCATATATCCCGGTATGTTTATTTCCATTGGACAAACCTTGCAGTAGCCACAGCCTGTACAAATCTCATTCATATTTTTACCTAATTTACTTTTTAAAATATTAATATCTTCTTCTGTAAATGGTTTTCCCTCATCTGCAATTCTGCAAGCTTCATCAATATCATGCTTATTTCCAAAGCCTATTAATGAAATAGTAATTTGAGGACTTGTAATGTTAAATCTTAATGCTAATTCAGTAGCTGTTTCTCCTTCGGAAGCCAAAAATGATAATTCTTCTTCATGACTTGGAATTGAACCTCCGCTAAGTGGGTTCATTGCTACTATCCCATAACCATTTTTATTTGCATGCGTAACCCCGTTCCATCTATAAGAGAAATTTAATATATTTATGCCCATTGTAACTCCGTCAAATTTGTTTTCATTCAATATTTCTGTTACTTGATCTCCTGGTTGGTGTGATGAAAAAACAATATGATCTATTAAACCTGCTTCCTTACATTTTAAAAGACCTTCATATTGACCGCCCGATCTCATTGCTAATTCATAATGTTCCATTTTTCTAATACACCATATGTGATAAAAATGAATCTTAGGAACTCCTAGCCTTTCCAAAGACTTTTTGACTCCTGCTATAGCTTTTTCAGCAGTGTCAAATACTGTAGGCCTTCCTTTAGTGGAAACATAAAAGTCTGTTTTTCCCTCTTTAATCATTTGTCTAAAGGCTATTCCCAATATATCTTCACTTCTTCCGTCACAATATCCCGGTGCAGTATCAAAATAATTAATTCCTTTACTATAGGCATATTTAACTAATTCAGCATTTTCTTCATCACTTTTGCTTAAATCAAATCTCAGGCCTCCAAATCCGACTACAGAAACATTTTTATCAGTCCTACCATACTTAGTATATTTCATTTGTTTTCCCCATTTTATTAAACCAAACAACTATTAAAAAACTATGATTTTTTTATATTGTAAATTATCTTGATTACTAATGATAAGTATACATTATAATTTATACAGGTACAATGAAGAGAAAGTATATATATACCAATCATAAACTACTAGTACTTTTTCATAGTAATTAAGGTATACTATAGGTAATATAGTTTGTTACATATTAAATTTCGTATTATACTTGAAAGGGAATATTATGAATTACATAGTATTTGATTTAGAATTTAATCAGGAATGCAGTCCTGTAAAAACAAATAAAAATACAATAAATACAAAATGCCCCTTTGAAATAATTCAGATTGGTGCAGTAAAGCTTAATAGCGAGCTTAAAACAGTCTCTACTTTAGACAGTCTTGTTAAGCCTGATATATATACTATTCTTAATCCTTTTGTAAAAGAAATGACCGGCATAACAATGGATCAACTAAGTAAGGCTAAGCCATTTATTGAGGTCTATAAAGAGTTTGTCGAATTTGTAAGCGGAGAGGACAATGTCTTATGTGCATGGGGAATGGTTGATATAAAAGAGTTATTCAGAAATCTAGAGTATTATGATTTAGATACATCCTTAATCCCGAGAAAATATATAAATCTTCAACTTTATACTTCTAAGTACTTAAGCTTCCCAAAAGGAATTAGTATAGGATTAAAAAGAGCAGTGGAGTTATTAGAAATTTCTCATACTGATGAATTTCATAACGCTTATTACGATGCCTATTATACGACAGAAATTTTCAAAAAAATCTATAATAAAAATATTAAAACTAATATATATAAGTCGCATAAAGAACTAAGATTAGAGAGACATGAGAATTCAAGAAAGAAAATTGATACTTATAAATTAATAAAGCAATTTGAAAAAATGTTTAATAGAGAAATGACACAAGAAGAGCAGAAGATAATTAAATTAGCCTACATGATGGGAAAAACAAATCAATTTCAAATTAAAAATGAAGAAAGAGAGGTTAAATAAAAACCTTCCTGTAGGCACCCTACAAGAAGATTAAATTTACTTTGTTGTACACATAGAAATAAATTCGCTAATTGTTATCAATATAATTTATTATTTCTTTGGGGCTAAAATCAAAATCATATTGTTTCCCTCTAATTTAGCTGGTTTCTCGATTGTACCAACATCTCCTATCTTAGAGATAAACATATCAAAAACTTCTTTTCCTACATGAGTGTAATTGTTTTGTCTTCCTCTAAATCTAATTGATACTTTAACTTTATTCTCGTTTTGTAGGAATTTTTTAGCGTTATTAGCCTTAACATCTATATCATGTTCTTCAATACTAGGACTCAATCTTATTTCTTTAATATCAATAGTTTTTTGTTTTTTTCTATTTTCCTTTTCTTTTTTACTTTGTTCATAAAGGAATTTATTATAATCCATTATCTTACATACTGGTGGATTAACTGCTGGAGAAATCATTACTAAATCCAGATTTCTTTCTATAGCCATCTTTAATGCTTCGCTAGTAGAAATTATTTGAGTATCCTCTTCTCCCACCAATCTTATCTCTTTTGCTCTAATATTTTCGTTTAAATTTGCATTTCTATTTATAATGCAACACCTCCAAATTTTTGTTTTATACGCATATTTTTATATATAGTTATTATTCGCGATACTATATATTCCTACTCTTTCAATTTAAACATTTATATAGTTTAATTTATCATAATGCTTATTTATTACTATGTGTACTTGTTTTATCCTACCATTATCTTATAATAAAGTCTATCTTTTTCTAATTTAACTACAAAAATATATATAATTGTTTAAAATAAAAAAACTGCGCAGAAAACTGCAGCAGTTTTTTATTCATATAATTAATAACATTAGCTACGCTTAAATAGCCTGTTCCCCTAGATTTTTACCTGTAAATTGACTGTTGTAAAGATCAGCATAAAAGCCTCCTTTATCAAGGAGCTCATTATGGTTACCTTGTTCAATGATTTTACCATTGTTCATTACAAGTATCAAATCTGCATCTTTTATTGTAGATAATCTATGGGCTATAACAAAGCTGGTTCTTCCCTTCATCAGATTAGTCATAGCCTTTTGTATCTGAACTTCAGTTCTTGTGTCAACACTACTTGTTGCCTCATCGAGAATTAGTATTGCAGGATCAGCAAGTATAGCACGAGCAATAGTTAAAAGCTGTTTTTGACCTTGTGATATATTAGATGCTTCCTCATTTAGCACTGTATTATATCCTTCTGGAAGAGTTCTAATAAAGTGGTCAGCATGAGCAGCCTTTGCTGCTTTGATGACATTCTCGTCTGTTGCACCTCTGCGTCCATAAGCAATATTGTCTTTTATAGTACCATTAAAAAGCCATGTATCTTGAAGTACCATACCAAACATAGTACGCAAGTCTCCCCGTTTTAAATCCCTAACATCTACACCGTCAATAGTAATTTTTCCATCGTTTATTTCATAAAAACGCATTAGTAGGTTTATTAATGTAGTTTTACCTGCGCCAGTTGGACCAACTATCGCTATTGTTTCTCCTTCTTTTACATCTATATTCATATCTTCTATAAGGGTAACATTTTCTTTGTAACCGAATTTAACATTTTCAAATTTAACCTCACCTTTTACCGGTGCTATTACCTTTGTACTATTATCATCTAAATTTCTTTCTAGTATTTGATTATTTTTAAAGTCAACAATTTTAGCATCTTCTCTATCTGGGATTTCTTCAACCTCATCTAATAGTTCAAATACACGCTCAGCTGCTGCTATTGTAGACTGAAGAATATTAGCTATATTTGCAGTTTGAACAATCGGTTGACCAAATTGCCTTGCATACTGAATAAATGCCTGGATATCTCCAATTTCAATTTTCTTTTTAGTAACAAAAATTCCTCCAACAACACAAACGAGAACGTAGCCTATATTGTTAATAAAGTTCATTAAAGGCATAATTATACCAGAGATAAACTGAGCCTTCCATCCTACATTATATAGTCTTTCATTAATGCTGTTAAACTCATTTATCGATTTTTCTTCATGTCCAAAAGCTTTTACTATTTTATGTCCAGTATACATCTCTTCTACATGGCCATTTAGTTCTCCAATAGTTTTCTGCTGTTCTGCAAAATATTTTTGTGAACGCTTTGCTATAGTTGTTGTAACAATTATAGATAGTGGCAATGTTATAAGGGTAACAAGTGTCAACGTTACGCTTATTGATAACATCATTACAATAATACCTACTATAGTTACAACTGAAGTGATAAGCTGAGTCAAACTCTGCTGCAAGGTAGTTGATATAGTATCAACATCATTTGTAACACGACTTAATATTTCTCCATGTGTACGTGAATCAAAATATTTAAGAGGTAAACGTGCAAGTTTATTGTTTAAGTCGTTACGCATATTAAATACAGTTTTCTGTGCAACACCAGCCATAACGTACTGTTGAATATAACTGAATGCTGCACTGATAACATATAAACCAATTAGATAAAGTATTATTTGCCCAATATAATTAAAGTCAACACTTGGAACTCCCTGTTGTTTTAATTGAAGTAATAGCTGTGGGTTTGCACCTTTTTTTACTGCTGAAGCTGCTGCATTTAACTTTTCATAGTACATATATTTATTCATCAAGCCTTCAAATAACTTGGTTGTAGCTTTTCCCATTATCTTAGGACTAACAATACTAAAAATAGTACTTAAAATGGCTGTTATAAACACTACAATAAGATTTATCTTATGTGGTGCTAGGTATTTTATAAGCCTTTTCATCGTTCCCTTAAAATTTTTGGCTTTTTCTGCTGGCATTCCCATGGCCATACCTCCACCCATAGGACCTCTTCCAGCTCTTCTTTTTTCACCCATAATAATATCCTCCTTCTATGCATAAGGTCAGCTAGCTTTTAGTGATTTATTGTTCTGCTTCTAAAAGTCTAGTAGATGCTTGCTTTATGCTAATTCCGCCTCTGATAACTGTGAAGATACTATCTCGCGATATATCTCGCAATCATTTAAAAGGGTTTTATGTGTGCCGATTCCTGCAATTCTACCTTCATCTAACACTATAATCCTATCGGCATCTATTACAGTGCTGACTCTTTGAGCAACAATAATTGCTGTTGAAGCCTTTATTTCTGATTTTAAAGCTGCTCTAAGCTTTGCATCAGTTTTAAAATCTAGTGCTGAAAAGCTGTCGTCAAATATAAATATCTCCGGTCTTCTAACAAGTGCACGAGCAATGGCCAGACGCTGCTTTTGCCCTCCGGAAACATTACTACCACCTTGAGCAATCATTGAATCATATCCCTCTTTCATATTAGACACAAATTCTGATGCTTGAGCAATTTCTGCTGCATGCCTAATCTCCATATCATTTGCATCCTCTTTTCCATATCTGATATTGTCAGATATGGTTCCAGTAAACAATACAGCCTTTTGTGGAACAAAACCAATTTTTTTTCTAAGGTTTTCTTGAGACATTTCTCTAATATCCATTCCGTCAACTAAAATACTGCCACTATCAATATCATAGAAGCGAGGTATGAGGCTTATTAGTGTGGATTTACCAGAACCTGTTCCGCCAATAATGGCAGTTATTTCACCAGGTTTTGCGCCAAAAGAAATATTGCTTATCGCTGGCTGCTCTGCACCAGGATAACTAAAGGTAACATCCTTAAATTCTATATATCCTCTTTCTTTTTCAGTATTTTTGGGTTCTGTAGGATCATTAATTTCAGGTTTCATATCAAGCACTTCGTTAATTCTTACTGCTGAAGCCTCAGCACGAGGTATCATAACAAACATCATAGAAACCATAATTAAGGAAAACATTATCTGCATAGCATATTGAATAAATGCCATCATATCTCCTACCTGCATTTTTCCACTATCAATACGTATTCCACCAAACCAAATTATTGCAACACTTGTAAGGTTCATCATTATTATCATAGCAGGCATTAAAACTGCCATTATTTTATTAACTTTAATAGCAGTGTTGGTTAAATCAGAATTAGCTTCAGTAAATCGTATTTTTTCATCATCAATACGATTAAAAGCACGTATTACTCTTATTCCTATAAGATTCTCACGTACAACAAGATTTAACTTATCTAATTTTACCTGCATTGCTTTAAATAATGGAACTCCCTTTGTTGCAACTAACGCAATTATACCTGCAAGAACAGGAATAACTACTACGAGAATAAGTGACAACTCTGCATCTTTTGACACAGCCATAATAATACCACCTATACACATCAGTGGTGCACTAATCATCATACGCAATATTAATATTGTTACTTGTTGTACTTGCATAATATCATTTGTAGTTCTTGTGATAAGTGACGCTGTACCTACTTTGTCAAATTCATTTAAGGAAAAACTTTCTGCTCTTGAAAAAACTTCCTTTCTAATATCTCGACCAAACTTTGTTGCAACTTTTGATGAGAAAAAACTTGCCAAAATTGTACAAACACCGCTGACTGCTGCTACAATCAGCATAAATCCGCCGATTCTCATTATATAGTTAGTATCTCCCTTAACAATACCAGTGTTAACTATATCTGACATTAATGTAGGGAGGTATAATTCTGCAATAGATTGAAAAAATAAAAGAACTAAAATACCTGTTACAACCATTGCATATGGCTTTAAAAATCTAAATAATTTAAACATCATTATCATCTCCAATTACTAAACTATAGTTATATTTCAATCTTCCTATCGCATACTTTCATAAGATTATCTCTGACTTGCATTAGCAATCTACGAAGTAATATTTCTTCCTCTGAGGTAAAATTACTAAAGCATTCTGAATTTATAATCTTCATAACTTCCTTTACTTCTTCACAAACTTTTCCCCCCTTTTCTGTAATATAAACTCGCGAAATTCGCTGATCAACAGCATCTGCTTTTCGTTCTAAAAGCCCTGCCTTTTCCATCCTATTTAACATGACTGTAGCTGTCGCTGGCTTAATGTTAAGCTTATTTGCCAACTCTTTCTGACTCTGTCCATCTTTTTTATATAATGTAAATAGCATACCTGGTTGACCAGGGTATACCCCTACTTTATCAAGCAATGTATGAGTACGGTGATAGTGAAGTTTTATTACTTGAGCAAAAACATGATATAATGAATCATCTTGAAAACATTCCATTAAGTCACCTCCAATTTATTTAGTCGTCTAACTGTATTTTATAATATCATTACTTTTTACGTAAGTCAACAAACTTAATAAAATACTTGTATAGCAAGTATACCAGAAAACGTTATCTTCATTATTTATTTACTAATTTAGTTTGTTGTCTAATTATATTATTGAATTATTATAACTATATTGCTGTAATATTATTTGTCATATTACTATATTTATCCGAGATATATCATTACTTATGGACATTTTAAGAATACTTTTTTACTTGCACTTTAATAATAGTCTATGACGTTATGTTAGAGTCAACAGTTAAGCTTAAATTTTAATAATAATATTAAAAATAACAAATGGGTTATCTCATAATGTATAGATAACATTATGAGACAACCCATTTGTTATTTGTCTTTAAAAATTCTCATTCTATAAGCATTAATTGCAGTTTCACCAAGCTTATCTAATAATTGATAATTTGCATAAGCTCCAACCACAGCTCCAATTCCCGGAACTAACTGCAGCATTTTTGCTAAATCGATATAGTCTCTATATTCCTGCTGAAAAGTTCTCCAATCAAAGGAATTCACATCTTCTGGAAGATGTTTAACATAGTTTTCCCAGTCTGCAATCTCTAAATAAACTCGTGCTCTTCTCTCAGGACTTGAAAAAGCCAACTGAAATATATATAAAATATATAATCTTTCTTTGTAATTTGCTGCATTAAAACCATATAAGCTTGCTACCTCAAATAAAAACTTTATTTTTATGCTTAAAAGTATTGGAAAGTCTGCTAATCCTAGAAGCAATCCCCCTGCTCCTGTGCCAGCACCACTTAAAACAGCAGCTTTTCTATAAGAATTTAATTTTTCCTTAACTAATCTTTCTCTTTCTTCTAAAGATACATTCATTAGAGGTAACTTTGTTGTAAATTCAGAACCTAGAAGAACTACTTTTACAGTATTTTTTATCGCATCTGTAATTATTTTATTTGCTTTATCTGGTATTAAGTTATTGACTTTGTTTTGCAGCCCTTTAGCTACCTTGCTTGTGAATGATGGTTTCTTTAACATCTTTTTCTGCCATAATTCTAGCTCTTTTTTAGCTTCCTCTGTGTAATTATTCATACTTACTCCTTAAAAATATTTGATAACTATATTTAAATTACTATAATATTATATTAAGGCATTTAAATGAAATTTAAAATATCTTCACTTAAACTTTAATAACAACATTTAAATTATTTTTTTTAATTTACTATAATTTGTCGCCAAAATAAGTAAGAGAGATGAGATAAAGTATAACAGTGTTCCATATACATTACTTATAATAGCAACTTTTGAACCAAATATAAATGCTGTTCCGCTTAAACAATAAAGTAAGATATTAATATATTTTATATTTTTCATTTCACCACCTCTAATCTTCATTTATAATATTTAGCAAGATAACATATTTACATTCTTTAGTTTTATAAATATTACAATTTAAAAGTTTTCTAAAATTCCCTGCTCTCATATAGCTTAACAGACAGTAAAAAAGAACCTAGAATCATGATTATTATAGCACCTAAAAGATATACTAATATTTGCATATCAGATTTACTAGTAAAGAAATTTACTATAGTTTTTATAAATATATTACTTTGAGTTTTGCTTGTTATTTTTGCAAGTGCTGCTCCCCCAAAGAAAGTAAGAAAAAATAGCACTAAGACAACAATTCTAGATTTTGTATAACCAACCTTAAAGATAACAGGAAGATATATACCATTTAAAAGAGTTATAGCAAAAAGTGCACCTATTATTTCTTCTAAAGTAACAGGATGTATTGTAATAGGAGATCCCAATAGCCTAATTACAATTGTTGTAAGAAAATATGCAGCTATTCCCACTCCAATATATAGAAAAATAGAGAGATACTTTGCCAATACAATATTTCTTCTTTTTATAGGCAAACTGTTTAACATTATATCCGATTTATTTTTCTCCTCCAGTGAAAATCCTGTTATGACGAGAATATAGCTAATCATCACCATAGCTGAAACAAAACCTGCTTCTTTGAGGAACACTATTAAAAATATCATATATACAAAGGTAAATAACACTGTCTTTTTTTGTATTAAAATATCTTTTATTATAAGATTAAACATTTAATTCCCTCCTTGTACAATACAACATGACATCTTCTAGAGATGGTTTTTCTATGATAATACCATCCTTAATAAATTTGTTTATACTGCTTCGATTTTTTGCTAATCCCTCAAAACCAAATTGATTTTCTTTTATACCAACGAAATTTTTTCTCGTATCTTCATTTAAAAACTCTTTCTTTCCTTTTACAAGTCCATAGCAATCTAGAATTTCATCCTTAGTTGTACTGAATAATATTTCACCATCGTTAATTAAAGTTACATAATCAGCTATTTTATCTAAATCTGATGTAATGTGTGTTGAAAAGAAGATACCTTTATTTTCGTCTTGTATTAAATAAGAGAATATATCCAGTAACTCATTTCTTATCAATGGGTCTAAGCCCGAAGTTGGTTCATCCATAATAATAAGTTCCGCTTGATGAGAAAGTGCAATAGCTAAAGAAAATTTCATTTTCATTCCTTTTGATAGTTCTTTTATCTTCTTCTTAGGTGCTAGATTAAATTCTTTTAAATATCTATTAAAACATTCATCGCTCCAGTTTTTATATAGAGGAGCAATAATTCTCTTCATTTCAGAAATAGTTAACTCCTCATAAAAGTAATTTTCATCATAGACAAAGCCAATTCTATTTTTAATTTCATTTTCATTTTTGACATTGTCTAATCCAAAAACTTTTATCTCTCCAGCATCCTTCTTAAGCAGATTCATTATTAGCTTAATGGTGGTACTTTTACCTGCTCCATTAGGACCAATAAACCCCATAATAAACCCCTTTTCAAGAGTAAAACTAATATTTTTTAGAGAAAAATCCTTAAAATCTTTTTTCAAATTCTTTATTTCTAAAATTGGTGCCATTTATTAAACCTCCTCATAGAAAAGCTTAAGCATTTCTTTCATTTCTTCTAAAGATAAATTTATACTTTTTCCTGCAGTAATTGCTTCCAAAAGTTTTTCTTCCACCATCTTCAATCTAGTTTCTCGCATAAGTTCCTTATTTTGTGCGGCTACATAAGTGCCTTTGCCAGGTATTGTTACAATATACCCATCTTTTTCAAGTTCATCATAAGCTCTTTTTGTTGTAATTACACTAATTTGAAGTTCTTTTGCTAAGTTTCTAATTGACGGGAGGCCCTCAGCCTCTGAAAGCTCACCTTTTAAAATTGACTGCTTTATTTGTGTAACAATTTGTGCATATATGGGCTCCTGTGATGAATTAGAAATAATTATATTCATTATTTTATACCAACCCTCCAATCAATATATACTGTATATATACATTATATACAGTTAAATATCTAATGTCAACACTTACCAAAGTTTTTGTAGACTCTTCTATTGTATGAAGTAAGTGAGTTCATAGAATATTCTTAGCAGTTTATTGTTCTGTGCGCTGATTTAGTGTGAATTACTTTTACTGAGTGTGAAAATATTTGAATGATTGTCCACTAGATAAATAAATAATAAAAATAATAATAAATTTATGGTATTATTAACATAATAAATTTAATGCAAAAGGTGTGACTAAAGATGAAAAGATTTTATTTTATATTCAATGGCGATGAACTGTTAGTTAAAATTAAAGACAACCACATATCCTTCATCGATGATGATGATATTAATTCCTTAAAAGTTAGTTTAATAAATTCAGACAGTTTTATATCAGAAGATAATAACGAATACATATTTGGAGAATTAAGTAAGCAAGTAAATGTTGCTGAGCCCCTTCAATTTATTAAATTTCGCTCGCTTATAGCATTACTGGACATGCCTCTGTTTAATTTGGCCTCCAGAGCCCTTCACTTACTTAACTGGAATAGAACTTATAAATATTGTAATAAATGCGGCTCCCCCCTTAAGGATAAAGATGATGAAAGAGCAAAAGTCTGCCCTAATTGTGGTCTAATAGTTTATCCAAGAATATCGCCAGCAATAATAACTGCTGTTGTCAAGGATAATAAACTACTGCTAGCCCATAACGTTAACTTTAATAAAGATGTATATAGTGTTATAGCTGGATTTGTAGAACCTGGAGAATCCTTTGAAGCTTGCGTTGCTAGAGAAGTCTTTGAGGAAATCGGAATACAAGTTAAGAATGTAAAATATTTTGGCAGCCAACCTTGGCCTTTTCCAGATTCTTTGATGGTAGCATTTACATGTGAATATAGCAGTAGTGAAATAAAAGTAGACGGAATAGAGATCAGCGATGCAGATTGGTATAGTGTAGAAGAGCTTCCTAAAATACCGACTAAGGGAAGTATAGCCCGCAATTTAATAGAATGGTTTGTAGATAACCACAGGAGTACAAACCAATAAGCAACTTAATTACTAATAAATAATCTCTACAACGCTAAAAAGAGTACATACTAATAAGACCAATTTTAATTAGTATGTACTCCTTTAATTTTGAGTAACTACTTTTCTATTATTATATCTTCATATCTAACTATTCCAAGAGGACTAATTCTTACACCAATTACACCTTCTCTTGAAACATGTCCGAGCTGTGGATGATATAAAAATATCCAAGGTGAATCATCAACTATGATTTGCTGTAGTTCTTTATATACCTGTATTCTCTTATCAGGATTAATAATTTCCTTAGCCTTTTCCATCATTTCTGTAACCTTTGGATTATTATATCCAGTAAAGTCTGTAAAGTTAGAGGGATTAAACATAGGCTGAAGAAAATTATCCATATCTCCAGTATCTGATATCCATCTACTTAAAAACAGGTCACTTTTATTTATTGATTCTGGATTAAGATATTTATCAGGACTTACCATTTCCAAAGTACATTCAATTCCTACTTCTTTTAAGTCATTTACAATTGATTGTGTTATTTTATAAAAAATAGTTTCGCTACTTTCGTCTCTAATTAAAATTCTAAGCTTCGAATTTCCTATTAAAGTGCCTTTTCTACTTAAAATTTCTTTTGCTAATCTTTGATTATAGGTAAAGCCTGATAAATACTTATTCTCAACCATATTTGAAGGCATAGGCCCCTTAGCTTCCTCTCCAAGGCCTCCTAATATTTCATCTATAATTTTCTTTTTATTAACCGCTAAGTTAAAGGCCTTCCTAATTTCATTGTCTTTTGCAAATATGGAATTTGATCGTAAATTAAAGCCAGCATAATAAGTTCCCATTACGCTTTTATATTTTATATCTAAGCCTTTAATTTTTGATAATTCCTCCATTTGTTTTTTATTATCTATTGTAACAAAGTCACATTCATTATCGATAAAGCTCTCTATAGACTTTATTCCTTCAAATCTTACAATGATCTTATCCACATATGGAGAACCACCAAAATAATTATTAAAAGCAGTTAACACACACCTATCCTTTTCTACACTTTCTAAAATATATGGACCACATCCAGTGAATTTTCCTTTCTCAACATCTTCTTTAGCAAGTATAGAGCAAACATATTGTCCAAGATTAAGTAAAAATCCAGTGTATGGTCTCGTGAGTTTGAGCGAAACTCTGTACCTATCGAGTATTTTTATCCCCTTAACTTCTTGTGCTATTCCTTTATTATACTCTTTTGCCCCCTCAATTTGTTCTAAGAACCAACTATTTGGAGATTTTAAAGATGGCCTTAATAATCTTTCATATGTATATTTAACATCTTCTGCTGTTATTTCTCTACCATTATGAAATTTGGCGCCTTTTCTTAAATTAAATATCCATGTTAAGTTGTCATCCTCAACATACCAGCTTTTTGCGATTCCAGGAGTAATTTCTCCAGTAGAGCTTATTAGTAACAATCCACCATGTACATTATATAGAATTTGTCCACTCTGAGTATCTATTGCAAGCTGTGGATCATAGCTTAATGGAGCCTCACTCAAAAATGTTGTAAGCATTAATTCAGATTTCTCATCTGTTTCAATTTTATCTAAAAGCTTAGTAGATATACTTTGTAGATCCTTTGAAACATTTGAAAGAATATTTAGTGAAGTTTTAGTATACTGAGTATTTAGTGATGCAGTTTCTACCATGCCCATAACCTTCTCAGATGTTCTATTCATCTCTTCTGTGGAAAAGATAATATTTTCAAGGCTTTCAGTCTGTTTTGAAACTGCTGCATTAATTTCCTCTGCCACCTCACTAGTAGTACTTACAGCATTTATTATGTTATTAAATACTTCTTTAGTATTTTTTCCAATATTACTTCCCTCTAATACTTTGTCCATGCTTTTATTCATGGCGCCTATAGTTTCATCTATACTATTATTTATTTCATTAATAGTATTTGATATATGTCCAGCTGATTCTGCACTTCTCTGAGCAAGATTTTTAACTTCTTGAGCAACCACTGCAAAGCCTCTTCCAGCTTCTCCTGCCCTAGCTGCTTCAATAGATGCATTTAAAGATAAAAGATTTGTATGATTTGCTATATCTTTAATAATTGCAAGCATTTCATTTATATGAGCTGCTTTTAGACTTAAATCGTTTACTACTTTTTTAGCATTTTGAACGGATAGCTCAATTTCATTCATAGCTGATATAGAGCTGTCTACTGCATTACTGCCTTCTCTAGCTATTTCCATTGTCTGTTCTGCTATACGTTTTGAGTTTTCAGTACTAGCAAAAACTTCCTCAGCTAATGCTGAGTAATTACTTATTTCACTGACAACCTTCTCAATAGATTCCTTTTGTATTTCGGCATTTTTAGCAATATCTTGCGTTAATGATATTAAGTTTTCAGCTGCAAAACCAGTTTCTTCAATTTTATCATTTATTCTTGTTACTATGCATTTTTGATTGTGTTTTAAAAGACTTAATTCATTTTCATTTTGTATGTTATATAAAATTTCATTTTTAAGTGGTTTATAGACAGTTTCTTTATTTGAGTTTTCTTTACTTTTTTTCCATCCAAGCATTAACTTCACCTCATTTAACTATTACAACTACTTTATTCTATAATATTTTAGCATATTTTTCAAAACATTTTCTCTGTATTTCGTATATTGATATTTTTCGTAATAAAAACTACTTATAAAGATAAATTTGCTAATTTTTTTCTTTATATTTTTTTAAAACTTATATGGTTTAATTATTTCACTAATTACTTTTAAACAAAAAGATGCTGGTTTAACCCAGCATCCAATGTTTAAACAATATTTGTTGATATTATATTTATTATCCTATATAAACTTTAAGTTCTTCTATTCTCTTTTCATTTACCTTCTCAATTTTAAACTTTAAGTTATCATATTCAATAGTGCTATCATCGTCATCTTTAGGTATAGTTCCTAAAAGTGTCACTACGAATCCTCCTATAGTGTCTATATCATCTGAAGGTAAGTTAATATTTAAACTTTCGTTAACTTCATCTATTGGTATTAACCCATTAATTAAATAGGTATTTGAATCGATTTTTTTAATGTAATCTGTGTTTTCATCATACTCATCAAATATATTTCCCATAATTTCTTCAATTAAGTCTTCTATTGTTACGATACCTGAAAATCCTCCATATTCATCAATCAATATGGCCATATGATTATTGGTACTCTGTAATTCTCTGAATAAAGCGTCTATATTCTTAGTCTCTGGAACAAAATGAGGCGGTCTCAGAAGAGTTTTTATATTTATATTTTCAATATCTTTATTTTTTAATTGAATAAATAGATCTTTCATATATAAAACACCAATAATATTATCAATGTCGTTTTCATATATAGGTATTCTCGAATATTGTTCTTCTGATATTTGATTTAAGAGTTCGTCAATTGGAGTACCTAACTCTAAAGCAAATACATTTATTCTTGGAGTCATTATTTCCTTAGCTAAGGTGTCATCGAATTTAAAAATGCTATCTATCATGTCCTTTTCAATTTCATTAATAACTCCATTCTCTTCTCCAACCTTAATCATTGAGCGTATTTCTTCCTCTGATACTTTTTCTTCAAGGTTGTCTAAATTCATTCCAAATATTTTAACTAGTATATTTGTTGACGCTGTGAGCATTTTTACAAATGGAGAAGTGATTTTAGATACAAATAATATTGGTTTAATTGCAAACATAGCTATTTGTTCTGATTTTTGTAATGCAATTCTTTTTGGAAATAGTTCTCCAAAAACCAAAGTGACATATGACAGCAGCACTGTTATAACAACAACAGATATTTCATTACTTCCTGGTATACTAAACTTATTCAGTACACTTGAAAGATGTTTTGATATATTTGTTGCTGCAGATGCACTGGCTAAAAAGCCTGCCAAGGTAATTCCCACCTGAATTGTAGCTAAAAATTTACTAGGCTCATTTAAAAGTTTTAGTAAATACTTTGCTTTTACATTCCCTTCTTCAGCAAGATGGTTAACTTTATTCTTGTTTAAAGAAACTATTGCCATCTCCGAGGCTGCAAAAAAAGCATTGATTAGAACTAAAACCAAAATCAATAATAGCTCTAGTAAAATACTACTCGGACCATTGTCCATTAATTATTCCCCCTAACATAAATAAGAAATATAGAGTAAATTATAACATAAATTCGTCTGATATTAAAACATCGTAGACAATCAAATGCTACGTATAATCTCATTTATTTGCTTTAACAGACAAATACATAATATTATATAAGGAATTTATGGCTTTTATTCTTGAAATATCTTAAAATCTTTGAATTTTGGAAGCATTTATAAAAATTAAAATAAAACTGGCACTTAATACATGCCAGCTTTTAAATTTATTTGATATTTGCTCTGAAATTTAAAAATTCTGCTTATAATTTTACTTTATTAATTATTTCTTCTATGGATAAACTCAATTGTTCTCCAGTGTTCATATCTTTTAGTGTTAATATTTTGCTGTTAACTTCTTCTTCACCAATTATTATGACAAATGGTATTCTTAGCTTATTGGCATATGAAAGTTTTTTATTAAATTTGTTATTTTCTAAGTAAACTTCCGAAATAATATTATTTTCCCTTAATTCTTTAACAACTTCTACTGAGTATCCCATAGTTTCTCCCATAGGGACAACTAGCACCTTCGTTAAAGATGAAGAGGCATTTTCTTTTAGGATTCCAAGTTCTCTTAGTTGGGAGAACAATCTAGTTAACCCTATAGATATTCCAACACCTTGAAGTTTTTGGTTAGTGTAATGCCCTGCTAGATCCTCGTAACGACCACCAGAACATATTGACCCGATATTAGGGTAATCATCAAGCATTGTTTCATAAACTGTTCCAGTGTAGTATTCTAGTCCTCTTGCTATTTTTAAATCTATAATATAATTTTTTTCTGGGACTCCAAAACACCCAATATAATAAATAACCTTAGAAAGCTCATCTAGACCAAGCTTAAAGTCTTCATTTTCAATATTTAGCTCTGCTAGTGAATTTAATATTTCTTGATTACTTCCCTTTATATCGATAAAATTAATTATTTTATCAACAGCAGCTTCATCTAATCCTAACTCCTTCAGTTCACCGAAAACTGCCTCCATACCTATTTTATCTACCTTATCAATGATTCTTAATACCTCTACACCATTTAAAATTCCGAGGTAACTAAAAAATCCATTTAAGATTTTTCTATTATTTATACGTATTTTAAAAGAGCTTAATCCAATTTCCGTGAATATTGAATATATTATGCTTGGAATCTCTGCATCATTTACTATGCTTAATTCTCCATTGTTAATAATATCTATGTCGCATTGATAAAATTCGCGGTAACGTCCTTTTTGATTTCTTTCACCTCTAAATACCTTACCTATTTGATATCTGCGGAATGGAAAAGTTAAATCAGACATATGCTGAGCAGAATATCTAGCAAAAGGAACTGTTAAGTCAAATCTCAATGATATATCATTGCTTCCTTTAGTAAATCTATAAATCTGCTTATCAGTTTCTTGCCCTCCCTTAGCTAATAATATTTCTGTTTTTTCTATTATAGGAGTATCCATAGGTATAAAACCGCTTTTTTCATAATTACTCCTAATAATATCCATAATATTATTAAATACAATTTGATCCGCTGGCAGTAACTCCATGAATCCTGGTAAAGTTGATGGTTTGATAAACTGTTTTTCCATTTTCATTCCTCCTGAATTATTTTCTATTTAATTTACATAAAAAACCCATGCAGGCTTTGTACCTACATGGGTGATAATTTACTAAATTAACTATCATCACCATAGATACAACTGCTATAAATTCAAGCAGACCTACATCTATGGTTATTTTCCATGACGTAAGTCTCTACTAATGATGGTGATGAGTTGTTTTAAACATTATAATTAAGCTCTGCATAATTTTTTCTCCTAAATATATAATATTTATAATTATAATATATCACATTAAATTATTAAAGTACAATATTCCTTTTTTATTATTATATGCATTATTTATGATAACTTGCTTTTTTATATTAAATTGCAGCAAATCTTGATAGTTTGCTATTAAAATGTGGATTTTTTAAAAAGGTCATATTATAATAAAGCTCTACACTATGGAAGAAAGAGGTTGATCTATATGATAAAGCTTATAGCAAGTGACATGGATGGTACATTATTAAATGAACATGATAAATTAAACGAAGAATTTTTTCATATAATAGAAAAGCTTAAAGAAAGAAATATAATATTCGTTGCCGCAAGTGGCAGGCAATACTTCAATCTTGAAAACAAATTTTCTAGAGTAAAGAATGATATAATATTTGCCGCTGAAAATGGAAGTTTTGTACTTTATGAAGGTGAAGAAATATACTCAAGTATATTAGATAAGAACGTAGTTAAGGAACTTATTAAAATTGGAAGAGAACTTGATGACTGTGAGATAATATTATGTGGCAAAAAATCAGCATATATTGAGAAAAACTATAAAAAATTTATAGATGAGGTTGAAAGATATTATCTAAAATATGAAGTTGTTGATGACCTTGATGAAGTTGATGATGACATTTTAAAATTCACACTATGCGATTTTAAAGGATCTGCTGAGAATTCAAACAATGTATTTAAGCCAATTTGGGGAGATTCTCTTCAAATTACTGTATCCGGACAAATTTGGCTTGATATTATTAATAAGGATGTAAATAAAGGTGTAGCAATTAAATACATTCAGGAAAAGTTAAATATAACTGCTGAAGAGACAATGGTTTTTGGTGATTATTTTAATGATGTAGAAATGTTTAAATCCGCTTACTACAGTTATGCAATGGCTAATGCACCTGAAGAAGTTAAAAAACATGCTAGATTTGCTGCTAAAAGCAATAGAGAAAATGGAGTATTGGAAGTTATAAAAAATGAGGTTTTAAACAAGTAGTAAATAAGTTGGTTGCTGAATGCTTATTATAATTTAATATAACATAAAACCTATTGAAAACATTTAATAGGTTTTATGTTTATTTTATATGTTACACCTCAAAGAATTCTAAAAAATGCTTAGCTGCAGTTGATAAGTATCTGTCTTTTCTCCATATTGCTGCTATGCTTGTTTCTAAAGATGGTTCATTAATATCTTTATATTTTAAATTTGTGCTCTTAACGAGCTCCAATGCAGTTTTAGGTACAATGGCTATACCAATGCCCGATTGAGCCCATAACAATGTTGTTCTCGCATCATCGTTTTTACAAATTATTTTTGCTTCAAATCCTACCTTAAGACAAGACTCAGATATTATCTTTTCAAACCTTCTATATATAATTAATGGCTTGTCTATTAAATCAGTAAGAGATATAAATTTGTTTTCTTCAAGCCAATTACAGTCTTTAGCATATACTGCTATCATAGGTTCTTTTGATAGAAATCTTACTTCAAATTCATCTGTATTAAAAGGGGTTCTCACAATTCCAATTTCTATTACACCATTATTTAATATCTCTAATATTCTAAAAGTGTTTCCTTCCCATACCTCAAAACTTACACCAGGATACTTACTATGAAAGCTTTGTATTCTCTCTGGAAGAAGTGTAGCCCCAGAAGAGGATACTGTACCGATAGATAAAGTTCCCTTTAGTCCAGTTCCAAAATCCTTTAATTCTTTAACTGTAGACTGCGCTAGTTCTATCATTTGTTCAGCTCTATTGCGTAATATTTTACCGGCATCTGTTAGTTGAATTTTACGACTTCCTCTTTCAACAAGCTTAACGCCTAACTCTTCTTCAAGCAGCTTTAGATGGTAACTAAGTGGCGGTTGAGCAATATTTAATTTTTTTGCAGCTCCTGTTATTTGACCTTCTTCGGCTATTGCAAGAAAATATTTAAGCTGTTTTATATCCATAAAATCATCACCTCTGATATACAATTTTTATATCGAATAGATATATATTTAATATTTTTAATATATATTTTCACCTGCTATAATAATACTTGAATTTGCTAATTTGTTCAAACTAAAAGGAGATGATGTTTTGTCATTAGTAGCATTAAAAATATTAATAATATCTGTTATAGCTGGAGTAGTAGGTTCCGTTCTTGGACTTGGTGGTGGTACTGTAATTACTCCTGCACTTACATTATTATTCGGTGTTGATATAAAACACGCTATTGGAGCAAGTATTATTTCGGTAATTGCCACCTCTAGTGGATCAGCTGTAGCATATATAAAAGATAAAATAACTAATATAAGAGTAGGCATGTTCCTTGAAATAGCTACCACTACTGGAGCTATAACAGGAGCTTTCTTAGGAGGCCTAATAAATCCTAACTATCTTTATGTTCTCTTTGGAATATTGTTATTATACTCTGCTTTTGCAATGCTAAAAAAAGGCAAAGATGAATTGCCTCAGAATGTATCAGTTCATCCATTGGCAAAAAAATTCAAGTTAAATGGAGAATACTATGATAAAGCTTTACAGAAAAATGTTGCTTATAATGTAGACGGCGTACCTGCTGGTTTTAGCGTTATGTATGGTGCTGGGGTTATTTCAGGGCTTCTCGGAATAGGCAGCGGTAGTTTTAAAGTTATGGCTATGGACTTATGTATGAAGCTTCCTTTAAAAGTGTCCAGTGCAACTAGTAATTTTATGATGGGAGTAACTGCTGCCGCTAGTGCTGGTGTGTATTTTCTTAAAGGTGATATAGATCCTAAGATTGCTGCCCCTGTTGCCCTTGGAGTTCTTGCAGGTGCTACAATAGGAGCTAGAATTATGCAGCAACTGAAAAGTAAAACAATTAGAAAAATATTTATACCTTTTCTAGCCTATGTGGCAATACAAATGATTTACAAAGGAATAGGAGGACACTAATGAAAGAAAGTAATATTGGAGAAATAGAACTTATAATAAGTAAATCTTTGAGAGTAGGAGTTCTCTTGAGTTCATCAGTAATATTAACAGGACTCTTGATGTTTTTAATATCTGGACACAGTGGATACCCAGAAAATTTCTATCCAACTACGCCTTCTGCCGTAGTATCTGGTTGTTTGTCCTTTAAGCCCTATGCCATTATACTTTTAGGATTGATGATTTTAATAGCAATTCCAGTATTTCGTGTTGGTGTTTCAATTATTGTCTTTTTAAAAGAAAAAGATTATTTATATGTAAAAATTACCACTGTGGTTTTTATTATATTAATCATAAGCTTTTTAATGGGCAAAGTCGGGTAAAATAAACAGGGTTCTTGGCTTTAGGTGGAGTTTTAAGCTCCATCTGAAGATTAGAGGCCGTTATCCAGTGGAAGTAGACATCGGATAAAACTTAAATAAGCTTGAGGATAATCATTGAACAAATATAAGAACATATAAAAAGGCTTGCAAGAAGATTTATTATGAATTTTTTAAGTAGATATATTTAAAAAGAATGTTTAAATATCTACCTATTGATCATCTTATCTAATGCAAGCCTTTTTAATATCGAAAGTTATAGCATTAAACAATTTATATGCTTAATATTTGAGAAATGTGACAATAAATTTTGTTCCTTTTCCTACTCTACTTTGTGCTTCAATTGTTCCATTATGCGCTTCAATTATTGATTTTGCTAAAGCTAATCCAATTCCTACAGAGTCACTTTTTCTTGAGGTTCTTGCTTTATAAAATCTTTTAAAAATATGAGGTAAGTCCTTCTCGTCAATTCCTTCACCAGTATCTGTTATAATTATTCTTCTATAAATAGGATTTTCCGCTAATTCTATGATTATTTCTCCTCCTTGAGCAGTATGTTCTATGCCATTTTTGATAATATTTATTAAAGCCTCTTCAACCCACAATTTATCATGCCTAAAAACTACTTCAGAAATTTCCTTAAAAACTAATTTAATATTATTTTGCAGCGCCTTGCTTTCAAGTGCATCTATTGAATCTTGTATAGTCTCATTCAAGCTTTGCTTTTCTTTTACAAATTCTATAGCTTTTGCATCAAGCTTAGCAAGCTTAAGCATACTTTTGATTAACCAGTTCATTCTACTAAGCTGATTTTGATTATTCAATAAGAAAGTTTCTCTTTGCTCCTTTGATAGATCTTTGCTTAGTAAGATATCATTATACACAATCATTGCTGAAAGAGGAGTCTTTAACTGATGGGATATATCAGATAATAAGTCAACAAGAAATTGCTTTTCATTTTTTAGGGCATCTATATTATTTCTAATAATTTCTCTCATAGAATTAAAGGAACTTGCTAGTTTGGAGAAGTCTCCTTCTTTATTTTCATTAATTGCTAAATCATAATCTCCCTCAATTACTTTCTTCGCCCCTATAGTTAACTTTCTTATTTTTTTATAAAAGAATATATATTGAAAATAATTAAACATGAAAAATATTGCAGACATAAATATAAACAGAAAAATAATACTGTAATTGTTTTTTTTGATAGTCTTGTTAACGTAAGGAAAAATTTCACTTTCTAAATCTTTATTTACACCATATTGATTTAAGATTACCTTACCTTTATCAGCCTCTTCTTGAGATACTTCTCTTGTAATAATAGGTATAATCTCTTTTTCAAGCTCTGGATTTTTATTTATTACTCTTACCGTAATAGCTCCTAAGCTTTTTATATAGTCATCTTTTAAGTCATCATGATGTAATTTTATTATAAAAGATTCTAAACATAAAAATATAATCATTAAAAATAGAAGAATAGAAGAGCTTAATTTTAATTCAGGATTAATAAAATATTTTTTCATGTATATCTACTCCTTAACAACATCCTTATCCCATTTGTACCCTAATCCTCTTAGCGTGACTATATATTCTGGGTTCTTGGAACTATCTTCTATTTTTTCTCTTATCCTCTTAATATAAACAGACAATGTGTTTTCGTCGAAAAAAGATTCTGCTCCCTCTGTTAGCTCCTTTAATATTTCATCTCTCTTAATTAATACCTTTGGATTATTCATAAATATCAATAGAAGTCTATATTCCTGGGCTGTTAGAATAATTTCTTTATCTTTTTTCTTTACTATTGCTTTTGCATTATCAACTACTATATTTCCACTTATAAGCCTGTTTCCTGCAAGTGATATTTTAGAGCTTCTCCTTAGTGATACTTTTATTCTTGATAAAAGCTCTCTAACTCTAAAAGGCTTTGTTATGTAATCATCACCGCCTATTTCAAGTCCTAACACTATGTTAACTTCATCATCACATGCAGTTAAAAATATTACTGGAATATCACTTTTAGTTCTTATGGACTTACATAGTTCATACCCATTTCCATCTGGTAAATTAACATCTAGTAATATTAAATCAAACTGACTTAGCTGAAGTAAATTTTCTGCTTCTGATATCGTTGATGCTCTACAAAGCTCATAGCCTTCATCTTTTAATGTAAATTCTATACCAAGTGCTAGAGATTCATCGTCTTCTACTAGCAATAATTTGTACATACACTTCACCTCTTTTAATTTTTTAGAAATACAATCAATTTAATAATACTTGATTTATATACTAAATTGAATATATAAATATGTAATCCTTAAGTTCTTACCCTATCTTTTAGATAATGCTAAAAATAATGTCATGGACTATGCAATCCATGACATTAATATCTGATACTCTCACAAATTCTCTTTAACCCTTTATATTACATTAAAAATCTTCTCTAATTGCTTCAATTAAGTTTTCTTTTCTGATTCTCGAAAGTGGTGATAGTACTGAAAGATAACCAATCACTATAGCTGCTATACCTGCAGTAGCTACTGCACTCCAGGGAAAGTTCCATGGAAACTCTCTCACTCCACCTAAACCTTTATACATTGAAAATGATAAGGCACATGCTATTATTGATCCGTATATAGTACCAACTATACCATACATGAATCCTTCTAAAACTATCATTTTCTTTAATCCTTTTTGAGTTAAACCAATAGATTTTAATGCAGCAAATTCTCTTTTTCTTAATATAATATTTGTCGTTATTGTGTTTATTATATTAACACTTCCTATTAAAGATACAACTACAACAAATCCGTATATTAATATCTTTACCATTAGTATTGAAGTCTTTGTTTTTCTATTTTGTTCTATATTATCAATTACTCTTAATGAAGAATTTGATTTTATTGCAGTTTCTATTTCTGCTTTTGCTGCTTCTTCATTCTTCGCATCTTTGATTATAATATTTAAACCTACCGGTTCAATACTATTCTTATTAGTTAACTTTTTAGCAACTTCTTCAGTTGTAATAAGCTTTAACCCCTCTTGCGATCCCCAGAAATTAAAAGGTTCATTTTCAACTATCGCCATGACCTTAACTTTTTTAGTCTTTGCTTTGTCAAATTCAATTTTTTTATTGTTATCTCCTGCAATCTCACTATATTGAAGATCTATTTCATCTCCTACTTTTATATTAGCAACTGGACCTACATGTTTCTTTTGTGTTTTATCATTAAATATTGTATTTTTGCTAATTAAAATTACTCCATTTTCTTTGCTTAGTTTTTCAACATCAATATCACCAGAAGTTAAATATTTTTTAGAAGCTTCTAAAGCCCCTTGGTCATAAACCGCTGTATAGCCATTTAAAATAGTTTTTTGATTATAACTTGAATTAGTCTTATTATATACTTTACCCATATCTTGAATTTCTTTGATTTCTTTACTCTTATCTATAGCTATATCAAAATGATATGCATCATAAACCTTATATATCTTATCTATATCATTTACATTTTTAAGATTATCTATTATTTTTTCGTTTATATATGTCTCTTCCTTTGTAGCTTGTGAATTTCTTATAACTGAGAAGTGGATATTTTTTGATTCATTAGCATCTTTTCCTATAGTTAATGTCATATCCATGAAAGACTTAAAGGTAATAAATAATACAACACTTATCACTATTGAGAAAACAGTTACTCTATATCTCTTTTTATTTCTTTTTATGTTTTTAACTGCTAGTGCTGCTTCAAAACCAAATACTTTTCCGATAACTCTATTTTTTCTTCTTTTTATTTTTTCTTTTGTTATTGCTGTCCTACTGCTTATAGCTACTAATGGTGATATCCTGCCAGCGAAAATTGCTGGTATCAATGCTGACAAATATATTGATATTATGCCAACACCTCCACTTATAGCCATAATATTAGGATCTATTACTGGTTTCATAGGAAAAACCGATTCTCCGCCAATTAGTTTAAAAGCAAAGCTTATTCCATATATAGCTATAATACCACATACTAACCCCAAAGGAACACCTATGGCAGCTAAAACTGTTGCCTCTTTTAATACAATTTTTCTTATTTGTTTTGGAGTTCCTCCTACAGCCCTTAAAAGGCCAAACTGCTTTATTCTTTCCACAACGCTTATTTGAAATGAATTGTATATAACTGCTATAGTCGATATTACTACTATTCCAATGATTATACCTAGTGTAGCATATAATCCAGCCATTCCCGAACCTTTATCTCCAGCACCTTGCATTATAAGAAGATAAGTATTTTCTCCAACTTTATCTTTTTCAGTTAATCCTTTTAGTTCCTTTACTGCCTTCTTTAAATTTACTTTTGGACTTATTTCCACTAGCAGCATAGACTTTGACTCATCGATTTTATTATTTTTAGTTAATAAAATTCCTTTATTTTCAATTTGATTTCCTATATTGTCTTCCAATATACCTACAAGAGTATATTCTTTTTCATTAACCTTTATTTTATCCCCTATTTTACCATTTTTATCAATACGACTTAATGCCCATTTTTCTATTGCCACTTGATTCTCGTTTTCTGGAAACTTACCTTGTTTCACTCTATACGGAAGAAGTTCTAAAGCCTTATCTGTAGCTATTATAACATCAGTAGTTAATTTCCCCTCTAATTTAGTTTCTTCACCTACTGTATAAAATCCACTTCTAGAAACCTTTGGATTGTTTGTTATCTTAGAAATTAAACTTTCATTTGCTTTTGTAAAGGCTAATTGCCATGATCCATAGGAATTTTTAGCATCATCTATTTGCGCATTTTGTATTCCTTTAAAGAAAAGCCCAATTGATGATATCAATGCAACCGACAGTATAATTCCTATGATAGTAAGTAAAGTTCGTTTCTTATTAGTCTTTAAATATTTGCCCGTAAGCTGTCCATAGTTAGTTATCATTGGGTTACCTCCTAGTATTCCTTAATTCTACATTCTGATATTAATTTACCTTGACTATGCACCATATTTATTTCTTAGATACTTATCAGAAACAATTTCACCATCTTCTATGGTAATCACTCTATCAGCCATTGAGGCTATATTAATATCATGAGTAATAAGTATTAATGTTTGGTTATACTTTCTAGCTGTAAATTTCAATAATTCAATAACCTCTTTTGAATTCTTACTATCAAGGTTTCCCGTTGGTTCGTCTGCAAGTATTATTGAAGGTTTATTTAACAGTGCTCTTCCAATTGACACCCTTTGCTGTTGGCCACCTGACAGCTCAGATGGAAGATGATTTTTTCTTTCCTTAAGTCCCAATATTTCAATAATTTCTTCCAAATAGCTTTTATCCACTTTATCATTATCTAATAGTGCTGGAAGAGCTATGTTTTCCTCAACATCTAAAACCGGAATTAGGTTAAAGAATTGAAATATAAATCCTATCTTTCTTCTTCTAAATATTGCAAGCTTTTCTTCTTTATAGTTATAAATACTTTCACCGTCAATTATAACTTTTCCCTTTGTTGGTCTATCTAAGCCTCCAAGCAAGTGAAGTAATGTACTTTTACCTGAACCAGAAGCCCCTACAATTGCCACAAATTCTCCCTTATTTACTGATAGATTTATATCTTTAAGAGCTTCAACTATATTCTCACCTTTTCCATAAGTTTTGTTTAAGTTTTCAACCTTTAGAATTTCCATATATCTCTCTCCTCTGTTTTATTATCACCATGCTTAAATTATATATCACTACATTTCATTACTCCATGTCATTTAACTTACAAGAAAAAGTTTTGTCTTACAATTTAGTAAGATTGACATGTATTTAAAATTGAATATAAGTCCTAAATTGTTTATACTGCTTAATTTTAAGCTTTTTCAGAAAAATAAAATTTGAATAAACCTGAGCAAAATTGAAAAGTTTTTTTGACGAATTTTTGCCGTCAAAAGAATTGTGTTAATAAAAGCTCCGGATTACTCCAGAGCTTTTATTATTCTCAGTGGCATATTTATAAATCCTTCTTATGCTAATAACCTGAATGAGGTTACATTTTGAAAAGATGTACATCTGGTTGCTTTTCTTTTATTACTTCTTCTATTTTCATTGCCTCTTACTTCCTTTTTAAAATTTTGTAATCTTATTTTGCATCCTGCATATTATGTATTGTGTGTAAAAATTTTATGGAGGCTTACTAATGTATAGAAACGAAAATCTGGATCATGAACAAAATCTGGATCATGAACAAAATCTTAATCAAGATTCAAATGAGGCTTACCTTGGCTATCGCGAGGACCCTGATGATGACCCTCGCATGAGAATGTGCTGTCCTATGATGTGTTGTTGTCCTATGATGTATGGACCTCAAATGATGCCAACACAAGTTTCTCCTGCTCAAATGATGCCTAGTAGTGGATGTGATGATCCTGATCCTCGTCGACCATTTTTCCATCACAGACCATTTTTCTTCCCTTTCAGACCATTTTTCTTCCCTGTCAGACCATTTTTCCATCACAGACATTTTTCCCATCACAGCCCATGGTGGATGTAGCATAGATAAAATCGATAACTACTATATATCTAAATTAGGTAAACATAACTGCAGCTTAGGCTGCAGTTTTTTTATTTAATTTCTTAAAAAATAGTAAGTACTGACATCTCTGCCAGTACTACAACCAGGAGGATACTAATGTATTTTATCTTAATTAATTTCATTATATGGTTATTTATTATAATGTTACATTTAAAAATAAATAAGCACTAGCATTTCTACCAGTGCCATTGGGAGAGTAGTTAGAACACGCAGGATTCGAACCTGTCATGTAAGCCCAAGTTGATTATTGTCCTATATTAAAAGAGAGTTTTCTTCCCTTCATTGTTGCCATACATCTTTCATGTAATCCATGGTGCGCTTCATACATTCCTTAAGGCTATCAGCAGCGTTTTCTTTGTCTACTTTCTTGCTAGAACAAAACGGACATACTAAATATCTATCCTTAGTCATCTTATCCACATCTTAAGATAACAATATAATGAATATTACGGACTACTACAATGGCAATAATGAAGACATAATTGAAAATTACTATCGGCCTAGAAATATGAATTCTCCTACTTATCCCATGTATTCTTGCCCGCTATGCAACTATCCAATGTCTATGAGGGATGAATACTACGATTCATACGAATATGATGATCCAGATGAATATTACGATTTAGACGAATATGATGATCCAGGATACAGACAAAAGCGTCGTAGAAGACGTAGACATAGACGTAGACATCCACATTTTTATGGTCCTTACTTTTATCCATGGCTATACTTCCTCCCATTTTTCTTCTAATCCGAAAGATATTAAGACTAATGGAATTAGTATTAATAAGAATCCTTGCACACCAATTGTTCCTGGTGTGCTTCTTTAATCTTCTTAACAACTACACATTTTAAATATAATAAGCACCTGGATTTAACCAAGTGCTTAAATATATACCGTTGCCACAAAGTATGTAATCCCCACTACAACCATTAGGCAATTGTCCTTATACTTATTATATAGTATATATTTAGTATTTTTATCTCATTTTCGTCTCAAATTTGTCTCATGCTTTAATTGGCTTTTAAAATACTATTTGTTTTGTTTTGGGCATGAAAAAAGAGAGCAATTACTCTCTTGAGTTCTCTTTATCAGATTTTATACCTTTATTTCCCAACTCCTTTTCTGCAGCTGGAACAATACCTAATCCACCTATACTAAAAGCTGTCATGTTATTTAACTGTTTTACTATTTCGTTTTCTTCATTATTAATTTTTTTATCTTTATGTTCCATATTATCACCTCAGTTATTATAATAACCACTGGTACGATTTAATATTCTACATAAAAAGAGCCCTATACACAAGCTCTTAATAATATCTTCTCAATACATAATTTACTGCTTTTGATATCTTTCTATTTTTTCTTAAATAATAAAGGCACCTATGTCCTAAGACCTAACCGCCTTTATATATGTTATTACTTATTACATATCATCCCTCTTGCTTCTCTGGCTAAAATATGTATAGTTGCTTTTGTTATGAGTAACTTTATATACTCTTTATCTTCTAACTTATCTTTGCTTAATAGATCCACCTTTACCTCGCCTATAACTGTCATGTATCATCATGTTTTCGAAATCAGAAAAGAAGAGGCTTTCTTTACCCCTCCTATGTTTCTTTCTTGGTTTATTTAGTATCTTTTGTACATCTGGTTGCCGTTCTTTTATTACTTGTCCTATTTTCATTGCCCCTCACTTCCTTTTTAAACTTTTGTAACCTTATTTTGCATTCTGCATATTATGTATTGTGTATAAAAATTTTATGGAGGCTTATTAATGTATAGAAACGAAAACCAGAACATTGATCAAGAGCTTAATCAAAATTTAGATGATACTCGTCGTCATCACCATCATCATGGACACCATCATCATCATGGACATCATCATTTTGGAATGTGTTGTCCTATGATATGCTGCTGCCCTATGATATGCTGCTTCCCAATGATGCATGGACAGCAAATGATGCCTACTCAAATGTCTCCATCACAGGTTTCTCCTGCTCAAATGATGCCTACTAAAATGTGTCCATCACAGGTTTCTCCTGCTCAAATGATGCCTACTAAAATGTGTCCATCACAGGTTTCTCCTGCTCAAATGATGCCTACTCAAACAATGCCATATGGCATGGACCATAAATGTAAATGTGGAGATCATATGATGTATAGAGATGATAATATCAATAATGATAACATCAATAACGATGAACTCAGACAATATTATTCAAGACCTTACTATTATCCATATTAGCCATATTAACCATAGATAAAATTAATAATAACTATATATCTAGATTAATTAAACATAACTGCGGCTTAGGCTGCAGTTTATTTTTATCTAATTTCTTTAAAAATAGTAAGTACTTACATCTCTGCCAGTACTACAACTTGGAGGTAATTAATGTATTTTATTCTAATCAATTTCATTATATGATTAATTTATTATAATGTTACATTTAAAAATAAATAAGCACCAGTATTTCTACCGGTACTTAAAATAGATAAATTATTTGTATTTAAAACTAACACTTTTTACTATTGCTATTCTTTGTTAATATTACTGCTGCTACTAAAACAATTATATCAACGCCTAATATAATAAGATTCATACAATAGGCTCCCTTCTTTCAATACTTATTAATTATATTGTAGGAATCTATTGTTACATCTATGTGTCATTCCTGTTACATAATCATGTAGTTATTTAACAATCTGCAAATTAATAAGCACCGGTATTTCTACCAGTGCTTTATTAAATGAGTTTTAAAGGGGACTATTGATATATCCTATATGTTTGGGTAACTTAGGATATCTATTATTATAGACACCAATTGTTACATAAATATGTCATTACTGTTAAATAACTATATACTTTTTAATTACTTGTAAAATAATAAGCACTAGTTTTTACACCAGTGCTTAGTCGAATATATTATATAAGATTGGGTAACTTATCCTGCAAGGCTTTTATTACTTCAGGACAATCATTATTATAACTTCCAATTATTACACATTTATAACCAAATTGTTACATTTTTGTGTATTTTAAAATAAATAAGCACTTAGATTTCTCCAAGTGTTCTTATTTTTCATTTATTTTCATATAGCTTTTACTATTAGATTCAAATTCCTCTATCATATAGCCTTCATATAACTCATATGCTTTTTTATCTTTATTTAAAACCCATAGTTGCCCATTCTCATCTAATTTACATTCATTCTAATTCATATTTTTTACAACCTTTACTAACTAATTCGTCTATATTCACAATGTTAATATTTATATCATCTTCAATCATAAGATTTTCAATGTCCTTATGTTGAATTAAAATTTCAATTAACTTATTTGTTAATTGAAATTCTATAAAAGGAAAATCCATAACTGTTAAGCACTTTGTACTTGATAATATTATAAGACTTACAGGAGTAATGAAAAATGCGAAATGTGAGATTAACAATCCTTTAGGTAAATGTTGCCGTCCTATTATTCAAGAGACAATCAATAAAGCATTGAGCATGAAATCGTGAGCAAATACGAATAATGGAGCAAAACAAAAACACCCTAGGCTTGTAACCTAGGGTAAGAGATTAGTTGATGTTTCAAGCAAAAAACTATGAAAAATATCAAGCATGTCATCATTAAAATGAGATTTCCTGCTAAAAAGAGATGTTGTTTTCGTAAACTTATGAGTTATTCAAATTTATAACAGTATTTTTAATTTGCTTTGCCTTGTATAGTGCACAGTCAGCTAAATCTACAAAAGTGTCTATACTTAACTCTTCTTTTATAGATGCGATACCGATACTAATTGTAATCTTAATTACAATACTATTAAAGCAAAACATATGCTCTTCTATAATTTGTCTAATTCTTTCTGCCGTATTGTATGCATATTCCTGACTGGTTTCTGGAAGAATTATAGCAAATTCATCTCCTCCCCACCTAATTATGCTATCTCCTTTTCTGATGTTATGAGATAAGACATTTGCCAACTGGGTCACAAGCTTATCACCTATAACATGACCATAGGTGTCATTAATAATTTTGAAGTTGTCCATATCTATCATAATTAGAGAAACCACAGATTTTTTCTTTTTTAACTTTTCCAGTTCTTCATTCATTTTTAAATAGAAGAAACCTCTATTGTTTACTTTTGTTAGTGCATCTTCGTATACCCCTTTGTGAAGCCTTTGAATTAACTTACCACATCGAAATGCAAAAACCATATCAATTAAAGCTATAGAAGACCATATCAAAAAACAATGCTGTTTTCCTAGATTTACAGTTAATAAATAGCCTATAACGTGTAAGACTAATACAGATGTAGTTATAATATATGGTACAAATTTTATAAAAAACCTATCCATGATAAAGCACCCCTAATTTGGAAATTTAGTTAAATAATAATACAAAAACCTTTTATATACTTATTGTAACATATTTATTGTAACTTTTATCTGCTATTTTTATAAAAATATTGAATTTTTTGGAATATAAAAAAGCTGCTTTTAGCAGCCCTTATAACTTTATATATTTATTTTTTGAATACATTCTATTCATAATCCACATCCAAAGAATCACATACAGTATTGAAAAATATAAAGAATCAAGCCATTCACCAGCCCAGGGGGTTATAAATTTAAAGGTAATCCAAGGGCAGAAACCTAAAGGCTCTTTAAACTGGCTATCATATATAGGCACTCTCCAAAGAGTTTTTCGTATAAGTTCTGAAACTAAATAAACAAAAATAGGACTACTTCCTAATGCAGTAAAAGGTCTAAGCAGGCTTTCTTTTTTGTAAATGTCACAAACTAGATATAATATAGCTATACTTAAAGCTGCAGCTCCAGCTGTTACTAATATAAAAGAACTAGACCATATAGCTTTATTAAAAGGGAATATTTTATTAAATAGAAAAGCACCAAGTAAAGATGCTGCTCCGAGAATTCCTATATTTAAAACCCTATTGTAATCACTCGTACTCTTACATACTAAAAAATAACCAATTGTACATCCGAGAGTTCCAGAAGAAATTGATGCTAATGTACTTAAAATTCCCTCTGGGTCCCAGGTTTTTAAGGCTAAATGCCCACTTAAAAATCTAGAGTCAATTCTTTGTACTAAGTTTCCTTCCATTTCAAATCCATAAGGCTTTAATATTAGATAATACCCTATAATTATTATCAATGAAACAGCAATTAAAGAACCAACAACTTGACTATCTTTCTTTGTATTACATTTTATTGATATGTATATTAGGCTAGAAAATAAGTAAACTACACCGATTCTTTGCAAAACCCCTGGAATCCTGATTGAAGTAAAATCGAATAGTGGAAAGCCATTTAAAAATATACCTAACATTATTAATATAAGACTTCTCATAAAAACCTTTAAAATTACGTATTTTTTATTATTACTCGCAGACAGCCTTCTATTCATGACAATAGGGATAGTCATACCTGTAATTAGTATAAAAAACGGAAATCCAAAGTCAGCAAAAGTTAGCCCATTCCATGGAACATGCCTTAATTGGATATAGTTTCTGTCTCCATTCCCCGGATTATTACATAAAACCATTATGGCTACTGCAAAGCCTCTCAGTACATCTACAGCTTTAATTCTTGAAATCAAAGCACCACCCCCTCGTTCATTCAAATCTTCCGCAGTTTCTATCTACCGCAAGTATATGTATTTTAACAATCTATATTAAAGTTTTGCACACATCCAAGTAGCTTCTACAGCAATTTTATCTTTACAGTAAACAGTTCCTGATTGCTTTATAACTCTGTTTGATATCTTTATATTTTTAACTATCATTTCAATGGTGCTTCCAACTTCAACAGTGCTAAAAAATTTAGCATTCTCTATAGATGCAAGCCCGTACAACTCATCATCATCGTTATTCAATTTTTTTACACCTGCACCACCACATTGTGCCATAGCTTCAATCAATATCATATTTGGGACTATCTTTTCTTTAGTATGGTTTTCTTGAAAAAATACAAAGGATTCATCAAAAGTCTTTACACCTGTAATTTCATCTTTGTTAACATTAGTAATCTCATCAACAAACAAAAAAGGATATCTATGAGGGATCAAAGATTCGATTTCTTTCATAAAGCAAATTCTCCTTATCTATTTTATATATGACCATATACTATTATACCATGTGTTACTAATTTGTACATTTTTAGTAGCTCGATTAATAATAAAAACCACTTAGCATAGGTAAGTGGTTTTTGCTGAATTATGCTTCTTTTACTATTTCAACTACCATTCTAGCTGAATTAATTAAATCTTCTATAGCGATATATTCTTCTAAAGTATGGGCTTTTTTCATACCAATACCTAAATTAACAGCTTTTATACCATTGGCATTTAGTATATTAGTATCACTTCCGCCGCCAGTTGATGCAACTTTAGCTTCCATTCCCATATTAGAGAATACTTTCTTTAACATATTAACTATTTCATCATTCTCGTCTACACTAAAAGCGCCATACATTCTTTCAGTTTCTATTTCTATTTCTGCACCAAAATCAGCAGCAGCTTTTTTAAACGTATCTACCATGTGCTTTGTTTGGTCATCTAATTTAGAGTTATCTAAACTTCTAGCTTCTGCTAATATATCAAGTTCTGGCATAACTATATTAGTAGCAACTCCGCCTTTAATAGTACCTATATTAGCAGTAGTTTCTTCATCAATTCTTAATAAGTTCATATTTTCTATAGCTCTAGATGCAACCATAATTGCACTTATGCCTTCTTCTGGTACTAAACCTGCATGAGCTGGTTTACCTTTAATTTTAACTGATATTTTATCTTGAGCTGGAGCTTTAACTATTATTTGTCCTGGAGCTCCACCACTATCTAGTACAAATGCAAAATCTGGGTTGATTTTAGAATAATCTAAGTACTTAGCTCCAAATAGTCCTCCTTCTTCCCATATTGAGAACACTATTTGTATATCGCCGTGTTCAATGTTATTTTCTTTTATTATTCTTACAGCTTCTAATATAGCTGCTATTCCACCCTTATCATCGGAACCTAACACTGTAGTGCCATCACTTTTTATTATTCCATTAACTTCATCTATGATAGGCTTTATACCTTCTCCTGGACTAACTGTATCCATATGTGAACTAAACAACACAGTTTTTCCTGGTCTATTTCCTTTTAATGTAGCGATAACGTTTCCAGTTTCACCGCCAGCTTTAACTCCTGCGTCGTCTACATATACGTCGAATCCTAAGTTCTTTAGCTTGTCTACTAGAATTTTTGCTACAGCACCTTCCTTAGAACTTGGACTATCTATTTGTATAAGTTCTAAGAATTCCTCCACTAATCTTTGCTTATTTACCATCATATGTACCTCCTAAAAGAATTTTTTCTTGCGTCCATTCTAATTATATCATTTATTTTTAAAATGTAAATTTATTAGTTATATTTCTATATTTTTGATTGCATCACTTATAGGGCTATAAGGCCGAAAATTGACTTACACCCCGGACTATGTTTCCAAGCTTCAGTCCGTTAAAAGCTTTGGAAACATAGCCCTTTGTGTAAGTCAATTTTCTAGTTTGAAACCCTATAGCAGCTATAAATATAGAAATGTAACTAAAAGAGGAGTAACCTAAAAGTATATTTAGGTTACTCCTCTTTTAGTTATTCAAATCTTAACGCATCAATAGGCTTAAGGTTAGAGGCTTTATAAGCTGGGAATATACCAAAGATAACTCCTACCGCTAAAGAGAATGAAAATGCTACAATAACTATTGGTATTGAAAAAGTCATTGACATTCCGAGTGCTGCTACAGCCCACCCTATACCTAGTCCGAATACTACACCTGATATACCACCTAAAGAGCTTAACACTAATGCTTCAATAAGGAATTGTACTAATATATCCTTTCTTGTTCCACCTAAAGCCTTTCTAATGCCTATCTCCTTTGTACGCTCTGATACAGACACAAGCATAACATTCATTACTCCTATGCCGCCTACAATTAATGATATAGCAGCTATACCGCCTAATAAGTATGTCATAGTACTTGATATTGAACTCATTGTGTCTAGTAATTGTTTCTGACTCATAACTCTATTGTTGTTATCAGTTGATTTAAAGAAGCTAGTAAGATAACTATTTACCTCATTAGTTACGGAATCAACATTTTTTTCATCCGAGGATTTTATATAAATAGTTTGAACATTTCTTGTTCCAGCAAGACTTATTGCCGTAGTGGATGGTATAACTATCATATCATCTGTATTGCTTCCCATGGAACTTCCCTGTGATTTTAATACACCTACAATTTGATATGTGTTTCCTTTTATATCAATATCTTTTCCTACTGGATCTGTAAATCCATAAAGCTGCTCGGCTATATCTGATCCTAAAACAGCAACTTTATTTCTATAATCTACATCTAAATCAGCAATAAATCTACCTTCTGCAATAGTCATATTTCTTATATCAAGAAAATTGCTAGTAGTACCAGTTACTGATGTATCCTGAGAGGTTTTATCAACTTTAACAGTTGTGCTAGTAGAAATAACTGGAGCAACCTTATCTATTCCTTGTATTTGCTCAATATCTTTTACATTATCAAGGGTAAACTGCTTACTGCCGTTACTTGATGTATTTGCTGAAATAAGATTTGTTCCAAGTGATTGAACTTGAGAAGTTATTTGCTTTGTCGATCCACTTCCCATACCTACTAATACAATTACTGAAGAAATCCCAATGATAATACCTATCATAGTAAGGGCAGATCTTAATTTATTGCTTTTTATATTTTTTATAGCTAGTTTTATTGTTTGAAAAAATCTCATTTAATCCCCTCCCTATGCATAAAGCTTACCATCTTCTATAGTAACAACTCTTTCCGCCTGCTCTGCGACCTTATGGTCATGCGTTATTAATATTATAGTTTGTCCTTGTTTATGAAGCTCTTTTATAAGCTCCATAATCTCTTTACTGGTTTTACTATCTAATGCTCCAGTAGGTTCATCAGCTAAAAGAATCTTTGGATTTCCGACTAATGCTCTCGCAATAGCCACTCTCTGCTGCTGTCCTCCTGAAAGCTGATTTGGCCTATGATGTTCTCTTCCTTTAAGCCCTACTTTTTCAATATACTCCATAGCAAGCTCCCTACATTCTTTTTCACCCATACCTCTATATAAAAGGGGCACTTCTACGTTTTCTACTGCATTTAGTTTAGATAGCAAATTAAAATTTTGAAATATGAAGCCTATTTGTTTATTCCTAATTTTAGCTAGCTCTAATTCATTTGCTTTATCTATATTTACCTTGTCAAAAACATAACTCCCAGTATCAGCCACATCTAAGCATCCTAATATATTCATTAATGTAGATTTACCGGACCCAGATGGTCCTATAATAGAAACAAATTCGTTTTCTTTTATATTTAGATTTATATTATCTAAAGCTTTTACAACAGTATCCCCCATGGTATAAGCTTTAGATAAATTATTAATTTCTATCATTAAAATTCTCCTTTCTTCGTTAATTGAAGTACTTAAGTTCTATTTACCCTGACTATTGCTTTGTCCACCTGGTGCTCTATTGTTTCTTCCGCTTCCGCCTCCGCCTTGCATCATTTGGAAACCGCCCATGCCTTTCATCTTTGAGGAATTATTGTTAGAATTTTGAACTTGTGGTAATTCAATTTCTTGTCCAGATACTAATCCATTAGTTATCTCTACCATTCTTCCATTGCTAATACCAAGCTCAACCTTTTGTAATGTTGGTGTCGTATTATCTTTAAATACTAGTACATATTTTTCACCTTTAATATCTTTAACTGCTTCTACCGGTACTGCTAGTACGTTCTCTTTAGATTCAGTCACTATTGTAGCTTCTGTAGACATACCTGCTTTTATATCATGTATATCGTCAAAGGCTATTGTTACATCAAAGTTTGAAACTCCATTGGAATATGTGCCTTGTTGACTAATATCCTTAATAACTCCAGTGAACTTCACATCTGGGAAAGCGTTAACTTTTATGTCTGCCTTTTGACCAACTTTCAAATTTACTAAATCTGTTTCATCTACTGATATTTTTGTAAGAAGATTCTTATCATCAAATATAGTTATAAGTTCCTGTGATGCATTTACACTATTACCTGAAGCAACACTTATATCACTAATAACTCCATCGTAAGGTGCTACTATAGGATCGCTTCCATTTACAAAAGTTATTAACTCCTGTCCTTTTGTTACTACTTGATTTTTACTTACAAGTATTGATTGTATTGTATCTCTGCTGGATGCTTTAAGTGTATCAGTTGACGATGATTGAACACTGCCTGACCCGGAAACTGATTTTTGAATATTTTGTACAGAAGCTTTTGCTTTAACAATCTGAGAAGTTTTGCTTTGTGTTGATGCCTTAGCATTGATACTTTTATAGACTCCAAATCCTCCAAATCCTAATACGGCTATTATCATTATACTAATAGTTGCTTTTTTCATAATTACCCACCCTTTCTATATAATTAATTTTAATGTCCATCGTTATGGGTACTATTATGATACTTAAATCTTAACTTATCCTTAACTATAACATTGAATTTTTATCCATTGTCAGATTGTTATCAAATTATAAGTTTAATTTGTATTTAAAACATAAAAAAAGAGAACTTTCAAGTTCTCTTAATCAACTGGTAGTGTTACCTTAATTATTGTTCCTTTAGGATGATTTGGTGAAGCTTTTATTAAGCCGCCGTGATTACTTACTATCCATTTGGCAATAGATAAGCCCAGCCCCGTCCCTCCTGTTTGTTTTGTTCTGCTCTTATCTCCACGATAGAATCTTTCAAATATCAATTTAGTTTCTTCTTCTTTTATACCTATGCCAGTATCTGCTACACTTATAATACATCTAGATTCTTCATTTTTAAGATTAACTTTAATAGCATCTCCACTATTTGTATATTTTAAGGCATTATCTAAAAGAATAATTATAAGCTGAGATATTCTTTCTTCATCGCAATTTACAATTAAAGCTTCGGCTAAATTCAATTCCATATGCTTATCTTCTAAATCTGCAATTTCTACATAGGGTTCAGCTATTTTATTTATTAAAATACTAATATTTACAGGTTTCTTTGCAATTTCCAGTGTATTAGAATCAGATCGTGCAAGTGTAAGCAGATCAGATGTAAGTTTTGATAATCTTCTTGTTTCTGAAAGTGCAATTCCTAAATAATTTGCATTGTTAATTACAGTAGAATCAGGATATTTAAGAATTAATTCTAATTGAGATTGAATTACTGTTAAAGGAGTTCTAAGTTCATGTGAAGCATCTTCAACAAATTGTCGCTGCTTTTTCCAAGCATTAACTATAGGTATCATGGTTCTTTGTGCTAAGAATGATCCTACTCCTATGGTAACTAAGAATAGTATAATGCCACCAATAATTATGATTTTTAAAAGGTTATCTAGAAGTTCTTTTTCTGAATTTGTGTTTCTTAATAGCTGAACCATGATAGTTTTATTATCTACTTGAACACTGAAGGCTATTGTTCTAAAATGAAAATCATTAAATTTAATATCATATAATTTATCTGTTATAGTTGGTTTGATATTTTCTAAATTTTTTTGATAAAACATTGATAATTGAGAATGAAAAAGAATATTTCCTTTTTCGTCTCTTAAAATAGGTATTATACGTGGATCAAGAGGTGGTATATTATGGGGACCTGGTTGTGTAGTTTGACTAGATTCTAAAGCTGGAATCATTGAAGATTCTAGCTTCGGAAGCTCCAAACTAACTTTAGCCAAATTATTTTCTATCATTTTCTTAGAAATTAATAGTGATCTATCTACCCCTCTATATAAATTTGTTTTAGCATAAAAATATATAATCATATTAAATACAATAAAAAGTATAAAAAATATTGTTGTATTTAATAGTGTTAGTTTAAGTCTCTGTTTTTTAAACATTTTCATCCTCATAAGTTTTTAGCATATATCCAACTCCGCGTATAGTTTTTATACATTTATCATAATTATAGTTAGATAGTATTTTTCTAAGTTTATGCATGTATACCTCCACTATGTTTATGGTGGTATCTGATTCAAATCCCCATACTCTATCAAATATTTGCTCTTTTGTTAGAATAGTTTCTTTATTGTTAATTAGGTATTCTAGAAGATCAAACAACTTAACTTGAAGGTTTATTTTTTCGCCTTTTATAGACAGCTCTCTATTCTTAATGTTAAGTTCAATTTCTTTATACTTTAAAATGTTTTCTGCTGCCATTGAACCTGATCTCCGAAGTAGTGCTTCAATTCTTGCTTTTAATTCTTGTATATGAAAAGGTTTGACTAGATAATCGTCAGCGCCTATTTTTAAACCCTTTATTTTATCTTCTAAAGAGTCCTTCGCTGTAAGAAATAGCACTGGCGTATCAATATTCTCTTTTCTTAATATTTTTAGCACCTCATAACCATCTAATAAAGGAATCATTATATCAAGTATTATTGCATCATATATGTTTTGTCTAGCCATATATAACCCCTCTTCTCCATTATAAGAGGCATCTACCTGATAGTTACTTTCTAGACTATTTTTAATTGATTGTAATATTAATTCATCATCTTCTATAATAAGTAATTTCATATGCAACTCCCTTATAATTTATTAAATTTGTTATCTTTATTATGTTGTGTTTAATGATTTATTTAAATACAAATTAATAAAAATTAGAAATGAAGTCACTTAAAATTTGTAGTACTTATACTTCAATATTCCTTACTTTCCCATTTAAAGCATATATTTATCTTAACTTACTTAAATATACACTATTTGACATAATAAGCCAGTGCATGTTATGATTTTAATAATGAATATTATTTTACTAAATATTAAATTAATTCTTATATAATTGGAGGGGACGTGATTATAGTGGGCTTCTTTTTAGATAAAAGGATTGATATAACTAACCTTACATGCTGGTATCAGCCAATATATGAAGTAAATACCATGAACGTATTTGGATTTGAAGCATTAGTACGAAGTAAGCTATATCGCGATTTTAATGCTATTGATCTTTTTCATCAAGCGGGAATACAAAGAACACTTACAATACTTGATTATCAATTAATTTTGAAGGCTCAACAACTATTTAGATATAAGAATACTCACTCACTATTCATAAATATATTTCCATCAACTTTACTGGATAAAAGGTTTATTTCATGGTGGAAGGAATTCTCATCACTTGCTCCACAAATCGTTTTGGAATTGTCTGAGGAAGAACCTATATGCGACTGGGAAAATTTAAAATCTGTAATAAAAGTGCTAAAAAAGGATAAAGTAAAAATAGCTGTAGATGATATGGGTGAAGGATATTCATTTTTAAAGCATTGGCTGCAACTAGAACCTGATTATATAAAATTAGATAGATGTCATATGACAAATTTGATAGATAACAAAGCAAAACAGAAGAACTTAGAAGACTTAGTAAAACTAATTGGACCATCGATAGAAATAATTGCTGAGGGAATTGAAAAAATTGGATGTCTCGAAATAATTAAAAATGCAGGTATTCGATATGCCCAGGGTTACGCTCTTGGCAGGCCTGCACCCTTTGATAACTTTTATTAATTATATAAGAAGGTGTGAGTTAAAAACTCATACCTTCTTAATTTTTTATAATTATAATTTTACTAATAATATTCATTAGACTTACAAATACTAATGCTGTAAATTCTATTATTTAAGTCTAAGGAGTGAATTTAATGAAAAAGAAAAGCATTGTTTCTATTCTAATTGTTATGTCAATTTTTTCAGTCTCATGCGCACAAAAGCAACAATCAGCACAACAGCCTACTGCAGGTGTAGAATCCTCATATTCTAAAACAGGTGATGTTGAAAAAGTAAAAATTACCGCTGACCAAGCAAATATAAGATCTGGCTGTTCTAGTGATGCTCCTGTCATTCAGACAGCAAATAAAGATAATTCTTTTAATGTAGTTAGTCAGGTTCAAGATTGGTTTGCAGTAAAACTTCCAGATAACAAAATTGGTTTTATTCCTAAAGATCAAGGTAAGGCAATAGCACCTGAAAACAAAAAAGCCCAAGCGGCTGCTGATACTACTGGAACAACTACTCAAGGAACAACAGCGCAAACAGCACCGAAAACACCGACTGCACAGACAAACGCTACTACATTGACCGATGCAGAGCAGCAGATGCTAAAATTAGTAAATGATGCTCGAGTTCAAAATAATTTACAACCTTTAAAAGTTGATATGCAACTATGTAATATTGCCAGAATTAAATCTCAAGATATGATAGACAATAATTATTTTAGCCACAACTCACCAAAATACGGTAGTCCTTTTGATATGATGAAATCCTTTGGAGTAGGTTTTGTTCAAGCAGGAGAAAATATCGCAGGCAATCAAAACGTTCAAAATGCAGAAAATGCATTGATGAATTCTCCAGGCCATAGAAAAAACATATTAAGTCCAGATTTCACTCATATAGGCATAGGAATTAGAGCTGGTGGTCCTTATGGAAGCATGTTTACACAAGAGTTTATAAGCAAACCTCAATAAAAAAATAATAGCGGATATGTTTTCCGCTATTATTTTTTATATTATATAACTTATCAAAGGAATAGATGAAGTAACTCACAAATTTTCATTTATTAGATCTAATTAAGGTGTTAATCTACTTCTATCTCTAGGAAATGCGGATGTTTCTCTGATATTATTTATTCCTAAAAGTAAGGCTAAAAGTCTTTCGAGACCTATCGCCAATCCCCCATGAGGTGGCACTCCATATTTAAATACATTCACATAACTTGAAAAATTTTCATAGTTTAATCCTTTAAATTTAAAGCTTTCAACTAGCATGTCATAATCATGTATTCTTTGGCCTCCAGAAGTTATTTCCGTTCCCTTGAATATAAGGTCAAAGGATCTAGTACCATTTATGCCTTTAGGCATTGTATACATAGGTCTCTTTTTTCTACTGTAGTTTGTAACAAAAATAAACTCTGAATTATATTTCTCCTTTGCATACTCACTTAAAAGCCTCTCTCCTTCTGGATCTAAGTCATTGTCAGTTACAATTTTGTTGTAGTTTTCTTTTAAAACCCTTGCTGCATCTTCAAATTCTATCCTTGGTATCGGCGCTAATATTTTAGGAATATCTACATTTAACATTTTAAAATATCTAGCTCCTTCTAACTCTAGTTTATTTATAATGTGCTTTAACATTTCTTCCTCTATATCCATAATATCTTGTTCATCTTCAATAAATGCCAATTCAAGATCCATGCTCGTAAATTGGTTTAAATGTCTAGCTGTATCATGTTCTTCAGCTCTGAAAAAATTTCCTATTTCGAAGACTCTCTCATAACCAGCGGCTACCATCATTTGTTTATAAAATTGAGGACTTTGCGCAAGGTATGCATCTCTTCCAAAATAATCTAACTTAAAGAGAGCAGTTCCTCCTTCAGCTCCTTCCGCTACAATTTTCGGGGTAAATATTTCTATAAAGCCTTCTCTTGATAAAAATTCTCTAAAACCTTCCACTATAATATGCTGTATTCTAAATATAGCATTCTTTTTTTCATGTCTAAGACTTAAAATTCTATTATTAAGCATTGTATCAAGAGAAATATTTAACTCCTCGCCATTTATTTCAATAGGCAGATCTTCTTCTACTTTGCTCAACACCTTGAGAGATTTTACTGCTAATTCAAAATTATTTAGAGAGTTTTTCCCCTCTTTGATTGTACCGCTTACTTCCAGTACACTTTCACATTTTAGTCCATGTATAATCGGCTCTTTATTATCAACCACACATTGAACCATCCCACTTCTGTCTCTTAAAATTATAAAAGTAATACCTTTAAGCCTCCTTACTCTATGAACCCATCCTTTAATTATTACATTCTTATTCAAGTTTTCTCCTAGGCTCCTAATTAATGTTCTTTTCATAATAATCTCTCCTTTTATTTATTTAATAGCTTAATTTTATTGATCTTTTAGTAATAAAAAAATCTTCACTCCTTTTAGGAGCGAAGATTTAAATTCACGGTACCATCCTAATTTATCTTGTTTTAATCAATAGGCAATTTAATAAAAGAATATTAAGTAGTCTAAAAAATTTAGTAGAATTTTTTAAAACTAATAATACTTTTATTGACACATAAAATACAAAAACCTCACTCCTAGTGTAGGAGTGAGGTTAAATTCACGGTGCCATCCTGCTTAATCTTAGCAAAACAAAGATATCTTTAGACCCTTTAACGGCGGCAACCGATTTATTCTACTTAATTTCAAATAAACTTCTCAGAGATGTCTTTCACTAATATCGTTCCTTTGAGGCTCACACCACCCCTCACTCGCTTTGAGGACAAATATTAATTACTTTTCTCTTCATAGAATTTTTTTGTAATATATCGTTTAACGTATCACATTTTTTATATCATGTCAATATTTTTGTGTTTATTTTTATATTTTTTACTAGTCAATCTTCCTTTAAACACATAAATTCTATGGCAATTGATAAATCTCTATGCAATATAAAAAATAGTTTTATCTAATTTGATAGTTTTGCTCGTAATAAATTTAATCCCAATCCAACAAATATGATTCCTGATATCTTATTTAATGAATTAGCTAGTCCTACCTTTTTACTTATTTTTCCAGTTAAGTATGATGAAAATACTGCCAAAATTATACACCATATCGTTCCAGTAATAATAAATGTACATCCAAGCAATAAAAAAGGTAGAACTCCATAAGTGTTATTAGGATTAATAAATTGAGGTAAAAAGGCTAGAAAAAATAACGCTACCTTAGGATTTAATACATTGGTTATAATTCCTTGAAAATATATATTTTTAAAACTATTTTTTTCATTATCTCCATTATAAATAAGTAATGATGATTTTGACATAAATGAACGAATACCAAGATAAACTAAATAGGCTGCCCCCAAATATTTAATAATGTTAAAAGCAAGAGCTGATTTAGCTAATATGACTGAGAGCCCTAAAGCCGCCAATATGGTATGTACAATGCACCCAGTTGAAATTCCTAAAGCAGACATTATACCTGCCTTCTTGCCATTAGACATGCTATTTCCCAATATATACATAGTATCTGCACCTGGAGTCAAGTTTAGTATTATTCCCGTAATTATAAAAACACTGAAATTTACAATACCAAACATAATAAATCCCCCTTACTTTATTTTCTCCACACTAGTGAATATCTCCAAAATAGATGTCTTTTCAATTTTGCATTAGGAATTATTTCCCTGGTAATTTTTTCAACATCCTTAATTGTCATATATCTATCATGTTTTGCATGTTCATTCCACGCTTTAATTTCTTCTTCTGATTTCTTCACTTTACCTGTTTTTATTAACATAGTAATTATATTTATAGGTATAGCTGCTATTGATATCAAATAATCCGTTAGTTTTTCTTCTTTATAGAGATCAAGTATCATAAATACTCCATTTGGTTTTAGAGCCTCTCTTATTTTTAATAACATTTCTTTAAACTGAAGATGATGAAAAGTAGCAATAGAAACTATACAATCATATTTTTCCTGTCCTAAATCCCATTCTAATACATCCTCAACTTGGTACTTAATATTATTATATTTTCGAGATTGTTCTTCTGCTACTCTAATCATTTCTGGTGATAAATCTATTCCTTCAACTGTATGAGATTTTTCAGCTAGTAATCTAGTAAATTCACCTGTTCCACAACCAATGTCTATTGCTTTTTCACATTCATTTGGTATGAATTTTAGTAAAAAATTATGATAGTGTTTGTTATGTTCCCAATTTGAGGGCTTTGTATTTGCAATCTTATTAAAGTCATCAATTATAGCATCTTTGTCATCCATAATACTATTCCCCTATCTCTACTAAAATAAATATATTTAAATTATAATATATATCTATTAATAAAAATACTGAAAAATACAATAGATTTTTTATTTAAAATAATATATTATATGCTGAAAGCAAGTTTGTGTATTAGAGGTATTTCGATAAGTATGCTGTTTATTTGCAAAATAACTTATAGCATCTCCATCAGACAAACTGTATATATTATCTTCAATTAATAATTCCATCTTACCTTTTGTTACAATGATATATTCCTCCACGCCTTCATTATGAGGCAAAGACTGATGATTACAACCAGGTTCAAGAGTAATCATAAAAACCTCGAATCTTCTTTTATTGTCATAAGGAAACAATGGATATACTTTCATTCTTTTATCATTCTCTAATATTGGACCTATTTCACTACAGGAAACATATCTTATATCATCTTCAATTTCTTCCATAAAGTATGAAAAAGAGACATTTAAACCTGTAGCAATTTTCCATAAGGTAGCAACAGTAGGATTAGACTCACCACGTTCAATTTGTCCTAGCATTGCCTTGCTTACCCCTGTTAATTCAGAAACTTTATCAAGACTTAAACTTTTCTGTTTTCTAATATTATTAAGATTTTTGCCAATAATAGTAGTAAGATTTTTCATTTAATTACCTCCAAAGTAATTGTATGTTATAACATACTGTTGTACAATATATCATAACATATTATTTGTAGAGGAGGTAGTTTTATGTCAACAGATCTTAGTAAAAGCGCTGAAAAAGTGCAAAGCGCATTAAACAAATTTGGATTTGAACTTAATGTGGTTGAATTATCAGAATCAACTCGTACTGCACAGGAGGCAGCCGATACAATTGGTTGCCAGGTAAGTCAAATTGCTAAGTCATTAATATTTAAATGCAAAAATTCACAAAAGCCACTTCTAATTATTGCAAGTGGTACAAATAGGGTTAATGAAAAAATAATTAAACAGTATATTGGAGAGAAACTTGAAAAAGCAGATGCTGATTTTGTTCTTGAAAATACAGGATTTGTAATAGGCGGCATACCTCCAATTGGGCATAAAAATTCCATTACAACATTAATTGATGAGGATTTAATGCAATATGAAGAAATATGGGCTGCTGCTGGGACCCCTCATGCAGTATTCAAACTTACTCCAAAGATTTTAACTGAAATAACACAAGGAAATATTGTCTCAATAAAATAACAGGCAGACCACAAGGTATGTTATATCTTGTGGTCTGCCTGTTGATATAAGCTAATCAATTAATAACCCCATTGCAAGTGAATCATAGAACTCACCATTAATTAAATAGTCTCTTTTCAAAACTCCTTCTTCTAAAAATCCTATTTTTTTATATAAATTAATACCTGCTTTATTATCAGTTCTAACTCTTAAATTTATTTTTCTAATTATACCTGAATTTTTACTCCAGTTGACTAAATATCTAATAAGCTTCTCTCCGATGCCATTTCCCCAATATTCTTTGAGAACACTTACTCCAAATTCACCAACATGAGCATTTCTTTGTCTCGGCCCGCCGGAAAAGTTTAAATTCCCAATTACTTTTCCATTAACTTCTGCTATTATGAATAAAGAATTATCTTTCTCTAAAGTGTTTTTTATAAACTCTTCTTCCTGCTCAACTGTTCTTCCAAATTCACCTAATCCAAAAGTTAAAAAATCCGATTCTCCTCCTATTATGTTTAGGTACTTTATTAGTGCTTTAGAATCAGATTGATTAGCTTTTCTAATAATAACCTTCTCTTGGTTGACTATAATTTCTTTCATTAGTAATTCCCCCTAAATGATCTTTATACGTAAACTTTGCTCTCTTATATTTTTTGCTTGTCCATTTTAAATAACATTTTTAGCGTTTATTTCCCTAGGACCTATCATTATCAGGTCCACTCCATATATGTTTCTTCATATTGATGCACCCGCTTTTATTAAAAGTTATTCCCTCTGAACTTAGTATAGCTCTTTGAAGTTCTGGCGATCCAAATACGTATCCCGGTGACATTTCTCCAAGTCTATTAACTACTCTATGGCATGGTAAATTAAGCTGTTTAGGCGCTGCTCTCATAGCCCACCCAACTACTCTTGCACTTCTTGGTTCACCTAATAATAAAGCTATCTGTCCATATGTAGCTACCTTACCTTCCGGTATCTGAGATACTAATTTATAAACTCTTGAAAAAAAGTCCTTCAACTGATTTTTACTCCTCTCTACTAACAACTCATAAAGATATATTTTATATTTTATTATATATTAGGATATTTATCCAACACTATATTACCATATTCATAAAATTTTAAATCTAATTCGGCATTAAGCAGATATCCCAAATTTTAAGCAGGCATCCAAAATCTTAAGTAGATATCCCAAATCTATGATTTTGAGATGATCGCTTACACAGAGTGCTGATTTGGTGATAGCCACTTACACAGCGTATTGATTTGGAGATGATTGTTTATTTCTACGAAGTAAAGAATTGGAGTTTCTTTTAAAATAGAGATATGTTAATAAAAAAATAAGCTGGCAAAATATAACCAGCTTTAGTATATGAACTGTATAAGAGAAAATACCTTATTAGGTACATTCTACATTATAACCATATAACATTAAATTAAACCCATCATTTAAAATAAATTATTCACTTATCCTATCTATTCAAATTCCTTTTTTTTATTGATTAGCTCTTTAAATTTATTGTCTAACTGATTATAAGCTGGAGTACCCTGCGTAACTTTCGTCAACTCACCAAGCACATATGCAATTTCATTTTCAATTAACATTTTCTGTTCTCTAATATTATTTTCATTTTTGTTTTTCTCAGAGTTATTCCTTTTGTCTTTTATAAATAGTTTATCTAAATAATCTTTAGGCTCACTCAATATTTTTTTTATTTTATTATCTTCAAATACTAAAAGACAATCACAAATATTTTCTATCATATATCTATCGTGAGATACCAAAATTATACTTCCGTCATATTCTCTAAGTGCATCTTCTAATTTTTCTCTGCTGTAGATATCCAAGTGATTTAGAGGTTCATCTAGTACCAGTAGATCTTGATGTTTAGCGATGAGCTTTGCCATTCTAACCCTTGTAAGCTCTCCTAAACTCAAGGTGGATATAGGTTGTTTTATCATCTTTTCATTGAAACCCATGTTTGCTAACATCGTTCTTACCCTGCTTTCATCCTCTCTTGATTCAATGTCAAACAGTTCTATAACAGATTGCTCTCTATTAATTTCTTGAGCTTCCTGACTTAAATACCCTATACTTATAGATTTACTTATAAAGAGTTCTCCTTCATCTAAACTTTCCTTACCTATGATAGTGTTTAGTAGGGTGCTTTTACCACACCCATTAGGTCCAAATACTCCCACACGCTCTCCACTCATTATATAAAATGAAGTTTTCCTAAATAAAATCCTAGAATCAAAACTTTTTTTGATATCTGCTGCCTCAATAATCCTTATTTTCCTTAAAGCAGCTTCACTAAATTTAAAATCAATTTTTTTGTCTTTTTCAGGTTTTTTAACTCCTTCCAAATCTATCTTTTCAAGCCTCTTAATTTTAGACTTTATTTGTTTATCCATCTTCTTGGCCTTTTTTCTAAAATATTCTTTTTTACCTAATCCTGCTGCCTCCTTTTTTGTTGATTCCCTGTGGCCTTTATCAGACCAGCTCTTTAACCTGGTTATTTCTTGTTGGATTTTTATTTTATTACACTCTTGGATCTCATATTGATGAAGTTCACTTTCATATCTTCTTTTCTTTTCCTCTCTATAAAAGCTATAGTTCCCATGATAGATACTTGTCGTTCCTTTATTTATTTCAATTATCTTATTAACTGCACTATCTAAAAAATACCTGTCATGAGATATAATTAAAATAGTTCCCTTATATTTTTTTAACTCCTCTATAAGCCAATTCATTCCCTGATAATCGATATGATTAGTAGGCTCATCTAGTATAAGAAAGTCTGGATTTCTAGACCATATATTGGCTAAAGCAAGTTTCATCTTCTCTCCACCACTTAAGCTGCTGAGCCTTTCTTCTTCCATTGGATCTATTTTTTCTATGCCTAGATAACTTGATATCTCAAGTAAGTTTCCTATATATTCTTCATTCTTAATATTTATCTCCTTTCCACTCCAAGTTCTTTGACTATAAAAACTATTTTGTTTAAGATATCCAATTTCAATATCCTTCTTATACCAAAGAATACTTCCTTGCTCAGGTTTAAGGGCACCGTAAATTATATTTGCTAAGGTGCTTTTACCTGCTCCGTTTAATCCTACCAGACCTATTCTATCTCCTAAAGCAATATTAAAATTTACATTATTTAAAATAGTTACTTCACCAAATTCTTTGTTTATTCCTTGTAAACTTAACATCATTGTCATAAATGCCACCTCATTTTTCATATAATTTCAAGGTTTTACTTATGAGTTAAGAATTTTTCAAAACAAAAAGACGGTAAGCAAACATAGTTCACTAACCGCCTAAAAAATTGCATAAAAAAACTGTGCTGAAAGACACAGTAAATATCCGGTTATTTTATATTTTACTAATGTTCTTAACTCATAATATGTGCTTAAAGGTTCTACAAAAAGAGGATAATATTACCCCTTAAAAATACTTCAAACACCAATATTCAATTAGATTATCTAGTTAAGAACATAATCTTCATTTCTTTCTCCTTCCAAATTACAATATTTAAACTTTTTATAGCAACATCATATTACCATAATATTGAACAACAATCAACTGCTCTTAAAAAAAGCGTAATACTAATAATCATTAGTTTACGCTTTTTTCAGACTTTTAAAGAGGTTATCTCCTGAGGGCACTTCTCTAAAGAGATCATTAAATATTCTAATATTACAGGGAACAGCATAATCAGCACTTACCCAATGAATAGTACCTTTTACCTTTCTTTCCGTAAAACCGCTTCCACTTTTAGTTTTAGGATCATAGGTGCATCTTAACTCTATTTAATTGGATCAAGTACTGCCATGATTGAAGGCACCTTAGATTTTAAATTTTGTCTTAAAGAATGCTCTAACATTGCTATATCTACAACGCTCCCACTTTTTGATACTCCTATTTCACCTAAAAAATTATGAATAGACTCTATAGCAATTAATTATATTATTAAACATTTTATACAATAATATTAATTTAGTCAGCCTATTTAGAATTGAAAGATTTTAAAACCAATGAAGCATTATGTCCACCAAATCCAAAAGAATTTGATAAAGCATAATTAAACTCAGCACTTTTCCCCTCATTAGGTACATAGTATAGATCACATTCTGGATCTGGAGTTTTATAATTTATTGTTGGTGGTAAAAATTTATCCTTAAGTGCAAATGCTGTTATGATAGCTTCTATGGCACCTGATGCCCCTAACAAGTGTCCTGTCATTGATTTGGTTGAACTAATGGCAAGTTTATACGCATATTCACCAAATACAGATTTCACAGCAGCAGTTTCGGTTTTATCATTTGGTTTTGTTGAAGTTCCATGTGCATTTATATATCCAATGTCAGATGGTTTTATATCAGCATCTTTAATTGCAAGTTTCATACACCTTGCAGCGCCTTCTCCACCTTCAGAAGGGGCAGTTATATGGTATGCATCATTTGTGCAACCATAACCAACTATTTCAGCAATAATATTTGCTCCTCTATTTAAAGCATGCTCAAGTTCTTCGAGTATAAGTACACCAGAACCTTCTCCTAGTACAAATCCATTTCTTTCTAAGTCAAAAGGCTTAGAAGCGGTAAAAGGATCCTCATTTGTTGTTATAGCTTTACTAGCACTGAATCCCGCTAAAGTTAATCTCGTAATAGATGCCTCTGAGCCTCCAGCAATCATAATATCAGCATCATTACGTGCTATTACCTTAAAGGCATCACCTATTGAGTTAGTAGAAGAAGCACAAGCTGAGACAGAACATTCATTGAAACCTTTAGCTCCATATTTTATGGCTATAATTCCCGATGCCATATTAGGTATCATCATAGGAACAAAGAATGGACTAACTTTGCGATGACCTTTTTCAATAAGTTCACTATGTTGTTTTTCCATAGTTTCAATTCCACCTATCCCTGTTCCTATTATTACACCTACTCTCTCCTTATCTATTTTATCAAAATCCAACTTTGAGTCTTCAATAGCCATTTGAGCAGATGCTAGTGCAAATTGAGCAAACCTATCCATCCTTCTAATTTCTTTTTTATCAATAAATATAGATGGATCAAAATTCTTTATTTCACCACCAACTTTAGTTGGTAGATCAGAAACATCAATTCTTTCAATTTTACTAATTCCACACTTTCCAGCTTTTATTGACTGCCAGAGTTTATCTGCCCCAATTCCAAGAGATGAAACTGCTCCCATCCCTGTGATCACTACACGTCTTTTCATATAAAAAATCCTCCTAATTTTACATTATTAAACTTCATTTACTATGGCATAAAATATATGTAAAGGTCCTGCGTTGTAGACTAAATTACACCGCTGTACTTTATCACCACATTTGCCTAGTATTTACTTTAGTAATTGTAATGGATATAATGAATTAAAATAAATAAATATTACCTTTAAAAATAATTTTAATAGATTTAATAAATTAAAATGAACAAATATTGCTTTTAAAATATAAAACTATCGTTAGAAAAGGATTTAAGATATGATAAACTTAAAAGAATCTATCGTTTCAAGTATAGATTACATTGAAGATAACCTATATAATAAAATTTCTTTAGATGATATATCTTTCCATGCAGGAGTGTCTAAATATCATCTTCATAGAATTTTTAAATCTTTGACAGGCGAATCTATTATTGAATACGTTCAATCAAGAAAGCTGACATCAAGTATTAATGAACTTGTAAATACTAATATGAGAATTATAGATATTGCTCTAAATTATGGTTTTGACTACGAACAATCTTATATTAGAGCTTTTAAAAAGAAATTCGGATATACACCACTAAAAGTGAGGTCAGGCCAAAACTCATTAAGCTTAGTACTTAAAGAAAAGATTAATACTAATGACATTTTATCTGTCGATAACTCAATTACTTACAATCCGCATTTCATATTTAAACAAAAGTTTAATTTAGTTGGTATCAAACATAAAATATTAAGTAAGTCTGGTATTAGAACGGCAAATGCTTATGGAAGAGATTTTTTTTATAATCATAAGAGCAAAATTGTTAATGCTATAAATCCTCAGATATACTTTGGATATACGGATTGGAGTGGAAATGATAATGGTTTTATTTACTATACTCCAGCTGTACAAGTATCCGACTCTACTAACCTGCCAGAAGGAATGACGTACATTTCCATACCAGCTCATAAGTATGTAGTTTTCCGCTTTGTTGGATTTTTCCGACCAGATGATATTAATGGAAGACATGTAGGAAGGTTACTGGTCCAATTATATTCTAAATGGATTTTTAGGTCAGGTTATAAGTTTGCTGATACCTTTAGATTCGAGTATATTGATACATCTATTTCAAAGAATAGCTATTGTGAGTTATATGTATATCAGCCTATAGAGGATATACATAATGGTACAATCTCACATTAAAAAGAGCATGTATAGATTATATATATATCTATACATGCTTTAATAATTTAAAAATAAAAAAGCTAGATAGTTTATCCAACTTTTCATGTTACCATATAATATAATCTTAAAACATAGCTACGCAGATTCATATATACTATCTGTATTAGCAATAATTAAATGTTCTTCATTATTTTTAGCTTTTGTAGAAGCCAAGCTAGCTGCATTTACCATCTTATATACAAGTGAAATTATATTATCATCTATAGTCCTGTTCTCTTTTGCTGCAGATACTCCAACTGAAATAGTAACATCTATATTATCAGTAAAGGTATTTGAAGAAACAATTTTTATCAAATATCTTGCTAGATCAATAGATTTATCTATTGAATAAGGAGTTAAAACAATGAATTCATCTCCTGCAAATCTTGATAAAAAAGTATCTTTAGGGGTATTGTCCTTTAAAATTTTGCTTAATTCCTCTAATACTATATCTCCCTGAATATGTCCATATTTTTTATTGATATATCCAAAGTTATTTAAATCAATAAAAATAATAGCAGGAGTTATTCCTTCCTTTATTAGCTTTAGGATATTATAATATATGTAATCACTCTTGTATAAACCTGTTAAGAGGTCTATATGCTTACCTAATTCTTTATAAAGCTGATTTTTTATTAGCATTCCCAATAGCCTATTATCATCTCTAACTAATAAAACATCTTCTCCGCTTTTATCAAAGATCTCTTTTGCCTTCCACATATATGTATTGCTGTTTATATATATAATAGAGCTTGTCATAGCATCAGCCACAAGTCTATTAGGATGTGCTTTAAATAAATTTTTATATGTTAACACGCCAACAGTTTCATTATTTTCTACAACCAAAAAATAGTGACAATCACTATCCAAAATCAAATCTTGAATTTTTTGAATACTGTCACATGCATTTATAGTTACATAATTTGAAGATATTATATCTGATATGTTTCCTATCATATATCTATAGACCTGCTAACCTGAAGCACAATATTTACTTGTACTTTTATTATCATCGAAGGTGTAGCAATTCTTCCTCCTTCTTCTAAGACTAATGGTATTAATTTTTCCTTAGGTAGAATATTGAGCAAAGATTTTCTAATTACAACAGCCTCAATTGCATCGTGATCAATTCTAATAATGTCATACTGATCTGGCGACAGAGCATCTGCCATTCTTCTTGCGCCCTCTGGCCCTATTGGAGCTTTTTTACCAACAATTAAAACATCTTGCATTGGAGGCATTTCAAATTCTGATAATCTCATAGATATTTCTGCCTTTTTTGTGCTTTCAATATAACCACTCATAGCATACACTCCTCTTAATGACTAGATAATACTTAACTGCAACCTTTATATTGATTATTTTACATTTATTTTATATTTTTTATTCACATAATGGTATTATAGTATTTTATATGCTACATTACAAGGTAAAATTTGGATTAAAAGATCAATTATTGTACCTCACTTTGCAAGTAATGTCGAACTACAAAATTCATTTTTCTAATCAAATATCATTATATAAGATATCCATAAATATATCTACCAGCTCAGGATTAAATTGCTTTCCCTTTTCTCTAATTAATATTTCCTTAGCTGAATTTTGTGAAATAGATTTCCTGTATATCCGATCTGATGTTAAAGCATCAAAGGTATCTGCAATTGCAATAATTTGAGAAGCAAGTGGAATTTCATCATCTTTTAAACCGTCAGGATAACCAGTTCCGTCCCATCTTTCATGATGACTTCTTATTATATCACTTAAATCTTCACAGAATTTAATGTTCATTATTATTTTTTCGCCAATAATTGAATGCTTTTTAATCTCCTCATATTCTTCTACTGTCAGCTTATCTGGTTTCTTTAATATTGAATCATCTATACCTATTTTTCCTACATCATGCAATATAGATGCTAAATGAATTTTCAACTTTTCTTCCTCTGATATTGGTAGTATTTCACAAATTGTATTGGCGTAGAATGCCACATTCTTTGAATGTTCCCACGTATAAAAGTCTTTTCCGTAAATCAAACTTGCTAGCATTTCTGCTTCCATGATATGTACTCCTATAATAGGACTTATATATTGGCCTATCACTTCGTCCTCCCGAAAAGAAATATTATTGTATGTGCCATATATATTACAGCCACATTCTTTAAAGCTCATAAAATTATTTTTCATAACATTACCTCACCTACGAAATATTAAAGGCACCTAAAATAATTTTAGGTGCCTAATAGATTATGTTATATGTAAATACAACATAAAATTACATTTCGGCAACCTGGCAATCATAGGATTAACTATTCCCTTAGACCCATAGCTTTGCGACCTTACCTTTCAATAAGTGTGCTATTGTCGATATAAAATATATATTAAAAATTAGCATTAATAATTGTATCAATTTGCTACATTATAGTATATATTGGAGTTATTTGTATAATTTTGAAAACAATATTTTAATTATAATATATATACTATATTATTACAATAGTTTACTTAATAACATCAAATCCATATTCCCTGTCTATTATTTTACTATCATAACTACATCTGCATAAAACAAAAGCCATATATATATCTCCTATGCTTCCTATTAAATTAAAAAAATAGATTAAACCACCAATCCAAGGTGGAAATAGCGTAGAAGCAATAGATATTACTACTACTGGAGATAAAAGTACTATTAAAAACTTATTTCTATCAATAGGCATGCTTGATACCTCTTGTGTATATGCATAAATTATTTTAATTCCATATTTTACTTTGCCACCAAAGAGTTTAAATGTTATACCATGAATTAATTCATGGATTGTGCAAATTAGTATCATTGTCAATGCAGCTATAATATAAAAATTAAATAATGGATTGTCTGTAGGATAACTTATTACACCTCTTGATAAAAAATTATTTAATATTACATCTAGTATTTTTCCCATAGACTCAGTTAGCATTATAGCTACTAGTAAACATATTAAATGAGTTTTCCATGTAATTTTAAATGACATGATATCACCTCATTATAATATTTTACATGTTTTATATTTTTATACATTATTTTCTTAGAAATTCAAGTCATTTCAATGGTTTTATTTAATTATTAAATTCTTATTTGGCCATAAAAAACATACTTTTCACAATTCTATTATGAAAAATTTGGTTATATTTTTGAAAACTTGTCCATACTAATATAATAAAATAACATATAGAGAGGATGTTTTAATTGAGTACGAATGTTAAGAAAGTAATGTTAACAATTCTTATAATAATTGATCTTATTGCTATAAGATATGCAAATGTATATGGCAAAGCTAGTACTGCTAGTCAAATATATAATAATGTTAAAAGCAATCAAGTAGCATCCATGGATGCAATAAAAAATATTAATACTAAAAATATAGGCCAAGCCAAACTAGCAACAATAAAGCAAGAAGCTAAACAAGAAGTTAAAAATCAACCGGAACAAATTCCTATTAATAAAGAAAGTAATTCTCAAACTGAACAAAATAAAATTACTGAAGATAATAATCAACAGTCTGACTTAAATAAATCTGAAGCTGCAGAAAAAAATGCTGAGAAAAATAAGGAAAATAATCCTTCAAATAAAAAACAACTTTCACGTGGCGGCAGCCTAGAGACAAATAGTTTAGGAGATGAAATAGATATTGTTTTAACTTTCTATACAAGCCTTGCAGAAGAAAATGGCGGATACGCCGGTATTAATTGCACAGGTGGAAAGCTTACTCCAGGAATGGTTGCAAATAATGTGCTTCCTCTTGGAACAGAGATTTATACAAGTGAGTTTGGTACCTTAACTGTAGCCGACAGAGGTGGAAACAATTTTGATACTATACATAGACTTGATGTATTCATAGCTAGAAATGACGGAGAAAGTGACTGGGAATATAAGAAAAGGGTAAATAATATGGGTAAAGTAAAAATTAAAGGCTATATGGCAAAGCACTAGGTTTATCTATGGGTCTTAGCGAAGGATTGCAGAAAAGACTTAGAACTTAGATAGTGGTGAAAAGCCTAAATGGCTTTTCACGAGCGGCTTATCAATTAGCATTGATAAGTTGGTCCGACTGAGCGTAGCGAGTTTATCTAAGTATTAGTCTTTTCTGTAATACAAGCTTTAGACTCATTAAGAAGTATTTATGCAACCAGGAACTGTAAATATATTCCGGGGTATAAGTTAACTTTCGGCCTTATAACCCTATATAATTTCGTCTATAATTCCTCCACCAACTAAGTATTCTTTATTATAGAATACTACAGATTGCCCCTTTGTTATGGCACGTTGTTTATTTTCAAATTTAACCTTTACTCTGCCATCTTCAAGTGGAGTTATCCATGCTTTTCCTGGTTTAGCGGAGTATCTTATTTTAGCCTCAACTTCCATAGTATCTTCTAATTTATCAAAAGGAATAAAGTTTATATCCTTAGCTATTAATTCTGTATTAAATATATCCTCTTCACTACCAAGAACAACAGTATTGGTAAGTGGGTTTATGTCAGTTACGAATACAGGCGTGCCAAGCGCTATACCAAGGCCTTTTCTTTGACCTATTGTATAGTACACTATGCCCTTATGCTTTCCTAAAATATTTCCTTGTTTATCTACAAAATATCCTTCTCTGACTTTACCTGGAACCTGCTTTTTTATATAAGAACCATGGTCATTGTCAGGAATAAAGCATATTTCTTCACTGTCTTTTTTATTATGAACAAGTAATCCTATTTCCTTAGCAATCTCTCTTATTTTATCTTTCTTATATAATCCACATGGCATTAATGTATGAGCTAATTGGAACTGAGTTAAGTTATATAGCGCATAAGTCTGATCTTTTCTATCATCCTCAGATCTTCTAAGCAAATATCTATCCTCTACTTTTTCTATAGTTGCATAATGTCCTGTAGCAACATACTCAGCACCTAAATCCATAGCTTTTTTTAGCAGTGCATCAAATTTAATATACTTATTACATGCGACACATGGATTTGGGGTTCTTCCTTCCATATATTCATCGATAAAATAATCTATAACATTCTTTTTAAATATATCCTTAAAATTCATAACGTAAAAAGGAATATCTAATTTGTATGCCACTCTTCTAGCATCTTCTACTGCACTTAATGAACAGCAGCCTCCTTCTGCAGCTTCATACTCCTCATCTTCCTGCCAAACTTGCATAGTTACTCCAATAACGTCGTACCCTTGCTCTTTTAAAAGATATGCTGTAACGGAGCTGTCTACTCCTCCACTCATTCCTACTACAACTTTTTTATTCATGTTTATCACCTATTTTCTAAAATATTAACCTTACATACGATTTTTTCTGATTCTCTCTATAATACTTGGTATTACTTCAAGTAAATAATCTACTTCTTTCTCTGTTGTCCTTGAACCCATTGTTAACCTAAGTGCTCCTTTAGCCATTTCTTTTGATAATCCTATAGAAAGCAGTACTTGTGAAGGCTCTATTGCCCCTGCTGAACAAGCACTTCCACTGGAAGCACACACGCCTAAACTGTCAAGAGCCATAAGAAGCACATCACCTTCTATATCTTCAAAGCTTATATTTACGTTACCTGGCAATCTTTTGTCTCCTACTGCTCCATTTAACCTTGTGCCAGGTATTTTTAATAGTCCCTCTATAAGCTTATCTCTAAGACTCTCTAGTCTCTTACTTTCATTTTTCATATTTTCAACTGCCAATTCTACAGCTCTTCCTATACCTACAATACCTGCAACATTCTCTGTACCTGCTCTTCTGGCTCTTTCTTGAGCACCACCATGTATTAAGTTATGAATTTTTATGCCTTTTTTCACATAAAGCGCTCCCATTCCTTTAGGACCATAGAATTTATGCGATGCCATAGATAATAAATCTATTTTCATATCTTTTACATCAATCGGAACATTTCCTACTGCCTGTACTGCATCACTATGAAAAATAACTCCTTTTTCTCTGCATATCTCCCCTATTTCCTTGATAGGTTCAATAGTTCCTATTTCATTATTTGCAAACATTATTGACACAAGTATAGTTTTGTCTGTTATAGCATTTTTTAAATCATCTATTTTAACCACACCCTGTTCATTAACAGGCAAGTAAGTAACTTCAAAACCCTGATCTTCCAAGTATTCGCAAGTATGCAGCACGGCATGATGTTCAATACAACTGGTAATTATGTGATTCCCTTTGTCTCTATTTGCAAAAGCAATCCCTTTGATTGCCCAATTATCTGCTTCAGAACCTCCACTTGTGAAATAAATCTCATCACCTCTAGAGTTTATGGCACTGGCAATTCTATCTCTAGCTATATCAACTGCAGCTTTTGTTTTTCTTGATATATGATAAATTGAAGATGGATTACCAAAATATTGTGTAAGATATGGATTCATTTCTTCTAAAACCTCTGGCTTAATAAAGGTTGTAGCAGCATAATCCATATAGATTTCTCTTTCCATTCTTATCGCTCCTCATAAATAATATAAGCTACTAAAATTCTGAGTAATTTACTATGATATAATTATTCTATTTTTAAATGCAACATTTGTCAATATTTTAGAGTTACAACTTATAATATAAAACAATTTTTACATAGCGTATATGAATAAAGCTGCAATTCGTAAAATTTCATTTTGATACGCAAAATAAAAATTTTGCGTCAGTCTTAGTGAAGGGCTTTAAGAGAACCTTAGAACTTTAGAGTTGTTTGAGCGCAGCGAGTTCTCGAAAGTTCTTAGGTTATCTTGAAGCACAAGCTTTAGACTGACTAAAAATTTTTACAATATGACACATCTTATGCCATTAATTGAAACTACTATGTAAGCATAAAAACTCTCATATCGGATAACCTAAATATTGATACCTTTTCTAGATAAAATATAATTTTAAATTAAATTTATTTTACCTTTAAGAATATATTTTATACGTCTTTTCAAAAGATGAAATTTTAGGAGGTAGCACTATGAAAAAAGTAGTAAGCATTGTTACAGCAGCACTAATAACATGTTCTTTAAATGCATGTGGTAATAGAAATACTTCCTTTAACAATCCGGGAATTAATCAAGGTGGCGCAAATATAGGTTTAAATCAAGGCAGTAATCCAGGAACTACCACAACATATAGAGATGGTGTTTATATTGGCGAAGGTAACAAAACTGCAGCGGGAAATCAATCAGCTGTAGTTACAATTACTGGAGGTAGAATTTCTAATGTTGTCCTTAAAACTCTTGATGCCAAAGGCAGAGAAATAAGTACTAACAGACAAACTTCTACAGGAAATGCTGGAACTGCTATTGGTTCCAATATGGGTGGCACTACCAGCGGAACTCCTGGTGAAACTACTAGCGGTACTAAAGACAATGTTAATGGAGGAACTACTGGTGGAGCTAAAGGTGGAGCTACTAGCGGATCAATAACTGGTACTGGAGGCGGACGCGCAAATGGAACTGCATCTGGGAATCTGGTGACTGGTGGAACAACTGGCGGCGCTACTGATGGAACTACTATTAACGGCACAACTGCAGGTGGAAATACTGTAAATAACTATGAAAGAGTTAGAAGAGACTTAGCGTCTTCCATAGTTCAAAACCAAACAACTAATGTTACTATTGGTGACGTTGGCAACGAAAAAAATGCAGTTGATAACTGGAAATTAGCTGTTAATAGAGCTCTTGATAGAGCAAAGAGATAAGATTTTAAATGACACCAGTACAATACTGGTGCCATTTTTTATTAGATGTCTACTGCCAGAATATATCTAGCAATAGCTATATTTTTTAACAAACTTCTTTATTATCTATTGAATTATTTCCTTTTCTCATTATAAAGTATAGTGGTATTCCTATAACTAATGCTCCAAGTCCCCATATAATCTGCTGTTTAGTTGCTTGAGTTAACAACCATAAGCTAACTACTACAGATAAAATAGGTAGTACTGGGCCAAAAGGTATTCTAAATGTACTTTTTAAGTTGTTTCTTTTTCTAAATATAATTACTGAAAGACATGTTGGTATATACTGAGCAAATCTTGAAATTACACTTATTGCTGCAAGCTGGGTAAAGCTTCCTGATATTGCGATTGGAATTGCAAGTATTACAGTCACTATTATAGCAATATAAGGTGTGTCGAATTTGCTTTTCTTTGCAATTACTTTAGGTAACAGTCCGTCGTCAGCTAAAGCAACTCCTGACCTTGGAGTGATAAAAGATGCGGCAATATTTATACCCCCTATGGAAACTAGCGTTCCAGCTGTAACAAGCATTCCTCCAAAGCCCCCAAAGAAAGTATTAGCTGCATCTGCAACTGGAGTAGTACTTGAAGCAAGTTTTGATCCTAAAGTACCTACTGATACTGTTTGAGTTAATATATATATAATTGATACTAAAACCATAGTTATAATAATTGCTATTGGAATATTTTTCTCAGGATTATCCATATCTTCAGCAGCAACTGCTATAGATTCAAAGCCAGTGAAAGCATAGAATATTAATATTGCAGCAGATCCAAAGGTTGCTGAGGTAACATTACTAGGAAACATAGGTGTGAAATTTGAACCCTTTATACAAAATATACCTATAGCTACAAAGAATATTAATGGTACTAATTTTCCTATAGTTATTATGTTATTTAAATACTTAGTTGCACTTACACCTAAAATATTTACACATCCTAAGCCTACAAGTATTAAGATAGCTATCATATTTTTAGTAGAAGTATTAGCCGCTGCTGGCCAAATTTTTGCTAAAGCTGTTGGGAATCCAACTGCCATTGTAGCCCATGCTATAATACCTACTGCCCACTTCATAATTCCAACTTCAAAGCCAATAAATTCTCCAAAGGCTTCTTTTGCATAAACATATGGACCTCCATTTTTATTAAACATACCTGCAACTTCTGCAAAACATAAGGCCATTGACAAAACTAATATCATATCAAATAGATATACCCATATACTTCCTGGTCCCATGAGCTTCATTGCCTTACCTGGAAGTAGAAATATGCCTGAACCTATTACTCCATTGATTCCTAATAGAACTATACTCCAAAGCCCTAGTTTTTTCTTGTTATCCATTATTAATCCTCCTTAGTACATTGTTTTATTAACGCTTTAAATAAGTCAAGCATTTTTGAGTCTTTTTTGGCCATCATTTCTGGGTGCCATTGTACAGCGATTACAAAATCCTCTTCTTTTTCTATTGCTTCTATAACTCCATCCTTTGCCCTTGCTGAAATCTTAAATCCGGTGGCAACCTCTTTAATTGCTTGGTGATGGAAGCTGTTTGTTAAAGCACTTTCACCTAATATATCATATAATTTTGTTTCTTTTATTACTTCAACAGTATGGCTAGCTACATCTGGTCTTGAACTCTGTTGATGTTTTATGTAGCTTCCTTCTATTTTTGATGTGTCTTGATGTATTGTTCCTCCTAGTGCTGCATTTAGTATTTGAAGTCCTCTGCATATTCCAAGTATTGGTTTATTTAACTCTAATGCAATTTTGATAACTTTAATATCATAGTCGTCTCTTTCTGGGCATAAGAATCCCTGCTCTGGTATTGGTTCTTCGCCATATACTAAAGGATTTACATCATATCCTCCTGAAATTATTAAAGCATCCATATTAGCTATCTGACCTTTAATAGTCTCATAATCCGATATCAGCGGAAGTATAAATGGTGTACCTCCAGCCATAGCAACAGTTTGTACATAATCGTTATTTACATATGCTCTTTCGTAGCCTGGAAACATTCCTCCCTGATCAATTAATAAATTTCCTATAATTCCTATTAGTGGTTTATTCATATCTGTCCCTCCAATGTAACTTCTTCGCAAATATATATAGCAATTTGCGTGCCAAATGAATTTTAATTATAAATATACTTTTAAGTGTCAGTTAATTCTCATATTTAATTTTCTCTTTGTTAAAAATTAAATAAAAGTAGAGGAAATTTAAACAATTCCCTCTACTTTATTGGTTAAATAGGTTATTAGTTTATCCTATTTTTTATCCACTTTATAAAATTTCTTCCCTTAATAGTGAGTTCACTGCCTCTTCTACCTAAGCTGGATGTAATTATTCCTAAGTCATTCAGAATTGTTAAAATTCTTCTTACTTCTGCTTCCGTTATGCTTCTACATCTATTTTTTAAGGCTTCCTCTATATTTTTTCTTCCTACACCCATGTTATTTGAATTTTTTTCTTCAATAATTTCTAATATCTCTAAGGCATTTTCCACATTGCATTTATCATTTAAATAGTCATACTCTCGCTTATAATCTATATTGCAATTTAAAATATAAAAAGGAATATTTTCTATTTTAACTTCTTCTTCACTCATAAGCTCAATATAATCTGCAGCATTTTTAAGCTCTCTTATATTTCCAGGCCAAGTGTAATTTAATAATAAATCTACTACATATTTCGAAAGCTTTAGATTCTTTTTCGCATTTAAGGAACTCTCTAAAATTAATATTATATCTTCTTTTCGCTCTCTAAGTGGAGGAATATTTATTGGCAGTACATTTAATCTATAAAATAAATCCTCTCTAAATTTACCCTCGTTTATCATCTGCATTAAATTTCTATGAGTAGCAGCAATTATTCTTACATTAATATCTATAACGCTTTGAGAACCTATTCTCATAACTTGTCTTTCTTGAATTACTCTAAGCATTCTAGTCTGAAGAGATAATGGCATATCTCCTATCTCATCTAAAAATATGGTACCGTTATGAGCCTGCTCAAATAACCCTGCCTTTCCTTCTTTTAAGGCTCCAGTAAAGGACCCTCCTTCATAACCGAATAATTCGCTTTCAAGTAAGCTCTCAGGTAAAGCGGCACAATTTATTGCAACAAAAGGTTGTTTGGACCTATTTGATGCATTATGAATAGATTGAGCTAAAACCTCTTTACCAGTACCACTTTCACCGGTAATTAATGCTGTAAGATCCGAAGAAGCAATTTTTTTTGCTAAGCTTATACACTCTTTCATTCTAACTGAATTAGTGAGTATATCATTAAAATCATACTTAGCTACAAGTCCCTTATTTCTGAGTTTCTTGCTCAAATTTTGTTCCAACTGCTTAATATAAGTTACTTCTTGAATGTTGAAACAGTAGCCAATGTTTTGCCCTAAGGACTTTACAATTTGCTTATTAACATTTATATATCTTCCTTTTAGCTCTAATATTTCATCCTTAATAATCTCTTTTGTAAATGTATTTACAACTTCTTTATCTAAAACATCACCAATTTTTTTACCTTTTATATCTTCTCTTATATAGAAAATGTTCTTAAAAGCATTGTTATAGAAAGATATATTTTCTTCATTGTCTATAAGCAAAAATCCTTCCTTTGAAGAATTAATTATGATGTCCAACTCTTCATTTGCAACGTAAAGCTGCCTATAACTTTCTTTTATACCATTATTTAAGTTTATAATGCTTTCAGAATAGTTTATAACTCTTTCACTTAATCTTTTATCCTCTATATTGAGCTTATTTATTATTTTTATGAAAGTAGTAGTATCTATACACCTATTCCCAACATTTATTATAGTCTCTATATACTTAGGCACATGTTCTTCTTCATCTGGAGTTATAGCAATATTAATATCTTCATAAATTTTATCAGGTTCGTAAGCTATAAGTTCCAAATTACTTATTCCTATCTGATAAAGTAGTGAAACTGTTTCTAAAGTAGTTTCTTTACTATCGTTGATTACTAATGCTTTAGTATTTTTAGGAAGAGTAAATAATTTATATATTTCACTATCCTTTAAGGTTCTTTCTATTATTATGGTATTCTTTTTGTTTTGCACATATTTTTCACATTCTAGAGCCTTTTCTTTTATCATAAAAAGCACTATATCATCCTTAATTATGGAATCATCTTTTAAGTCATCTATATAATAATTATTTATTTTTACAAATCCTTTAAAAATATTTTGTAAATTGTTTTTTAAAAATTTTGCTAGTCTAGAATTGCTATTCGTTACAACAGCTATTGTTTTCATTAGTTTGTTACCTCCAAATTATTATATATACAAAACTTTAACTAATAATTGATAATTTATCAATGAAAATTTATATTATATTCTTATTGGTATGTTTTTTGCTATATTATATTAGCAGAAATACAACTAGGAGGTTATTTATATGGACTGTATAGAAATTACAAAAGAACTTATTAAAATCAATAGTTCAAATTTAGAAGGTGCAAACAAAGCTATAGATTTCTGTGAGGATATATTATTATCTCAGGGATTAAAAACAGAAATAATCGAGAATAATGGGTTTAAAACTTTAATATGTACTATTGGAAGTGGTGATAAAACAATAATATTGAACGGCCATTTAGACATTGTACCTGGAAAGGCTGAACAATTTGTTCCCTATATAGAAGATGGAAACCTCTTTGGAAGAGGTAGTGCCGATATGAAAGCTGGAGCTGCCGCTATGCTTACTACAATGTTAAAGCTTAAGAACGAAAATTTGAATTGTAAGCTGCAGCTTCAATTGGTTACAGATGAAGAAACAGGCGGCTTTAACTGTTCAAAATATTTAGTTGACAATGGCTTTAGAGGAGATTTTGTAATCTGTGGTGAGCCAACTCAATTAGGTATAGGAGTGCAGGCAAAAGGTATACTGCAGGTATACTTGGAGTTTTTCGGAAAATCTGCTCATGGAAGTAGACCTTGGCAGGGAACTAACGCTATAATTAAAGCTTATGAGGCCTTTAACGCTATTTTAGAATTACCTTTTGCAAAAGAGAAATCAGAGCTCTATGACTGCCCTTCTATTAATCTATCAAAAATAGAAGGCGGAGATGTTTATAATAAAGTACCTGCTTACTGCAAAATGTGTCTTGATATAAGATTTCTTCCTGGACAAGATCCTCAGGAAATAATAAGACAAATTGAAGAAGTAGCTGGCGTTAAAGTAAATATTCACTCCATAGGTGATGCTGTAAAAACAAAAGTTGATGATTTATACGTAGTAAAATTAAGCCAATCGATAACTAAAATAGCCAATAATAATGCTGAAATATTCGGTCAGCATGGCTCTGCAGACACTAGATTTTATTCAAAATATGATATACCAGCTGTAGAATTTGGACCTACAGGCCAAAACTGGCATGGTGATGATGAATTTATAAGAGTAGATTCGATTTATACATATGAAGAAATGCTTATAGATTTTATACTAAATATTAGTAGTGGTTTATAAAATTATAAAAAGTAAACTTTTAATTCAATAAAAAGGCTGCATCCTTTATATTTTAAGAATACAGCCTTTTAAACTATTGTGCTAATTTTTTTGACTTCATTAACTTTGAAATAAAACGAAAAGTTGTTGATGAAAGCATTATACCAAATGCAATTGCTCCTGCTACAGCTACTGCTTGCATGCCCTTTGAATATGCCGCAGAATAATCTTGTTCTACTATGTAATTTATAGTATTAAATGCTGTTATACCAGGCACAAGTGGAAATATTCCTGGTATTGAAAACTGCACCGCAGGAGTTTTAAGTTTTCTTGCCATTAATTCACTGTATAAACCTACAATGAAAGATCCTGCGAAGGATGCAGAAACTGGACTAATTGTATACTTATATACTGCAAGATAAGTTGCCCAACCAATAGCTCCACAAAAACCAGTCCATATTATCTTTTTTCTGTCAATATTAAAAAGAATAACAGGAAATATACTACCGAAAAACGCTAACACTATTTGTTTCATCATAATTTAACACCTACTCCAATAGCCAATGCTGCACCAATCCCTACTCCTATAGCAGTTATAATAAGCATTGCCTCACCAAATTTAGCCATACCTGATTCAAAGTCACCATAAATTACATCCTTAACACCATTTGTAAGGGCTACACCAGGTAATAATATCATTATTGCACCAGTTATAACATTTCCTTTACTTACAAAGGGTAATAGCTTTTGAGCAATTATGCTTGACCCTCCTATAATAAATCCAGAAAGAAAGAATTCGAAAAACTGAAAGAATCCAACTTTAGATATTTTCTCTAACATATAGTAAATTCCTATGCTTACTAAGGCCGAAACAATAGAATCATAGATTGTCCCATTAAAGAACAATGAATAAACAAATGAAGTCATACTTGCAGCAAAAAGTCTTACTGGAAAGCTGAAGTAAGGTGCTTCATCTATATCTTTTAATACTTGCTTTGCTTCTTCATAAGACATAGGTTTATGCTGAAGATTTCTTGAAAAAGAGTTAATAAGTTCTATTCTATATAAATCTACTCGTCTTATTCTAATTTTTTTCAGCGAAGTTATCTTTTCATCATTACCATCTAAGAGAGATATAAATACGCCTTTGGCTGTTACCATACATTCACATTCTAGATTGTAGGAACTACATATTCTTTCGATTGTTTCTTCAACTCTGTAAGCTTCTGCGCCATTACTTAAAAGCATTTGCCCCGTAGAAAGCGCAATCTCTAAAACTTGTTTAGCTTCCATATTATACTCCTTTATGATCCATTAAATTATTTATAGCCAGTAATATTATATCATTTTTTATAGTAATTTCTATTAAGTTATAGTAAAATTTAATACCATAAAAAACCTAAGAACTCTTAGAGTTTTTTATGGTATTTTTTAAATTTAATCTGGAGACTGGGTTATTTACTCCATCTTAATATTGGAGATCTTGCTGCCTTAACTTCATCTAACCTTTTAATCTCAGTACAATTTGGAGCTGATTTTACAAGTTCAGGATTTTCCTTTGATTCTTCAGCAATTTTAATCATTGCATTTATAAACTCGTCAAGGGTTTCAAGTTTTTCTGTTTCTGTAGGTTCTATCATTATGGCTTCCTGTACAATTAATGGGAAGTAAATTGTTGGAGGATGATATCCATAATCTAACAATCTCTTTGCTATATCCAAAGTTGACACGCTGTCATTATCCTTTAATCCAGCTAAAACAAATTCATGTTTACATATATCATCTATAGGTAATTCATAATGGTCTTTTAATTTAGCTCTTATATAATTTGCATTTAGAACTGCTAGCTCACTTGCTTCTTTTAAGCCTTCTGCACCCATAGTTAAGAGATATGAAAATGCTCTAACCATAAGACCAAAGTTTCCATAGAAACTTTTTACCTTTCCTATTGAGTAAGGTCTATTATAATCTAAATAATATTTATCATCTTTCTTTGATATTAATGGCTTTGGTAAAAATTCTACCAAGTCTTTTCTGACACCTATTGGACCACTTCCTGGTCCGCCTCCACCGTGAGGAGTTGAGAAGGTTTTGTGTAAATTCAAATGACATACATCAAATCCCATATCCCCTGGCCTTGTTCTTCCCATAATAGCATTCATATTAGCGCCATCATAATATAATAACCCCCCTGCTTCATGAACAAGCTTAGCTATTTCTACAATGTTCTTTTCAAACAATCCTAAGGTGCTTGGGTTAGTAAGCATTAGACCTGCTACCTCATCGCTTAACACAGCTTTTAGCTTTTCAATGTCTACAGCTCCACTTGAGTCAGATTGAACTTCTATTACACTAAATCCTGCCACTGATGCCGAAGCTGGATTTGTACCATGGGCTGAGTCCGGTACTATTATCTTTGTTCTTTTAAAATCCCCTCTTTTTTCGTGATAAGCCTTGATAACCATAAGTCCTGACAGCTCTCCATGTGCCCCTGCAGCTGGTTGAAGAGATACATCTTCAAGACCAGTTACTTCTGCTAGCTTTCCACTAAGTTCGTACATTAGCTTTAAAGCTCCCTGCACAGTGTCTTCTGGTTGATATGGGTGGAGATTCAAAAATTTAGGTATTGAAGCCATATCTTCATTGATTTTAGGATTGTATTTCATAGTGCAGGAACCTAAAGGATAAAAACCTGAGTCAACTCCATAGTTTTTATTTGAAAGTAATGTAAAATGTCTAATTACATCTACCTCACTAACTTCTGGAAGCTCTGCCTCTTTGCTGCTTAGGAACTCTTCAGGAATTAATTTTTCAATACTTATTTCAGGTACATCACAGCTAGGAAGAGAATACGCTTTTCTTCCTTCTTTGGATAGTTCAAAAATAATTTTATTATATTCCTTCATTATTTAATTCCCTCCAATACACATGCCAATTTGTCGATTTCGCTCTTTGTTCTTTTCTCAGTTACACAAAGAAGCATTGAATTTTTGTAGTGAGGGTATTCCTTTTCTAATTGATATCCACCAAGAATTTTATTTTCTAATAAAACATTATTTATCTCTTGTACAGAATTATTTGATGCTACTGCAAACTCTTTGAAGAACGGTTTATTAAATACTGCATTGTATTTTCCGCTCTTTATTATCTGTTCAAAAGCATAATGGGATTTTTGTATACTTTGTATCGCTACTTCTCTTATGCCCTTTTTACCAAGAGTTGTTAAATATATCAGAGCAGTTAAAGCATTAAGTGCTTGATTTGAACATATATTTGATGAAGCTTTATCTCTTCTTATGTGTTGCTCTCTTGCCTGTAATGTTAAAACAAAACCTCTTTTACCTTCCTTATCTGTTGTTTGACCTACTATTCTACCGGGCATCTTTCTTAAATACTTGTTTGTTGTTGCTAAGAAACCTAAATAAGGTCCTCCATAATTTAAACTATTTCCTAAGGATTGGCCCTCACCTACCACTATGTCTGCACCATATTCTCCTGGACTTTTTAAAACCCCAAGAGATATTGGGTCACAGCTTACAATAAGCAAGGATTTGTTTTGGTGAACAAGTTTTTCTACTTCTGTTAGTTCTTCAATTATTCCAAAGAAATTTGGAGTTTGAACAATCACTGCAGCTATATCTTTATTTAGTTCAGCTTTAAGTCTTTCTACATCAGTAACGCCATCTATTTCTTCTATCTCAATTAAATTCAAATTTTTAAATCTCAAATAAGTTTTTAGTACTTTTCTTGTTTCTGGATGAACAGTTTTTGAAACAATAACAGTCTTTCTTCTTGTTGAATCTACAGCCATTTGAGCTGCTTCTGCACAAGCAGTTGCTCCATCATACATTGAAGCGTTAGCAGCTTCCATTCCTGTAAGATTTGCTATCATGCTTTGATATTCAAATATTACTTGGAGAGTTCCTTGGCTTATTTCTGCTTGATAAGGAGTGTATGCAGTATAAAACTCTGATCTTGATATCATATGCTTAATCAAAGAAGGTATATAATGATCATAAGCTCCTGCACCTAAAAAGCATACTAAGTCATTACAGCTTTTATTTAAATCAGCTAAACTATTAAAATAAGATTGAACTTCTAACTCCGACATACCTTTGTTCATATTTAAGCTTCTATTTAAACAAACATCCTTTGGAATATCTGCAAATAATTCATCTATAGAGTTTACCCCTATTGTTTTTAGCATTAGCTCTTTATCTTCCGCTGTTAGCGGTAAATATGGATGCATACTATTCCCCCTTATTACATAATTTTTCGTATTGGTCAGCTTTTAATAAGCCATCGACTTCTGATTTATCTGACATTTCAACAACTATCATCCAGCTGCCATAAGCATCTTCATTGACTAGTTCTGGACTATCACCCAGCTTTTCATTTATTTCAACTACCTTCCCTCCAACAGGAATAAATAGATCTGAAGCCGCTTTTACTGATTCAACAACTCCAAAGGCTTCATCTTTAGAAAATTCTGTATCAACCTCTGGTAGCTCTACAAATACTATTTCCCCTAATGAATTCTGAGCAAAATCTGATATTCCTATATAAGCCTTATTCCCCTCAACCTTTACCCATTCATGATCCTTACTATACAATAACTCATTTAAAATTTTCATATAAATATCCTCCTTTTAGTATTAAATATTTTTAATATTGATTACTTATTGTAATTTTTTTTATAAAATCTTTTATCCACTACTTCAGCTTCAATAAGCTTGTTCCTAACCTTAATGAAGATGGTAGTTCCTAGTTCAGAATACTTTGAATCAATTAAGGCTAAACCTATATTTTTCTTAATAGATGGTAAAAGATAGCCAGTTGTAACGGTTCCTATCTTATCATCTTCTGCAAAAACATCGTATCCATGTCTTGGAATAGCCTTTTCTTTCATTTCAAACCCTACTATTTTTCTTTTTAGGCCTTCCTTCTTTTGCTTTACAAGAGCATCCTTACCTATGAAATTCTCCTTGTTCAACTTAACGAAGAATCCTAATCCAGCTTCAAGTGGTGTTATAGATTCTGACAATTCATTTCCATAGAGCGGTAAATTAACTTCAAATCTTAAAGTATCTCTAGCGCCAAGCCCTACTGGCTTCAATCCATCTTCTTTTCCGACATCCAATATCCTATCCCATAAGTCTATTACACTTTCAACGTCTGTGTAAATTTCGAAACCATCTTCCCCAGTATAGCCAGTTCTGGAAACTAGGCATTTTATCCCCCCTATTAAAATGCCTCTTTTGCAGAAGAAAAATTTAATGTCTTCTAGATCTGTATTTGTAAGCTTTTGAAGTATTGCCTGAGCTTTCGGTCCTTGAATTGCAAGTTGAGCAATAGATGATGAGATATTTGTTATATCTACTTCAAATTCATCTTTATTTTTTAACATCCAATCAAAATCTTTTTCAATATTTCCAGCATTTATTACTAAAAAAAAGTGATTTTCATTAAATCTATAAACTATTAAATCATCAACAACTCCTCCATCTGGATAACACATAAAAGCATATAAAATTTGGTCATCTTCTAATACAGCTATATCATTTGTCACTAAGTTTTGAACAAATTTAAAAGCATCTTCTCCAATTATCTCTACTTCTCCCATATGGGAAACATCAAATAACCCAGCCGCCGTGCGCACTGCTTCATGCTCAGCTATTATACCTTCATATTGCACTGGTAGAGCCCAACCAGCAAAGTCTATAATTTTGCCACCATATTTTTCGTAAGAATTGAACAACGGAGTCTTCTTTAATCCTTCCATACTTCAATACCCCCTATAATTTTTTGTACAACAAATAAAAAGGACATGAAGGCAAACTTTAAGTTAGCCCACATGTCCTCTGTTTCTTTACCTGAGAGTTTCGATATATAACCATATCTTACACCGTTGGTTCTGCTATTTAAAACAGTCTTTTCAGAGTTTCGTCCTACAACGTTATTTTTACCTGAGAGTTTCTAATATAGCCGTGGTACTATATCATTGCTCCTTCGGTTAACAGATGTTATCTCACACTGTAGTCATCCGAAAAATATTAAATTTTATTTTCAAGTTAATTATATTGCTCTCTGTAATTATTTTCAATAATAGTTAAAAAGTTAACTTCATAAAATTGCCAATATTCAAATTATTTCTATATATGCTTTTTATAGTGAGATTTTTTAATGATATGTTAATTCTTTTAGTAAATATTAGCATATTAATAAAGTACTCATTTAATAAATATCAAACTATCGTTAAAAAGCTAATAGTAGATTATTTTCATTTACATTTAATATTATTTAGCATTTTGCAAAAATATTCCTTATATGTAATAAATCATTCTGTACCATTTTTTCTATTTTTAGCTCTTAAATAAATTTCGTTTTCAAAAATAAACTCTATTATTTTTTCTCTTTCTTTTTCTGTTATAATATCGAAATAAATTCCATAGAGATAAATAGTTCCATCAGGATCTGAGATAACTTCTTTTCTTGTTATCTTACTGAGAAGAGACAGTCTGCAATTTACATTTATGCAAACTATTATTTGACTTCCAACGTCTAAGCTATCAGAGCACTGCAGTTTTAATCCTCCTCCACCTATATCAGTTATAATGCCAGCTTTGAATCTATTTCTTGCAAGTATCTCAGTTGATATATCTGATATTGAGTAATAATGAATACCTGCAGCTAAAGGTAGGTATGAAATCTTCAAGTTAATTGGAATTCTATGGTACATTCTTCTGTCAATAAGTCTTATTATCTTAGGAGGACTTAGTACAAGATGTATGTATTCTTCATTGTTTTTTATTCCTAAAACAGTTGATTTGCAAAGAAACAGTTCATTCTCTTGTAATACTATAAGTTCTATATGTTTATCTACTGGAAAAATAAAATGCTCATAATAATCGACGCTTACAAGAATACATTCCTTGTAAACGGTTTTTATAACCCCTGTACAGCTTCTACTTTCGTGCATCAACTGAAGCACTTTATTACAACAATTCAAGTTAACAAATTTATCCACCATCTAGCCACATCCCCTTAACAGCATAAATATGTAGTTTATATTATACAGTAAAAATGGAAATATTTCTATTTTATAAAGCATTGAAGACAAATATCTTTCTTCTTACCAATAGATTTCAGTAAACCTTCAATACTTAGATATTGTAAACTGTCAGCATCAATGAGATCTTTTATTTCATCTATACTGTATCTAGAACCGACTAACTCATGACTATTAGAAGTATTGATTCCCCAAAAGCACGGATATTTTATAATAGGAGAAGCAGCTCTAAAATGTATCTCTTTTGCGCCTGCATTCCTTAATAATTGTACAATTCTTTTACTTGTAGTTCCTCGCACAATAGAGTCATCCACTACAATTACTCTCTTGCCTTTAACGGAGTCTTTTATCACATTTAGTTTAAGTTCCAGGTTAGCTTGCCTTATTTTTTTAGAGGGTTCAATAAAAGTTCTTCCTACATATTCATTTTTTTCAAATCCTACATCATAGGGAATACTAGATGACTTTGCAAATCCAATGGCAGACAAAATTCCAGACTGAGGAACGCCTATAACTATATCTGATTCAGTAGGACATTCATCCCAAAGAGCTCTTCCTGCATTAATTCTTGATTGATAGACACTTACTCTGTCAATTATACTATCCGGCCTAGCAAAATATATGTACTCAAAAGCACAAATTGAGTGCTTAAATTTTTTACAATAATTTATTGATTTCATTCCAGTAGAATCTATTGTAATAATTTCTCCAGGATATACATCTCTTATTAATTCAGCCTTAATAGAATCTAGTGCACAGCTTTCAGAGGATAAAACAAAGGAGTTATTAAGTGTTCCTATACAAAGTGGCCTAATTCCCTTTGGATCTCTGAATCCAAATAGCTTTTCTCCAGTATAAAGCAATACTGAATATCCTCCATCTATTTGTTTTATAACCTCTAATATTGCATCTTCTAGTGTTTCACACTCGCTGTTTTCTATTAATTTTAATATTACCTCTGAATCTGTTGTGGTATTAAATTTCACACCTTTTGCCTCTAAATTAGCTCGCAGCTCTTTAGCATTTGTTAAATTCCCGTTGTGGGCAATTGCAATACTCCCACTTATTATGGGCTGCGCATTTATTATATTACTATCTCCACAAGTTGAATATCGTACATGCCCTATTGCTGAATTACCTGTAATCTCGCTAAAATTTCCTTTATTAAAAACATTAGAAACAAGTCCCATCCCCTTATAACAACTTATATTGTCACTATCAGCAACAGCTATACCACAGCTTTCTTGCCCCCTATGCTGCAGAGCATTAAGTGCAGTATATAACAAAGAAGATATATCAAGAATTTCATCACCTAAAATCCCAAATACACCACACTCATCTTCAATTTTATCTACTTGTTTACTGCTATTCATACCTGCACACTTCCTATCTTTTAAATTCTATAATTATTTACCTGATTTTCAAAGCATAGGATTTTCAATGTGCTTCTTTAAAATAAAAAAACACAAATCCATAGGATCTGTGTTTTTAAATTAACATCTTCTTAGACACGTTATGAAAACAACTTCCTACGCTGGCATTATCCAGTTCAGGTATTTAGGGTCAAAGAATTAAAGTTCTTACTCTCAGTTGGCCAATCCAACTCCCCTGTGTTTTTTTATTCACTTTTATTATCTAATAGTACCATAGGAAATCTTTTTATTCAATTTATATTCTGTTTATCTATGCTGCATTTTCTAATTCCTTCTCCTGCTGAGGTTTTATTGTGATTAAACCAATTGCTAATAAAGTGATAAAACTAGCTACTGCAAAAGGAAGTTGCTGTGAAAATGCATGTCCTAATATTCCAGACAAAACAGGTGCTATAGCAGCTCCAAGCCAACGAACAAAATTATATGCTCCTGAAGTAATGCCTCTTTCATATGGAGATACTTCCATGATATGACTAGTATATAATGCATTATTTAATCCAGAAACTAGACCTGATAGAATAATTAGTATGATTTTCCCATATAGGTTGCTCATAAAGAATAGAGATCCAGTAAAAATAAAAAATAATAATAAACTATACGGTAGAATAATCTTAGGACTAAACCTCTTCTCTAGATTATGGGAAAGAATAGCTGAACCATAAGCAAGCATTAATCCCCAACCAAAGAACACAAAACCTAATTGAATAGGTGAAACTTTTATAACAAGTGGTGAATAAGCTAATATTACGAAGAATCCGTAATAATAACACATAGAGGACATTGCTACACTAATAAAAGGACGGTATTTAATTAATTTTAATAGTTCTTTACCACCAGCTATTTTGCGCTTACTTTTATCTTTAGATTCATAAACAAAAAAGCTAACTAAAATAAAGGCAATGAATATAAGAATACAAGTAGCCATAAATGGATAACGCCAAGAATATCCACCTAAAACTCCTCCCAGTAGAGGTCCTCCAGCCATTCCAAGACCGATTGCAGCCTCGTATAAACCTATTGCATCATTTGCATCATCTGTAAATGAAATTAATAAAATCATTGCTGTAGCAAAAAACATTGAATTTCCAAGTCCCCAACCTGCACGGAAAATTGAAAGTGCAGGAATTCCATTTGAAATTCCACATAATAAAGAAAACAGTGTAACTAGACCTAATCCAATTGACATCATATTTTTATTACCTAATTTATTAGCTAAAATTCCTGATGGAATCATCATAATTGCCATAGTTAAAATATATGCTGTAAATAACATTTCAACCTGCCAAGGACTGGCACCTATATGTTCTGCAATTATTGGTAATATAGGATCAACAACACCTATGCCCATAAATGCTAAAAATGTAGCGAATACTGTAATATTTCTTGCTCGATTCTTTTTGCTTTGTACGTTACTCATAAAATTCCTCCATAAATGCATATTGTATAATTGCTTTTTGATTTTTAGTTAAAATCTTTTTTTTACCTCCTTATTCATAAGTCTTTTTAAAATTTTAATTATTAAACTTTAGAGTAATTATTATATAATTTCAAAATAATTGCTAAAGTATGACTTATCAATAATTGATATATCAATTATTTGATTAAAAAAATTACTCTAAATTTAAAATCAACTTATTTAATAAATCTTTTAATTGTTGAAACTCACTTTCATTAAAAACTGAAATATTTTCTTGGTTTATTTTTATAACCATTGGCAGCACTTCTTCATATAAATTACGACCTTTATCAGTCATATAAACTAGAAATTCTCTCCTATCATTAGATGAGTTTTCCCTCTTAATGAGCTCTTTTCTTTCAAGTATATCTAAAATTCTTGTGAGAGCTGCCCTATCTTTAAGGCATCTTTTAGCTAAATCTTTTTGATTATACCCTTCTTTTGTATATAATCCACTTAAAATTACCCACTGTTCTGTTGTAATATCGTAATCTTTAAGTGTCTTCTGTAATTTATTTTTCATTAACAATCTTGCTTTATAAACAATCCATCCAAGTGCTTCATCAAAAATATATTCCATATAATTCCCCTCTATTTAATATTTTGTTCTTTAGTATTGACTTAGTTATTGTATCAACAAAGTAATTGATATGTCAACTATCTTGTTGCATATTTCATTTCTTCAGCAAAAAAGAGTTTAGAAGCTCTATAGTTTTGCTCAATCCCTATCAAAAAGCTTCATTAACTCTTCTTTTGATAACTTATTTATAATATCACCATTTTTAAGTTCTCCTGTGATGATGTTATCAATTAATTCTTTCTTATGTTCTTGCAGCAAAATAATTTTTTCTTCTATTGTTCCTCTAGCAACTAACTTAACTACTTCTACTACATTCCTTTGACCTATTCTATGGGCTCTGTCTGTGGCTTGATTTTCTACTGCCGGATTCCACCATGGATCAAAATGAATGACTAAGCTTGCTGAGGTTAAATTAAGACCGGTACCTCCTGCCTTTAGTGAAATTAAAAATACTTTTATCTTATCACTATTGTTAAACTCATTTACTAATCTAATTCTTTCCTTAGATCCAGTAGAGCCATCCAAATAAAAGTATTGAATACCTTTTTCATTTAAGGATCTACCTATTTTTTTCAAAGCAGAAGTAAATTGAGAAAACAATAATAGTTTCCCACCGGAGGCTATCTGTTCTTCTATTAATGACATTGCAATTTTGAGTTTTCCACTTCCACCTTTATATTCGTCAAATATAAGAGATGGGTCTAAACAAATTTGTCTTAGCTTTGTCAAATAAGAAAAAACTTCTATTTTGCCGTTGGAGTTATTTTTTATTTTTCCCCGGATATCTTTTATATAGGAACCATATATTGCCTTTTGAGCTGCTGGCATTTCAACCAATATCTTTTTTTCTATTTTATCTGGTAAATCCTTTATAACTTCTTTTTTAGTTCTTCTTAAAATAAAAGGTTTTATTAATAACTTAAGGTTATCTAAATCACAGCCGCAGTCAGAAATAAACTTTTCATCAAAGGTTTCCTTAGAATATAAATATCCTGGCATTATGAAATCAAATATTGACCAAAGTTCAGTTAAATTATTTTCAATGGGGGTTCCAGTAAGTGCAAATTTCACCTTTGCTTTAATTTCTTTAATCGCTCTTGTACTTTGAGTTATTGGATTTTTTATATTTTGTGCCTCATCTATAATACAATAATCAAATTGAATATTACTGTATTTCTCAATATTATTTCTTAAAGTTCCGTAAGTAGTTAAAATTACTTCATACTCTTCTAATTTATCTAGTACCTTTTCCTGTTCTTTAATACTTCCATGTGCAATTCCAACTTTCAACCTAGGAGCAAACCTATCTATCTCATCCTTCCAATTATAAATCAGCGATGTTGGAGTAATTATTAAAGATTTTTTGTTTTCTTCTGATGTAAGAAAGGCTATTGTCTGAACTGTTTTACCTAGCCCCATCTCGTCTGCCAAAATGCCGCCAAATTCTAACTCACTTAAATTTTTAAACCATTTAAATCCACTTACCTGATATTCTCTCAATATTGCTTTCAGATTCTTTGGTAAAGCTATTTCCCTAGCATTTATCTCAGTTAACTTCTTTTCTATATCTTTTATTAGATTAATACCTTTGCCAAGTTTATAATTCTTATTATTTAGGCTTTCCCATATATATAAAGCCTTACTTTTTTCTATTTTTATTGAATCTTTTTCTATATTTTTATCATTATCCAAGGTCTCAATTAAATTAAAGAAACCTATAATACTGTCATCTTCAAAATCAATAAATCTATTATCTTTAGTTTTATAAAATCTATTATTAGACTTATAACTTTCATATATATTGCTCAGCTCTGTTTTATCAATGTCTCCAATATTATAATTAAATCTTAAATATCCATTTTCTTCGTACAAGTCTATTTCAATAAAAGATGAATCAAATATTTTTACATCTTCCATGCCCTTTCCTAACACAATATTACCTAATGAACGTATACTACTTTCTCTTGTGCTCAAAAGATTAAAAATATCATCATCCTCGCCAATAAATATAAGTTTGTCTTTTCTTTTAATAAACTTATAATATTCTAATTTCATAAGAGCTTTTTCTTCCTTATTATAATCCCTTATAAAATGTGTTTTTTTATTGCTGCTCTTTAATATGTTAACTTTTTCATTATAATAAATTGCATATACTTCACAATAGATATTGGATTCCTCTTTATAAATTAAAAATTCAAATCTTAGAGAGTTAACTCCAAATCTCTTCACATCTTCTCCAATTATAATATTATTTGAAATACTACTTATAAGAGAAATAATTGCATTATAATTTTTTATAGTTTTATTATATAAAATTTCACCTTCTTTTTGAAACTTATCATATAAAGGGCTATATATTTCAATTTGATTTTTTGAAGGTAAATAAAGTTGCCCATTAAAAAAGTATACATCTTTATTTTTATTTAAAGGAATTGGAAGTTTTTTATGTGTTGTTAACACAAAATGTTCATTTTTCTCTTTTAATGTAAAGCTAACAGGTAGGTCTCTTTTAAGAATATCTACTTTATACTCTATCCCATTGTATTTAAATAAAATTTTATTTCCGCCAACACATTCTAAAAATGCTCGTAAATCCACTGGTTGTATTATTAAGTTTCTCCTAGTATCTGATATTCCTCTATTTGAAGAAACGCATTCTTTAATAAAATCTATTACTTTTATATCATTAGTACAAATAGTATGCTGTGAAGGGTTATATGTAAACTGATTATTGAAAAAGATAGTTTCACTCTTATTTAAAGAAGAGATAAAATTCTTCAAATCAGTAATTAAATATTTATGGTCACGTCCTAGTCTAAATTCTAGTTCATAATTAGTTTTACCTTTCCAAGACTTGCAAGTTATCTTTACATCAATGCCTACTTCAACTTTTGCCTTTTTATCTTCAGGTAATTTTCTAAATGAATTATCTTCTTTACCTTTTTTCTTATGAAGTATACTTAAGAACTTGTATCCTGTGGCAGTCAAATGCTCACACATAAATAGATTTTTATTTATAGAAATTTCCTTAAAATCCTCACAAGTACAACTTACACTATCTAATTTTTTATTTGATAAATTTATTTTTATATATGTTTTATATTTATTATGATTAAGATCATTTAGCACATCTCCATATATATGATATATATTATCTATTTTTTTCCCTTTAATATTAGATACTAATCCATCTCTAAATATCTTTTCTCCACTTTTCCGCATTAGATTAGAAGACGTTTTGAAAATTATTTGTTCTAATTCCTTGAAATTCATTTTCTCACCACCCTTTCACATATAAGTCTCTAATATCTTTAATCATATAATTTTTATAATAGATAATTATTATATCATAATCAGTAAGAATAAATACCAAAAACTGCACTAGATTTCTCCACTGCAGTATAGTTATTTATTACATTTAACCCTGTGAGTGAACATAAAAACATTCTTGAATTTTCACTTAAAAATCTCTAAAATCTAAATAATTACGGAATTAGGATTCAAATATGGCACAATAAAAGTTCTCTCCTAATGAAAATTTTTCTATAGTTTTTAGTCCATTGTTATTACAAAGCTCTTCAACGTAATTTTCTGACAGCCTATGATCGATTGGAGGTCCCATTGGTGTTTTTCTCTTATGAAACTCTATTATCATAAGCTTTCCTTTTCTTTTTAAAACTCGCTTTATCTCATTTAACATATATTCTTTATCTTCTATCTCATGTAATACAGTTACCATTATAGCCATATCACAGATGTTACTGCCTAGTGGAAGTTGGATGGAGTCAACTTTCTTAATTATAAGATTTTTAGTATTTTGCTCATCCATTCTATTTTTTAGCAATTCAACCATACTATCTGATATTTCAAGGGCATAAATATCGTTACCGCTAATTTTCGCAGCTGTAAAAGAAAATATACCCGTACCAGCACCAATATCACATAGCACCATATTCTCTTTAAATCCTGTTTTTATTAATGTATTCTTTGGATTAAGCTCTGCTATTCTTATTGGATTTTCAAGTTTATTAATTTTACTATCATTCATCTAAACCATCTCCTTCTACCTAACACTTACCTTTTATTTAATAATTGTGGTATATACTAGTTAATTAACATATACCCTTTAGGGGTATGCTCTTATATTATATTAATCTATTCTGTTTGTCAAACAAAAGGAATAAAGAGAATAATAAAACTCATCATTAATTAAAAACTCTCTTTTTACTATTCTTTCTCCTGAAAACCAAGTTTCTTTTATCCGATGACTACCCGCTCTAATACTCCCTCGCACTCTGTGAAAGCGACTATCACCAAATCACAGATTTGGGATATCTGCTTTTCTCAAAGAGGGAGTAAATAGCGGCTACGTCCCTGGATTCGTTCAACTAAGAATCAGGTGGGGGTTAAATGCCTAAATGGCATTTAACGGGCAAAGCCCAGGGTCGTAGACGAACCCCCATCTGATTCAAGTTTCCACTTCATAAATACCTCCTGTATTATCAGTTCTAACTCTTAAATTAATTTTTCTAATTATTCTTCAACTTTCGATATTGATTAAATATTTTTATTAAACTGAATTTTTTACAGTTGCACTTAAATTTTTGCTGTAAAACTATATGAAAAAACTTCAAATTAATATATAATAGAAATATATCCTAAATATTAAGTATATTCTTATTTTAAAGTTTTTAGCTAAGCACTCCAGAAGAAATGGAAAATAAATAATTATAGAATAGTTACCAAGAAATCATTGTTTACAATGACTAAAAATATTACATTATTATTTAATAACTTAATTAGGAGGGAATACCTATGGATACAAAAAAACTAAACAGAATACTAAAATCAATGGAGGAGCATAAGATTCCTCAAATGATTATCTCTGATCCAACAGCTATTTTTTATTTAACAGGAAAATGGATTCATCCAGGAGAAAGATTATTAGCATTATACTTAAATGTTAATGGAAATCACAAAATTCTTATTAATGAATTGTTTCCACAAGAAAAGGATCTTGGTGTAGAAATCGTATGGTATAACGATATTCAAGACGGAGTTGAAATTTTATCCAAATTTGTAGAAAAAGATAAGGTTATGGGTATCGATAAAGTATGGCCATCTAAATTCTTATTAAGATTACAAGAACTTGGCGGAGGAAGCAAATTCGTAAATGGTTCTTTAATTGTAGACTATGTAAGAATGATAAAAGATGAAGAAGAAATTGCTATTTTGAGAGAATCATCAAGATTAAATGACCTTGTAATGGATGAGTTGATTCCATGGGTAGTAAAAGGTTTATCTGAAAAAGAATTAAATGTTAAAGTTCGTGAAATTTATAAAAAACATGGTATTAACGAAGTATCTTTCGATCCAATTACAGCATATGCTAAGGGAGCAGCAGATCCACACCATGTAACAGATGATACAAAAGGTAAATATGGAGACTGCGTTATCCTTGATATTGGAGGATTCTACAAGAACTATGCATCTGATATGACAAGAACTGTATTTATCGGTGAAATTTCCGAAAGACAGAAAGAAATCTATGATATCGTTGTAGAAGCAAACTTAAGAGGTATCGCTGCTGCAAAACCTGGAAACAGAATGTGTGACGTAGACTTAGCTGCAAGAAACTACATTGAAGAAAAAGGATACGGAAAATATTTCACACACAGAACTGGACATTCCTGTGGTTTAGAAGATCATGAATTCGGCGATGTTTCTTCCGTAAATGAAGACATTATCAAACCGGGACAATGTTTCTCTATTGAGCCAGGAATTTATCTTCCAGAAGAAGGAATAGGTGTTCGTATTGAGGACCTTGTTATCATAACTGAAGATGGCTGCGAAGTATTAAATAAGTATACAAAAGACGTAATTATTGTTCATGAATCCAAATAGACAGAAGGAGATTACTTATGAAAATTACTGAAGGCTATATGCCATATCTAGAATATAAAACCTACTATCGTATAGTGGGTGAATGTACAGGAAATAAAAAGCCATTGCTTTTATTACACGGTGGACCAGGTTCTACACATAATTATTTCGAAGTACTTGATAAAGTTGCAGAAGATGGACGTGCAGTTATTATGTATGACCAATTGGGATGTGGATTATCCGCAACACCTTCCCGTCCTGACTTGTGGTGTGCGAAGACATGGATTGAAGAATTAATCCAGTTACGTAAACACTTAGGCTTAGACGAAATTCACTTATTAGGACAATCTTGGGGAGGAATGCAGGCAATTCAATATGCTTGCGAGTACAAACCAGGAGGAATCAAGAGCTATATCTTATCCAGCACTTTACCATCTGCTGCATTATGGGAAAAGGAACAGCGTAGAAGAGTTGCATACCTTCCACAGGAAATGCAGGATGCCATTGCGAAGGCAGAAAAAACTGGAGATTATTCATCAAAAGAATATCAGGAGGCAGAAGCAGAATTCATGCTTCGTCACTGTGCAGGCAAAGTTGGACCAGATTCACCAGAATGCTTAAGACGTCCAAAAATTGCTGGAACAGAAGCTTATGTAACTGCATGGGGTCAGAATGAATTCAGCCCATCTGGTACATTAAAAGACTTTGATTTTATGAAAGAGATTGAAGATATTCAAGAACCTTGCTTAATCACCAGCGGTTTACTTGATCTTTGCTCACCACTTATTGCCAAAACAATGTATGATAAGATTCCGAATTCAGAATGGGAATTATTTGAATTCAGTCGCCATGCGCCATTCGTAGAGGAAAATGAGAAATATATAGAAGTACTTAATAAATGGTTGAATAAAAACGACTAGTCTATCACAGTGAGATGACTATTATTGTGATAGAACCTCTTAGCAACAAAAACTAAAACAGTTTTTGTTGCTAATGTTTTATATTCAAAATATCTTATATTTTCTTTGCTATCTTTACCACTGTCTCAACGTGCGTTGACTGCTAACGGTAGACAAGCTTAATTTAAATATAGAATTATAAATAGAAGATGTTGAGATAATTTTACATCTTCTATTTCATTAACATTATAAATTTAACTTATCCGTAAATTCTTTTCTAAACCCTTTCTCTTTGCCTTTATTGTAAAATGAGAGACCTATCAATTTATATTTATCATTTTCTATAATAAGACTATTCTCTATCTCGTAACTAATTTCTTTTGGTGCTAACAAAGTTTCTTCAACCTCATAAACTGCTGATGTTTCTTTAATGGCGTTACAAAAAACTCTTTCGTTCCTCTATATGGCACATAGTTTCTTTTTATCTTGTTCTCTATTTCCTTTAATATTTCTAATACGCATTGTAATAACTCTTCATTATTTATCTCACTTAAATCATCGTATTTACTGCTTAATGTTACCTCTAATCCACCTAAATAATCTTCTGAATCAAGAAATTCATTAATTGATTTTATATTTGGATAGTATTTAGTAATATTAGAAAATTTATAAAAATAGTTTTTACTAATTGCTTTTTGAATTACATTTCTTCCAAGTTCTAATAATTTATATGTTTTTCTATTTAGATTGCCAGACTTCGTTTCTTCTTGACTCTCTTCTAATATATGAGTTTCCCTTATTGAACCTGTTTTTAATGTATAACTATAACTTTTATCTACTCCCATTTGTTCTAAATTGGTAATATCCATATTTGGATTTATAACCTGCCTATTTGCAAATATAAATCCATTTTTAAAAACATTACTTTCTTTAAAGCTATCCTTTAGTTTTAAAACTACCGTCTTTTTATTATCTTCATCATCTAACAAACCTTTTTTTTTAAGCTCTTTTCTCAAATCTGAAATATATTTAGGTTCATTTGCCACAACTGCGGTTTTTTTTATTACCGCAGGGTACATTCCTTTGTAATTTACATTACTTGTGTAGGATGGATCCTGTATTTTCAATGTCTAAATCGCCTTTCGGGACGATTGCGAATCACTTGAACCCAATCATGCAAATTTTTTTTGATTTTCTATCAAGTTAATATCGGTTTTGAATTAAGTCATGTCATCCCGAAGCGCGTCAATGATATTTTCCTTTTTTATCTTGCGAGTGGCATACAGCATTGTAATGAACACGATAAAGAGCACGCTGAACACGCTGATTGCCATACTGCCCCAAGGAAATACAAAATAGAAGTTGTCCATCCTTTCTGCGGTTACAAGCCCTTTGTGAATCAGCCAAGAAGAGATTGCCGCTATTGGAAGCCCGAACAGCAACGTCCTCATGCCATAAAAAACACACTCGAAATTCATCATCTTTTGGAAATCCCGTTCAGACATACCCACCGAGCGGAGCATAGCAAGTTCCCGCCTGCGCAGCTTGATATTGGTGGAAATGGTGTTGAACACATTGGCAACCGCAATTAGTGAAATCATGATGGCAAAAACATAGGTGAAAACATCAATAACAAATGTCATACTGCGGTAGTGTTCAATTGCCGCGTACACATTGAATAGGGTATACTCAGACGTAATTCCTGTTTCCTGAATCATCGTTTCCATTTTAGCCACCGATTGTGAAGGATTCTTTGACAGAAAGCTCATTCCTACACCTGCATGGGTATCAGGGGTTTTAAACTTCTCTTTGAGGGAATAGGGGGCCACCACCATAAAAACGTATGATACCTTCTTGGAAGGTTGCTTTGAAATCGTATCCACCGGATAATTATCCACAAACGTAATGTTTATGCTTTGCGCCTGTTCCATCTTCGGCTTGTCATTTATTTGGGGAGCAACACTTAAAGTCATGGAACGATTCACAAATATATATGACCCGTCTCTCAGTCTGGCAACGGCAATCATTTTCCCGTCCTTCCCAGTATATTCTTCTCGGGGCAAGCCCAATTTTTTGATAAAACTCAGATATTCGCTGTCCTCAATAAACTGGATGTCCATTGGCAGATGAACCGTTTGGTCCGGCGCAGCATAACCTGCGTATTTTCGGTAACGGTCTGAAAAATCGCTTGCCTTAGCCGTGCATGAATACGCGAAAAGGGCTTGGTAGGAGCTTTTGTAAACCCCGTCTGCGGTTTTTAGTTTGTCGTAAAGCGGCAATATTTTGCTGTCGTCCATGTCCTGAGTGGTAAAAAAGATGTCATAATTAAAGTCCATTATAGATTGTTCTCCAAGCCGTTTCAAAGTTGTTCCAAAGGCACTTCCCGATACAAACAGCACAATGCTTAAAACAAGGGATAGCACAATGCTGCGATAGCGTTTTTTGTTTCTCTTAAAATTCTTTAATGCAAGAGTTCCCTCCAAACCGCAAATACGCTGTGCAAGTTTTGACGTTTTCACAGCTTTCGATTCGGTTTTAACTTCGCTCGTCTGGCGAATACTCTCCATCACAGGAGTCTTTCCAGCTTTCCTGGCCGGGATATAGGCTGAAATCAAAATGGTAACCAAACTGATCGCAGCTGCCGCGACAATCATTGGGATAGACACCGATAAGCTTAAATGCATGGTGCTTGAGATAATGTTACCAAACTTCTTTGCAACAATAGGAATTATAAGCCCGATACTGCCTATGCCGACTATAACGCCAATGGGGATGCCCATTGCACCAATGCAAAGTCCCTCAAACAGCACTGAATTTCGCAGTTGCTTAGCTGTGGCTCCAATAGATGAAAGAATCCCGAACTGCCGTGTGCGTTCGTTCAGCGAAATATTGAACGAGTTATAAATAAGAAAAATTGAACCTACCATTATTATGGCAACCAAAATGCCGACAACTGTGTACAGAAATGTGTTGAACAGTTTATCGTCCGAAATACCCATGAATTGCAACACTTTATCGTTAAAGATATAGCTGTGGTTTCCAGCTGTACTTTTTGCGTAAGCCTGAATTCCTCGTGGGTTTTTAAGGGTGACAAATATGCTGAAGCTGTTCCCTTGATCTTGAGTATCTGCCTTTGTTATCAAGGTGTATCCTGGTGCGGAATGTTCCTCAAAACCAGGTCTTTCGCAGATACCCACAACTGTGTAGGTTTTTTCAGCTTTTGGTACAAGAGTTTCTTTGATTTTCCCAGGCTCTCCCCCAGAAATGTAAGGGTCGTGTTGACCGAGATTTTTGTTTGTGTCCATGCGGCTTCCAACAGCAAGTGAAAGCGTGTCGCCCACCTTGAATCTAACACCGCCTTTGAGCGCAACATGAGATGGGATAAGAATCTCCCTGCTATTTTCTGGCAGTCTGCCTGTAATCAGAGTTATGGGCAAGGTATCAAAGGCTTCCTTGCTGAATCCGGCTATAAAAAGATACGGCTTTTCTGGGCTTTTCCCGCCCTTAAGTGTTGCATAGCCGATATCTTCAAAGGCTGCGGTGTTTGCAACTTCCTTGTCGTGGGTTCGCTCCTGCACGAAAGAGGAATTAACATCGAAAAACTCAACATGCCAATTGCCTTCTTTCTGGATTGCACCGTTTACCAGAAAATTTAGCATGGAAGTACCAAAGGTAGCCACTGCTGTAAACATGGCGGCAGACAGGATAACTCCAATAACCGTTACAATAGTTCGTGTGCGGCTTTTTTTCATGCTTTGCAGGGTAACTTTGTTGAAAATGTTCATGATCTCACCCTTTCATCCCGTACTACTTTGCCATCTGATATGCCGATAATGCGGTCCGCTTGCAGTGCGATATTTTCATCATGTGTGACGATGATAAGGGTCTGATTATATTTTTCATTGCTTGCTTTCAGCAGCTTGATAATTTCATGTCCATTTCGGCTGTCCAAACTGCCCGTGGGTTCATCGGCAAGCATGACCGCCGGGGCGTTCATCAAAGCACGTCCTATGGAAACGCGCTGTTGCTGACCGCCCGAAAGCTGATTGGGTAAATGTGTTTTTCGGTCTTTTAGCCCAAGCAGTTCGAGCAAGTCATTCAGCCGTTCCTTGTTGACCTTCCTCTTGTCCATTAGGATAGGCAAGGTGATGTTTTCCACCACATTCAGCGTGGGAATGAGGTTGTGAAACTGGTAAATCAGCCCAACCTGCCGCCTGCGGAAGATGGCGAGTTTTTCATTGCTTTGGGCATATACATCCTGCCCGTCCAAATACACCTTTCCGCTTGTGGGTACGTCCACGCCGCCAATGATGTGAAGCAATGTGGATTTGCCGGAGCCGGAGGAACCGATGATTGCGGTAAAATCCCCTTTTTCGATTGTAAGCGAAACGTGGTCAAGGGCGGTAACTTGGTTTTCGCCCTTGCCATAGACTTTGCATAAATTTTCAACTTTTAAAAACTCCATTATGTGAGTCTCCTTTCTTATGTTCTACCCATATAATAGAACCTTCAACTTACATCTCTGTGACATTTCGGTGAGAGATTCGTCACTTTGGAAAACGAATGGAAAACACCGCGCCGCCCTGCGGGTGATTTTTGGCGGTAATCGTCCCTCCCTGCCGTGTTATAATCATCTTGCAGAGAGCCAATCCAATCCCGTATCCTGTAGCACCTGCGTTTTTCCCACGATAGAACCTGTCAAATAGGCAGGGTAAATCTTCTTTTTCAAAGCCCGCGCCGCTGTCGTGGATGGCAATCTCGGTAAACAGTGGGTTGTCCGTGCAGACAATCTCAATCTTACCGTTATCTCCTGCGCTTTCTATGCAATTTTTGAGGATGTTTTGAATTGCTTCCGAAAGCCAACCTAAATCGCCCTGAATAATCATCCCTTTCGATGCATCTATTTGCAAAGTAATATCGTGTAGTTCCATTGGGATTAGGAACGGGCGAAGCGCGGCGCATATCAAGTTGTTTACATCTATCTGCTTGCTTTGGAACACCACAATGCCCGCGTCCAAGCGGGATAATTTCAATAGGGAAGTAATCAACCAATCCATCTGTACAAGCAATTCCTCTGTTTCCCGCACAAATGCTTTCCGCTGGTTTTCATCAGGATTATTCGTAAGCAATGACAGAATGAGGTTCGCGGATGTGAGCGGAGTTCGGAGTTGATGGGCTATGTCAGCCAGCGAATTGGCAAGATGTTCTTTTTCTTTTTTCAGCCCGTCGTTTTGTTCCCGAATACGCAGCGTCATTTTTGTTATCTCACTTTGCAGAATGGAAAGTTCGCCCTCGTCTGATTCAGCAATATACAGATGGTCAGTATTATGGAGCACAAGATCGATTTGATTTGAAATCCGTGCAAGGCTTTTGTATCTAGCTTTGGTAAAGGCGAAAAACGCTGTGCCAAAGGCCGCGGCAGAAGCAAGGGCAAGGATTCCTGCTAACCTATTTATTGCAAATCCCAGCATTACAGTAACGGCGGCCATTAAGGAGAACAAAATGGCAAACTGTCGAAACTCTCTATTCCGAAACATACTCGCCCCCCAATCTATACCCTGTACCGCGAACGGTCAGAATAATTTGCGGGCTTGCTGGGTTGTCCTCTATCTTCTCTCGTAAGCGTTTGATGTACACGGTCAATGTATTGTCATTGACAAACTCGCCCGCTGCGTCCCACAATTCGTCAAGCAGCCTGCCTCTCGTGATAATACTTTTGGGGTTGCTAATAAACACCAAAAGCAAGCGGTATTCTAATGCTGAAAGAAAAACCTCAATGCCATTTTTTTTCACAACGCCGCTTGCCGTATCGACATGAAGCCCGCGAATTTTAAAATCTGACCCAAAGCGCCCGCTTTTTCGCAGAGCGGTTCCAATTCGTGCAATCAATTCACGGGGGCGAAAAGGCTTGGTGATATAGTCGTCCGCGCCCATATTCAGCCCAGTAACAACACTGGACTCATCGCCAGAAGCCGTCAGAAAGATAACGGGAATATCTTGCATTTCTTTGATTTCCGTGCAAACCGTAAATCCATTTCCGTCAGGCAAAGAAATATCTATAAGTGCCAAGTCAAATTTATTCCCAGCAAGCGCAGCAAGGGCTTCACTCCGCGTAGGGGCGTGGGTGACTGTAAATCCCTCCGAGCGGAGTAAAAGTATAAGGTTTTTAGCAATTGCCTTATCGTCCTCAACCAAAAATATCCGTTTCATTTATTTTCACCATCCCTTACTTTACTGCTCCTATATCGTCCGTCAGCCGGTTTTTCAGCGTCAGCAGGAACAAGCCATGTATTTCCCATTTTTTTAGCTCCCTTAATCCGCCCGGCAGAGCAATGGTACACTACCATTCTGTCTGTGATTCCCCAATTTTTCGCTGCTTCTTTTGTCGTTATATAATCCAAGCATAACACCTCCATAATTTTATTATATTTCTTTTGGCAGAAATATACAAGCTGAGGTATAAAATAACGTCAGCGTGCAAAATATAGTTTGTGAAACCACGAGTGCCGATTTTATAGCCCTCTGCGGTAATGCGTAGGTTAAGCAGCTTTACCTTTTCCTCAAAGTCAAAATGCTTTTCGCCTGCTTCTGCCGGAAGAATCACAAGAATATCGTCTGCCTGTGATTTATCAAGGGCAGGCGTTGTGCTTCGTACCCTTGACAAATCCCATTCAGACAGGTAACGGGCAATTAAGCAGAATAAGGAGTATTCCTGCCAGTTTTTATCTGGCTGACTTTCAAAATGTAATTTGGGCGGTGGACGCTCCGGTTATTTTGATTGCGGCATGGCTATCACCTCCCTTCTGATTTTTGAGCAAGAAAAAAGACGCTCATTTCTGAACGTCTAAACAAGAGAAGAAGGGGTATCATTTTAACGGTACCCCTTTGATTCTCCACCTTTATTTTCTTGTATCCCCACACTCTATATCAACCACCACAGAAACATATAAAGCACCATATTTAAAACCAGCTTATTTGCTTATTATAATATCCATTCTTATAAGCGGCTACTATATCCTGCATTTTATAAAGTATCCCTAATTTTTCACATTCATCTTTAAATACTTTCCAAAGTCTTTTTGAGTTAACAGAAGAACATTCATAGCTATTTCCAAAAGTATTATTATATCTTTTAGCTAAATTACTATTTGGAAATAACTCTGTTACTTTATTATAAAAATAATCTCTTTGGTTTTGTCTAAGAGTTACTCCCATACCATAAGCCAAAATAAACTTTGCGCCGCATTCATAGGCCTTTCTTACTATATTTATGATATTCTCTTCATTATCGTTAATGAATGGTAAAATAGGCATAAGTAATACTCCAGTAAATATACCATTATCCGAAAGCTTTTTTATTGCTTTAAACCTTTCAGAGGATACACAAACATTTGGCTCAATTTTTTTACAAAGCTCATCATTAAATGTAGTAATAGTTATCTTAACAAGCACTGGTGAATGCTCCTTAATTTTTTCCAAAATATCAATATCTCTTGTAATAAGATTACTTTTAGTTGCTATTGCTACTCCAAAATTAAAAGCATTTATTTGATCAAGTGCGTTCCTTGTCAGCATCAAATCCTTTTCAAAAGGATTATAGGGATCGCTCATTGCACCTGTCCCAACGATTCCAGTTCTTCTCTTGCCTTTTAATTCTTTTCTGATAAGTTCTGTTGAATTTTCCTTTGCCCTTACCCTATCAAAGTTCTCTATACCATAACATTCACTTCTAGAATCACAATAAATACAGCCATGGCAGCATCCCTTGTAAATATTCATATTATAATTGATACCAAACCATGAGTTTTCCTTGACATACTGTGAGATTATTGTTTTTGCAGGAATATAGTCCATTTATCCTCCTTACCTACCTATTCTTCCATCTTTTTAGTGTAGGAAGAAATCTTTGTAGATTGCTTCTAGCTTCTTGTTCACTCATGTGAGGATTTGCATTTACCATGTGTGGTACACAAAACTCAATCATCTGCTCCATTGTCATATCACCTTTAAAGGCGCCATTTTCAAAACAATAAATACAGTACTCCATGTTCTTGCTTCCATCCTCATTAGTTCCAATTTCCTTTTGATCAACAAGCGGCATTCCACAGCTTTGACAATAAATTCTTTCCATTATAGACACACTCCTTTTTGTTATTTGTATCTATAATATCAAATAATATATGACAACTATATGTCATATTATATATTTTTTAAACATATTTTTAAGTCTTTTTTTAACTTCTTCTACTACATATTCAGGCTCAATAACTTCCACGCTATCTCCATAAGATAATATGTGAGAGTATACCCACTCATCATAGGGAAACTCTGCTGTTACTAAATAAGAGCCATCTGTTTCTTGTAAAATTTGATTTTCGTTATAATAATCAATAATACGATAAAGCATATTAGAATTGAATCTAAGCTTTAGTGTAACTATATTAAATTCATAATCACTTTTAGTTTTCTTAAAATACTTACTAATTTCTTTTCTTTCAAAATTTTTATCTATAGTCTTTACTTCTCTCATACGTGTAATCTTAAATACCCTGAAGCATTCTTTTTCACAGCAAAAACCTAATAGATACCAAGATTGACCTTTAAAGATAATCTTATAAGGCTTTACTACTCGGTCACTTTTAATATTTCTACAATTTACATATTTAAACTCTAGGATTTTTTGTTTTAATATGGCAGTCTTAATTTCCTCAAATCTCCTATCAATCTCGCCATTACTTCCCCAATGTGTAAAATCAACATCTACCCAATCTATAGAATTAATATTTCCAAAGATACTTTTAAGTTTTTCTATAGTATTATCTATCTGCAGTTGTTTGGTTGCTTCTAAGGTCTTAAGCGCAAAAATTATGTTTCCCCTTTCATCCTCCGATAAAATAGTTTTATCTAGGGTATAATTCTCCAAAAGAGAAATTCCTCCACCTTTTCCTTTACTCATATACACTGGTATACCTGCACTAGATAGCTCATCTATATCTCTATAAATTGTACGCTGCGACACGCTAAATCTTTCTGAAAGCTCCTTTGATGTTACTGTTCCTCTATTGAGAAGTATAATTATTATCTCCATTAATCTGTTAATTTTCATATTTATCACCAATACTATTATATTACAAATTTATTCTTAATTGTCTAACCCTTTTTTATTGTATATATAAGCAAAGACAGCTGCGGAAATTATTATCCACACTAAAATAATACATATATTATAAGTAACGCCAGTATTAATTGCTTCGCCTTTAAATATCTTTACTAACAATATATTTAAATTATAAGTTGGTAATAAATCTGATATTTTACCAACTGCCTTATTTAGCTTTGCAAACAGAGGAAGCATAAAAAAAGCCATCAATATAGGCATTCCTATAGTTCCTGTAGCTATCTGATTTTGAGCAATTAATCCTATTACAGCTCCTAATTCTATCATACTTAAGGCAACTAAAGTAGATATAAATATATACTTGCCTAAATATTGTATATTCATTTCAGCTATAAAAAACATTGTTATATTAACAACTAATGAAAGCAGCAATGTTATGATAGCTTTTCCCGCTAAAAATTCCATTGGCGAAACAGCTGATAACATTAATGTTCTCATAGTATTCTTTTCCTTTTCTTCTGCAATTAACATAGCCATAACAAGACTAGATACTAATGTCAAGTTCATACCCAAGCATAAATTTAAAATTGATATTTTATATACATATTGTGATGGGTTTCTCCCAAACATCTTTGAATATATAAAACAAAATACTATTGGAAGTATACACATAAATAAAACATTAGCATTCTTAACTATATCCTTTAATTCTTTTTTAAATAATCCATTTACTCTCCTTATTGAAAACTCCATTATAACTCCCTCCCAGTTAACATTAAAAATATTTCTTCTAAATTTGGTTCCATTGAATGGATAGACAATGCTTGTCCTTCTTCCATCAGAGTTTTAAGCCGAACTGCACCTTCTTTATTATTCTTTATCATTAGAGTCTTATTATCTTCCTTTAAAATTACTTTAATATCATCCTTTGCATAATTGAGTTTTAAAGTAACTGGGTTACCAATATCAACTATCTCTCCATTATTTAAAAATGCTACTCTATCACAAAGCTTATCAGCTTCCTCCATATTGTGTGTAGTTAAAAATATAGTTGTTCCCTCGCTGTTAAGTTTCTTTAATAATCTGTGTATCCCTAATGTCGTCCCAGGGTCTAATGATGATGTTGGTTCATCTAAAAATAGTAGTTTAGGTTTATGAAGCACTGCTCTAGCTAGCATTAATCTTTGTTTCATTCCTTTAGATAGCTTTTTAGCCTCCTTATTTTTACACTCTATCATACCAACCTTTTCTAATACCTCATATATATTCGCTCTTGGCACTTCATTAATATCTGCAAATAGATTTAGGTTATCTAAAACTGTAAGCCTTTCATATATACCGCTGTTATCCGTTAGTATTCCAATATACTTGAAGAGTTCTTTTTTTTCAGAATATATGTCTTTTCCAAATACATTTACATCTCCATTTGTAGGTATTAGTTGTGAAGTCAAGATTTTAATTGTTGTAGTTTTCCCAGCTCCACTTGGACCTAAGAATCCAAATATTTCACCTTCTTTAACATCAAAAGTTAAATTCTTCAAGGCTGTATTTTCCTTAAAGGTTTTTCTTACATTTTTCATTGAAATAATATTATCCATAGCTCAAACCTCTTTTCTTTTTTCTATGAGATAATTATTCCATGAATAATGCTGCTAAACTACAAATCTGTCTTCAAAGGAGTATCATTGAGGTTGAGAGGAGCATTTTTTAGTTTAAAATTTTATATTTACAGATAAAAGGAGTATATTTTACCTCACTGGAACATAATTTACAGATTTAATATGTCTTTTAGTTCTTCCATTCTCCCTTTAGCAAGGGGAACAGAACTTTTAAGTTTATCGTCTAAGCTTAAGCTGTAGCTATTCCTTGTCCAGGTTATAACTTCTTTAACTCTTTGAAGATTTACTAAATATGATCTGTGACATCGAAAAAATCCAAAATGCTTTAGCCTATTTTCTAATTCTGCAAGTGATACCATACATGGAAATCTTTCTCCTCTTATGTTTAAGTTACTTACACCTTGTTCACTTTCTACATAATCTATTTCAACAGGATCAAAGAGCAATATCCTTTCATCAATCTTTGCTGGAATCTTTTCAATTTTATATATTGGCTTTTTATCTTCATCGCTATCATTAATTAAACAAATATCATCTTTGTTGTCTTCAATTCCCTTAAATCCATTTTCATCAAGAATATAAGACTGACCTCCTAGCAATAGGGTATCTTTAAAAGATACAGAAGTATTCAATACAGAAGTTCCCTTAGAACATAACTCCTCTATATTTTCTATTATTATTTTTGCTCCTTCCCTATCCATATTAAGTATTGGTTCTTGAAATATTATTAATTTAGGTTCTTTAAGCATCTCTCTTGCAAAACTCAATCTTCGTCTTTGAGAATAAGTTAATTTTTTCACTCCCATATTACTTATATCTAATAATGCGAGCTTTAGCATTATCTTTTTATAATCAATATGAGGATTAATTACGCTGCTGTAAAACTTCATATATGACTCTACTGTTAACCTTTCATAAAAGCCTTCTTCCCTAAATACAATTCCAATATGTCTTAAATCGCTCTTTATGTAATCTGTATGTTTTTTACCAGCTATATAAATTTCGCCTTTTGCTGGTATTTCTTTTCCCAAAATTAAGTCTACTAACATATCACTAGTTTCATTGCTACACTCTATACTCACTAAGCTGCCTTTTTCCACCTTAAATGTAATACCATTTATTATATTATTTTTTTGTCTTTTATATAAATCATTAATCTCTAACAAGTTTATTCCCCTTCCAAAGTAACAGATTTACTATTATCAATCTTTTAATATAGTGCAATTATAATTATTATACAATAAAACTTTGGCATATTTTAGCTTTTGTTTTCAAAAGCATACCACCTACATTCAAGAGATATGGTTTCATAATTTCTATATGAAATAACAAAAGACTGTACTAGTTTTATCCAATACAGTCATACTCATTTTTTATTTAGGCATATGAAAAGAAATAAGAGACCAAAGATTCGTGGCAAATAGGCGAGAATACTGGTCTATTATTTACTTGATTATGCCTTATGTTGAAATTAGCTAGAAAGTAACTCTATACTTATTCTACAAATTCGATTAAATCCTCACCTAATTTAGCAATACGTGCTAATGAATAAACTTCGTAGTCTTTGTCTTCCAAAATCTTGCGTCCAGGTTGAAATGACTTTTCGATAACTATTCCTATTCCTGCAACTTGAGCTCCTGCTTCTTCAACTAAACGGGCAGCACCTAATGCAGCTTCACCATTTGCTAAGAAATCATCAATAATTAGTATTCGATCTTCTGCAGTTATATATTTTTTAGATAAAGTTAGCTCATAATCCATTGCTTTTGTAAATGAATGTACAGTTGTTTGATAAACATCACCATTTAATATTTTTGATGATTGTTTCTTTAATGTCACCATTGTCAAGTTCATTTGCATTGCAGTCATAACCGCTGGAGCAATTCCTGAGCTTTCGATTGTAAATATTTTAGTAATTCCATGCTCTTTAAAATAATTTTTGAAATAAGTGCCCATTTCATACATTAAATTTGGGTCTACTTGATGATTTAAAAAGGAATCAACCTTTAATACAGTTTCAGATAATGCATGTCCATCTTTTAAAATACGATTACGCAATTCTTTCATTTATATCACCTACTTCATTAGACTTTTCATTTTTTTCTCTTAGTAGTACATTTAATACTAATGCTGTAATTGTTCCTGTTGAAATTCCTGATGAAAAAATCATTTTTAAACCTTCTGGCAATTTAGCAATGACATCTGGACGGAATGTAACCCCTAACCCTAAGCCAATTGACGTAGCAATAATTAGTAAATTACGATTATTGAGCTTTACACGACTTAAAGTCTCAATTCCAGCTGCAGCTACCGTTCCAAACATAACAATTCCTACTCCACCAAGCACTGGCTGTGGCATTATGTTAATTAATGCAGCAAACTTAGGAAATAAACCTAAAATAATTAGTAATGCTCCCGCCATCATAGTCACATAACGACTAGCCACCTTTGTCAATGGTATAAGGCCGATATTTTGGCTAAATGACGTATTTGGCATAGCACCAAACACACCAGCTAACATACTTCCTATACCATCAGATAATACTCCAGCACCAATGCGTTTTTCATCAGACTCAATTCCTGAAACTCCATTTATAGCTTTCAAACATCCAACTGTTCCTATAACTGTAACAAAGTATGCAGGTATAAATGGTAACAAAACTTTTAAGTTAAAGTTTATTCCATATCCAAAGGCTTTAGGTAGTGATAGCCAGCTTGCTTGTCCTACAGATGAAAAATCAATCATTCCAAGTGGAATGCAAAGAATATATCCAACAACCATTCCAATTAAAACTGATGCACTGCTAACTAATCCCTTACCATAGTGGTTTAATAACAATGTAACTGTCATTATAGCTAAAGCAATGGCAATATTTTTTAGGCTACCATAACTAGCACTTCCTACACCGCCAGCTGCCCAATCTATTGAGACTGGTAGCAAAGTCAATCCAATTAAGGACACTACTGTTCCCGTTACAATTGGCGGGAACAACTTCATTAAAGGTTTAACAAAAAAGCTTAATAAAATTACTATAAGTGCACCTAAAATTGTTGCCCCAAAAATACCTGGCAATCCAAACTTTGCTCCAACAGCAATAGCTGGTGCAACAAATGTAAAGTCAGTTCCCATAATACAGGCAACTCGTGCTCCAACTGGTCCAACTCCCTTTGATTGAATAAAGGTAGCAACCCCTGCCATTAAGATTGCGCTGCTGATTAGTGCTGTTGATGTTTTAGCATCAAAACCTAGTGCTGCGGAAATAACGATTGGAACAACAATAATTCCACCAAAAGCAGCAAAAATATGCTGAAATCCTAATAAAATTTGTGTTAATAATCTTGGTTTGTCCTCAACTCCATAGATTAACTCAATGTCATTTTGATTCTTTTTCATATTTTCCATTTTAATCTCCCTCTATGTTTTTAAAAATACTTGTCTATCATACATAGAGCATCGTAGAACAAACTGCAGCACGGTTTAAAATAATAACATATTCATCCGAACTTATGCATTTTTAATTAAATGTGTAATAAAAAAACACCTCAAATAATTTGAGGTGTTGAGTTTAAAACCAATAGATATAAAATATACCTATGTGTTAAAACACATTACCTCGTAGTCTGCTAATTTACGGCTAGCAGGTAGAAACTTTCGGACCATATTACCGACGATATACGAGCTTTTTGTATGATATATCAGCATTATAACACATTTTTCGATATAAAAATATTTTTTTAATATTATTAATTATTAGTAATTTTCAGTTTGAGTAAAAATTTAATGTATAGCTTTCTTTTTATACTTCTTACCTGACGCTTCAACACTTCCAATAGTAACTAAAGCATCATCATCAAATCCGTGAACAATTGATTTCAGTTTGGCAATTTCAAGCCTTGATACAACAACATATATTACATTTGTCGAATACCCTTTATAGCCGCCTTTTCCTTGAAGTAAAGTGACCCCTCTACCAAGTCTGTCCATAAGCGCTTCGGATATATCTTTGTGTTTTTCTGATATAATAGTAACTGCTTTTGATTCATCTAAACCTTCCACAGTAATGTCAATCACTTTAAAGGCAATAAAGTACGCTATTAAAGAATACATTGCTCTGTCCCATCCGAAAATGAATCCAGAAGTACCTAATATAAATAGATTAAAGAACATAACAATTTCTCCAATTGAAAAGCTTGTTCTTCTATCTAATATTATTGCCACAATTTCAGTCCCATCTAAGGACCCGCCGCTTCTAATTACTATTCCAATACCTGCACCTAAAATAATGCCTCCAAAAACTGAGGCTAGAAGAGTATCATTTGTAATTCCTGAGACAGGGTGAAGAACACTTACCCCTATAGATAAACATATGACCCCAAATAGGGTTGATAAGGTAAAAGTTTTTCCGATTTGCTTATACCCTATGACAAAGAATGGTATATTTAATAAGAAAATGAATACACCTAAAGGAATTTTTGTTATATGACTTGCCATTATAGATATTCCCGTTATTCCACCATCAATTACATTATTGGGAATTAGAAATATTTCAAGACCGATGGATGCTAGGGTAGCCCCTAACATTATTAATAAAACCCGAAAAATAAATACAAATTTGTTACGATATTTTTTTATCATGTAACATCCCCCCTTTGAATATAATTTAGTATAGTTATCTTATTTCTATATTTCTATAAATATAGAAATAAGGTATAAAAGTTTAGCTATAAATAGCTTTACAAATTTTAATGAAAAGATATTTATAGCTAAGTTTACTTACAACTAATATAATTATTAATTTAATAGTCAATAACTGCTGGTGCATAGTGCTTTAAAACTTCTTTTTGTATTTGGTATATGTGATATACTCCTACTTTTTTTAGTTTAAGCAGGCCGCATTCTGTAAGAAGCTTTAGGTGGTGCGAAAGTGTTGATCCAGCAATTAAATTTAAACTTTTAGATATCTCAGCGCAGCTAAGCTCATCTTGTTTTGCCATTAATCTTATTATTTTAATGCGCGTAGGCTCACCTAATGCTTTATAAACTTTGGCTATATGATCAATTTCATTATTATATGGTATCATGATACATTTTACCTCTTATTACTTTAATATATTTCGATAACCATCGAATTAATTATATCATTAATTAATCATATAGTCAAATATACGAAATCAAGAGTATGAAATTACCGATAAAATAGAGAATATATAATGTATCTTCTCATTTTAAAGAATCTATAAGAGAAAAAAATTTGGGGTTATTAAATATAACCCCAAATTTACATATGCTTTATTACATCATAAAAGGTATCGAAATTATAGTAAGGTATATTTTGTTCTTCACAGTGCTGCTTTAAAAATGACTTAGCAAATATCTTATCTGCATATACACAGGCGCACCTATCAGAATGGCCATCGCCAACATAGTATACTTCATAACCTTCATCTTTCAATTTTTCAACTACCTTCTTTTTGCAGTTCCCACAAAGATTACATTCCTTATCCGTATTTAAAAAAGATAGCTTCCAGCCTTCGTCATAAACCGCACTATTACAGGATAGATCTAAATCTTCTAAACCATTTTGTTTAAGTATTTCTTTTATATAAATATCATAACCATCTGAGGTTATTACTACTTTATAAGAATTCTTCTTTATTATATCGATAAATTCTTTAAAACCAGGATTTATTTCAAACTTACTGGCAAAGGCTCTTATTTCTTCGTCATTATATTTGATTAAGTCCCACTGTTTTTGGCCGCATTCAGATGTTCCTATTTCTTTCTTAATCCAGCGATCACCTATTTCCTTCCAGCCATCTCCAGCAAATTTTTGTATTATAGAGAAACCTACATCCTTTACGGTTATTGTTCCATCAAAGTCTACCACAAATGCTTTTTTCAAGTTTTTTTACCCCCAAAAGTGTAATATTATACTTCTACTATTTTACCATTATAATATATAATTTATCCCATAACAATTATCTTCTATACTACTTTTAATTTGTAATATAAAAATTTTGCGACATAATATCCTATAGGAAAAGTAACTAGAAAGTTAGCTTATACAGAGGGATATGTTTCTAAAGCTGAAGATAGATTTAAAAACTTTGTGCTAGTCTTAGTGAAGGGTTTTAAGAGAACCTTAGCACTTTAGAGTTGTTTGAGCACAGCGAGTTCTCGAAAGTTCTTAGGTTATCTTGAAACACAAGCTTTAGACTGGCTAAAAGTTTTTAACGTGCTGAAGCTTGGAAACATATCACGGCGTATAAGCTAACTTTCAGCCTAGTGATCTGTATATGGACTTATGTCGCATTATTTTTTATATACTACTTTTCCATCAATGATTGTATATAAGGTATCTGTATACACATCCATAGGATTTCCGTCATATATTGCTATATCCGCATCTTTTCCTTTTTCTATGCTTCCCACTCTATCACTTATACCAAGTATCTCTGCCGCATTTATAGTTATAGTTTTTAAAGCTTCTTCTATGCTTAACCCTGACTTTACAGCTAATCCAGCACATATTGGCAGATACTCGATTGGAATAACCGGATGGTCTGTCATTATTGCTAACTTGACTCCTGCATCATTTAATAATTTTGCAGTAGTATAATTTCTGTTTTTTGTTTCTACTTTACCTCTAAAGGTCATAATTGGCCCAAAGATTGTAGGAACACCAGAATCTTTAATTTGTTCTATAATAATATGGCCTTCAGTGCAGTGATCGAGAGTGAGTAAAACATTAAACTCTTTAGCTATTCTAACGGCAGTAAGCATATCATCTGTTCTATGTGCATGGGCTTTTAGCGGTATTTTTCTATCTAAGACTGGCATTAATGCTTCCATCTTTATATCTATATCAAAGTTATCACCTTTAGCTAATGCTGCATTTTTCTTATTTTTATAGTTTACTGCTTTTGTTAAAGTTTCTCTAAGAAGTGCAGCGGTTCCCATTCTAGTCATAGGCATTTTATTTTTTCCTTTATAAATCCTTTTTGGATTCTCACCAAAGGCAATTTTTACTGCTGCTGGTTCTAATACTACCATTTCATCAATGGAAACCCCTTTAGTTTTTATAATTGCAAATTGTCCTCCTATTACATTAGCACTGCCTGGACCACTCATAACTGTTGTTATTCCAGCTTTCACAGCTTCATCAAAAGCTGGATCAAAAGGATTTATCCCGTCTATTGCCCTTAATTGTGGAGTTATAGGGTCTGTTGATTCATTTAAATCATTTCCCTCAAATCCTATATCCTCCTCAAGCATTCCTAAGTGGCAGTGTGCATCTATTAGCCCTGGTAAAACCCATTTATTTTCCGCGTCTATTACCTCTGCGCCCTGCGGCTCATTAATATTTTCACTAATTTCAACAATTTTACCATCCTTAATAAGTATAGATCCCTTTTCATAGTTAACACCTGTCATCGTAACTATTTTACCATTTTTAATTAAAAGCATATTTTCCCTCCTATCTAACTACAATCTTAACTCCTATAAGTATAAGTATAATCCCAAATAGCCTAACAAAATCAATTGGGGATTTTGTAACACCAAATAATCCAAAGTGACTTAGCACAGCACCAGTAATTACATGTAGAGAAACAAATATAGACAATGCTGATGCTGCTCCTAATATTGGCACAACCTTTATACTTAAAAACACAATTACTATACCAAAGGCTCCTCCTATCCAGTATAATGGAGGTACATTTTTGATATTTACATATTCCTTAAAACTACCCGAAACTAAGATTATTGTAAGCATGATAAATGTACTTGTAAGAACGCTATGAAAAGCTGCTATCTTTGGTGTAATAGCCTTTCCAAGCACAGCATTAATGGCAGGCTGTGTTCCAAGACAAATCCCCACTATTACAGCCATAATAATACCATAAGTCTTTTCCATTTTATCCCCCTCTTAAGTATACATGATTCCAATACTGAAAGGTCAATTTACCTTTTTAATTGAATCTTTGGTATTTGAATCACACACAAAATAATAAAAAATTATCTATACATACAAGATTATACATTATGTACTCTAAAATGTTAAATGTATGCTATAATGTTATAATAATAAACTAGAGGAGGAATTAGAATGAACCGTCAAAGCACTGATGTTGCTAAAGCATCTGTAAAAATGGCAATATCCTCAAGATCTAATGAAGAGAAGCTGACATTAGCCTTTAAAGAAAAAGGCATTCTTACTACTGCTGTAGATATAGGCGGTGACTTTACGAATTCAACAGTTAAAATTATTGAACGAGCATTAGTTGCTTCCCATAGATGTAAAATAATTAAAGACTGCCATGTTCACGATGGAGCTGTAGCTGGTGCTACAAAAGAAGCTCTTGAGCAAATATCACGGAAAGCTACAGGCCTTAACGTTGGAGGGAAAATAGGAATAGCACGAGCTGGAGAACATATTAGCGTATGCATCTTCATGAGCATAGGACTTCTTCATTTAAATGAAGTCGTTATAGGGCTTGGTCATCGTTCAATACCTGACATTTACTAATTGCCAATTAGTAAATGTCATTTTTCTTTCTTTTTATCTTTATAACTGCAAATATTATTCTTTTTTAAATATGTATTAGTAAATTAACCATCAAAATATTGAATTTTGCCAATTCTGACTGATATGTTGACTTTATTTATAATCTATTATATGATTATTCTCAATAACTTAATTTGGAATTTTAAATAATTGACAAATTTCAAACATTAAAATTAACAGTTTTTCTATAATTTGCTGTTAATATTTATAACTTTTACATTATTATTTGACATTTGAGAGTCGTCCAAGCGTAGTATGGTAGATATTAAAAGTAAAAAAATTACTTTTAAATTTTATAACTTAATATTTTTAGGAGGATGGTAGTATGGTAGGAAAAAAATTATTATCTTGTCTATTGGGAGGTCTTGTTTTAGGCACATCTATTTTAACAGGCTGTTCTTCAGCTACTTCAAGTAGTACTAGCAATTCCAAGAAGGTTTTAAATATTGGAATAAGCCAGCTAGTAGAGCATCCCGCTTTAGATTCAGCCCGTAAGGGATTTGTAGATGCACTGGCATCTAAAGGATTTAAAGATGGTGAAAAAATCAAAATAGATTTTCAAAATGCTCAAGGTGACATCCCAACTGCACAAACAATAGCAAGCAATTTTGTTTCAAACAAAAAAGACTTAATACTTGCTATAGCAACTCCTGCAGCACAGGCTGCATACAACAGCACTAAAGAGATACCTATTTTAATGACAGCAGTAACTGACCCTGTCAAATCTGGTCTTGTAAAATCAATGAATAAGCCAGATACAAATGTCACAGGAACTAGTGATGCCCTTCCCTTAGATAAGCAATTTGAGCTTATCAAAAAAATAGTTCCTAACTGCAAAAAGATAGGTATACTTTACAACACTAGTGAAGCAAATTCAGAACTCCAAGTTAAAGCGGCTAAAGAAGAAGCTGCGAAGATGAATTTAGAAGTTATAGCTACAGGTGTTACTAGTTCCAATGATATACCTCAGGGATTAAATGATCTACTTTCAAAAGTAGATGTTTTATACACACCTACAGATAATCTTGTAGCTTCATCAATGTCTTTAATCAACTCTAAGTGTTTAGAAAAGAAAATACCTGTTATAGGTGCCGAAAAAGCTCATGTTGATTCTGGCGCTTTGGCAACAGAAGGTATAGATTATTACAAACTTGGTTTTCAAACGGGTCTGATGGCAGCTGATATATTAGATGGCAAAAAACCTCAAGATATGCCAGTTCAGACTTTAAAAGAAACAAAACTCATAATAAACGAAGATACTGCTAAGAAACTGAATATCGCCATACCTGACGATTTAAAAGCAAAGGCAGAAATAGTTAAGGGTGGTGCTAAGTAGTGATTGGCTTTTTAATAAATATACTTGAACAGGGTTTAATATTTGGTATAGTATCCATAGGAGTTTATATAACTTATAAAATATTAGATTTTCCTGATTTATCAGTTGATGGTACCTTTGCTCTTGGAGCTGCTGTAACTGCTGCAGCCTTAGTAAAAGGAGTAAATCCATTTTTATCACTGATTATAGCTTTCATAGCTGGTCTTGCAGCTGGAGCAATAACAGGCTTGCTGCATGTAAAGCTTAAAATAACTAATCTTCTTTCAGGTATTTTAGTTATGATAGGCCTTTACTCCATTAATCTTAGAATAATGGGAAAAGCAAATGTTCCACTATTCACACAGAAAACTATCTTTTCAAATGGTTTTTTGCCAGTGATCATAATTGCTTTAATAGCATTTTTAATAAAAATACTGCTTGATATGTTTTTAAAAACAAAGTTAGGATTCATACTAAAAACTACTGGAGATAATCCACAAATGGTTACTTCTCTTGGAGTGGATATGGATAAGATGAAAATACTAGGCTTAATGCTATCTAATGCCATTGTAGCTTTGGCCGGTTCAATAATGGCTCAATACCAAAAATTTTCTGATGCAAATATGGGCACAGGAATTATTATAGTTGGTCTTGCAGCGGTTATAATAGGAACCTCTATTTTGAAAAAATCAACATTTATATCAGCAACCACTACAGTAATTTTAGGATCAATACTATACAAAGCAAGCGTATCAGCGGCATTGAAGATGGGTTTCCCTCCTACAGATTTAAAACTTATTACCTGTCTCATAGTTATAATTGTATTAACTTTGAATGGGAAGAGATTTAGTTTAAGTCTAAAAAGAACTAAAGTTTTTAGTTTAGGAGGTGTAAATATTGCTTCAAATAAAGAATCTGCAAAAGGTTTTTAATAAAGATACTGTTAATGAACAAGTTGTATTTAGAGATTTATCACTTAGTATAAATAAAGGAGACTTTGTCACCATAATAGGCAGTAATGGCGCTGGAAAGTCAACGCTTTTAAATCTAATAAGTGGTTCTTTACCAATAGACAATGGTTCTATAATTTTAGAAGGCAAGGAAATTTCTGCATTACCAGAGTATAAGAGAACAAAATTTATAGGTAGAGTATTTCAAAACCCTACATTAGGGACATCACCTTCTATGACTATATTGGAGAACTTATCTATGGCTTACAACAAAGGAAAAGCTTTTAATCTTACAGCCTGTGTTAATAAGAAAAATATAGGCTTCTTTAAGGAAATGTTATCTGAACTTTCCTTGGACCTTGAAAATATAATAGATACTAAGGTAGGATTACTATCCGGTGGGCAAAGACAGGCTTTATCCTTACTTATGTCAACAATGTCTAATCCTGAGCTGCTTTTACTTGATGAACATACTGCAGCATTAGACCCAAGAACATCTGAAAACATTATAGAAATGACTAAAAAAACTGTAACTGGGAAAAATATAACTACGCTTATGGTTACGCACAATTTATCTCACGCAATAAACACAGGAAACAGATTGATAATGCTTCATCGAGGTGAGGCGATTGTAGATGTTTCAGATAAAGAAAAAGCAAATCTAACTATTCCTAAACTTTTAGATTTGTTTAAAAATAAAAATTGTGAAGATTTCATAAGTGATACATTAGCTCTTTCTTAAAACTTCTTATAAAATATTCTCTTTATATTTTAAGGACTACACAAAAGGACTATAGGTTATGTTTACCTATGGTCCTTTTACTTTTATTATATTTCTCTACTCCAGCAATTCCTTTATATCCTTATATACCAGGCTATTAGATATACCACCATAATACCTTATAATATCGTCAATTACTGTAATAGGAGGTTCAAATCCTCTATTTATTATATCCTTTATCCTTTCAAATTCTCCTTCAAGTTTAGTTTTATCTAAATCTATAAATTCAACTATAGTTTGATCCTTTACATCGCTTTCTTCAATAAATTTTTTAAGCTCATTATATAAATCCCCTACAGTTTTTGAAGTATTTATTTTGCATCCACTGTGGGAATTTTTCGCGCTGGAACAACCACTGCATGAACTTTTTTTACTAGAGCAGCCAGAACAACCATTACCTTTATTGTTACATCCACATCCACTTGATATAGGCTGTTCCTTAACTCCAAATATTTGTACCTTTATTATATTATTCATTATGTTAAAATCCCTTTCTAAATATATAACTACCTTATATTAAGGATTATATCATTTTTATTTTTTAATTCAACAGCATACAAATAAAATTAAAGAGAATTGATTTTAATATGTTTTATATATTAAAGCAAAGTTTGCCTCCACACTTTTTACACTCTGCTTTGATTGTACTTTCGCATTCTTTTAACTTGCATATCAATGCTAAATTGTAATACACTTCATTATTATAAGGATTCAATTTTATAACTTTCATATAGTCTTTTATTGCCTTTTCATATTGTCCTTGATAATAAAATGCAACTCCTCTGCCATTATATGCATCTTCATATTCACTATTTAACTCTATAACTTCACTATAGTCTTTTATTGCTCTGTCATAATCCTTCATAATGTAATGTACAATTCCCCTGTTATAAAAGGCTTCTTCATCAAGAGGATTTAAATCTATTGCTTTACTAAAATCCTTTATCGCCATAGAAAAATTATCCTGCATTTTATAGGATAAAGCCCTGTTAAAATACGCATTTTGATTTAAGGGGTCTAATTCTATGACTTTATTATAGTCTTCTATAGCTTTTTCATAATTATTCATTTCATAATAACCAATGGCTCTGTTATTATATGAATTCTTATCTTCTATATTTAGTTCTATAGCTTTTGTCAAATCCTTTATTGCCATATCATATTCTTTTAAATCCGTATAAACACCTGCTCTGTTAAAATAAGCATCTTGATATTGAGGGTTTAATTTTATAGCCATTGTATAAAATTTAATTTTATCAGATTGATATACTTCATAATAGGCTCTATAGAAGAATTCTTCTGCCTTTTCTATTTTACTTTTACTATCAATATTTTTTCTTCTGATTTCATTTAATTTAATTATATTATTAATATTAATCCCCCCTTATAACAACCTATTTTTTAATATATGATATAATCATGAAAATTGCTCTTAAAAATTTTGTAGAATTTTTAAAACCTTAGGCGAAACTCTATTTTAATATGCAATAATGATTGTTGCAAATATAATATTTTAATATAGATAAGTCAACTTTCAGCCTTTTCTATCTATATAGATAAACAAACTCAAAGCTAGACTTATTTATAGTAATTTTTAGCGTAAACTAAGGACTTAATCATATCCTTTTGTTCATTAAAATGATGATAAACCATTTTGATTGACTCAAAAAGTTCATCAATAGAAAAATATGCACTTGCACTAAACATGCAATTTTTTAATTTATTCCAGATATTCTCCTGAGGATTTAGCTTAGGAGAATATCTAGGAGTATTTATTAAAAACAACTCACCTCTATGAGTTTCGGCGAAAGCCTGCATAGCCTTACTAACATGAAATCCCGCATTATCTAATAGAACATATACTTTTTTACCTACATTGATATCAAGTAGTCGCTTAAGAAACAATTTCACTTCTTCAGAGGTAATTACTTGTTTTGCCGAATAGGCATCTATGACAGTATCAAAGTTTTTAGTAATTTCAGTAGCACCTATTAGGTTAAGTCCTTCATGGCAATTGTTGCTCTCTAAAACAGGGGATATTCCTACGAGACTCCACGTTCTACGAATATCAGACTCCGTCCTAAGACCAGTTTCATCCATGGCATAAAATACACACTCAGAAGAGTTTTCTACAGAAATTAGAAGGGTTTTCATTTTTTAAAAAGGTTTTTTGTTCAACCTTATCAGCCTTAGTCGGCTTGCGCTGCGCTCTTTTATAGCTAAGATTATTTCGTTTTAACAATATTCTTATATATTCCTTAGAGTACTTTTCGCCATAGTTTTGATAAATGTACTCTACAAGAAGAGGACAGGTCCATACGTTACCTATAAATCCAAAATCATTAGGCCGTGTGTGTAATACAGTATTTATTAGATCATCCAACATCTCAGCACTAAAAGTTCCCTCTGAACCTCCACGATGATTTTCTAATGCCTTTAAGCCCCTAGAATTCCATCTTTTTATATAGTCTATAACTGTTTGTTTAGACTTTAATAAGAATCGGCCAATTTTTATGGTACTAAAACCCTCGTAGCGCATAATCACAGCAGTTAATACATTTCTAGCAAATTCATCTTCATGTGAATTTCTTATTTTCTTAAGTTCTTCTGTTGTGAATCCATATAATGATTCAATTTCCATACCTCTTCTACCCATAGTAACCTCTCCTAACTAAGTTTTACTTAACTTTAGTCTGTGCAGAAATCACTATAATATTTTGAATAAGTCAATCATGGAGTTGGTTTATCTATATATCTGTTTTAACATTATATATCTACTATAAAAAAATAAAGGGTTCCACCCTTTTAGTTGGAACCCTTACTTTTTAAATCTAATTCAATACATTTTTTATAATCTGAACATATGGTATTGCACATATTTTTCTGTTTGCATACAAGAGCCATATTATAATACACTTCCGGATTATTAGGATTTAACTTAATGACCTTAATATAATCATCAATAGCTTTTTCGTATTTGCCCAGTTGATAAAATACAACTCCCCTATTATTATAGGCACTTTCATATTCATCATTTAATTCTATTGCTTTACTGTAATCTGCTATCGCTCTATCAAAATCATTTAAAGCATAGTATATAATTCCTCTATTATAATATGCTTCCTCATCTTCTGGCTCCAAATTAATTACTTTAGTAAAATCTCTTATTGTATTTTCGTAATTCTCCTGCATTTTATGTGCCAAGCCTCTGTTAAAATAAGCATTTTCATCAACAGGATCTAGCTCTATTATCTTATCATAATCCTGTATTGCTTTGTCATATTCTTTTATTTCATAATAAACAACAGCTCTACCATTATGAGCATCTTTATTATTCGGATTTAACTCAATTGCTTTTGTAAAATCCTTTATTGCCATATCATATTGTTTCAATCCCTTAAAGACTATGGCACGATTATAGTAAGCATTTTCATGTTTAGGTTCATTACTTATAGCCATTGTATAGAACTTAATCTTTTCATCGGTATATATTGAATAAAATGCTCTATTGTAGAATTCTTCAGCTAATTCTTTTGTACTTTTTCTTTTATATGTCTTAAGTTCAATTACCTTGCTATTCATTATAATCCCCCCTCTAAATCGCTTACTAATTATTATATGAATATTGCAAAAACATGATTATTATTCATTTATTCCTAAAACATCTTTTACTGTGTATAGACCTGGACCTTTATCCTGTAAATATAAAGCTGCATTACAAGCACCATTTGCAAAGCAGTCCCAATTATGTGCGTGGTGAGTGATTTCTAATCTTTCTCCCATAAGTCCAAACATAACGGTATGACTGCTGGAAATATCCCCTGCCCTAAGGGAATGATATCCTATAGTACCTTCTTTTCTAGCCCCCTTGCCTTCTCTTCCATGTACTGCAACTTCCTTAAGTTTTTTTCCTAAAGCTTCTGATATTACTTCACCCATTTCTTTTGATGTTCCGCTTGGAGCGTCCATCTTATACCTGTCGTGCATTTCAATTATTTCTATATCAGACATACTGCCTATAGCTTCTGCAGCAGTACTCAAAAGCTTATACATAAGGTTCACCACCATGGAAGTGTTTGCTGCAAATAGCACAGGTATAGTCTTTGATATTTCTACAATTCTACTATACTGTTCTTCTGAAAACCCTGTGGTGCCGCATACTACAGCTTTATTATGCTTTAATGCGATTTCTAAAACTTCCATTGAGCACTCGGTAGTTGTAAAATCGATTATTGCATCACATTTATCAATTATATCTTCTAGGTTATCTACAACCAATGCCCCAATTTCTTCACCGACTCCTGCAGCTAGTCCTGCATCTTTTCCTATATAATCTCGTCCATGTGGAGCTACTGCACCAACAATAGTCATATTATCCATATCTTTAGCCAATTTAATTATTGTCTTTCCCATCTTACCTTTTGGCCCTATTACTATTATGTTCATATTCCCACTCTCCTAGCCATCAATAAATTAAATATTTAGATAATTATACCACAAATTAGGAATGTAGGCGTATTAATAATTATAGGGTTTCAAACTAGAAAATTGACTTACGCAAAGGGCTATGTTTCCAAAGCTGAAGGTAGATTTAAAAACTTTGTGTCAGTCTTAGCGAAGTGTTTTAAGACAACCTTAGAATCTTAGATACTGGTGAAAAGCCTAAATGGCTTTTCACGAGCGACTTATCAATTCTAATTGATAAGTTGGTCCGACTGAGCGGAGCGACTCAATGTTATATGAAACTCCTCTTCCTTACGTCAGAGGAGTAAGCGATTCGCATAAAATCATAGATTTTAGCTCTCTGCTTAAAACACAAGCTTTAGACTGGCTAAAAGTTTTTAACGGACTGAAGCTTGGAAACATAGTCCGGGGTGTAAGTCAATTTTCGGCCTTATACCCTATATTTTAAATTTTCATCTATCCAATACTTTGAGCTATAGCTGCCCCTGGAGGTACAATAGGATATACTTTTTCATCTCTATTTATTTCACATTCAACTATAACAGGTTCATTTAAGCTAAGTGCATAACTCAATACTTCTTCAATCTCACTGTTATTTTCTATCTTCATAGTCTTAATCCCATAGGCATATCCTAATTTTATAAAATCAACATCTGGACCTAGTTGTGTATGACAAAACCTTCCTTGATAGAACATATCCTGCCATTGATGCACCATACCTAAAGCATGATTGTTTAAAACTAACTGTACTACAGGCAGCCTATACTTTGCTATAGTGGCTAGCTCTGTAGAATTCATCTTAAAACTACCATCTCCTGCTACATTAATTACTTTTTTATCGGGATTGCCTACAGAGGCTCCTATGGCAGCACCAAGGCCGAAACCCATAGTTCCGAGTCCTCCTGAAGATATGAATGTTCTAGGTTTGGTAAATTTGAAATATTGAGCTGTCCAGATTTGATTTTGACCTACTTCTGTAGTTAAAATGCAGTTTCCTTCTGTGAGATGAAATAATTTTTCCATGATGAGCTTTGGACTTACATGAAGAGTTGTATTTGATTTTCCAGCACTGAGTTTCTTCCAGCTATTAACTTGGTCAAGCCAATCTACATTGTCTTTTTGACAAGCTTTCTCCGTTAAAACCTTTAGAACCTCTTTTACATCTCCTTTTAAAGCCACATCAATGTTCACATTTTTTCCAAACTCTTTAGGGTCAATATCAATATGAATTATTTTAGCATCTGGCGCAAAAGCTTCTACTTTACTAATTACACGATCACTAAAACGTGCACCTACTGCAATAAGCAGATCACATTCGGTAACAGCATAATTTGAACACTTACTTCCATGCATACCTACCATTCCCATATAATTTTCATGAACTCCAGGAAAAGCTCCCATTCCCATTAGTGAACAAGTTACTGGTGCATTTATTTTTTCTGCAAAGGACATAAGTTCATCCTGTGCACCAGATATAACTACTCCCCCACCAGCATAAATTACAGGCCTCATGCTACTGCTTATAAGTTCTTCTGCTTTTTTAAATTCTTCTTCATTATGCATTAAGCTTAGCCTTTTTCCTTTTGGCTTTTCAACTTCCGCATATTCATAGTCCATTTCTGCTATTTGTATATCCTTTGGGATATCTACAACAACAGGGCCTGGTCTTCCTTCTCTTGCTATATTAAAAGCTTCTCTTATGGTACTAACCAACTTATCTGCCTCTGTAACAATATAGCTTTTCTTTGTTATTGATGTAGTTATGTCTACAATATTTACTTCCTGAAAAGAGTCCTTTCCAAGTAAACTCTGAGGTACCTGTCCTGTAAATACCACCATTGGAACTGAATCTCTATAGGCTGTAGCAATACCTGTAACTGTATTAGTAGCTCCAGGACCTGAAGTTGCAAGGACAACTCCTACTTTTCCTGTGGATCTTGAATATCCATCAGCAGCATGAGTAGCCCCCTGCTCATGCGCTGTTAGTATATGAGTTATTTCTTCAGTGTTATACAGGGCATCATAAATTGGTAATACTGCTCCACCTGGATAACCAAATATTGTGTCTATGCCCTGCTCTTTTAAACATTCTAATAGTACTTCTGCGCCTTTCAATTTCATAATGATACCCCCTTTTAAAGTTTAGAAAATCTATTTACTTTCAATCCATGACATCATAGCTCTAAGTTCTTTACCTACTTTTTCTATAGGATGATTTTGTTCTTTTCTTCTCTTTGCATAGAAGTATGGTCTATTAGCTTGGTTTTCTAATATCCAATTTCTCGCAAAGGTTCCATCTTGAATTTCGCTAAGGACTTTTTTCATTTCTTTTCTTGTATCTTCAGTTACTATTCTACTGCCAACACTATAGTCTCCATATTCTGCTGTATCACTTATAGAATATCTCATGTAGCTTAAACCACCTTGACTCATCAAATCTACAATAAGTTTCATTTCATGTAGACACTCAAAATATGCATTTTCTGGTGAGTAGCCAGCTTCTATTAATGTTTCAAATCCAGCTTTTATAAGCTCAGTTACACCTCCACAGAGAACTACTTGTTCACCGAACAAATCTGTTTCAGTTTCATCTTTAAAGGTTGTCTGTAGAACTCCAGCTCTAGTTCCACCTATTCCCTTTGCGTATGCTAGTGCATAATCACAAGCTTTCCCACTATAATCCTGATATACTGCAAATAAGCAAGGGACTCCTTTCCCTCCAACATATTCACTTCTAACAGTATGACCTGGCCCTTTTGGTGCTACCATAAATACATCTACCTCAGCAGGTGGAACTATTTGATTAAAATGAATATTAAATCCATGAGCAAACATCAACGCTTTTCCTGCAGATAAGTTTGGCTCCACACTTTCTTGATATACCTTGCTTTGTTTTTCATCAGGTATTAAAAGCATTACTAAATCTGATTCTTTAACAGCATCAGCTACTTCTAAAACCTTAAATCCAGCTTCTTTTGCAAGTTCCCAAGACTTACTTCCTTCATACAATCCTACTACTACATCTACACCACTTTCTTTTAAATTCAAGGCATGAGCATGTCCCTGGCTGCCATATCCAACAACTGCAACTTTTTTTCCTTCTAATAAACCTAAATCTGCATCCTTATCATAATAAACTTTTAATCTTTCCATTTTTATTCCTCCTAAAATTTTTATTTATATTAATTAAATTTTTAAATATTATTGAGCTCAATAATGTGTTGTTTTATTTATATAAATTTGAATTTATGTGATATTTTAACTATTAAAAGTTAAAAAATTTTTTATTGATAGCTTTTTAAAATCTCACCAAGTCTTTTTATTCCTTCTACAATCTGATCATCTTTCATGCTTGAGAAGTTCAATCTAAAATTATTTCTACAATTGCCATTTGGATAGAAGGCTATTCCTGGAACAAAACCTACTCTCATTTCCATTGCCTTTTTCAAAACATCAGACGCATCTAAATTTTCTGGAAGCGTTACCCATAGAAAAAGTCCTCCATTAGGATGAGTGAATGAACAGTTTGATGGAAACTCCTCTTGAATAGTTTTTAACATTAAGTCTCTTCTTCTCCTGTAAACGGCAGTTATTCTATTTACATTTTCTTTTAAATCATACATCTTCATATACAATGCTGTTTCTTTTTGAGACATAGTATTTGTCTGCAAATCTACGGATTGTTTAACAAGTAAATATTGATCTAAAAATTCCTTACTTGTACATACCCATCCAATTCTTAAACCTGGACAGAATACCTTTGAAAATGTTCCATGATATATCACCCTGTCATCTTTATCAAAACTCTTAATTGCTGGGAGCCTGTCTCCTTCAAAAATTAAATTCCCGTAAGGGTTATCTTCTAGAATAAGTACATCATACTTTTGTGCTAATTCAACCATCTTTTTTCTTCTTTCAACCGGCAGCGTTATACCTGTTGGATTTTGGAAATCTGGTACAGTATATATAAATTTAGCATTTGGATTATTCTTTAACGCTTCTTCAAGCTCTTCCATCACCATACCTTCATTATCCATTTTCACTTCAATAAATTTGGGTCCATAGGCTTGGAAGGCAGTTATTGCACCTAAATAACTAGGGCTTTCACATATAACTACATCTCCCTCATCTAAAAATATTCTTCCTGAGAATTCTAATGCTTGCTGTGATCCACAGGTTATCATTACGTTGTCTGCTGTAGTATCTACACCAGCCTCTGCCATGATTTGTTCTGCAATAATTTCTCTGAGCTCCTTAACACCATAGGTTGAGCTGTATTGAAGAGCATTATGCCCATCTTCATCAAGTAACTTTTGAGTAACCTTTTTCATCTCTTCGATTGGAAAAAGTTCTCCATCAGGGAGCCCTCCTGCAAAGGATATTACCTCAGGCATTTCTGTAAGCTTCATGATCATTGCAATTACTTTATCTGCTTCACTGCATCCACCACTGCTAAGTCTCTTTGCAAATTTATTTTTCATAACAACACCCCTTAACACAGTAATTATTATTGTTTTATATTGTATTTTATACGAATAAAAAAGAATAAAAAAAATCAAACCTCTGCCTGGGGCGAGAAGTTTGACCGCGGTACCACCCAAATTTTTTACTCTATTAGATAACGGCTTCTGCCGGCACAACTTACTTATAGTTCAGTCTGCAACTCTAGGGTGATTTTCAACAGTTTCCGATTTGTGAGCTTTCACCTGCCCTCACTCTCTTTAAAATCTTTCACCACTTACTCGTCCCTATCATAGTTTTTGATTTATATAATTATTAAAGTATATGGAACAAAATGTTTATTCATTCACCATTTGTGAAAATCATAATATTAATTCCTTCACTTGTCAATATATTTTTTAATTTTTATTTTTTAAAATTTTTCTTTTTTTCTTTTGCTACATTATAACGAATTTATTATTTTTATATTTTAAGTATTGATATTATGTCATTTTAATAAAATATATTACGATTTATTAATTATTTATAATAAACGTTTTCATATGACTTCTAAATTTATTGACACTCAACTTTCATTTTGTGCAATATATAAATTTTATTTATTCATTTTTCTAAACAAGCTTTGATAGAAAATTTTATATTTATTCATTGACAGAAAATTTAAAGTATAGTATATTAATTGACAATACTAAAAAAACTGTGACAGGGAAGAGTAAACAAAACTATGCTTTAAAGAGAGTGGGGTAAGGTGAAAGCCCATAAGCTAACGTTGTTGAAAATCACCCTTGAGTTGTTAAGCTGAAATTTAGTAAGCCTAACCGGCAGAAGCCGTTATTTAAATTAAGTTATAATTTGGGTGGTACCGCGACAGACCTCGCCCCATTGTGGGAAAGGTCTGTTTTTTATTTCATAAATTTTAGGGGGTTATATACATGACAAAGTTGAATTGGAGAAGTAAAGAGGTTACAGAAGGAGTTGCTCGTGCTCCCCATCGTTCATTATTTTATGCAATGGGATATTTACCAGAGGATTTAGAAAAACCTTTAGTTGGAATAGTAAATGCTCATAATGAGATAATACCAGGACATTTTCATCTAAATGAAATAGTTCAAGCAGTTAAGCTTGGAGTAAGTGCTGGTGGTGGAACACCAATAGAATTCCCAGCAATAGGTATTTGTGATGGTATTTCCATGAATCACAGCGGTATGAAATATCCTTTAGCAAGCAGAGAACTAATAGCAGATTCCATAGAAGTTATGACTATGGCTCATAAATTTGATGCCTTAGTTCTTGTTGGAAACTGTGATAAAGTAGTTCCGGGAATGCTTATGGCTGCTGCAAGACTTAATATACCTGCTATTTATGCAAGCGGCGGTCCAATGCTTACAGGTAATCATAAGGGAAAGACTCTAGACTTAGTAAGTACATTCGAAGGTGTTGGTGCATATGCGGAAGGAAAAATAAACTCTGATGAACTTGATCAAATTGAAAACTCTTCTTGTCCAACTTGCGGAAGCTGCTCTGGTCTTTTTACTGCTAACAGTATGAACTGTTTAGCTGAAGCCTTAGGTATGGCTCTTCCGGGAAATGGTACTATACCTGCACCTTTCGGCAGTAGAAAGCAGTTAGCTAAAAGAGCTGGTATGCAAATAGTTGAACTCATAAAAAGAAATATAAGACCAAGAGATATATTGACTTTAAAGTCTTTTAAGAACGCTATATCTCTCGATATGGCTATTGGTGGATCAAGCAATACTACTCTTCATCTTCTAGCCATTGCTAATGAAGCAAAAATAGATCTTAATTTAAAGGAATTTGATGCTATTAGCAGAGAAGTTCCTAACATAGCAAAACTCAGCCCTGCTGGTAAACACAGTATAGAAGACTTAAACAATGCTGGTGGAATTTCTGCAGTACTTAAATTACTTAAGGATGCAGGATTGATTGAACCAAATACTATCACAGTTACAGGAAAAACTTTAGGTGAAAATATCGCTGATGCTGAAGTTTTAGATCCAACGGTAATAAAGCCACTAGACAATCCTTACTATAAGGAAGGTGGAATAGCAATACTTAAAGGGAACTTAGCACCAGATGGAGCGGTTATAAAACAGTCTGCTGTTGAGCCAGAAATGCTTTACCATCGTGGTCCTGCAAGAGTATTTAACTCTGAAGAAGATGCTTTTACCGCAATTATGGACAGACAAATAAAATCTGGAGATGTTGTTGTAATTAGATATGAAGGCCCTAAAGGGTGTCCTGGAATGAGAGAAATGCTTAGTCCTACTTCTGCAATAATTGGAATGGGACTTGAAAAGTCTGTAGCTTTACTTACAGATGGCCGTTTCTCAGGAGGCACTAGAGGACCCTGTATAGGCCATATATCTCCAGAAGCCTATGAAGGAGGACCAATTGCACTTATAGAAGATGGAGATATTATAGAAATAGATTTACCTAATAGAGTTATAAAGGTTGAGTTGTCTGATGAAGAACTTAAACAAAGATTATATAATTGGACTGCACCTCCTATAAAAGCGGAAGAAGGAACCTATTTATATCGCTACAGCAAGCTAGTCACTTCAGCAAGCACTGGTGCAGTTCTTAAAAAAGATTTTTAATATAATAAAAGAGTATGAATATAGAAAAACTAACTAGAAAGCTAGCTTATACAGAGGGGTATGTTTCCAAAGCTGAAGTAGATTTAAAAACTTTGTGCCAATCTTAGTGAAGGGTTTTAAGAGAACCTTAGAACTTTAGAGTTGTTTGAGCACAGCGAGTTCTCGAAAGTTCTTAGGTTATCCTGAAACACAAGCTTTAAACTGGCTAAAAGTTTTTAACGTGCTGAAGCTTGGAAACATATCCGGTTGTATAAGTTAGCTTTCGGTCCAGAAACCCTATATTTAAATACATACTCTTTTATTAAAACTTAGAGTTCCTTTGGCACTGTTCCAAAAGATTTAGCTAAGTCATCTGTTAATTTTGTCAAATTGTCTTTCAATATTATATCATCTAAACTTGATAATATTGCTTCCTTATCTTTCTCATTTAATTGAACCTTCAGTTCAATCATATCTATTAATTCTTTTATCTGATTATTTTTTTGTTCTATTATATTTTCGTATTTTTCTTCCATCTCAGTCCAATTCTTATTCAACAGGTTTATTAGTGAAGCCATTTCATCAGAACTACCTGCAATACGGTTAAATAATAAAAGATTTAGCTCTAATACTTCTGGAATTTGGCTATGAGAATATCTAAGCTGATGGTCTATTTCACCATACCCCTCTTCAAATATTGTTCTTACTTGAATCTCTGCTATAACCTGCTGATTTGTTGGAAAAAACTCTATTAAATAGTGAACAGATCGATAGCCAGATTTTCTAGATTTGATTTGGATATCTAACTCCTCAAATCTTTTAGTATCGTCACCCTCTCTAACATTAGCAGTTATTTCAATAACCTTCCACGTTCTTAATATGAAATTATGAATATCTTCCCAATCATCTTTAAAAATGTGTATTGCCCTTATGCCTATAAGATCGGTTATTTCATTTTTATAATTATCTACAGTAAATTGAAAATCTGAACCATATTTTTCTTTTCTATCTGGAGTTTTTCTAATAATTTTTTCAATTAATCGTTCTCCATCCTTTACTCTAGCCTTTACTGAGTGTATTTTATTATGGGTTCTTAAAGTGTTTGCAATAAAATTAGCTTGAGTTTCATAGCTGTCCTTAAATTTATTAAAGTCAACATATATTTTATCCAAAACATTCCAGTCAATTCCATTTTCTATAATAGTATTCTCTGAAATATGGTATCTCTTTGAAAATTTTTCCTCAATTAGTTCCATACTTTGTCCTCCTGATATAATGAAATCCTTATAATATAATATTACCACATATAGTATAATAAGGTGAAAAAATTCTGAGATGTAAATTGCTTATTTACTATGGAACTAATTATCGTAGGTTATTCTAGAGCTTTATTTCCGCTCAACATATATTCATCTATGGCCTTTTTACTAAAGCGTATTTCACCATTCGTTTTTATACAAGGAAATTTTGAATCTGGATTATCAATAATAGAGCTATAGATTAATTTAATATCTACTTTTAAATAATTCGCTAGCTCTGTAGGTGTCATTATATCCTTTTGCTGTTCTTTTAAAGCTAGCATTTCATTTGAAATTTTGTTGTTTAGTGTATTAGTATTACTCATAATTAAATCTATTTTATGTTCTAGAGAATTTAACTTTTCATATTGGCTGTTTAATAAATAAACAGTACTTACGTTCGATATTATTAAAACCGTGAATAAAACTCCTAAAGCATATTTTAAATTTTTATTCATCAATATCACCTCCCTGCATTTTCAGCACTATAAACACCTTAAATAGGTCTCCCTCTTTTTCTATATACATTTTACCATCGTGCAGCTCTATAATGCTTTTTGAAATTGCAAGGCCTAATCCGGAACCTTCAACTTCTGAATTTCTTGATTCGTCCCCTCTCTTAAAACGTTCAAATATTTCTTCAACATCAAAGTTCATTTCATAGGCTGCTATATTTTTAAAGGATATAATTACTTCATTAGCTTTATTTTCAATATTTATATATACTCTAGTATTTTCCATTGAATATTTTAAAGCATTAGAAACAACATTTTCAATTACCCTTGATATTTGTTTTCCATCTAGATTTAATACAACTTCACTTGCAAAGCTTTTTAATTTAAAATCAATATGTTTTTCTTCATAACAATTTGAGCACTCTCCCAGTACTTGATAAATTAAATCTACAATATCTACCTTTTCTTTAGCTAACTCCAATTTTCCGCTGTTAATTTTAGAAACTTCAAATAAATCCTCAATAAGAACTTTTAATTTTTTAGCCTTAGAATCTAGAATTTTAATATAGTCTTCTTTTTCCTCTTCTGTTGAATCCTCTCTTTTTAAAAGATCTACATAAGTTATTATTGATGTCAAAGGTGTTTTTAAATCATGTGATACATTTGATATTAATTCTGATTTTAGACGCTCATTTTTTACATGTTCCTCTAGTGCCTTTTTATAACCTATTTTTATTGAATTAATATTTTCCGCCAAATTAGAGAGATCTCTATTACCTTTCGTATCTAGATATAAATTAAAATTGCCTTTAGCAATTTCTTCTGTACCCTTTGAGATTAGTCTAAAATATTTTACATCCCTAATCAGTGTTAACAAACAACCTAAAATATAAGCTATATAGAGTATGATAAAGCCAATGCATTTATAATAGCTCATATAATCTATCAAAAATACAAATATAATCATTAGTATAATAGCTATAGTAGATAATGTAATAGTCTTTTCACAAATTCCCCAATTGTAATACAACTCCTTGGCTTTTGGTATTATAAAATACAAGCGTGATTTTTTAAGTTCTCTTTTTGCATTTTCTTTTCCAACAGTTTTTATCCATTCTACTTTTCTTATAATAAATACTGTAGTAACAATTAGCCAACCAAAAACAAAGATAAGTTCTATTAGGGATTTATAACTAGGACCAAGCACAGTAGCCCATGTATCTACTGCCGTATTAATGCCTGTTTTATCGTACCAGTAATATTCAGTAAAATATTTTCCTGACTTCAGAAATTCTCTACGATCTAAGTCCCTCTCTATAAGAGGCGTATAATTCACTTCATTATCTGCTTTATAGTAATAGTATGAATTTTGTTTTATATATTCATTAAAGGGATCTTTTAAGTCTGCAACCTTATGAAAGTTTGTATATACTTTTCCATTTTTATTGTCTATTATTGCAAACTTTACTTTGAAATCTTTAAAGTCCCTTTCTATATCAATTTGCTTAACTTCTCCATTTTTTAATTTTTCTAAATAATCTGTAGTACAGTATAGCTTTTGACTTAATGGAAATGAATCTTCGATTAAATGCTGTTTTAATACAGTTTCATTGTTTGTTATTCTCACTAAACCATTATTTACAATCAAATCTATAGTAAATATTACCGCCAAAATTGTTAAAATCACCATTATAATTATCTGCCTTAACAAGCTTCCAATAAGAATACTTTTAAGATTTTTGAATTTATTTATCAATTTTGTATCCAATACCCCACACCACCTTTATGTATTTCGGTTCTTTAGGATTTATTTCAAGCTTTTCTCTGATTCTTCTTATATGCACTGTTACAGTGTTTTCACTTTTATAAAAAGGTTCATTCCATGCGTTTTCATATATTTGCTTAATAGATAAAACTCTACCAGCATTTTCTGCAAATAGCAGTACTATCTTAAATTCTAAGGGAGTCAACTTGATTTCTTCTCCGTCTACTTTTACAACATTAGAGGCCTTGTTTATGTTTAATCCCCTTATTTCTATTTCATCCTCATTTGGAACTTGTAAGTCAACATTGGCATCCCCTAGTAGAAGAAATCTTCTAAGCTGTGATTTCACTCTAGCTACTAACTCTAAGGGATTAAAAGGTTTAGTTATATAATCATCAGCACCAATATTTAATCCTAATATTTTATCTGCATCTTCACTTTTTGCTGACAGCATTATTACTGGTATGTTTTTGTTTTCTCTTATCTTTAAACAGGTTCTTATACCATCGAGCTTAGGCATCATTATATCTAGTATTATTAGATGTATATTTTCCTTTTCCAATATATCTAACGCTTCCAGTCCATCGCCTGCTTTAAGCACATCTATATCACTGCCTTTTAAATAAATTTCGATAGCATCTCTTATTTCTTTTTCATCATCTACTATTAATACCTTTTGCTTATCCATAATGTCCTCCATATTGAAAATTTTTCTTTTTTCAGTATTCGTGTAAACATATACTTTTTCCTCCTTTTTAACTTATGGCATCTTCAAAAAAATAACTAGTCAGTATGCTAGTCTATTTTGTGTCATACTTCGTCGGCAGAACCCTTAGATAGAGTCAACTATCTGCGGAACCTGCCTCCTTGCCTGATACAAAATATCCGTCGCATCTTTGACTTGCTATTTTCTTTCAGATGCCTAACCTTACAGAAATCCTTTGGAAATCTTATCTATAGGTATAATTTTACAAGGTAAAAATTACGAAATAGCTTACAAAATTATTAAGAATTTCTTACAAATTAAAAGCCGTACTGTATTATCAGTACGGCATCTATCTATAGATCGCTTATACACTCTCACTATCTGAAGATGTAGAGTAACTATTTACTTTAAATTTTTTAAGAAAGTTCAACTTTGTTTCCTCTATAATAATGCCTATAAAAATAACTACACTACCTACTATCATTCGAAAAGTCATTGTTTCATTTAAGAAAAATATAGCAAAAATTCCTCCGAATGCAGATTCTAATGTGAATATAAGGGCAGTGCTGGTAGAGGATATATATTTCTGCGCAATGTTTTGCACTAAAAAAGGTATAACAGTAGTTGCAATAACAAGATATGCTATGGACTTTGACATTTTGGGTGTCATATTTATTGTATAGGATTCAAATATTCCTGTTAGTATAACAAACAATAAAGCTGTCACAGCAAACTGTATTATTGTTGAGATTATAGGGTCAGAATCTTTCTTAAAATATTCTATAGCTATCATATGACATGCAAAAGATATTGAGCAAAAAATGGATATTACGTCCCCTTTATTTATATTAAGTGATCCATTTAAGGTTAATAATCCAATGCCTATTGTTGCTATAAAGGCCCCAATAATTTCGTAGTTGTCTGGAACTCTTTTATTTATAGCCCAAGCTAAAAAAGGAACTACTATTACATATGCACCAACCAAAAAAGATTGTTTTGACGCAGTGGTATATATTATACCTGTTATCAACGCAAAAAAGGCACTAAATAAAAACATTCCAATTATTAATCCTTGATATATATCTTTTTTTCTTATATTTTTTAACCTTTTACAAAATATAAGAGACAAAATAATTGTTGACCATACAAATCTTAAAGTCATTAATTGAAATGGCTTTATACTATTTAGGCTATCCTTTACAATTGCATAGCTCGTACCCCAAAACATTGTCACAAAGGCTAGTGACAATGTAGAAATAACAGCTTTTTTATCATATTTTGACATTCACTTCACCCGCTTTATAATATATAGTAGAAATTGCACGATATAAATCTCCAATTAAATTATAACTGATATTTTCCAATGCGGGCATACTTTTAATAATAATTATATTTAAATTTAGCAGTGACTTGAAATATATTGTAATCTATACTCTTCAAATTAAATGTTTACTTGTATAAAATATTTGCTTATAAATATTATTGCGCTCTTTACCAAGGAAGTATACTGATACTGTTCCAAATAAAAAGTTTTCTATTAACAATTCAAAAAAATGACCAAATCTAACTGAGCTCGGCATAAAATCGTTTGGCAAAAGTAAAGGTGTACATAGTCCAACACTTAAAATAAATCCAACTAATAGATACTTTTCTATACCTTTCTTTACAGCTACACTTCTTATCGCTAAACATCCAATTAAAGCCCAAAGAACACCACGAACTATTTGAAATAACACTAGCCAAGGATCTGTGGACAGTTGATTTTTCATATGAAGGATAAATGGAAGGATTTTTTGTGATCCTGTATAGTATTCTCTAAGAAGTGGAAATTGCCAAGCAATAAAATATCCAAAGATAAAGTAAAATATTAGATATATTAATGCAAGAATGAGAATATTCAAAGGTAGTTTTTGAGATTCATATTTTGGAATTCTATTTTTAAATTTATTGCTTTCTTCTTTTATCTTTACTGACACTATTGAAGCTACTATTGCTACAACTGCACCGGTAAATAAAGTACTAAATATAAGCTGACTAGGCATCTTTATGGCATAATTAAAATATATAGTTTCTATTTGAGTCATGAAAAACATAACTCCAAACACAATTGTAAAAACTGATAATAAAAGCTTTTTACCTGAAAATATACTTCTTTTCGTATACCAAATGATTATTATAGAATTTAGAAAGCATAGGAGAAATAAATATCCCAGTGCGATAACAGCTTGCTTATGTCCTTCATTTTTACCGCTGCTTAGCCCTAGTGCTCTTTGTAATATTCCTGATACAATAATCCATGTAATTACCATTGATACTGTTAGTAGCAATAATTGTTTTATATTTTTAAGCATATTAGTATTCAATCTTGTCCCCTCCGCATTTCAATTTTTGGCAATCTATTTCCATTATAAACCATAATACCTATAAAAACACTATAAAATTATAAGTCTAAGCTTTAGAAAAATAAAAAACTAACTTAATATAAACAGAGTTCTTGGCATCAGATGGAGTTTGTCTGCGACCACTGGGCAATTCTGCCCGTTAAATGCCATTTAGGCATTTAACCTCCATCTGATGCTTAGAAATCGTTATCCAGGGACGTAGCCGCTCTTTACTCCCACTTTGAGAAAAGCAGAGAGCCCAAATCTCTGATTTGGTGCGAATCGCTTTCACAGAGTGCGAGGGAGTATTAGAGCGGGTAGTCATCGGATAAATATACTAAGCTAGTCTTATTTTGAGATTTATCTTTTCCATCTAATTATTCCATTAAAAGTATAATCTATATAACTTTCACTACTTCTATTGCACATTTAATTTGAAAAATGTATCATAGTGCGTAACCAAAATGTTTTGCAATTTTATAATAAATAGGAATTTCCATTCCCAAATTGTTTGCTAATCTTACTACATCAAATATCAATCCATCTATTTCTGCTTTTCTACCTGCTTTTATATCCTTTTGCATTGATGATGTGGTATCAGGAGTCAATGAATCTAAAACTTTTAAACTAGCTTCTGTTATATCAACATCAAAATTTAACTCAAGTTTATTACCTATTTGTTTTATCTCTTCACAAAGCTCTTTAAATGTCTCTCTGTACTCACCATCCTCTTGCATTGCTTCTACTGTTATATCATAATATGCTCCACAAGCAGCACATGGAGAAACAAAAGAAAACTTCTGGAAGGTATCAGCCTCAATTTTCTCTGACAAAATTGTATTTATGCTACAGTCAACTAATGTATTTTTAATATCATTTAATATATTTGAGTCAATTTGTATGCCTTTTCTTGTACCGAAAACTATTTTAAACAAACTTCCAAGTTGAATAATTGATCCAGGTGCATCAATAAATGCTGATATATAAATGCAACCATCAATAACCTTTACGCCATTTAGACTATTGCTTATTCTCTCTCCTATACCATAGCCGTTCATTAAAGGAATTACAAGACTATTCTCATGTGAAACATTCTTTATAATAGGAATAATATCATTGATGGAATAGCTTTTCACACAAATAAAAATTACATCAGCTTTATCTACATACTCTTCGCTTGAAAATGCCCTTATCTTGGACAGATTTAACTCACCCTTAATTCCAGATTTAATCTTCAGTCCATGTTTTTTTATATGCTCAAGATTTTCTCCTCTAGCAATAAAGTCTACATCATTATTATTCGAAGCTAAGAAACCTCCAATTGAACCACCTATACCACCTGTTCCAATGATTAAATATTTCATAACTATCTCCTTTCCTCTAGTATTAATGTTATTTAAGAGTACAAGCAGCATAAATAGCTACCTGCGATAAGTATTTCTGCATTCAAGCAGCCCTAATCATAGCACTGGTTGCTATGATTAGGGCCATTATATCAACATTTCCTATAAGGAACATCTTCATCAGTTAAAGTTTTAAGCTCAAATATCATTGAGCGGGAAAGAAGAGCATTATTTGCTTTAAAATCAAATAAATTTATTTTTATGCTATAACTCTAATCAGTTTTAAATGTTTAAATATTTAATTTTATTTCCATTATGATCTATTACTTTTTTTAAATCCTCAAAGGAAATCCAAACTGTTGCAGTATTGTCGTTAGGATGAACGCCTAACTTTGTTTTTCCTATTAAATCATTGTCAAATACTACTTCTACAGAGCCTTCTTCATCATTTATTACTCCAAGTGGTGTTACTTCTCCTTTTTGAAGTTTCAAATATTTATCAAGCCTCTCTGCAGATGCAAAACTAAGTCTTGTGCTGCCAAGCTGCTTTTGAATATCTTTTAAATCAGCCTTCTTGTCTTTATCTAAAACTACAAGGAAATGTCTTTTACCCTTTTCATCTCTAAGAAATAAATTCTTACATACATCTCCCTGTTCAGTAATGTTTAAAGCATCCATCTCCTCTATTGTAAAAACAGCAGGATGGTTCATCACCTCATACTTAACATTTAACTCCTTTAACTTTTCAAAAACTTTTTCTTGTGCGCTCATTAATATTTACCTCCTAATTTAAGTTTCACTCTTTAGTTTTTCCATTATTATCTAAAATAACAATACTTTCTGAGCAACTTCAGTAATTTTATTCAAAAATGTTATTAAATGATATCATAACAGCTCTTCCCTTTAACAAAATGATAAAGCCATATTAAATATGTTCGACATTTGTTAAAAAAGACCTTCTTTATTATCTTTAATCGTAAAAAAAGACCGCCATTATTTTGACGATCTATTTACTAATTTAACGAATAAAGTTTGTGAATACTTTGCCTTCTTTTTCAGGCTCTTCAATTTTTCCTTTTCCAAGCTCAACCAATTTCATAAGCCAAGCCATATTTTTGCCAAGGACTCTCATTATTTGTGTACCTTCTTCATCTTCTTTAGCTTCTCCTGGAGCTGTTCCATGTATTACATTCCAATAGTTTGAAGTTGGCATAAGCATTTCAGAATAATTAATATAATTGTTCAATTGTTCAAAGGTAGGAACACCGCCTGAACGTCTCACAGCAACAACTGCAGCTCCCACCTTATGTCTTAGCATAGATTTGTTTACACTTGTAACATAAAAAGCTCTATCCAAAAATGATTTCATTGTTCCTCCTATGGCTGAATAATGAACTGGAGATCCAAGTATTATACCATCCGCCTCTTTCATTTTTTGAATCCATTCATTCACTTCATCCTTAATCACACATTTTTCATCTTGATTTCTTACGCAGCCATTACAAGCAAGGCAGCCTCTTATAGCCTTATTACCTACATGAATAATCTCAACTTCTATGCCTTCTTTTTCTAGCTCCTCAGCAACCATTTTTATCCCATGGAATGTATTTCCTTTCTCTTTAGGACTTCCATTAAATGCAACTACTTTCATTTAGCTCATCTCTCCTTTATATATCTAGTGATAAGATTATAAAAATCCTTTCACTGACTTATTTTTGCTTTAAATACCTTTATTGTTCGGCACTAAATATAGTATATTCAACACAGTTCTTTGCAGCAAGTAGGCACTTTAAAGTTAGATAACTTACTTTAAAGTAGGAATTGTGATTTACTCTATACCTTTAAAAATAAATCAATAAAATATTTTTCTGCATTGCTTGTAAATTCTATTTTTAATTTTTATTTTTTATATTATAATCATGTATGAAATATACGTTAAAGTAGGTGATCTTATTTTGATAGAACATAAAGGTAAATCATACATATGTGCTTTAGATTTGGGGTTTGAAATAATAAGAGGTAAATGGAAAGCTGTAATACTTTGTCACTTATCTGATGGTCCAAAGAGATTTCTGGAGTTACAGAGAATTACTTATGGTGTAAGTCAAAAAGTATTAAGCGAATCTCTAAAACAGCTTGAAGTTGATGGAATAATAATTAAACATATATACGCAGAAATACCTCCAAGAGTTGAATATTCATTAACTGAAAAAGGCAAAGAATTAGTTCCTGCATTAAAAATAATTGAAGAATGGTCCAAAAATCACTTTTCTGATATATTGAATAAATAAGAAAATGGTTCTAGATAATATGTTATAAATATTCTTTACTACTTTCTAGAGCTTTTTCTAAATCCCCTTAAGCTGTGGTTTCTATAATATTAACAGCTTTTTTTCTTATATCACCTTTAATTATTTCACAGCTTAATTCTATTCTTGCTATTTTCATTTGCTCTAAATATCTTTCTGTGTAAATTCAATATCCATTTGCTTTTCTTTTAACCGACTCTATATATCTCCACTTCTCATATAATATAACTGTATTTGGATGTACTTTTACAATTTTTGCAATTTTAGAAGTACTATAAATTCTCATTTAATGCCTCCTTATCTGTATTAACTTAAATTACATCTCCTATTATAATATTTAATTTAACCTCTGGCGATACAGTGGAGTATTGGATTGAAGTAGCAGTTTACCTTAGGGAAATAGATGGCTGTTTTATTGTCAAAACCCATGAAATTGAAGTTGATATAAACAATAATATTATCTTTGAACAATTGATAAAAAAGATAGATATAAATGATAATGTTATAGGCATTTCTGCATTGCCAAAAAAATATAAATATATTCAAAATGATGTAAAAATAAAGGATAATTCTATATATCATTTGAATTGTCGGAAAACCTATTGCAAAATGGAAAAATTAGAACTTTTATCTCCTGATATTTTTAAGTCTGCATTAGAAAAACAAAGCTTAAAATTTAATGATTTATTAATGCCAAACAAAACAACCCTATTGACACTTAACCCTATTGATCGTTCACTTATTCAGCAAACAGCTGAATCTTACTACACATGTACCTGGCATTGCTCATTAAATAATTATTCAACTTATCAAAAATCAGTCCGTCCAAGATATATCACTAATTACGACGTAAACTACCAACGTGTTCCTTACAACTGGGGAGGTTGGGATTCACTTACTGGATTTGCAACTAAAATTTCACAGGGTAAAACCGCTGGAAATATTAGTACAAAAAAAGTGTATTCTATAATAGCTGGGGTGGATTGTTCTGGATATGTTCAAAGATGTTGGGAGTTAAATGATTCTAAGCGCAATACAATCATGTTAGATGATCCAGCAATATCCTATAAAATATCTGTAGTAAATATTAAATTCGGTGATGCATGGAATAGTACAGGCCACATAATGATATATCAAGACAGAGATGCTTATGGAAACTATATTTTATATGAATCAACATTATTAAATGGATACGATAGAGTATACCATTCAGCTCGTGCTATATCTTATGTTGAAAGTAATTATCATTTAATAAGACGTTTGAATATTAATGAAAATGTTTAGTTAAAGGTTCTTTTGTTATCAATGAAAATTTTAGGCCACTGCTTAGTGTTATTAAGCAGTGGCTTTTAGACTTCTTAAAAGGAATCACTATATAAATGTTTCTCTTAATTATAGATATCTAAAAAATAACGAGTCAGCTTATGATTTCATGCTCTCTCATACTTTGGCGGCAAGTTCCTCTTGTGCTTGTTATACTCATGCTTCAATCTAATTTTTTCATCGATTTCTTTATCCCCACAGCTACCATTTTCTATATATTCATTAATTTGTTTATAGGAAAAACCTAGCTTCTCCTCATCAGATTTTCCGCTTAACCCGTCACTTGGAGTTTTATGAACCAATTCATAAGGTAATCCTAAAAAGTCCCCCACTGATACAACCTCTTCAGTAGTTAGGTCTCCTATAGGATTAAAGTCAAAGGCGTTATCGCCCCATTTTGTTGTATATCCTACAAAGCCTTCTGACTTATTCCCGGTACCACATACCCTATAGTTCATACTAGTTCCAATTGCATATAAGGTAGTCATTCTCAGTCTCGGAGGAATATTGATTTTAGCATCAATAGATAACTTTTCATCTGCAATACCCTCTAATAACCCATTGTAAGCTTTTTCTATATTAACTATTTTATGATTAATCTCAAGAATATCTACAATCCTTAAGCTGTCAGATATATCCTTCTGCTCTCCATTTGGCATTAAAACACCAAATACTCTTTCTTTTCCTAAAGCTTCAGCTAATAATTTGGCTGTTACAAAGCTGTCCTTTCCACCGCTAATTCCAATAATCGCTCCCTTAGCACTAGGCTGGTTTTTAAAGTATTCTCTAATCCAATTTATAATATTTTCACATTCCTTTTCTGCATTAAAATCTTTTTTCATTTTTATACCTCCAATTAAAAGGGAAAATAATTTTCCATCTTATTCTAAAATATTACTAAAATCTCCCATGAAGCCTAGTTCTTATTTCTGATAATGAGTAATCTTTTATCAACTCACCATCCTTAAATACAACTTCTAATAGATTATCCTTATACTCTGCTTGATTTTTTAAAGTCAATTCATCTTTGTATAAAATATTTTGTCCCTCTCTATATACATAACACATTCCCTTTTGCGACTTTTTAAAATTATCTTTATCTGTTTTAGGTGCTTTAAATATAAACTTTTCTTCACCATCTATTACTGCATGAGTAGCCTTTAAAGCAAATCCAAAAGTATCTCTAGTATTGTATTGATAGGTGTATGAACCTATACCAAAGACACAGTTATTTACTGCAAAGCCCTTTTCCTCTAACCTCCTGCAAATCTGTTCACATCTTTCTACAGTTATACTGTCTCCGTAAATTGTCCCTATTTTACTATTTAGAATCTTATATCCTTTTGAGTTGATTTCTCCACCAAATATATCCCACAGCAATTCAACAGTTCCCTTATATTCTTCGCTGTCTTTTGCTGCATCTTTATCACCACAAATTATTTTTACAGGATCTCCACTATCGCCTCTAATAACAATTTTGCCATCTCTATTTAATATATCTTCTTTCAATCTCGGAATTATATTCGTTATAACATTCCAATAGTCATAGGTGTCAGATACTATGCTCAAAACTCCGCTTGGAAATACCTCAGTGATCAATCTCTTATAGGCCGCAAATTCATCTTCACCGTAACTGCACATTACACTGTGTTCTGTAGAAGGAGTTCCTAATCCAACTAGTTCCTCTTCTATATTACAATTATAATATTCCTCTAAATAGCTAATGGCAGGTATTGTTGCAGTTCCTAGAAAGGAAAGTAAATGTGCTGCACCACTTAGCTCTGCACTTTCTATAGAACTAAAACCCCTCATACTAAAATCTCCACAAGCTTTTCTTATATCCCCGTTTTCTACAGTAAGATTAAAGTACTTTTCTATTATTTCTCTGTACCTATATGCTATAGTGGCACTTGTCATTGGCTGCCATATATTACAGCTCATAAAGGTTTCTAAATAATTCACAAGCCACGCAAAATCCTCATGGGTATTTGTAATTTCAATCATTGGAGTTTTAATATTTACTCTTAAGCCCTCTTCTACAGCTTTAATTTGTATTGGTAAATACCCTAAGTCGTGCAAAGCTTCAATATGCTTTGTATCTGATGCTATATTCCCCATAGTTTTAGAAATGATTCTTTTATACTCAGAAATCACTCCTTCTTTATCTTTATGGAAGAAGTTTTCATTAAAGTATTGAATTAAATATTTCTTTACAAAAGGTTGAAGTCCAAACATAACAACCTTATCCATATTTTCTTTTCGAGACATCCTGGGAGTCCAGTAACTCACTAACTTAGTCATTCCCTTTGCATAGCATATATGATGAATTGTTTTATAAAAATCCGTTAATAAAAATGGGTTTATCATTATTAGTTCCCCCTATTGATTACTTTTACCTGCAGACCTTCCATTACATCTAATGCCTTTTCATGCAGTGCATCATCAAAGCTGGCACAAAGACTTGCATCCACTATAATATCAGCATTTCTGTATTGTGATTGGAACATTACCATATTGCTAATTACACATATATTAGTGACAACTCCAACTAACTCAATTTCCTTAATATCCTCTCCTAGTTCACTTGCTAGTCGAAGCATATCTTCGTTGGATATTCCAAAGCCTTCTTTTTCATAATGAAGTGTATTTTCTAAAGTTGAAAAATCCTTTATTTTCTCATACAGCTTATGGCCATTGGTGTCTTTGATACAATGGGAAACGGGCAAATTTTTACCTTCCCTAGTTTGTAAATAATCTTCGTGATGAGTATCATAGGTAAACAGTACCTTATCCCCATTTTCTAGATATTTATTAACCTTATCATATATACCTTGCTCTAATGTTTTTGCTTTTTCAAATCCAAGTGTTCCATCTACAAAGTCCTTTTGGTAATCAATAACTACTAACAGTTTTTTCATAATAAATCCCCCTTAAATTTCGTAGACCTTAATTTTTTCATGCCTTCTATTTAAAATACTATTGGTTGTATATATCCCTGTAATTAAATCATCCTTTAATAAATCCCCTTGAAAAACTGTATTTTCGCAGTGAGTGACTGCCAGATATATTTCTGTTGCCCCCATATCCTTTAGCTTAGAAGCTGTCAGCATAAAAGTGCCACCCTTTGAACATAAATCATCCACTATGATAGCCTTAAAGTCTTTTCTTTCCATATGCCCATTAATCTGTAATTTATTTATACGTCCTGTTCTAAAATCACGCTCTTTGCTAGCAGTTAGAGTTTTTTCATAGCATATTTCTTTTCCATATCTCTTTGCTGCACCTGCATCTGGATAGACTAAATATACCTCTTCTTTTCCGTCATTCAATTCTTTTAATAGCTTCTCTGCTAAAGTTTTAGACATATCTACCACCTTAACTCTATCTAATAATGCGGTGGATACCTCTGAATGCGGCTCATAAATCGTTACGCTTTCGAAGTTTAAACTATTTATTAGCTTGCACAAATGCTTTAGTGTAAAAATCACCATGCCCTCAGTTCTATCCATTCTGCTGTAAGGCATATAAGGAAGTATTAGATTACATTTTACTCTTAATTCATCCAAATGACTTTTTAAAAATATTAAGTGAGTTATATCTTCGTCATTTTCAAAGTTAAGCCTAATTTCATTATCATCACTTCTTAACTTTAAGTTTTCACTATTAATTAAAGATTCACCATTAGGAAATTTCTTAAACTCTATTCTCTCACCATTAAAATAAATCATTTTATACCATCCTCTTCTTTTTTAAAAATTATGCTCCCAGTTTTCATTAAACTTAAACACCTTAGCTGGTCTAAAAGGTTTACCCTCTATCTTTTCATCGGTTTCTATAATCATTTCACCCATTTTTCTTCTGAAGTTTAAAATTTCTCTTCCCATTATTGCTTCATAGACATTCTGCAGTTCCTTTACAGTAAATACTCTTGGCAAAAGATTAAAGGCAATTGGCGTATATTCCACCTTATTTCTTAATCTATCTATTCCATAATCTAATATCTTATAGTGATCAAAAGCCAATTCCTCTGTAGAGTTATCTAATAACCTATAAGTCGTTTCCTCTCTTCTAAAAATATCTCTTCCAATTCTTTCTGTTACTTCATAATTTATTATTACTCTTTCATCAATGGATTTAAGAGTTAAAAGATGTTTGTTTTCTACATATTGTTCATATCTTTCAGAACTAATAAGAGTCTTATCTATCCAAAACCATTCACTTCTCTTTTGTAAATCTACTTCTTCAAACCTTATCCTGCTCTTTTCAACTAAAGCAATGTTTCCTACACTAATAATCCTTGTTCTTTTGTCCCTATCAACATCTCCAAAAGTATATAACTGCTCGGTATAAACATTATCTATTCCTGTCTTTTCCTTAAGTTTTCTCTTAGCCCCCTCATCTAAGCTTTCTTTTATATCAATAAAGCCACCTGGAAGCGCCCACTTTTCTTTATATGGATAGTCATCTCTTTTAATTAAAATAACCTGCATACCTTTTTTAGGCACCTTTCGAAGATTATCTTCATCCCTATCAGCAGTTGTAAATATTATGATATCATTTGTAACACTCAGCCTCTTGTAATCATTCTCATCATAATTTTTTAAGAATTCCTCTTCATTATCTATAAAATTTTTATCCAAAATATTTTCTCCTCTACTTATTATAGTTTAGATATTATCAATTTGATATTATGTGTTTATAATACAACTTATTCCACTATATGTCAATAGATATTTTAAATTTTCTTACAATTATTAATAATTATTTATTTCATATTCATCACGATTTGCTTTTATATTAATTGCAACTATTATATTTTTTTTATTTATCGTTCAATATCTTATAGTTTGTTTTTTAAAATATTTTAATTATTATGGTTTACTTTTTCATTAGTTTACATAATATTAAAATTGTCAACTTGAATTTTTTACTATGTAATAAAACAATTCCATAATTAACCTTGTATTATGTCACTTTATATACATAAAATAACTTTAAATGTATTATGAGGTGATTAATTTGAGTTTTTTTAATATTTTTAGTTCATATAATTTCCATCACCATTTAATATTGTTTATATTAGGTATTACATATTTAGTTGGTAAATCAACATTTACCTTATGGGTATTCTTTAAAGTCTTTAAATCTAGACTTAAGCGTTAAATTTCAATTATGTTTCACTAACCTGTGGTTTTATATTTGCTCACTGTTTCAGTATTATTAATTGCATTACTTTTCTCTTTTGTACAAGTTTAAATTACAACGCGAAAATACCGTAAAATTCATTACTATTTCCAGTAAGCTGTACAAAATTAATTGATACATTAGTACACTTCTCCTTCTAGCTCATATAATGATATTGGATAAGTTTTATAAGAAGGAGATATTATGCAGATTCACGTTGTTCAACCAGGGCAATCAATATTTGGAATAGCTCAAGCATATAATTCCACAGTTTCAGCAATTGTTGCAGCTAATGAAATTCCAAACCCTAATCAATTAGTGGTAGGTCAGGCATTGGTAATTCCTATTGTGGGAAGTTTCTATTGGGTGCAACCTGGAGATAGTTTGTACAGCATTGCACGCAGTTTTGGAATAAGCTATCAAACACTTGCACAGATTAATGGGATTTCAGTTGCTCAGCCACTGCAAATTGGATTAAGATTGTATATTCCTCCACGACCTAAAACAACGGCAGAAATAAATGCATATGTTGAACCAATAGCTGGAACAATAGCTCCTGAATTAGAACAGGCAGCTCGAAGTGCAGCACCATTTTTGACATATCTGGCACCATTTAGCTTCAGGGTTCAAAGAGATGGAACATTAGAAGCTCCTCCATTAGGTAATTTTCCAGCCATCGCCAAAGCGAATAATGCAGCCTTAATGATGGTAGTTACTAACCTTGAAAAAGGGCAATTCAGCACGGAGCTCGGGAGAATCATTTTGACAGATACAGAAGTACAAAATCGTCTGCTTAATAATATCGTCGCAACAGCAAAACAATATGGTTTTAGCGATATACATTTTGATCTGGAGTTTTTGCCTCCTGAATTAAGGGAAAACTATAATAACTTTTTGAGGAAAGCAAAAGCAAGGTTCTCTCCAGAAGGTTTGCTGATGTCTACAGCTTTGGCACCAAAAACAAGCGCCACTCAGGTAGGCTTATTGTATGAAGCCCATGACTATAGAGCTCATGGTGAAATTGCAGATTTTGTTGTCTTAATGACTTATGAGTGGGGATATAGTGGTGGCCCGCCAATGGCTGTATCACCAATAGGTCCCGTAAGACAAGTAATTGAATATGCTTTAACGGAAATACCTGCTTCTAAAATTATGATGGGTCAAAACTTGTACGGATATGATTGGACGCTTCCTTTTGTACCTGGAAGTACTGCAAAGGCAGTGAGCCCTCAGCGTGCCATTGAAATAGCGGCAGAAAATAATGTGCCAATTAGCTATGACTATACAGCACAAGCTCCTTTTTTCAATTATACCGATAGCCAAGGAAAACAGCATATAGTATGGTTTGAAGATGCGCGCTCAATTCAAGCAAAGTTTAACCTTGTAAAAGAACTAAATTTACGAGGAGTTAGCTATTGGAAATTAGGTCTTCCTTTCCCACAAAACTGGTTGTTAATAGAAGATAATTTTAATGTAGTGAAACGATAAATTATAGAAATCATCTTGTGATATAAAATTTTTTAAATTACTCAAACATAATACTTTTATTAGTATCATGTTTGAGTAATTTAACTAAATAATAGATTAAGAAAATAATAACTATAACCATCATATAATGCTATATGGAAATAAACTTTCAACATAGTATTCTAATAACTTCGCATTCTCATTAAAGCTTATTCTCGCAATAGCAGACAAATTTTAGTCGTTCTATCTTAAAATTTGATTTTGCTAATATTTCTGGCCAAATCTTAATCATTTGATACACTTTATTTTTCTTCTCTTCCGGCAAATAGTTCCAGGGTACAAGTGCGGGATCAGTTTTTTTCTTGTTATCTTTAAACTTGCCGAACCTCCAGCCAACCTTTTTTTTATGACGATACCATCGCATATGTTCATTTTCAGCCAATATATCTAGCTCTTTCATTGTAAATTCTATAAACTCTGGCCTTTCTTTAACAGAAACAATATCGTAATTAATTTTAAGTAGTGCATTAGGAATATTTTTAGCTTGATCACGGTTGAGAATTTTAAGTTCTTCACTAAGCTCCTGCCATGGTACTATAAAGTCTCCATCCATATTTTTATTATTTTCATTAATTACTCTATATTTTTCATGAATAGCTTCTGCAAGACTTTCAATCTTTTCACTATAGAAGGCATCATGCATTAAGTGTCTTAAAAATTGTTCTTCATCTACATGCAATCTTAACTGTTCTTTAGAAGGTAAGTGAGATTGTTCCCATTTTTTTGCATTGGTTAACATACTCATTTCCAATATTGCCTCCACGGATCTAGACTCATGTTTATATCTTCTGATTTTAAGTAGTGCTCGAAGTACACCATTATCAATTTGAGCCTCTCCCTTATCATTTATAAGATGAGGCACTTTACGTTCCAATAGTGAACGTAGCAGCATTGCCCTCCTAATCATAAATAAATGGTCCCACTTCTCATCCGTTTGGTTTGGCCCAAGAATATTTACGTATCCTCTTAGACGACTTACAAAATCCGGACCTTTTGCACTTTTAAACTCAAGCAAAAACTGTCTTTGTTCTTTTTCATCTTCAAAGTCTTCTCCACAAAACTCTTTAAAAGTACTGCTTGTCCCACCTGCAAATACAAAAATAGCTTTTCCAATAGGATGAATAGAATCCCCTTCTCTAAACACACCATCCTGCATAGGTGCTAGGAAATATTTTAACCACCCGAGCTTTCCTTCAAGAGAAGAATCAAATTCATCAAAAAATACTAGAGGAATTTTCCCTTCTAGTACAAAGTCTCTTACTTTATGAAAGGCATTTACCAAATCTAATGGTGTACGAAATTGCGATAAATTAAAATCTAATTTCTTAATCAAATTTGGAGCAATACTATTAGCCACTTCTAGTATACCAAAAGACTTTCCAGACCCGGGAGTTCCAAACACAGCAATAGATAGAGGTCGGACTGTGTTTTTAGTAGAGATATACTCAAGCATAAGATTTTTAATGCTCCTATAGCTTTCAATTTCGGTCTTATCTACTGTTGTTAGCCTTCCAAACCGCGCTATTGGTATAAACCTAAGTGCATTTTCTACTCCATTTTTTACAATATCATATGCAATCTCCGCCAAATTAGTTGAGCTTTTGTCCTTTAAAATATACCAGCAGGCACGGCAATTAGGGTTATGTGAAGTAGGCACTAATACCTCCTGTACATGCTCTTTATGTATAAAATCATCTTCACTTTCAAAAAATATTAAAGGGTTTGGAAATGAAGATTCTTCAATATTTTCTCCAAAACCCTCAATAAAATATTTTTGGGCAGAAACAATACCTTGGCGTATACCTAGACTTATTGATTCAGATAACTCTTCATTATCTTGAGTTCCTGACACAATAGCACTTGCAAGTCCTGAAACAAAGCAGGAGGTAAGTCCATACATTTTGCCTTGACAATCTTTGATAAAGCCTCCTTCAAATTCATAGGGTAAGAAATACAATTTAGTTTCAGGTACGCCTTCATTTCTATAATAAATGGCACCTTCAAGTCCAAAAGGTACTATAAGATGACGACAATTTGCTAAAAATGCAAGGTTAGGATTGTTATTAATTTGCCAAACAAAGTCTTGCGCTGTTCTTTCCCAAGAGAGACTTTTGCTTATGTTAACTCCCTTTGAACGCAAATCATCACCATTTATAATTACTATTGTCTTTTCATTATGAAACTTTTGTAGATGTTTCCAAAGCTCACTGGAATCAATAGGATTATTCATTTTATATAAAACTATTGGTAATGCTCCAGAGGATTTTAAAGCTAAAGGCCAAAATTCCTTATTAGAGTTAAAACCGTTATTTTCATCATCTAATATGATCATGTCTGCATTTGGTTCATCATTTATAATCGGAAGCAATCTTGGTACACCAGACACTGGACCTGTGAATCCCATAAAACGGTTTATCCTATAAATTTTATTATTTTTGTTATCATCGGATATTGGAAAAGGTTCTAGCTCCACAGTAGAGCTAAGAAACTCTCCTGGTAGAATTAATTCTATATCATGTATCTGTGGTGAAAGTACAGAATTTCCTGTTGCCAAAGCTACAAGCTTTGATAGGAGCAAAGCTCCTCCTGGTTTTAAAGTGCTATGCATATTTAAGTGTGTCTGCCAATTTAAACCGGTGTTACTCTGAGGATATGTTATCCATTGCAACAAGTTTATACATATATCACCTGATACAATAATTTTTGCATTTTTATTTTCCATATTTAAACTCCTATTGTAATTAATATTAGTATATACATTCTATCTATATACTAGTAGATTGGTCATAAATATAAAGTGATTTAAATCACATTTTTCATAATTAATTCATTAAATATAATATATGTTAACAAGTTGCCAGGATAATAAACCATTCCCTTTAAAAATATACTTTCAAGAGATCTTCTAGCTAATGGAACAGCATAGTTTTCATTATGCCTTTCATTACACACCTTACATAACTTGCATATAGATGCTATACATCTTGCCATCATTGTGTTATTCTAATATTTCATATCTTCCTTTGGAATAAGTTGCAATTCATCTCTAACCACTGTCAATCCGTTTTTTTAATTGAATCTACTAACCTTAACGCAAATCCAACATTGCATTTAGCTTTAATACAATCTGCTTTATCACAATCTTGACAGTCAAAACATATTTGCTGTAAATTGCTAATTGTATTATTAATGTAATCCATACCTTTCCTCTTCCCTTATATTACTAATAAGTTTGCTCCTCTTAACTATTAAGCAAGCACTCAGTGTTACTATGTAATGTACTTTTATTTACTTTTTGTAGCAAATACTATTAAAGAATGGATAGCTTAGATTTAGCTATCCATTCTTTTAATAATTTAATCTTAAGATAAGTACTAAAAGTTTCTCGCTTTTTCTTCAGCCTTTTCAATTGCATTTTTTACAATTGTTTCTACATCTTCACCAATAACATCTAACTTGTCTGCTGATATTGTAGTAAAATCAGTTATTCCAAGGAAAGCAAAGATTGTTCTTAAATATCTATCTCCCATTTCATATGCTGCAGCTGGCCCTTCTGAATATCCGCCACCTCTTGCAACAATATGAACTGCTTTTTTCCCTTGACATAGACCAACTGGTCCCTCTGCAGTATACTTAAATGTAATTCCTGTAACACATATATAATCAATATATGCTTTTAGTATTGCTGGAAAGCTTAAGTTCCACATTGGTGCTGCAATTATATACTTATCTACTTCAGCAAATTGATATGCATATTTTAAAATTGGATGCTTTCTACTCTCATCAGTCTTAGGTCCAAAAACGCTGTTTAAATCTTCTCCTTTTAGAAATTCTATACCCTCTTTGTATAGATCTAAAGTTATAATTTCATCGTTAGGATTTTGTTCTCTGTACTGTTCAACAAATTTGTCTGAAATTTTAAAAGTTCTTGATACTCCTTCTGGTTTTACATTTGCTTTAATATATAATACTTTACTCATATAATTTACCCCTCTTTAAATTTAGTATAATGTTTAATATCTTTTGTGATTATTATTTTTCTATACATACAAATAAATGCATTTATTTTGTGATAGCTATCTTTCATTAATCTTCTATGATATTATAGTATTATTTAATTAATCTTTTATCAAGTATGCACTTTTTTGTCATACAGTGACAAAAAAGTCATCACTATTTAATGGGGTGTTTAAATGGAACAGTTAACAAATAGACATGAAGAATGCTATATGAAAGAAAAGTGCCTTCAGTATGAAAAGTGTCCAATGGTTCTAATTCAGAGCATGATTTCGGGAAAATGGAAAATACTGATTTTATGGTATTTAAGTTATTCGAAACTTAGATTTAGCGATATTCAGAGAAAACTACCTAATGTTGCTCAAAAAGTACTTTCACGTCAGCTAAAAAGTTTAGAAGAAGATAATCTTATACATAGGAAGGTCTATCCTGTTGTACCACCTAAAGTCGAATACAGCCTAACAAATGTTGGTAGAAAATTAATTCCTATCTTAGAGATGATGCACAAATTTGGAGCTGAATGTTTAGAGGAAGATCTTGAAAAACAAACTAAGGATATGACTAAATAGCCATATCCTTATGTATTGAGCTAGTATTTTAACATAATAAACTTAAAATATAAACAAATCCCATAGAATGTATAGGGTCAATATCAGTATTATAACATCGAATCTTTAACCAAAAAGCTTTTCTACAATGACTTCCCCAGTTCTTCTGCTTTCACAAGTGCGTCCGTTACTTCAATATCACCTTTTTCATTAACCTTCGGAACTGCCAACACTCCTTTGTCTTCCCACTTCATATAGTGGGCAATTTCTCTATAAGTTGCTGTTATTCCGTCAAATACATTCATATCTTCATCAGCCCCGCATACAAATAGAAGACTTTCTTTGATTTTCAGAGGGCGTTTACAACTTTTCCCCACATAAGCATACATTTTATCAATTGCTGCTTTGATTTGTGTAGAAAAGTTAAACCAATATAATGGTGTAGAAAATACGATGACATCTGCTGCTTCTAATAAAGGTGCAAGCTCATCAAAGTCATCTTGGAAAGAGCATGGTTTTCCTTTACTCCAGCATGTTTCACAGGCTTTGCAGCCGCCAATTTCTTTCCTTGCAGTTTCAAATTTTGTTACTTCATGTCCAACTGATTGGGCTCCTTTTATAAAAGAATCTGCCATCCTATCACTATTTCCATTTTTTCTTGGACTGCCGATCAATACCAATATATTTTTCTTTTCCAACCTATTTCACCCCTAATACTGTTAAAGTCTTTTTCCTATTATATCATACATACTTGCTAAAGAATTCATTTCTAAAGTTAATTATAGATGCCGGTATTTCATTATTTCCTACTATTTTGACCTAGTTAATGGTAATTATATTATAAATTTAATTTACAAAGCTTACTTAATAAGAATAAACAGTTGAAAAATTTAGGTAATTATTTGATTTTATTATCTACTATTCATATAATGTAATTATCTTCCTATGGAAAATGATTAATTGTAAACAATATAAGGGGTCTAAAAATATGGAGAGAGAAAAGATATTAGAGGATATAAAAATACAAACAAAGAATGGAAATCATATTATTGGTGTAGCAACAGGTACAGGCATGACAGCAAAGTATGCTGAAAAAGGTGGGGCTGATTTTGTTTTAGTGCTAAATTCCGGTAGATTTCGACAAATGGGAAGAAGTTCGTTAGCAGGTTTTCTGCCATTTTGCAATAGTAATGATATGGTAATGGACTTTGCTTCAAAAGAGATAATACCCTTAGTAAAAGACATCCCTATTATTTTTGGATTTAATGCAACTGACCCTACAAAGAATATAGAAAGCTACATAGATAAAATAAAAGATATGGGATTTTCAGGTATTAATAACTACCCCACAGTTGGACTTATAGATAGTCAATTTGGTGAGGCTCTAGAAGAAGCCGGATGTCATTATTTGATTGAAGTAGAAGCTATAAGAGTTGCCCATGCTAAAAATATGTTTACAGTTGCCTTTGTATTTAACGAGATACAAGCAGAACAAATGATTAATGCTGGTGCTGACGCCATTTGTGTACATTTAGGCTTAACAGGTGGAGGATTATTAGGGGCAAAAAAAGTATTTTCACTTGAAGCTGCAAAAGTAAAAATGGAAAAGATATTTAATAGATGCAATGAGTTAAAGTCAGATGTAATTAAATTAATATATGGTGGTCCTGTGAAAACACCAATTGATGTTCAATACATGTATAGTAATACCGAAGATTTGATGGGATATATAGGTGGATCAGCCTTTGAGAGGATTCCATCGGAAAAATCTATTACAAATATAACAAAAGCTTTTAAAGTATCGACACAGCTTGATGAAGATGATTTATTGCTTAAGATGCTAGATGGAGTTACAAAACACTATAACTATGTTGAATTTGTGAAGGAATATGTTGCTCAAAATTATATGAATGATATTTCATTTTTAGATTTAGCTAAGGTAGCCCATGTATCTAGAGGTTACTTAAGTAGTCTTTTTAAAAAAGAGGTAGGTTGTAGTTTCCCAGAGTATCTAGTTAAATTCCGTATAAATAAAGCAGTAGAAATCATAAATAAACAAAATATACAGTTATCAGAGTTAGCAGGATTGGTTGGTTATCAAGATTATGCGCAGTTTAGCAAAATGTTTAAAAAGTATAAAGGGTGTTCTCCAAAACAATATAAATCTAAAAATATAACATAAACACAAAAACATAGTACATAACAACGTTTACATTAAGAAGTAAAAAAAGTATGATTAACTTATGATTTTGTTATGAGAACGTTCTCTACCCTATTTATATAACTAGATAAAATCAAATTTATTGAGGAGGTTATGAATTTGAAGACAATCGCTATTGCAGGAACATTCGATACGAAAGGTGCTGAATATTCATATGTAAAGGAATTGATTGAAAGTTTGGGTTTAGGTACTTTCACCATTCACACTGGCGTGTTTGAGCCAACCTTTAAACCAGATGTATCAAACAGTGAAGTAGCTGAGGCAGCAGGCACAGACATAAGAACTCTAGCTTCTAAAAAAGATAGAGCATTAGCAACAGAAGTATTATCAAAGGGAATGGAAAAATTACTGCCTGAACTATATAAGCAAGGTAAATTTGATGGTATTATCTCCTTTGGTGGTAGTGGCGGAACTTCACTAGTAACACCAGCTATGAGAGCACTGCCTATTGGTGTTCCAAAAGTCATGGTATCAACAGTAGCTTCTGGAAATACCTCTCAATACGTAGGTACAAGTGATATTATTATGATGCCTTCTATAGTAGATGTTGCAGGGCTTAACTCAATTTCAACAAAGATTTTTTCAAATGCAGTATTTGCAATTGCAGGTATGGTTAAATTTGAAAACACAAAAGTAATGGATAAAAAATCATTAATTGCTGCAACTATGTTTGGGGTAACAACGCCCTGTGTTACGACAGCTAGAGAATATCTTGAAACTAGAGGATATGAAGTACTTGTGTTCCATGCAACAGGTATAGGTGGACAATCTATGGAGGCACTTATTGATGCTGGTTTTATTGAAGGTGTGCTAGATCTTACTACAACAGAATGGGCAGACGAAATTATTGGCGGGGTTTTAAATGCAGGACCACATCGTTTAGAGGCGGCAGCTAGAAACCATATTCCACAGGTTGTATCAGTTGGTGCACTTGATATGTGTAACTTTGGCCCCTATGACACAGTACCAAGAAAATTTGAAGGCCGCAATTTGTATAAGCATAACCCTACTGTAACACTCATGAGAACAAATATTGAGGAAAATGAAGCAATTGGTAAAAGGCTTGTTGAAAAATTAAATATGGCAAAAGAAAAAACTGCCTTATTTTTACCTCTAAAAGGCATATCGGGAATAGACATAGAAGGCCAACCATTCTATGGTGTAGAAGAAGATAAAGTGTTATTTGACATCTTAAGAAATGGTGTAAATAGAAATGTTGTAGAAGTGGTTGAAATGGATTGTGCTATTAATGATGTAGAGTTTGCTGAAGCAGCAGCACAAAAATTAATAGATTTAATGAATAAATAAGACCATAGATATATTATGGATCAATAAAAAACTATAAACAAAATATAAATTTATAGGAGGGTTTATAAATGAATACAATGACAAGAAAAGAAATCATAGAGAAATTTAAGGAAGAAGTTAAAAATGGAAAGATACTTTTAGGCGTAGGTGCTGGTACAGGTATTACCGCTAAAAGTAGTGAAGCTGGTGGAGCTGATATGCTTATCATCTATAATTCCGGAAGATATAGAATGGCAGGCCGTGGTTCGTTAGCTGGATTGTTATCTTATGGAGATGCAAATCAAATTGTAGTTGAAATGGGTTCTGAAGTACTGCCTGTTGTAAAACACACTCCAGTACTAGCTGGTGTATGTGGAACTGATCCTTTTAGAGTTATGGATGTATATTTAAAACAGTTAAAAGAACTAGGATTTAATGGAGTTCAAAACTTTCCAACAGTAGGCTTGATTGATGGTGTATTCAGACAAAATCTAGAAGAAACAGGCATGGGATATGACCTAGAAGTAGAAATGATTAGAAAAGCGCATGAATTGGACATGCTTACAACACCTTATGTATTTGATCCAGAGCAAGCAAAAGCAATGGCAGCCGCTGGAGCAGATATCCTAGTAGCACATATGGGCTTGACTACCAAAGGTACAATTGGAGCAAAAACAGCTCTTACGTTAGATGATTGTGTAAAGAAGATTGAAGCTATTATTAAAGCTGGTAAAGAAGTTAATCCAGATATTATGGTAATCTGCCACGGAGGACCTATTGCAGAACCAGAAGATGCTGCATATGTGATTGAAAGAACAAAAGGAATAGATGGATTCTTTGGTGCATCTAGTATTGAAAGATTTGCTGCTGAAAGAGGTATTAAAGAGCAAACATCATCATTTAAATCAATAACAAAATAAGTATAAGAACAATCGAATATTTTATTAGGTGCAAGATACTTATAATTCAAAACATCTTGCATCTAACTTTTATTCCCAAATATATTTTTATTTATTAATAAATTATAGAAAATCCATCCTTTTATTTGTTGCCTTCTACCCTATTTTTACCTTTCTCTGTAGCTGCTGTTTTTCTTTTCATAGTTTTTATGTTATCTACATGTCTAAATCTCATCGCTGACCAATTATCATCAATTGATACTTGAGATACAGGTTCAAATTCGTAAGGCGAAAAAACTTCCCATGCTTTTGTTCTATTTATATCTGATTTATACCTTTTGGAAGTTCCTTTTGGATAGCAAAGCCATAAATGTCCATCAGTTTCTAATACCTCAATTAAATTATTTGCTATACTTTTGGCCTTGCATAAATCTATTTCAAATACTTGTATAAATTTATACTTGCCACTTATCGTTGTATGAATGTCTGATGTAATTTCAGCTAAAACATCTTTGTACTCCTCTGGTGCATTTAAAATTAAAACTGTGTTTTGTGTTGTCAAACCTAATTTTTTTAAAATAGGGTTCATAGTATATCCTCCAAATATTTAATTTAAGTAATCATAATTGTATCATAAATGATTTTAACATTTATCCTCAATATAGTATATATAATTAAAGCTATACATACTATTAAAAATCATGTCTTATATTTAGCATAAAATACTATAAGTAAATGATAGCACTCAATATTATTGCATTTTTATACTCATGTATATACTTCTTCATGCTGCTTTCTCTCCTGCTCTATACATTCAAATAAAAGTATGAACTAAGTATCTTGTGGAAAATTTATGTATATGATGATATAATTGTAAAAGACGAATTTTATAAGGAGATTTTATTATGAAAAAAAATGTTAGAAATATAATCATTGTCTTAGGTATGATATCAATTCCGATAATTGGGATAGGTTCATATATGATTACGCTAAGGCCAGATACTAACTCAGCATCACATATAGAGATTAAGAATGAGACTAAGAATGAAGTGAAAACTAACTCTACAATAAAGGAAAACGATGTTAGTACAAAAAATAATACTAGGCTCGAAGTAGCAGCAAGCATACATCTGATGGCTAATGGTCTGGTGGTTGCAGAAGATAATGCAAAAGATGGAGTAAAAGCTATGACTCAAGATGAATTAAATGCTACTTATAAGCTAATTCAAACCTTACCAGAAGGACCTGAAAAAACTAACTTTATAGAAATTATAACAAGGTGGAAGAATTGCGATTTTTCTCAGATTGTAGAAGATCACAATACAGTATGGAAAATACTAGGTGAGGGACAGCCAGAAGGTTCACTAAAAGGACGTGCCATTAAAATTAATGAACCAGCTATAAAACCTACTATTAATCTTATTAAAAGAGGAGATTATTTAAAAGACGAATAACAGATTAAACATTATTAATAAGTTCTATTGTATCTAATTTTATCCTAATGACGAAACTACTTCTTCACTTGTTCGAACCTGACCTATCCTAGGAAAGATATATCTACAAACATAATCATGTTCTTCCTTCATTGATGCAGTCATTGCATCTTCCACAAAAATTTGATTATAGCCATGTTGATACGCTTCTCTTGCTGTAGTATCTACACCAATTCCAGTAGAAATACCGCATAGTACAATAGTATCAATTCCACGACGTCGTAACTGTAAATCAAGGTCAGTACCATAGAATGCTCCCCATTGTCTTTTGGTGATGGTATGAGCATTTTTAATATTTGCTAATTCAGGCACAAAGCTATCCCAACCTTTTGGTAATTGCATTGAATTAGTATTTGAATCTGTTTTTGGCTTTGGCATATCTTTTCCATCTGTAGAAGAAACTCTTAGAAGGGCCACAAATCCTCTCTTTTCTGTGAATGCATTAATTAATTTACTTGCATTCCGAACAACCTGATCACCAGTATGAGGAGAAAGCTCCCTGTTTACAATTCCATTCTGCAAGTCTATGACTACAAGTGCTGTTCTTTCTGCTTTAATAAATTCGGTTTTATTTGTTGATTTTAAATCTTCCATTTTTTCTCTCCTATTCATTTTGCTATATATATTATGATTATTAACTTAAGCTAGCTTTTTATATACTGAAGAATAAACCCATAATGCATTTATCAATAACAATGTACTTGTAATAAAAAATACATATCTAATACCCAAATAGGCTGATATTTGTCCACCTAAAATTGAACCTCCAAATACACCTAGATACGATGCCGACATGTTAAAACCGAAAACTCTACCTGTAAGGGAATCTGGTGTAATTCTCTTAATTAAGGCATTAACAGAAGGAAGCAATCCTGCTGTTGCTAAGCCTAATAAAAAACGAAGCGCCATCAACTGCCAAGGATTTCTTACAAAGGCTTGTGGTATAAAAATTACTCCTGCTACTAAAAGTGCAACTAACATAATCTTCTGTGGTCCAATTTTATCAGAAATTTTCCCCAGTCTTGGAGCAGCAATTATACTTGCCATCCCTGAAGCTGAGAATGCCATTCCAGCAAGCAGTGCGACATGGTTAGTATTGTTAGACAATTGGGTAACATATATTGTTATGATTGGTTCTATAGAGTATAATGCCAAGGTTAATACAAAAGATGTAACAAACATTGTGATTATTAAACTTCTGTTTGGAATAAGGCTCCATATCTCTTTAGTACCAAGAACCTTTTTCTCTTGACGATTAAAAGTTTCCTTTACAAATAAAACAGTTGTAATGAATGCAATAAGTAGCAGCGCACCTGTTATAAAAAATACATTTTGTAATCCAAGGTTTTCTCCTATATAACCACCAATCATTGGTCCAAGCAGAGAGCCTGCAATAGATGCTGTAGAAAGTGTACCTAAAGCCCATCCTACATGTTCCTTATCTGTCTGAGTTGCAATCAAGGTAGTGCAAGCGGTGCTATAGCCTGTTATAACTCCCTGCAGCAATCTTAATCCTATCAGTTGATATACATTGCGTGCAAAACCCATGCTAAATACAACTAATGCCATACCAAGGCTTGCTCGCAGAAGCATTGGCTTTCGTCCAAACTTATCAGCAGCCCGCCCCCAAATTGGCGAAAAGACAGCTGAAATTATAAAGGTAACACCAAAAGCAATTCCTGAGAATTGTTCAATTAAAGCTGTACTATGAACTCCAAGGTGTTTTATATATAGCGGCAATACTGGAGCAATCTGACTCATGCCTACACTTGTTACAAACATTCCAAACCAGCAAACTATTAAATTTCTTTTCCATACTTTCATGAATATAAGCCTTCCTTCTACTATGCTTCAATTATTGTAAAAAAGTACTTAACAATACTATCCTCATTTTAACTTACAGATTGGCTTTATACCATGCACTATATTAAACCACATGGACATTTTTGCTATAGAATTCTGAGGGGCTTATCCCTTCAATTCTTTTAAATATCCTGCTAAAATAAAATTCATCAGTGAATCCAAGTTCCTGTGACACTTCTTTTATTTTTTTATCACCTTCAATTATAAGCTCTTTAGCTTTATCAATTTTCATCTTGTTAAAGAAACCAATTACAGAATATCCTGTAGTAGCCTTGAAAGTTCTTGATAGATAAGTAGGTGAAAGCTGTACCATCTCTGATAATTCAGTCAAGGTCAGCCTATTATTTATATTCTTATGCATGTATTTAATAATTTTTTCTATTTTTAAGGATGTTGAGTAATTCTGGTTTTGCTTTTTTATACTTTGGAAGATTTCAAAAATTAATTGCTGAAGTAAAGCCTTAGTAATAAGCTCATAACCAGGCAGCTTTATATTCCAGCTATCAACTAATTTTTTAAATACATTACTGATATGATAGTAATCCTTTAATTCTTGTACAGAATGAAGTGGTAGCATTTCATTTTCATCTCTAACAGCCCATTTGTTATCATTAAAGAACACATTTATATAGCTGAAATGCACTGACATAAAACAGATGGAATCATCAATATCTGCCTCTATACAATGCAATACATCAGGACAAATGTAGAACATCATACCTTCCTTAATCTGATATCTTTTATTTTTAACTACAAAATTCCCTTTTCCTCCGGTAACGAGTATGAGTTCATGATGTTGAAGTGTTCTAGTGATTTTTGATGGATATTTCCGAGAGTCATTAAATTGCCTCATATTACAATAATGAATGTGAAAAAAAAGACTATTTATGTTCATTTTATCCTCCTTAGCTCAGGTTAAAAAGCAATAAAAAAATAGATTTATTGCTAATTCCTTAACCTATAAATCTATTTTACCATAGTAATTTATTTATTTTTTAGAAAATTAATAGTGCAACAACTTGTTGCACTATTAAAATAAATTCTATTTTATAATATTAATTAAATATAAATCCAACATCTTATTTCTAAAGAAGCCTATCTTTTTTTAAATTCTATCAAATTATAGACTACTCAGTATAACAAACAATAGGGGTTCCTGGTACAATATTATCATATATTGCATTTGCTAAACTATATGGTGAGTTTATGCACCCATGAGAACCACTTTTCATATAAATATCTTTTCCAAATTCTGTTCTCCATGTTGCATCATGAATACCTATATTTCCATTAAAAGGCATCCAAAAATCAACTGGTGCACTATAATTTTCTCCCTTTAATGTAGCTTTTCTTTCTTTATAATTTAATACATATGTACCTGAAGGGGTTCCAAAATTTTGGTTCATATCTCCAGTAACAACATCTCCTTCTGTAACAAGAGCACCATTTTTATAAAACCATAAATGTTGTTTTGTTAAATTAATTTCTACGTATGTATTTCCAATATCATTATTATCATGAGATACTGCCTTTTGTGAATATATTGGTTCCCTCGTTGCATCTTTACCTTTTTTTATAACTTCAATTAAACTCTTCACTTCTTCAGGCTTATTAATAATCCACCCATAGTTACCACCATATACTTGTACTACTTTGGCTGTTGATGTAGTAAAAGTTCTTGTTTTTCCAAATGTATTGTACTTAGCAGCTAATGAATATACATACTTTCCAATCTGCTCTTCATTAAATGCAACATTCATATTTTCATCTACATAAAGCCATTTATTTATAGTTGAACCATCTGCCACTTCTTTATTATCACCAAATGTATGTGTAATCTTCAAACTTGTATATTTATTAAGAAGATCTATAGCTTCTTTAGCCTCTTTAGATTTTAACGTATACTTTGGTTTTTCATAACAATTAGCCTCATCTAGATTTAATATGTTTTTTTGTTTTAAAATTGCATTTTCTACATTTTCGTATACAGCATCTTTCTTTATTTTGTTTCCGTTAACTTCAGCTATCATCTTATACCCATCATTTGAATACTCAAAAGAAACATTTTTAGGTTCAGTTACCTTCTTACTACTAAAGAAATTCTCCTTGTTTAATTTTTCTTTTAACAATTCTTTGTCGAAAGTTATTAGACCGTCTATTTGCACCTGACTTTTACTAAAAAGTGAGGTAATCCACTTAAATGGATTTTGTTTGTTTTTGAGCTCTTTAATTCTATCCTTTTCATTACATACTAATCCAATTTCTTTTCCATTAATCTTACTCTTAACTCCATCTCGTCCTTCTACTTCTAATGAATATGTAGAAATAACTGATGATATTTTTTCTTCTGCCCCATTTATAGTTTTAAATGAAATATCAATTCCATTAATTTGAGTACCAGAATAAAAATGATTCATATAAAATATTGATATTCCTAAATACATAAAAATTAAAGTGCTTATTACTATTATAATACCTTTTTTATTATTCATAATTTTATTCTTTTGTTTTCTTCTCTGTTTTCTCATAATAAATATCATCCCTTTGGTTATGGTTAATATACAAAATTTCACAAAAAATCTTGATCTTATTTTAATTTTGCATTTCTTAATAAATTATCTTTACTTTCCACCTATATAGTTGGCATATCAAAAAGCTCATCTAACACTTCCTTATATTTATTTTTGTAATCTTGAGTAAATGGGGTATCCTTTTCACCTATGTTTCTTTCATTCATTATCATATCATAATATTTATTTACTTTGCATCTTTACTTTTTTTTATTTTGAATTCATACGCTTCACTTATTAGCTTTACTCCCTGAAATGCTCTGTCTAAATTCTTTTTTTTGCAAGAATTATGTATTTATTAATAATTAATTTCTTTAGTATTTTTCCTTTGGCAATTCTTCTTTTTATTTTAAATAAATATGTAATGAAAATAATTTTTGCATATAAATATCTACTTGCTGAAGCTTACGGGTAAAATAAATTATAAGATATTAGATTAAATAAATGAACATTAATACTATCACCACCTTAGTTTAAATTCTAATCTCAAATGTTCTTAATTATAAATATTTAGATTGAACCAATCACTAATATATAAGATTTTATGTTTTGAAATACCCTTTATATTTTATCACCATATTTACAATAAATATATAAATTAAGAGAACATACTCAAAATTTTATATTATAAACAAGATTAATTAATTTATTAAAGATCTTCATGTTTTTCTGCCCTTATTTTTATAAATTTTACTTTCATCTACCTAATATAACATATAATATTAAAATAAACACTGCATATTTGTATTTTCAGAGAATTATATCTACAACTAGCCTTGTAGTACTCATATATATATCTTTCATTTTTTATTTTCTTCAACTGTAGATATTTATTTTAAATCTTTTACATTTTTTACAACAAAATAAGCACTTGGAGTTGACCAAGTGCTCTCCTATATCACCAGCTTACAATCTCTGCTGATGAACAACTATTTTTCTATAGTACCATTAAATCTCTTAAGTGATATAAGCTTTATAGAGTTAGAATAAGGATCTATAAAACTATATATGATGCTGTAAGAAGTAAACGATGTGTAGTATTTAACTATGGAAATTCAAAATGTGAATGTGACTGGCAAAAGGTTAAACCAGTAATTCTTATTTTTAAAGACATTTCATGGTATTTATTTTCATTTATTGAAAATAGTAAAAAAATATAATATCAATTGTTGAAATTGCAAAAGAATATGGGGTTAAATTTATTTATCATTCATTTGGCATGACATTAAGAGATACTCAAAGAGATTATTATTACTCGAAGCTAGATGAGCTGTTTCCTGGTACGTAGTCATCGGATAAACATGAGGGGGCGATAGCATATATGCTATCGCCTATCTTAATTTGAAAGTAAATTAATTATGATAAACATTAATTTCTGCTGCTGAAGCCCATCCACCAACACCTGATGTTGCTTCAAGTTTTACATAAGCTGCACTAGTAGGTGTGAATTTCGCAGTCTTTTCAGAAGTGTCATCTGCCCATGTACCAGTTGATACTTTTGTAAAGTTCACACCATCATTACTTACATATACATTGTATCCTGTAATGATACCATTATGAGTACCATCCTGCCTTGGAAGGTAATTTATTTGACTAACATTTTGACTACCACCAAGATTTAGTATGATTGATTGTGGTAAAGGATTAGACCCATCCCATTTTGTATGCCATATTGTTGATGAGTTATCATCTATTGCACAGGATGCTCTATTATTTTGATTTGCAGTCTCCTCACTTGTTGCTGTTGCTGTCATTTGTGAGTGTGGTATTTTAACTAGTATAGGTGTAGGCGTTTTATAAACATTAATTTCTGCTGCAGAGGCGTATCCACCAACACCAGCTGTTGCCTCAAGACGTACATAGGCTGCATTGGTAGGTGTAAAGGTAGCAGTCTTTTCAGTATAATCATTTGCCCATGTACCGCTTGATACTTTTGTAAAGTTCACACCATCATTGCTTACATATACATTGTATCCTGTAATGATACCATTATGATCACCCTCATGACCACTATCCTGTCTTGGAAGATAATTTATTTGACTAATATTTTGACTACCACCAAGATTTAGTATGATTGATTGTGGTAAAGGTTGAGACCCATCCCATTTTGTATGCCATATTGTTGATGAATTTCCATCCAATACATTGCGTGCTGGATATTCTGGGTGCTCGCCCATTGATGTTGCTGTCATCTGTGATTGTGGTATTATCTGAGAGCTTGGATTGCTTGTACCATTGGTCGAAAAATCTATTATTTTTACACCTGGAATATGATTGTCTACGAAATTCTTAACTGTTGTACTACTTGTACTATTTGGGGCAGATCCAGGCATAGTGCTATCTAGAGCATTTCCAGTCATAGTATTACTTGAAATTGGTGTAGCTGGTCCTGCTACAATTCTCATATTGGTAGCATTATCAAAATGAAACGTTCCAGTCTCTAATCCGCCTAATGGTATCTTACACATGCTAAGCATAGATTTTACAGAGTCACTGCCGTATTTATTTATTAACCAATTCCAATCCCAATTTGAATATCCTGGTATATCTCTATGAGTATATTGATCTAATATATCTTCTGTTGCACTTTTTACTCCTGGTTTACCAAAAGTAAGATCTATAGTAGGTCTGTTTGTTGGGTGATCTGTTCTAGCGTTATCACTATATCTTAAGAATCCGTGGTAAGTAATGGTAAAGTCAACATACATTTTAGCAGTATAAGGTACGTCTGCAGTAGTCTTAAGAGTTTGCAATTCTAAATGTACTTGTTGATGTGCTGGTACGGTAGTAGAATATGAAGTTGTCAATGTGTTAGTTGATGAAGTTTGTGAAGTATCTGTCCATCCTTGGTCTGCACTAAAATTAACTTGTATTTCAGACTCTGTGCCCATTATCCCAGCACTAAACTTATATTTATTTTTTAATGAAATACCTTCTGAAAATTTATAAGTAGAACTATGTGAAGTAGTAGTAGATAGTTGGTAAGAAAGAGTACTAGTAGCTGTACCAGGAGCATCACCACTTACAAGATCACAACTACCTGCTACTTGTGGTTGAAGATTCGAAACCTTCTGAGGACCAGTAACTAATGTTGTAGGATCAAGGTAAAATTTCACATTAGAAATTGTCATTTTTAATCTCTCATTAGACCTATACCCTGATGCATATGGATCATTTGCGTTATAATGTGCTTGTAAAATATAGTCATTTCCTGATTTAGAAAAATCGAAATCGTCTCCTACATACTGACTTCTAGTACCACCACACCATCCAAAGCCTAAGTTATGAGCGAGCAATGCATATTGCCTTATAAAAGAAGGATCTCTAAAGATTTTTGCCTTTAAATCCTCCTCATCAGTAAAAGAAAATATTCGAGGACTTCCCTGAGGTATATCATCTGTAGCTGCGTGAACCACTTGCTTGTATGCTGGAGATATTAAGGAAATAGGCGAAATAAGTTGTGACACAAGCAGCGAGCTCAGGAATGCCGCCTTAAATAACTTTTTTAAACTAATCATTTTTCAATCCCCCTCGTATAATTTAAGTTTGTACCTAATTTTCACACAAATAATTTTTTGTTCAAATTTCTTATAAATTCTTTATACCAACCTCCTTCTTTTCTGGCTTCACTTTATGGATTAGGAATTTTCAAATTTAATTTGTGTTTTTCATAAAATAAGTTCCCAATCTTGTTAGAGCCGAATTAGTCATCTTAGTAGTTTAGAATTAAATTTATATAAACAAAAACTGCTCCACAATAAAAAGATATAAATATATCCTTCTAATTGCAGAGCAGCTAAAGCTTCATCAATCATAGATTGGTATCTCTAATTGCCTTTTTGCATTTCTTTATTTATTTTTTATTAATTACTTAATTATTTTTCCAGAGACTACACAATTGTTTCTCCGAAACTTTAATAATAATCAAATAATTTTTGTACTTCTATATTACACAATTCTTCTATTGTTGTCAATATATTAGTATTTTTTTATTTTCTTGCTTTTTTGTAGAATATACATATATATATTTCCATTTTATAATTGTTTCTCACAAAATATATCACGAAAAAAGAGATTTCTTAAATTTTATTGGTTGAAAAATGTAATAATTTATGATAAATTAAGAATTACCAGAATTGATTTGCTATAATTTGGTAAAAAAATTTTCAGAAACTTAATCATTCATACTGTCATTCGTAGTATGAAATCCTAATTTGCACTCTTTGTCTGTTGAAGAAGGATTGATTTTAAAAAAATTAATTTTAATGATGGTATAATGTTTAAAATTGGGGGGGTGATAGTTTATGGATTATAAGGATAAAATTATACTCCAAAACATGTCTGTACTATACATAGAAGATGAACCTATTACAAGAAAAGAAATTTCTAATTACATCAAGAGTCTTTTAGGCAAGTTAGTTACTGCTAGTAATGGTTTAGATGGATTAAAAAAAATTCAAACATATAATCCAGATATATTGATTGTAGATTTAATTCTACCTGATATGACTGGTATCGAATTGATTGCTCAAATTAGAGAGAGCGGTTGTAGTTGTCCGATTATTACAACAACTGGCTTAGATAATATTGAAGATATATTGAAATTAGTTGACTTAGGAATTGAAAAGTATATTATTAAACCAATTGATACCAGCGAGTTATCTCAAGCTTTAGTGCAAATAAGCGGAAAACTATTAGGATTTCAAATTAAACAATATTTAAAGAAAACCTCGATATTAAATATTGAACAAAGAAAACAATTAGAACAGCAAATCCGAAATTGCTTTGGAATATATTTGAAAGAACTTACGGGGAAAGGCGCTGAAAGAATCGAAATAACGTTAAAAATTTCAGAAGTTGATATAAAATTAATAAACTGCTTAACAATTATGGAAAAAAGCCTAGCTGTTGGAGGTTATGATTATAAAATGATTGATTTTAATAGAAATTTTTTATATAAAGCTTGGAAAAAAGATATGGAAGATAAATTTTCTTTTTTTTGTGATTTTCCAATCTATTTAAAAGAAATAGAAACGAACTCTGAAAAAGGATATGATAAACTAACTTTTTCTTATATAATAAAGTGAAAATTCAATTAGATGGAACTATTAGAATAGGTAGTTACAGGATAAACTATAAAAAATTAGGAATAATAGACCGTTTTGAGAAATTCAATACGTTTTTTAATTTAAGTTAGATTTAAAATTGTTTAAAATAAAAATTATAGTATCAATTCTATTGGGTATTCTTGACTGTGCAAGAACCCAACTTGTCATTGGCGTCATTCTGATTACTATAACCTTTAAGAATTTTTATATTTCAACACATATAGCATCTTATCTATTATAAGATGTTCAGACTGCTGACAAACATATTTTGTCAGCAGTTTTTTATTTGGACAAAAAGGATCCTGAGTTTTTATATAGAATATATAAAATATAAGCTGTTTTATATTTGGAGGACTTGAAAATGATAAACGGAAGAAAAGAAACTCAAACCCAATTTGAAATTGTAGGGGTTTGTAAACAATCTGAGACACTCATCTAAAAATGAATGTCTTATTATTTTTATCTACTTTAGCTAAAAAATATCACGGATTTTTTCATAGTCCTTGCCTAATTCTCTCTGCATTACTTCCTGGAAAATACCAGCGCTTTTATAAAAATACATATCATGTCTTACACATTCAGCAGCAAGTGCTATCATAGGTTTACTTTCTGTCCAAATAACTTCAGCCATGCTGTTGCTTAGAATTTGCCCAAAAACAACCTCTTTCATATCTGAAACAAGTGTAATCCACCTGCCCCCCATTTCTTTGCGCTTTTCATCTACCAAACCATGCCTACAATATTTCTTTAATGGAACCTCTGAATCTTCATTGTTACTAAAATAAATAATCCCCATCCTAATATCTTGTTTTTCTAACTTCTGTATATCCTTTAACACATTTGGTAAATCCTCTTCCCATATCTGCATCAATAGTTCACTCTTTGTCTTTTTAATAATCTCTCTACATTTTGCAAATACATTAGAATTTTGGCGGATATGCCATATGTAATCTAAATCAGTTTTTGCAGGATATTCTTTTAATCGTTCTGTAAGATTCTCCAATACATCTGACGTTTCATGTTTTACTCTTTGTGCTATTTCATCTATTGGAACTGCTGCATATCTATTATTATTTTCTTGCTCTGTAAAAAGAATAAATCCCTTTGAAACCAATGATTCCAATATATTATAGATTTTGGATCGCGCTACTGATGATAACTTGCTTGCTTCATAACCGGAGGTACTTCCGTGTCTAAGTAATGCTAGATATACCTTTGCTTCTGCATCAGTTAAACCAATTTTATTTAACAAAATAATTTCATTATCTACCATATTTATATCCTTCCCTGACTTTATTCTATAGTTATACTGCTATAATATATTACCACAATATACTACCATAAAACTCCAAACATAGAAATACTCTTTTAATTAATATAAGAAGGAACTGCCATATGACTAATTGCGTCCTATGGCAGTTCCTTTTAATATAATAATCTGAGGGATAACGGTATAGCAATAGTATCTATTATATGTTTTTTACCAAGGCTGCATAGCTCCGCCTTCTTCTGCTGGTCTGCAGTTCTTTGCAAATAATGCGAGACAGCCTTTTTGTTCTTTAAGAGGCGGACATACCCAATTTTTTCTTCTCTCTGCTAATTCCTCTTCTGATACTTCTAATGTTACTTCTCCTTTAATTGTATCTACTACAATAACATCACCATTTTCTACAAGTGCAATGTTACCACCATCGTATGCTTCTGGTGATACGTGTCCTACAATTGCTCCGTAGTTGAATCCTGAGAATCTGGCATCTGTTACAAGTCCTACACTCTTATGCAAGCCATAGCCTACTAACGCGTCTGTAGTAAGCATCATCTCTTTCATACCTGGGGAACCTTTACATCCTTCATAACGGATAACAATTACATCACCTGGTACAATTTCACCTTTTTCGATTGCTGCCAAGGATTCAAAGTCATTGCTGAATACTTTTGCTTTTCCTTTGAAGTATTTCATTTCCTTAGGCACACCTGTTGGTCTTACGATAGCACCATTTGGAGAAAGATTACCGCGCAGAACTTTAAGTCCTGGTTCGTTGTATAATGGGTCATTAAGACTTCTGATAATATCTGTGCTTTCTACTTTTACGTTAGCTAAAATATCTTTCCACGTTTTTCCTGTAATAGTTGGGACATCTGTATAAAGTTTGCTTTCAATCATCTTCATAACAGCTAGAACTCCGCCTGCATAGTGGAAATCTACTACTGTATATGGACCGCTTGGAATGACACCTGTAATACAAGGAATTTCTTCAGCATATTTTTCAAAGTCTGCCATTGTAATTTTGATACCAAGCTCATATGCAATGCTTAAAATGTGTAACACTGCATTTGTTGATCCTGCAACTGCCATATCAAACATAATTGCATTTAACAATGTTTCTTTTGTAATTAAGTCAGAAGGCTTACGGCCAGATTTTATCAACTCTACCATGTAAGCTCCTGCTTCTCTTGCTTTACGGATCTTTAAGTTATCAGATGCAGGAATCGTACCTGTTCCTGGAAGAACCAAGTTCATAACTTCTCCAAGCATTTGCATTGTATTTGCTGTTCCCATTGACGGACAAGCACCATAAGATGGACATACGTGTTCTTCCATATCCGCTAATTTTTCTTCGCTTTCACCACCAAGTACTGCAACGTCAAGCTCTGCTTCTACAACTTTTTTACCACAATAGTTTCCAGGCTGCATAGAACCACCAGTAATAACCATTGCCGGGATATCCAGTCTAGCTGCTGCTAAATATGTGCCTGCGATAATATTGTCGCAAGACGCAATCATTGCCAAGCCGTCAAAATGATGTACTTTTGTAACAAATTCAATAGACATTGCTACGATATCACGGCCAACTTGTTCATATTTTAATTCTTCTGCCCCATTTGCTACGTTACCACATGTTGCAGGGATTCCGAATTCTACAGGAATACCGCCTGCAGCCCAAATTCCTTGTTTTACTGCTTCAGCGATTTGGCGAAGATGGGCACTACCTGGAGAACCTTCCATAAATGAGTTTGGTACTCCAATGTGAGGTTTGTGTTTAATGTCGCTGTCTGTATATCCAGCCGCTTTTAACATAACACGACGATGCGCTGCTTTTGGTCCATTCCAATATGCTCTATTACCTTCCATTTTTCTTCCCCCTTATATCCCCTTAAAAATTTGGCTCAATGATTAGATCTTCTGATTTTATTTGTTCTACCACTTGTTTTTGCCAGTCTTCCTGTGCAATATCTTCAAAAGATACTGATACATGGCCTTCACTACAACCAAGTTCCTTAACGGTTAATTTTTGTATTTTCTTTGCAAGATCTTCTTTTACTTCTAGGCTTCTTCCTGGATACATTTTTACTGAAATATGCGGCATAATATTTCCTCCTTTCTATTTTATTAACTCCATTTGGTTCCGATACCTTGTTCTATTGCTTTATCATAAATATACTTTGCAGTTATCAGGTCTTGTGTTCCGATTCCTACAGTTTTAAATACGATGATTTCATCATCATTTTCTCTTCCGGCTACATTTCCCAGTATAACTTCCCCTAAATCACCTGTGAAATCATCTTTTGTAATTGTTCCATTTTCAAGCGGAATTAAGATATCCCCTGCTTCTGATAATACAGCTTCGACCGAATCAAAATAAATCTTGCTTGCTCTTGTTAATATTACTGGATCCATTTCCTGCATGTGGTGCTGATAAGATCCAACGCAACTGATTGTTGCACCTCTTTTCACTTTGCTTCCATCAAATACAGGCTTTGAAGAAGGAGTCACTGTAATAATCAAGTCAGCATCTTCAATTGCTTCATCGGAGCTTTCTGCTGCTACAATCTTTGTTCCATACTCCTTTAATTCCTCCTGCATCTTTGCTGCAAAGGCTTTTGTTCTTTCAAAGTTTAAATCATATACTTTTACCTCTTCAATATCACGAGCAACGATCATAGCCTCTAACTGTGTAGCTGCCTGTCCACCTGTTCCGATCAATGCACCTTTTTTAGCATCTTTTCTTGCTAATATATCAAATGCTGCCCCTGATGCGGCTCCTGTTCTAAGTTGAGTAACATATGTTCCATCTAAAATTGCATTTACAAATCCATTTGTTCCATCCACTAGCAATACCTGTGCTGGTGCTGATATAATTCCTTTATCAATATTTTTCGGAAAAATATTAATAATTTTCAATGATGCGCAATCTATATCTGATACATATGCTGGCATGAACAAGAATGTACCATCATGCTTTGGTGCAGGAATTTGGGTACGAAGTGGTACAACACTTTTTCCTTCTGTAAAAATACGAAAAGCATCTTTATCAGCCTCAATGGCATCTTTCATTGAAAATACTTTTTTAATGTCCTCTCTTGATAATAATAACATAATTAATTCTCCTTTTTACTGTAGATTTTAATGTCTATTAATATAACGTGAAAAATAGTATTGAATTATTCAGTTCTTGTTAGTTCTAGGTTCTTGTTGCTTTTTGCAATATCTCTAAAGAAAGTAAATGATGTATAAATCATTACTGCTACTACAATCCATGTCAACGTTTTCGGCGGAATGGATTTAATAAAGAAGTAAGCTGCAAGTACACCTAATGTTCCGAAAATAGAAATATACACAGTAGCCTTTCGATTATATTTTCCTTCCTTAATAAATTTTACACTTGCAGATGGCATAAGAAAAGCACAAGATCCCATCATAATTGGAAAAGCTGCAGCAATATTCATTCCAAGTGAACTTACAAGTGCCATACAAGGTGCATATAACCCTATTCCCATTGTCATAAAAACACCTAACAATAGATTTACCACTATGCCGATAACTAATTTCCCACCGTATAGTGCAGTAGCAGTTCCCATTGCACCAAATGGTCCTAAACCTAATGTTCTACAAGCCATAGTAAATGCCACTATGAGCAGTGCTACACCTAATACTGTTCTGACTACTTTTACTGACCATTTAGAAACAATCGTAGCACCAGCCACAGCACCGATTACTGCAGCTACAATCATACTTACCAAAGTAAGGGTATCTACTTTTATCAAATCCAAAAACAATATAAATTCTGTAATAACAGGTATCGTAAATGCTACATTACCTGTCCCACATAGCAGTTGATCTGGACAAGATTTTGTAAATTTAAATGCAGCCATACTTGTTGCCATACTCCCAATCCCTAATGTATCTAACAAATTTGTCACAAATCCAATAATTGAATGTGCCGCCACATGTTCTTTTGTAAAATCTTCTTTGTGAGCAATGCAATCCTTAACTAGATATACAATAAAAAATATAGCATATGCTATAATCGCCACCCTGAAAACCATTACAATATTCATAATTGTAATTCCCCCTATAATATTATTATGAAACTCCTTCTCCTATCGTCGAATGAGTAAGCGATCATCTCAAAATCACAGATTTTGGATGCCTGCTTATGTATATCCCCTTAGTAGCTTTGTAACGTATCCCCCTATAGTAACTATTATACATTTAAAATCTTCTTTGTCAATCTATATATCTATAATTTGACAATCAATTTTCAGACTTTTATGTATTTTCTAATTTTAATATTATATTTTTACGTATTTTATAATTTTAACCTTATATTTTTATATATATTCCATATATTTTCACACTTTTAAATCTCAACAGTATCATTATATACACTAATCATTTCTACTTATTTTCTATTTTTGATAAATCTATATCAATTTATTGTAATTTCCTGGAGAAAAGAGAAAATGGAAAGAGATTCCACAATATGATCTCTTTCCATTTTGTTAATCTAAGGGCTATTTTGTTTCTTTGAAACCAATAGGATAGAAGATTTGGTAAAATGCAGAAGCTGTTAAAATTGATAGCAATACAAAGGATGGCATGAATAGAAAAAAGCTATTTAAGTATGTGTATGCATCAAAGGCATACCCCATTTTCATGACTACATAAGGAAAATACATTAATGCTGTTATAGTAACACTAACAATGGCTATTATTCCTATGGAAATCACTCTCACCACATTGAGCACCAAGGGCGAAACAATACTATCCGTTAATGCCCCAATATGATATTTGTTCACACGTTCAAATTCTATTAGGGCTAGTCGTGCAAATAAAACTCCACTGACCAGTGCCGCAGTTATACAAGGTTTTACAATCAAATCACTATATGTGCTTTGAGCAAGCATAGTTTTAAACATAGTTTCCTTTAGATTATATCCCAATATTGGAGATATCATAGTCAATAGAATAATCGTATAAACAGTTTTTAAGTGAAAGATACGATTTAATTCCACTCTAAGATAAGAAAAGAATTTCATTGTTTCCTCACCTCTTTCTCCATAATCAGATGCATATAGGCATCCTCAAGGGTAGGTTTTGAAGCATGTTCTTCAAACACCATAGCATCATTATAAGCCAAGGCAATCAATTGCTCCGGTGTGCCGTTAAATAAAATTTGACCATACTTAATAACAATCAATCGATCACATGCAGGATGCACATCCTCAATTATTTTGGTGGATAGCAAAATAATCTTGTCCTGCGCAACTTGAGAAAGTAGATTACGAAAATTAATACGTTCCTCTAGATCAAGTCCAGCAGTGGGTTCGTCAAAAATCAATAGTCCTGGGCTTCCCATAAGGGCTTGAGCAACTCCTATACGCTGTCTTTCTCCACTAGATAAAGTGGAAATGATAGCTTCCTGTTTATCCATCAGATTTGTCTTTTGAATAACTTCCTTAATGACCTTCCTGCTATTTTCTATTCCTTTAAGTGCCGCTATATAATCAAGAAACTGCCATACAGTAAGTTCATCATAAAGCCCAAAAGATTGTGGCAAGTACCCCAAATTAGCTTTTAGCTTTTTTTCATTCTTAGGCAAAGGTACATCATCTACAAGAATTTGCCCACTAGTCGGTAATAGTTCTCCTATCAGCAGCCTTATAAAAGTTGACTTTCCCGCCCCATTAGGACCTAAAATCCAAATGAGGCTGGGGCTTTCTATTTCTATAGAAACATTCTGTAATGCTCTTTTACCCTTTGGATATGTCATATTTAAATTTTCAACGGAAATCTTCATAAATATTATTATCCTTTCTTGTAGTTAAAGGGGTAAAGTGTTTTTTATATTTGTGTATTGAAAGCTTTATAAAACAATAGAAGCAATATACCATTATAAATATTTCAGGAAAAGCATATCTCCCTTGTCCTTCTGTTACAAAATATACACCTGTAAACATATAAAACAATATTACATTATATAAAGTATATTTATTTAAAAGATGTGTTTTTCCTTTCCACATATACCTTAAAATTATCACACTGTAAATTAGTATATATGCTATAGCTAGCGCAAAAATTGTGCTTCTAATGTCATTAGTAACAGTAAATATAATATCTCTAGCAGAATCACTTACTTGACTTCCATAAGTGCTGTAAAGCACATCATCACCCCAGAAATATACGTTAAATAATCTTTTAAAACCTAATTCTATAAACTGTATTGGATGAGATTTTATCCATGCTTTGGCCGCTTTACTTAACATCTTATTTTTTTGCGTCATATTAGCTATCTTGTATTCTTCTGTTTTTACAATAGAATTTTCTACATTTTCTACTGGCATCCATCTTCCCATTTTATTTTGAGAATTATTATTTATATATAAAACAATTCCTCCATTGTTAGATACATAAGTAAACTGACCTACAAGCTTTGAGTTTCTATATATCCATGGTGATATAATGATAGCAGAAACTATTAAGACTATTAATGAATTTTTTATAGAGAGGATAACTTTTTTCTCTATTAATAATTCCACTAAAAATATAGCAAAGAAATATGCAATAAAAAAAGGTTTTATCAATGTATTCAGTCCTGTAAGTATCCCTATATATATGTACTTATATTTAATATCACTAAAATATATAAAAGTGCTAAAAATGAGTATAGTTGTAAATAGCAGTTCTGTGGCTACTAAGCTGTTATAAAATATATTATTAGGCATAAAAACAAATACTGTAAATATTATTTTTCTATCCCTTTCCTTTAAATTTACTCTTTTTATAACAGCATAAAATAATACATAGCTTGCGAAGGTCAAAATCAAATTAAGAAGCTTTGCTTTAAATAAACTTGCTCCAAAAAGTTTAAAAACTCCTCCAAGTAACATACAGTATCCCACTGATGTATAGGTATCTCCCCAAGGAAGACCGTTTGCTATTTCTACTGATAATTTATAATAGTAATCAAAATCTGAAAATGGTTTGGTATCTATAAGTAATATCCACAATATGCATAATACCATCCCTAAGATCATTATAATTTTATAATAATTGTTGTTCTTAAAAATAGATTTTTTCATGTTCAATTTAGTCCTTTCTAAAATTGCTTAACTTCGTTATAAATGTTGGTTTGATCAAATTCAATATGCTTTCTTTTAAACTACTAAGAACTTTTTTATAACCAAAATATTTCCTGCAGCACATAGAATTATTCCGATAAGTATAAAGCTCCATGACATAGTTGTGAATATAAAAGACGGATCTATAGTACTAATAAACATTGTTGACAAATAAGGAGCTACTTGTATATATATAAAACTATATAATAAATAAACCGCTATTACTGCGGACACTGCTCCTAAAAGTCCAATTATAATTCCTTCAAAAATAAATGGCCATCTGATAAACCAATCTGTAGCACCAACATATTGCATTATACTAATTTCATTACGTCTTAGATATATGGCAAGTTTTATTGTATTTTTAATTAAGAAAAATGATACTGCCATGAATATAAGGAAAAGTATACCCCATATCCATTGAATTATTTTAGTAATTACTAAAATTTTTTTTGGAACACTTTGTCTACCACTAATTTCATTTATACCTTCTAATCCATTAATTTGAGAAATTATTTTAGGTATATCATCTGGTCTATTTACTTTAATTATATATGCTACTGATAAGGGAGTGTCATTTTCAAAATCAGCTAATGAATTTTTATTTCTATTATCTAATTTCCTTTTCATATTTGCTGAAGCTTGTTTTTTATTTCCAAAAGTAATATCAGTTACACCCTTTGCCGCTTTTATTTTATTATATATATTTTGTTGATCTGTAATCTTTATATCATCCTTTAAAGTCACCCGTATTTCAAATTGAGAGTAAATACTAATAATCCCCATTTTAACATTCAATGCGAATAGCAAAAATATTCCTAAAACAAATAAGGTTGCCATTACTGTAGCAATGGAAGCAATGCTAATAGCAGCATTTCTTCTAAGACTTTTTAAAGCATCTTTTAAAATAGATTCTTTCATATTCATTTATTTCACCATCTTCCTAGCTCCAATATAAGTAATCCAAAAATATCCTCCATAGATTATAATAAAAATAAGTGTAGTTATTAAAAGCTGCCCTGTAACATTAACAGCTCCAAGATAATTTACTACTACCTTTGCTACCTTTAATCCAACAATAGAATGAATTAATGCTAAAAATAGCGGCAGCATAAAATAAATTGCTGTTTGTGTCAATATTGTTTTATTTAGCATTTCATCATCTACACCCATTTTTTTGAGAAGCTTGTATCTTTCAATGTTATCCGCTGACTGGGATAACTGCTGAAGGGATAAAATTATTGCTGATATTATTAAAAATATTAATCCCATATAAAGAGCTAAATAAGAAACTATTCCTGCCATCCCAAAAACCCTTGCTTCTACTCTCTCCTTAGGACTACATATAAGGGTTATTTCATCTTTTTTACTCTCAGATAGTGTATGTACCTCCTTTAAGAACTCCTTCTCTTTCTTAGTTTTCTCCCCCTTAAAATTAAGATTTAAAAATCCTAAACCTGGCACTAATTCCTCTGCCAGCTCATCTCTTACTATAAAGGTACAAGCATTAGTTTTAAAGCTAATACCATCTATAGTAAGCTCCATAACAGTTTTTTTTGAAGGTATTAATTCTTGTCCACCCACTTTAATTTTTGTTTTTTTATCCATTGCCTTTTGAATAGAAGGTAATAGTTCCTTTATATCTCCAAAGGCTGCATACTCTCCCTTATTTAAAGTTATACCTTCCTTTTTATAAAATTTCATAATGCTATTAAAATCAGAGAGCTTCATTATTTTTATTAAACTATCTCTTGCAACATCTATATTTGACTTGTTTTTCTCCCCTTCCTCCTTACCAATATAAGTTTTAATCCCTAATTGTTCATTTTCATTTTTAGTAAAATATTCATAATAAGTAACATAATCTTCTGCATAATAACTTAACTCTATGTTTTTATTTAAAAACTCATTTATTGGCATTTTCCCTTGATAAAGCAAGTTAGTATCATATTGTGGTGAATCATCTATATTTTTATTTAAAGTTTTACTAATGCTAAACCCACCGCCTAACATACATATTGACATAAATATCATTAAAGACACAAAGGCCATGGACACAAATGTAGTGTTTATCCTGCTGTTTATTTGCCTTAATAAAAACATATTTAATTCTTTTAAGTATACTCTTTTACTATTTTGAGCTAACCTTAATAAAAATCCAGATAAAGAGAAGAAAAATAGAAAGGTTCCAATTACAGCCAGTGCTATAGGTATAATGATAGTTATATCTGTAAATATTATTCTTAAATTATTACTTAAAATTATAAAATAAGCTGCTGCTATTAAAATAATACTAGTAATAAATATTATCATTGAAGTTTTTAAACTCTTTACTTTTACCTTTTCATTTTTTCTTCCATCTGTTAACAAGTCAATAAGCTCCAGCTTTGTTATGGATATAGTATTAAATAAAAATACAATCAGGTACATTACTGTAAAATAAACTATAGTTTTTATAAATGCTCCACTGGAAAATATAAATTTAAAGCTTTCCAGCTTCACATGAAATAATTTTGCCGTAAAAATTGACATTCCTTGAGATAAAAAAACTCCTAAAAATAACCCTATTCCTAGAGAAAATACTCCAATTAAAACAGTTTCAATTAGTAATATATTTGATATTTCTCTATTCTCCATGCCTAAGGTTAGATATATCCCAAATTCTTTTTTTCTGCGTTTTATAAGATAGCTGTTGGCATATATTATTAAAAATCCAAGTATGCATGATATAAATATAGATACTATCCCCATTACCTCATCTATTCTCTGAAAATTTTGAGCCTCATATTCATTAAGCTTCATCATAATCTTTTGAGAACCAATAGAATTAAAGATATAAAATATACATACTCCAAATACTAAGGTTAAAAAGTATATAGTATAGTCCCTTAAACTTCTTTCCATATTTCTTTTGGCAAGCTTAATATACATCTCTTATGTCACCCCCAAGAAGAGATACTACTTCTATAATTCTATTGAAGAATTCACCTCTGGAATCCTCTCCTCTTATGATTTCATTAAAGATCTTGCCATCCTTAATAAATAGTATTCTTTTCGCATAACTAGCTGTGAAGGGGTCATGTGTTACCATTATTATTGTAGAGTTCCTGCTTCTATTTAGACTTTCTAAACTTTCAAGAAGGATTTTAGCAGACTTAGAATCCAAAGCTCCTGTTGGCTCATCTGCTAGTATTAAAGAAGGATTTGTTATAATTGCTCTAACTGCTGCCACTCTTTGCTTTTCTCCTCCAGATAGTTCATAGGGATACTTGTTTAAAATAGCTGTTATATTAAGTGTTTCAGCAACTTCCCTTACTCTTCTATCAATATTTTCACTATCAATTTTCATTATGCTAAGTGCTAAAGCTATGTTTTCATAGGCTGTTAAGGTATCTAAGATATTGAAATCCTGAAATATAAAACCTAGTTCTTCCCTTCTAAATTTAGCTATTTCCTTTTTATTTAATTCAGTGATATCCTTGTCACCTATATTAATATGACCACTAGTTACTTTATCTATTGTTGAAATGCAATTTAGCAATGTTGTTTTTCCACTGCCAGAAGCCCCCATAATTCCTACGAACTCTCCCTCATCAACCTGAAAACTTATGTTATTAATTGCTTTCGTTACAACACCACTGCTGCCATAATATTTTTCTATATTTTGAACCTTTAATACTGTCTTACTCACAATTGCCTCCTCGGAACCATATTTTCTAGAAACTTAGATGTCTTATATGTATATATTAGTATTTTTTATGAATTTAAACCATAGGGTAATATAACATAAAACTAACATTTTTGTCACTTAAGCAGCGAAACCAAATCTTAAGTAGATAGTGATATTACCACTTATTTTGTATACTCTTTTTTAAAACTAAAAAGGCGCTGTTCATAGCGATTTAAAAAATTGCTAATGCAACAGCCCCATTAAAATTAATTTTTATTTTTCATTGCCGATCTAAACATTATGATGGATGTAAATATAATTACGAACACTACCACCCATTTTAACGTGGTAAGCGGTAGTTCCTTAACAATATACGCAGCGATTAGAACTCCTATAATACCAAAAATATTTGTAGCCAAAGATACTTTTCTGTGATAAGCACCTTCCTTAACAAACTTTATGGCCGCTACAGGCTCGAGGAATGCACAGGAACCCATCATTATAGGAAAGGCTACCTTAGGGGACATTCCCAAGGCAAAAACCAAAGCCATACATGGTGCATAATTTCCTATTCCTATGCACATTAGAGCTCCCAGGATAAAGTTACCTATCAGACCTATTACAAGCTTACCTCCTGTAAGTGCTGTTGATGTTCCTCCTATAGGCATTATATTTAGTAATCCTGACAGCATTACAAATGCAACAACCAGAAGGGCTATTCCCATTCCAATCTGGACCTTTTTTTTCGGTAGCTTGGCCACTATTCCCGCCCCAAAGTAAGAGCCTGCAGTAGCTGCTATGATCATTGTAATCAATGTAGTTATATCAACTTTAATAACAGTCATGAATATAAGCGCTTCTGTTACCACAGGAATGCAGTTGGCAACATTCAAGGTGCCTGGAATTATTCTATCATCCACAAGCTTTAAAAATTTATAAACTGCAGTGGTAGGAGCAAAGCTTCCTATTCCCAAAGTATCAAAGAAATTTGCTATCAAACCTACTATTCCATAAACTAACCAGTTACCGCCTTTCTCAAGTCTTCCTTCTTTTTTTGTTTTCATGTAATCCTGAAAAAAAATAAATGCAAAGACTAGGGTAAAAGCCATAAGGATTCCTGAAACAATTTTAATGATCATGCTAAAATCTCCTTTAATTTGAATATAATAATACTTTATATTGTTACAATTATACAATATTTTAGGCAGATATTAAATAATTATTGTCAGGTTAATTCAGAAAAATGAAATAATATATAAATTCTTATTCATTTTTTACTTTTATTTCCATCAATATGCACCTTAGTAGCTTTTCCTGTGACAACTTTCAGCGATATGGTTGCAAAAATTGAAATTAGTTAACACCTGAATTTTCAAGTTTTTAAAAGAGATAAGAATATATTGTTATTAAATATTAGGAATAGGTTTAGAACTTCCTAAACTAAATGCATATTGTTTTTAGGGAATAGTATAGAAACGGTAGTCCCTATCCCCTCTTTAGAAGTTATGCTAATACCTAGTCCCAAACTATCACAAAGCTTTTTACTTAAGTAAAGCCCAAAGCCTGTAGATTCTCTAAACTTTCTACCATTCTCGCCAGTGAACCCTTTACTAAATACATTTACTAGTGATTTCTCACTTATGCCAATGCCTGTATCACTTATATTTAAAATTACCTCTCCATTATTATTTTTACATTCAAATAGAATCTCACCCTCGGGTTTTTCTATGTACTTAATAGAATTGCTTATTATTTGGTGTAAAATAAACTCAATCCACTTTTTGTCACAAAAAATAAATTCATCACATTCTATAATTTTAATTTTTATATGTCTATCAATAAGAGTGTTAGAATTTCTAATGACTACATTATTAATACAATCCTTAATATTTAACTTCTTAATTATGTAATCCCTGTCCACCTGGCTGCTTTTGCTATAAAAAAGGGACTGATCTATATAGTTTTCTACTTTCTCTATTTCATTTAAAATATTAGAAGTTACACTAGATTTATTGTTATCAATGATTAATTTAATGGCTGATATAGGTGTCTTTATTTCATGTATCCACATTTCTATGTATTCTTTGTATTCTTGCTTATCATTGATAAACTTTCCTATTTCATCATTCATTGACTTATTAGCTTGAGTTAAAATATCATACAAAATCTTGCTTTCTAAAAAGTCCCCTTCACAAATAAGCTCTGAAATCAGATATTTTTTATCTAATGAATCTAAATTATCATACACCTTTTTATAATACTTACTCTTAGCAAGATAATCATAAAAGTAAAAACCTATAAATGCTGCAAAGTTTAAAATAACTATAAAAATAATAGCATGCAAATCAACACTTAGAGCCTTTAAAATCATGGATGTAAATATTAATACAAAAACCTCAATTACAATGAAAATAGACTTTTCCTTAAGATACTCTCCTATTCTCATACTAAAATATACCCTTGTCCTCGCTTAGTTTGAATGTAGCCCAATGCCCCAAGATCCTCCAGCTTTTTTCTAAGTCTATTCACATTAACAGTAAGTGTGTTGTCATCAACAAACTCTGCTTCTTGCCATAAACATTTCATAATTTCATCCCTAGAAACAATTTTTCCATTATTACTTATGAGAATATGTAGAATTTTACTTTCATTTTTGGTAAGCTCTATTTTATTGTTATTGAACGCAACCTCGCTTGCAGCAATATTATAAATAATCCCTTCATATCTTAGCGAATTAACTTGTTCATTTCCATAAGTCCTCTTTAATACAGCAGAAATTCTAGCTAATAAAATTTGTAGGTTATAAGGTTTAGTTATAAAGTCATCCGCACCTAAATTTATGCTCATAAGTTCATCTAATTCATCATCTCTGCTAGTAACTACTATAATTGGCACCTGTGAAACCTTCCTAATTTCTCTACATACATAATGACCATCAAAGTATGGTAGATTAATATCTAATAAAATAATAGATGGATTTTCCTTTATAGCTTCTTCTACTATATTTTTAAAATTTGTTGAAAAACAACTATTGTAGCCATATCTATTAAGAAAAGTACAAAGTTCATCTCTTATTCTAGAATCATCTTCTATAATAAATACCTTTTCCATAATACACCTCATCCACAGATTAATATTATCTAATCCGCTTTCCTCTACTAATTACCACTTTATTTAAAACCTTACAATATTCTCTTATAGTATATCACTCATTGCAAGTTTTTTTAAATATTAAACTACACTTTTATCTATACCATTAATAATTACCCTCAAAACTTACTTATTTAAGTTTTTAATAAAAATGTACAAATAATATATTACCGCACAAAAATACTCTCCCTACTAGCAGATTTTTATTCTTAATCTGTCTACTTCAAGGAGAGTATATCAGCTTAAATAATACGGTATTCTTATATTTAATTAAAGTTTATGGTTCTTCAATATTGGGACCATAAACACAACTAAAACTAACATCATTAACAAAGCAGCTGTCATTACCGTCCAATGTACAGGAGCCCTATTAAGAATGATTCCATAGACTAACGCACCTAAGGGCATGCCTCCCTTAGTAATCATTCCAACAATCGAAAACATTCGAGACATGTATTCGTTGGGTGTTGCTCTTTGTATAAAGGTCTGCACAGGAACATTGATGAACATAATGGCGATACTTAACAGTCCAAGAACTCCTGCCAGCAAGTCAAAGTACAAAACGCTGCCTCTCCCTAGTATAAACAAACTATGTGGAAACAATAGAAACGAAAAAGTCAGCATTGCAAGCATTAGTAGACTGCAGCCGCTTACAAGTGATTTGGTCATCTCCTTCTCTTTACTAAATAGCAGGCTTGCCAGAATGCTCCCTAGTAGTGCTCCTAATATAATTATCATCTGAAGGTAACCGTATTGTGTATCGGAATATTTCAATTGGGTTCTAAAAAACAAAGGCAATGTAACTGAAAATATTGGCTGGATAACGGCATATATTACCAAGAAAAAAATACACAGTTTAAGTATTACTTTATTAGTTAGAACGAATTTAATACCATCTGAGAAATCTGCTGTTAATCCTAGTACACCAGTGGCTGGTTCTCGTTTTATATGCTTGTATCTGATCAGTAACGAGCTGCCCGCCGACATCAAAAATGAGACTCCATTGATAAAAAACACCGCTGTAATTCCCACTTTTGCATATAATGTGGCACCAATTACCGGACCTAACAGGCTGCCTAAGATTCTAAGGGTTGCAAGATTAGAATTGGCCTTGGTCAGTTCATCCTGAGCCACCAATTGAGGCAGCATTCCTTTAGTAGCTGGGTCAAACAAACCATACAACAAAGACACTACTACCTGCATCGACAGCAGCAAAGTCAGGCTCATTCTGCCCGAATGTGCACCAAAAGCCAAAGCCATTACTGCCGCGGCACTAGCTAAGTCTGTTGCCACCGTGATCATCTTTCGATTAAGCCTGTCCGCAAGTACTCCAGCAAAGGGATAGATTATAAGAGCGGGCACTAAACACAGAAAGGAGAACAACCCAACAGTAGCTGACGAGCCTCCTGAATCGATAATATATAAAGGCATAATCACCATTTGAATTCCCGTTCCCGTATCGGATATCATTCTTCCAAACATAAGTAATATAAAATTCATATTCAAAGCTTTCTTACCTCTTTTCATAAACCCGTCACCTCCAAACCTTTCCACATTATAGAGCGACTCGGTTGAGTCGCTCTTTTAGCATTGTATATTTTGAACTTGTTCATCACAGGATTTCTACGTATCCTTCTTTTCCATTAATCCTTATTCTCTGTCCGTCTTTGATCAATTTTGTAGCATTCTCAACACTTACCACTGCAGGCAGGCCGTATTCTCTTGCAACAACGGCCCCATGAGTCATCATCCCACCTACTTCAGTAACTAAACCTTTAATTGATACAAAGAGTGGAGTCCAACTAGGATCAGTAAATGTTGTGACTAAAATATCTCCTTCTTCTATATCGGCATCCTCCATTTTTAAAACAACCCTTGCACGACCTTCAACAACACCTGTTGAAACCGGTACTCCTGCTAAGGCACCTTGAGGTATCTTGTCTGTATTATACTCACCGGTTATAATCTCTCCCTCAGATGTTATTACACGAGGAGGTGTAAGCTTTTCAAAGATTTCGTATTCCTCTTTTCTCTTAGTTATGATATTGTAATCTAATCGATTTGTTTTAATAACATCCCTAAGTTCATCAAAAGTTAGATAATATATATCCTCTCTATGACCTATTATGCTCTTATGAACTAAAACATCAGCTTCTTTCATAAATGCCTGTTTGATTATCCAGTCATACCATATCAGAACGTACTTGTTAAATTCACGGTAACCGGCATAATTACGTAAAACACTGATTGCCTTCTTTGCCTTCTTGGCTTTTCTTTTTCCACCAGGTAATTTCTCAAGACGATTGAGGATTTCCTGCTCCTTCTGCCTTGCTTCCCGCAGTCCCTGCTCAAATTTGATACTGTGCGCGCCTGGCCCAAAAGCTTTGATATTGCTGAGGATGGCGGGAATAAGTATAGTCGGTCTTTCATTCCATCGCGTCCTAGTTATATCAATTTCTGCCGAACAACGCATACCATATTTCTTGAGAAATGCTTTAATTGAATCACTAACAGCTAAGCCACCTTCAAGCTTGGTCAAATCCTCAAAAAAAGTTTCTTCCTTCGGTTGCTTAAAATATTCAAGCACTGCCGGATACTGCCTTACTACATCAGCAACATCCAAAAGCTCAAGTCCCATTTCAGATGTGACATTATTAGATACGGATTGAGCAAGAGTATCAGCTACATTCTTTTCACCTAGCCATTTTTCAATATTTTTATTTATCCAGTAAGAGGCATAGGCTCCAGCAAAAACCACTCCATAGCTATTGAAAATAGTATTCTTTATTTGCTTCATACTACTAAGAATGGAATTAAACAGTTCATCTCCTGAAACTTTAGTAATACTTTTCTCCAGTTCCAGCATCAGAGTCTTATTATTGCTCATCAGACTTTCCACTATAGCTGGATCGTTTGCCCTATAGTCTTTTATGGTAAGGTTTAACCATTTCAACCACATTGACTTTGAAGACATGGCTGTCTTTCCTCTATACAGCGTTTTGATAAAATCCTTTCGTTTCGTCAGATTAATAAGAGCATTTTTCATTAGAACATCCACCGTATCGAGACCTTTGATAAAAGTCATCCTGCTAAGGGGTGAAGAAAGTTCACGAGATGCATCTATATACAACCTTCCACCCATCTCACTCATCGCAGTGTTGACCATCTGTTTAAATAGACTCTGGAAGAAGGACATTCCTAATGGTCTCATGGCTTCAGTCATCATCTGCCTATGTCCAAAGGAGATATACACATGATTCTTTCCATCCTTAGTTTCTGGTGGTATAGGATACAATGTAGTGATAGGTCGGCTCTGAACAATATAGAAATTATCTTCATAAAGGCACCATTCTATGTCTTGTGGACAACCAAAATATGCCTCAATCTTTCTGCCCATACCCCCTAGCTGTAAAATTTGCTCATCCCAAAGGGTCTGTGTATTCTGTTTTGCAGCCTGAATCTCTTGTTCCTTTGTACCGCCCTTTTCTAGTGCATAGATGGCTAGTTTCTTGGTGGATATCTTTTTATCCAATATCCTGCCTTCCCTCACTTTATAGATATCCGGATTCACTAGACCGGATACAAGAGCTTCACCAAGCCCAAAACTTGCATCTATGGACGTAACCTTTCTGTTGGAGGTGATAGGATCTGCAGTAAACATTATCCCTGAAGCCTGTGGAAAAACCATCTTCTGTATTACCACAGAGAGATAGACCTTGCGGTGGTCAAAGTCATTTTGTATACGGTAAATTACTGCTCTATCTGTGTACAGCGATGCCCAGCACTTTCTGATATGTTTCAGTATGGCATCTTTCCCTATAATGTTCAGATAGGTATCCTGCTGCCCTGCAAAGGAAGCCAGTGGCAAATCCTCCGCTGTGGCACTTGAACGTACAGCATAGGCATTTTTTTCACCAAGCTTTGAAACATATTGTGAAACCTCTTCTACAATATCCTTTGAAATAGATATTCCTTCGATAACCCCACGAGTTTTTTTACTGAGTTCACCGATTTTTTCTCTGTCATCTACCTTTAAAAGGGATAATTGATGAAGCAACGCATTAAACTCCGGATTGTTTTCAACAATTCTTTTATATGCTTCAGTAGTTATGCAAAAGCCATCTGGAACACGTATCCCCTCAATTTTGGACAGTTCACCAAGATTAGCGCCTTTGCCACCTACGACTGGAAGCTTTGATTTATCAATCTCTTTAAAGCCTAGCACATATGAACTCATACATATTCCTCCTTATAAAGATTATTTCTTAGTAAGTCTAAGCACTCCCTAAATTCTTTGAGAAAGGCTTCATAATCAACTTCTGTTTTATCCGATACTTGATTTATATACCCATCAGTAAGCCAAACAAGCATTTTCATAACGAGCTTTGGGTCAATGCCTTCCTTAAATCTTGAATAGTCCATACCATCAAAGGCAATTTTATTTCTAAAACCTTCACCCTTGGCTAAAATGGATTCTTTGTCTTTTTTTACTTCTTCATCCGTTTCAAAATATGCACTTGTTAAAAAGGATGGGATTGCAGGGTGTTTTTTCATAACTGCAAGCTCAATATTAGATGAAAGCTTAATTCTTTCAAAGAAATCAGTGACTGTATAATCAAACTTTTCTTCAACTTCCTTCATAATAATATTGCCGCATAACTCAATTAAATAAAAATATAAGGATTTTTTTGTACCAAAGTAATGAAACACCATAGCTTTTGAAATTCCCGCCGCTGAAGCTATGTCGCTTACTGAGGTTTTCTTATAACCATTGGTGCCAAAGCATTTAAGGGCAGCATCTATAATTGTCTTTTGTTTATCTGCAGGTAAATTAAAAAATTTCTCCATAAGTTTCACCTCTCAAAGTTTATAAACCGAATCGGTTTATTATGATATAATTATATTCCTATAAACCGATTCGGTCAATAGGGTTTTTAACAATATTTTATTCATTAAGTTTAAACTTTAATTTTAATATGTTACTTAGATAAGGTGCTATAAAATTTATACCACTGCTAATATCCTGCCCCTTCGTTAATAAAAAACTGCTGACAAAATATGTTTGTCAGCAGTCTGGGGAAGTCAAAAATGACTTCCCAGGTCTTTTATTTGTTCTGTACCCTGTAGCCAGTTTTAAAATCAACTATATTTTTTAATGGCTCCTGTTTCTTAAAATGCTCAAGGTTTTCAATACTTATGTTAACAATTCTTCTCAAGGTTTCTGGAAGGTGAAAAAATCCTGATATATGAGGAGTAATAACAACTCCCGGTGCATCCCATAATCTATGTTCAGCAGGTAATGGTTCTGGATCTGTTACATCAAGGCCTGCTCCACTAATAATTCCATTTTCAAGGGCATCACACAAATCCTCAGTACATATACAATTTCCTCTTCCTACATTAATAATAATTGCATCTTTCTTCATCAAGTTAAATTTATCCCTATTAAACAAATGGTAAGTATCCTTTGTTCCTGGAAGAGATAAAGCCACTATATCCGCCTTAGGTAAAAGGGTATCCAAGGCTTCCATTGTATATAATTCATCAATATATTCTGGTTTTTGTCCTTTCGTCCTTTTTATACCTATTGTATAACTTCCAAGTGCCTTCATTTTTCTGGCAAAATCCCCTCCAATGTCACCAAGTCCCACAACTAGTGTAGTACTTCCTTCTATTGAAGTAACATTTCCTTCATCCTTCCATATATGTTCCATCTGATTTCTATAATATAGATTCAGCTTTTTCTTTATTTCAAGTACTAGACCTAACATGTGTTCAGATATTGCAAGACCATAAGCACCGGTGGCATTTGTAAGATATGCTCCTTCAGGAATTACACTAACTTCACAGTATCCATCTGTACCTGCACTATTTAATTGCAGCCATTTAAGCTTTTTACTTCCCTTTATGTATTGTGGTGGAACATTGCCAATGATTATATCAGCACTTTTTACAAGTTCATCAGTAATTTCCTTAGTAGATATAAAAATATACTCTGCTTCTGGCATCTTTGACTGAAGTTTTTCTTTTTCTTTATCATTTAATGGAATCACAACTAAAATTCTCATCTATTTTCACTTCCTTTTAGTATCTATTATACTATAATAATTAGCAGTTTAATAAACTTCTCTTTTCTCTATTTTTTAATAACAGCAATCCAGATCTCTTGATGATTTTCCTGCATATAGCACTCAATAACTGGAAGATCAGCTAACTCATATCCTGAATTAGGAAGCCATTCTCTGTAAAATTGTTTATAAACTCTCTGTGTTGCCTCAGGTAATTCTCCATTAGCTTCAAAAATTGCCCATGTTGCAGCAGGATAAGAAAATTCCTTCATTCCTTCAAGTACTGGAACATGTTTGCAACTTGGTACATCAACGTGATTTGTTACTCCAATAATATATTCCATTTCCTCTGATTCTCCCCATTGCCCACCTTGGGCGATTCCTAAAAATCCTGAAGGTCTATAGTCAGGAAAATTTTCAAAGAACATTTTCATAGTTCCATCCTTCCATGAGTTTTCCCAAATCTGCGGAATTACTTCAAAGGCTGTTGATGTTTTTACTTTGTGTGATACTCCCATTACTCTAAATGCAGGCCATTGTTCAATTTGATAATTCATATGATTTTCTCCTTTTATTGTAATTTGAAAGGAGAGCTTAGGACAGGATTTCAATTGAACTGTTCCGTTCCTAACACTTGAAGGCAGTACTCCATGAAAATTTTTAAATGCCCTAGTAAATGAATCTTGAGATTCATATCCATATTTTAAAGAAATATCAATTATTCTTTCTGTACTATTTAATAAATCAAAGGCCGCCATGGTTAAACGTCTGCTTCTTATATATTCAGATAATGGCTTGTCTGCTATATATGAAAACATCCTTTGAAAATTATAAACAGAACATCCAGCAATTTTTGAAATAGCTTCATAAGATATTTCATCGGCAAGATTTCTCTCTATATAGTTTATTGATTCATTCAATCTTTCAACCCAATCCAATCTTCTCACTCCCAATTCAATAATATCTTTTTTACAATAACCCTACTCGATATTTGGTGCCGCATTTTGTAGCTTCATTCTTATTAATTTATTTTAACTTACTATTCTGCATTATATATATTTTATATCAATTAAATAAAACTTACCACATTAAACCTTACATGGTAAGTTAATCAATTATATCACTAATAATCTCTGTATTCTAAAAAACCGTATTAGAAACTTATGAATCCACTCTATCCTTATTTCCAATTACTAGAGTCTTCTAATGTAATTTCTATTAATTTACTCATTGGTAGTGATATACTTTTATTTTTATGGTACACAAGTTGAGTTCTAAACTTACCAAATGGTTCTTTTACTTCAATCATCTTAAGACTTCCATCCTCTAACTCATTTCTAACTGCATAAAAAGGCAAAAAGGAAATTCCTAATCCACTCATTACACACTTTTTAATAGCTTCTATACTTGAAAATTCTAAAGGACTTACATATTTTATTTTTTTCTGTTTTAAGTAATTTTCATAGGCTATTCTAAAACTACACCCTTTTTCACTAAATATGATACTTTCTTTTGCCTCTTTACCCTCAAAATTCTTTGATAAAAATTCTAAATCTGCATCTGATGCACCAATGATACCCATACATTCATCATTCAAATTTTTAACAACTAAATCTGTATCCATAATTTCAGGTTCAATAGTAAAGATAATATCTAACTCTCCACTATGTAGTTTGCTTCTTAAATCGCTACAAATTGAATTCTTTAAAATTATGTTTACTTTTGGGAAGTTTTTTCTGTATTCCTTTAAGATTTTTCCTAAACGGTATATGGATAGAGATTCCCCTGCTCCAATAATTAAATCACCAGATACACCATTCTGTTCTGATGTTATGTTCTTAATTTCTTTATATACATGTAGCATTTGTTTAGCGTATGGAACTAACTCCTTACCTACATTAGTCAAAACAATTTTTTTACCTAAACGGTCAAATAAGGCTTTCCCTAATTCATTTTCTAAAATTTGAATATGAGATGTTATAGTGGACTGAGCATAACCTAAATGATCTGCTGCTTTTGTAAATCCCTCAAGTTCAACTATAGTTATAAATGTTTGCAAATGCCTAATTTCCATCAATCTCATTCCTTTATACTCTAAATATATAATATTACAATATCATATATTTCGATTATTTACTTCATTTATTTCAATTTTACTGATGGTATATATAAAGTTATAATTAAGAAAACCAAATATCAAATATATATTAAAAGGAGATGTTTAAGTATGAAGAAAGTATTATTACTTCTTGCCAATGGTTTTGAAGCCGTAGAAGCAAGTGTTTTTACTGATGTTATAGGTTGGAATAAATCAGACGGTGATGGTACTACAGATTTAATAACCGTTGGAACGAGAGAAAAATTGAAATGTACCTTTAACTTCACAGTGATCCCGGAAATGCACATCAATGAAGTTAACATTGATGAATTTGATGCACTTGCAATACCAGGAGGATTTGAAGAGGCAGGATTTTATGAAGATGCTTATAGCGAAGACTTTTTAAACATAATCAGAGAATTTGACAGAAGAGGAAAAATAATAGCTTCTATTTGTGTTGGTGCACTGCCTATCGGAAAAAGTGGAGTACTAGCTTACAGAAATGCCACAACATATAATTTTGGAAAAAGACAAAAACAATTATCTGAATTTGGCATAAATGTTCTTGGTAATGAACCAATTGTTGTAGATAAAAATATAATCACTTCCTATAATCCTTCAACTGCTTTCGATGTGGCTTTCAAGCTTTTGGAGATGCTTACATCTAAAGAAAACTGTGATAATGTTAAGAAGCTAATGGGGTTTTAGTAAAATAGCAAAGTGTAAAGCTATTATTTAGAGCAAAAACCTAAAAGGTGTGTTTTATCAAGTTCAGGATGGCAAGCCACCTTCACAAGGGTGGCTTTACCTTTTCCATAAAGTGAAACTTACTTCAGGTGGGGTTTTAGACCCCATCTGAAGTTTAGTTGAACGAATCCAGGGACGTAGCCGCTCTTTACTCCCACCTTGGAGAGGATGGGAGTATTAGAGCGGGTAGTCATCGGATAAAACGCTAAGTTTTAAACTTGCCTTTTATATACCTATATTTCTAAAAACTTTTCAAATCTTTCCTTTACTTTATCTTCACCTAATATACTCATAATAGTGTAAATATCAGGTGTATTGCTTCTATGTGATAAAGCTGCTCTTACCGCACCTGCAACATCTGAAATCATACCTTTAAATTGGTCTGGATTTGCTTTATATTCTTTTCTATTTGCACAGTATCCTAGCTCCAAACCAATTGCTTTTAAATCTTCAAACCATTCCTCTTGGCTAGTAGCATTAACATTGTATTTATTAACGTATACTTTTATTATTTCTTTTGCTGATTCTAATGTTAATGTCTTTGGCAATTCAACTTGTTCAGCAGTTTCTTTGTAGAATAATTCATCAAAGAAATAGAAGACTTTTTCTTTTACTTCATCCCACTTAGCATAGTCTTTTCTTGGTTTTGGACCCTCTTTATCTATATTAAATATTTCTTTAGACATTTTTTCATTAGCTGCAACCAATTCATACATTTCTGCATCGAATTCTTTTACCCAAGCTACATAGTTATCGTAAACTACATCTGCTTTCATTTTGCTAATAACATTTTTACTTACATCATTTAATTTTACTATATCGAATAAAGCTCCTGATTTGCTCATTTTGTCTAAATCTACTTGGAACTCATGATAATCAGCTGTAGGATTTTCTTCTCTCCACTCTTCAAAATTTGAGTTTATAATATTTAATAAATATTCGATAACTGAAACCGTTGGATATCCAACTTCCTTATAATAAGAAACAGCAGCTTCAGCATCTTTTCTCTTTGATAATTTTCTCTTTGAACCATTATCATTTTTCATTATTGTTGGAATGTGAGCATATTGTGGTCTTTCAAAACCTAATATTTCAAATAATTGAACGTGTATAGGTAGTGATGATAACCACTCTTCTCCTCTTATAACATGAGTAGTTCTCATTAAAGCATCATCTATAGCATGTGCAAAATGGTATGTTGGTAATCCATCACCCTTTATTATAACAATATCTTGATTATTTTCTGGGAATGATATATCACCTTTTATTAAATCATGGAACTCAACCCTATTTTCTATGTTTCCTGGTGATTTTAATCTTAATATGTACTCTTCGCCTGCTTCTATTTTAGCTATAGCTTCTTCTGGAGTTAAATTTCTGCACTTAGCATATTCTCCATAATATCCTGGTGTTATTTTTTCAGCTATTTGCTTTTCTCTTAAAGCTGTTAATTCCTCAGGAGTACAGAAACATGGGTAAACCAATCCCTTAGCAACTAAATCCTTAGCAAAAGTCTTATATATTCCCGCTCTTTCACTTTGTCTATATGGACCATATTCGCCCTTAGAAGTTTCTTGTCCTGTCATCCCTTCATTAAAATCCATTCCAAAGTTATTCATTGTTTGGATTGTATCTTCAATTGCACCTTCAACTTCTCTTTTTTGATCTGTGTCCTCTATTCTTAAATAGAAAATACCTTCACTTTGACTTGCTAATCTTTCATTTACTAAAGCTGCAAATACTCCTCCTATATGTTGAAAGCCTGTTGGTGATGGCGCATATCTAGTAACCTTTGCACCTTCTTTCAAATTTCTCTTTGGATATTTTTCAATATAATATTCTGGTGTCTTATCAACACTCGGAAATATTATATTAGCTAATTTTTCTAAACTCATTCTTCTTCCTCCTAAAAACAGTATAAATATAAAAAACTTTCGCCCTAAAACCATAGGACGAAAGTTAATTCCGCGTTACCACCTAAATTGATTAAGTAAACTTAATCCACTCATTATCTCTATACGGGGAGAATACCCTAAACCTACTACACAATAAAGCTTTCAGTTTACGCTCCAGAGCTTCTTTCTATAGAATCAAATATTAGGCTTCCACCATCCCTAACTCTCTTTAAATTAATCTCTATATACTATTCTCTTTCAACGCAATTATTAACATTAGTCTTTACAAAATATAGTACTATTATACATATACTACTGATTATTGTAAATAGTATACTTCATTTATATTTATAAATGCTTATTTAAACAATGACCTCATTTACCTATGGTAGTCGAGTAGAGAAAGCCCTCACGAACTTTTCCCCGCACCGGTTCACTGTATCTAACCTAACGACATCTTTTTAGCAGGCAATGATTTCCTTAATCATAAACTCTTTTCCACATAATAACTCCCAGTGTCTACTTCCGCAGTTTGGGCATGTGTTATTATTCGCAATGAGATTAAAAACTTTATTACACTTTTCGCAAATAGCATTGCCTGGTAATATCTCAATTTTTAATTTCGCATCCTTCAACAACGTACCATCCACTGCAGCTGGATAACAGGCTTCAATATATCTCGGAATCATCGATGAGAGCTCACCAATTTGGAGAACCAATGTATCGATTTTTGTTAATGCATTTTTTCTTGCGAAATTTTCAACAGTTTCAATGACTTCAATCAAAACTCCCAATTCATGCAAATGAACTCACCTCTCTTGACAAAGTATAAAGAACGGGAGAACTCGTGCTCTCTCGTCTTTTACTTCATATAATTATGTTAATTATTCTGTCTTGCCTTTTTCTCTGGAGAAAACTGATTCCAAGGATTTTTTTACCTTTTTGACTACAATTCTCCCCTTACGTTTGATGGCATATTTTATAATAGTAGATTTCATTTCTTTCAACTCTACACCAGCACTATCATATTTTCTTACCAATGAAATTGCGTCAAATTTGCACTTTGTAGTACAAACTCCACAGCCTACACATTGATAATCATCCACAACCACAGCTCCACAACCAAGGCATCGCTCTGTTTCCTTCTTTACTTGTTCTTCTGTAAATGTAGTACGCAAATCCTTAAAGCTTTGTTTTGATTTGTTGTTTCCATCCACATGAGGTGCTTTTTGTCTAGGTAGGCGGTCATAGCCGTCAAGGTTTAAGTTTTTCTTATCAAGAGGATGGTATTCCCTCTCACGGCTTATTGTCAAATTATCCCCATGGACATAACGATGAATTGAAATCGCGCCTTGCTTACCTAAAGCAATGGCATCGATAGCAAACTTAGGACCTGTTACCACATCTCCACCAGCAAATACATCTAGCTCTCCTGTCTGGAAAGTGAGAGGATCAGCTTTTGCTGTCTTATTCGGATTTAATTCTATTTTGGAGTCTTTTAATAATCCACCCATATCGATTCCCTGACCTACTGAAATCAGGACATTGTTTGCCTTAACAATCTTAGTTTCATTTTCATAAAATCTAGGATTAAACTTTCCATTTTCATCGAAGACAGAAAGGCATTTTTTGAATTCTACACCTACAACACGTCCATTTTCTTGAAGTATTCGCTTTGGCCCCCAGGAATTGTTGATAGCAATACCCTCTAGTAGTGCTTCATCAATTTCTTCCTCAAGGGCAGGCATTTCTTCCCGGTTTTCCAAACAATACATATCTATTTGTGAAGCACCAATTCTCTCAGCAGTCCTGGCAACGTCAATAGCAACATTTCCTCCACCAATGACGATAACTTCTCTCTCTATTTTTAAATCCTCACCTAGGTTTACTTTACGTAAGAAGTCTACACCAGTCATTACGCCTTCAGCTTCTTCACTCTCTAATCCCAGTTTTTTGCCAGATTGAGCACCAATTGCTATATAAAACGCTTTGTAGCCAAGTCTTCTGAGTTCATGAAGGGTAACATCATTGCCAATCTCAACGCCTGTTTTAAATTCCACTCCTAATTCTTTTAAAACTTCAATTTCGGAATTTACTATTTCTTTTCCTAATCTAAAGGATGGAATTCCAAGTGTTAACATACCACCAAGCACCTTTTGCTTTTCAAACACTGTTACTTGGTATCCATCAACAGCTAGGAAATAAGCACAAGAAAGTCCTGCAGGTCCTGCACCCACTACAGCAATTTTTTCTGGCCTTTGCGCTTTCTTTTCAGGTACAAAGCGTTGATCAGAATTTAAATCCTGATCTGCAATGAATTTTTTGATATCATCAACGGCAATCGGCTCATCCACACCTGATCTTGTGCAAGCAGATTCACAATTTCTTGGACAAATACGTCCGCAGATTGCTGGGAACGGATTTTCTTTCTTGATAAGCTCTAGTGCTTCCCTATACCTTCCTTGAGCTGCCATCTTAATATACCCTTGAACAGCTATGTGAGCTGGGCATTCAGATTTACAGGGGCTTGTTCCGCTTTCAGCAACAACTTTTCTATGTCGATAATCAGGATTCCATTTGTCTGGTCCCCACTCCGTATCATATGGCGTTTCTCTTTCTTTCAAAGTGACAGGGTTTTTGTTGGTACATAAATTTGGGCCCAATGTTAATGCATTGACCTGGCAATTTTCCACACATTCTCCGCAAGCAACGCATTTATCCCGATCTACTTGTGCTACATAGTTTGATCGAACAAAATCAGGGTTTCTAAAAAGATTTGCATTTCTTAAAGCTAAGCAAGAACAACCGCAGCAATTACAAATGGCGAGGGTTTTTCCCGGTCCGTTTGCATTAGGTATCTGATGTACCATACCTTCTTTTTCCGCTTGTTTAACAATGGCAAAGGCCTCTTCTTTGGTAATACGTCTGCCTCTTCCTGTACGAATATAAAAGTCAGCAGCTGGACCAAGCTGAATACACATCTCTTCAATTGTATGTCCACATCCTTCGCCCATGGTTCTTCTGACTATACGGCAGGCACAATCTGTAGCAGAGAAAGTGTCATGTTTATTAAGAAGATCTGCAATTTCCTCATAAGAAGCCCTTCTAGTATCGCCCTCAATGGCGCTTTGTATGGGGATAACTCGCATTATCCCTAGTCCTGGAGGAACGTTTCCTGCCAACATCCCACCTACTTTTCTTGTATATTCTTCAAAGCACTCAGCAATTACTGGATACTTTTCAACATTTCCCTTATTCACAACCATGTATTCCATGACACCAGGAACAAAGAGCTCAAGAAAATATTTGTTAACACCATTTTCTGGTTCTAATTTAATAACACCATCAACTGCCAATTGGAATAGGATTCGCTCTACTTCCTCCACTGGTTTACTACAGAGAACGGCAACTTCCTCTACGCTTTTAGGTTTGCGAAACTCCAAACAAAGTGCTACTTCTGCCATTTCATTCGTAACAACCGGCTCTATAATTCTATATTCTGGGTCTTTTGGCGTTACCTTTACTAACCCACCAGTAATCCCACCAGCAATCTTATTCGCCAGTTCGAGTACTTTTTGTTTTACCATATATACTCCCCCCAAATAAAATTTAATTACCTACTATTCTTCATTCCAATTTTTGACTTCTGTACGTAACCACTTAACCCATGTATCAATTCCTTGGCCAGTTTTAGCAGAGATTGGAATAACCTTAATATTGGGGTTTAATTTTTTTACACGTTCTTTAACTGCCTCAAGATCAAAATCAAAAATACCTATTGCATCGATCTTGTTAATTAATAAAACATCAACAATAGAAAACATTAAAGGATATTTCAGAGGCTTATCATCTCCCTCCGGTACACTTAAAATCATGGCATTTTTTGATGCACCAGTGTCAAATTCTGCTGGACAAACCAAATTTCCTACATTTTCTAAGATGACGAAATCAACACCTTCTGTTCCCAGTCCCAATAGACCTTGTTTTGTCATATCTGCATCAAGATGACACATCCCACCTGTGTGCAATTGGATTACCTTAGCCCCGGTCTGAACAACAATATGAGCATCGACATCTGAGTCAATATCCGCTTCTAAAACGCCAATATTCATTTCATCTTTCAAAGCTTCAATAGTTCTTAAAACAGTTGTTGTTTTACCAGAACCTGGTGATGACATCAGATTCAATAAAAAGGTCTTATCTTTTTTTAATTCTTCCCTAAGCAAATCTGCTTGTCGATCATTATTCTCAAAAACACTTTGCTTAATCTCAAGAACTTTAAATGTATCCATATAATTCCACCTCCATTTGATCCTAAGTTTTATTTTTACTCATTTCTTCATTTAAAAATATATTAGATTACATTATACCTTTTTAATAACTCTTCAATAACAGTTCCCGAAATCTTCTTTAATGCTTTCTTCTTAACAAAATTCAAAGGGAATGGCAATTTTGTATCAATAGGCTTCTTGCCATCCATCATCTTTACTGTAGAATCCAGCAATACACGGACATCATAGCATGAAGCAAAGACCTCTGGAACACCACGATCTATGTCTAGCAATGTGTAAACTGCTTCCATAGCTGTTCTCACTGAATATTCCGTTGTAAACACCGTGTCACGTGGTGTATCGGCGAACTGACCAATGAAAGCAAAGTTCTCACTTCCATCTGGCACAACCTTAGGTCTGTCACCTTCTCTTCTTGGCATAAAGAATGCCGTAACATATGGCATCACACAAGGTATGCATCGTGCAGAATTTGCAGCTAGCTCGTGAATCTTGGATTCAGGCACACCTATATGATAAAGCCATTCTTCTGTAATTTCTAAGCCTGTACATTCCCGCAGTGGCTTCTTGATATAATTTCCTAAAGTTTCGGAGAATAGACCGTATACCCAAACCACAAGCTGGTCTTTAGGTTGTTCTTTGAAATGAGGCTGTCTATTCAAAGTATAGCTCATAAGCCAATTTGAGTCTTTTATCGTAATGATACCGCCAGTAACAACCTTTCCGCTAAATGGATCACGTTTGCAAATTTTTTCAATATATGGAGGTATTCTGTTATCAAGTGTTGTAATTGTAGCAGATTCCCAGAATGTTTTTTCTGTATTAGTACAGAATTTATCAGGTTTACCAAAGGCTGTGTCTTGCTTCGCAATGTTTCTCCAAAGCTCCCAGCATCCTGATATAGATCCATTAAACTCTGGTGCGTGGTAATGGTCGCCAAGGGTAGAATTTTCTGTACAGCTTCCATTAGTAATGAACACTAAATCATTTTTAGTAAGTCTAATACATACTTCCTTGCCGCCATGCTTATAAACAATTTTCTTAGCAAACTTTTTGCCATTTTTAATATCAAAAACAACATTTGTTACTATGGTATCATATTGGAACTGAACGCCGTGGGCTTCAAGGTATTTTACCATTGGTAGAATTAATGACTCATATTGATTGTACTTGGTAAACTTCAAAGCAGATAGGTCTGGCAAGCCGCCGATGTGATGAATAAATCTCTGAAGGTATAGTTTCATTTCCAATGCGCTGTGCCACTCTCTAAAGGCAAACATGGATCTCCAATATAGCCAGAAGTTAGAATTAATAAGGTCATCTGAGAACACATCAGAAATTTTCTTATCATACAAATCTTCATTCCTAGTCATAAAAAGCTTCACAAGCTCCTTAGAAGCTTTTTCACTTAATCCAAACTTCCCATCGGTACGGGCATCCTCACCTCTATTTACAGTTGCTCTCATCAAAGAGTAATTTGGGTCCTTTTTATTCAACCAATAATACTCATCTAAAACAGAAACACCCTCTGTTTCAATAGAAGGAATAGAACGGAACAAATCCCACAGACATTCAAAGTGATTCTCCATTTCACGGCCACCACGAATAATAAAGCCTTTTTCGCTGTTCTTAATACCGTCGCAGGCTCCTCCAGAGATATTAAGTTCTTCTAGAATGTGAATGTTCTCACCCTTCATTTGTCCATCACGTACTAAAAAACATGCAGCTGCCAGGGAAGCTAAACCTGCTCCAACTAAATATGCAGATTTTTTATCCACATCAGCTGGTTTTAAAGGACGAGCAAATGCTTCATAATTCCCATTACTATAATACATTGAAAGCACCTCCTAAATACTACCATATAACCAGATTATATAGATTTATTCTAAGGATAATAAACCAAAAGCTAATTTGCCTAATTATGGCTATAAATTCTGATTTAATGATAAAAAACATTATCCTGTTGTAATGATCTTTGTTCTGCAAGTACTTTGACTTCCTTATATCCTTTCAAATCTGTGTAAAGCTCGCTAAGATAAGGATTTCTCTTCGTTTTAACTACTTTGTAAATCATATAAACAAGTACTGCTATATTTGCAGTTAATGCTGCAAAACTAAATGCAAATAGTGGCACTGTATTGTAGGATGACGAAACCGCAAAGGCACCCTTATCAATGAATGATGGGAATGTCTGTGCAAACATACACCATATGGCCAGAGTTTGTGCACGATGCTGCAGCCACGCCCCTTTTCCTACAGTAAATGCACAAAGGGTTGGAGCTAATAGCAAAGCAAAACCGCAATACCAAGCATGACCTGGCAGGCAATTATATGTGTAAGCAAAATTCCATAAATCATAAGCTATTATCCAAAACCACAACATATCAGGCCACAGCATATCTTTGCTGCCATCTTTAGCAGTACATTTTTTTATGCAAATTCCAAACCATCCGGTTATAGTTATGATGTTCAGGATACCTGCTATACCATTCATGAAATTCCAGGGACCACCAAGTACATACATGGCTTCGTCTACTAAATTCCCTCCCATTGGATATTGGATACCAACTTGGAAATCACGAAGTACTGCCTCTATAATGTTGATAGTAAGGATAAGTGGTGGGAAACATAAAGCCCATTTTTTATCAGATAATCTCCATTCTTTACCTGTGAATTTATTTTTCCATTTAACATGTCTGATGCACCAAAAACCTATGCATCCAGCTGTAGAAGAATACACCTTTGCCAAATGGAACCAGTCTGTATAAGTTGTGTCACTTAATACCGTAACCCATAATATTGATAGTATTATCGGTAAAATAACAAAACAGAAAAAACCAACATATTTCCATCTGCGTGCTATTTCATTAAAGCCAAAGAGTGCTGCAAAAACAATTACCCAAATACCCCATACACTTAATGCTGATGCGCCATTGGTGTAGTTAAAAACAAACATGTCGTAACCTCCTTAATATAAACATTTAGTGTTCTATTAAATTCATTTTACAATTTCTGTAAAGAACTCTTCAATAGACAAAAAAAAGAAAGTGTCTATTTTGAACACCTTCTTCTTTCTGCGAAAATTATTTTTTTATTTCTTCTTTTACAAAGGCAGCCACAGAGCGGGGAATACTTCCTGTTATCATGATCAAAAGCTTTTTAAGTATAATTTCTGGTTCCTCTTTCATTCCTTGACTTACCCAGTCTATCATCAACCCATTAAACACATGTCTATAAAAATTAACGATGAACTTTTGATCTTTCTCCTTTAATTTTACTCCCATTTTTTCAACACACTCTTCAACCACATCGTCCAGCAACCTGTTAGAAAGATCTGTAATGTAGGTATTGGCTTCAGGCCAATAAGAAGAATTATATACATGTAAAATTATTTTCGAATTTTTCTTCAGATAATTCATTGTAGCCAGGAACCCACCACCCCAGGTTTCAAAGGTTCTGTTTTGTGCAATTTCTATTGATAATTCCTCAAGAAATATGAATTTAAAAACATCCATAATATCAGTAAAGTGATTATAAAAAGTCTGCCTGTTTACATCACAATGTTCACAAATTCCCTTCACTGTAATCTTATCTATAGATTTCTTGTTTAATAATTGTTTAAATGAGTCAATTATTTCAGATTTAGCATTCTGTCTCATAATCTTCTCCTCTAATACAAAAATATTAATTTTTCAGTAAAAAGGTTTTGTATGTTTTCCATTTGAATAATGAAAAACATTACCTACAAAAATTATAACACCAAATCTATATTATTTAAGCATATCAATCAACTACTTTTTACTTTATTTACAATTAATGTTTTATAGCTTATATTTATTTCTCTCTATCTGAACCTTAACTTATAACTTATTAATTATACTAGCATTATACGCTGCACCAAATCCATTATCTATATTTACTACACTTACACCACTAGCACAACTATTTAACATGGACAATAAAGCTGCAACTCCTCCAAAGTTGGCTCCATAGCCAACACTTGTCGGAACAGCTATCACAGGTTTGTCCACAAGACCGCCTATAACACTAGCTAAAGCTCCTTCCATTCCTGCAATTACTATAACTACTTTTGCACCTCTAATAACATCTAACCTTGAAAAAAAGATGTAATCGAATTTATGAATGCATCAACACTTCTCGATAAATATCGATTTTTTTTTCGTATCAAAACCAGTTCTCTACTAGAAAGCTCGCCCGCTAGTTTATAGAAACAAATATCTTGATTAAAGTTCACATGATTTACTAAAGAATCTCGTATGAATGCAATTCCTATACCTTTACAAGCAATATGATAAGATGTCATTAATTGATCTATATACATTACCGCTTTTGGTACAAATCCAGCTTTTTGACATAATTTTATACTACGTGTATACATATCATTACCTTTTTTAAGTATAATAAAGGGCTCATTTGCAAATTTGTTTAACTGCACAGATGGAAAATCAGGGGACAGATGTTTATTCTCTGCTATATCCTGAAAGGATAAGCGATAGGCAATTAATTCATCGTTGATTTTATAATTTCCTGGAACCGCTAAAATAATATTTTCTCTGCCAATTACGTGATTTTCAAAGTGCTTTGTATCTAAATAACAACACTCTATTCCTAAATCAATTGTCTCCTTCATCAGTTCTTCCTTTAAACCAAGGGAATTGACTTCAGATAAATCTACAGTTATACCTGGTTGTTGTTTTTTGAACTCTGCTATTATATCAGGAAGTACATATGAACAAAAGAAATTTGAACCACCAATAGAAACTTTTCCTGTTTTTAGATTCATTATATCTTGAAAGTACTGTTCAAGATTATTTTCAATGGCTTTGACCTGAAGGATAGCCTTTATATACATTTCCCCTGGTTCAGTTAAATGTATTGGTGTGGTACTTCTATCAAACAAAGAAACTCCTATATCTGTTTCTATTTTTTTGATATATGCACTTAGTGCTGGTTGACTGATATAAAGATTTTTTGCAGCTTTTGAAAAGCTACCTTCTTTATAAACTTCGTATACATAGTTCATTCCTTGAAACATTTTACTATCTCCCGACTATAATTAAATTTATATAATAATTATATAAACATATGAATTAGATTATATCATTTTACCATGGTACAATCAAATAAAGTATCAATACTTTAAAAGGAGATGTATAAAATGAGTAACATAAAAAATGGAGAATTATTTTCAAATGAGCTATTAAAAGAAATTAAAGAACGTTTTTACTATGTAGATACTGACCATAATATTGGTGAAAGGCTTTTTTTCGGTAACGCTGGAGGCTCTTTCAGACTTAAAAAAGCAGTAGAACAATTTACCAAAATTGATGCTATTCCAGATTATCCGGGCCCTATTCATAAAACGGCATCATATTTACAAAAAATTCTAGAAGATGGAATTAATGATGTAAGAACTATTTTCAATTCAAAAGGCGGTAGTGTTTTTACATCACTAACAGCTTCTCAAGCTATGTTTGATATAGTACGAGCTATTGCTGAAAATATTAGTGGCACAAATATGGTGACATCTATACTGGAACATCCTTCAGCATATGACTCAATCGAGTATTATGCTAAAAAATTAGACAAGGAACTTAGGGTGGCAAAAAGCAACCCTGTCACAGGTGGAGTAAATGTTGATGAAATTATTAAATTAATAGATAAAGATACATGCCTTTTAAGTGTAATGTATGCGTCAAACATTTCAGGTGCTATCTATGATATTGAGAATATAATAAAAAAAGCTCGTAAAATTAAACCTGATTTATATATTATTGTAGATGCAGTACAGCATACCCCACATGCTTTAATAGATCTTCAAAAAACTCCTGTTGATGCTATTAGCTTTGCTCCGTACAAATTCTTTGGTTGTAGAGGCTTAGGAATTGCTTGGCTATCTGAGAGAGTAGCAGAACTTCCACACCATAAATTAATTTCTAAAGAAGCTGATGTATGGGAACTAGGTAGTCCTGCTCCATCACAATTTGCTGTAGTTACTGAAATAGTAAACTATGTATGTTGGATTGGCAGCAAATTTATTGATAGTAGTGACAGACGTGAATTATTTGCTTGTGGTATGACAAAAATTACTCTACAAGAAAGAGCATTAATGGCTAGGATGCTTAACGGCACTAATGAAATTACCGGACTTAGAAATATGAAAGGTGTTAAAGTATTCTTTGATTACGAAGATCTTACAAAAAGAGATTTTATAATTGCAATTGGCTTTGATAATATAGGCTACTCACAAGCAGTTAGAGAATATGAAAAAAGAAGCGTCATTGTATATGACAGATTGATTTCTAGCCCATATTCAAAGAGAATGCTTGAGTCTTTCAATTTAGATGGTGCTATTAGAGTTGCACCATTACATTGTAATTCAACTGCGGATATTGATAAATTCTTAAAAGTAACAATGGAGATATCTCAATTGTAATCAAATTAAGAAAAGTTGTAATCCAAAAAATATGGTTCAGATATGAAGATTAGTATAATTATTAAAGGAGTGTATATTCTTGATCAATAACTTAATATTTTTATGTGCAGCTGGATTTTGTGCTGCCTTTGTAGATTCTATAGCTGGCGGCGGCGGAATTATAAGTATGCCTGCATTCTTAATGGCAGGTATTCCTCCTCATTTAGCATTAGGGACAAACAAGTTTTCTTCTTCCTGTGCTTCCTTTACAAGTTCTATTAAATTTGCTCAATCTGGTAAGGTAGATTTTAAGCTTCTAAAGTTTTTAGCTCCTTTTACCTTTATAGGTGCTGTTTTAGGTGTAAATACTGTTCTTAATATCAATGCAAAGCACCTCAATACCATAGTACTAGTACTTCTACTACTTGTTAGCATTTATAGCCTATTTTCAAAGAACATAGGAACTGAAGATAACTTTCAAGGTCTTACTAAAAAGAATATTTTACTTGGAATTATCCTTGCATTATCCCTAGGTTTCTATGATGGTTTTTTCGGCCCTGGTACAGGTTCATTCTTGATATTCGGACTTATAAGCATATTTTCTTTTGATTTTACTCGTGCTGGCGGAAACGGAAAAGTTTTAAACTTTGTAAGTAATATTGCATCTTTAGGTATGTTTGCATTACGAGGACAAATTGATTATAAAATAGGTATACCAGTAGCCTTATTTATGATAATAGGTGCAAGATTAGGGACAAAGGTTGCTTTAAATAAGGGCGCAAAACTCATAAAACCAATCTTTGTTACTATGTCTCTAGCTGTAGCAACTAAAATGCTTTATGGAATGATAAGTTAAGTATTTTTAATTAGTCTAAAGCTCCATAGCCATCAACCTAATAGATACAGTTAAGAAAACAAAATGAGATTTTAAAACAACCCTTTTTAAAATCTCATTTTTAAGCATGTTAATATTAATTCTCTTAATTGACTTTTGGGGCAATAGTTTCATTAAAGCTTCCTACTCTATATCCTTCTAAATCTAAAGTTACATAATCATATCCTTGTTCTTTAGCAATAGATAATATCATACTAAACACTGCAGTTTTGCAAAGATAGCATCTATTTTCTGGATTAAATTTAATTGAATCAATAATTGGAGCTTCTTTTGAGTAAATTCATGAGCGTTTGCTACCAGTATTGCTGCTCCTGTAGGCGTAGTTGTTTCAAATTGTACTATTCCAGTCTTTATTGGAATATTCTTTAAGATTTCTACTGTTTTTACTTCATACTCAGAATTTAAGTTCATTTTCGAAAGTTCCCGCAATCTCGATTTTTGAGAAATCGCCATTTAATTCTCTATTTATCAATTATTAGTTATCCGTTCTTTTCAATTGTTCTTCTTTTATCAATACTCTTTCTTCATATCCATCAATTTTCTTATCCAAACGTTCCAACGTTTGCTGCATTTCTTTAATTTTTTCAGCAAGCTGACTACGTTGTTCTATCAAAAGTTCTTTTCTAGCCTTGATTGTAGAAGTTCCTTGCTGGAACATACTTACGTACTCTACTAAGACTTCAATGGAAAGTCCTGCACTACGCATACATTTTATAAAATGAATCCAATTACAATCTTCTTCTGTATAGTTCCTGATTCCGCTTGCATTTCGATTCACTGGTGGAATTAAGCCAATTCGCTCATAATATCGCAGCGTATCTGCTGAAAGGTTAAATCTTTTACTTACTTCTGCAATCGTCATAGAAAAGCCCCTCCTTTGTTTAATTGCCAAACAGTTTAACTGCCTGTTTCATCTTATTAATGATATCTACACCAAATGGGCAGTTTTTCATACATAACCCACATTCTATACACTCACTTGCGTGCTGTTCTAATAAGTCATAATGATTCTTTAATGTTTCAGGAACCTCTTCTTGAATTAATGCTAAATCCAAATATTTATTTACTGATGCAATATCTATCTTTTTCGAGCATGGGGCACAATGTCCACAATACATACAATGTCCGCTAAATGAACTTCTTGGGGCATTTGCAAGAACTTCACTATAATCTTTTTCTTTATTACTTGCAGTAGTATAAGCAGTCGCTGCAAATACTTGATCTGTATTAGATACTCCAACCATTACGGAAACAACTGCTGGTCTAGTTAAACAGTAATGTAAACATTGCACTGGTGTCAGTGCTTTTTCAAAAGGTGATTGTTTGTCACTTAATAACACTCCAGCAGCATATCCTTTCATAACAGTTAAAGCAACGCCCTCATTTTCGCAAGTTCTATATAACTTATCACGTTTTGGATCAATACCTTCATAAGCTCTGTCTTTAAAAGTACTTTCTTCAAATAGTTCGTATACATCCTTAGTAGCTGGTAACATATCATAAGCAGCATTGATACTAAATAAAATTACATCAATTATTCCTGTTTCCACTGCTTTAAAGGCAATGTCTGTATTATGTGTTGATATTCCTAAAGATTTAATAATCCCCTTTTCTTTTAATCTTTTTGCATATTTAATTATTTCTCCATTAAAAATGTTATCAAAATCTTTTTGATCATCAACATAATGAATCATCCCTATATCCACATAGTCTAACTGCATTCTAGCTAAAAAATCTTCAAATGCATTGACTACTTCATTAAAATCCCTAGTACGTCTATATTGTCCTTCATCCCAAGTGGAACATAAATGTCCTTCAATAACAAAACTGCTTCTAGGATATTTACTTAACGCTTTACCAACGTTGCTTCTAACTTCAGGATTTGAGTTATATATATCAATAAAATTAATACCTTCTTTAATTGCACAATCAATAATTGCTTCGCAATCTTCATAACTTTTATTTTCAAATCCTTCACCGCCAATACCAATGGCACTTACTTTAATTCCTGTTCTTCCTAAAATTCGATATTCCAAATTACACACCCCCTAACTAAGCATATCACTTTGAGTTATCTCCAAGTCAATATGTTTTTCTCTGAATTAAAAATGACTTCTATCTGCGGAGAGGAAGTTCTGTTTCAAAGGTATCAGCCACATCCTTTAAACCTTTTGTAATCTCAATATGCTGTGGACAATTTCTTTCACACTGTTTGCATCCGATACACTCTGATGCTTTACCACGTGTTTTTGTATAGTTATCGTAATATAGTCTTTGTATAGAAAACGCGGTCTTCAAAGATTGTTTTTCTGTATTGTATAATGCAAAATACTTCGGAATATCTATGTTTTTCGGACATTTTTCCACACAGTACTGACAAGCTGTACATGGAATAGCAATTGCTTCGTTAATAATCTCCACAGCCTTTTTTACAATATCATATTCTTCCTGTACAAAAGGCTTAAACTCTTGCATATATCCTATGTTATCCAGTAACTGTTCCATGCTAGACATCCCACTTAATACCATCATAATTCCCTCATGGCTTGCAGCATAACGAATAGCCCACGATGGTATTGACATATTAGGATGATACTCTTTAAATAATTGCTCTGCTTTTTCAGGCACTTTCGCAAGGGTACCACCTTTTACAGGTTCCATAACAATAACCGGTTTATTATGTTTTCTTGCTACCTCGTAGCATTTCCTTGATTGAATGCTCTCATTATCCCAATCCAAATAGTTAATCTGTAATTGAACAAAATCTACTTCCGGATGTGCTGTTAGGATTTCATCTAATAAATCCGCATTATCATGAAAAGAAAATCCAACCTGTCTAATTTTTCCTTCTTTTTTCTTTTCCTGAACAAATGCAAAGCTATCAAATTTTTTTGCTGTTTCATAATTTGTTATACCAAGATTGTGAAGAAGATAGTAATCAAAATAATTTACACCACATTTTTCTAACTGTTCGTTAAAAATTCTTTCCTGATCCTCTTTTGTTTTTAAAAACATTGTTGGTAATTTTGTCGCTAAGGTAAAAGTATCTCTATTATGACGTTTTACTAAAGCCTCTCTGATAGCTATTTCACTCTTACCCATATGATACATATAAGCTGTATCAAAATAAGTAAAGCCTCTTTCTAAAAAAGTATCTACCATTTTATTTAATGTATCCATATCAATGCTTTCTGGATCATCCTGGTTCTTTACTGGTAGACGCATAAATCCAAATCCTAATTTTTTCTTTTCCATATCTATATTTCCCCCTTCATTTTTACTTATTTTCTGGAATAATTTCATTAATGCAGACAAGTGCGTTCACTCCTGCTATATAAACTCTACCACTTGGAGTTAACTCCAAGTCAAGTATTTTTTTTAAATACTATTAAATTAACTGAACTCTTATTAGAAAAAGACAACCTCCAGATAACTTACTGTTATTTGGAGGTTATATATTTACAAATATAGTTGGCATGTATTTTAAAGATTTTGCATATAATTTTGAAGTACTAAAGACTCTGCATAAATATTGTCTATATCTTTCCTTAGTTTCAGAACCTTATTATTAACAATTTATATTAGAAAGGAGTTATTATGTCAAACATTATTGAAGAAGTTAAAGACATGTATAAAATCATTAAGCTAAGAAATTTTCGTAATACACCAGGTGTAACTTTTGATTTATTTCCTATGGATATGATTTCAAAGGTTGATTCTATTGATAGAGTAATCCATAAAAAAGCAGCAGTTTCACCTGGCCCAGTAGGAGATGTAGAATACCCATGGTATATGCACCAACATCAAGATGACAATTTAATAGTTCTTCATGGTCGTAGAGAAGTTGACATTTATACTAAAGAACATGGTAAAGTAGAACACTTTACCGTAACTCCTGATAAAATATTAAAAAATGGAGAACTTATTTATGAAGGCGGTGCAATTTTAGTTTGGTCAAAAGGAGTTTTTCACCGAATAGTAAGTGGTGAAGAAGGCTCAGCTTCACTAAACATTGCTGTGCATTATGACGGATTTGATATAAATACAAATTTTAGTGTTTATGATTTAAATGTAGAAACTGGTGAATATAAAGTTATCAGAAATGGATTTGAGGATCAAAAGTAATAAAGTGTTACTCTATTGAATTTATAAAGCAACCCATGATAGTAAGGCTGACCTCAAAGGTTCGCCCTACTATCATGGGTTTCAGTTTAGATTTAAGGCTTTCTAAATCATTGATTCATTAGTAATTAGCCTTTTCTATTCTTCTGTAAAATGCTCTTTAATATACTGAACTGCATTTTCACCAGCCATTCTGCCTGAGTTCACTGCAAATCCTAATGTATTTCCTGGAAGAACAAATACATAGTCTGGGTTACATATAGAGTTTGCATCTGTTCCTGCTGCAAATAAACCTGGTATTACTTTGTCTTCTGTATCTATTACTTCTGTCTTGTAGTTAATTTTGATTCCACCTAAGCTTCCATATGCACTTGGTGCAAATTTTAAAGCATAATATTTTTGCCCTATTAATGGTTTTAAGTATTTTGGATTTTTATTGAATATATTATCCCTTGATTTACAACACTCATTATATTCATTTAGTGTTTTCACAAGTCCGTTTTTATCAATTCCTGTTTTTTCTGCTAATTCTTCAATAGAGTCTGCAATAAATAAAACATCATTTCCGTTTTTAATAAGTTCATCCATTTCTTGTTTAAAATCATCCATGCTAATATTGGAAGTAACAACATTTATTAAATCTAAACCATTTTTCTCATATTCTTTCATGATACTATCATCTATAATTGAGAATGCAATTCTATTCTTTTGTCTACATATAGCGTTAACTGAAAATACAGGATTTTCAACTACAGATTCATCGTAAAATCTTTCTCCATCTAGGTTTACAAAAAGATTTGGTTGTCTAAATGGAAGCTCAATTGGGGCATATCCACCTGTATTAGGTGCAAAGAAAACTAATTCCATATCCATTCTATCTCTTGCTGCGCCAGCTTCCCATGCCATGCTGATTCCATCACCTGTAAGTCCAGGAATTCTATAAGAAAATAGATCCTTTCCCCATTCAAATCTTGTATACTTTTTAATAAATTCAGGACTGTCACCAAATCCGCCTGTTGCAATAATAACTGCTGAACCATATGCTGTAATTTCTCCATCCTTATCCTTTGCAATGACACCAATAACCTCGCCATCTTCTTTAATTAATTTCTGAATTGGTGATTCTAAGCAAATTCTAACTCCTAATTCTTCTGCCCTGTCTGTCATAGCTTTAATCATAGTTGCAGCCGCTCTAAGTCCAGGTGCTCCTGTTTTTGGTTGAACAATGTGCCAAGTTGCTTCTGATCCTGGAAAATATTTTGATGGTAATGCAAATTTTACACCCATGTCTTCCAACCATTCAATTGTACTAGCTGATTTATAAATATAATTTTTTACTAACCTAGCATCAGAACGCCAGTGTGTGTAATCCATAAATTTTTGAAAGGCTCCCTCTCTTGTACAATCAACAAGTCTTTCTTTTTGCATCTTTGTTTCTACTCCTAAGAGTCCCATTGCCATGTTAGCACATCCACCAGTTGTATTTGCCTTTTCAAATACAATAACCTCTGCACCTTGTTCTGCAGCTGAAATAGCTGCTGCCATTCCTGCTGCTCCACCACCTATAACAATTACATCTGTTTCCATTTCGCGCATTTTTCTTACCTCCTGAATTATATATAAATATTTTATAGCTATTTTCTCTTTCTTCTTCCAAGACCTTTCTTTTCGCCTAATCCGCCTTCTTTAAAGCTTCCAACCTCTATAGGTTCTATAGGCAATTGTGGTTTTATTCTCCCATATCTTTTTACTGCTTTTGCAGTACAAACTTCTTCACATTTTCCACATTTATCGCAAGAATCCTGATTGATAACATGGATCAACTTTTCTCCACCCTTGATTGCATTTTGAGGACAATTAGTACACTCTCCGCAACCATTACAATCTTTCGGGTCAATGAAATAATTAGCATAAGAAATACAACTCAATGTATCACATATCTTTCTATCAATGTGCTTTTCAAATTCATCTCCGAATTTATTAATTCCTGTATATAAAGGGTTAGCTGCACTTTTCCCAAAATCACATAGTGTTCCAGCTTTCATTGTTTCACACAGCTCAAAAGCTAAATTAATATCTCCATCTCTTCCTTTTCCCTCTGTTGCATCCTTAACTATTCGATAAAGCTGATAAATACCTTCTCGACAATATACACATTTACCACAGCTTTCTTTGCTATTTTGGAGCATTTTTTCAAAGGACCATTTTACAATACATGAATCTGAATTATAAACTTCAATCTTTGCAGTCTCAAGCATTGTACCGTAACCCATCAGATTAGAATATAAGAATGGTGTATCTAACTCTTCTTCGCTAAAAACAGCACCTGTGTTTCCACCAACTTGTACAAATTTAATTGCTTTTTCAGATTTAGTACCATTACCATATTGATTAATAATTTCTCTTAAAGATACTTCAAAGGGAATTTCATATATCCCTGAGCTTTTAACATCTCCTGTTAGTGTTATTATTTTTCTAGGGATATAGTTTTCCTCAGAGAGAGAACGACTAAGAGCTAATAGAGTTTCTGAATGATGAACAAGAGTATCTCCATCAAATATTTCTTTTTCAAAGTCTTTTTTATTATCAACTAAAACTACTTCTAATCCATATTTATCTAATTCATTTAAAAATTCAGCATAACATTTACTAAGATAAATTTTGCATTTTTCTATTCTAAGTTCATTCATGCATATCTTAATTCCATCAATGACTTGGTTCATATAGTTTTCTAACAAATACTTAATGTTTTCACTTTGCCTCCTATCCTCAATAAAAAGACAAGCTAGTTCTTTCCATTCTCTACTTTTCCATCTATCTAATACACTGTTATTTTTAATTCCATGACCGGATATCTTTATATTCTCCATTGACATTTTTTCACCGCCTTTTTACTTTACCTTATACTCTGTCCAGAATTTTGATTTTTTAAGTTGAGGACGCAAGTCACACTGAAGGCATCTAGATGCCTCACATTCTGCTGTTTTTCCATCCATCCCAACTGTCATTAAATCAAAATTATCAATCCTTTTATCAACTGAAATACATTTATACTTACTACATTCTTTTTTAGCAAATTCTTCTTCCATTCCTATTTTTCCATTTAAAGTCTGTTCTGAAGATAATGTCTCTTCTATAATTCCATCTCCGCCTAAATATACATCCATGTTCGATGCTGCTTTTCTTGCACCAGCTATTGCCTGAATAACAGAAGCTGTTCCAGTAACTGCATCTCCAACGGCAAAAACTCCCTCAATATTAGTTTTAAAACAATCATCAATGTCTACCAATCCTCTTGGATTAAGTTTTAGTTCTTCAAAAGCTGTAAGATCCGCTCTTTGTCCTGTTGCAAAAATTATCATTTCTCCAGGAATTAAGTGCTCTGAGCCTTCTTTCGTCTTTAAAACCAGCTTTTTATTTTCATCAAAGTAGAAATTTTCTACTTCCTGGCATACAATTCCGGCAACATTTCCTTCCGCTTCTTCAATCTTTACAAAAGTTCTGCTATTATAAACTTGAATTCCTTCTTCTTTAGCTTCCTCTATTTCCTCAACGCTGGCAGTCATGTTATCTGCCCCTTCTAAACAAACAACAGATATGCTCTCACATCCTAGTCTTTTTGTTGACCTTGCACAGTCAAAGGCTACATTACCGCCTCCTAAAACAACTACTGATTTTTTCATATTAATATCTAAATTTATTAAATCTCTTCTTAGGAAATCAATATTCACATAGACATCTTTTAAGTCAGAACCTGGAATTGGAATACGTACTCCTTTATCTGTTCCTACAGCAATTAAAATTGCATCATATCCTTTATTCTTCAAGACTTGCATCGATTCAACTTTGCTGTTTGTAATAATATTTACCCCAGCTTCACGGATAATGTCAATTTCTGATTCCACAACACCTCTTGGTAATCTATAATCTGGAATACCTGCTGACAGCATTCCCCCTGCAACAGGAAGTTTCTCGTATATATCAATTGCATGTCCTAATTTTGCAAGATAATAAGCAGCAGTTAACCCAGCTGGTCCAGCTCCTATGATAGCAGCTTTTTTATTAGTACTTTCCTTTTTAAAGGAGTTCTTTTTCCACTTGTAAGAGTCACTTTCAGCTGCAAATCTTTTTAGATCACGAATTGATACTGCTCCATTTATTTCTTTTCTTCGGCAGGCAGATTCACAAAAACGCATACAGACAAGTCCTAGAGATTTTGGGAATGGTGCCTTTTCACGAATAACTGCCGCTGCTTCTTCAAAATTACCTTCCTTTATAAAACGAACATATTTAGGAACGTTAATTCCTGCTGGACATTCTTGCTTACAAGGTATTAATACCTCATCTCTATTTCCTTCTTTAAAGATACCCTTTTTATCTTGTAATGCTCCTGTAGGACAAACTTCAACACAGGCACCACAAAAACGGCAATTTGCATCTTCTAAGGATAAGTTACCTTTGATTCCCACATATGCTCTATCTTCTTCATTTTTGTCCAGTCCTAAAATTTCTACACCTCTGATATCTTGACATACTCTAACACATCTGCCACAGGCAACACATCGATTTAAATCACGAATAATTAGCGGATTATTTGTATCAACAGGTACTGCATTTAGCGTTCGTCTTAGTCTTGAGGTACTGACACCTAAGTATTGAATTAATGATTGTAATTCGCATTTTAGATATTTAGGACATGTTGTGCAATCGTCTACATGATTTGCCAACATCAATTCCATTGATAATCTTCTCATTTTATCTAATTTTTCAGATTTTGTTTTTACTATCATTCCTTGTTCGATTTTCGTAGTACAGGCTGTTTGAGCTTCATCTCTGCCTTGTATTTCAACAACACATAATCTACATCCACCAACATCGGGCAAGTCAGGATGATGACAAAGGTGGGGAATATAAATATCAGCCTCCTCAGCCACTTCCATGATTGTTTTATTTTCATCTGCATATAATTCTATACCATCTACTAGAATATTGATTTTACTCATGTTAACCTCCAAATTTCTTGACTGATTTGCAAATCTTAATTTATACTATAACTATAAACTTTGCTATAAGGGCAAAGTCAACAGCGGAGAGTGAAAAAAATGACAAATTTATATACAATAGGTGAAGTAGCTCGTTTTTTAAAGATATCGGCTAAGGCATTGCGTCATTATGATCAGTTAGATTTACTAAAACCATGTTATATATCTCCTGATACAAAATATCGTTATTTTAGTTACGATCAATTTTTTATCATTGATGTTATTCGCTATTTAAATAAAACCTTATGCATTCCATTAGAAGATGTAAAAAAATTATTGGATGAAGATAAAGAGAATGGGAAATTACTAGCTCTTTTAGAATCACATAAAGATCAATTAGATCAAAAAATAGCTGCCCTTAAATATTCAAGACAGCTTACAGATACTTTAATTGCTGATATTAAATATAAAAATAAATACCCTGAGAAAATTGAAGTATATGAACAATATCTTATGAGTCGCAGTTTTTATTATATTGAGTTAGATACTTCTATTTATGATATTGATAAATATGTAACTAGAAACATTAGCAATATAATTAACATAGACAATAAGGAAAATAATACGATGTGCCTACTATTTTCTTTATCAGAATATGAGAAAACCCAAGAGCTGCATGTAAAGGGGTTTGGTGTATTTTCTGATAAAAAGATACCTGGATTAAGCTCAAAAACCCTCCGTGAGGGCCGTTATATTACTGAGCGCTTTCTTTATTCAGAAGAGAATACTATGGTAGCACTAAGGAATTTAACTAGATATGCAAATATCAAGAATATAAAAATAGATGATTCAGCTTTTTTAGTATCAAAAATGGTTGATTTATCTGCGTCCTCTAAGTATGGTTATTTCATGGAACTTCAAATAATGAATCGTATATAAAAAATCCACGATATAAGAGCGGTGAACTAATAGAGTGGAATCTTAAAAGCAAAGGAAGTGATGGAAGATTAACTCTCACTTCCTTATTTGTTTTGAAGCATATTTAGTTGTTTAATTATTTCGAAGTATTCTTTGTCTAATTTTTCTTTTTCATCAGGTGCTGCTGATAATATTTTTTCTATTATTTGTATTCTTTTTAGCTCAAGTAATGTTTTTTCTGCTGGAACAACATTTTTTCTATTTAACTTATAGCTATTGTAATCCTTTAAGTTACCATCAAAATATTTTATTTTCTGTTCGGATAGTTCGAGAATATTAGTAGCCAATGTATTTATAAATCTTTTGTCATGGGATACAAAAATTACTGTTCCCTCATAGCATTTCAATACACGTTCTAATACTTCTACTGATGGAACATCTAAATAGTTAGTAGGTTCATCAAGAATAAGGACATTAATCTCTGAAACTAATAGTTTTGCCAGAGATAATCTGATTTTTTCTCCACCACTCAAAACAGAAACAGGTTTATTTATATCATAATCGTTAAATAGCAAGTTTGCCAAAGTATTTCTAACAACACTTTCTGTTTGAATACTACTTTCCAAAACAGTATCTAAAATAGTCTTTTTTTCACTTAAATTTTCAAATTCTTGATAAACAAATCCAATCTTGGCTTTGGGTACAATTTGAATAGAAGGTAATCTCTTTTCAATAAGTTTTAATAAAGTAGTTTTTCCACTTCCATTTTTCCCAATTACAGCTATTTTTCCTCCATTTTTTATCATAAATGAAGTATCTTTAAAAATTGTCTTATTAGAATATGAAAATGATAAGTTATCTGATCTTATGATAATTCTATTTTTAGGTGGATTAGTTAAGCTAAAATTTAATTTTATTTGTGCTTGCTCAATAGGTTTCTCTTTTACTTCTAAATGTTCTAATCTTGATTGAATAGCTTTAGCTGATTTCTGCATACTTTTTTGCCTGCCACCATTTGACCTACTTGTGGCTACATAATTTCTTGTTTTATATTCTGAATTGCTAATCTTTTTGGGCTTTTTCGTTATTTTTGCTGCTTTTTCTTTCTTGTTTACATAAGCTTCTTCTAACCTTTTTTTCTCCATTGTATAATTTAAATATTCACTTTTTTGAGTTTCAAGTTCTAATTCTTTTTGTGTTTTATAATCATCAAAATTCCCTTGGTAATCGTATAATGTATTATTTCTAATTTCTATGATCCGATTGCACACTTGATTGAGTAATTCCGTATCATGGGTAATCAACACAAAAGAATCTATATTAGATAACTTATTTTTTAATAATTCAATTCCATTTAAATCAAGATTAGAGGTAGGTTCATCCAATAAAATCAAATGTACCGATTTGCTAAGTGCTTCTGCCAGTCGTAAACGAGTTTTCTCGCCACCACTTACAAAGTTATTATCTTCTTTTTTTTGAACCTCAAATTCTTTTAATAATTTTCTTTCTGCTGTGTTATTAAAGGTATCAAATTGTTTGAAATAAGAAATTTCTCCATATTTTTTTACTATGCCAGTATCTATATCAGTATCACCTGAAATTATTTTTAGCAGAGTAGTTTTTCCACTTCCATTTAGTCCTATAAGACCAATACGGTCGTTTTTATTGATTACTAGTTTAGAGAAATGAAACAATATATTTTCTCCAAAGCTTTTCTGTATGTTTTCCATTTCAAGAATCACCATCTTATTACACCTCCCATCATGTGAATATCTGTATCTAATTTTAACAAGTTGTTTTACTTGTTACTACAACATAAATGTTTATAAAAAAAGTGTGTTGTACGCACAACACACTTTTTACTAATAAGAATCTTCTTTATTCTTTTTTCTAAGTATTCGCCTTATACTTTCTTCAACTAAGAAATATTTTTCAGAAAGCTCAAGAACAGAAAATCCCTTTTTATAATCTTCATAAATTTGTTCGTTTCGTTTGTTCAATGTTTCTTTTGTATTTGTATTTTCTCCCCAAGATTTTTTATTATATGTTTCCTTAGGAATATATATTATTTCACCTTGAACATAGTTCTGGATTTGCTTTAATATTTCTATTGGCAATACTTCGTCAGCTTTAACATAGCCCATTTGCATACCTCCTAAATAATAAATTGTTTAGGACTTGCAAAGGCTATATACAATATTTAATTATATAGTGCAATAGCCTTTGCTATGCACGAAATGTTCCTACTCCCATAACTCTTAACCTACCTTTCAACGATTTATGTGTATTATATCACAAATAAACCAATTTTTGAAAGAGAGAAATGTTATTTTATCTCTATCTTACCTAACAACTCTGCTATATTCTTCATGGTTATATCTTCATTTTCTTCATCCATATCTATAATATTTATTTTTATATTTTTCTCAATCAGCATCTGTTCTATTTCTTCCATAAAGACACCTGGTTTATTTATAGTTTTTAAATCATTTATCTTTTTTTCAATATCTTCCTTACCCATAAATTCTCCTCCCCATACAGGTGAAGAGCATGTTAAATTATGTCCGCAACTGGGGCTGCCTTTTACAGCTATTAATGTCTCTATTTTGTATCCATTACTAATATAATCTTCTATTTGTTCTAGTATTGGCTCAAATAACTTTCTGCAATGTTTTCTATAATATGGATTATCAAATTGTTCTTTAACATGTCCCCATCTTTTTATGCCGTACATGGTAAGTTCGGGACACGGAAGTTGAATTATTCCATAATCATTGTCCATTAAATATTTTATTAATCTATTGGATATATTGCCAAATTCACATAATCCTTCTACTTTTGAGTTAACATTTAATATACAGTGACTTAAAATTACAATATTTTTTGTTCTTTTCATAAGCTTCATCCCCTTTACCAAATATCATACAACATCTAGGATAGTTTAGTTTTAAAAATTGAAAACTTTTCTATTATTTTTCTAAATAGACTAATCCAGTATTATAAATAATATCTATTTTAATTTTCAAAATTATTATATTATACTTTACTAAATGCAATAATTATACACCAATGTAAAACGGAGGTAAAAACATGAAAAATAAAAAAAACTTTGCTCTTATACTTTGTGCATTTGCAGCTGCAATAAATATTGTATTAGGAACATTAGTTGGACAACTAAAAATCCCTCTAATTTTTCTTGACACAATAGGAACAATCTTTGCTGCAGTGTATTTTGGTCCTTGGTATGGTGCCGCTGTTGGTGCAGTGTCTAACATTATTACAGGAATGATTTTTAGCCCTAAGGATATTCCGTTTTTCTTAGTAAATGTAGTTGTTGGATTATTAGTAGGCTACATAGCTAAAAAGTATGGCTACGGCATAATCACAGCTGTGGTAACAGGACTTATTCTTTCAATTGTCTGCCCACTAATAGGTTCTCCTATTGCTGTTTGGCTATATGGTGGGGTTACAGGTTCTGGAAATGACTTTTTAGTATTATGGCTTAGAAAATCTGGTGCAGATATTTTCACTTCAGCTTTTATTCCAAGAATTACAGGAAATATTATAGACAAGGTTATATCATCAGTTTTGGTTTGGGCTTTGATAAAAAAACTTCCTGCTGAATATAGGCCAAAAATAGATAATAATTTGCCTGCTTAATTCTACTCCTATACCTTTAGGTAGATTAAATTTGCTGCGCTCATTAAAATTCCTGAAGGCCCTTGGCGTACCTTAGGTACGCCTTGCTAACCATTAAATTTTGAGACTTTATTTCGGAAATCTAAAATGACCTGTTATTTTTGGCATCCAATACATAATTTCGTCACCTTCTCTAGCATAAGGCGGTGCATTATGTATTATATACGGAACCCCATCTGCTCTCCTTTTATCAGAAACTATAGCTATGTGTTCAGTGTGATCAAAGGTTATGATATCCCCTGGCTGCCATTCTTTTAAATTCTCTATATCGTTAGGTTTTAACTCAGTAGTCAGACTAGTTGCATATTTTTTAAAATAGACGTAAAGATTAGGCACTCTTCTAAAATCTATATTAGTATCTGGTTTTCCCTCAACTCTCTTATAATCACTAGTATGATTTCTTACATCCTCATCTACCATATTTTTTAGATTATATCCTGCATCTTTAAATGCTCTCCATACTAAGTCAGTACATACTCCCTCATTCTCCGGAGGATATCCACCTACATAATAGTCTCCTTTATATTTTACTTTCTTATCTGCTTCTTTTCTTGCTCCAAGAACTATATCTTTCTGATCTTTTATGCCATCTTTGTCTTTGTCTGAATTTATTAATACTATTCTTTTCTTTAACTTTTCATCAATTGTTTCACTCTTCTTTTCACTAGTTGTATTTTTAGTTTGCACCTTTTCTATATTTTTCTGTGTAAAAAGTTTAAAACCTATAGTAATTAAACATATCAAAACTAAAAATATCACAAAAAACTTTTTTCTCATTTTTACCCCCTTGTCCCTTTAATTGAAGCTGCTGCAAGTGCATCCTCATAATCTTCTCCATTTACAACAAATATTCCTTTAAAAGTACCTAATTCTTTTGCTATATTAACAGAAGTTTCATACTTATCCTGTTACTTGTAGTTACGGAATTATAAATATAAAAAGTACCCTATAGGGTAGCACAGCCTCTTTTCTGTGTCTATCCTACAGGGTACAGTTTACCCCTTATATTTTAACTACTAATTATTAGTAGTATTTTTATTCAATACAGTTGCATAGTAACCAAACAGCTTAACTAAGCAGTTTAGTAGCTTTCTTTTTATTTAATCCAGTTCCATACCAAGCAGCAATTAAAACCACTAGCCATACAATTCCAACTATAGCTGGAATTCTTGTATCTGCACCCATGCACATGGAAACAAATACACCAACTAGGAATATCATAGTGATGATGCCTGAAGCTGGATAAAGTACTGTTTTGAACCTCAATTTCTTAACCTGTTCAGGTGTAAGACTCTTTCTGAATTTAATCTGAGTGTAAACAATCATGAACCAAGCAAATATTCCTGCAAATGTTCCTACGCTTGTAACATAAGTAAATGCTTTACCAGGAGCAACATAGTTTAATATAACTCCGATTAACATAAATCCTACTGAAGCAAGTATTCCATTCTTAGGAACGTTAGTTTTGCTAAGCTTTGAGAAGAACTTAGGCGCCTGTCCTTGCAGTGAAAGGTTATACATCATACGTCCAGTTGTGAATATACCTGAGTTACATGATGATGCTGCTGCTGTAAGTACAACGAAGTTTATGATACCAGCTGCTGCAGCTATGCCAAGTTTAGAGAATGTAAGAACAAAAGGACTTCCTGTTGTTCCTATGCTGTCCCAAGCATAAAGTGACATTATAACAAACAATGCACCAATATAGAATATCATTATTCGCACAAAAACGCTGTTTATAGCTTTTGGTATTACTTTTTCAGGATTTTTTGCTTCCCCAGCTGTAACACCGATAAGCTCAACTCCTACGAAAGCAAAGGAAACCATAGTCAATGTTGATATAGGTCCCATGATTCCTTTAGGGAAGAAACCGCCGTGAGCAGTCAGGTTTGAAATACCAATTGGTACTCCTTTATTTCCCAAACCAAACATTATCATAGCTAAACCGATTGCAATCATAGCAATTATTGTAACAACTTTTATAAGTGCAAACCAGAATTCGATTTCTCCGAATGCTTTTGCTGCGGTTAAGTTTACAACAGTAAGTATACAAACGGCAATAAGTGCTGACACCCACTGTGGTACGTTTGGAAACCAGAAGTTTATGTAAATACCTACTGCTGTAACTTCTGCCATGCAAGTTACAACCCACATTATCCAGTATGTCCAACCTGTTAGATATCCTGCAAGAGGACTTACGTAATCGTTCGCATATGCACTAAAAGAACCTGCAACTGGATGTTCAACGGCCATTTCCCCAAGGGCACGCATGATAAAAAATATAATTATTCCTGCAACGGCATAGGTAAGCAATATAGCTGGACCTGCGGCCTGAATAGCTGTTGCTGATCCCAGGAACAAACCAACTCCGATAGCTCCACCGATTGCCATCATTTTAATGTGTCTTTCTTCAAGACCACGTTCTAGGCTTTCGCCTGCTTGAGTTTGAACTTCGTTACTCATTTTACTACCCCTTTCTTATAAAAAAATTAAATGCTTTTGTAACCCTAAACCCGTCAGGATTCGAGGCTTTTCAAGCTATATCAAAAAGGATTTCCAACACTCATTATTGAATATATATTGTGAAGTACCCTTTATGAACAAATTAAAATTTATGCCAAAGAAAACAATCTTATTTTTCCACAATATTCAGTTTTAAATTAATTATCTGTTTTTTATTTTTTTGATTTTATAATTATTCAATTTCATAAATATTCTTTCTTTATTTTATATAATTGTTTTAATATTGTCAATAATCATACGAATGATAAGGCCAAAATCAATTTTTATAAAACCACGAAACTCCTTCTCCTATTGTCGAATGAGTACTCGCTGAGTAAGTGACTCACTCCAAATCACAGATTTGAGCTCGCTACTTAACCGATCATATCAAAACCACAGATTTTGTATGTCTGCTTATTGAATATAAAAATTCATTTATAAAAATAAATAGTTTATTTCTATAAATATCTCTATTTATACAAACAGGTTTTGAGGCATTTTTTAGACGATAATATAATTAAGAAAAAGTTTTCTATATAATTCTATATTTTAATATATTAAGTAATAAAAACTTTATATCGTCACGAATCCTGTCGTTGTCATTATAAATTTTGACAGTATGTCAAAATTTAATTTCATTTTTCACACTAAAACCACTGAATTTATCATCAAGTTCTTTCACAAAATTTGAATTAAAATGTGCAAAATTAAGCTTCATTTATAATAAAAAAGATGTGAAAAAAGCAGATAGAAGAATTTTTTAATTCTTGTACTTGCTTCTTTAAACTGCATTAAATTTATTTATAACATCCATAGCATTCATTATTCCGTTTTGATCTTCTCTTATAACTTCAATCAATAGAGATAAATGTATGTATTTCGTCAACTAGATTATAGTATAAACCATCTAATAGTAATTAATGTATTAAATAATTTTTACATAAAATTATTGTTTTTCATATTCTCTAAAGCTTGATTGATATTAATTAGTTTAATAAAAAATTTGAAATAACATTAAATTTTATGAAATTTTATTAAAATAGTTTTAAAACTTAAACACTTATACTATAATCAGTGTAAATAATTATTCATCAATCTAGAAGATGTATCTTTAGATAACACAGACATAAAAATCAATTATTCTGGAATGTCTACTGAGGATGAATTTATGCGATAAATGCTATACACTTATTACAAATTACATTTTTGAGGAGGTATTTTATAAATGAATAAATCAGTACTATCAAATCATTTCAAAAAAAGAATGCCATCAGACGTAAGACTTGGTCAGATGAGATTTGCGGAACGTAAAGAGAAGCCTGCATTAATTAATGTAGCAATTGGAAACGTTTCACTTCCAACAAATCCTGCTATGCAAAAAAGAATGTTTGCATTGAATGCACCTGAAAGCCCATTCGCAAAGGGTGTTATAAGATATTCAGGTACTGCTGGTGTAGCTGAAACTCAGGATGCTTTTAAAAACATTCTTAAATGCGAAGGTTTTAATACTAGCAAATTGCATGTTCAAGTAACTGATGGTGGATCCAGTGGTATGGAACTGTTATTACTTGGCGTTTGCGGAGATGCAGGTACTGAGGACAGGCCTCTTATGATGATTGACCCAGCCTACACAAATTATATTTCTTTTGCCGAAAGAATTGGACGTAAAACTGTTACAGTAAAACGTAACTTAGGCGAGGATGGAAAGTTCAGCCTTCCAGAACTAGAGAAAATTGAAGAAACTATTAAAGAGCATAATCCTGGAGCGCTTCTTGTAATACCTTACGACAATCCTACAGGTCAGCTCTATGATTATCCAGCTCTTAAAGAGCTTGCTAAACTATGCGTAAAATATAATATGTGGATGGTTAGCGACGAAGCTTATCGTGAATTATATTATGATGAAAACACTGATCTAGTAAGCATCTGGGGACTCTCTGATGCAGATGTACCTGGCATAGAAGGCAGAAGAATAAGCATCGAGACTGCATCAAAGGTATGGAATGCCTGCGGTTTAAGAATCGGAGCTATCATCACTGATAATGCAGAATACCATACTCAATCAGTAGCTGAATATACTGCAAATCTCTGTGCTAATGTAATCGGTCAGTATATATTCGGAGCACTAGCTCATGAAAGCAAGGAAAGCATTGCTGGATGGTGCAAAGGCCTTCGTGACTATTACAAAGGAATCATGTTTAAATTATATGACGGTATGAAGGCACTAGAACCTGGTCTTATCGTTTCCAGCCCTGATGCATCTATATACTCAGTAATTGACGTTAGAAATGTTGTAAAACCAGGATTTGATTCAATCGACTTTGTTTTGTACTGTGCACAGAAAGGCTCAGTGAATTACAATGGAGTAGATACAACTCTTCTAGTAGCACCTTTGAAAGGCTTCTATGATATTAAATCAGGTGAACCTAATCCAGGAAGCACTCAATTCCGTATTGCTTTCATAGAATCTCCAGAAAACATGGAAAAGGTCCCTGAGTTATTCATTAAGCTTTTAAGACAGTATGAGGCTCAACGCTAAAATTTGCAGTAAGATTACTTACAAACCCCTATGTTTTAGGACATAGGGGTTAACTTTACCTAGTAAATTCTGTTACTAATAGTATCAAACCTTTTATAGTTGCACAATAAAAAGAATTACATTATAATATCTTTAAAATACTGAGTTATTTTACTTCTATTTGCTGCATTTAACTTTAATGCTTCACCATTAATATAAATGTTTACTCCATTAACTAAATAAATATTTACATCGTACTTCAAATTTCTTTTGCTATACTCTAAGGACATAAATTCATTTATAAACTCCTCAATTCCCTTGAGTGTCGTAGTCTTCTGAAGCATCTTTTTCTCTGAAATAGCTTTCTTTAAAATATGCTTAACTTCCTTCATTATCTTATAGAGGTTTATCTGTTTCCACCTTGCCACCCTCATCTTTAAATCTCTAAAGAGTTCATCTCCATCTTTTCTTATAACAGGAACTCCATGAAGCTGATTTTCAAGTTTTTTTACTGTGGAGTTGTTACTATCAAATTTACTCATAATAAATAAGGTGCCATAATCGTATTCGGTTCTTATAATTCTTCCGTAAATCTGCTTCAAATCTATAGATACAATTGGAAAATTCACCTTTGCATAAGCCTGCCAATAGTTTTTCCCTCTTTCAACTTGATTTTCTATTAAAGACTTATAAAAAGGCTCCTTACTGTTGATATTAGGAACTTTATCTAAAATTACTGTGGTCATGGTGTCCCCTGGAATATCTATTCCTTCAAAATATCCCTTTGATCCTAGTAAAATATATCTTTCCTCCCTGGATCTCAACTTTTCTATATCTTTTTTACCCTCTACAACGCTTACCCCTAAAGCCTTAAAATTTTCTGAAGCCTCTTCTTTAAAGGCCTCAAGCCTTTTTCTGCTTGTAAAGAGAATAATAATATTACCTTCAACATTAGATAAAAGCTCTATAACAAACTTTTTCATTTCTTCTGAAAAAGTATCTGTATTATTAGGATCGATATTCTCAATAGCATAGATTGCACTCTTACCTTTATAGTCAAAGACAGGCTTTATAGGAGGAACCTCTACTATTTCTTTATTTTGAGACTTTGCAATATTTATTCCCAAGGTGTTTTTTAAACTATTGTAGCCATTATCTGTACTTAAAGTTGCAGATACAAAAAGGCAGCTCTTAGCTCCGCTTAGAACTTTTTCATAAAAAGCACCGGATACATCTAAAGGTATGCTGGATATCTTCCACCACTTAAAGAACTTATCTACTTCAAAGTAAAAGCAGTAGCCTTCTTCACTTTGAATTATTACATCCTCTAATAATCTACTATAGCTATTTATGACTTCCACTTTTTCTACTAATATTTTAAGCCGTTTATCTTTTTCAAGAGTAGATATATCCTTTAAAACAGAAATGGCCTTTTCTACATTTATATTTAAGCTACCTAAATTCTCTTTAAGATATTCTAAATATTTTATTACGCCTGCTATCTTAGGGTTGCTTTTATTTAAATGCTCCTTGATATTATAATCCTTGCTTATGCCACTGGTAGATACATAGTTTTCAAAGGCAGCTTTAATATTTGCAATTTGATTTATACACTGCTCTATCCCTGATTCTATCTCGCTTAAAGGCAAAGTATCCTTTTTAGTTCTTCTTGATAAATAATATAGATACCCGCTTTTTTCTGCGCTGCTATATATCTCTTTTATATATCTTTCAAATTCATGAGAAACTAGAGTGCTTTCAAAAGCATCATAGGCTTCCTGAGTGAGATTGTGAGCTTCGTCCACCACAATATTTTCAAGAGGAACAATACTTTTATAGGGCCACTTTAATAATAAGGAATGATTTACAACAATAAGCTGAGACTCCTTTAATGCCTCAACCTTTGATGCATAATAGCATCTATCTTTATATTTACAGGCTCCCACATCGCAAAGCTCTGAGTCACAATTACACTGATTTATCAAGAAATCTAAATTAAACTTTTCTCTTATAATAGGGCTTATTTCTTCTAGATCTCCAATGCCCTTTTCTAGTATGAGTCTTTTTAAATAAACATAACCAATAAGAGTTTTCATATCATTGGGATATTCTATCTCGCCAAACCTGTCAAAACAGAGATAATTACTTTTCCCTTTTATTAAAGTATAGCTTACATCTCTTTTTATATTTAATGCTTCAAAAAGATTAGGGATGTCCTTTTCTACTAGCTGATTTTGTAGTCCCTTTGTATTAGTAGATATAATAACTTTTTCTTCTTTAATATATGTATATATGGAAGCAGGAAGCAAATAAGCCATGCTTTTTCCTAGTCCTGTTGGTGCCTCCATTATTGTAATCCTGCCTTTTTCCAGTCCTTCTCGTATAAATTGTGATGCATCCCTCTGCTGCGGCCTTAAGGTATAACTCCTTCCATTTCTTCTCCAGAGTTCTTTATGCTCAAAAAGTTTTTCATAATCTTTCAGTGCAAAAACAGGATATGGCTCAGTAACTTTCTTTTGGAGTTCAATAGGTTTATTTTCTATGAAGCATTTTACATCCTTCATATTTATCTTTGTAAGATGCTTATACCAGTTCCATGCTTCTAGTTCCGTAATGCTCATAGGCAGCGAGTACCCATTTCCATAGTAAAAGCTGCTTATTGCATAATTAAGCATCATTATTATATCTTCTGCATAACTAAGATCTCTACAATTTCCCTCTTTGTAATTATGAATAAACTTCTTTAATAAATATTGAAAATTAAACTCTGTAAGCTCTGGAAAAAGGATGGCAAGAAGTTCTATTAAATCTAAAAACTCATTATCTATGTTAAGAAAACTTCCTTCAAAGGCTTTATTATGACATACTAATGGAAGGTCTTCAATAAACAGTAATAGTTTCTTAATCCCATCTTTTAACTGCGGAGCACTGTCTAGTTCTTTTTGAGTAACTCCTCTCAAAAGATCAGAAATACTTAGCGCTACTAATCTATTTGGATTAACTAAAGTGCTAAACTTTGTAACAACATTATCTTTTATTTTAACAGCGCAGATCTTTATAACCTTCTTATCAGTACCAGTGGTCTCTATATCTAAAAATATTACGTTATTTAATATACTGTAAGGTTCCATATATTCTCCTTAGTAAGTAGTTAACTGTTTTATGCTTGTAGCATTTGCGTAAAGTCTAAGAGTATTATAACATATATGATTCTTCATCTTAATTAAAAACTGTAGACTCAACTTTAGTGAGATTAGAGCTTTTTACTTTATCTCTTTTAGTAATTCTTTATACTGGAATTCAAATTAATAAAAGATCAAAAATTTGATATAATAGCTATTAGAAAAGTGGCACTCTTCTCCTTCTAATTCATACAATAATAATGGATGAATTCATAAGTAAAAGGAGAAATTATGCAAATTCATGTTGTTCAAGCAGGACAGTCTATATTTGACATTGCACAAATATATAATTCGACGATTGGCGCAATTGTAGGGGCAAATGAACTTCCAAATCCTAATCAGCTAGTGGTTGGTCAGGCACTGGTAATTCCTATTGTGGGAAGCTTCTATTGGGTTCAACCAGGAGACAGCTTATACAGTATTGCGAGGAACTTCGGAATAAACTATCTAACACTTGCGAGGGTCAATGGAATTTCACCAAATATGCAACTCCCCGTTGGACTTAGGTTGTATATTCCTCCGCAACCGAGAAGAAGCGCAGAAATAAATGCATACGTCGAACCAATAGCTGGAAAAGTTTCGCCTGAATTGGAACAATCCGCCCGAAGTGCAGCGCCACACTTGACCTACCTAGCACCTTTTAGCTTCCAGATTCAGAGAGATGGAACCTTAAAAGAGCCTCCGCTAAACAATTTTAGACAAATCGCGGATAATAGCGGTGCAGTTCTATTAATGGCAGTTACCAATCTTGAACAAGGACAATTCAGTACAGAACTTGGAAGACTTATTCTAACAAATGAGCAATTACAAAATACTCTACTTGACAATATCATCGCCACAGCTAAACGACTTAACTTTAGAGATATACATTTTGATATGGAGCATTTGCCTCGTGAACTAAGAGAAAACTATAACGCCTTCCTGAGAAAGGCTAAAGCAAGATTAAGTGCAGAGGGTTTCTTAATGTCTACAGCCTTAGCACCAAAAACAAGTGCCACCCAGGCAGGTGAATGGTATGAAGCCCATGACTATAGAGCCCATGGTCAAATTGCAGATTTTGTTGTACTAATGACCTATGAATGGGGCTACAGCGGCGGCCCAGCAATGCCTGTGTCTCCACTGCCTCAAGTTAGGCAAGTTATTGAATATGCTTTAACAGAAATGCCTTCTTCTAAAATTATGATGGGACAAAACTTGTACGGATATGATTGGACGCTTCCTTTTGTACCTGGAAGTATTGCAAGGGCAGTGAGCCCTCAAGAGGCCATTTTATTAGCAGCAAACCATAATGTACCAATAAGCTATGATACTACAGCACAAGCTCCTCATTTTGACTATACAGATGAAGCTGGAAAACGTCATACAGTATGGTTTGAAGATGCCCGATCAATTCAAGCAAAATTTAATCTAGTAAAGGAATTAGGCCTCAGAGGTGTAAGTTATTGGAAATTAGGGATTCCATTCCCACAAAACTGGCTGCTTATCGAGAGTAACTTTGATGTAGTGAAACGATAATTTTCCATAGCTAAAAGCTTTACTTAACCCCTGGTCTAACCAGGGGTTTTGCAATAAAAAGACCGATAGATAAACTACCGGTCCTTATATTTTGGGGGAATCAAAATATACTCACATATTAGATTATACCCACATTAAACTAAATTAAACACTTGATATGATAGAAAGTTACGACTTAATAGAACTGCGTGTCATGATTACTTTTCTAATACACTTATATCTTCATATTTCATTAAATAATAAGGTTCATTTTCTATAACTTCTTCCTCGATTGTCCACCCTTGAGATAAATAAAAATTTAAAGCATTTACATTTGCCCTTACGCACTTCAATGTTAATGGTAATCCAACTTCTTTTACAGATTGATCTATCAATGCTTTGCCTACTCCACGCCTTTTAAAATTTGATGAAACAAATAAATTGTGAATAAATTTATCTTCTTCCCAAATTGAAACAAACCCAGCAATGTCATTGCCTATTTTTGCTGTTAATATTAACTCACCTTCCGTGCTACTATCAAAATCTTCTAGCTTTATACTGTCATATTCCATCCAATTAAAATTTTCCTGTCTTGTTTTTAAAAAAATCTTGCGTAGCTCATCATAGTCCTCTTTCTGAGCCTTTTGTATTGAGATATCATTTTTACTCATTATATCTCCTCCTCTCATGCTATAAAACATTTTGCAATACATAACGAACATGGCCTTATGTATTAATATAATTATACAAGCTATTATAGCATAAATAAAGGATTTTATGTAAAATTATAGACCTAATCCTAAGCTCCTTGCCATTGTTGAGTATTGGCTATTTTCTACATCTTTCCTGGTATTTGCCCCCAAAGCGAGAACCATGCCACCTTCTTGCCAATGAAGATAATTACATATAGCATGAAAATTTGCTTTCAAAGTATCCATTGCCCAATCATCCTTATCATTGCCAGCAGCAATTAAAAAAAGCTTTTTTGATGTCTCATGTAATATAGGATTAACAGAAAAAAATCGGTCAATAGCACCCTTGAGTTGTGCTGTTATACCAAAATAGTAGAGTGGTGTTACTAAAACAACTGCATCAGCTGTCAATAGATGTGGATAAATTTTTGACATATCATCATCATATACACATCTTCCTTCGTTCTTGCGACAGTGATAACAACCTATACATGGATGAATATCTAATTTGGCTGTTTCAAAACGAACTACTTCATGACCTGCTTCCTTTGCACCAATGCAAAACTCATCAGCAAGGAATGCTGTAGTTCCCTGTGAATGTGGACTTCCTGTTAAAATCAATACTTTCATTTCAATACCTCCTAATGTGTATATAATTTTATTTAGCAATTTCTTAAAACTCTGACATAACTCAATCATACGAAACAAAAGACACCCCTATATATTAATCTCTATCTCCGTAACAGTTATAATACAGACTTTTTAATCATTTAATGATAATTCAGATTTAAATATTACAACAGCATTTCCAGAGACTTTAACTTCTACAGGTTCTTCATTTTCTATCTTTACCTCAACTTCAATAACACCAGGTCGTTTTATAGCTTCACCCTGCTTAGCCTTGAATTTAAATAAAGAATTATTGTGCTTAACTAAATTTCGATGAACAAGGTATGCACCTAAAGGACCATTTGCATTACCAGTTACAGGATCTTCATTAATGCCTATTGCAGGTGCAAACATTCTGCCATGTATTAAAATATCACTATCTTGTGAATTAATCGTAAAAACATAATATCCATTACATTTAATAACCTTACTCAGCTTAGAAAGTTTGCCATAATCCGGCTGTATTGTGTTTAAAGTTTCATTGCTTTTTATACCAACCATAACTTTAGAATGACCTGTTGAAACAATCTGTACTTCATGGTCTTCCAATAAATCACTCTTTGTTATATTAAGTGCTGCTAGAAGTTCTTTTTTATTTACGCCATCAATAATAGTACCAAACTCAATTTTTCCCTGGGTCATAACAATTTTATAATCCCCATTTTCTTTTACTATATCAACTGGCAAAATTCCAGCACCTGTTTTATGATAAACTTTTGAAGTATCGAGTCCATTTTCAATAGCACGTGCATAATGGGCAGCAATAGTAGCATGTCCACAGATCGGTACTTCACTTGTTGGAGTAAAAAAACGTATATGAACATCATATTCATGGCTATTTGAAGAAAAAATAAAGGCTGTCTCAGAATTATTAAGTTCCCTAGCTATTTTCTGCATTTCATAATCAGTTAATCCATCTGCATTTGTTATTACTCCTGCTGGATTTCCTGTGAATTTTTCCTTTGTAAATGAATCAATTTGATATAAATTATATTTTCTTGTCATAATTTTACCCCCTAAGGATGTTATAAATTTATAGATTAGAACTCATTTTTTAATTCGAGGAAATTAATATCACTTATTATATAATTAATTATAGCCTTATTGAAATATACATACTAGTACGCACTTTTTACTTAGATACTTACTGCTAGGAAAGTGGAATAAGATATGGAGAAATAAAAAATCTATTCCAAATATAAGTCATAAAATATTATCTCAAAAATTAAAATCGTTAAATAATGGGTATATAATTATTGCTATTTTCAGCTAAGGAAGATGTAACCTCTGCTATGTTGCTTGGTATAGCAGATAAACCTTTCACTTTGGAAGATATAATTTATTTTAAATAGTAGACAATAATTCTTTTAAAATATTGGTACTATCTTTTTGTTTCGGATATAATAATAGGAAATACTTGTATATTAAAGGCGAACTGTTGATTGAATATTTATATACTATACGAAAGGAATGATAAAAATGACAGAAGTAACAATGTGTCAAAGTTGTGGTTTACCGTTTAACGAAGAACATGCACATTTCATAGCAACAGAACCAGACGGAAGTAGAAGCATTTACTGCACAAATTGCTATAAAGACGGAAAATTTATTGATCCCAATATATCTATGGAAGAAATGATTGAGAAAATTGTACCTGTTTTAGGAAAAGCAATAGGCGAAGAAGAAGCAAGAAAAGAACTGACAACTTTATTTCCGACTCTCAAGCGTTGGAAATAAGCATATAAATACCATTAAGAACCTGATAAAACAGCATTAATATATGTGAATATTAATGCTGTTTTTGCGTTATTACTTATGAGATTTTTTGTTTTGCACCTCAAAACGGAAGCCGTTTTTTAAAATTTGGCCTCTTTTTGATGGATTTTATAGATTATTGAATTTAATCAAGAGAAGTGCGATAACCATAGTCAATCCCAATAGTCAACGTGCCTTTAAGAAATCCCTCTCCCATTTTAGTGAACTTAGGCCATCCTCCTTGGACGCCGTGAGAATGTCTAAGAACGATATCATTTTCGTTTGTATATGAACTGAATCGTCTTAAATTGTATGGTGGCAAGGAATGAATTATGTTTGTTAACCCCTGAGGAAAAAATAGCTGAGTTGTAAGGAGTTCTTTAGAATCATCAAGTATTTTCACATGAATATGAACCGTTCTTGGTGGATACCACCCGGGATATATTGTTAGAAACTCAACCATGCCATTTTCATCGGTATACTGACGACCACGTAAAAATGTTTCACGGTCAGTCGGTACGGGTTTTGGGTTCATGGACACTTCAACACCTTGATACCCTGTAAATCCAGAGTAAACTCCATAGGCGCTAGCTTGCCAGATATCCACTGCTAGTCCAGGAATCGCCGTACATCCCTTCACATCGACAACTTTTAATCTGAGCAGAAGGTCAACTCCACGCTGACTTTCTCGAACATCCTTTCGAACTATTGAGTTTTTTAGATAGAAGGGACCTTCAGCGGCGGAACTGGTAAGTACACATTTATCTGTATGCTCGAAACTATAGCTTAAAGTACAAAATTTGTTGTACTGCTGTGTCAGAATATTTTCATTAATCCACTGACAACAAGCATGCCTTTCATCTTGAAACATTGATAAGATTCTCCTTCAGGTTTCATGATTATATATCATTATATGGATCCATCTTGAGGAAAGTGCATGTTTAAGTGATGAGATTTCAAAATTAACCTCATCAAATATAAATGCATAATACCATAAGGATAATAAAAGATATCCATATTTCACTTTAAAAAAGAGTAAATGCTTAACTTTATAACCAACTTATAATATTTTCAGAAATGTCCCTTCTATTAGATTTTAGATTACTTCTACTTGAGTATCCAACAGATATAACGGCCATTAACTGTAATTCATCTGAAACTCCCAATAATTCTCGTACTTTATCTTCATTTTTTAATATTTCTCCAATCCAACAAGTACCTAACCCTAGTCCATGAGCAGCAAGTAGCATATTTTGTATTGCAGCTCCAATTGATTGAGCATGTTTCAAGTAAATACTTGGAACCTTATCGTCTAGAACTTTAGTGTCTAGAAAAACTGCTATCAAGCAAGGGGCAGTCTCTACCCAATTATGGTATACAGTAAGAGACGCTACTTTTTTTATTAGTTCCTTATTATTCATTACTACAGAGAATCTCCATGGTTGCATATTATTACCAGATGGAGCCCAATTAGCTGCAGTTAACATCTGCATGATAGCATCTTTACTCACTTCTTCTGAAGTATATGATCGGACACTTCTACGATTTAATATACATGGCATTGCTGAATTCATCTTTCCTTTCTCCATTTATACTCCTCCATTAGTTAGTCCTATTTTATTATTTTGACTTTATTAATGGTAATTATATCATAATTTGCGTGATAAAAAATCCAAAATCTTTGTATTCATTTCATGATGAAAATTCTCACGATTAAAACCAGATGGATCTTGAGAAGGAAGAAATTCCACCTTAGTCATGGATTTTGGAAACGGACTTAAAAATGAGAAATGTCCAGCATTTTTCACACTTCTGTATATAATCTTCTTGTTATCATGAACTCCATCCAAAATAATTTGAGCATGAAAATTGGGGGTATATTCATCTTTTTCCGCAGTAAACATTAATATAGGAATATTAACTCCATTCAGCGCTTCTTTCTCCATAAACCAAACTGATGCCGGAGCCAACAAAACCAGTGCTTTAACTCTATTATCATGCATTACACTGATTGGCTGAGGTTGTCCTTCTGGCCACTCATGAGGGAATGAAGTTGGCAAGCCTCCTGCCACTGCTAACGCTGTATACCCACCCATAGAATGTCCTATTATAGAAACAGAATCAGGTTTTAATAACTCCCCAAATTTTTTGCTATCGAAAAACCAATCGATAGCAGTACAAAGATGACGTGGTCTATTAATTAAGTTTTTTACAGTCCCCTCCAATGAGTTGTTGTTCCTATTATTAAATGGGTGCTCAAGCATTCCGACTATAAAACCATTGCAAGCCAAATGATGAGCAAGCGTTCGATATAGCAAATGTCCCCCACCGCTGCCGTGAGATATTAATATTAAAGGGAATACACCTTCTTTGGGCTCGGAATTTATTGAGACATTCATGCTGTATGGCCCCACGTTTTCTGTTTTTCCAGGAGTGCATGTCGGATACATGATAGCCATCGGAAATGCTACGCCCATGTAATCATCAATAAGCTCAACCTCACAGTAACCAACAAAAGTATCCATTTTTTCCTCCATCAAAGTTTTCATATTTATTTCTTTCCCTTCCAATTCACATCATTCATCATGTCGCCTATTTTTATATTCCTCCTGCGGGATTTACTCCACCTTCAATTACCAACTTATTAATTACACCATTTAATTCTATAGGAGCTATTCCTTTGACACTAATCCCATATATTGATCCTACAGGTTTAACGCTAAGCCCAATTGCGGAAAGAGTCGTTATAATACCTTTTACGAGTGACTGGCCAGTACCCCGACATGAAGAACGCATGGTTAAAAATCGTAATTAAAATAATCCTTAACAAAATTAGCCATAGGGTTTTTGTCATTTTTTCTTCCAATAACATCTAAATCTTTATCATAAAAATACAAATATGCTATACTTTTTTTCCTTTCAGATGTTCCAATCATACCAAAGGATTTTGGGAATTGTGTATTTCCTTTTCCATTTACATTTCCAGCTACAACTTTAAAAGTATAACTATTTATTGAAAACTCATGTTCAGGAATAATATATTTACTTTCATCACCATTAAAGGCGATTTTTTAATCTAAAAAAATATATTTTTTTGCTAATTTATCTTTTTCGCTTTTATATGTTTTATCATCATATTTCACAACTAAAACAACTGAGTTAGATTCAAATACAATCATTGATCTATAAGTATATTTGTATTCGATATTCTGATATTTAGGTAAATCATCAAGAGTGGGCATAATGTCTTTTGCATTTGAATCAATTGAAGTGCCACTGTTAAGGTAATATTTAATATTTGACCTTGACTTGCTATAGACAGTAATGCAAAGAATAAAAGTAAGCAATATAATAATTAAATATTTTTTCCCCATTTAAAATCTCTTCCCCCAATAAGCTATCCTTACTTTGTACTGTCTTACGATTCTGAATTACTTATCGGTCATTATACCATATTTTTCAAGATAATTCATTAAGACTAATTAAAGTTTAATAATGCGCTGTCTTTATAAATTGTTCGTCTTTTCAAGAGTATTTTTTATCATTATATTTAACCCCCACCAGTTCCAGACGGATTAATATACCAATATTTTAATTTACCAAAATACTTATATTTACTATCAACGTCATATGAATCTGGACCAATAGCAGGATTTCTACAAATGTACATAGTACCATATTGTGAGTCAGGAATTGCTCTTTCAGAAATTTCTGTTTTAAATGCCTTTACAAAATAACCTTGAAAGAACAAGTCAGTTCTTATAACTCTTTCAACTGTTGAATGAGTAAAAATATCAAATCCAATATTAAATACTATAAAAACAATAGATATTACTATAATTATAGTACCTTTCTTTTTCAATTTTTAATTCCCCCCATATGTAAATTAATTATTCATACATCTTAGAAAATGGATCATACTCATCAAATAAAAGTATATCTACCCTGTAAATCATATTTTTTCTCCTTTTTCTTCACAATACAAGACATACTATCATTTAAATTCTATAGGATTATGGTTAATAAACGATGTATCTCTAACCTAATTTATCGGATATGTTTAGGCATTAATTATATCAATCCTCTATTTAATATAAACTTTATAAAGTTTATATAATGAGTCATCCCCCGATAGTATCTCTTTTTTATTTGTCTGTACAATAATCATTGTAGCAAATAATCTATAATTTAATATATTATAATTATAGAGGTGATATAATTTATTGTGAAAGCATAAGCAGGTTAGGAAGAAATGTTGATGATCTTAGGTAAACATATGATTATTTCAAAAACAAAGGTGTTACAGTTAATTTTGTTAAATAAGGGATAAATACTTGTGGTGTCAGTTATAAGTTTATACTAACTATATTAGGTGCAGTAGCAGAGATGGAGTGTAAAAATATCGTTGAGAGGGCTCAACAATAGGTTGAAAGATGCATTGAAACTAAGAACCACTAAAAATGAAGTGTGCCCCAAATGCGCTTCGCCTCAACCAGTACCCCACCAATATTCCCGTCGAGGTGTTTTTTATGCTATAAATTAGTAACAGAGGAATTAGGTCATTATTGTTTTACATTTTTACATTATGAATAGATTTGGATTCAGAAGTTAAGCTGCAAAGAACAAGCAGCTTAACTTTTATTTTTATGACTAAAAGATAAAGCTGCTCAATTTTTTAAACAAATTATAGAACGAAACCGCTGCAGTTACTATGGGAGGTAATTATCATTGTGAAACCACTTAATATTACTTTCAATTATAGAGAGTGGACTTTTAAGTACAGTACAACTTATTAAGTCGGCCAGTTCATCTGGAGATAGATTAATATCTGATTGAATCCAGTGTATTATCATGGCAAGATTACCATTAATAAGACTCTCAATAACATATTCTTTTTTTAACAATTCTTTATTTTTTGCTGTCATAAGTACAGAATGGAATCTCTGAGTAAAATTATTTCTCATCATCTTTTTGAAAGACTCTCTAAAATAGAGATGACTATGAGGGCTAGTGAGAATTTTAAACAATTTTTTGTTTTCAACTATATAATTAAGTATAGGTTTAAAAAATTGAGCAAATTCGTTGGTTTTTTCTGAATAATAAAAATGATGAAATTCTCTACTAAGTTTAGCAATTGCGTCTAATTGCTCATTTTCAATTGATGTAAGAAGATCATTTAAATCAATATAGTGAAGATAAAAGGTGCCACGATTTATTCCGGCAGATTCAGTCAAAGTTTTGATATAAATCTGTCCAAGTGGTTTTATATCATATAAATCCAGAAAGGCCTTTATAATTTTTTGACGAGTTCGACGTATTTTTGTAGAATCGATATTAGTATTCATTTTTACCTCCATTAATATTTTTTTTGCAAATTCAACATATTCAAAATTTGTGTTCATTGATTATGAAAACTTTCATAATATAATATAAGCATAAAACAACACGGTGTTGTTTTCAATTTAATTTATAATAAATGGAGGTAAAAAGTTATGGATACAGCAAAAAATTTATCCTATTCAGTTACAGCTTATATTGGTGAGGAATGCTTGACTGATCAAGATATTCAGAAAATGGAATTAGTGAGATCTCGAAGAGCGCTTACTTTTTTGAAGAACAAAATTGGCAGTGAAAAGATTATAAACTTAATAGAGGAAGAACTTAACGAAGCTACTATTCAAACGGAAAAATGGACTGATGAATCAAATGGAGAATGGAAGTCTGGATCTGTCCTACTAGAAATGCCTAAAGTGAGAGCAGAACAATTCCATAAATGGTTCATGTGTTTGGTGAAAAACGAGAGTAAATTACTAGGTACCGCTCATCCTGATCACTATCGTAATCGCGTTTTGCCGGATGGACGAGCAGAGGTAATTGAGAACCTTGGAGAATTCGAATATCCATGGCATATTTTCCTAAATCTAACTGAAATTGATTCAACAATACCAATTCCAGCTGATAAAGACTACCCATATGGTTTTGTTGCAATTATAAAAAATAAAAACGGAAAATTGGTTAGCTATGCATTACATGAATTACGCGACTACAAAGACGGAATGCAGGCAAAATTAACTATAATTTTACCAAAAGCTGCACCAGATACTCTTATACATGGGCATTTGAATCACTTCTCTATTGAATTTAGAAATTGGTATATTGCCATGTCCGAAGAATAGAAGACATTATCATTATTGTTATAATAAAGCGACTTCTGATTTAGTAGTTTATTTTGGGTTACATTACAATTGACTGATAATGGAATTATTAACGATATGGAAATACATATTGAATTATAACCGTACTAGATAAGTTTAAACAAATTTTATAATAATTATCCTATAACTGTATAAACTATAGATACATAAATATCCTCTCTCCACATTGGAATTTTATTATAGCAATAAATAGTCCTACATTCTTTTAATCAAGAGTGTAGGACTTGTTAGTTTTACAATAATATGAAATATACGCATTAACTCAATCACACATTATGCTCATTTTGCTCAGTCAGACAAAATTGGAATTTAACGTGTTTTTCTAAATTATTGCTTCTACGTTCTTTCGATTTTTGCTTTTTCGAATTTCAAGGCTTCAGCTATGGCATTGCCTTCGTTAAGCTCGCAAAGTTCAATTTCATTATTAATGGCTTCTAGCATTTCCGATTTGCTAATCATACGGTAATCATGTTCTAGTTCATCGTCACCAAGACCAACTGGAAAAGTATAATCCATATAATACTTGTTATCCTTTGTAATACCATATATAGTTGACTCAATAGGTCCAAAGCAAAGCTTAATTATTATATCCCTGTTACCTTCTTTATCTGTGCTATTAGCTGGCATACAATGACAAATATTTCCGATATATATTTGATTCATGTGGCACCTCTCAAATTACTATTTATCCGCGGATTATATAAATAATCTTTACTTCACAGTTAATTAGAATTGTTATTTAATTCACATGAAAATTATACCACAATATCTATATATCTTCATCACTTTGCAGAAAACATAGGTATTTTTAACACCGCATTGTTCAATTTTCAAAGACCATTGTTCGTATTTCCATTTTCAGCAGTTACGTCGCAAATTATTCAAGTTGCGAATTAACTAAAAATATTTGCAGCATTTTTATTTAGGATTTTTAGCTTTTCTTTCAAAATTAACTGCCAGTTATTTCAGATTCTATAATTAAAGAATATTTTATTAGTTTAATGTAAAAATTATGATTGTCTAAAAAATAATAAGTGGAGGTTATTATCATGAATACAGTACGTGCAAAAGAAATTGCTTCATCAACAATTATGGCTGATGTAACACATAATGGAACACGAATTTACATCGAAAGTGTAAACGACAATGAAGGGACTGCTAAAATACATCCTCTAAACAACCCTAAAAGTGAACAAGAGGTCTCTTTAACTGACCTAATGGAACATTAAATAACAAGGCAACTATTTTCATAAAAAATGGTTGCCTTGTATTATGTAAAAATATATGATTTGGTAGTATTTAAGCAATCCAATTGCTGCTTTAATTCGAATTTTTTCATCCTTTGAATCAAGTGCTCTTACTAAGACATCTATTGCTTTTTCGATTAATGATACCATTTAAAATCAAATAGCATATATTGAATTAGAAACCCAATAGCTACAAAGTTAATAGAAGGTGATACTAAATGAAACTCAATCCACCCAAATTAATAATGAACCTACTATCATTAGTCTACTGCAATGTTCTCTTTAAAATAATCTATAGAAACAATTCACCGCTGCCCAAGCATTCTTTAAAGTTTGACACATCAGGAAAATTTAAAATTGTTCAGTTCGCTGATATTCAGGATGGTCCTGATACGGATCCACGAACTCTTGAGCTCATGAACAGAATTTTGGACAAAGAAAAACCTAATCTTGTGGTTTTAACAGGAGATAACATCGATGAAAAGTGTAAAACAACAGAGGATGTTAAAAAGGCAATAACTAATATTGCAGGACCTATGGAAGCGAGAAATATTCCGTGGGCTATTGTGTTTGGGAATCATGATGATGAGCATTTAGTGATGAACAAAGAAGAGATGATGAATTTTTACATGACCTTTAATTATAACATCAGCCAAATTGGCTTTAAGACAGGAAACAGAATAGGAAACTATAATTTACTGATACAAGGGACATCCTCACAGGCTCCTGAATTTAATATTTATTTGCTAGATTCAGGGAAATATTGTACCTCAGGAACCTATGACTATATAACCTGCACGGAAATTTGCTGGTATAAAACTATAGCAAAGAAACTTAAAAAGCAGTATAAAAAGGTAATACCTGCTATAATGTTTTTTCATATACCGCTTCAGGAATTCTATACTGCATATCAAAACGGCTATGTCGATGGCCTACGACTTGAGCCTGAAGGTGCCTCTTTAATCAATACCGGCATGTTCCATACTATTGTCAACACAGGTGATGTTAAGGGCATTTTTGTTGGTCATGATCATAGCAACACCTACACGGCTATCCTTGACGGTGTATTGCTTGGTTACGCGGGAAACGCAGGCTATGCAACTTATGGTAATCCTAAACTGCAAAGGGGTGCTCGTGTTTTTGAGATAAATGAAAGCAACCCTTCAGTTATTAATACTCACATGATATTCTCAGGTGATGTTGGTTTGAATTAATTTAACTTGTCCCTGGTTTATGAGGAAGCAGATTCAATTTTTGAATTGCCCACTCCGCCATTTCTCTTACCTTTGCATTACTATCGTTACAGGCATAAAAAATATATTCCCTATACTGTTCCTTATAATCATTGACCATTGCGTTAATGGCATTAGTCTTCCATCTCCAAACATTATGTTTTTCTATATACCAAAACTTAGGTTGCATTACATTCTCTAAAAATGTATAGTCCATTTTAAGGATTTTTTCTAGGGATATATGCTTACTTAATTCAGATAAACCAGGGAATTCTTCTGTAGCATTCCAAGCTCCTTTGTTCATGGGGCAAACATTTTGACAAACATCGCAGCCAAAGACCCAACCACCCATCTCTTCATTAAATTTTTCATGTGGTAAATCCCAACCTTCCCAGGTGGTAAGACAAGAAACACATGAGGAGCGGTTCATAGTATAAGGCTCAGATAAAGAAGATGTTGGACAGGATTTAATACACAGATTGCATTTTTCAGGACATTCCTTCAATTTTGGTATCTCAACAGATTCCAACTCTTTATCTATGAGCCATGCTTCTAAATACACCCATGAACCGGAGTCCGTATAGAAGAAATTATTTTTACGTATTATTCCAAGTCCAGCTTTTAATGCGGCCCAGCGCAACGCAGTAATTCCAAATTTTCTTTCGGTAGCGGTTTTAATCCCCAGTTCTTGCATATATGCTTCAAATTTCAAACTGTCTTGAAAATCTTCGGAGTTCTCATCTCTTCTACTATCTACTAAATAATATTTAGCAATCAAACCTTCCAAGTGGTCAGGAATATGATATTTTCCGTATTGTCTTGCACAGATAACTATTGATTTTGCCCAAGGATATGTATCTTGCAAGTGGGCAAAACGATAAAATCCTTCGTAATATGGCTTAGTAGCTGGAATACGCTCAATTCTTTCATTAAGTTTTTCCTCATAGCCGGACATATCAGATATTTTAATAATGCCGCACTTTTCATATCCCATACTAAGTGCTGTATTTTTTATTTGTTCTCCCAATGAATTCATTTCATATACACCCCTTCCATAAACTTATACTATCAAACAACTATATATTTGTAAAATTGATATATTCGAATTGACAATTCATTTTTATCAATATATTATTTTAATATAGAGATTGGAGTGAAACAAATGGATATTAGACACTTTAAAACATTTAAAAGTATTATAGAAGAAGGTAATTTTTCAAATGCCGCAATGAAACTGGGATACACTCAGTCTACTGTTACATCTCAAATTCAACAATTAGAACAGGAGCTCTCAATCAAACTATTTGAAAAAATCGGCCGTAATATGGTGTTAACGTCCTTAGGAAAAGAATTGATACCTTATGCAAATGAATTACTTGATACGGTAAAAAAAATAGAGAGTATCGGTAAGTATGGTGATAAGATTACAGGAGAATTGAAGATTGCAGTTCCAGAATCATTGATGTCTTATAAATTACAAAAGGTGCTCGGCTTATTTAAAGAAAAAGCTCCTAATGTAAAGCTTTCTATCATTACACTTAATTGTTTTGCTATAAGAAATATCTTATCAATGGGTGAAGTAGACATTGGTTTAATGTACGATGTTGGAACTCAAAATGATAATTTGACTACTATTCAGCTGGCAGATTTCAACTTAGCTTTAGTATGTTCACCTTTATTTCAGCAAGATAAATTAGATCTTTGCAAACCAAACCAAGAAATAAATACAAGCCTTATTATTAATGAAGTTGAATCTATTTATCGAAAAATACTTGAAAATTACTTTCATGACAACAATATAAAATTAAATAACACAATTGAACTTTGGAGTATTGAATCCATAAAAAAATGTGTTGCAAGTAATTTAGGAATCTCTTTCTTGCCTCGTTTTACAGTAGAAGAAGAACTTGAAAGTGGTAAGTTGAAAGAACTTAAGGTAGGATGCTCTGATAGCAAGATTACAGCAATATGCGCTTATCATAAGAACAAATGGATTAGTCCTGCAATGTCGTTGTTTATGGAGTTAGTGAGAGATAACTTTAATATTGGTGACAATTTTTAATACATAATATTGGGTTATGAAGCCATTGTTAGTAAGATAAATTTACACACTGTTTTGAATACAGCTATACTGACCGGTGACTCAATGGAAATTTTATTTATACTTAATAAAAAGATTAGGGAAAGTCTGTCTTAGTAAATGTATTAATTTTACCCATAACCTCACCCTTTGTAAATATTGCACTATTACTGATTAGCCATGATCAGCATATTATGGGTTTTTATAAGCATAGTTTAAGGAGAGGCCTTACTGTATCTCTCCTTTCATTCTTATTTTTTACACTTCCAATTCTGCCTCTAATTCATCAACCTTTTTTGAAATATAACTTTTAAAATCCTGATCATGGACAAAGACAAGATTTGATTTTATAAGAAAAATTGATGAACGGACTGCAGATTCTGCCAGAATATGAGCTTGCTTTACATCCGATGCTGATGTTCCACATCCATGTTTATCGACAACCTTTATAATATTAATTAACTCTACAATATTATTAGCCATACTTAAAGGTACTTCTATAGCTATTTTAAAATTATCTTGTAATTCCTTTTGTTTAATTTCTTTTTCAACTTCTGTATCTGCCTTCATTAAATAGGAATCTATTACTTTCTTAAAGGCTTTTGTATCTTTATCAATATCATTGAGAAAAATTTCCCTATAGGAGGAACATTCTTCAGCTATTTCTTTCATTTTAGCTGAAATATTCTGATATTCAGGTTTTCTTGAGGTAAGGTTAGCAGCCATTTCAGTTAATGCTGCTGCAGAAGCTGCGCTCAATGCGGCTATACTTCCTGCAGCTGGAGTTAATGGTTTAGAAGCTATATTCTCTAAGAAAGAATTAATTGATTTATCACTTAACATTTAATCACCTACTTTTACAAAATAATATGTAAGAAGCAAAATGTTATATTTTATGTAATTAGTATACCCACGGAAAACTTTTTTAGAGAAAAATCACTTTTTCTCTGGTAATTAATTTAACTTCATATTGTACTAAACTTGTAATTTAAATCATATCATTATGTAAACAAGCTCCTTTAAATGAATGTATTTTAAAATTATAGTGTTTTTCACTTTATAGGTGGTGCGTTAAAAATGATAGATAAATTGGCTTTACAGCTTACCTCCCTAATTTGTACCGAAGCCTACAACAATACTAAAGACAGAGCAAGGATACAGTATGGCTTAAGTGTAATTTTAAGTGAAGGATTTAAAATTGTTTTTCTAATACTGTTTTTTAATATAATACATAGACAAAATTTTTTCTATTTTTCCTTACTCATACTGATATCAACTAGAGTATTTGCTGGTGGAGTACACTTAAAGGGAGCCTTAAATTGTTTACTTCTAACAGCTCTGCTGCTTATCTTCACAAGTGTGCTGGCACCATTGGTTCCTAGACTACCGACAGTATATTATGGGCTTATTGGCATAGTTAGTTTTGCTATAGTTTTAGTTAGGGCTCCAATATGTAGTGTAAGGAGACCTATAAAAGAGAATAAAAAAAAGCTACAGTATAAAATTGCAGCAGCTCTGTCTGTAGCTTTATGGACTATTATTTTATTATTTTTACAAAGCGCTCCATATGTAAACTGCGGCTTCAGCACTATATTAATACAAAGCGTACAGCTTGTGCTGACTAAAAAGCCGAAGCTATAAATTTTTTAATAAACTTACAAAATAAGGAGTTCATCATTATGAAAAAATTACTTAAAAATCTAAAGGGAAAAGGCATGTTATGCGCACTTTGCCTCTCTGTATTGCAGCCTCATTTAGGATATTCTTTATGGGAACGATTATAAATTTCTCCTTGATTTCCGTAGCAGCAACCTGTTCCCTGCTGTCCGATAGCAAAAGCTTTGTTATTCCTTGGATGTTTTCCTTATTATAAGGCTTTAATATATAATCATAACAGTGAACATTCTTAAAGGCTGAAAGCATATACTCCTTGTAAATTGTCACAAATATTATCCAGTTTAGTCTATATCTTTCTATTTTTCTTATTTCAAGAGCAAATTTAAGACCTGATTCATTTTTTAAATTAATATCAACATAGAAAAGATCAATCATCTTTTGCTGGGCTATTTTAAAAGCCTCTGTAGCATTGGTGGTTTCATATATTTGATACATGTCGCCTGATTGTTTTATAATCTCTGACAGGGTTTTCAACTGAATACAATCGTCTTCTAAAATTAATATATTGTACATATAGTTATCATGCCCCTTTGTATTAATTTATTCTTAATTAAATATTCTATATTCATTTAGAAACGCCTTCCTAAACTTGAATAATTTATTTAACTGAGTTAAATATTTACATAAATTAATAACAAAAATTGGAGCTTTTATGCAATGTTCAATATGTTCTAAAAGAATATGTGCTACAATTAAGCTACAAAGATATATTTTTTTCTAAATTCTATTCAAGAAGTGAGCGGATTGCACCTATCCATATATTTATAAAAGGAGTGTGGTCTTGTGAATCTAAATTTTATTATTACTATTCTATGTATTACAATGCTGGGAATTGTTGCTATGCTGCTTGGTTTTTGCTATAAACAGGAAATAATGAAAGCGTTGTTTCAATCAAAAACAACTTTAAAAAAAGACGAGCTTTCCTCTGAAGTCACATTAAGTATTGACAAAAAAGAATGCAATAAGTAGCTCTGCCAAGCTTCCTATTGCACCTAAACACAATTATTTCTAATGCCATAAGCAAATTGCACAGTTCCGCAATCCACTCACTCAAACATTATATCACAAATTTTGGAAACAAATCAATAGATAATTAAAAATTATTTCATCTTTAGGTGTCCCATATTAACCTGTGCCTCAACTAACATGCTTTTGGGATGGGTACTGATTATATGCAGTGCAATGAAAAAATAATTGCCAGGCAACGAGGCTATCCAGTTATTTAACTGTTGATAGCCTTGTTCTTGGCAATTTCTCATTAAAACCACCGTTACTTGATTAATTAAAAATCAAAATTATCTGGATCAGGTCCTACTCTCAAATCTTGATTTAAAGAATTTATCTTCTCTACTTCTTCATTAGTTAATTCAAAATCAAATATCTGTGAATTTTCTATTATTCTGCCCTCGTTTGTGGACTTAGGAATAGTTATCACTCCATTTTGCATATCCCAACGTAAAATAATTTGAGCAATAGATTTATTATGATTATGGGCAATTTCCTTCAATATTTCATTATCAAGTAATTTACCAACCATAAGTGGTGACCATGCTTCAACTTGAATATCATTTTGTTTACAGAATGCTCTAACCTTCCCCTGTGTTAAACGTGGATGAAATTCTATTTGGTTTATCATTGGCTTAATCTCTGCATCCTTCATTAAATTTTCAAGATGATGTACTTGAAAGTTACTTACTCCTATTGCTTTTACACGGCCTTGTTTATATAAATACTCCAATGCTCTCCAAGCATCTTTATACTTACCTTCTACAGGCCAATGTATAAGATATAAATCTAAATAATCAAGTCCAAGTTTCTTTAAACTTGTTTCATAAGCCTTTATTGTGGATTCGTATCCCAAATCAGCATTCCAAACCTTAGATGTTATAAATAGATCTTCCCTTGAAATACCTGCTGCCTTTATTCCTTCAGCTATTCCCTTTCCCATACTTATTTCATTATCATAAATAGCTGCTCCATCTATGCTTCTATAACCATTTTTTATTGCAGTCTTTACTGCATCAACTAAATTTTGGCTATCCTCTACTCTAAAAACACCAAGCCCTAGCCATGGCATTTTTACACCATTGTTTAAAGTTACTGTATTTGTTAAATTGTTTATCATATTATTTCTCTCCTTATAATACCTTTAACTTCAAAGCTTATCTTATAAAGTTGGTAAATATTTTATCTTCTCTTTCATTTTCTTTTACATTATTTTTACCTGAATCAATAACCTTCAATAACCATGCCATATTCTTTCCTAGAACACTCATAATTTGCATTCCTTCTTCATCTTGTATAGCTTCTCCAGGTGTTGTACCATGAATTACATTCCAGTAATTTGATGTTGGCATCATCATCTCTGAATAATTGATATAGTTATTCAGCTGTTCAAATGTTGGAACACCACCGGATCTTCTTACTGCCACCACACTAGCCCCTACCTTATGTCTAAGCATTCCATTATTAACAGATGTAACTAAAAATGCACGATCCAAAAATGATTTCATCGTTCCTGGTATAGCTGAATAATGTACAGGGGAACCTAGAATAATTCCATCAGCTTCCTTCATCTTTTGAATCCAATCATTAACCTCATCATTCTGTATAACACATCTTTCGTTCATGTTTCTACTGCATCCCCCGCAATCCATACATCCGCGTATTATCTTATTTCCAACATGAACAATCTCTACCTCTATATTCTCTTTCTCTAACTCTGCTGCTACAGCCTTTATTGCCTCATAAGTATTTCCATTCTTTTTAGGGCTTCCATTAAAAGCAACTACTTTCATATATATACCTCCATACAATTTATTTTCAAACATGTGTTTATTATATGGTTCAATAATACAAGTGACAAGTACGTACTTTTTCGTTAGATTACTTACCTTTAAGTAAGATTTACCGTAATATCTACAGACAGACATAAAAAATTTTTCTTGATAATAATATATATTTATTTTAATCTCTAGATTTGATATTATGAAGTTACTTGGTATATACTGTAATTCTAATGCATAGTTAATCAAGTTTTATCCGATGACTACCCGCTCTAATACTCCCTATGCACGGTGTGAAAGCGATTCGCACCAAATCAGAGATTTGGGCTCTCTGCTTTTCTCAAAGAGGGAGTAAAGAGCGGCTACGTCCCTGGATTCGTTCAACTAAGAATCAGATGAGGTTTGAAACCTCATCTGATTCAAGTTTCCACTTCATTAAATATAAAAGATTAAAGGTAGGTAATCAAATGATAAATTATAATGGTAGGCACTATGTATGTTTATTGGATTTTGCAATGGATTTTATCAGAGGTAAATGGAAGGCAGTTTTATTATGTCATTTATATGATGAACCTAAAAGATTTTTAGAGCTTCAACGAATAACTGAAGGAATAAGTCAAAAGGTATTAAATGAAAAGCTTAAAGAATTAGAAAATGAAGCTTTAATAAATAAGCAGATTTATCCTGAAATTCCACCAAAAGTTGAATATTACCTTACTGAAAAGGGAAAAGACCTTACTAAAATCATTAAAGAAATTGAGTCTTGGTCTATTAAATATTATTCTCACTTAGACAGTGGATGCAAATAATCTGATGTACTATATTGGACTAAAGATATTAATTAATTCATTAATTATTGACAACATAATGTAAACATAATAAACTTAAGCCCACCTGAATATAAGGTGGGCTTGCCTTTTGCTGATGCAATTTAATATTTTAGCTGTTTATGCCTCCGTTGTTTTTGGTAATAAAAGTACTATTTGAGCAGGTGTTTTGTTATACTTACTAGCTATATTAACTAGCGGATAAAAGTTTAGAATATATTTTGAAGCCTGATTACCAAGTGGACTCCATACAGCCACCTAAACCTATTTGTGGAATTTTCACATGATTATTGAGCTTGATAGTATTTTTATTACTATTTATCATTATATTGTCACTCCTCCCTCTGCATCTTTATCTGGAATACTATCTAAAAAGGCATTCGGTAATCTCTTTAAACCCATTTCTAATCGTTCAAACATTCTTTCTTTATCATAAGGTAACATTCCATGAACCGGAATAACATTTGAAGTATGCAAACCAAAAAATTCAGTTTCTACAGTTATACCTTTTATTAAATCGATGGTTTCAGTTTGAAATTGTACCCCTTGATACATAGAGCAAAATGTACACTTATTATGACTACAACCTACAGTTGCCTGTAATAATAATGATTCACTTTCAAAAGGGGGGCTGTAAACTTTTCCTGTATATTTCATAGTTTTCTCTCCTAACATAATTTATATTTATATAATAAATATTTATCTGTAATAAGCTTAAAAATATAGCATTATCAAAGATACATACATTATAGTCCGTAGTTCCGTAGGTGAAAAGTACGCACTTTTAAGTAAGATATATAATCTATATTTAATTGTAAAATAAAAAGAAAGTGTTTCAAAACTAAGTAATTAGTTGCGAAACACTCCTTTTTCTATTGATTATTGACCTGTAGCGGATTGAAAGTATCTTTGATTTTAAAATTGTCTTGTTAACTTTAAAATATCCTCTTAATTTTTCTTGATATGATTTACTATAAAATTCCCTCAAACCATAGGTCCGAGGGAACACAAAACACATCTTCATATAAGCAATAGCAAATTAACAAATAGCTTTGGTATTTACTCACATAATAGAGCAATACAAATTAGTAGATATCGCTTAACGCTGCAATGCCTCTGATTTTGTTTCCCATAACAAGCTCCAAAGACATCGAGAGAATAGCACCCTGGCTAAACCATAAAATTCTTTCAGGTTTGAAGGAAGATAACTATGCTTACAAGCACATAAATAAGCTGTTTCACCTTTCTCAAGTTCTACAGGGATTGGTGATTTCTGTACTATTATAGGTTTCTCCATATTTAATGTCATAAAATCAACACTATTCTTTAACATAGCCATAATTTTGAATGTAATAATCCATTCTTTTTTACTATTACATAGACCCTTTACCATATACTTGAGATTCACAATAGCATAAATACTTTAGTCGCTCTATCTTAAAATTAGAATTAACCAATATTACCGGCCAAGCTTTTATGTATGATATCATATTATTCTTCTCATCTATCCCTAGGTTATCCCAAGGTATTAAAGAAGGATGAGTTCTTTCCTTTTCGTCTATCTTATCACCATATTTCCAGCCTTCTTCTTTCTTTTGCAATGACCAACGTTTATGTTCATATTCAGCTAAAATCTCCAACTCTCTTTCTGTAAATTCAATTATTTCCGGTTTTTCTTTAACAGACATTATATCGTAATTTATTTTATGTAAGGCGTTAGGGATATATCTTACTCTATCACGAATAGAATTTTTAAATTCTTCATCAAGATCATCCCATGGCTGCATGCATGTTAAACCTGGCTTTAGAATATCTTTATAAATTTCTTTACGAGTATGATAAAGATCCATAGCAAGCTTCTCAATTTTCTCACTAAAAAATGCATCCTTCATAAGGAGACGTAAAAATTGTTCCGCATCAACATGAAGTGTTAACTGTTCCTTTGATGGCAGATGCGATTGCTCCCACTTTTTGGCTCCACTGAGCGAGCTCATTTCAAGTATTGCCTCCATAGATCTTGATTCATGTTTGTACTTTGTGATTTTAAGAAGTGCTCGTAATACACCATTGTCTATTTGAGCTTCACCCCTATCATTTATGAGATGAGGGGTTTTACGCTCCAGGAGTGAACGTAAAAGCATGGCCCTTCGAATGACAAATAATTGATCCCAATGTTCATCTGTTTGATTAGGCCCCAGGATATTCACATAGCCCCTTAGCCTGCTTATAAAATCTGGCCCCTTCCTACTTTGGAATTCTTTAAAAAAGAGCTTATATTCAGTTTCATCATTAATATCTTCTCCGCTGAATTCTTTAAAGGTACTGCTTGTGCCTCCTGCAAATACAAAAATCGCTTTGCCAATCGGGTGTACGGAGTCGCCTTCTCTGAACAAACCATCCTGCATAGGTGCTAAGAAATACTTCAGCCAGCCTAATCTTCCTTCAAAGTAGGAGTCAAATTCATCAAAAAATACAAGCGGAAGCTTTCCTCTCAGTGAAAAATCTCTTACTCTGTGAAAAGCTGCTATTAAATCTGAAAGCGACTGAAATTGAGATAAATTAAAATTTAATTTTTCAATCAATGCTGGTGCAATACTTGAAGCAACCTCCGAGACCCCAAAGGACTTTCCTGATCCTGGTGTTCCAAAAACAGCAATAGAAAGCGGTCGAACTACGCTTTTTGCTGAAACGTACTCTGAAATTAGATTTTTAATGCTTCTATACCCCTCAATTTCCGTTCTATCTACGGTTTTCAGATTGCGGAAAGTTGCTATAGGGATAAATTTAAGTGCACTTTTTTCACCATTCTTAACAATATCATAGGCTATTTCAGCTAAATTAGTTGAACTTTTATCTTTAATAATATACCAGCAGGCCTGACAGTTTGGATTATTTGTGTTTCGTATTGGTACCTCCTGTATGTGTTCTTTGAAAATAAAATCATTTTCGCTCTCAGTAAATATTGATGGGCTAGGAAAAGTGCTTTCAATAGCATCATCCCCAAAACCATAAATAAAGTATTTTTGGGCGGCAGCCATTCCTTCACGAATTCCTTCATCAATACTTCTGCTAAAACTCTCATTCTTAGCTATTGCCTGAGTAATAGACTTTGCTAAGCCTGCCACAAAGCAGGAGGTCAATCCATACATTTTACCTTGGTTTTCTTTGATGAATCCACCCTCAAACTCGTAGGTTAAAAAATATAAATGAGATTCTATGCCATCTTGCTTTTTATAATATATAGCACCCTCAAGCCCAAAAGGCACAATAAGATGTTGGCAGTTTGCGAGAAAGCAAAGGTTAGGATTATTATTCATTTGCCAAACAAAGTCTAATGCTGTTCTTTCCCATGAGAGACCTTTGCTTATATTAACACCCTTTGATCGCAGATCATCTCCATTTATAACTACTATTGTGTTTTCGATATGAAATTCTTCAATGTGCCTCCAAAGTAAGCTGGAGCAGTTTGGATTATTAGTTTTATATATTATTATTGGTAATTTATTATGAGATTTTAAAGCCAAAGGCCAGAATTCTTCATTAGTGTTAAAGCCATTATTTTCATCATCTAATATGACTAGATCAGCATTCTCATCGTCGTATTCAATTGGAAACTGTTTAGGTACACCTGTAATTGGACCTGTGAATCCCATAAACTGACTTACCCGATAGACTTTATGATTGCTTTTTTCCTCTGAGTCCACTGGAAAAAGATCTAATTCGACTGTAGAAAGAAGTGTTCCTTCATGTAGGCATCTCTCAATATTTTGTATCTTTGGTGAAAGTATTGTTGCACCAGTTGATAATGCTGCTAGTTTTGATAAAAGTATTGCATCACCTGCTTTAGAAACACTATGTACATGTGGATAGTACCTCCAACTCAGTCCCTTGGTACACTGTTCGTATGTTCTCCACTGCAATAAGTTAATACATACATCGCCTGACACTGCAATCTTTATTTCTCTATTATCCATAGTTCTAATTCCTTCTTTATATAATATTGAAAAGAGCCACCCGAACTTTATCGATCAGCTCTTCTATAAATTATTATTTCTTCATTTATTATTTATTATTCCTTCATTTATTATTATAGAAAATATTAGAGTGCCGAGAACCGAACCTCACATATAATTTATTTTTTCTTCAGTTAAACTAAATTGGTCAGCTGGTACAACCTTTCTCAAGGCCTCTGTTTTAATGTAATCACCACAAAAACACAATAAAAAGGCCATACCAGTTACCTCAACTGATATAGCCTTAACTTTTCTCCACTAAAGAATGATGCAAATCTTGTGTTTGCTCATATGTATGGTGGAGGCGAAGCACAACCTTTAAAACCCACCATAGATTATATATTCCTTAATGCTAGTTCATATATTATTTTAAATGCTTTCTTAAAAAGCTTAATGATTCTGATATTATTTCATGTGTTCTATTGTTATCATTAAATAAATCGAATCCATGCCCACCTGTAGAATGATTGTAAATATCAATATTTAAATTATTTTTTAATCCTTCTACAATAAACTTGTCAATTGATTCATTAATTATTGAGCTGTCAAGACCTGCTCTTGCAACAAATAAAGGAGGAATCTTACTCAAATTTTTATTTATAAGATTTATTGGTGAGTACTTCTCTAGCTCTTCATCCTGTATATTGAACTTAAGAAGCTCTCTTACGGATGTGAAATCTCCAAAACCATAATAAGCAATAACCCCTTTAATATAATTAAAGTAATCATGCATACCTGCGTATAAACCAAATGGAACACCGCCAGAAAAACACCAAATAGCGATTCTATCTTTATCTATACTTAGCTCATCAGCATTTTCTATTAAATAATTAATAACTACATCTATATCATTCGTAACTTCTTCAACACTAAACCCCTCGGATAAAACTTTATGATTAAAAGTTACTGCATTAAATCCATAAGCTGCTATTAATTTTCCATAAGTAACATATTGTCCAGTTTCCTTAAAATTTATAGACGCAGCTTCTCCATGTACTAAAATTACTACAGGCAACTTTTCTTTTTTACCATTACTAAAAGGACTGTATAAATCCATTAGCAATTCTTCCTTATTTATAGTCTTATACATTATATTTTTTTGTATATTCACATTTTCCATGTTGTCAATCTTGTATACTATCTCTTTCTTCAAAATTTCTTCAATACTTAACATACTATTTCTCCCTCAAATATAAAATTAAAAATATCAATATATTCCAGAGCATAAGTTAAATGTCGGCCATGGGTATTTGTAATTTTAAGTCCCTAAATCGTATTTACATCACTTTATTTCTTAATAGGAATCCACATCTCACATCTATAATTTTCAGAGAACATATCTCCTACAGGAAATATCTCAAGATCTGGTGCACAATCATGCCGATATCCCATAGATGGCATCCACTCTGAATATATCCTTCGAAGGAGATCCTGCAAAGCTTCTGGTGCTGGTCCTACTGCTTCAAATGCAGCCCAAGTTGCTGCTGGAACGACTTCTGAAACATATCCTTTCGGAATAGTGCCTTGGATTTCCTCGATTGCTATCATATAATTAAACTCATATTTATATTTATCAAATCCCTTAGATATACCTAGAACACCAAGCTTACCTGCTTTTGAGGAAATCCACTGGTATGAACCATCCTTCATACACTCCTCCCAAAACTTAGGAACCTCACTAAAGTTTTGTTCATCTAGCATAGTTACTCTTGTTTGTTTACCTATTACTGTAAAACTTCCTTTATCAAGAATCCTATAATTTATATCTTTATCTCCCTTTATTGAAATATGAAAAGATAACTTTGGATATGCCTTAAGATTTACCCCAGACTCACGGGCTGCAGTGGGACTTATTCCATACATTTTTCCAAAAGCCTTTGTAAAGGCTTCAGGGGTTTCATAACCATACTTATATGCTACATTAATAATCTTTTCACCAGATATAATATCTTGTACAGCCAGTGTAAGCCTTCTCCTCCTTATATACTCAGCTACTGTAACACCTGTCATCATATGATACATCCGCTGAAAGTAAAATGTAGATGATAAGGCAATTCTTGCCGCCTCTTCAATATCAATCTTTTTAGTAATATTAGCCTCTATATATTCTACTGCATTGTTCATTGCATTAAGCCAATCCATAAAACTTGTTCCTCTCTCTTTCTATGATAAATAATTTTCACCTATTTGTCCTGTCTTTAAATGCTTTCTAATGATAGGTTATAATGTTTTATATTATATGGCAGCGGCGAAGCACGACCTTTGAAATCCACTACTCTTTCTAAATATAAAAATGCACCAGCATTTGCTGGTGCTAATAAAATAAAAATTTTAAGACATTTTTAAAAACGGTTAACCTACTTCTAATTCTGTATACGAGGTGTAAATCCAGTTATAATTAATGTTGACCATGCACTATCTTCATTATCAATCCACTGGCATTCCACATCTAAATATTTAAGCCACGCATTAAGTCCATAACTTTTCTTACTTATGTTAGGAGATTTTCTACCATGCTGTTCTTTTATAACCTCTAGCAATTCAATTTGCTCATCCTTACCTAACTCTTTATTTACTAATTCTAGTACTACTTCTAGACATTCTGTATATGCTCTTCCATCTCCAAGATAAATTTCATCTGAATAAATTTGTCTTTCCTTATTTAAAACATCAATAATTTCATTAATTTCTTCTTTATTAGATAAGTAATACTTTGCTCTTCTTAAAGCTTCAATGTCTCCATCTAATTTGTTTATCTTCTTCTCTAAACTTTCTTTCATCATAAACATACTCTCTTTTCATATTTTAATTGGTCTTCATTAAATACCTTTAATAAAGACTAATTAATTATACCAGTAATAATATATTATTGCTATTTATCTTTGTATTTAAATTTCATTATTATTTAGATATAGATTTTTTATACACAAGGTTATATAATTAAATTCATTCAAAATATTATAATCGATTAGGTTTAAATGTGATTTATATTCAATTTCGCAAATCTCAAACCATAACGCAAAAACCACTAATTCTGTATAAAAGTTGCCCTCCCCCTAGATAAAGTTTGGTTAAAGTCCTAGTCCACGGAAACATAAAAACACACATGAAAAATAGGGCAAAATGCCATAAGCCTTTGATACCAGCTTATCCCATAGGTTCTCTCTCCTTTTTTCATATCAACACTTAACAAAAAAACCTTCATTACTTATGACACGGTTCTCCGTGTTAGTTATACCATAGACTTTTCAAATTATGCATATAATCGCCCAGGCTGGATTAACTAAAAGAAAATCCCCATCATCTGGGGATTCTCCTTCTTTATTCTACGCTTGGATTAAGTATTTATAATAGTTTTCCAAGCTCCGTGTTCTTTAGCAATTCACCTAACGGTATATTTTTTAATGGAAGTTTATCAATGCCAAGACATGTCTTTGCTGCATTAATTAATACACGAATATCATACTGACTTGGATATACAGGGTCTACTTGCTTTTCAAGACCCAGCAGTCCGTATACAGCCATCATTGCGCTTCTTACAGAATATTCTACTGTGAATACGCAGTCTTCAGGAATTTCTGCAAACTGTCCTAGGAAGCCAAAATTCTTGCTTCCTGCTGGAATTACATTAGGCCTATCCCCTGCTACACGAGGCATAAAATGTGAAGTAATGTAAGGCATCATGCTAGGGATTACATTGACTGTATGTGCTAGAATCTCAGGAATTCTGTCTTTTAAGCCCATATGATAAAGCAGCTCTTCAAACATTTCACGTCCTGTACATTCTGAGAAAGTCTTTTTAATATAGTCCCCTGGAACGTCCATATTCAATGCATATGCCCAAAGTACCTTTACATTATCCGGTTGACCTATAAAGTGTGGATGCTTTGGAACAACCCAACTCATAAACCAGCTTGAATCTTTTATTGTAACAAGTCCACCCATACCAGGCTTATCCCCTGTAAGCTTTAGGATATATGGGAATACAATATCATCATCCTTTAAGGTTATAGTAAAGGACATCCATTTTGTCTTATCAATATCACTGCAGAATTTTTCTGGATGACCAAAGTCTGGTGACTTCTTCGCCATTTTTTCCCATACGCTGAAACAGCCTTTATCCTCAGATCTATTTAAAATTGCAGCATGGTCAAGATCACCTTTTGTTGTATTCTCAGTCATGGAACCATTAGTAAATAATACTATATCATCGTTCTTTACATTAAGGAGTTCATTCTTACCATCTTTAATATAGTGGATTGCTGTAGCTACTTTTTCATTATTTGAAAGATCAAAATCTATATCTGTAACCTTACATCCGGTTTCGAAGCATACATCATGCTCCTTAAGCCATGTAATAAGAGGAAGTATTAAAGAATCATATTGATTGTATTCAGTATGAAGAATACCTTGTAATTTATTCATACCACCAATTAAATGCATGAATCTTTCCATATAACGCTTAACTTCAACTACACTATGCCACTTTTCAAAAGCAAACATTGTTGCCCAGAAGTACCAGAAGTTTGTTTCAAAGAAGCTAGGTTCAAAATATTCTCCTATTGTAGTTGCTCCAAGTGCTTCTTCAGTCATCATATGAAGTTTTGCAAGTTCCATTGCATTCTTCTTTGATAATCCAAGGCTTGAGAAATCAGCCTTTTCTCCTTGATTTTCTACTAATCTGCAGTGAGATTCAATAGGTTCTTCTATATTAAGCTGACGAAATTCATCTAATACGCTTTTATTTTTATCATTCAATGATGGGATGAAACTGAAAAGTTCCATAAAGCATTCAAAATGCTCTTCGATCTCTCTTCCACCTCTTGCAGAATATCCTTTTTCCGCCATTCCTGCAGCATCCATGGAGCCGCCGAAAACATCAAGCTGTTCAATTACGTGAATGTTTTTTCCTGGCATATGTCCATCTCTTATTAAAAATGCTGCAGAAGCTAGAGAACCTATTCCCCCACCAATCAAATATGCTTTTCTTGTTTCAATATTCTTTGGTGCAACTGGATTGATTCTTTGATAATTATTCATATGAAATCCTTCCTTTCCTATAGTAAGGGATAGCCGAAGAAGAACTTTTAAGCATCCCTAAATGATTTGACGTTGTCTGATATACTTATAATATTACTTATTTTAAGAACTTTATTCAAATAACAAAAAAAGCATCTGTGAAAAATTTTCACAGATGCAATAAAGTGTGTAAATTATAGAGGCACATCACGTATTATATATAGCTGAAGTTGTTTTTCTATCATTAACTTTCATAATTCTCAGTATGGTGCCACCCAGCATTCTTTCAACTCTGTCGGCAATATCTTCTTTCTTTTCTTTAAGACCAGTGCTGAGCCATTCCAAAAACTGTCCGGTTATTGCGTAAGAAAAAAATACTGCTGTTTCCTTCTTTATTTTTTCATCAACATCCATCTCTCTTGTTATATCCTTTATAACTCCTTCTAATACTTTAGTAAATGTCTTACACAAAAACATCTCAAGATGTTCACGACCTAAAGATTTAGTTGTATTAATACAGATGGTTTTATTATCTATTGTATATTGGAGAACAAGAAAGAGCCCGGTCTTCCAGTTATTTAAGCTGCAGCATTGATCAAGCTCCTCAATAACTTCGTTCTCAAATATCCATCTGAGTAAATCATAAACATCATGAAAATGATTGTAAAAGGTATGTCTTGTAACTCCACATGTATCTGTGACCATCTTTACTGTTATTTTATTTATTGGAGTTTGTTTCATCAATTGCTTCAGAGAAAGAGCTAATGCATTTTTTGTAACATGTGATGTAGACATAGAATCAATCATTCCTTTCTTCGTGTTCAATGTACAAAGCTTGTAGAAGCTGTACTTTAAATGTGATAATCAAAAACCATACTACAATTACATAGCGTTTAAACCTTAACCTTCAATAATTATTTCATTTGTAATGCCAATTCTATATATCCACAATCCCAACCTGCGGCACATTAAGCTTGCGAATCTGGCGTCTAGCATAGAAGAAAATGCCTACCTGTCCGATTCCCGCCAGCGCCCAAGTGACCGGGTAGCAGGCAAAAAGCATAACCTCTGTAGGATACCAGGTAAAGATTGTAGCCAGCCAAAGAATTCGCATAAGACAGGCACCTACTAGTGTGGAAATCATAGGCGATATAGAATAGCCCATGGCACGGGTTAGCCCTGGATACACGTTCATCATGCCGCAGGTGAAGAATGCAACCATCATGATATTAATACGCAGCATGCCAAGCTTAATGACCTCTGAGTCGGATGTGAAGATACCAAGCAGTTGCTTTCCAAAAATCACTGTCACACCACCTAGGAGAATCCATGTGGCAAAGATTAATACTGTACACACTTTTGCAATGGTGTCAATTCGATCATATTTCTTTGCCCCCATGTTCTGTCCAGTAAAAGAAATTGCTGCATTATAATAGGCATTCATTGTGGTGCCGATATAATTTTCAACATTGCTTGCAGCTGCACTAGCAGCCACCATGGTGGATCCGAAGGAATTAACTGCTGACTGGATCAGCACATTGGAAATGGAGAACAATAATCCCTGCATTCCTGCTGGCAAACCAATCTTCACAATGTCCTTTAGCTTATGTTTATCAATACACATCTTACGTGGTATGAAACGTACAGCTCCCTCACATCTGTATAGACACATCATAATAAGCAGCACCGAGATATACTCGGAAATGACTGTGGCAGATGCCACGCCAGCTACTCCCATATGTAGTACAATTACAAAAAAAAGATTAAATATAACGTGTAATGTACCGGCAATAATAAGATAGTACATTGGACGACGGCTATCACCTGTAGCACGCAAAATAGCTGCTGCAAAATTGTATACCATGTTAGCAGGCGTACTGATAAAGTAGATTTCCATATATACTACGGACAATCCGATAATATCCTCTGGAGTTCCCATCATCTTCAGCAAAGGCTTACAAAGTATGATGCCTATCACCATGACAATCAATCCACCAATAATGCTGATGGCAATAGATGTATGAACAGATCGACTTACAGCGTCTGGCCGATCTGCGCCACAATCCCGAGCCACAACGACGGTGGTACCTACGGATAAACCCATAAATAAGGTTATAATAAGATTAATGAGTGAAGCTGTGGCCCCCACTGCAGCCAATGCCTTGCTGCCTGAAAAATGTCCTACTACCACCATATCAGCAGTATTAAACAACAGTTGCAAGATATACATTGCCATAATGGGCAACGCAAAGATAAATATCTTCTTGAACAACGGGCCATTGCACATATCTATGTTACGGTTTTGAGAACTCATGATGACATTCGCTTCCTTTACATTCATTGTTTTGAGCTAAATTTGTTTATCAAATGGATATACCTCGTATATAAAATGACCTCCTAATTTTCTCTTGTTTATTTTAATGCAAGCTATTTGATAATACAATACCTGAACTAAATCATCCTATGTTTCTAATCTTTTAGTACATACTTCATTGTTTAATCAAATATCTTTATTTGTCATATAAAAAACCATATTGGATTTCTCCAATACGGCTATATGTATCGTGGGTTTTAGTGGTGGAGGCGATACGCGACCTTTGAAATCCACTATTTTTTATTTTACTTCCTATAAAACACTATAGACTTTTAAGAAATGAAATTATAGCTGAACCAACCTCTTCTGGCCTCTCTTGTTGAGCCCAATGTCCGCAATCCTCAAGAAATATAGTTTGACGGATGTTTGGAACAAGACTCGCCATTTCAGAAATTATTTGATCCATTCCTGGAATACTTAACCCAACATCACGACTCCCTACTATAAATAGGGCAGGAATTGTCACTTTTAATCCATTGAAACAGCTTAATAATTCTCTATTTCTATCTAAATTACGGTAATAATTTAATCCGCCACGAAAGCCTGTTTTGGCAAATGCTTCTGTATAAACCTCTAAGTCTTTTTCTTTAAGCCAAGATGTTATTTTAGGCATTGGTAATGCTGAAAGCAATCCCTTCTCTCTTGATACCATATTAAATGGATTTGGGGTTCCATCATTATCTTTACGTGGTCCTGCATCTCCGGAAGCCGAATACAGCAAATTATGAACTGTAGAATGTACATCTTTCTCGAATTCTTTTTCTGCTACACCTGGTGTTTGGAAATATAGGGTATAAAATAACTCCTCCCTATTTTGTGGAAAAACAGTGGTTGGTGGAATTGGAGGTTGAGGCATCATAGGAACTGTTAATGCTATAATTCCTTTGAATTTATCTGGTCTTAATAATGCTGCATTCCATGCAATTGTTGCTCCCCAATCATTTCCTACTATTACTGCTGTTTCTTCATTTAATGCATCTAACAATCCAATTATATCACCAACTAAATGAAGTAGAGTGTATTGATCAATATTTTCTGGCTGTTCTGTATCTCCATATCCTCTTAAATCTGGTGCTACAACATGAAAGCCTGCTTCAGCTAAAACAGGAATCTGATACCTCCATGAATACCATATTTCAGGGAAGCCGTGAAGCAATAATACAAGTGGTCCTTTTCCCTGTTCAGCTATATGCATTTTAATACCATTTGTTTCAATAATTCTATGTTTTAATCCACTCATTTTACTTCCTCCTTATGCGTACTAATTATAATTAACAGCATAATCGTTTGTTTATAAACACGTGTTGTTAAAGTGATTTGTGCATGCTATGATTATACTGCACTAAAATTAATAGTTCAACCAACAAAAATACTATAATGTTGGTTACTTAATAAAAACATAGTTGTGACATGAATTTAATGAATGTACATACTCGTTAATTTAGAAAGGAAAAAATATGATATCAAAATCTCAAAGAAATTATAAGCAAATAACTAGTACTCGTAATTTAATTCAAGATGCATTTCTTTCATTAGCTAATGAAAAATGCTTTGAAGATATAACTGTTAAGGATATCTCAGAAAGAGCACCAGTAAATCGTTCAACCTTTTATTCTCATTTTGAAGATAAATATAATCTATTAGATTCTTTTATATCTGATAAATTCATGACAATTGTATCAAGCAGGATTCATTCTGATACAAAGTTAACTGAGGAAACTTTACGAGATTTAATTCTTATCATGTATGATTATCACCAATCCATAGGAACTAATTATACAAAATTGTATAATTCAGCAGCTGTACTAATTGATATCAAAGTCCAACTAAAATTACAAGATATCATACTAGCTATGCTAAATAACATTAAATCTTTTCCAAATAATGAACAAGATAAATTAGAATTGATTACTGTTATGATTAGCAGCGGCATATATTGTGCTACTAAGCGCTGGCATAGTAATAGTAACTTGAAAGACGCATCTACATTGGTCAAAGAAGTTCTTCCTTTTATGATTTCTGGATTAAAATCAGCAATTGATGAGGTAAAATAGTTATAAAAAAATCCACGACATTTCTGTCGTGGATTTCATGGTGGAGGCGAGCCTCGTTGAACCCCTATCTGAATAATATATTCTTTATCTCAACTGTCGGCTAAGTCAGAGGAATTACTTCCTCCTTCTCGCCTAAGAACTGTACGTGTCATTTTAACGACATACAGCTCAAGCTCTCATTTATCCGTTTGTCTTTATGGTATTTCTGCTAGCCTTAGTTGTCTTATACGTTTGTAACATTCTTGTTTTTCATGTTTTGTTGGAAGTTCACCTCTTAACGGAAACATCTTATAATATTGTCTGTTACAATAATCCATCTCTTTCTACTTCCACTACGACAGGAGTGAAAAATCCTTGCAATAGCGTCATGACACCCTCTTTTAGGCCTGAAGCCGTATGATATTGGTTCAAACCTAGCTTCCCATTGCGATTCTAGTGCTCCTTTGTACACGGGAAGCTACATTTTCTAATCTGCAATACAATGGCCAACATATCCCAACCATTGCTGCTAATGACGATGCTTAGGGTCGCAGGTGTGCTTTGCAGACTTCTCATGCAAAGCGGACTTGAACATTTTGTTTGTTGCCGTAATGCTTTCAGAATAAATTCAACAAATTATTTTAATTTCTCCGCTATTGAGATAAAATCACAGAACTTATTATAAATATAATTGTATTGTATAACAGTAAACCATGAGGGCAAATCAAGCCTGCTTCTATTAAATTGTCTTTCTTCATTCTTTCCAACATTACCTATAATACCTACTACGATAGGGTATTCAATAAATAGCAAACTTGTTCAATTTTCAGTTGCTGTAATTCCATTTTTCTAGATGACTCATCCTCTGTATATTTTCGCATTTCTCTCATCTATTGCTTTTACTTTCATTAAAGAATCTTTGGTGAAACTAGCCCCTTACCATTAGGATCAAAACCAATATCGCATAGGTCACCGCTATAAAGATGAATTAAAGTTTCTATTCATATCAAACCAGTTCTCCCATGGTCCAAATATTTTTTCATGAGGTTCGATACATCCTCTTCTATATGGAAAACTATCTTTTTTATACAAACCTCTTATCTTTAATCCTGATAATATGCTATTCATGCGCATATCTCTTTCTTCAATAGACTGGCTATATATTAATATTACTCTGTCTCGATGGATTTCACCTTTTAAATACCTATCTGGTTTCGCTTCCTCAGATATGCTATGACTAATTCCAGTACCTAATCTTTGACCCTTATCTGCATATATCAGAGATTTGTTTTTCATCATTTTTCCACTTAAATTATGATCCTTATCTGCCTCCTCTAGTAAAAATAATAGAGTTTCATCTAGATCTGTCAGGTTATCCTCCCAAATTTCAAACTTCCAGCAGTTTATACATTCACCGTTTGGTGTATTGTCTATGTTTGTTCTAAAAATACATCTGGAGCACTTGTTTCCCCAGTCTTCTCCATGTCCAAAATAAACCCAATAATCATCCTCAAAATATGGTACTCGCTTAGTAAGTTCATTAAATTTTGCCTGAGTTTTTTTATCCATTGTTATCTCCTTAAAAAATCACTATTAAATCATATTTCTCTAGAAAGTTCATTTAAATCTTTTCGTCTTGTAAATGAAAGCTTTGGTGATAAAGTATATCCTATAGGTAGTAATACAACGGGAACTTCACCATTCTTACAATCAAGAATATCTATTATTTTATCATCATTAAATGCGCCAACCCAAGTAGAGGAAAGCCCTAAAGCTTCAGCGGCAAGCATTGCATAAGTACATGCAATTGTTGCATCTTGAATACTATATAACTCTTCCCCCCTTCTTCCGTATCTCACCGATGATTCCTCTGTTTTTGCTATAAAAACTAGTACTATTGATGCCTCTGCTATAAAAGCTTGATTCAGCGCAGCTTCAGACAGCTTCGCTTTTACATCTTTAGATTTTACTACTACTACCTCATAAGCTTGTAAATTTCCAGCTGAAGGTGCAGTATTAACAACATTTAATATCTGCGTAATCTTATCCTCTTCAATTGTTTTATCAATAAATTTTCTAATTGAACTCCTACTTTTATATATATTTTGAAAATCATTTATCATAGTTGTCCTACTCTCATATATTCTTCTTTTATTAACTCCGCAAATTCTGGTTTTTGTTTCGATACATTCATTGTGCAATAATCTTCTCATCATAATATTTAAGATCTCTTTTAGGTATTAAACTTTCTCCATCAGCTAGCACTTATTAATTTTTTCTGTTAGCTTTTAACCGTTATTTTTAAAGAGACCATAATTCAGAAATATGAATCATAGCCTCTATCATCTCAATATTAGGTGTTTTATCCTAAAATATTATTTTTTTAATAAGTAATCAACCAATGCCTTATTACCTTCTATACATCTGCCACATCCAGTACCAACTTTAGTAGCAGCTTGTACATCTTCAAAGGATTTAGCGCCGTTTTTAACAGCAGCCACTATATCTCCTGCTGTAACCTTGAAACATCCACATACAATTTGATTTTCATCGATTTTTTTTCTAATTATTAATTCATTTACTAATTGTTTGTTGCCTTCTACACAACGACCGCATCCAGTACCCACTTTTGTAACGGCTTGTACTTCTTCAAAGGACTTAGCACCATTTTTAACAGCATTTTTTAAATCCTGTTCAGTAACATTGTAACATCCACATACTACTTTATCTTCTGATTTAGATTTTATAAATTTTGAAATTATTGATTTGAACATCTTCTTTATCTCCTTTGTATATTAAAATAATTAACTGAATTTATCATTAGTTTATTTGTGTTATATATCTTCACTTTATTTAACTTGATTCAATCTCTCAAGTAATTTTTCAACGTCAATTCCATGAACCGCAGCTGCTTGTTCAATACTTTCAGCTTGTGAAGCAGGGCATCCAATACACCCCATTCCAAAATCCATAAGTACTTGTACCGCTTCTGATCCCATCTTTACGATATCTTTTATTAATGTTTCTTTTTCTACCTTCATTTATATATCTCCTCTCTTTCACTGATACTAATTAGTTAATTACTAATTAGTAATATCACTTTAAAATATTAGGTGTATATTCATACACCCGATAATTTCATTAATAGACTTATTAAGTTATTCTTTTCCTCCGTTGTTAAAACACTAAAGATTTCATTTATATTCTCTACGTGTTTAGGAAAAATATCACCTATCAATTGCTTGCCTTTCTCTGTAATACTAATTAGGTTAACCCTTCTATCCTTGGGGTCTACACATCTTCTCACTAAGTCTTCTTTAGCCAGATTATCTATGACAACGGTCATATTCCCACCTGTAGCTAAAGCTTTTTCAAGTATTTCACAAATTTTTAAATCTCCTTTGTGATACAACATTTCGAGTACAGCAAACTGAGAAACTGTTAAACCTCCCTCTTTAATTGTCCTTTGTTCTTTTTTACGAACCATCTGGCTAGCCCTACTTAATACTATTAATGTCTTTAAATTTAAATCACTTAATTCACCATAAGATATTTTTTCTTTACTCATATAAATAATATATTACTAATTAGTAATATTGTCAAGTACCTTAAAATAGACTTTTTGATCAAGAAAAGTTTTAGGCTTGTGGCAGTCGAGTAGAGAAAGCCCTCTCGGACTTTCCTTAATTAATCCAAATGTATTTATTGGTTTGATGATTGTTTAATGGATAATTCTTTAAATAGTTGAACCAGTTCTGGATAAAAATCATTAAATGTAGGATATTTCTCTCGATTATTCTCATATTCTTTTAATTTTTCAGAAATTGCGTTAATATAAATAAATTTCCTGCCAGTGTCCATAGTGATATACTCTTCACTTTTTTCAGTTCCGTAGGTGTTACGTAAAACTCTGTAGCTTATTGATCGTACGATATGTTCATTTACGCAATATTCCCAACTTCCATATGCCTGCTTAGTCATATCATCTTTTATAGGAGAAAACAAATTACTGTACTTATTAATTTCATCTATATTTTTTTCAGTTAATGGGTTTACATAGGAGTGTCCGAATTCATGAACTACCATCTGAAAAAACTCTGCATCATCACTTGGTACAACCATAAAATCATATAAATCATACTTTCCGTCTTTTGCTGGTATCCTTACGCCATAACCTCCTATTGATAAAGGTTGTATAATAAAGTTATAGCTGTTTTGCTTATACCCATAATAGTTTTGAATCTTGTCTATAACACCAGATTTGTCAATCCTATTTTTTACGTCCAAAACGCATTCATTGTAAAATTCATTATGGCTTATATAAAACTCGTCAAATTTAGAATTCTTCCTAAAATCGGCTAATAATTTAAAGAATTTTAGTAACTTTTCCTTTCCCCCTGCTTTGGTGATAATACTTTCAGGTAAAGAGATATTATCTAAAAGCTTTAGATTATCATCAACATACAACATAGAATTAGGAGCTGCGTCATAGGTAAAACCCGTTTTCATCATTTCTTTATATAAAATAATTACCTCTTCATTCTTATACTTTGAAAAGTATTTAGAAATATCATCACTATACTTTTGAGTATCTACATATAAATTCTTCTTTAGAATAACCGGATCATCTGCAAGATACTGAACCACACCGAGCAGTTCAATTTTAGGTTCAATACTCACATTGCATGTACCACTTTTCTTAACTGAATTTGCTGTCTTTTCACTGACCTCAATTGTTTTTGTATTATTACTATTTTTACATCCAATACAATTCAATAACATCATACATACTATACCCAAAACCACTATCTTCTTTTTCGTAATCATCATTTACCTCTTAATATGAAGACTTAATTTGTAGAATTACCTTTAATTTCCGAATTATATACAATATAACACCATAAAAGTATACATTATACAAAGAATAAAGCTCGAGTTTGTAACTAGATAATAACATCATCGCTCCTTTCAGTTAACTCCTAGCATATCCTTGGTAGCATTTCTCCCTCTAACATATTCGATTTACTATTTTTCAGATATATCACCTTCATTTCTTTAAGGTTCCTATTTTAGGAAGATTACTTAAAACTATTGATACACCTAAATGACAACTTGAAAACTGTTTTGTTAAATCTTTTCCAGAGTATAAACCAAAATGAGTTCCGCCAGCCCAGGTTATATTCATACTAACATCATATACCACTCCGTTGACAGCAACATAGGCTGACATTCCACCTTCTCCATTGTATTTTGCCAGTTCTTCTATAGTAAATTCTCTTTGCTTCTCTAAACTTTCTCGATTACTAGTGCATCTTTCCTTAATGTTTTCTAAAGCTTTTATCTCTCTTTGCAATAAATTTAGATAATAATTTCTTTGGTATGGACATAAGCTAAGGATTGTCAACTGTCTGTAGTAATATATTTTAGTTTGAATACAATAGAGTTTTTGTGATAACTCACATTTTTTATTCATTGCTTTACTCCCTATTTTTCAAAATACTCCTTACAATATTTATAGTTTTTTCAGAAATCATGCGGAGGTTATTTGCTAAAATCTCACTTAAGCCTAAATTAAAATCCACATCACTTATTTCAATTCCAACAATATATCCTTCTACATCTTTATAATTCAGGCTTATTAAATCCAACAGTCCAAAACTATGCTGACTATATTCTTTTTTAAAGGATTTATATTCTCTAATAGGACAAAGGGTTATTTCTCCTGGTTTTTTACCATAATAGGCTCCATCTAAAATAAATATATAATCTCCTTCCTCTATCGTAGAAGTACAATAATTAAAATCAGTTTCTCCTATTATAACTTCTATGTTGTCTTCTTCTAGTTCATACTTTATTTTTTCTGCAACAGCAATACCTATACCGTCATCACCCATTAAAATATTGCCTATAGCTATAACTTTAACCTTCATACTAAAATCTCGATTTTTATCGGTTCTTGATTATTCCCTACTATGTGTGTGGCACAGGATACGCATGGATCAAATGACCTAGCTATTCTTCCTATCTCTACTGGTTGATTTGTATCATTTATTTTAGAGCCTATCAATGCTTTTTCCAGAGCTCCAGGCAGACCTTTATTGTCCTTAGGCGATAAATTCCACATTGTAGGCGTAATAACATCATAATATTTTATAACCTTATTCTCTATTTGTACCCAATGACCTAAAGCACCCCTAATGGTGTCAATTAAACCTACTCCCAAGGCTTTATCTGGAATTTTATATGCCTTTTGATTATTCCTTTTTAATTGAATTCTTTCCGTTAGCTTCTCCATTATTTGAACTATTTTCTTTGTTTCTATTACTCTAGCTATATTTCTATCCATGCAGGAGTTTCCTCTTGTATACTCTCCTGTAAGCATGAGCCTTGCTAAAGGTCCTACCTCCATAGGCATACCATCATAACGAGGTGCTTTTATAAAAGTATAGGCACCTGTTTTTGCTATATCTACTTCTTCAGCATTGCCTTCTCCTGGTATTTCTACGTCTTTGTCACTTACATACCATGCATGCTTAATACTTTCTGTAATTTTACTAGGATCAAGAGGGTGTTTTTTTCCAGCTATCATAATTGATGAGCCTACGTAACTTATTTCAGGATCTGAATATCTATTAAAAATTCCATAGCTCATAAAGTTTGGATAAGATATTCCTTTTTCAAAATAATCGGGATAATACTGAGAAATAATGTTTATATCATTTATCATAGAATTGTTAATAAACTGCTTAAGTTCCGATATAATTGACTTAATTTTTATTAATTTAGATGAATCAATATTGACAGTAACCCCTCCAGCAAAAATACCATGGCTATGTGGCGCTTTTCCACCTAATACAGCTAATCCTTCATGTGCTAATCTGCTATATTTAATGTTTTCCATATAATTTTCTATAATTTTTTTACTTAATGTTTCAGGAATTCTAAAATCAGCATATCCCTGAGGCGATATTGGCTTAATATCAGGCATTTTAACAAAACTAGGTACTGTAAAATAATAAAACTGTCTCATATGATTGTGTAGAAATTCAAAGCCGTGAATTAAATCACGAATATAAGAATCATTTATATCCACCTCTAGTTTTAAAACGTCCTCTAGAGCTAGTGATGAAGCCATAGCGTGGGAGGTGGAACATATACCGCATATTCTTTCCGTAAAATATATAGCATCTAAAGGCGATCTACCTTTAAGCATTTTTTCAAAGCCTCTATATAGCAAACCACTAGTCTCTGCATTTACTATAATATTTTTATCTACTTCTGCTTTTATTTCTAAAAAACCACTTATTCTAGTTACAGGATCAATTTTAATAGTTCTACTCATCGACTCCTCCTAATATCTTACAAAGGGTTCCATGCCATCAGGAAAATATGCCTGTGCACACCCAATGCAATTAGTATTGACCCCTATAGGCCAATTAACATGGTCGTTCCATTGTCTCCTTGGGCAATCTGTCTTTGTAACAGGACCTCTACAGCCTAGTTTAAACATGCATCCTTCATCCCCAAATTTTTCTGAAAATATTCCTTTATCGAAGAATCCTCTTCTCGTACAATTATCATGAATAGTCACCCCATAAAATAAAAGAGGTCTTCCTTCATTATCTACCTCTGGCATACCATAACCTACTAAATGAGCTATAGTTCCAACTACCCAATCAGGATGACACGGACAACCAGGCAGCCTTATTACATCTCTATTTATAACTTCCTGTACACTTTTACATCCAGAGGGATTAGGCTTTGCAGCAGAGATTCCACCATGAGAGGCACATGTGCCCACTGCAAGCACATATTTCGCCTTTTCTCCTGCAGTTTTTATTGCCTCCAAAGCTGTGATTGATTTGCCTTTGTAATTAGCAATAATGTTATAATAGCCATTTTCCTTAGTTGAAACTGCACCATCAACTAAAAGTATAAATTCAGTATTTAAGGTTTCTAGGAATTGTTCAAAAGCAAACTCGCCTTCCGCTCCCATAAGTGTGTTATTGTAAGTTAAATTCACCAATTGAGTTAGTATATAAGTTAGATCTGGGTTTTCACTATTAAGAAAAGATATAATATTTCCAGAACAGCCTGTAACTTCTAGCCACATTGCATTTAGTCTAATGGCTCTATTACTATTAATTAGTTCTATTGCCTCTTGAGCAAGCCTCCTTGATGTCGTATTCTTTACTTCTATTAAAGGACATTGTAGTTTTTGCAATACCCCAATCCCTCCGGTTTATTACTGATTATTTCATAAATTCTATGGCAACATAATTATCTTCATAATATGCTAGAAAATTTATTTACCTTTAAAAATTATATAAATAGAATTTTTAATATATGCATTAAGATTTATAATTTCTTAAGTTAAAAAAGGCCAGCACAAGCTGACCTTATTAATATTTACTTTAATTACTCAATTTCTGTATTCTTTTTATAGTTAAAATATTTTCTACCCCAAGCCAAAGCTACATTAACAAGAGCTATCATTACTGGCACCTCAATAAGCGGACCTATAACTGCAGTAAAGGCCTCTTTTGATTCGATTCCAAATACTGCAACAGCAACAGCTATAGCAAGCTCAAAATTATTGCTAGCTGCGGTGAAGGAAAGCGTTACCGTTCTGTGATAATCTATTCCTGACTTATGACTTATAAAGAAAGAAACAGAGAACATTATTATGAAGTATATAATTAAAGGTATCGCAATTCTTACAACATCCATTGGAAGCTCAATTATATACTTACCTTTGAACATAAACATAATAACAATAGTGAATAATAGAGCAATTAATGCTAATGGGCTAATCTTAGGTATAAATTTTTTAGTATACCACTCAGTTCCCATCTTAGGCTCTAATAATAATCTTGTAAGCATACCCCCAATGAACGGTATTCCAAGGTAAATGGCTACTGATGATGCTACTTCTCTCATTGAAACATGTACAGCCATCCCTTCAAGCCCTATAAGCTTCGGCAATACTGTAATAAATAAATACGCAAATATTGAGAAGAATACAACCTGAAATATAGAATTAAAAGCAACAAGCGCTGCTGCATACTCATTATCTCCATCAGCTAAACTATTCCATACGATTACCATAGCAATACATCTTGCTAGTCCAATTAATATAAGACCTACCATAAGGTGCGGATAGCCTCTTAAGAATATCACTGCAAGAGAAAACATCAGCACTGGTCCTATAATCCAATTTTGTACCAAGGATAAAACTAAAACCCTAGGACTTTTAAATACCTTTCCTATTTGTTTATAGTTTACTTTAGCAAGTGGCGGATACATCATTACAATAAGACCTATAGCTATAGGAATCGATGTGGTGCCAACGGATAACTTTGACAATGTGTTAGATATTCCTGGTAAAGCCCATCCTAAAAATATTCCTAAGCCCATGGCAATAAAAATCCATAATGTTAAATAACGATCAAGCCATGATAACCTTGATGATTTACTACTCATAAGGAACCTCCTAAATATTAAGCATTAATAATATTTCACTACAAAAGATTTTTTAGTTCATCAAATCTAATAATCTTTCACCTTTTACTTCTTCTGGTTTCCATTCAATAACTGCAAAGTTACCCTCAGAAATCTCATTTACTTTATTTATCCAAGTAATCTCATTACTTGCTTTAGCCTTAAGAATCATATTGCTGGTATTCGTTGCTAATAAGCTAGAATTTATAACCCACCATTTACTATTGATTCCTGCTCTATTTAAATCCTCTTCTAATCTCACAGCTTCATATACAGGTGTAGTTTCAGCTAAAGTTACAATAATAGTTTGTGTTTCATTAGAATTTCTGAGCTTAGGTAAAAGCATTTTAACTGATTCAGGTATATCACCCTGTGATCGCTGTATCTCTCTGTGATAACTTTGAGTAGAGTCAAGAAGTAAAAGTGTATGGCCTGTTGGTGCTGTGTCTATGACAACTACTTCATTTTTTGATCTCTCAACTATTTCTGCAAAAGCCCTAAACACAGCAATTTCTTGAGTACAAGGAGATCTTAAATCTTCCTCTAAATAAGCTATATCTTCCTCACTCATGTTTTCGTCAACTTTACTTAAAACTTCTTTCTTATACTTTTCTAATTCTTTCTTTTCATCAATATGGCTTAATGTAATACCATAGCTTTCGTCTAAAACAAAATTTAAGTGAGCTGCAGGATCTGTAGTAGTCAAATGTACCTTTTTACCTTTTCTAGCAAGGCCTAAAGCAATAGCTGCTGCTATAGTAGTTTTACCAACTCCACCTTTTCCCATCGTAAAGATTACTTTTTTGTCTGTATTATACAAATCATCAATAATATCTTTTAAATTTAGGAATTTCTCAGTATTTAAAGCTTCATTATTATATTTAATGTTATCTTCCTTTAAGAAAGCTCTTACATTTTCAAGCCCTGTTACATTATAAGGTCTTAGTGGAATTTCGTAAGTTTCTAATACCTTTAAATTTTCTGGGATATCCTTTAAAGCATTCTGCTGCTTGGCATAAATTGCAACTGAGAGATTATCATCATGACTTTTTAAAACTCCGTTAATAACTAATATCTGATTATTTACTCCTATATCTTGTAATTCTTTTGATGCCATTTCTGCTTCTTTTAAAGGTGAGCTTTCTGGTCTTGATACAAGTATTAGGAGGGTTTTATCTTTATCTGATAAAGTTTTTACAGCATTTTTATAAACTTCTTTTTTACTTTCAAGTCCTGCCAATTGTCCTAAACAGGATGCTCCATGAGTACTTTCACTTATAAAATTACTCCATGCTGATGGAAGCTGCAGCATTCTTAATGTGTGTCCTGTTGGAGCAGTATCAAATATAATATGATCAAACTCCTGCTCAGCTTTTTCATCAGTTATAAAACTAGAGAATTCATTAAAAGCTGCTATTTCTACAGTACAAGAACCAGAAAGCTGTTCTTCCATATTTTTTATTACTACCTCTGGAAGTTTTCCTCTATATGGACCAACAACACTCTCTCTATATTCTCTAGCAGCTTCTTCAGGGTCAAAGTTAGCTACCACTAAATTTGGTACTTCCTTAATAGCAACTCCCTTATTACTTAATTCTGTGTTAAAAACATCCTGTAGATTTGAAGCTGGATCTGTGCTTATAAGCATGATTTTCTTGCCTTGGTCTGCTAAGTTTACTGCAGTAGCACAAGCTGTTGATGTCTTTCCTACGCCGCCTTTACCTGTAAAGAATAGATATTTAGTTAATTCTATATTATTTACATTAAAATTCTTTACCATAGTTATACCTCTTTTCTTAAGTTAACAGCATCCACCTTTGCAGCCGCAATCTTTAGACTTAAGCTCAATCTTAATCCCTGTTTTTAAATAATCTTCTGGTATTTCAAGAAACTTGCAGAACTCCTCATTAGTTGGGTATGATTTTGTTTTTACTACAACATCGTCAACTATAGTAACTGGTAATACATCTACTCCATCTTTGTTTAATATTTCATTGATAATTTTGTTATCAACAAAAGCCTGCGGGTTACTTGTTAAGTTATATCTTTCAACTGTAATTCCTTTTTTCTTTAAACTGTTTAATACGGTGGATACTCTTAATAATTGAGGATCAACTGCTGGTCCACATACGCCTGTTGGGCAACACATAGCAGGATCAAAAATAATCATCTTTTTCATAGTTTATATCTCCTTTATAAGTCTAGTTATTTAATTTAAATAACTAGGTTTCTTTATTAAATTGATTTTTTATTTATATTTTTTATTTCTTTAAATACTATAAATGATTAAACTTAACTATTTAAATCAATTTCATTATTTTTAATTCTTCTTGCTAAATCTTTTACTTTTTCTTCAATAGCCTTTGCTGTTTTAATAAATTCTTCATCCCTTTTGCCTGAGGGATCATCCAATCCCCAATCTTCCACATGTTTTGCAGGTAAGAACGGACAAACAACATTACACCCCATTTTTATAATTATATCTACCTTTGGTATATCTTCAAGTAATTTAGACTTTTGTGTTTCATTCATATTCACTTTGTATAAATCCTTGATTATTCTTACTGCATCCTGATTTATTTGAGGTCTTAGCTCCGTTCCTGCTGAATAAGATTCAAAAACATCAGAAGCAAATAGTTTTCCTAGTGCCTCTGCCATCTGAGACCTACAAGAATTATGCACACATATAAATGCTACTTTAGGTTTCATATATTTATCCTCCGCAATATATCTATTTCAAATTAATATCAATACAAACTTTGCCTTCTTTTATATCTTCACACCCTAGATTACTGCTTTTATATTTTTTTAATCTCTCGTAATCTATGCTGCATTGTTCTAATTTAATAGCCTGTTCTTCTATTATTTCTTTTAAGAAAGGAAATTCCTTAACCGTATCTTCATTTATTTTGTAATATACGTATTTAGCGACCTTATAGTATTCAAGTATCCTTGCGCTAGTTAACTTATTTAAGTGCCTTGATGCATTTGATTGGTTGATATCAAGTAATAGCTCTATCTCACAAACACATAACCCTCCATCCTTTAGTATATTTAGGATTCTTATGCGTGTTTCATCTGCTAGCGCCTTCATCACTTGTATTAAATCCAAAATGTTCACCCCTTCATATTATCATATTCGATTATAATCATATGATACACAATAATATTATATTCTACAACCTATTTTCTAAAATTTAGCACAAACTTAACATTAGTCTTTGTTTAACAATGATGTTGAAAATTCATGATATAATAATTAAGACGCATTTGTAAGGTAAGGCGAACTACAGATTATTTATAAACTGAACGTCAGAGAATAAGCAGTGATGAAATGAAAAATGGAGGTATTATTATGAATAAACGAGAACGAATTAAAACAGTCTTTTTATATGGTGTTTTCATTTGTTACATACTTTTTTTAATTAAAATATTGTTGTTATCAAGAATTTCGCATTCGGAGCTTAGGTCAATCAATCTCATTCCTTTTTATAGTATAACGGAATATATATCTGGCAACACTGCAAATTCAAAAAAATTTGCTTTTAGTAATTTGGTTGGCAATATCGTTATTTTTATTCCCCTTGGTATATATTTGCCATTACTCAAAAAAGATAAAAGAGTAATCACCAATCTGTTGTTTATATTTATAGTGAGTTTATTTGTTGAAATCATTCAGGGGCTTTTAGGCATCGGAGCATCAGACATTGATGACATAATTTTAAATTGTTTAGGTGGATGGGTTGGTATTTTAGGGTATAAGTTTTTATTGTTACTATTTCGAGATGAGAAAAAAGTACGTACTGCAATTACAATACTATCTGCTATCGTAGGATTACCTGTTCTATTATATTTATTATTCATGGTGAGATTGAGGCTCTGAATATCTTTATTGCATATACAAGAAGATACCCTACACAAAAAGAACGTAGAAATTAAGCATAATCTACAGTAAGTTTCTTGCACAATATTCTTAAATTACAAATCAAAGGTAGCCTTAATGAGGTTCCCTTAACATATGTTCTAGAATCAATAACATTCTCAAATAGAACCTAACATTAAAATAAGCTATTAAAGGATATACGCTTTATTTTCTCCTTTAATAGCTTAACTAACTTATAGAAGCTTTTCCATTATAGTAATATTAACAAACTTACCGTCAAGTATCCCCTGATTCATATAGGTCCCAACTTCCCTAAAACCAACAGATTTATATAGCTTTTTTCCTATATCATTAGACTCAAAAGTGCTTAAAACTAACTTATTAAAGTTTTGATTTTTGGCAATTTCAATTAAATAGTTCAGTATTTGTTTACCTAATCCTTTTCCTCTCATATTTCTTTCCACATAGATTGAAAAATCACCAACACCACTGTAGCAGCATCTTGAATTAAACACATTTATAGAAGCCCATCCTCTAACTGTACCTTCACAATCTTCAATTACTACAACCTTATATCTGTCGCCTCTTGTATTAAGCCACTCTTTCATTTCTTCCGTGTCCCTTAGCCTAGTTTCTAGTGTAGCAATTCTATCCTCAATACCTTGATTATAAATATTAGTTATAGATTCTATATCCTCAATTCTTGCTTCCCTCATAATATAACTCATTTACATCCCCCTATTTCTACAATAGCGTGACATTGTGACACTGTTGTTCCACAACATGTAGCTTCGCTTTTTTCAAGTATTCCAAGGTTTCTAACAAGAACTCTAATCAGTTCCCCATATCAAGAGCACTAAGCCGCAATTCATAAAAATACTGTACAATTGGGTGCTTCAACTTCATTTTCTCGGCCATGTTTAAAAGTCGCTTTTTCCCCACTCGTCTGTCCACCAAGGCCAGAATATTCAATAAGATATCATTACTCTCTAGACTTTCCTCAATAGAAATAGTTAAAAATCTATTTGCTACAACATTAAAATTTGATTTGCTTAATGCTGACTGTGCGGATAGCATTTCCTTTGCATATTCTGATATTTTTCTATTTCTTGCAATTACTTTTAACCGATCCTCTGGGACTGCCCCATTTGTACCTTTTCTGACCATTTCAATTTCCTCACTATTGATAGGAATTTGAATATCCGAATCATTCTTTATTTCCTGCTCTGTCTGATACCATCTGATTAAGGTGCTTGTATCACTCATATTGAATATGTTCTTTTTATCTACTTTAATATAGCATTGCCCCGCTTTATCAGATAAATATCGGTAGCTAGTGGCACTATATTCTACTCTGCCATATAATGCAGGGCAAAGAAAACTCTCTAGACTTTGCTTCATTTTGCTCCAAGCCATAAATTCCTCCTATGAATTAACATCCTAAATTAATATATCTAAGGGGCTGCCATACTAATGATTTAAAAATTATTAGTATGGGCAGCTCCTTTTCTATCTTCAAAAATTTCAAGCTATTTTCGTATTTTCAAAAAGTCTTCTTCATTTAAAAACTTTATATTCTGTCCTTTTGTATTTAAGTCTGTTGCTTTTTTAAGCTTATTACTCATTTCTTCTCTACGTAAATCTTTTATATCCTTTATATTAGTCACTAAAATTGTTGTGTTTCTTGTAACAGAACTTCCTGTGCTTCCACCAAGTCTTCTAACTAATCTCATTGCTTCATCCCTGGACATAGAATTTAACTTCCCAGTAAATACCACAACTTCATTTTTAAATGCATCACATTCTAATCTTTCAAATTTATTTTCTTTTTTTGGATTATTAATTCTATTAGATGTTTTGAGAATCCTGCCTTTAGTTGACGATGGCTTATATCCATTACTAGCTACAGTTCCAATAGTTACACCTATTAATTTAGATATTTCGTTAATATCCTTACACTTTAATTCTTCTGATATATTAAGCAATATATTGCTACAGGCAAGGGCATCATATAGCGCATCATGGTGTTTAAACTCATATCCTAAAAAATCATTTACTGTATTCAATTTTGCATTTTCAAGGCCTTTATAAAAGTTTCTAGCAAGTTTCATTGTACAAATATATTCAAAACTAGGCAGTTCTATTTCATAAAGCTCTGCACTCTTTTTTAAAACTGATATATCAAAGGAAGCATTGTGTGCTATTACTAAATTTTCATTAAAATGATGCTTAATCTTCTCCCATACTTTATCAAATTCTGGTTCATTCTCAACCATAGCTGGTCTTATTCCATGGATTCCAATATTAATTGGCATAAATCTCATTTCCTTAGGTCTTATTAAATGATGTGTTTTTTCTATAACATGTCCATTTTTCACAACCACAATACCAATTGAGCATGGACTATTTCTTTTTTCATTTGCAGTTTCAAAATCTATAGCTATATAATTCATTTCTTTTCTCCCTAATATTATAATAAATAAAGTTATATTCTAGCATATAATTTTATTTATTATAATGAGTATTAACTTAATGATATTTAATATTGATTGTTTAATAGTCCAGCCCCTTTTATAATTTCCTGCTCCGTAAATAAACTTAAGACAGCTTCATTTATAAACATTCCAAAAAACATTATATCAGTCTTCATTTTACTTATCTACTCATTTTGATTTATTTCAGTTTACTATATTCTTCATCCGTTACAGGTTCACACCATTCATTGCTTGAACCTTTCGTCGGAACTGATAAGGACAGATGTGCAAATGCTACATTTTCCTCGCCCAATGTAAAATTAGATACTTTTTCTAATTCTTTTCTTTCCATATGATAACCACCCCTCCATTATTCACTTCGTTGATTATTCAACACCGGCTTTGATTTTCTTGATAATTTTCGCAGGTACACCGCCTACAATAACATTAGCAGGTACATCTTTGGTCACAACTGCACTGGCGGCAATGACAACACCATCACCAATTGTAATGCCGCCCTGGTCTTGAAAACGGCAGCCCGAATTGATAAATACATTCTCGCCCACAGAAATATTCTTCCCGCAGTCCGTATAAAAAGGCAGGAACATGTGCTGTTCACGATAATATACAAATAGAGAAAGTCCCCAAGGAATACCATAAATTTTTAAATAAAGAATAGGACCATTGATAATAATTGTTACAGCAAAAGCACTCTGTGAATTCCCGAGATCGAAAATTCGCAGAGTGCTTTTCATTTTAACATTATATCTCTACATCGATTGAACTAAACCAGCTTCCGATGTTAACTTTTCAAGATTATTAAATATCTTCTCTTCGTCCTAGTTTCACCACTGAAGCTTTAGAAAAATTCAACTTTTAAAATTATGCTTTTAGTTCATCATAAAAACTATCCCATAGGCTTATTAAAGTCTTGCCTATATCCTCACTGTTTCCCCTAAAGATGCTCTGCATCTCAACACCGCTGGAGGAGCTTATGAACATGTTTGCTATTTGTTCATCACTCATAGGGGAATTAATTTCACCTTTTTCTCTTGCAGTGTGAATAATATTTTTCCAACTACTTAGTTGAACCTCTTTAGACTTTTGCAATCTTTCCTGAAAATCCGGAAAAAGCTTTATGGCATCAAAAATTAGAGAAATATAATTAAAACTTGGTACACTGCCTTCCTCATTTTGTTGCTTTAAATTTTCTGCATAATAATTAATATAATCAATGTAAAAATGATAAAGAGAGTCTTTACTAAATTGGTCATAGGGAACGTCTAAAACAGAAGAAAACACATCATTGACCAATTCGAGAAAAAGTTGCTCTTTACTTGTAAAATAGTGATAAAAAGCACCTTTGGACAGCCCTGTCTTTTCTACAATCTCTTTAAGAGTAACTTCTTTAAAACTCTTTTGTAGAAAAAGTTTAAAGGTAACATCCAAAATATGTTCTCTTGTATTTTTCACACTGTCCCACCTTTCCTCTGAATTTTTTCAATTTGGTAAGGGGCATTATCTTAATCAACTAGCACTTGATGAATTTGTATGAGGTTACCACAAGTATCATTAAATACAGCAATAATAGCTCCTACTGATTTTGTTGGCTTTATAGTAAACTCAACGCCCAGCTGCACCAACCTTTCATACTCCTTCTCGACATCTTCCACTGCAAAGGATGTTGCTGGTATGCCCTGAGCAAAAATGCCTTTTTGATATGTCTCAGCAACAGGGTTATCATTGGGTTCAAGAAGCAGCTGTGTACCTTCCGGTTCGTCAGGTGATGTAACTGTTATCCAATTTACTTCAGGTATATGTACTTTCTTCACAAAACCCAATACCTCAGTGTAGAACTTAAGTGCTTTATTGGTGTCATCTACAAACACACTAGCTAATTCAATTTTCATATCATCTTCCTCCTTAATATATTGGTATTCTTTTTAAATCGTATTTAACAGAAAAGCAATTATTATGAAGCTACTTTAAATACCGACCGTTCGGTATGTTCAAATAGTAACATTATAATTTACTGTTGTCAAGGATATTATTTCTTGTTTGAAATACATAATGACAGAAAAAAAGTGTGTCTACGTAAACATAAACACACTTTAATATTTTCTTCAAAACCTCTCAAGCCACTGATAGCAGCCTATTTCTTCTCTATCAACACAACACACTCCACGTGTGTTGTGATAGCAAGATGATACTGATATGCGGAATGATTATTTTGTGGAAAGGTAGGCCCCCCTAAAAGTAAGGGGGGCGCAAAATTCTTATAGTTTATACTATTAGGCAAAATCACATTAGTTATGCCATCTTCCTGTGAAATTACCATTTGGATTATTAACCCATCCTTTTACATCTTTTCCTAATAAATCATCAAAGCTAAATGATTTCATTTTTTTATATTGCTGCTTTAAATATCCATACCTTGTTCACTTTCAATATACACCTTCCCCTAAGGACAAAGTCAACTGCAGAAAATTTATTGGCCTTATAATTTGCCACTTCTTCTAGTTGAAAATCTTTCTAGTGCAGTTCTTAATTCTTCGCAACTAATATTTGAAACTTGAACCTTCTCTTCAAATCCATCCATTTCTACGCCATCAAAACGATACAATTTAAGCAATAATCTCCATAAAGTTTCCACTTCATCTTCATTGAAATCTTTGAAAATATCCGCCATAAAGTCAATAGTAGCACTACTGCCGCATTTCAACATAGTTTCCATTCCTAAATCAGTCAAACATACATTAACAGCTCTCTTATCCTTTTTACTTGGTATAACTGATACAAAACCTTTTTTTACAAGACTATTAATCAATTGGGTTATGTTTTGTTTGGTTGAACCTAGCTTGTTAGCAATATTAATTATGGTAGTCTCGTCTTTAGGTAAATGAAGAATTGCCAGCATAGTCATATATTGTCTAGAAGTTAGTGGCTCGCAATATTTATCCCCTGTAATTTGAAGTTTATTTGAAACTGAAATAAGACTGGAAAATGCCTGTTCCATAATATGTAATAAATAAAATTCCTTACTGTAGTCCATGATAAGAATCTCCTTTATGAATATACTATATAATATATAAACATTAAATTTAGTCAATGCATTGTCTATAAATTATATAACTTTAATAAATAAATTTCAACGCACTAATATCCTAGTATTTTTAAATACAAGTAAAATAAAAAAAGAGAGATGCAAAGCTAACTATAATCAGATTTGCACCACCCTACTGGATTTACTCACTTATAGAATTCAATTGTTCTTTTCCAGGATTTAAACTGTCCTTCTGCATTGCCTTCTATAGTTCCCCCCGAGGAAAATACTCCGCCGCTCATATTCATAGATAATGTCTCACTTAAAGGAATAACATATGGAATCGGTAATGGATGTCCCATTTCATCATATGCTAGTAATTCTACACTATATAAATAATTATTATTTTTTAAATTTTGTAGTATCTCTAAACATCCATCATAACTATTCCATATATTATCTTCCTTTCCTGATATCATAAGAATATCCGCTTCAGAATTCTCCACTTTTATTCTTGCTTCTTCTTTATTTATTGCTCTTTCAATACTTTTCTTGTAAGTGCTTACAAATCCAAATGGAATTCCTTTTTCAGTATTCTTTTTTAAATCCTCATAAAATATATTATTATCAACTTCTATATATGGAATTGATTCTCCTTTATACGACCAGGATGAAACATTCTTTCCGCTCATCAGTCCATCAAGTGCTTGAAAGCAATAAGTATGAGGTGCTGACACAACCACTTTTTTAATTTGTTTGTATCTTGAAGCAAGTAAAAGAGCCAATTCTCCACCTTTTGATGTTCCATGTAAAAATATATCTTCGGTATTAGTAATTTCATTTTTCTTCATCCATTCAAATATCTTTTCAAAATATTCTAGTGGAATTTTTTCTAACTTGTCTGGTAATCCTTCTGAAGCAAAGTATGAAACTATAAGAACATTAAATCCCTTAGATGCAAGTGGTCCTGCTAAAAGAGTTAAAGCCTGTATTTGTCCATCCGATCCTCCTAACATTAAAATTGTTTTATCACTGGATTTTTCCTTATAAAACAGCTGTCCAGTAAACCCTTCGGATATATGTTTAACAATGATATCTTCAGATTTGAACAATCTCTTTAATTTAATTTCCTTTCTTTCAGTAGAAGATTCAAATAACATATTCATAATTATTGGCTCATCAATGGATATATTTTCTGCAATGTTTTTACCTTTAGTTTTAGACTTTTTCAATGAATAAATTAATCCCATGCTGTCAGCAGATTCATAGGTACCTTCTACAGGTTTAATCAAGTCTAAGTCAACTTCTCCTTTTTCATTAGAAATAAATACTGCATAAGATGAAAATTCTTCACCTTCACACCATGGAAACTCCATTTTCATACTTATTCTTAGTTTACTATTAGGAATTAAATCTAAGATTTTAACTTTGATTTTATCATCTACAAATGCTTCTTTATCATATAGGTTTATTTTCATAATAACATTCTCCTTACAATACTACTTTTTACATTTTATATAAAGAGCTCTTTTGAAATTTATAATTTATTACTGGTTAAAAAAAAGACAATATATTGACTATTTAATCATATCAATATAAACATCATTAGTCAATATATTGTCTAATTTTAATATTGTATTTTTCCTTAAAATTTATACCGTATATGTTAGCCTCAATAACCATAAATGATTAAGGATTCTTAGTGCTGCTAACGGTAATCATTCTTAAATCTAATCATATCAGTACTTCTAAAAAAATCTACGTCATTTATGATAAGGTTCACCGTAACGAGATATACGCCCATGCTGGACGTACGTAAAGAAAAAGGAACATCCATAAACTTAGATGCTCCTTTAACTTATCTTGAAAAAATGATATAATTGTAAATTATTTATAAAATTAAAGCTTTGAAATTGCAGTTTTAATGTATTTATAGAGCTCTCCTGTAATACCAAACTGCATTGGATTGCCAGGATTCTCTGCGTGGAATCTCTCTGCGGATCTGGTTATTTCCGGATCATCACCGGTAATTGAGGTAGTCATATCGTTCCAAGCTTTCGCAAGTTCCAAGACCTCCGCATCATCCACAGGCGTATTGTTTTCAAACTTTTCCTTAAACTTGCTTATTACATTTGTCCATAGATTCCCCATTTTATTTCTTTCTTCAGCTGAAAGACTTTCCTGTGTCTTTTTCATTTTCTCCAATTGCTCTGTTGTAAAGTAATTTTGTACGTTCAAATGAATCACCTCTATTAATTTAATAAATTTTTCCGCACCTATTTCTTCTTTGCTGCTGAGCATGCTGTATAAAAGTTCAAGCTCTCTATATAGCTGCTCCTGAAGTTCTATTTGTTCTTTAACTCTTTCCATTTGAGCTTTAACAACTTGAAGTGGATCGTAATCCGGCTTTTCCATAATAACCTTTATCTCCTCCAAACTAAAACCTAATTGCTTAAGTGATATTATTTGCTGCAGCCTTGATATATCATCTCCTGTATAAAGCCTGTGACCGGACTCAGTAAACTCAGATGGTGAAAGCAGTCCAATATGATGATAGTGGTGTAGTGTCCTCACCGTTATACCGGTCTGTTTTGCTAATTCTCCAATTTTCCAAGTACTCTTCAGCATGCTAAATCCCTCATTTCCTTTGTATTAACTTGTCGACAAGTTTAGTATATAACCTGACGTCGCGTCAGATTCAAGTACTTTTATAAATATTTTGTAGGTATATTATGTCTAATGGGAAAAAATTTGATTGTAAGCATTTAACTACTACTCAACGTATTAAAATTGAAAAAGGAACCCTACTATAAAGTGAAGATTTATTTTCATTTTATAGTAGGGTTAATTATTGTAAGATTACGAAACATCATGCTTTTATAATACAAGATTAATTTTTAGTGCAGGGCGCACACCGTCACGGGCGTTACTGTTATTGGCATAACTTCGAATACTACGATTTGTACCGATAAAATACACACGGGAAGCTTTGTTTCCTTGTGTTCTAAGCCACCACCAGGAACAGCCAAATTCTTCGCCATTTTTGATTATATAGTTAATTTTTGTCATTTTATCATATACATATAAGTTGCATCCATCGGTTTTTTTCGTTTTGGCAAAATCCGTTCCAACGGCACGAAGTAAGTCCTTGCCGTGTATATCAGATAAATACTTTATCTCATTAACGCTAAGCAAAAAAACCTTATCCTTCGTGTCTGGGCAGCCTTCTCCATTGTCAGTACAATGAGTGGTCTTTATAAATTCCTTTTCTGCGGCAGTGAATGCGATGTTATAGAATTCATCGTTCAGCCACTTTCGCAAATCACAGTCACGCCACGTCATATCCACGCAATCACGCCACTTAATATCCGCAGACTTGCCGTGATACCGCTTGCAGTCCAAAATGTACTCACTCAAAAGGAACAGCTCACTTCCTGAATTTTGCAGCACCCGCCACTCTATAGGTGTCCTGTCCGTGCCATCCAACCTATGTGGATAAGTACCGAAAGTAATGATTTCTCCGGGCTTTGCATTCCGATTACATTCAACTATTTCCATGTTGTTATCCTCCTTCATTAAACACTCTTCATTAATTCAATTTGGATTTTTCTTTCTTTTCTTACTTCCTCTAAATTTTTAGGGTACATTAAATTTATTAAAGTTATTGCATAATCTGAAGCAATTAAAGCATGTCTCTTCACATGAGGAATGAGAGCAACTTGCCCCATAACTCTCAAGACTTTGGCTTTCATTGGGTCTTTCTCTGTGCGTGCTAAGTCGGGTATCATGGCAGCCGCCTGTCTAGTCTCTTGGTATGTGGCCTTTCCTTCTTGCCACCTTCTGTTGACGTCAATACACTCGTTAATCGCATCCAGTTGCACATTGGCGAGGCTTAACACATGTTGTACCAACAGCAGACCATAACGTGAGATGTCATTTTTGCTTTTGCTTTCAAACACTGCAATAAGTTCATCTTTTAACTCAGGAATATCATCAATTTTTTTTATTATTCCTACATCACCCATATAACTACTATCTTTCTTATTCTTCATAATTACACCTCCTTAAATTTCTGTTTTTTTACTTATTAACTCACCTATATAACCAATCAATTCCTTTGTATTACTCTCAGTCTCAGATAGGGAAGACAACAGCCAGTCATCTGAATCCGACCTTTCTTCGGATAAAAACATATCATTTCCCTTACTTTTAGTTTTCAGCTTTTTAAGCATCCTTCTTATGCACTGTGTGCTGTAGTTTTCCTGCCTCAATGCTTTAATGATTCTAAGCTGCTTTATTTCATCCTCCCCGTAAACACGATAGCCATTTTTGCTTCTTGGTACTTCAAGAAGTCCATTTCTCTCCCAGTACACAATTACATTTATTGATACCCCAAGCAGTTTTGCAGCTACATTCCTATTTAATGAAATATTCTTTTCTGTAAGTAGATCACTTTTCAATATTTCCTGGATTACTTTCATAACCTTAAGTTCATTATTCTTTTCATTTTGTATATGTGTTAAATACTCTCTGCTTAGCTCCAAAGCCTTCTTCAAATCCCTCTGAGCTGCACTTCTTATAATATTTTGAACTTCAAACTTCATATACCATTTAATCGAGTCGCTTCTTAATGCCAATCTTACCAGTTTCATCTGCTCCAAATGTGTTTCGGTGTAAACCCTGTAGCCATTTCTCTTTCTTGGAGCGGGAGCTATGTAGCCCCATTTCTCGTATAACATAACAGTGTTTGGATGTATCTCCATTATTTTAGCAATTTCAGAAGTACTATAGGTTCTCATTGAACACCTCCCTCTTTGGTTGCCCAAATTGCATTTCTCATTATAGCATACAACTAAAACCCTAGTACGACAGTGGAGGGTTTCAATATTTTTTATTTCCATATAAAAGAAAAACATACTTATAAAACTTCTATCATTAAATACAACAAAGTCCGAGCTATAGGTTGGATTTATTGCTACGACAATATATCCTTCGCTTGCTAAGTTCTCTGCCAGTACTGTGTAGTTAAACACTATCTTGCCCATTTCAGGCTCAAAAACTATTAAAGGGTAATTGCTTTGCTTGGTTGATAAAGGAACATTCTGGTAAGAATTAGTTTGAATCTTTTTAAAATTCTGCTGCAAGTATATCATACTAATACTTTTTTCCTTCTAAGAAAGCGACCCTAATTGGGCCGCCTTCCTAGCTTTCATCTATTATTTAATTCCTAAGGAGAAGACAACATCTTCCCCATTATAGGATTTCTACATACCCTTCTGTTCCATGCACGCGAATTCTTTGCCCATCTTTTATCAGTTTTGTAGCATTTTCTACTCCCACAACTGCTGGTAAGCCATATTCACGTGCGATAACTGCTCCATGGGTCATCAGTCCACCAACTTCTGTGACTAGGCCTTTTATGGATACAAACAGTGGTGTCCAGCTAGGGTCAGTAAAGGATGTGACTAATATATCTCCTTCTTCTAGATCAGCATCTTCCATGTTTAAGATGACACGTGCTCTTCCCTCTATAACTCCAGAAGAAACAGGCAGACCTGCAATAGCGCCCGCTGGGAGATTTTCTCGTTTGTACTCACCGGAGGGTGTTTCACCGTCAGAGGTGATAACACGTGGAGGAGTTAGTTTTTCATATAATTTGTACTCTTCTTGACCTTTGCTGATGATATCATAATCCAGTTTATTTGTGCCTACCACTTCGCGAAGTTCTTCAAAAGTGAGGTAATATATATCTTCTTTTTCATGAATAACGTTTGCTTTTACGAGTCGCTCGGCTTCTTTCAGTAAAGCCTGCTTATAAACAAAGTAGCGACTAACCATGCCGTATTTTGGATATTCGCGATAGCCGATGAAATTCCGGATTAGGTCAATCATTCCTTTTGTTTCTTTGACTTTTTCTTCACCATCCGGTAATTGCTTCAATCGTTCTAATAACTCATGTTCCTTTTTCAAAGCTTCCTGTCGCCCTTGCTCAAATTTTCGATTGCCAGCATTAGGCTCAAAGTTTTTGATGTTACTGAGAATCATGGGTACAAGTGTAGTTGGTTTTTCGCTGAAGCGGGGTCTAGTAATATCTATTTCTCCGCTGCATCGCATTCCGTATTTGTTGAGATAAGACAAGATTGCGTCCCTAGTCTCCTGTCCACCATCAAATTTAACCAGTTCATCCAAAAAGTTATCATCTTTTACATGTTGTAAATAATCAATTATTTCTGGATAAGGACGAATCACATCTGCAACATCCAATAGCGCCAGTCCCATTTCCGAAGTAATATTGTTTGGTACAGATTGAGAAAGGGTGTCTGCTGCGTTTTTTTCACCTAACCACTCCATCATTTTTTCATTGATCCAGTGTGAAGCATTTATAGCAGCCATAAATACAGCTGAACTTTGCGGGTCAAATAAGATCCTCTTTAGCTCCTGGATATCTTCTAGTATAAAATCTATTAAATCTGTTCCTGATTTACCTTGGATGTTTTGTTTTAACTCCTCTATAGATCTTTGGCTGCGTTTAATCAAATCAGAAACAATTGACGGATTGTTTTCGATTTGTGCTTGAGGATTCGCAGGTGGCTTAACTTTATTGCTATTACCGTCACTCTGCTCTTTCTTATCATTTGGTAAAGATTTTATGAAATCCCGCTCTATTATGGTCATAAGTGCGTCTTTCATGAGAGGATCGTGTTGCCCCATGTTATTTAATAACATTTTTCTGCTGTCAGGTGAAGCCAGCATTGGTGTGACATCAACAAACAACCTTCCACCAGCTTTAAACCTGTGTCCAAAAGATACTAACTCCATTAAAGACATTCCTAGTGGTTTCAAGGGGTCTGTCATCATTTGTTGATGACCCACAGATAAATAGACGTGGTTTTCTTCATCCTTCGCTTCAGGGATGGGGTATAAAGTAGTGATTGGCCGACTCTGTACAATATAAAATGTATCTTGAGCCAAACACCATTCGATGTCCTGAGGGCAGTCGAAATGTTCTTCGAGCTTTCTGCCCATGCACTCAAGCTGCAAAATCTGCTCATCTGTCAACACTTGCCTATTCTGCATCTCAGGCTCAATCTCCTGTTCTTTCGTACCGCCTTTCTTTAAGGCATAAATAGCCAGCTTTTTGGTAGATATCTTCTTATCGATAACCTTGCCGCTTAGCACTTTATAATTGTCAGCATTAACCAGGCCGGAGACCAAGGCCTCACCAAGTCCGAAGCTGGCATCAATGGATAACACCTTTCTATTAGAAGTTACAGGATCAGCAGTAAACAAAATCCCTGCCACCTCTGGGAAGACCATCTTCTGAACAACCACAGACAGGTGGACTTTACGGTGATCAAAGCCATTTTGAAGGCGGTAAATTACCGCTCTCTCGGTAAATAGCGATGCCCAGCACTTACTGATATGCTTTAGGATTGCCTCCCTTCCGATAATGTTCAAATACGTATCCTGCTGGCCAGCAAAGGAGGCCGTCGGTAAATCCTCTGCAGTTGCGCTGGAACGCACGGCATAGGCATCTTTTTCACCAAACTTTGTGAGATAACCAGCGATCTCTTCTGCTATATCCTTAGAAATAGATATTCTTTCGATGGCCATGCGAACTTTCTTGCTAACTTCACTAACTTTTTCCCTATCTTCTACTCTAAGATGCGATACTTCATCTAATAAACCGTTAAGTTCCTGATTATTTTCAGTTATCATTTTATATGCTTCTGTAGTTACACAAAAACCTTCTGGTACTAAAATTCCCGTAAGCCTAGATAGTTCCCCTAGGTTGGCGCCTTTACCCCCGACCATGGAAAGCTTTGTTTTGTCAATTTCCTGAAAACTAAGCACATATGAATTCATACATTTTCTCCTTCCTCCTTTTAGTCGTAACCGGTCGTAGTTTAACCTACTCGTTAAAGGTCATTTAGACCTTTAACTCCTTTTCTAGGTATAGGTGAAGCAATTCTCTATGAAATGATGTCTGTTCCTATAATACACACAATAAGCGCAAATTATAAGCCTATTATTTAAAAATTTCATATGATATAATAAAAGTGGAAGAGTAGTTGAATTTTTGTAAGAATTAATTTTATCGCTAAAGCTTTACTGAACTCCTCGTCTAACCTGTGGTTTTCTTAAACAAAAAAAGAACCCTGATTTCTCAAGGTTCTAAAATTATTTTTTCTGGCTTTTTTAAGGAAAAACAAAACGACAAGTCACCCTAAAACTCTATCACTTCTGGTTTATAGCCGTCAGGTAATTCTTCTTCACTTAAAAATTGGAAATTGTCATCATTCAGTATTGGAAAAAATATCTCGAATGGAATCCCAGAAAACTCACAGGCATAATTACTGGCTCCGAACCACTTACCCTCTTTGCTACTTAAATTTAAATCTCTAGCAAATTTTGTATAGTTTGAGCAATCATGAACTGCTAAATCCCAGTTTTCTTCATCAGCTATTTTCATGAATTTCAGAGTTAATTCCCTACTCCAAATCGGAGATATATAGCCATGTCTGGAAATATACATGTTTTCCCCATAATAATTGTCTATGTTATTCTCATTTAAATGTAATTCAGCACAATTGATAAAGTCAAGTTTTGTCTCGAAGATTGCTTGCTTTTTCTTAAAAAAAGCTTCAAAAAACTCAGGAGTCATTGGAGTTTCAATACCTACATTTTTAATATATTTTTTCGCTATTCTAATATTTTCAATAACTTTGTCTGAACAGTTAGAAGCACCTAGGTTGAAACGTATCTCATTAAGACCGGCTTCACCTAATGCTTTCAATGTCTCTTCCGTAGCTAAAATGCCATTTGTATATAGATGTTGATAAATTTGAGCATCACTAAATTTCTTTATTACCGAATAGTATTTTTCAATTTCCATGAATGGCTCTAAATAAACGTAGGCAACACCAGTGGGTTTCTTGTGGATGGAAAGAAGTAAATCAATATCCTTCTCATAAAATTTAGTGCCTCCAATTTCCCACATACCTTCGCCAACTGGTGGAATATTTTCTAGTTGTCCATAATTATAACAGAACTTACACTCTATGTTACATTTGTTCGTTTTCCTAATTGCACCCAAACCAGTGCCCAACAGACAAGAGCGACATCCTTTTGAGAATTTGCTTTCATTTCCCACAAAAAAAGTTCTATTCTCTAAAGTTTTCAAACCTTTAATTTTCGACATTAACGTATCATTTCTATGTTCGATCGCTGCCTCAATTTGTGCAAAGGTAGAGTAAATGATTTCTTCATGTTTTGGACTAATTTCCTCATCTTCAGGCATTTGCGAAAAAAAATCAAACCATATCAACGCATCTTTCTTTGAAATTTTCATAATGTATCCTCCTCTAATTAGTCTTCCTAAAGATTCAATTCAAATCTTTTTGCTATGATTTTTCACATATTCTTCTTCAAAAGACATACTCGCTCCACTATTATATCACTTTCATTGTTTCCTTACTATGTCTTTGGAAACATATAACTTTTTGCATAAAAAAAGAACCCTGATTTCTCAAGATTCTAACTGTGTTTCCTTTGCAGATTTACCACTGTCTCCACGTGCGTTTTGGCAGTATGGTAATACTATTACGCGTTTATGTATTGGATTTGCGAAAATGTATATTGAAATATTTTTCACTTAACTTAAAGTAGTGTCTGAAGATAATGAATCTCGAAGGCGATTTATATCGCTTATAGGAGGCAATCCAAACATGCGTGAATATTCCCGGCTAAATTGAGATGGACTTTCATAACCGACCTGAAAACCAACGTTTGCAGCTTCATATGACTCGGCAAACAGCAAACGTCGCGCCTCTTGTAATCTTATCAGCTTTTGATATTGCAAAGGACTCATTGCTGTTACTTTTTTGAACTGATTATGCAATGATGAAGTACTCATATTAACTTTTTTTGCCAAATCTTCAATTCGCAGCGGTTTTGAAAAATCACTGTTTATAATCTGAATAACTTTTGCAATAGAATTTGCATGACTACCAATCATGGCAAATTGCTTAATGAGATTTCCTTGTTTATCCTGCAAAATTCTATAAAGAATTTCGCGAATTATCAAAGGGGAAAGCACCGGAATATCCGCAGGTGTATCTAAAAGACGAACAAGCCTCAACACAGCATTAAGCAAATCAGAATTTATTCTATTTACAACCATTCCACGTCCTGAATCCATCCTACCGCCCCATGCCTCATTTGACTCTTTAATAATATCAAGTATTTGATCCGTACTAAAGCTTATTTGAACACATAAGTAGGGTTCCTTAGAAGTAGCTTGAATGATTTGGCCGGTAATTGGAAGGTGAACAGATGTAACCAGATATGATGTTGGATCGTACTGATAATTTTCATCAGCCAGTGTTACAATTTTTACACCCTGTGCAATTACCAATAAGGACGGTTCATAAATAGCATGTAAAGGCTCAGAAACATTGGATGCACGAATCAAACGCAAAGAAGGTATAGCTGTATCGTGTATTCCATCTAAATTAACAAGTCCATTAATCAAGGAAACCAATTCTTTTTGATATATTGTAATTTTGTCATTCAGTAATTCTTTATTCATTTTTAACTCCTTTCCACTATGAATTGGTATAAAAATTATATTATACTTTGTAGGATTAGGCAATGATTAAAGCTGAATCGGCTACCTGGTTGACTTATCCTATATATATAATTATCTCATAAACAAGTTACTTAATGAAAGTAGAAAGGAGGGGTCTGAATTGAGTTTTAGTAAAGATGATAACATGAAATACATTAATAACAGTACACAAATCCCTTTGCCAATCCAAAAGTTCATAGATTTCACAAACGCAAGTGATTCAGAAGCATTTATTGGTCTGTTTACTGAGGATGCTTATCTTGAGGACTGGGGCCGCATAAATTAAAGGAGGATTTTATTATGAATACAATTAAAAAAGAAAGAGTTGCCATTGTTACCGGAGGCTCGAGAGGAATCGGGCGTGCAATCGCAGAGCGTCTCGCATCCGATGGACAGACAGTAGTTATAGCTTACGCAAGCAATACCGCTGAAGCTGATAAAACTGTACAGTCTATTCTAGAGAAAGGCGGACAAGCTATTGCTGTTAAGACAGATGTTAGCAATGAAAATGCAGTTAGTGAGCTTTTTGATAAGGTAGAGAAGGAGTTTGGCGGTATTGACGTGGTAGTTAATTCGGCAGGCCTCATGATACTTGACACGATTGCTAATTTCGATCTTGATAAACTTGACCGAATGCACCGTACAAATATTCGCGGCACATTCGTTGTTAACCAACAGGCAGCTCGCCGTGTGAGATCTGGCGGTGCTATTATTAATCTTTCAACCTCAGTAAAGAAGCTTTCATTGCCAACTTATGCTGGTTATGCTGCCAGCAAAGGGGCTGTTGATGCAATCAGTCTTGTACTTGCAAAAGAACTCCGAGGCCGAGATATTACAGTAAATGCAGTAGCTCCCGGACCAACAGCAACAGAATTGTTCTTAGAAGGTAAGGATGCTGAGACAATTGACTACATGGCTAAGATGAACCCTATCGAACGTTTAGGAAAGCCGGAAGATATTGCTGAAGTAATTTCCTTTCTAGCAGGGCCAGCTAGATGGATCAATGGGCAAACCATTTATGCTAATGGAGGAATGGTTTAAAAATTTAACTAATATTGACCTTACAATTTTAAGTAATGTATTGCTTATTCTTGAGTATGGTTTATTACCGGCGTATCTAGACTTTATGCAGCAGCAAAGTCTGCCGTAGAAAGTCTTTCCCAAGCTCTATCTCAAGAGGTTAAACATTTAGGCATAAACGTTACTTTAGTGCGAACTAGAGAAATAATTAAAAACTTTAATTCTGAGATTGATAAATGGGAAAAAATAAGTTTGAATACAGCATTTGATGAATAGTCATAAAAAACTACTCTTTAGCAGAAATGAATCTATCATATCTACTGAAGAGTAGTTTCTTTTACAATATCAAAATTTTTATATTTTAATACATATTTTTATTCTGTTTTTCCACCTTCAATTACAATCTGGTCAGCAGCTATTTTCATGAATTTCAGAGTTAATTCCCTACTCCAAATCGGAGATATATAGCCATGTTTAGAAATATACATGTTTTCCCCATAATAATTGTCTATGTTACTCTCATTTAAATGTAATTCAGCACAATTGATAAAATCGAGTTTTGCCTCGAAGATTGCTTGCTTTTTCTTAAAAAATTCTTCAAAAGACATACTCACTCCACTTAATTATATCACTTTCATTGTTTCCTTACTATGTCTTTGGAAACATATAACTTTTTGCATTAAAAAAGAACCCTGATTTCTCAAGGTTCTAACTGTGTTTCCTTTGCAGCTTCGCCACTGTATTTCTTGAAAACCTGGATACTTATTATGTAATTACAATTTATTTTTCTAGTAAATACACACTATCTGGAGTAATTTGACCATCTGGTGTATATAATATCCAGTCGGTTAAATCTTTTAAATTTAATTCCATTTCAGTATTTACTGTTAAACCTTTCATATAGTATGGTTCTTGAGTTAAAATTCCCTTTATCTTTTGATCATTTATTTCAAGAACTTCAAACCAAATATGTTCCTTTTTGTTATTTTCTTCATTTTGATATTCATCATCAACTAGCAACCCCATTTTTGCAAGCCCATGTATTTCAATTTCAGTATTTTTTATTCCATCTTTAAAATACTCAATTCTTTCTTTTGCAAGTTTGCTCATACGTTCTGTTTCTTCTATTGTTAACATCAATAAAGCATTACTTGAAATATCATCATCTACTGCTGATATATGAGTATATTTTTTCTCATCACAATCTGATTCAGATAAATATATAAATACAACACCTGTATTGTATTTATGACTTTGTATTCTATCTTTAATTCCACACATAATATCATTATTTTTATATGAAGTAACAGCAATCGGCCAATTTACCCAAGTTCCTACCAAAGGTTGCCCATTATTCATATATCCTATCAAAAATGGTTCTTCCTCATCAACAAATACACCATCTGAAATTACTCTTTTTGCGATGGTTTGAAGAACATAATAATGATTTTCATATGTATCTCTAGTTGATTGTAAAATTTCAACTTCAATTGATCCACAACGATTAAGTCCATGGGTATGAAGCCACACATTTCCATCTTCATCGCTTACCGCTTGTACACAATAAATATAATCAGGTGATGGTGGTATTTCAGACTCAGCTGCTAATTTTGCCCATACACTAGATAAAATTCTTTCTGTACAAAAATCTACAATTCCAACCATATCAGGCAGTAAAGTATATAATACTTTAAGCTGTAAATGATAAGAATCAACTACAGATTCACCAAATTTCATTGCAGTAGTTATACCTACTTTTGCTTCAAGCATTGCATTGTAATTTTCTTCTGTAAAGTTATGATTTATTGTATACATTTCAGATATCTCAAAGTCTTCTGGAATTAATTCTAGTTCATAATCTTTACCCTTATAACTAACTTTTATAGCAATATTTTCTTTCATTTCAGCGCCCTTAAAATCAAATAAAGTTGCTTCTTTTAAACGATCAATAATATTCTTAGGATCTTTGATTTCCTCTACATTTTTGGGTACTGCCATTATATATGATATTTCTTTTTCTATATTTCCACTCTTAAGTTCTCTTTTCTTCTTTCTGCTAAACATTTTAACTGCTCCTTTTATAATTATAGTTTTTGGAATTTACTAGATCTATTTAAATATATTATCATATTATGTTTATTTTTTCTATTTACCTTGTTAGATAAAACATTAACTTACGCTAATGCTTTATCTAATACTTAAAGAACTACCTATTACTACTTTTCCTAACTTATTTGATTTAATAATTTGTTTACGTCCCCCGAGGGTTCTAATGAGCGCAGCGAATTTGATACCAACATTTTATGTTTAATGGTATAATATACATAATGAAAAGCATACCTATTAAAACAGAGAAAATCACTTCTGTCTCTATCATATAAAATACAGCTAAACTAGTAATAACTTATTAAGAGGGGGAAAAATTAAAATGGTAATATGTAAAAATCTCTATGAAAATAAAAATATAGAAATAGTAGAAACTAAAGGCGATGTTAAAGTTCTTGAATATAAGAAAGATTTAAGTGTAGATGCTACAAATGCAGTGGCTGCATACTTTGCTTCAGAAATGAACGTTAGAAAAAAACAGGTTTTGATTGAACTAAAAGGTAATGCTTATACAATTAGTGCTGGAGCAATGCAGTGGACTTCAGGAGCTGTTAATATGGCGGCAGATGTTAAAGGACTTGGTGATTTATTTGGTAAAGCTTTATCTTCTAAGGTAACAAAAGAATCTACAATAAAGCCAAAATATCAAGGAACTGGTTTATTAATGTTAGAACCTACATATAAACACATTTTACTTGAGGAGGTTTCAGAATGGGGAGGAATAGTACTAGATGATGGACTTTTTCTTGCCTGTGAATCAGAAGTCCAACAAAAAATAGTAGCCAGAACTAATCTTTCTTCAGCAGTACTGGGAAAAGAAGGTTTATTCAACTTATGCCTTAAAGGTGCAGGAATTGCTGTTCTAGAGAGCCCTGTTCCAAGAGATGAACTCATAGAATTTGTACTTGAAAATGATGAAGTTAGAATTGATGGAAACTATGCCATTGCATGGTCTGATTCACTAGATTTTAGAGTTGAAAAATCCAGCAAAAGCCTAATTGGTTCTGCGGTTTCAGGCGAAGGGTTAGTTAATGTGTATCGTGGAACAGGAAGAATACTTATGGCACCTATTGAATAAGCTATATATGTAATTTCTCTAGATGCAAAGATATTAGTTAACAAGGATACTAATTATCTTTCGCATCTAGGGATATGATATTTATCAAGAAAATACTTAAATTTGTAATAGACTATAAATTATTGGAATTGCTATATTCTAAAACTTACATACCCAAAAAGTCCCTCAAATCTAAAATCTGAGGGACATACAACACTCTTCAATATTTAATTAAAAATCTTCAAGATCTTTAAAATGAGACTATTTCTTTACTCAAATGGATATTTTTAAACTAACATCATAATTCATTTTCATAACACAACTGTCCGCAAGCAGCACTAATTTCAGAACCAAATTGTGCTCTAACAGTTACACTAATACCAGCTTTCTTTAGTGTACTGCAAAATTGCTTGATAGCACTTGAAGATTGAAATTTAAAAGTTGTTTTATCCGTAGAATTATAAGGTATCAAATCAATGTGATATAAATGCTCCCATGAACCACGATTTTTCAATAAACCTATAATTGCCTCTGCATGTTCTTTCGAATCATTAATTCCTTCAAGCATAATATAAGCAATAAACACTCGTCGTCCCGTATGAATGATATGTTCATCTAATGTCTTCATTACCTCATTCAATGGAAATCTTTTATTTATAGGCATTAAATCGCTTCGTTGGCTTTCAAATGGTGAATGAAGTGAAAAAGCCAGATTCACTTGTGGAAATTCTTTGGTCAATCTTTGAATTCCTGGTATAATGCCAATTGTTGAAATAGTAATTCTTCGTTGACTTAACCCAAATAAATTTTGATCAGTTAAAATTTTTACTGCATCAAATAACTCCGGATTTGCAAAAGCCTCACCCATTCCCATAAATGAAATACTATTCAATCTATGGTCATTAAAATAGAAATAAAGTAATTGGTCAGTTATCTCATCAGCAGTAAGATTGCGTTTAAATCCAGCACTTCCCGTTGCACAAAAACGACATCCAAAGCCACAACCACATTGGGAAGAAATACAAAACGATTCCCACCCCTGTTTATACTTTAATCCAACAGCTTCTATTCTTTCTCCATCAGTCAATTCGAATAACAATTTTTGAGCTTGTTTAGAATCTTGTGAAAAAACAGGTATTACACTAGATACATTATTTCCAAACTCATTTGCTAAAGCTAACCTTAACGCTTTTGGTAGTATATGCATATCATCAAAATTATCTATTCTTTGATGAAAAATAGCTTTTGTAAGCTGTTCATATCTATAATCAGGTAATTTTAAATTTGATACCATTTGTTTTATTTTTCCATATTTTGTTTTTGTCTGTTTCATGTAGGCTTCCTCCTCACTACTAATAGTTAAGAAGCAAAGCCAGTATAATTAGCGACTTATACTACTCCATGCAAGCGTCGCCCAAAACATCTGGCTTTGCATGGAGCCTATTGTGTGTTACTTTTATATTCCCATTAAACATATTAATTGCCATTTCTACCTTTACAATTTTATTATTTTTGTTGCAACATTTTCGCAAAACGCACTATCATGCTCAACAAACAAAATTGTAGGTTCATGTTCAATTAACAATTTCTCAATCTGCATACGAGAAATGACATCAATAAAATTCAATGGTTCATCGCTACCTTTATAAGCGAAGGTCAGGTTTGTTACATTTATTAAAGACATATTTTTGTCCTCCTCTGTATTTAATAGTATAAATAACAAAGTCGGAACAATAGGCGACCTTGTTATTACTCCATATAAGTGTCGTCTGCAGTATCCGACTCTATATGGAGATTATCATGTGTTAGCAAAGTGTCTTTATTTATCATAATATTGTTTATCCTCCTTATTCGAATTATTTATAAAAAAGTAAGAGCCGCAAGAATTAATTATTCTTACAGCTCATAGATATACGTAGTTAAGCTAATCATTATAGCATAGCACAAGTGTATATATTAAGAGAAAAAAGAATAACTTTCTTGCATAAGTACAACAAAACAAACAGAACACACCTGTTTATCTTTGTATTAAATGTACTTTAAAAATTAGCAAGAAAAATTAATCATTTTTTCACCTCAAATTTCAAATTTTTTATCATTATACTATTATACGTCGAAAAAGTCAATAAAGAGCGAATCAAGAAAATCTATTTCTTCTCTATCTTCACAACACACTCTACATGTGTCTAGGCAAAATAATGATACTGAAACGCATAATTATTACACTTATACCCCGGGGGACTTTTTAGAGAGCGGGGGTCGTGAGTTATATCCAATATACAAAAAGTTTTATAAACTATAATTTTTGAAATTGCCTATTTTTCTAGGCTTTGTTGTTTCACACAGAAACTCTATATCTCATAATTTAATTCGCAATACCCACTTCAACTTATCCTTATGGATTTCTAGATAACAGATACCCCCTTAAATTAATTTTCATTTCTTAGATCTTTTAACAGTCCTTCAAACCATTGAACATTTACTAAATGATGAGAAAGTGAATTTTCCAACATTTTTCTAAAATAAGTAGGGATAGTTTCATTACGTTCAAGAGATTGTTCTATTAAAGAAATTTTCTGATTAGTTTGTTCGATTTGTATATCTATTAGCTTTTTTAGTTCCTCGCTTTTATATTCATTAGCAAATAGCATTGCTGCATAAAAAGATAAATTTATATACTCTGTCTTAGAGCCATACTTATACATCAATTTTTCAAATTCTTTATCCCCTAGTTCAGTGATGATATAATTATGCGTCTCTCTAGCATTGTCTAATTGGTCAACTTTTTTAATATATTGCTTTTCTTCTAATTGTTGAAGATTATAATAGAATGACCCTTTAGTGAAATTCACTATATATTTATAGTGTCTCTCTTCCATTAAGGCTAATAATTCGTATCCGTAAGAACCTGGGTTTTGTTTTAATAAACCTAAAATTAGTAATGGTATCAAAAAGACACCTCCTTTAAGTTCTTCATCAAAATTATATTAATAGTCATTTTATAATTATAAAATTTAATCATTGTTGATTTGCATAACTTGAGATAGGAATTCATCATATGATATTTTTCCTAATGCAAAATCCATACTTTTTATATATATCTGTTCTGCTTTTGTATGTGTTCTAGCATCATTTAAATTTAGCAACTCATTTTCATTAATTAATGGCTTCAATACATGTTGCTTATTAGAAAAAGCTTCAAAATATCGTAAACCAAATTTTCTTTGAGAAATTGCATCGATATGAATACCATCAGGATTAGATGTTAAGCCTGAGGCTGTGACAAAGTAACAATTATCTTGTTCAAAAGCAAATTTTTGTAACTCTTCATTAATGAAATTATATTCAGTACAGCTTTTTCCGAATCCTTCTTTCCCTAAAAAATCTCCTAAGCCACCAAAAATAATTGGAATATCAGGAGCATTCAACTCCTTTCTAAGAGCCTCAATAATTAAAAGTAACTTTTTATAATATACTTTGTAGTTACCATTAACACTATCACTTTCTCCTTGATGCCATAGAATTCCTGTTAACTCACTACTTTTCATCGCAAATTTAGCTTCAGTTATTGCATGTTTAAAAAGCACTTCGTCTACAGCCCACTCATCCAGTGTACTTCCACCTTCTGCGCAAGGAATTAAGCCAATAATATCTTCTTCATTTTGACGACACCATGCATCTGCAAATGAACCCGCTAGACTTATTCCCGAAACTGGACGGTCATAATTGATTGGCTCAGTCATCATTTGCCATCTACCATTACGCAACATTTGTATTCTTTCATTATAAATCGGGGGTACTTCATGAATAAATCCCCTCCCAGCCATATTTGACTGTCCTAACATTAAAAATGATTTAACCATTTTTTTCATCCTTTCTTTTTATTTAATATCTATAAAGAAATGCTTCCAGCTCTCAATAAATGTTAAGTAGTTACTTATTTAATTCATTGCTTCTATATATTTTACTAGATATCAAAAACTACCAAATTTATCATTAGTCTAATTAGACTAACGACACTTAAATATTATAGTCTAATTAGACTAATTGTCAACCATATATTTCTGCATAATTTTTAGTCCCCTATAGTTTAACTTATTTCTTGGCATTTATCCTCTTACGCAAAAAACTTATACACTCACCTAATGCCCACTATTTTTGCGTATTTATGCACCCAAGGTTGTAAATTCCCCAAACTTTTAGTCTGAGGAATCATAAAAACACATATTAAAAAAAGGGTAAGATTTCTCTAACCCTTTGCTATCGCCCTATTTCTTCTCTATCAATGCCACACTCTCTACATGCGTGATAGCATAATATCTACACAATTACGTAAAAGGTTATTGATATAATGACCTTTTAGCAAAATCTATCCCTATGAGTAAGTAATTACAAATGGATTAACATCTGATAATATTACGAGCTCTTTAAATTTCTAAATTAGATGTACTTATATAAAGATAGGTTATAATTTTTTATAGATCCTCATTGCAAAGATATAAGCAACAACTATTATTGCTATACACCAAGCAAGGGCAACCCAGATATCATTTCCTACTGGTTGGTTTGCCAACAAATTACGAATAGCCTCTACGATAGGCGTTACAGGTTGATTTTCTGCAAAGGCACGTACTGCTGAAGGCATAGTGTCTGTTGGTACAAAGGCAGAACTGATAAATGGTAAGAAGATGATTGGGTAAGAGAATGCGCCTGCACCATCTGGTGTTTTAGCAGCAAGTCCCGTAATTACAGCAATCCAAGTCAAAGCAAGTGTAAAGATCCCTAGAATTCCAAACACCGCTAACCATTCTAATATTCCTGCTGAAGAACGGAAGCCCATTAATAATGCAACAAGTATAATCACTACTACAGAAATTCCATTAGAAATTAATGAGGTTAATACATGTCCCCATAATACTGTAGAACGAGCGATAGGCATAGAGTGAAAACGTTCAAAGATACCACGTTTTTTATCTGTAAACAAACGGTAAGCTACATATGCAATCCCACTACCAATAGTCATTAACATTATACCTGGTAATAGATAATCAATATAATTTTCTGTACCTGTTTTGATTGCACCACCAAATACATAAACGAATAATAACATAATCGCAATTGGTGTGATACTAACTGTAATAATTGTATCCATACTTCTAAAAATATGACGCATAGAACGTCCAAACATAACACTTATATCTTTGAAAAAATATTTATTTGTAGATTCCATTTATTTCTCCCCCTTTTTACCAATGATTGTTAGGAATATTTCTTCTAATGTAGGTTGTTTTTCAACATATTCAACTTTTGTAGGTGGGAATAATTTTTTCAATCCTTCTAGCGTATCTAAAGCAATGATCTTTCCTCCATGAAGAATAGCAATTTTATCTGCAAGTTGTTCTGCTTCATCTAAATATTGAGTCGTTAAGAATACTGTAGTTCCTGCAGCTGATAACTCTTTTACAATCTTCCAAACTTCTAAACGTGCTTCTGGATCAAGACCTGTCGTTGGCTCATCTAGGAAGATAATCTTCGGATTTCCCGCAAGACTCATTGCGATATCAATTCTTCTTTTCATACCTCCAGAGTAGGTACCCACTCTGCGGTCTGCCGCCTCTGACATACCAAAACGATTAATTAACTCATCTGCTACTTGATTTGGATTTTTAAGATGTCTGAGCTTTGCTATCATTTGAAGATTTTCACGTCCAGTCAAAATTTCATCAATAGCAGCAAATTGACCAGTAAGACTGATAGAACCTCTAATGTCCCCTGGATTTTTTTCAATATCAAAACCATTAATTACAACACTTCCAGCATCTGCTTTAAGTAAAGTAGCCATGATTCTAATCATCGTTGTTTTTCCTGCTCCATTGGAACCTAGTAATGCAAAGATACCTCCTTGCTCTACTTCAAAATCTACTCCTCTGAGTACTTCTACATCTTTGTAAGATTTCTTTACCCCTTTAACTTGTATGATATTTTTTTTCATTTTCTTTTCCTCCTCTACAATATAGTAACCTTACTCAAATCTGCGCCTAATTCTCTCAATGCAGCTTGAGCAGTTATCATAAAGAAAGAGCCGATAACTGTGATTTCATTCACGGTTATCGGCTCTGCGTCTTAGCGTCTGGCTCTTTGATAACTGATATATTCAGTTGTTTTACATTGATTATCGTTTCCTGTTTACACTTGGGACAAAATAGCGGGAAGTTTTCAAGCACCGTATCAACACCTATCTTGACCCGTGTTTTGTTGCCACAGAACGGGCATAATATCCACTCGTATTTACACACTCTACCATCCCCTTACTTGATGTTTTTGTTGACCACTATTTACTTTGTTTTATTCGTAACCTTTTTCATGGCCTTGTTAACTTCTTGGTCAACAGATTCTTGATAGATGTCAGCGTAAGTTTTTGAATCTTTGATTAGATCGTCGCAGAAAGACGCTACGTCACTGCCCGTCACTTCGAGCACGCCTTTCCCCAAGGCCGCACCTTCTTCAAAAAGATCGATAATCCCCGAGAACAAACCAGTCCCGTCGGTTAGCTCAACAGGGCCGACCTTAAAGAGATATTTTTGAATCTCTTTATAAACAATCTGATAATCTTTCGGGAGCGCTTTGACACGCGCCACGTGCGCCCTCCACTCTTTTTTGCCTTCGATGATATCTTGTATTCTCATTTTATCCTCCTATTTACCTAATTTTTTAGCGATATTATTGTTGAGTTGCTCGCGCCACTTGTCACGATAAGACTTTGCCCCTTCTTCGCCGACCAGCGCTGAACAGAAACCTTTGATATCGTCACCCAAAACCTCTTGGACACTCTGACCGTCCGCCGCCGTTTCTTCGAGCATGCCAAGCACACCGTCAAGAATTGGCATGAGGTTGCGACCGGTGAAATCTGAATGCGGCCAAAGATTAGCTTTAATTTTTTCCCATGCCTCTTGATAATCAGCTGGCAGATTTTTGGCTCGCGATTCAAAAGTTTTCAATTCTTTAGTCATGTCGCTCCCTGTAATTCTTTCCCAAAAATTCATTATTTCTTCTCCTTTAACTCATTAATTTTTGATGATACGAACTCCCATTTTTCCCAAAACTTTCGTAGTTCCTCGCGTCCCGCATCATTGAGTGTGAAAAACTTTCTTGGCGGTCCCATATCTGACGGCTTTTTCGTAGTTTCCACCAACTTGTTTTTCTCAAGCCGCACCAAGATGGTATATACTGTCCCGTCCACAACGTCCGAAAATCCGAGGGCGTTCAGCCGCCGCGTGATCTCGTAACCGTAGATTTCCTCGTGGCTGATGATTTCAAGAACACAGCCTTCCAGCACTCCTTTGAGTATTTCTGTAAGGTTCTCCAACGTAACCCCTCCTTGCTATTCTGTATGACTTGTATTCAGTATTACTTACTACTACTATATAGTATCACGCAGTAGTGGTTATGTCAATATGATATGTTTATTTTTTTGCGTTTATTTTTACCAGCGAGATTTAAAATAATACTAAGGATGATAACAATCACTTTATAATAGTACCCGTAGAAGCTAAGCTCAAATATGAGTGCCTTTTTACTTGATAAGCCCACTGCCATCACTAAATATGACGAGCAAATGGTAAGGCGGTTGATTGAAAAAATGATAGTATTTCATGATAAATTTATTGTAGAATTTAAATCTGGTCTTACCATAGATATAAGTGAATAGAGCTAAAAACAAATAAAGCACTCTACGCTGTTTAGTTATAGCATAGGGTGCCTTGAAAACAGAAAAAGAAGAATCCCAACCACTAGATATTTGGCATTTAACTCACTCTATCTCTATATTTAACGTTTGACTGTATTCAAATTCTATATAAGAGGGTCGTTTTCCTCTATCAACACAAACAAATACGCATAACCTATACCTTAACGCAAATATTCTTAGTTCTGCGTAAAAGTCAGCCCCCCTAAATAAAAGTTCCCCCAAACTAAATCAGTCTGAGGGAACATAAAACACACTATCAAATTTTATAAAAAACCTTCAAAGCCTTTGATACCAGCCTATTTTCTCTCTATCCTTACTACCGTCTCCACGTGCGTTGATATTGGCGCAATAAAAGTGTCCACCAGAGAATGGTTTTTTTTTATTTGCCGTCTGGCAGAATGTTTTGTATTGCTTTTACTACACGCCATTTATTTTGTCAGTATCTGCATATCATATATTGAACATTTAATGTGATTGCTAACATTTAAACTTTTTAATGATTTCTAATAAAACTGAAACAGTAGGCAATATTAATTCAGAATCAATGGTATCCAAAGTGTCCAATGGTGTATGCGTATATTCTAAAGCACCATTATAAAAATCAGATGATGTAACAGCTAAACAAGGTATCCTATTAAAAACAAATGCACAGTGGTCACCTGCAAACCATTCATCACCTTTTTCTATATTCTTATGATTTTGAATTATATTATCTAATATAGACATCATGTCTTTTTCAAGGTTATAATATGAAATTGCTGTTTTAGAATTTCGGTGACAAGGTGAATCGATATTTATTACTAATTTAATTTCAGATTTTTGCTGAATGATATATTCGAAATATTTTAACTGTCCATTAACACCAAAATATTCTTCGCTATTAAATGGAACAAAATCTATATCAAATGTTGTTTCTATAGATTTTAAACTTTCCATTAACTTCATCAAAACAGCAACGCCAGTAGCATTATCAAGTGCTCCGATAGTGTTATATTTAGTGTCCATATGTGCACATATTACAATTTTTTCAAGACTTTTTTTAGCCTTTTTAGAAGCAACTAACTGTTTACTTTTACTATGTCTATTTTTAGAATTGATTTCTAACTGTATAGTGGATTCGTTATCAATAAGCCTTAAAATTCGTGGTAATAAGTTGTCACTTGCATAAGCAGTAGGAATTAAAAAATTTCCATCTTCAAACATTGGAAACGGATTCATTCCATTTAACTGATTTTTTCCAGTTAAAGAAACTATAACTTTTGGTTTTTTATTTTCTAATAAAGTAATAATTTCCTTGTGTTCATCTGGATAATAAAAAGGAAAATCTTTCGGTTGTAAAGCACTTTGAGCTAAACTACCATATATAATTAAAACTTTATCTTTTAACTGCTTCTCTCTTAGTTCTGCTATAGAATTTATAAAAAGCACCTTACCATTTCCATTAAAGTATTTTGAGAATGGACTAGCATAAATACTTAATTTAACTGCTCCGATTTTTATTACAGATTCTTCATATTCCCAAACGCTGCAATCAAATGGTAAAGAAGCGATACTATAACCTTCATTTATAAATAATTCTTCAATATAGTTTAAAAGCATATCATTTTTTTTTGTGCCAACTGGACGTTCTATTGAAACTCTTTGCAAAAAATCTAAATTACTAATCATAAAATTTTCCTCCTAGTATTTTATTGGGTAAAAAATATACCACCCTTTTATTCAAAGTATAGCATTGAATAAAAGGGTGGTGTACAAATGTAAGGTTAATCTTTTAGTAGAGATATTTGCTCAAAAATAATAGGAATATTCTGTGCTGCATTATATAATTTTTTTAATTCATATATCCATCTATCGCCTACTGAAATAATATCATTTTCTGTAGGAGGTGTATCCAATGCCGTAATAATCATATCTAAATCTCCTGTATCTAACGTTTTCAAACTATTATGAATTGCAACTACACTATAACCCGCTTGTCTTAACATATATATAACTTGTATTCTTTTAAACATAGCCTGTGAATACAGTTTTTCACCAAATTTACCTGTATCATCAGAATGAATTAAGTCGTTTCTTTCCCAATTTCTTACAGTCTCAACAGTAATTCTAAACAATTCTGCAACTTGTCTTCGTGAAAAAGAATTCTCATCAAGAAAGTTTTGATTATTAAATTTTTTAATTGTCCAAACTTTCAGCATAGCAGCTGTATTATTTGCAATTTCAATTTCATGTTTTATTAACTCTATATATTCTTTTGTATAATACTCTCCTTTATCCCATTGCCGTTTCCCAGACGCCCACATTATTTTGTTTCCGGTATCTCTAATTCGTTTATTAAAAAATGGATAACCATATATACATCTACATATCTTAACCTGTAAAACATGAAGTTTAGTGAAAGAGCGATAATTATTATTTTTTCTCTGAGCTGGTGAAATATAACCTAAATGCTCATATAATCTTATTGTATTAGGATGTAAATCAAACATCTCAGCTAATTGTGATGTACTAAAGAATTCGTTGCTTCTTATCATATTTTCACCAGCTCCATAATGATTTTTTTATTATATAATAGCATAATTTAAATATTTATACTAAATAAACAAGCGAAAAATTTTAAATCCATTTATTTTGTGATAGTCAAATTTTCTTTTTTTCTAAAGTCAATATGAATTGTTAAATCTTCACGGATTTAGTCCTATTGTCAAGATACTTCACTGAAACAGACAGCAACACTTGATTTCCATTCCCGTTATGTACTGGATTTGTTAGTTCAAAAAATGTTTCTGATTTTATCTTCCTCTCCTGTGAAGATGATATACTTGCAGAAGTACCTAAAACAAAGGACTTCTACGTATTACTTCTTTGTATCAACACAATAGTCTCCGCATGTATTCCGCTTTATTCAGTTTTCAAGGAACAACGGCTTGTCAGCCTGTCAAAACACACTGTATGACAGTATGCTTTGATAGATTGGCAATAGTTTAAAAGAAATGAGCGCATGAGAAAATCACATGCCCTTTTCCCTTAAATCTCAAAATCCAGTATCATTTGTAACAATGCTGTTGTAAGATGTTCCTGCCTGTCCTTATCCACAACGTAGTATTTCTTCCCGTATTCATCTGAAAGAATCTTTGTAGACAACTTTGCTATGTAACCCTCGTAATGTTTCAAAATCTTTTGCATCGCCATAGCGTCACCTTCTGTAGCTGCTTTAATTGTGGTATATGGCAGGAGATTTTTTTGTTTCTTCACAGGTCTTCACCCTCCAATCGCCTTTTTAATGTTGCCAAAGCACTGATACGGCTGCGGTAAATAGTGCTACGGTTTTTTCCAAGTTCCAATGCTATTTCAGCGTCAGACATTTCTAGAAAGTAGAACATCAGAAGAATGTTCCGTTTTTCTTCCGGTAGGCTGTCCAAAGCATTTGCAACCGCTTCATTCCCGACCTCCACATGGAATTTCAGAATCAGATAATACTTACCGTCCAGATGGTAGGTATCTAAAGTTTGCAGATGGTTCAGTTCCTTTTTCGGCAGTTCGGAAAACGGGCATTCTTTACGAAATTTTCTTCCGGAAGAACGGCGGCAGTTACTTTGTGTGCGAATCATGACCTTTCTTGCCAAACAATCAAATTGGTACTGAATAGTTGTCTGGAAATCACGGTTGGCCTGTTCTGTCAGCTCCTTTACCGGAATGGAATTGAAAGAAGATGGCTTCATAGAATATCACCCCCTTTCCAGCCAGCAGGGAGAGAAACTTCGGTTTCTCTTGCCCCCTTTCGCACTGACTCTCACCGGAGAGGTGATATTTGTTGCGTTTTTCAGAAAATATTTTGAGATATTTTTGAGAATCAAAAAAGGCACACAAACAGACTGTTTTTATCTGCATGTGTGCCTTTTTCATTTTTCTTATGTATTATTAAAAAACATATAAATGTTTGCTTTTTCCTATAATAAAGGAATACTTTTTTTACATTATTAGAAATTGGATTTAACTGACCAATCATACTATTCATGGGCTTGCCCCCTTGTAACTGCCATAAACCTAAATAGATAACCCCCTGTTTATTCTCTGTATAAGCCAAACCGTTACAGCAAGGTAACGGTTCCTCCCTTAACTGCTGGCAGTTATATACACGCATAAAAATACCCGCCAAACTCATGTTTTTTTTATTTGGCGAGTAGTTCATTTTGACTTTCGTCTATAAAGGTTTCTTCTAAATATATTCTCACTAAATGAGCAAAAGGAAAACCTGCCGTAAAGGGCAGGTTTTATACGTAATTCTTTACAGTAGCTAGACTATCATCGTGCTTTGACACCTTAGATCCTCGGCTTTGCGTCCTTGTCTTTCGGCAAGTTTGCCCTTTGACTAAATTCTATTTTATTTTCAAAATCTTGATGAGGATATAGAAATAGCGCCTCGATAATCTGATTTTTGTCATATCCAAGTGCTTTCATTTCATGTAGAAAGCGCTGTATTGTAAGCCGAACCAGTTCCTGACGTCTGCACATAATCTTTTGTTGATCTTTAATCACTAAATAACCTTTTCCTTTGTGGCTTTCCACCAAGCCTTCATGCACCAAAGAAATCATGGCATGCTGTACTGTGTTCGCGTTTACGTGAACTTCGGACGCTATTTTTCGTACTGAAGGAATTGGCATACCTGGTGCCAGTTCACCAGATAAAATCATATTTTGAAAGTGATTATGTAATTGCAAATAAATGGGTATCTCACTGTTGATGTTCATTCCACTGTCCGTCCTCCTGTATCATCCTTTGGCCTGTATCCAGATTTATGACTTGATCCGCCAGCCCACACATACGCTCGGTGAAAGTTATGATTAGGAGTACAGCCATGTAATGTATATCATCCTTCTTATGATTACTTCCTGTGTTTTTTTCCTGCATTTTTCGCTACCGTAGTTTTATCCTCGAAGCCTTTCATACAAAGCAACATAACGATTGATAGTGCTACCATAATGAGTAGGACACCGATTTCTACAGAAAGATTAAACGTGAGTGTACCGTCTCCCGTAAACTTGATAATTCCAAGGCCAGCGGTAATAGGATAGTAATCAGTCAATGCTCTGCCTGCTATAAAAATGCCACAGAAACCGTAAACAAATGCTAATCCAGTCCCGGCAAGAAAGCCGTTTTGTTTTCTACTAAAAAAAATGATGATAGGCAACACAGCCAGATAACAGCAAAGTCCTAATCCAATGAGTTGAAAGAACGATTTCATTATAAGAACCGGAGACATATCTCCATGGCAGAACAGCGCACCTAAGACAAATGTACATAGAAAGCTAAAAAAACCGTACAATGCAGTAACAAGCCCAACTGTAATCACTTTTCCCGCCAATAATTTACGAAATGGAATCGGTACAGTCAACATATTTTTCAATGTATGATCCACATACTCACGGTTTATGATATAGCCTCCGATCAGAACAATCATAAACGGAAAAGCCATGCTGAAGTTATTCCATATGACGCTGTTTGTATAACTTTCATACTGCATTATTTCATTACCACTGTTCTGCTGGAAAGCGGCTAAAAGTGCTGAAAACAACACGGCTACAATGCCGACCCAAAGAATGCTGTAGCGCTTAAGCTTTTGAAATTCTGTAATAATTATATTAATCATAGTTTCCTCCTAATCTTCCTGCTTTTTAAATATGAATGAAATCAGCAGGACTGATATTACCGCTATTAAGAACAGTATGCCTGCACAAACCGGAGTGGACAGCATATAGGGTTTTCTCATTGCAAGATATTCCGCGGTAAGTCCGCTCCAATAGGATGTCCACCAGCGCATAATGACTGGTGCGGGCAACACGGTAATAAGAGCATTGTTAGAAGCGAATTTTAACATGTTAAGTGATATGCCAAAATTTAAGATAGAATAAATAAAGGCAATTAAAATGGAAAAAATATAGCTTTTGTTGAAATAGACAATGAGAATAACCACGGGAAGGACTGAAACAAACAGCATAATGCCAAGGATGGCACTTAGTCCTAATTTAAAAGCAACTCCTTCCACAGCACCCACAACTAGTCCGCCGATGATTGTAGCTCCTAAGCCAGCTATGGAATATAATACTGCAACAATCAAAAGCACTGACAACTTTGCTGCTACAAGTTTGGTTTTGGGAACCGGTACGGTCATCAGGTTTTTTAACATGTCACTATCTCTTTCCATGAAGAACAGAATGCTTGCCACTACACTTAGTACGCATGGTAAAAGGAGAAAATCTCCGAACGTAACGACCAGCTTAAAAAGCTGTTCAAAATGCAGACTGTCTTTTGCTGCTAATGCGGTCAGGGGGATAGGAAAAAGGCAGGCCGCTAACATACAAAATAAAATAAACTTCTGCCGTTTGATTTTGGCAAATTCGCAAATAATTAAATCAAGCAATTCCCTCACCTCCGGTGACATGTTTGAAATAATCTTCTAAGGTATCATTTTGGGTATGCGCTTCTGATATATTGAGGCCACTTTCAATCCATTTACGAGTAATAGCGGCCACTTCTATTTCCGTATCGTAAAGTCGCAAATTATGGTCGTCATCAATATGAAAATTGGATGTATGAAAGTCAGCCTCCAAAATCCGGGAAGCCTGGGACGTGTCCGTAACGATGAAATGAACATATCTGCTGTTTTTTTTCTCTAATTCTTCCAAGCTTTCTTCTTCCAGCAAAACACCGTGATCAATGATACCAATATCGTCCGCCAACAGGGCCATTTCAGACAAAATATGGCTAGAAATTAATATAGTTTTACCTTGTTCCGTACTAAGCCGCTTTATGAAATCACGGACTTCCACTATACCGATGGGATCAAGTCCGTTGATAGGCTCGTCCAAGATCAGAAGCTCCGGATCATGTAAAATAGCATTTGCAATACCAAGCCGTTGCTTCATACCAAGCGAATACTGTGAAAACAGTTTTTTATCCTTATAAGGCAGTCCCACCACATCCAATACGTTTTTAATGGCATTGCTGCCCGGTACTCCACGGAGCCTCGCCATAATCTTAAGGTTTTCCGTGCCTGTGAGGTTAGGATAAAAGCCCGGCGATTCAATCAGGTTGCCAATTCGGGAAAGAATTTTCTTTTCATTCGTACGCATATTTTTGCCGAAAATACGTACTTCGCCAGATGTAGGACTTGTCAGCCCCAGCAGCATTTTCATAGTGGTAGTTTTTCCTGCACCGTTGCGTCCTAGTAGACCGTAAATTCTGCCTTTCTTCACATGGATACTTAAATTGGCAACACTCTTTTGTTCACCGTACTGCTTTGTCAAATTATTAGTTTCAATTACAAAATCACTCAAGATGTAAAATCCTCCTTTATTTTTATAAATCTAATTTTATCCCCTCAACCTTGCATGAACCTTGCACGAACCTTGAATTAACCTTGAATCTTACGAGAGAAGTAAAAAAACCTGCCTTTCATTCAGCAGGTTTTTTCGTCAACCAGTGGAAATCGTACGATAAATTCTGTTTGTTGATACGGTTCGCTTTGGACTGAAATCGAACCGCCCATCTTTTCCACAAGCTGCTGCACAATGGACAGCCCTAAGCCACTTCCTTTTTGAGAGCGTGCCGTATCACATTTATAAAGCCGCTCAAAAACATGCGGCAGATCCTGCTTGGAAATTCCCTTACCATCGTCTGCAACAGAAATCATTACACCAACGGTAAGGAGAGAAATCTTGATTTTAATGTGAGTTGCCCGACTATGGGAAATTACATTCTGAATCAGGTTATTTATAATACGGGTATAGGCATCTGTATCTAAATTGACCTTGATGCTTTTTTCCGGGATTTCTATGTCAAAATCGAGTTGATTGTTTTCAAAAATTGGAATCCAGTCTTTCAGTAGGTTTCTGGTAAGCTCCGCAAGTTCCACTTCCTGAATAGTAAAGGTTTCTTCATTGGAGTTCAGTTTAAACCATTCAAACAGCACATCTACATAGTCTTTCATATCATGTGCCCTCAATCGGGCGGTTTCTATATATCCTTCCCGTTCCGTACCAGCTACAATACCTTTTTGTGCCGCATCCAAATATCCAATCAGAGTTGTCAGCGGAGTACGCACATCATGGGAAAGACTTGTCATCAATTGACTGTTGGTTTTCTCTGCTCTTTTTAAGTCGATGACCTGTTCTCGAAAATCAATAACAATATCATTCATTTTATAACAGATCATAGAAGTCATATCACTGGGTTTTGCTAAAATTTTTCGATTACTGTTGCCATGTGCAATGTCGTCCAGTGTTTCCGAAATATCATTTAATTTCAACTTGACATTGCGCATTTTTCGGGAAAGCAGCAGGGTGGAAACGACAGCAATAACGGCAACTGCAACTACAGCAGCAAGCAACGGAAGCTTCACATAGACTCCATCCATTTTACACCTCCCGGCTAAAGCGGTAGCCTACGCCTTTCACTGTTTGAATATAGGTTGGATTATTGGGGTCAGGCTCTATCTGTTTTCGCAATTTACTGATATATCCCATGATATTATTGTCATCATAGGCATATGGCTCCTGCCATATTTCTTCATATATTTGCTGTTTGGTTAAAATTCTGCCTTGGTTTCTGGCAAGGTAGCAGAGAATGTCAAACTCCTTTGCGTGAAGCTCAACTTGCCCATCTTCAATTTGAACAATTCGAGTGTCCAAGTCGATCGTAAGCTTCCGAAAGGAGAGCCGATGAGGTTCTTCATTGGCACTGTTGTTTAAGGTTGTATATCTGCGAATTAAAGATAAAACGCGGGCGATAAATTCTTCCACGTCGAAAGGTTTTGTCAGATAGTCATCGGCACCGGAACGAAGGCCGTTTACTTTGTCAGTGCTTGCTGTTTTTGCCGTCAGCATTAGCACTGGAACGGCGCTAACACTTCTAATTCTTTCAAGAATATGAAACCCATCCATTTCAGGGAGCATAACGTCCAAGACAATCAGTTGATAATTGCCCTGTAATGCTAACTTCAAGCCATCTGTTCCAGTATGCGCAAGTTCAGCAGCGATATTCTCTTTCTCTACACATTTTTTCAGTAATTGACATAATCCCATGTCATCATCGATAATCAAAACTCTATTTTGCACGGCTTTCCCTCCTGTATCTCTTATCTTCTGGCTTGACGGCGTCTTTAGGCATAAGCCATGTATTTCCCATTTTTATCGCTCCGTCAATTCGGCCGGAGGTGCAATGATAAAGTACCATTCTATCGGAAATCCCCCATTTGATGGCGGCTTCTTTTGTTGTTATATAATTCATATCTCTACCTCCAATACATCTATTATATTTCTTTTGACCGAAATATACAAGGTTCTTCATAGCCCTCTATTTACAAACCATTATGATATCATACCTACAAAATACAGAAAATTATATATAGAATGTTTCCCAAAAGTTATTTTGGAACGTAACATGTAAAACTTAAATGAGAATATATGCTACGTTTTTTACTTATCTCACGATTTTCCAGTTCCCGCCCTTTTCCAGCACCAAATCAAATTGTGATATTTGATTTGCTTTTGTCTGCTGGTCGAGATACTTTACAGAAACAGACACTAACAATTGATTTTCACCTCGATTATAGACTGGATTTATTAGTTCCGAAAATACATAATCTTTCCCGATTGGCTTTAATACGCCGTCATTCACATAATAAGACAGCTCTTTCGCAGTAGCAGTAAGGTAAAGTTTGAAGAACGTGCTTAAAAATTCATTGATTTCATTGGTCGTCGCAGCGTCTACCGTTCCGTCACTTTCCTTTGCCTTTGGTTCATAGCCGGATTTTTCAGGTACGCTGCAAATGGTGGGATTCTTTGTGATAACCATATTTCCAGAACTATCTACATAAAGAACCAGTTCATAAACTACCACTGCTAGAAACGCGAAATTTGTTTCAATCCCATACTCTATTTTCATACAAAGCGTATCTTGATTTTCATTTGATGCAAATACAGCATTGACACTTTGAATATAGGTTTCTACACGAGAAGGACCTATTGATCAAACAATAATTTTAAATCTGTCAACTTAATCTTGTTTTCTGCGTGCATTAGAATGGCGGTTCGGGCAATCGTAAACCATCTGAACAACCACGGCGTTATGTGTCCGTCCTTCTACAAGCAGAGCCAGGGCCCAAAGTACAGTTACCCCAACGTACGGGCAAAGCCGATGTGGAGTACCATAACAGTCACCAACATGCTGTAAAATCCTGTTTATATCGGGGATATGGCGCAAGGCCGAAACCGTGTCAAGAGCTACAAGATACACAAAATCGAGGCCGTACCCGAAGAAGATTGGATTGTCGTTCAGAATACCCATGAACCGCTTGTTGACCGAAAAGCCTTTGAAAAGGTTAATCAACTGTTAAAGCGCGATACCCGTATCGCGCCAAAGCAAAAGCAACTTTATTTGTTCAGCGGCTTCCTCCGCTGTGCGGATTGCGGGAGGGCAATGTCACGAATAGCAAGTAAGGAACTGTATGTTTACTACCAATGCAGCACATACAAGCGCCTTTCAAAAAAAGCCTGCACCATGCACTCGATTAAAAGCACAAGGCTTGAAGCGGCTACGTTGTATGCCATTCAGCAACAGGTACACCTTGCGGTCATCTACTCCGCTATCGTTTCCCAAATCAACATGGCACCGCTTAAAAAGAGTCAGTCTGTGCGGTTCGAATAGTTGATTTCCGCAAAAGAAAAGGAGCTTGTCAAAATCATGCGATACAAGCAAGGGCTTTATCAGGACTGGAAAGGCGGTATTATTACACACAATGATTACCGTCACATGGGCGAGGATTACGAGCGGCAGAATGAATCCATCAGCGAGGTTATCGCCAATCTGAAAAAAGAGCGGGACGAACTGGAAAACGGCATAGATGATGAAAATCCGTTTTTGGCTACTTTCCAAAAATATGAGAACATCGACAAGCTGACAAGAGAAATACCGATTGAACTGGTTGACCATATCAAGGTATACGAGGGCGGCGACATTAGCATAAGGTTTAAGTTTGCCGACGAGTTATGCCGCATTATCGAGTACATTGAAGTCAACTCACATTTACTGGTGGTATAGCCCCACCACTTCAACAGTTTGTTGGTTTTCCTAATATATAACGCTCATATGCTTGCTTTCATAATTTATTTTTATTTCTGTATTATTAAGCTTTGCGAGTTCCCCAATTGCTTTATAATCAGTGGCTTGCATGTATGTAGTTGCAATAATTCTTAGTCTTGTGCCTTCACGTTTAGTAAATTTATGAAGGTCTTCAATAATTCTTCTAACAGCACTCCAATTTAAAAAGGAAACTAATAAGTCTATAGAATCACAAGACAAAATCTCCTTTTTGGTTTTCAATAACCCTAGCAAAATTCAGTTTTATATAAAGAGAGGTTAGAACTTCACCATGTTCAAGAATTTTGAAATCTTTAAAATCATCTTCACTGCTGTTTTCTACAATTTGACTTATTATATCATTACATAACTTAATTTGAGCAGTAAGAGCTTCTTTATTACTAAATTTTAAGCTTCTTCTTTAGTCAATTGGTCCACAGCAGCTAAATCTTCAGGTGCGCATACTAATGGTTTTAAGTTTTCTCTTTTAAGCCTTATTATTTTTGAATGTTCACTAGCAGCAGGGATGCCAGAAACAAGAGAGCACTTTGTAGAAATTAATTGTACTATAAAACTGTTATACTCGTATATATTTTCATTAAAAACGTTATTAAATTCAATAGTATAATTAAGTTCTTCACGAATTTCTCTTTCAGTAGCTTTTTTATAATCTTCTCCAGCTTCAATTTTTCCGCCAGAAAACTTCCAATGGTTACCCATAGACATAAAATGTGGTAATTATGAAGGAACATGGTGAAAACAAAAGAATAAAGTAAGATGTTATGAATTAGAATAGCATTCAAGCCAAAAATCAAATTTTTTCATTACCTTATGCAAAAACAAAACATTTATCACCATAATTACCGTACATATTAATATAGAAACTAATGAAGCTGAAGAGTTATAGTTCAGTAACATAGTAGTCTTGTATATAATAAAACAAGAAATAGGAATAAAAATTATGCTGGTTATTATTGATGGTACATATTTTTTAAAAAATAAAAACTGAAATAAATGAACAAACAAATGAATAGTAAAAGCAATAAAAAATCCATACCAAATAATGTAATTGCTAATTAAAGATGAAACTAATGTAATTATTGAAATTATAAGAAATTCTTCAGTTACTGCAATTGAAAACGCTACAGTTGAAGCATTAAAATCAATTGGAATATGCCTAATTTTTAAACTTTCTATATATTTTTTGTTTCGTTGTTTCCAAGCAGTAATCATTATTATTTCTTCAAAATCATGAAGCATAAAAATAACAGGGAAAGTCCATACAAATATAAATAATGGTTTCATAAAAATACCTTCTTTTATAAACAAGATGTCTCACTTGTGTCACATGGTAATTAATAGTATAATATTATTAAAAAAATAAGCAATAGTTTTAAAATAAGTGCTACAAATAATATAAATTTGTATCAATAAATGTGAGGGATAATCATGCAAAAGAAAAACAGAATTAACCCATTATCAATTCGGTCTAAAGAATGGTTAATGAATGCATTATTAGAGTTATTATCAGAGAAACCTTATAACGAAATAACAATAACAGAAATGGCTTCACGTGCTCAATTAACGAGACGTACATTTTATCGTAATTTTGAGACTAAGGAAGACGTCTTAAACATGTACATACAAAAATTATACTGTGAGTATAAGGAATTGTTACAAGAAGAAATAATATTAAAAGTACATAATGTTGCAAAAGTTTATTTTACTTTTTGGAATAAACACTTAGAGTTTTTAGCTATAATGGAGAAAAATAATTTATTATTTATGATATTGCAAAAATATAATGAATACTTACCTGTTCTTCATGGAGATCTTATAGGTAATAATGAAGAACTTGAGAATAGTAATATGTTAGAATACATATTAACTTTTAGTGCTGGGGGCTTTTTTAATACTCTTGTGAAATGGGTACATGATGGAGCAAAAAAATCACCTGAAGAAATTGCTAATATAGTTGATAAAATAATCTTGAAAGGGACACTATTAAATGATTAAAGAAATTGAAATGAGTAGAAGCATAAGAAAATATATTAATAATCCGGTTGAAAATGAAAAAATAACTGAGTTACTTGAAAGTGCAAGACTTGCACCATCAGGTAATAACACACAACCTTGACACTATATAATAGTAAAATCTGAAGATAGGTTTTGCGCATTTGTTTTTGTTGATAGAGAAAAAAGCCTCTCAATGAGGAGATCATAAAGAGCCACGTGGAACATTTAAAACGATTAAAGAGACAAGGTAAACTTGTTCTTTGCAGGCCTTTCACGGATTATCCCGGAGGAATGGTCATTTTCTTGGATGAGAGTTTGGTTGAAGTCACGAATATTGCAAAAGATGATCCTTTTATTGCTTCAGGATGTAAGTCTTTTGAAATCAAAACGCTGGAACCAGCTAATAATGAAAATAATTACCTATTGATAGAATAGAGAGGTATTTCTAAAATTTATGCAATCAGACGTTTTTCTTGACGAAATATCCTTGCCGCCAAGGCCTCATCAGGTTCAATCGGCATCTTTTTTGACCGTTCAAGACATGTGGAGTCCACCGCGTTGGTAAAGCGAAAGTAAATAATTAACAAGTTCTCAATTAATTATAAATTCTTCTTAGTATAAAGAAGAATTTTAATTTTAGATTTTGTAGTAGCTGAACATAGGATTAAGAAAATTTATAAATACAGACAAGTTAGAAAATTGCTTAAAAAACTGATTTTAGTTTTTGTTTTTTAAGATATTAGATTTATGAAAATATGATATAATTTTTTATATATTCCTTAGAGGTGATTTTGTGCTTAATTCACTATTTGTAAATGCTTCTATTCTTATATCTTTTTTATATTTTGGAAGTCAACTGTTTAAAAGCAAAAAGATTAATTCTAAATCAGATTTAAAGACTAAAATGTTAATAGGAATATTATTCGGCTTAACTGGATGGCTATTGATGTTTAATGGAATTAATTTATCAAACAATATGGTTATGGATTTTAGGATAATTGCATTGATTATCTCTGCAATTTTTTGTGGGCCTGTATCGGCATTAATAACAACATTAATTATTATAACATTTAGATTTGGTTACTTCGGAATAAATGCTGCTTCATTAACAGCCACGTATAATCTAACAATAATATTTATAATTGCTAGCATTATATCGATATCCAAATTAGACTTTAAAAAGAAATACATATATATGGGCCTGGCTAATATATTTTCTTCAACAATATGGACCTTGATATTGGTTAAAGATAGAAATCTAGTACTAGGTATTTTGTATAATTATATACTTTCTACAATTGTAGTTTCTATTATAATTTATTTTGTTTTGGTTTATATATACAAAACAAATGAAATATATTTAAAACTTAAACAAGAATCTACAAAGGACTTTCTAACAGGACTTTTTAACGTGAGAGAATTCGACAAATTATTAAATAAATTTGCAGTAGCTGCTGCGGATAAAAATGAAGATTTATCATTGCTTATGATTGATATAGATTTTTTTAAAAAAGTAAATGATACCTTTGGACATTCCTCCGGGGATATGGTTTTAAAGCAACTTAGTAATATCCTTACAAGTTCATGTGGGTCCTTTGATATTATCTCAAGAAAAGGCGGGGAAGAATTTACAGTAATTTTATTAGGTTGTAATTATGGACATGCACTTGAAATTTCAGAAAGAATTAGAAAAAATGTGGAAGATTATCATTTTATTATTGAGAAAAACAAAAAAATCAGAATTACGGTTTCTATAGGTGTAAGTTCTTATCCGGGCAGAACACATGACCCCAATGAACTTTTACATGAAGCCGACAATGCATTATATTTTGCAAAATGTAATGGAAGAAATAGAGTAAAATAAATACATTTGTATTATAGCCAAAGTGCATGTAATTCTAAAGATGATAATAAAATAACCATTTTTAAGCGTTACTATCGGGATGCCGTTTAGAAACATGGCAAAAATCTGTTTTACCACTTCGGCGACTTCAAGATCAACAAGCAGGGCGTGTTTGTCGTTGGGGTCTTTGATGTAGCCATAGGTAGCGTAGGAGCCGAAAAACTCACCGTTGCGCTTTTTGTAGTCAAACACCTGCCGGATTTTCTTTGAGGTCTGATAGCAGTATTGGTCGTTCATCACATTTGTTATCGGCACAACCATACTGGAAACGCTCTCCTGGTCGTTGTAGCTGTCTATCCGTTCATGCAAGCTGATAAACCGTACATTCATCTGAACAAACAGTCTGTCAATCAGGATGCTCGCTTCAACATAGTCGCGGGAAAGGCGCGAAAGGTCTTTGATAATCACACAGTTGATTTTCCCGGTGCGAATGTCGGACAATAACCTTTGAAAATCGTCGCGGTCGGCGTCTGTCCCGGTAAAGCCATCGTCTTTGTATTCTTCCGACCATTCAAATTCGTCTGCGTTCATCTGCTCAAACTCGTTGAGTATTTTCCGCTGATTTTCTATGCTATCACTAACTTCCTTCTCTTTGTCCTTAGCATTGCCACGCTTGAAAAATGTCCTTTATGGATATTTAGGGGAAAAGATTCTAAATCCTATATTCCTTCAAATTTGACTGATGTAGATGTATTAAAATATAAATCCTCTATAAAAGAGTTGAAGATTATTGATTTTAATTATAACGGACATATGATTCTTGACGAAGAGTTAGGTAAAGCGTGTAAGCATATTAATCATATACTCAATATAGTAGATGCCCACTAACAAAATAGTAATTTACTTAATACAATATACACCTTTTAGTATTATTATATTTTAATAGTAAGCAAAAATAAGGAAAAAGAACCCCCATCTGAGGATTCTCCTTCCTTATTATTTATGAAATATTTCTGTACCAGTTCGTCAAAGTGAAGCTCTATGCTTTCTATATCTTTCTTGTTTTTTATGGTTATCTTATTTATAATTAGTTGTAGTAGAGTTTTTTTATCTTCTGGAGCAGTGATTTCAATCAAATTGTGGAAGTTACTCAATGTATCCCTTACCACCTCGTACGGTACGTTTACTGAATCATTGCTTTCCAGTTCTTTTTGTATCTGTATTCTACGCTTGGATTGGGTATCAATTTTGCCAGTTATGCTTTCCATTCTTTGTGCCAGTGATTGCTTGTCTATCATACCATCTTCGTATAGCTCAAAGACTCTGTTCTTCCTGTTTTCTAGGTCTTTTAGGCTCTTTGTTAATTGCTCTTGCTCCTTTTCCAAGGGCTTTATTATGTCAATTCTTTCTCGGTTTAAGTTCTTAACAATATCCTTTAGTATCTTTTTATTGAATACTACTTCTTTAATCCTTGATAATACATACTCTTCTGCATAGTCGGCTCTGACTCCATTGGAGTTGCAGGCGGCAGTTCCTTTGCTCATCCAGTTGCCGCAGACGTAGTATCTAGTGACCAGGTATGTGCCATCTTTTCGCTTCTTCTTAGTTCTTCCTGCTACCATCGAAGCACCACAAACATGGCATTTCATCAGTCCAGTTAGAAGGTAGTTACTTTCAAAAGCTTTTTTAGGTTTACCACATTTGAGCTTGTACATTTCCTGAACCTTTTCTCACAATTCTATTGGAATAATAGCTTCATGCTCTCCATCAACAATGATTAGATTCTTATTATATCCTTTCCTTCGCTTTTCACTCCAATTTTCTCTTACGTTATAACTTATCTTACCAATGTAGACAGGATTCATCAGAATATCTTTAACGCCACTAGTTCCAAACATATTACCTTTTTTAGTCTTGTATCCTTCATGGCTTAATTGATTAGTAATAGCCTTTAATCCTTTACCAGCGGAATATAGCTCAAATATCCTTCTAACAGTTGTTGCTTCTTCTGGAACTACTTCTAACCTTGTATTATTTTCATTTATTATTACAGACTTATAGCCTAGTACAATACCGCCATTCCATTTTCCAGTCCTCGCTCTCTGTTTCATTCCCATTTTCACGTTATCTACTATCGTTTCTCTTTCAAATTCCCCTATTGAAGCTAATAGATTCATCATTAGCCTTCCTGCGGAGTCGCCCAGCGAACAGAGAGACCACCTTTTGCCAAGATAGTAAACAATACTTTTGCTCAAAAGGCAATTCAGGATATAAAATAATAATTAAAGGCATGCCGCTGGGGTGCCTTTTAAATCTTTACAATACGCAATATTTATAATTTTACAAATATAGTACCAGTTTTATGATGTGGTCACTTAACTCTTATTAATTCGTAAAATATGGATATTTCAAGTTGCCTAATTGCTGATATATTTCTTTTTGTAATAATATATGTTACTTTATAATTTAAGAATATAGTGAATTACTGTTCAATTATGGTGGTACATTATTTTTCAAACTTTTATGATGACGTTATAATTTCAATAATTTGTTTAGTTGCTTTTTTTGATTCAGGAAAGAAAAGTAATGGAAAAACATGAATCATAGAAGGATATTCATAATAGTCTATTTTTACACCTTTTTCTTCTGCCATATTTTTAAATCTTTTTGCATCAGGGTTCAATATATCATGAGTCCCTGTAAATAAACTTATTTTACCTAGTCCAGTAACATCACCATACAGTGGACTTATCAAGTAGTGTTTAGAATTTTTATCTCCACTATACCATTTAGTTATATCAATTAATGATGGTACGGATAATAGTGGATCAAGTTCTTCTACTTCATGTATTTTAGGATTAGTTAGTGACATATCTAAAGCAGGAGAAATCAAAATTATATTTTTAGGCTGAGGTAAGTTCTTTTCTTTTAAAAATTGAGCTAAAGAAAGACTTATAGATCCACCTGCAGAATCTCCCATAACAACTAAATCTGAGTGATTCACTTTTGAAATGATTTTATGGTATAAAGGAAGAAGCATATCATAAACATCCGAATATTGATAGTCAGGAGCTAATGGATATAAAGGAACAGTTATTGTGCAATTCAATTTTCGTATAAGTTTGCCTATGAATTTCCAATGGGGAGGCATAATATTATAAACAAATCCTCCACCATGAAGATAAATAATATGTTTTTGTCCTACATTTCTCAACGGTTTAATGACATAATAGCAATGACCATTAATGATCATTTTATTGACATTGAAATCTCTTTTAAGTTTTTCTGGCGGTTCATAATTTATATAAGATTGCCTTTTAGTTATACTTTTTTTTAATTCATCACCAGTTTCTTGCCACATTTTTTTTTATTAGTGATTTGTAAAATTATTTTTAGTAATTTACTTTGAATACTTTCCATATAATCATACCCCTTAAATCATTGATTCGTATCTTATTAGCAAATAATCAAATTTTTTCATTGCTTTATGAAGAATTAATATGATTTCTTCAAAGTCATGAATCATAAAAAGTATTGGAAAAAGCCAAATAATTATAAAAAATATTTTCATAAAAATAACCTCCTTGTATTTTAAAATAAATGTCTCGGTTGTGACATTTAACAATTACTAGTATAATACATCTTATAAACAGTTTTCAATATGTTTAGTTCAAGTGCTACAAAAAGAAAAGATGTGTGTCAATAAACCTTAAGGAGGTACCAACAATCTGAATCAGGTGCCATTCATGCCAACACCTACGGCGTTTATCCGTCCGAGATTGCCGCCCTGCAAAAAGATTATGCGGAATTGTCGGGCCGGGTTTCAGATGTTCTCAAACAGCTTACAGCATTGGTGGAGCTATAAGGAAAGCTGGGAGCGTTGGCACAATGCCGCCGCTCCCCGCTATTGCTCTTTTCGTTTACTACTTACTCTTGGTAAGAGATGCCCTCTTCAACTGCACCGAGGATTCTTAGTACAAAAGCACTTTCAATCGTGTCATCTGAAAACTCATACTCTAAATCTTCCTTAATTTCCGAGAAGGTTTGTTTTATCTCTTGTTGTTCATCATAGCTCATATCATCCCAACTTTGGTTATGAGCATAAACACATCCGCTCATTGAAGATACAATACCTATGGCTAAGGCAGCTACAGAAATCTTTTTAAATAAGCGCATAATACCCTCCTTAGAAGACTAATTTTGATAAGATACCAAGCGCTACAATGAACAATACTGTAATAATTGCTGTTGATGCTACAATAGCAATTACTCCGATTGTTTTTCTTGCTGTGTGACTTAGTTCTTTCTTTGGCATTGGTTCAACTGTAATGCTATTATCTCTTCCCAACAAAATGAAGTCTGTATTCGTATTATAAATTTCAGCAAGTTTAATGATATTTTCTATTTCTGGTTTTCCTTGTCCCTATTCCCATTTACTTACAGCCTGCCGGGAAATTCCTAACATATCAGCAACCTGTTCTTGGGAATAATTTTCCTTTTTGCGTAATTCTTGCAATCTTTCTGCTATGTCCATTCTTATCACCTCCTGAAAAAATTCTAGCAAAATCTTATGGTTGCACACTACCAACAGTGTTTTGATTATTGTCAACTGGTCGTTGCAGTTATGAAAAAATCTCTATGAAAATAAAAATATAGAAATAGTAGAAGCTAAAGGCGATGTTAAAGTTCTTGAATATAAGAGAGATTTAAGTGTAGATGCTACAAATGCAATAGTCGCATACTTTGCTTCAGAAATGAACGTTAGAAAAAAACAGGTTTTGATTGAACTAAAAGGTAATGCTTATACAATTAGTGCTGGAGCAATGCAGTGGACTTCAGGAGCTGTTAATATGGCAGCGGATGTTAAAGGACTTGGTGATTTATTTGGTAAAGCTTTATCTTCTAAGGTAACAAAAGAATCTACAATAAAGCCAAAATATCAAGGAACTGGTTTATTAATGTTAGAACCTACATATAAACACATTTTACTTGAGGAGGTTTCAGAATGGGGGGAATAGTACTAGATGATGGACTTTTTCTTGCCTGTGAATCAAACGTCCAACAAAAAATAGTAGCCAGAACTAATCTTTCTTCAGCAGTACTGGGAAAAGAAGGTTTATTCAACTTATGCCTTAAAGGTGCAGGAATTGCTGTTCTAGAGAGCCCTGTTCCAAGAGATGAACTCATAGAATTTGTACTTGAAAATGATGAAGTTAGAATTGATGGAAACTATGCCATTGCATGGTCTGATTCACTAGATTTTAGAGTTGAAAAATCCAGCAAAAGCCTAATTGGTTCTGCGGTTTCAGGCGAAGGATTAGTTAATGTGTATCGTGGAACAGGAAGAATACTTATGGCACCTATTGAATAAGCTGTATCTGTAGTTTCTCTAGATGCAAAGATATTAGTTAACAAGGATACTAATTATCTTCCGCATCTAGGGATATGATATTTATCCGATGACATTCTTGCCTCTACTCTCAACAACATCAAAATTCATTTTCATATCTTTTGAAAAACTCATAATATGTACGAACATTTTCTAATTCTGTCCACTTTTTCACATCAACTGGATTTTCATCAAGATCATATATTTTTGCTCCACGCACGGAAAGCAAAAATGGAGAATGTGTTGATATAATAAACTGACAGCCTAGAAATCGTGCTGAGTCCTCAATAAATCTCACTAATTCTAGCTGACGTTTTGGAGAAAGACTATTTTCAGGCTCATCCAATATATATAATCCATTTTCACCTATTTTTTCAATAAAGTATCGGAAAGCACTTTCCCCATTTGAATATTCTCTTACATTATCCATCAATTCATTTCTCACAAACCGTGACTGAGTTTTACTTCTAGCCATATTTACCTTTTTTAGATGCTCGTAATCTGCTATAGATTTCATTTGGAAATGAGAATATTTCGCATCCAAATACTCTTCAAAAAGTTTTTCCCGTTTTTGGTCAATTCCTTCATTAAGATTACGAATATTCAACATATAATCAAATACATCATCACTCGTTATAATTCTACTATTCTCAGGAATGTCATCATCTTCAAGCTGCATCTCACACATATTGACATAGTCGGAATAGAAATTAGATTTATTATAGATAGAATCTCTACTTATTCCTGTTTTTTCTGCTATCACATTTAATGCCGTTGATTTTCCTGAACCATTTCCACCATATAAAATCGTAATTGGCACAAAATCAATTCTTTCAAAACCATGTCTTGATAATATTTTAAATGGATAAAACGAGTCATAGCACGTTCTTTTTTCCTCTATTAAAAAGTCAAATTCCATATCATCATTTGGAAACGTAAAGACATTTAAATAAACCATCATCATCTTCCTTATCATATTTAACTTTACCTATATATTTTACTATACTAGAGACTATTAACGTTATGCTTGATGTTATCTGAAACATCATAAACAATCAGTTTTTATATCTATTAGTATATATTTGCCAAGATAATTATAATGTGTAAGGTCAATATCTGTAAATAAATTTTATACCCTGGGGTAATTGCGAGGGAGAATTCCTGAGCTTCAAATTGCATATCTATAATAATGACTGATTTTCAATTTGATCTTTGTAGATCTCCTATATTTTATACTAACTTAAAATCCACTGCTCTTTCCTACAACTACTACAGTAATATCAGACATACCTGGCTTTTTTCTTATTACAGAATATGATCTGCAAATTCTAGTGTCAACCTGGCAATTAACACACACACCTATTTTTGTGCATGGATTTGTAGTGCTAAGTCTCTTATTATTCATAGGTGCCGCTACAGTTTTTAATCTTTCAAAGGCTGCAGCTTCATCTTTACAAATCTTATCAACACTCACTACTATTATCACTTTTTTTGGACCAAAGTTCATAGCTGCTATCCTATTTCCCCAAGCATCTACATTTACAAGCATACCATCCAAAGTAATAGCGTTGCTGCTACATAAGTATAAATCACTTAGCATTTCTTCTTTTGCTATAGCAGCTCTTTCCTCAATAGTTAGTCCTGATATAGAATGGTCTAAAACTTTACCGCCAGCAGCCCTAACTTTATCTTGCATCCCCATATTATATATAGTCATTGACCCTGGAAAACCTACTGTAGATTCTGAGGTAACATGCTTCATAATAAAATCAGAAGCTTCCTCAGTAGTCGCTACATACATTGCATCAAAATCATTTTTTATTAAAGCTTCCACTGCTTTTTTCCCAACTGTTTCATTGTGCCAATTTTTAATTTCCTTTGTTTCCATGTTTATTCCTCCTAATACTTTACATTGAAAAGTAATTTATTATATTACTTTTATTAAGAATTGATCTTCTATTGCTTGTGTTCTTATTAAATGTACCTATTCTATAAGTAAATCTTAAACTGAACATTCATTCTAATGCGATCAATTTAAATTTCTTGACCCACTTATAAAGGAAATCAAGAAATTTATAATTTAATTCTTGCTAAATCTCCAATGCATATGCTTGAGAAAATTATAAGTTTTTCTCTTTTTTGATTGCAGCATTCCAGCATGCATAAATCGCTGTTTGAATAATATCCTCTGTAAGATCCGTATTACCTTGAAAATATGACTTTAATAAGTAAACCATAGACCCATAATGCATTTGAACCATTAATTTAGGTTCTAATTCAATAAATAGCTTTTGTTCTATGGCTTCTGAATAAAGCATTGCAACTTTTCCGCACCAGACTCCATCATATATTTCCTTTTTTACCTCATCAGTAATATATGGTGAAAATGAATATTGCTCTATAAACTGAAAACCCTTAGGATAATTTATACCAAACTGAATAAAATTTTCCCAAATTCGTTGAAATCGTTCTTTAATTGTTTCATTGGAATAAAAACCTTTTAGTATTTGCTCAGAATGAAATTTAACAATTCCTTTATAAAGCTCATTTATGATAGCTTCTTTGCTATCAAAATAGTGATAAATACTTCCAGTTGATATTCCTGATTCTTTAGAAATCAGAGACATAGAGGTAGCTTGCAATTCTTTTTCACTTATTAGTCGAAGTGTAGTCTCTAGCACAGCTGCCTGAACTTTATTGTAATTCTCAAACATGATACTCCTCCGTATTAGAACTTTTGCAAAAATCATTAAATCGAATGTTCATTCTAATTATATTTTAATTTCTATCAGTTGTCAATGTTATATTTAGTTCTCTTAAACTTATATAGTAGTATAAAAAGCAAACTAAGGATACAATAAAGTGTTATCATTTCCTACATTGTTGAAACTTTAAAACATTTAGAAGTATTATAGAAGAAGGTGATTTTTCAAATACGGCAATGAACCTGGGATATACTCAGTCTACTGTTACATCTCAAATTCAACAATTAGAACAGGCGCTCTCAATCAAACTATTTGAAAAAATCGGCCGTAATATGGTGTTAACGTCCTTAGGGAAAGAATTGATATCTTATGCAAATAAATTACTTGATACGGTAAAAAAATAGAGAGTATCGGTAAGTATAGTAATAAGATTACAGGAGAATTGAAGATTGCAGTTCCAGAATCATTGATGTCTTATAAATTACAAAAGGTGCTCGGCTTATTTAAAGAGAGAGCTCCTAATGTAAAACTTTCTATCATTACACTTAATTGTTTTGCTATAAGAAATATCTTATTAATGGGTGAAGTAGACATTGGTTTAATGTACAATGTGGTCACTCAAAATGATAATTTGACTACTATTCAACTGGCAGATTTCAACTTAGCTTTAGTATGTTCATCTTTATTTCAGCAAGATGAATTGGACCTTTGCAAACCAAACCAAGAGGTAAATGCAAGTCTTATTATTAATGAAGTTGAATCTATTTATCGAAAGATACTTGAAAATTACTTTCATGATAACAATATAAAATTAAATAACACAATTGAACTATGGAGTATTGAAGCCATAAAAAAATGTGTTGCAAGTAACTTAGGAATCTCTTTCTTGCCTCGTTTTGCAGTAGAAGGAGAACTTAAAAATGGTAAGTTGAAAGAACTTCAAGTAGGTGCTCTGATACTAAAATCACAGCAATATGTGCTTATTATAAGAACAAATGGATATATCCTATGTTAAGATTTAACACTATAAGGCCTATAGTTCTGGTCAATGCTCTTGATCCATTTAAATACATAACATGTTATGGTTTAATGTTAAAAATCCATGGAAAATTTACAGATTATATCTATTTAAATACATCGCATGTTAAGGTTAAACAAATGTTAAAAAGAGATAAAATTACAGGTATTTCATAATTTAAATACATCTCATGTTTAGGTTAAACCTAAATGAAACTTTTCATAAGAGTAAAGACAAAGCATTTAAATACATCTCATGTTTAGGTTAAACCACTGAAGAATAGACATTCTCATTTTCTATTATACCTCTAAAAGCCTTGAAAATAAACACTTCTTCAGAAATTTACCAGCTGGTTCTATTATTTTTAAATATAAGCAAATAGAACACCTCTAAAGCTTATATTTGATGGCTTTAGAGGTATTTTGTTTGTGAGTACAGCTGGTAAAATGTAATTTTTATGTAGAGATAATTACATCGTATGTTATGGTTTAACTTAATTATGGCATTAGGAGATGTATACAATAATAATTTTAAATACATCTCATGTTTAGGTTAAACTGCTTATGAAACAGATAAGGCTAGAGGATGTGAGGTATTTAAATACATTCTATGTTATGGTTCAACAAAAAGGATATGCATTTTACTTTGACATTACTTCATTTAAATACATCTGATGTTAAGGTTCAATAGCTCCAACAGTTTTGATGTTTGGTACAAGTAATCAATTTAAATACATCATATGTTGAGATTCAACACAAACTGGTCACTGCTTCGGTACTACTTAGCATGTATTTAAATACATCACATGTTATGGTTAAACGGTGAATGGCTAATGCAAATCGCAAGCTTATCCGCATTTAATACGTTACTGGTTAAGGTTCAACATATGGAAGAAAGAGTACCTAATGGAACAATAGTAATATTTAAATACATATTATGTTAAAGTTTAATCTAGTAGATGAACAGTTAAAGGCATTTACTTATGAATTTAAATACATACCATGTTAAGGTTCAACGTTAAAAACTTAGACAAAGATTTAAATTCTATTTCATTTAAATACATACCATGTTGTGGTTAAACGGGGATGGAAGATATAGTTACATAACTGCTAAACGTATTTAAATACATACCATGTTGTGGTTAAACTACTGAAGAATAGCCAGTTCTATTTTTTATTATATTCCTTGCAGCATTGAAAATAAAGAATTTCTCAAAAAATTTACCAGCTGATTTTCTATTTTAAAAAAGCTAAATCAAAAATCCTCTAAAAGCTTTATATTTCACATCTTTAGAGATATAAAGCTTTTATTTATGGTTGGTGATATATCTATAGGACTTAGTTGCTATAAGAAAGTCGCAAGTTTATTCATAAGGCTAGGCACATCCTATGTTAGGATTCAAGAGTTACTTGGACTAAGCAAGACGGAACTACTGCAATATTTAAATACATCTCATGTTATGGTTAAACAAAATGCTGGAATTGTGGTCAATGGAATTTTTATTGATTTAAATACATTATATGTTAAGGTTAAACGAATATAATCTAGGAGCTTATAGCTTCTCTGCAACATTTAAATACATCATATGTTAAGATTCAACTTTGACATATCGACAAGTGATGGAAAACCAGCTAACATTTTTAAATACATGTTGTGTTATGGTTTAATTGAAGTAAGACTTGATGCAGTACAAAAAACTATAGAATTTAAATACATCACATGTTATGGTCAGTTAGTTAAATTCCAGATCGTAGCCAATAAAAACGGATCATTTAAATATACTTTATGTTATAATTCAATGACAGCTATGGCGGAAACTCATCTCCATTCTTTATACTTAAATACATACTATGTTAAGGTTTAACTGAAAAAATTTAACGGACACGCAGTTGTAATTATATTTAAATACATCTTATGTTATGGTTCAACACAGGTTGGGTAGAAACTATAAATCCAAATGACGAATTTAAATACAACTTATGTTATGGTTCAAGCTACTATAAAATAGCCATTTCCTTTTTTCATTATACCCTTCACTCTATTGAAAATAAAGGATTTTCTTTAAATTTTACCAAGTGACTTTTAATTTAATAAGAGCCAAATTTAAAAGTACCTAAAGCCTTACTTATCAAAGCTTAAAAGGTACTTTACTTTAAATTTAGGTTGGTAAAATGTTATTATCTAAATGTTTAATAATCTTAAATCCATATCTTGAAAATAATATTATATTATTTATAATCGCAGAATCCAGCTCCAAGACTACTTCCTTTTTCCCCTAACCCTAAAGCAATTGCTATTAGAGCCTTTTTCTGACTAAGCTCATCTTGATTAACCTTTATTTGCACTTTGTTCCCCAATAAATTAATGGATTTATAACTATATTTCATAGGAAATCTATTTAAAATTTCTATTTCATTAATGAACATTCCTAATTCCTTAGCTCCATATTCTTCTCCAATTTGGTTAAGTTTTTTCTCTAAATTATCATTTAACCTTTTCATTAATAAATCTACTGAATGTTTTTCTTTAATCCAAGGCTTACTATCTATAGTGACAATAACTGGTTTTAAAGTATATATTTCATTAATTTTATCTACTTCTTGCATTTTTAAATCAACATCTATAGCTTTAATATTGTTATAATTATGATTATAAATAGCTATTGCCATTTTGTTTAGCAATTGAATATTCATACTTCTAAGTCGAAAAGAATATATTTTATCTTTTTTATATACCTTGTCCTTCTCTATTGGATAAAAAGTATCATATACATATTTATAAAACTTTTCTTCATGAATTTTTCTTAGTAAAGCTGTTTTCAACATAGAATTATTTATAAATACACCTATATTATAAGGAACTTCAATAAAATTCATATCTATTGATAGCTTTACCACTATTTTCAGTTCATAGAAATTCATTTTAAATCTCCTCTATAAGTTCTATAATATGGTTGTTAAATTTACTATTTTTATCATAGAAACTATCATCCAAAAAATTCCCATCAAAAATTTCAGTAAATTTTATTATTAAATTATCAAGATATTTATCTATTACAACATCTCCAAATTCCTTTTCAGCGAATTCATCAATTTTTTCTTTTGATACACCATTATAACCGTGAGCTAATATACTCTTATTTCTTAGGGATTTTAAGCTCTTTAATTTTGCACATTCATTCACCAATTCAAACTCCAAAGAATTTTCCTTTAATATTATCTCTAATATTTTTTTCATTGATTCTATATTAAGCTCACGATCCTTGTACTGTAATTTAACACCTGGTTGTATTTCTGCACTATTCAGCTTATCTATTTGAGCCTCTGATAATGCTTCTTCTTTTAGAAATAATTTTCCATCTTCTTTATCTACAACAACATTTTTGATCAATAAAATATTACTATATATATCTTCTTGGATTCTAAATATTCTACCAAGAAAATCTGTATATGCCCCATTATTATACTTATATATAGCATTGTTTTTTAACTCATTAATCAAATATGTCTCATTTCCGTCTCTTAGTTTTTGTATATAATTTTGAAAGCTATTGCATATATCTCTGCTTTTAGGGCTTTCATCCTTAACTTTCTTTATATATTTTTCAGCAATATCAAAATCAAATTCAATTCTTGATGATGCTGCTTGAATCATATTTAAAACTATATAAACCTGTTTTTTCTCTGATACATCATATTTACTCGCATAATCATTAACTAGTGTTTCAGCGCCTTTATAATTTTGATTTTTTATAAATAAGCAAATTTGCTTTTTACTATCAGCTTTTCTTAATGATTCTGATATTGTAAGACTATATGCGTCTTTACTTTTTCTATCTATATAAAATGGAATTACCTTTTTATTAATTTGATTTGTTGCATTAAATAGAAGGGCTGTAGACATTGCTGGAGTTCCACCAGTTATCTCTATGAATAACTTTTCAGCACCTTGAAGTCTAGCTACTTCTTCTTCATATTTTTTCATCATCAAATCATAGTCTGATGGATTTATATCTATGCATGAAGTACTAACTTTAGGTGTATCTTTAAGTCCAGCCAACCCGATCTTTTCTTTTAATTCCTTATTCTTATTGTCATTTTTTATTTTTAATAATATTTCACCTAATTTTATAGTATCTTTCTTATGATCTTGATTTGTAACCATAAATACAATTTTTGTTAATTTATCATTCCCCAAATCATTTTTAACTTTTTCCATAGCAGATTTTATAATTGGCAAATCAATATATTCCAATCCCTTAGGATAGTAATTTAATAATTTTTCAGTAAATAACTTAAAATTATCTACTACTCCATAACTTTCTTCAAGCATTTTTACCATTTCATTATCATCACAAAATAATCTTTTCATATCTTCATGCTTACCTTCTTTAACTTGAAGATCATGACTTCCTAAATTTAATATTAATGCAACATTCTTCATATTTCCTTCACCTCAACCCATCCAAAAGTTCCTTCAATATTATTATCATTTGAAATCACCCATTTTGTTGTAGGGAACTCGCCTTTTTTTCTTTTCTTATTTAGCTTTATTACAAGACTATAAATTTCATCATCGCTAAGTTCCGCTGCTAATGTATTACTAAAAAAGCCTTTCAATTTTCCAGCTCTTGATATAAAACCATTATTATCTCTTTTGAATCCTCTTATCTTCTCTAACAAAAGGCTATATTCATTTATAAGTACATTTTTTTCATTAAATCTAACTTTTGATATTTCTTCTAACTCTTTATTTATAACTTTCTCATAAAAATTATTTATTTTATAAAACAAATCTTCTTTTGTAAAAATTCCATTTTTCAATATCATTTGGGAATATAGCACCTGGCTTTTATCTATACTTTCTAAAAGTATCTTCATATCTAAATTTAACTTTTCAGAATTGATATCCTTATATATGTTTATACTTCTAGCTTCATATATAGATGTTTTAACACTATCATCTATTTCTGTATCTCTAACTATTAAATACTTAAAAATATCCTCTTGAACTCTTCTAGGATCTCTTCTAAATATATCTTGTCCAACATATTCCTTATACTTTTTTTTATCTACGACAGCCTTTTTGTCTATTTCATTATATAAAACTGCTGTTCTAATACTACCTTTTAACGAACTTCCTGGTATATATGGTATGCCTTTAGATTTAATACATGTATTTATTTCAACATTTCCTTTTATGTTGCAGCCACATTTAATTCTACCAGCCTCAACCTCTTCCAGCTTTATATGCTTATCCTGTAGTAAATTTCTTATAGTATATTTATCTTTACTATTGCTTCTCTTGTTTCTTAAAATCTGTAAATATCTATTATAATATTCTTCATCACTAATAAGGATACCAGCAATTTTATCAACATCTAGCAAAACAAACTCATCTTTATCTTTTACTATATCTATATAAGGGCTTAATTTACTATTACCATCATTTAAAATTGCAACAGGTGAAAGTGTTTTTATTTCTAAATTTATTATATCTTTTTGTAAATCATTCATTATTCTTCACCCCCAAATGGACACAAGAACGCTTTACCATAAACATATATATTATGATTAATGCCTTCTACTTCAAAAGAATAAATATCACCTTCTACTTTTCCAGTGAAAATGCTTCCTTCTTTTATCAGCCTTAATGCTGGCTTCTTTATACTTGTTGATTTCTTTGAAAAAATAAATCCATTTCTGTTTTCTAAAGAATATTTGCTTATATTACTTAAATCGCTTTTTTTAGGATAAATCATTGAAATATTTATATATATTTTTCCATTATCACAAATATTAAATTTGCAATCACTTATAGATATTTCTTCAATTACTCCTGCACCTAAAGACCTTTTTCCACCTATTGATGTAAACTGAAGAGATTGGATGCATTTATCTTTTAGTATTTCTTCATTATCATCTATGAAAAAATAGAAATATGGTTCTACCTTTATTCCATCTACTTCCTTAGAGGATAATATGCTAAATGAATCATAGTAAGTATCTATAGATTCTTTAGTATGTCTATCAATTGTATTTCTTTGAAGCATATCTTTTTTTATTGGAGAATAATCTTCTAATACCTTTCTCACATCATCTTCTACTTCATTATTTTCTATGTAATACTTTCCATTAACAATAAATCCATTTTTAAAGCTATAATCGATTACCTCTTCCTTTAAATTATAATTTTCACTTAAGTTTCTAAATGAATTATGAGATATCCACGTAATATTTTTATACTTTTTTCTATTTAACAAATTTTCTTCTTCTACTTCTTTTGAAATTTCTTTTTCCTTAATTAATAAATAGGGCTTAGGTAAAAAGTCTATATTCTTTGATACATTGTTCTTAGTTATTTTCATTCCTAAAAAAGCTGATGATATCTTCACTTTTTTATTTATTGAATTTACTATGACATTTAATTCATCATCTTTGATAACATATGATAATGCATTAATAATCATAGAATACAATTTATCAGAAGATATATAATCATATAATTCTTCACCAATATGAAGTTTTGCATTATCTCTAAATCTCAATATTACTTTCTTCATTTTATCACCTACTGATTACAAATCATTTGTTCTTTTAACTTACTAATCCAATCATCATCCATTTCATTTACAGAAGATTTAACATTTCCAAATGACTTACTTGTATAATCATCTATTGTTTTTATGAAAAACTTAATATTCTCTAGCTTAACTTTACCATATCCTCTTGTACCATTTCCCCCTAGGTAATCATCTTCAAGAAATTGAAAACCTTCTTTTAAATATTTAAGATTTTCTATATCACCTTCATTATATATTGTATAAACTATCTCTAAATCAAATTTAACTCCTTCTGGAACCCTTTCAATAGGCCTTGGATTTGCTGAAGAATTTAATCTATCTATTGAATTTTCCCATTTTGACTCTGTATATACTAATTCTAACTCTTTAAATTCTCCTTCTTTTTTTCTCATAGCTTCAGCTATACTTGCTTTTAAAAAAGCATCTCTTACTATTATTCTTGTTGGCAGAATTTCTATGTCCTTTTTCTTATTTTCCTCACTGGCAGAAACTCCATATATTTTACACACAAAGCATTCACCACAGTTACAAGGAAGATTTTCTCCTTTTCCATTCTTGCTTATTTTATTATGAGCAAGTTCTGTGAGACTTCTTAGCTTACCTTTTAAAGATGAACCAGGAATATATGGCTCTCCCTTATGGTTTTTTATCACACTATTTTCCATTCCACCAATTTCAACATTTGTACTACTACCACCTATATGTAGTCCTGTCTTAGCAACCAAATCTGCATTTATTATTAATCTACCTAGCATTTTACTAATCCCCCCTTTATTTATCATTACCAACATATTTTCTATAAGCCACTATTGTTTCTATAAATTCTTTTAAAGATTTTATTTCTTCTTCATCATCATTAATACTTAACCTTTCAATCCCTTTGTCTAAAATACCAATTAAACTTCCAATACCGATACTGCCTTCATTTTTTCCTATTATATAAGCTAACCTTGGTCTTAATCTTTTTAAATCCATTGCTGTTTTTGCATTCATAATATCACTATATATTTTTCTAATTTGAGAAGTAGTTAATTTTTTATATTTTAAATATTTTGCATAATTCTTACATTCATTTATATAATTATCATATCCTTCTTTTAAGCTTGTAATCTTAAGTATAATTTCATTAAAATAGTTTGAATACTTTTCACCTTCATCATTGTTTTGTCCATATTGTGTTTTATTACCATGATAACTTTTATTATTATAGCCTCTATTATTATTCACTCTTATTCTCCTTTCTTGATACCCGTCTACAATTAGATTGAGCCCACTTATTGGCAAATGGTATTATCATAGCTTGCTTACTCAAGTCAGATTTTGTTACCGCACTTAAGCATATATTTTCATATTGATTTACTAGACTTTCAATCAATTCACTATTGTCTTTAGTCACCAAATCTTTTAAATAATAAGCCAACCTATACATTTTTATATAGTTTATATTTTTATTGCCTTTTTTAAAAACCGCTTTAAAACCTTTAGTACTTTTATCTATTTTTTCAAATATGCCTTTACTTTGTGTTTTCTCATATATTTTTTTAATAAGATTTTTTAATTTAATTAATTCTAAATATTGCTCCCAAGTAAAGACTTCTCCAAGAAAGCATATTCTATCTTTCCCTTCTGCTAGTTTTCCTTCTGACAAAAAGTCTTCTGTAATTTCAGCTGTCTTAATAATAGGAAAATTGGAATTAAACATTCCAACACCAGCTGAAAAAGTTTTATCCTTAGAATCTACAAATATTCTAAATAATTCTCTAAGCACATATGCAAATTCGAATACCTCATCATATCTTCCTACTATAAAGGTATCATCACCACCTGCATAAATTATTGTAATTTTTTCCTTCCAATTTTTCGTTTTTAAATATTCCTTGCACTCTTTAGGCATATAATTATTTTCTATAACCTTTTCAACAAAGCCCTCGAAAAACATGGAAACATTTCTACTCAATCCAACAACTTGTCCAATACTTTTGGTATTAATAAATAAACTTCCAAGATTATCAACATCTAATTTAATAACACCAATTTTATTATCCCCTAATGGTTGGCTGCTTTCCGCCGTTTCATCTAATGAATTAGTAATAAGTTTTATACTTTTAAAAATATATCCATCTGTATTATCATTATCAAAATCATTAATTGAATATATGGTAACTTTTTTATTTTCTTCACAGACACTATCCGTAAAAGAAATATTATAGCCTAATGCTTTAAATACAGCCTTTATATCTTTATAAGTATCTTTGATTGAATTAAAATCAATCTCTTCTTCTATATAATACTTTTTATTTCTTGAATCTTCTATTAGTTCTGTATATGACTTACATAAAGGGCATCTTTTCTCTCCATCTAATTTATCAGATATGCAATTACAAATATTGCATGTTTGATCTAATCTTCCACCATTATCTATAGGTCCAAATATTTTTTCAAAATTTTCCTCAATCTCTATTTCATTCCATTTATTATTTTTAATTTTCCCTACGCTGTCTCCAACTTTCTTCCAAATCTCTTCAAAGCTATTAAAATCATTTAGTGTAAACTCAACTTCTGCCAAAGCTAAATAAAGTTCGCCATTATGAGCATTAAGCAAAAGTTTACTTAACTCTTTTCTTATTTCTTTAAATTCTTCTATCTGCTCTTTACTTGCTATAATATAAAAATTTCCCCCACCACTATACAAAATATTAGTGATATTAAGTTCAAGCTTTCTGACTATATATTTTGAACATAAATCCTGCAAAAGAGTTAAATAAAGAGAACGTGCTTTTAATGTTTTTAGAGCATCTGCTTTCTTAGTTTTATATATGAAATTTTGTATTCCAGAAAAATCACCTTTTATTAATAGAAATTGATTATCATTTTTTTCTTGACACTTTACTATAGCTGAAGTTATTTTACAAATATCAAATAATGAAATATCACAATTTTCCTTATTTATAGCAGGAATATTGCTTAAATACTTCATACATATATAATAAACTCTTTTAAAGTTGTCCTTACTAGATTCCAGTTTATTAAGTACCTCATCAATATAATTATTCCAAACACATTTTTGAATTGTTCTATTTTCTTTTTTATTTTTATTTAATGACTCAAAATCTAATTTTGATTCTCTAAATAAGAAGTAACTATCATCAGTATTTGATAATATGTTCCTCAGCTTATAGATAGAATTCTTTCTTAGTTCGATTTCCTGATTACCTATAGCTGCCCTATATGCCTTTTCTATATTATCATTGCTCTCAATTGAAAATATATTTAATAATTTATTATATCTTTCTTTATCAATATTTTTCAAATATTTAGCAAATGCGTATATTAATTTACTACACTCCAATAACTTATCCTCCTTTTCCCCATTCTATTACAATATACTCCATATATTGTCTAAAATTATACCATTTTCAAGTATTTGTTTCAATTGTATGATTTATCATTATCAATACCCTCAATTCAGAAATGAGATAAAAGGACTGTGGTTACTACAAAATATATAAAAAAGCTATGCATAAACGGATATAGCTTCCTAAATGCATAGCTTTTATTGTTATAAATTTACAACAATGGATATTTATCATTATTATGTATAGATACATCTTGTGTTAATCGACAAGCTAATAATATTCTAGTTCAAGGAACAGCAACATTTAAATACATCTTATGTTAGGGTTAAACTTGTAGTTATGTCCTCAGCACAAGTTGGTAAAACATTGAAATATATGCCATATTAAGTTTCACCAGAACAAGTGGTAATTTAATAACAGAAACTTTAAAATTTAAGTATATAATATGTTACAGTTCAACAAATAGGTTATAAATTAAAGGAGGTTATAAATTAATTTAAATACATCCTATGTTACGGTTCAACTTCTCTTTTATTCATAAATCAATTGCCTCCTATGATATTTAAATACATCCTATGTTACAGTTCAACACAAACACAAGAACAAAGAAAAGGAATTAACAAAATATTTAAATACATCCTATGTTACAGTTCAACAGGAGCAAATGGCGCAACAAGGATTGTTTAATTCTGGATTTAAATACATCCTATGTTACAGTTCAACGTAACAAATAGGAGCAAAGACGAAGTAACAACAAACAATTTAAATACATCCTATGTTACAGTTCAACAAGAATTAATGGGGGTATTAAATAAAAGAATTTCAGATTTAAATACATCCTATGTTACAGTTCAACCACTGTGAAATAACCATTCTCTATTTTTATTATATCCTTTAAGTCATTGGAAATAAAGACTTCTCCGAAAATTTTACCATCCATTTTTTAATTTTTTAATATAGAACTAAAAAACACCTCTAAAAGCTTATAGTTGAATGTCTTAGAGATATTTTATTTATGATTATGGTTGGTAAATATGATTTTTATGCAGAGGTAATTACATCACATGTTAAGGCTAAACCTAACGAGTATGGTCAAACAGCTTTCCAAAAAATATAATTTAAATACATCTAATGTTAAAGTTCAACTGACTTAAAGGTTATGAAGCTATCAAACTCAAGAGAGTTTAAATACATCTTATGCTAATGTTCAATACACAACTACATTCTATAAGCAGTATTTAAAACTTAATTTAAATACATCCAATGCTACGGTTCAACAGGTACAGGCTGTAGAATAGTAAGCTGTGATAAATTTAAATACATAACATGTTACGGTTCAACGATATGAGATATAATTGCACTTTAGAAATGGATTAATTTAAATACATAATATGTTACGGTTTAACTTTGCAATTTCTACTGTTGTAGCTCCATTTCTTCCACTTAAATACACTTTATGTTACAGTTCAACAACTGCAAAGTATCCATTCTTTATTTTTTATTATACCCTTAAAAGTATTGAAAATAAAGTTGTCTCCTAGATCTAAATTCTAGGAGTTTTTTTCAATTCTATGTTCCAATATGTTGGTAATGTATAATTGCCTGAATACATCTCATATTATTGTTTAACTGCAAAAAAAGCTACTGCAGAGGTTGAAGGTAAATTATTTAAATACATCCTATGTTAAGGTTTAACGAAAAAGAAGGCTGAACTCATATATGAGGAATTTGGATTTAAATACATCCTATGTTAAGGTTTAACAGTCCATTTTAATGCTGGTAAAAGTGCTGGTGGTTGATTTAAATACATCCTATGTTAAGGTTTAACCACTGTAAAATAGCCATTCTTATTCTTCATTATAACCTTTAATGTATTGAAAATAAAGACTTTCTCAAAAAATTTACCAGGTGATTTTATTATTTTCAAATGCAGATCTAAAAAGTGACTTTAAGGCTTATAATTCAAGGTATTAGAGCTACTTTATTTATAATTGTGGTTGGTAAAATATAATTTTTATGCAAAGATAACTACATCATATGTTATGGTTTAACTTTAGGTAGTAATACAGCACAAATACAATTCCCAGAATTTAAATACATCTTATGCTAAGGTTCAACCCATACTTGTAATATGTATGATCCATGTCCTATATGATTTAAATACATTCCATGTTAATGTTCAACCCAGTCGAATTGGCAGATATAAATCCAATATTCTAATTTTAATACATCTCATGTTAACGTTCAACTATGATTTTAATTAACAATGGTGACTTAATACCCGAATTTAAATACATCACATGTTATGGTTAAACTACTGTAAAATAACCACTCATAACTCTATTATGCCTTTAAAAGCATTTAGAATAAAGACTTCCTTAAAAATTTACCAGCCGTTTTTTATTTTTAAATACAGAACCGAAAAGTGTCTCTAAAGCTTACAGTTGAAGAACTTATAGGTATTTTATTTGTGACTACATCTGGTTAAGTGTAATTTTTATCCAGAGATACTTACATCACATGTTAAAGTTCAACTGTAAATGCTTATGAAACTAATAAAGCACAAGATTGATTTAAATACATCCTATGTTAAGGTTTAACTAACAATGTTGGAATGAACGCTACTGCTTATTATTTATTTAAATACATCCTATGTTAATGTTCAACACATACACATTAGCCTATAAATCAGAGCCTGGAGTATTTAAATACATCCTATGTTAAGGTTTAACCAAAAGAACAATTTCATATTTATCTTACATTATTAAATTTAAATACATCCTATGTTAAGGTTTAACGCAGACCCAGTGACAAATAAATACTTATGTGTATAATTTAAATACATCCTATGTTAAGGTTTAACTATTCCATATAGTTTAGAATTAAATAGTATAGATTTATTTAAATACATCCTATGTTAAGGTTTAACTACAGCTCCATTATCACCATTCAGATTTTTATTTAGATTTAAATACATCCTATGTTAAGGTTTAACTATGATGCTATACTATCTCCAGGTTCTAACTGGACATTTAAATACATCCTATGTTAAGGTTTAACCACTGTAAAATAGCCCTTCTTATTCTTCATTATAACCTTTAATGTATTGAAAATAAAGACTTTCTCAAAAAATTTACCAGGTGATTTTATTATTTTCAAATGCAGATCTAAAAAGTAGCTCTAAGGCTTATAATTCAAGATATTAGAGCTACTTTATTTATAATTGTAGTTGGTAAAATATAATTTTTATGCAAAGATAACTACATCATATGTTATGGTTTAACTTTAGGTAGTAATACAGCATAAATACAATTCCCAGAATTTAAATACATCCTATCTTGTGATTTAACTATTGAACAATTAATGATTCTTATTACTTCTGTAGAATTTAAATACATCTCATGTTAACGTTCAACTAAAAATTAATCATAATACATTCATGCTACTCTAATTTAAATACATCTCATGTTAACGTTCAACTACTGTGAAACAGTCACTCATCAACTCTATTATATCCCTTACAATATTGAAAATAAAGTTGTCTCCTAGATCTAAATTCTAGGAGTTTTTTTCAATTCTATATTCCAATATGTTGGTAATGTAGAATTACCTGAATACATCTCATATTATGGTTCAACTAGAAGAGCGCATGGACCATGTTCTTCGATCTAAATGCATCACATATTATGGTTAAACTACTGTAAAATAACCACTCATAACTCTATTATGCCTTTGAAATCATTTAGAATAAAGACTTCCTTAAAAATTTACCAGACGTTTTTTTATTTTTAAATACAGAACCGAAAAGTATCTCTAAAGCTTACAGTTGAAGAATTTAGAGGTATTTTATTTGTGACTACATCTGGTTAAGTGTAATTTTTATCTAGAGATACTTACATCACATGTTAAGGTTCAACTATAAATACTTATGAAACTGATAAAGCACAAGATTGATTTAAATACATCGTATGTTAAGGTTTAACTGCAAAAAAAAGCTACTGCAGAGGTTGAAGGTAAATTATTTAAATATATCCTATGTTAAGGTTTAACTGACCGAATACAAAGGTCTTTTTTTATTTGCTTTTAAATTTAAATACATACTATGTTAAGGTTTAACAATATAAAAATATCAATGATTTACATCAATATTTCAAATTTAAATACATCCTATGTTAAGGTTTAACAATTTACTCAGTCAACAGGTAAATCCTTTAAAGCAAAATTTAAATACATCCTATGTTAAGGTTTAACATCCTTCCATAACTACGTTGACAAATGCTTTCACTAATTTAAATACATCCTATGTTAAGGTTTAACTAGAATAAGTTTGGCAGCTAGAAACATAATTGATAAATTTAAATACATCCTATGTTAAGGATTAACATGGTATGAGTATAGCAGCAAGATTTGGTTCTGAAAATTTAAATACATCCTATGTTAAGGTTTAACAAATCCTTACCTAGTGGCGTGGCTGATATACAGGACAATTTAAATACATCCTATGTTAAGGTTTAACTACTGTAAAATAGCCATTCTTATTCTTCATTATAACCTTTAATGTATTGAAAATAAAGACTTTCTCAAAAAATTTGCCAGGTGATTTCATTATTTTCAAATGCAGATCTAAAAAGTAGCCCTAAGGCTTATAATTCAAGGTATTAGAGCTACTTTATTTATAATTGTGGTTGGTAAAATATAATTACAAATGTGATGATAAATTTCAATATTTACTTGTACTTAAGGAACACATTACTCCGCTTCACTCCGTAATGCGGACTTTCACGCTAAACTCAGACTTCGCTACACTCGCCTTCACTAAGCGTTCTTTCAAGGAACATCTTCCTCCGCTTCTCTCCGCAAGATGGGCTTTCACACTAAACTCAGATTTCGCTGCGCTCATCTTCGCTAAGTGTTCAATGCACAAATCCTCTGTATCTCCGGTATCCACCTAAACCTCGCCGTCCCCAGCTCTCCATTCCTATTCTTCGCTACCATACACTCAATAACCCCCTTCTCCTCACAATCCTCGTTATAATAATCATCCCTATATAAAAGCATAGCAATATCCGCGTCCTGCTCTATACTCCCCGACTCCCTCAAATCCGAAAGTCTAGGCCTGTGGTCACCTCTACCCTCTGGCGCTCTAGAAAGCTGAGAGACCAAAAGTACAGTTATATCAAGTTCCTTTGCCATAAGCTTCAGTTCTCTTGTGATCTTGGAAACCTCAACATTTCTATTTTCCGCACCTTTTACACCTTCAATAAGCTGGAGATGATCTATCACAACTATATCCAGACCTTCTTTTATCTTAAGCTTTCTGCACTCACTTTTTATAAGGTTTATCTTATAAATTCTATTATAGATTTTCATATTAGAACCCGCAAAAACTGCTGCGGCTTTGGTGACTGCACACCACTGCTTATCCGTTAAATCTGCCTTTTTTACTTTATCCATAGGAATTGCTGTATATATTGACAGCACTCTATCTATAATTTGTATTGGACCCATCTCTAAATTAAAGAAAGCTACTTTTGCTTTTTCTTTAAAAACAGAGTTTAAAATTATATTAAGTGCTGTCGCAGTCTTTCCCATAGAAGGTCTTGCTGCAAGTATTACTAGGTCTTCCTTTTGGAGTCCTCCAAGCATTTTATCTAGAGATTTATATCCTGTTTTCACTCCTTGAACAGCTTCACCTTTTTCATATCTAGCCTGCAAAGTGTCCATATACTTGTCCATAATAGGCAGCATTTCTCCGGTATCCTTTGCTTCCGAAGAGTCTAGTTTCATAAGGGAATTTTGAGCGTAATCTATTACCTCATCCGTGGAATCTTCAGCTTTTTTAAGCTTTTCCATAGAGCTTTCAAAAATTTTCATAAGCTCTCTATAGTTTGATTTTTCCTTTACAATCTGTCCGTATCTCTTTATATTTGTGGCTGTAATACTGCTATTTATAATCTCAGTTATATAGCTTACTCCACCTATTTCCTTTAGAGTTTCCCCCATCCTATCACAAAAAGTCACGATATCAATAGGTATCCTCTTGTCCTGCATTTCCACTAAATTTTTATATATTATTCTATTATTTGAGCTGTAAAAATCCTCTGCTTTTATCAGGTCTATCACTTCACATATGCTGTCATTATTCATAAATATAGAGGACAGCACATTTTTCTCCGCGTCAAGGTTGTACATTTTTTCTATATTCAAAATGCCACCCCCTAATCCACATACCTATAGGCATCAAAGTTAACTCTAGCCTTAGGTCTATCAAGTTTTTTCATCAGCTCTTTCATCGTGGTAATGCCCTCTGCTGCCCAACTTTTAATAATGCTTTCAATGTATCCAATATGCTTTGCTTTATACTTAACCGCTTGTTCAATAGCTTTTATTATAACCTCTTCTTCAAAATCCTTTCTCCATTGAATAAATTTTTCTATTTCAGCTTTAGAGGCTTTCTTAATATTTTTACTAAACTCTAATAGAATTCTACTTATACTTTTATTCATTACTTTTTGTTTATTATAAGATTTATTTATATATATTTCTTCTTTTATTTCTTCTTCCCCCAGGGGCTTATAAGGGGCTTCAAAAGGGCTTGAAAGCCCCTCTTTATCTGCTTTTAAAGAATCCATTTCTTCACTTTCAGTTTCTAAAAAAGCATTATCCGATTCTTTTTCAATTTTTAAACCATCAACTACAATGCCGTTAAAAATATCTTTTACAGGATGATTCCTTTCCAAACATATTCTGTACATTCTTTTTACAAATTCTTTATTTTTAACTTCTTTAAGCTCTTTGTTTATACATATTATTGTATTTTTGCTGATTATAAAATTATATTTAGCCCAATTTGTTATCATAATCTCATCTGTTTCTTCGCAGTAATCAATTTTTCCATAGTCCCTGAAACTTTTTAAAAGCCTGTCCAAAGTTTCTCCATCATAGCCAAGTTCAAGCTGAGCAAGAGGCTTTACTAATTTAAATATGCCGCATTGTGTAGTTCTTGCGTTTGTCATAATATACATATAAAAATACTTTTCCTCTGGTTTAAGTCCTAATATAAAACCATCCTGCCAAAAACCTGTTCTTACCTGTCTAAATAATGCCATTAAAATCCATCCCCTCTAAACATTTTTTAAGTTTCATAAGTGCCTTTTTCTTTCTATCTCCAGCTGCCTTATAACATATCCCCTTTAAATTTGCATAGTCCCTTAGACTTCTGCTTTCAAAGTAAAACCAGTAGATAATCTCTTTTTCCTGTTCATTAAGCTTCCTTAAAGCGCTAGCAAGCATAGCTTTTTCCTCTTTTTTAACCATATCTTCTTCAATATCATCTTCGCCTGCTAAAGCATCTATAAGTTCATAGCCCTCATTATTCAAACTCTGTAAACTGCAGCATTTTGCTTCTTTTACACTGCTCCTTATAAGTAAATATAAAGTTCTTCTTACTGTATTGAACACATAGGTGGTAAAAGCATTTTCTCTTTCAGTATCATACATGTTTACAGCCTTGATTATTGATGCTTGTCCTATTTGTACTAAATCTTCAATATCGTAACCCTTTACATATATGCTTCTGGCGGTTTTAATAACAAAAGGCGTATACCTTTTTATTATCTCCTCCATAGCAGTCTTATCCCCTTCTTTTGCCTTTATAATGAGCTCAATTATTTTGTTACCATTAATTTCAAAAACCCCCTCATTATTAAATTAAGGTAAAACATAATCATCATAAGTACTGTTAATATGTAAATCCTCCATTATTTTCTTAACCTTTTCCTTAGCTCTATTTAAAGCTCTCATAACACTTTCATACTTAACCCCTCTGCGCTCAGCAAAAGCTTTTAAATCTCCACCATAAATAAATTCTTTCAATAGCTCTAGCTCATATTCGGATATTTCTCCGCATAAATATCTATCACAATTACTTTCCAGAGTCATTGTGCTCAATAGCTGCTCTTCGAAATCTATAAGAAAAAGATAATTTTCATAGGCTGAGTTATCCTCAAAATCTCCTAGAATATCTTTTTTACAAAATTTTTTATGCTTCTTACTTATTGTAAGTACTCTTTTACATACTGTTTCTTCTATGTAGTTAACCAACTGACCAAAAGTACTTCCTTTAAAATTTTTTGCACAATCTAGAATCATCAAATAACATTCTGATCTAAAATCATCAAGTAATAACCTATATTTATGCCTTATATATTTCTTGTATAGATTTCTTATAAATTCATTAAAAGCTATACATAAGTTATTTAATTTAGAAAACTTTTTCCTTTTAATCCAATTCAGTATTTCATCCTTTTCTCTTTCAGTTAACACCTTAATCTTCATATTTTTACTCCTTTGCATTTAAATTTTGTCTATGTTTCCTTCTTTATATATTTTTTAAGAAGGAAATGTTTTATAATTATTGTTTTTTAAAAACCCTTCTACTTATACAGAGCACGTTTTTTAATAAAATTCGGACACGATTTGAAAAGCAAATTCTTTTACGATTATACATTTTGCGATATTAGTTTTCAATTTTATACCATTTCATTAAAAAGCACTTATTTAAGTCTACAAATCAGCCTATAATTACAACTAAAACTATTTTTTTCTTTAATTTTTTCACCGGTATAATTTCTCTTTTGTCATATGATTTTTGCAGGAAATTTAAACAAAAAAAGTGGGTACAAGAATCTTTTGATTCTTGTACCCACCTTTTTTATAGCAAAAAATAAAAAGTTAACTTCTCCTTATAAGACTAAAATAGTCTATAGAAAAGTTAACTTACAATTTGCTTTTAAACAACTTCTATTACTACATCTACATTTCCTCTAATTGCTTTTGAATATGGACAGTTTTTGTGAGCTATATTTACATATTTTATTGCTTTTTCTTTTTCAACTCCGTCAATTGATACTTGCAGTTTTACAGCTATTTTTAATCCCTTATCCTCTGGATCTTCTACTAAGGATACACTTGCTGTAACAGTAGTTTTTTCAAACTCTACCCTAGATTTTTGCAAAACAACTTCCAATGCACCATTAAAACAAGTACTATAAGTAGCTGCAAAAAGTTGCTCAGGATTTGTTAATGTTGTTTCCTCTCCCCCTAGTTCTTTTGGCATAGCTACATCTAAATTAAAAGACATATCTGGCGAATAAACTCGTCCTTTTCTAGCTCCTACATTAATCATAGTTGCCTCATATAAAGTTTTCATAATTTTACCTCCCTTTTATAAGTTTTCTAAATAAAATCAATCTCACATTCAATATTATTTATTAATTAATAATATTTATTATACATCTAATATATCATAATTATTCCATTAAATCAACATGATTTAATTATTTTAAGATTATTCCAATTTGATTATATTAAGATTCCATAGTAGGCTTTTCTCTCATTGAGCCGAACCTCACATCGGTTTTGATAAAACTTTTATAACTAAAAAGTTTATTTGCTTTTGAACTATAAAACTATTTAAAAATTCTGACACAAGTAATATAATTCAATTAATAAAGCAAGTTATCATCAATGAAATTGAAGGTACTGAATTTTATAAACTAGCTGCCGAGAAAGAAGGAATTTCAGAAGAGGTTAAAAACGAATTCTTATACTTATCGAAGGAAGAAATGAAACATATAGAATGGCTTAAAGTTCTATTTGATAAAATCAAGAACGATAAAGAAGATGAATTTTAATTGTTTCCATGTTGATAAACCTCCTATTTCTTAATACAAAAAGAGAATAACACCAAAACAAAGTCTGGTGTTATAGTGTATAGTTTATTATTCTTGTGTGCTTCATCAGAAATTTTTCTAGATACTTTATTTGCATCCACCTATAGCTTTTTCATAAAGTATTCCTTTAGAGAATCAGGAAAATGTGTGATCATACTATATGTAAATGGAACAGCAACTTTATAACGGGAATTAAGTCGTCTTTTCAAAATTATATCACTGATGGCTTTTGCTGCTTCTTTAGGATCAGCTTGTTTTTGCTTGTTTCTATATTTAGCATCTGATTCATAAAAACGGGAATAGCAAGAATTTGAATTCGACATAAGATTACTTGAATTATCAGCTAATGTCTTAAAGAAATTAGTTTTCATGGGTCCCGGTTCGATGACGGTTGTCTGGATATTATAGCTGTGCAATTCTAAACGCAATGCATCGCTTAATGCCTCAACTGCAAATTTCGATGCGCAATAAGCCCCATTAATCGGTTGAACAAATTTTCCTGAAATCGAGCCAATGTTTACAATCTTACCAGATCGTTTTTTACGCATTTCTGGAACAACTGCCTGAATCATGTTAATTATGCCAAATACATTTACATCAAACATACTTTTAGCACTATTTACGTTAATTTCTTCCAAAGCTCCTCTAACTGAATAACCCGCATTATTTACGAGAATATCAATTTTATGAAATCTAGATATGACTTCGTTTATTGCTGCATAAATGGACTCTTTTTGGGTGACATCCAGCGATACTTTCAAGGATGCAGGCAAATCTTTTAAGGCTTCCACATTTCTCGCTGTTGCAACGACCGTATATCCTTTGTCAAATAATATCTTACAGAGCTCTCTCCCAATTCCTGTGGAGCATCCTGTAATTAAAATAACTATTTCATTTTTCATAGCAATCAACCTCCAATAATAAAACTTAGCTACATCATAAATCACTTGGAGATTCCTTGCATTATCATTTGTTAAGATTTGATTTTTTTCTTATTCTGCTAAGGGATACAGGGGTTATTCCTAAATAGGAGGCAATATGACATTGTTTAAGACGCCTTTCCAAGCCTGGATATGCAGCAAGGAATTGTTTATAGCGTTTCATGCTGTTTAATAATTTAAAACTAATTGCATGTTCTTCTTTCGCAACAAGGACGCTATCAATCATTTTTTTGTAAAATAAAAGTAGCTGATAATTTCCTTCGACTATTTTCTCAAAATCGGAAATCTTAGCTACAAGAATTTCACTGTCTTCCAATGCTTGTATGTAATACATAGATTCTTTTTGAGATAGATATGCCACATAAGAGAATAGTATCCCACCTTCTGCATAAAAATACTTTGTTATATCATTGCCTATTTTATCAATATAATAGGAACGAAAAACCCCCTTAATAATGAACCCTATTTCGGTAGAGCTTTCACCTTCTCGTAAAAAGAACATATCCTTAAAAAACAGCAAAGCTTTACAATAATTGGAGCAATAGTAATGGCACTAACAGGAATACTTGGAGGCTCCTTCTTCTCAATAGATGAAATTGCCTCAAGCACTATGCAGGTTATTTCCAAATTCACACCAGAATCTTGGGCAATAAAGTCTATTACTGATATTACTTTTAATAATGCTTCCATTACCTCTGAACTACCTTCAATAATTATACTTGCAGCAGCAGGAGTTTTAGGTCTAACAATATCTTATGTTTTATTAAATATTAAAATTAGAGCCGAAAGGGCATAGGGGGAATTTAAAAGTGGATTTAAATTTAATTTTAAATATAATTGCATTAATTGCAGGAATTTTAATAAATGTCTTTATGAAAAAACTTGTTATGTTAATCTTTAAAAAAGATGGAACACTTCCAAGAGTTCCACTTAGATTTATAGGAATCATACTTATTATAAATTCAATTTCTCATATATTTCATATTTAATAATTTATTTTATTTATACTATGTTATTGGAATACTACAGATTCGACCACTCCTATCTTACCAATGAGGATAAATATTTTAGTTTTGCAACAATATTATTGACATGATTTTTTAGCTATGCTATTCTAACTGTACAGACCGACGTCGGTTTTAAAAAGGAGTGATAAAATGCCTCGACATAAAGACCCAGAAGTTAGGAAAAATGAAATAATGCAAGTTGCGGAGGAATTGTTTTTAGAGAAAGGATATGAAGATACAACTGTTGATGATATCTTGCAGAGAACAGGTTTATCCAAAGGTGGATTTTACCATCATTTCAAATCTAAAAATGAAGTTTTTATGGGTATTATTGATAAGATAACTGATCAGTCTGTACAGTCTATCGAAGAACTAGCTGAAATGGAAGGTATTAATGCAGAGCAGAAGTTCCAAATATTTTCTAATAAGCAATTCCAATTAAAAATGCCTAAGGCAAAGATTATACAAGGCTTTTATAAAGAGCGTGATGTAAATCCACAGTTTCATAAGCACAATATAATGATGTGGGAAAAGTATGTTCCGGCATTTACAAGAATAGTAGAGCAGGGTATTTCAGAAGGCTATATGAAGGTAGAGTATCCTGAAGAAACTGTTAGATTGCTATTTATGGCTATAGCTTCTTTATATGACTTATATGGTTTAGAAGTAGAAACTAAGGAACAGGAAATTAAAATTAAGAGGCATATTGAGGCGCTGGAATTAATATTCACTAGATCCTTAGGCATATGCAAAGGCAAAATAAATCTAGTTAAGAGCGATATGCTTAATAAGCTTACTAAAATATCAGAATAAATAAAGGAGGAATCTACCATGGAGAAACAACAAGATGTAGGCAAAAGACAGACACATCATTACTATTTCGATAACGGTACAATGGACTTTGCTGCTGGTTGGCTTCTTGGTTACAGTCAAATAGGCGGATTGTCTGTTGGTGAAATATATGATTGCCTTAACAAAATTGAAGACGGAAACCCAGAGTCATGGGCAGATGAATTCACAAATGTGATAAACTATCAGGAAAAGCTGGCATTAGAATGTGCTAAGACTGGGGATAATGAAGGTGCTGGCATTAAATATCTAGCTTGTACACAAGCAGCTAGAGCAGTGCTCCATATGTGTGATCCTACAACAGATCAAGCGATGAATACTGTACAGAAAATGGAGAATACGTTTCAGAAGGCAATGAAAATGTGGGAAACTGGTCTGGAATCATATAATTTTGATTTTAATGGAAAAAGTCTCCCTGCATATATTACAACACCTCTTAAATATGAAAAACCGTTATTTATAGTAATAGGTGGTGGTGACACTTTTAGAGAAGATCTTTACTTTTTCGGTGGATCTGCAGCTTTAAAACGCAGTTATAACGTTCTGCTTGTAGACTTGCCAGGACAGGGAAAAACTCCATATGATGGTATGCACTTTGGTAGAGATACTGTAAATGCACTATCAGCAATACTTGACAAGATTGATGATATGGGCTTTAAAGGTAAAAAGATTTTGTCGGGCTATAGCGGTGGTGGATATTTCACCACAATGCTGGTTGCAGCTGGCAAGAAGCTGGATGCTTGGATTGCAAGTACTCCTGTATTTGATTTCAAATTAACAATTGAAAGGGCTATACCAGCATTAATTGGAAAAGCTAATAATTTAAATCCTATGCTCGAATTAGCATTAAAGAAATATGCTTGGCAATTTGGTCCTGGTGGCCTCACAAACATATTGCAAACTTTTGCAGATATAGGTGTAGCAGATTATTCAAAGATAAATGTACCATCATTATTTCTTGCAGGCCTAAGTGAAGATGAAGAAATGATACGTCAAGCAAGGATTATTTACGATGCTTTAAAAACTAAGCAGCCTGCATCAAAGATTATAGAATTTGATTCAGCAACAGGAGCCGATGCCCACTGTCAGGTTAACAATCTGCTTTGGGCCCAACATCAAATATTCAACTGGCTTAAAAACTCAGGCATATGATTCTAAAGGCCTATTTTAAACACTGTGACAATTCAGCCATCAAATAGTACAAATTAATTATACAAAAATATTAATAGTTTTATATAAATTGGTTTAAATGTGGCTAGATAAGAGCTCCATTTTGCATAATCTTTTTTATTGACGTATTAAGGACTTACTTTATGACTGTAAGTCCTTAATACGTCTATTGCAATAAATATTAACTATATTATTACGCAAAACCCTAAGTCTTGTAATGCTTAAACAAAAAGCATACGTCATTTATGGTACGGTTCACTTCATCCTATTCTAAGTTCATTCACTCCTTAAACGAAAACCTATATATCGTGCTCCCCCCATTATACCCAGTAAAATAGAAAAGCCTCTTCCCATCCTTGCTCCATTTTAAACTATTTCCATACCTAGCGTTGCTGTAAACAGTAGTATCTGCCTCTATTTTATCCTTATTAAAAAGTGCTGCATGCAGCTCAGAAACCCCATTATTATCAGAAATATTATAGGCAATTTTTTTATTATCTTCTGTTATTCCGATGTTATTTATATTTCCTTGCTTTAAGTTCTTGTAACTTTTGCCTTTAACGTTATATATAAAAATCCCATCAGTTCCTTGGATGTTGCCAGTAAATATGAAATTCCCATCATTTAGAGGTATAAGATCATATACAGTTCCTTCTATAATATCTTCTGAAGTCTCTTTGTTTTGTAAGTTGATTTTAAGTATCCTTGCTTTTGTTTCAGTGCTAATAGGTTTAATTCCCTGGTAAATGCAATATACAGTATTTTCATCTTGTGATGATTTCAAAGAATACATTTCTTTAGCCTTAGGTGCACTGGTCTGCGTAATACCCTTTATGGTGGCAGGTGCCAAATTATTTACTTCACCAGTAATTAAATCCTTTATAAATAAATCATTATCATCAACACCAATGTACTTGTTGTTGTTTATAATTAAATTAGCATAAGACCCATTAGTAATAACTTCAGTATTTTGTTTTGTATTAACATCATATAAGTATGTCTTCCGATTATTTATTTCTTTTATGAAGTCGGAATATATGATTTTCTTTCCGTCTTCTGATATAGCTAAATGATTAAAATCGCCGCTATCTTTTTTATAAATTTCAGTGAGTTTGTTATTATCAATATCCAGCATAGATATCTTTTCATTGTTATTCTTATCTAAGGTTTTGAATATAATAGTATCGTTATCTAATACATTAATATCAAAAAATATATAATTTGTATCTAGCTTTGATACATTTTCTACACGAAGCTCCTCTGCTTTGCCATTTGGTAAATTACTATTAAATAGGCTTTTTTCTAATACAATAGTTCTATTCTTTCTGCTATTCAAGGTATAAATATAGCTCACAAAATAGAAAGATACTATAAAAATCACTAAAATCAAAATAACGTAAATACTATTCTTATTAAATTTACTTTTCATGACTCTCACCTTTAAATTTAACAATAACTTCTGTACCTTCATTGATAGTACTTTTTATCTCTATACATCCGTTATGTTTTTTAACTATATTTTTTACTATAGAAAGTCCTAGCCCAGCACTTCCCTTCTCTCTTATTTCCTTCTGAGAAATTCTATAAAAGGGTTCAAACAAGTTGTTTAAATGTTCTTTTTCTATTCCAATTCCCTTATCCTTAACCTTTAAGTAAGTATATTTCCATTCACTGTATGCCTCTACCTCTACAGTGGAGTTAACATTTCCGTATTTTATAGAGTTGTCAATCAAGTTAACTAGCACTTCTCTTAATTTATCATTATCACCTTTTATAAAGATATTTTCTTGAACCTTAGGCTGTACTTTTATATTGTACTTTCTTCCCTTTATGTTCATCTCCTCACAAGTGTTTAAAATAAGTTTTGATAGGTCTATTTTTTCCATGTTATAGCTTATATCTTTTGAAGCAGCTGTCGATAAATCCAGTATTTCAACTACCATATTATTTAGCCTTTTGCTTTCATTAATAATATAAGAAGTTCCCTTATCAAAAAATTCTTTATCGTTAAAACCATTTTCTTTTATTATTTGAGCATAACCTAATATTGTAGTTAAAGGTGTTTTGAGTTCGTGGGTTGCATTATCAAAAAAAGTTTTATTCTGCTTTTGTGCCTCTTTTAGATTATCTCTATCTCTATTTATTATTGCTATCTGTTCCTTAATTCTATCTACCATTATTTTAAACCTATTTGCAAGTTCACCAATTTCATCTTTAGAATTTATATTTATATTTAAATCAAAATCTCCTTTAGATACCTGTTCTGAGCCTTTAGTGAGCTCGATTATAGGCTTTGCTATTTGCCGAGAGATAATTATTGATCCAATAAACACAATGATGAATATCACCGCTGCAAAAATATTAATGACATACTTAAATCTATTGCTGTACACATAGAGTTCCGAATAATCCTTATTATATCTTATAATTCCAATTGCATTATTATTTATTTCTACAGGGTAAGAAAGACTAACTATTACTTTTCCCCCTATATAATTTATGGTATAAGCTATCTGACCTTTAATTGCTTTTGAAAGATCATCACTTTTTATACTTTCTGGACTTAAAAAGTTTGAAATCTTTTCTCCATGAGAATTATAAATCTCTACAGTATTCCCAATTTGAAAGCTCAATTCTCTTGAAATTGCATCTGCATCTTCTAAAAGATTAGCTTCATTAAACTCCTTATTATTAATTAAGAAGTGCTGTTTTAAATATAGATCTAAATTTTTCTTCACTCTTATCATGTCATTTTCTATTATATGTGCAGTATTTTGTTCCGTTATTTTATAAGAGACAATAAGAAGTGAAGATAGTCCTACAAAAATTATTATAGAAAACCAAATTAATATTTTATTTTGTATTGAATATTTCATAACTCCACCTTCTTATATAAGCTTATAGCCGATGCGAAAAACTGTTTCTATAAAAGATGTACTTTTATTCTCATCTAGCTTTTTTCTTAACCTTTGAACGTGAATATCTACTGTTCTAGTATCTCCTACAAATTCAAAGCCCCATACCTTATCTAACAGCTCTGACCTTGAAAAAACCCTTCCTTTATTTTCTGCTAAAAATAATAATAAATCATATTCTTTATTTGTAAGTTCAACTTTTGAGTTGTTTTTTAATACTTCTCTTTTTTCTTTATATATCTCAATATAATTAGAAACTTTAATTGCCTCAAATTTCTCTGTTTCTATTGCTTCAGAGGTTAATCCTATTCTTCTAAAAATAGCTTTTATTCTAACAATTACTTCTCTCATATCAAAAGGTTTTGTAATATAATCATCTGCTCCTAGTTCTATCCCGAGGATTTTATCAATTGTATCTGACTTTGCAGTGATCATTACAATAGGTATGGTATATTCCTTTGAAACCTTTTTACATATTTCAAAGCCGCTTATGTCTGGCAGCATTAAATCCAGTATCAGCATATTAGGTTTAAAATCCTGTACTAGTTCTAAACCTTTCTCTCCATTTGAAGCAACTCTGATTATAAACCCCTCTCTTTTCAGTGAATAGGATAATAAATCTGATATATACTCTTCATCTTCAATAATAAGAATTTTTCTCTGTTCCATAGCTCGCCTCCCAATTTATAATAACTTATTTTCTGCAATTAAATAATAAAAATCTATAGATTTTACAACTTAGATACAACTGCCGTAATCTATGAAACATTTGGATTTTATAATAAATGTATAAGGTTATTCTTAGTGTTATAAATGTAGGCGGTGATTATGATTAAAGTTTTAAACTAAGATACCTTAAAATTATATAGTTTGATTAATAATAAAAGGAGATTGATTTTTATGAAAAAAACATTCATTACAGCTGCTATTGCAGTATCACTTTTAACTACTTCCATAGGTGTTTATGCTGCACCAAACACTACCTCAAAACCAAATACTAAACCTCAAGTAGAAAGTAAGGCTACTGAATTATCTGAGATAGCAAAGGACCCAACAAATAGTCAAGGACGCATTGAGCATACTAAAGTAGCTACATTAAGAGCTGACGGCAGCGAAGGTGTAATTTTTGAAAGCTGGACTGACCCTAAGACCTTTGATTCAAGAATGGATAACATAATAAAAAGAGATGGAAAAGTAGAAGCTTATAACAGTACCTATACAAAGGACAGTGGTAGAACAATAGTTATGCTTCAAAGAGATGAAAATGGTAAAGTAACAAATGGTGAATTTGAAGCTGTTAACCAAAAGGGAGCTGAATATAATAATTCCTTATTCAATAAGTACAATTCTTTTACAGCTTTGAGAGCAAAATATGCATCCTCAGAATGGACTGCCGATGGAACTATTAAGTCTGAAGATGGAAAAACACTTAACAAAGTTTATAAAACTTATAAATCTATACCAACTAAAAATGCTGGCAAATTATCTAAAGCAGAGCTTTTGGCTCAACCTAAAGTGACTATAAAAGAAGTTGCTTATATTGATGCTACTACAGGACTTCCAATTAGAGTAGAAAAATATGAAGAAGCTAATGGAACTATGAGCTTAATAAATACTGATGTATATGAATTTAAATATGTAATTTCTCCTGAAAATCTATTTGACACAAATGGAGTAAATTTAAAACAACTTCCTGACTTTAATTACGACGAAAATGCAAAAGGTTAGTAATATTAAAAGTAGCTAACTATTTGAGTGTATAAATAAGTCTGTGTAAACCTTCTGATGGGTATACTTAAAAATAGATATCCAAAGCAGGTACACAGACTTTATACTTTTATACTCTTAAATCCAACCACTTGTATTTCTAATTCCTTCGTTATACAAATTAAGTTCCCGCTTGTCAAATTTATATCTAATAATTTTTTGTCATCTGCTTGATAGGATAATTTAGATATAACTCACATCCATCTCTATCGTACTTTTTGAAGAAAGCACAAGATTCTTCCGCTTTTCTATTATCTAGCTCAAAGGATTTAACCTCTTTCGTTGCATCATTATTGACTTCCGAAATCATACCATTCCCTTGCAATTTAGCAATCTTATCTGGTATCTTTTATTACTTTCCTTGATATAGTTATTTCCCATGTATAAATTAAATGAGCCTTAACTATGAGAATTCATATGTATAAAATCTACTATAAAATAAATAATAGCACTGTGACTATTCAATGATAAGGAGAGTAGTATGAATTTATTAACGAAGGGAAGTAAGATTATTATGGGAATTTTAAGTGGAAATCCTCAAGATGAGCCTCTACATTATGGAGAAGTATTTGGACTATGGACCGCTTTATCAGTTGCAAAAGGTGCATTAGACGGTTATCAAGTTTTTATTAATCATACTGGTGACAAAGAATTAAAAGCATTTTTAAAACAAGTAATTGAATCATCAATCAAACCATCAATAAAAGATATAGAAGAAGTATTACTACACAACGATATAACAGTTCCGCCAACACCAGCAGAAAGACCTGAAGCAGACCTTGAACAAATTCCAGTTGGAGCTAGATTGCAAGATGCACAAATAGCTTATATGGTATCTGCTGATATAGCAGCAGGTGTTGTAGCAAGTAGTCAAGGAATGAGTCAATCAATTCGTGAAGATGTTGGATTATTATTTGGCCAAATGGGTGCAAAAAAGGCAAAAGATGGTGCAGCATTATTACAAATCATGAAAGATAAAGGTTGGCTAGTTCCACCACCACTTCATCATGAAACAAAACAACAATAGTTAATAACAAGTTGGTAAAAGGGTAGAAAAACAAATATAAATATCTGCTTTCTAATTTTTTTATATTATTTAACTAACGTAAGGTGTTAGTTGTACAAGGAAAGAAGGCGAATCCTAAAAATAATGGATTCGCCTAGAAATTAACCTTATCCTCTTGTTTGTACATTTAAATGGTGGCGTCGAATCTCAATGAACCACTCCTCCGTTACTTATGGTACGGTTCACCATATCATATTCTAAAGCCATCAGGAAATTTTAACAAAAAAGTGGGTACAAGAATCATTTGATTCTTATACCCACCTTTTTTAAGCTGCATTAGATTTATTTAACTGCTAATTCAGTGATGTTTTTGTCATCAATTTGAGCTGAATCCTTAACTTTCAGCTCTCCCCCAGTGGTTGCAAATATGTTCTTAGCCAATATTACATCCATGGCAGCCTTTACTTCTGCTTCAGTGATATCTTCCTTTACATTATTAACCCTTATAGCAGTCTTTTTACCGGACTCGTTTAAAAAGTTCATAACTAATGTTTTACTCATTTAACTTCCCTCCCTTAGGCATTCATTATTCCACTTTGATCTTCTCTTATAACTTCATCTAAAGTTTTTCCAAGAAGCTTTCCAACCTCTACGGACACATCGTATATGTCCTGCTCTGTTGCTGTGGTTTTCACCTTTGAAAACCTCTGTGATTTTATTATTTCTTTTCCCTTGGCATCTACACCATCCTTATATTTAATTACTAGTGTAGTCTGCAGTTTTGTTGCTGTTGCAGCCATATTTATCAACTCCTTTCACTTAATATATATACGGCTTGAGGAAATGTAGGTAGTTGCAAGCTTAAATTATTTAATATATTTTTTAACTAGTTTACTTTGTATTTAGTTTACATAATTTTATAATTGTCAACATACTATCCGTTGCTCCCCGTAATAAGGGCTTTCTCACTAGCTTCAGACTTCACTGAACCGACTGACATGATATCTGCATCAAAAGTTAAATAAAGTTATCACAGAAAGATTTCCCTGCGATAACTTTATTTAAAATTGCTATGTATATATTATATCCTTATATTGATTATGTACGTAAAATCACATCTTAATAACATTCGGATCATTTGCCTGTGCTTTTATAGTACCAATGGGAAGTTGCACTAAATTTTCTTAATCCCATTACCTTTTCAAAAGTCATATCAACAATTAATGGAATCCTATTTCTTCTATTTGCCCTTCCTAAAAGTACTCTAATGAATTCACTTACATAAATTATTTTTCCAGCAAATCTTGTAGCTCCAAAATATAGTAGTATATAAAATGCAAAATACATATAAAATATAGACTTGTAGTAAATATTGTTCATCACTAATCTCCTTGCATTATATATACAACTTTTAGTTCGTCTCTTCATACTAATACCCAACTATCGTAGATTTACGATTGATAGATAAAATAAGAATAAAGTGTCTTAACTGTAAATACTAACTGTGAACAGTTTTCATGTTTATTTTTTGACAGCAAAACAATAATTCACATTATCAAAAGCTGTCATTTGATGGTTTGGGTTTGCCTTATTATATTTTTTGAAGTACTGCTCTGTTATTTCATTCGGTGTCAAATGTTCATAAATCGTGAAATTACTTTCGGCCAACAGTTTCTTCAATTCCATATAAGAATAGCTTGCAAGCATTTTTTCATTTGCCGCAGCAGCCATTGCTGCTTGTTTTTTAGCACGTTCTCCTGCTTTGTCTGTATAGGTATTCTCATCATTATAATCAAACACAATATTACTGCCTTTTGGTATAAAACCTGAAATTGTATTGACTGTTTCTGCAAATACCTGTTTGGACAAATAGTAGCTTATTCCAAGCAAACTACAAAAGCTAATTTTGCTTTTGTCAAATTCTATACAGGCAAGCAAATTGCTTTGCCAGTTATTTTCTCTAAAATCCGCAGACACATAATGGAGATTTGCTGGCTTTTCTGCTGCTACTGATTTAATACGTTTTTGCTTGTCTGCACCAGTAACAGGGTGGTCAATTTCAAAAATTTTAATTTTTGATGCCCAGTCAGGCTGACGATATGCAAATGTGTCATATCCAGCAGCAAAAATCAAATACTGTTTTGCACCATTTTGTACAGCATTTTTGAGTAAACCTTCCGCGAATGCTCCTCTACCCAGTGGAGTTGGAGATAACTGATTATCAACAATCCAACGCAAAACTTCATCCTGTGTCCCCTCAAATGGTGGATTAAAAAATTTGATACCTCTTGACATATTACTTGCAATTTGTTCGTATTCATTCTGCGTTAGAATATCCTTTGCTAAGTAATCATCAAATACTTTCTCTTTGTTTTGCACTGAATGATATGCTCTTGAAAATGCACTTACGAGTGCTGTCATGCTTTTTTGCTCCATAAAATTATCACCTCTAATAATATATACAACACTCATAGCAACGCTACAACACTTGACTTTTTTACCATTTTGTGTTATAATAATCACATAAAGAATGAAAAGTTTACAAAACCGTCACATTTATCGTGGCGGCTTTTTTAATTGAATAAGACAATAAAGTATATTCAAGATAAAAAATATTACCAATAATCCGTGCAGCATAGTATCTTACTAATGTAAATATTACTAATTTATCTTTTTATATTCTTGTTTTATTCTCTCTTCACTAAGTTCAGCATATATTTAGTAATTAACTTTCGGAATAAGCCAATACAGTTTTGTTGCTGTATTGGCTCATTTTCTTTTATTAGCTGTCTTTAAGGTTTAGCTTTGTATAACCGGATGGTAAAATTGAAGTATAAAAAATACTAGATTAGGAGGACTATAGAATTGCATATAAAATGCTCTTCTCCATCCCGGCTTAAAGTATCTTCTTTGCTGTGAGAAAAAATGAATTTATCTCAAAATGCTTTTGAGCAGATGCTAACCAACGGATCAATTCGGAGCACTAGCGGACTTGATTTAAAAAAATGCAGATTGCAAACAGATGCTATATTGATTATTGATAAATGGACAATTGAAAGTCAATCCGCTTCTGCATAAACATTATAAAAATTGATGTTTAGCACAATATCAATATAATTAGTAATATTTATAAAGAATAAATAAAACAGGACTTACTTTTGTAAAGTAAGTCCTTGATTCGTTTTTTAAGAAAAATTGAAGATTCACTGTTAATGAATCTTATAAGAAAATTATGTATTAGCATTACTAAATATTTAGTAATGCATTTGAAATTTCCTCAAATCTTTCATCAGTTATACCAAGTTTTTTCTTAAATCTTTCATCTTCCATTCTTGCAATAATTATCTTGTCAGGAGATATTTCCTTAATAATATTTTTTATCTTCTGAATTGATTCTTCATCATCGTTATAGCCCTTAATGATAGTAATTTCAAATATAAATTTTCCTTTGTATTGTTTATTGAAGGAAACCATGTTTGAAATATATTCTGCTAACGTATACCCTTCAATCGGCCTTTGGACTTTTTGAAAATCTTCTTCTGTTATTACTTTTATCTCTCCAACAACCTCATCACATTTATTAACAATTTTTATATATTCATCTCTACCTAGTAAATATCCATTAGAAAGCAGTCTTACAGGTAAACCTTTGCCTTTGATAAAGTCAACAATATCACCTATTTTATCATTTACTAAGGCTTCTCCTTTTGAGTTAATAAAAATTAATTCTGCTCTTGTATTTTCTATCATGCTCTCTAGTTCAATCAATGAACTATCTATTTTATCAAATGACTTTTGGGTATCTACCTTATTTTGCGACCTTCCAATAGGACAAAATATGCAATCAAAATTACAATGCTTTTCTGGAAGTATGTTAACTTCCAGTACCCTTCTTCCATCTTCAATATAAATATCTTTATAACTGAAACCACCCATCACCTTTTTCTCCTTTCTTGCGACCACGGGGCAACTTAAACTCACTCGTTCCACTCGTAAGTTGCCCGTTAAAGTCCATTTAGGACTTTAACCTCCTTTTACTTTATTGATACTTCTTTATTGTTAATATCAAGAATTGAAATCTCACATGTTCCACCTAAATTATCCTGTACTGTTTTTGCTAAATCTTTTAACGCATTCTCAAACTCTTTTAATCTTGTTTCATCAATTAATTCAATGCACAAAAAAGCATTCTTTGTATTTTCAGTGAGCATTGTTCTTACTGATTCGCGCCAATTAAAGCACCTGCAAATTGCTCCTTCATTATCTTTATATACTATTTCACCTTCATATGGTGGTGCATTTTCATCCGTTCCTAATGTAACAAAATTTTCATTTCCAACTGCCTTAGTCAATCTTATATCCTGAGCAAATGTATCGATATCCTCACCACCGCAGGGCAATCCATATCTTAATGAAATAGAGTTGTAAATATCAACTAGAGGATTAATAGTTCCTAAATGGTTTCCATTATGCACTCGCTTTAGTAATGCCTCAATCGATGACCTTGCACCTTTCTTTGTTTTAAATTTTTGAAACGCCTCTCTCCATACTTTTATAACTTCGTTACTACTAAATTCTGCATTATTCAAATATTTCAATGCTTCCTTTTCTGAATTATAAATCATATCCTTATATTTGTCTTTATCTTTTATAGAGTTATCTATGCCATGACAAGCAACAATACCAATCCTTGCATTGGGAAATAGGTTCCAAAAATCGTCTTCAATAACAAATTTTTTCATTAAGATATACCTCCTCAACAATAAAAAATAAAAAAAGCCATAGAGATATTATTAAATATCTCCCAGGCTTTTATCCTTCCGTGTACACAGTCAACTGTGTGTTTTCTCTCGGACCAGCCAGTTACAAACTGCGGAACCCTAGAAAACTTAAATATATAATTCAATTATGATTTACAAGTTCAAAATCATGAACTGATTTTAGCATAATATTAAGATTAAGTCAACTATATGCCTTCCTTCGCAAAATATTACTATTGCGTTCTAAGGACGCTCATTAACTTATTTAAATTCTAGCATAGTTGAATAACTATAGTCATGAAAAGGTGTCATCATTTCCTACATAGTTGACATTAATAATTATTCTTTTTTACATTTTATAATTATAAATTTTAATGGAGGTTTATTTTCCTTATTCTTACTCGGTTCATCAATTTCCGAAAGTTCTGCTAAACCATACTTTCCAAATTCTTGTTTTACTGAATCAGAATCATAAAAGAACATTTTTACTCCTTCCATTATCTCGAATCGATCTTTACTCAGTTGTTTTCCCCTTCCAAACATTGGGACTTTTTTCGAAACAGCCGTAAAAATCATATATCCGTTTGGTTTTAGCTGACTATAGCAATCTTTAATTAATTTTTCCCTTTCGCGTCTATTCAATAAATGAATAAGTGCAAAGCAAAATATACCGTCATAAAGTTTGTTATCAAAAGGCATGTCAGTTACTGAACCATGATATATTGGAATATCAAGCCCGTTTTGTCTTGCCAAATCAATGGCTGTTCTTGATATCTCAATACCTGTTACATTAATTCCGTTATCTAAAAAAATCTTTGCATTTCTACCGTACCCAATACCTGGGATTAATATATCCTTAACTTTCTTCTCAAGGAAAAAGTCATTTGCCAAGATTGCGGAGTCTGCAGGTTCAAGTCCCCACATCATTTGTTTTTCTATAAAGCTTGATTCCCAAAATTCTGTCATATATATCTCTCCTTTGCTCTTTTAAATATATATATTACAGATATTTAATATCTGTAATTAAAACATAAAAAACCATATAATATGATTGAGTAGGTAAAAAGATTATTCTTTACCTATTTCATTAGTTGTTGTATTTTGGACTACTTCATAGAGCTTTTTATTCTGCAGATACGTCTCCATCACAGTTTCTGCTTCTTCCATTACTTTGAGAATACGACACTTATCTTCCTCCTCATGGAGTTCACAATTAAATAATGCTCCAGTTCCTTCAATTGCCTTGATCACATCCATAAATGAAATGTCCTCTTTCTTTTTACGCAAAACATAACCACCATTCACACCTGGAGTTGACTGAATTAAGCCCGCCTTTACCAGCTGCGTTAAAATCTTTGAAAGATAGGTAGCAGATATTTTGAAGTGACTTGCTAGCATTTGTAAACCTAAATTATCAGTCTTATCATGTGCAATCATATACGCAACGGTGTGTAGTGCATAGTTTGTCGCTTTCGAATATTTCAAAGTACCCTCTCCTTTAAAAGATATTACAGAGTCTATTTGTCTATAATTCTACAGATAACGATTATTTTTGTCAATACTTTAAAAAGAATATGAAGTTTTTTAAATTCACCAATTTTTTTTAAAATCATATTATATAATCAATATTAATTGTTTTTGGAGAATCCTATGCAAATATTTTACACCGTTCGTTCAGGTGACACACTTAATAGTATCGCTAGACGTTTTAATATTCCACTCATTTCTCTTATAAATTCAAACAATCTTGCAGCACCCTATAGGATCTATATAGGACAGCAGTTATCAATGCCTCCTGGTGTAACTACTTATGTTGTAAAACCTGGTGAATCTATTTTCTTTATATCACAAATTTACGGTGTGCCTGCCCGCATAATCATAGAAGCAAATGGAATTGCTCCCCCATATACCATAGTACCTGGACAAATTCTGATTATTCCTCAAGGCGTACCCTACTATATTGTTAGACCAGGTGATACACTTTATAAAATTGCAGTAAAATATAATGTTATACTTAACGGACAACCAAGGCCTGATCTTATAATAAAAGCAAACCCCGGTCTTACCTCCTCTATAGTACCTGGTATGAGTATTGCAATTCCATATCCACCGCCTGGTGGTACAGGAAGATTAGCTGTAATATTAAATGACGATATTAAATCTTACTTAGGACTGTATGAACCAAATACCGGTGAATTAAGCACTATGCCTGTAGATGAAGCTGGTGAAACATCACGGATATTTTGGTCCCCAGATCAGACTCAGATTGCATATATAGGAAACTCTGGTATTATCTCCATTATTAACTTTATAACGATGAGAGTTTCGAAAATTGATCAGATCACTGTTCCAGGGTTTATTGATTGGGCTCCAGATAGCAGAGGGATCGTTTACTCTGATAATAAAATCATTAGAATCTATGACGTTTTAAACAATACATTCAAAACAATCAATCGAGCAGGAACCTCATACGTTCAGTGGTTCCCAAATGGCACTGAACTTTTATATGAGGCAAAGGATAAATCAAATATTAGTCAGCTCTACAGAAACAATTTAGACGGAACCAATGAAATTCAAATCACAAACAACGCTAATTGGCCTTTTAACAATGTAAGGCTATCTCCAAATGGTAAATTTGTTTTATATACTACACCTGGTGCTAGTATATCGGAAATTTATACATTGGAGCTTTCTACAGGGAACACATATAAAATTCCTGGTGGCCCAGAAGCAAAAAATTACTATCCAACTTGGTCTCCAGATTCAACTAAAATAGCTTATAGTTCAACCCAATTTATAAACGGCAAGTATTACTCATTAATTAGATTGTCTGGAGTAAGAGGTGAAGGTGACTCTACCGCAGCGATTTCTAGCTGTTACTCTACACCTGTAACCTGGTCCCCTGACAGTAGAAAGATCGCTTACTTATCGAGATGCAGAGATGAATACCGTCCTGTTGAAGTTTGGAGTATAGATATAATAAAGTTAGTTCCAATCAATCTATTGAGTGGTTTCATCTTTTATAGCCTTGATTGGTCGCCTACAAGATAGTGAAAAAAGCCTCAGTGGAATTGCCTGTTCTCCCTTAAGTATTCCGCCTAACTTATCAGACTTTTCACAAAGGATTACTTTATGCCCACGCTTTGCAGCTCCCAAGTAGTTATAAATATGTTCTTAGCCAAGCGTAACACCTATGTGAATTAAAGAACATTTTCTAAACATAAAGCATATTATAGTGTTGTAAGTCTGTGAAAGGATGTATAATATGTATCCATGTCCATATTTCTATAACACACCGATGTTTAACTTAGATAATATGTATAGAATGTATCCTTGTCCTTACTATTTTAGCGAGCCAATGGATAAACCAGATTTTTTTGAACAATTTAGCGATAACTCTGTTCCTTTTACTGATGAAATAGAGTATGCTTCCAGATGTGATTCTTCATATTCAGATAAGAGAGCTGATCCAGTTGAATTGAAGGATTATGGCTCAGAACCTTTTGTAGTTAACATTAATGAGGTTACTAAGCAGAACGATATCTTTCGTACAGCGCTCTGGACAGGAAAACATTTGCAGGTTACCTTAATGAGCATTAAGCCTGGAGAAAGCATAGGATTAGAAATCCATCCAAACGTTGATCAATTCTTACGTGTTGAGGAAGGTCAAGGAATTGTTAAAATGGGCAATAGAAAATATATGCTGAACTTTCAAAGGAAAGTCTCTGATGACTTTGCAATCATGATACCTGCTGGCACATGGCACAATGTAATTAATACAGGTAATAAACCACTTAAACTGTATTCTATTTATGCACCACCTCAGCATCCAAGTGGTACAGTTCATAAAACTAAAGCAGATGCAGAAGCTGCTGAAAAGGAACACAGTCGCTAATATTAAAAGGAACTAGAAAATGAAAATTCTCCAATTTCGGAGTTTACTCTAAGGCCGCCAGGTGGACCTCAAAGGTTCACCTGGTTAAAGAAGCTTTTGCAAATTCTCCTTTTCATATATACAACTTTAGAAAATATAGACAGTCTAGTTATTCAGCGCTTAAATCCACTGTTCCCGTAAAATCATAATCCTCAATTCTTATGCACTTCCCATTAGTTTGTATAAAAGTAGACATGCCTAAATTTGGTTCAGTTTTTCCGTAATTCTAATTTTGAAATCATGAGAAAAAATAAGTAATTGCATGCAATATAGAGATTATGTGTATCTGAAAGGTAAAATCAATCAAAAGAGATAAATACATGTATTTCATTAACTTGATATATAGTATAAAATACCTTATTATATATTCATAACAATAATTTAACGCATTACTTTTTATACATTGTGAGTTTTGCAAAAGTAAATAAATTAATAATTTAAATTAGGAGAGAGATATATGTGGACTAGAAAAGAATTAAAAGACAAAGCTAAAGCGGTTTTAAGAAAAACCTATTGGACCGCATTTTGGGTTAGTATAGTTATTGCCTTGGCAGGAGGTACTAACGGTTGGGGCGGCGGAGGTGGTTCACACTCTAGAAACTCAAGAGACTCTGTTTATTCAGATATCTATAATAATGTCTTTGCAAACTGGAAATTTACATCAATTGTATTAATTGTATTAATTGCACTTATAGTAATATTAATTCTTCGTATTTTTATTGGATATTGCTTAGAAGTAGGTGGAAGAAAATATTTTGTCCAGTCCGCTCAATATAGAGATAATAAAAAGTGCTTTAGTTTTGGATTTAATAAACAAAACTATATGGGGATAGTGAAGACAATGTTATTAACAAATGTTTTTATTTTCCTTTGGACTCTACTATTAATCATACCTGGTATAATTAAGTCCTATGCCTATAGAATGGTACCATATATTCTTGCAGACAATCCAAACATTGGAGCTCAAGAAGCCATTGCTCTAAGTAATGAGATGACTAGAGGACATAAATTTGATATGTTCGTATTAGACTTATCATTTATTGGTTGGTACCTATTAGGTGTATTAGCTCTAGTAGTAGGCGTATTATTTGTAATGCCTTATGAGAATGCTACAAACGCTGAACTATATTTAGTATTAAGAAAAGATGCTTTAGAAAATAACTTGTGCAGCTATGAAGATTTATTGTTAACACAGCAAACCTCAGATGATGATAATGGTATGTACTAATTCTAGAATTGTAGTGTACTTCTTAAAAATGATAGTTAAATCCCCATAACTACAAAACAAAATAAATGTTCTAAAAATAGGGATGTTTCAAAACTAAATAGTTAGTTGAGAAACACCCCTATTATATTGTTCTTTACAAGCTATGACTCCTAAAAAATAGATATATTTAAAACTCAAAGCAAATATAACTTAATGTTCCATAATCATAACTGCGATGTAATAATTTAGGATTTACCTTATTCTGTCCACTACCCATGTTAATAAATAGAGGAACTAAATGTTCATTTCTAGGTATAGCCAGTTTAGCATATGGAGCTAAATTTTCAAAAGCCATTAAAGAATCCAAGTCATTTTTCTCCACCTTATCGATAAGCCAATTATCGAATTCCTCAGCCCATGCCTTAGTTCCCTTTGCCTCCCAATCGATTGTTGCAAGATTGTGTACAGTTGCTCCGCTTCCAATTACCAATATATCTTCCTTGCCTAGCTCCTGAATTGATTGCCCTATTTTATACTGCTCTTCAAGTGAAAGCTTTGGATTAACAGAAACCTGAACCACAGGTATATTAGCTTCAGGATACATCAGATGTAACACCACCCATGCACCGTGATCTAATCCTCTACTCTCATCTTTTTTTGTTGTAATCCCGTGACTTTCAAGTTTTGTTTGGAGGCTTGAAGCAATTTCAATTGATCCTTTAGCTGGATATTTAAAAGAATAAAGTTCCTTTTGAAAACCTCCAAAATCATAAATCATTTCATAGGTATCATCTCTAAAGGATATAGCTAAAGTATCACTTTCCCAATGGGCAGTAAATATTACTATGCCTTTAGGTGTATATCGTCTACCTAATTCTTTTAGGAATTTTGTATAATCATTCTTTTCAAATACCAAGTTTGGTCCACCATGACAAATAAATATTGATGGTATCATTGTCTCACATCCTTTTATAATAAATTATTAAACAATAATCTATTTAATATTAGTATATAATTATTCTGATCAGTCAACTTCTAGTTATTTTCATCATTTATTGCCTAATTCATCTTTACTATATTCATTACTATTTTGCTAATAATTGAGCAACTAATGCTTTATTACTCTCTACACATTTACCACAACCAGTACCTACTTTAGTAACGGCTTGCACTTCTTCAAATGATTTAGCACCATTTTTTATAGCTTTCACTAAGTCTTGTACAGTAACTTTAAAACATCCACACACTATTGGATTTTCGTCAATTTTTTTGTTTAATAATAATTTATTAACTAACGCTTTATTACTTTCAACACAATTACCACAACCAGTACCCACTTTAGTAATAGCTTGAACTTCTTCAAAGGAATTGGCACCATTTTTTATAGCATTTTTCAAATCTTGTTCAGTGATATTAAAACATCCACATATTACTTTATTATTGCCTTCTTTATTTTCTTCCTTAGATTTTATAAACTTTGAAATTATTGATTTTAACATTTACTTATCTCCTCTTTTAATTTCTGCTTTTTAAATTACTTCATACAATTACTTAAAAATTTATATGCTAAATAGGCTTGTAGCTTATTGAATACTATTTAAACTTTGAAGTAAGTCTTCTAAATTAATTCCGTGAACTGCAGCTGCTTGTTCTATGCTCTCGTTTTGAGATGCAGGACATCCAATACATCCCATGCCAAAACTCATTAATATTTCTACTGCCTTAGGTCCCATTTTCACGATATCTTTTATTAATGTTTTTCCGTTAACTATCATTGTTCATACACTCCTCTATAAAATATAATTTTTATTCATATCAAACTAATTTTCCTAATGTCCAATTAGTTTTACAAATTTTTTTATCATAATGCCCTCCAAGTAATAAGTTATCCTATTCTCATATATTCTTGCCTTATTAACTCTGCAAACTCTGGTCTTTGTTCATTTACGTTCATCAAGTACAGAATTATATTTCCTGGATATGATATTTTTTCTTTTAGTTGTGTATATTCTAAAGTCCTTCTTGTCAGAGCTATTACACAATTTTCATTATGGTTTTCATTACACTCCTTACATAGCCTACATATATTAGCAACTCCTTTGGCAATTACTTTTTCATCATAATATTTAAAATCATCTTTTGGAATTAAACTTTCTCCATCAGCTATAGAATAAGTAGAATTATCTTTGATATTTTTGACAACATAATTAGCGAATCCGATGTTACACTTTCTATAATTACATTTTTCTGATCCTTTATGATGACATTCATTACAAATTTCCTTAAAGTTGTTTTCTAAATTATTTAAATAATCCATCCCACTCTTCCATTTGTGTTATTAATTAACTTATTGATATTTAGTAGGCATAGCCATAATATAAGGTGCATGTACTTGTGAACATTGTAGGTTCTTTAGAATTTATTCCATCAACTTATAAATAATCACTTTATTCTTTTAATTCACTTTGTTGATTAATTTTACTTCTATTAATTATTTAACCAACTTACATTTAGTAAGTAACTTTAAATTAATTATTGCACATTCACTTCAATTAGTCAAGAGTTTTTTCTAGATTGCGTCAAAGCCAATGCAATCAAAAAATATAAATCTTCTTTCCTACTGGTTAGTAAATAATTATTCCAGTATTCTTTTAGTACTATTGCTGTTAAAGTCCAACAAAAAAACAGCCCTGTTAGGCTGTTGGATCTTACTCTTTAATTAAGTTTTACATAATACTTTTATGGAGTTCATTAATTGCCCATTCTACAGCCTCTCTACTACTGCCAAATTCCTCATTTGTACTGCTTACATAGGAATACCCCTCTTTGTCATCCACAGTTTGAATAAACAACTCTTTTGCTCCATTGTAGATACTTAGCTCACCATCTTCTTCAAGGACCTCTACTAATTCCTCAGGTTTTATCAGGCTTCCTTCCATGTAGTAACCCACCTTTCTATTCTATTTATAAAATTATGATTCAACAAATTATATTATTTTATAACTTATTTTCAAAAATATCTTTCAGAAATAGTATATATTGTAGCTATACTTTTTGGGGTGTCGCCAACATTTCCGATAAAACCCACGCTATTGAATATAGATATAAAAAATCAATCCTATAATTGATAGACAAAAAAAGTTTAATAAAATAAACTTCAATAGATATTCTTTCTTTTTATAAGGATATTCAAGGATCAACATCTTGTAAGAAATAATACTTGCCAGTGAAGCAATAGGAGTCCCCAGCCCACCAATAGTTACTCCATAAAATAATGCATGCCAATTGAATGCAAAAGGAGCAAGCAAAATACTGCTTGGTACATTACTTATAATTTGACTTAATAGCAATGCAGACAGATAAATACTTGCTGGTGTATGAGTTAAAAATGTTAGAAAATTACGTATTATAACAATGTTAGATATATTGCCTACTGAAATAAAAAAACAAACAAAAGTAATTAGCAATCCGTAGTCGAGTTTTTTAAATAGACTTTTATCTAAAGCAAGTGTCACCAATATTAAAATAGGCAAGGTTATAAAGTAAGGTATAGTACCAAGAATATTAAGTATCAGTAAAACAAATAATACTGAAAACACGATTATTTTCTTTTTTTTAAGTATTGAGATATCATTCATAATAAAGGAAATTTGTTTAGGATTAATAAAGAAGGTTATGCAAATTAGTAAAAACAAACTTACAATACAAATTGGTAATGAATAAGAAAAAAAGTTTTCAACATTTAATTTATAATGAGAAAAAATGTATAAATTTTGAGGATTCCCAATTGGTGTTGCACAGCTTCCAAGATTTGCAGAAATTGTTATAAGAATAGTGGGTAAAATAATATTATAACTACACTTCCTGGAAATATTAATTAAGATTGGAATAATTGCCATTAGTGCTACATCATTTGTTAAAAACATGGCTGATACAAAAGCAAACAAGCACAAAACTTGAAGTAAAATTCTTTCGTTTTTACACTGCTTCAAAATCAATAACGATATGTGGTTAATCAAGGAATATTCTTCAAAAGCTTTCACAATAATCATCAATTCAAACAAGCAAATAATCACTCTCAAATCCAAATATCTCCAATTTGGATTGTTAAAAAATGAAGTTATAATAGCAGCAGATAAGGAAATGGATAAAAAACAATCATTTTTTAAGGATGTTTTTATTTTTGCTAATATTTCAATCAAAAATTCGCAATTTTTATTTAATAAAAATATTTTAAATCCATTCAAAGCATTTACCACAGTTTTCATAATAGGGTCACCTTCTCTAATATTTAGTATAAAATAAGATCTATATTTTGTAGTACCAATTAAAATAAGCAAAAATATTCATTTGAATCACCGGAAGAATTTATTTGTGGTGGTGTAATGGAGGCTTTGGATGATGCCCATCTCTTTCATGAGGTGGAATGTGTTCTCTCAGATGAGGCGGTAATGGTTCGCTTAAATCATAATCTTCAAGAATCGCCTGTGCTTCAAAATGAGTACAAAGCTTTTTGATTGTATTATAAAATGAGTATTTTTCTTCACTGGATAGGCTTTCAAATACTTGTTCTGAAAAATCATTCTGATTTTCAAATTCTTTTAAAAACTCTAAACCATCAGGAGTTAAAAATACACGCATTTTACGTTTATCTACTTCATCTTTTGTCCTTCTAATAAGATTGGAACGTTCCAATTTATCTAGCAGCTCTGACAATGTTGCTGCTCTGACATCCAATATTTCAGTAAGCTCTTTTTGGTTTAATCCATCGTTTTGAGCTATAATATTTAAAAGTCGAACCTGACCACGATAAGGTGTGTAATGGGCTCGTGTTCTATATAAACTTCTTTGGTACATATTTATAAATTTGTTTAGTGCAATTAATAATTCATCAGATGAAATAATTATTTTTTCATCCTTTTCATCAATAGTATTGTTGTCCATTTGAATCCTCCTTAAAATATAACAAGGTACCTAACTATATTTATAATATAAACTGATTTTATGAGCAAGTCAAGTAATATTTTAAGGTACCTAATTAATTTTATTGTTATTCTATCTCTAACATGAATCAAATAGTCTATAAATTTTGTACCAATTGCTTAAATATAAACTCGATAACATTTTAATATTGTTCATTTAATTCAAAAGCTTTATAAAATGATGCTTAGAATTAAGCTTCTTGATTTACTTTGATATATCAGATCTTAAGTTATATTGTATTGGAAAGGCTAGTGATTATCATAAAATAGAAATATGTTTCTATAGTAGCTTCTATTTGACATTGATATTTATATATAATAAAAAAGCTGAAGAATATCTAACATCTATTCTTCAGCTTTTGATTTAATCTGTTGTAAATGGTAATAATGCTATGTTTCTTGCTCTCTTTATAGCATCTGTAAGTGATCTTTGATGCTTAGCGCAAGTACCGGAAATTCTTCTTGGAAGAATCTTTCCTTTTTCAGTAACATATTTTCTTAACTTATTTATATCTTTGTAATCTATGAATTCAGCTTTATCCATACAAAAAGAACAAACTTTTCTTTTTGCTCTTCTCATCTTACCTGAATATCTTCTTCCGCCTTCTCTTTCTGCCATGCTTCTCCCTCCTTACCTTTTGAAATAGAATATCTCCATCATCTACTGGAGTTATATCTTTTCGTATGTTTCTTGATTAAAACTTTCAGTTTTTTTCAAATGCTTCAGACATATCATCGTTAACTTTATTTTTCATTGTTAACTATTATGTGTCTTATAACACTGTCATTAATTCTGAATACTCTATCTAACTCTTTTGGCAATTCAGGATCAGCGCTGAAGTTTATTAGAGTGTAGTGACCTTCACCAATTTTGTTTATTTCGTAAGCAAGCTTTCTCTTACCCCACGCATCAACGTTATCTACTACTCCTCCACCATTTTCTATTACGCCCTTAAATTTTTCAACGTTAGCTTTAACAGCTTCTTCGTCTAATGATGGATGTAATATAAATATAGTTTCATACTTTCTCATTAAATTTCACCTCCTCCCCCTGGACTAACGGCTGTGTTTTTCACAGCAGGGACTCCAAGTTTATATTCTATCACTAATTTGATTATAAAACAACATATTTTTTCTAAAATATGTTGTTCTACTGTTTTTCTACATCTTTTTCAAGTTTTATTTATGGTGCTTAAGACCGCTGCTCATATTACAATGGATAAGTTTCAAGCCTTTGACTTTTTTTGAAGTTAACTTTTTGGCCTGTAGTGTATATCCTTACTTTTTCAGCACCTGAAATAACTCTAAAGGCACGCTGGTGATCTTTAATCATAAATCCTGATAGCGCTTCAACTCCATAATCAAATAGCACAGGCGCTAGCGGAGTTGCAGGTCCTACCATGGTAACTCGTTTAGCGTTTTTTGACAATTCAAGAATTCTAGGCAAAGTTTTATCCATAATAGATGCACAAGTTATATAAGCATAATCACACTCAGGCAACAAATATTCGACAGCGGATATAGGATAATCCCCCTCCTCTGGTTCCCATTCAATGATAGAGAGATCGCATATTGGCTCAAACAGATTTTCTAAATGTGGAAAATGTCCAACCACAACAACTTTTTTATTTTTCACTTCATTTTGAGACATAATAAAAGGGTCAAATAATCTATCCTCAACCCGATTTGAATCTGAAAATTCCACCCCATTTTTTCTTGCTACCTCAGGATTGTTATAATAAGCATTTATTGCAGCAACTCCAATAGAAGCTTCAACAAAGTTCCATGATTTTGCACAGGCTGCTACCTCACGCAGTGGTGCTCCAATCAAATTTTTTGTAAACATAGGCATTCTAGTTTCATAAGAACGAAAACTAGCAATTCCTGATCCCTTCCCACTTCTAACATAGGAAGTTACACTTCCAGTTATAAGCTCATCTACTATAAAATCCTCTGGAATTCCATTTATCAAATCATCATATATTTTCCACATAACATACTCTCCTTTTCACTATTTAAGTAAATCTTCTGTTATAATTTCACCTTCCCGCAGCCTGCTGCGAATCATCATCAATGTATTATCAAGCTTTTCAATATCTGCAAGGCTTTGTTTTTCAGCATCAGAAATTTTTATAATTTTATATATACCACCATTCTTAATAACAATACGTTTATCAGCACTAATAGCTAGCAGTGGATCATGAGTGGAAACAAAAATAATCTTTTCCTTTTTCGCCAAAAGCTCTATGGCCTGACGCCTGTCAATTCCGGCATTCTCAATTTCGTCAATTAATACAATAGGTGATTTACTTATATAAGCAGTGTCTGCGATCATTAAAGCTCTTGATTGTCCACCACTTAGCTGTGTCACTTTTGTATTTTTAAGAAATTTTTCACCAGCCAGATTATTTGCACACTTAAAACACTTCTCAACCACCTCATCAATGTTAGATGTCAATCTACTTTTTGCATGCATCTCTAAAAATTCACGGACAGTCAAATCCATGACAAAATTCATATTTTGTGAAAGTTGTGCCACCAGTTTGCCTTCCATATCAAAGCGCTGAAGTTCATCAACGATCGCTCCATTTACCAGTACTTGCCTGCCTGTTGGAGTATCTCCTTGAGCAAGACACTCAATATCACTTAGAAGTCTGCTTTTACCAGACCCAGTTGGCCCTACAATGCTTATAACTTCTCCGGAACAAATAGTAAGTTTGATGTTTTCAGCTTCCTTTGACTTATTAAAGCCTCCTATAATCGTTATAGATGAAACATTGGTAGACAAAGCTTCTGTCTGTGTAAAAGTTTGAAGAAACTCATAAAAGTTCATCAAAATACTATGTCTGTCCAAGCCAAATTCATTTAAAATTTCTTCGTCTGCTTCTTCAAGTGCCTGAAATAGTGGACGTTTCTTTGTAATGGCATCCAAACGGAAATTGGCAAGAAAATCTGCCGCAATAGGATATGTCTCTATTACTTCTTCAAGATTTTTTTGGTTTATGTAATTCATTAATTCTTCCATTGTCATATCTTTTTAAACTCCATTTTTTTCATCATTCCCATTTGATAGGATTCTCCTATTTTCGTTTCCCCTGTGCAATATGAACATATTGCTGCAGGCATTGTAAACTTAAGTTTCATATCTTTAAGGGTATCAATATCTCTAGTTTGCTTCAAATATTTTGACAACAAAAATGTACCCTGCCCCGTAATACCGTTAACAAATACAATCTTTGCAGATGAGTTAGTCTGTTTTATATTAAAAGCAAATACCTCACGTTCCGCTTGAGAAACAATATCCCCCTTTGTTACTACTATGATATCAGCAAATCTCACCATAGGACCTATCTTTCGTGGAGTGTTTATGCCTGACAAATTGTCTATTACACACACTGAAAGTATACCTTTAATGTAAGGTGAACAGCGATTACATAGACCAGCACTCTCTGTTATCAGCATATCAAAGCCAGATTGTACTCCCCACTGCACAGCATCTTCAATATTACTAACAAAATAATGGTCGGGACATATCTTTCCAGAAAACCCAGTCTCTACAGGGATGTCTGCTTCAATATATCGTAGATTATCAAAGGAAGTAAGGCAATCGAATTTTACAACTCCAACACTTCCCTTTGGCATGTCCATACATTCAATCAGCTTTAAAATAACAGAGGTTTTTCCTGAAGATGGGGGTCCAGCAACAGTTATAAGTTTCATTTTAATCCTCCTCATATAAGTAATAAGAATAACAAATTATGATACCACATAATTTTGTTATTCTTGTTATTTTAGCTATTATTTTTTGAGCAAAGAATTTCCTACAAAAGCTTTATACTGATCTTCTGTCAGCTTGCAGTGATAAAATAATTCATAATATTTTGCTGCTTCCTTATAAACATCATACTTAGCTTTTTCTGGATATAATAACTGCGTAATCCAGATCATTCCCATATAACGATTTACTGATGGCGGATTACCCATCCAATTATATGGACCATTTGGCACTTCATAGTATTTTCCATTTTTAATTGCATTAAGCTTCTGCCATGCTGGATTATCTGCCACAGTGCTATAAATACTTCCTGGAGCAAAGAGAATTACATCAGGATTCCATAAAGCAATCTGCTCCATATCCACTGGATCTCCACTTCCCTTGCTGGAGAATTTTTTAAGAACAGCAACATTGTTACCAACCTTATCTAAAATCTCAGCATGGAAAGAACCTTTTGCAAGCACACTAAGACCATCATTACCAGAGCAGTATAGAACTTTAACCTTGCCATTCTCACCTACAGCATTCATAATATCCTGGGTTTTTTTATAGGTTTGTTCGCAATACTGTGCTAGAGCTTCTCCTTGTGCTTCTCTGCCCAGTAGTTTACCAAGTTTTCTATAAGCCTCAGGCATAGTAGCTGTGGTTGCATCAATATGTATCGTTGGAATATTAACCTTGCTTGAAATACTATTCATATCTTCCACAATGGTAGATTTAGCTTCTCCAACATCAATAACAACCTGCGGACTTAGTTTGGCGATTTCTTCAATATTTAAGTTTTTACCACCATAAAACTGCCCAATTACAGGAAGATTGTAATATTTTGAATCCAGATACTTTTTAGATTCTGCGGACCATTTGTCTGATACTCCTACAAGCATATCGGGAGCCAAAGCAAAAAGTACAATTTGAGCAAGGGAACCAGATGCTGCAATCTTGGTAATCTTTGCTGGAAGTTTTACCTGGCGTCCTGCAGAGTCTGTAAAAGTAACACTTTCACTCTTATTTGTTGACGTAGTGCTTTTGCTGCAACCAGCTAGCGTAGATATCATAAGACAAAGTGCAAGCAGAACTGCGAAGAGTTTTTTCTTTCTCATTTTAATTCCCCCTAAATAACTAAAGTATAATTAAGACCATATTAAGAATAGTCATAGCCTTCAAGAAATAACGCATTTTGGTATACAAACCTTTACCTTACCTCCGTATAAAGTCTGCATTTCAACGTCTATACCATATAGTGTTTGAATCAATGGTTCTGTGAAAATATCAGTAGGTGCGCCACTTGCCAGTATCTTTCCATTTTTAAGTGCTAGTACAGCATCTGAAAACTGAAAAGCTTGCTCCGGATTGTGTGTTGATTGAATAATAGTATACCCATCTCTAGTTAGAGATTTTATCTCACTCATAACACGAACCTGATTACCAAAATCCAAATTTGCTGTAGGTTCATCCATAATTAGAACTTTAGCCTCCTGTACCAATGCACGAGCAATCAAAACAAGCTGCCTTTCACCACCACTTATATGGGTGTAGCCCCTGTTTTTCAGATGCTCAATTCCCATTCTCTCTAAAGCTGCCAAAGCAAGCTTAATCTGTTTTTTTCCCGGACTTGCAATGCTAGAGACCTGAGTGGTGGTACCCATAAGCACCATATCAAAAACACTAAAATTAAAGGATGGATAATGAGATTGAGGAATATAAGCAACTAGCTTAGCCATTTCCTTTGCACTAAGGCCTTTAATATCAATGCCATTAAAAAGAACTTTTCCTTTGTAGCCATTTAATAAGCCAAGTATACAATGAAACATTGTACTTTTTCCTGCTCCATTTGATCCTATAATGGATAACAACTGATTATCATAAGCTGTAAAACTAATATCATCAAAGATCAGATGATCTCCATAGCTAAAAGAAAGCTTGGATACTTCAATACTCAATATGTTTCCTCCTTTCTTGTAATGAGGTAGATGAAAAAAGGTGCTCCAATAAATGCAGTAAGGATGCCCAGCGGAATTTCTACAGCTAGCAAGTTCCTTGAAACATCATCTACTAACAGAAGAAAAATCGCCCCTAATAACATAGAAGCAGGCATCAGATGTTTATAATTGTTTCCTACAACTTTTCGTGCCAGATGAGGTATAACCAAACCTACCCATCCAATCATGCCGCTGACTGATACGCTGGCTGCTGTTATCATAGTGGCAAAAATAATAACAATCAAGCGAATTCGTCTTGCATTTACACCCATAGTTCTTGCCTCATCATCGCCCATGGTGAGAACATTTAGCTGCCATTTTAAAAGAATCAGAACAATGAGACCTACTGCCATAGGAATAATTACAAATTTAATCTGACTCATTTTAGCTCCCGCAAGACTACCTATTAACCAATATGTGATAAGAGGAAGCTGATCATTGATGTCTGCAACCAATTTGATATAGGAGGTTCCTGCTGAAAAAAGTGAGCCAACCATAATCCCTGATAAGATTAATCCCAATATATTTTTACCTTTAGCCCTCTTGCCGATGAAGTAAATCAGAGCAACAGAAAGCAGCCCGAAACAAAAGGCACTGATTGTAATCATCTGGCTGTTTCCATAACATAAGATAGCTAATGCTGCACCAAAGGCAGCACCGGCTGAAGCTCCTAATACATCCGGTGCCGCCATCGGATTTTGAAAAATTCCCTGATAGGATGCTCCTGCAGCAGAAAGACAACACCCTACCAGACAAGCCAAAATAATGCGTGGCAGACGGACATTTAAGAGAATAGCTTCAGTTTGATCCGTCCAAAAATGATTAATAGGATAGAATTTGGAGACCAGAATAGCAAGAAGATCTTTTGTTGAGATAGGATATCGTCCTAGTTGGAAAGAAGTTATAATGACTACTATAAGAATAATTAAAAGGCCGAAAACCTTAAACGCATAGGCATTTGATGACTTTATTTTCAACATGCTTCCTTTTCCTCTTTCTTTCTAATTGATGCATTTACAGCTAAATACTCTAAAATGCAACTATAGTTCTATATTGTGGTTTCAATAAAAATTCTATAATAATATCACCTTTTATGTAAATATGTGGTTTGCAAATACTTTTGTACAATTAATGAGCACTGTTATAAAAACTAACACTATTATTTATATAACTCATTGTAATTTCTCTTCTTTAGGAATCATAACCACTTTAATTTCACCATTTAAAAATAATAGAAGGAAGTCCTAAATTGGAACTCGCCTATTTATTTTTTTCCAAAATAAGAGCCACCTCAAAATAGAAATTAATTTCTATTTTGAGACAGCCCGTAATTATTTGTAAAGGTATACAAATTAATTATTCTTACCCTCTAAAAATTCTATTTTTTCCTTAAATTGAGGTAAATATTCTTTGTGTGCAACTAACATTTCATCTAAAATTGTTTGTGCGATTTTCCCGCTTGGAACAAGTGGGTTAATTGTAAATGCTTGTAACGCAGTACTATAATCTCCTGTTACCGCAGCTTTAATAGTAGTTAACTCCATGTCTTTCATATGTTGTAACAATCCTCTACTTGAAGAGTCAAAGGATCCCCATGAAAGTGGAACTGGCCCATTAGAAGTAATGAGAGAACTTACTTCAACAACTACGTCATCTGGCAGGTCTGAAATAGCACCGTTATTTTTCGTACTTACTACCATATGGCTACGCTTATCATTATATATGGAAGTAATTAATTCACATGCTGCATCAGAATAGTAAGCTCCTCCACGTTTTGCAAGTTGTGGTGGTTTTATGCTTAAGTTAGGATCTTTGTAAAGTTCGAATAATTCTGCTTCTGTACGTTTTACTACTTCTGCTCTAGTTTCACCTTTCTCAAAGGCTTCTAGCTCTTCTTTTAACATATCATCTGTAATATAGTAATACCTATGATACATACATGGTATAATTCCTAAATTGCGAACTTGTTCTGGTAAAAATCCAATATTAGGGATATTTTGAACTCCAGCTTTTTGTTCAGCATCTTCATCAGGATTATTGTTTGGGTTTATTGGACTCTTAACTCCTTCTAAGGCTTTTGCCAGTCCTTCAGGGGATGTATACGCAGCTTCAATTACATCTTTTGTTTTTTCTATTCCTGTTTTATCCCATACACGATGCCAATGGAAATGGTTTAATCCTCCAAAACGGAAGAATAAATCTTCCTCTTTTCCTTTCAAAGCTCCTGCTGCAATTTTACTACACATAATAGGTACATTACATAAACCTACTACTTTATCCCAATGACCATAACGAATAACTGCTTCTGTCACCATTCCAGATGGATTGGTGAAATTAACTAACCATGCATTTTGACAAAGTTCCTTCATATCTTCCACAATATCTAATATTACAGGAATTGTACGAAATGCCTTAAACATTCCTCCTGCACCATTCGTTTCTTGTCCAATTATTCCATGGGATAAAGGAATTCTCTCATCCTTAATACGAGCATCTAATAAACCTACTCGAAGTTGAGTAGAAACAAAATCTGCATCCTTTAGTGCTTTACGACGATCTAATGTTAAGTGAATCTCCCAATCTAGTCCTGCTGCTTTAACCATTCTCTTTGCTAAATTACCAACAATCTCTAGTTTTTCTCTTCCAGCTTCAATATCTACTAACCATAATTCTTTGATTGGTAATTCATCTTTTCTTTTTATAAAACCTTCTATTAATTCTGGTGTATAACTTGATCCTCCACCAATAGTTACTATTTTCAAATTCTTTTTCATATTCATCACTACCTTTCCATGACCATATTATAATTCAAACTATTAATCCTTAGAATATTTATAGCGCTTATAGTCACAAAGAGGACTGTTTAGTTACATGTTCCACCTAAAAAACAAAGTGTTTTTTGGACAGCAAAAACCCCCCTTAATTTTTTTAAGGAGGGTTTTTAATGCTCTGAAGGTGTTTTCATGCTTTGCTTTTTTAATATGGTTAACTTAGCTAAAGCTTCAATTATATACATTGCTGGAATTTGTGAAGTTATATCTACCTTCACCCATGAATTCTCATAAGCTAACTCCCTTTGTATATAATATGAAATATTATAATCTGACATTTTTGCTAAGGTGCTATTCTTGCTGTTAGTTATAGACACCACAGTTGCCTTACTTCTTTTCAATATTTCAGAATTTTGAACTAAAACCTCAACCTCACCCTCAACAGATAAGGTAATTATTATGGTTTCATTTGGTACCTCTAAATTTATTGGAAACATTGGATTGTTGACTCCTGTAGAAAAAATTCCAACATTACAAAAATATCGGCTAGCATAATCAGCAATTATTCCTGAATTACCTACACCTAAAAAAATAACATGTTTCTTTGACGCTATAATATTTGCGATTTTATCAAGCTGATTTTGAAAAGCTTCAGTATTTGCTCTTTGTAAAAAATCCATAACTATTGAAGAATCATACTTTTTGGGGCGATTACTACTCTTGTCTAATTCCAGCTTATATCTCACTTTGAATTCAGAAAATCCATCACAATTCAATTTCCTGCAAAATCTAGTGATAGTAGTAGTTGAAACATGAGCTTCATTAGCTACTTCTCTAATAGTCATATAGGCAATTTTTTCACTATTTTTTAATATAAAATTATAAACCTCATAATCTAAATCACTAAATTGACTTAAAACTTGGTTAGAAAATAAACTCACAGTGTATCACCACCTTCCCAACATTATAAAATATAAAATGTTAAAAAACAAGTTTCTATCATTTGAAGAGTATTCTGAAAAGAAGCTAATTCAACCAACTTTTGTTATAGACTTTCCAAAAGAATCTTCTCCACTTTGTAAAACTCATAGGGATAATTCAGATTTAATTGAAAGATTTGAACCTTATGCCTATGGCGTTGAACTCGGTAATGCTTATTCAGAGCTTAATGACCCATTGAAGCAAAGAATACTTTTACATGAACAAGCATCAAAACTAAGAGCAGGACTTGAAACAGCTAGTCCAATGGATGAGGAATTTGCGGTTGCCATCGATACAGCAATGCCACCAACTGGCGGATTGGGAATAGGTATCGATAGAATGATAATGTTCCTTACTGGTTCTTATACCATAAGAGATGTTATCGCATTTCCTCTAATTAAAAGATAAGAATAATATAACCAAAAGTACTCATATCACTAATAAAAAATATTGATATGCGTACTTCTATTGTTATATGCTATTTGATTCTTATATGCATAATTAAATGACTTTCGTAATATCTTTGAAGTGCGACGCAAAAACACCGTAAAATTCAATTTTGAATGATACAGTGTTTTATAAATTGTTCGTTTTTTCAGTTGTGACATTAAATATAAAATTGATGATATGACGTTTTGCACCAGAACCTTATGGCTTGTTTTGAATACATGCTAGCTACTGAAAATCACTGACCAATAACGCCTTCCATCTGGTGATACGGCAGTTCCCACACCGAGACGATTATAACTAGAGTTCAAAATTCTCTCTCTATGGGGCGGGCTTTCATTCATCCACCAGCTTACTGCGTTGTAGTAAGTTCCAGGTTGCCCGCAATAAATAATCCAACCAAAATTCGCTGCCGTAATACCTGCGTCCTTTAACATTTTACCCTCGTCTCCACCGAAGGTAGGACTATAATGTTCAGCAGGACAACGCCCAATAGCAGCCATGTCCCTTGCTTTTGCTCCAGCCACTTGACTTAAACGTTGATCATAAACTAACCTATGTTTCCCAGCTCTTTGTCTTGCTAGATTAATCAAGTATATCATGCGGTATATACTTCCAGCAAAGAATTGTCTTGGAATTACCCCATAAGGGTTTGTTCTTCTAAACATCTCACATGCTGGGGCACATTCATAAGAATACCCTCCTAAAGCTTCACAATCCTTCATACATTGTTCATAGGTATAACGTACTGTTGGCCCTGGGTAGGAATATATAGGATAGAAATAGGGATAATGGTATTGCCGTTGACTCGAAGGTGAAAAAGGATGATAACACAAAGAAAATCACTCCTTATCTTAATCTTACTTATTTATAGTTATTAGAACTGATTACAAAAACCTAACAACAATTTATCTTATGCCTAGATAGAAAAAATTGCTACTTTTTTCTGAGGTATAATTTAAAATTAAATAATACTTTTTGATGATCAATTTCCAAAGATTCTAATTTTCGAGCCAGTTCACCTTTTAAATTTGTTAATCCAAGCAAAATAGTTCTATCGATGCCAAGATTACATCTTTCGTCAGTATCAGGCCACACTTCATAATTCTTGCTTTGAAACTCAACACCCACCTACTTCAGTAGTTACGTCGCCATAATTTCATAATATCTAAATATCATATACTCTGAATAAATAGACATTCTCTTTGAAATGCGACACAAAAACACCGCAAAATTCATTTTGAATAATGCGATATCCATGTAAATTTTTCGCTTTTTCAGTTGTTATGTTAAATAAGAAAAACATGCATTGACTCAACCAGACATTATGCTCGTTTTGTTCAGTCATACAAATTGGAATTTACTTAATTAATACTTTTATCAAAATTTACATATCATTATATGTAAATTTTGATAAGAACCATCTTTTAATTTTTCTGCATTCTCTATTGTTCCGCATAACTTAAATCCATTTTTTTCATAAATATTAATTGCACCTGTATTATCTTCAACAACATTAAGTTCTATTTGCTCATATCCAATTTCCTTAGCCTTTTCAAGACAATATTCAGTTAACATTGTACCAATCCCCATATTCCAGTATTCTTTTAAAATACTAATACCATATCCTGCTCTATGCATTGTTTTAATTTTATCCCCTAATCCAAATACTGTTGAATTACCGATTAACCTTCCATCAACAAAAGCCGCTATATCAAAACTTTTTTCTGATTTTAATTGTCTCGAAATATATTTCTCTTCGTCCTCTAAACTTGTACTGATTTCTTCTGGATATCTGCTTAAATTATTTGTTTCACCAGCACTTTTATATAAATAATCAAGCATTTCTTTTGCATCTGACATTTCAGGACTTCTTAATATTACATATTTTCTATTTTTTAAAATAATTCTACGTTCTAATATCTTCATAATTATCCCCCATATTCAATATAGATACTCAGTGCTATAAACTGCCCGATAAATTATTATTTGTCTATGGATTTTATAAATAATTTTTACTCCCAGTTTTAATAAATTTACGAAGTATAACTTAGCAATGTTTAATATTAACTCTTGTGTTCAACATACTCAACTATAGTGCCATCTAAATGTTGTACAGTCATATTCATTCCCGTTGGAACTTCTTTTAAATCTCTAATAATTGTAGCACCATTACTTAATAAAAAATCTTTAAATTCAATAATAGAATCTACTAAAAATGTTGCTTGTGTATCTTTAATTGGCTTTAATGCTTCATCAGAACCACTTATAATCAAAATGTTTCCAACTTGTGCTAATTCTAAATTTATTTGAGAATACTTAAATCTCAATTTGCATTTTTCATTTAATGCTTTTTCATAAAATTCTATTGATTTATCAATATTATGTACATAAAAACGATTCAAAATTTGTTTTACTTTCATTGTTATCCTCTCAATAAATTAATTTGCAGCTTCATAATTTAAGAAATTTGTGTAGTAAGTTCGCTGTAGACTTAGCCTATTTTATTCGTTGAAACATTAGATGACTTTCTTTAAATTGAACTAAATCCCATAAGTTCCCGTATAAATCTTTAAATACTGCAACAATACCATATGATTGTTCTTTTGGTTCTCTAACGAATTCAATTCCTTTTGCTATCATATCATTATAGTCTCTCCAAAAATCATCTGTCCCGAGAAATAAAAAAACTCTTCCTCCTGCTTGATTTCCGACAAAAGGTATTTGTTCTGGCTTTGAAGCCCTTGCAAGTAATATTGTAGTTCCAGACGAACCAGGCGGTGATACTACTACCCAGCGTTTATCTTGCTCTGGTTGATATGTATCTTCAATTAACGTAAAATGAAGTTTTTTGTGTATAATAAAATAAATAAAAATAGGAGGATATTAGATGAGCAAAAATAGCCATAAAACATTGGAACTATGAGAAAATGTCCAAAGTATACAATAGAAAAAATTATATACCCCAATATAATTAATGGCTTTATTCCTATTCCATCTTACATTATTTCTGTTAGAATAGATAGGATTGTGGCCGTTAAACTGAAGAAAGCCCCTCAAATTGAGGTTTAGGCTTAGTTATCTATAGAGTTATTATAATCTGAGTCAACACCCGAGTTTTTTTGTTCATATTTCGTAATAAGTATGGCTGATGCAATAGCTGTAATAGGTATAGCCAAAATTAAACCTATGCTCCCTGCTAATGCTTTTAGTATTTCTGCTGCAATAATATCTTGATTAATTGCAGTAGAAATTGATGTAGTATACGAAGCTATCATTATTATTATATACATGGCTCCTCCTACATAAGCAAGTATAAGTGTATTGGCCATAGTTCCCATAATATCTTTTCCTACATTCATTCCAGACTTAATAAGTTCTTTCTTAGTCATTTCCGGCTTTGCTTCTTTAATTTCTTTCATAGCAGAAGCTATGGACATACTTACATCCATTACTGCTCCTAGTGCACCCATAATTATTCCAGCAAAAAATAACCCTTTAAAATTAAAATTAGGATTCTGTATTGTATAAATTATTGACTGAATTTCATCATCATTAAGACCATTTACTCTTATAATGAAATTAGAGTAAATTGCGATAGCTCCTGCTATTAATACACCACCAGAAGTTCCAATGATTGCAGCTAAGGTTTTTTTATTTCTTCCACTTACTATAAAAAGATTTATAACAATTACAAAAATACATATAATCACAGAAACTATAATAGGGTTGTACCCCTTCATAATTAATGGAATAAGAATTTTAATTACTGCTAATCCAGTTATAGCTAGCGTTACTACAGATTTTATTCCCTTTACTCCACCAATTAGTATTAACAAAATTATAAAAACAGCACTTAACTTATATAAATATTTATATCTAACAATATCATAGATATAGGCGCTATTTATATTACCTTTTGTATCTTGATCAATGTTAACTAACACTTCATCTCCAACTCTTGCAAAACTTTGGGTATTATTCTTGTCATCAGTAGCGTTTCCGTCTACAAAATTTTCTGCTGTAATCACCTGTCCTCTAAGTTTACCAGATGAAATTCTAATATCTGCATTACAGTACCTTTCTCCATTATTATCTGTTTGTATGCTATCAGAATAAACTTTAATAACAGTTCCATGTATTGCTTCAGCGTCACTATCAACCTTAGATATATTATTCTCTTTATTTGCTTTTGGCCCATCATAAGCCTTTGTAACAGTACTCGTTATAATTAGTATAAATAGCATTACAACAATTATAATATTTTTATTTACCTTACGTATTTTTACCACCCTTTTCCTAAATTCTATTTTCTAATAATAAATTTCTTTCCAAAATATTTTATTAAAGTGCACTTCATCAAATTTGGTTAATTATATTTTATATTTTTCCTTTAACTAGTGTATAAAAAAATATTAATAATGTTTAAACATCCTTATAAAATTTGTTTTATAATTATTAGCAATATACTGCTAAGGCCTCTAACCTTGTTCATACTATCCTTGAATCATAGTTATTTATTAACATATACTCAATCAATATAAACTTATATAACTTTGATGAATTAATATGTCTTACAAAATTCACAACTTTTCCTTTCCATTGTATCCTTCTAGATACTATAATACAGAAATGTGTGTACTTGTAAAACTAATACTTGCATTTTAAAATAATAACATACTCAAATAGTATAAAGCTATAATAAATATAAAATTAAAGTGAGGTATAATAATGAAAGTATTACTCATTAATGGAAGTCCTAAAGCTAATGGCTGTACTTATACTGCCTTAACTGAAGTAGCAAAAGAATTGGAAAATAACGGAGTTGAAACAGAAATTTTTCATGTTGGAAGCAAACCTATTCGTGGTTGCATGGCTTGTGGTGGTTGCTCTAAAACTGACGGCCTATGTGTATTTGATGATGATTCTGTGAATATTGCTTTAAAAATAGCTAAAGATGCTGACGGTTTTGTTTTTGGTTCTCCTGTACATTATGCTAGTGCATCTGGTCAAATAACATCCTTTCTAGACAGATTTTTCTATGCTGGAAATGTTTTTCAATATAAACCTGGTGCTGCAATTGTAAGTTGTCGACGCGGTGGCTCAACAGCAGCTTTCGAACAGTTAAATAAATATTTTACCATATCAAATATGCCTATTGTATCCTCTCAGTATTGGAATATGGTTCATGGAAATACTCCTGAGGAAGTAAGACAAGATCTCGAGGGAATGCAAACAATGAGAACACTAGGCAAAAACATGGCCTGGCTTTTAAACTGTATACATGCAGGTAAGGAAGCGGGAGTTAAATTACCAGAGAAAGAAACTCGAGCTGTTACTAATTTTATACGTTAATAACATGAGCGCCAATAAAAACTATTGGCGCTCATGTTATTAATACTATTTATTAAACAGTTCTTCTTCTCCTGCAATCTTTAAATCATAGTTTATCAACTATTGTATTCCATGTTAGCTCTAGAACCCCTGTCATATTTGATGGTTCATTCGAAACGTAGGTAACCACTGCATTTTTATCTGGCAACATTACTACATATTGTCCATACAATCCATCCATTCGATAGGAATTAGGGTATGAATTGATCCATATCTGATAACCGTATCCTTGCTTGTGATCAACAGTTGCAAAATACTCATTGAATCCAGATGTATCGATTTGGGATTTTGTAGCCTGTGCAATATAATCTGCAGGTATAAGCTGTTTTTCATTCCATACGCCATTATTAAGCAGGAGTTGGCCAAATTTTGATAACTCTCGTGCTGTTAAATATAATCCTGAGCATCCAAATGATATACCATTTACATCGGAATCCCATTGTGGCTCAGGTATTCCTAATGGCTTAAAAATACGAGGCATTAAATATTCTTTTAGACTATATCCAGTTGTAATGCTAATAAGCTTTGAAAGCATATAAGTTGCAGCATTATTGTATAAAAAATGTGTACCTGGTTCAAAAACAACAGGCTCCTCAAAGAAAAGCTTGCTAATATCATGAAGGGGCTTATTTTCCTTCATTGCTTTTTCTACAGGGCATCTTGCATGTCCTGTACCCATACAAAGCAAATCATGAATGGTCATTTTCTTCAAGTTATCATTTATCTGTATAACATCATCTGCAAAATAATCTACAACTTTGTCATTTAATCTGAAATATCCTTCCTTTTCTGCAATACCAATTGCCATAGATGTAAATGTCTTACTTACAGACCATAAAAGAATTGGTTTTTCTTCTTCAAAATCATGTTCAGCAATTATATCCCCATCCTTTCTTACAACTACATTAAGAACGTGAAGATTTTGCATCTTAACTGATTTAATTAAATTATCCAATATATAATTTTTCATTTTCCATTCTCCTAATATTCATATAATATATTTAATTTTTACTAATAAAATTATAACTTTATTCTTCCTAATTTATCTAGTTCATAAATAATTCTGTAATAAAATTGTCTACACATTACAAATAGATATAATAGGAAGTTGTTGCAAATTGTAATTTATAAAAGAATGATATATAATAGAGCCAAAATATTATTACAATATATAGTGAATTACAAGAAAATAATTTGGAGGCATGAGCATGGGAAAAAGAGATTTTTCTGATTTAGAAGATCAAATTAGAGATACATTGAAAAATGCATTTAACGCTATAGATTTTGCTAGATTAAAAGAGGATATTAATGATAAAACTGATAGCACTTTAAATGAAGTAAAAACAAATTTAAAGAATAAGTCACAATATTTTAATGAAAAAATAAAAAATAACAGGTATTATAAATATAGAAATATTACAGATGTAACATCAAATGACAAAAATAAAGTGCAAATGTATATTTCTAAAAGACCAGCTGGAAGCATATCGGGAATACTTTATATGATATTTGGATTTATAGGCTGTGCAGCATTTGGTTCAATGTTAACCATATACTCAATATTTACTTCTTTTTTTATAGCTTTTTCTAGGGCTAATCTTATTACTTTAGAAATTCTGTTTTCTTTTTTCATATTCAGCATAGTCTTAGCTTTAAGAGGTGTGCATTTAAGAAAAAGGGTAAAGCGTTTTAAACAATATGTAAGAACCTTAGGTAATCAAAGCTATTGTTCTATAGAAGAATTAGCTGCATCCCTTAGAAGGAAGAACAAATTTGTTGTAAAAGATTTAAGCAAAATGATTGACTTAAGTATGTTTCCACAAGCACATATTGATGATAAACAGACCTACTTCATGTTAAATGATGAAGTTTATGAGGACTATTTGAATTCGCAAGAGGCTCTTAAGCATCGTAATGAAGAAGAATTAAAAAGACAAGAGGAATTAAACGAGGAACTAAATGATCCAGAAAAGAAAGAGTTAAGATATACACTTGAACTTGGTAAGAACTATATTGAACAGATAAAAAGTGTAAATGATGCTATACAAAAAGAAGAAATTTCAACAAAATTGCATAGACTCGAAAATATTTCCAGTCAAATATTTAATTATGTAGGAAATAATCCTAATAAGCTGCCTGAGGTTAACAAACTTACTAATCATTATCTTCCTATAACTTTAAAGTTAGTCAATGCATATAAAGAGCTAAATGATCAGCCAGTTCAAGGTGATAATATAAAAAATGCAAAAAATGAAATTGAAAAAACTATAGATACTATAAATATTGCTTTCGAAAAGCTATTAGATGACTTATTTGGAGAAGTAGCTTTAGATATTTCTACAGATATTTCTGTACTTGAAACACTGTTTACACAAGAAGGACTGACTGAAAATGATTTTAAAAAATAATATTAAACAAAAAGGGGAAATTGAGAGTGAATAACGAATTTAAAGAAAATATTGATGTGGTACCAAGCTTAAGTTTTGAACCTTTTCAAGAGGAGGCTCCTATTGTTAAGGCAAAAGAGGAAAATACACAGGGGGAAGTTCTTGACGATAGTTATTTAACAGAAGAAGAAAAAAAGATGGTAGATGAATTTGTTAATAAAATTGATATAACTAGTTCAAATTCAATTCTACAGTATGGAGTAGGTGCTCAAAAGAAAATTGCAGACTTTTCCGAAACTGCTTTAAGTAATGTAAAGACTAAGGAATTAGGTGAAATAGGCGAAATGCTCTCTAATGTAGTAGGTGAGCTAAAAAACTTTGATGCTTCTGAAGAGAAAAAAGGCTTTTTAGGCTTTTTTAAGAAAACTACGGAAAAATTTTCTCATATGAAAGCAAAGTATGATAAAGTTGAAGGAAACATAAACAAAATTTGTACTACTCTCGAAAAGCATCAGATACAACTTTTAAAAGATATTGCTATGCTTGATAAAATGTATGAAATAAATAAGGTATATTTTAAAGAGCTTTCCATGTATATCTTAGCTGGAAGAAAGAAGCTTGCAAAATTGGAGAAAGAGGAACTTCCGCTCCTAGTTGAAAGAGCAAAAGCTAGTGGACTTCCTGAGGATGCACAGGCAACAAATGATTTTGTAGCCCTTTGTAACCGCTTCGAGAAAAAAGTTCATGATTTGGAGCTAACTAGAATGATTTCTCTTCAAATGGCTCCACAAATTCGCTTAGTTCAAAATAATGATTCTTTAATGTCTGAGAAAATACAGTCTACTATAGTAAATACTATTCCGCTTTGGAAAAGTCAAATTGTACTGGCTCTTGGAGTTGCTCATTCCAGCAATGCAGCTAAGGTTCAAAGCGAGGTAACAAATATGACAAATGAACTTTTACGTAAGAATGCAGAAACTCTTAAAATGTCAACTATAGAAACAGCTAAAGAATCTGAACGTGGAATTGTTGATATTGATACTCTTCGCCAAACAAATGAATCATTAATTTCCACTCTTGATGAAGTGCTTCGTATACAAACAGAAGGACGTCAAAAACGTAAAGAGGCTGAAGCAGAATTGCAAAATATTGAAGAACAATTAAAAAATAGGCTTTTAAGGCTTAGATAATTATAGAAGATAAGAGCAGTATAATTTCACTTATTGCTCTTACCTTCTTTTTTTATTATATCTTCCTTGTTTAAAAAAGTTAATGACCTATGATAACAAACAAAATAAAACAGAAATACATGGAAAAATAAAACATTTTTTAAAATAGCTCTAATATATAATTAAAATAATGAAGGTACCTTTCATAAAAAAGTTCAATTATAAGGGGGTTAACATGAAAAATGAGCTTAAGAGAGGTCTGAAAAGTCGTCACTTGAATATGATTGCCATCGGAGGAACAATTGGAACGGGTCTGTTTTTAGCTTCTGGGTATAACATAGAAAAAGCAGGTGTAGGAGGAGGTCCTCTTGCATATTTAATTATTGGAATTCTAGTATATTTCCTCATGATGGGAGTTGGAGAAATGTCAACATTCCTCCCAACATCTGGTGCTTATCAAACATTTGCCGGCCTGTTTGTTCATCCTGTTTTTGGATTTGCTGTAGGATGGAATGTTTGGGTCAATGCTTCAATTTCAATTGGAGCTGAATTGGTTGGCGGTGCAATGATTATGCAACAATTTTTTCCTGGAATTAATCCTGTAGTCTGGTGCATTGTTATCGGGGTTGGAATACTACTATTAAACTTGATTACTGTTAAGGCCTATGGGGAAGCAGAATTTTGGTTTGCTGGAATCAAAGTAGTGACAATTATAGCATTCATGATTACTGGTATACTTATGGTGATTGGTGTTATTGGTAGTAAAGGTCCAATTGGATTTTCCAACTGGACGAGTGCCTCCTTTATGCCAAATGGCATATGGGCTGTTGCATTAGTATCTATTGGTGTAATTTGGTCCTATCTAGGAGTTGAAACTGTAACTATTGCAGCTGGCGAAACTGAAAACCCTCAATTAAATGTTCCTAAAGCTATAAAAACTGTTTTTTTCCGAATTGTATTATTTTACGTTGGATCCGTTACTATAATCGGTCTTGTTGTGCCTTATAAAAATGTGGATGTGTTACACAATGGATATGCTGGTGTTTTCGCAATGGCTGGGATCGGATTTGGTGCTACACTAATGAATGTTGTAATATTGACTTCTCTTGCTTCCTGTGCAAATTCAGTTGTTTATATTGCTAGCAGAATGCTAATGGCTCTTGCTCAAGAGGGAAAAGCCCCAAAAGTATTTGGTAAAATAAATAGTCGGGGTATACCAGTTCCTGCTATTTTGTTGACTATGTCCATTGGTTTTATTTCAATATTAACAAATTTTATTTCACCAGATAAAGTATTTGTTTGGCTAATTTCAATTGCAGGATTTAATACCTTACTCACATGGTTTGGAATCCTACTTTCTCATGTAAAATTCAGAAAATGGCTTGTAAAAAATGGTGGAAAAGTTGAAAACCTTAAGTTCAAAGCTTCCTTCTATCCAGCTGCACCTATAATTGCTCTTATATTTTTAATTGCGATTGCAATAGCTATGGCTACAAGCCCTGATACTAGATTTTCATTTCTAATTGGCATACCTATGATGGCATTGTATTTTGGAATAGGTTATTGGCAATACAAAAAGGGCAATATGATTCCTCCAAGCTATTCAGAGTATCTGGAAGCAAATATAAAAGCTAAAGAGTCAGAAAACTCATAAATTTATTAATGCTGGAGGAAACAAAAATGGAGTGTAAAAAGAAAGATAATTATAAAGAAAATTTAATTTCCGACGTAACGGCTTTAATGCAAAAACTAATTTCTATACCAAGTTCATATTTCAATGAATCAGATATTATGGACTTCGTATTTAACTGGTTTCGTGATAGAGAAATTAAAGCATATTTTCACGAGTACCATGAATCGAAGATTACAAATTATAAAGGTAAAAATGTAGTTTGTGAGTTATTTGGTAGTAAACCAGGACCTACAATTCATATCAATGGTCACCTCGATACAGTAAATCCCTGCAATGGTTGGTCCAAAGATCCTTATGCTGGAACTGTAGAGGATGACAAAATATTCGGCCTTGGAGCTCTTGACATGAAATCGGGATGCTGTGCAATAATGATTGCAATTGAAAGATTTTATCGACTTAATAAAAATTTTCGCGGTAAAATTATTTCTACTTTTGTTTCGGATGAAGAAGGACCTTATGGATTAGGAACCAACTCATTAATAGAAGATGGCCTGCTAGAAGGGATAGATTTTTCTATTGTTGCTGAACCAAGTGCATCATTTGCTTTAAAGCCCTTCCCTAATATTTGCTTAGGCGCAAGAGGTGGATACGCTTTGGAGGTAGAATTCTTTGGGAAAGCTGCTCATGCTGCACTACCACATAACGGTATCAGTGCTGCTGTTGATGCTGGTAAATTCATTTGCCAACTTGAAAATATAAGCTATTTAAAAGATGATTTGCTGGGCCAAGGCGTAGCCTGTGTTGTGGCTCTTGAAAGTGATGGTGGCGCCTGTAGTGTTCCTCATTATTCAAAAGTAAAACTTTTCTGGCATATTGTTACAGGGGAAGATGAAACCGCAATAGAAAAGTATATTATCGAAGCCATTGAAAAAGCAAAAATTAAATGTGATTACAAAATTTCTTTTAGAAATTCTCCAACAGAGGGAAGTCGAGGTTTCATGCCCTATAAAGTTGATAAAAAAAACTACTATGTTGTTGAATTCTTTAAATGCATAAAAAATATATGTGGAGTAGAGCCAAGTGTATCCTATTTCCAAAGTATTGGAGATTTCAATTATTTAGGCTCGAGAACAAATGCTCCTGTAGTAATATTTGGTGCTGACGGAGAAAATTTTCACAGTTCAGATGAATATGCAACCTTAACTTCAATTTCAAAGACTGCAGATATTATTTATGACTTTCTTGTTCGTATACTCTCAAAATAATCTCCTATATTATTGTTAGTATTTATTAACATTTTTTAGTAGAATCTTCGCTTCTATTAGCGATGATTCTACTATATAATTAACTATTAATATTCATTTAAATGAGGGGGCGAAGATTTGCAAGCAGATTTATTAATAGTAAATGGGAAATGCTTTAATCCCGCTGATAATGAAACCTACAAGTGGATTGCAATAAATAAAGATAAAATAGTTGCTATAGGAAAGGGAGATGACTACTTAAATTTCTCTGAATATTGCGGCGAAATCATCGATGCAAATGGTTCTTCAGTGCTACCTGGTTTTTATGATAGTCATTGTCATCTTGCTCAGACCGCTATCAATCATGTTAGCCTGAATTTAAGTGAGGCCACTTCTTTTAATGATATCGGAGATTTGATTTCTATGCAGTCAAAAAAGAATCCTGGTAAACCAATAAGAGGAATTCGACTGGATGAGCTTAATTTGAAAGAAAAGAAACTTCCTGATAGATATATATTAGATAAATTTTGCGATGATGTTCCAGTTTGAATAAATAGAGTGGAATATCATACGAGTATATTAAATACATACTCTTTGCTCCATTACAAAATTCCATATTCAGTCTCAGGAATTGAGCTTGATAAAAGCGATATGCCAACAGGTATTTTTAGAGGAAATGCAAACGCTTTGCTACGTCAGAATATCTTAAATAGCATAAGCAATGAATTCAAACTTGAAGCTTTAAAAGAGGTAATACCAAACTTTATTAAGTCCGGTGTTACAACGGTATCTTCAATGGAAGGTGGCTTTATGTTTTGTGATAAAGATGCAGAATTCATACATGAGTATTATAAATCTATGCCTATTGATTTGGTGCTTTTTTATCAGACTACTGACATAAAAAAAGTCACTAGTATGGGACTTAAAAGAATTGGTGGGAGTTTATTCATAGATGGCTCTTTTGGTTCTAGAACTGCTGCACTTTATCAGGACTATTCTGATTCCCCTGGTAATCGAGGAGTTTTATATTATACACAAGATGAACTGAATTCTTTCTTTCTAGATTGCTATGAAAATAATCTTCAAACCGCAGTTCATGTTATTGGTGAGCATTCCATTGATCTTGCTTTAAATGCTCATGAATATGCATGTAGAAGAACTGGCAATAACACATTGAGGCATAGACTTGAACATATAGAACTCCCTACCCCACTTCATCTAAAAAAATCAAAAGCATTAAATTTGATTTATTCAATGCAACCGGCTTATGAGTACTTTTGGGGAGGGCCAGGTAAAATGTATCAAAGGAGGCTTGGAGAAAGATATAAAATTACCAATCCATTCAACGAAATTATTAAATGTGGTATTAAAATTTGTGGCGGATCTGACAGTGATGTTACACCTTCCAATCCATTACTAGGAATTCATTCTGCAGTTAACCATCCCGTTGAACAGCACAGAATACCTGTTCTTGAAGCTGTTAAAATGTTTACATCGAACTCTGCATATGCGATATCTGAAGAGAGTGTTAAAGGTAGCTTAGAAATAGGAAAATTGGCTGACTTAATAATTCTAAGCGATGATTTATTTAGTATAAACAAAGAAAATATAATAGATGTGAAAGTTAAAGCAACTATTAAATCTGGCAATGTTTTGTTTAACGAATTTAGTCGGGGAGGTAGAGTATAAAATGCCTATTCTCTCGATAAGTATGCTAGGAAAAATCACTATGAAATTTAACGGTGAATACATCGAAAATAAATTAAGTCACAAGGCAATTGCTCTAATTTGTTATTTAATTACTAATTCAGATAAAAAAATTAGCCGTGAGAATTTAGCAGGTTTGCTCTGGGCTGATAGCGATGAGGAATCTTCAAGATACAATTTAAGATATAGTTTGTGGAGTATTAAACGTATTATTCATCATGATGAAAAAGGTGAGGAATTAATTATTTCAGAAAAGGATTCATGTTATATAAATAAAAGATATGATTTTTTTTGTGACATTCTTTTTCTTAAAAATCATGAAGAAAAGAATGCCATTACCCTAGAGGAACTTCTTAATTTGAAAACTTTATTCTCAGGAGAATTTTTAGAAGGACTATATATAAAGAGAGCTTCTGAATTCAACGATTTCATATTATTTGAGAGAATCATTTTTCAAAATAAAAACTTAGAAATTCTGAAAAAAATATTGAAAAAATATGAAGAACTAAATCAATCTAAAAACTGTATTAGGACAGTGAAAGAAATGTTGGCAATTGATTTATATAATGAAGATTTTGCTTATATGCTTATGGATACTTATAACAAATCAGAAAACATAACTAGCGCAATTGATTTTTACCAAAGCTTCGAGAAAAACCTCAGGAAGAACTTAAATATTTCTCCTTCAAAGAGATTGAAAACGCTCTATAGTTCAATAATTTCTACTAATCAAAATGAAAAAAAGACAACAAATAATACTTACGCCAATGTGCAAAAAAAACATTTATTTATTAATACCTTTTGCCTAAAAAAAATCCCCTTTTTCTGGATTTCTGATGTCATAGGAAAGATTGTAGAGGAATTAAAAGCTTATAAGGAATTAATTATTGAAACCAATTATATTGCCGACCTAGCATTTATTCAAAATAAAATAGTGTTTTTGAGTAAAGAAAAAATCAAAGTTCCTCAAGCGGTACCTCCAGTACGAGTAATTAATGCGCTTTATGAACTCCTTAAATCTTTACCAGAGTTTTACTTGATTCATATTAAAGTTAATAATTTCGAAAACATTGACTCTATTTCAAAAGATGCACTGCAATATATTGAAAGTAATTCCATAGAAGGTATCGAAATTATTAAAAGCTAATGTAAATTTAATGAAGTTTTAATTGAGAAATTAAAAAATCCAGCAGTTCATTACAACTACTGGATTTATATTATTTGTTATCCCTATAACTCTCACTATTTACGGTACCGATTATCTCCTAAGGCTCTAAACCATCTTTTTTTCTTATAGCTTCCTTCAATGTATGCCAAGCAAGCACCGCACATTTCACTCTAGCTGGCATTGTAGAAATATTTTTAAGAGCGATTGCATCTTCTAATTTTTCTAACTCTTCATCATCAGTAACTTCTTTTTTTATCATACCTATAAAGGTATTTACATATTCTAATGCTTCCTCTTTAGATTTTCCTTTTATAAGATCTATCATCATTGAGGTAGATGCCTGAGATATGGCACATCCACTGCCTTCAAAGGATGCATCCTCAATTATATCTCCATTAAATTTTAGTGATAGAGTTATATCATCGCCGCAGCTTGGATTGTGTCCTCTCTCTGTACAATCCGCATGTTCTATATGCTTCTTATTGTGATTACTTTGGTTATGCTCCATTATTATTTCAGAATATATTAAATTAAGATTCTCCATATCCTAACCACTTCCTTACACTTTTTATACTTTCAATAAATTTATCTACTTCTTCAAAAGTATTATAGAAGTAAAAGCTTGCTCTTGACGAAGCTTGAATTCCTAAATACTTCATAAGAGGTTGTGCACAGTGGTGACCAGCTCTAACTGCTACACCATAGCTGTCAACAATACTTGCAACATCATGGGGATGAACTCCTTCTATATTAAAGGATATAATTCCACCTCTACTATCCATATCCCTAGGTCCATAAATAGTTACATAAGGTATTTCCTTCATTTTACTTAGGGCGTATTCTGTAAGTTCTTTTTCATGTTCTGCAATATTGTCCATCCCCACACCCTCTAGGTAATCTATAGCTGCACATAAAGCTACTGCTCCCTCAACGTTTTGTGTGCCTGCTTCGAATTTAAATGGAAGCTCAGCAAAGGTTGAATCCTGCTCTGTTACGTACTCTATCATGTCTCCTCCTCTCAAAAATGGAGGCATCTTTAAAAGAAGTTCTTCTTTTCCGTATAGCACTCCGATTCCCATTGGAGCAAGTGCTTTGTGTCCTGAAAATACAAAGAAATCTGCATCTATATCTGTTACATTTACCTTCATGTGTGGTACACTTTGAGCTCCGTCAACCACAACGACAGCTCCTTTACTGTGGGCATACTCTACTATGTCTTTAACAGGATATATAGTTCCAAGTACATTAGACATTTGTGCTACAGCTACAAGCTTTGTCTTATCAGTAATCTTTTCCCTATACTCTTCTTCAGTAAGTCTTCCTTCTTTATTAATATACATGTATTTTAAAACTGCGTTTTTTGCTTTTGCTACCATCTGCCAAGGCAAGATATTACTATGGTGTTCTGAAATAGTAACTACAATTTCATCTCCTGGCTGTATAAAGGCCATTCCGTAGGTATAAGCTATCAAGTTTAATGATTCAGTAGCATTTTTTGTAAATATTATTTCATTAGCTTTTCCAGCTCCAATGAAATTTTTAACCTTCTCTCTAGCTCCTTCGTATGCATCTGTTGCTGCTACGCTTAGATAATGGGCTCCTCTGTGAGGATTTCCATTAATCTTCTCATTATAATCTGTTATTGCCTGTATAACGGATTTTGGCTTATGTGTTGTAGCTCCGTTATCTAAATAAACTAATTTTTTACCATTTATATCTATAGAGAGGATTGGAAAGTCCTCTCTTATTTTATTCACATCAATCTTACTCATCTTTAATCCTCCTATAGAAAACCTAGGATTCCAAGTTAAAAAATCAATTTCCTAACTAATTTCCCTAGACTAGTCTCTTTCTAAGTTCCTCCAATAAAAAGTCTTTAAGTTCTTGTACTGGTACTCTATCAAAAATAGGACTGAACTTAGCTTCCACTACAAGTTTCTTAGCTTCTTTCTCACTAAATCCTCTGCTCATTAAATAGAATAATTTATCCTCATTCATTTGCCCTACACTAGCTGCGTGTGCTCCTTCTACATCATCTTCCTCACATAGAAGCATTGGCACTGAATCAGTTTTTACTGTAGGATCTAATAAAAGTACGTCTTCATCCTGTGCTCCTTTAGCCTTTGATGCACCCTTCTTGAAATCTATATTACCTTTAAACAATTTCTTTGCTTTATCCTTCAATACACCTTTGATTTCCATGTTACTTTCACTTCTTCTGCCGTTGTGGTTTACAGTGTAATAAATGTCCTGCTTTCTAGCCCCATCTACAAGATATGCAGAATGTAATTCTGATGAACTATTATCCCCTTTTAGATTAGTAACATAGTTAGTAACGTTTATTTCACTTCCAATATCAACAGTAACCCAGTTTACCTTTCCGTCTCTTTCTACAAAGGCTACATTAGAGTCAAAATGAGTTGATTTATCATTCATTCTCTGTATTTTAACTATAGTTACCTCCGAATTTTCTTTTGCAAATACTTTTGTTACACCGTTATGAAATGGCTTATTTTCTTCTAAAACATTACTCTGAATTTCCATGTTTGAGTCATTTATACTATAGTCCATAACAACAGTAACTTTACTTCCTTTTTCTGCAATAATGATATTATGATCTATCACTGTAGGATTTTCCCTATCCATTACAAAGTTAAGTCTAATAGGTGAAGCTACAACTTGATTTTCACAGGTTCTAAGGAACACTCCAGAATTAAAGTTATATTCACCTAAAGCTACAAATTTATCAGAGACTCCAAAGCTTTCCTTCAAATTTATAAATTCATTTATATCCTCTACTACTTCTAAAGCCTCTTTTGTTTCCAAAACCAATGCACTATCTAAAGTTCCATCCTCAAAGCTTAAATATTGTTTATCAAAAGCTTCTATTTTAGGAAGTGTAAACTTTTCTAGATTAAAGTTGTTTACCTTTAAATAACTCCAAGCAGGAACCACAGTTTGATTTAACTTATGCTCCTTTTCGCTGTTTACTGCATTTAAAATATCTAAAATGTCATCATATTTACTCTTTGATAACTCTCTTATTGTACCATTCATTTTCTGCTCCCCCCCTTAACCTATAGTTCCTTCTAACTCTAGTTTTATTAAGTTATTCATTTCAACGGCATATTCTAGAGGAAGTTCCTTTGCTATAGGTTCAACGAATCCTCTAACTATCATAGCTTTTGCTTCTTCTTCATTTAATCCTCTACTCATTAAGTAGAATATAGCCTCATCACTTATTCTGCCTATCTTTGCTTCGTGACCAATATCTATATTGTCATTGGCAACGCTTATAACTGGTACTGTATCTGATCTTGACTCATTATCAAGCATCAAGGATTCACAGGATACAGTAGCCTTTGAATGATGTGCATTTGGAGTAGCACTTAAAAGTCCTCTATAAACAGCAATTCCTCCATTTTTAGATATAGACTTTGAATTTATTGTTGAAGTTGTATAGGGTGCTGCGTGAACAACCTTAGAGCCAGTGTCTAAATGCTGTCCTGACCCTGCAAAGGTAACTCCAGTAAACTCTGATCTAGCCCCTTCTCCTCTTAAAATACTCATTGGGTAAAGCATAGATACTTTTGACCCAAAGGAACCAGATATCCACTCAATAGTTCCATTTTTATCTACTACAGATCTTTTTGTATTTAAGTTATACATATTTCTAGACCAATTTTCTATAGTGCTATATCTAAGAGTTGCTCCCTCTTTTACAAATAATTCAACACAGCCTGCATGTAGGTTATTAACATAATACTTCGGTGCTGAACATCCTTCTATATAGTGAATCTTCGCTCCTTTTTCCACTACAATAAGAGTATGTTCAAACTGTCCTGCCCCTGGGGCATTTAGTCTAAAATAGGACTGTATTGGTATATCTACCTGAACGCCAGCAGGCACATAAACAAAGGAGCCTCCTGACCATACTGCACCATGCAGTGCTGCAAACTTATGATCACTTGGTGGTACTAACTTCATGAAATATGGCTTTACTAAATCCTCATATTCCTTTACTGCAGTTTCCATGTCCATATAAAGTACACCTTGGCTTGTTAGCTCTTCGCTTACATTGTGATAAACAACCTCTGAATCATACTGAGCACCTACTCCCGCTAATGATTCATGCTCTGCCTTTGGTATTCCAAGAAGATCAAAGGTCTTCTTTATATCCTGTGGCACATCCTTCCAATCATGCTTCATATCAGTATTTGGTCTGATGTACGTCACTATATTTTCTACATCCAAATCCGTTAAATCCGGTCCCCAGGCTGGCATAGACATGCTGTTATATATCTCTAAAGACTTAAGTCTAAAATCTCTCATCCACTGAGGTTCATTCTTTTCCTCAGATATTTGCTCTATTATTTCTCTAGTCAACCCCTTTTCTGTCTTGTAACTATATTTAAAGTCATTTTTTATATCGTAAATTCCTCTTTCTATATCATCAATATAAGTTTTCTTCTTTTCCAATTTACTCCACCTCTTTTTCTGAATATGGTTTTGCTAAGTTTCAAGCTTACTTACCTAATTCCGCTCTTATTGCATCATATCCATTTTCTTCAATTTCTCTTGCCAATGACATATCTCCCGTTTTAACAATTCTTCCATCCATTAAAACATGAACATAATCAGGTTTTAGATAGTCTAATATACGATTATGGTGGGTTATTATTAGAATTGAATTTTCTTCATTTACAAGCTTGTTAACCCCTTCTGCAACAATTCTTACAGCGTCAACGTCTAATCCTGAGTCTGTCTCATCTAATATAGCAAGTTTAGGCTCTAATACTGCCATTTGAAGTATTTCATTTTTCTTTTTCTCTCCGCCAGAGAATCCTAAATTTAAATATCTTTGAGCATAACTCTCATCCATCTTTAGAAGTTTCATCTTTTCCTTAAGTGCTTTTCTAAACTGTATAATGTTTTGAACTTTTCCTGCGACTGCACCTTTAGCTGTACGTAAGAAATTCTCTACTGTTATTCCCGGTACTTCTTCTGGATATTGAAATGATAAGAAAATTCCCTTTCTTGCTCTTGCATCTACTTTTAAATCATTAATTATATCTCCTTCAAAGACCATTTCTCCATCTATAATTGAGTATTTGGGATGACCCATTAATGTATTTGCAAGAGTGGATTTACCAGCACCATTAGGTCCCATTATTACATGAATTTCACCTTTTCCTATTTCTAAATTTAACCCTTTTAAAATTTCCTTTCCTTCAACAGAAGTTTTTAAATTATTTATTTTCAATAGTTCATTTTTCATTATTATCTCTCCTTACATATCCGAGTATTTCACTCTGATTTTAAATCAAAAAAATTTACACAATAATTTTTCCCGATGACTAACTGTTTTTCCTTTATAATAATCCTCTTCATATCCGACAAGATTACTCTGGTTTCTCTTTAGCTATATTTTACTACTTAAAACAAAAATAATCAACATTAAATCAAAGATAATTAATATCAAAAAATAATAATTGACAATTAATAATAATAATTGATATGATTTTATAGGTAAATATTTTGACTATCAAACAAATAATCGCAAAAAAGTACATACTACTAGGAGGAATCAACATAATGAAAAATCTTTATAAAATTCGCTGGTATGCAGAGCGCATATCGCCTTATTTACCTGAAACAGCATTTGATCCAGTACCTACTCGTCTTTTTGGAGGGCTTGCTTATTTAATTGTTATTACTGCAGGGTTTCTTACAATTGATTTATTCAATCTTAATCCATTGTTTAATTTATTGATTTCAATTATTTTGGGATTCAGTTTTGCATCTATAGGTTTGTTAGCCCATGAAATTCTACATGGCACTGTGGTAAAGAAACCTTGGCTCAGAAATCTACTAGGTGCAATTGGATTTTCGCCTTTACTCATTGGACCTAGACTTTGGATTAAGTGGCATAATATGAATCACCATGCCTACACTCAGGACAATGATATGGACCCTGATGCATGGATGAGCATGGAGCAGTTTAATAATAGGCCTTTTATAGGTTGGATATACCGTCTACCTATTACATTTCGTTCTTTGTTTAGTTTTACCTTTTTAACTGTTTCATTTACCCTACATTCTACTAGGATGTTCTTTCACTATATAAATGATTTTAAGCCAAATAAACGATTAGTTACTTGGATACAATTCATTTTACCTTGGACAACCTGTATAGGCTTGCTCTTTTACATAGGCTTAGAAAAATGGTTGTTTGTTTATTTAATTCCGGCACTTATTGGGAATTTTATAGTTATGGCTTATATTGCAACTAACCATCGATTAAACCCCCTTGTACCAGTTAATGATCCTTTAGTTAATAGTCTTACTGTTACAGTACCTAAATGGTTGGATATCCTTAACTTTAATTTTTCACACCACACAGAACATCACCTTTTCCCTAGAATGAGTCCTAAGTACTATCCTTTAGTTAAGGAGCACATAAAAAAAATGTGGCCGGAGCGTTATAATGAAATGCCGATGGGAAAGGCATTAATATCACTTTGGAAGACCCCTAGAGTTTACTATAATAATACGGAATTAATTGATCCACACAAAGGGAATATCTATGGCTCTTTAGGAAATGGATTTGATCCTAATAATGTTAAGTATCGTAAAATATAACCTGCAAAAAGTAGGTCCTTTTAAAATAGTTAAACCCATGGATTTAATTGCCATGGGTTTAACTATTTGTACAACTTTAGGTGGTATTTTATTCTGTCTCTAGAGTATGCTCCATCTTATAGGAATACTAACTAGAAAGTTAACTTATACAAAGGGATATGTTTCCAAAGCTGAAGGTAGATTTAAAAACTTTGTGTCAGTCTTAGTGAAGGGTTTTAAGACAACCTTAGCACCTTCGAGTTGTCTGAGCATAGCGAGTTTCTCGAAGGTTCTTAGGTCGTCTAAAACACAAGCTTTAGACCGACTAAAAGTTTTTAACGGACTGAAGCTTGGAAACATAGCCCGGGGTATAAGTTAACTTTCGGACTTATAACCCTATATCCAGATTGCATATACTATCCTAACTCATCATTTTTCCATTTTAACAGTAAAACTCTTGTCCTTTAACATTTTCACATTTGAACCATCATAAGTTCCAATCATAATATTTCTTGATGTACCAATTTTAAATATCTGTACATTATTCTTCAAAGTATCATATTTACTGTAAAGTTCATTTCTTTTATCATCATCAGCCTCCTTTACTTCAGCACCATCTATTGTTACATATATAGGTATATCAAACATTTGTCTTAAACTGTCTTTTCCAAAATATTTTTGATTATATCTTACAATCAGATAGTCACCATCTATAAAGTAATCCTTTATACCTACACTTCGATCTTTATCAATGGTTAATTCTATTGGCTTTACATTATTCATATCTAGCTTAACCGCTGGTAATTTTCCAGTATTTTCGCTTCCTTTGGTCTTATAACCTGGTATAATAGTTACACTTTTCATATCATTATTGGAAATAAAAGTTGAATTCCATTTATAGGTTTCTAGTAAACCATTTATTCCTCCAGATCTACCATTCCAACACAATCCATTACCTTTATCATCCAAAACTATAAATTCAGAAACAGTATCATTACCCAAATCATCAAACTCTCCTTCTCCTTTAATAGTTACAGTAAGCGGAGAAATAGTTACCGTTGAAATCTCACCTTTTACTCCATTTATCTCAAGCTTAGAATTAATTTTTTCTTCATAGGTCTTCTCTGTCTGCTTACTTTTATCAAGGAAAAAATGAACGCCCCAGTCCCCTGTTTTCCCAAATAATTGTGATATGTTTATATCTATATTCATCTTATTTGGCAACTTATCCCTTGACCAATCTATCTTCTTTAATATTCTAATTGTATTGTTGTCTATAAACTCCCATGATGCTCCTGCACCTGTACTTACACTTTTCCCATTAACCTTCATTTCTGTTGGAATTAATAAAGCATCAGAATAGTTATCTTTAATTTCTTTATTATTATTTTTCACTACAAAATTTAAAAATAGCATATTATTATCCGCTACCGCACTTTCAAAGGTAACGTCAATACCTTCACAGGACTTGGTCTTACCAATTACATCAAGGTAATTATCGTATTTTTCATTTACACTAACTAAATCTCTTTTAAATAATTCTCCGATTATTGGAACGCTAGTAGCTAATGCTGGGTTTACCACTATAGCAGAAGATATGAAAATCATAGTAATTGCAGCAGCTATAGAAATCTTTTTCTTACTGATAAATCTTTTCTTAGTTATTGACTTTTCCTTACTTAAAGCTTCTTTTATATTCTTCTTAACTCTTTCCTTTTCTATTTCACTTACAGGCATTTCTTCAAATTCCTTTTCATCTACTTCTATATCATTAAGCATTTCATAAATATCCTTCATATTAAATCACCTCCAAGTTTAATGCTTTTTCCTTTAATTTTCTCTTTCCTCTGTAGATTCTATTATCTACGGAAGCCTTGGTAATATTAAGTTTTTTAGCTATATCCTCTGATTTATAGCCAAGGAAAAATTTAAGAATAAAAATATCTCTATCAATCTTTCCTAGACTATTAATTAGTTCTATTACCTCACTCCTATTCTCCATAGTAATTAAATCATCTTCTACAGAGCTTTTGTCCACAACTTCAATAGCCTCTAAAACTTCCTCAGCCTTTTTTACTCTTGACCTGTAATAATCAATAGCCTTAAACTTAGATATAATATAAAGCCATTTCTTAAACTCACTATCATCACCGTGAAACTTATTTGCATTTCTCCAAACAGAAAGAAACACATCATTTATACATTCCTCTATAAGTCCTTCATCTTTAAGTGAAGCAAGAACCTTATATATAGTTCCTTTAATTAACGGGAGATAATTGTCAACTATATAATCTAAAGCATCTTCCTTCCCATCTTTTAGCCTTTGTATGTAATTTTTCTCGTCTGATTTCATAAACTCTCTCCTTACTAAAAGGTGTTGTTGTAAAAGCTTTTACACTTTATATAACGAATGAAAATTTATATATTCTCAAATTTTTCTATTATATTTTAATAATACATTAGTAAGATAGACTTGTAACTATTCAGCTATATATAATACTGTGAAATTTTAGGTACGCCAAAATGGGGCTGTTGTATTAAAGAATTTACATACAATACATTGTTCTTCAAATTTAAAATTAGAACAATATATTGTAGTATTTATTCTTAATGCAGCAGCCCCATTAATCCATTTTAACTAAACTATTTTAGCTACAACTATCTTTGTTACATAATAAACTAAAATATTATATGCTATAGCAATTGTCCATAATACTATTAAAACTTTTATTGCCTGTTCCGTTTTATTTTTTTCTACATTTTTATATATATTTATAATTTTATATGACCCCCAAATACCAATACACCAGCTGAATAAACTTTCTACAGATAATATTGGTATTAATAAATGCAGAAAAATAAATAAGGATTTTATACCTTCTCTGTATTTTACGGTTATTGCCTCTTGCAATCCACTTGAAGTACTTACTACATTTTGTTCCAAATTACTATTCATTCTTTACTGCCTTTCTTTAAAATAGTTAGCTTTTATCATATCATTTGATTGCTGTAGTATATTAATATATTCCTTCTTCTCTTCACTAGAAATTTCTTTTCCTACATAAGATTTATTAGTTAGCACTGCATAATCTAAATTAGTATTTAAAAGATTTCTACCTAATGCAGTGCCAATATAATTGTTTTCTTTTATACCCATTAAATAACTAATCGTTGGGAGAAAGTCTACTTGTCCACCATTAACCTTAAATTCTTTACCGTGAAAATTCTTCGAATATATTATTAAAGGTACTCTTCTATCATTATTTCTCCATTTATCTGGTATTCCGTTAATATCTTTTACTTCTCCACCAAAAAACTTGTGAACACCTTCATGGTCGCCATATATAGCCACTATAGTATTTTCTAACATACCTTTTTTATCAAGGTCTTGTATAAACTTTCCTATCATTGCGTCTGTATAATGTATGCTTTCTATAAACCCACCCATCTTAGTTCCTTTTAAATTATCTGATAAATCAATAGTTACCTGGTCTCTTGGAATAACAAAAGGGCTGTGGCTAGTTTCCGTTATCATGAAAGTATAAAAGGGCTCCTTTTGTTTTTCTATCTTTCCCACCGCTTGTGATAAAAAGCTTCTATCACTTAAATTTATCCCTATTATTTCGTCTGCATTAAAATTTGTTATGTCTAAACAGTTATCAAAGCCCATGTGTTTTTCTGCTGCCATCCAATTCCAATAACTACCTTTTTCTCCATGCATCGAATAAGTATAGTAGCCTTCCTTCTTTAATAGGTTTGGTAATGAATTATAATCATTATATGGATAATTAAAATTATTATTTCCTATTAATACAGGAAGCATAGAAGTATTAGAAACAAAAGTAGCATCAGAGGTTGTACCATTATAGGTTTGCTCATGATAATTGGAAAAATAAAGTGAATTACTGAGCAATTTATTTAAGTTAGGTGTTATTTCTTGATTGTTTACTTTTTCGTTTATAATAAAGTTTTCCATTGACTCTACTTGAATAACAATCAGATTTTTTCCTTTAAAAATTCCATTATAACTATTTGGTTTAAGATTTTTCTCTTTTGAACTAAAGTATCTTTTTATTGAGTCTTTCTCCTGCTGAGACATGATATAAGATGTGTTATCTTTGCTGTAATTGTATAAATCATATAGGTGATAACCTATTGGCGTTAAATAATACATGCTTTGGTTTTGTGACCATGATCTTTTAAATAAATATTGATAAGCATATCCTCTTTGAAATTTATCTACTTTGACATGATTATAGGCTAGATATAAGTTTGGAATTAAGAACAATATGCCAAACTTATTTAGGCTTCTTCTAACATTCTTATAAGACTTTATATTTTTTATAAAAATTGCTATAAGAATTACAGCGTTTATTAAAAATATCAAATCTATTGTTCTAAACATTGCGAGTATACTTGGAGTTAATCTTTCTAAATTAGCTGTCATTTTAAACATATAGTAATTTAAAAATGAACTATTGCTTCTATAATACCATAAGTCCAGTATCAATAATAATGAAATAAGTATATTCATTATTATCATAAACACATTTTGTGCTATACCCTTAAATAAAAATCCAAAAGAATAGGGTATTAACGCAAATACTATATATATTAATATTGGAAGTATCCCTAAAATAGCAGTTCTAAAATTTATACTTACTGCATTTCCATCGGATAAAAGCAAGATAAATAGAATATATTGTATTAATGTGCCTACTACTGCTGTCATAAAAAATTTATCTTTTATAAGTTCTTTTATGTTTTTTTCTATAAAACTAATGGTTCTCTTCACTTTTAGCCCCCTTTGCTCAAAAAATATGTAGATTTATTATATCACATTTTTGATAATAACAATATTTTTTTCATTCGTTAAATATAAAAAGCTAAACTGTGAGTCCTTAGGTCACAGTTTAGCTTTTTATATTGCCGCATTGGAATTATACTTACAGCTATTTATTTGAAATGCTTTATCCGATGTATATCGCCACTAACACCCCATAGCGAGAACTTCACCTCGAACTTCTTATAACTTAATTTTAAAAAGTCTTACCGCTTCTTCAGCTTTAATCTTATCCATCTCATCTAATTTATCTATATATTTTAAAATGCTTTTACTTATTTCTATTTTGTAAGCACCACTTTTAACCATCTCAATAAGTTCTTTTACTTTATAGGTTTCAACCTTACAATTGAAAATAGATAGAACTTTAAAATGCAATAGATTTAGCCCTATATCACGAGTTTTTTCCCATTCCTCATATGTACTTATCTTTTCACATATTAAATCTATAAGAGAAGTTATTACTTCATTTATTTCATCAATATTATTATCATATATAAACTCTATAGAGTCTACAATTTCAAAACTATGTGCTATGGTCAGCATAATATCATTTTTTACACCTTCAAACTCTTCTTCATTTAAAATTGAATGTAACCTTAAAAAACTATCATTTTCATAAAATCTAGTTCTTACAAATTTTATAAATGTCTCAAAATCCTCAGCATTATTTCCAAGCTCTATTTCAAATAATATTCTAAAAAACAAATTCCATTGAAATTCATTATTTATTGAATTTAATATGATATATCCGATCTTATTAGAGAAAGCATCTTCAAAATGTATCTCTCTTTCAAATTCTATCTCACTATTAAAATTCACATCATTTTTGCCAATACTATTTAATCTATCCATTGTTTTTACCATTGTTTTATTATAATCATCCAAATTTTCAGCATTTCTAGTTCTAAAAATATACTTCATTATGGTATCACAGGATTCTTTAAAATCGACTCCAAAGCCAATGTTATTTTGCATTTTTGCTGAAAATATATCATAAATAATTTTCGAAAGAAATATTTCTACTTTAGACTTTCTCATCATAGGATCTATACTATTTATACTATTAAACTGATTATAAATCATAAGAAGCTGATTATCTATCATTGTAAGGTTTTTCTTAATGGATCCCATCAGTTCTTTTAAAAAGCCATCTGCTATTCTGTAGTTATGATCTTTATATACTATTTTATGCTCAAGCTCACCCCAAAATATATTAACCAAGGATTTAATTTGAAGTTCAAATCTAATTATTCTATCATTTATTTCATAAACTCCATCTATTCTAAAGATTTCAAACCCATTTTTTTGTTCCTGTGGCTGTTTGCCAGATAACTCTAATCTAATATTTTCATTTAATTCATTGTAATAATATCCATCAGCATTTCTTTTGTTAAAAAGCCTTTTTAGAATTTTAAATATTACCATTTCATCTTCAATAAATCTACATTCTACTCTGACTCCAATCAAGTCTGAAAGATTTGAAATAACCTCCTCTCCTGACTTGTACTTTTTATAATAATTATTCCTTATTATTTTTTCTCTCAAGCTAGAAGAAGACTTTACTCTTGAATTTACCTTTATATCTCCATCATTATTATTTTCTAATAATTTTTCAAAATATATCTCTAAATCCTTAGCTTTATCTTGTAATTCATCATTTATTTCTTCTAAACACCCTATGACCTCTTCAATAAAATTAAACATTTTCAGCTCCATAACTTACCTCCTAATGTTAATGTAATACTTATTTCTAAAATATATAATTCTATACTTACTTTTGACTGTGTTACAACTATAAAATTGGTGAAATAAGTCTAACTATTGACTCCGCTGCTTTCTCAATTAACGGTCTTTTTATAAACTCTTCTTTATTTATCTGTCTACAATACTTAATATCCTCCTTAAAGCTGTCCTCTAGTCCTTTTGTAAATTCACTATTATATATAAAACTATTAACCTCAAAGTTTAATTTAAAACTTCTAATATCCATATTTGCTGTACCAATGCTGCAAACAGCGCCATCTGCCATCATAGTTTTAGCATGAATAAATCCTTTTTCATATAAATATACCTTTACATTCACATTTAAAAGCTCCAATATATAAGAATTTGCAGCCCAAGCCATAAACTTATGATCTGGATTTCCTGGTATCATAATTCTAACATCTACTCCAGATAAAGCTGAAATCTTTAAAGCTTCTAACAATGTATCATCCGGTACAAAATATGGAGTTTGTAAAAATAAACTTTCTTTTGCCTTATTTATTATTTTTATATAACCGTTTCTTATATGCTGTTCCTTATGATCTGGCCCACTTGTAACTATTTGCATTCCTATTTTTCCATCCACTAAGTTTTTACCCTTTGGAAAATACCTAAATATATCTTCTATCTCACAATTTTTAGCATAGCTCCAATCTAGTAAAAATCTTTTCTCTAATCCATATACTGCCTGTCCTATAATTTTCACATGAGTATCTCTCCAATAACCTATATTTTTATCTTTACCTAAATACTCATCACCAATATTGAAGCCACCTACAAAACCTATTTCTCCATCTACTACTACTATTTTTCTATGATTTCTATAATTAATTCTTCTATTTATGTATGGCATCATGCCTGGAAAAAAAGCTGCATATTCAACCCCTGCACTTGTCAATTCATTTAAATACTTCTTATTATTTAAGCTATTTGACCCCATTGCATCAAATAAAAATCTTACCTCTACACCTTCCTTAGCTTTACTCATTAAAATATTTAATAGCTTCTTTCCTATATCGTCTGGTCGAAATATATAATATTCCATATGAATAAATTTTGTTGCACCTTCTAAAGCTTTAATAAGAGCATCAAATTTTTCATTTCCTTCAATATACAAAGTTACATCATTATTTTGTGTATAGATTGCTCCTGATTGCTTGTAGTTCATATTAATTAAATCTCTATGCTCATAGGTTGACAAATCATATTCATACTCTTCTCTAATATTTTCTAAATATCTCTTTTTAGCTTCATCCCTTAAAACCTTCTTATCAAAAATCTTCTGCCTACTTATATTCCTTCCAAAAAGTAAATAGATTATAAAACCACCAATTGGAATTAACATAAATATCAATAGCCAAGCCCACGTAGTTGAAGGATTTCTTCTTTCAAAAAATATCAATACTATAGAAAATATTATATTTAAAATAAAAATCGTCGTACTCACACTTGTTACAACACTCATACTTTACCTCCTCTTGTTATATAGATATCCAACTTGGGTGCTTGACTTATTAGAGATATTCATAGGGGTACCTCTTCTGTACTGTTAATAATTTTAGTTATCTCTAGGGCTTGCTGCTAAGAACCTCAACAATCTTAAATAAACTCGCTGTGCTCAAACAGTATTCAAGATTGTTGAAGTTCTAAAGCAGCTTCGTCAAGAGCTAACATAAAATCATTAAATGTACTGTCAGATGTACCCCTATGAATACCTTGATTAAGTCAATTATCGAAGTTGGATATCTATATCACTTATATCGACAATAGTATCTATGCCTCGACCAATTTTTCCATCAATTAGATTTTAACATAATTGCATAACAATGAAAACAAAAGGGGGTTCAGCGTATTTTTGAATTCTATTTTCAAAGTATTTTCTAAATGAATAGTAAGATTATTATTATTCATAATCCATATATTGGAATATGCAATACTGCTGCATAATATATTAAGTGATAAGTTAACGCCTATGTTTTAAAACATAGACGTTTTTAATCAATATGAAAAATACCAGAGGTTGCTCTGGTATTTTAGTACTATTACATTTGCTCTGTATTTCTTTTCAATTGTTTTTGCTTAACCTAAACTTCCCAAGAACCTCCATCTACATAAGTTCCTATTCTACATTTTCTATTATCTTAGCTACCCAGGTACATAAGTCCGCTGAAACCTTTTTAGCTGTTGCTACAACTCTTTCATGTGAATGTTTATACTTTTGTATTCCTGTGGCCATGTTTGTAATGCACGCTATGCCAAGCACATCTATTCCTAGATAATTAGCAGCTATAGTTTCAGGAACAGTTGACATTCCTACAGCATCAGCCCCTTGCCTGCCTATAGATACTATTTCTGCGGCTGTTTCATAGTAAGGGCCCATAAAACCAGCATAAATTCCTTCTTTATATTCAATACCAAGTTCATCAGCTAATGTTTTTGCTTTGTCTATCAATTCTAGTTTGTATGGCTCAGACATATCAGGAAATCTTGGTCCAAATCTTTGATCATTAACTCCAATTAGTGGATTAGTTCCAAATAAATTTATGAAATCCTTTATAAGCATTAGTGTGCCAGGATTAAAACTAGTATTTATTCCTCCGCAAGCATTGGTAACTATAAGTTTTTTTATACCTAATTGCTGCATTACATATACGGGATAAGTAACTTCTTTCATAGTATATCCTTCATAGTAATGAAATCTTCCTTGCATTGCTAATACATCTATTCCTTTTATCCTTCCAAATACTAATCTACCCTCATGACCTTCAACTGTTGATTGAGGAAAGTTTGGAATATCTTTGTAATCTATATATTCTTTATCTTCTAATACGTTTACTAAATCACCTAATCCTGAACCAAGAATAACTGCAATTTCAGGTTTAAAGTTTGTAACCTTATTTCCTATATATCTTGCAGATTCTGTAACTTTATCATACATATTGTTCATTTTAGTACCTCCTTAAACTTTTAAGCATAATTTATCATATAATCTGTTGACTCTAAAACTTTATTATACATATTTTGTATTTTAACCTCCTCGTCGAAAGTAGTGTAGCATAAATGTATTGATATAGTGTATGACATATGTCATAATGGAATAAAAAAGTGAGCTAAGCATTATATGGAGGTAATTTGATTATGAAAAAGATAAAGAATACTTCTATGCTAAATAGATATATACAGCAGTACAATATTGAGAAGTTTTTTAATGGAGATATACCAACTTACTTAGAACTTATATTATTTAAAAAAGGATAACATATTTGTAAAGAAGGCGAGGAGACAAATTATCTTTTATTTTTTGTAAGAGGTAAGGCGAAGGTTTACACAACATTAAAAAATGGTAAAAACATGCTTGTGTGTTTTTACAGTCCATTAGAATTAATTGGAGAAGTAGAAATTATAAAATTAGTGCCAGCAATATCGAGTATTCAAGCTATAAAAGATTGCTATTGCATAGGTATATCAACTAAAATTATCAAAGAAAATTTGATGAAAGATATAAATTTCCTACTTTTAATTTGTGAATCATTAGGTAATAAATTAGAAAGATTATCCAAGAATAGTTCTATAAATTTAAGCTATCCACTTGAAAATAGATTAGCTAGTTTTATTATAGCGTCAAAAACTTTAATAGAAATTGAGGATAGAAAAATTGTGGTATTCAATGAGAATTTGACTGAAGTATCCGAGTTATTAGGCACAAGTTACAGACATCTATTGAGGAGCTTAAAAATATTATGTGAAAAAAGTATTATAAAAAAGAGAGAAGCTTATTATGAGATTATAGACTATAATGCTCTCTTATGCATTTCATCTGATCTGTACAAATAATTATTAAACTTGTTGCTTTAATTTTGATAGAGCGGAAGTAGTTTATTCGTAAGCACTGCAGCTGTGCCAGCATCTATTACACTCTCATCTATATGAAGAAGCATTTCCTTATGTATTAAATTTTTATTTATTCATCTCTTTCAATAAATTATCTATTTTTTTATTATCCAATGAACTCATTTCCTATCTCCTTTGTATAGTTCATGGCTGCAATTATCTCAATATCCATATCATTAAGGTAACTTTTATCTATTTTTTCTAATATTTTGTTATATAAATTCAATCCGTTTTTCCTTTCCAGTACATAATCATCATCACAATAGAACTGTATTTCTGTTATGCATGATTCATACATTGACATTTTAATCACCTTTATAGTCGGAATTATATTCTACAGAGTTAGTTACGCTAAAAATAAAGTTCATATTATGTAAAGCACAAAAAAGACCATGAAGTTTCCAATTTAAATCAGCTCCTTCATAGCCTTTTTCCACTTTATATTAATCTTATAATTTAAGCTTTATTGTTTTTAAAAATTTCACCTGCAATTACTAAAGCGCTGCAAGCCTTAGGAAATCCTACATATGCTGCACAATGCAAAATAATTTCTAATATTTCTTCTGGCTTCAATCCAACTTTAAGCGCTGCTTTTATATGAAAATCTAATTGTTCAAATGCACCTTGTGTTATAAGAGCCGTTATAGTTACAACCTCTCTTGTTTTTAAATCCAAATTTTCTCTTGAATATATTTGACCAAATCCAAAAGCAATCATTTTTTCTTCAAAATCAGGGAATATCTCTCCTAAAGATTTTATGGTCTGTTGGCCATTTATATCTGTCATTTCTTTTAATATATCAATTCCTTTTTGATAATCTTTATTCATTTCCTTAACCTCTTTTCATAGTTAGTGGTATTTCATATGGATCAACCATAACTTCTATTATAATTGTTTCGTTATGTAAATTTGAAATTTGTAGAGCTTCTCTTAATTCAAATCGATTACAACATTTATATGATTTTACTCCCATTGACTCACCAAATTTTTTAATATTTAATGGTACATTGTAAGTGGTTCCTATTGCTTTTCCTAAATGCTTTTGCATACCTTTATCAACCATATCTAATCTTCCGTTATTTAATATTATAAAAGTAACTGGAATATTATAATTTACTGCTGTGGATATTTCAGTGCCGTGCATAAAAGTACATCCATCACCGGTTAGACAAATAATTTTAGAATTATAACTTGCCAATTGGGCACCTATGGAGTAACCTATAGCATGTCCCATAGCTCCAAATACATCGTCAAAAAAGAATGTACCAGGTTTTCTGATATTAAAATGCTTTATTGCATAAAATGAATGACTCCCATCATCTCCAAAAACAATAGAATCCTCTGGCAACTCTTGTCTTATTATCTCTATAGCTTCAATAGCTGACATATAAGAATGATTATTACTATTTTTAATCTCATATTCCTCCTCTAATAAATTATAATCATTTTTTATTCTATCTTTAGCCTTGTCTAATACTAACTGTAAATTTGTTTTAATGTCACCTATAATAGGGAGTGTTTGAACTGATAGAGATTTACCTATAAATGTAGGATCGTAATCTAAATGAATAACTTCTTTAGGATAATTTTCTGTTGATATGCCAACTAGAGACATATCTGATAGTTTACTTCCAATTACAATCATTAAATCTATTTCTTGCTTAATATATTCAGATGATCTTTCTGTACCGCCTAATCCCAAAGCACCAAGTGATAATGGATGATTCTCAACAAATGTCCCCTTTCCACCTGGCGTAGTCATAACTGGTATATTCCATAGTTCAGATAAATTTTTAACTTCTTCATAAGCTAAACTTGAATGAACACCCTTACCTGCTAAAATTACAGGTTTTTTAGCATTATTAAGCTTATCAATAAATTCATCTAACCTAGAGGAATTTATCTGAGGAATGTTATTAGGTAACTCAAGCTCAAATTCTTCTATTTGTTCATTAAGTATATCAGATGGTATAGATAAATGGACTGGCCCCTTTACCCCAAAGTAAGCTTTTTCCAACGCATGCTGTAAATATCTCTTAAACTGATCTGCTCTTTCAATTCTAACACTAAATTTAGTAACCGGCTCAAACATTTTAACTAAATCTGTACCAAAAATAGTAGAATCCTGCCCTAATGCTTTCCCAACATCATTTATATTTTGTTGCCCAGTAATAAATAATACTGGAATGTGATAAGCTTTTGCCTGCCCTGCAGCGGTTAATAAGTTTGTACCACCAGGACCTGAAGTTCCAATAGCTACACCTAGTTTCTTGTTCATTAATGAATAACCTGCAGCAGCGTAACCTGAGCCACATTCATGTTTATTTAAAATAAAATTGATATCTTGTTTGTCTAATTCAATAATTAAAGGAACAACAGGCTTTCCAGGTATACCAAAAACGTGATCGATTCCCCATTTTTTTAAATGCCATGCTAAGATCCATGCTATACTTTTCATTCTTCCATCCCCTTATGTCAACTAATATTTTTCTTTAAATGTTTTTTGTAAATTATAAAATCCCGTTTCAAAAACATCTGCAGGTATGGGTTTACTAAAATAATAACCTTGTACAAAATCACAATGACGTGATTGTAAGAATCTTAATTGCTCTTTATCTTCAACCCCTTCTGCTATAACCTTTAAACCTAAGCTATGTGCCATAGAAATAATTGTCTCAACTATCTTTGCATCATTTTCATTATTCATAATATCTTTAACAAAAGATTTATCAATTTTTAAGTAATCAATGCAGAACTTTTTTAAATAATTTAACGAACTATATCCAGTTCCAAAATCATCAATACTAATTTTCACCCCTAAATCATTTAATTCTTTTAATGTTCTTATTGCATAGTCAACTTTCATTGTCATACTTTCAGTTATTTCTAGTTCTAAATTTATTGGATCAAGTCCCGTTTCAGATAAAACATCTTTAATAACTTTAGTTAAACCACTTTTTAGAAATTGTTGCGTTGATAAATTTACGCTTATTTTTATGAGTGGTAAATTGATATTTTGCCACTTCTTAGCTTGAGAACAAGCTTCTCTTAATACCCACTCACCTATTTTAGTAATTAATCCTGTTTCTTCTGCTATAGGAATAAATTTATCTGGAAAAATCATTCCTTTTTCTTTGTGATTCCATCTGATCAATGCTTCAACACCAATTATTTTGCCATTTTGTATATCCACTTGTGGTTGATAATGTAGAATAAATTCATTATTTTCTAAAGCTTTTTCCATATCCATCTTTAGTGTCAACTTATCTTTATAGGATTCTTCTAAAATCGAATTGTAAATTACATACCCATTTCTTCCATTAGATTTTGCTTTATACATAGCATTATCCGCATAAATTAAACTATCTTCGTAGTTCGCTGGATTATCTTCATATAAAACGATTCCTAAGCTTGGCGTTATATGTAATTGATGGCCATCAATTACAATTGTTCTATTAAAAGCATTGATAATTTTTTCTGCTAGTTCGGTTGCTTGTTCGTTATTTTTAATATCAAAACATAATAATATAAATTCATCTCCACCAGCACGAAAAATATGATCATCTTTGTTTAAGCATTCTTTTAGTATATTTGCAGCTTCTTTTATTAATAAATCACCCTTTGAGTGACCAAACTTATCATTAATCATTTTTAATTTATCTAAATCTAAAAATACAAGTGACATATTCCTAGATTGGCAAATCTTATTGTCAATGTATTTATTCATTATTTCATGAAAATACCGTCTATTTGGTAGTCCAGTTAACTCATCGTGATGTGCTAAATAATTATATTTTTCCTCTGCTAAATATCTTTCTGTAATATCCCTAAATTGTCCAAAAGCACCTATTATATTTAAATTTTCATCATGAATAGATTGCGCATCAACAAGACAAACATATTGTTCGTTATTATTATTTTTGAACTTTATCTCAACATCTTTATACTGTTTTTGATTATTTAATACATCTTTAAAAAGATCACCTGTTATTGGAGAATCAAAAATACTTTTCCCTACTATTTCCTCTTTATCAAAACCAGATATTTTTTCTGCAAATTCATTAAATTCTAACACTTTCCCATTTGCATCTGTGATAATAATTGCATTTCTAGTTTTGCTTAACATAATTTGGTTCATTATATTAAGCTTACGATTCTGTTTTCTAAGTAATAGCTCACGTTCTATAGCATCAACTACTGTTGTTAATGTCATTAGAAAAAATGGATTATGAAGACTCACTTCTGTCATAATACATATGCTTCCTAAAATGCGATTACTGTCCGTATCATGAAATGGCATTCCATAACAAGCAATGTTGTGTAAAAATGTATGAAAGTGATTAGTTCCTACTAATTGTATTGGATGATTTTGCTTTAGAGTTAAACTGACTACATTTGTACCCAAATTATTTTCACAAAATAGAACACCTTGCCTGATACCTAGTTGAGTCATAGTGGATTTTATTGTTTCATCTCCAACCATATCTAGCAAATAACCATTTTCATCTGATATTACTATTAATATAGGGGTACCATCTAATGACTTTATTATTTTTTTACTAAAAAATTTTACTACATCTAAAATTTCTTCATAAGCTTCTTTTTTATTTTCTAATTTAAATTCTGACATAATCTCTTTGGGGATTCTAAGCTCATTAGGATCCATACCCAATTCTATGCATCTTTTTTTTGATTCTATAACATACCTTGGTTCTTGCTCATATTCTTGTTGTGTCATAAATTACATTCCTCCTGAAAAGCAAAAATAGCTAAACTTTAATATACTTAGAATATAACATATTTTTCAAAAGTTATAATATAACACTTTACTAATCTCTTATAAAGTTAAAAATTATTAAATCTTTATAACCAATTATATCCATTATATATTAATATAGGCGTAAATACAACAAAATTTGTCATACAAACTATATTTTCAACAAAGTTTCAATTTCTTAAACCCTTGGAAATTTTACTTTATAACTAAAATATATTAGATAAGTTTCCTTAAAATAAAAAAGCTAAACTGTAAGTCCTTAGACTACAGTTTAGCTTTTTTATCTTACTTCGTTAGAATGAATATTTTTAGCTTTTCAAACAATAAACCATTGAGCCCGCAGTAATTTATTTGAGATACTCTATAATAAAAGCTTATTTTGCATAGTTATGAAATCCTTTTGAAGTCTTTCTTCCAAGCCATCCAGCTCTTACATATTTTCTTAACAATGAGTGAGCTCTATATTTTGAATCTCCAGTCTCTTTATATAATACATCCATTATTGCAAGGCAAACATCTAAGCCTATAAGATCACCTAGCGCTAGTGGTCCCATTGGATGATTTGCACCAAGCATCATAGCTTTGTCTATGTCCTCAGCACTAGCTATTCCTTCAGCTAATATTCCACAAGCTTCATTTATCATAGGAATAAGTATTCTATTAACAACAAAACCAGGAGCCTCTGCTACTTCTACAGGGTCTTTTCCTATAGAAATTGACATCTCTTTAACTGCATCAAAAGTCTCTTGTGATGTAGCCATTCCTCTAATTATTTCTACAAGCTTCATTACTGGAGCTGGGTTGAAGAAGTGCATTCCTATAACTTTATCTGCTCTTTTAGTTGCTGCTGCAACTTCAGTTATTGAAAGTGAAGATGTATTTGATGCTAGTATAGTTTCTGGTTTACATATTTCATCTAACTCTCCAAATATTTTTTTCTTTATATCCATATTTTCAACTGCTGCTTCTACTACTAAATCACAGTTAGCTGCCAAATTTAAGTCAGTTGTTCCTGTTATTCTATTAGCTATAGCATCTGCATCTCCTTGTGCCATTTTTCCCTTAGCTACTAATTTTGAAAGACCTTTCTTTATTCCAGAAATGCCTCTTTCCACAAATTCATCTTTAATATCTCTTAGTACAACTTCATATCCTTTAGCTGCAAATACTTGTGCAATACCTGCTCCCATAGTACCTGCGCCTAATACACATATCTTTTTCATTTAACTTCCCCCCCATTTATAAAATGAAACTTAAATCAAATGGGGTTTTAACTCCATTTGATTCTTATCGGATAAAAATTATATAAATGGCATGTCCGCTTCACTAATTCAAGCCTTAGATACACTGTTTTTTTCAAATCAACGTTCTAATCTAAAAACATGCCATTAAAAACAAAGTTACTATATGGCAGCTTCTTCTTTATGAGCTTTAATTTTAGCTGTTAGTTCTGGTAAAACTTTATTTAAATCTCCAACTATCGCAAGGTCTGCAACCTTCATTATAGGACAATCTGGATTTTTATTAATAGCTATTATAAATTCACTGTCCTGCATTCCAGCTAAATGTTGAATTGCACCAGAAATTCCACAGGCAATATATAATTTAGGTCTTACAGTTTTACCAGTCTGTCCAACTTGAATAGCCTTATCAGCCCAATTAATATCTACAGCGGCTCTTGAGGCAGCTACTGTACCACCTAAAACTTTAGCAAGCTCTTCAAGCATCGAGAAATTTTCTGCATTTCCAACGCCTCTTCCACCAGATACAAGTACTGAAGCTTCTCCTATATCCATTATATTTTTTGAAAGCTTTACTACCTCTTCTGTCTTTGTTCTTATGTCTTCTTCTGTCAATTTAATATCTACTTTTTGAATTTTTTCTGGGTTTATTTTTGAGTTATCTTTTTCTAGTCTTGAAAAAACTCCAGGTCTTACAGTTGACATTTGAGGTCTGTGCTTTCCACAAACTATTGTAGCCATAAGATTTCCACCAAAAGCTGGTCTAGTCATCATGAGGTTATTAGTTTCTGGATCTATGTCAAGCCCAGTACAGTCAGCAGTTAAGCCTGTGTGTAATCTTGCAGAAACTCTTGGTCCTAAGTCTCTTCCTATAAATGTAGCTCCTATGAATATTATTTCTGGCTTCTTTTCCAGAGCTAAGTCACAAATAACTTTAGTATAGGCATCTGTTGAATAGTGTGATAAAAATTTATTGTCACAAGCAAGAACTTTATCTGCTCCATAGGATAGCAAGTTATCTGCTATGTCTTGAGTATTATATCCAAGTACAACTGCAGTAAGTTCAGTACCTAATTTATCTGCAATTTCTCTTCCCTTTCCAAGTAGTTCAAGGGATACTTTTTGAAGCTTCCCGTCTCTCTGCTCTGCAAATACCCATACACCTTTATGTTCCGATATATTCATCTAAGATTCCTCCAAACTAAATATAGTGATTTTCAATTAATTTTGAAACTGTGTACTCTACTGCTTCTTTAACTGGTTTAGCCACCAATTCTCCACTTCCTTTAGCTTCTTTAGTTGCTGATTTCATAACTCTTGTTGGTGAACCATTAAGTCCAAGAAGGCTTTTATCAACATATATATCATCTGCAGTCCAAACTTTTATTTCTTTATCAAAAGCACCAAATATTTTAGACATATGCATATATCTTGGAATATTTAATTCTTTTATTGCTGTTAAAAGTGCAGGAGTTTTAACTTTTATTATTTCATAGCCATCTTCCCAAGCTCTTCTAACTTTTATATATCCTTCTCCTACTTCTTCAACCTTTTCGACATAGGTTACTTGAGGAATATTAAGATGCTCAGCAATTTCTGGTCCAACCTGTGCAGTATCCCCATCAATGGCCTGCCTTCCAGCAAACACTATATCATAGCCAAGTCTCTTTAATGCACTAGCAAGAGCATAAGAAGTAGCCAAAGTATCGGCACCTGCAAAAGCTCTATCTGTAATAAGTATAGCTTCGTCTGCTCCCATTGCTATTGCTTCAATCAAAGCATTTTTAGCTTGTGGAGGTCCCATTGTAATTACTGTTACATGTGCCCCGTGATTATCTTTAATTGCTAAAGCCTCTTCCAATGCATTCTTGTCATCTGGATTCATTATTGATGGAACTCCTTCTCTTATGAGCGTCCCTGTCTTTGGGTCAATTTTAACTTCATTTGTATCTGGAACTTGTTTTATACAAACAACTATATTCATTGTCTAATATCCTCCTCGTTATCTAAATATATTTCCGGAAATAACCATCCTTTGAACCTGTGATGTTCCTTCATATATTTCAGTTATTTTAGCATCTCTCATCATTCTTTCAACTGGATAGTCTTTAGTGTATCCATATCCACCAAATAACTGTAAAGCTTTAGTAGTAACATCCATAGCAACATTTGCAGCATGAAGTTTTGCTCTTGCCGCATCAACGCTATATGGAAGTTTGTTATCTTTCTTCCATGCAGCAAGATAAACAAGATGTCTTGCGGATTCAATAGCAACATCCATATCTGCCATTATCCAGCTTAAACCTTGGAATTTATCAAGTGATTTACCAAATTGTTTTCTTTCCTTCATATAATTTTTTGCCTCTTCAAAGGCTCCTTCAGCTATTCCCAATGCTTGAGCTGCTATACCAATTCTTCCTCCATCAAGACTTTTCATTGCTATGCCAAAGCCTTTTCCTTCTTTTCCAACTAAATTTTCAGCTGGAACTATACAGTCCTCAAATATAAGCTCAGTTGTTGATGATGCTCTTATACCCATCTTATCTTCTACTTTTCCTATTGAAAATCCAGGGAATCCTTTTTCAATTATAAATCCGGATATCCCCTTAACGCCCTTGCTTCTATCAGTCATAGCAAATACTACAAATATATCAGCCTTTCCACCGTTAGTTATGAATATTTTTGATCCATTTAACACATAGTGATCTCCTTCAAGAACTGCAACTGACTGTTGTCCTGCTGCATCAGTACCTGCATTTGGTTCTGTCAAGCCAAATGCACCGAGTTTTTCGCCCTTTGCAAGTGGTACTAAATATTTTCGTTTTTGTTCTTCTGTTCCAAATTCATTTATTAATGAAGCACACAATGAAGTATGCGCTGAAAGTATAACACCTGTTGTAGCACATACCTTTGATAACTCTTCAACTGCCATAATATATGATTGAGTGTCTCCTCCTGCTCCACCATATTCTTTTGAAAATGGAATGCCCATCATTCCATACTTAGCCATCTTCTTTACATTTTCCATAGGAAACTCTTCTGTTCTATCTATTTCAGATGCTATTGGTTTAACTTCTTTTTCAGCGAATTCTCTAACCATCTGTCTTACTAATTCTTGTTCCTTTGTTGGTGCGAAATTCATATGAAATTACCTCCTACTTATTTTTAAAGCTTTTTTCTCTTCTTTCTACAAAGGCTGTCATACCTTCTTTTTGATCCTCAGTTGCAAAACACTCTCCAAACACTTCTGATTCATACATAAGTGCTGTTTCTATATCACACTGCATACCTCTATTTATAGCAGCTTTACAATACTTAACGGCTATGGGAGCTTGTGCTGCTATTGTATTTGCAAAGCTTATAGCTTCTTCCATAACTTTATCTGGTTCAACAACCTTATTCACTAAACCAACTCTAAGAGCTTCCTCAGCTTTAATAATTCTTCCTGTAAAAATTAACTCTTTTGCTACTGCCATTCCTGCAATTCTTGCTAATCTTTGAGTTCCACCAAAACCTGGTGTTATTCCAAGACCAACTTCAGGCTGTCCAAATTTAGCATTAGTTGATGCAATTCTTATATCGCAAGCCATAGAAAGTTCGCAGCCACCTCCAAGTGCAAATCCATTCACTGCAGCTATTACAGGTTTATCTAACAAGTCAAATTTTCTAAATACTTTATTTCCAAGCATTCCAAATTTTCTTCCTTCAGCTACTGACATATCTTTCATTTCTGTGATATCTGCACCAGCAACAAAAGCCTTTTCACCGGCACCGGTTAAAATAACTGCATACACTCCCTCATCCTCAGCTACCATGTCAACAGCACAATCAAGTTCTTTTAAGGTTTCCGAGTTTAAAGCATTTAATGCTTTAGGCCTGTTAATAGATATGGTTGCAATTTTATCATTTTTTTCAAGAATTATATTCTTAAATTCCATGTTAATCCTCCTCTATATTTTAAGATTGCTATCTTTCAACTATAAGAGCGGTCCCCATTCCTCCACCTATACATAAAGTTGCAAGGCCTCTTTTAGCATCTCTTCTTGCCATTTCATGTAATAGTGTTACAAGTATTCTCGTTCCTGACGCTCCAATTGGATGTCCAAGTGCTATAGCTCCACCATTTACATTTACTACGTCCATATTGAACTTTAAGTCTTTAGCAACAGCTAAACTTTGAGATGCAAATGCTTCATTAGCTTCAATTAAATCTATATCTTCTATTTTCAAATTTGCCATATCTAATGCTATCTTAGTTGCATGGAATGGTCCGTAACCCATTATTGATGGTTCAAGACCTCTTTGTCCATAAGAAACTATTTTAGCAAGAGGTTTAACTCCAAGCTCTTTAGCTTTTTCTGCGCTCATTACAACTATTGCTGCTGCACAATCATTTATTCCTGACGCATTGCCAGCAGTAACTGTACCCTCTTTTTTGAAAGCTGGTTTTAATTTTGCTAAAGCTTCAATTGTCGCACCGAATCTTGGAAATTCATCCTGTTCAAATATTATTTCTTGTTTTTTCTTTTTAACAACTACCGGAACTATTTCATCCTTGAATTTTCCTTCTTTTATAGCTGTTTCAGCTTTTTTTTGTGATGCTAAAGCAAATTTATCCTGCTCTTCCCTGGTTATTCCCCATTGCTGAGCTATATTTTCTGCAGTTATTCCCATATGGTATTTATTGAATACATCTGTTAAACCGTCAGTTACCATTTCGTCAACAAACTCTCCATTACCCATCCTTTGTCCCCATCTTGCATTATTTAAAAGATATGGAGCTTTTGACATATTTTCCATACCACCAGCTACAATTACATCTGCATCTCCAGCTTTTATTATTTGACAAGCCAGAGAAACTGCTCTTAGACCTGAGCCACAAACCTTATTAATAGTCATTGCTGGAACTTCAACCGGAAGACCTGCATTAACCATAGCTTGTCTAGCTGGATTTTGTCCGAGTCCCGCTTGTAAAACGTTTCCCATTATTACTTCATCTACAGCTTCACCTTTAACTCCTGCTCTATTTAAAGCTTCTTTTATTACTACAGCACCTAAATCTACTGCTGCTACATCCTTTAAAGTCCCTCCAAAGGATCCAATAGCCGTTCTTACTGCACTTGCTATAACTACTTCTCTCATTTTTAATCTCCTCCCCCTCTATTGATTTAAATGTTACTTTGTTAACTTATACTATTGATGTGAAAATGTTATCAATACTATAAGCTGATATAAAATATATATGCTTGAAAGATTTGAAATATAATTTTTGTATCCCGAAATAGATATAGCAAATACCTTGCCAAAGATATTTTACTTATTAAAACCAGTAATTTAGCCTTTCTACAATTTTAATTAAATATAATATTTAACAAAATCAGTATTTCTTTTAATATTTGTGTTATATTCAAGACAATTTCAATCTAAAGTTGTCTACATTTCTATACAATTGATAAATTTATAACAATTTCACTTTTTTAAAATGTATAGTTTTCCGTACAATAACTGTCAAAAATAAACAAATTGTTAAATATATAACTAAAAGCCCCAAAAAAATATTTTTTGGAGCTTCCTAATATCAATTGAGTTTATCTTCTCGCTTAACACATAGTAAATTCAGTTTTAATTTTGTCACTCTAATCTATATGCAACTTTGACATTTTTTCATATAAACTTGATCTACTTATGCCTAGAAGTTGTGCTGCCTTTGATTTATTTCCCTTCGCAACACTAATACTATTTAAAATTGCTTCTTTTTCTGTATCATTTAATATATCTTGAAGATTTCTAACAGGTTTACACTCTCTTATTTCTGTTATTTTAGAAGGAAGATGTTTTACATCTATTACTGTTTCATTTTCAATAATTGTTATTGCTCTTTCAAGTACATTTTCCAGTTCTCTTATATTTCCTGGCCAACTGTAACTTTTTATATATTCCAAAGCCTCATTTGAAATCCCCTCAATATATTTACTTACTTTGTTACTTATTTTATTAATAATATGATAAACTATTGTTTCAATATCTTCTCTTCTTTCTTTTAATGATGGAACGTTAATTGTTAAAACGTTCAATCTATAAAATAAGTCCTTTCTGAACTTATCTTCTTTCACTAATTGTTCTAAATTTTGATTAGTGGCTGCTATAACTCTTACATCTATTTTTTTAGGACCATCTGACCCTATTTTTTCAACTTCCTTTTCCTGAAGTACTCTTAAAAGTTTAACCTGCATATATATTGGCATATCTCCTATTTCATCTAAAAAAATAGTACCACCATCTGCTAATTCAAATTTACCTATCTTTCCTTCTTTTTTTGCCCCTGTGAAAGAACCACCTTCATATCCAAAGAGTTCAGATTCAAGAAGTTCTCCTGGAATAGCTCCGCAGTTAACTTTGATAAAAGCACCATTCCTTCTTCTGCTTTCCTTATGAATAGCATGGGCAAAAAGTTCTTTACCCGTCCCACTTTCACCTAATAGTAAAACATTTGAAGAGCTCCATGCAGCTTTTTCAGCAAATCTTTTTGCACTTTTTATTAATACCCCTTCTCCAACGATATCATCAAAGGAATAAGTTGTTCTATTTAATGCGGATATATTATTAGTTAATCCTTTAAGTTGTTTTTTCATTGCGTTTATATGTTCATGCATATCATTTAAATCTTTTATGCTTTTAAATATAATCTTTGCAATGGCTCCAATTACTTCCCCATCTTTAACAATAGGTATACGACTGACAATTAAGTATTGACTATCTATTTTTAGCAACTCTGCTATTTCAGCTTGTCCAGTTTTGACTACCCTAGGTAATCTTGTTTCTTCAACTATTTCTGTTATGTGCTTCCCAATAATATCCTCTCTTTTCTTTTTAAAAATCATAGCATAACCTTTACTAATCATTGTAATGAAACCTTCTTTATTAATAGCTATAATACCATCATAAAGCGTGTCCATTATAATATTTAAAATTATACTGTCGTTTTTTAAAATGTTTTTCTTATACATATTTATAGCTCACCACCTAACTGAATTTATATTAAAAAACTATTTCCCTTTACCCTACATATACATTTATCTTTATGCTATCTAAAAAATAATTACAATAGTATATCCTATTGCATTATATTATAATCCTTATTTTTCTATTTTTCCATGATTGTATATATTTTGTTTAATTTTAAACAAAAATCATGAGCTTAATAGGAGTAAAGGTAGCATCTGTATAACCAGGGGCAAAGTAGAAAACGCACTCTAATTTATTAAATAATTAAAGTGCGTTTCTTAGTGTTTTTTCAATAGTGTATAACTTTTAGTAGCTGAAGAAATAAGAAGATTAATATCATAGTCTAATATAGCCTGATTTTTTAATTTTTTTCATTGAACGTTTTTATTAATTCATTAGTTGTAAATCCTAGTCTATCTTTTACTGCTTCATTAACGTCAGACAACATCTTTGTAGTATTTTCTCTATATTTTTTATAATCTTTATTAAGTAGGCATAAATACTCTTCAAAATCTTTTTGAATTGATCCAATTACCTTCATTATTTGCTTTGTTTTTTCAATATCTTTGATAAATTTCTCTTTAACTTCTTCGTTCTCTTTTAGCGATTTTGCAAATTCAATTTGATGATTTACCATGTTATTCTTAGTGTTTTCATCGTAATTTAACAAGTCTTTAATTTGAGAATCCATCATTTTTTTTAATTCATCTAATTTATAAGTATCTGATGATTTATTAAACTCTTTTATTAAATAATCATTTTCATCTACTTCGTCTACAGAATCCAAAAATTCCACAAGCTTCAGCCATGTTTTCTTTTTTTCATCATTATCAATGGTAATCATTAAAAAAGGTTCATACATAGTAACAAATATCTGTCCAAAGTTTCCTGGAAATATTCTAAGTAAGATATTTGATATATACTCTTTTTTATCATATATAGATAATTCTAATGTTTCCCTTAGTTTTCTAATTTGTTCTCCTGATGCTTTGTAATCATTTAGATTCTTTTCTATAAGACTTTCAATGATTAATTTACTTTTTCCCAGATGATTTATACTTTCATCTATTTTTTTTAGAGCAGCCATTAAAGCTTCAGTCAAACTTTTTTTACCTACAACCACATCTTTTATATCTATAATTGATATATCTAAAGCTCTCAGTGCTCCAATTAAATTCAGTTTAACAATATCATCCTCGGAATATTCTCTATAATTATTTTCATATTTTTTTGAAGGATTAATTAATCCCTCACTTTCATAGTATTTAATAGCCTTTTTGGTTAAACCAGTTTTCTCTGATGCAATTTTAATATTCATATTGTATACCTCCCATAAATCTAAGAAATTTCATTTCTTTAATTTTATTCTAATGGTGCCTGTAAGGTACAAGTCAATATTTTTTATAACACTTGATTTAAAATCAAACTCATTTTAAACTATAAAAAAGTATTGCATCTAATTCTTTAAATTGTTTTGATATATTTTACCATTCCGATGTAGCTCCAACAAATGAATTACACCATTATAATCTACTAACTACCTATGAACTATAATAAAACCCTATGCAAAGCATAAGGTTTTTGAACAAAATGAAACTCCTTCTCCTTTCGTCGAATGAGTACTCGCTGAGTAAGCGACTATCTCCAAATCATAGATTTGGGATATCTGCTTAAGATTTTGGATGCCTGCTTATCTGAGCGGTAGTTTTACCGCTTTATGTTATATTAAATACTTTTCAAAGCACCTGGACAATTAGTAATTATGTCATCAACTCCCATCTGAATAAGCCTTCTCCAATCATCTACATTATCTACTGTCCATACATGCACCTTTTTATTATTTTTATGGAGCTTTTCTACTATACTCTTAGTAACTTTAGGATAGTAAATGCTATAATAATCAACATATTCTAGATTTAACTTGTCTCCTTTATTCAAAGCTGTGATATATCCTGTCCTAATTTTAGGATTTAGCTTTTTCACCTTTATCAGCGTGCGGTAATCAAAGGAACATACTAAACAATTATCTATAAAATTATTATCTTCAATAAGTTGCACAACTTTTCTTGGTAAGTCCGTATCATTTTTATAGCTCTTAATTTCAATATCTAATTTAATTTTTCCTTTTGATGCCTTTATAACTTGATCTAGTGTAGGTATCTTTTCACCTTTAAACTTTTCTGAATAAATGCTCCCTACATCTAGCTTCTCTATATCTTTATATGCTACGTCTGAGAGGTTTTTATCCACCTTTGCTACTCTTTTTAAGTTCTTATCATGCATTAATACAACTACCCCATCTTTTGTTTCCTGTACATCCAACTCAGCATAATCTGCCTTATCTTCTGCCGCACACAAAATAGAGCTTACGGTATTTTCAGGCGCACGTTTACTACTTCCCCTATGACCTATTATTTTTACATTCTTACTTTTAACGGTAAATCTCTTACCAGAGTAATTATCAGCGACCATAATAGAAACCATAATAACTACAAATATAACCAGTGCCCTTTTTATCATAATTAACTCTCCTTCTGCTACAGCATCCACTTATTACAAAAATTATCCATAATCTAAATAAAAATTACAGGTTACTACAAAAAATTTAAGTTCTTATTATCCATTATATATTATATATCGGTAATGGTTAAATCATTTTTCAAATAATTCTGTGATAGTTCTTTTTAAAAACAAAAACTGCCTACGTTTGTTTCAATTAACATTATGACACATATAAGGAGGCTAGAATTCTACGGATGTAGAACTACCGAGGAAAGTAAATCAAGAAGTATCGTTATTACGAACAAAAAAGTACCTAAAAATGAAAAGATCCTAAAATTCATTACTCGATATAAGAGTAATACCATCCTGTTTAAACTTCTTTAAAAGGTTTCCCCATTTGTTTTCAGCTAGTAAGACAATTCCGTCTTTGATGATAGAGACATTGTATCCTCGTTTTAAGGCTCCCTTTGCTGTAAAATAAACACACCCTGCTGCATCTAGTCCAACAATATATAGTTTGTTAATTTGTTGTTCAGCTAAAAAAGCCTCAAATTTAGGATTAGAAAACGCATCTGGCATTGGTTTTGAAAAACAATGGTTGGACATGATATTGATTCGTTTATCAAACTCAGTTCCTGGTTTTCCTTTGATAGCTGTTCCATGTCCAACGACTCTCGATAGCATCCTACCAAAAAAACCGTCAAATTCTTGACGAATATATACAGTGATTATATTCTTCTTGGATGCCTCCTCTATTATCTTATTCACTGTTGTAATCAATCTCTCAGAGTCTTTGTAGGGATATGGAGATTTTGCTGTTGTTCCAGTATAGTCTTCTTGAATGTCTATTACTAATAATGCTTTTTGTGGGCTGTGGTACTTTTTATTTTCCATAATTTCACCATCACTTTCTTATGTCATATCATACCATTTTGACTTAATCAATATAAAAATTGTGAATCTACCTTTATAAAATATGCTCTATATTCGAATGATATCATTCGATGCATCAACGCATCAACCTATAACATTTTTCTGAACTAAAAATGCGCCATTAAGTTTTTATCTTACGGCGCATTTTGATATTGGTTTTCTCTTTTCATTTTTACTTTCGGTTGTTTCCCCCTAAATCTTTCTGTTGCATTCTTTTCTCGGAATATAAGAAAAATACGTCTTAATAAGCATTATAATGCTCTACTTATCTAATCGTGTAGTTTAAGTCCTTTTGTCATCCTATCAATATGATTCTTCTTGCCTATCATTCCAATACCTACAAGGTTTAAGTCATCAGTTTTATACTCTGCAACTTTTGCACGATTGTCCGTATCATTATAGGTCTTGAAAATTTCTTCAGTATAAATAGTCATCTTAACTTCTTTAGTAAGAGCCTTTTTCAGTATCTCTTTCAACTCCTGATTACTTGCGGAATAAATCATAATGGGTTGTTGTGACATCGGAAGGTAAGCTACCCCGTCACCATCAACATAAGGTTCTCCGATAATATTTTGTGTCCCGCCAATTCCGCTCATTAAAAATGCTGTAACATTTAGTTTTTGCCATACCAAAAGGTCATCTCTGATTATAATTACTATCTTGTTAGCAAATTCCATCTTAGAAACTCCTCCTCAATTTAAGTGTGACATATATTCAAATGGTGTTATTCCATATATGCTTTTAAAATTTTTATTTAAATGCGTTAAATCAACAAAACCACATTCTTCTACTGCTGAATAAACATCTCTATTTTTCTCTATTAACTTCCTTGCATGGTCTACCTTGTAGTTAAGAAAATATTGGTATGGTGAGATTCCAGTATTAGCTTTAAATAATCTGATAAACTTAAATTTTGACATATCAAGCTCTTTACAAATGTCATCAAGTCTTAGTACATTTTTTAAGTTACAACAAATCATATCCTTTGCTTTTATAATTAGAGCATTATCTTTCTTGTAACTTCTACAAAGATTAGTTTGAGTAAAGCTATCTGCAAGAGATAAAAGTAATTCACTACACCTCATTTTTTCAAATATAAATCTTATTTCTTATATATAAAGGTACTATATAAAAATATATTACAAGAATCTTCTTTACGTTTGTATTTTTACTAACGAATAAAAGCTGCTTCTTGCTGACAAAGAGCATCTTTCAGCCATTGAGGATGCATCGGTAAAATATCTGTTGGCAGATCATCTATTGCAAAATAACGCAATTCAAGAGTCTCAGGTGAAGAAGCATTTATTTGTCCTCCCACTACTTCTCCCTCAAAATACGTAGTTATAAAATGTGTTGTAATTCCATTAGGATATTTGAAAACTTGTGACTTTGGATCTGAGTAAACACCAATCAGCCTAGTAATACGAATATCTAATCCTGTCTCTTCCCATACTTCTCTAACAGCAGCTTCCTTTACACTTTCGCCTGGCTCTACATGTCCAGAAAGTAATCCCCAGAGTCCTACATCTGCACGTTTTTGTAGTAGAACTTTTCTATTTTCATCAAAAATAATTATTGCAACTCCTGGGTAAATGTTATCAATTTTTTGTATCATAAGTATTCCCTCCCCTTAAATTACACTAAGTTATTCCTTTATCCAGTAAGTGCTACAATCATTAGAGCGCTCAATAAACCCATACTCTATTAAAGCTCTTCTAATAGTAGCATAGTCATCATATACTCTTTTTAAAATTCTATTTATTTCTTTTTCGGAATATTTCTTTCCTTTTGAAAAATTCTTAACTATTTCAGATAGAACTATTATCTTATTTTTTTCTTTAGCTGGATAGGTCTTTATTGCTCCATTTTCATCCATATAATTTTTAATAGTGTTCTCTCGTTCTTTGTCAGTAGTATTATATCTATCATCTATGGTAGTTGCTGTTTTATGGGCATCACACAAAACCTCTTTATCTAGTATATTCACCTTTTTTCTTGCGTCATTAGATATAAGCTCCATCATTGCTAAAAACAATCTTGCTTGCTTTTCTTTTTCTCGCAATTTATAACGATGACTTCTTATAGTAGACTGCGCAACTCCTAGCTTTAAAGCAATTTCCTTATCAGTTAAGCCTGAAGCTATTAATACAAGTACATCTCGCTGAACCTCAGATATGCCAGTAAAAGCGGTATTCATTCCTAGCAAATATTCTAATGTTGAACCATGGATTTTCTCTATATGAAGCTCAGTTGCCTTCCTTGAATCATAAAGTATAGAATCTATTTCATATATTCTTCCCTTTGTAAATTCCTCCTCACAAATTATACATTTATAATGCTCATCACTCTCAATGAAGCCTTTTTTTACATCTTCTATAGTTGCATCCCAAAATATTTCTCTATTATTCATATTCTCAACACCTCTTTTATATTTGTTTATACGTTAATTATATGCACATTTTTCAATTTTGTCTATATATAAATAAACTTTTTCGAATTAAGTTTATTTGTTATTGGAACATATACTTTTTAATACGCTATTTTATAAATATAAACTTACGATTATTGATGTAAGCCTTTTGCCACATTATAAAAAATAAGAATTATGTTCAAATCGATTCTTATCTGACTTTTATTGACCGATCGATCGGTTTGTGTTAAGATTATGATGAAAGAGGTGATACCATGATAAATAACGAAGTACAGACAAATGTATCTACTGCTGACCGCATCTTATATGCTGCTATGCAGATTATTAGTGAATCTGGTCTTAAGGGGTTGAGTGCGTCAAAATTAGCAAATGCCGTTAATCTTAGCAAAAGTACGGTATTTCATTACTTTAAAAAAATGGACGACATCCCAGCACTGGTTCTTGAAAAATTATATGATAAAATCATTAATCCTATACAAGAGGAACATTATGATAATGTACACTCATATCTCAAAGCACTTGGTACAACTAGCTTTTCAAGCAATGAAGAGCACATAATCATCTATAAAGCCTTTGTAAGCCTTTTTCAAGCTAGTATGCACGATGCGCATTTAAAACAAATCGTAAGCAGCTGCTCCGACCATTTTGGTTCATCGCTTTATAGTAAACTTCGCAGTCTTTGCGATAAACGTATTGATGATGATACGTTAAAAACGTTGACGCATCTGATCTATATGAGCTTAGATGGTATCGGCATACACTATTTAATAAACGGCAACCAAATACAAGCACAAATGGCTTGGGAATTGTTCGTCGATACAATTGTTAATCAATACGCTTTAGTTTAGCAGCATAAAGATTAATAACCCTTATGTAAAATAAGGAATGCTAGGAGGTTCCGAAATGAAAAGCATTATTATTTATTATTTTAGTGGCACAGGTAATACCTGGTGGATAGTAAATGAACTTCAACAACAATTGACAGCACAAAAACATCAAGTCAAATGTTATTCTATTGAAACACTCACCACGGAAAATGTACTAGAACACGTTAAAGATGCGAATCATATTATATTGGGTTTCCCAGTATATGGCTCAACAGCTCCGAAGAATATGCTTAATTTTATTCATCAGTTTCCAAGTACAATTAATGGCCAATCTGTTAGCATATTTGCCACTCAAGCATTAGCCTCTGGTGATACTACTTATCACATAGGGCAAATGTTTATTGAAAAAGGTTATAATCTTAAACAAACAATGCATTTTAGAATGATGAATAACTTTCATATACCAAAATTCAGATTTTATCGACCTAAAAATGATTACCGTGTTGATAAATTACACCAAAAATCTTTACCGAAGGTGGAAAAATTAGCACTTGCAATTACTAATGACAAAAAGCACATTATTGGTAAAAATATTCTAGACCATCTTCTTGGTAATTTACAGCGAAGTCATATTGATAAGGTAATTGATACGGTAAGTAAAGAATTTAAGATTGACACAACACGATGTATCAACTGTGGTAAATGCGAGCGTATATGTCCGACGCATAACATTAAAAAGTGTAGCTGCACTTACAAATTTGAAGATAATTGCATCTTATGTTTGCGTTGTTATAGTCAGTGCCCTAAATCTGCAATTCTCATTGGCGAAGGTACAAAAAATGAAGTGAAGTATCCACGCTATAAAGGTCCTGGAAAATATTTTGACATTATAGAAAAAATCTAAAAAAAATAGTAGCTCCATTTACAATTGGATGCTACTATTTATATATATTTTGGTAAAACTTGAATAACACACCTTCAGCTACCACAAATAATTTTGCTGTAATCTAGCTCTCTTTTCTTTATTAAAGCCATATTCTTTTTCTAAATATTCATCAATAGAGCCGTATCTTTCTTTAATTGTATTTAAAGCACTTTCTATATATTCTTTTCTTACCTCCATTAAAGCTTTGAAAATTTCTTTGCTGTCTTCATCCATTAACAAATTGCTAAGGGATTTAATTAATGCTTCATTCATATTTGAGCGATATATATTAGTTAATAAATAATCTTCTATAACAGTTTCCTCTGGTACTCCTAATGCTAGTAATATTAATGCAGAACCTATACCTGTCCTATCTTTACCAGCTGTACAATGCTGAATTATAGGCATTTTATCTGGATGTTCAATATACTCCATAAGCTTTTTAAAGGCTTTATTTTCAAATACCATCTCTAGATAACTCTTTTTAAGAAGCTCCTCTGGTTTTCCTAATGTTTTTAAGCTTTTACTTTCCTTTATTAATGAAAACAGATCAAAATTAACATCACTATTATCTAAAGATTTCATTCCAGAAATATTTAGATTTTCAATGCCTTCAATTAATGGATCTGGTTTTGCATTAACTTCCCCCTTTGAACGATAATCCAAAATTGTTTTTATACCTAAATTTTTTAGATATTCTATATCTTCTTCCGTTAAACCAGCTAATTCATCAGAACGATAAAAAATATTCCATTTAACCCTTCTACCATCTTTTGTTTTATATCCTCCTATATCACGAAAGTTATTAGTACCCTTAAATGGTATTAATACTTCCGCAACTATTTCTGGAACATATCCCTCAGCTTTTAAAATAAAATAATTTCTTCTATTAGTATCTGGATCATCAAAAATAACTGCCTCTTTTCCTTCTACAGTTGCAATATATTCTTCAATTCCATTTATCTCAGGAGTTTTATTCCAATAAATTTTAACCTGGTTAAGCTCTTTTTCTGACTTCCAACTAATATTTACTTTGTTATCATTAATCCTTGTAATCTTTACATTTTTAAAATATTTTTTCTCTTTTTCTACCTTTAAAAAATCCATACTCATTCTCTCCTTAACACAAATTACATTTTATCCAATTTATAGAATGAAGTAAAAATTATAAATGTTATTTTAATACTTACTATTACTATTAAATCATATTGTTTTAATTTATGGTAGAATTTTCTTTGACATAACTAGACATTTCCACTAATTCTTTATTTACATACTAATCCCCTTAGATATTCTAATTATTTCTTCTTTTTTCGTATCATCCAAGCTTTCCAAATATTTGTTAAACTTTTCATGCCACTCTTTCTCACTTTCAGTACCATAATCAGTGTCTAGAACTTTATCATTGGAAATACTCTTAATTAATAAGGCTACTTCAAAATCATCTAGAGCTTTAAAAATATCAATAAATTCATCGTTAAATATACAATCAGAACTAAATACATCCACCAGATCCTTTAAGCTGTGAAATTCTTCTCTAATAATCTTTATTTTATCTTCTACTCTACTACAATCCCTAATCTCTTCAGTTATTTTTCTAAATCTACTATCATCTAAGCTTTTTCCATCCTCATATTTAAGCATATTTTCTTCTGACTTGCTTAAAGTGATGAATACATTTTCCAAAGTGTTAGTTTCAATATATCTTTTTATTTCAGGTGCTATCTTCCAAACAGTCCTGTTTATATATTCAATAAAGTTTTTATCCTCAATAAAAAGCTCCTGACAAAGTTTTTCTGCCGCCCCGAAAATCAATCTCCTAAACTCCACTTGAGATAAGTTTTTCATGATACTTTTAAGATATGTTCTATCCCCTTTAGTTATCTCTAAGGACCTGTCCTCTTTTCCAATTAGAATACATCCTAAGTAGTTGACAAGAACTAACTGAAAAATATTAATTAACATGTGCTTAGAGTCTTTGTTAAAGCCTTTTAATAAAGCTTCAATTTCTGAGCCATCAAAGTATGAACAGAACTTATTTTCAAGAATTATTTTATTTAAATAATCCTCTATATATTCAATTCCTACTAAATCACTTTCATCAATAGATAGTGGATAATCTATAGAACCTGGAGTTTCATGCCTTGCAAACCTAACATCATACTCTTTAAAAAATAATGAAATTCCATAATCAATGGTATCTATATAGGCATAGTTTTCTGTTTGTAATCTAGTTTCCTTTACAATCTGAAATAATCTTTGACATTCATCTACCTTAGCCTTTAATATCTTTTCACCCTGAGCAAATAAATACTTTACTTCTTTCTTTTTAATTAAAGTTATACTTTCCTCTACTGTTGATTGGTTCTTTAAAAATAATCCCAGTGTATAGCAAATAGACAACATAATCTGCTCTGCAATTTCTACCCTAACCGAAGAACTTTCATTCCTTGTATAATAACCCACCGTTTCTGTTAAGATATCTAACACTTGAAGTTGAATACTCTCAATATCTCTTATGTTTAATAAATTATTTGAATGAAGCACCTGCAACAGAGTTTGAAAATAATGTTTCTTACTTAATGAATTTTCAAAAGCATCTTTTTTATTTATAATAAAATTATTCTTTATCTCCATCATCATCACTCTCCACGTCTCCATCCACATTTAAATAATCAACCACTCCATACTTTATATTATGAGCTATTTTATCCAAGTATTTATATCTAAGAAGCTCTAAATCCCCATGACATCTATTATCAAAATACTCCTTCATCAACTCAATTAACTCGTCATCACTTATCTCTTCCATCGTTTCACTTTTATAATAATAAAAAGTTTCTATAAGGTCATCTATAGTTTCAACATAATTATTTTGTAAAATATAAGGCGAATCGCAAAAGCTGGAAATAATTTTCGTTATTATACCTCCGCCAAATTCCACTCTGCCATTACTGACTAAAGCTTCATCTCTCGTTTCCATAAGTGCTTTTATATCTTTCTCTAAAAGTTTTAATCCATATTCTAAAGTCTTTTCGTTAATTTGCTGAATTTCTATAAATGCTTGCTTAGTTATTATAGAATTTGGAATAGACATAATATAATTTTTCACAAATTAACCCCCTAATTTTTTAAATTTCCTATTGACTTTTCAATTCGGATATGATATGATAAAATTGATATATTATATTTACAACGTTATACAATTTTATCATTGTCTTGATCTTAAGTCAATGATATTTTTATGCTTGGATAAGATTAAATTGAGCTGAAAAGTTAAAGAAAAAACCCTCGACATCGCTGTCGAGGGTTTTATTAGTGTAGGGTATCCATACCAAACATCTGCACAAAAACCTCATTTACTTGTGGTAGTCGAGTAGGGAAAGCCCTCTCGAACTTTCCCCCTCACAGATTCCGTACGTGCCTAATTAAGACATACGGCTCTTCATATTATTTTATAGAAATCGCTATCTATATATGTTTACATAAATCTTAGGCTTAGGTAATGAATTATACTTCATATACATTTTGAATTTGTCTAAATCAAAGCTTCGCCTTTACCTTTGCTCTGAATTTCTTTTTTCTGTTTTCTTCTGCATTTTTCCAAATGTTAACAAATTCTAATTGGATTTTTACCTTCACAAGGTACTCCAGTTTGACATAAACCACATCCAGAGCCTGGCTTTTCACTTTCGCCATAAGATTCAGCTAATTTACTTAATGCATCACCATAAGCATATTTATAACATTTTATCTTATCATGACCTTCTTTAGATATAGCATTGACAGGACATCGCTTAATGCAAGCTCCACAGATACCTTTGCTACATAACAAACAATTTTCCGTATGATTTTTAGCAACTCTAACATCTGGTGTAAGCTTTAATTCAGTTACAACTGAAATTAGCTTTACTGCTATTCCCTTCTCAGTAATAAAAGCATCATTTATAGAAAAAGTCCCTAACCCAGCTGCATAAGCTATATGACGTTCTGACCAATTTGATGTTAAGTCTGAACCATCTCCATGAATTTTAAACCATTCAGAAAGATGAGGAGCAGTAGTTCTATATCCCATTTTATTTAAATAACTTTCTAAATATTTAGCAAAATCTCCAGAAGCACGAGTTAATGCCCATTCTTTTGATGCTAATTTTTTTTGTGCTCTATTACTTTTTCTAGTTTTTTCATTTATAGGCAGCACAACGCTTATAACTGTTCCACCCTTATAGGTACCTTCTCCAAAAGCTAATTCAAATGCTTCTTTTGGAGTGAAGTGATGCTCACCAATTATTTTTTTATACTCTTCAAATAAAGGATCTTCTGTATCTGCAAATTTTATAATAGGCTCCTCATAATAAGTATCTTTAATTTCTTCAAACCAATTCTCTTTACTTTCCTTAAAATATTTTTTAATTTCATTTTTTATTAAATTCTCCATTTAAAAACCTCCATAAATAATTTAGTTCTAAACATTTAATAAGTCCCCTGACTCACCTAGCAAATACCAATTAAAGTGTATATACACGTTAACTAGTAAAAAATTAAGGCACTAAAGCCTCAATTTTGGAAAGAAATGTTGTAAAAATATCTATATTGTCTTTGCCTAGATATTCTTCTAAAAAACTTTGTGCCTTTTCCCAAAGCTCTTCTGCATATTTATAGGTTTCAATTCCCTTATCCGTTAATTTAAGTTGTCTATTTCTAGCACCTTCTGCTGATATATCTTCTACAAATCCACTTTTTTCTAAAGGTTTAAGATTTCTCACAAGAGTAGTTCTATCTAATCTTATGATTAAAGCTAAGTCACTGACACTTACTGGTTCTAATTGCTTTATATGTCTAAGTAATGCAAACTGACCTATCTTTAAGTTACTTGGTGCAAGAAATTCATCATAAACTTCGGTAACTGCTTGTGAAGCTCTTCTGATATTAAGACAATTACAAGGGGATGGTTTCTTATCATAAATGTTTCTATCCATAATTATCACCTTTTTTACTTTCGTGTATTTACACTATTAAATATACTTCTTAAATTCTTTTTTGTCAATATATTCTTATATACTTTATGATATTTTCAAAAACCCTTACCATCTTTAATTTTAAAATAGGTTTCTGATGGAAATCTAAAGCAAATCTGAAGAATTTCTGAAGAAATATAAAAAACCATACTGTTTTTACAATATGGTCAATGTATAGTGCACATATTTCGTATATGATATGCTTCAGCGTAACGTATATAACTTAGACTTTTTAATTGAGAATACTAAATTTATGTTATAATAAGTTTATTATGTTAATTTACAGCTACAATTTATGAAAAGATGAGGTGATCACTTTTGAACAGTATAAAATGTGAACGTAGAATATATAATTGTGAATTCAACACTCATGCTCATTCATATGCTCAATTGATTCTCCCCTTGCATGGAATGCTTAATATAAAAACTGATTATAAAAAACTAGCACTTGAAGATGATCACTTGTTCTTTCTTCCTCCGGATTGTGAACACACCTTTAGAGCTGATAAGAATAATGAATTTTTGGTTTTAGATATAGCTAGTAATATGCTTAATAGATATGATATGGAAAATATGATAGGTGGGAGAGAACTTTTATTCGATGATAAGTGGAAAGCTATAAGATATTTATTGTTAAATGAAGCTGATAACAATAAATGTTCAAGTTCTATTATTAACTTATTTCTCTACTGTTATGATTTTATTGCAGATGGTGGTAATCTACCTGATTCTATAAAATATATTAATGAACATTTTACAGAGGATATAGATTTAAAAAAATTAGCAGCTATTGAGCATTACAACGTCAGTTATTATAGTGAATGGTTTAAAAATAAAATGAAGGTCTCCCCTGTTGAATATATACAAAAATTAAGAATAGAAAAAGCAAAAGAATTATTTTTAAATACAGATCTAACTATTTTACAAATTGCTCAGATGATAGGTTATGAACACAATTCTTCTTTTACTAGAGTATTTAAAAATTTAGAAAAAATGACGCCTGCAGAGTTTAAAAGAAAAACCAAATAATAGGCTAAAAACTAACTGGATTTTAGCTAAGATTTATAAAGAAAAAAAGCTATAATAGTAGATAAATAACAGTTTAAAGGACTATCATAAATAGTGCTTTATTTTTTTATAACTTAGGGGGGATAATAATGACTAATAAAATAGAAACAATTATAAAACAATTTGTAGAACAATATTCAGAAAGGGTGGATGTTCAAACAAAGTGGAAGGAACCTTTGGTAGCTTATGCAGATGCAATGGATGAAATGTTTTATAAGCTTAAGGACATAGTAAGTCCTTCACATGCAATGCCTAAGGATTTTTTGCCAGAAGCTAAAACAGTAGTAGCATATTTCATACCTTTTGATGAAGCTATAGTTAAAAGTAATATGGAAGGAAAAGAAAGTTCGAAAGTTTGGGCAAAAGCATATATAGAAACTAATCAGCTAATATTAGATTTAAATACTTTTATTAAAAATGAATTACAAAATTTAGGGTGTAAATCAAATATTATACCAGCAACACATAATTTTGATACTAAAAAACTAATTAGTGACTGGTCCCATAGACATGTTGCTTTTATTGCTGGGTTAGGAAAATTTGGACTAAACAATATGTTAATTACTGATAAAGGATGTTGTGGAAGGGTTGGTACTTTTGTAACTGATCTAAAGATAGAACCTACTAAAAGAAAAAATAGCGAGAATTGTTTATATAAGCATATGAATGTATGCAAAAAATGTGTAGATAGATGTGTAAATGATGCTTTAAAAATTGATTACTTTGACAGACATAAATGTTATGAAATGTGTTTGTATACCGATAAACTTCATTCAGATATTGGTTTATCAGATGTATGTGGCAAATGCTTAGTTAACGTCCCTTGTTCTACAACTAATCCAGTGAAACTAAATAAATAGTTCTATTACTATACAATATTCTTAAAAGATGAGTCAAGGACTTACTTCATCATAGTAAGTCCCATTGTTTTTAATTCACTACTTACTATTTTCAGAATAAAATTTTAAAGCTTCCCCGATAAATTTAGATGCACCACTACCATATTCCTTATCAGTTCCTTTTATCACTTTAGAATTTAATAAATAAAGTTCTGCCATAAACCCCAAATAATTTTCTCCCGCATCTATTTTTAAGGCTTTATTCTGTTTTTGAGTCTCATTTGCTATTTCTTCAACAATCTCTTGAATTTCCTCTGAAGAAGGCTCTTTACTTAAGTCAGATGTAAGCTTTTCATATAATGTATTTATTTTAGGCTGCTTATCTCTCAAATAAAATTTTAAAGCTTCTCCGATAAATTTAGATGCACCATTTCCATATTTCTTATCAACTTCTTCTATCCACTTAGGAAATACTAAATAAATTTGTACCATAGAGTACCAATGATCATCTCCATTATCCATTTTGAAAATTTCATAATCTTTTTTAGCTGTATTAGTTATTTCTTCAGCAATTTGTTGAATTTCCTTTGAAGAAGGATCTTTACTTAAGTCAGATACAAGCTTTTTATATAGTTCTTTTAATTTAGGATGCTTATCTTCCAAACAATCTTTTTTAAACTCATCATATTTTTCTTCTATAGTTAATATATCACTATTAAAATTATTCTTTATAGCTTTAGCAAATTTTTCAATACTTCCATATTGCTTTATAGCACTTTTAGCAATTTCAGCTTCATTAGATTTACATTTTTCAATAAATTCATTATATTTATCTATACTACCCCAGCTTTTAATTATATAATCCTCATGTTCTTTTTTAACCTCTTCCAATACATTAAAATATTCACTCATATCAAATTCTTTAAAACTCATTGTATTTTCTCCTTTTAAGGTTTTATTTATGAGCTCTATTAAACCATTCAATCTCTTGCGTTTTAACATAAGCAACTTTTTTTGATTTTTTAGTGCTTGCATTTTATCAAAGTACGGACTCAACATTATCTCTTTAACATCTTTTAAAGGTATATCAAGTTCTTTAAAAAATAAAATTTGCTGCAGAGTTTTAAGGGCCTCATCGTCATAAAGTCTATATCCTGCCTCTGTAATTTCACTTGGTTTTAATAATCCTATTTCATCGTAATAATGTAGTGCGCGCACACTTATTCCTGTCAAATCCGAAACTTGTTTTACTGTTCTCATTGCTACACCTCAAAGTTTAATTTTACAGCTATCAATATTATCTAATACTCAGCCGGCTATGAGTTTTTGTAATATATTCAAGCTATATTTTTATATTACACTATGACGTGGTGTTAGGGTCAACACTTTATAAAAGAATTATAATAAAACTTAGTAGAAAGCACTTTGCATGCTGCTTGGCTATTGTATCAGTTTGTAGTTTTTTATATCACACTTCAAATCTACCTAGTCAGCATTATTATATAGAAATTTTTATATTCACAGGATTTATCATTAATTTTCTTCTTGAAACAAAATAAGAAGGAGAACCTCCTCCCTCTGGATTTGGTTCTCCTCCATTACTTAAATACATTATATTGAAAATTATCTTTTATAATATTTTCTTTATTTTTACTTATTATCCTTTACTTGTGATATGGTTCGGCGTAACAGTAGTATAGGAGGTTTAAAAACTTCACATAAATGTTAGAAGAAATTTTATTAACATAGTACCTCTATTATGCTTTTAACCAATAGTTCTTTAACTATCTTTTTAAATTTTTCTTTATATCTACTGCTGTTTCCCCCTACTTCTCTTCGAATTTTTACTTATCCATTTATGAATTTAATTGGTGTTTTTTTATCAGCGCTTATTGACTTTTTAGAAAAATTGACTTAGTATAAATTTATACACCGTATAATATTTTACGTAATATAAATTTAATTGGAATTAAGGAGTGTTACAGTTATGAGCAGAAGGGAGCGCAAAAAGGAGGAAACTAGGAGCACCATAATAGATTGTGCTTTAGATCTTTTCAAGGGTAAGGGTTTTCAAGAAACCTCCATGGAAGAAATCGCAGAACAATCAGACGTATCAAAGGGCACTTTGTATAATTACTTTCCAGATAAGGAGTCCATACTGGTGGGATACTTTCAGTATATTACAGCTGATTACGGGGAGGATATTAAAGAGGCTCTAACAGACAGTCAAGATTTAAAGACAAAGCTTAATAACCTGTTGGACTTTAAAAAAGGTTTAATGGGAAGTGATGTAAAGTTAACAGCTATTTACTTAAGATATAGGATTCAGACACTTTTAAACAGTGACCCCTTTTCCAATCCAAATCGAAGCGGACTGGAAAATGTAGTACTCGAAATAATAAAAGATGCACAGGCAAAAAAAGAACTCAGATCAGATATACCTTCAATAATAATGGCAAGGACTTTTATGCTTTTAGCGGTTAACTATTTTATTTCAAACATAGAAGCAAAAGAGCCATTTGAAATGGATACATTAAAGAATCAGTTAATTGAACTATTTTTAAACGGTGCAAAGCTATAAATATTATGGGGGTGGAAGGATTATGGAAAAAAAGTATATTTTATTCTTTGATGAAACAGATAAAAAGGACTTGCTTCTTGTAGGCGGTAAAGGTGCAAACCTAGGTGAAATGACACTGGCAGGCTTCCCTGTACCTTTTGGATTTTGTGTGACAACAGAAAGCTATAAGGAGTTCATACACCATAACAATCTGTCAGAATTCATAGCTCAGGTAATTAAAGCTGCAAGCCTTGAGAACATAAATGAAATTGGGGAGCAAATAAGAGAGAAAATACAGCAATCAGCTATACCTGAAAAAGTGGAACAGGAAATAATAAAATCATTTAACAAGCTAGGAGTAGACAACTACTATGCAGTTAGATCAAGCGCCACAGCAGAGGACTTAGCTTTTGCCTCTTTTGCTGGTCAGCAGGACACCTATCTTAATATCATGGGAGAAAAAGCCCTATTAGACTCAGTAAGAAACTGCTGGGCATCACTGTTTACAGATAGAGCTATATTATATAGAATTCAAAATAAAATTGAGCATGAAAAGGTCCATATGTCCGTAGTTGTTCAAAAGATGGTACTGCCTGAGGTATCAGGAATTATGTTTACAGCGGACCCTATATCAGGTCACAGAAAGCTTATATCCATAGATGCAAGCTATGGTTTGGGAGAAGCTCTTGTTTCCGGTTTAGTGTCCCCTGACATATATAAATATAATAAAAGCAGTTCAGTAATAGAAAATAAAACAATTGCTGAGAAAAAACTTGCTATAACGCCGATTGAAGGCGGCGGTACAAAAAAAGTCGAGATAACAGCTGAGAAAGCAGCAAGCCAGGTTCTTCAGGACTCACAGATAAAAACTCTTGCTGAATTAGGCATTGCAATAGAAAAGCACTACGGCTGCCCACAGGACATTGAGTGGTGTCTGGAAAATGACAAGCTGTATATAGTTCAAAGCCGTGCTATTACCTCATTATTTCCTATGCCGCAACCTATTCCAAAGGATGATGCTCTGCATGCCTATGTTTCCTTTAACCATTTTCAAGTTATGATAGCCCCTATTTCACCACTTGGAATTGACATGCTTAGAATGATTTTTCCTTTTGACAAAGGAGCTAGAAGTGCCGAGGAATATAGAGTAATAAAGTCAGCAGCAGGCAGAATATATCTTGATTTAAGCGATATTCTTCAATATAAAAAACCTAGAGAGGTTGTATCTTCATTTCTCAAAAATGCTGATGCCTTGATGTCACAAGCTTTAAAAGAGCTTATAAACAGGCCTGACTTTGAAGCAGAAATTAAAAAGAACAAAAACTCAGGGAAAGCCTTAAGAAAATTCTTTAAGCCTATAGTTTTCAAAGCGGTAAAAAATATTACCTACAGAAAACCTGAGGGTACTGTGGAATTTGTAAAAAGCTATATAGATAAGCGAACAAAAGAAGCGGCTAAAGCTATTAATAATGCAAAGCAAGGCATAGAAAAACTTGAAGCTATATATAAGTCTGCAGACTTTTCTGATGACTTTCAGGTGTTGATTCCAATAATGGCTCCTGCAATGTTAAGCTTTAAAGCTCTTGAAGCACAGGAAGAAAAGCTGCTTGGAGAACACAAATATGTTGATATTATAGTTAAAGGCCTGGAGGGCAATATAACCACAGAAATGGGTCTTCTTGTTGGGGACCTGGCTGATATGATTAGAAAATCACCTGATTTAATAAGAGAATTTACAAATGAGGATTATATCACTTTAATTTATAGAATAAACAAACTAAAGGATAATGAGGAATTTAAAAAGACGTTTAATAACTTTATTGATATATACGACATGAGAGCTGCTGGTGAAATAGACATGGCAAAGGATAGATGGATAGAGAATCCTGAACCTCTAGCAAAGGCAATTATGGCTATAGTTAATACCTCAGAGGAAGGCATCCACAGAAAAGAGTATAAGGAAACTATTGAAAGAGCAAAGAAAGCTTCGGCAGAACTCATTAAAGAAGTAGAAGGAAAGCACGGAAAAGTAAAAGGCAAAGTAGTAAGACGTATGGTAAGGGTATTAAGAAACTATATGCCAATTAGAGAGCATCCTAAATATTTAATAATGAAGCTTATTCTGACCTATAAGAAAGCCTTCTTAGAAGAAGCAAGGCTACTGGTTGAAAAAGGCCATCTTTTAGAAGAAAAGGATATATTCTATGTAGGCTTCTGGGAGCTTTATAAGGCAATACAAAATAATGATAGCCTTGTAGAACTTATAAAACTGAGAAAAGAGGAATATGAGCACTTTAATAAGCTAACCCCTCCTCGCCTCATAACTAGTGATGGTGAAGAAATCAAAGCAGGCTATAAGAGAGAGAACCTTCCTGAAGGTGCCCTACCTGGCATGCCCGTTTCCTCAGGAGTTATTGAAGGTATCGCAAGAGTAATCACCGACCCCTCAAAGACTTCTATAAATAAAGGCGAAATTCTAGTAGCACCTTTTACAGACCCAGGCTGGACACCATTATTTATAAATGCAGCTGGTCTTGTTATGGAGGTTGGAGGTTTACTCACTCACGGTACTGTAGTTGCTAGAGAATACGGAATACCAGCAGTAGTTGGAATTACTGAAGCTACTAAGAAAATCAAGACAGGTCAGAAAATAAGAGTTGACGGTAATGCTGGATTTGTCCTGATAATTGAAGAATAGAGGTGCTTAAGTGTTAGGATTTGCAGGCATACTGCTAGGAATGTTTTCTATAGGCATGATGCAGCTTATACTTGCCACTGCCCTGCCTTTCATAGTTAAAGAGATAGGCGGCGGCAGTTTGTACAGCTGGGTTTTCTCCAACTATATGCTGGCATCTCTGGCTGCCATTCCATTATTCTCAAAGCTTGCGGATATTTACGGCAAACGGAAGTTTTATATCCTTGGAATAAGCATATTTTCTGTAGGCAGTATTTATGGAGGGCTTGCTCCAACCATGGCTCATTTAGTCGCAGCAAGAGTAGTTCAGGGCTTTGGCGCAGGGATTATAACCCCTGTATCCATGGCCATGATTACAGATATGTTTCCAGCTGAAAAAAGAGGAAACATGATAGGCGTTTTCGGATTTGTACAGCTCTTATCAAACCTTTTGAGTCCTCCCCTGGGAAGCTTTATTACAAAGCATCTGGGCTGGCACTGGATTTTCTTTATAACAGTAGCTTTGTCAGCACTATCAATCCTCATGATTGTATCAGGACATAAGATTAAAGAAATTCGCTCCTCCATGAAGCCCTCAGATATAGACATTTTAGGAGGAATGATTTTTGGAGGCTTCTGCGTACTCATAGTAAACTTCTCAAATACAGTAAGCAGTCAGAAGAAACTAAGTGCTTTAGGAATAACTCTCCTTCTGGCAGCTATTGTTGCAGCGGTGTTACTTGTATTTAATGAAAGAAAACACAAAAACCCTGTTATTAAAGTTGAATTCTTAAAAACTAAAGTAATAAGAAGTTCTATAATAAGCTCTATTTTGGCAGGAGCAATAATGTACGGTCTAGTTACTATACTGCCAATGTGTGGAGTTGTTCTTAAGACTCAGGGCTTTAAGATTGATGAAAGCAGGATACTCCTTCTTTTCATGATCGGCATTACTATAGGACTTTTAACAAGCAGCAGAGTCGCTGTCAAATTCAGTTCAAGATATTTTACAAGGTCCTTATGGTCAATTATGCTTTTAAGCTCCATTATAATGATGTATTCCATCAGCGCTGGAAAGCTTCTAATATTCAATGTTCTTTGCGCATTAATAGGCCTTTGCACAGGAGGAATCATGGCAACCTTCCTTATAAACTCACAAAATGCCGTGAGCAGCGAGGACAGAACAGTACTCAGTGGCCTTATACAGCTGGGAAGATATTTCGGCGCATCAGTGGGAGTTACCATCCTTACAGGTATACTGCCTGAGATTAGTGTAATCACAAACATTGGTCAGTTTACAGGAGCCTTTGGACTACTGGCGGCCTTGTGCATATTAGGTCTTATTAATGAAATTGTATAATAGATTTTTCATACTATAATTGATTATTCCAAGTTTTAACAAGTAATCTTAGACTAATTATTAGATATTTTGAGCAGTAAAACCGGTACAATAATCATACCAAAAACGTATGCGCTTATCATTTCCATTGTTAAAAGCAGATACATTATATTTCCAACAGGATGCATATCTCCATATCCTACAGTAAAGAAGGTGGCTGCACTAAACCAAAGGCAAACTATAAATGCTTTGGGCAGTTTATAATTGGATTTAATAGCGTCTTTAAGATAGTTTCCTGCAAAAGGACTGTTTGGATAGTTTATAGGAAAATTATGTACTAGGAAATATAAAGTTGCATTAACAAATAATATAACCATCACTACAGAAATGATTGTAGCCATTGTTTTTATTATTGTAAAATGTATGTCACTTTTAGGCCCCATAGTAAGATTGCTGTAAATTGAAAGAACCATTATTATTATAACAAAATATACGAACGTCATATATACAATGGGAGCAAGCTCTATTATAGATATTTTCGTTAAAGTTATATACTTTTGTATGCTGGATTTTGATGCATAGGAATATAGGATTTGAAACAATCCATAAACTGATATGGCTATGTTTATAAAATTCATCATAAAATTTTCAAAAGCTTCATGGAACTTACTTTGTTCTTGCTAGCAGCATAGTATTTAAAGGATATTATAAACAAACATAATAAGCTTGTATAATACAATGTCTAACATTTGAAGAATATTGTTAATGCAAAGTCACACAAGCATATAAAAATTCCGCTTACAATATTTATTTTGACTTGAGTTGATATAAATAAAGCAGGCAAATTGCTCCTACTAAAAGTTTGTATACCAAAATATTATAATTCACCATCCATGAAGCTTTATGTCGTTTTAATAGATGATTTGCATTTAAAATTTCCTATAGAGATAATCGCCTTAACAAAGGTTTCGGAAAGTAAATCTTCTGAAAGGATAGGATTTTTAGTAATACTCAACAAATAGTTATAGATGTCCTGCTTATATTCAAAATACATTTTTCAATCTGCTTCACTGATATCCCCCTTTCATATAATGAGTCACATCATTGCTCAAAATCTTACACAAGTTATTATATAAATTTTATATAACATATTTAAAAACAAAATTTAAAAAGAAGTTTAACTAGTTTATATCTAAAATTTTCATTTTACTCTTTATTCTGTCATCAACTATAACATAATAGCAAAACAGAAAAAGAAGAAGAACCCCATCTGAGTATTCTCCTTCCTTATTATTAATAAAATATTTCTGTGCCTTTTCATTAAAGTGTAACTATATGCTATCTATATTTTTTATAATTTATTTAGTATATGGTACGAACCCCAATACTATTATCATCTTTAAAGCCCGTTATACCAATCCCTCTGAAGAAAACCTCCTTTACTTGTGATATGGTTCACCGTTAACAATCCTAAATTTAATGAAATATTGTTAATTCCTAATCTAAGTCCGTCTATCTTCATTATCATGTACCGCAAAATGTTCGGTAAGGACGGTCTGATTTCTCAGGCAGTGTGGAATAATCAGCCTGTTCAGGAGAGTGTGCGTAAGGACAGGAAAGAACATTAATAAGTCTCTCCATCACGCTGTAGTCTCCATGTTTCACCGCAGCTTCTAGCGCTTCTTCTACCCGGTGGTTCCGAGGAATTAGAGCTGGGTTATTGCTTTGCATCAACTGATATGAGGAGGCTTTTGGTTCCTGCTGTCTATCTAGTCTCGCCTGCCACAGCTCATGCCACTGAGTAAATTCTGTGGTGTCAAACATCATCGTATCCGACAACTTATTAAAAGTTAATGCACGGAAAGTATTGGTGTAGTCCGTACCATACTTCTGCATCATATTTAGGAGGTCTTCAATTAGAGCCTCATCCTGCTGCTCTTCGTTAAAGATTCCCAGTTTTGCTCTCATTCCTTCCAGCCAATTAATATTATATAACTCAGCAAAATCTGAAATCGCATCCTGGGCCAATTTTACAGCCTGCTCCTGGTTGTCATGCAGCAGCGGTAATAGAGTTTCAGCAAATCTCGCCAGGTTCCATGCTGCAATATTGGGCTGATTGCCATAGGCATATCGGCCACGAATGTCAATGGAGCTAAATACCGTTGCTGGGTCGTAAGTATCCATGAAGGCACAAGGGCCGTAATCAATGGTTTCTCCACTAATGGTCATATTGTCAGTGTTCATAACTCCGTGAATAAAGCCAACCAGTTGCCATTTTGCAATCAATACAGCTTGACGTTTGATTACTTCCTTAAGCAGAGAAAGATAGCGATTCTCATCATCACCAACCTCTGGAAAATGCCTTTTCAATGTGTAATCAGCCAAGGACCGAAGCTCCTCAATAGTGCCCCATTGTGCAACATATTGAAAGGTACCCACCCGCAAATGACTAGCTGCTACACGGGTAAGGATTGCGCCAGGCTGCTCGGTTTCGCGGATTATTGACTCACCGGTTGTCACCACTGCTAGACTGCGGGTGGTAGGAATACCAAGTCCATACATTGCTTCGCTAATAATGTATTCCCGCAGCATCGGGCCAAGTGCCGCTCGGCCATCGCCACCGCGGGAATACGGCGTTTCACCTGAACCCTTTAACTGAATATCAAATCGTTCGCCTTTTGGAGTAATCTGTTCACCGAGCAGCACAGCCCTACCGTCGCCGAGCATTGTAAAATGTCCAAATTGATGCCCTGAATAAGCTTGAGCAAGAGGTAAAGCGCCGTCCGGAATCTTGTTCCCAGCAAATACTGCTGTACCATCATCGCTTTTCAGTGCCAGGAAGTTCAACCCCAAGGATGTTGCTAAGGAATCATTGAAAATAATCAACTTCGGTGAGGGTACAGGAGTTGGATTCTGTCTAGTAAAAAATGATTTTGGAAGACGAGCATAACTGTTGTCTAAATTCCATCCTGTTTCTATTATTTCTTTTGTCTCTATCATAGTATCTCCTCTCCTCCTTCTATTTTTTTGTATCTTAGCTTTTTCTTTTAGATAAAATAAAAATTATAGGTATTCCATGATATTTTTAGTTATTTACTTTCTATGTTAACACAACGCAACCCTTTTTAGTGTCTGCTTCTGCCAACTTATTATACTCTTTACACAAAAATGCGTCCTATAAGTATTTTCAGGTTTAAAATTAATAATCTTTAAGTTAATTTATCCTTTTCTTCTATATCCTCTCTTGTCGAATATGTTATTACAAATGAAAAAATAACTCTTGCTTTTATACCCCTAGGTGGTATAATTGTTTTATAGTTAGGAATTTTGATTATAATATTAATATAAAAACTAATACTATAGATGAGGAGTGCTTACAATGCAAAACTTTATTTTAATACTCGGTGTTGCTATCTTAGCCTTTATACTATATCGTAGATTTGCCTTTACTACTAATAAGAATATAAAGAATGTTACCGCTGATGAAGCCCATCAATTAATTAAAACTACTAAAGACCTTATAATTCTAGATGTAAGAACTAATCAGGAGTTTAAGTCTGGCCATATACCTGGTTCAAAGTCTATTCCTGTAGGAGAACTTACTTCAAGAATTAATGAACTTGAAAAATATAAGGATAATCCTATATTAGTTCACTGTACTTCAGGAGGTAGAAGCCCGGCAGCAGTAAAAGTTCTTTTAAAACATAATTTTAGTAAAATATATCATATGAATCGCGGTTTATCCGGTTGGAAATATGGCTTAAAATAATATATATAAGTCAAATAAAGGTGGTAGTTCAAAATGTTGAACTACCACCTTTATACTATGATTCTAAACTAATGTAATTATTTTTTACTTAAGGATCTTTCCTCTAATTTTTTCAAATCATTTATTATACTTATGAATTCTTTACTTTCTCTAATTATATCAAATATTGGTTGTTCAAAAATCTTGAATATATTCTCATATAAATTCATTGTTATCGTGCGATTCCCAGCTGAAATTTCGTTAAAGCACCAAATTGAGCTGAATTTAGCTGGCTCATTTATATCATTCTTCCCTATATCTTCTATCATATTGTGTAACATATCTATTGCTTTTTTTGTTTCATTAAATTTTAAATATGCTTCAGCAAAAATTAAATATTCCATTGATAATCCAAATGCTGAATATTCATCAGTAGAAAAGACTTTTTTAATATTAATAGATAAGTTGTAATATTTCTCTATCATCTTTAAATCTTTTTCTTCTTTCATAAATGAATTGGCTAACCCCATACATACTAGACCTATATCATTAATACTTTTATATAAATTACTTTGCAGCAATTCCCTTGCTTTTTTTAGTTCATTCCTTTTAATATGTATACTGGCAAGTAACATATCAGGATCAAGCTTACTTTTATTAATTTTACTCAAAGCCTCTATAGCTTTATCCTCTTCCTCTATTGATGGGTACAATGCACCAAGCTGATATAATGCTTGTTCAACTAATTCTGCTTTATTGCAATTTTGAGATACATCTTCAAATAATTCAATAGAATAATCCATCATCTTCTTACAGACTTCTTCATCTGAACCTTTCCATGAATACATAGTAAATAAAAATCCTACTCTAAGTTTTAAGTAATAACTAGATGGATACTTTAATACATAATTCTTGCACTTATCTATTGCATCATCTAAAGCACCACTACTAAATAGACTCTCACATTCACTGTATATTTTCATAACTTCCTCATCTGAAAGCTCAATTTTAAAATTTAGTAATTTATCAATTGTAATATTAAAAAATGCTGCAAGCACTGGTAATAAAGTTATATCTGGATATGAACTTCCACTTTCCCATTTCGATACTGCTGCTGTTGATACCCCAATAAAGCTTCCTAATTGTTCTTGAGTAATTCCTTTTTCTTTTCTTAATTTTAAAATAACTTCCCCTATTAGCAATTTATCCATGCTTAACCACTCTCCTGATTTCATTTTGCTTTAAGAGCTCTTATACTTTTATTGTAATTTAATTTTCTTCATATACCAATAGATAAATAGTTGAATGCTGCATGATAAATTTAACCGCTAGTTAAGTTACAACTAAATTTAGGCAAAAGAAACACCGGAGCACTGCCCCGATGTTTTATTATTTTTATTTATTCATTCCTGTATAGATGAAAATAGCATCTCTTAGAAAGGCTGCTAAGCCCGGTTGATTCTTATCATAATATGCTGTGAATCTTTCGTCATCTACATACATTTGAGCAAGCCCTGCATGTGCTTCTTTACTGTAGCTAGACCAAGAATAACTTAGCCACTGACGATGCAAATCTGCAGCTTTCTGCGCAAGTTCACCAGCTGGATTACCAGTCTCAAATGCTTTGCTTAGTGTATCAATTACATCACGTTCAAGTTTTTTTAGCTCAGCATACTGCTCCTCTGTCATGTTTTTTAATTTTTTATTTGATTTATCTACTGTTTCGTCACCATATTTTTCTCTGATTTCTTTACCATACTTCTTCTCATTTTCATCAATCATTTTTTGTTTAAAGCCTTCAAATTTTTCTTTATTACTCATTTTAACTCTCCCTTCCGTTGCAGCTATTGTTTTATCAACATTTGCAATTAACATGTTTAATTGTTCTCGTTTTTCAAGAAGCTTCTCACGATGTTCTCTAAGCGCAGCTGTACCATCAAAGGAGGGCGAAGTTATTATTTCCTTAATACTCTCCAAGCTTACCCCTAGCTCCCTATAAAACAGTATTTGCTGCAATCTATCTACTTCTTTTTCTCCATAGATACGATATCCTGAAGAATTCATTCTTGCCGGCTTAAGAATTCCAATTTCATCATAATATCGCAGTGTCCTAGTACTGACACCTGCCATTTTTCCTAGTTTTTGCACCGTGTATTCCATTTGTACCCTCTCCTGTATTCTCAATATGCATATTAAGGCTATCAGTCAGTATGTCTCCTGACAAGATTAATATACACCTTTACGCAGCGTGAATGTCAATAAGTTTTTAAAAAATATAAAAAGGTTCAAAAGACTTTGAACCTTTTTTGCAGTATTACTTTTAATAACACTTATCTTCCTATAAATACTTTTTAATGTTTCATTAAAGCTAAATTTCCTTGTATGGTAAAAAACTCTCATATAACTCTTACTTCTTAAATATTTAATTTTCTCACCTATTTTGTAAACATAGATTTTGTCTTTGTATACGATGACAATTTTTTACTGACTTTTCATTGTCCTCACAAAATTGAGTTACGGTTTTATTACTTCACGGGATGCTTTATTCAACGCATAAACCCGAATATCTGGTATTTATCCGATGTCTATCGCCACTAACACCCCAACTTCTTAAAGTTGGGGATAAGTGGCGCTACGACCCTGGATAACGGCTTCTAAGCTTCAGATGAAGTTTAAAACTCCACCTGAAGCCAAGAATCCTGTTTATATCGTATGTTCTATTCCGCTCTTGTAATTATGTATGGTAATATGAATACATATTACCACTCTTAGCAGGATCCACCTTATCAAATAGGTTCTGAACTGAGTGATATCCTACTCCGTACTTTCCGGTAGTTGGCGACCATAATTTGTAAGCACTTTGCGCATTTACTACTGTATTTTGGTAAGCTAAGCTTCCTTCTTGGTATGCTGTAACTCCACTAACTGTTATTGATGAAGGAATCCCGCTTGTAAAGTGCTCTGGGCTAATATAAAATCTTGGATTTGTTATATGTCCCTTTGCTTTTAAGTCTTGTACTACTTGGGCACAAGCTTGGTGATCGGGACTTGTATCTGTATAAGATGTAACCCTAACCATAGTTACAGATGGTCCACCATAAGCATATATCCAATCTTTTATTGCATTGAATATAGTTGTTTTATTAGCATTACAAGTATCATCTTTTATACCAACTTTTATGATTGCATTTGTTACTCCTAGAGCATTAACTGCTCTCTGTTGCTCCTCATATCTAGCATTTGACATTTCAACCGCGTCCATATATGAGCCTACTGTATACCCTTCTCCTACTGGATTATGATATCTTCCATGAATACCGCACCAGAGTGGTTGTGGAGGCGAAACGCTCTCATCTAAGTTATTAATTATATATCTTGCTGAACTACCAGAACCATCTGTAACTAACATAATAAAAACATTATGTCCTGCTGCTAAATAATTTTTGATAGCCATTCCCATAGATAAAGTTTCGTCATCTTGATGTGGTGATACAAATAATACATTTGCCATAATATAATACCTCCGTCAAAATCGTAGTAGTTTACAGTTCTCATTAATCTTATATAAAATTGTAACATATATTATATATTATTACTTACACACTATTCATAAGAATACATATGAAGTAGAATAATCAGTATAATTCTAACTATACATGAAAATTGTAACATACCATTCACCTTTATATTATTATGATTTTATTGTATTCTATCCATTACCTAATATTAACAAATCTAACTCAAGGGATTTAGAGAATAAAAAATAGTCGATTCCAACATCAATATTATCAATATCGATGTTGGAACCGACTCTCAGAATTCTAAACACATCTGTTTATGCTATTTTTCCTTTACCTGTAAGTTCAATATGCTCCTCTTCAACTCCAGATAAAGCAGCAAATACTTCTACTATAGTTTTATCCCCTATTTCTTTGCTGTATCTTTCATAGTATTCAACAGCATGTTTTTCTCTCTTACAAGCCATTTCCAGCAATATATCATCACTGTCATACTTTGAATAATCCATGTCTCTTAAAACAGGATTATCTTTAATACCACCTATTTTTTTATGTATTCTTGCATGCATATACTCAATTCTTGATAAAGCCTCAAATATTTTTTTAACTTTTTCATCTTCAGCAATTGTTGATGCTTTTTTGTAAAAATCTCCATTAAATACTTCTAATTTAACAGCATGGTCAATTATTTTCAAAGCATTGTCATCAAGCTCACTTTTATCATAATCAAACTCTTTACCATCTATTTGCAAATATTGTTGTGGTGCACCACAAAATGGACAATATTTTATATTCTCTTTACTGTTTGAACTAATAAAAGCTTCTTTATTGAAGTTATAATTCTTATCATTAATCTCCATACCACAAATTACGCATACTAATTTTTCCATAGTTCCATCCCTTCCTTCAATTAGCATAATAATCATAATAAGTATACCATAATTTCATGAAATATTACCCATAATCTTAATATTTTAATCCATAATTTGCGTGTTGATGTAAACCATATTCCTGTTTATAATTATGATTACAGTTCGAAAAAATTCCTCACTGAGTGCATACAATTCATATATATAGGAGGGTTTATATAATGAAAAGATATAAATCATTATTTCTTGCTGCCTTATTTGCAGTTGCTACAGTGACTACTCCGATAAGCATGGTAAGTGCTAGTACAGTGCAAACACCAATTACAAGAGCTCAAGCAGAGCAAAGAGCTTTAAGCATGATTAATCTAACTTGGACATACTCTGCCAGCAAAAATGGAACAATTGACCCTAATTATGCTTCAAGCGTTACTCAACCGAAGCAGTTTGCCAATGTTTCCACTGTCCAAGTTACGGGGATCCCTTATAACTGGGGTGGACAAGACAGCTTAGATTCAAATTCAATCGATTCTACATGGTCAAACTTTGTTGAAGCTATTAATAATGGGGCTTATGCTGGTAACGTAAATACAACTGCTGGACAACAACATGTACCTGGCACTGCTGGAATTGATTGTTCTGGATTCATACAAGCAACTTTTAATATTAAAGATAGCAAAATATCTACTTCAACTATGTTTGATAAATATTTTACTAAAATTAATCTAAGTGATATTAAACATATGGATATATTGGACAGGCCAGGTGATCACGTAGCTATATTCGACAGATGGGGTTCATTAAATGGAGTGCAAGGTGCTTTCACATATGAATCTACTTATGAAGATGTCTTTGGTGGAATACAAGGTACAAAAAGATATTTCATAACTATGGATGATATCAATAATGGATATATTCCAGGTAGGTATGTTAACATTGTTGAAGACAGCTCAAGTGGTTCATCTACATCAAATTCAGTTAGCGCAGGAACATTTGGTCAAATAACAAATGTAAATAGTTATGCAAATTTTAGAGCTAATCCTTCAACTAGCGCTGATATTATAGGTACTGTTCCTAAGAATACTATTGCATATTTAATTGATTATTCTAACGGCTGGTATCAAATAAAATATAATGGACAAGTAGGTTGGATATATGGAACTTTAATCACTTCAGTAAAAAGTGGTGAATATGTAACAGTAAACAATTCCACTTATCAGCTGAATATAAGAAACAATCCTACAACGGTATCTTCTAATATTATAGGAGTGTTAAGCCAAGGCCAATATGCTCAAGTACTAGATTATTCTGTAGATGGAAGTTGGATGAAAATCAGCGTTAATGGAGTTCAAGGATGGGCATCTAGCAAATATTTAAGCTATATAAATTAATAAAATTATAAGTATCTATTCAAGCACAGCTTTTACGAGCTGTGCTTTTTTATGTTTATACATACATCATTAAATGGAATATAATTATTTAATTTAACATAGTTATTAATACTAGGGAATACAAGCTTTATTTTACATCTGCTTTAGTTGTACTTTAATTACTAAAGTGATAACCTAAAAAACATTATTTAGTATAGGGGTTTGTGTATGAGAAGGGATAGATTTTTAAAAAATTCACTTATATTAATTAGCTCTAATTTAATTACAGGAGTATTCGGTTTTATATTTACTATAATTTTATCTCGTGAATTAGGTGCTGAAGGAATGGGACTTTATGGCCTTGTAATGCCTATCTACGATTTATTTATATGTCTTATATCTGGAGGAATGGTCACTGCTATATCAAAGGTTGCAGCAATATATTTCTCTAAGGACGATTTTAGGAACTTAAACAGATCTATAGATATTTCATTATTATTCGATTGTGTATGGGCTCTAATTATAGTAAGCCTCGTATTTGTTTATGCTCAGTACATAAGTGTTTATATTATAAAAGATGTAAGAACTATACATGCTGTACAAGTTATGTGTCCTGCTATGCTTTTCATAGCATTATCTGCAATTTTAAAGGGATATTTCTATGGTACTTCTAATATTAAAATACCTGCTTTTATTGATATTTTAGAAAAGTTTTTAAGGATAGTAGTTTTAGTAACTATAGTAACTCTTTTTTCACTTAATGATGTTAAAAACACCGTAACTGCCGCTTACGTAACATTGACATTTGGTGAACTAGTAAGTCTTATTCTTCTTTATGCTGCTTATAAAATTAAAAAATCGCATTATAAATTTAACTTTACCGCAGCTGAAGACAAGCTTCAGCTTTTATTTAACATACTGGTTATATCTTTTCCACTGTGTTTAAATGGCTTTCTATCAACAGCTATATCTGCTGCATCTGCTTTAATAGTACCAAGAAGACTTGTGAGTGCAGGAATAGAATACAGTATGGCACTGTCCATGATTGGTAAATTCAAAGGTATGTCTTTAAATATAATCTTTTTTCCAATGCTCATAGTTATGTCAATTTCAACTGTACTCATACCAGATCTCTCTGAAAAAATAGAGAAAAAAAATTACTGGGATGCAGAGCATAGAATATCACAGGTCTTAAAAATAGCTTTATTACTAGGTATTACTACTATGATAATATGCTTAAATATGCCTAATTCCTTAGGAGAACTTTTCTATGGCAGAAAGGACCTAGGACCATACATTAAGTTTTGCTCCTTTGCCGCTCCTATTGTCTTTACCTCTGCTACCACCTTTGGCATATTGAATGGATTGGGAAAGCAAAATATAATTCTACGAAATTCACTAATTGTAGCATTTGAGGAATTGTTCCTTTTGTATGTACTCACAGGAATATCATGGATAAATATTTATGGTTATGGTATATCCCTCATAATAACCTCCATAACAACTTTAGCACTAAACTTATATGAGATAAAAAGAATATGTAATTTAAACATTACAAAATATGATATATTCATAATGATGCTTTTAGGAATTCTGCTCTATTTTGTATTAGCTATATTAAACAATGTATTACCTTCGCAAATGTTTGCACTTAAAAACTTATCCATGATAGCAATTTCTTTTCTCATATCACTTGTTTTTGCTTTATATATAACTAAGAGTAGATATAGATAAGCATTTTACAAAGGATACTATAAAACAGGTAGTCTTTTTCGGCTACCTGTTTAATGTTTTAATATATATTTATCAGTTTCTATTTTAATTTAATAGTAAATTTATATGCCTCATTTAGTTTATAGAACTCTTCTAATCTCACAGCACCTAGTTTATATTTTTTATCTTTAGCTAATCCTTTAAAGTACATTATAAACTCATGTTGATTGAGAGGGTCTTTTTGAGTATTAAATCTATTTTCTGGTTCAATTAACTTTCCCCCTTCATCAACCAAGCACAATGCTTGGGATTGGGTTATAGGAATTTTCCCTTCTGCAATATATGAAATCTTAAGTATATCTTTATCCCATTCAACATTATTGACTATAAGTTTTCCTAGATTTTCTTGTGGCATTTCAATTGGCAACTTATTCATATCATATATTCTTGGATTAACTTGGTAGTTATCATTAAATTCAAATGGTATAAATGTTAGATATTTTGTATCTCCATTTATTAAGCTATTAAAATGCATTTCTCCTTTACCTCCATCTGAAGAAGCACTCCTAGCTTTAATTTCATTTCCTTTGTCGTCTAATAAGAAGTAGTGATATTTTATCAGTGAGCCATAAACTTCTATTCCCATAGATAGCGGGGATATACTTATCCTTTTAATAAAAATTTTTTCTTCTCCAAGGTTTATAATCTTATTTATTCTATAATTCTTAGTTTCTTTCTTAACGTCCTTTTTATTAACTTTTATATTGAAATTCCAGCTACCCTGTATTCTATCTATTTCTTTAACGCTCATAGCCAAATAAAATGTATTTGTAATATTTTCTCTCATCGTGTCTATTTCCAAAACTCCATCATATCTTTTATCATTAACAAATTTACCTGAACCTCCATAACCACAACTAAGCACTTTGCCATTGATTTTAAACTCTATTATACTTATATTGGGATTTTTTATTACTTCACTCATTTTTTTATCACTAATAATAGAATAGGAAATTAATACGTGATTATTATCACTTACTATTTCGTTAACCCTAAACTCAATGCCTTTATCGTAAGAAGACAGGTTAACATTTTTAATATATTTTTTGTAGTTTGTGTAATCACCTCTAAGGGTTTGAATAGTTTGAATTACAGAATTTTGTATATTAGAGGCTAGTGTTGGATTAGCAATAATAAAAGTTCCTAAACATATTAATAAAAGTGCTGCTGCAATATACTTTCTTCTTCTCTTGGTTCCATTTAATTTTTTCTTAATTTTATTTTTAATTCTCTTATACGCAACTTTGTCCAACTGAAAATCTTCATTATAATCATCTTCTAACTTTGCATAATTCAAAAGTGAATAAATACTACTGTCATCATATTTATCTTTTTTATTCATATCATTACCTCCCGATAATTTTCTGCCACTTATTTCTTATAGCTTTTCTACCTCTAGATAGCCTATTGTCAATAGCACTTCTAGGCATGTCCAAATGTTTCGCAATGTCGCTTATATTTTCATTTAAGATGTAACGTTTAATAAATATATCCCTATCCACTTCACTCATATCCATTATCACGCTATGAAGAGTAGCTATTTCACTATCTCGAATTATCTTATCCTCTATGTTGTCTTTTGCTATACTTATGTTCTCTTCTAGCTCTACTGTTTGTTGATGTTTACTAAGTTTTCTCAAGTAGTCAATTGCTTTATACTTAGAAACTGCTATAAGCCATTTTTTGAATGGTGTAACATTAGGATTATATTTTTCTATGTTTTTCCAAATTCCTATAAAGATATCACTTACACATTCTTCAATATCTTCTTTTGTAGTGATATCACCTAATATGTCAATCACAACCTTATAAACTAAATTTAAATATTTAGAATATATATAGTCTAGTGCCGTCTCATTTCTACACTTTAATTCATCAATAAAGTTATTTTCATCTACTTTCATTTTTTATACCTCCTGAAAAGCTCTTCACTAAATAAATACGAATGTTAATTAAATTTCTATCATAAAAAAAGAAAAAATCCCTTAATAGGGATATAGTAGTCTTATATGATAATCGTAATTTTATTCTTTCTCATTAATGTGAGTTTAACCTTCCTGCAATTTATTTTTCAAATCTCTAATATATATATCTTGTATTTTATTTAAATCCCAAAACAGGTAAGAGACAATTCTCACTATAGGGTTTTTAATAAAAATATTTTCTATAATTATTAATTTTGTTCCACCTGTTTTAGTTGGATAGAAATGGCCTGTCCAATTGCCATAGAACATCTTATTTTCCATGTTAAAAACATATTTTATGTATTCTGCTTTTTCAACAAGAGTAAATTTAGTGTAATTTTTATTATCATAGTATTCTAACCATTGACTTCCATCCTCAATAGGCTCTATTTTTTTAATATCAGAACGCCATTTGTAATCCTCGTTATTGGTTAAAACATTCCAGACAGCATCTACTTTTGATTTAAAATATACCGTTTTTTCAGCTATTCTTGCTTTTGCCATACCTTATCCCTCCATATAACATACTCATTTATTTTACTGTTATTAAATAAAGATAATCTAATAGCTTTAAAATTTTTTAACATAAAGTATAGAGAATTTAATTTCAATATCTATTCTATAATTACTTTCCCATAATCTTCATAAGTAAATTTTAGCATATTAACTATGACAACTGTATGTCATATCTATCCAAAAGATAAAAAGAGACAAAATTTTAGGTACTAGAGCCGTACTTACTCTGGTATCTAAAATTTTGCCTCTAATATAATATGGGGTAAAAAGGAAAATTTTCAAATTTGAATTCTCTATTATCTTATATATTCGTAAGCACCGTAGCTTCTTGCTGCATCCATCATGGCTTGTACATATTCAAAAGGGGCTTTTGGAGTTAGAATATCTTCTCTAATTTTTATACTTGTTCCCCCTCTTATTGCCTAATAAACGTAAAGTATCTCAATTTCCTATTGTATTTTTATTTTGAAATCAAAACAACAATTATAATTAAATTTAATAAGCTTATATATGCTTATATCTTTTTCTTATAAAGTAATCTATATTTTTACTTCAATTTAATTTTGAATAAAACACTTCACATATTAAAACTAGATATATTAATTATGAAACTTTATATGCATTTTAAATAGAAAAGATTTTAAAAATTTGAAAATCAAATAACTCTTGTAAAGAGGTTAAAATCCCAGTAAAATAGCATTGTCGCAATAATACAGTTAATGACTAAGGAGGAATAATTATGTTAAAAGTTTTATTAGCAGCAATCTTAGTTACAGGTGTAATATTTTTATTTGTACTTGTAAAGGACTACATGAATAAATCAAAGCAAGGTGAGCTTGGAAATGAAAGTTTTTTAACCTCAGGTCTTGTGGGAATGGTTGCAAACTTTTTCGATACTTTAGGTATAGGAAGCTTTGCTATCGAAACTTCATTATTTAAAAACCTAAAACTTGTAGGCGATAAAAAAATACCTGGTACATTAAACGTTGGTGCTACAATTCCAACAGTTTGTGAAGCCTTAATATTTTTAACAGTAGTACAAGTTGAACCAATAACTCTTATAAGTATGATTCTAGCAGCTGTAGCTGGTGCTCTTATAGGAGCTGGGATCATATCTAAACTAAATGAAAAAGCTGTTCAAGGTTCCATGGGACTTGCCCTTGTTTGTATAGCACTCATAATGATAGCAGGACAATTAAATCTTTTCCCAGTTGGAGGAAATGCAATCGGCTTATCTGGTGGAAAACTCATAATCGGAATTATAGGTAATTTTATATTTGGTGCTCTTAATACTCTAGGTATAGGATTATTTGCTCCATGTATGGCTCTAGTATTTGCTTTAGGTATGGATCCAAAGGTTTCTTTCCCAATAATGATGGGTTCAGGTGCAATACTACTTCCATTTGCATCCTTTAAGTTCATAAAAGAAGGTGCTCACGCTCCTAAGACTTCTCTGGCTATTAATATTATGGGTCCAATAGGTGTTTTAGTAGCAGCTTATCTTGTTAAATCTCTACCACTTGCTACATTAAAATGGTTAGTTATCGGTGTAGTATTGTATACAGCATTTATAATGTATAAATCCTTTAAATCCAACAAAAATAAAACCTCAGAATTAGAAAAATCTGCTTAATAAAAAATAACACTGATTTTACATCAGTGTTATTTTTTATTTATTTACTTAATTCTTTTTAAAATGAACCTTGGTATAAGTCTAGTTATTTTTCTTGGCATACTTTGTAAATCCCTCTTAGTGATGCCTCCAGTTACTGTTAATCCCATCATATATACAAGCACACCTACTATAACACATACTATAGTTAGAGATGTATTAAGAAAGTATCCTCTCTTTGAAAAACCAAGTAGATATTTAAATACATAGTTCACAACAAATACTGCTCCTCCCATTATTGCAGAGGCAAAGAAAGGTTTTAAAGCATGAACTACTATACTCAATCTTACTCCTAGAGATCTTCTGATTATTCTATGATTTAAAATTATAGGAACTAAAAATCCAACTACACTTCCGCCTATTGCTCCTAGAATATTTATACTTGGTATAGCAATTAAGAAGTAATTTGTAACTATTTTAAAAACTATTCCTATAACAGAGTACAATGTTGCAGTATAAAGTTTTCCTATACTTTGTAATATTGTAGTTTGTATTTGCATTACAGACATCAATACTAAAACTATTGAGCCATATGTCATTATATATGATCCTCCCCCAAATTTGAGCATTTGGAAAACTGGATCACTTAGTACTGCAAGTCCTACAGCACAAGGTACAGCAATTAAAAAGCAAAGTCTAAAGGAGTAATTAATTTTATCTTTTACTTGCACTTTATCTTTGATAGCAACAGCTGCTGATATTGCTGGAAGTATTGCCATAGATAGAGAAGATATTATGGCTATAGGAACGTTTAAAAGCTGTTGGTATTTTGTTAAAAATCCATACAGTATAGTTGCTTGAATTTCCGGTACCCCACCAGCCATCAATCTAACCTTAGTATTACCTAAATCTACCAAATTTCCTGCATATGTCATGCCAACGCATACAGTAATAGGTATTCCATATTTTATAATCTTTCTTACTAGCTGTTTAGTAGTAAATCTTCTTACCTCTTCATTTATATCGTCTTTATGTATTCTAAACTTTTTATTTTTTTCATAATAAAACATCAAGAATGCAGCAGATATTAGTGCTCCTATAGATGTACCTATGGCCCCTCCTGCACACCCAGCTTCAACACCATATTTTATAAGCATAGCAGCAAACAACAGAGAGAAGACAGTATTTGCAACTTGCTCTATTACCTGTGAAACAGCTGTAGGAGTCATATTTCCCCTGCCTTGAAAGTATCCTCTATAAGCAGAAGCTATTGATGTAAAGAGAATTGCCGGTGCTAATGTTAACAGCGACAAGTAAGCTTTTTTATAATGCACAGCATTGGCAAAAGGCCCTGCAAAAATAAGCAACATAATCGACATGACAACCCCAGCTATAAATAAAATAGCCCTGGCTATTTTAAAACTTTTTACTGCATCCTTATAGTTTTTAACTGCTATAAGCTCAGATACAAGTTTTGAAATAGCCACTGGTATGCCTGAATTTGTCAGTACAAATATAAATACATATACTTGATATGAAGCCCCGTATATTCCGTAACCTTCATCACCTATAATTATTCTTAAAAATGGTATGTACAGCAAGGACAGTATCTTTACCATCATACTTGCCACAGAAAGTATAGCAAAACCTTTAGTGGTTGATTGTTCCTTCATTTTAAAAACTCCCTATCCACAACCTTAATTAAAAGTTAAATATATTAGAATTTCTCAAATATATCATTCTTTATCTTTTTAAATACTGGCGGCAAGCTTTCTGCTATAGTCTTGTTTTCTAAATAAGATAATTTTTCTGGACAATCCTTAAATATAAGCTTATATGCATATAAAAACTGATAGTTTAGCCCATATTTATTAACGAAAAAGTTGTTTAACTTTGATATTCCGTATTTAGCATCACCTATTATTGGATTTCCAAGATGGTTCAAATGAGCTCTTAACTGATGACTTCTTCCTGTCAATAGTTCTAATTCAACCAATGAATATGTTCCAACACTTTGAAGAGTCTTTACCCTAGTAGATATTTTTTTTGTATCTTTCTTTGGTGAATCAAAAATTTTAGATATATTTTCATCTTCATTTTTAGATATGTATCCCTCATATAAGCCATCTTTTGCTCTTCCCTTTACAACAGCCATATAATATTTATCTATTTTTCTTTCTCTAATCATTTCATTTAATAATCTTAGTGCTTCATAGTTTTTTCCGTATATAACGATACCTGATGTGTTTCTATCAAGTCTATTGCAAGGTGCTGGAGTAAAAGTTACTTCCTTTTCCGGATTATAATCTCCTTTATCATATAAATATGAAAGCACATAATCTGTTAATGTAGAATCTCCTTTTTTGCTATCAGAATGCACCAATACACCTGGCCATTTTTCTACTATTAACATATTTTCATCTTCATAAGTAATCTTTAAGAAATTGCTTTCTATTCTTGTGAACTTTTCTTTCTTTTCGCTAGAAGATATATCTCTTGTCTCTACTAAATCACCTTCAACTAGAGAATACTTTTCCTTAACTTTTTTTCCATTTACTTTTACGTCACCTTTTCTTATAGTCTTATATATAGCACTTAAAGGAACATCTTTAAGCCATTTTCTCATAAACTTATCAATTCTTTGTCCCGCCTCATTTGGCCCAATTTCAATTTTCATGTAATCACTCCTAGTATTTTATAATAATGTTCTGCATCATTCTCCATTTTTATCTTGATATTGACATTTTAATATATTAAACAACATCTAATTATATACTACTATTGTTACCAAAATCAATACATATAAATACTAATATTTTATCCAGTAGCTACCATCCGTAACACTCCCATTGGATATACTAGATAATCCAATCCTGGATAAGTTCTTCTAAAACTCAATTGGAGAGAGGTAATCATCATAAATAAACTCCACCCGAGCCTAAGAATCACTTAATATTAGAACTAAAAAATACCCTATATAAAACTATATATAAGGTACTTTTTGATCAGATATCTATATAAATATATAACTTTGGCACTTGACTTAACTAAGGTATTCATAGGTGTACCTCTGACAGTACATTTAATGATTTTATGTTAGCTCTTGGCGAAGCTGCTTTAGAACCTCAACAATCTTAAATACTGTTTGAGCATAGCGAGTTTATTTAAGATTGTTGAAGTTCTTAGCAACAAGCCTTAGAGATAACTAAAATTATTAACAGTACAGAAGAGGTACACCTATGAATACCGCTAATAAGCCAAGCATCTAGGTTGAACATCTATATATATTATTTAAGAAATTCAAAGGCTGCTTGACATTGTATTGCAACTCCAACTGCCAGACAATCCTCATCAACATCAAATAAGCTTCCATGAGCTGGATGAATTATACCTTTGCTTTCATTTCTAGAGCCTAAATAATAAAATGCCGAAGGTCTCTCTAATGAAAAATATGCAAAACTCTCAACTCCCATACTTGGACTTTGAAGCATCTTTATATTATCTTTTCCTATAACTTTTTCTGCAGAATTTAAAAGTATATTCACAGCCTCATCATTGTTGTATAAGCAAGGATAGCTTTCTTCAATGTCTATTTCACACTGTCCTCTCATTGAATGTACTATACCTTCCACAACTTCCACAAGTCTCTGTTTTACATAAGCTCTGTGTTCTGTTGTCATTACTCTTATAATACCAGATATAGTCACTTCTTCAGGTATTATATTTGGAGCAGTACCTCCATGAATTGAACCTATGGTTAAAACCGCTGGATCAGTAGGTGGCAATTCTCTGCTTATAATATTTTGAAGAGCTAGAACCACAGAACTAGCTATAACTACAGGGTCAACGCCTGTGTGTGGGCGTGCTCCATGTGCGCCTTTTCCCTTAATTTTTATTGCAAAAGGATTAGATGCTGCGTTTACCACACCAGTTTTTACACCAATTTTTCCTGTTTCCAAGTTTTCTTCTACATGAAGTCCAAACACCATATCTACATGAGGATTCTCTAATACGCCCTCATCTATCATTACCTGTGCTCCCCCTGTTGTTTCCTCAGCTGGTTCAAAAAATAATTTTACATTCCCTTTTAATTCACTCTTTATGCTATTTAAAACCTTTGCTGCTCCAAGAAGTATTGTAGTATGAGCATCGTGTCCGCAAGCGTGCATTCTTCCTTTAACTGTTGAGACATAACTACAACTCTTTTTGTCTTCAAGAGGAAGGGCATCTATATCTCCTCTAAGAGCAACAGTCTTTTGTCCGTTACCTTTTATTATTCCACATATGCCGGTACCTGCAGTTTCTGTATATTCTATACCTTCTTTTGTTAGAAATTCCTTTATTTTATCAGAAGTCCTATGTTCTTCATAGCCTAACTCTGGATGCATATGAAAATCTCTTCTTAAGTCTACTAACTCTTCTTTAATATCAGTTGCTAATTTTAAAAAATCTAATTCCATTGCCACCTCTCCAATCTGTATAATATTATTGCCAACCAAGCTCTATAACATCTCCGTCTAGAAGCTTATCATGATATCCAGCATTTTTCCCATTTAATAATAGGTATAAACTGCCTTTTGGTATTGTTAAATCAAATTCTATATAATTGAATATATCTATAAATATATAGTCCTCTTTACCTTTTAAAATTACAGGTTCCTTATTGACTATAACCTGAATATAATCCTTAACTATACTTGAGCTACTTTCTTCTGCTATACTAGCAGCAGCTTCTTGATATATATTTGTATCTTCACTGTTATTCTGCGTATTAAAGCTACTTAGATTCTCCTGTTCTTCATCAATAATTTCTTTCTTTGCTTTATCTTCATTTTCTTTTATGTTTTCACTTTCTGTAACTTCCTCATTTGACTTAGTTTCTTCCATTGTCAATTCTTCTTTACTTATTCTATATATTCTATCTCCTTCATTTATAGCATAATCGTCAGAAAGTTCCTCGCCATTTAGAAAGTAGTTAAAACTTGAATTGTTATCTGCAAAATATTTCTTGTAATCTCCTAGTGCTTCTGGATATATTATTTGAACATCATCATTTTCCTTAATTTGTGCTTCTAAATCAACTCTTTCATCATTAATATATGTAACTGGTTCTAAATTTTCAAGAATATCATTAACAAAGAAGCTTATAGAATGAATTTTTCTTACATAGTCCTTAATTTTCGGACATGCATTATTTCCATCAACAGCATAATTTATTTCTATGCTATCCCCTTCTTTTACTTCTTCATCGATACTGGACTTTTCACCATTTACCTTAATTTCTGCGTTACTTGCAAGTGTTCCAAAGGCTACTCTTTTTATATCATTCAGTATAAACCTTATATTCCTACCATTCTTTCCAATCAACACCTTAGGATTTACCCCAGCTTGCATCATAACATCCATTATTGTATGCTTATGAGAATTAAATAAACTAATAACATTGTCATTTAAAAATACATCTATAAAATCATGTCCTAGCCTTTTAATTGAAACTAAAGCAATTCCTAAAACAGTAACACCAATACTACCTAACGAGTTATCTTCACATACACAATCTATAACCGCATCTCTTCCCTTTATTCCTATTCTTTGAAGAGGAATATTTAGTTTTTCTGAAAGAAATTCTTTTAGCTTCGGTGTATGTGCTCCTCCACCAACTAAAAATACCGCATTAGGAGCTTTATCTCCATTTAATTCTATTATCTTGCTTCCTATTTCCTCAGCTATTTTTTTAACAGATGGACTTATTAATTTTATTACCTCTTCCGATACAATTTCATTTTCAAGACCTAAAACATCAGTATATGTAACTTTCTCTTTTTCGCTGCACTGTTTTTTTATAATTTCGGCAGTATTAAAGTCTACTAAATAGTTCTGAGCTATAATTTCCGTTATTTCATCTCCAGCCATAGGAACCATCCCATAGGCACTAATAGTATCTTTACTGCTTATAGCTATATCTGAAGTTCCAGCACCTACATCCACTAGTGCCAAATTTAAAAGTCTTAAATTTTTAGGTATTGCTGCCTCCATAGCTGCTATTGGCTCTAATGTAAGACTTATAACCTGAAGCCCTACTTTATTCATTACGGAGTAAAGGCTGTCTACAACGGATCTTGGAAGAAATGTAGCTATAACTTCTGCTCCTATATTTTCTCCCTTATGGGAAAGTAGATTGCTAATAACATATCCATTTAAATAATAATTTTTTACACTATATCCAACACAATACAGCTTTCCTTCTGTCTGATTATTAATTTTTTCTTCTGCTGCTTTAACAGCCGTTAGCTCTAGGCTTCTAATTGCATCCTTGTCAATTTCTTTATCGTAGTCAACTTTCAGTTCAGATTTGCAAACTACTGTCCTTAAGAATCTTCCTGCCGCTGCAATTGCCACACATTCCATTTTTACATTTAGCTTACTTTCAATTTGCTTTTTCACAGTGCTTACTGCGCTAGCAACTAAGGATACATCGTGGATTTGCCCATCCACCATGGCCCTTTCTTCATGTTCCACACAATACTCAGCTACTACATGAAACTTCTTATCTTTTATAATACCTGCAGTACCTATAACTGAGCGTGTACCAATATCAAGTGCAAATATTAAATCTTGTGGGTTAACATTATTACCGTCCATAACAGTACCTCTTTTTTTATAATTTAAAAGCTCATATTCTAAGAATATGGTCTATTGTCTTAATAAAATTATAATTAATTATGAAATGTTTGTAAACTAGCCTATATGAATGAATTTGTTAAGATTTAGATCATAAAAATATTTAATATCATATAAATTATTTTTGACGTATTTTTGACGACAAATGGTAGGGATAGTAATAATTACGCAAGATGAAACTAGAAATAGTAAAAGATTTAAATAATGTAGAATGGTATTAACCTATATATGCACTAAAGAAAAAGCTCTGGAATAATCCAGGGCTTTATATCGTTCTATCCAAATTTATATTTTATATTAACACCTATTAATCAGGCAAACTCATCTGGTTCCATTGCATATTCCCTCATCCTAATTTCTTTTAAACGATTCTTCACTCCATATAAACCATCTCATATGTTTAGCTTATGTATTATACTCTACTTATGTTATTAGACATTGCTAACTTGGCTAACTCTTTCATTCTACTTTTTCTTTGCCTATATATATACTTGTTCCCAATTATTTCAGGTGTACCTTTGTAAAAATATTTAAAGGTTTTCTCTTTAACTTCATCATCTAAAATGCTAAGAACGCTTGATACATCAAGCATAGCTTCTTCTAAAAACTCCTGTTCAATTGTGTCTTCATCATATTCAACGCACTCAAACCGTTCAATTACAATATCCCCAAGAGCTTTTAATGTTGCGTATAAATGTTGATTGTTATTCTCAATGCGGCTCTCATAATTATACCCATCAGATACTTTTATCTCTATCATTTTTACCATTCTCCCCTCTTTTGTTTATGTATATATTCGATAATATGTATATAATTTACTTTTTTATATTTAATTGTTATTTCACTCTTCATTAATTGTATATATTCGTCATATCATGTTGAATATTTTTACAATAATGTAATATAGCTGTATAATCTACATGTAATTTATTTGTTTGCAAATATTAGAGAGGGGATAAAATGTATGACTAAAAAATCTATATTTAAAAGATGGTGGTTTTGGGTTATTGCAGTTGTTATAGTAATTGCTGCAATAAGTTCACAAGGAGGAAGCGAAAAAACTGAACAAGTTTCTAAAAATACATCAACACAACAAGAAAAGAAATCTGAACCTAAAAAAGAAGATGCTAATAAAATTACATATGAAAAATTCGGACAAGTTACTATAGGCATGACCTATGAGCAAGTTAAAGGAATACTTGGAGATGGAAAAGAAACTACTTCCTCTGAAGTAAATGGAATGAAAACAGTTATATATTCTTGGTCTAATCCAGGTGGTTCAAATATGAACGTTACCTTTCAAGATAATAAGGCACTTTCAAAAGCTCAGCTAGGGCTTGCTAAAGGTAATGCTAATGTAAATATGGAAAAGTATGATAAAATTCAAACTGGCATAACTTATGATCAAGCTAAAGAGATTTTAGGCGAAGGTCAGGTAACTTCTATGTCTCAGTTTATGGAGTCAACTTCAGTAATATATACTTGGGCTAACTCCGGTGGTTCTAATATGAATGTGACTTTTCAAGATGGAAAAGTAGCAGCAAAAGCTCAGATAGGATTAAAATAGAACATTAGATAACCTCGGTTTATATCCGGGGTTATTTAAATTTTAACTGTCAATAATCTTACTAGAGGTGATAATTTAAAAAGTTATATAAGAATTGATGTACTTTTAACTATAGCTTGTATTTTTATCGTGGGAGTGCTTTGTGGAATAATATTTTATCCATTGACATAATTGGTATATATTTTGTAATAATGGTAGTATATGTTACAGTTGAAAGGGGTACATATAGACATGAATACTAAGCTAATAAAAAAATATTCCGCTATAACTCTTAGCACACTAATGTTACTTTTAGTAGGATTTAGTAGTGCAAACAAAAATACGCAGACAAGCTCAAACCAAACCTCAAATAATGCACAAACTGAAACTAAAAATGAGGTAAAGAAAGAAAGAAAAGCTGAGGGTAAAGCCGTTGATTTAACTGCAGGCAATTTTGTATGTGGTACAGATATAGAACCAGGAATCTATGATTTAACGCCTAATGGCGGAAAAGGTCAAATAACTGTAAAAACACAGGACACATCAGACACAAGTTTAGGTTGCTCTATGGCTACTCTAGGTATGATAGATGACAACGACAATACTGGAATATCCAAAATAAGATTAAAACTTGTTAAAGGTGATGTAATACAAATAAATGGTGTAAGCATAACTCACTTTAAACCTGTAAAAACTCCATTTGTTGATAAAACACCTAAGAATATTTCTTTATATGCTGGTAGATTTGTTCCTGGAGAAGATATTGCACCTGGAAAATATAAAATAACAGCAGTTAAAGGATCCGGAAATGTGTATATCTTCAGTAAAAGTGGATTAATGCAGCAAAATATAGCTGACCATAATACACAGTTAACGAGTGATAATCCAAAAGAAGCTACTATTACTTTGAATGATGGCGAACCTATTTTTGTTACAAATATTGAACAAGTTGATTTTACCCCTGTTCAATAAAATATATGACAGCAAATAAAAATCATTATAAAAAAGCTACTAGCATTTTGTTGGCAGCTTTTTTATTGTATCTCTTATTACTTGTTCTAAGTTTTTATCCTTGAAGGTTACTATATTATCGTTACTTTTGACATTAAAATGAATTCTGCACTGATTTTTTAACGCTTTTCCTCTTTTAGAATGTACTCTAGTTCCAACGTTTAATATATAGTTTTCTCCTACTGTATATCCGTCTTCTGGAGCTGCTACTTTAACTGTTTTGCTATCTTCGTCTAATTGAATAGCTACATTCACTGTATTGCCCTTACTATCTGTTACAGTTATACCTTGATTTTTTAAATCATCAATTCTAACTTCATCTGTAAACTTGATTGTCCATATTTTGTTTAAATCCACTGTTTGGTTATCAGCAAAATTTGCTGCTTTTACATTAGGCGCAACCAATAAAAAAGCACTTAAAAATGTTGTAATTACAAATTTGTTTTTCAACTTTTTATCCCCTTGTGTATATGTTCAATACCAATTATATGCTTTTAGTAGAAACAACTCCATAAACTACAATAAATTCTTTTAAGCAAGTTTGTGTCGTATAATTTTTCTATTATAAAGCAACTCCTGTTTTTATACATTTAAAAAGAGCCTGTATAATCACAGGCTCTTCAGATTGATTACAATTAAGTAAGTGCTTAATTTTATTTAATATACTCTTGTCCTTCAAATATAAAAGACTTTACAGTACTTCCATCACTTGAAAAAGTTAGTTGAAATTCACTTCTAAGTTGTGCGCCAAATGAGTTTTGAGAATCAACATATGACTGTACTATTATTCTTTCTTTATTTTTTGAAAACTTCCAGTCTAATATGTTAGGAAATTTTGCAGTAGACGGTGCTTTTAAAATAGATTTCACATCATTTTGACACCTTACTTGTAACTTACTTGCTTCATCATTACTAATTATATAATCAGTGATTTTTGAAACAACTGCACCATTTTTATACAAAAAATTATCTGCCCATCTTACCATATTGACTTTATTATCTTTTGTTATATACAATATTATATTTTCTACATTTTCAGCCTTTAATCTATACCCCTTCTCTTCTGCGATATTAATTCCATCCAAGCTACTATCATGCTCGATTTTTTGTATTTTATTTATACCGCATTCTTTCAATATATTAATTAATTCTGTAGCTTGCTTTTTATTTGTATTTGTTATTTTCATAACATTACCTTCTTGTGTTGATCCTAATTCACCCTTATTCTTAGCTGCGTATACTGTAACAAGTGATAAAATACATATAACAAAAATTGGTATTAACCACCCTGTTTTTTTCTGTGATTTAAAACTTGGCAAAATATTACTAGGGTCTTCTTTCTCTATATTCTCTGGATTACTATAAAATTTATATTTTTTAAAAAAGAACATTTCTAACTTTATGATCAATGCATATAGAATAACAACAATTACATAGTCTAATACCTTATAGGTAAAAATATGCTTAATTATATTGTATATACCATATAAGAGATATCCCCCTGTTAAAATACTAAGAATTAAAAATATATTTGCTTTTTTTCTCATTATGCTCCCCCCATTCACTACCTAAATATTGTAAAATAATGGAGTATTATTCAACATTATCTTTTCTTAGCTTTATCCATATTCTTTTTTTCACTTTTTACATGTAAATCTATAGAAGCACCTACATAATGTAAGTGCTTTTGCAAATTTTACAATTCAATTTTGTGCTTTTCTTCTATATTTTTTATCAAAGGTCTTAAAGTATCTACTAATTTAGCCGCTCCCTTTATTGCATTTGCTTCAATATCTTCAAATATGATATAAGAACTACTTCCAGAGCTAGTTTCGTAATTTATAACAGCTCTACTAGTGACATTTCTTTTTTCTTTTGTTTTTGGTGCTGAGCCAATAATTGCACCTGAAACTCCAAATGTTGCAGCCCCAACTATACCTTTTATCATACTTGATTTTGTATATTTCTCTATATCCAAATCCATCTCAAAATTTACTGAACGTATTTTTTCTATTTTTAGGTTATATTCTTTATCTCCAAATTCAATAATTAATTTATCTTTATATACAATAACCTTACAGCATATTTTTTCTGGTACTTCTAATCCTACTAGATGTTTAAGCTCAAATTTACCTAGTTCACTATTTTCATTATTTTTCTTCCTTGAAAACAATCCCATTATTTACACCTCCATTAAAAATCAATTTAATATTAGCAGATAACGGAATATTATTCAATATTATCTTTTCCTTCCTTTATTAGCTTTATCTATATTCTTCTTTTCACTCTCTGCATGCAAATCTATACTTGCATATATAAAAGCTTTTTCTTTTCTGCCCATACTAATTAAGGTACTAGGAAGAATTTTTAACCTATGGAGGGCATAGTGAGCATAATTAGCTTCACCGTCGCCCCCCTTAATTAGTTTTTTGCATCTTCTATAAGTTCTTGTAGGCCTTTGTTATATCCGTTCACTTCACTAACTACAGAAGACCATTCACTATACTCTCCATCTTTCATTTTATTTTTCATAGCCTTTAGAAGCTCTTCGACTCCCATAACACCCCAAGCCTGTTGAAGCTCTGCGTTTTTCAAATCTGGATAAGTAGTAGTTTCTATAATCAGATTAGCCATGTACTTGTCCTGATCTGTTTCAATTATTTTCTGTCCTTTAAGAATAGAAATCTTTCTACATTTAATGCTTCTGTCTCAATATCAAGCATTGCCATAGGACACTCATCTAAATTTACATCCTTTAACACTATAGTTTGTGGTCCTACTGAACTTATCGGATCTTCATTTGTAATACTTATGTCAAAGTACGTGTCTACTACATCTTTCATATACTTTAACATAATTTCTCTAAATAAAGATGTAACATAGTAGATAGTCAGTTTACCTTCACCACTCCACCCTACGGCTTTATTCTGATCTCCTCTTTTACCTAATGTTCTTATCTGCTCCTTTTTCTTTTTTACAGTTGAGTCAAGCTTTTTAGCATAAAAAAGTTCTTCATTTCTCCCATCTATAGTTATATATGCTATAGCTTCTTGTCCGCTTATTGTATCTTCAGCTTTTAAGAATCCAATATATTATCTCACCTCCACGGTCATATACAATTTTTCCATAGCATCTATTGGTTGCACTCCAACTCTTGCTGCTACAGAATCCTTATCAGTACCTTTTATAACTTCTACATCTTCTGGAACTACATTTTCTAACGCTTCAATACCCTGTAGCTTTTCTAGGAACTTGATAACATCTTTTTTAAATAGATTTCTTCCATCTACACTGTTATCACCTTTACCAATATAATTAGTCTCCCACAGCAACCTAATGCCATTATTACTTCAAATTTTAAAGGGACAAATAGTTTTGTATCAGTACAGAAGTGCTTTTTTAATGTTGTACTGAATAATTTCAACATATATAATTTGATTATAATCTAAAATTGAAAACTACCAAATAGGGAGGATTATAAAATGAACATATCTAAGTTAGATCATATATTAAATTGCCATCCAATTATAAAGACAGATATTATAAGAGGTGAAAATACAAACCTATTTAGTAAAGATGGTAAAAAAATTATAGATTTTGAAGCCGGAGAATGGTGTACGGCCTTAGGACATAACAATAAACAGATAAATTCTGTTATGATAGAACAAATAAACAAGCTTATTAATGTACATTACAAATTAACAAATGATACTGCAGAGATTTCAGCTATAAACTTGCTTGAACAATTTCACTTTAAAGATGGAAAAGCAGTGTTTTTAAGCTCTGGTAGTGAAGCTGTAGAATTAAGTATGAGACTTGCAAAAATGGTTTCAAAGGGTAGGAAAATCTTAACTTTCGCGACTTCCTATCTATCTGCTTTCTCTAATACAAGCCTTCCTCGTGATAAAAATTTATGGGTTGAAATAGATTTTTTACAATGCAATAACTGTCCAAACAAAGAATGTTCGCACAAGTGTAGTATATTGAAGAATATTGAGTTTAATAACATCGCCACATTTATCTTGGAGTCTGCGACCTGCAGCAGAGTTCTTTTTCCGCCCTATAAATTAGTAAAGTTTTTAGCAAAAGAAGTAAAAAAGCATGGTGGTTCCATTGTTGCAAATGAAGTTACTACCGGATTGGGGAGAACAGGAAAATGGTTTGGATATACTCATTATGATCTTGAACCAGATATTGTTGCACTCGGTAAATCTCTCGGCAATGGATATCCAGTTAGTTCAGTAGTAATGCGTGAAGAAATAGCAAATCAGGTTGAAATGAAAAATTTCGTTTATGCTCAATCACATCAAAATGATCCACTTGGATGTACAATCGCAAATGAGGTTCTAAACATTATTAAGGAAGATAACTTGGTTGAACGTTCAAAAAACATTGGAGAACTTTTCCTTAATCAGCTGAAGAAAATTCAGGAGTCCAGCTTAATTGTAAAAGAGGTTAGGGGAAGAGGCCTTATGCTTGCAGTAGAGCTAAGTGTTAAAAATATAACAGAAATTATATCTGAAAAGATGCTAGAAAAGGATTATTTTATTGGAACAGTTCCTGCATGGAACATTCTAAGATTCTCTCCAGCACTGACTATTTCTGAAAATGATATTTTAAGTATGTGTGAAACTCTGAAGCATTTACTGAAACAACTAGAAAAATGAAGAGAATAATTATCTGCTTTAAACAAGAATCGTGTGCGCTAACTTTAGTTCACAATCGTAAATTATAACGTAACAAAAGTGAAAGAAACATAATAGAAATAATAGTTATAAATATTCTTTCTGTTATGTTTACTTAAATTTATAATTATAATTTTCTTGTGAATTAAATGAACTGTAAAATTATAGAGAAGAATTAATAGGCATAATCAATATCATATATTGGAGGTTTTATATTGAAAAATATATCTTTAAAATCTATTGATAAGAATAATTGGGAAGATGCTATTCAATTATCAGTTACTGACGAACAAAAGTTATTTATAGTTTCCAATCTTTATTCAATTGCAGAAGTTCAGTTTCTAGATAACTTCTATGCAAAAGGAATATATCTTGATAACGAGATGATAGGGTTTACTATGTTTGGAATAGACTGTGATGACAATAATTATTGGATTTATAGACTTATGATTGATAAAGATTTTCAAGGAAAGGGAATAGGTATACATGCAATAAAATTAATTGTTGAGGAAATAAGACACATGAATGATACAAATATTCCACTTATCATGATTGGTTATCATCCTAGGAATCTAACTGCTAAGTTTACATATAAAAAGGCAGGGTTTATTGAGACCGAACTATCCTCTTGGGGTGAGCAATTAGCAAAGTTTATTCTATAAACTGTTGTAAGGTAAAAAAATTAAATTTTCTCCAGTTACCTGAACTACTTAAATTTAGTTCAGATTCTTCTTTTATTGTACAACTAACAAGTCCTACACTCTTGTTTAAAAGAATGTAGGACTATTAATTGCTATAATAAAATTCCAATGTGGGATAGAGGATATTTATGTAGATATAGTTTATACAGTTATAGAATAATTATTACAGAATTTATATAACATTGCTTAACCTACATTAAAGTGGTTATAATTCAATATGTGTTCCTATACTGGGATGCTTCCTTATAAAACTCATAGAGCTGGCTTAGTAGCAGCTTATTTTTTATATAATTCCTGTTTTGTAAATTAATTAAAGCCTGCATCAATAATAGATACAGGCTTATATGCTATAATAAAATTTTAATGCAGAATAAAAGGCTCTTAAAAAATGAGCCAGTCTTATTGTAGTACTTTAAAGTAATCTAGTGTAATATCACCATTATCATATCTATAAATGTACTGCTCAGATCTAAGAACATTACCGTTTGCATCATATGCAGTTAAAAAAGTATAGTATCCTCCATTAAATTTAGGTATTGGAACATATATTTTTCTTGTGTCTGTAGATGTAAGATCATAATAATATGCATGACTTTTTGTTTCGCTTATCATGTCGTCATATTCACAACGATATCTTACAGCACCATCTATTGGTCTAAAAGTAATATGTGCATTCTTGACAGTTCCATCTGAGCGAAAATCCTCTGAAAGCATAGCACCAAACATTGGCTGATCTTGACTATAAGATGCCGTATAATTAGCTTGTACATTTTTTTTATTATCTGCAGCTTGTACATTTGTTGCAAATAAACCTGACATTAATACTAGTCCACATAAGGCTGTGGATAGGCTTTTAACCTTTTTATTCATATTAATACATCCCTTCCCATTTGTGTATTTTAGTTACATATATAATATAGCTCTTTTTGAAAATAATGTAAAACTACATATATATCCATATAATTCAAAATAACACTTAATAAACCATTTATTTCAATTTACTTCAATAATGCTTTAAATATGAATAAAATATATCATCTAAAACTATTATGAGTAGTTGTCTATTTGCAATTTATAAAACAAAAATACCCTAAGGTAAAATCATTTCTTTCTAAATTAATAATTAGTTATAATTAATTCTTTAAATTTTCTTCTTCCTGATTTATCTCTGCAAATAGAATAGTCTACCTTTGTTTCAATAAATGACTTTCCTAGAAGTTTAATAGTTACTTAAAATCAAATATATTGAATTAATTGATAATTCATCAATAAAAGTATAAATTTATTTAAAACTATATCGATAAATAAGAAATAAGTTAAAGCTCTAGGAGGAAATATAATGAATAATACTATAGGATACTCTCATTTAAACAATAACTATAATAATGTTAATAACAAAATTGTAGAAAATGAAAAAATCAAATCCCATAATAATTTAGTGCAGTCTACAAATATTCAAGAACAAAATTCAGACTCAATACAAATTAGTAATAATAATAAAACTATAATAAATTTCCAAAAAGCTAAAGATGCATACAAAGAAACACTCTCTCTTCCAGAATTTAAAATAGATTTCAATGGTTGCACAGATATGAGTGCTGCTTTTACTGATATGCAATTTTTTATGGCACAAGAAGGTATAAATTCTACTTTTAGTTCACCTGAATGTTCATTTATGAACTTTGCTGATAATTTAATAGAGTTTTCACAGAAATTTAATAGTGAACATCCTGGTTTTCTTCCATCAAACTTTATGGACTTCTGCCAAAAATATAAAGAAAATTTAACAAAATATGGGTGTGAGTAACATAAGTTTATTTTTTATAATACCCTAGACTGTTTGCCTAGGGTGAAAACTATTTTTTATAACTAGTAATTAGTTATAATTAGCTCTTTAAATTTTCTTCTTCCTTTATCATCCTTACAAACAGAATATCCAACCTCAGCTTCTATTATATTGAAACCTTTATACCACTCTCTTACTTGCTTATGATCATTTATTGTTAAAAGAAACTTGCCTTCTACATTTCTTAGCAAGTCCCTTAATTTTATGTGATGTTCTTCAGTGAATTTATCTTTATAGCCTTTTGTTTCAAAGTATGGAGGATCACAAAAGAAAAAAGTATATGGCCTATCATACTTTTTAATTATTTCTTCAAAATTTAAATTTTCTATATAAGTATTTCTAAGCCTTTCTTTAATCTTTAATAAATTCTCTGTATTAAAAATTTGTGGACCAGGCATTCCAGTAGTTCCATATCCAAAGTTGTCTCCATTACTAGCAAAACTTTGAGAGAGTAAGTATATAAATCTTATAGATTTTTGAATATCAGTAAGAGAATTTATATCTATATTTTTATATTCAGAAAATATATCTCTGCTGCATATTTCATGTGTCATTAATCGTCTTACTTCTTCAGCATGATACTTTAACATTTCAAATAGGCTTACAAGTTCTCTATCTATATCATTTATTACTTCAACCTTGCTTTTTTCTTTTCCAAAGTAAACCCATCCTGAACCAAAAAATAATTCTACATAACAGCTATGCTCTGGAATCATTTCTATAATAGTTCTTCTTAATTTTGACTTTCCGCACATTCTACTAATTGGTGGTTTTAACATTTTCATAATCCTTTCAGCAGAATTACTTAAATTATACATAGTGCCTATAGTTAGATTTAATACTTGTGTAACTTGTTGCAATTGTCTAGTCATTTGGTCGAACATTTTTAAACTTGCTGATACTGTTGCCATAATTTCACCTCTCTTTCAAGGCATAATAAAAGCACCTATATTAAAATAAGTGCTCTTATTATCCAATATAATATTAATTTTTGTTATAATTGTAAAGTATTTATATTTTATTGTTCTTCACTACTAGTCTGACTAGCAGTATTTATTTCTATTATATTTTTTAATTTTGCATATCCTACAAAACTTAATACTATTGATGGGATAACAAATATAATATAAATAATGAAAATAACACCACCTACAGAATATAAGATACCACCTGTAAGTGCAAAACCTCTTTTGTTTGAAAAATATCCTAACCAGTTAAAAATTGTCGCTAATACAACTAAAATCATATGAGGTGTAACTAAGGCTGTTGCTATAGCAGCCCCTGCAAGTTCTGCTCCACCTTTACTTCCAAATATTCCACCACCAAAATATGATATAAGATATAAAGAATATAATGTTCCTAAGATTGCTGAAATTAATAAGGCTTTAGAACGTTTAATTTTCATAAGACCCCTCCCCATTTTATACATACTTTACAACTATTCACTATAATTGATTATATAAGAAATTAAATATACATTCAACTTTTGTTAATTTTTTGTAAATATTTTGCTTATTTCTTAACTTTATTTATAGCTTTACTTTCTTTTTCAACGTGTATGTCTATAGAGCCTTATATAAAAGCTTTTTCTTTTCTATCTAGGAGTGATTTTATGCAGTATAACATCACCTATAGGAAAAAAATAATAGTTGGCAATATATAATTTCCTATAAAGATAACACAGGAAAATGGCGGCAGAAAAGCAAACACGGCTTTGAGATTTCCAGAAAAGGAAAAGAGATTTGCAAAAATGAAGCTGAAAATAAAGTTGAGGAATTGAAAAAGGTAAGTGAAATCGATATTAACAGAACTGAATATAAAAATATTATATTATGGCTTATTTTCTAATGTTAAACGCCATTAAACTCATATTCTAAGAATATGAGTTTAATGGCTTAATAAAATTATATAACATTAAAATTAAACATTCAATAAACTACTCTGTAAGATTTAATGATCCTTCACTTTCTGTTATATAAGGCAATTTTTTAATGATTTTATATACATACTTAAAGGATGATTTTCCTTCTTGTGCAAAGCTCTCTTTATCTACCTTATTAAAAAATAACATCTTGCACCAAAAATCAACGAAATCATCTTTATTTACAAAATAAGTGTTTTCGTTTTCTTTTACAACAAAACCACTATTATAATTTTCTACTATTTGTAGGTCTTTAATTTCATTATTTGCTAATATTGCACATACATCATCCCACATTTTTTTAAAAGCGACCATTCTTATAACCTCCCAGGTTTAATGATTATAACATTCTCGTAATTAGTATATCATATATTATGCAAAATTCATAGCACTTGTTAATAACGAAGTGTAATAATGTATCACATTTTATTGAATTTTTATTAATAATTCTTCATTTTACAACAAAAAACGTTAACTTATCTTTTTTTAATTACTATTGTGTTTTTAGTATTAAAATTTATTTTAAGTTTACATTTCTTAAGTTAACCATAACATTTTTATGTAAATCAATTATAAGCAAAAATAAATTTTATACAGATTACTAAGTAGACTTTAATAGTCCCTTACATAGATTACAATGATAGCGATCAAATAAAAAAAGGTACAAAATTAATTGTACCTTCGAAAGGGGGATATTTTAATGGCTCTAAATCTATATAAATAGTAAAATTGCATTTTTAAGTTTTATTAAATAATAAATATTTTCTTTTGATATTTATTATTATACTCTCATTTCATTTTATTTCAAGTATTAAATTTCGACATTAGTATGTTTAATTTAAAATTAAATATACATCATATAGCTTCTAAAATAAAAAAATAAGAGAAGATAATTCTACATCTTCTCTTTAACATTATATGCAATAACTGCGGAGTTTCCAATTATTGAAGTCTGTCCTCCAGCTATATATTCTGTGCCAGTTGTTCAATACTACATTTGTTAAACATACAAGCACAGATCCTGTTTTATTGTAAGTTGTTATAAATAACATCTCCAATATATTTATAACCTTTGTCACTAGGATGACCAGTATTTGTTCCACTACCGCCGGAATAATCGTTGGCTGCCATTCCAAATAACCCCTGTTTTTGTGCGGTAGTATAATCTTCAAAAAATGCTTTGTAAATATCGATAATACCGGTGTTATAAGTATCTGCTATTTCATACATTGATGCTACATAAGCAGGCCAATTTGTTGTCCATGAATCAGCAGGTTTTTGATTTGGCACTATACACACATTACTACCTCTTCCCTGCCAATAAGTTACTAAGGCTATCATATTTGTTTTATAGTCTTCAACAGGAATGCGGTTTGCTGATTCATTAATACCAAAAGACAAAAGCACTAAATCTGGCGCTGGTAAGGTATCCCAACTTCTTTTCTGCAAAGGTGCATTAAAATAACTTCCCCCTTTACTAGAAATTGCTATTTTATCTACTTCAATTCCCGTTGTATTTGATGAAGCAATTGCGCCTTCTATAAAAATATCTGAGGCTGTGTTAGGGGTTATTACTAATGTATGAGTAGTGTTACTTAAACCTGAATAAGAAACTTTATGTGAGAAACTTGCTGTTTCATCAAAACAATTTATAGTGTCTATTTTTTTACCATCTATTGTTACTGTTGCCGTACCTCCACCTATTGCCTTAGAGTATAATAAATCTAAATCTGTTCCAGTAAAAACTAAAGTTGCAGATGAAGTATTTTTATTAGAAATTGCAAAACACCCACCAAAACCGCCGACATTAGAAGTCACAGTATTAAGAGCACCAGAAACGCTCCAGCCCTGCCCTAAGGTCCATCTAGGCTTAGTACCAGATGGTAATGCACCTTCGTAGATACTAATAAAGCCTTCTCCTGCATTACCATATTGATTTTGTAAGGATGATTTCATTACACCAACCCAAGACTTATTTACTTCATCACTGGAATATTCTCCTCTTGTATTAGACTCACCTATACAATATATTTTTACTTTCTGAGTACTTGTATTTTTCAATGCATTTTTATATTTCAACAGACTTTTATCTATATTATATCCATATTTTTTATAAGGTGATTGCTCTTGAGTCGCTTTCGGTAGTGTTTTAATGTTCTTTGATAGATTATTTTTCTTTGATAAACTTACAAAAATCATCACACAAGATACAGCTACAGCAGAAATAATTATTACTGATCTTCCTCTCATGTTCATACTCCTTTATAGATTTTTTATGTTTTTCTTTCTCCTTTGCTTTAAGTTCATATACTTTAATATTTGTAAAACTCCTATATTACATACATCATGAAGTATGGTTTGTCTACTTAATTTCCTGATCTATAATGTTTAATAATTTCATCATTATCTTTTCATCATAAGATATTCCTGATATTATAGAAATATATTCTTTGTCTCCATAAGCCATATCTGCTCCATAATCTTTACCGCCTTCTGCCTTTATGGTGAAAAATAATTTTTTATACTTGTATTCAACCTTATTATTTTTTATTTCTAATTGAAAGCTTTTATCTACATCATAAACAAACTCTAAGCATTTCCAAGATAATTTGTTTTTATATAAATAAGTTATATGATCAGAGTCTTCTTCTAAATTACGACTCTTACTTTTATTTACTCTCTTATTAGTAAGTTCAATGATATCATTAAAGTTTTTATCATTAGAGGTCAGTGTTTTACTTCCTCCATTTTTATAAACTATAATCTTATTCGGTATAGGTATATTAACATTTATTCTTTCATCTTTTATGTACCACAAAACACTTATCAATAAAACAGAGAATATCGGTATTATTATCTTTTTCATAGTATCAATCCCCCTTAAGTTAAAATTATAGACTTTGCTTATAGGAACTACAACTTTTGTCAATTTATCCATACTTAACTCTTAGTTCATCTAATAATCACTATAATTACAATATACATCATATATTTTTATTTATCTTTAGACTTCTCTATAAATTCATTACAGGGCATTCCTATAGATTTGGAAACAACTATAGATGGAATTTGTTTAGATTTGATTCCATATAATTTGCATCCATAGGGAAACTGTATATCCCATGTAATATAATAATATTTACAATTGTGACACTGTACTTCTTTCCCACCCATTACCTACTGCCTTTACCTTTCATTCAAATATAATTGCTACTAATAGGATTATACCATATTACTCCAATTATATCTCAGACCTAATATTCACAAATGTTTATTTTACTGAAGGATAATAAAAAAAGTAGGATTTCTCCTACTTCAGCCTTAATAGAGCTTAAATTCTACAATTTATCCGATGACTTACCCGCTCTAATACTCCCATCTTCTTCAATTGGGAGTAAAGAGCGGCTATGTCCCTGGATAACGACTTCTAAGCTTCAGATGGAGTCGAAACTCCATCTGAAGCCAAGAATTCTGTTTATAACTTAGATTATTCATTTTGAATGGCTTCTGCTTTTTGTAAATAATCATTAGCAATTTTTTTACATTGCTCAAGTTGTTTCGCTACTTCTTGTTCAACATCTGCTTTCTTTTTTAATAGTTCAGCTTTACTTGCACTATCTTGGGGAAGTGCATCAACTTGTAGCATTAACTGACTTGATTCTTGCTGTAATTTATTTATTTTTTCAATGTATGGTGCTAAATCTTTTTGTTCTTGTTGGTACAAAGCATTAATTCTTGCTTCCTTATTTGCTCCACTATTTGAGTTAGTATTTGCATTACTAATTGAATCAGTACTTTGACTATTATTTGATTCAGCACTTGTATTATTACTTGAGCTGTTAGAACTTGTATTGATATTTCCAGCTGCACCAGAGGCATTACTTGTATTTACTTTAGTATTTCTTTGTACATTTTTTTGTGTTGTATAACTATAATTCTTTTTATTACTACTTATATTATTACTGGTCGTGCCATCATAGCCATTAACAACTGGATCATTTATATTAATATTAGAAACTTGTGCCAATATTTTTTTCTCTTCTTCAGTAAAACCATCAAAAGCATTACCCTCGGCATCTTTAAATGGTGTACTTTCTTCTTTATCTTCAGTAACACTTTTTTCATTAGTTTTAACACTCTTTGATAAAAATACTTTTAAATTTTGTGCAACTAATATTTGCTTCTTAATTTCATTGTCATCCTTTATCTGCAAAGCTTCACTATATGATGCTATAGCTGCATCATAATTACCTATTTTAAATTTATTATTGCCAGAATTAACTAAATCATTAAATTTTTTAGCCTTTATTACCTTATAACCTCCAAATACAGAGCCTAAAAATAATATACTTACTACTCCAGCCATTATTTTTAACTTTTTACTTTTTTCCATATATAATCTTTACCTTTCTGTATTGTATTTCATCAATCACTTATACACAAGTATACCAAAAAATGAAATAATGGTAAATAATCCTTTAGCATTCTATAGACAACTTGTTAATTCATCTAATTTGCCTTTACTAACAAATCACTGCTTTCTAACACAACAATATCAAATTTTCTCTCTATACCATTTTTGAAAGATATATTTATACAGTTGCCCTCAATTGATACTATTTTCCCTTTCCCAAAGGCTTTATGTACAACATACTCTCCAGTTTTATAGTCTCCACTGAAGGTTTTTTCATTCTTCGAATCTTCTTTATATCCTATGCCGCTCTCATTTATAAACCTTGATATTTCCTTACTTTTACCCTTTAAAACTCTAGTTGAAAACATATTTAAGTTTTCTATAGCTCTAGTTGCAGCAACATAAAAAAGTCTTCTTTCTTCTTCTATGTTTCCAGGGATGCTGTTTATATGAGGAACTACCCCTTCATTACAATTAACAATAAATACATTGTCAAACTCCATACCTTTTACTCCGTGAATTGTACTTAAAATAACACTATCTTCGTTTTGAGTTTTTTTATTTAGCTGCTCCTTTATTTCATCAACATGAACTAGAAATGTGGTTATACTGTTAAAGTCTTCAGCAGCTTCCTTAAAGCCTTCTATTATGTCTTTTAGTTCTTCAAAATCATTTTTCATTTTTTGACTATACTCATATATGTAATCAAAATACCCTAGATCATTAACTATAAAATTTATAGCATCTCTTAAGAACATTCTTTTTAGCTTAAGTATATTATTCTCTAATTTATCCATGGCCTTGATTTGAAATAAAGGAATATCCTCTAGATTTTTCAATGTTTCAAAGCAGCTTTCCTTTATTATGTTTCTCCTTACCTTTTCAATATTCACTTTGCTAATGTATCTAAAAGGCTTATTTATTATTCTTATAAAGCTCTCTTTATCAGTAATATCAATACTCAATTTTAAATATGCTAATATGTCTTTGCATATGAAGTTATCAAAAAAATCGTATTCTTTATCAAGGAGTTTAAATGGAATGTTCTTTTTTAAAAAAGTATCTATTAAACTTCTACTTTCTAAATTAGTTCTGTACAAAATTGCATTGTTCCTGTATTCCTCACCATTTTTCTCTACTAATTCTTCAATAATTTCTCCAATTTTTATTGATTGGCTTTTTTCATCTTCAACATTAAAAAAGTTTATTTTTCCTTTTTCTTTTTTGTTTGCTTCTATCTTTTTAAAATTTCTAGTTCTATTATTTTCTATAAGAGTCTTGGATAAATGAACAATATTCTCTTTACTTCTATAGTTCATTCTTAAAAATATCTTCTTTCCACCATCAAAATACTTGTCAAAATCCACCATACAATCTGGTCTTGAACCTCTAAAGCCATATATGCATTGGTCCTCATCACCTACTGCAAAAATAGAATTACCTTTACCAAGCATTTGCAGCAATTCTATCTGAAGTGCATCGGAATCTTGAAATTCGTCTATAAGTATATATTTAAATAACCTTTTATAAGAAGAAAAAAGCTCCGGTTTATTTAAGAATAAATTTTTAGCATTGATTTGAAGGTCATCAAAATCCATAATCTTATTTTCAGCTTTAAAGCTCTCATAGGCATTAAAGCACTCTATAAAAATACTTTTATCTATCTTAGGCTTATAATATTCCATGCATTCTCCACTATTCTTAAAAAGGGATATGTCATTTAAAACCTCTTTAACTTTTTCGTCACCTACAGAATCTAAATAAGATATTAAAATTCCGTTGACTAGCCTAAAGGCATCACTGCTTTTTATTATATTTATATTGCCTATATGTCTACTCAATATTTTATAAAAAAGCGCATGAAAAGTTCCGAAAAAAGGAGCTTTGCTATTATTAGTTAATTTTAGATATCTGTTCTTCATATTTAAGGCTGCTGCCCTTGTAAATGTTATTACTATCATATTACCTGGATTTACTTTTTCATCTCTTATAAGATGGGCAGCTCTATTTATGATTACTGTCGTCTTTCCAGACCCCGGAGGAGCTACCACTAAAACATTTTTTTCATCAGTATAAACTGCATTTCTCTGATAATCATCTAAATTTCCGTCTTTGAACATACTTTTCTCCCTTTATATATTTTAAACACACATTATATAATAAACTCTATTATATAATTATATCAAATAAATTTTAATTATATTGTATAATACATTCTTAGTTTTTTTACGCTATTGTAATAATATTAGTAAAGTATTACAATATTTATATATATATAATTCTTAACATTTATTGATTTTACTAAAACAAATAAGGGAGATTTAACTATGGAATTCACAAAAAATTTTGATGTAAGAAATGGAAGAAATCTTACTATGTTAGTTGATTTCTACGAACTTACAATGGGGAATGGATATTTAGAAAGTGAAGTTGGAAATAAAACAGCTTATTTTGATATGTTTTTTAGAAGGGTTCCTGATGACGGAGGATATTGCATTATGGCAGGTGTTCAGCAGATAATTGAATATCTTTCAAATCTAAAGTTCTCTGATGAAGATATAGAATATTTAAAAAGTAAAAACATTTTCTCTGAAAAGTTTTTAGACTATTTAAGAAATTTTAAATTCTGCTGCGATGTGTGGGCCGTTCCTGAAGGAAATCCAGTATTTCCTAACGAACCTTTGGTTGTTGTAAAAGGTCCTGCTATTCAAGCTCAGTTTGTTGAAACAATGATTCTTTTAACTGTAAATCATCAAACTTTAATTGCTACAAAAGCTAATAGAATCTGTAGAGCTGCTGAGGGAAAATCCGTAATGGAGTTTGGTTCTAGAAGAGCTCAAGGATACGATGGAGCAATTTATGGGGCAAGGGCTGCCGCTATTGGAGGATGTAATTCTACAGCATGTACAATAGCTGAGCAAATGTTTGGTATACCAGCAATTGGAACTATGGCTCATAGTTGGATACAACTTTTCCCAAATGAGTATGAAGCCTTTAAAGCATGGGCTGAGGTTTATCCAGATAACTGTACTCTTCTTATAGATACATATAATGTATTAAAATCTGGTTTACCTAATGCTATAAAGGTTTTCAATGAAGTTTTATTACCTAAAGGTTACAGACCAAAAGGTATAAGATTAGACAGTGGAGATATTACCTATTTATCAAAAAAGTGTAGAGAAATACTTGATGAAGCTGGATTTAGTGATGTAAACATTGTTGTGTCCAATTCTCTTGACGAATTTATTATAAGAGATGTATTAAGCCAGGGAGCCGTAATTGACTCTTTTGGAGTTGGTGAAAGACTTATAACTGCAAAATCAGAGCCTGTATTTGGAGGAGTTTATAAACTTGCTGCTGTAGAAGATAATGATGGCACTATAATTCCTAAAATAAAGATAAGTGAAAATGAAGAAAAAATAACTAATCCTGGCTTTAAGAAAATCTATAGAATATTCGACAAAGCAAATAATAAAGCTATAGCAGATTTAATAACTCTTGCTGAAGAAACTATAGATGAAAATAATCCTATAGAATTATTTAACCCTGTTTATACATGGAAAAAGAAAAAAATCAAGGATTACTATGTAAAAGAACTTTTAGTGAAAATCTTTGATAAAGGCAAACTAGTGTATGAAAGCCCTGATGTAATGGAAATTAGAAAAATTGTTCAAGAAGAAACAGAAAAATTATGGCCTGAAGTTTTAAGATTTGAAAATCCTCACAATTACTATGTAGATTTATCAAGAAAACTTTGGGATCTAAAAGAAGAGCTACTTCATAAGTACTCGAGTGAATACGTTGAATAAAATTTATAACAAAAGGACAGAAAATAAATAGTCTGTCCTTTTATTGTGCTAAAAATATTGATTTCTTTCTTCGAAAAATGACTTTCCTATGAAGGGAAAATCTTTTTCATATAATTCCACTAAATCATTTCTATTTCCTAATGCTTCACATGAATATTGAGAGACTTTTTTGAAAGGGCAAATCCCTCCAGTATCCTTATAGTTATATAGAGCACATCCTTTAAAGCACTCTACATCTTTGTCATAAGTTGATAAAAATGGGCATTCATCCATAGTCAACACCTTCTCCCCAAAAGATATAATTCAAGCTAACTTTATTATACAATAACAAATTAGAAAATTGAATATAATTTACTAAATTTTTAAAATCTTCTCATGTTTGTTACAAAGTTTTTCTAAATATAATAATTTGAATATAATATACTTAAATGATATAATTTTGTAGTGATATACTAATTACCCTATACAACTATTAGGTATAAAAGCATATAAAATATACTACACATTTTTAAAAGGAGCATCACTATGAACAAAGGATGTAATGTTATGAAAATACGTAACAAAGAGTACACTTGTTCAATGGAGTTAACATTGGACATTATAGGCGGAAAGTGGAAGACACTTATACTATGGCATTTAGGTGTTGGCGGAACAAAAAGATTCAGCGAAGTTAAAAAAGCCCTTCCTGGAATTACGCAGAAAATGCTAACCCAGCAGTTAAGGGAACTAGAAGCAGACGGCATGATAAATAGAAAAATTTATGCTCAGGTACCTCCAAAAGTAGAATACTCCTTGACTGAAGAAGGACAAAGCCTTATGCCTATCTTAGGTACTATGTGCAAATGGGGCAGAGATTATTATGATAAATACGAATCTAAATAAGTAGTACAACTATTTACTACTTATTTTTTATTTTTTGGTTAAACTATTATCATCAAACTCATGAAAGGAGTTGTTATTATGTATTTGACAAGTATATCTCTCTCCTATTATATTTTAGGAATTGCTATAGCAGCTATTGCAGCTTATTTATATTTTAAATTGTTAGTTACTAAAACCTCTCCTGATAGCCCTCAGAAAGATAAAATAATCGGACAGATGAAAGATCCTGAAAGCTGGAGAATAAAAAATGGTAGAATGGCTAATGTATGTATGTTCTGGTTTATAGTCTCTATAATAATTTTTGCTTCTATAAAATTTTTATTTAGAGTGCAACTAGTTCCAATAATATATTTATTAATATATGCAGTTCTCATAGTTCTATCCTTTATATTTGCTGCAAGAGTAGAAAAGAAGGCATCTACATAAGATTGCCTTCTTTTATTTTCATATATTTCTTTTAATTATATCAACAAAAGACTTTATAATTAATGCTGTAAATCCCCATATTATATAATTATCATATTTATAAAAGTACTCTGGCATCTTACCACTTCTAAATTTATAATTTTTCCCATTCCTTATAAGATGATAAGGGAATTCGCTTCCTGGATCTGGTATTATTGAAAGTTCATGCAACATAGGTGAATCTTCTAAAAAGAATTTTAAAGGAACTTTGAAAATATGATCGACTTCAGCCTTATTAGGTTCTATTTCGGACTTATTTGTTTTAGCTATAAAGGGATATATTATGAAATTATATGGTGTAACAATGTAATCCATACTTCCTATAAATTCTATATCCTCCCTTTTAAGGTTCAATTCCTCCATTGTTTCTCTTATTGAGGCTTTTTCTGGAGATTCACCCTTCTCTAACTTACCTCCTGGAAGACATATATCTCCTGGCTGATGTCTTAAATTCAAAGATCTGACTTCAAAAATCACACTAGCTTCACCATTATCTTCACAGAGCAAAATCATTACCGCACTTTTCTTATATGGCCCTATTATTCCAGCTTCTCTATTAGTAAATATGTTTTGTATTTTATCTAGCATAAATGAATGTCCTCCTTATTAAGTAATTTTAAATTATAGCTCAATTACTTTTACATAATAACTTTATATATAAAATTTAACGAATTTAGCTTAATATAGTCGATTGTCAAATTTTATTGTAAGTGATATACTAAAAATTGTTATGATTTAATTATAATATTTTTAGTAAAATATGTACACAAATTTAGGGTAAATGGAGAGATGAACATTGAAACAGAAAAAACTATCTATTTTGTTAATTTTTATTTTTATACTTTCTTTAAATATTAATGTATTTGCCGCTGGCGACAACCAAAAAACTGACCCACAAATTTATGGTAAAGCCGCTGTTACAATAGATATGCAAACTGGTGAAATTATATATGCTAAGGATATAGACAAGCAGATGTATCCTGCTAGTACCACTAAGCTTTTAACAGCTCTTCTCCTTGCAGAAAATAAAAATAAAACAGATATGCTTACATATACACAAAATGCAAAAGCTCAACCTGAATACTCTTTAAGTCTAAACCTTCACTCTATAGAGGTAGGTGAAAAAATGTCTGCAGATAATGCAATGGATGGACTTTTGTTGTATTCTGGTAACGACGTTGCCTATATGATTGCAGAAAATATAGGTAAAGATGCTAAAGACTTTTCAGACAAGATGAATGAAGAAATTAAGAAATTAAATTTGAGTAATACTCATTTTGTTACACCTAACGGGTTACATGACCCAAATCACTATACAACTGCCTATGATTTAAGTGTTATAGCTCGTGCAGCTTTCCAAAATCCTTGGGTTAAAGAATCTATGGGAAAGCAGAAAAGCACTATTAAAACCTCTAGTGGAACTACTTTTCTTATAGAAAATAGAAATAAGCTGCTTGGAAATGATGGCTGCATAGGTGGAAAGACTGGTTATACTGTGCCTGCTGGAAGATGTTTAGTAGCGATTTATGATAGAGGTGGTAGAAAAATACTAGGTGTTGTAATGAATTCGGTATACGATCAAAACGATGCTTTTGTATTTGATGATATGAAGAAAGTAATAGACTGGAGCTATGCTGCAAAGCCTGCGAGCCTGCACAAAAAAGATTCAGTTATAACTACTAAGACAGTTAAATATAAACCATTGGTATTTGTAGGACCTGAAAAATCTATAGATGTTCCTGTAACTATTAAGGAAGATATTAATTATTATGATAACGCAACAAATAAGAAAGAATTAAAAGAAGTTGTTAACTTAAATGATATAAAAGTTTCTAGCCTAAAAGGAACTGATCCGATTGGTACATTAACAATTAAAGAAAGAACTGCTTCTAGGGATTACAAATTATATTCTGCTTTACCTAAAGGAGCATTAATGAAAAATAACTTACCTGTTTATGGAGCTGCCTTACTAGCAGTGTTAGCTTCCTTAGGAGTTATAGCCTTTGCAGTAAAGAAAATACTGGATATAAAGAGAAAAAGACGAAGAGGAAAATATACATGGTAAAAGGAGTGTTAATTCACTCCTTTTTACTTTTCTAATAAAGTTATAATTTTAGTCAGCTATGTTACTTTAATACATCCTCTATAAACTTTCCATTTTCATAGAAAAGCTCACCATCAGCATAGATTTTACCACCATTTCTCATATCACAAAGCATATCCCAATGTATGTTTGATTTATTTTTACCACCAGCATCGGCCATGGAATCTCCTATAGCCATATGAACTGTTCCACCGATTTTCTCATCAAATAGCATATTTCTTGTAAATTTTTCTATGCCATAATTTGTTCCTATTGCTACCTCTCCAAATCTTGACGCACCTTCATCTATAGAAAGTAATTTTTGAAGCAACTCCTCTCCTTTTTTAGCTGTAGCCTTAATTACCTTTCCATCTTTCACTTCAAGCCTTATACCTTCGATTTCTTTTCCCATATAAATGCCTGGAAAGCTAAAAGTAATATAGCCATTTATTTTATCCTCTACTGGAGAAGTGAATATCTCTCCATCTGGAAAGTTAACTCTTCCATCACAATTAATCCATTTTCTATTTTCAATATTTACACTTATATCAGTATCATCAGAAATTATATGCAGCTCCTTCTTTTTATCTAAGTATTTTACCCATCTCTCCTGTTCTTTGCTTATTCTTTTCCATTCTGCAACTGGGTCTTCCATATCTAAAAGACCTGCACCATATACAAAGTCCTCATATTCTTCTAGGCTCATTAAAGCCTCTTGTGCATCTGCATAAGTAGGATATTGAGTCCCACACCATCTAAGTGAACCATCTCCTGTACGTTCAGAATAAATTTTTCTCCAGCTAGAAGCTCCTTTAGCAGCTAACTGTAACTTATCTGCTTGTATATTTGAGTTAACCCTGGTATTTCTTGTTGCCCAAGCTGTAAGCCATACATCCGCTTTTTCCAGAGCTGTTCTTTGTATGAAATACTCTTCTTCAAGCTGTTTTTCACTACTGTACTTTAGTTTTATGTTTTTAACTTCATGAGATTCAAGCATGGTTTCTACATGTGCCCCTGCTTTTATAGCTTCCTTAACTACCTCTCTCATCCAAGGCTCAGCTATATCTTCACAGCCAACTAATACAAAATCTCCCTCTTTTACTTCAGTAGAATAATTCACTAAAAGTTTTGCAAGTTTGTTAAGTCTCTTATCTCCCATTTTTATGTCCTTCCTTTCATACTTTGTGTATATTTTCATAAACCAACAATTTATTTAAATATTAACAGATTTCTAAGCATCATATGGAATTTTAATTCAACATGATGCTTATTAACAGGCTTCTTAGTGTCTTTAGCACTTAGAAGGCTTTATCCTTTAGGGGAAATCGTTATCCAGGGACGTTGCCGATCTTTACTTCCACTAAAAAATATAAATATTTCAAATCTCAAATATGCACCCAAATATATGATTTTGGGATGATCGCTTATACAGAGTACCTGTGGGAGTATTAAAGCGGGTAGTCATCAGATAAATTTTACCACAATATCCAAAATAATTTAAGTCGTTTGCTACAATATTATTTTGATTATTTACTTAAATTATATTAGTCATACAAACACAAGATTTAGAGTAACTTAAAAATTTTAATGAACTAAGCTTTGAAAATATAGGCTAGTGAACAAGTCCAACGCCAAAATCTAATATATATAACTCATTAATAATGATTTTCCCTTTTTTAATATTTTAAAAATTAAAAATTTCATGATATAATATACATAACAACAAGCTTAAGGAGGAATTTGTATGAAAATAGAATTTTATGGCGCTGCAGGTTGTGTCACTGGTTCATGCCATCTTCTAAAAGTAAAGGATAAAAACATTCTATTAGACTGTGGAATGTATCAAGGAAAAGATGAAAGAGAAAGAGGAAATGAAACCTTTAATTTTAATCCTAAGGATATAGATTATGTTATTTTAAGTCATGCACATACTGATCATAGTGCAAGAATTCCCCTTTTATATAAACAGGGCTTTAAAGGAGACGTTATATGCACTGAAGGTACTTTAGATCTATGTAGTGTTATGTTGGCCGATAGTGGACATATACTTGAGTCAGAAGCGGAATGGAAAAATAGAAAAAGATTGAGGCAAGGACTTCCTCCAATTGAACCTTTATATACTGCAAAAATAGCTCAGGTAACTATGTATCTTTTTAAAGGATATCCTTATGATCAGTGGATTGAGCTTTTTGATGGTTTTAAAGTTAAATTTAGAGATGCAGGTCATCTTCTTGGTTCTGCTATTGTAGAAATGCTAATAGATGAAAATAAAAAGCAAACAAAGTTGGTTTATACTGGGGATTTAGGAAATAAAGATATACCTATTTTAAAAGACCCTACTATTATTGATTACGCTGACTATGTCCTAATGGAAACTACCTATGGAGATAGACTTCACACTAATTTATCATCGGAATTAGAAGATTTAGCTAAAATAATAAAGGATACCTTAAAACGAGGTGGAAATGTCATAATACCATCCTTTGCAGTAGGAAGAACTCAAGAAGTTCTATATACTCTAAACAAATATGTTGAAGAAAATGTTCTAAAGGGAGTTTCTGTTTATGTAGATAGTCCTTTAGCCTCAGAATCCACTACAATTTTTTCAAAATATCGCAAATACTATGATGAAGAAGCAACTAAACTTTTAGCTAGCGGCGATGACCCTTTAAGTTTTAAAGGTTTAACATTTACAAAGTCTGCTGAAGAATCTGTAAATCTAAATAAACTTCAAAGTGGTGCAATTATAATTTCAGCTAGTGGTATGTGCGAAGCAGGAAGAATAAAACATCATTTAAAACACAATTTATGGAGAAAAGAATCTTCTATAGTATTTGTAGGATATCAAGCTGAAGGTACTCTAGGTAGAAGTATTTCAGAAGGCGCTAAAAAAGTTAAAATATTTGGCGAAGAAATTGCAGTTAATGCTAAAATATACACTCTACATGGATTATCCGGACACGCAGATAGAAACGGACTTTTAGGATGGTTAGAAGCCTTTAAAGCAAAACCTGAAAAAGTTTTATTAGTTCATGGAGACACCTCAGCAATGTCTAGTTTTAATGAACTTTTAATATCTAAAGGATATTCAACCTTTGTGGCTAAATCTGGAGATACCTTTGATACAGAAGTCATACCACAAAAATTCAGTTTAACTAGAAATAAGATATTGTCATTAATAAACTCTATTGAAGACTTAGATTCTATGGATAAAAATCTTTTACTTGAACAAATAAATGATGCAATAAAAGACATATAGAATATCCTTTATTGCACAAGTTATCTAAGAAGATACATTAGTGCCATTTAGCCACTAAATAAGTCTTGAATAATAAGATATCAGCTGGATACACTAAGTAGCATAAGGAAGGTTTAAAGTGGCGGTATAAAGAATATTTTAGGTTTGTGAGAACCTTTATTTTATACCACTTAATCCACATTATTCTTTCCGGAAGCTATTAATACATTTAGTGTTAGTAGTAAGAGGTAGATGTATTGATTACATCTACCTCTTTATTTTTATTCTATAAGAAACCTAACTAGAAAGTTAGCTTATAGGTCGGGCTATGTTTTCAAAGCTGAAGGTAGATTTAAAAACTTTGTGTCATTCTTAGTGAAGGGTTTTAAGAATTATGTTTAAGTATTATGCTAAATTTACTGTTATTATTAATAATGTCCTTAACCTCTATGAAACTGAACTTATCCTTTAGATAATCATTTATGTCTACAGTAAAATGTTTTGCATTAAATTCACATAGGTTTCCACTTATACTAAATCCCAATTTATCTAGCAGAGAAATTACTAAATCTGTTGAACCTTTAGAAGAAACCTTAAATACAATCTTCCCTTTGTAGAATTTATCATATGTTAAAAATAAATTAAAATTAGGTGCCAACATTCCTGGAGAAATTGTAACTTTTATTTTGTTACGTTCACAGCAAATTTGTTTTATCTGATCAGGTATTTTAACTCCTTTAGTGAAAATGTCCACCAACTCACTTAATTCAAAATTAATTGAAGCCATAAAACATCTCCTTTATATCTAACTTAAAAGGTTAGCATATTTTCCTGTTTCACTAAATGTATATGCATGTTTTCCCATATTAATTTAAAAAGTTAAAAATTAATAATAATTTTTTCATGATTTATATATTTATTTTCCTTTATAAGGTTATACTAAGTTGAGAAATACGAATAATTGTTTTAAAGGAGATGTTAGTTATGGAAACAACTATTATGGCATTAACCATTGATCCAAGAAGTGATCATGCGCCACAAGTTCAGACAGTGCTGACAAAACATGGCTGTATTATCAAAACAAGAATTGGGCTTCATGAAACATCAACAGATTTTTGCTCAGAACGGGGTCTTATACTCTTACATATTAATTCTGATGAAAATAAAGTTAAAGAGCTGGAAAAAGAGCTTCTTGACGTTGAAGGTGTAAATGTAAAATACATGTCTTTATAGGATAACTTCATGTAAAGGGCACTAGGCTGAAAGTTACTTTTCCTATAAAAATGTGACGCAAAATTTTTATCTTGCGTCACAAGTTTTTTATTACTTATTATTACTTTATATAATTTATAGCTGCATCGTTACATTTTGTTAAGCAAAGACCACATCCAAAACACTTATTCTGATCTATATGGGCTTTATCCTCAATAGTTATTGCACTATAAGAACAGCTTTTAACACATTTGCCACAGGATGTGCACTTTTCTTTGTTTACCTGTAGTAAACCAGGTTCTTTGTTAATCTTTCGTTCCTTCATTTTTATTGCAGTTAATCCTCTTATTTCATCTAAGCTGTTATAATTATGCTTATCAAGCCATTCATCTAATTCCTTAATTATTCTAGAATATACTTCTGGTCCTTCTAGTATAGCTGCTGTACAAAGCTGAACTGCAGATGCTCCAGCCATTATCATTGCAACTACATCTTCTCCACTAGAAACTCCTCCTACTCCTATTACAGGAACTTTAACAGAATTCGATATAGAGTATACATATCTTAATGCTATTGGGTTTAAGGCTTTACCAGATAGCCATCCATATCCCTTTTCATTCCCTAGATAAGGAAGTCCTGTTTCTACATCTATATGGAGACAAGGTCCTAAAGAATTTACTGCTACAAATCCATCTGCCCCTTCTTCTACCAATCTCTTTACATACCAACCTATTTTAGTTATACCTGGATTTATTTTTATATAAACAGGCTTATCAAACTTTCTTGCTGCCTGCATAGATTTTATTACAGGTTCTATGTCTTGTTCCATATAGTGAGTTGATATTTCAATTATATCTGCATACGGAGCAACCAAAGGTGCTAATTTTTCTATATCTTCCGCTGTATATCCTAAGCTTATGATAAAAGGTACACCACAATCTTTACACAATTTATATTCTTTTTGTACCCACTGCTCAACAGGAATTTCTGACCATAATTCACTATATAAAAATGCTCCATGCTTTGTTTCTTGAAGAAAAGGTTTCGGAATCTTGGCAGGTATTTCAGATATAGTTTTTGTTACTACAGCTCCAACTCCCTGTCGTACGCACTCCATCATATGTTTAGCATCTCTAACCTGTGGTCCCGAAGCTGGCATAACTGGGTTTTTCAATTTAATGCCGCGTAGATTTACACTTAAATCCGCCATATAATTACCCCCTAAACTGTTGTTTTCAAATATTGAACCTAATTAATAATTTCTACATTTTTGCTTCTTTTCCTTCTAAAAAATATGATTAAATTTAAAAAAGCTTATACAATTACTATTATATTCTTTTTTATAGTATATATGTATAATGATGGAATAAAAAAAGTTGAGGTTTCCCCTTGGGAAACCAACAACTTTTATTGATTAGCTGCCATCATAACACTGCATTCGCTTTGTTGTTTCATTAAGTTTGCTGTATAATTTACTAAATCAACAGTTCTAGTGGAATATCCCCACTCGTTATCATACCATGATACAACCTTTATCATGTTTTCACTGATAACCATAGTTGAAAGTCCATCTACTATTGATGATCTATCATCACCTTTATAATCTATTGATACAAGCGGTTCTTCAGAATATCCTAATATTCCTTCCATGTATCCTTCTGCTGCTTCCTTAAAGGCATTATTGACTTCCTCAACAGTAACAGATTTTGAAAGCTCACAAACTAAGTCTGTAAGTGACACTGTTGGTGTTGGTATTCTAACTGAAAATCCATTTAGCTTACCTTTAAGGTTTGGTAATACTTTTTCAACAGCCTTTGCAGCACCTGTAGTAGTCGGAATTATAGATTCTCCAGCTGATCTAGCTCTTCTTAAGTCCTTATGAGTTTTGTCCAAAATTCTCTGATCGTTTGTATATGAATGTATAGTAGTCATTAAACCTTTAACTATTCCAAACTTATCATCTAAAACCTTAGCAAAAGGAGCTAAACAGTTTGTAGTACAAGATGCATTTGATATAACAACGTGCTTTTCAGCATCTAGATCCTTTTCATTAACTCCCATAACTACAGTTATATCTTCACCTTTTGCTGGCGCAGTTATAATTACCTTCTTAGCTCCAGCTCTAACGTGCTTCATTAACTTTTCTTTATCTTTAAATATTCCTGTTGACTCTATAACTATATCAACATTAAGTTTTTCCCAAGGTAGATTTTCAGGATCATTTACATTTAATATCTTTATTTCATTACCATTTATAATCATGGAATTATCTGTAGTTTCAACAGTTCCGTTAAATCTTCCATAGCAAGAATCATATTTAAATAAGTGTGCTAAAGTTTTACTATCTGCTCTAGCATTTATAGCAACTATCCTTACATCCTCATCCATTCTTTCTTGAGCAATTCTCAATACCGCTCTTCCTATTCTTCCAAAACCGTTAATAGCAATATTTATAGACATAAACTCTCCTCCTAAAAAGTAATTTATTACTTATGTATCATAAATATATTATTTAATATTATTTTATGCAATAATATTATTATTTAGTACATTATATATAACACATTAACGAAATGTGCTATATTATTTATATCAATAAACTACTTATATGTCAATTTTATTGAGTACCGAGTTACACTTAATTAACTTTACTTTTCATTAATTTGCTCACATTTACATTATTATTTAAAGAAATTTTAGCTAAATTTGGAGTTCTATCAAAAATAGGTTAAAAAAGTAACAATACTTTTTTGCACATAAATATATATTATTTATGAAACTCCTTCTCCTATTGTCGAATGAGTACTCGCTGAGTAAGTGACTCACTCCAAATCACAGATTTGGGTTCGCTACTTAACCGATCATATCAAAATCAGCACTCTGTGTAAGCGACTATCTCAAAATCATAGATTTTGGATGCCTGCTTAAGATTTTGTATGCCTGCTTAAAAACAAAAAATAAAAAGACCATTAAAAAGTACTTTTCAATTACCTTTTAATGATCTTTTTATTTTATTCAACCTTAAATAAGTTTGTTTTCTCCCTAAGCTCTTCGGAATCTTTGTCTACTCTATCTGCCATACGTGATACTTCATTAGAAGAGGTTAATAATTCTTCTGAAGAAGAGGATATTTCTTCTGAAGCAGCTGAAATATCTTGTGCTGCTGAGGATATCCTTTGAATTTTTTCTAAAGCTACCTTGTTTCCATCTATTGTATCACTTAGAGTATTCGCTGTTTCTTCTATTGATTTCGGAACGTCTTTCATGGAAGAAATAATGTCTCCAAAAGATATTATTGTATCATTAGCAGTTACTGCTTGATCCTCAAGTAATTCTCCAACTTTATTGGAATTTTCAATGACTTCTTGAGTTTCATCTGTTATAGATTTCACTAAATCTATTATTCTTTTTGATGAGCTGCTCGACTCTTCAGCTAACTTTCTTACTTCTTCTGCAACTACTGTAAAACCTTTCCCGCGTTCTCCTGCTCTTGCAGCTTCAATTGAAGCATTTAGCGCTAAAAGATTTGTCTGTTCAGATATATTACTTATAATATCCGTTATTTTGCCTATTTCAAAAACTGTAGTAGATAACCCGCTAACTTTTTGAAGTACTACATCATAGGATTGTTTTATTGCTACAATAATATTAATTAACTCATAAATCTTGCTTTCGCCTTCTACGGCCTTAATTTCAGTATCTTTTACACTTTCTCTTACCTCAGCAAGCTTTTTACTAACTATATCGATTTCTTCTGTTAAAGTCATTAAAGAACTTACAACATCTGATATTTCACCTGCTTGAGATGCTGCACTTTGCGACACCTCCTGTATAGAACAGGAGACCTCACTAGCTGATGCTACCATCTCCTCCGATATAGTAGAAAGAGTTGATGCCGATTCTCCAAGCTGCAAAGATGCATTTTTCACTAAACCTAAAGATTCGCCAATAGTATTTAATGTGTCATTTAACTTATTTGACATATTTGCTATTTCATCTTTACCTATACTATTTACTCTAATGGTAAAATCCCCTTGAGCTATTTCATCCATGGATTGTGAAACTTTTTCTATTGGTTTCGATACATTTTTGCCAATGAACATTGCCAATAGCACTGATAAAATTCCTCCGATAAGAGCTATTAATAATAACACTTTTACTATAGTTATATTAGACTTAGTAAGTTCACTTGTCGGTACAGTAGCTACAAAGATCCAACCTAAGCTTTCATTGTAATCATAGGCTGATAGCTTTTCTACTCCATTATAGTTATATTGAATTATGCCTTTTTTCGTTGAAATTATTTTTTTACCAAAATCCGTATTTGCAACAGACTTCTTAAGTAGTTCATCTTCTATTGGATGTGCTACAGTCGTACCATCATTTTGAAGTATATACAAATATCCTGTTTCCCCAATTTTATTATTGGCAATATATTGCTTGGACAATAATTTTAAATCTACTGTTTGAATTATTACTCCTATCAATTCACCGCTATTGTCTAATACAGGTTCTGATATAACAAAAATGGGTTTTTTAGTTGTGATACTTTCCTTTACTTGACTAACATAAGTTCTTTTTTGTTTTTTAACCTCTGTAAAGTAATTCATGCTACTTAAATCTTTTCCTGCTAATGTTCCAGTAGCGTCCAATATCCCTACACCATCTTTGCTAATTAATGCTATATTTTCATAAAATCCGTAATGACTTTGGTATCTTTTAAATTCACTTATAATTGATGCTTCTAATGTTGGATTTAATTTGCCTGTATTTAGATCATTCAAATAGTCTATAGTGTTTTTAGAATAAGACATTTCATTCCCTATTTTCTCCATTATAGATTCCAAATTTTCTAATGACATTTTTACAGCCTTTTCTTGATTTATAAGAGTATTCTTTGCATCTTCAATATTTATTTTACTATTTATAAAATATATTAGAATTCCACCTATAATTAAGGGTATTATTGCAAAACTAGTGAAAAGTATTATAAATTTACTTTTTATTTTCATATAGTGCCTCCTCTTAAGTTATTAATTCATTGCAAATTTGAAGTTTTTATTTTATGAAGCTTTTAGTTTTTTATAATTTAATTTATCGTATATTATTTAACATAGTTAGATTAATACAAAATTCAGCAAATTATTATATTGATCAAAAACATAACTACCTCATATAAAAATTATACTAAATGTTAACAATTTTTTAAAGTGTTTAACATTATATTTTATGCATAATTTAAATATATAACTCTAAATTTAAAATACATCCATTTGATATGTTTTAAAATACCGAATTAAAACAATATTCTTATATTCATTGTTAAAAATACTACCGTAAACTGACGGAAATATACGAAGATATTTCACTTTCCAAGATACAACTTGACAAAAAAAAGATGTGCAGCAGCACATCTTTTTTATTTCTACAGCTATAGGTAAACTAACTCGAAAGTGAACTTTATCACATCCTCCTATAGTTTTGGATTCTATAATGTATTTGCAAAATTTTCTCCGAAAGCCTTACATCTCTGTGCTTCCTCATCGCCTGGATACCATAATTCTCTTATACCTTCATTTACTACTTCTAAACCAGCTTTATTGAGTTCTTCAGTAATCATCTTTACTGATTCTCCACCCCACCCGTAACTTCCAAAAGCTGCTGCTTTCTTATTTTTAAAACTAAGCCCCTTTATCATTTCTAAAATTCCAGCTGTTGAAGAAAGTATTCCTTTATTTATTGTTGAAGAACCTACCAATATAGCTTTAGATTTAAAAACTTCAGTGATAATATCATTTTTATCAGATTTTGAAGAATTAAATATCTTAATAGCTATGTCACTATTAGCGGATTTTATCCCCTCAGCTATCATCTCAGCCATTCTTCTTGTAGCATTCCACATGCTGTCATATATAATAGTAACTTGATTTTCCTGATAATTTCTTGCATATTCTAGATATTTATTAACAATTTGAAGTGGATTGTCTCTCCAAATGATACCATGACTAGGACAAATCATGTTAACAGGCAAATTCAAACTAAGTACCTCATCTATTTTCTTTTCCACAAGTGTGCTGAATGGAGTTAAAATGTTCGCATAATATTTTATTACTTCCTGATACAACTCAGCATTATCAACATAATCATTATACATAAGCTCTGAAGCATAATGTTGGCCGAAGGCATCGTTACTGAATAATATGTTTTCACCGGTTAGATATGTAAACATACTGTCTGGCCAATGAAGCATTCTTGCTTCAACAAATATTAATTTATTTTCTCCAATTTCTAATGTGTCTCCAGTTTTAACCTCAACGAAGTTCCAGTCTTCATGATAATGTCCTTTAAGTAATTTAGCACCATTTTTAGTGCAGTAAATAGGAACATTAGGTATTTCTTTAAGCAATTCTGGAAGTGCTCCGCTGTGATCAGGCTCAGAATGATTTGCAATTATGTAGTCAATTTCTTTTAAATCAATTTCTTTCTTTAAGTTATCTACAAATTCTTTAGCAAATGGTTTCCATACTGTATCTATTAATACGGTTTTTTTATCCCTTATTAAATAGGAATTGTAAGATGAACCTTTATGTGTTGAGTATTCCTCACCATGGAATCTTCTAATCTCCCAATCTATTTTACCTACCCAAGTAACTTTATCATTAATTTTAAAACTCATAATAACACCTCTTTTATTATTAAATACTTTGTTATATTTTAATTTTTATACAAAACTTATTTAATCTGTGTTATCAATAGTTTGCCTATTTTTCTAATATATAAACAGAATTCTTGGTTTTAAGTGGAGGTTAAATGCTTAGATGGTCATATTTGATCAAATACTCATAGAATAAAGCTAGCATAGTAAAATCTTGTTATTTTCAATAGACTTAGTAGTATAAATTTTGTTATAATTATGTTATAAATAATTTAAATTTTCCGTAACAAGGGTTACTGACTAAACAAATACAACCTTGGTAAGATAATACTATGACAAATTATTAATTTTATGCATTATTTCACTTAAAAGTGAAACACTGTTAATATTATTAGTTAAAGTAGGAGGTAATATTATGCAAAAGTATTTATGTGTTGTTTGTGGATATATTTATGACCCTGAGCAAGGTGATCCAGATAACGGAGTGAACCCTGGAACATCTTTCGAGGACGTTCCAGATGACTGGCTATGCCCTTTATGTGGTGTAGGCAAAGACCAGTTTGAACCTACTGAATAAAATAAGATTTATTTGAATCAAGAAAAACGGCATAACATTTTTTATGATGTTATACCGCTTTTCCTTTTCTTCCAGCTGTAACCTTGGATAATTCAAGTCTAATAATTTATTTGCCTATCTGATTATATACATTAAAGGCATCTAAAATGTGGAATTGCTTTGTCTCGTGATTTCCGCTTGCTCCGGCAGTTATCAAGGCATATTCCTTTCCATCCACAACTGCTAAACTGGCAAGACATAATCCTGCTTCTTCTGTATATCCTGTTTTTCCTCCTAATATTTTTCCTCCTGTTATATCTGCATGGTCCATATATTTAAACATTGTACTGCTAAAAGTTATTCCATCTGGATGCAGATTCGTTGGTTTAGTACTATATCTACTACTAGTATAGATTTCACGAAACACATCTTTTTGAAGTGCATACTGTAATAAAACAGCAATGTCTTTTACAGTGGTATAATGCTGGCTATCTTGTAGTCCTGTTGAATTAGAAAAGTGTGTATTTGTCATTCCTAATTTAACTGCCTTTTCATTCATCATCTTCACAAAGTTTTTTTCTGAACCTGCAATTTCATTAGCTAATCCAATACAGCACTCTGCACCAGAAGGCAGCAAGACTCCATACAGTAAATCTATAATCTTTACTTTCTCATTAGGCAAAAATCCAGCCATTGAAGCTTTTGAGGCATATAATTCTGGAAAAATATCAGATGAAAGTTTCATTGTTTTATTAAGATCTGATACAGTATCAATTACAACAACAGCAGTCATAATTTTAGTTAATGAAGCCGGATATATCTTATCTTCAGAATTCCTTTCCATTAGCACCTGCTTGTCTGATAAATCTAATAAAATTGCATTTGAACTATATAACCTATTTGTCTTAATAGCATTCCTTTGTTGTTTCTGATATTTTTTTAGTTCTTGATTTTTCTCTGATATTTTAGCAACATAGTTTTGTTGAAGGATATCAAATTTTTTAAGTAACTTCGGTTCGTTAAACAGCAACGATTTTCCTTGAATTAACAAAATAATTAAACAAGTAACCATCAAAATAAATATACTGATTTTTGAGCAACTAGTTTTTTTCTTTATTTTTTCATTTTTTAACATATTTATTTCCTCCCTAATAATCTAACAATTTCTTACTAAAGCTCATAGCCTATTTTGCACTATTAAGAAACTGACCATAAATACTCTGCTTCCTGGAATGGTGAATGCATTAATCATTCTTCTTTCCACAAAGAAAAAGCCTACCCATATCGATAAAACCATTCTATCGAAAATGAACAGGCTATACTTTAATATGAAATTGTTTAATTATTAAGAAAAGATAAAGAAAAAATTAATATTTTACTAAGGCTGGAGACTACAATATATTATTCTTCTTCCAACTCATTCTGCTTAACAGGTAAGGTGACTGTAAAAACAGTAACACCATTACTGCTTTCCGCGGAAATTGTCCCTCCATGTAATGTGACAATTTCTTTTGCTATGGCCAACCCTAAGCCAGCCCCTCCAGTATTTGTTGTTCGTGCTTCATCCAATCTAAAAAACTTTTCAAATATGTAGCTCAGTTTTTCTTTAGGAATTGTTTTTCCTGTGTTTCTAAAAGATATTACAACATTGTTTTGCTGAACCTCTGCTGAAATATCAATGATGCTGTTATCTATACTATAGGCAACCGCATTTTTCAAAATATTATTGAATACCCTTGCTAATTTAGCTGGATCGCCATATATTGTCATGTTTTCATCAGCATGGATCACAGCTTGTTTTCCATGTGGTTCAAGCAACGGATAAAATTCATCTGTCATTTGAACCAGCATATAGTATAGGTCAATGGTTTCTCTTTCTAATGTCATTGTTTGAAAATTATATCGTGTAATTTCAAAAAACTCATTAATTAAATTTTCTAGACGATATGCTTTCTCTAAGGTAATTCGTACATATTTCGCCTTTTGTTCAGTAGGCATATCCGGAGCTTCATCAAGCAAACTTAAATATCCAATAACAGAGGTCAACGGAGTCTTTATATCATGAGCTAAATACATTACCAAATCATTTTTCCTTTGTTCTGCTTGTTGCGCATTTTGTTCTCTTATCTTTAAAGTTTGCTTTAATGCATTTAACTTGATTTCCATGAAATCCATTTCCGGTGACATTTCAATTACTTTATTTTCATCTCTTATTAAAGCATCAACACTATCATTCATTTCATTAAAATATTTAGTAAACCAGGAAAGAAAAAAACGAAAGAATATAAGAAAAAATATGATAATTGTTATCAGCATAAAAACATCTAAATTATTACGAAAAGTATATTGATAGATTGTAAATGCATCCTCATAGTCTAATAAAAAACTACGTTCCAGAAATCGAACAACCAGTTCTCCAATATTTCCTCTACATAAAGAACGTAGAAACAAAGTAACAAAAACCGAAGCTAATACAATCAATAGCATCTGCGAAAATATTTTACGCTTTAATTTTATATAATCAGGCTTTTTTCTTTTATTTTTCAATTTTATACCCCACTCCCCATATGGTTTTAATGTATTTGGGATTTTCCACGGAATCATTCATCTTTTCTCTTAAATGCCGAATATGGACGGTAATAGTATTATTGCTTTTGCTAAAATACTCATCGCCCCATATTTCATGGAACAATTCTTCTGCGCTAACAACATTACCTTTTCGTTGACACAGTATCCTCAATATTGAAAATTCAGTAGGAGTAAGTGTCAATGGCTGCTCATTCAACAGACATTCATGAGTATCTATATTGAGGACTAATCCAGAATGAATAATGATATTTTCTTCTTGTTCTGAAACCTTATTATATTTCCAATACCTACGTAATTGCGCCTTAACTCTTGCCACTAATTCCAATGGGCGAAAAGGTTTTGTAATATAATCATCTGCGCCAAGTGTCAATCCTGTAATCTTGTCAATTTCTTCTTCCTTTGCTGTAAGCATAATTACAGGATAAGTATATTTTTCTCTAATCTTCTGGCAAATTGCAAAGCCGCTTGTGTCGGGAAGCATAACATCTAAAATCGCAAGGTCGATCGTGTCCTTTGCAATACAATCCAAAGCATCTTTTGCGGAATAAAATTTATAAACGGTATAGTTTTCATTTTTCAAATACAATTCCACCAAATCAGCAATTTCCTGTTCATCATCCACCACAAGTATTCTTCCATTCATAGTCTTTCACCTCTCTTATGCAATATCTTATTTTACTAATATATCTGATAGAAAATATTATTTTAATCTTAATAAATTATTAAGATTTTCCTAAGTTAGAAATCTTTCTCCTTGTTAGTACCTATTTATATAAATCAATTTTCGACTTTGTACCCCTATCTATAGGGAAACTAACTAGAAAGTCAACTTATACAGAGGGATATGTTGACTTTCGACCTAGTAACTCTATAAAAACTAAATTTATGGTATTATAAATTTTACTCCTCCTGGTATTATCTCAAAAGTAACATTCTTTCTTTTTACTATTTCCCCATCTATATTCACAGTAACTTCTTCTTTAGAATTTATTGTTACCTTTTTGCCTTTATAAAAAGTAACCTCTTCTATTTGATGATGCTCACCCTTAATAAGCTTTGGAAATAGTATAAACATTTTTGCTCTACTCAACTTTTCAATGGTACAAATATCAAATAACCCATCTTGCGGATCTGCATCTGGAGCTACCTTCATGCCTCCACCGTAATACTTTCCATTTGCCAGCGCTAATAGAGTATTTTTTATTTTTATCTCTTTACTATCAATTGTTAGCTGAATATCTCTATACTTATACATAAATATTGTAATAATGGCACTAAGTATATATGCTATTTTCCCTGATATAAATGGATATCTTTTTATACTCTTTGCATTATTTACAACTTCAGCATCAATTCCTATAGATGAAATATTTATAAAATATCTGTCATCAACCTTTGCTAAATCAATTGGTTTTATATCTCCATTTATAGTATCTCTTATTATATTTCTAGGCAGCTTCCCTTTATATAAGCTTCTAATAAAATCATTTCCGCTGCCACTTGGAATAACGCCAAGACAGCTTTCGCTATTAACCATTCCATTCAACACTTCGTTCAGTGTTCCATCTCCTCCAACAGCATAGACTCTGTAATTTTCCCTATTGACATATTTTCTTACTAACTCTGTAGCATGTCCTGCCCTTTCTGTTATCTCAATTATAAATTCTTCATTAGTATTTTTAAATTCCTTCTCAATTTTAGGTATTAGCTGAAGTGCTTTTTCTTTACCTGCCTTTGGATTAATAATAAATAAGTGCTTCATAAATTTCCCTCTTTCGTAAAGTGCAATCAAATATTTGCTACATACTATTATACACAAAAATGAAAACCCCTATAAAGTAATTCTACAGATTTTTATCTGTATCTACTTTATAGGGGGCAATTTTCGGTCTTTTACACCTATATTTTGCACTATTTTGAGTTTTTGTATACAAAAAGTTAATGCAATCATACTATTTCTTTTTCAAAGTTAAATTAGACTATGATCTAAGGTCGTCCAATGTTTTTTTAAAACACTTTCTGTACCAATTCCATCTCTTCTTTTCATATACTCCACTAACTCTTTATGCTCATTATTACAATAACCTAGCATTCTGAAAAGTTTCTCAATATCATCACTTACGTATGTCTGTGGATTAAAGTTAAATCTAAGTGAATTCAACATGCTGATGAGAGTGCCATTTCCACATTTGTTTATATAAACATCATGAAATTCATTTTGAAGTTTTGCATATTCCTTATAATTGCGATATTTAATAGCTATATCCATTTTTTCAGTTAATTCTTGCATAAGCATTATATCTTCGTCACTAATGTGCTGTACTGCTAATTTACCAGCTAAACCATCTAAAACTGCTGTTACCTCATATATTTCAAGCTTTTGATCTTTATCAAATTGCTTAACTATAAAACCCTTGTAAGGTATTTTTTCTAATAAGTTGTCAGAGGCAAGTTGAATAAGCGCTTCTCGTGCCGGAGTACGACTAACCCCCATCTCATTGCATATTTCTATTTCTGTTATTCTTTCATTTGGCAAAAACTCACCTTTTTGGATCTTATGTGATATATATTCATACACATGATCTTTAAGAGACTTGTGTTCCATTATTCTCTTCCTCCAATTGTGATACCACATATATTACTGTGCTCTATAGGGAAGTTAAATTTTATTACAGTATTAACTTCCCTGCTAAAGCACTAATTTAATCATGAGAAGATATTACTAGATTATATTATAATATATTTTTCCAATTAATTCCAATAATTTGTGTTATATTTTTAAATATATCTATAAGAATAATAACTCTTATCCTTCAAAAGTTTTACCTTTAGAAATTGGCTGCATATTCTTTGTTCTTTTTCTGATTAGGAAGGATAGAATAAATCCAAGTACACCTAATCCAGCTAAAAATATAAATATATATCTGTATCCTCCATCTCCAAACCTATCCATCCAATTTCCAAACATAGTGTTAAAAAGAAAATCTGGCAAATATCCTATTATTGAAGCAAGGCCGACAACGGTACCAGTTAGATGACGAGGAATACGGCATTCTTCAATAGTTGAATACATAATCCCATACATCATAAGTGAAACTGCGCCTGGAAGCAGCGATAAAATAATTACAAAAGTAGGATTTGATCCTTTTGGAAGCATCAGAACTGTCAAATAAAGGGCTATAAGTATAGCGAAGCAAATCATAAACCACTTTGAAGTAGACTTCATCTTATCTGCCATATATCCTCCGATTGGAGCACATATGAGCATAAATACATAAGTCCTAACAATACCTAGTGCACTAGCTCCCTCAACAGGTACTCCTATGACATTTGTAAGATATGGATTGAAATAAGATCCGCTGGTGTAGAGACCATAAGTGCAGAAAATTGTAAATGCAATAAACCAAAGTAAAGGATTCTTCAATAGCCCACCAATATCTTTAAAGTGAAACTTTTCTTCTTCACTGGTTGAAACATCTTTTGAGTCATCTTCCTTAAAGAACAAGAAAACTAAAATTGCTGCTATGGTTGCCGCTGCTGAGCCTACTAGTATAGCTGCTCTTAAGCCAGCAACCTGATCAGTATAACGAGAGAATATCCAAAGGGATATGGCATTGACAATTGCTGCAGTAGCACCGTTACCTGCATAGTAAAGACCAAAGATGCGTCCCTGTTCCCCTTCATCTCCAATAAGACGTATAGCTTTTATAAGTGAAGACCAAAATACAAACCCAGTAGTAATAGCAAGTAACATCCAAATAACTTCTGCAAGAAAATAATTAAAAGTGAAAGCATATATAAGGCTTAACACTGTAGTACCAAGCAATGACAGTATAAGTGACTTTTTTGCGGAGAGTCTATCAGCGAGAAATCCACCTGGAATATAAAGAATTATGCATCCTACTGCATATAGTGTAAGCAAAAATCCCATCTGTTCGTTATTAATCTTCATAACAGCTAATACAGGATCGTAGAATACGTATTTTAAATAAGGTAAAAAATATATTGAGCCTCCACTTAAAGATAGAGCAAAAAGTGTTAAATATTTTTTGGACTTACTCACCATTTACCATCCCCTCATAATATTATATTTATTTTTTTACTATCAAAGCATCTACGGCACAAATCCCCTTTTCATAAACAAAAATTGGATTAATATCTAACTCCTTGAGACTATCCTTGTAATCGCAAGCAAAATGAGATATATTTACAATAGCATCTGCCAGCGCTTCAATATCTAGCTCAGGTTTGCCTCGATACCCTTTGAATAATTTGGATGCCTTTAAAGAGTTAAGCATGTTAAGTGCCTCACTTTTAGAAACCGGTGCAGGACACAATGAACTATCGTTAAATACTTCGACAAATATTCCTCCAAGGCCACAGAGTACACAAGGTCCAAACTGTGGATCATTATTTACACCTATTATTACTTCTAAGCCAGGTTCCCTCATTTCCTGAACTAATATACCTCCTATCCTAGCATCTGGTTTATGTTTTTTTACGCTATCTATTATCTCAGCAAAGGCACATCTAACCTCATTTTCGGATTTGACTCTTAATTTCACTGCTCCTATATCAGATTTGTGAAGAATGTCTTTAGAGTCAATCTTCATAACTACAGGATATCCAATACTATTAGCAAATTTAACAGCTTCATCAGCGTTTACAGCTACTTTTTCTTGCGGAACAGGTATACCATAGTTCTTTAAAATATTTTTACTCTCATATTCAGTCAGCACTTCTGTATTCCCTATTTTACAGCTTGAAATTGCTAGAGAAAGCTCCACCTTTCCTGGATCATAATTCACAAAGTCTGCTAAGTAGCGCAATATTTTAAATGCATATACTGTAGGAGGCAGTACCGGTACACCTATATTTTCAAGCTTATCACAATATTCTGGATTACGAGTATTCTCAACAAAAGGCATCATTACCATAGGTTTAGCTTTATCCTCTTTGGACACTTTTTCCATACCTTCTGCCATATAGTGTATTGCAGGATCTGCTATTTCTTCTAAAAGTGTATAACCAATTACAACCATTCCTATATTAGGATCAGACATTACAGTTCTTAAAGCTGTTGCATATAAATCACTGTCATAGGATAGAGAGGCAGTCATATCTAAGGGGTTATTAGGAGTAGCATAATAAGGCAAAATGTTATTTAACTTATCAATAGTGCTCTGCTCAAAGTCTGGATATTCTATCCCGCTCATAAAGCCAAGATCAGCACAAACTCCAGTTTCTCCACCGGAAAGACTCATAGCGGCAAAGGTTCCTATTTCAGGGTACTTAGGTAATATTGAAAGCATTAATGATGTCGCTAGAAGCTCCTCTATATCATCTACTCTTATAACACCAAACTTTTTAAAAACAGCATCATAAACCTTATCAGCTCCAGCTAGACTTCCTGTGTGCGATGATGCAATGGATCCTCCCTTCTCCGAACGTCCTACTTTTAAAATTACAACAGGCTTCCGCTTAAGTGCAGCTTTTTTAAGTGAAGCTTCAAATTTATTAGGATTCTTTATTCCTTCTAGATAAATTGCAACAACTCTTGTATTGTCATCATCAACAAGATAATTAAGATAGTCCTCTATTTCTACTATTGAGCTATTTCCAGCAGATATGATATATGAAAATTTCACATTTGGGCTTTCCATCATTGATAAACAAATTTGCCCGCTCTGGGATATTAATCCAACAGAGCCTCCTCTATCACGATGATTAGATATGAATGCAAAAGAGTTAACACTACTGGAATAATTCACAAAACCTGCACAATTTGGACCCATAAGCGCTATATCTAATTCTCTGCAAAGGCTCTTAAGTTCCTCCTCTTCCATCTGTCCTTCTGCAGTTCCCACTTCAGAATATCCACTGGCAAAGACTACTGCACCTTTAGCTCCTTTAGCAGAAGCCTCTTTCAAAAGCGAATTTACTGTAGTTTTTGGTGTACATATTACTACGAGATCTATATTTTCTGGAAGTTCCGAAATACTTTTATAGCATTTTACTCCAAATATAGAATCACGTTTTGGGTTCACAAAGTAAACTTTGGATAAATCCATGTATTTTATTATATTTCTACAAGTGTCTCCACCAAAACCCTCTTTTTCACTGGCTCCAACAACACATACTTTCTGTGGATTTAACAACTTGGTAATATCCATAATCCACCTCCACCTTAACCTTTAGCAATATACTGGGCAGCATCTTCATATCCTTTTTCAAAGCACATAATATTCTTCGTATTGCTCTTTCCTTTTGCAATAAAGAAGTTTTCAATGCCTCTTTTTATAACCTCTTTATCAAACAATGTTGTGGCTGCAGCCATTGCGCCTATTATTGCTATATTGGCACCTCTAGGATTTTCAAGTCTATCTGCAATTTCCGTAACGGAGACTTCTACAACCTTAATATCTTGACGGAATTTATAATTTGTTATTATGGATTTATTTGAAATAACTACTCCACCAGGCTTTACCATACTCTCGAATCTTCTTATTGAAGGCTCATTCATAGCAATGAGGATATCAATATTTTTTACAAAAGGACTTGAAATTTTCTTACTGTTTATTTTTACATTACAGTTAGCAGTACCTCCACGCATTTCAGAGCCATAGGAAGGTATCCATGTTACATTTTTTCCATTGTCCATACCGGTTTTTGCTAAAATTAATCCGGTAGTCAAAACACCCTGACCGCCAAAGCCGGAGCAAATTATATCAGCCATTATTCCTACCTCCCCTTTTTATAAATTCACCTATGTTATATACTTTAGCAACGTTGTTTTTAATGTGTTCAAGTGATTTAACTGGCGCTAATCCCCAATTTGTCGGACAAGGAGAGAGAACCTCAACAAAAGAATATCCTTCACCTGATATTTGGGCTTCAAAGGCATTTCGTATATACTTCTTTGTTCGATTAATAGCTGCAACATCCATAACAGATCCTCGAGCAAGATATGCAATATCAAGAGTTTTCATAAATTCTATGACGTTAACTGGATTTCCTGAAATATTAACATCCCTTCCCTTAGGAGATGTAGTTGTCTTTTGACCATTTAAAGATGTTGGGGCCATCTGTCCGCCAGTCATTCCAAACACTCCATTGTTAACAAAAATAACAGTAATTTTTTCATTTCTAATAGCTGCATAAAGAGTTTCTGAGAACCCTATAGCTAGTGCATCTCCATCACCTTGATAAGAGAATACAGGATTTTCAGGTCTGCATCTCTTTATTCCAGCAGCCACTGCAGCTGCTCGACCGTGCTGTGCTTGAATCCAGTCAACTCCAAAGGTATCTATCATAAGGCAAGCACATCCAACTGCAACAACTCCAATAGCCTTTTTATCTAAACCCATTTCCTCCAAAACTTCTGCTACTAATCGGTTCACAATCCCATGGCCGCAGCCAGGGCAGTATTTGTTATCTTCTACAAGTAAACTTGACTTTTTCTTTAACATGATGCACTATACACCTCCTTGACTGAACCATTAAGTATTTCATAACAAATTTCAATAAGCTTTGAAGCATCTGGCACTTTACTGCCTGCTAAATAACTGTAAACTGATATTCTCATATTACAAGCTAATGCAACATCCTCCACCATCTGGCCGAGAGCTGAAAGCTCAACAGAACATAGAGCTTTAACATTTTTAAGATTTCTAAAGGCTTTTTTAGGGTATGGCCAAAGTGTAATAGGTCTTATAAGTCCAAGTTTTAGTCCCTTTTCGCGGCCTATTTCTACAGCTTCTTGACATGCTCTTGAGGATATTCCATATGCAACAAGAACAACTTCTGCATCGCTAATTTGGAATTCTTCCCAAAGCTGCTCCTTCTCTTCAATAGTGTCATATTTGTGTTTAATATAGTCATCATAATCCTCTTTATAATACATGACTGAGGTAATTCGCCTAAATGGATCTTCACCTTTTCCTTTTAGTGACCAACTAAATTTATCAGGATTATGCTCAATAGCTTCTTTTAGTTCAACAGGTTCCATCATTTGACTGATAGAGGAATCTGATAAAATAATTACAGGGTTTTTGTACTGTTCTGCTTTTTCATAAGCAAAATAAACTAGATCTGCTGCCTCCTGAACAGATGCAGGAGCATAAACTGGACATCTATAATCGCTGTGACCTCCGTTTTTTGCAGTTTGCCAATAATCTCCTTGACCTTGATATATATCACCAAGGCCACTGCCATAGCGCATAACATTTATAATTACGCAGGGAAGTTCTGCAGATGCTATATAGGATATGCCTTCTTGAAGGAGGCTGTATCCTGGACCAGATGAGCTTGTTAGTACTCTAAATCCAGCGGCTGCTCCACCATACACCATTGATATTCCAGCAATTTCCGATTCTGTTTGTACAAATTTGCCCCCTACCTGAGGCATACGCCAAGATAAATATTCAAGTATTTCACTTTGAGGAGTTATAGGATAGCCTGCAAATAAGCGACAGCCTGCTCTGATAGCTGCTTCAGCCATGGCTTCATTCCCCTTCATGAGTTCTTTAACCATACTCTACACCTCCACTATTTCAAAGACATAATCAGGACATACTGTGTGGCAAATACCACATTTTACACACTTGCTCTCATCTACATCTACAACTTGATATCCTTTTTTATTAATATAGCTTGATATGGATATAGCTTCTTTAGGGCAGAAATTCATGCAGTATCTGCAGCCTTTGCAGCTCTCTACATGCAATATTGTTTTTTCCATTAACCATCCCTCCATTAAATATCCCTATATGTCAGGTGTATCCATAATAGTTGGCGCAAATAACTCCATAGCTACTTCACGTTGAGATTTTCCTTGTTTTTTTGCTTCTTCAAATATTTTTCTTGTATTTTTGCGACAAAGTTGTTCTATATCATCAACAGCAGCCTGAGGGTCCTTTTCTATAAGACCAAATATAATAGCATCATAAAATCTAATTGCACCGAGATTAGCAACAAAGTCTACAACAACATCTATATCTCTTTCTTCAATGATTTTATCTCCTTCTGGCGATATAGGAATATTAGCAGCCTCGCATATAAGTGAAGCTCTTACCTTATGAGCATTATCTCTATTTATAACGTCCTCTAATGCAGCTGGTATGAGAATATCGCAATCTACATCTAGCCATGCATTGTTTGGAAGTACTTTATAATTACTTTCAAAGTAGCTTGAATCCATTTCTCCTTTTGGTTTTTTATGAGCAATTAACTTATCTATATCTAAACCATCTTCACAGGTAACTAGACAATTTGCATCAGATATTCCTACAATTTTGTAACCTAATTTATCAAGGCATTTTGCAGCACTTGCGCCAACGCATCCGAAACCTTGAATTACTACGCGAGCTCCTGCTTTTCCACTTTTAAACTTCCAAGCCTCATCTGCAGAGAAGGCAACTCCATATCCAGTTACCATGTCATACATTAAAAAGCCATCATATTGCATATCCACCATTTCATCATGATCTTTTATCCCCTTCTGAATTTTTGGATCTGCCTTCATAGCTTTAGTTTGCGGAAGGCCTATATCTATCTCATCCAGTATCTCTAAAACATCACCATAGTCCACTCCAAGATCTCCGCCTATTGAAACACCAGCTTTAATGTAAGGTGCCATAGCAATTATATAACGACGAAGAACATCTTTTGCATCTGGCGCTTTATAATCATAGGCAATGCCACCTTTGCAGCCTCCTGTAGTAGTAGATTCACATGCTGTATATTTATATGCCATTGTATGTGCTAATCTTATTACCTCCTCTTTTGTTACTGTTGGATGCATTCTTGTTCCGCCTCCGCAATAGTTGTTTACAAAATTATATGCACATAGCCATCCTACCGCCTTTGTCTCAGTGTCGTTCCACTCAACTACTACATAAGGTTTATTCATCATAATTGATACCCCCATAAATCATTAATTAATTGTATACAAATATATATTCTTGTTTTTTGTATACAATTACTAAAATTTAATTTTTTTCACGATTTATCATAAATAATCTTTATATTGTTAAATTGTGATAATAAATAACTTCAATATTTAATTAAAGTTAAAATGCTGTCATATATCTATTCATATGTTTTTAACATATAGAGGTTTGCACATTGTATACAATTTAAATTTATAGAATCCTTAAGTAACATTTATATGTAATGTAAATAAAAATAAAGCAGATTGTGAATTAAAGTTCACAATCTGCTTTTAAGTTTACTAATTACATAAGAAATATTAAATTTAACAAGCTTTATATAGATAAACAAACTCAAAGCTAGACTTATTTATAGTAATTTTTAGCGTAAACTAAGGACTTAATCATATCCTTTTGTTCATTAAAATGATGATAAACCATTTTGATTGACTCAAAAAGTTCATCAATAGAAAAATATGCACTTGCACTAAACATGCAATTTTTTAATTTATTCCAGATATTCTCCTGAGGATTTAGCTTAGGAGAATATCTAGGAGTATTTATTAAAAACAACTCACCTCTATGAGTTTCGGCGAAAGCCTGCATAGCCTTACTAACATGAAATCCCGCATTATCTAATAGAACATATACTTTTTTACCTACATTGATATCAAGTAGTCGCTTAAGAAACAATTTCACTTCTTCAGAGGTAATTACTTGTTTTGCCGAATAGGCATCTATGACAGTATCAAAGTTTTTAGTAATTTCAGTAGCACCTATTAGGTTAAGTCCTTCATGGCAATTGTTGCTCTCTAAAACAGGGGATATTCCTACGAGACTCCACGTTCTACGAATATCAGACTCCGTCCTAAGACCAGTTTCATCCATGGCATAAAATACACACTCAGAAGAGTTTTCTACAGAAATTAGAAGGGTTTTCATTTTTTAAAAAGGTTTTTTGTTCAACCTTATCAGCCTTAGTCGGCTTGCGCTGCGCTCTTTTATAGCTAAGATTATTTCGTTTTAACAATATTCTTATATATTCCTTAGAGTACTTTTCGCCATAGTTTTGATAAATGTACTCTACAAGAAGAGGACAGGTCCATACGTTACCTATAAATCCAAAATCATTAGGCCGTGTGTGTAATACAGTATTTATTAGATCATCCAACATCTCAGCACTAAAAGTTCCCTCTGAACCTCCACGATGATTTTCTAATGCCTTTAAGCCCCTAGAATTCCATCTTTTTATATAGTCTATAACTGTTTGTTTAGACTTTAATAAGAATCGGCCAATTTTTATGGTACTAAAACCCTCGTAGCGCATAATCACAGCAGTTAATACATTTCTAGCAAATTCATCTTCATGTGAATTTCTTATTTTCTTAAGTTCTTCTGTTGTGAATCCATATAATGATTCAATTTCCATACCTCTTCTACCCATAGTAACCTCTCCTAACTAAGTTTTACTTAACTTTAGTCTGTGCAGAAATCACTATAATATTTTGAATAAGTCAATCATGGAGTTGGTTTATCTATATAGATATCCAACTTCGATAATTGACTTAACCAAAGTACCCCTATGAATACCGCTGATAAGTCAAGCACTCAAGTTGGATATCTATAAATGCACTAAATCTTAAATTCTTTTATAACTTCCTCTAGTCTATCTACACTCTTTATATTTTCTACTGCATTTTCATTTACCTTCTGAAGCTTTTCAAATATATTTGCAGCTTTTTCAGTTATATTCTGCACTCCTTCAGCACTATCATTTACAGTAGAAGCTGTTTCATTTATAGCTTTTACTATTCCTTCAATTGAAGCATTTAACTCCTCTGCAACGGCACTAAAATCCATCATAAATTCATTTATATCATCTGCATCAGTATTGTACTGATTAGCTACGTCTACCATATTTTTATATTCTTTTGTTACAGTTTTTTCAACAAAATTTAGTATACTTACGGAACTTTCTATCAGCTTCTTTACAGAACTCTCTACTGTACCTACAACATTTTGTATATTACCAGCGGTAGCTGCAGACTCCTCTGCAAGCTTTCTAACTTCATCGGCGACTACTGCAAATCCCTTTCCAGCTTCTCCGGCTCTAGCTGCTTCAATAGCCGCATTTAAAGCTAACAAGTTTGTTTGGCTTGTAATGTTAAGTATACCTTCTGTAAGTTCATTTATTTTATTTACTGCTTTACTGCCTTCTATAGCCATCTCAAGATCAGCTTTTACGTTACTATAGATATTCTCCGCTTCTTTTATAGATTTAACGGAAGTCTCTTTTAAGCTTTCAGCTCTTTTTGAAATATCGTTAGAACTTTCGGATCCTCTTTCTGCCTTTCCAGCCATAGATGCTACAGCATTCACCATCTCTCCAGAGGCTGCAGAGATTTCTTCCGTTGTAGCTGCAGTCTCCTCCATAGCGGCTGATAAATTTTCAGCTTCTGTTGAAGTTTCTTGTGCGTATCCTCTTAATTCCTCTGTAAGCTTCTGTACAAAGGCTGCATTACTACTTACATTGTTTGAAACTACCGATAAATCTTCTATTACTCTTCTCAATATTTTTCTCATATTAGCAATAGCTCTAAATATATCGCCTATTTCATCTTTATAATTATAAAGATATTCGTACTCTTTATAATATGTTAAATCAAGCTTACAAGTTTTGTCTACAATCTCAGTAACCTTTTCTATAGGATCTGTTATTTTCTTTGATATAATACTGGATATTAAAATTGCCGCCAAAGCTATTCCAATCATGATGGCTATTATCATAAAAGTTACTTTTCTAGCACCAGAAATTATATCAGATTTATCTGCTGATAAGACAAATGTCCAATTTACACCTGGTATTATTTCATAATAAGAGACCTTTTCTTTTCCGCTAAATAAGTATTCAATCATGCCGTCATTTAACTTTTCACCACTTTGTACTTTTTTTACAACCTCTTTTATCTTATCATTTTCTACTGGCTTACCTATTTTTTCTTTAGTCGGATGGGAAATTATATTTCCTTTTTCATCTACTAAATAAGCATAGCTACTGCTTGCCCCTGCTATTTTTATATCTTTAAAATATTTAGAAAAACTTTCTGCCCTCACTGCAGAAGCAGAATATCCATAAATTGTTCCATTTATTATTATTGGACTAGTCACCACTATAATTTGTGCGCCGCTTGATTTTGAAGTTAGCGTCTCACTAATTGCTGTTTTGCCTTTTAAAGCTTCTTTATTATAGTTTCTATCTGATATATTTTGATTAATAAGTTTTCTATCGCTGTCCGCTATTATAATTCCTTTATTATTTACTATAAAAGTATGTTCTACATTGCCCTGCTTTTTTACATATTCATCTAATTCTTTATTAACGCTTTCAGCAGCAGTTTTATAGACTTCAGAATCATAAGAACTATTATGAAGTTGAAGAAGTTCAACAATTGATTTTTTGTTAGACAGTCCCTCTATATCTGTACTTTCTTTTTCAAGCATTACAGATATAGTTTCTGTAGAACTTTTAGATATGGATTTCATTTCAGTTTGACTGGCATCATAAAGTTTTGTGGATACTTGATAGTATACCACTGAACAAGATATTAACATTGTAATTAAAATAAGTGCCCCTATAAACATTGGAATTTTCTGTTTTATACGCATTCTACCACTCCTTCGTCATTGTACTTAAAATAGGTACCTTATTTTATATTTATCGCAACTTTATTAAGTTTCTTTAAAAATATTATTAAATTTTGTCTATATTGATGTAATAGTATCTGGAATATGAATATTATATTGAGCGTTATTGTAATTGCTTATTTACAAATAACTTAAAAAGATTTATACTATGTTTAGAGTTAATGCAAACTATATAATATGATTAAATTATTAATATAGCGTTATATCCTTATAATTATTTATTATCAGTTCACATAAGTGATATAACGATGAATAATCTAAAAGTATGGAGTAGATAATTATGGAGCAAGATATTATAAATATATTTCATTTGTTTTTTATAGTTGTTTTCTTTACAAGCATTTTTTCCTATGCTATTTATTCAATAAAACAACTTGTTAGGAATTTTAATTTTCAATTTGTAAAAAAGGTTTATTGTAAGGCTTTAAACTTTCGGAAACTCATGATGAGGAAAGACTATATATCTTTTGAAAAATATGAGGTATGGCGGTTTTGTGTTGAATTTTAAAAGAGAAGGTGTTCTATCAATAAAAATATAACATAAGGAGAGATAATATGAACATCATTTCCAGTGTATTAAATACATCGCTAGACTATTTCTTTAACTTAACAGGTGATTGGGGCGTTGCAATAATTTTACTGACCCTACTAGTTAGAACACTTCTTCTACCAATGTCAATGAAGCAAAAATTAAGCATGCAGCAACAACAAGGTTTATCTAAAAAGATTGAAGAGTTAAAGGAGAGGTATAAAAATAATAAAGAAAAACTAGAATCAGAATTGCAAAAACACTATCAACAAAGTGCTAAAAGCATGTTTGGATGTTTGATAAGTCTTCTGCAGCTTCCAATAATATTTACATTATACAGTGTAATTTTAAAAATGCCTGTTCATACAGGAACAATTATTATTCCTTGGGTAACAAGCATTAAGCTACCAGATAGCTATTTTGTTCTTCCTATATTATATGCACTTACTACTTTAAGTCCAAATTTACTTTCATATTTTTCATTTTTAAAAGTAAGTTCTTATAACAATATGCCAAAATCTACCCTTATACTGACAAGTATTTTCAGCATACTAATAACAATAAAAATCCCAATAGCTGTTGGGATTTACCTTATAACAACAAGTTTATTTTCTTTAATGGAAGAAATAGCCTTTAGATTATACTTAAAAAATAGAAGTTTAAGTTATTAATATAGTCTTATTTAGGGAGTAGAATAAATCTAAAAATATATAGTGAGAATCTTATCTTATAAACAGGCTTCTAAGCTTCAGGTGGAGTTTTAAACTCCATCTGAAGCTTAGAAGCCGTTATCCAGTGGCGGTAGACATCGGATAAAATAAAGCCTATATCTTATTTTACACGGTAATTTAAGATATAGGCTAATTATGTTTTCTTATTATAGATATCCTGTTGATAGACTGGAGTTTTTCTATTTGCAAATGATGCTAGTGACTAGCACAACGAGTAAAAATTAATATATTTATACGAAATATAGGTAATACTAAATACACATAATTATAAATTTATAAGTTTAATAGGTGATATCTATGTTAGATAAACTTTTAAGAAAGCTTAACTATTTTAAAATAATTAATGACCCTAAAAATTATGAAGAAACCATTAGTAACGAACCACTCCCTACTCCTATTTCAAAAAATATTAAAGATAATTTCGAAAAAATTAAGAGTATTTTTCAAAATGATATAGATATAAATATTCGCCAGTTTTTAATAGGTCAAAATAATGTGAAAGCATTGGTTGTTAGCATGGAAGGCTTAAGCGAAACAAGCGCAGTAAACAAAAATATACTTGAGAATTTAATGTGGGAAATCCGCAAAATTCCTATTGATTATGACATTAACTTAGAAAATATTAAAAATTATGCAATAAGCAGCAATAAGATAAGAGAAGTGTCTACTATAGAGGCAGCTGTAGATGGAATATTAAATGGTAATGCAGTTCTTTTTCTAGATAAAGAAGGTACTGCGCTTGAATTAGGAACGCAAGCCTGGGAGCATAGAGGAGTTGATCTACCACAAACTGAAAATACAGTAAGGGGACCTCGTGAAAGTTTTACAGAAACAATGAGTGTAAATACATCACTTGTTAGAAGAAAAATAAAAAATTCTGATTTAAAAATAGAAGAGATGATTATTGGCAAAAGGACTAGAACTAAAATATGTATTGTATATTTAAAGGACATTGCAAATATTAAAATTCTAGAAGAAGTAAGGAATAGATTAAAATCTATAAATATTGATGCTATTCTTGAGTCTGGGTACATTGAAGAATTTATTAAAGATTCTCCCTTTTCTGTATTTCCTACAGTTGGAAATACAGAAGTGCCTGACAAATTTGCAGCAAAAATACTGGAGGGCAGGATTGGTATTCTCACAGAAGGTACACCAATAGCACTAACTGTGCCATTTCTTTTTGTGGAAGGTCTACAGGTCACTGAGGATTATTATTCTGCACCATTTTTAGTAACACAAATTAGGCTATTAAGAACAATAGCCTTTCATTTCACTATTTTTGCTCCTGCAGTTTTTGTTGCTATAACAACTTTCCATCCTTCTTTTATACCACAGAATCTTATGCTTGTAATATCAACAACAAGAGAGAAAATCCCTTTTCCTGCTGTTGTAGAAGGGCTCTTTATGGGAATTATATTTGAGGTAATTAAAGAAGCTGGCGTACGTATGCCCCGTGCAGTAGGTCAGGCAATAAGCATAGTTGGCGCTCTAATTATGGGTGAGGTTGCAGTTACTGCTGGATTAGTAAGCCCTTTAATGATTATAGTAATGTCATTAAGTGGTATGATGAGTTTTTTATTACCACCACAAATTGATCCTATTACATTGCTAAGATTTCCGTTTATCATAGCTGGAGGTGTATTAGGGTTATTTGGAGTGATATGGTGTTACATATTTATGATAATTCACCTTGCTTCTTTACGTTCTTTTGGAGTTCCATATTTTTCACCAATTATGCCTTTTAATTTTAAAGGTATGAAGGATTTTATTCTAAGAGTTCCATGGTGGTTAATGAAAACAAGACCTAGTTCAATAGTATGGAAAGAATCTCAGCGTGTTTCTAATAACAGTAAACCTGATCCCAGTAATGGTAAGGTTGGTGATGAACAAAAATGAAAAAGAAGTTCATTTTTTTAATAGCGCTAGTTTTATCTACCATAAACCTAACAGGATGTTGGGATTCCTATGAAGTTAATCAAAGAGAATTAGTTTCTGCAGTTGGTATTGATAAATCAGATGAAAAGGGTAAAATAATTGTTACATTTCAAAGTATAATACCTGAACGTATATCTACGCCTGTAAAGCCTGGAAGTAATAAAAATAATGTTCACGTAGTTTCAATAACAGCAAATTCAATAACAGACTCATTAGTAAAATATAATCAAAGAACAAGTAAAATACCTGAAATTCAACACAATAGGATTTATGTCATTGGAGAGGATTTAGCAAAGGAAGGCGTTAACTCATTTATTGATGGTATATTTAGATCCTACGAATTTCGTGCCAGCGGTTGGATTTTGGCCTGCAAAGGAAAGGCATCTGATATTCTTAACAAAAAAGTTGATGCTTCAGCAATACCTGCTGATTATTTAGTTAATCTTATAACCATTGGCAATTATATGGCCACCGTGCCGACAGAGACTTTACATACCTTCATGATGAAGCTTTCAAGCAAAACAACATCACCAGTGGTTACAGAACTTGAAATAAAAGAAAAGAATGAAGGAGAATCTGGTGACATAGGATATAATGGCTGTGGAGTTTTTAAGCAAGATAAACTGGTTGGGTGGCTTAATATGAATGAGACTAGAGGACTTTTGTGGATGACTAATCAAATTGGTAGAGGCGTTCTCTTATCTGGCTATCCAGGTACAGCCAGTGAAAGTATAAGCCAACAAATAGTAAAATCAAAAGTAAAAATAAAACCTAAAATGGTAAATGGAGAAATTATTATATCTTTATATATTCAGGAAGAAGGATCAGTACTTGAAAATGATAAAGGTGTAAATATAAATTCACCTGAAACTATCAAAGCACTTGAAGAGGGATTTGCAATTGAAATAAAAAAAGAAGTTAATGACTGTCTTGAAAAGATTCAAAAAGATTATAAAACAGATATTGTTGGCTTTGGTGATAAAATTCATAAGAATTTACCTAGGGAATGGAAGAAAATCGAATCAAAATGGGATAATATATATCCAAATATAAAAACAGAGGTAAATGTTGAAGTTAAATTAAAAAGTACGGGTAAAATAATTAATTCTGTCGCCCCATAAAAGGAGTTGAAGTTTTTGTTTCAGAGTGAAAAAATATCTGGCCATCAAGCTTTAATGCTTGTACTTGCAGGTGCCATTGGAGATATATTTGTGGTTATAACTGCACCTGCAGTTAAATATTCTGGAAGAGATGCTTGGCTTTCAGTTTTACTAGCATATATTATTGCTGCACTAGATGGACTGATCTTAATTAGTTTGGGCCGTCGTTTTCCTCAAAAGACCTTTATTCAGTGTCTACCTGTAGTACTAGGTAAATTCATAGGAAAACTTGCTGGACTTTATTATATTTTAGGATTTTGGTTGATGGCTCCAATAATTATGAGAGATCTTCTAGAAACGCTGCGCCCTTTTTTCCCTTTCACTCCACTAAGTATATTAAATATTTTAATGTCTATATTAACTATTTATGTGATGCGAAATGGTTTTGAGGTATTTGCGAGAACAACAGAATTATTTATGCCAATAATAATTATTTTAATAATTTCTAGTTTATGTCTTAATCTTCCAAATGAAAATTTTTCAAATATATTACCTTTTCTTGAGAATGGTTTTATGCCTATTTTAAAGAGCCAAGTGTTTTTGTTTCCCTTTGCTGTAGAAACAGTACTTTTTATGGCATTATGGCTTCCATGTTTGAATGTAATAAAGGAAAGCAAAAAAGCTCTGCTTATAGGTATGTCCATTTCAGCAATACTTTTAATGCTTTTAACAATTGTAATAATAGGCTTTACTGGTACCAATATGACTACAAAGCTCATAAATCCTTTACATTATCTTTCACGTTATATTAGTGTTACTAATTTTATTTCTGGATTTGATGCAGGTTTCATTGCACTCTGGATGTTATCTAGTTATACTGAATTATTAGTTTTCTACTATCCTGAAATTGTAGGGTTGGCTCAGTGGTTAAATTTAAAAGATTATAAATCATTGATTATGCCTATGGTAGCTATTAATGCAGCCTTAGCTATGATACCACGAAATATTGTTCAACATATCAATTTAGATCTTTTAAAAAATCCTTTTATAATACTTCCATTAGGTATATTAATTCCAATTACATGGTTAATAGCAGTAGTTAGAAAGCTTGATGAATCAGGCAAAGAGGACCTAAAAAAGAACTGTAAGCAGATTAATTAAAAATCCATTTGCAGTTCTTCTATATTTGAAATTTATTTTATACTTTTAAGCATCTATTTCAGGCATCTCTTTAATACTATTTTTGTTAAACACCATTTTAAAGTCAATTTCTGAAATCAATGTCCCTAACAATATTAACACAGCACCAAAGAATCCTATTAAACTTAAAGTCTCTCCTGAAACTATATAAGCAAATATAGCTGCAAAAACTGGTTCTGCTGTATAAATCAATGCTGTGTGTGTTGCAGTTGTGTACTTCTGAGCTACGTTTTGAATAATAAAAGCACCGGCTGTACAAACTACACTCAACATTATTATGCTTCCCCATATATTATAACTTGTAGGAATTATAGGCTTTTCTATAAAAAGTGATGTTACCATACTTAGTAAGCCAACTACGCCTATTTGGATAATAGCAAATGAAATAGATTCTACATTTGCAGTATATTTGCCTACAAATATAATATAAAGAGCATATAGAACAGCGCTTATAAGCGTGTATATATCGCCTATATTTATGTCCGCAATTCCTTGATTTAGCGTAAGCATTGCTAACCCTACAAGAGCTAAAGTTACACTTATACATATTTTACCATTCAGCTTTGTCTTAGTCATAATTGAAGAAAAAACTGGTACCAGAACTACACTGAACCCTGTAATAAATGCTGATTTAGAAACAGTAGTATAGCTTAACCCTACAGTCTGAAATGCAAAAGAAGAATATAAGAGGGCTCCAATCATAGTCCCATACTTTAACTCTTTTTTTCCTATTTTCACCATATGCTTTATAAAAATAAGCGATGATATCATAAAGGCTATAATAAACCTAATTGCCAAAAAATTATAAGTTGGCATTTCAGATATGGAGTTCTTCGTTAACCAAAAAGATGTCCCCCAACCTACTGTTACAAATAATAATGCTGCATCTGCTTTAACTTGTTTTGTCATTACTAAAGTCCCCCTTAACATTAATAAAAGCAATATATTCTATTGCTTCAATCTACTTATATAATATACTAATTCAGGGGATTTTGGCTTTGTAAGATTTTAAATTCTACAATAGGTCCTTTTGTAATTTTTACAACCTGTTGTTTAATAAATTATATATTCTTATGGCTACTGCAAGCTCTTCATAAAAATGTGTGTTATCATAATTTTCATTCAATATTTTATTTATCCTTTCTATTCTGTATCTTATAGTATTGCTATGTTGAAATAATTCTTTAGCAGTTATTTTAATATCTCCATTATTTTCAATATACTTTACAGCAGTTCTTAATAGTTCTGTATCATTATTTTCATCATAAACAATTAGTGGCTCTATAATTTCGTTATAGTATTTCAATACCCATGGATTATCTATAAGAGGAATTAGGATTTTGTTAACTCCAATCTCATCAAAAAATGAAATATCCTTTTTATAGGCTATTGAATATTTAAAAGAGTACATGCTTTCTTTTATAGAATTATTCAATTCACCTAGTTTTTTATACAAACTACTTACTCCTATGATATACTCTTTGGCAGTAATTCCACATTCCTCTAATCTTTTTACTATAAGTTTTTTAGCTTCTTTGGAACTTATTTTTTCAAAGGTATTAATAAAAATATAGCCATCCTTATATGGTATGATTTTATTTAACGATTTATAATCCTCTTTACTAAAGAAAATCGACCTGTGCATTAAACTTTCCTTACTTTTCCTTTTACAAAAGGCTACTATATTCTTCTCTTTAAAATTTCTATTAATTTCATGTGCTATCTTTTTTATAATCAAACTATCTAGATTACTATATAAAATATTGTCTATCTTAAGTGATAATGCCTCATTTTCTTTCCTTTCATCGATAGCTTTAGCAACCTCTGTAATTATGTGTTCAAAATATGTATCACTGAATATCATAATTGGGAAAAAGTTTTTATCCGCTAGTTCTATAACTTCATCAGGTATGGTATTAAAGTACACACTTTTAATTGCTAATCCGCTTATTTTTATTGAAATCATTTTTTCTACAATCTTGTACAATTCTTCAATGTTATCTTTTATTACCATTAGTGTGCTTATTACAAACTCTCCTTCAATGAAGTTCTCTTCTATTAAACCACCCATTTCATAATCCAAAATTCCAACGTTAGTGATTTTATTTGAAAGTCCCTTATTTCCAGCAATAATTTTAAATCCCTTAAAGCTCTCAAATTCTAAAGCCTCATGTATAGTTATAGACATATACAATCCTCCTAAAACTTTTTCACATGATTATATCTTGCCATGTCTTGTAAATACAAATTCATTATCTGAAGATAGCTCCTCATTATAAGCATAGCCTTCTTCTTCAAAGTTTTTCAATATTTCAATATTCTTAACCTTATTTTCTGCAATATATCTGGACATCAAGCCTCTTGCCCTTTTAGCATAAACAGCTACAATTTTATATGCACCATATTTATATTCTTTAAAGCTTATATTAATAATTTTACCTGCGAAACTTTTTGTATCAATAGCAGAAAAATACTCATTGGATGCTAGATTAATTAAAATTTTATCATTATGTTTATTGATTTCTTCATTTAAATAATTAGTAATCTTATCTTTCCAGAAAGAATATAAATCTTTTCCTTTTGAATTTTTAAGTTTAATACCCATCTCTAGTCTATGTGGCTGAACCAGATCCAGCGGTCTAAGTACACCATATAAACCAGAAAGAATTCTTATATGATTCTGAGCAAACTGCAGCTCATTTTCACTGAACTCATCAGCTCTCATTCCTTGATAAACTGTGCCTGAAAAAGTTAAAATTGCTTGTTTGCTATTTTCTAAATTAGCTTTCGCTTGAAAGCTTAGATTTCTTTTAAAGTTTAACTCCGCCAAATCATCACTTATTTTCATTAATGTACTTAATTCTGGAGGAGTATATTGTTGAAGTTCCTTTACTAACTCAATAGCTTCTTTCTGAAATATTGGCTCCGTATATAAATTAGCTAAAGTTTTTTTATTATAATTCAAAGTTTTTGCTGGTGATAATACCACAATCATTATTCATTACTCCTTTCAGTATATTATCTTTTCAATAAATATATAGAAAACTATTTCTCTAAACTTATTTCTCATTTGGACAATTTATATTGTATTCTAATTTTACTATTTTCTCATAATTAAATACATAGATTTATCGGAAGGAATTTAAAATACTAAGACAATTACAATATATTTACAGCCATGATCGAACTTTCATATTATATACCGCTGTAACCTTTTTAGTCAAATAATATATAAAATTCGCAATCACATATTGAATTATTTTTTATTAGTGTTATACTATATATGAAAATAAAATTAAATATGTGTGTTTTTTCTTTAATTAACGCATATTATATAGTATATATTACAATTGTGAGGTGTATGTTATGAACAATACTATAGTTAAAACTCCTGAGGAATTACTAAAAGATTTAGATGCTAGTCTAAAAAAATCTGGTATGTCTCCTGAAGAATTTTTAAACTGTTTCGCTAATTTTTATAATATAAAAGACATTGTTGAAAAGGATATCATTGATTCTGGCTCTTATTATGATAGCTTTATAGCTTAAATTATTAAAGTCTAAGATATGTATCATCTCAATCATAATATATTTCAACTTTCATTTAAAAAAGCTAAGGACATGCTAAGTAAGCTTAAACTTACTTTCATGTCCTTTTGCTTTTAGGCAAAAGAAAAATAGACCATACCACCAATTTAGATGCAGTATGGTCTATAATTAATAAATTTAGAAGCCTGCTGGTATTACAGCCTGCCCTCCTATCAATATAACAATACTATTTGAGTTAAGTTTATTCTTCATGTAATCTACTGAAGTTTTTGGAATAGATTTGTAAGTTAGAACTATTGGTGAACTGCCCTCTGCTGCCAACGCTGCACCAGCTAGAGCATCTGCAAATTCATCTCCCTTAGGACCATCTCCTAAAGCAACATATACTTTTTCAAAGTTAATGTCTTTTTCAAACTGCTTTAGTATATTCACATTTGTTTCAAATCTATCATTTCCACCTAATCTTATAGATGAAGTTGAAGCTGATCCATCTACCGTTGCTTTAACATCTTTGTTTACGGAACCTTCTAGTCCAATTATATATGAATTAGCCGGTTTATTCTTAGCTAGATATGCGTCTACGCTTTCTGGAAGCTTGTTTCTATCTGTTAAAAGTACTGGCATTCCCTTTGCAGCTGCTACAGCTGATATTGATAGTGCATCAGCATAGTTATATCCATTTGCTATAACAGCACTGTCTTTCGTGCCAAGTTCTTTTGCTATATTTACAGAAGTTTCGAATCTGTCTGTTCCTGATATTCTCTTTACATCTGGTTTTATTTTTAAAGAATTTTGAAGAGTATTTTCAATATTTTTTGATACTACTGATTCTCCACCTAAAACTATTACATGTTTTACTCCTAGTCTTTCTAATTCAGCCTTTGTAGCTTCTGGAAGCTCATTGGACTTAGTTAAAAGTATTGGTCCATTATATTTTTTAGCAAGTGGTGCTGCGCAAAGAGCATCTGCAAATACCTCTCCATTTGCAATAAAGGCATATTCTGAACCTTTATCCCATCCATTCTTTGAAACATTTGCTGCAGTTTCATATCTGTCTACACCTTTAATGCTCTGTACTGTAAATGGAAGTATTGGCGTAGTGCTTATCTTCCAATTATTTGCCACATCTGGAGTAATCGTCTTTTTATCCTGGATATATTTAATCATCATATTTCTAACTTGTCCATCATCACCTAGTGTTTTTGCTGAATCATAGGTTGTTATAGAAGGATCTCCTGGCTTTAGTCCTGCGGCCTTCATAAATCCTCCTCCGCCATTGTATCTGTAGTTGTTTATTGCAACTGTGAATACATCAGTATCCTTTACAGGCACACCATTAACTTTCAAGTTTTTAATTCTGTTACCAGATGTAACTAATCCTGTTTTTGTATCAACGGTGCATGCTGGTTGTGTTAAGTCAATATCATAAGTTGCTCCATATAATTGATCTAAATTATAGTCTGGAATATTTAATACTGAATCCTTAGCTATTTGATCACCTGGATTTGATACCTGCTTATAATATCTAACAGAATACTCCATCCAATTTTTAAGCTGAGCACCTGTCATTTTAACTCCATATAAGAAGTTCTCAAATACATATACTCCCATCATGCTTTGAATTGTAACATCGCCTTTTGGTATATATGCACTTGCACTTAAAGGTGCTGCTATAGATAATTGAGCTTTAGCTCCATCCATTTGCACTTTGTTTATTAAATCCATAAGAGCTGTAGGCTCCGTTGTTTGATTTGCACCTGAGAATTCTCCTGTAGAGCTTCCAATAACAGTTCCGACATATTTTATAGTTGCATCCTGATAAGGCTCAGCAATCTTTAATATATTCTGATCTGCCTCAATTTTTTCATCCATCTTTACAGTTTTTGTAGTAACAGTTCCCACAGTTCCATCTGCTTTCACACTTATGTCAATTTGTGAAACAGCTTGAGCCCATTTACCAGGCTCTGTAATTGGGACAACTTTTCCACTTGGATTTTTAACAGTAAGGTCACTAGGGATATTAGAATGCGCATGTCCACATATTATAGCATCGATTCCATTAACACTACTTGCCACAGCTTTAATTTGATTTTCAGGTATTGTATCATTAGCACTTTCTTCTCCACTGTGAATTGTAGCCACTAATACGTCAACTTTTTCTGTATCTCTTAATACTGGTACCCATTTTTTAGCCTCATCTACTAAGTCATTAAATTTTAAACCTTCATAGTTTGAAGCATTCTCCCAGTTAGGTATGCATTTAGTTGTTAACCCTAATATACCTACTTTTATATCTTTTCCATTTACTTTAAATGTTTTAATAGTATATGGTTTTACAAAATTTGAATCATCTGAAGTTTTATAAGTGTTTGCTGACAAAACATTTATATTTTCCTTTTGAGCATCTTTAATTACCCTATTTAAAACTGTTAAACCATAGTTGAATTCGTGGTTTCCAAGAGTCCATGTATCATATTTCATTGCACCCATTATTTTCATCATTGGATATTCTGAAGTTGTATCTACCTTGTCGTAGTAATATGAAAGTGGAGTTCCCTGTATTGTGTCTCCTGAATCTACAAGCATTACATTAGGATTTGCATTTCTAATGCCTTTTACATAAGTTGAAACCTTTGCTAATCCTTGATTTGCAGGCTTCATATTACTATAATCAATTGGCAGTATATTTCCATGAAGATCTGATGTACCAACTATAGTTATAGTTGCATCACCATTTCCTACAAGTCTTCCATCCATGTTTGTAACTATACCTTTGTTAGCTTTTACATTTTCAATTAAAGCATCTCTAACAAGTATATGTGTATTGTTTAAAGTTGTCTTAACAGAAGGCTCGTTAAATACTACAAATCCATCGCCACCTTGTCCTAAAAAGTCATTGGTAGCAACCTTAATTATTTCACTGTCTGATATAGCTCTTCCATCTTCTCTAGTTAGGCTCATTACTCTACTACCGCTTGGTTTAGTCATATCATAAGAAACCTTAAGGCCTGAAGATTGAATTCCCTTTCCTTTATCTGCTACAGCTTGTTCAAATACTTTAATCAACTGAGCTTTATTCATATTAACTGTAACAACTTCATTGTCAAAAGGCATTAGGTAAAACATTGTTCCTACAGTTATATCTCCTGCTGGTACGTCAACTCTTATTCCTCCATTGTTTTGGAATCCAACCTCAGCTTGACCCTTTGTTTTTATAACGTCAGAAGTCCAGTTTCCAAGATAAGATTCTCCAAAAGGGTTAGAATTCTGCATTCTTGTTAAATCAGTTTTTGTATTTCCTATAACTTCTTTAAATGTAGGTCCTACTTGGTTTTTACTGTCATTTACTATCGCTAAAGCTTCACTGTCAGTAAGCGGAGTCTGAGCCTTATATCCATTAGGATTATTATTGTCAAGTGCTATAAAGCTTGACTCTACATTTGTAAAAGATACCTTTCCTGATGAATCTACGTTCATTTTTAAATCTGTAAAGCCTTTTCCTTGAGCTTTAGCTATTACAACAGGTATGCCTGTCTTGCTTGTAGCTTGTACAGCAGTATGAGAATGTCCCCCTATAACTGCATCCACATTAGAAAGCTTATCTGCTATATCAAATACAGGTCCTGTTTTGCTGTCTTGATTACTGCCTTCATGCATAACAGCCAGTATTACATCAGCTTTTTTACTATCTTTTATATCCTTTGCAATAGCATTTATTTCTACTGCTGGTTCTGTAAATTTATAGTTAGCAACATTAGCAGGTAAAACTGCACTTGGAGTTTCTGTAGTTATTGCGCCAATAAGTGCTATTCTAACTCCGTCCTTAGTAATGATTTTATATGGATCAAATACTCTTGTCCCTTTATTTTTGTCATAAAGGTTTGAACAAATTATTGAGTATTTTGCATCCTTCATTGTAGTGTTTATAATCTTGTCCAATCCCCAGTCAAATTCATGATTTCCTAGAGCAGTTACCTCCATTCCAATGCTGCTCATAAGTTTTTGAACTGGTACTCCAAATAATACATTGGACATCGGTGAACCTTGGTAAAGGTCTCCTCCACCTATAACCAGAGTTCTGTTTGGATTTGCATTTTTTATATCTTTTATGTTCTTTGCAAGAACTCCACCAACAGGTAGCGCTGGTGTACTAGAATCTTCTAAAGCCCCATGAAAGTCAGTAATTTCAATTAAGTCGAAGGCTTTAGATGCTGCTTCTGCTTTAACATTCGTAAACGCGCCAGGCGTTAGAAGTGAAAAAAGCATAAACAGTGTCATTAACTTTGCTGTCAGTTTTTTGTGTCTAAGCATTTTCAACACATTATTCACCCCTTTTTTAAAAAATAGAAATATAATGATGTATAACCATTATATAACATTGTGAATTTTTTGTAAACTCAACTTTGATCCTATATAGAGTTACTAGGCGGTCAGTTGACTTATTAGCGGTATTCATAGGGGTAAGTCAATTATCGAAGTTGGATATCTATAAAAAAATGGCTGTTCCGATATAAATTCGTAACAGCCATTATATTTTCTACCTATGTTTATTATATTGATATATGTATTTGAAAATAGATATTAAGATACATTAGAGATATAATTTACATATACCTATACTAAACTTTAAAAGTATTATTGCATATTTAAATACTGTATTAATCCTCTTTCAAAGATATCCATTGCATCCTCTAACTCATCTGAATTAATGCAGTATGAGAAACGAACTTCATCTTTTCCTAAACCTGGTGTAGCATAAAAACCTTCAGCTGGAGCGAACATGACGGTCTTATTGTTGTAAGAGAAATCTGTAAGCATCCATTTAGCAAAATCCTCTGCATCTTTAACTGGAAGTTTTGCAACTATATAAAATGCACCCGTTGGCTTATCACATATAACTCCTGGAATTTTGTATAGTGCATTATAAAGGATATTACGTCTGTTTTCATACTCAGCCTTTACTCCATAAAAATAGCTTTCTGGAGTATTTATTAGGTTCGCTGCTGCAATTTGTTCCAAGGTAGGCACACAGAGTCTAGATTGACATAACTTTAATATCTGATTGATTAAATCCTTATTTTTGGACGCAACAAGTCCAATTCTTGCTCCACATGCACTATAACGTTTTGAAATACTATCAATTAAAATTACTCTATCTAAAACATCTGTCATAGTTAATGCAGATGTATATTTTAAACCATCATAAACAAATTCTCTATAGACTTCATCAGCAATTATATAAATATTGTGCTCTTTTGCTATGTCCGCTAACATTCGTATTTCTTCATATGTATATACAACACCTGTTGGATTTCCAGGATTAGAAATAATTATTCCTCTTGTTTTATTTGTTATCTTACTAACAATTTCATCCTTCGATGGTAAATGGAATCCATTTTCTGCTTTTGTCATAAAAGAAACCACTTTAACACCAGCTACATCTGAAAAACCACTATAATTTGTATAGAAAGGTTCAGGTATAATTACTTCATCGCCAGCATCGCAAATTGCCATCAATGTAAACATAATTGCTTCACTGCCGCCATTTGTAATTAGTATCTCGTTCTTTTCAAAATCAACGCCCCAAACTTTATAATATTTAATGAAGCTTTCAATTAATTTATCAATTCCTTGAGAACCTGAATACTTAAGTACCCTCTCCTCATACTCTTTAACAGCATTAAAGAAACAATCTGGAGTTACTATATCTGGTTGTCCAATATTTAAATGATATACCTCAACTCCCTTTTCTTTCGCGATTTCTGCATAAGGTGCAAGTTTGCGTATTGGAGAAAATTGCATATCTGATATTCTTTTAGAAAATTTCATTAATAATCCCACCTTTTCATGATAGTATTTATAAACCTTACTAAATATAAAAAACTTGGAATCCTTAAACAAATATTCTTTTAATAATCCTCTTCCGATGGCATTACAGAATAATTATTTTTAATTGTAGATAAAGAAACTGTCGTCTTTGTTTTGCTAATTCCATTTAAGCTTTTTATTTTATTAAGAAGTTTTTCAAGAGTTTCAGTGTTTTCTGTAATGATTTTTAACGCATAATCATAATCTCCTGCAAGATAATGACACTCTAAAATCTCTTCTTCTCTCTGAACTGCTTCTAAAAACTTGTTAGTGTATTTAGGTGATTCTAAACTAATAAACATAATTACTGTAAGATTTCTATTTAATTTTTTAGCATTAATAATTACAGTATACTTTTCTATTACACCAGATGCATCAAGCTTTTTTAACCTATCACTTACCGCTGGTATAGATAAATTAATTTTGCTGCTGATTTCTGAAGCTGTAACTCTTGCGTTATTTTCCAATAACTTTAATATTTTCACATCTAAACTATCCATGGACACACCTCTCTAGTTGAACAATTAATTATTCGTTCTGATTATAGTATATATATTTAAATATTAAAATAATAATAATTAAAATACATAATTTTTAATGAATCTTATAATATTATCTTAAATCGATTAATATTATACAATCAAACACCAGTAAAAGTCCACAAAATTTAAGGTATCATAACGATTTCATTTGTTATTTTTTTAACATTTTTTGCATTATCCGTTTAAAATTTTAAGCTATTGCTAAAATAACCTTAATGTTTTAAATTGAACTGTGTTTGTCCATTGTTTGTAAAAATAAATTTAAGGCTAAATTTATTTTTACATTAATTATTATTGAATTTAGTTAAATAAGTTTAAAATTTCTAATAATTATAGTATTATGAATGTAAGCGATTAACCAATGATTTTTTTAACAAAATTTAAATTAATTTGTCTGGGGGTATCATAAAATGACAAAAGAAAGAGTAACAGCTTACATCAATGGAGTTATTGAAAACGTTAAGAAAAGAAATGGCAGTGAACCAGAATTCCTACAAACAATTGAAGAAGTTTTAGGTTCTTTAGGACCAGTACTTGAAAAACATCCTGAGTACATGGATGAAAATCTTTTAGAAAGATTCTGTGAACCAGAAAGACAAATCATGTTCAAAGTTCCATGGACAGATGACAATGGAAACGTACAAGTTAACCGTGGATTCAGAGTACAATTCAACGGAGCTATAGGACCTTACAAGGGAGGACTTAGATTCCATCCTTCAGTTTATATAGGAATAATCAAATTCTTAGGATTTGAGCAAATATTAAAGAACTCATTAACTGGCCTTCCAATAGGTGGAGGTAAAGGTGGTTCAGACTTCGACCCAAGAGGAAAGTCAGACGCTGAAATAATGAGATTCTGCCAAAGCTTTATGACTGAGCTTTATAGACATATAGGACCAGACGTTGACGTTCCAGCTGGAGATATTGGAGTTGGCGGAAGAGAAATAGGATATCTTTATGGACAATATAGAAGAATCAGAGGAGCTTTTGAAAATGGAGTTCTTACTGGTAAAGGCTTAACTTATGGCGGAAGCTTAATAAGACCAGAAGCTACTGGATTCGGTGTATCTTACTATTGCCAAGAAATGCTTAAGCATGAAGGAACAGACTTCAACGGCAAAACAGTTGCTGTATCAGGTTTCGGTAATGTTGCATGGGGAGTATGTCAAAAAGTTAGCCAATTAGGCGGTAAAGTTGTAACTCTATCAGGACCAGATGGATACATCTATGATCCAGAAGGAGTAACAGGAGAAAAGATAGATTACATGGTAGAAATGTTAACAGTAAACAAAGGTGCAAGAATTAAAGATTATGCTGATAAGTATGGTGTTCAATTCTTCCCAGGAGAAAAACCATTTGGAGTTAAAGTTGATATTGTAATACCATGTGCAATTCAAAACGACATTAAAATAGATGAAGCTAAGAAAATAGTTGAAAACGGAGTTAAATTTGTTTGTGAAGCAGCTAATATGCCTTGTACAAACGAAGCTGTTGAATACTTCCAAAAGAACGGCGTAATAGTAGGACCTTCAAAGGCTGCTAACGCTGGTGGAGTTGCTACTTCAGCTCTTGAAATGTCACAAAACAGCATGAGATTAGCTTGGACTGCAGAAGAAGTAGATGCAAAATTACACCAAATAATGGTTAACATCTACAATAACTGTAAGAAAGCATCAGAAGACTATGGTTTTGGATATAACCTAGTTGCTGGAGCTAACATTGCAGGATTTGTAAAAGTTGCAGAAGCAATGCATGCACAAGGAAACTACTAGAAATTACAGGAGAGAATCTTTAAATAGATTCTCTCTTTTTATACTATACAGCTTATTATTAAGTCTGAAAAATCTAAGTAAAAAAGAAAAAACCATACTATTTCTCCCTATAGCATAGTTTTCCTTTCTTCTATATTTCAATGGAGCTGCCGGATTACTGACCATAAAATCCGGTGGCTTTTTTATATCAAAATCCCATTGGCTCTCCAACGATAAGAATATATATCTCTTTCCCGGCTCAAGTTTTACAACTACATTGCACATCCTATGCGGTGAACTGCAATCACTGCACTTTCCCGTTTTGGCACAGGGAGTATCCAATTTTAGTCTCCTGGCATTCTGTGGGCATGCAGTGTTCTTTATTCTTTCTATACCAGTCTCATAATTTTCTACTATTTTATTTATACCACAAACGATGATGACCTTTTTAGGCTCATAGAACATAGAACTTACCCTGTTTCCCGAACCATCGATATTGATTAGTTCACCATTCATTGTTACTGCGTTTGTACTTGATAAATATGCATCTGCCGCTGCTGCTTTTTTCGGGTTTCATCCCTTTCATCCGCTTCAACCAGCCAGTGCCAAAATACCTTGTTACCCCTTTCCTGCAGCTCCTTCTGCACTCCCATTTCGAGAATGGTCATAGAGCCTCCTATGTCAACAGACTCCTGTGATGCTATATGTTCAAGTATGGCGCTTTTTGCTTCTATCCCGGTAGGGTAATATTCAGCCTTAAAGTTTCTCTTTTTCAGATTCTTTAAAAGTACTTCCATTCTATTCATTTAAATCTCCTCCTATATGAAAATCATGCACTATTAAACCTATTATGCCATTTTCAAACCTATTCTGGAATCAATATCCTGTATTTTCATTCATACATGTTGATGGATTCTATTCAGTTTTGTGTAATAGCATCAACCAATGCCCTTACAAGCGCAGGCGTCTAATCTTAGTATTATGTTGGTATGTGAAATCACTGTAATGAATGAGATTGAGAACTGATAAGAACACTTTGAATGGCTGCAGTTTGTTAAGGAAAATTTTATTAACAATTTTCTGAATAATAAAGGATTTTTTACCATAAATGTAGAATATATCATAAATGTAGAATATATATATGTCATTGAATCATTGAAAAAAATTTATAGGAGGGAGTACAAATGGAACGAAAAGTACATGTAATTCCGTTTCTAGTGATTAAACAGATAGATGAGGTCAATGAAGTTCCCAGAGGGGTTGAAATGATTCAGGCCCCAAAAATCTGGGATCAAACAAAAGGAAAGGGGATCACGGTTGCCATATTGGATACTGGCTGCGATACTACCCACCCGGACTTAAAGGAACGAATTGTCGGCGGAAGAAATTTCACGGACGATGATGGTGGGAACCCTAATGTTTACAAGGATTACAATGGTCATGGGACCCATGTTGCAGGGACGATCGCCGCAGTACAAAACAATAAGGGTGTTGTTGGCGTAGCCCCTGAAGCGAATCTACTTATTATCAAAGTTCTTGATAAAAATGGCTCTGGCCAATACGAATGGATTATTAATGGGATTCACTATGCAATCGAACAAAAAGCTGATATTATCTCGATGTCGCTGGGAGGGCCAGAGAATGTTCCCGAACTGCATGAAGCTATTCAAAAAGCTGTCGCCAACAACATTTTGGTAATTTGTGCAGCAGGAAATAGTGGTGATGGTAATGGTTCGACTGATGAATTTGACTATCCGGGCTCTTATAATGAAGTGGTAAGTGTAGGCGCAATTGACTTGAAAAGACACTCTTCTGATTTTTCTAATTCTAACAATGAAGTCGACGTAGTGGCTCCTGGAGAGGGAATTTTATCAACCTATTTAAATGGAACCTATGCAACATTGAGTGGAACCTCCATGGCTACACCTCATGTTTCGGGAGCAGTGGCACTGATAAAAGTACTGGCCAGTACAAGCTTCGAACGCAATATTACAGAGTCTGAACTTTATGCCCAATTAATAAAAAGAACAGTGCCCTTAGGAAATTCTCCAAAACTTGAAGGTAATGGGCTGGTTTACTTAACTGTAATGGATCACTTATCGGATTTATTTGGTCCACAATTTGTTGCTAAATTGATGCGCTCATGATGAACCGTCTGGAATTACTGGAAGAAGAACGGGAGAGTGCAAAGGTCATCTATTTGGAATATAGCAATCACCGCAGCTACTATGAGGAACAAAGAGATAAAGAAATCAAGCAAACATATTATCAAAATATTTCACTTAAGAGAAACAGTATTCATGCTCTATTAGAAAACACACATCAGCATCAACTAAGTTACTCTCCTCATCTTTATGTTTATCCATGGGTTGATCTTCAGGAGAATGGGAAACTCAAAAGTTTATACTCCGGGAAAGGAATGGATCCAATCGCTGTCATTGAGGAAGATATTCGGTTACTTGAAAACATGGAAAGAGAAAACATTCCTCGTTTATCCGATAAAATGATCTTAAATTGTGAGCATGTGGTACCTCAATCCTGGTTTCATAAACAAGAACCAATGAGGGGAGATTTGCATCATCTGTTTGCCTGTGAACCTACATGCAATAGCCGCCGCGGAAACCATCCTTATTATGATTTTCCTGACTACGTTCCAGAAAACCATCCTTCTGGAATTAAGGAAGGCTGCGGAAAGGCAGATGCAGGAAAGTTTGAGCCTGAATACGGTAAGGGAATTGTTTCCAGGGCTACACTATATTTTTTAACTCGGTACCAAGGAATGATCAATAACGACTTCGTGAACCTTGCGATTTTATTAAAATGGCATCATGAATTTCCGGTTTCTCTCTATGAAAAGCATCGAAACCTGGCCATCTTTGAATTGCAAGGGAACCGGAATCCATTTATTGACTTTCCGGAAATGGCAGAAAAATTGATATATGAATAGGCTCCTTCTATCGGGATGTCACCCTATAGCTATCAACCTAAGGTAGAATATAATTTACCTTAGGTTTTTTTCTTGTGCGCCCAGCATGGGCGCTTACTTGTCGGTGTAAGTCCGATACGGGGGGCGATATTGCCAACCGTTAGCTTAAGACAAGGGTGTCCACCGTGAGGTGGAATCTGAAGGAAGTCAGCGGCAAAGCTCTGGCCTGACGAACAGAAACTACATATGAGATAAATATCTTGAAAGCCTTAATTATAAGAGCATTTCCAAGAGATATCAACTAATTCATATTAACAAAACCGGTCTTCTCCCAATTCTATCTGACATCCTTCCCCAAAAAGGTGCAAAGAAGAACTACATAACTGAATAAGCAGACATAAAAATGCCTAGTGCAGCAGAACCGCCACCCATACTATTAACGTAAAAAGGTATAATAGGAATAATTATTCCGAATCCTACCATAACTAGAAAAAGAGTTATAAACAATATTATCTTTGACTTACCATAGTCTTTTTTCATATCAATTCCTCCAATATTTCAGTATTTTGATCTAGTAATAAAATTAACTTTTTATCATTAATCACTCTGGGAATCTTCACTTGATTTACTGAAGCTCCCTTTTTTAAAAGCTCTTTTCTAACACTTTCAAAAGTTCCACATTTTACAACCTGTAATTTCAAAGGTACAATCCTATTAGCCTTTAGACCTGCTAAATATCGTGGATTAGCTTCTCCTAATGCTTTTTCTAGAATAGCTCTATTTTTTTCAATATTATTTAGCAATGCTTCAGGATTATTCACTTCCACATAAAATTTATAGAATCCCACAGTAGAACTTAAATCTTGAATAACAGTATAATCTACAAGTTCAGTTTCCCACTTCTTTGCTGCTGTCATTACAGCATGCTGTACTGCTGCTTCTTGTGTTTTTTCCGCAGCAATATTAAGCAGCTGACCTTTTCTATATAAAAATTCAATAACAGGACTTTCGTGATAATAATTTACAACTTTAATTATATCTCCAAGTCGATAACGATAAAAACCAGAATAGTTAGTTGTTACCACCTCATAGCTTTCTCCCACTTTCAGCTCGTCCAGATTTAAAGCTATTGGTTTTTCTGAATTTTGTTCACTTATTTGTTCACTTAAAGGTATAAATTCAAAATAGACACTTCCAGGAACAACTACATAAGTTGTATCATTTGGTTTAACTGCCATTCCAATAAGAGCCTCTGTTGCTCCATACACTGATGAAAAAACAGGTAATTCACCAATAAAGTATCTAAGCTTATTAATGTAGATACTAAAACTTCCCCCTGCTACGCAACTCACATAGTGCATATTAGGCCATATTCTTCTGCAAATCCCATCCATGCCATTAGTAAACTCTTTCTTAAGTTCTTCTGCTCTTTTGGGATTAGGTTTTATCTTCTTCTCTAGTGTAATTTTAATTTTAGGATCAAGCCTCAACTGTTCACTAATAGTTCCTTCTACTATATCTTTTATTAATTCTCTCCAATTTTCTTCTATAGCTCCAAACATTTGAACTATATTCGATGGAAAAGGAGATGCAATATATGATAGATTTCTTTCCTTTAATGCAAAGAGTAAGTGTAAATAATTTGCAATCTGCTGCTCAGGAATTTCAAGCACTTCAATTGGCGAAGTCCAAATATAAGGCAATATGCCTTTCATAGCCTTAATCCCTTCAGAGGTACCAGCTCCAGCTGGAATTCCTCCTTCAGTTATTACTGACGGATTTGCCATATTCATCAAAAACATTCCTCTCCCACCTTTTTTCGCAGCTGGAATGGAATTATACAATAACCCCTGATTTAAAAAGTTCATGTAGCTATTATTTATTTTTCTAGATCTTGCAGTGACTGGAATATACTTTTGTTTACCTGTTGTACCTGAACTCAATCCAAAGTACTCTATCTCTTCACAAGTTAGTATATTTGATTCACCCTTTGCAATTCTTTCAATAAAATTTTCATAGTCGCTATAACTTGTTATTGGTACATTTCTCTTGTAATCTTTAACGTCTTTTATATCTTTAAAATTATGTATACGACCATATTCACTTTCTTTGTTCATTTCTAAAATTTCCATCAAGACGCTTTTGTTCACTTCTGCAGCTTTTTTTGTGTTCCTGTTAAAGTTTTTATAGTATCTATTAGAAATTAAGGAAAATGAAAAATTTAGTGCTGATTGAATAATATCCATTTTTGCATCAAAACCTCCATTTTATCTTATAATCTACCGATAAAGTGAACAATGTTCACTTTACTTTAAAAAAATTAATGCTTTCTAAAATATACTTTTATTTTTAATGAACCTTGTTCATATTATACTTCATACAAAACTGCTTGTCAATATTTACGAATTTTATTTATAGTTTCAAAACAATAAAAAATTAAAGCCTACCCCAAACTACTCCTATTATGTAAGAGTTGTCTAAAATAAGCTTTTCTAATACTATCTTTTCTAATACACTCTGGATTTCTTAACTATGCCTTCATACAAATATTTAAGATATTCCGTTTCTGCTCCTTCTTTCTCCAGCATTTCGATTCTAATCTTTGCTTTATTTAAAGCTTCCTTTGATTCATCAAAATCCTTTTGTTTTATACAGGTACTTGCATATTCTAGCAGATAATCAATTCTTAATACTGTTTCCGCCAAGTCCTCTCTACCGTCATTTACTAAATTCACTAATAAAGAATATATTTTGGGAGAAGCTTTTACCTTAGCATTGTTTAAAAAATCATTATTTCTAGCACTTTTCTTTGCCACTTTATAACACACCTCTTATGCTTCTTTTTTCTAGTATGAACACCAATTCTTTCATAATTCATATTTTCAACTTCAGCTTCAACTACTATATCACAATTTGCCGCTAGGTTCAAATCTGTTTTTCCTGTAATTTTATTAACTATGGCATCTGCATTTTCTTGTGCTATCTTTCCTCTACTTTCATATATTCTAGATTCGTTCAACTATAAGGGCTGTTCCCATTCCTCCGCCTATACATAGAGTTGCCAATCCAGTTTTTACATCTCTTCTTTTCATTTCGTGTAACAGTGATACAAGTATTCTTGTCCCCGAAGCTCCAATTGGATGTCCAAGAGCTATAGCTCCACCGTTTACATTTACTTTATCCATATTAAACTTTAAATCTTTTGCAACAGCTAAGCTTTGAGCTGCAAATGCTTCATTTGCTTCAATAAGATCTATATCTTCTATTTTTAAGTCAGATAATTCTAATGCCTTTTTAGTTGCATGGAATGGTCCATACCCCATTATTGATGGTTCTAGGCCTCTCTGTCCATAAGAAACTATTTTAGCAAGAGGTTTAACTCCTAGTTCATCAGCTTTTTCTGCACTCATTACAATAACTGCAGCAGCGCAATCATTTATTCCTGATGCATTACCAGCAGTCACTGTACCATCTTTCTTGAAAGCTGGTTTTAATTTTGTCAAAGATTCAATTGTTGTACCGAACCTTGGAAATTCATCTTTTTCAAATATAACTTCACCTTTTTTTGTCTTAATAGCTACTGGTACTATTTCCTCTTCAAATTTTCCAGCTTTTATAGCCGCTTCTGCTTTATTCTGTGATGCTAGTGCAAACTGATCCTGTTCTTCTCTAGTAATTCCCCACTTTTCAGCTATATTTTCTGCAGTTATTCCCATATGATATTTGTTAAATACATCTGTTAATCCGTCATTTATCATTTCGTCAACCAATTCCCCGCTTCCCATTCTCTGTCCCCATCTTGCATTGTTTAAAAGGTAGGGAGCTCTTGACATATTTTCCATGCCACCAGCTATAATTACATCTGCATCTCCAGCTTTTATTATTTGACATGCTAATGAAACCGCCCTTAAACCTGAGCCGCAAACCTTGTTTATAGTCATGGCAGGGACTTCAACTGGAATACCTGCTTTAACCATCGCCTGTCTAGCTGCATTTTGTCCGAGTCCTGCCTGCAAAACATTTCCCATTATTACCTCATCTACTATCTCAGGCTTAATACCCGCTCTATATATAGCTTCTTTTATTACGATGGCACCTAGATCCACTGCTGGTACATCTTTTAATGCACCTCCAAAGGAACCAATAGCTGTTCTTGTTGCACTTACTATAACTACTTCTCTCATACTTTATTACCCCCTTTTTTGTGTGAACTCTTATTTACATCTCAAAAATGTATCCCCATTTTCCATATTTATTTATTTCTTCTTTTAACTATCTCAGTTATTGCAAAAGTAGCTACATCATCAGCGTATTTTCCAGGACCAAATCCTGCATCATAACCCAGTTCCTTTGCAAGTTCATGGGTTATTCTTGGTCCTCCACAGATTAAGATCACCTTATCCCTTAAACCTTCTGCTTCTAAAAGTTCTACAAGTTCCGTTAAGTTTTGTATATGGATATTCTTTTGGGTAACTGTTTGAGACACTAAAAGTACATCTGCTTTAAATTCTATTGCCTTTTTAATAAACTCTTCATTTGGAACTTGGCTTCCCAAATTATGAGCTTCTATCATTTCATATCTCTCTAGTCCATAATGTCCAGCAAAGCCCTTCATATTCATAATAGCGTCTATTCCAACTGTATGAGCATCAGTGCCTGTACTTGCCCCTACAACAACAACCTTACGTTTTATATTATCTTTAATATATTCATTCACTTCACTCATATCCATAGTATGAACATCAACAGTTTGAACCTGAATCGAAGTATAATCAACAGTATGCGTTAAGCTACCATATACTACACAAAATGTGAATTCCTTGTCTAGAGCACAATGATACGCTACTGAAGGATCTTCTAGCCCCATCTTCTTTGCTAGTATCTTAGCTGCTTCCACTGCCTTGTCTCCATCCTCTACCGGAAGGGTAAGACTAACTTGAACCTTACCATCATTCATTGTATCTCCGTATGGCTTTAACTTTGTTAAATCTAAATCTTTATCAAATTCCTTTTTATTAGTTGAATATAATCCCCCACCCATTAACATCTACCTCCTTACATTATCTATACTGTACCTGTAGGATGGTCATCTGCTTTGTCTTTTAACATCATATCTATAAATGGATTGAAATAATCTTTTCCTTTTTCAACTACCCCATCCAATCCTTTTCCTCCATCTATTGGTCTTTTGACTCCTGCAAATACTCCTCTTTCAAGGGTCTTGAATAATCCTATAGATTCTATCTCCTGTAGAAGTTCACAGGCTTTGTTTAATACTTCTGATGCTCTTTTTTCCATTATGCCGCCTTTTTTAAAACTTATTTCTTCACCTAAATCCTCCATAGTATTAAAAATATATCTAGCATTTTCTATAGATAGTGCTCTATCAGACATAAATGGAGTATGAATAGCTTCTGTAAGCATTCCAAGTAAATGAAGCTTTTGCGAGGTTAATACGGTAATCATATTAAATAATGCATCTTGAACGTGGCCCTTAAATATGTTTCCTGTCATAAACTTAGTAGGAGGCATGTATTTTAGTGGTGCTTTCGGGAATATTTCTCTAACCATTTGAGCCTGAGCTAACTCATATACAAATCCATTCTTTAACTCAGGGTTAATTTCAAATGCATGTCCTAGTCCCATTTGTTCTTCAGGAAGTCCTGCAAAAAGAGCAAATTGTTCATTAATAAATTGAGAAGCAAGTACTGTATGAGCTTCCTCAACTGCATCTGAAGTAGTTAAGTAATTATCCTCTCCAGTGTTTATAATTACTCCTGCAAAACCATTAATTATCCTTGAAAAATATTGATCTACAATAGTTCTTTTCATATTTATATCTCTAAATAATATTCCATAAAGAGCATCATTAAGCATAACGTCTAATCTTTCTAAAGCTCCCATAGCTGCAATTTCAGGCATGCAAAGCCCTGAACAATAGTTACAAAGTCTTATATATCTTCCTAGTTCTTCTCCAACTTCGTCTAAAGCTTTTCTCATAAGTTTAAAGTTCTCTTGAGTAGCAAAAGTTCCCCCAAAGCCTTCTGTTGTTGCACCATAAGGTACATAATCTAGTAAGCTTTGCCCTGTTGTTCTTATTACTGCAATAATATCTGCTCCTTGTTTTGCAGCAGCTTCAGCTTGAACTATATCTTCATATATATTTCCTGTTGCAACAATTACATAAAGATATGGCCCTTTTTTATCTCCAAACTTCTGAAGATATTGTTCTCTTTTATCTCTATTTTTTCTTATTCTTTCAACTGTTTCTTTTGCAATTCTATTAACAGCTATCTTTATTTCGAATAAATCTTTCATTGGAAGCTTAGTTAAATCTAGTTCTCTTTTTCCCACTTTTTCTGCTATCTCCTGTGGAGTTAGATTTGTATTGACTATTGCATTTCCTATAAATAAAGCTGCTCCCATTGAAAGCCCATTTCCCTTTTCTATGTTATCAACTACTACGTTAGGAAGAGGTACTCCATACTCGTCTACTCCGTCAATTCCAAGAAGTCTACATATAGTTCTTTCTACAGATATAGTAGTATTTTTATTAATGAATTCTTGAGTATATATCGCTATATTTTTAGCCGCTTGTCTACTCTTATCCACTATAGCCCAGTCTAAATTTAATTTACTTTCCATAGCTTTTTTCCCCTTCTTTCCCTCTGATATATCATTTCATTTTGTAATCATCGCTATAATATTTTTTTGCTATATTTATAACTTCATCTTCCAATCCAAGCAGTACACATATATTTAAAGCATCCTTTGGAACTCCGCTTTCTTTTGATACCCTCTCTAAACGATATTCCATATGATCTTGCATTATTTCTACCGAATACCTCTTATTTAAATCAATCTTGTATTTTAAAGAATTAAAATCTATATTTTTAAGTCCTATTACTTGGTAGTGCTCCATATCATCATCAGTTATTCCATCATAATGAGTTGAAATAAGGCTTACAGAATCAAAATTTATTAAATATTTCGATATTGACTTAACTAAATAATAGCCTTCCTTAGGATTTGTTCCCCTAGCAAATTCATCTAAAGCAATAAAACCTTTTTTCTTTTTTGCATCTTCAATAACTTCTTTAAGCTTAAGTATTTCTGCTCCAAAAGTACTAAGTCCCTTAGATACTGACTGCATATCATCTGATATAAAATGTATAAAATCCAATGTTGGTACTACTGCATGCTTTGCAAATACGAAAAATCCACACTGAGCAAGTAGAAGATTTAAAACTATAGTTTTTAAAGCAACACTTTTTCCTCCCATATTTGCTCCAGTTACAATAGTAGTACCTCTAGTAAGCTGTAGATTTAAGGCTGTAAAGTTTTTGCCTTTATTCTCTAAAATCTCAGCAATCATAGGATTAAATACATCTTCAAAAACAATCTCCATCTTGTCTGAAATCTCAGGCTTTACGCCTTTATATCTTAAAGTTAACTTTGCCTTTGCTAATAAAAAATCAAACTTACCAATACTTTCAATATTCTCTTTTAATATATAACAATACTCCTTGATTTTCTTGGTTAACTTTGTTCTTATAACTAATTCTTCTTCCTCTTCTTCTAATACTGTATTTAATCGTTCTTCTTTAAGAGCTTTAAGCCTCAGCTCATCTTTTTCTATTATTATTTTTTCTTCAAGTCTTTCTTTCTCCGCTCTAATTTTCTTCAACTTTTCAGAATAGCTATTATATATATAAAAGGTAGGAATTCTTTTGCCTTCTGGATCTAATATATTAACTAAATTTTCAAGGGAGTGAAATCTAAAATCTACAATATTTAAATTCAGACTTTCAAAAGCTAATAAAAACTCATTTATCAATAATCCAAAGCACTTTATCTCATATAACTCTATATCATCTAAGTTATCTAAGTTCTCGCATCTTTTTATAGAGCTTCTAATATCTTTAATCTTATAAAATATTCTTTCTATATCATTATAAATTGCTTTATTAAGCTTTAAATTTTTACACATAATATCTAGAATGTTTAGTTCATTACACAACTTATGAATTTCATTTCTTTTAAAAGGCCTTATATTCTTTTTTTCTTGAACTCCATATGGCGTTATAACTTCTAGCTTATCTAATATAAATAAAAAACCTATTTGTTCCCTTTGCTCATCATCCAAAAACTTAATATTAATCACCTCCAACTACATCGAAAACTGGCAGGCTAATATTTTTTCTAAGTTCATCTAAAAACTTATGTCTATCAAATTCATATCCATAAGGTGATTTAGGATTACATGTAATACATACTAAACTTATCTTATTAAGTACCTTTAGTATTCCTCCCTGCTTTTGAAACTTATAAAAGGTTTCTCTTTCTGCAAAACATTTAGTTCCATCTTCTATTAAGAAGGTAATTCCCTTATATTTTTCTGTAGATTTCATAATATCTACTAAAAGTCTATCTGATGCTATACCTTTTATAACTACATGACTAACTTTTTCCTTTAAATTCTCACATATTTCTCTAGAAGCTTCTAATGAAGTCAATATATCTAAACACTTTATAGTCTTATCTTTATATATAAATCCAATTTTTGAACTCTTTATTATCTCTCTACATAGTTCTAAAATTTTCTTGTCATTCTCTGTTTCCAATGATAATAATTTGACTATATAACTAGTATTATCTACTACCTTATTAATACTCCTTTCAAGTGATGCTCCAGTGGATAATATTGCAGCTTCAGTTACTACTGGCGAAGCTAATGTCTTTCTGCTAAGAGCTCCATCTACTATAACTAATTCACTGCCACATTTTAAAAGATTATGACATATATTTTTCATAGCAGAATTTATTGAAGGTCCACCTAATTCCACGTATCCATCACTTAAAGCTCTAGTTATAATAACTTCTCCCATAGGAGTGTTAATTCCGGTGGTTTTTATAATTTCTTTAGTAATGTCACTATTTAATAAACACTGTTTAGCAGTAGCTACATAGGTCCCCTTTTCTATATAAATTTTTGGTTTTTCTGTATACGTAACTCTATCACTATCTTCTCCATCTCTACCTATGGAGGTAAGACCAAGGGACATTTTTCCCCTGGCCTCATTTAAAATATAGTTCAACACTGTGGTTTTACCTACATTTTTATCCATACCTATTATTGATATTGTTTTATATGCTTTTATTCTTTCTAATATATTTAGTTTTCTCATATCTACTGATACCTCATGGGCTATACTAAAAGTATATTATTACGCCGAATAATCACTTAATAATATCTATTCGTACGTACTCATGCACTAAATTAAATTTTCCTTCTTATGCTTTTCTCTTTGTTTTCTCTCTAAGCCTTCTGGCTCAAGAGCCATTTGTTGATGATTTAATAGTCCAGCAATTCCAACTCTCTTTTCTTTCTTTTCTCCACTGCATTCCTCACAATGACAACCTGGAACATAGCCTGAAGGCTCTTCATAAGTGGTTATAACTCCTTCAAAGTTTCTAAGAATAACTTTGTTATATCCTTGAGAAACTACATAGTTTGGCATCACAGGAATCTTTCCTCCACCACCAGGGGCATCAACTACAAAGGTTGGAACACAGAAACCTGATGTATGTCCTCTTAGTCCTTCTATAATTTCAATTCCTTTTGATACAGTTGTTCTAAAGTGTTCAAGTCCAACGGAGAGATCACATTGATATATATAGTACGGCCTAACTCTTATTTTGACTAATTCATGTACAAGTTTCTTCATTACATTTACACAATCATTAACTCCTCTAAGAAGAACTGATTGATTTCCAAGTGGTATACCAGCATTAGCTAAAAGTTCACAAGCTCTTCTCGATTCCTCAGTGATTTCATTAGGATGATTAAAATGAGTATTAAGCCATATTGGATGATATTTCTTAAGCATATTTACTAAATTCTCTGTAATTCTCTGAGGCATTACCACAGGAGTTCTTGAGCCTAATCTCACTATTTCAACATGCGGTATATTTCTTAATCTTTGGATAATGTATTCAAGCCTTTCATCAGAAAGAAGAAGAGGGTCTCCACCTGATATAAGCACATCTCTAATAACAGGAGTCTTTGCTATATAATCTATTGCATTGTCAATTTGAGTTACTGGTAAGGCTGTATCGCTTTGACCAGCAAATCTTCTCCTAGTACAGTGCCTGCAGTACATTGAACATTGATCTGTTACTAAAAGCAATGCTCTATCCGGATATCTATGAGTTAATCCTGGTACTGGTGAATCTCCGTCTTCATGAAGCGGATCCGTTAAATCTACGTCAGATTTAATTAATTCTGCTGCTGTTGTTATAGCCTGCTTTCTTATAACATCATTTGGATCATTGATATCAATTAGCGATAAATAATATGGAGTTATTGCCATCCTTAAAGATTTAAGACATTGCTTTACTCCTTCTTCCTCTTCTTCCGTTAACGGTAGATATTTTTTCAACTCGTCTACAGTTTCTATTCTATTTCTTACTTGCCATTTCCAATCATTCCATTGTTCATCTGTAACATCTTTAAAGAGTTCATGTCTTTTATTTATTCCCATATATAGCCCCCCTATGAATTTAGCATCAATATTAAACATACATTTCTTCAAATAATTTTCTTAATATTTCACTTTCTCTTAATTCAGCAAGCGTTATTTCAGCATGGTCTTTAGTATATCCATTACCTATTATCATAGTGACGTCTTTACCTACACCTTCAGCACCTAATGCAGCCTTTGTAAAGCTTGTTGCCATTGAGAAGAAGTATACTGTACCATTATCTTTAACCGGAAGTATACAAGCCATTTCAGTATTAGCCACATTTACACAGCTAATTGAAATATCAACTTCTTTTCCATCGTTAGCTTCTAATGTCTTATTTAATACATCTACAGGTTTTTGAGCATCACTAATTATAGCCTTATGACATAACCCAAGCTCTAACACTTTCTTAGCTTGAGCTTCCTTTCTTACCATTGCTATTACTCTTCCAGTTGGTCCCACTCTTTTCATAGCTTCATAACAGCAAAGTAGTCCTGACTTGCCATTTGCACCTAAAATTAAAACACTTTGTCCTGGTTTTACAAGCTTGGCTGTCTGAGCTGGAGCACCTGCTACATCCAACGCTGCTAATGCCAATGTTTCTGACATGTCCTTTGGAAGTTTTGCATATATGGCACTTTCAAATAATATTGCTTTTGCCTTAACTTCAACTCTATCTATTTCAGGTTTTATATCTATTATTTCTTCAATTTTTAATGGAGTTAGAGAAAGTGATACAAGAGAAGCTATCTTATCTCCAACTTTTAAATCTATATTAGCTAAGTCTTCACCTATTTTAGTTACAGTTCCTATTAACATTCCACCGGATCCGGTTACTGGATTTTGCATTTTCCCTCTTTCATTGACTATTTCAAGAATTCTAGCTTTTATTTTTTCTATATCTCCATTTGCTTCCTGTTCTATTTGAGTAAAACTAGCTGAATCTATATTTAATGCCTGAACATCAATTAATATTTCATTGCTGTAAATTTCCATATCATTATCAACCTTATATGCTGCTTGTGTTAAAACTCCCTTTGGTTCTATTACTCTATGTGTACCATATTTACATCCTTTTTTCATAATAACTTCCTCCTATACATTCATAATTTTTATATTTTCATCTATAATCAAATCAGCATCTGTCATCGATCTAATTTCTTCAACACTTGTATCTTTGTGAATTTCTTTAAGTACAAGCCCTTCTTTTGTTACTTCTATAACACAGAGTTCTGTAACTATAAGGTCTACAACCCCTTTCGCTGTTAAAGGTAAACTGCATTTTTTAAGTATTTTAGGCTTACCTTTTCCGGTATGCAGCATAGCTACTATTACTTTTTTTGCCCCTACAACAAGGTCCATGGCTCCTCCCATGCCTGGAACCATCTTGCCCGGTATTATCCAGTTAGCTAAGTTTCCCTCTTGATCTACCTCTAAAGCACCAAGCACAGTAATATCAACATGCCCTCCTCTTATTAGTGCAAAAGACATACTGCTGTCAAAGAAAGCTCCATGAGGAAGTATTGATACATATTGTCCCCCTGCATTAGTTATATCTAAATCTTCTTCTCCTTCTTTCTTTAAAGGTCCCATTCCAACCATGCCATTTTCTGATTGAAATGTAACATTAATTCCTTCTGGCACATAGTTTGCAACTAAGGTCGGAAGTCCTATTCCTAGATTTACAAGCTGTCCATCCTGTAATTCTTGAGCAATTCTTTTGGCTATAATTTGTTTTGCAAGCTTGCCATCTGTAATCATACTACTCAATCCCCTCTATAATATAATCTACTAACACCCCTGGAGTTGTAACATAATCAGGGTTTAATTGTCCTGTCTTAACGATTTTTTCTGCTTCAACTATTACTTTTTCTCCAGCCATAGCAATTATAGGGTTAAAGTTTCTAGTAGTTCCTCTATAGAATGTGTTTCCAGACTCATCTACTATAGTTCCTCTAATAATTGATAAATCAGCTTTTAATGGTAATTCTAAAAGATAATCTTTATCTTCAATTCTTATCTTTTGTTTACCCTCTTCAATGGTTGTACCTACACCTGTAGGTGTTAAAACTCCTCCAAGTCCTGATCCACCAGCTCTAATTCTTTCAATTAGCGTACCTTGTGGTACAAGCTCTACTTCCATTTCCCCTGAATTCATAAGTCTACCTGTTTCAGAGTTTGTTCCTATATGAGATGCTATAACCTTCTTAACCTGCATGTTCGCAATAAGCCTTCCTATTCCTCTATCTACATAACTGGTATCATTTGCAATTATAGTCAAGTCCTTTATATTGAGCTGTATTAGAAGATCTATAATTTTATGCGGAGTTCCACAGCCTAAAAAACCACCAATCATAATAGACATACCATCCTTAAAGAGAGGCTTTAAATCCTCCGGCTTAACAATCTTATTCATTTTGTCCCCCCTTAATCTTAAATTATTTGCTCAAACTATTTACTAATACCTAAAATTTCTCTTGCTTCCTTTGCATTGGCAATATCTCTTCCAAGCTCCTTTGCCAGCCTTACTACCTTTTCAACTAATTCACCATTCGACTTAGCAAGTGTACCTTTTGATAAGTAAACATTATCTTCAAAGCCAACTCTAACGTGCCCTCCTGAAATGATGGACATAACAGCAACTGGAAACTCATTTCTGCCTATTCCGGACACAGTAAAGGTGCTTCCTTGCGGTATACTTCCCCTTAGAAATTCAAAGTCTCTTATAGCAGCATCTATTCCTCCATTTACACCCATTACAAAGTTAAAATGCATTGGAGTTTTTATATATCCCTTTTTCTGGAGTCTTATTGCCATATCTATCATGCCTTTGTCAAATACCTCAAGCTCTGGCTTTATACCTAAATCAAGCATTTTTTCGCCAAACTCTTTTATTGTATTTTCAGTGTTGACAAACACTTCATCTCCACCAAAGTTACAAGTTCCGCAATCTAGAGTAGCCATTTCTGGTTTAAGATATATGGGCTGAAGTCTTTCCTCATTAGTCATTCCTACCGCTCCTCCAGTAGATGGTTGGATAATTACATCTGGGCACCTTCTCTTAATTTCTTCCATGCATAATCTAAATCTTTCCTTATCCTGAGTAGAGGTTCCATCATCATTTCTTACATGTAGGTGTATAATACTTGCACCTGCTTTATAAGCCGCTTCTGCCTCTCTTCCAATCTCCTCTACTGTATAAGGAACGCTAGGATTATGCTTTTTTGTGACTTCAGCACCACAAATTGCTGCTGTAATAATCAGCTTCTCCATGAAATAATCTCTCCATTTCCTCTTAATATTCGACTCAAAAATTACTTTATAAAAAATATTCGGACTTTTATTATGGTACTTATTTTTTTCTTTGTTTGCTATTTGGTACGACACAAGTTCCACTAGCTTTGCATACTACAATAGGTTCTTCTAATACGTCGCAAGCTGAATCATTTATATCTGATCTTGGAATAATCACTTTTCTTGCTTCAAATACCATTTTCCTTGAAGAGTTTCCACAGCTTACAATTTCTCCTACTGCTTCAATGTAATCCCCAGCATATACAGGCGCTAAAAACTCTACATTGTCATAAGCTCTGAACAATCCCTCATCTCCATCATTTCTGATTAAGAGTTCTGTAGCTACATCTCCGAAAAGATTCAACATTTTTGCTCCATCTACTAAGTTTCCGCCATAGTGAGCATCATGCATACTCATTCTCATTCTAATCATTACTTTCATTGTTATTCCTCCCTTAAACTGTGATATTTGTTGGGACATAAATAAACTTAAAAAAAGCATTGAAAAATTTCAATGCTTTAGAGTTATAAGTTATTTACGCCACTCATGCAATGAAAATTTTCTTCTCATCACATAAATAGCGCTCCATGATTATTCACGGCAGTGATAGAACTACTATGCTCTATCCCCAAGGATATATCTAATATCAAATACACCCTTTCGGCAAATAAACCCTTTGCTTTTAATATCGGAGGATGTATTCTCCTTAACACTTAAAAGCTACCTTTTTACTTGCACCTCTATTTATGTACTAACCTATTTTTTTGTCAAATTGATTTATTTTGCTTATTGTACTTTTATTTATTCCTATGTTTATTTTTAAGTATTACTCATGTGCCAAATGTGTTAATTTTTTATTTAGCTATACTTAATATTTATAATAGTTTATTGTAAAATATAACCAATCTAAAAAATAAATTTTTTTATTTTTTAGATTAGTTTTAATACTAATTAAAAAATAACGAACCTTAGCGGCACTCTCTTCATTCAAATATATTTAAGGTTCTATTTTTGTAATCACATCATTTATATTTTACTGCTTTTGTTTAAAAAGCTAGTATTTACAATAAAAAAACACCAGGTAAGTTACCTAGTGTTTTTATATCTATTTTCTTATTTTGCTTATTTCATTTTTACAAGCCCTAGCAAATGGTGTTGCATCTACATTGATAGTTATAGAAGTGATTTATCTGGAGTTACAAGTATTTTAACATGTTTTTTCTTTTCTGGGCCAGTTAAAGAACCAAATCCTTCCTCAACTATATCATCAAGAGCTATTTTCTTTGTTATATATCCTTCTGCTTTTATTCTTCCATCACTCATTTGCGCAATTGTTGCAGGAAACTCATGTCTATATGCTAATGTCCCAACAATTTTCTTTTCTGAGAATACTAAAATATTAGGATTAAAGCTTGTCTCATTTTCCCAAATACTTGTTACTACCATAGTTCCTTCAAATTTTAAACTATTAAGTCCTATATCAAATCCTATCTTAGCACCAGTAGTTTCAAATGCAGCATCTACACCTACTCCATCTGTAAGTTTTTTAACTTCTTCCACTATATCAACTTCATTTGGATCTAATACTACGTCTGCGCCAGCTCTCTTTGCATATTCCTGTCTTATTGATTTTCTTTGTAAAACTATTACAAGCTTTGCACCAGCTGCCTTTAAGCATTCTATAGTCGCAAGTCCAATCGGACCTGATCCTAATACTATTGCAGTATCTCCAGTTTTAAAGTTTGCTATTCTTATTGAGTGAAGTGCAACAGCCATTGGTTCTATTAATGCGGCTTGTTCGTAAGACATATTATCTGGAATTTTGTGTATAAACTCTTCTGGAAACACAGTATATTCAGCAAGTCCGCCGCCACTTCCGCAAAGTCCATGAAAACCTAAAGAAGAGCAAAGATTATACTTTCCCTCTTTACAAGCAGGGCATTTTCCACAGGCTACAATTGGCTCTACTACTACTCTATCACCAGTATTAAACTTTGTTACACCTTCACCTACTTCTACTACTTCACCAGAAAATTCATGACCTAAAACCACTGGAGCTGTAGTACCACTTAATGGATGTGGTTGTCCAACTGGAATAAATATAGGTCCTCCTAAATACTCATGCAGATCTGAACCACAAATTCCACACCACTTAACCTTAATTTTTACTGAACCTTTCACTACTTTTGGTTCTTCAATTTTTTCAACTCTTACATCATTTTTTCCATACCATAATGCAGCTTTCATAATTATTCCTCCTAAAGTATATTTTAATTTATGTATGTTAATCAATTCACAGATATATAGAGCAAATATTGTGCCAAAATAAAAAAGGCCTACTTGCAAGCCTTTTATCAAAACAAGTGTCAATATGACACATTACTGTATGTATTATATTGACACATCTGCTTTTCAATTCTCATTTTGACACATTTTTATTCTCTTGATTGTTAATATTATATCTTTTAATCTTTCTATATAAAGTTGATCTGCTCATATTTAATAATTTTGAGGCTTTAATTTTACTTCCACCACAGCCTTTTAAAGCATTCATAATATTTTCCTTTTCTAATATTTGAATAGGAATAATAGTATCGCTATTTCGATGATATTCGATTACAGTATTATCATCCTTATAGCTTTGAATACTAGATGCTGATACTAATTCAATGTCGCTTAAGTAGTAGTCTCTTTCAACTACATTTCTAAGTTCTCTTACGTTACCAGTCCAATGATACTCTTTCAATTTATCTATATAAGACTTGTGCACTTTTTTACTTTGTCTGTTATTTTTAATATTTAACCTTTCTACAAAATGACTGACAAGCACCTCTATGTCTTCTTTTCTTTCTCTTAGAGGTAAAATTTTAATATTCATTACACTCAGTCTATAATAAAGGTCTCCTCTGAAATTTTTCTTGCCTATTTCCTCCTGCAGTGTTCTATTTGTTGCCCCAATAACTCTTACATTAAGTTGCTTTTCATAAGTTCCACCTACTCTAGTAATCTTATTGTTATCCAATACTCTCAATAGCTTAGATTGTATATCTAATGGAAGTTCTCCAATTTCATCTAAGAAAATTGTACCACCATCAGCAAGTTCAAACTTGCCCGGATGACCTTCTTTAGAAGCTCCAGTAAAGGCCCCCCTCTCATAACCAAACAATTCACTTTCTACTAACTCTCTAGGTATAGAAGCACAGTTTACTGCAACAAAAGGTCCTCTTTCCCTATCACTAAAATTGTGTATAGATTGTGCAACAAGTTCCTTACCAGTTCCGCTCTCCCCCTCAATGAGAATATTACAATCACTTTGAGCTGCCTTTTTAGCAAACTCTATTATATCTTTCATTCTATTATTACGAGTAATGATATCTTCAAATCTATAAGTAGCTTTATATCCAACTACTTTATTTACTAAATTGTGCACATGTTGTATCTCTCTAAAGGTTATAACTATACCTACAGACTTGCTGTTAACTCTCATAGGTACAGCATTTATTGTGCATTTTACTCTTTTAGAATTTATATAAAAATCACATTCTACGTTATTATAGGATATATCTCCCTTACTTATTATTTCATTAAAGCTAACGCTTCTTAGTGAATCTCTTATATTTAATTTTACTGCTTCTTTATGGGTAATTCCCAAAATTTCCAAAGCTCTATCATTAATTCTTTTTAGTTCTAATTTTTCATCTAAAACAATCATACCTTCACAAATTGAATCAAAGGTTATATTCATGAGTTTATTTGAAATTGTCAAGGCTAACTGTTTTTGTATAGATTGTGCTGCAGCAGTTACAATTCCTAGTGTATGAGAGTGTGCACTATAATAATTGCCGGACATGTTTATGCATCCTATTATATCTCCTTCTTCATCATGAATTGGAGCAGCAGAGCATGTCCACGAATGCTGGTTTATTCCAAAATGCTCTGCACCAATAGTTTGTATTGGCTTATCTAAATAAAGTGCTGTACCTATTGCATTAGTTCCTACCGCTTCTTCCGTCCACAGTTCACCCTTTACAAAATTTAATTTATCTGCATTTTGCATAATATCACTATCACCAATTACGTCAATTACATAGCAATCCTTATCAACTAGCATTATAGCAAAACCTGAACCTGCTACAATACTATAGATACTTTCCATCGTAGGACGGGCTACTGCTATTAACTCTGAATTTTGTTCAATTTTAAGGTCTACAGAGATATTTCGAGTGTTATTTCCTTTTCCGTTCATCGGATCTACACCATATGCCTTACACCTTCTCCATGACTCTGCAATTTCTGGTCTTACCGCATGACTTATATAACCTTTATCAATAAATTCTTTCCATGCATTAGATATAAATTTCATATAGTTCTCCAAAATCCTCACCTCATTTTACATATTAAAGCTTTTAGATTGCTAAAACAAGGAGTAAACTAAAAATTCTATTTCTTTATATCTATAGAGGTTTAAATCAGGGCCCACATGATGATACTAGACCGAAAATTAGTTTCTCTATATAGATATCCAACTTCGATAATTGACTTAACTAAGGTATTCATAGGGGTACATCTGACAGTACATTTAATGGTTTTATGTTAGCTCTTGGCGAAGCTGCTTTAGAACCTCTACAATTTTAAATACTGTTTGAGCATAGCGAGTTTATTTAAAATTGTTGAGGTTCTTAGCAGCAAGCCCTAGAGATAACTAAAATTATTAACAGTACAGAAGAGGTCCCCCTATGAATACCGATAATAAGTCAAACATTCAGGTTGGATATCTATACTTTCTTTGTCTTCTTCCATGATGAAACATATTCCTCTAATATTTTATGGAGTACTCCTCCAATTTTCGAGTAAGATTCATCATTTAGATTAGCAAGAGATATTCTAATTGACCATTCTGGACCGTGGAATCCACCACCACTTAGCAATACTATAGAAGATTCCTCTGCTAAACGGAGAAGAATATCTACAGGTTTATGATTGCTTTGTAAGTAATCAGCAAATTCATTACCATAATAATGATTTGCCCATTCCAGCAAATCAAACTCTGTATAATAAGCTGCATCATAAGGATCTTTTCTTAGACTTATTCCTAAGCTGTTGAATAGCAGCATCTGGCGGCGACGGCAAATATCCATTGTTAGCTTTTTATAGTTATTTTCTTTATCAAGCAGCGCAAAAACTGAAAAAAAAGCCATCTGTACTTGCTGCGGTGTTGATAAGCCTGCTGTATGGTTAAGAGCTACCTGACGACTACCTGCAACAATTCTATCAATAAAAGGTATTTGTTCCGGATTTGTGGAAAGAGCTCCATAACGCTGTTTCAATTCTTTCTTTTTATCCTCTGGCAACTCTTTTAATAATTTATCAAATACATTATGTTCATAAAGCGCAATAGTTCCCAGACGCCATCCTGTTACGCCAAAGTATTTCGAGAACGAATACACTCCAATTGAATTGAATGGCAAATCTGCTACTATAGAACGAAAATTGTCAACAAAGGTTCCATATACGTCATCTGATATAATCATCAAGTTAGGATTATTCTTTTCCACTATATCTTTTAGCTGTTCTACTGATTCAGGTTTCATTGCTACTGAAGGTGGATTGCTTGGATTTACTATAAAAAGCGCCTTAATACTTGTATCCTGAAGCTTCTCCAGCTCTGATTTAGGATATTGCCACGTATGTGTGCCATCTTCAGTCATTTCTTTTGCAACAATTTCAACAACTTCTAAACTATAACGTGGTAAGTGAGGAACCTCTAAATATGGCGTAAATATTGGTGCTGCTACTGCAATTTTATCACCTTTAGATAGCAATTCATTAGCAATTAATGAATCAAATATATAACACATTGCTGCAGTGGCACCTTCAACAGCAAAAAGATTAAATTTACCTACTGGTGGCTTATTATAACACATTTCCTGAACAAGATAGTCATGAACGACTTTTTCTATATGTATTAGCATTCTATCTGGCACTGGATAGTTATCACCTATAATTGCATCCGCCAATTCATATATCCAAGCATCTGGATCAAAACCTTTGTTACTTATTCCGTAGTTAACTATACTTTTTAGAAGTTCTATTCCAGGCTCTCCTTGATGCTTATTAATATACACACTGAGACGTTCTGATATTCCTTCTTTTTTAGGCATTCCTGCTAAATCATGATTGTTCCATACTCTTCGAGTTTCTTCAACGGCAAATTGTCCAAAAGCAAAAAAAGCTTCACGAGGTGTTGCCGCAGTCCAGTTAGGATTACCTCTTCCCGCATCTAATAATGCGTGTGCACTCTTCTCCTTCTGTCCTTCCGCTAAATTAATTAATCTATCTTTAAGTTCAAAGGGACTAATTTTGCCATAAATAGCTTCTACCTCTTTACGCTGAACATTGTGAGTATCCATATTTGCGCTATTCCTCCTTATAATAGTTATTTATTATATATGCAGCTTTTGTATGAGATTAATATTTAGGCATAATCAAATAAATAATAGACCAGTATTCTCGCCTATTTGCCACGAATACTTCGTCGGCAAAATTCAGGCATAGCCCCACTATGACTGGATTTTACCTCCTCGTCTCGTGACAAATATGCTTCGAATCTTTGGTCTCTTATTTCTTTTCATATGCCTTAAATTAATATATTTTTCAATAAAGAATATAATTGTAGACTATGAATTTATATTCTCCATATCTTAAAATTGTATTCTTTATTATCAAACCCTTAAATTATACTACCTACAACATAATAATCTTCTTAAAAGTAAAACTAGATTAAATTTAATTTCTACAAAAACTAAAGAGCACTAGAATATCCAGTGCTCTCATACAGACTTATAGTTTCTCTTAGCAGTCTTATTAATAAATCTTTATTATATTCATGTTTTTAGAAGGAAGTTAACCCTGTAAAAAAGAAAGAGCCTTCCCCTCCATTTACGCGCGGTTTTATATTAGGTTGTAAAATTGATACTAAAACTTGCTTATTCTTAAACTATAAGTCAAGTTTTGATTTTTTATCCTCGTAAAAAATAATAGTAGGCAATTTCCTAACTACTATTATTCTTCAGTATTTTATTTAAAATCCTTTTCAAATTCATCAAATGTATTAAATTTTACTACAAACTAATAAAGAAAGATCTATATATCTAAATAGCCTCGGTTTATGTACTTATATATACGACTTAATTCTAACTTTTAGATCATTATTTCACCCTTCTAGCTGCTAAACCGCCCTTATACCTAATTGTTACAGCTTTGTTGAATAATTACTACATAGCTAATACACTTAATCCTATTACCAAAGCACTAAGTGCATTAGCTTATTTTTCTTATTTTAAGTTTAACTTAGCCAAAGCATCAGCCAATGCTGAATTCATTGGTGCTTCACTTTCTTGCTTCATCTTCTTCATATAATTTGCTACATCTCTTTTACTGTTCTTGCCTTCCTTATTGTCAAATCTCTTATTAAAAGAGGCAGCTTTTTCTCTGAAGGTGCAAGTTGTACATACATAGATTTGTCCTTCTCCCTGTCCTCTAAGCTCAAGCTTCTTATGACAATTCGGGCATCTCGCATTAGTCAACCTAGCTAGATTTTCTCTATGACCACACTCTCTATCCTGGCATACAAGCATTCTACCCTGTTTACCTTTAACCTCAAGCATATATTTGCCACACTCAGGACATTTTTTACCAGTAAGGTTATCATGTTTAAACTTATCGCTGCTTCCCTTAACATCTTCAACTAGCTCTGCTGCATAGTTTCTCATTCTATCTATGAATGCTCTAGGATCTTTCTTTCCTTTACTAATAAGCTCTAATTCTAATTCCCATTCTGCTGTTAATAATGGAGATTTAAGCTCATCAGGAACTAATTCTATAAGTTGCTTTCCTTTTGATGTTGGGATAATTTCTTTACCGTTTTTTTCTATATAGAACATGTTAAATAACTTTTCTATAATATCAGCTCTTGTAGCTACCGTTCCTATTCCTCCAGTTTCCCCAAGGGTTTTAGCATGTATTTTATCTATAGTTACATACTTTTGTGGTTTTTCCATAGCAGATAACAAAGTACCTTCATTAAATCTTGCTGGTGGTTTAGTTTTTAGCTTTTTGCTTTCCACTGCTGATATATTTATTTTGTCACCTTTTTTAATTATAGGTAACTCTTGGCTTTCTTTTTGATCCTCATCTTCAGTTAGATCACTAGCTCTGTCATATACCATTTTCCATCCCTTTGACTTTATAACATTACCTTTTGCTATAAAGGTTTCTCCATTAATATCTGCAGTTATAGTAGTTTGTAAATATTCAAAAGGTGGCAGCATAACAGATAAAAATCTTTTAACTACTAAGTCATAAACATTTTTTTCTTCATTACTTAATAGTGATAACTTCACTGTTTCCTCTGTTGGAATAATTGCATGGTGATCACTAACTTTACTATTGTCTACGAAACCCTTATGAGCATTTATCTTGCCCCTTAATATTTCATTAGCACAAGCTCTATAATTACCTATAGAAATTGCTTTTAAACGTTCTGGTAATGTAGCTACTATATCCGTAGAAATATATCTTGAATCTGTTCTAGGATAAGTTAATATCTTATAATTCTCGTATAATCTTTGCATTATAGATAACGTCTGTTTAGCTGAATATCCAAAGATTCTATTAGCATCTCTTTGCAGCTCAGTTAAGTCATAAAGAGCAGGAGCATGCTGCTTCTTATAGCTTTCCGTAACATCAACTACATTACATTCCTTGCCTTTAGTTGATGAAAGAATCTTATTTGCTTTTTCTTCATCAAAAATATTACTACTATTATTTTTATCTCTCCATTGAAGAGTAAATCCTTTTGCCTTTGCACTTATTACAAAATAATCCTTTGGTTTAAAATTCTTTATTTCTTCTTCACGATTAACTATCATTGCTAAGGTTGCAGACTGTACGCGTCCTGCTGTAAGTTGTGCATTATGCTTACATGTTAAAGCTCTAGTGATATTTAGGCCAACAACCCAATCAGCCTCAGCCCTACATTGTGCTGCCTTATATAAATTGTCATATTGTGATGAAGGTTTTAAATTTCTGAAGCCTTCAATTATAGCTCTATCTGTTTGTGAAGATATCCAAAGTCTCTTTATTGGCTTATTTACTCTTACTTTTTCAATTATCCATCTTGCTACTAATTCTCCCTCACGACCAGCGTCAGTAGCAATAACAATTTCAGTTACATCTTTTCTATTTAATTGTTCCTTAACTGCATTGAACTGCTTACCACTTTGCTTTATAATTACAAGCTTTAAGTGCTTAGGAAGCATCGGTAAATCTTCTAACTTCCAACTTTTATATTTATCATCATAAGCTTCTGGATCAGCTAATGTAACTAAGTGTCCAAGTGCCCAAGTTACAATATACTTATCTCCTTCTATATATCCATTTCCTTTTTTACTGCATTTTAGAACTCTTGCAATCTCTCTAGCAACAGATGGCTTTTCCGCTAGCACTAGTATTTTATTCATATTAACAATCCTTTCAATTAGCTGTAAATAACAGCTATTTAGTAACCTTATTAATATTAACATAAACTTTCCTATTATTAAAACATATTGTTTTTATAATAGGAAAATTTTAATTAATATATGTGTTTTTTATTTTTAACGAGTGAAATTTCCGTAAATTTATGATATAATAGCGCGATGGGTGTCAAAATTTAAATAGAGGAAGGTATTAACGTGATTACAGTAACAAATATAAGTTTAAGATATGGCGAAAGAAAACTTTTTGAAGATGTAAATTTAAAATTTACTCCTGGTAACTGCTATGGTGTTATTGGAGCAAATGGTGCAGGAAAAAGTACATTTTTAAAAATCCTATCTGGAGAAATTGAACCTAATACAGGAGAAGTAAACATGGCTCCTGGTATAAGAATGTCAGTGTTAAAGCAGGACCATTACCAATATGATGAATATCAAGTGTTAGATACAGTTATTATGGGTAATGCCAGACTTTATGAAATAATAAAGGAAAAAGAAGCTCTTTATGCAAAACCAGATTTCACTGATGAAGATGGTATTAAAGCTTCTGAACTTGAATGTGAATTTGCTGAATTAGACGGTTGGGAAGCAGAAGCTGAAGCTTCTTCATTACTTCAAGGTCTTGGTATTTCAACAGATCTTCATTACAAAAATATGGCGGATTTATCCGGTTCTGAAAAAGTAAAGGTATTGATTGCACAAGCTTTATTTGGTAAACCAGGCGTTCTAATTCTAGACGAGCCAACTAACAATTTGGATCTGAAATCTATCAATTGGCTAGAAGAGTTTTTAATAAACTTTGAAGGTACGGTTATAGTAGTTTCCCATGACAGACACTTTTTAAATAAGGTTTGTACACATATGGCTGATGTAGATTTTGGGAAAATCAAGTTATATGTTGGAAACTATGACTTTTGGTATGAATCTAGCCAATTAGCTCTTCAACTTATGAAAGACCAGAACAAGAAAAAAGAAGAAAAAATTAAAGACTTACAGGAATTTATAGCTCGTTTTAGTGCTAATGCTTCCAAATCTAAACAAGCTACTTCTCGTAAAAAACTATTAGATAAAATCTCAGTGGATGATATTGAACCTTCTACAAGGAGATATCCTTTTGTAGGTTTTAAACCTGAAAGAGAAGTAGGAAATGACATATTAAGAGTAGATGGACTTACTAAAACTATAGATGGAGAAAAAGTTCTGAACAATGTCAGCTTCATAGTTTCTAAAGAAGATAAAATAGCTTTTGTTGGAGATAATGAAATTGCTAATACAACCTTATTTAAAATTCTAACTGGAGAGCTTGAACCAGACAGTGGAGAGTATAGATGGGGTGTTACAATTACAACAGCATACTTCCCAAAAGATAACTCTGAATTCTTTAATGATGTTGACCTTAATCTAGTAGACTGGCTTCGTCAGTTCTCTGAAGAAAAATCTGAAAGCTATTTAAGAGGTTTCCTAGGAAGAATGCTATTCTCTGGTGAAGAAGCTCTAAAAGAAGCTAAAGTATTATCTGGTGGAGAAAAAGTAAGATGTATGCTGTCTAAAATGATGTTAAGTAGTGCAAATGTTCTAATTCTAGACCAACCTACTAACCATCTTGATCTTGAATCTATTACTGCTTTAAATAATGGTTTAAGAGATTACAGCAGCAATATTTTATTTACATCTCATGACCATCAATTTATACAAACTATTGCTAATAGAATTATTGAAATCACACCATCTGGATTAGTTGATAAAAAAGTTACTTATGATGAATATTTAGAAAGCACAAATTCATAAGACTATGAACTAAAACTTAGCCCCTTAAAGTAGACATGCAGAGAAAATCTCTGTAAAATCTACTCTAAGGGGTAATTTTACATTTAACTAAAAATAACTAAATTTATGGAGGCTAACTTATGAGAATATTATTTTATTATATTTTACTTATTAATTTATACGGAGTAATAGTGATGTATTATGACAAAAGCAAGTCAATAAAGCATCAATGGCGCGTACCAGAATCAAGAATTTTTCTAATATCATTTATCTTAGGTAGTGCTGGAGTATTTTTAGGAATGTATTTATTCAGGCATAAAACTAAGCATAAGAAATTTACAATAGGAATACCCCTAATATTTATCATTCAATTTTATATATTAAACAAGCTTATACTTCATTTATTTTAATCTTATATATTGTTTAAATTGAATAACCTATAAAAAGGCATAAGTTTTATAGCTTTTTATTTTATATAGATAAATTTATAAAGAACATTATAAATAATTAATATAGTTCATATTATAGTACTGTAGGAATTTATAAAGGAGTAAAATATATGGAATATAATCCGATCGAAAATAATATTCCTGAGAACAACTATACGGATACTGAAAACTTAATGAAAGAATACGAAATGATGCCTAGAGATATTTATCAAACACCTATGTATAATACAGTACCTTATAATATGTATCAAATGCCTTATCCAACAATGTCACATTATAATTATTATCCTTGGTTAATGCGAAGCTACCCTATGATGTATAATCAACAACCTATGCTACATGGCTCTTTTACCAACTATCCTATGAGACAAAGAGATGATGATTACTTGCTTCCGTTATTTTTATTAGGTCTGACTTCCTATATTTTAGGTGATGCTGGTTATTATCCGCCACCTTACCCTTATTATTCACCTTATTACCCTACTTATTATCCACCTTATCCTGGATCTTACTATGGTCCTTATTAGATTTATATTATAGGATTACCTATTAAAAATTTAACTTCCGATCCATATATGAGAATTATTAAATTGTCTCAACTTACAAAATTGTTGTAAACAAGTGTGAGAGCAGTTCATACATCTTAGAAATTTTAAGATGATATGAGCTGTTTTGTTTATTAATTTTATTTCTGTAAACACTTAAAATAAATATTCTTAATAAACTCTATATATTACAATTAGTAATATAAACTATAAATAATTATTGTATTATTTTATAATATTTTTATAAAATGAATGTATAAACTCTTAATATATTGTATAATTTTAATATGTATAAATAAATTAATAATAATTTAGGAGAATAAATATGGATAGAACAATGCAGGATTATTATTTTAACATATTCTTAAATCTAATAAGAACTACATACATGAACTTAGAAAAGAATTGGGAAAATGTAGCCAAAGAATCCGGTCTTACTCATGCCCAACAACACGCTTTGTGGATTTTGAATTTTTTAGATGGGCTTACGTTAGATCAACTGGGTAATATAGCTCTTTGGAATAAATCAACTACTTCAGCATTAATAAGCCGTTTAGAAAAGAAAGGATATATAAAAAAGGATAAGTATTTAGATAATAGTAGAGTAATTAAAATTTATATTACAGAAGAAGGAAAGTCAGTGCTCGAAAATAGCGTTGCTACAAAAACTGCTTATGAATTCATGGGTCTTTTCGGACAGTTCGAGGATAACGAAATAGAATCATTCTTAAGAACATTGCATAAAATTACAGGTATGGTCGGAACATGGGATTTAACAGACTTTGAAAGGTTTTTGGATATATCTTCTGACAAAATACTTACCAAGGAAGCAGAACAGTAATTTTTAAATGCTCCTCTATTTTGTTTTTAATTATAATAATTTATCATAAATTTTTATATATATTCATATACTTAATATGTATTCATTTATTGCATAGGAGGTACCGTGAATATGAACAATGAGCAACTATTAGAGATACACAGTAGAACTGTGGAATTTGAAAATATAAAATATATCTATATTGAAGATGACCATTCTATTCTAGTTAAATTAAATAACTCTATATTAAAAATATCAAATGTAGATTATCAATATAAAAACAGTGTATGCGAAATTATAGACCCTGATAATTGTGTATTTGTTGATAAGAGTTATTTGGATAATTTATTGGACAACATGTTTAAATAATTATGCCAGAATTTATACTAAATACTGCAATACAATTTGAACAAAAAAAGATACTGGAATTTAACCAGTATCTTAATTAGGAGGCTATTATAGACTCATTTATTTAGAGTATTACATCTTATCGTAATAAATAATTTTTTTAACTTTCGGAAACATTTTGTCAATTTTAGTAGCACTGCAGAATCACAGTGCTACTAAAGGGGACTTTATGAATATTATTTGTATGTTTGGGTTTGTTATTTGGTGTACATCTTTATTATATGATTTAATTATGTAATAATTATTTCTTTTTTGGAAACATTTTGTTAACAACAAAAAGTGCTGATTTGTACTCAGCACCTTGATTTTAAACTGTATAGCCTAGTTTAAAATTTTATCAAACATATTACATAGTTCTTGTAAGTATTGCTCTCTTACTTTGTCCTCAACATTTGGAACGCCGCCTAAAAACTTATGTTGAACTACTTTCATGCCGCAGAAACTGAATATTCCTATGTCACAAGTCTGTTGTATTGAATTAGTCATTCCGTAGTTATCGTAAGTTTCACATGAAGTTCCCATAGGGGTTACAATGATTACCTTTTTGTCTTTTAACAAAACTGATGAACCTTTTTGCTCATTTGTTGAGTTATCTTTTCTTTGATTAGAATTTTCAGATTCTTTATTATCGCCATCTGGTTTTTCACTAGAATTTTTCTTTGAATTATTTGAGTTTTCTTTTGACGTATCCTGTTGTTTCGAATCTCTGCTTTGCTGCTTTTGATCACTACTTTCCTGCTGAGCAGCCAGTTGATAGGAAAATACTCTATCTATATATCCCTTAAGAATAGCCGGCATACCAGTCCACCATATCGGATATATAAAAGTAATTAAATCAGCCCATTCTATATAATTTTGTTCTCTTTTGATATCTTCTGGAGTATTACCTCCACATAGCCCTTCAAAATCAGCTGCCCTTAAAATTGGATCAAATCCTATAGAATAAAGGTCTCTTACTTCAGTTTTACACCCCTTTTTCATAGAACATTCTTTAGCCTTTTCCAAAATGGCATTGGAAAAACTAGCTGAACTAGGGTGCGCATAAATAATTAAATGATTCATAAAGATGCCTCCGAATTATAATATTTCAATTTAAAACACCTCTATGTTTATTTTTACCTTATTGTTTTTACTTATCCAAATTAATTTAAATTTTCAACATTAATTTTTTATTTTAAGAATAAAAGACTATAATTTAATGAAAAGTTAAATTATAGTCTTAGTTAATTTTGCGTATTTTACGAACAAAAGTATATATGATAAGAATATTAATTTTTGGACCAATTGATAATTGATCTGTTATTCTGTTTTTTATATGAATGTTTGCTTTGATCTTTCTTCCAAAGACTTTTCTCAATTAGTTTATTATTAAAATAATTCATATATTTACCCATTAAAAATGAATCATCCACAAAATATCTGTCCGGCTGTTTTTTATATGTTTTAGCATAGTTGCTTTTAACATTAGGAGGGGTATTAAAATTTTTAGTATCACGTCGCAGAACTGGTTGTTTTTCACTTAAAATTATGGAAATAGCTAACAACGCAAGTGTACTCAATACAAATATTAAAATCATATTATTACATTCCTCCTTTTAGTCGGAACACTGGGTAATTTTGCTTGTTTTCCTTCGGGTACTGGGTAACTTAAGATTTTCGCTTCCGCTCACAAGTTACCCGTAAAAGTTCATTTAGAACTTTTACCTAGCAAAATTACCCGTTAAAGTCCATTTAGGACTTTAACCTCCCATTATAAATATGATACTCAATGATATTCTGTTACTGTAAGTATATTATAAAACTTGAAAAAATTCACTAATTTTTTATTGAAAATTTCAAATATTCAAATATATTTTTATTTAATTATTATCTTGTTCAAATTTCAATAGACAAGTGTTTTCATAATATATACATAATATTATCCAAATTCTATACTTATATACCTTTATAATTAATATTTCAAAATATAAAAGTTCAGTGATGTGATCACTGAACTTAAATTACTATTTTTTCATTAATTCTTTTATTGGGATTATTAATAGGTACTGAAGATATTAATTGACTAGTGTATGGATGCTTTATCTTATACCCATTATCTTCATTGTCTATAGTTTCTACTATACTGCCTTTATACATTACCATTATTTTAGGACATAAATATTTTACTGCACTTATATCGTGAGATATAAATAATACGCCCATGTCATTAAGACTATTTAATTTTTTAATCATGTTCAAAATTGACGCTTGGGTACAAACATCCAAACTAGATATAATCTCATCACATATTAGAAATTTAGGTTCTAAAAGCAGTGCTCTACATATGTTTATTCTCTGTCTTTCTCCACCACTTATATCTAATGGATATTTATTTAATATATCTTCTTTAAGATTAGCAAAATAAATTATATCCTCAATTTTCTTTATTTTTTCTTTTCGCAGTATTTTATAATGATTGTTTAGAGGTTCCATTAAAGAGTCTAATACTTTAATGTTAGGATTAAGTGAAGTCATAGTATCTTGAAATATTACCTGACAGCTTTTTCTAAAGCCTTTTATTTCTTCTCTTTTTAACGCCCAAATATCTTTACCGTTATACTTTATATATCCATTTGTAGGCTTTTCTAATCTCATTATTAAGCGAGAAAGAGTACTTTTACCGCAGCCACTCTCTCCTACCAGTCCTACTACATCTCCGCTATCTATATTAAATGAAATGTTATCTACAGCTTTTATACTTTCGCCTCGAGATTTAATTAAAGATAACTTTGTTTTATAAATTTTAGATAGGCCATCTACTTCTATTAGCATACTTCTAATACCTCTCTATCAAAGGTTGCTTTAATTAATGAAATTGTATAGCTGTGCTTTGGGCTATTAAAAATTTCAAATACGTTTCTCTTTTCTACTACGCAACCATCTTTCATAACAATTACCTCATCAGCCATCTCCGCAACCACTCCAAAATCATGGGTTATTATTAGTATAGTTGTATTGAACTTCTCTTGTATATTTTTAAATTGTTTTAATATCTCCTTTTGCGTAGTAACATCTAAAGCTGTTGTAGGCTCATCGGCAATTATTATTTCAGGTTCCATAAATATTGCTGCAGCTATCATCATTCTTTGCAGCATGCCACCACTTAATTGAAAAGGATATTGCTTTAAGATTATTTGTGGATTTTGCAAATTCAAGCTTTCCATTATATCACAGAATTTGACTTCAAATTCTTTTCGATTTACTATCATATTACTAGATATCAAATCGTAGATTTGTGATCCTAAAGTTAAAGATGGGTTAAAACAATTTATAGGATTTTGAAACACGGAAAATATCTTCTTTCCTCTTATATCCCTCATTTCTTTATCAGACATTTTAACTAGGTCTTGCCCCTGAAAAAATATGTTACCTTGAGAAATAGATGCATTCTTAGGAAGCATATTTATAATAGACATAGCTGTCATACTTTTGCCACTTCCACTCTGTCCCACTATGCATGTTATCTTGCCTTTCTTAACTTCAAAGTTTATTCCTTTAACTACTTCTTTAATTTCATTTTCAATTCTAAACTCTGTTTTTAAATTCTTTATTTCTAAAATGGTTTCCAATAAAGCACCTCCATTTTTAGTTTATATTCCATTCCTCTACATTCCATAAAAAGCCTGCACCATGATGTCCAAGTACCTTTTCCTTTATACCAGAAACTCTTTTATTTACACCATATAAAGCCTTTAGATAAATTCCAAAATTAAAGGCAGGATCTTCTGATAATTCTTTTTGGAATTCTGCATAATATTTTTTTCTTTCATTCTCATCGGATGTAGTTCTTGCTTTTTGTAGTGCTTCATCTACTTTTGGATTTGAATACGCTCCATAGTTATCTCCACCTTTAATTTCGCTTGAGTGAAATAGTTTAAAGGTATGATCGTCCGCATCAAATGGACTTCCCCATCCAAGTACAAAAGCTTCGCATTGATCTATTTTTATTACACTCCAGTCAAGTGCATCTACTTTTACATCTGCACCTATCTTCTTAAACTGAGAAGCAAAATATTCTGCTATTTTAACTCTAACCTCATCTGTTTTTGGAGCAGTTATAGTAAAGGTTAACTTCTTGCCATCCTTAACTCTTATGCCGTCCTCTCCTTTTTTCCAGCCAGCAGCATCCAAAAGAGAATTAGCTTTATCTAAGCTATAAGTGTATTTTCCCACATCAGCATTGTTAAATTTATTTATTTGTAGAGGTGAATACGCTTCTGAACCATAGCCTAACAATATTCCATCTACCATTCCTTTTCTATCTAAGGCATAATTAAAGGCTTTTCTTACATTTGCATCTTTCCATATATCTTTTCTCATATTGTACATTAAACATCTGTAATCTGCTGTATCAACTTTATATACCTTTATATTATCTAGCTTTTCAATTTTACTTACCTGACTTGGTTCAAGATAAGCCAAATCTATTTCACCAGTTTGAAGCTGTATTGCTCTAACATTGTAATCAGCTATAAACTTAATTACTAGTTTTTCTATATTTCCCGTTTTCCCATAATAATCTTCAAATTTAGTTAATGTAATATTATTTCCTTTTTCCAATTTTTCGAATTTAAAAGGACCTGCTCCTATTGGTTTCTGATTAAACTCAGCATTATTTATATCTTTTCCCTCTAGCGCGTGCTTTGGAACTATTCCCAAAGTAAGCTTATCTAGTAGCGGTGGAAATGGCTTTTTTACAGTTATTTTAACTTCGTAATCATTTACAGCCTGTACATCTTTTATTTCATTAAATTCTGGTCTTATTTCTGAGTTTACCTTTTCATCTAATACACTTTTTAAAGTGAAAACCACGTCTTCTGCTTTAACTTCTGTACCATCATGAAACTTAATTCCTTTTTTCATTTTAAAATCATATGTTAGTTTATCATCAGATATAGTATAAGACTCTGCTATTTCAGGCTTTGGTATGTTATTCTCATCAAATCTCATTAAACCTCTAAAAATCAAATCATTTGTAAGTGCATGAGATGATAACAATATTGGGTTTAACTTTTCATCTTCAAACTCTGCACCATAAACTAAGGTTTTACCATTCTTTGAAGCTTGTTTTGTAGAGGTAGCTTCTGATTTACCACATCCTGTAATCACCGCTGAAACTACCAGCATACAACTTAATACAATACTTGTTACTTTTTTCTTATTCATATGTATCCTCCTTATTGTAAATGTTTAAAATTAAATATGTTTTTTGTATAGGGACTCTTGTCCGAAAGTTAACTTTCTAGTTAGTTTTCCTATACTATAATTTTTTATTTTTAAGCTATGCATAGGTAACTCTCTTTTTTAGATATTCACCAATAAAGTTAATGCAAAGCATAGAAATCACTATGGTAGCGCCTGGAAATACAGCTACCCACCAGGCTCCTGATAAAATATCGTTTTGTGCATTATTAAGCATATTTCCCCAGGATGGGGTTCCCTGTGGTACTCCTATACCAAGGAAGCTCATAGATACCTCCATAAATATAGACTGAGCACAGTTTAATGTGGCTATTACTACAATAGCTGGCATACTATTTTTAAGCAAATGATTGATTAATATTTTCCACGTAGGTGTTCCCATTACAATAGCTGCCTTAACAAAATTCTTATCTCTCAGTTCTGAAAACTGTGATCTTACTATTCTGGCTGTAGAAAGCCATGATGTACAACCAATTACTAATATAATGCTTGTAAGCCCCCCTCTTATAATAGCTTGAAGTGCAAGCATTATTATAAGTGTAGGTATAGCAAGAAATGTATCTAAAAGCCTCATCATATAGTTATCTACTCTTCCTCCAAAATATCCGCTTATCCCACCATATATTATTCCTATAGTAGTTGATATCATTACTGAAAAAATTCCAACACTAAGAGAAACTCTGCCTCCATATAGAATTCTCGCAAATATTTCCCTTCCCATTGAATCAGTCCCCATTATATTAAAGCTATTTGGCCTCTGAAGTACCTTCGCTAACTCTACATCATATGGGTTGCTTTGAACTATGAGTGGAGCGAAAATCGTTGCTAGAATTATAGCTGAAAGTATAGTTATCCATATAACATGTGTTTTCTTTTTCATTATGTCACCTGCTTTCTTAAGGAAGGATTTATAGAAAGCTCTAATATGTCTGTTATAATTATGCTTATAACTACCATAACTCCTGTTATAAAAATAGTTCCCATAAGTAGCGGATAATCTTTAGAGTTTGCCGCTTTAACACTTATCATACCTAACCCTGGCCAGGAAAAAACTGTTTCAATCATAACAGATCCTCCGAAAAAGCCAGGTATAGTTATACCTAAATAATTTATAAAAGGTACTAATGCATTTTTTATAATTCCCTTCATGATCTTTTTTTCTTCCATTCCATTTGCTCTGCATGCTGTTACATAATGGCTATTACTCTCTTCTTTAACTTTTTCCTGAATAAATCTTGCATAAGCGCCAACATGAGAAATAACCATTACAGAAACAGGCATTATAAGATGCTTTATCACATCAACCATACCGCCATCTCCACTTATACTTTTGTTCCCTGATGAAGGCAGCAGTCCAAGTTGAACCGAAAAAACTATTATAAATAAAAGAGCTAACCAAAAGGAAGGAATAGAATAAAATATAACACTTAGTCCACTTGTGAATTTATCCCAGAAGGAACCTTCGTTAAAACCTGCTTTTAAACCTAATGTAAGTGAAAGAATAAGTATCAAAGTTATTGAATTTAAAAATAACATTAGAGTATTTGGTATTCTCTCTTTTAGTATGTCTGTAACCTTTCTTCCCTCCAAATAAGATACTCCAAGGTCTCCTTTTAACATATTGGTTGTCCATTTTATATATCTTTCGGCTATAGGCCTATCAACTCCATAATTTCTATTTATTCTTGCTCGCTCTTCTGTAGTAAGCCTATCAGCTAATGGACCATATAACGCCGTGGCCGGATCACCAGGGGCAGCATTAATAATAGCAAAACTTAGTATGCTGAGAAAAAATATTACGAACAGCCCTTGAAATATTCTTTTTGCTATAAATCTTGAAATCATTGCATATTCCACTCCTCAGCACTCCATGCTATAGTTTGCTGTTTGCCGCATCCAGTAAATATTGCTGAAATTATAAATAAAAGACTTAGTAAAATGCTGGTGACCTTTTTCATTGTAGTACCTCCTTAAAATTTTGCCATCTGTTTTTGTTAATTATATACTTAAATTATTCAGCAATTTTTATGCCAACCTGACAAACCTAGTGGAACTAATATTTCATCAGGTAATTTTATCTAAATGATACAATTTTAGTTTCAAAATGATAATAAAGGTTTAATTTTATCATTTTGAAACTAAATGTATGCGATTCAAGATTGTTCATTTAAAACAAAAGTGCTTAAGTGCAGGAGGGCTGCTCTTAAGTACTTTTGTTTTAGGGCTTTAGGTTTTTAGGGTTAAAAATTTATTTCAAACTACACTTAATTATATTAGCAATTTTGATGCCAATAATAAATTCTCTAATTTCCATGACATATAGTTTATATTTTATCATTTTGAAAATATTTTCGTTTCAAAATGATAAAACCTTTGAAATAAATTTCATTTCGAAACAATGTTTGTAAGTCTAATTTATTAAATGCTAACTTAATTCTATATATAAATTTTCTAAACTCAGCATAAAAGCTTCCCAATTCTATAGTTTGGAAAGCTTTTCATTTAACCTATTTTGCTATTGTTAATTTTTTATTTCCAGAGCGTATTTCTACATTGTCTAATCCATTTTCCTCTAATTCTCTTTCATATTTCTCTTCTAATTTACAAACTAACTTTAAAAAATCATTAAAATTTTCCTCATTTATATCTTCTTTAAGCTTTTTGGCAGCATCTCTTCTAGCCATTTCAATTGGGAGCTTGGACCAAAATACATAGTCATCATATTCATAAATTTTTTCTCTCATATGCTCATCAAACTTTTTAGTTGGAAAGTATTCCTTAAATTCCTCATCATACTCTACGTAATCTTGCCATCCATATTCTTTTGCAAGAGAATATATATAGTACTCAAGTCCCTCGTACTCTTTATTTATCTCCTCTTGATCCCTAAAGCCATTAATTAAGATGTTTCCAGCATAAACCAGATCCATTAAAAGCTTATACTGCTTTTTAGTAAATTCTACTTTCATAACACATATCCCCTTTATATTATATTATGTAAATATGCAGAATATTTATAAATTTAACTTATTTCTATAATACTATACTAACTTATTTCTATTAATTTTTCCATAAATTTCACAGTTTATTAACCTATTATTTAAAATTTTTATTAAATTAATTTACTTATAAACCTTATAGTTTATTATAATTATGCTGTATAACCTATTTTTCATTAAATATAACGGTAAATAGAGCTATCCGGTTAAATTATGATTTATTTACATAATTATAACCAAACAACTCAATGTTTTACTTAAATATTCTAAATTTAGCTCTTGTCCCATCTTTTTGATTGTTAAACATAGCTATTATATCTTCTTTATCTATAATACGTATATCGCCATTTATATTTCCAATTATCATATCTTTAGATGGATTGCTGCGCCTTCTTGTCATTTTACAACACTCCTTTCTAAAAATATAATATCCTTCTAGAAAGCTTTTATCCTAGTATTTAATATCCTAATTAGCAGTGATTCTGCTATTTTTGGAAACAAAAATAAATTATTAAATTAATTTTATATAACTTAAAATTTATACATATTATAAATTCTTCTAACTTTAAGATATACTTGCATTACATATCATAATTTGTCCTAGTGCTATTCCACCATCATTACAGGGTACATTTCTATGAGTATACACTATAAATTTATCTTTTTCTAAACCTTCAACAATCTTTTTTAATAGATATGCATTTTGAAATACTCCACCACTGAGAGCAACTTTATTAACACTACTTTCTTTTCTTATTTTATTACACATATCTATTGTAAAATTTACAATCATGTTATGAAATTTTAAAGATATTATTTTCTTATCCATCCCATTAATAGCATCAAAGATTATATCATGAAGTGCATTAGAAATATCAATAACATATTTATCTTTATTTAATATTTCATAAGAATAGGAGTCTGTGCCCTCTTCTTCAATTAATGCTTCAAGCTCCATTGCTGCCTGTCCTTCATATGTTACCTTATCTCTCAATCCTATAATACTTGCTACAGAATCAAATAATCTCCCCATACTAGAGGTTTCTGGACAGTTTATATTTGATTTTATAGCTTTTACTATATTAATGGACTTTTCACCATACAATTTTAGTAATATATCGTCATAAGAATATTTATCATTTATTAGCTTATCTTTTAATACCTTATATATATAAGATACAGCCATTCTCCAAGGTTCCTTAACAGCCATATCTCCTCCAGGCATCTTTACATAATCTAAATGTGCCTTTCTTGTAAATTCATTATAATCGCAAATTAAAAATTCAGATCCCCAGATTTTTCCGTCTATACCGTATCCAGTACCATCAAAAGCTACTCCTATAACTTTCTCTTCTACATCATTTTCTGCCATACAGCTGCATATATGTGCATGATGATGCTGAATTTTTACTAATGAACTATTATATTTTTCAGCATATTGTGTTGACATATATCCTTCATGCATATCACAGCATACATGCTTAGGACTAAAACCAAAGATATTTTTGAAATGCTCAATGTTTCTTTCGTAATGCTCATAGGTTTCTAGGTTTTCCAAATTTCCATTGTGCTGGCTCAAAAATATGAAGTTTTCCTTTGATATTCCAAAAGTATTTAACATATTTGCACCACAAGCTAAAATTTCTCGCGAATTTATTTTTTTTACTGGCTCTGGTGCATACCCTCTAGCTCTTCTAATCATTCTTGGTTTATTGTTAACTACTTTTACCACTGAATCATCAATTGGTATAAAAATATCTCTATTATGAATAAGAAAATAATCTACTATGTGACTTAAATTTCTTAATGCGCTTTCATTTTCAAATTCAATAGGAAATCCATTTATATTTGCACTTGTCATTATAAGAACCTCTATATCATTCTCAAATAGAAGTTCATGTAATGGAGTATAGGGCAGCATAACTCCTAGTGTATTTTGATTTGGTGCTACATTATCAGGTAAGCTGCTATTTTCTTTTTTCTTTAAAAGTACAATTGGCCTTCTTTGTTCTAACAGTAACTTTTCTTCTGATTTTTCTAAACAACAATATTTTTTAACTGTTTCTATATCTTTCATCATAACTGCTAGTGGTTTATGAGGCCTTTTCTTTCTATTTCTTAGTCCATCTATTGCCTTTTCATTTTTAGCATTACAAGCCAAATGAAAACCACCAATTCCTTTGATAGCAAAAATTTTTCCTAAATTTATATTTTCTTTTGTCCATTCTATTGGATCATCAGACTTAATATAATTTCCCTTTGAATCTTCAATCCATAAATTTGGTCCACATTTGCTGCATGCGTTTGGCTGCGCATGAAACCTTCTGTCTAATGGATTAGAATATTCATTACTGCATTCATCGCACATAATAAATTTATTCATAGTAGTTTTATCTCTATCATAAGGAATGGATTTTATTATTGAAAATCTAGGCCCACAGTTTGTACAATTTGTAAAAGGATATTTATATCTTCTATTTTGAGGATCTTTAATATCTTTTATACAATCACTACAAGTCCCCATATCCGGTGATATTAAAGTAATTTTTTCATCTTTTCTTTCACTTTCCTTTATTTCAAATCCTCTATAATGCATCAATTCTCTATTTTCAATTGTAATATTTTCAATTCTAACTAAAGGAGATGGATTATTTTTAAGTTTATCTACAAAATCTTCAACAGCTTTTTCTTCTCCTTCAATGTCTATATACACGCCTTCAGAATTATTGTTAACCCACCCTGTCAGACTATACTCCTGCGCTATCTTATAAACATATGGTCTAAATCCTACTCCTTGAACTATTCCCTCAACCTTTATAAAGATTCTTTTCATGTATCTAATTCCACTCCTCTTAGCGCTTTTCTAGCATATTCTAGGCAGCTGCTCTCCTGATGGCATATCAACAATTCTTCTTCCACCTATTAGGGTTTGCACATAAACTCTCTTTTCGGGGCCTTCTACAACTTTTCCTATTATACTGGAGTTTTCGCCTAAACAGTGATTTTTCATAGCTTCCAAAACTTTGCCCGCATATTCCTCTGGAACAAATACACAGATTTTACCTTCATTTGCTATATATAAAGGTTCTAATCCTAGTATCTCACAAGCCCCTCTTACCTCTTCTTTAACAGGAATTGAGTTTTCGTAAAGTTCAATATTTATCTTGCTTTCCTCAGCAATTTCATTTAATACAGCGGCAACTCCACCTCTTGTAGCATCTCTTAAAACGTGAACATCAGGACAAACTTTAATTATTTCTTCTGTCAAGGAGTTTAACGGTGCACAATCACTTCTTAGATCTCCATAAATATCTATACCATTTCTTTGACACATTATAGTCATTCCATGATCTCCTAATGTTCCATTTACAATTACCACATCACCAAGCTTTGCATTGCATGCTCTTATGTCTATTCCATCGTAAATTGTTCCAATACCAGAAGTATTAATAAATATTCCATCTACTCCGCCTTTTTCAACAACCTTTGTATCTCCTGCTACAATCAATACATCTGCTTGTTTCGCAGCTTCCGCCATAGATTTTACTATTCTTTCAAGTTCTTCAACGGAAAAACCTTCTTCAATTATAAAAGCACAGGTTAAATATAGAGGCTTTGCTCCACTTACAGCTAAATCATTAACAGTTCCGTAAACCGCAAGCTTTCCTATATCACCACCGCTAAAAAATCTTGGCTTTACTACAAATGAATCTGTAGTAAAAGCTATCTTACTTCTATCTAAACTCAGATGAGCTGAGTCATTCATTTCATTTAAGATTTCGTTATCAAAATATTTAAAGAATAAGTCTGTAATTAACTTATTAGTTTGCTTTCCACCACTACCATGACTTAGCGTAATTCTATCCATTACTTACCTCCGAATTGTAATATCTATAATAAGCTGCACAAGTACCTTCACTAGAAACCATACAAGAACCTATAGGGTTATCTTGTGTACATATCTTTTTAAATAAAGGGCACTCAAGCGGCGTTATTTTCCCTTTTAAAATTTCACCACATTTACATCCTGGACTTCCATCATATTCCTTGTATTCAATTTCAAAATGCTTTATAGCATCAAATTGTTCATACTCTTTATTAAATTCATAACCACTTTTCGGTATAATCCCTATACCTCTCCATCTACTATCTACAATTTTAAAAACTCTATTTAAATATTCTATGGCTTGAATATTACCTTGCTCTTTTACAATTCTTTTATAGTCATTTTCAATATTATTTTTACCGCTATAAATCATATCCAAAAGAGTGTTTACAGCCTGTAAAATATCTATCGGCTCAAAACCTGCAACTACTGCTGGTATATTATATTCTTCTGATAAAAAAGTATAGGGTTTTTCTCCAATAATAGCACTTACATGTCCAGGTAATAAAAATCCATCAATATTTAAATTTTTGTCCTGAACTAATGCCTCCATTGCAGGTGGAATTAGTTTATGTGATGTTAGGAAAAATAAATTATCTATACCATTTTTCTTAGCTTCTATTACTGTTACCGCTGTCATTGGAGTAGTTGTTTCAAAACCCACTGATAAAAATACAACTCTTTTAGAAGGATTTTTTTGCGCTAAAAGCATAGCATCCATTGGTGAATATACTATTCTTATATCTCCGCCTTCTGCTCTTCTTTTAAGTAATGAGGTGTTTTTCCCTGGTACTCTCATCAAATCACCAAAAGTAGTAATAATGACATTGTCCTTAGTAGATAACTCAATAGCAGTATCAATATAACTTTGAGGAGTAACACAAACAGGACACCCTGGTCCTGATATTAACTTAATATTTTCAGGCAGTACGTCCCGTATACCGTACCTAAAAATTGACATAGTGTGTGTACCACACACTTCCATAATATTGAGCTTTTTATCTTTTTTATTTTGAATTTTACTTACAAGTAATTTTGCATAAACCTCGTTTCTAAATTCATCAACAAATTTCATCTTCCGATAGCTCCCTTAAAATTTCTAGAGTTTTTAATGCTTCCTCTTCGTCTAATACTTGAATTGCACAACCTGCATGCATAAGTACATAATCTCCCACTTTAGCTTCAGGTACAAAATGTATAAAAGCTTCTCGTTTAACATTCCCTATTTCTATGATTCCTTTGTTATCTTCAATCTTTATAATCTTACCTGGAATCCCAAGACACATATTGCACTCTCCTTTATTTTTTATTTATAATCTTTTCTCTAAAATAAAAAATCCAAATATTCACTTCATATAAAACTATTACTGGCAGCATAATTATCGAAAAAATAACTAAATCTACTGAAGGAACAAAACAAAGTTCTACCGCTACTACTGCTGCCACAACATACTTTCTCCATTTCATAAGGGTTTTAACTTCAATTAATTTCTGCTTCGCTAAAAGCAAAAATATTAAGGGAATAGTAAATGTTATGCCTACAGCAGTACAAAATAAACCTATAAAACTAAAATACATATTTCCCGATAACAATGGATTCATGTAACTATTACTATAAGTTATAAGGAATTTTAATGTATAAGGTAGTATTATAACATATCCTAAAACTACACCAGATAAGAAAAAAATAGATAAGTAAAAGACTCCAAAGCATAAAATCTTTTTTTCTTTTTTGGTAAGTCCAGGACTAATAAAAGCTACTATTTCGTAAAAAATAATAGGGCTTACTAAAATAATAGCTGCAAATAACGAAACCTTTAATCTTGTTATAAAGCCTTCTGTTAGTGAAAAGTAAGCAAAATTCAGCTTAAATTTTTCTATAGGCTTCATTAAAAAATTTATTACAACTAATATTTTGTTATATAAAATAACTGTTGCTATAAAAACAGATACACCACTTACTATAATTCTTCTTCTCAGCTCTTCAAGATGCTCTGTAACAGCCATTTCATTATCTACCATTTTTCTTATTACCTCTCTCGATTATGTATATGCACCAAATACTTATCTCGTATAAAACAATCATAGGAAGAGCTACTATTGTTAAGGTAAATACATCTGGTGTTGGAGTAACTACTGCCGCTATAACAAAAATACTAAAAATAGCTATCTTTCTTTTATTCATTAATTTTTTGGAATTGATTATTCCTATCCTTGATAGTGCTACTAATATTAAAGGTAATTCAAATAATATACCTATTGATATTAACAGTAATATCATAAAGGAAAAACAATCATGTCCTCTTAAAGTTGGTTGCATAAATTCATTTCCACAATTTAAGAGAAAATCAATTGTAACTGGAAGCACAAATCTATATCCAAAACAAATTCCTCCTATAAAAGATAAAGTTGCAAAGGGAATAATAATAAATCTTATAATATTTCTTAGCTTTTTCGATATTTTAAAAGAAAACATAAAAACCATAATATATGCTATTATTGGAATGGTTATTATTAGACTACAAACCAATGCTACTGTAATTTTTACCATTATACCTTCTATAGGTGTGAGAAAAAATATTTGTAATCCCTTTAAGGGTTTTCTCAAAACATCTATAATTAAATTGCTCTTATAATACACTCCTACTGCTGTTATTAATGGCAACAGCAGTAGGAGTATTATTTTTTTTCTATACTTCTCAAGCCAGTGTACTGCTTTTACAATATTTTCACTAGTTAACATGCTTTACACTCCTTGAAGTTATTTTTGCTCCTTTTTATCCTCTACGATATTGGATATATTAGTATCTTCAGTAAGTTCTCTTGAGGCCTTTTTAAACTCTTTTAATGATTTACCTATAGCCCCTCCAACTGACGGAAGTTTTCCTGGCCCAAAAATTACCAAGGCAATAACTAAAAGTAATATTAATTCTGGAAATCCTAAGTTAGGCATATTATATTCTCTCCTTTTTCTCACTTATTTTATTTTTTATAAAACTGCATACCTCTTTTATTCCATCACCTTTTACACAGCTTGTTTCAAAAATATCCGCATTTGCGTTTAGTGCTTTTATATCATTATAAAACTCTTCTCTACTAAAATTTGTATACTTAATAATATCTATCTTATTAAGAATTACAGCTCCGCTTTTTTCAAACATTAAAGGATATTTCAATGGCTTGTCATTACCTTCTGTTGTACTTAAAACTGAAATTTTAATGTCCTCTCCTACTTCAAACTCAGCGGGGCAAACTAAATTACCTACATTTTCAATAACTAAAAAGTCTATATTATCCAGATTTAATTCATCCATGGCTCCTTTTATCATATCGCCATCTAAATGGCATGCTCCCTCAGTATTAATCTGAACAACCGGAACTCCTTGAGCTTCAATTCTCTCAGCATCTTTTGTTGTATATATATCTCCTTCAATTACTGCTATATTTATTTCCTGCTTTAGTTCTTTTATTATTTTTTCAAGTATAGATGTTTTACCTGAACCTGGTGAGCTCATTAAATTAACCACATATATGCCTTTTTCATCAAAGATTTGCTTGTTTTTACTTGATATTTCCTCATTCGTCTTAAGTATATTAGTAACAACTTTTATTTCACTCATTTTTTACTCTCCTTGTATTGTATTAATATATAATTCATATCCGCTTAAAATATTATCACAAAATTTTTTGCATTGAGGACATAGTTTATTGAAATGATCAATTTTAAAGGTGATGCCGCAGCTGCGGCATCCCCCTGTTGCTTCAATCCTTTCAATTACAAGATTAGCATCCTCCATTATCGTATCTTTTGAAGCGCAATCAAATGCAAATCTTAAAGAGTCTTCCATAACGCCAGACATCTCACCTATTTTTAGTGAAACATTATTAATTTTTTTGAAATTATTTTCTTTTGCTTTATCTTCTACAATCTTTATAACATTTTCTATTATCGAAACTTCGTGCATTGTTCATCACCTAATTTATATTCAATTCAAGTTTTACTAGATTAACTACTTCTGGTATTTTATTTTTTATAGTATCTGATATTTCAAGATCAAAGCTTATTTCCTTAGGCTCAACTCCAAATATCATTACTTGTGGATGCTTTCCGAACATATTTGCTATTTTTACTACGTCTAAAATCTGTACATCATGTATAGATAGATTTTCTTTGTTATAGTCCTTAATTTCCTCTGGCTTTATTTTATAAATTGTTCCTGGCTCATAACCGGCTCTTAAGCAGTCAATAACTACTACTTTCTCATAGTCAAGAAAGTAACCAAGCATGTCCAAAGTAGAAGTTCCTCCATCTACTAGCTCAACAAAGGAATTATCTAATTGTTTCTCTAATTCCTTTATAACATGCACTCCTACACCATCATCTTTGCGCAAAATATTCCCTATACCAATAACCGCAATTTTTTTCATTCTAGCCTCCTATAGGATTTACAATAAACTTAGACATTTCTATACCTTTTGGAGACATCACGTGTACTGAGCAGCCTGTACATGGATCAAAGGAGTGAACTATCCTTAAAAGCTCTATAGGCTGAGAAGGATTTGCTACATAAGTGCCAATTAAAGCTTTTTCTACTGGTCCTGGATTTCCCATATCATCTTTAGGTGACACATTCCAGCAAGTAGGAGTTATAATTTGATACTTTGATGTTTGTGAATTAGCAACTGATAGCCAATGTCCAATTGCTCCTCTAGGTGCCTCCGTAAGTCCAATTCCACTTCCTGAAGCTGGAGCACCTACTTTAGTATATCCACTCAATCCTACTGTAATTTGATTAATCCATACTTGCATATTGCTTACTATTTTTGCTGTATCTATGTATCTAGCCATATGTCTATCCATAACGGAAACACCTCTTTTATAGTCTCCACTAATCCAAGTTCTTGCTAATGGCCCTGCTTCATATGGTACATTATTATATCTTGGGGCTTTAAGCCATGTATATGCTCCACTTTTACCATAGCTTGGGGAAGTTGTACCACTTGATGGATTTACACCTGAAGAAGAGGAATACCATGAGTATCCTACGTATTCTTTAATGTTATTGACATCAAAACTGCTAACAACTCCACCTGTAACCACACCAGCTGGAAATAGCTGTTGTCCAGATGTATTTACATCAAATACTCCATAGCATATTAAATTTCCGTATCCATTTCCAACATTATAGTAGTCACTATAGGTAGAAGCTAATTTGTTTACATCCTGTTGATATTGATTATTTACAAAGCTTTGAATTTCATTTATGTAAGATTTGCAGATGCTTATATTGTCTGCTGATGGTATTGCGGTAACTCCACCAGCTATAACATTTGATGCATGAGGAAGCTTTCCTCCGAAAGTAGCTCCCAATTCATGAGCCTTTCTCCTTATAGTAAGAGCTGTTAAATAGTTATTAGTAAAAGCCTGAGTGTCTGCTGCAGAAAATCTCATATCCTGATTATAACCAGGTGTCCAAGGATTCATCTGCGGACCCTGTATATAGTCCATGAGAGATAGATGATAAAAGTTAAGTATATTGCTAGATATATGGTCTGCTCCCAATATAATATTTCTCAAAAGCAGTCCTTGTAAGCTTGGAGTGAATTTAAGTACGCTCTCTGATGCCTTTGCGGAGGCTACCGCATGTGAAACAGGGCAAACGCCACAAATTCTTTGAGTTAAGAATGCAGCATCTTTAGGTGTTCTCCCCAAAAGCATATTCTCAAAACCCCTATATAAATTTCCTGCTGCCTTCGCTTCAATTACTGTATTATTTGCATCAAGAACTACTTGTATTTTTAAATGTCCTTCTAATCTTGTTACTGGATCTAAAGTTAAAGTTGTACTCATTTTTATGCCACCTTTTCCTTAATTTATATCTTAAGAAGTACTTACTGGATTTAATGGATTTGTTGGGAACTCCGGATTAGCGCATCCAATACATGGATGATTTACCATTGTACAAAACTGTTTTCCATTATTCCATTTCATACTCGGACATACATTCTTGCAGCCCGGCCCCTTGCACCCTACTGCTCTATAGCAACCATATACTCCAGGTTGAGTTACTTGTGTTAATCCCTTCCTTGGACATATTGAGTGTATATTAGTACCGTAATATGTACTTGGTCTGTTATAGCTATCCAAACTTGGCACTCCAGTTAAAATTAAATTTATTAGTGTCTGCACTAAAACAGTAGGATGTACAGGGCATCCCGAAAGATTAACTACTGGGTTAACAGTTTTACCTGAAAGTAGCGACTTTGCCGTAGTGCAGGATGTTGCATTAGGAGCAGAAGCAGTTACTCCACCAAAGGAAGCGCAAGTTCCTGCAGCTACAACGTATTTTGCCATAGGACCATATTTTAATACCGCCTGCTGCATAGTAAGTTCAACACCATTCTGCTCACCTACTACACAATAGTGCCCCGAAGCTCCTGTAGGAATAGCTCCCTCAATAACTAATATAAATTTCCCTGCATACATATTTGCTGCTTGATCTAAAGTTTGCATTGCAAGCTCTCCTGCAGAAGTCATTAGAGTGCTGTTATACTTCATACTTATTTTATTTAGAAGTACTTGATCGATAGTAGTAGGATTTGTGACATTCATCATAGACACAGTACACCCTGAGCAACCTGCTCCTTGCAGCCAAATGATTGGCGGATCTGTATCAGCTGCAAGTACAGTATTTACACTATCCACATCAAATTCTAACTTTAATGCTACTGCAGCTGCTACTGACCACTTTAAGAAGTCTCTTCTACTAATTTTCATAACATTTCTCCTCTCTAGTTTTGTTACAAGTTAAGTCATGATTATTCTAAACATAAAAGATTTAGAAACCTTTTTATAGATATTATACCATATCTATCCTTTATAATAATATTTAATTAAGTATGTATCTCTATGAGAATTGTCTATATTAAAAATTTAAATCTCTTCAATTACCCTACCATTTTATATGAGCTTATAATTTCTATAGGTTTTATACCTTGAGCAATAAGTTTTATAATATCTGATTTTATGCTATCATACCTTTTGAAAATATTTTTAGCTTTTTCAACATTGCCATTATGATAAACTTTCCAATAACCTACAAGTAAACATTTTCTGTTAGGACAGCTTGAAAATATAGCTACATCTTCTACAGGGTATCCTAAAAAAATTCCTATTTCATGAGGACAAATTTTTTTGAACCGCTGGCTTAAAAGGGTTAAGTATTCCTGTAAACTCATATTTTCTGTATATCCAAATCTCTTTAGAAAATATATATTTCTTTTCTTCTTTAAGATCTCTAATAACATATTTTCATCATAAAAAAGTACAACTGAGTTTTCCTCACTACTATTTAATTCAAAAAATTTTATTTTTAGTCTATCTTTTAATTCATGTTTAACTTCTTCCCATACTTTCTTTTGGTTTCGATTATATGTATTAAATATTAGCAAAGAAGAAGGTTTTTCGCCCACTAATGTCGGTCCAATACTATGAGCTATTGTTGAAAATAAATAATCTTTTTCATTAAAATTTTTTACTATATTTATGTAATTACTAAAATCTTCTTTCACCATAGCTACATTCTCCTTTAAGTTATTTTAAAATATATTGTTTATTACTAGTTCATTTCTTTCTACTTATTATTTATAAATACATAACATAGCTTATTATTAGTAATCTTTAACAACGGCTTTATAATTGATAATGATTTTCATTATCTTGTTAATTTTATACTTTTTTCTCTTGTCTGTCAATAACAATACATGGCTTCAACAAAAATTTTAAGAAAAATCCATTAAGTATACTTTTCCATAGCAATACAAGATTACTCATTAAAAATTCTATATACACTAGTTATAATAAAAAAGTACTATAATTTTTCATTGTACTAATTTTTCCTTTTAAATATTTCTGATTGTATTTTGTAGAATTTCATTATAAAATAGAGTAAAAGTAATAAATTTGTCAAAATATCGATGTATTTAAGAGGAAAAAAAATGAAAGAATTTAGAATAATTACTGATAGTTGTTGTGATTTACCCACAGCATATGTTAAAGAGCTCGATATACCCTTTGTTAGCTTAACCTATCATTATAATAATATTGAAAGACTTGATGATTTTGGTACAAGCTACTCATTAGAAAACTTTTATGATGATATAAGAAATGGCGAAATGCCGAAAACCTCACAACCTAGTACCCAATCATTTTATGACGAGTTTAAAAAAGTACTTGATGATGGAAAGGATATATTATATATAGGTGCTTCCAGCGGCCTAAGCGGTACTGTGAATAGTGCAAATATAGCGAAAAACATGCTGCAAGAAGATTATCCTAACTTAAGAATTTGTATAATTGATATTTTAACAGCATCTTTAGGACAAGGTTTAATGGTTTTAAAGTCGCTGGAAATGCAAAAGCAAGGAGCTTCTATTGATGATATAATTAACTATTTAGAAGAAATTAAACAAAATCTAAATACTTTTATGATAGTAAATGATATTAATTATTTAAGAAAAGGTGGAAGAATATCTGCAACTGCTGCATTTGCTGGTATGTTATTAAATATAAAACCTTTCTTAACAATAAGCAACATTGGCAAAGTGCTTCCTTTAAACAAGCTTAGAGGAAGAAAAAAAGCTTTAAATGCTCTTTTTGAAAAGGTTTTAGAAAAAATTGAAAGCCCCGAAGAGCAGACTATAGGTATATCTCATGGAGATTGTATAGAGGATGCCTTAACATTAAAAAATCTCATATCAAACAAAATAAAGGTTAAGGATATTATAATGAGCTACGTTGGACCTGTTGTAGGTTCTTATGGTGGACCAGGTGCACTTGCTGTATTCTTTTTAGGGAAAGAAAGAGAGATTCATATTGGAACTTAAATATAATTAATCATATTTAAAGTAAAAAAATCAGCTCAAATTTCACTGAATTTACATGTGAATTTTGAGCTGATTTATTATTTTTATTTAGCGCTTTTTATAATTTCAAGCAAATTAGTATTTGTTCCGCCTACCCAGCTTGTTTTATTATCAAGAACTCTATAAATAAATTGTCCAGTTTCTGTTGACTGTATAACATTATTTATATTTTAGTTTACTTATATAGTTTCGCACCGCTTTATATCGTAATTTTTATTACTTATTGTTCTAAGTATTACATCTTATGGATAGCTTTCCTTTAATTTTATAGTGTAATAATTTTAAAACTGTACAAACTGTGATTATAAAACATATAAAAGTTTTATAAATTTAAGGAGGTTAAAGTCCTAAATGGACTTTAACGGGTAATTTTGCTAGGTAAAAGTTCTAAATGAACTTTTACGGGTAACTTGTGAGCGAAAGCGAAAATCTTAAGTTACCCAGTGCCCGAAGGGAAACAAGTAAAATTACCCCGTGTTCCGACTAAAAGGAGGAAGTAACTTATGGCAAGTAGAGGTAATAGAGTATTAGTTCCACAAGCAAAAGAAGGTCTAAACAGATTTAAAATGGAATCCGCTAGAGAAGTAGGCGTAAACTTAAAAGAAGGCTATAATGGAGATCTTACTTCCAGAGAAGCAGGTTCAGTAGGCGGAAACATGGTTAAGAAAATGGTAGAAGCTTACGAACAAGGTTTAAAATAATACAGGCAAAATAGTAACTCTATATGTTTATAAAAGCATATAGAGTTACCACGAATTTGAGTTAGGTAATATTTAAATTACCTAACTTTATTTATATTTTAAATTGTTGTATTAAATCATTTAATCGCTCAGCAAGTTCCGCTTGACTTTGCGATGCTTTTGCTACTTCCTCAATTGCATAAGTATTTTCGTCCACACTTCCCATTATTTCCTGAGAGCTTGCAGCAGATTCTTCTGCAATTGCTGATACATTTTCAATAGAACTACTTATATTATTTATAGATTCTGCTACTAAACCAACAGCAGTATTTATCTCTCCTGCTATACTATTAATAAATTCAGCATCTTTTTCATACTGTAACCCTGTATCAACTAACAACTGATAATCTGGCTTTACATTATTTTCAACAAAACTTAAAATTTCTTCAGCATTTTGTGAAAGGTTATTAAATACTTCTCTTACTTCAATAACCATGCTTTGTATACTCATAACAGTTTGAGATGACTGTTCAGCAAGTTTTCTCACCTCTTCAGCAACTACAGCGAATCCTCTTCCATGTTCTCCAGATCTAGCAGCTTCTATTGCAGCATTTAGTGCTAGTAAATTGGTCTGCTCTGCTATACTTGCGATAGACTCAGCCATAATCTTTACATCATCAACTATTTTGCCACTTTCAATAGCTTTAGCTATTTTTAAATGTTTTTCTTCATAAATTCCTATTGCTACCTTCATGGAATTTTGTCCTCTATCTTTTATTTGTGATGCACGACTTTGAATTTCCTGCGAAGAATTATTTACTTCTGTCGATTTATTTGTAAGATTACTTACAATAGAATTTATATCATCAACTGAAGTATTAATCTCCTCTGTAGCTGAGCTCAGCTCCTCGGTCCCTTTTGATACATTCTTTGTAGCTTCATTAATAGAATCCATCTTTGATGATATTTCCTCCATTGTAGCCGATAATTCTTCACTGGAAGAACTGATTTCCCCAGAACTGTCAGATATTTGTGTTATTAATTCACTCATGTTTTCATTAGCTTTTGAAAGTTCCTTGGAAAGGCGTCCAAATTCATCTTCTGAATTGACTTCTATAGTTTTAGTTAAATCTCCATTTCCAAGAGCTGTACCAAAATCAAGAATTCTTTTTATTGATGATGCAATATAATTGCTAAACAATAATATTGCTAATATTATAACTGCTATTGTAACTAAAATTACAGGAATAAGTTTATATATAAGAACACTAAGTGGTGAATATAATTCTTTCTCTGGCATTGTAAGTACAAGTACCCATCCAGTTTCAGCTATTGGAGCAGAATAAATTATATTTCTCCCATTGTTATCAGTAAAACTTCCTGTAGATTTTTTTCCTGACATTATGTTTTTTGATAGATCAGCAAGACTTTTATTATTATCATCCTGTAATTTCGTCTTCATAATTTTTGAAGAATCACTTCCTGCTATATAAATTCCATCCTTATCTACAAGAAATGCTTTACCAGTTTGTCCAATTTTTATTTCCTTAATCATCTTTTGAATTCTGGTTAAGTCTATATCTGCAGTTGTTACACCTAAAAATTTTTTATCCTTATCATAAAATGGTACTGCTGCCGTTACCATTGATATATTCGTCACATGATCTAAATATGGAGGTGTCCAAACTGCTTTTCCCCCAGAATTTACTCCTGCTTTATACCAATTCTGCTCTAGATAATTGTAGCTTTCAGAATTATAGTCATCTGTATAAACTAAATTTCCCTTATCTTTATATGCATATGGCCCAAAGTATTTAACGTCAGATTTATATTTATATGGCTCAAACCATACTCCTGCACCAAGAGTCTCATCGTTAGAATTTATATAAGATTTTAGCATTGATACATACTGCTCTTTATCCATAGTGTTCCCTACTACTTCTACTGTTCTTGCTAAAGTCACAGGAATTTTGCTGTGATTAGTAAGCGATTTTTCTATCGAAGAAACAGTGCTATCTAACTTTTCATTCATTTGTTTATCAATTTCATTATTTATAAGATTTTTTGAGGTTTGATAACTTATTGCAGATAAAAGTAACATAGATAGTATAATTAATGGTAAGAGTAATGTTAATATCCTTGTTTTTATTCTTTTAAATTTAATTAATTTCATTAAAATCACCTCAAATAAAAAATTTTGTCTTATCTTATTAGTATATCTTTATGCGTTTATCCACTGCCAATAGCATTGCCAATGTTTATTTAACTCTTCATCTGTAGCAGATTTATTAAGTGCAGTTATTTCAAATATAAAACTATTGATAAGTCTATAAAACGTATACACATGATCTTTAATTGATATATTCCTTACGATACCTTTAGCAATCATATCTTTAAAAATATTTCCTATAAACTCATGAGTATCATTTAATTCCCTATAAAAAATTTTAATTACTTTTTCTTTTAGTTCACTTGCTGGAAACATCGTGCTCCGAAAAAGAAAAACAGTTTTTTCTTTTTCCTTCAAATAATAGTTAACATGATATTTATATATCTTAAAAAGAAGTTCAGGAGTTAGATACTTTTCTTTATTTTCAATGATATCTACCCCTTCTGCCACTGCTCTCCATCCCTCAGCAAACACTTCGAGAAAAAGTTCTTCTTTTGATTTAAAATGTGAATATACAGCTGCTGCAGTTATTCCTACAGAATCAGAAATGTTTCTTATGGATGTACCTGAAAATCCCCTTTCACAAAATAGCCGTACCGCATTTTCTTTAATTTTCTCCTTCATGAAATATCTCCCTTAATTAACGTTCGTTAACTAAATAATAATATGAAATTATTTCTAATGCAATAATAATTTAATAGCATACTAATTAAAAATAATTATAATTTCAATAAATACATTTTATAAAGTAAAAATAATAAGACATAAACATATAAAAAACTACTTTTAATATGCCTGTGTCTTATTATTTTATTAAAGCTTATTTGATTTTATAAAATTCTCTATATCATCAAGCATTAGATTTGCAGCCTTAACTCCACCAGCTGTATTCCAAATAACATCATCAACTTTATAAACTTTCCCATTTTTATAAGCCTTTAATGATTGAAACATTGGATCCTTTAACCATTCCTGTTCTCTTGCTGACCCTTCACCATTTCCAGTTTCATATGTATAATAAAATACTACATCTCCATCTGTTTCTTTTAATCTTTCTTTTCCTATTTCTAATGTAAATTTATCACTTCTTTGATTTTCTGGTCTAGCAAAACCAATTTGTTTTAATATATTACCAGCAAAAGTGTCTCCTAAATAAATTCTAGTTTTACCTGGCATAAATCTTATTAAGGATACCTCTGTCTTAAGCTTATCACCAGCCAGTTTTGATATATTCGATACACGTTCATCAAATTTTCTTATTACTTCTTTTCCTTCTTTTTCTTTATTTAATGCTTTTGCATAAAATTCAAAGTTAGGTTTCCATTCTCCCCTTAAGGTATTTGAGTAAACTGTTGGTGCTATTTTTGATAGCTGATCATATATTTTTTCATGTCTCATCTTATTTCCTATAATTAAATCTGGTTTTAGCGAAGCTACAGCCTCTATATTAATTTGATCTTCAGTTCCTAAGTTTTGAACTCCTTCCATATCTTTTTCAATATGTTTATACCAAGGATTGCCTGTCCATGATTTAGCTGCTCCAACAGGCTTGATACCTAATTCAAGTAGAGCTTCTGTACCTTCATTTGTAAGAACTACAATTCTCTTAGGCTCACCCTTGATTTCTGTTTTGCCCATTGCATGCTCTATTATTCTTGTTGAACCATTAGATGCCTCTTGAGATTTATCTGAATTCTTTGCTGTACCACACGCGGTAAGAGAGAAAGCTAAAGTTAAAATTCCTAAAGCCCTTATTAGTTTTTTTGTTTTCATGCTAACACTCCTTCATCTTATTAATTCCGATTTACATCTTATCACAGAGCTAATTTTATTGCAAGTGATTCTCATTGTAAATTGATAATTATTTTCATTGACATCAAAAAAATAATAGATTATACTCTTATATGATATATTTAGTGTTTGCTAAAATACCATGAATTTAAGTTGAAAGGATGTGTTTTATTTGAAAATTTTTCGCTTAGAAAGCAATAAATCAAAAGTTCTAATGCTTGTAGCATTAATTTTTTTATTACTTTTATGCTTTCTAGGGAGTATATTATTAGGTTATATAAAAACTTCTTTTGTAGATTTAATAAATACATATATAAATTATACAAATAGTAAAGAACATATAATTATAAAAACATCACGAGTTCCAAGAGCCTTAACTGCCCTATTTGTTGGTGCTAGCTTAAGTGTTTCTGGAGTATTAATGCAAACTCTTACTAAAAACCCTATGGCATCGCCTGGACTACTGGGAGTAAATTCTGGTGCTGCTTTCTTAATGGTACTTGTATACAGCTACTTTCCCATGCTTTCTCCAAACTACACAATACTTTTTTCATTTATTGGTGCTGCAATAGCTGTAATTTTTGTTTATGCCTTAGCAGGTGGTCTTAAAGGTTCTATTCAAACTTTTGATTTAACTCTTGCAGGCGCGGCTGTATCTGCTTTATTCATGTCATTTACTCAAGTGATATTGTTTAAAGATCAAAAGACTATGGAGGAGATTATTTATTGGATAACAGGCTCTGTGGAGGGCAGAAGTCTTGATATTTTAATTAAGGTAGTTCCTTATTTACTTATTGCACTTATTATTTCCTTTATTCTATCAAAAAAATTGAATATTTTTTCTTTAGGTGAGGAAATTGCAAAGGGGCTTGGCTTAAATACAGAACTTTTAAAAATACAAATTATCATATTAGTTGTGGTATTGGCTGGTGCTTCAGTGGCTGTAGCAGGTCCTATTGGGTTAGTGGGATTAATTATTCCACATATAACCCGTGCTTTAGTTGGTTCTGAATTCAAGTGGTCACTACCTTATAGTATGGTTCTAGGATCAATATTTTTACTAGTATCTGATATAAGTTCTCGTTTTATTATTTATCCAAAGGAAATCCCTGTTGGAGCATTAACAGCTATAATCGGTACTCCTTTTTTCATTTATATAGCTAGAAAGGTGGAAACACAAAATGAATAAATTCTTTATTGTTCGAAAAAATAAACTATCTTTTATATATGAAAAAAGAAGCCTTATCATACTATTATTTACATTTATTATTTGCATATTAAGCATACTTTTAAGTTTAAGTATAGGTCAGAAAAATATTTCTGTACTCTATATAATAAAAACTCTATTCACTAATGAACTTAGTGGCGATACGTTTATTATAAATAACATAAGACTACCAAGAACATTAGTAGCCTTTTTTGTTGGTGCTTCACTAGCACTTTCAGGCTCAATTCTTCAAGGCGTTGTAAAAAATCCTTTAGCCTCTCCCAACATTATAGGCATAGTAGATGGTGGTTCTGTGGGAGCACTAGTCTTCTTAACTTTATTTACTGATCCCAAAAATAATGCTTTGACAACTAGTATATTCTATATGCCTGTATTCGCTTTTGTAGGGGCATTTTCTGCAGTTGTTTTAGTTTACTTTTTAGCTTTTAAGAACGGAGTTACACCTTATAGATTAATACTTATTGGAATTGGAGTAGCTGGTGCAGCAAAAGCTATTACTTCTATACTAATAATTAATGGGCCAGTGGTATTTATTAAAGAGGCCAATCTTTGGATTACCGGAACTGTATATGGCACAAACTGGACACATGTTAAGCTTTTATCCTTTTGGTTTCTCATATTCTTTGTGATAACAGTAATTTATTCTAAAGTGTTAAATGTTATAAGCTTAGAAGATACCATTTCTAAAGGATTAGGAACATCATTAGAAAAAAATCGATTTACCCTTATGATTTTAAGTGCTGCTCTAGCTAGTGGAGCTGTTGCTGTAGGCGGCGGTATTAGCTTTGTAGGATTAATAGCACCTCATATATCCAGAAAACTTACTAATTCATCCTTTGAAAATATTATACCTCTATCTTCATTGGTAGGTGGAATAATAGTGGTTTTGTCTGATATAGCTGCAAGAACGCTGTTCTTTCCTTTAGATTTGCCAGTTGGAATATTTACAGCAGGAATAGGTGCGCCATTCTTTGTTTACCTATTAATTAAAAATCAAAAAACCCTTAAAGGAGGTAGTTAAATGAGTCTGTCTACAACCAATTTAACCTTAGGTTATGGAGATAATATAATATTAGAAGATATTAACATTAGCATACCAAAAAATAAAATCACTATACTAGTTGGAAGTAATGGATGTGGTAAGTCAACCTTATTAAAAACCATGTCCAGACTATTAAAACCCAAATGTGGCAAAGTTTTTTTAGAAGATAGTAATATATTTGAAAAATCTACGAAGGAAATTGCAAGAGATCTGGCCATACTAACTCAAACTCCTACTGCTCCTTCTGATTTGACTGTGTTCAATCTTGTTAAGCAGGGAAGATATCCCTATCAAAGTTGGTTTAATCAATGGAGTAAAGAAGATGAAAAAATTGTAAATCATGCACTAGAAAAAACTGGCTTATTAGATATAAAACATAAAAAACTTTCTGACCTTTCCGGCGGACAAAAGCAAAGAGTTTGGATTGCCATGACATTAGCACAGCAAACAGGTATAGTACTTTTAGACGAACCTACAAACCACTTAGATATAAAATATAAAATAGAGGTGCTTGATCTTCTAAAAAAGCTAAACCAAACAGAGAAGAGGACTATTATCATTGTGCTTCACGATATAAATTTAGCCTGTAGATATGCTGACCATATAGTAGCTATAAAGGATGGTAAGGTATACGCTGAGGGCGATCCAAAGAAAATTATAAATGAAAAGTTAATTAAAGAAGTATTTGATATAAATTCTAAAATTATTGATTGTCCTATTTTTAAAACTCCTATGTGTATAACCTATCAAACTTTAAATACAGCAAATAGTTGTATCTAAAATTTTAAATTAAAGATTAAAATTTTTTATCATATTTATAACTTCTACAACCTAATTCCTTAACTTAATAGGAATTAGGTTTATTTATTGTATTTTATTAAAATTACATTTAATTTATTCCTACCCCCTTATATTTATCTAAGCCTTCGTATATTTCTCATGAAAGTTAATATTTATCATTTTACATAAGTTAAATTTAATACATAGAACTGTATTAAATTTAGAATCAATATAAAATTTTAAAAGGAGCATAGACCTTATGGAAAAAGATCAATTGTTTATGGTATCATCTACAGATATAGATATGACTCTAGAGATAAACTCTGTATGTTTACAACATATAATTGCTAAAAGCAAATTAACTCAATTTATATATAACTACAGTGAAATTTCCTCTGAACTTATTAACTTAAATAATAGAAAAGATATTATTGAATACATTGAAACTGTACTAAATAATAACCTAAACAGAAAAATTATCAACGATGCTCTTTCTAAAACAAGATTAGGAGAAAAAGCGCCTAAAAAAAGTTTAAACTCTGAGCCTTCTAAAAACTTTTCTAGCTTTGATACAATGCTAGCTGTAAGAAATTTTCAAAAGAAAAATCACATGGCATCAGCTGGCAAAACGGGCATGCAAATATTTAATAAACTAAATTCATCTGAATTGAATCATGTAGAAGAAACTAGATAGGTTTAGAATTAACTATCTATATAGGGGTACTAGGGCGAAAGTTACCTTATACCCCGGGATATGTTTCCAAAGCTTTAGTCCGTTAAAAACTTTTAGCCAATCTAAAGCTTAAGTTTTAGACGACCTAAGACTTAGATAAACTCGCTATGCTCAGTCGGACTAACTTATCAATTAGCATTGATAAGTAGCTCGTGAAAAGCCATTTAGGCTTTTCACCACTATCTAATGTTCTAAGTTTGTCTTAAAACTCTTCGCTAAGATTGGCACAAAGTTTTTAAATCTACCTTCAGTCTTTGGAAACATATCCCTTTATATAAGTTACCTTTCTAGTTAGTTTCTCTATATATAATTCAAAGTACAAAAATTGTAAACCTACATAGATAGATAACTTCATTACTCATTTAATATGTGAATGGCCTCTTTGTTAACTGAAAGTACAGCTTCTTTCATAGCTTCCCCTACAGTTGGATGGGCATGTACTGTTGTGATTATTTCTTCTGTAGTAGCTTCTAATCTCAGCGCTAATGCAGCTTCAGCTATTAAATCTGTTGCTCTTGGTCCAAGTATATGAACTCCAAGTATTTCATCATACTTTTTATCTGAAATAACTTTTATTATCCCTGTAGTTTCATTCATTATAAGGGATTTCCCATTGGCTATTAGCGGAAACTTACCCACTTTGTAATCTATACCTTTCTCCTTTGCCTGCTCTTCAGTTAATCCAACGGTCGCTAATTCAGGTTTGGTGTATACGCAAGCAGGTACAGTTTTATAATCCATTTCTTTGTTTTTCCCCATTATATTTTCTACAGCTACTATTCCTTGATCTGAAGCCACATGTGCCAGCATATTTTTGCCTGTACAGTCACCAATTGCATATATGTTTTTAATATTTGTTTCCATTTTGTCATTGACTACAATGTAGTTTCTTTCTGTCTTTATGCCTACAGCTTCCAAATTTAAATCCTCAATATTTGCTGTTCTTCCTACAGCAATTAGAACTTTTTCTGCGTTAACGACTAAATCTTTTTCACCAGAAAAGCTAACTTGAAGGCCTTCAGAACTCTCTTCAATTTTTGTGACCTTGTGGTTGGTGTGCATTTCAATACCATCTTTTATTAATTTATTTTTAAGCATTTCTGAAATTTCTCTATCTATTAGTGGTAAAATGTGCTGCATCATTTCAATAACAGTTACTTTACAGCCTATACTGTTAAAAATATTAGCCAATTCTATACCTATTACTCCTCCACCAATAACAACAAGACTACTAGGAACTTTCTCCAAATTTAATGCACCTGTGCTATCAATTACTCCTGTAAGCTCTTTTCCTTCTATAGGTGGAATAAATGTCCTGGAGCCGGATGCTATTACTAATTTATCGTATTTAATTTCTTCTGTAGTTCCATTCTCTTTTGCAACTAAAACCACATTACCTGCTTGAAGTCTTCCAGTTCCATTAATGACCTTTACCTTATTAGCTACTAATAAACCTGAAACTCCTGATACAAGTCTTTTTATTACATAATTCTTTCTGCTTTGAAGCTTACTCCAGTTAACTTTTGCACTGCCTTCAATATCTATTCCTATCTTTTTAGCTTCTTTAAGCTCTTCTAATAAATCAGATGTATGTGCTAATACCTTGGTAGGTATGCATCCAATATTCAAACAAGTTCCCCCAACCTTTTCTTTTTCAATTAATGTTACTTCAGCACCTAATTGTGCTGCTCGAATTGCAGCTACATATCCACCTGGTCCCCCACCTACAATAACTAACTTCATACTCATCATCTCCCTATAATATTAACATCTCTGGTTTCTCAATAAAGGCTTTAAGCTTTGACAAGAATTGAGCTGCTACTGACCCATCTACTGCTCTATGATCAGCAGTAAGGGATAAATTCATAAGAGGTTTTATAACTATTTCACCATTCTGAGCTATTGGAGTTTCTGTAATTTTATTTACCCCTAATATAGCAACTTCTGGCTGATTTATAATTGGAGAGAAATACTCTATGCCATACATTCCTAGATTGGTTATTGTAAATGTGCCACCTGTAATTTCATCAGGCTTAAGTGCATTCTTCTTTGCCTTATCAGCTAATTCTTTTATTGTTGTTGAAATTTCTTCTAATCCTTTTTCATCAGCACATTTAACTACTGGTACTACAAGTCCTTCATCTAAAGCTACTGCTATACCCATGTTTACAAAGTTTCTTAAGATTAGTTCATTTCCATCAACAGAACAATTAAGTAAAGGATACTGCAGTAATACCTTTGAAACTATTTTTACTAACAAATCTGTATAAGTTACTTTACACACATCTTTAAGAGCATCCTTAAATCTCTTTAAGTTAGTCATATCAACTTTTATGTCATATGTTACTGTTGGAGAAGTAACCCAGCTTTCATACATTCTCGAAGCAATTACCTTCCTCATTTGAGACATTGGAACTCTCTTTTCAACATAGGTATTCTCTGAAGTCTTATTACACTTACATAAGGATAGAATATCCTCTTTCATTATCCTTCCATCTTTTTCGATTTCTGATAAATTAACATTTAATTCCTTTGCTATTTTACTTGCCATTGGGGATGCTTTGGCTTTGTTTTTACTACTTTCAATATACTTTTCTACATCTTCAATTGTTACTCTTCCCTGTGGGCCTGTACCTTCAACTAATGTGATATCTATATTATTTTCTGAAGCCATCTTCTTAGCAGCTGGAGAGGCTTTTATTCTTCCTTGTTTTCTCTCTTCACCATTCACTTCTTTTAATTCTTTTTCTGGTAATTTACTATCGCTTTGCTCCACTGATTCACTATTTGATGAGGAATCACTTAATAAAGAAGATATATCTTCATCAGCACTACCAATAATTGCAACTGGCTTTAAACATTCAACTACATCTCCTTCTTCTACAAGTAATTTTCTCACTATTCCTTCATCACTTGATTCAAAATCATTGCTCAACTTATCTGTTGATATCTCAAATAAAACCTCTCCTACTTTGATTTCATCTCCCTCTTTTTTATTCCAAGTTACTAACGTACCTTCTTTCATTGTAAGTCCTAGTTTCGGCATAACTACAACCTTTGCCATAAATATTCCCCCTTTTTTAATATCTTCAAAACTAATCTATTTTGAAAAAACCACTTTTTTGAGCTATTTCTAATGCGTTTATGATGTCAACCCTCAGTGGACCATTCCTCGTTATTTTAAAAGTAAATCTTTCTCCAGCCTTAAAGGTAATTTCCCGTTCTCCGTCTAAAGCAATAGTTCCTGCTTCTTTACTAGTAAATTCACACTGATTATTAAGATTGATTATATCAACATCTCCCATATAAATAGGTGTTATAATTCCAGCTGCAACTGGTGCAATAATTTTGTGTTTATTATTCATTAAATCAACACTTACTCCAAAATCATCATTTTTACTCACAATTATTTTACATCCGACAATAGCAGAAAAACCTATTGATGCCGGGTGTGCTTTTGAAACAATAATCTTTAATATATCATTAATATTCCATATAGCTTTGCTGCCAACATATAAATTCTTTGAAATTACTACATCTATCAAAGCAATGTCTATTAATCTTTCATCTTTATAAATCTCAATTCTTTTATCTTTAGAACATATTTTGTTAATGTCAAATTTCTTAGAAGCAATTACTCCTGCTGCCATCCCTGCCACTGTTCCTTCTATCACCTCAGGGTAAACATTATTTGTACCTGTAGACAGGGCTATTATTGGTGTATATTTTATAATCTTAGCTACAGCCCTACTTGTCCCATCTCCTCCTAGGACAACAATACAGTCTACTTCTAATTCTTCCATTTTTTTAGTTGCATTTATAGTGTCCTCTAAAGTACCAGTGATTTCTATATCTAAAATGTTTACTTTAGCTGTGAGCTCCCCCAAAGTTAATAAGTTATCTTCAACTTTATATCCGATTTGATAAACATCAGGCATAATATAAACATTACTCACACCACATGCTTGCGCAGCTAGAATTATTCTTTCAACTATATTTACCTTTTCATTATTATCAACTGTTGTAGCATGAGATACAAGTCGTCTAATATCTTTACCAGAGGATGGATTGGCTATAATTCCAATTTTATTCATATACAACCTCACCTAATTTTTGGGGGAAGTCCCCCCCCATTAAAATAATTTTTTAACCCCATCAACTATATCATTGGAATTAGGAAGCACAAAATTTTCAAGGACTGGTGAAAATGGTATTGGAGTGTTAAGTGCTCCAATTCTAACTACAGGTGCATCGAGATAATCAAAAATTTCTTCACTTATGATAGCAGAAATTTCTCCACCATATCCCCCTCTTTTATTTTCTTCTGTAACAACTAATGCTTTGTTAGTTTTCTTTACAGAATTAAATATAGCTTCTTTGTCCAGTGGGAATAACGTTCTTGGATCTACTACCTCCGCTTCAATACCTTCCTTTGAAAGCTGCTGTGCAGCTTTTAAGGCTTCATGAACCATTTTGCCTGTAGCTATAATAGTAATATCTTTTCCTTCTTTCTTTATATCAGCCACTCCAAATGGTATTGGTTTGATATCATCTGGCACTTCACCTTTTAAGCTATATATTCCTTTATGTTCTATAAATGCAACAGGATTGTCATCCTCTATGGCTGTAAGCAGTAATCCTGCTGCATCAGCTGGGGTTGACGGATAAACAACCTTAAGTCCTGGTACATGTGTAAGCCAAGCTTCTAAGGATTGTGAGTGTTGAGCTGCAGCTGATAGTCCACCGCCACCTGGCAATCTAACAACCATTGGAAGACTTATTTTTCCTCCAAACATATATCTAAGCTTTGCAGCTTGATTAACTAACATATCCATTGCAACTGTAACAAAATCTGCCATCATTATTTCTGCAATTGGCTTTAATCCTGTAGCAGCTGCTCCTATAGCACATCCAACTATTGCTCCTTCAGATATTGGAGTATCTCTTACTCTTTTTTCACCAAACTCTGAATGAAGTGTTCCTGTTAACCCGAAACAGCCTCCAAATGCTCCAACATCTTCTCCAAGTATTAAAACGTTTTCATCTTCTTTCATTTTAATTCTCATTGCTTCTCTTATAGCTTCCATATAAGTCATAGTTTTCATATTATCTTACCTCCTCTTTTATGTCACTATAGACATCTTCAAGTGCTACTTCTAATTCCGGCTGAGGACTGTTATCTGCAAATTCTACAGCTTCTTTAATTTGGCTATCAATATCAGTTTGTACTTCCTTGATTCCTTCTTCGTTTAAAATCCCATTCTCAAGTATATATTTTTCAAACCTTGGTATAGGATCTTTTTTTACCCATTCTTCCTGTTCTTCCTTTGGTTTATATGTGCAAGGATCTCCTTCAAAGTGCCCTCTTTGTCTATAAGTTTTGCATTCTACTATTGTTGGCCCCTTACCTTCTCTGGCTCTTTTTATAGCCTCAGCTGCTGCTTCATAAACTGCAAAAACATCATTCCCATCCACTACAACCCCAGGAACATTATAGGCCACTCCTCTATCTGCTACATCCTTAATTGCCTGATGTCTCTTCTGACTTGTAGATATCCCATATCCATTATTTTCACATACAAATACAATTGGTAGTTTCCACACGCTTGCCATGTTCAACGCTTCATGAAATGTACCTTGATTTGTTGATGCATCTCCAAAGAAACATATACAGACTTGATCAGTTCCTCTGTACTGTGCACTTAAACCTGCTCCTAAGGCTAGATCATGACCAGCACCTACTATACCATTTGCTCCTAGAATACCTTTTGTGGCATCTGCGATATGCATTGAGCCACCTCTTCCTTTACAATATCCTGTTGCTTTTCCAAAAAGCTCCGCCATCATATATTTTAAGTTTCCACCCTTTGCTACTATGTGACCATGACCTCTATGAGTACTTGTTATATAATCGTTATCATTTAAACTAGCACAAACACCTGTTGCCACTGCTTCTTCTCCTATATAAAGATGAATAAATCCAGGAATTCTTCCTTCTGCGGAAGCATTCATAGCAACTTCCTCAAATTTTCTTATTTTTAACATAGTTTTGTACATATCAATTACTTTACTATTTGATATATTCAATGTTATTCCCCCCACTCAATTTTTTTCAATACCTACTTCAATACAAGCTATTGCAACTTCTATGCTGTCATCAACGTCTCCAAAGGCTGGATAATACAGCCCTGAGGTTTTTAGCCCCCCTTTAACCGCTACTACATTCTTTTTTCCTATTGGCAAACACCTTTTAATTTTTTCTACATCGATTTTTTCTGGATCTGAAACCGCTACGGTAACCTTTACAATAACTTCATTTTCCATATCCTTCAGCTCTAAAATTTCTTTTAGGCCGCAAAGGCAGCTTCTTGATACAGCATCTGTAACAGCTTTTTCTGCTGCTCTGTTGACACTCTGTCCGTGAAAATCAGCTCCTAATCCGAATTCTATTACAAACCTCCTAATAAAACACACCCCCTTTTCTTCTACTATTATTAATTAGCAAAAGATATGCCAATACTTAATTTACTGAAAATTCTTATGTTGATAAATAATGCTTTTACTTAAGGTTCATTTTGGGAAAAAGGAAAGTGCCAAAGTGGGAATTTTCAGTTATTTTTCCCACTTTGGCACTGTACTTAATTCATACTTTTTTATTTTTCTGTAAAGTGTAGACTTTCCTATACCGATTAGTTTACTTGCCTTAACAACATTTCCATCACAATATTCTAATGCTTTAACAATTAAACTTTTTTCTATTTCTTCTAGCTTGTCAGGTTTAAATTCATTATTATTAGAAAAATCTATGACTTCTTTGTTATTTTCATTAATATATTCAGGTATAAATAAATGAGATATAATGTCGCTTTTCGATAGATAGTATGCCCTTTGAATAACATTTTCTAATTCTCTAACGTTTCCTGGCCAATTGTGTTTTTTAATGGAATTAATAAACTCTTTATCAAACGACTTCTTTGTCTCAGAATTTTTATCATTTAGTCTCTGCAAAAAAAATTCTGCACAAAGTTCAACATCTTCTGGCCGTTCTCTAAGCGGAATCAATTTTATATTAAATACATTTATTCTATAGTACAGATCCCCTCTAAAATTATTTGCTTGAATTTCATTATATAAATTTCTATTTGTTGCAGCTATAACTCTTACATCTAATTTTCTTTCGTACTTTCCGCCAATCCTTGTTATAGTGTGGTTATCTAAAACTCTAAGAAGCTTAGATTGAATTTCTAGTGGCAGCTCCCCGATTTCATCCAAAAAAATTGTTCCTGTATTTGCTAGTTCGAACTTTCCAGGACAGCCTTCTTTAGAAGCCCCAGTAAATGATCCTTTTTCATATCCAAAGAGCTCACTTTCCACTAAATCCTTTGGTAATGCAGCACAATTTATTGCTACAAATGGTCCATTACGTCTATTACTTGCATTATGAATAGAGTGTGCGAACAATTCCTTACCAGTTCCGCTTTCTCCGTTAATTAATACAGTACAATCATTAGCTGCAATGCTTTTAGCTTCTTGAACAACAGATATCATTTTAGCATTATTGGTTATTATGTTATCAAAGGAATATTTTGAAGAAAAACCTGCTATCTTGTTAACCACATGTCGCAAACTATCAACTTTTTTAGCAAGAATTACAAAACCTATATGTTTTTCCTCCTTTTGTACTAGTGTAACACTTATATTACATTCTACTATACGATTATCTAAATACAAGCTAACCTCTCTATAATTAATTTTATTACTTTGACTAAAGTTATTTATATCTTTAATTATGTCTCTTAACAAAGCTTTGATATCAATTTTATAGAACTCTTGCTGAGGTATCTTTAATAGTTCACACATCTTTAAATTAAAATCTCTTACCGTAAAATCATTATCTATAACTAAAATTCCATCATCAATAGAATTAAAAGCTGTTTCTGCCCACTTCCTATGCTCGATTATTGAGAACTGCTTCTGTATAGCATTTGCAGCTTCAACAACTATTCCAAGAGTATGTGAATGAAAATCATAAAAGTGACCAGATAAATCAATAATTCCTATAATCTTTCCTTTATCATTATGTATTGGTGCAGCAGAACATGTCCATCCATGTTGATTTTTACAATAGTGCTCTGCGCCTAAAGTTTGAATTGGTTTGTTTAGATGAAGGCATGTACCAATGGCATTTGTACCTACATTTTCTTCTGTCCATTTACATCCTTTCAAAAAATGTAACTTTGTATTCTTGTCCATTATTTTTTCATTTCCAATGACTTCAAGAACTACCGCATTCTCATCCGTTAGAATAATAGAGTAATTTGACTCCTTCAAAAGATTAAATATATCAAGCATAACAGGTATTGCTATTTCAATAAGTTCCTTATGTTCGTCTAATATTTTATTAAATTCACTTCTAGATAACTCCTTGCCTTTTCCGTCACTTGGATTAACCTCATATTTTTTACATCTAATCCAAGAATTTAAAATATCTTGCCTTATATCCTTGGGCATCTCATTATGCTCTACAAATCTCATCCACTGATTTTCAGCTTTCAAGACATCAATCATAATTATCACCTTCTCCAGTTATAATAATTAAGTACCAATAATTTTTATCATTGTTCAGTCATGGTAATTTATACTATAATCACTTTAATTATAGTACTTTACACAAACAGGAATCAATGCTTTATTGCATATGGATTGATAAAAGCTATATCTTCTTTGGCATTATAAGTAAAATAGCAGGAAAGACTCTTATCTTTCCTGCTCTTCTATTCTTTTTCTAAGAAATATTTGTACAACTTATATTTGACTTATTGCACAGTTCTAAAAAATATTTGTGAAATTTAAGGTCCTTAGTTAATTCTGGATGAAATGACGTTACTAACATATTATTTTGTATTGCCGCTACAATATTTCCATTTAACTTATGTAATATCTCAACATTATTCCCTACATCTACAATATAAGGTGCTCTAATAAAAATAAGCGGTATAGTCTCTTTGGTAACTTTATCAATAACAGCTTCTGTTTCAAAACTATTTATTTGACTGCCATAGGCATTTCTTTTCACTTTTATATCCATAACTGAAAGATGAGTATTATCTTCACTATCAATTTCTTTTGCCAATAATATCATTCCTGCGCAAGTTCCCCAAACTGGTAACCCTGATATTATTTTTTCTCTAAGAGGATTAAGTAAATTTCTCTCTCTTAAAATCTTGCCTATTGCAGTACTTTCTCCTCCAGGAAGGATTAATCCGTCAATTCCCTCTAAGTCTTCCAACTTTTTTATTTCAACAGCATCAGATCCCAGAGCCTTTACATGATTAATATGTTCTCTAACTCCGCCTTGGATGGATAGGACTCCTATCTTCATCCTACCAGCCCCTTTCAGCGTATCTGTTACTTAGATCCCTTAAGTCTAATCCACTCATTGGTTCTCCTAAATCCTCTGATACTTCTGCCAAAACTTTAGGATCATTATAATAGGTTGTGGCAAGCACTATAGCCTTTGCTCTTTTTTCTGGATCTGAGGATTTAAATATTCCTGAACCTACAAAAACACCTTCTGAACCAAGCTGCATCATAAGTGCTGCATCTGCTGGAGTTGCTACACCACCGGCAGCAAAATTAACTACAGGTAATTTTCCTTCTTTCCAAACATATTTTACAAGATCATAAGGCGCACACATTTCTTTAGCAATAGTCATTAGCTCTTGTTCTGATGCATTTCTTACTTTTCTAATATCATCCATCATGGTTCTCATATGACGAACAGCTTCAACAACATTACCAGTACCTGCTTCACCCTTGGTTCTTATCATTGAAGCACCTTCACCTATTCTTCTAAGAGCTTCTCCAAGATTTTTAGCTCCACAGACAAACGGCACTTTAAAATCCCATTTATTAATATGGAAAGCTTCGTCAGCAGGTGTTAAAACTTCACTTTCATCAATATAATCTATTCCTAAACTCTCTAGTATTTGAGCTTCTACAAAATGTCCTATTCTAACCTTAGCCATAACTGGTATTGAAACCGCTGCTTGGATTTCCTTAATCATTTTTGGATCGGACATTCTTGCTACTCCACCTTGTTTTCTTATATCAGATGGAACTCTTTCTAAAGCCATAACAGCGCAAGCTCCAGCTTTTTGAGCTATTTCAGCCTCCTTTGGATTTACAACATCCATTATTACTCCACCTCTAAGCATCTGAGCAAGATTTTTGTTCAATTCATATTTTTCCATTTAAATACCCCCTAATAATGTTTTTGTAAAATTATTTGCTTCCTCTGAAACTATAATATATTAAATTTACATTTATCCAAAATGTATCGATACATTTTTAGAAAACCCTTATCAAAAGAATTTACTTTGATAAGGGTTTTCTCATTAAATAAAAATATTAAATTTTTATACTATAGTCGTATAACGAACTCTATGTTTCAGATGGAGTTTTAAGAGAAATAAAAAGTGTGACTTAAGCTACTTACTAGCATAAATCACACATAAATTCCATAAAACAACATTATTTATATATTTGCCTAAATTATCCGTTCAAAGCCATTTAGCCTTCTAATCCTTCAAAATTAAACAGAGTGTAAACAAACCTTCAAAGTAGAATTACCTACTTTGTCGACTCCTTAGAAAGGAGGTGATCCAGCCGCAGGTTCTCCTACGGCTACCTTGTTACGACTTCACCCCAATCACTAACCCCACCTTCGGCCGCGTCTTCCTTACGGTTAGACTACGGACTTCGGGTGTTGCCAGCTCTCATGGTGTGACGGGCGGTGTGTACAAGGCCCGGGAACGTATTCACCGCGACATGCTGATTCGCGATTACTAGCAACTCCAGCTTCATGTAGGCGAGTTTCAGCCTACAATCCGAACTGAGGGTAATTTTATAGTTTTGCTCCACATCACTGTATTGCTTCTCTTTGTATTACCCATTGTAGCACGTGTGTAGCCCTAGACATAAGGGGCATGATGATTTGACGTCATCCCCACCTTCCTCCCGGTTAACCCGGGCAGTCTCACTAGAGTGCTCAACTTAATGGTAGCAACTAATGATAAGGGTTGCGCTCGTTGCAGGACTTAACCTAACATCTCACGACACGAGCTGACGACAACCATGCACCACCTGTCTTCCTGCCCCGAAGGGCTTCCTCCATTACGAGTAATTCAGGAGATGTCAAGTCTAGGTAAGGTTCTTCGCGTTGCTTCGAATTAAACCACATGCTCCGCTGCTTGTGCGGGCCCCCGTCAATTCCTTTGAGTTTTAATCTTGCGATCGTACTTCCCAGGCGGAGTACTTATTGTGTTAACTGCGGCACAGAAGGGGTCGATACCTCCTACACCTAGTACTCATCGTTTACGGCGTGGACTACCAGGGTATCTAATCCTGTTTGCTACCCACGCTTTCATGCCTCAGCGTCAGTTACGGTCCAGAGAGTCGCCTTCGCCACTGGTGTTCTTCCTAATCTCTACGCATTTCACCGCTACACTAGGAATTCCACTCTCCTCTCCCGCACTCTAGACTTCCAGTTTGAAATGCAGCACCCAAGTTAAGCCCGGGTATTTCACATCTCACTTAAAAATCCGCCTACGCATCCTTTACGCCCAGTAAATCCGGACAACGCTCGCCACCTACGTATTACCGCGGCTGCTGGCACGTAGTTAGCCGTGGCTTCCTCCTTTGGTACCGTCATTATCGTCCCAAAAGACAGAGCTTTACAACCCGAAGGCCTTCATCACTCACGCGGCGTTGCTGCATCAGGCTTTCGCCCATTGTGCAATATTCCCCACTGCTGCCTCCCGTAGGAGTCTGGACCGTGTCTCAGTTCCAATGTGGCCGATCACCCTCTCAGGTCGGCTACGCATCGTCGCCTTGGTGAGCCTTTACCTCACCAACTAGCTAATGCGCCGCGGGTCCATCTCAAAGCGGATTGCTCCTTTAATTAGTTCTCCATGCGAAAAACTAATGTTATGCGGTATTAATCTCCCTTTCGGGAGGCTATCCCCCTCTTTGAGGCAGGTTACCCACGTGTTACTCACCCGTCCGCCGCTAATCCACCCCGAAGGGTTTCATCGCTCGACTTGCATGTGTTAGGCACGCCGCCAGCGTTCGTCCTGAGCCAGGATCAAACTCTCAATTTAAAAGTTTGAATGCTCATTACTGTTGTTTTTGACTACTAACAAGTAGTTCAAAAGAATTGCTGGTTTAGTTTACTTAATAAAAATCATCTTGATTTTTAACCTCTGTTTAATTTTCAAGGATCATCTGTCATTCAAGACAGCTTATACAGTTTCTCATACTTACTTAACTTTGTCAAGAACTTTTTTAAATTCTTTTTGTTAAGTCTAGCTGCTCTTGACAGCTTCATTATAGTATCATACAAGCTAATTTGCTGTAAATACTTTTTGGTTGCGGGGGCAGGACTTGAACCTACGACCTTCGGGTTATGAGCCCGACGAGCTACCAGCTGCTCCACCCCGCGACATTCATTTTTTACTTTTGTCGCTCGCTCTAGCAACGAATGTTATTGTATCATCTTTATAGTTATTAAATATTACTATCAACTGCTTTAGGCTAAGCATACACAGGTAATACTCTAATAACCTCTTGAATCCTTTCTATCTAACATACTGACACACCTGGTCTTGTTGTACCACTCTTTTTTAGTTAAAAGCTGATACATAACATTTACATAATAAAATTATCTATGACTCTCAACTATTTATTTCTTCTTTTCTTTTATGAAAATTATCAACTTAAATTTATATGAACACTAACCAGAAAGTTAACTTACACGTAGGGATATGTTTCCAAAGCTGAAGATAGATTTAAAAACTTTGTGCCAGTCTTAACGAAGAATTTTAAGACAACCTTAGCACCCTTCGATGTGTTTGAGCATAGCGAGTTTATCGAAGGGTCTTAGGTCGTCTAAAACTCGAGCTTTAGACTGGCTAAAAGTTTTTAACGTACTGAAGCTTTGAAACATATCCCGTAGTGTAAGTCAACTTTCGGTCTTTAACCCTATATGTTAATTTATTTTTACTTAAACTCCTGAACTAATTTTTCGAAGGCAGGAATTGATCTTTCAATCATATCAAATTTTACACAATAAGACATTCTAAAATGTCCTGGACATCCAAAGCCACTTCCTGGAACAAGTAATAAATTATATTTCATAGCTCTTTTAACAAATTCTACATCATCATCTATCAATGCTTTTGGGAAAAGATAAAAAGCTCCTTGTGGCTTTACACATTCAAATCCTAATCTTGTTAGATTATCATATAAGAAGTTTCTTCTTTTTTCATATCCAGTAATATCTACCTTAGCGTTTATTGCATCTCCAACAACCTTTTGGAATAGTCCTGGAGCATTAACAAAACCAAGAGTACGATTGCAGTAGGCTAATGCATCTGCAAGAATATCTGCATTTTCTATTTTGCTACTTACAGCTATGTACCCTATTCTTTCTCCTGCAAGACCTAAAGATTTACTAAATGAATTTACTATAATAGTGTTTTTAAAAATAGAAAGCAAACTTGGAACTTTAGCGTTATCATAAACTATCTCACAATAAGGCTGATCTGAAATAATATATATATTACTTCCATATTCTTTCTCTTTTCTCGTCAAAATTTCTTCAATGCTTCTTAAAATCTTCTCACTATATACAACTCCAGTTGGGTTGTTTGGATTATTAATTATTATAGCTTTTGTCTTCGATGTAATGCTTTTTTCTAAAATGTCTAAATCTGGCCCAAAAGTTGATTTATTAGGAGCTACTACTACTGTTTGTCCACCACAATTATCAACATAACAATTATATTCTACAAAGTAAGGTGCGAAAACAATTACTTCTTCTAAAGGATTAAGAAGTGATTTTAATACAACATTTAGTCCTCCTGCTGCTCCAACTGTCATTATAATATTATTTGCTGAAAGCTCAACTTTGCTTTCCTTCTCTAAACTTTCAGCCACTTTTGCTCTGACTTCTGTATAACCTGCATTACTCATATACCTATGTATTCCTTTTTCACCGCTTGTTACATGTTTTTTAAGTGATTCTATAACTTCTACCGGTGGTTCTGCATAAGGATTCCCTATACTGTAATCATAGACATTTTCCGCTCCATACTTTTCTGCAAGTCTTGTACCTTCTTCAAACATTAATCTTATCCATGATGAATTTTTTAAGTTATTTACTATCTTTTCTGAAAACATAAAACATCCCCCTTATTTTCTTATATTATTGAAAAGCTGCAATGTACCTTTCAACTATTTTAATTATACCATTATTTTCTGCACTTTTGTGTCTTTATATTTTAAATTAACACTTAAATCAGAATATTTTCACATCATCCATCGATTTGTTTTATACATCAAAATTGAAGATTTTGCATCTCTGCTTAAAACAAAATCACTAGATATTTAGCTTCTAGTGATTTTATTATATATATTTCAAAATCTAATAGGATAAGACTTTTTGACCTTCTGAATCAAAATACTCTTTTACTGATTTGGCCAAAGAATCTGCTATCTTATTTTGGTATTCTTCGCTCCTTAACTTTTCTTCTTCCTGTGGATTAGTTAAAAAGCCACACTCCACAATCACTGAAGGTATATCACTGTGGCACCTGAGAACCTTATAAGCATTTCCAGCAGGTTTCTCCACACGATTATTTTTCTTATCTAAGTCATTTTTGAAATTTTCCTGTATAATATGTGCTAGTTTTTCACTCTCCTGATTTTTTGAATACCATACTTGAGCGCCATGATAATAACTTTGCTCAAAAAAGTTCTGATGAATGCTTATAAAAACATCACAATTTGAATCTCTTTTCATTTTGCATCTATTGTTTAAATCTTCATTTTTTTTATTTCTTATACTTCCTGTGAGACCATAAAGTCCTTTATCGCTGTCTCTTGTCATTACAACTTCATATCCCATATTTTTAAGTCTATCTCTTAATTTTAGACTTATGCTTAAATTTATATGTTTTTCCTGACAACCTCTTTTGGATTTCGCTCCACCATCAATTCCTCCATGCCCTGGATCTATTAATATTATCTTATCTATTTCTCCTTTAACAGGAGTAGTATAAGTTGCAACAGTACTGCTATATTTCACATATACTGCACATATCATGCTCATGAATATTACAGCAATTCTTAATCTTATTTTTTTATTTATACAATTCAATACTTCTCACCTCCACTTTATGTATTTCAGATTTTCATCAGTATTTTATGTAAATTTATAATTATTATTGCACTTATGCTAAATTCGATAAATAAAAAAACACCAGACATAAATATCTAGTGTTTTTAAAATTTATAAATCTATTGTATTTAAAACGTCTCTTAATTCTATAAGTTCTTCCTTAGTAAGTGTAACTCCTTTACCCATCTTTTCATGATCTGGGGCCCAGTCTCTAATATCATACTTAGGTTCTTTATCATTCCAACTTATAAGATTTAATTCTTTCTTCCATCCTTTTGAAGATTCTGAAAGAGTACCTATCGCTTTTGTTATTTCATATTTTATCTCTGGCATATTTATACCTCTCCTTTTATATTTTCCGTACATTTTAATTTAAAAATTTAATGTTTATTTTATCTGAATGTTCTATAGTTATTTTACCATGATGATAATCAAAGTCCATAGCTTCAATTTACACTGCTGCTACTTTACTAAGGCATTCCCTCTTAATATAATATCTATTTTATAAACATTGTAATTATGTAATTTTAGATAAAACAAAATCCCCTATTGTATACCTACCTACAATAGGGGATTTTAAATAATACTTACTCATATAATTTTATGCTATTATTTTGTTTCTTCCGCTGTGTTTGGTCTCATATAAATAAAAAATAAGTTTTATTTTTTATAAACTACTCCACCAGTTGCTTGATGGGTTGCTGTTACTGTTACTTCACATATTTGAACATGATCTGGTACGGAAGCGGTATACAACACTATATCTGCAATATCTTCCGGAGTTAACGGCTTAATCCCTTCATAAACCTTAGCAGCCCTTTCCTTATCTCCATGAAATCTAATTACACTAAAATTAGTTTCTACAATACCAGGTTGTATATTAGTTACTCTTATAGGAGTATGCACTATGTCCATCCTCAATCCATCACTTATAAATTTAACTGCAGCTTTAGTAGCACAGTAAATAGTTCCCCCTGGGTATGCATGTATCCCTGCTACTGAGCCCATATTTATAACGTGACCTTTCTGATTTCCTATCATAGTAGGAACTATCTTCCTAGTCAAATATAAAAGTCCTTTTATATTAGTGTCTATCACAACATCAAATTCTTCTGGAACACCTTCCTGAACTTTTTCTAATCCTTGAGCAAGTCCTGCGTTATTTACTAATATATCTATATTTCTTAATTCTTTTGGCATATTCTCAAAAACTTCATCTATAGCTTTTTTATCTCTTACATCTAATTCATACACATAGACCTTTACTCCATATTCTTTTTCTAACTCACCTTTTAAGCTATGCAGTTTTTCCATGTTTCTTGCACAAAGTAAAAGTATAGCACCTTCCTTTGCAAATCTTCTAGCTGTAGCTTCACCTATTCCACTACTAGCTCCACTTATAAAAACAATTTTATCTCTTATCATAAACTCACCTCTTTTTAAATTTACGCTTATAGGGGTATTATACCATATATTAGTATTGTAAGAATATTACTTCAAATGGATTTTGTAAGCTTTATTTAATACTTCCCATGCAATTTCTATATCCTTTTCTTCTGTTCTCCAATTACTTATAGCTGCTCTTATTCCAGGTATTCCTTTATATACAGTTTGAGTAAAGAATGCTCTGCCATCTTCGTTAACTATTTTTAGGAACTGCTGTATTTGTTCTAATGTAGCACTATGATCACCTAAATTAATAGTAAAACAAACTACATTTAGTCTAGTATCAGACAATAACTTAAAGTTTTTAGATTCTTCAATCTTTTTACTCAATACCTCTGCTAAACTACAGTTTCTTTCAACTATCTCCTGATATCCATTTCTGCCATAAGCCTTCAAAGTAAACCATGCTGGAAGGGCTCTAAGTCTTCTAGAGTTTTCTGGCGTTAAATGAACAAAATCAGGATTTTCTGAAAGTTCTCCTAAGTATATAGCATTATTCTGGAAAACTTGAAGTTGAAGTTTAGTATGTTTTGTAAACTGCATTGCACTGTCATAAGGAACATTAAGCCATTTGTGTGCATCTACTGTAATAGAATCCGCTGCATCTATTCCTTCCATAAGTTTTTTATACTTTGGAGAGCAGGCAGCAAAACCTCCAAAAGCTGCATCTACATGAAGAAAGAAATTATATTTTTTCTTTAACTCGCCTATTTGCTTTATATCATCAAAATCCACAGTATTTACTGTACCTGCATTTGCTATAACAATGCAAGGTGTTCCATTATTTTGTTTTAAGTAGTTTTCTAATGCTTCAATGTCTATTGCTTCTCTACCATTAATAGATGGAATATAGTGCATATTATCTCTTCCCATCCCCAGCATAGATAAGGATTTTAAAATGCTTGAATGGGGTGCAGCACTTATAATTTTTATTGGCGGAAGATTATACATACCATTTTGAGCTATATCAAAACCCAATTCATTAGCCACCCACTGTCTTCCAATTGCTAATCCCACAAAGTTAGCCATAGTGGCACCAGTAACGAAAGCTCCTGAATATTCTTGTGGTAAGCCAAAGAGCTGTTTTAATAAATTAATAGTTTCTATCTCAATCTTTGCAGCACTGGAGTTATCTCTACCTGTGGCATTTTGGTCAAAGGCACTTACCAGCCAATCTCCCATTAACGCCGCAGGAGTCGATCCTCCTGTTACGAAACCAAAGTATTTGGGGCCTGTACTGGAAACTATTCCTTTATAAAACCTCTGCATGAATTCTTCTAAGGCTTTTTCTCCCCCTAAACCCTCTTTATTTAATTGAGAATTATCATAATTCTTTGAGACTCTTGGGAAAGTTGCTATCTCATCAATATCTTTTAGAAATGTACATGAATTATTTTTTACTTTCTCTAATAGATTGTTTATATTGTCTAAATCACTTTTTAAATATTTGTCCATAATTATTCTCCTTTCAAATTGTATTAGACAGATTTTATTCGACTCTATTGTTATGATATGATATAGTATTTATATCATATTATACCTTTACATTGTGTATAACAGTCAACAACATACTATAACACTCAAGGAGAAGATGAAAATGCACATAGATTTAAATAGAAGCTCTAATATTCCTTTATCAGCGCAGATTTATCAATCTATTGCTGACCGCATAGTCTCAGGCTTAATAGAAAAAGGTGCTAGATTACCTTCTGTTAGAAGCCTTTCTAAAACATTAAAGGTAAGCTTGGTTACAGTTGTTAAAGCTTATTCTATGCTGGAAAAAGATAATCTTATAGTAACCATCCAAGGAAAAGGTACTTATGTTCAGTCAGAAGATGTAGTTAATAATAACAATCCTGAAAATGATTCAACTTCCCTTGATTGGCAGCTTTCAATCACTGACCATCTTCCAAGGGCCCAATTTTGGAGACAAAATATAAATTTAAATACAAAACCACAAATTCAGATGTCTGCTGCTCACGTTCACAGCTCCCTGCTTCCTGAACAGCATATTTCTAAGCATTTATCCTCACTTGTTTTGAAAAATCCATCTTTGCTCTTTGAATATGGACCTATACAAGGAGATTTGGAATTACGAACTTCCATAGCTAACTATTTAAAAACCAAAGATGTTTCCCTGTCTGCAGAAGAAATTGTAATAACTAATGGATCACAACAGGCAATCAATTTAGTTGCCAGAACATTTATTGGAGCAGGAGATGTTGTAATTATAGAAGCTCCAACATATACTGCTGCTATTGATGTTTTTCGCTGGCAAGGAGCCACTATTTTATCTGTTCCTGTAGATAAGGAAGGAATGCGTATAGACTTACTTTTAAAAATTTGTGATTCTTATTCTCCAAAATTAATTTATACAATACCAAGCTATCATAATCCAACAGGAACCGTTATGAGTATGCAAAGAAGAAGAGAATTACTCAATATTGCAAGAGACTTTAATTGTTTAATAGTTGAAGATGACCCTTGGAGTGAGATAACCTTTGAAAAGAGTTTTTTACCATCGATTAAAAGTTTAGATACCAGTGGACGCGTAATATATATTAAAGGATTTAGTAAGTTTTTAGCACCGGGATGCAGAATTGGAACAGTATCCGCATCAGGCTCAATATTAAATAGACTTGTAGCCGCTAAAGCAAATTCTGATCTTGGAAGTCCATTACTAACTCAAAAAGCATTGTTACCTTTTCTTCAATCTAACTTTATGGAAAAACACTTGAAGAATTTAAACTCCATTTTAATTAAAAGACGTAATTTAGCTTTGAAGTTACTTACAGAGCATATGCCAATTGATGTTAAATGGACTGTTCCACAAGGAGGGCCAAATATTTGGATTACACTGCCTTCATGGATGAGTGCAGAAAATCTTCTTTTTGAAGCCCAAAGCCGTAATATTGCCTTTCTTCCTGGTTCCACATGTTACCCAAGCGAACCTGAATTTAACCATATACGTATTGGTTTCTGCTTTTTAGATGAACATCAACTAAAAGAAGGCATTCTGGCTTTATGTAGTATTATATCTTCCTTTTTAGATCAGAAATATAGCCATAATGATATTCCAATAATTTAGTAAATATTAAAAATCATAAATAGAAACTTTTTTAGTATTCTCATATCTAATTGAGATTTAAAAAGAACCCTGATAGTTAACCAACAGGGTTCTTAATTATATTACAGGGATTTTGTTTCAAATAATTTGTCTTTTTTCAAGAAATTTTGCACTTATAATCCCCAATTGTTAATCTGTTTTGTATACATTGACTTGGCAAAGGCATAATATATCGCTTGAAGCAGCAGATATATTCCAACTATAGTTAATAAATAAATGCTTAAGCTTCCACCAAGCAAATTGCTCAAGGCTTTTATAGCAAAGGTTGTGTGGCTGAATGCTACTATAAAAGGCAAAAAGAACATTATAAAACATTGAATACTTATAATTTTTTTTACTTCTTCTGATGCCATTCCCATCTTTTTCAGTGATATAAATTCCTGCCTATCCTTTTGTATTTCACTAAACATTTTAAAGTATATTATGCTTCCTGTTGCAATAAAGAACAATATGGAAATGAAAGTTCCTATGAAAAAGAATAGTGACATACCTTTCATCATTGAAGAGAAATCAATTACTCTTTCTCTAAATATATTTTCTTTTGCCTTTGGAACCATAGCCTTTATTTGAGATACAGCCTCAGCTGAACTCATCCAATCCTTTATATTGTATCCATAATAAACATACTTCTTTTCATCAGAAATTTTACTTTGAAGTCTTTTATAATCATTATTACTGATTACAACTGTGTTGGTACTTTTCTCATCAGCATTTATAATTCCTCCACTAATTTCATCTTTAAGCTTATACTTTATATTTTCACCTTCAACATTTAAATTTAAGTATTGGTTATTCACAAATAATTTATTACCCTTAGGTCCCATAAAGTTATAGGAATGCACTAATGCTTCCCCCTGCTTAAGATTAATTTCCTGTTTGTTAAATTTTCGAGCTAATGTGTTATAATCATTATTAGACATAATGTAAAAGTCTTTCTTATTAGCCATTGCTTCATATCTTGCCCTTCCACTTGCAGGCGAATCAACATTTTCAGCTTTAATCAAAATAATCTTACTTTTAAAGCTTATTTCATGCCCCTGATTTTTCAAAGTGCTTTCAACCTTTTCTGGCATTATTACATTATGATTATTTAATCCACTCTCAATAAAGCTTATATCCTGAGGATAGTTTAGCATAAGCCCAGTCTGAATACTTTTCTGAAAGGAATACACACTAGAAGATGCAGTTAAGGTAACACTTCCAAGTATTGATACTATAAATAGTATTTTTGCATTATCCTTTAATTTATATATAATTTGAGACAAAGTTATCATATTGATTCCTTTATAGTAAACTTTCTTATTTTTCTGAAGCTTACTGGTAAAATATACGCTGAATTGAGAGTATAGTAGATAAGTTCCTGAAACTGTTAAAATTAATATAGGAAACATAGTTATAATTATTGAAACCCCTGATACTACAGCCATAACATATCCTGCTGCAATAAGTAATATAGATAAAGCTGCCTTAACTCTAGAAAATTTAGGTACAGGTTTTGCAACTCTTGCTCCCTTTAATAATTCTATTATATTGTTGTTCTTAATTCTGTAGCTAGTTATAAAGCCGATTAGTTGAAATAATACAATAAAACATATGATTGTTATACCAAGTGCCTTAATAGATATTGAAAAAGGTATCTCTGCCTTCAACATCAAAATAGCAGCTATTGCCATAAAAAACAACTTAGAAAACAGTACTCCAAATATCACTCCTGTGGATATTGAAGCCGCAAAAACTACTATATTTTCAAACATAACATAGCCTCTTATCTGACTCTTTGTAAGTCCAAACATTGAAAGCAGCCCAAATTCCTTTTCTCTTGACTTTAAAAAGTTTGATATTGAATAAGTAGTGAATACTACAGTAAATATCAATATTACAATTTCACAAAGATACATTACCCTTGCAGCCATTACTCCCATACTTCCCATAGTCTTTACATTTCCAACCTGTGGATTAAATATAAAGTTTGCAAATATGAAAAACACCATAACTACTAAGGTATTGCTTAGATAGTACATCACATATTTATTTAAATTACCTTTAATATTTTTATATGCAATATTATGCAAGGTCATTGTATCTACCTCCTAATATGGAAAGAGAATCAATGATTTCTTTGAAGAATGTATGTCTGCTTCCCCCTCTTACAAGTTCTAAAAAGTACTTTCCATCTTTAATCATTATAATTCTTTTACAGAAGCTAGCTGCAAAAGGATCATGAGTAACCATCATAATTGTAGCTTTCTTTTCTTCATTTAAGTTATTTAAAGAATCCATTACGTCTTGAGAAGCCTTTGAATCTAAGTTTCCTGTAGGTTCATCTGCAAGAATTATAGATGGATTATGAATCAATGCTCTAGCACAAGCTGCTCTCTGCTGTTGTCCTCCTGAAGTCTCATAAGGCCTTTTATTTAGAATATCTTTTATATTTAAAAGAGAAGCAATGTCCTCAACTCTTTTTTCTATTTCTCTTACCTTTGCTTTATCCAGTACCAAAGGAAGTATTATATTTTCCTTAATAGATAATGAATCTAAAAGATTAAAATCCTGAAATATAAATCCTAACTCCCTTCTTCTAAATAAAGCAACGTTCTTTTCATCAAGCATGGCAGGATTTGTGCCATTTATAAATAGTTCTCCTGAGGATGGTGTATCTATAGTAGCAAGAATATTTAAAAGAGTACTTTTTCCGCTTCCTGAAGGTCCCATTACCCCAACAAACTCTCCCTTTTCTATATTTATGCTAAATTTATCAAGGGCTTTTACTTTTAACCCACCTTTGTTATCTCCATATATTTTAGTTATATTTTCACCTTTCAATACTGACATCTTTATTCTTCCTTTCCATTACACGCTAATAATTAGCGATTTTTTCAATTATGAAGTAAACTTGTTTTTATAGTTACTCAACTGCCTTGGCATAACCTTTACGTATATTATAAAAAAAATAGAGAAATCAATGTATCGATTTCCCTTTCATATACTATTATAAATCTTACAATATTGAAAGATTACAATTTAAATATATTTTTCCCTCTATGAAAAACAATAGAAAATGTAGCCCCAACTCCTTCTTGTGATTCAACCAATAAATCATGTCCAAGTTCTTCGCATATTCTCTTGGATAAATACATTCCCATACCGGTAGATTCAGCAGTTTTTCTGCCATTTTTTCCTGTAAAGAAAGCATTGAATACTCTTCCTATATCCTCCTTAGGTATCCCAATACCTTCATCCTTAATTGATAAAATAGTTTTAGACTGTTCTTGCTTTATTTCAAAAATTATAGACTTTTTTTCTTTTCGTACATCCTTTGAATATTTTAAAGCATTAATAAATATTTGATTTATAACAAAGAAAATCCACTTTTTATCCGTTTCTACAAACACATCTTCATTACCAATAATTTTAGGAAATATAAATTGACGTATTAAGGATTTTTTATTATGATTAATCACTTTTCTTACAACAGATAATATATCTATGCTTTCCACATTAAAATCCAGATTAAACTCATTAAGTCTTGCATTATACAGCATCATTTCGAGACCCTGCGAGATTCTCTCATTTTCCTCAGCTATGCTATCAAAAACCTCTCTATACTCCTCATTCTTTTGATCCTGAAGTATTAAATTTATCACAGAAACAGGCGTCTTCATTTGGTGTACCCACTGATTAACAAAATATATGTACTGTTTTCGTTCTTCCTCATATTTACTAAGTTTATCGCCATATATCTTATATGTTTTTAGAAGAATTTCTCTGTATATTCGTTGCTCTGTATTTCCAGCATCCTTTATGTTTAATATGTTATCCAAATCCCCCTTTGGGTAACGAATGTTATTTAGCTGATTATAGAAAGATTTATTTTTATAAAAATCATATAGTAAAAATAATGTAAGTAATACTATAGAAATTATAAATGCATATAGCATATTATTGAGAGTAAATACTCCATTATTAATAATTAAGGTTAAATACATTATCAAAATAACAATTGAGGTACTCATAAAATAAACTATCATGTATCCAATTCTATCTTTAAAAAAGTCTTTTAATTTCATATATGACACCTACCCACAAAACTTAGGATATGCATCCTAAGCGTTCCAATTATTTACCAATCTATATCCCTGACCTCTTTTTGTTTCAATTGCATCTACAATACCTAAGTCCTCCATTCTCTTTCTTAACCTTGTGATATTAACAGACAATGTATTGTCATCTACAAATTCCACATCGCTCCACAATACTTCAAGTAAAGTTTCTCTTGAAACAATTTTATCTACATTTTTAAGAAGAGAATATAAAAGCTGAAACTCTTTTTTGCTGAGTTCTAGTTTTTTTCCATGATACTCAACTGTACTTTGATTTATATATAAAAGCAACCCATTTACTTCATATAGCTCATTATCACTACTTTCAGAATAACTTCCATAGACCCTTCTTATTACTCCTTTGATCTTTGCCAGTAGAACGTCATAAGAAAAAGGCTTTGTTATATAATCATCCCCTCCATTTTCAATAGCCATAACCTGGTCCATATCTGAATCCCTTGCAGATATAAAAATAATAGGAACATTAGATATTGTTCTTATATCTCGGCACCAGTAAAATCCATCATAAAAAGGAAGGTTGACATCCATGAGGATAAGCTTTGGATTATTCTTTATAAATTCACTTTTTATGTTTGAAAAATCTTCTACTAAGTATGCATTATAACCGTATCGCTCAAGATGATTTTTTATAAGAGCGCTAAGTTTCTTATCGTCTTCAATTATCATTATATTGTACATGTTCAGATACCTCACTTACCTTTGATATACAAAAAAGTTAATTTTACATAATTCATTATAGTACATTCTGTATAAAATTAAAGATTTATTTATAATTTTTTTGCCATAGATGTGTTAATATATATTTATAGAAAATTAATGAAAAGAATATTAACTTTTCCAAATAGGAGGAGATGACTTTAATGAAAAGCAAAAGAATAATATCAATTGTACTTTCACTTTCAATAACCGTTGGTTCTATATTAGGTACTTCTTATACAGCTAAAGCCGCTGACCCGCTGCATGGTGTTGTATCATCTAAACAAGGTTTGAACGTAAGAAGTGAATCTAACTCAAATGCAAAAATTGTAGGTAGTTTAAAATTAGATGAAAGCGTAGAGATATTGGAGACTACAGGTGATTGGTATAAAATCAAATTTGGTTCTTCTTATGGATATGTATCTAAACAATTCATAGTATTAGATAAAAATACACCTAATAAAAATACATCAAATGACAACACTCCACCAAAAGAAGATCAAACAAAAGAAAATCAAAATTCAAACACAGGTGATAAGACTCCATCTAAAGTACCAGAATATAAAAACTTTGATCAGAGAAAAAGCATAGATACGCTTAAACAATGGAAAATCAAATTTAATAGAAAAATAAAAGATACTGAAAGCAATAAAAATGAATTCAAAGTTATAGATAGTAAGGGCAATTTTGTTTCTACTAAAGTTCTAATAGAGGATTACTCAGTAACTATTATTCCATGGAGCACTAGTTATAACTATGAAGAAAACTATAAGCTAATTATCGGAGACAATATTGAAAGTGCTGATGGCATAAAAATAAAGTATACATCAACTTTACCTTTTAGTATTAAATCGAAGGTAAATTCACTTGGCCTCGGAGAAAAAGAAACAGAATCTGTAAGTAATGATAGAGATTATGATTGGTATATTGGTCAAAATGATACTGGGAAATATTCAAATGTAAACTCTGGTCCTGCTGCTGTAGCTATGGCTATTAAGTGGATAAACCCTTTGCTTGACAAGTCCATAGCATATATAAGAGATACATATGAAAACAGTGGATCAGCTTGGAGCATTAGTAATATCCTTTCTTCTCTAAAAGATTCAAATATAAATTATAGTTCTTGTGACGCAATAAACGAGGACTCATTAAAGAAACAACTTAAAGATGGAAAGATACTTATTGCTAATCTAAATCCTCAATATATAAATTATAATAACAACTCAGAATCGAAAGTTGGACGTTTCCATACAGTTGATGGAAATACATATACAGTTATTATAAAAGGCTATAAAGTAGTAGATGGCAAAACTTATTTTGAAATATACGATCCATTTAACATTAACTCAAATTACTTGGATGGTTCGCCAAAAGGAAAGAATAATTATTACCCTGCAAATGAGGTGTTAAATTCTCTTACAGCAGAAAATGTACATCCTATTGTAATAAGTAAAAGTAATTAAGCAGAAAAAATCCCAGTACTTAATACAAAAGTACTGGGATTTTTAATAATCTCACATCTATATTATAGAGTTTTACATCCGAAAATTGGCTTACAGCTCGAGATATATTTATAGTTCTTTGTGTAAGTTAATTTTCAGCCTTGAAACCTGACTTATATTACTGAAATGTTACTACTTTTTTAAAATAATTTATCAAGCTGTCTGGTTTTTCATCTCTATAGATATAGTATGATAACTCATCATCTAGCCATACAATCACTATACTTAAAATATACCAAGCTATACTATTTTGCAGATTGATCTGTCCCATGAAGTTAAATTTATTATTTGAATAATCCCATATATGTAGACCTAAAATAATATTGAGAAATATCCCTGAAAGTAATTCTACTGCTATAATTAATGAACCGCCCATTATTGTTTGCTGCCACATTTTCAAATTGTAATATCCTGGATAGTCATTCAAAGTGCCAATGATTACTGCACAAAAACCTCCTATAGGAAACATCCATAAAGAAGTCCATCCGCATAAGCTCAGCTCAGATATACCATTGAAACCAACTAAAGAATTTCCAAGGGCCCTTGTTATAATTTCTATATTCAGATATATGCTTCCGAAAACAAGAAAGTGAATTAATTTATTTTTAAAGTGTCTCATATTTTCATCACTCTCCTATATTTGTTTATATATATTTTTAGCCTTTTAGGCTCTTTTATGTTAGGAAAGAGGAGCCTATTTTGTATAAAGCTCCTCATTTCTAAAATAACGTACCTTTATTAATATGCAATGTACAAGTAATTCTCCAATAAAAAAAGATTAGCAATTATATGCTAACCTTTTTTGTATCTATTTCCAAAATCCTTCATGTACTTTTACAACTTCTTCTTCAACTTCTGAAATAGGTCCAACTACTTCTATGTTTTTTTGCCCTCTAGCGAAAACTTCTCTACATGGAAGATCAAAAGTAGGATTTTGTTCATTACTCCCTGTAAGTTCTAACAATCTTTTTTCGCTTATACCATAAACTACTTTCCTAACATTTCCCCAATATATTGCTCCTGAACACATTGCACATGGTTCTGCAGTGCTATATAAGGTACACTTCCAAAGAAAATCTTTAGAATACTTATGTGAAGCATTCTTGATAAGAGTGGTTTCTGCATGTCCTGTACAATTTGCTTCTGTTATTTCAACATTTTCTTGCTCCATAATTATATTTCCTTCATCATCAACTAAAACAGCACCGAAGGGTGTATTTCCATGTTCTCTAGCTCTTTGTGAAACTTCAATACACTTCTTAATATAATATACATCATCTTTCCAACTCATTTTAGTATCCTCTCTTTAACACACTATATAATAGATAATAGGTATTACTTATTATCTATTATATAATGTGTTACTAGAATGTCAACACTAAATAATCTTATTGACATATGGAAAAATATGTCATAAAATTGATATATATAATAGGTATTACCTTTATACGAAAACAATTTCACTAAAAAAGCTATCTTTAAAGTTTAGCAATATACTAAGGTTTATTCTTTGGTATATAAACATTTTAATAAAATTTCATAGGGGGCTCTATAATGCAAGAAACTGTAAAAAATGATCTTTTAAATGAAAAACTTCCATTTGGTAAGCTAACAGTTCTAGGCTTACAACATGTCCTTGTTATGTATTCAGCTGCTGTCATTGTACCAATTTTACTAGCTAATGCACTCAAATTATCAAATTCTGATTTAGCCTTTCTAATATCTGCAGACTTATTTACCTGCGGTATAGCTACATTTCTTCAAGTCTTTGGTATTGGAAAGCTCATAGGTATAAAACTTCCAGTAGTACTTGGTTGTGCTGTAATAACTCTTGGCCCTATGATATCAATTGGTAAAACCGATGGCTTGCCAGCAATTTATGGCGCTATTATGGTATCTGGTGTATTCGTTTTTATTTTTTCCTTCTTAATTGACAGAATTATCAAATTCTTCCCTCCAATTGTTACTGGTTCCTTAGTTACTATAATAGGTTTTTCATTAGTTCCAATTGCCTTAAATGATATGGCAGGAGGTGTTGGTTCTCCTACTTTTGGACAACCAAAAAACTATTTAGTAGCAGTTTCAGTACTAATTCTTATATTATTAATAAATAAATTTTTCTCAGGTTTTACAAAAGCAATAGCAATACTGCTTGGGCTTATATTGGGTACTATACTTTCTTCATTTCTCGGGATGGTAAACTTTGCTCCTGTTCAAACTGCTGCTTGGTTTAAACTTGTAACCCCATTCCATTTTGGTATGCCAACCTTTACTTTTAGCGGTGCCGTTTCAATGTGTATATTTCTGATCATTAATATAGTTGAATCAGTAGGTATTTTTTATGTTATAGCCGATATTTGTGAAACTAAAATTACATCGAAAGATATTGCTAATGGTATACGCGCTGAAGGATGTGCTCAAATTCTTGGAGGATTATTTAATTCGTTTCCATATGTTACTTTTTCTGAAAATGCAGGTATTATAACAATAACAGGTGTTAGAAGTCGTTATGTATTAGTATCTGCCTCTATATTATTAATCTTACTTGGAATTATACCTAAATTTGCTGCTCTTACAACAATAATACCTCATCCAGTTTTAGGTGGTGCAATGATTTGTTTATTTGGTACTATTGGTGCTAACGGGGTAAAAATACTTTCAAGTGTTAACTTTAAAAAGAATGAAAATTTATTAATTATTGCTTGCAGTATTGCAGTAGGTCTTGGTACAAGTGTGACTCCAGGATTATTTGATAAATTCCCTGAACTAGCAAGATTACTACTAGGAAACGGAATATTTACTGGTACATTTACTGCCATAATTTTAAATATATTCTTTAATTATGATGAATTGTTTAATAAAGTTTCAAACAACTTGTCAGAATCTAAACAATTTGTGTAAATATATAGGGAGGCGAATAAATATTTATTCGCCTCCCTATATATTTCTTTTAAAAACTTTTTTGTCTAATTAAATTAAATCTAATAATATTAGTATCTACATACTCATTCCCATAAATAATGGGTTTATCTTCTTCATCAAAATGGACAATTTCGCAATTTAAAAAAGATTTTACAGCTTTAGATTGAAAATACTTTTTTAGCATACTACCTTCTTCATTTGTAATAGTAGATAATTCTACTTTATCCCATGTTATTTTTCTACCTAGTTTTTCTCTTGATAATTCAAATATAGATATTACAAAGTCTTCTTTTGTTATTGAACTATCAAAAAACTTTTTTGCTATTCTATCTACACAATATACAGCAGGTTCCTTATCTGCATAGAAAATTCTTTCTATTATTACAATTTCATCCTCAGGCTCTATTTGTAATTTATCACTTTCTTCTTCAGATGCAGTTCTTGTAGTAACATTAACTGTTTTAACCTTTACCTCATAACCACTATCTATAATAACTTGTCTTAAGTCTCCAATAGGATTAAAAGTTACTTTCATTTGCAAAGCTTCCTTATTTACAAAAGTTCCTTTGCCTTGTCTCCTAAAAATAATTCCTTCTGTGGCTAGTTCATTTAATGCACTCCTTACAGTGATTCTACTTACCCCCAATTGTTCTGCTAAAATTTCTTCTCTAGGAAGCTTGTTACACTTATGGATATCTATAGACTTAATATATTTGTATATAGCCTTTTTTACAACTTGACTTAATCCTTTATCCTTTACAGGACTAATATCCATTTTATTACCTCCTCAAAGTTTACATATGATTATCAATTTGATAATACCTATTACCTAATAATTATATATATTTATTGCTAATACTGTCAAGTTCAGACTTTATTATGTTGCACTTCTATCAGAATTAGTTACTTTACTAGAATATTCCCTAGCTATACTTATTATAAGAATTTGATATTTCATTAAATTTTTTTAATTAATGTAAAAATATAAATCCTAATATCAATTCACATAATCTAAAAAATTGTATGATGATTTTATTAAAATCACCATACAATTTCTATAATCTTTTATTTATTGTTTTGATCTTTTTGATTCCTGCCATTCTGCAGCATAGTCTTGTAATATTTTGCGAAGAACTTGTCCAATTTTAGAGTAAGATTCATCATTAAGATTTGCAAGTGATATTCTAATAGACCACTCTGGCCCATGGAAACCGCTGCCACTTAATAAAACTATAGAAGATTGCTCTGCTAATCTTAAAAGAATGTCAACGGGCTTATAAGTTTCTTGTAGGTAATTTGCAAATTCATCATTATGATTACGGCTTGCCCACTCTAGTAAATCAAATTGAGTATAATAAGCAGCATCAAAAGGATCTTCCCTTAAATCCAATCCTAGTCCATCAAACAATAGTCTTTGACGACGACGGCAAATGTCTTTTGTTAATTGCTTATATTTGTTCTCTCTATCAAGTATGGCAAATAGCGAAAAGAATGCCATTTGTACTTGCTGCGGTGTCGACAATCCTGCAGTATGATTAAGCGCTACTTGACGGCTATCTGCTACTATTCTATCAATAAAAGGAATCTTATCAGGATTGGTAGAAAGCCCTGAATAACGCCTTCTTGCTCTTTCCTTTTTATCTTCATCCTGTTCTCTTAATAATTTATCAAATACATTGTCTTCATAAAGTGCAATAGTTCCAAGACGCCAACCTGTTACTCCAAAGTATTTTGAATAAGAGTACACTCCTATTGTGTTGTATGGTAAATCTGCCATTAATGAACAAAAGTTGTTTACAAAGGTACCATATACATCATCTGAAATAATCATTAAATTAGGATTATGATTCTCTACAATATTTTTTAATTGATCTATTGTTTCTGGTCTCATTGCTACTGATGGCGGATTACTTGGATTAACTATAAAAACTGCTTTTATAGTTGAATCACATAATTTATCCATTTCTGAGGCAGGATACTGCCATGTGCGAGCACCATCTTCAGACACCTCATCAGCTGTTATTTTAATAACTTCAAAATTATAACGTGGTAAATGAGGTATCTCGAGGTAAGGTGTAAAGATTGGTGCCATAAGTGCAATTTTGTCTCCTTTTGATAATATATTATTTGCAATTAAGGAATCAAAAATATAGCACATTCCCGCTGTAGCACCTTCAACAGCAAATATATTAAATTTTCCTTCTAGAGGTTCATTATAGCACAACTCTTGAATAAGGTAATCATTAACTACACTTTCAATATGTCTTAACATTCTATCTGGTTGAGGATAATTATCACCAATAATTCCATCTGCTAATTCATAAACCCAATCGTCACCATTAAATCCCTTAACTGTTACACCATAATTAATTATTTTGCTAAGAAGTTCAATCCCTGGGGCATCTTGATGTGCTTTTACAAAGTCTACAAAACGCTCTGCAATACCTTCCTTTTTTGGCATACCAGCTAAATCATTATCATTCCATACCCTGCGACTTTCCTCAACAGCAAACTGACCAAAAGTGAAGAATGCTTCTCTTGGTGTAGCTGCAATCCAGTTCGGATTTCCTCTACCTGCATCTAACAGTGAATGTGCACCGCTTTTCTTTGATTCCTCTGCAAGATTAATTAATTTATCTTTAAGTTCAAAAGGACTTATTTTTCCGTAAACTCTCTCAATTTCTTCACGTTGAAAACTAAAATTATTCATGTTTGTATCCTCCCAATCATGCTTCATTTATTATATTGTTGTATTGCTCTTATAATAATTATCTACTCTTGCCCTATGCAAATTGGATATATTAAACAGTCATTTGTTATTTTAATACTGTAATTTAATTAAATGTTTTTATCATCGCTTATTATATGCTCTTTTTCTACTGAAGAAAGTATTATGAATGTCTCCGTATTGCCAAACATCTGTATCTTTCCAATAAGTTTTTCTAGACTTGCAATATTCTCAAGTCTGGCTTTTAAAATCTTACAGTATGGCCCTGTAACATGATGGCATTCAATTATAGAATCCTCGTTTTTAATAAACTCCATAAATTTTTCATTTCTTTGAACATTCATACCTACGTTTATAAGCACATTAATTTTTTTGCCAAGTTTCTCATAATCTACTACTGCTTTGTAACCTGATATGATTCCTTCTTCTTCAAGCCTCTTTACTCTCTCTGCTACTGCAGGAGCACTGAGTGCCACCTTTTGTGAAAGTTCCTTCATAGGTATTCTTCCATCTTCCAGAAGCAATTCGATAATTCTATAATCTGTAGAATCCATAAACATTCCTCCTAGGAAAATAATTTCTTGTTTCTAAAATTCAAATTAATAATAGTTCTTCTCAAATATTTCTTTAATTTTAAACAAGTCCTTAGTCTCACCTAATGCTACCATTAGCTTGATTCTAGCTTTTTGTCCTGGAAGATTATCTCCGAGAATTACTCCTCTTTCGGTAAGCTCTCTTCCAGCGCCTTCATAACCATAATCATCAAGAACTTTACCCATAAGGCATCTGGAGACTAAAACAACTGGTATATTTTTTTCTAGAGCATATTCAACTCCAGAAACCATTTTGGGTGGAATGTTTCCTCTTCCCATACCTTCAATTACTATTCCATGTGTTCCAGAATCTACACAAAACCTCAAGATACGATCATCCATACCACATCCACATTTTATAAGATCTACATTGCTGTCTATTTCTTTTGTGGATATGTACTGATTTTTAGTGTAATTATAGTAAAAGTAAACTTTGTTATTATCTACAAAACCAATAGGTCCAAAATCCTTGCTCTTAAAGGTGTCTAATGTATGAGTATTGGTCTTAGTTACCTGAGAAGCTGAATGCACTTCTCCACTCATTACTACCATAACACCCCTATTTCTCGCCTCATCGGATATTGCAGTATACACAGCATCTATTAAGTTTGGAGGTCCATCCCAACCTGGTTCAGAACTATTTCTCATTGAGCCTACAAATATTACAGGCTTTGAGCCATTGTATGTCAAATCTACAAGATATGCTGTTTCCTCAAGCGAATCTGTACCATGAGTAACTATAACCCCATCATAACCTTCAATTTCAACCTTATTACTTATTAATCTTGACAATTCCAGCATTTTTTCTGGAGTCATGTGAGGCCCCGGCATCATGCCAAAATCTAAGAAGTGAATATCTGCAATATCCTCAATTTCTGGTGTATGATTTAATATATCTTCCCCACTCATAGCTGGTACAGCGGCATTATTATTTTCATTCTTTTTCATGGATATTGTTCCACCGGTAAATATAATAATAATCTTCTTCATGATAGTGCTCCTTTTTTATTATGCTAAAACATAATTATATTTTGAATTGTTTAAATATATATTTGCTGAAACTCATGAGCTCACCATCTAAAGTAGTTTTATTTTAGCATAATGTTTTTGTAGCGTACATGCATGAAATAATGCCATCTGATACTTTTACATAACTTAATTAGTTCTTTGTATAAAATTACTTAATTTAAAAAATCATTATTGAATTAACGATTAACTTAATAACAAAATACTTAAAATTTTACTGTATTTAACATAATGTTGTAAACTTTAATATACTTATATAGCTATAGATATCCGATTTCGATAATTGACTTAACCAAGGTATCCCTATGAATATCGCTAATAAATCAAATATTCTGGTTGGATATCTATAGTGTTAAAAATATTATTCAGTATTATACAATTATTGCTACTGCACATCTTGTAAATGATATCAAGGTTCATGTGTAACAATTATTAATAAATGAAAAATTAATAGAAAATATAAAATGAATGGATTAAAAAAGATTCTTTTAAGAGAAGACTTTTGACTTTGTTCATAATGAATAAGTTTTAAAAAAAATGCCAGCAAAAACTTTTCTATAAGTCTTATATAATATAGCCATACAAGACTTATAGAAAAAATATCTACTGGGCACATAATATTATTTATATATGTAATTATAAATTACGATGGTGGATTATCTATAGCTTCCTACTTTATAACAAGTTCTACAGGACAATGATCTGACCCTAGAACATCTGTATGAATGTCGACACTGACCAGTCTATTCTTTAGTAAGTTTGAAACACAGAAGTAATCTATACGCCACCCTGCATTATTCTTTCTAGCGTTAAATCTATAAGACCACCAAGAATACATTCCTTCTTTATCTGGATTAAAGTATCGATAGGTATCAATAAACCCAGCATCCATAAGTTCAGTAAACTTTCCTCTTTCTTCATCTGTAAATCCTGCATTTTTTCTGTTTGAACTAGGGTTTTTAAGATCTATTTCTTTATGCGCTACATTTAAATCTCCACAGACAATTATCGGCTTCTTTTCCTCTAAAGACTTTAAATAAGCTTTAAAGTCATCTTCCCATTTCATTCTGTATTCTAATCTAGCTAATTCTTGCTGAGAATTAGGTGTGTAAACTGTTATCATATAAAAATCATCGAATTCTAAAGTGATAACTCTACCTTCTTTATCATGATCTTCAATATCAATTCCGTATGCAACACTTAGAGGTTCCTTTTTTGTAAATATAGCTGTGCCTGAATATCCTTTCTTTTCAGCATAATTCCAGTATTGATGATATCCTTCTAGTTGCAAATCTATTTGACCTTCCTGCAGCTTACTTTCCTGAATGCAAAATATATCCGCATCCACCTCTTTAAAATAGTCTAAAAATCCCTTAGTAACACACGCTCTAAGGCCGTTAACATTCCATGATATTAGTTTCACAGCTATCCCCTCCAAATTTTACAATATGCTTACAAATTAACCTGCAATTTTTGCAAGTATTTCATTACTTCTACTTATAAAGCGCGACATCGCCTCTGCATCAAGCTGTTTATGGCTTATCATAGCAAGGTCATAAATATGCTGACAAATAAGATTTACATCTTCTTTTTTATCTTCCATCTTATCAAGCTCAATAAGCTTTTTAATCAGTATGTTGTTTTTATTTATAACTAAGGTTTGCTCTGAAGGGAACATATCCTTCATATCCATACCGCCAAACATAGAACTCATTTCAGACATTCTTCTTGACTGCTCAGAAAGTAATACCATAGCAGGTACTTCAAAAGTTTTTAGCGCCTCTATAGAAATTTTTAATTTATCATTGTTCAATACTCTTTTAAATATATTTTCTACATCTGCATTGAATTCTTTATTTTCACTATCATTATCAGCTTCAGCAGCTTTTAGTGTCTCAGATAAATCTGAATCTATTCTATTGAATTTAACTTCACTTTCATTAGATTCCAAGAAGCTTATAAAATGACTATCTATTGTAGAGTTCAATATAATTGCATCTAAATCATTTTCTTTGAAAAGCTTAATGTACTGAGCTTGCTGTTTTTCATCATTTACGTAGAAAACTTTATTTTCATGCTTTTCTTTATTAGCTTCAAGATATTGTTTTAGTGTTACATATTCTCCTTTAATAGTCTTGAATATGATTATATCTTTTACCTTTTCATAGAACTTTTGATCTCTTAGACATCCATATTTAATAAATATATGGATATTACTCCAAAAATTGTTGTAATTATCTCTTTCATTTTTATAAAGGGTAGTCAATTTGTCTGCTACCTTATTTACAATGTGTCTAGAAATCTTTTTAACATTGCTATCCTTTTGTAAAAAGCTTCTTGAAACATTTAGTGGAAGATCGGCACAATCAATTGCACCTTTTAGGAGCAGTAGAAATTCTGGTATAACTTCTTTTATATTATCTGCAACAAATACTTGATTGTTATATAGTTTTATTTGACCTTCTGTTGCTTCAAATTCGTGTTTTAGTTTAGGGAAATATAGTATTCCTTTTAAATTAAATGGATAATCTACATTTAAGTGAATCCAAAACAATGGCTCATTAAAATCAAAAAATACTTTTTTATAAAAATCTTTGTATTCTTCTTCAGTACAGTCCTTTGGAGCTTTTAACCATAGAGGATTTGTATCGTTTAAAGGCTGTCTTTCATTATCTTTTTCCTCACTTTTTGCATTTTCATTCTCAATAAATATTTCTACAGGCAAAAATGAGCAATGCTTACTGATAACTTCTCTTACCTTGTATTCCTCTAAAAATTCCTTACTATCTTCACTTATATATAAGGTAATAGTAGTTCCTCTTTCATTTCTCTGTGATGAAGTTATTTCATATTCAGTACCACCATCACAAATCCATTTTACAGCTTCTGAACCTTCTACATAAGAAAGAGTATCGATTTCAACTTTATCAGACACCATAAATGCAGAATAAAATCCCAATCCAAAATGTCCTATTATTTGGTTAGACTCATCCATTTTATCTTTATATTTTGCAATAAAGTCTTCTGCACCAGAAAAAGCTACCTGATTTATGTATTTATTAATTTCTTCTTCAGTCATTCCTATACCGTTGTCAATAATTTTTAATGTTTTATTTTCTTTATTTACTGAAACAATTACCTCATATTTTGTTTCCTCAGGTATCTTTGCTTCACCTATGGAAGATAGTCTTTTTACTTTACTTATTGCATCACAACCATTACTTATAAGCTCCCTTAAAAATATGTCTTTGTCAGAATACAACCACTTTTTTATAATTGGAAAAATATTTTCCGTATTGATTGAAATATTGCCCTTTTCTTTTACCATGAAAACCCCTCCAATTACTTTATTTCAGCATAATTTTATATCTTTTAAAAAATGATGTCAAGAGCTCTTTATTATAGCTATGAAGTTTAATATTGGATATTTTCAAATTTTAGTCTATATTATAATTAGTACTATTGAATAGCTTAAGAAGGTGATATATATGATAGTAACAAAAACTCTTGAAATGGGTGGAATTTATAGAGAAGATTTTATAAAGTACTTTCTTAGTATTGGTGGTAAAACAGAAAATCAAGAAGTCTTTAAGGGCCCTTATTGGGAGGTAGAAGTAGGTTATGAAGTTTGGTCTATGATGGGATCATTAAAACTTCATCATACTTTAATTACCTTTCATGTTGAGGAAGATAAATTTGAAGAATTTATTTCAAAATTTCGTTTAAATTTTTTAAGATGTGGTGGTTAGCTTTTTAATTTATGGAAGACAATAAAATAGAAAATATCATTATAATAATATAGAAAATAATTTGTTGTGGTGGTATAATTTAATTTGTGATGTGTAATTGATAATGATTTTCAATATTTAAAAATACTAGACCTTACTATCAACATTAATAATATGAGGAGAATCAAGTATGAAAAAAATAAAAATATCCACTACAGAATTAACTAATTTGAAAATAAATAATAAAGGTCCAAAGAAACACGTTCACGGCGGCAATTACGTAGGTGAACGTAAGGATGGTAAAATGCATGGTCAAGGAACTTACTTTTATAATGATGGCAGCAAATATGTAGGGCAATGGGAAAACAATGAAATGAATGGCGAAGGTACTTTCACTTGGGCATGTGGTGAAAAATACATAGGTCAATGGAAAGACGATTTACAGCATGGATATGGCATATACACCTGGCCTGATGGCGATAAGTATGAGGGGCAATGGGAAAAAGGTGAAAAATGCGGATATGGTATTTTTACTTGGGCTGACGGAGAAACCTATGTTGGCTATTGGAAAAAGGACTTACGTCATGGCAAAGGCATTCATACTTGGATAGATTGCGATAAATATATAGGCGATTGGGACAAGGATATAAGAGAAGGTAATGGCATGTATGTGTATGCCAATGGAAAAGTCTCCATAGGAAAATTTAAAGATAATGAACTTTTAATAGAGTAATCACTTTGTAAAGGCTTGTTGATATTTATCAGCAAGCTTTTTTATATTACGGTCACATAGGATGAAAAATGACTTTCTTCTATGTTAATTACAATGAAACTCCTTCTCCTTTCGTCGAATGAGTACTCGCTGAGTAAGCGATTCACTTCAAATCAGCACTCTGTGTAAGTGATCATCTAAAAATCACAGATTTTAGATGCCTACTTAAGATTTTGGATGCCTGCTTAAATGTAATATTTATACTTATTTGTATATTGACAACTTTGGATTACGGTCGTAAACTAAATACAGATTACAATCGTAATTCTTTTAAAAAAGGAGTGACTCTTTATGAAACAAATACCTAAAATATCAGAGGCAGAATGGGAAGTGCTTAAAATTGTATGGGCAAGTTCACCTTGTACTTCAAATCAAATAATTGAAGCTTTAGAACAAAGTACAGATTGGAGTCCTAAAACAATTAAGACACTAATAAACAGACTGGTAAACAAAAATGTGTTAGGCTTCAAAGAAGATGGAAGAAGATATCTTTACTATTCGTTAGTGGAAGAAAATGAATGTATAAAGGCAGAAAATCAATCCTTCTTAAGCAAGGTTTATAATGGTGCTTTAAAAAGCATGTTGGTAAACTTTATAAAAGAAAGCGATTTATCTAAGGAAGACATAGAAGATTTAAAACGCATTTTAGATGAGAGGAAATAGTATTATGTATGGGTTGATTGGTTTCTTTAGCGATTTGTTCAAAATGATATTCCAAGTATCTATTATAGCTGGTACTCTTATACTTTTAATACTTATGCTAAGAAAATTATTTAAGGGTAAGCTAGGTGTAAAGTTTCAATATGCTCTATGGTTCATTGTAGTATTGCGTTTGATAATGCCTACGTTACCTAGAAGCTCTTTTAGCATTTTTAACCTTATGACTAGAATAAGGGAGCTCCCTTACTTATTATTTGCTATGGGGAAAAACGAAGTTGGTAGCATTGTGTCATATAGTACAGATACTCTCAGCTATATATACAATCAAGGCGCTGTACTAGGTAATTTAACTTCACCGAATCTTAGCAGCAGTAATCCTGCATCTTTCAATTGGTCATTTGCAGCAACTCTAGCTTTTATATGGTTACTTGGTATATTTATAATTAGCCTATATATAGTTCTGGTAAATATAAAACTGAGAACTAGAATAAAAAAGCATCCTAAATTTTGTAACAAAGAAGTTATATCAATACTAGAACAATGTAAACAGCAAATGAAGATTGATAAGAATATATCATTAATTAAGACGAGAGAGATTAGAACTCCTGCCTTATTTGGTTATGTTAAACCTGTAATACTGCTTCCTGAAAACATTCTGGATGTATTATCTGTGGATAAACTAAGATATGTATTTCTCCATGAGTTATCTCATTTAAAACGTAAAGATATAATTACAAATTGGATTATAAACATATTAAAAGTAATTCATTGGTTCAATCCAATTGTTCAATATGGACTTAAAAAAATGTGCGAAGACATGGAAATCTGTTGTGATTCTCTTGCGCTTTCCTATACAAAGGACGAAGAAGTAAAGGATTATGGACTTACAATCATAAGCCTTATAGAGCGACTTTCAAAACCTACTCAAGTGCCTGGAATTGCCTCTATGGTAAATAATAAATCTGAAGTAAAAAAGAGAATTATTATGATTAAACTATTTAATAAAAAGGCCTATAAGTTCTCTGCATTTGCGCTAGCAGCTTTGTTGATTTTAGGCTGTACTGCTCTCACAGATGCAAAGGCATCTCCCTTTAAAAAAAGTAAAGCTGTACATGTAGATAAAATTGATTATCCTTTTGTCAACGACCCTCAAATAATTGGTAGATGGCAGAGTGTAGACTTTGTAGCTAACATAGAGGATTTTAAAGTGGATACTAAAAGCTTTAAAGGTAATTTATTTGTTAAAGAATTAAACTTTACAAGTGATGGTAAAGTTTCAAAAACAGCTTTCACCTGGACAAAAGATCATATTCTTGACCCTGCGGACAAAACTGACAGCAAATATTTAATCAAAGATATAAATGGCTCAACTTATATGTTCTTCGAATGGAAAAACGGAGATTATACTCTAAGGGGCATGAAGCCTAGATACTATGTGCTAAAAAAGATAAGTTCTACTCCTTCTCTTACAACTAATATGTTTGGAGAAGAAGTAAAAACTAGAACCGACAAAATAGACTATCCATTTGTGAATGATTCTCAGGTTATAGGCAAATGGGAAAGCGTAGACTTTGTTCAAAAAATCGAAAACTTTAAACCAGGCGTCCAAAAATGGAAGTCAGACCTATGCATATCTAATTTGACTTTTAATGAAAAAGGAGATTTGCTTATGGAAGGCACAACTACCAACGAAAATGGTAAGACAGCTAGTATACACCTCTCCTGGACAAATGGATTAGTAATTAATAAAGAGTTTAAAACAGCATCAAAATATACAATAAAAAACATACACGGAGAAAAGTATATGTTCTTCGAATGGAAAAATGGAGATTATATAGAAAGAGGAGCAACTCCTTGCTACTATGTATTAAAGCAGGTAAAATAAAAAAAGCCGTTCTGGATTCACTTCCAGTACGGTTTTTGTATTGCCCATAGTTTCTGTTTATCCAAAAACTATTTATTGTCACATGTTCTTTTATATATTTCCATTAATCCAACTACTGCAAGTATAGTAACTATACAGTAAATATTATCATATAAGTTAATATTATAATTCATAGTATTCAACCCAAAAAGCTTTTCAATTATAGACTTTACACTAAACATAATAATCATGAGAATGGCTATAGGCCCTATAATGCTTTTATCATTTATATTGATTCTAGAATTTATTCTTTTATGTCCCGGAATATAATCAGGAACATATGCAGGAAGAACAGATACAGTTCCCTGTTTTTTAAGTCTTAAAATAAATATTATAAATATACACCATATATTTGTTTGTATAAATTGATCCATAGTAATAGTTAGATTAACAGAATCATTATTAAGAACGTTAGAAACACCCATTACAACTGCAATAAAGATCATTAACGCTAAATATTTTTGTATATAAATAATTATTTTGTATGGAGTACTCTTGCTATTATTGTATTCATCAATAATTGATTTACAAAATACCTCATAGTCTTTTCCAATAAACAAATCTATAGATTTATCTTCAATTTGAGCCTGCAGCATCATATCCATAATTTGCTGCAAAATTTCCTCTTTCTCACCAAGAGTTAAGTTGCTGCTTTGAATATACTCAGTTATATTCTTATATAAACGTAAATTTCCTTCACTCAATTTTTTCTGCTCCTTAAATCTAATTCTTTTTAATCGAATTGCAGATAACATAGTTTACTCCTCCAATACATTATCAATGTTTTTTTTAATTTCTTCCCATGATGATATAAACTCCTTTAATTCGGTAACACCTTCTTCTGTAAGGTAATAATATTTTCTCATAGGTCCTAAAGGAGATTTTTTCATAACAGAATATAATAATTTTTTCTTTTCTAATCTTATAAGTATAGGATATACACTACCTTCCGAAATATCTTTAAAACCAAATTCTATTAATTTCTCACATATTTCATAGCCATATGTTTCATTGTTATTTACTACCTTTAGAATGCATCCTTCAAGAAGTCCCTTTAACATCTGTGTAGTATTAGCCACTAAATCACCTACTTTGTATTACATAATAGCTTATGTTTAAATTCTACATCTGCTACTTGGTAATGTCAAGTAGTCTATAGAAATACTTTCCTTGCACCCTTGTTTTTTATTCTACAGGAAAAGAATTTTTAATTATATTCAATGTGAATTGTGTTATGAAAGTTATCCTCAATTATTAAATTTTATAAATTCCTATAGAATAAAAAAAGATTAAGAAATTTCTCTCTTAATCTCATTTATACTTTATTATTCTGTAACTTCGTACTCTGGACCCTTTATAACTAAACCCAATTCACATCTAAGATCTCTATACAAGTCTTCACCTTTTTCATTTTTTTTATTTATAATTTTAACTTTAGGTCTTAGTGTAAAATTAGGAAAAGCTTCTTCTACTACTGCTATTTCTTCGTTGCTTAATCTCACTATAGTTCCTTCAGGATATGGGACTATAGACCTGCTGAAAGCTTTGACTACCTCATAACTAAACTGTGTTTGTCCATTTGCCATAATGTATTCTACTGCATCATTAGGACTCATAGCTTTTCTATAAGGGCGGTCTGATGTCAGTGCATCATACACGTCTGCAACTGCCACTATTTTAGCTAATTGATTTATTTCATCATTGCTTCTCTTATCTGGGTATCCTTTTCCATCTTCTCTTTCATGATGCTGCAAGGCTATGATTCTGGAAACTGCTGATATATCTACACTACCTTTTAAAAAATCATATCCTCTCTTTGTGTGTTCTCTCACAATTTTAATTTCTTCTTCTGTAAGCTTATCATTTTTCAGTAATATATTTTCTGGTATAAGTGCCTTACCTATATCATGAATAAGTGCTCCTAAGCATAAATCATATAATTTTTTCTTATCTAATTGTAGTTGTATGCCTATTACCAAGGATAGAACAGCCACATTAACACTATGCTGGTAAGTATAGCTATCTGTACTTTTTATATCTACAATATTAATTAAAACAGTTCTTCTACCAAGAAGCTCCCCCATAATTTCATTAACAACTTCACCAATAGACTTAAAATAATTTTGTTTTTCCACCATAAGTTTTTTATCCCGTGCACTGCTTTTTCCTGAATCCAGATTGAACTTATCAAAACTGTAAAAAGTATCCTTTATAGTTTTAATAGCCTTTTGTCTTAATTCTGGCTTTATTAAATCCTCAACTTCCTTATCACTATATTTATCATTTATGTACATACTGAATATACCTAATTGTTTTACTCTTTTAATATAATTTTCAGTAAGCTTTACACCTTCTCTTAATAAAACCGCGCCTTTGTCATCATAAATAGTTTTCGCCAAAAAACTTCCCGCTTTAGCATATTGTATTGGCACAAGTCTCATTATATTCCCCCCTCTAAATCAGCAATCATTGCTCTGTCTATTTTCTACAAATCATAATATCTCGACAAATTAGCTTAATATCAATAGCTTTGTCTAATATATCTACTAATGCTTTATTATATATGAAAAGGATTACCAATTAAATTGTATTCCTCTTGAATTAGACATAACCGTCTAAAAATATTATACCAAAAAACCTGCCAGTTTTTATACTGACAGGTTTAAATTTATAAATTAAATCTTGTTTTAATAGAAATTTACCTTTAGTATTGAATGCTTTTTAAACATAAGCCCTTTGCCTGAGCTATTGGTCCTGCTTCTGACCTCTTCATTTCATTTAATACTCTTTCCATATCGGCTTTCTTAAGATTGCCTTTACCTACTTCTAGAAGAGTTCCTGTAATAATTCTTACCATATTTAACAAGAAACTATTCCCATTTACCTCAATCTCTATCATTCCGTCATCTTCTGTTATATGTATATAATTAATAGTTCTAACAGTGGATTTTGTGCTGGACTTTAAGCTAGTAAAGCTCTTAAAGTCATGGGTTCCTATTAAAATCTCTGCTGCATTTCTCATTTCATTTAGATTTAGTTCTTCATCAGTATGATAAGCATATTTTCTATTGAATACATTTCTAAATCTATTATTATTTATTCTATATACATAAGTTTTTGATTTCACATTATATCTTGCATGAAATCTTTCTGTTGTATCTTTCATGGACTTTACTACTATATCTTCAGGCAAAAATTCATATAAATAATTTAACATATCATCTACAGTTAGAGTACAATTAGTATGGAAATTTGCTATATAATTTTCAGCATGTACCCCTGAGTCAGTTCTTCCACAACCTACTACCTGGATATCTTCCCCTGTCATTTTAGATAACACATTTTCTATCTTAGCTTGTATAGTTGGAACATCGCCTTTTTGCTTTTGCCATCCTTTATATCTAGTTCCGTCATACTCAATTGACATTTTTAAGTTTCTCATATAGTACCACCTTTAATTTATTTTCTTATCCTTTTCTTAATTTTCCCAAGGACATTCTAATTATATACTTCATATTGAAATAAAGCTAGCTAGCCCAAAATTTATGGAGCTCTAATTTTAAAACATCCCCACCTCTGAGTTAAGTATTTCTAAATTGAAGACGCATACTTATAAATTACATTATAAACACCATCATCATTATTGCTTTTAGCTACAAAGTTAGCATGTTTTTTCACATCTTCTGGAGCATTTTCCATAGCATAGCTATAGTGTGCTGTTTTAAACATGGTTAGATCATTATAATAATCCCCAAAAACCATTGTACTCTTCTCTTCTATTTTAAACTTTTCCTGAAGTATTTTTATGGCATTTCCCTTACTTACCCCCCTGTTCATTATATCTATCCAACAATCCCCTGATACAACAAATTCAAGGTTATCATTAAGGTTATTTCTTAAGTATTGAAGCATAGGTGCTTTTACCCCATCTTTTGCATAATAGGTCATTTTATAAATAGGAGCCTTTACTTCACTAAAGGATTCTAGAACTACTGCTTTAACTCCAAAAGCATTGAATTGATGTAATATTGTCTCCGATGGATTTACTATATATCCATCTTCTGCCCCAAATAAAAACAACTCTTCACCAAATTCACGCTCAAAATTTATTACTTCCTGTATATCCTCTTGAGAAATACAATTTGAATACAATGTTTTACCGTTCCTATTATATTTTATGAGAGCGCCATTATGTGCAATAAATATCATATTTGTATTTACTTTTTCAAAGTTTTTATTAAGCTGATCATAAGATCTTCCACTTGCTGCTAAAAATTTTATACCTTTTTCATTTAGATTATTTATTAAATCAAATATCTTTTCATTTATTTTTCCCTGATCATTTACCAGAGTACCATCCATGTCAGTTGCAATAAGCTTTATCATGTTACTTGTCCTCCTTTAAGGTTTGTTCTAAAAATTATAGTATCATAAATTACTCTATTGCTCTATAAAATTCTTTAATATATACACATAAAGAGCATACGCTTTTTACCTTATTAATGGAATTAAATACATTTATTCCCTAGGAAATATGATTCTCTAATTTTAAAATATTTTCTAACCTATTTCCCAATTAGCTTTAAGGTTTTGCTTTTGAGCTTATAGGTGTTTAAAGATTATTTTCTTTTAAACTTAAGTTATTTTTTGATATTTTGCAAATAACAATTTATCAAAAATATCACCCAAACACTAAGAAACACTAGTGTAAATTCACACATTTATTTTCATTTCTCTAATAATTTTATTAAAAAAGTAAAAAATTAATATTGACATATTTAAAAAATAGAATTATAATTTACTCAACAGTTAACAATAATAAATACAACGAACTTAAATACTATGAAGAGAAGAGTAGTTATAGGGATATTTATAGAGAGTCGGGAATGGTGGAAGCCTGATATGATACCTATATATGAAGAACGTCTCGGAGTTTCTAACCGAAATCCTTTGAAAGTAGGCTTAGACGGAGCCAACCCGTTAAATATTGGACAGTATCGAATTTTTATTCTGTACTGATTTAAAGTGAGCTATTTAGCTAATTTGGGTGGTACCGCGGAAGTTTGCCTTTCGTCCCTTTTATGGGATGAAAAGGCTTTTTTTATTGTAAAAAACATAGTAATTTAAATTATCAATTTGTAGGAGGAAAAAACTATGGAAATGTTGTACAGTTCATTAATCAAACCGGAAGGATATAAACCAGTTCATAATATAATAGAAACTGAAATTGGGATAAAAAAACTTAAAGATTTCTTTGAAAAAAGAATTGCAGAGGAACTTAACCTTACAAGAGTTTCAGCACCTATATTTGTAAAACGCAGCACAGGTGTAAATGACAACTTAAGTGGTATTGAAAGACCTGTAGCTTTTGATGCAAAAGCTATAGATGATTCAGATATAGAAATCGTTCAGTCACTTGCAAAGTGGAAAAGAATAGCACTTAAAAGATATGGCTTTAATGTTGGAGAAGGAATTTACACAGATATGAATGCTATAAGAAGAGATGAAGATCTCGATAACCTTCATTCAATATATGTTGATCAATGGGATTGGGAAAAAGTTATAGACAAAGCAGATAGAACATTAGGAACCTTAAAAAACACAGTAGAAGCTATTTATAAAGTATTTAAGGATACAGAAGAATTTATTCACCAGTTATATCCTGCTATAGAAGAAATACTTCCTGAGAAAATCACATTTATAACTTCACAAGAGCTTGAAGATAAATATCCAGAACTTACTCCAAAGGAAAGAGAAGATGCTATAGCAAAAGAATTTGGAGCAGTATTCATATCTCAGATAGGCAAGACTTTAAAATCAGGAGAAAAACACGATGGTAGATCACCAGATTATGATGATTGGGAATTAAATGGAGATATACTTTTCTGGTATCCAATTCTTGATAGAGCTGTTGAACTATCATCAATGGGCATAAGAGTTGATGAAGAAGCTCTTATAAGACAATTAGACCTTAGTGGATGCCAAGATAGAAGAGAGCTTGAATATCACACAATGCTTATAAACAAAATGCTTCCATATACAATCGGTGGCGGTATAGGTCAATCAAGAATTTGTATGTTCTTCTTAAGAAAGGCTCATATAGGCGAAGTTCAAGCAGCTTTATGGCCACAAGAAATGATTGAAGAGTGTGAAAAAGAAAATATACTTCTATTGTAAAATGTAGGGAAATAGACCGAAAGTCAGCTTATACTCCGGGATATATTTATAGTTCCTGGTTACGTAAATACTTTTTAATGAGTCTAAAGCTTGTATTGTAGAAAAAACTAAGACTTAGATAAACTCGCTACGCTCAAACACTATCTAAGTTCTAAGTCTTTTCTGCAATCCTTCGCTAAGACCCATAGAAAAAGTATTTAATCTTACTGCAGAACTATAAATATATCCCTTCGTATAAGCTAACTTTCTGGTTAGTATTCCTATAAGAATATATAAAAACTCTTTTCTTTAAAACTTATTCTCCTGCACTTGAAATCTCTTTTGAAAATATCCAAGATTTTTTCACAAAATCTCTTCCCTTAATAGTAGTCTTGTTTCCCTTTACTTCAACATATAAGCCTTGGCTCTCATCATAAAGTCTTTTTATTCTATAGTCTTCAGGAAGTATGGCATAACTTACCGCTCCTGTGTGAGCTGTAGTAAAAGGCTGATTTTGTTTTATATTATCTACACTTAACAAAACATGAGTATGGGATGTAAACAAGATAACTTCCGGATATGATGATAAAATTTTGTTAAGTTCCCTTCTCTGCTCTACTCCTATCCATCCTTTTATACTTGTGCTTAAATGCTGATGTAAAAATACAAAAATAGGTTTTCCCTTTTCGTGTTTTTCAGCTAATTTTTCCTTTAACCAATCTAATTGCTTTTGAGATAAAAAGGCATTTACTGCACCTAATTCCTTAGTATTCCCAGATTCGGACCCTAAAGATATAAAGTGATAACCCTTGATCCAAGTATCATGGTATACTGACTTTTCACCAGCGAACTCCAAATACATATTTTTAAATTTCTCAACATCCTCAGATTTATTCGGCCCTTTTTGATAATCAAAATAATCATGATTGCCGATATTTTTAATTATGGTTTTAGGTAATAGTTCACGATCTCTATTTAAAGTATTTTTTATTGCATCATACTGACTTTTTAGGCCTTGATCTACATTGTCACCATTTAATATCATTGCATCCATATTCCCTTTTACATTGTACAAATCATTAATGGCATTATCTAACTTAGCAGCATTCCCATGCACATCTCCTAAAACAGAAAATGTAAGCCCATCGTCCTCAGGTACTTTTGTAGTTATAGTGCTTTCATTTTTTTTAGAGTTATCAAATTTTGATGCAGTTCCCTTTATATATACTGCTGATGAAATAACTATAGCTATTAACATCACTATTAATGTTGTTATTTTTAATCTTTTCATATATTTTAAGTCCCCTGCCATTCTATAAAATTTCTATGTTACTATAATATTACATTATACCCCACGAAACTATTTTTTACTATTTTATATAAACATAAATTAATATTTGTTATGGGAATGACTTTCATTTACTACCATTCTGCTGGTATAATTAATATATTAATACAAAATTATGTAATAATTGTGGTATGTGCATTTTAGTGTGTCATAAACATGCAATAAAATAACTTCATTATAATAAGACTTATAGATAAGGAGCAAAGTATGACTGTTTGTGCTTTAATTGGTAATCCAAATGTTGGACAAGAAACCTTTTTTAATAAAATTGCTCATGTGCAGCAAAAATCAGATGAGGAAGGAAATTCTAAAATAGATAAGCAGCAAGGATTTATAGATAAAAATACTAGAATAGTTGCTTTTCCTGGAATTTATTCTATAGATACTAATTCTAAAACTGAAGCATTATTTATTGATTATATAAGAGAAAATAAAGTGGACTTGATAATTAACATTGTAAATGCTGCAAATTTAGAAAGAAACCTTTATTTGACTTTACAGTTAACTAAGTTAAGTATACCAATAGTAATGATTTTAAATACCGTTGATAAAGCTGAAAAAAATGGCATACATGTAGATCATGAAAAACTTTCACATATGTTAGGAATTAAAATTATACCTATAGATAAACTTAATAAACATCAGGTGAGGGTTATGCATAAATATATAAAAGAAGCTAATTTTTCACTGCCTAATCTCCTACCTGAAAACATAAAGACTGAAAAACATATGTACTCCTATATAGAACAAATATTAGATTCTTGTGTAAGTATTAAGGAGTATAATATAGTTAATATAACTGAAAAAATAGACCGGATTGTTTTAAATAAATACTTAGCATATCCTATTTTTATATGCATTGTTTTCTTTATTTTTAAGATAGTATTTTCTTGGGTAGGCACTCCCCTTTCCGATGCTTTAAGAAGTGCATTATTTGACTACACCATACCTCTCGTTGATAAATTATTATCTCATCAAAGCCCTTGGTTTAAGTCACTTTTAATCGATGGAATTATATCTGGTATAAGCTCAGTATTGGTATTCCTTCCAGTAATACTAACACTATTTTCTATATTATCCTTTTTAGAAGATAGCGGATATATGAATAGAGTTGCCTTCCTTATGGATAGAATTATGAATATGGGTGGAGTATCTGGTAAATCATTTATGCCAATGATAATAGGCTTTGGGTGTTCTGTGCCAGCTTTAATAGCTGCCAAAAACATTGAAGATGAAAGAGAGCGAAATATTACAGCACTACTGATACCACTTATGTCCTGTAATGCAAAGCTTCCTGTTTATATGCTTTTTGCTACTATATTTTTTCACGAAAAGGAAATTATAGTTCTCGCCTTTATGTATGCCACTGGTGTGCTTATAGCCTTTATTTACAGCTTAATTTTTAAACTTCTAGTGAAGGAAGCGGATTACGAACCATATATTGACGAACTGCCAGCATACACAATGCCAGATTTAAAACTATTGCTTGTGCATACATGGGAAAAAGGTAAAGGATTTCTAAAGAAAATCGGAACTATTATATTTTCAATGTCTATTATAACTTGGACACTTTCTAATTTTAGTTTTAAAGGTATGGTAAATATAAACGAAAGTTTCTTAGCCTTTATAGGAAAATCAATTTCACCTATTTTTAATCCTCTAGGCTTTGGAAACTGGCAGAATTCAGTTTCACTGCTCACTGGTTTAATGGGTAAGGAAGTTATTGCAGGTACCTTAGGAGTTTTATATGGTGGTAATCTCTCAACAACTATAGTGCAGCATTTTAATACAATGTCATCTTTAAGTTTTTTACTTTTTATTCTTTTATACACTCCTTGTGCCTCAACTATAATAACTTTAAAAAAGGAATTCGGAACTAAGATGGCTTTAACCTCAGTATTTTACCAATTTGCTACCGCTTGGATAGTTTCATTTTTATTTTATAATATAGGAATGAGGTATTTTTATGGATTTTAAGAATTTTTGTGAGGTTTTTATTGCTGCTGCAATAATTGTTTCTGCTGTTTATATCCTGTATAAAAAAATAAAAAATAACAGCAACCAATGCAGCAGCTGTGGAAGCTGTTCTAAGATGTGCCCCCATTACAAAAATAGAAAAAAATAAAATATTTATTATATAATTTTGATTATCTCATATTTCTTTCTGTATAATACACAATAGCAATGGCACCAGGTCCAACATGAGTTCCAATAACTGGTCCTATTGAACATATTCCAATTTTAATTTTTAGTTTTTCTTCTAATTCCTCTGCAAGTTCCAGTGCTTCATCATAAGCATTAATATGGTGTACAACAATTTCTCCTAATCCATACTTTTTAATATCCTCACACATCTTATCAATCATTGTAGCTATTGCTTTTTTCTTTGTTCTAACCTTAGTTAAGACTGTAGTTATCCCATTTTCTACAGTTAAAATAGGAATAATCTTTAAAAAATTACCGATTAAAGCACTTGCACGACCAATCCTTCCACCTTTTTGAAGATATTCAAGTGTATCTGGAATAAATAGAAATCTACTTCTTTTTATATTTTCTTGCGCTATTTCTTTAACTTGGCCTAAATTTTTACCTTCTAATGCCGCTCTTGCTGCTACAATTGCTGAAAAACCAAGCTGCATAGAATTTGAAGTGGAATCCACTATTTCTATTTCAGCATTTTTATATACCTCTAAAATCATCTCTCTTACCGCATGTGCAGTGGAATAGGTACCACTCATATGTGACGATATAAAAATGCAAAGAATAGAATCTCCATTTTGCACAATCTTCTCCATCTCGTTATATAGTTCCTGTACAGAAGGTTGGGAAGAAGTTGGAATACCTTTTTCCTCCATTATTTTATAAAAAACTTCATTATCTATCTCTCTTTCTTTAAAACTTTCGTTTCCAAATATTACGTTTAAAGAAACTACTCTTATATCTAATTGATTTTCAATAGTCTTATCTATATAGCTTGTACTATCTGTTAAAATTTTTACTGCCATTACATCATCGCCTCTCTGATTCTTTCATATACTGTTATTGCTTCATCTATAAATAAATTTTTACTATTAAATTCACATATACATGTTACCATTGTAAATTATTATAACATAAGTAATGTAATTTTATTAATCAGTTTTACTTTTCTTAAGAAAAAACAGCTAGTAAAATATAATCTCTTTTACTAACTATCTATTTTAGAATTATTGGATTATGCTCATAACAGTAAATCAATCAAAAACAAAAATTTCTTCAATTGGTGCTTTTACTGCTCTTGATATATCAATTGCTAATTTGAGTGAGGGATTATATTTGCCTGCTTCCAGACGTATAATTGTTTCTCGTCTCACATTTACTCTGTTTGCTAACTCTTCTTGTGTCATTTCAGCAAGTTGACGGTATTTTTTTAAGTAACATTTAAATTCAGCCATATTACACCTACATTTTCTCAAATCTATAAAATGTAACTGCATAGGATATAATTAATAAAGAAAAAAATAAAGCGCTAACAGCAGTTAAAAGTTCTTTGGTAACAAAATTTAATGGAGCTATTAAAAACAGAATAATAAACTCAATGACAGCAATGTTTAAAGCAAAAGCTTTTGCATTTCTGGAATTTTCAACATATCTTTCATCCTCCATCTCATTTGCAAGGCTACTTATCCAAAAATAACCAAAGAACCCAAAGAACGCAAAATTGCCTAAAGAACCAATATTATGATTATAGAAGTACTCAAAGCCGCCAAATCCTAGGAATCCCAAAAATCCCATGTAATTTAAATATCTAGTTTTTTTCATTTTTACACCTCCATAGTGATTTATATGTCACTTGATGTTACAATTATATCACTTTTCCCTGTAAAATCCAAGCACTAAATTGGTATTACTTGGATCTTTGTTGTTACTCTTTTTTAGAAACATATAACTTTCTAGGACTGTCTATAGTAGCAATGTAAATGTTTTTTATATCATCTACATTATACATTGACAAATTATTCATAAGCCATTTTTTATCTACTCCTGATTTAATTAGATTTTCTTCAAATAATTTACCATCATTGATAATAACTAAAGGTAAATCTACATATTTAGAAAGCAGATTAAAATCCTTTGGAGTAACTGGTCTATGAGGTTCTTTTTTTATAATACTAAAATGACCATTAGGCTCTAGAATTGTATATTTAACTTCCGAAATATCAAAAATATTTTTAAGTCTTAATTCACTCATAAGTAAATCAACGTTTATGAAATGTTTTCTCAAATTCCTTCTTATTATCTGCCCATCATCTATCAAAATTATGGGTTTGCCATTAAAAAATAAAGATAAATTTCTATTTTTTTGAGATATTAAATCAATTATATAATGCCAAAAAACAAAGTTAGTAAGGGAACAATTGTATACTACTTTTTCAAGATTATGTGCATCTTTTTGTCTTAGTATAGAAAATAAATTATCGATTGTTAACTTTGCTTTTGAAAGATTATTCTTTAGCAACTTTCCGTTTTTAACTAGTATTATAGGTTTTTGAGAAACAATAGATGGAGCTTTAAAATATAAGTATGAAATAAATAAATTTATTAAAGCATACACTACTATTATTGCTATTGAATCTACTACTCTTGATTTAGGATTAACCATACGAGAAGCTGCAATGTAGCTAATACCTGCCGCCATTAAGAAGTTGTATGGAGTTAATATACCAGGCTGGCGAAATCCCATTGCCTTAGTTGAACCAAATAAAACAAAGTATAAAATAGATGCTCTAATAAATAATTCAATTATATTTAACTTTTCTGCTTGGAAGAAAATATTATATATATTCATAATGTCACCTCTAAAGTATACTTTAGGCAGTAAATACTTACATTATGTATTTAACTTACTTATAAATAAAGGTATATAAATTTGTCTAAACTCAAATATATATACCTTCTCCATTAATTTTTCAATTTCTTATGCTTATCTTAATGTAAGTCTTGATTCATCTTCATTATAATATCCTTCGTAATTTAATATATCAATTGTCATTTTAATTGCTACATTCTCCTGTGATATGTCATCAAATTCCGCAATATATCCAACGCCATTGTCTTCTATACTCTCAACTAACTCCCCTGTACTTGTGTATAAGCGTGAAATCGCGCTAAATACTTGCTTCTTGTCATTTCCTTTAATATAAACACGAATTTTTTTATTCTTTCTCTCTATATTATAAATTTCAGCCTTATTCCCATTTTTAAATGTAATTTCTTTTGTATAAACTACTCCTTGAATTTCTCCTTTAGGAAGATTATCTAATTGTTTTTCTATTTTATTATCATATTCTATACCTTCTTCCTTAGTCATATTTTTTAGCTTATCATCATCTTCTATTTTTTTAATAGAATGTTTTACAAGTGAAATATTTTTACCATTTTTAATAGCATCATAACCAATATTCTCAGCATACATCATATAATTTTTACTATTTTCATTACCACTACCACCTCCTGTTAAAGGATATATCTTATTATCTATCTTTAAAAAATAATTTTCATTAGATTCTCCTAACCATTTGTTACTATTAATAATAGTTCCCACTGAACTAGACTCAATATGATTAATGGTTACTCCTATATTCTTAGACATAGTCACTTGTTTCTCAATAGTTTCCTTAAAATTCTTTGAAAAATCTTGATTTATATTCCATACTAACGGATTCTTAAAAGCATCACTAAAAGCCTCAATTTTAAAATCTAACTTGCTAGGAAACTCTTTATCTGTATCACAAAAATTAAGAACCTTAAGTTCTGTGTTATCATCAATATTCTTAGAACCTCCAAATGACCCAGTTTCTAATTTTTTACCATTAATACTGTATCCAAAAAACACTGAAGGTTTTTGTGCTTTTGCCCACTTATCACCATACTGTACTTTCAAAGCTACTTTTATTATATGCTTTGTTGCTACAAGATTTTCTAGAGTAACTTTTATACCATTTTCTTCATAGGTTTTTCCTATATAAGCTGATTTTGATAAATACTCTGATTTAAATCCAAGACCTGCATAAATTTTATCAAATGCAGGTAATACCTTTGCTACTACATTACCTCCATTAAATCCTAATACTACTGATATTGCTACAGCTGCTGCAGCTGCTACTAAACCATTTCTTATATTTTTTCTTTTTATAATTTTGCTTCTTAAATTCTTCTTTATATTGTCTTTTTCTTCTTTAGAGAATTTCATTTCTATAGATTTATATTCATCTAAGTTTATATCTTCAAAATTAATATTCATAAAATCATTACTCATTATAATTTTCCTCCTATAAATGCATGCTTTAGCTTTTTCCTAATTCTAAGAAGCCTATTGCTTATAGAGCTTTTACTTATTCCTAAGTCAGCACTTATTTCATCTAAACTCTCATCTCTAAAATAACGTCTAACAATTATTTCTTTGCTACTTTCGTTCAGCATATCTAAATTAGACTTTAATACTTCACTTTCTAATTTTTTATTTACTTCTTCAAAAGTATTATCATTAGTGGTGTAAGCTAAGTCCGCCTTTAGCTCCAAGCTATTGCTATGCCTTTTTTCTCTTCTTAGAATATCTATTGCTTGTCTTTTAGTTATAACTGCGAACCACTTACCAAAATCTTCGCTATTTCCCTTAAATAAAGCTATGTTATCCCAAACCTTAAGCAAAACATCATTAGTACACTCTTCACTAAGCTGCCTATTATTTAAGACACTATAACTTACTTTTAGTGCTAAATCAGAATAATTGTCTACTAAATAATCTAATGCTTTCAAATCTTTGCATCTTAATTTTTGAATAAAATTATGCTCATTTATCATCTTCTCCATCCCTTCTAAAGGTACCTTCATCTATATAAACGTAAATAATTAAGAAATATATCGTATAAATTATAAATATATCCTACTAGAATTTAAGCATTTTATTCTAAATTTAACATATAGTTCTTATATAACTTTACCATATATACTTACACTAATTTATTTAACTAATAGTATATACATAAAAAACAGGTAGCCAATTAAAACTTAAACTACCTGTAAATATATTTATCATTGTAAGCTTATTTTTCTTAAACACTTTATTAGTTACTTCATTTTGTATACTCTTCCACAAGCTCTAAAAATTTTTCTCTTGAAATATTTACAGCCCCTAAGCTTTCAAGATGTTCAGTATAAACCTGGCAGTCTACCATAGTATAGCCTTTCTCCTCTAGTTTCTTACAAAGAGTAATAAAAGCAGCCTTTGAAGCATTACTCATAGTTGAAAACATAGATTCTCCAAAAAAGCATTTTCCAATACTTATACCGTATAATCCACCGACTAATCTATCTTCATACCAAGCTTCCACTGAATGTGCATAGCCAAGTTCATGAAGCTTACAATAGGCTTCTATCATATCATTAGTGATCCATGTACCACTTTCTTTTCTTAAATTTGAACAATTTGATATAACGTCTCTAAAACAAGTATCAAAGGAAATTTTATATGTATTCTTTTTAAGCAGCTTTTTCATAGAGTGAGAAACCTTGATATCCTTTGGGTAAAGAATAAATCTCGGGTTAGGAGACCACCAAAGTATTGGCTCATCTTCTGAAAACCATGGAAATATTCCATTGCGATATGCAAGTATTAATCTCTCAGGGGATAGATCCCCATCTACTGCTAAAAGTCCATCTTCCTCTGCAAGAGAAGGATGAGGAAATATTAAATCGTCACTTAGTCCAAAAACAGGCATGATTAGCTCCCTTCAAATATACGTTTATTCTATGGCTGCTGAATCTTATCTTCCATAAGCTGAAGGTAGGATTCTCTCGCTCCAGACAACAGATTCTAGGATTCAGATAAAATAAAATACTTCATATAAAACTTAAAATCATGTTTATATTTTAATATTCCCTGAAATATATGGCAAGTACCTTACATCTCAGTATAGTGCTATATATTATGTTATTTTAAATTTAGTTATTACATATAATACATAATAATGTTAATATTAACTATATCAAATTTATTTCTAGGAGGTACTACATATGAGTCTGAATTGGAGTCTAAAAGAACTCTATGAATCCTTTGAAAGTGAAAACTTTAAACAAGATTTAAGTGAGTGTGTAAAATATATCGAAAGTTTCAGTGATTGGGTAAATAATGTTACAAAGAACTACGATAATGTTGTTTCAAAGTTAGAAGACTATATAAATAAAATAAGCTATCAAGAAAAGCTATTTAGCAAACTCTTTGCTTTTTGTGAACTTACTTTAAGCGTTGAAACTAGCAACAAAGCAGCATTGAAAAACTTAGAAAGCTTAGAGCAAAAGGCTTCCTCTTTAGCACAGGGAGAGTCCAAAATTAAAAGCTGGATTGGAAAAATTGATAACCTAGATAGTATTGTAGAACAATCAAGTTTATTAAAAGAGCATTCTTTTTATTTAATGGAAATAAAACAAAACAATAAATATCTACTAAGCGATAAAGAAGAAGCGGTCATATCAAAAATGAAAAACACTGGTTCTAGCTCGTGGTCGAAATTAAGGGATTTGTTAACTTCTTCATTAAAAGTAGATATAGAACTTGATGGAGAAAAGAAACAACTTCCTCTTACAGTTATAAGAAATATGGCCTATGATAAAGATGAATCACTTAGAAGAAAAGCTTATGAAGCAGAAATTAATTCCTACAAAAAAATAGAAGATGCTGTGGCTGCCTGTTTAAATGGAATTAAAGGTGAAGTTATAACTATATCTAAAATGAGAGGATATGAATCACCTTTAGAAGAGGCTCTATTAAACTCAAGAATGGATAAAGAAACCCTAGAGGCTATGCTTGCTGCCATGAAGGAGAGCTTTCATAGCTTTAGAAGGTACTTTAAAAGAAAAGGAGAACTTCTAAAAAAAGAAAATGGCTTAGCATTTTATGATATATTTGCCCCAATAGGCACAGTTGATATGGAATTCCCTTATGAGAAAGGTAAAGCTTTTGTCTACGAAAACTTCAAAACCTTTAGTGACGAGCTTGCAAACTATGCACAGAAAGCTTTTGATAATAATTGGATCGATGTAGAACCTAGAGAAGGTAAAGTCGGAGGTGCCTTCTGCAATAATATTCATGCTATAGGCGAAAGTAGATTTATGCTTAATTATGGTGACAGATTTACTGATGTAGTTACTCTTGCTCACGAGCTTGGTCATGGATACCATGGTGAATGTTTAAATAATGAGAGTATATTAAATAGTGATTACCCAATGCCTATTGCAGAAACCGCTTCAACTTTCTGCGAAACTATAGTAAAAAAAGCAGCAATTAGATCTGCAACAAAGGAAGAAGCCTTTTCAATACTAGAAAGTGAGATAAGTGATTGTGCTCAAGTAATAGTTGATATATACAGCAGATTTTTCTTTGAAAGTGAATTATTTAAACATAGAGAAAATAGTTCTTTATCCTCTGAAGAACTTAATTCTTTAATGATAACTGCCCAAAAAGAAGCTTATGGCGATGCCCTTGATGAAAAATATCTTCATCCTTATATGTGGATATGCAAACCACATTATTATGATAGCGACTACAATTTTTATAACTTCCCATATGCCTTTGGATTGTTGTTTTCAAAGGGATTATATGCTAGGTACTTAAAAACAGGTAAAGATTTTGCACGTGACTATAACAAACTTTTAAGTGTGACAGGAAAAATGAAGCTCTATGATGTGGCTAAGCTTATGAATATAGATATTCATGATATAGATTTTTGGAGAAGCTCATTAAAAACTATTGAAGAAGATATTGATAAATTTATTGAACTAAGTAAATGCTAACCTTGATTTCACTCATAAATACTTTTTTCTAAATGAAAGCCATAAATTTTACTTATGGCTTTCATTTACATATTTATACTTCACTTAAAATTTAAAGGTTATATCCTTACCAAGGTCTTTTTCCTTGTATCCATCCTTTATCTTTCCAGTATTCTTTGTCTTGATGTCCATCTGGATAGCTATTCATAAGATTTCTAAATACGCTAAACAATATTTTTGTTTTTAATGGAACATACACTTTTTTGTTTTTCATTGAGTTATAAAAAGCATGGGTTTTCTGGTCTAAAGTTTTCTCGTATTTACGTTGCCTTTTAAGCGGCATTTCACTCCAATTTTTCGCCCAAATAGTTAAACCACATTTGTATACCTTTGGAATTCCCCAGTATTTTAAGCTTCTTTCTATTAGTTTTATTGCATGTTTTGTGCCTGTACCAGCAGTTGTAGATATTACAAGAGCTGTCTTAGAAAACATTTCTTGTAATGGTCTATGGCTCATAAAAATACAGGCGAAATGATCTAGAAAAACTTTAACTTGTCCGCTTTCAGCCAAGGAATACACAGGTGACGCTACAATAATACCATCCGAAAGTTTCATTGCTTCTAAAATAGGATAAGTATATTCAGCATGAGGACAGTATTCACCCCCAAAAGTTCCTTTTTCAAGACATTGAAAGCAGCCACAACAAAACATTGGTAAATCTTTTGGTAAATAAAAATCAAAAAAATCATTATTTTCAAGGGAATTTAATTTTTCTTTGACTATTTCAATAGTTTTTTCAGTATTACCATTTCTTTGGCTTCCATGTATTATAGCTATTTTCATATTATTCACTTCCTCAGCAAATATACTAACTTTTAATTCTGATTTTTTACCAATTTATTTCTAATCCAACTCCAACTTCTTTCAAAGGCAAAGTTTTATGTATCTCTGCCCTAACCTCAAATGAAGTACAATGGCAAGGATATAGCTCCTTTAAGTTATTCTTTTTTAGATAATCAATTGTTTTATTAACCCTTTCAGTAACTTCAAATAAATGAAATCCACCTATAACGCCTAATACTCTATTATCTTTACACACTTCTTTTGCATATTCTATTATATTACATATGCCACTATGAGAGCACCCTGTAATAATATAAATACCACTTTCACTTTTATATACGAGAGCAGTGTCATCCATTACATAATCATCAATTGAATTTTCACCAACAATTTGTTTACCAATAGGTTTTCTATTTTCAAAGTCATTTACTTGTGGTATTTCTCCTAAAAAAATTATATTTTTGCTAACCTTAATAGGCTCTTTTGAAAGAATTAAATTACACTTTTCTTTTAGTTCTTCTTCCAAAATAGGAGAGCAAATCTTTAAATTGCCTACTGCTTTTTCTTTAAATGCATCTGGGTGAGCAATAATAGAAATGTCATTTTTATAGTTTTGTTCAAAATAATATTTTATTCCTCTTGTGTGATCATCATGACCATGTGAAATAACAATAGTTCTAATACTTTCTAAATTTATACCTAATGCATTTGAATTCCTTATAAATAAATCAGAGTACCCTACGTCTAATAGTAACTTACTGTCCTCATCTTCAATATAGTATGAAACGGCAGGTTCCCCACAATAATATTGGTCAATGTATGTATTATTATCTACTAAAACTTTTAATTTCATTTTTTCCTCCTTCATCTAATATTATATATATTTTGCCAAATAATGTTTCAAAAAAATATAATTATTTATCTACAAATCTCTTCTGCTTCAAGCATATCCATATTCTTTATCATATTATTTATTACTTCAATCGGTACATATCTTTTTCTCACTTTATTTCTTAAAATTAGCTCACTATAAGGAACCTCTAAATAAACAAATCTTAATTTTGCTCCATAAGACCTGCATAATCTGATTAGCTTTTGTCTGTTTTCTCTTCTTAAATTAGTAGCATTCCAAACAAAACTTTCTTTTCTTCTCAGAAATTCCTTTGCTCTAGCAAAAGCAATAGCTCCAACTTTACCAAAATCCTTAGTCGGTAAAACATTAAGCTCTTCCCTAATATCATCTAGTGATATTACTTTAAAATCCTTAAAATTATCTTTTATATAAGTATCCTTTCCAGCTAAAGGTAGCCCCATCATAGCTATAACTTCAAATTCTCTATTATCAAAAACCTCGACTTCATGATAAATCTTATTTTCTGTAAAATATAAAAATCTTGTATAATCATTTTTAAATTCCTTAGGACCATAAAAACAACCTAGTTCTTTTGAATATATCTTAAAATATATAATGCTATCAAGTAAAACTTCTTTATCTTCACATAACCTTCCTAGTAAATCAGATTTTGCTAATAGATAAAGAAGCTTCATGTTAGTAATCTCAGCTGCTTTTATAAGATCATAATCCACATTTTCTCTCTCAGTAAAATATAATGGTAGACCATGATATCTAATTAAAGCTGCTATTTCTTCTCTTATAAATCTATCAAATTCATATTCTCTATAAGCTAAATCTCTAAATATCTTTGCTCCTTTTACTGCATGTTTAGGTGAAATGATTTTCCCATCTTCTTCTCTTGTAGTAATAATCTTACCTATATCATGAAATAGTGCTGAAGCATATAAAACTACCTTTTCTCTCTCATTTAATTTTTGCCATTCTTCAAGCTTTAAAACTTCATTGCAAACTAACTCAGTATGCTTATAAACATCTCCTTCTCCATGATATTTAGGATTTTGTTTAACTTCTTTAAGCTTTTCTAAAATTTCAAATTTCCCTACTATTTCTTTAAAGTTGTAGTTTTTTTCTCTCAAAAGTTTTTCAATATCCATAACTACACCTCCTCAGAAAAAATATCTATTCCTGATTTTAGCTTGTTAGGAATGATAGGTCTGTTAATCCAATGAGTTTCGGAATCCATAATTGTATTTAAAAATGAGCCTCTCACATACTTCATTCTACTAAGCACGTGGTCTTCATCCTCTAATTTTATATATATACCTTCCATTAAATCAGTAGTATCTGTTTGTTTTTTTGCAATTTCATAAGACAAACCTAATTCATTACAACTATTCTCTAAATTCCTTTCCCACTTATCTGATTTAAAATTTGATTTGCGTAAAAGCACTGTAAGTTCATCCCTAGCAGTTACTATTCCTTCCTTTAAAACCAATACTGATTTTATAAAAGGATAATTCTTAAGTAATTCTTTTCTTCTTTTAGTACTTAAAAATTTTTCTTCTACCTTATCAAATATATCAAACTCCATAAAATAGTGATTTAATTCATCATAAAATACAGTATGCTTGGCATAAAGCCATTCACCATACATAATGTATCTATCACCTAAAAGTTCCCAAAGTCTATAACTAAAAGTATTTGCCCAGGTTTTAAATAAATCAAATTGTGCTTCTCCATAACCACCATTTAGAAAATGTCCTCTACTTTGTAAATACATTTTTTCATTTTCATCAAAACTAATACCACAATTTGCTCCATCTACCTTTTCTTCAAATACACAAAATCTATTTATAATATTTTCGAACTTTACATCATCTAAATCCTCGTCTCCTTGTTGAAATCTTGAACCCTCAAGATGCGGAGTTCTTGGATATTTATAAATTCTTTCCATATAATCATCTCCTTTAAATTTACGCAACAAAAAAAGTGCTGCGAATCTTAACTTTTCACAACACTAATAAACCCAAAAGAGATATTCTTTTTAAGGTAATTATTATGGTTATAAAAAGTAAATTATCTTTAAAACTAAATTAGAGTACTAAAATGAACTCATTAAAATAATTTTTTAATGGCTACAAATACTCTTTTTAATTTTGTTTAGATAAATCTACTTAATTACATAATAATTTTCCTCATAACTTTCATTTTAATGACTTTATTATATCACTTCAATTTACATATAGTCAATATTTAACATTTAATTATTAACAATTGAAGTTAGTTTATTAAAGTAACTATATTTCACTTGAAAATACATCTACATCATTTTCAAATATTTGATATACACATTTTTCTATATTATCTTCGTTGCCACACTCTAAATTCGTTCTATTTACTATTCCATTCCCGCTAATTTATCAAATTCTCCAAAAATCTTTTCTTGTAAGTTATCTGATGTAACTTCAAGAAGATCAATTGTCCTTGTAGTTACTTTTTTTAGTCCCCAATATGTCTTAGAGCTTTTATCATTTTTTGGTGTTGCTATTTTATAATCACCTCTTGTTTCATAATTCATATAATCTCCATTTCTCAACGGATAATAAAAAACCCAGTGGTTCGCTGGTGAGCACCCTTCACTCCATTCATTTATGTTATTGTATTCAAATTTAGATATATACAATAAAGGAATATTGTCTTTTCCTTTTTCCCCTAGGCATATTTCTGATACATATAATGGACCATTTATCCATCCATTACCACTTTCACATTCTTCATTGTTTCTATTTTGGAATAAAAGGATAAAATCATTTATAAGCCATGCTTCAGTGTCATTATCTGATTTTCTTCTTAGGAATCTTGGTACTGAGCTTATATAAGATGTTCTCTCTGATGCAATTGTTTTAGAATATTCCATTAGTTTTTCAACATTTTCATATGTTTTAAAAATTACATTTAAGGCATTTTTTATATTTTCACTGGAATTCATAATATAAATCTCCTCTCACATTTGTGCTTATATCAAAATTTAGAATATTGTTCAACTTATAATCAAATTCAAAATAGCTTGAAGAATCTACCCAAGCTTCATCTTCAACAGTCATATCTTTAAATTGATTAAGTCTCTTTCTCTTAAGCAATTTTATCAAATCATCAATTATAAGATTGTAGAACTCATTATCTAATTTCAATTTTGATAACTCAGAAAAAAAAGTTTGCCAAGTTACATACCCTAACTCAACATCCTTTACAATTAAGTCTTTATTTATTGTATCTTCATATATCTCTCTACAGGAAGGATTTTTAGCAATAAAAATAAGTATCTTCTTCTTTTTACCAGCTCTTTTAGATATAATTCTAGCTTCTCTAGAAAGTTGATGTGAACTTAATTCCTTATTATATTCAATAAATTCATCTTCTGATGACTCAGAATAATCTATATTATCATTAGAGGATAAACTACTTAAATATTTTACTTCTATTCCTATTATCACATTATCAAACTCCATCAGAACATCCAGCTCTCCTTCTACGTCATAAGGCCAGAATTTTATATTATTGTTCCAAAAATTTGCTTGTACTTCATTTATAGTATCTGCAATTGATCTAGGATAAATTGCATTTGCAATTATTGGCTTCATTGCTTTATCAAAAGGAATATATCTTAAACTGCCGAACACGTTTCCTGTTAGATTGTCTTCTAATCTATCGTGTAAGTTACTACCGGAACTACTAAGTTTTCCATATGTTTCTGCTATCATCTTATCACCTCACCATTAACAGTCAGTAAAACTTATAATTTGTAATATTCTATAAAATTTAAATGGCTGAAGGTGGCTTGACATACAAACCTCCTTCTTCATTCTTTATATTAGTTCTACTATTTTTATAGTTTCAAGATCTATATCACATTTTAACAATAGCTTTTAATTGTATTTTCTAAGACTTGAGCTACATAACTACTTCCTTGAGATGCATCATAATTACTAATTGTAAGTACTATATGCTTTTCATCTAAGCCTGCAGCTTCTTGTATGAAAGATTTAAAACCTCTGGCTCTTCTATCAATCTGCATAAAAAGGTTAACCCCTTCAGAAGCTGGTAAAAAAGTAATCTCTAATTCATCTAATACTCCTCTAAATGCTGATTGAGGTACAAATTCAAACTCTTGTAAAAAGCCACCTTGACTTCCATTAACATATCCCGCTTTACACTCTACTTCTCTTAATCTAAACCCTAATACATTTAGAACTGCATCTAATACAACTTCCATTGTACGGCTTGGCCTGATCTCTACATAATCTCTATCTTCAGGATCTATTGCCAGTGGAATTTCTAACTCTGTCTCTACCCACACATTTCTTATATTCATACTGATAGGTGTATGATCAGGTACTCTAAAGGTAAAAGGAATTTGTTTTTTCTCATTAGGAGCAATTACTATATCTCTATCTACTACTAATTTTGCTAACGTCGCTGTATGTTTTTGTTTAACATCATCTACCTCTTTGATGTATTCTGTCTTAAGCTCTACTTCTACTCTATCAATATTTTGCTCTGCAGAGCCTCCTACAATATTGACAACGCCTTGTATGTCTTCTCCAATCCTTACACTAGACTGTGAAAGTTCAGTATTTACTTCAGCTCCACCAACACCTACACTTAATAGTATTTTCTTAAATAACCCCATATTATCTCCTCCTTTTTAAAATCGCTTTTATTTTAAACTCACTTTTATTTTAAAGTTACTTCCTATATTTTAAATACTAATTTTTATATAGTATTTTATCAAATATAAGTTGTATTCTCTAAATTTATTTACATGATTAGCTATTTGCCTCATTAACAAATTAGTAATAAAGCTTATTTGTTTCTCTTCCTTTAGGGCACTAAAAAATCTCTTCAAGATTAATCTCCACCAAAATTCCACTTCTAATTTGTAATATTCTACAAAATTATAGATATACCTTTTTAATTTCCATAAATATTTCAACATCTTTTACCTTTAAAAAATAAAAAAGTATGGAGCTCATTAATCTCTCCATACTAAACACTTTCTTGCTTTAATAGAAGCAGGTAGTTTATTATTTACACACCTATTAATTTTAAAACTTTATCTAACGGGTCTTCTGGATATTCTATCTCAATGTCTGGTTTTAATACTCTTTCACTATCCTTGCTTTTATCTGGTCTAGTCCACTTTTTGTATGAAATTTGAACTTCTAATTTGGACTTATCCAGTTGAAATTCTAATACGTCCCCAAATGAAGAAGGCATATTACTGCTTGGTTGTCCAACTATAGTGCCTAAATTTCCGTCTTTGACTAATGTGGCTAGCCATTGAGCTGAACTAAATGTTTCTTCATTTGTAATAATAAATAAGTTTATATCTTTATTTTTTACAACCTCATTGCTTCTATCATGCATTATATATCCACTTTTCCTTAAATATCCGTACCTTTCTTGTGCTAATGGAGAAAATCTTATTATAGCTCCAAAATGTCCTGGCTTTATTTTAAGCGCATCCAGTATCATATCGCAAGCCTGTGAGTTTCCTCCTGGATTGTCCCTAACATCTACTATAACATTTTTTACATTATTGCTAATACCCTCTTTTAAGTCTGCTACAGCTTTATTTAAGTTCTCATTAACCTCACAAATACCTAATTTTACATATATTGTTTTATCATTAATTTTTTTACTTGAAATTTCACGATTTACATTTTGATAGCTATTATTTATGTCAAATTCTACTTTAATATTTTCTTCTCCTGCTTCACTTTTTACTGTTACGAGCATATCCTTTGAACAATCAACACCGAAATTGGTAAGCACCATCTTTCCCTTTGAATAGGTAGAATTATTAATAATTTCAGCTGCATAATTTTCTGCTGGAAATAGATCTTTAATTGTATCCATAACCTTATTTATTTCTACACCATTGATTTTTTTTACTATTTTATTTGTTGGTTTATTATTTTTATCAAGTAAAACCAAATTGCCTTTTAAATATCTCCAATTAATATTTAAGTATTGATCCTCTTCAAACCAAACTCTGGTATGTCCATCTTGTATTGATGATAAATATCTACTAACAGAAAGTTGAAACTCAGCTGTGGTCATATCCTTATCAGTTTCTTTTAAAAATCTTTCCTTTGCTTTCTTATATTTTTCTGTTTCTCCTTCTAAAAAAATTGGATGTGTACTTTCTATTGTTTTTATCATCTTTTCTACATCTGCTTTTACTTCTAGTTTAGTCAACTTTTTATCTAAAACTACATTTCCACTAGATTTATAAGGTTTAGCTTCATGTATAGCTATAGGCCACTTATTATATTCATATATAAATATCCCTGCTAATAAAACAGCTATACAGCCTAATATTATTCCAATAACTTTAAGTTTTTTTCTACTCATAACTTTACCCTTCTTTACCATTTCAATAGTAGAGTACACTTACTCTTAATGACTTATCTTATTATTAAATATTTCATAGTATTTTAATTGCAATCCAAAGTATTCTTTAATTCCAACAAATTTAAGTCCAATTTTTTCTATAACATTACTTGATTTTATATTAAGAGGCTTTGCTAAGGCGATTATCCTATCTAACTTTGCTTTTTCAAATGCATATTCAAGAGCCACTCTTGCAGATTCTGTTGCATAACCATGATTCCAAAACTTAGGATCAAAAGCATATAATATTTCAACCTCTGAGGTTTCCTCAAGAAAGTTCAAGCCACAATGTCCTAGCAATTCCCCTGACTTTTTATCTATCACCGCCCATACTCCATAACCTTTTTCTTCCCACTGCTTTGAGAATTTATCAATTAATAGCTTTGTCTCCTCATAGGTTTTTCCTCTGGAAGTTCCAAGCCATTTACCTACTTCATCTTTTTTCATAATTTCATAATAATTATTTAAATCCTCATCTTTTAACTTTCTCATGTAAAGTCTTTCAGTGTAAATCTCACAATCTTTAATGTAATTCATTTAAAACCCTCCAAACTATCTAAAATTGTTTTTTTATAAGCCTATTACTGGAGCTTTTATAATCATTACTAAATTTTGATATATTAATATAATACTAATTATTCTCTAACTGTATTAATAACACTATTTTCCATTAATACAACTGATTATAACTTATCATACCTGTTGTCTGTAGGCAAATGCCATATATCCCCCACTTTGGTAATATGGATAAATTATTCACATTAGGTTAAGTTTACTACTAATTTAACAAAAAAATTGAAATATATAGCAACCTCATTATTTTGATAGTATACTAAAAACATGAAATTCAATTGTTTTTGGGGGTATGCAAATGAAAAGAGTTGACGAAAGAGATGTAATGTTTTCTAGAGCAAATTATCAAAAAGGTACTGATGTTTATGAAGATTACTATAAAAGAAATCCTGATAAAAAAGCTGTTGATGACAGCATAAGAACTAGACCTCGCCTCTGCGATGAAGACACTATGACTTACAGCCCATTAAACTCTCCTATGGCCAGCTGTGCCTTTGATTTTCTAGGTGATATAAGGCACCTGTGTGAAGGTAATGTTAGTCCAGTAAAAGTTGAAGGTAATAAAAAAATCATAACTAAAAGAATAAAAGGTTTTGCTAAACACTATGGAGCAAAATTAGTGGGGATTACAGAGCTTAAAGATTATCATTTTTACACTCATAGAGGTAGACATGCTGAAGTTTATGGTGAAGAAGTGAAATCGGACCATAAATATGGCATAGTTTTTGCAGTTGAAATGGATAAAAATATGATAAACAGAGGGCCTATGATTGCGGAGGTTATAGAAACCTCTAAATGCTATGTAGATGCAGCTGTAATAGGTATGGTCCTTAGCTATTACATAAGAAGTTTAGGCTATGATGCCAGAAATCATATGGATGCAAACTATTTACTTATGCCTGTTTTAGTAGCTAAAGATGCTGGACTTGGGGAAATAGGAAGAAACAGCATGCTTACAAATAAAGAACTTGGTTCTAGACTTAGACTAGGAGTTGTAACTACAAATTTAGAACTTGAAGTAGATGAACCTGTATCCTTTGGTCTTGAAGACTTTTGTGAACTATGTAAAAATTGTGCATTAATCTGTCCTTCCCATTCTATATCAACTGAAACTAAAAAAGAATCTAATGATAATTTCAATTGGAAAACAGAACAAGAAACTTGTTACATTAAGTGGACATACACCGGCACTGATTGTGGTATGTGTATATCAAGTTGTCCTTTCAGTCAGAGCATGGAGGTTATAAAAGATATAGATACTTTTAAAGATAACCCTGAGCTTGTAGCAAATGTTCTTGGTGAATTCAGGAAAAAGTATGGTAATAAACCTTTCGTACCAGGTAATCCTGATTGGCTCCGTTAGATTTAACAAACTTGTGTGAAATAAAAATGCTAGGTGCAATTCCTAGCATTCTTTATCTACCATCCCTTAGCTACCTTAAGCACTTCGTCTGGAATGTCCCCCCTTAAGTATTCCACTATTGAAGCCTCAATAACATCAAGTGCTTTATCAATTTGCTCTTTAGTTATCACAAGTGGCGGTTGAACACGTAATACATTGTTTGCAAAAAAGGTAAGCAATACTCCCTTTTCCCAGCATCTATAGCAAATTTTTGCCGCAGCTTCTTGTGCTCTTTCTTTTGTATCTCTATCTTTAACTAGGTCAACACCTATATTCATTCCTATGCCTCTGACATCTCCGATTAGGGAATATTTATCCTTCATTTTATTAAAACATTCTTTGGTATATTCACCTAGATTTTTAGAATGTTCTAGAAGCTTTTCTTCTTTTATTACATTAATTGTAGCAAGGGCAGCTTTGCAGCATATAGGGTTTGCCATAGTTGTAAAGGTATGTGCAGGAGGTCCTACTGCATCCATAATCTCCGCTCTTGCAACTATTGCACTAATCGGCATACCAGAGGCTATTGATTTTCCCATAACTATTATGTCTGGCTCAATTCCAAAGTTTTCTATACCAAACCATTTGCCTGTTCTTCCAAAGCCCTGCTGTACCTCATCAACAGCAAATAAAATTCTATGTTTCTTGCACAAATCATATAGTTTTTTAACATACTTTTGTGGAGGCACAATAAGTCCTGCATCTCCCTGTATAGGCTCCATTATTACTGCAGCTACTTCTTCCGGTGGTAAGTAACTCTTAAATTTATCTTCAAAATCTTGAAGGCATTCTAAGTTGCAGCTTTCTTCCTTTTTACCAAACTTACAGCGATAACAATGAGGATAGTTTATATGATAAATATCTGGGACTAGCGGTCCAATTTTTCTGCGCATATTTAAACTTATAGCAGAAAGTGAAATTGAACCGTATGTGGAGCCATGATAAGCACCTATAAAAGAAATTATTTTACTTCTTCCTGTATAAGCTCTGGCTAATTTAATCATTCCATCATTTGAATCTGATCCTGTAAGACCAAATACTACTTTCTTTTTGAAGTTTCCCGGTGTAATTTCTGTTAGCCCTTTTGCCAATTTAACTAAAGGTTCATGGTATGTGTAGACTGGTGTATAGTGAATAACTTCTCTTGCCTGCTCTATAATTGCATCTACAACCTTAGGATGTGAATGTCCCACATTAGTTGCTGCTGCACTAGATAGCATATCTATATATTCATTTCCATCAGCATCTTCAATTATCGCCCCTCGTCCACATTTTACAACTAGTGGATAATAAGGTACTCTACAAGCAGCCCCAACTACTTCATCATCTTGGGCAACAATATTTTCACAACGTTTTACATTTACAGCCAATATGCTCCCCTCCCCAAATAAATAATTATTTATTAATTTTTTAAGTATTTATTAATTTACTTCTTATTAACTATTCTATTACACATTAAAGGCAAATTCAACCATTTTTAATTATTTATTAAAAAATTAAGTTATACTTATTTAATTGTGTGTAAATGCAATAATTTATCATTCTTTAAATGCTTATTCTTCCCGAAGATAGGCCTAAATTAAACAAAAAGTCTTATGGTCAATCTTGGATGTAAAGTACTCTTAATGCTTTTGCAAGGAAAATGTACCTTTGCAAAACAGTTACCATGTTTAACTTGTAACGGAAGTAAGCCTTGCAAGGATCTAGGTATAGGCATTTTTGAAGTTGATGTTAAAAAATATGAAGTTCACATAAATTCTACAAAGGCGCTTATGGAACAGGCTAAAGTTTTTAATCGTCAAGATGTGGCAAAAGAAATTGGTTGTAAAACTACAGCTATAGTGTTTTTAACACCAACGCAGATATGTATAAATAAAAATTTAAAAAGAGGTAAAGAACGACAATTACCTTTAGAAATGATTTTAAGAATGGCAAAATTTAATCCTGATAAAATTAACATGGAAGGTTTCGATGAAGTGAAATATACGAAATTGCAGAGATGCTAAAAAAATAAGAGGATGTTATATTAATTGAAGAGAAGTAGAGAAACTAGAATAAATTTAATGGAGGTTTATCCTTATATCAATAATATACTAACAGAAAAAAATATCAATAAATTAAACTAATAATTGGTAGTTGAGTTAAAGAATATATTCTTCATTTATGGAGGCAATGAGCCTTGCCTCCATAAATGAAACCCACAAATATATAATGACCGTATTGGAGAAATTTATCTACTGCCACCTTATATACATTTAATTTACATAAATTTATATATAATCTAATTAAAATTTATTTCATTTTATAAAAAAATACTATATTAATAAAATCATTAGGATATTGGTCGTATAATTGCTGTAATAAATTTAAGTTAGCATTTCCACTATTTGCAATAGTCCACATGGCATCATAAGCTTCAGATTGTTTTTCCATTAAAATAGTTCCAAGGTAAGTGTTATTAAGATACGCTCTTTTTAAGTTTTTTTGAACTTTAGTCATATAGAAAGATTTATCATGATTTTGATTAGCTTGTCCTTTAGCAAAATCAATTCTTTCATCTAGCCACTTTTTATGAGCGGCTTCAATCTCAGCTTTTCTTTCTTCTTCTTGTCTTTTTATTTCTGCACTTATTTTTTCAGTTTCGGCAGCTATTTGCTGTTGTGTAACTAATTTTTGCTGATCTTTTAAGAATTTTTCATATTCCTCCATAGAATTAAAGCCTTTATCTTCTAAAAATTGACGTTCTGCAGCCTTTGCTGCTTCCACATCTTGATCTACCTTGTATTGAAGAGTTGAATTCTTTTGTTCTAAATTTGTAAGTTCAGCTTTTAATTCATCTAATTTTGTTTTAAATGTACTGAATTTTTCTTTGAAAATTTTATCACTGCCTTTATCTCCAGTCATAACATCAATGTTATATCTTTCTAATGCATTATAAGCTTCTTTAGCAGAATTAGCTGCGACCACTATTTTACTTACAATGGTTTGATTAGAAGTAAAACCATCGAAATAACCAGGTTTGGTAATGTTTTTATTTGCTGATTCCAATAAATCATATTGAACTTTGCCTTTATCAAGACCTTTATATGCTGAATCTAAATCATCATAGCATTTCATTAAATTCTCTGTATATTTTTTCGTAAATTCGTACAGATCTGAATTAGCCATATTTACTTCTGTAGCATTAAATCCGTTATTTTGTGTTATAAAAGAATAATTATAACAGTTTGAAAAATATTCTGTAAAAGTTTTTATTGCATCATCCAATTCTGTAGTAGCTTTTTTAATTTCTTCTATTTCACCAGCTTTAACACATTTATAAAAGCTGTACCATCCTAATTTTTCTGCTACAGTACTTAATTGAGTACAACTTTTCTCTAAATATAATTTGCTATTACCAGATTTTTCTCCAAGTGAAATTTCAGATATTTCTTTATTCATTTCAGAAATCTGAGATTTTAATGCATCTACATCATCATTAATTAATTTGCTGGGATCTGCATCAACCATTGCTCTTAGAAGTGTAATTTTTTTGTTATACTCAGCAATTTTATCAACATATTTTTTATAGGTTCTATTATATTTTTGGTCAGCGCTATAAGAGTCCCAAAGCTTACGTTCTTTTTCTGCTTCTTTAGCTCGAATGTTTAGGGTAGCTTGGTTTATAATCCAATCGTTATATTTAGGCGGCTCTGCTGCTAATACAGTTATAGGAGTAGCTAATAAAGAGCCCCCTAAAATTACTACGGATAAGTTTTTTATAAACCTATTCATTTTATTACCTCCAATGGAATTTTTTATTATAGTATACCATATAAAATTGTTAGTTCAAATACAGATGAAGGAATTATAGGAATTGGTGAAGTAGGAGTATGGGGATTTCTTGATGCTGCTGAAGAAGTACTAAAAAAATTAAAAGGTTATTTAATTTGGAAAGGATCCCTTTCAAATAGAACATCACTGGCAGTATATGTATCGCAGTATGTATTTTAGAGGATCCGTAATTATGAGTGCAATATCTGCAATAAGATATAGCATTATGGGATATTAAAGGTAAAGAACTTGGTGTACCAGTATATGAGTTACTAAGAGGAAAATCCTCCGCAATTGTTAACTCTTAATTCTTAACTAATATATTGGTGGACATATATTGCTTATACCAATAACTTTTTCGGAAGTTGGATTATAAAACCTATGTGGAATATTCTCTTGTATGTAAATACTATCGCCTTTATTTAAGGTATGCTTTTCCTCTGATAGATATACTTCAACAGTACCTTCAATTATAAATATACATTCATCTGCTGAATGTATCATTAATTCATCATTGCTCCAGCTGCAGGGGTCCAGTTGAAAATATATAATCTCCATTTTAGAATTCACTTCTTTATCTGAAGCCATAGGAGTAACAAATTCGTATACAATACTGGAATTAGGAAGCTCAAGCTTTTTTCGTTTATCTGCTTGAATAACTACATTTTGCTTCCTTTCATCAGTTAAAAATGTATAAATAGGTACTTCTAACTCAACAGAAATTTTCCTTAGCGATGAGATGGAAGGATCAATAAGATTACGCTCAATTTGTGAAAGGTAACTAGCTGTTAATCCTGTTTTATCAGCTAATTCATTCAATGTTAACTCTTTTTCCTGTCTTATTTCTCTAATTTTAGGTCCTAGCAAAAGTTATCCCTCCTACTTCTATAGAAAATTTATATATTTCTAAATTACATTAGTTTAATCTCTAATTAAAATATCACATAAAATTATTACTATGTATTTAACCATCTTAGTTATTATTTTATATTATTTTTCCATAATGTCAATTTTCAAACCTAGTCTTCTATATAAAGAGTTGTCATACCGAAAGTTGGCTTGCCCTTGGTACATGCATCTGCGGATAGATCAAGAACTCAAATTTGATATCTGTAAAAGAGAACACGTCTCACTTTACTTTATAAAAAAATTTCACATATGTGGTATAATAAAAAATGCTGACACAAAAATTATATACATAATACTAGCAACAAAAGAAAGCGGTGATTATTATAAATAACAAACATGAAGTAAAAGCTAACGAATATGAAGTAAAAGGAGATACTGCATATATAAAATTAAGAAAAAAAGATGGCAAAATTATTGATACTAAAATAGATATTGATGATTTAAAAATGGTATTAGATAAAGGTCCTTGGTTTCCAGAGTGGAATAAAGATTTTAATAGCTACCTGGTGCAGAGCCTAGCTTATTCTTCTGCTGGTGGTAAGAAAATTAAAGAGAAACAATCTTTACATTCATTTATTTTAGGTGTACACACTAAAACTCCTATTAGACATCTGAATGGAGACACTCTAGACAACAGAAGATGTAACATAGAAATATATAATCAAAATGCAGTAATTAATGATTACGAAGATGTAGACTCAGAAACTATTGCTGTCATACTCAGAGATAAGCACGGCATAAAAAAAGATAAGACCTTAATTGATAAAGAAGACTTAGATAAAGTAATACACAGCGATTATTCCTGGGTTTATTATGTGACTCATGGAGAGCATCATGCTGTAGCCAACTCCCCTGAAGGTAGAATTTTTTTAGAAAGCTTTTTAATGAATCCACCTGAGGATATGGTTACAAAACATACAAATCATAATACTTTGGATAACAGAAAATCTAACTTAAATAATGTCTCGATAGTTGAGGAATCAGATGGATTAGAAGAGAATTTAGATACCTAATAAATAATTTTCTAATATGTGGAGTTACATCCCAGAAGCTTAACCTATATATAGAAAATGGCCGAAAATTGACTTATACAACCGTATATGTCAATTTTCTAGTTTGTTTCTCTATATAGATAAACAAACTCAAAGCTAGACTTATTTATAGTAATTTTTAGCGTAAACTAAGGACTTAATCATATCCTTTTGTTCATTAAAATGATGATAAACCATTTTGATTGACTCAAAAAGTTCATCAATAGAAAAATATGCACTTGCACTAAACATGCAATTTTTTAATTTATTCCAGATATTCTCCTGAGGATTTAGCTTAGGAGAATATCTAGGAGTATTTATTAAAAACAACTCACCTCTATGAGTTTCGGCGAAAGCCTGCATAGCCTTACTAACATGAAATCCCGCATTATCTAATAGAACATATACTTTTTTACCTACATTGATATCAAGTAGTCGCTTAAGAAACAATTTCACTTCTTCAGAGGTAATTACTTGTTTTGCCGAATAGGCATCTATGACAGTATCAAAGTTTTTAGTAATTTCAGTAGCACCTATTAGGTTAAGTCCTTCATGGCAATTGTTGCTCTCTAAAACAGGGGATATTCCTACGAGACTCCACGTTCTACGAATATCAGACTCCGTCCTAAGACCAGTTTCATCCATGGCATAAAATACACACTCAGAAGAGTTTTCTACAGAAATTAGAAGGGTTTTCATTTTTTAAAAAGGTTTTTTGTTCAACCTTATCAGCCTTAGTCGGCTTGCGCTGCGCTCTTTTATAGCTAAGATTATTTCGTTTTAACAATATTCTTATATATTCCTTAGAGTACTTTTCGCCATAGTTTTGATAAATGTACTCTACAAGAAGAGGACAGGTCCATACGTTACCTATAAATCCAAAATCATTAGGCCGTGTGTGTAATACAGTATTTATTAGATCATCCAACATCTCAGCACTAAAAGTTCCCTCTGAACCTCCACGATGATTTTCTAATGCCTTTAAGCCCCTAGAATTCCATCTTTTTATATAGTCTATAACTGTTTGTTTAGACTTTAATAAGAATCGGCCAATTTTTATGGTACTAAAACCCTCGTAGCGCATAATCACAGCAGTTAATACATTTCTAGCAAATTCATCTTCATGTGAATTTCTTATTTTCTTAAGTTCTTCTGTTGTGAATCCATATAATGATTCAATTTCCATACCTCTTCTACCCATAGTAACCTCTCCTAACTAAGTTTTACTTAACTTTAGTCTGTGCAGAAATCACTATAATATTTTGAATAAGTCAATCATGGAGTTGGTTTATCTATATGTGCGGATGAAAGCATATTTAAATATTTTTAACCGATTTATATCTCCAGTACCACCTAGGAAAAGAGATAGAAAATGCTAAAAGCAAAGAACCCAAAAAAATTAAAGCATATAAAATATCCTGTACTATAGGCGATACCAAATAAAAGGTTGGGTTTTTCGAAATTATAGTTCCAACTAATCCAACTGCAGAGAAGATTCCTGATAATGCTGCCAGTGCATTTATTCTGTGTTCTTTAATATAATTAATTACAACTACACCAATACTCCAAAGTCCAGATAGTATTATTCCACTAAAAGGCATTTCAAGCTTATTAAACACTGAAAATATTACAACAGGAATAATGGCACTTATAACAAATTCTTTATTAAATATATTTTTTAATAAGGAGTGCTCACTCTTTATATTTCTATCACCTGATTTTTCCATGATTAATCTCCTTTTCTATATTTGTTCCCAACTTCCATTTGCTATTTTTATATACAGTTCAGGATCAATACGTTCTTTATCAAGCTCAGCTTGAGTTTCACCCCCTATGTGTCCTTCCTTTACTATATCTTTTCCTGCACTTTCTAAAGCTGAAAAGAAATCTGCATACAATTTTTTCAATTTTTCATCAGCATTAATAGCTTGAAGCGGTCCACCTTCAGTACATAAAATAGTACCTGCTAAATTTCCTTTTGTCATAACTTTAAAAGTCTCAACTAAACCTGAAAAATTATTATGACCTGGAAAACCGCAATTTGAAATTAGAACAGTCTTAACAGGTGTTTCTCTTTTAAAACGTCTAGGATGTGAGTAATTTTCACCAACCTTAATTATTTCTTTATTGTTTAATGGCAGCATACGATCCATGAAATCTTTCATAATTCCTGTAACTGTATAGTAATACAGAGGAGTAGCATAAACCATTATGTCTGCTTCTGATATTTTACCTAACAATTCCTCCATATCATCTTTATGAATACACTTCCCTGGAGTTTTTGTCCAACATGTAAAACACCCTATACAGTGCTTTATATCTTTATCTTTAAGATATACTGTTTCAATCTCTGCACCAGCTTCTTCTGCACCCTTAAGAAATGGTTTTAAGATAACCTCTGTATTTCCATTTTCTCCTCTTGGACTTCCATTTAAAGCTAAAATTTTCATTTAAAATCCCCCCATAAATTCTTTGAATTTTCTAAATATATCCCTTTATTTTTGATACTTATGACTAACAATACAAATCCTCATATTTTCATAAATTCCTCTTGTATATTTCTATAAGTTTTTTATTGCTTCTAATGATTTTATGGTTTCTTCACACCATTTTATCTTTGATTCCTCATCATACTTTCCAAAATTAAGTGTGCTCAACCATAATACTAAATTTTTTTTATCAATACTTCTTTCATTAGATTTCAGGAATTCTTCAACTTTCAAATATTCTTTAAGATTCTCTTCACATTCTTCTTTCTCTTTTAGAATTTTTTCAATAACATTTTCAACTGGTATATCCTTTGACAAAAATATTTTTAGTAAAAATTCTGATCTAACAGGGTCATGTTCTACAGGAAGCACAAGCCATTTTATTAGTTCCTCCTTCCCCTTTTCTGTAATAGAATATATATTTTTTGTCGGTTTCCCTTCTTTTTGCTCCACTTGTTTTGTTATCAGTTCTTCACTTTCCATTTTCTTTAGCATTGGATATATATGTCCATAGTTTTCATTCCAAAAATAAGATATAGAAGAGTCACAGGCTTTTTTAATATCATATCCTGAACCTGACATTTGATTTAGAACTCCTAAAATAGCATATTTAGTTTTATTTACTTTTGCCAATTTAACTTCCCCTCCATTATATATCAGAGTGATATATAAGTATTATATCACTCTGATATATAAAATCAAGTATTATGAAAAATTTTTCCAACTTTTTATAATAAATAAACCACCCTCATATACACTTAAATACTTATACGAGTAGGGTGGTTTATTCACCTTTATACCTAAAATCATATTTTTGTGCTTTAGAGCCGGCGCTCTCGTCATACCACCATAGAAATTAAAATATGAAAAACATTTTATTAGTAGAAGATGGAGTATGTGTTTTTTTATCCATAAATCTTTTTAATATTCTTAAATAAAAGACCTAACATGATTGTTGAAACTAAAATTAAAACTGAATTTATATTAATCCACATTGTATTATTATATAATTCTGACGCATAAGCATAGGATTGATTACTCTGGCTAACTTTCAAAAAAAACTGAAAAGATGAAACATATAAAACCCAAGTAACCCCATTTGCTATGGTACTGTGAATTACTCCTTTTTTATAAAAGAAATAAAGTGTGAAATAATATGACATTAATAGCGGTGATAACCATGTTAAGATTAAAAAGGCCCATATATTAATGTTCCACATCACATAATTAATAATTGCTAAAATAGTAGCAAAAACAATATTATAAATAAGTATTATAACAGTCCTTGCAAGTGTAATCTCATACATGGAATATTTACATACCGCTTCCATTTCAAAGACATTATAATATCTCCCTCTATATAAATAATATATAGAAAATACAGATACAACAGGTCCTAATAAAATAATACTAATATCTCCAGAGGTTTTTAAGGATATATACCCTAAAAATAATATGATAAATGAAGCTATCCAGAATCTTTTATCAAGAAGTGAAACTTGATGTCTCACATTAAGCAACAAATTCTTTATGGTTATATATATGTCTTTTTTGCAATTTGCTTTTAACGTTATATCCTCTTCCTCATACTTAAGCCGTACTGCCTCCATTATGTCATTAAAAAGACTTTCCGGTGGTTCAATCTGAGGCTGCGTTTTAAGAAAAGCTTCAATATCTTCAATATCTTCTAAGGTTATTTCCTCATCTCTATTTATATCATCTATATCGCTAAGAATATCATCACTTAACTTTTGCTTCATCTAAGCCACCTCCCCTTACATTTTTCAGTCTATTTTTTATAACCTTTATACCTTGATATAATCTGCTTTTTATCGTATTTACATTATTACCAGTAACAACTGCAATCTCTTCAATGGATAACTGGTCACAAAATCTTAATTTTACTGCTTCCTTTTGAACATCACTAAGGTCTTCCACAAAATCATCTATATTATTATTAAAAAGCTTATACTCAATTATGTTGTTTTTCTCTTTTATATTCTCATCTAAAGGAGTAAAGTCATTTCTTTTTGTATAAGTTTTACACCGTGTATAATCAATTACACAATTGTACGCAATTTTGTACAGCCAAGGCTTAAAGAAATATTCAGTTGAATAGGTCTCTCTCTTCTGATAAACCTTACAAAATACCTCCTGGCACAAATCCTGTGCTGCATGATAATCATTTATCTTGCTGTATATATATCTAAAAATGTCTTTATAATAACGGCGTACAATAAACTCCATAGCCTCTTTTTTTCCTCTTTGAACTTCTCCAAATAACTCTTCATCACTTATGGAATCCATAAATCCACCTCACTTTATTCTATCTTCTTATAAATATAAAGTCCTAGTAAATATAAAAAAATGTTTTGAACTAACATAGATATTACTCCAAACTTTATGTTATATGTAACATCTCCCATAATATAATTTTGATTTGCATAGTAAAAAGAAATGAAAAAATACTTAGAAAATCCTATACCATTTTCTATCGTAAAGTAGAAAGGAGCAGAATTACACACCAATAATGCACTTATAATATAAGAAGTTATTGCATCCCTTGTAACAGTTGAAATAAAAATAAATATAACTGCAGCTGATGCACAGATTATAAGTGCAAAGACAATCTTAAGTACTAGCAGTTCCTTGATACTTCTTTCAATAGTTGCTGTAGAATAACCAGATATAGAACGCATAGAACCAGACAAATCTGAAAATCCCATTAAATATCCACTAAAAAGATAGGAAAATATTAAATTTAAAATAAATATTAAAACCATTGCAGTTAAGATTGCCATATATTTTGAATGATACAATTCTAATCTGCTTGTACATGAAGAAAACTGTATTTGTGTTATGTTTTTAAATCTCTCATTACATACAATATCGCAGCAGAATAATAGCAATATAGGCAGCCAGTACATATCGTCAAAAATACTTTTATCTAATCCTTGAGAAAAATCTTTTTTAAGCGGAAGAATTTTATGACTGCTATAAAACTCTATTCCCTTCTTATATATTTTTTTTTCATTGTTAATTACCTCTTGAGACCCATTAAAATAATAACTTAAGTTAGATATAGAACCTTTTTCTAATTCGTCTAAGGATTTTTTATAAGTATCAATTCTATTAATATTATCCTTCTTATTACACTCATAAATATAGTCATAATTTGAAAATTTTCCATATTCAGCTACTATATTGTATATTGAGAATATCAGTATTCCCACAAGAGCTATCTTAAACCTATGAGATGTTATTATTTTGTAAAGTTCCGCCCTATATACCCGTAAAATCATTATATTCTCCTATTTCATCTTAATTGGATTTAACCTGATAATAATAAATATAAACATCCTCAAGGTTAGGTTCTACAAGTACCGCTCTTCTTTGTGTCTCCTCTGAGATAACTCTAACTGCTATACCCTGCTTTTTATTCATACTATGACTTACAACATATTTCTCCTTTAACCTCTGTACGTCTTTTAAATCTGTTATAAACTCATATACCTTCCCCTCAACCTCAGTTAAAGCTTCCTCAGGGGTTGTACATAAAAGCACCTCACCATCTTTCATAAAAACTATATCTGTAGCTGCAGCTTCTAAGTCTGATACTATATGTGTCGATAAAATGACTATCCTACTTTCGCTTATTTGGATTAAAAAGTCTCTAAACTTAATTCTCTCATCTGGATCTAAAGAAACCGTAGGCTCATCTAAGATAAGAATTTTAGGATCATTTAAAAGTGCTTGTGCTATTCCTATTCTCTGCTTCATGCCTTCTGAAAATGTCTTAAGCTTCTTTTTCTTTACATGCTTAAGAGAAACAAGCTCTAACAATTCATCTATTCTGTAATCTATTTTATCTTCATCTATTCCTTTCAAAACAGCAAAGTATTTTAGAAATTTCTCTGCAGTTTGGTTAGGATATACTCCAAAATTTTGAGGTAAATATCCTATAATCTCTCTATAACTCTTTCCCATTCTAAATATGTCTTTTCCATCTAAATAGACATTTCCACCACTTGGAATACTCACCGTTGATAAAATTTTCAAAAGAGTGGTTTTGCCTGATCCATTAGGTGCTAAAACTCCGGTAATTCCATTTCTAAATCTTAGTGTCATATTATTTAAAATAGTTTTTTTACCATAGATCTTAGTAAGATTTTTAATCTCTAGTTCCATTTCATACCTTCCTTATAATGTAGTAAATTAAGGCATATGAGAGAAAATAACAAGTCAAAGATGCGACGGATATTTTGCGTCAGACAAGGAGGCAGGTTCCGCAGATAGTTGTTCTATCTAAGGGTTCTGCTGACGTAGTATTACGCAAAATAGACTAGCATACTGACTAGTTATTTTTTTGAATATGCCTAAAATTCAATTACTGCGCTCTTATTCTTATAATACTTTTCGTGGTACTCCCTAACCTCACTATACAGCTTAATAATTTCATCTACAGACTTATCCTTATAATACTTTCTTATAAGAATTTCTATATCCATATATGAAAGCTTTTTTTCACTATGTTGTATATTCTTTAAAAGCTTTATCATATTTTCATGATTAGCTTGGTCTAGTTTATATAAAAAAACTTCAGATATAGTATTAAGGCTGTGAATATTATGCCTTTCCTTCTCATTATCTTTGCATTTTTTAAAATCTTCTTCCAATCCTTTTATATAATCAGTTCTATCAGAGTAACCAGTCTGAATAATCATCGTATTTTCTTTTAATTTATCTTTTATTTCATCATTAACGTATGAATAATAAATGTAACTTTGCCATGCATCTTTTAAAATTTCGTTTTCATTGTTAATTTTTATATTTTTAAATACTGATTCCATCAAAATTCTATTTATATCTTGATGCCAATATGCTCCATCATATCTAGTATCATTAAAGGATTTTAAAGATTTTATTGGCATTAAATATACCTTGTCCTTGTTATTTAATGAATCCCTTTGTTTTACATTAAATGTATAAAATTCATTATAACACATATCCTCTCCAAAAACATTTTGTAGACTTTCTGCTTCTGCATCACATATTTTAAGGAACTCTTCTGCACGTTTGTTATCTAAATTTTTATAATGTAAATTGATATTTTGCCCCTTTGATACTTTCCAATTGTTATCATGCCAAAACTCTAGCTTTATAAAAAAATAATTATATAAAAATAAACAAACTAAGGACGCTATTGTTACTGTTACTATCCCATTGTACGTAAGCTTTTTTCTTAAATGTTCCCCTCTACTTACAATAAAAAGATTTAAAATAACCATTATAATGATTACAATAATCATAAACAATATATTTGACCAAAAATCAACTGATTTTTCCATCAAATTTATATTAATAGATAGCAAGGGATGACTTTCATGCCATCTTATATTCGTCACCATATCTAAAGCCCACATGCTTAGAGGTACGCCATAAGCTGCTAATGTGTTGCTTGTGATATTGCCGCACAGAAGACCTATTAAACTCAAAACAGTAGAAATTAATATTAAAGCTAATAATCCAAATAAAGATTTTTCAAAACCCATGATTATAGCAGAAATATAAATAATACAAAGTACAGCTTCACTTATAATCCATGCTGATATATATTTCTGAATTAATATTTTATATTTAGGTGTTCTTGATGTAAAAATCAGAAAATCTGTTCCATTTTCAATTTCTGTTGAGAAAATATTTGCAGTAAAAAATAGAGGTAACAATGAAATTATACAATTGAAGACATACCACTCTCTATCCATGTTTAATATATTAAATATCAAAACTATTACCATAAACGTACCTGCAATTCCAAGCATAATCTTTGGCTGCTGTTTTAAATGATATTTTAAAGTCATAAAATCACCTTCTATCCATTAATTTTTCAGTAGAAAATTTAAATATTGAAATTATAATTAGTATGGCTGCTGAGGTCATTATAAAGCTTCTGTTCACCATAATGAGATTTATAATATCCGGTGCTAGAGGTTTTCCTGTATATAAATTATCCATATAAATTGAAGATATCATTAAACTGAATTTAGGCATGTTTTCCCCACTTATCCCCATAAATATCAGCATTGAAAGAAATATAGTTACAGGCTTAATATTAAATATAATCTCAAGAAAATATGAAAAAGCTGTCATTGCCAAAAAAGAAACTGCTGAATAAATAACAAAATATTTCAAAAATGGAATTGGCGAATAAGGTGCTTCTTTAAAATACAAGGGCATAAATATCCATATTATGTTTTCAATAATACAAAAAAATAGGCAGTACATATATGCACCTAAAAATTTACCTACAGCATATGTTTTACCTGTAATAGGCTGTGAAAATATTAATACCGGCATTTCTGTTATCTCATCCTTATAGTAAATTGAAAGAATTATAATAGGTATAACCACAATTGCCAGAGCAACTAATCCATTATTGCACTGATATGCAGCATATAAATTCGTCCACATTTCTTTACTTTCAATAGGACTATATACAAAAATCGGAGCCATTGTAAATGCAATAGTAGTAATTATTGTAATCCAATTTTTTAAAAGACTCTTAAATTCTTGTTTAGCTATTACAAAAATCTGCTTAAACATATTTCTTTTCTCCTTCTCCATATTTCATAAAATACATATAGGCATCCTCAAGATTAGGTTCCACATCTACCCCGCCAGTATTATTAGTGAAATCCTCTCCTACAACTCTTAGAAACTTTCCTGAAGATGTTCTTTTCACAGAAATAATCTCATATTTATCTTTTAAACTTAATATCTCCTCTTGAGTTGAAACCTTAAATTCTTTAACTTTTTCCTTTGCTTTTAAAATAAAGTCAATAGGAGAACCTAAATATTGTATACTTCCTTTATTAATAAGCCCAATTATTTCACAGGAACTTGATATATCCTCTACAATATGAGTTGATAAAATAACACATTTTTGCTTACTCAGTTCTACAAGGAGCATTCTAAAACGGATTCTTTCCTCTGGATCAAGTCCTGCTGTTGGTTCATCAACTATTAAAATCTTAGGATCTTTAAGTATGGCATTAGCAATTCCAAGTCTCCTTTTCATCCCTCCTGAAAAGCCTCCAACCTTTTTATTCTTTTCATCTAAAAGATTAACCTTATCTAATACCTCTTCTATTTTTTTTCTTCTCATTTTTTTGCCACCTAAATTGTTTATCTGAGCCATGTAGTCTAAAAATTCCCACGCAGTCAAATTAGGATATATGGAAAAGTCTTGTGGCAGATATCCTACTATATCCCTAACCTCCAATGAATGAGTTTTAGTGTCATAACCATCTACCATAATCCTACCTTTTTCTGGAGCAATGAGTGTAATAAGGCTTTTCATAAGAGTACTTTTACCTGCCCCATTAGGTCCTAAAAGTCCGAACATGCCCTCTGCAATTTTAAGGTTTACATTATTTAGCGCATATTGATTTTTGTTATATATTTTAGAAACATTTTCAAAAACAATTATATCTTTCATTGTCCTTTCCCTCCCAAAATTAACTATTTTTTGTATTACATTATCTAATACGAAGGATAGGGGGTGAAAAGTTTTTTGTTTTTGAAATTTTTATGTTTCCAATAAAATAAAGCCACTACGTTCAGTCGGACCAACTTATCAACTAGCATTGATAAGTTGGTCAAACTGAGCATAGTGACTTTATCTTAGATAATAGATATTATATAAAACTCTATAACTTAACTTTTCTTTTTTATTTCTACAAAAGTGTCATAATAAGCTATTTGTTTGCCCATATCAGAAACTGCCCCTTCTGTTAAGAAGTTTGGATTTGAGCTTTTTTCCCACCAACCTATTTCCATGTGAACTATGTTATCCATGAGTTTATTACTTATATTTGTCTGAACATCTATTTCTCCATTTACAGACTTTAATGTAACAATCTCTCCATTAAGCAAATTATGATTTTTAGCGGTATTCTGACTTATATTAGCTACAGCCATTGTATCTATGTCTTTAAAGCTTTGAGACATTAAAGATCTTTTAGGATGAGTAGTTATAATTCTAAGCTTAGAGCTTTTCTCATTAATATAAACTGGTGTTGGGCTTACATTATTCTTTTTTGCACTTTCAGAATATATCTCTATTTTCTTTGATGGTGTTTTAAATATTAAATCCTTCCATGCAACATCATCTTCTTGTATAGTTACATATTCATTTTTTATCTTTTCAAAAGTTATTCCCTTCTCTTCCAAAGGCTTTATAATTTGTGCTAAATATTCCTTCTTAGGTACATAAGGATATTCTTTCATTTCCATCTTTTTTGCAAGTTCCCTAAAGAAATAGTATTCGTCCATTAATTTGTACTTTGGCTCTACACATTTTTCATTATATATTATATATGGATTGCTCATTGAGGTATATAACAAATCCTCAGTTTCTAAGGTGTTTGTACACGGAATAACCAAATCGCAATGCTTTGCCGTATCAGTTAAAAACATGTCTATGCATACCTTAAATTCTATGCTTTTAAATGCCTTTGTAAATTCATTTAAATTAGGCCACTGATTAAGAGGATTTGCCTTGCTTATAAATATAGCCTTTAGGTTATCCTTCGCAAAACTTGGAAACTCATTTAAATCAAATTCTCTTTCCTTTGAGGCATATTTATAACTATTGTAAGGATCTAAGTTTAACACGTCAGGATATACTTTGTTACTGTAATTTACTCCTCCGCCCTTTTTACCTACACTTCCAGTTATAGCTCCTAAAGCATCTATTGCTCTTATAGAGTTACCTCCATTTTTATATCTTTGAACTCCATACCCAATATATATAGAGCTGTATTTTTCTTTAGCATAAAGATAAGTAAGTTCTTTTATTGTATTTATATCTACACCACATTCATCACATAGATAATTCATATCTAAAGTATCTAAGTAGGCTTTGTATTCTTCAAAACCTATCACATTTTCTTTTATAAATTCTGTTTCCTGCAGATTTTCTTCTATTATTATTTTTGCCATTGCCATAGCAAGAGCAGCATCTGTGGATGGATTTATTTTTATATGAATATCAGCAATATTAGCAGTGTTAGTAGAAAGTGGATCTATTACTATTACTTTTATCCCCTTTTCCTTTGCCTGTTTTATTCTATGAAACAACTGTATGTGAGAATTTGCTGGATTTTTGCTCCAAAGTATTATATTCTTTGAGTTTAAAACATCATCTATAAAATGTGATTTATTATATCCAAAATCATACTTTTGTGCTTTAGATCCGGCGCTCCAACAAGTTCCTCCATCAGCTTTTGTTATACCGCCATAAAAGTTGAAAAATATATCTTCTATTCCCTTTAGTATAGAGCCTGAACCTGATTCACTATAATGCATTACAGAGTTTGAAGAATACTTTTCTTTATAATACTTTAATTTATCTGCAATTATATCTATAGCTTCTTCAAAGCTTATGTTTACCCATTTTCCATCTTCTTTTTTCATAGGAGAGTATAGCCTGTCTTTATCATTTAATCTTTTTAAATGATTTCTCCCCTTTTCGCACATTATTCCCTTTGTATAGGGATGATTTTTATCTGCTTCTATTTTTATTACCTTATTATCATCAACATGAACATTTAGTTTACAGCATCCAAAACAATCAAGAGTACATCCATGACTTTTCATAATTTACAACACCTCCTACAAACTTCTACTAGTTTCAAATACACTACCCTTCTTGTATATTTTTAAAATTATAGCATACTTTTTTAAAATTGATAATAGAACAAAAACTCTTTCACTAAGGCATCTGAAAGAAAATAACAAGTCAAAGATGCGACGGATATTTTGTGTCAGACAAGGAGGCAGGTTCCGCAGATAGTCTCGACCCTATCTAAGGGTTCTGCGGTTGCAGTATGACGCAAAATAGACTATATACTGACTAGTTATTTTTTTGAAGATGCCCAATATTAAAAGTCAACCTTCTAATAGTAGCATTACCAAAATTATGCTAAAATGTGGTTAAGAAAAACATTATAGTATATAAGTAGGTGGTCTTATGAAAAACATTTTATTAGTGGAAGATGATGAATCTTTAAATATGGGTATTAGTTTTAAGCTGCGCAAGGAAGGCATGAATGTCTTCTCTGCAAAAAATTTAGAGGATGGAAAAAGAATTTTTAATAGTGAGCATATTGAGCTTATTATATTAGATATTGGTCTTCCTGATGGTAACGGCTTTGATTTTTGCAATGAATTAAGAAAAAATAGTGATGTACTTATTATATTTCTAACCGCTCGTGATGAAGAAATAGACATAGTTACGGGACTAGATATGGGCGCAGATGATTATATTACAAAACCCTTTAGTTTCATGGTTTTAATGTCAAAGATAAATGCCCTGCTTAGAAGAAATAGCAATAATAAAGCCTGTGAGAAAATTGTATCAAAAGACATAGCTTTCTATCCTCATGAAATGAAAGTATTAAAAAATGGTGAAGAAATAATATTGAGCAAAAGGGAACTAAAACTATTAAATTATCTACTGACTAATGGTGGACATATTCTGAAAAAAGAACAATTATTAAATGAATTATGGGATTTAGATGGAGAGTTTGTAGACCCTAATACCATTGCTGTTAACATCAGAAGGCTTAGAGAAAAGATAGAAGAAAATCCTTCAAATCCTAAATACATTAAAGCTGTAAGAGGTATAGGATATATTTGGGCAGAAAGGTGTGTAAAGCAATGATTAGCTGCATAAAAAAAGAACCTCTATTTAAAAAAATGCTTATAATACTTCTGCTCAACTCAGTTCTTGTATGTGCTGTTTTTATATCTACTCAATATTATTTTTTAGAGCAGATTCACAAAGAGCAAATTAGGTTAAATCAAAATCTAGTAGGAAAGCTTGTAAATATTTATCCAGAAAAAGAGTTAGACATTGTAAAAACCGTAATAAATAAGAATAGTGGAGAACTAACTGATGTAGGAAATAAAACCTTATTAAAATATGGATACGATATAAATACTAGAGCCTTTGAAGATGATATTTTCAAAACATATTTTTATAAATTTATGATTTCCACTACATTGGTTTTTATAATAATTATGGTAATAAATATTATCTTATTTATCTATGGAAGCAGATATTTTACAGAAAGGTTGGAGTCCTTTTCAAGAAGCATAGACAAAATAATAGATGGTGATTTTTCAGTAAACATATTTGCTGATAAAGAAGGAATTTTATCAAGAATATATATCCAATTTGAGCAGATGACAAGAAGACTTGAAAATTCCCTGCACAATCTAGAAAAAGAAAAGGAAAATATTAAATCCCTAATAACGGATATTTCTCATCAATTAAAAACTCCTCTAGCATCTATAAAAATGTTTAACTCTCTTTTATTAGATGAAGGCTTAAGCAATATCGAAAGAATGGAATTTTTATATAGAAGTAAAGAAGATATTAATAAACTTCAATGGTTAACAGACTCCTTAGTAAAATTATCTAGATTAGAAGCCGGTATGATTAGTTTAAAAAAAGAAAAAGGAGATATTAATGAAACTATATTTCAAGCTGTTAACCAAGTGTATTTAAAAGCTTCTGAAAAAAATATTGATATAAGCATAGATTGTATAGAAAGTTGTTTTATTACTCATGATTTAAAATGGACAAAAGAAGCAATCTTTAATGTCATAGAAAATGCAATTAAATATACAAAAGAAAATGGACACATAAAAATTAGTATAAATAAAATGGAGTCTTATTTAAGAATTGATATAGAGGATAACGGCATAGGCATCCCTAATAAGGAAACCAATAATATCTTTAAAAGGTTTTATAGAGGACCTTCTAAAACAGTTCAAGAATCTGAAGGTTCTGGCGTTGGATTATATCTTACAAGAAAAATATTAGAGCCGCAAGGGGGCTGTATAACAGTAAAGTCTGAACTAGGCAAAGGAACAGTTTTTAGCCTTTTCTTACAAAACTGTTAGAAAAGTTGAAAGTGAGCTGAAAGCTTTAGGTGCTATCCTTTAATTAAATAGTTCTTATGAGTTTCATATATGAAGATCTATTGGAATAAAAAAGGAGGCTATACTTATGGAAATATTAAGAACAGATTCTTTAAAAAAATATTATGGCAAGGATGAAAGCTTGGTAAAAGCCTTAGATGAAGTTAATTTAAGTATTGAGGAAGGCGAGTTTGCAGCAATAATTGGAAGTTCAGGCTCTGGCAAAAGCACTCTGCTTCACTTATTAGGAGGACTCGACAGGCCTACTGCTGGCAAGGTATTCATTGATGGTAAAGATATTTATTCTATGAATGATGAAAAGCTCGCAATATTTAGAAGAAGAAAAATAGGCTTTGTATTTCAATCCTATAACCTTATTCCTGTATTAAATGTGTGGGAAAATATAGTTCTACCTATTGGATTAGATGAAAAAAAGGTAGATGAAAATTATATAAGGGAGCTTATGGGAACCTTAAATATTTATAATAAAAAGGATGCGCTGCCTAGTACCCTTTCAGGAGGACAGCAGCAAAGAGTTGCAATAGCTAGAGCATTATCTACAAAACCATCAATAATATTGGCAGATGAACCTACAGGTAATCTAGACTCAAAAATAGGACAAGAAGTGATAAATTTAATGAAGCTGTCTGTAAAAAAGTATAATCAAACCCTAGTTATGATAACTCATAATGATAAAATAGCTCAAATGGCAGATAGAGTAATTAGAATAGAAGATGGAAAAATAGTTGGAGGTTTGGGAAATGAATAGTTTGTCAAACCTTTCAAGAAAGAATTTAAAAATAAATAAATTAAAAAATATACTTGTTGTTATAGCTATAATGCTATCAACTTGTTTGATAACTACAATAGGTATTTTGTCCTATAGTATTCAACAGATGGAGATAAAAAATATCATAGCTCAAACTGGAGATTGTCATGTTCAATATCAACATGTTAGCGATAAACAAGTTCAAATGCTGAAAAACAACAAAAAGCTTACTTCTGTAGAGGAATATATGTCTTTAGGCTTTAACCAGCAATACATTCCCTATTCCATTGAAATGTGTTATGTAAATAAATCTAAAGGTGATACTACCGACTATTTTAAATTAAAGGAAGGGAAGTGGCCTGAAAAAGAAAAAGATATAGCTATGCCTAAATGGATACTTGAAAAAATAGGTGTTAAACCACAAATAGGAGAAAAAGTTACTCTTTCCTATAGAGAAGGAGCGAAGGAATATAGCTATGAAGGTAAAGGTGAGTTTGTAGTTTGCGGTATTTTAGATGATGGTGAATTACTTAGGACTCAGGGATATAAGGCACTTGCCATTGTTTCAAAGGATTATATTTTAAAAAATGTAAAACCTGAATATATATTTACTCAAGTAACTGCAAAGGTAAAAGGTAGAAACATTTCAAATACTGCCTATGAGGTTGGTCACAGCATAGGTCTTAATGATAAAGATACGAATATAAATGAAATGTATATAAATGCACTAGGTCTATCTAAAGAGGTTCTGATTCCTGCTGGCATTGCTGGCCTCGTAGTTGTGCTTGCAACAGCACTTGTAATATATAATATTTTTTACATTTCTATTAAAGAGAGAATAACTCAATTCGGAATGTTATCTGCCTTAGGAGCAACTAAAAAACAGATAAGAAAAGTTGTAATTAAAGAAGGATTATTATTATCCATTATAGGAATTCCTGGAGGTATTGTCTTAGGACATCTTCTAAGCCTATTTATTATTCCTCTGATTCCTTTGAATGTAAAGCTAACTGTAGAAACTTCACCATATATAGTTTTTTTAGCAGTTCTTGTGAGCTTATTTACAGTTATAATATCCCTTAGAAAGCCAAGCAAAATAGCTTCTAAAATATCTCCTATTGAAGCTATACGATATACTGGTGTAGAGCTAAATTTTAAAAAAAAGGAAAGAAAAAGTAAAGGCCCTATTACCCTGAGAAGATTAGCTTATTTAAATCTTTGGAGAAGCAAAAAAAGAACCTTTATTACTATAGTATCTATGTCTTTAACAGGAATATTGTTTATATTGTTTTTTTCACTGTTATCTAGTATACAAAATAGCCCTGATATTCACATAACCAGTGATTTTGAGTTAACCTCAGCTAATTTGAATAGCAGAGATATTGATGATGGAAGTGATCCTTTAAATAAAGATATATTAGCCAAAGTTAAATCAATGAATGGAATTAAAAAAGTAAATATACTTAAGCATAAGACAATTTATACAGCAGATGATAAGATTTTGAATAAATTTAATAAAGAATTTAAAGGTTCTGATATGGAGATTTTACCTGAATTAAATTGTGACTTTTTTGGCTTTGATGATTCTATGTTAGAGGAGTTAAAAAAGAATCTTTTACTAGGAGAAATTTCTAAAGAAAATTTAAAAAGCAAAGATGAAGTTGTTATGGTAAACTACAATAAAGATAATCACAATGAAGGAAACCCTCTTAAAATTGGAGATAAAGTAATTTTACAAAATAACGATGGGTCTATAAAAAAAGAATTTACTATAGCTGCTGTAGTTAGTTATAACACTAGATGGCTTGGGTACACATCCATAGGTCCTCAATTTATAACCCATGAAACTGCTTTTTCTAAAGTAGTTCAAGATAATAGAATAAGTAAACTATGTATTGACATTAATGAGGACAGTTATAATAATGTAAAATTAAATTTAGAAAATATATCAAAAGCAAATAATAACGCTATATTCTTTGATAGAAAGGAATATAAGCAAAAGCAGGATTTACAGCTTAAGGGCATGGAGCTTGCTGGTGTCAGTCTAATATCTATCATAGGCTTAATAGGAATTCTAAATTCTATAAATACTATGGTTACAAGTATAATGGCAAGAAAAAAAGAATTTGGAATGATGGAAGCTGTGGGACTTTCAAATGTTCAACTTAGAAAGCTTTTGCAAATAGAAGGAGCTTATTATTCTGGTATAAGCATTATAATATCAGTTATTGTAGGAACTCTTCTATCCTATGTATTTTATTTACTTAAGTTTATGGCAGCTGGTAAATATCAGTTTCCGCTAAAGGCTATAATCTTAGTTACAGTAGTATTTACATTAATTCAGCTATTTATAACCTATTTAGTAGAGAAAGAACTTAAAAAGGAATCTATAGTAGATAGAGTTAGATATAATGAGTAATATGGTATTTTTCTTATGATTTTACAGACAACAAGAAAGGAATGTGTTATCTATAGGATATATTACATTCCTTTTATTTTCTACTGTCAACTGTAAAAAAGCATTTGCTTTTATTAAGTTATAGATTTAATTTTCTTTTTAAGCTTTTTATAAGTTCTATAGCTTTTCCTTATGAAATTAAGTACAAATTCAGGAATAGGTATAGTAAACTTATATAAAAAAGGCAAATAATATTTATAATAGGCCTTTTTAAAATCATCCCATAAACAACAATATTCCTTATGCTTAAAATCTGAAATATCAACTACAACTCCGCGATTGTCCATCATCATTATATTTTTTACATGAACATCATGAGGGTAAAGTCCCCTCTTTCTTGCATACTTAAGAGCTTCGTCAATATCTTTTATTATTTTAGGTGGAACTTTTATTCCTAACCTGAAGCAGTTATACAATGTGATACCTTTAATTCTTTTAAGTATTAGATAATCCTCTGTATAATATACTAAATTTGAATAAGCTGGATGATCTCCGATAGCTCTATATACCTCTATTTCTTCTTTTAAGCCTGGCCTTCCTTTAGCGTATATTTTTACTACATAATTCTCAAAGTCTTTATGAGTAAACACTGCTGCATAATTACCACACCCTAATAAACTCCAAGAATTTGGCACGTCTTTTACTACTACTGGATCTTCTGAGTCTATACTTTCAATAATTATATTAGATCTGAGATCTTCATCTATTATAGATATAAATTTTTCAATTTCATGCATATAAGATTTTCTTTCTCCTTTTAATAATGTCATTTTATAAAATAATACTTACTTAATATTTTACCAAAGTTTAAAATTCACTGCTATGTAATTTCCTACTTTAACTATAATTTAAAAACATTTTAAATATTATAATAATATATTGAAGTTAGGGCTAAATTAATATATATTGAAAATACTAATATTAAAGAAAGGATGATATATGTGAATTCTCATGAAATTGACTATAAGATTTATGGGGACGACATGCAGTTTGTTGAAATAGAACTTGATCCTAGAGAAACTGTAATAGCTGAAGCTGGAAGTATGATGTTGATGGATCCTAATATTCAAATGGAAACAATATTTGGAGATGGTTCCTCTCAATCTAAAGGTGGATTTATGGATAAGCTCCTTGGAGCTGGAAAAAGAGTGTTAACAGGTGAAAGTCTATTTATGACAGCCTATACTAACACAGGTTATGGAAAACAGAAGGTAAGCTTTGCAGCACCATACATTGGTAAAATACTTCCTATGGATTTAAGTGCCCTTGGCGGAAAACTTATATGCCAAAAGGATTCTTTCTTATGTTCAGCAAAAGGTGTGTCTGTTGGCATAGATTTTAGGAAAAAATTAAGTGTTGGTTTCTTCGGCGGTGAAGGCTTTATACTTCAGAAATTAGAAGGAGATGGAATGGCATTTATTCACAGCTGTGGTGCACTACTAAAGAAAGATTTATCACATGGAGAAACTTTAAAAATAGACACTGGCTGTCTAGTTGCTATGACAAAGGACGTACGTTATGATATAGAATTTGTAGGTGGAATTAAAAATACTTTCTTTGGTGGTGAAGGTGTGTTTTTTGCCACTGTATCAGGTCCTGGAACTGTATGGATTCAATCTCTTCCATTTAATAGACTTGCAGAACGTGTATTTGCAGCAGCACCTTATGGTGGCGGGAAAAAGGAAGAAGGAAGCATTTTAGGTGGCCTAGGAAACTTCTTTGATGGAGATTAATTATAGAGAAATTGACTAGAAAGTTAACTTATACAAAGGGATATGTTTCCAAAGCTGAAGGTAGATTTAAAAACTTTGTGTCAGTCTTAGTGAAGGGTTTTAAGACAACCTTAGAACCTTAGATGTGTCTGAGCATAGCGAGTTTATCGAAGGTTCTTAGGTCGTCTAAAACACAAGCTTTAGACTGGCTAAAAGTTTTTAACGGACTGAAGCTTTGAAACATAGCCCGGGGGTATAAGTTAACTTTCGGTCAAGTAACCCTATATTGATAACTCTTATGCTCCAACAACTCTTGATACTATAATTGCTATTCCAATGAGTAGCCCTGCGATAACTATAGCTACTGCTGTATTGTTTTTTTCCAACTCTTTATTAAAATCTAAAGGTATTACCTTATCAAATATCAAATATCCTACTAGCATAATAAAAATGCCCAATATTCCAAACAAAACACTTAACCCCAAATTATTTAAAACAGCCATTAAAAAACCACCTTTTCATTTTTATGTTCTAATACAAACTCTTCTGTTTCATTAAACAATTCACTTGGAAACAGTATACTTTCAATATAAATTTTAACATATATTTTTATGTTTGTAAAAGTTCCTTAAAAGCTTATAATCTGAATTTCGGCAGTATCAGTAATTATTTTAAAAATGATTATAAAAAATCTGACACAATAAATATATATGTCAGATTTTTATAATTAAAATATATTTCTAAATGGAATATTACTTTTCAGGTTTTACAAATATTAATTTATAGATCTGAACCACAATTAATGGAATAAAGGACAATCCATATATATATCCATGCTGGCTAGCATTTAATGCTGTAACTTCGAATATTCCCATAAGTGGTCTGAAGGTTAGAACTGCTGTTAGAAGTAAATAACCAATTATCGTTGCAATCCATATATACTTATTTGAGAATACTCCTATTTTAAATATTGATTCTTTAGATCTTGAATTAAATCCATGTATCAATCTTGCTAAACACAAAGTAGCAAAAGCCATTGTACTCGCAACTGAAGCATCTCCTGTTGATAATCCTATATGAAAGGCTATAATTGTACTTAATGCTATTAATACCCCTTCCAAAATAACTTCTATTGCAAAGGACTTATTAAGAATTGGAACATTTACATCTCTTGGTTTTTCTTTCATAATGTTTTGATTATAAGGCTCAAGCCCTATAGCTATAGCTGGAAGACTGTCTGTAACCAAATTGATAAATAGAAGTTGAACTGGAGCAAAAGGAATAGGTAATGCTCCTAGGGACGCATAAAGTACTGACAGTATTCCTGCTGTATTTCCTGATAGCAAGAACTTTATAGAATTTTTAATGTTTGCATATATGCTTCTTCCGTTTGATATGGCCTTGACAATAGTTGAAAAGTTATCATCTGTTAGCACCATAGAGGCAGCATCCTTGGCAACTTCAGTACCTGTTATTCCCATGGCAATTCCTATATCAGCCTGCTTTAAAGCTGGTGCATCATTTACACCATCTCCTGTCATTGCAACTATATTGCCTCTCTCCTGCCAAGCTCTTACTATTCTTATTTTATGCTCAGGTGACACTCTAGCATAGACGGAGATATCCTGAACCTTTTGCTTCAATTCCTCATCACTTATATTTTCTAATTCAAAGCCCTCCATGGCTTCTCTTTCATCCTTCAGTATGCCTATTTGTCTTGCTATGGCAGAGGCAGTTATCTTATGGTCACCTGTTATCATTACTGGTTTAATACCAGCTCTGATACAGTTAGCCACTGCTTCTGCAGACTCAACTCTTGGTGGGTCCATCATAGCTATGAGTCCTACAAAGGTTAAGTCCTTTTCATCTTCTAGAGTAATATCTTTGCCTTCTTCTATGTCTTTATATGCAAAGGCCAACACTCTAAGTCCATTCTTTGAAAAATCCTTATTTATATTTTCTATTTCCTTTTTATCTTCTTCAGTAAGTTCCTCTATTCCATTTGAGGTTTCTATCTTTACAGCTCTTAATAGAAGTACATCTAGTGCACCCTTAGTAATTATAATTGGCCTATCTTGAAGCTTACTAACAGTACTCATCAATTTTCTATCAGAATCAAAGGGTATCTCACCTAATCTTGGATAGTCTTTTCTGATAGATAATTCATCCATGTCATATATTTCGCCCAAGTTAACTAGTGCAACTTCAGTTGGATCACCAATTTCCTTTTTTTCAGTAGTAATAGCATCATTACATAATAATGCCATTAATATTAGCTTTTTCTCTAGAACCTTATTTTTATCCAAATCATCATGATTCAGTACCTTGTTATCAACGTAAATCTTTTGAACCGTCATCTTATTCTGTGTCAAGGTTCCTGTTTTATCTGAGCAGATTACAGAAATACTACCAAGGCTTTCAACTGCGTGAAGCTTTCTCACTATAGCATTTTTCTTGGCCATTTTTTGAGTTCCAAGAGCAAGCACTATAGTTACTATAGAACTTAATGCTTCTGGAATAGCTGCTACCGCAAGGGATACTGCAAACATAAAGGAATCGATTATTTCACGTCCTCTAAATATATCCAAAGCAAAGATAAATGCTGATATAGCCAGTATAACAATGGCAAGTTTTCTTCCAAAGCTATCTAAACTGACTTGAAGAGGTGTTTTCTTTTCCTTTGCATTCTCAAGTAAGTTAGCAATCTTACCAATTTCAGTATTCATACCTATACCAGTAACTAGTACAACTGCTCTACCATAGGTCACAAAACTCCCAGAGAACACCATATTTTTCCTATCTCCAATTGATATGTTGTCCTCATCTATAGGTTCACTCACCTTTAATACACTTTCAGACTCTCCTGTTAGAGAACTTTCATTTACCTGAAGGCTGTAAGTTTCTAGTATTCTGCCATCTGCACTTACATAATCTCCAGCATCAAAATATAAAATATCTCCTACCACTAGCTCTCGTGAAGGAATTTCTACCTTTTGTCCATTTCTTAGGACTTTAGCTGTTGGTGACGAAAGAGCCTTAAGACTTTTCAAAGACTGCTCAGCCTTAATATGCTGTATGGTTCCAAGAATCGCATTGATTGTTATTACTACCATAATTACAAGCGTACTTTCAAGTTTCCCAAGAAAAGCAGATATAAGTGCTGCAGCTAATAATATAATAACTAAAAAGTCTTTAAACTGGTCAATAAAAACCTGTAAGTGACTCTTCCTTGCAGCTTCTTCTAATTCATTAAAGCCATATTGTTCTTGTCTCTTTTTTATCTCTTCATCATTTAAACCTTTATCAGTAACACCTAACATTTTCATAACTTCATTTGAAGATTTCTTATAAAATTCATTCATTATATATCCCCCTTTCAAAGCTTCAAAAAACTTTTATCAAATTTTGTTTATTGCAAACTCATAAGAACTCTATTCTATTACTTACTGCATACCTTATATTTTTTTCTTTTATAAATTACTGTTATAATCACTATTCCAATAATAACTGAAGCAAATATACTGTACTGCTTCATGATCAATTCAATATAACTCCAATTATGACCTATAAAATATCCTAGTGTAATAAGTATTGAATTCCATATCATTATTCCTATCATTGAAAATAAGATAAATGTTGTCATGCCTAATTTAGTTGTCCCTGCTATGATTGAAATATATGTACGAGTAAGTGGAACTAATCTTGTAAAAAGTACTGCTAACTTTCCATATTTTTCAAACCACTTATTTATTGCTTCAATACTTCCTTTCGTCTTTGGAAATTTTACTTTCATTTTTTCTATAAGAGAATTTCCACCATAATATCCCAAAAGGTAACATAAAAGAGAACCAATTAATCCTCCAATAATACTTGAAAATATTGCTCCAAAGTATGTAATCTTTTCCTGCGCTGCAGTAACTCCAATGAAAGGCAATATAACTTCACTAGGCATCATAGGAAAACATGCATATTCTAAAGCAGTAATTGCTACTACTGCAGCATAACCCACTTCATTAACTATGTACATAAGCTGATTTGCCAAAGTATCTACAAATTCTATAATAATCACCTCCTAACTTTGCTCAATTTTACTTTATAGATTAAAAATTTAGCTAAAATAAAAGACTCTATAGCTAGAAAAATTCCTAGCTATAGAGTCTCACTAAACATTAAATGTTATCAAAGCCGGGATTTTATCCGAAATGACGACTTTGAATCCTGTTAAATTACAGGCAGTTACTCCCTCTATAAATATGGTTTTTATTATTATATATCATATACTTATTAACTATATTATCATTAAATTAAAATCATGTCAACTATTTCTATATGCCTTTGTTATCATAATTTTAAGATTTCTGAATAAATTCTCAGAGTTATAACTCTGTATAAACTTAATTAATAAAATTAATTATTGGAAGCTAATGTTGAAAATATGCTTTTATGAAGTTATAATAAATAACTGTAGTAAAAAAGAAATGGATTTAACATAGCACACTAAGGAGATTGTAAATTATGAAAAAGATTTTTATAGATACAGAAACTACAGGCTTAGAACCTGGTGAAATTCTACAACTTACATATTGCGTATGTGATACAAATGATTCTGGAGAAGAAAAAGTTTCTTTTGCCAAAAATTTCTTTTTTGCCGTAGATTATATCGACCCTTCAGCAGAAGCAGTTCATGGTTTTAGTACAAAAACATTAAAAGTTCTATCTAATGGACGCAAATTCAAAGATGTAGCTAAAGAAGTAGCTGAAGATTTAAATGGTGGTATATTTATTGCCCACAATGTAAGATTTGATCAAAAGTTTATCACTGCAGAATTTAATAGATTAAACAGCATAAATTGGTCTCCAAAAGGATTTTTTTGTACTATGGAATTCTTTAAATCAATAGTACAGGCAACAACTAAAACCGGTAGATTAAAGAACCCTAGATTGGAAGAAACCATGGCCTTTCTTGAGGTGAATGAGTCTACAGTTCTTAAAGGAGCAAAGAGGCTTTTTAACTGTAAAGATGTAGGTTTTCATGATGCCAGATATGATGTGGCAGGTCTTGTATCCTGTTATTACAGAGCTAAAAAACTAGGCTATGATTTAGATAGGGCTATATAATAAAATTCCTTTACCCTTTATCATCACCTGCTGGTTTAATGGTTAAACTATGGCTTCATCTTATTTTCTTAACAAATAAGTATAAAGTCACAAGGTAAAAAGTTGACTTATATAGAGATATAAGTCAACTTTTTTGTTTGGAATTTTATATTTCTTTTAAGTCTATATTAAACCTTATCTATCATATCCAAACACTTACCTGCACCAAGAACAACACATTCAAGAGGATTTTCTGCAATATAAGTAGGTATATGTATTTCACTATGTATAAGCTTGTCTAATCCTTTTAGAAGTGCGCCACCACCGGAAAGCACTATTCCTTTGTCCATTATATCTGCTGCAAGCTCTGGCGGAGTTTGTTCAAGAGTACTTTTAATTGCTTCAATTACTAAAGCTACTGGTTCTTTCAAAGCTTCTCGTATTTGACCTTCTGTTATAGTAATAACCTTTGGAAGCCCTGTCATTAAATCTTGTCCTCTTATTTGCATATCTTTTTCTGCTTCATCCTCATTTTCATAGGCAGAACCTAGTTCAATTTTAACATCTTCCGCTGTTCTTTCTCCTATCATTGCATTAAACTCTCTTTTAATATAATTAATAATTGTCTCGTCTAATTCATCTCCTGCAACTTTTACGGTATTACTTGTAACAATTCCTCCTAGAGAAACAACTGCCACCTCAGTAGTGCCTCCACCTATATCGATGATCATACTTCCAACTGGTTCATCTACAGGCAGACCTGCTCCTATAGCTGCAGCCACAGGCTCCTCAATTAGCATAATCTTACGTGCTCCCACCTGGCTTGCTGCCTCATTAATTGACCTCTTTTCAACCTCAGTAACTTCTGAAGGATGGCAAATTGCAATTCTAGAATTTTTGAAAGCACCTTTCCCACTGGCCTTTTCAATAAATTTTTTAAGCATTTGCTGAGCAATATCAAAGTTAGCAATTACCCCATCCCTTAATGGTCTAATAGTTGCAATATTTTCTGGTGTTCTGCCTATCATATTCTTAGCATCTGAACCAACAGCTAGAACTTGTCTATTTGTAGTATTTATAGCTACAACGGAAGGCTCTCTTAATAAAATACCCTTTCCTTTTGCATATACCAAAGTATTTGACGTCCCTAAATCTATTCCTATATCTCTAGACGTTACAAAAAATCCCATCAAAATTTCTCCTTTCAAATTTACAATATATCTTTAAGATAATATTGAGGATAATGTATGGAAAAGTAGATTTGTATTTTTCATAAAGTCCCCTACATACTTGTCTTACAGTATATATTTAATTAAGCCATTTTTCAATACATAAACATTTCCTATGATTCCATAAATTATTACAATGATGAGATTTTTGGGATATATGATTACCAATTTTAAAACCTATAGAAACCAAATAAAGCACTAAATTCTTATATTCTCAGATACTTCCGCTCCTCTACATTAAGATAAAACTATGTATGTATTTTTCTGCTTTTTTTATCATTAATTTTCTTCATTCCATCAAGATCACAAATGATAACATAATAAGCTTATCAATAATATTTTACTCCTTATATTTATTGAGAATTCTGTTTATTTCTTTATACTCCTGAAACAAAGGACCATCTGCAGATGTAAGTTTTATGATTGGTTTATCATACTTTAAAATCTTGATATTAAGAATTTACAATAGATATAAATTTCTTAACTATAGGTGAAATTTTTTCATTTTCCCTTGTGCAAATAACAATTTCATTTTTAAGGGTAATATCATCTACATGAACTCTTGATAATTTCCCCATATTAACAAGCTCTTTAACAACCATTGAAGAGCAAAAATTGGCACCGTACCCTTCCATTACTGCCATAAGCACCTCATGTAATCCATTGAATTCAAGAGACACATTTGGTAACCTAATGCCATATGTGTTGCAGATAGATTCCAAACATATTCTAGTGTAGCTGCCTTTTTCTCGCATTATAAATGGCTCTAACATCATATCAACTAAAGTCACTTTTTGATTAGCATATTTGTGGCTAGGAGCAACTACAAACCATAACTCATCTTCAGCAATTTTATTTACATCAATTTCATCAATGTGACTGATAGCTCCACTACCAACAACTGCAACATCCACTTGATAACTAATAAGTCGCTGTATTGCCTCTTCTGTATTCATTGTGGAAACTTCAATATTTATATCTTCATTTTGTTGTTTTAAATGTGATGCCCATTTAGGTATTAAAAAATTAGATGCAAGATAGTTGCCCGCTATTTTTAAAGTGCCCTTTTTCCCTTGTATATAACCACTTATAAGTATTTCCATTTTATCTTCTAGCATGAAAAGCACCTTTGCCTGATCTGCCAGCTTTTCTCCTATTTCAGTTAACCGTACACCTCTCCCATTAGGTTCAAATAGATCTATACCCAGTTCTCTTTCAAATTTTTTAATCTGAGAAGTGATTGCCGGCTGACTAATTCGTAATTGCTCTGCTGCAAGGGTTACACTTCCAAACCTTGCCACTACATAGAATAACCTTAAGCCATGTAAATTCATATTCTAACCTCATTCATACATTTTATTTATAGATACCTAAATAATATATATTATACTTATAAATACATTTCTTTTATACTATTCATATAAATTTATTTAAGCGGTACTGCACTAAGTATACCTAGGAGGAAAATATGAAAGAAACTACTATCTATTTGGTTAGGCATGGACAAACAGAATGGAATCTAGAGAAAAGAATTCAAGGGCATAAAAATTCCCCTCTAACAAAACTTGGTGTAATTCAAGCAAAAGGATTACATAAAAGACTTCTTGATGAAAATATTGATTTCATTTACTCTAGCGAAAGCAAACGTGCTTATGACACAGCAAAGATTATTAAAGGTAATCGCAACATTCCTATAATAATAAAACAAGAACTAAGAGAAATTCATATGGGACACTGGGAAGGTCTACAGCAGCTAGATATTATAAATAAATATCCTGAGTCTTGGAATCATTTTTGGAACAAGCCTCACTTATATGTTCCTACTGAATCAGGTGAAACTTATCAAGAACTGCAAGATAGAGCTATACCTGCTATTGGAGACATTGTCAATATAAACCAAGGCAAAACTGTGCTTGTGGTAACCCATCGAATTACTTTAAAAGTAATTATGGCACATTTTAATAACCAAGAAATACATGATATTTGGAATACATCAGACATAGAACCATCAAGCCTTTCTAAAGTATCAATCAAAGATGGGATAGCTAAAATTCTTCTATATGGCGATACTTCTCACTATATTTGATTAGTATTTTATTATAGGTTCTTAACAAGCATTAAATATTTAATTAGTAATATCCCTTATAAACGTTGGGGATATTATTAATTAAATTTCTACTACCACTCTACAAGGTAATCCAGTGGAATCTTGCAGACTTAATGGGAAACAATATATTGTCACATCATTGTTTTAGGCTTTTTGTACTCCAACTAGGCTTATTTTTTTACTTATTAAAAAATCCACAAGATTATCTGATAACTCAGCGCTTTTTTTCCAGTACTGATCTGTATAATATCACTTATATCAATTGTTCTGCCAACTCTTTTTATATTTTCTAGTGGAAATTCTTTATTTATTGCATCAAAATTAGTACCAATATGCCCCATCTTTCTAAGTGAATCACATGTTATAAAAAAGAGTCTGGTTGTGCAATACTGATTTATGACATCGTTCTAAATTCATATCCTTGACTTTTTAAATACTCTATTATCTGAGGTAATGCTTTAGCGGTTTCTTCCTTACCATATGTATCGTGCATTAATATTACTACCTTTTCTTTTGTTCCTACACTTTTTTTCACTTCATTCAATAATTCTGCTGCATTTTTTTTATTGCCCTCTGAATCAAAATCGTAAGCATTCCAATCTATGCTGTACATATCCTTCTCTTTTAATTTGGTATTAAATTCTTCTAAATTAGGGTCTTTATAGTACTCTCTTGACATATATCCCCCTGGCATTCTTAACACTCTTGTATTAAAATCTTGTCCAACTACATTTTTAATTGCAGCATTAGTTTCATAAATTTCTTCCATAAAATATTCTACATTAATCTTATTTCCAGGGTATAAATTTTTAAGCTTATGAGAGTAAGTATGATTTGCTAATGCATGTCCTTCTTCAAAGGTTCTTTTTACTACTTTTTTACTTTCTTCGTTGGAGTTTATACTTTGCCCAACTAAACAGAAGGTAGCTTTTATATTATAATTCTTTAACACATCTAATATTTTAGGCGTTACACTTGTAGATGGTCCATCATCAAAAGTAAGAAACGCTATTTTTTTGCCATCATGCTCTATTTTATTGTCTAATATATCTTTAACTTTTTTTACATCATAAGTATATTTTCCTCCTGCAGTATTTACATTAAGTAATTTATCTGTATCACTGTCTTTAGTTGTCTTTTCTTTTGTCTCTTTTCTATCCTTTATTTCTTTAACATTATTAGTTGATACTATTTTATTAGCCGCTATTCCTTTAGTAGCTTGTACCATTTTACCATGATAATAATCATACCCTTTATATGATAAAATCGAAGCTCCAATTAGAGATACTAGAATTAAACCTTTTCTTATAATTTTAGCACCTTTATTTTTTCTTCTGTTTTTTCTTCTCATTATATGAGTCCCCCTTCTCCTAGTCGAAAGACTTCTTTAAAAGTCTTAATTCATAATAAATAGCATATAAAAAAGTCATCCTTGATTTTGTATTTGTTAAATAAGAATATACAGGATACTTTTATTATAAAAAATAATTATTTCAAAACTTATATCAGTTGTATCTACCTTGTATATAATCTGTAAAATTATATTAAGTTTCATCAGCATAAGTCAAAATTCATTTAAAATTGATACATAAAGTCTTTTATAATTCTATTTTAAAGAGAGTATCTCTACTTCTTATAAACTAAATATAAACAAAATATAAACTTTATACTTAAAATTATATAAAAAGAAACTTCGTGATCTCTAGATACAATGCAAATAGAAAAAGATGACTTTAATTTAACGAAGTCATCTTTTTTCGAAATTAGTAAATTTCTTGCTTCCATTATTTTAGCACCTATAGCTCCAAGATTTGTAACCTAATATATAAAGGATTTGCGAAAAAGTTAGAAATTTAGATTGGTGAAAAGTCTAGATGACTTTTCATCAGCAACTTATCAATTTTAAAAATCACATCTCAAATTTTTTCTTTAACCAATCTATTATCTCTGGAAACACTTCATCTAAATAATTCTGCGTACAATGTTCACCATCTTCATAATATTTAAGTGTCTTTTCACCTATTGCCCACCTCATCATCTTTTCAGCATGAATTTTAGGCGAAGGCATTACTTCATCCTTTCCTGCATGGTAGAATAATAATGGAACTTTTAAATTAGGCTCTTGTCCAATGTCCCAATCAAATTTGTCAACCGCTTCTTCTAATGTTTCACATCCAGTCATATATGTGACACCTCGTTGCCAAATTAGGTTAAGTCGTTTCATTCCTTCTAATCCACCTATATAGACAAGTCCACTATTACCGACTACATATTTTACCCGTTTATCATATGCTGCACACATCGGTGCTAAATATCCTCCTAAACTAAAACCAACTAATCCAATTTTCTCTAAATCAATTTTATATATCTGTTGCTGCTCAAACCAGTCAATAATAGCTGATACCACTTTATGATATTCTTTCGCATCAAATTTCATATCTTTCCATAGTTCACCTTGCCCTGGCCCGTCAAAGGTAAAAAAGTTAAACCCATGTTGCTTATATATTGTGCCTTGTGAATGACCTTCAGCCTCTTTAATATTATCCATTCCGTTTACGAAAATTATAAGCGGTTTGTTTGAAGTATCTGAAAGTCTTAAATATCCTGGAATTTTTACTCCCTGGAAAGGTATCTCAATTCGTATAGGTCTTTCTCCTTCATCATATAAATTAAGCGCTCTTTTATAACTTGTTCTTGCTTGCTCTTGTGTTCTTTGTTTTTGAATACTGTCAATAAAAAATATATGCTGTCCAATATGATAGCAAGCTACAGCTTCATGAAACAATGCCCTTGCTTTAAACTCGTACCCTTCATTTAAAGCTTGTTCTGCCTTCTTATATAGCTCATCACCCTCTGTACTCCATTCATTGCACCATTGCAGCCAATTAGGAATTCTTGTCACTACTCTTCTCAATCTCCCATAATCTATTCCGAAAGACAGGAATCTTCCATACCATCTTTGATAAACTTTTTTCTCACTAAAAATAAATTTGAATGCAAACTTTTCTTTTAAAGATAACTTTACCATGATTTCCTCCTTTAAACTATTTTATATGGTAGATATGACTATAATGGTTATAACAACTATTTGATAAAAAATATTTATTCAGTGTTTCTATATATTTTTTCTAAAACATTTTTAAATATTTCTAATTCTTCGTCTGATATGCCTTTTCTAAACTGTTCATTTATTGATTTAACAGAAGGTATAAGGTCATTAAACATGTCTCTTCCTTCATCTGTAAGGTAAATACATGAGCTTCTTCTATCTTCTTCATGCTTTTCTCTTACTACATATCCTTTTTTACAAAGCACATCTAGTATTCTAGTAACATTTGTTTTATCTTTGTACGTTCTCGTTGCAATTTCACTTTGAATTAAACCAGGTTCTACATATAATACATTCAGTACTGTCCATTGTTCAAAGGTTATATCATATCCTTTTTCTAAAAATACGCTAAGAATCTTTCTTTTAACGCAAACTTCGCCTTTAACTATTAAATATCCAATTAACTGTGTATAATCATATTTATTCTTCATACAATCGCCTGCCTTCAACAAGTTGATATAACTATAGTAGTTTTATCAACTGTTTTTGTCAAGATACATTTTATCATATAAAAAAATAGTTGCTTATGAGTTATTCATTTATATGATTGGAGTCGGAGGTTTTATTTAAGCTATTTATTTTTTTCCCTTCTACAAACATCTTTATAAACAGGAAAATATTTATTAAACCGCAGATTATCTCTAAGGACTGCAACAAATAAAAGGTTGTACCTATCCTATCATTCTGTGCAAGATAATTCAAAGTAATTGCTAGAGGAGCAAGAAAAATTGCCCCATTTAATCCAATCCACTTTATTCGTCTAACTCTTCTAAGCTCATAGAAATTGTTCGGGTATAGTATAGTCAGTTTTCTTTCTGAGACAGCTGTTAAAATCATACATATAATCAGTAGTAACAATGCATATAAGATAGTTCTTTTTACAGCTGCAATAAGAATATGATCACCAATAAACTCTGAGACTAAACTAGAAGTCATAAAACATATAATCATTAAAAATGCAGTAATAGATGCTATTCGGTTAAGTAACTTTAATCTCATAACAACACCCTCCTTGGATTTATTATCTTATTAATTTTATTTTCAGCTTTTCAGTCACTATGGTGATAAAATAGTCAACTGAATCACCTAAATTAAAATCTATATAAGAACATATCATATTAATTCGTTATAACTATAATAGTTATAACAATTATAGTTATAACAACTATATTTAAGTTAATAATATAATGTATCAAATCCTAAGTCAATATAATATTACAAAAATTTAGATAAAATATATTAATTTTAATAATTGTAAAAATTAAAAAACACTTTGAATCACTCTGGAATAAAATATTTTTATAACCTAGAACTAGCTATGAGCTAAATAATTATAATTTCACAAAGTATTTTTTAAGGAGTGATCTTTATGGGTCTTATGAATATTCCTACCAAAACTTTGGGAGGTAAAGTATTTTGGTATACTTTAAAATCAAAAAATGGATGGAAGCTTCAACAAAATAAATTTACTTTTCACTATAGAATTCTAGATCCAGAAAATGTTAGACGTGATTGGGGAACAGATTTAGCTGATATTAATAAAGCTTTTGATTTATTTACAGGTAGTTATTAAAAATTAATTCCCCCTAGCATTAAACTAGGGGGTAAAATTTAATCATCAATTCAATTCATTTTTAATTATAATATTGTCACCATCAGCATCAATGTTTATGGCACATCCATCATAGACTTCACCAGCTATTATCTTTCTAGCTATATTTGTTTCTAATGTGTTTTCAATGTATCTTTTTAGCGGTCTAGCTCCATAAACAGGATCATAGCCTTCCTTAGCTAAAAGTTCATTAGCGGCTTCTGTAATTTTCATAGTAATATTTCTATTCTTAAGTCTCTTTCTTACATCCTGGAGGAATATATCTATTATCTTCTTAATTCCTTCATTACTTAACGGTCTGAATAATATTATGTCATCTAATCTATTTAAGAATTCAGGCTTGAATCTTCCCTTCATCTCATTCATTACAGCAGCTCTAATATTTTCATCTATAGAGTTTTCACCCTTGTTCTCTAAAAGATAGCTACTTCCTATATTAGAGGTCATTATTATTATAGTATTCTTAAAGTCTATAGTTTTTCCTTTGTTATCTGTAAGCCTTCCATCATCTAAAATTTGAAGGAATACATTAAACACATCTTCATGAGCCTTCTCAATTTCGTCAAATAAAATTACTGAATAAGGCTTTCTTCTAACCGCTTCTGTTAGCTGACCACCTTCTTCATAACCTACGTATCCTGGAGGAGCTCCTATAAGTCTTGATACTGAGTACTTTTCCATATACTCTGACATGTCTATTCTTATGATGTTTTCTTCACTATCAAAGAGATTTCTAGCTAAGGTCTTTGCAAGCTCTGTTTTACCTACTCCAGTTGGTCCTAAAAATATAAAGGAACCTATTGGTCTTTTTTCATCCTTCATCCCCGCTCTTGCTCTAATAACTGCATTTGATACACTTCTAACTGCCTCTTCTTGACCTATAACTCTCTTTTGTAAATCCTCCTCTAATCTTAATAGTTTTTCACGTTCTCCCTCTGCTAATTTAGACACAGGAATTCCAGTCCATTTAGCTACTACATCGGATATTTCATTTTCGGTTACCTCTTCTTTTAGCAGCGCTCCTTCATAATTTTCCTTCATAGACTCTTCTTTTTCCTTTATTTCTGCTTCAAGATTTGGAATAAGTCCATATCTTAATTCTGCCACCTTATTTAAGTCATATTCTCTTTCGTATTTTTCAATATTTCCTCTTGCTTCATCTAATTGAGCTTTTAAATTTCTTATTTCTAGGATATGACCTTTTTCTTTTTCGTACTTAGCAGTCATTTCATCATTTTTTCCCTTAAGCTCCGCAAGTTCTTTACTTAATATTTGAAGTCGTGCTTTTGATGCTTCATCCTTTTCCTTTGATAGAGCTTCTTTTTCAGTTTCTAATTGGAATAGCTTTCTTCTAACCATATCTAATTCCGTTGGAAGAGAATCTATTTCGCTTCTTATCATAGCGCCAGCTTCATCTATTAAATCAATAGCCTTATCTGGTAAAAATCTTCCTTGAATATATCTATCTGAAAGCTTTGCTGCTGCTACAATAGCAGAATCATGAATTCTAATACCATGATGTATTTCAAATCTTTCCTTTAAGCCTCTAAGTATAGAAATGGTGTCTTCTACAGTAGGCTCATCAACAGAAACCTTCTGGAATCTTCTCTCTAGGGCCTTATCCTTTTCAATATATTGTCTGTATTCATCAAAGGTGGTTGCACCTATACAATGAAGTTCTCCTCTTGCAAGTAAAGGCTTAATAAGGTTACCTGCATCCATGGCTCCATCAGTTTTTCCAGCTCCCACTATAGTATGAATTTCATCTATAAATAATATTATTTTTCCGCTTGAGCCTTGTACTTCCTTAAGTACAGCTTTTAATCTCTCTTCAAACTCTCCTCTGTATTTAGCACCAGCAATTAAAGCTCCCATATCTAAAGAAAATATTATCTTATCCTTTAACCCTTCTGGTACATCACCTCTTACAATTCTTTCAGCTAATCCCTCTACTATAGCAGTTTTACCTACACCAGGCTCTCCAATTAGTACTGGGTTGTTTTTGGTTCTTCTCGAAAGAATTCTAACAGTTCTTCTTATTTCTTCATCTCTTCCTATAACAGGATCTAACTTATGCTTTTTTGCTAATTCTACTAAATTTGTTCCATACTTAGCTAGTGCATCATAAGTTCCCTCAGGATCTTGCGTATCAACTCTTTGACTTCCCCTAACTTGCGATAATACCTTCATAAAATCTGATTTTTGTATATTGAATTTATTTAGTATGCTTCCAACCACACCTTTACTGTCTATATCCATAATAGCTATCATAACATGTTCTACGCTTATATAAGAGTCTTTAAACTTTTCAGCTATAGACTCCGCTTTAACTAAGACTTCTTCTATTCTTCTAGTTGCATAAACTCCTGAGCTTTGTGCACCCTCTCCTAAAACCTTAGGCATTTTATCTAATTGAAGATGTGTATCTTTCTTTAGCTCTTTTAAATTTATACCCATTTTTTCAAAAATATTAGGGACTAACCCGTCCTCTTGATTTAGCAAAGCTGAAAATAGATGAATTACATCCACTTGTTGATGATTATACTTAACTGCCGTTAGTTGAGCCTCATTTAAGCTTTGTTGTACTCTTATAGTCATTTTTTCTATATTCATGATTAATTTTCACCTCGACCTGTTATTATATTACTCTTTAATAAAAGAATAATACAAAAGTCAAAGAAAGTCAAAGTATATTTTTAAATTATCTATGAAATATTTAGCAAACTGTAACTAAATTGTAACAAAAGAGTTATATGATATATTCATACCAAATAATAAAGGAATGAATGTAAAATAAAATTATATAAAAGGAGAGTGTAAAGATGAACAGAAAAAAATTAATAAGTAAAATAATGACTGCAGTAATAGCTGGAGGTGTACTTCTATCAACAGGAGGTTATGTTTTTGCTAAAAGTAATGTAAGTGGAACAACTGGAGCACATAAAAAGACACAAGAAGCTAGAATGAATAAGAAAAATCCAACAGATAATATGAAGTCAAAGCTTGATAATCTAGTTACCGCTGGAACTATTACACAGGATCAAGAAACTAACATAATAAATGCTATGAAACAAGAACAAACTGACAGGAAAACTGAAATGGATAAAATAAAAAACATGACCGAAGCTGAACGTAAGACTTATTTTGAAAGCCAAAAAACTGCAGAAAAATCTGATTTCTTAAGTAAACTTGTAACTGCTGGAACTTTAACTCGAGATCAGGCTGATGCTGTACGAAATGCAATTCATCAAGGACCTGGTAGAAGAGAAGGTGAAGCTAATCCAGAGAGACTTAAAACTCAGCTTGATACCCTAGTTACAACTGGAACTATTACACAAACTGAAGAAAATAATATCCTAAAGTATTTAACAGATAAATATACTGAAAAAAAAGCTGAAATGGATAAGATTAAAAATATGACTGAAACTGAACGTAAATCTTATTTTGAAAGCAAAAAAAACACAGAGAAAACTGGCTTCTTAAGTGAACTTGTAACTGCAGGAATTATATCACAGGATAAAGCAGACGCTATTAAAGCCACTATGCCTGCTCCAAAAGACCATAGTATAAAAGCTAACTAGAAATTTGCTCAAAAAAGCTCAGAAATTAGATTCTGAGCTTTTAACATTATTTTATATCATACTTCTCCAATTTCCTATAGAAAGACATTCTAGGTATTTTTAATTTTTTAGCCGCTTTACTTTTGTTGTTATTGCACTCCGTCAGAGCATTTAAAACCATTTCTTTCTCCATATGCATCAAAAACGCATCTAATCCTAAGTCATTTACATCATATTTACTCTTAACTGCAGTTTTTAATATATATTCTGGAATATCTGCTTCTACTATATTAGCATCTTCAGCGTTAACGCAAATTCTATCAATTACGTTCTTCAATTCTCTGACGTTTCCAGGCCATTCATAGTTTACTAGTATATCAATAGCAGGTTTAGAAATTTTTCTAAACATTCCGGAATTCTTATAAAAGGAATTTAAAAATTTATCTATGAGTGCCTCAATATCACCTTTTCTTTCTCTTAAAGGAGGTATTTCTATACTCAATACATTAAGCCTATAATATAAATCTTCTCTGAATTTTTCTTCTTTAATTAACTGCTCTAAATTTCTATTTGTGGCACAGCACACTCTTACCTCTATAGGAATGGTAGTTTTACCTCCTACCCTAACTATCTCTTTTTCTTGGAGAACCCTTAAAATTTTAACCTGCATGTAATAAGGCATATCCCCTATTTCGTCTAAAAATATAGTTCCTCCATTGGCAACTTCAAACTTACCTATACTTCCACCTTTCTTAGCTCCAGTAAAGGCTCCTTCTTCATATCCAAATAGTTCAGATTCTAGAAGATTTCCTGGAATGGCAGAACAATTTATGATTATAAAGGGTTTATTCTTTCTTAAACTTTCATTATGCAAGGCATGAGCAAAAAGTTCTTTACCCACACCACTTTCCCCTGTGATTAGAACATCTAAATCTACTTTCGCAAATTTTTCAACTTTCTTTTTACACTGTATAATATCCTTACTTTTTCCTATAATATCATCTAGTGTATACTTTGCTGTATTGAATTTTGCTATATGATTTTTATACAGTTTCAATTCTTTATCAAGTGCGTCACATTTTTCTATAATTGACTTCATTTCAGTTATGCCTTCAAAAAGAACCATACCAAATCCTCCAACTACTTGTCCTTCATCATCTAGGATTGGAATTCTATGAACAATAGCATCTTTACCATTAGGAAATTTGTGCTTTATTGCAATATCAGCTTTTTTATTTTTTAAAGTATCCATGAATTTTGAAGTTGGATTTATATCCGTAACAAATTTTCCTATCATTTCTTCCCTGGGAATCTTTAGGAAATCAGCAAAGGCTTTGTTTATATAAATCATTTTTCCATCCTCGTCCAAAAAATCTACTGTAATTGGTATGTTTTCAAAAGCCTGCTGACAAAAATGTAAAAACTCTTTGGAATGTATAAAATTTGACATTCATATCCCCCTTAAAATTCTATCGTTTATATGTATCTTTAGGCGGCATGCCTTTTATTTACAATTTTTTATTTAGTATAGCAAAAAAATTTTCACATAACAATAAAGCTTATTAATTATGTGAAAATTTTATATTCTAATCTAATTTATACAGAAAGATTATTAGATTTTTTAACATCTATTAAACGCCCTAATATTACTGTAAAAATTACTGCCAATATTAACCCCGCTATATCAGAGTACCAAATTATATTATAACTCTTTGTGAGATCGTATATATATGCTCCGAGATAAATTGCAACGGCTGCTCCAAGGGATCCAAAGGTTGCCATAACTCCGCTAACTGTTCCTAATCCTTTGCGTCCAAATAAATCCGCAGCTAAAGCACTAAAAAGTCCATAACATCCTGTATATGAAAGTCCTGCTACAAAAACAAAAGCATAAGTCATTCCTATAGAAGTAGCATTTATGAGCATGAAACCGCCAAGAACTTGAAGTGCCAAAGCTATAATTATTGCTTTTTTACGTTCTATATAGTCTGAAATTGCAGGCCATGCTAACATAGATATAACATTTAAGAACATATTAGCTGCCAATGCATTAGTTGCATTACTTTTGCTTATGCCGTTATTAACTAGATGTGGAACTTGATGTACAGCCTGTGCCCACCCGTTTCCTGCCATGAAAAAGTATGCTAAAAACAGTGCCCAAGCTTTTGGTGATTTTAAGACTTTTATTAAAGTCCATTCTTCTTCATAATCATCTATAGTCTTTGTAGCTACTTCTGCGACAGCTTCTCCATCAGGGCATAATCCTAAATCTTCAGGTTTGTTTCTCATCAATAACAGTGCAGGTATTATTACAAGTATCCAAGACATAATGGCCATAACCCTGAAAGTACCTCTCCATCCAATTGTATTAAGCCAATCTTTAGATAAAACAGTAAATAAAGCACTCCCTAGTGGCGATGCTGCTAATGCTATAGCAAGAGCGCGGCCTCTTTTTTTAACAAACCATCGACTTACTGCAGTTGGTCCTGGAACCATGCCCATGCATGTACCAGCTACTCCTAAAATAACACCATAGCATAAATAAAATTGAAGTGGAGTTTTTATTATAGTCAAAAGATAATATGCTGCACCTGTTAAAAATCCTCCAAAAACTAATGTAGCTTTTACACCTATTTTATCCATTATACGTCCAGCAAAAGGAACTACAATAGCATATATAAACATATTAGCTGATAAAGCACCGGCAACTTGAGCTCTTGTCCATCCTAAATCCTTAAGCATAGATAACTGTATAACTCCAAAAGCTCCCTTTGTACCGTAAGTAATCCCTACTGAAAGGAAAGCTACAAGGACAATCCACCATCCATAGAAAATTCTCGATTTTTTATCCATAATCAAATCCTCCAATCACTTAAGTAATGTACTACCAAATCATATTCTTTTTTGCTTCAAATCTTAGCCAATCTCTGAAATTTTGATGAGCAATATTAATTAAAGCAGTTACCCTATCCTTTACGGATAGCCCTCTAAGCCATGCCACTCCATTTTCTGTAACAACATAATCTACATCATTTCTTGATAAACTTACAATTGAACCAAGCTTTAAAAAAGGAACTATCTTTGAAATTGTTTCTTTTTTGCCTTCATCATTGCTTATTATAGTAGTTGAATGCATAGCTATAATAGATTTCCCACCGCTAGATCTCTGTGATCCTAATACAGTATCAGCTTGTCCTCCAGTCCCTGTATATTGTATACTTCCTATGGATTCTGAACAGCACTGGCCAGTAAGATCAACTTCTAGAGTAGCGTTTATAGAAACAAATTTGTTGTTCTGTCCAATTATATAAGGATCATTAACCCAGGAACCTGATTTAAATAAAACCGTTGGATTGTTATCTAAATAATCATAAAGTTTTTTGTTACCAAAAGCAAAGGCGCATACTGACCTACCATTATAAAATCCTTTCTGTGAGTTATCTACAGCTCCACACTCTATAAGCTCTGCCATAGATTCCGTAAACATTTCTGTATGAATTCCAAGGTGTTTTTTACTCCTTAATTCTGCTGCTACTGCATTTGGAATGTTTCCTATTCCAAGTTGAATAGTAGAACCGTCTTCAACGAGCTCTGCAATATTTTCTCCTATTTTTCTGTCCACATCTGTATAAGGTATCAGCTGCACTTCTGGAATAGGACGGTTTGTCTCAACAAGTGCTTCTACTTCACTAATATGCACAATATTATCTCCAAAGGTTCTAGGATAATTTGGATTAACCTCACATATCAATACTGCGCCATTTTCTATTAATTCTCTTTCATATATATTGCTTATAGAAAGTGATAAGTATCCATGCTTATCCATAGGAGAACAGGTTGTAAATAGCACCTTCCTCCTGCCTTGTATTCCATGTAACTTTTTCCATACCGCTATATGGGCATGTTGCGGAGTACAAGTAGCATTTCCTCTTTTTTGAGCATCTCTTAAGGCTTTAGTAAAATACCAGCCATGAACAAATATGTTATCTTTATATTGAGGGTTGTTTATAAATTCATAATTTTTCATTGGCAGGCAATTTTGAAGCTCAACTCCAGTTATACCATTAGCACTTATAGTGTGCAGTTCATCTAGTAATGCCATAGGCTCTGCCCCCGCCTGAGCAACAAATATCACATCCTTAGACTGAATCAAGTTTAATGCTCCCGCTATACTCTTTACCTTACTGTTATAAATTTCCTGTACATTTTTCATTTTAAATACCTTCCTCTCTATAATCTATTATCACTTATAAATCATTAAACTATTTTGAACTCTTCATTACAGCAGCTTAAAAATCCAAGAACCAATGAAGTAAATTCATAAGGTTTCTCATACATAGATGCATGACCTGCACCCTTTATTACTGCCATTTTTGCGCTCTCAATTTTTTCATATATTTCTTCTTGAAATCTTACAGGTAAAAGTGAATCATACTCTGCACCAATAACCAATGTTGGTACCTTTATTTTGTGCAGATTGTCTCTTACATCATATTCTAATGAGCTGTTATTAAGTCTTCTAAACCCCTCATACCATTCATCAGTAAGAATTTTTTGAAATAACTTTTCTCTATCCTTCAACCACTGTATATTATCTTGATAGAATTCTGAGGAATATATATGAGGCATAGTAGCATTAAAGAAAATAGAACCATCATGAGTAGCTGCTGCTATATCCCAATTTGCTCCTATATCTTTTAACCCATTAAAGGTATAGCTAGTGGTATTAGCAAGTATAAGACTATTTAATCTTTCTCCATATTTTATTGCAAACTGTATAGCTACCTCCCCTCCATATGACACTCCTACCATGTTAACCTTTTCAAAGTTCAGCTTATCAAATACTTCTTTAAGAAACTCAACATGCATACTTTGAGTATAGTTTTCTTCAGCCTTATCAGATTGCCCCATATCAATAAAGTCTATTAGAAAAAGCTTATAATTTTTTGAAAAAGCCTTTATGAATGGACTCCAACTTGCAGTACTCATCATTATGCCATTTAATAATACAAGAGCTTCCCCTTCTCCATAGGTTTCATAATAAATATTCTTATTACGAATTGAAATTTTAGTCATATTATCTTTCCTCCCTTGTTATTTTTCATATATAATTAATGAGCAAAATGCGTGCCAATGTCTATTCTAGATATATCAAGGCTTCTGAAGAATTTTTGCAACAAAATGGTACATGTAACAATTATAGTATTCTTCAAAACTATCTAAAATCACATGTACAATTTCCTTTATAGCCATACTATCTCAATAAATATGAAAATATAACTTTAATATGTACCAACAGGATACAGATTGCTCGCTACTGGTACATCTACATATATAACTCATATATGTACTTGAATCGTATCTGCTGCAATTTCAATGCCCTCAAGAGCACCGGCCCCAATAACGAACAGTGAAATGAAAAACCCTATGGTAGAATTAAGCTTAATCTGCCATAGGGATAAGAATATGAAACAATATACAAAATTGATAAAAAAACTAAAGCACAGAACAATATACAAATTTAAAGGAAAGCATAGTATTTATTATAATAATTAGCTAATATATTTCACTATATTTTGCAACCAAGAAATTCATCCTTTAATTGTATTATACATATTTCTAAATTAGCAGTATAATAATTGTTGTTATTAGCTTTAAGTGAGTTTATAAAATTACACTTTATGGAAAGGAGTTATTCAAATTTTGCTTACTAATTATATAGGTGCACTTTGCAGAAATAAAACAAAAGTACGTCTAAATAATGTTACTTCTGAATCTGTTCACCTCGGAATACTTCTTGCAATAGTTGGAGGATTTTTAGATGCTTATACCTTTATTGGAAGAGGTGGTGTTTTTGCTAATGCCCAAACGGGAAATATAGTGTTATTTGGAGTAGAAGCTTCAAGAGGAAATTGGCGGCAAGCTCTTATGGCCCTTCCTCCTATTTTGGCATTTATATTAGGAGTAATAGTTTCTGAATGGGTAAAAAGAAGATCTCCTATGCCGTTTATAAAAGATTCAGCAAGGGCTATCTTGATCCTTGAGGTTGTAATTCTTTTTATTATAGGCTTTATACCTAGTAGTATTCCAGATGAAGTGGTAACTGTTACAATTTCCTTTGTTTCTTCGCTACAGATATCTTCATTTAGGACGCTTGTTGATTCTCCATATAGTACAACCATGTCCACTGGTAACTTACGATCAGCATCCTATGCAGCTTATATTGCTTTCACAGAAAAAGATAATAAAGCAGCTATTCGATCTCTTCGTTACTTTACGATCATATTGTCATTTTTATTGGGAGCTTTTTTAGGTGGACTACTCACATTATCTATTGGAGTTAAATCAATATGGGCGGCATCGTTGACGTTAATTTTTTCGATTATTTTATTTAATATAGATGAACGTAGAACTAAAGAACCCTTACCTGATAAGTAAGGGTTCAGATTTCATCCTTGCTATTCTATATTGTACTGATAAATTTTTAATATATAACTCTAAAAGATCTTTCGTTTTCAATATTTTCTATATTCCTGCAATTTATATTCTCTACTTTAACGAAAGCATTTCCCTTATTAATTTTTTCTATAAATAAAGATATATATTGGGCCTCCCCCTGTACTTCCATGCTAACACTTTCATCATCACAGTTTTTTACCCAACCAGTTAAATTAAAACTTTTCGCCATATAACTAGCAAAATTTCTAAATCCAACACCCTGTACTCTTCCAAAAACTTGAATAAAATATCTATACATAAAAGTCACCTTTTCTTTCTTTAAATTTTCGATAAACTTATATATTTTATTATCATTTGTAATACAGTATTTCATATATGTTACTCCTTTAAGTAAAATCCCTTTTCATATTATATAAATATAAGTTGATATTTACAATATTATAAAGATGTTAAATAGTATTTTTGTGTTTACTTTAGATTTAGTTTACATAATATTGTAATTGTTAACTTAATAATTATTTTTGTTGAAATAATTTTGTAGACATATATTACCTCGCACCTTAGAATATAATAGTGAGTTTAAGTTATAACAAGAACAAAAGATGGAGGAATATTTTATGTTGCAATCACATTTAGGAGTATTAGCTGCACTTGCAACGGCGGTATGCTGGACAGTTACTGCAGTTGCCTTTGAATCCGCAGGGAAAAAAGTTGGTTCTCTGTGTGTAAATATAATAAGACTTTTTATAGCCTTTATATTACTTTCAGTCTTTAATTTTTTCACTAGGGGAATGCTTTTACCTATAGATGCATCAGGCTATACGTGGGTATGGTTGCTTTTATCAGGATTAATAGGCTTTGTTTTAGGAGATTTATTTTTGTTCCAGGCCTATGTAGAAATTGGTTCACGTATATCACAATTAATAATGTCCATAGTACCACCAATAACTGCAGTAACAGGTTATATATTAATGGGAGAAAAAATAACACTATTAGGTTTTGTAGGAATGACTACAACAATTATAGGTATTGCTCTTGTAATATTAACTAAAGGTTCCGATGACAAGAAAATTACCTTTTCTCATCCTATAAAAGGATTGACATATGCTTTTTTAGGAGCATTAGGACAAGCTTTTGGGCTTGTTTTCAGCAAGTTTGGAATGGGATCCTATAACCCCTTTGCGGCTACTCAAATTAGAATTATAGCAGCAATCTTTGGCTTTTGCATTGTTGTTACAGTAAAAAAACATTGGGAAAATGTTTTTACAGCGTTAAAAGATAAGAAAGCTATGAAAAACATAACTATTGGGTCATTTTTCGGCCCATTCATTGGCGTATCTTTATCTTTATTAGCTGTACAGCATGCACCTACAGCTATTGTCTCAACAATAACCTCTATAACACCTATATTAATCATACCAGCATCAATCTTTGTGTTTAAAGAGAAAATAGTTTCAAAAGAAATATTCGGTTCTTTTATTGCTCTAATAGGTGTTGCATTACTATTTCTATAAGAATAACTAGATATAAAAAGCACTATTTCTAAAACATAATTTTAGAAATAGTGCTTTTTCTTTATATAATTTATATTAATTTAAAAGTTATACGAATCTAGAGAATCAATCCCATTATGATTGTATTATAATAAACTCCATTTATATAATTTTCTTTCTTTAATATACCTTCTTCTTCAAACCCAACTTTCTTATATAAATCTATTGCGCGATGATTATCTTCTCTAGTTAAAAGGCTTATTTTTTTAGTTATGCCATTTGAACTTGACCATTCTATAAGATAATCCATAATCTTTCTGCCTAAACCTAATCCACAGAATTGCTCTGCAATAGCTATTCCAAAAGTTCCTATATGTTTACATCTAGCTTTTTGATTAGAAGTAATAGATGCTATACTTATTATTTTATCATCAATTGTTGCTACCAATATTATTGAATTATTTTCTGCTGCTGTAGATTCTATAAACTTTTCATAATCTTTCAAAGGCATTTTAAACTCATTTTTCCCAAATGAAAGAAAATCAGTTTCTCCTCCTACCAAATTATAAAAATCTATCATAGATTGGGCGTCTTCCTTTTTAGCTTCTCTTAGGGTGACTTCTTGTTTATTTTTTAAACATAATTTTTTCATATCCCTTAATCTCCCTTAAAATAGTGTTAATATAATTTTACTATTACTTAATAAATTTCACAATATTTGTAATTTTTATTGAAAATAATTTTACCTAGTAGAGATTATTTATTATACAACACAAACAAGTGTTCTCTTTCATTTTTTTATATGATATAATAATGTTCATATGAATTTAAACCATTTTTACTTTTGGAGGTTAAAGTCCTAAATGGACTTTAACGGGCAATTTTGCTGGTGGAAACGATCAAAATTACCCGGTGTTCCGACTAAAAGGAGGAAAATACGGATGGAAAGAGTTATTCTACATGTAGATATGGATGCTTTTTTTGCTTCTGTTGAAGTTATAGATAATCCAAAGTTAAAGGGAAAACCTGTTATAGTTGGAGGGATTTCAGAAAGAGGAGTAGTTGCAACCTGCTCCTATGAAGCTAGGAAATATGGTGTAAGAAGTGCCATGCCTGTGTATATAGCTAAGGCACTTTGTCCTAATGGAATTTATCTTCCTACAAGAATGTTTAGGTATAAAGAAGTATCTGAAAAAATATTTCAAATATTTTATGAAATAACTCCCTATGTGGAACCACTGAGTATCGATGAAGCTTACCTTGATATTACTGAATTAAAAAAAGATCCTGTTTCAGTAGCTATGTATATAAAAGAAAAAGTTAAAAACACTACAGGACTTACTATCTCTGTAGGGATTTCTTACAACAAGTTTCTTGCTAAACTTGCTTCCGATTGGAATAAACCAAATGGTTTAAAAATTATAACGGAAGATATGATACCAAAGAGTCTCTTACCTTTACCTATAAACAAAATCTACGGATTAGGCAAAAAATCCGCTGAAAAACTTAATGCCATAGGTATATTTACCATCGAAGAATTATATCACCTTTCAGAAGAGTTTTTAACTGAGTTTTTTGGTAAATATGGTGTTGAAATATATAAACGAATTAGAGGGATTGACAATAGAAAAGTAGTAATATCCAGAGAAAGAAAATCTATTGGCAGAGAGACTACCCTTAGAAGTGATACTAATGATAAAAAAGAATTAGAAGCTTATATAAAAAGCTTTTGCAGCTCTATATCTAAAACTCTAATAACTAAAGGCTTAAGCGGAAAAACTATAACTTTAAAAATAAAGACCTCAACCTTTGAAAATCATACTAAGAACAAGACCTTACCAATGCATATATCAAAGGAAGAGGATATTTTAAATGAAGCTTTAGAAATACTATATTCTATTGATTTTAAGGAAAAAATTAGACTTATCGGGGTATCTGTTTCTTCATTAGAAGAAACAAAACTTCAACAGCTTACTTTATTTAGTTCTGATTTTTAGCTATAAAGATTGTAAAAATCAATTATGTCTACTCGAGTAGGTCATGATGCAAAACTAAATAGTTATTTTTAAAAAGCTCAGAAATTGAATTCTGAGCTTTTAAATATTTTTATTAAACTACTATTTGCCTGAATTCTCATTTTTCTTACATTCTACGCATAAGCTATAAATGTAAATTAAAATTTGGAGGTTATAGATGCTTATTCACGTAGTAAAGCCAGGTGATTCACTCTGGGAAATTTCAAATTACTATTATGTACCTATAGAAAGAATAATAGCTGTTAACGAACTTCAGAATATAAATCAGTTAGTTACTGGTCAGGCATTAGTAATTCCAACAGAAGACTTTTTGTATACTGTAAAATCAGGCGAATCTTTATGGAGGATTGCACAAATCTACGGGATCACTGTTCAGGAAATTATAAAAGCAAATCCAAATGTTAATCCTAATTCTATTTATCCTGGCATGAAACTATATATACCTGCACGCAGACATACAATTAGCCCAGGAGAGACCCTATGGGAAATTGCACAAGATTATGGAGTTTCTCTCGAAGCTTTGTTGGAAGCAAACCAAATTAGTAATCCCGCCATGGTATCTCCAGGCACAACAATAGTTATCCCTCGCACCCAAAAGCCTAGTATATATGTAAATGGATATGTTTATGATTTTAGTAATCAAAATATCTCAACTATAAGAAGAGAAGCTAGGTATTTAACATATCTAAGTCCTTTTGCATATAGAATACGAGAAGATGGAAGTCTTCAGGCAATAGAAGATAACGCAGTTATAAGACTAGCTTATGCTGTAAATTCGATACCAATGATGTCTATCACAAACTTTACCTCCACTGATCTTGGTCAAAATCTTGCTCATGTTGTTCTATCTAGTGTTGATATTCAACAGAATTTATTTACAAACATAATCAATATAATGAAAGAAAAAGGATATAGAGGTATAAATATTGACTTTGAAGGTGTACTTCCTGCTGATCGTGAACTTTACAATCAGTTTCTTCAACGTTTGGTAACTCGTCTGCACAGAGAAGGATTCTTTGTTTCAACTGCTTTAGCACCAAAAACTAGTGCAGAACAGCAAGGCACACTATATACAGCTCATGATTATGCTGCACACGGAAAAATTGCTGACTTTGTTATACTTATGACCTATGAATGGGGATATCGATTAGGGCCACCTCAAGCAATTTCACCATTAAATGAAATAATACGTGTTCTAGATTATGCAGTTTCTGTTATTCCAAGAGAAAAAATTTATTTTGGTTTTCAATTATACGCTAGAGATTGGCTCCTTCCTCATGTACCTGGTCAAGAAGCTGAAACTTTCAGTATGCAAGAAGCTGTATCAAGAGCAATAAAATATAATGCTGATATAAAGTATGATTCACTATCACAAACACCATATTATAACTATACAGATTCTCAAAGAAGACAGCATGAAGTATGGTTTGAAGACGCTCGCAGTGCTCAAGCAAAATTCGATGCAGTAAAGAGTTATAATTTGGGAGGCATAAGTTATTGGGCACTAGGCTTTCCATTCCCGCAAAATTGGGCTTTGCTTAGAGATAACTTTAATATTCGCAAACTAATTTAGAATTCAATTTATAGGGTGTCATTCCAGACTGCGCTAATGTCAAGACTTTTTTCTAATATGAATGACACCTATTGGATTTATTTCATACATAGTTTGCTGATATACTTGTTAATTTAATTTTTACTTTTCTAATTGCAACTTCCTAATTAGCACTTTAATCTGCCGACGTCCTATATGCTTCTACAAAGCTTTCCCTACATTATATCAATACTGTAAAGCTTAACCTACCTGTTAGCACTGAGCATATTACACTTGCTTATTTGCATAATAAAAAAACACCAAGCATTTGCTTAGTGTTTTCATTATTACCTGGCAATGACCTACTCTTCCACAGGGTCTCCCCTGCAGTACCATCGGCACTGTGAAGCTTAACCGTCGTGTTCGGAATGGGAACGGGTGTTACCTTCACGTCATAATCACCAGATGCTGATTTGTCAAAATCTTTGATTTTGGTAACGAATCAGTACTCCTCAGCTCTGCTGAGTGAGTTTCCTATTAAAAATTGCTATAAGCTTCGCATTACTTCGTCAGCTCCCTCCCTGCGGTACTCATTTACAGATCAGTAAACTCTGTTCCTCGCTCAGTCGCTTCCTTGTACTACTCGCTTCTATCAATTTTTAGTTGTTACTTTTTGTTTTTTCATTTTTAAGGAACACCGGGTAATTCTTAACGCTAACTGGTGTTAGCTAAATTACCCGGCAAATGTCATTTAGACATTTGCCCTCTCAAAATTGCACAGTGAATTGTATTGGTCAAGCCCTCGACCTATTAGTATCAGTCAGCTGAACATGTTACCATGCTTACACCTCTGACCTATCAACCTTGTGTTCTTCAAGGGGTCTTACTAGCTTACGCTATGGGAAATCTAATCTTGAGGTGGGCTTCACGCTTAGATGCTTTCAGCGTTTATCCCGTCCCGACATAGCTACCCAGCTGTGCTCCTGGCGGAACAACTGGTGCACCAGAGGTCAGTCCATCCCGGTCCTCTCGTACTAAGGACAGCTCCTCTCAAATTTCCTACGCCCGCGACGGATAGGGACCGAACTGTCTCACGACGTTCTGAACCCAGCTCGCGTGCCGCTTTAATGGGCGAACAGCCCAACCCTTGGGACCTACTTCAGCCCCAGGATGCGACGAGCCGACATCGAGGTGCCAAACCTCCCCGTCGATGTGGACTCTTGGGGGAGATCAGCCTGTTATCCCCGAGGTAGCTTTTATCCGTTGAGCGATGGCCCTCCCACGAGGAACCACCGGATCACTAAGCCCGACTTTCGTCCCTGCTCCACTTGTATGTGTCGCAGTCAGGCTCCCTTCTGCCTTTGCACTCTACGAACGATTTCCAACCGTTCTGAGGGAACCTTTGGGCGCCTCCGTTACTTTTTAGGAGGCGACCGCCCCAGTCAAACTGCCCACCTAACAATGTCCCGTGACCAGATTCATGGCCACCGGTTAGAATCCCAGTACTGTCAGGGTGGTATCCCAAGGATGACTCCACAAAGGCTGACGCCCTTGTTTCTCAGTCTCCCACCTATCCTGTACAGACAATACCGAAACTCAATGCTAAGCTACAGTAAAGCTCTACGGGGTCTTTCCGTCCAATCGCGGGTAGCAAGCATCTTCACTTGCACTACAATTTCGCCGGATTTGTTGTCGAGACAGTGCCCAAGTCATTACGCCATTCGTGCGGGTCGGAACTTACCCGACAAGGAATTTCGCTACCTTAGGACCGTTATAGTTACGGCCGCCGTTTACTGGGGCTTAAGTTCACACCTTCGCTTGCGCTAAGTGTTCCCCTTAACCTTCCAGCACCGGGCAGGCGTCAGCCCCTATACATCAGCTTTCGCTTTAGCAGAGACCTGTGTTTTTGCTAAACAGTTGCTTGGGCCTATTCTCTGCGACCTACTTGCGTAGGCACCCCTTATCGCTAACTTACGGGGTCAATTTGCCGAGTTCCTTGACAACAATTCTTCCGCTGGTCTTAGGATTCTCTCCTCACCTACCTGTGTCGGTTTGCGGTACGGGCACCAACTTCCTCCATAGAGACTTTTCTTGGCAGCGTGGAATCAGATACTTCGCCCATAAGGGCTCCCCATCACGTCTCAGCTAATACAGGCGGATTTGCCTATCCTGTATACCTAAACGCTTAGACGCACATCCAATAGTGCGCACATCTTATCCTCCTGCGTCATCCCATTTGTAATAACGTCAGTTGGCGGTATCGGAATATCAACCGATTGTCCATCACCTACGCCTTTCGGCCTCGGCTTAGGTCCCGACTAACCCTGAGCGGACGAGCCTTCCTCAGGAAACCTTAGGTTTTCGACCAATAAGATTCTCACTTATTTCTCGCTACTTATGCCAGCATACTCACTCCTGTACAGTCCACCGCTCCTTTCGGTACGACTTCAATCCATACAGGAAGCTCCTCTACCGCTCTTTCGAGCCCATAGCTTCGGTGGTAAGTTTTAGCCCCGGACATCTTCGGCGCAGGATCTCTCGACTAGTGAGCTATTACGCACTCTTTGAATGAGTGGCTGCTTCTAAGCCAACATCCTAGTTGTCTTAGAAATCCCACATCCTTTTCCACTTAACTTACACTTTGGGACCTTAGCTGATGATCTGGGCTGTTTCCCTTTTGACCACGGATCTTATCATTCGTAGTCTGACTGCTGAGATTCAAGTATATGGCATTCGGAGTTTGATAGGGTTCAGTAACTGTTGTCAGCCCCTAGCCCATTCAGTGCTCTACCTCCATTACTCATTCTCAACGCTAGCCCTAAAGCTATTTCGAGGAGAACCAGCTATCTCCGAGTTCGATTGGAATTTCTCCGCTATCCACAGCTCATCCCATGGTTTTTCAACACCAACGTGGTTCGGTCCTCCACGGAATTTTACTTCCGCTTCAACCTGTCCATGGATAGGTCACCCGGTTTCGGGTCTACGACATGCAACTTATTGCCCTATTCAGACTCGGTTTCCCTTCGGCTGCGCACCTTAAGTGCTTAACCTTGCTACATATCGTAACTCGCTGGCTCGTTCTACAAAAAGCACGTCATCGCACGTAAAAGTGCTTTGACCGGTTGTGGACACACGGTTTCAGGTTCTATTTCACTCCCCTCCCGGGGTTCTTTTCACCTTTCCCTCACGGTACTGCTTCACTATCGGTCACCAGTTAGTATTTAGCCTTGGGAGGTGGTCCTCCCTGCTTCCCACAAGGTTTCACGTGTCTCGTGGTACTCTGGAGCAGATCTCGTTGCTATTCTTTTCACTTACAGGGCTGTTACCTTCTACGGCGGAGCCTTCCAGCTCTCTTCAATTAAGAAATCACAACTTTTGTGATCTGTCCGCAACCCCAGGAACAAGTTCCTGGTTTGGGCTCTTTCCCTTTCGCTCGCCGCTACTTAGGAAATCGATTTTTCTTTCTCTTCCTCCGGGTACTTAGATGTTTCAGTTCCCCGGGTATATCCCTATAAACCTATGAATTCAGTTTACAGTACACTACGTTAGTAGTGTGGGTTGCCCCATTCGGAAATCTTCGGATCACAGGCTATTTGCGCCTACCCGAAGCTTATCGCAGCTTATCACGTCCTTCTTCGACTACTGGTGCCAAGGCATTCACCATGCGCCCTTTGTAGCTTGACCATCTAAATTAATATTACCTTCGCATTACTGCGTCAGCTTCCTTCATTGCGGTGCTCATTTACCTTAAGTAAACTCTGCTCCTCATTCAGTTACTTCCTTGTACTGCTCGCTACTATTAATTTATATTAATTCTTAAATCTACAAAGGTTACTTACTTATATAATAAGTAGTTTTACCTTCAGCTTTACTTTTATTTAATATCACTGTGCAATTTTCAAAGAACAATTGGAGATTTATTTTATCATGTTGATTATTCAAAATCAACTAGTAAATAATCCCTCAAGATTAAACAGAGTGTAAACAAACCTTCAAAGTAGAATTACCTACTTTGTCGACTCCTTAGAAAGGAGGTGATCCAGCCGCAGGTTCTCCTACGGCTACCTTGTTACGACTTCACCCCAATCACTAACCCCACCTTCGGCCGCGTCTTCCTTACGGTTAGACTACGGACTTCGGGTGTTGCCAGCTCTCATGGTGTGACGGGCGGTGTGTACAAGGCCCGGGAACGTATTCACCGCGACATGCTGATTCGCGATTACTAGCAACTCCAGCTTCATGTAGGCGAGTTTCAGCCTACAATCCGAACTGAGGGTAATTTTATAGTTTTGCTCCACATCACTGTATTGCTTCTCTTTGTATTACCCATTGTAGCACGTGTGTAGCCCTAGACATAAGGGGCATGATGATTTGACGTCATCCCCACCTTCCTCCCGGTTAACCCGGGCAGTCTCACTAGAGTGCTCAACTTAATGGTAGCAACTAATGATAAGGGTTGCGCTCGTTGCAGGACTTAACCTAACATCTCACGACACGAGCTGACGACAACCATGCACCACCTGTCTTCCTGCCCCGAAGGGCTTCCTCCATTACGAGTAATTCAGGAGATGTCAAGTCTAGGTAAGGTTCTTCGCGTTGCTTCGAATTAAACCACATGCTCCGCTGCTTGTGCGGGCCCCCGTCAATTCCTTTGAGTTTTAATCTTGCGATCGTACTTCCCAGGCGGAGTACTTATTGTGTTAACTGCGGCACAGAAGGGGTCGATACCTCCTACACCTAGTACTCATCGTTTACGGCGTGGACTACCAGGGTATCTAATCCTGTTTGCTACCCACGCTTTCATGCCTCAGCGTCAGTTACGGTCCAGAGAGTCGCCTTCGCCACTGGTGTTCTTCCTAATCTCTACGCATTTCACCGCTACACTAGGAATTCCACTCTCCTCTCCCGCACTCTAGACTTCCAGTTTGAAATGCAGCACCCAAGTTAAGCCCGGGTATTTCACATCTCACTTAAAAATCCGCCTACGCATCCTTTACGCCCAGTAAATCCGGACAACGCTCGCCACCTACGTATTACCGCGGCTGCTGGCACGTAGTTAGCCGTGGCTTCCTCCTTTGGTACCGTCATTATCGTCCCAAAAGACAGAGCTTTACAACCCGAAGGCCTTCATCACTCACGCGGCGTTGCTGCATCAGGCTTTCGCCCATTGTGCAATATTCCCCACTGCTGCCTCCCGTAGGAGTCTGGACCGTGTCTCAGTTCCAATGTGGCCGATCACCCTCTCAGGTCGGCTACGCATCGTCGCCTTGGTGAGCCTTTACCTCACCAACTAGCTAATGCGCCGCGGGTCCATCTCAAAGCGGATTACTCCTTTAATTAGTTCTCCATGCGAAAAACTAATGTTATGCGGTATTAATCTCCCTTTCGGGAGGCTATCCCCCTCTTTGAGGCAGGTTACCCACGTGTTACTCACCCGTCCGCCGCTAATCCATCCCGAAGGATTTCATCGCTCGACTTGCATGTGTTAGGCACGCCGCCAGCGTTCGTCCTGAGCCAGGATCAAACTCTCAATTTAAAAGTTTGAATGCTCATTACTGTTGTTTTTGACTACTAACAAGTAGTTCAAAAGAATTGCTGGTTTAGTTTACTTAATAAAAATCATCTTGATTTTTAATCTCTGTTTAATTTTCAAGGATCATGTCGCTCATTTGCGACTGGATTTACATCTTATCATGCTTGTCTCTATCTGTCAACTAGGAACTTATTCCCAAATCAACAATTGCTAAGCTTAATTTTAAGCTATGCATTAGACAGCTTTCAGATAGTATCATACAACCTAATTTGTTGTCAATACTTTTTGGTTGCGGGGGCAGGACTTGAACCTACGACCTTCGGGTTATGAGCCCGACGAGCTACCAGCTGCTCCACCCCGCGTCATTATATATTGTATTGAACAACTTTTGTATCTAATCGCTAACTGCGACTGGATTTACATCTTATCATATCTGTATCTGCCTGTCAATCAGTGAATTATTGCCAATTTACAACTACTTAACTTAGCATTAAGCCATGCATTAGACAGCTTTCATATAGTATCATACAACCTAATTCGTTGTCAATACTTTTTGGTTGCGGGGGCAGGACTTGAACCTACGACCTTTGGGTTATGAGCCCAACGAGCTACCAGCTGCTCCACCCCGCGATATTATATTGAGACTATTTCTTGTTTGTGTTCGCCGCTCCTTCAAGCGACAAGTGATATCTTATCATGTATGTAGATATAAAAAACCGGCTATACACATCTTCATTTCAAATGACCATCACAATTCTCACGCATTCTTTAGTATGCTCATTATTTAATATAGTGATACGCCTGACTTAGTTTATATGAAAGTATTTAATTAGAAATAACTATATTCAATCTAAGATCGAGGTACCTCCCCCTCTATAACTCTCTCTTCATAGCTAAGATTAAGATATAAAATAACAAAATCATTAAAATTATATTTATATCTCACTCATGTGAATTAAAATAAGCATCAAGCTATAAGTTAATTTAATATATAAAAGTATAAATAAGACTACGAAATCAAATAATAAATTTAAAACCACATTTTTATTGATTAAATATGCTAGATAAATTTAACTAAGAAAGTATTACGTTAGACGAAGAATACATACTTCTAAATAAATATACTAGGTGGTGATATATAGTATGGAAATTAGAGAAGGTCAAATGGTTCCACTTGGATACGGCAAATTTGCCCGTTCAGATAAAATTATCAGTTTAGAACGCATTGAAGACGAGCGCGGTCCTGGAAGAAGAACTCTTGTATACGTCGATAACGTAAAATCACCTTTGGTCGCATCCAGAACTGAAACCTCTATTCTTGCAAATATGGTAGAAATACCAAGTGAAGAATTAGAAGCAGCTGCAGCTTTAGAACTCTTATATGATATTCGAGATGATATACAACAAATTGGTCCCATGCTTCGAAAGAGTATTAAAAAAGAGGCTGAATTTGATTTAGACAAAATTGAAAAACGTATCAATGAAATTCTTCAACATGAAATTGAGTCTGGTGAATTTATGTAAAAATTAATCTAAGTTCGGATAAAATATTAAATACAAGAAATAAACCACACTATATCCGCTTTTGATTTTTACAGATATAGTATGGTTTATATAATTATTTATTTATTTTTGTTTTAATAGTTAACCATAAATTTTCATTTTCAAAACCAACTCTCCATATGATTATATCTAATTTAATTGTTGTCGTTAACTATAGGTACTTACACATCCGTTTTAGATTTTAATATCTTTTTCAACATTTCTTATAACTTCTATTAAATCATCTATCTCTTTAGGCACTCTTAACCTTACAAAATTTTTTCCAAGACCTATAAAACATTCTCCTGATTCAGTAATAACACTATTTTTCTTGAAGGCATTATACAAATCAAACTCATTATTTGGATGCATCATAAGCATAATAGGACATTCTAAACTAGTTTCCAGAACTCTTAATTTCGAACATTCTTTTATAACTTTATTTTTTATTTCTTTTATTTTATCTACTGACTCTTTAATAAATCCAGTATCTCTTAATGCTATTCTAGCAATATTATAACTAATTGTATTTATACTAAAAGGAAGTTCTACCTTTTTGAAATATTCTAAAAGAAATTCACTGCACAAAATATACCCAACTCTTATTCCGGCAAGTCCAAATCCCTTAGAAAAAGTTCTAGCAACAACTAGATTGGGATACTTGTTTAATAATGTAATTGCTGAATTTTTCTTACTCATAAATTCTCCATATGCCTCATCTATGACTACACATATATCCATATCTTTTGCTACTTCTACAATTTCCTCTATTTCTGATATAGGTATAATCTGACCTGTAGGATTATTAGGATTATCTATATAAATCATCTGAGTTCTATTGTTCATTCGACTTATTAATTTTTTCTTATCAAACTTAAAGTTTATGCTATCTTTTAGTTCAACGTATTCATACATACCTCCCTGACTTTTTACATCTGTTATATATTCTGTAAATTGCGGGCAATATCCTAACACACTATATTCTTTATCTACAAACATCATATTAATAGTGTTCAAAATTCCCATAGATCCACACCCAAGTCTTATATTTTCGCTACTTACCTCAGCAACATCGGACCAATATTTAGAAATTTCTTTTCTTATTTCTGTGTATGGATATTGTGGATAGTTGTTTAAATTTTCTATGCTGAATAAATTCTTTTCTTCACTAATTAATTTTGAGCAGCCAAAGGGATTAACTCCAAGTGAACAATCAATTACCTTCTTTTCACTATATATGTTTTTCTCTCCTTCATCTACATAGCTTACTCTATTAAAATCACGTATGTGCCTTCTCATCTTAATATTCATGCCTTTACCCTCCCCGTTATTATACTATTCTGTAATTAAGTAATCTTAACCATATCAAAATAAATAGCAAAATATATGCCAATAAACATCAAGAGTCTAAACTCCCATTCTATGCACTCTAGAGGAGGTTTTCTTTAAAGTGCAAAACAAAAAAGTGTAAACCATTTTACACTTTTTTTATTTTACTTACTATATACTTTTAAGTATGATCTGCCTTATTAAAGATTACAGCTATTTTTGTTATGATTTTTCTTGATTATGTAAAAGCATTTACATGTAAACATATTTACACTTTTAATGAATTTTCACCTTCTAAACTTTTCTTTATATTTTATACTCTTTTAACAACTTATATAAAGTCGGTCTAGAGATTCCTAATATCTCCGATACTTTTTTCTTATTTCCATTAGTTGACTCTAGTGCATCTGTTAAAGCTTTTTTATCTATTTTAATTGCCTCTCTTTTTATGAATCCCTCATGCTTATATTCCTTTAATCCGGCCATTACAAAATTTTCCTCTGTAATATATTCTCCATCACAAATATACATACATCTTGACAATGTATTTTCAAGCTCTCTTATGTTTCCTGGCCAAGCATATTGCATTATGGCCTCTTTCGCTCCACTACTTAAACCGCTAATATTTTTCTGCATCTTTTCACTAAACTTTTTAATAAAATAATCTGCAAGAATTAGCACATCCTTTTCTCTTTCCTTTAGAGGGGGTACTTCTACATAAAGAACCTTTAATCTATAATATAAATCACTTCTAAATTCTCCTTGTTCAACAAGTTTCTCTAGTCTTCTGTTTGTAGCAGCAATAACCCTCACATCAACTTTAAAGGGTCTAGTTCCCCCAATTCTATTAATGCACATAGTTTCAAGAACTCTTAATAGCTTAGCCTGAATGTGTATTGGCATTTCGCCTAATTCGTCAAGAAATAATGTCCCTCCATGAGCTAACTCGAACTTTCCAGGTTTACCACCCTTTTTCGCTCCTGTAAATGAACCTTCCTCATATCCAAATAGCTCGCTATCTACTAACTCATTGGGAAAGTTAGCACAATTTAATGCAATGAATGGCTTGTTTCTCCTATTGCTGTAATTATGTATAGCCTGAGCAAATAACTCTTTTCCTGTTCCGCTTTCTCCAATGATTAAAATGTTTTCACTACTCTTAGCAAATACCTTTGCGAGCTTAATATTTTCTTTTATTTTTCTACTTTCCCCTATAATATGATCAAATGTGAAAAACGCTTCATATCCTGCCATTGTGCTTGTAAGTTTTCTAGATCTTTCAATACTCCTAAATATATCAATCGCTCCAATAACATCTCTTTTTCTATCAAACACTGGATATCCTGAATTAATTAATTGTACAGTTTTTTCTTTAAATCTTAAAAAATATTCTACATCAATAACACTTCTCTTGCCATCAATGATTTCTCTTAGCAGCGGCTTGTCCTTTGAAAGCTTATCCATTTTTTTGCCTATTAACTCTTTCTTACTGGTGCCTAAAATGCTGCAGCAAGCTTTATTAACATAAATTAAATAGCCATCTCTGTCACAAAAAGATATCCCCTCATTTACTGAATCCAAAGCCATTAATAATAAATCATTATGATTGGCATGCTTATCAATTAGCCTCATGTACTTTTCTATATTATCATTAATGCTATTAAACATATTCATACACTCTAAATCTTTTTCACTTTCTGATATAAAGTACAAATAGTATTGTGATATATCGAACATATTTACTTTATAAATATAATGATATAATTTATATTTTCTATCTAATTCAGTAAAGATTTTAGTCATCTTATTATCATTGCTATCGAAATTAACATTAAAACTAATCCTTTTTCCAACCCATTCCTCCAGCTTTTCATTCTTTCCAAAAGAAAATGCAGCAATAATATTCTTATTAATATCAGTAAAAAAGATATAACCATCTTGCTGCTTAATACATTCAATTGCTAGAAAAAAACAATCCTTAATCTTTTCAAAGTAAGCTTTATCAAAGTTTTCATCAATATCTTGAAAGGATGAATATATGTGCTCTTTCACCAAATTATTGCTCATATCTTATCTTTAGTGAGAGAGTATATAATAAATATCAAACTCTCACTAAAACTCACCTCTTTTCTTTTTATACGATTTTATGCGTATACCATGTTAATAACTTTATTGATAGTTCACAAAATAAGAAAGATGTTACATATTTTACTGAGTCTACACATATCATTAAGTAAAATAATCTCGATATCAAAGGTGTGATGAAATTTGTTTAATTCATATAACAATCGTGATTTAAATATATTTGAATATACTTTGTATAATACAATTTTAGGTATTTTATACTGGATAATTATCAGTTTTATAGTTTGGATTCAAGATTACATACTTAAAAAATTTAGTTTACCTGGATTAGATTTATTACTATATTTATGCCCACTACTTATCTTATACTGGTTCATGCAGGTTACTTCACAAAAAGTTAAGATTGATGATTTAACAGGATATTTAAAATTAATACCATTCCTTGCATTTATACTGACTTTAAGTGTACTTGTATGGTTTTTCGGATTTTTAAAATTTAACCTTTAAATTGTATTATACGAATAATGTGCATTAATCTTTTTTCAATATTAAAATTCTTATATACCAAGATGAAGTATAAGATAATCACCTGATATAACTTTTTCTGAAAACAATCGTAGTTTTCTAAAATTCTCAACGAGTTCATCTCTATCTACTTCAAGTAAATTATATTTTCTCTCCGGTATACCACTTTTTATTTTTATACAACTATAATTACCAGTAAGTTTTAAAATATTTGGCCCAATTGAAAATAAATCAGCCCATGCTTTTGCTAACTTTAAAATAACTTCCGCACCTTCTTTATCAAATAATGTAATTCCATAATTATTTAATCCAAATCCTTTTTTATAACTATTACATGGATTAATTGATGGTATCCATGCCAACGTGTCTCCTATGTACTGAATTATATCATCATGAATTGATAAACAATTACTTAAGTCTTTTGCTGGTGAATAATATCCGTCACATCCCATTTCTTCATACTCATCATTTGATAGTAAAAAAAACTCATGGTCTTGTCCCATAAAAAACCTCCTCGTTTATAAAACTATTATTATCTTATATTAGTCGTTTAAATGTACATTAAATTATTTAACGCTAAAAATAAAATTATCAATACTGTTTTTTCATTTTTTCCCCCACAAAACTTACTTATTAATAATCTGCGATTGTGACGCATAGATTTACGATTGTGACTTTAATTTATCTAGTTGTTCTCTTAATCTTCTATTTTCATCTTTTAACTTCATAATTTTAATAATGATGTTTACAACTATATACTGATATTCCACACCCCTTTATTATTTCCTTTATTTTATATAAAGCCTAACTAGAAAGTTAACTTATACAGAGGAATATGTTGACTGTCAGACTATTTTCTCTATAAAAGCAAGATAACTTTTTAATTTTCTAATCAAATTTTAATCTTTCACTAATTCTTCTCTAATTATCCTCCATTATTATATAAACATAAGCAATTGATTCTCATATTAAACTAATTAAATTAAAAATATTGAATTGGAGGAATTAAAATGACAATTACAATTGAACAAATCGATTTATTAAGAAAAAGAGCAAATGTGGGATATAAGGAAGCTAAAGAAGCCCTTGAAAAATGTAACGGTGATATAGTTGATGCGCTAGGATACCTTGAAGAACAAAACAAGATTAAACCTGAACAAGAAGAGTGTATTAAAGGCTCGACTTTCATTAAAAAAGTTAAAAATTTAATTTCAAAGGCTAACAAAATAAAATTAGTAATATCCAAAAATGATAAAACAATATTAAATCTCCCTTCTACACTAACTGTTTTATTTGGTATCTTTGCAATGCCAGTTGCAATAGCAGCTTTAATACTTGCTCTAGTTACAAATTGTAAGCTAAGATTTAACAAAGAAAACGGGGAGGAATACGACATTAATAATAAAATAGACAAAGTTGCTAATGTAGTAACTAATGTTACAAATAAGATAACAGAAGAAATTAAAAATGCTTAATATTAAGCCTGCTTATGATTTTTCATAAAGCGGGCTTAACTTTTCTCATATTTTCACAACAACATAAAAAGAGTATAATTAATTTAAAATGACTGATTTTTGGAGGGTGTAAAATGATCAACGAAAAAATTCTTATTATAGAAGATGAATTAAAAATAGCTAGATTTGTACAGCTTGAACTTGAGCATGAAGGATATGTTGTTGATCAAGCTCAGGACGGAAGAATCGGCCTTGATAAAGCTTTAAAAGGAAACTTTGATCTTATAATACTTGATGTTATGCTTCCATCTCTAAACGGAATGGAAGTGTTGAGGAGGCTAAGGCAATCTTCTGAAGTTCCTGTTATTATGCTTACAGCCAAAGATGAAGTCATGGATAAGGTTATGGGACTTGACATCGGTGCTGATGACTATATGACAAAGCCCTTTGCTATAGAAGAGCTACTAGCACGTATTCGTGTAACCTTTAAGCGTAAGAGAGTCTCTATTTCTAAATCTAATCTTATTGAAATAGGAAATTTAAAATTGGATATGGATAAGTATACTGTAACCTATGATAACGAATCTATCGATCTGACGAAAAAAGAATTTGATTTACTAAAATACTTAATGATTAACAAGGATATAGTATTATCAAGAGAAAGTATACTTGAAAAAGTATGGGAATATGATTATGCAGGTGATACAAATGTAGTAGATGTTTATATTCGTTATTTAAGAAGTAAAATTGATGATAAATATAATGAAAAATTTATTCACACAGTTCGAGGAGTGGGGTATCAGTTAAAACATGAATAAAATAAAATCTATTTTCAAGGTTATATTTCAAGTTATAAAAATTATATTTTTAGTAGTAAAGTCCACCTTAAACTTTTTATCTAAACTACTAGATAGAGTTATTGAAAATATCTCAAATAAACTTCGTTTTTCAATTACATTTAAAATAACAATAACGTATATCTTTACTTTTATAATAATTTTTTCTTTAATGAGCGCAGGAATACTGGCTAGCTTTAAATACTACATTGAGAGTGGTATAAGTAGTGATTATCTGTCTATTCTTGGTGCTATTTTAGCAGGTTGCAACATTATAGGATTGATAATAATTATAATAATTGGTTCAAGAGCAAGTAAAAAATTCCTATCTCCTGTAGAAACTATGACTAAAACCGTAAAAGAAATATCTATAAATGCTCTTGATAAAAGACTTGATGTAAGAGGGTCTAAAAATGAACTTAAGGATTTAGCTAAAACCTTTAATGATATGCTTGATAGAATTCAAAAGTCTGTTGATCAGCAAAATCAATTTGTGTCCGATGCTTCACATGAGTTAAGAACACCAATTTCCGTTATACAGGGTTACGTCAACCTTTTAAACCGATGGGGAAAAAATGACAAAGAAATATTAGAAGAATCTATTTTAGCTATTAAAAGTGAATCTGAGAATATGAAAGATCTAGTTGAACAGCTCTTATTTCTAGCTCGCGGAGATAAAAATACTCAAAAAATTGAAAAACAAAATTTTATGCTCAATGAATTAATTCAAGAAATATTAAAGGAGACTAAGTTAATTGATTCAGCTCATCAAATAGAAAATGAATATAGTCACGAATTTGAAATCAATGCTGATAGAAAACTTATTAAGGAAGCTATAAGAATCTTTGTAGATAACAGTATTAAATACACTCCAGAAGGTGGTACGATAAAACTTGATTCTTACAAAAAAGATGATAAAGCTATTATAACCATTGGTGATACTGGCACAGGAATTTCCAGTGAAGACCTTCCCTATATATTTGATAGATTTTATAGAGCTGATAAATCTAGAACAAAGACCAGCGGTGGCACTGGGCTAGGACTGGCAATTGCAAAATGGATAATAGATAATCACAACGGTATAGTTGACGTTTGGAGTAAACCTGACATAGGAACAATTATAAAGATTACTCTGCCTATAAGCTAATAATAATTCCCCAGCAAAAACTTTATTGCTGGGGTTTATAGTTAGACAGAACTCCGCCGACACTTCTAGTACCCATATAAGCCTTGATAGCATCTAAAATTTAATATCAACAATCCACTCTTTTCTAAGTTCCCATAGACCTGCTTGCAAATCTCTTTCCTGTATAGCTCCAGACTTTATTAACTTATGATATCTAAATAAATTATCCCAGCTCTTTTTTACTTCTGATTTCAAATTTGGATAAAAAGACTTGGTAATTACATCTGACTCAATTGAAATATTCAGCTTTGTCAACATATCCTTATGCATTTTTTCATCTTTTTCATTAGCAGCTAAATATTTTAGATTTAAAATTTTGTTCCAATCTTCAACTTTGAAAAAAACCACTTCTTCAATCGGAACTTCCAAAACAAGCAGGTAGTTGCCTGGATACCATCCAGCATAATCTATTTCCGTATATGTCCAAAATGGATATTCAGCATTTTCAGGCTTTTTTACAATATCCTGCGCTTTACTTATGTACCAATTGTATGCCTCCAAAAATATGCTTGAAACCTCCTGATACTTTTTTACAATGAATTCTCTTTTTACATAGCATATCTTGTGTTCCTTCAATGCTTTAATGACCTCTGAACTTTGGGAAGTATACAGCATTATCTTATTACTCTTTGCACCCATTCTTTTTTCACCTCCCAAATTGTTCCTTGTTTTAGACTTGACAATGAATAGGAATTGTCAAACAATCTGCTCCAACTTTTAATTATTTCACTTTTAAGATGAGGATAAAAACCACTCATATATGCATTTGAACAATTTAATATTCCATAATTCCTAAGTTTTTTATCGTATTCCTCTTCATCTTCCTTGCTTAATGGAACATACCACAAATTAACTACTCTATCCCATTTTTCTGAATCCGTTACAATAACCAAATCCTTCTCTACTAAAAGCTCTAATATAACGGTGCCAGGAGTCTGCTGAAGCATAAAATCAGAACTTATTGAAACCCAGACAGGATATTTTACATCGTGAGGCTTTGGAACTATTTCATTTGCTTTCATAGTGTACCAAGAATACACTTCAAAATAATATTTTTCACAGTTTTCCATTTTGTGCTCTATGTATTCTCTTTTTACAATATATCTTCCTTCATTTTCTAAAACATCAAGAATACTCGTATCCTGCCTTGTCCATATTTTTATTTTTTCTTTCATAAAAATCACCTTTATACCTAATCTATATATCAGGAGCTTTTCTATAACCTTATTAGCCTTGCTTCCTGCACCTATGGAAATATGGATTGCCTTAATATATAGATAACCTCACCAGACACTTAACTTAGGCGCAGGGATATATTGACATTCTGGAAGACATATTTAAATACTTTTGGCATAAGTCTTAGCGAAGTATTCTAGAAAGTCTTAGAACCTTTGATATGTTTCAGGGACGAGAGCTTATCAATGGTTCTAAGAAATTAATAAAACTCCTCCTCCTTATGTCAGAGCATAAGTTGAGTGTCGGCCATGTGTGTATATAGTACTACTTAAATCCATTCTTTATAAGTAAATTGACAGCTTTTTCACTTTCCTCTTCACTTACTAAAACTATTGGACCAGTGCAGCCCATTCCGCTCTCAGAATATATACCTTCCTTCCAAAGCACCTTACAAGCATTTTCAAGCTCAAGAATATCGATTCCTGGTATTCCATATGTTACTACCTTTTTAGGCGGAATCTTAACTTCTTCTACTGCAGATGCTGGCTTATCTTTTTCAAGTATTTTTCCTATTATCTCTTTTAATCCTGCAGCATTGGCACTTTTATATTCATCATTAGCAAGCTGTACTAAATTATTCTTTGCAGAAATAGCACAATATTTTAAAGCTTCACAAATTAGTGGTGCACCGGAGGCACGGGATACTATGTTTACTATCTTGTCATAGCCTTCTCCAACACCTGGGCCATATCCATATCCGACAGTTTCATAGTTGCCTCCTGTTGTAAATGAAGCAAATATCTTTATTAGTAAATTTCCTGTCAATGAATCACAAACCATAACATCAGGTGTTCCCGCCAGTAAATCATTTCCTCTCATGACTGAACCGCCATCTGCTCTTAGTGATTCACCAAAAGTAAAATGATATCCTCTGCTTTGCAGTTCTTTAAGAGCTCTCTCAACTCCTCTAGCACCATCTACATTTAAAATGCCGACCTTTGGATCTTTAATACCACACGCCTTTGCAACAGCTATACCATTTATTGTGTTTTTTATCATTCCCTCAACTCTATGAGTAGCTGTTGTTCCTGTAGTTGTTGCAATTATTAATTCTTTTCCTAAACCTGGAGTTATTACTCTCCCCACTGTTGAAACCCCTATTGGAAAATCGAAATGCTGAGTTACACATCCATCTATTACTCTGCTATCTAATAGCTCTACCATTTTTTTATGTCCTTCTTCAGCATCTCCGACTTCAACAACCTCAAAGTCACCTTCAACTTTAGGTCCAATTAAAACTATATCAAAATCACCATATTTACTCTTCGCAAGTGCTGCAGCTTTAGCCATCTCTAAAGCACCATGCTCTGAGCCAAAAGTAGTTAGTCCAATTTTAACTCTTTTTCCGAAGCTTCCACTTATAATTCCATCAGCTATTTCATTAAATACTTCTGCAATTACTTTTTTAGTTTGCTCCACGTTGCTCCCTCCTTTTATTAGTATCTATTCGATAATTTCTAATAGCTGTTACCATACAAGGAACTTCTGCTACTTGGCTGAACTCCTCATTGTTTATTCTGCCATCATTTGAGATGCAAATTTTTTTAATTCTTCAGCTATCATGCTCTTAATTTCTTCCTTTGAAACTGAAGCCTCAGTGCTTTCTACTGCACCAGTATTCTTCTCAACTAATATTGAAATTCCATCGAACAGGTTAGTCATTCTTCCTAAGAATAAACTTCCTTTTCCTATTATCATAAAGTTATTTAACTTTCCTGACATTATATGTTCAATACCATGTCCAACTATAGGAACTCCTGATGGTATGTGACCTTGTGTTGGTGCATATCCTGGATATCCATGTTTTGATACAAAATTCGGTAATTCCTTTCTGTCTAATTGTCCATTTTTTACTGCAAGTGCCCCTATCATCTTGTAGTTTTGAGTTGGAACGTCTCCTGCTCCTGCTGGCTCTGTTAAATCTGGAGTTTGCATTTCTGGAGCAAATTTATCAACATCAGTGATTTTTAATCCATTCTTAGTTAATGGCTCTGAAACTAATGCCTCTAAAACCGCCTGTGGTGCAGCTCCATGTCCAATACTATGTCTTCCTACTACATCTGTTCTTAAAATTGGACTTACTCCATCATTTTCAGATATTAATATTGCAAATCCTCCTAAGCAATCTTCTAAAACAGGCAATCCCTTTTTAATATGATCCTTGCCATTCATTCCAAGCTTAGCAGTAGCCCCACCAGCAAAGACTATTACATTCTTGTAAATTCCTGATTTAACTAATGCTGCTGCCGTAACTATTGAGTGTGAAGGACCAGCACAGAAACCTCTCATATCTATTCCTGTAGCACCTTTAATTCCTGCAATTTCCCCGCAAGCCTTAGCTATATTTCCGCCACCTCTTTGATTCATATCTCCTATAGCTTCTTCTGAACATTCAATTAAGTATTCCACTTGGTTAACGTCAATTCCTGAATTTTTCACTAAATGCATTAGTGCAAGAACTCCTGAAGCCTTAACAGCTAAATTTTCAACAATAATATGTGAAGTTAAGTTCTTATCAAATTCGTGAGCTCTTTTTACACAACCAATAAGCTTGTTGTTATCATATAGTCCTTCAGCTACATGATTTTCCACTAGCTTCTCTATTTCAACTAATTCAATGCCTTCCTTTAAAGCATCAGCCTTTATATTTAAAACAGGGTGAGACTTGAACTTCTCTCTAACAGTCTCTGTAAAATCCTTCTCAAGTAGAACAAGATCAAATACATCACTTACCTTCATCAAACCATAGAACTCATCTTGGGACATAATTTCGCCGAACTTACCAAATCTTGATAACCCCATAGTCTTTTCATTGTACCATGGTCTCTTTATTTCACTTAATTCTTCTGGAGTCATGTTTCCTATATAGGTTTGATTCGGTGCATAGTTGACTACCTCTTCATAAGATCTTAAGTGATTTGGTATAACCTTTAAATACTCTGATTCTGAATTTGTCTCTCTTTCTAGTGTTTGAGTAGTACCGTTATGTAATATCATATCTGGTGTATTTACTAACACATAAGCCGCATTTTTAATTACTGGAAAACTCATTTTTAAAAACCTCCATTTACTATTTTCACTTTATACTAAAATAGCATGCATTTCTGCATGCCATTTTTAAATTGTTAAAGCTTACATAGATTATTTATTGTATTTTGAATGCTGATCTCTAACAGTTTTTACTTCACTGATAATTGCATCTATGTCAAGAACCATTTCCATCATTCCACACTGCTCATCATAAATAGCTGGATCAAATTCATTTTTAACTTCTTGCTCTATCACATGATACACACCAAGTCCTAATGCAATTCCTGCAAGTGGCCCTGCAAAAGTAGGATCTCCTAAAGCTACAGTTTCTGCTGATAGTCCTGATGCCTCAGCCTCAGCTCCTCCTATTATTACCACCACATTTTCAGCACCGTATTTTGAAGTTAAATCAATTACTCTTTGTTGGATCTCCAGATCCATAGCACCTGCGGCTGTTCAAACAAAGCATTCTGTTGAGGCAAATATAACTTCTCCTTTAGCACTTTTCACACATTCTTCAATAGCTGGACCTGGAATTCCATCTCTGTCCCCTATTGCAATTATTTTTTTTCCTTCTAATAAACTCATAACTTTTCTTCCTCCTATAATTTAAGCATTGATATGTTTTATAATCATTGCATCAATACTTTCTTTTGTAGCATCTTCCTTTACTACTTCCTCAATCTTTTTCCCATCTTTATATAGTGATATTGTCGGAAGCCCAAGTACCTTTTGAGAAATTGCCAGTCTTCTAGCCTTTGTAGTATTTAGTTTACAAAATTTAACCTTACCTTCATACTTTTCAGCTAATGCTTCTACATCTGGTAATAAAGCTTGGCATGGTGCACAACCATCTCCAAAATAGTCTACAAGTACATAGCCCTCCCCTTCTAAAACTTCAGAGTTAAAGCTGTCCTTATCTACAATTATCATATTAGCTACCACCTTTCCTTTAAAAATTATTTTCTATATATTTCTCTGCTTGTACAGCAGCAATAGCCCCATCTGCTGTTGCTGTAACAACCTGTCTTAAAGGCTTTTCTCTTATATCTCCAGCTGCAAATACCCCTTCTATATTTGTTTCCATCTTATCATTTGTTATTATATATCCACCTTCATTCAACTGGATTTTTTCCTTAAATAAATTGTTTATAGGTAGATATCCAGTAAAGACGAATATACCAAAAGTACCATCCTCTTCATCAGCGAAGTATTCATGAGTTTCACCAGTTTGAGTATTTTTAAATACTGCTGACTCTAATATTCCCTCACCTTTTATCTCATCAACAACAGTATTCCACATGAAATGAATTTTTTCATTTTTGAAAGCCTTTTCTTGTATGGATTTAGCAGCTCTTAATTCATCTCTTCTGTGAACTATCGTTACCTTTCTTGCAAACTTTGTTAAATAAATAGCCTCCTCAACGGCAGAATCTCCTCCGCCAACCACAAAAACTTCTAGGTCCTGGAAAAAATCTGCATCACAAGTTGCACAGTAAGATACACCTTTTCCAATTAATTTATTCTCTCCAGGGCATCCAATATGTCTAGGTGATGCTCCTGTGGCAATAATCACAGTTTTAGCCTGATATTCTTCACTTTCTCCCCTAAGTAGCTTTATTTTCCCACTAAAATCAACTTCTTTTATATTGTCTTTTTTTCTTTCAGCCCCAAAACTTTCAACCTGTTTTTCCATTCTTGCTATTAAACTTGGACCTGTAGCATCCTCCACTGATCCAGGATAATTAGCCACTTCATCTGTAGTTACAATTTGTCCCCCTACCTTCGTCCTTTCAAGTATTAAAGTTTTCATTCTGGCTCTCGCTGCGTATAATGCAGCAGAAAGTCCTGCTGGCCCAGAACCGATAATTATAACATCATATAAATTATTCATATTGCACCTTCTTTTTTAATATTTCAATAATATTTACTTACTACTTAGTTAAATCTACTTTTAGTTCCTCATTTTTAGATACTACTATTTCTTCTTTGACTTGATCCTCCCGAAGAGCTTTGTATATGCTGTAGCACATGACCATCATAATTAACATGAATGGAAAAGCAGCAGCAATAGAAGCGGTCTGAAGTGTCTTTATGGCAGCAGTTCCTCCTACTAGAACAATCATTATTGTTACAGCCCCTTGGGTAACTCCCCAGAACCCGCACAGCTTTTTACTTGGATTCAAATCTCCTCCCGATGTCAACATACTTAGTACATAGGTTGCTGAATTAGCAGCTCCTGCAAAGGATGTGATAATCAGGATAATAGCTAGAGGTGCAGTTATGGAATAGAGCGGTAGATGCTGCAAGGTTGCAAATAAAGCAGTGGAAACATCAGTTTTAACAGCCGCCTGAATGGCCCCTTGTGACAATGCATCTAGATTAAATGCAGCTCCCCCATAGATCCCAATCCATACTAAGCAGAAACCGGAAGGCAAAAACACTGATGCCAGTATGAATTCACGAATGGTACGACCTCTAGAAACACGTGCTATAAACTGACCTACAAATGCTGCCCATGCAATATACCAAGCTCTGTAGAATACCGGCCAAGCTTTAGTCCATTCAATATTTCCCATCCACAAACTCTGTCCGATAAAGTTTTGAATATAATCACCAAGGGTATGAGTAAAACTATTTAATATAAATACCATTCCACCAAAAAGGAAGATAAATACCATAAATCCAATTGAAAGCCATACCTTCACGTCAGCAACAGCCTGCATAGCCTTATGTAGACCAGATACAGTTGCCATTGTAAATATTACTGTCATGATTGCTATAATAATAGCAGTAATACCAGGTGTAGCTTTAATTCCCCAGATATATTGTACTCCTGTGGCAATCTGACCAGCTCCCAGTCCTAGGCTAGTCGCTACTCCAAACATCGTCGCAAATACCGCTATTACATCGATGGCTTTACCGATAGGTCCGCGAATGCGATCACCAAGGATTGGATAAAAAGCTGAGCTGATTAGGCATGGAAGACCTTTTCTATACTGGAAATAAGCTAGAGCTAAACCACACACTGCATAAATAATCCAGACATGAAGCCCGAAATCATTAAATACAATTCGCAGGGCATCATACATAGCTTTTTCAGTTCCAGGTTGTCCCACAGGTGGGGACATGTAATGAATCATAGGTTCAGCAATGGACCAGAAAACCATTCCTATGCCCATTCCCCCTCCAAATAGCATAGTAAACCACTGGAAATTTGTAAATTCTGGTTTCTCATCATCAAGCCCTAACTTGATATTACCAAATCGGCTGAGAGCAATAATAAATATAAACACTGTAAACACAAATACTGATATAAGATATAGCCAACCAAAATTAGTGGTTAAAAATGATAATACACCATTGGCCCCTTTGGCCATTTGAGAAGGCAGGATTATACTAAATGCTACAAATACCAGAGCTATACCTGCAGAAACATACAAAACTGAGCGGTCTTTTAATTGTCTTTCATTTGCCATAATTAATTTCCCCCTTAGCAAAATCAACCTAAATAGGTTTCATACATCAATCAAACATACAAAATCTACTATTTTGTGATGGTCGCTTACTCCTCTGACAGAAGGAAGAGAAGTTTCATTTTTAACAAGACCTATTTAGTTATATGAAACTATTTCTCCTTTCGTCCAATGAGCAAGCGATTCGCACAAAATCACATATTTGATTCTCTGCTTAACTGATTTAGATTTTAACCTTAAATACAGTTTGTTCCTTAATATCAGTTGAAAGAGAATCTAAAGCTACACCAACTCTATGATATCTTAATTTCCACTGCTGCTCCTTAGAATCTGCAGGGCTTCCAAGTGGATATGGAATAGATATTGTTGGAACTATTCTATTTGCACCTACTGTTGTTGCTACAGGAATCAAATTACACATTTGAACAACTGGGAATCCAGCTCTTTCAATTTCTTTTACCATTGTTGCACCGCAACGTGTACAAGTTCCTCAGGTGGAGGTCATTACAACCGCATCTACATTTGCTTCTTTTAGATGTACAATAATTTCTCTTGCCATTCTAGCAGCCTCACCTTGAGTAGTTCCAGTTCCAACTGTAGAATAGAAATACTCATGGAGTTTACCTATTTTACCCTCTTTTTCATAGGCTCTTAAAGCATCTAATGGAACTATTACATTAGGGTCTGCATCTGCTGCTGCTGGGTCAAAGCCTGCATGTATTGTCTTGAAGACTCCCCCTTCTAATCTATCTAACTTTGATATATCATATTTGCCCCATCTTGTTGCTGAAGCAGATTGAATTCTATCAGGGTTGTCCACTGGAACTATACCACCAGTTGTTACGCAAGCTATATTTGCCTTACTTAAATCCTTTATAGCCTCCGCTATTGGCACTCTGTCCATTTTAGGAATAGGCAACTCTGTTACAAATTCTTCCCCTTTTAATTTCTTTAACATCATTTCCACTACTCTATCCGCAGCTGGTTTGCCTGATTCAAGCCAAACCTGATGTCTTTTGCCTCTTCCATAATATCCTTCTTCTTCTGCTGAAAGAAGCTTTTCACCGCTTAGCATTTTATTTGCAAAGTCAGCCATTGCCTTTATATCTTTTCTCATTCTTCCAGCATTATTTCCACCCTTAAATATATAAACATCCTTTTTAAACATCTCAACACCTGGGTTTTCAATATGCATTGAAGATATAACTGGTACATCGAACTTCTCTTTTACAGCTTTACAAATAACTCCACAAGCATTTCCATATCTTCCAGCTTGGAATGCAGGACCTGCAAAGAATATGTCAAATTCTTTTCCCTCTAAAAAGCCTAGTATTTTCTCTACTGCTTCCTTCTCATTTGAGCCCATAAAGTTGTCTCCACATATTATTGTGTGAGTAATTTCTGTATCTTTTAGTTGTTTGCTTAACTCTAAAGCAGGTCCAACTAGTCCATCTCTTATTTCTGGAGAAAAATCTGCTTTATCTTCTCCTCCTATTTGTCCAAAGAATTGATTTATATATAGAATTGCTTTCTTCATCTAATCTGCACCTCCTAAAACTCTTTCATTGTTTTTGGTGACCATCCACAGGCCTGATCTCCACAGAACATTGCATTGTTTTCCATAATAATTGAACCATCTTCTCTTACTGAAGGTCCTAATATTTCATCATTTGCCCATCCTCCAGAAAGACCATCTCTAGCTAGTGACTGTAGCTCTCCTATAACTGATTCCATTGGTGGCAATTCAATTAGCTCTGAAACGTTTCCAGTGGATACAATAGCATCTGCCTTTACATCTAAGGACACTAAAGGTTGTGATTCTCCATCTCTTCCAGTACACTCGTTTGTGATACCACAGGTTTTAACTCCAGCTTCTTCTAAAGCTACTATACAAGCTATAAAGTCAGCATCTGGATTACCATATCCTTCTTCTGCAACAATTGCTCCATCTGCTCCTAGAGATCTTGCCATTTGAGCAACAAATAGAGCTGAACGTTTCTTTTGCTCTAGTGCTACGTTAAGGTTAGACATTATAACACCTAAGAAGTTAAGGGTCTTTCCATGTTCAGCATAAAGTCTTTTAATAGTTGGATTATTTTGAAAATCATATGTAGCCCATTTTGATGAACATGGCATGAAGCTTCCTGAAATCACAGCTCCGTCTAAAACTTCATTTGGATGCATAAATGTAGGCACCATATGATTTGCATCCCATCCATATACTAAATCGTTATATCCCATTTCCTCCATCTGTGATTGAGGCTGCATTACAAATACAACTGATGGCAATTCTTGAACCTCTTTTGCTCTCTTAGTAACTGGTTCTAATTCAAAGGTTTCTATTTCTTCTGGTTCTAAATCTTTAACAGCATTTCCAATAAACTCAGCCAATTTATGTCCAGCCCATCTTAAAGCCTTATTTTTCTTTTGCTGCTCATGTTTTTCAAAATCTTCGTCTGTATCTCCTACAAGGACTATGTTCTTTAACTGAGAATAGTAACTGTACTTTGCACCTTCTCCACTCATATCTATTAAACCGTCTTGGAATCCACCCCAGTGTTTTCCAACTACTAGAACACTACAGCCTTTAAGTGCATGAGTTCGTCCTTCCCCTACTGGAATAACCTCTCCTGTAACTCCTGGGAATAAAGTGTTACCGTTTACTTTTACTCTAGGCTCAATTGCCTCTTTTACAGGAACTAAACGAACCTTGTCCCCTGGTTTTACAATTAATATATCAGCTTCTGTAATGTGTTCATCTTCTAAGACAAAATCCAATGCTTCCTTCTTATTTATTGTTAATATTCCATTCTTGTAGGAAGTCTTTTCTCCAAAAACAATATCTTTCACATGAAAATTTCCAAATTCTAATTTCACTTATACCACACCTCTTTCACATAAATGTCCATAGTGTCACCATGATTTGTTTTTTGAAATATACTTCAACAGCGCTATTTGTTTAAATATTACCACAATTCATAGCATTTTGTAAACATGATTATAATATAATCGCGATTATATTGTTATAAAAATAACAAATACCTTTTATTACATATTTCAATAATATTCTAACCTTCCTTATTCTCTAGCTTAAGAGCATGTACTCTAAATTTTAAATATAGAAATTATTAATATATTTTATTATGTTATGTAATAATACAAGTCCATGCTTTTAAAAAAGTGAAATTTAAGATATAATTGTTATGCTTACTAGTGTGTTAAAATTTTTTGCAAGATGGTGATTTTAATGGAAATGGATAAAAAAGCTATTCAAAAAAAACGAATGATGAAATATTTTATAGATGCAGTTCAAAAAATAATAAAAGAGGAAGGCATTGATTTTGTTACTATTAGAAAAGTTTCAGATATAGCTGGATTTAATAGTGCCACAATTTATAACTACTTCAACAATTTAAATGAACTAATATTTTTTAGCTCAATAAAATATTTAGAAGATTATTCTCACGATCTTCCTAACTATGTTAAAAATTGCAATAACGCTTTAGATACTTTTATGAACATATGGAAATGCTTCTGTCATCATTCTTATTCTAACCCAAAAGTTTACTACAATCTTTTTTTTGAAGAAAGAGTTAATCCTTCAAATAGTTCAATTAAGAACTACTTTGATATTTTTTCTGATGAAATAAACAATCAATCTGAAGAACTACTTCCAATGCTTCTAGGTGAAAGAATTTATGATAGAAATCTAACTATTCTGAAGAGATGTGCTAATGAGGGATTTATTCAGGAAAAGGATTTGGAACAGATTAATGAAATGATTTTGTTAATTTATCACAGCATGCTTTATAAAGTACTAAAACGTCAATGCGATTATACAATTGAAGAAGCAACAGAAAGAACACTAAATTATATAAGCCATACAATAGATTCATTTAGATGAAAAGTCTAAACAACATAAAATCTAAAGCATTATTTAAATCAAACTCTAATCGCAAATTTATTAGTAAATTTGAAATTAGAGTTTGGTATTTTTTAAGGAGTAATTTTATGGGAAAAATAATTGAATTCAAAAAATTTAGCAAGAGAATTAATAAAGACAACCTAAAAACACAGGGTTTTTCTACAGATATCTTTCCAGAAGAGGACTTTATATACATTAGAAGAGAAATAGAATTTAATCTAAATGAAATGGATGAACTTCTTAATTGTATTTATAAACAAATATCGATTAACGATACTCTCATAATTAGCACTGAAGATAACTATGAATTCGAAAAAATGACTTATTTAAAAGACTTTAATGACAAATTACATGATATTATGTATTTTTTGACAAACACTTTATATCAGGATCCAATCACAATTAACATGAATTTTTTAGAACTTCAGTATTTAGTTGGTACTTTACAATTAGAAACTGAAGTTCTCGAAGACTCCTATGCTTCTATAGATAATGATGCTTCATCAGATTACTCTAAAGTTATAAATAAAATATATCACAGACTTTACCCAGTATATACTTCCTGGAAAAAAGAATTATATGAAAACTAAGCTATTTCTGATATAATTATAATAAAATTCAAAAAATTATCTAAATGGTATTTAAAGAACAACTTGGAGGTAAAAATGTTTGATGCAAATTACAGAATCATAGACGAATCTACATGGCAAGGACGAATTGACAGTGACAGTAATTATGATGCCTTTAGATGGCATCAATGGGTTAAAAGTATTGATCTAAGAGACAGTAACTTAATTCCCTACACTGGAAAACTAGGTTTCGCTTTTATTGGTTTTTGCTGCGATGAAGGTGTTAAACGTAATAGAGGTAGAGCTGGCGCTGCTAATGGTCCTCAAAGTATTAGAAAAGAACTATCTAGTTTACCATGTCTTTTCACAAAAGACGTTGAGCTTTTTGATGCTGGAAACATACTTTGTGAAAATATATCCCTAGAAGAAGGGCAAAATCTACTTTCAACAGCAGTATCTAAAATTTTAGATTTAAATCTTTTTCCAATAGTATTAGGTGGTGGCCATGAAACTGCTTTTGGAAACTATAATGGTATACTAAACCACTTGTCTAAAAGCAATTCTAGTCCAAGCATTGGTATAATAAACTTTGATGCTCATTTTGACCTTAGACCATATCCTAATGGCAGCAGCTCTGGAACAATGTTTAGACAGATATCAGATATTTGTAAAGATCGGAATCTAGATTATTCCTATTTCTGTCTTGGAGTCCAAAAACACAGCAACACTGTTGATTTATTTAAGACAGCAGATAAACTAGGTGTTAAGTATATATTGGCAAAGGATATGATAAATGCTGACAATTGGAGTCTTCTAGAAAAGTTAGATGATTTTATGAAGCTTCAAGAACATGTTTATATAACAATATGTTCTGATGTATTCTCTTCTTCTTTTGCACCTGGAGTAAGCGCTGCTCAGCCTTTAGGCTTGGACCCTGAAAAGGTATTAAACTGCCTCAAGTACATTATAAAGTCTAAAAAAGTGGTAGGTTTTGATATATGTGAGGTTTCTCCAAGATTTGACCAGGATAGTACTACTGCAAATTTGGCTTCAATTATAATTTTTTCAGTAGTTAATACTATATGTCAAATTCACAATTTATGTGATGAATACTAAAATAAGATCCATATAATGGGGTAATAGGAGTTAAGTTAGTTTTTATATATAGGGCTATAAGGCAGAAAATTGACTTACACTCCGGACTATGTTTCCAAGTTTCAGTTCGTTAAAAACTTTTAGCCAGTCTAAAGCTTGTGTTTTAGACTGGCTAAAAGTTTTTAAATCTACCTTCAGCTTTGGGAACATATCCCTTTGTGTAAGTCAATTTTCTAGTTTTCCTATATAAAATATTATTACATCGATCTCATAGCTATAAATATCATATAAATTAATATAGCAATAAAATACAGCGAAACTATCATTAGTATATTGCCAATTAGTCTTTGAGTTTTTCTTTTAGAAAATGAAATAATTAAAAACGAAGAAAATATAACTAGCCCTCCCACTAACATCATTATAGTGTTAAGCTTAGAAATAAAAATATATCCTTGTACATATAGAAGAATTCCTAAAAAAATAATACTAGGTAGAATACCTCTTTTCTTTATAATATCTTTTCTATTTATGTTTTTTTTCTTGTCCATAGTAATTATCTCCTTATCTTATGTTACTTTCAAGTCTATATTATATTTTAATCAAAAACAAATAAATATTCCACATGTTTATTTAATTATTACAGGCAAATTTAAAAAAGTGGACAAAGCCCACTTTTTTAACAATTTACTATATGCACAAATTCTAAATCTTCAAGTCTACCTTCTTCTCTACTGCTTCAAGAAGTTCGCCATTTATCATAAGCTCTTCACATTTATCTAGCTCTTTATACATGATTTTATCTTCTTCAATAAAGCTTACTTTTTCTCTTATTACTTTGTATACTTCACTAGTCCCTTTACCTAGCTTAATTCTATCTCTAAAATCTATAGCTTGACATGCAGCCATAAGCTCTGTTGCAAGTACTCTTCTAGCATTATTTAAAATGTCTAAGCTCTTTCTAGCTGCAATAGTTCCCATACTTACATGATCTTCTTGGTTTGCTGATGAAGGTATAGAATCCACTGATGCTGGATGCGCAAGAACTTTATTTTCTGATACTAAAGCAGCAGCAGCATATTGTGTAATCATAAAACCTGAATTAACTCCACCATTCTTTACAAGGAAAGGAGGTAAATCATTTAATTGAAAATTAACTAATCTCTCAAGTCTTCTCTCCGATATATTAGCAAGTTCAGCTACTGCAATACCAAGAAAATCGAAGCTCAACGCCATAGGTTGTCCATGGAAGTTTCCTCCTGATATTACATCTCCATTTTCAAATACAATTGGGTTGTCTGTTGCGGAGTTTATTTCTATTTCCACTTTTTCTTTTACATAATTTATCGCATCCTTGCTTGCGCCATGAACTTGTGGTACGCATCTTAGTGTATATGCATCCTGAGTTCTCATTTCTCCTTGATTGGTTATAGAAGAACTATCTTCTATTAGGGCAAGCATATTTTTAGCTGTTTGTATTTGCCCTTTGTGAGGTCTTACCTCATGAACTCTTGGATCAAAAGCATTTCTTATTCCCCTTAAGGCCTCTAATGTCATTGCTGCTGTAATATCACTAAGCTTCAATAGATTTATGCTATTATATACAGCTATGGCACCCACTGCAGTCATTACCTGAGTTCCATTTATTAAAGCTAACCCTTCTTTTGCTACCAGTTCTACTAATGGTATACCTGCTTTTTCCATAGCTTCTTTACCTGACACAATATTACCCTTAAACTCAGCTTCGCCTTCCCCAATCATAGGTAATACCATATGTGAAAGTGGTGCTAAATCGCCAGATGCTCCTAGTGATCCTTTTTCTGGTATAATAGGATGTACTTCTTTGTTAAGCATATCTATTAAAGTCTCTAAAGTACTTAATCTTATTCCTGAATAGCCTTTTGATAAAGCATTTGCTCTTAATAACATTATAGCTCTTACTATTTCTTTAGGAAATTTTTCACCTGTACCACAGGAATGAGATATTATCAAGTTTCTTTGAAGAGTTTTGCATTCTTCTCCTGATATAACTATATCAGAAAATTTTCCAAACCCTGTAGTAATTCCATAAACTACTTTATTGTTGTTAACTATGTTATCAACTATCTCTCTTGATTTTTTAACCTTTTCCTTAGCATCATCAGTAAGCGCTACTTTATAGCCTTTATATGCAACATTTATTATATCTTCTAAAGTAAGATTTGTTCCGTTTAATTCAATAATCCCCATGTTTTTTCCTCCTTAACTTCTGTTAAACTCTATACCAATTTACTTTCTATGATTCCCATGATTTCTTCTTTTTTCTTCTTACTATTTTCCAATAGATATTTGCACTTATCTTTGAACTCTTGTTTACGCTCTTCATCTTTTAAACCCATGATATTTATTTTTACGTTTAATATTGCACCCTCTATAGCAGTTTCTACTAATGACGCTGCAACTCCAGCATCTGACACTGCATTTTTATTTCCATATTGTACTGCTATATAAATATGGTCATAAAGCTTATATGCTTTTTCAGCCACCTGCAGTGGTATTTCTAAAGACTCTTTATTACCCTCTGCTATTTTTTCTTTTCTACTTCTGATTTCATCTTCTGTAGTTTTAGGCATTTTAAAAGCTTCCATTAATGACAAGAAAGCATTAGTATCTCTTTCCATAAGTTCTAAAAATTCTTCTTTGCATGAGTTAACACCTTTAAAGGAGTCACCAATTCTTTCCTTTAATAACTCATCGTACTCCATGTATTCTTTCTTTCCAATTGTAAGATTAAATACCATGCTAGCTAATGCACTGGCAAGGGAAGCAGAAAGTGCTGCTATGCTTCCTCCCCCTGGTGCTGGTGATTTAGATCCTAACTCATCTATAAAATCTTTTAAGGTTAGATTCTGTAACATTTTACAATCCCCCATTTTAATCTAAAGTTACTCATGTTTATATACAGGTTTTCCATCCTGAACTACAATTGACCCATTTTTAACTACCTTATCTACTGCATTTACTCCAAAATGGTAGAATAAATAATTTAAATTTTTAGCGTTAAATATAGCTAAATCTGCCTTCTTGCCAATTTCAATACTTCCGATTTCTTTTTCTCTACCAACTGCACAAGCAGCATTTATAGTCATTGCATTTATTATTTCCTCTGGCATCATCCTAAGCCCAAAGCAAGCAAAAGTCATAGTGCTTTGTAACGATTCAGTTGGAGAAGTTCCAGGGTTACAATCAGTGGATAAGGCTACCGGAACACCCTCTTCTATCATTTTTCTTGCCCTTGCAAACTTATTTAACATTAAATAAAAGGATGTAGTCGGTAGTAATACTGCAATGACATTATTATCAGCCATAGCCTTTATACCTTCATCTGAAGCTGCTACTAAATGCTCTGCAGATACAGCTTTAATTTCTCCAGCAAGTTCTGCTCCTCCTATAGATTCTATTTCATCTGCGTGAAGCTTAGCTTTAAGCCCTAACTCTTGTCCTGCTTTTAAAATTTTCCTAGCCTCTTCTACAGTGAATACGCCTTCTTCACAGAAACAGTCAACAAATTCAGCTAAATTATTCTCTTTAATATAAGGCATTACTTTATTAATCATAAGATTTATATATTCTTCCCTATTGCCTTTATACTCTTTAGGTATAGCATGTGCACCAAGATATGTTGAAACTATATCTATAGGATGGGTTTTATTTAGATTTTTGTTTACTTGCAGCATTTTTATCTCATTTTCAAAATCTAAGGCATATCCAGATTTACTTTCTACTGTTGTAGTACCATGTGAAAGCATTAAATCTAATCTTTTTCTAGTTTCAGCTTCCAGCATTTCTTGTGAAGCTTCTCTTGTTTTACTTACAGTACTTAATATACCGCCACCAGCATTTAGTATATCTATGTATTTCATCTTTTGAAGCTTTAAAGGCAATTCAAACTCTCTTGAGCCTGCATACACCACATGAGTATGACTGTCTATAAGTCCTGGAGTTACAGTTTTACCTTGAGCATCTACTACAACTCTATTATCATTTAAGTATTTTTTATATCCATCACCGCTGCCTACATCTACTATAAAGTTATCTTCTATTACTATATAACCATTTTCTATTATACCAGCGTCTTTTAATTTATCTTTAGTTTTAGGGAAGCTGCCAGCACAAGTTACTAGACAGCTTATATTTTTAATTATCATTTAATTCCCTCCAATATTTATTTAAAAATATTTAGAAACTGCTTTTTTTACTAAATCATCATCTGCTAAATATGGAAGTGTTACATGATCTGTTCCTGTATGAGTTTTATTAAACTCTATTACTGTTTCAATTGAATGTTCATTTCTTGCCCATGAACGTCTTGAAACTCCTCCCATAACATCCCAAGTCATTGCTGATTTAATTATTTCATCTATTCTATAGCTTCCATCTAAGACTAGTCCAAAACCTCCATTTATGGATTTTCCTATACCAACACCACCGCCATTATGAAGAGCTACAAGACTCATACCTCTAGCAGCATTACCAGCATAACATTGAACAGCCATATCTGCCATTACATTACTTCCATCTTTAATGTTTGAAGTTTCTCTAAATGGAGAATCTGTACCACTAACATCATGATGGTCTCTTCCTAGCATTATAGGACCAACTTCACCTTTTCTTACCATTTCGTTGAATTTAAGAGCTATATTTACTCTTCCAATTGTATCTTGATATAATATTCTTGCTTCTGTTCCTACTACCATGCTATTCTTTTCTGCATCTTTTATCCAGTTATAGTTATCTCTATCCTGATATCTTCTATTAGGATCTATGCACTCCATAGCAGCTTTATCTGTTTTAATTAAGTCTTCTCTCTTACCGCTTAAGCAGACCCATCTAAATGGTCCATAGCCATAGTCGAATAATTGAGGTCCCATTATATCTTCTACATATGAAGGGAATATAAATCCGTCTTTTTCATCTATTCCATTCTTAGATATTTCTTGAACACCAGCATCATATATTGCCTTCATAAATGAATTACCATAATCGAAGAAGTACGTTCCTTTTTCTACCAAAGCTTTTATTAACTCAAAATGAAGTCTAAGAGTCTTATCTACTAACTTAGCAAAAGTTTCTCTATCTTCTGCAAGTAGTCTTGTTCTTTCTTCAAAAGTAATTCCACTTGGACAGTATCCACCTTCATATACATTATGACAGGAAGTTTGGTCTGATAATAAATCTATTTTTATATTGTTATTAACTGCATATTCAAGTAGATCTACTATATTTCCTTCATAAGCAATTGAAATAGGCTCTTTTTTATCTACATATTCTTTAGCAATCTTAAATACTTCTTCTAGGTTAGCTGAAGCTTTATTAACCCATCCTTGCTCTAGTCTTGTATTTATTCTTGATCTATCTACCTCTGCAATTATACCTACACCATTTGCTATTTCCATAGCTTTTGGCTGAGCACCACTCATTCCGCCAAGTCCTGAACTTACAAAAATGTATCCTCTTAAGTCTCCATCATTCGGAATGCCAAGTTTCATTCTTCCAGCATTTAGTAGTGTGTTAAATGTACCATGAACTATACCTTGTGGTCCTATATACATCCATCCTCCTGCTGTCATTTGTCCATAATTTGCCACACCCATTTCTTCTGCTATTTCCCAGTCCTTTAAATTGTCAAACATACCAATCATTAGAGCATTAGTTATTATTACTCTTGGTGCATTTGGATTGGATTTAAATAATCCTAGAGGATGACCTGATTCAATTACTAGAGTTTGGTCTTGAGTTATAACTTCTAAATACTTCATTATAAGTCTGTATTGCATCCAGTTCTGACATACACTTCCTGTCTCTCCGTAAGTAACTAACTCATAAGGATATAAAGCTACTTCAAAGTCTAAATTATTATCTATCATAACCTGGAATGCTTTACCTTCTACGCATTTTCCTGCATATTCGTCGATAGGCTTTCCATATAATCTTCCTTCTGGACGGAATCTATATCCGTATATTCTTCCTCTTGTAGTTAATTCTTCTAGGAACTCAGGAATTAACTGTTCATGATATTGAGATGGGATATATCTTAAAGCATTTTTTAAAGCAATTTCTGTTTGTGCTTTAGTTAAATTAAAGCCTCTATTTGGTGCTCTTCTTATTCCTTCTTGAAATTTAGGCATTTCAGGTAATACATCGTCTAATCTTACAGTCATAGCATCCTTAATATTAATATTGTTAACCATATCATATCCTCCTCTTATTTTTTATATAAACTATTCACTAAGTCTTGACTCTAATACTTGATTTATATCAAAGTTTTCAATTTGAAGATAATATTCTGCACAATCTATTAAAGCTTTCATTGGAACTAATCCAATAACCTCAGCTCCTACTACTGGAACACCATATCTCTTTGCTTCCATCTTCACCATTTCCTGTGCAGTATAGATAGCTGTTTTTTCATACTGTACTAAGTTTATTGAAACTTGAGCTATGTTTCTTTCAGTTAGCATTACTCCAACTGCTTTAGCGTATCTTAAACCTCCATTTATGTGTCTTATTTTTCTAGCTATTGCATTTGCTATTTCTATATTATTTGTACCTAAATTTACATTGTATGCGATCAGTGGGAACCTAGCACCTATAACGGTAGCACCGCTTTTTTCATTCATTTCATTTGGTCCAAAATCTGGCTTCCACTCAGGTTGTTTTATTTTTTCAAAGAATCCCTCATATTGACCTTTTCTTATATTGGCTAAATTTTGTCTTTCTGGTGCTGTTGCTGCATCTTCATATAAATACACAGGAATATTTAATTCCTCTCCAACTCTTTTTCCTAATTCCTTAGCTAGTTCAACACATTCTTCAGTAGTTATGTCCTTTATTGGAATGAAAGGAACTACATCTGTTGCACCCATTCTTGGATGTGCTCCCTCATGCTTACTCATATCAATTAATTCTGAAGCTTTTTTAATAAGTTTAAAAGCAGCTTCCTTTACTTCCTTTGGTCCACCTATCATGGTCACAACTGACCTGTTGTGGTCTTTATCTGAACAATAATCAAGTAACTTTACTCCTTCTGTTTTTCTAACTTCATCCACAATTTTTTCAATTATTTCTTTATCTCTACCTTCACTAAAATTTGGTACACATTCTACTAATTTTGCCATATGTATTTCCCCCTTAGTTTGTTTTATTTGATTCTATTGTACCGTTTACACATCTACATACCGTCTATTTAATAAGTATTTATTAAGAATTTTCTATATAATTTAATTATTTTTTTATCGACGCTAAAACTTTCACTTATTTTTTATTTCAATAAACTGAATTCACAGATTATATTTCTTTTCTATTTCTTAAATTATTATTAGTTAATTCCGAGAACTGAATATTTCATAAAAACAATCAAAAAAATTAAAAATAGAATTGTCCCAAATCTGCATAGAATAAGTGTTTAGGTACAATTCCTATATATGGTTTCAAACTAAAAAATTGACTTCCACAAAGGGCTATGTTTCCAAAGCTGAAACCTAGTCCGGGGTGTAAGTCAATTTTCGGCCTTATAGCCCTATAGTTTAAAATATAGATTTTTAGTGCTGCGAAACTTAAATTATATATAAACCTCTCCTTCAGCAACTATACTCACATTACCCTTCAGATAAATATCCTCAATCAGACCATTCTTCACGGTGGTAAGGACATCTATATTTCCACCAGGCTGCTTTACTTTTTTATCAATACTACTGCGGAACTTTGAGGACAATACTACACCAAGAGCGGCAGTACCTGTACCGCAACCTCTTTCCCATATAATGCTTCCAGTGTTTTTAACATAGACAAGGGGCGTCATAAAATCTTCTTCTTCATTATAAAACATTATTCCGAGAGCACTGTAAGGTAATGGAGAAAGCTCTTTTACAAGCTTAAGAAGCAACCCTTCACCAGGAAGATCATTACCTGTAGATATCACTACGTGGGCGATCCCATCAAACTCTACAAGAAGCCCACTGTAATCAATACCTTTGTAATTAATTTCAATAGGATTGATTGACTTATGCAGTGGAATTTTAACCTTTACTTCAAAGGTATTATCGGTGAGCTGTTTAACTTCACTGTAGAGAATCTGCTCAACTGCTGATGATTCAAAAGGCACAATGTGCTTGCCCTCTTTCAATTCAAAGGAACTATAACCTTTCTGAACCATTACAGCAGCAAAAGCTCTTGAAGCGTTGCCACAAAACTCTCCTCCCATCATATGAAGCCTTGAACAGCTTCCATTAAGGTTAGGCCTTTCAATAAACCCTACTTGCTCAGCATGGAGGTTATTATAATTCATAAGCTTGTTTGCTACTTCGGGGTATATTGATCTGGAAAGAGGATCAAGTATGAATATTGTCATGTTTTCAGTGGGGTTTACCTTTACAAAATTTAATTTCATTAAGATTAACACCTCTTTTTCTTCGATATAATAACTCATATTCCGCTAAACTTATTTTACATATTCAATAGTTTAGTATATCGGTCATTTCTTATATAGTTATATATTATGCGAAAAAGAGGCACTAGAAAAATAGTTATGCGGAATATAAGATATAATTACTATTCAGCTATTTTTTCTACATGTTCAAAGTCACATTCCATTAGAGGAACCATCTTTGTATTATTTACTTTCTTGTAGCCAAGATAAAGACATAAAAATATAGGAATAACTCCATAGTTAGTTATAAAGTCAAACCAACTGAAGGTTTCTGCCTGAAATACCCATATATTAGCACCAAATAAAACAACAACACAAAGTATCATTGCAAATATAGGACCAAATGGATACCACAAGGCTTTATATTTTAGATCTTCAATCTTTCTACCTTGAGCAGCATAAGCTTTTCTGAATCTGTAGTGGCAAATTGCTATTCCCAACCATGCTAAGAAGATTGTAATTCCAGATAAATTGTAGAGTATATAGTATATCTTACCATCACCAATAAGCGATGCAAAGAATGCTGTTGATGCGACAGCTGCTGTAAGAATAAGTGCATTTATTGGAACGCCTCTTTTGTTTAACTTAGCAAATAATTTTGGGGCTTTTCCTTCTTTAGCCATAGCATATACCATACGAGATCCTGCATAAAGTCCTGAGTTACCACAGGAAAGAACGGAAGTTAATATAACTGCATTCATTATTGACGCAGCGGCAGCAATACCAGATCTTTGAAATACAATAGTAAATGGGCTATATGCTATTTCGGATACACCATTTTTCAATAAATTAGGATCAGTAAAAGGAATAATAAAACCAATAACAATAATTGCACCAATGTAAAATATAAGTATTCTCCAAAAAACTGAATTTATCGCCTTTGGCACATCCTTTTCAGGATTTTCGGATTCACCAGCTGCAAGTCCAACCACTTCTGTACCAGCAAAAGAAAATCCAGCTGTTAAAAAGCTCATCAGTATTGCTACTCCTCCACCTACAAATGGTGCAGAATTACCTTTTCCATCATTAAGTGTCCAATTGCTAAAGCCTGTTGAATGGCCTCCCATGATTCCAAATATCATAAGTATACCAACAATAAGAAATATGATAATTGTTACAACCTTTATACTTGAAAACCAATATTCACCTTCACCGTACGCTCTTGCGGACATTAAATTTAAACCAAATAAAATAATTAAAAATCCTACACTCCAAAAGGTAGTCTGTGTATTAGGCAACCAATACTTAATAACAAGTCCAGCTGCAACTAATTCCGCTGCAACAGTAATTGCCCAGTTAAACCAATAATTCCAGCCTAGTGCAAATCCAAGTGCTGGATCAACAAATCTTGATGCATAGGTTTCAAAAGAACCGGAACTTGGTATCATTGTCGCCATTTCTCCTAGTGACGTCATTAAAAAATATACAAGAATCCCCATAAGTCCATACGCCAAAATTGCACCACCAGGACCTGAAGAACTAATGGTGTTACCACTGGTAAAGAATAGACCGGTTCCAATTGCACCCCCTATAGCAATCATGTTCATGTGTCTTGTCTTTAAACTTCTTTGCAATTCGCCGTGATTTTTTGTTTCCAAATTTGTGTTCATAAAATCCCCCCTTGTTCTCTTTAAGTTAATATCACTTTAATCAGCTGCAGCTAAATTAATTATATCGTTTACACATCTCTAAAACGTCTATACAGATGAAAGTTTGTTAAAAATTTATTAAGAATATTCTATAAAATTTGATTATTTTTATTGACGCACAAAATAAGCTGATGTTTTTTACATCAGCTACTCAACTTTTATTCTATTTAAAGCATCAATTTGATGCTGGTCTCTTGCTTCGGTTAAATATTTTTTCCCCTGTTCAATATATTCTTTTAAATCATCCTTTAAATAGTTTCCAAAAGTTTGTTCAATATAAAAATTATCTTTCATACTTGCCTTTAATTCTGCTTTAACTTTAAAAACTGTTCCTATCTCTTTAGGATTCTTCAATGCCTTTGAATTCATGTCAGCACTCTTCAGATACTTTAAGGCTCCTTCAAAATTTTCTTCCTCTACTAAAATCAGAGATACAAATGCTTCTGCTATAGCTCTTCCCCATATAAAATCAAACTGTCTGTAGATATTCATCGCATTCAGGAAATATCCCTTTGACAAATTATAATCACCAATATAATAAGCTGTTTCCCCTGCATTGGTTTGAAATAAAGCAAGACAAGTAAGCGCATTCTTTTCTTCGCATATTTTAATAGCCTTATTGTAATAGTGTAGTGCTTCCAAAAATTTACCGGTCTTCTTTCTTATATCGCCAATATAGTTATAACAAGCTGCTATATTCAAGACATACTGGTCAGAATTATTTTTAGTGGCACTTAGTGTATTTATTGATTCATACATTAAAGCTTCAGCTTCATCATAGTCTCCAACCATCTTTTTATACAACGCCTTGAGTCTCAATAATATGCCTATCTCTTTGTTACAATTGTATTCCACAGCTATATCAAGTCCAAGGTTAATATAAGTTATCATTTCATCAGTGTTATTTGTTTGTATACAATAATAAATCATCTGTTTGCATCCCTCAATAGCATAGCTTGAGCTGCTAATTTCCTCAGCCTTTTCAATCATATTTTGAATATTTCTAATTCCTTCACCATATTCACCTTTTCTTATTAAATATCTACCTTTTATATGAAGAACACATACTTCAAGTTCTAATGTTTCAGCTGAGTTTCCTTCTTCATCCTTTACCTTATTTAGAAGGTCTTCTATTTCAGAAATGTTTTTTACAGTTTCACTTTCATTAAAATATAACTTATTGTATGTATCTTTGTTATTATAAATTACCGGGAAAAGCTCGTGACTAAAATTAAAATATATATTTAAGCTTTTCATCCTATATTTTAAAGTAGCTGTGTAATTGCTAGCACTTTGAAAATGATAAATTAATTTATAATAAACATTGATATCGCTTATATTATTTTTAAGAGTTCTTTCAAAAATTTCTCCTATCCTATTATGAAGTATTTTCTTTCTTGCTTGGGATAGCTGTGTGTATTGAAATTCTCTTAATTTTTGGTGAGTGAACTTAAAGCATATATTATTTCCATTAATTACTTCTTTTAGAATACACTTTTTCTCAAGTTGCTCTATTATATCCATAATCTGAAGTTCATCCTTATGTGTTAACTCTTTTAAAATAAACATAGGCACTTCATCGTCAAATAATGAAGATATTTCAACTATCTTTCTTTCATCATCAGTCATGTCTACAAATCTACCCTTTAAAACATCCTGCATTTTAGATGTCATTATATTTACATTTTTCTTTAGTTTAATGGTATTTAGATATTCTGTAAGAAAAAAGGTATTACCTTCAGTCTCTATGTATATTTTATTTATCATTTCCTTTGACAAACTTAAATCTGGAAGAGCTTTTTTAATAAAATGTTCTACTTCATCAGCATTAAATCTAATTAGTTCTATAACTTGGATTCTATTATATTTGCAAATTGAAGCAAAGAATTTTTCTGTACAAGTATTAATCTCATTTCTACAGGTAATTAAAAATGTTATATTACTTCCTTGAGAGTGAGAAATGATACTCGTAAGCAGTGATATGCTAGTTAAATCCATCCATTGAATATCCTCAAAAACTAACAAAACCTTCTTTTTTATGGATATTATTTTTAAAATATCATTTACTATATTTCCTATTACATCATACTTTAATAGATCTAGTGCATTTTCTAGCTTAACACTTTCCGAAAATCTACTATTGCCTGTTTCATTAGTAAAGTTACCTATTATATTTTCTAAAATAGCAGGGATTTTAATATTATCAGTACTTATTGTATATGCCAAATCTGAAATGATATTTCTCCATGGTTTTAAGGTATAATCGTTCTCAAATTGATAACAGTTTGTTTCAAATATGTATGTATCTTTTCTGTTTATAGATTTAAGAAACTTGTCTTTAAGGCTCGTCTTTCCTATTCCCATTTCTCCCTTTATCAATATAGATTTTGCACTCTTATCATTAATAAAGTCTGTATAGTTTTTTTCTAGTAACCTTAATTCATTAAACCTTCCATAAAAATAACTTTTGCAGTTTTCTGTCTCTCCTCTGGCATTCATCAAATCAAGTACTTCTTCAAATACTTCTTTAGTTTTATCGCTAGGAGTTATAGATAGTTCCTTTTCTAATATATCCGAAAGTTCATTATATAGCTTTATAGCATTATTAAATTTGTCTTGGTTCTTATAGCAATTAATTAGAGTTCTATATGCTTCCTCATTAAATTCATCTACTTTTATAAGCAACTTACAATAATGCTCAACTTTGTTATAGTTTTTATTTTCTTTCTCTAATTCTATTTTACAGCTAAGTTTTTTTAAATATAGTTCCTCAAGATACTCTTGAGTTTCAAGCATCCACTTCTCAAAGTTCTCAGCATCCTTAGGTATATACCCCTTTAAAAACTTGCCTGCATATATATCTATTTCATCTTCATTAGTAACAAATGTATCAACATCTGTTTCAATATTTATATTAGGATTTAACGTAATTATAGATTTATTTGAGAAGGATAAAATCTCCTCATCTCCAAAGGATTTTTTAAGCTTATATATTGCATTTCTTAAATTTTTTCTTGCAACATTTTCTTCCATATCTGGCCATAAAAGTCCTGATAACTCTTCTCTTGTAGCCTGTTTCTTAACTACTAGATAGCAAAATAAAGCTTGTACCTTGCTATAGGGAAATGATACATTTTTTCCATTTAAAGTTACAATAAAGCAGCCAAGTAATCTTACATGGATATAACTCATATCATCACCTCTCTAAACCCATATAATCATTAATTGCCAATTCATAATTAATTATAAATTTTTCGAATTTTGTTGTCAATTTACCGCACTAATATGTTAGCCTAGTATCTAGGTGTTGCTTTATTCTTAGACATATGAAAATAAATAACGAGTCAAAGATAGTTGAAAAAATAAGACAATGGAGCTTTTCCATTGCCTTATTTAAGTTCAAATCATCAGTATTTCTATAGTGCCATTCCTTTTTCAAGTGCAGACACATTTAAATCAACAAATTTTTCTTTTACATTTTCTTTTACAGCTTTAATCCAGTCAACATTTTCAACATTTAAAGCTTTTAATAGTCCACCTAGCATAACTATATTTTGTGCTTTTATATTTCCTAATTTTAAAGCTTCTTCAGCAGCATTTATAACAGTTACATTTTCAAATGCTCCTTTTACTTTATCAATAACATTTTCAGGATATTTTTCTTTTCCTGAAAGTACAGTAGCTGAAGGAATTGAGTAATCATTTATTACTATCTTTCCATTTGGTTTTAGGTAATCTATCCATCTTAACGCTTCTATTCTTTCAAAAGCCACTATTAAATCTGCTTGGCCTAAGCCTATTATAGGAGAGTAGACTTTTTCACCATATCTAACCTGTGTTGTAACACTTCCTCCTCTTTGAGCCATTCCATGAACTTCTGACATTTTAACATCATAGCCGGCATCTATTAACCCACTAGAAAGTATCTTTGAAGCTAGAATAATACCTTGTCCTCCAACTCCTACTAAAAGAACGTTTTTTACTTCACTCATTATTATTCACCAACCCTTTCTATTGCACCAAACGGACAAACTTGTGCGCATACAGAACATCCTACACACATAGTTGGATCTATGCTTGAGTATTCTTTCATAGCTATCGCTGGACACCCTGTTTTTGTACACATTTTGCACTTTTTACACTTTTCTTCATTTACACTATAAGTTTTTGAACTTAAATCAAATTGTTTTTTATCTTCTTCAGTAAACTTTTTAAGAACACATGGCCACTTTGTAATAATTACTGTAGGTTCTGTTGCTGTCAACGCAGCGCTTACAGCCTCATCTGTTTCTTTTAAGTTTAATGGGTTTACAACTTTTAAATTCTTTACGCCAATAGCCTTACAAAGATTTTCTATATCAATAGCTTCAGTCTTTTCTTCTGCTAATGTATAACCAGTTCCTGGATTTTGTTGATGTCCTGTCATTCCAGTTATTCTATTATCTAGTATAATAGTAACTGAGTTTCCTCTGTTATATACTACATCTATTAAGCTTAAAAGTCCTGAATGGAAGAAAGTTGAGTCTCCTATTACACTTACTACTTTCTTGTCTACTCCATTTACGTCGAAAGCTTTTTGAGCTCCATGTCCTGAGCTTATAGATGCTCCCATACAAATACAAGTATCCATTGCATTTAAAGGCTCTGATGAACCTAATGTATAGCATCCTATATCGCCTGTAATCATTATGTTCTTTTTCTTAGATAATGTATAGAATAAACCTCTGTGAGGGCATCCTGCACATAATGTAGGTGGTCTTCCTATAACTTCATCTTTTAAAGCTTCTACTGAGCTTGCTGCTTCAGTTTTAGCTTCACACTCTGTGCCTAATAGAGCATTTGCAATTATATCAGGATTTAGCTCTCCTATATTTGAAATTTTTTCTTTTCCTATACAAGCTATTCCCCTTGCTTTTAATTGCTCTTCTATATATGGCTCTAACTCTTCAATTACATATAAAGTTTCAACTTCTTTTGCAAACTCTTCTATCTTTGCAAATGGAAGTGGATGGGTAAAACCTAACTTTAAGTATGAAGCCTTATCACCAAATACTTCTTTAGCATATTGATAAGATATACCTGAAGTTACAATACCTATCTTTTTATCTCCATATTCTACTCTATTTAAAGGAGTGTTATTACTGAATTCTTCTAACTTCTTTAATTTATCTTCAACAACTACATGAAGCTTTTTACCATTTGCAGGAGTTGCAACAAATTTAGCTATATTTTTTACATATGGTTTGATTTCAAATGCTTGTCTTTCTCCAAGTTCCACAAGAGTTTTTGAGTGGCATACTCTTGTTGTAACTCTATAAAGAACTGGTGTATCAAATTTTTCTGATATTTCTAATGCTTCTTTTATAAAATCCTTAGATTCTTGACTGTCACTTGGCTCAATCATAGCAATTTTACCAAATTTAGCATAATATCTGTTATCTTGTTCGTTTTGTGATGAATGCATACCTGGGTCATCTGCAGATATTAATACAAGCCCACCATTTACTCCAGTGTATCCATATGTCATTATAGGATCTGCTGCTACATTTACTCCAACGTGTTTCATTGCAGCAAGAGATCTTGCTCCTGCTATGGAAGCTCCTATAGCTACTTCTAACGCTACTTTCTCATTTGGAGCCCATTCTGAATAAACCTCTTTATACTCTGCCATATTTTCTAATATTTCAGTTGATGGTGTTCCTGGGTAAGCTGCAGCTATTGTTCCTCCAGCTTCATAAAAACCCCTAGCAATTGCCTCATTACCTGTCATAAGCTTTTTCATTTATATTCCTCCTCTTTCTAAAACCTATCATATTAATTGGTTACTTCATTTAATTGAGTCTTTTGTGCTTTCTTTTTTGCAAAGGCTAATATTAACCCTAATGCCATTGATAACATTGCGGCAACCAAAACTCTATATTCAGGTGGTAATAAAAAAGTTATTGTATGTGCTGGTATCCAGAAAATCGGAACAGTCTTTAATATAACAAAGGATACAAATCCCGCCCAATCAATCTTTCTAACAACATCGCCAATATTTGTACTGCTTCCTTCATACTTTGAATCTATGAAGGTATCAGTTATTCTGTGGAATGCCATCATTGTTGGCGCAAAGGTTACATTCATTATGGCACTAGTGAAGAATGCAAAAGCAAACTTGGAACCTTTTCCTGGAAGAAGACCTTTAGACAATGCTGCCATAACACCTGATGCAAACATATCAAATATCAATACGATAGCCATACCTAAAAATCCCCAGATAGCAGCTCTATAAATTACTCCCTTAGGAATAATCCAACCTCCTGCTACAATTCTTATTGCTAAAAGTTCGCCCATTGTTGCAAGTATGCTAAACTTTATAAACCCTCCTGCATAAGGATGCGCAGTTGTAAACTTCATAAATACATCATGAGTGGTAGGCACTACTAGTATTGCTATTAATGCTGCTAAGACTAAAGTCCATACTATATCTCCTTTTTTCAAGCTATATCCTCCTCGTATTCTTCACATTATTTTTTAAACCTCTAGCCTATGCTAGAATTGTTCATTTTCTCTTATTTTCTAAATTTCCTTTAACACTTCATCTAATCTCTTTATAAACTTTTCTGTTTGTTCCATTGTTCCTGTACTTACTCTAAGCCAGCTGTCCCATCCCCATAGGTATCCTGGCCTTATAATTATTCCTTTTTTGAGTAGACCTTGGAACACTATTCTCGAATCTTCATTTACATTAACAAAAACGAAATTTGCATTAGGTTTTATATACTCAAAATTCTTTTCTTGAAAATATTTTTCCATTAACCCTAGTGATTTGTAGTTTAATTCAACAGTTTTATCAAGATGTTCTTGATCTTCTAGTGCTGCAATAGCTGCTGCTTGCGCAAGCCTATTTACGCTAAAGGTTAATTTTATTTTATTCATTGCATCAGCAATCTCTTTTGTTGTCAACAAATACCCTACTCTAACTGCTGCAATTCCTGCCACTTTAGAGAAAGTCCTTAGAATGATAGTATTTGGTCTTTGTTTTAATATATCCAAGCTTTCTGGATATTCTGGGTTCTTTATTGCATAGTCATAATAGGCTTCATCTAATACAATTACTACATCTTCAGGTGTATTTTTCACTAAATAATCTAAGTCTTCTTTAGGCATTATATTTCCTGTAGGATTATTAGGATTACATACAAATATTAATTTTGTTTTTTCATTTATTCTTTCTACAAAAGTTTCAAAATCATGCTTATAACTCTTTAGAGGAATTTTAACTGCAACTCCTCCCATAAAACATACTTCTGAAGAGTATTTATCAAAGCTAGGATTAGCCATTATTGCTTCATCACCAGGATTTATAAAGGTTTCTGCTATCATCTTTAAAAGTTCTTCTCCGCCATTACCTATAACAATATTTTCAACAGGCAGCGCATACTTTTCTGATAGCTTAATTTTAAGTTCTGTTGAGTTTGCCTCAGGATAGATATGTATATTTGCCGCTTCTCTTCTTATAGCTTCTATAGCCTTAGGAGATGGTCCTAAGGGATTTTCATTTGATGCTAATTTCTCAATTTCCTCTATGCCCAATTCTCTCTTTAGCTCTTCAATTGGCTTACCAGGAACATATGGCTTTACATAAGATACTTCATTTTTAAATAAGCTTTTCCCCATGATCTTATCCCCCTATCCTAAATTATATTCATGTGCCTTTTCTTCACCCTTTAACACTCTAAGAGCCCCAAAAGCTAATGCCTCTAATTCATTTTCTCCAGGAACAATTTCCACTGGAGCAATAAATTGTACTCTTTTCTTTATCCAACCAGTCATCATCTTTGAGTATGCAATACCACCTGTAATTATTACTGCATCTACTTCCCCATCTACCACAGTTGCAAGTTCCCCAATTCCTTTAGCTATTTGATATGCCATAGCTTCATAAACTAATTTGGCATTTTCATCGCCACTTTCAATTTTCTTTTCAACTTCTAAAGCACTATTAGTACCTAAATTAGAAACTAATCCGCCTTCCCCTCTCATTTTCTTTTTCATTACATTTTTGTCAGTACTATAACACATTTGCATCAAACGTTTACAAGATATTCTTCCAGCTCTTTCAGGTGAGAATGATCCTTCATCATCACCAACAATATCAACCATCTTGCCTTTGGTGTGAACACTGATAGATATTCCTCCACCTAGATGAGCAACAATTAGATTACAGTCTTCATAAGCTTTACCTAATTTTTGTGCTACCTTTATTGCCACAGCTCTCATATTTAATGCATGAGAGAAGCAGTCTCTTTTTACATCAGCTATTCCTGTTATTCTTGCAATATCTTCTAGCTCATCTACGGCCACTGAATCATAAATAAATGCAGGTATATTTAATGGTTTAGATATTTCATTTGCTATTATTGCACCTAAATTTGCAGCATGCTCCACTAAAGGTCTATTAGCTAGTCTATCTACCATAGAATCATTTACTCTATATGCTCCTGATTTTACTGGAGGTAATAATCCACCTCTCCCAACAACAGCAGATAATTCTTTAACATCGAAATTCATTTCTTTTAGAGACTTCATTATAGCTTCATATCTCATCTCATATTGTTCTGTTATGTTTTTGTATTTTGCTAACTCTTCATTAGAGTGCTCTATATTTTTCTTAAATAGTTCTTTTGTTTCTTCATAAAGAGCTATTTTAGTAGACGTAGAACCTGGATTAATAGCTAATACTTTGTACATTATTTCACTCCTCTATTATAGAATTTTTCTAAAATTACCTTCAATTCTGTATTTAGCAAATATTATGCCAGTAATTACAATATTCCTAAATCCTTTATTTTTCTACATTATTATAAAAAAAATATAAACAAACGGGGTAAATGGTTCAAAAATCCGATACCATTTACCCCGTTTGCATAATTTACTTTGAAGACTCCTATAAGCTTTATATTTATTTTTGTATAAAAAACTCGATTTATATATATTAAAAAATGTTGAAAACTATGTAATTTTTCTGCAATTAATTTTATAATCTTTATATAGATATAATTTTATTCTTTTATGAATTCTAATAAATTTAAAGGATGATACTATGAAAGATTTTTTGGGGATATTTTTTCAATTTATTAATGAAATACAGAGAGACCACTATCGTGGTCTAATTATTTGCCATTATGTTATGCCGATAATATTTTTTATAATAATAACTTTATTAGTTACAAATATTTCAAAGCGTAAGAAAATTGAAGCTGAACTAAATGAAAATAAGAAAAGCTTACAAAACAATTTAAATTTTCTTCGGCTAGTTCTTGATACAATTCCTGATCCAGTATTTTGTAAAAATGCTGACGGTGTATATATAGAATTTAACAGCGAGTTCGAGAAATGCTTAGGTTTAACTAGAGAAGAAATATTAAATCATACCGCTTATGATCTTAACCAAGGTGAATATTCTAAAGTCTACCACGAAGCAGATATAGCTCTAATGAAAACTAGAGGTATGCAGACATACGAATCAAAAGTAAAATATTCCGATGGTAAATTACATGATATACACTTTAGAAAAGCAACAATAGGTTCAGAAAACAATGAGGTCGACGGACTTGTAGGCATTATGATAGATTTTACAGATTTGAAGAAGAATGAAAATAAAATAAGCAGGCTTCTAAAAATTAATGAAGCTATGCTTGAAATAAATCAATCTATACTAGGATTAGATAATATTAACCATCTATTTGACTTAATATTAGAAAAAGCATTATCGATTATAGATGAAGCAGAGTATGGCAGTATATTAATATTAAAAGATAATGAAATGCTTGAAATTGGGGCATCTAAAGGATATGATCTAGTTAAAGCTAAAAATTTTAATCTTCAGTTGAATCATTCATTCCACTGGCTTAAAACTAATGGTAATATTAAGGGCACCATTATCATCAACGATGTTTCCAAGCTTCCAGGGGCTGATACTACTGCTATAACTGAAGAATTAAAACAATGGTCCATTAAGTCCTGCATCAGCACACCTATCATAATTAATCAAAAGCTATATGGTATGCTAAATATAGATAGTAATCGTATCAATGCATTTACTGAGGAAGATGCTCAAATTCTACAATACATGAAAAGTCAAATTGAAATAGCAATTAACAAACATAATCTATATAAAGAAACGATTTATTTATCTAAATACGATAAATTAACTAATTTATATAATAGAAACTACTTTGAAGAAATGTTTAACAAAGCTTTTCAAAATATTAGTAACAATAATAAAGAATTTAATCTTGTAATTTTTGATTTAAATAAATTAAAGTATGTTAATGATAACTATGGTCATATAGCAGGCGATGAATATATTAAATTATTTACAAAAAATTTAAGTAATCAATTTAGCTCTCCAGATATTTTAGCAAGATACGGCGGAGATGAGTTTATAGGGATATTTTTTAATACAAATGATGAAATTTTAACTAAAAAATTTGAAGAACTGATTGATTATCTCAAAAATAATCCCTTAAATTTTGATGGACAAAATGTAATATGTAGTTTTAGCTATGGTATTGCTAATTTTCCTGCAGATTCTATTATATATGATCATTTAGTAATAGCTGCAGATGTAAAAATGTATAACTACAAAAGACAGCGAAACATCAGACTTGCAAGTTGTGCAATCTCTAGAAAAGATTAAAATATAAATTATATATAGATATCTTGGTCAGATATCTATATATATTCTAATACTTTCCCTTTAAATATTTAATAATTTTTCTACCAAAATCCGTTATTGAACTTCCACCTCTTCCTACAAAAACCTTTGCCATCGAGAACTTCTCAAGATTAATTAATATACTTCTTATTTCCTGCTCACTTAAAAAAACGTTATGTTCCATTGCAATTTTATATAAGGTTCTTCTTCCAAGTCTACTTTTATTAATATAGCTTTTTTCTAATTCTTCTAGAATAAATAAGTACTTTTCTATCTTTTCTTCTGAGCTTTCCCAAAACTCATCTAATATACTTTTTTCATTTAAAGTTAAAATATTATCATTTACATCTTCCTCATTATCGAAGGGAAGATCTATTACATCTATCTGTTTTAATCCAAGATTAGCAAAATACTCTACGTAGTTTTTAAGTTCTCTAATATTTCCTTTCCAATTATGATCCAATAAAACTTCTTTTGCTTCCTGTGTTAGCTCAAATTCACTGTAAAATTGTTTTTTAATTTTATCAATTAACGGTAGAATATCTTCTTTGCGATCTCTAAGAGGAGGTAGTTTCAACGGAAGTACTCTTAATCTATAGTACAGATCTTCTCTAAACTCTCCCTCCTTAACCATTTCTTTTAGGTTCCTATTTGTTGCTCCAATTACTCTAATGTTTACATTAATAAGTCTATCGCCTCCGATTCTCATAACTTCTCTCTCTTGAAGAACCCTCAGAAGCCTCATTTGAAGGTTAAGAGGCATTTCTCCAATTTCGTCAAGAAACAATGTTCCATTATGAGCTAATTCAAAAAGTCCTGGTTTTCCTCCTTTCCTCGCTCCTGTAAAGGCTCCTTCCTCATATCCAAAAAGTTCACTTTCTAAAAGGCTTTCTGGGAGTGCACCACAGTTTATTGCCACAAACTGATAAGTTCTTCTTTTCGAATTATTGTGTATAGCCTGGGCAAAAAGCTCTTTCCCCGTCCCACTTTCACCTGTAATTAAAATGGAGGATTCTGATTTCGCCATTCTCCTTGCGATATCTATACATCTTTTTATTGCTTCACTTTCTCCTTGTATATCCTCAAATCCATATTTTGCTCGATGTCCTTTGCCTATAAGCTGTTCCCTTAATTTATGCTGTTTCTTTTCTATATCATTGAATTTTTTTACGATGGCAACAGCTCCATATAACTTGTTTGAATGTATTATAGGATCAACAGACACAACTATATCATATCCATTTATTCTTATAAGTTTTTCTTTGACAGGTTCTAAATTTTCTAAAACATATTTAAAAGGAATATCCGGCAGCACATGCAGTCCATGTTTTCCGATTATATCATTTTTTTTATATCCTATAATATTTTCAGCGCCTTCATTATAATTAGTGATTATTCCTTTAGATGTAATACCTATAATACCATCATCTAATACCTGAAGTAATATATCTATTTCACTTTCAAAACGATTTGTTTGTCCTATTATTGTTGACAATCCAGCATCAGTGGTTACAATTTCCTTGTAACTTTTCCTAATATTCTGTCTTTGCAAAATATGAATCAAGTTTAACTTTGCTCCAATATTCATTATTGTACTTATATCCAAAAGACTACCGCCAATATCTATAACCTTGTTTGAAATGTTTGAAACATATTTTGTTTCCCCTAATACAATTACAGTCTTTTCTTCGATGCCTATATTAATACTTGGACAAATAGGCGTCAATTCTATATGTCTAACTCCTAACTGATATATCACCGAAACCATTTGTGATGCCATATCCACATTTTCATCCATTAATAAGGCTTGCGTACCCTCTGGGATAGCCATAATTTTTTCCAAGGAAGATTTTAAAATTGTTCTGTTTGCAATAACAATCTCACTTCTCTTATTTATATAAGGTTTAATAAGCTTAAATATATTATAAGATGGAATTAATATTAAATCTGCTTGTATACCTTCTTTTCTATATTCACTATCTATACAGAATCTATCTACAATAATATTATCTGAAAACAAGCTTATAATTTGCTCATTATAGGTATCAGCAGTTGATGTACTATAACTTATGATAGCTAACCTTTTCTTCATATGTTTCCTCCTTTTAGTCGGAACACTGGGTAATTTTGCTCGTTTCCCTTCGGGAACTGGGTAACTTAAAATTTTCGCTTCCGCTCACAAGTTACCCGTAAAAGTTCATTTAGAACTTTTACCTAGCAAAATTACCCGTTAAAGTCCATTTAGGACTTTAACCTCCTCTTAAGTTTAAGTAAATTACCATGTAAATTATACTTCTACTAAAAATTATATCACAAACTAAAAAAGAAGTATTATTATTGTATTTCCAAACTTTCACACAAATGATAACATGTAAATATAAAAATATGTTATATTAAGATATATAACACAACTTTTTATACATAGTATACCAAATAAATCAACTTTCACCAGCAATATAATAGTTTAAATAGACAAAGTTGGAGGGCGATACTTATGAGCAAAACTTTAGTTAAAAGAGTTAGCCTAATAATTAGTTTTGTACTATATGTTGTTTTAAATATAAACACCTATGTAAAAGCAGAATCTCATAAAAAGGTTTTAATTCTTCACTCATACTCAGAAGATTTTAAATGGACAAGTAATATTTCTTCTGGAATCAGATCTGTATTAAATGATGCGGATAAAATTGATTTACTAACTACTTATATGGATACAAAAAGAGTTAATAACAGCGCCTATATTGAAAGCCTTAAGAATCTATGTAAAATAAAATATGCAGATACTAAGTTTGATGTCATAATTTGTTCAGATAACGATGCATTAAATTTCCTAGTTAAATATGGAGATAGTTTATTCCCCAATACGCCTGTTGTGTTCTGTGGGATAAATAATTTTAACCAATCAATGTTAAATGGACATAAAAACTATACTGGTATAATTGAGACAATTGACATAGAGTCAACTATTAAATCAATAATAAGGCTTCAACCTACTATTAAGGATATAATAGTAGTCTGTGATTCCACATCTACAGGAAAGTTAAATGAAGAAGATACTAAAGACATTATAAGACGTCTGAGATTAGATGTTAACTTTCAATTTTATCGTGATGTAAACATTGAAACATTAGATGAAGCTGTAAAAAAATTTGATGATAACACCGCAGTTCTCCATATAGGCCAACTTAAAAATAATGAGGGAAAATTTATTAACTACGAAAATATAGGTCCTTTAATTAGCAAACATATAAATGTATCCAACTACATATGCTGGGATTTTGCTTTAGGAAATGGTCTATTAGGTGGTAAAGTAATTAATTCTATAGAGCACGGTAGAGCTGCTGCACAAATAGCGCTTAAAATATTAAATGGTGAAAAAGTAGAAAATATACCTATATTATCAAAAAGCATAAGTAGTTATACCTTTGATTACAATGAGTTAAAAAATTTTAAAATTGATACAGACAAGCTCCCAGATGGAAGTACAATAATAAATAAAGATTTTTCTTTTTATGAAACCTATAAAAAGCTGGTTTGGTCCGTAATTAGTATATTTATTATATTATCTACATTTATAATTATCCTTTTTATAAATATTAAGAAGCGAAAAGAAAGCGAAAGAAAACTTCAAGAAAATTTCGAAGAATTAAGCGCTGTATATGAAGAGCTTACAGCAACAGAAGAAGAGCTTAGAGCTCAATATGATGAACTCCAGGAAAGTGAAGAATTTTTGAGATTAAGTGAAGAAAGATATAAGCATTTAGCTTACTACGATAACCTAACTTCTCTTCCTAATAAAATTTCTTTTGTAGGCGAATTAGACAAAGCAATCGATTATTCTAATAAAACTGGAGAAAAAGGAGCCGTTCTTTTTATAGATCTTGATAACTTTAAAAGAGTTAATGATACCTTAGGGCACCACTATGGTGATAGACTGCTTAAAGTTGTGGCAGACAGATTAAAAACTATTATCGATAAGAATAATACCCTTTATAGATTGGGCGGAGATGAGTTTTTAGTTCTTATGAAAAATATAGAGAATAAAAAACCTATTGTGAACACTTGTAAAAAAATAACAAATAGTTTTAGAAATCATTTTGAACTAGATGGAAAACAAATTTTTACAACAGTTAGTATAGGAATTTCATTATATCCTAATGACGGACTTGATTCTAATTCGATTTTAAAAAATGCGGATACAGCAATGTACAGAGCAAAGGATTTAGGGCGAAATAGATATGAGTTTTATAACATAGAAATGTTTAACGAAATCCTAAAAAAGTCTCAAATTGAAAAAGGATTAAGAGATGCTATAATTAAAAATGAATTTCAATTATACTATCAGCCTCAAATTGATTGTAAAACAAGAAAAATTAAGGGAATGGAGGCTCTATTAAGATGGAAGAGCAATGATTTCGGCTTTGTTTCTCCAACAGAATTCATTCCTATTGCAGAGGAAACTTCTTTAATAGTGCCAATCGGTCAGTGGGTACTGAAAGCTGCCTGTAAGCAAGCGAAACAATGGCTCGACTTTGGTTATAATTTAGGGGCCATAGCTGTAAATGTTTCTATCGTTCAACTTCAGCACCCAGGATTTATTCATATAGTAAAAAGCGCTTTAATTGATAGTAATCTTCCACCAAAGCTTTTAGAAATTGAAATTACAGAAAGTGTGCTTATGCAGTGCTTGGATTATAATATAACAATCTTAAATGAATTAAAAAGATTAGGAATTAATATATCTTTAGATGATTTTGGGACAGGCTATTCGTCTTTAAATTATTTAAGAATACTTCCAATAAATAACCTTAAGATAGACAAATCTTTTATTGATTCAATTCATCTAAATAGCGGAGATAAAGAAATAGCAGATGGTATAATTCAACTAGCTCATAAGATGAACTTAACCGTAATTGCTGAAGGTGTCGAATGGGAAGATCAGTTCCAGATACTTCAATACCTAAATTGCGAAATGGTTCAGGGATACCTATTCAGTAGGCCTATACCAGCTGATCATATCGAAAATTTGAGTGATTTAATCTAATTTAAGAGTGTAGATGGTTTTAAAAACTAAAATCATCTACACTCTTATTTCGCCAGATTTATCTACACTATTATACTTAAACTCTTAAACTAATTGGCTGTAGCACAACAAAGGTATTTTCCATTTTTTCTACCTTCCAATTTAGAATCATACAAGAATCTAGTTTTGGGTTATACATATTAACTGCCTCATCCTTAAGAAACATTTTCAGATTATATGCGGCATATATGAATGCCGCTTTTTTCTTATTTGTATCTGTATATTTTCTTAAATTAATTAATCCTGAGGCAACTCCTGCTAAGTAAAATGAAGGATTATATAAACTATTTCTGCTATCTGAAACAATTAGTTTAACATTTTCTCTAAGCTTAGGCATAAGTTGCCTAAGCAAACTCATTCCTCTTCCTTGTGGAATTTCTACTTCTGTAATTCCTTCACTTAAGCTTTCGCAAACCTTACTCCATAACTCCCTGCTGGATTCTTTATCGATTTCTAGATAATCTCCTAAGGTAATAGATTCAAGGTATCTTAAATCATGAAAAACATTACATTCCTCAATCAAATCACAGAAATCAATTATAATTGGCTTATTTTCAGTAATGATTATATTATCTCCTTGAAAATCTCCATGGGCGCAAGCTATAAGGCAAGTTACTTTTAATCCATTCCAAACATCTTCATTATTAAAATAGTAATATGGGTTAGGCAGTAATATATCTGTCCCATCTAAAGATATCCACTTTGTATATTTATCTACTCCTATTGATTGAAAAGCCTGCTCGTACTTAGTATCCATATATCTATAGGAAAGTTCATTTTTAACTATATCTTTAGGTGATATGTACTTCTTTGCATGTTCTTTATTCCAACTGAACAAAAATTTAGTCATTTTTGAAATTATGCTATCTTTAAGATCGTCTTCATTAATAACCTTGTCCAAAAATGTTTCACTTTTATATATGTCATCACCTGCTAAATCATATAGATTTGCATGTATAGTAGACTGTGTTTTACTTTCTATTTCATAGTTTGCTATGAGTTTAGCAATATATTTATGCATATTATTTTGTACAGCTAGATCATATGCTTTTTGAAATACTTCTGCTTCATTGCTACTTGTTATCTTTAATATTCCTACCCTGTTGTCAGCTCCATATTCAACCATATATACTCCTGCTCCAGACCTTCCTCCATTAAATCTCTTCAGTACTTCTACAGGAGCAATTTTATCCTTAGCCTCATCACTTATTTTATTTATTTCGTCCAATATTCCTACAATATCCATCACTAAACCACCCTATAAATATAAAACTTATTCTATATGTTATATTATAACTATTAATAATAAACAAGTCATCAAGAAAAAATGAATATATTATTAAATTAAATATAACATTAAGCCGTAATCATTATTTTAAAATATTGTTTATTTTACTTTATATTTAAAAATTAAGTGAAAGATTAAAATAATTTTATAATTCATATGGATTTAAAATTGGAATAACATTTATTATAGGTACTTCATAAGGATGAACTTCTTTTATCGTATCCACTGTTTTTATCAATACTTCTTTGCCACAGCAAAATTCAACCTTACACTCTTCTGCATAACAAATTTCTCCAACCTCACCTTTAAAAGGATCAGCGCCCTGAAGTGGTCTCCATGAGCCACTCACTTTAGAAACAGCCATACAATTATCATAGTTCCCACCTATAGTAAGCGCTCCAATATCATTTAGACTTTTTCTTAAATTTTTTAGATATTCCTCCGGTATAAAAGTTTCCACTTTAAAAAAATTAAACTCCATTTTACATTCCTCCCTTAAATATAGAATCATATAAATAAGTTAACTATAATTAAATTTTGTATATGTAAAAAATTATTAGTAGTTCTATAAATTATTATAAAGCGTAAAAATTACATTACAGGATTATAATGGACTAAAAAAGTATAGTAAACGTTTTTTAACTATTAAAAATATTGCTAATAGTCTTATTTAATATTTGTTTTTCTATATATTCCATGTTAATATTAACTCATAAGTTAAGTAAAGGGGGAACTGATAGATGAGTACAATGAAAGAATTTGTTTTTTACCCACGTTTTGTTCAATTTCAAGGGGTTAGAGGTGTAACTGTAGATAATAGTCATAAAATATTAAATGAAATAGTTAGAGATGAAGAACTTAGTTTAGGTAATAGACAAGTTGGTAATAGAAGCTATCACGTTTTCTATTTTAAAAACGACTGTTTTGCAGTTTATTATCATGGTGGCGGCACAGATGCATTATTCACTTCTAGATCATTGGATGAAGTTTTAGATTATATAAATGGTTTGAATCCTGAGGATTTTAAATAAGATATATGGATAGAGGCTTTAGCAACTGCTAAAGCCTCAGACTATTTTTAAACTTTCCTAGAATTAGCTAATTATCTTTTTAATTAAAATCTTTCTGCTACTTCCTTAGCTTTAGCTACGGCACTTTCTTTAATTTCCTCTGCCTTATCAGGCATTGCACTTACTCCTTCTACAATAATAGATTCTTTATCATTTATTCCTATAAAGTTTAGTATTGTATTTATATATTTGTCTCCCATTTCTAAATCGACAGCAGGTCCACTAGAGTATACTCCCCCTCTTGCCTGAATATGAACAGCTTTCTTATCAGTTAAAAGTCCTACTGGACCATTGTCAGTATACTTAAAAGTCTTGCCTGCAATACAAATATTATCTATATAAGCTTTCATCTTTGGTGGCACAGTAAAATTCCAGAATGGTGTTACAAAGATATATTTATCAGCAGATATAAATTGCTCTAATATATCGTTCATAGTTGCTATCTTACTTTGTTCCTCTGGTGTTAAATTTTCAAAGGAAAGTCCTTTTCCTAACTTATCCCATGCACTAAAGACAACTTCATCAATTAGCGGAACCTCCATCTTATATAAATCTACAGGTACTATTTCATCATTAGGATTAGCATTCTTATAAGCATCTATAAAAGCACTTCCTACTGATAAGCTATATGAATATTCCTTAGACTTTGGATTTGCAGTAATGTATAATACTTTTGACATTTTTACATTCTCCTTTTCATTTTTAAATATATTTTTTATAAATTTTAACATCTTTTCACCCTTCTTCTTAAACATAGAATAAACTAAATAATAATTTTTACACAAAGTGACAATAATATATATTTACTTTATGAAATTAAATAACTTATTAAAACTTAGTTACTTTATGTAACTATAGTACAATAAGTCACTTACTTTTGTCAAGTAAATATGATAAAATAATTATAGGAGTTGATATACATGGAAAAATTTCATTTATGTCCTAGGTTTGAATCTGCTTTTGAATTACTAGGGAAAAGGTGGACTGGATTAATCATACGATCCTTATTAAATGGAGCTAAGAGATTTTCTGATATTCAAGAAATAATACCTAACCTTAGTGCTCGTATGCTTACAGAAAGGTTTAAAGAATTAGAAGAACAGGGTATTATTACTCGTAAGGTTTATCCAGAAATGCCAGTACGTATTGAATATGAACTAACTGAAAAAGGAAGAGACCTAGAAAAAGCTATGGACGAAATTCAAAAATGGGCTGAAAAATGGGCATAAAATAGAAAGCTTCCCTTATTATTCTAGGGGAAGCCTTCTTAATTTTCATAAAACTTCAATTTTTATATTATTTCTAGAAATTTCTGTTCCGGTCTGCTTATTCTTTATGACCTTCTTTTCTTCTCACCGGAATTCTATATTCACAAGGCACTGCTGTTTGGCATTTTCCACAGCCATAACGTGGTGCAAAACGCTTCTTAGTGACATTAGTAAGAAAATCTTCACAGGGCTCATGTTTTTTCCCTAATTTGTCAATTGCTTGTGCAGGACATCTATTAATACAGACACCACATTGACTGCAATAATCATAAACACCTTCATATTTTCTTTCAGTTGCTTCAAACGGTATACTGACAATTATGCTTCCTAATCTGCCTGCAGCCCCTTTTTCTGTTATTATTGACTTACTTAATCCAAAGGTACCTAGCCCTGATATAAAGGCAACATGTCTTTCAGACCAATTACTTTTATAGTTCCCAGACACAAAACGAGAATCCAATCCTGGGATAATCGCTTCTCCTCCCATGTCTGCAACTTTTTTTACTAAAAACTTGGCAAGCTCCTTATTGGCTATTTCTCCCTCAACTCTGCCATACAACCATTCTATTGCTGGTAGATCCTTATTTTCACGATTTGCCTTTCTCACAGCTTCAGTAAAAGGCAGGAAATATGATATAACTGCTTTTGCCTGCGGCATCCATTCTAGAGGAGTCATATGACCATCACCTATAGCCTCTTTATCTTTTAACTTTAAGAACAACGGATCGTCAGCAGCAGCAATTCCTATAATTGGCGCATCAAACATTTGAATTCCCTTTAGTTCTTTTATCTTATTGTAATCGGTATCTGCTATAAATTCCCCTGCCTGATTAATTATCTCTTTAATATTATCCATTTCTATCCCCCTATATTTCCCTTATATAATAATAGAATAAACTTTAAATCCTATCTTTTCAAGCACTCTTTTCTAATTATTTACATCATCCTATTGCTATAGATAGTTATAAAAATTATATTGATGATTTCCATTGTAACTACAAATATAATACCTATTATATATATAGGCATATTTAATTTTATAACTTCTGCTGCTGTTAATATAGTAAAAATTATTATAGCAGACACAGTAATTTCAAAAGTAGTATAAGCCGCTCTATATCTTATGAGCTTCAGCATTTCATCATCTTTATTTACTACTCCAATACTTTTAATGGGATGTTTTTCAAATAATTTAGTTAAAATCATCCCACAAATACCCATTATTATAAAAGCTACTGAGAATGCTTTAGCAAATTTCATTCCTTCTCCAGTTGTTCCTTGATAACTAGAATATAGATAAATTGCCGCACCCATTAATCCAATTATTGTGGCTCTAACAAATCCAATGAAGTCTGTTCCTAATTTACTAGTTTTCATAATTATTCCTCCTCATAAATAAATATATTTTCTATAGGCATATTAAATATTTTGGAAAGTTTAAAGGCAAGTTGTATTGATGGATTATACTTTCCTTTTTCAAGGGATATTATTGTTTGCCTTGATACCCCTGCTGCTAAAGCAAGTTCATCCTGTGTATAGCCATTTTTTTCTCGGAGTTCTCTTATTACGTTTTTCACTAAAAAATCACCTCACAAAATAATGTAAAGCTAACTTTACATTATTATTATATTCCAAGATTTGAGAAATGTAAAGCTTACTTTACTAAATATTTATATTATGCTTAGAAATCTGTTTATAAATAAAAAAATCCCTGTAAATCTACAGAGATCTTTTTATAATGAGTTTATACTTTTTGAATAAAGATTACACTACTTATTCTATTTTAGTAAGTTTAGTGAAAATAGTTGAATTGGTATACTGAATTTTTTTCTTGTTTTTTATTGTTTTTTTCTTCATGTTTATTTATATGTTTGTTTTCACTTGTTAGATAATCAATTACATATTCTCTCATAGCATTCATTGCATCTGCATTTCTAACCATATCTCCATGAGCATAGGAAGTTTGTATTGAGCTAAATCTCTTGTTAACACTATCGAATTTAGAAACTTTTGTTCTCAAAAAATTATATATATCTAGAACATTATCTTCTGTCATATCAGGAAGTAATTTAGCTGCTTCTGGATCAATTCCAAATTCTGATGGATTTTGCCTAATCATAGCTATAATACCTGCTAGTGATGGAGATCCTGTAACAGGATCAGCTAAAAAGTTGTTAGCACTTCCACCAAGCAGTAATACGTCTCTATTTAGATCCCATGTTTTAGTAATATCATTATTCCATGACATATCCATGTATTGCAAAAACTCATCATGGGATAATCCAGACTGAGGATCATATTCAAGAGTAGTTAAAACATTTTCTGTAAGATTAAATTTTTCATAATCTTTGAAATTATAATATGCTCTATCTAATAATACAACGTCCTTTACTCTCTCAGGATATTTTTTTGCAAACATCATAGCAGTATCAGCTCCAAAGGAATGCCCAACAATGTGAGCTTTCTTAATACCATATGCATCTAGCACAGCTTTTATTGACTCTAGGTGTTTATCCCATGACATTGTAGGAACATGTCCACTGTTACCATGATCTAAATAATCCATTGTTATTGTCATATATGGATTGCTTTGATCATATAAAAACTTACCGTGAGCATAGCTTCCTCCTAAACCATGTAAAAATATAACTGCCTCTTTTGCTTTTGGAGAATAATTGTAAGATTCAGTGTATATTTTCACCCCCTTGTAATCAACATATTTTTGTTTAACTGCACTTTCAGCTTTACAAGGTGTTATCGCAAAACTGAAAATTAACATCATTGCAACAATATAAGTAAAAACTTTTTTCATCAATGTTTCTCTCCTTTCTACGTTATATATTATTTACCTACAATAATATTCCACATTTAAACAACATTTCCTTCAACATTTTATTTTTTTCTTTTACTAACGCCAAAATCAGTTATTATTTATATTTATATAAGGCAATTATTTTACAGCAATATTTAATCCCCCTAGCCTGCCAAATACAATTTGTTTATAGCAGGTTAGAGGGATTTTAGTTCTCTTAGGTCTCACAATACATTCCAAATTTTAAAATGTCCATATATTCATTAAACTCTTTAATGATATTCTCTACATCATTAAAAACTTCATCTACAGGTCTATTTTTATATTTTTCAAGATACTTTTTAGAAATACCATCCATACACATCATCATCAGCTCTATAGCCTTTTGAGGATCAATTTCTTTTTTGAATTTTGATATATCTATATCTCCAAAAAATTGTGGCATATGCTTTACATAGTATTTATTATACCTTTCCGTAATCTCTTGTTTTAATGACTCTGGCATATTTGAAATTGCTGAAAAGACCAGTCTATTTTTAAGAGGCTCTTCTTGGGTTATTTTTATCTTTATTATACTAATCCACATAATCCTTTCAAAAATATCCTTTGGCTCTTCTTTTTTCACTGCATAATATCTATTTATTAAATGATCCATACAGTAGTCAAACACATAAAGAAACAGATTTTTCTTATTTCCAAAGTAATGAAATAATATACCTTTAGAAATATCTGCTTTTTTTACTATAGAATTTGTAGATGCTTTATCATATCCCTTTAAAGCGAACTCTTCAATACAAGCATCCAATATCCTGTTCTTTTTTTCCTCTGGTAAGCTTTCAAATTTATCAATCAATTATAATCTCTCCCACTTTATTCCTTAGCTAAATATTCTATATAGGGCTTTTAAAGTCCTATATAGAATAACTTCCACTTTATTTATTTCTAATCTTCATTCCTTCTTTTATATTGTTATCAGGTTTAACTAATATCCTTTCTCCTGGTTTCAGACCTTCTATTACTTCAATTAATTTTTCACTTTCTATCCCTTTTTTTATCTGTCTTGTGACAGCTTTGCCGTTGTCCACTACAAATACACAGGAGCTCCCTTTATAGTCAAATACAGATGTATCCGGTACTACTAGTGTATCCTTTTTAACCTCTGTTATCACTTTTATATCTAAATCATAACCTGATTTTAATAATCCTGTATCATCCTTTATTTCAATAGTTACTGATACCCTCTTTTGGTTTACTCCTAAAGATGAGGTTATATTCTTTGCTTCCGGCGCTATTTTTGTAACCTTACCTGTAATAGTTGAATTTCCTATAGGCTTTCCAGTTACTTGAACCTCATTACCTATTTTAACCTTATAGATGTCATCAGACAATATATTTGCTTCAAGTTCCAAACTTTTAGTGTCTCCTACTAAAAATGCTGCTGTTCCTGCAGTTACCGATGCATTCTCATCTATAAGCTTTTCAAGAATGACTCCATCAGCTGGGGAAACAACCTGTTGTTTTTCAATTTCTCTATTGATGGTATTCCTTAAAATAACAGCTTGTTTAATTTGAGATTCATATTGATTTTTCACATAATCAGGAGTGCCATCTTTAATATCTTCTAACTGGGAATTTGCTGATTTTAAAGCCGCTTCAGCAGTTTTATATGCATCCTCAGCATTATTCAGCTCCTGTTTGCTTATACTTCCAGAATCATAAAGTGTCTTTGCATTATTTAAATTTCTAGATGCAGCATCATAAGTGACTTTAGCCTGGTCTACAGCCGCTTGCGCAATTTCTATTTTATTTACACTATTTGCAATATCAGTGCCCTGCAGCTGAGCCTTGGCAGCCTCAATCTTTGCATTTGCATCTTGAAGTTTTAGCTCTAAGTCACCTTTATCCATGATTAACAGTATATCACCTTTTTTTACTGCATCACCTACATTAACTTTAATGCTAATTATCTTTCCTGAAGCATCAATATAAGCGGTTTGTTTTTTATTACTTTGAACTGTGGCGGTATCTTCAATATACTGCTTAATTTCACCCTTTGATACAACTGTAGTATCTACAGTCTGTCCATTTTGCAGCTTTACATACGCCAATGCACTGATTATACATACTATTACTGGCGTAACAATCCAAAATAGTTTCTTTCTTTTCATATAATTTACATCTCCTCTAAAAATATAGAATCAAACTACAAACTTCAGATTATTCTAGCTATGGATAGCTTATTTTGAGACATAACTGATTTTAAAGTTTTCTTTTCATCTGTCTATTCCTTATTCTTTAAAACTTCTATCATGTCAATGGATTTAATCTTTTTCATTAAAATAAAATTAGTCATAACAGTAAATATAAGTGTAAGAGCTGTTGTAATAATATAGGTCTTAAATTCAACTACATAGGGAAAACTATATGCGTCTGTACTACTTGCAGACATAATAGCTGCTCCAAGCCACCTTCCTAATGGCAATCCTACAACTATTCCAAATACAGTAATAATATAATTTTCATTGAAGATTAACTTTTTAATTTCATTATTTTTAAATCCTAATACCTTTAGAGTAGCCAATTCTCTCTGTCTTTCAAAAATATTTATAGTAGCAATGTTATATACAACTGCAATAAGAAGAACTGCTGCAAGCATAACCAATACTCCTATAGAGGATTTCATTGCTCCCATATTTTTCAACAGGGCATTAAGAGCATCTGTCTTTGATTCTACAGAATTTACTGCAGCCATATCTCTTAACTTACTTTTAACTTCATTTTCAAAAGCACTGTTATCCAGCTTTATCACAGCTGAATTGGCAACCCTACCTTCCCCTAGCATACTGTTTATGCTATCCATAGAAACGTAAGTGCTTAAGCCTAAATACTGAACCACAATACCCTTAACAGCTACCTCCTTCTTCTCTTTTCCTGGGTAGAAAAATCTTATATTTACACTGTCATTTGGTTTTACACCTAAAGTATTTGCAAGTTTTTCAGATATAAGTATGCCATTTGTCGGAAGGCTTATGGCTTTCCCACTTTTATCTTCAACTTTATACATTTCAGGATTTTTTACAAGCGCAGTAAACCCTACATCCTTACTTCTCCAGCCATCTGATATTTCAACTCCTGTCTCAAGAACCGGTTCTATTGCTTTTACATGAGGAATATTTTTAATCTTATTTAATTCTTCTACACTTATTAGTTTGGAGAAGTTAACTTTTACATCATAGTTCTGAATACTTCCATATTGCTGACTTATCATAAAATCAATAGAATCCTTCATGCTTAGAGCTACCAAAAGTATAGCTGAAGAAAATATAATTCCTAAAGAAGTCAGTAATGCTCTTCTTTTATATCTAAATAGGTTTCTTAATATGATCTTCCATAGGTAACTAATATTACTCCATATTACTTTCACTTTTTCAATAATTATTTTTTTACCAATTTCCGGTGATTTCTCTCTCATAGCTTCACTGGGCATAATCTTAAAGATAACTTTACAAGAATGATACCCTGCAAATAAACAGAAAAATAGTGTTAGTATGGAAGCTGGAAGTACAAGTTCCCCATAAATTTTCGCACCTTCAAGAGGTAAGTTAAAATATTGATTAATAAGCTTAGTAAATCCTACTCCCATATAAGTTCCCAGTATAGAACCTATTAGACTTCCACTAACTGCAATAAGAGCAGAATAACACATATAATAGGTGAGTACTTGTACATTAGTAAATCCTAAAGCCTTTAATACTCCAATCTGTACTCTTTGATTTTCAACCATTCTTCCCATCATAATATAGATAATAACTGAAGCAACCATAAAAAATATAATAGGAAATGTACTTCCCATAGATTGCAGCTTTTTTATTTCTTGAGTTAGCATCATAGTGCTTATCTGCTCATCTCTATCAATAATACTTTTTACTCCATAATTTTTTAGATTCTTTTTTATATCATCCTTTACAGTTTTAACATCACTGCCACTAGAAAGTTGAATAGAAATATTATTTATAGATCCCTTAAAATCAAAAATTGCTTCCCCGAAGGATTGCTTAATATATATTATCCCAAACTTTTTATTGTCAGGCATTAGCTCACTTGAATCCTTTAAGGTATATACATATTCAGGACTTTTTACTGAACCTACTACCTTTAACTTAACTTTATTGCCATTAATTATTGGATATATATAATCTCCTAATTTTAAATCATTTGCGTTGAAAAAATCCTGATCCACAAGACATTGATTGCTGTCTCCTTCTGAAAAATATCTACCGGATTTTATTACTATATCATTTACTATCTCTTTTTTTACATCAGGAAGGGTTATGAATCTTAAAGTTGCATTTTCTCCTAAAATATTTATACTGGCATCTTTAACAATTCTTCCTGTAGCTGATTTTACCTGAGGTAATTCTTCTACCTTTTCCTTTATACCTATAGGTGCTTTATAAAGGTCTACCCAAAGGTCTGCTAATTTATAATCTTCATAGTATTTAATACTTGAGTTAGAAAGATTTCTAAACATAGAATTTATTGATGTATAAAAAGTGACTCCTAAAATAACAATAACTAAAATAGAAACAAACTGTCCCTTTGATTTTTTTATATCTCTAAGTAAATTCCTGAATAAAATATTCACTACCACTCAATCCTTTCAGGTGGCTCAGGATTCTCATTAACAGTTACAGCTTCAACAGCACCGCTTCTAACTCTAATGACCCTGTCAGCCATAGCTGCAATAGCAGCATTGTGTGTAATAACTATTATTGTCTTATTCATACTTTTATTAATGTCGTATAACAGCTTTAAAACTAATTTTCCAGTATTATAATCTAAAGCTCCTGTAGGTTCATCACATAAAAGCAGTAATGGATTCTTTACAAGAGCTCTTGCTATAGCTACTCTCTGTTGTTCTCCTCCTGAGAGCTGTGCTGGGAAATTTGATGCTCTTTCGCTTAATCCTACCTCTTTAATAATATCCTTGGGGTCTAAAGGATCATCACTAAGTGTCCTAACCAATTCCACATTTTCAAGTGCTGTAAGGTTTGCCATAAGGTTATAAAATTGAAATACAAATCCTATATTTTTTCGCCTGTACATAGTAAGTTGATTATCAGAATATCTAGTTATATCTTTTCCATCCACATAGACCTCTCCTGAGGTAGGTCTGTCCATTCCACCAATTATATTTAGAACTGTACTTTTACCAGAACCACTTGGCCCAAGTACTACTACAAATTCCCCCCTAAGGATTTCAAAATTCATTCCATCGGAAGCCTTTACGATTATTTCTCCCATAGTATATTCCTTTACAACATCTTTTACTACAACAATAGGATCTTTCATTTTTAATCACCCCATATCCAATTTCCTTGACCATTTGGTCAATTTGATATTATTATGCTCCTTTTTGACCACGTAGTCAATAGGGAAATATAATAATTTTTATTCAAAAAATTTTTTCACTAGATGTGCTAATATCAAAGCTAGCTGCTATTTTGAGAAAAACCTATTCTTATTCAAGTGTACTAGATTATAATGATGCCATACTCAATTTAAAAGATTGTAACATCATGTATAAGTATAAGAATATGAAAAGGAAAGGCAGCCAGTATAATGAATTTACTATACCGATAACCTTTCCTTCACTTATCTTTCAATTATTTGTTAAATTATCTTGTCTTAAACTTATTTACCTTATTCATCATTTCTATAGTCATGTCATGCATATCTTGTGATGTTCGTGAAACTTCTTCTGTAGAAGCACTCATTTCTTCTGAAGAAGCTGCTATTTCTTCTGAAGAAGCTGAAACTTCTTCCGCAATAGAGGATGCTCCTTCTATTTTTTCTAAAATAGAATTTTTCTCATCATCTATTTTTACAGCACTAATGCTAACAGAATTTATTTTTGGATTTACCTCATTTACTGATTTGATTATATTAGTAAATGATTGTATAGCAGTATCTATGTCTGTTTTCTGATTAATTAATTCACTTTTCATAACGTCTGTTGTTTTTATCATAGTATTGGTATCAGTTGATATTGTATTAATTAAAGCATTTATATTTTCTAATGAAGATTTAGACTGCTCTGCAAGCTTTCTTATTTCATCAGCAACTACAGAGAATCCTCTTCCTGCTTCCCCAGCTCTCGCCGCTTCAATAGCTGCATTTAATGCTAGCAAATTAGTCTGCTCTGAAATACTGTTTATCATACTTGTTATTTCGTTTATTTTATTTACATTTTGTCCTACATTAGAAATTTTAGAAATTAAATCTTTGAATGAATAAGTTACTTTTTCCACTGAATTTATTACATTTTGCATATCACCATTGCTTTTATCAGCCATAGAATGAATGCTCTGAGTATTTATATCTATTTCCTTTATTAAGTCAACCATATTTCCTAGTTCATTACCAAATCTATTAAGTGTTGTTGTAATATTTACCAATTCCTCCGCCTGTTCTCCAGTTCCTTTTGCTACATCCTGTATTGCATTAGATACATTTTCTGCAGAAGATGTCATTTCTTCAGATATTGCGGATAAATTTTCTGAAGCTTCATCTATATTATAAGATTTTTCTTTTATGTCATTAACTATTTGTGATATATTTTCTATTGTGTTTCTTAATGAATTTTTCATTATTTCAAATTCATTATTACCACTGCTTTCTACATTAACTGTTAGATTCCCTTCTGCAACCTCATTTAAAACTTCAATCATTTCTTTTGTTGAACTATTTATTACTTTAATAACTAAAATTAAAATTATAATTAATATAACCATACCTATTAAATATATTAAAAAAAACAATCTTAAACTTTGATTATAAATATTATCAGATTGTGCTTTTAATTCATTTGCTTTAGTTATTTCATGTTCCCTTAAATCTTTCAATGTTGTTTCAATATTTCCGCCTAGCTTACTAAAGATATTATAGTCTTCAGTAGATAATCCTTGTCCTTTTTCTAATGATTCTTTTGATTTTTCCCACGTTATTTTATATTGTGAGTAGTCACTTTTAAATTTATTAATTGCATCAGCTTCTTCAGCATCTGTCTGTGCTGCGTTAAACTCAGTTAATTTTTGTTCTATGTTCTTTTCAGACTCTTTAATTTTACTATCAATGTCTTTATCATAACTTATAATTCCTTTATTAACATAAACCCTAATATTTAAAAAATCTCCTCTTATTGATGTTAGCGATGCAATTGGTACTAGTCTTTCTTCATACATTTTAGCAGTATTATTATTAAGCTTTTTCATATTAAGGTACCCTAAAGCCCCTATTAACAAAGTAAATACCAATGAAATGATAACTATTCCTAAAATGACCTGTGATACTTTTAAGTTTTTTATTAATTTTTTCATTAATTTTCGCCCTCCTCTATTACTTTTTAAATATTATGAATGAAATTTGTCTTCATAATTTTATTAAACTAAATGACTTGTTTAATATTTTGTTAGGTATAAATACTTTACCTATATCATGTAAATCAGAAGACATAAGTAAATTATATATGGCTTATATGATTGCATTGAATTATTTACTACTTATGCAATATAATCACAACTTCAGGAGGAAGTCAAGACCATTGTTTCATTTTTTTACATTTTTATTCTTTTATTGCAATTAAAATTATAAATTATGATTTATTTTATGACAATATATGATAAAAAAACGACACGAAAATGTCATTGACATTTTTATGTCATTTTTAATTTTCACATAAAATTAAAAAAATATATATTAGCACGACTGCATTTTATGTTAAATAAAATATTTAAAGATGACTCAATTCATAACGAAACTAAATTAGAGGTGATAACATGTTTAAAATTATGATAGTAGAAGATGATCATAAAATAAGAGAAATAATGATAGAAAACATAAAAAAGTGGAACTTTGATGCCATAGCAGTAGAAGACTTCAATGAAGTATTCCATACCTTTGTAAAATATGAGCCTGATCTAATTCTAATGGATATAAATCTCCCCTGTTTTGATGGATTTTATTGGTGCAACAAGATAAGGGAAGTCTCTAGAGTACCCATAGTATTTATATCTTCAAGAAATACTAATATGGACATAATAATGGCAATAAATATGGGTGCAGACGACTTTATTCAAAAACCTTTTTCACTAGATGTGCTAATAGCTAAGATAACTGCTATTTTAAGAAGAACTTATTCTTATTCAAATATAGAATCAAATGTACTAGAGTATAAGGGTGCCATACTCAATCTGAAAGATTGCAACCTTATGTATAATGACGAAAAGATAGACCTCACCAAAAATGAATTCAAAATCTTATACACACTTATGAAAAACAATAAAGAGGTAGTTAGTAGAGATAAGATAATGAAAGCTCTTTGGGAGGATGAAAGCTTTGTAGATGATAACACTCTAACTGTAAATATAAATAGACTTAGAAAGAAATTAAGTGATATGGGGCTGACAGATTTTATTCAGACTAAGAAAGGACAGGGATATATAATACAATGAGTTTAAAGGAATATTTAATAGATAAAATAAAATTTATTATTTTTTATGTATTACTGATGAGCTTTATATCTACTGTGGTGTACTTAGATGGATTGGTAAAAATAAGGCTTGGAAATATACTATATATCAATGCTATAGGATTGACTTTGCTCTTATTATACTTTTTATTAGATTATCTTCCTATGAAAAAATATTACAGCACCATAGACTATATAGCAAAGAATAGAAAAGAAGATATTCTAACTAGCCTTCCTAAAGCTAAAAACTATGAGCAGGCTTTATGGAGTGAAATTGTAATGAGTATTTACAGAGAACAGCAGCAAAAACTTGATAAATTATATGAAGAAAAAAGAGAGAGCTCAGAGTTTGTAGCTTCCTGGGTACATGAAGTAAAAACTCCTATTGCGGTGAGCAGACTTATAATCGAAAATAGCTGGAATAAATTTAAGAATGAGACTTTAAACAGCATAGAAGAAGAAATAGACAAAATAGATAGCTACATAGAACAGGCTCTCTACTATTCAAAAACAGATGATTTCTCAAAGGATTACTTTGTAAATGAAAACAATATTGAAAAAATAATAAAAGAACTGCTTAAAAAGAATGCTAAAGCTTTTATAAATAAAAAAATAAGCATAGAATTGTTAAACTTAGATGTGAATGTGTGTACCGATAAAAAATGGATACTGTTCATAATAGACCAAATTTTATCTAACTCTTTAAAATATACTAATGAAAAAGGGAAAATAACAATAAATACTGAGACGAACAATAAAGAAAAGGTATTAATTATAGAAGATAACGGTGTAGGTATAAAAGAAGAGGACCTTGATAGAGTGTTTAACAAGGGCTTTACAGGATACAATGGCAGAAAAGAATATAAGTCTACAGGAATGGGACTGTATTTATCCAAAAAGTTAGCTATAAAACTAGGCCATGATATAACTATAGAATCAGTATACGGTAAGTATACTAAGGTTAAACTTCACTTCCCTAAACTTATGGATTATTTTAAACTAAATTGAGATCTTGCTTCAATGTTACAAAAATGTAAGGTTTAATATTTACTTTGTAAGTTAAAAAAATGGATAATAACACTGCCTTTATGTAAAATAAGGTTACAAACTTAGTTAAATAAGTTTTAACCTTATTTTTATATTGGTTTAAATAAGCAAATATTAGGAGGCAATAAAATGAATACTGTTGTAGATGTGAAAAATCTCAGAAAAATATATGGTTCAAAAGGTAATGTATATACTGCACTTGACAATATAGATTTGCAAATAAACGAAGGTGAGTTTGTGGGTATAATGGGACCTTCCGGAGCAGGAAAAACCACCCTTTTAAATGTAATATCAACCATAGATAAGCCTACTTCTGGAGCTATTAATATAGGCGGAGAAAATATAATGGCTATGAATGAAGATAAGTTATCTTCATTTAGAAGAAATAAGCTTGGATTCATCTTTCAGGATTTTAACTTATTAGATACTCTAACTTTAAAGGAAAATATAATACTTCCTTTAACTCTTTCAAAAATAAAACCTTCTTTAATAGAGAAAAAAGTCATTAAAATAGCAGAAATCCTTGGGATATCTGAAATATTAAATAAATATCCTCATGAAGTATCCGGTGGACAAGAGCAGAGAGCCGCTGCTGCTAGGGCTATAATAACTGAACCTACATTGATACTTGCAGATGAACCTACAGGAGCCTTAGATTCAAAATCTTCTCAGGAACTGCTTCAATGCCTTACGGATTTAAATAAAAACAATGAAGCTACTATAATGATGGTAACTCACGATGCCTTTGCAGCAAGCTACTGTCAAAGAATACTCTTTATAAAAGACGGTAAAATATTTGCCGAACTTGTAAAAGGAAATAACTCACGCAGAGAATTTTTCCAAAAAATATTAGATATGTTGGCTGCAATTGGCGGTAAAAATAACGATATGATATAGGCATCTTTCACTTGTTATTTTATTTCAGATGCCATTAATAGATTGATATGGAGGATTATATAAATGAAAAAAATAATTATTTCTACCCTATTAGTAGTTATGAGTTTTAGTCTAACAGCCTGTGGTTCAAAGGAGAACAAGACTTCAAAGGTCAGCAGTACAGCTCAAGTTGAGCAATCTCAAAAAGGCACTTTTGCAGGTTTAAAGGTTATGCCTCAATTTAAGGTTAAGGATATAGACGACAAAGAAGTTACAAATGACATCTTTAAAGGCAAAAATGTTACTATGATAAACATATGGGGAACCTTCTGCGGTCCCTGTGTAGAAGAAATGCCAATACTTCAAGAATTATATAAGGAGTACCAATCACAAGGTTTCAATTTAGTAGGTGTTGTTGCTGATGGAGATACAAATGAGGTACAAGCATTACAAATATTAAAAAAGACAAAGGCAGACTTTGCAAATTTAATACCAGATGAAAAGTTTAAAAATGATTTTGTTAGCAAGACTAAGGCCGTTCCAGTTTCAGTATTTGTAGACAGTAAGGGGGAAATCCTAGAAACTGTAGTAGGTTCAAAGAGCAAAGAGGAATACAAGAAAATAATTGAAAGAAATCTTCAGCAAGTTAAGTAGGTGTAGAGTATGAAATACAGGATTAGAACTTTCTTATTTACAGTAAGTATACTGTTTATAGCCGCTGGGGTATATAGAGGAGAAGTTCAGAAGGTATTAATAAAAGCTATAAATATTTGTTTGGAGTGCATAGGAATTGGATAAAATAAAGAGAAAATTAGTTCAAATAATAACGCTTATAAGTACTAATGGATACTTTAAGGGATTTTTAGATGGCAGCATTTACAGTGGAAAGTTAAAAAGTATGTGTGTCCCTGGGCTTAATTGTTATTCCTGTCCTGGAGCCTTTGGCGCTTGTCCTATTGGTTCTCTTCAGGCAGTTATATCAGATATAAAGTATAAGTTTTCCTTTTACATAGTTGGATTTTTAACTCTAATGGGAGTAACTATGGGAAGATTTATATGTGGATGGCTGTGTCCTTTTGGATTAATACAGGAGCTGCTAAATAAAATACCTTCCCCTAAATTTAAAGTCAGTAAAAGGTTTGAAAATCTAAAATATCTAAAGTATGTAATACTTTTGGTATTTGTAATTTTACTTCCTATGTTCTGGGTAAATGATGTAGGTATGGGTAGTCCAACCTTCTGTAAGTATATATGCCCTGCTGGAACTCTTGAAGGAGGAGTACCTCTTACTTTACTAGATACCTCTTTAAGATCCGCTGTAGGATTTTTGTTTGCTTGGAAATTAACTCTACTTATAATCACAATAATTCTATCTATAATCATCTTTAGGCCCTTCTGCAGATTTATATGTCCCCTTGGAGCTATATATTCTATTTTCAATCCTATAAGTATTTATAGATTAAAAATAGATAAAGATAAATGTACAAGTTGTGGTGCTTGTGCTAAGAAGTGCAAAATGGATATAGAGGTTTATAAAAAGCCAAACAGTTTGGAGTGTATAAGATGTGGTGAATGTAAATCTGCCTGTTCGCAAGGTGCTATAAAGTCGTTAATAAGGATGAAAGATACAAAGTAATGAAAATTGCTTATTAATATAGAAATAAAAAAACTGTAGGAGGAAAAAATGTTATTTACAATAGCTAAAAAAAACGTAAAGAATAACTTTGAAAATTATTTTATATATTTTGCTTCCATAGTATTTAATGTACTAATATATTTTACTTTTGAAAGTATAAGGTTTAATAAACAAATTGAATCATTTTTAGAAGGCGACCCTAAAGTTCTTTTGGTTTTTAAAGGTGCTTCTGTGATAATTGCTATATTTTCAGTTGTATTCATGTTATACTCTAGCTCTTTCTTTATAAAGAAAAGAAAAAAGGAAGTAGGTCTTTATTCCTTATTAGGATTAAAAAAGAGACAGGTAGGAGCACTCTTATTTTATGAAAATATAATTACAGGAAGCCTTGCATTAATTGTAGGGGTATTGCTTGGAAGTTTACTTTCCAAACTGTTTATAATGATTTTAGTTAGGTTTATTGGAATAAATATAGCAATAAATTTTTCTATAAGCATGAAGGCCCTTTTAAATACTATAATAGTTTTTGGAGCATTATTTTTATTGGTTTCCATAAACGCCTATACTATAATTTACAGATTCAAGCTTATAGAGCTCTTTAAAGCTGAAAATAAAGGAGAGAAAGAACAAAAGTCATCAGTAATTTTAGCAGTACTTTCTATCGCATTATTTATAATAGAAATCTATGCTGCTATGACTGTTAAAGATTCTCCTACATTTATAAGAAACATGCCTATTATTTTCATATGCTCAATAGCTGGAACTTTCCTATTCTTTAGATCATTTTTGATATTTATAATAAAAGCTTTAAAAAATAAAAAAGGCATATACTACAAAGGAAGTAATTTAATAAGTATATCACATATCCTATTTAGAATAAAATCTAACAGCAGAAGCCTATCAATAATAGCTTTGCTTAATGCAGTTACTATAACCTCTATAGGTTACGGTTATAGCTTCTATTATAGCTTTGAAAAAATGGATAAATTAGCAACACCCTTTTCATATTCTTATGTAAGTAATGATATGTCTTTAGATAAGAAAATTGAGGAATTGATAGAAAAACATCCGGAAAATAAACTTGTAGCTTCAAAAGACGTAGAACTTATTAAAGTAAATGCTGATTTATCAGAGGTTTCAAAAAATGAAAAAAACATCTATTTAATATCACAAAGTAAAGCTGAGGAGCTTATTAAATTTAGAGGTATAAAGGATAACCTCAAACTTTCTTCTCCATCAGAAGGAATAATATTGAAATATGGCGATTTATCAGAAGATAACTTTAAAGGTAAAACTATAGGCCCGTCAGATACAGGATTAAATAACCCTATTAAAGTAGTAGATAGAAAAAACTATGATCCTATGAACGCTTTGTATGATAAAACAATAGTTTTAGTGGTGCAGGATGTAGTGTACAACAAATACTATAGCAAGGATAACATTGTCAGAATTAAAGGCTATGTAGTAGAAAATCAAAGAAACAGCAAGGCATTGACAAAAGACATTGTAAGGATTATTCCTGATAATTTACAGCTTACTTATGAATCTGAAAATTTAGGTATATTAATTTTTTCTTCTATGATATCTTTTATAGGTATTTTTGTAGGACTAGTATTTTTGTGTGCTACAGGAAGCATAATATACTTTAAACAGCTTACAGAAGCTACTGATGACAAGAAAAGATATGACGTACTGAAAAAAATAGGTATAGGAAATGGTGAAATAAAAAAATCTATTCGAAAACAGGTATTTACATCTTTTGCTTCACCATTATTTATAGGAATGTTTCACTGTTTAGCAGCTTTTGCTTTTCTTAGCAGCGTGCTAACTGCAATGGACGTATTTCTGCCAGCGGTAGTTACTATAGTGTTTTATGTTTTAATTTACACTATATATTACTTCCTGACAGTAAACTCATATATTAAAATAATGGAGTAAAATATTTATATATTTTCTTAAGCACTTCTTGTAATTAATAGAAAAACTTCGTATGAAAATACGGAGTTTTTCTATTAATAAAAGTTTTTTAATTATTACTTACCATTATAATCTGAATCATAATTTGGTTCTAAATTTTTTTCTTGACCTTCTGCTGTCATTATTATTTTTATATTATGCCTTTCCAATGGGGAAAGCTGCTTACCTTCTCCTGTAAATTTAGGATTAGGCTTATACCAAGATTTTTCATTAAAATAACTTTTATAGGGGTCCTCAGTAAATACATAACCATGTCTTGCAAAAATTTCATTCCTTGCTAACGCTAATTTTTCTTTACTCATATTTTTAAGACTATGTAACTCTAAAGGCTTTACATTGCTGTAGGGAAGTATGTATTCATTTGATTTACTATTAACATTTTCATTAGTATCGCTCGAATCTGAATTATGAGAATTTACAGGAGAATTATTGCTAGTTTCAGTGTTAAAGCCACTTTTTGTATTATTACTCGAAAAAAATACGTAACTTCCTATAAATCCAAAAATAAAAAGAACCACGAGTATGATAAGAAAACTCCTATTTTTTCCTTCACTTACTTCATCCCTATGCTGCTCTTTTATATTATTTGTCTTTAAAGTTTTCTTTGCCTTATCATTTATATATATGTTGGACCTTGAATTTTGCTTTATTACTGTATCTCTATTAGCTTGCGTAATTTCTATCTTAGGTTCTGCTTGTTCATTATATTTAGCTTTAGCATTTACTTCATGTTGTTTAGGCACTTGAAGATTTTCATCTAATTTATTTTCTATGCTGCTTATTACTTTTTCATTAATTATCTTTTCATCTTCGTATTCTCGTTTTGTGCCACAGTTAGCACAAAATTTATCATTTTCATCAAATGGTGTACCACATTTTTTGCAATTACTCATTTTATCAACCACCTTAACTTTCTATTACAAAGGTTAACCGGCCTAAACTATCATTTGATTAAATCTAGAAGTCAGCTATTTTTAAAAGTACATTTTTATTATATAGAGTCGTCACTATTCTTATGAATGATATTTTTAATCTTCCTCCAAATAGCATAAATGCTTCTTGTGTTATTTTCCTTTTTTTCATATTTGGTGTTGCTATTATCTCTCATATCATAAATCAAAATGTCTTCTTTTGTTTCAATTAAAGATATTTTATCCTCTGTGGATAAATGATCTTTATAGCTCTTCTTTTCGTCAATAGGCTTAAGAATATTATCATATTCATAAATATTAAGCTTATCACTAATAATACCTTTGTCCGCTTCATAAAAGAAATCCTTTAAAATTTCTTTATTTTCTATATTTTTCATAACATATTCAATAAATAGATGATTTTCTTCATCGATACCATCTAAGTAGAAATTGTCATCTGCTAAATCAAAAACATAACCTGCCTTTATTTCAGTAGTTAATCTTTTTATGCTCCCTTTGCATAAAAAAATTATGTTAATTAGATTTTTGTTTTTTGGCTCCTTCATATAAGTTATAAATCCAACTTTTTTTCTTACTTCAAATGGGATTGCTCTATATAGATATTTTAATATTCCTTTAGCCAATGTTGTTATACTTTTGTTATCTGAATCTAACACTATGTATATGTTTTTTCCATACTTGGCTCCATCAAAGGAAGCCCTGATAAGATTCAAAAACGTTTCTTTGCACATATCAGTAGCTAAAAACATCTCTTCTATTGAACTAAAGCAATTCTCACTGTTATTATTTTCAATTTTGAAGACCTCTGGTAAAAGAGCTCCTTTATCCAAACTATAGTTCGACATAAACCCAGTTGAAAATATCACCTTTTCAGGATTTTCTATGTATTTATTTCTCTCTTCTTCTGGAATTATATAATTATGAGTAAAGTACCTATTTCTCTGACCTGTGTAGTCTTTACCGGCAAAGACTGACTGTCCAATTATCATTCTATTATCTTCTGTATTTATACAAAATAAAGATGTAGGATATTTTAATATATTCTCCTCTCCTGCAAGAGATGATGGTACTTCATAGAAGCATAAATCATGAAGAGTATTAATTATAAAATCATCCTCTAAATTTTTACTTTTAGCTACCGTATCATAGCCTGGAGTTTTGCTGAATATTCCTTTCCGATCTCTTGTGTAATAATGCTGTTGAATCATCTTTATTCTCTTCCTCCATCTAAATAGTTCATTTTGTAAAGCAGCCATAAGAATGGTTCATCTACTCTTAAAGGGTTTATGTTAGTGCTGCTATCTATCTGAAGATTTTGAGGATTACAACCTAGCGATGATACTGCAAAATATCCTGTGACTCCGAAGTAAGTATCCATAGCCCCTTTAAAAGGACTATCTACTTTTCCTAAAAATTTTCTAACCTCTCCATCAATGTTTTCATACTCGTTTAAATTAAAGACTTTTTCGTGTTCATAATTTCTAAATATATTGCTGTTTTTGTTTATATATTCTTCATCATTTAAGCTCTTCAGCATGTCACTCTTAGTGACTACTACTGCTGTGGGTATGCTAGTTTTTTCATGAGATTGTTTAGAGATAAAATTTTCAAATAAATATACAATTATATCTTTTGGCTCTTGGTATTTCTCAGTAAAATCACCTTTCAATTCTCTATTAGTAATATTTATCTTTTTCCTTAAAGCTCTCATTTGAAGTGGATCAACAAGAAATATTATTCCATCAGAATTTTTAATATGCTCTCCATGCTTATCTATGTATCCTTTATCAGTCATTCCTTCACCAGGAATATCATAAAAAATTAAAGTAATCGGTGGTATTTTATCATTCTTAAATTTTAAGTTTTCAATCAATGGCTCTATATGTTGTTTAGGTGTTGGATCTAGCATTATATTTTTATCAAAAATTCTTTCTTGATTTTCTCTTATTTCATCATTATAAGCGGAACTGCCTGCAATAAGAGATGCATCTATCCTTTCACCGGTATACTTCTCAAGCACATATAAAAGTGTCGTCATATACACTGATTTACCCACTTGTGATGCCCCTACAACTGAAATGATCTTTGATGGCCCCCTACCTGAGGTCACAGGGAGTTCATTATGACAATAAGGGCATACTCTCTCACTGGTATTAATATCATATTTATCTCTAATTTCTATAAGCACTCCATCTACCCTAGTTTTGCTACTTTCAGGTAGTCCTTCTGGCTTAACTACAGGGTTTATTTCTCCAAGAATCCCCTTACCTATTTTCCTATTATAATGATTAAGCAGCTCGTCTATTGTCTTTTCATATTCAGGGTCTCCTTTTTCTGAGTGTGAGGCTCTAAATACCACCTGATCTGTTTTAAACTTTTTGAAACAAAAAGGACATTTTATCATAAAGGGTCCTTTTTCATAAGTTGCTTTTTTATAATCGTTGTTTTGTTTTCTATTGTTACTACGAAAAAAATCCAAAAGCCCCATATACTTATACCCCTTCCATATGTATGTACGTAACTAATCCTTTGTTTTTGTAGTTACTTTTGCTTTAATTTATATATATTACCATACTTTTTTATATCTTTTATAAAAACTTTTACGTATTCATTTTTATCTACTATTATTTCTGGCATAATGCTTCGACCTGCATTAATGTTGTTAATAAAGTCAAAGCATATCCCATCATCTTTATTGATGGGATATGAATCATATTTTTTTACATAGCATAATGCATCTTTTGGTAAAGCTACTTCTGAATCTATTATAATTTCTAGAGACTTTTCTTTTGAAAAAAAGCTCTTAATGGATTTTATCTCTTTAATCTCGTATAGAATTTCCGGCTTTCCTGTACTTATCATTAATTCATTTTTACCATTACCTTGTTTTATGAGCAAAATCTCTCCATCACTTTCAACTGCTGGAAACACCCAGTATTTATATTGATTAATTTCTTTAATGGCTTCACAATATCCATTAAACTCCTTATACTCTTCTTTGGTATATAACTTCACATTATTTTCATTTATATTGTCTAATGAAAAATCATCCAAAAAATTTGTTTTTAGTATATATACTATATCCATATTTTTAGGCCATTTCCACCTTATATTAAACTTTTCCTTATCAAGTTCATAATCCATATCATATATCTCATAACTTGTATCGGGAACCTCAACTATTTTCATTGTAACACCGTCCTTTAATATAGCAGAAATCATAAAGCACTATTTGAAACTATTAAAATTGTTGTTGTCGCTGAAATTAATATTTTTTTCTTTACCCATATAAGTAGTTTTTGAATAATCTTTTACATCTATATTTATAGGAATAAGAGTAAAAACTAATGCCATAATTATATCCGCTAAAGCTCTATATAGTATTCCGATCCATGGAAGATATAAAAATCCTAACTCTATAATCACTCCTGCGACGATTCCTGAGATGGCACCACCTAATAAAAAACCCTTTAACAGATTTTTATTATCAAATACAAGACTTACACTTCCAGCAATTAAACATCCTAATAACGAAATTAATATTACTCTTAGCATTATATAGAAAATTGAAGATTCATAAACTCCATTTCTTTTATCCATGAGTAATCGCTGCTGTCTATCTTTGTATATCTTATTAAATATGCCTTTTAAGTCCTTTGCTTCTTTCACACCATAGTAGTTTCCATTACTTTCCCTTGATATTTTCTTAAGCATATAATAATTATTTCCATCAGCCATTCCAACAGTGTATATAGGTATTCCAGCATTTTTAAATGGCTTCATGATTTCATTAAAATTGTTGTCCAAATTGTATGTGTCACCGCCATCTGATAATAAAATTATCATTGCATTCCTATCAGGCTTTTCTGTTAACTTTACTTCATCATAGGCTTTTTGCAAGGCATCTCCCATATTTGTATTTCCCTTTGGATTTTCATGTAATTTCAATTTTTCCTTTATATCCTTTTTCATCTTATCTGTAACTTCAGTCATAGGCAATATCTGCTCTGAAGTATCATCAAATCTATAAAAAGAAACTCTATTTTCTTCATTCATACTATTTAATAGATCTAAAGCAGCTGAAAACCTTTCGTTATCCGGATCTGTTTTACTCATACTTCCAGATGTATCTATAACAAATACAACATCATTGATTTTTTTTATTTTTCCGGTGCTAGCTTCATATAAAAATTGAAAAAGTGCTCCAAATATAAAAAGTAAAACTAATGTACATGGAATTAAAAATTTGAACGAAGTTTTTAAATAATTGTTTTTCCAACTAAAACCATTGAGTCTTGGATTTATCATTTCTGCTATAAGACACATTAGTCCTATACATAAGGCTAATATTCCAAAATACAGTCCCATTAAAAGGCTGTGGGGTAATGTGTATCTATATAGATTTATCAAAACTTCACCAATAATAAATCCTATACAGCCTCCAATTAAACTCATTACTGTCATAGTTAAATTTATTCTTTTTTCTTTCAAGCAGTCCCCCTCCAATACACCTCTAAATTTTATTTTAAATTATAGAGAAAATAACTAGAAAGTTAACTTATACAGAGGGATATGTTTCTAAAGCTGAAGTAGATTTAAAAACTTTGTGCCGGTCTTAGCGAAGGGTTTTAAGAGAACCTTAGATGTGTTTTATATGACGCTCCTCTTCCTTACGTCAGAGGAGTAAGCGATTCACACAAAATCATAGATTTTGGTTCTCTGCTTAAAGCACAAGCTTTAGACTGGCTAAAAGTTTTTAACGTGCTGAAGCTTGGAAACATATCCGGTTGTATAAGTTATCTTTCGGCCTTTGAGCCCTATAATCAAGTTATTTTAGGCAATTTTTCTATAGCTATTCCATGCATCATATACCCATTCCCTATGCAATAGTTATAGAAGTCAATTGCATTTCTTACATATATAATGTCCTTTACTCCAAATCCACCCATTAGATTTAATTTTTCAATACCGCTGCTCCTTCTCTCATGTATATATCCTATCTTGTAATTTCTTGTTTTTCTATCAAAATCAAAAGCGTATTTTATAAAATCGCTGCTATAATCCCCGAAAAAGTATTTTTCCTGATATCTCTTTACATCATAATTCATTAAATAACATTTGAGTTCAGAATTACTATCAAGAATATTATAAAGCTTACGATAAAGCTCTTCCTTTGAAAGTACTTTACTCCCCAAGTCCTCTACATTAACATTTGCTCTTTCATTAAATTCTTCTTCAAAGGATTTATTAAACTCCTGTTCTGTTATAATATATTTATTACAGAAATATATTATTTTACGTAGCAATTCTTCTTGTCCTTTTTTTAAATTCTGAGATAGACTCCCAATATATTTATCGCTAAGGTAAAAAGCTTTTCCGTGATTTTTCTCAAGTTTATCTATAATACTATTTATTACATTCCTGTAATAAATCTTCACATTTTGTGCCATATATTCCTCTTGGAGCTTTATCATATTTTCTTCATACTTTTTAATTCCTTCACTGATAAAGTTAAGTTGATTTATTTCTTCATAAAGCTCATCATGAATTTTTAATAAGATCTCCTCATACTTCTCCATAATTTTTTCACAAATGCTTAGTTTTAAGAGTTCAAACCTTTTACCATATATATCTAGAAATATTCTTTTTCTTACTTCTTGTATATTTCCGCCTTTACTGAAAAGCTTCATAAAGCTAAATCCTTCAATAAACCTTGACTCATATATGCTATCAATTTCGCTCTTTATATTCTCAATATGTCTATTAACTAAATCTCTACTATCTCTTATGTATTTTATACCTTCACCCTCATCAGAGGTCCATTTCCAAGCACAATATAGGCCCAATTTAGGATTATTTAGTACATTATCATTTAGTAAAGTTCTTATTTCTTTTTCTAAATTTATATTTTGAATATTTTTTTCTGCAACATTTTTAAAGTTTAGGCAAAAAAAGTTCTCACATCTATCTTCATATAAACCTTCCTCCACCTGTCTTAAGGTCAGCTTTGAAAGCCTTTTTTCTATATTGGAAGAGTTTGACATCATAATTCCATTCATATCCATTACAGTTATATTATTTGGTACAATAGATTCTACCCTTGATGCAATGCTATTCTCATCTATCTTTAAAGCTTTTGCTATAAATTCTCTATCTCTTTTTGACAACTCATCTAGTTGTTTTAGAATTCTTTCATAAAAAGCTCTCACTACTGTTACAGCAATAGCTCCATTTGGCCTTTTCACCTTTGAAAGTCCTGCTGTAATGTATCTATTTACAGACTTATCAATATTTATATTTGCCTTAAACCTACTGTTATCATAGTGCTGATTTTCCGTATCTGAATAAGTTTCTATACTAACATTTCTGTTCTTTAAAAGATTAATATAAGATATTATTTCATAATTATTTTTCATTGATGCAGCAGGTATTGTTCCTCTTTCACTTTTCTCCTCTAGTAAATATGTCATGTAAAATATAGGACCTTGCCAAGTTATTGGAAGTTCTCGTTCTTCTCCATAAACAGCTATTTTTTCATCAAAAATAAAGTCATTTTTTTGTATATATTCTACCTCTCTAAAAAAGCTTACTGAAGCTGCTTGGGAAAAGAACTCATCTTCTATATTCTTTTCTTTTATTAAAACATAAAGATCAGCGGTACTAAGCTTAAAAACTTCTAGCATTCTTTTTCTAATAAGTAAAGTTACTTCTGGAAGTATTATATTTAAAGGGTCATCTGCCATAGTAACTACAGAAATATTTATTCCATCAAAGGAATTAAATAAATTGCCATAAGATAGTATTTTATCTCTTACCATTGTTATTTTGCTATTCAAGTCTTGCAAAATTTTTTTGTCGTTATAAAACTTATCTCTTACACTCTTTCTCAAATGCTTTTTATCTGATAAGTCACAACTAAACTGGAAATTAAAAGAGTTATCTTTATCTTCATTAATATCTGTAAGTATATTAATGAATGCTATTCCCCGTCCATTATCCCATTTTTCCTGTATAGTACTGCTAATATATTCAGAAGCCTCTCTAGTGCTGTTTCCTATAAACACAAAAAGTATGGGATTATTTGCACTTCTTTGAGAGTCATCATTGTAAATTTTTCTATCTATTTTTAGATCATACTCTTCTGCAAAACTCTTTAATATATTTTCCATAAAAATTCCTCCGAAATATACATTAAGGAACTGGAAGGCAAGGTTTAAACCTTACCCTCAAAGTTGTTATTCTAACTGTTTTCTTACCTCCTGTATCCTTGAAAGTATTTCACTATAGAAGGCAAAAAGCTCATCTCCATTTACCAATTGATATTTTCTAGTATCTAGTTCCTCTACAATTTCTTTAATATTTTCTAGTAGTGTATTTACATTTAAAATAAGAGTTTCTGCTCCATCCTCCATTGAAAGTTGCTCAAGCTTTTTATCAGAAGTCTTGTCCACGACCATTCTTTCTCTTTCTTCAAGAGCAACATATTTTCGGAATATAGCCTCATGTTGGTATTCCTTTTGTTTTAAAGCATTTATAAAAGGTTCAATATTTACCTTGCTGTCTTCTCCTCCATTATAAACATAAAACAATCCTTTTTTTACTATAGTGTCTGTGTATAGTGCTCTTAAGAAGTTATCCAAGTCTAGTTCCGCTTTACTCATATCTTTTATTATATTTTCAAGTTCATCTCTTTTAGCAGTAATTTTTTCGTATTTTTCAACCTCTGCTCTTACTAACTTAATAAGTTTTGGTGTTCTTATTAAATTATTTTTTGCCTTTACCTCATTACTACTTTCAAAAATATAATATTTCTGCATATCATGATTTTCCGCAGGAGTAAGTCCTGCTTTTAAAAGCTTCTTAATATCTGCTATAGCCCTTTTTATCTCTCCTACATTTGGAATATCACTTTCTAGATTAATTAAATAATCTTTCATAAATTCATCAATGTCAAAATGCTCAGTAACATTGCATTTATATTTTTCATTACTACCTTTTTCGGTGTTTACAATACATCCAAATTCTATAGCTCTATCAAATAAGCTTCTTACCTCAGCATTATAGCTCTTTAATCTCTTATTTACATAAGTCGTACCCCATGACTGCTCTGGAATTGGAGAAGGAAGGTATACCCAGTTTTTATCCCCATTTTGATATAGGTGTCTTCCTATACCATCATGTTCAAATAATGTATTTTCATATATTTCTTCATAGTGCTTTATTGGAGTATAAGAATATAGAGGCACTCCATTTTTTGTATTTAACCAGAATATTCTATTAGTCACCATACTCTCTTTTATATTCAACGAATTACCTGTATTGGAATTTTTCTTATATTCTGTAATTCCTTCAAGGATTTTTTTAGCATTTCTTGGAACAGAAACCATACTCCAAGATGGAAAATTTATTGCCTCCATATTGTTTAAATGGAAGATTGGAACTGCATCTTTATCAAGCCTAGGAGCAATTTGATTTTTAACTATGTTGATAATTGACTCATCTTTTCCATACTGTAGAGTCAAAAATTCTTCCATTGATTGAGTTATTACTCCTCCATATTCTTCAGATACAAAATCAGATATTGACCCTACAATATCAATACGAACCTCATCTAACCATTTTTGAGACTCCTCTAAAAGCTTATTAGAAAATCTTCTTACTAATTCATCAGCAGTCTCTTTATTTACTATATTTTCAATATAATCTTTTAAATCTGGTACACTTACTACTGTCCAAGAATAGCTTCTTCCTAGTGCTCCTTCTATTTCTTCTCCCTTGGCAAGTATATCCCCGTCTTCTTTAAATATTTTGTTTAACTCGTTAAGTATTTCAGTATAGACTCTATAAATTTTGTTATTTAGATCACTTAAATCACTAATTACTTTACTATAGAACTCTATCATTCTCATGATTCTTTCTTCTTCAGACCTTAGTATATACTCTTCACTTTTCTCTTCTATGTAGTCATTCTTCTTACTCTCCTTGGTAAATAAAATTGCTTTTTTTGCTTCGATGAACTTATCCTCAGCTAACTCTCTCTTAAATTTTATTTCCCTGGAAACATTTGAAAGTCTTTCTTGTAGTGAAGTTATTTCTGCTTCGATCGTCTTTACAATACAAAAACTGCTTGAAAATAATAATCTTGATGCATAAAATGGTCCCTTCTTAGCGTCTTTAAAAATTCCATCTACTATTTCTCTTACATTTTTTTGAACTTCACCTGGATACTGAGTTTTTACTTTATTATACTCATTTGTGCAATCCCTTAAATATTCCTTCATGTCGTCATCAATGTCTACTGATTGCTTTTTTATTACATTATCATAGCTATATTTTTCTCTATTTTTATAACCAGTTAGAGGTTTTCTGCTCTGAAGTTGCTCCTCGAATCTTTCAATTACTGCATCTTCATCCAACTTCAGTTGTCTTATTACTGCATCTACCTCCTGCTCTGTTGGTACATTATCAAACATATATTGCATTTTCACAAAAAGTTTATAAGCAAGATATGTGGTTATTTCTTCAAGAGGCAGCACTGCAGAAGATGCGCCTATCATTGTATACTTATAATTTGACATATAAGGTTTAGCCATGTTGTCAGTATTTTGCTTCAAATTACTAATATAGTCCTGTATTGCAAACTCTCCTCCTGACTCCCTTACCTCATTAGACATAAAGTTTACTATATTCTCTGCCGTAACATTCATACAATAATCATAGGCGTTACTCATAGGTCTGCCATCAATATTGGTTGCAGAAATCAAGTGACATAAATTAAATGGAGGCATTGGTGAGTCAACAGTAAGTCTATTTCTATACTTTTGTTTAAATCTTTCATGCCTATCTCCTATTCCCATAAGGTAGTCCAATTCTTTAAGAGCTGCAAATCCATTTTTTATAATATAAGATTGAGAAGACTGATTGTCGGCTGTCTTTGATAAATTAACATCTGGTGTAAATAAATATCCCATAATATTAACTCTATCATTGCCCTTGGCACCATTTATGCTATGCATAATTCCTCTTACTATGTAGGCAATGTCAATAAAAGTTCCTCCACCAGTTCCTCCTGAAAGTCCTGAAAGAATAAATACATGAAGCGGTTGGTCAGTATCTTCTTGAAGAAGTCTTATCTTCTTTTCTATACAATCAACTATTTCATTAATTTTAGTAAATAAAAGCAATCTTCCTATCTGTCTGACTCCACCAGCACCATCAGCACCACTTTCTGAGGACAGTTCTGGTGCCAGCCATTCTTTAATACAATCATCTAGTATTGCTCTATCATTTAGGATAGACCTTATCTCTGCATTTGATAACATTACAAGCTCACTTTGAGGGTCAAGACCTACTCCACCTGTAGCAGGATACCTTTTTGTTTTTTCCTTTTGATTTGTTTCAAAGCCTAAAAATTCTACTTTTCTAGGCTTATCCTTTCTTGTATTTGAAATAATGTCTTCTTCTAAAATAAATCTTTTGCTGATCTGGTATTTTAATCTTAGCATAGCATCTATACCAGTTCCTCCAAGTCCTATTATAAGTACTGGATTTTCTATTGTTTCAATACGTATTTTATCACTTATAATTCCTCCACCCTTGCTTACATCAAGGTCCTGGAGATGCTCTCTAACTCTAGTGTTCATATTAATTCCTCCATTTTATCATCCTATTTAGCATGAAATTCCACTATAATACTTTTAGGTACCTTATTTAAGAATACTGTTACCTTATTTTTATTATAAAGTGTCACTATAGAATCATTATCTAACTTTTTACCTGATTTTTGGATAACACAGTCTGATTTATTAATTAATTCTATACTATCATCATTTTTAAATACAAATTTTATGTTCTCTGTTTCTGAATATTCTTCTTTAAGTCCCAGTACATCAAAAAGTGTAAAGCTCCCAGTATAACCATCTAAATTCCTAAATTGAGGTGGTAAAACTTCAGCAGTATTTTCATCTCTAATTTGAAGCTCTACTCTTCCAAAACCCTGTATGCGATTCTTTTTTACAAAAACATATATAACATAAATTAAAGCAGCTGCCAAAATAGCTCCAATCACACCTAGAATTATAGGGTTTTGAAATATACCTTTTTTAGAAATTCCGCTTGCTTGAGATTTAGCACTCTCATCTCCTATAATTATAGCCGCACTTTCTCTATAAAAACTATTTCCGTCTACTCTTACTTTTAGTTCATATTTTCCTTCTCCTGGAAGCTGGAATTCTCCTTTAAATGCGCTTTCTGCAACGCTTAGCGGCACTTCTTTAAGAGAGTTGTCCTTTAAATTCTTAACAAGAAGCTTTGCTTTCATATTATTATACAGCTCTTTATCGGATATTTTCTGACCGTTACTTGTAAAATAAGATTCTATATTTATTTTATCTCCCTTACTTGGATTTTTAGGGGTAATGTTTGCTTGTATTTGAAGGTCATAATTAAATATGTAACTTACTTTTATATTGCTTCCACTAATGCCTTTAACTCTTACAGTCCACTGACCCTCTACAGGCTTAACTATCTTAAGCATTGAATATTTCTTTGATGAGGTAAAAACCGCATTTGATGATGGTATTGCTACTTCTTTACCAGATGGATCTAATAGCTTTAACTCTATAGGCTTATCAGAAAGCATAGATATATTTGCTTCTAACACATTTGAATTTGGAATGTTAACTTTTAAATCTTGAAAATCTCCATTTCCAGTAATAGTGCCTCCATCTTGAACTTTCAACTTTGAGTTATCTGCATAAATATCTGTAAGAATATTAGGAAGATCTGCAGCAGTATTAGTTATGTAATTTTTTCCTTTAGTTGAATTAGATATTTCGCTAAGTTGAGCCTTATCTACGGTACCATCATAATTTAAACCTATAGTATATACAGGATAACCTTTGCTCTTACATATGTTAAGAGCATTATTTAAATCATTTAAAGATTCTTGTACACTTCTCTGAGGGTCATTTTTGCCATCCGATAAAAGGATTATCATAGGCTCATGTCCTTTTTCATGACCACTATCCAACAATTTTGCTGCTTCAAGTAAGCCATATCCCGTATCGGTTTTTTGTCCAAAAGGAATATTAGAAGCCATATTTTTTATTCTATCTTTATCTTCAGTTGAACTTATACTATCAAGATTATGTTCTCTTACTATACTATCTGAATATGCCACAAGTCCTACCTTATTTCCTTGTATTTGCCCCATATCAAGAAACATTTTTATAGCTTCCGTTCTTATTTCTTCAGGGTCACTTTCTTTCATCGATCCGCTGGAATCCAATACAAAAATTACATCCATATTAGATGAAGATTGACTGGCATGTACCTTTGAAAAAGGTATAAAAACTATTTGAAATACATATATTAAAACTACAGTTAAAATCCATTTAGTTTTAATTTTCACAATAATAACACTCCTTATTATATCTAGTATATGTTACAATACACTTCTTTAATTTATCTACTTCATATCTTGATTTGTCTGCCCTAAAATCCACTCTACAGGTTTAAATATTCCCTGTGACTTATAGGGTTCTCCAACACTTAAATGCCCTAAAGCACTACAGGAAAAAAACTGATAGTTTGAAAAGTTGTGTTCAAATTTTCGTATTAATTTTTCTTCTCCTGAATCTTTAAGAAACTCTATAATATTTTCTTGGCCCTCTAACACATCCATCTTATTTACAATAACTGCAACAGGTATATCAATAAGTTTATTAAGTTCTATTTCTCTAACTTCTCTCAATCCTAATATAAAGCGATCTAATAAATCATTTACGTTTGTATTACTAGGACTACTCTTTATAAACTCTTGCTTTTCTGAAATACGCTTTACCACTCCTTCTATAGAGAGGGAGTCTATTATAAAAATCAACCCATCAGTATATTTATAATAATTGTGCCTTCTAATAGAAGCTCTTATATCAAAATACTCTCCTGCAATATCATACATATACAAGAGTTTCTCACTACGAAACTTATCTGAATTTATAAAAACACTATAAGGTACTGTATCCTGCTTAATAGTTTTTCTAGGTAAGACCCCTTTGTTTAATGTATCTAGACATTCCCTAATCTTTAATTCTTCTTTTTCATTTAAAAATCTTATATTCCACTTTTTTGCTTTTGCAAGATCATTTATTAAAGTGTTTAATGTAGAGTACATAAAAGAGGTTTTTCCAGCAGATACTCCACCTATTATAGGTATACATATCGGTGATGTTTCCTTGCTTTCAATAGTCTTAGAGCATCTAGGACATACAGCTCTAAGCTTAGCTCTACCTGCAAAATTAGTTGAAGGGATTACCTCACCACATACACAAGTTCTTTTCATAATTCCATATGGTCCCGCTTCTAATCTTTTATGGACTTTTTCACAGCTTGGACATATGTAATAAGGTATATCGAACTTTATATGACAATGAGGGCAAACGCCTGATATTTTTTCCCTTGTAAACTTTATTTTCTCCATGGCTATAACTATGAAGTAAAATATATAAATAGGTATGCTTATAATTGTAATTATCAAAAAATGTATAAAAAAGCAAATTGCATTTAAAGCATTACCAATTATGTATATGATAAATTGCGCAGCTTTTATCCTGCCAAACGTAAAGTATGATCCATTTATCAACTGCTGCTTTAAAACTAGAATTTTACCCTTATTAACAGAAGTCGCACTTTTATATGTATTATTTAAATCCTCATACTGCTTGTAGAAAAAATATTTTTCCTCTGCTGGTTCGTAAAACTCTCTTTTGGTCTTCAGTGAATTTCCTTTATGAATGCTGTATCTTAAACCTCTAAAATAGCTATCTACAGTTTTAAAAAATCCTTCACCTATTCCTATGACAGCTCCAGCTATAATAGCTATTATTGATCCTAATACTATAAAAATAGCTCCTATAGCTTCAAGTATTCCTCCCAAAAAATCACTCCCTTCGATTTAAAACTATTCACTACTTTCTAAAAAGGTTGAAAGGGTTTCTTTTTTGTTTTTTCTCTCTTGCTTTACCCTTGATTATTGACCACTTCTCTATAATTTCCACTCTATTTTTATAAGCGTTAACTTTTCTTTTGAAATAATTATCATAAACCTCCAACTTTTTTTCAGAGCTTTCTTTTAGTATATTTATAATTCTATTTTCTAAGCATTCTTCTGTTTTTTCCTTTACCTTCATGTCATTTTTAAACAGGAATATTAAGAAATCAATAAATACTTGATAGCCTTCCCTGTTGTTAGATTTTAGTATATCTTTGTATTGCTTAGTAAGAACAATATCATCTAAGATATCAAAGTATTTGCTATAATAAATTTCTTCATATTCTAAGCAAAATAAAGCCTTCTTTACTTTGTCGTGTTCAGATGGACTCTGAAGGTATACACATAAATTATTAAGAAAACTTTCTAAGAGCTTTTCATAGCTCTTAGTATCTATATTTAGAAAGTCAACTTTAAGATTTTCTAGGTTATTTATTTTAAGTAATGCATCACTTTCTTCAATCTTCTGTATACTATAAATTAGCTCTATTATATTACAAGGTGTTTTTATATTACATTTACTCTTTAGTTCAAACATTTTTCTAATTGTATAACTTTCTAAGGCTACCTTCTCTACATCAATTTTATCTTCTAACTCTATAAAAAGTACTTTTAGTACATCTTTATCTATATATTGGCATAAGGACTTTTTATTTATATAACTTATAATTTCTTTATACTCCTCTAAAGAGAGCTCTCCATCTTCACATAAACTTAAATACAGCTTAAGTGCATCCGAGAACTTTTTCTCTCTATAATTTTCAAAATAATTAAAGACTTTATAACAATAAGATATAAAAAATTCTTTTTTATTACTCTCATCTCTTAATTCGATGCTGTATATAGAAAATAAGAAGTCATTTGCATTAGTTAACTGGCTTATACATGTACATATCTTCTTTTTCCACTCTTCATCTATTCTTCCTTCTTCTATAATAAATCTTACTAAGGTCTCCTCAATGCTGTTGTCTTTATACAAGTAATTATTAATAGAATATGCCTTGATAATTATTTCCGGAAAATATTCATATTTATATTTTAAAGTATGAAGAATATCTAAAATGTCCTCTGAAGATTTTATAAGTATACTTAAGCATTTGTTCAAAAGTATAGTTATATTTTTAGCGTCTTCTGATTTTATATTGAAAAGATCTATTCCATCACCATCACTGTACTTATTGTTAAATGCCATAATATCGCTAATCAAAGACCTAAAATAAAATTTAGCATGTCTTATTTTACCTCCTTCAAGGTAAGTTTGAAGCTCTTTTATCCTAGACCTATGAAGAGATAACTTTACAAATTGTCCAAGAGTAACTTCTTCTATTTTCCTTATTCTTTCATGTAATCTTAATATATCTTCTACATTGATATCTTCATTATCCATGACTAAATAATGTATAGAATTAAAATAGAACTCATAAGCTTTTCTTACATGTTCACTATCATTAGTTTCTCTTCCTAGCATAAATAAAAATTTTGTTATCATCTCTGCTAATTCAACATCTACTTGCGTACTAATTTTTTCAAGATTAGGATCAAGCTGCTGAAAAAGCTGTCTATAAGCCTGAATAGATTTATAGTTAACCGCAAAACTTACCGCCTTTTTAACATCTTCTATAGTTGATTTTTCAACTCCTCTATTTACCATGTTATACAAGCACACGCAGTTATCTATATTTTCATCTAGAACATTATATTCAAATTGATCGAGAAAGCATATAAAAGGTAAAAATGTTTCCTTTGAAACTGTATATCCTACTTCTGCTCTCTTTATAAAACTACTATTATAGGCCAAATCCGAATTCTGCCCATTAATAAAGTCAAAAACATTATATTTATAAGACTTTTGATTATCTCTAAAATTAAATTTACTTCCTTCTCTGTCTGCAGCACAAATCATATAAGAAGCATCATCGGGATTGTAACAATAGGTAGTAAAGCTAAATTGCTGTGCTAATTTCCTAGGTAAGGACATTTGCACTGCTCCAATCCAGTATGCAGTGTTGTCTTTATAATCACAAAATATTATTTTTTTCTCAGTCTTATTAAATTCTATAGCTGACTTCATTAATTCTATAAAGCCTTTACTTCTTTTTCCAACATCTGCCCTCTTCAAGAAATTGCCTATTGAATCAAAACAAATAGAATTACCTAAATGTATTTCCTCTAGTTGTGGTAGATACTCTATTTCTGACATATTTTCTTCTTCAGAAGTCAACCCAGTTCTAAAGGTAATTGATCCATAAAGCTCTATAGGATAGAAGGGCCATGGCTTGTCAGATACAAGTACATGACAAAAATAATTCCCATATCTCCCTGAGTAATCTTTACCTACATATTTGGCAGAAGAAATACAGTATTTTCCCGTCTTTAATCTAAAAGAAGAAAATGCTATCGGAAATAACTCATCTATTTCTTTATCTGAAGGTTGTGTTGGAAGGTTGTCTGGAGGTATATAAACACAATAACCTTCTATTTCTTTTCTCTCCTCCTCAGTAATTCCCCTTGATATAGAATAGGTTTGAAATCCCATTCCGGAAGACAGTCCCTTCTTACATGAGGTGTAAAAAAGCTGTTGAACTGCCATAGCTGAATCACTTCCTTTTTTCTGCCTTTATTAATTTATGTTCATATAGTAACCATAGAAATGGATCTTCTATTCTATGAGGTCTCAATTTTGAAATCCTACTGCTTTCTGGATTACAGCCTAGTGCAGTTATTCCAAAATAAGCATGATTTTTAAAATTTGAACTTAATTGATTTGCAAAGTTTTCTCCACCCCAACTTCTAACTAAGGATTCCATAGTTCCGTTCATATCTTGAAAATCTGAAATATCAAAACTTCCTTTGTTTATGTGTTTACTTGAGTAATTTATACAACTTGATGGATCTACTAAAGATTCAACTGCATCTATTTTTGAAAAAGCTACAGCCACAGGTATATCAATAAGCTTATCTACCTTCACGTTGTTTGCTTTTCTAATAAGGTTCGCCGTTCTTGAAAGCAAGTCTTCTATTTCGGTGTTTTGTTCTGGCAGTGGTGTTCCTGCTGGAAGCATTTCTCTTACATTTTCTAACTGAAGCGGGTCAAGTAGAAATATAATACCTGAGGAATTATATATGTATCTGTTTACGGCCTTCATTGTATCTTCAGAATCTAAGTCTTCACCTGCAGTATCAAAAAAGGCAATGGTAACAACGTTGCTTATCCTTTTACCTTTAAATAGTCCGCCAAACATTCCCTGTTCCGTAAAGGTAAGATTATAAATAAGAGGTTGCTTTACAGATGAGTCTGTCTTAGCTGAACGAGTTACTCTTATTAATTCATTTCTTTTAAAAACAGGGTCATAAAAATCAGTTCTATATCTTTTAATTGTTGCATCATTTACCGCCGAGAGGCTACAGTTGAAAGCCGAACCTATTTCATTCATTATTTTGTCAATCAAAACTGCAATATAATGACTTTTCCCGGCTTCTTTTGCCCCTATTACTGCAAAGACTAAATTATCATATTGTCCTATAGCATAAGGTAGTTCCTCATGACATGTAGGACATATTTTTACATTTGTTTTTTCTCCGCACTCAGTGCAGAAAATAGAGTCTGGCATTTCTTTTTTACTCTCTCCTCTTTTAGATCTGAGAAAAATACCCTCTCTTGCATTTTCACATCCTTCTGGATCATTCTTACATATAAAACTTACATCATTCAAATCATGTTTAGAAAAACAATATGGACATATATAATAATCTTTTTTCTTTAAATTAAGCTTCATTTCATTGTTCCTCCTTAACTGCAATAGCTATTAACTATTTAAAATATAATTTTTCTTTTGCCGGTGATATTATTCTGTACAACTTGCTATTACTGTCGTCTAAGAAAAATAACTTTACATACATGTTTCTACCTATATTTTCAATAGACAAATTTAAAGTTATAGGTTTATCGGTAGTAATAGTTTGATAGTCTATATTAAGTATACTTTTACCATCTGATTTCTGAAGAGGCATATTGCCAAACTTACCAACCAATTCAAGTTGTGGCAAATTTATTTCTTTATCGGTAGTAGATAAAACTATTTCCGCCCCCTTAAGTTTTCCAAGGAGACTCTTCTTATGTCTTATTTCATAGAATATTTCTGAAGGTATTTTATTTACCACAAGTCTTCTTTGCCCCTCAGAATATAGTGTTTTTCCATTACAATCAGCCGAAATATATATACAAAAATAGTAGTTTCCTTCTACTGCCTTATGAATTAAACACTCTCCTTTTTCATCATCGTACTCCCTTTTAACCATAAACTGTGAAGCACAGCAATCTGTTGGCCCTATTGGAAATCTATCCATCCTGTAACATATAATAGCCTTGCTTATGCCTTCTGGCCATCCCCATTCTAATGAAAGTTGTCCATATTTAATATCAGCTTTTATAAAAGAAACTTCTGGAATATTACCTTCGCTAAATACACTGTTTTCTATATTTTTATCCTGTATTTTATCTTCTATTATAGTACTTTCCACAACACCAGTATTAATCGTATCTTGAGCTTCTAAAAAAACATTGGATGTTTCAAGTACATCAATTTTCTCTGAAGTATCATTTTGTGTATCACCTTGATTGCTACTTACAATTTCATTAGTTTTATCTATAAAGTTCTGTATGTATGTAGAATCGCCAGTGATTTCTCCAATCTTTTTTCTTACATTATATTCTGATAACGAATTAAATTTATTTACGAAATTATCTATTTCTTCATGGGAAATATTATCTTTTACAGAAAGTATTATTTCCACTTCATCTGTTAATTCTTGAAGTTCCTGTTGATTCTCATCAATCATTCTTTATATCCCCCATCTTTATTTACTTATTTTATTAACATTTATTAGTAAAAACTTTACAAAGAAAATAATTTCTTTAAATATAGTATAAATTAGTATACTATTACTACTATAAATATTTTATCACACATACATGTTTTTTAAAGTGACATTACAAAAAGTTCAGTAAAATATAAGAATTTAATATTTATTAATAAATAATCACAAGAAAATGAAGAACTAAACAAAAATCAAAATATTAGGGATAACTTTTAGGTATTTATAGATATAAAACTTTATGATAGGTAAATCATTTTTCATGCACAAAGTTTATATTTTGTTTATAATTAGTTTATAGAAAATAGAGAGACTCCCTTTAAAATAGAATTATGAAAGGCTTTCATATTATGAACTAATTTAAAACTAAAAGGAGATGGTAAAAAATGAAATTTAAGAAGAAAACAGCAATGATTTTAAGTTTTGCTGTAGGTACTCTAATGTTTGCTACTACCGCTATGGCTGAAGTAGTGTCTAAAAGCGGCTATGACCAACTTAAAGATTCTCTAAAGTATACAGCAGAAAGTTGTACAACTAAACTTTCAAATTATACTGTAGATATGTCTTTTGTTGTAAAGGATAATGGTACTCTCGTTTATTCCGAAAACTCACTTAATAAGTATGATACATCAAAAAAGGCTATGGAAAATGTATCAACAAGAGTAGAGGGTTCTACTAAGAAAGAAAACTATTACTATTCCGACAAAAATGGTTTTATAAACAAAGATAGCGATCAAAATATTTATTATGTAAGTGAGTATAAAAGCCCTCGAGAGGTTAAATCCTTTGAAAATCCTTTTAAACAGAAAGAAGCAGGAGATGTTGAAAGAATAGCAGATGCTCTTGTAGGTAATTTAAAAGATTCTGTTATAGTTACTCAAAATCCAGATGGAAGCAAAGAATTATCTGGTTCTTTAAGTGAAGCACAGATTCCAGCACTAATTAATGCAGTAGTATCTCTTCAATCTAAGCATGAATTTGGTAACAGACCTAATAATGAAAACAACATGCCTAAAATTACAAAAGATATATTTGTAAAAGAAGTTAAAGGAAAAATGGTAACAGGTAAAGATGGATTAATGCAAAGTGTTCTTGGTACTGGAATTCTTTCTGGTAAAGATGAAAGCGGCAAAGAGCATAATATAACTTTTGAGTTATTAGTTAAAATTACAGGAGTTAACTCAACTACTGTAAAAAAACCTGATTTATCTGGCAAGAAGGTAGAAAAAAGTATAGAAAGAGATTATGATAAGTTATCTAATCCTTCAAAATATATTGGAAAATATAAAACTGATATTTTAATAGAAAAAGATGATAAATTCCAAAAAATAGGGGAGAGAATTGTAGATATTGAAAAAATAGATTCTAAGAGCGTTAGCGGAAGCTACCATGAAGAGTATGCTAAAGGTTATGAAGAATACGCAGCTAATAAAAAAGACTTGAAATTTAGTGCAACATTTGAAAAAGATCATTTTAATGCACCTTTCACTGCTACTAGTTCCTCAGGCGCTAATGTTAAAGGAAATATATCTATTAATCCTCATTCAGCAAAAGTATACTTTAATATAAACGAAAATATGAATGGAAACTTAATATCCGACGGTGAATATAGTAGAGTATTTAATTAATATTATAAAAATTTTGCGACATAAAACTTTATATATGGTACTAAGCTGAAAGTTAGCTTATACGCCGTGATATGTTTCCAAGCTTCAGCACGTTAAAAACTTTTAGTCAGTCTAAATCTTGTGTTTTAAGCAAAGAACCAAAATCTTAAGCAGGCATCCAAAATCTATGATTTTGAGATGATCGCTTACACAGAGTGCTGATTTTGTGTGAATCGCTTACTCCTCTGACGTAAGGAAGAGGAGCGTCATATAAGGTTCTCTTAAAACCCTTCACTAAGACTGACACAAAGTTTTTAAATCTACTTCAGCTTTGGAAACATATCCCTCTGTATAAGCTAACTTTCTAGTTAATTTTTCTATAAAAAATGTGTCGTATTATTTATAATTTGGGAGGTATGCAAATGGAAAAGGTTATTGAAATTAAAGAACTTTCTAAGATATATAAAAATGGAAGAGGTATAACAGATATTAACCTTGATATACATAGAGGCGATATTTTTGGATTTTTAGGTCCTAATGGAGCTGGTAAAACTACTGCAATGAAAATCATGACTGGACTTATAAAGCCAGACAGTGGTGATGTTAAGATTTTGGGACATAGTATTTTGGATGAATTTGAACAAGCTATGAAAAAAGTTGGATGTATTATAGAAACTGCTGAATCTTATTCTTATTTAACAGCCTTTGAAAATTTAAAGCAATTTTCACGATATTATAAAAACGTTGACAATAAAAGAATAGAAGAAGTTCTAGAACTTGTAGGTCTTTTAAAGTATAAAAATGAAAAACCAAGAAAATTTTCCCTTGGAATGAAGCAAAGGCTAGGAATTGCAGCTTCGCTCTTGTCTAAGCCTGAAGTAGTTATTTTAGACGAACCTTTAAATGGTCTTGATGTTGAAGGAATGATTGATGTAAGAAATATTATAAAGAAACTTGCAGAAAAAGAAAAAACCACATTTTTTATCTCAAGCCATCTTATCCATGATGTTGAACTCACCTGTACTCGTATTGGAGTGCTATATAATGGCAAGATGCTTAATGTAGATAATACTAAAAATATATTAAATAACTATGCTTCTCTTGAAAATTATTTTATCAGCGAGGTAGAAAGAAATGGTAGAATTTAAAGCAGCTTTAATTAATGAGATTGAAAAATTATATAAAAAGAAGAAAGTTTTAGTGGCAGCAGTAGTGTCACTTATTTTCATAGTAATAGGACAAGTATCTATTATTGGCCTAAGGAGCGGTTTTGGAGTACGTGGAGTTTCTAGTATGGAATTTCCTTTGCTTGTGCTTTCTGTAGTTGTTAACACAATTCTTCCCCTATTTACTGCACTTGTTACTATAGATAGTTTTTCAGGTGAATTCTCTCAAAACATTATGAAAATTGCACTTACAAGACCAATTTCAAGGCTGAAATTTTTTACAGCAAAGATAGTTTCTATAATGTTATTCGTTTTTGTAAATCTTCTGTTTGTAATGATTTTTTCAACCTTAGCAGGTTTTATTTTCAATTCAAGCCCCTTTACAGCACAAGGTATTATTAAAGTATTAGTTTCATACTTTGTAACACTAATCCCAATGCTAGTTTTATCATTAGTTATTGTACTTCTTACAAATATATTGAAAAGCGGAATAGGAGTGTTTTTTGTATCTATTCTTATTTTTATTGTTTTCAAAACACTTGGAATTGTTTTTTCTAGCTTTTCTGCTTTGTTTTTCACAAGCATGTTAGATTGGTATACTCTATGGATTATGAACAATGTTTCCTTCTTAAAAATCTTTCGTCAGTTTATGATGATGCTCAGTTATGCTATACTACTATTTACAGGAAGTTATTATTTATTTGATAAAAAAGAGTTTTAAAAAACTTTCAGTGTATTTAAGTGTGCCTATTTATAATAAAGTTAAAAATTCTACAGATTATGTAAGGTGAAGAAATGGATATAAAAAAACGTCTAATTACTTTTAATACTATAACTGTTGTAGTTCCATTTATTATTGTATGTTTAACAATTTTCATCTTTATGTTTGTATCCTCAAAAGTTTTTAGTACAAATATAAGCTATGATAATTTCAAAAAACTTGCAGCTACAAAATTTGAGTTGATAAATGCGGTAAAAGATGTCTCAAAGTTAAATCCTGAAAGCATTGAAGTTGCTGGATTTCAAGAATACTTATATCAAAAGCTTTCAGCCATAAATGGAGAAGTCATAATAATTAAGAACAATAATATTATATTTGCCTCAAAAGATATTACTAAAATTGATATAGAACGGTGCTTAGAAGAAATAAACACTAAATCTCTTAAAAAAGCTGTAAAAATTGACAATATCTCTTATATAGTTGAAACATCTTCACTTAATTTTAAAGACAACTCTACAGGAAATATTATATTATTAGCTCCATTGGAAAAATCAACTGATATTTTTAATAAATTTATTATAGCCATTGTTATTATATTTTTTATTTCTTTTGTAGCTATAAATATATTTATGTCCTATCTTTTTTCAAAGAGAATATTAACACCTATATCACTTCTAAAAAAAGCTACTGCAGAAATTAGCAGAGGTGATTTAAACTTTGAAATCGTAGAGAGCGGTGATAGGGAAATTAGAGAATTGTGTGCAGATTTCGAAGGAATGAGAATACAACTGAAGGACTCCGTTCGTATGAAAATGAAGTACGATGATAATAGAAAGATGTTGGTTTCCAGCATATCTCATGATTTAAAAACTCCTATAACTTCTATAAAGGGATATGTAGAGGGAATTTTAGACGGTGTTGCAAATACTCCTGAGAAAACAGAAAAATACTTAAAAACTATTTATTCAAAAGCTGAACAGATTGATATTATGATTGATGATCTGCTTTTATATTCTAAACTAGATTTAAACCAAATTCCCTTTAATTATGAGAAAACAGATATTGCTGAGTATTTTGATTATTGTATTGAAGAAAGTGCACCTGAACTTCAAAAATCTGATATAAAAATATACTTAAAAAACGACTTAAAGGAATCAAAATATTTTATAATTGATAGAGAAAGAATGAGGAGAGTTATACTAAATATTATTGATAACTCTCGAAAATATATGAACAAAGAGACTGGACAAATTACTATAATGTTGAGAGAAACAAACTCTAGCATTATCATTGAAATAAAGGATAATGGATCTGGTATTGATAAAAATGATATAAATAAAATATTTGATAGATTTTATAGAGCTGACTTAGCAAGAAGCGGGACAAAGGGCAGTGGGCTAGGTCTTGCCATTGCAAAACAAATTGTTGAAGGCCATAAAGGGAAAATATGGGCTGTTAGCTGTGAAAATGAGGGTACAAGTATTATAATATCATTAGCAAAAATATCATAAAAATAGAGAGGTTATTATGAAAAGAATTTTAATAGTTGAGGATGACTTAAGTATTGCTGAACTTCAAAAGGATTATCTAGAGCTTTCAGGGTTTGAAGTTAGTGTATGTACTGATGGTGTACAAGGCCTAAATACTATAAAAGAGAAGGAATTTGATTTAATAATTCTTGATATTATGCTTCCTAAAATTGATGGCTTTAGTATTTTACGCAGTATACAAGAAGATAAGGATATTCCTGTTTTATTGGTTTCTGCCAAAAAAGAAGAAATCGATAAAATTAAAGGCTTAAGCCTTGGAGCTGATGACTATATTACAAAACCTTTTAGCCCTGGTGAGTTAGTCGCTAGAGTTAAATCTCACATTCAAAACTACGAAAGAATAAAAAGTAAATTTACACCAAAGTCAAAAAATAATGTTATAACTATAAGAGGACTAGAAATAATTAAAGACTCAAGACAAGTTCTTATAAACGGCACTGAGGTAAGTTTAGCTCAAAAAGAGTTTGACCTATTACTTTATTTAGCTGAAAATCCCAATAGAGTATTTAGCAGAGAAGAATTATTTGAAAAAATCTGGGGCTTTGATGCTCTTGGCGATACTGCTACTGTTACAGTACATATTGGAAGAGTGAGAGAAAAAATAGAGTCTTCTCCATCCAATCCTCAGTATATTGAAACTGTATGGGGAGCTGGATACAGGCTTAGGGTATAAGATTATATCCTAAGCCTATTTTGTTTATTATATTTTTACCAAAACTTTATACCATCGGTCAGTAGTTTTTCGAAAGTTTCTGTATCTATAGGCTTACTAAAAAAGTATCCCTGTAGTTCATCACATTTTTGATTTTTTAAATACTCTGCCTGAATAGAAGTTTCTACTCCTTCAGCAACAACTGAAATATTTAGTCCATGTGCCATTTGAATTAAGGCATCAATAATAACCTGTTTGTCCTCTAAATTTACAATGTTATCTACAAATGCTTTATCTACTTTTAGAACATCAATCTGTAAACTTTTTAAGTAATTCAATGAAGAATACCCTTTTCCAAAGTCATCAAGAGCGATATTAATTCCACATTCTCTTATTTCCTTCAATATCTTATTGCATTCGGATATATCCTCCATTAGTGAGGATTCTGTAATCTCCAACTCCAATAGGTTAGGTTCTAATTTTGTTTCTTGTATTATATTTTTTATCACATCTATAAGATTTTTTTGTTGGAATTGAACTACAGAAAGATTTACGCTAACCTTTAAGTTTGATAGTCCTCTTTCATGCCATTCCTTTAGCTGCATACAAGATTTTTTTAATACATAATTTCCAATATCAATAATCAATCCTGTTTCTTCAGCTAGTGGAATAAATTCATCGGGAAATATCTTTTGTCCATCTTGTTTTTCCCACCTTACAAGAGCTTCTGCACTGCTAATTCTACCGGTTCTTGTGTTAATCTTAGGCTGATATACTACTTTAATTTCGTCTTTTACTAAAGCCTCTTTTAGTTCCTTTTCCATAACTAAACGATTAATTAAGCTTTTCTCCATCTCTTGGGAATAATACATATATTCATTATGTCCTTTGTTCTTGATATGATGAAGTACAAGCTCTCCATTTTTTAGTATTTCCTCACTTGTAGTTCCATGTTCTGGATATATCACAACCCCAGCATTGAAAATAGTGATCAAACTCTTACTTGGGATAAATTCTTCTTTCTGAAGATCCTTCATTAAATCCTTTATTTTTTCATTCATATGATGAAAATTTAGAAAATCCTCTAGTATAGCAAATTCATTATCACTTTTGCAGGATATAAATGCAGTTTTCCATTTAGTCTTTAAAAAAGTAGCTATACTTAACAATATTTCTTCTCCTGCAATATGTCCTACGATATCTGTAATCTGCTTAAAATTATGTATTTGCAAAATTATCATTGAACAAGTACCTTTACATTCACGCATATATATTCTTTCATCTATCTCTTCTTTTAATAACTCTTTGTTGGGTAACCCAGTTATGCTGTCATAATATGCCATTGTACTAATTTTAGTTTCTCTATCTTTAATACGATCTTTCATGATATTTATATTTGATGCAATTTGTGAAAATTCGTCTTTGCCTGCAATTATAATATCTTGTGAATAGTCTCCTTTAGAAATCTCTAAAAGACTATTATTAATTTTTTGTACTTTTTTCATAATAAAATTATTTAGAAATCTCCTGATAAAAAAATAGAAAATGGCTATTATAAATAAAGAACTTTTTATGGAATTTATTATTGTCTGCTTTTTTATCCTTTCAAGTGCAGTAAAATCATATCTCATTTCTACATAAAACTTTTGTGAAGGAACGAAGCTTTTCCATGGTGTATTTAATTGGTAATACCTATATGTAAATCCATCTTTATTCTTAATAAGTTCATTGTTATTTTTTAATTGTTTGAATTCTTCATTTCTCAAATCTAGCTGCTTTCCTTCATCGGATAAAGCCCAGGTGTATTTTCCATTATTATTATAAATCTCTATATTTATTTCACCTTTTTCTAAAGACTTTGGAAACTGAAACAAGTCTTTAAATAAAAAATTATAATAACTAAGATCATATTTTTTCCTTATATATTCCTTTACATCAACAGATATCTCTATAATATAATCGCTTTTTAAAGGGCTGTAGTAAGTATATCTATTTAGTTTTCCTTCTTTCATAGAAAACTCTATGCCTTGATTGTATACTTTTCCTGTACCATATATTTTAGATAAGTAGTCTCCCATATAATTATTTTTACTAATCAAATTTATTCCTTTATCTAGTTGAAAGCTAGTGTGTACAACTTTACCCTCCTTATTAATAATGTAAATGTCTGAAATTGGTAAACTTTCGGCGAGCTTCTTTAACTCTTCATCCGCTACTTCTAAAGGATTTTGCTTATTTTGTACAAACCATTGTTCAATATTATTTATGCTGCTCTTTTCTAATTCTAAAAATTCATCATTCATTCCATATAAAACCATGTCAAGCTCCATAATTTGCTCAGTTGCATGGGAAAGAGTATCTTTTTCTTGTTTTACAGTTATATTTCCAATTTCACTTTCTATATTAAAAATGGTTAAAATAGAAAGTGCTATTGTCGCAAATATAACGGATGAAATAAGAAATAATATAGTCTTATTTTTCACAGTACCCTCCATTTATACAATAAAGTATATATTTAAAAATCCAAAAATTTCTTACCATATTTTAGTTTAAAATATTTATAAGCGCATGTCCATATTGTCTTTAAATTATTATGTATATTAGGTATATGAAAATAAATAACGAGTCAAATATATTTTCATACTGGCTTGTCATTTATTTGAATATGGATTAAGTTTCTACGCTCTATAAAACATTAGATTTAAAGCTAATATTAGTATAATATAAAAATACAGATAAATATTGCAAGATATTTATCTGTATTAAACAAAAGAGCGATGAAAAGCTTTAAAACAAAATAAAGTTAACACTTCCTATACTATATAATCTCACATTTTCAAATTCAACTTTAATTATAGTTTTTAAAGAATTCATTGTTATATTGAACTGCTTTATCATCAGACTTAAATTGTTCAGCCAGTTTATTATATTTAATTGCCTCTTCTATATTTCCAAGTTTATAATAACAAGTACATAATTCTAGTGAAGGTATATATCCATAACAATCATGCCTTATAAAACCCCATCTATTTTCATCTTTTTTCAAACTGAGGGCAGTTTCAAACCAAAAAATTGCTTTCTCATATTCATCAATATCTTTAAAAAAGTATCCAAGCTGGCAGCAAGTTTCAGCTCTAGGCGTATCATAGCTAAAAGTTTTTACTAAATACATGAACTCATTTTCTTTATCATTTTTTATTCTATAGCATTGTGCAAGCTCCAAGCATGCATTAATATTATCTTCTATCCATCCTTTATTAGTATCAAGAAATTTTTTATAGTATGAAATAGACTTATCATATTTCTCGTTAAAATAAAGCTCTTTTGCATAATAATATAAACCTCTAGGACTAAGAGATCCTCTGCTAGCTTTCATCTTCTTAAATATTTTTAAATTTCTCAGAGGGTTAGATTTGCTTTTTTTATGTGTAATACAAATGCTGCTGTTAACTATCTTTCCATCTATATCAATATACTCATGAATCTTGTCTTTCCATTTAAAATTATTACTTCTTTTTATTAATCTTTCTCTAAAATAAGATAGATTAGCATTACCTAGATCATCAAAACCCACATTATATTTCATCATAACCACGTCAACATCTTCCTCAATGCTTTGTTTTAATTGTAAAAATGCTTCTTTATCATCTTTTAATACAATATCATCTGCATCCAACCATAAAATATAATCTTTAGTGGCCTTAGAAAAGGAAAAATTTCTTGCTGCTGAAAAATCATCAATCCATTTAAAGTCAAATACTTTAGTAGTATAAAAGCTGGCAATTTCTTTAGTACTATCTGTTGAACCAGTATCAACTATTATTATTTCATCAACAATGTCTTTTATTGAATCTAAGCATTGTGCAAGAGTTTCTTCTTCATCTTTTACTATCATACATAAGCTAATAGTAATCATGATATTTATTGCTACCTCCTTGATTTTAATCTCGAATAAAAACCAGAAGGAAATGTTCACCATTTCCTTCTTATTTTTAAAGTCTATCTAATATCTTCTATAGTACAAGTAGATACTAAAGTAGAGGTTCCTAGAACAGCTATTCCATATGCAGTATGAGTTACTCTATTTGGTTCTAAGAAATTTCCACCTGCTATTATATTTGCTGTTGCTTTGCATCGAATTAGTGATTCTAATGTGTTCCTCACTGCTGATTCACATTTAGCTGCACAGCCTATTGGCAGCGGTGTTGGCGGTGGAAGGAAAGCTATCTTCAGTAATCCATCACGATTAAACAAAGAGTTATTACAAGTAAGAGTTATTGCTACTATCTTACAAATAGAAATTCTATGAGTTTTAACTCCTGCAGGATTAGATAATACTAGTATACCACTATCTAAAATCGAAGTTGGTATTCCTATAGCTGAACCTTTATTTTCATAGTTAATAACTACAGTGGTTCCAGGGAACAGTTCTATTATTTGCCTTAACACATTTTTTATTTGAGCAGTGCATGCACATTCAACAGCATCTCCTGGTTGTCCCTGAGGACCTTGATCTCCTTTAGGTCCCTGACAACCTTGGTCTCCTTTACATCCTTTTGGTCCCATCGGTCCTTGACATCCTTGGTCTCCCTTTTCTCCTTTTGGTCCCATCAGTCCTGGACATCCTGGATCTCCCTTTTCTCCTTTTGGTCCCATCGGTCCTGGGCATCCCGGATCTCCTTTTTCTCCCTTTGGTCCCTGACAGCCTGGATCTCCTTTGCACCCTTTTGGTCCTGGACAGCCTTGGTCTCCTTTACATCCTTTTGGTCCCATAGGCCCTTGACATCCCGGGGCTCCCTTTTCTCCTTTTGGTCCCATCGGTCCTTGACATCCTGGATCTCCTTTACATCCTTTCGGTCCTGGACAGCCTTGGTCTCCTTTACATCCTTTTGGTCCCATCGGTCCTTGACATCCTTGGTCTCCCTTTTCTCCTTTTGGTCCCATCAGTCCTGGACATCCTGGATCTCCCTTTTCTCCTTTTGATCCCATCGGTCCTGGACATCCCGGATCTCCTTTTTCTCCCTTTGGTCCCTGACAGCCTGGATCTCCTTTGCACCCTTTTGGTCCTGGACACCCTTCAGGCCCCTGTAGCCCCATCGGTCCTGGACATCCCGGGTCTCCTTTTTCTCCCTGTGGTCCTGGGCATCCTGGATCTCCTTTGCAGCCTTTTGGTCCTCGAGGGCCAGTCTCTCCACAAACTGTTATACACTTATGTCCAGAACATGGATCAGGATGTCTTAATCTATCATGGCACTTATTTTTTTTCTCATTGCAATCATCTTCATCAAATTCATCTACGTACTTCTTGTACCCTTCATAATATGGCATTTCGTTTGTATCAATGTCTTCACTTTTACGTTCATTAATAAATGGATGGCTTCCCCTTGAATGGTGCGATCTTCTATGACTTGCCATATTTATTTCCTCCCTCTATAGAAATTTGCACAACTAATACACTGTTATATTGAAAGTAAATAAAATAAAATTTAAGGAATTTATCCTTAATTAATAATATGATGACTTGTTAAGATTGTGACAGTATAACAAAGTAATTTGATACTTCTTTTCTACAAGCTAGAAGCTGTGACCAAAAAAAATAAAAAACTCCTTGCTGTAAATAATCAGCAAGGAGTTTTACATTTCTATTTAATTTTAGATTCACTAATTAAATCTTGAAATTTTGTAGAGTTTTCACTATTAAGCTCTGGGAACTTTATTTCAACATTTTTATTTATATTGAAAGTACTTGTGTTAAAATCAATTCCTAATTTATATACACCAGTAAGTTTATTTTGTGTGCTTGTACCACTTAATTTTTCAACTGTTGGTATAAGCTTTGCTGAGTCAAATACTAAGTCTATATTACCTTTTTCATTTACAACATATCCATCTCCATCAACTGCATACTTAATTACGATTCCTTTATCTCCAACAAGAGTTACTTCATCAAAAGCATTTAATATTTTGTTCATCTGTGCTGTAAACTGTGGTAATCCTTTGTCAAAGTCTGAAAAAGCTTTATCTATTCCTGCTTGATTAGCTTTTGCTTCTTCCTCGCTTGAAGCAGACAATTTTGTAACTGTAGTTAAATAATCCTTTAATAATCCTTTAGCATCCTTGTTATTTATTAAGTTATTTGAAGTATATTTTATTAAATCTTTGAACTGCTTATCATTTAACTTAATCTCGAAGGTACGCACTAATTTTCTTCCATCTGGAAGGTTCATATATGTATATCCTGTTTCTGTAACAATTTTAAAGCCTGGATCAAAACTTGCCATACTGCTAAGAATCATTTTTGAGAATTTATTCTGCATATCTTCACTTGCTTTAGCTAAATACATATTTGCATTATTTGATTTATCCATCATTGAGTTATCTAATACAACATACTGCTTTCCACCCATCTTTTGTGCTTCAGCAGCTGGTACTTTGATAATCTCTTTAAATTCATTTTTACCATCTGCCATATTTACATCAGCCCAAACTCCCATGTTTAATGGCATTGTTCCTAGCTGCATTGCAACATCTGCCTGCATTTTTCCAACCTTACCATCCTTCTGCTGATTTGCCTTGGTATTAATAGTCATTTTTGAACCATTGATCATAGGAATAGCCTTACCAGCTTCCTTCTGCTCTTCAGCTGAAAGATTTTCTGCAGTAAATCTCAATCCAATCTCTGTTTTACTTTCTGAGCTAGTGATTTTTTGTGTTTTACTAAATGCATCAGAAAGTGTTTTTCCCTCATAACTGCACCCTGTAAAGAGAGAAGTGGACATTGCTACCACAGCTCCAATTAAAACTAATTTTTTTAAACTTTTCATTATTGCACCCCCATCAAAATCATGGGTTAATTATACCATGGTTGTAAATATTACGCAATAGGGTTATCTATACCTCTTAATAAGTTTTCATCACCTATCCACTATTTATATAGATTTATTTTGCATTTACTCCTGTTTTCTTCCACATATTTAATTTATCTATATTCTCATTTACTTCTAGCTAATCTTAGATTTCTTTAAAATGTTGTTATACCCAACTAGCGTTTCCATCATTTTTTCTTTTATATATTTTAGTACATTATTTTTATCTATACCTGAGTAAAGTTGTTCAAACACAATATTAGCATTAAAAGATATTGGAATGTCCCTTCCTACAAGTTCACCAACAAAGCCTGCCAAAATCATTACGCCTTTATTGTGTATACTACTGTTCATATCCGCTTCTCTTTCAATATTCTATGATTAAACAATTTAGTTAATATTTTCACGATTCTTCTTTCATCATCTATGACTTTTTATGCCTTTTTACTGAAATATTAGAATTTTTTCAATAAAAACTTTTATATTTTAGCATTTTTTGCTAAAATATTTATATGGCATGTTAAATGTTATTAAATATATTATTTAATTTTAGATTAAGGGGGAGAAGAATTTGAATATGTTAGATTCTATGTTAAATATCATTACAGTTCTTGAGGATATGTTCCAAGATGAAGATGCAATGCTTGTAGTATCAGATTTAGAGAAAATAGTATATTATAAAGCTGGAAAAACCGTTAACGCAGGACATGAGGGCTTACCATTAAGAGCTGGCGATGGCTTATATGAAGTTATTCAATCTAAAAAAACTTTAAGAGTCATTGTTCCAAAGGAATTATTAGGTACTCCATTTAAAGCCATTACTATACCTTTGTTTGATGAAAATAAACAAATAATAGGTGCCGCAGGAGTGGGTTGGAGCTTAGATAGTAAAGTAAAAATATACGAGCAACTAAGCAATGTTGTCGATAGTTTGGCAAGCTCTATCGAACAAATCTCAACAGGCATCAATGATATAACTACAAATGCACAAAATATAGCTTCCTCACAGGAAGAAATGGTATCTTCAGCTCAAGTGACAAGAAAAAACGTAGATGAGACTTCTAAAATTACAGATTTCATAAGAAATATAGCTAACCAAACTAATCTCTTAGGACTTAATGCAGCAATAGAAGCTTCAAGAGCTGGACAAGAAGGAAGAGGTTTTCAAGTAGTAGCTGGAGAAATACGTAAGCTCGCCGTAAATAGTAAAAACGCTGTAACCCAGATAGAACAAGGGCTTAATGGCATGCAGAGTTCTATAAATTTCATCATGAATATGATAGAAAAGAACACCTCAACAACCCAATCACAGGCTGCTGCTTCTGAGGAAATAAGCGCTTCTATCCAGGAACTAAGAGCTCTATCAGATGTTTTATTGCAAGTTACTAAAGACTTAGAAATACTGACCAAATAATATAAAAAGAAGCCTCCTTCAAAAGAGGCTTCTTTTTATATTTTGGTATTAGCTTAATTCTTTAGACTAATAATATACTACTTATTATATCTTATAGCCCCACTAACTATCCTATTATGCATTTCACCCCTAAAGACTCTACGGACTCCTTTAACAACTCCATTTTCTCCTTATCTGGTGAAGTTACATCGGAAATACCATATGTTAATCCTAATTGTTCATATTTTGCTACACCTAATTTGTGATAAGGTAAAAGATTTATTCTATCTATATTATTTTCAGCGCAGAACCTACTTATACTTATAATATTTTCTTTATCATCATTTAAACCTGGTATTATAGGTACTCTAATTACTACAGGCTTGTGCTTTGATATTATTGAAATATTATTTAAAATTGGCTTGTTACTAACTCCTGTAAGCTTTTTATGTTTATCTTCATCCATATGTTTTATATCTGTTAGAAAAAGATCTGTAACAGGTATAAACTTATTGACTATCTCAGCGCTAGTAAACATTGCACTTTCAATAGCGGTATTTATATATTCTTCCTTGCAGGCTTTTAAAATATTAACTGCAAATTCTGGTTGATAGGTAGGATCTCCTCCTGAAAGTGTTACTCCGCCATTTCTTTTGTAATAAGGAGTATCTCTTTTTATAACTTTCATAACTTGTCCCACAGTCATAGTCTTTCCAGTAGGCTTTAGTGCATCATTCAAACACATATCTATACATTTTAATTCACTGCACATAATGCACTTTTCTTTATTTATGTCTATACTAGCTTTAGTATCTTCATTATTTTTTAAAGTAATAGCCTTGTTTGTACAAGCTTTTGAACATTCCATACAACCTGTACAATTCATCTTATGATATCGAATCTCCGGCAGTATCTTTTGTCCTTCTGGATTAGCACACCATAGACATTTTAGTGGACATCCTTTTAGAAATATAAGAGTTCTTATACCAGGTCCATCATGAAAGGATAAGCTTTGTATATCGAATACTATACCTGAACTCCTTGAATTTCCCATAATTTATGCTCTCTTTCTTATTCTATATACTTGTAGCATTATACTCTGTTCTTGCTATTATTTCATCCTGTATTGGCTTTGAAAGCTCTACCCAATAAGCGCTAAAACCTGCTACTCTGACAATTAAGTCACGATATTTTTCAGGATGCAATTGAGCATCACGAAGCATATCAGAGTCAACTATATTAAATTGTATATGATATCCTCCCTGATGGAAATAAGATTTAACTAAATCAACAAGGTTATGAGAGCCTTCTGCTCCCCTAACTGCATTAGGATGTATCTTCATATTAAGTTGAACACTTCTCATTTTAACAGAATCTAGCTTAATTCCTGATTGGAATAATGCTATTGGTCCGTTAACATCTGTTCCTGGTGTAGCTGAAAGAACTCCATCAGTTAAGCTAACGCCAGCCACTTTTCCATCTGGTGTAGCACCACATACACGTCCAAAAGGTCCATGAGCTGATATTGATAAACCAGCAGGTATCCATGGAAGTCCTAAGTATGTTGTCTCTGATAAACATACTTCATTATAATGCTCCCAACACTCAACAAATATTGAATCTACATAATCTTCATCATTTCCATATTTAGGTGCGTTTAATAAATCTCTGTGTATTCTTTCAAAACCACCACTGATACGTTTTTGTTCAAGCATTGAGAAATTCCCAACCTTATCTGCTCTTTCAAAACCAAAGTTTTCTTTTAATGCATGTCTTATCTCTTCTAGTGTATATTTTTTATTTTCAAAAACTAACTGTTTAATAGCAGCTAAACTGTTTGCAACATTTACCATACCTGAATTTAATAGTGTTACTGACTTGTTGTAACGAGCTCCATTAGAGTCTAATGGTTTACCATTTTTAACACAGTCTTTAACGAATACAGAACCAATAACAAGTGGACTTATCTCTCTATGTACTGCCATAACATAGTTCCAGTAACGCATATAAACTCTTAAGAATCTATCTTCTACTTTGCACCACGCATTCCATAAATCTTCATAGCTGTTGATGTCTCCTAAAGGCTCAGTGCAGCGTATTCCTGTTCTTGGGTCTACTCCATCATTTAAAACTATTTCCAAGCACTTAACCTCATTAAAGAAACCTGGATGGCATATACCATGACATGTTCCCTGCATTTGCATTTCAACGCAACCACCCATTCCTACATCTCTAGCATCTTCAATAGTTATATTCTCATCTCTGTGGTTTTGTAATAAATGTTGAATACAAGCTTCATTATTAAACCAAGCAGGATATCCTGCACCAGTTTTTGTAGTTTGTGCAGCTCTCATTAATAATTTATCAGTTGTTTTAGAATTTACCATTACACCTAAAGTAGGTTGAATAGTCTGCATGCTGCAGCCTGCTTCAAGTATTATTTCTTCTAACTCGTTGTCTGCACATTTTCCATCTCTTGTGACTCCTCCAACTATCATGTGCTGGAATAGGTTTCCTGAAGCTAAAGCTTCCCAGCTTCTTGGAGATACATATTCTTCACTAGAGAATTTTACTCTCATAAGTTCCATAAGCTCTACAGCTTCTTCTCTAGTTAGCCTTCCTTCTTCTATATCCTTCTTGTATAATGGATATAAAAGTTGTCCCCAACGCCCTGGAGAAAGTCCTACTATTGGACCATCTAATGCAATAGATATATGACCTATCCAAGCTGCCTGTAGTCCTTCATAGAAGGTTCTTGCTGGTTTTGCTGGAACCCATCTTAGAGTTTCAGCCATCTTTAATAGTTCATTTTTTCTTTGTTCATCTTTCTCTTCAGCTGCCATTTCCTCTGCCTTGTCAGCATAATTTTTAGTCCAATTTATAACACCTTCGCAAGCTAATATAGTTGCTCTCCAAAATAAAACCTTTTCAGCAACCTCTCTACTAGTAGGAACAGTATTTTTAACTTTTTCCTTACATTCCTGTATAATATCCTCTAGCCCTCTCTCAACAATCATATCATAGGCTGGTATCCATCTTCCTTCCATAATTGATATAACACTTGGAGGAAATATTACAGTTTTAAATGCATTATCAAGGTCATCGTATTCAGGCATAGTTTCTTTTAAGAACTTGTCCGACTCATCTTCAATACATTTGCCTTCCCAAAACTTACAGGACTCAATTAAAGGCTCTGCATCTTCTTCTTTCATTGCAAAGGTACCCATCTCAATTAGACCTTTGCCTTCTTTATGACTACGGCCTCCTCCTACTCCAACATCATAAACTTCATCACCTGAGTTTTCAGCCTTTCCAATCATATGTGAATAAAATTTTTGACTATATTGTAGATATACTGGTGCGCCTCTCATATATCTAGTTTTCTGCATAGTAATAAGCTCATATGGTTGTATTGCTGGTGTTATATTTTCAATAGCATACTTATATGCTCTTGCTCTACGAATAAGAAGTGGTTCACCTTCTGCTCTCTTCCATTCCTCTGTATAAAGTACACTAAATTCTGGGTCAAGCATACACCTAGCTTCTAGTAATCTTTTTTTAATTATTCTACCTCTTTCTGTTGTAGGTTCTTCTGATACTTCTCTTGAAACATATCCCTCTTGTTTCTGCTCTTCATTAGTTGGTGGCCATTTTAATGTTTTTAAATTTTCAAAGTCAATCACCTTTAATTCCCCCTTAAATGTAGTTAAATTTTTCGTATAATCTATTATATCATACAAAATGTAATATTTTATACTAAAATGTTAATTATGTAATTTCTTATATTTACTATATGATTTATATTGTTTTACCTTGGAGTATTATGTAAATAAATAGGAGCTGAATTTATTATCAGCTCCTTACATTCCAAATAATCCCAGTATTTCTTCCTCATTCAAAGTAGCAAAGCTATCACCACTAGTCAATTCATCCCCCAAAATTCCTGATATAAGCTTTTTCTTTTCTTCTTGGAGTAATAGTATTTTTTCCTCAATAGTGTCTTTAGCTATAATTTTTATAACCTCTACCACATTCTTTTGACCTATTCTATGGGCTCTATCTGTGGCTTGCTCCTCCACCGCTGGATTCCACCAAGGGTCAAAATGAATTACTAGGTCTGCAGAGGTTAAATTCAATCCCGTTCCCCCAGCCTTCAAGCTTATCAGAAATACTGAGTTTTCTCCATCATTAAAAGCTTTTACCATACTCATTCTTTTTTCTGAAGACATAGAACCATCTAGGTAATTAAAAGATATTCCTTCAGCATTAATTCTTTTCCCAATATTCTTAAGAACAGATGTGAATTGAGAAAATATCAATGCTCTATGCCCTTCTTCTATGCTCTTATGAATAAGTTCAACTAATGCTTCTATTTTTCCACTACCACCGCTATAATCTTTCATTAATACCATTGGATCTAAACACAACTGTCTTAGTTTTGTTATATAAGAAAGTATTTCTATTTTGCTACTTTGGAATTCATAATCCTTTACCTTCTTTTGAATAAGTTCAACTGCGTAGTTGGCATAAGTTTTATAAACTTTCTTTTGTTCATCCTCCAAATTCACCACTAATGTTTTTTCTATCTTATCAGGCAATTCCTTTATAACATCTCTTTTTTTTCTTCTAAGAATAAATGGCTTTATTAGTCTATTTAAATCCTCTAAAACTTCTGGACTTTCTCTAAGTTTTTTATGATACCTTACACTAAATCTCTTTTCATCATATAGGTATCCTGGCATTATAAAGTCAAATATAGACCACAATTCCATAAGAGAATTTTCTACTGGTGTCCCTGATAGTGCAAATCTCCTTTTTGCTTTTATTTTCTTAACAGCTATCGCATTTTGAGAGTTTGAATTTTTTATATTTTGAGCTTCATCCAATATACAATAATCAAATTCAATTTCATTGTAGCTTTCTAAATCCCTTTTTAATAAATTATAAGTTGTAATAAAAACATCATAATCATTTATTTTCTTAATTATATCTTCTCTATCTTCCTTAGTTCCATTGATAGCTGCTACCTTTAGCTTAGGTGCAAACTTTTCAAATTCACCTACCCAATTGTATATCAGTGACGTAGGAGCTACAATCAATGATTTACTTTCCTTATTAGACAATATAAAAGTAATAGTTTGGAGAGTTTTACCGAGACCCATCTCATCACCTAAAATTCCACCAAACCCTAAGTAATCTAAGGTTTTAAACCAATTATATCCTACTTTTTGATATGCTCTTAAATTCCCCTTTAAATCTTCTGGTTCCTTAAAACTTAAATTTTCTATATTTTTAAATTTATCTTTTATTTTCTTTAACTCTTTTTTGCCTTTTATAAATCTAATGCCATTATCCTCTAAATAGTTGTTTAAAAAAACACCTTTATTTACAGGGATTTGAATACAATTATCATCTATATCCTCTGATGAAACTATGTCTAAAAGCTTTAGAAACCTATTAAGCTCTAATTCTTCTAGATCTATATATTCACCATTTTTAAGTTTATAGTATTTAAGATTATCTCTAAAAGACCTTAATATATCAGCAGTCTCTTCAGGACTAATATCTCCTATTTTAAAATTCATTTCAAAATAATCATATTTATTAGATTTAATACCTCCACTAATTCCCTTTGAGCCTATGGACTTTATACCTCTAAAATTTTCAGAATAATAAACTTCTCCCATCTCTTGAAGTTTATTTATTTCACTTTTAAAAAACCTAAATATGTAGTCATCTCCCATTAACAGATAGAACTTACCCTTTATTTCTTCAAATCCTAAGGTTCTAAGAATTTGAATCACCTGTGATTCTTTTCTAGAATCTCTATAAATAATTTTTTCTCTGCAGTCTTCAAAAATATTAAATTCAAAAGCTCCATACACAACCTTTACTGTCAGTGTAATATCTTCATCTTCTTTATCAAAATAAAAATTGAAGTGACACTTATCAATTACTACTTTTTCCTTTATAGATTTAGACAGAGTAACTATAGGCGACAACCTATTAAGTTCCGGGATCAACTTTCTGAGTATAGTTTCTTCTTCAGTAGCTTCCATAGTTACTACCTTGGCTTCATTAAATATTTGAAGATATGGACTTATCTTATAACAAAATTCGTAGTCTGGAATATATACAGATGTACCATATACGAAAATATTATTGTTACATCCTAAAGCCTGTGGCATTCCCCCTAGAGCTTTAAGAACATATTCTCCCTTTATTAGTTTTAAATCAAATTCTATTGGTGGAGTTTTATTTAAAATTTCAGTTTCTACAGGTCTATAGAAGAACCCTTCATTTAAATAAACTCTATGATTTTTTATAACCTCAAAAAATTCTCTAACCAAACATTTAGGTATATTTATATATTTTCCATCTACAATGCTATCCTCACTTCTGTAAACAGTTTTATTATTTCCCTTTATCTCTTTCAAAGTCTCAATATAATTGATGAGCCTTTTATCCTTTGTGCTTAACCTTTGATTTTTTATATTAAAACTAAAGTTTTTACCATAACTTATAGAAATATTATTATAAAGAGCTACCAAAAACTGATTAATATCTTTTAAAATATAAAGATTGCTGGAACTCATAGACTTAAGTCCTATTTTAAATTCAGCAGTAATATTATGACTCCATTCATTTTTATTTATATAAACCTCAATTTTTATTTCCTCTTTACTCTCATCATCTCCTAAGAGCATATGTAATAAGCTATTTCTATTTTTAAATATACCTTTATCATGAATAATCTCCTCTATCAAAAGAGGATGGTTAACTAACTTTTCTAATGCTTTATAAAAAGTTGCCACTAAATGCTTACAGCAATAACTCCTTTTTTTAAACTCATTTTTTTCATAATCTAAACAGCTGCAATATGTAGAAAAAATACTCTTTTTTTCTGCATCCATCTCAATTTTTGTATTATATTCATTAAAGAGATTTTCCGAAATTACATTACCATTTATACAAATTAATTTATCTTCATTAGTAATATCTATAGAAGATACTAAATCATTATTAAAAACTCTTTGCCCATTAGCATAATTTTTACCACTAGTTTCTTCATTAAATATTTGTAATAATATATCTTCTTTCAACGTTCCTTCTCCTTAACAATTTGAAATTTCCAATCCTCTAATTATATCATAAAATGAAATATAAATCAGAGCTTAAGCTTTACAACTACTTCTTCATACTGTGGCAATTCGAACTACATCCAAAGCAGGAATAACTTACTATGCATTGAACACTTGTTTTGCTGATTTAGATGTGTTATTATATTCTCAGCGAAAGATAGTAACTACTTTTAATGAATAACTATTCGTGCTAGATGGGGAGCTAGCGGTGCCCTGTAACCTGCAATCCGCTACAGCAGGATTGAATTCCTTCTTTAGGCTTTAAGCTGTTAGGACAGTCTTACTCAAGTGGTGTTGAGAATTGGGTCCCATGCAACAGAAGTTCATAAACTCCGTCAGATCCGGAAGGAAGCAGCGGTAAGTGAATCCTTTTGTGTGCCGTGGAGCAACCTAATTTGAGCTAACTAGGTAAGAAACGCTGGTAGATTATTGCCGACAGAAGGTGCACGATCTACATAGACTATAATTTCTGAGATATTCGTTAGCTCTTATTTTGAACCTACATTAGAACCTTGGGAGTCTAATATTTAGATGAGGATATGTACCTTCTTATGAGTCCTTTTTATGGCATTGAGGGCGATAGATACATCTGTGAGGACACCCCCCTATCGAGAGATAGGTGTCAAAATGGGAGTACCGGTATTTTGGATTTAAATTTGTAAATTTTAAGCCAATGCTAAACTTTAGCATTGGCTTTTTAAATTAATATTTAAATTTTAATCGCTTCCACCTGGAAGAGTTATTTTAAAACATGCTCCACCTTTAACACAGTTTTCTGCAACAATACTTCCATTATGCTTTTCAATAATACTTTTTGTTATGGCTAAACCAAGTCCATAATTGCCCTGCTTTCCTTTATAGAATCTATCAAATATATTTGCTATGTCCTTTTCATCGAAACCTGGACCATCATCTTCTAATAATATAATTATTTTTGAACCTTCCTTTTTTAACGTTACATCTATATATTTTTTAGAATATCTTAGTGAGTTTCCAAGAATATTAATTATTGCTCTTGTAAGTTTTTCTTCATCCCCTAAAAGCATTATATTATTTTCATTGGATGAAAAATTGATTATCTTTTCCTTTTTAACTGCAATTCCACTTACTCTTTCAATGCTACTCCTTATCATATCTTCTGTGTTTATTCTCTCAAAGTTCATTTCTTCCTGCAAAGCATCTATTTTAGATAAGTACAGCAAGTCTTCTACTAATTGTGATAGTCTTTTACTTTCTTCTATTACAATATCAACAGCTTTATTCTGATCATCTACCACACCGTACTTTATACCTTCAGCATATCCTTGTATTGACATAAGGGGGGTACGTAGTTCATGTGAAGCATTTTGCATAAATGTTTTCATAGTGCTATCATAGGCAGAAAGCTTCTGCGTCATAGAATACATGGTTTCTGCCAGCTGCCCTATCTCGTCATCATTGTATTTTATAGGTTCTATGTCATATTTTCTTTCACCAATTTTGTTTGCATATTTACTAAGTTGAGAAATAGGTCGTGATATCTTTTCAGATACATTATTCGATATTATCAGAGCAATAATTGCTGCAATAACCATTATCGATAAGAGCATTATATTAACAATAGTTGTAAGCTTGCTGCTTTTATCAAGATCAGAATAAATCAATAAATAACCCTCTTTCAAGTTATTTGAGGATTCCAATGGATATATTGTAGCTGCATACCTTTTTCTTGATGCATTAAAATAAAACACATTATTCTTCTTTGTTTCAGATGTTATCAATTTTTTCTTGTTTATCATAGGAAGTAAGCTGTTTTGTAACAATAAATACTCCTGGTTGCTTTCTTTTAAAGGGTAAATTATATTTTTATTTTTTCCAAATATGGCATAGTTAATATCTAAAAAAGATTGAGTCTTTCTCAAAGTTTTATTAATTTCTAACATACTTTTTATAAGTTCTTTATTATTTTTGCCTTGTATTATAATATTTAGATCCTGCAAATCTTCAGACATTGATTTTTTAACAATATCTCCTGCAATTATAAGCTGCTTTTTAGTCTGTGTCCTAACAAAAATTCTAAGACATGCATCAAACACTGCTGCAGTTAAAATCAAAGAAATCAAAATTATTGCTATATGTGAAAAGAAAATTCTTTTCTTTATTGTTATTTTATAAGGTTTCATGGATACATTCCTTTCATGTTAACTTTGATCCGATATTTTAAATCCAAATCCCCATAAAGTCTCTATTTTTAGTGAAGATCTCGTTCCTGCAATCTTTTTGCGAATTCTTTTTATCATATCGTCTGTGGCTCTAGTATCCACCTCACTATCGAATCCCCATACCTTATTTAAAAGCTCTTCACGGGATATTCCTTTATTCACATTTTTAGCAAGATACAATAATAGGTTAAATTCCATTGGTGTAAGCTTTAAATTCTGCCCATTACAAACTGCATATCTACCGTCAATATGAATAGTTACGTCAGAAACAGTTATATCTTCCTGGCTCACTTTTGGTACCTTCTCAAATTCCATTCTTCTAAATATACTTTTTACTCTCAGAACTAATTCTACAGGACTGAAAGGTTTTGTCATATAATCATCACTTCCGAGCATGAGTCCAGCTATTTTATCAGATTCACTATCTTTTGCTGATATTATAATAATTGGTACATTACTTTCTTTCCTAACTTCAGAACACAAGGTGAGGCCATCAAGCTGAGGCATCATAATGTCTAAAATCAGCATATCTGAAGGTCTTTTCATAAAAGCTTTCAAAAGCCTTTCTCCATTCGAAAAAACCTGTACATCATAACCCTCTTTTTCAAGAAACATTTTTATTAACTCCTGTATCCTTATTTCATCATCTGCAATGTATATTAGCTTTTTTTCCATGTCAGCACCACCTTTAGCTTACTCAACAATTATTTTTATTATATCACTCATAAATTATTTATCCCATATTTGAAGTATCTCTGCCACAATTCTGCCACAGTCTATCGGAGATTTATCCCAAACTAAGATGTTAAACTTAATTAATAAATAATTTAAAATAAGGAGATGTAAAAATGAAAAGTTTAAAATTTAAAATTGTTTCAGCATTGATTACTGCTTCCCTTTTTGTACCTGCAATATCTGTTAACGCTGAAGGAACAACTAGCAGTGCAAATAACTTAGGAAATGGATTAACAAAACAACAGAAAATTGCTAATAGACAAGAATTACAGCAATATAAAGCTACTATAACACCTAAAAAAGATACAATAAAACAAAACCACCAGACAATTGCTTCTTTAAGAAAAGAAGTATCTGAAAAAAGAGCTACTATAAAAACTTTAACTAAAGGTATAAAGCAAAACAAAAAGAAATTAACAGATGATGATTTATCTAAAGTAAAGGCTCAATTGCAAACCATAAAGGATGAAACATCTGCATTATCATCCACTAAGGGAGCTGTAACAAAAGATTTTCAAACAGTAAAGACTGATGTTAAAAATAGAAACTTTCAAGATGCTGAAGCACAACTAGACAATGTTATTTCTATCCAAAATACAAGAATGGATGGATTAAAAAAATTAAGTTCAGATATGGATACACTAATAAACTTACTTCAGACAGTATCCGCTAATGTTAAAACATCATAAATAAAGTCATATTACAAATCATTAGCAAAATAGAGAGCTCAAATTTTATATACACAAAATTTGAGCTCTTGTATTTTTAGTTTACGCAGTTACTTAATTCTTCAAATATAGATCTAACGCCACTACCCCACTTGCTGTCCTCTGCGTATTTCTTACCTATCCATAAAAATGGATCTGTATTTTCAGGGGTATTTTTAGACAAATTAATCAATGTTCTAGCAGCTATACTTGTGGAATCTTTTATGTTGGTGTTATACTCTTCCCAACTATGAAACACATTATATGGATTATTGGCTATCTTAAAAGCATTAGGATTATTTTTAGGCACAAAACTTTGTTCCTGCCCTGCTACAGAAAAAAGTACAATAGGATTTAAATTAAATTCTTTTGATACAGAAAGTATAGTAGAAAAATAAGGCTCTTTAGCTAAAAGGGAATTACGTTTATCTAAAAAGTTTTTCAATTTTTCCTCGTTTACTTTTTTATATCTCATGTATATAGGCATGTGGATATTAGGATGAATAGCAGAGACTTCTATGGCTTTATCAGTTTGAAAAATATAATTTTCATCTTTGTATTCAGCTTTTTTTATTTTTAAAAACAATCCTTTACTCAAAGATATACTGAATATACAAATAGCCAGTATTACTATATAGCTGCGAAAATTTAAACCATTTAAGTAACTTAAAACATTTTGTAAAGTAGGTTTAAAATTACTGCTGCATGAGTTATTTAGTGACATAACACTATTGAATTGTATTCTTTCACTCTCAACTGATATAACACTGTTAGAAGGCATCTCTTTACTTTCAATATGCATGTCCTCTTTTAGTAATGTATTTGAGTTCACTTCTTTATCATACTTAGATCGTAAATAAAGCTGAGCGTCATCCATTTCAATTTTAGTGTTACTATGTACATTAACCCAGCTTATTAGTTCTCCTGTAAAGTTAGTTCTTAAATTTTCATCAATTACACAAGAATCAAAAATGTCATAAAGAGTAATTAAGTTTTTGCTGCTTCCAAGAGTATTTTTTAAAGTAATAATTTTAATGGATGACTTAAAGTCTTCAGGTATGCCATCTAATTTAGTATATATTACTTGATGAATTGTATCTGAAAGTATTTTTGCATTTTTTACTGCTGTGTTTTCAGGGTACTTTTTATATATATAATTTTTAAACTTTATAATATCGTCCCTGTCTATGACCTTTATTTTCCTTAACTCTTCTTCAATATGTTTCATAATCTTTACTACCTATATCACTGTTATCTATATCAATACCTGCCATCCTCATTAAATATATTGCATTTCTAGTTGTAGAAACTCCTAAACGTAATTTGTAGTCAAAATATATTTCATTATTTTTATACTGCTCTCTAAAGTGATAATTCCTAACTTTCTTATTTTTCTCTTCTATATCAGCTAGTTCAAGGTCATGAGTTGACACCATTCCCAAAGCATTTTCATTACTTAATTTTTCTATTAAGACCTTTGCACCTGTATGTCTATCTTTAGAATTTGTTCCTCTAAAAATCTCATCCAGTAAGAAAAAAACTGGCTCTTTTTCTTTTGTAGCATCTACAAGCTTTCTTATTCTTAAAAGTTCTGCATAAAAAGATGATACATTTTCTTCTAAGTTATCGCTTATTCTCATGCAGGTATAGATATTCATTATAGAACAACAAAAGGTATCAGCGCAAACTGGTGCACCTGCATAGGCTAAAACTAAGTTAATTCCTGCAGTTCTAAGCAATGTACTCTTACCAGACATATTGGAACCAGTTATAAGTAGAATACTTTCAGCTTTATCTATTTTTAAATTATTACATACACGATTTTTAATTATTAGTGGATGCCCTATGTTTTTAGCCCCCAACATTAAAGAAGTTTCCTTTATTTCTGGCATTGCCCATTCTGGATAGTCATGCTTAATTACAGCTAGACTTGATAAGGCTTCAATCTCTGCAATAGTGTTCAGCCATTGTTCTATACATCCACCAGATTCTTTTTTCCAGCGTTCCAATCTAATTAAGCAGTGATATTCCCAAAAAGTCACAATATTTATTATATGATAAAAAAAATTAGCCCTATCTGAGATTAGATTTACCACTCTGGATAATTTATTAATCTGTTCCGTTGCAGTTATTTTATTTTCGCTAATAAGATTTTCCTTTAGTTTTACTAAATAGCTAGATTTAAAGCTTTTTTTCTCAATGAGATTTAACATTTTACTATATACTTCTATATCCTTTTTGTATTTATAAACTACATTTAATATTTTATTGCTTTTCTCAGAGTTAAACTTAAGTATAAGTATCTGGATTCCTATAGCTATAAGTGGAAAATAATATGGTATGCTACCTAGCAAAAAGTACAATAAAATAACTCCTATTGTAATAATCGGTAGAATATATGTCATAAGGATAAACTTTCCGCTACAAAACAAATTATTTTTCTCTTTTCCCCATTTAAATAATAGTTCGGGATTTTTCTTTTCCTCTGTAGCTATCTTTCCCTCGGCCATAAATCTCTGTCTCCACCCAAGATTATCGGAAAGCTCTTTTACTGCCTCCTGTCTATCATATATTTCTTCTATACTATAATTTGGATATGCTAGTATGTGCTTTACCTTTTCTCTTCCTAAATAAGTACTAGCAGTGTTAATGTACTGAAAAAGTGATCCTTTTCCAAAAATGTCTAAATCCTTCGAATAATTATGGTCATCATTTAAAAAGTCTGCCCCATCATCTTCAAAAGATTTCCATTCCCCTTTCAGACGTTTTAAAGAGCTCTCATTTATTTCACACATCAATGTTGAGCATTTTTTATTATGTCTAATTCTACTGTGTTTATTAAGTAAAATTAAAAACAATATAGCGAATCCAATTAATATTATAATACTAAAATAGTACTTTTTAATCATATACGAAAAAATCACTAAACCAGCAGCGCCAATAAAAACTATAAGCCTTAAAGCAGATATAAAATTAATTGAATGTACTTGCTTTTTCAGTAACTTTTCATAGATAATTTTTCTCTTTATATATCGGGATTCTATAGCATTCAAATTAACTATCCCTCCTCTTTTGTACAAAATATTTCTAATTATATATCCATAATGTAACATATTTGTATTCTATGTGTCTAGTTTATCATATATAATACTTATATAATGAAAATTTTACCTCAATCGGGAACACTTTGCAATTTTGTATCGTCTAATAAAATATCAATAATTTCTACCTATAAAATATACAAAGGGGGATAACTATGACGAGTAAAAAAACATACGCTATTATTCTAACTGCTCTAATTTCTCTTAGCCTTGTATCACCGGTTTATGCACAGGAAGTGGATAAAACAGCGTCCAATACGTCTGCATCTAATACTACAATAGTAAGTGCTATAAGCGAAAACAATTCTAAAATATCAAAAGATGAAGCAAAATCTATTGCTAAAAAAATTCTAAAAGATTATTTTGAGTTTAATATTGATGACACAAAATATCAAGCCAATGTAAATTTCACACCTGATTATCAATTCGGTACTAACAATAAAAACTATAGTTGGCAGATAAATTGGAATTCTCATGATCAGGAAAAAGATGTAAACATTAATGTTTCTGTAGATGCTACAAACGGTAAAGTTACTAATGTAGATATTATGACATCTTTGCGCGGACAAGCCTCTGGAATTGCAACTTTAACAGAAGATCAAGCAAACGAAGCAGCAGTAAAATTTCTAAATAAAATAAACCCACAAGAATTTTCACAATGCAAATTGATAAAAAATGATTCTATGAGTTATGGATGGAAAGGAGATCCAACATCATATAATTTTAACTACTGCAGAGTAGTTAATAATATTCCTTTCTCAGGAAACTTTTTGAACGTAACTGTGGACAGTATTACAGGTAAAATACGTTCTTATGGCTTCAGATGGAATGATTATCAGCTTCCTTCACAAGATGGAGTTATATCACAAGAAAAAGCAAATCAAATATTTAAAGATAACTTAAATTTAGATCTTAAATATGTGCCTTACAGAGATGAATATGGATATGATACTAAAACAAAAACTACTAAAATTGCCTATATGCCTGATATGTCAAGCGGAGTTAACATTGATGCAAAAGAAGGTAAAATGTTAGATAATAATAACAATCCACTGGATAAAAAAGTAACAGATTTAGATGAAAATCAGAAAAAATCTTTTATAGGAAGCTATAAGCCGGTGCAAAAGTTGGACAAAGAGTTAACCAACAATGCTGCTGAAACAATAATGAAATCATTTATTAAAGAAATATATGGAGATGGCTATGATATTGAGTCAACAAGCTATCAAGATAACAATGGCATATATGGATCAGGACTTACATGCTGGTCAAGTCATTTTATAAAAAAAGGCACAAATAACGATTTTGGAGATCAAGGACAGATAACTATAGACTCTTCAACAGGACAGCTAGTATCCATAAATAGATTCAATCCTGTTGATAAATTTGGCTCAAGTAACGATAATTCCAAACCAAAAATTACTTGGGAACAAGCATATAGTAAGTCTATAGATATAGTAAAAAAATATTTCCCAGACAAGATTAAAGATATTGATACTAAGCAAACATATATCCAGCGTACAGAATATTATAATAATGTACCTCAATTTGATAGATCATATGGATTTAATTTTAATAGGTTAGTAAATGGATTATCCTATCAGGATGATTCTATTAGTATAAGCTTTAACTCAGCAACAGGTGAAATAACTAGTATTGACAGCAGATGGACTAAGAGCTTAAATGTACCTTCAGCTAATGGAGTTATAAGTAAATCAGATGCACAGAATATATTCTTTAATACCTATAAGCCTCAACTTCAATATACACTTTTTAATACAAGCAAAGATCCCAAAAATTCAGAGCTTGGAGTTAAATTAGTATATAGTGTACTAGATGGATTACAGTACAGACAACTTAATGGTATAGATGCTTTTAAGGGTAAATTTATAGATTACAATGGACAGGAAATTGATAATAATTTTGAAGCATTTAAATCAAAAATTAAGGGAAGTCCTGTAGAAAAAGAACTTAGCATTCTAGCTTCATTAGGAATAATTGACACTAAAGATTTTGATTTAAATAAGCAAATCACTAAAGCTAACCTGGTAAAAATTCTTGTCAATGCAAAAGGTTATAGACCTTATATGTTAGAAAACTCGCCAACCCTTAAAATAAATTATAGTGGATCAAAAGACGATGAAACATATAAGTATTTACAAATGGCAGTTTCATATGGAATGCTTGATAACTCAGGAGACTTCAATGGAAATGAAAAAGTTACAAAAGAGGAAGCTATTAAAGCTTTAGTAAAACTCCTAGGGTATGATAAGCTTGCACAAGCAAAAGGAATTTTTACTCTCTCCTATAGCGATGCTAATGATATAACTCCAGCGAATACAGGATATGTAGCTATATCAAAAGGACTTGGACTTACTAATGATACTGACAATAAATTTAGACCAAAAGACCAAATAACAATATCAGATCTAGCAGTTAATGTATATAGAGCTTTAAACAGCTTAAGAAGTAATGGATATTAACATGTAGATTAAAACTGCTGACAATTATATTTTGTCAGCAGTTTTTTCTTTAAGTAATCAAATAAACTTGATACAATACTAAAAAATCTGTTTTAAACCCATTACAATCAAAAGTATTCCTGATACTACAGCTGCTTTATTTGCCAAAACAATTAAAAATGTATATAGAAGATGCATATTTAACACCTTAAGAATTCTAATGGAAAATCGCAAATATAATGAAGCTACATATCATTATTGTACCTGCTGGAGGGTCTATATGTGTATCACAATGGCTGTTAAATGTATTCTCAAAAGCGTTTCCTACAAACCAAGCAATAACAGCAGCCACTGCACCTATAAAAATATTTCCTGAAGCAATTGTTGCGTACCCTGCAACCAATGAGATGTGATGCGTTACTGGGAATTCTAGACCCATTTGCAAGAATATCAATGAGGATGCACTAATACAAAAACCTAAGATGTTTATTTGTGTAAGATTTACTAAATAAGAAATTACTATACCTAAGCTTAATGACCATAAAATATTAAAACCAAGATTATTTGAATTGAAGAAAGTTCTCGTGCTTTTATCCTCTGGTCTTCCTATAATACCAGTTTTCCCAAATGCTAATCTTGCAATAAGACCTGATGCAACTACAGTAAATGCAACTGTATCTATCTTTAAGCCTGTACTAGCTATTAAGGCATTTATGATATATCCCAGTATTCCAAATATTCCACCCACTAATATAACAGAATCATCCTTTGTTTTTAAAAGTGGTACTACTATATTCATTCCACCATCTAAATTATTCTTTTTGTTTGCTGCAAAAGCTGCTGCTGCTACTCCACCAGCAAAGGCTATGTGAGGTCCAAATAATGTTCCAAAGGCTATGTTAGGCACAATAAGTCCAGGTCCTTTAGCTAGCATCTCAACTACTCCGAGTAACCCCATAACCCCTGTGAAAATAAATGCCGGTATAGCACCAATTAAAGCCCCAAATGCGCCTCCTCCAAATGCAGCTAATATCAGAATTATATTAAACATAATATATCCTCCTAACTTAATCTTATAATATTAAAGATTATAAATGGCATTTTGTCTAAATTCTTACTAATAAACTTAAAACATAATTAGTAAACAAAATTTTTTATGGTATAATATCTTTGTAATATTCTTTGGCAAGTGGTGGGTAATTCTCAGCAATCTATTTACCCACCATGGGCCTCTTTTAATAATTTAATTATCTCTTCTTTTTTAGGTGCTCTTGGATTAGTAACCGTACATCTATCCTTTAATATTACCTCTGCCATAGTTTCAACATTACTAAGCAACTTAGTTTTATCTACGTTTGCTTCTTCCAAGCTCATCGGAATATTAGTTCCCTTCATAAGTATATAGCTCCTTCTTTTGTACAAAACTTAATATATTATAATAGACACTGCAACAATTCCTTATTTGGAGCTGCTATTACAGCTTTATTCACTAACATTCCACTTTCTAGTGCAGTATTTGCTCCTACTGTTACAGCATTGTTAACTGAACTTATGTCCCCAGTTAGAGTTATAAAGGCCTTTCCCCCTATTCCAACTCCTAATCTCACTTCAATTAGTTCTACATTTGCAGATTTAGCAGCAGCATCAGCAGCAACAATAGCAGATGCGATACTGAAAAATTCTAATACTCCTAAATCTTTTAATTTTTCAACGTTAGTTGATGCGTTAATTGCTGGAATCACCTGCGGATGAACATTTGGGAGAAGTAATTTATTTACTACATATTGCTGACCAGCGGCTGTTCCATGGTCGATTGCCGCTTGTACAGCACCTACGTTACCTGTAACCAAGATAACATATTTCCCTGGGCAAACAGTTTTAGCTAAAAGTAAATTTATCTCTGCAGATTTAAGCATTTCATCTGCAACCTCGATTCCTCTTGCTATACTATTTAATTCTATGAATCCTATAGTTCTTATCATTTTTTCACCTCAGCTTATATATCTTTTATTACTATGCTATCATTTATTTCAGAAATTACGCCTCTAATGCTGGCATGTACATTGGATCCCATCTTTCCCTCTTCTACCGCTCCAATAAGCTGTCCTTTTTCCACAGTATCTCCAACATTAACAACTGGACTCGCAACTGCGCCAATTCCTTGTCTGAGAGAAATCATTACTTCAGCAGGATTTATTTCCTGTCCCTCTTTTAATCTTTGCTTCTTATACTTATCTAGCTGTAACCTTCCCACTAATCTCTCTGTAGGTATTTTCCTATAATCTCTCAATACATTAGCTGTGAATTTATTTGTTTTGTTTTCCCACTTGACTCCCTTTTCTCTTAGTTGTCCTTTTAAATATACATTTACCCTCTTAGGAGATAATCCCATAGGACATGCATACATTTCACATACTCCACACTCGCAGCATATCATAGCTTCTTTTAATACTTCGCTACTTGACTCGCTTAAGGCAATATTCCTCATAATCTTGTGTGGACTTAATGGATGTCCAATTAAGCTTCTAGGACACATATCAGTACAAAAACGGCATTGTATACAAGCTGATTTAGCTTGATTTTTTATATGTTCAATAGTATTCTTTTCTCTCACAGCTAGGTAGTGATTATCAGGAATAACTATAATCGCACCATCGGTCTTTGTAATTGTTCTACTATCTATTTGTTCCTTTGAAATTTTTCTTCCCATCATTGGACCACCCATTATTACAGCGTAATCCCTAACTCTCACTCCACCGCACTTTTCTAAAACCTCTTTCACTGCGGTGCCTATTGGTACTTTAATAATTGAAGGTACACCTACTTCACCTATAACAGTAACGAATTTATAGGTAACTGGAGTATCTTGTAGAGCCTCAAATACATTGAATACAGTACCGGAATTTGCTACCACCGCTCCTACATTTAAAGGAATTCCTCCTGGAGGTATGGTTTTTCCTGTTACCTCATAAACTAATATCTGTTCATCTCCTGCTGGATAAAAAGCTCTGCTTAAATGAAGCTTTACACTGGAATTAAACTTCGTTATAGAATTTTTTAGAGCTTTTATTTCCTCATGATATTCTTCCTTTAGACCTATCACTATGTGCTCTGCTCCTATTGCCTTTCCTATTTCCTCTGCTGCTTGTATTATTTCATCACTTTTGTTTCTCATCATAAACTTATCTGACTGCAATAATGGCTCACATTCTAATCCGTTTATTATGAAATATTCAACTTTGCAATTTAACTTAACATGGGTAGGAAATCCAGCTCCACCTGCTCCTATAATTCCGGCATTTCGGATTTTTTCAAGTAAATTCACAATTACACCTCTCTTTTATAATTGAGACTTGGGGTACTTTAAAATACTCAACTATACTATTTTAAAAGAACCTACCATAGTACATCTTCTTTGTCTAGTAAAGGAAGCTGCGTTAGTTAACCCTTCTCCAGTAGGACCTGCGATAGTGAATGTTGTGTGTCCTTCTCCGCCAAATCCAATACCAGCATAGGATGGAGCATTCTTCACAAATATTGTAGTATCTATCTCCCTAGCCATTCTTGTTAGGTTGTCTACATTCTTAGAATGCATTATAGCTGTGTGTCTGTTGCCATGTTCATCTTGAATAGCCATCTTTAATGCTTCTTCAAAATCTTTTGCTTTAACTATAGGAAGAATAGGCATCATAAGTTCTTCTTGAACAAATGGATGGCTGTTATCTGCTCTATATATCAGACACTCAACTTCATCTGCGTTGTTCTTACCTACCTGCTGTAGTATATACTTAGCATCTTTTCCAACAAAGTTTTTATTTACAGAGTGAGTGTTATTCTCTTGGTTATGAACTAAAACTAACTTAGCTACCTTATCAGCTTCTTCATCATTTAACTCATAAACCGCTCTGTTATCTTTCATTTCTTTTATTAAATCTTCATAAACTGCTTCAACTACTATAGCCTCTTTTTCTGCTATACAAGGCAGATTATTATCAAAAGTACATCCTGCAATTATATCTCTTGCAGCCTTTTTTATATCTGCTGTTTCATCCACTACAACTGGTGGGTTTCCAGCTCCAGCTCCGATAGCTTTCTTTCCTGAAGAAAGAACCATCTTTACTATTGCTGGTCCTCCTGTAGCAACTAACATTCTTATTTTTTCATGCTTTAACATTACATTAGTGCTTTCTAAGGAAGGCTTCTTTACTGATGTAATCAAGTTATCTGGTCCACCAGCTTCTCTTATCGCCTTATTCAATTCTCTAACCATTGTTAATGATGCATTGAAGGCTCCTGGGTGTGGCGAAAATACAACAGTGTTTCCTGATGCTAACATTCCTATACTGTTGCAGGCAACTGTTGCTGCTGGATTAGTAGATGGTGTAATTGATCCAATAACACCAAAAGCCCCTTGTTCTATTAGGGTAAGGCCCTTATCCCCTGCATAAGCAGCAGTTCCTAATACTTCAGTACCTGGTGTTTTCTCTGCAGTTAGTTTCAACTTTAAATATTTATGATCAATTCTTCCCATTCCTGATTCATTAACACAAAGAGTTGCTATAGCCATAGCGTTATCTATTATAGCTTTTCTCATTGCAGCTATTAGCTTTTCACGCTGCTCTATTGTGTACTCTGAATATTTCTTCTGAGCTTTATAAGCTGCTTCTATGGCTTCATCTATAGTTTCAAATATTCCGTCGCTAACTTCTTCTTTTATGTCTCTTGCACTCATTTCCTTCAAAACTTTTTCTATTATTAATGACATCTCACTGCTAGTTAATTCCATTGAATAATACCTCCTCAAAAACTTTTACTCCATATTCCGCTACCTGCATATCCTGTTCAACTGTGCCACCACTAACTCCTATTGCACCAACTATCTGATTATCTACCTTTATCGGAAATCCACCGCCGAAGGTGATTATTTTTTCTAGATTGTTAAGTCCATAAAGTTCTCCACTTGGTAAAGACAATTGATGCAGCTCATGTGTTGCAGTTTTAAGTGCTGCAGCAGTATATGCTTTTTTCATGGCTACTTCTATACCTACTAAAAGAGAATCATCCATACGTTCAAGTAATATGATATTTCCACTTATGTCCACCACACAGATAACCATAGGTACTCCTATTTCGTATGACTTTTCTATACATTTTTGTGTTATATACTCAGCGGTTTTCCTTTTAATCATATTCTTATTGGCTATCTGTACTAAAGACTGCTCTGTTTTTTTACTACTTTGTTTAAGAATATTTATCTTCTCTTCTGCCTTTTTTATTATATCTTTGTAATCAAAGTACCTAGCTATAACATAAATAGCATCGGATAGTCTATTGATATATTTCAGCAGGTTATCACTAATTTCATAAGAAGTTCTAAGCTCTGCTGCATATCTTTCTGCTCTTCTGATATCTGTTCTTGCAACGTCAAGATGAGCTGATTCTATTGTTCCTCCAGGCACTATAAATCCATTATGTGAAGGCTTTAACTTATCTAGTTCATCTATTATTTTTTCAAGAAATGTGATATCCTCGTCCTTTATTCTCGATTTATAATAACTTGTTCCAATAGAAGCAAGCTCAGCACCAACTTCAAAAAGAGTCTTTTGAATTCTTAAAAGTTTTTCCGATAGCTTGCTTTCTTTGATATATACCCTACCCACACCAATGGATGAGTTTGCTTCGTCTATACTTCCATAAGCCCATACTCTTAAATCATATTTATCTGTTCTGTCTCCACCAACGAGACTAGTACTTCCTCTGTCGCCAGTTTTGGTGTATATTTTCATGTTCTCACCACCTACTAACCTTGATTCCATTCAATAGAATCAACAATACCTATAATTGCAGCATCTGCTGGTACAACCTTATCAGAAACATCTGTATACCTTGCGCTGCTTCCTGTAACTACAATTACGGTTTCATCAATCCCTGCACCTACTGTATCAATAGCTACCTGCGGCTCCCCTGATACATTTTCCTTTTCATCTATTTTTTTAACTATTAGAAGTTTACTTCCAATAAATTTTGGATCTTTTTGTGTGGAAACAACTTTTCCAACAACTCTTGCCAAAAACATAACTATGCTCCTTCTTATTTATTAACAATATTTAACATTAATTTTATTGTTATATATATAATCTTTTGCCATAGGCGTAATTAAAGAGCCTTCTTTGATGTGAATTTCTTTAGAGCTATTAGAGGCTATTATAATATCCTCTGTTGTCAGAATTCCTGATAACGCTTTTTTATTTACTAGAGTTTGATTAACTTCAGTTTTAACACTATTTACTCCTGTATTTGAAGAACTAACAACGATCTCTTCCTTTATGGAAGCTTTATCTGTTGGTGTGTTTTCAACAGCATTACTAATCATAGTAAACTTACTGTTTATGGTATCCTTTAAGCTGTTTGCATCAGTAAATTTCATGCCGAAACCAGTTAAATTTTCTTGATATCTCAAAATAAACTTGTTATACGCCTCGTTCTTACTAAACCCTAAAGATATATTTTTAGAATTTTCAGGGTCAAAACTGTCTTTCACAGCAATTACCTCTTTGCCCATCATTAGAGCTTCAGCTATACCAGTGGTGACTAAGTTATCCTGAATGCCTGTGGCACACTTAGCTAAAGTGTTCCTTGTCATTATTGGTACTAATATGAAGTCATCCTCTTTTACGGCCTTAGTTAACTCAATTTTACAATCTATTACTCTGTGATTTAAGTTATCTAAATAATGCTGTGGTATAATTTGTTTTGCATGTTCAGTCATTACTATGTCATATTGCAGAAGTTTCATAGAAGCCAATGTTTCAAATATGTCCTTTAAGTTTACTGCACCACCAGATATGAACAGAAGCACTCTCTTATTCATCATCCCTATCAGCTGAGCAACTATAACTTTTAGTAAATTCTCAATGTCCATTTACTCACCTCACTTACTTGGCACTACTCATAGCGATACCTATAGGTGTTACTAACAAAGGATTGTATGGTTTTATAGTTTTGATATTTGTGTATTTTTCAACCACTTTTTCTATATCTTTAAGGCAGCAGGTTCCACCTACAAGATAAATAGTTTCTACATCATAGCCTTTTATGTGCTGTAGAATTATATTAGCCATCTTTTCTATTACTGGTCTAACTAATCCAGCTACTGGTACATTGTTTTTATCCAATACTGTTATAACAATATTACAGGTACCTAAATCCACTCCAACTTTAATCTCTTCTTTTTCGCCAATTATATTTGGGTTTTCAATGGTATCTTCCATTTGCTTAACAAACATATTGGCTTTATTTAAAATATCCTCTGTATTAATATTTTCCGGCACATTTATCACCTGCTCTTACTCATTATCCTAACAAACTCATTATTCTTTAACTCTGCTGAATTAGCTTCATCTGTATCTAAGTGAAACTCGAGAGCTGACTCACTACTAACCCTTATAAGAACATTTTTAAATATTGCGCCCTTATCTCCAGCAGTTTCTACATTTACTAGATCTCCATCTTTTACTCCATAAACCTTTGCCTGGTCTGCCGTCATATGGACATGTCTTTTAGCGCAAATAACCTTATTGTTAAAAACTAACATACCCTTTGGCCCAATAACTGAAAGACTTGCTGACCCTTCAAGATCTCCAGAGTTTCTAACCGGTGGTTTTATACCTAATGCAAAGGCATCTGTTCTAGATATTTCAATTTGGCTATATTTTCTTACAGGACCTAAAATTCTTACCTTTTGGAAAGAACCTTTAGGTCCTGCAATAGTTACGGTCTCGTTGGCAGCAAACTGTCCTGGCTGCTTCACATTATTTTTTACTGTAAGTTCATATCCTTTACCAAATAAACGCTCTAAGTCTTCCTGGCTGACATGGATATGTCTATTAGATATACCTAGCGGTATTGAGAATTGCCTATTTTTTATCTCAGCCTTACTAACAATGTCTGAAACTATATCTCTTATTAGAGTTTCGTCTATATTTATCATCTAATATCACCTTCAAGTCCTTTTGTAATGAATGCATAAATTTCTCGGTTGTCCCTTCTTTCTCTGACACCTGGGATCGTGACATATATTACATATATCATCGCTTTCTTCATTTAAAAAGTTGCCGCCATTTAGAAACTCATTAGAATTCTTATGATCATTAACTTTATTTTCATCTTCTTGTTCATTTTCATAATAATTATCAGTATCCACCAACTTAGTATATTCCTTAATATCTTCCTCAATATCCTCTTTTACATTTTCGATAGTATCTTCATTGATACTATCTTTGATATCTTTTTTGATATCTTCTTTGCCATCTTCTTTAATTTCTACTTTGATGTCCTCTTCGACATCTTCTCTGATATCTTCTCTAATCTCTTCTTCAATGTCCTCTTTGACATTCTCTTTTATTTCCGAAACGGAATTAGGTTCGATAATTCTTTCTAACCCAGCAGATGGTCTTGGTATAATAAGTGTTGCATATACTTTATTAATTCTAGATGCGCTAGCTTTTGCTGCTTCAATGGCAGCTTTTACTGCTCCTACATTTCCTCTTATCTTAATGGCCACTAATCCTGATCCTTTAGTTAGTTCATATCCAATTAGTTCTACATTAGCTGACTTAACACAACTATCTGCCGCTTCTATTGCTGCAGCCATTCCAACGGCTTCAATAACACCGAGGGCTTCTCCATTCATTAAAACCCCTCCCTAAAATTTGTAAAATATTTTAAATTCAAGTTCTTATAGTTTAAAAACTTATTCAGGAAACTTTAACATTTAACTTATCTATAACCGAAATAACCGATGTTCTTATTTTTTCTATCAACTCTACGTCAGCGACTTTTATATCCTTAAGAGGCATTATCTTATAAAGTCTCGCTGCATTGCATCCAACCATTCTTGCCTTTTCTTTTTCATATAAATTTAATCTTATATCTATAAGTGGTTTATCTTCTCTAAGTTTACCGTAATGAAGGATTATTCTGTCGTTTATAGCCCCAATAGCTATACCTATTTTTGATTGTTGAGCTGCTCCATGAACTTCTCTAACCATGGTAGCATCATTAAGCTCCATATTTATCAACCTAGAGGGAATTCCCTCTTCTTCTATTCCAGCAAGGATTTCCCTTAGTAGAACTTCTTTAAATCCACTTACACATACAAAAACACATGGTATCTCTATACTGTTACCTATCATACTCATTACCTCGCAAGCGCATTGTAATAGGAAATTACAAGTCCTGTAGCCACAGCGTTTCTAGGCCCTTGGGCTCCCCTTATATTACCACTTCCGCAAACAACCCCATAATGTGATAGCTCGTCAGATATCATTTCAGGAATTTCAAAATCTAGTGCTGAACCACCTACTAATACCACGAAGTCAATACACCTCAAATCATTGTTTGGTGCAATATCCTTCAGTGCTCTAATGACATTAGTTACAAACACCTTTCTTTTTGCTTCCCTTCTAACCATTTTTATTTTTTCTATGGAATGTCTAGTCGGGATTGGTAACATTTCATCGCTTTTCACTATTATATTCCTTGCAAATAACGATGCATCTAAAGGTTGTTGAAAGAAGCATACACTTCCATCTTCATATCTTATATTAAAAAGACTTTCCACTTTAGCTAAAGGATGTTTCTTTATATCTTCTGCTAAGTTGTGATCTTCAAGTCCAAGTTCTGATTTAATGAGCATTGTAACCATTTCTCCTGCACCAGCATGGTGAATTGACTTAACAACTCCATTTTTATCAATATAGGCTGAGTCCGTTGATCCACCTCCAATGTCTAAAATCACTAGAGGTTTATCTGTTCCTGGAGTAGTTAGTGCACCAAGAACTGCCATATTTGCTTCAACGCCACCTATTAAAACCTGAACATTAGTTTCTGACTGCAGCTTTTTAGCTATAGTCTCCATAGGCAGTTTGCTTGTCTTTACCATAGCAGCAAGTGCTACAGCATTTTCTAATGCAAACTCTCCTGCCAAACCACCTTGAACCTTTTGTGGTATAAAGGTATCTACAGCCAAAATATCCTGTATTTTTATCTCATCAATATTCTGATCTGTAAGCTCACCCATTACTTGTCTTACTCTCTCTATCATTCCACCTACATTAGTACCTGGTTCCCCGCTTACATCTTTTAAGGGCCATATTTCACTTAAACTATTCATTATTGAACTAGACCCTTCTTCTACTGGTACCTTTTTTTCTTTAGTTCCCATAAGTATTAACTTTCCAGCAGGAATAACTCTTTCTTTTACATCCCCTTCTGGGGTTCTTATGACAACCGCTGATCTGTTGCCAATAAGAGCCCTAGAGATTGGGATTATATGTTTAGTTTCGCCCGGTGAAAGTTTAAAGACAGTGGCAAGTCCATAAGGATTAGATAGCACCTTTATTGTTTTTCCGGGTAACGCTACTTCTACCGCTGCAAGCATTCCCATAGGAACTTTGTCAATATAGGCTACCTCATCAACAATAGGGATTTTTTTATCTAGTCTATTCGATATTATAACTCCATCATCACCCTGCACCACTGCACCAGTAATATTAATATTATTTTTCAATGCTTCGTTTAGCTTTCTAGCAGCGGTTTCAAAATCTACTGATTTATTGATTATGCAGATTACCTCTTCATTACTATGCAAATGCCGTAATTCATCTAAAAACACTGTTCTACCAATACCTACCCCTATACCTCCAGGTGTATCAGGATTATGTCCTATCATTGTAGATTCAGTAATTATAGTTTCAGTAATTGTTTCCATAGCCACATCACCGATAACTGGAGTTGCTTCGTTTATGCATATAGCATGTAGCTTGTTTACTGGCATATTTATGTTTTCACAAGCTTCTTTCAAAGCTAGAAGTACTCCTGCTACGTTGTCAGTGGTCCCTTTAATTCCTGTAGTTTTAATCATACTGCTTATAAGAAAATTTAAACCTGCATCAAAATCTGCAATGGCAACTTCCGTAGTAGAGTTTCCTATGTCTACTCCTGCCACAAGTTTCACTTGTATCACCTACCTAAACTTTTAATCTGCCTCTTTTTTCATATACTTCACAAGCTTCTCTAACTAGTGAAGCACAAATTTTTGCGTTATACTTATTTTCAAGTTCATCTGCAATAGATACTAACTCTTGCTTTGTTGATCTATAAGGTCTTAATGCATTATAGATTTCAAGAACTCTATCATCAGGAACTGCTGTAAGTTCAGCTGCTCTTCTTAAGTTCTTTGCAAATGCATGTCTTCCTACAGATTCTGCTATCTGAGCTTGATATATAAGAACCTCTGGAGTAATCTTTATATCATCTGAATTTATGCTTCCATTTAAAACATTCTCGATATTTATATCATTAAATCCTTTATTGCTTTTAGTTTTTATTAAATCACTTCTCTTTTTAGCTAAAGGATAGTCGTTTTTGCTAAGTACTTCAAAGCTTTTCTTTTCTTCACATGTTGCTGCTGGTTGACTTTGAGCAGTAGTCATGCTTTTTAAAACTTCGTTAACTATCTGTTCTATTAAAAGATTGTTATCCATAACTTCACCCCTATTCAAAAACTACTTTTAATTCTATAGGTTTTGCATTTTTTACTACATGCTCAGTTTCTTTTATATGAAGAACTGCTGCCTTAGCTTGATATCTTGGTCTAGCCATTTGATCATTCTTAACTGGTACTGGGTCTGGTGATTCACCTTTTGCATATCTTGCAGCATTCTTACCTATAGCTCTAAAAGTTTCTCTATCTATTAATGGAGCCTGAGAAAATAACTCAAGATTATTTAGTGGTTGTAAGTCTTTTTGATGTATAACTGTAGTTCCTTTTGATTGGATTCCTATGCCTATACCTGATCCGCTTATTTTAGCAGCATCGTTAGCCATGAAGGATACGTCTGATGTACGTAAAGCTCTTACTACTCTTGGAGTAATTCCTTCTTCCTCTATACCTGCTAAAATTTCTCTTAATACTTCGTCATGAGGTATTCCAACTATTGTCTCAGTTTGAGTTTTCCCAAAAGCTGCTCCTAAAGCTATAACAACCTCATCACTTCTTTTTCCAAGTTCAGCAGTACCAACCTCTTCAAGTCTCATCTTGCCAACTCTTGCAGTAGTAGTATTAACTTTAGCAGCGCTTGAATTTGTATTAGCTGTTAACTGGCTTAAAACCTGTTTGGTTATTAATTCTATTAATTCTTCGTTAGATACTGAATTTACCATATATTAATCACTCCCCTACATTTTGTCAGGATCTAGAGCGTGAGTAATGTTCTTAATTTTTTCCCATTTCTCACCTTCAAGTCTGTATCCTGTTCCAGGTCCCATGTAATCATTGCGATCGTTTACAGCACTGATAACATTATATTTATCATCAAATATAGCTGATGTGTGTAGGTAGTCTCCTGCTACTCTTTGCTTCAATAAGTTAAGAACTCTCTCAGCAATTTCAGCAAATCCACCTTTATGAAGTGCCTTAACGATATCAAGTCCTGTAATGCCACGTGTTAACAGTTCTTGAGCAGCTTTTAAATCTTCTACAACATTTCTAGCCGGCATGTCTTTACTACCATGAGCATAAGTTGCTGCTTCAACTTCTTCATCAGTAATAGCTGGTAATCCCAATTCTCTAAATACTGCTTGAATTGCCTTAGCTGCCTTATTTCTAATTGCTATAACATCCTCTTCCTTAACTGGAACAAGACCTGCGTCAACTTTTAAGTCTCTTTGCATTATTAGCCAATCATCATAATCTTCAGCATCCCAGTTTGAACCTGCAAACATGTTATCATAGTTTGGCGTAGCACTATATCCTGAACATATAAAGTCTGTTCCTGGTAAGAACTGCATCATAGTTCTTGCCGTTTTTCTTATATCTGAGTGAGTAAATGTCTGGTCGTTACTTGAAGCAACTTCTAAGTCTAACATTGTTGTTATTAAGTTTTCTCCTAATACTGCTCTTATACCGCCTGGTACTGCAGCTGGAACACCTATACAACTAACTGAACCATTTTGTAAACCTTGAGATCCAGCACCTTTAGTTATCATTATGCATCTTGCTTCTAAGTAAAGCATGGACTTTCCTTCTGCATATCCCATCTGGACTTCTGAACCGGTACCAGATGTAAATCTCATCTTAAGGCCACGTGATGCATAAGCTGATGCTAAGAAAGCTTTTGAATAAGGAGTATCATCACCATCAACAAATACGTCCTCAGTTCCGTAAACAGATATAGTTTCTGCATAAGATGTATATCCAAGCATACCTAACTTAAGTTCTGTAGCTTCTTCTAAAGCACACTGAGTTAAAACTCCACCTCTACCAACTTGTGCTCCTACCATAAGTCCTAAAGCATTGAAAGGAGCATATCTTACTATACCTACAGTTGTCTCCATTTCATCAAAACCTCTTATTGCTGACTCGGCAGCATCTGCTGCAATCTGCACTGGATTATCACGTAAATTAGTAACGTGACATTGATTTGATGGAGTTCTTCTAGCTCTCATCTTCTGAAGAGCCATCATCATTTCAACTACATTTAACTTGTCTACTACTTCAACAAGTTTAGCAGGTGTTAACGCTGTAGTTATCTTAACGATTTCATCTCTTGAAACATTAATATCTGTTAACATTCTAGCTATTGTCAATGAGTCTATGGCCATAGCCTTTTCAGTATTTTCTATATTGATAGCATGATCTGCCAAGAATGAATCGATAAAATCGAAATCTTCTCTTTTCTTTCCGTCCATCTCAACAATTTTTCCGTTTTCCACTTTAACACTTGGAGTTGGATCCTTAGGACTTCCTATAGCTATAAGACCTACTTCTGTCCACTCTTTAACGAATCCATCATTATGAACTGCTCTATTTTCTAAAACTTCAAATCTTTTAGACCTTTTCACTGTAACACCGCCTTCTGTTAAATATATGGTTGAGTACTAGATTGAGTTTCTTGTCCCATTGATTTTAATATAGATAAGCCAACCTCTCTAGCTGCAATTACAGACTGTCTAACAGCACCTGAATCACCTGTAATAGTGATTATAACTTCGTTTGAGTGTGCTGTACCTACACCTGGACTTGCATAAGTTACCATTTCAACATTTGCAGTTTTCATAGCTGTATCTGCCATTACAACACCTATACCAGCTGGAGCACCAACAATTATTCCAAAAGCTTTTCCAAGTGGAGCACCAAAAGCTTTTTCTAATGCCAAGCTTGCTCTTGCAGTGTATTGAAGTTCCAAGTGACCTGCATCACATCCATAAACATCTCCAAAAGTTCTATCTAATTCTTTTAAAGCTACTTCTACAGCTCTTCTTGCGTCTGATACATCTTCAGCTGCTAGTATGATTAATGAACCATGGCCAGCTCCGCCCTTTGTATCTCTTGCCATTTCAATAGTTACTACTTCAGTATTAGTAGCTTTTACAGCCTCATCTGCTGCCATAATATGAGGACCTGCACCTGTTCTTGAACTGATTATTCCTATTGAACGATATTTTTTATCTAAACCCATTTTTTCATGTAAATAATAGTCTACATTAGCTATAACTAATCCAACTGTATCTCCAATTGCTGTTCCTACAAATTCTGTTATTGCTGATGGCGCACTCATGGTTACTACCTCCCTTTTCTCTTCTACAATATTATTTTTTTCACTTACTACAGCAGTTTCACTTTGAAGTATTTTTTCTGCTGCTGATTGGACAATTTTACTCATTAGGTCTTTATCCACATTTTGTAGATTTATTTTACTACTTATTTCAGATAAAACCTTTTCAATTAATGCGTTATCCATCGATACTACTCCTTAACTTTATTATTCAGCTAATTTAGGTAGCATTTTTTCAACATCTGTATGTGGTCTTGGAATAACATGTATGGATACAATTTCTCCAATTCTTTTAGCTGAAGCAGCACCTGCGTCTGTAGCAGCCTTAACTGCTCCTACATCGCCTCTAACCATAACAGTAACTAGTCCTGATCCTATCTTTTCATATCCTACTAGTGCAACGTTTGCAGCCTTAACCATAGAGTCAGCTGCTTCAATTGCAGCAACCAATCCTTTTGTTTCTATCATTCCCAACGCTTCTTGTCCCATAAAGACACCTCCAAAATATAAAATAATTAAAATAATTTTGATGCTTACATTTTACATTAATATCACATAGTATTTTTTGAATATTTTGACATATTTAACGCTTATATTAACTTCTTATAGCTGTAATTTTTATACTAATTTCTGTATTTTTTTTACATTGGATAGTGCAACTCATGTATTTATGCCGTTTCTTGAATATTCACTTATAGTTGATTTCTTACAGTATAAACTAGTATAATTATTGTAGTAAATTTTCTTCATATTGCATAAGTTCATAGTTTATTTAATCGTTTACTTACGAGGTGTTTTTATGAGTAATCCGAAAGAGTATGCATTAGATGAGATTATTGATATTTCTTCTCTTCAAGATATTCAGGACAAGTTTTCCAAGATGACAAGCTTATCTGCAGTTACAGTAGATAGACTTGGCACACCAATAACAGCTCCAAGTAGCTTTACGAAATTTTGTAGCTTAATTAGAACCTCTAAAACCGGATACAGCAGATGTAGTAATTGCGATGCGGAGGGCGGTTTAAGATCAATGCTATCAAAGAAAACAATAATTTATACCTGTCACGCTGGACTGACAGACCTAACAGCCCCAATCATCGTAAATGGTGTTTACCTTGGTGCTATGCTTTGCGGTCAAGTAGTTGTAGAAGAATTTAGGAACAGAGATTTTATGGACTTAAAAAAACTTTCTACTGAATTAGAATTGCCTCTTGAAGAACTTCAATCCACTCTGGATGAAGTAAAAGTTCTCAAACGAGATAAGATAATAGATTCTGCAGAGTTTCTTTCGTTATTTGCTAACCACATTGTTGAAATGGGAGTATTTAATATAATTCAAAAAGAATTATTGGAAGAAACTAAAGAAAAAATGAAGTTTCAACAACTGGTTAAGGACACTCAAATTAAATCTATTCAGTCTCAGATTAATCCTCATTTTCTATTCAATACCCTAAATACGATTGCCGGCATGGCACTTATGGAAAACTCTGATAACACTGCTGAACTTATATATTCTCTCTCAGATATACTAAGATATAGCATTAAGAATTCAGCTGACATGGTTGATGTTGGTGTTGAATTAGATAATATAAAAAAATATCTGTTTATTCAAACAACAAGATATAGTGATAAACTTAACTATGAAATAGATCTACCAGATGACGTTCTAAAATATAAGATTCCAGTTATGACCCTACAACCTCTTATTGAAAATGCTATCATTCATGGTTTGGAACCAAAAAATGACCCTGGAAATGTTACTATAACTGGAGAGATACTACCTGATAACTCTGCGATAATTAAAATAATCGACAATGGGGTTGGTATGAGTAGTGAAAAGTTATCTAATCTGCTTAATGATATAAATTCTTCTAGAGTTTATGGTGGTATTGGAATGAAGATCGTTCAAGACAGACTAGTATACTATTTTGGACCAGAGTTTGGTATTAGTATTTACAGTATTCCTCATGTAGGAACAACAGTACGTATTAAAATTCCGTTTGCTTATTAGAACTTATTGAGAGGAGAATTAATTATGTACAAGCTGCTAATTGCTGATGATGAAGCCTTTGAACGTAAGGCTATGAGATTTATACTGAAAAAGAGCTTTACTGATATAGAAATAGTTGAGGATGCGACAACCGGAGAAGAGGCGGTAGAGCTATCCAAAAAACATAAGCCGGATATAATTATTATGGATATCAAAATGCCGGAAAAAAGTGGCTTGGAGGCTCAACAATCCATTTCCAAGTTTCTTCCAGATGTAAAAACTATTATATTGACGGCATACGATAACTTTAGCTTTGCACAGAATGCTATCAGACTTGGTGTGGTTGATTATATTTTAAAGCCAGCAAAACCTAAAGAATTAAGTGAGTCTATCAGTAAAATTATTTCGCTTTTAAAAAGCGAAAATGTGAACTCTAGTAATTCAGTGGATTTGGTTTCTGATAAGGATACTATTCACAAAGCTATAGAGTATATAAATAAAAATTTTAGCGAAAATATCAGTCTAGAATCAGTAGCAGAACACATACATTTAAATCCTCAGTATTTCAGCAGATACTTTAAAAATAATACAGGTTTAAATTTCATAGAATATCTTTCTAAATTACGCATTAAGGAAGCAAAAAAACTATTAGTAACCACAGATAAGACTATACGTAGAATATCTTTAGATATTGGTTATGTGGATCCTACGTACTTCACTAAAGTCTTTATAAAATATGAAGGAATCTCTCCACATAAATATAGATTAATGCAAAAAAAATACTTTCTAGAGTTAGAACTTAATTGATGAATTTTAGCATACTTATAAAATCATCTTCTTCATAAATAAAACTAGAGCATCTTATGAGTTAGACGCTCTAGTTTTATTTATGCATATCCGCTTATTTAACTGCAATAACTAATTGTTGCTCTTATAATCTTCGCTTCCTTATCTCCTCTGTTGTAAATACTCAGCTCATACTTATTTTCGCTACTTGCTCTTGTAACAGAAAGTAATTCTCCTTCGTTAACCTCAAACACTTTATCCTGTTCAGCTATTTGAAGATTGCCTTGCACAACATAAAAAGTATCTGTAATCTGACTTGACTCTTCACTACTTTCATTTAATAGAATCTTAACCATATCTTCACTTTTAACTGATAAGGCTTGTAATTTACCAGTACACTCTTCATTCATCATCAAATTAAAGTCTGTTACCTTGCCAAAGCTCTTAGTTTCCCAATCTCCCATGAAACTATCCTGCTCAAAGCTCTCAAGTACTGCCTTGTGGTGACCTTTATGTTCAAGTGTTAATTTTCCATCAATAATCATAATAATTCTCGAAATACCTGGTAAATGTGTAAAGTCTGATTCACTTACTTCAACCTTTGCGGAACTAAGTCTCCATTTAAAATTTCTCTCACTATACTTTGCTTTCTCAGGATATATTAAAAGTTCTGTTGTGGTTCCCCCAGACCATCTGCTTGTTTGAAATTCATTTTTTCTAATTAAGTTAATTTTAGTTTCCATACAACATCCCCCTTATAATAACAAGTCTTTCATTGGTTATTTTTCTCTTTACAATCTTAAGTAACCTCTTGCACTTTGTCTACTTCAAACCAGAAAGTTACTCCTCCCTCGCTATTTTCTACACCATAGGAATTATTGTGAAGATCTTGAATAGCTTTTACTATAGAAAGTCCAAGTCCGTATCCTCCATAGGCTCTTGTTCTAGCTTTATCTACTTTATAGAAACTATTCCACAATTTTTCCAAGGATTCTTCTGGAATGTGCTTTCCAGTATTGAATACATATACTCTTATCTTATCATTTTTAATCATTTTGCCTACTTTTATAATCTTATCGCCATCTATATGATTAATTGCATTATTAATATAATTCGTAAGTATTTGCTCAATTCTTACCATGTCTCCATAGGCAATATCATTTTCACCAATATCAAATTCTATTTCGATGTTTTTTTCATCAAATACAGCTTTGTATTTATTAAGCACATATTCTATTAAAGATGTTAGATTAAATTCTGTTTTTTCGATTTGAAAATATCCTGATTCAATTTGAGAAAGATTTAATAAATCCTTTACTAGCTTATTCATTTTATCCGTTTCATTCATTATAACATCGCAGTAAAACCTTCTATCCTCTTCACTTTCAGCAACATTGCTAGTTAGTCCTTCCGCATATCCTTGTATTACTGCCAGAGGAGTTCTTAACTCATGTGAAACACTGGATATAAACTCTTTTCGCATCTCATCTATTTTTCTTTCTTTCTCAATGTCTTCCTCAAGTTTTTTATTTTTTATATTTAACTCTGTAATTACTCTATCTAGTTCACCAGATAAATAGTTAATACTTTGGCCAAGCTGACCAATCTCGTCTTTATCTTTTATACTGCATTTTTTAGTAAAATCAAATTTAGCCATGTCCTGGGCAATATTGTTTAACTCTAATATTGGTTTTGTAAATTTTCTTGAAAATAAATATACCCACATACTTCCAAAAATCATAATTATAATACCTGTAATAATTATAAATCTATTTGCAATATCCACATTTTCTCTTATTGAAACTATAGGTACTCTTATAGAAAGTATGCCTCCATTACTTAACTTTGTTGTAACAGCAAAGAAATCTATTTTCATTTTAGTATCGCTTCGAGTTTCGTAGGTGTACTTCCCCTCTGTATACTCCGTAACTTTATCATTTTCAGGTGGATGATCTAATGGAGGTTTCAACATCTGTTTATCTTGCTTATTATTTATTATATTTTTTCCCTCAAAGGGTCTGCGAGAAGAATTGTATATTGGATTTCCATCCTTATCACGTATCTCAATAGTACTTCCAATTATATTAGCTGTTCTATCTAATTCATCCTGTATATCCTTTACGTCCTCCCTGTAAATACTCGCAATATGCTTTGCAGTATCTGTAAGTATTTTTTTCTTTTTGTTTATATAGTACTGCTCAAGATATAAAGTATTCAGCATCCATAAAAGGAAAATAAAAAATATTAGCAAGAATGTTATAGAGATAAAAAGTTTTGATCTTATAGATTTCTTCATTTTTCAACCTCAAACCTATATCCATATCCACGTATAGTATGTACATAGTTACTTTTTGAGTCTAATTTTATTCTTAATCTATTTATATGAGTGTCAACTGTTCTTAAATCTCCATAATAATCATATCCCCATACTTTATCCAGTATCTGTTCTCTACTTAGCGCCTTTCCGTAATTCTCAGTAAGATATATTAATAAGTCGTACTCCTTTGGGCTTAAATCCACTGTATATCCCTCAATAGTTACTTGATGTGCATTATGATCTATTGTTAATCCATTAAATTCCTTAGAATCATTATTTTCTATAGATTCAGCTCTTCTCAATATAGCATTTACTCTTGCTATTAATATATTAGGGCTAAAGGGTTTTGCAATATATTCATCTGCTCCAATATCTAAACCAAATATTTCATCAAATTCTTCTCCTCTTGCAGTTAACATCATGATTGGAATTCTAGACTTTTTTCTTATCTCTCTACATACAGTCCAACCATCATATTCTGGAAGCATCACATCAAGAATTACTAAATCTATATCTTCCTCATTAGAAAACACCTCTAATGCCTTACGCCCATCTTCTGCTTCAATAGTACTGTATCCTTCTTTCTTAAGAAAATCTGTTACAAGCTTTCTTATTAGCGGTTCATCATCAACTACTAGTATCTTTTTGCCCTTCATAATATACCTCCGAAAAATGTTACTATCTATATTATAAAGTATTTTTGTTACAACTTTGTCACAATTATATCACTTAACCAACACCCCTGCAAAACTATATAAGTTTAAATCTCTATCAATTAGTAACAGAATTTAAACTTATATAGTTTTAAGATCATTAATTTTTTACTGAATTTTTCAAATCATATAATTGTCCTGAATTACCTCCACCAGGTCCACCAAAATTCTGTCTTCCTAAATTAGAATTTTGGCTAGCTCCCTTATCTGAACCTTTAGTTTGTGAATTTGAGGTAACATTATTACTAGAATCCTTCCATTCACTTTCTGGAACGATAGTACCATTTTTTTGAACCCAACTCATAATGTCCTCATCAGAGCCTCTTCCGCCCATGCCTCCTGTGAGTACATACCTTACTTCACCTTTCTTAACTAGCTCTTTAAATTGATCTAAAGTAAGTATTTTGTCAGATCCTGAAAAACCACCAAGGGCCATTACAGACTCACCAGTATTAACTATTATATCTTGTGCACTGCCAGCAGATGAAACTACAAGTAGATATTTTTCATTTGTTTTGTGGCTTTTTAGGAATTCTGCTAATTTTGTATTGCTGCTATTGAAGCCATTGCCTCCACCAAAGTTATTTCTCTGTTCGCTGGAAAGAAGCTCTAGTCCAGCTGAAGGCGTAACTGCACTTAACTTATGTGATATAGGGGTACTTGCACCAATAAGTGGAGTTACTAAAGCTCCTATTAGAGCAATACTTACCAATGCCTTACTTAACTTCATATTCTTATTTTTATTTAGATCAGCGTTGTTATCTTCAGTAATGTATTTTTTCACTTTTACTACATTTATTATATTCCTTATAGCAAGTGCAGCTGAAGCTGCAAAGCACAGAATTAATGATGCTATGATTATACTCCTTATAGTAGTAGATATACTATTATAGAAATAGGATAGCATTAATAATTGTGTCAATCCTTCTAATATAAAGGATGCTGGTAAAATCCAAGACTTCCAACCACCTTCTTTGTGCAATTCACACATTGCTGTAATTCCTATTCCTGTTAAGGCAGCAATTGGTGGTGCCATCATAGTTAAATAGTATGGGTGGAACAATCCTTTTGTGAAACTAAAGTATATAAATTCAGGTACTAGCCAAACGCTCCATAATACTAACGCCAACTTTCTTTTATTATCAAAAGGAAATTTTAATTTTTCTTTTATTATTGCTGCTGTAAAGCCCAATATAGCAAGTGGCAAGAACCAAACTATTTGATCCGATAAAACATTTCTAGAAAATAATCTTGTTATTCCTGCTGGTGTTTCTCCTCCAAAAGATCCTGCCAGTCCACCTTGACCTCCTCTTGACCCGTTGCCAGGACCTCCTCCGCCAGGTGGCTGCATATTTCCATTGCCTTGTCCTGGTCCCATTCCGCTTTGACCTTGCCCATCTCTATTTGAAAAGTTTCCTGGCGCACCTTGTCCTTGATTACCATCTTGAGAACCTGATGGCATTCCTTGACCTGGATTTTCTTGTGTCGCACTGGAAGTTGCATCAACACCCTCTTTAGATTGATTTTGTCCTTCTCTCATTTGTCCATCCATTTGTCCTCTGCCACCGGCAGTTCTATTTCCGCCAATAATTCTTTCTAGTCCGTTGTGTCCTAGTATAAGTTCCTTAACTGTATTATTAGTACTACTTCCTACAAAAGGTCTATTTGCTGCAGGCACTGAATCCACAATTAAGGCCCAGGAGAAGGATATCGCTAATAGAACAACTGTTGCGGAAGCAAGATGTATTATTCTTTTTTTGATAGATGCTGCTGAAGAAAGAAGATATGTTATATATAAGGCTGGTGCTACCATATAAGCCTGCAGCATTTTTATATTAAAGCCAACTCCCACGAGAGCTAAACTTATTATAAGATACTTGACTTTTCCTTTTTCTGCTGCTATAGAAAGAGCCCCGCAAGCAAATAGTAGAGTTACCACAAGTAAGTTGTCTATCGTATTACTTCTGCTTGCTGCTACGAACGCTGGGGTCACAGCAAGGCATAATGCCGAAATCAAACCTGCTGCGGTTCCAAAGGATCTCTTGACAAGATAATATATAAGCCAAACTGAAATCACTCCAGCAAGAGCCTGTGGTAAAAGTATACTCCACCCACTAAAGCCAAATATTTTAGCTGATATAGTTTGTATCCAAAATCCTACTGGCGGTTTGTCAATAGTTACAAATCCAGCTGGGTCAAAGGACACAAAAAAGAAATTTTTAAAACTCATGAGCATGCTCTTTACACCAGCAGCATAATACCCATTTGCATATCCCTCTATACTTATATTTGCAAAATTTAATATTGCAGATAATATTAAAATCAGTGACAATCCTAAAGTTTCTTTTGTGAATTTTACTTTTTTCATTTTTATCGCCTCCCTTATAAAGTTTCCTTTATTTATCCAATTTTAAATAACCTCTATAAAATTCAATACCTACCTATTTGAATACCCATAACTTATATCCAAGAAAATTTGTTATTTGAGCTATAAATGTTACAATTATTTTTGCTGCATACACATTAATGCCAGAGTTTTTTATTAAAAGTTTCATAAATATTATTGTAACTGCCAGTGAAATTAAATTAATTACAATAAATTGAAATAATTCACGAGCTGTCTTCTTATTTGCATTTCTATCTCCAAATGTCCAATTCTTGTTAAATACAAAGCTATTTATAACTCCAAAGCTATATCCTACTATCTGGCATATTGCATAATTTACTTCGAACAAACTATGAAATATTGTAAATACAGCAAAATCCATAAGAGTATTTAATACTCCAATAATAGAAAAACGACTTAAGTTTTTGAATTTTCCATTTAAAACATAATTGGTTACTCTAATTACTAACTTCATATTTCTTATCAACTCTCTTATAATTTATAGTGCTGTCAATTATATAAATGGGCCTTCCTTTACTTTCATCAAAAATTCTTCCAATATATTGCCCCATTATACCTATACTTCCAAGAGTCATGCCAAACATCATTACATTCATCGCTAAAATTAATCCAAAGTTGATTACCTCTGCCCTATTAATCATGTCTTTTATAATAACAACAATAGTTGCAATTACTCCTATTAAGAAAGTTAATCCTCCAAAATACCCAGCAATCACTAGTGGTTTGTAAGAAAATGACGTTATACCATCAAAAGCCAGCTTCATCATTTTTTTAAAAGGGTATTTAGTTTCACCTGCAAATCTTTCTTGTCTAACAAATTCCACAGAGGTTTGCTTATACCCAACCCAACTTACAAGTCCTCTCACGTATCTATTTTTTTCAGGAAGTGCTATTAGAGCATCACATACCTTTCGATCTATGAGCCTAAAATCTCCTGTGTCCACTGGAATGTTAACTGTAGTCATACTTTTTAGTACTCTATAAAATAATTTAGCAGTAATTTTTTTAAAAAGTGTCTCTCCTTCCCTTTTTATTCTTTTACCATAAACAACCTCATAGCCTTTCTTCCACTCTTCAATCATTTTAAGAATGACTTCTGGCGGATCTTGAAGATCAGCATCTATTACAATAACTGCATCTCCTAAAGCTAAATCCATTCCTGCTGTTATGGCGGCTTGATGTCCAAAGTTTCGAGAAAAATTAATAAGTTTTATTTTTTCATCGTTTTTGCATATTTCTTCTACTTTATCTCTTGTCTTATCCTTACTTCCATCATTTACAAATATAATTTCATAATTATCTTCAGCACAATCCATAACCTTTTTTAATCTTTTATAGCTTTCACCGATAACAAGTTCCTCATTATACAAAGGCACTATTACGGAATAAACTGTGCTATTACTCATTTACCTCACCTCAATTACTTATATTTACACTCAATACTGCCTTTCAGTATCAAACTTATATTTGTATTTTAGTCTTGAATTGTTACAGTTTCTTTACAGCAAAATCACAACTTAACTACATTTTCATATTCTTACTGTTAATTTTTTGCACATAAAAACTGCCGGTAAATAGTATTTACTAGCAGTTTAAAGCAATAATTTATCCGATGACTTACCCGCTCTAATACTCCCATCTTCTTCAAGTGGGAGTAAAGAGCGGCTATGTCCCTGGATAACGACTTCTAAGCTTCAGATGGAGTTAAAACTCCACCTGAAGCTTAGAATTCTGTTTATAATTCTTAAAGTCTTTGATTTTAATGATGGAATAGCCTTAGTCCAGAATAAACCATAGCAATATCATATTCATTACATGCATCTATTACTATATCGTCTCTTACTGATCCACCAGGTTGAACAATGTATTTTACTCCACTTTGAGCTGCTCTGTCAATGTTATCTCTAAATGGAAAAAATGCATCTGACCCCAATGAAACTCCAGTTAAATTGGATAACCATTCTGCCTTTTCTTCCTTCGTCAATCTATTAGGTATTTCTTTAAATACATTTCCCCATTCTTTCATTTCCATTGGAGTAATATCATCTCTAAGGTATTGATCTATAGCATTGTCTCTCTCTGGCGTTGAAATACCTTCTTTAAATGGTAGGTTAAGCACAGCAGGATGCTGTCTCAAGTACCAAATATCTGCCTTTGATCCAGCTAATCTTGTACAATGTATACGGGACTGCTGTCCTGCACCGACACCAATTACTTGTCCATCTAATACAAAACAAACAGAATTAGACTGAGTATACTTTAACGTAATCATTGATATAAGCAAATCTCGTCTCGCTTCCTCTGTAATATTTTTATTATTAGTTACTATGTTATTAAGCATATCTTTATTTGCTAAAATGTCATTTCTCTTCTGTTCAAAGGTTATTCCATAAATTTTTCTTGTTTCTATCTCTTCTGGTTCGTAATCCCAATCCATTTGGATTATACAATAGTCACCTTTTTTCTTCTTCTTCAAAAGCTCTAGAGCTTCATCTGTATATCCTGCTGCAATTATTCCATCTGAAACAGATCTACTCAAAATTGTAGCAGTAGGTAAATCAACAACATCGCTTATTGCCGCCCAATCACCAAAGGAAGACATTCTATCTGCCCCCCTTGCCCTTGCATAAGCAGCAGCGACAGAAGTTAACTCTATGTCCTCAACAAAATATGACTTTTTCAATACATTGCTTAAAGGCACTCCTACTGCAGCACCTGCTGGACTTACATGCTTAAAAGATGCTGCAGCTGGAAGCTTCGTTGCTTGTTTTAATTCCTTTACTAACTGCCATGAGTTAAAAGCATCCATAAAATTGATATAACCTGGATTTCCGTTTAAAATTTTAAAAGGTAATTTTTCGCCTTTTGTATAAACTCTAGCTGGCTTTTGATGAGGATTACATCCATACTTAAGTACAATTTCAAAATCTTTCATAAAAACAACCTCCAAAAATAAATTAAAACAAAAAAACCGCCTGGATAAATTCATATTTACCCAGGCGGTCGATATTCTTCTTCAATCATGCTCCCTATGGTGAACTCCATTTCCGCCAGTTACATGATCCTTTTTATTCTTTTTTATTTAAGTATATCTTATAGATATAGTGTAGTCAATAATAAAAGAGTCTCTGTCTCCTTATCCTTTGGACAATTTAAGTAAAACATAATTACACTATATAATTTAATATTGATTGTAAAATAATCCAGCCCCTTCTATGATTTCCTGTTCTGCAAATAAACTTAACACAGCTGCATTATAATCACTTAACTTTTGTGACTTCTTTATTTTTTTAACATATTTTTTATTATCTGAGAAAATGTAAATCATATAACCCCATAGTTCTTTCATTCTAAACATTGCATTTTTCTCTTCATTATATACTTCTATGTATGTATTTAAAATTTCATCATGAAAATCTTTTAAAACTTTTTTATCTAAATTAGTATTATTTTTTATGGAATCCATTAACCCCGGATTGGCTAGTATACCTCTCCCAAACATAACTGTTTTTAGCTCTGGAAAAGCTTTAATTAATTTATCATGATCTTCAACAGTAAAAATATCACCATTATAACATACTGGATTAGTACTTAAAGATAATGCATCTTTAAACACCTCTAAATTAGGTTTATTTCCATAAAAATCTTTTTGTGTTCTAGGATGAATAATTAATTCTTCTATAGGATATTTATTATAAATTTTTATTAACTCATAAAATTCTTCTGGACTATCTTTTCCTATTCTAGTTTTTATAGAAATTTTCATATCATCTATTTTAAATATTTCATCTAAAAACATATCCAGTTCTTCTCTTTTGGCCAGAAATCCTGATCCTCTATTTTTTGAAACAACCGTTCCAGAAGGACAGCCTAAATTTAAATTAACTTCGTTATAACCTAATTGTTGTAATTTTGTAGAAGTAGTAATAAAACCTTCTGAATCGTTAGTAAGTATTTGAGGCACTATATTCATTCCTTTATTATTTTCAGGCAAAATATCTCTTAATTCTTTAGTTTTAAGGCTTGTACTTTTATTTGGAATAATAAAAGGTGTAAAGTATTTATCAATATTACTAAAAAATTTTTCATAAGAATTTCTATATATGTATCCCGTAATTCCTTCCATTGGTGCTAAATAGTATTTCATTTAATAACTCCTTTATAAATATTCTAAAAACATTATATCAGCCTTCTTTTTTCTTATCTACTTAATATTTATGATTATGTTCAAGTTGCTGGTACAAAGACGTAAGGTTTCATGCCGCGCTTTGGTTATTCAGAAATAACCTTTATGTAGTCTAAGAATCTATTGAAAAACAAATTTCTCGGCTGGTAGTAACCTAATTAAATTTACAGAATAATATAAATTGATTAATTTTAAGAGGAGATATATATAATGTTCATAAGATATCTTTACCTTAATTATTCAAACTTAGAAACATATCCTTTCCCGGAGTTAAATGATTTTGAAAGGACAATAGATTCATATAGGGTTTCGCCTATAGATACAAAGTATGGTGAATTGGGAGGTAATCAGAGTCCATTAGGACCTCCTATTGAGCCTGAGCAGCCAACTCCTGATGGTATAGGCCGTTATAGGCGTTTTAAATGTGGAAATATTTATTGGTCACCTGCTTACGGAGCTCATGAGGTACATGGAGCTATCCTTCGAGAATATGAAAAGCAGGGAGAGACAAAAAGTATGCTTGGATTTCCTATTACAGATCAGGCTGCTTTAGTTGGGGTATCAGGTGGTGTAATAAGCAATTTTCAAGGTGGAAACATCATCTATGATCCAAGTAAAGGAATTTCAGTAAGTTACAATATAAGAAGATTAAATCCCCGGAAGTAACCTAATGAAATTTGCTGAATAATATATATTGATTGATTAATTTTATAAAGGAGCTATAAACTAATGTTCATACGCTATTGCCCTTTTGTTGATGGAGTGCCAAGAGACGAAACATGTCCTTTCATTCAGTCATGTCCTTTACAAATGAGAGCAGATCTATATAGGGTTTCGCCAATAGATCAAAAATATGCCCTAATGGGAGGCGCTGCAAGTCCATTAGGATCTCCTATTGAAGGCGAGAAGCCAACTCCAGATAGAAAAGGAAAAAGTCGCAGATATAAAAAAGGTATCATTGTATGGTCGCCAGATACTACAGCTCATGCAATTTGGGGTCCAATTTATGATAAATGGTCAATGATGGGAGGATTAAGCTTCTTTGGATACCCACTTACTGATATAATACCAAGTACTGTTGGTTCCACTGCTATGTTCCAAAATGCTAACATTTATTATACTGCAACAATAGGAGCTCGTGAAGTTCATGGAGCTATTCTAGAGAGATATAAGCAGTTAGGGGAAGAAAAAGGAATATTAGGCTTTCCTGAAACAGATGAAACTCCAACATTAGATAAAGAAGGTAGATATAATAAGTTCCAACAGGGGTATATTTACTGGTCACCTAGAACCGGTACCGGTGCATGGGAATTATATGGTCCTATCCTTAAAAAATATCTTGATCTAGGAGCAGAAGGAAGTTTTCTTGGATACCCAATTTTTGGGATAAGTAAAACTTCGGACGGAAAAGGTTTGTTTTCCAATTTTCAAGGTGGAACTATTTATTTCAAGCCTCCTTATTTGGGGCCTTATGCAATACATTCACATATCATCCCGGAATATTTAAAACAGGGTGGAACGGGTGGTAAGCTTGGATTTCCTATTGCAGATGAGGCTTCCATACTTGGAGAAGCAGGTGCTGGATTAGCAACTTTTGAAGGCGGATACATCACGTATAATTCATTAACAGGAGCTACAACAGTATTTAATCAATAGTTCAGTAAAATTACTACAGAGCTTACTATAAGTAAGCTCTGTAGCAGCAATAATAAATCTTATTATATTTATTTTTCTAAAAACAAATCCCTCGGAGGTTACCACTAAAAAAATATCTATTACTTTAGTTCTAGTGGCAACACAAGGGTAAGGAATTTTTTGTCCCAATACCTCTTGGTAGCAAGTATCAGAGTATGGTTCTATATAACTAATTCTTTTAATCAAGGTTTCAAATCTTGCCATCATTATCTCATATCTTATATCTATTTATTATGCTATTAACATGTTCATCTTTCAATACTTTAGCCTTAATTTCATAGTATTGGAATTTGGATATAGAGGTCTTTCAGTAATTCTGGGAAAAATGTTGGATCACATCAAAAGGATGATATCCTATCCTCAGAATATCCTTTGTAGACGAAGTGTAGAGGCAAGTCTAAATAGCGATAACCGCCTATGGATTGAGACCCTCCACTTTTGAAATTAGTAATCAATATATAGTATGATACAGTAAAAAAAGTTGCTACATTTGTTTTTGAGTATACTTAGGTAGGTAATCATTTAAGAAGAACCCAGCAGGTTACACCTAACATCCTTCATTAACATATAATATCGTAACAGCTTTATTTGGTACTTTATGCCTAAAATAATGTAAATAGAGGTGATATCTTTGGCAAGAGTCCCTGGCCATTGTCCACGAGGCTTTACCCATTACACTGTTGGCAGAGGCGATACCATTTTTTTAATTGCTCAGCGCTTAAGAGTTGATACAGGCCTTATCATTGCTAACAATCCACACATTCCCAATCCATTACTAATCTTTCCTGGAGACATACTATGTGTACCTATAGTTGTTACACTACCATGCTGTACTATGTTAAGAACTCTGTCCCCTGCAGTTAGTGCCACAGCACTTGGCGTAGTATTATCTAGGCAATTACCAGCTGGCGAACAAGGAATCAGTATTTTAGCAACAGGCTTGCCTGATCCTTCTCAATTTGGTAACTTCGATGCCTATGAAGGATTTATTACCTTCTCAGGAATTGGTAGTTTCGGCTTCATACTGTATCCTACTCCGGAAACGTCTCCTACTTGGTCACGCTCAATTACTTTAGCTAAACCTATATTATACCGTGGGGTACCTGTACAGGTAAGAACGTCAAATTCAATTACTCAAGTAACCCCACAAGTAGTATTGCAAGGAAGTCTTTGCACCTAGAAATAGTCTTGTTTACCTTAACCTTTCGAAGATTAGATAAGGATGCACCCTTTTTAATGGATAAACATACTATAATATTATGGAGTTTAATTCTAGATAAGGAGATAAATTTATGTACCATGAAACATATGGACCTGCCCCTTATTACGGACACTCTTCATTTTATTGTCCCTATTACAGACAATCTTCATCTTATTGTCCCTACTGTTATCCTGAACTCTATGTTTGTCCCTACTTAAATCAAACTCGTTTTCCCGACCCATTAATTAAATATTTTAATCCTGAGAAACCACTTTCAGAACAACCCATTGGTAAACCTTATAAACCACCCGAAGTTTTAGATATTGATAAAGCGGTAAGAAAAACAATTCAAGCAAAATACACTTCCTTGAAAGCTGCACCGCAAAAGTTAGGTAAAGCTGTCTCTGGGGTAGAAGACATTGGTAATGCATATCGAATCCGCTATGAGAAAGGTGCAATTTATACACAAAAGATAAACGGACCGGCTTATGTGCTTTATGGCGATACCAGTAATAAGTATTTTCAAATGGGTCATTTTGGAAGCAGACTGGGATCTCCTATCAAGGATGATGAAGAATTAAAATACGGTGAAGGAAGAGTAGCCCACTTTGAGAAGGGCGAAATCTATTGGTGGCAAGATACTGGTCCTATAGAGTTCGATCAAATTGTTTTAACCTATAAGGGCATTCACTGCTTCGGTGAGACGGACGGACCAGGTTCAGACGATGATTATGCTATAATAGGTGTAACGGCAGCTACAGGAAATCCAGATGAACCCACAGTGGCTTCAACAGTACAAACTAGACTTTACGAAGATGTTGTGAATCGTGAAACTGTGCCTGATCACATTGAACTCTACAGAGGAAAACCCTATGGCTTAACTATAAGCTTTCTTCTACTGGAACACGATCAAGGAGATCCGAAAAAGTATTATGCTGCAGTTAAGAAAAGCGTTGAAAAAGGAGCTGAAGTACTTGCTTCATATTTAACTGGTCCTGTTGCATTAGTTGCCGGGCCAGTATTAGAGGCGGTAGTACCAGCAGTGACAGATGGAATAAACAGCCTGCTTGGTACGGGAGACGATGTAATCGGGAATGTAACTATGCCTCTTAAGACTAAGGAACTGGTTCTTATGGCCACTCGTACTAAAGAATCTACTATTGGTGGTATCCGTTACAAAAAAGAAACACCACTATTAAGTGGTCATGGTGGTTCCTATAAGGGATATTTCACTTTTGATCGTGCCTAATAATAAAACAACTAAAATATATTCCAATCTTTATCAGCCTAAATGAAACATAAATTACAAAGGCGACACATTTTAGGCATCAGTTCCTAAAATGTATCGCCCTTATTAATTTCTATTGTTCGCTAACTAGAGTAAAAAATGCTCTAGCTTTATTTTTTAGCATGTACCTAAAACGGTTATTATATATTCGTGAGTTTCATTGGTGGAGGCGAGCCTCATTGCCCTTCTATCTGAGATTATATATTTACAGATTTTACAATAGTCTTTCTAAAGAATTCCCTGTTAATGTCATAGAAAACACGACAGTTAGGTTTTTTATCTGGATTATGTGTTTCATCCACATAGCTCATTCCCTGTGTAATTCCAGCCCTTGTGTCAATTTGAACATATTGATCCTTGTATTCGAACATCTCCGGATCTGAAATTGCCAATATAGCACAGGGGTCGTGAATTGCCGCATCATTATCTATATATGATGAAAGAATTTTCACTCCAATATCAGATATCGTGTTATGGAATCCCCTCATTTCATTTAACTCAATATTAGTTAGGGTCGCCTTTAATGTAACATTCAAGCCACACATCATCAGTTTAACACCGCTATTAAAAACAATATATGCAGCTTCTGGATCTACAAAATAGTTAAACTCACTGCATGGTGTTACATTTCCAAGGTTTATTCCACCGCCCATTATACTGATTGCAGCAATTTTAGATTTTACTTCTGGATAAGCTGACAGGAGTAATGCAATATTGGTTAGCGGGCCAGTAGCAGCTATATATACAGGTTCATCGCTCTCCATTAATATTTTCCTTTCAACCTCTATTGCACTCAAATCACTTAATTTTGACAATTTATCATAACTAAATATACCGGCATAACCACCTAATCCATCTGATCCATGCACATCAGTTGCAGCCAGGACATCCTTTATGAGCGGTTTTTCCGCTCCTTTTGCCACTATGCAGTTCAAACCTAATAGTCCTGCTATAAGCTGAGCATTATGAGTAGTCAGATCAATCCCTACATTCCCTGATACTGAGCAAATAGCTTTAATATCAAATTCTGGTTTTGAATGAGCTACCAGAATAGCAAAAACGTCGTCAACTCCAGGATCACAATCTATAATCAATGGATATCTTCTCATATTTACGCCTCCAATATTTTATACTAAACATATAGCTACGACACTTCCGAATTGCCTTCTTCTCTTTTCCTTATTCTTTTCTCAAAATATCTAACGTATGTGCGCTTGCTCCAAGCAAATCTGGTCTTTCACAGGTAGAAAAATGATAATTAAGAAAAAGCTGAAATGTATCTTCATCCATAGCATTCAAAACAGGTCGGATATAATTAGCATGTCCATCTGCTGCAATTAATTTTATCCTTTGCAGTCCTACTTCCTCATTTAACTTATTAATATCTTCAATTCTTACATAATCATATAAATCTTCTGGTTCCGCTATAACATGAAAATCATCAGTAAGCTTCCCATTATCAATACATGAACGAATATTATTTTCCTTAAAACCATATGTTAATACACTATATTCATTCATACAATATGCTACTAAGATAACACCGCCAACTTTCGTTACTCTTTTTGCCTCTTGCAGCGCTTTTACTTTATCCTCAAATTTATATAAATGATACATTGGTCCAAACACCAATGTCATGTCAAAAGTATTTTCTGAAAATCTTGATAAATCTAATGCTGTTCCCTGCATTGCTTTTACTGAACTTCCTTTTGACTTTAAAATACCTAAATTGTGCTTCACAAGTTCAATTGCAGTAACATCATATCCTTCATTTGCCAATTGTACAGAGTATCTGCCTGTCCCTGCACCAACATCTAAGATTTTTGCCTTCTCGTTATTTTCTAGATACTTATGAATATATTTCATAGAAGTTATATATTCAACTTGTCCATATTTTCTCGTTAATCTTTTGTCCTCACAAAATTTATTGTAGTATTTTTCTAATTCCATTGTCATATCTTTATATTCCTCTTCTGTTATTATAAATTATTAAATACAAAAATTATTCTTTGTACACTTCAAATTAATTTTTTGGCAGCTTAATGTTCTCCCCACTACGCTCCCTTTACATTCTAGCAAATATTATACTATATTTCATTTAAAATATTAATTTTCTTTATAGATACTGAAATAGGCTCGGACAATACGCACTAAAAAAGAAGCCTGTGTTAAAGTCAACACAGACTTCTAAAATTTTAATTTTTTATTCTGACATAGCCTTATATTGGATGTATTTTTGTTTTGCTGCTTCTTCAGCCTCTTCGAATAATTGATCAGCAATTTCAGGGAAAGCTCTTAATAAAGATGAATATCTTACTTCTCCCATAGTAAAGTCTTTATATGATTTAGAAGGTTCCTTAGAATCTAAAATGAATGGGTTTTTACCTTCCTTTTTAAGTAGTGGGTTATATCTATATAAGTGCCAATATCCTGACTCTACAGCTTCTTTTGCTTCTAGCTGTGCATATGCCATTCCCTTTTTAATTCCGTGATTAATACATGGTGCATAAGCAATTACTAGAGATGGTCCTGGATAGCTTTCTGCTTCTTCTAGAGCTTTTATCAATTGTGTTTGATTTGCTCCCATAGCTACCTGTGCCACATAAATGTATCCATAAGTCATAGCAAGCATGCCTAAATCTTTTTTAACTGTTTTCTTACCAGAAGCTGCAAATTGAGCTACTGCACCTAAAGGTGTTGCTTTAGATGATTGTCCACCAGTATTAGAATAAACTTCTGTATCAACTACTAGAACATTTACATTTTCACCAGATGCCAATACATGGTCTAATCCGCCATATCCAATGTCATATGCCCAGCCGTCACCACCATACATCCACATGGATTTTTTAACTAAATGTTCTTTATTGCCTAATATAAACTCTAAAAGTTCCTGGCTCTCTCCTTCTAATTTAGTGTTTTCCAATGCTTTTATTAATTTTGTGCTTACATATCTAGTTTTGTCACTGTCGTCTTTATTTGCAAGCCAACCTTCTAAAGCTTCCTTAGTATCTTTGCTAATTGTATTTTCTGCTAATTTTAATAACTCTTCTACCTTAGAAGTAACTCTTTCTCTTTGTTGCTTTACAGCTAAACACATACCTAGTGAAAACTCTGCATTATTTTCAAATAATGAGTTTGACCAAGCTGGTCCATGACCTTCATGATTAGTTGTATATGGTACAGATGGACATGCTGCTCCCCAAGCTTGTGTACAACCTGTTGCATTAGCAAAGTACATTCTATCTCCAAACAACTGAGTCATTAATTTTGCATATGGAGTTTCTCCACATCCTGCACATGCTCCTGAGAATTCAAGTAATGGCTGTTCAAATTGGCTTCCTTTTACAGTAAACTTATTCATTGGATTTTCTTTTTTGCTTAATGTCATAGCATATTCCCAATTTTCCATCTCTTTTACTTGACTTTCCAATGGACTCATTGCTAATGCTTTTTCTTTAGCAGGACATGCCTGAACACAGCTTCCGCATCCTAAGCAATCTAATGGATCCACCTGTATACTAAATTGATACTTCTCAAGATCTTTACCTTTTGCTTGTACCATTTTATAGTTTTCAGGTGCATTGTTTTTCTCTTCTTCATTTAATAAGAATGGACGTATTGCAGCATGAGGACATACATAGGAACATTGATTACATTGAATACATTTTGTCATATCCCAAGTAGGTACATCAATAGCAACTCCTCTTTTTTCATACTTACTTGAACCTAGAGCTACAGTACCATCTGCAGCAGCTGCAAAGGTGCTAACTGGAAGTTCGTCTCCCTTTTGTGCATTAATAGGATTCATTACATTACGAACATACTCTGGTAATTTTTCATCCACATATGCTTGCTCATCTTTTAAGTTTGCCCACTCTGCACTAACTGTAATTTGTTTAATGCTTTCATTTCCACGATCAACTGCAGCATAATTCATATTTACAATCTTATCACCTTTATGTCCATAGGATTTTAAGATTGCATTTTTCATGTATTCGGATGCTTCCTCTGCTGGAATAATGTTTGCCAATCTGAAGAATGCAGCCTGTAAAATAGTATTAGTACGGCTTCCAAGTCCTAATTCTTTTCCAATACCAGTTGCATCAATTACATAGAACTTAATATTGTTTTGTGCCAAGTAACGTTTTACATGATTTGGTAGGTTATTTTCTACTTCCTGTTCATTCCAGCCGCAGTTAAGTAAGAAAACACCATTTGGTTTAAGTTCATTTACTATATCATATTGATTTATATAAGAAGTTTTATGACACGCAATAAAATCAGCTCTTTTTACAAGGTAACTTCCACGGATTGAATTTTTTCCAAAACGTAAATGTGATTTTGTAATTCCTCCTGATTTTTTAGTATCATATTCAAAGTATGCTTGTACATACATATCTGTATGGTCGCCTATAATTTTAATAGAGTTTTTATTTGCACCAACAGTTCCATCAGAACCAAGTCCCCAGAACTTACAGCTTATTGTTCCTTCATCACATAAATCAATGCTCTCTCCAAGCTTTAATGAATGGAAAGTTACATCATCTTCAATACCAACAGTAAAATGATTTTTAGTATCAGATGATTTCATATTTTCATAAACAGCAATTATTTGTTCTGGAGTAACATCCTTTGATGACAATCCATAACGACCTGTATATATAAGAGGCTTATTCTTTTCATTTATAAATGCTGCACATACATCTAAGTATAAAGGTTCTCCTGCTGAACCAGGTTCTTTTGTTCTGTCAAGAACTGTTATTTTCTTTACTGTATTTGGCAATTGTTTTAAGAAGTGCTCAATAGAAAATGGTCTATATAAATGAACATGTAAATAACCAGTTTTTTGTCCATTAGCATTTAAATGATCAACTACTTCTTTTGCAACTCCGCTTACAGATCCCATTGCAACGATTACATATTCTGCATCTTCTGCTCCGTAGTAATTAAATAAATGATAGTCTCTTCCTGTAATTTTATTAATCTCACCCATATACTTTTCAACAATTTCCGGTAATCTATCATAATATGGATTACATGCTTCTCTTGCTTGGAAAAATACATCTGGATTTTGTACAGTACTTCTTTGTACTGGTCTTTCTGGATTCAATGAGTTCTTTCTGAATTTATTTAATTCCTCATGATTTAGTAATTTTCCTAAATCTTCATAATCCATTACATCAATTTTTTGAATTTCATGTGAAGTTCTAAATCCATCAAAGAAATGTAAAAATGGAACATGTCCCTCAATAGCAGCCAAGTGTGCTACACCCGCTAAATCCATAACTTCTTGAACATCTGCAGTATTTAGCATAGCAAATCCTGTTTGTCTGCATGCCATAACATCTGAGTGATCTCCAAAAATAGAAAATGCATGTGTTCCAACAGTTCTAGCACTTACATGTAAAACACCTGGTTGTAATTGTCCTGACATTCTATACATAGTTGGTATCATTAGCATTAATCCTTGAGATGCTGTATAACTAGTAGCAAGTGCACCAGCTTCTAGCGTACCGTGCATTGCTCCTGCAGCACCAGCTTCTGCCTGCATTTCTACTAAACTAACCTTTTGTCCAAATAGATTCTTTTTACCATTAGCAGCCCATTCATCTACATGTTCTGCCATAGGTGAGGAAGGTGTAATCGGATAAATTGTTGCTACCTCAGTAAATGCGTAGGAGACATAAGCTGCTGCTTCATTTCCGTCCATTGTTTTTTTAATTTTAGCCATTTTATATTCTTCCCTTCTCTAATATAATTATGAAAACTATTGCTACTTTTCATTTTTAGATGCTGCTTCTTCGCCAAATATTTATCTATATTTAGTCGCTACCTTTGTAGCCTCTATTTATAGAATAGGTTTTCATATTGTTTTTGTCAAGAATTTAATGATATACTTATTTTTAAATGACAGCTTTTTTGGGGAGGATATTTTATTATGAAACTTGATATATTAAAGACTCTACAAGAGTTAAACTTTACAGAATATGAGGCAAAAGCATACCTGGCTTTACTTGAGGAATCACCTCTTTCAGGATATGCAATTGCCTTAAACTCCGGTGTTCCAAGGTCTAAAATTTATCAAGTTTTAGCAGAACTAACTGAACGTGGAGAAATTTTTGTAAGTCTTGAAACACCTGCTCTCTACACACCCCTGCCACCTAAAGAATTAATTGCTAAAAGAAAACGTAAAGCTGAAACAGCTTTTGACAACGCAGAAAAAGCTCTAGACCGGTACACTTTTACTGCGCAGTATAGGGAAAATATTTGGAATATTACAGGACATGAAGCAATCATAAATCGCGTTAAAGAGGTTATAAAAAAAGCAACCAGCCGCGTTCTGATTGAAATATGGGCAAAGGATGCAAATGAATTAAAGGATGATTTGGAAGCAGCATCAATGAGGGGAATTGAAATAATTATCGTATCTTATGGAGATCTGTCTTTTGATTTTGCCAAGGTTTATTCACATGATTCTAGTGATCAGATAACCTTTGAGTACGGAGGACGCTGGATTATCATGAGCATTGATAATAAAGAAGTAGTTGCAGGAATTGTATCCCTAGGTAATGACAGCCGTGCAGCATGGACAGCTCATCCGGCATTAGTTATGCCAATCACGGAAGTTATCATACATGACCTGTATATCATGGAAATGCTTAATAAACATCGTAGTATTCTTGAAGCTAGCTTTGGTCCAGATTTGATTGAACTTCGCAAACTCTTTAATTCGGACTCACCATGGTTTAGTGTTGCTGAAAAGTTGGGATTAAATGAATAATTATATATCAATTTCATTAATGCAGAACTAAGCAAATTCAAAAGAATCTCTTAATTCTGCTTTGATGAAGGCGAACTATTTTAAGCTACTATCAAATAAAGTTCTTGCACTAATATATCCATTCTTTTCCAACTAAACAGACTTATCATTAACCCATTCAGCATATGAAAAACCTTCCCACTTATCTCCTTTAACCGATTGGTATATCTCTTCTATTATATCTCCTTATTAAAACTTAATCAAAATTCATATTCCTTATTTCTCCATAATTATTATACTTTGCTAAATCCATCTTTAACGAGTCTTTATAGAAAATTATACAAAACATTATTTAGTACCTTGCAATATTCAGTACCGTTCAGTATAATATAATTACCAAATCAAAACATAACAGAGAGGATTTTTCATATGAATGTTCAATTTAAAAAAGGTGTTTTAGAGCTATGTGTTTTAGCAGAGCTTTTCCAGAAGGATTGTTATGGTTATGAACTAGTTGATGAGATATCAAAACATATAGATATTTCTGAGGGTACAATATACCCTTTGCTAAGGAGATTAAAAGCTGATGGATATGTGGATACATATCTTCAAGAATCTTCAGATGGCCCCCCTCGAAAATATTATAGTCTTACAGAACTTGGCACAAAAAAAGGTTCGGAACTTATTAGTGAATGGATGCATTTTGTAAGTGGAGTAAATAAAATTGTAACCAAAAGCAATATAAAAAATTTATCTATAGAATTAAAGGATTAATTATAAGGAGGCTTTACAGTGACTAAAAATGAATTCATACAAACATTGAAGGAATCCCTTGGAAATATACCTGAAGATGAAAAGAACGATATTCTATATGATTATGAGGAACATTTTCAAATAGGTTTTCAAAATGGAAAAACTGAAGAAGAAATATCATCACAACTTGGAGATCCTAGGATTATAGTAAAATCTTATACTGCTTCCGCTACCGTTGAAAGGGCAGTGGAAAACTCTACTAGTAAAAATGTATGGAAAGCAGTTTTTGCGGCAATAACCTTAAGCTTTTTCAATTTAATAGTAGTACTTGGTCCATTTATAGCTTTAATTGGAGTTTTAGTTTCCTTGTATGCTGCATCTTTTGCTATGGTAGTAGCTGGCTTCTTCAGCATCTTTGGAATTATGCTTATGCCCTTTATAAATACTAATATGGTTGTTGGTATACCCCCTGTGGCTGGCATATTTTTAGGAATAGGTGTAACCTGTCTTGGTTTATTATTTTTTATTGGCAATTGCTATTTAACAAGGCAATTTTATAAGCTAACTGCTAGGTATTTAAAATGGAATATTCAAGTGGTAAGAAAATAGGAGGATTAAAATGTTTAATTATAATATAAAAAAAATAATTGTTATACTTGTAATTACTATGATTGCAAGTTTCTCTGCTGCGACTATAATCACTATTGCTGCTGGTGGCATTCATATGGCTTCTATGGGTATGAACCCCAAAAATTCGCAATCTTATTCTGTAAATGAAGAAAAGGCCAACAAAGTAAATAATATAAAAGAAATATATGTTGAAAACAGTTTTCCAGATATAAATGTAAAAGTAGAGAATACAGATGAAATTAAAGCGCACCTTTATGGCAATATAACATCTACCTTTAAGCCTAATCTTGAAGCTAAAGTAGAAGGTAATAAATTAATTATAAAATCTCTTTCAGAAAGTCATTTTGGCTTTGTGAATATTTCTGGAAATTTAAATTTAGATATAACTATACCTTCTTCGTATAACTCCAATATTGAAATAAATTCATCTTCTGGTAAAGTTACTGCACTGTCAGCTTTAAAGCTAAGTAATTTTAAGCTTCATATTACTTCCGGTGATGCAAATTTAAAGGATTTAACTGCTGAAGATTTAACTGTAAACTCAAGCTCAGGTGTTATAAATGGTGAAAAAATCACTTCAAAAAAAGCTTTAATAAAGTCTACCTCTGGTGATATAGCTTTTAAAAATTTAACCAGTGACAGCCTAGACATATCATCAAGCTCAGGCAGAATAAATGGAGATACTATAAACTCAAAGGATACTTCATTAAGTTCTACCTCTGGTGATATGAAGATTAATGCTTTTAAAGGCAATATTAATCAAAAAACTTCCTCTGGTAAAGTATTGATTACTTATTCTGAGTTTAATAATAATGTGAAACTCTCCAGTACCTCTGGTGATATAACTTTAAACTTACCTAAAGATGCTCAGTTTAAACTAAACTCAAAAACTACCTCTGGAGACATAAATTGTAGTTTTCCTATTACTATACAGGAAAAATCTAAAAGAGATAATTTACTCATAGGAACTGTAGGAAGTGATAAAAATTCAATAGAAATTGAAGCATCTTCTGGAGATGTGAATGTTACCTCGAAATAAGAGAGAAAAATAAAGCGTCTATTTCGAAGTGCCTCCAAATGCTAGACACATATAACATTTGGAGGTGTACTTCATTTTTAGGCTCTTTTATTTTGTTATTAAACAGTGTTGAAATAGACATAGTAATCATTACTAAATGGTGACGGTCGCTTTAGTAAGATTATAAGCCATTAGCAAAACAAATTGTTAACAATTTGTTTTGCTAATGGTTCTAATGAGCGCAGCGAATTTGCTAACAACTATTGTTACATCCGCTTTTGCAGCAATCCAGTGTTCCTCCGTTGCCAAAATGCAAATAGGTTCATCTTTAATAAACGCAGTAATTGTTGAGTTTGTATTAATAGGTGCTTCTAATATAAAAGATTAGTAGATCGTAATCAATTAGACGTTATATGTATTGGGTAATTTTAAGCAAAGAAAGCCATAATGACATTAAAAGTCATTATGGCTACTGCTTTATATAGAAAATCTGACTACTCTCAAAAATATATAAAATAGACTTTCACTGAATATTGTCTCTCCTAGTAAGAAACAAGCAATCTTCTAGGAATTTTATTCTATTTTAAAAAGCTTTAAATCTATATGCACTACCATTTTTATTTGGTATTTATAACCTGCTGTGCCATTTTAACTAATTCATCTTTTGATATATTAGAATCACCTCCTAAGAAAGAATAGTTAATTCCATCTTGCATCCAATTTAAACATTGAACTTGAGATATTTTTTCCTTGTCAGAATCAGATCCATAACTAAATACATATTTACCAGATAACTTATCCTTTTTATCTTGTTCTGTCATTTTATAATTTGCTGGCTCAGTCTTGTTAGCATATGAACAATAATATAAATCTATACCATTATAATTAGCAATAACAGTCTCTCTCTTTGATCTTTCACCTAACCTTCCATTTTCTATATAAAGACTTAATTTATCATTTCCTTTTGTATAAGTAAAATCAAGTGATTTTGTTTTTCCTGCAAAATTACCTTTATCATCAGTTCCTTTGTTATCTACAACACATCCATTTACAAAAGTGTAGCCATTATCAAATTTATTAACTAGCTTAGGATTAAATTTATAATCCTTCTTTACTTCTTCTGCTGTAGGTATAGTAGTATATGTTGGTATGCTACTTGAACTTGAAGTTATAGAAGTTATTTTTCCTGCAGCAAATGCAGTTGTTCCTATTACCATAGTAGCTACTAATGCAATAATAAATTTTTTCTTCGTAGATCCTTTTTTATATATTTTTACATTTTCCATTTTATCCTTCTCCTTTTTATCTGGTAAGCTGCTTAATGTTGAATTTACCCTATTTTTAAAACTTTCAGGTGTATCTGGAAAGGCATTATTCCAATCATATTTATTCATAAACTACCTCCATATCCTCTAACTTTATTTTTAATAATTTTCGTCCTTTTGCTAATCTACTTTTTACAGTTCCCGAAGGTATTCCCAAAATCTGTTTAATTTCTTCTACTGAATATCCCTCTACATAATAAAGAACAATTGTAATACGAATACGCTCTGGCAATTTTTGAATAGCCAAGTATAATTCGCTATAATCCTTTTGATCATCAGCTTTGACAAACTCAAAGTATTCTTCATAAGATACCTGTGGATATTCTTTACGTTTTAAACTATAGCATTCATTTATGAGTATCCTGACTAACCATGTTTTAAAATATTGTACTTTCTTTAGTGTATCTAATTTGTTATAAGCTTTTAAAATTGCAGCCTGAACTGCATCCTCACAATCTTCATCATGCATCAAAATTGATTTAGATATATGATATAAAGTAGATTCAACCTCAAGAACTTTATCTACAAATTCATCTTTATTCAATTGACTTCCTACCTTTCTTTGCAAACTGTAGCGCTACTTTTTTGCTTTACACTAATTAGATGGATATATCTACTAAATGGTTCATTAATTTTAGCTTAAAATTAAATTTTTTATAATATCTATAACTAACCTTATTTTCATAATAATTTAATACAATGCTGTAAGCTGCCTCTGTAAATCAACTACAAAACAAAGATATCATAAAATCCATTTCTGAATAATACGATATCTTAAGAAATTATTTAAATTAATGTATTTTCTTTTTTAATTTTTAAAACTAAATTTAGCAATATTATAGAAAGTATTTCCATTGAAATAAGAGTCTTAATTAATCACTTATACTAATTTTCCATTTGCTTAATAGCTCTTCCAGTAAAACTTTCCCTTGAGTTAATAACTTCTTCTAAAGTTCCTTCTACAATAACTTTGCCGCCATCTTTTCCACCTTCTGGACCCATATCTACTATCCATCCTGCTGTTTTTATGACATCCAAATTGTGTTCTATAACTATAAGAGTATGTCCTGCTTTAAGAAGTTTATCAAAAATAGCAAGCAGCTGTTTTACATCATGAAAATGCAGCCCATTTGTAGGCTCGTCAAAGATATATACAGTTTTCCCTTTAGTTTTTCTGCTAAGTTCTTTTGCGAGTTTTACTCTTTGAGCTTCTCCTCCGCTTAAGGTTGTAGCACTTTGTCCAAGCTTAATATATCCAAGGCCTACTTCTTTTAAAACTTCAAGCATTAAATGTATATCTTTATAATCTTTAAAGAATTCTGATGCCTCATTAGCATCCATATCCAGCACCTCTGCAATGTTCTTTCCATTGATTTCATTTTTAAGCACTTCTTCTTTAAATCTCTTACCTCTACATTCATCACACTCTATCCATACATCTGGCAAAAAGTGCATTTCTATTTTTATCTGACCTTGACCTTCACAACAAGGGCATCTTCCTTTTGCTGAGTTAAAGCTGAAATAATCAAAGCTCATATCATGTTCTTTAGCATACTCAGTATCTGCAAATGTTTTTCGTATTTTATCAAATACTCCTATATACGTAGCTGGATTAGATCTTGGAGTTCTTCCTATAGGCTCCTGTGAAACATTTATCACCTTATCTAGATCTTCATATCCTAAAATTTCACTATAATGTTCTACTTTATTATCCGCTTTATTTAATAAATTTTCTAAGAGTGGTTCTAAAGTTCTGCTTATTAAACTACTCTTTCCACTACCGCTAACTCCAGTCACAACATTTAATGTATTTAATCGAAAGTTTGCTGTAACGCTTCTTAAATTATTTAAGCATACACCTTTTATTGTAAGAAATTTATTACTTTCTAAATTATTATACATAATATCATTTACTCTTAAAGTTTTGCTCAAATATTTTCCTGTTAGTGAATTATTATTATTTTGAATAGTATCTAGATTCCCCTGTGCTATTATTTCCCCACCTAAAATTCCTGCATAAGGGCCTATATCCACAATATAATCTGCATGCTTCATTATTTCTTCATCATGCTCTACAACAATTACTGTATTTCCCTTATCTCTTAACTTTAGCAATGTACTTACTAATTTTTTTAAGTCACGTGGGTGCAGTCCTGTTGATGGCTCATCTAAAACATAAGTTATACCTGTAATTTCACTACAAAGCTGAGTAGCCAGCCTTACCCTCTGGCCTTCACCTCCAGATAAAGTCGGGGCACTTCTATTTAATGATAAATAATGAAGACCAACATCATTTAAAAAAGATAATCTTTTATATATTTCTAAAATTATTTCTTCTGACATCTTGAATACAAAATCCTCAGCATGTTCATATACATTTTTAATAAAGTTTAAAGCTTCTCTTACAGACATATTAGAAACCTCTGATATTGTTCTTTTTCCTATCCTAACATTACTTGCTTCTTTTGATAGTTTTGTACCCTTGCAGACACTACAAGTATTGAAACTCATAAATTGTGCATACTTTTTTCTTGTTATCTCAGAATCTGTTTCATAATAAAGTCTGGTTAATTCCGTAACAATTCCTTTAACCGGTTTAAGTGTAGTTTTACCTCCCATTATAGATGGATACTCTAACTTTTCTTCTCCTGAACCATACAATATTACATCTTGAAAACTCTTAGGTAAATCTCTCCATGGTGTTTCAATATCTAAATTATAATAACTAAATACAACATCTAAAGGTCCTGTTGGCCATGTAGTTTTATTATTTTCTCTAAGATTTCCAAACCAATTAATAGCACCATCTAAAATACTTAAACTTTCATCACCAATTAAAAGCTTTAAATCTACTTCCTGCGTAACTCCTAATCCCTTACAATGTGGACACATTCCATGTGGAGTATTGAAACTAAAATGCGCTGACATGAGAGGTTTAATAAAGGTGTGACAGTTTGGACATTCACTTTTACTATTTTTATAGAGCAATGTTTTTATTTCTGTTTTACAATTTTCACAGGTTCTAATCCCAATTCTAGAATAAAGCAGACGCAGGTAATCAGAAATTTCTGTTAAGGTGCCAACTGTAGAACGAGGGTTGTTGCTTACACTTTTTTGTTCTATTGCAAGTGATGGATTTAATCCTGAAATATATTCAACCTTTGGCTTTTCAATTTTTTCCATGCTTTTTTTTGCAAAGGTTGATAAACCTTTAATAAATCTGCGTTGTGCTTCAGCATGTATTATATCGAATACTAAAGTAGATTTACCGCTTCCACTAACCCCAGTAAATACAATGAGTTTATTCTTTGGCAGTTTCAAAGAAATATTTTTAAGATTATGATGCTTCGCACCTTTTATAATAATCATATTATCTTCAAATTCTTGATTAATACTTTCATTTATTATAAGTTCTCTAAGCTTAGTACTCATTTTACACCTCCAGCTTTGAATATTTCCTAAGTTCTGATGTAATAAGAATAACAGTCACTATAACTGATAATATTTCTGCACATGGTCCTGCATACAGAACTCCTAAAACTCCCAGAAACTTAGGTAAAATTATCATAAGCGGAACTATAAAAAAGGTCTGCTTACATAATGTAAGTATCATTGCTTTTGCAGGCTTACCTATAGCCTGAAAGAAAACACATGTTGTAAGTTCAAAACCTATGAACATACAAAGTCCCAAAAATATCTTAAAGGATTTTAATGCAAATTCATTATACAGTACATCATTTTGACCAAATAGATTTATTATGTTCTGTGTAAAAAACTGAAATATAATAAATCCTATTATTGATACAACGGTCGATATTTTTATAAGCATAAAATAGGTATCTTTCACACGTGTGAAGTTTTTAGCACCGTAATTGTATCCAAGTATTGGCTGGCCACCTATAGCTATACCTATTACAACTCCTAATAAAAGTTCATTCACTTTCATCACAATACCAATTGCTGATATGGGAATATCACTGCCATAAATTGATTGTGCTCCATAATCCTTAAGCATATTATTGCTTACTATTATTATTACTGTTACCGCTAATTGCGTAATTAAACTAGATACTCCAAAAAGCATTATTGTCTTACTTATCTTTACATCAAGCTTCAAATATTCTCTTTTAAACTTTATATTTTTAAACTTCTTAATATACATTAGAGAAATTGTACAGGATAAAATTTGTCCTATTATTGTTGCTATAGCAGAACCTTTAACACCCATAGCAAAATGAAATATGAATATAGGATTCAAAACAATATTTATAATTGCTCCAAGTATCATAGCTAACATTGAATATTCTGGACTACCATCTGCACGTATTATTGAATTTAAACCTGCTGCTAAAATCATAAAAGGAAATCCTATTAAAATTATTCTCATATAATCCAGTGCTATAGAAATGTTAGTGCTTGTAGCTCCAAAGCTCCATAGTAATTTCTCCATAAAAATATATCCAACTATTAAAAATATCAAACCTAAAAGCACCATCAAAATAATTGCATTACCTATTGCTTTAGCACCCTCTTCTTTATTTTTCTCTCCTAATTTTATACTATAGAAAGCAGCCGCTCCATCTCCTAAAAGTAGTGAAAAACCTAATGCTAAAACTACAAGAGGAAAAGTTATATTCGTAGCTGCATTACCGATATAGCCTACCCCTTGACCAATAAAAATCTGGTCAACAATACTGTAAAGAGCATTGACCACCATTGCAAGCACGCAAGGAATTGAAAACTTCATAATAAGCTTGCTTAATTTTTCATTTTCAATATAGTTTTCACTAATTTTTATACTCTTTTCGCTCACTGATATACACCTCTTTCAAACTTCATAATTGAAAGAATAATGCATCCAGTAACTGGAGAGTCAATACTTATTTTACTGGAATTATCAATTCAGTAACATAATTTTCTTCATCTGCTGTATTTATTATGTCTACAAGATAATTATCTATAGGCTCACCACAAATTTCATATCCATTTTCATAAATGTATTTATACATCTTTCTATAAGTATCTATCATATTATCATAACTTCCATAATGGATAGCAGTAACAGCTTTAAATCCTCCAAATTTTCTAACTAAACCATCTATTTCTCTTTCTTCAGATACAGCTATACAAACTTCAATATCATAGTCTTCCTTTTCTTTTTCTTCAAAATCGATACAGTCATCATAATATATTGCCATAGCATTCTTTGTAATATGAAAATTATTTTTTTCAACTAATGAGATCAGCTTACAGTACCTAACTGTAAATTCTTCAGTAGTGAAAGGTCCTTTGCTTCTGAGGTAAGCAACATAAGACACAGGTATTTCTTTTATCTCAATTTTAAAGTCCTTACGTTTTTTCTTTTCCTTCTTACTTTCTTTAATGCAAAACTGCAATTTTTCTTTTAGCATTTTTAAATCGTGGATTTTATTATCAATCTCTATACATTTTTCATTAATTTTTCTTGTGTTATATTCTAAGTCTTCTCTTCCTAAAAGCACTTTTATTTGCTTTAATGAAAAACCTGCTTCTTTAAAATGCTTGATTACAAGCACCAAAGTCAATTGATCATTTGAATAATATCTATAATTACTGTCTGGATCAATTCTTCTTGGGATTAATAATTCTATTTCATCATAGTATCGCAGTGTTTTTATTGGAATATTGCATATTTTAGATACTTCTCCTATTTGATAAAATTCTTTACTTTCGCCCATTCTATTAATCAACTCCTCATATATATTTCTATATGAACGCAATTAACTACATTTTACCATAATTATAATCTTTACGAAGTTTTCTTTAGACAATACCTCTATTTAAATTCCTAGCTTCATGTTTATCTGATCGCTACCATTGCTAACACCCCCATTCTTTGTATGAAACTCCTTCTCCTATTGTCGAAGGAGTAAGCGATTCGCACTAAATCATAGATTTATGCTCTCTGCTTAACTGTGGGATAAGCACTGCTATGCGCCTGGATAAGTTCTTCTAAGGTTCAGATGGAGAAAGTCATCCTTATAAGCAAACTCCATCTGAACCTAAGAATCACTTGATAAAATAACAACCACCAAAAGTAGTAAAATATTTCAAACAAAACAAGAAAAATATGTAAGATTTATTTCACGCTTACGATGATTTTATTATAATATTATTATAGTTATTAATTTTTAAATTAGAGGAGTTTGAATTGTGAAAAAGAATTTAGTTTTGATATTATGTTTAAGTTTGATTTTCACCTTAGTTGGTTGTAATAGTGATAAAAAAGCAAATAACTCTATACAACCTACTAATGAAACCCAAACTTTAGAAGATGGTTCAAAAAATATTAATAATCCAAAACAAGCTACTAATGAGAAAAATAGTGTTGATGAAAAAAAAGAAACAGATTTAAATAATACAAATTCTACACAGTCTACTAAAATAAATCCAAATAAACAAGCAGTAAAAGATAAAAATAATGTCTCTCAAAAAATAACCAAAGTAAATAGTAAAGTTAAATTGTATAACGGCACTTATTTTGATGATAGGCGTTTCGGAGATAATATCTTAAAAAATTATTGTGAGGTTGTAATTTCTAATATAACTAATACTTCTTTTGATTTTACTGTTTATGAAGTAAATATGGTAGATGGGAAAAAAGACAAAAAGGTTATTTCCCTTAGAAATACAGCAGTTTTTACAGGAGATGGAACAAAAGCTACTTTTTATGGACATGATTATACTCTTAACTTTACCTTTCCCAATTATCATAATGCATATCCTGTTGTAACAGACATGAAGATATCTGGCTTCAAACCATTAGAAGGCAAGACTTATGTTAATAATGAGATACCAGGACATGAATTCGGATAAAATAAATACCGGGTATATTTATATTATAAAAGCCACCGACTATTAAAAATTCGGTGGCTTGCCTGTGTTAATTATTCAGCTAATTTATGCTGCAATTCGTCCCATTCTTCTAAATAGCCCATATTGATCTCTTCCTGTGCCATAAGTTCCTTTTGAAGCTCCGTTAGTCTTACATAATCGGAAATAACCGCTTCCGATTGAAGCTCTTCTTGAAGTTTTGCAATTTTTTCATCACATTCCTCAATTAATACTTCAAGTTTTTTAACCCTTGCCTCCATTTTAGCCTTTTCCTTACCAGGTGTTGTAAATTTTTTCTTTTGACTTTTCTCTTTAACCACAACTATTTCTTCATCAGCAAATTTCTTTGCTACCTGTTCCAAATAGTGCTCATATCCAAAAGAGTAGTAGTCAACATTACCATTATCGAATACCAAAACTGATGAAGCAATCTGTTTCACAAAATATCTGTCATGGGAAACGAAAAGCAGCGTACCGGTATAATCCTTAAGCATTTTCTCCAATGTTTCTTTACTTATTATATCCATATGATTTGTAGGTTCATCAAGGATCAGAAAGTTTGGTCTGCGCTTTAATATTTTGCATAGTTCTAAACGTACCTTTTCTCCACCAGAAAGAGCATTAACTGGTTTAAATACATCCTCCTGTGTAAAAAGAAAAGCTCCAAGAGCACTGCGAACCTCTGTCTGAGTTAAATTAGGAAACTCATCCCAATATTCATCCAGTACAGTTTTATCACTTTTATACTGTGCCATATGCTGGTCAAAATATCCGATTTTAACCTTATCCCCAAAGGAATATGTACCGCCAAGCTTAGGTATGGTATCAACAATGGTTTTTAAAAACGTAGATTTACCTAATCCGTTGCCTCCGATAATCCCAATTTTTTCACCACGCATTATATTGAGTGAAACTGTTGAAAGTGTTTTGCTATAGCCTATTTTCAAATCCTTTGCTGACAATACCAATTGAACACTTTGGTACTCAGGTTCAAAATCCGCATAAAAGCTCTTTGTATCTGCCAACTCAGGGGCTTCCACTATATCCATACGCTCAAGCTGCTTTATTTTAGATTGCGCCATAGCCGCTTTGGTAGCTTTATAACGAAAACGGTCTACAAGTCCGCTTAAATGAGCAATTTCCTTTTGCTGTTCTATATGTTTTTTTTGCTGCATTTCCCAATCAAGACGCTTCTTTTCAGCAAATGCAGAGTAATTTCCAGCATATTTTGTGATTTTTCCTCGTTCAATTTCATAAACTGAGCTCACAATTTTATCTAAAAATTCTCTATCATGGGCAACTATAAGAACTGCATTTTTATATGCCTTTAAATATTCTTCAAGCCATTCAATAGCATTAATATCAAGATGGTTGGTAGGTTCGTCTAATACCAATAAATCCGGCTTACTGAGCAAAAGCTTGATAAAGGCAATTTTAGTGCGCTGTCCTCCAGAAAACTCTGAAAGAGCCTTTCCCTTATCTTCATCAGCAAATCCAAACTGCTTGATAGCAGTCTCATATTCCTTCTTATAAGTGTATCCTCCAATCAGATTGTATCTTTCCTGTAATTCTGAATATTTCTTAACTGCAGAATTATTTGAACCACTTTCCATCTCACTAAGAAGTTTTTCCATTCTAATTTCTATATCAAATATTTCATTATAGGCTTTTTTAACTTCATCCTCAAGAGTAATATTTTCATCCTCAAAGGTAATCTGCCTAAGATAACCGATAGTTATATTCCTCGCTGTAATAATAGAGGAGGTTTCGCCATTATCAAGCTTTGCAAGGTCATATTCACCGGAAATCAGCTTAAGCAGAGTTGTCTTTCCGCATCCGTTTCGTCCAACTAAAGCAACCTTTTCCCCTTCGTTTATTTGAAAATCAATGTTAGATAATATTGTATTTGCGCCAAAAGCAACGCAACCATTTGTAATTTTAACTAGCATATATGCACTCCTTCTAAATTCCCTTATTTCCCTTTTCAATTATATATCATTTATAAAAAAACATAAAATATTAATATTATATTCTATAGCAAAAGTCAAATGGGAGGTTCAAGAGCCAATGGGGCGTTTTTCTCTTCATTAGTAATTGTTATGATGCCCCACTCTTTTCACCTTTTATCTTACAATAGCATATACTTATTTACAAACTATAACTTAAATACAATATAAATTCCTTATTTGATATGAGAAAATATAAGAATGCTTGAAACAATGGGATTGAATAATGCAAAAAATCCTTACTCAGCATATTATGATTAAAAATAATGCAATTCACTAGGAGGAATCATATGATAGAAATGAATACACGCCAGTATATACCTAGATCTATAAGTGTTGATGATTTTTTTAAACTGTTAAATGGAGAACAGATTAAATATATTATATTAAGATGGTTTGATAAATTTCCCAAATTTAGAAAAAAAGAAGCTATTGATTTACTTGTCCATGATGATGATTTAGTTAAGATTAATAAGCATCTTTCTCCCCATTATAAAAATAATTCTATTGCATGTAATATTTATAGTATTAGTGGCATCTCTGAAAGCAATTACAATGGACTTCCCTATTATCCCAGGCACTGTGCACAAGAAATTCTTGATGAAAGAATTCTTTTGAATAATAAATATTTTGTACCTAATCCTAGACATTATCTGCTAAGTATGGCCTATCATCTTGTTTATCATAAAGCGGAGGATTCAGGTTTACCTAAAGGTATCAGAGAAGAAGATAGTGAATTAGTCCACAATAATAAATACACAAGAGCACTTCGCACTCTGATTAATCAGTGCGGCGTAAATGTAAAATTGAGTTGGGTTGATTTACAAAGGTTTTTGGATAAGAACGACTGGACTCCAGAATTATCAGTACTAAAAAGACTCTCTGAAAAAAGCGAGTGGTTGAAAAATCTATATTATTTAAAGCTCCATGATCAGCAAAATTCAGGTGAAATTATGGCATTTATCATTAGAGAATGGGCTCATGAAAACAACTTAACTGATTGGATAATCAAGTGGTTAGGAAACCACGGGCTACACATACTAAATATTTATGAACTTGATAAAGATCGTAAGAAAAAGGCAACACGTAATTTACGAGGTGGCGATTGGGGATATGCTAAATGGAAAGAATATGGAGGAAGCGGAAAACCAGTTGTTTTAGTTATTGCTTATGATTTCTATCCAATTCCTTTAGATAAGATGTATCAAGGGGAGTATCCTTATGTATCAAATGGAAATTTCCTTTTGAAAATAAAGCTGCGAAATGAACTGAATAAGAATCGGCCTCTAAACCGTCGACGAAGTATCATCCACTCAAGTGACAATACTTTAGATGCTTTAGAATTTATTAGTACCTTATATCCAACAGAGGTTATTAAAATTTTGGACAAAATTGCTTTAGAGAAAGAAAAGAGGGAAAAATCAAATTCTCCTATGTTTTCACCAGATTTTTGCCCTTAATATATCATACCCCCCTTGATTTCTCAAGGGGGGTATGGCTTTTAGTAGTTCAATTTTTTCTTATGTCTTAAGTATACTTCTACAAATAGAATCATTATTCACCAAAAATAATAATCCATAATTTTATTTCTTTTTCACTATTACAATTAAACCACATTGATTTCATCAAGAGTTTGACCTTTAGTTTCAACACCCGCTAAAGCAACTACTATTGCTACCAATGCAAACACTACAGTTAGCATAAGAAAGACATAAGTGAAACCACCCTGTTTACCTTTAGTCTGATATACCAGGCCAACAATGTAAGGGGCGGCAATTGCACCAATACGGCCAACAGCAGCTGCCCAACCAGCTCCACTGCCCCTAACCCTTGTAGGATAAACTTCTGGCGTATAAGCATATACTGCACCCCAAGCTCCAAGGCTGAAAAAATAAAGTAGGCAGCCAAAAATAAGAACAGTAGTTACGGATGCCGCTTGACCATATAGATATGCTGATAGGGCGGTGCCCGCTAAATAAACTACTAAAACGAATTTACGACCAATTTTTTCTATTAGATAGGCTGCACTGTAATATCCAGGTAATTGAGCAATGCTCATAATTAATGTAAATTCAAAACCCTTTACTAAACTGAACCCTTTGCCTACAAGAAGAGTCGGAGTCCATAAAACAAACCCGTAATAGCCAAAATTAATACCTAACCATAGAATCCATAACACAAAGGTACGCCTAGCATAAGCTGGAGACCATAGATCAAAAATGGTAATACTACTGCTCTTCTTCTCTTCAGGCTCATTGACTGCAGTTGCTTTTTTATTGTTTACTCCGGCCTGTTGTTCCATCTTAGCTACAATCTCATTTGCTTCTTGAAAGCGCCCTTTTTGTTCCAAGTATCGAGGAGACTCTGGAATATTTCTTCTCAGATAAGCTGCGTATAGTGCCGGTATTCCTCCTAAGAAAAATCCAATACGCCAACCATAAACCGGAATTAAAAGGTAAGCGATTAAAGCAGCAACTATCCATCCCCAGGCCCAGAAGCTCTCTAATAGAACAACCATTCTGCCACGGGCTTTAGCAGGTGAGAATTCACTAACCAAAGTAGATGCTGCTGGCAGCTCTCCACCCAAACCTAATCCCGTTAAAAATCGAAAAAACAATAATATAGTAAAGTTAGTGGCAAGCCCAGATAGGGCACTAGCTACCCCGTATAGCACAAGAGTAAACGTAACAACTGTTCTTCTACCCCATTTGTCAGCCACCATCCCAGCAACAGCAGCACCAATAGCCATTCCCACCGCTGAAGCACTGCCGAGCAGGCCTAAATCAGCGGGAGTAAGCTTCCACGATTTGCCGATTGCAGCCATAACACCAGATACCATTCCTTGGTCCATGGCGTCAAATAGCCAGCCAATACCTGTTAAAAGTAACACTTTCCAAAGCATTGGCGTAACTGGCAATCTTTCAATCCTATGCGAAATACTACTCATTAATATTCACCTCTAATAATATAAATTTTATAGCTTGTATAATTATATCATAGTGTATATCCACCTGCAAATACATAAGTATATTTTTTAAAGAACAATTTTATTATTTCTTACCATTGTTACTCAAATTATTACAATTACGATGCTTTATTATTGTTATCTATGCTAAAACAAAATATACTGTTGATTTTACTTAGTTTTAGCTGCTATAACTATATCTTTACCGGATTCTGTTATCTTTTTTATTCTAAAATTGGTACCACGACAAATAGGGCTTTCGCCCCTACCGTTTTAAACATAAGTTATGCTGCTTTTTATTCTAATTTGAAAATAAATATCGAGTAGTAGGAAAGTAAGTATTTCCATACTACTCGATTAATTTTAATTGTTAGATTTCTCTAGTATATTCTTTTAACCATGCTTTTTCTTCTTCATTTAAGTATGGTGAAATTTTATCATATACTGTCTTGTGATATTCATTTAACCATGTTTTTTCTTGTATACTCATCATTTCAGGGTTTATTGCATCTAAATCCATAGGTACATAAGTAATTGTTTCAAAATACATAAATTGACCATATTCATTTTTCTCGCCTTTGCATGCAAGAAGTTCATTTTCAATTCTAACTCCGTGAGAACCTGAAATATATATTCCTGGTTCATCAGTAAGCACCATGCCTTCTTCAATTGGATGAACTTCATGTGCACGGTACTGCCATCTAAATCCTGTTGGTGCTTCGTGAATATTCATTAAATATCCAACGCCGTGACCTGTTCCATGGTTGAAGTTTAAGTTATTATCCCAGAATGGAGCACGTGCAAGTATATCTAAATTCATACCATTACATCCATAAAGGAATCTTGCATGAGCAAGACGAAGATTACTTTGTACAGTCAAAGTAAAGTGATCCTTCATTATTTGTGGTATTTCTCCAAATGCAATAGTTCTTGTTATGTCAGTAGAACCTTCATAGAATCCAGCTCCTGTATCTGTTAAGAATAAAGATCCCTCTTTAAGTTCTACATCAGTTTCAGGAGAAGAAGTATAGTGTACGATAGCACCATGCTCACCAAATGCGCATATCGGTTCAAAGCTTTGACGGATAAATCCTCCCTGATCTGTACGTAATTCTTCTAATTTATTAGCTGCGCTGATTTCTGTGATTTTTTCTTTGCCTACATTTTGCTTTAGCCAGTATATAAATTTTACATGTGCTACTCCGTCTTTAATTTGAGCTTTTTTAATATTTTCAATTTCAGTTAGGTTTTTCATAGCTTTAAATAAAACACATGGATTTTCTTTTTCTACTTTTTTAACATCTTTAGGAATGTTGTTATATAATGCATAATTCATTCTAACAGGGTCAACTAGTAATGCATCTTTTGCAGTGAACTTTTTAACTTCTTCATATACATCATTATATGGATGGAAAGCTGTTACACCATTTTTCATAAGATCTGCTTTTATTTCAGCGCTTAGCTTCTTTTCATTTATGAAAAGATGTGCTTCATCCATCGTAACGATTACATAACTTAAAATTAGAGGGAAGAATTCAATATCATCTCCACGGATGTTAAGAAGCCATGCTATATCATCTAAAGATGTAATTATATGCGCCTTTGCACCTGCAGCTTCCATTGCTTCTCTAACACGTTTTAATTTTGAAGCTGTAGTTTCGCCAGTATATTTTATATCAAGGGCAAATGCTGGTTTTTCAGAAAGTGATGGGCGATCTTCCCATATATCATCAATTAAATCACAATCATATTTTATAGATCCATTTTTCTTTTGAACAATTTCTTCATAAACTTGTCCACTTCCCATAGCAACAACACGGCCATCAAATCCAAGTGTTCCTTTTTCAGGAAGAATGCTTTCTATGTATTCTTCTATAGTTGGAACCTTTGGCTCACCCATTTTAAATAATTCAACAGTTGTTCCTTCTAGTTGCTTCCCAGCTTGAAGAAAATATCTTCCATCTGTCCAAAGCCCTGCACTATCCATTGTAATAACAGCAGTTCCTGCAGAACCTGTAAAACCTGTTATGTACTTTCTAGCTTTAAAATGTTCACCTACATATTCACTCTGATGAAAATCAGCAGTAGGTACAATATACATATTAATATTTTTTTCTGCCATCAAGGCTCTTAATTTTTTAAGTCTTTCAGTTACTTTCACTATAGTAATCTCCTTTCAATGCTTATATGTTCTAGTGAAAAGTATATCACAAAAACAGTATGAAAAGGATATCAATTTAGATAATATATTTAAAAACAAATAAGTTTTACATTAAGTTTCAAATAACTGAAAATTTGAGCTATATTTTACTTAAACCTGTTAAGGATTTATGTGTATTGCAGTAATTAATCCGTTGTGCTAGTAAATGCACTAGCACAACGGATTAATTTATTACTTACTGGTATTATAAATTATCTTAGCGCCGGCCCAGTCGGCATGGTCATAATCTATATTGTCTCCACCATTAGTTATAACAAGCTTGAGAATTTTTGCTCCGGTTATATCAACATCCACATGCTTTACAGGTGAACTGCCATATAGCACTTCGCTGTCATAGATCTTCTTATCATCCGCCCAAACTTGAAATGCTGCAGAACCATTGTTTCCAACTTCATCATCAATTCCTACATCGGCAATAAATTTGGAAAACTTTCCTCCAATATAGTAGGTTATTGCTGATTCTGCATGAGTCCCAAGTCCTTTTTCATAAGTTGTACCATTTATGGTTATAATCTTTCCATCTCCTGAAGCCGATCCTCCATTACTCATATCTTTTTCCACAGGTCCCCATCCGTTCGTTGATTCAAGCCAATGAATATCGCTAAGATAGGTGTCCGTTGATGGGGGAACTGGCAGTACTTTAATCTGGCTTTTTAATTGTTTTTGTCCCTGGAGCTGCTGATCCCCGTAAAGAAAGGTGCCCTTTGCTACTATGTCATATAAGCTAAGATTTGCATCACCAGGTACTGTAATATCCCACGTTGTGGTAATTGATCTTCCTGGAGGAAGATTATTAAATGTGGTTGCTGAAGCAGCATTAACAGTCCATCCCTCAGTGCACTGTAAATTTATTGCCACTTTCTCTATAGCTGTCCTGCCATTATTAGTAAACGTAACAGTGACCTTGCTTTTTTGACCTGCTACAACATCGTTGTCATAAGTTACTTTAAAATCTGTTGCCGGCTGAGCCATATCTGGAGTGCCAGGGCGAACTCTAAACATTGCTACTCCATGTGACGGCACAACTGCACTAATTTGGTTTTTTGCAGCACTTTCACTGTGAGCCCACAGGTCACGTACGATATATGCAGGAGCCTTCTTTAAACCAAGGTCTTTTATATCCAAACTCATTGTTTTTGATGCCTGGCTTCGATTAAAGAACAATAGAGCCTTGTCTCCGTTAACCAGCGGCTTAACCCATACTTCGTAGTCACCGTCATCGCGTATTTTACTTCCCTGTATTCCTGCCGGGTCTTGATCAATTGCAATGACTTCTTTGTTCAGAAGGATTTCCTTTGTAGAATCCGACATGTTGGTTATATCGTTGCCTGCAATGAGGGGAGCAGCCATCATGCTCCATAAACTAAAATGTGCACGGTACTCTGTATCAGTCATACCGCCATTTCCAACTTCAAGCATATCGGGATCATTCCAATGTCCCGGTCCTGCATATTGTGCAAGTACAGAATTTTGATCCATTATACTTGTCATACTGTCCCAGCTGTCGACTATATCGCCGGTTGTACGCCAAAGGTGTCCTACTGAAGGGCCCCATAACCAAGGCTTATTGGCTCCCCATTCACAAATACTGAAAACTATAGGACGCCCTGTGGCCTTTAATGCATCTCCCATGACTCCGTACTGCTGTGCTGAAATGTTGGCACCATCTTCCGGGTTGTAAAACTTTATAATATTTTCACCTTGCTTTAAAGTAACTTTAATAGCATAATCAGCTGCAGTACCCCAGCCGCTTGAGGAAGGTATGCTGTATTTTTCGCCTGTACCTCCGTTCACACTTACAAACAGATTCCTGCTAGCATCACCGTTATAATAATAAAGGGTTAAAGTATAATCACCTGCTGCAGGTACGGTAATTTTATTAAATATTAGCTCCCCAGAGTTATTGCCTATATATCCAACCTTCGAGCCAACTAAAATTGCATTTCCGGTAAGCGTATTGTTGGGGGATTCAGCTTCATATGTTGTCCTGTTGATTCCATCTGATAAAACAATCTTATCGATATCAGGTGCATATGTGCTTGATCTTGCATTAAAGCAGAAGTCATACTTTAAATAATCTACCCCCCATTCTGCAAATTTTTTGGCATCCCTTTCCTCATAGCCCTGGCTTCCAGGAAGCCCCATACAGGTTCTTGCACCGTTAGAGGAGTAAATCCCAAGCTTTAAACCTTTGCTGTGTACATAATCTGCAACAGCCTTGATTCCGTCAGGAAATCTTGTGGGGTCGGGAACAAAATCGCCATTTTGATCCCTTGTTTTAGCCATCCAGTTATCGTCTATGTTTATATACTCGTAGCCTGCATCTTTCATGCCGTTCTCCACCATAGCGTCCGCCATATGCATAATCTTCCACTGGTCTATATCGCCTCCAAACTTATTCCAGCTGTTCCATCCCATAGGTGGAGTAGGAGCTAGTCCATCATTTAATACACTTGCAGCTATAGCCGGATTGCTCATTACACCTGTCGAGATAAATTGGGCAAATGTAAATACAATTACCAAAAGAAAAACTTTGAACCTACGCATAAGATTACCTCCAAATTATTTATTCCTTAAGGCCCTAACTCTAAGTACATGGTAAATTACTCCACTGACTCACTTCTATATCTTTCATGGGAAAAATAATCTATCTCATACACGCTAACCAGGCATATATCATCATATATAATAATTCTCTGCTGAGTTAGCATCTCTTTTCTTAAGCTTTTAGAAAACGTTTTCTAATTGTTTATATTACCTATATTACCATATATTTCAATTATCCTCAATAGCATATTTATTCATACTTTTATACTGAAAATTTATTAGGAATATCTTATATAAATCCCATATTACATATAATAATTTTTAATACACTCAGCAAAATATTCAATAAATAATACTGCATAAATAAAAACAAAGTGCACCACCTTATAAAAAACAAGTTGCTGGATACAAAATATAACCATACTAAAAATGCACACTCCTCTATCAAAAAACTCTAGGAGTGTGCATGTCCAACATAAGAATCTATAAATTTAATCTTTAAAACTGAAAAATTCAAATTCACTTTTCTTCAAAAAACGCGAAAAGCCCCTGAAATCAAGGGCTTTCCATTGTATCAAATTCTAAGTTCCTATTTAGTGGAGGCGAGTCTCATTGAACCCCCGTATGAAAAACATATTCTTTATTTCAACTACCCCTTATTAGCCTAATGATTTTATGAGACTAAAATAAACATATTATTTTGGGTTAGTTTTTCTTGTATGAAATGATGAAGGAACAGTTTTTTATGCCAGCTATGTAGAGTCTCAACAGCGAAGTCCATAAAAGTATATTAATTCACCAAAATTTTTTCAAGTTAAGCACATACAAATGCTTAACTTGAACACAATCATATATCTTATTACAGAAATCTCATTAATTTTCTCACAGAGATGCCTTTGATTATGTCTTGTCCTGTTTCCTTTTCTTTATCTTTAATATATTCAAAATAATGAAATAGAAAGTTCTCCCAGTGTTTTAATATTACTTTTTTTGTTTCTGGTTCTTTATCAATTATTTCAAAGCTTAAATCAACACACTCTTTTCCTTGAGCAATTAAAGCTCTCATCTTATTTTCCAGGTCCTTTAGTTCTGCCACCTGTCCTCCTCCTTCTCTTTTTATCTACAGAATAATTCATTAATCTCGAAGAATTGACAACAACACCAAAGGTGCTAAGGTTATGCAAGATTGCAGCTGACAACGGAGATATTATTTTTCCTGCACCGAGAATCAACCCAATGGCATTAATTCCAACAGCAAAAATAAAATTCTGTTTTACAACTTCCATTGTATGATTGCTTAATTTAACTAAGGTAACAATCTTTTCAGGATTATCATCAGCTAAAACAATATCTGCAGACTCAATAGCTACATCGGTACCACCGGTTCCCATGGCGATACCAATATCAGCCTTAGCTAAAGCAGGTGAGTCATTAATCCCCTCGCCTACCATAGTCACAAGCTTACCTTCACTCTGATATTTTTCTACGATATTTACTTTTTCCTCAGGTAAAGTATTAGCCCACATCTGATCAAGACCTAATTCATCCTTTATCATTTCAGCGGTTTCAGCACAGTCCCCTGTTACTAGTCCAATATTGCATACTCCTTCTTCCTTTAATCCCTTAATGGCTCTATTGCTTTCATACCTTACTTTATCTTTTATGCCAACTATTCCTATTAACTCATTCTCATGTGCTGTAAAAAGTACCGTTTGGCCCAGCAACTTCATTCGATCAGCTTTTACCCTATCTTTATTTATATTTATTCCATTGTTCTTCATGAAAAGTTCATTTCCAACCATGACAACAGTTCCATTTACAATACCTTTAACACCCTGCCCAATGATAACTACCTGAGCATCTGTAGGCAATAAAATGGTATTGGTCTCATTTGCTTTTTCTAATACAGCCTTAGCTAGAGGGTGGTTTGTATAGTTTTCTACTGAAGCTGCTAATTGCAATACTAGATCAGGAGGATAGTCTTTATGTACAGCCTCAATTGTTACTACAGATGGGTTACCCTCAGTCAATGTTCCAGTTTTATCAAATAAAACTACATCTGTTTTTCCTACCTTCTCTAAATAGTTTCCTCCCCTAATAAGAATACCCTTTTTAGCTGCATTTCCCATGGATGCACTAATTGCTGTAGGAGTAGCCAGACCTGCAGCACATGGGCATGCCACAATGAGCATAGTCATGCTTCTTTTAAAATCTCTGGTTATCAAGTAGCTTAGCAATGAAAGTCCTAAGGATAAAGGAACTATTTTCTCAGAATAACGATCTGCCATATTTTCAATAGGTGCTTTTATCTTACTGGCTTCATCAACTAATTGAACAATTCTAGCTATAGATGTCTCTTTTCCTACTTTTTCTGCTAAAACCTTTATTGTTCCTTGTTCAACGATAGATCCAGCAAAAACCTTATCACCTTGCTTTTTTGTGACTGGAATTGCTTCACCGGTTATAACTGCCTGACTAACAGCCGCTTCACCACTAGTTACTTCACCATCAATTGGTATTTTTTCACCAATATGGACAACAATAATGTTATCCTTTTCTATAGATTCTATAGGAACAGATATTTCTGTTCCATCTACCACCAACCACGCCATTTCGTCCTTACCCTGCAGCATTTCCTTTATTGCCTTACGTGATTTATCCAAGGTCATAGTTTGAAACAAAGTACTCAAATTAACAAGCCATACCACAACCAATCCTGTAATACTTTCCTTTAAGAGAAGCGATACCACAGTAGCTGCACTGATTAAAAAATCATTGTTTAACTTTCGTCTTTTTATAAGGTTCTCTAATCCGCTTCTGAAAATTGGATATCCTGTAACTATTGTTGTTAAAGCAGCTAAATTATTTATTGGAGCAGAGCGTGCCATAGAGGATTTTCCAAAGAAAATTCTCTTTACCGTTAGGGCTAATAATAGTCCACCGCTTAAGGTTACCTTTGATATTTGTGATTGAATAGACAAATCCTCAGGCTCAAAAACTTTTATTTCATTTGGTTTTCTATACAGACTTTTTGCATACAATTTACTAGTTCTTGAAGAAACTGCTCTTGAGATCATAATATCTAGCGAGTTTATTATCTCCTGGTAAAGCTTATTAACGGAAATCTGCCTCGAATCAAAGAGAATTAAGGCCTTTCCTGTTTGTGGATTGGCCTTGACAGTAAAAACTTTTCCATTTCTTTTCAATGTGCTTTCTATAGCTTCAGCGAAGTACCGATTGCCCTTAAGTCCTTTAATCCTCACCCGCAGTCTTCCCGGCAAAGACTTGACAACCTCTATCCTGCAAAAATTCATTCTTATAATTCTCCTTCGTCTTGGATCTTGCTTGAAATGAATGCTTTATAACATCTATTCTTTATTGTGTTCATTATGTACTTCAATTATTTATAAAAACCATTAATTATCTTTTAGAATTATTTATTGTGATTCTCGTTTTCACCATAGTTATATCTTTCGTTGTTGCCTTCTTCCCATTTAGCTTCTGCAAAGATATCCTCAATATCCTCCTTAGCATCAGCAAATATACTCCTAAACTCCTCAGATGTATTCATCACTCCTTGAACAGTTTTAGCTACAATAGGTCTCAAGGTCCTAGCAACTGATGGAGCTAATATCAGTCCCACTGTAGCTATTCCAACGCCTCTAAAAAAATTGTTAACTCTTGGTCTATTAATAAAGTCTGTTATCATGCGCTGATTCCACCAAGAGTTTGGCATCATTCCATAATTGTAATAAGGGTCGCAATCTCTCATATTTGGGTACCATGCCCCTGCTCTTGGTCTTCCATAAGGTCTAGCACCTCCATAATAAGCTCTTCCTGACTCATGACAATCACAGTCATAATCATCATAATAGTTAGGATGTGGACATCTATACCCATAATCATCTTCCATCCTATAATTATTTGGATAATTGGTTGGATAATTCATTCTGCCATCACCTCTATAATAATTTCTTGGGTTTTGATTATAATTAGCCTGATAGATTGAATTATTAAAACTAGGTCTATTATTTGGATTATATGCGTTATTTTCCCTTGGCCTATAATTTCTTGGATTATTCCCCGGTATTCTGTTATCTGGCTGAGGATTTCTTATTTGCCTTTCATCATAATACATATCCGGATCTGAACCTGCAGCCGTATTATTAGGGGTAATTTGACTTTCCTGGTAATTTACATCTTCATAATTTGCTTTATTATCTTTTACTTCTCCATTTGAATAGTTGTTCTCAGACATTTTACTACCTCCTTTTTCAAAAGTAGTATTATCCCTTTATAGGTAAAATATTCATATTTTTTATAATAATTCTTTAAATATATATAAATGGAAGATGAGGTATATACACTAGGTATACTCAATATATTAATTATTTAAATACAAAAAATAGTGTGCTGTTTTTATAAGCTACTTCTTTGATAAATACATCATCAAATTGTAGCTAAAAAACAGCACACTATAAACTTCAATATCATATTACAAATGTACTAAGCAGTTTTTATTATATCGCTCTCCAAAAATATGGAAGGGTTTGTATTTTTCGAATTAAGTATTTGTGTAATAACTTCATTCTTTAGAAATTTAATTATTTCATGTTTCTTATTCATTAAGATTCCCTGTGCACTTTTTGATATTTTTTCATTTATGCTGCACTTTATTTCTTGAGGAGTTAATCCTATTGTTGATAAAAAATAATCTCCTGCCTTAAATTCATTACTCAGCTTTCTTAATCCTTTAGGAATAAAACCACCAATGTTTTTTTTCCATAACTTATCAATAGTTTTTGAAGTTGCACAGCTAAGCCCATGAGTTCTAGCCGCTTCATATGCAAATAAGAAACTATCTTCAATATTTAACAAATCCGTTATCTTGTTATTATACAACTTGAAATCGGACTTAATTGATACTCTCATTAGCTCTTTCTGAATCTTTTTTTCAATTCTTGAAAAAAAGAGTTCAAGTTCCTTTTTAGAATATAGCACTTTAAAAAATCTTTCTTGCAAACACTTTGGGTTTAATTTTGAAAAATCTATTCCTTCAGTAAAAATGCCTATCAAATGTTCTTTACTTTCAAAAAAATATTCTGTTTCTTCCAAAATGATTTCGAAGCATTCTTTAATTGCAAAGTTACGTATTGATTCTAATTCTATTTCAGTAATATACTCTAAGGAATAATTTTCTGTTACCATAATCCCCAATCCCCTTCACAAGATTTTAGAACTCATCTTAAAACAATTTAATAATTCACTCATAACGATAATCATTCTCATTTATATGATAAGCTATTGTTAGCTTTTTGTCAACAGAAACATAAGAGTCTGTTCCTTAATTACTTTTTTAGTTATACCAGGCTTTATTAGTCTTATTGCTTATACGCATGTTACATTATAATTCAAAAAAATTTCTAACTTACTATTTTTAATATCCTCTATAATTGATGTTATATGTAATCCTTGGCAATTCCAAAAATAATGCTATTACTGAAATTATTACTATAAATATGTGAAATAATTTCTTATACTTCTTTATATATTTCACACTAGCACTTCCTTCGTATTTAGTTACAAATCCGTACTAACTTAACAAATCTATTATACATTTATTGGAACATAAATATCAATAAAAAGAAAGCCTGCCTTAGAAGTCAACATAGACTATTAGTATATTAATTATAGAGATATTTATGCTTATATTTGCTATATCAACTGCCCATTATTATCCTAATTGATATATGGATAATGAGAAGCTCTATACTTCTTGATTCCCTTAAGCCAGAAAGTATGAACCTGTAATCACCTCTGCAATCTATTGCTCTTGAAAAAAGTCATATCGTAAATTTTATACTTGATGCTTTAAGATAGCTGCTGCTTTAGTTGCATTCAGCCATTGAGCATCGCTTACTGATACATTTTTTCTATATCCAAAACAAAATTTAGTCTATATACACATATGCTTCTACATTGCACCTATTAATAGACCTATCAGGCTTTTCCTTACTCTTATTAAGCTTCTCCATTGTAGTTATTCCCTGCTCCATCCAGTTTTTAATAACAGTTTCAATGTATCCAATATGCCTTGCATTATACTTAACAGCTTCGCTTATAGCAGCAATTATAACTCCTTCTTCAAGACTACTACTCCAAAGCCGTATTTTTTCCTTATCTCTTTTAGTTGCCTGGTGAATATTTTTATTAAACTTCAATAAAATTCTGCTTATCCTCTTTTCTTTATTTTTTCCTTTGCTTCTACTTGCTGGTTTTTCTTTTTTAGAAGAAGATTTTTTTGTTTCTTTTTCCCCTAGATCCTTATAAGCCCCTTCATAAGGGTTTAAAATTTCCCTACTCTTTTCATCAAATGTTACCTTATACAAAGATAGAATTATGTCTTATTATTTTTTCTAAAATTAGCTCCTATATTAATCAAAATTAATCATAAACAGGATTCTTGGCTTCAGGTGGAGGTTAAATGTCTAAATGGCATTAACGGGCAAACTTGCCCAGTGGTTGTAGACAAACTCCATCTGAAGCTTATTAACAGGCTTCTTAGTGTCTTTAGCACTTAGAAGGCGTTATCCAGGGTCGTAGCGCCAGCTATCCCCAACTTTAAGAAAAGCAGAGAGCCTAAATCTCTGATTTGGTGCGAATCGCTTTCACAGAGTGCGTTGTGGTATTAGTGGCAGTAGATATCGGATAAATTAAAACAAAAACCACCTGGATAAATTCATATTTACCCAGGTGGTCGATATTCTTCTTCAATCATGCTCCCTATGGTAAACTCCATTTCCGCCAGTTACATGATTGTTTTTATTCTTTTTTATTTAACTATATATCATATACAATACTAAGTCAACTTAATAAAATAGATCACCCCTTATATCAATACTACACATCATTATTATAGGGAGTGCTAGCGTTAACTCATCCCCTATAACTATTACATTAGTATAAAACTTTTACTAAAATTCCAAATTTCCTATAACATCTTCAACTGTATTCAAAACATGTCCTTCATGTATTTGTTCGTGTATATACTTAATAAATGGATATAGATATTGATCTTCTTCTAGTTTAGGCACTTCTTCTCTAATCAAATTATATACTGCCTTTGTAGCTGGTGATGGATTTAACGGTTTTAAGAAATCTAATGCTTGTGCAGCATTTAAAAGCTCGATGGCTAGTATATTCTCTAAAAGTTTTGAACACTGGTAAGCTTTCTTTGAGGAATTGTAACTCATACTTACATAATCTTCCTGGTTGCAGCAGGTTGGAGTATTATCTATTGTTGATGAAGTTGATAATATTCTCATTTCTCCGAGTAGCCCTGCAGCAGTATATTGAGGAATCATAAGTCCGTTATTTAGTCCTGATTTTTCTATCAAAAATGCTGGGAGCTCGCTAACATGGTGATTAACAAGCCTATCTATTCTTCTTTCTGACATTTTTGCAAGGCTTGTCATTGCAATGCAACTGGAATCTGCTTCTATTCCTACATAAGAACCATCTGCATTACATCCCATTAATGCTATTCCATCTTTGTCAAGCGGATATATAATAGGGTTATCACAGCAAGAGTTCATTTCAATAAATATAGTTTTTGCGGCGTCCTTTAATGTTTTCTTAGCAGCTCCATGAAGCTGCGGCATACACCTCAAGGACAGTGCATCCTGAAGCCTATAATCTTTATATTTTAAAGCAATTTCACTTTTATCCAGTATTCTTAATATATTTTTAGCTGTCATTACTTGCTCTTCATGTGGCCTTACGGACTGCAATCGCGGATCAAAGGCTCTAACAGTACCTTTTAAGGCTTCTAAACTCATAGAGCCAACGATATCCGCTGTTTTTGCTGCCTTTATTGCATCATATAGCGCCAATGCCGCAAAGGCTGTGACTGAAGTTGTACCGGAAACTAATGCTAGTCCCTCTTTACATCCTAGCTCAACTGGTATCATCCCAACTGCTGTTAATGCCTCTCTACCCTTTAGAAGCTCTCCTTTATACCAAGCTTTTCCTTCACCTATTAACACCATACTAATGTGAGCCTCTACCGCTAAGTAACCAACTGAGCCTTGTCCTGGAGCAAATGGTGTTATGTCGTTATTTAGCAAAGCAGCAATCATTTCTAAAGTACTAAGCTGTACACCAGAATATCCTTGTCCTAGATTTAGAAGCATCATCAATAATATTCCTCTAACACTTTCTTTTTCTAGAGGCTCTCCTACAGAACAAGCATGGGATCTTATAATATTTTTCTGAAGCGTAATTGTATCTTCTGTAGAAATTATTTTATTGCAATTGTCTCCAAATCCTGTAGTCAAACCATAAATAACTCTATTCTCATCTAAGAATTTTTCGACTAATCCTCTTGACCTACTTACTTTTTCTGAGTAAGAGGGCGAAAAAGAGACTTTTGCACCGTATCTTGAAACTGCAACAAATTCTTCTAAAGTGGTTTTTTTATCTCCTAATGTTACTTTCTTAATTTTTTCCCTTAATAGTTCCAATTATGTCACCTCTTTATCTAAATTAAATACTCCTATGTGATCCACATCCATCTGCTGCAATAGGCATATAACGTACTTTATTCCCTTCAACCATATCGCCATAAAATGCAACCCAATAAGGTCTGAATACACTTTCTATTTTTAATACCTTAAGTTCCGGAATACCGCCAACGTGTCTATGAATAACTTTTATCGCTATCTTCCTTCCTCGCCTTGTAAGATATTCATCATCTTTATCTGATAACTGAACAGTGTTTTCATCAACATCTTTTAATGTAACTATATCAGGCATACTTTCTACCCAGGAAACAGAACCTGTTGATCCATTTGCTAGCATAGTAATTGTTTGCCTTCTAGTCTCTGATTTGCGGAATACAAACCTTTCAATCAGATTAGGTCTATGGATTGCCTCAAAAGTAATCAGCTTAAACTCAACAAAATGCTGCTTAAGTTCGGATAGATCCTTGCCCGCAAATACTGTCCTCCATAAAACCCCACCCTTTGCTTTAGCTTTATTCTTTGCTTCATCCTTGTCAATTTTAATAGGAAATGATCTGATATTCATTATCTTTTCTCCCTATATATTTTTATCTTCATTAACATTAGTTTTACTATCTTTTGGTTTAGAGAATTTGAAGATTATTAATAAGTAATTTATAAATATTAAAGTTACTGCAATCATTATTCCATAAGGGATAAGCTTTCCTACGATAAAGTCATTTCTGGTACTAATTGCATAATAAATAATACCAACCACTATAAAATAAAGAATAACTAAAAATCCATCTATACCAAACCAAGATATTTCAAGATTGTTCTTCTTATTTGACATTACATCTCCCCCTTTATGTCTTCATTAACAGTTTTACCTACTTGATTCCCTATAAGCCATGCAATAAAGGATAGAGGAAGAGCTATTACAAGCGGCTCTATTTCAAAAACTTTAATTGGAAAAGCCTTGAAATATGTAAAAGCTACCGCCCCAACAATTAATCCTAGGTATCCACCCATCGCAGTTTTTTTCCCTTTCCAAATAAGTGCTCCTACAATAGGAACAAACCCTGCAGCCATCCATACACTGCTTATAAATATAAAGGCATCTTGAGCTGTTGGAAATCTGAAAGCTATTGAAAGTCCAACTAATGCCTGTATTATAATGCCTATTCTTGTAAGTAAAACCAATTGCTTTTGCGTAACATTTCCTTTGATTCTGCCATAAATATCATTTGCAAAAGTTGCTCCACCGGAAAGGTAATATCCATCAAGAGCAGAAATAATGGAACCTGCAAGTCCAATAATAAACAACGCCCTAACACCAGCAGGTAATGTTCCTAAAACTAGTTTTATATACCCTTCACCTGGTGCAATATCAGGGTATTTAGCTTTTACAATAAGTCCAGTTAAAGTTAATACTATATCAAAGCAAATCCAAAGAACAAAGCATGATAACATTGCTCTTCTCCCTGATTTCGGTGAATCGGCAGCAGAAAATCTCTGATAGAATGTAGGATCCGCATAAACACCAAAAGCAAGTATACAAAGCATAAATGCTTTCATTGGTGTCAATCCGCCTAATGGATCCAATAACTCTGGAGTTTTTTCTAATGCATGCTGAAGACCAGCCCATCCTCCAATATTTGTCCATTGACCAGGTAATACCATGGTAAGTCCGAAACACATACAAAAGAACATAAGCATATCTGTTACTGCAACACCCATAAGTCCACCTAATACCGCAATTACTATAACGAATACAATACAAATAACTCCAGCTGTGACATTGCTAACTCCCCATGCAGCTTTTCCAATAAATCCCACCGCAGTGATTTGTCCTATCTGAGTACAATATACAAGCATTAAAATAGCACCAATTACAGCTACTCCTTTGCCATATACACCTTCTAACAAATCTGGTACTGTAATATCCGTTCTTATATGAATTTTAGGTCCCACCCATAATGCAAGTGGCATACGACCTGCATGAGCTGTCACACACCATATAACCCAAATAGATAGTCCATACATAGCAGCATATTCAACAGTCCCAACGGTCCCCACTCCACCATACCATGTTGCTACTAACGCACCTACAGTAAGAGACCAAGGTAAGCTTCTGTTACCAAGATAAAAGCTTTCCATATCTTTAACTGCCTTTGAAAAATATACTCCGACTAAGATAATAAAAATTGAACAGATAACGACAATAACGTTATCAAAGGTTGATAACAACATTAATTAACACCTGCTTTCAAAAATATTTTTATTAAGCAAAATAACAACTTGATTCTGATACACTAATTTCCTCCAAATATATACTTATCTCATATTTTTTTCGAAGATCTTCACTTTAATTATTTAGCAATAACTATGCCAATAATAGGCACTTCTGTCTAATTTTTTCGCTATTGAAAACCTTTAGCGCAGTGGTTGATTTACATAGATATTTTGCTTCATCATTACATAAGTTAATTAAAAACATTTTATTATTTCTAATTACAAATTATAAAAGCAAAGTCATTTTGCATTTCCGCAAAATGACTTTGCTTTTATAATTCGTATTTCTTTATTCTGTACTGTAGGCTCTGCCTTTTTATCCCTAACTGATTTGCTGCCTTTGTGATATTATTTTTGTGGCGTTTTAGTGTATTTTTAATTACTTCTTTCTCATATTGTCCCATTATTTCTTCTAAAGTTCTAAGGTGCAAAGTGTCTTTGCTATTTGTCTTCTTTTGTTTCTGTATATATTTGGGTAAGTCCCGTACATTTATGATATCGTCAATCATGGTATTAAAGGCATATTCAATACTATGTAGAAGTTCTCTTACATTACCTGGCCAGTCATATTCTTTAAATTTAAGAATGACCTCAGGAGATGCTCCTTTTACTTGTTTTGAATAATGTCTAGATAACTTTTCAATAAAATATTGAACCAGTATATCAATATCATTTTTTCTATTTCTTAAAGGAGGTATGTTAACTGTTACTGTACTGATTCTATAATATAAATCTTTTCTCATTTTATTATTCTCTATTAAAGAGAGTGGCTCTTCATTAGTGGAGGATATAATTCTAACGTCACATTCTATATCGTTTAATCCTCCTACTCTTCTAAGTTTTTTCTCCTGTAAAACACGTAAAAGTTTTGACTGCATATGAAGATTCATTGAATTAATCTCATCTAAGAATAAGGTTCCACCCTCTGCTTGTTCAAATAAACCTATCCTATCAGAGCTTCCTGTAAAGGAACCTTTTTCAGTCCCAAATAATATGCCCTCAATTAAATTTTCAGGAATAGCAGCACAATTTATAGCAACAAACTCTTTATTTTTTCTTTTGCTTTCTGAATGTATGCTTTGAGCAAACAACTCTTTACCAGTACCTGTTTCTCCGTAAATCAGCACTGAACAATCTCTATCGGCAATATTGCGGGATAATTGAATAGCCTCTATAAAATTCTCATCTTCACCAATTAAATCATCAAAACTATAGTATTTTAATGCATAGAAGTTTTTTCTTTTTCTATTAAGTTTATCCTTTTCTCCTTGGGATAAGAATTTATCAAATGAATCCATTTTGGAATGATACTGCTCAAAGACTGATGTATCTTGTACTATAACAGCAGCGCCAATAAGATTATTCTCAATAAATAATGGATATCCCGAATTCATTGTAGTAATTAACTCACTATTTTTATTCTTAAAGTTATCACATCTATTAATTACAGACATTTTACTTTTAATTGTGTTTAAAGCTGTGCTATACTCTTCTTTTAAGTCATATATATCAAGTAAATGTTTACCAATAATATTTTCCCTATTCATTTTTTCGATTTTTTCATTGAACTTATTACAAAATAAAAGGTGTCCAGTTCTATCATAGACCTGAATCCCCTCTGAAACACAGTCTAACGCTGCCTCATATATCTTACTTTTATCTGTTGCCTCAGTTATATAGAGAATATAACCTGTACCCATTACATTCTCAGTCTTAGTATATCGAAGCACCATCCCTCTCCAGTTTACATATCCTTTATTTTTATCTAAATCTATATCAAAAAAACTTCCAATCTCTTTTCCTATACATTCATTTAAAACAAATACTTTGTCATTATTACTGCTTGTACCCAAGTATTCAATATGTTTTACAATCTTGTTATGATCTAAAAAACATATAATATCATAAGAAACCATGTTTAAGCCTCCTTATGCTTTTATTGTATTACTTTAAACTTAAATAATACTTTTTATCTTTCTTTTTTATAAGCATATCTCTGACAGTACATTTAATAATTTTCTTAGCAGCAAGACCTGGAGATAACTAAAATTTGTTAACAGTACAGAAGAGGTACTTCTTATAAATATCGTTAATAAGCCAAGTATTTAGGTTGAATTTATATATGTATATAATTCTTCTCTAATACAACAAGATTATGTAAAAATTACCAATATAGATTTTTATATATATTTAATATGTCTTCTCTTGAAAGCGGAACATAACTATTTACCAATAGTCTTTGCTGACTAGCTATTACACTGTCAGTAAAGGTTTCAATTTCTTCCACCTTCATTCCATATTCTTTTAATGGCTTTCTAGATAATAATTTATCTAAAACAACTGTTAACTCCTCGTATACTACATCAGCATTACATCCAAGAATATTAGCTAACACTTTATTAATATCCTTAATTTTTCCCTCATGATGTTTTCTATTATATGTTTTAAACACCTCTACAAACATTTGATAGTTTGCTTCTCCATGGGTAACGTGATAAATACCACCTAATGGATAAGAAAGTGCGTGTACTGGACCTGTTCCGGTATTACTGAAAGCGATTCCAGCATAGTTGCTAGCCACAAGAAAATCCTCAATTATTTCTGTTCTATATTCTTTTCCCTTCTCCAATATTTTTACATATCCATTTAAAATTAATTCTATTGCTTTTAAACTAAACAATTCGGTATATGTATTAGATTTTGGTGATACAAATGATTCTATGGCATGAATTAATGCATCTATAGAACTTGTTACGAAAAACTTATAGGGAAGTCCTTTTACTAACTCTGGAATAAGCACCGCATAATCCGGAAACAATTCATCTACTGCAAGTCCCATCTTTGTATTCTTTTCCTTTATTTCAGCTATTGATATATTCGAAACTTCAGAACCAGCTCCACAGGTTGTAGGTACTATAATCAATTCTTTATCCTTAACAAATGGTATTCTTTTTTCAAACAAATCAAGGGTATTCTTCGCATCCTTGATTACAAGTAACTTAGCTATATCTATAATTGTTCCTCCACCAATGGCAATGATTCTCTTATACTTCTTGCCTTCCATATCTTTTATAATTAAATTAATCATTTCATCTGATGGTTCACCTTGTCCGTATTTGCCTTTAAACATCACATCTGCTTTTAAATTTAAAGAACTCATGAAAGATTTATATGTAGATTCACTAGTTAATATAAAATCTCCTTCACCAATATTAAAGAATTCTACAAATTCCTTGCAGTCATTAAATTTACAAACTTGAGTTCTTACCTGAAATAATTTCATAATTTAACACTCTCCATGCAGTCTATTTTAAAATCTTACTTTGTCAGTTTCTATTTTCTCATATTCTTTATAGCTTCATTTCAAAAACTTTCTCATCAATGGATTTTACTTTTTCTGCAATAATATTTAAAGCAGAAATTACCTTATCAGACAATTCTTTAGCTTCTTTAAATATATCATAGATATCTTCACTTCTATTCTCTTCTATTGCATCTATTATTTTATGTGCTTTACTGTGTAAAAGTAAATGATCTTCATTTATTCCATTCCATTCATCTTTTATCTTTGGATGCTCAACATTTATAGAATTGTAGAAATGTCCAAACTTACATTTCATGCCATTATGCTGAATGGGTATTGTTTCATTACTTTCAACCATTTGCTGGAGCTTATTCATCCACATTTTGTGAGCTTTTATAGCATCCTCTAGTATATTCAAAAATTCTTCATTTGAAATTGGGTTAGTACCATTATTTAAAATTCCTACTAATTCTTTTATAACTTCAGAAATGCTATCATCTATTCTGCCAAGATTGTTAGCATAATAATGGGCTTTTTCAGAGTCATCCGACACTACTCTTGTCATATGGCTAATTTTTTCTGACTCCCCTGCAACAATATTCATAGCAGAAGATATTTCTTCAGAGGATGCTGTTATCTCCTCCATACTACCTGCTAGACTAGTAATTCCACTTACAGTGGTTTCGAGGCTATGGGCGCTTTCTTCAAAAGATATATTAACTTTTTCAATTTTTTTACTCATATCTATCATTGATGTTATAGTATTATTAACGCTATTCATACTTTCACTGGTTGCGTTTCTAATATCCTTAGTAAAAGCTTGCATATTATTAAGTTTAAGCTTTGTATCTTCAGCCAACTTACGAATTTCATCAGCAACTACAGAAAATCCACGTCCATGTTCTCCAGCACGAGCTGCTTCAATACTGGCATTTAATGCAAGAAGATTTGTCTGATCTGCAATCATACTTACGCCAGCAACAATCTCATCAACTTGCAAAGATAATTCTTCCAATGCCTTTATTTTGTCAGACATTATTTCCGCATCATTGACTACTGTTTCTTTTATCTCATTAATTTGTTGAAGCTGATTCTTGCTATCATCATTGGTTTTAATTAAGTAATTGGATTTCTCCACCAAATCGTTTAACACTTCTGTATTATGGATAATTGCCTCACTTACTTGGCTTACATTTGCAGTAGTCTGTTCAACTACTGCCATGTTTGATTCACTAGATTCAGACAATTGCTGAGCAACTTTTTTTAATTCTTTTGAAATAAAGGACATATTTATATCAAAATCGCTAAGTGATGCTGATTCATTAACTAAGTTTAAAAGAAGAGAATTATTTAATGATCCTGTTTCCAGAATTTTATTAAACAATTCAAATATATATTTATGAATATTCTTTTCTAAAACTGGTTTTTCTGGTTTTCCCCCTTTTAAATAATCTTGCACATAATCTGTAATATATACAACTTCATGACATTGTGATTTTTTACTAAACACGTAGTTTCCCCCTATTCATGCCTTGTTTATCCTTTTTATTTATCGTATAATTTTATAATTCCATTATGTTAAATTGTTTGTTTTATATAAAATATATTTAATTAATATTTTATAAATTCAAACTTCGTAACATCAAACAATCCTTGATCTGTTATCCTAATTTCCGGTATTACTGGAAGAGCCAAAAATGATAGCGTTATAAAGGGATCTATCTCATTATTAATTCCAAGTTTAAATGCTTCTTTAAGCATGCTATTGAGGGTGTTCTCAACATATTCGGCAGTACTATTGCTCATTATACCAGCAACAGGCAGTTCAAGAGTACCAACTACCTTTCCTCTGCTTACAACGGTGTATCCTCCATTTACTCTTTTTAATTCTTCTATAGCAATAAGCATATCTTCATCGTTATCACCTACAACAATGAGGTTATGTGAATCGTGAGCAACGGTACTTGCTATCGCTCCATTTTTAATATTAAAATTACTTACTATACCAAGCCCAATATTTTTTGTTGACTTATGCCTTTCAATAACGGCAACCTTCGAAAACTGTTCATCCTGTACAAAGGCACCATTTATAACTTTAACTTCTGCTGTTTCTTTCTTTGTAATAAGTTCCTTAGAGGTTAGACCTATAACCGTAGCTGTATTCTTTTCTAGGCTTATTCTCAAATCCTCTATACTTATGTTCGGAATTCTAACGGTATTAAAAACATTTCTATCCTCTATTTTTAAAGATATTTCTGTGCATAATTGATTATTGTCATATACAATATCTCCACGATACAGAACTTTATTGATATTAAACTCATCAAGACTATCTAGTATTATTAAGTCTGCAGAATATCCCGGTGCAATAGCTCCAAGTCTTTTTAGCCTGTAACATTGAGCAGTATTAATAGTAGCCATACATATTGCTTCAATTGGATCAACTCCACAAGCTATAGCTTTCTTTATGTTGTGACTTATATGTCCTTCTTTTTTTATGTCCTCAAGATGTTTATCATCAGTACAAAATATACATCTATTGAATCCAATATTTTTTCTTAACATGCCATTTATGATGTTCTCTAAATTCCTAGCAGCTGAACCTTCTCTTATTTGTAGATACATCCCCAGCCTCAAATGTTCTATTACCTCATCTATAGTTGTACATTCATGATCTGTCATAATTCCGGCAACACGATAAGCATTAAGCGCCTCTCCAGTTAAATTTGGTGAATGTCCATCTATAATTTTATCATCAAATAAATCAATCTTTTTTAACATTTCTTCCCTTCCGCTAACTACAGAGGGATAATCCATTACTTCTCCAAGGCCCAAAATTCTTTCATTTGATAAGAGCGGTTCAATTAATTCAGCACTTAAAACTGCTCCATTGTTTTCAAAAGGAGTACTTGGAACACATGAAGGCATCATGAAATAAACATTTAAGGGTAGTGATTTAGATTGGTTTAACATAAAGTGAATTCCATTAATTCCACACACATTTGCAATTTCATGTGGATCAGCTATTATTGTTGTAGTCCCATGTGGCAGAACAGCTTTAGCAAATTCTGCGGGGGTAACCATAGTTGATTCTATATGTACATGACTATCAATTAATCCTGGACATACATATTTACCTTTAGCATCAATTTCATTAATACCGTTATAATTACCTATCCCTACTATTTGATCCATGCAAATAGCAATGTCACCCTGAACTATTTCCTTTGTAAATACATTTATTATGTTTGCATTCTTTATTACTAAATCAGCCTTTTCTTTCTTCATGGCTACATTTACTCTTTTTTGTTTTAATTCTACACTCATTTGATGCATCTCCTTTTTAAGTTACTATAAACAGGATTTATTCTAACTATATTTACACTTTTTACAAGGTATTACATGTTTTTAAATACTATGATACCAAATTTACCTATAGTATAGCAATATATTAATTACTTATTAAATATTCAATAAATAAAACTGTAACAACCTCATATGATTTTAAAATATAATGACTTTGCTATATATTAACTAAAATTTTGTAATACATAAATGATGAAGAGAATACATTAAATATAGGTATATATACAAAAGTTTAGGAGGGGTTACATTGAAATTGAAAAGCCTATCAATTATACTTTCAACAATAGTTATTACTTTTACTGCATCAAGTTCAGTGTCTGCAAAAAATAATTACAATATAAACAGATTATATGGTGAAAATCGATATGAAACATCCGTTGATATCTCAAATAAATTTAGTCAAGATAAGATAAATAATATAATTATTGCAAGCGGAAATGATTTTCCCGATGCACTGGCTGGAAGTGTACTTTCTAAAAAGCTTAATGCACCAATTTTACTAGTAGATAAAACACCTAATGAAAATCTTAATTCAATAAACTATATAAAAAATCATTTAACAAGTAACGGTACAATTTATGTGCTTGGTGGAAAAGGGTCAGTAAATGAGAGCTATATAAATTATTTTAAAACAACAGGATATAATGTAAAAAGATTAGGTGGAGCTACTAGGTTTGAAACTAATAAAGCTATAGTTAACTTTTTGAACGTAAAAAAAGGTACTCCATTAGTTTTAGTTAATGGATATGGATTTGCTGATGCACTGAGTGTTTCAAGCATTGCAGCATCAAAAGGATATCCTATATTGATGAGTGATGCTAATAACTTACCTACTGAAATTGTAGACGTTATAAATAATATTCAGCCGTCCAAAGTATTTATAGTAGGCGGCGAATGCTCATTAGCCAGCAGCATTATAGATCAAATAAAAAATGTAGTTCCTTCATTAGGTATTAATATAGTAAGAATCGGAGGAATTAGTAGATACGAAACCTCCTTGAATATATGTAAGTATTTTAATTTTGATACGGACGCAGCACTAATTGCAAATGGTGAAAATTTTCCGGATGCCTTATCTGGTAGTGCACTTGCTGCTAAATTAAATGCACCAATTATACTTACAGATGGCAGCAATATAATAACTCAGAAAAGATATTTAGATAGTATGAACTATTCAAACTTAATATTATTAGGTGGAAAGAGTGCTGTAAGTGAGGCTGCAGAAAATATATTAAAAGGAAATGAAAAAGCACTATTTATTATAAAGAGTGCATATCAAGAGCATAACAAAAAGTATATAAATGGTTATTTTGTAAAATGGGTTACAGATCTAGATGAAGCAAGAGATTATGAAAAAAGGACAGGAAATATTGTAATTTGGAATGATCATGATGGATTGGGAGATTATATTCCAGATGACGGTTTTGATATGCCTATAAGCAACGCTGTTACTTTAGAAGTTGGTGACAGTGTAAAGATTAATGAAATAGATTTTGATACTTCTGGAAATATTCTTCATGTTGATAAAAATTTTAATGACATAATAAGTGGTTATTATAAAGATAAGCCAGTTTTTAATATAACTCTAAAAAATGGTACAGTGACAGAAATGTACCAAGAATACAGACCTTAGAATGAGGTACTATACTCTATATGCAGTATGGTACCTTAAATTTTTTAATTTATATAATTATGGAAATAATGGATTAATTGAACTATAATATACTATATGTAAAATTACGCTACAACATCGAAGTTTTATTTTGACTTTAATTATAGTAATTAATGGGAGAATATCAAATGAGTATATTTATTAATAAGAAGGCTATATCACGTGAACTTCTGATTGAAGTAAATAATTATGGAATTATAACAAAAATCACCTCTAATTGTTTTGACATATTAGGTTATACCAACAACGAAATGCTAAATACTAATATCTTCAAATATTTAAACTATACTTTTGACGACTTAGTTCTTAATGAAAATTTTAATGCGGAAATATCAAAAAAAGATGGAGTAAAACTATTTTTTGATATTTGTGCCACGCCATTGGTAACTAGTAATAAGATTGAAGGCATATGCTTTTCCTTTATTGATATTAGCAAATACAAAGATTTTGAAAATCGAGAGAAGATGACATTAAAAATGTTTGAACATACTAAAGATATTGTTTGCAGATTTGAAATTATACCTGAACTAAAATTTACATATTTAAGTAACTCCATAGAAGATATTCTTGGTTATACTGTGGAAGAACATATGAAAAATCCTATGCTGCCTTTTGAAATAGCACACCCTGATGACCGAAAAATACAACTTTCAAAAATCAAAGATAATACAGATTTTTCAAAATTGATTCGGGTAAGAATGAAGCATAGGGATGGTTATTATGTATGGTTAGAAGATTATATGATACCTTCTTATAACGAGAATGGACAACTTATTGCAGTTGAAACAATCTCCAGAAATATTCAAGAAAGAAAAGAATTAGAGCAAAGACTCAAAAAATTAGGCTACCATGACAATTTAACTGGATTATTTAATAAAAATTATTTTTTAAAAGAAATAGATTTATTAAATAATAGCATAAATATATCAGTTGGCATATTTGTATGCGACTTAGATAACCTAAAATATATTAATGATTGTTTAGGCCATTCAATGGGTGACAACCTTATTAAAAATACAGGAAAAGTTCTACAATCAGTGTTTAATAGTGCACATATAATTTCAAGAACTGGTGGAGATGAATTTGTTGTTATTGTAAAAAACAAATCTTACATTGAAGTCGAAAGACTTTACAATGAACTTCAAACAGCAATAAATCAGTTCAATGAAAATAATAGTCATATGCCGATAGAAATATCTATAGGAGTGGCTTATACACAAACATCACTAAACACAATAGAATCTACTTTAGATATTGCTGATAGTAATATGTATAGAAACAAAAAACAAAGAAAGCAGATTTTATGAGGAGCTCTATAAAGCAATTGATGAATATATTAGCTTTTATAATACAAATAAATTAAAAAAAACTTAAACGGCCTAAGCCCATTGGAATTTAGGGCTTTAGCCGTTTAAATCAATTTATAGTGAGTGTATAGTATCAAGAGCAACTTCCATCATACTTGTGAAAGTTTTTTGCCTTTCTTCTGCTGTAGTAAGCTCACCAGTTACAAGGTGATCACTTACAGTAAGTATAGTAAGTGCATCAACGCCATACTTAGCTGCCAATGTATAGAGTCCAGCAGCTTCCATTTCAACTGCTAAACATCCAAAATTAGCCCAATGCTTCCAAGCATCTGGATCATCATGATAGAAAGTATCTGAACTAAAAATATTACCTACCTTTGGCTCAATTCCTTTTTCAACTGCTATATCATAAGCTTTCTTTAGCAGTTTAAAGCTCGCTGTCGGAGCGAAATCTCTTCCATTAAATCTTATCTTATTTATATTAGAATCTGTTGAAGCTGCCATACCTATAACCATATCTCTGACCTTAACTGACTCTTGGAAAGAGCCACAAGTACCAACTCTTATAAGGTTTTTAACTCCGTAACTTTGAATTAATTCATTAACATATATTGATATTGATGGCACACCCATTCCTGTTCCTTGAACTGAAACCTTCTTTCCCTTATATGTTCCAGTAAACCCATACATTCCCCTAACCTCGTTATAGCATATAACATCTTGAAGAAAATTTTCTGCTATAAATTTAGCTCTTAATGGGTCTCCAGGTAACAATATACTTTCAGCTATTTGACCTTCTTTTGCATTTATATGAACGCTCACTTTAATACCCCCTTAAAATATGTTTAAATAAATATATAAATAATTATTTATTTAAATCTTCTTTAGTAAAAGCTCCTGGCAATACTTCGGATAAATCTTTTACGATATAGTCATTCTCGTTTTTTGCAAGTATTACTTTAATATCCATATTTCCGAATTCAGCAATTACTTGACGACATATCCCACAAGGATAGGTATATGTGTTTAAATCTCCTACTACTGCCACTGCTTTTATTTCTTTTTCACCTTCCGATATGCCTTTAAATATAGCAGTTCTTTCTGCACAATTTGTTGCTCCAAAGGATGCATTTTCTATATTACATCCTCCATAGATATTACCACTATCGAATAAAACTGCCGCACCTACTTTAAAGTTAGAATAAGGAATATAAGCTCTTTCTCTATATTCTAATGCTATCTTTATAAGCTCTTTATAGTCCATTATACATGTCTCCTTATTAAATTTACTTATCTAATAATGTTCTAGATAAGTTTCACTCTATCTAACAACATCATAAACTAGTGGAATATTTTCATCATATTTAGATGTAATTTTGTAGTTAGCCAATATATCTTTAGCTGATTTTTCTATCTTTGATTCATCATTAGCATGAATGTAGGCTATTATATCTCCTTTTTCAACCTTATCTCCTCTTTTTTTGTTAAGTACAATACCTACAGCTAAATCCACTACGTCTTCCTTAGTAGCTCTTCCTGCACCAAGTTCCATAGCAATTAATCCTATGTTTTCAGAATTAATCTTTGACACATATCCTTCTACATCGCTCTTAACTTCATAAACATACTTAGCTTTTGGAAGTAACTCAGGATTATCTATTTGTTCTACATTTCCACCTTGTGCTCCAATAAATTCTTTTAGCTTTGTTAATGCTGAACCATCTTTTATTGTTCCTAAAAGCATTTCTCTAGCTTCTTCAACAGTGTCAGCCTTTTTAGCTAAAACTACCATATTGCTTCCTAAAGCTAAACATAACTCTAATAAATCCTTTGGTCCATTTCCACTTAAAGTATCTAATGCTTCTCTTACTTCAAGAGCATTTCCCACTGCCAATCCTAAAGGTTGATCCATATCTGAAATTACTGCAACTGTGTTTCTTCCCACATTTTTTCCTATGCTAACCATTGCTTCTGCAAGTTTTTTAGCATCTTCGAAGGATTTCATAAAGGCTCCATCTCCAACTTTAACGTCTAGAACTATACAATCTGCTCCTGCAGCTATTTTCTTGCTCATTATACTTGCAGATATTAATGATATGTTATCAACTGTTCCTGTAACATCTCTAAGAGCATATAATTTCTTATCTGCTGGTGCTAAATCAGCAGTTTGACCCATTATAGCTATTTTCTTAGTATTGACATTGTTTATAAATTGTTCTTCTGTTATTTCAACTGAGAAGCCTTTAAAAGATTCAAGCTTATCTATTGTTCCTCCGGTGTGACCTAATCCTCTACCTGACATCTTGGCTACAGGTATTCCTAATGCTGCTACCATTGGTGTAAGCACTAAAGTAGTTGTATCTCCAACTCCGCCTGTGCTGTGCTTATCAACCTTTATGCCTTCAATTTTTGATAAATCCAAAATATCTCCAGAATTAACCATTGCCATAGTTAAATCTGCGGTTTCTCTCATATTCATCTTTTGAAAATATATTGCCATCAAAAGAGCTGAAACCTGATAATCTGGTATATTACCTTTAGTATAGTTATCTATAAAATAGTTAATTTCTTCTTTAGTTAACTCATTGCCGTTTCTCTTTTTAATTATTAAATCATACATTCTCATGGTTAAATACCTCCTCGTACTAATAACCTCCGCCTACAAGAGATACACCAATACTAGCACCAATTCTGTTAGCGCCTGCTTCTATCATCTCCATAGCAGTTTCATAGTTTCTTATTCCACCTGAAGCCTTAACTCCCATTTCTTCTCCAACAGTTTTTCTCATAAGAGCTACATCTTCTTTTTTAGCTCCACCTGTTGAGAATCCTGTTGATGTCTTTACAAAGTCTGCTTTTGCTGCTTTTGAAATTTCACATGCTTTTACTTTTTCTTCATCTGTTAAAAGACAAGTTTCTATTATAACTTTAACTAAAGCCTTTCCCTTTGCTTCTTTAACTACAGCTTCAATATCTTCTTGAACTGCTTGATAGTTTTTTTCTTTAAGTGCTCCTACATTTATTACCATATCTACTTCTTGAGCGCCATTTTCTATAGCTTGTTTTGTTTCAAATGCTTTAACTTCTTTAGTATTTGCTCCTAGTGGAAAACCTATAACAACACATGTTTTAACATCTGTTCCTTCTAACTCTTTACTTACTAGTGAAGCAAAACAAGGATTTACACATACTGAAGCAAAACCATACTCTCTTGCCTCTGCACAAAGCTTCTTAACCATATCACTTGTAGCATCTGCCTTTAATATTGTATGGTCTATGTATTTTTCAAGTTTCATATTTACATCATCCTCTCATATATTTTTATAATTATAGTATTCTAAATTAAAGAATTTATTTATTCAATTACACAATTAATATCAAGTTATTTAAAATCCGCAACATTGTGTAACCGCTTACCTATATGTTAAAAAAAATTATTTTTTTATTTTTTCTGATCCGTTTAAAATAATAGTTGGAGAAATTCTAATTCTCTTAACTTCATTTATTGCCTTACCGCTAATTCTTTCATCGAGCATACTCATAGCAGCTTTCCCTAGCTCTATCGGAGAATCCTCCACATATGTAAGATTTATTCCAACCATATCAAGAAATTCAAGCTTGTTAAAGCCTACTATAGATAGATCCTCTGGGATCTTTTTATGCTCTTCTAACATTGCCTTAACACAACCTAATGTCATCATATTACTACATACAACAACTGCAGTTGGTTTGTCTTCCATTGATAATATCTTCTTTGTTATTTCATAACCAGTATCTAGTTTATAATCACCTTTAAAGATAAATTCATCTCTTGTACGTATATTGTTTAAAGTTAAAGCTTTTTTGTAACCTATTAATTCATGTATTGCTCTTTCAGAGCTTAAAAGTCCTGTGATTATTGCTATTTTCTCGTGTCCTTCTTTAATTAAAAGATTGGTAGCTTCAAAACCGCCTTTTATATTATCTACAAAAACTCCATTAAAGGTTGAGTACTTTATATCTGCAGCAACTAATACAATAGGCATACTTAAACTTTCTATAGTATTAAAATATTGACTGTTAAATTCATCTCCACCAAAAATAGGAGTCATTATAACGCCTCTTAGTCTTTGTTCCTTAATTACATTAAGAGCTCTTAATTCTTTTTCAAGTTTATCATCTGTATTAAATAATACTATATTTAATCCCTGTTCTTCTGCTACTTCACTTATTCCTTTGATAATTTCACCAAAATAAGAGTTCGTTATATCCGGAACTATCACTCCTATTGTATTTACCTCGTTTTTAGATAAGCCTCTTGCTATAGCACTAGGAGTATAATCCAAATCTTTTATTGCATCCAAAATTTTGGCGCGGGTTTCTTCTTTTACATATCCTGAATTATTCAGTACCCTGGAAACAGTTGCCAAGGATACTCCTGCCTTTTTAGCAATATCATTTATTGTAGCGCCCATTATTACGTGCCCTCCCTTATATAAAACACTTTCCATCCTGCAGGTTATTATACCACAAAGTGGCAATTTTATATATAATTAAGGAGAATTCTGTTAAATTTATATCTAACATTTTGATTTTAAATCTAACGTTAAAAATACATTTATTTAATAATAATCAGATGGAGTATAGTAAACCCCATCTGATTATTTCAGTAATACTTATATTTGTGAAACTTCAAATTTCATTACGCCATCTCTTGTTGAAGGAACTTCAAATTTTCCAGCTTTTATAGCTTCTGTATATTTGTTAACTAGATCTAAAACATCTTTTGGAGTATTCTTATCTGATGTTGGAGCTATACCTACACCATCCTCTTTTAATCCATATTCTACATGTTTTCCACCTTGGAACTTTCCGTTAACTACATCTTTTGCTGCACTATATGTAGCAACGTCAACCTTTTTAATCATACTTGAAAGGATTACGCTTTCATATTCAGGAACTGTAACTGCCTGGTCCATATCAACACCTATAGCCCAAACTTGCTTTCCTGCATCTTTAAGTTCTTTAGTAGCTTTGAACATTCCTATACCAACACCACCTGCTGCGTGATAGATAACATCACAGCCAGCACCATATAATGATTTAGCTAATTCATAACCTTTGTTTGTATCACCAAAGCTATCAGCATATTTAACCATTGTTCCTGGGTTCTTACCATCTGCACTAATTAATCCTTTAGCTGCTTCTGGATTTACTGCCTTAACCCCTGCTGCGAAACCTACTTCAAACTTATTTATTGCTGCAAAATCCTTACCGCCTATAAAACCAACTTTGTTAGTTTTAGTCATTTTACCAGCTATAACTCCCATTAAGAATGAACCTTCTTGCTCTTTGAAAGTTATTGATTCAACGTTTGGTGCATCAACAACTGTATCTATTATAGCAAAATTCTTATCTTTGTATTTTCCTGCTACATTTTTCATAGCCTGCTCCATTTGGAATCCAATTCCAAAGGTTAAGTTTGATCCAGCATTAACTAATGCGTCTAAATTTGATTCATAGTCTTCTTTTTTAGCTGATTCTACTGGCTTATAATCAACTCCGAACTCTTTTACAGCTTTCTTTATTCCAGTATCTGCTGCTTGGTTAAATGACTTGTCATTTAATCCACCTTCATCTGTTGAAAGACCTATTTTTACACTCTTTCCAGCTTGTCCACTTTGTTCAGTTGTGTTTTGCTTGCTTCCACAACCTGCAAATAAACTAGTAGCAATAGCCATTGTAGCTAAAATAGTAATAATCTTCTTTTTCTTCAATTAGTACACCTCCGAATATGTTATCGCTTACATATTAATAATAATGGGAATGTTTCTATAAGTCAATTCTTTTTTTTATAAGGATTTTAAAAAATATTTTGATTTTTTACATAATATTTTCACATTATTTTCATAGTTTTTCATATGTATAAAATTATGGAATTTAAAACATAAAAAATACTATCAGACCTCATTAGCCTGATAGTATTTTTTACCTAATCTAGATTTATTTTTGTATAGTTCCAAGGGATATATATACCGCTTTAATTAACTCTGACATTGTTACATTATCTTTTGGTCTAATTTTACCTTCATTATTTGGTTCAATAACTTTAAGTCCTCCTGCTAGTGAAACATAACCTGTTTTATCAGCGCTTATTGTATTACTATCGGAATATGGTAGATTTAATAAACCTTTAGCTTCAGCAATTCTATCGTATCCTAATAACTTTATCAAACTTTTCGATAGTTCTTCTCTTGTAACAAGTTCATTACCTTTAAACTCATCTTTTTTATCTTCTATAATCCCATACTTTACTCCAAGCTGTACATATCTATAATCCGTTGAGTCTTTTGCTCCTACTCCACTGGTAAAACTAACATCATCTATTCCTCTTAAATAAGAATTAAAACCTTTAGCATTAACAAGTACTTTAACTAGCTGTAATCTTGTAATTCCACTATCTAATTTAAAATCTTTAGTGTCAATTATACCTTGTGAAGCTAAAATTAAAGCTTCTTTTTCCACGGAACTTCCTTTAATTTTAGCTTTAAATACATCAGCATTATCATCTACATTTTCCCCGAAAAAATTTAAAGCTTTACCGGTAAAAGCATCTATAGTATTTAGTGGTTTATTGTGTCCAACATAGTATACCAACTGTATCTTTGAATTAGATTTGTCCATATTATTTCCATTATTAAAGAGTAGGTATGTAAGTTGTGGTTTATTTGTATTTAAAAATACTTTTTTAGCCTCATCATTACTTATTGTATTTGCAGCTGGTGGTAAGTCTAATTTATCTCTCCACATGCACCCAAAAGAGTTTATTTCTCCTGTTTTACAATCAAGGGTAACATTTATACCGTCATTGTTATAAGATATAGCGTTAGTATTAAAGGTCACACCATTTACCACTCTTCCAAAATTAAATGAAATAAATCTTTTAGCAGAAGGCCCCATGTACATATAGTTTTGATTAGTAGGATTTTTAAATATATCTTCCTTTTGATTATCTGATATATTTCTGGTCTTTACACTTTCTATAATTTCTCCATTCCAACTTAATGACTTTCCGCTTACTGCATCAATTATAATTGGTGAAGAAGAATCTACTCCATAAACAAGCTTTGTTTTACTTTCTTGATTTCCATTATATTTATCTATGTAAGAATTATAATTTAAGTCCATTTTTGTATTATTATTAAATATATCTTCCGCTTGTTCTTGCTTTATGGATTTATCTTTTTTAGAAAAGCCTCTCCTATTTCTTTAGCCTGTTCTTGTGTAATCTTTGCGATGCTTGGTGTTGACTGTTTATTGTCAAATTCATATCTATTTACACGAATCACTTTTCCTGTATTTGCATCTATTGATACATTAATACCGATTTGTTTATCTCCATCTTGGGTGTTCCAGTGTATGTCCCAAACACTTGTTTTTATATTATTTACATAATTTGAATTAAAATTTACATTACTTTGAAATTTTGTATCATCTATGTTTATTTCAAAGTAATCTCTCAATATATTTTTTATTGAAAGGATTATTACTACCTTTGCTCTAATAAGAAATTTATATTTATAAAGAATTTATTAAATACAAAAAAATGATAAAATACGAATATATAATGTAAATTGTAAGGAGGTAGCTAAATGAAAGAAAAACTATTAATAGTTGAAGATGACGAGGCAATTGCTAATATATTAAAAGAACATTTACAAAAAGAAGGATATGAAGTTTGGTGGTCCTCTACTGGCAAAGAAGGTTTAGATGATTTTAAAAAGCAGACCTTTCACTTAGTTATGATAGACATAATGCTTCCGGAAATGGATGGTTATACTTTGTGCAAAAATATAAGATGGATAAGCGAAGTTCCTATTCTAATTATAAGTGCAAAACAAACAGATTTAGATAAAGTAAAAGGCCTTAAGTTGGGTGCAGATGACTATATAACAAAGCCCTTTAGTCTTTTGGAGATATCTGCTAGAGTTGAAGTTCAGCTTAGAAGATATAGAAAAAGTAAAGGTATTTCCTTATCTGTTAATAGCATAGAGTTTATTCAAGGCTTAACAATATTACCTGAGGAAAATAGAGTACTTTTGAAAAATATAGAAATACCCTTGACCTCAAAGGAATTTGAACTATTACTTTTAATGTCTCAAAACCCTAATAAGACCTTTTCCAAAAAAGAACTCTATGAACATATATGGCAAAGCATAGATGTAGATGGAAATAATACAGTTACTGTTCATGTTAAGTCCTTACGTGAGAAGCTTGGTGATGATGTAAAAAAGCCTACTTTTATTCAAACAGTATGGGGAACTGGTTATAAATTTATTGGTGAGAAAAAGATATGAAGCTTAAAAAGTGGCTTATTTTATCTCATCTAGCTGTAATGCTTACACCTATACTTACATCTATACTTTTATATAATCTTATCTCTAGTTATCACAAAAAAGTTGAGCTTAATGACTATATAAATGCCTTATCCAGATTCAAAGTATATGAGGATAAACTAAATAACCCTAAACTTTATACTGATTTTCCTATGAAAAATATCATTTTAAATGTTGAGGATAAAAATACAATACAAATTTCTATGTATAACAGCAATGGCCAGAAACTTTATTCTTCCGATGATAGCATTATTTATACAAAATCTAAAGAAGATTTGTATTCTAATCTATATAAGATAACACCTGGGTATAAAGCTTATACTTTGAAAAAACCTGTATTTAATGAAAATGTCTTAGTAGGATTTTATGAAATTACTATTGCGAGACAAAACTTTATTGAAGGAGTAAATATAAAAACTATTATGTCAGCTGTATGTTTTGTAATTACACTAACAGCAGTATTTATAATTATAATTATCCTTCTTAATAAAAAATTTAATAAACCTATAAACCTCTTAATAGATGGGATGAGTAAATTCGCTGAAGGGGATGAAAGTTATATTAAATATGAAAACAAGGATGAAGTAGGCGAATTGATAACTCACTTTAATATTATGAAAAACGACTTAGAGGAAAAAAGAAAGACTATAGAACTAGAACAAAAATCTAAAGAATATATGATATCTGCAATTTCTCATGATTTAAAGACTCCATTAACATCAATTAGAGCTTACGCTGAATCTATGTATAATGATACTGATTTAAATATATCAAAGATAAAAAGCAGATCTTCTGTTATATTAAATAAAAGTGATTACATGAAAAAAATGATTGATGATCTTATGATATATACTCTTCTTACATCAGATTATAAAATGGATTTTGTGGAAGTTGAAGGAAATGAGTTTTTTGAAATGCTTTTTTCAGGTTACAACAAAACCTGTGAGGAAAATAATATAAATCTTCATGTAGAAATATGCATACAAGGAATATATAAAGTAGATGTTACACAGATGATGAGGGTTGCGGACAACCTCATAACAAATGCAATACGCTATACCCCAGTAAAAGGACATATATGGATAGCTGTCTTTTCATTAGACAAAACCTTTCCAGAATGGTTAGAAAGTGAATTTAAAGATGAGCTTAAACTCTGGAAAAATTCAGGCTGCATTATAATTGTTAAAAACGAGGGCAGCTCTATCCAAAAAGAGGAATCAGAAAAGATATTTATGCCTTTTTACCAAACAGATGATTCTAGGAACAAGACATCTCAAAGCGGAGTTGGACTTGGTCTTAGCATTGTAAATCTAGTATTACAAAAGCACGGCGGAGAGTTAAAAGTATTTTCTGAGAAAAATATTACAACCTTTGCTTGCTGGATTCCCCAAACACTATAAAATAGAAAAGGAGAATTTTCATGAAAAGCAAAAAAATATTTTCAATAATTTTAGGAGCTGCTATTGTATCCTCTTTATTTGTAGGATGTAACCTTCGTAAAGATACAATAATTCCTGAAGAAGTAGTATCAAAAGTAGTTAAGGCAAGTGAAAAACCTAAATCTTATTATGGAGAGGCTAAGTTAGATATATATGAAAATGGAAGCCTAAAAGAAAGTGGTCTTTATAAAGAATGGGTTGATAACTCAGGTAACAAAATAAAAAGGCGCTCAGAAGTTGAATCAAAAGCTGATGGCAAGGTTGTAACAACCAATGATGGAGATAATATTACCATATACATGGAGAAGGACAAAAAAGCTTTAACTTCTAAAGTATCTGATGATTTATCAGGTTTTAACAGTAACTATAAAGACCAGTTTATAAGGCAATTAGGTATTATATCTAAAACTCACGAGTTAACCTTCAAAGGAGAAGAAACCATAAAGTCCATGAAAACCTATCACATTTTAGCAAAACCAAAGGAAAAAAACAGCTTAATAGGAACTCAAGAATTTTGGATAGAAGAAGAAAATTGGTTTGTGATAAAGAGTTCCTCCGAATCCAATAATACGAGAATTGATCAAGAATATACAAAGCTAGACTTTTCTCCTAAGCTAGATAATAGCTTATTTATTCAAAAACTTTCTTCTGATGTTAAAATCGAAAACATGGATAACTCAATGGCTCCAAATAAAGGTACTTCTTCGAATTTAAAAGACGGGGCAAAAATGGCAGGTAAACCTATATTATATTTACCTGAAAACAAGGAATATAAATTAAAAGGTGTTACCACAAACAACTTTGAAAAAATAAATCATAAGGAAGTAGAGCAGACTTATGAAAAAAATGGAGCAGTATCCTTTATTTTAACTACTATAATTCTTGATAATAACGATAAAAAAGATGATTCCAAGCTTCCTAACGAAAAAGAAATTACTATAAGGGGCCAAAAAGGCACCTTTATGGATGACAGCATAAAGGTAGTTTGTTGGAGTGAAAATGGTTTAAACTACAGCATCCTTATTCAAGATCCTAAGCTTACTTTAGAGGAAACTAAAAAAATAGCGGAAAGTTTAACCTTCACAAATTAATCATATATAGATAAACTAACTAGAAAGTTGACTTATACAGAGGGATATGTTTCCAAAGCTGAAGTAGATTTAAAAACTTTGTGCCAGTCTTAGTGAAGGGTTTTAAGAGAACCTTAGAACTTTAGAGTTGTTTGAGCGGAGCGAGTTCTCGAAAGTTCTTAGGTTGTCTTGAAGCACAAGCTTTAGACTGGCTAAAAGTTTTTAACGTGCTGAAGCTTGGAAACATATACCGGCGTATAAGTCAACTTTCGGCCTAGTAACCCTATAAAATTTCTATTCAATTTTAAACCTAAATATTTCTTCAAATAATATTTCTATTCCAATTTTAATTTCATTTTTCGTAAGTTTTGATATACATATTCTGAAACTATTTTCATTTGAACTATTTTTAATAAAGAACTTTTCTCCTGATGCAATATAAACCTTTCTTTCCTCTAATCTTTTAATAAGTATAGTCATATCAACTTTCTTAGGTGGCCTTATCCAAATAAAAAAGCCTGTTGGAGGAATAAAAAATTCTATTCCATTTTTATTTAATCCCTTTAAATATTGTCTTAAACAATCCATCTTCTTTCTATATTCTAATTGAGCCTTTTTAATATGATTCTTATACATTCCACTATTAATGAAAATTTCCAATGCTCCTTGAGCTAGTACTGATGTATTTAAATCATAGAGTTTCTTATGTTTTAAAAATTCCTTTTTCAACTTTTCATGAATCACTACTGCACCTATTCTTATCCCTGGCATGAATGCCTTAGAAAAACTCTTCACATAGATCACTCTTTCTGAGGTATCATAATAATAAATTGGTAGTACCTTTTTATTTGTGTCAATATCAGCTAAGTAATCATCTTCAACAATATAAACATCGTATTTTTCAGCTAGCTCAACAATTCTCTTTTTTTCTTTCTCAGAGTAATCTGTTCCCAGTGGATTATGCATTCTTGGAATTGTATAAAAAAACTTTATATTTCCATATTTAAAAATTTTATCTAACTCCTTTAAATCTATTCCGTTATAATCTCTTTTTATACCCACTAGTCTATCTCCGTTTATCTCTACTAATTCGTGCATTAGGCTATAAGTAGGCTGCTCAACTAGTATATTTTTCTTTCCATTCGGAAAAGGCATCTTTGATAATATACTTAGCGCTTGCTGCGCACCAGATGTAATAAAAATTTTTTCTTCTGAAGTAAATATCTGGTATTCACTGAAATGGTCTACTAATACTTTTCTTAGAGATTTTAATCCTTGAGCATGGCTGTATGAGAATAAATTGTTTTTATATAGCTCTACTGCTCGATTTATACAGTGATTAAATTCCTTATAGGGCAATAACTTAGGCTCAGGTAATACTTCTGAAAAATCAATAGCTTCAATTTCATCCTTATTTAATTCATTCTTTTCTACCAAATAATATCCACTCTTTGGAATAGCATATATCTTATGATTTAATTCAAGCTCCTTATAAGCTCTTATTACAGTAGACTTATTACATTTATGTTTAATAGCTAGAGCTCTTATAGTAGGTAATCTCTGTCCTTGTTTTAATTTATTGGATGCAACAAGTTTTTCAATATATTTTATTATTAATTCATATTTCTTTTCCATGATTTTCTCCTATAGCTTATCCGGCTTATTTCAAGTATAAATCTAGTTTTGTACCGGTACAAGACTGTTTTTTTAGCGTTGTACCGTATAATTCCATTATATATAATCGAGTTATAGCAGGGAAGCAAAAATTATTATAATAAAGGAGATTGTAACATGGTAAAGTCAAAATTAGATCATATACTACACTGCCATCCAATTATAAGGACAGATATAGTAAAAGGAGAAAATACAAATTTATATAGTAAAGATGGTAAAAAAATTATAGATTTTGAGGCTGGAATTTGGTGTACTGCCTTAGGTCATAACAATCAAAGAATAAAGACTGTTATAATGGAGCAGCTAGACAAGATTATTCATGTTCATTATAAGTTAACTAATGATATTGCAGAAACCTTAGCTTTAAATTTGCTTGAGCAAGTTCATTTTAAAGATGGAAAAGCTGTATTCTTGAGTTCTGGAAGTGAAGCCGTAGAATTAGGGATTACAATTTCAAGGTTGATTTCAAAAGGCAGCAAAATATTAACCTTCTCTAATTCCTATCTATCTGCATTCTCTAATACCGCTATTCCTCGTGATAACAATTTATGGGTTGAATTAGATTTTTTACAATGCAATAATTGTCCAAATGAAGAATGTACAAATAAATGTAGTGTGCTAGAGAACCTTGTATTCAGTGACATATCGACTTTCATTTTAGAACCTGGAAGTTCATGTGGCAGAGTTCTTTTCCCACCATATAAATTAGTGAATTTTTTAGCAAAGACTGTAAAAGATTACGGTGGTTCAATTATTGTTGATGAAGTTACTACTGGTTTTGGAAGAACAGGCGAATGGTTTGGATATAATCATTATGACCTTGAACCAGACATCATTGCACTTGGTAAATCTCTTGGTAATGGGTATCCAATCAGTGCAGTAGTAATGAGCAAAGAAATAGCTAATCAAGTTGAAATGAAGAATTTTCATTATGCTCAATCTCATCAAAATGATCCACTGGGCTGTACAATTGCAAATGAGGTGATAAACATTATTAAAGAAGATAATATGATTGAGTATTCATCAAATACTGGAGATTTTTTTATCAACCAGTTAAATGAGATGCAAAATTCCAGTTCAATTATAAAAGAAGTTAGAGGAAAAGGACTTATGCTTGCAATGGAGCTAAATATTAAAAATATCTCAGAAATTGTATGTGAAAAGATGTTAGAAAGAGGTTATTTTATTGGAACAACAGCAGCTTGTAATGTTCTAAGATTTTATCCAGCACTGACTATTTCCAAAAATGATATTTTAAGCATGTGTGAAGCTCTGAAAGATGTGTTAAAACAACTGGAGTATAGTAAATAATCAACTTAATTGTATTAATCGTAGTGAGGAATTTAAATATGAATATTAATAGAAAAAAAGCAGTAGTATTTCTTGTAGTCACAGCATTTTTATGGAGTATTGGTGGGCTATTTATTAAGCTAGTAGATTGGAATCCTATAGCCATTGCTGGAGCGCGCAGCGGTATTGGAGCAGTAATTATGCTGCTTTATTTAAAAAAAACATTAAGAAGTTTAAAACTAGGAAAGATTAAATTGTTAGGTGCATGTAGTTATGCATCATTGCTAATATTATTTGTTACAGCTAATAAGCTTACAACTTCTGCTAACGCCATATTATTGCAATTTACAGCTCCAATATGGGTAGCATTATTTTCTGGATGGTTTTTAAAAGAAAAGCCTACAAAATCTGATTGGATTACAATTATTATTGTTCTGTTTGGAATGACTTTATTCTTTATTGGTGATATAAAAAGTGGTAATATTGCTGGCAACTTTGTAGCTCTTTTAAGTGGAATAGCTATGGCAGGAGTTATTATTTTTTTAAAACTTCAAGATGAAGGCTCTCCAGTAGAAATGACGTTAATTGGTAACATCTTTACATTTATTATTGCTTTACCCTTTTTCTTCTTGTCTGTTCCAAGTTTGAAAAGTATTTCAGGACTTCTTATATTAGGTATATTTCAGCTAGGAATTCCTTATATTTTATATGCAACAGCTATTAAACATGTATCAGCTATCGAAGCAATCCTAATACCGGTTATTGAACCTTTACTCAATCCTGTTTGGGTATTTTTATTCGTAGGGGAATCACCTGGTAGCTATACTTTTATAGGAGGCATGATTGTTATTATTGCCATAATAGCAAGAGGAGTATATCAACAAAGGAAAAATGATTTATGTAAACCAAATTCAAATATCACCTAAGATATTTTGCAAATTAATTCTTTGCAGTATTATATATTAATATGTTCTACACAATTTAGCACTAAACTTGTAATTAATTACTATAAATTTATCTTTTCCTGTAAAAGCAATCATAAGATATACCTAAGCAATAGTTCTCTCTTGCTTTTACAGGAAGCTTATTTATCTTTAAATATTTCTTTCCTCTACAAAACACTCCTGCATTATAAGCTCGAACTGTTTCCTAAATGTTTTAATAGTTCTATTTTTTAATAATGTACACGTACTAACCAAAATCTTATATCTTTATCGCTCCATCCAAGATCCCATGGTACTCTGTTTCTATCTGTATTATGACAGCTAACCAAAGAATACCCCTTTGAATCTGCTCCTGTTACTACAGAAATATGAATTATATCACCTTTCTTTTCATATGCTACAAAATCACCTGGCAAAAGATTATAGGAAGCTTTATATACTTTATCATAATTTCCATAGGCAATAACTGATGCCCTACCACTGTGAATCATATAGCTTTTAAATCCATCTGCATTAAGCCATGCTCGTGTTGCATCTTTACTATCATAATTCCATGCAGAATTCTTTCTAAATTTACCTCCCTCAAAAAGAATTTGAGATGCAAAGTTTGCACAATCTCCACCTTCTGGATTATAATCTCTATATTTCTTATTATACTTAAACTCATATTTTTCTTCGCTTGCTATTCCACAATATTGGTCAGCATATTCTACAGCTTTTATTCTCCTTTCATTGATGCAGGAAAAATCTCTTGCATTTTTGGATAAAATATATTGTTTTATAGAATTAGCCTTTGAATCATCTAAATATAATGAATCTGCAAATGGATCCTTATACCATTCTTTTACTATTACCCACTCACTATCTTTTTTTACAAGTTGAATAGTATGATATGTTCCAATTCTTGAACTATTTATTTCCTCTGGTTGATTTTCGTAGATATATTTGTACTCTGTTGAACACAAAAGATTAATTGAATATTTATCACCAGAACCTCTAATTCCTTTAATTACTACAGTGGGATTAATCTCGGTAAACTTAACCCCTTGTTTTCCTTCCCAATTGCGAATGTACTGTACCTTTTTTGTTTCATATTCATATGCCCACATTCCATATTTTGTATTTTTATCATAAATAGATTCAATTAACTCTAAATCTCCATTTATTATTGCTTTATTTCTGTTTACAAAAATATTTTGTACAATACCTATAATCTCCTCGTTGGAATTAACAGCTCTTGCTGACACTGAAGAATACTGACATATAATAATAAAGAGTATAATTTTTACTATTAGTTTTATTATATTAGATTTAGAATTTTTCACTATAGAAACATTCATTTATTTTACTCCTTTATCTTGAGAAATAAAATTTAATTAGCTTTTTTAAATTTGTATAAGGTGTTAAAAAATTACTGAAAAATTCGATTAATTTTTTCAATATAATTTTTTACAGAAGGATCTTCGCAAGGTACACCATTATACCAGTCTTTAGTATTACGCTTATCTCCAAAATATCGAGCCTTTAAAATTATTTCTGGTCGATATTCAAAATGAAGAATATCAAAATGTCCCCATTTTCCGCCCCATACAAAATTGTTTTTTTCAAATATTTCTACTAATTCTTTTGGATAAGAGGCTATTCTTTTCTCCCCTTCTTCTCTTGATGCCCATTTCCAATAATCTCTTTTATCTCGTGCAAGATCAATAGCAATGCCAAAAGAATGTGGACTTAATTGGTTTGTTCCTGCAATAAAACGATAGTTAAATGTACCACTGCAAGGATATACGCATATTCTAATATCTTCTCTGTTTTGTGTGATAGGTATTAACTCCTTCATAGCATTCTGTAGTGCTTCTGCTGCTTTATTATTATTATTGAATTGATAGTTTCTATATCCTACACTAACATTTTTTAGGTTAGATTCAACCTGTTCTTTAGACTCCCCATAAACATCCTTTAATAAAACATATACTCTGCGACGCCCAGGGTCAAAATTTTTTTCCATTAAGCTTTTATTATAAGAAAGAGGATATTCTTGTTCCATCATATCCTGTAAATCTGAATTGCTTAGTTTTTCCTCAAAGCTTTTAGTTTTTTTGTCATCATAAAGTATTCTTCTTCCTGATTTCATCACTAGATATACTCGTCCACTCTCTTCTTTTTCAACATTTGCAATATATTCAGGATAAGCCATCATTAAGCATAAAAGATCTCTTTTCATAGTTTGATAGTACTCAATAGTATTTGTGTCACTAGAAGCAGTACTTAAACTTAGCGCTTTTGCTCTAAAACTTATATTTCCAAATAAAAAGAATACTATTATATAAGTAGCTACTTTTTTCATAATTATTTTCATCCTTTAATAAATTTATTCTAAAATTATATATCTTAAAAAATTAAAAATTATAAGGTATTCTTGTGTAAGGGTTTTCATTTTATATGTTTCCCAATGACCTTATATAGTATGTACAAATAAAAATTTTTCTATGATTAAAATTTTTCTATCAAGCATAAGCTATACATGAAAAAAGACATGTTAACCTAAGATAACACATCTTTTCTATTATTTATAGCCAAGTCTTAAATTCACATGACATCAAAATCTTTCTGAATATCTATTATTCTCCATCTACCATTTTCTTTACTTATTATCAATGTTGCATGCCAGTTATATGTATCAGAAGCTGATGTTACTGCTTTAAAAACTATATTATATTTCCATGTTGATTCATTAGGTTTTTCCTTAGTAATATTGTAGCTTTCAACCCAAGGACTTGAGAATCCAGTTACCCAACTACCTCTTTTTTCCGCCAATTCTTTAAATTTTTCTTTTAACGGTGCATTGAGCGTGGAATATTGTAATATACCATTTCTTTCCTTAACTCCCTGAGCCCAGAGTTCGGCAATCTCATCTGGAGTTTTTGGATTATAATTATCTATAAACTTTTCAAATAATTTTATTCTGCCTTCAAGTGCTGTTTTTTCTGTATTATAAAGTCTTATCGTATTTTCATTTTTATCATAAAACACATTGAATCCAAAATCCCTTTTTAGAGCATCTTGAGATACATATACTTTACTATCTTTTAGTATATATTCTCCATTATTTTCAACCTCTTTATCTCCAACAAGTACATGAACTGGATCTTTGGCAGAGACAAATCCTGCAGTAAATGACATTACAAAGCAAATAAGTAATACCATTATTTTTTTCATATTAGCACTCCTTAAAATAAAAATCACTTATGTATATTTTGCCTAATTTTTTAAAATTTATCATTATTAAAATAAAATAAATAAAGAAGCAGTATAAAACTGCTCCTTTTAAACTAAAACTCCAATAGCTATCCTAATAACATAAAGTCCAAACACAATAGCTGATGATTTTTTTATATTCATTTTATAAACAACAGAGGTAGCAATTGACACTAATGCTAAACTCCATATTACAAATATATCAAGACATGAAAGCAATTTATAAATAGTACTTGTCTCACTTACTGATGAACTTAAAAACATAGCAAAGCTCGTTGTAACATTTTTAATATTCTGAGGTTCGGTAAACATCATAACTATAGCTGCCACTATTCCACCTATAAGCATAGGTATATATGCCAAAACATTTGCAGAGAGCAATTGTTTAAAGCTCGCATTTTCCTCAACAAATATAGTTACAAGCTTAATTAATGCTGTTATTATTACTGCCATCACTATTGGTGAAAATATTGATGTAATTATAACAGACGCTGTAACTGTTTTTCTCAAAAATGGAATAAGACTTTCAGAAAAATTTGCTCCCCCCTGTGCTTGCAATATTGTAAAACTTACAATCTTTGGTAACTCGATTATCGAAATGATTAATTGTACTAATGTTATAGGTATTAAATACTTTAATATCTTAGGATTATCACTTACTCTTTGTAATGCTGCTCTTGGCTCTACTATTACCCCAGTAATATTTTTAAAAACTCCACTTATACCTTCTTTAGACATCTAAACTTCCCCCTAATATAAAATATTGATAATTTTAAGCATTTACGCTTTATCTTATACTGGCTAAATTATATATATGTTAATAAATTTAGCTTTATGACTTTAGAATCCTCCTGCATCGCCACCACCAGCACATCCTCCGCTATCTCCAGAAGAGTATCCTCCCCCATCACTAGTTCCTGAACTGCTGGAATTATGCAGGCTATCTTGAATTATATTATGTTCATCATCCATGCCAATCCAAAAATACCAATACAGACATGAAGCACAATAATTCTCTTCTCCTGCACCCTTGTCTTTAAATTTAATATTGAGTTTTTCAAAAATCCTATCATTAACACCTAAAGACACAGCATAAACTAAATATTTGTCTATGGTCTCTATGCCACTCAAATTCTGATCTTTAATAAATCTATCATCTTCTAAATATTTTTTAAATACTTTCCACTTTCTAATCTGGTTTTCACCATAAACACTTTTTTTACCCCATAGCGAAAAACTGAATATAGTACTAAATAGAGCCGTAATTAATCCTATTATGGAAATTAAGCTTCCATAAACTAAGAAAATGACCATTACTGCTATTTCAGTAACAAATATACTTACAAATGCTTTCGCTAATTTTGCTGCATTTTTGTCATAATAGTCTTTTTTGTCAAACTCATGTTTGACCATAACTTTCCACTTATAAAAGTAATCAAAAAATTTATCTCTATGTTCTTTACTGTAATTCTCTATATCCTTTAATTCAACCTTTACACCATTACCTATATAATCTATAAACCATCTTATAGCAAACTTTTCATGGGATAGCAGATTATCATCTATGTTTCTATTTTTTATTATTGCATAGTTGCCATATCCCAGATCCTTTATACTTAGATATTTTTTTCTAACTAGATCTAATATGGTTGCTATAACCTCTCTCTCATTTATTATATTTTTATATAATTTGCTTGCTATTGCAGGTGTGCAGTCATCTGGGAAAGTGTTATAATCATCCTCTATTTTATTTCTTTTTATTTTTAGAATGTATACTCCCAAGATTAAATTTAAAACAAAAGCTGCTGAACCTATAATATTCCCAATAGACCTTATATATTTTTTGCGATTTTTTTCATCTTCAATTGCCTTTTGATTAGCACTTTCCTCTTCCAGTATTCTATTTAGAGCATTTTCTCCAACTATATTAGTTGACAGAGGTATTGACTCTTTTGGAAATAAAAATCTTCCTTCTATAGGTGTTTTAACTTTTACTTTCTCGCCTTTAATATTAAAAACATTAGAATCTGATATTGAAGCTTCCATAGTATCTATAGGTCCTCTAGCAAAAACCTGCAATTTACTTCTATCTGCTAACTTTTCTATTGTTAGATTTATATTGAACCTATCTATTGCATTCTCACTTTGGTCTCCCCAAAACCTATAACGCAGCTCTCCAATATCATTGTATTTTACAGCTACATTCTTAAGTTTATAGTATATTTTAAATTTCTTATTTGTATCTTTTGCTGGAGAATAAATTTTTAAATTATAAATATCTCCTGACTTTAATATTTGATATACTCCATCTTGTCCATTTTTAGCATCTTCTACTTTATTAAACTCTCTTTCTCCTGATGCTGTCAGTTCAGTTACTTTTATATCCTGAACTCCTCCTGAGTACTTTGTATTTATTCCTCTATATACACCATTAAAATCTCCGCTCATTTTAAATCCAATAACTTCTTCTATACATAAAGAACCGTCCTCTAACAATTTTGAATTCACATCTAAGCTATTTATATTAATTTCTTTAGCATATACTTTAAAATCTAAAAAAATTGCAAATAAAAAAATAAGTATAATTGGCCAATACACTTTCTTTTTGCTCATATATATCTTCTCCTGTTTTAGCTTCAATTTTTGCTTTTTCCGTTTTTTATGAATAATTACATACATTACAACATGTATTATATATTAGATACCAATATTGTAACTAAAATACTTGTATTATATTTTCTACAATTATAACTTATTTTACCCATAACTTGCAAATTATGATTCCATGCCTCTCCTTATATCTAATTTTTTCATTATAATTCATATTATATATAGGTGCCTTATTATTTCTTTAAACTTAATGAATTTTTTATAAATAGAGTTCTTAATACCAAAGGAGTTTGCCTACGACCACTAGACAATTCTATTCTTTAGATGCTTTAATCAGCGTATTATTAAAATGAGCTAACAATACATTTGCTATGTCATATACTATTATTATAAGGGAGATGATATTGCATGCAGCCTTTAAATGTCTGGTCTTTAGATATTTTATATAACAAATCAGATGAAATTTCTAATTATGTAAAAAGACATCATAAGATTAGTTTTGTTGTTTTAGGGGATAGTCATTTAGTATGTACTAAAATTAAAGATAATAAATATATTGTAGATTCGAATGGTCAACAGTATGAAAAAATTTTAAAACATATTGTAAAAAATAAAAAAATTAATCCAATGTTTATTGTCCATGGTGGTGATGCTGTTAATGCTGGAGATAATCCTGACAGCTTTGCCGCTTTTGCGCAAATTACTAAAAGTGTATTAAGCAGTAGCAATATTCCTATTTTTGTTTCTTTAGGAAATCACGACTATAATATATTTGATGCTAGTAGCAAAAACTTTAAATCTTATATTGGTGCAGTACGAGGTATTATTCCTATTCCTGGAACATATATAAAATATATTTATCTAAATACCCATTTTTCTGATGCCCCAATGAATAATTATTTTGCAAAATTTAGCGAAAGCGATACAAAACTTCTTCTTGGTGAAAACGAAATACTAAACAATAAGTATCATTATATAATCGATTTTCATACACCCTTAGGAAATTCTTCATCTTTTCTAACTCTTAATGACCATGAGTTATCCTTCCTAGAAACAACTAAATTTTTAGACAGTATTAAGAACTTAAATGTTATCGGTATATTCTGCCACCATAAGCATATATCCTATAAAACTAAGATTAGGGTCCATAATTCAGATGATTCTATACGTTATGTGGTAAGCGGCTGTGGTGGAAATCATAATAATAACGAAAATTTTAGCTATTACTATATAACTATAGATACTAATAGTTTTAAAATGACAAGCTGTAAAAAATATCTAGTATCTTAGGTTACTATCTAAAAAATATATAATAAAAATATAGAGAAACCAATCAGAAAGTTAACTTACACCCCGGGCTATGTTTCCAAACTTCAGTCCGTTAAAAGCTTTGGAAACATACCCCTTTGTATAAGCTAACTTTCTAGTTAGTTTTCCTATAGTTTATTTATATTCCTATTCTTCTAAAACTACTGAACCCTCAATTAAATATTCATATATATCATCTACCTTGAAGTTACCAAATGAATAATTTGCAAGATATGAGTTTATTGGAACGTAGTCCAATCCCCTCCAATAGTTTTTCCATAGAATTTCTTTACCTTTTTCATCAAGCATAGAGTTTAAATACATAGATCTAGCTTTTGATACAATTTCCATGTTTACTTTTATCACTCTTGTTAAGTTCCCTTTTATTAATCTAAATTTTCTGACGCTTTCTAATTCCCAGTCATACTTTCTAGAAACTTTTATACAAGTGTCATAATCACCAAATGCATATACAGCGGACATTCTAGAAGGATATAATGGGTAAAATTTTTCTCTAATTCGTTCTGCATCGTACTCGACACTAAACTCGCTAATTACAGACGTATAAAATGGAGATGATACATTCATATCATTACCAGACCTTTTATATGGTAAATATTTAACTCTTCCCTTAATGTATTTTTCCAAAAAGGATTTATCATATCTACACATAGTATACGCTGAAGAAGAAAATGTTCCCGTAGATTTTAAAGCCTGTGCCGTTAAAGGATTTTCAGTATCAACAAATATATAAAAGCTTTCTGGAATATCTGACTTAGTATTAAGTAACATAAAACATCCCTCTTTTCTTTAATTAAGACCAAGCTAGTTTATCCGATGGAATTAAAATTCCAACTGATGCCAAGAACTCTGTTTATGTATAACGTCCATATTAGTATCATATTTTAATAGGGGGATTATTGTTCCATAAATAATATAAATTTCTTTAAAAACACAGCAAAAAATTTAAAAGCCCAAGACAAAATCTTGGGCTAAATTATATTTAAAGTCCTATCCTCTATATAACTCATCAAACATTGCTCTGAAGAAATGTTTAGTCTTATCAGTTCTATGTTTACTACGAATACCATCAGTAACTATTACTGTAGGAGTCGTATCACTTTTTATCTCTTCAACTTTAAATTCAATCATACACATTGCCGAATTACCTTCCATAGGTTCCCTTACAACCTTTGCAGTTCCCTTTATACCAACTGCTATATCAGTACCCTCTAAAACTGTAATAAAAGCTTTTCCATTATCTTTAATATTTTCTGTTGTTTTATGTATACTCATTAATGCCATTCTTACAGTTTTATCATCTGGAGCCGCTATTAGATGAACAGGCAAAGCATGCGGAAATCCTTCATTTGTAACAGTTGAAAGTATACTTGTTGTTAACTCCTTATTAAATAATTCAACAATCTCTTTAGACATTGAAGTTCCTATAATTTTACTCAATTAAATCATCCTCTCGTATTACTGATCCATTTAATTTTAATTGTATGCAAATAATTTGTCAACAAATAAATTTATAAAAAAAATAAGTGTTGACATATACCAACACCTTCTAAAAAACTTGACGATTTGCAATTTGCTCTAAAAATTTTTTTAATTGTTCTTGTTCTTCAAAAGTAAATATTTCTAAAATTCGTTTATTTACTTCTTCTATAACCTCTTCTATACACTCACGCAGTTCAAGTCCCTGATTAGTGATTACAACTTTTAGAGTTCTACGATCATCTGGATCAGGAGTTCTTCTAACTAAGTTTTTATTTTCCATCCTATCAAGGATTCCAGTAATAGTTGAACCGTCTAAACTTAGAGTTCTAGCAATTTGCTTAGGTGTTTGACCATCTTCATCCCACAGACATTTTAATATTCCATATTGAACTGGTGTTACATCAAATTGTGCAAGATTGGTTTTTAAATATTGAAACACAGTATGCTGTGCTTTTGTTAGTAAAAAATTAATGCATTCATTTAATTCCATAATTAGCGCCTCTCTTAATCTAATAATATATTTATTTTATTTTAAGTCCGCCTAATTTGTCAAATAAATCCTATTGATTTAGTGATTGATATACTTTTATATTAACAGCAAATTTATTTGTTTATAAAAAGCACTGCTCAACTTAAAATGTTAGCAATGCTTTTGCGCCTTATACTTTTACTGCTTTTACAGATGCAGACATAATATATTCGCCTACTTTTAAATTGTGTCCCCATTTCTCAGCATATTCTTTTGATACTTCACTAGTTTTAATACTAATTTCACTAAAACCTGCATTTTCTAAATATCGCTTTAACTCTTCAACTGAAGATGCTCCAGTCACTCATCCACAATAAAGTTTTTCGTCTTGCTTCATCTCATCTGTTAATTCCCTTACAAGAACTATATCAGAAATAGCAACTCTACCACCTTTTTTTAATACGCGGTATGCTTCATTATATACCCTTTGTTTGTTAGGAGATAAATTTATAACGCAATTAGATATAAGTACATCTGCAATATTATCTGCTACAGGAAGATTTTCGATTTCCCCTAATCTGAAATCTACATTTTTATATCTATTTCTTCTAGCAATAACTCTTGATTTACTAATCATCTCTGGAGTCATATCAACACCAATAACATATCCATTATCGCCAACCTTTTTTGAAGCTAAAAAACAGTCAAATCCCCCTCCACTTCCAAGATCTATAACTGCTTCTGATTCTTTTATATCAGCTATCAGTTGTGGATTACCACATCCAAGTCCCATATTAGCGCCATCTGGAGCCATCAATAATTCTTCATTAGAATATCCTATTTTACGTGATATCTCTACAGCAGAATTTTTTAATGTAATGTCGCTATTGCAGCAACCTCCCTTTTTTATATTGCCTACTGCAATCTTTTTATAGCTATTTCGTACAACATTTCTAATATCTTCTTTTTTTAAATCACTCATACTTTTCACTCCTTATTTTAATTTCTCAGCTATATATAGAAGTTGCAAAATCTTATCATCAGCTATACTATAATAAGTCCACATCCCCTCTTTCCTTGAATTTAAAATACCAGCTTCCTTTAATATCTTAAGGTGCTGAGACAAATTAGATTGACTAAAATTAACATCCTCATTTAATTTACATACACAAAGCTCTCCGTCAGATAGTTTTTTAATTATTTTTAATCTTATAGAATGAGCTAATGCTTTAAAAATTTTAACTTGATTTTCCATATTGAATCTCCTACTTAAGCATTACTATATAAGAATATGCTAATATACTTATTCTCAAATGTCAATTTACAAAATAAAAAGAACCTGGGCAAACCAAGTTCTTAGTTAATAATCAAAATCATCATCTTCAATGTATAGCATCAATTCCTCAACACTTGTTATTTTTCTTTTTTCAATTAATATTCTTAGCCTTTCATTTTCCATAAAGTATTTATTCCATACTTCATTTTCATTAAATATAAGGCTTCTCCCTTTTTGTTTATAAGTGCAACTATTTTTCAATTTGCTAAGTATACTAACTCTTGAGTATTCTTCTCTATTGTGACCTACTAGATTTTTTACTATGCTCTCAACATCTTTTACATAAATCATATTAACCTCTCTATTAAAATTACTAACTATAACATAATATACGGAAATTTTATAATATGTGCTATTTAAATTAGTTGAGAGTTTTTTAATAAATTATTAATTATATTCTTAATAAGACTGCTGATACTGCAATTAATATTATAGTCATTAATGATACTAACATTATTTGTCTTTTTTTCTTTCTTTTCTTTCTTATATTACGTCTTTGTCTCTTGTTTATTAACTCCATTCCTATCCCACCCTTTTATAGCATAACCTTACTATAATTATAAATGGATATATTTGGAAATGCAATCATTTAAACTAATTATTTTCAACGATACTCTTTCCCATTAGTACTCCCATTACAGATGCCATCATTAATCCCCTGGTCCATCCACTGGAATCCCCTAAGCAATGAATTCCCTTTATGTTAGTTTCAAAGTTTGTATCTATATTTATCTTGTTACTATAGAATTTAATCTCTGGACCATATAATAATGTTTCTCTGCTTGCAAATCCTGGTACAACAGTATTCATTGCATTTATAAAGTTCAAGATATTCATCATAGGCCTATAGGGAATAGCCGCAGTTATATCTCCAGCCACAGCATCTGGCAGTGTAGGCTTTACATTTGATTGATATAGTTCCTTCTGCCAAGTTCTTTTTCCATCTAGTATATCACCATATCTCTGAACTAATATTTTACCATTTCCAAGCATGTTAACTAATTCTGCAACCTGCTTTCCATATTCTATAGGCTGATTAAATGGCTCTGCAAAATTATGAGAACTCAATATAGCTAAATTGGTATTATTTGATTTTTTCTCTTTATATGAATGTCCATTAACTATTGCTAAATTGTTATCATAATTCTCTTGACTTACAAATCCTCCTGGATTTTGACAAAACGTTCTGACTTTGTCTCTAAAAGGTGCTGGATAGCCTATAAGCTTTGACTCATAAAGAACATTATTTACTCTTTCCATAACCTCATTTCTAATTTCAACGCGAACACCAATATCCACAGTACCAGCTCTATGATTAATATTATGTTTTACACACATATCTTTGAGCCAATCTGCACCTTTTCTTCCAGCTGCTAAAACTACTTTATTGCTGCTTGCAACTTCTTCGTTGTTCTTAGTTTTGGAATCTGCTATTATTACACCTTTTATTTCTCCATCTTCTATAATCAAATCCTTAACTATTGTATCAAACTTAATTTCTACACCTGAATCCAAAAGATAATTTTGTATTTTAAGATATATTTCCTGAGCCTTTTCCGTTCCTAAGTGCCTTATTGGACAATCTACTAACTTAAGCCCTGCCTCTATTGCTTTTCTTCTTATTTCCTTAACTTCTTCAGTATTTTCTATTCCCTCTACTCTTGTATCTGCTCCAAATTCAAGATAAATTTTATCTGTATATTCAATAAATTCCTGTGCTTTATCACTTCCAATTAAATTTGGTAAGTCTCCCCCCACTTCATAACTTAATGACAATTTACCATCTGAGAACGCACCTGCTCCTGAAAATCCTGTAGTTATATGACAATAGGGTTTACATGAAACACATTCCTTTGTTTTTTCTTTTGGACAATATCTTTTATCTATACTTCTTCCTTTTTCAATTAGTAAAATCTTTTTGTCTAACTTTTGTCTTACTAACTCCAATGCAGTGAAAATTCCTGATGGACCAGCACCTACTATTATTACATCATACTTCAAACTAATCATCTCCCCGATATTTTTTATTATTTCCCCCTATAATAAGGTTTTACTATTGATATCTTTGATTTTAGCAATATTCGTCCCATTACGAATATTTTTCAACAATCCAAATACGTTATATTTTGGTTTTTATAAAATTAATTATTTAGTTCTTATAGGGAAAACTTAAATAACAAAGCTTAAAATTGCGTAGTTACAGCCATTAAAGCACTTATAGCCTACAACTATTTGAGGTAGCTCGGTAGAGACATCCAGCCCATATTGCTAGATTTATACAAGTGAACATTTTAGATTTTTTTATTATTAAAGTTCTTATTATAACGAAATTTTAACTTAATTTAGGATAAAAATCAATACTTTTTTGTTTTTTTCTTGTGATCACAATAGTTATCACTAATATTTTATCTATTATATATTTTAAAAGAATATATAAATTAACATTGCCAAAATATAAGAAAACATATATTTAAAAATAAAAGAACCTAAAAATCAGGTTCTTTAGTTTATAAGTTATTAATCATCTAACCTTTAATCATTCTCCTATTTCTTCTCATCATATAAGCTGCTCCTAAGCTTAAAGCAGTTCCAACTACTCCAATCATAGTTGTAGACATCATTTTTCTATTTCTTCTTCCTCGAAATGCTGAAGCCATTGTTTTTGTACCAATAATTTCTCTTATCATAATATTCCTCCTTAAATATATACTCACAAAAATTATTTTGTATTAAATCTGATTAATTATCCATTTTAATATTTTATACTTTTACATATTTTCTATACTTAATTAACAGATTAAAATATAGCGTAAATAAAGACATTTTTTAATGCTTAATCCATATATGTATTCAATTTAATAGGTTAAATAAGTGATGTTGAAGTAAACTATTAACGTAAATATAGTAGAAATAAAAAATTGATAAAATACAAGATTTGGAACAAATTTTTTTATTATTTTATTCATATAGTTCTAGATTTGGAGGTAATATTATGAAAAAAGTAGCAAGCATTATAGCAACAGCTTTAATAACTTGTTCCCTTTCTGCCTGTGGTAATAGAAATGCTGCTTATAGAACTCCTGGAACTACTCAAGGTGGAACAAATATTAACCTAAACCAGCCTATAGGAACTGCAGCTTTTAAAGACGGAGTTTATCTAGGTGAGGGTAATAAAACTTCACAAGAAAATCACGCAGCTATAGTTACAGTGAGGAATGGTAGGATAATTAATGTTGTTCTCAAAACACTTGATAATCAAGGGAAAGAAATTACTACTAGAAGTACTTCTGACTTTACTACCGGTAGTACAACCAATACTGGAATAGGAGGAACTACTGGAATTGACGCAACACGTGGAACTACTCCGGAAATTACCCCTCCTGGCCCAAGAACTGGTACTACGACATATGGTCCAACTAACACCACTACTGGAGCTGCGTTAACTCATTCTGAGAGAGTTAGAAGGGATTTAGCTAACGCTATAGTTTCTCAACAAACTTATAATGTTAATATCAGCAACGTTGGTAATGATACCTTCGCTGTAGATAACTGGAAATTAGCTGTAAGTAGAGCCTTAGTTGGCGCTAAAAGATAAACTAAAAATCAGGTGCATGAATCTTATGGTTCTTGTGCCTGATTTTTAGTTTATTTTTAAGTTCAATAAATATTTTATCATAAATAAAAGTATTTTAAATAATAAGTGGTATAATTTTGTTGTTATAAGTATAAAAAAATAGTATTTTGCTTCGATAATTTAAATATTATATTTACTATATTTATATATAGAACTACTTCAAGGAGGATTAAGACTAAATGAAAAAACTTATAAAAAATCTAAAAATATCTCGGATAATTTCATTAATAATTGCTATTGCATTGATGTTTACGTCAATTATCGGAATTTTAGGATATCTTAATATGAAAAAAATTGGTAACAACATAGATGAACTGTATAATGGGAGATTATTGCCAATTACCTCTATAACTTCAATAAGAGCAGATTTCTTAAACATTAGAGTATATGTTAATAAAGAAATTACAGGTTACAACAAAGAAGATGATACAAAGATAAAAGATTATCAAAATAGAATAGAAAAAAGATTAGCTGAGCTCACCTCAGTTCATACAGATACAAAGGAAGCTGAATTAATTAACAAATTTAAAAATGACTACTCACGATATATAAATACATATGAAAAATCCAAAGCCTTGTTAGAAAAAGATCAAAAGTTACCTGAAGAAGATCTCAATACACTTAATAAAGTATCTGAGGATATTGAAAACTTACTAAAAGAATTAAAAGATTATGAAGTGAATGTAGCAAATGAATTAATGAATCAGTCCAATACCATATATGATAAAAATTTAAGATTGTTTGTGTTATTATTTTTATTTTCTGTTATTTTCTTAGCTATAATCTCAATTCAAATTATAAAAGTACTAAAGGGCTCTACAAAAGAAATGATTAATATATTAGATGAAGTTGCAAAAGGTGACTTCTCAGTTAATATAGAAAGCAATGGTAAAAATGAGTTTGAAATAATGAAAAAATCTTTAATAAGGACATTAGGGATTATATCTCAAATGATTAATGATATAAAGGATAAATCTCGTATAATAAATGAGGCTTCCGAAAATTTATCTGCTATATCGGAAGAGATGGCTTCTTCTGCTGAAAATGTATCTAGTACAGTACAAGCTATGGCTAATGGAACTAGTGAACAGGCCGAAGATTTAGTATCTATAACAAGTATTCTTAATGAATTTAGTACTGATTTAGAAAGCGTAGTTAAATTAATAGCTGAAATTAACTCAAATACTAAAGGTATTCACTCTATGGCTGAAAAAAGCAATGGAGATATGGGTAATGTAACAATTTCCGTGGAAAATGTATCAAATTCATTCGAAGATTTAATTTCTAAAATTTCAAACGTAGGACAAAATGTAAACAGGATAACTGAAATAACAAACCTTATAAATAGTATTTCTGATCAAACTAACTTACTTGCATTAAATGCTGCTATCGAAGCTGCTAGAGCTGGAGAGGCAGGTAGAGGTTTCTCTGTAGTAGCAGATGAAATAAGGACACTTGCAGAGCAATCAAAAACCTCACTAGATAGTATAAATACTTTAATTAATACAATATCCAAAGATGCCAGCAATATGATAGAAACAACAAACACTGTAAAAAATGAATTATCTAATCAAAAGGTAAACATAGATACAGCAATACAATCATTTACTAATATAACTAAGGCAGTGGATGAAGTAACTCCAAAAATACATTTAGTTAATACAAGTGCTGAAAAAATAGCTGATAAGAAAAACTCTATTTTATACAAAATAGAAGATGCAACTTCAATAGCTGAAGAGGTTTCCTCATCTGCCGAAACAATAGCAGCTTCTTCTGAGGAAATGAATGCTTCTACAGAAGAGGTCTCACAAGCAGCACAAAACCTGCGTGATATGGTTAAAGAAACAATGAATAAGGTAGGAGAATTTAAAACAACTTAGTTAAAAAAATAAAATGAAGAATTAGAGCTTTTTAAAATAGTCCTAATTCTTCATTTTATAATTTTTGTAAGTTTAAAAGCATATTTTTTATTGATATTAGTATTTACGTATTTAGTATTTTCATCAATTCCGATCTGTCTATTTTTCCACTTAAATTAAGCTTTACATCTTTTATTATTTTTATTTTTTGAGGATAACAATGTGATTCTAAGTTTTTTCTACAATACTCTATAATTTCTTTTACAGTCAATTCATCGTCTTTTGTTAGAATAATTGCTGCTATTTTTTGTCCTTTAATTGAATGTTTTACACCAAAAACAAATGATTTTAGTATTTTAGGATGTTCATTTAATACTTTTTCTATATTATAAGGAAGTATTTTTACTCCGCCCTTGTTAATAGTATTATTTTTTCTACCCATAAGATATAAGTTGCCGGTTCTATCAATTCTTCCTATATCTCCAACAGTAGCTTTAGGCCTAAAATCTGGTGCTATATATGGACTTTTTATCCATATTAAATCATCTTCAATCCAAAATTCTACTTGCGGAAAAGCCTTACCAACGCTATCTATCTTAAAGTCATCTCTAAAGTTTATGTATGCTACATGACCTAATTCACTTGCACCATAATACTCGCAAATTTGTGCCTTTGGAAACCTTTCTTTTAGTACTATAATTGTATTCATATCTAATTTATCTCCACAACTTAATAGAGATCTTACATTATATATATTATCCTTCAGTTCTTTTAAGAGCAATCTATAATGAGCTGGTACCATAAATATGTTGCTAACATTGTTTTTTTCTATTTCATTAATCCAAGTTTTTGGGTAAATACTTTTAGAAAAAACTATACTTCCCCCTTCATTTAAAATATGAATAGCACTATTAAGATTTGCTGTATAGCAAAGAGAACCTACTAAAAACAATGTGTCTTTGCAGCTAATATGAAATATTTCACTTTGATATTTAAAGGCACTTGCCCAACTTATATGATCTCTATATATAACCTTGTTATGCCCCGTAGTTCCTGAACTTAAGGCACCTAAGAAAATATCTGTATCCTTTACATCTGGAAACAAAAAACTACCTTCTTTAGTAAAATCCTTGGTTTCATGTTTTTTTATTGCTTGGTTTTCATAATCATCATACGTAAATTCATCATCTATTATACAACATGGGTTTATCTCATCTATAATTTTATCTAAAGTTATCGGCAGCATTTTAATATCCACCGGTATAGAAATTAAACCTGCTATAGAGCAGGCTAAGAAATTAATCAGTGTATTAATTGGATTTTTATTTTTTATTATTACTTTTTCTCCTTTTTCATATATTGCTGATAAAATTTCAACTCTTTTATCAATGCATTTTACAAACTCTCCATAAGTAAGGTCCGTATTTTCCAGAGTCATGCATAATTTAGATGGATTTTCCTTTGCATTTTTGTATATTCCTGAAAAAATCAACATTTTATACTACTCACACCTTTCCACCATTGTTGCCACACCAAGTCCACCTGCCACCCCTAAAGATGCTATACCAATTTTTTTATTTCTATCTTTAAGTGCTTCCAAAAGATGAAGCATAATAATTGCGCCAGAAGCTCCATAAGGATGTCCATATGCTAATGCTCCTCCAAATATATTAACTTTCTCCTTTTCACAGTTAAAATGTTTTAAAAAAGCCAATACTTTTACTGCAAAAGCTTCATTTATTTCTATTAAGTCAACTTGGTTTATATTCAAACTATGTCTTTTAATTAATTTTTCTACAGCATAGGTAGCTCCCAAAGGTGATAAATTGGGGTGAGTTCCTATACTCTCCCCTCCAACCCATAAAGCTTTAGGTGTTAAATTGTATTTTTCTACTGCTTTTTCTGATGCCATAACAATAAGTGCTGCTCCGTCATGAGTTAAACAAGCATTTGCTGCTGTTACTTTTCCTTGTGGATCTATAATAGGCTTGGCTCTCTTCATTAGTTTAAGTGTAACATTGTTTCTAATGCTCTCATCTTCCTTAATTATACCTTCTTCTGTTTTTATACTGCATATAATATCTTTAAGCTTTTCCTCAGCTTTTGCTTTTAATGCTTTCAAATGACTTTCCATGGCCCAAATATCCATAGATTCTCTTTCAATATTGCAACACTTTGCCACATTTTCTGCTCCTTCTATCATATCAGGATCTCCTATAGAATAGGGTGCAAACTGTGCCCTTTTATAAAATACATCACTTCCTTTATATCTTTTATCTTTGGGGTGATATTGTTTATTAGGTGCTAAACTTGTGCTTTCTGCTCCACCTACTATAATCAGATCTCTTTCTTCAGATTTGATTAGACTTGCAGCTATGTTTATAGCTTTTAAACTGGAACCACATTGAAAATCTATAGTTGTACCGGTAACGTGAAATGGCATACCTGCTTCTAATAAACTTAATCTTGCTAAATTACCACCTGGTCCAATAGCATTGCCCAGCATAACTTCCTCTACAGCATCCATTGGAAGGTTAAATTTATATATAATTTCTTTAATCAAATAAGCAGTTAAATTTTCTGGAAGAAAATTCTTTAGACATCCATTAGTTTTGCCTATTGGTGTTCTTAATCCACCAACTATATATACCTTTTTATTTTTGTACATGGAATTTAGTCTATGCATGAGCATAACTTCTTAGATCTTTATTTAATCTAACCCCAATTGCTACTGCTGCTACAGCCTTAAATAAATCTCCTGGCAAAAATGGTACTGAACCTACCATAATAGCTTTTTCAATTCCCATGCCAGTAACATAACCCAACCACGCTGCACCTAAAATATGAACTACAATTATTCCACCAAACAGACAAGCCAAAAACATAGTTATTTTTGATTTGCTTTTTCTAACTAAAATACTTATTATTACTGCTCCTACTAAGTATCCTATCAAATATCCTCCTGATTTACCTACAATAACACCTATCCCTACCCTTCCTCCTGAGAAAACTGGAAGTCCTATAATACCCATAAATAAAAATGTTAACATGCTAAGGCCAGCTTGAATTGGTGTTAATACGCATCCTGCAAGCATCACAGCTAGGGATTGTCCTGTTATAGGAATTGGACTAAATGGCAGTGGAATAGTAATATAGCCTAAAACTGCTGTAAGTGTTGCAAATAATGCTGAATAAACTATATCTTTTGCTTTTAATTTTTTTGACATATATATTCCTCCTAAGATTCATTTCTGTAAATTTATTATATGGTTATTACATTTTATTGTCAACCAAATCGTTTGTATTAGTTAACAATAAAATTAAAAAAATAACATACCTGTTACTTTAAATAAGCAGGTATGTTCACAACATTTATTCAATTATAAGATTTTAGAAGGTTTTTTATTGAATATTCTTGTCTTATATTATGATTTACTACATTTTTCCGTGGAAAGTTCTGCTTATAACTTCTTTTTGTTGTTCTTTAGTTAATCTGTTGAAGTGAACAGCATATCCTGAAACTCTTATTGTTAGAGTTGGGTACTTCTCTGGATTTTCGATTTTCCATAGCATCTACTAAAGTTTCTCTTCTAAGTACATTTAAGATGTATTTTTTAAGCAGGATTTATATTCAACTTTAACTTATTATTATCATCTTTGATATTTTCTGTTGACTCCATTGGAGCTTTTATTGTTGCCACTATGACAATTGAGATTATACATAATACTCCAATAACCATAAATGTAGGTTTAAAACCTCCTGCAAGTGCAGCTATAAATGATCCTGAAAGTGCACCTAATCCGAAACCTTGATATATAATCCCATAATTTTTGTTATGATTTTTCAACCCGAAGAAGTCACCTACAATAGCAGGGAAAACTGTAATGTTTCCGCCAAAGCAAAATGCGATTCCAGCAACACAAACGAAGAAAATTGCATAATTTAAATGTACAAAACTCAACACAAATACTGCAACAGCAGTAGCTGTGAGTGTGAACAATACTACTTTTAATCTACCTACTTTATCTGATAAGGCCCCCAATACAATTCTACCAGAAGTATTAAATATCGCTACCATAGCTACGGCATTTGCCGCTACATCAGGTTTAAGTCCAGCTAATTGAACACCTATATCCTTAACAATTCCAATTAGGTAAAGACCACTCATACATGCTGTAAAGAACACTATAAATAAAAGATAAGCTTGTCTTGTTTTTAACATTTCTTTTACTGTAAAGTTATTTTCTTTTGAACTGTTTTTAACATTAACTGCTTCAGATGAGGCATCTTTTAATAATTGGGCACCAGTAAGTATTAAAATCATTGTCATAATACCCCAATATAAGAATGCTCCAGAAACACCTTTAGAACTAATTAAACTTGCATTAATGTACTTAAACACCAAACTTCCACTTCCATAGGCTCCTACTGAAATACCTGATATAAGACCTTTTCTCTCAGGAAACCACTTTATACAATTTGAAAGAGTAGTAATATATGCAATACCATCAGCTGCTCCAACAATTAAACCTGCCAATACATACAACATAGAAATTGAAGTTACCTTAGATGTTAACATTAAACCAATTCCCATTATTATTCCAGCAATTGATATAAGCTTTCTAATTCCTAGCTTGTCTTGAAGCTTGCCTGCGAATAATGTGCTAAATGCTAAAGCAAAGCTTGTAATGGAAAATGTAAGAGCTACTTTGCTTAATTGCCAGCCAAACTTATTTACAAGAGGCTGATTGAATAAACTCCAAGTATAGATTGTTCCTAATCCTAATTGAGCAATTACTGTACCTAATACTATTAACCAAGGTCTTTCTGATGTATTTTTCATTTGAAAATCTCCCTTCACCCACTCTTTAATTCTAGTTCTGCTACTTTAATAACTTAATAAAACTTTTTATGTTGTTGTAAACCTTTGCCGTTTTGTGTCGTTTATTGTTTTAAATTATATAGCAATACAATATAAAATTATTAATTATTGAATGAGATGCAAAGAAATCTACATGAAATACACTTATGAGATAACTAGCTACCATTAATGATCCTGCTGCTACAAACTGGGGTATCAGTGTTATCTAGTTATCCTTATTTTAAAACCTGAATTACATTGAGTTGCAACTTATTATGATTCTTACTAAATAAAAAATCAGATACAAGCTAAATGCCTCTGACTGTAGACATTTAACTCCTATCTGATTTTATTAGAATTTATATATTCATGAGCTGCTTAAATTCCTTTAGGTTACTTCTACTTACTGGTATTTCGTAGTCTATATCTTGAAGTCTTAAATTATATGTGTTATTAAACCAAGGAATTATCTCTCTTATTTTAGTTATGTTAACAATATAAGATCTATGACATCTAAAAAACTTATCCTTTGGCAAGCTATTATAGAATTCAGTTATACTTACACTTACTGAATATTCTTCATCTTTTGTAAAAACATAAGTTGCTCTTTCTCTAGCTACACAATAGTATATATCATCTAAATCTACTACTCTTATCTTTTCATTCTTCCACAAGTTTATCTTGTTAGATACACTACTTTTATGTGAATTATTTTTTTGCTGATTATAATTCAATTCTAACTTCTTTAACATAGATATAATTCTAGATTCATGGTAGGGCTTTAATATATAATCAAAGGCCTCTATTTCAAAGGCTTCTACAGCATGTTCTTTATAGGCTGTTATAAATACTATATAGGGCTTCTTAGAAAATTTACTTATATTCTTAGCTAGTAGTACGCCGTCAAGTGATGGTATATTTATATCTAAGAATATAACATCAACTTCATTTTGTTGAATAAATTTAAATACCTCTATTCCATCTTCAAATTCATCTACTATTTCTATACTACTATAATTTTTTATAAAATATTTAAGCTCTTCTCTTGCTAGAAATTCGTCTTCAACTATTATAGCTCTCATAATCTCACCTCTTTATATAAAACTCAATTTTAGTTCCTTTTTCAAGTCTTTTTATTGTAAGTCCTTCTCCATAAATAAGTTTAAGCCTTAAATGTACATTGTAAAGACCAATTTTATTTTCAGGTATATTATCATTGTAAACTCTCTCTATTATATCTTCACTTATACCAACTCCGCTATCAACTATGGATATTTTTACCTTTTCATCCTGTTCCTTTACACTAATATTTACTGTTCCTGCGCCCTTATCTTTTAAAATACCATGGACTATGGCATTTTCAACTAGGGGCTGTATTGAAAGACTTGGTATTTTAACATCTACATCGTCTATATCATAAATTATATTTAATTTATTTCCAAATCTAGCTTTTTCTATTTCTATATAATCTTTAACTTGTTTTAGTTCCTTTTTTATATCTATAAATTCATTATTTAGTTCTAAATTATATCTTAAATAGCTAGATAAATTAATTATAAGTTCTCTTGCTTTATCTGGATTTATTCTTATAGAAGAAGTTATAGCATTTAATGCATTAAATAAAAAATGTGGATTTATTTGAGTTTGAAGCGCTTTAATTTCTGCTCTATTAGCCATTTCTTTTATTTGTTCAATCTTTGACACTTCCATCAAAGTAGAAATAATCTGTGAAAGCCCTACTGCAAGAGTTTGTAGTGAGTATGTGATTTTATGAGCCTTTTTATAGTATATCTTTAATGCTCCAATAACTTCATTTTTTTCTTCAAGTGGAATTATAATAGCTGATTTTAACATTGCACTTTTATCTTCTACATTATCATTTTTTATAATTATTTTGCTACTTTTTATTGCTTCTTTAGTTACTTCAGTTATTATTTCATGACCTATATTATAATACTCTTCACCAATTCCAACATAAGCCAATATATTTTTCTTATCAGTTATGGCTACTGCGTCAGCTTGTATGTCTTCTTTTATAATAGTACATATTTTATTTAAAGAATCACTATTTATATTTCTAAAGTATGGAAGAGTTTTGTTTGCAATATCAAGAGCTAATTTTGCCTGTTTGGCAGCTATCTTTTCTTTATCATCTTCTACACTTTGAACTAGCAAAACAATAACCCCTACAGTAATTTGTCCAAGTATCATTGGAATAGCAATTTTTGAAACAATATCAAATCCTAAAGAATGAGGCTTGCTCAATATAAGTATCAATATCATAGTAATTGTTTCACTTAGCATTCCTGCTGCTATGCCTGCTATCCATCTATAATTCCTCTTCACTTTTTTATTGATATATCCAGAGACCATTCCTGCAGTTATACTACTTATAAGACAGGGAATTGAAGTTATACCATTTATATCAATTAAATATCTGTGCAGTCCTGATACTACTCCCGTTACTATTCCTACAAATGGACCAAATATTATTCCACCAGATACTATAGTTATTGTTCTGACGTTTACTAATGACCCTTCTACATTTAACCCTGTATAAGTCGCTAATATAGCAAATAGGGAAAACACTGTACAAATAATTGCATAATCTTTTTTTTCGTAGTTCTCCTTTAAAAATATTTCTCTAAAGCTTTGCATCCTAGTTATAATAAATAAACATATAAGGAGTAACATAGCTCTATCCATAAATTGGACTAATATGTTATATACATAATACAAGTTAACTCCTCTCCTTTCTTTAGATAACAAAAGTTAAAATATTAAGTTTTACCTATTACTACTGGTTTTTTGCTTCTATCTGATTGAAGTTTCCCTTCATCCGATATATTATCTATCTTATTATATACCCATGTCAACAGTATAAAAATACAATTTCTATGTTATTAATTAACCTTAGTGCATTTAAAAGGCTGATTTTCTTTGATAAGAAAATCAGCCTTAATGTGATTAAATGATTTTAACAATATATTTTTATCTTCTTTTCAGTTTCAACAGTTATCTTGCCGTTCTTTATTACATAAAGTCTGTCTGGGATATCAATTATTGCTTCTTTAACAGACATTGTATCAAGAAGCACCATATCTGCCTTCTTTCCAACCTCTAGCCCATAATCCTTAAGTCCAAGAGCTTTAGCCGGATTTGTAGTAATCATTGGCAATACTGTTGGAAGGTCATCAGCTCCACCGAGGTGAGCTGTTGGAATAGCAAGCATTGCGATTTGAATTAAATCTCCATTACCATATGGAGTAAATGGATTTCTTATATTATTAGTAGCGATACACATGTTAACTCCACCGTCACGCAATGCACGTACCGGAGTTAGAGCACGTCTTACGTTATATTCATCTTTTCTTCCACCAAGATGTAAATCTGTAGCTGGTAAATTCATTACACTTATTCCTGCTTCATTAATCTTCTCTATGATTGGTTTTAATCTTTCCTTAGGTAATGCACCTAAGCTTGTTAAGTGTCCAACAGATACCCTTCCTTGATAGCCTTCTTTTATTGTTTTTTCACATAAATATTCAATAGTTATATCATCTGCGTCATCTTTGAAGTCTTGGTGGAAATCAAGAGGTTTATTATATTTCTTAGCAATTTCAAATACTAAATCAATATGCTCTTTCGCTGGGGAATCATTGTATGGAATTGCGCCTACTACATCTGCTCCCATTTCCATTGCTTGATACATCATCTCCTCAGTTCCAGGTGCTTTAAATATACCTTCTTGTGGGAATGCAACAACTTGGATATCAATTAAATCTTTAAACTCATTTTTAAACTTCATTACAGTTTCAAAACCAGTAAAACCTTGTGATGGGTCAAACTCTGAGTGAGTTCTAATATGGGTTGTTCCATTCTTTATAAGCATCATTAAAGCTTTTCTAACTCTTGTCTCAATATCCTCTTTTGTAAAAGTTGGCTTTAGCTTTCCTGTTACTTCAATAGCTTCCATTAACGTACCTGACTTGTTAGGTAATCTATCTGCAATTAATGCCTTATCAAGATGTATATGGCTATCTATAAGGCCTGGAATAAGAACTCTTCCCTCTGCATCTATTTCTCTGTGAGCAGTTCCTTTAAAATTTGGTTCTATAGCTACTATCTTTCCATTTTCTATAGCAACATCTTGTAATTCATCCCCGTCATTAATTCTCACTTTTCTTAAAATTATATCCATTTTATATACTCCTTTCTATGGTTTAATTTATATTTTAATGAATTATAAATGATATTATTAGTAATAACGCTATACACCCTCCAACCCATTTTCCATTACCTTTAACTACATTTATAATAGGAATTTGGAATCCTGAGGAAAGAGCTTGCATTGTAATATTTACGAAACTCAATTGGCTTCCAAAACCAACTCCGATAGCTACAAATCCTAGGGCAACAGGAGAGAATCCTAGTGATGCTATTACAGGGAGCACTAATGCTAATACCGATGCTACGTATGCTCCTGCTGGTACTCCAACTAGGAATCCAGCAAATACTGCAGCTGGAACAACTAAAGCTGCTGGTGCCATCTTAGTTACACTAACTATAGAAGCAAATGCTCCAGTTTTACCTATCATGTTGATAAAAGTTAAGAATATACCAACTTGAAACAATCTTACAAGTATATATGTGGAACCATCAATCATAGAATCAACAGCTTTATTTAAGTTAAATTCAGTACATATAAATATTAATATAAGAGTAATTATTGTATATGTCAGTGGAGAAAGTAACTGAAATCCTATAGACTTATTTATAAATGGCCCAAAAATTACTGAAGACAATAGAAATACTGCTGGTATTGTATTTTTAAATAATTGAGCATTTGTTATATTTTTAGATTCTTCGCTCTCTTCACCTTGGAACAAAACTTTTCTCTTTTTAGCTCCGTAGAATCCTATAATTATAGCTATTGCTACAAATGCTAACCAATAAACTCTCATTGATTCTACATATTGTGCTACTTGTATACCTCCAAGCTTTGAAACTATACTTGACTCAAGTGATGCTGGGGAAGTTGTAAATGATGCCGCTGCTGCTATTGACATTGCAGCTATAAGTTCTGGAATTGCTCCTACTGCTGCAAAAGCAAGTGGCGCTATAACCATGGCGCTTCCTCCGCCTATACCAGACATATAAGTTGCTGCTGCTTGTAATATTACAATAAATGCTGCTAAATATTCTACTCTTCCTTTAATTCCTCGTTTTACAAGGGTAAGTGCTGCAGTATAACCACCTGATTGAAAAACCGCCATGGCTATAGCTGAGTTTACAATTGGTGCAGTATTGGAAAGCATTGATGGTATAGCATTTAAGAAAAATGTATTAGCTTGTGCTAACGTAATTCCTCCAATTATCATTGCCATTACTCCACCAATAAAACCTGCAACTAACATATTAACTCTTTTAAATAAAAGAACTAATATAACAATTAGAGGAATTATAGCTAACACTGCGTGAAAACCCTCCGGTGGTTTAACATTCATTGTTTCATCTGCTGCTAAAACAGGAACACTTGACATAAGAAATATAATTAGTGCAGTTAAAGTGCCTATTGAGAAAAATCTTTTTTTATCCATAATTTTTCCTCCATTCTATATTTTCTGATATTTTTGTATATGTTTACATCGAACTTTAATATAAATTATATTTACACCATTAATATTAAAGAAAGCTCTTAAAAGTCACAATGTACAAATAACCTATATTTTCAAGCATGCTTTTGTATATTTTGCACAACGAACTAAATGTTAAATTTTATAAAACTAATCTTGTACCTGTCTTTCCTTCTAAAGCTTCTTGTAGTTTATCAATAGATGTTATTATTACGTTTTTTCCTCCTGCTTTTAAGAAGTATATTGCTGCATTAATTTTGGGACCCATGCTTCCTTTAGGAAATTGACCTTCTTCCATATATCTAAGAGCATCCGCTACTGTTAATTCTAATAGATTTTCTTGGTTAGGCTTTCTAAAGTTTATTGCTACTTGATCTACTCCTGTTAGTATAAAGAAATAATCTGCTTTAATTTCAGCAGCTAGCAATGCACTAGCAAAATCTTTATCAATAACTGCCTCTATTCCTAGTAGCTTGTTCTCTTCTTCTATGACAGGTATCCCCCCTCCTCCAGCAGTTATAACTAAAACTTCTTTTTCAAGTAATGCTTCTATAGCTTGTCTTTCTACTATTCTCTTTGGCATTGGCGATGGTACAACTCTTCTATAACCTCTGCCACTATCTTCAATAAATGTAACTTTCTTTTCAGCCATTAATTCTTCAGCTTGTTCTTTGTTATAAAAAGGTCCAATAGGCTTTGTTGGATTTTTAAAAGCTTCATCGTCTTTATCTACAACAATCTGTGTAACCACTGTAGCAACAGCTTTATCTATATTTCTTTCCTGCATCTTATTATAGAAAGCCTGTTGAATAAGATATCCTAGATTACCTTGAGTCTCAGCATCACACACATCCAAAGAATATTGTGGTACAACATGAGAGGCTAATTCAGACTTTATTAGAGTATTCCCTACCTGTGGACCATTTCCATGGGTAATTACAACTGTATAATCTTTTTCAATTAAATTTAATATTGGATCGCAACTATTACAAATATTTTCTTTTTGTTCTTCTATACTGCCTTTTTGTCCTTCCTTTATTATGGCGTTGCCTCCAATGGCTAATACAATTTTTTCTTTCATCAACTAATACCTCATTTCATGTAATTTATATATTATTTTCTCGAACATTCAGACAATTTAATATTGATCTGCATAAGCAATTAGGGCTTTTTCAAAGGCTTTAATAGGTATTTTAGAAATTCCAGCTCCTATCATTCCACTTTTTGGATATCTACCAGCAATAGCCGTAGTTATATGCGGAACTATGCCTGTTTCCACAACCTTAACAATATCTATGCCAACCGGTGTCCCTTTCAAATCTAAGTTTGGAATTCTAAAGCTATTACTTTCCTCAAAGGTTATTTCATACATTTCTTTATTTAGATTAATAGCTTCGTTATTTCCACCTGCTCCTAAGAACTTTACTACTAAGGGAGATGCAGCTATTGCCATAGCGCCGAGCCCTACAGTTTCTAAAATAGCGCTATCTCCTATATCTAAATTTGCATCTTCCTCATTATAGTTTAAAAAATAAAGTCCTGTTACCTTTTCTGCTGGAGCCGTAAACCATGAATTACCTAGCCCACTTACCTTTATGCCAGCTTCAACGCCATTTCTTGAGATGGTTGTTACTATAGTTGAACCTTCTACTCCGTGAGCCGCATCAGCTGTTGACTTTGCTGCCGCCATAGCTAGATTTAAAAAGAATTGACTGTCATGAGACATGAAGCTCAAAACCTCTTTAAGTTCTTTTTTATTATCAATTACGTTAATTAGTCCATCAATCATTCTTCTTAATAAAAAATTTGAAGATGCTACATTTCTCATGTGAAGCTCATCACCCATTTCAAGAGCTTGTGCCATAATCACTTTTAGATTTACTTTCTCAACAAAATCTACATACCTTTTAAGTGCTGGAGCTAATGTGTTCTCTAACCATCGAAGTCTAGAAATAGTTTCTTCTTCATAATCACCTAAACGAGCTACCTTTCCTTCACCTTCATGAATAGTGGTAAATGCATAATTGCCATGTGTTTGATTCTTGACTACCAAAAGTGGCATCGAATAAGAGATAATTCCTGCCATAGGTGCTACTGCATTGAAGTCATTACAGGAGCAAAATTTAATTTTTCCTGAGTTTGCTAAGTCTATAGCCTCCTTTTCTGAAGAAGCAAGCCCTTCATACAGAAGGGCCGCTATAACTCCACCTTTCATTGGATTACACATATCTGAAAAGGAAATTGGTGGTCCTGCGTGAAGTATTGTATACTTATCAAAATTTTCAAATGCCTCGTAAGCATATTTGACATCTACCCAAAAAGGTATTGCTTCTTCCATCCTATCTACTGCAATCTTATTGGCTTTCTCTATTGAGAATTCCATATTTATTACTCCTCTACTAACTCTCCAAATGCCATTAATGCCTTTACAAAACAATCTATAGGCGCTGTTACTATTCCTGCTCCTATTTGTCCTACACCTGGTTCTTTATGAGCCATTCCAGTATTAATTACAGGAAGAATACCTGTTTCTACAACCTTTCTTATGTCTATACCTGAAGGTACTCCTTGAAAATTTAGAGTAGGCATTTGATATACAGGATTTACGCCTTCTGTAATTTCCTCCATATCCCTTGTATATTGAATTGCTGCTTGTACAGATGCAGCACCAACAAACTGAACTACAGCTGGAGCAGCCCCCATAGCAAATCCACCTAAGCCTATGCATTCTACGATAGCACTGTCTCCCATATCAGGATTTGCGTCTTTTTCACTGTATCCAGGGAAGTATAGTCCTTTAGGCATATTCACTGGAGCTTCAAACCATTGCTCACCTAAACCACTAACCTTAATCCCAAAGTTAGTACCATTTCTGCTCATAGCAGTGACTATTGTTGAACCCTCTATGCCTTTAACTGGGTCCATAGTAGCTTTAGAATTTGCCATTGCAATATTTAAAAAGAACTGATCATTACCTGTAATAAAATCTGTTATTTCTTCAAGCTGTTTCTTATCTTCTACTACTCTCACCAAGTGAGGCATTATTACCTTAAGGAATGCTGCAGATGCTCCTAGGTTTCTTTGATGCATCTCATCTCCCATTGCTAGAGCTTTAGCTGTTGCAACTTGTAAGTTAATTGGTCCTGATAACTCAAGTGCCTTTTTAAAAGCAGGCGCTAATACTTTCTCTAGCCATTTTAATCTATTAATAACTGTTTCATCATTTGCACCAAAACGCATTACTTTTCCTAGACCTTCATTAAAAGTGCTGTAAGCATAGTTGCCAAAGGTCTCATTTTTTACAACAAGAAGTGGCATTGAGTAAGTTATCATTCCTGTCATAGGTCCAACGCATCCCATACTATGATTGCTTACGAATTTAATTTTTCCGCTTTCCGCCATTTTTTCTGCTTCTTCATAACTATCAGTTAATCCCTCGTATATAATAGCTCCTATTATAGCTCCCTTTAGCGGACCGCACATATTCTCCCATTTAATTGGAGGGCCAGCATGTCCTATAGTCATAGGATCCATTCCAGGAATTACATCCTTAGCATACTTCACGTCAACTAAAAAATTGCTTGCCTTTTGTATTCTTTCTAATGCAACTTTATTTGCCTCATTTATATCAAATTTCATTTGTTCCACTCTCCTATTTGTTTAATTTTTCTAATATCTCAAGAAGTTTAGAGTTTCCTCCAGCAGCCGGTCTCCAGTCTACATGAATGCACTCAATTTTTTGATGCTTATTCGCATCATGAAATGTTTCAAGGCCAACATTTACAACCTTTAGTTTACTGCTAAACAACTCATTTATTTTACTCATTTAACTGACCTCCCATCATTTTGCACCATTCTTCCCCTTTTCCAGCAATTAATATGGCAAGTCTAACAGCTTGGGCGTTTGATGGCATTACAATAACTCCAGCTTTTTCAAGTTTTTCAATTTGAGCTTTTCTGCTTTGTATATCATCATCTGTTCCACAAACTGAAGCTACAAAGCTAACGGATTTTCCTTCTTTAGCTAAAATATTATTAACTTCCTCTATAGTTGGAATTAATGCTTCTGCCATATCCTCATTTGATCCATATCCAAGTACTACATCAAATAATACTACTGCTGTTTCTGGGTCTAATGCTTCTTTCTTCATTCTTTCTATTCTAAGTCTTGGGTCAATCATAGGGTGTGGTCTACCATTTGTGAAGTAATCATCTCCCAAGTCTAAGATGGTATTTTTCTTACTATTTTCTATATCCTCTAGTAGGCCTTTATCTGTTAATGGAGTGTTTGAGTATATATCTTCCATATAATCATTCATTAAAACCATTGCCTCTGAACATAAAGTTCCACCAGAATAAAGTCCTCTTATATATTTTTGATCTTCTGAAAGTTTTTTACTTTGCTGTTCAACAATATCTCTTAAATTTTTGCTATTGTCAGTAAATATTATATTTTCTGTCTTTCTGCCTTTAGCAATGTTAACAGCGACATAAGCAGCATCCTCTAAAGTAAAAGTCTGTACAACTGTATCTTTCTCGATGCTTATTGGACTACCTCCAATAAAGCAAGTTACAACAGGCTTATTTACTTTCTCTATAAATTTAAAGATTTTCTCCATAACAGACTTGTGAGGTGGCTTTGAAATTATTACTATAATCTCTGTTTCCTTGTCTTGTGCTAATGCTTCAAGTCCCATTAACATCATTCTTCCGCCTATAGCTTCCTTTACATCTCTTCCGCCAGTTCCTAAAGCTTGTGAAATTCCTTCTCCAAGCCTGCTTACTAAACATGTTACTTCTTGAAGTCCTGTTCCTGCAGCAGCTATCATTCCAATCTTTCCTCTATTAACAACGTTAGCAAAGCCTAAAGCTGTTCCGTTTATTATTGCAGTTCCACAGTCTGGTCCCATCATAAGAAGTCCTTTTTCAATTGCTTTATCCTTAAGTTCGATTTCTTCTTCTATAGATACGTTGTCGCTAAATAAAAGAATGTGAAGGTCATTTTCAAGTGCTTTCATAGCTTCTTGTTTTGCATATCTTCCTGGTACGGATATAACAGTAAAGTTAGCTCCTGGAAGTCTCTTTAATGCTGTACCTAAAGTCTTTGCTCTTAAATCGCCTTCTTGAGCAGTGTCGTTTTTCTTTTGAAGCTCATCTTCTATAATACTTACAGCCTCAGCTATTTTTGCTTCCTCATCAGTTTTCACTGCAATAACTAAATCATTGGCACTAATATTAGCATTTTCTGAAAGCAAAAGCCCTGAGTCTGTCATTAGCTTTTTATTATAATCCGTTGCCATCATTACAGTAGCATCTGCAATTCCATCTAAGGATGCAATCTTGCTGGATATCATCATTAAAGTTACTGAATCATAATAAGTATTCTTCTTTATAATATTTTTAACTAACATTTCTACCCTCCGTTATTTTTTAAGATTAGTAAATAAATAAAATGCCCACAGCAATCCACATAATCCATCTGTTCCTGATGAATGCCCTATGGATATCATTGTTGCACAAGCTTTGTAAAGTTCTTCTAGATTTTCATCCGATAAAGCTCTATATACATTATGAAAGCTTTCGCTAAACCTACCCTGAGTTGCTTCATCTAAAAAGACTTTACTTATCATAGTAGTTCTAAAAGAGTTTTCTATAATTTCAGCACTAAGAATTTCATGAAATTTACTTATATCTTTGTCCATATATTTGAAGCTGTGTAACACACTAAGTACGCCTACTAAAAAGTCATCTCCTGCAGGAGTAAGTCCTGCACCATAACCTAATAAATTAGATGTCTTTTTGGCAGCCTCTATTATGCTATTGCTGTGAAAATCAACATAAACTTCAGACAATAATTTAGAAACAAAGCTATCATTATCTTTCCTATCTAGAACCTTGTTATTAGTGGCAGAAAGAGCTGCTTCTCTAAGTCCTCCTGATTTTCCATTTATGAGAACTATTCTTTTTATACTTTTGATTAAAATTTTATTATCTTTTAAGAACAGTTCCGGAGAATATTCTAGTGTTGGCTCCCAAACTTCAGGATTGTCTATTTTTATAGGGGAAGTGTTTACGAATATTTCTTTATTATTAATATTTAAATAATCTCCTATATTCAGAGAAAGATTTAAAAAATTAAGACTATCATCAATCGAAATAGATAAGGGACCTTTAGGTATTTCTCCACTTTGCAATGCTATTAATGTTCCGTTATATTCAAAATTAACTACTTTTCTGAAGACTGAATGGACTTTAGCATTATTAAGCTTATTTAACTTCTCAAACACAGGCTTACTAATACTTTTAACCTTAAGCATATCTCACTCCCCCTACTCATTTGTAATTATAAAATATTAAGGTTATAAATCCATCGGCAACATGCTACAACTTTGTAAATGTTTACTGTGCAAATTGCACAAAAAGAGCTAATTTCTTTTTTACTCTTTAGAATTGTTTTCATAAATATCTAAAAAAAATTAAAGAGACCATGATTTACATGGTCTCTGAATTATATAATTATAACAATTTCATAATATGAATTCCCAGCTGTAGCTCTAAGTTCTTTTCGCCATCTTCAAGATCAGTTTCTAAAATTTCTTTTATCTTATCAAGTCTGTATAAAAGAGTATTTCTATGGATAAATAACATTTTTGCTGATTGACTCATATTTCCCTTACTCTTGAAATACATATCAAGGGTTTCAACTAAATTAGTATTATTTTCATTATCATACTCAACAAGTTTCTTTATTGAGGTATCATAAAAACTCTTTAATACATCAGTATTAGGAGCTGAATTCAAAAGATGGTATATCATAAAATCATCAAAATGAACAACCCTGTCTCCGCCCTTAAGTTTATTTATGAGTTTTCTAGCCTCCATTGCTTCTTTAAAACTTTTTGATAAATGAATTATTTTATAGGTTTTTCCTATTCCTATGGTAATAGCATATTCGCTATTTTTTTTATTAAACTCTTTCTCTATAATTTCACCAAACCCCACTAAAAATTCCCTATTTTCTTTAGAGTTGATGGAGGTCATAAATGGTATAAAGGTAATAATATATGCACCTCTTGTTATAGATATGGTTTTAATTTTTTCTTTCATAGCTATATAATCAATGGTTTTAATTACCTCTTCTTGTAATTGACGTACAAAGTTTTTTTCCAAGTGATATTGTATAGTATTATTAATGTCTTTAATCTCAGTAACCATACAAGAATAACTAAATCTATTATTTAACCCATAAATTCCAACTATGCCTTCAAGCTCTCTTTCAGAATGTATTTTACCTTCCAAAAGTTCATCAAAGAAATCTCTTCTCATAAGCTGTTTTGCCTCATCAATAGCTTTTTGCTTCATTCTTTCAAGCATTATGATTACTGAAGATCTTTCTATAGCCATATAATCTAATTCAATCATCTTTCTACCAGTTTCCGCAACAATGATATATCCATATATTTCTCTGTCAGAAACTATAGGCTTAATTCTAAAAGAAACTTCATTCCCATTTATAACGCTATTATACTTAATTGCTTCTTTAGGCAATTCAGTATGGATATTATTATAGTATCTTCCAATAAACTCAATGTTCAACATCGGCTCATTATTATATTCGAAGAATAATTCCTTTGGAAGAGATTTATTTTTATAGAAATTCTTATTAGCAATTATCTCACCATGCTCATTTGAAATTAGTAGCGGATTATCAATTAATTTCTCCAATTCACTACCTAATTCCTCTATACTCCCACCTGTAAGGACTATATTCATAAACTGCTCATGTATATTTAAAGACTTCCTAAGTTTCTCAGTTTGGCGTTCGTAAAGTTCTTTATAGAACATACTGCTTACATCAGACAAGCTATATTCATAAGGTATTTCAATTATCGGCAGAAGCAATTTCTTTGATTCCTCTAGAACCTTTTCTGTTAGTTTGTCAATATATCTATTCTTTTTAACGCCTACTCCTGCAGCCCCTATATTACTTAGTTCTCGGATAAAATTTAACTGAAGTTCCTCATTATCACTCATAAAATACCCAGTAGTTAATAGAAACTCACCAGGCTTTATCCACTTAAGTGTATCGGGGTTCTCCATCATATTTATACTTATAACCTCTCTTTTTAATCCACTCATGTCGCATAATATTTTAAAACCTTTTTCTTCAAGCAAAACTAGAAACTCTTCTATAGTCACTATAAGTTCACCTTCATTCTTTTTTGTTTGAATTATTATTATTTTTATACTATTCTATACTAAAAATACTTTAAAATAAAGTATTAAAGAAACCTTCCCTCAACTAATAAGTTAAGGAAAGGTCTTGATATTAAATATTACTATTTAATTTTTTAAGCCATGCTCAATGATATCATGCAGCATTTCCGCTAAATTCTTTTTCTCATCCGCTGACAAATCTTCTAGATATACTGGTTTATGAAATATAAGTTTAACGGAGTTTCCCGTTACCTTTTCACCAGCTTCTAATACTCTATAAGTACCATCAATAGTAACAGGCACTATTGGCACATTTGCTTTAAGTGCCAACTTCATACTTCCTTTTTTAAATTCACCCATTTCTGATTTTAAACTTCTTGTTCCTTCTGGAAAAATAATCATTGATTGTCCTTTTTTTAAGTTTTCTACACCTGAATTAATAGCTTTCATTCCTTCTCTGATGTTATCTCTATCAATATATACAGTATCAATTTGGCTTAACCAGCTTCCCACTAAAGGAATTTTCTTTATTTCTTTTTTAGCGATAAAGGCTGTTAGCTTGTTTATATTTGCAAGTAATAGAAAAGCATCAAAAATTGCTTGATGGTTACTTACAAAAAGACAAGGTCCTTCTGGAATATTCTCCTGTCCTTTTACTAAAGTGTTTGTTTTAGATCTCTTTAAAACATGATTGGATATATCCTGTAATTGTTTATATGCATATTTATCAGCAAGTTCCTTTGATTTTTTTCTCAAAAAGAATAATTTAGTTCTACCTGTTACGGTTTTAATAAAAAGATAAATTGCAAAATAGACATACCAAAGTAACTTAATCATTAAAATACCTTCTCTCTTATGACGTATAGCTTTTTTATTCTATTCGATTACTATTATATATCATATACTAGGCATCTTCAAAAAATAATTAGTCAGTATAACTCAAAATATCAGTCACATACTTAACTTTTTATTTTCTTTCAGATGCCTTATTAATTTTTCATGCAATTATTTTTCTAGTTGTTGTAGTTCATTTATTCTTCTATATATATATTCCTTATCAAAAGAGGAGCATATTCTTCTATTTTCATTATCTATTATTCTATAGTGACTTGATATTATATTTTGCTGAAGTTTGTAGCTATCCCGTACTTCTACATCTCTCCACCAAAGCTTTCCTCCCATAGTCTTCATGCCGTTTCCCTCGCATTTTCCAAAGGCTAGAGAAATCACTATATCCTCTAGGTCTTCCCCTAAAGTCATTTGAAGCACTTCACTATCTTTAAATAATGAACATACTACTACTGCTCCACTCCATCCCAGAGTGCCTCTTTCTTTTTCTATCTGAACCAGCGTTTTCTTAGATATTCCAAGTATCTCTGCCATTCTATCTTGAGTATAGTTCTTTTCGTTTCTTATTAATTTTAGCTTTGAATCAACTTTTTCTACAAATTCTTCTCTTGTCATGTTATCACCCCTTGCACTTATCTGATGCTAAGAACTTTATTTACAGTGTAATTTTATACTATAGGTGATCAAAAGTAAATATTTAGACAAAATACATTTTAGATTAGAATATCCAAAAATTAAAAATTGTGACATTTACAAGAGAGTTTGCAGAAAAACTTATATTTCAAAGGGTTTTACTCTACATTTATAGTTATAGGAATCTTTATATAATCTTTATTTTGAGTTCCATAAACTAAAGTTATCTTTTCATCGCCTTTACTTTCTCCATAGAACTGAAAATATCTACAATAAAACCGTTCCCCTTCCATATCTTTTAAAAATGATCCGTATGTCCACACAACTCCATCATTAACTGATTTTGCAAACTTATCCTTAAAATTCAAATCAATAAAATTACTATACCATTTCCAATCCTCCTTATTTGAGTCTTTTTCTTTAATACATATAAACAAATTATTGTTTTTAGGTAAATTTATATTTATTTCTTTGCCGTTTTCAATATCATATCTTTTATAATTTAACTTGTCTCCATCTAATATAAATGCGTAAATATATTTTTTATCATCATATGGAGGAAATAGTAGCCCACTAATATTATTTATTGGTTGGCTGTTATCTATCATTTTTACACTACCACTATAGCTAAGAGGCTCAACTATGCTTTTACCTCCCATACAATACAAATGTAACAACATTCCTACCATTATTGCTGTTAAAATTGGAAGCTCTATTCTATGCATAAATCTTCTTCCCTCCTTATAATTCTCCATCCAATGTATATGGAAATGCCATAAATAATTATAAAAAACAAATAAACTGCACCTTGACTTTTAATAAAAGCTGGTATATATTCCTCGAAGATTCTAATTATAAATGTATAAAAAAGGTTAGGTAAGAAAAAGTAACCAACGCTTATCCCGATCGCTTCTCCTAATTCACATCTTGTATTTAAGGCCCCTATTAAAGCTCCGGCACAAATAGAACACATAAAGCTTAAGAATTGATAAATCCACACTCCTAAAGGAGTAAAACCAACTACTTCAATCAAATTAAATTTTCCATACTGACCCATAAATATTTGCCTTTGTGACTCATAATGAATAAACACTAAAGTTTGTATATAAGAAATTACTGCTGCAATAAATACAAATAAGATAAAGCTACTTAAGTAGAAATCCTTTCTTCTTCCTCCCATGCTAACCCAGTACACAAAAGAATTTTTATAATTATAAGCTGCAAAAATTATTAAAAATAAGCTTTCCAATACATATACATTATCCATTCCTATATTAATGTTATTTATTTTCATTTCTATACAAAGTATCACTAATAAAGCCGCACCCACGAAAATAGGAATTTTTCTAGATAAAAAATTAAGCTTTAAACATACATTTAATTCCCTCATAACCCTATACCCCCTTCTTTAATCTATGTCCATATGCATAAATACTTTTTTAGCTAAAATATATAATATTATAGATGAAGCTAAATAAAACATAAGAGCTAAAGTTAGATTACTATTTATATAGGAAATGAATTTAACAAGTTTATTACTGAATTTTTCTTGGAAGATTACTAAAAAAATTGATCCAAATATAATAAAGTTTATTATTATTCTTAAAAATTTACTTGAAAGAGATATTACACTTATGAAATTTGCAAAGGCACAAATAAATGTGATTAATATAAATGTTATAAAAACAATTTTTACATAGGAATAAGCTGTAAAGCCTTCAAAACTAAATCCCATGTAAGAAACAATGCCATTTAATTTATATAATTTATCCTCTAATAAATTTATTATATAAACTAGCAATATTACTATTGATGTTATAAAACTTATAATAAAACTAAACACCATATTACCTTTATAATATTTTTCTCTTGTATATCCTAAATTTAAAAAATAAGCAGCTATCTCCTTGTAACCAATGGCTAATGCTGTATTTACATTTGCGAATATTGCCAACAACCAAAATAAATCATAATATGTTTTTCCATTGTACCCATATCTTAGTGGATATAAGTTTTGTATACTAAATAAGGCCAGACAAAAACCAACTACAGCTATAGTTATTAAATGCCATATATTTTGTCTTAAAACTGATACTAACTGAAACTTTAATTTGTTACCTTCTTGTATATTCATAAAAACTACCTTCCTTCACTTTCAATTGAAGTTAAGTGAATAAATAGCTTTTGAAGTGGCATACTTTTTATTTCAAGTCCCATATTTTCAATTTTTATTTTTTCTTCTTTGGAAATGGTATGTAGTACAGCAGCATTAATGTTATTTCCCATAACTTCTTTATAGATAACATTTTTGTTTTTTGTAACATCACTTATCTTATCACTGTCACCATTTATATAAAAGGCTTTAGTTCTTAGGAGGTCTGTTTCTTCCTCTAATATAACTCTACCTTTATGGATTATTATTACATTCTCAAACAACTTACTAACTTCATCTATTAAGTGAGTTGAAAATATTATGGTTCTAGGATTTTCACTGTAATCTTCTAACAAAATGCGATAAAACTTCTCTCTAGCAACTGCATCTAACCCTGTATAAGCCTCATCGTATATAGTTATAGCTGCTCTGCTTGCTAGTCCTATTATTATTGATACTATAGACTGCATCCCTTTCGAGAGGTTTTTATATTGTTTGTTTAAATCCACATCAAATTCTTTTATGAGTGCCTTTTCAAATTCCCTGTCCCAGTTTTTATTAAAGGCTCTTGCTATACTAAATATTTCTCTTACTGTAAAAGTTGGTATAAACTTTGGCTTGTCACTTACAAAGCAGATTTTGCTAAGAGCTTTTTCATTTTCAAAAGACTCTTCACCAAAAACCTTTACTGTACCTGAACTTTTTACATATTGGGCTGTAATTATTTTTAAAAGAGTAGTTTTCCCTGCGCCATTTCTTCCTAGTAGTCCATATATTTTACCTTCTTCTATATTTAAATTTAAGTTATCTAAGGCCTTTGTATTTAAAAATTTTTTATTTAAATCCATTATTTCTACTGCCAATCTCATTTTCATTCCCCCATATAATTATAGAATTTCACCTAAATTTAATTCATAATTTAAGAAAACTGCGACACAAAATCTTTAAGAGGACAGAGGACAATTGACAGAGGACAATGAAGGAGGATTTTTCGACCTTACACTACGAAAAATCTTTAATTTATAAATCGATGTTTCACATTAGTGAAACGAGTCTTAAAAAATAAATTAGTTTTCTGACGTAAGTAAGAAAACTCACCTTCACTGTCCTCTGTCCACTGTCCTCTGTCAATTGTCCTCTGTCAATTGTCCTCTAAAAAAATGCTTCGCATTTTTTTATTTTATGAGTTACTTATCTTCAATACTATTAATCATTTCTATCAATTCTTCAGTTGTTATATCTAGTTTTTTAGCTTCAGAAATCATCTTGCACAAATATTCATTAAAGAAATCCTTTTTACGTTTCTTTTTTATATATTCTTTTGCCCCCTCTTTTACAAACATTCCTATTCCCCTTTTCTTAAAAAGTACACCTTCATCTACCAGCATATTTATGCCTTTACCTGCAGTTGCTGGATTTATTCCGTAAATAGCTGCAAATTGATTGGTAGATAAAACTTGATCTCCTTCATTTATAATTCCATTTAAAAGGTCGTCTTCTATGCCCTCTGCCACCTGCAAATAAATCGGTTTACTATCATCAATTAAAATTTTCATATTATATCCCAACCTCATTAGTTAGTTACTTATGTAATTAACTATATAACACTTGGTATCCTTTGTCAAATCAAAAAGACAGGAACTGATTTTTCTATTTAAATCAATTCCTGTCCTATTTTAAGAACTAAACATATCCCTCAATACATCATATCTTTCGTGAGTTAAAAGAGCATCTTTATCTGTATTTTTTAGCTTTACAATATAAGTCCATCGCCCATAGGGATATATTTTGTGAATCATAGAAATATTAATAATATACGATTTATGGCTTCGGAAAAACTGAGTTTTATCTAATTTTTCTTCTAGCTCACTCATACCTTCAGAGGTAGTGTAACTGCTATCTACAGTATAAATTACTGTATTTCTATCCTCCCTTTGTATTATTATAATATCCTTCATGTCTACAAAACTTATGCCTTCTTTGCTTCTAATGAGTATTTTATCTAATCCCTTTTCATGACGAATAATCTTATACATATCTTGTTCACTATGATATTGGTTTAAGGATTTTATACGATTTAAGGTTTGATAAATTCTATCAAGCTTAAAAGGTTTTACTATATAATCAAAGGCATAAAGTTGAAAGGCATCAGACATATACATAGAGTGTGCTGTTGCAAAAATAATTATAGTTCTAGGGTTTATATCCATTATTCTTTTTGCGCATTCTACACCATTAAGCTTTGGCATCTCTACATCTAAAAATATAACGTCAGGGTGTATTTCTTCCACAGAAGAAACAACAGCTTCACCATCTTCTGCTTCTCCTACTAATTTAAAACCTTCTATTTTTTCAATGGCCTTTCTTAGAACCATCCTCATTCCCTCTTCGTCATCTCCAATGAAAACTTTAAGCTCCAATACTTATCACCGCCTTCTTGTCTTTGCCTTTGGTTTGCCAAGTATTTCTGAATATACAATGGCCTGCAAAACTTTCTCTTCTGTGAACTCAATATCTAATCCTGCTTTTTTATCTTCTGCTTCGCTCTTTTCTATAGAAATTGGCTTTTGCCTATATTTTATCTCTTCCTTTTTTCGTGAATATGCATCTATTAATTCTGATCCTTTATCGGAATCTCTTTCTTCAGGTTTACTTACTTCATTAATGCTAGAAAATGCACCATTAAGCTTTTCAACTCTAGAATTCAACTCTTCTTTTAAATCACTAAACATCTTTTTCATAGCATATCCAAATTCTTTAAAATCATAAGAAGAAATCATACTTTATTACTCCTTCATATCCTTAGAAGTTTTATATGAATTATTTTCATTTTTATTCTTGCTAACTTTAGATATGGATTCTCTCATTTTTGTATCTGAGATGATATTTTGCATATCATAATAATCCATTACCCCTAGTTTTCCCTCTCTAAATGCTACTGCCATAGCTCTTGGTATTTCTGCCTCAGCCTCTACTACTGCAGCTCTCATTTCCTGTTCTTTTGCAACAGCCATTGCTCTTCTTTCTTCAGCCTTTGCTTGGGCAATATTTTTATCTGCCTCTGCTTGAAGAGTTTGAAGCTGAGCACCTATATTTCTTCCAACATCAACATCTGCAATGTCTATTGATAATATTTCGAAAGCAGTACCTGCATCTAATCCCTTTGCTAGAACTGTCTTGGATATAGCATCTGGATTTTCTAATACTTCTTTATGAGAAATTGATGTACCTACTGTTGTTACAATACCCTCTGCAACTCTTGCAAGCACTGTTGCTTCTCCAGCTCCACCTATTAATCTATCTAAATTTGCCCTTACTGTTACTCTTGCCTTTGCTAAAAGCTCAATACCATCCTTTGCAACTCCTGAAACATTTGGTGTTTCAATTACTCTTGGGTTAACACTCATTTTTACAGCTTCAAGTACATCTCTACCTGCAAGATCTATTGCTGCTGCTCTTTCAAAAGGTAGTTGAAAATCTGCTCTGTGAGCAGCTATAAGTGCATCTACTACTTGATCTACATTTCCTCCTGCTAAATAATGGGCTTCTAATTCATTTACACTTATATCCAATCCTGCCTTTGTTGCTTTAATTAGAGGTAAAAGAATTTTTTTTGGTGCAACTCTTCTCAGCCTCATTCCTATTAAATTAAAGATGCTAACTTTAACATTTGCTGCTATAGCTGAAATCCACAGTGTAATAGGTACAAAGCTTAGAAATAAAGCTAAAAAGCAAGCAATGCCTCCTAAAATTATAACAACTAAAACTGTACTATTCATAATACTACTCCTTCCAATTTATAATTAATTACGATTTTCTAATAAATACCTTTTATCTGATGACTATCCGCTCTAATACTAAGAATTTTGTTTATATTATCTATACTTTTTCTCTAACAACAATCCTTCTTCCCTCTACTTTTATAACTTCTATTTTTTTATCCTTAGAAATAAATTCCCCTTCTGAAACTACATCAAGTTTTATACCATTAACATCTGCTATACCTGCTGGTCTTAAAATTGTTAAGGTAGTCCCCTCTTGTCCAACAAAATAATTAAGATCCTCCGATCCTATATATCCTGCTTCTTTTTTTTGAGTTTCATGCAAAATTAATATTTTCGAAAGCCGCCCTTTAGTTACAGATTTTAAAACAAGCGTAAGTGCTATTCCAAGTACCGAAATAATAATAACAAGTAAAATTAAAACTTGTATTGCACTTGTTGCTGTTAAGACTACTCCAGCAATGAGAAGTATTCCTCCAAAAATACCAGGAATTCCGAATCCAGGATGAAACATCTCAACAATTACCAGAAAAAATCCGAATCCAAAACACAGCAGTGCAGCCCAACTTATATTAGATAAAAAATTCACCATTTCCAAATAACTATACCTCCCTTTCCTATTTATACTATACATGATTGTCACCAGGCACATATAACTATAATGTCAGTGCCACTAAATTCCTAGATTCAAGTCTCACTAGCTGGGTCTATAATAATATACTACCTCCGCTTCATTTATTAATGAATATGTAGTTGTTAAGATATACATTCAGCAGTTTAAAATGTCGTATTTTTAGTTTCTCTTTATTATCTTTGAACCCATCCTTCAAAAACAGTAATATCTTTGTTACTAATTACATTAATATCTCCACCGTATTCAGTAAGTATATCTTTTACAATAGCTAGTCCCATACCTTCTCCCTTTTCTCCCTTTGTAGTAACCCCTGCCTTAAAAATCTTTTCAATAATTTCTTTTGGAATCATTGGCCCGTTGTTTTTTATTCTGAATCCATATGACTTTAAATCTTCAAAGAGTTCAATTTGTATAGTTCTATTTTCTTTTACTTCCTGCAGTGCATAGATTGCATTATCTATAATGTTTCCAAGTACTCTACAAAACTCCCAAGATGGCACTTTTAAATCATTAAATGAAGTTGTAATAACTATTTTTGTTTTTATTCCTCTTTTTTCTCCATATAATGTTTTTGCTTGGAGCAATGCATTTACTGCCGGGTTTGAAGTCTTTAGAACTTTATTTATCTTTTGAATATCTTTAAATACTTTTTCAATATACTCTCTTGCATCAAAGTACTCCTCCATTTCCATAAGGCTATATACTACCTGCAAATGATTCATAAAATCGTGCCTTTGACCACGAAGAGTTTTATTTAGATTTTCTAATTGCTCTAAGGTGCTTTTTAATGTGGTATATTCATAACTCTTCCCATAAAGATATCTAATGTTCTTCACAGTAAAAAAACTATTAATAATTCCTATAAACATAATCGCATATATGAGTAAATCTCCATTATAAAGCTTTTCCTTGAAGTTAAAAGGATTTTGATGAAAATAATTATATAACACAACTATTATTACTGTACTTATTTGCATTATACTTAAAGCAATTATTGTTATGATTGTCTTATTTATGTCTAATTTTTTTCTCATTGTTGGCTTGGACTCCCTTCTTATTCCATCAATACCTTTTATTTTAACATATTTAAAATAATATCCAAATACCCACCGTAGATCAGTGTAATAATTTAAGCAGATACAACCTACATTTATTTACACTTTAATGTAAAATATCCTAAAATTATATATTTTTCTATATATAATTTAATTACTTTATTCCACATTTTATGATTAATGGTATAATATACATAAAGAGGAGGGAAATTTTTATGATTAGAAGAGTTTTATCTATATTATTTTTCCTTATACCTATATTATTACTTTCAGAAACTTCAGTTTACGCCAAATATACCGTAGATAAACCATGGTCACATACATATGTAGCTGATTATGAAAATGTACTTTCTAGCGATACCTCAAAGAAGCTAGAATCTGATTTAGACAAACTAAAAGATAATACAAATGTTGCAGTATATGTGATAACTATAGATAAATTAGAGGACATGAGTATTGATAAATATTGTAAAGAATTGATATCTAATTGGAAAATTGAAGGTAAGTATGTGATACTTCTAACATCAACTAAAGAAAGGCAATATATACTTTTTTCCAGTAAAAACTTGCAACCCTATATTTCTATGACTACTATAAAAGATTTTCCAACATATTTTAATGAAAAAAAGTATAGCGATGGAGTATTATATGCATCTAATAGTATTATCTCTACTATAACATCACATTCTGATAAAATTAAGCCTTCTGATAACTACAAATATATATGGTTAGTCGTTCTAGCAATAATAATAGTATACTATGTAAAAAAATCACGTTTAAAATTAAAAACTTCATCACAAGAGACACTTTGATGAAGTGGAAACTTGAATCAGATGGGGTTTCAAACCCCACCTGATTCTTAGTTGAACGAATCCAGGGACGTAGCCGCTCTTTACTCCCTCTTTGAGAAGAGGGAGTATTAGAGCGAGTAGTCATCGGATAAAATACAAAATATAATTTTTCATTTATTACATTGGTTTAAGGGGGAGTTTATCATAAAGAAATATTTGTTATGTTTTTTAATGGCCTTTCTTCTCATATTTAACAGTTTTTCTACAGTTTATTCTAAGGGGGGAACATCTTCAAGTTCATCCTCTAAGTCTTCCAGTTCATCCTCTAAATCTTCCAATTCATCATCAGGATCGTCATCCTCAAAATCTGCTGGAAGTAGTTATAAAAGTGGAAGTTTTAGCAATTCGAGCTCTACTAAGAGTGAATCTACAACTTCAACAAAAAGCCCCTCTTCTGGTTCTAGTAACTTTAAAAGCGGAGACTTTAGTAATACAAGCTCTACTAAAAACGAATCCAAATCTCCAAGTAAGAATTCATCTAATACATCTAGTACTTCTAAAAGTGGAGATTTCTCTAATACAAAAACCGTAAGTAAACCTTCAAGTACTAGTACACCTATTAAAACTGAGAAAATTACTTCTGCACCGACTATTGATAGCACAACTAAAAAAGATTCCGTAATTACAAATGGTAAATTTAAAGGAGGTATTCTTAAAAGCAGCAACGTTGTACCTGCAAAGGGTATGCCTGTAATTATATCTATGAATGGAAATGATATATATGTTGATTCTTCTGATGACGGAGAATATGTCTACTCATATTATGCATCACCTCCATCTGAAAACCCCTCTTCTTGGCAAGGAAGTGTAGGCTACTTAGAGTCTGCACCAGTTAAAGAATCCCATACTGGAACTTATATCATTGCAGGGTTGATCATAATATTCTTTTTACGTAAAATAATTAAACTGAATTGATTTCACTAAACTAATATTAAAATACTTTATATAAACAGAATTCTTGGCTTCAGGTGGAGTTTGTCTACGACCACTGGACAATTCTACCCGTTAAATGCCATTTAGGCATTTAACCTCCATTTGCATTATATTTTTGGGTATAAGATGTTAATATAATTTCTAGAAAACAATTGTTAATTTTACATTTTAATCCAAACATATTGTTTACAAATTATCTATATTTGTCATATTATGTTGAATATATTTACAATAATGTAATAAGAATATATAATTTACATTGTGCTTCATTCGCTTACAAATAATTGAAAGGGGACAAAGTACAAAGCCTATACTTAATTATGTTATCGTATTATAAGGGGGATTAATTATGAAAGTCTTAAAAAAATTAACTCTAATCTTAACTTCAGTTTTATTCACTTTAACATTGGTTGCATGTGGACCTAAACCAGATGAAACAGTAAAGAATTTCTTTGAAGCCGCTAAAAAATCAGATTTTAATACTATGGCAACTTATATGAAAAAAGAAGGTAACAAAGGTGACTTTAAATTTGATGATGCAAATCAAGAAAAAATAGTTAAAGCTGTTTTCTCAAAAATAAGTTACGAAAGTGTTTCTTCTACAGTAAATGGTAATAATGCTACTGTAAAAGCTAAAGTTACTTCACTAGACCTACCTAGAATATATGGTAAGACAGTTGGGGATTTAATGCCTACTCTTCTTGCATCAGCTTTTTCTGCCACTGAAAATGATTCTAAAAATAATGCTGCTGTTGAGAATCAGATAATGCAAGCATTTTTAAATGCAATGAATGATCCAAATGCAGCTAAAACCACAACAGAAGTTGACATTAAATTGGTTAAAGGTGATAAAGGTTGGGTAATAGAGCCTAATGATGATCTATTAAATGCCTTAACAGGTAATTTAAACAAAGCTTTTAAAGATATAAATAAATAGTTAATAAAAACACGCTCTAGGCCACTAAAACCTAGGGCGTTTTTATTAAAATTTTCACCTTATGATTTAAAGTAGTGCCTTACAATTAAAGTAGTATCTTGCAAAGAATGTGTGAATTTACACTAATGCGAGTACCTTTATAGTATATTGCAATAATTCTGGTAATAATAAATTAAGCTTCACATTGATATTTACAGAATTACCATACAAAAGGTTAAACTAACTATTTTAAAATTAGGGAGGAAAAAAATGTCTGAGAATAGTGTGAATTCATCTGAATTAAAGCAAACTGTTGGATACTATTTATATGATTGTTTAATCAGCGAAGGCATTACAGAAATCCTTGGTGTTCCAGGAGACTATAATTTTTCACTTTTAGATATTCTAGAAAAGTATGAAGGCATAAATTTTGTTAACTGCCATAATGAATTAAATGCTGGCTATGCAGCTGATGCCTACGCAAGAGTTAAAGGAATAAGCGCCTTAATAACTACCTTTGGAGTAGGTGAATTAAGTGCTTGCAATGCTATTGCAGGCTCCTATTGTGAGAATGTGCCCGTTATCCATATAGTTGGCGGTCCTAAAACAAAGGATCAGCAGGCGCATAAACAAATGCACCACACCTTATTAGATGGAGACTTTGATGTTTTCAGAAAAGTTTATGAACACTTGACAGAATATACAGCAACAATAACTCCCGAAAATGCAGTCTTTGAGATTAAGGCAGCTATTCAAAAAGCAAAGGAAACAAAGAAACCCGTATATCTGCTTATCGCAACTGATATTGCCAATCAGCCTATAATAAATAGAGATGTTAACCTTACGATTAAGCAGACAAATCAAAATTCCTTACAGGCTGCAATACAGCACATAGATAAGATAATAACCCAAGCACAAAGACCAGTTCTTCTTTCTGGCGTTCATGTGTCAAGATATAATCTTCAGGCTCAAGTCCAGCAGTTAGTAGATAAAATGAACCTTCCTGTAGCTACTATGATGATGGGTAAAGGCTCCTTTGATGAGAGCCATAAAAATTTTATTGGCCTATATGCTGGAGACCTTGGAAACAAGGAAGTACAAAATATAGTTGAAACTTCTGACTGTATTTTAGCTATTGGTACTATGTGGTCAGACTACAATACCGGTTCCTTTACTGCAAAGTTAAACCCTTTAAATATTATAGAACTTCAGCCTGATAGTGTGAAAATTGGCATGGCAGCATACGAAAATATACTAATACAGGATATGTTAAATGAACTTTTGACAAGGATTAATAAAAGGATGACTAATGTTCCAACTGCACCTTCTCCTTATGTTGATGTCAATATATCATTGGAGGAAGATATTTCTTCAAAATATTATTATCCAAGATTTCAAAAAATGCTTAAGGAAAATGATATACTCATTGCAGATGCTGGTACTTTTGAATTTGGAATAGCACAATTAAACCTGCCAAAAGGCGCAACTTATATAACTCAGGGTGGCTGGGGCAGTATAGGTTATGGAACTCCTGCAGCCTTTGGTGCCTGCATAGCAGCAAAAAACAGACGTGTAATCCTGTTTGTAGGAGATGGCTCTAATCAAATGACAGTTCAAGAGTTCAGCTCTATGCTGCATAATAACTGTAAGCCTATTATATTCTTAGTTAACAACAAAGAATATACCATTGAAAAATATCTTAATGTAGCTCAAAAAAATACCCATTACAATGATTTGCCTTTGTGGGACTACTCAAAGCTCATAACAGCCTTTGGAGGAGAATCTTATACAGCGAAGGTTTATACAAATAAAGAACTTGATGAAGCAATAAAGAAGGCAGAAGTTCAATGCAATGAGAGATTATGCTTGATTGAAATATATGCTCCTAAAATGGATGCTCCACCTATAGTTCATAAAATGACAAAGGTGCTTGAGCAAATGCAAAAATAAATAGTTAATAAAAACACGCCTTAGGACACTAAAACCTAGGGCGTTTTTATTAAAACTTTTCTCTAATAATTAAAGTAGTATCTTGCAAAGAATGTTTTAATACTAAGAATTCTGTATCCAAAGTATTCATTTCTTGTTCTATAACTTGATATTCATTTGAGTTCTCAACCAGATTGACTTTTTCACTTCCAAGTTTCTGCAGTTCTTTATCAATTTCAATCATTCTTAACATTGCTTCATAACAATTCATTTTATTACCTTCTTTCTTTTACATAAATTTTTGCTTACCTCCACCTAGAGGCTTAATCTTATAATTCTTCCTTACTTATTAAAATTTAAAGATATACTATATTTTCTTTCTTAAGTAGCTCTGTTAAGTTATGTACAAGTTCATTTATTTCTTCTAGTATTCCACTATCAAAATTCATACAATTATTGAGAATATTTGCTATGTTCTTTTCCATATTAAAAGGTATCTTATCACACTTATTATTTATAATTTTTATCAGCTTCTTTTCTCCAGGATGTAGTATTTCATTTATAGCAAATATGATATCAAAATAACTTGCAAGCAGTGCAGCTATTCTATGATTTACACTAACCAAATCCTTTCTTTTAATAGCCTTTTCAATTTGGTAATAGTATGAAGACATATTTTTTCTCAATATAGGATAATTCTTTGCAACGATATTTTCCTTTAATTCTTTTGGATACTTTACATTATACTTATCTTGAATTGCTGACAGTTGTCCATTTCTATCAAACACAATCTTTGAATCTATCACATTATGCCAAAAACAAGTGGTATAACCTACACTAGCTTCATGCCTATCTATTACTTTTTCAAGATAATCCTTTATCCATTTCATATCCAAATATATTATATCTATAGCCTTTTCAGAATTTCTTAGTTTCCACTCATCTCCTGGACCCCAGAACTGATTGTCAATTTCCATATAGTCTGCAAATTCTTTAGCAATTACTTCTCTTTCAAAGACTGGTATATCACTATTTATGTATACATCTATATCTATGTCTGAATTCTCATCTTCAGTTTGAAATGCAGTAGAGCCCGCTAATGTTATTGCCTCTACCTGTGGCAATTTACTAAACCTATTAATTATCTCCCCAATAATTTTAACCATAATAACACATCTCCTAATCAGCAGTAAAAACTTTAATTAAGTTAGAAGCCTTTAATTTGTAAAATAAAAATTATGTGACATAAGACCCTATATAGAGCATTAGACTGAAAGTTACTTTTCACATAGATATTTATAACTAAGGTATTCATAGGGGTACATCTGACAGTACATTTAATGATTTTATGTTAGCTCTTGGCGAAGCTGCTTTAGAACATCATCAATCTTAAATACTGTTTGAGCATAGCGAGTTTATTTAAGATTGTTGAGGTTCTTAGCGGCAAGCCTTAGAGATAACCAAAATTATTAACAGTACAGAAGAAGTACCCCTATGAATACCGCTAATAAGTCAAATACTTAGGTTGAATATCTATACTTTTAAACTTGTTTAGCTTCTACATTCCAAATTTCTTTTGCATACTCTAGTATAGTTCTGTCGCTGCTGAACTTACCTGCATTGGCAATATTCATTAGACATTTTTTTGTCCAACTTAATTTATCTCTGTAAGCTGCATCAACCTTATTTTGAGCATCTCTATAATCTGCAAAGTCTCTAAATATAAAGTAGTTATCAGCACTATGCCAGCTTGCACCTTCAAGGAGAGATGTATATAACTCCTCAAACATTCCAGTGTCTTCATCATCAAAGGTTCCATCAATTAATGTATCTACAACCCTTTTTAATCCTGGCACAGTTTCATAGTACTCCTCAGGACTGTAAGTATCTTTAATTTTTTCTATTTCTTCTACTCTAGCTCCAAATATAAAGTTATTTTCTTCTCCTGCTTCCTGTACTATTTCTACATTAGCACCATCGTAGGTTCCTATAGTAGGAGTTCCGTTTAACATGAACTTCATATTTCCAGTACCGGATGCTTCTTTACCTGCAGTAGATATTTGCTCAGATATATCCGCTGCTGGAAATAATTTTTCCGCATAGGAAACTCTATAGTTTTGTACAAATACCACTTTTATTTTATTATTTATTTCAGCATCATTATTAACCAAATTGGCTATTTCATTTATAAACTTTATTATCCCCTTAGCTCTAAGGTATCCTGGTGCTGCTTTAGCTCCAAAAATAAAGGTTCTTGGTACAATATCCATTTGTGGATTTTCCTTTAATCTAAAGTATAAATCTAAAATGCCAAAGGCATTTAAAAGCTGTCTCTTATATTCATGTAATCTCTTTATTTGAATATCAAATAAGGAATTTGGGTCAATTTCTATTTTTTCATTTTTATTAATATAAGTCGCCAATTGCTCTTTCTTCAATTGTTTTATTTCTAAAAGTTTATTTAAGACAACTTTATCATCTATATATTTTTCTAAATCCTTTAATTCACTTAAATCTGTAATCCAGTTATCACTGCCAAGAAGCTCTGTAATAAATGCTGATAACTCTTTATTACATAATGCAAGCCATCTTCTTGGAGTTATACCATTAGTCTTATTTAAAAATCTATCCGGATAAAGTTCATACCAATCTTTTAATTCTTGATTTTTTAATATATCTGTATGAAGCTCTGCAACGCCATTAGTAGCATGAGTACCATGAATTGCAAGCCAGGCCATTCTAATTCTACCTTTATAAATAATCTTCATTGAATTAATTTTTTCATAGCTATATTTCTTTTGTCCAAGCATTCTCATAAATCTTTTATCTATTTCTTTTACTATTTTATAAACTGAAGGTATTAATTTTTTATAAAGTTCAATATCCCATTCTTCAAGAGCTTCTCTTAGTATAGTGTGGTTCGTATATGAGAATGTAGCTACAGCAATCTCCCATGCCTTGTCATAGCTAAGTTTTTCTTCATCTATAAGTATTCTCATAAGTTCTGGTATAGCTACCACCGGATGGGTATCATTAAGTTGAATTGCATGATAGTTCTTAAACAACTCAAAGTTATTTCCATGTTGCTTTTTAAAGCTTCTAACTAAATCCTTTAAAGCTGCTGAAACAAAGAAATACTGTTGCTTTAATCTTAGCATTTTACCTTCCACTGTAGAATCATTTGGATATAACACCCTTGAAATATCTTCAGCTCTATTTTTTTCCTTTACTGCTTCTGTATATTCCTGAGAATTAAATAATTCGAAATCAAAATCCTGTAAAGGTTCAGCTTTGAATAGTCTAAGCTTATTTATATTATTTGTTCCATATCCAATAATAGGAGTATCATATGGAATAGCTTTTACTTTTTCATCGCTAAACTCAACGATAACAGCATCATCCTCACATCTTATTGACCAAGGATCTCCATACTTTAGCCAATTATCAGCATGTTCCATCTGGAAACCCTCTTTAAAACTTTGCTTAAATAGTCCATGACTATATCTTATTCCGTAGCCTGTTAAAGGAATATTTGTAGCAGCTGATGAATCCATGAAGCAAGCAGCTAGCCTTCCTAAGCCTCCATTACCAAGACCTGCATCTTCCTCTATTTCTTCGATATCGTTTATATTTATCTTTAATTCTTCTAAGACTTTCTTAACTTCATCATAAATTCCTAAGTTCATTAGGTTGTTTCCTAAGGCTCTTCCCATTAAAAATTCAGCAGATAAATAATAAGCTTGTTTACCTTTTGCATATGCTTCAGCTGTCTTATTCCAGTTATCAATTATTATTCCCATGACTGCCTTAGAAAGTGCATTATATTTCTCATAATCCTTTGCCTTATCTATACTTTTACCATAGTCTGTTTTTAAAATTCTTTCTATAGTTATCTTAAATTCCTTAGTATCCAGCATTTTACCTCTACCTTCCATATAGTTTTGTAATTTTATTAATTTTTTGTGCTAATTTATGATTTAAGTACTCTTTTCTTGCTCTCCAAAGCCAGTTTCCACCTAAAGTCGAAGGAATATTCATTCTTGCTTCACTTCCAAGCCCTAAATAATCCTGCATTTGTGCTATAGCTAAGTTCCCAACAGAGCTTAATGCACCTCTTATAAAACCCCAGTTATATCCTTCCTTTTTATTTAGCTTTAGGTATTTCTTAGCAAAATTTGTATCACTCTTTTGGGTATTCTCAAACCATCCCATAACAGTATCATTATCATGAGTTCCAGTATAAACTATACAATTCTTTTCATAGTTATGAGGCAAATAATCACTTTCTTCTCTTGTATCAAAAGCGAACTCCAATACCTTCATTCCTGGATAACCTGAAGCATCTCTAAACTCTATAACTTCCTGTGTTAAATATCCCAAGTCCTCAGCAATAATGTCTACTTCTCCTAATACTTCTTTTACTGCATTGAAAAGCTTTATTCCAGGGCCTTTCACCCATTTTCCATTTACAGCTGTTGGCTCTCCATAAGGTATTTGCCAGAAGGATTCAAAGCCTCTAAAGTGGTCTATTCTTGTTACATCATATAGATTAATATTTCCTTTGATTCTTTCAATCCACCATTTATAATGAGTTTTTTCTAAATAACTCCAATTATATATAGGGTTCCCCCATAATTGCCCTGTAGCTGAAAATGCATCAGGAGGACACCCAGAAACAACAATAGGTCTTTTCTCTTCATCAAGCATAAACACTTCACTATTCGCCCAAGTATCTGCACTATCCTCAGCTACATAAATTGGAATATCACCAATAATTTTTATTCCATTAATATTTGCATAGTTTTTTAATGCTGCCCATTGTTTAAAGAATATGTGTTGTAAAAATACCCAGTAATCTATTTCATTTTTCAATTCTTCCTTATAATGCTCTAAAGCTGCTTTCTTTCTTAATTTAATATCTGTATCCCATTCCTGCCAGGACTTCAAATCAAATTCTGATTTTACAGCCATATATAATGCATAGTCCTCAAGCCATGCCTTATTTTCAAATCTAAAACTTTTTATTTCATCTTTATACTTTCCTTTGCTATTTTGAAAAGCAATTCTTAATATAGGCATTTTATTGTTAAACATTTTTTCATAATCTACTTTTTCAGGATCATTACCAAAATCCACATTTTCATACTCTTCTTTTGTAAGTATTCCCTCTTCTTTAAGTAAATCCAAATCTATAAAATATGGATTACCTGCGAAGGTTGAAAAGGATTGATATGGTGAATCTCCCGCTCCTGTAGGTCCTATAGGAAGTATTTGCCAATAACTTTGCCCTGCTTCTACTAAAAAATCTATAAACTCGTAAGCTTCCTTGCCAAAGGTTCCAATTCCATATGGGCTAGGCAAAGATGCAATATGCATTAAAATACCGCTACTTCTTGTAATCATTGCCCTTCTCCTTTATCCATTTAAGTAAATCTTTTTTCTATTTATGTTTCCGTCAATATCAACTATTTCAAAATTTAATTCTTTAACAAATTCATTTCCTCTATTTTCAACGGTTATTACATAATCTTTTTCTGTCTTTTCAATTTGAATAAATATTTCTGTATATCTATTATTTTTATAACCACAGGTTTTTCCATCATCATCATAGTAAATATATTCTGCTTTGTCCTTTACAAAAGCTATTATATTTAACTCTTTATTATCTAGCTTTTCAACATTTTGTGCATGTTTGCCTAAAACTAACATTTTATTTTTTCTAATAAAAATTGGTACTTCATCTAAATCTACATCTATATAATGGTGCCCCTGCTTAACTATGCTGTACTTACTCTTCTCATATTCCTTAACCTTCCACAAAAGCATATCCTCTGGAAGGTAAACATATCTTCCTATTGCATTTTCTTCATATATAGGAGTAAGCATTAGAGAATCTCCTAATAACAACTGATTTTCTATTCTTTTTGACATTTCATCTTCATATACGAAGGATAGTGGTAAAAAATACATATCTCTATTCTTAACTGCTTTCATATACTCAGAATAAATATATGGTATTAGAGCATATCTAAGTTCTATTGCTTTTTTAAGTATGCTATTTGTTTCTTCATCAAAGGAGAAAGGTTCTTGGAATCTAGTTCCCATAGCAGAATGGTTTCTAAACAACGGTGTAAATAAACTAAATTGTGTCCACCTTATAACTAACTGGCTATTAGCATTATTGCTGAATCCGCCAGTATCTGCACCAATATACAAGAATCCACACATATTTAAAGATAGCATCATTTTTATATTTAGTAATATATGTTCCCACCAAGAACTATTATCTCCAGTCCATATACCAGAGTATCTATGCATTCCTATATATGAAGCTCTGGAAAATAATAAGAATCTTTTATTATTTTCTATTTCCTTTAATCCCTCTGCTGCACTTCTGGTCATATTATAACCATAGAGATTATGAACCTTATAATGATTTATAAGTTTTCCATCTATGTTATGATAAAAGCTTTTATAATCTTCTATGTTATTTGACATATTAATAAATTTATCTTTTAAAGCAAAACAAGAATAAATATCTAAATTTTCCTTCTCAGAAGCCTTTGCCGCTTCAATTGCTTCTTTTAACCCTCTATTTGTATAAAATAGGGCTGGTTCATTCATATCATTCCAAAAACCTTCTATACCTAATTCAGTAAGATTTTTGTATTTAAGACCAAACCATCTTCTTGCTTCACTATTTAAAAAATCTGGGAAATGACATCTTCCTGGCCAAACCGCAGCAATGAAATTATTACCATTTTCATCAGTACAAAAATAACCCTTTTGTACACCTTCCTCACAAACGTCATAATCCTTTTCTATCTTAACGCCTGCATCAATTATAGGTATAAGCCTAAAGCCCTTATTCTTAAGATCTTGTACAAAGGTTTTAAAGTTTGGAAAAGCTTTTTCATCTATGGTAAAATCTTTAAAGCTCTCCATGTAATCAATGTCAAGATAAATTGCATCGCAGGGAATTTTATTCTCTATAAACTTATCTGCAATTTTGTTAATAGCATTAGCATCTTCATAGCTCCATCTAGATTGCTGATATCCAAAGGCCCACTTTGGAGGAGCATAGGTTTCACCAATGATATTTAAAAATTCCTTTACAATCTGTTTTGCTGACTTTCCATTGATAATATAAATATTTGCATCTTTTTCTTCTATTTTAATTTTCAACTCATCTTTGTGAGAAAAACCTATATCAAAGACAGCTTTTCCCGGACAATCAACAAAAACTCCAAATTTGTTTTTTCCATCTATAACTATAAAGTTATGAGCACCATATAATGATTTTTTGTCTGGAGTATGCATTGGATCATCACTGCAAAAGGCCTCATATATTCCGCCTCTCTTATTCATTCCTCTTTGATTTTCACCAAGTCCATATACAATATCAGTTTTGTGCATTATATAACTAAAGCTTAAGTCTTCTTCAGCCTTTATATTAAAGAAATCAATATCATCTTTATAAAGTTCTTCATCGCTTAAAACTACAGCATCAGTATTTATAGGATTTCCAAAAGTATATTTAACTACATTATCATTTAATTTATAAACTTTCATTATTATCACCTCATGAGTAAAAAGTTCATCACTTAATAGATCCTTGAGTAATTCCTTTTACTATATGTTTTTGAGCAAATAGATAGAATATGATTATTGGAATCATTGCCAAAACAAGCCCTGCTAATGCCAAGTTCCATTGTTTAGAATACTCTCCAAAGAAATAGAACATTTTAAGTGGAAGAGTTTGCCATCCCGGTTTATTTATAACGAGTTGAGGCAGTAAGAAATCATTCCATATCCACATAGCATTTAAAATACTTATAGTTACAGTTATTGGCTTCAATAATGGAAAAACAATGAGCCAAAATATCTGCAATTTGTTACAACCATCAATAGTTGCTGCTTCTTCTAGTTCTACTGGTATATTTTTAATAAAACCGTGGTACATAATTATTGATAAACTAGATCCAAAGCCTAAATACATGAGTACTATTCCTACAGGGTTTAATAAATGTAATTTTCCCATTAGATTGATAAGAGGCAGCATTACAGCTTGAAATGGGATAAGCATAGCTATTGCAAATAAAAAGAATAAGAATTTACTTAATTTCGTCTTTGATCTAACTAACATCCAAGCAGCCATTGAAGCAAAAATTACTATAAGTAAAGTACTAGATGTTGTAATTAAAAAAGAATTCATGAAAGAATGAAAAAATTCTAAGTCTTTAAAGGCCTGAACATAATTCCCTAGTGTAAAGACATCCTTTGAAGGAATACTTATAACATTCGTGTAAATACCTCTTTGAGTTTTAAAAGAATTTGTAAAGGCAATATACAATGGTGCTAAGAATATAATTGCTACAAAACACGCAAATATGCTCCATAATATATTTTTTTGAAGGCTTTTTTTCATTACATTTCTACCTCCTTTTTCTTACTAAAGCTTAATTGTGTCAATGTTATCGCAGCTACTGCAATTAAAAATACTACTGCTTTAGCTTGAGCTAAGCTAAATTTATTGTAAACAAATGCGGAACTGTAAATATTCAATGCTAACATTTCAGTTGATCCATATGGGGCACCACCTGTAAGAGATAAGTTTTGATCAAACAATTTAAAAGAGTTAGACAGTGTTAGGAAAAGTCCTACTGTAAATGCAGGTGCTACAAGTGGAATTGTTATATTCACAAGCTTTTCAAAAGAATTTGCTCCATCTATTTCCGCAGCTTCCAATAGATTTTCCGGAATACCTTGAAGTGCAGCTATGTAGACAACCATCATATAGCCTGACATCTGCCAAGACATTAATATTACTAATCCCCAAAAACCAGTTCCTGTAGTTGAGAGCCAGCCTCGCAGGAAATCTAGTCCTAGTTTGATGCCTATTGCATCAAAAGCTTTTGTAAAAATAAATTGCCATATGAATCCAAGTATAAGTCCTCCAACCATGTTTGGCATAAAGAAAATACTTCTTAAAATATTACTGCCTTTCATTTCTCTAGTAACCAGAAGCGCTAGTCCAAAACCAATTAAATTTATCATAAAAACAGATACAATAGAGAATTTTGCAGTAAATATAAAGGCTCGCAAAAATCCGTTTTCTTTTTTAAATATCTCTAAATAGTTTGCAACTCCAATAAATGCTGCTTTGTTTTCTATACCATTCCAATCAGTAAAAGAATAATATATTCCTAATAAAGCAGGTATAATTACAACCAGTAGAAATGCAATTAGTATAGGCCCAACGAAGAAACTAAACCATAACTTTGACTTTTTCATAGTAACCTCCCTTATCTTGTTTTTATATAATTTGAGGAGAGAAAAAATCTCTCCCCATAGTTAATTATTATTTTCTCATTTCTGTCCACTTAGCTTGAGAATTCTTTACAAGATCTTCCCACTTTTCTTCACCAGATAAATACTTTTGAATTTCTAGTCCAAGAACCTTCTGACCCCATCCAGTTGGATATCCCATGAATACCCATGGTGATGTCTTTCCTGCTTGAACATATCTGTTAACTGCAGCACCAAGAGCATCCTTAGGTTGGAATTTTTCATATCCCTTTAATGCAGGTATAAAGAAGAATTTATTAACAACAAAATCTTTACCTTTATCAGAAGTATATAACCAGTTTAAAAATTCTTTAGCAGCTTTTTGTTGCGACTCTGAACCTTTATTGTTAACTGCCCAATACATTGGAACTCCTACTGGAATTGTATCTTCTTTTCCACCTTTAATTGGCATTGGCAATATGTCTAAGTTATTTGCAACTTTTTCATCTACTTTTTTAACATCATTAAAAATCCAGTTTCCTTGTTGAACAATAGCAACACGTTCAATTGCAATACCTTGACCAACTTGAGTTGCATAATCAACTGCATTTAATTTTCCTTTTGAGTCTTTGCTTGGTGAATAGTTAGCTTGTAAGTCTATTAATGCTTTTAATCCATCTCCATATTTAAAATCAACTTTTTTAGCATTAAAGGCTTCTAAACCGCTCTTAAATTCTTGTCCTAGTGCTGCATTTGACGCATGTAATCCAGTTACCCAATCTTCTTTAGCTGGAAGTTCAAATACTGCTTCTAATTTTGGGTATTTGCTCTTTAACTCTCCTGATTTTATCTTAGCATCAAGAGTTTTTACTGCAGCCTCTAAGCTTGCATAGTCTTTAATATTTTTAGCATCTATTCCTGCAGCTTCGAAAATGCCTTTATTGTATACAAATCCATAACCTTCAACTGCAAATGGCATTCCATAAACTTTATTGTCTACAGTTACTCCTGGCAACACTCCATCAACAGCTTGTTTTACCCATGGTTCGCCTGATAAGTCTACAAGTCTTGATTGCCAATCTTTAACGTCTTGAGGTCCACCTATATTAAATATATTTGGTTCTGCACCAGACTGAATTTTGGCTCTAAGTGCAGCACCATAATCCGCTCCACCACCAACGGTTTCAATATTGATTTTAACATTTGGGTGATCTGCGGAGTATGCTTTTGCAGCTTCTTCCAATTCTTTAGCCATCTCAACTTTAAATTGGAATATGTTTAGTGTTACAGCATCTTTTCCACCAGATGCACTTTCAGATTTTGATGAGCATCCAGCTAATCCTAGTGATGATGCAAGCATCATTGAAGTAATAGCTAATGCCATAACCTTTTTGATATTCTTCATATAATTTTCCCCCCTAATTTTGAACTTTTATTAAACTGCCTTATAAATTTGGCAGTATGGTTACCTTTTTAATAGTGATTTAAAATTAAGCTCTTAGTTATAAAGATATATTTTCTTCACTTTCAAAGTTGAATATGTGGCAATTCTCCATGTAAAGCATAAACTTTTTGTTTTCTCCAAATTCTAAGTCCTTTGAATCACATATATCTACTTTTGCAACAAATTGGCTTCCAGCAAAATTAAAGTATACAAAAGATTCGTTTCCCATATGCTCCACAACATCAATTACTCCATTCACTGCAGCAGAAGTGTTACATTCTCTTAATCCAATATGTTCTGGTCTAATACCGAACCAAATCTTTTTTCCTAAGTATTTCTTTACTTTATCACCTTTGTTTTGTGGTAATGCTAATTCTGTATCGCCTATTTTTACAGCTACATATGTATTTTTATCAATTAATTCTCCCTCTAAAAAGTTCATTGCAGGAGAACCAATAAATCCAGCTACAAACTTATTCGCAGGATAGCTATATAAATTAAGAGGAGTGTCTACCTGCATAATCTTACCAAGATTCATTACACATATTCTATCACCCATTGTCATTGCCTCTACCTGGTCGTGGGTAACATATATCATAGTTGACTTTAATCTTTTATGAAGCTTAGAAATTTCTACTCTCATATGAACCCTTAGTTTTGCATCAAGATTTGATAGTGGTTCGTCAAAGAGAAACACATCTGGATCACGAACTATAGCCCGTCCAACTGCTACCCTTTGTCTTTGTCCTCCTGACAGTTCTTTAGGTTTTCTATTTAACACAGTCTCCAAATCTAATATTTTTGCCGCTTCTTTAACCTTTTCATCAATAACATTCTTTGGTGTTTTCTTTATTTTTAATGAAAAAGCCATATTTTCATAAACTGTCATATGTGGGTACAATGCATAGTTTTGAAAAACCATTGCAATCCCTCTATCTTTAGGTGGAATATTATTTACTAGCTTGTCTCCTATGTAGACTTCTCCTCCTGAAATTTCTTCAAGACCTGCTATCATTCTTAAAGTAGTAGATTTAGCACAGCCTGATGGTCCTACAAAAACCATAAATTCTCCATCATTTATTTCCAAATCAACTCCATGAACAGCTTTGAATCCATTTTCATAAACTTTTTCAACCTTCTTTAAAAATACTTTAGCCATGACCTTCCTCCCTAATCGATTTTTTTACAAGATTCTCTTTCTAATAATTCTGTTTCTAGCACTATATGCTGATGTTTTTTCTTATTTTTAATTAAGTGAAATAAAATGTCTACACTTTTTTCTCCCATCTCTTCTACTGGCTGCCTAACAGTAGTCAGCGATGGATGGAAGAACTGAGCATAATCTATTCCATCAAAACCCATTACAGAAATATCTTCTGGAATTTTAAGTCCTTTGCTTAATATTGCCTTTGAAGCCCCTATAGCCATAACGTCAGTAGTTACGAATAATGCTGTAATATCCAAGTTTTTATCCAGCAATCTGTTCATTGCCTCAAATCCAGATTCAAAAGTATAGTGCCCTATTTCCATGAGGCTTGAATTATATTCAATATTATTTTTTAAAAGTGCCTTCTTATAGCCCTCAAATCTTAATTTTCCAATACTTCTATCCTGTTCTCCAGTAGTTATAATTCCAATTTTTTTGTGACCTAATTTACATATATAGTCTACTGCATTATATGCTGCCTTTTCATTTTCTATTATTACACTTGAAAAAAAGCCTTTATCTAAATTTTCAATAATACTTGTTGATGTGAGAACTAATGGCGTATCTAAATTTTCTATCTGTTCTTTATCTAAATTATCAAAGTCACCTCCAAGACATATTAATCCTTTTAGTTTTTTCTCTTTAATAAGTTCAACAGCTGCATCAAAATCATTAGGATTAGTTTCATTGTAGTGAAGAAACATAGAATATCCTTTATCATCTATTTTTTCTTCTATGGACTTTATCATACCGGAGAAAAATGGATTATGAATACCTTTAATTAAAACACCAATATTATTTGAAGTATTTCTTTTTAGATTTCTTGCACTATTGTTAGGTATGTAATTAAACTCCTCTATAACGCTTAATACTTTTTGCCTTGTTTCTGGCTTAACGTCTGGATGATTATTTAGAACCCTTGATACAGTGCTTACTCCAACACCTGCAATTCGTGATATATCTTTTATGGTAAAATCGCTCATTAATAACTCTCCTCTAAAAATATTTTTACAACGTTTACTTAAATTCTATAAAATAAAACTTGTAAAAGCTATCTTTAATAGTATTTTCAATTGCTTGTACCTTTATATTTTATGATTAGTATTTTCGGCAACGTTTTCGGTAACGTTTCTGGTAACGTTACCAACTTTAAGTTTATTATACCATATTTAAAAATTTTTTAAATACCTTTTTCACTATTTTTTAAAAATTTATAAAGTTTTTTAAAAACCATCAATTCATAGTTTTAAAATTACTACTATATTGAGTAGCGTATTATTCTTTTAAAGCGTTGCAAGCAATAAAAGTTTGCAGTGTTTTATTTTACGTCGATACAGGAAAATAGGTTACTCTCTTAAGACTGTATATGTTATAATTTAGTATAATATTGAATGGTAAGATATTAGGAAATCAGAAAAATAAATAATATATAAAGAGGTATACAAAATTAAACACTTAGTAGAGTTATGACCATACTAGAAATTGAAAAGGAGAAAATAATATATGAAATCAAAAATAAAAATCGTAGAAGAAAATCAATGGACATCAGAAACAAAATCGATTCTAGATGAATTAATACACACTTTTTTTGGCTTATTTTCTGTTAAAGAAGGATGTAAAGTAGATTTAAGTGCTATAAACCAACTGTTTATACCTGAAGGGGTAATTATTAAGAATACTGATTCCACCCCTGAAATTTACAACCTTCAGCAGTTTATTGAGCCTCGTGAGAAGATGCTAAATGAGGGAGTGCTGATTGACTTCAAGGAAGAAGAATTGTTCGAAAAAACTGAAATATTTGGCAATATTGCTCACCGTTTCAGTCTCTATAAAAAATCGGGAGTATTGTCAGGTGCAACATTTGAAACTAAAGGAATGAAAACTATACAATTTATTAAAACACCAAATGGATGGAAAATGAGCTCATTAGCATGGGATGACGAGAAAGAGGGGTTGTCCATTCCTGATGAGTATAGTAGCTGCTCTAAAAGATAAAATAAAGCAATTCTATGAAGAAATTAGTAAATTAAAAGAAGGTAAGTAAGATTTAATTGTTCAGTTAGGTAGTATAGAAGAATTGAAGGATGAAAATAAGATTAGCCTATATCGTATCTTAAATTACCATGTAAGATACGATATAGGCTTTACTTTATATAACTAAGAAGCTCTTTATATACTTTTAAATTATTTGCGCACTCCTTTGTATTATATGTTACTTATATATTCTTTAGTATTTTCACTATAATCTAGGAAAAAAGCTTTGAGAAAAAGTTCTTGATTCCATCAAATAGATTACTAAAGAAACCCTTAGCCTGATCACTATTTAAGTTTTGTTTTAGTTGATTTGTTACATCATTTAACTGATTTTTCATCTGTTTAAAGTCCAAATTTAAACCATTTATCTTACTCATTAAAGAAGTTATATTCTTAATATCATCGCTGCTTAAATTAATGTTATAATTGTTAGTTACATTTAACACTATTTTTTCTATTTCTTTTTCATTTTTAGGCTTCTCTTTAATAACCTCTTTTTTGACTTCATTTATTAAACTGGCTGCTTTATCCTGTCCAATTTTCTCACCTAAATTACCAGTAGTAACAATTTCTTCATTAGCAACTTTCTTTTTGTTTTCATCAATCTTTTTACCACCAGTACTGTTTTCGAATCCTTTCAATATTCCTGTAAGTGCTGCAGTACCAGATACATTAAATGGAGCTGACGCTTTAACATTGGCGTTCTCTATACCTGCAGTAATCAGAGCATTTTTTATCATATTTTCATTAACCCAATATATATTATTTGTAGATACCTTCAATCCGCCTTTTGTAGTAGGTTCTACATAAGAACAGGATATAGACTTTGTTCCTATCTGTTTTTCAGAAGCTACACCACCAAGGTACTTAACTTCCTCATCTCTATTAACTTCTAATATATTAGCTTCTTCCTTAGTAACACCAAAATACTTTAGCATGTCTTCCTTTTGTTGTTTTGTTAAATCTGCTCCTAACGTTACAACCTTATAAGCATCAGCATGAGCCTTTCCTGCAGGTACAGCTGTGATTATAGATGCAACAAAAAACACAAATAACAATTTACTTATAAATGTCTTACACCTCATCTTCTAAATCTCCTTTGTTTTTTTATGAATAAACCAAAGATAAAATTCTCTAGTTTATTTAACCAACATAATATATTATATACATAATTTAACTCAAATCATATCCTAAAATTTTGGAATTAAATGTCTTTAACTTCATTTTCCTACATTATGGACCTTAAAATCATTTGAAAACTTAATATAATTATATAAGTTTTGTACTTATATAATAAGATGGGAGTATTAGAGCTGGTAATCACCGGATAAAAATTTTACAATATATAGATACTAATGGTAATTTGTTATATAATTATATTTGGAGCAAAACATAAAGTCTATAAGGCTTTTGTAAATATTAAAGCCTATAAGACAGGAGGGATATTATGAAAAAAAGAATAGGAACATTGCTTATGGCATTCATGCTTGTGACTTCAACATTGTTTGCAATAGGCTGCTCAAAAGACTCCAGCACCACTGGACAAGCTTCTAAGGAAACTAAAAAAGAAAAAGTTAAAATAGCTGCACTAAAAGGCCCTACAGGTATGGGTATAGTTAAACTTATGGAGGAAAACAAGGATGCTTATGATATTACCTTGTTTGATTCTCCAGACCAATTAGTATCTAAGATTGTAAACGGTGAGTTAGACGGTGCTGCAGTGCCATCTAATCTTGCACCGGTTTTATATAATAAAACAAAAGGTGGAATTCAATTAGCAGGTATAAACACCTTAGGAATTCTATACATTGTTGAAAATGGTAATACAATAAAAGATATAAAGGATTTAAAGGGAAAAACTATTTATTCCAGCGGAAAAGGTTCTACTCCAGAGTTTGTACTTAACTACATATTAAAGAAAAACGGACTGGAACCAGATAAAGATGTTAAAATTGAATACAAAATGCAGCATAGTGATCTAGCTGCAGCAGTAGCTTCAAAGGAAGTCAAAATAGCTGTTTTACCAGAACCTTTTGTAACTACGACAAAAATGAAGGACAAAGACTTGCAAGTAGCTATAGACTTAACTAAAGAATGGGAAAAAGTATCAGAAGGCAATAGCAAGCTAGTAATGGGAACCTTAGTATTTAGAAAAGACTTCTTAGAAAAAAGGGGAAAAGATGCAGAAGAATTCTTAGCTAAATATAAAGAATCTGTAGATTTTGTAAATAAAAATAAAGAAGATGCATCAAAGCTTATAGAAAAGAATAGTATACTTCCAAATGCTAAAATTGCAGAAATGGCTATTCCAAAGTGTAATATAGTATTTATAAGCGCAAAAGATGGCAAAGATTCCTTGGATAAATTCTACAAAGTTTTAGAACAAAATGATCCAAAATCCATTGGAGGAAAACTACCAGATGAAAATTTCTATTACAAAGGAAACTAGAAAAATAGGAATATTAATGTTTTGGGTGTTAATTTGGGAGCTTTGCTCCCTTTTTATTAATAAACCAATCCTACTTCCCTCCCCCATTGAAGTTTTAAAGATCTTAATAGTGCTTATTGGGAAAAGTTATTTCTGGAAAAGTGTTTTCAGCAGTGTATTTAGAGTTATATTAGGGCTTTTTCTATCAATAGGCGTAGGAGTGTTAACAGGGGTTATTGCAGGAGTTAATAAATTTATAGAAGAATTATTAGAACCATTAATTGTATGTATAAAATCTACTCCCGTTATGTCCATAATAATTTTAGCTTTAGTTTGGTTTAAGTCTTCCTATGTAGCTATATTTACTACTATACTAATGTGCTTTCCAATAATATATACTAATGTGCTTCATGGAATAAAATCTGTAGATGTACAATTGGTTCAAATGGCTAATGTATATAAAGTAAAGAATAAATATATAATAAAAGACATTTATTTGCCTTCAATAAGCCATTATATCATTTCTGGAATATTGATGTGTTTAGGTCTTGGATGGAAAGTTTCCGTGACTTCTGAAGTTTTAAGCACTCCAAAATATTCTATAGGTTTGAATCTACTAAATGCTAAATCAACTTTAGAAACAGCGGAACTCTTTGCATGGACTATTGTGGTCGTCTTATTAAGTTTTATCTTTGAATATATATTTAAACTCTATATTAAGGCATAATCAAATAAATAATAGACCAGTATTCTCGCATATTTGGTCTCTTATTTCTTTTCATATGCCTAAAAAGAAAAATAACTTCAGTTAATCGAGGATGGTATTTATGAAACTATTAAATAACTACGAAGTGCAAATAAAAGACTTATGTAAATCCTATGAAAATCGTAAAGTTCTATACAACTTCAGTATGAATTTTATAAAAAATAAAATTACTGTTATTACAGGTCCTTCCGGCTGCGGAAAAACTACACTCTTAAACATTATAGGTGGTATTGAAAAAGACTATAACGGGCAAATAATTTCACCTAATAATAGCATATCGTACATATTTCAAGAGGACAGACTCCTTCCTCATCTTACAGTTTATGAAAATATAGCCTTTGTATTGAAATCTACAATGAATAAAGAAGATATGAATACTATAATAAATAAATATTTAAACATGGTTAAGCTATCTGAATATAAACATAAACTTCCAAGCAAATTAAGCGGAGGTATGAAAAGAAGGGTTGCTATAGCTAGGGCTTTTGCTTATAAAAGTAGATTGCTCTTAATGGATGAACCCTTTAAAGGACTAGATGATAAGTTAAAAATGGAAATAATAGATGAATTCTTAAAGCTTCATAAAGAGGATAAACGAACTGTTATACTTGTAACTCATGATATGAAAGAGGCAGAACTTTTAGGTGATATCATTTACTCTATGCCCTCATTGAATAAATAGTAATTTTGAAACACAGGAAAAACTTCGATAAAATTATTTTATCGAAGTTTCTTTTAATATATAACTTTATTTTCCTCCTAGTGACCCATCCCAGGAATCTACCTTAGTATTCTTCATCTCATCTTCATCAAACCATCTAGTAGTTACTGCCTTAGTTTCTGTATAAAATCTTATTCCATCTTTACCTAAACAATGCAAATCACCAATAAAGGAATTTTTATGACCTGTAAATGGAAACATTGTTACTGGAACTGGAATTCCTACATTTATTCCTACCATGCCGCCATGGGTTCTCCTAGCAAATTCGCGACTATAGTATCCACTTTGCGTAAACACTACTGACCCATTTGCAAATGGATTGTTATTCATGACTTTTAGTCCTTCTTCAAAATTCTTAACTCTCTTTATACATAATACTGGCCCAAATATCTCACTATCTCCTACTGTCATCTCTGGAGTTACATGATCAAGTATTGTAGGTCCAAGATAAAAGCCTTTTTCATATCCTTCTACGTTAGTTTTACGACCATCTAATACAAGTTTTGCTCCTTGCTCTAATCCTTTTTCTATCCACTTTAACACAAAGCTTCTGTGTTCTTCTGTTACTACAGGACCAAGTTGAGATTTTTCATCATATGCAGGACCTACTTTAAGTTCCTTTGCATATTGTACAATAAGTTCTACTAGCTTATCTGCTATACTTTCATGAGCTACTACCACTGGAAGAGCCATACATCTTTCTCCTGCACATCCAAAAGAAGAGTTTATAATACCGCGAGCTGTTCTTTCTAATGCTGCATCTTCTAACACAAGTCCATGATTTTTTGCTTCACATAACGCTTGCACTCTCTTACCATTAGCTGCTGCTGTTGCATATATATGCAAGCCAACAGAAGTTGATCCAACAAAGGTTATACCCTTTATATCAGGATGTTTTAAGAATATCTCAGCTTCTTTTCTGCTGCAGGTAACTATATTTAAAACGCCATCTGGAAGACCAGCTTCCTTCCAAAGTTCTGCACATCTTAAAGCAGTCATAGGTGTCATTGAGGATGCTTTTATAACAATAGTATTACCTGCTGCTATACAAAGAGGGGCCATCCATCCCATTGGTACCATACCTGGAAAATTAAATGGAGCTATACCTGCAAAAACTCCTAAAGGTTCACGATATAGAACAGTATCGTATCCTGTAGAGGTATCCATAAGTGATTCCCCCATCATTAATGTAGGAGCACCACATGCAAATTCTACACACTCCTTAATTTTCATTATGTCTCCTCTTGATTCTTCCAACACTTTTCCGTGTTCTGTTGCTACCATCCTAGTGAGCTCTTCAGCATGCTCATCTATAAGCTCTCTAAATTTATATAATACTTGTACTCTTTTCATTACAGGTTGTTGAGACCAGGAAGAAAATGCGTCGCTTGCTGCTTTTATTGCACAGTTAACATCCTCTTCTGTGCAGCAAGGTGCTTGTGCTAATACTTCTCCTGTACTTGGATTAAATACATTCATATATTTATCTGTTCTTGATTCATGAAATTTTCCATTAACAAAAAACCCTAATTTTTTTACTTCGCTCATAGTAACCCCCCTAAATTTGCTTACGCAACAATATAATTATTTTAATATTAAAAGTCATTCATCTGTTTTATCAGATATCCAAGATAAAATTCTACTCTTACCTTTACATCTGTTAGATCCTGTTTCAATATTTCTTGTATTTTATTGATTTTATATATCAATGTATTCCTATGCATATAAAGCCTTTGTGCTGTTTGTACGTAATGCCCATTTTCTTGAAGGAATATATAAAATATTTTGGTGAAATCTGTACCATTTTGTGCATCATATTGTTCTAATCTTCCAATTGTAGCGTCGTAATACTCCTTTAAACTGCTTACATTTTCTATTTCAGTAAGCAGCTTATATGCTCCTATATTTGAATAGTACATGGTTTCACCCATATGTTCTTCTGCCTTTATTGCTTTTAAAGCTTTCTCTGCTTCTATATAGCTCTTTTTTATTCCTGAAAGCTCCGTATAAGCATTACCAATTCCTATACTTATACCGACATCAGGAAAACCATTTTTAATGCTTTCTCTAATGGTCTGTAAAAGATTCTTTAAGTTAGTAAACTTATCTTTTTCATTAATTATAAGCAAAACAATAGAGTCATTTTGTAAAAAGCTTACTGCTCTATACCTAGGGTCCCAAACTGCATTGTTTACCGTTCTTAGAAAGCAGTTCTTGGCATGAGCTATGTTTTGCTCATCTTCAATATTTTTAAAGGATAGATATTTTTCAAATTTATTCATTTTTACAATAATTATTCTAAATAAATTCAGATAGCTGTAACCATAGGCTGAAATCTTTTCTATAAAATCTTCGTAAATAATCTTGTTATTAAATATAATATTCTTTAATAAGTCTTGACAGGCGATCTCCTCCAACTGCCTTTTTATTATATCTCCACATATAACTCTAGTTATTTCAGCTAAACTAATTTCCCAAGGAATTTCAAACACTGGAAAATCATTTTTATCTGCAAGTTTCTTTACTTCAATAGGGATCTCCGTAAGATATCTACCAGTATTTACAATAAGTCCTGATGCCTTTTTTTCAATAAGTCCTTCTATCATTTCAATTAAACCTAATGTATTGTTTAAAATTCCTATGCCTGTAAGCATTATTAAATCATCATTTTTTACGTATTTTATAAGATCTGGAGTTTCCAAAGCATGAACCCATGTTACTATTTTAGAAACTCCCTTATTCCCGCCTACTAGCTTTAAATCCTTTAATTCAGGTAAGTTTATTAACTGATCAATTCTAACACCCATAATTCAACCTCGCTGTACATACAGTATTTTAAAATATAATCAATACACTATTATATTTGATTATATCTCAAATTATTTGTAATTTAAATTCAGTTTTGTTTAATTATGGGTGTATAGTGCAAATTATTATTCTACATAGCCATCAGCAATATCTAATGCTTTATCTATTGAGATAAATGCCTTTTTCATTTCTTCTTCGTTGATTATACAAGGTGGTACAATGAAGATATAGTTCCATCTAATATACATATAAATACCATCATCCATCAATGATTTTTTCACCTTATCCATTACTTCTCCACTTCCATTCCATGGAACAATAGGTTCTTTAGTATTGCGATTCTTAACAAGTTCTATACAACCAAATAAACCTATATTTCTCACATTACCTATGGATTTATGCTTCTTTATCTGTTCTTCTAAAAGTTCTGTCATTAAAGTACCTTGTAATTTTGCGTTCTCAATTACTTTCTCTTCTTTATAGGCTTTTATGGTTGCAACAGCTGCCGCACAGGCTACAGGATGACCACTATATGTGAGCCCACAGAAAAGATTTTTATCATATATAGCTTTTGTAACTTCATCAGATAAACCTACGGCACCTAATGGTATATAACCAGAATTTATACCTTTTGCCATAGTCATTATATCAGGAAGCACTTCAAAGTTATCAATACCAAACCATTCTCCAGTTCTGCCAAATCCACTCATAACTTCGTCAACAATAAGAAGTATATTATATTTATCACATAGTGCTCTAAGTTCAGTAAAATATTCTTTTGGAGGAATAAAAATTCCATTAGATCCAGTTACAGCTTCTATAATTATAGCTGCTACAGTATCAGGATTTTCATACATAATTGTTTCTTCAATATGCTTCACACACTCCATATTACACTTGCCTTGTTCTTTGCCAAAAGTACATCTATAACAATATGGATCAAACACTCTAACAACACCAGGCATTCCAGGTTCAACTGGCGGCCTTCTAGGATCTCCTGTCATTGCTATTGCTCCATAAGTAGAACCGTGATACGAACGATAGCGTGAAATAATCTTCCATTTTCCAGTTGCCATTCTTGCTATCTTAATTGCATTTTCATTTGCATCAGATCCTCCGTTAGTAAAAAAGAAGTGATTTATGCCTTTTGGAGTGATCTCACTTAATAACTTAGCAAGTGAACTACGGGATTCTGTAGCAAAGCTTGGAACAACGTAGCAAAGCTTTTCTACTTGTTCCTTTATAGCTTTTATAACCTTTGGATGTTGATGTCCGATATTTTGGTTTACCAGCTGAGCGGCCATATCCAAATATTCTTTTCCTTTATTATCTTTAAAATAACACCCTTTTGCTTCATTAACCACTAAAGGATTGAGCTTAGATTGCACCGACCATGAGTGAATTATGTGTTTTCTATCGTTCTCATATACATCATCCATACTCACCTTGTCAACAATGTTAGTATTCATTATCATTTACACCTCACTTTTCTAGATTATAAATTGATTATTTATTTGAATTCCCTTGCTTTATGCTATTATAATAGCATTCGTAGAAAAGCATGTATATGTATGAAGTGTACAAGTATTTTCGTATTTTTTACGAATAATTTAATTTTATTTAATTGATTGTAATGATTTACATTATAAATGTTAAAATTATCACAATTACCAGTCACATATTGTCAATATTTCATATGTTTATCTACGGTAAAATAAAAGCAGTGTGCCCTTACTTTTATAAAGACTGCACACTACTTTTGTAGAATGGTAAATATTTTCTTGTATTTCAATTTAGCATTTTACTTAAATCCGTTAAATTTTCTCCAAATTCATTATCTCTATTTATCTTTGCAAACTATACTAATTTCATATATGAAATTCCTTACCTTCTCAATAGCTTCCTCTTTATTTGCAGATTCCATTATTTTTTTTATAATGGCACTTCCAATAATAATACCATCACAATAACCTTTAAATTCTTCAGCCATTTTAGCATTGGATATTCCAAAACCCAAGGCTTTAGGCTTTTCAGTATAAGATGCTACTGTTTTCATATATTCTTCTATATTAGTACTTATTTTATTTCTAACGCCTGTGACTCCCATAGTTGATACGCAATATATAAAACCTTTAGCACCATCAGTTATATTCTTTATACGCTCTTTTGAAGTTGGTGCTACTAATGGTATTAAATATATATTATATTTATCTGCTATTTCTAAAATATCTTTTCTTTCTTCTATTGGTAAATCTGGTATTATAATTCCATCAATCCCAACCTCTTTAGCTTCTCTAATAAACTTTTCCATTCCATATTTAAATATAGAATTATAATACACCATGTAAACAAGAGGAATCTGACTTTTAGCTCTGATAAGTTTTACTGTATCCATTATTTTGAATATCTTAGCTCCATTTTTAAGTGCTGTTGAGGAAGCTTCTTGTATAATGACTCCATCTGCTAGTGGATCTGAATAAGGTATTCCAAGCTCAATTATATCAGCACCTGCTTCTTCCATAGCAAGTACCAAATCAACAGTTGTATCTAAAGTTGGATATCCTGCTGTTATAAAAGTTATTACAGCTTTCTGTCCCTTTTGTTTTATTAAATTTAATTTAGTATCTATCCTATTTTCCATTATAATTCCACCCCCATTATATCAGCTACAGTATTTATGTCTTTATCTCCTCGTCCTGATAAGTTTATAATGATGATATTGTCTTTATTAAGCTTTGGTGCTAGTTTCATTGCATAAGCCAATGCATGAGAGCTTTCCAATGCTGGAATTATACCTTCTGCACAAGAAACATAGGTAAATGCGTCTAAAGCTTCCTTGTCTGTTATAGGTACGTATTCTGCTCTCCCCATTTCCTTTAACTGAGCATGTTCAGGTCCAATACCAGGATAATCTAATCCTGCAGATACTGAGTATGCAGGAAGTATCTGACCATCTTCGTCTTGCAGTACATATGTCATCATTCCATGAATTACACCAATAGATCCTTTACTCATAGTAGCTGCATGCTCATCTGTATCAACACCACGACCAGCCGCTTCTACGCCTATGAGCTTTACTGTATTATCATTTATAAATGGATAGAATATTCCCATGGCATTACTCCCCCCTCCAACGCAGGCTATTATATAATCAGCTAGACGTCCTTCTTTTTCTATGATCTGTTTTCTTGCTTCATCTCCTATTATCCTTTGAAAATCTCTAACCATAGTTGGATATGGATGGGGGCCCATAACAGATCCTATTACATAAAAGGTATTTTCTGCATTTGATACCCAGTCTCTCATAGCTTCATTTACTGCATCCTTAAGGGTGCCGGTACCTGAGGTTACTGAATTCACTTTAGCCCCCAGTATTTTCATCTTGAATACATTAAGGGCTTGTCTTCTTATATCCTCTTCCCCCATAAATATTTCACATTCCATGCCAAACATAGCTGCTGCTGTAGCTGTGGCAACTCCATGTTGTCCTGCTCCAGTTTCGGCTATAATTCTCTTTTTACCCATTCTTTTAGCAAGCAATACTTGTCCTAAAGCATTGTTTATTTTATGTGCACCAGTATGGTTTAGGTCTTCCCTCTTTAAATATATCTTTGCTCCTCCAAGTTTTCTTGTTAGGTTTTCAGCAAAATATAATGGACTCTCTCTCCCTACGTAATCTTTGAGATAATATTTATACTCATTTATGAAATTTTCATCATTAATGGCCTTATTATATTCCCTTTCTAGCTCTATTATAGGGTTCATTATTGTTTCAGGTACATATTGTCCTCCAAATTTTCCAAATCTTCCATTCATTAAAATTCCCTCACTCTCTTAATAAATTCATTTATTTTATAAAAATTCTTCACACCATGATCTTCTACTCCACTAGAAACATCTACCACATAAGGCTCTGCTATTTCTATGGCCTTTTGTATATTTTCTGCATTTAAACCACCTGCAAGAATTAAAGGCTTACAAGCTTTAGTTTTTTTAATTATGCTCCAGTCGAAACTTATCCCAGTTCCTCCAGCTGCACCTATCGTACTACTATCTAAAAGGATACCATCAATATCATATTTTCCTATGGTATCTAACTTTTGCTGGTAGCTATTTTGATCTTCTGGTAGTAGATTCTTTTTTTGAGCTTCTATGCTTAGAGATTTCCACATACTAAAGTCACCAAATTCTTTTATATAATGCTCATCTTCACTGCCATGAAACTGTAGTATATCAAGCTTTAAATATTCCGCAATACTTCTTACTTTCTTAACATCTTCATTTACAAATACCCCTACTGTTTTTATCCTCCTGTCTAATAAATCAGTAAGTCCTTTGGCTTTCTCTAAAGTCACTTGTCTTTTGCTTTTAGCAAACACAAAGCCAACATAATCTGGAAGAAGTTCATTTACATACGCTATGTCTTCTTTTCTGGTTAAACCACATATTTTTATCTTTGTCATAATCCACCTCCACTCTTACAATATCTATAGCCTAGTCATAGGATTTTGACTTCAGTATAAGATTTTCAATATTGCGAATTTCGTCTATATTTCTCATAAAGGTTTCACCTATAAGCACTGCATTTACACCTAAGCTTTTCAAATATTCGATATCTTCAGAGATTTTTATACCACTTTCAGATACAACTATAGTATTTTTAGGTATATACTTTATAAGCCTTTCTGTATTTTTTAAATCAACTGTAAAGTCTCTAAGGTCCCTATTATTTATCCCTATAATGTCGCAGTCTGCAGATAACGCTAAGTCTAGCTCCTGTTCATTATGAACTTCCGTAAGGCAGTATAATCCAAGTTCCTTGGCTAAGTTCAAAAAATTCTTTATCTTGTTTCCTAAAATTGAAACTATTAATAAAATTGCATCAGCACCTATAGCTTTTGATTGAAACATCTGATACTCATCTATTATAAAGTCCTTTCTAAGTATAGGCTTTGAGCTTATATTTTTAACCTCTGCTATATATTCATCTTTTCCCTTAAAAAACTTTCTCTCAGTAAGTACAGATACCGCGTCAATCTTTACCTTCTCGTAAATCCTAGCTGTTTTTATATAATCAAAATCTTCATTTATTATTCCTTTAGATGGTGATGCTCTTTTTATCTCTGCAATAATGGATATATTGGGCTTAGTTAATGCTTTTTTAAAATTCCTTACATTTTTGTATTCACAGTTTACTATTAACTTATCTAAAGGACAGCGCTCCTTCTCAGTTATTACTTGTAGTTTTTTATAGGCAACTATATCGTCTAATATCATTTTGCTCCTCCTCCCCTGTAAAACTAATTGAACCTTCTGCTATAATCTACAAGTTCTTTAAGCTTAGAATAGGCTGCTCCAGAGTCAATAATTTTTTCTGCAAGCTTTACTCCCTCCGCAATATTGCTGCATACTTTCCCTACATATAGTGCAGCAGCACTATTTAGAAGAACTATGTCTCTCTTGGAATCCTTTTTACCTTTGAGTACATCAAATAGTATCTCCGCATTCTCCTCTGGCGTCCCCCCTTTTATATCATCCGAAGTAGCTAATTTTATTTTAAAATCCTTAGGGTTTATGCTATAATCTACTATCTTTCCATCCTTTAATTCGCTTACATGAGTAATAGTAGTTGTAGTTATTTCATCTAAACCATCTTCTCCACAAACTACCATAGCTCTTTCACAGCCTAAATTTAAAAGTACCTGTGCTATAGGCTTGGTTAGTTCTTTATCATAAACTCCTAAAACCTGACCTTTTACAAAAGACGGATTGGTCAGAGGACCTAATAAGTTAAATACAGTTCTTATTCCAAGCTCTTTTCTTGGAAGTGCTGCATTTTTCATAGCGCTATGATATTTAGGTGCAAAAAGAAACGCCATACCTTTTTCATCTATACATTGCCTAGCTTCTTCTGGTTGCAAGTTTATATTAAACCCTAACTTTTCAAGTACGTCAGCACTGCCGCTTTTACTTGAGACTGCTCTATTGCCATGCTTTGCTATTTTAATGCCTGCTGCAGCTGCTATTATTGCTACCGCTGTAGATATATTAAAGGTTTTCCCTCCATCACCTCCTGTACCACAAGTATCAATAACATAGCTTGATTTTAGTTTTAAAGGTGAAGCATTATCTCTAATAGCTTTAGCAAAACCAGTAATCTCATCTACTTCTTCTCCCTTCATCCTAAGGCCTATAAGAAATGCCCCTATCTGGGAACTTGTTCCATTGCCTGTCATAATTTCATTCATGACACTATAGGCTTCTTCTTCCGTTAACCTTTCCTTAGTGACAACTTTTTTAATTGCTTCCTGAAGCATTGCATATCCCCTCCACAAAATTTTTTATTATAATTTTCCCTTGTTCAGTAAGTATGGATTCAGGATGAAATTGAAGTCCATATACTTCATACTCCCTATGCTTAACACCCATAATTACCTTATCATCTATGCTTTCTGCTATGATTTTGATATCTTCTGGCAGTGTATTTCTATCTATTATAAGTGAATGATACCTCATGACTCTTATTAACCTTTCTATTCCTTTAAACAACTTATTTTCTTTAGCTGTTATATGCGAAGTTTTTCCATGCTTTATGCTTTCTGCTCTAACAACTTTTCCGCCATATGCACTACCTATAGCCTGATGTCCAAGGCATATTCCTAGTATGGGAATGCTACTACCGAGTTTTCGTATAACATCGATGCAAATTCCCGCATTTTCCGGAATTCCCGGACCTGGTGACAGTATAATTCCCTGAGGTTGTAAATTCTTCAGAGTTTCAATATCTATTTCATCATTTCTTATTACTTTTACATTGTCATGTATCTCACCAATATATTGGTAAAGGTTAAATGTAAAGGAATCGTAATTGTCTATTATGACTATCATTTATATCACCTCTCTCATTGCCATTGCTTTATTCAGTGTTTCCATATATTCATTTTCAGGAACAGAATCATATACAATACCTGCTCCTGCCTGCATATATGCGTAGTTTTTCTTAAATAAAATAGTTCTTATTCCAATACAAGTGTCCATGTTTCCACTGAAAGAAAAGTATCCAATGGCTCCTGCATAAACTCCTCTTTTAGTCTCTTCCAACTCATCAATTATTTCCATAGCTCTTATTTTTGGAGCACCGGATACAGTTCCTACAGGTAAACAGGCCTTTAAAGCATCAAGATACCCTATTCCTTCAATTAGCTCTCCAGATACTTTGGAGACTATATGCATGACATGAGAATAAAAATCCACTTCCATAAATTTATCAATATTTACAGTTCCAAACTTGCTTACTTTTCCTATGTCATTTCTGCCTAAATCCACAAGCATAACATGTTCGGCTCTTTCTTTTTCATCACATAGTAGTTCTTTCTTTAACTTTAAATCTTCATCCACACTTTTCCCTCTAACCCTTGTTCCTGCTATGGGGTTGGTAGTTACTTTTTTACCACTTACAGTAACTAAACTTTCTGGTGATGAACCCGCTATCTGCATATCATCAAAGTCTATATAGAAAAGATAAGGAGAGGGATTTTTTGCTCTTAATCTTCTGTATACATCAAAAGGGTGTGAGGAATTTTTAAATTGTAATCTTTGTGATAAAACAACTTGAAATATATCTCCAGCTTTTATATATTCTTTAGCTTTATCTACAAGGTTACAAAATTTTTCTTTAGTAACATTAGATTCTAGTTCTTTATGTGTTTGCACTTGATGTAATTCATGTGTCTCAACATTGCTCATAATTAAATTTTTCAGTGTATTTATCTCATTTAATACATCTGAGTAATCTTTATAGTCATCAGTCATAACATTGTAGACTATATAAAGTTCATGTTTAAAATGGTCATAACAAATGAAGCTTTTGTAAAACATTAAACATGCTTCTGGTACCTCTAAATCATCATCCTTTGTAAAAGGAAGTCGTTCATATTGCCTTACTATGTCATAACCAACATATCCTATAGCACCTCCAGTGAAAGGTACGTCAAGTCCCGCAGAGTCATAGTCTACAGTTAAATATTGTTGTACATATTCTAAAAATTTACCTTTTACTTCTCTTCTTTTCTTATCACTAGATAAAATTATATTTTCGCCATAACTTCTAATTGTCATATAGGGTTCTGCTCCAATAAATGAATATCTCCCTATTTCATTTTCTGAATATATACTCTCAAGTAAAAATTTGTGTTTACCTTTTAGCCTATAATAAATTGCTATTGGTGTAAGTTCATCTCCATTCATCTTTAGAAATATGGGAAAAGCTTTATTAGAATTCTTATATTTATTAAAGCTTTTTTCAGACATATTTAACATTCTTTACCCTCCTACTTTTTACTTAATATTTGTTGTTATTACCTTATTTGAATACAAAAAAGGCCATTCCATCCACATAATGGGACGAAATGACCGCGGTGCCACCCAAATTAGCCTATACTTATAGTGTATTTTTAGAAATAAAAAAACACCTCACCCACAAAGGACGAAATGCCAAATTTCGTTATACCACCTAAGTATAAAACTATCTCTTACAGGTACAGATTTACTCGATACCCTGTCTTTTTAACGGTAGACTACCGGCTGCTGCTACTATCATTTCGCATCACACCTCCAAGACCCATTCAATACAGGCTACAGTGCTTGGCTCACACCACTCCAAACTCGCTTAAACTAAACTCCTCTATCTACTATTTCTTGTCATCGGTTTTAAATTGATAACTTATTTAGAATTTTATACAATTTTTTATATCTTGTCAATATATATTTACAATACAGAAATTATTATGTACTATTTAAGTAAATTGTAAAATAATGCAAGGAGGTTATCATGAAAATTAGAAAAATAGGATTAATATTATTTTCATCAATAATGTTACTTTCAGTTGGATGTTCATCTGTTTCTTCTGATGTAAATAATAAAATAACTGTTTCTGAAGCAAAACATGAAACTAAAGAAATAGATCTTAATGGAGCGGAAAGGGTTAAAACAGAAATTAATATTGGTGTTGGAAAATTAAATCTAAGTGGTGATTCAGATAAATTAATGAAAGCTGAATTTATCTACAATGTTCCTAAGTGGAAACCAAATGTTAATTATAGTGTTAACGGTAATGTGGGAAAGCTTTTGCTACAACAACCTACAGGTACTAAGAGTAATGATCGCAATGTACAGAACGATTGGAATATATCTTTAAATAATAATATACCTATGGATCTAAAGGTCATATTAGGGGTAGGCAACAGTATACTTGATTTAAATAAGTTAAATATAAAAGATTTAAATGTGGAAATGGGTGTAGGAGAAATGGATTTAAACTTATGTGGTAACTATAAAAATTCAGTTACAGCAAATATTGAAGGTGGAGTAGGTAATGCCACAATATATTTACCTAAAAATATAGGAGTATGTGTAGAAGCACAAAATGGAGTGGGTAAGATAAACTCAAATGGATTTTCCATAAACGGGAATAAATATACAAATGAAGCCTATGGTAAATCACAGGTTAGCATTAATTTGAAAGTAGCATCAGGAGTTGGAAATATTAAATTAGAACTTAAATAGGCAGCAAAATGCACTGCTATTTTAAGCAGTGCATATACTCCTCTGCCTCATCTCCGCTGACTAAAAAGGATTGTCCCTTTGAACAAAAAATTGAAGTAGAAGTATAATCAATATCCGCATTTTTATCGTAACCTATTTTTTAATTAACTCCTCTTCTGTAATATAATAGCGTATTTTTTGTGGAAAATTATTGTTTTGCTGTTATTGTAATAACATTTTTTATAATATCTATATATAATAAGCTTACTTAATTAAAAGAAAAAATAACATTATAAAGCTGGCCCATTGCTCATTTAAAAAATAAACCACATCATGGATATAAGTTTCATGATGTGGTTTATTCTCATTTTATTGATAATTGTTGAATATAATAAGAATATTTCGTATTAATTTTTCCTATTATGAAAAAATATAAGTAATAAAAAATCTCTATACTTATGTCGTATATATTATAAAATTGGTGTATACAAAAATCATCTCTCTAAATAGAATCTAGTCTATCTGCTAAAAAACTGGTTTTAATCAACATTTTTTCTACCTGATTATATTGATTATTAGTTTTTATCTGACTATCATTTTTTTCATCTACCCTAGAACAGCTACACCAATTTTCATAAAAATAGTCCAAATAATGCCTGTATCCTTTTTCTCTCCAATTATCAATTAATGATAAAAAGTGTCTATCTTGACTATCATATTCTAAAACTATATTTTCTAATTCTTTTTTATCTAATGCATGGTATTTATTAAAATGTATAACCCCTGGCCCATTTAATCGTCCTTTCTTTGTCAATTTTGATTTTTTTTCATCTGAATAACCAAGTATCAACGCAATCAGGGGAAAACAATATCTTTTAGGCAAATTTAAAAGATCATATATTCTACTAATATTCCCTCTGTGCACGCAATTACTGAAGAATGAATCGATTCCTAGCGATTTCGCAGTGATAGCAGCGGTTTGCGCAGCAAGAATTGTATCAGTACTACCAGTTATAAAATCTACAACAGGTATTCCATGTTTATACTGAAATCCTAAATATTCAGCTGTGTCAATTACTCTATTAAAATCAACACTAAATACAAGCATTATGTTACCAACATATCCTATCTTTTTCATCACTTCTTTATCATCTACAACTATAATTGAATATGTTTGTCTAGCTGATGCTGTAGCTGCATTAACACATGATTTTAATATAATGGATAAATCCTCCTTTGATATATTCCTATCAGAAAAACTTCTAACAGTTTTAAGACTTTCTATTATTCCTATAGTCTCATTCATTTTAATACCTCCAAAAATGTATCTTTTCTATTTTATAATTTAAAAATCCAACAATTAATTTATATAATTTTATATTCCTCCTTTCAATAGTTCGATACCGAACCAATATTGTAAAAATTATCGGGTAAAATTATATATTACCCGATCTAATAACGAAAGTAACGTTTCAGATTCTTCTTCAGTAAAACCTTTAAAGAACTCTTTAATTACATTTTCTGAAATCTCTCTAAAGTGCCTTTTTATACTTAAACCTTTGTCAGTTAATACAATGTAAGAGTATCTCTTATCTTCTAAATCTGATTCCTTAGTAACATATCCAGCTTTTAATAACTTATCCACTAGTTGAGTAACTGTAGACTTTGAACGATTAATTCCTTCACTTATTTCTTTCATAGTTAATTTTCCATTATTATCATAGAGTATATCTAATATATTACCATGGGATACCACAAGACCCTCAATGTCACGTTTTTTTAGTTCATCTTCTATATAGCCGAAAACTTCTTTTCTTATTTCTGAAATCTTAGATATAGCTAAATATTTATTCATCACAAATAATACACTCACTTCTGTAAATTAATTATTAATACAAGTATAGTTCGTCACCGTACTAATGTCAAGAAATTTTTCATTCTTTGAAAACTCTGGTAAAATGATCTATTTCGTGTGATGCAAATCACCGTTTCTAATATTAATTTTTGAATTATAGTTACATCGTCATATTTTACAATTATGAATTAATGCAATTTTAAATGATTTCCTACAAACTAAAATCTACTTCAAACAATGCATATACCTTTCTGCTTCCTCTCCTGTTACCAAAAACGTTTGCCCCTTTGAACAAAATATTGAACTGGATGTATAGTCAATATCTGCATTCTTATCATAGCCTATTTTTTCAATTATCTCTTCTTCATTATTATGACAAATATCATATCTATCAAAAATAAAATTAATTTTCCCCTTACCTTTTGTTAATGATGTAAAATCCATACCATAATCCATAAAAGTTGCTACAGGCCCTCTTCCTGTTATAATAGCTTTATTATGATAAGTTTCTGGAGTTTCAAAAGAACCATTTAGCTTTTGTATATCAGAAAGCACTCTTCCCATTTGGTCTATATCCACTTCCATTTTAAAGCGATAATAAGGTTCCAATAATATATTTTTTGCATTTTCTAGCCCTTGTCTTAATGCTCTGAAGGTTGCTTCCCTAAAATCTCCTCCACTAGTATGTTTGTTGTGTGCTCTTCCTGTTAATAAAGTAATCTTTAAATCCGTTACGGGAGAGCCTGTTAGTATGCCATGATGCTCTCTTTCATAGATATGTGTACGAATTAGATTCTGATTGCCAATGGTTAAATTATCAACATGACATATATTCTCAAATGTAATTCCACTGTTTCTTTCCCCCGGTTCTAATTTAAGATGAACTTCTGAATAATGTCCTAAAGGTTCAAAATGGCCATAACCCTTCGTTTCTCTTAAAATAGTCTCCTTATAGAGAATTTCACAAGGGCCAAAATCTACACATAAGCTAAATCTCTCTTCCATCAGCTGTTTTAAAACCTCCAGCTGGATAGTTCCCATGATATGAACTTGTATTTCCTTTAATCTTTCATCCCAAATTATATTTAAAGCAGGATCTTCTGCTTCTAAAAGCTTAAAATAACCTAAAACATCTTTTATATTTAATGTTTTATCAAATATAACCTTTGATTTTAGTGTTGGAACCATTTCATAAATTATCTTTTCTTTTAATGTCCCAACTCCGTCTCCTATAGCTGCACTGGCTAAGCTTGTAACCGCAAAAAGCTCTCCCGCTGAGACTTTATCTACAGTTTTAAACTTTGTTCCATTATAAACTCTTATCTGACTGACTTTCTCATAAGTATTACCATCATTAATTCCTACAGATATTTCTTCTCTAACCTTCAAAGTACCACTTAGGGACTTTATATAAGTTAATCTTGTCCCCTGCTCATCATGACGTATTTTGTATACCAAACCGCTAAACTCTTCTTTATCATCATATTCTGTAAAAGTAAGCATATCTAGTTTTTCTAAAAAGTTTTCTATTCCAATGTCCTGAAGAGCTGAACCACTTAAGCATGGAAAAATTTTATTTTCTTTAATCATTTTCTTCATAGCATTAAGCCATAATTCATCTTCATAGTTCTCTTCTAAATATTTTTCAAAAAGTATATCATCATGTTCTGCAATAAATTCTATAAGTTCTTCGCTCATTTTGCCATCATTAAAGGAATCTGTAATAAAACAAACATCTTTGGTTAAACTTAGTCTAATTTCTTTAAGGACCTCTTGAATATTTGCACCTACTCTATCAGTTTTATTAATGAAGAAAAATGTAGGAATATTATGTTTTCTAAGGAGCTGCCACACTATTTCTGTTTGCCCCTGTATTCCTTCAACTCCACTTATTATGACAATAGCATAATCCATTATTTGAATAGCCCTCTCCATTTCTGTCGAAAAATCCACATGTCCAGGGGTATCCACCAAATAGTAAGTTGAAGAATTATATTCAAAAAGCCCCTGATCGGAAAATACCGTAATTCCTCTTTCCTTTTCTATATTATGACTATCTAAAAAAGAATCTTTATGATCAACTCTTCCTCTGTTTCTTATACTTTTTGTATGATATAGTATTTGTTCTGCAAAAGTAGTTTTACCAGCATCTACATGCGCTAATATTCCAATTGTTTTATTCATCTTCGGCACCTCTGTAATGTAATTATATACATTATTATAAATTAAGTATGGCTTTAACTCAATTACAGAAGAATTGTTATAAGTGTAATAGCAGATAAAATCTGAACTGCAGCAACTCCTAATGCATAAATTGAAATTTTAATTCCTTGATCTATAAGTTCTCTGAAGTTTACTCTCATCCCTATACCTGCAAGAGCAATTATTTCAAAATTGTTGCTTATCAATTTAAAGGTTTTAGAAATCTGTGGTGAAAACATACCAATTGTAAATAAGAAGCACATAATAAAGAATCCTAATACATACCAAGGTATCTTTACCTTAGAATTAGATTTTTTACAATTTGATTGAGAATGATTTTTCTTCATTGTTCCAAAGCTTAGTACAACAAAAACCAAAAAAATTATACGAACTATTTTAAATATAGTCGATAAGTCCTTTACCTGCTCATTTACTAAGCTACCACTAGCAACAACTTGACCTACAGATTGAAGTATACCTCCTATAAAAGCAGAAGTTTTTATTACTTCTGTTGAAAATATTGTTTTGGAAATTAATGGAAGTAAAAGCATTAAGACAGTACCAGTAACATTTACTGTTGTTATAGCAATTCCTTTTTCACTGTCATCTGCACCTATAACGGGAGCAGTAGCAGCAATAGCAGAAGAACCACATACCGCATTACCACTTGCCATTAAAAAGCGAAAGTTTTCAGAAAAACCGAGTTTTTTCCCTATCAGCATTGCGAAGGTAATTGTTATAAGCATTTGTAATACTATAAAGGTTACTCCTGAACCTCCTAATTTCAGTATAGTTTGAGCACTTAATGTTCCACCAAGCAAAACTATGGAGTAGGATAATAAGTTACTTTCAGCAAATTTGGACCCTGTAGCATATACTTTTTTATTTCCAAAGGTATTTCCAACTGCCATACCTATAAATATCGCCATAGATGCACCACCGATACTAGGCATATAATTCCCTATAAACTTCCCTATAAAGGCAATAATTATGCATATAATAAGACCAGGTAAAATTTTGACGACTTTATTTAGCTTTTTTACAATATTTTCATGAATTCTAAGCGAAGTCAATAACATTTGATATCACCCTTTCAAAATAAGTTTTATATGAAATGATTTTTTTTACATGTTTGAGTATAATAGATATATAACCATAAGTAAAATATATATATATCATGATAATCATTAATAAAATTAATGGTTGTAGAGAAAGGATGATATTTTGTGCTAGAGGAGATTAAAACATTTATAGCAGTTGTAGAATATAAGAACTTTACTAAAGCTGCTGAAGCTATTAATTTATCTCAGCCTAGTGTAAGCTTACATATTAGACATCTTGAAGAATACTTTAATACAATATTGATACAGCGCTCGGTTAAGCAAAAAAAAATATATATAACTCAAGCTGGAAATTTACTTTATGAACGTTCGAAGCAAATCATTAAGTTATTAGAGGATACAAAAGATGAGTTAGCAGATTATGAGAATACTGTACAAGGTCGGTTACATATAGGAGCTAGTTTTACTATAGGTGAATATTTTTTACCAGCTTTCTTAGGGGAATTTGCTAAAAAATATCCCAATTTAGAGTTGGAAGTTACAATTGAAAATACCTATAATATTTGTGAAAAAGTTAAAAATTTTCAAGTTGATTTAGCATTGATTGAAGGTACAGTTCCATCATCAAATTTTGTAATCAATCATTTCTATAATGATAAAATGGTGTTAGCTGTTCCTTATAATCATTATCTTGTCAATAGAGAATTTTCTATTGAAGAATTAGAAAATCAAACATGGATTAGTAGAGAGGAGGGCTCTGGAACTAGGGAGTATTTAAACCTTTTTCTGTCATCTAATAATATTAATGCTAAAAATATTATTGTATTTGGGAGCAATTATTCTGTAAAAGAAGCAGTTAAAAATAACTTAGGTATTACATTTATATCTTCTCTTGTTACAGAAAACTCCTTGAGAAATACAGAAATTTCTATTTTGAAAACTAGTCAAGAATATACTCGTAACTTTTCATATATTTTGCAAAAGGGGATAATTCCCTCAAAGAGTACACTAGTATTTATAGATATGTTAAAAAATTATATAAAGCAATAATGTAATTATATTGACGAGACTAATATTTGAAATTTAACTATTCTTAAAATAGGACAAATTTTTCTATAAATATATTCTTTTTTCAGAATTATCACATTATTCTTATTTTTTGTTGTATTTTTACATAAAAGTAGTGTAAAATGTTATTAAAACATATTACTTTTTTAAGGAGGGTTAAATATGGCTGAACAAATGTTTTGTTATCAATGTGAACAAACTGCAGGTGGTAAAGGATGTACTAAAGTAGGTGTATGCACAAAAACACCAGAAATTGCAGCAATGCAGGATTTATTAATTTATCAATTAAAAGGGACTAGCTGTTATGCTGTCAAACTTCTAGAAAAAGGAGAAAAAATTGATAAATCAATAGTTTCTTTTGTTGAAGATGCATTGTTCATGACTTTAACTAATGTAAATTTTGACCCTGAAGCTCATATTAATATGCTTAAAAAATCTCAAAAAATTAAAGAAGAACTACGACAAAAAGTTGGACAAGAATCATTAAATACTCCTGAAGCACTATACAACTTAAGTAATTCAAAAGAAGAAATTCTTGAGGACGCTAAAAAAGCTGGTGTTATGTATAATCAAGATTTAAATGAGGATATTCGTTCTGTTAGAGAAACTATAAAATATGGATTGAAAGGAATTGCTGCTTATGCTCATCAAGCAAGATTTATAAAATACAGCAGCAATGAAGTAGATGAGTTTTACTTTAAAGCTCTAGCATCACTAACTGACGATAGTTTAACTCTTGAAGATTTAATCAAGTGGCTAATGAAAACTGGCGAAATGAGCGTTAAGATTATGGAAGTACTTGATAAAGCTAATAATGAAAAATACAACTCTCCTTCCCCTAAGAAAGTTAATGTAAATATTAAAAAAGGACCATTTATCATAGTTTCTGGACATGACTTAAGAGATTTGCAAATGCTGCTTGAACAAACTGAGGGTAAAGGTATAAATATTTATACTCATGGTGAAATGTTACCTTCACATGGATATCCTGAATTGAATAAATATCCTCATTTAGTAGGTAACTTCGGAAGCGCATGGCAAAATCAACAGAAAGAATTTGATGGTATACCAGGTTGCATTTTAATGACAACAAATTGTTTAATGAAGCCAAGAGATTCTTATAAAGATAGAATTTTTTCAACAAGCGTTGTTGGCTTTGATGGTATAAAACATATAACAAAAGATGAAAGCGGTTATAAGGATTTCTCTGAAATAATAAATAAAGCGCTAGAACTAGGCGGCTTTGAAAGAGATGAAGAAGTAAAAGAAATTTTAGTAGGCTTTGGTCACAAAGCAACTTTAAGTCATGCTGATGCAATAATAAATGCAGTTAAAGAGGGAAAAGTTAAACGTTTCTTCTTAATAGGAGGATGCGATGGCGCAAAACCTGGAAGAAATTATTACACAGAATTTGCTGAGAAGGTTCCTAAAGATTGTATTATTCTTACTTTAGCTTGTGGAAAATATCGTTTCAACAAATTGGAGTTTGGTGAAGTAACAGGGCTTCCAAGATTATTAGATGTTGGCCAATGTAACGATGCATACTCAGCAGTTAGAATAGCTTTAGCTTTAGCAGATGCATTTAACTGTGGAATTAATGATCTACCATTATCACTAATAATTTCTTGGTATGAGCAAAAAGCTGTAGCCGATTTATTAGCATTACTTTCCTTAGGGGTAAAGGGAATTTACCTTGGACCAAGCTTACCGGCTTTCTTAACCCCTAATGTATTACAGTTCCTAGTTGACAATTTTGATATTAAGCCAATTAGTACTCCAGATAATGACTTAAAGCAAATACTAGGATAAAATAATAGTTTTTATAGATTAGTTGAGCTGTTTCAAAAGGGATTAAATTACCTTTTGAAACAGCTATTTTTGACCTATTGCAATAAATGTAATAAAATTCAATACTTTATTAAGATTTAACTGCATTTTCATAACTAATAATCTTTTCCGTATTAACCATCCATATACCTAAACATACTAGTATAAGAGCAATAATGTTTTTATTCTCAAGAATATTCTCTCCTAAAAAGACTGCTGAAAGTATTGCACCGAAAATTGGAGTTAAAAAATTGAAAATCGATACTGGGCCTACCTTATTATATTTTAAAAGTAGATTCCATAATGAAAATGCCGCAGAGGATAATAAAGCCAGATAAATTAATAATAATGAGGAAGCCATTGTAAAGTGATGAACCCTTCCACCACAAAGAGTACCAACTAAAATTAATAGTATGCCTCCTATAGAAAGACTGTATCCTGTTACTACCATTACATCCATACTCTTAGTAAGTTTTTTTCCATAAATAGCTCCTACTGAAAAAATGAATGCCGCAATTACTAGAAAGCCTTCTCCCCAAAAACTAAAAGAGAAACTCAATAAATCATTACTGAAATTTACTATCATAACTCCTATAAACCCTGCAATACACCCAACTATTTTTTGCATATTTAACTTATCATTTATGTATATATAATGAGCTAAAATAACACTAAAAAATGTAACAGTAGAATTCATTATAGAGCTTTTAACGCCGGTGGTATTAGCAATCCCAATATAAAAGAATATATATTGCAATGTTGTTTGAACAGTACCTAAAAATAATAAATTTGATATGTTTTTCTTTGAAAGTTTAAATACATTTTTCCCATACTTTTGTGCAATGATAAGTAAAATTATTCCTGCTGCAGCAAACCTATAGCCTGCAAATACAATTTTTGATGGGATATCACCAGTAGAAATATTAAATAATATATATCCGCTTTTTACTGCAGGATATGCACTTCCCCATAGTAGACAGCATAATGTTGCGATAATAGTAACAAATTTTTTATCTGTAAAAATCTCTTTATTCTTCAAAGTAATCAAACTCCTCTCTTATTTATTACCTTATGGCTAATTATATTATAGGTATTTAAATTAGTAAAATTAATGTTTATAATATATAATATGAATATTTTTCATGAAAGAAGGTTTTTTAATGACACTACAACAATTTGAAGTTTTTGTTAAGGTTGTTGAAACTGGAAGTTTTACAAAGGCTGGAGAGCTTCTAGCACTTACACAATCAGCGATTAGTCATATTATATCCGCACTTGAAATTGAGCTAGGTTTTACACTTTTATATCGGAATCGTACTGGTGTTAGTATCACTAACGAAGGACAAAAAATATTTCAACATGCTCTAGATATTCTAAATAAAGCTGAGCTGCTAAAGCAAGAAGCGGCAGCTATACTTGGAATTGAGTCAGGAACACTAAAAATAGGGTGTTTTCCAAGCATATCTGCCAAAATATTACCGGATATAATTTTGAGTTATCAAAAAAAATATCCTAAAATAGACCTACAAATCTTTGAAGGAAGTTATAATGAAATTGAAAACTGGGTTTCCACTGGAGTTATAGATTTAGGTTTTTCCGCTATTTCACCTGAAAGCTTAGATTTCATTCCATTATTTCAGGATAACATGGTAGTTATTGTAAGCGAAGATCATCCATTCAGTTTAAAAGAAGAAATATCTGTTAATGAAATGGAGTCTCAATCTTTTATAATGCCAAAGTCCGGCTGTGACATACAATTGAAACAACTCTTTAAGGAAAATAAGGTGAGTCCAAATACAAAATTTGAGCTTGAGGATAACAATACCATTTTAGCTATGGTCGGTAGAGGATTAGGAATATCAATAATGCCAGAAATACTTTTAGATTTTAAATCCTTACCATTAAATGCAATTAGGCTATTACCTAGACTTTCTAGAACTGTGGGCATTTTGATAAAATCCTACAAAACTGCATCTCCAGCTTCTTTGTCTTTCATTAAAGAGACAAAAAGTTGTCTAGAAAGATTAGCTTGATTTTTACTATGTTTTAAAATAACAAGCCAATAGGAGACCTAGTATTAAGTCCTATTGGCTTACTTTAATCTATATTAATATTCTTATCATTAGCTATCTTTAATTAATTCCTACATTTTTTAAACAATTCTTTCTAGTGACCCCTTAATATCTTTCGTGTATATTCCACCATGATAGCATATAATTCTATCTATTTCATAGTTTAATAACTTCTTTATAGAATTCTTTGCCTGGGCAATATCTAAAGTGTATTGTGGATTTGCAATAGTCAGTTTATCATCTTCTATTACTAATGCATCTCCGGAAATCAACGTTTTACTGTCTTTTATATAAATTGAAATATGTCCTGGCATATGTCCCGGAGTAGCAACTATTTCTACTCCTCCACACCAAGAAAATGAATCTTTATCTCTTAGACATACATCCACCTGAACATTCTCTATTGATTCAATAAACTGTTGAAATTGTTTTGCATTTTCCTTTTGATCTTCAGGAAGATTGTCATATATTGCTTCCGCTTGCTGTAATCTTAAAGACTTTTCTTTACCGCTAATATATTTCTCGTCATCAATTGATGATAGAACCTTAATGTGTGGATACTCTCTTTTAAATTCTGCTAAAGCTCCCATATGATCAAAATCATGATGTGTTATAATTATTTTCGTTAATTTACTAATATCAATCCCATTTGCTTCAGCATCAGCTTTTATTAAAGGCAAAAATTTAGGATATCCACAATCAATTAAAACAACTTCCTTTTCATCACTTAATATAACTGGATAAATAACATTTGAGCTTCCATTAAAATCAAACTTTATTTCTAAAACTGTTAACCTATTCATTAGCTTATCCCTCCATATTTAATATATAAATATATTACCCTTATTATCTATATTCTCTCAAATTCATAAATAATTCTGTATCAAAGTTGTTCATATCCTGGTATAAGACTTTGAATATTCTTAAGTTAACTCTATAGATATCCAACTTCGATAATTGACTTAACCAAGGTATTCATAGGGGTACATCTGGTAGTACATTTAATGATTTTATGTTAGCTCTTGGCGAAGCTGATTTAGAACATCTACAATCTTAAATACTGTCTGAGTATAGCGAGTTTATTTAAGATTGTTGAGGTTCTTAGCAGCAAGCCCTAGAGATAACTAAAATTATTAACAGTACAGAAGAGGTACCCCTATGAATACCGCTAATAAGTCAAACACTCAGGTTGGATATCTATATGGAAAATAGGCTAGTCCTTGATATATTATAGACGTTATTATACAATAAAAATTACAAGGATGTGATTTTATATGGAAAGTAAATTATTGAGTATTCCTCAAATGATTTTAATTGGCTCATCAGGCCGTAATAGCGGTAAAACTACACTAGCTGTTGAAATGATTAATAGATGGAAAAATAAATCTTCTATTATTGCACTAAAAATAACTTCACTTCAAGAAAAAAACGGAAAATGTCAAAGAGGTGGAGAAGGCTGTGGTGCTTGTTCTCATATAAGTGGAAACTTTGAACTCATAGAAGAAACTAATAAAAATGCCAACAAGGATACTTCCCTACTGTTAGCCGCAGGTGCGGAAAAAGTATTTTGGCTTAAATCCTTACGTAGTGATATTTATGATGCTATTAAATTTTTTATGTCAACGGTTCCTCCGGACACCTTAATAATTTGTGAATCCAATAGTCTTCGCAAGGTCGTTCTGCCTGGAAGCTTTATAATGTTAAATAACACAAAGATTGGCGTCATTAAAAAATCCGCAAGTGAAGTAATTGAAAAGGCTGACCTAATTATAGAAAATGACTTTCGAAATGATATTGATAGCATAATTAAAAAAATTGAATCAGATCTATTTTGTCTACCATTAAATTTAGAAAAAGTGAACTAGCAAAATACTCTCTTTTAAGAAAGTATTTAACATCAAATCTCTAATATATGTTTTCTGAATCCAAGGTTAACTTATAGATTAAGATATATTGGTAATATTTAAATTTAAGATAAATACTTTTTAGTTGAGAGTTAAGAATTTAGAGTGAAGAGTGATAGAGAAACTAACTAGAAAGTTGACTTATACAGAGGGATATGTTTCCAAAGCTGAAGTAGATTTAAAAATTTTGTGCCAGTCTTAGTGAAGGGTTTTAAGAGAACCTTAGAACTTTAGAGTTGTTTGAGCGGAGCGAGTTCTCGAAAGTTCTTAGGTTGTCTTGAAGCACAAGCTTTAGACTGGCTAAAAGTTTTTAACGTGCTGAAGCTTGGAAACATATACCGGCGTATAAGTCGACTGACCGCCTAGTAACTCTATACTTTTAGTTGCTTAACCTCCTAAGTAGCTAAAGTGCATATAATCTTTTGAGTTTGGGAAATTGCCTCCCCAGTCCCAGCCATATTTCTGAAACACTTTAACAACCTCTGGTGTAATTGAATATGGATCTTTGTAAGGATTATAATACTTCCCTACTTGTTGCTTTACTGTCCCATCTTTTCCTAATTGAATGAAATAATTTTCATCTGGATTTATATCAATGGCAGCACCAGCGGGATGATTAACACAGGAGTCCTTGTCCCTAAATCCACCGACATCCTTAATTGGAAATTGTTCTGGAAGATTATATATTTCATCAAAAATTTGTTTTACATCCTCTGATATTTTTTTATTAACTTGAATGTTTTTAGTTACAGTACGCTTCCCCTTGCTTCTATCATTGTTATCTACGTAATTCCATACCTTAACAGTGATAACTTCTGTATTGTTTTGTTTTGCCTCTTTACTGGTATATTGCCAGTTGCCGTCTACTTTAGCAAAATCTCCATTTTTTTCATCATTACCAATAAGAAATTCTCGTCTATCTGCTATAGAAATAGGCTTATTTTTATCATCATTAACTCCTTGTGATTGCTGAAGCAAACTATTAACTACTTTTATAGGTAGTACACCTTCTCCACCTAATATTATATTATTATTAATAGATTTTCCAGTTAACAGCTGTTTCGTATTACTATTACTAGAATTGCTGGCAAATATTATTGGATTACCACTTTTAACTGCTAAGCCTATGCCACTTAATGCATCTGCAAAACCTTCTCCAGATGTTATATAAACTGTGTTAAAATCCATACTTGATTTAAAATTATCTATAATGTTTGTATTTAAGGAATAACGTGTATTACCAGATATTCTTTTATTATTAGGAAATTTGCTGGCTACCTCCTCTGTTATTACTGTTTTATCCCCTAATACATATGTAGTTTTTATATTTTGTTTTTTAAGATAAGTTTGTACTACACTGGACACCTTATCTTTGGAAACTAATATTATAGGAATGCCATTTTTGCCGGATATCGGGGCTACCGATAATGAACCTGCAAAGTCTTCACTATTTGATATGATAACCTCACTTACATTTCCCAGCTTTTCTGCTATTTTAATAGATGTCGCATATCTATCTTCTCCAGCTAACCTCTGCAAATTGTAACCACTTTTTTTTAATGAATCTTCAATGCTTTGAGAAACTACACCAATTCCACCTAGTATTGTTATATTTTTAGCTTTTAGTCTCTTTAACTCACTTACTAATATAGGATTGTCTTTTAGCGAGTTCCCATGAACTAGCAATATAGGTGCATTATACTTACGAGATAAAGCTGCTGCTCCTAATGCATCCGGATAATTTTCGCCATTTGCTATAATAACATTTTCTGAAGTGGTCCAACCACTCTTTGAAATTTCTTGACAAGTATCATAGCGAGTTTGTCCAGCTAATCTTTTCATTGTAGTTTCTGCATTTACGCTGCTTCCCAATAGTCCTGTCATTAAAAGCGTTAACACTATTGGCATTATTATTTTACTTTTGTTCATTTTCTCCTCCTTCATTTTCTAATTGCAGCTAACATTAACTGCAATCAGAAAATAGGCAAATATATAAGATATGTTCTATATTCTGCAGTTATGAAAAATATCCTTTATTTTTAGCTAAGGCATCTGAAAGAAAATAATACTATATCCTGAACAATTTAATTATCAAAATATATATCAGAGAATTCTATGCTTAATTGATCTATACTGTTTCTATCTGCTACAACTTCAAGGACATCATCTTCAACAGTCAATATTCTTACCGGAAACTCCATCTTAAACTCGCTTCCTTCTCCATATTCACTATTTACAGTAATTTTTCCACCGTGCATATTAACAAGAGCTTTTACAATAGAAAGACCTATACCACTTCCCTCATTGTTTCTTGTCAATGACTTGTCCACTTGTCTAAGTCTATCAAATATAAATTGAAGCTTATGCTCAGGTATTCCAATTCCTGTATCCTTAACTGATATAATAACACTTTCTCCTTTATCTTCTACCGTCACTAATATTTCATCTCCTGGATTTGTAAACTTAACTGCATTTGAAAGAAGATTGAGCATAATTCTTTCCATTTTTTCTGCATCACAGGCCATTATTTTTTCCTCTACATCTGTGTCAAATATTAATTTAACTCTTTTAGTTTCTATATATTGGGCAACAGATAAAGTTATTTCTTCAACAACATTTACAATGTTATGGTTATTAAGCCTCAATTTAAAAAACCCTGAGTCCATCTTTGTGATATCAAGCAGATTGCCAAGTAATCTAATTAATCTATAACAATTTTGTTTTATTGCTTTAGTATTTTTTTCTAGTGTTTCTCTTACTTTATCTGATGTATTTTTGACAACATATAGTTCCATAAATTGAAGTGTTGTATGTATAACATTTAAAGGAGTTCTAAATTCATGTGATATATTTGCAAAAAACTCACTTTTCAATTTATCATACTCTATTGCTTCATTTAATAATTTGCGTTCAGTTATATCTCTTACAACACTAACGACAACATTTTTTCCTCCTCTTATAGAAGATGTACTTGTAATTTCAACATCTACAGCTTGTCCATTAAATTTAATAAATTTTTCTTCGACTATTGGCACCATACTAGAATCCTCTTTTAGCTTGTCTAATCTGCTATAGAGCAATTCATGATAGTCCTTGTGTACAAAATCCGATATCATTTTACCTATGATATCATTAGAATCTAGTGCCCCCAAAAGTTTTTTTGCTTCATCATTTACAAGTATTATTTTTCCGTCTACATGAACAAATATGGCATCAGGTAAGGTTTCTACAAGATTCTTATATCTTTTTTCACTTGCTATAAGTTTATTTTCTGTAATTTTACGCTCTCTTATTTCTGCTTTTAGTTTTTCATTAGACTTTTCTAATTCCTGAGCCTTTAGCTTTAATTCATTATTGGTTTGAGTTAACTCATAGAATAAAAGATTATATGGACGCTGAAGACTTGTCCCACTAATTGCCTTATACATAAGATAAAAAGATACTGCATGTAAAATATGTCCAACCATATTAAATATCCCAAATACATTTAAATATAGTGTAAAGCTTATTTCTGAGATAATCATTATTGCCAAGGAAAATATCATATAAATATATACACTTCTATGAAACATCTTATTTTTTTTGATTAAAGCAACAATTGAAAGGATTAAAATGCCTACTATGATATATTCGCTTATTTTTTTAAATAGAGTTAATCCGCTGCCCTCTACATAACATACAGGAAATACACCCCATAAAAATATTGACATTAATAAAAGTACGGATACTATTAAATAAATTAATAATATAGTTTTTTCTTTTAATTTTTTTTCTAATAGATTAAATGACACTAATATAGATATACTTTCTATAAACTTTGTAACAATCCACAACTGTGTTGCTAAATTTGATGTATCCTCTTGAAATATTCCCATGCCTTTATATGCCAATGCATGTAATAAATTAAAGCCCCCAACAAATGCAAATGCTACTCCTAAAAAAGTAAAATAACTGTTATATGATATCTTATATGTATTTATAGCAATTATAGATATGATAAAGGCAGAAGTAACACTGGCAATCTCAATAAGAGTATGAAATAGTAAATAATTCTTAAAACTTATACATACTGCAGTTATTATCAATACAATGGCTAATGTTATATTCTTAAAAGCTTCTAAATTAATTAATATTTTATTTCTCCCTATTATTTTAGTGTTCATCATAACTAACCCCACCTTTTTTATAAAATATTGGTAAAGTTCAATTTAGAATTATACTATAAGATTACTGAAGTGAGAAATACCAAGTGTAATGAGATAATTAATTTTTATTTTCGAGATTTTTGATAAAAAATTCTGATTTAAATAAGATTTGAAAGATATGCATTTTAAAAAGTCTTTGTATTACATAGTAACATTAGTTACACAGTAATTATTTTCCTTTGATTTCATATTATAACATCTACTTTTGTTTTTTTCAAATTTATTATAAGTCAATATTTTCTATTAAACGACATATTATAATATTTGCAATTTCGCCAAATATTTTAGGTAGTGTTATGTTAATATTGATTAGTTTAGTATAATACAACCTAATCTATTGTTAGTTTAGTTGTATTATACTATAATAGTTAAATGAAAAATCTGAAAAGGATTAACCAATGGAGGTCATAATGAGTTTAACATCCTTATTCAATGATAAAAAATTCTTAAAAACTTTATTTAAACTTGCATTGCCAATTGCGCTTCAAAATTTAATACTTTCTTCTCTTAACCTTGTAGATACAATTATAATAGGTGGTCTTGGAGAGTATGCCATAGCCGGAGTAGGCATTGCTAATCAATACTTCTTTTTATTAAATTTAGTTTTATTTGGAGTAGTTAGTGGTAGTTCTATATTTACTGCTCAATATTATGGTGATAATGATATACCAAATATTAAAAGAATATTAGGTATTTCCATCTTAACCAGTGGAACTGCTGCATTTATATTTTTTATAGTAGGCTTTTTCTTTAATAGTCAAATTATGAGCATTTTTTCAACAGATAAAGTAGTTATATCAATAGGAAGTGAGTATTTAAGAATAATAGTCTTTAGCTATGTTATTACTGCTATTACTTTTTCTTACTCCTTTACTTTAAGAAGCATAGGACAAGTTAAAATTCCTATGATAATAAGTGTTATTGCACTGGCAATAAATACAATACTTAATTATTTACTTGTTTATGGTTACTTTGGTATGCCTAAGCTAGGAACTAATGGGTCAGCCATAGCTACTCTTATTGCTAGAACTATTGAAATGATACTTATGATTACTGTTGTATACTCTCAAAAACTAATTATAGCTGCTAAAGTTAGAGAAATGTTAGACTTATCTATTGATTTTGTAAAGAACTTCTTTAAAATCACTGCTCCCGTAATTTTAAATGAATCTATGTGGTCACTGGGAGTTAGTATGTATGCCATTGTTTATGCAAGAATGGGTACTGAAGTAATAGCTTCAACTAATATCTCAGCTACCATTGAGAGAATCACTTGGGTAATATTTATGGGACTAGGAAATGCCTGTGCTGTTATGATAGGAAATAAAATAGGTGAAGGTAATAAAGATGAGGCTTATCTATTAGCTAAAAGATTTATAGTACTATGTCCTATCCTTGCAATTTTAGCTGGTTTAATAGTATTTTTTACTTCTGGATGGACTCTTTCGGTATATAAAGTGTCACCAACGGTATATAATTATTCTCATAATATTTTAATGGTATTCTCCATATTCTTAATTGCAAAAGTCATTAATTATGTCAGTGTAATTGGCATTTTTAGAAGTGGTGGAGATACTAAATTTTCCTTAATTTTAGATACTGCTGGTGTTTGGCTTATAGGTGTACCCCTTGCCTTTCTCGGTGGATTAGTTCTTAAACTGCCAATTCACTTTGTTTATGTTTTGGTATACCTAGAAGAAGTAGTAAAGCTTATGTTTTGTATACCAAGAGTTATATCGAAAAAATGGATTAATAATTTAACTGCTAAAGATTAAATTTGGAGGAGATATTGTGGATTTAAAAGCAAAAGTCAAAGAACTTCCTTCTTTACCAGGTGTGTATATGATGAAGGACTCTCTTGACAGTATTATTTATGTTGGAAAATCAAAGAACCTTAAAAGTAGAGTTGGATCCTATTTTCAAAACTCAAAGTCACATTCTCCAAAGGTTGTGAAATTAGTTAAAAATATAAAAGACTTTGAATATAAACTTACCGATACTGAGTTTGAAGCTTTTATGCTAGAATGCAAAATGATAAAAGAAATAAAACCTATATACAACAAACTAATGAAAAGTCCAAAGTCTTATTCTTATATAAAAATTAAAATCAGTGAACAATGTCCTGATATTGAAATCTCCAACGAGGCTAATAAAGATGATGGAGATCTTTATTTTGGACCATACACCAGCAAAAATACAGTCCTAAGAGCTCTTAATGGTATGAGAGAGTGTTGTAAAATACTCTGCAGCAATAGTTCACGAAAAGCTTCCTCTTGTTTAAATTATTCTTTAGGCTTATGTATTGGTATGTGTTTGGATGGTGCTCCCCAAAAACAGTATATTGATACAATACATAAAATAATACTGCTGCTCAATGGAACTGACAAAAGTATTCTTCAAGAAATGGAGCATAAGATGACCGTTGCATCGGAGAAATTTGATTTTGAGAATGCCGCTAAATATAGGGATTATATAAGTGCAGTAAACTATCTGCTAAATAATGTAAAGATTATAAAGTTCACGGAGGACAATAAAAATATTGCTTTACTTGAGTACCTAAGTGATACTACCTTTAAGTTTTTTCTTATTAAAGGAAATAAAGTGCTTTTTAGTAAAAAGTATGACCTAGAGAGCTTTAATTTAGAAGAATTAAAATCTACTTTAAAATCCATTATTTTAACTTACTTTAATGATAAATCTCTAAAAAACCCGATAAAGATTGGAAAAGAAGACATCGATGAAGCTCAAATAATTTATACTTACTTAAAGAGCAAAGCTAGTAGCTGCAGACATGTTGTAATTTCAAAAAAGTGGCTTAATACTTCAAATAACATAAATATTGATAAGGCAATTAATAAATTGCTCCTTGATATAACATCATAAAAACCCTCAAAATAAGCTAGAATTTTGATATTAAAAACTAAATTCTAGCTTGTTTTCTTATTAGTATTTGCTTTATAAGCACTAGTATCAGTATATCTTTTAAAAATACACTACATAATTCTTTAACAAATTTACATTATTCATATAAAATTTGTGATATTAATAAAATGTTTTCTTGAACAGTAACCGCAGGTATGATATTCTGAATATCACTATTAAACAATATTTTTATATGAAGGAGTGCTAAATTGAGTAGATTTTCTCGTTATTTTAATGATTCCTATGGATGGGATAAATTATCGAAGTATCTTTTAATTATTGGTTTAGTTTTTCTATTTACTAAATCTACAGCGATTGCAGGAATACTATTAGTATCATATGCAGTATTTAGAAGTATTTCAAAAAATAAATATAAAAGACACCAAGAATTGTATGCCTTCGAAAATTTTCTTATAATTATTAATAAAGAAATTTATAGATTTAAGGTAAGAATTGATAATTTTAGAAAATATAAAATATTTAAATGCCCTAGTTGCTCTCAAAAGCTTAGAGTGCCTAGGAAAAAAGGTAAAATTACAGTTACTTGTAAAAAATGCGGTACTAACTTTAAGGGTAGAACTTAATGATAAATTCGGTCTTCTCAATATTGAGAAACTAACTAGAAAGTTAACTTATACCCCGGGGTATAAGTTAACTTTTGGCCATAGAATCTTATAAATACTTATATTGTTGTACTATCTAGCCACATTTCTACCATTTCCTGCTCTAAGGTAAGCTCTATCCATTTCTTTATCCTTTTGCCTCTTCCATGCATGAAGTACTAATGCCAAGGTAACAACACCATAAGATACAAACATTCTAAAGTATTCACCTATCATCGCCTGTCCTGTCAGGTTTTTGCCTGCCATCGGCATAACAACAAACATTAGGTGGAATAAACCAGTACCAATAATGGCATTTAGTATGGTAGCTTTACTTACTGTAGCACCACCTACAAGTAGTGCCGCAGCTGCGAACAATGCTGCCTGATCTGCTCCATTATAGGTATTTAGAGTACCTATATTCTGTAAATATATAACCTGGCCGTAACAAGCAAGAACAGTAGAAATTATGATTGATTGTATACGAGTTTTTTCTACCTTTATACCTGCTGTTTCAGACACCGTCATATCCTGTCCTACAGCTCTCATATTCTGTCCAAGCTTAGTCTTTCTAAACCACATTGTGAATATACATATTAAAGCAATTATTAGGAATGTTCCTACAGGTATAGGTACTCCTCCTATATTAATTAAGAGCAGCTTGTCAAATCCGCCTGTAGCATCTAAATTTATAGCATTTCTAATACCATATCTAATACCATTGCCTCTTGAAAGCAGCAAAGTGGGACTTTTGATTGGTATTATTGATCCACATAAATACAGGAGAAAAAATTGATATATACCAGCAATAAAAAGACCAAGCATCATTGAGGTAATCATTTCACGCCCCTTTGCTCTGTTTAAAACAACACCACCGAAATACCCTAAAAGTATTGCAATAGGAGTTCCGATTATCATTGCTAATACAAGTCCTGCAGCCCCTTTAATACCCCAGTCAGTTATAAATATTAGACCTATTTGTCCTGCCATTGCACCTAGAACCATTCCAAAGTTAATACCCATCCCGGCCATTACAGGCAGCAAAAGTGCCAATACAAGGAATGAGTCTCTTGAAAGACGTGTAACTATCTCTCTAATCAGATATATACCTGTAAATTTTGAAATAGGTATAGCCACTGCGCTTATTAATATAAATAGAATTGGAACAGCGCTGCTGGTCAAAAACTTTTTCATAGATTGATTATCAAGCTTCATGTTTCTACCTCGCTTTCCTAGTAAGGGCATATACTATCATCCCATTTGATACAATAATTCTTATAATTTCAGAAACATCTATGCTGATTGCGCTGTTGATTACTGAAGGCGTCATTGTAAGTATACCTTGGAACAATATAGTTCCAATAACAACATTGGCAATAGACGCTTTATTTACAGAAGCCCCTCCAAGGAGTATAGCAGCTACAGAAGGAAATACAAAGGCCAGTGGAGCATTGTACATTTGTATAAAACCGAAGCTTTGCTGATAAACTATCATTCCTATAGCTGCAAGTACCGTTGAAAGAACAACTGATACTGTCCTCATTTTATCTACATCTATGCCTGCAGCTCTTGCAAATTCCGGGTTAGAACCAACTGCAGTTATTGCAGTACCTATTTTGGTCCTAAAAAATCCCCATACTAATAAACTCATGAAAATAAAGAACAATATCATCCCCGTTGGAATTATAAAATTATTCGTTATTTTTATGCTTAAGAAATCACTAATCTGGTGAAACCAGTAATCCTGAACACTTATTGTTACACGAAGACCTTCTCCTTTAAAGCCCTGTACACTTGCAGGATTTTTAAAAGGAAGTGCTATCCACAACATATTCATAAAAAACACAAAAGAATAACCTACATATGTAGCAATAATCATTTCGTCACCCTTGACTTTATTTAAAAGCTTGCCATATCCGTATCCTAAAATCACTGCTGCAACTATAGCAATTCCGAAAGCTACTAGTATCCCAATCATACCTGTTAATTTAAATTCCAAGCTCATTACTGCACCTAAAAGCCCTGCAACCAATCCCACGGGGATTCCAAAGTTCAAGCCGCATCCTGACTGTATCATAGGTACCATAGCTAAAACAAGTATTGCATTCATTCCAAAACGAACTATAACGTCATTTAAGGACATGTCCTCTTTGACACCAAAAAACGGTGCCGCAATAAACAATGATACTAAAAATAATCCGATGATAATGCGTGGCCATCCAAAATTCTTTATAAAATCTTTAATCCTATTCATAGCTTTTCACCTTCTTCAATCAAATGATGTTCACCTGACATAAGCAATCCAAAATCTGCCGCTTCAGCGTTAGGAGATAGAATTCCAGATACCTTCCCCTCACTTACAATGGCAATTCTATTACATATAGACTTTAATTCCTCAAGCTCAGATGATACCATTACAATTGTGGTATTGTTTTCTGCATTATATCGTCTTAGGGAGTCAAGTACTAGCTTTTTTGCTCCAACATCTATACCTCTAGTAGGCTCGGATACAAATAGAAGGCTTGGCTCAAGTGCAAAAGCCTTAGCAAGACATACCTTCTGTTGGTTTCCACCGGAAAGCTGTCTAGTATGCTGTTTCTCACTTGTACATTTTATTTCTAAGGACTTAATGTACTTTTGTGCACATTCTTTCATGGCTTTGTCATCACGCCATTTGATTAATCCACCTAGAAACCTCTTAAGAAATTTTTCCTGAATTTGCATTGCATCAAAAGCAACATTCCAGTCGATAGGCTCATCTAATAAAAGACCTACACCTCTACGATCTTCTGATACAAAGGCTAATCCGTTTTTTAATGCGTTAAAGGTTGAATTTAGCGGCAGTGATTTATTATTAAAGATAACTTCTCCATCTGACGGAAACAAGCCCAGTATTCCATTTGGTATTCCAAGCTTACCTTGTCCTGCCAGTCCACCTATTCCAAAAATTTCACCTCTTTTTACATTAAATGATACATCCTTTACTGTTTCACCTGGCATATCAACCCAAAGATTTTTTACTTCTAGTATTATATCTTTGTTGTTATCAGTAGCATCAACAAATTTTGTCTCTTCAGATTTTTTGTTATCAACCTCTCTCCCTACCATCCATTCAGCAATCTGTCTTACATTTACACCTTCAACAGGTTTTTCAACAACCACCACACCATCCCTTAGTACTACAAGCGTGTCACAGGCTGATGTAACCTCGTGTAACCTGTGTGAAATAAATATTATAGAAACACCCAGATCAGCAAGTCTTCTCATGGATTTTAAAAGTATTTCTGCTTCTGATTCGGTCAAAACAGCTGTAGGTTCGTCTAATATAAGTAATTTAACCTTTTCTCTGTCAATTTCACGTGCAATTTCAATAAACTGCTTGTGTCCCACTGGCATTTCTGAAACTAGTGTATCTGGATTAAGCTGAACACCTAGGGTTTCAATTGCCTTTTGAGCACTTTTTTTCATTTCCTTCATATCAACAGTTTCAAGTCTTTTTCCAAGTACCTTTGATATTACATTAGACTTAGTTTTTTCCATATTTAATAGTATATTCTCTGTTGTTGTAAAACCAGGTATAAGAGAAAACTCCTGGTGCACCATTCCAATTCCTGCTTTTAAAGCATCAATAGGATTTTTAAAATTTATCTTTTCACCATCTAAGTATATTTGTCCTTCATACCCTCCTGTTTCCGCAATAACAGTCATTCCAAAAAGTATTTTCATAAGTGTTGATTTACCTGCGCCATTTTCCCCTACTAGGGCTAGTATTTTGCCCTTCTCCAGTGAAAAATTAATGTCTTTTAATACCTTGTTACCTTCAAATTGTTTGCTGACACCTTCTACCTTTAACAATAAGCTCTCATTTGACAATTATTTCACCTCTTATCATGCGAATCGATATATTCATATTTTATAGACATAGGGTTCCTAAAGAAACTTTTAAGTTAGGAACCCTATATTTTAATATCTTCTTATACTGTCATAATTATTTTATTTTTTATATTTGTCAGGAACTACTTCCTTTGTTTGTCCTAAGTAGCCCTTTCCAAACACATATGTGTCTTGATATAGCATAATATGATTCTTCTTTTCTGTTCCAGTTGCTCTGTCTATATAGTATGAACCGTTCCATGATGCTCCTGGGGTAGATTTTTCATAACAAGCCATTAAATCTTTAAAGGAATCTTTCTGTGCTTTTCCTTCAATTATTCTCTTAGCAAATTCAGCAAGTGCCTCTGTGGAAGCATAGTTATATGAATAAGCCCATGTTCCCATTCTTCCACTGCCACCTTTAGAAATTACAGTTTGTTCAACCTTTTTGAGTATTGCAGGCCAATTTCCAGCTTCAGCTTTTAGGTCAATTCCGAATGCACCAGGATACCCCATTATTGGAGATGGAAGATCAGGTTCTACAAATATTGCGCCTAGCTCAGCAACTTTCTTTAAAAGAGGTTCTGTTTGTGCGTCGTTTGTACAGAAGAAAGCTGTATCTTTTCCATACTTTTGTACCCATGATGGCATCTTCTCAAGTATGAACTGCTGTGCACCTGGAATTCCAACGTCACTCATTGGATCTGGGGCTGTTTCAAAAGCAAATTTTAATCCTAAATCCTTACAAGCTTGTTCCATTATAGTTTTTCTTAAAGATAAAAGCTCAATACTCATATGTCTTGGGAATGAAATGTGTACAAAGGTTTTTGCTCCCATCTTCTTTGCTGCGAGAATCATTAAGTAGCCGCGGTTTACATTATCTGCATTTATTACTAGATCAGAAGCAGCTTCTACCATGTTGGTATCTTCCTGCGGCTCACCTGCAAATAAAAGTATATCCGGTCTTCTTTCTCTTATCTTCTTAAAAGCTGCAACTGTGCCAGGAACTGACTGATTAACAATAATAGCTTTCATATCCGGGTCATCTGCAAGTCCTGCAATCTGAGCTATAGTTGTTTCCTGTTCTTGCATGAAATTATCTGGATAAGTAACATGTTTTACTATTCCGCCTTTGTCTACATCGCCATACTCTTTGATAAATGCCTCAGCACCACGCAGTTCATCCTCCGATTGGGCCACCGTACCTGTCACTATACCGATATGAAATTTCGCTTTTTTAGAATCTGAGCTTGTACCATTAGAGCTTGTGTTGCTTGAACCTCCGCATCCAGCCAATCCTAGAGCCATTGTTGCTGTAAGAATTAATGCTAGTATTTTTTTCAAAACATTCCCCTCCTAAAATACGTTTTTATATTAGTTTGAAAAGCAAAGCTTCTCAATTACTAATCACCTATAACTCTCCCCCGATACCTATTCCATTATATTTATATTTAATTATGATTAATATATTCTAAAATTATCAAAATATTCACATTTTCATTAACACTTTTTATACAGCATTTTTAAAGAAATAAAATCTTTAATTTTATGAACATAATGAGAAAATATGCATATAATAAATCGATGTAGTGTTTATTAGGAGGATAATTGTGAATAAAAATTATCAAGTTACAGATTTTGTGCCTTTTCAGTACCCTGTAATGTACCCAATGATGATGTATAGAATGGATGATCCAGAAATGGAAAGAAAAATTAAACCTCCAGCTCAACCGATGCCTCAACCACAACCTATACCGCAGCCTATGCCTAAACCAAAGCCTCAACCTATACCACAGCCTATTACTAAACCAAAGCCTCAACCTATGCCACAGCCTATGCCTAAACCAAAACCTCAGCCTATACCTCAACCAAAACCAAAGCCTCAACCTATACCACAACCTATACCTCAACCTACACAAGAATTAAAAATACAACCTAAATTACAACCAGCAACTATGGAATTAAATATTCAACCTAGTATGCAGCCTCAAAATATGGGATTGAATATTCAACCTAAGATGCAGCCTCAAAATATGGAACTAAATATACAGCCAATGATACCGCCTACTAAAATGGAGCTTGATGTACAACCTAAAGTAGAAGCACAAAGTATGGAATTAAATATAAAACCTAAGATGGGATCAGTAGCAACAGAACCAATAAAACTACATTTAAAGATAGAACCTAAAATGGAACCAACAAAAATGCATTTAAATATACAACCAATAGTTCAGCCAGTGAAACAGCCAATAATGATGCAGCAGCCTATGATGCCATGTCATATGATGCCATGCTATATGATGAAACATCCATGCCATATGATGAAGTATCCATGTCATATGATGAAACATCCATGCCATATGATGAAACATCCATGCCATATGATGATGAATCCAATGGCAATGCAGCATATGCACAGTTGTAAGTAATTTTATCTTAGTAGATTTTTTGCCTTTACAAACATAAATAAGAATAAATAATGGAATATTAACAGTTTTTCTTGAGAGTGTAAAAAGTATCAATAGAAAAGAAAATCACCATGAAATTTACATGGTGATTTTTTGTTGATATTCTTATATTATTTAGTGCGGAAAAATAATTTTGTAGTTTGAGGATTTTGGACCTATTAGTGCATTGCCACAATAACTCTATTCATACTAATATTCTTTTCTACCATCTTTCTCCACCACAAGAGGGATAGTTATGTCACCCTTTAGTTCTTTATTGTCACTTATAATCACATATTTGTCTGTAATAATATTATATAACCTCGCATTTTCTCCTATAATTGAATTCTGGAGAATTATGCAATTTCTAAGCTCTGCTCCTTTAGAAACCTTAACTCTTCTAAAGATTATACTATTTTCTACTGTTCCTTCAATTAAACACCCGCTAGCTATTATAGAGTTTTTAACTATACACTCGTTATTATATCTTGCAGGAATTTCATCATTGGTCTTTGTATATATAGGCCTTTCCTGTGAAAAAAGCTCCTTATTTATTTTGTGATCTAACAAATCCATGCTTGCCTTGTAGTAGGACTTTAAAGAATTTATACAAGCTAAATATCCCTTAAATTCATGACTTCCTATCTTTAACCTATCTAAGGAATTATATATATATGATTTCACTTTTCTGTAGAAACCTGTACTTGTACATTCATTAATTATGTCTATTAAAAACTCCTTTTTCATTATATAGATTCCCATGCCAATATTTGCATTTTTCTTATTTCCTATGTTTTTCCCAACACTCAGCACAGTTCCTTCTTCATCTATGTTTAAAGCCTCGCAGCCGCAGAAATTTTCGTCTGCATCTCCTACTTTTTTATACACCATAGTTATATCACAGTCTGACTCTATATGATTCTTTAATATAGATTTAAAATCAATATTACATATCATATGAGAAGAAGCAAATATAACATATTCTTGTTTGGCTCTATATAGATATTCTATGTTATTTGCAAAATTAGTTATGTCATCTATACAAGGATCTGTAGTGGTGAAGTTGAAAAATCTTAGTCCATCTATTTTTCTGTTTAAATCCCAAGGACGACCGTTACTCAAATGATCCATTAAAGACCTGGATTGCATCTTAGAAAATATTCCTATACTTTCAACACCTGCATTAGTTAGATTTGATAATATAAAATCTATAATTCTATACCTTCCTGCTATTGGAATAGAAGCTAAAGGTCTATTTCTTGTAAGCTCTTTTATTTTATCTTCATTTTCGTCTAAATTAATTATACCCAAACAATTTTTTAACATAATACCCCTCCTGTAAAAATCCCTTAAATTTTCACTTTATTCTCTTGCAACGATGGACCCTGCTTTTATATCTTCGCTTCCACCTATCACTGTGACCTTCTTCCCATCTCCAATAATACAATCTCTCCTTATAACTGCATTACTTCCTACAATGGCCTTATTTATGATTACGTTATCTCCAATTTTGGTATCTGGCATCACTACAGAGTTTATTATTTTAGAATTTTTACCTATGATGACCCCTGAGAATAATACGGAATTACTTACCTCCCCATAAATTTCACAGCCATCTACAGAAAGACTATTTTTAATCAATGCATTAGGTCCTATATATTGTGCAGGTCTAACGTGGTTCTCAGAATATATTCTCCAGCTCCTATCATGCATATTTAGTTCGTTATCTTCTCTAAGCAAGTCCATATTTGCTTCCCACAAACTTTCTATAGTACCTACATCTTTCCAATATCCTTGAAAAGCATAGGCATACATTTTCATACCTTCATAAAGCATCTTAGGTATTATGTCTTTTCCAAAGTCGTTACTGGATTCTTTGTTATGCTGATCTTCTCTTAAAAATCTTTTTAAAAGCTTCCAGTTAAATATATAAATTCCCATAGATGCTTTTGTACTCTTAGGATTTTTAGGCTTTTCTTCAAATTCATATATTGATTCATCTTCATTGGTGTTCATAATGCCAAATCTACTTGCCTCTTCTAAAGGTACGTCTATAACTGCTATAGTAGCATCTGCATTTTTTTCTTTGTGGTATCTCAGCATATTCTCATAATTCATTTTGTATATATGGTCTCCAGATAAAATCAATACGTATTCTGGATTATAGCTATCTATAAAGGAACTGTTTTGATATATTGCATTTGCAGTACCTTTATACCAGTCTCCTCCGCTTTCTTCTTGGTAAGGTGGTAGAATATATACCCCTCCATCTCTTCTATCAAGATCCCAAGGACTACCTATACCTATATGAGAGTTAAGCACTAAAGGCTTATACTGTGTTAATACTCCTACAGTATCTATGCCTGAGTTAGAACAATTGCTCAAAGTGAAATCAATTATTCTATACCTTCCACCAAAAGGAACTGCAGGCTTTGCAAGTCTTTTTGTAAGTATACCCAATCTTGAACCTTGACCTCCTGCCAATATCATTGCCACAATTTCTTTTTTTAACATATAGCACCCTCTCCTCATGAACCAATTTATTAGAAATATTAAATATATAACTTTATATAAATTTGTATATTTTGGTCTCTAACGGGTTTACTTTTACATGTTCTGAAGTTATATCTTTTTCTGCTAACTCTTCATCTAATAACTTATTAATACTTATGCTCAAGTCCTCAATATGCTGATAACCTTCAAGTCCTAGAGACTTTAATCTAATATTATAAAATTTCTCTTCAGACTTATTTATTATTATTATTGCTTTTGTCTTACCATAGTTTCTTTCATAGCAAAGTATATCTTCATTTATGTTATGGAAGCTTAAGTCTCCCTTAACAAAAAACTCATGTTTTTTTCTTAGTTTTATAATTGTTTTGTAAATATTATAAATATCTATATTTTCATGTTCCCATGGATAAGGTTTTCTATTTAGAGGGTCTTTACCGCCTGTAAGCCCTGTTTCATCTCCGTAATATATAAGTGGAACTCCTGGCATGGTCATTTGAATGGATAAAGCCATGATAAGCTTGTACATATTTTTTCTATCATCTTTACCTATTGAAGTTAAAATTCTTTCCGTATCATGAGTATCTAGTATATTTAAGTTACAGTAAAAACTTTCCCTAGGGTAATTTTCATAAAGGCTCATGATATTTCTTATAAAATCTGCTGCAGTAATTTGTGAGTTTATAAAGCTAATTACTAAATTTCTAAAAGGATAATTTGTTACTGAGTCCAATTCTTCTCCGAATAAATATTGTCTTTTTCTTGAGTAACTTATTTTGTTAGATGCATCTTCCCAGACTTCTCCTACCAATACAGAATCCTCCTTAATCTCTTTGATATGAGATTTAATCAATTTTATAAACTCATCTGGAAGCTCATCTGCTACATCTAATCTCCATCCACTGGCGCCAAGCTTCATCCATTTATTAATTACAGAATCTTTATCTCTTATTATAAAATTTATATAATTTTCATTCATCTCATCTATGCTTGGATGGTTGTCTATCCCCCACCAGCACTCATATTTATCTGGATATTCACTAAATATATACCATTTATAGTAGGTAGAGGACTTTGATTGATATGCTCCTAAACTTGAATAGTTTCCAAATTTATTAAAATATATGCTATCTGACCCTGTATGATTAAAAACTCCATCTAATATTATTTTTATTCCTAATTGCTCTGCTTTATGGCAAAGTTCTTTAAATATATTTTCATCACCAAACATAGGGTCTATAGACTTATAATCAGCTGTGTCATATTTATGATTGCTGGAAGCTTCAAAGATTGGATTTAAATAAATTATATCCACACCTAAATTCTTTAAGTATTCTAGTTTTTCAATAACTCCTTTAAGGTTCCCACCGTAAAAATCCCATCTAACTACTTTACCATTAACGTCTCTTATATACATTGGCTCATCTTGCCAAGTTCCATATATGAAGCTGTTCTTCTTAGGATTATCCACTTTTCCATCTTTATTACCATTTCTAAATCTATCTACAAATATCTGATATACTATACCTTCTTTAAACCATATAGGAACTTTAAAGTCTTTGTACACCGTTATTTGATAGCTTTTCGGTGAGTTTTGATAAACTCTTCCTTCTCCTCCTAAGACATCTAAATTATTGCCATAATATATAACCCTACAATCCCTATAAAGTTTAAAATGATATTTTATTAATCCCTTGTATTCTTCTTTTATATTTATCTCAGTAAAATAATTATATAGATTTTCATTAATTTTTTTTGAAGAAAGTTCTATGCATTCTTCTGCTCCGTCAAAATATATAAGAACTATTTCGGCTTTACTAAAATTCTCTGCCTCCAAGTTTATATAAACCTTTTCTCCCGATTTTACTGCTCCAAAGGGTTTTCTGAACCTCTCTTCCCATGAATTATGTTTTATATAGTAGTCCATAAAAGTCACCTCTCATTCAAGTAATTAATCCTTTATGGTTTCTAATGCAAAAGGTTATCTTATGTAAAGGGACACATTTACATTATTAAAAACACATTTAAATGTGTTTATCCTGCTAAAAAAGATGTAAACATATCCCAAGGTGTGAGTTAAGCGCTAAAGATTTTTATATAAATATCCTGAACCCCATATACCTGTGGCATATTCTTGTATTGTTCTATCGCTGGAGAATATACCGGAATGTGCTATATTCACGGCACATATAGATTGCCACTTTGAAGAATCTCTATATAAATTATCTACCCTCTTCTGTGCCTTTAAATAGGTGTCAAAATCCTTAAGCACAAAAAATTCATCATTATAGGTGATAAGGTGTTCATAAATGGACTTGAACTTTTCTTTGTCACTGCAGTAAAATCCATTTACTATATCTTCTGTAACTTGCTTTATTCTATAGTCTCTATTAACCATATCCCAGGCCGAATAGCCTCCTTTATGATAATAGTCTAGAACTTCTCTTTTCGTCATACCAAAAATGACGATATTTTCATCTCCAACTTCATCTCTTATTTCTATATTTGCCCCATCTAATGTAGCTATGGTAATTGCTCCATTCATCATGAATTTCATGTTACTTGTACCTGAAGCTTCTTTAGTGGTAGTTGATATTTGTTCACTTAAATCAGCAGCTGGAATTATGGCTTCAGCTACGGAAACTCTATAATTTGGGACAAAAACCACCTTTATTTTTTCATTTACCCTTGAATCATTATTTATTTTATTAGCCACGGCATTTATAAGTTCAATAGTATTTTTAGCAAGGTAGTATCCCGGCGCTGCCTTACCTGCAAATATGAAGGTTCTAGGAATTATATCTAAATTAGGGTTTTCTATAAGTCTTCTGTAAAGTTCCATTATTCTTAAGCAATTCAAAACCTGCCTTTTGTAAGCATGAATCCTCTTAACCTGAACATCAAATAAAGAATTTGGATTTATAGAAATTCCTTGATTAAATTTCAAGTATTCTGCAAGTTTCTTTTTATTAGAAAACTTTATATTCTGCAGCCTTTCTTGAACTGTCCTATTACCTGCATAAGCTTCGAAAGCCTCCATATCGGTAGGATGTTTTATAAAACTATCTCCTATAGTTTCTTTAAGAAGATCTGTAAGCTGAGGATTCGCTCTCATAAGCCATCTTCTATGGGTTATTCCATTAGTTTTATTGTTGAATTTTTTAGGATAGAAATAATAAAAATCAGCCATTTCCTGTTTCTTAAGTATCTCTGTATGAAGTTTAGCCACACCATTTACACTATGGCTTCCTACTATAGCTAGGTGTGCCATCTTTACATAGCCATCGGATATTATGGCCATTTTACTGATTTTATCCCATTGTCCAATATACTTATTCCAAAGTTCTTCACAAAATCTTCTGTTTATTTCCTCTACAATCATATAAATTCTTGGCAATAAACTTTTAAACATTTCCACAGGCCATTTTTCTAAAGCTTCTGCTAAAATCGTATGATTTGTATAGGATATTATATTAGTAGTCATTCTCCAAGCTTCATCCCAACTAAAATTCTCTTCATCCATAAAAATTCTCATAAGCTCTGGAATAGCCAAGGTAGGGTGAGTATCATTTATGTGTATAGCTATCTTTTCATCTAAATCCTTTAAAGACCCTCCATAAGTTCTAAAATGTTTTATGATACTTTGAATTCCAGCAGATACAAAGAAGTATTGCTGCTTTAATCTAAGCATTTTTCCCTCATAAAAACTATCATCAGGATATAAGACCTGTGATATAGCTTCTATAGAATTTTTATACTCTATAGCCTTTAAATGGTCTCCTCTACTAAAAGAAGAAAAATCAAATTCGTCATATAAAGGCTCTGCACTCCAAAGCCTTAAAGTGTTAACCACGTCATTTTTATAACCTATGATAGGGATATCATAAGGAACTGCTAAGACAGGCTCATACTCTGTATGATTAAATTTTAGTTTACCATTTTCACTGGACACATCTACTTTTCCACCAAATCTAACTATTTGAGCCTTATCTGACTTTTTTATTGTCCATACATTACCATTTTTCAACCACTCATCTGGCGCTTCTATTTGTGAGCCATCTATTATCTTTTGTTCAAAAAATCCATATTTATATCTTATGCCACAGCCATGTCCAGGTATATTTAGAGAAGCCATAGAATCTAAAAAGCAAGCAGCTAATCTTCCTAACCCACCGTTGCCAAGCCCTTGATCTTCCTCTAAAACCTCTAAAGTATCAAGATTTATATTTAAATCATTAAGTGCTTCTTTGCATATATCTCTTATACCTAAATTGCTCAAGGCATTGTCTAACAACCTTCCAAGTAAAAACTCCATAGAGAAGTAATATACCTGCTTTTCTCCAGTGGTGTTATACCTTTTATTTGTGTTACTCCAGGTTTTAGCTACATAATCTCTAGTAAGACTTGCCAAAGCCTCATATTTGTTATAGTCTGTTCCTTCCGCTAAGTCTTTTCCATGAATTTCTATAAATTTTTCTTCATAGTCTTTTGTAAAAGTTTCCTTATCTATTTTTAACATCTAATTCCTCCTTTTAGTCGGAACACTGGGTAATTTTGCTTGCTTCCCTTCGGGTACTGGGTAACTTAAGATTTTCGCTTCCGCTCACAAGTTACCCGTAAAAGTTCATTTAGAACTTTTACCTAGAAAAATTACCCGTTAAAGTCCATTTAGGACTTTAACCTCCTAATATAAAATATTAAGATAGACTAAAGCATACTTTCATAAAGCTCTTTATAAGCTTCAGCTGACTTGTTCCAGCTATTATCACTTTCTAAGGCTTGAATTACTATGCTTTTCCAAAGATCTTTATCTTTATAGAGTTGCAGTGCTGTTTCTATAACATAAAGTAAGTCATGGGCATTGTAATCAGTAAAACTAAAACCATTGCCTTCGCCAGTAAACTTATTGTATGATTTTACAGTGTCCTTAAGTCCACCGGTTTCTCTTACTATAGGCAAAGTTCCATATCTTAAAGCTATAAGCTGACCTAATCCACAAGGTTCAAATAAAGACGGCATTAAAAATATATCTGAAGCTGCATATATTCTATGGGCTAATACATCATCAAAATATATATTGGCAGAGACCTTCTGTGGATACTTTTCATGAAGATATTTAAAATACCCCTCATAATCACTATCTCCGGTGCCAAGTACCACCAGCTGTATATCCCTATTTACAAGCTCCTCACCTATATGCTTTATTAAATCCATTCCCTTTTGGGCAGTAAGTCTTGAGACTATAGCAATCATTGGTATTTCTTCACTTACCTTAATCCCTAATTGTTTTTGAAGTTCCTGCTTATTAACTGCCTTATCTTCTAAATTATTTTTGCTATAGTTTTTGTATATAACGGTATCTTTTTCTGGATTATAAATATCATAGTCTATTCCATTTACTATGCCTGAGAGATCACTTGCTCTGCTTTGCAGAAGTCCATCTAATTTTTCTCCATAATAAGGGCTTTGAATTTCTTGAGCATAACTTCTGCTTACAGTAGATAACTTATCACTGTAGTTTATACCACCCTTCATAAAACTTACTGCTCCATACAATTCTACACTGCCGTCTTTATATATATCATCGCTAAATCCAAAAAGTTCACCTAATATACTTGCATCATAATTTCCTTGGAATAATATATTATGTATGCTATATAAGATTTTTATGTTCTTATAAAAATCCTCTTTACCATACTGAAGTTTGTATAGCACTGGTATCATACCTGTATGCCAATCATTGCAGTGTATAACATCTGGCTTCCAATCTATCTCCTTTAACATCATAAGTACTGCTCTATCAAAATATGCAAATCTCTCTCCATCATCATAATGCCCATAAAGATTATCTCTTAAAAAGTAGTATTCATTATCCAATAAGTAATATCTAACTGAATCTACATCACATTCAAATACTCCAGCATATTGATTTCTCCAACCTACAGGAACTGTAAAAGATTTTTTAAAATTTATACTGTATTTGTCCCTTAGCTTTATATTTTTATATTTTGGTATTACAACTCTTGCATCTATCCCTAAAGCTTTAAGATACTTAGGAAGAGCGTAGGCTACATCTGCTAGCCCTCCTGTTTTAATAAAAGGATCCGCTTCAGAGGCTATAAATAATATTTTCATTATTCCACTTTCCTTTCATTTTTGTCCTTTTTATTCACTACTCCCTTTATATCTTGCTTATCTCTTTTCTCCTCATCATCAGTTATCATTTCTATTATTTCTCTATGTTTTTTATCATTTAATTTGTAAATTTTATCTATCTTAAGTATGACTGCAGCCATAGGAGGGACTTTAATTTTTATATGATATGGCTCCTTGTGCCAAGGTTTTTTCTCTGCATAAAGTGTACTCTCCATTGTTTGTCCCGATCCACCATACTTTTTGCTATCTGTATTTAAAAGCTCACTATATTCTCCTAGGTATGGAACTCCAATTTTGTAATCGTAATAGACCATAGGGGTAAAATTACATATAATAATTAGAGTTTCCTTTGGTGTATTGGTTTTTCTCATGAAAATTAATATACTCTGATTTGAGTTGTCTGCATCAATCCACTTGAATCCCTCAAATTTATAATCATAAAGCCATAAAGCTTTTTCTTTTCTATATAAATTGTTTAAATCTCTAAAAAATTCCTGAGTACTCTTGTGTATCTCAAAATTTTCAATAAGCTTCCATTCTAATTCTTCATAATGTCTCCACTCTATAAATTGAGCAAATTCTGTTCCCATAAAGGTACTCTTTTTACCTGGATGCGTAAACATGTAAGTCATAAATAGTCTTAACCCTGCAAACTTGTTCCAATAGTCGCCCCACATCTTATTTATCAAAGACTTTTTCCCATGTACTACCTCATCATGAGATAGAGGTAATATGAAATTTTCTGAGTAATTATACATTATAGAGAAGGTTATGCGGTTGTGATGATGTTTTCTATATACAGGATCTAAACTTATATACTCTAAAATGTCATTCATCCATCCCATATTCCATTTAAAATTGAAGCCTACTCCTCCTATATCTGTAGGTTTGGTTATCATAGGCCATGACGTGGATTCTTCTGCAATCATTAATAAATTGGGAAATTCTTTAAACAAGGATTTACTTAACTCTTTGAAGAATTCTATGGCCTCAAGATTTTCACTGCCGCCATTTTTATTTGGAGTCCATTCTCCTTCTTTTCTGTCATAATTTAAATAAAGCATGTTTGTTACTGCGTCTACTCTTAAGCCATCAATATGATATTCCCTAAGCCAAAATAATGCATTTGATATAAGAAAATTCCTTACTTCTGGTTTTCCTAGGTCAAAATTAGCAGCTCCCCAGCCTCTATTTTCCGCCTTATTTATATCCTTATATTCATAGGTAGGCGTGCCATCAAATCTATAAAGTCCATGCTCATCTTTACAAAAATGTCCTGGAACCCAATCCAATATAACCCCTATACCTGTTTTATGCAGTGTATTTATCAAATACTTAAAATCATCTATTGTACCATATCTACTTGTAACAGAATAGTATCCAGTAAGCTGATAGCCCCAAGAGTCATCTAGAGGATGTTCCATTATAGGCATTAGCTCTACATGTGTATAACCCATACTTTTCACATAGGAAGCTAACTTATCTCCTATTTCTCTATAATTTAAAAACTCTCCCTTTTCATCTCTTCTCCACGAACCTAGATGTACCTCATAAATATTTATAGGGTTTTCATATATATTTTGAGAATTCCTATACTCCAGCCACCTTTTATCTCCCCATCTGAAATTTTTCTTTTTCACAGCATAAGAGGCAGTATTGGGCCTTTTTTCACTATAAATTGCATATGGATCGGCTTTTAAAACCTTTTTGCCGCTCTTTTGGGTTATTTCATACTTATAAATAAAATTTTCCTTTAGTCCTGACACAAATAGACTCCATAATCCTTCATCATTCAATCTTTCAAAAGAGTATTCTTTTTTAGATTGCCAGTCATTAAATTCTCCAACCACCCTTACTTCTGCAGCCTTTGGGGCCCAGACAGTAAATCTTACTCCCCACCTTCTGTCTTCTTTTACATAATGTGCTCCCATAAATTCATAACAATTATAATGGGTTCCTTCATGAAAAAGGTGAATATCGTAATCCGATATAATAGTTCTACTCTTTTCATAGATTTTATTTTTCACTCTCATACTTCTCACCTCTTTTTAAGAAATTTATAAATATTTCTACTTGTTCATTAATTCTACAAAACCTTTTGTTTACCTTCTAAAAATAGTACAAATATTCATAATTGAAGCTTTTCAGTGGAATCTTATGCTGAAAATGATTACTGTACGCTTTATATAGATATTCCAAGCTATATTGATTTTATTACCGCTGTTTTAATCGGCAAAAATGCTGGCCTATCTACCACTATAGGATTATCTTTATTCGATTTATTAAGTCCTAGTTATGCAATGTAGCCTCCTTTTACCTTTATTATAAAAGGTCTTACTGGATGCAATGCAGGCTCAATAGCCTTGGGTAACAGTAGAAGAGGTAACAACATGAAAATATAAAATATGAGATTAATAAAAAAATAAAAACATGAAAAATATAGAAAAATAAGCTAATTTCACGTATAATTTATACAAAGATAAAGCTTATTTTTAATAAATAATATTTTCTGTAATTTTTAAATTAAATCTAGATCTAAATATAATTTAAGCTTAGAAAAGAGGTTGAAATCGTGGAAACAAATATTTTATTAGAAAGTGGAACTGGAGAGGTCGAAATACTTGAATTCGTAATTAATAACAAACACTATGGAATAAATGTAATAAAAGTAAAAGAAGTGTTGGAAACAGACAACTTAACTAAACTTCCTCAAGCACCTCCTACTATTGCTGGACTTATTTTAAATAGGGATGAAATTATAACCCTTGTAAACTTAAAATATGTATTAGAAAAAAACTCTGAGGTATCTAAACAGAACACTATAATACTATGTGAATTCAATAAATCTAGAGTTGCTTTTAATATTGATAGAGTGGTAGGAACTCATAGAATAGGATGGGACAGAATAACTAAACCAGATAATCTATTCGCTGATTCTTTAGTTATAGGCAATATAATACTTAATGATAAGATACTTTTCTTATTGGATTTTGAAAAAATAGTTACCGATATAAATCCAAAAGTAGGTATAAGTGAAGAAAGAATTGAAAATGTTGAGTATAAAGATAGATCCAATATTAAACTTATGCTAGCAGACGATTCTTTCTTAATAAGAAGCTTATTAAAAGATACTCTAACAAAGGCTGGATTCAGTAATTTGAGTTTTTTTGATGATGGTGAACAAGCTTTAAATTATTTATATGATCTTGTAGAAGAAAAGAAGGAAAAATTTATTGAGGAAGCACAAATACTTATAACCGATATAGAAATGCCAAGAATGGATGGTCATACACTTACCAGAAAGATTAAAGAACATAAAATATTAAAAAATCTTCCAGTAATAATTTTCTCTTCATTAATCACCGATGATTTATCTCATAAAGGAGTATCTGTTGGAGCTGATGCTCAAATGAGTAAACCTGAAATAGATAATCTAGTAAAATTGGTAGATGAGCTTATGATAAAAAATATAGCTCGTTAGTGTGTTTATAGGAATTAAAGGCGAAAAGTTAACCTTCCGCCTTTAATTCCTATATTATATTCTCTTACTTTCTAGTTCTTTTTCTTGAAGTAGCTGATTTGTATATAATCTATAGTAGTATCCTTTTCTTCTTAGCAATTCTTTATGATTTCCAGCTTCTATTATCTTGCCTTTTCTTATAACAAGAATTTTATCTGCCGATACTATGGTAGAGAGTCTATGGGCTATTATAAAACTTGTTCTCCCTGATAGAGTTTTTTCTATAGCATTTTCTATCATTTTTTCTGTTTCTGTATCAATAGATGAAGTAGCTTCATCCAGTACAAAAATAGCCGGATTTGCTATAATTGCTCTAGCAAAAGAGATAAGCTGTTTTTCTCCCGTGGATAGATTTCCTCCGCCTTCTCCCACCTCAGTGTCATAGCCTTTCTCCATATTCATAATAAAATTATGAGCATTTACAAGCTTTGCTGCTTCTTCAATTTCCTCTTGCGAAGCATCAAGTTTTCCATATCTTATATTATCCTTGATGGTTCCGCTAAACAAATGAGGGCTTTGAAGAACATAACCTAAGTTTGATTGAAGCCATAAAAGAGATCGTTCTCTATAATCTTTTCCATCGATTAATATCTCTCCACTATTTGGTTCATAGAATCTACATAGTAAATTTACAATAGTACTCTTCCCGGAACCAGTTTCTCCAACCAAGGCTATAGTTTCTCCTTTTTTGACCTTTAAATTGAAGTTCTGCAGTACTTTTTCTCCATTTTTATAAGAAAAGTTTACATTTTTAAATTCTATTTCTCCGTAAATCCTTTCCCAATTTTCTTTGTTTGGATTAAATAAGTCTCCATAAATTTTCACTACATCTTTTTTATCCCATATATCTGGTTCTGTCTCTACAAGAGTTATTATTCTCTCTGCTGAAGCCTGAGCATTCTGCAGTTCCGCTAAAGTTTCTGCCAATCTACTTAATGGATCAAAGAACTGTATAGTGTATGAAATAAACATTACAAAAGTACCATAGGTTAAAGTTTCCGTAATTACTTTATCTCCTCCAAACCAAAGAGCTAACCCTGTTCCTATGCTTCCCATGGATATAACTATGGGAAGAAATAGTGATGAAAACATTACTGCCCTTACTGCTGAGTGTCTCATGCTGTCGGCATCTCTCTTAAACTCTTTTAAATTTTCATTTTCACGTACTAAAGTCTTAGTAGTTTTTGCAGCTGCTACCTCTTCACTAAAGTCCGCAGTTATCTGTGAGTTTAATTTCCTAACTTTTCTGTAAGATTTTAAAATTTTCCTTTGAAAAAACATTCCTATGACAAATAATACTGGAACTACACACATGCTTATAAGTGTCATTTCAACGTTGTAATATAACATAATAGCCAAAAATCCTATCATCATCGATACGGCCCACACCATATCAATCAATCCCCAGGATACTATTTCACTTAGCCTTGTTACGTCAGAAGTCATTCTCGACATAAGCCATCCCACTGAAGAATTGTCGTAGTAAGAAAAAGATAGCTGCTGAAGTCTTTTAAACCCAAGTTTTCTTATATGATAAGCCAGTTCCGTCTCTATTTTACCGGCCTGCATTATAAAAAGCTTGACATTCAAGGCTTGAAAAGCAAATACTCCAAAGTAAGCCATAGTAAAAGCTTTGAGTCCATCTGTGCTTTTCTTTGCGATAAAATTATCTATAGCATATTTAGTTAAAAGAGGCAGCACTGCATCTATTCCCGCTACTATAATCATTAGAAAAGCCATTATAATAAGACCTTTCTTAAATTCATATAAATATTTAAAAAATCTTTTCCAGATACCAAGATTAAACTTTTCCGTTATTTTATATTCATCGATTCTTTCCATAAAAATCACCTCCTAAATTACCCATTACAAGCCACATCTTCATTCTCAAGATTATCTACAGAGTTTTGTATTTCCCAAATTCTCTTGTATACACCATCTTTGTTTATCAATTCTCTATGACTTCCTATTGCTTCAATTATTCCTCTGTTTAAAACAATAATCTTATCTGCATCCATAACTGTAGAAATTCTATGAGATATTATAAAAGTAGTAACCCCTTTACTTTTTTCCCTCAGCTTTTGTCTTATGATTTTATCTGTCTCCGCATCTACTGCACTCAAAGAATCGTCAAAAATCAATATAGGTAGATTTTTTATAAGAGTTCTCGCTATAGAAACTCTTTGTCTTTGACCACCAGATAAGGTAACACCATTTTCTCCTACTATGGTGTCATAGCCTCTTTCAAATGAAGTTATTACACCATGAACTGCTGCCATAGAAGCTGCAGTTTTTACCTCTTTATCATCTGCATCCAGCTTGGATATTTTTATATTATCTTTAATTGTTCTTGAATAAAGAAATGCTTCTTGAAGCACCATACCTATTCTGCTTCTTATCCACTTTCTTTCTATATCCATAAGCTCTACTCCGTCAATCTTTATAGATCCTTTATTATAGTCATAAAGTCTTAATAAAAGGTGCACTAATGATGATTTTCCTGAACCTGTAGGGCCTACTACTGCCACGGTTTCTCCTTTATTAACTTTAAAACTCACATTCTTAATTACAGGAGTGTCTTCTTCATATCCAAAAGTTACATTTTCAAAGCATATTTCGCCCTTTATTTCAGGTTTTAAAGCTTTGCGCGTTTCTGTTTCTTGAGGTACATGTAGTATCTCCCATATTCTTCTCATAGAGACTGTCATCTTACCCATATCCGAAAGAATCCTTCCAAGCTGTCTTACAGGCCAGAGAAGCATTGTTTCATAGGTTATAAATACTACTAAAGTTCCAAGACTTATATCTCCATTTACTGTGAAATAAATACCTGACATTAGTACTAACCCTATCTGAATTGTGCAAAGGAAGTCTGACATCCCCCAATAATTGGACATTAAATAAATTATTTTATAAATAGAATCTTTATATTTCTTATTTTCTTTCTCATATTTTTCTATTTCAAAGTTTTGTCTCCCAAAGGCCTTTACTACTCTCACACCTGTTAAATTTTCTCTTAATACAGATGTGAGAACCCCCTCCTGTTCATCAGCCTTTATAAAATTATGCTGAATTTTATTGAAAAATATTAAAGAAAATATAAATATAATAGGTACTATGCACATTGCAATTATTGTCATTTTCTTATTTAATGAACTCATCATAACAATGGCAAAGGTTACTATAAACACAGCTCTTCCTATCTCAACCATTTGAAGTGCAAAGAACTTTCTTACTGTATCTACATCAGAGGTACATCTTTGAATTAAATCTCCAGATTCTGATTTTATATGATATTCATAAGGAAGTTTTTGAATATGATCATATAACCTAACCCTTATATTTCTTGCCATATTTTCAGCGGCTTGCGCAGAAAGTTTTCCTTTTAAATAAAGAAAAATACCTCGTACGCAAGTTAAACTTACTAAGATTAAAGAACATATCCATAAGTTTCTTCCTAAAGTTTCTCTTCCTCCTAAAACTTGTACTAAATTTTCAACGGGTTTAGGAACATTTAAAGGTTTATTTCCTATTATAGAATCTATAGTAACTCTAATAACCATAGGTTCTATCATAGCTATAAAAGAAGCAATTCCAATAGATATTATCGCTATTGTATATAAAAGCCTGCTTCCTTTAGTCAACTCTATAATCTTTTTCATCCTATTCATCTCCTTTTAACTGCCAATATAGAGTTTTAGGTTCCAAATCTATATTAGCCTGGTCAGGTGTAAAATATAGAATTCCAGCCATTGATTTTTCTTGTAATTTCTTTTTTGTTCATAACCATCACTCCTTTTCAAATGAAACTCCTTCTCCCTTTAGTCGAATGAGTACACGCTGTGTAAGCGACTATCACCAAATCAAAGATTTGGGATATCTGCTTAACCCATTCACACAAAATCAAAGATTTTGGTTCTCTGCTTAAATATAAAAAGCCGCAGAAGAATTTTTCTACGGCTTTCAGACAGAAATTATTATATATATTGGGCATAACTCGCCCAGCATATATATAAGCAATATAAAAAGCCATAGGCATACAACCCATGGCAATTTTCACTATAATTAATGCTAACTATTAAAAGTTAACTATACCAAGGTCGTATATATGTGTTTTATGTTGTTTTGCACTTGAACTGACTGCTAATAACATTAATCTTCTAAACATACTGACGACCTCCTTATTTTTTAATATTGATTAATACTACATTATCCATTCTATACCTAAATTTCAAAAAATTCAATACATCATTTAAAATTTGTTTCTTAAATTTTGAAAACAAGAAATAAATCCAAAGCAAATATTCATTAATAGTTGTAATTCTGCATTAAAATCACCAAACTCCGAAACAATATACATAGAGTGTAATTTATATATTGTTTCAGAGTCTTTTTATATAAAGGAGGCATAAAATGTCTACTAGAAAACATTTATTAAAATTCTTATTTATTACTTTAGTTGCTCTTATGGTCAATATAGCTATATGGTATTATATGGGTTCCGAAAAAGCATTAGAATTTCTTGGTGGATATATTATCGAGCTAAGTCTTAGTGTTGACAATCTTTTTCTATTTTTATTGATTTTTTCAAGTTTCGGAATTAAGCCAAATTACCAAAAAAGAATTTTAAACTATGGTATTATTGGCGCAATTATATTGAGACTTATATTTGTGGTATTAGGTATTGCCATTGTAAATAGTTTTAAATGGGTATTATATGTATTTGGTGTACTTCTTATTGTAAGTGGTTTAAAAATTATATTAAATAAAGAGGAGGATGTATCTTTTGAGAATAGCAAATTAATTAAGCTTTTAAAAAAAATGATACCAGTTACAAAAGAACTCCATGAAGAAAAATTTTTTGTAAGAATAAATAATGTTCTCCACGCAACACCACTATTTGCCTTATTATTTTTGATAGAAGGCTCCGACTTACTCTTTGCAATAGATTCAATCCCTGCAATATTTGCAATAACCACCAATCCATTTATTATATATACTTCAAATATTCTTGCAATATTAGGTCTTAGAAATTTATATTTTCTTTTAGAAAAACTTCATAGTACCTTTGAATATGTAAAGTATGGAGTAGGTGTAATACTTATATTTACTGGTATAAAGCTTGGTATTTCATTTAAGTACCACATTCCTGTAGGAATATCTATTCTTATTATTGTTTCAATCCTTATAGTAAGTGTGTTGATTTCCATATCAATTAATAATAAAAGGAACCCTAGAAAAGAAGGCTCTGCCAAATAAGCAGAGCTTAATATTGTATTATTCCTTATTTCTTTGCTAGCTCTGCAATACACTTATTGGCATCATTTTTATATAGACCACCATGATAACATATTACTGTTTCAATATCATATTCTGTAAGTTTTTTTAGAGATTTTATATTTAAATCCGCATCAAAATTAATAAAATCAGGAGCTTTCACAAGTATTCCATCTTCAACAGCTAAAATATCTCCAGCTATAAGGATTTTGAGCTGTTTGAGATACAGGCAAATATGTCCTAAAGTATGACCAGGAGTGTGAATCACCTCAATTCCTCCGCAGTAAGGAAGCTCTTCTCCATCAATTAGTGTTTTATTTGCATCTGTTTTGCAGTCTTTAAAGCCTGCTTTAAGTTTTTCACATATAATTTTCATGTCATCTGACAAAGAGTCAAAACTCTCTTCAAGTTGCGTCAATTTAATCGGGGTTTTTACACCATTAATATATGCTTCCTCTTCTTTATGAGTAAGTACTTTCACACTGTTAGGTAGTTCCTTTATAATACTAGAAAGGCTTCCAATATGATCAATATCATGATGAGTAAGAATTACCATATTTACTTTATCAAATGATACACCAGCATCTTCAATTGCCTTACGAATTTGAGGTAACTGTCCTGGATACCCAGTATCCACCAAAATCAATATGTCTTTATCACAAATCAATGTTGGATTAATAACACTCCTACTCCCCATAACATTGCTGGATACTTCAAGCATTTCAACTCCATCAGCTATTTTCATTATTTGTTCTCCCTTCATAAATAAAATATTTTTTACAATAACTATTGACTTTTATATCGTTATATGATATCATTGTATAGTTATGCTCAACAATTATACAATGATACTATGTTTTCATATATAAGTCAATAAATAGATTAAAAATAATATAAAACGTATACCTATTATAAATAGATATACGTTTTAATATTCTTTTCAATCTTTTATGAGTTAACTTTACCTATCATAACCTAATATAGAAATTTTTGACTTTAAATTTGAGTTTCTATATACTTTAATGGTATAATAAAAAAACATCAGCAAATATATTAATAAAAATAACTTGATAACTGGCTTAAGGAGGTAAACGAATTGAATAAAAAGACTTTATCTGTTATTTTCACGCTGGCATTGACTATAATTATAAATGCTAATATCTTAGCTGCTCCAAGCACATCAGACGAGTTAAAGCAAACTCAAGATAAAAAGAAAGAGTTGCAATCAAAAGTTCAAGATTTAGACAAGCAAATTGATGATGTAATAAAAAAAGTTGACAGTAATAAAAATGACATGAATAAAATTTCTCAAGATATCAAAAAAACTCAAGTTAAATTAGAAGATGCAGAGAAAAACTCAAAAGCTCAAGAGGATTTATTTAAACAAAGAGCAAGAGCTATGTATATAAATGGTACTGGCAGCTACCTTCAAGTAGTTCTAACAGCAGATAACTTAAGTGATTTTATATCAAGAGTGGATTTAGTTACAAAAGTAGTAGGATATGATAACAAAGTTGCTGCTCAACTGAAAGAACAAAGACAAGCTATAGAAAATCAAAAAGAAGCTTTAAATAATGAGAATAATAAATTACAAGCTTTAAAGACAAGCAATGAAGTTACTTTATCAAAGTTGAGTAAAGATATAAAAGAACAAAAATTGCTTCTAAGTAAAACCACAGAAAAAGAAAAACAGTTAGTTGCCATGGAAGCTGAATCCAACCGAACCTCTAAAAGTGGTAGCTTATCCCGTGGTATGTCAAGCTCTACGTCTTATTCACAGGTACTTAGCATGCAGGCAACTGCATATGCAGGTGATGGAATCACTGCATCAGGTACTCCAACAAAGAGGGATATAAATGGATATAGTACTATAGCTGTAGATCCTAGAGTTATACCACTAGGCTCTAGAGTTTATGTAGAAGGATACGGATATGCTATCGCAGAAGATATAGGTGGAGCTATTAAAGGAAACATAATAGATGTGTTTTTCTACTCAGAGTCTGAAGCACTAAGTTGGGGAAGAAGGCCTGTTAAAGTCTACATACTTAATTAAAGAAGAGGCCATCCCAAAATAGATTACACAAAATATTCGAGATAATTTATAAAAATAGGATTTAGCACTAAAGATAACTTATTTCTTAGTACTAAATCCTATTTTTATCCGATGATTACTCAACTTGTTTTAGTAATCGCTTCATAACATCTCTTAATTTTGGTGTTCCGAGTTCTTCATGAGCTGTAGCCATAACTAATTTTATATCATTATCTGATTGATCCCATTTATAAGCTTTAATATCGAAAATAGCTTCTTCAGGAATATACTCTTCAATATCAGCTGCAAGTTCTTCTGCTAAGGTAAGATATTCTTCAAATAACTCCTCTTCTGTTAGTTCAACTATATTATATTCCTCTTTCATGATTTCATTTAAAATATTTATATTAATACTTAAATTAAAGGCTAGTATATCCTCTCTTTTTGAACCTTTGCTCATATCTTTGACTACTTTAAATTTTGTATTTGCTTCGATTAGTTCTTTTATTTCTTTACTATCTACAATATTATTACCAAATACTATGTACATTTTTTATCTCCTAAAGCTAATTATTTTTAATTATTATAGATTATATCATAAATTTACATTTCATACACCAATAAGCTATTTTACTCAAATAAACTTCCTAAGATTTTATTACCCTCTTTGCTTACTACTCCATAGCTATATATTCCCACCAACTGACCTTCATATTGTATTGATTTCCCTGTAGCTATTTCAGTTACAGTTTTTTTAGATGAATTATTTATGTATACTCGTCCATCTCTTAATATATATACATCTTTTTTATTCGCATATTCTTGTAATTGATATGTCTTCCAGTTGTTTTTATGTTCATTTAAATTAGCAACAAATATCTTATTTATATTCTCATCCTTCCCATTTCCTATATATATCTGATCATTATTATCAGTACCCAATAAATAATGTGCAGCATTCTCCCCTGTAGCTATTGTCTGTTGGTTTTTGCCCATTCTTATTCTATTATTACTTCTATCTTCATATATAAGCTGGTCTCCGTCTTGATTATTTATAACCGCCATATTTCCAAGTATAGCTTTCGGAAGTTTTACCACATTCATTTCAGTCATACGATTTATTCTATATATTCGATTTATTTGCTCATTTGTCTTTGCAGCAATATAAGTTACATTACTTGCTCCAGAAAAGACTATGTTTTCAATTTCACAATTACTATTTGGCAATAGAATTTCAAGTACTTCATTTTCGTCATTTTTACGTTCTGTTTTAGAATCTCTCTTAGCGTCATAAGCCTCAAGTTTTAAATAAATTGATTTTTTTCTTGAAAACTTCTCTGCTATAAGTATTACATCACTTTCTATATCCCACGTATAATAAGCTATTTTTGAACCATCTTCTACAGGTACTTTTTTCTCCTTATTGCTGCTAGTGTCAATTACGTATATGCTATCATCTTTGTAATAAGATATATAATTTCCATTGCGAGAAACTTTTATATCTTCTGCATCATCAGGTATTTTAGTGTTGATTTTAGTATGAGAATTTTTTAAAGAAATATCGACTTTTTTCACATTGAAACTGGTTTTATTGCCAATGTAAAATTTATGTATAACAAATAAACCACTTAATTCTAAAATTATAGGAATTAGAGTCAAAATAATTATTTTCTTAAGCACTTTCATTAAGATTACACTCTCCTCTAAGGCTTTATATATATTGCGGTAGCTACAGTTCTCTCCCCATTCCAATCACAGGGATTATTTATTACTTCTCCATTTAAATACATAGTAGAAGAAGATCCACCATCTAGATTGGTAGCATTTTCTACACCCTGCTGCAAAAGTATGTTTTGAACTTCTTTTAAAGTAGCTCCCGGTTTGCTCACCCTTCTTCCATCAATAACCAACAATACAAGAGTTCCATCGACTTTTTGACCTATAGCGGTTCTCGGATTTAAACCTACTGCATCTACAGATACAGTTTTTCCATTTATTATAAGCGGAGGATCAAAAGAAATTGCTTCTTTTACATTTTGTGACAATAATTCATCTAAACTATGCATTCCAACTATAAGTTTTCCAGTTGAGGTAAAAGCTGCTACACTCACTTTTTCACTTGGATTTACATTATTAATGCTTTTTCCTTCAGATATTACAATTCCATCAGGATATGCTCCTGTCCCTACCCAGAGCTTGCCATTTGTCCCTTTGTCTACAAAACCTCCTCCGTTTATCGCTGCAATTGCTCCATTGTCTTGAGCTATTTCACTTGTTTTTTGCCCAACTTGTCCTAGTTTTTTAGTATAACCTACTTTTACTCTGGTTGGATCTTTAACTTCAAGGATATAACCATCAAACCTCTTATCTGGTATATCATATCTTTCTATTCCCTTGTCATTAAAATGCTTTATAGTAACATTATCCTGATTTTCAGTCTCTTTTTCAGATATCTCACCACTTTTGCTTTCTTTCATTATTTGATTTATCTTTTCATTAGATAAAAAACTAGTAGCTATATACTGATGGGTGAAAGTTTTCATAGCTGTATTAACTACCATGTTTGTAACATCTTTAAAAGGACCATAAAATACTAATATGGGTGCTGTTATTATAACAACTATAATTTCATAAATTATAAAAGGTAAGAAAAACTTAAAGGTTCTTTTATTCTTTCTACTCTTTCTATTCTTATTAATATTTACCATATTATTTTCACCATCTCCTACTTAATTCTTATTTTTACTTCGCCAATATCCTCTGCAAAGTTTTCTGAGCCATTATTATAATTAAGCTCATTTATTACTAAATAGAGTTCTTTTGAATTATTAAAATAGCAACTTTGAAAATCTAAGTTTATGCATTTATCATCGTCCATCTCCTTAAAGTCATTATCAGAAAGCATATATTTATTTCCCTTTTCATCAACTAAATAAGGTAGTCTGTTATCAGAAGACTTACGGTTTTTTGTAAATGTACGTCCTATTGAATAACATTGTGATGAATCTATTTTATTTTTACCTAATTGTATTTTTGTTTCTATACGTGTAGGATATATTTCAAAAGATTTTATGTTAAAGTCTGTATGATTTGCAGAAAATTTAATGTTACTATATACCTCTGCTTCTTTACCTACTAGTTTCGGGTCAATCTCTAAATTAAAGTTCCAATCCCCTTTTATACTTATTGGCTCTCGATTAAATTTTGAAAGAAAATTATCATATTTTTCTTTTGAATAGCTCATTTTATAAGCTTCAGTGAAGCTTATAAACTTTAAATTCAATTTCTCAGGTATTTTACTTCCGTCACGACTTGATATCTCTAAAGCTCCATAAGTTTCCTCATTTTGTCCATAGTTTTTAATATTATTACCTAGGGATGTAACTATACATCTATATTTTTTATTAAATGTCAACAGAAAATCTCCATCCCTATTGTATAGCATTGCTGGAAGCTCAGTATAATAGTTAAAGGTGCTATCTAAAAGATCATTTCCCTTACCATCTACTATTTTAAAGTTTTGAAGAAGAAGATTTTTAAGTCCTTCTTTATTTTCCTTACCATTCAAAGTGTAGAAAACAAACAAATTCTTATCATCTGCTACTATACTATTTATGGTAACCTTTATATTTTTATCTGTTTTAGATTCATTTATATTTTGCGCCAGCCCTTCTTTTACTATAGTTCCTACATTTTTATCATAGTGATACTGCAATTCTCGAGTTATGGACGGCCCCATAGTAACACTACTTAATACTTGAGCAAATACTGGCATAAATTTAATACTAGTAATAAATAAAATAAATATAGATGCCACAGCTATACTTATTTTATTGATCTTTGATTTTTTTATTAGTTTCTTTTTCTTGTCTTTTATTGCTCTATTAATTGCTTTTTCGACTACATCATCTAGTTTGTCCGAAACTTTTATCTGTTCAAATCCGTTCCCAGGTTTAAAATCCATTTATATAAACTCCTCCTTTAACTCAACTTTTAATTTCTTCAAAGCTCTATGTAAATATGCTTTTGTGGTTCCCTCTGGAATCTTCAGAACTTCTGATATTTCTGAAATAGTCATATCTTGAAAATACCTTAAAATAATTATACTTTTTGACTTTACATTTAACTTATCAATGGCATTATAAAGATCTATGCAGCTAGGTATATCAAATTCTATGTCTGAAATATTTAGATTAAAGCTTTCGACTTTTTCATATTCATCTATTAAAACTATTCTTTTATTCTTTTTTAATCTATTTATTGCGCTATTTATAAGTATTCTTGTAATCCAAGTATTAAAATACTGTGGATTTTTCAATTTATTTATATCCATATAGGCTTTGTATATAGTATCACTTACAATATCTAAAGCCTCTTCTTCGTTTTTCAAATAAGCAAAGGCTATCTTATAAAGCTTTTCTTTACAAGAGTTTATTAATTCACTAAAGGCAACATTATCTCCTTTTTGAGCCTTAGTTACTATACTAATATCATTCATCTTTCCACCTCTTTACCCAATGAAAAATGCCAACATTTTTCTCTTGTTACACAAATTAGACAAACTTATTATACAAAAGGTTACACTAAAAAATAAATTTTATAACAAAATAGATGCAGCGAGACCACTGCACCTATACCTTAAACATCATATTTTTCTATTTTAGTGTCTTAAACTCATATCCTTGACTTTTTAAATATTCTATAATTTGCGGTAATGCCTTAGCAGTTTCTTCTTTGCCATAGGTATCGTGCATTAATATAATAACCTTTTCCTTGCCTGCAGTAGTTGCTTTTACCTCATCTAATAGCTGTGAAGCATTTTTCTTCTTACCTTCTGCATCTGCATTAAAGGCATTCCAATCTACACTACACAAATTTTTTTCCTTTAGTTTAGCATCAAAAGCAGGTAGATTAGGATCTTTATAGTATTGTCTAGATACATATCCACCAGGCATCCTTATAATTCTTGTGTTAAAATCTTGTCCAAGAATGCCTTTTAATGCATTATTAGTCTTGTCCACTTCTTGCATGAAATAATTTATATTAACTCTATTATGAGGGTACAACTTTGATAAATTATGAGTATAACTATGATTCCCTATTGCATTACCCTCTTCAAAAATTCTCTTTATTATTTCTTTACTTCCTTCACCTTGTTCTATATTTGATCCAAGTACAAAGAAAGTCCCCTTAATATTATACTGTTTTAATACATCTAGCACTTTTGGTGTTACTGTAGTGGACGGTCCGTCATCAAAAGTTAAATAAGCAATTTTTTTGCCATCATTAACAAGTGCTTGTTCAGCGTTAACACTTTCATTACTACCTTCATTTTTTTCTTGCGCAACAGCTTGGCTACTGTTAGAATTGTTTGCTTCGGTATCTGGACTTGTATTTTTCACTGAATTTGTTTCTTTTGCTGTGTTTTCTTTACTTTTAACTTGTTCATCTATCGTTTTATCACTACCTACGCTAACTTGATTCTGTTTAGCTTTGTTAACAGAAGTTACAGCGTTATTTTTAGCATTATGCAAGGCCTTAAATTTAGATGTTATGGTAATAGAAGATATTATTAAAATTATAATAAAAATGCCTGCCCTTATTCTTTTTTTTCTAATTCTTCTTTTTCGTAATTTAATATTTCTTCTTCTGATTATATCTTGCATTTTTTTACTCTCCAGTTCTAAATTAACTTTTTATTATGGCAAATGTTTGTCCAAAATAATATTTATATTACATATATAGAAGTTATTTATAATAATTTCCACATATATATTGTATCAAATTGTAGAATACAAGAAGTTACAAAAACAATAAAAATTATTACAAATTAGTTACAAAAATCCTAAATATCAGATATTAAGTCTTAATAATCAAACTATTTCTACATAATTGTAACACTGAAATATTTTAATAGCTTTCTTTTAAATTATAAAATCTAGCAGTATTTCTTTTCTGCTAGATTTTATAATTTAAAAGAAAGCTTAAGTTGTTACAATTTTCGCTTTTGTTTTTATAGGTATATTCTCCATCTCTTCTGCTCTATTACACTTAATATAAACTATCGAAACTATGAATGAAATGATATCCGCAACAGGATAGGCTATCCATGCTCCCACTACTCCAAGTTTAAATCCATAAACCATAATATGAAGAAGAGGAATAAGGACTAATATTTCTCTAAATATTGAAAGCAATAATGATGATTTTGCCATGCCCATTGCTTGATAGTAGTAGATTGCAACAAAATATGCCCCTACACAAGGAAATACTGCAATTACTATTCTAAAAGCGCTAACAGTGTAGCCTATAATATTCTGATCATTAACAAATAATCCAATAATCTGTTTTGTAAATATCATTGTTACTAACCATAGGAAAATTGATGTTACGGTTGCTGATTTTATTGAAAGTCTTACTATTTTCTTCACTCTATCATAATTTTCTGCTCCATAGTTATAGGCTGCTATTGGCTGCATAGCTGAGCTTATACCTATAACAGTAATAAATAGTATCATTGATACTCTGGTTACAAGACCTACTGCAACTATTGCTGTATCTCCTCCTATTTCAACAAGCATCTTATTTAATACTACAGCCAGTATTGCATCTGATATTTCTACTATAAATGTAGAAAAACCAACGAATATTATTCCTTTAGCTATACCTTTATCTAATTTACTTTCAAAGGATAAGCCCATTTGCTTTTTATTTTGCATAAACTTAATAAAAGCATATATAAAAGCAACTATTTGTGAACTAACTGTAGCAATTGCTGCTCCTTCAACTCCAAAATTAAATTTAACTACCAAAATGTAATTCATTATAACATTGCATATTGCACCAATAGAAGTACTTAATAAAACAATTTTTGTATTTCCAAAAGCAGTTAGAATATATGCCATTAAAAACATTAGGCCTTGAAATAATGCACCTATTAGAATAATTGTTATATATGTTTTTGCATACGGAAATATATTTTCGCTGCTTCCTAATTTTATAATTAAACTATCTCTAAATATATATATTCCAATTACTAAAAATACAATTATTGAAGTTAACACAATAAACGCATTTGGAATTATTCGTCTAACTTTTGAATAGTCATTCTCTCCACAACTTCTCGAAACTGCACTAGAAGTTCCTATTGCAACAAGCATTGATACAGCAAGAAATAATCTTTGCACAGGAAATGCAACTGTTAATGCTCCTATTCCCACTGCTCCTACAACTTGACCTAGGAATAATGAGTCAACCATATTATACATTTCAGCTACTAATAATGAGAGTATAGCGGGAATGGAGAACTTTAGTAGCAATTTTCCTATATCTTCTGTCAAGAATTTGTTCTTTTCACTTCTCCTGTCTCCATCTACTAACATAACCTTTCACCTCAAAACTTTTTTATTTATACTTCTATTATAAAGTTTTCCTAGAGTTCCAACATTCACTGAGTTGCTGAACAAAAAGTACAAAGTTGCACAAGTTAAAATATTTATGAATTGTGAAATAACAAAAAAACACCCTAAAATAGGTGTTTTTGTACTTTTTGAAGAGTAATTAGGACAGCTCCGTACCCTTCTATCTTTGATATTAAGTTATATACAGGCTTCTTTTTTGCAAAATTTAAAGATATTCTTGGCTGAGATATATTATACAAAACATCCATTTCCTCATAAGTAAGCCTTTTTGGTCTCCCCATAAGAGTCCAGTTATTAAAAGCAGATCCTATTTCTTCTCCAATTTCATATACAGTTACTTTATAATCATATTGAAGATTCTTAAGGGACAAGGATATTTCCCTTTCAGTAACTTGCTTCTTCCTTTTTTGTTTTATTAACTTTTCATTTTCTATAGTCTCATTTAGATCTTCACTAAAACTATAAATAAGAATTTGGTAATTATCTTCATAACTAGTTACAATATATCCATCTTCCTTTTTAATTAAAACATTACCCAACTTTGATAAAAAATAATATGCATAATAAGATGCTTTTCTTATACCATTAAGGGTTGTTATTCCTGGTGAACCAAAGAATAATTCATTGCTCATAACAGAATTTTCTTCTACAGTATCATAAGCTTTTAAGAATAACATATTATTTTTTTCATTTATGAAGTTATGAATTATATAAGGAATCATGTAAGAAGTATCAAAAATAGAGTTTACTGTGTTATCCTCTTCAAAAGCTTCCTCTATTATATCTTCCAATTCGTACTTGTAAAATATTTCCTGGGCAGCTTTAATGTAATCTTGCGGAAGATCCTTTGCTGTTCTAAACCTCCAGTTTTGGATTTCCTCTATACCATATAGATCTAGAAAATATAGAATAAAGCTTTCTAAAAGTCTTAAAAACAAGTCTATTTCATCAAATATTTTATCTAAAATTATCATAGGAATAAGTTTAATATCCACCATAAACTCCATAAGCTTTTCAACTTCATTCCAATTAAGAAAATCTAAGTTTTTATTAAAATAAATTCTCATATCCTTATGGAATAAATACTGAACTATACCATATTTAAAGCCTATATTTTTTTGAATATCCTTTACAAAGCTTTGCTCTCTCTCTTTTAAAAGTTCTATTCCATCACCTAGATTTATTATCTCTCTCCAATAATCCTTAACTTCATATCCTAAATCAGCAACATCAACATTTATCTTGATTATCTCTTTTTCATAATTAAACCTATAATAATCCTCAAGATATGTAGAAACGCACTCAATTGCCTCTTCAATATTAAGCTCTTCATACTTTTTAATTTTTTCATATTTTTTTTCTGGGATATAATTCTTCTTTCTGTATTGGAGAGGGGTCATATTATAATACATCTTAAAATATTTATTGTAATAGCGAGTGTGTGAAAAGCCTACGTCCTCGGAAATTTCTGATATAGTTTTTTCTGTGTCCAATAAAAGCTTCACCGATTCATGAACTCTGGTAGAATTTAAAAACTCTTTAAAATTAATGCCTGCCATATTCTTTATTTCATGTGATAGATAATAAGAGCTTAAAAATTCACGCTCAGCTATGTCTTGCAAGCTTATCTTATTCATGTAATTGTTATATATAAATTTAGATATTCTGTGATATCGCTCAAATTGTATATCATTTTCTTTTAAATCTTCTTCATCATATAGTAAATAATGAAAGTTGTTTAATAAATGAAATAACAGCTTTACCATATACTTTTCTATTTCTTCATTGTAATCATCACTTTTTTGAATGACTTCACAAGTAAGTATAGATAAAAATCTTCTTAAAACTTGATACTTTTCTTCTTCCTGTGCCCACTCTACCGTTGAGTTAGTATAAAAGTATATATTTTTCACATCGTTATAGTATTTCTCAAAAAATTCTATATCCATTTTAAATACTAATATTTTGTTATATTCATCATTAGAATATATTCTGTGGGGCTCATCTGCATTAACTATTTCAATTTCTCTTTCAAGCACTTCATATGTCTCAGACTCTATCTGAACATATATGCTTCCTTTTAAAACAAATATTATTTCTACACAGTTATGCCAATGAAGTGGGTACTCCTTAATTGTATTTAAGCTAATATTGACAGGAAGATGTTCCGTGAAAGTTACATATTCCCTTCTCATAAACCTTTCTCCATTTCTTTATTTAATAATATTATTATTTCAATTTTATCATATACAACGACATTATTTGTTAATATATAGTTACATTTAACATGAAATCCAAAGAGGTGTTCTATGCTAATTAATAAAAATTGATTGTTTTTTAATATATTTTTATTGAATAACAATAAATTTAGTGTTATTATATATCTAAGAAATATATGTTGTTGGAGGAACAAAAATGAAAATGAACTTTATTGGAGAAAAATCTTTATCATCTTTTATCTATAAACTTTTAAAAATTTGTCTTATAGCTCTAGTTGTATGTATTCCTTTAGTAATTGTAGGAATAGCTATTGATTATTCAAAAGGAGTAAAAGATTTTTATGATTTAACATCATCAGGCTTGATGATATCATTTATGCCACAAGCCAATAATGAATTTATTGCTAATTATAATATTAGATCTCTATTGTATAATATACCTGCAATAATTACATTTATATATGTACTCTATTCTTTAATGAAATTATTTAAAGACTTTTCAAAAAATAAAATTTTTGAAATAGAAAATTTTAAAAGAACAAGAACTATTGGTGTATTAATAGTTTTGCTAGGATTATTTGAAAACATAGCAAACTACATTTCTGCACTAACAATAAACAACTTGACAATCAACGGTATAACTTTTCATACTGATCTTATATCAGTTATAATAGATTCAAGATATGTGGGAGGTTTAATAATTATAATTATTGGAGAAATATTTAAAAGAGCTATTGAACTAAAAAAAGATCAGGATCTTACAATATAAATTATAACTAACTGTTGGATGGAGATGGTATGATGTCAATAATCATAAGATTAGATAGAGTTATGGCTGATAGAAAAATATCTCTTGGAGATCTAGCTGATAAAGTTGGTATAACCTTATCAAATCTCTCAATTTTAAAAACCGGAAAGGCGAAAGCTATAAGATTCTCAACCCTTGAGGCAATATGTCGTGAGTTAAATTGTCAACCTGGCGATATATTAGAATATGATCCAAGTGTAGAGGAAGATGAATTATAAAATGCAATGGTTTTTACTCGTAGTTAATTAGAAAAACCAAGACTATAATTTTGTGCGAATCGTAAAAAATATTATATAAATTTTAAGGGGATGACTCTATGAATTTAAGTTTGTTTAAGGAAATTAAAACAAGACACTTGTTTTTAAAAATGTTTTATATAACAATTTTATCTATAGTAATACTTATATTATATAAAAAGGTTTTTAACGGAACTTTAAGAGATGACCATATTGAGTTTTTTGCTGCTGTAATCACTTCATTATTCTTTGTATTAATACTTCAGTTTATGAGGCAAAATAAAATAACACTTAATCAACTTATAGGAAAACCATCTAGTAAAAGATTTATATTGGAAGTTCCTCTAACTTGGATTATAACCACAATAGGTGGCATAGGAGCAATGTTATCAGTTATTTTTATAGTATATTCTGCAAATCCTAATTTATTAAATTCAGTAAACTCAAATTTTGCTTCAAAACCTGCCATTTATAGTACACCTTTTACTGTTATCATTGGCTTCATATACGGAGTGATAATAGCTCCTATAACAGAAGAACTTACATTTAGAGGTATATTGTTAAATAGATTTCACAATAAATATGGAGTAACTAAAGCAGTCCTATATTCTTCATTAATATTTATGATAGTACACACAAAAATAAATCCATTATTGTTTTTTCTTGGAGTAAGTTGTTCTATTCTTGCTTATAAATATGATTCCTTGATTCCTTCTATATTACTACATTCTGTAAATAATTTTATTGTTCATTTACGGGATTTACTGACACCTTCAAACAGTTCTTCTACAGGTACTTTTAATCCAAACTTGGGTGTTTTCATATTGGGAGTTGTTTTATTATCTATATATTTACTGTATATTTACAAAAATTATCCTAAACGAAACTTATTCAATACAAGTAACAATTGCATTAAATATTAAGCATATAGGGTTTCAAAATTGAAAGATTCATATGCACATTTAAATTCGAATGTAAAGTCCAAATTGTTGACATTGCTTAGGTTTATATTCTTTCATGGAAATACAATTAGAATAGAATTGAATAAAGTTGAAAAGTTGTTTTGACGTCAAAAGGATTGTGTTAATAAGTTTCTAACATAAATATAGCCTGTATTCTAAAATGATACAGGCTCTTTTGATATAATAAAATTCCTTTATTTTCATTAGTAGAAATTGTATAATTAAAGTGTTCTATATCATTAGATTTTGGGGAGGTTTTAATATGGATGAAAATGAACCTATAGAAATAGTTGTCGAGCAGACATTAGATATCGATGCTTGGAAAGATATTATTAATGAAGTAATTGATAATGGGCACTTTGTAAACGTTTACAAAGAATTGAACATTAAAAATTATACCGAATTTTTTACTGTACAAGATAAAGAAGCTTATTCTATAGCTATTACTTGTTACATAGATGATTTTTACGATATTCTATCATTCCTCCAGGAAAGGAATGAAGCCGGAGATATTATATGTGTAAATCAAGGCATAGAAGAATTAAATGACGAAATTGAATTCTCTGAGGATGTTAAATAAAAGGAAAAAATAATTACCTACATAAATTAATAGCTAAAGCCTGCATCCTAAAATACATATGCTATATCATATGTATTTTAGGATGATTCAAATTGTTACCTTCCTTTTATCAAATCCACCATAGTTCGCTTTGGTTGGCAAAATAATTCCTTAACACCTTCTCGGAATTGCTCGTGTGTGATGTGAGCCTCATGTGTTCCTATAACAATCTTAATATTCGGAAAGTGCTCCTGTAACAATTTCTTATACTTTTCCTTATAAGGACACAAGGCTTCCATACAATATGAAAAGTGAATCGCATCAATCCTAAATTCCGCCAACGCACGTATTCGACTTAGCAACTTTTCAGGACCCGCTAAAGTTGGACATCCTGAGCAGTTAATAATTCCAATAAGGTCTAACTTTTCATCATTTGGGTATTGACTAAATGCACCTTTTCTTTTTCTTAAATCGTTTAGACAACTAACAGATGAACAACCTAAATCCTGAGTTGCGCTAGAACAAGTTAAAATTCCAATTCTCATCTTACATCTCTCCTCTTATTTCATTCTTAAATGTATATATTTCCACATCTTAACCGAATTTCCTCTTAGGACTTTTAATTCTTATATTGTAAAATATTTGTTATTTGTGATAACATTAATCTTGGACATATTTTTATTTTGGAGATGGTTTGCTTGGATAGAAAAGTCAATAACAAATGTATAGTCTGTGGAGATATTGCATATTCTAAGTTGTTATGCTATTCCCACTTTAAATTACTACATAGAAAGTTATTGCGCAAAATAAAGCTTTATAAAGAAAGCCCTGTCGCAATAAAACAAACTATATTAGAAGCTGAGAACCTTTTAAAGAATAATAGAAGTCTTAAGCATAGAGAAGATAGCTGTAAAGTATGCGGACAACCTTGTGATGGTGAATTATGTGCGATGCATAGAAAAATTAATCGTTATTTGAATAAAAAAAGCCCTAAGGGCTTATTATAGCTTACTTTAAATAAAATCCTGTAGTTTCTCCACTTCCATTATGCTAAAGGCGCCTAAGTCCTAAGACCTAAACGCCTTTATATATGTTTGTGCTTAACACGCTATTTATTATATTATTTATTTTAGATATGAAAAAGATACCTAATTTGAACTCCTAAAAATATGCTTCTAGCGCAATATCCACTGCTTTTGATATTTTGTGATTTTTGTTAATTAGTCTAATTAATGTGTTATTATCTTTTATGATATGTGTGGTTTTATCAGCCAATATCTTTAATTTCCCATGCTCGGTGTAAAACTCAATACTACCATCTTTTATTTTCCCCTTTTTTTCTAATTCCTTTAATAATGCTGTATACATTTCAAAACACCTCCCATATATTAATTTCTATATTAAAAGGAGGTTTCCTTCTTTTTTAATTATATTTTTAATCACACTTGAATTGCTGCTAATACAACCCATCAACTAGCAATAATAATGTTGCAAACTTATACTTACTCTTCATAAATAAGGCTGTTGATATTGCAAGTATTGTTAAATCAGCTCGATTCATACTGTTCACAAACCAATATATTAATATACTTTTCATCTTATTCTCCTTATAGCTTCACCTCTACTTCGTCTATAACTATCATATACGATCCATATTATTATCCTTATTTTAACTATGGATATGCTGCCCTTTTTTAGCTGGATTTGCACTTGGATCTTTTTTTAATGTTATAAGCTATTTATTATAAACAAAAGGCACTCTTATTCATTATACTATATTTAAATGAATAGGGTGCCTTTACTGTTTGCCACACAGATGTAATCCCTGTTGTGTGACACAGCTTCTATGATATTAAGTCCATGATACTATTATAACACTATATTTGCTGTAATTTAATGCAACTTTAATGCCTATTTAGAAACTTATTTAAATTCTCTCCAGTATGGGCTATGCATATATTTTTCCTCCTTGATATTAATTTTTATAAAACCTTATATTTATCTTTTATCTGCACACTATAAAGAATGGAGGTGTTGTTAATGAATGATAATAAAAACATTCCAAATAAGAGTAATCAAAATAAAAAACTGAAAAATTACTCAGAAGTTGATAGTTTTAATAGACTATCTGATAGAGATTCCGAAACTACTTCCTCACTAACTGCTGGCGGCGATGAATCATTTATAAGTAGAGAATTAAATGGTTCATTTCATCAGAATTCATAGTTCAGTAAAATATTAGTTTGAGAATAGAGTGTTATAACTCTATCCTCAAATATCAATAATTTTTTGAAACGCGACATAATTTTTGTTATTAATATAATATTTTATTTATCTCTTTTTGCTATTTCTACAATGAATCATAATTTAAATTTAAAAATCCGATAAGCAAGTTCCAAATGAATGATTCATCAATTTTTATCTTAGATGAAAAAAATAATAAAGTACAAACAACTCTTGCATTATCAGATGATCACAAACAGATTAAAGTTACCCCAATTAATGACTACAAAACCAATCGCTCATATATGCTGTGTATTCTTGATAAAGTAGAGCATCTTGATATAAGAAAAGGATTTTGTATGCCTTTTACTATTAATTCGGATGCAATAAAAATTGATGGAGACTTCAACAATCAAAATATCACTTTGAAAAAAGGTGAAACTCTTCAGGTAACCCTTCCTAATGAAGGTTATGATGGAGGTTACTCTTGGGTACTTCTAGAATTTGATAAATCTGTAATAGAAAACACTGAAAACCTCTCCATAGTTGATTCATTTAACCCCAAGTTAGTACCAGGCAGGGCTTTAAGAAATCGCTGGTTGTTTCAAGCTATTAAAACCGGGAAGACATCTCTTAAATTAGAATATAAGCAATCGTGGGAGCCCAATTCAACTATTCATACTTTTAATCTAAACATTAACGTACAATAGTTGTTTTCTCTGGGCACAGAATTCAATAATTCATGATAATAACATATTTTTAAATCATCTGTGCCTAGATAATTGTTTTTTAATTATACTTCATTTTATCCGAGATCTTTAGCTAGTCTTTGTATCACGACATATCTGATATTGAAGTGATTTTCCAATCCTACGAATTTTTGATGAATAAAAATAAACTCTTGATAACTCAAGAGTTTATAAGCCTAGTAAATGTTTCAAAATTGAAACCCTATAGTTTTACTCAACTAATCCACTTTCTTTAAATTGATGAACAAATTTTTTACCTATCTTATTCACCTTTTCCTTTAAAAAAATTCCAACTAATATCGATGCAATAAAATATAAGGATAAAATGGACATATTGTGAATTAGTACATTTCTTAAAATACCTCCAACTGCCTCTCTCATTCCTCCTATAGCATAGGTAAAAGGTAATAGAGGATTTATATATCGGAAAAAGGATGGTGTCAATTCTATTGGGAATGTACCTCCTGAAGCTGAAACCTGTAGTACCAACCCTATCATCACTAAGGCCTTTCCTACATTTCCAAAAACAGATACTAAAGTGTATATAATCATACTAAATATAATACTTACATATATTCCGTACAGCACATATATAAAAGGGGCTGAAACATAAGTTTTTAAGAGAAATAAGTTACCCATTGTTACTACAAAAGCCTGCATAATTCCAATAGTTACAAAAGTAAGATATCTCCCAAAAAATTGATCTCCTGCCTTTATTTCTAATCCATCATCAAAGCTTTTAACTTCTACTGATAGCAATGAAAGTAGTATAAAAGCTCCTACCCAAAGAGCAAGTATAGTATAAAAAGGAGCCATAGCTGAACCATAGTTTGGTATTGGAAAAATTCTGTCCTGCTTTATCTCCACTGGATCTGATAGAAAATCGCTTTCTGCTTTTGCATCTCTTTTTAATATCCTTACAATCTCATCAAATTTTTTATCACCACTTAAACTTCTTAACTTCTCGGCATTTGAGTGTATATCATTTTGAACTGTAGGAAATTTATCCTTAACTTCCTTTAATCCTTTTACTCCTATATCAGTTCCAGTTTTGACTCCTTGCAGTAAACTATCGACTAATGGAATGTTCTGCTGAGCATTTTGTAAAAGTTGTAATGTATTATTTGAAATTCCTGCAAAATTTTTCATTGTATTTTCAATTGCTGGAGCTGTTACTGAATCAAAATTGCTAATCATACTACCTGTTAAATCTGAAACTTTATTAGCTCCGTCTATTGCAGCATCTATATTTTCAGGTAAAACTTGTTTCCCATAATCTATACTACTAATCATAGAATCAACATAGGCTTTTTGGTTTGCCATCTGATTTTTAGTACTCTGAAGCTGACCAATAAAGTTTGCTATAACATTATTATTTAAAGTTTTATTAATGGATTGAAGCAAACTTATACCACGGTTAAGTCTTTCTATTCCATCACCATACCTAGCGCTCACTGTGACTAAAACCTCTCTAATCTTACCGCTATCAGATGCTTCAAAGGACTTAGCCCCATTTAAAAGAGTCTTAGCTGTATCCGTTGAGCTTTTTATAAGTGCTAAATCTGCTTTTATAACTGGTGATATAGTCTGCAGTGAATTTGTTGATTTCCCTATTACTTCATTACTTGTTTTAGCAATATCCACTGTTTTGTTCAATGTGTCAGATATAACAGGTACATTTTTTTGTACATTTTGTACATATTGCTGAAGTACTAAAGAGCTTGCATAGGCATTGTCTATATCCCTGCCAACTTCAGGCATCCTATTATCTATATCAAGGATAACATCAATAATACCTTGAAGCTGTGGTTTAATATGTTCTAAGTCAACTCCAAACTGGTTAATATAAGAAAGAACTGTATCACTACAAGTTTGAATAAATGATTTTGTTATTTCCTCTTGAAGACCAGTTATTCCTTTTTGCGTAATTTTAGGCGCTATGGCATTTATCTTTTCATTAACAGCATAAATTAGTTCTGCTTTTTTTGGTGTATCTTTTTTTGCAATAGAAAGTAGATTTTCCGAGAAATCCTTCGTGATTGTGATGCTAGCATAATATTTACCTGTCTTTACTCCATTTTGAGCTTCGCTTTGACTGACAAATTTCCAACCTATGCTTTGGTTATCCTTTAACTTTTTTACCATATCATTTCCTACATTAATTTTAACGTTTCTAAATTCTGAACCTTGATCTAAGTTAACTACTGCTACTGAAAGATTTTTAGTATTTCCATAGGGATCCCATGAAGCTTTGATGTTAAACCATGCGTAAAGTGATGGCAAAATAGTTAGGGCTAATATTATTATCAGCGCTACATAGTTTGTATATATGTTTCTTATGTCTCTTTTATAAATTTTAAAAATATTTTTCATATCTTTTTTTAAATTCTGAAAGACATTTTTCATAAATCTCGCCCCCCGTTTCACTGAACGTTGTAAAATATTTACTAATGTTATTTACTATTTTATCATAATTATACTAAACCATCATAGCGACGCAAGTTTATTTTAAAATTACCTATTAAATAATTATGGAGTAAAAGAGCTTAGAATAGTAATATCCTACTATATCTAAGCTCTTTATATTCTATTCCATAGCTCTCCCTTATGACGTTCCATTATTATATAAAGCTATTCCTGAGTAATCATTAAAGTCATAAGTATTGTAGAAATATACTATTGAAGCTTTTTTCTCTCATAAATAACTTCTCCATTTATGATTGTCGTTACAACCTTTGTATTTATCATATCAAGTGGATCTCCATTTAATATAATTATATCTGCATCATATCCTGCTTCTAATTTTCCAATTCTATCATCACATCCTAATATTTGCGCTGCATTGATTGTTATTGATTTTAATGCATCTAAAGGTTTTAATCCTTCTGAAACCGCAAGCAAAGCCACTGATCTTAGCTGATCTATAGAATTATATGGATGATCTGTTATAAGCGCTATTTTAACACCTGCTTCTACTAAATGAAGTGCAGAACTGTAGTTACGTTTTCTAAGTTCCATCTTTATTCTCGGTGTTAATATTGGTCCAAATGCTATAGGCACATTTTTCTCTAATAAATAATCACTGATAAGATGAGCTTCAGTACCATGTTCAACAACAAGTTTTTTTATATTAAATTCCTCTGCTATTCTTATGACTGAAACTATATCATCAGCACGGTGTGCATGAGCCCTTAAAGTTAATTCTCCCTTTAGCAGTGGAACAACAGCCTCAAGCCTAATGTCCCTTTCTTTAAGCTTATCCTGTTCCTTTTGAAACATATAATCCTGTGCTCTCATAAACAACTCTCGTATTAAAGAGGTTACCCCCATTCTGGTTACAGGGCACTTTCCATTATTGCCATAGCATGACATAGGGTCTTCTCCCAATGCTATTTTAAGCCCATATGGATTTTTAACTACCATTTTATCAATTATTTTTCCATAAGTTTTTAATACTGTATTTAGACCTCCAACTGCATTATTACTCCCTGGTCCACTCATAACACAAGTAACACCAGCTCTCACTGCATCCTTAAATGAAATATCAAGAGGATTTATACCGTCTATTGCTCTTAGGTGCGGAGTTACTGGATTTGAGATTTCATTGTTGTCTATACCTAACTTTCCGGTAGCTTCTTCTATTATACCCATATGTGTGTGACAATCTATGAATCCAGGTAATGTATAATGTTCTTCAACATCAATAACTCTTAATGTATCTGATTCAAAATTTATATTGTCATCTATCTGTTCTATTTTCCCATTTCTCAACAAGATGTCTTTTTTCGATTTGCTGTAGTTATCAAAATTTATTAATACGCAATTTTTTAGCAATATAGGCTGCATGCTTTCACCTCATAATTTGCTGTAATGATTTCTTCGATCATATAGAATTCTAAAGTCTATTATTTACTTAAAATGTTTCATTATACATATAATATACTCGTAACTGAACTCTATTCTGAAAATAGCAAATGAGAGGCTACTTAAGAGATGAAGTCTATTTAAACTAAGATACTTTTACCTTCTTTTTCTCTAAATAATTTAAAAATAGTTTGTCTATACAAATACCCAAAGTTACCAAAACAACACCCAAAAACTTAACACATGAAAACTTCCCACTAATTATTATATCTACTACAAAGCCAGTAGCTAATTGACCGATTAAAATTAAAATTGTTGAGTACGTCACTGGAATCTTTGGTAGCGAAATAATTGTCAACACTAATGCTGCCAATCCAAAAACTCCACCTAAATATACCCATGCCGGAACTGACTTCATAATGCTTAAGCTAAAGATATTATTACTCCTTATTACAAGGACAACTAGTATTGAAATAACTGATGCCACAACATAATTTACTAAAGTTCCATTAAGTAATCCTATCCTTTCTGATAACTTAAAGTTAATCATCTTAGAAATTACTGCTATAAATCCACTTACAAGTGCTAGCACTAATCCAACTATCATGTATCCACCTCTATTCTTATTAAAAGTTCATGTAATCTAATATTTATTTTATTATTAAATATAAACCTATAAAGATAATTATAAAAACCGGCAATCTCTGTACTTTGAATTTAACTTTTTTTACTCCAAAGAATCCAAAGTGATCTACTAATGCTGAAATTACTATTTGTCCTAATAATGATAGTGCTATCGTTAACGTAGCTCCTACTAGTTTAAAACTAAGGCTATTTGCTGAAACTAAAATAACCCCTAATATACCAGCGGAATATAGTAGAAAAGATTCTTTTCCAAATTCTATAGACTGTTTTTTAACTAGTTTTATATATAAAACTAACAAAATTACTCCAATAATATGAACAATAAAGCTAATCTCAAATACATTCAAATAATTACTCAATAATCCATTCAATGTTATCATTATAGATAAAAAAATTCCTGCTGTTATTGCTAAAATCACATTCATTGTAGTAACCTCACCTCCTGATTTTTTAGTTTTTCCAAATTAATAATTATAATTTTCCCATCTTGATATTCTAAAATGTTTTTCCTCATCTTATCCCTCCTGTAATAGATACTACATTATAAGTTAAAACAGTTAAAGGACATTTGTCCTAAGATAGTATTTTTGTATTTCAACGAATTATGCTTTCATATTAATCACAATTCTATAAAATACTCATATTATAATTAATGAATTAACCTTATTTCAATAATTTTTACAAAGCAAATAGTAAAGATTTAAAACTTAACTTTGACATAGTTAAGTATAAAACCTTTACTTCTTTAATAGGAGGTATTTATGTTTTATTGTACCTTAATTTGTGACCTTAAATCTTCTAGAAAATTAAAAAATAGAGAAGAAGTGCAATATAAAATTATTGATATGTTAAAGAAAGCCAATACAGAATTTAAAAATATCATTGTATCTCCATTTTTAATAACTACAGGCGATGAATGGCAAGGACTTTTAAAATATCCTTGTGATTATAAAAAACTGATAGATTTTTTTAAAAGTTTTATCCCAGATATACAATTTTATGCTGGAATAGGCATTGGAGATATATGCATTCATAATTTTGAGTTAACTGTAAATCAATTGGATGGACCTTCTTTCTATAGAGCAAGAGAAGCCTTAAAATATGCTAAAAGAAATAATTTACCCTTAGTTATTTTATTTGATAACTGGAATAACCTGTAGTGTTTTTATTATTATACCTCCTGAAATTGCTAAAATAAAACTTATAAAAGTACCTATAATAAAATATTCAGCAAAGTTACTGTCATCCATTTTTTTAAATCTTGCAATTGACTTTGCAGTAAGTACGAAACCTACCATAGAGGGTTGTCCAATAGCCATTACTAAAATTATAAAAATTCGCTCTAATATTCCTATCGTAAATCCACCATTTGGACTTCCTATATCCGTTTCTTTAACACTTTTAACTATTATAAGTTTTTTATCTATAAGCTTTCTATATACTTTTAAATTTATAGCTTGGATATACTTACGTATGAATATCCCAGTTCCCCAAGTACATGATAAAAAAATGGTACCTACTATAAGCCATCTATCTAACATTCCAATATTGTAAGGATAATTGCTAATAATACTAATTAATAAATTCGAAATATTTTTGATATTTAAATTAGATATAAATATAACTATTATTGAAATATGTATTAACTGATCTGTTATGAATATAAAAATACTATTTTCAAAAGAAGGTTTTAATTTAATCATAAAAGTCTTTATTTCATCAATTATAGAGTGTAAAAAGGCTATACAAAACAAAATTTGAAAATAATATATATAATTAAGTTTTGAAGATTTATATAGACTACTATATATAATTAAAATAAGAAACATTGTACAAAAATGAGTAAGCCCATGTATTGCATTTCCGATTAAGTTATCCTTAAAATTTTTGCTAAATCTCATATTTAAGATATATTGACCTTGAAAAATGAAATCACAAATTAAATGACTTATAATAAGTAATAAAAGAATACTTAAATTCATTTTATATATCCTTTCTCATTTTGCAATAGGAATCTATTAGACATTCTATAATAAAATTATTATTATTAATTACAAAATAATTAGAAGCATTTAACTTTTGACTAATATCCGCTTTAGAAAGATCTGGTATTTGCTTAATTATATTATTATATGAGCCTAATTCTTCATATAATTCTATTATTTCTAATTGTTTATTCGTTATTTTATGTTTTAGAATCTCATTATTTTCAATTAGAGTATTGATAATTTTATTTATAGACAAATCATATCCTTTTTCTTCAATAGTAGTAAGTGCTATCTCACTAAATATAAGGGCTTTCTTTATAAATTCATTTATAAAAGAAACTCCTTCAGCATTAAAATATATATTATTATTTTTACTATTCAATTTTTTGTTATAATATCTATTTTTACTTTTTACTATATTTAATGCTTCTCTTGCCTTAATAAAGCATTCACCGTCCATTGATGCTGTATCTTCATATATATTAGTGCTAATCTCTCCTATACCGACTCCTGCATATATATTTATATTTTTCTTTTTTAAGAACTTTTGAAATATACTTATAACATAATAACTTTTATTGGGATTCTTTAAAACAATTTGCCATTCATCTCCTAAAGTAATTGATATGGGAGCTACCAATATGTCTTTGAATTCAATATTTAACTTTTGTATGTACGACTTTAACTCCTCTTGTATAACTTGCCTATTTTTTAATTTTCTTGACCCAGCTATATCTATGTTTATAACGCTAAGTAAATCCATTTTATCATCACCTTAAAATATTTTTATCTTAATTGATTTTTACAATTAAAATTATATCATAAACTAACTAATTTATATATTTACCATTTTTTATGCTTATTAAACCATTAAATTAAAACCTTATTATCAGCTATCATAACATATATTATGTATTTTAACATTTTAGCTTGACAATAAACCATGTTATAACTATTATGATTACATTAAGAGGTGAGAATAAATGAAAAAATTAAGCAGTCGTTTTTCAATTGCTGTACATATTTTAATTTTATCAGCAATTACAGATAAAAATTGTACATCGGAATTTATTGCTTCAAGTGTAAACACTAATCCTGTTTTAATTCGCAGAATTATAGGATTTTTAAAAAAATCAGAACTTGTCAATGTTCAAGCAGGTACTGGCGGTACATTTCTTCTGAAAGCTGCTTCTGAAATAACACTACTTGATGTATACAATGCCGTTGAAGTTACTGAAGATAACAAGCTTTTTAATTTCCACAAAGGTAACATAAAATGTAAGGTTGGCGCTAATATTGAATCTATATTAGGTTCTGCCTTTAGAAATGCTCAAAATGCAATGGAGAATGAGCTAAAAAAGGTAACTATACAAGATATAATAGATGGAATAAATGAAATCCCGTAAGTTTTGTCATGATAAAACTGTAAAATTAAATAAATAAAAAAGCATAATATAAGATAAGAATATCTAGTATATTTACCTTATATTATGCTTTTCTATTTATATGATAACTTGCTGCCGCTGACAACTTTTATATTAAAATTTACAAAATATTAGAATTTTATTGTTTCAAAAGGTTCAAATCCTTTACTAATCTTAATTTCTCCGCTTTCGATATAAAAAATTTCAAAAACCGGATTAGATGCACTTTTATACATGCCTTGAACTGCAGGTGAAAATTTAGCAAAAGCTTCTTCTTTTTGTTCATGGTCAGTCACAAAAATTGCCTTACCTGAAATTCTAACGTTATATTCATTGCTGGTACACGCAAATGCTACTTGTGGATTAGCTTGCATTTGCTTATAAACATCTTTTGTATTTGCTGTACCAAAATAGAACTTGTTTCCTTTTGCAAACTGAAACTGCCATCCTCTAACCTCAAGCTGTTCTCCATTCATTGTTGCAAAATACCCTGCTGTTCCATCAGCTAAAATTTCTTTAACTTGTTCAATAGTCATATTCTGTACCTCCAAAAGTTTATATTACCAAGAAAGTTTATTGTATATTATTTTCATAAAAAATTTTTTAATTCAATTTCTTTCTTGTTGTAACCATTATAGTTTCAACAAAAATATTTGTCAAGTATTAGTTTTTTATAGATATCTAAAGAGTATTACAAAAAAACTCTTGTACTATAACAAAGATTGACATTATTATTTGGCAGTAGTAATATCTATATGTTGTTTAATAAGTAAAGACAAATTGGAGGATATATATGATTCATACATTAGCTATTACGAAGGATATGCAATTAAAAGAAGATTTGCCTCTTAATGAACTTGACGGAACAAATATAAAATGGTACTGGGTAGATTTCGATTCTTCTGACGAAAGTGAGTCTGCTTTACTAGATACTCATTTTCACTTTCATCATTTAGCAATAGAAGATTGTCTCCATTTTCTCCAAAGACCAAAACTTGATTACTATGATAATTATAATTTTTTTGTTCTTCATGCATTAAATAATAATGGACTAACTCCTAGTGAAGTGGATTTATTCGTAGGAAGTAATTTTATAGTATCCTATCATAAAACTCATCTTGAAGAAATTGAAGAAGTACGATTAAAAATTAATACTACAGAAAACTCCTGGGGTGATGGCAGCATATATGTTTTTTATCAAATACTTGATAAACTAGTTGACCACTACTTCCCAGCTGTATATAGACTTGAAGACCAGATAGATGTAATTGATGATAACGTAAAGGGAGCATCCTTGAGAAAACTTTTAGATAGAACTTTTGAGGTTCGTTCAGACCTTCTAAGATTAAGAAGAATAATAACTCAAATGCGTGATCTAGCATACAGAATTTTAAGTTCTGATCATTTAAAAGATATCAAAGAAAAACATATATATTTTTCTGATGTATATGACCACCTTTTAAGACTTACAGAAATGATTGAATCAAGCTTAGCCTTAACCTCCGAACTTAGAGACAGTTATCTTTCAGTAAATTCTCATAAGATGAATAAAATAATGATGCTGCTGACTGTAGTTACTACAATATTTATTCCTCTTACATTTATAGTAGGTGTTTATGGAATGAACTTTAAATATATGCCTGAGTTAGAATTAAGATATGGCTATTTTATAGTACTAGGCATTATGTTGTTTATTGGGATTTTCATGTTTACATGGTTTAAAAGAAAAGGCTGGTTTGATATTGATTAAGAGGATAATCTAAATGATTTATCCTCTTAACAATAGTATATATCCATATTTAAAATTTTTAATAGAGTTTAAAAAAATTTACTGACAAACTCCTTTTCTACAATATTTTATCTTCTAGCTCATTTAAAATGTTTATACTAGCACTTTTATCATTTTTTAGTTTTTCAAAAAATTTATCGTCATTCATTTGTCTGTATAAGTTTCTTATTATGTTTTTCATTTTAGCTTTATCTTTTTCATTTATACAAAGCATAAATACAAATTTAATGTATTCTTTATGCCACTTTATTGGGTGTTCTAATACTGTTAAAGCAATACAAGATTCCTTAACATTTTCTGCTTCTCCATGAGGAATAGCTATTTCCATTCCAACTTCTGTGGCCATCAAGTTTTCTCTTAATATTACATCATTAACAAACTCTTCATTTATATATTGCTTTTCCGCTAATACTCTGCACATATCATAAATAATTTCTTCTCTATTGTTAAATCTCCTGCTTCTGTAGAAAATTTCCTTCTTTATATACTTTCTTTTTTCTCCTTCTATTTCATTAAAGTTATGCTCAATATATTGTTCTATCTTCTTTATATCCTCCTTTGTCATAAGGGGGCTTACAACTATAATAGGCCTGTTAATATCTAAAGGTACTGTAGATATTAACATATCCGATTTATTCAGTAATTCTTTCTTAATGTCCACAGAAGAAACGATGCCTATTGTTTCTATTTCTTTAAAGGCCCTTTCAAGTCTAGCAGAAACCAACTGTGAAGTACCTATTCCACTGTGACATATTACTAGTGTCTTTATAGTTTTCTTATTTCTTTCAACTGCTGCACCTATATGAAGTGCAATATATCCTATTTCAGACTCTGGAATTTTTAAATCTAAATATTTTTCAAATATAGTACTACACATCCAGGCTACTCCAAATATTTCTGGATAGTTAGCTTTTATATCATCAATCATGGGATTTTTTAAATTCAGACCATATTTTAATCTATTAATAGTTGGCCTTAAATGCAGTATCAATCCATTTAAAAAAGCTTTATCTTGAGTAAAGTCTATATCCAAAGATTTGCTTGCAACACCTATAATATTTTTTGCTATTTCTTCCTCTAATTTTAACTCTTCTACCTGATTTAAAGGAAAGTATGCTAAATCCTTCTCCTGCATCTTACTTCCTAATATGTGAAGAGTTATATATCCGACTTCAGATTCTGGAATTTTTATATTAAAGTGAGATTCTATTTCTTCACTAAGATCTTTTGCGGATCTAAACTCTTTTGTGTTATATATATTGTTTAAAACTTTTTCTGATAAACTAATATCACAACCTTCTTTAATTCTTTTTATGCATATAGCAATATGCATCAATAAGCTTATATATGCTTCCTGTGAAAAGGAAAAATTCATCTTTATCTCTACAATTTTTAATAATTCTTCTAATTTCCCATAGTCTATGTTAATCAACATTTTAAGTTGAGATATTGTTTTACAGTCTAATCGTCCTTTATAATCTGTAAAAAATGATTGCTGTGATTTTTCTATATTTTTAGTTTGAGAAAGCACTTCCGAAATAGCTCTCCTATAATCTTCTTCTTTTCCCTCAATTTCTATACCTTGATTTCTTTTCTTTATTAAAGTTAAACTAAAATTTTCAAGCCACTTTTGGACCTCTTCTAAATCCTTATGAATAGTAGTAATCGATACATATAACTCTTCTGCTATTTCGGTAGTGGTCACTCTTTTTTTACTGGTGAAAAGTCTTTTTAGTATATAAAGTTTCCTGTTAACTGAAGAACAGGGTTCCACATAGCTGCGCTTTTCCTTTATTTTTTGTAATAAATTAATTTTGTTTTCTGTAGAACCATCAACCCCTATTCCCACACCTGTTTTTCTAATTAGAGTTAGTCCATTTTTCTCTATTAGTTCCTGTACTTTTTTCAAATCATTTCTAATAGTTTTATTTGATACATTAATCTTTTCAGCTATTTTATCAATAGTTAAGTTTTCTTCACTTTTAAGTAGTATTTTAATAATTTCTACAATTCTATCCTCCATGAAGTTTTCTCCTTTGCATATATTGATAAAAATGAAATTGGCTTCCCAATATTTTAGATACAATATTGGGAAGCTAAAGTATTTTTACTTATTTTTCTTTAAATGTTCTTCAATCTTATCAAGTAGCGCTGAAGTTTTCTTTATGAGATCTCCTATGCCAACGTTTACTGTAGGTATATTCTTAAATCTCTCTTTATTTTTTATTGCTATATCTTTTGTCAATATAACTACATCTGCACCACTTATATCTTTTTCTGTTATTTCATTTTCTATTCCTATTGACCCTTGCGTTTCCACTTTTACTTCATATCCTCTTGATTTTGCTTCTTTTTCTAAAGCTTCTGCTGCCATATAAGTATGTGCAATTCCTGTTGGACAAGCCGTTACACCCAATATCTTCATCTATATTATCTCCTTTGCTTTTGATTATAACAATACTGTTGAATTATAATTATACATTATTTTTACATCTATATTATATTTTTATTAAAACTCTATATTAAATTCTACATTATCTTCATCTTCTTTTGTTTCTTCTACTACCTCTTTCTTCAACAAGTTTACTAATGTTGCTGCTACAACAACGCCTACTAAAATTGCTATTATAAACATTATCTTGTTATCTACTACTGGCAGTACAATAGGGCCACCATGTGGGGCATGGTCTGCTACTTTACCTATTGCTGCTATAGCTGCTCCAACTGCAGATCCTGCTACTATTGAAGGAATTACCTTTATTGGATCTGATGCTGCAAAGGGTATTGCACCTTCTGTTATACCAATGAGTCCCATAGCTAATGCACCTTTACCGGCTTCTTGTTCTTCTTTAGTATATTTCTTAGGTTTTAATAATGTAGCTACCCCCATAGCAAGAGGTGGTATACATATTGCTACTGCCACTGGGCCCATTACTGTAGATACACCTTCCGCAATCATTGATGATCCAAACATAAATGCAACTTTATTTACTGGTCCTCCCATGTCAAAGGCTATCATTGATCCCATTATTACTGCAAGAAGTACTGAATTTGCTGATCCCATATTCTTTAGTCCAGCTGTCATTGCCTTCATAAGGTTACTTATAGGAGCTCCTATTGTATACATAACTACACCAACCACCAATGCGCTTAAAAGTGGAATTACAAATATAGGCATTATTGCTCTTATCTGCGCTGGAACTTTCCATGACTTTATCCATTTTGCTGTATATCCTGCCACAAAACCAGCTACAATACCGCCTAAAAATCCTGCTCCAATTTCACTTGCTAATGCACCACCTACAAGGCCTGGTGCAAGTCCTGGTCTATCAGCTATACCAAAAGCAATATATCCTGCTAAAACAGGAACCATTAACCCGAAGGCCTTAGCTCCTATATTTAATACGTCCTTCAGAATGGGATTTGTAACATTTGCACCGGTGCCTGCCTTTACCCCACTAAGAGCTATAGATGCAGCTATTAACACCCCACCTATTACTATTATTGGTATCATGTGAGATACTCCTGTCATTAAATAACCCCTTAAATTTTTTAATTCATTTTTCATAATATCCCTCCTTAATATTTCATTACTTATTATCTATAATTCCTTCTAGCAACTCTAGCAATTCTTCCTTGTCCTCTATTTTGAAAATTTTATCTCTAAAATCTTCATTCATAAGCTTTCTTGATAAAGCTGCCAATATTTTTAGATGTTCATCCTGAGCTGCCTTTTCTGGTACTGCAATTAAAAATACCGCTTCAACAGGCTTTTCGTCTAATGATTCCCATTCTAGTTTTTCTAAACATCTGCCAAAACATAGACTTGGTACTTTTACAGCGTCAGTTTTACCATGTGGTATAGCTACTCCAAAACCTATACCAGTAGTAGATAACTCCTCCCTTCTCATAACACAGTTTACATATTCTTCTTTATCATTAAGCCTATCCGCTTTATATAGCTTTTCTGCTAAACTTAATATAGCTTCCTCTTTATTTTTTGCTTTAATATCTAGCTCTACTAAATCAATTTCAATTAGTTTTTTCATGATTTGAACTCCTTCTTCACCTATATTTTTGATATCTGCTTTCCTGTAATGCTATATTATCATATTTCAATTAGACTAATTTAAAATGTTAGTACCACAATGATGTGGTAAAAATTTTTATTCGATAGCTAACCACTTCTAATACTCCCCTTACACAAAATAAGCTTGTTATCTTTACAAAAAAAAACGATTCAAAACTATTTTAATAGCCTTGAATCATTTTTTATTGAATACTATATACTTGACACAATAAAAGATACTTCTCCATTGATTGCAAAATCATTATAACCAAATGGAATTATGAAGTTATCACCTTTTTTAATTTCTTCTCCATCTAAAGTTCCTTTTCCCTCTATCACAGTAACTAGTGAAAATAATGCTTTGTGATTAATGCGAGCTTTATCTTTCACATCGAATTTTACAGTGTTAAAATACTCAGAGTTAACATAACGAGTCCTTACGTACCCATTTTCCTTTTCAATTATTGGTTTTACATTATTCTCTTCTCCAAAAGGTACTTTGATTACATCTATAGCTTTTTCTACATGTAGTTCTCTTTTTTCACCAGTAGTTTCATCTACTCTATCATAATCATACACACGATATGTTAAATCTGAAGATTGTTGTATTTCATATATTAAGGTATTCTTGCATATGGCATGCACTGTTCCTGAAGGTATATAAAAGAAGTCTCCTCTTTTTATAGGCTTAAATGTTAATAATTCCTTCCACTTTCCTTCTTGAATGTAATTAACTAATTCTTCTTTTGTATTTGCATTATGGCCATATTCTAAAACTGTATCTTCATTGCAATCTATAATATACCAAGCCTCTGTTTTTCCCAATTGACCATTTTCCTTTGAATATGCATATTCATCATTTGGATGAACTTGTATTGATAAATCATTAGATGCGTCTATCAACTTAACTAATAAAGGAAACTCTTTATTTTCTATGTTTCCAAAATATTCTCTATGGTTTTCATATAACCATGACAATGTTTTTTCTTTGAAGTCTTCATTTTTTATTATACAATCTCCATTTTTATGTGCGGAAATAGCCCAACATTCCCCTGTTTTATCTGTCGGTATGTCATATCCAAAATATTCTTTTAGGTTTCTTCCTCCCCAGACTCTGTATTTAAAAACAGGTTCCAATCTAATAATTTTCTTCATGTATTACTCCTCCTATAATCTAAAATATATTTAATAATATTGCTATTCTATTTTTCTATTCTTTATTAAACCATGTTTTTAAAGTGTTAGCAAATTGTTAAACAAGTATATAATTAGATTTTTCCGTAGTATAATAGGAAGCTAAACTTTCCAGTCTGCTGACAGTGATATTTAAATTACTCCTAATAATTTAAATATCATTTTAAATATCAATTAAATAAGAATTAAATGAAATTCTTTTTTTGTGATATTTCTATTTAGAAATCCAAAAAAATTACGATAATAAATACATAAATGTAATATACTACTAGTTTATTCTACAATATATTTAATCATGTACAAAATTATTGTAGATATAAAAAACTTAACATCACTATACCAAAGCTTTTCTAAAAGAATTATTAGTTATATATGAGGTGAATTAATATGATATATGAAAAAAAAACATTGCCAATCAGCGAATTACAACCAGGTATGATATCATCTATGGATATATATTCTGAAGGCAAAATATTGCTAGCTAAAGATGTTGCTATATCTGAATCAATTATAAACAAGCTAAAGAATAACTATGTTATCGATAAGGTAGAGATTTACTTAAACAATAATTCTGATAAAGATTTAAAACTTAAAATAAAAACGGTGCAAGAACTTGAAAATACCTTTAATGAATTTTCTTCAAATTTAGAAAGTATATTTAATAACATATCTTCTCTAAAGGTACCTAAACTGGACGAGATAAAAACTTTTTCACAAAAAATTCAAGCGGAATTTAATGCACCCGGAATAGTTATAAAAAATATAATTTTTTATGGCAGTGAAAAGGACTCAATTTATAGACATAGTGTAAATGTGGCAGCTATTAGTTTTATACTAGGCAAATGGCTAGGCCTTGATGAGAATGAGTTATCTTTATTAACTTATGCAGCAATATTGCACGATTTTGGCAAAATGGAAATAAGTAAGGATATATTAGATAAAACAACTAGCCTTACTTCTGATGAATATGAGATTTTTAAAACTCATCCTGTCATAAGTTATCATTTTGTTAAACAGATTCCGAATATAGATCCTTCTATAAGTCGTGCAATACTTATGCACCATGAAAGAATGGACGGGTCTGGTTATCCTCTACATGTTAAAGAGAATAAAATTCCTAAGTTCTCCAAAATAATAGCTATTGCGGATTTATTTGATGAAGTTAGTTCCAACAGATACTCTGAAGAAATTAAGGGACCTTTGGAATCTCTGAAAATTATTCAGGAACAAAGTCTTACAAAACTTGATTGCCACTATTGCACTATGTTTTTAAACCATATAATAAATTACTACATGGGTGAAACCGTGCTACTAAACGATAACCGCTCCTGCAAGATTATTCAAATTCACATGAATGACTTAACAAAGCCACTTTTGCTTAGTGACAGTGAATTTCTTGACTTAAAAAAAGATAAAAATTTATATATTGAAAAATTAGTTATTTAATACTTAGTTAAAAATACAAAATAAACTCAAACATAATTCTTTGAAAACATGTTTGAGTTTATTTTCAATTATTTTTACTCTTCTTTCTTTTTCAACTCAATTTTCATACCTTCAACATGCCTTTTTTTCATAACATGTTTTTTCTTTCTATTCTCTTTGCTTTCAAATATAATATCAAAATCATAATCTTCAGGGTACAATTCCTTTTTATCAATATATAATGAAAGTCTTTTATGGTTTATCTTAAGTTTTTTCTTCATCACCATAACGACCACTTCACCCTTACTATTTTCTAGCTCACACACAATTCCTTTACAATTCATGGTACTTATATATACACAGTCTCCTATCTTAAATTTCGATTCTTTCTTATTTTTTTCTAGACTTGCTCTTTTAGCAGAAGCTGTTTCTCCTTCTCTTATCTTATTTTCATGAATTTCTTTTAACTTCTCTGCATTATCTTTAAATTCTAAGTTTATAGTATCCTTTGAGTTTATATAGTTAGAGTAATCCTTTTGCTCTTTGTAAGTAACCTTATGTGCTTCTTCTATAATTTCTTTTCTCATACCAAGCCTTAAAGCTATTAAAAAAGCATTACTCTCTCCTGCTTTACCTATTTTTAATTTATATAAAGGTTTTAAAGTATTTATATCAAACTCCATACATCCATTTTTAAAACCTTCCTGATTTTCTGCATAATACTTTATTTCGCTATAATGGGTTGTAGCTAATATAGTTGCTCCCTTATCGTATATATCTTGAAGCACTGCTACTGCTATCCCCATACCTTCTCCTGGATCTGTTCCTGCACCAACTTCATCTAATATAACAAGAGTATGAGGATCAGCACATTCTATTATAGATATAATGTTTTTTATATGGGATGAAAAAGTGCTAAGAGATTGTTCAATACTTTGACCATCACCTATATCCACTAAAATATCATAAAATGTAGCAAATTCGCTTCCTTCCTCTACAGGTACATGAAGCCCTGACTGAACCATCATAGTAAGAAGTCCTACTGTTTTTAGAGCTACTGTTTTCCCACCTGTATTGGGACCTGTAATTACAAGGCTTCTATAATCATTTCCAATAGTAAAGTTTAGAGGCACAGCGCTTCTTCCTATAAGAGGATGCTTTCCACCTTTTATATTTATATACTTGTTTTCATTTATCTTTACCGATCTCCCATCTATAGCTTTACTACACTTTGCTTTAGCCATAATAAAATCGTAATGAACCATAGTTTCAATATTTATTGATAGTTCTCTTTCATAGCCTTCTACCATGACAGTTAATGTTGAAAGTATTCTGTATACTTCATTTTCCTCTTGGATTCTTAATAAATTTAATTCGTCCTGTGCTCTCTTAACCTCAGCAGGTTCCAGAAACACTGTAGAGCCACTTCCAGAACTATCTAAAACATTTCCTTGGATTTCTTTTTTATATTCACTTTTTATAGGTATTACATATCTGCCATTCCTCATACTTATAAGGTTATCCTGAAGAAATTTACGGTAATTGGAGTTCTTTAGGATATTCTCAAGTTTAGTTTTAACTCTATCTTCGGCTATGGCTATCTTCTTTCTAATTCTTGATAACTCTGTACTTGCTTTATCAATAACATTATTTCTGTATATACATCTTTCTATTTCTTCTTCTAGCTCTTTAAGTTCATATATTGATTGTGCATAGCTGCTAACAATAGGTGCAACTACAACTTTATCTTCCATGAATCTTTTAAGTCTGACTCCCTCCTTTAAAAGTTCGTATATTGCCGTAAATTCTTCTGGCTGGAGCACTGCCCCTTTACCAAGTTTAGACATAATCTTTTCAATATTAGTCAAGCTGTGAATTGGTACGCTGGAACTTCTGTTTATAATAGCTCTGGATTCTGTTGTTTCTCTCATCCAGTTTTCTATTTCTCTAATATCTGCCGAAGGTTCTAATTTTCTTATAATTGCCTTAGCAGGCTCTGAAATAGCATATTCACAAATTATCTCCTTTATTTTGTTATATTCTAATATTTCAATGGTATTATTATTCAATTTTTATTCCTCCTACTTTTTTACTAGTTTGTTTTATAGCTAACTGCTACTAATATCTTGGGACGCATATAAAGTGAAACTTACTTCAGGTTGAGTTTTAGTTTACAATCCTGGGCGATTCCCCGCCCGTTAAATGCCATTTAGGCATTTAACCCCATCTGAAGTTTAGTTGAACGAATTTGACTTTATTAGAGTAAGATTCCTACACTTAACATAAACATCACTCCTTAATAAAACTGGACGCAAAAAGGCTGCAAATGAACATAGGTTCACCTGCAGCCTAAAAATGTATCAATAAAAAGGTAGGGATATTGTGTAAAAGGGGCATAAAAATACCGTGCTGAAAGCACGGTATACTACTCCCAAGTATATCCCTATTGATTTAACCGCTTCCCTGTTCTTAACTAATCATCTAAAAGAATTACATGGCAAATAAACCTGATTCAATCAGATTTTTTCACAACTTCTAGATGAAACTATTTAATTAGTTAGTTAAGAACAACCTCTATCATAAAACATACTCCTTTTTTGATACATTTAAATATTACAACACATTTCAGCGTCATGATTTGCGTCTTTAATGCTATTTGGATTTAATAACCATATAAGTTATGATTATATTATATTTTAAAGAAACATTTTTTGCAACAATAACTTCATATTCACTAGGTATACTATTTTTAGTTAGCTTTACTTCATTCCCATAATATTAATCCTTTTTACTCTATTGTGAAGATCAGAAGATTTTGCTTCCCTTTGCGGAACTTCCTCTTCTTTTATATTTAAAGCTTTTGCAATTAATGCTCTTACTCTTGGCCCACAGAAAGCTCCTTGGCACATTCCCATCCCAGCTCTTGTACGTCTTTTAATAGCGTCAATAGATTTTATTTTAATACCTCTTTCTAATGCATCTATAATCTCCGCTTCGGTAACTTTTTCGCATCTGCATATTATATGCTTATCTGGTTCTTTAGAATTAACATCCCCATCAAAATCTTCACTTTTTTTAATTATAATAGGTTTTCTGTAAGGTTCAAAATCCTTCCTTTCCTCCAAATTCAATCCTGAATTTTTAAGTATATCTAATACCTTTTTAGCAATAGCAGGTGAAGATGTTAATCCCGGAGAATCACCTGTTACATTTAGGAAACCTTTCACCTTTGTTTCTTCCACAATGAAATCTTTTCTTGTATTAGTAGGTCTGACCCCTGCAAAGGAAGTTAAGGCTTTTTTCATATCAAAACCACTTACAGATTTTTTAGCTGTTTCAACAATAGCTTTAATTGAATCTTCGTCTGTAGATACGTCTTCTCTATGCGCTACCTGCTGGGCGTCTGGACCTATCATAAGGTTACCGTGATAGGTGGTAGTTACTAATATTCCTTTACCTTTTTCTGTCGGCACCTGAAAGATCACTCTTTTCACCAAATAGGATTGATCTTTATTGAATATAACATATTCTCCTTTTCTTGGGATAACATTAAAATCATCTACTCCTATCATTCTTGAAATACTATCACTATGAACACCTGCTGCATTTATAACATACTTAGCTTCAAATATCTCTTTATTTGTTGTAACCTTAAAGCTACTTTCTAGCTTTTCCAAATCGCTAACTTCATAATTTAATTTTAATTTCACACCATTTTCCACAGCATTTTCAACTAAAGCTATAGTAAATTCATAAGGAGAACATATTCCTGAATCTTTGCAGTATAAAGCCCATTTTACTTCTTTGCTTAAGTATGGCTCCATTTTTCTTACTTCAGTACCATCTATTATTTCCAATCCGCCTACACCATTGGCAATGCCATCTCTATAAAGATTCTCTAAATGCTTCTTCTCATCATCAGAAAAAGCAATTACCAGCGAGCCAGTTTCTCTGTATCCAAAATTTAATTCTTTTTCAAGCTGTTCAAACATTCTGTTTCCTTTTACACAAAGTTCAGCTTTTAAAGTACCAGGCTCGTCTGAATATCCACCATGTACTATACCACTATTAGCTTTGGACGAACCGCAGCTCACATCCTCCTCTTTTTCAAGAATACAAATATCAAGATTGTACTTTGAAAGTTCTCTGGCAATGTTAGCACCTATTACTCCGGCACCAATTATTATTACATCATACATCGAAATCCCTCCATTCTTGTAATTAAGTTTTTACAAAATTATAGAGTCACACCTTTTAAATTTATATCACCATTAAATATTATGTATAAATAACGTAATATTGTTAGTTGATAATTTGTATTATTTAATAACATTATACTTATTATAACATATAATCTAAATATTTTGTAAATTATAATTACTAATATAGAGGTAAATAAAATATAGGTGAAATTAGAACTTTTATTTTAATATTTCTTCTCTTTCCTTTTTCTTAAGCCCTTTGAATACTAAATCGTAGGAAATATCAATAAGCATTTTTATAGTTTTATCATCTATTGAACCATTTATTTCAACAGTATTCCAATGTGTCTTATTCATATGATATCCAGGTTTTATTGCATTATATTCTCTTCTTAGGTCTTGAGACATAATAGGATCACATTTTAAATTTACCTTTAAATCTTTTTCATTAATATTGGTAAGTGCAAACATTTTACTGCCAACTTTAAGTACTAATGTTTCATCATCAAAAGGAAAGTCTTCATAAACTCCTTTCTTATTTAAACAATAATTTTTTAACTCCTGTAAATTCATTATCTATGTCACTCCTTTATTCTAATCCTTATTTAAAGAATATTTTACCACATATTTAACTGTTACTAATCCTCAAACTTCTACAATTATTAATAATAAACTAGAATCTTATAATTATTGCGAGCTATGCTAATCTCATGAATTAGTCTAACTAAAAGTAAAACTGACACCGTATAAAAAACGACGTCAGCTTTTACATCTTCAGCAATATTTATTACTTTTGGCTACCTTATTTGTAGATCTTTACTTCTTATTTTTTTAATGTTAACACAAGTGTTACTTAATTTAATTATAATCGTCTCTTCCTTTAAATCTGATAAATCCAGGAAATTCCTCAGAGGTTATTTCTTTAAGTTTATCCTCATCTTCTAGTAATTCACTTAAACCATCTATATCATCAATATATTCTATGTTATCATTCCAAACATCTTCGTCCTGTTTCTCTCCACTAAGCTCGTAATCATCTATGTACTCATCATACAACTCTTCCCTTTGCTCAAACTCCTCCTCAGCTTCTTTCATATCATGCTCAGATGTTGTTGGAGCAACAATTTCCTTATTATTTTCTAACTCAATCTTGGCTTCTTTTGAGTCTAAATCATCCTCAATAATTTCATCAATTTTTATAGCTTTCATATCGTACCCTTCCATCTCTAGGCACTTACCACAGTTATTACACTTTTTACTTGCATTCAAATCGCATTTTTCGCATTCTCCGCAATCAGTGCAGCTCTTTTTATTGCTAAATATACAAATTTCTCTTTTCATGGCTACTTCCTTTCTAAATGAACAATATGTAAAAATAGTCTACATACTATTATACATTATCTAATTAAAAATCCAAGCTTTAGATTTACAAATAATCTTGTATACATAAGTGTATAGGATTACAATTTCTAAGTTCAGTCTCTAAGTTAATTATTTCCAAAATTCACATTTATAATACAGAACATAAGTTTGATATTTAGTATTCTATATGATATAATTCAAGATAACTAAATTAAAGAGGTGCATTTTATGGCGGAACACAAAAGCAATAAACAACTTGAAATTTATGAATATATAAAAAATCAAATCAAAGAAAAAGGATATCCTCCATCAGTCAGAGAAATTGGTGCCGCTGTTGGATTAAAATCTACATCTACAGTTCACGGTCACCTTGAAAGACTTGAAAAGAAAGGTCTTATTAAAAGAGATGCTACTAAGCCAAGAACTATTGAAGTTATAGAAAACTCTGCGAATAGAAAAGAAATAATAAACATTCCCATAATAGGAACTATAACTGCTGGTTCTCCTATTTTAGCTATTGAAAATATAGAAGACATATTTCCACTTCCTATAGATTATGTAAAAAGCAACAAAGAGCTTTTTATGTTAAAGGTAAGTGGTGAAAGTATGATTGAAGCTGGTATACTGGATGGCGACTTGTCTATAATTGAAAAGGCAAACTCTGCGCAAAATGGCGACATAGTTGTTGCTCTAATAGAGAATGAAGCAACACTGAAAAGATTCTTTAAAGAAAAGGATCATATAAGGCTTCAGCCTGAGAACAAAAACATGGAACCTATTATTGTACCAGACTGTCAAGTTATTGGGAAGCTTGTTGGCATATATAGACAATATTAAACTATAAGAAAAATGCCAAGCACTTTTAAGATGACAATTGACATGGGACAGAGGACAATGTAGGTGAGTTTTCTTCCTTACGTCAGAAAACTAATATATTTTTAAGCCGATGTTTCACTAATGCGAAGCATCGGCTTATAATATAATTAAAGATTTTTCGCAGCGCAGCGAAGAGAAATACTCCTTCATTGTCCTCTATCCTCTAAAAAATCTTACTTAGTAAAATTCATATAGAACAAATTTCATACCTATAAGAAACTAATTAATAATTATCCTATAACCTTAGATAAAGCGATAAGTATTCCTATTTTAGCATGGTCGAAGGTAAGTCCACCTTGAAGATATGCTATATAAGGTTCTCTTATCGGAGCATCCGCCGAAAGCTCTATGGAAGAACCTTGTATAAATGCACCTGCAGCCATTATTACTTGGTCTGTATATCCTGGCATATCCCATGGTTCACATTGAACAAAGGAATCAATAGGAGAGCCAAGTTGTATACCCTTACAGAAATTTATAAGCTTTTCCTTATCATTAAATTTGATTGCTTGAATTATGTCACTTCTCTTATCCGTATATTTAGGAAGCACTTCAAAACCAGCAAGCTCCATTATTCTTGCACAGAAAAGAGCTCCTTTTACAGCTTCAATTGCAACCTGGGGTGCAAGAAATAAACCTTGATATAAAAGCCTCATAACTCCAAAAGTAGAACCACATTCTCCTCCAATACCAGGAACAGTCAATCTATATGAAGCTTGAGTAACATATTCCTCTTTTCCTGCTATGTATCCTCCTGTTGGCGCTATTCCTCCACCTATATTTTTGATTAGAGATCCAGCTACTAAGTCTGCTCCTACATCTGTAGGTTCTTGAGTATCTAAAAATTCTCCATAGCAGTTATCCACAAAGCATATTACCTCTGGTCTTATATTTTTAACAAAATCAATGATTTTTTTTATATCTGAGATTAATAAAGCCTTTCTCCAGCCATAACCGGTTGATCTCTGTATATGAACTAGCTTGATGCTTTTATCATTTTCAAGCTCAACCTTAATTTTATCGAAATTAAAACTGCCATCTGATGTTAAATCTACTTGCTTGTAATTTACACCGTACTCTCTTAATGAACCAATATTTTTTTTATCACTGATACCTATTACATTGTGTAGTGTATCATATGGAGTACCACAAATTGATATCATTGTGTCTCCAGGTCTTAGATTCCCAAATAGTGCTGCCCCCAATGCATGGGTTCCATTTACAAAATGAGGTCTTACTAAAGCGCTTTCACAATTAAAAACTCTTGCATAAACTTTATCTAAGGAGTCCCTTCCTATATCACCATACCCATAACCTGATGAATTAGTAAAATGTGAATCGCTTATTCTTTCAGCTTGAAGTGCGCTTAAAACCTTTAATTGGTTATATTCTCTTATTTCATCATAGATTGCAAACTGCTCTTTTATATCATCTATAGCTTGTTCATAAAGTTCAATTGTTCTATCACTTATACCATAAGTTTTGCTAAGTTGTTTTTTCGTTAGATCTATCATTTTAAATAAAAACCTCCTGAATTTTATCCTAACCTGTCATAGCACACGATGCCTTAAGCCTCATCATGTGCGAATAATACATTGTTTATATTAACATATAAAAAAAGAATAGGCAATTATAAGCCTATTCTTAAGTATCACTTTCTGAAACATTGTTATTAAATAAAACTGGCTTTGAAGGTGTAATAGTAGAAATTGCATGTTTATATACCATCATTTGTTTACCATCACAATCTAATATTACTGTAAAGCTATCAAAACCTTTTACATTGCCTTTAATTTGGAATCCATTTGTTAAATGTATTGTAACAAAGGTTCTATTCTTTCTTGCTCCATTTAAAAATATATCTTGTAGGTTGTTCGCTGTTTTACTCATATTCTTCACCCTCCACAACTTTTAATTATATTAATTCTATAAATATTATAAAATTCCTTTTATATTTTACGAATTCTTTGATGAAAGAAATTTCCCTGTTATATATTCCACTATTTCATTCTCATCATTAAATTCATCTTTATCTATCCATATAACTCTGTCATCTTTCCTGAACCATGTAAGCTGTCTTTTAGCATAGTTTCTACTTCCCTTTTTAATAAGATAAATTGCTTCATCAAGAGATATATTACCATCTAAGTAATGCAGTATTTCCTTATAGCCAATTCCCTTCATCGACTGCATATCTGCAGTACATCCCATGGCTTTTAGTTTCTTAACCTCATCTATAAGTCCATTTTCAATCATAATATCCACTCTTCTATTTATTCTGTCGTATAGTTTATCTCTATCCATATTTAGAACAAAGTAATAAACATTATATGGTATATCATAAATGTCATTTTCTAAATTAAACTGACTTATAGTTTTTCCTGTAAGTTTAAATACCTCCAAAGCTCTTATAACCCTCTTTAAGTCATTTGGAAATAATCTATTATAAGACTCTAAATCAACATCTTTTAGTAAATTGTGTACATATTCTTTTCCATTGATTTCAGCCATGCTTTGTAAGTACTCTCTATATTCTTCATCTACAGATGCCTCTGTAAAATCATAATTATAAATTAAAGAATTTATATAGAGGCCGGTTCCTCCAACTAGCATTGGAAGTCTTTCTCTTTCATCTATCTTATCAATTGCTTGCTTTGCCATTTTTTTAAATTCAGAGACGTTAAAACTTTCTTCAGGCTCTACGATATCTATAAGATAATGTGGTATCCCCTGCATTTCTTCTTTGGTAATTTTAGCTGAACCTATATCCATATGTTTATATATCTGCATAGAATCAGCTGATATTATTTCTCCATTAAGCTTCTTAGCTAATTTTATAGAGATATCTGTTTTTCCAACAGCTGTAGGGCCTGCAAGTATAAATAAGTCTTTCATAAAATCCCCCTTTATCACTGTATTCTCTTAAATCTCTTCTCTAATTCATTTAATGTAAATTTCATTATGGTCGGTCTTCCATGGGGGCAAGTAAAAGGATCTTCAATAAACCTTAAATCCTCAATAAGCGTTTTCATTTCTATATTTGACAAACTATCATTAGCTTTTACTGCAGATTTACATGCAAGTTTAGCTATGGAGTTATATTTAATTTCCCAGGTTTGCCCAGAACCCATATTTTTTAAATTATCTAGTATATCCATAAATAAATTTTTAATGTCTGGTTTACCTAATATAAGAGGTACTTCTCTTATACTTATGGTATTTTCTCCAAAGACTTCGATATTAAAACCAGATTTTTTAAATATATCACTATTTTCTAAATAATAATCGCAATCTTCTGGTGTAAGCTCAATAACCGCTGGAGTTATAAGAACCTGTGACATAACTTTATTTTCTTGTATGCTTCTTTTATATTTTTCAAACAGTATCTTTTCATGTGCTGCATGCTGATCTATTAAATATAAGTTGTCTAAAGCTTCTGCAAGAATGTATGTGCTTCGGAACTGCCCAATTATAGTAAGAGCTGGGAACTTTGCAACCTTTTCTTCCTTTGATTCTTCCCCTGTTCCTATATTCTCTTTCAGATTACTTTGCTCACTTAATCCTTCATTACTATTAATATCAAGTGACGTATTTTGCTTTGATACTTCACTTTCCTTTATACTATCAGCTGCATTATAACTTAATTCTTTTAAATCATTTTTTTGATTACTTAAAAAGTTATTTTCTAGATTGCACTCATAGTTTTTATTATTGCCATAATTTTCAACTTTATAATTACTTTCATTAAAAGTATTTAAGTCTATTGGCAATTGAATGGTGCTGATTTCTTTCTTTATATAATTTGATTCCTCATCCTTTTCTCTAATCTCATCGTCAAAAGGTATATCAAAAGAGCTTCTTAAGCTATTTCTTAAAGCTTCATGAACCGCATCAAAAGTTAACTTAAAAATCTCTCTATCATCCCTAAATTTTATTTCTGATTTTGTTGGATGAACATTTACGTCAATAAACTCTGGGAATATATCTAAAAAAACAACAAAAAAGGGGTATTTATTAACAGTCAAAAAGGATTTAAATGCATTTTCTACTGCTGCAGTAATAAGCTTACTCTTAATATATCTCTTGTTTACAAATATACTTTGATTATTTCTGCTTCCTCTACTTATCTCTGCATTACCAATAAATCCATGAATAGAGGATATATCCGAATGTTTCTCAAAAGCTATAACATTATCGCATATTGATTTACCATATACTGCTCTTATAGCATCTGTTAACTTGCCTGTTCCATATGTATTTAAAACCTTTTTCCCATTATTAAAAAGCTTAAAAGAAATATTAGAATTAGCCAATGCAAGCCTATTAAGTATATCTGATATATAAGCAGCTTCTCTGCTGGATGACTTAAGAAACTTCTTTCTTGCAGGAACATTAAAGAATAAATCTTTTATTTCTATATTTGTGCCTACATTACAACCTGCATCTTTAATATAATCTAAAACACCGCCATTTATGGAAATTTCCTTTCCATAATCATACTCTTCAGTTCGACTTTTTAAAACAGTATTTGAAACTGCAGCAATGCTGGCTAAAGCCTCTCCTCTAAAACCCATAGTATTTATAGAGTATATATCGTTGATGGAATTTATTTTGCTTGTTGCATGAGGCATAAAAGCCTTTTCTATGTCTTCTGGATGAATACCATGGCCGTCATCTAAGACCTTAATACTTTTTTGTCCTCCATCTTCTATTTCTACAGTTATATTTTTCGCTCCTGAATCTATACTGTTTTCAATTAATTCTTTTACAACAGAAGAAGGACGTTCCACCACTTCACCAGCCGCTATTTTATTAGAAGTTTCTATATCTAATATATTAATTCTCTTCAAATAATCACCTTCTAACTACGATTTAAGCTTCTATAATGTCTTTGTTCTTTTTATTATATCATAAAGCTTATTGAAACCTTCCATAGGTGTCATGTTTAATATATCAATAGAAGCTATTTCCTTAAGTATATTTTCTCTTTCTATATAAGAAAAATCAATTTGCTCTGAAGCATTCTTATCTAGAGCTACCTCTTTTAGAACTTCTAAATTTTTATTTTCTTTTACTGTCTCATTTTTATTGTTTGCCTTATTAGTCACATCCATCTTATCTTGAATATCACTCTTTGCTGTATCAGTAATTTCTTCTATATTTACATCACTTGATTTATCATTTTCTATTCTACTCAATATTTCCTTAGCTCTATCTATAACATCAATAGGAAGTCCTGCAAGCTTAGCTACTTCTATTCCATAAGATTGGTCTGCTCCCCCTCTTATGATCTTGTGTAAAAATACTATATCACTTCCGACCTCTTTAACAGATACTGAGTAGTTCTTAACGCCCTCTAGAAGCCCTTCAAGTTTAGTAAGTTCATGATAATGTGTAGCAAAAAGAGTTTTACATCTAAGTTTTTTGTTTTTGCAAATATATTCTATTACAGCCCATGCAATACTTAAACCATCATATGTACTAGTTCCTCTACCAACCTCATCAAGCAATATAAGACTTTTATTTGTAGCGTTTCTTAATATATTAGAAACCTCCCACATTTCTACCATAAAAGTACTTTTGCCTGCAGCTAAATCATCTGATGCTCCTATTCTAGTAAATATTTTATCACAAATAGATATCACAGCCTTTTTAGCAGGAACAAAGCTTCCTATCTGCGCCATAATTACCGTTAAAGCAACTTGCCTCATGTAGGTTGATTTTCCAGCCATATTAGGACCAGTTATTAGTAAAAGCTGTTCATCCGCCCTGTTAATATGAATATCATTGGATATGAAACTTCCTGATGATATCATCTTTTCTACAACTGGATGTCTTCCTTCCTCAATATATATCTCTTCGCTGTTGTTTATTTCTGGTTTGCAGAAATTGTTTTCTAATGCTATTATCGCTAAAGAACTTAAGCAGTCAAGTTCAGACACAATTCTTGCTGTTTGCTGCATTCTATCAACTTGAGCCTCTATCTTTTCCCTGATTTCAATAAATATGTCATACTCTAAATTTATGAGTTTTTCTTCCGCGCCTAATATTTTGTCTTCCATTTCTTTTAGTTCTGGAGTTATATACCTTTCAGCATTTGCTAAAGTCTGCTTTCTTATGTATCTACCCTCTGGAATTAAATTGAAATTGCTTTTTGTTATCTCGATATAATACCCAAATACTTTGTTGTATCCAACTTTAAGAGATTTAATTCCTGTTACTTCTCTTTCATTATTTTCTAAAGATGCTATCCATTCTTTTCCGTGTACTTTAGCCCTTCGTAATTCATCAACTTCTTCATTAAAGCCTTCTTTTATTATGTTTCCTTCTTTTACCGAAATAGATGGATTTTCCAGTATTGCTTCATCTAATATTTTATAAACATCCTCTAGCTCATCTAAGTTTTTATACATCTCTAAATGCAGTTTACTTGTGAAATTTGAAAGTATGTTCTTTATACCTGGTATTTTTTCAATAGATGATTTTAACGATATTAACTCCTTTGCATTAACACTCTTAGAAGATATTTTGCCAACTAATCTTTCAATATCGTATATCTCTTTTAATGCATCTTTTAAATCTTCATGTAAAGGCAGATTGTTTAAAAGCTCTTCTACTGCATCCAATCTGTTTTGTACCGCAGTTTTATCTACTAAAGGCTGCTCAATCCATCTTCTTAGTTGCCTTCCGCCCATTGCAGTATTAGTTCTATCCATTATCCAAAGCAGAGAACCTTTTTTGCTCTTTTCTCTTAAATTTTCAGTTAACTCAAGATTTCTTCTTGAATTTGAATCTATACTTAAATAATCTACAATACTGTAATATTGAAAGTTATTAATATGTGATAATGAAGTTTTCTGTGTCTCTATTACATATTTTAAAAGGGAACCGCAGCATCTTACTAAATCACTGCTGTATTCTTTTTCATTAAAGTTAGGAAATTGACCTTTTAATATATCCACTATATTAGATAGAAAAAATTCTTCTGGAAGCTTTGTAAAGGATGCGGTGCATCTTTCTTTAATTTCAGAACATATTTTTTCATCTAATCCTTCTTGTATTAATATTTCTTTAGGCATATATTTTGCTATTTCATCTAAAACAACAGAGATGTCTAGTGATGCATCTGTACAATTAAAATCTCCAGTAGAAATATCTGCAAAACTTAAAGCGAAAGAGTTTTTTTCATTATCTATGTATAAACTCATTATATAGTTATTCTTGTTGTCCTCTAAAAATGAGGAGTCGGTGTACGTCCCTGGAGTAATTACTTTTATAATCCCCCTTTTGACTATTCCTTTAGAAGCGGAAGGGTCCTCAAGCTGCTCACAAATGGCTATTTTATACCCCTTGTTTACTAATCTGCTTATATATGTATTAGCAGCATGAAATGGTATTCCGCACATAGGGGCTCTTTTTTCCAACCCACAATCTCTACCTGTAAGCACAAGTTCTAATTCTTTTGATGCTGTTTCCGCATCTTCAAAAAACATTTCATAAAAATCGCCTAATCTAAAAAATAATATACAATCTTTGCAGCCTTCTTTTACTTGTAAATACTGCTGCATCATTGGAGTTAAACCCACTTTGCTACCTCCCTCTATAATCTTTGATTTTCTTTAATATATTAGCTCCTTAATTAGCTTAATTCTTATAGATATCCAACTTTGATAATTGACTTAACTAAGGTATTCATAGGGGTACATCTGACATGAATACCGCCAATAAATCAAATACTTAGGTTGGATATCTATATTGGATTGCTAACTGACCATCTAGTACCCTTATAAAATAAAAAGCCCTTCATATTTAAGAGCTTTTTATCTATCAGCCGTCGCCTCTGGATAACTTATTCTAAGCTTTAGGTGGAGCAAAACATTCTCCCTAAAGTTTAGAATACTGATTATCTTATAGTACAAGATATTAAATCTGTTCTCCAACTAATGAAAATGAATTGGCTTTTGTTATCTTAACATTAACTAATTTTCCTATGCTGTCTTTTTCACCAGCAAAATTCACTAGTTTTCCTGTTCTTGTTCTTCCCATCAATTTTTCCTCATCATTTTTACTTAAACCTTCAACAAGCACTTCAACTGTTCTACCTTGATATTCCTTGTTCTTATTCGCAGATGATTCATTTATTACTTCAACCAGTCTATTAAATCTATCATGCTTAATATCATCAGGTATTTGGTCTTCCATCTCGTCTGCTGGAGTTCCTTTTCTTTTTGAATATATAAATGTAAAGGCTGAATCATACTGTACTCTTCTTGCAAGATCTAGAGTTTCTTCAAAATCTTCTTCTGTCTCACCAGGGAAACCTACAATAATATCAGTACTTATAGCTACATCCGGTATTGCCTTCTTTACTCTATCTATTAATTCCAAGTATTGTTCCTTTGTATAGCTTCTGTTCATCTTCTTTAATATTCTACTAGAACCTGATTGCACAGGAAGATGTATATATTCACATAGTTTATCACATTCAGCTATAGCATCTATTACATCTTGAGTTAAATCTTTAGGATGAGATGTCATAAACCTAACTCTTTCCAAACCTTCTATATTATTTATTCTTCTTAAAAGTTCAGCAAAAGTAAGTCTTGGTTCTAAATCCTTGCCATATGAATTTACATTTTGTCCTAGCAAAGTAATTTCTTTATATCCTGATGCAACTAATTCACTAATTTCTTTTTCTATATCTTCTGGTTTTCTGCTTCTCTCTCTACCTCTTACATAAGGTACTATACAATAAGTACAGAAATTGTTACATCCATACATTATTGTAACAAAAGCTTTAACATCACTTTCTCTGTCTACTGGAATTCCTTCTACAATTCCTTCCTCTTTATCCTGTATCTCTATTACTGATTTACCCTCTTGTTTCACTCTGTTTAGATATTCTGGAAATTTGTAAGCATTATGTGTTCCAAATATAATATCTACAAAGGGAAACTTCTTCAATATACTTTCTGCCATATCCTTTTGCTGCATCATACAACCACATACAGCTATTACTAGTTCTGGATTATTTTCCTTCAGTTTTTTCAATGCACCAAGATTTCCGTATACCTTAAGCTCTGCATTTTCTCTTACACAGCAGGTGTTAAATATTATTAAATCTGCATTATGCTTATTATTTGTTCTTCCATAACCTATTTTTTTAAGCATACCGGAAAGCTTTTCTGAGTCTTCCTCATTCATCTGGCAGCCCCAAGTTTCAAGATAAAAATGTTTTTTACCTTCTGTGCTTTTATTTATTTTAAAATTAATTCTCTTGTAATTATTCATTATTTTTCACCTCATAGTAACCTTAAATTTATATGCAATATACTATTAATATTGTACTATTTACATTACAATTAATATATTATACTGTATTTTATATAAAATTAAAAGAGAAAGAATTGTTTCTACAATTCATTGCTATATACTTATTCTTTGCAAGTATATATTAATAAATTTAAGAATTTACTCCATTCAAAATTTCAAATTATTATAAATTGCCATTGAAAACTTACAAAAAAAATTGTATCATTGATAGTGGAGAGAAAGTTTTATATTAATTTAATGAAATTTGAAAAGGTTTACAAATGTTCTTAATTTTGAGACAACCTTCTCTTTATGTTGCAATTTATGTATTTTTATACTGTTAAAGAAGGGTTTTTTCAATTTTTGTAGAATAATATACTAAGTAGACCTTAAAAAATTAATTTCGGAGGGATATTTTATGGAAGTACGTTTTTCAGAAAGAGCTATGGGATTAAAGGCATCAGAGATTAGAGAATTACTAAAGTTAGCTGAAATGCCAGAAATTATTTCTTTTGCTGGTGGATTACCTGCACCAGAGTTGTTCCCTGTAAAAGAAATGGAAGAAATTTCACAAAAGGTTTTAGAAAAAGATGGCAGATTGGCGTTACAGTATAGCTCAACTGAAGGTTTTGCACCTTTAAGAGAAATAATTGCAAAAGAAAGAATGGCTCCAGCAGGAGTAAACGTTTCAGCAAACGATATTGCTGTAACATCTGGTTCACAACAAGGACTTGAGTTCTCAGCAAGGATATTCGTTAATGAGGGCGATACTATAATATGCGAAAGCCCAAGTTATCTAGGTGCAATCAATGCATTTAAAGCTTATAGACCAAATTTTGTTGAAATACCAATGGATGACAATGGTATGATAGTTGATGAATTAGAAAAAGCATTAAAAGCTAATCCAAATACTAAAATGATATATACTATACCAGATTTCCAAAATCCAACTGGAAGAACAATGTCAGATGATAGAAGAAAGCGTGTAGCAGAATTAGCTGCTGAATATAAAGTTCCAGTAATTGAGGACAATCCATATGGAGACCTTATTTTTGAAGGTAAAAGACATCCTTCAATAAAAAGCTTTGATAAAGAAGGTTGGGTTGTTTATCTTGGAACATACTCAAAAACTTTCTGCCCTGGATTAAGAATTGGTTGGATATGCGCAGCACCACAAATATTAGAAAAATATATAATAGTAAAACAAGGCGCTGACTTACAATGTAGCTCATTCGATCAAAGACTAACTGCTTCATTCATGAAAGCTCATGATTTAAACGAACACATTGAAAAAATAAAAGTAGTTTATAAGAATCGTAGAGATCTTATGATTGATAGTATAAAGAAATATTTCCCAGAAGGAATAAAATACACATTCCCAACTGGTGGATTATTTACATGGGTAGAATTAAAAGAAGGCCTTGATGCTGCTGACGTATTAAAGGAAGCATTAAAAGAAAATGTTGCTTACGTTCCAGGCGGTTCATTCTTCCCTAACGGAGGACATCCTAACTTCTTTAGAATGAATTATTCATGTATGGATGAAGAGAAAATAGTTGAAGGAATCAAAAGATTAGGAAAAGTCCTTGCAAAATTTTACTAATATTGTATATAATTTAGTTGTATAAAACTCCCCTTTTAGGTAAAACTACTCCTAAAAGGAGGAGTTTATATGTATGATGCTAAAGTTTTAAACAATATTGGTGAATTGAACGACATTAGGGAAACTAATGACTGTATAAGATGTGACTGTATTGGAGACAGAGCATATTTTAGGCAAATTCAATATGAGTCTATGTTTGAATTTAAAACAGTTCATATTCCTATGGAAAATGTAATAAAATAATCACTGTCAGTATATAGAAAAAGGGCAGTAGTACAATATAAAGAGACTCATAAATAGAAATTATAAACACCCCATAATTTAACTATGGGGTGTTTTTTTATAAATTATCTCTTTAATTCCCACGTACACACTTCATTTTTAGTCTTAAATCCTAGCTTTTTATATAAGTTTACTGCAGGAATATTAGCATTCTTTACTTTTATTTTTACATCTTTAAACCCAGTGTCCTTTATTATCTTTAAAAGATAGCTTAAAAAAGCTTTACTGTAACCATTACCTCTGTATTTCTTTAATATACCAAAATTTACTATAACTGGAATAGTATCTTCAATTATTATTTGACCATATCCAATATATTCTCCATCTTTTTTTAAGAATACGGCACCTTTATCAAAATAATAACTTTGTACCTGATCAAAATAGATATCTTCTATACTTAGTGGCACTCTGTTATCATCTCTGAAAACCTCATTCTGAATTTCACATCTTTTTTGCTCATCTTTTTCTCTTTTTAAAATCTCAAATTCCAATTCCTCATTTGAATACAAAGGAATATTTTCTGAAACATTAGAATAGAGAACTAAGGTCCCCTCTTTTTTTCTAAACCCTACATCCTTTAAAATCTCATGATTATAATTGTTACTTTCACATAGATAGGTTATTGAACAATTTCTTTTTATAGTATCTATTAGAGTTTTATATAGTATATTAGTCTTTATATTACCTATTGCCTTTAAAACGCTTATAGCGTTTATACAGCATGAATTTTTATCACTCATATCCGACCATATATAGCCTATATATTTTGAATCATCTTTTAGTAATTTAACTCTTCTTCTTAAAAGAATTTGTTGAGCGAAATTGCATTTATTGTAGATTTCGAAAAAGTCCTCATTTAAGGTGTTAAATTCATATCTAGCTTTATTTAACTCTTCAAAACAAATAAGGTTTCTTTTATTTAAGCCTACACATTCATACATAAAATTTATCCCCATGTCGTATTTTATTATTAATTCTAGTTCAATATTAGTATAAAACTTAATTATATCTAAGTCAAAACCTTTACTGGTAATCTTTAAGGTAATTCAAATAATCTTCTAAAAACTTATCCTGGTTATCGTTGTATCTTACTAATCTGTTTAGCTTATGCATATATTTGGATTCATCCCATCCTTTATGCTTTATATATCGTTTTTTACCAAGCTTCCAAAACTTATGAGGGAATATAATTAAAGCTAACATTACTTCTAACTCACTTTTATCAAACTTGCTAATAGAATTATATTCTTCTATTAATATCTTAGCTTTTTCAAAATCCCATTTATAGCTTCTCTTAAACATCAGACGCCTTATAAGCTTTCCTAGGTCATTTACATGAAGATCTACTATTATGCTATCTAAGTCTATTATATAGTACTCTCCATCCTTCTTAATGATGTTTTGATAGTAAAAGCTATCATGACATATAGTCTTATTCTGACTAGCTTGTCTTGACAGTTTATAATACTCAGAAGTATTTAGAAATTTGAGAGCAACCATCCCTCTATGATATATACTCTCTATATAATTACCAAAAGCAATGTCAAACTCACTTTTAATCTTTTTTCTATTTATAATCATCTCAAATTTTTCCAAGTCCTGAAGGTTATCCTTAAAAATTACAGGCCAATTTTTTAAATTATTTTTAATTTTAAGTCTTTTAATATCTATATTACTTGAAGCTATATGATAATGTGCTAATAATTTTACACAATTTTTTGCTTCTTCTATATTATCTAAATCGCATTCTTCTCCATCAATCCATTCAGTAGCATAAAAAAATGAGTTTCTATATTTTACATACATTCTATCATTTTTTGTTTTATAATATTTTGCTATATTATAGAATTCTTTGTCAACAAGCTCTTGGACCAATATACTTCCATTAAGAGGTTTGTGTTCACCATGTTTCATTCTTTTTAAGCATATATTTCCAAAAGAAGTTTCCAATTTATAGGCACTTCTTACTTTAACAAACTTAATAACATCAAAACTGTAATTTTCTAAAACCCTATTTACCATTCTTATTTCTTTTTCTGAAAGTTTATCAATGGAATTAACGTTCCTGTCTTCCATTTTTCTACCTCCCATAAGCTCTCTAGTAAATTATATTATGGAAAGCAGAAATTATTACATTTATTTATTAAAAAATAAAAGACCATCGGTGTCGATGGTCCTCTATATATTTGACGCCTTAACTGATACTGGCTGTTCGAAAATTCCTCTCTTTACTTCAGTAGCAGTCATGTTCTTTGCTTCGAATTTTTCTGTCATGTAATTACATGCGTCCCATGGATTTATCTTATCACCACAAGTAAATACGTCTACAGCGGCGTAACCAAGCTCTGGCCAAGTGTGAATAGTTAAATGAGATTCTGATATAATAACAACCCCACTTACACCTTGTGGACTAAACTTATGAAAGGCTACTTCTCTAACTTCGGCACCTGCTTTCAAAGCAGAGTCAACCATTATCTTTTCTATAAATTCTTTATTGTTTAAAATCTCAGAATTACATCCATAAATTTCTGCTAAAATATGACGTCCTAATTCATGCATTCTACGTATTTACCCCCTTACATAAAAATATAACAATTAAATTTTATCAAAAATAACAAAAAAGTCAATATATATAGCTATTTTTTTAATAATACATCTATAAAACTCTGATTTTTTAAACTTTTCTCTTTTTTTCTATGGATCTTATTGAAAAATAATAAAAAAATGCGTGCATATAAACATTTTATTACACGCATTTTTAAATAAGTTTTATAGATATTTTTATTCAAAAATATATGAGTTCATTATAAAGATTTTTTAAATTTCATCTACTTCTTTAATGCTTAATCCAATTTTTTTATTTTCTTTATTAACTTCTAGTATTTTTGCTTTAATTTCTTCACCAATATTTAAAACATCTTCTGGTTTGTTTATTCTCTTATGACTGATTTGTGATATATGAACTAATGCATCAACTCCTGGCTCTAATTCTACAAAAGCTCCAAAATTTGCAAAACGAACAACTTTTCCTAAAACTATATTACCTATAGGGTACTTAATATCTACATTAGTCCAAGGATCTTCCATAGCCTTTTTCATAGATAGGGATAATTTTTTATTTTCTTTATCTAAACCTAATATATAAACTTTTACTTTGTCCCCTATGTTAAGTACATCTCCTGGCTTTTCTACTCTACCCCAGGATACTTCAGATACATGAAGTAGTCCATCAACTCCTTGTACATCGACAAAAGCACCAAAGTCTGTAAGTCTTTTTACTTCACCATCTACAATAGTATCTTTTTCAAGTGAGCTCCATGTTTCCTTTTCTTTATTTTCTTTTTCTAATTTTAATGATTCTCTTCTTGAGCCTACTATCCTAGTTCCTTTTCTCTCTTCTTTAAATTCAATTAAGTTAACCTCTAATTCTTTATTTATGTATTGATTAAGGTTATCTACATGAAAAAGTTCTAAGTGTGATGCTGGTATAAATACTCTAATTCCTTTAAAACTTGCTACTAGTCCTCCATTTACCGCATCTTTAACCAATACTTTAATTAATCTATTTTGCTCACTAGCTTCTTTTAGTTCTTTATAAGCCTCTTCTCTCTCAAGTTCTATTCTTGATAGTACTACATATCCGTCCTCATTTTTTCTTCTTATAATTTTTACTTCTAGCTCATCACCTTCATGAATCACATCATTAAGGTTTGTGGAATCATCTTTTACTACTTCATTTTTCGGAAGTATTCCGTCAGCCTTATACCCTATATTTAGGAAAGCTTCCTTTTCACCTACAGAAATTATTTTCCCTTTAATAATTTTTCCTACTATTATTGGCTTGTCATTCTGCTCCATGTAAGCTAGCTGCTCATTCATTTCTAAATTTTTATCATCACCCATTTTTGAAATTGCCTCCTTTATTACCCAATCCGGTGTTGAAGCCCCCGCCGTAACACCTATAGTTTTTATTTTATTAGAATTAATTATATCATCAGGTATTTCTCCTGAATTTTCAACATGAATAGTATTAGAACAATTATCTTTACATATCTCATAGAGCTTAGTGGTATTGGAACTATTGCGTCCTCCCAAAATTATCATCATGTCTACCTTCTTAGAGATTTCCCCTGCTGCCTTTTGTCTTAATTCTGTAGCGCTGCATATAGTGTTAAAGGCAATAAATTCTTTACAACTCTTAACAACTATATTTAAAACCTTTTCCCAATTTGATTGCTTTTCTGTAGTTTGTGAGACAACACATAACCTACCAGGAAGTTTCTCTAGATTTGAGCCATCCTTCGTTATAATTGCATCTTCATTACACCAACCATTAATTCCAATCACCTCAGGATGGGTACTATCACCAACTATAAGTACAGAGTATCCTAAATCATAATATTTTTTCACCTTTTTATGTATATTAGAAACATAAGGGCAAGTTGCGTCCGCTACATTGATTTCTTTACTTTCAAGGAGGTCATAAATTTTTTTAGGCACCCCATGAGAGCGTATGATTACAACATCACCTTTTTCTAATTTATCTATATCCTCTATATCAATAGGATATATATCTCTTTCTTTTAAATAATTTACTACATCAGTATTATGAATTAATGGTCCTAAAGTATATATTTTCTTATCATACTTATTTTGAATATTTATTGCTTCATCTACAGCTCTTTTTACTCCAAAACAAAAACCTGCCTTGTCAGCTAATATAACTTGCATATAAACTCACCTTCAACTATTAATTGTTTTTTTCAATGTATTCTTTTACGTAATCAGAAATAACTTCTACAACTTCACCTATCGAGAGTTTTGAAGAATCTATTTCAATGGCATCTTGCGCTTTACACAAGGGATTGCTTTTTCTGTTAGAGTCTATATAATCCCTCTTTAGTATATCATTAAGTACATTATTATATTCTGTATCTATCCCCTTCTCCTCAAACTCTTTGCACCTTCTTTTAGCTCTCTCCTCAGCACTTGCTGTAAGAAAAAACTTAAGTGGAGCATTCTTAAGAACGACAGTTCCTATATCCCTGCCGTCCATAATAACATTATATTTATGTGCCATATCTTGTTGAAGTTTAACTAATATTTCTCTAACTTCCGGAATAGCCGCATAATTAGACACATTATTACTTACTTCTGGAAGTCTAATTTCCTCAGAAACATCTTCTCCATTAACTATAAGTTTATCATTTTCAAAATACATATCTAGTGAATTTGTAAGTTTACATACGCTTTCTATATCAGAAAAATTAATATTATTTCTCATTGCCATAAGTGTAACTGCTCTGTACATTGAGCCAGTATTTATATACATTAATTTAAATCTTTCAGCTACCATATTTGCAATAGTGCTTTTCCCTGCTCCTGCAGGCCCATCAATTGCTACAGATATATTCAAAGTTTCATTCCGCCTTTCCAAAGGTAACACATCTTAAACTATCTTTATATATTCTATAAAAGTGTTTAAAATCCTTTAATTTTAACTATTATTCGCTAAATAAATCTTTTCTTAAATTTCTGGCATCATTTAAATATACAAACTCTCTATTTTGTTGATTTGTGTCTGCAAGTATTAAAATCCTAATACATAAGGGAATATATGCATCTACACTTCCATCAACATACATCTCGTTAAAATGCATTATAGCTGCATGTTTAATATTGAAATTCTCCCTTATAAATTTACCAGGATAGGATTTTGTAATATCCTTGGTACAAGAAAACTGAATTGTAAGAATCTTATCAAGTTCTAAATTGTTTCTTTTAATTATTTGATCAAATAATTCCACTGAACACTTTTTTATCTCTTCTTCACAATTACATGAAATAGTAGTAGCACCTCTAAGAGCTATCATTGCTTTTCACCAACCTTGATTCCAGCCAAATATCCCGTAGATAAAGCAATTTGAATATTATATCCTCCAGTATAGGCATCTACGTCTATTACTTCGCCTGCAAAGTATAAGTTCTGGATGATCTTAGACTGCATTGTAGAAGGGTCTATTTCTTTAACATTAACTCCTCCTGCGGTAACTATAGCTTCCACTATAGGTCTTAATCCTTTTATTTCTAAAGTAAAGTTTTGCAAAAGGTGTACCAATTTCTTTCTTTCTTCTCTAGTTATTAAATTAACTTTTTTATCAGGATTAATTTCAGAAAACCTAATAATTATATCAATTAATTTTTTAGGAAGTAAGTCATCTAAAGAGTTTTTAAAATCCTTGTTGATATATTTAGCAAAATCCTTTTGTATTCTTTTATCAAGCTCCTCTTGAGATAATGCTGGCTTTAAATTTATAACAGCTTTTAAGCTTTTTCCTTCAGTTACTACTCTACTTCCACTTAATACTATAGGTCCTGAAATCCCAAAATGAGTAAAGAGCATTTCACCGAACTCCTTAAAAAGGGACTTATTTTTACTGTCTAGTATTGTTAACTGTACATTTTTAAGAGAAAGTCCCTGAAGCTCTTTTATCCATGGCTCCTTTACTTCTATAGGAACTAGTGAAGGAGCAATTTTTGTTATACTGTGACCTAAATCTTTAGCATATTTATGCCCTTCTCCACTGGACCCAGTTTGAGGATAGGACATTCCACCTGTGCATAATATAAAATAGTCGCCTTTTATAACTGTATTATCTTCAAGTTGAACAGCTTCTATATTATTATCATTACTTATGATTTTTTTAACTTTACTACTTAATCTAACATCTACTTTTTTTCTATGTAGTTCTTTTTGAAAGGCTCCTATTATATCAGAGGATTTATCAGATTCAGGGAATACTCTTTCTCCTCTTTCTATCTTTAATTTAATACCAGCATTTTCAAAAAACTTCATAGTATCTTCGTTAGTAAATGTATAGAGCGAACTGTATAAAAAATGCGGATTACCAGGTATATAATCAAAAAATTCGCTTATATCTTTTGCGTTAGTGATATTACATCTACCTTTACCTGTTATGAATAATTTTTTACCCAATTTTTCATTTTTCTCTATTAGTATTACAGTATGCTTATCTGCAGCAGCTAAAGCTGCCATCATACCTGCTGGACCTCCTCCAATTACTACGACCTTTGCCATTACATCACCATCCTTTTATTTTATGCATATTCAAGCCGCTGATTCTATAACCTATTAATTTATATAATATTAATTATCTATATTATAGTAATATAATATAATTATTTATTCAATAACAACATTAATATATGAAGTTATTGATATGCTTAGGTTTAAAGCTGTTAACAGTATTAGGAAAATCAATTAAAAATGCTTTTACAAACAATTTTGCAAACATACTAATTGACTTTTACAATGACTTATTATAAAACACTTATGCTTATTATGCAAAGGCACAAATGAGATTAAAATAGTGAAATAAAATAAGCTCCAGAATATCTAGAGCTTACTTGTAACTATTTTTAATTAGTTCCTATTTCCATATTTTCTAGCGGAGTTATTTCATCAGTTTCTGTCTCTAATTTAAATGCTTCTCCGGTTTCAATATTTACAAGAAAATTAAATGGATAAAAAGCATCTAACCACATACCATTTCTCTGACTATATAAGATTATAGTATAATATTTACTTCCATCATAGCTATATAAGCTATCTATAACACCAAGATACAAATTTGAACCAATCTTTATCTTTGATTTTATTGTATCTAGTGCGTTAGCTTTATTTTATTACTTTGGTAGAATAGACGAACATATTTTTATAAAACCTTATATTTATCTTTTATCTGTACACTATAAAGAATGAAGATGTTGCTGATGGATGCTAATAAAAACATTTTTAAAAAATTCTTTCTTATAATATTACTGGAGGTGATACTATGACTGATAAATTAAATGATAGAGATAAAGATTCAATAGCTGACTTCGCTAGTGCATTTGTTTCCGACCCCAAAGTTGTTAAAAACCCAGCTGACTATGTAGATTATGATGGAGTTCATTTAACACCACTTAACGATTTGCTTAATGATAATGATCAAGCCAATCATAAAAAATAGTACTTACTTTTAAGCTATTGCACTGGGGCATATTGCCCCTTTTACTTTTCCAAACTCTACAAGTCTTAAACTTTCATCTAGCACAACATAAGCTGATTTTATATTCCATGGGCCTATTATTAATATAATAGGAAGAGGAGAGACCTTCTTTGTCTCTCCTCCTTTCTTAGACTTCTTGACTACTTTCTTTTTTTACTTTCCAAAAGCTTGTGATAGGAATTAAGAACTTCATCAAGATTTTGACTGGCTTGTACTACTTTTTGATCCATTAAGCCTGTCTGCTGATCAATTAAGTCGCACATAGTTTTTCGCATTTCGTCAATTTTAATTATCAATTCTTCAACTTTATCCATAATATCCCTCCTTTCTACTTTAAGTGTAGCATTAGGAGGAACTTATGTAATAAGATTACAAATTTTACAATTTATTAATATGCAATTTTTACTTCCCTTTAGTTTTAATAATAATTTTCTAAAAAATAAGCACCAGTATTTCACCAATGCCTCTGTCAAATATATATTCAATAAATTATTAAAGTCTACACTCTTAATCAAAAGAATGTAGACTTTCTATTTATTTATTATTTTAAGCCTTGTTCATAAGCTTCTACCATTTTTTTAACCATGTTTCCGCCTACTGATCCAGCCTCTCTTGAAGTAAGATCTCCATTATAACCTTCTTTTAAGTTTACTCCTACTTCTCTTGCTGACTCCATCTTAAATTGATCTAATCCTTTCTTAGCTTGTGGAACTAATACTCTATTATTTCTATTTGCCATAATCTTGTTCCTCCTTTTTTAAATTTGTACTATGCTTTGTATTTACAGTTTGTACAGTTTAAACTTAATTATTCTATAAAGTTTAAAGCAAAAACTCCAAATAATGTAAATTTTGACTACATATTCAATCTAATAAAAGAATTAAACATATAAATTTTTTGGTAGTTAAATGTATAAGCTTTTTTAAAAACTTTCACATTATGTGTTTAACTTATTTCTATATGGTTATAATCTAATACATATCCCCATTATGATACTTCCTTTATAAAATTCTACAGCTGGTATTTATATTACCAGCTTAGATTGTTTATAAACCCCATACTTCTTTTGAAGTATGGGGTTTATCTTTATTTAAAATATCCGCAACGTTTCTTTATTCGAAATGATCTGTCCGCAATGTAATTGCTTAAATCTTTTTTTCCTTTTTTCTTTTCTTGTTGATATTTAAGTGCTAGCAATTTAAATTGCTCTACATTTAAACGAACTTCCAATATTATCACCTCAAATCTAGTGTATCATTTCTATTTTTATTTTGTGTTATGAAATTGTAAATTTTTATTATATTCTAAATTTTTTCATCAATATACTTTCTACCCATATAAATAACAATAGTAAAGTTTATAGCATAAGACTACTGAATCTAAAATATATCTATATAAAACACATTTTTACACAATTAATAAGATTATAATGAAGGGTGGTATTATGAATTTAAAGGAGATTTTAGAATCTATTAATGATGTTAACTTAAGAATAGAAAATGAGTACAATAAGTGGAACGAAACGGATGACCTACATCTTATAGAGGAATGCATATGGTCTATAAAAAGTCTAGAAATTCGACGTAATAATTTATATATCAAAGCTAAAAAATTAGATTTTTCAAATGAAGAAGTAATGTAAAATTTATTTAAATTGCACATAATACTAATACATACACAAAATAAGCACCGACTTTATGTCAGTGCTTATTTTAAATGTATATCATCTTCTGTTAAGTTAAGCTCATGCAAACTCATAAATCTATATTTTTGTTCTGTAGGGTTTTCTTTATCTTTTGGTACTTCTTCTAGAAACATGTTTAACGGTCTGGCAAAGGTTCTTTTGCTTCCATATAAAGGTGCGTATATCGCTAAATATTCACCGGTTTCAGTATGCTCAGCAATATCAATAATCTTATACCAATGATTTTTAAAGTGTCTATAGTATTCTCCTATTTCCAATTTTCTTTTCACTAAAACTCCTCCAATATAAAAAACTATTAATATTGTATTATTATATTAATTCGAATACTTTGCCATTAATATCCTCGCATAAACATTCTACTACAATGCAATATTTATGTAAACAAAGTTTAAAGAGTATGATTACACCTAAGGCCTATATCTTCAGCTTTTCTTGTCTTATCTTTTATAAAATAGTAAAATATAATAATCAATATTGCTGGAGGAACATTATATGAAACCTAAAATCCCATTAAAAACAGAAGTTAGAAAAAGTCTTATAGAAGAGATAAAAAGATTCTTTTGGAGTGAAAAGGAAGAAGAAATTAGTGATTTATTTGCTGATATGCTTATCGATTTTATACTCAATAATATAGGACCACATATTTATAATAAAGCAATAGGTGATGCTTATGCTTTTATATCTGAAAAAGCTGATGATTTATTTGAACTTGAAAAGAGTCTTAGGTAAAAAAAGCCAGCTTTAAGCTGGCTCACCATCTTCACAAGCTTATGGATATAAAACATTAGTCCTCCTTTAACTTATAAACACTTACCATAAATTCTTCATTTGTTTTTATATTTTTAACTCTTACTTCGTTACTCTCCTTACTGATACTCTCTATCCAAACTGGATTTCCATTATAAGTTACATTAATTACACCTCGTGATTCAACAATTTCAACAATCTTTTCTATATCCATGGTTAGTTCTCCTTTTCAAAATAATTCTATTATTTATTTTGTCCTTTAAGATTTAAATTAATGTAGCTCTAACTCTATATGCTGATATGGAATTATTTTAAGTATTCACAATCATATTGGTTAACTTATACAAATAAAAAGAGAGAACCTATTTAAAGATTCTCTCTCATAATTTTTAGTAATTTCCTTGTTGGTGCATTGCTTCTGCAACTTTTACAAATCCTGCAATGTTAGCTCCAGCAACTAGGTTATATCCAAAACCATAGTCTTCTGATGCTTTCTTACAGTTATTGTAGATGTTAACCATTATTTGGTGTAATTTTGCATCTACTTCTTCTGCAGTCCAAGCTAATCTCATGCTGTTTTGTGACATTTCAAGAGCTGAAGTAGCAACTCCACCAGCGTTAGCAGCCTTTGAAGGTCCTACTATTACGCCGTTCTTTTGGAAGTATTCAACAGCTTCGTTTGTACAAGGCATATTAGCTGCTTCACAAACAAATTTAACTCCGTTTTCAACTATTTTCTTAGCTTCATCTATTTTAATGTCGTTTTGAATTGCACATGGTATTACAATATCAACTTTAACTCCAAATGGTTTTTCTCCTGGGAAGAATTGAACACCATACTTATCAGCATAATCTTTAATTCTTGCACCTTTGTTTACTGTTAACATTTCTACCATGTAATCTATCTTTTCTCCTGTTACTCCTTCTGGATCATAGATGTATCCATCTGGTCCTGATAGAGTTACAACTTTACCGCCTAATTGGCTAACTTTTTGACATACTCCCCATGCAACATTACCGAAACCTGATACAGCAACTGTTTTGCCGTTGAAGTCTGTTCCTTCATGCTTAAGCATTTCTTGGCAATAGTAAGATACACCGAATCCAGTAGCTTCTGGTCTTATTAAGCTTCCGCCATAAGTTAAGCCTTTACCAGTAAGAACTCCATTTTCAAAAGCTCCTCTGATTCTTCTATATTGTCCATAAAGATATCCTATTTCTCTTCCGCCAACTCCAATATCTCCAGCTGGAACGTCAACGTCTGGTCCTATATGTCTATAAAGCTCAGTCATAAAGCTTTGGCAGAATCTCATTATTTCAGCGTCTGACTTTCCTCTTGGGTCGAAGTCTGAACCACCTTTACCTCCACCTATTGGAAGGCCAGTTAATGAGTTCTTTAATATTTGCTCAAATCCTAAGAATTTGATTATTCCTATATAAACTGAAGGATGGAATCTAAGTCCTCCCTTGTAAGGTCCTATAGCTCCGTTGAATTGTACTCTGAATCCACGGTTAACTTGTACGTTTCCATTGTCATCTGTCCATGGAACTTTGAACATGATTTGTCTTTCTGGTTCACAGAATCTTTCTAAAAGGTTTTCATCCATGTACTCAGGATGTTTTTCAAGTACTGGTCCTAAAGAGCCTAAAACTTCTTCAACTGTTTGTAAGAATTCTGGTTCACTGCCATTTCTTTTCTTAACGTTTTCAATAACTCCATTGATGTAAGCTGTTACTCTTTCTTTTGTCATTATAAAAACCCTCCCCATGATTTATGTATATTATTCATCACTATTTATCGTGATGTATTCTACAATAATATATATTCTCCAATATTTCTTTTTTTCCTTCTTACTTTTTAAAAAAATTTGATTATTTAAAAAAATTTTTAAATAGAAAATGAAGGAGAAGTTGTAAAACTTCTCCTTTTAAAATTTAGTCACTTTCTTTAAATGAATACACTTGATATTCTTCCCAAATGCTCTCTAAATCCGTAAATGTAGAGGATATCTTTTCTTTTTCCCTTAAACCAACAGCTATTATTAATGCATTTATTACACTTAAAGGTGCAACTAGTGAATCAACAAATGAAGCCATATTGCTTTGAGCTATTAATGTATAATCTGCTCTAGCTGCTAATGGTGATAGTAAACTGTCAGTAATAGCAGCAACTTTTGCACCTCTACTTTGAGCAAAAGCTAATGATTCAATAGTTCTTGCAGCATAACGCGGAAAACCTATACCGATAACTAAGTCATCTTCAGTTACATTAATCATCTGTTCAAATATATCACTTATTCCATATCCAACTACCTTAACGTTGTCTGAAATTAATCCTAAATAAAAACCTAAAAATTCAGCAAGAGCAGTCGAACTTCTAAGTCCAATAATATATATCTTCTTAGCAGTAAATATACTATTTACGACGTCCTCAAAAGTTTTATGATTTATCTTTTCAAGAGTTGCTCTTATATTTTCCATATCCGATTTAAGAACACCTTTTAATGCACTTTCTTCACTAACAAAATCATTAGATAGCTCAATTCTCTGAACAGTCGTAAGTTTGTTTTTTATTAACTCTTGTAGAGCCTTCTGCAATTTAGGATATCCTGTAAATCCTAGTTCATTTGCAAATCTAACTACAGTAGATTCACTTACACCAACACTTACCCCAAGTTTCGCCGCTGTCATAAAAGCTGCTTTATCATAATGCTTTAAAATGTATTCAGCAATTAGCTTTTGTCCCTTACTAAGCCTAGGAAATTTAATTTGTATCGTTCTCATTAGATCCTGTTTATTTCCATCTTCCATGTCTTTCAGTCCTTTCTTTCCAATCCCCTTTTTTTGCAATAATTATGAAATATTTATTTCATTTTAACATCTATTGAACTATTTTTCAATATGTCTTTCAATTGTTAATCACTTTTCTTTATAGATATTTATTATATGCTTATCATCTCTTTCGGTTATTCCAAATACAAGGTCCTGTTCACTAAGATTTTTATTTAAAAAATCAACTACTTTATACATTTCATCATAGTATGTGAATTCTTTTGCTGCTATTAATTCTAATTTATCTTTCATAATTTATTTTTATCAAATTTGTTAATTTGATAAAAATTTTCACCTCCAGTTACTTTTTTTCTATTATTATTAAAATTGGGGGATTATTGTCTCTGTTTGCAAAGGAATGAATCATAACTCCATATTTATTTTTCGGAAGTTTTTCAACATAGTTTATAACTACTTCTTCCTCTTTTTTTCCTTCCTCATGTCCTCTATAAAGAGCTATACTTACAATCGCTCCTTTATCTATCATATTTAAAGCACTCTCTAGGCTTTTTAATGTGGATTCCCACCTGGTTGTTACCTTCTTATCACCTCCAGGTAAAAAGCCCAAATTATACATTATACAATCAACTTTTTCATTTATATATTTAGAAAAATTCTCATGTGAATCATTAATTAGATAAACATTATCTATGTTTTTTTCTGTATACTTATCAACTGCACATTTCTGTATATCAAAAGTATAAACTTTTGCAAAGTTTTTACTTAAGAAATCACTGTCATATCCATTGCCTAGTGTAGCATCTACCGCAACGTTAAACTTAATACAAAAGTTCTTTACTATATAATGAGATAGCTTACTTACGTCTGTAACGTATCTGTACATAAATTACGCTCCTTATGGGTATTTCTATATTATTTTATTATGTTATAATTGTTAAATCAATAACTTTCTTTTCATTGTTTACATATTATTACTTATGTAATTTTTTACCAACGAATCGTTTTATAGCTTCCATAAATAATTTAATTCGTTATCATTTAGGAATCTCCATTCACCTTTAGGCAAATCCCCTAACTTAATATCTCCTATCTGTACTCTCTTTAGTTTTAATACAGGATGTTTTATTGCTTCACACATCTTTCTGATTTGTCTATTTTTACCTTCATGTATCATTATTTTTACTTCTGAGCAATCACTGTTACTTTTTAGAACTTTAAATGAAGCTTTTGCTGTAATGTATCCGTCTATATTTATTCCATTTTCGAATCTTTCTATCTCTTCCTTTGATGGTATTCCCTTAATAATTGCTATATAAATCTTATTTTTTTCCTCTCTCGGATGTATTATTTTATTATAAATATCTCCATCATTTGTTAAAAGTATTAATCCAGATGTATCATAATCTAATCTTCCTATAGGGTACACTCTTTCTTTAATTTTTATTAAATCAATTATAGTCTTTCTTCCTTTTTCATCCTTAACTGTAGAAACATATCCTTCAGGCTTGTTTAATGCTATATAAACCTTTTTCTCTTCAGGCTTTATTAATTTATTATCAACAGTAACCTTGTCATTATCTGCATCAATTTTATATCCTAATTCGTTAACAACCTTGTTATTTACCTTAACTTTTCCTAGTAAAATAATTTCTTCACATTTTCTTCTCGATGCTACTCCGCATCTAGCCATATATTTCTGCAATCTTTCTTCCATGGTTATCACCTTTCCTAGTTGCATGTATAATTTTACTACTATATTAATTTATAATTAAATTAATATACATGCAAGTAAAAAATTTACAATTTATTCAATCTAAAACTAAGAAAGCATAAGCTTACTTATATATTATCAAGTTGCCTATGCTTTCTTACTATAAATATCTTGTTATTTTACAGCTTTACTATCAATCTGACTTTTAATTTCTTCTGCTGTTAATCCATCTGCTATTATTTGAGGAGTCTTAGTCATAGTGTCTTCATATCCCATAACATTTACACTTCCACCAGTTATAACAACTGCATCAAATTGATCATAATAACTTGAGTTTTCTACACTGTTCATCTCAAATTCCTTTACACTATATCCTTCATCTGATAAGTATTGTTCAAGATCCTTTAACCCTTTTTCAACTGCAACTTTTTTCATATTCAACACCTCCATCATTATTTTTCACAAAAATAATAAAACTAATTCATTATTTTCAACAAAAGATGTTGATTAAGTCTGTTATAGATTTCTATTAATTTCACTAAAACCGTTGATAAACCAATGTTGGATTGATTTATAAATTGATTTATATTTCGACTCATCTTTAGAATAGATTTTCAGTTTTTTATATCTAGTTATATTCATTGAAAGATGATTAATAGAATAGGCAACAATATTATCTATAGATATATTAGGTCTAACTATGCTCTCACCCTCTATACAATCAGTATTCTTTGAAAAGCTTATTAGCTTTCTGCAATTAAAAGGTCTTACTTCATATATTAGACAACTGTTATCTTCTGATAAAAAAATGCATGGTAAATGTTTAGCACCATATTTATTAATTAAATCATTTTTATTACTAGCTTCAAGTATATCCTCATATTCTGGTATTTGATCTATAGTTTCTTTTATTTTATTATTTAAACACATAATTTGCTTTTCATTAAAGTTTTCTAATATATATTCTCTTATCAATTCTGCTTCAATAGCGGTGCAGTCCATGTATATATGACAGCAGCCACTACACCCTTTTTTACATGATGTATATTTAGCAAAGTTACCTGTACCATTTTCAGCATTCTTATACAAGTGTTTCAAATATTCTTTTCCCTTACTAACACTTAATTCTTTGTCTAAAATATCTTCTAATAGAAAATTAGAAATATACTCATAAAGCTTATTGATTTCAGTGGAATTAAAAACTATATCCCTATCTTCATAATTTCTGCCTAAAGTTTTGTAATCAAATTTTTTATCTAAACAGCATTCTTTATATTTTAAGTCGCTGCCGCAAATACATTGGTCATTAGGTTGAAGCTTTATTTTTTTCTCTATACTATATAATTTTTCTTTCATATGTCACCTCATCTGTCAAATACTTTTATCAAATAGTATTAACATTTTTAGATTTTCATTATATATTATATCAATCATATTAAACAATTTAAATGAATAATTTACTTATAAAACTAATAAAAAATAATAGACAAATCTTCATCTTTATGTATGAAAATTCATCTATTATGTATAATTTATTCTTCTCCATCTAGCTCTTTTCTCGTTTCAGCAATTTTCTCCTCTGTTAAATTGGTCTTTTTCATTACTTCTCCCATGCACATACCTTTTGCAAAAAGTTCCTCAGCATATTCTTTGGTATGTTCATATTTATGTTTTTTATCAATACTATTCATACCATATACACTCCTCTCAAATATATTTTTCCAAATATTAAACTCAATATTCTTTTTTCTAAAATATATATAATAAATTTCAATTTTAATACAAATTTTACTTTATCTATCTTTAAATTTTTATTATTCGAGTGTATAATTACAGATTGTGTAATCATATAAAATGTGAGGTGATAAATTTGTCCTTATTAGAATTTGTTAATGTTTATTTTTCAAATGATGATGACTTCATTATAAAAAATTTATCTTTTAAAATTGAAGCTGGAGATTTTATTTCTATAGTTGGTCCCTCTGGAAGTGGGAAAAGCTCACTTTTAAAGTTATGCAGTCATTTACATAAGCAAAGCAGCGGTAAAATACTTTATAAAAGTATAGATATGTTAGACTATAATCCAATTGAAATTAGAAAAAAAATATGCTATTGTTTTCAAACTCCATATCTCTTTGGAAAAAACGTATTAGAAAACTTAGTTTTCCCTTATAAAATTAGAAATAAAATAGCAGATATGAATAGAGTAAAGTATCTTTTAAATCTTTTCAATATGTCTACAGATTATTTAGAAAAAGACATAACAAACTTATCTGGCGGTGAAAAGCAAAGGATATCTTTGATAAGATCTTTGATATTTAAACCTGAAGTTTTACTTTTAGACGAGGTAACTTCTGCTCTGGATGTAGATAATACAAAAATAGTAGAAAATATTATAAATAATTTAAATAAGGAGGGTGTAACTATTCTATGGATTACTCACAATCCTGAACAAAGTAGAAAGTATGCAAATAAGATTTTAACGATAGAAAATGGCTCTCTGAAGTCCCTGGAGGTGCTAAGATAATTATGAGTAACACAATGAATATATCCTCTCTCCTTATATCATCATCCTTAATTATTATATCACTTGTTTTTTCAAGATATCAAAAACTAAATCTAGAGAAGGAAACTATTATAGGTGTGGTTAGAGCTATAGTTCAGCTCTCTATTATAGGTTACATTCTAAACTTCATTTTTGGGCTTAAAAATCCTATATTTACAAGCTTATTGCTGCTATTTATGATACTAAGCGCATCACATAATGCATCTAATCGAGCCAAAGGAATAAAGCATGGAATTCTAGTGTCCTTTTGTGCAATATCCAGCGGTACCATAGCTACTATGCTGGTTCTAATAGCATCTAAAGCAATCAAATATGAGCCTTATGAAATAATACCCGTAGGTGGAATGGTTATTAGTAACGCAATGGTAGCCATTGGCCTCTGTTACAGACAACTAAGTTCAAATTTCAAAAATAGAAGAGCTGAAATTGAGACAAAGCTAGCTTTGGGAGCAGATATATTACCTTCTTCCATTGATATAATACGAGATTCTATAAAAACAGGAATGCTTCCTACTATCGATTCAATGAAAACTTTAGGAATTGTTTCTTTACCTGGAACAATGACAGGTTTAATTTTAGCTGGTACCTCACCACTACAGGCTATAAGATTTCAGATAATGGTTACCTTTATGCTGCTGTCAACCACCTCAATAGCAGCCTTTGTTGCCTGCTATTTATCTTATAGATGCTTTTTCAATGAAAGAAAACAATTAATATAAAATACAAGCCTGAAATAACTTAATTTGTTATTTCAGGCTTGTATATATGTTAAACGATTATGTTTATTATTCAACTTCTTGGATACTTATCTGTCTAACATGCTTTGTATGACTCCATTCTTTATTGTCTTTATCCATTATTCCCTGTATTGTTATTGGAATCCATGTTAATGTGTATATACCATATAAAAGATATCTGAAGAACATTAAGAAATTATGTTTTCCTAAAATTAAATAAGTAATCAATAAAAATGCTATAGTGTATGTTATATGCACAAGTGATATAATCATAAAATCTTGAGTATCTAAAAACTTTATCAAATGAGGATATATAAAAACATTTAATGAATATATTGACAATATCCAAAACAATGCCTTTGATAGTTTTTTATCTTTCATCATTATAAATGGAGTAAGTAAAAATTGGAATATACAAAATACTTTCCAAACACCATCATTCATAACTTGGTTTATAGTAAATATTTTTAACCCAGTTGTAGTATTTTGTGCAACAGTCAATATTGTAGCTGCAGCTAATAACAATACTACAAATGGTTGAACAACATATAGTGCACAATCAAGAGCTACAAAATCTTTTTCCTTTACAGCCTTTTTAACTAACTTAGAGAAAAATCTTGATGCAACATCAGCAAATCCCTGCATCCATCTTTTTCTTTGATTCCATGATTGTTTTAAAGTAAGTGGTTTTTCATCGTATATTATAGCATCGTGTGCCCACCCAACCTTATGTCCATTTAAAATCAGCTTACAGCTAAACTCTAAATCCTCCGTAAGACAAGTAGCTCCCCATCCTAATTTCTTTAAGGTTTCTGTATCCATACAAAATCCTGTTCCACCTATTTGATTTGATAATCCTATATTAGCTCTAGCTAATTGGAATAATCTATTAGCACTCCAAAATGCTATAGAATATGATTCAGTAATCCAAGAATCATGTGGATTCTTACTATCTATATAGCCTTGTACAACCTTATATCCTTGAAGCAGCTTATAATTCATTTCTTTTAAAAAGTTTTTTGAAACAAGGTTATCTGCATCAAAAATAGCTATGGCATCATATTTTTTATCCATTTTAAATATTTTATCAAACATCCACTCTAAAGCATATCCTTTACCTCTTTTATCAGTAACATTTCTTTCACAAACATTAACATTATGTTCTCTAGCTATGCTAGCAGTGTTATCATTGCAATTATCTGCTATAACAAAAATATCGTACATTTCCTTAGGGTAGTCAATCTCCAATAAGCTCTCTACAATCTTACCAATAACCATTTCTTCATTATGAGCTGCCACTAAAAGCGCAAATCTTTTTTGCGGTTTACAACTTTCTGCACCTTTATCTTCTTTTTTATAGAGCCCAAATAATGAAAGTAGCAAATAATACATTGTAATTACAAAGGTAGCTATCTGAAAAATAACTATCGAATTATAAATAAAGTCCTTCATTACAAAAATCCTTTCTATATTTATTATGCCTTTTCATCAAGTCCTAAATATAAAATACCGTATACCATAATACCACAAAATTCTCTCCTTAACTTATATGTCGGAATTTTCTGATTATTAATTTTTACTTAATTTATTTTAAAATATATAATATTTTATTATAGTTAACCTTATTACTATTATTAAAAACTATAGTTGTAAATATACCATTATGATATAATCTATCTAAGAATTACATGATTACTTTTAGTTAATTTCTTATATATTAATTTAACCAAATATTCATAATATATAATTATGTTGTTATTTTTATTTCAGGAGGATGATGGCAATATGAAAAACATAATTGATTGCAAAGGCTTAAAATGTCCACAACCAGTTATTAACACAAAAAAATACTTTGATGCTATAGAAGAAGGTGAAGCTACTGTAATAGTAGATAATGAAGTATCCAAAAATAACGTAGTTAAATTTGCTGAAAGTAATGGTTTTAGCAGCAGTGTTGAAGAAAAAGATAACTTATATTATATTGTTGTCACAAAAGGGGCCTGCTCATGCAAACCTATGAGTTTTGATACTAAAAAGCTCACAATTGTTATTTCTACTGATAAGATGGGACTTGGAGATGACAAGCTTGGTGCAACCTTAATGAAAAGCTATCTATACGCTCTTTCCGAGAGTGATAATTTACCTTCAGACTTGCTATTTTTAAATGCTGGTGTAAAGCTTACTGTTGAAGGATCAGATTCTTTAGACAGTATAAAGAAACTTGCTGAAAAAGGCGTTAACATATTGAACTGCGGAACATGTTTAGATTTTTATGATTTAAAAGAAAAACTAGCTGTTGGTGAAATCACTAATATGTATACAATAGTAGAGAAAATGAACTCATCTGATAACACCATAAAGTTATAATGTATTATTAATGTATTATTAATGTATACATAAGTAATAAAAACCTAAGAAATCTTATACTTTAACAAGATTTCTTAGGCTTTTATTGAGTTAAAATAAGGAATGTCAATTTACATTAAAAATTAAAAATTTTTGCTATTATAGGTGCTATTATAACAGTTATAATTCCAGCGATACCTATAGATAAACTGCTCATGGCACCTTCTATCTCTCCCATTTCAATGGCTTTTGTAGTACCAACAGCATGAGAAGCTGTCCCTATTGCTACACCTATTGCCACTTTGTCCTTTATTTTAAAGAAATTACATACATATGGTCCTATTATCGCTCCAATTATTCCTGTTAATATTATTACTGCTACAGTTATAGAAGGTATTCCACCTAACTGTTTTGATACCTCAATTCCTATAGGGACTGTTATAGATTTCGGTATTAGGGACACATCTATAGGTTTTGGTAAACCAAATAATTGACATAATGATATTATAGTAATAATACTAACTATGCTCCCTACTGTTATTCCGGAAATTATTGGTACTGCATGGGATTTTAATAACTCTATCTTTTTATATAAAGGTACAGCTAATACTACTGTAGCAGGAGACAGAAAGAAAGAAATAAACTGTCCACCTTTATCATAATCAGAAATATTTATATTAAAAATATTTAAAAAAGCTATTACTAATACTATACTTATAAATAATGGATTAAATATGGGAAATCTTGTTTTTTTATTTATAATACACCCTATTTCAAAAGCTATTAAAGATATCATTATACCAAATAATGGTGTTGAAATTAATTCTTTCAAGATACTCAACTCCTCTTAAATAATTGTACTGTTATTCCTGTTGTTACCATAACAACTATAGTTGATATAAGCGTTATTAATAAAATATACAGCCAGTAATTTTTTAAAGCTCCTACTGAAGTTATTAATCCTACTCCTGCCGGTAGAAAGAAAAATGCTAAATGATCTAAGAAGAATTTACTTATATCCTCTATAGCCTCTATCTTTATAATTCTAGTGGATAGACAGATAAATAAAACTAGCATTCCAATTACATTACCGGGTAAAGCTAAGTTAAAAACTCTTCTAAGCAGTTCACCTAAAAAACAAATTATAAGGATAACTGCGAGTTGCCTAATCATCTTCATGTTAAAACCTCTCTTCTTAATTTTAATATATGAATTAATGCACACTATAATAATATACACCCTTTTAGTGGTCATACCTCTTTTTTCGAAAAAGATAAAATATAAATAATTTTCTATTATTTAAAATTGTATACAACAACTAATAAATCCTAGGTTCTTAAACTTGAGCATAAGAACCTAGGATTAAATAATTCTGTTTATCCGATGACTTACCCGCTCTAATACTCCTATCGCACTCGGTGAAAGCGATTCGTACCAAATCAAAGATTTGGGCTCTCTGCTTTTCTTCAAGTGGGAGTAAAGAGCGGCTATGTCCCTGGATAACGACTTCTAAGCTTCAGATGGAGGTTAAATGCCTAAATGGAATTTAACGGGCAGAATTGCCTAGTGGTAGCAGACAAACTCCACCTGAAGCCAAGAATTCTGTTTATAGTAAACTTACTTTATACACGTCTTTCCTTCTATGTTTGAGAAGAGGAAGTGATTCTCTAACTTCATTTATATAATCAAAATCTATATCCTCTATGAGTATTCCTTCTTTTTCATCTAGCCTACTTACTACATCCCCCCAAGGACTAACTACTATTGAATTTCCATAAGCTACATAGGAATAATTTATATCTCTAGCGGTGGAGATTCCTGCCACATATATTTGATTGTCTAAAGCTCTGCTTTTAAATAATAATTCCCAGTGTGCTGGTCCTGTCGTCATATTAAATGCTGCCGGAATAAAAACTATTTTAGCTCCCTTTAAAGCCATAATTCTAATGAGTTCAGGGAATCTTATGTCATAACATATTGCCACTCCAATTTTTCCATACTCTGTATTAACAACAGTTACATCTTTTCCCCCTGCAAGAACTTCTGATTCCTTGAATCTGACGCGATCTTTTATATCGATATCGAACAGATGCATTTTTCTATGTTTTCCAATTAAGTTTCCATTGTTATCAAAGATAAAAGAAGTATTGTACACCTTATTTTCATCATCTAATTCAGGAATTGATCCCCCAATTAAGTAGATGTTTCTTTCCTTTGCAGCACTTGATAACATTTTTATAGTTTCACCCTGTGAAAAAGTTTCAGCATATTCCCTAAAGCGTTTATTATCATATGGACAATTAAACATTTCTGGAAGTGAAACAATTTTAGCGCCTTTGTCCGCCGCATCGTATATCATTTTTTCAGCCTTATCTATATTCTCTTTTTTATCTGCCACAACCATCATCTGACACAAAGCTATTCTCACTTTCTCCATCACAAATCCCCCCATAAAACTAAGCATAAATATATATTTCTTCTTATAATATATTATATCATTTTTAATAAAGTTAATATTAATTTTATTATAGTTCATATTGACATTTACGTATATTACTATATACTATATGACGTAAAACACTATCAATTTACTTTTTTATAAACAAAATTCTAAGCATTAATCTATACTCTTATATGTATTATTAATTTTGTATTTAAGTATAGACTATATATTTTTATCAATATGAACAGAGGAGATAAATTATGAAACAGCATTCACTTTCAAGAACAGAACTTTTAGTAGGCAAAGAAGCTCTAGAAAAGCTTTCAAATAGCAAAGTTGTAGTTTTCGGTTTAGGTGGTGTAGGAAGCTTTACATTAGAAGCCTTGGTTAGAGCTGGGGTTGGACATCTAATACTAGTTGATGACGATACTGTTTGTCTAACTAATATAAACAGACAAATACATGCTAACTTTGATACAATCAGCAAACCAAAGGTTGAGGTTTTAAGGGATAGAGTTCTAAGGATAAATCCTAAATGTACTGTTGAAATACATCAAACTTTTGTAAAGGAAGATAACATTGCTGAAATAATTCCTTTAGATGCTGATTACGTTGTTGATGCAATTGATACCGTTTCATCTAAGCTATCTTTGATAGTTTGGTGTAAGGAACATAATATAGATATAATAAGCTGTATGGGTACTGGAAATAAACTTGACCCTACTAGATTTAAAATTGTAGATATATATGATACTAAGATATGTCCTCTAGCAAAAGTTATGCGCTATGAACTTAGGAAAAGAGAAATTAAGAATTTAAAGGTATTATTTTCTGATGAAATGCCTATGAAACCAAAATTAGAAGAAGTGATTACCTGCAAGGAGGGCTGTGTTTGCACTGGCGGAACAAAAAAATGTAGTGCTAAAAGACAGATACCTGGAAGTATATCCTTTGTTCCTCCTGTAGCTGGTATGATAATAGGCGGAGAGGTAGTTAAAGATATTATTAAGGAATACATATAGGGTTCCAATTTGGAACCCTATACCCATAACACTAATTAAATGCTGCCAGTATATTTTTGAAACAATTCATTTATAGCTTCTTTTTCTGAAGCTAAAACTATCCAATCTTTAGTTTGTATCTTTTCATTCTTTCTAATCTTAAATATAAGTAAATTCTCCTTATGCTCAGACCAATTCCATTCAACAATACTGCTCCAATCAGTAAAATTATAATAAGAATTACTATAAAAACTTTTTTGTCCGATACCGGTACTTGTTATTATTTTCAGTTTGCTGAAATCGTAAATGCTTAATAAAAAATAAACCACTATAAATATCCCAAGCACTGTAAAATATCCTGTTATTATTACGTAGATAAAATAGACTATTAAACCTATAAATAATAATGCTAAAAATCTTCTCTTGGCATATCCTAAGTTAAGTATAAATAATTTATCTCCATATTCTTTATTTATACTTCTTCCTTTTATGAAGGAGAGAAAAAACTGAAGGACTGACGCAACAATTAATGCTATTTTTAATAATTCTTCAAATCCCAAATACTTTCACACCTAACTTCTTATATTTTAATATTATCTATAAATAGAACTTACCACTCCCTTCCTATAGTTAAATTATAATATACTTAGTAATTTTTTTCACTAAATTATAAATTTACATAAAATAATAATTTTTTTGTTTAAAATATTTATTAAAAAAATTATAAATCATCTTTTATGAATTAATTATTTTTAAAACTAATTAGAATAATAATTTGAATTGAATAATAAAAACAATATCATTATTGTCAAACTATTTATGCAATTTATAATTCACCAACACTTCTCCTTAACCTAGTTACAATAGAAAACCTGTATAATACAACATGAAAATTAATCTTTTTCCATTTCTTTATTGCAATTTTCTTTCTTTTCTAAAAAATCACTTGTTAAAAATATAGAAAACTTTATCTGTTATTTTTCAATCAATCTTTGTCGAAATTTGTATTTTATTTAACAAAATAATATGTGCTTTTTTTCGTTTTATAATGATTATTTCTTTTTTATTTATTATTTTATTAATTTTTTTCAAAAAACACTTATATTTTCAAAAAAAGTTTGATATAATTTAATTGCAAAGAAAAAACATATACATTCAAAGGGGGTATACCTTAGTGTGTTCAAATAATCTAAAAGATCAATATTTTAAAGAACTTGGTGAATTCATTGACAATCTTTCTGACAAAAAAGGAGCCTTAATAGCTGTACTTCATAAGGCCCAACATATTTTTGGCTATTTGCCTCAAGAGGTGCAGAAATTTGTAGCCAAAAAATTAGACCTACCTGTATCAAAGGTTAACGGTGTTGTTACTTTCTATTCTTACTTTACAGAAATACCAACAGGTAAATACGTTATAAACGTATGTATGGGAACTGCTTGCTTCGTTAAAGGTGCAGGAGAAGTTCTCGAAGAATTCGAAAGAAAATTAGGTATAAAAGTCGGACAAACTACATCTGATGGAAAATTTACTGTTCAAGTTTTAAGATGCGTAGGTGCATGTGGACTTGCTCCTGTAGTTACTGTAAATGATAAGGTTTACGGTCACTTCACAAAACAAATGGTTGATAAAATTTTAGATGAGTATAATGAATAGGAGGTAGCAGCATTGAATAGAATCAATTCTTATGAAGAGCTCCAAAAAATGTCTCAAGATTTTTCAAAAAAATTAGATATGAGAGAACCTTCTCATGAAGAAGAACTTGCTGTTGAAAATAAAAGATGCGAACGTTATGTAACAGTTTGCGGTGGAACAGGATGTAAATCTGCTGAAAGTGATAAGATTATCGAAAATCTACAGGCTGAAATAGATAAAGTAGGATTATCTAAAGAAGTTACAGTAGCTGTTACTGGATGCTTTGGATTCTGTGAAAAAGGACCTATAGTTAAAATAAGTCCTGACAATGCATTCTATGTACATGTTACACCAGATGATGCCGCTGAAATAGTTACTGAACATTTATTAAAAGGTAGAATAGTTGATAGACTTCTATATGAAGAACCAACTATAAAAGAGAAAGTTAAAAGACAAGACGAAATGTCTTTCTATAAAAAGCAAGAAAGAATTGCTCTTAGAAATTGTGGTTTAATAAACCCTGAAGATATAACTGAATCAATTGGAGTAGAAGGCTATTTAGCACTTGGAAAAGTTCTAACTCAAATGACTCCAGATGATGTTATTAAAGTGATGATTGACTCTGGCTTAAGAGGTAGAGGAGGCGGCGGTTTCCCTACAGGTAAAAAATGGGCATTTGCTAAAGCATATGATGCAGATCAAAAATATATAATCTGTAATGCCGACGAAGGTGACCCAGGCGCATTCATGGATCGTTCAATACTTGAAGGAGATCCAAACAGTGTATTAGAAGCTATGGCAATAGCAGGATATGCAATTGGAGCTACTAAAGGTGTTATATACATTAGAGCTGAATATCCTCTTGCCGTTAATAGATTAATGATAGCATTAAAGCAAGCTAAAGAGCTTGGCCTTCTTGGGGAAAACATTTTAGGATCAAACTTTAGCTTTGATATAGAAATAAAATATGGTGCTGGTGCTTTCGTATGTGGTGAAGAAACTGCTTTAATTCATTCAGTAGAAGGCTGCCGTGGTGAACCTACAAACAAGCCACCATTCCCAGCAGAAAGCGGACTTTGGAATAAACCTACATGTGTAAACAATGTTGAAACTTATGCTAATATTCCAGCAATAATAAATAAAGGTGCTGACTGGTACAATTCAATCGGTACTGCTGGTTCTAAAGGAACAAAAGTTTTTGCCCTTGCAGGAAAAATTAACAACGTTGGCCTTGTTGAAGTTCCTATGGGTACTAGTTTAAGAGAAATAATCTATGATATAGGCGGCGGAATTAAAAACGGCCGTAAGTTTAAGGCAGTTCAAACTGGAGGACCTTCTGGCGGATGTATACCTGCTGAAGACTTAGATATTGCAATAGATTATGAATCATTAACTTCTATTGGATCCATGATGGGTTCAGGTGGAATGATAGTTATGGATGAAGATAACTGTATGGTTGACATAGCTAAATTCTATCTAGAGTTTACTGTGGAAGAATCCTGTGGAAAGTGTACTCCATGTAGAGTTGGAAACAAACGTTTACTTGAAATACTAACAAAAATAACAAATGGACAAGGTACTGAACAGGATTTAGAAAACTTAAAAGAATTAGCACAGACTATAAAAGATACTTCTCTTTGCGGACTTGGACAAACTGCTCCAAACCCAGTATTAAGTACTATGAAATACTTCTGGGATGAGTATGTTGCTCACGTTAAAGATAAAACTTGTCCAGCAGGTGTTTGTAAGAACCTAGTTCGCTATGAAATTACAAACAAATGTATTGGATGTACTAAATGTGCAAGAAACTGTCCTGTATCATGTATCAGTGGTAAAGTTAAAGAGCTTCACACTATTATACAAGACAAGTGTATTAAGTGCGGCGCATGCTTTACTGGATGTCCAGTTGATGCAGTAATTAAAAAGTAATGCATGAAAATTTTTAAGAAAGAGGTGGACGTTTTGAGTTTAGTTACTCTTACTATAAATAATAAACAACTACAAGTAGAACAAGGCACTACTATTCTACAAGCAGCAAAACTACTTGAAATTAATATACCAACATTGTGTCATTTAAACTTACATGATGGAGTTGAAAATAAACCTGGCTCCTGCAGAGTATGTATGGTAGAAGTCGAAGGAAGAAGAAACTTAGCTCCAGCTTGTACTACTCCTGTATTTGAAGGAATGGTTGTAAAAACAAATTCTATAAAAGCTATAAAAGCTCGTAGAACAGTTGTGGAACTTCTTTTATCTGACCATCCGCAGGATTGCTTGCTCTGCGAGAAAAATACTAACTGCGAACTTCAAACATTAGCAGCTGATATGGGTATACGTGAAATTAAATTTAAGGGTGAAATGTCTACTTACCCTAAAGATACTTCTAGCTATTCAATTGAACGTAATTTAGATAAATGTATATTATGTAGAAGATGTGAAACTGTATGCAGCGAAATTCAAACAGTATCTGTTTTATCAGCTGTTAACAGAGGTTTTGAAACTGTTATCTCCCCTGCTTTTGGCATGCCAATGGTTGATACAAATTGTACTTTCTGTGGACAATGTGTATCTGTTTGCCCAACTGGTGCTTTAACTGAAGTTAACAATACATCAAAAGTATGGGATGCATTAAATGATAAAGATAAATTTGTTGTAGTTCAGACAGCACCTGCTGTAAGAGCTGCTCTAGGTGAAGAATTCGGAATAGAAGTTGGAAAAGCAGTTACAGGTAAAATGGTAGCAGCACTTCGTTCTCTTGGATTTGACAAAGTTTTCGATACTGATTTCGCTGCTGATTTAACTATAATGGAAGAAGCAACAGAATTAATGGGAAGAATCCAAAACGGAGGAAGACTTCCAATGCTTACAAGTTGTTGTCCTGGCTGGATAAACTTCTTTGAGCATGAATTTGCAGATTTATTAGATGTCCCATCTAGCTGTAAATCACCACAACAAATGTTCGGCGCAATAGCTAAAAGTTATTATGCTGAAAAGATGAATATAGATCCAAAAAATTTAGTTGTAGTTTCAGTAATGCCTTGCTTAGCTAAAAAATACGAGGCAGCAAGAGAAGAAATGAACAACGATGTAGATGTAGTTATAAGTACTAGAGAGTTAGCTAAAATGATAAAAGAAGCTGGAATTGACTTTAATTCATTAGATAATGAAGAATTTGACAGCATTCTTGGAGAATCTACTGGTGCAGGAGTTATATTTGGTGTTACTGGTGGAGTTATGGAAGCAGCGCTACGTACAGCTTATGAATGGATAACTGGAGAGAAATTAGATGATGTAGAGTTTACAGTTATTCGTGGTTTAGATGGAATTAGAGAAGCTACAATAAAAATTAAAGATATGGAAGTAAAAGCTGCTATTGCTAGCGGACTTGGAAACGCTCGTACACTTCTTAATAAAATAAGAAATGGGGAAGCAAATTATCAAATAATTGAAATCATGGCTTGTCCTGGTGGATGTATAGACGGTGGCGGTCAGCCATATATACATGGTAACTATGATATATTATCTAAGAGAGCAAATGCATTGTATGAAGAAGATAGAAATAAGCCACTTAGAAAATCTCATGAAAATCCAGCTATAATTAAGCTTTATGAAGAGTTCTTAGGTAAACCAAATAGTGAAAAGGCTCATAAATTACTTCATACTCATTATACATGTCGTGAATGTTAGTATGTTTGCCCTAATCCCTAAAACCCTAAAAAGTATTAGGATTGTTTAAAAAAGATGGTGTCTCAATATCCCCGAGACACCATCTTTTAATTATGAAACTCCCTATCTTACCGTCGAATGAGTAAGCGATATAAGCTTTAAACATAGTTTACAATTACTTTTTTCCCCAAACTTTTCATTACCTCGCATAATTGTTCTACAAGCTTCAATTTTATGCTTAAGTCAGACGGAAAATCAGGGTTTTGGTGAGCAGGATTTACAGCCTTTCCAACCCATAAATTCAAGTGAGTACACTCCTCTATTAGCAATTTCCCTAATTTTGAAACAGCATCCTCACCATTAAAGTCGATAATCTCATTATCCTCCGAAAAGGGATTAGCATATTTTTTTACCTTTTCTAGAACTCTACTCAAGGTCAAAACTCCTTCTGTTATCAAATCTATTCCTTCCATTGTAGCTGTTGGAGGTATATTCCTATCTACAAAATTTAGGTTTACCTTAAGCTTTCTCTTAAGCTCTCTCTCAGCAATGTTAGCAGCTGTACCGCCACAAATAACCTTCTTACCTTCACTACCAATAAAGTTTTTAATAACCTGACTGTCATCATCCTTATTTTTAGGTGGTCCTGTAAATATATTTATACATGAAGGCTTCCTTATTTTTATTGCTACTACCGTCGTATCATCTCCAGGTTTTCTATAGTACAAATCCCAGCAAACCTCGAGTAAATCCTTAGCAAGACTTTGTGCATTTAAATCTTCCACTGATCTTTTTTTTAAATAATTTTGAACATCTTTCCACTGCCATCCAAGATTTAGTATGTTTCCTAAACCAGCATGAATAACTCCGTCGCTTACCACCGTTAGTACATCTCCCTCTTTTAAGGTTATATTGCTTTCTGTAATTTGTCTTCCGTTTATATGGATCTGCTTTTTAGGAATATTTATAGTAGCACCATCTCTAATCATAAATATAGGAGGATTGTCATACTCTGCAATATAAGCTTCTCCATTATGGTATATTTTAATTAATGTAAAAGTTGAGTATGCTATATTTCTGACTTTACAAACAGGCAGTGTATTAGCTATTGTATCAACAGTTTCATATATATCTGCTCCTTCTTTAAGCATGGTACCTGCGATCTTTGAGGTCAATGTAGCTAATATATTTGCTTTTACTCCACTTCCAAGTCCATCAGCTATAACAATTACAGTACAATTGTCCATTCTGATTACATTTACCATATCCCCTGCAAGTTCTTCTCCATGTTTAACTAAAGTTCCATAGGCAACATCTATGAAATAATCCATCAGATTATTAACCTCCTTTTAAAAGTAGATATGGTTATAATATACTGTCATTTTCTTCTTCAACAACTTTCTTAAGCTTTGTTAATGTTATTTTTGTTTCTGCAGTAGTTTCACCAAGTAAGCTTGCTATTTCTTGTGCTACTCTCATCTGTTTTTCAATTACCTGCTGAGCAGCATTTATAGTATTTTCCTTAAGCTCAATGAGCTTTTTCTTATTTTTTTCTTCCTTGGTAATGTCAACCATAGCCACCATAACTACATCTTGTTTTTCAATGTAAACTACCGTTTCGATAAAATCTAAATTATACTTAGGCAGCGAGACTTTTTTACTTATTATACTTTCACCAGTATCTTTTACATATTTAAAATCTGTATCGTCCATTAGCATAGTTATAGGCTTACCTTTAACATTTTGAGACTTAACCATAAAAGCAGACTCTGCTGCTGGATTAATATCCTTAATCCTCATTTCACCATCTAATAATATATTACAATTAAGTGTATTTTCAAATATGACATTTCTTATGCTTTCAGCCCTGTTTCTCATATAATGTAGGCACATATCACTTTCAGCCATACCTTCAAATATAGCTTGAGCCTTTTCCTTGCAGGTGTTATACCCGCAAACACCGCAGTTTAATTCATCCTCTAATCCGTATTTACCCATTTCTTTCATTATTTTTGCTATCTGTTCTTCACTTGCAATTTCTTTTGTAATGCTTTTATCAATGAAAGTTCTTGAGAAATCTAGTTGCTTTTTTAGTTCTATGCTTGTATCATTTTTGTCAGCTATACTTTTAATATAACTTTTAACCTTTTGAACCCTTTTGTAATATCCTTTTTCATTATTAATCATACCAGGACCGCCTATACAACTTCCTTTACATGCACTGACCTCTATAAAGGCATTGTTTACCTCGCCTTTTTCTATACTTTTAAATAACTCCATGCATTCCTCTGTACCGCTAACTGATATTACTTCTATACCTCTTTCATCCAATACTGGGCGAACACATTGTACAATCCCACCAAAAATGGGATAATTTCTATCACTACTTAAATAGCTTCTATCAAATTCACAGTCCTCTAATTCACTAATATTAATATCAAGGTTGTCCACCCAATCGTTTAGCTCATCAAAAGTTATTACTGCATCTACTATTTCTTTAGTTAAAAAACTTTCTGACTCAATTTTTTTAGCAATACACGGCCCCATGAATACAATAAGACTATCTTCTCCATATAATTCTCTCAGAATCTTACCATGAGCTATCATAGGAGACACTGTTGGTATCATGTATTGAACTAGACTAGGATAATATTTTTCAATAATATAGTTAACTGATGGGCATGCTGTGGAAATATAGTTATTTATTTCACAATTTTTTATATATTGCCTGTATATATCAGAAACTACATTTGCTCCAACTGCTGTTTCCTCTACATATGAAAATCCTAATTTTTTAAGCACTGCTACAAATTTGCCTGGACTTGCATCAAATACTCCTGCAAAGGATGGTGCTATAGTTGCTACAACTTTTTTACCAGATGATAAAGCATCTTTAACTCTCTCTAAATCACTTACTATGTGTCTTGCCTTTTGAGGACATATAGCAAGACAGTGGCTACACGCTATGCACCTATCTTCAACAATCTCCGCCTGCTCATTTTTAAATTTAATTGCTTTTACAGGGCATGAACGAAGACATTTATAACAGTTTTTACAATTTGCTCTAGAGAAGTTCATATATTTCATCAACTAATCCTCCCTAAAATCTCTTCTACAAAAAAGCTATCTACATTTACTCTGTTGACAGAGTAAATTTTATCTTCTTCATTAACAGTTACCGATACACCTTCAGTACAGTGCCCCAAACAAAAAGCTCCCTTTAACTCAACCTTATCCAAGACTTTGTACTCCTCAATTAACACCTGAATTCTATTAATTACATCATAGGAACCCTTAAGGTGACAAGCACTTCCTACACATACACTTACAGTTATCATAAATACCACTCCTATAATTGTGAGTTTACAAGCTTCTTTAATTTTTAAAACATCTATACAATAGATTTACTTTTAGTTATAGATGAAACTTATATTATTTAGGTTTCGCTTTATATAATTCTACTTAGGCATTTGTTTATTTTTTGTCATATATATTTAATTATAATATAGATAGCAAACTTTTTCATTAAAATACATAGAATTTAAATTATTTATTAAAAATGTCTTCTAATATTCCTAAATCTTTAACGTAATTTAAATTTATAAAAATATCTAGATCAGAACTATACTTTTTAGTGATTTCCTCAGGTATATATTTTATGTTAGAATTTTTAATTATGTTGTAAAGAACAAGGCTATTTTCTTCTATTCCCTTCTTAAAATCCTTAATTAAATCCTTTGAGTAAAAAGCATGAAGTGGTTCAATCCAATCATCCTTCTTACATATAAGACCGTCACATTCATCATCTTCTACAATGTTCATCAAATATTTTATATAGTCTATATTAATTTTAGGCATGTCACAAGCTAAAAAGAACACATATTTAGAAGATGCATTTTTTAATCCTGTATAAATTCCACCAGCTGGGCCATAATTTTTTTCCATATCTTCAACAACTTTATACTTTAAGTTTTCAAACTTGTCTTCTTTCTCTGCTACCAATATTATTTCATCAAAAATCTTTTCTAACTTTTCACCAATTATCTCTATAAGTAATCTACCATCTATCTTTATCTTACTTTTGTCAAATCCCATTCTGCTGCTCTTTCCACCACATAAAATTACAGCAGTACCAACTTTCTTCATATAATCACCTCATTCTAATTACTAACTTGCCAGTACTTACTTCAATAAGTTTCCCTAGCTAGTACCTTAATTTAAATATTACCATAACACCAAAATAATTCACAACTTTAAACTTTCAATATAAGGCTAAAAATAGTTATTCAGCACCGTATCTTAATCCTGTTCTAAAGGAGATACTAGCTTTAGAATATATTTTCTTAAGATAAAAAAAGCAGCATAACATGCCGCTTTTTTATATTAAAGTTGAATATACAAACTCTGAAAATTTCACCAAATCCTCTTCCTTATCAAAAGTTCCCTGTGCTCTAGATGCATTTCCTCCGCCTTTTCCATTAAATTCTTTTATGTTTTCTTTGAATATCTTTCCACAGTTAATGTCTTTATCTGTTTTATTTAAAAATAATATTTTATTGTCTCTTAAAGACGCAAGTATTATTATGTAACTTTTTATACTAAGCTCTGAAGCTATCAGTTGTATATCATCAAAATCTTTATTACTGTACTTTCTAAAAACTACCTGCGTTTTTTCATTTTCAATTATATTTTCTACTTCAACTTCTGCAAGATTTTTTTTCAACTTACTTAATTCTTTTCTTAAACTATCAATCTCTATACACTGGCTTTCAATTCTTTCAACGATATCGTCCTCTTTTGCAGAAAAACTCCTAATAAGCTTAGTCACAATATCATGTTTATTTTCAAAATCCTTTAAAGCTCTCTTTCCACATTTAAAATATATTCTTGTCATTCCTTTGTATTTTTCAGTTTTTATAATCTTGACAATACCAATCTCACCAGTTTTAAATACATGAGTTCCACAACAAGCACAGCAGTCCATGTCCTTTGCTTCTACAACTCTTATGTCCTCATCAACATTTATTTGTTTTCTTAGAGGAAACTTTTCGCATTCATCCTTTGAAACCACATATGTATTAATTGATTCATTTAAATATATGTACTGGTTAACTTCCTCTTCTATTTTGTTTATCATTTGCTCATCTATCTCATTTATATCAATGTCGACGGTTACATAATCAACACCTAGATGAAATCCTTTATTATTTCCACCATATAATTTTAAAATAGCTCCTGATAGCAAATGCTCTCCCGAATGCTGCTGCATATGGTCAAAACGTCTATCAAAATCAATTTTGCATGATACACTTTTTGCCTCTGGTGCTTTTTCTACCTCATGGTAAATAGTTCCGCCATTTTCAAATACATATGTAACTTTTACTCCATTAATTTCCCCAATATCAGAAGGCTGGCCACCTCCTTCAGGATAAAAAATTGTTTTATCTAAAATCACTAAAATTTTACTGCCTTCATTAATTATATCGACAATTTCTGCCTGACATTCCTTTAAATAAGGATCATTATAAAATAGTTTTTCTGTCAAATTAAACAACTCCCCTCTGAATTATAAACAAATTTAATGTTATTGTAGCTTTAATTTTCAAACAATATTTTTATCACCGTATTCTATTTTACCACATAATCACTTGCGATTCCAAAATAAACAAGAAGCAAACATCCCTATAATAACTACACCAAATATTGTTTCAAACATTACAAGAACACGAACCATAGTAGAATTAGGAAGAATATCACCATAACCTAGTGTAGTAATAGTTACAGCACTGAAATACAAAAAATTCCACATTGGATATTTAAAGCTTCCATTGGCTACATTTTTTAATACTAATGGGCTATCATCTATAAATGAAATAGAATTTTCCATAAGGTTTACAAAATAAAAATTTAAAGGATAAAAGCAGTCCTCTGATTTAAATAATTCCTCATGAATAGTTGGATATCCTTTTACCCAAATTGTTATTGTATCTAGTTTTTGTAAGTTTTTATTTTCTTCTTTCTCATATATTATATAGTTTTCATTGTTAGCTCTCTGAGATATTCTGTACAATGATATATTTAATTTATAGGTAGGGATTCTTCTATTTATAATTTGTTCTTCTGAACTTTCAATCTTAATATGAGTAATACCTCTTCCTTGAAGCAATAGATAATAATAGTTAGCCCAATTTTCTCCTAGAGGCTCATCAAAAGCAAAAGAATACATATTTTTTTCTTTATCAGTTTGAATCTTAACTATAGGTCTTTTATACTCTTCAGAAGCAATTAATTTACTTACAACATTATTAAAATCTCTGTTGTAAATATTTATTTTCATCTTCTTCCTAAAGGCACTTATCTTTGTATTCATATTAATATCATTTTGGAAAATAAAAAATTCTCCAGAGGACATATTAGCTATTTTCCAGTATGCTATTCCAAAAGCAATTAAAGTTAGTATGTACATTGCTCCTAATATCATTAAAAGGTTCTTTTTCCGCATTTTATATATATATGCTACTAATTTCATATACTTCCACCTTTTATCTTTACTTACTCTCTTTAATTAATTTTATTATAAGCTTAACTGTAGTATTCTTAACAAATTTATGCAATAGTTATTCAACACCTTACAAATAAAAAAACCTCATGCGTTAAAACATAAGGCTTTGAGATAAATTTTTAGTACAATTACTTCAAATTACATTGTATTTACTATAAATTATTAATAATTTTTCCTGCTATATAATCTGCATCTACTTTTTCATCAACATTAATTGCTATTATCTGACTCAACCCAGCTGCTTCACCAGTAATATATACTATTTCACCTGAATTTTCATTTACTTTTCTCACGACCATAGCCTTATCACCCTTTACAATTCTAGCCTTTTTACCTTTTTCAAGTTCAACTGTAAAGTTATTTGTAAACTCAATTTTTTGACCTATCTTATACTTCATTTAATTTCATCCCCTTTTTATAATATCCAATACATTATAATATACCTTAACTATATAGTATTAACAGTTAGCATACCAACCATTTTATACAAATGTATTCTATTCATTAATATTATCAACCATTTTCTTTAATACATTTTTAAATATCTCTATGTCCTCTTCTGATATGCCCTTAGAGACATCCTCACTCATTTTTTTTCCAACTGGAAACAACTTCTCCCTAAACTCTCTTCCCTTATCAGTAATCATTAAATTTACTGTTCTTCTATCATTAATATCTCTTTCTCTTTTTACAAATCCATCCCTTTCCATTCTATCAATTAGTATTGCTGTAGTGGATGGCTTTATATCCATTTGAGCTGCTAATTCAATTTGACTAATACTTTTATGTTTTCCCAGGTAATATAACGCTATCCATTGAACTCTTGTAATTCCTAATTCACTTAATCTATCATTAAATTCATCTGATATTTTTTTTGCTGCATTATTTGTTATAAATGCTATACATGTATCTAAATCGAACATTTTTTCCTCCTGCTTATTTATTTACTTAATATTATTTTACTTATACGCAATACCATAAGCAACCTTTTTAATAAAAACTATTTTATTCTTATAAATATCTAGGCTCGATACTTGCTTTATGTAGATGTACATATTTGCATTACTAAAGACAACTTTAAATACTTTCTTAGTAAATCTTATCAAAAAATTTTATAAGAAATAAATTTAAGAGGTTAACTCAGCGCTAACCCCTTAAATTTATTTCTTACTTTATTTCAAACTTCTCTTTGGGTAATTCAGTCAAGTTGATGAATATAGCAGCATTTACATTATTAAATTAATGTAGGTGCTTTTCTTACAACAAATTTACCTGCGCCTTCTTTACCAACAAATTGTCCATCTTTTGCAACAATGCTTCCTCTGCTTATTGTAACTACTGGAGCACCTTTCAATTTGAATCCTTCATATGGTGTATAATCTACATTTTCATGAAGCATTGATTTTGTAGCTATAATTTCAACATTTGGATCAAATACAACTATATCAGCATCGCTTCCTACTGCTATTGTACCTTTTTGTGGGTACATTCCATATACTTTTGCAGCGTTAGTTGAAGTTACTTGTACAAATCTATTTAAGTCAAATTTTCCTTCTGCTACTCCATAAGTATACATTAATGACATTCTAAGTTCTACTCCTGGAGCTCCATTTGGAATTTGAGCAAAGAATTCTTTTCCCATTTCTTTTTGTTTCATGAAGAATGGGCAGTGGTCTGTAGCCACAAATTGTACTGTATTATCTTTTAATGCCTTCCACATAGTTGGCCAATTTTTCTTATCTCTTAATGGAGGTGACATTACATATTTAGCTCCATTAAAATCTGGTTCTCTATAGTTATCTTCTGATAACAATAGGTATTGAGGACAAGTTTCTCCGATTATTGGATATCCTTCTGCTCTAGCACGTGCAATTTCAGAAACTGATGCTTCACAGCTATTGTGGACTATACAAAGAGGTGCATTTGCAATTTTTGCAAGTTTTATTGCTCTTCCAGCAGCCTCTCCTTCTGCTAGATCTGGACGGGATAATGCATGATAGATAGGTTCTCCTTTTCCTTCTTCACGGAACTTTTTAGTAAGATAATCAATAACATAGTAGTTTTCCGCATGAACGCAAGCAAGTCCACCACTTTCATTTACTTTCATTAAAGTTCTTATTATTGTTCCATCATCTACTCTTAAGCCATCATATGTCATAAACATCTTAAAGCTTGAATATCCTTGTTTTATTATTTCAGGCATTTCATTTAAAATATCATCATTTAAATCTGTAACACTTATATGAATACCATAGTCAATAACTGCTTTACCATCTGCTTTTTCACGCCAAGTATCAGTAGCATCCTTTAATGTTTTACCATTTTGTTGTATAGCAAAATCAACTATAGTAGTTGTTCCGCCGCAAGCTGCTGCAATTGTACCAGTTTTAAAGTCATCACTTGAGTAGGTTCCACCAAATGGCATATCCATATGAGTATGTGGGTCTATTCCACCTGGGAAAACATATTTACCAGAAGCATCAACTACTTCTGCTCCTTCAGTACATAAATCTATTCCAATTTCTATAACTTTCTCATTTTTGACACCTAAGTCTGCTTTAAAAGTATCAGAAGCTGTTACTACAGTTCCACCTTTTATTACTAAATCAAATTTACTCATTTATATTCCCTCCTAATATAGGATAAACATATTACATATCCAAACTTTAATAGACTTATTTATAATTTTTTATTAGAAGTTACATTTGGTAATTTATATGCTTTGAAATTCATCCATATAAGATAAACATCTTATATGGATGAATTAATTAAAGTCTCTATGCTTGTTCTTGAGCTCTATCCTCGATATCTTCTTCTTTCTTTCTAGTTGTTAGTTTTACTATCAGTTCTCCACCAGCATCTGAAAGAAGACCTACAACAGAACCCATTAAAAGTGCTGCCACTGTAGTCATGTAAGAATTATTCATAGCAAGCATACCAAAAGTTGTTGAACATCCAATAAATACACCTGGTATGAATGATAAAGGTTTCCATTTAGCTTGTGCCACTATTCCAAAGGAAATAACTCCTGTCATAATAGCAACTATATTTGGAAGGTGAAGAACCTTTGAAACTTCTACGCAAACTATAGCCCATAATACTCCAGACATGTTTGCTATTATGCCTTTTACCCATCCTTTGATAAAGCGTTCACCTGATGCATAATATGCTGTAGCTCCCATGAATCCTGCCCAAGTAGCAGCGCCTATTGCTGCACTTACATTGGCCCATATCCATGCTAATATCCCCATGCTTATGGCATTAGCTATTAAAGCGTCCATAAAATCTCCCCTTCGTGCCTCAATAATAAAGAGTTGTATATCTTTATTAAAGAGCTATTTCTCTTTCTGCTCCGAAATCTTTGAATTTTATTTCTCCTTTAGTTATGCACTTTTCTATTGGACATACTAATGAACATAAATGGCATCCTACACAATTTTCTTGTTTAAGTGATGGTCTTCTAGTTTCTGCATCCCAAACTATAGCTTGGTGAGCTCCATCATAACATGAAACATAGCATCTTCCACATCCTACACATTTATCATGGTTGAAGTTTGGATATACTATATAATCTCTATCTAAGTTTTCAGCAGGTACAATATTATCAAGTGCACAACCCACTAAGTCTTGAAGCTTTTCAACTCCTTTTTCTTCCATGTAGTATTGTATTCCGCTTATCATATCTTCAACTATTCTATATCCATACTGCATTATAGCTGTAGTAACTTGAACAGTTCCTGAGCCAAGCATTATGAATTCAAGAGCATCTTCCCAAGTTTCTACCCCACCAATACCGCTTATTGGAACATTCTTAAGTGCTGCATCTTGTTTCATTTGAGTTATAAATCTTAAAGCTATTGGTTTAACAGCTTTTCCTGAATAGCCTGATATTGATGATTTACCATTTACTATTGGAAGACCTACTTTCTTATCTAGATCAACTCCAGTTATACATTTTATTGTATTTATAGCAGCTATACCTGTAGCTCCACCTTCTATTGCAGCTCTTGCAGGCACTTCCATGTTTCCTATGTTTGGAGTCATTTTTGCAAGTACTGGAAGATGAGTTCCTTTTCTTACTGCTGCTGAATATTTCTTAACTAATTCAGGGTTTTGTCCAACGTCTGATCCCATTGCATGAGTTGTCATTTGTGGACATGAGAAGTTACATTCTATTATGTCTGCTCCTATTTCAGTAACTTGTTTAGCAAGTCTTGTCCACTCTTCTTCGCTAGCTCCCATTATTGAAGCTATTAAAACCTTATTTGGATAATTTTCTTTAAGTTTTTTCATATCTCTTAGGTTTTCTTCAAGTGAATGTTCTGAAACCTGCTCCATATTTTTAAATCCTACGAAAGGAGTTCCTTCTTTTCTTGTAGCATCAAAACGTGGTGAAACTTCTATCATTTTTTCTGAGTTTACAGTTTTAAATACTACTCCAGCCCAACCAGATTCTAAAGCTTTAGCACACATGTCATAGTTGTTTCCAACTGGTGATGATGCTAAGAAAAATGGATTTTCACATTTTACTCCACAAAATTCTATTGAAAGATCTCTTTTTTTCATTATCTTACACCCTCCTTAGCTGATGCTGCTTCGTCTAATCCTGACTTTCCTGTTAAGAAAGCTTCGATTTTTTCTGCAGCTAATTTACCTGATGCAACAGCTTGTACAACTGTTTTATCATCTTCAACTATATCTCCTGATGTAAATACATCTATTGATTTAAGATCTGCAATTCCATCAACATTCTCCGCTTCTTGTCCAACTGCAAATATAACCATATCTGTGCCTAATTCCATTTTTGAAGCATCAAACATTCCTTCAGCTTTTAAAATAGCAACTTTTCCGTCTTTTCCCATAATTTCTGCTGGTTTAAATCCTGTGAAAATTGGAATATTTAATGAGCTAACATATTCTTTTTCTTCAGAGCTAGCTGGCATTTTCTCAATTGTTCTTCTGTAAACAATCTTAACATCTTCAGCCCCAAGGAGTTTTGCTGTTGATGCACAGTCCATAGCAACGTCTCCGCCGCCGATAACGATTACATGATTTCCAACTTTAACATCACCTTTAGTAGTCTTAGCTTGTGCTAAGAAGTCTACTCCATTTACAACTCCTTCTAAATCTGAACCCTTAACATCTATAAGTTTTCCTTTTTGCATTCCACATGCAACTAAGAAAGCCTTATATCCTTCAACTCTTAAGCTATCTATACTTAAATCTTTTCCTACTTTACAACCTGTTTTAAATTCAACACCTAATTCTTTTATATAATCGATTTCATTTTCAACAATTTCTTGTGGTAATCTTTGAGGTGGTATTCCATAACTCAACCATCCACCTAAAACATCTTTTTCTTCAAAAACAGTAACTTTATATCCTTTTAGTGCTAGAGCTGCCGCTGCAGTAAGACCACTTGGTCCTGCTCCAATTACTGCTACTTTTTCTTTATCCAATTCTACTTTTTCCAAAACTTTCAAATTTATGGATTGTTCGTAGTCAGTTAAATATCTTTGAAGCTCTCCAATTCTAATAGGCTTGTCTATTCCGCATCTGCTACAAGCTCCTTCACAATATTTGTCGTAAGGGCAAACTCTTGAACATACTGCTCCAAGAGGATTATTTGTTCTTATAGTTTCAACTGCACCCTTTAAATTTCTGAAGCGAAGTGAACGTATAAATTTAGCTGGATCTGTCCCTGCTGGACATGCCTTACTACAAGGTGCATCATGGCATAATAGACATCTTGCAGCTTCTTCAATCGCTAGCAAAGGTGTAAATGGTTTTTTTGTTTCTTCTAAGTACTTTCCGTTTTCCATTTCTATATTTTCCCCTTTCAAAATTATGTGTATTTTGAATTAAAGCGAATGACTTATATCATTTTCTGCTTTATGTGAATATAATAACATCAATTTTTTAAATGTACCATACCCTTTCCATATACACATTTTTTCTTTAAACGACATTTGCTGTTTTTTCATTACGACATTTTTTTCGTTTTTGAGCATTATTTATCTTTTTATGTTTTTTAAATAAATCCAAAGAAACTTTGGCAATTTCTTAATACACATACCTTTTTATTTTAAATTTAATGTTAATATTTTATTATTTTTCAAAAAATTCTTTACAAATATTTTGTAATTATTTTTATATTATAATTAATTGAATTTAATTTTTTAAATTATTTTTTCACAAAATAATCAATATATTTTAATTTTTTTAAATTTTATTTTTATGTATAAATAATTTATATGAAAAATTATAATTCAATTGCACAATCTTTCACAATATTATGTATAACTTTATTATAATTTAAAAATATATAAAAAAAAGAAAATGTCTAAAACATGACATTTTCTTTTTAACAAATACATTATTTTTTTATTTTCCACTCAGTTCCAAGCTTTGAATCGATTAGTTCGATGTTCATGGCTTGTAATTCATCTCTAATTTCATCTGCTCTAATCCAGTTTCTATTTTTTCTAGCTTCATTTCTTTCTTTTATAAGTCTGTTTATTAAGTCTTCATTAACTTTTATGTCCTTGTCGCTATCTTTCTTTGTCAATTCGAGAGATAAAACTTTGTCGAAATCTACAATCAATGTATATTTTTCTTTATTAGTTAGTTGATTATCTTTTATAACTTTCGACAATACAGTTAAGGCATTAGGCATATTTAAATCATCGCTAATTTGTTCAGCAAATTCACTTTTGTATAAGTTGATTTTACTTTCATCTAATCTTTCCTCTTCTTGCAAAGCATCTATGATGGATAACACCTTACTCTTTAACTTTTTGTAAGAATTCTGTGCATCCCTTAATGCTTCAAAGCTAAAAACCAATTGCTTTCTGTATCTGGATTGCAAACAAAAATATCTATAATCTAAAGGATTAAATTCATTCTCTTCAACTTTTGAAAGCGTTAAAAAATCTCCTTTTGATTTCGACATTTTTCCACCGTCAAGTACTAAAAATTCTCCGTGCATCCAATAATTTATCCACTTATGACCAAGTGCCCCTTCTGACTGAGCAACCTCATTGGTATGATGGACAGGTATATGATCAACTCCACCACAATGAATATCTATTCTCTCTCCTAAATATTTAATTGACATAGCTGAGCACTCAACATGCCAACCTGGAAAACCTCTTCCCCAAGGAGAATCCCATTGCATTATTTGATTCTTAAATTTAGAATTTGTAAACCATAGAACAAAATCTAAAGGATTTTTCTTGCCTTCATCCACTTCTACTCTGCTTCCTGCTTCTAATTCTTCTATACTTAAATTTGCAAGCTTATTATAATCTTCGAATTTATCAATTTCATAATATACGTTTCCATTAGAGATATATGTATATCCTTTTTCTTCTAGCTTTTTTATTAAATCAATCATGTCTTGTATGTGTTCCGTTGCTCTACATATGACTGTTGGTCTTTCAATATTTAACTTGTCACAATCCTCAAGAAAAGCATTTTCATAAAACTTAGCAATTTCCCATACAGTTTTATTTTCACGCTTTGCTCCAAGCTCCATTTTGTCCTCGCCTGTGTCTGCATCTGACTGTAAATGTCCTACATCTGTGACATTCATAACATGCTTTACGTTATATCCTATATATCTTAAGGACTTTTTAAGGACATCTTCAAATATGTATGTTCTTAAATTTCCTATGTGCGCATAATTGTAGACAGTAGGTCCACATGTATACATGCCCACTTTTCCTTCTTGTACAGGTATAAGCTTTTCTTTGTTTCCGGACATGGTATTGTACACAAAAAAATCCATATCTATTACATCCTCCATTCTTTATATCATATATTTTAATTCTTTAATTAAAATAAAAACCACAGGATAAATATATACCTGCGGTAAGAAAAATCTATTTAACTTATATTAAATATAGAGATAGTGCGCAGGTCCTATGTGATTTAAAAGCTTTCATTAAATAATTTCTACAACAACAGCAAAACATTTCACATACCTCCTCAAACACTAATCTTATATAAATATTACCACAAATTTAAAATAATGCAACAATTTTAGTTTTTATTATTTATAAGAAATACTTAAATTTTATAGTATGTCGATTGTACTGAAATCACATAATATACTATAGAAAATTATAATAGTTGAGTTTTCTATTATTTTATATTATTATAACTAAGTAGGAGCATTTATACAATGCTTTATTAATTAATATTTGTTACTTGTTAGTAACAAGTAAAATAAAAATTTAATGTAAAGTGAGGTAATATATATGGCAGTTATTCATATGAGCGATATAGCTTATGCAGAATTTAAAGAGCTCTTAGCAAATAACAACATCGATTCCAATGTCATTAGAGTCTATTTAGCAGGCATGGGCTGAAGCGGTCCAGCATTTAATCTTGTTCTGGATGAACAAAAAGAAAACGACGCTACTGAACAAATAAAAGATTTAACTTTTATTGTGGATAAAGATCTTGTTAATCAATATGGAAGTTTCACATTAAAATCCGGAAGTGAAAATGGTCGTGGAGGTTTCTCTATAGAAAGCGAAATACAGGCAGGCGGGGAATGTGGCGGAAGCTGCTCAACTTGTGGTTAACTACATATAGGCTACTGGACGGTCAGTTACTTGTACACTAAAATGTACTTGTAATATTTAAATTTAAATTGAATACTTTTAGTTGAGGGTTGAGAGTGAAGGATTATTTTTCTACGAAAAATCTACTATAACTCTCAACTCTCCACTGTCACTTCTTAACTATTTATCTTATTTCTTCTTCTATAAAAATTATCAACTTAGATTGTTGTTTTATCTATATCTATGCTTTACTTTATTGTATAACCATAATATATGCAGTTAAGTAATTCTTTCATTTGTTCCTCTGAAATTTTAACCGGGTTAACCCTTGTTGATCCTTTTAATGAATTTTCTACTAAAATTTCAAAACCATTTTTAAAATCTTCTTCTGATATTCCTACATCTTTTAGAGATTTAGGAATGTTTAATGTATTATTAATACTCTTAACTGATTCAATAAAATCTAAACTATCTATAACCTTTGCGAGTATTTTTAGCTTTCTTGCTACTGTTTCGTTTCTTGAATTATATTTAAGCACATAGGGTAACACAATAGCATTAGCGATACCATGGCCTAGATCAAATTTTCCTCCTAATGCATGTGAAATACCGTGAGCCATGCCAAGCCCAACATTATCAAAGGCCAATCCAGCAATACACTGATAATGATGTACCTTTTCTCTAGCTTCTAAAGTTTTATCTTTGTATGAAAGCGGCAAGTATTTAAACAAGCCTTCTACTGCGCCTTTAGCGATACACTCAGTAAAATCATCTAAATTGTCGTTTATATAGCATTCTACTGCATGAGTTATAGCATCCATACCTGTTTCTGCAACTATGTTATCTGGCATAGTCATAGTCATATTAGGATCTAAAATAGCTATATCTGGAATAAATGCATTTGTTTTAATGCCTACTTTTATGTTATCCTTTTTGAAAGTTATTACCGCTGCTTTTGTAACTTCACTTCCTGTTCCAGATGTAGATGGTATTGCAATAAGCTTAACCTTATTTCTCTCCTCTGTAAGCTCTATTGAAAGTATATTATCGAAGTTTATATGTTCATTTTCATATAATAGGGTCATTACCTTTGCAGCATCCATTGATGAGCCTCCTCCAACTGCTATCACAGTGTCGGGGTTGAATGCCTTCATCTTCTCTACACCTAACATTACTTCTTCTATATCAGGGTTCTTCCTTATTCCAGATATGATACAGATTTCACAATTATTTTTCTTTAACGCTTTATCTATAGCTTCAATAGTTCCATTTTTAAACATAGATTTACCACCAGTTACGATTACTACTTTTTCATCATATATGTTATTAAGGTATTTCAAAGCTCCCTCACCTGTTATTATATTTTTTCCTCCAAAGGTTAACTTTTTCATGATATTTTATGCCTCCTATCTGATAACTAAAGTTACTCATTACAATTCGCCTATTATTTTTATTAAGTCTTCTGATGGTGATAAATTTACTATTGGATTATTTAAATACTTTTTTCCATTTCCATAATACATTAAATATTGATCATTCTTCTTATCATTTTTAACAGATAACGGGAAAAATAGTCTTGTATACTTAAACTGTTTCACCCCCTCTGCCACAACATTAAATTCCTGCTCTTGAGCATAAATAAATTCTATATCAATACCATCATCTTTTGCTTTTTGGATACATTTATCATCTACATCTATTGACTCTGTATATATATTATTAAAACGTTTGTTAGTGAGCATTATGATATTTTTAAAACTAGGATTAGATTCCTTCAATACTTGCTTTGTGCCATTTCTATAAATTATAATTTTCTCTGGATAAGATAATATGGTTGTTTCTTTTTTACATGCAGTAGAAAAAATACTTATCATAATAAAGAAAAGTATTAATAATATTTTCCGCGCCATAATACTATCCCCCTCAGAATACATTAGAAATTATGCATTTTTAGCATATTAAAATTTTTAAGAAATAACTTTTTAAAACTCACCATTCCACTCTGAATAAAACTGTTTTAAAAATTCTTCCATAAATTCATGTCTTTTAACTGCTAATTCCTTTGCTCTAGCAGTATTCATCAAATCTTTTAAAAGTAAAAGCTTTTCATAAAAGTGATTTATTGTAGTGCCTTGACTTTTTTTATATTGTTCAAAGCTTTCATGATACACCGGCTTTATATCTGGATTGTATAGCTCTCTTCCTTTATGTCCTCCATATGCAAAGGTTCTTCCTATACCTATAGCTCCAATTGCATCTAGCCTGTCCGCATCCTGCACTATCATACCTTCAATAGTGCTCATTCCGCCCTTAACCTCCGCTCCTTTAAAAGATATGCCCTTTATAATACTTGCTATATGTTCAATTCTTTTACAGTCCACCTTTTGCTTTATTAACCATTCTACAGCAATCTTAGGTCCAATTGTTTCATCTCCATTATAGAACTTCCAATCTGCTATATCATGAAGCAGCGCAGCTAGCTCTACTGTAAGCAAATCAGCATTTTCATATTTTGAGATATTCAAAGCACTTTTCCAAACTCTATAAGCGTGCCACCAATCATGTCCTGAGCCTTCCCCTTCTAGTTTTTCCCTTACAAATTCCGCTGTTTCCAAAACTATTCTTCTAAATTCTTCTTCGTTTGCTTTATAAAAGCCCATATCCATATCACCTCAGCTTAGTATATATTATCCGAACTACTCTTTTACTAATTATACCAAAATAATTGAATAATAAAATAATAAAATAATAATTAAACCCTATATTTTTTTATATATTGTTGAAAATCCCATGAATTTAAAAACTTTTCTGCACTTTTATAACCAGAATCAAACAGTTTAATTTTCATCTCCTTTGACAGATTAAATTGAGTAGTTTGCACACCTAACGTTGGAATAAATATAGTTCTAACGGCATCTTTATCCCTAATATATATATCTTCATTTTTTTCTATCATTGTATTGAATATATCAAATATAAAAGCTGAAAAATCTGTTTTTCCCTCTGCAGTATTACTGATCTTCTTGCTAACTAATTTAAATCCAAATGTAGGCCATTTTGGTACACCATATACATCAAAAATCCAAATCGGAAACTTGCTCAAAATTCCTCCATCAACTATATAGCTAACTTTGCCTTTATAATAAAGTTTTACTGGCTTAAAATAAAATGGAATGCTTATACTCATTCTTATAGCTTCTGCAATCTTAAGCTCCATAGGATCAATGCCATAACTTTTTATATCATCCGGAAGTACCAACATTTTTCTCTGTGTTATATCAGAGGCTATAACTTTAAGCCTTGATTTTCCATTCTCGCTTACATCCTTAAACTTAACCTTACCTTTTTCCGCTAACAATTCTCCAATAAACTCTTCTAAAGGGTCTCCAGAATGAATTCCTTTACTTTTAAAAAGACTTATGGACTTGCTTATTGGAGATATTATATTTATTTTATTTTTGTCAAGAAACTTTGTGCAATCAATATTCATTAATATTTTTTTTAATTCACTAGCTTTATATCCTGCCGCCAAAAGTGCTGCTACAATTGATCCTGACGAAGTACCTGCAACACAATTCCACTGGTATCCCCTGTCTTCTAAACAACATGCAGCGCCTACCAAACCTATAAACTTCATTCCGCCTCCCTCAAAAACAGCATCAATCTTCATACTTCTATCACCTCGTTATAAAATATGATTTAATATACATATAAATAACAAGAGAATAGAAGTTTTTAACTCTATCGCCTTACTATTTTTGATATATACAAATTACTCTTGCTATACTTAAAATTATTCCAATAATATTTATAAGCGATATATGCTCTTTGTATAATAACAATCCTACTAGAATAATATTTATGCCTGGCGGGAAACTATTGATAAATATGTATCTAATACAAGGAGGATTTATTATGAAAATAGAAGCTTATTTTAGAGGCATTAAAAGTGCAAATGATGCAGCTGCAAAGCTTAAGAGTAAAGGGTTTAATAATGCAGTAGTGGATATAAATGATCATTATGAAGATTTTAATAGTGGTGTTAAACCAGTATTACCTGGAACCGAAAATGCTCCAAATCTTTCGAGGATGGTTCTAAATTCAGGTTCATTCATTGAAGACCCTTCTAAAAGTCCTTTAAATGCTGCAAGCCCTATGGTAAGCGGTATGGGAGGATTTGAAGAAATTACAGATATTAATTATAAACTTACTATGGAAGTAGATGAAAATAACGAAGAACAGGTAAAGAAAATGTTAAAAGAAATGGGTGGCACCCTTAAAGATCCAAATTTAGATTTACCTCATAGATTAGAAGACATTCATCTTAATACAAGAGATTTAGATCTTAATACTATGGACACCTAAACTAAGTATTTAACTTAATATAGGGTTACAAGGCCGAAAGTCAACTTTCTGTCTTGTAACCCTATATTAAATTATTTAATTATAGGATATAATTCCCTATCTTCTTTAGAAATTCTCTTTTCTAATGAAGTAATTATCTCAACAGATTGAATTTTAAAGTCACTTAAATTATTAATTATCTTATTTTTAGTATTAAACTGATTTTTGAAAGTAGTAAAAGATTGGCATAAGTTTCCCATCTCTTTTATATAATCATTTGCCATCTTTTTTATTTTAGCATCTTTACTATTCAGTAGTTCAGGATATAAAAACTTATCTTCTGTGTCTAAGTGTATTTTTAATTTTCCAGCAAGTAAACTTATATGTTTTGCTATTTCATTTGAATCCTCTTGAAAATTTGTTTTTTTAGCTAAATTTTTAATTACTCCTATATTCTCTGAAATATCAGTATGCTGTCTTTTTAAACTTTCTATGTTAGTCATATAAATCACCCTTCTTAACTAATCTTTATTGATTTTCCCTCTATATCCAAACGATAACACCTTTTAATAAAAATTTCTGTAACATTAGTTACATAACAAAATAAAAAAGTACCAAATAATATATTTGATACCTTTGTTTAGATAACATATTTTTATTTTAATTTACAAAAATTCTCCCAAAAGTTTATATGCTTTTTCTTCAAGTTAACTATCTTAAATTCCTTGTTTACAAATGCATGAGTTGTTTTTCCTTTTGCTAGAAGTTTCTTATCTCTTTCTCTTATTACATTATAATTAAAAATAACCTTCACTGGAGAAAGTTCTTCTATAAAAGTTTGTATTATTATATCATCTTCATATTTTGCACCTTCATTATATTTACAGTAGCTTTCTACTAAAGGAAGTAATACTCCTTCTTCTTCCATCTGGCTATATGAAATTCCTGTTTCTGTGATAAAATCACTTCTGCCAACTTCAAACCATGGATAATAATTTGAATGATGAACTATCCCCATCTGATCTGTCTCCACATATCTAACTTTTAATTTACTTTCACTTATGTACATCTAATATTCCACCTTCTTCTATATATTTGTATATATTATATATTTTACTACTTTGTAATGTTTTGTCTATATAATTGATTTATTAAAAACTGTTTCCATATATACATGATCTTCATATTATAATAACAGTATATGCAAAATTAATCATCATCTATTTATCACTTTGGAGGTGTAAGCATGTCAAATCACCTAAAATTAAATAATAACGATTTACAACTGGAATTTCATGAACTCTCTCAATTTGAGACTACTAAAGACATACATCCTTACAAAAACATAATAGGCCAAAAACGGGCTGTTGAATCTATAGATTTAGGCCTTCTTATGGATAAAAAAGAATATAATCTATATATTTCTGGACCTAATAGTACCGGTAAAACTAGTTATATTATAAATAAAATAGAAGAATATGCAAGAACATTATCAGATCCCTGCGATTGGTGCTATGTTCATAATTTTAGAGATAGTAATAAACCTCTTGCACTTTCCCTACCAACTGGAACTGCACCTAAATTTAAAGAAACTCTAAATAAATTTATTAATGAACTTTTCAAAAAAGTCCCTTCATCTTTTGATAGCAGAAGCTATGAAAATGAAAAAAGAAAAATAGTTGAAAAATACGAAATACTCCTATTGGAACTTTCAAATATAATACATGAAGAATCAGCTAAAAGAAATTTCACTGTAAAACATGATGAAAACAGAAACTTTATTTTCATTCCTCTAAGCAACGGTAAAAAGATGGATATTGATTACTACAATGAATTGTCCTCACAAGACAAATCCGCAATAAATACAGCTTCCAACGAGCTAAAAATGCTTTCCTTTGAAATTTTAAAAGAAATGAGTAATTTGAATAAACAAATGTTAGAAGAACTTAAAAGTTTAGACAACAAAATATCAAAAAGTATTATATCTGAACAAATAGAAAGCCTAAAAAATATTTATGGTTCTACCCCTAAAGTTATTAACTATTTAGATATGCTAGAATTAGATATCATTCAAAACATTAATGCTTTTTTTGATGAAGCTGATGAGGAATCACTTGAAAATGAAAATAATAAAACCTCTAATAACGAAGAACCATTAAAGTTTTCAAAACACTTTTTTAAAAGATACGATGTAAAAATAATTGTTTCAAACAAAAAAGATGCAGGTGCACCTGTTGTTTATGAAGATTTGCCTTCTTATAATAGTATTTTTGGCAAAATAGAATATGAAAACATAGAAGGCAATACAATTACTGATTTTTCAATGATTCGCCCAGGTAGTCTCCATCTTGCTAATGGCGGCTTCTTATTAGTTAATGCTGAACAACTTTTAGCTAATCCTAGCTCCTGGAACACTTTAAAAAGATGTTTAAAGTTAGAAAGGATATTTATTCAAAATTCAAGAAACAACATGGAGCTTTTTCCTATAATAACCTTAGCACCTAAATCAATTCCGTTGAAAGTGAAGATTATTCTTATTGGCAGTAGCTCTACCTATTATTTATTATCACATCATGATTACGATTTTAATAAATTTTTTAAAATAAAAGCTGAGTTTGACAATCAAATTGAGAATAGTAAAACTACTATAGAAAATATTCTAGGTTTCATAAACAATTATATTAGTGAAAATAACTTAATTCATATAAGTAGAGAAGGGATAAAGGAGCTATTAAAATATTCCTGTAGATTAGCTGAAAATAAAAATTATTTTACCGCTTATATGAATAAGCTCTTAGAGGTTATTGATGTATCTAGTATCTTTGCTAAAAATAAGAAATCTAACTTTGTGGATGAAAATGATATAAAAAAATCTATCCACGAACTACATGCCATGCATGGACTAGTAAAAGAAAAAATTTTAAGAATGTACAGAGAAGGAAAATATGTAATAGACCTAGAGAATTCTAAGATCGGCGAAATTAACGGCTTATCTATTATGGACTTTGGCGATTGTACAGTTGGGCAACAGCATAAAATATCTGTCACTACTTTTGCAGGTAACAGCGGAGTTACAAATATTGAAAGAGAGGTAGAAATGAGCGGCAGTATTCATAGTAAAGGAGTTATGATTTTATCAGGATTTATAGGTGAGTTTATAGGGCAAAATACTTTCTTATCTTTTAACGCTAAAATAGTATTTGAACAGCTTTATTCTGGAATAGATGGCGACAGCGCCTCTGCTGCAGAACTATTAGCACTTATATCTAGCCTCAGTGACATTCCTATAAAGCAAAGTATATCAATAACGGGGTCAGTCAATCAGAAAGGTAAAATACAACCTATTGGTGGAGTAAATGATAAAATAGAAGGATTCTTTGATATATGCAAAATTTATGGTTTAGACGGGACTCATGGAGTAGTAATACCTAGTAAAAATATTAACAACTTGGTATTAGACCACAGAGTGTTAGATGCAGTAAATAAAGATCTCTTCCACATATATTCTGCAAGTACAATTGAAGACTGTATTGAAATACTATTTGACTTCACTGGAATAGAAATGGGGGGTACTCCTGTCATTGATTTTATAAAATATCGTATTTTAAGTAAAATTGGAAAATATAGATGTTTATTATAAGTGTGGCTACTCCCCTGGATAATGGCTTCCCCTAAAGGATAACGCCTTCTAAGTGCTAAAGACACTAAGAAGCCTGTTAATAAGCTTCAGATGGAGCTTTAAAACTCCATCTGAAATTAAGAATCCTCTTTATAACACTCAACCTCTTCTACTAAAATAATTTTACAAATAGATATTATAATACTATCTTCAATAACAACAAAGCCTTCTCCTACTGCAGTTATTTTTTTACAATTAATGTGTCTAAAGTCTGCATTCCCTTTTGTTTGTATAAAAACTCTTTTTCCTATTATAGTATAGAGATAGCTCTGTAATTCTCCTCCACCATAATGTTCTTTTTTATTAAAATAAACATTTTTAACAAAAGTAACATAGTCTTTTTCATCGCATTGTATTGCCACTATTTCTTTTATACATAATACTATTATAGTATTTGCTTCTGTCTTTAATATTACAGTATCACTTCTTACCTCTAATATAATAACGTTACATATTATACTTCTTATAGGGTCTGAAATGGCTATGTTGACCTTTCTATTAATCAATACTTTTAGTATTTTTTCAAATTGAAGTTCATCATTATATATATAACTTTCTTTTATAAACTTATCGTCAGCTTCCTTATCTGATATTTTTCCATTATTATTTAAATTAAAATCACTGCTTTTTTTATCTTCATTAAACCTGTTATATTTATGATTGTCATCTTCAGTATCTTCTTTACTAACATTTCTTTCAGTATTATTTTTACGTAACTGATGATTACCTTGAACCTTTTTTACATTACATCCCTTACAATTCTTACACTCATTATCAAACTTGTTACATTTATGATTAGCATCTTCAGTATGCCTTTCTTCAATAATCTTTCTGTCAGTATTATTTTTATGCAGCTGATGATTATCTTGAACCTTTTTTGCATTACCTTCCTTATGCTCACTTTTCACATTATGCTTATCATCATTAAAAGCAAGTGATTTAAATTTTTTAAAAAGTTCTCCTTTTATATCATCTCTAAAACCTTCTAGTTCATCATCATTATTTTTACTTACCTGAGGATCACCTTGAACCTTTTTTGCATTACCTTCCTTATGCTCACTTTTCACATTATGTTTATCATCATTAAAAGCAAGTGATTTAAATTTTTTAAAAAGTTCTCCTTTTATCTCGTCTCTAAAACCTTCTAGTTCATCATCTCTTAAAACTTCTAGTTCCTCGTCTCTTAAACCCTCTCTTTCCTCATCTCTTAAACCTTCTCTTTTCCTGTGATGTCTTTTGCTGTGATTCTGATTATTATATTCATCCATATATTCAGGAAATACATAAAAAAGAAGGTCTACTAATTTGTCTGTATTATTTCTTGACCTTGACAAAATTATACCTCCATAACTTGCTAATATATAGTATGAATACTATCCTAAGTTAGTTACGATATATAGTTTTGCATTTTAGTAGTTGTGTCATTAATTCTAAGCTTCATTGAACTTAAACTTTTTATATATTTCCCAGGTATTATTCCTCCATATATATAAAGATAGATTATCGAAGTATAAATCAAACTCACATTCGTATTGGTTTACATACTCCCAAATTTCATTAAATTTATCTTGTATTCGTCTGGAAAGTATGGTGCAATGGAATACCCTATCTTTTCCTTCATTCTTTTTAAATTCTATCCATGGAATTTGTGTGATTTCATCTATTAGCCCATCATGAAGTTGTTTTGCTTCTTCTGATACTTCTACATTCATATAAACTACGTCTTGTCTAAACTTACCAAAGCCCTGTATTTTTATAGATGTTTTAATCTTGCTACGAGAAAACTTTTCTAAAACATTTACCATGTCATCTATCTGATCTGTTTCAAAAGGTGCTTTTATTGTAAAATGTGCAGGAAGCTTTTGACGCTTTTTATTGAATTTACGACATACCTCGCTCGTAATCTTTTCATGAAACTTTAAAGCATCACCTTCAATATTACATACTAACACATATCTCTCCATAAAATATCAACCCCTTATTATCTTTTCTTCATCTTACAATAATTCCGCTATTTATCCAATAACTATCCACTATAAATAGTTTCACCAAAATACCTTTACTTATCCAATAACTGATTGACATTAACACTACTCATCTATAGGTATAGGGGTAAGTGCTCTTAACTATTTACTCAAGTGAAACCATTATGTGCTTTTTAGCTTATTGTCTCGAAATAAAACAAAAGTAGTATGCGCTTAACTTCAGCACATACTACTTTTGTTTAAATTATTTTATTGTTACAATATCTCTTTGACCTCTTTTTACTTGTTCTCCAACCTTAACTGATACTGTTTCTCCTTCAGCTAAATTTGTAAATATAATTGGAGTAATAACTGATGGAACTTTTCCTCTTACTTGAGCTAAATCAACTTTAAGAAGTTGTTGTCCAGCCTTTATTATATCTCCTTGTTTTACCAAAGCTTCTATTCCTTCTCCTTGAAGGTTTACAGTGTCTATGCCAAAATGAACTAATATTTCACGGCCATTGTCTGCAGTTATTCCTATAGCATGCTTTGTTGGGAAAAGAGTAGTTATTGTACCGTTAACTGGTGATACAACTTCTCCATTTGCTGGTTCTATTGCAAAACCATCACCCATCATTTTTTGTGAGAAAACTTCATCTGGAACCTCAGTTATAGATAATATTTTTCCGTCTATTGGTGCAACAAAAGCATTATCAGCTGATTTTGTCACAGCAGCTTCCTTTTTAACAGTTGTGTTTTCTGCAATAACAGGAGTTTTTCCAGACATAATATCTTTAATTTGTGACTTTAATTGATCTGATTTTCCACCAAATATAGCCTGAATATTATTTCCTACTTCCATAACACCTGCTGCACCTAATTTCTTAAGTTCAGCCTTATCTACATTTTTAATGTTATTTACACTTACTCTTAAACGAGTTATACATGCATCTAAGTTTGTTATATTTTCTTTTCCACCTAATGCTTTTAGTATTGCTGCTGGAAGTTCCGCATTTCCAACATTAGCTGTTGACGTTTCTTCCACATCATCTTCACGTCCTGGAGTCTTAAGATTCCATTTTCTAATTGCAAATCTAAATCCGAAGTAGTAAATTACTGCGAATACTAAACCTACTGGTATTACTAACCACCAAGCTGTTCTGTTTGGTATAACTCCAAATAGGATATAGTCTATTAAACCACCTGAGAATGTCATACCTATCTTAACATTTAATAATTGCATTGTCATAAATGATAAGCCTGCAAATATACAGTGAATTCCAAATAGTACTGGTGCAACGAATAAGAATGCAAATTCTATTGGTTCTGTTATACCAGTTAAGAATGAAGTTAAAGCTGCTGAGGCAAGTATTCCTGCTGCTAATGCCTTCTTTCCTGGTTTTGCTTCATGATACATAGCTAGTGCTGCTGCTGGTAATCCAAACATCATAAATGGGAATTTACCAGTTGTAAATGTACCAGCTGTGAAGTGTGTAGCACCATTGCTAAGAACACCAAATTGAGTGAAATCTTTTAATTGAGCCATAAATATTGTTTGGTCTCCGTTTACAACCATACCAGTTGCTTTGCTTACATATTCCCCAAATTGATACCAGAATGGATTGTAGAATATGTGGTGTAATCCAAATGGTATTAATGATCTTTCAATAACACCGAACACAAATGCTGCTAATGTTGGGTTTGCATCGATCATATTATGTGAGAATGCATTTAATCCGTATTGAATTGGCGGCCATACAAATACAAGCATAATTCCTATAGCGATAGCTGCTACTGCTGTTACAATTGGAACGAATCTCTTTCCTGCAAAGAATCCTAAATATGAAGGTAATTCTATGTTATAATATTTCTTATAAAGCTGTGCTGCTACAACACCCATTATGATACCGCCAAACACACCTGTTTGTAATGAAGGAATACCTAAAACTGATGTGTAAGCTGGATTATGAGTAGCTAATACTTCTGGAGTAACTCCTGCTACTATTCCTAAAGTTTTATTCATTATTAAGAAACCAACGATTGCTGCAAGTCCTGCAACTCCTTCGCCTTCAGCTAAACCTACTGCAACCCCTACTGCGAATAATAATGCAAGATTACCAAATACAATATCTCCTGATTGCTCCATAACTTTAGCGAAAGTTTGGAAAGCATGATTATTTAAAAATGATGCATGGCTTAAGAAAGCCGGATTTTGAAACATATTACCAAAAGCAAGTAATATACCTGCAGCCGGTAATATTGCAACTGGAAGCATTAATGCTTTTCCGATTTGCTGTAGTTTACCAAAAATACTACTCTTCTTAGACATATGATTATCTCCCTTCAATATTTTTAATTTAATTCATTACTTATGATTATTATTGTGCTCTAAAACACAAAAGGCATGAGCAAGGTAATAAGAAATCCTTAAACATCTATTTGACTAATACAAATAGATACAATACTATTTCTTATAACTACCTTTGCTCATGCCTGATCGAATCAGTAACACGCAAAACTTTTATTAAGTTTTATTTATTAGGCGTAAACTTTTACATTGCTTGTCTGCCTTAATACAAATTCATTATATCAAGATATTTTTCTTTTTTCAATATATATTTTAAAGTTTTTTTATATTATTTTTGTGGTTGTAGACAAGCTCCATATGATAACAAGAACTCTGTTTATATAAAAACTTAACTTATACACAATTGTATAAGTTAAGTCTCCTTTTAAAATACCTATACGTTAATTTCCGCTTCTTCCCCAAGTAATTCTTTGTTTTCTTCAAGTATAGGTCTTATTTGCTTTTCAATAAAGTCTTCTACTTGCCCTGGCGCTCTACCTATAAATTTCTTTGAATCAATTAATGATAGTATCTCTTCTTTTGTCATATTAAAGAAATCATCATTTATGATTCTTTCAATTAAATCATTTTCTTTTCCTTCTATTTTAACCATTTTAGCTGCTTCCATGGAATGCTGTCTTATTCTCTCATGAAGTTCCTGTCTATCTCCACCTCTTTTAACAGCTTCCATTATGATATTTTCAGTAGCCATAAATGGTAACTCACTCTTTACATGTGCTTCTATAACCTTTGGATAAACTACCATATTACTAGATACATTCATATATAAGTTAAGCACTCCATCTAGAGCTAAAAATGCTTCTGAAACTGCAATTCTCTTATTAGCAGAATCATCTAAAGTTCTTTCAAACCATTGTGTCGATGCAGTTATTGCCGGGTTTAATGAATTTACAATTATATATCTTGCAAGAGCTCCTATTCTTTCAGATCTCATAGGATTCCTTTTATAGGCCATAGCGGATGATCCAATTTGATTCTTTTCAAAAGGCTCTTCCATCTCTTTCATATTTTGAAGTATTCTCATATCATTACTAAATTTATAAGCACTTTGAGCAATTTCTGATAAAGTATTTAGTATAATTGAGTCAAGCTTTCTTGTATAAGTCTGTCCTGTTACCATGAACTCTTCTTTAAAGCCCATTCTTTCTGTTACTATTTTATCTAATTTTTTTACTTTATCTTCATCACCATTAAATAGTTCCATAAAGCTTGCTTGTGTACCAGTTGTTCCTTTTACTCCTCTAAATCTCATATGATCTATTACAAACTGTAAATTTTCAAGATCTAAAAAAAGTTCTTGGATCCAAAGCGTTGCTCTCTTTCCTACAGTCGTTAATTGAGCTGGCTGAAGATGAGTAAAACCTAATGTAGGTACATCTTTATATTGAATTGCAAATTTAGACAAAGAATTAATTACATTTATAATTTTCTTTTTTATAAGTAACAGAGCTTCTCTCATTGCTATTAAATCAGTATTATCACCTACATAACAACTGGTTGCCCCTAAGTGTATTATCCCTTTTGCCTTTGGACACTGTACACCATATGCATAAACATGGCTCATAACATCGTGACGTACTTCTTTTTCTCTCTTTTCAGCTACTTCATAATTTATATTATCTATATTATCTCTAAGCTCTTGTATTTGTTCATCTGTAATATTAAGTCCTAATTCTTTTTCACATTCTGCTAATGCCACCCATAGTTTTCTCCAAGTTTTAAACTTCATCTCATCTGAAAATAAATAGCTCATTTCCTTTGAAGAATATCTTGTATTTAACGGTGTATTATACGTATTTCTCATAATTAAAGTACCTCCAGACGTATGTAATTGTTTTTTTTTATTTTTTCATTCACATTATAGCATATATCAAACTTATTTCATATATATTTTGTTCGTATTTTTTCTTTTTCATCGCATATTTTATCTTTTCTTATTTATTACTTTTTATTAATAATTTTTTATTCTAAGAATAATATAAATTAAATTGTGTACAAACTGTTCTATTTCATCACTGAATTAATATAATTTATTAGAATAAAATTATAGGGATTTGGAGGTACTTATGTATAAGTTTAACTTATTAGATAAAATTTCTTTAATTCTAGTAATTATCGGTGCATTAAATTGGGGACTTATAGGGTTATTTAATTTTAATTTAATAGGCGCTCTCTTAGGAGAACCGGTAAATTTAATTGGAAGGATTATTTATATACTTGTTGGCGCAGCCGGTGTGGACATGCTACTACTTTTATTGAAAATGAAAAAATCCTTTAAATAATAAATAAAAGGCTCATATTAGTGAGCCTTTTATTTATATAAAAAATTATTTTATTCTTCTAATGATTCTATTAACTTAGATACTTCTTCAACCGCTAAAGCTTCATCATCTCCTGATGCAGTAACCTTTACTGTTGAATTTTTAGTTACACCTAATGATAATACTCCAATTAAGCTTTTTACATTAGCCTTTTTTCCATCAAATTCAATGCTTATATCTGATTTGAAAGAAGAAGCTTTTTTCACTAATAGGGTTGCTGGTCTTGCATGTAACCCAGTAGAACTTTTTACTGTAACTTCCTTAGATACCATCAAATTCACCTCAATCCTCTATAATATAATAATATATGACAAACTTTCCTTTTTATTATAACACTTTTTTAATAGGTTTCAACGGCTATTTTTCAATGTAAAAGATTACACAAAATAAATTTATTAAAGATTTTTAATCTATTAAAAACAAATTTTCTATTAATAAATAGTACTATTTTAGTTCACTAATAAACTTCTCCACTCTATCTAGCCCTTTTTGAATATTATCCATCGAAGTTGCATAAGAGAATCTTACATAGTTATCTACACCAAAACCTATGCCGGGTATAACAGCTACTTTGGCTTTATCAAGTAATTGTTCAGAAAAACTCATAGAATCTATAATTTCAACGCCATCAATTTTTTTACCAAAGATCTTTGATATATTCATCATTACATAAAATGCACCTTCAGGATTAACGCAGGATACACCTTCTATTGAATTTATCTTATTTACCATATAATCTCTTCTTGCTTTGAACTCTGAAACCATTTCTATCATTTGTGCATCATCACCCTTTAAAGCTTCTACAGATGCATACTGAGCTATTGAGTTAGGATTTGAAGTAGTATGGCTTTGAATATTTGACATAAGTTTAGCTATTTCTTCACTAGATGCAGAATATCCTATTCTCCAACCAGTCATAGAATATGCTTTAGATACTCCATTAATAACAATTGTTCTGTTATATGAGTCTTCACTTAGACTAGCTATACTTATGTGTTTAGTATTCCCATATATCAATTTTTCATAAATTTCATCTGATAAAATTAATATATTTTTTTCTTTAGCAAGATCTGCTATAGCCATAAGTTCTTCTTTAGTATACACTGTACCTGTTGGATTATTTGGACTGTTTAATAATATCATTTTCGTTTTTTCTGTTATAGCACTTCTTAAGGCTTCTATATCATATTTAAAACCACTTTCTTCACTTGTCTCTACAAATACAGGTACTCCATCTGCTAGCTTTATAAGTTCTGGATAGCTTACCCAGTAAGGTACTGGAACAATAACCTCATCTCCAGGATTTAATGTAGCTAAGAAAGCATTAGATAAACTTTGTTTAGCGCCTGATGAAACAATAATTTGAGTAGTTTTATAATTCAAATTGTTATCTTTACTAAACTTATCTACTATTGCCTCTTTTAACTCCATTATACCTGATGCGGGTGTATATTTAGTAAATCCTTGTCTAATTGCATTGATGGCTGCATTTTGAATATTTTCTGGTGTATTAAAGTCTGGTTCACCTGCACCAAAGCCAATAACATCGATTCCATCTGCTTTCATTTTTTTAGCTTTAGCAGTTATTGCTAGAGTTATAGATGGTTGTATTTGCTGAGCTTTTTTTGATAATATCATTTTGTTTCCTCCATATCACGAAAGTTTTTATATTTTGCTTTAAAAAATTTATAAGTTAAAGTTTCATTAATACCTATAGTTCCTAGCGTATAATCACCATTTACAATAGTGCCATGACAATCACTTCCGCCAGTAATAATTAATGAATATTTTTTAGCTAAATTATAACAATTATTTACTGTTCTAGAAGAGTGCGCTGGATGAAACACTTCTATACCTTTTAATCCGTATGACTTTAAATCTTTTATTATATTTTCTATTTCTATATTCCTATATATCTCTCCGGGATGAGCTAAAACTGGTACTCCTTTTGCATTCAATATAAGTTTCATTGCTTCTTTATAATCTATTTTGCACCGTTCCACAAATGCAGGTCTGTTTTTAATTAAATATTTTTGAAATGCTTCTTTAGTGCTTTCAGCAAATCCCTTACTAACTAGAATTTTGGCTATATGAAGCCTTCCAATAGATCTATCATAATCTTCCTTGTCTATATCTTCTATATTTATGTCTATATTCAATTCATTTAATTTGCTTATTATCTTTTGAGCCCTTTCTTGTCTACTTTGTTTAACATCAGTAAGTCTATTTTTAAGAGCCTTGTCATCTAAATCAATAAAATAAGCTAGAATATGGACTTCTATCCCCTTATATTGAGAACTAAGCTCTAACCCTGGAATGATTTTTATATTTGCTGAGTTTCTATTCTTAACTATATATTGAGAATCAATACTGTCGTGGTCTGTTATGGAAATACACTTTATATTTCTTAATTGTGACAAATCAATTATCTTTTCTGGAGAAAGCTTACCATCTGAATAGTTTGAGTGAATGTGTAAATCTGAGTACAGCATTATATCACCCGTTTTCTCAAAATATAAAAAAATTCATTTACTACAATATATCACCATTTGGCTTAATTATCAATTATATATATTTTTTTAACTTCTTGCTACTAATATAACTCCTATTATAATGAAAATTACTCCTGCTATTCTTATTAGTGAAATGTTTTCTTTAAAAATAAAGTAAGAGAAAAACATAATTAATATATATCCTATACTGACCATAGGATATGCATAACTCAATTCAACCTTACTCAAAACTTTTATCCAGACCAGAAAACTAAGTCCATAAGATATAGTTCCCAGCATCACAGGTACATTTTTTAATATACTTAATATACTTGAAAAAATGTACCTTGCCGCAAAATTCAATTCAAGATTTACAGCTCCGTACTTTACCAAAACCTGTCCTATAGCACCTAAAAAAACCGATGTTAGAATTAACCAAATCATAGAAATAACTCCTTTAACTTATATACTGCTGATTTAATAAATTGATAAAAACAATATACCATTATAAATATTTCTGGAAAAGCATATCTTCCTTGGCCTTCTGTAATAAAATATACTGAAGTAAACATAAAAAATATCACTACAATATATAATGTAAATTTATCTAATAATTGAGTTTTCCCTAAGACAATTGCTCTTAAGATTATTATACTGTAAATTAAAATATATAGTACAGCAGGTGTAAATATTATGTTTCTCATATTATTTGCTACAGAAAAAATTATCGTCTTAGTATTATCACTTAAATTGCTTCCATAAGTGCTGTACAAGATATCATCACTTACAAAGTAAGTATTATACAATCTTTTAAAACCAAGAGTTAAAAATTCTTTTGGATGACTTTTAATCCATTTTTTTGCTGCATCTCCAAGCATTTTATTTTTTTCAGTCATGTTTGCTTTTTCATATTCTGGTGTTTTTACAATTGAATTTTCAACATCGCTAGCAGCCATCCATCTACCTAAATTATTTTGAGAATTATTATTTATATATAAAACGATACCTCCATTGTTTGATACATATGTAAATTGTCCTACAAGTTTTGTATTCCTATATATCCATGGTGAAATTACTATTATACAAACTATTAAGACTATAAAAGAATTCTTTAATGCTAATGTAAATCTTTTTTCTTTCAATATTTCTACAATAAATATTGCAAAGAAAATTGCTATAAAGAATGGCTTTATCATTGTATTAAGTCCTGCAAGTATACCTATTAATATATACTTGAATCTAATTTGTCCAAAATAAATATTAGTTATAATTAGTAATATTAAAGTAAAAAGTATTTCTGTGCCAAGAATACTATTATATACAATATTATTTGGCATAAATACAAATAAGGTAAATATAATTCTTCTATCCAATTCATTTATATCTAACTTTCTAAGTATTAACAAAAGACAGAAATTAGATGCAAATGTAATAATCAAATTGAATACTTTAGCAATAATTAAACTTGAACCAAATAATTTAAAAATTCCACCAAGAACTATAGGATATCCTACAGATGTATAAGTATCTCCCCAAGGTAAACCATTTGCTATATCGACAGCAAGATTATAATAATATTGAAAGTCTGAAAATGGTTTTGTATCTACAAATACTACCCATAATGTAGAAACTAATAACCCAATAATTAATACAGCTTTATAGTATGTACCTATTTTTGAGTTTTTACTTTTCATAATGTCTAATGTCCTTTCTATAATTTTAAATATATTATGGTTAAAACTGATATCACCCATAATATTATATTTATGAAAAATGGTATATCTTTTCCAAACACGTCTTCCGGCTTTCCACCTACATTTTTCTTATCTACAAGATATTCATATCTAAAAATTCCATACAACACAAATGGAATAGTAAATATCATAGTTTTACTTTGAACAGAACTGAAGGTATAGAGACAGTATGCCATTAATATAGATGGTGTCACTATAATAAGCATCTTATCTAACATTTCAACAGAATATTCCTCTAATATCTTTCTATGTGAGCCACTTCTATCCTTTAAAGTTATAATTTCACTTCTTCTCTTATTAAGAGCTAAAAATAATGCCAATAATATAGTACATAAAAATAACCATGGAGAAACTTGAACTCCTGTTGCTAAACTTCCACTTTCAACTCTTAACACAAATCCAAAGGTTATTATCATTACATCTATTATTACTACATTTTTTAGTTTAAAGGAATAAAATATATTTATTACCATATATATTGCTAATATGCTTAGTATCTTAATACTGAGCATTTTATATGAAAAATATGTTACACATAAAACAATTATTATATCTAAAATTACAGCGGTTTTCAAAGAAACACGTCCACTTGGAAGAGGTCTTTTTTTCTTATCAGGATGACATCTATCTTTCTCAATATCTACAATGTCATTTAGAACATATATTGAAGATGATGTAAGACAAAATAAAATAAATGTTACAATATTTAAATACAATATATTTTCATTAAAAAATTTTCCTGAAAAGATTATTGCAGCAAATACAAAAAAATTCTTAATCCACTGCTTAGGCCTCATCAATTGAAATATAGCTTTTACGTCCATAGGTTTCCTCCTCAATAATTTAAACTGAAAATTGTATATCATATTTACCTACTTATCTATTAGTGAATACCTTTTTACATTTTATCATAGGTTATAATATAGTCAACATCATCTAATTTAACATATTTTCATCATAAATTAAAGGACTTGATTTAAATTCAAGCCCTTTTTAACAAATTTATTATATTTTGATTATTTTTTATCTTGGCTGCACTATTAATTTAATTGCAGTCCTTTCTTCACCATCTATTTCAATGTCAGTAAACGCTGGAATGCAAACTAAATCTATTCCACTTGGTGCAACAAACCCTCTTGCAATAGCAACTGCTTTAATTGCTTGATTTAATGCACCAGCACCTATCGCCTGAATCTCCGCTGCTCCTCTTTCTCTTAAAACTCCTGCTAGCGCTCCTGCCACTGAATTTGGACTTGATTTTGCTGAAACTTTTAATACTTCCATGGTAAACCTCCTATATACTATAATTAACTTTATTTGTTATTGTCGCTACAATATACTATTCTACAAAAAATTAAAAATTCCTTCTAAATTTTGTAAAGTTTTCATATTTTACAAAACTCAAAAGGAATATTATTGTCTTTTTTAACTATTTTGCATATTCGATTGCTCGGGTTTCTCTTATAACATTTACTTTAATTTGACCAGGATACTCTAATTCGCTTTCAATTCTCTTAGCAATATTCCTTGCCATCTCAACAGCCCCTGCATCGTCAACATCTTCTGGTTTGATCATAATTCTAAGCTCTCTACCTGCTTGAATGGCATATGACTTCTCTACGCCTTCACATGTGTTTGCTATCTCTTCCAACTTCTCTAGACGCTTAATATAAGCTTCTAGTGTTTCTCTTCTAGCACCAGGTCTTGCAGCTGAAATTGCATCTGCGGCCTGAACGAGTACAGCTTCTAAAGATTGAAACTCTACATCACCATGATGAGCACCAATAGCATTAACTATTACAGAAGACTCACGATATTTCTTCGCAACTTCTGCTCCAATAATGGCATGTGGACCTTCAACTTCATGATCTACTGCTTTACCAATATCATGAAGCAATCCTGCTCTCTTGGCTAGAGTCGGATCAATACCAAGTTCTGAAGCCATGAGACCAGCTAAATATGAAACTTCTATAGAATGCTTTAGTACATTCTGACCATAACTGGTTCTATATTTTAATCTTCCTAGTAACTTTATTAGTTCTGAGTGAAGACCATGTACTCCAGTTTCAAAAGTTGCCTGTTCTCCTTCTTCTTTGATATCATTTTCAACTTCTTTTTTAGCTTTTTCAACCATTTCTTCAATTCTTGCAGGATGAATTCTTCCATCAATTATCAGCTTTTCTAAAGCTATTCTTGCTACTTCTCTTCTTATTGGGTCAAATCCTGAAAGAATTACTGCTTCAGGTGTATCATCTATTATCAAATCTACGCCTGTTAGGGTTTCTAATGTTCTTATGTTTCTTCCTTCCCTACCAATTATTCTTCCCTTCATTTCATCATTAGGAAGAGCAACAACATGTACTGTAGTTTCAGCTACATGATCTGCTGCACATCTTTGTATTGCACAAGTTATAATCTCTCGTGCTTTCTTGTCAGCTTCTTCTTTAGCTTTTGATTCTACCTCTTTAATCATAATTGCTGCTTCATGCTTAATTTCTTTGTTAATTTCTTCTAATAATATTTCCTTAGCTTCTTCGGATGTTAATCCTGATAATCTTTGAAGTTCTTCCCTTTGTTTTTCATATAATTCTTCTATACTTGCTTGCAATTCATCAATTTCCTGCTGTTTTTTGTTTAGGCTATCTTCTCTTTTTTCAAGTGAATCACTCTTCTTATCAAGTAGTTCCTCTCTTTGAATTATTCTTCTTTCAAGCCTTTGTATTTCGTTTCTTCTTTCTCTCAATTCCCTCTCAGAGTCAGATCTCAATCTATGAACTTCTTCTTTAGCTTCAAGAATAGCTTCTTTCTTTTTGGACTCAGCCGCCCTCTCTGCTTCTTCTTTCAATCTATGAGACTCTTCAAGAGCCTGTGATTTTATAGCATCAGCTTTACTTTTTGTCATATAAAATCCAATAAATAAACCTACTGCTACGATTATACCGAAAATAATAATGTATATAATTCCACTCACATGAACACCTCCTTCGCTTATTTGTGTATCTATTATTTAGTCAAATATGCAAGCATAGAAAAGGTGTCATATTTATTCAACTGGTAATTACTAAGCAAATGATAAACCAGAATTTGTCTTAATTTTATATTATATTTTTCATATTGTCAAGTTTATAGTGTTACATTAATTATATTATAATTATCTATTGAATAATTATGTTATAATACTGTCTTTATACTATTATATTTTAACCAATACTTGATTCTCTAATCACCAATAGAAGTATAAATATATAATAAAATCGCAAGTATTGTATACTTGCGATTTTTAGGAAACTACTCTTTTTCAACAGTTTCTTTTGGTTGTTCACTATCTACTTTATTATCATTTAAAGCTTTAGCCAAAGGCAGTTCGTATTTTTCTCTAATTTTATTCTCAATTTCAAGTAGGATCTCAGGGTTTTCCTTCAAGAATTGCTTTGCATTTTCTCTTCCTTGTCCTAATCTAGTTTCTTTATAAGAGAACCAAGCACCGCTTTTTTGTACTAGTTCTTCCCTTACCCCTACATCTAGAACGTTACCTGGTCTTGATATACCTTGGTTATACATAATATCAAACTCAGCTTGTTTGAAAGGTGGCGCAACCTTATTCTTTGTTACCTTAACCTTTGTTCTATTACCTACAATATCATCGCCCTGTTTAATTGAATCTATTCTTCTAACATCCATTCTCACTGATGCATAGAACTTTAATGCTCTACCACCTGGAGTTGTTTCAGGATTTCCGAACATAACACCAACCTTTTCTCTTAACTGGTTGATAAATATAGTTACACATTTTGACTTATTTATAGAACCTGTGAGCTTTCTTAAAGCTTGAGACATAAGTCTAGCTTGTAGTCCTACATGAGAGTCACCCATTTCTCCTTCTATTTCCGCTTTAGGAACTAAAGCAGCTACAGAGTCTACAACAATTACATCTATTGCCCCAGACCTTACTAAGGCTTCAGCTATTTCTAGAGCCTGTTCTCCAGTGTCTGGTTGTGATACAATTAAATTCTCTATATCTACGCCTAAATTTTTGGCATATGCAGGATCAAGCGCATGTTCTGCATCTATAAATGCTGCTGTTCCACCTGATTTTTGTGCTTCAGCCACTATATGAAGTGCTACAGTAGTTTTACCTGAAGACTCAGGCCCAAATATCTCAACAACTCTTCCTCTAGGTACTCCACCAATGCCTAAAGCTATATCAAGGTCAAGACATCCTGTAGAAACAGCATCAACATTTAGTATACTGTGCTCTCCAAGCTTCATTATAGAACCTTTTCCAAATTGTTTTTCTATCTGCCCCATAGCTGCTTCTAAAGCTTTTAATTTATCAGTATTAATATTCCCCATAGGGTTCACTTCCTTTCGAATCGAACATTTGTTCTACTAATATTATATACTATCTTATGTATACGGTCAACTGAATGAGCAAATTTTATAATAGTTTTTCAATAGGTCTCATCTCAATGGAAAAATAAAAGTTCCTGAAAGTCAGGAACTTTCTATTTTTAATTATAGACACATCTCAAATATTTAACCAAATAATGTCAATAAATTAATTTATCATCTACAAATTTTCTTTTATACAACATTATCTTTATCGGTCAGCCCTCATTACTTCTTTATTTTTAATAAAATAATCTAACCCTGATATTATTGTAATTGCAATCGCAATTGCCATTGCAATATTAGTTGTTAAATTTAAAAACTTATGAGGATAAGTTATATACTTTTTAATTATTCCAAGAGATACATGATTGTAATTTAGGTTTATCAATGCCAAAATAATGGCAATTATTTGCGTCACTGTTTTAGCTTTACCCCAATTGCTTGCTGCAATAACTATGCCCTCTGAGGCCGCAATTGACCTTAATCCAGTTACCGCAAACTCTCTTGCTATAATTATCATAGCTGCCCAAGCAGGTACAATATGATACTCTACAAGGGAAATCAATGCTGCTGTAACTAAAAGTTTATCCGCTAATGGATCCATAAATTTACCAAACCTAGTTATTTGGTTTCTACTTCTCGCTATATATCCATCTAATTTATCTGTAATAGATGCAATTACAAATATAACTATAGCAATAGCCTTTCCGTAAGGAATATCTTTAATCGTAATAAACATTAAAAAAAATGGAACTAAAAGTATTCTAAGTAACGTAAGTTTATTTGCTAGATTCATTACATACAACTCCCATTAAATCATACTCGGAGCTATTGGTAATTTTAACCTTAACCATAGTTCCTATTTGTAAATTTTTGTCACTTTCAAAATAAATTAGACCATCTATTTCAGGAGCCATTTCACGGCTTCTGCCATACCATACTTCTTTGTCTTTTCCTTCAATGATGACCTCATAGGTTCTATTTATCTTACTATCATTAATGTCTTTTGATATTGTTTGTTGAAGCATCATTAATTCTTCTTCACGTTTTTGTTTTATATCTTCATTAACTTGCTCTTTCATTTCTGCAGCTGGTGTTCCTTCTTCTTGAGAATACTTAAATACACCTAACTTATCAAATTTTGTTTCTTTTATAAAATCCTTTAACTCATTAAAATTTTCTTCGCTTTCTCCTGGGAATCCTACAATTATAGATGTTCTTATTACTATTTCATCTACTTTTGTTCTTAATTTATTTATGTTATTTATTATTTCTTGCTTTCTTCCTCTTCTTCCCATGAGCTTTAATATGTCATCGCTTATATGTTGAACGGGAATATCTAAATACTTACATACCTTGTCATTATTAGCTATTTCATCTATTAACTCATCTGTAATCTCTTCAGGATAACAATATAGTATTCTTATCCACTGGATTCCTTCAACTTTAGATATTTCATTTATAAGTTTTGGAAGCATTTTTTGTCCATATATATCTATTCCGTATCTTGTAGTATCTTGAGCAACTACTATAAGTTCTTTTACTCCTTGAGCTGCAAGATTTTTAGCTTCTTCCAATATGCTTTCTATATTTCTGCTTCTATACTTTCCCCTAATTTTAGGAATTATGCAATAAGTACAAAAGTTATCACATCCCTCAGCAATTCTTAAGTATGCTGTAAAGGATGCAGTAGTGAGTATTCTCTTACCCTCATTTATGGTAGAGTCACTATAATTGCAGCTATAAAATTTAGAATTTTTATCTTCCATACATTTTATTATGCTTTCATTTAGCTTGTCATAATCATTTACTCCAAGCATTATATCTATTTCAGGTAAAAGCTCCATGAGCTCCTTACCGTATCTTTGAGTTAAACATCCTGTAACTACAATTAACTTGCAACTAAATCTTTCCTTATACTTTGACATTTCGAGAATGGTATCTATAGATTCTTGCTTTGCAGATTCAATAAATCCACAGGTATTTATAATTATTACATCTGCTTCCTTAGGATTATTTACAATAATGTTATCCATATTTATATGACTTAGAATAATTTCAGAATCAATCCTATTTTTATCACAGCCTAAACTTATTAGCCCAACTTTTAATTTATCCACTATTTTTCCTCCTATTAGATAAGTAATTAAATCCAAAACTTCATATTTTATTTTAAATCTACTTTTTATATTTTACAAGAAAAATTATAACAATAAAAGACTGAATTATCTTATCCTATGATTACCACACATAATAATTATAGACTTAAACAACTCTTTATTAAGTAAGCCTTTCCTTATCTGTCATAGTTTTCCCTCTTTACAAGAACCTGTCTCGGCTTACTTCCATCTCGTCCTGATATTATCCCTCTTTCTTCCATCTGATCAATTATTCTAGCAGCTCTATTATAACCTATTCTAAGCCTTCTTTGCAGAAGTGATGTAGATGCTTGTCCTATTTCTACCACTATTCTAGTAGCTTCTTCTAATAATTCATCTGCATCTGAACTTTCTCCATTGGCATTCGTGTCAATGTGATCTATTATATCATCTTCATATTGTGGTGCACCTTGTTTATCTTTAATAAAGTTAACTACCTTTTCAACTTCACTTTCAGATATAAATGCTCCTTGAATTCTTATTGGCTTTGCCTCACCTACTGGATAGAATAGCATGTCTCCTTTCCCAAGAAGCTTCTCAGCACCTGCTGTATCCAATATAGTTCTTGAGTCAATTTGAGAAGACACCGCAAAAGATATTCTTGAAGGTATATTAGCCTTTATTACCCCGGTAATAACGTCTACAGAAGGTCTCTGGGTTGCAATAACTAAATGCATTCCTGCAGCTCTAGCCATCTGAGCTAAACGACCTATGTAGTCTTCAATATCATTTGGACACACCATCATTAAGTCCGCTAATTCATCAATAATTATTACAACAAAAGGAAGCTCATTTTCTGTTATTCCTTTTTCATATAGTTCATTATAGCTTTCAATATTTCTTACACCATTGTCTGCAAAAAGTTTATATCTCCTTGTCATCTCCTGTACAGCCCAATTTAATGCTCCTGCTGCTTTTTTAGGATCTGTAACTACTGGTATTAATAAATGAGGTATTCCATTATATACACTAAGCTCAACTACTTTCGGATCTATCATCAACAGCTTGACATTGTCCGGGGAATATTTATAGAGCAAACTTATTATTAATGTGTTTATACATACACTTTTTCCTGAACCAGTAGCTCCTGCAATAAGCATATGGGGCATTTTTGTTAAGTCACAAACTACACAGTTTCCACCTATATCTTTTCCTAATGAACAGGCTAAGTTTTTGCTTGAATTAATAAACTCTGGAGATTCTATAACTTCTCTTAAATAAACAGCTGTTAGTTCTCTATTTGGTACTTCTATTCCTATAGCAGATTTTCCTGGGATAGGCGCTTCAATTCTTACTCCTGATGCTGCCAACCCCAAAGCTATATCGTCAGATAGATTTACAATTTTACTTACCTTAACCCCTGGACTAGGCTGAAGTTCAAATCTCGTTACAGAAGGTCCTTTACTTACCTGAATAACTTTAGCTTCTACTCCAAAACTGCTTAGAGTTTCCTCTAGTTTGTTAGCATTATTTATTAATTCTTTTTTATCTTCTTTATTAAGCTTTGACTGGACATTTGTTTTTAGCAACTCAACGGATGGAAAATTATATTCTTGATTAAAGCTTATATGACCACCTGTCATTTGCTTGTCCAGTTCCTCATTTATTGAATCATCTATTGCCTTATCGGAAGCACATTCAATCTCAATATTACGCTGTACATTTTTATTTTCTTTAATATCTGCATCAGGTTTTTCTTCAACATTTTTGTCTGCTGATTTCATAAAGTCCAAAATCTTTATTCTATTATTAATATTTTTTATAAAGCTTTCTTTTTCTATGCTGCCACTATGTTGAGCTTTTTCTGGTTTTTTGTCTTTTTCATTAATGATTGTGTCTTCTTCCATATAATTGCTTTCTTTTAATGCGGACTTTATTTTATGCAATATATCATAAATTGTTATCCTACTCATTAATATAAAACATATTATGTATATTGAAGAAAAAATCACGTAACATCCTACACTGCCAAACAACTTAAAAAGAGGTACATCTATTAAAAAACTTATAATTCCTCCATGTAATGGACTATCAGTTTCATATAGTATTCTTATTCCTTTTACTATATCATTACTTACATAATACTCTGACATTATTATCATTTGTATAAGCAGAAGGGTATTAATAATAAAGAGTAAAATTCCATAAAACTTTTTGCTAAAATTTATTTTATTCTTTTTACACACAAAGCAAAATCCTGTAAATATTATTAAGACTGGAAAAACAAAGGCACCTAATCCCATTACAGCTATTAATATTTTTTTAGTAAAGTTTCCAATAATTCCAGATGATGCTGATGAGAAAACACTTATTATCATCAATATTCCTAATGTAATTAGAAGAATTCCTTTTATGTCCCTATCAAATTCATATTTTTCTGTTTTTCTAGCCATATCATATCACCTCAAGACAATTGTAATAACACTTATCTATGTAGTTATTCTACATAATTAATATATTTCCTTTTAGGTATCTGAAATAAAATAACAAGTCAAGGATGCGACATATATTTTGCATCAGACAAGTAGACAGGTTCCGCTGACAGTTGTTCTATCAACGGGTTCTGTCGACACAGTATGACTCAAAATATACTATCATACTAACTAGTTATTTTTTGAAGATGCCTTAATTACTTATAAATATAAATCACCATAGGAAATATCCTATGGCTGACTTTCAGTATCCTTTTTTTTCTCTTGTATAAGCACATCTAGTTTTTTAATAGCATCACTTATACCTCCAACTTCATCGATCAATCCTTCGTCTACTGCCTGCTTTCCAATTAAAATAGTTCCCATATCATTTAACAATTCATCTGTTTGAGCCATAAGTTTACGTAATCTATCTCTATCTATCTTTGAAGTTCTCACTATAAACTCAATAATTCTCTCCTGCATTTTATTAAAATATTCAAAGGTTTGAGGCGCACCTATAACAAGGCCATTCATCCTTATTGGGTGAACTATCATAGTAGCCGAAGGTGAAATAAAGGAGTAGTCTGCAGCAGTAGCAAGAGGTACTCCAATAGAATGTCCTCCGCCAATCACTAAAGATACTGTAGGTTTACTCAAACTTCTTATCATTTCTGATATTGCCAATCCTGCTTCTACGTCACCTCCCACAGTATTTAGTACTGCAAGTACTCCTTCAACATTTGGATCATTCTCAATGGCAATTAGTAGTGGTATAACATGTTCATACCTAGTGGTTTTAGTTTGTGGTGGTAACGCCACATGCCCTTCAATTTGACCGATTATAGGTAATATTTGAATTCTATCTTTAGCTTTAGGAATATTTTGTACACCTAATTCTTTTATATTCTGCAGTTCCTTATTGCCTTTATTTTCTTCCTGCTCTTTAATTCCTTTGTTATCTTTTTCTTCTTGCATATCAATCCCTCCTTGCATAAATATATTTTGTGCATTATAAGGGACTGATATTCATTTTAATTTTATTCGCTGCCTAACTTAAATTCATTATGCAGCGTATTTATTGCTTTTTCCGAATTTTTACTTTCTACAAGACACCAAATCGTAGTATGAGAGTCAGCAGTCTGAAGGACTTCTATTTTTGCCTTAGTTAATACTCTTAATATTTTAGCCATTACACCTGGAAGGCCTCTCATTCTACTTCCGATTATTGCAATCTTACTGCATTCTTCTACATATGAATAAATTAGGCCAAGTTCTTCCATAATGATCTTAAAGCTATCTAGATCTCTTCCATCTATAGTAAATATTTTTTGTTTAGGAAACACATTTATTAAATCTATACTTATTAGATTTTGAGCTAATTCATCTAAAAGTATATCATAATTTTCATTCTCTTTATTTTCATCTAATTCTACTGTTACTTGTACTCTTTTGTCCATAGAAGTTATTCCAGTAATAATATTTTGAGTATTTCTAATTGCATTGCTATTTATTACAGTGCCTTTGCAATCACTGAGAGTATTTTTTATTACAAGTGTTACATTTGACTTCATGGCTATTTCTACAGCCCTAGGATGAATCACCTTCGCACCTTGATCTGCAAATTGAAATACTTCATTATAGCTTATTTTTTCAATTAATGATGCATCTGAAACTATTCTAGGATCTGCAGTCATGATGCCATCTACATCAGTATAAATATGAACTTCTTCTGCCTTTAGGGCAGCGCCAAGCAAGGAAGCAGTTACATCGCTACCTCCTCTTCCAAGAGTGGTTATAAATCCGTTCTCACTTATGCCTTGAAAACCAGCCACAACAGGTATTTTTCCTTCTTTTATTATATTTAACAACTTTTCTGAGTCTACTCTTGAAACAGATGCATTATTATAATTATTGTCTGTAATAATACCCGCTTGTCCTCCAGTTAATGGAACAGCCGGCAAACTATTTTTAGATAATACATCACTCATCACTACAGTGCTTATAATTTCACCACAGCTCATAAGTAAATCCATCCCTAAAGTATTAACTCTTTTGTATTCATCACTTATTAAAGAAAGAAGGGTATCTGTTGCATAAGGCTGTCCTTTCCTGCCCATAGCAGATACTACTACTACGGTCGAGAAACCTTCTTCTTTTGCCTTTAATATCTTTTGAACTACTAACTCTCTTCTGTCGTCAGTAGATACAGAAGTTCCTCCAAACTTTTGTACTAATATTTTCATTTTTACCCTCCATCGCTTTTTCTAATAATAGTATATTAGAGAGATCTCCAATATGTTAACGAGATCTCTTTAATACTTTTTCTTCTGCATCAATAATTATTGTTTTTGAACCTATTTTTTTTACATATTCCCATGGTACTTCTACAAATTCACTTTTAGAAAATAAACCAAACTTAGATTTATTGTCATTAAGAACTAATAGTTTTAGATTACCATCTTCATCAATTATTATATCATTATTACCCAAGCAGTTAAATCTATCTCCATCATTTACGTTTATAATCTCGTATCTTTCCATCTCACTATAAAACTTTACATTTTCACTCATATATATACCTCCTTAATAATTTAAAAATATTGCAAAGCAATATTTTTAATAGAGGACAATTGACAATTGACAGAGGACAGTGAAGGAGGATTTTTCTCCGCTAGACTAAGAAAAATCTTTAAATTTATAAGAAACTCCTGCTCTTTTGTTTCGCAGGAGTAAGCGACCATCTCAAAATCGCAGATTTTGGATGTCTGCTTAAGTTAGTGATGTTTTGCTTTAGCAAAACAAGCCTAAAAAAATAAATTAGTCTTCTGACGTAAGGAAGAAAACTCACCTTCTCTGTCAATTGTCCTCTATCAACTATCCTCTAAAAAATAATACAACCTATTATTTTTATATTATGAATTATACTAAGGAGTTATTACATTTATTTAAGTATCAAAAATAAATACTGAGCAAAAATATCTTATATAGAATTTATTTTTGAATTTTTAAAAGGTACTACATCTTTACTAATTACATTCTTTAAAACTTCTAGATCTATTTCTTCCCCTACAAAGGCTGCATTTGTTATACCCTTTACAAAAGTCTTTTGCATAACTTCATTTAATTTGTCTTTATTAATATTGTTTATTTTTTCTATTATATCTGTAGGTTTATTTATTCTATTCAAAAATAATGCTGATTTTCCATTGTTGAACATTCTACTGCTAGTACTTTCTAGTCCTAGAATATAACTACCTTTTAACTGTTCTTTTGCTTTAAGAAGCTTTTCATCACTTATACCATTCTTAATAAACTTATCCATTTCATCCTTTATCATGTATAATGCATCTGCCGCATACTGTGGATTTAAACTAGTATATATGCTTACAACACCGGTATTTCTAAAAGATGATATATATGAATAAATAGAATAACACAATCCCTTTTCTTCTCTTATCTTTTGGAACAATATAGAAGATGCTCCTCCTCCAAATACATTGCTCAAGAGAAGTAATGAATATAATTCATCTTTACCAGATTCAATACCTGGTATTCCTAAGCTTAAATGAAGCTGTTCTATAGTTTTCTTCCTATATAAGTGACTTGTTGAAATATTTGGTCTTGAATAATTAGTTACTTCTTTATTACTGCTGTTCCAGTTTCCAAAATATTTATCCACAAGCTTCTCTACAGCTTTTGCATCAAATTTTCCTGAAATAGATATAACAGAATTTTCAGGTATGTAGTAAGACGAAATATAATTAACTATTTGCTCTCTATCAAAAGATTTTACTGTTTCTGCTGTACCTAGTATAGGAAGCGATAAAGGATCATTGCCCCAAATTGCTGAGCTATGAAGATCCATTAGCACATCTTCTGGAGAATCTTCACTCATTTTTATTTCTTCAATTACTACACCTTTTTCTTTTTCAATATCTTCTGGTAAAAATTTACTATTAAAAAGCATATCTGATATTACATCTAAAGCAAGTTCTAGATGAGAATCTAATGCTTTAATATAAAAACAAGTAGCTTCTTTTCCTGTAAAAGCATTAATTTGTCCTCCAACATCCTCTATGCACTCTGCAATTTGCAATGCTGTTCTATTTTTTGTCCCTTTGAAAAACATATGTTCAATAAAATGAGATATCCCGTTATTATTTTTATCTTCATTTCTTGAGCCATTTTCTACCCATAAACCTACACTTACTGAATTAACATAATCAATATTTTCTAAAACTATTCTCAATCCGTTATCTAATTTAAATAAATTATACATCAGTGCCACCTCAAAAATTAATATTTGACTTCTGGAAATATAAGTAAATTCACCAATATTATACCACATGGCAGATAATTTTATAATAGAATAAAATAGTATATAAAAATAAAAAGGCACAATAATGCCCTTCTATTTTTATTCTTCTTCTGAAGCTTTTTCTTCTGAAGCTTTCTCTTCTGAATTTTTTTCTTCTGAGTCTTTTATAGCATCTTTTCTTGAAAGATTAATTCTACCTTGATTGTCAATTTCAGTTACCTTAACTAGTATCTCGTCTCCTAGAGAAACTATATCTTCCACTTTATTTACTCTCGCAAAATCAAGTTTTGATATATGAACTAAGCCTTCTTTTCCTGGAAGTATTTCAACAAATGCTCCGAAGTTAGCTATCTTAGTTACTTTACCAAGATATATTTCTCCAGCTTTAACTTCTCTAGTCAAATCATCTATTATTTTGAGAGCTCTCTTAGCACATACGCTATCATCGGACATTACAAATATTTTTCCATCTTCTTTTATATCAATTTTAACGCCTGTTTCAGCAATTATCTTATTTATAACTTTACCGCCAGCTCCTATTACATCTCTTATCTTATCAGGATCAATAGTCATAGTGTATGTTTTTGGAGCATACTTAGATAATTCTTCTCTTGGCTCTGAAATACACTCGTTCATCTTTCCTAATATGTGTAATCTAGCAACTCTTGCCTTATCTAAAGATTCTCTTATACATGTATTAGATAGACCATGAATTTTTGTATCAAATTGAATAGCAGTAATTCCAACTTCTGTTCCTGCCACTTTAAAATCCATGTCTCCAAAGAAGTCTTCTATACCTTGTATATCAGTTATAACTTCTTCTTTAGATAAGTCTTTACTAGTTATAAGTCCCATAGCTATTCCTGCTGCAGGTCTTTTTATTGGAACACCAGCATCAAGAAGCGCTAATGTACTTCCACATACGCTTGCTTGAGATGTTGATCCATTTGAACTCAACACTTCTGACACAAGTCTTATTGTGTATGGGAATTCATCTTCATTTGGAATAAGTGGTTCTAAAGCCTTTTCAGCTAATGCACCATGACCTATTTCTCTTCTTCCAGGTCCTCTTAGAGGTCTAACTTCTCCAACACTATATGATGGGAAGTTATAGTGATGCATATATCTTTTAAATTCTTCTGAACCAAGTCCATCAAGAATTTGAACATCTCCTAGTGCACCTAATGTTGCTACAGTCATTACTTGAGTCATTCCTCTTGTAAATAGTCCTGTACCATGAGTTCTTGGAAGTAATGCAACATCACAGCTTATAGGTCTTACTTCATTAAAATCTCTTCCATCAGGTCTTCTATGTTCATTTAATAACATATTTCTTACTATTTCTTTTTGCATTCCATAAATTGTATCCGCTATGTCTGAACCATTATCAGGATATTTTTCGCTAAATTGCTCATTAATCTTTACTTTTACAGCATCTATAGCTGCATTTCTTTCGTCTTTATCCATTATGTACATAGCTTCTTTTACCATATTAAAAGCAAAGTTTCTAACATCTTGTTCTATTGCTTCATCAACTTTATATAATTCAGGAATAACCTTTGTTTTTCCCATTTTCGCCATTACTTCTTCTTGGAATGCAACTATTTTTTTACATTCTTCAAATCCAAACATAATAGCATTATACATGTCATCTTCCGGTATCTCCTGACCTCCAGCTTCAACCATCATTACTCTTTCTTTAGTAGCACATACAGTTAGATTTAGAGTGCTTTTTTCTCTTTGAGCTAAAGTAGGATTTATAATAAATTCACCATCTACTAAACCTACAGATACCGTTGCTACTGGAGTAGTGAACGGAATACTTGAAATACATAAGGCTATTGATGCACCATTGACAGCTAGTATTTCCGGTAAGTTATCTTGTTCTACAGAAACTACAGTACATACTACTTGAACATCGTTTCTGTATCCTTTAGGAAATAACGGTCTTAAAGGTCTATCTATAGCTCTACCATGTAATATTGCTTTTTCAGAAGGTTTACCTTCTCTCTTTATAAAACCTCCTGGAATTTTACCTACAGCATATAGTCTCTCTTCATATTCTATACTTAAAGGGAAAAAGTCTATTCCTTCCCTTGGTTTATCTGAAGCATTGGCATTAATTAATACTACTGTATCTCCATAACTTACAAGTACAGCAGCATTTGATAGCATACCTACTTTACCGTATTCAACTTTTAACGTTCTTCCAGCAACAGTAGTCTCCATTATTTGACTCATAAATTAACCTCCCTTCACAGGTTTCAATATTATTATTATCATTATTTATCAACATTATTATACAACTTTAGTTATTAATTTTTAACATAAATAATTATTATGGTAACCCAATTTTACATTTTAATTCCATGTAAAATTTTTAAAATAATAGAGCGGTATTAGCCGCTCTAGAATTACTTTCTTAACTTTAACACTGCTATGATAGCACGGTATCTTTCAATATCTTGCTTCATTAAATAATTAAGAAGACCTCTTCTTTTACCAACCATCATTAAAAGACCTCTTCTTGAGTGATGGTCTTTCTTGTGTGTCTTTAAGTGATCATTTAGGTGATTTATTCTCTCAGTAAGTAGTGCTATTTGCACTTCTGGAGAACCAGTATCTCCTTCATGTCTTGCATGTTTTTGCATTATTTCTTCTTTAACTGCCTTATTCATGTGTATGCACCTCCAAAATTTAAAATCCCCTATAGTCCAAGAAAGCCGTCGGCAAGTCGAATTTCTTAGAATAAGGTTCACGAATGTTATTATAGCAAATAAAAATAATGTTGTAAATTAATTTTTAAAATTAATTTCTAATTTTTGCTTTCTTGCAAAAACCTTGTCTTTTTTTAATTGATCGATTAATTCCTGTAGGGAATTAAACTTTTTTTCATCTCTTATTCTATCGATATAGTATATTTTTATATTCTTATTATATATATCCTCATTAAAGTCCAATATATGGGTTTCAATGCTCAATTTATTATTATTTACTGTTGGGTTATAACCGATATTTGTAATTCCTCTAAATAAGTTCCTATTATACTCAACTATGGTATAATAGACTCCCCCTCTAGGGATTACAAATCTTTTATCATAATCTAGGTTACTAGTTGGAAAGCCCAGCTTTCTTCCTAATTGTTTTCCTTTTATAACAGCCCCTTGCATCATAAAAGGTCTTGTGAGCATTTTATTAACCTTCTTTATATCTCCTTCGTCACATATAATGCTTCTTATAATTGAACTGCTTACTATTTGGCTTTTAAATTTAACAGGTTCAACTATATTTAAGGAAAATCCAAGGATTTTGCTCATCTTCTTTAGTAACTCTACATCACCAAGATTTTTATATCCAAATCTATAATTAAAGCCAACAATTAAACCTTTAAGTCTATAGTGACTTACTAAGTTTATAATAAAATCCTCTGGATTTAACTTCATAAATTCTATGTTAAATCCTACCATATTTATTATATCCAAACCTTTACTTTCTAATACTTTTAATTTAGTATTATTATCCATAATAAGCTTTGGTGCTAATTCTGCATTAATAGTTGCTAATGGATGATCTTTAAAAGTAAAAACCATACTTTTAGCATTATTTTTTTTTGCTAACCTAATGGTTTTATCAATTAAACTCATATGTCCTATATGAAGTCCATCAAAGCTTCCTAGTGCAATATAAGTATCTTGTTGTAAATACTCTTTAAAATTATCTTCCATTACAATCATACTGTATTACCTCTGAACAAGTAGTTTAGCAATTTTAAATCCCATACTATTTTTTACACCTATTCCAATAAACTCATTATTTTTTAAATATACTCTATATAATCTATCATTTTCTATATCATTTAGTAGCGATTTGTCTTTTATAGTCACTCCATTAAATACAAGTTTTTCGTATTTTTCATCTAAATGTATCTCTGGATATTCACTAAGAGCTTTGTCCATTGGAATTAAATACTCTAATATATTATCACTATTTAAGTGTTCCAGTTCTACGGAGTCTAAGATATTAAAGGCTCCTGTTTGAACTCTTTGAAGATTCCACATGGCTCCACCGCATTTTAGCTTTTCACCAATATCATAGCAAAGACTTCTAATATAAGTGCCTTTAGAGCATTTTACATTAAATGTTACAGTAGGAACTTTTATATCTAGTATATCTATATTATATATATTGATTCTCCTTGCTTTTCTTTCAACTTCAATACCCTGTCTTGCAAGGGAATATAATCTCTGTCCATTTACCTTTAAAGCAGAATACATAGGAGGAATCTGGTCTATTTCTCCTATGAAACTTTTTATTGCCTCTTCAACTTCTTCTTTAGATAAGGTAACATCTTCGTTTTTTAAAACTTTACCTTCTCTATCATAAGTATCTGTTACAACACCAAGTCTTAACTCTACTTTATATATTTTATAATCATTCATTATATAATCAACAAGCTTTGTGGCACGACCTATGCATATTGGTAATACCCCTGAAGCCTCAGGATCTAATGTTCCTGTATGGCCTACTTTCTTGGTCTTAGCTATTGCCTTTACCTTTCTTACTACATCAAATGAGGTCATGCCTGTAGGTTTATTTATATTTAATATTCCATCCATTTATATCAACTCTTTTTCTAGTTCCTTAATTATTATTGCCTTAGCTTCTTCTACCGTTTTATTTTCCATAGAAAGACCTGAAGCCTTTATATGGCCGCCTCCACCAAACTTTTCTGCAATTTTTCGCACATCAACAGCATTCTTCGATCTTAAGCTCATCTTTACACCGACCTTTGTTTCTTTTATCAACACAGCAACTTCAACAGAGTCTACCTGCATGCCGAAGGTTATAATATCAGACGTATCTGTGTTATTATCAATACCTAGTTCTAACAGCATATCATTAGTTAATGACATAACACATATTTTACTTCCTATAAGCTCCATTTTATCAATAGCTTTTCCATACAGTTTTATTCTTTCAAATTTTTTATTGTCAAAAATAATTCTATGAATTTCGCTAAAATCGATTCCAGTGTTAATAAGATCACCTGCTATTGTATGGGTTACAGATGTAGTCCCGGAGTACTTAAATGACCCTGTATCCGTAATTAATGACGTATAAAGACACTTAGCCATATCTTGGTCTATGTCTATTCCCATAATACGAAGCATTTGATATATTATTTCAGACATAGCTGATGCATTAGTATCTACATAGTTTAAATCACCATAAAGTTCATTTGACATATGGTGATCTATGTTTATCAAAGTATAATTTCTATCTTCAAAGTTTATATGAGCATTAATTCTTTTTACATCGCCGCAATCTAAAACTATGACACATTCAGTGCCAGGAACTACCTCATACCTTTTTCCATCAACAGCCTCTGAACAAGGTAAAAAACTAAAATCTTTAGGTATATCTTCTTTGGAAAGTATATATACCTCTTTGCCTATTTTACGCAGTCCCTGCATCAAAGCTAATGACGTTCCTAAAGAATCGCCATCAGGAGAAATGTGGAAAGTAATAGCTATTCTATTACTTTCCTTTATCTTTTCCAGGATTTTATTCATTATCATGATGCTCTTTCTCCTTTATTTTCTCTAATAAAGCATCAATATGCATACCTTGTTCTATAGTGTTATCTAATTCAATAATTATTTCTGGTGTATATCTTAAGTTTATTCTATGACCTATTTCTCTTCTAATAAAACCTGAGGAACTTTTCAATGCTTCTAAAGTGCTTTTTTTAGAATCATCATTACCAAATAAACTAACATAAACCTTAGCATATCTTAAGTCTTTTGTTACATCAACCTTTGTTACACTTATCATTGCAGTAAGTCTTGGATCTTTTATGTCATTTTGAATTATACTACTTATTTCTTTTTTCATTTCCTCATTTATTCTATTGCCTCTATATTTAGCCATACAATTCACCTCATTTTTGTGCAGCTACTAACAGTCAAGTTATAGCTTAATTCTCAATTACAATTAAAATTATAGTTCTTTCTTTTTAATTTCTTCCATAGTATAAGCTTCTATTATATCTCCATCTTTTATATCATTGAATTTTTCAACAGAAAGACCACATTCATAACCTGCTGCAACTTCTTTTGCGTCATCTTTAAATCTCTTTAAAGATGCAAGTTGTGATTCAAATATAACTATACTATCTCTTATAACTCTTATACTGCTATTTCTTGTTAATTTTCCATCAAGTACATAACATCCTGCTATAGTTCCAACATTGGATATTTTGTATGTCTGTCTTATCTCCGCTTTACCAAGAATTACTTCTTTATAATCTGGTTCAAGCATTCCCACCATAGCAGCCTTAATATCATCTATTGCATTATATATAACTCTATAACTCTTCACATCAACAGATTCTTTTTCTGCTACTACAACAGCATTATCATTTGGTCTTACATTAAATCCTATAATTATAGCATTAGATGCAGATGCAAGAGTAACGTCTGCTTCTGTTATAGCTCCAACAGCTCCATGTATAACTCTAACCTTAACCTCATCAGTAGATAACTTTTGAAGTGATTGTCTTACAGCTTCTACAGAACCTTGAACATCCGCTTTAACAATTATATTTAACTCTTTTACTTTTCCCTCTTTAATTTGGCTATATAAGTCTTCAAGAGAAACTTTATGTGTTGATTGTAAGTACTCAGCTCTTACCTTTTCTTTTCTCTTTTCAGCCATATCCCTAGCAGTTTTTTCATCTTTTACTTCATAGAATCTATCACCTGCAGCAGGTACTTCTGATAGTCCAAGTATTTCAACTGGTATTGATGGTCCGGCAGACTTAATTTTCTTTCCTTTATCATCAAACATTGCCCTAATTCTTCCATATGTAGTTCCTACAATTATAGAATCACCTACATGTAAAGTACCATTTTGAACAAGTAATGTAGCAACTGGTCCTCTGCCTTTATCAAGCTTAGCTTCTACTACTGTTCCTCTAGCATTTCTATTAGCATTTGCTTTTAATTCTTGCATTTCAGCAGTTAATAGAACCATCTCAAGTAATGTATCTATTCCTTCTTTAGTATGAGCTGATACAGGTACAGTGATTATATCTCCACCCCAGTCTTCAGCTAACAATCCATGCTCAGTTAACTCTTGCTTAACTCTATCTGGGTTAGCTCCTGGTCTATCCATTTTATTTATAGCTACTACCATTGGAACATTTGCTGCCTTACAGTGGTTTATAGCTTCTACAGTCTGAGGCATTATTCCATCATCTGCAGCTACAACTAAAATAACTATATCAGTAATTTGGGCTCCTCTAGCTCTCATAGCTGTAAAGGCTTCGTGACCTGGAGTATCAAGGAAAGTAAGCTTTTCATCATTTATAGTTACAGTATAAGCACCTATGTGCTGAGTAATTCCACCTGCTTCTGTTTCAGTTACTTTAGCTTTTCTTATAGCATCTAATAATGATGTTTTACCATGGTCAACATGACCCATAACAGTTATAACAGGAGGTCTTTTTTCTAAGTTAGTATCTTCTTCTTCATCTTCATCTATCTGCTCTACAGCTTCTTTATCAATATCTCTTTCTTTTTTAACTACAATAGCATTAAATTTTTCTCCTAATTTTTCAGCAGTTTCAAAGTCAATTTCTTGATTTATAGCCGCCATTACTCCCATAAATATTAGCTGCTTTATAACTTCTATTGAAGATGCATTTAACTTCTCTGATAACTCTTTTACAGTAATTGTATCATCTATTTCAATTACTTTCTCATCACTATCTTCATTTTCTGTGTAATTACCTTGATCGTCCCTACCTTTGATTTTACCTTTATTTTTCTTGCGATTTTTTGTTTTATTATCTTCAACTAACTCTTCATATTTTTCTACTATATCTTCGCCAGAATTAGTTTCCTCTTTCCTTCTTTCTGCTAAAAGTTCTTTTATTAATTCCGCATCTTCTTCCTCTATCACACTCATGTGATTCTTTACTTCTATGCTAAATTCGTCTAGCAGAATACTAATTAAATCTTTGCTTGATATTTCTAATTCTTTGGATAATTCATAAATTCTTACTTTTGACATAGCATTCACCCCCGACACTAAATTTTTTCGATGTCTTTATATATACTAATTAACCGTTCGCTCATTTTTAAATCTGTAACGCCTAGGATTTTTATTTCTTCCTTTCCCAAAGCGCTTCCTAATTCGTCCTTATCGTATCCCTTTAAAACAGGTGTTTTATATTTTTCACCATACTTTAGGAATTTATCTGCTGTATTGTCAGATGCATCAGAAGATAGTATTATTAAATACACTTTATTCCTTTTTATTGCATCCTCACATTTATTATACCCTTCTAAAAGCTTTCCTGCACGTTTCGTTAAGCCTAAAAATTGGAGAAATTTATCTTTCATGCTGTATTTCATCTCTCAATCTTACATAAATTTCTTCATCTATTTGAGCCTCTAAATTTTTCTGCAATCTTTTTGCTTTGAAGGCTTTCTCCAAGCATTCGATATTTCTGCATACATAGGCTCCTCTTCCATTTTTCTTACCAGTCAAATCTACTGAAATGTCTCCATCAGTATCTTTAACAACCCTTATAAGTTCTTTCTTAGGCTTCATTTCCATGCATCCAGTGCACATTCTTTGTGGTACTTTTTTTTGCTTCATACAAAAACCACCTCACCTAAAATTAAATATTGCTTTATTTATTATTCATCTACAAACTGGTCGTCATCTTCATTTATAGTTTCCTTAAAATTAACTCCAGCTTGTGATTTACTTTTAATATCAATTTTCCAACTAGTAAGTTTTGCTGCTAATCTAACATTCTGTCCTTCTTTACCAATAGCTAAGGATAACTGGTTATCATCCACTATTACCTGAGCAAATTTATTATCCTCATCTAGTGTTACATCTAAGACTTTTGCTGGACTTAATGCATTTGCAATATATTCTTCCGGTAACTTACTCCATTTTATGATATCAATTTTTTCATTTTTAAGCTCATTTACAATATTTTGCACTCTTATGCCTTTAGGCCCTACACATGCTCCCATTGGATCTACATTTTCATCATTTGAAAACACTGATATTTTTGTTCTTGATCCAGCTTCTCTTGCAATAGCTCTGATTTCAACTGTACCATCAAATATTTCAGGTACTTCAAGCTCAAACAGTCTTTTTATTAGACCTGGATGTGTTCTTGAAATAACAATTTGCGGACCTTTTGTTGTACTCTTAACTTCAACAATATATAATTTTAACTTATCATTGAAGTTATATTTCTCACCTGGCATTTGCTCATTAGGTCCCAGCACTGCCTCTGTCTTGCCTAAATCAACTAGTACGTTATTTTTATCTTTTCTAATAACAGCACCTGTGATAATATCGTCTTCTTTTTCTGCAAATTCACTATAGATAATTCTTCTTTCTTCTTCCTTTATTCTTTGAATAACAACTTGTTTTGCTGCTTGCGCTGCTACTCTTCCAAACTTTTTAGGAGTTACTTCAATACTTACTATATCCTCAATATTATAGTTAGGATCTATTTCCTTTGCTTCTTCTAAACTTATTTCATTTACTTCGTCATAAACTTCATCCACAACTTTTTTCTGAGAATAAACATGAATTTCTCCATTTTCTCTGTTCATTGTCACTTTAACATTTTGGTTATTTCCGCCTAAATTAGCGTAATTTTTCTTATATGCGGCAACTAATGCATCTTCTATAGTTGTAAACAACAAATCTTCACTTATACCTTTTTCTTTAACTATTTCTTTTAAGGCTTCTATAAATTCCTGGTTCATTTCCTAAAAATACCCTCCCTTAAAGTTCGCATCTGAGACTTACACTTGAAATCTTATCTCTTGGAATAGAAAGATCTTCATCTTGGTATTTTATCTTTAGTTCCTGAGAGTTAAATCCTAAAAGCTCACCTTCAAATTTTTTCTTTCCATTTAATAATCCAGATATCTTTACTAAAACATTACTTCCAATATATCTTCCTAAATGTTTATCTGTATGTAAAACCCTTTCCATTCCTGGTGATGAAACTTCTAGATAATATGCCTCAGCTATAGGATCCTCTACATCTAGCATATCACTTACAGCTCTACTTACTTTTTCACAGTCTTCTAGTGATATTCCACCATCTTCTTTTTCTATATATATTCTCAGATAATTTTCTTGACCTTCTTTTACATATTCTAAATGATAAAGTTCATAATTCAACTCTTCTACTATTGGTCTAATTAGTTCTATAAGTTTATCTATTAAAGCATTTTTATTCATTTCAATCCCTCCTTACCTATATATTCTGCAATTTACAATAAAAAATGACTTTTTATAAAAAAATTGCATAAAATATTACGCTAATTTAAAAACGCAACATAAGCTGCGTTTTTTAAAAATAGAAAGAGCGGGTCAGTACCCACTCTTTACAACAGTTAACATAGTTCTGTAGATTTGCTAACTCCATTCTAACATACTACATTAATTATTTCAAGGAAAAGTTAAAAAATGGCTTAAGTCTAAAAAATTTATTACTCTTCTTAAAATATTTAATGCGAATAATTTAATTACATATTCTTTATTTGCTCTATCAATTCGTCAACTAATTCTTCTTCCTTAACTTTTTTAACTATCTTACCTTTTTTAAAAATAAGCCCTTCACCATTTCCTCCAGCTATTCCTATATCAGCTTCTCTTGCTTCTCCTGGACCATTCACTACACACCCCATTACTGCAACCTTTAAATTTTTATTATAATTTATAAGTCTTCTTTCCACTTCTTCTGCTATATTAATTAAATCTATTTGTGTTCTTCCGCAAGTAGGACATGATATAAACTCTATTCCTTCATTTAAATATCCAAGAGATTTTAAAATTTCTCTGCCAACTTTTATCTCCTCCACGGGATCCCCCGTTAGGGATATTCTTATAGTATCTCCTATTCCTTCACTTAGCAACGCACCTATTCCCACACTTGATTTAATTGTTCCTCTCCATATTGTACCAGCCTCTGTAACTCCTAAATGAAGAGGATAATCTACAACTTTTGAGATCATTCTGTAGCTATCTATCATTTGCATAACATTTGAAGACTTAATAGATATGACTATATTATCATAATTTACGTTTTCTAGTATTCTAACATGTTCTAACGCACTCTCTACTAAAGCTTCCGGGCACACTTTGCCATACTTATCTAATATCTCTTTTTTTAAAGAACCTGAATTCACGCCTATTCTTATTGGTACATTCTTATCTTTAGCTGCTTTAGCTACTTCTTTTACCTTATCTATACTTCCTATATTACCTGGATTAATTCTAAGTGCTGATACACCATTTTCAATAGATGTCAGAGCTAATCTGTAATCAAAATGAATATCTGCAACTAGTGGAATATTTATATTATTTACTATTTCTTTTATTGCATTACCGGCTTCCATGTCAGGAACAGCACATCTTATTATATCACAACCCGCTTCTTGAAGCTTATATATCTGTGCAATAGTTTCCTTTACATTTCTTGTATCTGTATTAGTCATAGACTGTACTGCTATTTTTGAATCTCCACCAATATGTATATTTCCAACCTTTATCTTTTTAGTTTTTACTCTTTTCACTTATTTCATCTCCCTAAAAAAATTGGAAATTGGGAATTAAAAATCGAATTACACAATTTCTAATTCCCAATTATTTATCTTATATTTATTATGAATTAAAATTTAATAGGATACAATATATCTTTGATGGTTACCAGTACCATCAAAGTCATCAGAATAGCAAATCCTACATAATTTATCAAGCCTACCTTATTCTCATCAACCTTTTTACCTGTGATTATTTCAAATAAAAATAATAGTATATATCCTCCATCTAAAGCCGGAAAAGGTATAATATTAAATATAGCTAATTGTATGCTTATATATGCTGCAAAAGCCATTAGACTTAATACTCCAGCCTTAGCTGCTGCCCCTGAAACTTTAATTATTGTCAGTGGTCCACCTACATCATTCATAGATGCATTACCTTTAAATAATGTTTTAAAGAAACTAAATGTTTGTTTTACTAATGAGTTAGTCTCTATAAATCCATAGGTTACGGATTGTGTAACTGTAGGTTTCTCAACTGTAGTCGGATATATACCAACTATGTATCTATTTTCATTAGGATCTTTAACTGGCGCAACTTTTACAGTTTTTGTTTCGCTGCCGCGCATATATGTTATATCAATTGGTGTACCATTAGCTATATACACTCCTGTTACAAAATCCTCCCAGGTTAAGACCTTAGATCCATTTACTTTTACTATTTTGTCTCCAGCTTTAATCCCCATCACATCTGCTGGCTGATTTGGCACCACCTTACTTACTTCTGGAGATAAATAACCTCTTAAACCTGCAATAGATGCAAATAAAACTATTCCAAGTATAAAGTTCATTATAGGACCTGCAATTACAATACTCAACTTTTGTAAGGGTCTTTTGTTGTTAAAAGCTCTAGGGTCTGTGCTTTCCCCTTCATCTCCTAACATTTTTACGTATCCACCTATTGGTAATAGTTTTATTGAGTATGTTGTTTCCTTTCCTTTTACCCCAAAAAGCTTTGGTCCCATTCCTATAGCAAACTCTTCTACTTTTACTCCATTTAATTTTGCTAATGTAAAATGGCCTAATTCATGAATTATAATTAATACTCCAAAGGCTATGATAGCCATTATAATATACAAACGTTATTCCTCCCAACCAAACTAAAATTAATTCTATTTACCAAAATTTTCGTTAACATAGCGTTTTACTTTACTATCTAGTTGTAATATATCTTCTAAAGTATAGTTTTGTTGTATAGTAAACTTATCCATACACATCTCTAATATATTGCCTATTTGTAAAAATTTAATTCTTTTATTTAGAAACAAATCTACTGCACATTCATTTGCTGCATTTAATATTGCCGGCATTGTACCTCCAGCCTTACCTGCTTCGTATGCAAGCTTTAATGGTTTAAATGTATCCATATCTGGTTTTTCAAAAGTTAAAGCTCCCATTTTGTAAAAATCTAATTTTTCCACAACAGCGTTTTTTCTTTCAGGATAATTAAGTGCATATTGTATAGGAAGTTTCATATCTGTGCTTCCCATCTGAGCTATTACACTTCCATCAATATATTCTACCATAGAATGTATTACACTTTCAGGATGAACTACAACTTCAATCTGATCATAATCTATATCAAATAGCCAATGAGCTTCTATTACTTCAAGACCTTTATTCATTAAAGTGGCAGAATCTATAGATATTTTTTTTCCCATATTCCATCTTGGGTGCTTTAAAGCTTCATCTACCGTAACTTCAGATAGTTCATACTCTTTTTTTCCTCTAAAGGGTCCTCCTGACGCTGTGAGTAAGATTTTGTTTACTGAAGATTTTTCATTTCCTTGAAGGCATTGGAATATAGCTCCATGTTCTGAATCTACAGGAAGTATTTTAACACCGTGTTTTTTAGCTTCTGACATAACAAGCTTTCCACCTGTAACTAGTGTTTCTTTATTTGCTAAAGCTATATCTTTTCCTGACCTAATTGCAGTAATTGTAGGCACTAACCCTACCATTCCAACTACAGAGGTTACCACTATGTCTACCTCTGACAAACTTGCTATTGTATTTAGTCCCTCCATACCAAAGAGTATTTTTGTGTTTTTGCCTATATTAGTGCAATACTCTTTAACTTCTCTATAAGCTTTTTCTTCTGTTAATACAACATAAGGCGGATTGAATTCATTGATTATATCTATGACTTTTTCCCAGTTGCTGTTTGCAGAGATAGCAGTAAGTTGGAATCTATCCTTTTCTTTTCTTATGACATCAAGTGTTTGGGTTCCTATAGAACCTGTGGCACCAAGTATTGAAACTTTTCTCATTTGAACATCTCCTAATTCTGATTAGGCATCTGAAATAAAATAACAATCCAAAATAGGCTAACATACTAATTAATTATTTTTTAAAGATGCCTCAAGCTTTAGTGTCTTAAATTTTCCTATATAACAATTACATATAATAGAACTTAAATCCAAAAATTTAATACTATATAAAGAGATAATATAATAAATAGTAGATGGACTTCAAGTCTATAGTTCATAAACTTTGTGTTAACAATTTCTCTCTATATAATATCTCCTAATTTTTTTCTTATAACAAAAACCCTATACTTAGATATAAATTCTATAGCAAGATTAACTATAACATATTTATCTTCCAAAATAAAGTAAGCAGTTATATTGCCTATAGAATATGAAAATAAGCTATAGGTATCTGCTTATTTTCCAGAAGATATGCTGTCAACAAATACTATGCTAATTAAATTATTAGCTTTATTATTAAATAAATTATTATTGAATAACAAATTATAAATAGGAGAACATAGAAACATCATTATAACTATAAAGAAAAAAAGTTTAAAATAGTGCCTTATTATTATAGTAAAAATTATACATATAATCAATATAATTAAATTATAACTAATTTTTTTGTAATTTAAATTTACAACACTCCTTAATATTATTGCTTTATAGTATTATATTCAGCACTATACTTATATATTAATTGCAGTTTCATTATAAAAGAAAGAGAGGTGAGTTCATTGACTTAAACAAACTATAAGTCAATGATTATATAATTGAATGATAACATAGAAATAGTAAAACAATTACTAGACAAAGGTTATTCTGATGTGCAGATTTGTGGTGAAGTTGGTCTAGATTGGGAAGAGTTTTGGAATATTATTGAGTATATAAATGATATTGAATAGAATTATAAAAAGGAGCAATGAAAAGGCTCCTTTAGATATATCTATTGATTTTGTGAAAGATTTTGAGCTTCAGCTACGTCTTGCTGTATTTTCTGCACCGGATCTGCAAAAGCATTATACCATTGTTTATTTACTGCCATATCCGATAGTTTAAAATGCTCATTGACACTATTAGTTAACTCACAACTAAGAATCTGTCTCAATTGAGGATTTGTAGCTTCAACAGCTGCTTTAGCTAATATTCTAATTCTAGTTTTTGATGAAGTGAGCATATCCATAGCTATATCCTTATCATTAAGATTAGTCCCACTATCAGAGGTATCATCTACTCCAAATAGATCATCTAACCACGACATATCATTTCACCTCCCACATAAATTATTTTTCTCAGTAAATACTTAAATATCCATGGGAATAAAGTGAAACTATAAAAAGACCCAAAAGCAATATTAATAAAGCTTTCAAGTCTTATTATGAGTCTAAATATTAAATTCCTACAATAAAAGTTATGTAATAGTATACAACAACAGAGGCAAATAGTATACTGTCAAATCTATCTAGTATACCTCCGTGACCTGGAATTAGATTACTGTAGTCTTTAACGCCAATATACCTTTTTATAGATGACGCAGTAAGGTCACCAAATTGGCAGAACACTCCACAAATAGCTCCTATTAAAAAGAAGTGATAAAGAGGTATAGAAACTCCATTAGAATTAATCACATACCCAAATACTCCACAAGCTATAGTGCTTCCAAGCATTCCTCCTATAGATCCTTCTACAGTTTTTTTGGGACTTACTCTAGGGCATAATTTTCTCTTTCCAAAGGCTTTTCCTGTATAATAAGCTGTAGTATCACAAAGCCATGACGATATAAATATTAACCAAACTAAATAATTCCCATAATTCTTATTATTAACCAAAACAATAAAACTAAAGAACACAGCCACATATAAAAACGCTAATATTGTAATGGATATATCAATAAAATTATATTCAGTATCTAATACAGGGATACACATAATTATAAAAATAGCAATTATTAAAAGAAAAAAAGTCATTCTATAATCAATAGTTTTATTTAGCGTTATATAGTAAACTATACATAGTAAATATCCCGCCACAGTTATTGGCTGAATATTTTTAGATTTTACCACTTTGTAGAATTCATACATTCCTAATAGAGACAAAATCATAATACCATATTTTAGGTATATACCACCTAAAAATAGAAATATAATAAAAGGTGCAAGAATTAATGCTCCTATATATCTATTATTCATCTAACCATCTCCTAGCAATAATTTTACTTCACGCCTCCAAATCTTCTATCTCTATTTTGGAAATCATAAATCGCTTTATGCAAATGTTCCTTTTTAAAGTCAGGCCACTTTATATTAGAATACCAAAACTCAGAATAAGCACACTGCCAAAGTAAGAAGTTGCTAAGTCTTTGTTCCCCACTTGGTCTTATTATTATGTCTGGATCTGGCATTCCTTTTGTATCCAAATGACTTGCTATAGTATTTTCATCTATATCTTCTTCTATTTTTCCATCTTTAATTTCTTCATATATTTTTTTAACAGCACGAAGAATTTCGTCTCTTCCACCATAGTTTAGTGCTAAGTTCAAAGTTAAGCCTGTATTATTTTTTGTATTCTCGTAGGCATTTGTTAGTTCCTGCTGGCAAACTTGTGGAAGTTTTAATATATCTCCTATATGATTTATGATAACATTATTTTCATCTAATTCCTTAAATTCATTTCTTAAGTATTGAACTAATAAATTCATAAGAGCATTTACTTCTTCATTGGACCTTTTCCAATTCTCCGTTGAAAATGCATATAATGTTAAGTATTTTATACCCAAACTGCTGCATTCTTTTACAATTTCCCTTATGGCTTCAACTCCTGCTTTATGTCCCATAGTTCTTGGAAGCATTCTTTCCTTCGCCCATCTTCCATTGCCATCCATTATTATAGCAATATGCTGTGGCATATTCTCTAAGTCTATATGTATATCTTCACCGGCAGCTTTATTCTTCTTTTTTAAACCGAAAAAATTTAACATATGTACTCTCCATTCATAATTTATATTAAAGCCTTCATTTGTTAATAAAAACCTGCGAATTCGCAGGTTTAAAATTCAAAATTATATTGACATAATTTCCTTCTCTTTAACTTCAACCATTTTATCTATTTCTTTGATGAAGTTATCTGTTTTCTTTTGAATATCATCTTCAGCTTTTTTTATTTCGTCTTCAGATACTTCGCTTTCCTTCTTTAAAGCCTTTATTTTTTCATTACAATCTCTTCTTATTCCTCTTATGGCAACCTTTGAATCTTCACCAAGCTTTTTTACATTTTTAACTATATTTTTTCTTGTTTCTTCAGTAAGCTCTGGAATAATAAGTCTTATAACTTCTCCATCATTTGAAGGGTTAATTCCAAGATCTGACTTTAATATAGCTTTTTCAATAGCTTTTATTGAACTTCTATCCCAAGGTTGAATTGCAAGTATTCTTGATTCAGGAACAGATATGTTCGCTAATTGATTTAATGGTGTCATTGCTCCATAGTATTCAGCCTCTATTCTATCTAGCATTGCTGGAGTGGCTCTTCCTGCCTTCATTGAAGCTAATTCATTCTTTAGCACTGATATAGTCTTATTCATTCTTTCATCCGCTGACTTTAAAATGTCTTTAATCATTGAAAATATACCTCCTTATAAATTTATTTTTACTGCTTGGAAACTAAAGTTCCAATGGACTCACCTAATACCGCTTTTTTTATGTTTTCTGGATTATCTAAGCCAAATACTAAAATAGGTATGTTATTATCCATACATAATGATGTTGCTGTGGAATCCATAACTTGAAGCCCTTTTTCTAGTACTTCAATATAATTTAACTTGTCAAATTTCTTAGCATCACTATATTTGTGAGGATCCCTATCATAAACTCCATCAACTTTCTTAGCAAGAAGTATAACTTCAGCTTCAATTTCAGCAGCTCTTAATGCCGCTGCTGTGTCTGTTGAAAAGTAAGGGTTTCCAGTGCCTGCTCCAAATATTACAACTCTATTTTTCTCCAAGTGTCTCATTGCTCTTCTTCTAATAAAAGGTTCTGCTACTTCTTTCATTTCTATAGCAGTTTGGACTCTTGTATTAACTCCAATGTTTTCAAGAGAATCTTGAAGCGCTAAAGCGTTTATACATGTAGCCATCATACCCATATAGTCTGCAGTAGTTCTATCCATTTCTTCTCCACTTCTGCCTCTCCATATGTTTCCACCGCCAACTACAGCACCTACTTCTACACCCATATCTACTAATTCTTTTATCTGTACTGCTATCTCTTTAGTAACATCAAAGTCTATACCATACCCCTTTTCTCCTGCTAGAGCCTCTCCTGATAGCTTTAACATAACTCTCTTGTATTTAGCATTATACATATATTATACCTCCAAATTGTCATAAATTACATATATTAAGGTTTATACCTTAAAAAAAGAGAACACGCAGTGTCCTCTTTTCAGTTACTATTTACCTTGCATCTGCTTTTGAACTTCTTCAGCAAAGTTTTCTTCTTTCTTTTCGATTCCTTCGCCTTTTTCAAATCTTATATAAGCAGCTACTGTTATTGGTGCTCCAACTTCTTTTGATTTTTCCTGAAGGTATTTCTCAATAGTTAAATCTGGATTCTTAACCCAAACCTGTTCAACTAAACAGTTTTCTTTATAGTATTTTTGAACTCTTCCTATAACCATTTTTTCAACTATCTTTTCAGGCTTTCCTTCATTTAAAGCTTGAACTCTGTAGATTTCTTTTTCTTTTTCAAGCGATTCGTTATCTACAGCATCTCTGTTTAAGAATAGAGGGTTAGTTGCAGCAACTTGCATAGCTACATCTTTAGCAACCTCTTTTAAAACTGAGCTTTCTTTTTCACATTCAACTTTAACAAGAACACCTATTCTTCCGCCGCCGTGAATATAACTTTCGATTACTCCATTTTCAACAGCTAATTTTTCAAATCTTCTAACTGCCATGTTTTCACCTAATTTTGCAATTAGTGCAGTTACAGCATCTTTAATTGTTATATTTTCATCTGCTATGTACTTTTCTTCAATTAATTCTTCTACAGTTGTAGCTTTTGAATTTGAAGCTTGCTTTGCAACATTATCAGCTAATTCTACAAAAGCTTCATTAGCTGCAACGAAGTCTGTTTCACAGTTAACTTCTACTATTGAAGCAACTTTTCCATTTTCAGAAATGTATGTTTTAACTAATCCTTCTGCTGCTACTCTTCCAGCCTTTTTAGCCGCAGCTGCTAAACCTTTTTCTCTTAATATTTCTACAGCTTTTTCTGAATCTCCATTAGATTCATTTAAAGCTTTTTTGCAGTCCATCATGCCTGCCCCAGTTCTTTCTCTTAATTCTTTTACCATCTGTGCAGTAATCATAGTAAATTCCTCCTATTCAAACTTAATTTAAAAGGTAAATGAAGAAATATCTTCATCTACCCTAATTAAATTATTCAGCTAATTGTTCGCCTTGTCTTCCTTCAATTATAGCATCAGCAATTTTAGCTGTTATTAATTTTACAGCTCTTATTGCATCATCATTTCCAGGTATAACGTAATCAACTTCATCTGGGTCACAGTTAGTGTCAACTATAGCTACTACTGGAATTCCAAGAATTTTAGCTTCTGATATAGCATTTTTTTCTTTTCTTGGGTCAACAACAAATAATGCTCCAATGTTGTTTGAGTCCATTTCTTTAATTCCGCCTAAGTTCTTTTCTAATTTTTCTTTTTCATTCTTAAGCTTTATAACTTCTTTCTTTGGAAGAACTTCAAAAGTTCCATCTGCTTCCATAGCTTCTAATTCTTCTAATTTTTTTATTCTTGCTTTGATTGTTGTAAAGTTTGTTAGCATTCCACCTAACCATCTATTGTTAACGAAGTGCATTCCTGATCTTACTGATTCTTCTCCAATAGCTTCTTGAGCTTGTTTCTTAGTTCCTACGAAAAGTACATCTTTTCCTTCTTCTGAAACTGATCTCACAAAATCATAAGCTTCTTCAACTTTTTTAACAGTTTTTTGTAAATCGATTATGTAGATTCCGTTTCTTTCTGTGAAGATATAAGGAGCCATTTTAGGGTTCCATCTTCTTGTTTGATGTCCGAAATGAACACCTGCTTCTAATAATTGTTTCATTGAAATAACTGACATAATATTTTTCCCTCCTAGGTTTTCCCTCCACTACCGTCATATCTATAAAATACCTTATTCGGCACCATTTTATAAATTGGGTAGTGTGTGTATTTTTCTACCTTTTGTAGTATATCATATGAATTAATGCTATTCAACAACATTTTTAAATTTATATAAATAAATTTAAAAATATTTTATGTATAAAATTTATGATATTAAACTCTAATGATTATTATCATCTAAATTTTACAAATTTATACTATGAACAAAAATAATTTACCTTCAATGTTCTATTTAAACCACATTTTTATCCGATGACTACTCACTCTAATACTCTTATATAATTCAAGTTTCACTTTCATAACTTTAAATAAAAATGGAGAATTAGATAATTCTCCATTCACACTACTTTATTTTCTTTAATTCATCAAGTAACTTTTCATTAAGTATTCTTATATGAGTACCTTTCATACCTAATGATCTTGATTCGATAACTCCAGCACTTTCGAATTTTCTTAGCGCATTTACAATTACTGATCTTGTAATACCAACTTTATCCGCTATTTTAGATGCTACAAGTAATCCCTCGGTTCCATCTAATTCATTAAATATATGTTCTACAGCTTCTAATTCTGAATAAGAAAGAGTACCTATTGCAAGTTGTACAACAGCTTTTTTTCTAGCATCTTCCTCTATTTCATCATGCTTAGCTCTTAATATCTCAAGTCCAATAATCGTAGCACTATATTCTGATAATACTAAATCCTCATCTGTAAATTGCTCATCGAATCTAGCAATTAATAAAGTTCCTAATCTTTCTCTATTACCAATAATCGGAACAATTGTAGTTAACTTATTCTCTATACCACATGATTTGTCTTCATCGAATACACAATCACCTTGATTTGTTAAATTTGAAAGAGTCTCATGAATATTTAATAGCTTATTATTATAATTCTCTGGGAATCTCATCTCATTTAAAACTTTATCTTTAACTGTGTCACATTCAAATCCTGAAGAAAGATTGAAACCTAATATCTTTCCTCTTCTGCTTATTATATAAACATTACAGTTTAGTACCTCGCTTAATAATTTACATATATCATCAAAAACTACTGGTTCAGTTCCTGTCTTCTGCAGTATCTTATTTAACATTCTTGTTTTATTTAATAACGATGACATTTGCACTCCTCCTTAATATTATCTTTTATATAAACAACCTAAATTCACAAATCAAATGGTATTATAAAGTTCATACATTCCTTTTTAATTATTATTGTCAAAAACAAGCAAGATTATTGTGCCAACAATTTAGACTTTTTGAAATATTTAGAATTATTTCTTATTCTTTAATTATAATAACATAATAGCAAGTACATTTCAACAGTAATTTTGTAATATTCGACATATTTATTAATATTTTTTGATATATTTCCTTTATCCTTTATTATTGTTAACATTTTTGATGTCATTTACAGAATTATTTATATTTTCTCCCTCTACTTTGTATTCTACATTCTTGCACTCAGAATTTGTGCATTCCAAGTAATTTCCTTTAGACTTGCTATATTTTTTTACCATCATACTACCGCAAACTGAACACTTTTCTGCTGCTGGTTCAAACCAACTTACAAAGTCACAATCTGGATAATTGCTACATCCATAAAACTTTCTTCCTTTTTTACTCTTTTTTACTAATATCTTTCCAACGCACTTTGGACATTTAACTTCTAATTCTTCTACTAATGGCTTTGTATTTTTACAGTCAGGATAACCTGGGCATGCAAGAAAGTCACCAAATCTTCCGTGTTTAATAACCATATTTCTTCCACACTTCTCACACTCTATATCTGTAACCTTATCTTCTATTGTTATCTTAGCTACTTCTCTTTCTGCTATATCTATTGCATCTTTTAAAGGTGTAAAAAATTGCCCTACAATTTCATTCCAATTTGCATTTCCGTCTTCTACATTATCTAATTTTTCTTCCATTTCAGCTGTAAACTCAAGATCAACTATCTGTTTAAAATACTCACTGACTATGTTATTTACTATATCTCCAAGTTCTGTTGGCTTTAAAGTTTTCTTTTCTCTTTCAACATACTTTCTTTCTAATAATGTAGATATAATAGGTGCATACGTACTTGGTCTTCCTATGCCATTTTCCTCCAATGTCTTAACAAGACTTGCCTCCGAAAACCTAGCAGGTGGTTGAGTAAAATGTTGTTTTCCATCTATAGATTTTTTTATAAGCTTTTCGTCTTCGCTTAGCTCAGGTAAATTGATGTCCTCTTTTTCCTCATCAGTTGAGTATTCATACACCTTCATAAAGCCATCAAATTTAACTATAGATCCACTAGCCTTAAGACCATAATCCCCATTAGCTATGTTTATTGATGTAACATCCATTATGCATGAAGACATTTGGCTTGCAACAAATCTATTCCAAATTAAAGAATATAATTTATACTGTTCATCCTTTAAGCTCGCTTTGGCAATTTCAGGAGTAATCTCCACATGAGTTGGTCTTATAGCTTCATGAGCATCTTGAGCATTTTTTTTGCCTTTATAGTTTCTTGTTTCTTTAGGAACATATCCATCTCCATATTGATTTATTATAAAGTTTTTGCAAGACTCTTGCGCTTCTGTGGATATTCTTACAGAGTCCGTTCTCATATATGTGATAAGACCCACTGTTCCAAATCCTTTTATATCTATACCTTCATATAGTTGTTGTGCAATTGACATAGTTCGTTTTGTTGCAAAATTCATTTTCTTATAAGCATCTTGTTGTAGAGTACTTGTAGTAAAAGGTGGTAAAGGATTTTTATTTTTAGAAGTCCTTTTAATGCTCTTTACTATAAATTCCCCATTTTCTAGTTCTTTTATTATTTTATCTACTTCTTCTTTATTGCTAATTTCAATTTTTTTCTTACCTAAGGTAGTAAGTCTAACATTAAAAGTTTTTTTAGAATCTCCCTTATGAAGTGCACATTCAACTGTCCAATACTCTTTAGGTATAAAGTCTAATATTTCTTTTTCCCTATCACATATCATTCTTAATGCAACGGATTGAACTCTTCCTGCACTTAGCCCCCATTTTACTTTTCTCCAAAGTATAGGACTAATTTTATAACCAACTAGTCTGTCTAAAACTCTTCTAGCTTGTTGAGCATTTACTAAATTAACGTTTATTTCTCTTGGCTCTTTTATAGCACTTTTTATTGCATTTTTAGTGATTTCATGAAATTCTATTCTACATTTTTCTTGTTCGTTTAGCTTAAGTATATGTGCTAAATGCCACGAAATCGCTTCTCCTTCCCTATCAGGGTCCGTTGCCAAGTATACTTTTTCACTTTTCTTAGCTTCTTTTTTTAATTTATCTAATAATTCTCCCTTACCTCTTATAGTTATATATTTAGGATTGTATTCATTATCTATATCAACTCCTAATTGACTTTTAGGAAGATCTCTTACATGTCCCATAGATGCTTCTACTACGTAATTCTTACCTAAATATTTTCCTATGGTTTTTGCCTTTGCTGGTGATTCAACTATAACTAATTTTTGTCCCATTTTGTACTCCGGTAAATAATAAGTTTCACCGAAGTGTTTGCACCCCCTTATTTTGAACTAGTTGCACTATTATATATTTTCTTTATATTTACTAAATACTATTCTTTATTTAAACAAATATACCTTATTTTATACCATAGCCAATAATACTAACGTTTACGTCTTATCCATATATGATATAATCTTCACTAAGCTTTTAGATACATTTGCTGAGCAAAAGTAATATAACTAAATTTAAGCTTTAATCTACATATTAAGTTAATCAAATCTTACTTTCTACTTTTACATAATAGTTTCCTGGAAGACATAATATTTCATCTTCAAGCTGCAATTCAAATAATACCTCATATAATTGTTTTATGTCAATATTTGTTCTTTTAAATATATCATCTACATGTATAGGTTCATTAGTTAAAATATTATAAATTTGTCTTTGCAAGCCGCTTTTTTTCAAGGTATTCGTCTTATTATTTGCTCTATACTGAATATTTAAAATTTGAAATAAATCTTCAAAATTTGTAAAAGGATACGCTCCATCTCTAATTAGTTTATTAGTTCCTTTGCTTACCTCTGAAAAAACGGAACCAGGTACTGCTACTATATCTTTTCCTTGTTCCAGTGCCAATCCTGCTGTAATTAAAGAACCACTTTTTTCCGCTGCTTCTACAACAATTATTAAGTCACTTAACCCACTAATAATCCTATTTCTTATAGGGAAATTACGACTAAGAGGCATTGTTCCTGGTAGAAATTCCGAAATTACACATCCATTTTCCAATATATCTCCATATAACTTCTTATTTTCCCTAGGATATACTACATCAACGCCTGAGCCTAATACTGCGCAAGTGTAACCTTTGTTTTCCACTGAAGCTCTATGTGCACAAGCATCAATTCCTCTTGCCATTCCACTTATAATATTTATATTATAAGCAGAAATCTCCTTACTTATAATAGCTGCTGCATTTCTACCATAAATACTACAATTTCTCGCCCCTATAATTCCTACACTTAAATTTTTATTAAGTCTTTCTATGTTACCTTTATAAAATAATACTGCAGGTGCATCTATTTGATTTTTTAATTTATTTGGATATTTATTATTATAAAAATTTATACTTTCAATACCTTTATCTTTAATTACTTTTAGCAAATCTTCTAATGAGCTTTTATTCCATGCTTTTTTTAAATAATATTTAACCTTTTCATGCTCCATGCTTATATCTATATTTTTTCCCTCATAATTGCTATAGTACCATATTTCTTCTAAACTATTAAAATTCTTAATTAAACTTAACTTAATTCTATTTGATAAATTTACTGAGCAAAACCATAAATCATATATGTCCATTTTTTCTCCTTTCTTGAATATGTTATACCATACATATTCAGAAACAATAAGTCAGTATGCCAAATTTACGACCTACTGCATCAATAAAACCACTGATAGTAAACTATCACCAAACTCTATTTACTTCTCAGTCGCAAAGTATGCTATAACTTTTGATTTGTTATCTTTCAGATCCTTAAAATTCTTGTCAGAATTCCCTACTTTTATTCAATTTATTTTATAGATTAAATATACAAAAGCAAATATTGTAGTTTTATATTTATTTCTATGTTATATTATTATTTGTTTATTAAAATCAACTTATAGATTTGCAATATTTACTACATGAAGGGAGATTTGATTGTGGAAAAAATAGTTATACTAGGTACTGGATCTGCTATGGTTACCAAATGTTACAATACATGTTTTACCCTATCTAATGGAGATGAACACTTTCTTGTAGATACAGGCGGCGGAAACACCATACTTTCAAACTTAGAAAAGGCTGATGTACCCATTAATAAGATTCACAATGTTTTTATATCTCACAGCCATAATGATCACATCACCGGAATAGTATGGATAATAAGAGCTGCTGCTCAACAGATATTAAATGGTAATTATGAAGGTAATTTATATATTTACTGTCATAAAGAAGTGATCAGTATAATTAGAACAATAAGTAACTTGCTGCTTCAAAAAAAGTTTACTCAATATATCGATAATAGGATATTTTTTGAAGAAATTTCGGATAATTGTTCTAGAAAAATAATAGATTGGAACATAAAATTCTTTGATATTAAGAGTACTAAACAGCTTCAATTTGGCTTTACTACAAATTTAATTAATGGAAAAACTCTTACTTTTTTAGGTGATGAACCTTATAATGATAAATTGTATAACTACAGCTATGGTGTAGATTATCTTATCCATGAAGCTTTTTGTTTATACTCACAGAAAGAACTATTTAAACCTTATGAAAAGTTTCATTCTACAGTAAAGGATGCTTGTGAAAATGCATCAAAATTAAATGTAAAGAATATAGTTTTAATTCACACTGAAGATAAAAACTTGCCAAAACGAAAAGAGCTTTACTCTGAGGAAGGCAGGAAATTTTTTGATGGAAACATAATCATACCAAATGATCTAGAAACATTATATCTTTAGTTTTGAAAGGATGATTTGTAATGGATAAGCTGTTATTTGGAATATCTGGTATTCCAATTGGAGATGGTTCACAAAAATTTAATTATATTTCTGCTATTAGTTATTTAAAATCTATAGGCCTTGACGCAATGGAGCTTCCATTTGTACGATCAGTTAACGTTACTGAAAAAAATAAAGATTTGATATTAGCTGCAAAATTAAAAAATGACTTCTATCTTTCAGCTCATGGTTCATATTATATCAACTTAAATGCTGACGAAGAAGACAAGCAATCACAATCTATGGAAAGAATACTTAAAGGTACAGATGGTCTTTTAAAGGTTGGTGGGAAAAGTCTAATTTTCCATGCTGGTTATTATTTAAAAGACTCTAAAGAAGAAACTTACAATACTATAAAGGAAAACCTACTTAAACTTCCTTATAATGGAGTTGACTATAGATTAGAAACTACAGGAAAAGGAACTCAGTTTGGAAGTCTTGAAGAGCTAGTTTCTATTTGCAAAGAAGTACCTAGTTGTAAATTATGCATAGACTTCTCTCATATACATGCAAGATATAATGGAAGCTTAAAAAGCTATAATGATTTTGCTGAAATCCTAAATTACATACAACAGGAGTTAGGAGAATCAGCATTAAAAGATTTACACATGCATATGTCTGGAATAAATTATAGTATAAAAGGAGAACGAAATCATCTTCCTTTTCTTGAAAGTGACTTTAACTTTTTTGATTGCTTAAAAGCTTTGAAAGATTTTGATGTAAAAGGATGTATAATATGTGAAAGTCCTGTACTTGAAAAAGATGCACTTTTATTAAAAGAAACTTATAAAAAATTATGGTAGATTCTTTTAACATTTAAAAAAACTTATCAAAATATTCATAGAAATATAATATACTTTTATCTTATTAAAAATTGTATTTCCTATTAAGTTAAAAAATTATTTAGGCACAGTTCATTGGTGACTGTGCTTAAATAATCTTTTCATTTAAAAATCTTCTATACTGAAGTGCTTCTATTATATCCATTTCTTGTATAGATTCTCTTCCATTTAAATCAGCAATAGTTCTAGATACTTTTAATATTCTACTGTATGCTCTAGTACTTAAGTTATACCTATTATAAATTTTTTCTATAATTTTATTGGTTTTACTATTTATCTTACAGTACTTCTTTATAAGTCTACTGTCCATTTGTGAATTACAATATATTTTTTCATTTTTAAACCTATTTTTTTGTATCTTCCTAGCTTTTTCAACTCTTAATCGGATATTTTTTGATGATTCCGCTGTACCTTTAGATTTAGCTTGAAGTTCCTCATAGGAAAGAGTGTTTACAAATGTAAATAAATCTATTCTATCTAGCAGTGGACCTGATAACTTACTTATATATCTTCTTCTTTCGTATTCACTACAGGTGCACTGTTTCATAGAACCATAAAAGCCGCACTGACATGGATTAGTAGAAATAACCGCCATAAAATTGCTTGGATAGGTCACCGCTCCAGTCATCCTGCTTATTTTAATATTTCTATCTTCCATAGGCTGTCTTAATACTTCTAAAACGCTTTTTTTGAATTCTAAAACCTCATCTAAAAACAGTACACCATTTTGTGCTAAAGATACCTCTCCTGGCATTAAATTTCTTCCGCCACCTACTAGAGCAGTGGTGGTAGTAGTGTGATGAGGGTTTCTAAAAGGCCTTTCGTAAATAAGTCCTTTATTTTTTTCTAAATTTCCAGATACACTATAGATTTTAGTTACCTCTAAAGCCTCATCGTAGCTTAAAGGAGGTAAAATAGTTGGTATTCTTTGCGCTATCATGGTTTTCCCGCTTCCTGGTGGCCCAATCATAGCTATATTATGGTTGCCTGCTGCTGCTACCTCTACAGCTCTTTTACAACTTTCTTGTCCTACTACATCCTCAAAATCCAATCTGTTCTCAATTTTATATTTTTGCTTTTTACAATAGTAGGGCATTAAATCTCTATATTTAATATATGAAACTACTTCTTTTAAATTTTCAAAAGGATATATTTTGGCTCCATTTATAATTGAAGATTCTTCAGCATTTTCCATGGGAATAATAAAATTGTTTATATTATTATTTTTGCTTTCTATTCCAATAGGCAATACTCCTTTAACTCCTTTAAGATCACCAGAAAGAGATAATTCTCCAATTATCAAGAAATCATTTGCATCATCAAAACTTATTTGCTCTGTAGCTATTAGTATTCCTATAGCAATAGGTAAATCAAATAATGATCCTACTTTTTTTACATCTGCCGGGGCAAGATTTATTATTATTCTATTTATAGGAAACTCAAAGCCAGAGTTTACTATAGCTGCCCTTACCCTTTCTTTTGATTCTTTAACAGACATATCTGCAAGTCCTACAATATTAAAACAGGGTAATCCTCTTTCAATGTCAACCTCTACAGAAACCATAACACCTTCTATTCCTGTAAAAGTAGCAGCTTTAATTTTTACTGCCATAATATCACCTCTGTTAAAGCTTTGACATTTAAAATAGTTTATATACATAAAATCCCACAAAGGCCCTATCATTATAAAAATGACCTATAATATAATTTTCCCTTGATACATATCGTATTTACAAATTAAATTAATATTGCTAAAATTAAAACATATTAGTATTTCGTACATCTGCAACAGATTTCTTGACTTCACATAGGATTTTAACCCCATTATGAAGCTTAAAAACCTTTACCTAATAGCACAACAGCGGCTCTTTCTCTTCATCCTATTAAGAAGGGGTATTAGATTCGGTAGCTATCAGATAAAATATCTAACCAAAAATATAGAACTTACATTTAAGGAAATTATTTACATATTGTGTTTAATTCATTAAAATATACATATAAGATAGTAATCTTAATGAAAGGAGAGAATTTATGCATTCTTTTAACAAGGATATAGGATCCCTGGGCGAAGAGATTGCTGAAACTTATTTAAGGCAAGTCGGATATACAGTTCTAGATAGAAACTTTAGATGTAAAATCGGTGAAATAGATATAATAGGAAAGGATGGAGATTATATATGTTTTATTGAGGTAAAAACTCGATATGGCTCCATATATGGAAGCCCCTGTGAAGCAGTAAATTATTCAAAACAAAGAAGAATTTATAAAACTGCTGAAGCTTATATAATGAGAAAAAAACTTTTTAAGTTTAACTTTAGATTTGATGTTATAGAAATCATATTAAATAATTCCAATAACACTCCGTCCATTAGGCTTATAAAAGATGCTTTCCAAATATAAGTTTCTTCTATGTTTATATAAGGCTAAACCAAGTAGGCTTAGCTTTAATTATAATATTGAGTATTAAGATTATATGAGCTGTTTTTAGAAATACCTTAACATTTATCTTACGTTAACGCAATGAATGACACTTTAAACTTAAAAGTGTCATTCTCTAATTATAAATTCTATATTATATTTCTTAAAAAGCTCATTCTATGTATTTTACATGTACCTAATTTTTTTATTGCCTGAATATGTTCTTCAGTTCCATATCCTGCATTATTCTCAAAACCATAGTGAGGATACATACCAGAATACTCCCTCATTAAATTATCTCTGTAGACTTTAGCTACTATAGAAGCAGCTGCTATACTAGCACTTCTAGCATCTCCTTTTATTATAAACTCATTATGTATGTTTAAGTTTTTAACGGCATATCCATCTGATAATACAATATCCGGAGAAACTTTCAACCCTAAAACCGCTCTCCTAAGCACTTCATTATTACACCATGCTATACCTTTATCATCGATTTCAGTACTATTTAAGACAGCTACGTTATAACTTACAGCCTTTTCTTTTATTATATTTGATAATGCTTCTCTATTTTTTGGTGAAAGCTTTTTTGAATCCTTTACTCCTAAAATCAAATCATTATCTTCTTTGTAATTTAATTTTAGAACCACAGCAGCCGCAGCTATTGGCCCTGCTAATGGCCCTCTGCCGACCTCATCTACACCAGCTACATATATATACTTTCCAAAGCTTTTGTCAAATTCATACATATCTTTCACTCTAGAAATTTCATTTTCATTTTTTTCAATAAATTTTCCTAGACTTTCAGCTAAACTTAATACATTTTTTCTTGTGTCCTTATTAAGACATTCTATGATTCTATATAACTTTTCTTTTCCAACTTCGGAATAGTTATTTTTAATATACGCCGTATAAGTCTTTATATTGTTAAAGTTTAGTTTGCCAGCATTCTCAAATAAATCTTCTTCCATTTTACTAATTTCAATTTCATTAGCTACATTTGTATTCATAATTAAGAACTCTCCATTTGCTAAATTAAACACTTGAAAAATTAAGGTCTCTCTAATGATATAGCTCCTAGCTTTCCGCCTCTAAACTCATCTAAAAGCATTACTGCTACTCTATTATAGTCTATTTGTCCACCAGATATAACCGCTCCTCTTTTTCTTCCTATACTATTCATATTTTCTAGAGGATCTTCACTTAGCTCATTAAGTTTATATCTAGTCATTAATCTATCAGCATAGTCAACTTGAAGCCTTCTAATGAGATTTAGAGCTAATTCTTCTATATCCATAATTTCGTCCTTAATAGCCCCTGTAAATGCTAGATTTAACTGAGTTTCTTCACTTTCTAATTTTGGCCATAGAATTCCTGGTGTGTCCATCAACTCAATTCCAATTTTTGTTTTGATCCACTGTCTACTTCTCGTAACTCCAGGTCTGTCACCTGTTTTAGCTATATTATTCTTAGCCATCTTATTAATAAAGGAAGACTTTCCTACATTTGGAATACCTACAACCATCACTCTATCAATTATATTTACAATTCCCTTTGCCTTCATTCTTTCATGTTTTTCTTTTAGAAGGTCGTTTAAAAGTGGTTTAATACCTTTTAATCCCTCTCCTGTAATACAATTTACCCCTGAAACTCTTATATTTTCATTTGAAAGGCTTTTGATCCACTCTTTAGTGATAGAACCTTCGCTTAGATCGCTTTTATTTAATAGTATTATTCTCGGTTTATTTCCACATATATCATCTACATCTGGATTCTTACTTGATTTAACTATCCTGGCATCTCTAATTTCTATTACCGCATCTACCAGTTTTAAGTTTTCTTTTATTTCCCTTCTAGTCTTCGCCATATGTCCCGGGAACCAATTTATAGCCATTTTATTCTTCCTTTCTAACCTCTTAAAGTTTTCACTTTTCAACTCTATATAGAGTTATACCTCTAGTACTTAACTTAATTACAAGTAGAATTATAATTAAGTTAAATATTTAGATTGAATATCCATAGCAAATCCAAAGTATAAAGGCTCATTTAAAGCCAATCCTCCGAATCTGCTAAATGGATATATTCTCAGTGCAGCTCTGCCAACAACCATTTTATAGTCAACAAAGCCTACATCTGGGTATCTACTATCTCTACTATTATTTCTATTATCTCCTAATACAAATACCGTATTCTGAGGAACTGTAACCTCACTAAAATCACGCATGTTTTGCTCAAGTATATATGGCTCATCTTTAGGTTTGTCATTTATGTACAACTTATTATTTTCAATTTTGACTCTATCTCCGCCTACTGCTACCACTCTTTTAATAAATTTTTCTTTAGGGTCTGCAGGATACTTTATTACAACTATATCTCCTGGCTTTGGAGCCTTAAAGTAATATGTTACCTTTTCTACAATAAGCCTATCCTTATTATTTAAAGTAGGATCCATTGAATGACCATCGACACTTACAGTTTCAAATACAAATGTTATAATCAAAAAAGCTGCTATTATAGCTATAACTATAGACTTTCCGAGTTCAATTAATTCCTTTACCATAACCATACACCACCTTAATATACAAAAAAGGGACTTTATTAAGCCCCGTTTTTATTTCAATATTTCTTTTACTTTAATATTTCTTTTACTTTTGCTGCCTTACCAACTCTGCTTCTTAAGTAGAATAGCTTAGCTCTTCTTACTTTACCTCTTCTTACTACTTCTATTTTTTCAACTGAAGGAGAGTTAACTGGGAAAGTTTTTTCAACTCCAACATTGTAAGCTACTCTTCTTACTGTGAAAGTTTCTCTTAATCCACCATTTTGTCTCTTAAGAACTATTCCTTCGAAGATCTGTACTCTTTCTTTGTTTCCTTCTTTGATTCTTATATGAACCTTTACAGTATCTCCTACGTTGAATGCTGGTAAATCATTTCTAATTTGTTCTGCTTCGATTTGTCTTATTATTTCTAACATTGTGCATTACCTCCTAAATAATATTCGACGTTCTTGCCCAGCTGTTAAGCAAGCAGAGGACCGCCTGTGTAGCACAAAATTCATTTTATCACACAGCAATTTATTTTTCAATATAAAATTTAATTTTTTCCCAATGAATTTTAAAAAAATACATTAATAGTAAAAACTTGTTTAATTATAATACTTTATTTTGACATTTAAACAATAATTTTTTATCTTCCTCTGATAACTTTAACTTCTTAAATAAATCTGGTCTTTTTTCCTTAGTTATTAAAAGTGATTGAAGACGTCTCCACTTTCTTATATTTTCATGATGTCCAGATAGTAAAATCTCTGGAACACTTTCCCCCTCAAAACACTCCGGTCTTGTATACTGTGGATATTCAAGTAATCCACTATAAAAAGACTCCTCTGTATAGCTTTCACTACTGGATAGAACTCCTGGTATAATTCTACAGATACTATCTACTATAGGTATACAGGCCATTTCTCCGCCAGTAAGCACAAAATCACCTAAAGATATTTCCATATCTATATATTTATATGTTCTTTCATCAATTCCCTCATAATGCCCACAAATAAATATCAATTCGCTTTCTTTAGCAAGTTCCTTGGCCATATTCTGATTAAAAGTTACTCCTCTTGGACCTAAAAAAATAACCTTACCTTTATTATTGTTCTTTACAGCTTTTATACAATCTGCTATAGGCTGAGAAGCCATAACCATACCAGCTCCTCCGCCATAAGGGTAGTCATCAACTTTTTTATGTTTATTAGTTGTGTAATCTCTAATGTTAACTGCATTTACCTCTACAATACCCTTTTCTTTAGCCTTACCTATTATACTGTGGTTAAATACTTGAAACATTTCAGGAAATAGCGTTAATATGTCTATTTTTACTGCCATGTTTCTACCGGTTTTATTGTTATTTTTTGATTTTCTACATCTATATTAACCACAATCTCTTTTAAAACAGGAATTAATAGTTCTTTTCCTTCTTTTATCCAATATACATCATTATTTTTTGTATGTATTACGTCGTAGATTTTCCCATAATCCACACCATTTTCATCTACTACTGTGCATCCAATTATATCTGTGACAAAATATCTTCCTTCAGGTAGTTTAACAGCATCTTCTCTTGATACTTCTATATATTTCTCCTTATATTTAACAGCATCCTCTATAGAATCTATCCCTTCAATTTTTAATATAACCTTATCCACTTGAAGCTTGCACCAAACTACCTGTCTCTCTATCTCATTTATGTATACTTTTTTCAACTTTCTAAATCTCTTTATATCATCAGTTAGAGGATATACTTTTAATTCTCCATTCAATCCATGAGTATTTATTATTTGTCCAACAGTTATAAACTGTTTCATAGAATCCTTTCCTCCTTTTAGTCGGAACACTGGGTAATTTTGCTCGTTTCCACCAGCAAAATTACCCGTTAAAGTCCATTTAGGACTTTAACCTCCTAATCTATTTATTTAAAACTATTAATACTTTCACATCTAATTTTAAACTATAGTCATATATTGCTGATTTCTATTTATATTATACATATATATTTGCTTGTTATCTTTAATTTATATTTATCTAAATATAATAAAAGAGTTAGGTGCACCTAACTCTTTATATTATCTCAACAACAACTCTTTTATTTTCTTTTATAGCTGCTGCTTTAACAACAGTTCTTATAGCTTTAGCTATTCTTCCCTGTTTTCCAATTACTTTTCCCATATCATCTGGTGCAACTTTAAGTTCAAGAATTATTGATTGCTCACCAGCAATTTCATTAACCTGAACCATTTCTGGGTTATCAACTAATGACTTAGCTATAATTTCAACTAATTCTCTCATTTAATACCCCTCCAGTTACTACTTATTTAATCCAGCTCTTACGAAAAGCTTTTTAACGATCTCAGTTGGTTGAGCACCATTCTTTAACCACTGTGCAGCTTTTTCTTCATCTACTTTTATAGTAGCTGGTTCAGTTATTGGATTGTAATAACCTATTTCTTCTACAAATCTACCATCTCTTGGAGATCTTGAATCTGCTACAACTATTCTGTAAAATGGAGCTTTTTTAGCACCCATTCTTCTTAATCTTATCTTTACTGCCATTAATTTCACCTCCTTTTAAGGATATATAAATCTATCTTTTTTAAATTAACTTATTTATTTCAACCTTTAGAAAGGCATTTTACCAAAGAGACCCTTTTTAAATCCTTTTTGCATTCCCTTCATTTGCTTCATCATCTTCTTCATATTTTCGAAGTCTTTTAGAAGCTTATTAACTTGTTGTATAGTAGTACCTGAACCTGCTGCTATTCTCTTTTTTCTTGAAGGAGAACTACTTACTAAAGAAGGATTTCTTCTTTCCTTTATAGTCATTGAATTGATTATAGCTTCTATTTTTCCTAATTCCTTTTCACTTCCACTAAGGTCTACATTCTGAAGTTCCTTAGTATTTACTCCTGGCATCATCTCAATTAACTTATTTAAAGGTCCTAACTTTTTCATTTGCTGCATTGAAGATAGGAAATCCTCTAGATTAAATTCTTGACTCATCATACGATTTCCTAATTTTTTAGCTTCTTCCTCATCTATAGACTGTTGAGCTTTCTCTATAAGTGATAATACATCACCCATTCCTAATATTCTAGATGCCATTCTATCTGGATGGAACACCTCGAAATCACTCATTTTTTCTCCAACACCTATAAACTTAATAGGTTTTCCAGTCATAGCTTTTATTGATAGTGCAGCTCCACCTCTTGTATCTCCATCTAGTTTTGTCAGTATTACACCAGTCAAGTCTAACTGCTCATTAAAACTATTAGCAACATTTACTGCATCTTGTCCTGTCATGGAGTCAACAACTAATAATATTTCATCAGGATTCATATTTTCTTTTACATCTTTTAATTCATTCATTAATTCTTCATCTATATGAAGTCTACCTGCTGTATCAATTATAACAACATTTAAGCTATTATTTTTCGCATATTCTAATGCACCTTTTGATATATCTACTGGAGTAACTTTATCTCCCATAGTAAATACTGGCACATCTATTTGTTTTCCTACTACCTGAAGCTGCTTTATAGCTGCAGGTCTATATATATCACAAGCTACGAGAAGTGGCTTTTTATTTTTCTTTCTAAGTTGAAGAGCAAGTTTTCCTGCCATAGTAGTTTTACCTGCACCTTGAAGCCCAACTAACATTATTATAGTTGTTCCGCTTGAAGAAAACTGGATACCACTTTCACTACTTCCCATTAAATCTTTAAGCTCTTCATTAACTATTTTTATAACATGTTGACCTGGAGTCAAACTTTGGAGAACTTCTTCTCCAAGGCACTTTTCGCTTACACTTTTTATAAAGTCTTTAACAACCTTATAATTAACGTCTGCTTCTAGAAGTGCTAGTTTTACTTCTCGCATAGCGTCTTTTATATCTTTTTCAGAAAGCTTACCTTTGCCTCTAAGTTTTTTTAAGGTTTCCTGAAGCTTAGAAGCCAACCCTTCAAAAGCCATGCTATTCCTCCTAAATATTATCAATTATATATTTTTTCATTTCATCTAATACTTTAGAATTCTCACTGTTTTTTGCATTTAATAAATCTATTGAATTTAAAAGAAATACCTTAACCTCTTCCATTTTTAGCTTTTGTTTCATCAATTCCAGCTTTTCCTCATACTGTAATAAAAGCTTATGACATCTTTTAATGATATCATGTACTGCCTGTCTGCTGGTATTTGTTATTTCAGATATCTCAGCTAAAGATAAGTCATCATTATAATACAGTTCCATTATATCTTTTTGTTTCTCTGTTAAAAGCTCGCCATACAAATCTAATAGTATAGAGAGTTGAATTCTTTCTTCCATGAAGCACTATGCAATCATATAAATTGCACTCTCACTCCTTTAAATTTATTAAAACATTTAATGAAACTCCTCTTCGCAAACTCTGAGGAGTAAGCGATTCACACAAAATCAAAGATTTTGGTTCTCTGCTTATGTAATGTTTTACTCAACGAATTATATAATATCAAAGATTATAAATACTGTCAAGTAATTTTACTTAACACATTAAAAATATTTTAAATACAGTGTTACAGCTTTTTAGTCTAGAATAAAGCTTCGGCAAATTCCTTTGGATTGAATTCTTGTAAATCCTCTATACTTTCCCCTACACCTACTAATTTAACAGGTATATTTAAACTGTGCTTTATGGATATTACAATTCCACCTTTTGCTGTTCCATCAAGCTTTGTAAGAACTATACCATCAATAGGACATACCTCCATAAACTGTCTTGCTTGTTGAACTGCATTTTGACCAGTTGTGGCATCTAATACTAGTAGAGTTTGCTTATCAGCTTCACCAAACTCCCTGTCAATTATTCTATTTATTTTTCCAAGTTCATCCATAAGATTTTTCTTGTTGTGTAATCTTCCAGCTGTGTCACAAATAAGTACATCGGTTTTTCTTGCTTTAGCCGCCTGTACTGCATCAAAAACCACTGCTGCAGGGTCTGAGCCTTCTTGATGCTTTATAATATCCACGCCTGCCCTTTTACTCCAAACTTCAAGTTGATCTATAGCCGCAGCTCTAAATGTATCTGCTGCTGCCATTAATACTTTATATCCACCATCTTTTAGTTTTGAAGATATTTTCCCAATAGAAGTAGTTTTGCCAACGCCATTTACCCCAATAACAAGAACAACTGCTGGAGTCTTATCTGGTCTTATAGTTCCATTTTCTTCTCCTAGTATATCTATAATGACTTCCTTTAGGTAATCTTTAACAAGAGCCGGGTCTTTAACTTTATTCTCTCTTATTTTTTCTTTTAGTTTTTCTATAATATGAAGACTTGTTTCAACACCTATATCTGCTGTAATAAGTATCTCCTCTAATTCTTCATATAAGTCTTCGTCTATGGTCATAGCCCCACTTAGCATGTCAGTTATCTTTTCTGTGAGATTATTTTTTGTCTTTGAGAGACCATCTTTTAATTTTTCAAAAAATCCACCAAACATTTTATATGCCTCCTTATCTGCTGTTAAATTTTCTTATTTGCAATTGATATAAAGTTTAAATCTAATTTTTTATATATGAATGTTCCTTATTTAAGATGCTTCTTTGCTTAGATCCACAGAAACTATCTTCGATATACCTTTTTCCTCCATAGTAACTCCGTACAGCGCATCACTTGCTTCCATTGTTCCTTTTCTATGGGTAATTACAATAAACTGAATGTTTTCTGAGAATTTCTTTAAAAATTCTGCATATCTTGCTACGTTCGCATCGTCTAATGCTGCCTCTATTTCATCTAGTATACAAAATGGAGTTGGTTTCATCTTTAATATAGCAAAAAGTAGAGCTATGGCTGAAAGTCCTTTTTCTCCACCAGACATCAAGTTAATATTTTGAAGCTTCTTTCCAGGAGGCTGAACTGTTATATCAATATTACCTGTGAGTTCATCTCCATCTGTTAGTATTAGATCTGCACTTCCTCCTTTAAAAAGCTCCTTAAATGTTTCATTAAAATTCTCTCTAAGCTTGTTAAAGTTCTCGTTGAATACCACTTTCATCTTATCAGTCATCTCATTTATTACTCCAGCAAGTTCTTCCTTAGCTCTTATTAAGTCCTCTCTTTGAGTAGTCATGAAATTTACTTTTTCAGTTAATTCTCTATATTCATCAATAGCTCCTACGTTAACTGTACCTAAAGCTGATATACTATTTTTCAAGGCAGTAATTTCTTTTTTAAACTCTTCCATATTTTCTATGTCTTTTTTGTATTCTAGAGCTTCTGCATAAGTAATTTCAAGTTCATCATTTAGTTTTGAATACAAAGATTCCTTTTCAGCTGTTAACTTTGTAAGGAAAAGCTGCATCTTATGTAATTCATCTTCTTTCTTGTTAATAACTAAACTCAAACTTTCCATATTATCAGTATCTAATTTAATCTTTTCTTTAATTCTTATAATCTCTATATCTTGCTCTTTAATTTTTTCTTCTAACTCTAAGATGTAATTCTCAATATTTTTTACTTTTTCTTTATTATGTTCAATTTGACTTTTACACCTATTTATACTCTCTTCTGACTTTTTATTTTCATCTTCTATAAGTTTCTTTTTTTGACTTAGCTCAGTTATATCTAATAATAATTTATCTAATATTATTGCTTTATTTGAAACACTTTCATCTATCTGAGCTTTTTTTATTTTTAAATGTGTGAGACTTTCCTTAGAACTATCGATTTCTTTAACCTTATCCTTTAGTTCTTCCTCAATCTCAGCAATCAAGTTATCATTCTCAACTTGATTATTAGTTGCAATCTCTAATTCTTTTTCTTTTACGGATAGTTCTTCTGCATTTTCCTTTAGTTTTTCATTTAGCAGCTCTATTTCTCTATTAGATACTACTAAATTTTCTTTTAGTTTACTGCTTTCGTTATCAACAGTATTAATTTTTCCTTTTAATTTAGTAACTTCGATGTTTTGAAAGTAAGTCTGATCCTTTAAATTTAAATTTTCCTCATCTAAAGCTTTAATATTTTTTCTATAATTTTGTATTTGAGAACTTAAAGCAATGATTTTTTCTTCGGTATCCTTTACTTTTAACTTAATATCTTCGATTTCTCTCTTTCTACCAATTATATTTGCATTTTTACTATGTAAACTTCCTCCTGTCATTGAACCTCCAGGGTTAACAACTTCTCCAGATAGGGTAACTATCTTAAAACTATAATTACTTATTTTCGCTATATGAAGCGCACTATCCATATTACTACATATTATAGTTCTACCAAGTATATACTCTATTGCATTTGTAAAGGCTTTATCATAACTTATTAGCTCACTAGCAATTCCTATATATCCTTCTATGTTCTGTATAGCGTTTGCTATAGACACCTTTTTACCTTTAACAATAGTAAGCGGTAAAAAGGTAGCTCTACCAATATTATTTTCCTTTAGATATTTTATAAGACTTTTTGCTATTTCTTCATTTTTGGTTATTATATCAGATATTGCTCCACCTAGCGCTATTTCCACAGCTACTTCAAGTTCTTTTTTTACACTTATTACTTCACCTAAAACAAAACAACTATCTTTTCCTACAGATACCTTACCTTTGTTTACATCTCCCATCAATGTTTTTACTGATCTATTGTATCCTTCATATTGCTTATCTAAGTTTATAAGCATATTATGATTTGCTTCCAATCTACTATGGATATTATTCAATTCTCTAAGTTCTTTTTCTTTGTCAGATAACGTAGAATTTAATTTAGATATCTGCCCTGAATTAATTTTTATGTTATCTTGTAAATCATCTATTTTTTGTTTTATCTCTTCAATCTGTTCTAAAAGAACTTCTTTAGTTTTTGTATTAATCTTAATTGAGTGCAAATAGCTCTCACAAGAATTTTTTATATCCAGAGCTTTTTCTGTAATCATATCAATATCATTTTTTAGCATTAAAACATTATTCTTTAAGTTTGATATATTTCTAAGGTATTCTATCTGGTCATCTTTTAACCTCTTTACTAGGCTGGTTTTATCTGAAATAGAAGCATCTATTAAGGCTATATCTTTTTCGTATTTATATATCTGTTTATTTATATCTTCTTGATTATTTCTCAAAATACTTAATTCTTTATCTTGAATATTCTTATCAGATATTATATTAGCTAATTTATTTTCGATTTCGCTAATTTCCTTTGAGCTTTTTTGTATATAGTTATATAGATTTTCTAACCTTTCACCTAGTAGTTTGGTTTCCGACTCTACCTCTTGCTTCTTTGACTTGTTATCATAGTATTGTTTTTTATCATTTGAACTCTTTAGGTCTATAGCCTCAAGCTTTTCATTCCAGCTGTTAATCATATTTTTAAATTCGGTAAGTTTTATGTTTAATTCTTCTGTACTTGTATTCATTCCATTAATGGAATCTTCAGCAGAATTTATCTTTTCTTGAGCCTTTCCTATTGAGTGGACAATTATATTTACTTCCTTATTTTTGAGCTCTTCCGATAACTTTATAAACTTTTTAGCCTTTTCATTTTCTATACGTAAAGGTTCTAATCTTTCCTCATAAGTACCTAGAATATCATCTATTCTAACAAGATTACTTTCTGTATTCCCTAGTTTTTTTTCTGCTTCTTCCTTTCTCCACTTAAACTTAACTATTCCCGCAGCTTCCTCTAAAAGACTTCTTCTCTCCTCAGGTCTTCCACTTAATACAGCTTCAATTTTCCCCTGACCTATTATTGAATATCCTTCCTTACCTATTCCAGTATCCATAAAAAGTTCATTGATATCCTTTAATCTACATTGAGTATTATTAATGTAATACTCACTTTCTCCGGAACGATAAAGCCTTCTAGATATAGTAACATCCGTATAGTCAAGTGCTAGATTCTTATCCTCGTTGTCTAATGTGAGAGAAACCTGACAAAGTCCTACAGACTTTCTAAATTGAGTTCCTGCAAAAATAACATCCTCCATCTTGCCGCCTCTAAGACTTTTTACACTTTGTTCTCCGAGAACCCACCTTACTGCATCAGAAATATTGCTTTTACCACTACCATTTGGGCCTACAATAGCTGTAACTCCATCTTTAAACATTAGTTCAGTTTTATCTGCAAAGGATTTAAAACCCCTTATCTCTATAGATTTTAAATACATAAATAGTACACTCCTTATCTCCCAAGTAGCATCGGAAGCAAGCTAACTATAAACATAAGCGCCACTATGTACACCAACGCTTTTCTCATATTTTCTCTTGTCTTTTTCTTCACACTATAACACTCCTTTTTAATTTGTATTATGCATGTATTATAGAATTTACTTTATATAGTTTATATTATATTAATTAAAATATCAATTATAAAGTGAAACTTACTTCAGATGAGGGTTAAATGTCTAAATGACATTTAACCCTCATCTGAAGTTTAGTTGAACGAATCTAGGGACGTAGCCGCTCTTTAATCCCACCTTCAACTTGAAAAGGATGGGAGTATTAGAGCGGATAGTCATCGGATAAAATAAAAACCCTGTTCATCACAGGGTTTTTTTATTAAACAAAGCTATCTTGGTTCAACTATAAATTTTATTGCTGTTCTTTCTTCCCCTTCAATTGTTATTTCTGAAAAAGCAGGAACAACAACTAGATCTATACCATTCGGAGCAACAAACCCTCTTGTAATTGCTATTGCCTTTACCGCTTGGTTAACTGCCCCTGCACCTACTGCTTGAACCTCTGCTGATGAGTTATCCCTCAATACTGCAGCTAAAGCTCCTGCTACTGATTTTGGCTGTGATTGAGCTGATACTTTTAATACTTCCATGTATAATTCCTCCCTACAAATATTGTTCTATTCATAGGAATATTATTCTATAAAGTACTGAGATTTCCTTCTTTGTACTTTCTTATCATATATTCATAAATCGACATTTCCATGATCTTTTCTTCTTGTTTTAAAATTAAATTCCCTCTTTGTATACTTTTATCCTGAACAACATCAACATTTGTTGTCTTTAATTGTTTCTTCATGTCATTAAAAAATTTCTTTTTATTCGCATAAAGTTTAGATAAATCCTTATCATTAACTACAATTATAAGTTTACCATTAAAATCCTTAGAAACTTTCTCTAAAATCATGTCGTTATAAAGACTGCCTTCTACTAACTCTCTAAAAGCTGGATGGAAAGGTCCCGCAACTAATTCTCCACCTTCATTTATTTCTTCTGTAGGTTGAAGCCCTACCCTAATAACTTTTATATTATTAGCTACAACCATTGAATAAACTATTTTAGCAACGTTCACAGCTTCACCAAGATTATATGGCTTATATATTCGGCTGTTGAACATGCTCTCCATCGGTGTATTTTTTATAACTAGAGCTGGATAAATTCTATAAATATCTGGCCTCATGGCAATAGACTTTTTTGCAGTTTCTATGTCCTTCTCTAAGCTATCCCCAGGAAGACCGAGCATTATCTGATGACCAAGTATAAAACCATATTGTTTTATAAGTTTAGAAGCTCTGACTACATCCTCTTCTGAATGGCCCCTACCAGACTTTAATAACACTTCTTTATCTAAAGATTGGATTCCTAACTCTATTATATCTACAGAATAATTTTTAAGATTAGTCAATATTTCATCGTCAATATAATCAGGTCTTGTAGATAAATGTATAAAATCTATATCTCCTCTATCTTTATATTCTTTAGCTATAGACAAAAGTTCTTTCTGTTTCCCTAGGCTTATTGCTGTGAAGGTCCCTCCGAAAAAGGATACCTCTATAACAGAATTTTTTCTATTCATAGTTTTAAGATACTGATCTATTGTATCTCTAGCAAACTTAGCATCTACCTTTTCAGTATTGCCTGTGATTGTACCTTGATTGCAGAATACACAATTATGAGGACACCCCTCATGTGGTACAAATATAGGTATTATATAATGACGCTTACTCATTCTCTTCCTCCAAAGTCTTCAATGCTTCTTGTGCGGCATTTTGCTCTGACTCCTTTTTGCTGTAGCCAACACCGCTACCTAGAATTGTTCCATCTACCGAAACCTCTGTATAGAACTTTCTTCTATGTGGTGGACCTTCATGCTTTATTAAAGAATACTCTATACATACATCCCCATTTTGCTGCATAACTTCCTGAAGCTTAGTTTTATAATCTAGTATTATTTTATTCTTTATAGCCTTTTCTATAATATCTTTAAAATTATCAATAATAAACTTTTTAGCTTTTTCAAATCCGCTATCAACGTAAACTGCAGCTATTATTGCTTCCACACAGTCTGCAAGTATAGAAATTCTTTCTCTACCTCCCGTAAGCTCCTCTCCTTTACTCATTCTGATGTATTTTCCAACACCCCACTTCTTTGCTATTTCATAAAGTGAGTTTTCGCATACTATGAGAGCTCTCCTTTTTGTAAGCTCTCCTTCTGATTTATTTGAGTAATTAGTAAATAGAAATTCAGATATACATAGTTGAAGTACAGAATCACCTAAAAATTCTAATCTTTCATTAAACTTTACGTTCTTTTTTCCGTTAGCATAGGAACTGTGAGTAACAGCTTCTCTTAAAAGATCTTTATCGCTTATATTAATATTTAATTTTTTTTCTAATTCCTCTAAAAACATTTTGCCATTGCTTGCCATAATACTACTCCCTCTGAAGTTTATTCTTCAGTCTGCTTTTAAAGATAAACAAATTCAAGAATAAACTACACATATATTTTATTAGACAAATTTAAAGCCCCGTATAAAACGGGACTTTTTTGAAGTATTATTCTTCAGTATGAGCCTTTATGTACTCAACTACATCGCTAACAGTAGTTATCTTCTCAGCATCTTCGTCTGGTATCTCTAAATCAAACTCTGTTTCCAAAGCCATTATTAATTCAACTATATCAAGTGAATCTGCACCTAAATCATCAATAAAGGATGATTCCACAGTTACCTCTTCAGCGTCAATACCAAGTTGCTCTGATATTAGGTTTTTAATCTTATCAAACATATTTGTCTCACCTCCTAAAAGCTTTTATACATAAATAATATTACATAACTTATGCACCGTCAATATAAATAGTGCTAAATTTATTATTCTAAATTATCAAATATTAATACATTTGTTTTTTTATTCTTTAGATTCCAATGACAACTTTATTTTTTAATTATATACTACGTTTCTTTTATATTATCAATTTGAGGTATATTCTCCAATTCACTTTTTATTTTTTCAATTATATTATTATCATAACAATTTAAAGCCTGCCTTATAGCATTCTTAAATGCCTTACTATCTGAACTTCCATGAGCCTTTATACAAATTCCTTTGGAACCTAAAAATGCTGATCCACCATGTTCAGAGTAGTCGAGCTTTTTTTTCAATCCTTTAAAAACAGGTTTTAACAATACAGCTCCTATTTTAGCAGTTAAAGACTTCATTATTTCTTGCTTTAACATACCCAGTATATTTAAAGCTACGCCTTCATACATTTTTAATATGGTATTGCCTACAAATCCATCACAAACTAATATATTTACATCTCCACTTGATACTTCTCTAGGCTCAACATTACCAACAAAGTTAAAATCTGTTTTCTTTAATATACCATGAACCGCTTTGGTTAGCTCATTGCCTTTTTCTTCTTCAGTACCTATATTCACTAAACCTATAGTTGGATTCTTTATACCTAATACGCTTTCAAAATAGATTTTTCCCATCAATGCAAATTGAACCAAATATTGAGGCTTACAGTCCACATTAGCACCAGCATCTACAACCATGAAGGCAGCATTTTTCCCTGGCATTATTGGAGCTAATGCTACTCTATCAATCCCCTTTATTCTACCAACAATTAAGGTTGCTCCAGTCATTAGTGCCCCTGTACTTCCTGCTGATATAACAGCATCAGCCTTTCCTTCTTTCACTAATTCTAGTGCTTTAACCAAGCTTGAGTCCTTCTTTTTCCTTATAGCCATAACAGGCGCTTCATTTGTACTTATCACTTCACTGGTGTTTAATACACTAATCCTATCTTCAGGGTATTGATATTTAGACAACTCTGCTTTAATTAAATCTTCTTTGCCTGTAATAATTATATTTACATTATACTCTTTTATCGCTTGAATACATCCTTCTACCACAGCAGCGGGAGCAAAATCTCCACCCATACCATCAACCGCGACTATCATAGTTTCACATCCCTTTTAATTTAGTTAAAATTCATCTTCTGCTTAATAATAACATAAATTTCTATTTTTAAAAAGATTATAGACTTCAAAGGTGATCTAACCTAATACGTAAAAAAAAGAAAGTCTATACGACTTTCTTTCCTTTTATTGTTCAGTTGAAACAACTTCTTTGCCCTTATAATATCCACAACTCTTGCACACTCTATGCGCAAGTTTCATTTCATGACACTGAGGACATTCAACTATTCCTGGTAGGCTTAGTTTAACGTTTGCCGCTCTTCTTGAGTCTCTTCTAGCTTTTGAAAATCTTCTCGCTGGATTTCCCACAGTACTACACCTCCTTAATCAGTCAAAAACATATCTTTCAGTTTTGCCAATCTAGGATCAATGACATCTTTCGTACAATTACATGCAGAAAAATTCAGATTTATACCGCATTGTTGGCATAAGCCCTTGCAGTCTTCTCTGCAAAGTCTTTTGATTGGCAGAGTTACTATAATATTATTTTCTATAATTTCTGTGATATCTACTGTATCACTATCTATAAAGATGACATCATCATCTTTATTTGCCCCATCGTTAGTTGTAAGCTTCTCTTCAATATCTAAGTCCACAACATAATCAAATTTTTCAAGGCATCTTGAACAGGATAATTCTAAAACAGTATCTACTGTTCCAGTTAAGGTTATGATATCTCCTACCTTAACTAGTATACCATCAAATTTAATCGGCTGCAAAAAATTAATTTGTTCTCTTCCATCAAAAAAGCTTGCTTTATCAAGCTCTAAATGGACTTTTCTATTGGCTGTTTGTTTTTTTAATAAATCAGATATATCCAATTTCATAATGCTCACCTCTATATATTAGCCACAATTTATTATATAGAGATGAGCATTAAAAGTCAAGATTTATTTATTTTTTGTCAGATAATGAAATATTTTATTATTTTGCGCTTTCAACTATTTCCTTTGTATCTCTAGCTATCATAAGCTCTTCATCTGTTGGTATAACAAATACTTTAACTGTTGAATCAGCAGTACTTATTTCTGTAGCTTTTCCTCTAACATTGTTTTTCTCAGCATCAATGTTAACTCCTAAATATTGTAATCCATCACAGATTTCTGCTCTGCTTGTTATTGAGTTTTCTCCAAGACCTGCAGTAAATACTATACAATCTACTCCATTAAGTGCTGCAGCATATGCACCAATTGAAGTTCTTACTCTATAGTGGAATACATCTAAAGCAAGTTCTGCTCTCTTATTTCCATCTTTTGCAGCATTTTCTATATCTCTAAAGTCACTGCTTACGCCTGATACTCCAAAGACACCTGACTTCTTATTCATTAGGTTATCTACTTCTTCAATGCTCATACCAGTTTCTTTTACTAAGAAAGGCACTATAGCTGGATCTATATCTCCGCATCTAGTTCCCATAGCTACACCTGCAAGAGGAGTGAATCCCATTGTAGTGTCAACTGACTTTCCACCTTTTACTGCAGATAAACTTGCTCCGTTTCCTAAGTGACAAGTTATAATTTTTAAATCTTCTATATTTTTACCCATCATTTGAGCTGCTGTCATTGAAACAAATCTGTGTGAAGTACCGTGGAAACCGTACTTTCTTATGCCATATTCTGTATATAATTCATATGGTAATGGATAAACAAATGCTTCTTCTGGTAAAGTTTGATGGAATGCTGTGTCAAATACTCCTACCATTGGTGTACTTGGCATCAACTCTCTGCAAGCATTTATTCCTATTATGTTTGGTGGGTTATGTAGTGGAGCTAATTTTACACATTCTTGTAAAGCTTCCATAACATTTTCATCAATTAATACTGATCCTGCATATTTTTCTCCGCCATGAACAACTCTGTGTCCTACTGCTGATATTTCTGACATATCACTTATTACACCATGCTCTTTATCAACAAGAGCATCAAGTACTAATTTCATAGCTACTTTATGATCTTTCATTGGTTGTTCTATTACATACTTTTCATCGTTAACTTTTTGAGTTAATATTGAACCTTCGATACCTATTCTTTCTACAAGACCTTTTGCTAATACATTTTCATTTTCCATGTTTATTAACTGATATTTTAAAGATGAGCTTCCACAGTTTATTACTAATACTTTCATTCTTATATTCTCCCTTCGGTCTAATTAAACTTTAATCTATTTGCTAATTATTTTGCTTGATCTTGTGCTTGGATTGCAGTTATAGCTACAACATTCACTATATCATCTGCACTACATCCTCTTGATAAGTCATTTATTGGTTTAGCAAATCCTTGACATACAGGTCCTATAGCATCAGCACCTGCAAATCTTTGTACTAACTTATATCCTATATTACCTGCTTGTAAATCTGGGAATACTAAAACATTAGCTTTACCAGCAACTTTGCTGTTTGGAGCCTTTAAGTCAGCTACTTTCTTAACTATAGCAGCATCTAATTGTAATTCTCCATCTATATCTAAATCAGGTCTCATTTCTTTAGCTAGTTCAGTAGCTCTTCTTACTTTATCTACTAATTCATGTTGTGCACTTCCCATAGTTGAGAAGGATAACATTGCAACTCTTGGCTCTATTCCACAAAGAGTTTTAGCAGTTTCAGCTGTACTTATTGCTATTGATGCTAGCTCTTCAGCAGTTGGACATGGGTTTACAGCACAATCTGCAAAAAGAAGCATACCATTTTCACCATATTGGCAGTTAGGTACTTCCATTATAAATGTACTTGAAACTACAGATATTCCTGGTGCAGTTTTGATTATTTGAAGTCCTGGTCTTAATAAATCTCCAGTAGTATGTATAGCTCCTGAAACTAATCCATCAGCATGACCTAATTTTACCATCATTGTTCCGAAATATAGCGGGTCTCTAACGATTTTGTCTGCTTTTTCTGGAGTCATTCCTTTATTCTTTCTTAGTTCATAAAATCCATTAGCATATTCTTGAGTTTTATCTGAAGTTTCAGGATCAAGTACCTCAACGCCATCTAAACTTACCCCTAAGCTTGCAGCCTTATCTCTAATTACCTTTTCAGATCCAACTAGAATAACATTAGCAAGACCTTCTTGCATTATTTTACCACACGCCTGAAGATTTCTTTCTTCTTCACCTTCAGGTAAGACAATTCTTTTCTTGTCAGCTTGAGCTTTTGCCCAAACTTGCTTCATTAAATTTGACATGTTCGTCTCTCCCTCCAAAATAAAAATAAAAATGAAAATAAGCTAAAATTGCATACACTTATAATATAATCCTTTTTCAATGCATTTTTCAATAAAAAAATATAAATTTTAAATTTTTTTATTGAAAAAGTTTTTTACTAATAATTTCATATCTAACAGAAATACTATTTTTGTATTAATTTGTTGCAATATTATTGCAACAAATCATCGATAATATTTCATTTTTTAAAATTTAATTAAAATTCCAAACAATATTTCTTAATTTTTTACTGTATATATAAATTATAATTTGAAGATATTTATTTATTATATTTATATTTAGTCTAGTTTTTTTATTGATAGTTAATAAAATAAATCTTGATGATTAAAAGAAAAATAAATATAATTATTTATAATTTGGTAATTTAGGAGGATTAAGCATTGAGCGTAACTGGTATTGTAGTTGAATATAATCCTTTTCACAAAGGACATTTACATCATATAAATAAGACTAAGGAGTTAACAGGTTGCTCCTATATTATTGCTGTAATGAGTGGTAATTTTGTTCAAAGAGGTATTCCTGCCATGGTTGACAAATGGAGCAGAGCAAAGACTGCATTAATGAATGGAGTTGATCTTGTAATAGAACTCCCTCTAATATATAGTCTATCTTCCGCTGAATTTTTTTCTTTTGGCGCAGTAAGTCTTTTAAATAGCTTAGGAGTAGTTGATAATATATGCTTTGGAAGTGAATGCGGGGATTCTAAAGTTCTATGTGATATTGCTAGTATACTTTCCAAGGAACCAGCTGAATACAAAGATCTTTTGAAACAAAAACTTCAACTGGGATTAGCCTATCCAAGTGCTAGAAGTAAAGCTTTATCAGACTTTATTGGCAGTTATGACACTGATCTTTTGTCGAATTTTAATATTGAAGAAGTTTTATCTTCTTCAAACAATATACTCGGAATAGAATATTGTAAAAGTCTTATAAGATTACAAAGTTCTATAAAACCATTCTCCATACAAAGACGAGGGAGTGATTATAACAGTACACACTTCGAAGGTGAATTATCCAGCGCATCATCAATAAGAAAACACATTAAGGATACGAAAAGTATTAGTGGAATTAAAAATTATGTGCCTGAAAATACATATAATTTGCTATTCTCATTACTTGAAAACAATTATACTTTTTCTTCTGAAGATTTGATGCTTCCATACCTTAAGTATAAATATATATTATATAAAGATACCATAGAGCAACTTCCAGACGTATCTGAAGGTATTCATAATAGGATATATAAATTTTTAGAAGATGCTGAAAGCTATGAAAAGCTTATTAATTCTATCAAGACTAAAAGATATACCTACTCGCGTATTAGTAGGATTTTATGTCAATTCTTTATAGGTTTTGAAAATTTCAATACTTATGAATTAAGAAAAAAGGAATGTCCCTATGTTAGAGTCTTAGGATTTAATAGTAATGGCCTAAAACTGTTAAAAGATATGAAAAAAGAATGTTTAATACCTATATATACAAAAATTCCAAAGGACTTAGATGATGTTCTTTCTTTAGATATACAAGGAACAAGGCTTTATAGCCTACTAAATAAAAATATAAATCCTAACTCTGATTACTTGATAAGTCCTATTATGCTTAAATAAATAGATATTTTTTAATCACCTATTAAAATTTGTGTTAATAATTAAATGCTGAAAGTTAGAATAAGAAGCAAAAACTTTAAATATAATTTTAGTAAATTGTATTTACTAAAACATATTTAACTTATATCCTGAACACTTTTATATGAAACTCCTTCTCCTTTCGTCGAATGAGTAAGCGATCATATCAAAATCATAGATTTTGTATGTCTGCTTAAACTTAATACAAAAAGTAGGTGGTTATAATTTGAAAATTTTATTTTATATAATAATTATACTTATTCTTATATTGATAATATATTTATTAAAAAACAAAAACATTTTTGTAACTATACTCTGTTCTTTGCTGATATTACAGATCATAGCAGCACCTAAGGTATGCATAGATGGGGTTATATCAGGAGCATTGCTCTTTTTTTACAAAGTTTTCCCATCTCTTTTTTCTTTTTTGGTAGTATCAAATATAATGCTAGCTTATGATGGAATTCATATATATTCTAAAGTATTAGGAAACATCATATGCAAACCTCTTAGGCTTCCTAAAAGCTGTAATTTCGTATTGATTATTAGTTTGTTATGTGGTTATCCTTTAGGAGCAAAATATGCCTGTGACTTATATGAGAAAAATATTATAGATTTAAAAACTTGTGAAAGGCTTCTTAATATAGCCTCAAATGCAAGTCCATTATTTGTTCTTGGTTCAGTAGGTATATCTATGCTTAAAAATTCCTATATAGGATATATATTGCTTTTGTCAAATTTACTTTCTTGTATAATAATGGGTGTAGTTCTCCCTAATAGAGTTAAAATTAATATAAAGAATATCTATGAAGAGAAGCACACTTATTCAGCTTCAAATATAGGAAATATTCTTAAATCAAGTATAGAAGGTTCTATAAAAACTTGTTTATCTATAGGTGGATTTGTAACTCTTTTTTCAGTTGTAAATAATATACTTAAAACAAATTATCTGTTTAACATATTCATGTATCATATATCAACTTTAACCCATATATCGAAAGATATAGTCGAAGGATTTACTCTAGGAATAATTGAAATGACTAATGGATGTAGTTTAATTGCCTCTTCCAACGCATCTATTACTATTAAAATCGCACTTGTAAGCTTTCTTTTTACATTCAGCGGTTTATCGATTATAGCTCAGGTTTATTCTTTTACATATAAATTTGATATATCAATAAAAAAATATGCCTTGAGAAAAATTCTTCAAGGCTGTATATGTTCCATACTAAGCATAGTAATGTACGAAAATGGATTATTAAATTTTTCAGAGCAGGCCTTTATGTATAATTATTTTACTCAAGATAAAATGTCAGTTATATTTATACTAACAATGTTAGCTCTAATATTTCCATGGTTTACTGTTAGAATTAAAAATTTATTTCATCTCCCTTAGTTCCTTTACATTTTGTCTAATTTCATTAGTCTTTAGGTTTACATTGCGCTCTAAATCAATAACGAATTCTTCTAGATCACCTTTTAAAACTTCTAGAAGCTGATTTTTCTTTGCAGTTAGCTCCCTGTCTAAGTCATTTAAAATTGCATTGGCATAATCTCTAGCACCTAGTCTTACAGCCTTTGCATTTCTCTGAGCAGAAGCGATAATCTCTTCTGCTCTTACATTTGCTTCTCTAGTAATATCATGATTTTCAATTTGCTTCCTAAGGAGATTTAAATTTTCTTTTTTTAAGTTTTCTGCTTCCTGTATTGCTTCACTTAATATTCTTTCCTTTTCTTCGATAACCCATTGAGCTTTTTTCAATTCATCTGGCATGTGATGAAGTATTTTTTCTATTATTTCTAATGTTTCTTTTTTATCTACCACAACTTTGCCCATCATAGGAACCTTTGATGATGTTTCTATTATCTCATTAAGATATTCCAGTAATTTTATTACATCCATACTTCTCCCCCCTAAAGGCGGTTAACCTTTTTCATAATATCAGGTATTATTTCATCTGGAACTAAATCTTTAATGCATCCCCCAAACATAGCCACTTGCTTTACAGATGAAGAGCTTAAAAATGAATTTTTTGCACTTGTCATCATAAATACCGTTTCTATGTTTGGGTCTAATTTACTATTCATAAGAGACATTTGAAATTCATACTCAAAATCTGATACGGCACGAAGACCTTTTATTATAACTTTAGCACCTTTATTTCTCATAAAGTGAATTAAAAGTCCACTAAAACTTTCTACTTTTACATTTGGAATGTCTTTAACTACTCTTTGAATTAATTCGACTCTTTCTTCAATATCAAAAAGGCCTTTTTTGTGAGGATTTACGAGTACTCCTACTATTACTTCATCAAATACTTTAGCGGATCTTCTTATTATATCTAAATGTCCATTAGTTACTGGATCAAAACTTCCTGGATAAACTGCTGTTTTCATTATTATTAGTCCTCCTTATATCTGTAAAAACATACAGTTGTATTCCCGTATCTCCTGTGATCTACAAGAATAATTCTCTCTGTCCCCTGGTATAACTCCTCCTTGGTATCAATCTTAGTTACAATAAGACCTTCTTTGTCTAATAATCCTTCTTTCTCTATTATCTCTACTGCTGGTGGAATTAGATTCTTCAAATAAGGCGGATCTAGAAAAATTATGTCAAAAGTTATTTTTCTTTTTGAAAGTTCCTCTAAAGCTTTATATGAATCCATATTGAGACATTTACATATTTGTCCAAAATTTAAATTTTCAACATTTTTAGTCAAAAATGAAAATGTAACTTTGTCTCTATCAACTAAATAACATTCCTTAGCCCCTCTGCTTGCTGCTTCTAACCCTAAACTTCCTGTACCTGAGAACACATCTACTACAGTAGCACCGTAAACTCTATTTTGTATTATATTAAATATAGATTCTTTAATTCTATCTAAAGTAGGTCTGGTAGTATCCATGCCAACTGGTGACAAAATTTTTCTACCCTTAGCAAGACCTGCGATAATTCTCATGATTTTTCCTCCTAATTTTTCCTTGTTGTTTCTAAATTATAGTCATTTTACTATAATATTTTAACATATAAAATTATATTATACAAAATTTTTTACTTACTAGGTAAAAATGTATCATAATTTGTACTCATTTAATCTACTATATTTACCCACAATAAACATTAGTTAAAGCAAATGAATTTTGAGGTTTGTTCTATTTTTTTAAAGATTTCATTTTTAATTTTGATATTTTTTTCGTTATTACTTTCAATAAGCTTTTTAGCTTCTAAGTTAGCTGACTTTAATATATCTATATCTTCTGCAATATCAGAGAGTATAAGTCCATCTTCTCCATGCTGCCTAAAACCAAATATTTCTCCAGACCCTCTAATTTTTAAATCCTGTTCTGCAATAAAGAAGCCATCATTGCTGCTTTTCATTATCTCCATTCTTCTTCTTATAATATCATTCTTAATATTCGATATTAATATACAATAAGATTTATGCTGACCTCTTCCAACTCTTCCCCTTAACTGATGTAGTTGTGCGAGTCCAAATCTTTCTGCGTTTTCTATTACCATAAGTGTGGCATTAGGTACATTTATGCCTACTTCTATGACTGTAGTAGATATAACAACTTTAACTTCTCCACTTTTAAATCTATTCATAACTTCATCTTTAACCTTAGGTGTCATTTTCCCATGAAGTATTTCCATAGGTATTTCTCTGAAGTAGTCCTCTTTCAATTCATTATATAAGTTCTCTACGGAACTTAAATCTAAATCTTCATTTTCTTCTACCAGAGGGCAGACTACATAAACCTGCCTCCCTTTTTTTATTTCCTCTAGTGCAAAATTATATGCCTTATATTTTAAGTCTTCTTTCATATAATGGGTTTCTATTTTCTGTCTTCCTGGCGGAAGCTCATCGATCACAGATACATCCAAATCTCCGTAAAGGTATAAACTTAAAGTCCTAGGAATTGGCGTAGCAGTCATAACCAGAGTATCTACGTTTTTACCTTTATTTGTTAATCTACTCCTCTGCATTACACCAAATCTGTGCTGTTCATCAGTAACTACCATTCCAAGGTTTTTGAATTCGACATTATCTTCAATAAGAGCATGTGTACCTATTATTAAATCTATATTTCCATCCTTCAAATCTCTTTTTATTTCTTCCTTATTTTTCTGAGTAGTGCTGCCACACAATAATTTAATATTAATATTGAATTCCTTAAATAGTTTCTCTGCTTCAAAATAATGTTGAGTAGCTAATATTTCTGTAGGTGCCATGATAACAGCCTGATAACCGTTCTTTATTATGTTAAAGGCAGAAATGAGAGCCACAACAGTTTTACCACTTCCTACATCACCTTGAACTAACCTATTCATCGGGCTTTCCTTTTTTTGATCAATCAATATTTCCCTGATAACCCTATTTTGCGCCTTTGTTAAGGCATAAGGTAGTTTTTCTTTTAAAAGCTTTAATTCATCACTTATTTTAAAAGCTATACCTTTTTTATTTTCATTAAAATAATTTTTAAGCATTAGTATTTTTAGTGAATATGTGAATAATTCCTGAAACTTAAGCCTTTTTCTAGCTTCCTGTAGTTCTTTCATACTAGAAGGGTTGTGTATTATTCTTATTGCCCTATCTAAACTGCATAGCTTATATCTATTTATTATCCATTCTGGAAGATTTTCATCTATAACTACATCTTTAAGAACATAATTTACTAATTTTGCTATTAAACTATTTGTTATTCCAGATTTGAGAGGATATTTAGGCATTATCTTTTCGGAATTTTCTGCATTTGATCTATTTTTAACTAATGTTGGGTTTATAATAGAAGTTTCGCCTTTAAAATCTTGTAATTTCCCCATTATAGTATAATCACAATTTATTTTAAAGTAATTTTTCATGTAAGGTTGATTAAACCATTTTCCTTTAAATATATTATTGCCATCATTAAAAATAACAGTAGAAATTGTTTTTCCATTTTTAGTTCTTATATCTTTATCTACTTTTACAACTTTACAATTGATTATTAATTTACCAATATTTTTTTCTTCCGTTAAAGAGCTGCAAGATGAGATCATCTCATAATCTCTTGGAAAATACAATAGTAAATCTAAAATACTGAAGATACAGCATTTTTTTAAATTTTCTCCAGTTTTAGGTCCTACCCCTTTTAAGCAAGTTATATCACTATATATATCCAATGAAATCACTCCATTTTTAAAAATTATAAAATTTTATATTATAGCTTTATATTATTTAAATCAACTATTATATTAATATCCATACCAATATACATCAAAATCATATAATTTTGCAAATAAAAAAAGCCTTAAGGCTTTTTTTATTCAACAGAAACAATAAAGTAATATAGCGGCTGTTGTCCATTATAGTATTGCACATCAGCATCTTCATATTTTTCTTGAATATTTTCTATGAATTCTTTTACTTTTTCCTCTTCGCAATCCTGACCATAAAAAACTGTAATTAACTCGCTATCGTCATCAACCATTGAGGAAATTATATTTTCACATACTTCAAAGATGTCTTCTCCTACATCTTGTATCTTTCCTTCAACTAGACCTAAGATATTACCTTCTTTTATAGTTTTACCATCCATCTCAGTATCTCTTACAGCGTAAGTTACTGAACCAGTCTTTACTATATCTACTCCTTGTTTCATAGCTTGTATGTTATCACCAACACTTAAATCAGGATTAAATACTGTAACCGCTGTTATACCCTGAGGTATTGTTTTAGTAGCAATAACATTTACATTTTTATCACTTAGCTCTGCTGCTTGATTTGCCGCCATAATTATATTTTTATTATTTGGGAGAACAAAAATATTTTCTGCATTTAATTTATTTATACACTCAAGTATATCTTGAGTACTTGGATTCATCGTCTGTCCTCCTTCAATTACGAAGTCTACACCTAAATCCTCAAAAATATTCTTTATTCCATTGCCCATAGCTACTGATATAAATGCATATTTTTTTAATTCCGTATCCTCTAATTCATGAGTTTCTTCACTTTCACTAGAAGCAGCTTTTTCATTATAGGATTCATTTTCTACATTTAGTATATTTCTATGCTGCTCCCTCATATTATCAATCTTAATCTTTGACAACTCACCTAACTTAATAGCTTTAGAAAGAACCATTCCAGGATCATTAGTATGTATATGAACTTTTACAATATCGTCATCTTTCACAACTACCATGGAATCTCCCATAGTCTCTAATTCAGATTTAAAGCTATCTACAGCTGTACTATTTGAAATAATAAAGAATTCAGTACAATAACCAAACTTGATATCCTGCTCAACTATATTTTTACTAGCTGGCCCAGCCACAGGCTCATTAGCATCTGTGATGTCAACTTTCTTCATATCTTCCTTTAGAACTTCATACATGCCTTCGAGTATTATTAATAATCCCATTCCTCCTGCATCTACAACCTTTGCTTTTTTAAGCACTGGCAGCATTTCAGGAGTTTTATCTAAAATAAGCCTGCTATATTCGCATACCTCTTTTAAAAGCGTTTCTACATCCTCACTACTGGACTTAACAGCACTTTCTCCTGCTGCTCTTATAATAGTAAGAATTGTGCCTTCTGTTGGTCTCATAACAGCCTTATAAGCAGATTTTGAACCTTCCATCAAACTATTTGCAAATTCTTCAGAAGTGGCCTCACTTTTTCCTTCTAGACCTTTTGCAATTCCTCTAAATATTTGTGAAAGTATTACACCTGAGTTACCTCGTGCTCCCATTAGAGCACCTTTAGCTAGTTTTTTAGCTATTTCCTCTATAGACTTATCCTTCATATTCTTAATTTCAGATACTGCACTTCTAAATGTCATAGACATATTCGTACCCGTATCTCCGTCTGGTACAGGAAAAACATTTAATGAATTTACATAATCTTTTTGCGCCTCTAGCTTATTGCTTGCATGCACAACCATATTGTAAAAACACTGGCCATCTATATTTAAGTACTTCATATTTGAAAACTACCTCCTAGACTCTAACACCTTGAACATTCACTGTAATATTTGAAACTTTAAGGCCTGTATAATTCTCCACATTATATTTTACTTTTTGAATTATATTATTAGAAATAACTGATATTTTAGTTGCATATTGAACCATAATAAATAGCTCTATAGATAATCCGTCTTCTTTAGAACGAACTTTCACACCTTTGCTTAAGTTTTCACTCTTTATTAATTCCCATAGTCCATCTTTAGCATTTCTAGATGCCATTCCAACTACACCATAACACTCCATAGTTGAGACACCTACAATATTGGCAACCACTTCTTCTGAATAACTTATAATTCCGTTTTCGCTGGTGATGTTACCTATCATAATAAAATCCTCCTCCTGTCATAGACCATATAACATATTTTATATTAAATAAGAGATTTATTCAAGGAAATATATTATTTATAATGTTATTTTTACTATTTAATTTTATAATATACTTGCAAAAATTCTATGTTATGTGGTAAAATAATTAATGTTTGAATTGAGAAGATATATTTCTTCACAATTTGTTAAGGAGGTGTTTATAATGTCAAGAAAGTGCGAAATATGCAATAAAGGCGTTGTATTTGGTGTACAATACAGCCACTCACACCGTCAATCCAAAAGAACTTGGGCTCCAAACATAAGAAAAGTTAAAGCTATAGTTGAAGGAACACCAAAAACTATACATGTTTGTACAAGATGCCTTCGTTCAGGAAAGGTTCAACGTGCAATATAAGGAATAAAAAATGCAGTTGTTTAAACAATTGCATTTTTGTTTCTTGCATTAATATTGTAATTTATTTCATTACTTTACAATATTTAGCTCCTTTGCAATCCTAAAGTTGAACCTTAATTTAATATAGTAATCGTAATAACATTTTTATGAAACTTGTTATGCTCTAAATTCTTTACTTATTGAATCTAAACTTATAATACTTAGGCAATTCAAAGGAGCACATATTTTTATCTAGTTGTTTTAAGATGAAAATTACATTAATTAAGATACATATAGATACAATTACTAAGCCTGAAACTATGTTTCTAGGCTTTTTTTCTTTATAATTGCTTCCTATTCTCTTCTAAGAGTCATTATATCCTTTAATTATATTTTTATAACAAGGCAAACTTAACTTGAACACTCTTTCAACTTCTTCATATAATATTATTGTAATTTATGTATGAATTGATGGCTGACCTTAACAGACAGCTAATATAAGAAATAGGCAGCCTCATCAATTTGTCGACTGCCTTTTCCTATATAATCTTAAAATAATTAAACCTCCGGCAAACCTCTTACAGGCTTCTTCATATTAGTGTCGACATCCATTGTAACAGGATTTGCTGTTTTTGGATTTTTGCCTTTATTATCATTTTTTCTCTTTTTTTCTCCTTTGGTTGGCATATCGTTGTCACCCCTTTTCAACATTAACTTACCCACACTAGAAGATTTTAATACTAAATTATTTGAATAGCTCTTTCCAGGTTACAGGCCCAACTATTCCATCCTGTTCAATTCCTTTAGCTACTTGGAATTTCTTTATTGAGCTCTCTGTATTGCGCCCAAATATTCCATCTATAGCAGCTCCTATTCTCCACTGCACCCATCTAACCGCATATCCTCTACTTCCTATTTTAATTAATGGTTTAGCATAAATTGCTTGTATAGCCTGCCATGTGTTTTCTCCTGCTATACCATCTATAAATAGTCCCATAATACTTTGAAACTTTTTAATAGCTTTTTCTGTGATCGGACCACTTATACCGTCTACAACTAGACCTGCATTTATTAAACTATTAAGGCTTGACTGTAATTTTTCGATTTCAGGGTTGCCACTACCTTTTCCGTCTAAATCCGTTGTAGTATTGATTTCACTTGAAGCTCTTCCGGTTATCCCCTTTACTATTGCAGTTGCCATAGACTCAGGGTTAAATCTGTTCATATCTTCTTGTGAGTCTACAAAACACCCTTCTATAAGTAAAGAAGTCATTGTAGTATTGTTTAACATATACAGATGATGTCCATCGATTCCTTGAACCTTTACCCCTCTGTTTGCAAATCCTAAAGAAACAATTTCCTTAAGAACATTCTCTGCCATACTTCTTCCGCTTTCACTACTAATCCATATCTCAGTCCCGCGTCCACCACCTGCATTTTCATGAAGGCTTACGTATAGATCTGCGCCTGAATTATTTGCCTTATTAACTCTTTGCCATAAACTATCAGATACACTTGAGCAAGCAGTAGGTGTGACAACAATCACTTGATATCCCAATGCTTGTAGTTTGGATACAACTCTTTTACCTACATCAACTACCATAGTATTTTCATCACCTATATATGATGCACCTGTGTCAGGATAACAATTATGGCCTATGTCTAAAGCAATTCTCATCTGATCACCCTCCCTTACTTTCATAATCATAATATGAAAGCAGTGCAAAATAGTGAACTTTACACTTAAAAGATAAAACTCCCCTTCTATTGATAAGAGGAGTAAATTAATAATTATTTCTTTCTTTTAAAAAATTTTATAATGGCCGATAAAAACCCCGGGAGTTTGATAGTAATTATTTTCATAAGATATACCTCCTACCTATTATTTTCCATCAAGTACCATCCACAATAAATCAATGCCCCACCTACAGCTATTATCCATCCCCATACTGGGATAATAAAAGTTATTACTATTCCAATTCCAATTGATGCGATCATTAGCCCCACTTTTTTTCTTTTCTTTTTATGGAAGATTTTTCTCGACATATTATTATCCCTTAAAATTGCTCTATAATATTATATGCATTAACTCTCTTTACTGTTACATAATTTTAGTAATTTTTAATGTTAAAATAACAAAAGCAGCTGATGGTTATTATCAGCTACTTCTTAACATAACATTGATATGTATTTATTTCATTAATCTTTACTATAAAATATAAGAATAGTTCCTTTTTCAAAAGAAATTTCAACTTCATTATCTAAAAATTGGTTAGAAATAGTACGAGAATCTCCTAACCCTAGGTTATAATCTACAAGTTTATACTTTGCACCTCTTATATTTAGATTTTTCACACACTCACAATATGCCTGAAGAGAAAAATCAGATCCTTTTTCCCCTTTTATTTTTATCGATTTGTTTGATATAGTAATTGTGTTATGCTCATCCTTTATATATCCTTTGACATTTAGCTCCAAACACTTCAGAAGTATTCCTATATTACCCATCATATGATCTATTCTTGTACCTGTACATCCTAGAAGTACAATTTCAGTTACTCCTAATTTTATAGCTTTACTAAAAATAAATTCTGTATCTGTAAAGTCTTTATCTTCTGGAACTCTTTCTACTTTACACTCTTTATGTTTTGAAAAAAAGTCTAAAGCATCTTTGTCTATGGAATCAAAATCTCCCATAAGGTAGTTAGGTACTATTTGATGTTTATATAAAAAGTTCCCTCCACTATCAGCACAAATTAAGTAATCACTATCTTCCAGTTCTTTATTTATTAGCTCATAAGATGGAGGAGTGCCTCCAGACATCAAGACTGCTTTCATTTTAAAATTCCCCTTTTAAATCCTTTATGTTCTCTTCTATTCTTCCATCTTTAAATACTGCTGAACCGGCAACAACTACATTTGCCCCACAATCTACAACTTCTTTTATATTATCTTTTCCTATTCCTCCGTCTACTTGGATCATAAGATTCTTATTATACTTATTACTCAATTCTTTAACTTCTTTAATTTTTTCTGAACAATAATTTATGTATTTCTGTCCACCAAATCCTGGGTTTACCGACATTATTAACACCATATCTAAAATAGGAATTAAATGTTTTATGCTTTCTACAGGAGTTGCAGGATTTAAAGCTACTGCTGCCTTAACACCAAAACCTTTTATATAGTTTATAGTTCTATCTATATGTCTATCTGCTTCATAATGTACTGTAATGATATCTGCGCCGGCCTTTACAAAATCCTCTACATATCTTGCTGGCTCTTCAATCATCAAATGTACATCAAAAGTGAGATTTGTGATTTTTCTTATACTTTTCATTATAGGTATTCCAAAGGATATATTAGGTACAAACATTCCATCCATTACATCTATATGAATGAAATCTGCACCGTACTTTTCTAGGCTTTTAATATCTTCTCCTAATTTAGAAAAATCTGCTGATAATATTGAAGGGGCTATCTTTACCATTGCTTATTCCTCCTGCTCATTATTTCCTCTAGCGTTTTTATGTAAAATTCATATCTTTTGTTATTTATAATACCATTGGTAACAGCTTCTTTTACAGCACACCCTGGCTCCTTAAAATGAATACATCCTGTAAACTTACAACAACCTATATAATCGGTAAATTCCGGAAAACAATCTTGCACTTTTTCCTTCGATAGAAAATCTAAATCCAAAGAAGAAAATCCAGGAGTGTCTACAATAAAGCCCTCACCTATATCTATGAGTTCACTATGTCTTGTTGTATGTTTACCTCTGCGAAGCTTTTCACTTATTTCTCCTGTTTCCATAAGTTCTCTTCCTGCTATTGTATTTAAAATAGTTGATTTACCTACACCGGAGGGTCCACATAATACTGTTACATTATCTTTTAACTTTTCTTTCACTGTTTCAATACCATATCCCTCTTTTGCCTTTAAGAAAATGGTTTCATAACCTGCGCTTTTTATCATATCTACTATTTCATTTCTCTCTTCTTCAGATATTAAATCTAACTTGTTAAAACATACTATTACTTTTAAATTATTGTACTCACAATTTATTAAAAACTTATTTAGTAAGTCTTCATTTATTTCAGGATTTTTTAAAGCAAATACAACTAAAGCCTGGGTGACATTTGCTACTGCTGGTCTAATCAGTTCGTTATCTCTAGGATAAATTTTATCTATAACGCCTTTTCCGTCTTTAATAGTAATTTCTACTTTATCTCCAACCATAGGAGTAAGTTCATTATGTCTAAACTTACCTCTTGCTTTACATTCAACTATTCCTTCACTTACCTTTATATAATAAAATCCACCTATTCCTTTTACTATAGTTCCTTGCATAAATCCTCCTATTATTAATTTTAGTAAAGAATGAAGAATTAATAATCTTTGTTGACTTTCTTTTGCTAATGATACTGAAATAAAATTAATTCTTCACTCTTAACTCTCAATTTAAATTTAATATAAATAAGCTTCTCCGTAGAACCATATTTTATTATGGATTTTGTTTGCCACTGCCAGATGTATTTGTACCTGTGTTATTACCTTGATTAGTTCCTCCATTGGTTGAGCCTCCACCAGTGTTTGAACCTCCTCCAGTGTTAGATCCTCCACCTGGCTGAGTTCCTCCAGGCGTTGAGCCTCCACCCTGGTCAGTTCCTCCACCATTCGAACCTCCACCTTGGTCAGTCCCTCCATTAGGCTGCTTTGGCTCTGGTTCTTTATATTTATAATAAGTTAAAGTTATAGTTGTTCCTTCTTTAACTGATCCTGAAGCACTTTGCTCTATTACCTTACCATCTTGAGATTTATCATTAGTTTCTACTGGACTCTTTGAAACCTTAAGACCGGAATTAGTTATCATGGCCGCTGCATCATCTACTGATTTTCCCACTACATCAGGTACGTTAACATATTTAATTTTAGGTCCGCTACTTATTATTAAATTTATGCTAGTATCAGGGCTTGTATTGGAATCTGCTTCTGGATCCTGACTTATAACGGAATTCTTAGGAACAGTATCACTATATTGATAATTTACTTTACCTAATTTTAATCCACTATTGATTATAATATCCTTAGCTGCAGCTAAGTCTATTCCTTTTAGATCTGGTACTCTTAACTTATCCTGTCCTCCACTTATGCTAACTCTAACTTCAGAATTTACTTTTACCTTTGTACCTTCAGTAGGATAAACTCTAAGCACAGTTCCTTCCGGCTTATCACTCTTTTCTTTTCCAATTGATACAAACTTTAGCTTTTTCTCTTCTACAAGTTTTTTAGCATCATCTTGATTCATTCCAACTATATTAGGCACAGTAGTATCTCCAGATGCATTTGTTATCTTACCAAATGCATAAAATCCTGATACAGCTCCTATAACTACTACAAGTATTGCAATAGCAATTCCAATTAGTGTCTTTCTTTTTTTAGCTCCGATTACATTTCTACGTTGTACTGGTTCATCATCATATTCTTCATTATTTTTGTAGTTATCATTTACTACTATAGGATCCATCACTCTTGTCATATCGTTGTCTAAGGCATTGGATGCAATATTAAAACTTTGATTATTTTCTATTTTCTTTAAATCGCCAAGCATATCTTTTATATTTTGATATCTTCTTATAGGCTCTTTTTCCACACACTTTAAAATAAGCTTATTTAAACTTTCTGGTATTTTTTCATTCAATTGCTTTGGCGGCACTACAGGTTCTTGTATATGCTTTAAAGCAACAGATACCGGACTTTCTGCGTCATAAGGCACTCTTCCAGTAACCATTTCGTAAATTACTATTCCAAGAGAATATATATCTGTTCTGCAGTCTACATAACTTCCTCTTGCCTGCTCAGGTGAAAAGTAATGGGCTGATCCCATTACCTTGCTGGAATTAGTTATTGTAACTGAATTTGATGCTTTTGCAATACCAAAATCCGTTACCTTAACTACTCCCTCCTCAGTAACAAGAATATTATGAGGCTTTATATCTCTATGTACTATATTGTTTCTATGAGCACACTCAAGAGCCTTTCCTATCTGAGAGGCAATATTGATAGCTCTGGGTGTATTTAATTTGCCCTCTTCACGTATTATCTCCTTTAGAGTCTTGCCTTTAACATATTCCATTACTATATAATTAATATCTTCTTGAGTACCGACATCATAAATATTGACAATATTGTTATCTGAAAGGCTTGCAACAGCAGTAGCTTCTCTTTTAAATTTTTCAACAAACTCTTTATCGCTAGAATATTCATCTTTCAAAACTTTTACAGCAACGAAGCGGTTTAACAAGTGGCATTTTGCTTTGTAAACTATAGCCATTCCGCCTTCTCCGACTTTTTCTAACAACTCATACCTATTCCCTAGCATAGTTCCTATCATCTTCACACTCTCCTTCAAATACGATAACTGATATATTATCTCTTCCACCTTTCAGCTTACTAAGTTCAATTAACTGTATACAAGCATCCTCATTATTATTATTAAATATTATATCATACATTTCACTATTGTTAACTCCATTAGATAAACCGTCGCTACACAAAATTACTTTCAGCACATCTGCTAAGTCTATGTTAAATGTATCTATTTCCACAGATACATTTGTGCCTAGTGCCCTTGTTATTATATTTTTATTAGGATGGCTTACGGCTTCCTCTTCAGTAATACTTCCTTCATCAAGTAACTGCTGAACTAATGAATGGTCTTTTGTTATTTTACTTATACCATTATGTTTCATTATATAGCAGCAGCTGTCTCCAACATTAGCTACAACCATTTCCTTACCTTTTACTAAACAAGCCGTTATAGTTGTCCCCATTCCAACTAAACCATCGTTACTTTTTGACAGCTCAAAAATTTGTTTATTTGCCATCTTTATACTTTCTATTAGAATACTTTCCATATCATCTAGATTACTTAAAGATTTTATATAAGATATAGTAGCATCCACAGCTACCTTACTCGCGACCTCTCCTGCATTATGTCCGCCCATTCCATCAGCAACAATGTAGATACCAAAATTCTCATCTTTGTAATACCCTACTGAATCTTCATTTATCTTTCTAACGTTACCTATATCGGATAGCATCCCCACCATTTTCTACACTCCTTTTAAATCATTTTTAGATTCAAGATAACTTCTTCTTAGTTGACCACAAGCAGCATTAATATCAGATCCCATTTCCCTTCTAATAGTAGTTTCTATTCCATGGCTTGATAACATTTCATAAAAATCTTTTACGTTATTTGAAGAAGATTTTTTAAATTCTCTTTCTTTTACCTCATTGACAGGTATTAAGTTCACGTGGCATAATATTCCTTTTAGGAGTTGAATCAGTTGAAATCCGCACTCTCTAGTGTCGTTAACTCCGTTAACAAGGGCATACTCAAAAGTTATTCTTCTGTTAGTTTTACTAATATAATATTTACAAGCTTTTATTACTTCATCAATAGAATACTTATGTGCTACAGGCATCATCGTCTTTCTCAATTCATCGCTTGGTGCATGAAGAGATATAGCAAGAGTAATTTGCATATTTTTATCTGCCAATTCTATGATTTTAGGTACTATTCCACAGGTAGAAAGAGTTATATGTCTCTGTCCTATATTCAGCCCACATTCAGCATTTACAGAATTCAAAAATTCCATTACATTATCATAGTTGTCTAATGGTTCTCCACTTCCCATAAGTACTATATTTGATATTCTCTCACCTATTTGCTCCTGCGACTTTAACACTTGTGCTAAAATCTCGCCACTGCTTAGGTTTCTAACTATGCCTTCTAATGTTGAAGCACAAAATTTACATCCCATTCTGCACCCTATTTGAGTAGAAACACATATAGAATTACCATGTTTATACTTCATTACTACTGATTCAATTATATTCCCATCTTTGTATTTATAAAGAAATTTAAAAGTATCATCAAGCTTTGATTTATACATATGAACTACTTCAGGTATTTCTATATAAAAGGAATTCTTTAATTTTTCTCTAGTATTTTTAGGAATGTTAGTCATTTGGTCAAAATCCCATATATTTTTATATATCCAGTCAAATATCTGTTTAGCTCTAAATTCACTCTCTTTATTTTCTTTCATCCATTGTTTTAATTTTTCAAGATTAAAATCAAGAATATTATACATATATTACACCTACCTACGTCTTATCATTTTGGCAATGAAAAATCCATCCATATGCTTATCAGGCAGGATAGTCATGTATCCTTCTTTATGATAAATGATATTATCTGACTCTCCATAGTAAAGAGGTTCTAAACTAAATTCACTATGTCTTTTGATAAACCATCTTATATTTTCTTCATTTTCTTCTTTATTTAGAGTACAAGTAGAATAAATAAGCTTTCCTCCTGGCTTAACATACTTACAAGCATTTGTCATAATCTGCCTTTGAATTTCAATGAGTTCTTTCATAGCATTAGTGTTCTTATTCCATTTAATTTCAGGCTTTTTCCTTATTATTCCAAGTCCTGAGCAAGGAACATCTATAAGTACTCTATCTGCTTTCTCCTTATATGTTGTATCATATTTTGTGGCATCTAAAACATTACATTTAATGTTCCTTATTCCAAGTCGCTCAGCGTTTTCTTTAATCATTGGCAATTTACTCAAATGAATATCAAAAGCAAATACGTCTCCAGTATTGTTCATGATCTCAGCAATATGACATGTTTTACCTCCTGGTGCACTACATAAATCTAAAACAGTCATACCCTCTTCTAGATCCATAGAAGGTGCAACTAACATTGCACTCTCATCTTGAACGGTTATTAACCCATTTTTAAACAATGGATTATCTTCCACATTTCTTCCTTTAGTTATTATAATAGCTTCTGGACATATTTTCCCCTCTTCAATATCGTACCCGTTATCTTCTAAAAGCTTCCATGCATCTTCATACTCTGTTTTTAAATTGTTAACCCTTACTGTGATTGCAGGAATCATATTCAAACCATTTAGTATTCTTTCTGCATCTTCTATGCCATACTGACTTATAAATAAATTTACTATCCATTTTGGAAATGAATATTTAAAACTTAGTTGTTCTGTATTGTTTTTTTCATTACAGTAATTTATATCCTTTTTCCTCAAGTAATTTCTTAACACACCGTTAACAAGCCTAGAACCTTTAATTGAATTTCTTTTTGCTAGTTCTACTGCCTCATTAACTACAGCGAATTCAGGAATTTTGTCTAGATATATCATCTGGTAAAGGGATATTCTAAGAATGTTTAGAATATCTCCGTCCATCTTTTCTAAGTCACTTTTTATATAATAATTCAATATAACATCAATAGTATACTTATACTTTAATGTTCCATATACTATCTCCGTAGCTAATGCTCTATCTTTATCATTTAAGTTTGATTTATTTAATTCTCTGCCTAATACAATATTAGAAAATGCACCTTTTTGCAGCACTTCACCTAATACCTTTACTGCTGTTCTTCTAGCGTTATCCATTATTTTACCTCTACTTCAAATTAATCTATTTAATCATCTCTTCTACTAATAACTATTAACCTCAACAGATTTGCTATAGCTGTTAATGCAGCAGCTACATATGTCATTGCCGCAGCACTTAATACTGATTTAGCCATTGATAGTTCCTCTGAGTACAATATTCCTTTCGCATCTAAAATCTTAAGTGCTCTACTTGATGCATTAAACTCCACTGGCAGCGTTATAATTTGAAAAATAACTACCGCTGAAAATAGAAGTATTCCTATATTCACCAATCCTTTTAATCCAAAGACCAAACCTGCAGCAAATAATATCCATGAAATGCTAGAGCCAAAGTTTGCTACAGGTACTATAGAATTTCTTATAATTAAAGGTGCATAATTCTTACTGTGTTGAATTGCATGACCTGTTTCATGTGCAGCAACACCTATAGCTGCTACAGAATTGCCATAAAAAACTTCTTGTGATAATCTCATGACTCTTTTTGTAGGATCATAGTGATCTGTAAGCTTACCTGGAATCACCTCTACAGGAACATTATATAATCCATTGCTATCTAAAAGAATTCTTGCAACTTGAGCCCCGCTATATCCATTGCGACTTCCATGTCTTGAATACTTTTCGAAAGTAGACGAAACCTTAAATTGAGCATAGGCCGCTATAATTAATGCAGGGATTAATATAATAAAGCTGCTATCAAAATACATAATTACTCCTCCATCCTCTACCTAACTTTAACTATTTAAGTATAATGCCGTTCTTTAATTCATGACCCTTTATATATTCTCCTACCTTCATACTCTTTCCACCTGGAAATTGTACTTCTTGAATTAACAAGGTACCCTTTCCACAAGCTACCTTTATTCCATCTTTCGAAACATCAATAACGTATCCTGGCTCCTGATCACACTCTTCATTTAATACCATAGCTTTAAAAATTTTCATATTTTGCTTATCATACTGAGTATATGCAATAGGCCAAGGATTTAAACCTCTTATCATATTTTTTATCTCATGGCTACTTAAATTCCAATTAATTTTTGACACATTTTTGTCCAACATACTTGCATATGCTGTAGGTGTTTCTCCTTGTTTTTCTCTAGTTATACTTCCATCAATTAGCCCTTTTAGAGTTCTTACAAGTAGTTCGCCTCCGTCTTCCATCATAATGTCATGAAGTTCTCCGGCAGTCATATCATCAGTTATTTCAACTTTGCTTTTCAGAAGCATATCTCCAGTGTCTAAGCCTACATCCATAAACATAGTTGTATTTCCGCTTTCTTTTTCTCCATTTATTATAGCCCAATGTATTGGTGCTGCCCCTCTGTATTTTGGTAGAAGTGACCCATGAAGATTAATACATCCATACTTTGGTATATCTAATACTTCCTTTGTAAGTATCTGCCCGTAAGCTACTACTACAATAAAGTCCGGTTTCATATCCTTTAATTTTTGTAAAGTCTCTGTGTCATTCTTTAGCTTTTCAGGCTGAAACACAGGTATGTTATTCTCTAATGCCACTTCTTTCACTGGTGACATAGCTAACCTATTTCCTCTCCCTTTTGGCCTATCAGGTTGAGTGAAAACAGCCTTTACTCCGAACTCTTCTATAAGTTTTTTAAGCGAAGGTACTGCAAAATCTGGAGTACCCATAAAAACTATATCCATATACTATTCTCTCCCTTCGCTATCTATAGTTTTATCAACGAATAATATACCGTCTAGATGGTCAATTTCATGACATAATGCTCTAGCAAGCAATCCTTCTCCCTCTACTGTAATCTCCTGACCCTTTTCATTTAAAGCTTTTACCGTTACTCTATTAGGCCTTTCTACCTCTCCTTGTTCACCAGGAACACTCAAACATCCCTCAACATCTAACTGACTTCCTTCTCTAGATATAATTTCAGGATTTATAAGTTTTATTATTCCTTCGCCTACATCTACTACTATAACTCTCTTAAGTATTCCAACTTGAGGTGCTGCAAGGCCTACACCTTGGGCTTCATACATTGTTTCTTCCATATCTTTAATTAAAGTTATAATCCTATCGTTTATAACTTCTACTTCTCTACTTTTCTTTCTAAGTATTTCATCACCATATTTTCTTATGTTTCTTAAACCCATCTATTTCCCTCCATAATCTATAATAAATTGCTTGGATTTACGTCAATGCTTACTCTTATATCATTATAAACATCTTTTAATAAATCATAAACTATTTTCCTTACATTTTCTCCAAATTCTCTTGTTATTTTACCCTTTAATATAATTTGCCATCTATAAAGCTCTTTTATTTTTGAAATTTGACAGGGACATGGCCCCAGCATTTTAATTGTATCATTTTTTTCTAACATATTTTTTAAATAAATACCAACATTTTGTATACTTTTTATTAAAATATTTTCATTTTTACTACTCATATTAATAAGCAGCAAATCTGAAAAAGGTGGATAATCCATAGTATATCTTATATCTATTTCTTCCTTATAGAAATTGTCATAATCACTGCTGCAGGCATATTTAACACTATAATTCTCAGGATTATAGGTCTGAACTACAACCTTACCTGCTTTTTCCCCTCTACCTGCTCTTCCAGATACTTGAGTTATAAGTTGAAATGTTCTTTCAGTAGAACGAAAATCTGGAAGATTTAATGATAAATCTGCAGCAATTACTCCAACTAAAGTTACATTCTTAAAATCAAGACCTTTCGCTACCATTTGTGTACCAATTAGTATATCTGCCTCACCATTTTTAAATGTCTCGTATATCTCTTCGTAGGAATTCTTACCTCTTGTTGTATCAAAGTCCATTCTTAAAGTTTTAGCACTTGGAAATATCTTATTTATTTCCTGCTCTATTTTTTCCGTCCCTATGCCGAAATATTTAACATATTTACTTCCACATTTCGGACAGGTGTTAGGTATATAGTGCTTACTTCCACAGTAATGACATACTAATTTTCTTCCGTCGCTATGATAGGTAAGAGATATGTCACAATTGTTGCATTTAAACACAAAACCACATTTTCTACAGGAAACAAAAGTTGAATGCCCTCTTCTATTTAAAAACAGAATTATTTGTTCTTTTTTATCTAATCTATCCTCAATGCCCTTATGCAAACTTTTACTAAAAATAGACTTATTATTGCTTAAGAGCTCTTCTCTCATATCTATAATTTCCACCTCTGGCATAATAGCTCCATCAGCTCTATTTTTTATAGATATTAATTTAAATTTATCTTTCTTACATTTATAATAAGTTTCAATAGATGGCGTAGCTGAACCTAAAACTAATTTACAATTTTCTATACTGCATTTAAGCTCGCCTATCTCTCTAGCATTATACTTTGGATTACTATCGGATTTATAACTTCCTTCATGCTCTTCATCTATTACAATAAGACCTAAATTTTTAAAGGGAAGAAAAATAGCAGATCTAGCTCCTATTGCTACCTTTACTTTTCCCATTTTTACGCGAAGCCACTCATCATACCTCTCGCCATCAGATAGCTTGCTGTGAAACACACTTATGTCTCCTCCAAATCGTCCCTTAAATCTTTCTACCATTTGAGGTGTGAGCGCAATTTCAGGCACCAAAATTATGGATTCTTTATCTTTTTTAATCATTTCACTTACTAAATGCATATAAATTTCTGTTTTTCCACTACCAGTTACCCCATGTATAAGATATGTTCTCCTATCGGATTCTAATATTTCATCTACAGCTTTTTGCTGTTCTTCATTTAACACTTTTTTTGAATATATGTCGTATTGCCTTGTATTATATCTATTAACTATTTGCTCCTGACTTGTAAGAAATCCATACTTCAACATAGTATTTATTGAGGATAGTGATAGGTTAAATTCTTTACCTAATGAAGTCTTTGTGTACATACCACTATTCTGTTCAACAGTTTTATATATTCCTATGTATGGCTCTTTTTCATATTTTCCTTCTAATGCTTTGCCTAAGTATACTAATGTTTCACTCTTATTCTTCATTCCTTTAAAGATACCTGTTGGTATAAAAACCTTTATACATTCTAGATAAGTACAAAGATATTTTTCTCGCATCTCATTTATAATGATTAAATCTTTCTCAGTAAACAGTGGGAACTCTTCACATAGGCATTGAATCTCTTTCATATTTCCTTTGCTGTCACAATCCTCATACAGTCCAACTATAAACCCATCTATTTTTTTATTTCCCATTCCAAAGGGCACCTTTACTCTGAACCCTATACTTAACTTACCAATTAGATTTTCTGGTATTCTATATGTAAAAACCTTATCTACCTGTATAGAAGTATTGTTAACTATAATTCCTGCATACCTATACACTTAATCACCCTTTATTGTTAAGTTTTGTTTTTTGTTTAAGGAAACTCCTGCTCCTTATTCCGCATGAGTAAGCGATCATCTTAAAATCAGCACTCTGTGTAAGTGACTATCACCAAATCAGCACTCTGTGTAAGTGATCATCTCAAAATCATAGATTTTGGATGCCTACTTAAGATTTGGGATATTTACTTAAGATTTTAGATGTCTGCTTAAGTTCAATAATATACTAAATAAGAGAGGCATTTTCTTACGAAAAATCGCAAGCTTCAGCCCCTCTTTCAAAAATTACTTTTCATTTATTAAATCAAATAATTTCCTTGCTACCTGTCTTTTAGACATTTTTTCTAAAGGAATAGTTCTTCCATCACGGTTAAGTATTGTTACCTTATTGTCGTCTGAAGCAAACCCCGTGTCTGAGGCTGTAATGTCATTTGCTACAATGTAATCAAGATTTTTATTTTTTAGTTTTTTTTCAGCATTTTGCAATAAATCATTACTTTCAGCTGCAAATCCTACAAGTATTTGATGCTTTTTTAATTCTCCTAACTTTTTAAGTATATCACTGTCTTTCATTAGGGTTAGCTCAAATTCATCTGCAGCTTTCTTTATCTTTTTATCAGAATACTGCTTAGGTTTATAATCAGCAACTGCAGCAGCTTTAATTATGATATCTTGATCATTAAATTTTTCCAATACATTATCAAGCATCTCTGCATTAGTTTTTACATTAATTAATTTAACTCCAAAAGGAGCTTTAAGAGATGTTGCCCCTGATACTAAAGTTACATCTGCACCTCTATCCCTTGCTTCTTCTGCTATAGCATATCCCATTTTCCCTGAAGATCTATTGGTTATATATCTAACAGGATCAATACTTGCTATAGTTGGACCTGCAGTTACTAGAACTTTTTTGCCTGACAAATCCTTTTTATCATAAAGCATACTATCAATATATTCTGCTATTATTTCTGTATCAGCTAGCTTACCTTCACCTTCATCTCCACAAGCTAATCTTCCACTAGTAGGTTTAATAAACTTATAACCATAGTTTTGAAGTTTGCTTATGTTGTCCTGTACAATAGGGTTGCTATACATATTTGTATTCATTGCAGCAGCAAAAATTACAGGTGCTTTAGTTGCCATAATGGTAGTTGATAAAAGATCATCTGCTATACCATTCGCAACCTTACCTATAATATTTGCTGTAGCAGGAATTACTGCAATCAAGTCAGCTTTCTTTGCAAGAGATATGTGCTGAATTTCCCATGCTCTTGGCTCGCAAAACATATCATAGTTTACGATGTTTTGACTTAAAGTCTGAAAACTTAATGGATTTACAAACTTTGTAGCTGAATCTGTCATTATCACATGTACTTCGTAATTTTTCTTTTTTAATTTACTTATTACATCTAATGCCTTATATACAGCAATGCCACCTGTTACCCCTATAACTACTGTTTTTTTATCTTGAGCCATTATTTTATACCTTCTCTAATTGTCTCGTATGTTATTGCTCCTTGGTTTATTTCATTAATTGATATAGTAACAGGTTTTGTTGAATTAGTTCTTACTAAAGGTTCCTCACCTTGAATTAACTGTCTTGCTCTTTTAGCTGTCATAGTAACTAATGTATATCTATTGTCAACCTTTTTTAATAATTCCACTATTGATGGATTAATCATAGAGTTGTTCATGAATAATTCCCTCCTTTGAGTCTAATATCTTGTCTTTAACTCTATCAACTCTGCATCTTTCAGCAACAATTATGCTATGTATTTTTTTTACTGCCTCTTCAACAGTATCATTAACAACGGCATAATTGTATTTAGAAACGTAATTTATTTCTTTATATGCAGATTTAAATCTAGTCATAAGAGATTCAGGTGTTTCAGATCCCCTATTTATTATTCTGTTCTTAAGTTCTTCCATTGAAGGAGGAAGTATAAATATAAATACTCCTTCTGGATAGCTTTCTTTTACTTTTAAAGCTCCTTGAATATCTATTTCCAATATTACATCTCTACCATTTTCAATAGCTTTTAAAGCATTTGACTTTGGTGTTCCATAATAATTGCCATAAACTTCAGCATATTCTAAAAAATCATCGTAATCTATTCTTTTCTTAAATTCCTCTTTAGTTAAAAAGTAATAATTGGTACCATCTACTTCTCCCGATCTAGGCTGTCTTGTAGTAGCTGAAACTGAAATCCAAAAATCATTTTCTTTCAGTAAAGTCTTGCAAATAGTACCCTTACCAGCGCCAGAAGGGCCGGATATTACGATTAAAAGTCCTTTCATTATTCATCAACCTCATTAGCTTCTTCTTCTTCTTTAGAGGATAATCTGTGTGCCACTGTTTCTGGCTGTACTGCTGAAAGTATAACATGATCGCTATCTGTAATTATTACAGCTCTTGTTCTTCTTCCATAGGTAGCATCTATAAGCATTCCTCTATCTCTCGCTTCTTGAATTATTCTTTTAATTGGGGCAGACTCTGGACTAACTATAGCAACTAGTCTATTTGCTGACACAATATTACCAAACCCTATGTTTATTAATTTTATACTCATACATTTCCTCCTAATTGTTATTCAATGTTTTGAATTTGTTCTCTAATTTTTTCTATCTCATTTTTTATATTTAAAACAGAGTTAGTTATTTCTAAATCATTTGCCTTTGAACCAATAGTATTGGTTTCCCTGTTCATTTCTTGTAATATAAAATCAAGCTTTCTTCCTATAGGTTCATCTAAATTAAAAGTCTCTCTTAGTTGTACTAAATGACTATTTAGTCTAACAATTTCTTCATCAATGCATGCTTTATCACCAAATATAGCAACTTCCATAGCTATTCTGTTTTCATCTACTTGATAATCTTGAAGCAATTCCTTTAGTCTCTCATTAAGCTTTTCCTTATATTCACATACTACAAAGGGAGACCTTTTCTCTATTTTATCCAAAGAATGTTTAATATAGTCACATTTTGATAGTATATCTTTTTTAAGTTTCAATCCTTCTTTTTCTCTCATTTCTACTAATAAATTTATAGCTTCTTTAAGAGGATTAGAAAGAATTTTCCATATACTTTCCACATCTTCTTCTTCCTGCTTTAATATTATTACATCTGGGAATTTAGCAATAAGAGATATAGATAGTCCTTCCTTTATATCATACTTATCTTTTATTTTTTTTAAGCACTCAACATAACTGTCAGCTAAATTTTCATCAAGAACTGCTTTTACACCAAGCTTTTCCTGTTTGTTTTGAGTAATAAAAACGTCAACTTTTCCTCTGCTTATTTTCTCTAAAACTGTTTTTCTAATTCTATCTTCAAAGGATAGAAAACTTTTAGGCATTTTTATATTTAAATCACAATATCTATGATTTACGCTTTTTATTTCTACTATAAAGCTGCGCCCATCTTGTTCTACACTTCCCCTTCCAAAGCCGGTCATACTTTTTATCATTATATTTCATCCTTCCGTCTTTCCTTGCTAATTCATACTAATTATACATAAATATTAATAATAATTGCAAGATAAATTTATATTTCATCAAATTTCATATATATTATTATTAAATTTAGCAAATTATGTAGTTTAACTCCCCTATTTATTAAAAAAGATTATATCACAAAATGTTTACTATAAATATATACTTATATATTATACAATCCCTTTTCAAAAATTTCTTTAATCTCTTCTTTATTGCTTGTCATTCCTAGAGCAAGCATTAACTTAATTCTAGCCTTCTGGCCTGGAAGATTATCTCCAAATATTACGCCAAGATTTCTTAATTCTTTTCCTCCACCAGTATATCCATAAGTGTCTAGAACCCTTCCTTCAAAACACCTTGAAACTAATACCACTATTACTCCTTTATTCAAAGCCCTTTTAATTCCATCTACCATCTTAGGTGGTATGTTACCTCTTCCCATTCCTTCAATTACAATACCTTTGTCTCCCTGATCAATACAAAAATCTATAAATCTTGAATCCATTCCTGAAACACACTTTATAAGACTGACCTTAGATTCAACTATATCAGTATCTATATGATGTCTTGTTAAATTATCTCTATAAAAAATAACTTGATTGTTATCTACTATTCCTAAAGGTCCAAAACCTGGGCTTTTAAAAGCACTTAAACTCATAGAATTAGCCTTAGTTACCTCTGAGGCTGAATTCAGCTCTCCATTCATACACACTAAGACTCCTTTTCCACGAGCTTCTTCTGAAATCGCAGTACATGTTGCTGCTGATAAATTTGATGGACCATCATATCCAAGTTCTGAACTACTTCTCATAGCACCTGTAACTACAACCGGTTTATCACTTTGTATTGTTAAGTCTAGAAGATAGGCAGTTTCCTCTAATGAATCTGTGCCATGGGTTACTACTACACCATCTATATCTTCTCTATCTAATAAATCCTTTACATATTTTGATAATTTCATCATATCATTAGGAGTTACAAATGGACTTGGTACATTAGAAAAATTATATGACTCTATATATGCATATTTTTCAATACCTGTTACCATAGCAACTATCTCTTCCCCACTAAGGCTTGGTACTGCTGCTTGAACTCTTGGATCTACCTTCATTGATATCGTCCCACCATTAAAAACTATAGCAACTTTTTTCATGAAAAATTCCTCCTTAAAATCTCTTATCTTTCTATTATAATCTAATAGCAAGCATTTTTCATGATTTTTATTATAATTTATCAATTTTGTTTAGATTTACTCTATTAATTGATATAATATTAATTCTGCAATATTAATTTTCTTATAAATAGAAAATATATAAAATTTTTTTAATAAAGTGGATATTATATAGTATGTATTTTAATCATACTTTTACCTTATATAGCTTTAAATATAATGAGCTACTATCTATAAAGCCTGCGAACTTTAAAGTTCACAGGCTTTATAGATTATATTTAAATTATAATATAATACAGATCAAGCCTCCATTACCTTCGTTAATTATCTTTTGAAGAGTTCTCTGTATTTTTACCTGTACATCCTCAGGCATCTTGTATAACTTATTTTGCAACCCTTCTTTAACAAGTATCTCCAAAGACTTACCAAACATGTTACTCTGCCATATCTTAGAAGGATCATTTTCAAACTGTTCTAGTAGAGACTTAACCATCTCTTCACTTTCTCTTTCTGTTCCCATTATAGGTGAAACTTCAGTTTCTATATCTGCCCTTATAAAATGAAGAGAAGGAGCACTTGCTTTTAATTTTATACCTGTTCTATTCCCTTGCTTAACTATTTCAGGCTCTTCTAGCTTCATTTCAGTAAGCTGAGGTGCTACTAAACCATACCCAGTTTCTCTTACATCCCTTAAAGCTTCTGCTACCTTATCGTATTCAACCTTTGCTCTATGCATTTGTTTAACTGCCTCAAGTAAATCGCTTTCTCCACCTAGTTCACTTCCACAAACTTCACTTAATATTCTATAGAACATATCTTCTTTTGGTTTTAAATTTATCCTTGCAGTACCTTCTCCCATATTAATTTCCTTAATGTTAGACATTCCTAAAAATTCAACATCAGCAAATCCTTCTAATGATTTACCTATATCTCTAACTTTAAATATGTTTTTACACATATCTTTTACTAAATCTATAAAGTCTATCTTTAGCCAGTGTGACGCTTCTAATCTTTCTATCCACTCAGGCATATCAATATTTATCTCTTTTATAGGGAATTCTTTAAGTACTCTTTGGAACACATTAGTTATATCATCCTCTTTCATATTAAGTACGTCCATCGTTTGAACAGGAACATCATATTTTTCCTCAAGTTCTCTTTTTAGATTCATAGTTTCTTCATTATGAGGCTGTCCAGAGTTTAACACTATTATAAAAGGTTTATTTATTGCTTTTAACTCATTTACAACTCTTTCTTCGGCCTCCACGTATTCATCTCTACCTATGTCAGTAATTGAACCATCTGTAGTTACTACTAAACCTATTGTTGAATGTTCATTTATAACCTTCTTTGTCCCAATTTCTGCCGCTTCTTCAAAAGGTATTTCATAGTCATACCAAGGTGTAGTTACCATTTTAGCGTTTTCGCCTTCCATATAGCCTAATGCATCTTTAACAATGTAACCTACACAATCTACCATTCTTACCTTAAATTTAGTATTCTCATTCAGACTTATTTCTATAGCCTCATTAGGTACAAATTTAGGCTCTGTTGTATGAATAGATTTCCCTGACGCACTTTGTGGTAGCTCATCTTTTGCTCTTTGTTTCTTATAGTTATTTTCAATATTAGGTATTACCATAAGCTCCATAAATCTCTTTATAAAAGTAGATTTTCCCGTTCTTACAGGACCTACCACCCCAACATAAATGTCACCTTGAGTTCTTTCTGCAATATCTTTGTATATATCAAAGTTCTCCAAAATATTCCCCCCAGTAATCTAATATTAACAGTATATATATATTTGATATTGACAGACAATATTACTAAAATAAAATAAAAATTTAAAAGAACCTTTGATAACACTCTTAGAGTGACTAATCAAAGATTCTTTATCATTAGTATACTTCGTATTTTTTATCTCTTGTCATAAGCTCATGGACTCCATACTTTGGATCTTTACCTTCAAATAATACTTTATACAAAGCATCAGTAATAGGCATTGAAACTTTCAACTTTTCTTTTAACTCATAAAAAGCTTTACAAGCTTTTATACCTTCTACTACCATTCCAATTTCTTCCGTGGCTTCCATAGCGGTGGCCCCTCTACCAATTAATATTCCCGCTCTTCTATTTCTACTATGCATACTAGTACAAGTAACAATTAAGTCTCCCATACCAGTAAGTCCGGCGAAGGTCTCTTTCTTGCCACCGAGTTTTGTCCCTATTCTTATTATTTCACTCATTCCTCTTGTCATAAGAGCAGCCTTTGTATTATCTCCATATCCAATACCATCTGACACTCCCGCAGCAAGAGCAATAATATTTTTAACTGCCCCTCCTATTTCTACTCCTGTTATGTCTTCGTTAGCATAAACTCTGAATTTATTTGTCATAAATAAATCCTGAACTTTTTCTGCATATTCCATATTCTCTGAAGTTACTACAACAGTAGTTGGTATATCCTGCGCAACTTCTTCTGCGTGACTTGGACCTGATAGAATAACTATGGGGTTTTTAGGCAATTCTTCTTTAATAACTTGCGAAAGTCTTTTTTCACTTTCTTCTTCTATTCCTTTGGCTATGTTTACTATTATCTGATTGTTTGTTATAAACTTTTCAGCCTGCCTACACACCTCTCTTATGGCATGTGATGGAACAGACAGCACAATATAATCGCTGTCTGTAATGGCATCACCCATATTTTCAAAGGCCTCTACTCCAAAAGGAATTACTGTACCGTGTAAATATTTTATATTTTCTCTTTTTGCATTAATATCATTTATTACATCTTTTTTTCTATCCCAAATTTTAACCTGAATTCCTTTCTTAGCGAGCATTACAGCTAGAGCTGTTCCAAAGCTCCCCCCACCTAAAAAAGTAACTCCTGAACCCATAACTATTCCTTCCTTTCTCTGAATTCCAACTTTATACCTGTTCCTGTAAACTCAAAGTTTTGTCTTAATTGATTTTCTAAATATCTTTCATAAGAAAAATGAATACAAGACTGATCATTTACAAAGAACACAAAAGTAGGCGGTTTTACACCAGTCTGAGTTACATAGTAAATTTTAAGTCTTTTAGTTCCCATAATCGGTGGTTCTTTCATCATTACTGCTTTGCTTATTACATCATTTAACACACCTGTTTTTATTCTTTTTGTATAGCTTTCATAACATTCTTTAACAGTTTCAAGTACCTTATGTACTCTCTGACCTGTAAGTGCAGATATAAATAAATATGTTGCATAAGACATAAAAGATAGATTTGTTTTAATCATATTTTTAAATTCGTTCATTGTATTAGTATCTTTTTCTATAAGATCCCATTTGTTCACAATTACCATTATAGCCTTATTCATCTCATGTGCATATCCTATAATTTTCTCGTCCTGCTCAGTTATTCCTTGTGTAGCATCAAGCATTAAAATACATACATCTGCTCTTTCAATAGCTGTATAAGTTCTTATAACACTATACCTTTCTATTTCTTCTTTAACCTTGCTTTTTCTTCTAAGACCAGCTGTATCTACAAGTATAAACTTTCCTTCTTCTGTTTCTAGGTAACTATCAATAGCATCTCTAGTAGTTCCAGGGATATCACTTACAATAACTCTTTCTTCTCCTAAAAGTTTATTTATAAGTGATGATTTTCCAACATTAGGCTTTCCTACAAAAGCTATTCTTACATATTCATCTTCTTCCTCTTCTAGTGAAGCATCATCAAAATTCTCAACTACTCTATCCAACATATCACCAAGTCCTAATCCTTGTGATGCAGATATAGTTATTGGTTCTCCTATTCCTAGATTATAAAATTCATATGCATTATCTTCTTCTTTTAGACTATCTACTTTATTTACAACAAGTACTATTGGTTTTTTACTTTTTCTCAGCATTTGTGCTACTTCTCTATCTGCTGCTGTAAGCCCTTCTTTACCATCTACTATAAACACTATTACATCTGCAGTTTCTATAGCTATTTGTGCTTGCCTGCGCATTTGTGATATTATAATATCGCTGCTTTCTGGCTCTATACCACCGGTATCGATAATTGTAAAACTGTGCCTAAGCCATTCAGCTTGAGCATATACTCTATCCCTTGTTACTCCTGGAGTATCCTCTACTATAGATATTCTATGACCTGCCAATTTATTAAATAATGTAGATTTTCCTACATTAGGCCTTCCTACTATTGCTACTATTGGTTTTCCCATTTTTTATACCTCCTCATGGTGTTTATTTATTATGCTTATTAAATCTTCTCCAGTATAATCACATACTAATATTTCTCTATTTAAAGCTTTTCCTAAACCTTCAACAGTAATGTCATCTAAAAATATTTTTTCTGTATCTGCAGCTAATTCATATCCTTTTCTCAGCATGCAATCTGGAATTATAATATGTTTTCCTATCTCTTTATTTTTCAACTGTTCAATTATATCACTACCTGTTATAAGTCCTGCCACAGTTATAGTTTCACCAAAAAAATTATTAATTATCTTTATAACATCTATTTTTATCTTAGAATTAGCTTTCATTATAATGTCTGCAGCATTTACAATTTCATTGTAGGCAAGTTCTCCTGTCACCATTGTAAATGATCCTTTTATGTTCTCTTTTAAATCTGAAACAGAATCTTCAATATTGTTTCTGAGAAGTCTTATTACTCCTACGCCATCCTCTAGCTGCTTAAAGCCATTATAAAAATCTGTAGATGGAATTTCTCTTTGTGCCACGACATAAAACTCATCAGACATTCTTACAAAAGGACTTCCTATTTCTTTTATATATTTTTGCTGCAGTTTTGCTACTATATCTAATTGTCTTTCAGCAGTTTCTTTGCTATATAAATCTAGCTTATGCAGTCCCTCTCTAAATTTGGTTACACCAACAGGTACTACAGCTAAATTTTCTACAGTAGGATATAATTTATATAAATCTTCAATAGTTTTTTCTAATTCAATTCCGTCATTTATTCCTGGACATAAAACAATCTGACAATTTATTTCTATGCCTGCACTAGTCATTCTCTTTAGTCTATCATATACATTTCCAGCAAATCTGTTATTAAGCATCTTAATTCTAAGTTCTGGATTAGTAGTGTGAACTGAAACATTTATAGGACTTATTCTATATTTTATTATCCTATCAATATCATCTTCACTCATATTAGTCAGAGTTACAAAATTTCCTTGAAGAAATGCAAGTCTTGAATCATCATCCTTAAAATAAAGTGTCTCCCTCATACCTTTAGGCAGCTGATCGATAAAGCAGAAAATACATTTATTATGACAACTCTGTGGCTTATCTAATATAGCATCTTTAAATTGTACACCTAAATCTTCATCATATTCTTTTTCTATTTCAAGCTCCCAAATTTCCCCATTTTTCTTTTGTATTTCAACTGTAACATATTCATCACAAATTAAATATTTATAATCAATAATATCTTTAACTGGCTCACCATTGATACTTATCAAACAGTCTCCAATTTCTATTTCCATCTCTTCAGCAATACTTCCCGGCTTTATTACTGCAATTTCATTTTTCATATATTCAACCCCTTTAATAATAAGCAGTAACCAGTGGACAAATTTTAGCTGTTAATTGTCGACTGATGTTATATTACATTTAGTAATATTACCTTAATATGCTTATTTAGTCAATGCATAATAAAAAACCCTTCTAAGAAACAGAAGAGTTTTTGTTACGAATTATATTAAATTTAAAATAAGAAAAGTTGCACCTGCTACTAACCCTGATATTGGTATTGTAAGAACCCATGCCATTACAATTTCTCTAGCAACAGCCCATCTTACCGCTGAAAGTCTTTTCGATGCACCAACTCCCATTATTGAACCAGTAATTATGTGAGTTGTACTTACTGGCGCATTAAACATTGTTGCACTGAAAATTACTGCTGATGCTCCCATTTCCGCTGTAAATCCATTAACTGGAGCAATCTTAGCCATCCTTGATCCCATTGTCTTAATTATCTTCTTTCCGCCAAGGCTTGTCCCTAATGCCATAGCCAAAGCGCAAGAAAACTTAACCCAAGTCGGTACAGCAAATTCAGGTATCATTCCAGCACTTACAAGTGCCATTGTAATAATCCCCATGGACTTTTGAGCATCATTGCCTCCATGATTTAGAGCTATAGTCATAGCTGAAAGTATTTGAGCCTTTGAGAAAATTTTTGAAACCGTAGCCGGTCTTGTACCTCTTAGCATAAAATTTATAATGTTCATAAGTATAAAGCCTATAAAGAATCCTATTAATGGTGATAATATAAGCCACAATATAACCTTTATAAATAAGCTACTCCAGTCAACAACAGCAAACGAATGATTTGCTACTATAGCTGCGCCAACTAATCCTCCAATAAGTGCATGTGAGGAGCTACTTGGAATCCCAAAATACCATGTTATTAAGTTCCATATTATTGCTCCGAGTAGAGCTGCTATTATAAGCTTCAAAGTTATATAGTCAGCATGTACAATTCCACTTCCTATAGTTTTAGCAACCTTTGTCTGAAAAATAAATGCTCCAACAAAATTCATTGCTGCAGACATGATTACAGCTTGCTTTAATGTCAACACTCTAGTTGATACAGAACATGCTATAGCGTTAGCACTGTCGTGAAAACCATTAATAAAGTCAAAAGCCAATGCTACTACAACTATAACAGCAGTTACAATAATAGTACTACTAAGCATTTTTCATTACTACTCCTTCTACAACATTAGCCACATCTTCACATGCATCTAATGTATCTTCAAGATACTGGTAGATTTCTCTCCATTTAATTATTTCAATAACTTCAGTATTACTTCTAAATAAATCCATAATTGCTTTTCTTGATACTCTGTCGCCTTCTTCTTCTATTCTATTAATTTCTATGATGTTATTACGCAATTTTTTACTAGTTTTCATGTTTTTAAGTTCTTCCATTAAATTTATTAACTCTTCACAACTACTTACTATCATTCTACTTAACATCTCTGCTTCTTCTGTGCAGTTATTTACATTAAGCATTACGAATCTGCTAGCTGTAGCTTCTATAAGGTCAATAACGTCATCCATGTCTTTTGCTATAAGGTAGATATCTTCTCTATCAAAAGGCGTTATGAATGTCTTATTTAACTGTTCAAGTATTTCATGCTGTTTTTTGTCTCCTTCATGCTCAATTTCTTTGAGCTTCTTATGATTTTCTTCTGAATTATCTAGATCTTGTATAAATTCCACTAGCATATTAGAAGCTCTTTGTGCAATTTTTGCAATCTCGATAAAATAATCATAGAATTTGTCTTCTTTTGGAGTTAAGCTGAACATTTTATCCCTCCTAATGTTGAAACTATATATTCGACCTTATAAAGTATAACATAAAATTAACTAAAGTAAAACATGAAATTAACATTTATTAATAATGTAAACGTTATATATTACAAGATATAATAAAACATTTTATGTTATAACATTATTTTACATATTATCGCACAAGATATATACAATTTTAAATTAATTATTACTTTCTTATGACAAATACATTATTGTTCTACATAATTATTAAAAATAATAAAAGAGCCAGCTGCTTTAAGCTGGCCCTTAATTATTTATTCGTTAAGATCTTTTTGTTCTCCTGTTACTAAATATATAGTCCATTCACATATATTAGTTGCATGATCTGCCACTCTTTCTAAGTACTTACATACAAATAAAAGTTGAGTTATCTGATTAACATTTTTTAAATCTTTTGATGCTATAGTTAAAAGCTCATTAAAAATATTCTTATATAATCCATCTATTTCATCATCCATTTTACATGCTTTGTATGCAGCATCTACATCTGCTGCAACATATGAATCCAAAGATTTTCTTATCATAGCATTAACCATGACCGCCATTTTCGGTATATCTATTAATTCTTTAATGTACTTTTCATTTTTTAATCTTATAGTTATCTTTGCTATATCCACAGCATAATCTGCCATTCTTTCAAGATCTGTAACTAATTTAGTAGTAGTAAATATAGTTCTTAAATCTCTTGCAAGAGGTTGTTCCTTAGCTGTCAATTTAATACACTTATCTTCAATTTCCCTATTAAGTTTATCTACCAAATCATCATTTTTTATAATTTGTTCTGCTAACGGTTCATCTTGTTTTACTAGAGCTTCCATACACTGATATATTTGTTTTTCTACTATACTTCCCATTCTAAGCAAATCGTTATGCAGCTCTTCTAGCGCTAAATCAAATCCTGTCCTTGTCATAATATCACCTCTTTTTTTTCAATATTATATATATATTATGCTATATTTTAAAATATTTAACTAGTACTTTTTATCCAAATCTTCCTGTTATATAGTCTTCCGTTCTCTTATCTTTAGGTTTATAAAAGATATTTTCAGTTATTCCACTTTCTACAATCTCACCATTTAAGAAAAACGCTGTATAATCAGATATTCTACCTGCCTGCTGCATATTATGCGTAACAATTATTATAGTATACTTTTTCTTTAACTCATCCATTAATTCTTCTACTTTTAAAGTAGATATAGGATCTAATGCAGAAGTTGGCTCATCCATAAGAAGTACTTCTGGCTCTACAGCAAGAGTTCTTGCTATGCATAATCTCTGTTGTTGCCCACCGGAAAGACCTAATGCACTCCTATTTAGTCTATCTTTTACTTCATCCCAAAGAGCAGCACCTTTTAAGCTGCTTTCTACTAATTCATCTAACTTACTTTTATCCTTTACTCCATGAATTCTAGGTCCATATGCTATGTTGTCATATATTGACATTGGAAATGGATTAGGCTTTTGAAACACCATTCCAACTCTTTTTCTTAATTCTATAACATCAGTATATTTGTATATGTCCTTACCTTCAAATAAAACTTCTCCTTCTATTTTTACAGATTCAATTAAATCGTTCATTCTATTTAATGTTCTTAAAAATGTAGATTTTCCACATCCAGATGGTCCTATTAAAGCTGTAACAGCATTTTTTTCTATATCTAAATTAATCTTTTTTAAAGCTTGAGTATTCCCATAATACAAGTCAAGGTTATTAGTTTGCATTATACCCATATAATTTCCTCCTTATTTCTTACCTGCATAAGATTGATATATTTTCTTACCAATTATTCTAGCAGATACGTTAAACAATAATACCATTATAATTAGAACTGCCGAGGCTCTATTTGCTATTTGAGCAGCATCTGGAACCATACCTTCTGAGTTCAATTTCCATATATAAACCGCTAAAGTTTCCGCTGGTCTCATAAGACTAAATGGAGATGTTTTTTCAATTAAACTAAAATTATTAAAATGAAGTATTGGCGCACTCATTCCCGCTGTATAAAGCAATGCTGCTGCTTCACCAAATATTCTTCCAGCTGCAAGTATTATTCCTGTTAAAATCTGTGGAATAGCTGAAGGAAGAACAACTCTTACTATAGTCTGCCACTGTGTTGCACCAAGCCCCAAACTTGCTTCTTTAACGGGCTTTCCTGCTTCTCTTATTGCATTTTCGCTAACTCTTGTTAGTGCTGGTAGATTTAATACCGTTATAGCAAGTGCACCTGAAAGCAATGTAAATCCCCAGTGAGTCATATTAACAAACACCAAGAGACCAAATAATCCAACTACTATAGAAGGAAGAGATGCCATAGTTTCAATACACAATCTTACAAAGTTAAGTATGACTCCCTCTTTAGCATACTCCGCTAAGTATATTCCTGCTCCAACGCCAAAAGGTACTGTTATAACTAAAGATACAATCAACATATAAAAGGAGTTAAAGAGTTGAGGACCAATACCTCCGCCAGCTTCTCCTATCTTTGGATTTCCAAATAGAAAGGATGGCTTAAGACAATCTCCCCCTTTAAATAATATATATCCAATTAAGGCTACTAAAAGCACTACAACAAATATTGATATGCCATATAAAATTGTTGTCCATATCCTATCTTTTAATTTTGCATCCATTATCTACTTTCACCTCTTTTTCCAATAGCTCTTACTATCAATATAAATACAAAAGATATGATTAGAAGTAAAAATGCAAGAGACCATAGTGCATCATTCCATGCAGTTCCTCCTACCGTATTTCCCATATCCATAGTAAGAATACTTGTTAAAGTAGCTGTAGGACTTAATAAGTTCTTTGCAAATTTTATAGAGTTACCTATAACCATTTGCACAGCCAAAGCCTCTCCAAATGCTCTTGCCAGTCCTAAAACTACACCTGTTAAGATTCCGTTTTTAGCTGCTGGTACTATTACCTTGCTTATTGTTTGCCATCTAGTAGCCCCTAGTCCATAAGAAGCTTCTAAATAACTTTTAGGTATAGTTTTTACTGCATCAGAAGATATGCTAGCTATAGTTGGAAGAATCATAATACTTAAAACTAAAATACCTGCTATTAAGCTGAAACCTATTCCGCCAAAGCCTTTTTTTATAAAAGGTAACAATACACTAAATCCAATCCAACCATATACAACTGATGGAATTCCGACGAATAATTCAAGTGCAGGTTGCAGTACTTTCTCTCCTATTCTTGGAGATATATAATTCATAAATACAGCTAATGCAATACCTATCGGAGCACTTATAATTACAGCACCTATAGAAACAAAAGTAGATCCTGTAATAAATATAAGAGCACCAAGTTTAGGATTATCACCTTCCGGACTCCACTCCGAGCTAAACAAAAAGTTTGTTAATGAATATCCATGCTTAGTAAAAGTGTTTAACCCTTTTGATGCTACAAAAATAATTATACTAATAGTTAAAGCTACTATTAGTAAACCACAAAACAAGGCAAACCCTCTTCCTATATATTCACTTTTTAATTTTTGCCATAATGTCCTTTCCTTCATATTACCAACCTCTACTATTAATATTTTTTTAAATAACAGCTTAATAGATTTATCTATATTAAAATCTTTCAGCTTTTATGCAAAGCTAAGCCATTTAAATATTTAAGCTAGCTTAACTCTTAACTTTGCATAAAAGTTGAATTTATATATACTTTTTATATTTTTGCTTTGGGTTACAGTTTAAAAAGCTGGCCGCTTTAGCAGCCAGCTACTAAACTACTTTGTTTTAATATCACTTGCTGGAATGTATCCTAATTTTTCAATTAAAGGTCTATTCTCTTCACTTGTCATATATTCAATAAATGCTTTTGATAAATCTTTAGCTTCGCCTTTAGTATACATATGTTCATAAGACCAGAATGAATATTTTCCTGATGTTATGTTATCTTTGTTTGCTTCTACTCCGTCTATTTTAACTACCTTTACGTTTTTCTTAACTTCATCTGTTAAATATGATAGTGCTAAATAGCTTATAGATCCTTTTGTTGACTCAATTGACTTTTCAACACTACCATTTGAGTCTTGAGTTATTCCTAAACTATCTTTTTCATCTTTTCCGCCCATTACTGTATTTTTAAATGTTGCTCTAGTCCCTGATGAGCCAGGTCTGTGTATTAAGTTTATTGCCTCATCATCTCCACCAACTTCTTTCCAATTAGTAATTTCACCAGTAAATATTTTCTGTATTTGATCCTTTGTTAAGCTATCTACCTTAACATCTTTGTTAATTACCATTGCAAACCCTATTGCACATACTTTATGATCAACTAGTTCTTTTGCCTTATCTGCACCTAGTTTTGTTTCTGCTGCTATATCAGAGTTTCCTATATCCGCTGTTCCTTCTGAAACTAATTTTAATCCAGTACCACTTCCGCCACCTTGAACATTAATTGTTGCACCTGAGTTCTTCTCTGTGAATTTTTTTCCAGCTTGCTCAGCTAATGGTTGAAGTGCTGTTGAACCTGCAAGAGTTATAGAACCTGACGCTGTTTTACTACTTTCTGGCTTAGCTGCTTCCTGTTTGGATCCACATCCAACAAAAGCTCCTGCCACAACTGTTATCGCCATAGCAGCTATAATAACTTTTAAACTTCTTTTTTTCATTATAGTAAACCCTCCTCGAAATTTTGTGCACTGTTTTGTACATGTACTATAATATACCCTTAAAGTTAACCTATTATTATGCACAGGTTAAGTAAAATTAACAATTCATAATTTATATTTGTGTACATCTTAATATAAAAAGACCTTTGAAAACACTATTTTCAAAGGTCTTTTTACAAATATTCAATCAACGATTATATTGTTAAACTTAACATTAACTTAACATATTAAGTTTACTTATGAGCTTTACAAGGAATTTTAACAACAAATTTACTTCCTTTATTAACTTCACTTTCTACTTCGATTATGCCATTAAAAACCATTACTATATGTTTGACTATAGCCAACCCTAAACCAGTTCCCCCTTGAACTCTGGATCTAGCCTTATCCACTCTATAGAATCTCTCAAACAATCTTCCAATATGCTCTTTAGGTATTCCTACTCCTGTATCCTCAACCCATATGATACATTCTTTATTCTCATATTTTGTTCCAACTTTTACTGTACCATTATTATCTGTGTACTTTATAGCGTTATCTACCAAATTAATAATCATCTGCTTAAATCTATCACTATTGCCAAATAAATTAGGAACATCTTCTACAGCAGTAAGTAATCTAATATTCTTCTTATCTGCAGTATTCTTCATTAAGTAGTATACATCTTTAACGATGTCATTTACTTTAATCTCTTCTACTTTTTCATCTATTTCATTTTCTATATTAGATAAAGTTAAAATATCATTAATTAGCCTTGTCAATCTATCTGCTTCATCATTTATTATATCCAAAAACTTTTCTCTATTTACTGGATCATCCACATATTTTAATGTTTCAGCAAAACCTTTTATGGAAGTAAGCGGGGTTTTAAGCTCATGTGAAACATTTGCAACAAATTGAGAGCGCATATTTTCAAGCCTCTTAATATCAGTAATATCATTGACTACTGCCACTGTGCCTATTTTTTCTTTACCTCTTATAATATCCGCTGTTCTGACCCTCAACTCTCTTTCTTTTGGCCATAATATCTTTAATTCTCTAAACTCATCGTTAATATTATTAAATATATCTTCAAATTCAAAATCTCTTATATTATCCATAAGCTTTTCGCCTATGATGTCTTTATTTATACCAAATATTCTTTTAGCATAAGGATTTACCATAATAACCTTGCTATTTTTATCTATTGCAATAACCCCACTATCCATGCTTCGTAGTATAGCTTCCAGCTTATTTTGCTTATCTAAAGAATCTTTTATTGTCTCTTGTAGCTTATCCGCCATATTATTAAAGGTTTTCCCTAGCTGCCCAATTTCATTATTAGAATATATATTTACCCTTCTATACAGTTCTCCCTGAGCTATTCTAGAAGTTGTAAACTCCAAATTCCTTATAGGTCTCACAATAGAGTGAGATAATTTAGAAGCAAATATTATAGAAAGAATAATAGAAAGAATAATAATCGCCAAATAATACTTAAAATATTTACCTTCAATTCCTCTAATTGCCTGTATAGTTACAGAACTTCTTACTACATAACCGTCTCCAAATACAGTTGCAAAATATACTGTATCCTGTCCTAGCGTAAAGCTATGTCTTACACTATATCCATCTCCGTATTTCCTCGCATCTTGTATCTCTTTTCTACTATTATGATTATCCATATCTTCCGGATTTGCAATTGAATCACTTAACACCTTGCCATTTTTATCTATAAAAGTCTCCCTAACAGCCTCATTCTTAAAATTTTCTTTAAAAAACGCTTGTTTATTTGATATGTTTTCATTTTTTAAAACGTTTATTATTATATCATTGTTGGCTTTTAAGATTTCCTTAATGTTTTCCTTGTATTGATAGTTCTCAATAAATATAAACAATGTGGTAATAATAAGCATACCAAAAATCAAAGTAGCCAGCATAGATAACATTAATTTCTTTTTCATTTATACCACCAATCAATCTCCTGAATTAAACCTATAACCAATTCCTCGAATAGTCTCAATATATTTAGGACTTTTATCATCTTCCTCTATTTTCTGTCTCAAATGTCTTATATGCACATCCACGGTTCTAGTTTCTCCAATATACTCATATCCCCAAATTTTATCTAACAGGAAATCTCTCGTCATGACCCTTCCCTTATTTTTTATCAATATTTCAAGAAGCTCAAATTCCTTTAAAGTTAAATCTATTTTTTCTCCATCTTTTGTAACTTCATGCTTTTCAAAATCTATATTTACTTTTCCAAAATTATAGGAATTATCTATAGGTTTTATATTTGTTCTTCTTAAAATAGCCTTTACTCTTGCTAAAAGTTCTCTTATAGAAAAGGGTTTTGTTATATAGTCATCGGCTCCAAGCTCTAAGCCTAAAACCTTATCAAATTCCTCACCCTTAGCAGTTATCATTATTATCGGTGTAGTGGAAATATTAGTATCTCTTCTTATCTCCTTACAAACATCGTACCCATCCATACCTGGAAGCATTAAATCAAGAAGAATCAACTGTAAGTTTTCCTCCTTGGCTATTCTTAGTCCATCTAAACCATTATCAGCACAAATAGTTTTATATCCATTATTCTCTAAGTTAAACTTAATCAATTCTCTTATATGTTCTTCATCATCAACAATAAGTATTTTTTCTTCTGCCATAACTTAACCTCCTAGACTCATATTATAGTGTTATTAAAGTTTACTTTAATAACACAAAAGAAAACATTCTTCCACCATTTTTATTTTTCCTATAAGAGTGCATTACAGGATCTTTGCTACAAAAAGTACAGATATTTATATCATGAACATTACTATCTGTTACACCTTTTAATTTTAATTGATGTTTTATACAATCTGTCATACTTAAATTTCTTCCGCTAAACAAATTTATATTTTTATATGTTTCACAGTTCTTAAATTTAGAAACAATTTCTTCTCCAACTTCATAGCAACATTGACGATTATGCGGTCCAATACCTGCTATAATATCCTCTCCTTTAGTTCCAAACTTTTTCTCCATTTTCTCTATAGTTTTCAGTAAAATACATTCAAAAGTTCCCTTCCATCCACTATGAACTGCAGCTATCGCTTTATTCTTTCTGTCATATAATAAAATTGGAACACAATCTGCTGTAAAAACACCTATTGCTATATGCTTTAAATCTGTGACCAGCGCATCTGCCTCATAAGTATTTTCATCATAAACTATAATAGAATCTCCATGTACTTGATCTACAAATCCAACCTTATCTACATTAAACCAACTTTTAATATTTTCTAAATTTCTTCTTCCTTTTTCCGTACCTTTATTAAAATCCAGATCATTTTCAGCTGTTGAAAATACCATTTCAGCTTCTTCTAAAGATATTTTTATAAATTTATAATTTTCAATCAAAAATTCCTCCATTATAATCCTCCCTAAAACTTCTTTAACAATTTTTAATTATATTTTAACATTCTTTATTATTATTGCCACAAAAACTATTAACTTTTAACTATATTAACTTATATTTAACAGAATAATTAAGCAAGATTTTTTGAACCAAATTTACTTTTAAGGGTTCTTCCAACGTAGTATTACGCAAAATAGACTATAAAACTGCCTAATTATTTTTTTCAAGATGCCTTAAATAAATAAATGATATGCAATTATTGCATATCATTTATTTTGAATTAAGTTCTTAATCTCTTCCATAAAAGTATTTATATCCTTGAACTGCCTATATACTGAAGCGAATCTTACATAGGCTACTTCATCTAGCTTTTTTAGATTTTCCATTATTAGTTCACCAATATACTCCGAACTTACCTCGGTAAACATTTTATTATTAATCTTCTTCTCTATTTCATCTGCTATGTTCTCTATTTGTTGCCTTGATACTGGTCTTTTCTGACAAGCCTTTATAAGCCCATTAATTATCTTAGTCCTATCAAAATATTCTCTATTCATATTTTTCTTTATTACTAATATTGGAATGTTCTCAACCTTTTCATAAGTTGTATATCTCTTGCTGCAACTTAAACATTCTCTACGTCTTCTTGTAGACATATCATCTTCAGTGGACCTAGAATCAACAACTTTACTTTCTCCATAGCCACAGTAAGGGCACCTCAATTTTCTTCACGTCCTTCTAGTTTATTATATTTATTATTATACTTATGTAATATTTATATATAATCATTATACACTTTTTTATATAAAATTCTACTATGTTTTTCTATTCTCTTAGTATATACTCTCCTCCATCAACTAGTACAACATCCACTCCTATTTTTTTTACATTCTGCCATGGAATTTCGATATCATCATTTTTCCCAAACCAAGATGCTCTATGCGATGGTAATATAATAGATATTATCTTGCTCTCATCACAATCTATTTTTAAATCTTTTATAAAGCCTAACTTTGCACCAGTATTAATATCTACGATTTCCATGGATCTTAAATTTCCTAGAGAATGTAACGACTTTTCATCCTGCATATTTATATCCTCCATTATTCTTTTATTATTAAATATATGAACATTACCTATTATTCAGTACCAAAACAAAAAAAATAAAGCCGAGAATATGACTAAACCATATTCTCAGCTCATAATCAATAATTATAAATAAGTAAAATAATTGCTTAACTTATACATATTTTCTCATATGTCTTAGTGCAGTTTTTTCTAGTCTAGAGACCTGCGCTTGTGATATTCCTATTTCATCGGCTACTTCCATTTGAGTTCTTCCATCGAAAAATCTTAGATTAAGTATAAGCTTTTCTCTATCATTTAATTTTTTCATTGCTTCCTTAATAGCTATGTTTTCTAACCAGCTATCGTCTAAGTTTTTATTGTCACTTATTTGATCCATTACATAAATTGCATCTCCTCCATCATGATATATCGGTTCAAAAAGTGACACTGGATCTTGAATAGCGTCTAAGGCAAAGACTACCTCCTCTCTTGGTACTTTCAACTCCTTAGCTATTTGTGATATGGTAGGCTCCTTATTATTTTCTCCTATTAATTTATCTCTTATTTGTAAAGCTCTATAAGCAATATCTCTCAAGGATCTGCTTACCCTTATTGAATTATTGTCTCTCAAATATCTTCTTATTTCACCAATAATCATAGGAACAGCATAAGTGGAGAATTTAACATTTTGATTTAAATCAAAATTGTCTATTGCCTTAATTAGACCAATACATCCTACTTGAAATAAATCATCAACATTTTCCCCTCTGTTATTAAATCTTTGAATTACACTTAATACTAGTCTTAAGTTACCTTTAATAAACTTTTCTCTTGATTCGTTATCTCCGTCCTTCATTCTGTATAGTAGTTTTCTCATCTCATCTTCTTTCAAAACTGGTAGTTTTGCTGTGTTTACACCGCAAATTTCAACTTTATTAATTATCATAAAGTTATCAGCCCCTTTAGAATATTCGCATTTTAATTATTTACTAAGAAGCTGAATTTTATACTAAAGACAACCTTATAACATTTTATTTATTTCTTTCTTTAATCTTTTTATTATTCTTTTTTCTAATCTAGAAATATAAGATTGAGAAATACCAAGCATGTCTGCTACTTCTTTCTGAGTCTTCTCACCTTGTCCATTTAATCCAAATCTTAAATTTACTATTTCTTTTTCTCTATCGCTTAATTTTTTCATCGCTACCATCAAAAGTTGTTTGTCTACTTCATCTTCTATTAAGTTATATACAACATCATTATCAGTTCCTAAAATATCAGATAAAAGCAACTCATTTCCATCCCAATCAATATTTAAGGGCTCATAGAAAGAGATTTCTGCCTTAACCTTACTATTTCTTCTCAAATACATAAGTATTTCATTTTCAATACATCTTGATGCATATGTAGCTAATTTTATTTTTTTATCTGGATCAAAAGTATTAACTGCTTTTATAAGTCCTATTGTTCCTACTGATACCAGATCTTCAACATTCACCCCAGTATTTTCGAACTTTCTTGCAATATAAACTACTAACCTTAAATTTCTCTCTATAAGTATAGAACGTACACTTTCATCCCCATTTACAAGTCTTGCAACTAAATCATCTTCTTCTTTTTTGCTGAGTGGTGGAGGAAGAACATCATTCCCCCCTATATAGTAAACATTTTTTACAAACAGCTTAAATTTTGCAAGTATTCTATTTAATAATATTTTCAATTTTATCATAAATACCCTCCAAACTAATTAATTAATCTTACATAATAACCCCTCTAGATAAAAGTGCTTGATAGTCGTTAATATCACTTAGATGCCCTTCACAAAAAGCAACTATAACTTCTTTATCTATGGAATTTTTTCCCTCACTTATCTTTACACATTCTGGCTTGAACCCTTGAAGACTTCCACCTTGTCCATTTACAACTTTATAAGGAATATAAAATCTATCGTAAGAACTTAAATTTACATCATAAAATATTGATTTTTCAACTATAATTACAGGTAGGTTAGTAGCTGGTTCTCTTAATTCATTACCAGTATCTAAAAAAGCTTTAACATTTTTCTTTGAATCTTTCAATATAATATCAACACTATAAATTAATGTACTTAAATTTTTTCTATCTTTAATGTAAACTATTATCCTCTCAATTAGCATATATATTATCATTAGAGAAACCATAAGTTTTTTATAGGAAAAATTTACAATAGCTGAATACCCGATATTATATCCTTGATTAAATTGGATAAAAATACATATTCCCGCAAGAAGCATAGAGTATAAAATAAAAATAGTTAACGCTTTTAAATTAAATAGAACATTTATTTTTCTAAAGGTAACAAGTATTATTATCATTGCAACAACAATTTTAAATGGAACTGTGGAGAATACCCTTAGTTTTGGATAAAGCAAAGTCATTACATACATACTACCAATTGTTGCTGCAAATAGCATGTATCTGAATTTTACTTTTATTCTTACTGTGCGAGCTGTTACATGAAGCAAAAATAAATTCACTATTAAATTTTCAAAAAGCAAGACATCTAAATATATAACCAAAAACCGCTTTCACCTCCACCATTCCTTTGTAATTATTTATTTTTATTATATAACTATTTATTTCAAAATTTTGTCATTTTATAATAAAAAAAACATTTTTTATTTTCCATAATATGTCAACTTATTTTCGTTTATATCTTTATGAATCTTATAATTTATAAAATTTTTTATTGATCAATAAGTAGATATCTAAAATCTTGAGTAGATATCCCAAATCTATGATTTGGTGATAGTCACTTACGCAGAGTGCTAATTTTGAGTGAATCCCTTACTCAGTGAGTACTCCTAAGAAATAAAGAGCAGGAGTTCCCTTAATTAAATCAAAAATAAAAACCACTTATAACATCATAGCTATAAGCGGTTTTATTGCATCTTTTAATATTATTTTCTTTGTCTTCTCAAAAATGCTGGTATTTCTAAATTATTTTCATCATAATTTTTATATTCTACTGTTGCTGCTGCTTCATCTTTATTATGTGCATATGTAACAGGTTGTGGTTGTGGTTGTGTTGTGTGAGGTTTTGCAGCTGGTTCATTTTTATGTTGAATTCTTTCAGTTTCAAAACCAGTAGCAATTACAGTAATTCTTATTTCATCTTTAATATTTTCATCTATAACTGCACCGAATATGATATTTGCATCCGGGTCTGCAGCTTCTTGTACTATCTCAGCAGCTTCATTTATCTCTAAAAGTCCTAAATCTGATCCACCAGTTATATTTAAGAGAACCCCTGTTGCTCCTACTATTGAAGTTTCTAATAATGGACTGGATATAGCCTGTTTAGCAGCTTCCTGAGCTCTGTTATCTCCCGTACCTCTTCCTACACCCATATGTGCAAGACCTTTGTCAATCATTATAGTTCTAACATCGGCAAAGTCAAGATTAACAAGACCTGGTATTGTTATTAAGTCTGATATACCTTGAACACCCTGCCTTAAAACATCGTCAGCATATTTAAATGATTCCATTAATGTTGTTTTCTTATCAACTATGCTTAATAATCTTTCATTTGGAATAGTAACTAATGTATCCACTCTATCTTTTAAGTTTTTAATTCCCATTTCCGCATGCAACATTCTTTTTCTGCCTTCAAAAGGAAAAGGCTTTGTTACTACACCAACTGTTAATATGCCCATTGATTTAGCTATTTCTGCAATTACAGGAGCCGCTCCAGTACCAGTTCCTCCTCCCATTCCTGCAGTAATAAATACCATGTCGGCACCTTTTATTGCCTGAGAAATTTCATCTTTACTTTCATCAGCAGCTTTTTGTCCAATTTCAGGATTAGCTCCTGCACCTAGCCCCTTAGTAAGCTTATCGCCAATCTGTATTTTTTGTGATGCTTGTGAAAGCATTAAAGCTTGCTTATCTGTATTTACAGATATGAACTCCACATTCTTTAACCCTTCTTTTATCATTCTGTTAACAGCATTATTACCGCCACCACCGCAGCCTATAACCTTTATATTAGCAAATTGTTGAACATCAACATCAAAATCTAGCACAATACTACCTCCTTATTTAGAAAAAATCTGTAAAAAACTCTTTTATTTTTGATACAAATCCATTATTATTATCTTTTTTGTCTCGTTCTTCAGTCCATTCTCTATTACTGTTTTCACTTTCTTTTTTCACCTCAGTCATAAACCCTTTATCTTTTATAGAATCTGCAACGTCTTTAACTATTCCCACTGCAGATGCATATAATGGGCTTGCTGCTCCAATATATTCAGGTGCTCCTACCCTAATCGGTTTTTCTAATATATGCTTACTAAACCCTTCTATGCCCTTGATTAAGGCTAGTCCACCTCCAACTAATACTACACCAGAAACTTTTTCATAGAGATCGCTACATTTAATTTTCTGATCTATAAGGTAAAGTATTTCCTCTATTCTAGCTTCTATTATTTGTTTTAGCATAAAATAATCTACATGTACTTTGCCATTATAATCAACATTAACCTCTATCGGTGAGTCACAGCTAATTGATTCTTCTCCAACGCTTCCATATTTGATTTTTAATTTTTCAGCTTCTGAGAAGGGTAGCTTTAAGCATAAAGCAATATCATTAGTTATTGTGTTGCCACCTAATGGTATTGTATCTATACTAACTAAATTACTACCTTCATAGATATAAATATCAGTAGATTGTGCACCTACATCAACAAGTGCAATTCCTCTTTGAATCTCTTCCTCTTTTAGTGCAACTTGAGATATTGCTAAAGGTTGAAGTACTATGCCTAAAACCTTAATCTCAGCTTTACTTATACTTTTAAAAAGATTGTTAACCACAGTACTTTGGGCTAAAATAATTTGAGCATCTACCTCCAACCTTAACCCGCTCATTCCAACTGGATCCTTTATCTTATCATACCCATCTATTATATACTGCTCTGGTATTACACCTACGATTTCTTTATCGGACGGAATTGTAATTATTTTAGATGCTTTTAAAACTCTTTTTATATCGTTCTCTTTTATTTCTCTATCTTCTGAAGCTACAGCTACCACACCTTTATTCCATACTAATTCACAGATTCCTCCTGGAAGGCATATATAAGCTTCTGTAATCTTAGTGTCAACCATTCTTTCCAGTGAGTCAATACACTGTTTTATTGATTCAGAAGTTTTATCTATATCAACAACAATTCCTTTTTTTACCCCATTACAATTTGCCGATGTTATTCCCATTATTTGCATTCTTCCATACTTATCTACTTTTCCGGCAGCGGCACATATTTTTGATGATCCGACGTCTATTCCAATTATATATTCATTCATTAAGCCTCTTTCCCCCCTTGTTAGAGAACCATCAAAGTATATATTCAACAGAAAATTTATTTTTCCTCTTATATTTTATCATATTTTAATAAAATCTCAAATATAGTTAAATATCTGCTCTTTTTGCTCCGTAAAATCAAAAAGGAAGGATTTATTATCCTTCCTAACTAATTTGCTTTTTCTAAATCATTTATCGGTATACTTCTAGTATGTAATGTATGACTCCATTCCTTATTATTCTTATCTATAATTCCCTGTACAGAAATTGGGAACCATGTAATAGCATATATAGGATATATCAAATAATATAAAAATACTTTCAAATTAAGCTTTTTCTCTAGTATTAATATAAACGGCGTATATACAAATTGAAATACTGCAAGTAATATAGCAGCTATTTTAATCAAATCAAAATCAATAGTATATATTGTTAAATTAAAATTAGATATCATGCTAAGGGCTTCCATACTAGATTTAACAACTCCAGCTACAGCTGATATGCCAAGCAGAATTGTTACTATAGGCTGTATACTATATAGAGCACAATCTAATGCAACAAAACTGCCTTTAGATATTGACCTTTTAATAAGCTTGAAAAAGTATCTACTTGATACATCTGCAAAACCCTGCATCCATCTTTTTCTCTGCCACCATGACTGTGCTAATGTCAAAGGTTTTTCGTCATATATTATTGCATTGTGTGCCCAACCTACTTTATGTCCATGCAGAACCAGCTTGCAGGTAAACTCTAAGTCCTCTGTTAAACAGGTAGCCCCCCAACCTAGTTCCTTAAGTATATCCGTATCAATACAGAACCCTGTGCCACCTAATTGACTGGACAATCCCATATTGCTTCTTGCCAATTGAAACATTCTATTGCAAGTCCAAAAGGCTATGGAATAACTTCCGGTAATCCATGTATCCTCTGGATTCTTGCTATCAAGGTAACCTTGAACTACTTTATACCCTTCGCAGAGCTTTTTGTTCATCTCTTTCAGAAAATCTCTATGAGCTAAATTATCAGCATCAAATATTGCTACAGCATCATATTTTTTCTCCATATTAAATATTTTATCGAACATCCACTCTAACGCATAACCCTTGCCTCTTTTTTCCTTATTTGTTCTTTCGTATACTATAGCGCCTTTTTCTCTAGCTTTTTGTGCAGTCTTATCTTTACAGTTGTCAGCAATTACAAATATATCATATAGTTCACTCGGATACTCAAGCCTTTTTAAACTTTCAACTATATCTCCAATAACAATTTCCTCATTGTGCGCAGCCACAATCAGTGCAAAGCTCTTCTTAGGTTCTACCTCTTCATGTTCATCTTTTTTGTATATACCAAAGAAAGATACTAATAAGTAATATATTGTTACAGCGTATACTATATGTGTTAGGATCCAAGAGGTATCATTGATTATTTCTTTAAATATGCTCACTATCAATCCCCCCTAATTCAAAGTTATTTTAGCATAAATACATATTAATTACTATAGAATTTATAATAAATTTATTAAATTTATTTATTCGCTAACTGCAAATTTAAAATTTATAGCTTTATTTAATAGTCTTCTAATATGTAATCAAAAATATGATTAATTATGAGTTAAATATAGAAAAACATATTATAAATCAAGTTAATTTTTATTATTACAATTTTTTTCAATTTTAATTTACTTTAAGACCCTATGGCTTGTTTGTGATTAAGTGACCTATGTGGTATCATATAGTTAATATAACTATACATTATTGTTATAGTACAGTACTAGAAAAGGGGGTAGAGCCTTATGAGGCGCTACGAACTGATCTTTTATATCGATTTGAGAAGGCTTCATAAAAAAGATGAGTCATTTGGATAGATCCTCTAATATTAAATTTTAATGATTTAATTTTGAGGAGGATTTATTATGAACACTACTATTGAAAAAGTTGAAAATGTTAATATGCCAAATACTGAAATAGAAGTTTCAAAGGAAGTTGATAAGGATAACCATAAAAAAGATCAATATTGCTTAAAAATGCTTGATTATTTCATATTTTAATAAAAACAGGACCTTAAAGGTCCTATTTTTATTTTATGTTATAATTTTTACACTATTGAAAAACAAATTATTATTCACTAGAGTGAAATAATTCTGGAGAGCATATCTCTATCTGATGCATAACTCAGTGCAGATTCATATGATACTAATCCCTTTTTATAGAGTTCGGATAAAGACATATCCATAGTCTTCATTCCATATTTTCCTCCAGTTTGTATTGATGATTGAAGCTGATGAGTTTTTCCTTCTCTAATCATATTCTGTATTGCAGCATTTGCAACCATTATTTCTACCGCTGCAACTCTTCCATCCCCATCAGATTTAGGTAAAAGCTGCTGAGATATTATACCTTGAATAACTGCTGCTAGCTGTATCTTAATCTGTTGCTGCTGATATGGAGGAAACACATCTATTATTCTATCAATAGTTTTAGCTGCACCTATTGTATGTAGTGTTGATAACACTAGATGTCCTGTTTCTGCGGCAGTTAAGGCAATGGATATAGTCTCCAAATCCCTCATTTCTCCTACAAGAATAACGTCAGGATCTTCTCTTAAGACAGATTTAAGGGCATTAGCATAGCTTAAGCTATCCTTTCCTATTTCTCTTTGATTTATTATAGATTTATTATGCTTATGCAAATACTCAATTGGATCCTCAAGAGTAATTATATGAGCTGCTCTACTAGAATTAATTTCATTTATCATTGCAGCCAAAGTCGTACTTTTACCGGAACCTGTTGGACCAGTTACTAATACAAGTCCTCTTTGGTTGGATATAAGTTCCTTTATAACAGACGGAAATTGAAGTTCATTTAACGTAGGAATTTTTAATCCAACGACTCTTATTGCAATTGCCGAACTTCCTCTTTGCTTGAATAAGTTAACTCTAAACCTTCCAATTCCTGACACCGAAAAAGATGTGTCTAATTCTCCTATTTTTATGTAATGATCGTAGTATTCTCCTGAAATTTCTTTAGCATAAACCTCAGTATCCGCAGGTTGTAGTTTTTCATTTCCTATATGCTTTAATTGTCCATTTACTCTTATAACCGGAGGTACCCCCACAGTTAAATGTAAATCTGAAGCATTCTGTTTTATTGTTATTGCTAATAATTCTTTTAGTGTTATCACTTTTAGTTCCCCTTTCACAGTCTTTGCTGTATATAAAAATTGTATGATATCTATAACAATACGATTATCCTCTTTAGTAACTCATTAAAATCTAACCATTAAAGTATTATTATGTTTAATTATCGTTTAATGTTGTTAAATTTAAATATCTTACTAACTAAATTTTAATAACATATAATTTATGTTATTCTACAATTTTTATCAAATTCCTCTTATTTATGTATAAAATTTTATTAAATTACCTTTTTTATTAAATTACCTTTTTTATTCATTAACTTAACTAATAATGAAAACTTTAACTAAGAAATTATAAATATTAAAAACTGAGAATCAGTAATAAAGAATTTCCTCAATCCTTTTTACTAACTCTCAGTTATTTAAGTTACTTTTTCCCATAATTTAACTCTTTATATAGCTTTTTAAGCGCTCTCTTTTCTATTCTAGATACATAAGACCTAGATATCCCAAGAATTTTAGCTATCTCTCTTTGAGTTTTTGGCTGCCCCTCTAATAATCCATATCTCATTTCTACTACTTTTCTTTCTCTTTCTGATAAACATGAATTTATTTTCGAGTATAGTTTCTTAATTTGCATCTTATTTTCTACAATTTCGATTATAGAGTCTTCTTCACTGCTAAGTACATCCATTAGGGATATTTCATTTCCTTCCTTATCAATACCAATTGGATCCTGTAAATATACTTCACTTTTAGTTTTTTTATTGTTTCTAATAAGCATAAGTATTTCATTTTCAATGCACTTTGCTGCATAGGTCGCAAGTCTCGTACCTTTGGATGCATCAAAAGAATCGATGGCTTTTATTAAACCAACTGTTCCAATAGATATTAAATCATCTACTTCTTTTCCTGGATAGGAATACTTTTTTACTATATGGGCCACTAGCCTTAAATTTCTTTCTACAAGAATACTTTTTGCTAAAGCGTCTCCATCCTTAAGTTTTTTTAAATAATACTCCTCTTCTTTATCGTTTAGAGGTTGAGGAAAGGAACTTGTATTTGTTACGTAGGCAGTTAAGAAAAACATGCTGCCCATAATATCTAATAAGCAATTTGCTAAATACACGGGATGCTCCTCCTAATAGTGCTTATTAATATATTATGAAGCAAAACTAAAAAAAGTGCATTAACTATATAAATTTATTTTTCCAAATATTGCGATACTCCATTTACAATATCTTTGAAAATCGGTGCTGCAGTACTTCCTCCACTCTCTTTATCCTTATCAATATCCTGAACAAAAACAGTCATTGAATAATACTTATCTTTTATTTTGAAAAATCCCACAAACCATCCGTCTGAATGAGTTTCTGGTTGACCAGCTTGTTTTGATAGTTCCACCCTTGTAGTACTTCCTGTTTTGCCTCCTATTTCTACATTATCAATATATGCAGCCTGCCCAGTACCCTTTTTTACTACTTTTATCATTTGATTCTTCATAATATTTGCTGTAGACTTCTCGATAACAGGGCGCTGTTCCGTTGATAAACTTTCAAGCTCTGTATTATTGTCGTCAACATAGGCATCTATGATGTATGGCTTTACATAGGTACCATTATTGGCAACAGTATTAGCAATACTTATAGCTTCTATAGGTGTTATTCTGAGGTTCTGTCCTATAGAAGCGAGACCTAAACTGCCATCACTAATCTTCGGTTCTTTAACTTCAAAGGCTCCTTGTTTTTCACTGTCAAACCCTAATACCTTTTCGAATAACCCCTGTGCCTTTGCATTATCATAAAAATTATTAAAGCCTACTTTTGCTCCAATTTGTGCAAATATATCATTACAGGAAACCACAAGTGCTTCCTCTGGAGTCAAGGTACCATGCTTACTATGACTTTCTAGTTCAATTAAACCTCTGCAAGTAAAGTTATCCGTTGTACTGATGGTTTTCCTATCTAATCCAGCCTCTTCGACGATAATCTTAAATATAGATCCTGGGAAAAATCCATGGTTGGTTGCAACGCCTAAATTAACATTGGGTTTAGTATCATCCTTCTGTACTAAAGCCTTTATTTTTCCAGTGTCAGCCTCCATTAAAACTACTCCTATTTGTTGAAAACTCTTATTTTTATCATTATTTAGAATTTCCTTTATCTTATTTTCTATGTTTTTATCGAAGGTTAACCTTACATTTACATTATCTTTAGGTAATTCAGTTTTTTCTTCCACTATAGATCCATTTACATCTCTATTAAAAATAATTTGAGGTTTTTTATTTGATTTGGTTTTATTATTAATCTGCATTTCTAAAGAATCCTGTGACTTTTGTTCATTATTATCTGTTCTTTTAGTATTAATTAAAAGATTTTCTATTTTCCAAGCCTCGCCTTTTTCTAATGCAGAGTAAGTATAAGTATAAAAACCTTTTATTTCCTTAATGTCTTTTAACTTATTATAAGTACTCTCATCTATTTCATAATAAATTTTTTTGCTGCTGCTTAGCACTCCAGCTTTTGACAAATCATAGTCATTATTGTAATTTCGCAGTATGTACATAAGTGTTAAAATTTTGTCCTGCTCTGTATCCAGGTTATTTTTCGAAAATATTTCTGGAGATATCACAGCATAATATTTTTTATTATAATCAAGCAATTGTTTTCCATTACAATCGAATAATTGATAACTTGCATCTGTTATATCTTCCTTATAAGAATACTGTGAATCAGCCATTACGCTCAATTTATCCGATTTAAAGTACTGAAATTTAACTATTCTCAAATATAATATACTGAGCAAAGTTATAAAGATTCCAAAGACTACATACTGCCTTTTTCTTATTATCAATCTACTGACTTTTATCATCATAATAAAAACACCTCATCTCAGACAAGATTTTGTCCAAAATGAGGTTTTTTATTCACCATTTTATTCTTCTTTTTGCAATATATGCTTTATATTTGCTACCATTATGTCTATGGCTACTTTATTATGGCCGCCTTCTGGTATTATTATATCAGCATATCTTTTAGTAGGTTCAATAAATTGCATGTGCATTGGTCTTACAACATTTAAATATTGATTTATAACAGAATCAACTGTTCTTCCTCTTTCGTTGATATCTCTTACTAGTCTTCTTATTATTCTAACATCTGCATCAGTATCTACGTATATTTTTATATCTAAAAGATCTCTTAACTCTTTTTCCTGAAGAACTAATATTCCTTCAACAATTATTATTTCTCTAGATTCTACTCTTATAGTCTCCTGCTTTCTATTATGAACCTCAAAATCATATATTGGTTTATCAATAGCTTTACTATTTAACAATGATTTTAAATGTTCTACAAGCAATGGCGTATCAAATGCATTAGGATGATCATAATTTGTTTTTGTTCTATCTTCTATTGAAAGGTGACTTTGATCTTTATAATAAGAATCCTGTTCAATCATAGCAATGCATTCTTCATTAAATTTTGTATATATCTCTTTAGCAATTGTGCTCTTACCTGAACCAGTTCCTCCAGTAATTCCTATAAGAATTGGACGTTTCATTAGTTATCCCCCTCTTAGTATATTTCTAACTATTAATCTTACTTTTTATTAGCATATCATCTTTTTCTAGTTCTATATCTGTCTTAATTGTAAATATCATCTGAGCTGAAGGAGCTGATTGTATTTTTTCACCTTTACTATTTCTCATATCATCTAGCTTTATCTCAAAGTTATCTCCTACCGATCTTAAAACCTCTACTGTATCTCCTTCAAGCACTTTGTTTCTTTGTTCTATTGTAGCTAATCCTGTACTCTTATCGTACTCTCTTACTACACCTACTATATCATAATCTCTTATATATGATGATGTTTCATATGTTTGCTTATTTGGATCTCCAAAATAAAACCCAGTAAAATATACTCTATGGCTTGCCTTTTCAAGATTATCTAACCATTTTTTCTGAAATACATATTCTTCTGGATTATCAAAATATGCATCTATAGCCTGTCTATAGGACTTTACTATACTCGCCACATAAAATACACTTTTCATTCTTCCTTCTATTTTTAACGAATCTATACCGGACTGAATTAATTCTGGTATATGCTCAATCATACATAAATCCTTAGAGTTTAGTATATACGCACCTTTTTCGTCTTCAACAACAGGAAAATACTCACTAGGCCTTTTTTCTTCTACAAGATAGTATTTATATCTGCAGGGTTGAGCACACTGTCCTCTATTTGAATCTCTTCCTGTCATATAGTTTGATATTACGCACCTTCCTGAGTATGCCATACACATAGATCCATGAATAAAGGATTCTAACTCACAGGATTCTGGAATATTTCTTTTAATACCCTTTATTTCTTCTAATGACAATTCTCTTGCAAGAACTATTCTTTTAACTCCTTGTTTATGCCAAAATATTGCTGATTTCCAGTTAACATTATTAGCCTGTGTGCTTAAATGTATTTCTAAATCTGGAACCACTTCCCTTGCAGTCATTATTATTCCAGGGTCTGATACAATTATGGCATCTACATTTAAATTATATAAATATTTTAAATACTCTTCTAATCCGATTAAATCTTCATTATGTGGAAATACATTTATAGTAACAAATACCTTTTTCCCTCTTGAATGGGCATACTCCACACCTTCTTTTAGTTCTTCATCTGTAAAATTATCTGCAAAAGCTCTTAAATTAAGTTTGCTTCCTCCAAGATATACAGCATCTGCACCAAAATTTATAGCTGTTTTTAGCTTTTCTAGATTACCTGCTGGTGCCAATAGTTCTGGTTTTTTCATATTATTAATCCCTCCTTAAGGTAACTGCAATACCATCTCCCATAGGAATAATGGAAGTTATGAATTTATCATCTTGGGATACAGTGTCTAGATATTCTCTCATTCTCTTAACTATAGTTACCTTTCTTCTCTCTACTAATTCATCGGAAGCTATCATTCCTCTAAATAAAACATTATCAGCAATTATTACTCCATTTTCACTTAAAAGTCTCATACAATGTGGTAAAAAATGATTATAATGTCCTTTTCCAGCATCCATAAATATTAAATCATATTTATCATCTAACTTTTCTAAAACCTCTAAGCAGTCTCCCTGTATAATATTTATTTTATCTTTTAGTCCAGATTTTTCAATATTATTTTGAGCTAATTCTATCATCTTTGAATCTCTTTCAACTGTAGTAATAGAACTTTCTCCCTTTGAACTTACACTCATAAGTATTGCTGAATATCCAATAGCAGTACCTAGCTCTAGAATTTTTAGAGGTTTCTTTATTTTAATCATTACTTCTAAAAATTTAGCTACTTCTTTATGAATTATAGGGACAAAATTGCTATGTGCATAATCTTCTAGTTCTTTTAATATGCCACTGTGGTCCTTTATAAGCCCTCTTATATATTCTTCCATGTAATCATATGTAATTCCGCTCATTTAATCCTCCAACCTTACACTAAGTTAAATTTCTATGAGTTATTTTATATATTAATTCTTTATAATATGAATAGTTGACAGCTATATTAAAATTAATCTGCCAACTATCCATATATTTTTATTAATTTATATTACTCACCTTGTGTTACCTTCTTTACCTCAAGAAACTTCTTCTCATTATCTGTAAAAAAATGAGTTCCATCGTTTTTTGAAACAAAGAATAAATAATTAGTATTATCAGGATTTATTGCTGCTTTAATACACTCTTTTCCTGGATTAGAAATAGGTCCTATAGGCAGCCCATTTACAATATACGTATTGTAAGGCGAATTTACCTTTAAATCGTTATAATATAACTTATCCTTGTGTACACCTAAGGCATATAAAACCGTTGCACAAGATTGAAGCTTCATGCCTTTTTTTAATCTATTATAGAATACAGATGCCGCCTTACCTCTTTCATCCTGCCTATCAACTTCTTTTTCTATAATTGATGCCATAGTTATTATCTTATCTAAGTCTTGGTTATTAATATTTTTACCAGTTTCTATTTGAATATTATTAATTACTTTAGAAAATCTTTTTAACATAACATCAATTATCTCTTTTCCTTCTGTTCCTTTTAGGAATTCATAGGTATCAGGAAAAAGATAGCCTTCTAAACTGTACTTCCTTTTGGGATCATTTTTTACAAAGTCTGGAACACTATATTCCTTACAACTTTTAATAAAATCCGCTTTATTTATTATGCCTTTTTTCTCTAATAAAGCGGCAATATGCTCTAAATCATATCCTTCTGGTATAACAACTTTTACAGGCTGGTCATCTTTAATTCCTTTGTTTAAATATCGAATAAATTGTTCTAAAGAAATATTTTCTGAAAAAGAATACTGCCCTGGCTTAACATCTTGTTTAATATTATTCTTTTTTATATAAGCCTTAACAAAATAAACATTTCGCACGCTATTTTGCTTCTTTAGGTTTTCTATAACATTATTTAAGTCTTCTCCACTATTTACTGTAAACTGAATCTTACTGTCTTGTGATTTTAAAGGATGTCTCGCTATACTAACCTTTAAATATAATGCTGAACCAGCTAATATAATTAGAATAACAAGGCAGAATAAAAAGATCTTCAGAAAACTTTTTCTCTTCATCGTAATATAGCCCCTTTTTTATTTTTTTCTCATGGCCTTTCTTCTCATGTCAGAATTTAAAATTTTCTTTCTCATTCTTATATTCTTAGGAGTTACTTCCACAAGTTCATCTGATGCTATAAACTCAAGACTTTGCTCTAGGGACATTTGAGTTACAGGTACTAATTTTAAAGCTTCATCTGCTCCTGAAGATCTTGTATTTGATAACTGTTTTTTCTTACATACATTAACATCAATATCTTCTGCTCTTGAAGATTCTCCAGCTATCATTCCTTGATAAACATCCATTCCTGCTGGTATAAATAATATTCCTCTTTCCTGTGCATTAAATAATCCATAAGTGATTGATGTTCCAGTTTCAAATACTACAATTGATCCCCTAGTTCTTTCTGGAATTTCACCTCTATACTCTTCATAATCATGAAGAACGTGATTCATTATACCGTTACCCTTAGTATCAGTCATAAATTCATTTCTAAAGCCTATAAGACCTCTAGCTGGAACTTTAAATTCAAGTCTTGTATATCCATTAACAGCTGATGTCATATTTACCATTTCAGCTTTTCTAGGTCCTAACTTTTCCATAACAGGTCCCATAAATTCTTCTGGCACATCTATTGTAAGGTACTCTATTGGCTCTAGCTTCTTTCCATTTTCTTCTTTAAATATAACAGAAGGCTTAGAAACCTGGAACTCATATCCTTCTCTTCTCATTGTTTCAATTAAAACTGAAAGATGAAGTTCTCCTCTTCCGCTTACCTTAAAGCAATCTGCAGATTCTGTCTCTTCAACTCTTAAAGATACATTCGTCTCCAATTCTTTCATTAATCTATCTCTAAGATGTCTTGATGTAACAAAATCTCCATCTTGACCAGCAAAAGGTGAGTCATTAACCATGAAATTCATGCTTAACGTAGGCTCATCTATTTCTACAAAAGGAAGTGCTTCAGGGTTATTTATATCTGCTAATGTTTCTCCTATATTTATATCTGGAATACCAGCAACAGCTACTATATCTCCAAGCTGTGCGACCTCTGTTTCTTCTTTCTTAAGTCCATTATAAACATATAAACTTGAAACTTTAACATTATCTATCTTTCCATCTTTTCTTATAAGTGCTACCTGCTGATTCTTTTTAATGCTTCCTCTTTCTATTTTACCAATTCCTATTTTTCCTACATATTCATTGTAATCAATTGTAGTAACTAGCATTTGAAGTGGCATATCTAAATGTCCTTCTGGTGCTGGTACATTTTTTATAATAGCTTCAAATAGAGGGTCCATATTTGTTGAATCATCTTCTAATTCTTTTTTTGCAAATCCAGCTCTTGCAGAACAATATACTACTGGGAAATCTAATTGCTCATCATTTGCTCCAAGCTCTACAAATAAGTCAAATACTTCGTCTAGTACATCTGCTGCTCTTTCATCTGGTCTATCTATTTTATTTATAACAACTATTGGATTTAAATTTAATTCTAAAGCTTTCTTTAAAACAAACTTAGTCTGAGGCATAGGTCCTTCATAGGCATCTACAACAAGTAAAACACTATCTACCATTTTAAGTACACGTTCAACCTCTCCACCGAAGTCTGCGTGACCTGGAGTGTCTACTATGTTTATTTTAATTCCATTGTGCATTACAGCAGTATTTTTAGAAAGTATAGTTATTCCTCTTTCTTTTTCAAGGTCATTTGAATCCATTACTCTTTCGTCAACTTTCTCATTTTCTCTAAAAACGTGACTTTGTCTTAAAAGAGCATCTACCAATGTAGTCTTACCATGGTCAACGTGGGCAATTATAGCCACATTTCTTATATCGTTTCTTACAAATAAATTCATTATTATTCCTCCAAATTAAATAAATAATTTTTATATATCTGTTGATTTATAAATAAAACATGAGTAAATAGGTTATAATCATACGGTAAATTGTTGCAAGTTTTAGTTCTATTAAATAAACAGAACAATAAAGTGTTATTTTATTTATAAATCAACAGTAGATAATTCCTTTACCGTTAAACACTCAAAAAAATTGGATACTTTCTAGTACCCAATTTTTGCTCACTCTATCTATTTTATTATTATAGTCTGAAAAAGTCAACTTATGTAGAATTTTATTTATTCATTCCAAAAGTAAAATCTATTCCAATAGCATCATTTAATATCTTAAGTACATCATCCCACATAATACTGAATCTTTGTTCTGCTTGAAGATATTCACTAACTGAAGCATTCATTGAAATAACGGTACCTATGTTTCTAAGCTTTTCTTGAATCTCTTCAGATACTGATCCATTTTGCATATGTTGAGTATATGCTTCAATTTGAAGTTTTCTAAAATCATCAAGTATTTTTCTGCTGGACTCATCACCTTCAATTTTCTTACTAGCTTCTTTAAGCTTTACAACTTCGTCACATTTACCTAATTCTCTTGCAAATTCATGAGCTTTGTCATAAATATTCATAATATATTCTCCTTTAACATAATTGAAAATTGAGAATGATTAAATATATATTCATTCTCAATCTTATAAATCTTATATTTCCATAATTATAGGCAATATCATTGGTTTTCTCTTTGTCTTTTCATATAGGAACATTCTTAACACTTCTTTTATATTAGATTTTATACTAGCCCATTCAGTTATACGTTTTTCCTCACATTCTCTTAAGGCATCTCTAACTAACTCTCTAGCCTCACCCATTAGGTCTTCGGATTCTCTAACATATACAAATCCTCTTGAAATGATATCTGGACCTGCAATTACACTACCAGATTCCTTTTCAATAGTAACTACTACAGTAAGTATTCCATCCTGTGAGAGATGTTTTCTATCTCTTAATACTATATTACCAACATCTCCAACTCCAAGCCCATCAACAAATACCTGACCAGATACTACTGTGCCATTCTTTCTTATGGCATCTCTGCTTACCTCTATAACTTCCCCATTGTCACCAATTATAATATTATTTGATGACATACCAAGTTTAATCGCAAGCTCTGCATGTTGCTTTAGATGTCTATACTCACCATGAACCGGTATAAAAAACTTAGGTCTTACAAGAGTATGCATAAGTTTTAATTCTTCCTGACAAGCATGACCAGAAACATGTACATCTGCCAATGACTCATAAATAACTTCTGCACCCTTTTTAAATAATTGATTTATAACTCTTGATATAAGTTTTTCATTTCCTGGTATAGGATTTGCAGATATTACTACCATATCCCCTGGAAGAATACTGATTTTTTTGTGTTCTGAAGCCGCCATTCTCGAAAGCGCTGACATAGGTTCTCCTTGGCTACCAGTAGTTATAATAACAATTTTGCTTTCTGGATATTTATTTATATTATCAACATTTATAAATATATCTTTGTCAGCATCAATGTATCCAAGTTCCATGCCTACTTCCATTATATTTTCCATACTTCTTCCAGAAACAGCAACTTTTCTATCATACTTTATTGCAGCTCTAATAATTTGCTGTATTCTATGAACATGTGAAGCAAATGTAGCTACTATTATTCTTCCTCTTGCACTAGAAAAAATATCCTCAAAGGTCTCTCCTACTATACTTTCAGACATGGTATATCCTGGTCTTTCAACATTAGTGCTATCCGCAAGCATCGCGAGTACACCTTTTTTCCCGAGTTCAGCAAATCTTGTTAGATCAGCTACACACCCATCAATTGGAGTGTAGTCTATTTTAAAATCTCCTGTATGTAATACAATACCCACCGGGGTATGAATTGCAATTGCTACGGAATCTGCGATGCTATGGCTTGTTCTTATGAACTCCACTGATATACCTTCAAGCTTTACTATATCTCTTGGCTTTACACACTTTAAATCTACAACGCTAAGCAAGTTATGTTCTTTTAATTTAGTTTGAACAATTCCTAACGTCAATTTAGTGCCATATACGGGAACGTTCATCTCTTTCAGTACGTATGGTAACGCTCCTATATGGTCTTCATGACCATGAGTTAGAAATATTCCTTTTACCTTATCTATATTTTTTTGAAGATAGCTTATATCTGGTATTACCACGTCTATACCAAGCATTTCTTCATCAGGAAATTTCAGCCCACAATCTATTACAATTATGTCATTTTTATACTCTATGGCGGTTAAATTTTTTCCTATTTCATTTAATCCACCTAATGGAATAATTTTTACTTTATCTTTTTCTTTGCGCAAAAATCCTCCCCTCCTTCTTCATATATTAATTTAAATTCTTTTATTTATTTTTTAATGCAGTCATCACATATCCCATAAAACTTAACACTGTGGTTAGTAATTTTAAAGTTATACTTTTCAACTATTTCATTTTCTAAAACCTCTAGTAAATCTCCCTCTACCTCAATTACTTTTCCACAGTTAGTACATACAAGGTGATGATGCTGATGATTTTCTTCTTCATGTACTAGCTCATATCTATTACAGCCATCGTTAAGGTCTAACTTACATATTACGCCCAATTCCTCTAATAGTTGTACTGTTCTGTAAACTGTAGCAAGACCTATTTCTGGACATTCTTTTTTCACAAGATCATATAACTCTTCAGTTGTTAAATGACTGCCTTCATTTCTTATCATTATGTCTACTATAGCTCTTCTTTGTGGTGTAAGCTTATATCCTTTTTCCTTTAAATTACTTTTTAATTTTTCAACTTCTTCAGACGAAAGCTTTGCCATCATAATAACCCCGCTTCAAAATTTATTTTTAGTATTAGTTTCAAATTTTAGTTTAATACTAAAATTTTTCATTGTCAATTGAAAATCAATTAATACTAAAATTAAACTCCTCTTACTAACGTTAGAGGAGTAAATAGAGCCTAATTAAGTTCATCCTCACTGAACAATGTTTCATATGCTTCAGAAACAATTGCAAATTCGTCATCATCTTCTACAGTAACCAATATTTCATTTCCCTCTTCATCTTTGTCAATTCTAAGTACAATTGCTTCATCAGTGCTTTCTTCATCACCGTCTTTTGGTACAACTACTACGTACTCTTTGTCCTCTATATCCATCTTTGTTATTACTTCAAATTCTATTTCATTTCCATCTTCATCATTTAAAACTATGCTTGTTACATCATTTTCCATGAATTTTCACCTCTCAAAATTTAATATTTTATTCTCAAATAATAATCCATCCATATAATTCCATGACATAATATGTAATTATAATATCTCTTTTACTTTTTTGCAATACTATCTAAGTATCCCTGAAGTATGTATATAGCTGCCATTTTATCTACAATTTTCTTTCGTTTTGCACGAGATAAATCTGCTTCTAACATAGCTCTGTGAGCAGCTACTGTAGTTAGTCTTTCATCCCACATATTAATCGGTAAATTAATATCTTCCTTTATCAAATCACAAAAACTTATTACCTTTTCACTTTGAGGTCCTAAAGTTCCATTCATGTTTTTAGGAAGTCCAGCCACAATAGATTCTACGCTATATTCCTCACAAATTTTTTTAATCTCTTCTAGGTCTTTTTCAGTGCTTTTTCTTCTAATGGTTGTAATTCCTTGAGCTGTAAGTCCAAGGGGATCACTTACTGCAACACCTATAGTTCTATCTCCTATATCTAATCCTAGTATTCTCATGTTATTCTCCTAATTATTATGTTCAAATTTAAAATAAAAATGCCCATAAGGGCATTTTTATTTTACCCGACACTCAAACTTCATTAATCCACTACTAGCTTATCACTTACACACTAAAACTGTAACCTCTGTATGAGTGACGTTAAATTTTCATATAAAGTAAAATGAAACTCCTCTTCCTTCAGTCAGAGGAGCAATGGACCATCATAAAGCCTTACTTTATCCCTAAATACGCTTTTAGAACCTCTTCTAATATTTCGTCTCTTTCAAGCTTTCTTACTAGTGATCTTGCACCGTTATAATTTGTAATATATGTTGGATCACCAGATATTAAGTAGCCTACAAGCTGATTCACGGGATTATAACCTTTTTTAATTAGTGAATCGTAAATTTCAGTTAATATCTCCTTAGTCAAATCCTTTTTATTTTTAGAAATATCAAACTGAATAGTATTATCGTTTCCCATTTTCTCACCCCGCTAACAATATCTATTAACTATATTATAGCCCATATTTATAAAAATGTATACTATTTAACCAGTTTTTCCACAATTCCAGCACAGCTTCCTATAGCTTCATCTAACTTTTCTGGCAGCTTTCCACCTGCCTGTGCCATATCTGGTCTTCCACCACCGCCGCCTCCAGCGATAGATGCAACTTCTTTTATAATTTTTCCACAATGAACACCCTTTTCAATTGCAGCTTTAGATGCCATCGCTACAAATTGAGCTTTTCCCTCAGCTACACTTCCAAGAACTACAACACACTCTCCAGCCTTGCTTCTAATTTTATCTGCAAGTTCTCTAAGAGCATTGCCATCAATATCTCTAAGCGTTCCAGTAAGAAGCTTAACTCCATTTATTTCCTTAAAATTATTTAATATTTCATCTTCTGAACCGCTTGCAAGCTTAGCCTTTAACTCTTCAATTTCTCTTTCTTTTTCTTTTAGCTCAGCAAACTGTACATCTAATCTATGCAGAACTTCTTTTTCTCCACACTTTAATCTATTTGCAATTTCTTTCAAAAGATTATTTTTTTCTTCAACAAGTGCAAGAGCTGTAGGCCCTGTAACTGCTTCAATTCTTCTTATTCCAGCCGCAACACCAGCTTCTGATACTATTTTAAATAAACCGATTTCTCCTGAGTTTCCTACGTGAGTTCCTCCACACAATTCCTTACTAAAATTCCCCACTACAACTACTCTTACTTCATCTTTATATTTTCCATCAAATAAAGCAATTGCTCCACTTTCTCTAGCTTCTTCTAAAGTCATAACTTGAGTTTCAACATTTAGGACTTTCATAATATTTTCATTGACTAGATTTTCTATCTTTTTAAGTTCCTCAGCACTTGCAGCCTCAAAGTGATTAAAATCAAATCTTAGCCTTTCATTATCAACATATGAACCTGATTGATGCACATGCTCTCCTAAAACTTTTCTTAATGCTTCATTTAGAATATGAGTAGCTGTATGGTTTCTTCTTATATTGTTTCTTCTTTCTGCATTTACACTTAGTGTAGTTTCTTCATCTACACTGATGTTTCCTGAAACTACTTTAACAAAATGCAATACTTTTCCAGCAACATTCTTTTTACAATCTAAAACTTCTGCTTTAAAGGATCCTGCGAACATTATTCCCTTATCACCTACTTGACCTCCCATTTCTGCATAAAAAGGAGTTTCTTCAGTGACTATAATTCCTTTTTCACCTTCACAAAGCTGATTTACAAATTCCTCTCCTTTTATTAAAACTTTTACCTTTGAATTTAATTCTAGAGTATCATAGCCATTAAATTCAGTTTCTATTTCTAAAGGAATTTTGTTTAATATTGTGTCTTTAGCCCCCATGTAGTTAGTCTCTTCTCTAGCTGCTCTTGCTCTTTCTCTTTGGTTTTGCATTTCTCTATCAAAACCATCTAGATCTACTGTCATACCTTTTTCTTCAAGTATCTCTTGAGTAAGCTCTATAGGAAATCCATAGGTATCATATAGTTTGAAAGCCCTTTCCCCTGATAGTACAAATGCACTACTATTTTGAAGATCTTCTATGTATTCATTTACTATATGCATTCCACTATCTATAGTTTCATCGAATCTTTCTTCTTCTAATTTTATAACCTTCTTTATATAGTCTCTTTTCTCTTTAAGCTCTGCATAATTTCCACTTGAACTATCTATAACTACATCTGTTAGCTTATACAAAAATCCTTCATTTATTCCTAAGGATTTTCCGTGTTTTGCAGCTCTTCTTAAAAGCCTTCTAAGAACATATCCTCTTCCTTCATTAGATGGTAAAATCCCATCACTAGTCATAAAGGTTACACTTCTAATATGGTCAGTTATAACTCTCATGGAAATATCAGTTTTTTCATCTTTTCCGTATTCTACATCTGCCATTTTACTTATTTCATCAAGTATTGCTCTCAAAGTATCAACTTCAAATATGTTATTTTTACCTTGCATTATTACGGCAATTCTCTCAAGTCCCATTCCTGTATCTATATTGGGCTTTGCAAGTCTATTATAATTTCCTGCTTCATCCTTATCAAACTGTGTAAATACAAGATTCCAAAACTCAATTACCCTATCTTCATCTGAGGCTTTAACAAATTCCTCTGCACTATTTAATTTTCCTTCTCCTCTGTCAAAGTGTATTTCTGAACAAGGTCCACAAGGTCCAATACCTAACTCCCAAAAGTTATCATCTTTTCCTAACCTAAATATTCTTGAAGGATCAATATCTGTTTTATTAGTCCATATGTCAAAAGACTCATCGTCATCTAAATAAATAGTTACATACAATTTATCTTTAGGCAGCTTTAAAACTTCTGTTGTAAACTCCCATGCCCATGGAATAATCTCTTCCTTAAAATAATCTCCAAATGAGAAGTTACCAAGCATCTCAAAGAACGTTCCGTGTCTAGAAGTTTTTCCTACATTTTCTATGTCCCCAGTTCTTATGCATTTTTGAGAAGTAGTAATTCTAGTTCTTGGTGGAGTCTGCATACCTGTAAAATATGGCTTTAAAGGTGCCATACCTGCATTTATTAGTAGTAAACTCTTATCATTCTTAGGTATAAGTGAATAACTCGGTAGTCTTAAATGACCTTTGCTCTCAAAAAAGCTTAAATACATCTCTCTAATTTGATTTAAGCCTAACTTTTCCATTGTCATCTCTCCTTTGTAACTTAAATTTATTTGTTTAATAAAAAAAACCCTCATCCCGTAAGGGACGAAAGTTTATTCCGTGGTACCACCCTAATTCTCAGCTTTACTAGTACTTCTAATTTATGCTAACAATAATTTGTTTTACATATAAGCTGATCTCTTTAAATAATATGACTCCTGGACTGCTTCAACATATGTTACAAGAAGTTTTCACCAAGCACTTCCTCTCTTTGTGTAACAGAGTATATTTACTCCTTCCAATCATTGTCTTGATATCTAATTATGATACAAATTATAAATAAAAATATAATCTGTGTCAATATTTGTTTATAGTTAATACTAAATAAAAATAAAAATATATTTAATGCTTTTACAAAAATTCTAAAATAAATAGTAGTTTAAATCTTCATATACTATTTTTATTATAACTCCAATTGGAATTGCCAGTATCATTCCTAAAAAGCCTGCAGCCTTTCCCCCTATTATAAGTAGTAATATTACTATTAGAGGATGCATACTAATACTATCACCAGTTATCTTTGGAGAAATTATATTTCCTTCAATCTGCTGCAGAAGGTATAACCATATACATGTATATAGTGCCTTTTCCGGAGAATCCACTAATGCGATAAATATTGCAGGAATTGCTCCAAATATTGGCCCAAAATATGGAACTATATTGAAAAATGCGTTCAATATAGATAAAATTACTGGAAAATCTACTTTTAAAAAAATAAGAATTATGAAGGTCGCTACTCCAATAAGTAAACATAAAAGTAATTGACTTACAATATATCTTCCAAGTATTTTATCTATATCACAGCCTATCTTTCTTACCATCGTTCTGCTTTTAATTGGAAAAAAGTTTAATATTCTATTTCCTATACTATGCCCATCTGATAAAAAGTAGTATGATATTATAGGTACTACAGCTATAGTAACAATATTTTGACCGATGTTTAGTGCAGATTCAAATATATTTGTAAAAAATCCTATTGTCTGGTTGTTTATTCTATTATGTAACTTATCAATTATAATATACATCGTTTTATTGTTGCTTAATGGTTTTAGTTTAGAATAGAATTTATCTACGAGTCTTTGAATATTATCAAAGGTTGTATTTATATTTAAACTTTCCTTAAATATTGATGGTATTAATAATGTAACTGCAGCTATAACTATTAGTATTAGTACGCATATCAATACCAATGCTGTTGTTCTCCTACTCATTCCATATTGCTGCATCTTTTTTTGCAATGGCCTTACAGTATATGCAATTATAAATGATATAAATAGTAAATATAGAACCTCTCTAATGACAGAGTTTTTAAGACATAGAAATATTATTAACAGTATACCTACAAGGAGTATTATGTATTTAAAAAGTATCTTTCTTTCTATTTTTTTCATTCACATCATCTTCCATAAACAATTTATGCGGTAAACTTGTAAAATTGAGGTTTGCATTTCTTTCGTTATAAAGCATATTTTTTTCTCCTAGCACTAAATTATTTATTAATATTATTTTTTTGCCTGAGATAAAATTTGTAATAAAACCTGTAGATATTATTACTGCTCCTATGATAAAAGAATCTTCATCGAATAAAATATCTTCAATCATTCCTATTATATTGCCTCTTCTGTCTTTAATATCCATTCCTTTAATATCTTTAAATTCTAGAAATTTTCCTTTAAATGTTTCAGTAGTAACCATAACTGAATTAAAACTTACTACATTCTCAATCATGACATTTAAATTTTTCCTTAACAAACTAGTAGATGATATACTAAATCCAACTACTTTTTTTTTATTAAAATCTATTAATATATCATTGATAAATCCGAGTTTCTTGCCATTTACACTTATCACATCCATAAGCATAAAATCTCTTGTTCTATACATACTATCACCCCATGATATATAAATAAAGCAAGTTTCACTTTACCTTTTAGTATGTTTTCCAATAAAACTAATAAATATAACTATAAAAGAAAAAGTATTTACGTAACAAAGAACTGTAAATATATTCGGTCGTATAAGTTAACTTTCAGCCCAGTGTCCCATAAAAAATAAAGCCATTAGCAATAGCTAATGGCTTTATTTTTATTCTCCGTGTACGTGGTCATGAATATGTTCTGAATGAGTTTTCATTTCCCAAGGTTCTAATCCTACTGACTCTCTATAATTGTTTATTGCTTTGTGAATAGCTTCTTCTGCTAGCACTGAGCAATGCATCTTAACAGGTGGAAGTCCGTCTAAAGCTTCAGCAACAGCTTTGTTAGTTAAATTCCATGCATCCTCTACAGTTTTTCCCTTTATAAGTTCTGTAGCCATACTTGATGAAGCTATAGCTGATCCACATCCAAAAGTCTTAAATTTTACATCTTTTATTATGTTATCTTCTACCTTTATATAAATTTTCATTATATCTCCACATTGTGGGTTTCCAACTTCTCCTACTCCGTTAGCATCTTCAATTTCGCCAACATTTCTAGGATTTCTAAAATGTTCCATAACTTTTTCACTGTACATCATAATTATTTACCTCCGAATTATTACTTTTGATTTTTTATAAAATCTTCCCAGAACGGTGACATCTCTCTTCTTCTCTTAACTATTCTTGGAATTACTTCTAGTGCGTATTCAACTTCTTCCTCAGTAGTTCCTGCTCCAAGGCTCAATCTTAATGAACCATGTGCTACGCCATGGGATAAACCTATGGATAAAAGTACATGTGAAGGATCTAGTGATCCTGATGCACAGGCGCTTCCTGTTGAAGCAAATATTCCTTCATCATTTAAATCAAGAAGTAAAGTTTCTCCTTCTATTCCTATGAAGCTTAAGTTAACGTTTCCAGGCATTCTATTTTCGCCTATAGGTCCATTTATTTTAACATAAGGTACTCTTTCAACTAATCCATTTAGAAGTCTATCTCTAAGAGCTCTTAATCTATTTGATTCTGTTTCTAATTCTTCTACAGCAAGTTCAACAGCCTTTCCAAGACCAACTATCCCTGGAACATTTTCTGTAGAAGCTCTCTTGCCTTTTTCTTGTCCGCCGCCATGAATTAGGTTTTCAATTTTTATTCCTTTTCTTAAGTACATTGCACCTATTCCTTTTGGACCATAGAATTTATGTCCAGCCATTGAAAGTGCATCTATGTTCATTTCCTTTACATCTATTACAACATGACCTACAGCTTGAACTGCATCTGTATGGAAGAAAACCTTCTTCTCTTTGCATATCTTTCCTATCTCAGCTATTGGCTGAATGGAGCCTATTTCATTATTTGCAAACATTATTGATACAAGTATTGTTTTATCTGTAATAGCGTTTCTTAAATCCTCTAAGCTTATTATTCCGTATTCATCTACTGGAAGATATGTTACTTCAAATCCATTCTTTTCAAGAAACTTACAAGCATGTAATATAGCATGATGTTCAATTTTAGTTGTTATGATGTGATTGCCTTTACTTTTATGCGCAAGTGCTATACCTTTTAGTATCCAGTTATCACTTTCTGATCCACCTGCTGTAAAGAATATTTCATCCTTTTCTGCATTTATAGCTTTAGCTACCCTTTCTCTTGCAGTGTTAACTGCTTTTCTAGGCACATCTGACATTGAGTATAATGAGGATGGATTTCCGAAGTGTTCTGTGAAATAAGGAATCATTTCCTCTAACACTTCTGGTTTTGTATAAGTAGTAGCTGAATAGTCCATATAAACTTTTTTATTACTCATTGATATTATCCCCTTTCACTCTGTTTGATTTCATTTTATTATAATCATCTACCATGTCTTGGAGTGTTGTGGACTCCATAACGGTATCTATACTTTCCTTTATTCTTGACCATAAAAGTCTAGTAGCACAACATTCTATGTTGCTGCAGGAATTCTCACTATTCCCATCTATACAGTCTGATATTTCAATAGGACCTTCTAGTACTCTCATGATATCAGATATTTTTATATCTTTTGGAGCCCTGCTCAATATGTATCCACCTTGAGCACCTCTTATACTTTTTATTAAATTTGCCTTTCTAAGCGGAGAGAACAACTGCTCAAGATAATATTCCGAAATATTTTGTCTTTCCGATATACTTTTTATGGATGACGGTTCTTCACCAAAATGAATAGCCAAGTCAACCATAGCTTTTACACCATATCTACCTTTAGTTGATAGCTTCACTTAACCACTCCCTTCAATGTTGAGTGTTTTACTATGCTTTCATTTTCATAATAACAAAGCCGAGTAAAATTGTCAACAATAAATATAGAAAAACTTGTAACATCTAATGTCATTTTGCCCATTCCATCAAAATTTCTTTCATGGTGTTTTTAGCATAGCCAGGATCTGCCTTTTCTGTTTTAGCTCCTGATAGCTTTTTAACCACGCCATAACTTTTTTCTAGCGAAAGACTTTCTTCTTTTCCTGTAAGTACCCATAAAATTTTATAGTTTGCTGGGATGCAACTTAATTTTACTTCACCTAATCCATCGGTAAAATAAATTAGAAAATGATTTGCCATATTGTGCTTATTCATATATTCAATTACAGGTGAAAATGCAGTGCCTCCTTTAGTATCTGGCTTCTTCTTTACATCCTTTTTGTTTTTTACTTTATATATTCTTCTTATTTGATTATCACATTCTATTATAGTTATTTCAGAAGTATGAATTTTTATTATTCCAAAAATTTCTTTTATAATTTGATCTATTTCTTTATCTGTTATACTTCCACTTATATCAATTGCAACAACAATTTGAGCAGTATATTTTGAAAGCTTTCCTCGTAAATCAAGCCTTTCAGGTTGTCGTCTATCTTTTCTTGTGATAGTCTTTTTATACCCCGTCGGATTTATTCCTATAGTTCTTTTCAAATAATTCTGCCATGAAATTTCCGGCTTAGTATTCAGCTCTTCCATAATTTTTTGAAATGCAGAGGGAACCTTTCCCTTTGCTGCATTATCTGCAGTCTTTTTTGTGAGCTCTTTTATCTGTTCAGAATTAAAGGACTCTTCCGAACTCTCCCATAAGTCATGAGCATGTGCAGAATCATGAGACTTTTTTATAAAATCCAGCTCTTCACTGTCCTTGTTTTCTAAAATTTTTAATCCTTCAGATGATTTAAGTTTATCAATCCCTTCTTGAATAAGCCTTGCATATTCCTCGAAAGGTAGATCTCTTGGTAAATCTATATTATAGCTTAGAGCTATATTCCTAATATTGTCTGACCAAGCAGGCATATGACTTATATATTGATTAATTGAAATATCCATTGCACTATTTATTGCAGTAGAACAATATTTGTCTTTTAAATTTTTTGCTCTTTTCAAGTGATTGTACATAATGTGGTAAACTTCGTGCTTTAACAAAGCTTTCATCTCTTTTAAAGAACATTGCAGAAAAATATAAGGATTAAAATATATTGTAAAATGAGACATAGATGCCACATTGCCTACTGCTGTAGGCAAATCCAATCTAATTTCCCTTTTCATCTGCATAGTAAATAGTGCAAAAAAGTTATCTTCTCCTTCCATCATAGAGAATGTACATATTTCTATTAGCTTAAAAAAATTTCTCCTGAATTCATCCGTTATGCTTTCATCCTTTTCCCACTGCATCATTTCATTAAATAAATCTATTCTTAATTCATCAAATTTATTGTTTTCACTCATTTTTCTCCTTCCTCTCTAGAATTAAATCTGATCATATACTGAAAAATAACCCTCTACAAAAGATTTTTCATTTAAAAATTCAACATAAAGGCTATTCTCATAATTCCACTTTATTTCTTTCATAATGCCCATTTTTAAATCCACTGGGTACAGTTGAAGGAACTCTGAAAATAATTTAATTTCTCTTTCTCTGCCATCTAAATTATTTAGATATGTTAAAGCATTTTTAGCTGCTAAGTATAACCTAGAGTGACTTTCTTTATTGACCTTTTCCGCTAATTCCTCCTTTATTTCTTCTTCTGAAAATATTTCTTCTGGTGTAATTAGCGGATTAGTATAGTTCTCCAAATAATTGTAAAAATCTTGTGCAATGCTTGGACCTACATTACCTTTGACTACGTTATATAAAATTTTTGAAGGTACTTTTCCTTCACTTATTAAATAAACTCTATATGCATTTGATATTCTCTCCCAGCTTCTTGGGGTAGCTTTAATACTCTCTTGAGAATATGGATTATGTAAGTACTCTGGAAAGCTGGCAATAAACTCAACTATACGTTGATGAATATTCTCTTCTCCACTTACGTTATTTCTTTCCATTCCCCATCTTAACCATTCCTTAACATCTGCATCTAACTCAATCCATACAAACCTATCTTCCTGAGCAGGATCCATATCAACTACTTGATAACTGCTTTCTGCAAAAGTATCATATTTACTAGAGGGATTCATAGCTGCTATAACTTTTACATTGTCCGGCAGTAGATATCCATTTATCTCTCTATTTAGAATTATATTCATAAGCTCTTGCTGTACACTATGCTCACATCTATTAATTTCGTCAATAAATAATATTATATTTTTGCTTGGCTCTTTTTTAAAAATTCCATCTATTTCTAGCAATTTTGTATGAATTGCATATACGGTTTTTCTTCTTGTAACTTCCCTTCCATTAACTTCAACTGTGTATTCCTGAACCGTTGGTAATCCTCCAATTTCACCTTCTTTAAGTATGTTGGCATCTATAGTAATACAATGATAACCTTCCTTTTGCGCCAATCTTTTTATAAGCGCAGTTTTTCCTATACCACTTTCTCCTATAATAAGTGGTACTGCTCCACTTTTTATTACTAGATCTGTTGTTAAAATAGCATCTGTAAAATTCATCTACGTCATCTCCTTACATCATTTTTAGTCTAATTGATATACAGTAATCTTGCTTACTATAAAGTTCTATATGGAAAGTTTATAATCTAATATAATCTTTTTAGTATTCATGCTGCCATATTTATATGCAAATTTAATTTTATCAATATTTAAAGTATCCTCTTTTATAAAATCTAAGACATATTCTTTGTCTATATTTTCATCAGAAAGTTTTTCTTTTAAGACTTCCTTAATCTTCTCTATATTCACATTACCATCTACATATTTTATTACCTTTACATTATGACTAATAAAACGAAGCCACATATTCTCTGTAATATTGTCAATATATATTACTGCTTCTTCATTTTGAGTAACGGCTTCAATTTGAACATTAAAAGATGGATTTTTAATATATTTTATAGCATTCCATTCCTTTTTTATTGCCAATAGATTAACTTCTTCTTCTGGATTGTCTAAATACTTTATTGAGTCCCAATCCTTATCAACGGCTAAAAGTTGAATTTCTTTAGAAGGATTCTTGTAAAATTGAATGGCCCATCCTTTTTGCTCTATAGCCTTTCTTATGAGTTTTTCACTTGGATTTTTAATATGTTTAAGTGAATTCCACGCCTGCTCAACGGCATATAAACACATATCCTCTGTTGGATTCTCAATATACTCGATTGCCCATTTATTAGATTTTAATGCTTCCCACAGTACCTTTTCTGTAGGTTTTTTTATATATCCAAGAAGCATGCCATTTTCTTTAACTGCCAGAAGCTGCATTTCTTCTGTAGGTTCCTGAATCGATTTAATATAATATGGATTCTTAGAGAGAATATCTAATATATTTTTTTCATTACTATCCATAACGCTCACCTCTATTTGTTTACATCTCTTATAAAACTCATGTATGCTTTAGCTGAGCTTTCCATCTTGTTGTCACCTGGTATGTAGTACACAGTATTTTTTATGTTATTCGGCAAATATTGTTGTTTCACATAATGATTTTTATAATTATGCGGATATTTATATCCTGTACCTCTATTTAATTTTTGTGCACCTCCGTAATGTGCATCTTTTAAATATTCTGGTACCTCCCCTACATTTATATTATCTAAATCCTTTAATGCATTATCTATAGCATTTATTGCTGAATTAGATTTAGGTGACGTAGCAAGTAGTATCACAGCCTCCGCCAGTGGAATTCTAGCTTCTGGAAATCCCAGCTGCATGGCTGAATCAACACAGGATTTAACTATAGATATAGCACTTGGATATGCTAACCCTATATCTTCAGAAGCAATTACCATGAGCCTCCTACATATTGATATTAAATCCCCTGCTTTCACAAGTCTTGCCAAATAATGAATGGCTCCATCAGGGTCACTTCCTCTAATGGATTTTTGAAAGGCGCTTAATACATCATAATGATTATCACCTAATTTATCATAATTTAAGGCCTTTTTTCCAGAACACTCCTTTGCAATTTCCAATGTAATTTCAATGTTACCATCAATATTTCTAGAAGCAGTGTAAAGTGTTAATTGTAAATTATTAATGGATTTTCTTAAATCCCCTCCACTGTTTTCGGCAAGAAATTCTAATATACTCTCGTCACAAATAACTTTTGTATCTTTTAATTCATTTTCAACAGCTTTAACAGCTCTAAGTAAGGATTTAACAATATCCTCTTTACTTAAGGGTTTAAACTCAAATACAGAGGATCTGCTTAGCAAAGCATTATATACATAAAAATATGGATTTTCTGTAGTGCTAGCTATCAGAGTTATCTGCCCATTTTCTGTATACTCTAATAAAGATTGTTGTTGCTTTTTATTGAAATTCTGAATTTCATCTAAATATAATAATACTCCGTTTATTGACATCAAATTACCTAATTCATCAATAATCTTTTTTATATCGCTAACAGAAGCATTAGTTGCATTAAGCTTATAAAATCTTTTATTCGTTGCACCTGCAATAATATTCGCAATGGTGGTTTTTCCAACTCCAGGCGGTCCATAAAAAATCATATTCGGTATTTGTTTCGTTTCAATAATTCTGTTAAGTATCTTTCCTTTTCCTATTAAATGCTGCTGCCCAACTACTTCCTCAATACAACTAGGTCTTATTTTATCCGCTAACGGTTTCATATAACTGCTCCTTTTTAATAATTATTATTAATTAATATTTTACATCATTTTTTTAAAAAAGTAAAACCTCTCACATCAAGCGAGAGGTGCAATATTTATTCTTCATCTAAGTAACAATTCACTATTTCTCCATAATATACAGTATGATAATCTTTTGCTCCATAAGAAGCTTTATCAATACTCTCATCTAAAAGATTAGGACACATGTCTTGTTTAAATACAACTTTACATTCATAGTGAATTCCACATCCTTTTATTACTGGGATAGAAATATTTTTCCCATCCTTTAATACTAAGTTGCATTCTTTAATTTTATTTATTTCTCTCCCTGATTTTGATCCACAGACTGCTAATGCATTTTTCATTTTATCATCAAAAGGTACGCTTACAGTAAACTCTCCACACTTTTCGATGAGCTCATGAGTATGTCTTGACTTTCTTACAAGCACTGTAAACATTGGCTTATGCCAAACAAATCCAATACTTCCCCAGCTTATAGTCATGGTATTTACTTCATTATCTACCTTACATGTTAAAAATGCCCCTTTTTTATGTAAGTTCTCCATAGATTTTTCTAAATTTGATGTAAAATTCATTTGTGTGATCCTCCTATTTACATTAACTATATAATTTAGTATACACTTTTGTATTAGCTTTATTATATTTTTTCATATTCCTTTTTTCTTTCTCTAAAATGTACTGCCTTTAAACCACATAGCTGAACTATTTCCCTGGCAATGTTAAAATTACTTCCAATAGCTGTAGGGACATGTGAATCAGATCCTATTGTTACATTTCCCCCCCCCAGCTCTCTAAATCTTTTATAAATAGTAATAATATTCTGTATCGCCTTTTCATCGTTAAGCCTTCTAGTACTAAGTTCTAAACACTTGTCATTTTCTACTAAAGTCTTAAGTATCTCATCTATAATCTCTGAATAATCTTTATAGTATATTTCTTTATCATCATATTTAGCATATCTTGCTATATAGTCTATATGCCCCATACTATCAATAAAGTCAAAAGCTTTTACAGATCTGTACAAGGTTCTAAAATACTTCTCATATGCTTCTTGTTTACTTTTACCCTCATAATACTTATTATAATATATATCCAGGTTATCTATCAGATGTACAGACCCTATAATATAATCAAAAGGATTGCTTTTTACAAGCTCTCTACTTTCTTCAATACAATCCTCCTTCATTCCAAGTTCAATTCCTAGCAAAACGTTGTCACTTCGATACTTGGAATATTTTTCAAAGTAATCTTGTACATCAAAACAAAAAAGCCCTTCTTTTGGAAACTTTAAATCCATATGTTCCGTTATTATCATCGATATATTTTTATTTTCTGCCGATTTTATAGCATCTTCTATTTCCATTTGGCAATCTGTAGAAAACCTTGTATGTACATGAGTGTCAAACATTGCTTTTCCTCCTAATCTAATAATACATTAAAATATATTTACAATTCATTTTAATTATACTTGCTTACAAAAACATAACTACAAAAGGTATAGTAATCATTGATATTATTGTAGATATAAATACGCTTCTAGAAGCTAGTGCTGTATCTGCGCCATATTTTTCAGCTAAAACAGATGCTAATACTGCCGCTGGCATAGCTTCAATTATTACAGCTATTTGCATTAATAATTTATCTGCATTCAATAATTTTAAAATGCCTAAAGTAAGAAATGGCACTGCTATAAGTCTTAAAAAAGATGCATAATAGACTAAAGTACCTGAAAAAATATCCTTTAGCTTAATTTCTGATAACATAGCTCCTACAATAATCATCGATAAAGGTGTTGTCATAGAACCTACAATACTCATTGCTGTAAACACTGGATAAGGCAGCTTAATGGAAAAACTAAAAATTATTAGTCCTAAAATAGTAGCAATTATGGCTGGATTAACGAGTACTTCCTTTAGCGTTTTTAAATCTTTCTTTCCTGTATAAATCATAATCCCAATACTAAACATAAAAATGTTAAAAGGTATATTAAAAATTGCACCATAAAAAATTCCTATTTTCCCAAATAAGCTTTCTAAAACAGGGTACCCCATAAATCCACAGTTAGAGAATATAGTTGCAAATCTTAAAACCTTTTTTGAGTTTTCAGGATATTTAAAAGTTAAAATCCTACTTACAAAAATCAATATTATATGAATGATTATTGAATAAACAAACATTATTCTCGCCTTTGAAATCATATCTTGAGAATAAGTATAGTTAAAAGAGGAAATAAGTAAACAGGGTAGAGTTATATTAGTAAGAAAGTTAGAAAAACTTTTGCTAGCTTCCTTAGATAAAATATCTTTTTTTCTTGCATATACTCCTACTATCATAATAAGTGACAAAATTATTACTTGATTAATTATATTATTTTTCAAATCTTCTCCTCCAAAATTATACTCCATTAAAATTTTACACTTTTATATAGAAAAAATAAAGAACTTCTTTCTCAATTTTGCATACTAAAACATGATTATGTAAATATATATAAATAGTGAAACTAGTTTATTTTGGGGGTATAATAAATGAAGAAAAACAACTTGAAAGATGTTAAAGATGCTGTATTCAATGATTTAAAAAATGCAAAAATAGAAAGCGGAAAAGAAAGTACTCAAAGAATTGCAGGAAGTATACTAAAAAAATATAATGTAGATTTTGATGAAATTTTACAAAATACCAATTACCTATCCATATATAAAAACTCTGATACTATTGGCAATATATCTATTTCTAATGAAACCTCAGTAATAACAAATGATTTTGGAGAAGATACAAAAATTAAATATGATACCTTTAATGAATTAGAAATACTATAATAAATAAAAATTCTGCTTGAAAACTGAGCAGAATTTTTATTTAAAGTTTAAAAGCTTTATTTCAACTAAAGCTTAATATTTTTTATTCATTTTCTATATTATTATACATACACATATCAGCATAATTAGAAGCTAAGTCTGCAATTCTCTGTGTAGTTTCCTTGGGACTATTTCTAAATAATCCTTCAGCAATATTTTTATTCTCTGAAAGAAATTGATATATATTTAACGTTATATAGTCCCTAATCTTAAGATATATGTAATCTTCGTGCAGAGCACTTGCTCTTCCATTTAAATCTTGAATAGCATTATATCTTTCAATAAATTCTAAATCAACTTTATCTAAATTTTTACCATTTTTGAATACAATTTTCCCATCTTTAACTTCTGTTTCAGAATCATTTTCTATTTGTAGAATAATTTCATTAATTTTATCTGATTCAGGTATCTTACCATTTTGACCCCATTGAAATATTACATCTAGTTCTTTATTCCACAATTTTTTAAGATAAATAATATCAGCCTTTAATAAAGTTATATAATCAATATCACTTTCTATATTTTCCTTTTTACTTCTTAAGATATTATAAATACTTTGGTACCAATAACTTTTAGCTTCCAATATCGGTCTTGCCGCTGCCTCAACCATTCCCGAAATAATTTCCTGTTTGTTACTCTCATTTATTTCCATATTCAATCCCCCTGGCATTAGTTTGTTTAATTTATATCATTATATTTCAATTATAACATATTTTTTACATTAAAATCTTGTGAATTTGCGAATTGAATATCCACTATTTTGAATTCATAAATACAAAGGCTAAAGCATTAGCTTTAACCTTTATAAATCTTAAGCTTCACGTCAAAGCTTATATTTTTGTCACTGTATTTAGCTTCAATAGTTCCCCCTTGAAGTTCAACTATACTTTTAGCAATAGCCAAGCCTAAACCACTTCCCCCTGTTTCCGATGCTCTAGATTTTTCCAATCTATAAAACCTATCAAACATTTTTTCTAATTCTTCTTTACTCATTTCTTCGCACTTATTCTGAATAGACACAACTACATAATCATTATCTTTTGTCAATACAACTTTTATAATCCCAGGTTTTATTGAGTATCTTGCAGCATTTATAAATAAATTTTCAAATATTCTAGCGGTTTTCCCAGGATCTACTTCCACTATAACCTTTTCCAATAAAAATGCTTTAGATACTGCTACTTTATTTTCTTCAAATATAGGCACCAGTTCCTCTACTAGTTGATCAAGCAGTCCATCAAGCACTATAGTTTGCTTATCCAATTTCACACCATTATTAGTTAGCTTGGTATATTCAAATAAATCATTAATTAATACTTCAAGCTTCTCTGACTTATTGTATGCTATATTTACATACTGTTCTAACTGATCTTCATTATATTTTTTTTCTTTTATAAGTCCTAAGTATCCCTTAATAGATGTTAATGGAGTTCTTAAATCATGAGAAACATTAGTTATTAACTCACTTTTCATTCTTTCTGCTTTTCTTTCATCTTCTATCTTATTTTTTAGCTCTTCCGCCATAAAATTTATATTGTCAGCCAATAGTGCAATTTCATCTGAACCCAGTTTTTCTATTCTATAATTTAGATTGCCTTTAGATATTTCAAAAAGACCAGAAGAAACTAACTCTATATATTTCATTTTTTTCTTAGTTAAAAAATAAAACATAAAAAAGAAGACTGCAAGAGAAACTATAACTGTTGGTAATGGGGTATTATCTCCATAATGATATACAATATCTCCTTTGGGTATACCACTTACCATTAAATATCCTTTTCCATCAGAAAATTTAATTGGGTAGAAATTCACATATTCTCTCCCTGTATCTATTATTTCATCATTATTTCTAACTGATATTTCTCTATTACCCATTGTTTCCATCGCATTTTTTATAGTAGCATAAATATCTATCTGTGTCTCATTAGCATTGTCTGATTTGTACAAAACCTTTCCATCTAAATCAGAAATTAGTATTTTGTAATTTTCCCCATTTCTTGATTGTTGTAATATTTGGTTTATGCTTTCTTTATCGTTAATACTTATGTTTCTATTTTTAATAGTATCTGCAATATTTAATGCCTTATCTGATATCCTTTTAACACCTTTAGTATAATCTATCCTGGCGCTCATGCTGCCTTTTTTAAAAGTGTCATTTGAAATACTTCCTACAATAATTGATGCTACTAAGCACACTGCAAATATCACTATTAATTCTAATCTTATGCTTTTGCTTATTTTATCTAGAGCTAAATTATATATTTTTGTAAATGGACTAAATAATTTTTTTATAAATTTAGGACACCTAACCTTCAATTTTATACCCTACCCCCCAAACTGTTTTTATAAACCTAGGTTTTCGGGGTTCTTCCTCTATTTTTTCTCTTATCTTTCTTATATGAACCATCACAGTGTTATCTGATTCAAAGAACTCTTCATTCCATACTGACTCATAAATTTTTTCTATACTAAAAACTATTCCTTTATTTTTAGCTAAAAGACAGAGTATGTCAAATTCTCTTGGGGTTAATTTTATTTCCTTATCTGATATCTTAACTTCATGAGTATTCGTATTTATTAATAAATCATCTACCTCAATTACACCTTCATTTTTCTCTTGTACAGCATTTAATTTTTTGTATCGACGAAGTTGCGATTTTACTCTGGCTATCAACTCTAGCGGATTAAAGGGTTTTGTTATGTAATCATCTGCTCCAGTAGTAAGCCCTAAAATTTTGTCCATATCCTCACTCTTAGCAGAAAGCATTATTATTGGCATGTTTTTATTTTCTCTTATTTTTATACAGGCTTCAATTCCATCCATACTTGGCATCATAATATCTAGTATTATTAGGTCTGTCTCTTCTTTTTCTAGATGATTTAATGCCTCTAACCCATTAGCAGCCTTTATTACTTTATAGCCCTCATTAGCTAAATATATGCCTATTAAATCTCTAATTTCTTTTTCATCATCCACAACTAATATAGTTTCTATTTCCATAATGAACTCCTTTCCAAACTTATCCTACAGCAATGCAGAAGGAACACTTCTATAAATACTGTTAAGTTTGAAGTTTCTATCTACAAATATATATTAACACTCTTAATCATAACATAGTAATTGAAAATATGTATACCTTGAAAAATTCTCCTAAACAATATACTTATAATTATAAAGCTTATATCTTAACTATTTATTATGTTAATTCTTAACCTTTTCTTAAATTTGTACATCTTAGCAACTCATTTATTTTTATAAATTAAAGAAATATTATTGTTGATATAAGTTCTACTATTAGCTAATAATATTTATAGTATATTAACTATTTATATTGCCTTTCATGGAGGGATTAATCTTGAAGAAAAAAAGCAACCTTACAAGTCGATATATTAAATCTAAAGCAAAGTATTTTGGCTTTTTAAATAAAGATTCACTAGAACTGCATTATTGGATTTATGAGTTATTTTATCAGATACAAAAAAGAACTAACAACAGATGTATTCTAAAAGGAGGTGCTGCCTCACAACTGTACTTGCCCGTTGACTGGCAGCGATGTACTAATGATATTGATTGTGCTACAGACTTGTCGCCTAAAGAATTACAAAAGGTTATGAAGTCAATCAAAGATGACTTTACTCGAAATGGTCTTAACAGCAGTTATAGGGAGTATATACCTAGAAATATAAAACCTCACCATAGAATAATACCTATGATGACCTTCATTTTTGATATACCTTTTGTTTTCAAAACAAAAAAAAGAGTTAGGTATCCAGGAATAAAGATAGATTTTCTATTTTTAAATATAAGTAAACTTCATAAAACCAAATTAATAAGTAATGAAACTTTAGGACTAAAACTTAATTACGTTCCTATTGCTATAGATAAGTATTCAACAATCAGTGACAAACTAATTACCCTAGCATCTAATTCTCTTGGACTAGAAAACTTTAAATTAGAGGCATTATATAAGAATATCTATGATCTTTATTGTTTAATAAATACCTACAATGATTTAGAGAGCTTTAAAATAATATCTGATAGAATAAAGGATAGTTTAAATATAGAGCTGGAAATGAAAAAAGGTGACTACATAACTATCGATTTACTTTTAAAGGATATATTATTTACTCTATATGATATTGCAACTTTTAGCCTAAGAGTAAACAATTCAGATCTACCTTTACAAATCAAAAAATTTCAAGATAACACAATGCAAAAGGAAGTCAGAGAAAAGCTTAATGCGGATATGTGGAGTGTAATGTGCCTTTATCTTTATATATGGGTATTTTCAATAAAAACTTATATTAACGATAAAGATTATTCTAAATTACAGGGAATAAATTCTGTTATAGATCAATATGAATATTTTGCATCCTTAATGAAAAAAGAAAGACGTGCATTTAAGAGGGACCTAAAGGATCAAATAAAAATAAAGGATCCCAACCTTATTTTAGAAGGCACCGGAAATCCCCTAAGACTCATTTATTTAAATTATATTTTAGATAACTTAAAACCAAATTGGATATAAAAGTCTAAAATAACTTGTTTCAAATTATAGATAAGCACTTAGATTGCTTATCTATATTATTTCCCAAAAAATAAAAATGGCTCCGTGGAGAGGATTCGAACCTCCAACCCTTCGGTTAACAGCCGAATGCTCCACCATTGAGCTACCACGGAACAATATTGTTCTCTGAAAATTGCACAGTGAATTGTGTTGGTCAAGCCCTCGACCTATTAGTATCAGTCAGCTGAACATGTTACCATGCTTACACCTCTGACCTATCAACCTTGTGTTCTTCAAGGGGTCTTACTAGCTTACGCTATGGGAAATCTAATCTTGAGGTGGGCTTCACGCTTAGATGCTTTCAGCGTTTATCCCGTCCCGACATAGCTACCCAGCTGTGCTCCTGGCGGAACAACTGGTGCACCAGAGGTCAGTCCATCCCGGTCCTCTCGTACTAAGGACAGCTCCTCTCAAATTTCCTACGCCCGCGACGGATAGGGACCGAACTGTCTCACGACGTTCTGAACCCAGCTCGCGTGCCGCTTTAATGGGCGAACAGCCCAACCCTTGGGACCTACTTCAGCCCCAGGATGCGACGAGCCGACATCGAGGTGCCAAACCTCCCCGTCGATGTGGACTCTTGGGGGAGATCAGCCTGTTATCCCCGAGGTAGCTTTTATCCGTTGAGCGATGGCCCTCCCACGAGGAACCACCGGATCACTAAGCCCGACTTTCGTCCCTGCTCCACTTGTATGTGTCGCAGTCAGGCTCCCTTCTGCCTTTGCACTCTACGAACGATTTCCAACCGTTCTGAGGGAACCTTTGGGCGCCTCCGTTACTTTTTAGGAGGCGACCGCCCCAGTCAAACTGCCCACCTAACAATGTCCCGTGACCAGATTCATGGCCGCCGGTTAGAATCCCAGTACTGTCAGGGTGGTATCCCAAGGATGACTCCACAAAGGCTGACGCCCTTGTTTCTCAGTCTCCCACCTATCCTGTACAGACAATACCGAAACTCAATGCTAAGCTACAGTAAAGCTCTACGGGGTCTTTCCGTCCAATCGCGGGTAGCAAGCATCTTCACTTGCACTACAATTTCGCCGGATTTGTTGTCGAGACAGTGCCCAAGTCATTACGCCATTCGTGCGGGTCGGAACTTACCCGACAAGGAATTTCGCTACCTTAGGACCGTTATAGTTACGGCCGCCGTTTACTGGGGCTTAAGTTCACACCTTCGCTTGCGCTAAGTGTTCCCCTTAACCTTCCAGCACCGGGCAGGCGTCAGCCCCTATACATCAGCTTTCGCTTTAGCAGAGACCTGTGTTTTTGCTAAACAGTTGCTTGGGCCTATTCTCTGCGACCTACTTGCGTAGGCACCCCTTATCGCTAACTTACGGGGTCAATTTGCCGAGTTCCTTGACAACAATTCTTCCGCTGGTCTTAGGATTCTCTCCTCACCTACCTGTGTCGGTTTGCGGTACGGGCACCAACTTCCTCCATAGAGACTTTTCTTGGCAGCGTGGAATCAGATACTTCGCCCATAAGGGCTCCCCATCACACCTCAACTAAGTTTAACGGATTTGCCTGTTAAACATGTCTAAGTGCTTAGACGCACATCCAATAGTGCGCACATCTTATCCTCCTGCGTCATCCCATTTGTAATAACGTCAGTTGGCGGTATCGGAATATCAACCGATTGTCCATCACCTACGCCTTTCGGCCTCGGCTTAGGTCCCGACTAACCCTGAGCGGACGAGCCTTCCTCAGGAAACCTTAGGTTTTCGACCAATAAGATTCTCACTTATTTCTCGCTACTTATGCCAGCATACTCACTCCTGTACAGTCCACCGCTCCTTTCGGTACGACTTCAATCCATACAGGAAGCTCCTCTACCGCTCTTTCGAGCCCATAGCTTCGGTGGTAAGTTTTAGCCCCGGACATCTTCGGCGCAGGATCTCTCGACTAGTGAGCTATTACGCACTCTTTGAATGAGTGGCTGCTTCTAAGCCAACATCCTAGTTGTCTTAGAAATCCCACATCCTTTTCCACTTAACTTACACTTTGGGACCTTAGCTGATGATCTGGGCTGTTTCCCTTTTGACCACGGATCTTATCATTCGTAGTCTGACTGCTGAGATTCAAGTATATGGCATTCGGAGTTTGATAGGGTTCAGTAACTGTTGTCAGCCCCTAGCCCATTCAGTGCTCTACCTCCATTACTCATTCTCAACGCTAGCCCTAAAGCTATTTCGAGGAGAACCAGCTATCTCCGAGTTCGATTGGAATTTCTCCGCTATCCACAGCTCATCCCATGGTTTTTCAACACCAACGTGGTTCGGTCCTCCACGGAATTTTACTTCCGCTTCAACCTGTCCATGGATAGGTCACTCGGTTTCGGGTCTACGACATGCAACTTATTGCCCTATTCAGACTCGGTTTCCCTTCGGCTGCGCACCTTAAGTGCTTAACCTTGCTACATATCGTAACTCGCTGGCTCGTTCTACAAAAAGCACGTCATCGCACGTAAAAGTGCTTTGACCGGTTGTGGACACACGGTTTCAGGTTCTATTTCACTCCCCTCCCGGGGTTCTTTTCACCTTTCCCTCACGGTACTGCTTCACTATCGGTCACCAGTTAGTATTTAGCCTTGGGAGGTGGTCCTCCCTGCTTCCCACAAGGTTTCACGTGTCTCGTGGTACTCTGGAGCAGATCTAAAAGTTTCCGTTTTCACCTACAGGGCTGTTACCTTCTACGGCGGAGCCTTCCAGCTCTCTTCAATTAACTCCTACTTTCATTTGTGATCTGTCCTCAACCCCAGGAACAAGTTCCTGGTTTGGGCTCTTTCCCTTTCGCTCGCCGCTACTTAGGAAATCGATTTTTCTTTCTCTTCCTCCGGGTACTTAGATGTTTCAGTTCCCCGGGTATATCCCTATAAACCTATGAATTCAGTTTACAGTACACTACGTTAGTAGTGTGGGTTGCCCCATTCGGAAATCTTCGGATCACAGGCTATTTGCGCCTACCCGAAGCTTATCGCAGCTTATCACGTCCTTCTTCGACTACTGGTGCCAAGGCATTCACCATGCGCCCTTTGTAGCTTGACCATCTAAATTAATATTACCTTCGCATTACTGCGTCAGCTTCCCTCATTGCGGTGCTCATTTACCTTAAGTAAACTCTGCTCCTCATTCAGTTGCTTCCTTGTTCTGCTCGCTACTATTAATTTATATTAATTCTTAAATCTACAAAGGTTACTTACTTATATAATAAGTAGTTTTACCTTCAGCTTTACTTTCATTTATATATCACTGTGCAATTTTCAAAGAACAATTATGGTGGAGATAAAGGGATTCGAACCCTTGACCCCCTGCGTGCAAGGCAGGTGCTCTCCCAGCTGAGCTATACCCCCATAAAATATTAAGGGATTCATAACGAGCAATTTACAACCCCAGATTGATGTTATTGAAACATCTGACCGGGGTAATTCTTAACGCCGAAGGTATTCGGCTAAATTACCCGTTCAAATCCATTTAGGATTTGAACCCTCAAAATTAAACAGAGTGTAAACAAACCTTCAAAGTAGAATTACCTACTTTGTCGACTCCTTAGAAAGGAGGTGATCCAGCCGCAGGTTCTCCTACGGCTACCTTGTTACGACTTCACCCCAATCACTAACCCCACCTTCGGCCGCGTCTTCCTTACGGTTAGACTACGGACTTCGGGTGTTGCCAGCTCTCATGGTGTGACGGGCGGTGTGTACAAGGCCCGGGAACGTATTCACCGCGACATGCTGATTCGCGATTACTAGCAACTCCAGCTTCATGTAGGCGAGTTTCAGCCTACAATCCGAACTGAGGGTAATTTTATAGTTTTGCTCCACATCACTGTATTGCTTCTCTTTGTATTACCCATTGTAGCACGTGTGTAGCCCTAGACATAAGGGGCATGATGATTTGACGTCATCCCCACCTTCCTCCCGGTTAACCCGGGCAGTCTCACTAGAGTGCTCAACTTAATGGTAGCAACTAATGATAAGGGTTGCGCTCGTTGCAGGACTTAACCTAACATCTCACGACACGAGCTGACGACAACCATGCACCACCTGTCTTCCTGCCCCGAAGGGCTTCCTCCATTACGAGTAATTCAGGAGATGTCAAGTCTAGGTAAGGTTCTTCGCGTTGCTTCGAATTAAACCACATGCTCCGCTGCTTGTGCGGGCCCCCGTCAATTCCTTTGAGTTTTAATCTTGCGATCGTACTTCCCAGGCGGAGTACTTATTGTGTTAACTGCGGCACAGAAGGGGTCGATACCTCCTACACCTAGTACTCATCGTTTACGGCGTGGACTACCAGGGTATCTAATCCTGTTTGCTACCCACGCTTTCATGCCTCAGCGTCAGTTACGGTCCAGAGAGTCGCCTTCGCCACTGGTGTTCTTCCTAATCTCTACGCATTTCACCGCTACACTAGGAATTCCACTCTCCTCTCCCGCACTCTAGACTTCCAGTTTGAAATGCAGCACCCAAGTTAAGCCCGGGTATTTCACATCTCACTTAAAAATCCGCCTACGCATCCTTTACGCCCAGTAAATCCGGACAACGCTCGCCACCTACGTATTACCGCGGCTGCTGGCACGTAGTTAGCCGTGGCTTCCTCCTTTGGTACCGTCATTATCGTCCCAAAAGACAGAGCTTTACAACCCGAAGGCCTTCATCACTCACGCGGCGTTGCTGCATCAGGCTTTCGCCCATTGTGCAATATTCCCCACTGCTGCCTCCCGTAGGAGTCTGGACCGTGTCTCAGTTCCAATGTGGCCGATCACCCTCTCAGGTCGGCTACGCATCGTCGCCTTGGTGAGCCTTTACCTCACCAACTAGCTAATGCGCCGCGGGTCCATCTCAAAGCGGATTGCTCCTTTAATTAGTTCTCCATGCGAAAAACTAATGTTATGCGGTATTAATCTCCCTTTCGGGAGGCTATCCCCCTCTTTGAGGCAGGTTACCCACGTGTTACTCACCCGTCCGCCGCTAATCCATCCCGAAGGATTTCATCGCTCGACTTGCATGTGTTAGGCACGCCGCCAGCGTTCGTCCTGAGCCAGGATCAAACTCTCAATTTAAAAGTTTGAATGCTCATTACTGTTTACTCACTACTATATAATATAGTAATAAAAGAATTGCTGGTTTAGTTTACTTTAAAAAGTCATTTAGACTTTTTACCTCTGTTTAATTTTCAAGGATCATGTCGCTCTCTGCGACTATTAAATGTTATCACCTTTAATTAAGCTTGTCAAGAAGTTTTTATTATTAGTTAAAACGTTATCTAACTAACTTTTATATGGTTTTTCACAGCTTTTATATGATATCATACAAGCTAATTTGATGTCAACGAATTTGTACATTAATTTTGCTTGTATTATCGCTCACTCAAGCGACGATAGTTATCTTATCACTTTTATCATTATATTACATTATTGCTTTTCCCTACAGATTAGAATTATATTATTAATTCTTTATTATTCTTCTAAATGCTCAATATTTTTTATAACGATACACCAGACACAGTTTTCATTATCTTAGCCTTCTTTGCAATTAATAAAGGATATTAAACCAATGAAAATCACTCCATTAAGTAGACACAACTAAAAAGACTGCTGTAAAGTCTACTTAGCGGGGTGATTTTTATGTCAAAAATACTCTTTTTAAACAAAATCAACAATAGTAGAAAAGATGGATTAGGCAGTTCACAATTGCAAAGAAGTTAGACTTATACGGCTAAATAATTCTTCACCTTTACTATTTTTCCACCTCTTACATATACCCTTGGAACCCTTCTGCTAAACATACATATTACTTCACCTAAACTAGTACCTAACATCGCTTTTATGTCTTCAAGAGTTATACTTAAGTTGCCATCACTCCCCATTAGTATTACCTCATCTCCTATTTGAACATCTCCTAAGTCTGTAACATCAATCATACATTGATCCATACATATTGCTCCTACAATAGGAGCAAATTTACTCTTTATTATCACTTTTCCTTTTCTAAAAAAACGCCATGAATAGCCATCAGCACAACCTACAGGCAGTGTAGCAATTTTGCTCTTTCTTTCCGTTATGAATTTCCTTCCATAGCTTATTGAGGTCCCAGCTTCTACTTCTTTAACATGTATAATATTCGCTTTCACTGACATCACGGGTTTTAAGTCAATTCTAGATTTCATTATCTCTTCACCTGGATATAAACCATATTGTATTGCCCCTGGCCTGACACCGTCCAAATAAGTTTCCGGTAGATCGATTATAGCAGCACTGTTCGCAGCATGTTTAAAATTAATCCTTACATTTCTACGTTCAAGCATATTCACAAAATGATTAAACTTTGCATATTGCTCATAAGTATATAATTTATCTTTTTGGTCCGCAACAGAAAAATGTGTAAACATTCCCTCTAGTTTAATACCTGGCAGCATACTTATTTGTTTTACAATGTCAGCACTTTCTTCACTAGGTAAAAACCCTATTCTTCCCATGCCAGTGTCAACGGCTATATGCAACTTACCTGTTTTCCCAATCTCCACGGCAGCATCTGAAATTGCTTTAGCAAGTTCATATGAGAAACAAGTTTGGCTTATATTATTGTTTATCAGAATTTTTGCCATATTAGAAGGAGTGTATCCCAATATCAATATAGGATTATCAATACCAGCACTCCTAAGTTCCAATGCCTCGTCTAGTATCGCTACCCCCAGCCATCTTATTCCATTTTCTAAAAGTATATGTGTAAGTTCAATAACCCCATGACCATACGCATCAGCTTTAACAATCGCAATATATTCCTTTTCATTTTTTAAAAGTCGCTTTATCTCTCTTACATTATGTTCAAAATTATCCAAGTTTATCTCAGACCATAGAGGTCTAAATTCATTGAACATTATCTCCTCCCCTTTTTTAAATCGCTTGAATCAAATAAAGAAGATAAATAGCCATCTTCTGATTCCTATATAATTAGACTTAATAACCATTTTTCTATTTTATTACTTATTTTATTTAAAAATAAAACGCCCCCTTAAAGTAAATTAAATAGGCCTTTTTTATCTGTATCCATTACTATAAAGGGGCATCTCTTTAAAATTTATAGTTATCTATGAACTCATAAATATTATATTCCTAATTTTTGGGATTTTTCCATGACACTGTGTGATTTACTATATCCAAAGTATATTACAATTCCTATAGCTATCCATATTGCAAATACAACTTTAGTAAAGTGTGGCAATTCCCAAATTAAATACAAACAAAACATCATAGCTATGCTTGGAATTATAGGAACTCCTGGACATCTAAACGGCCTCTCAATATCAGGTCTTCTCTTTCTAAGAACTATTGCTGATGCTGAAACTATAATAAAAGCTATAAGGGTTCCCATGTTTGCCATTTCAGCTAGCCTCATTACCGGTAATAATCCAGAAAAACACATTGATATAATAGCAACTAATATTGTACTATTTACAGGAGTTCTATATTTAGGATGAACAGTTGAAAATACCTGTGGAAGTAATCCGTCTCTTGACAATGCGAATAATATACGAGTGCACCCGTACATTGTAACTAATAATGCAGAAGTTAATCCACATACGGCTCCAACGGATACTAGCGCCGATCCCCATGTAATACCAACTTGAAGGAGAGCGTATGCAACTGGTGCTGCTGTAGTCTTATATACAAGATAAGGAAGAACCCCAGTCAGTGTAGCTGCAACAAGTATATACAACACTGTGCAAACTATAAGAGAGCCAATTAAGCCAATTGGCAAATCTCTCTGTGGATTCTTACATTCTTCAGCTGCACAGGAAACTGCATCAAATCCTACATATGCAAAGAATATAACTGCTGCACCTCTAAATACACCACCAACACCATAGGGGAAGAATGGATTCCAGTTAGCTGGTTTAATATGTCCCACTGCTAAAATGATAAATAGAATTATAACACCTAACTTAAGTATAACTAGAAAATTATTTAACTTAACACTCTCTGTAATACCCCTTATTAACAGCAGCATCATAACAAATACAATAAGAACTGCTGGTAAATTAATTATTCCACCATTCTGGCCAAAAGGATTGCATATTGCTGCAGGAAGATGTATTCCAAATGCTCCTAAAAGTGTTACCAAATATCCTGACCAACCTACTGCAACAGTTGATAAACCTACCATATACTCAAGTGCCAAATCCCATCCTATAATCCATCCCCAAATTTCACCTAGTCCAACATAGCCAAATGTATATGCACTACCTGCAATAGGAATCATACTTGCAAGCTCTGCATAGCATAAAGAGGCGAAAATACAAGTGAGACCTGAGACAATGAATGAAAGAATCAATGCTGGTCCCGCATAGTTTGCAGCCGCAACTCCTGGAAGTACAAATATTCCAGTACCAATAACGGCGCCAATCCCTAAAAATACCAATTCAACTGGTCCAAGAACCTTTTTAAGTGCTCTGTCACCTGACGCCCCTGCTAATAAATCTTCAATAGACTTAGTTCTAAATATAGAATTACTATTTGTTGCCATTATAAACACTCCTTTCATTTTTAATATTTGTAAAACACAAAAATACGAACCAACTATATCATGTATCTTAAAATCAAATAAAGCCTAGAATTCAATTGTTATTTACTACATAATAGAAGAATATAATTTAAATTTCCTCTTTATTTTCCTCTTTATTTACCTCTAAATTATTAGTTGCATCACATAATGTACTATGTTTTGCTCCATACAAGAAATAGATTGCTATGCCTACTATTGTCCATACTCCAAATCTAATCCAAGTAACTCCTGGTAAACTATACATGAGATAAAAGCAGAATAATACCGTTAAAATCGGTGTAAAAGGAACACCTGGGCATTTAAACTTTCTTTCTACATCCGGCATAGTTCTTCTTAAAATAATAACTCCTATAGATACAATTATAAATGCAGATAAAGTTCCTATATTACACAAATCCATAAGTACAGTCAGTGGTAAAAATCCTCCTATAACAGCTGTTAATGCACCTGTTGCTATAGTACATATTCCAGGTGTTCCATGTTTTTTAGATATTCTGGCTAGTGATTTCGGTATTAATCCATCTCTTGACATAACCATGAATATTCTAACTTGTCCGTATACAGTTACAAGAAGAGTAGAAATCATTCCTATAACAGCTCCTACGCCAACAAGTGCTGAACCCCAATTTATTCCTATTCTTCTTAAAGCAGCTGGAAGAGCATTATTTACATCAATTTCTTTAAAAGGAACCATTCCTGTAAGTGTTAACGAAACAGCTACATATAATATGATAATTACAGTTAAACAAATAGTTAAACCAAGAGGGATGTCTCTTTTAGGGTTGATTGTTTCTTCTGCTGCAGTAGAAACAGCATCAAAACCGATATATGCAAAGAATATAATTGCAGCAGCCGACATTATTCCTTTAGTTCCGTAAGGTGAAAATGGATGATAGTTAGCAACATTTATATGCGTTGCTCCAAGAACTATAAAAATAATAATTACAGATACCTTTATAAAAACTATTATATTATTTACTTTTGCACTCTCTGATACACCAATATAAAGCAGCCATGTTATAAAAGCAATAACTAAAACTGCAGGTAAATCTACAATTCCACCAACCAGTGGAGACTTTATTAGCATTGCAGGCAGATGAATATTGTAGGCTTCAAAAACTCCAACTAAAGTTGATGACCATCCTGATGCAACAGCCGCCGCAACAACAGTATACTCAAGTATCAGGTTCCAACCAATTATCCATGCTATAATCTCGCCAAAAGCAACATAGGTATAAGAATAGGTACTTCCTGCAACTGGAAACATAGTAGCAAGTTCTGCATAAGTAAGAGCACATAGGGCACTGGTTATTGCTGCTACTACAAAGGATATTGTAACCGCAGGGCCAGCCAGCTGTGCCCCCTGACCTGTAGCAACAAATATACCAGTTCCTATTACTGACCCAATTCCAAGAGCTGCTATATCAAATGCAGTCAGTTGTTTTCGCAGACCACTGCCTTCTATCGCCTCTTTAAAGTCCGCTACGCTCCTTTTTCTAAATATGTTCATAAAATAGCCCCCTTAAATTTATTAAAAAATTTTATTTATCAATGTCCTATAACTTAACCAATTAAACATACAATTTATTCCTATACACCTTTAATATTAACATCGCTAATGTAGAGGTACACTAAGAAGAGAGTTAATTATGTGCTTATATAGCTCCGGTATTACACTTAAAGAGTATGGAACATTTAGCCTTTCAGTACACTTATGAAAATCCTTGCCTTCTCCTCCAAATACTACTCCTGGAATATCAAGCTTACTTAAATCTTCTAATGGTAAATCATAATTCACTCCATATCCAACAATATTAGAAGACAGATTATCTAAATCTTTATTTTTGTCACATCCTGCATAGCTTAGATCAGATATAGCCATGAAAAAGTCATCCTTAATAATTTTTTCATTGAATTTTTCATCAGCATATTCTATTGTTGCATTTATAGCATCTATAAATTTTCTACTCTTTTCATCTTTATCTTCTAAATGTCTATGAGGATAGTATGGAGGAATAAAAGAAACTATTATCATAGGCCTTTTATTTTCATACTTTTCATAGGTTTCTTTTACTATATTTATGGCTATGGTTTGATTGTCCTTTTTTTCTTTTTTCCAAATCTCAACTTTTTCTTTAATATAACTTTCAAAATCTTTATTCTTAGCCTTAACTTCTGAAAGCAATTTTTTATAAGGCATAACACAAGGTTCCACTTCAATATATTGAATTTCTTCACAGTACATTTTCATATAATTTTCTCTTTTTTCTTTAGCACTATTTAAAACATTGCTAAATGCCTTAAATGCTAACTTTTCTAAATCACTTATAATCTTCTCCTCTGACATATTAAGGGTTAATATATTATAATATGCTGCTGCTAATAGAGGACTTTGCACAGAGTATAGTTCCTTTAAATCTGTTTGTTTTAGCGCCATAGGTGGTGGGGTAACAGTTTTGTTAACCTTATCGCAGAAATCTGGATTACCTTCTAGGAGTCTATTTATTTCTGATACCAATGCATTAGGATTTAACCCCTTAAAAGACTCTCCTACATGTGTTTCTTTTCCTACACAGAAAAACAAAGGCATTACTTTACCTACACTTCCCATATATATTCTTTTGAATTTCTCATCTTTATTTTTAGGTATACTACATTCAGATACAATTGCACCAACATAGTTATATCCCATTTTCTCCTGAAGATTTACAAGAAAAGGAACTGAGGCTATCATCCCCTCTGAATTACTTTCTTCTCCTGGTACTCCTAAAAACAATATGTTCCCTTTGAAATTCCTATTTTCACTAAATTCTCTTATAATCTCAATATCTATAGCAATACCAGATTTCATATCTGCAGTTCCTCTTCCAAAAATCCATTTGCCAGATTTAAGATCTACTAGTGCCTCATTGTCTAAAGTTAACTCATTAATTCTTTTTGTACATTCTTCTACATTAAAAGCAATATCCTTTAATTGTCCATATTCTTCTACTTCAACTACATCTATATGTCCTGTTAATATTATTGTATCTTTTGACTCATATTTTCCATTTACTAGAGCCCATACAAATTTTCTTCCTAAAGAATCTCCTTCTATTTCGCCTAGTCCAAAATTATTCTTATTTTCTTTAAAATAAGAATTTTCTGATAATATATTGTATATTTTTTGAGATATAAGATTTTCGCCTTCTGTACCTGATACACTTGGAACTGATACTAATTCCTTTAATGTGCTATAAATTTTTTCTTGTAATATCAATTTTATGCCCCCCATTTTTATTAAATTACTTAATTATGAGTAGAAAATATTGGTATATAATATATACACCAATATTTTCTATTCACTTTCAAAATTAAATTTATATAGAACTACCATAATATAGTTATCATTGTCACTTGCAAATTTTGCTGCTGTTCTTAATAAGTTTCAAAGGAAGCTGAATTTTCTGTATTATTCATAACACTATTTTTACCTATATATACTATTCTTTAAGACAATTATTCTCTATTTTTTATTAAATCTCTAAAGTCTCCCATAATAGCTCTTGGAACTGGAAGATCTATCATTGTCTTAAGCCCTGCATCAGCATTAATTATGTGAGGAATCATATTTACACACATAGCAATTGTTCCTATTCCTCCATCAACTTCCGGCTTGTTTGCCATATGAATAGCTGGGTTCCCCTTAATTGTTATATAATCCCCTGTTTCTGTTCCTTCCATTTCTGGTTCAATCTGCTGTGGGTGAATTAAATCTATTTTAACTTCTCCATTAACCCATCCCTGAGCTGTCATACTAACACCAGCAACATCTCCAGCCTTTGCGAATCCAAATGGTGATTTTCTGTCAATTGTTGTAACTATTGGTTTCATTTGTTGCTCAAATTTTTCAATCTTCCAGCCAAGTCCATCAGCAATCATTGCTGCTGATTCAGCAAAGCCAACATGTCCAGAAAGTGTACCATCTTTAATTCCATTCTCAAATTCTTCAACAGTAGTACCAACTCCCTGTTCCTTCATAACAAATGGTCCAAATGGTGATAAGCTATTTACTCTTTTTGCTTCAATATGTTCAACATCTTCCATACATCCAGTTAGGCAAAGCACAAGTAAATCCATCATAAGACCTGGATTTATACCAGTTCCAAGTATACTAACTCCATTCTCTTTAGCAATTTTATCAAGCTCTGAAGCAATCTCTGGATCTTGAGCATATGGATATGCCATTTCTTCTGCTGTTGAAATTACATTTACTTTATTTTCAAGTACAACCTTTAATTTTGGAAATGCTTCTTTTGTAAATGAATCTGTTGCACAAAGGCATACATCTGGATTTGTCTCAGTTAATATTTTTTCAATATCAGGATTTATTATAACTTCTCGTCTATCTCCTCTTTCTATTTCCAATAATTCATACATACTCTTTCCTATTTTTTGACCTCTAGCACATACTCCAACAATGTCTACACCTTTTTTCTTTAAAAGCATTTTTGCCATACCACTACCCATTGCTCCAAATCCCCAAATAACAACTTTTACATTTCTTTTCATAATAATTCCTCCTAAATATATTTAATTTAATTTAATTTTTACCTTTTAAGACATAATCGCTACGGCCAATTCTTCTTCATAATATTTTTTTACGTAGAATGAAGTCATGGCAGCAAGAAGACATCCATAATCCATTTTGAAATCTATAATATCTCCTACTCTAAGAGGTTTTGTACTATCTGTAACGTCCAATATCAAATGATCACTGCTGGCACCAAAAATACTTATATTATTATCTAAAGGAATAAGTCCATCTACTTTTATATCCTGTCTACCTATAGCTACAATAGCTCTTTTTCGTATTCCTTTATCTTCGAAACTAGGTTTTTGGCCAAAAGCATCCATACCTATCTTACCTTTAGGAACAGTTGGCTTATCTTTTATCTCTACTATTTCTCCACTTAATATGAAAGCATCATCATAACAGCCAGGTATTAATTTCCCAAAGGATGTTTCCCTTCCTAGTACAATACCTTCACCCACTCTTAATTGGTTAACTCCCTCTGGAATAGTATTATCCATAACCATATAGAGACTGCTTGAATTACCACCTGAGATTATTGGTAACTCTATATTACATAGAGCTTTAATCTCATTTTTTAATCTTATAAGTTTGCCTAAATTATCTTTATCTGGAAGAACTCCTCCGTAGCATGTAACATTAGTGCCTAAACCTATAAGACTTATGCTGTCGAGTTTTAATATTTCCTTAACTACAGCAACAACATCCTCTTCAAGTACACCTTCTCTCAGGTCTCCAACATCTACCATTAATATAATATTGTGTTTTTTATCTAAGCTTTTAGCTGCTTTTGCTAAGGTTTTTATAGTATCCAATTCAGAATTTAAACTTATATCACTATACCTAACAACTTCTTCAGCTTCGCTTTCCATAGAAATCCTTAGTAGAGTCTTTCTACAGTTTAAATTACTCATCTTTTTTAAGTTTTGTATTCTTGAATCTCCAATATGTGTAACTCCCCCATCCAATATAGCCTGTACTATAGGAGATTCTGCGCAAAAAACTTTAGTTACTCCAACAACATCTATTCCTTTTTTATTACACAAGGATAGTATCTGATTTGCATTATGTGTTACTTTTGAAAGATTCACATCTATACAGGGGTACTCCTTCCTCATAATAGTTTCTCCTTTTACTAAATACTAATTGATTATTCAAACTCTTTAATAATGCTATCTAAATTTAAGCTCTGTCTTAAAAGCGCTTCTGCTGCCTCCTTATCCTCTTTGCTCAATACTCCTGCGCAGGCCATTATATAATCCTTATCTATTAAAGCTTTAGCACCTTTTCTTGGAAGCATAGTGATGTCATCCTTTAAATACCTTATTTCCAAGAGTGTTCTTTCACCACTTGGAAGTCTTGCTAATGCACCACCGGTACCTATTATATATTTAACCTGTGATAAATCCTTGCCATAAGCTATAAAACCGCTTTCTCCGCTGTATTTTCTTTTTATAGTTCCTATATGTCTATTTACAGCTACATCTACAGCTTTTTTAGTGAGCAAACAACTGGCTTTTATATCTTCTTTTTCAATAGGGATAGCTTTTATATGCTCAGCAATATACTCCTTATTTAATTCTCCAAGATCTCTTATATCAAGCAATTCTATGACGTTTTTGCTATTTATAAAAATCCCTAAATCCCCCTCTACTGTTCTTTTAGCTTTTGGCTCCGGATTTACTAGCATATCTAGAATCACTTTACTGCCTTCAGTAACAGAATGTACATCTGTTGTAGCTCCTCCCACATCTAATACCACTAAGTCTCCTATTTTGTCATAGAGGATTTTTGAACTTTCCATTACAGCACCAGGAGTTGGCATTATACTTCCATCCACCAGTTGTTTAATTTTATTCATGCCTGGAGCTTTTATAATGTTTTTTTCAAAGGCATCCTGTATTATCTTTCTTGCAGGCTCTACATTTAATTCATCTACTCTTGGATATACATTGTCTATAATATATAGCTCCTGACCTTCAAATATTTCCTTTATTTCTTCTCTATTTTCAATATTGCCACAATACACTATTGGTTTATTAAACTTCTCTGCACTTATGAGTTCTGCATTAAAAATTGCTGTATCTCTTTCTCCATAGTCTGTACCGCCAGCAATCATTATCATATTAGGAGCAATGTCATGTATTCTTTTTATATCGCTCTTTCTCATTTTGCCAGCAGTAACCATTTTAATAATGCCACCGGCCCCTAAGGCAGCTTCTTTCGCTGCCTTAACAGTCATCTGTTCCATGAGGCCGTGTACAGTAATTTTTAACCCACCAGCTGCACTGCTGGTAGCTAACATTTTTCGCCACAAAAGTGATTCGTTTATTTTATTTTCAATATCTTTTATTGCATTTTTTAGTCCTATAGTCACGTCACCATCCAGAACTGTTGTACATGCCTTCCCCTGAAAAGGAGTATCTACAAAAATTTTGTCATTCTTATCACGATGCACGTTAAAAGCTGTCACTAAAGTAGTAGTACTGCCTATTTCTGCAACTAAATAATCAACTTCCATAAGATTCCCTCCTGTATCAATTGCTGCTTATACCTTGTAATGTCATGTATCAATATACTCTATTTAAAATTACTTCTTATTCCTCTTCATCCGGATCAACACCCATTAGCTTCTTAATAATAAAGGATGCAACATCTGTACCATTTGAACCTCTTCCAAATCCAACATCCATACCACGTGCTTTTGCAATCTCATCAGTTACCTGAGTTCCGCCAGATACAAGTATCAACTTATCTCTTACACCTTTTTCTACGCACAGATCATGAAGCTTCTGCATATTCTTTGTATGAACATCATTATGGGTTATTATTGTACTGCATAATATAGCTTGAGCTCTTGATTCTATTGCCGCATCAACAAGCTTTTCTACAGGGCAGGAAGTACCAAGATAAATTGCCTCTATACCAAACTTTTCAACCCCTCCGTGTTTAATATCTATAACTTCTCTTAATCCTACAGAGTGTTCATCCTCTCCCACAGTAGCTGCAACAACTTTTATTGGATTTTCTTTTACATAATCTCTCATTACATCTGGAGATAGGGTTTTTCTTCTCTTCGGTAGTGAAAGCTCATCTCGTTTTACAGGCATAAAATCACATACACCTTTAATTTCTACTAGAGTTCCTTCTGACATCTGTAAAACTTGTTTATGAATAATTTCTACGTCCTTTAAATTCATTCTCTTTCCCATTTCAAGTGCAGCAGCTTCGCTGATTTGTTCATTTTCAGGTATGCATAACGTAACTTTTACATATCCATCTTTTGCCCACTGAACTTCTGGAATTACTGTACCATCTTCTTTGATTCTCTCTAATCTTTTGAATACGTTGTCATTTTCATCAAGTTCATCGATATATTTAATCTTTGAATGATCACATAATGTGCATCCATTTATAGCATCACATGCATTCTTATATTCCTTAGGGATGTTATTATATCCAAAATGAGCACAAACAGGTGCAAAGTAGTCTTTGTCTCTTTTTATTATGGTTCCAACAGCATCTCCACCATCTATCTTTCTTGCTATACCGTCTCCATTTCTCTCAGGATATTCTCCTGAATCTACAAAGAATCCGGAATCGACTGCTTTAAAGTACCCACCAGCTTCAATCATTTCCTCTAAGAATAGAATAGCTCTTTCTTTTAATTCTCTTACTTTTTCTGGTAGATAACCCTCTTTTCTTAGCTCTATCATGTCCATCAGTCCATCCATACCAATAAACGCCTGCTTAGCAGTATTTACAGCATGTATATTATTATAGTGCCATGGAACATTTCTTCCCTCGTCAGGGGTTATTGTGCTTTGAATATCTGCAGAAGTTAACTGTGATATCAACAGATTTAAAGTATGTCCTACAGTAGCTTCTCTTTCACAGGACTCTATATATTTTGTGTTCATTTGCGCTCTCATTTTATATTTGCTAAATAACTCTCTTAATGCTACTGCATATGGTAAATCATATTTCATGCATGGTGCTGGTGCAGATGTTGGAGGAACTGTTGAAAGAGCTATATTCTCTGGCTTCATTCCAACTAATTCTGAAAACTTTGCATTTATAGCATGCTGTACCATAAGTTCTGGCATTACATTATAGCCTTTCATTGCTGTAGCATTAGCATTGTGAGCACCATCTATCTGCAGCATATCTGCCCAAACCATTATTTTTTTCGCTACTGCTGCATCTACAAAGGATCTAAACATATTAACATTTCTATAAAGCACATTGTACTGAGGGTCCTGATGCGCTCCATTTACTCCCTCTTCAGCAAACATAACAGCTATGTCAGGACCAGCCACTCCAGATACGTAAGAATGAAAATTTATCTTTCTTCCTACTTCTTCTTCTATTAAATCTATGGCTTTTCTTGTTGCCCTAACTTGCTTTCTTGTAATAGGAACGCCACCTATTCCCTCTGGGGTACCTTCTATTAATCCATCAAAGTGACTTTGCCCTGCTGTTCTTATAACCATTAAGTGATCTGCACCATGCCATGCTGCCATTCTCATTCTTCTTATATCATCTTCAAACCTTCCGGAAGCTATTTCTGTGGTAATAACCGGTTGTGGCTGTGGATCAATGCTATTAAAGCTTCTTGCAGCTGGAAGCGGTTGACTGTTTTCTAAAGATTTAGATATCTCACTATAAGTAAACTCACCAGCTTTTCCTTCTTCATTTTTTTCTCTCCAGTGCCAACCTCTCCACTTTGGTTCATATTTGTCTAAATCTCTTAATATTTCTTCTATGTCTATTTTCTTATTTGCCTCTAATCTCTCAATCATTACTTGTCACCGCCTTTCATTTTGTCAATAACTAAATCCCAACCTACACCTTTTGCTAATTCTTCTCCTGCTTTTAAATAATTAATATTTTTTATTTTTGCATAAGTTAAAACTACATTGCCCATTCCTTTATCTAATAAATTCCACTTTGTTCCATAATCCACTATTGGCTGTGCATCTAAACTGGAAAATCCCATTCTCAAGAGCACTGAACGTTCAATTGCTGGTGATGTATGTGTATATGCTAAGTCTACTAATGGCTTTATAATTTGCTCTGTTAAATCCCAAAACCTTTCATATAACTTTTCGTCACTTAAATCTTTTAAATGCTGTCTTCTTATTTCAAAATCACTTTCCCTTTTCATACATTTCCCCCTACTCTATACTTATATTATTTTCTTTTAATAACTCTTTAGTTTCTTTTAATGATAACTTGGTCTCCTCTAACAGGAATTTAAGATCCCTTTGTTCAATTTCATTTCCCTTTATTCTCTTTAAAGAATTTCTTATATATGACTTTCTTAACTCTTTCATATTTGCATCTATTACTGATACTAATGAAGGATGAGAAGGTAATATTATGTTCTTACCTGGAACTTCTTCCTTTGGATTACCTATAATGATTTCAATACCATTTTCTTTTGCAAAATTAAGCTGAGCTATAGGATGCTTGCCCGCCCCTGTGTATTCAGTTTCTTGAACAACTATTATTTCATCATTATCATATTCTTGCGCAATTGCAAAAGCAGCAGCCAGTGATGTATTTCCTGCTGGACCTCTTTCTAAGCCCTCTAGTTGAGCTAGCACTTCAGTCATCCAGAATACTTCACCCTGGCTTATGGTTACATATCTGTCCATATACCTTAATGGTCTTGCTGCACTTCTTGGAACATCTGATCTATCAGGGTTCGTCATGAACGGAATGCCAAACCCCGTGTGCCCTGTAGTAAAGGATTTCTTATTGAAGGCTATATCTGATGCCATATGAAGACCGCTCAAATCTACAGATGAACCTATTATTTTTGTATCTAACGCTCCTGCTTTTATTAGGCCTCTAGCTGTACCAGTAACATTGCCGCCTCCTGCATGTGTTACCACTACAGCACTAGGGTCTCTTTCAAACTTTTCTCTACATTGTTCTGCTATCTCATAACCTAATGTTTCTACTCCAGCTATTCCATAGGAGGAATATAAGGATGCATTATAATATCCTGTATCTTCAAGTATTTTCAGATATGTGTAGAATAACTCTGGCCCAACAGTAAGCCTAATAACTTCTGCTCCATAACCCTCACACTTTCTTCCTTTTTCTATGATTTCAGGCTGTCCAATTTTTCTTGAATCATAGCATTCATTTGCTATTATGCATTTGAGTCCTCTTATATTAGCTTGAGAGGCTACTGCTGCACCATAATTACCAGAAGTGGCTGCAGCTACACCTTTATAACCTCTTTTCATAGCATCATACACAGACACTGATGCTCTTCTATCCTTAAAGCTTCCCGATGGATTACAGCTCTCATCTTTTATAAATATTCTAGCAGCCTTACCTGTTTTAGAAGCCTTTCTTGCTAACTTTGTTATGTTTTTAAGTTCTATTAATGGAGTATTTCCAACCCCAGCCTCTTTTTGAATTTCTCGAACTTCCTCTAAACAATATCCTACATCTCTCATAAGGCCTTCATAATTAAATGAAAGTTTTCCAGTTTCATATTTATCAAAATCAATCCCAACAGATTTAAGCATAATTTGACTCTTTCTTGCCATAAGTTCTTCATACTTATTCATTATTTATTACCCCCTTCTTTTCTTAAATGCAGGCTTAGCAATTATTCTTTTATGATGTCTCTAACTTGTTTTCTCACATAGCTTAGTTCTTGAACATATTTTCCAAAGGAATGATCATATCCTGGTTCAATCTCAACAACTTTTCCTCTTGCAATTCTTCCTACATTTGTTTCAACTTCTACCTCGCCACCAATTTCACAGTCCTGTAAACAGTTTCCTCTTATCCAGCACTTAAGTGGTGTTTGTTTAGTTTCTTCAGGTATACTTTGAGATCTCTCCTTCGGTGTTAAAACAGTCTCTTCAATTTCTACCCATGTACCCTTTTTTATCATATACTCTTCACCTACCACATAAAAAATTTTAACTTAAATAAATTAGCCTACTATTGTATACACATCTCATAGTGATTTCTTAGGCAAAATTTTATTTACTTTTATGTATTACTTATATAGCAATTGCCATGCCAAATAAAAAAGCATGTATTTTGGCCTTGTTCCAAAATACATGCATAAATTAAGGAAAAATTTTTTGCACTATTTATTTAAATATTTTTAATAGAATTAAATAAGCTTACTAATATGCACATAAAACCCAATTATTGTAAAAGCAATTTTTTTTGCACGTCTCGCAAAGATTTTTGCACTTATGCAGATTAATCAAATTTACTTAATATTTATACAATTACTGCAAATAGTTCACTACAAGCTAATCTATTTTATTAATATTATACTTTTTAATCTTATATTGTAAGTTTTGTCTCGAAACATTTAACTGTTTGGAAGTTCTACTAACATTATATTGATTATTTTTCAATGTTCTTTTTATTATCTCTTTTTCAATATTGCCAATATATTGTTCCAAGTCAAAGTTATGATTTTTATCTATAATAAGGTTTTCAATATCTATTTGAGTTTCATTTAAGGACTTACTGAATATTTTCGGATCAAAATGCCAATAACTTAAAATAGAATTGTTATCTGCCATGTTCATAGAAGATTCTATTGCATTTTTTAATTCTCTTATATTCCCTGGCCAATTATATTCTATTAGCTTTTCCATAACGTCTTTATCAATTCCTATTATATTTTTGTCTAAAATTTTATTATAATTTTCAATGAATTTATCTAACAATATAGGTATATCCTCTTTTCTTTCCCTCAATGGTGGTATATTTAACCTTATAACACTTAATCTATAATAAAAATCTTTTCTAAGTTTTCCGCTTTCAATTAGTTTTTCGGGCTCTTCATTTAATGTTGCTATTACTCGAACATCACAATCTATAACTTTGCTGCTTCCAACAGGTCTTATATATCCATCCTGTAATACTCTTAAAAGCTTAGATTGAAGATAAGGTTCCATTGAATTAACTTCATCTAACAAAATCGTTCCTCGATTCGCCTCTTCGAATAACCCCTTTTTATTTTCTGCTCCTGTAAAACTCCCTTTTTCTGTTCCAAAAAGCATTCCTTCAAGCAAAGCGGCAGGAATAGCTGCACAATTTATAGGTATAAACGGTTTGTCCTTCCTAATTCCGTTATAATGAATGCTTTGTGCAAAAACTTCTTTACCGCATCCAGTTTCTCCATAAATTAAGACAGAAGAATTTGATATACTTGCTTTTTTAGCTTTTTCTATAGCACTTTTCATTGTAGGAGTGTTTCCACATATATCGCTAAAGGTATAGTTCTTTTTTGATTTCACATTTATTTCCTGTAACTTACATATACACTCTGTTAGTTCCTTTAGTTTTGTCATATCTTTAGCTATTTCAATAGCAGCTATATTTTTACCATTATGGATTATTGGCACAGTAGTATTTATAGTTGTGACTTTTTTCTTGTATTCGTTGCTATACTGCTGAATTAAGTCCACAATTTTCTTACCGGTTTTTAGAGCATTCATTAGAGTAGATGTATCTTCCTTTACATCCTTTAGGTATTCATTAACTCTTTTCCCTAGAACTTTCCCAGGTTCAATTCCTTCTATCTTGCCCATAGCCTTATTGTAATACATCGTCTTACCGTTGGAATCAACTATTTGAATTCCTTCGTCTAAATTTTCTAATAAACACTCTAATACCTTTTCTGCATTGAATAAATTTGAAACCATTTTATCCCCCTCAATTCCATAGTATTTATAATTTTAAACTACAGAGTTAAAATCCATCCCCATATAAATAGAAGCAACTCATTTTCCATATTATTCCGTTATATAAATTATAAGTTTAATTACTCTTCAAATCAATATACTGATTATTCTAAATACTTTTTATATTTACTAAGCAAAATAAAAAAACACTAAGCAAATGCTTAGTGTTTTTTTATTGAATCCGGCAGCGACCTACTCTTCCACAGGGTCTCCCCTGCAGTACCATCGGCACTCTGAAGCTTAACCATCGTGTTCGGAATGGAAACGGGTGTTACCTTCACGTCATTACCACCGGATGCTGATTTGTCAAAATCTTCGATTTTGGTAACAAATCAGTACTCCTCAGCTCCGCTGAGTGAGTTTCATTTAAATATGAACTTTTATAATTGCTTTATATAATATAAAGCATATGTTGGAGCGGAAGACGGGATTCGAACCCGCGACGTTCACCTTGGCAAGGTGACGCTCTACCACTGAGCCACTCCCGCAAATTCATGACATCTCAATAATTATTAAAGTTTAAATGGCTGGGATAGCAGGATTCGAACCTACGAATACCAGAGTCAAAGTCTGGTGCCTTACCGCTTGGCGATATCCCAAAATAATGGTGCGTCTTAAGGGATTCGAACCCCTGGCACACGGCTTAGAAGGCCGTTGCTCTATCCAACTGAGCTAAAAACGCATATTTGGAGCGGGTGAAGGGAATCGAACCCTCGTAACTAGCTTGGAAGGCTAGCACTCTACCATTGAGTTACACCCGCATATACTTACATGTCCTTAGTACATTTATGAATTATATACTATCTTATACTGCTTGTCAACTATATTTTAAAATAAGTTTATATTTTTATTTGATTGCTATCGTTATTAATACTTCCATCGTACGTTATGAAAGTAATTCGCATCAGATCAACACTCTATGGAAGCATCGGATAAAATTAGAACTAAAAACTCTGCTTATTTTGGTTTCCTATAATGCTATCTATAATAGTAGTTTTAATTTTCAAAACAAGCGTTAATTATTAACTCTTAACACAATTAAGCTTTATATTTAAAGACATATTTATAACTTGACTAATAAGAATTTATGTGATATTATACCATTATAGAATTTAATAAAGTTAGTTAAAAGGGAGTAATTTAAACTGCAAAATCAACATTCCGATTTGAATATTTATCAAATCTGGTTTTGTAGGCCTTTGTGAGGTAATAAGACTTTTAACATAATCTTTAGGGTTATGTTAAAAGTCTTTTGTTTTTTACTTTACTACATAGTCTCACAATATTAAATTTCTTAATAATCTTATTTAATTAAAGCATTATTAAATTTACTTAAATAATAAAGGAGGAATTTTATGTCTACTAAAAAATCAATGTTAACATTAGGTCTATGGGTGGGACTAGCTTTACTATTTAATATAGGTATTTATATATTTATGGGTTCAGAAAAAGCTTTATCTTTTTTAGGTGGATATGTAATTGAGCAAAGCTTAAGTCTAGACAATCTATTCTTATTTTTACTTGTTTTTGAAGGATTTTCAATTAAACCAGAATATCAAAAGAAAGTTCTTACCTATGGTATATGGGGTGCAATAATTTTAAGATTTATATTTATTGTATTAGGAATAACTGTGATTAATAAGTTCCACTGGATGCTATATATATTTGGTTTAATACTAATAATAAGTGGAATTAAAATGTTTAAAGAGAATGATAAAGTTAACAATATAAAAGATAGTAAATTACTTAAATTTATTAATAAAATCATTCCTGTTTCAGATAAACTAGAAGGCGAAAAGTTTTTTATAAGAAAAAATAAAAAACTTTATATAACTCCTCTTTTTGCAGTATTATTGCTTATAGAAGGTTCGGATATTATATTTGCTATAGACTCAATCCCTGCTATATTTTCTATAACAACAGATCCTTTTATAGTTTATACTTCAAATATATTTGCAATTTTGGGACTTAGAAGTATGTACTTCCTTTTATATAGGCTTCATGAAAAATTTGCTTATATAAAATACGGTGTTGCATGTATATTAATATTTACAGGTATAAAGTTATTAGCATTATTATTTAATATACACATATCAGTAGTAGTGTCCTTAGTGTCCATATTTACTATACTTGCAATAAGCCTTTTAGCTTCTGTATTTATAAATAACAAAAGTAAAGATGACGAAGCTACCAGCTATTCAAATATACAATAATTAGAACTTAATAGTTGCTATTTAACTAATTATAATATATGTATTATTTAAAATTAGAGATCACCAGAATCAAGTAAATTATGATTCCAGTGATCTCTATTTATATGTAATTTATTAATTTATTTCCTTAAATCTACATATCTGAGTACAGTTTTCATGGAAATTAGTTTTAAATAAGCTTGAAATTTGTTTCACTTTGTTGTATAACATTATTGTACTGACTGGTCAGTACTTATTTTATTATAGGAGGATGTGTTTGATTTATGAAATTATTTAAAATTTTTAAAAGTGAATTAAAATCAATATACCAAAATAAAATCAAACTAGCAGCAACTGCAGCGGTCATAGTCATTCCTCTTTCGTACAGCTTATTCTATTTAAAAGCTTATTGGGATCCCTATGGCAATTTAAAAAATTACAATATAGCTGTAGTAAACAAAGACAGAGGTACCTCTACAGAGGGCAAAAGTTATAACTATGGTAATGACATAGTTAATAATCTAAAGGATAAGAATGATGTAGGCTTTAAATTTGTTTCTGAAGAAGAAGCTACTAAAGGCATAGCTAATGACAAGTACTTTGCAGAAATTCAAATTCCTGAGGATTTTTCTCAAAAAATAGTAAGTGCAAAAGATGGTAAAGCTATATCACCTAAAATCATTTATCTTTCAAACAACAAGAAAAATTACATTGGCACAAAAATCTCTGATGCTATAAAAAATGAATTCGTTAATGAGATTAAGAAAAGTATTTCTGGGGAATACGGTGCAATTGCATTTGATAGCATATATGAAATGAAAGACGGTATGAAAGATGCCTCAAATGGAACAGAAAAGTTATATGATGGAACTAGCAAATTAAAAGATGGAAGTCAAAGTCTTAATACTGGATTAAAGGAAATGGACAAACAAGTTCCTGAGCTTCAAAATGGTGTTAGTTCTCTAGCTAACGGTTCAGATCAATTGAATAATGGTCTTGGACAACTTAACTCAAAGATTCCAGAATTATCAGCTGGTGCAAATAAGTTGACTTCAGGAGCAACAACATTAAATAAAGGTATGAACAGTCTGCAGGAAGGTGCAAAAGAGTTAACGGATAAATCTTCGGATTTAAAAAATGCTGGAGACTCCTTAAATGAGAATTTTGATAGTAAGCTTATATCAGGTTATACTCAGGTTTCTAGTGGCTTGAAAAGTGGCGCAGATCAGCTAAGCTCTGGAGCTAATCAGGTGCAGAATGGAGTAAATTCTTTAATTACTACATTAAATCAAAATCAGTACGCTATGAGTAATGGACAGAAACAACTTCAAGCATATCTGGCAGCGCATCCAGAAGCAATGCAAGATCCTAATATGCAAGCATTTCTATCAACAATGCAATCTATATCAGATCAGTCTACTAATCCTGATAATTCAAAAAATATAGAAATGCTGAAAGATGGTGTAAACCAAGTAGCTACTGGTGCCTCAAATTTATCAAGTCAACTTGATATAAATAATCAAAACTCCGCATCAGGAATGTTTTACTCTGGACTTAATAGCTTTAAGTCTCAAGGAATTGAACCATACACGACAGGTGTTAACCAATATGCGAACGGAGTATACCAACTATCTTTAGGAATTAATACAATATCACAGGGGTCATCCCAGCTAGCAAGTGGTTTAGAAAATCTTGATAGCAATATGCCACTGCTTCAAAATAGTTCTAAACAGCTATATGATGGTTCTTATCAACTAACTAAGGGTCTGGGCCAACTTAATAGTCAGGTGCCTAATCTAGCTCAAGGTGTAAATCAGCTAACTGAAGGTTCTGGTCAACTAAGTAATGGGCTAAATGATTTGAAGAATGGAACAAAGGAACTCGATACTGGATTAAATAATGGTATAAAGAAAGTTGAAGACAATGTTAAAACTCCGAGCAAAGATCTAGGAAATTTTATAGGTAACCCAGTAAAAGTAGATGAACAAAACTTAAATCCTATAAATAACTACGGTTCAGGATTGGCACCATATTTCTTACCGATATCCATATGGCTTGGTGCAGTTTTCATGTTTCTTGTAATTAAAACTAAGAAAGATGATTATAAAGAACTTAGCAATGTTCAGCTTGTTCTTGGAAAATTTATTCCATATGCTGTTATTGGTATAATTCAAGCTGTATCATTAGGTGGAATAGTACTAGCACTTGGAATTGAGCCATCGAATACTTTACTTCTATTTTTACTATTAACCTTAATGGCTCTTTCCTTTGACTCTATAATTCATTGCTTTATGAATCTATTTGGACTTGTCGGTGAAGGACTAGCTGTTGTATTATTAGTACTTCAATTATGCTCAGATTCTGGTACCTTCCCTATTGAAGTGTTACCTAAGTTCTTCCAGGCTATAAGTCCATACTTACCTTTCACTTACGCTGTAGAAGCTATAAGAGAAATATTATTTGCATCAAGAATAAACTATTCAATTATTCAAAAGGACGCATTAATATTAGTTCTCTTTGGACTAATAGCAATGATTGTTAACATCATATTCGTTAGAAAAGGTGAAAAACTCTCAGAAAGCCTTGAAGAAAAATTGGCAGCTTAGTATATAAAAAAGCCTTGTTAAAATAGAAGTTTTTAAACTTATTTTAACAAGGCTTTTTTAATTAATCTTCTATTGGTTTTTTAAGGAATCCTAACATTATTGCTGTAACAAAAGATCCAATTAATATAGCCGCTACATATAATAATGGGTTACCTTTTACTATAGGAATTACGAAGATTCCTCCATGTGGGGCTGGAAGCCCTATATTAAACATCATAGTAAGCGCTCCTGCTATCGCTGAACCTACAACTATCGAAGGTATAACTCTACCAGGGTCAGCTGCTGCAAAAGGTATAGCACCTTCAGTTATAAAACTTGCACCCATTATATAACAAGTTTTACCTGCATCTCTTTCCTGTTTTGTAAATCTATTTTTAAATAATGTAGTTGCAATAGCAATACCTAATGGTGGAACCATACCTCCAGCCATAATTGCAGCATGAGGATAATAATTCCCTGAACCAATCATTGCTATTCCAAAGGTAAATGCAGCTTTATTTATTGGACCACCCATATCAATAGCCATCATTCCACCTAATACTATACCAAGAATTATCTTATTGGCAGTCCCCATAGAACTTAACCAACTTGTAACACCTGCATTAAGAGCTTTAACCGGATTAATAACAACGAGGAACATAATAGCTCCAGTGATGAATATTCCAAATAGCGGATATAATAGTACTGGCTTTATGCCCTCTAATGACTGTGGTAATTTAGAGAATATATTTTTAAGACCTAATACAACGTAGCCACCGAGGAAACCTGCAATTAACCCTCCTAAGAATCCAGCACCATTATTTGCTGCTATAAATCCTCCAACCATCGCTGGCGCAAAACCTGGTCTGTCAGCTATACTGCTGCCTATGAATCCAGCTAGAACTGGTATCATTAGTGAAAATGCATTTCCACCACCTATATCCATTAAAAGCTTAGCTGTTGGGTTAAAGGATGGGTCCTTTGGATCAAAAGCTTTTATACCAAACATAAAGCAAATTGCTATTAATATACCTCCTCCTACAACAAAAGGAAGCATATTGGAAACACCATTCATAAGATGTTTATAGAATCCTGTTCTTTCATTTTTACTTGCTGATACATTTTTATCATTTCCGCTGTGATGATATACTGCTGCATCACCACTTAACCCTTTATTTAAAAGCTCTTCTGGCTTCTTAATAGCTTGGGCAACAGGAACTTGAATTAGTTTCTTACCCTCAAATCTAGACATTTCAACTTGCTTATCTGCAGCAACTATAATAGCAGTTGCCTTTTCGATTTCTTCTTCTGTTAATCTATTTTTAACCCCCGTAGAACCATTAGTTTCTACCTTTATATCTATTCCCATATCTTTGGCTTTATTTTTTAATGCATCAGCTGCCATATAAGTATGAGCTATGCCAGTTGGACATGCAGTTACAGCTAATACTAAACCATTAGATTCTCTATTCTTAGTATTTACATCTTGTTTTTGTTCCTTTAAATAACTCTTTTCTTCACTATCGATTAATGATAAAATCTCATTCTCTGAATTTGCACTCATAAGCTTTTCTCTAAAGCTTTCATTCATAAGCATACTGGATAATCTAGATAATGTATCTAAGTGCTCATTATGAGCTCCTTCGCTTGCCGCTATCATAAAAAATATGTGAGAACTGTTTCCGTCTAAAGAATCATAATCTATTCCACTCTTAGAGCGGCCAAAAGCTAAGGCTGGAGTTTTAACTGCAGATGTTTTCGCATGTGGAATTGCTATTCCTTCTCCTATTCCTGTTGAAAATTCATTTTCCCTTTTCCATATGGCATTCTTAAATTCTTCTTTGTTATTTAGTCTTCCTGCTCTATCTAATTTATTTGTCAATTCATCTATTACGTCAGCTTTTGTGTTTGATTTTAAATCTACAATAATCGTTTCTTTTGTTAGAAGCTCTGTAATTTTCATAACTTTCCTCCTATTTTTAAAAGGTTTTCATCTTAGGCATTAATTTTTTATTATTTAAATTGTACTTCAGAAAAATAATTTCTCTGAAGTAACTTTTAAGAAGATAATTTAGTGATCTTAACCTGTACAAGTAGCTTTTCTACCTCTTCCCTTTTGCATAAGTCCATAGAAAATGCTGTAGCGCTTCCCGATGCTACTCCGTATCTAAAAGCTTCGTTAATATCTTGAGTTTTAGAATAGCTAGCAAGGAATCCTGCTATAAGTGAATCTCCTGCCCCTACTGAATTTTTTACAATTCCTTTTGGAGCAGATGCATGATATACTCCTTCACTACATATTAATAGCGCACCTTCACCTGCCATAGATATAATTACATTTTGTGCTCCCATTTCTCTAAGCTTTTGTGAATATTTTATTATATCCTCTTTCTTATAAATCTCAATATTAAATATTTCACCTAATTCGTGATTGTTAGGCTTAATCAAAAATGGCTTGTGTCTTAGTGTAGATATCAAAGCCTCACCAGTAGTATCTACAACTACTTTTACCTCTTTATTTTTTACCTTCTCTTGAATTTGCGAATATATATTCCTTGGAAGAGACTTCTGCACATTTCCAGCCAACACTAAAATGTCTTCTGAATTTAGAGCATCTATCTTTCCAAATAACTTATTTAAATCTTCTTCCCCAATATTAGGACCACTACCATTTATCTCTGTTTCTTCATTAGAACTAAGCTTAACATTTATTCTCGTATCTCCATTTACCTGGATAAAATCAGTATATATTTCTTCCTTTTGAAGAAAACTCTCTATAAACTGTCCTGTAAATCCCCCAATAAAACCTAATGCCCTGCTTTTTATTCCTAAGTTATTTAAAACTCTTGATACATTTATACCTTTTCCACCAGCATATTTATTTTCGTCAACCACTCTGTTAACAGTTCCTGCTGTGAAGTTTTCAACCTTAATAACATAGTCTATTGAAGGGTTAAAAGTTACAGTATATATCATTAAATTGTCACAACCTTTACTTTAGTTTTTTCATTATATTCTTTGTAATTTTCAACTTCCGAATTTGTAATTATAACAGCATCTTTTAAATCTGCTACTTTTACAAAGCTAACTTCTCCAAATTTGCTTTCATCAGCCAATACAAAGGATTGTCTTGAATGCTTGATAGCGTTTTCTTTAAGCATAGCCTCTTCGGAATCTGGAGTAGTAAAACCACATTCAATGTGTATTCCATTTATACCCAGAAAACATTTATCAAATCTGAACTTCTCAAGACTTTTTAGAGCATCTGAGCCTATAACTGCCTTTGTTATATTTTTAATTTTTCCTCCAAGTATATAGGCATTTATGTCTTTATCAACTAGAGCATTTATATGCTTAAGACCATTAGTAACAACAACAATGTTGCTTTTATCTATATATTGAATCATTTCATAGGTTGATGTACCAGCATCTAGATATACACTGTCGCCATCTTCTATTAAAGATGCGGCATATTTAGCAATAATCTTCTTCTCATCTACGCTTTGAACTTCTTTTTCACTATAGCTGGGTTCAATTAGCCTTCCTTTAGGTAGTGTTGCACCACCATGTATTCTTTTCAAAGCATTAATACTCTCTAAATAAGTTAAATCTCGTCTTATAGTCGATTCTGATGTATTAGTAGCCTCTATAAGATCTATTATTTTTATTACCCCTTTTTCTCTTAATAAATCTAATATAATACTGTGTCTTTCTTCAGTCAGCATTTTATCACCTACTTATTGATATATAATATCTTTACTCTATGTAAACATTATAATATAGGAATTTTCAAAAATCAATCATTTTCATTCAAAAACATTTAAAATTTTTCACACAAAACGTCAATATCATTCATAAGTTGAGAAAAAACTTTCATCAATAATAGTAAATTCCTCCTCCCTGTGATAAAATATTTTACATAACAATTAAGGAGGATAGCTATGAATACTATTTTATTTGATCTAGATGGAACATTACTTCCACTGGATATGGCTCTGTTTGAAAAAATATACTTTGAAGAACTTACAAAATCCTTTTCTGATATACTGACTCCAGAGGAGCTTGCCAAAAACATATGGGGTTCTACTAAGACTATGGTGGCAAATTTGGAGGATAAAACCAACGAAGATGTATTTATGAATGACTTTGGCCAAAGGGTAAACTATGACTTATTAAAAATTAAGCAGCGTTTCGATGATTTTTATGATACTACTTTCTTTAGAGTTAAAGAGGCGGTTAAAGATGTTGAATCTATTAGAGAAAGTGTTAAAATCTTAAAAGAAAAAGGATACAAAATTGTAATTGCCACAAATCCACTCTTTCCAATTAAAGCAATCCATCATAGAGTTCGTTGGGCTGGTTTTGATCCTAAAGAGTTCTCTTACATATCAAGCTTTGAAAAAAATCATTATTGTAAACCTCAATTGAAGTACTACGAAGAAATATTAAATGATATTTCTAAAAATCCTGAAGAATGTCTTATGGTTGGAAATGATGTACAAGAAGATCTTGTGTCAAAACAATTAGGTATGAAGACATATTTAATAACGGACAATCTACTCCATAGAACAAAAGATGAGATAATATCAGATTATATAGGAGAATATAAAGATTTCTATGAATTTGTCAAAACCTTGCCTTATGTTCAAGATTAAAATTTGATAACGAATAATTTAAGGCACAAAAAACCAATTAGTCTTTTGTGCCTTAAATTATATCCTTGATTTCTACTTAAGTAGAGAAAAAATCATATTTTTGTACAATTCAGGAACTACATTAAATGAATATGGGACATTCAACCTTTCAGTATATTTATGAAAGTCCTTTCCTTCACCACCAAAAACTATACCTGGAATATTAAGCTTATCTAAACAGTCTAATGGTAATTTATAATTTATATCATAAGCAACAATATTAGATGATAAATGATCTAGATTTTTACTTCCTTCTATTCCAGTATAACTTAAATCAGATATAGCCATAAAAAAGTCTTCTTTTATAAGTTTTTCATTAAATTTCTTTTCAGCAAGTTCTATTGTTTCATCTATAACTTCTATAAACCTTTTACTTTTATCATCTATACCTTGTAAATATTTATGTGGATAGTATGGAGGAATAAAAGAAACTATTATCATTGGTTTTTTGCTATTATATTTTTCATAAGTCTCTTTGACAATATTTATTGCAATAGTCTGGTTGTCCATTTTTTCTTTTTTCCAAAGCTCAACCTTGTCCTTTATATATTTATCAAAATCTTTTACTTTAGCCTTAACTTCCATTAAAAGCTCTTCATAAGTCATAACACAAGGTTCTCCTTCCATGTATTGAACTTTATCTGGAGATTTTTTTATAAATTTATCTCTCTTTTCCTTTAATAAATCTAAAACATTGTTAAAAGCTTTTAAACTTAACTCCTTTAAATCCCTCATAAGTTTGTCTTCTGAAATACTTAAAGTTAATATGTTATAATATGCTGCTGCATATAATGGAGTCTGTACAGAGTATAGCTCCTTTAAATCTAACTGTTTTAGGCATGTAGGTGGTGGTGTAATAGTATCGTTAACTTGATCCGAAAAATCCGGATTATACTCTAATAGCCTATTTATTTCTGAAACTAAGGCATTGGGATTTAATCCTTTAAGAGATTCTCCTACATGAGTTTCCTTACCTACGCAGAAAAATAATGGCATTATCTTTCCCACAGTTCCCATATAGAGCTTTTTTAACTTATCATTTTCATTATCAGGTATACAACATTCAGAAACAATTACTCCACAATAGTCGTATCCCCTCTCCTCTTGTAGTTTTAAAAAGAAAGGTACAGATGCAATCATTCCTTCTGAGTTACTTTCCTCTCCGGGCACTGCTAAGAATAGCAAATTTCCTTTAAAATTCCTCTCTTCACTAAGTTCTCTAAGCATTTCTATGTCTAAGGCTATGCCATATTTCATATCGGCAGTACCTCTTCCAAAAATCCATTTACCGGATTCAAGATCTCTTAATGCTTCTTTATCTAGATTTAACTCACTGATTCTCTTAGTACATTCTTCAATATTGAAAGCAACAGGTTTTAAGTGTCCAAACTCTTCTACTTCTACTACATCTAGATGCCCTGTTAATATTAGTGTGTTATTTGATTGTTCTTTTCCATGCACAACACCCCATACAAAACTTCTTCCATATGGGTCTTCTTCTATTAGTTCCATACCAAAATTCTTTTTATTGTTTTTGAAATATGGTATTTCCGATAGTATGCTGTATATCTTTTCAGATGTTATATTTTCACTTTCTGTACCTGATACTCCAGGTGCTGCAACTAATTCTTTTAACGTATTGTAAACCTTATCACTTAAAGTCATTTCCTCTCCTCCTTTTTTGCGTCCCTGTATATTATATATTAAAAAACTACAAATTTAAAAGAATTTTTATAGCAAATTATTTTAACCAAAAATAAAAAAACACTAGACATCTATCTAGTGTTTTTTGGTCGGGGTGACAGGGATTGAACCTGCGACCTCATGGTCCCAAACCACGCGCGCTCCCATCTGCGCCACACCCCGTTATATTGGAGCGGGTGAAGGGAATCGAACCCTCGTAACTAGCTTGGAAGGCTAGCACTCTACCATTGAGTTACACCCGCATATTCTGCAAAAATTGCTATAAGCTTCGTATTACTTCGTCAGCTCCCTCCCTGCGGTACTCATTTACAGATCAGTAAACTCTGTTCCTCGCTCAGTCGCTTCCTTGTACTACTCGCTTCTATCAATTTTTAGTTGTTACTTTTTGTTTTTTCATTTTTAAGGAACACCGGGTAATTCTTAACGCTAACTGGTGTTAGCTAAATTACCCGGCAAATGTCATTTAGACATTTGCCCTCTCAAAATTGCACAGTGAATTGTATTGGTCAAGCCCTCGACCTATTAGTATCAGTCAGCTGAACATGTTACCATGCTTACACCTCTGACCTATCAACCTTGTGTTCTTCAAGGGGTCTTACTAGCTTACGCTATGGGAAATCTAATCTTGAGGTGGGCTTCACGCTTAGATGCTTTCAGCGTTTATCCCGTCCCGACATAGCTACCCAGCTGTGCTCCTGGCGGAACAACTGGTGCACCAGAGGTCAGTCCATCCCGGTCCTCTCGTACTAAGGACAGCTCCTCTCAAATTTCCTACGCCCGCGACGGATAGGGACCGAACTGTCTCACGACGTTCTGAACCCAGCTCGCGTGCCGCTTTAATGGGCGAACAGCCCAACCCTTGGGACCTACTTCAGCCCCAGGATGCGACGAGCCGACATCGAGGTGCCAAACCTCCCCGTCGATGTGGACTCTTGGGGGAGATCAGCCTGTTATCCCCGAGGTAGCTTTTATCCGTTGAGCGATGGCCCTCCCACGAGGAACCACCGGATCACTAAGCCCGACTTTCGTCCCTGCTCCACTTGTATGTGTCGCAGTCAGGCTCCCTTCTGCCTTTGCACTCTACGAACGATTTCCAACCGTTCTGAGGGAACCTTTGGGCGCCTCCGTTACTTTTTAGGAGGCGACCGCCCCAGTCAAACTGCCCACCTAACAATGTCCCGTGACCAGATTCATGGCCGCCGGTTAGAATCCCAGTACTGTCAGGGTGGTATCCCAAGGATGACTCCACAAAGGCTGACGCCCTTGTTTCTCAGTCTCCCACCTATCCTGTACAGACAATACCGAAACTCAATGCTAAGCTACAGTAAAGCTCTACGGGGTCTTTCCGTCCAATCGCGGGTAGCAAGCATCTTCACTTGCACTACAATTTCGCCGGATTTGTTGTCGAGACAGTGCCCAAGTCATTACGCCATTCGTGCGGGTCGGAACTTACCCGACAAGGAATTTCGCTACCTTAGGACCGTTATAGTTACGGCCGCCGTTTACTGGGGCTTAAGTTCACACCTTCGCTTGCGCTAAGTGTTCCCCTTAACCTTCCAGCACCGGGCAGGCGTCAGCCCCTATACATCAGCTTTCGCTTTAGCAGAGACCTGTGTTTTTGCTAAACAGTTGCTTGGGCCTATTCTCTGCGACCTACTTGCGTAGGCACCCCTTATCGCTAACTTACGGGGTCAATTTGCCGAGTTCCTTGACAACAATTCTTCCGCTGGTCTTAGGATTCTCTCCTCACCTACCTGTGTCGGTTTGCGGTACGGGCACCAACTTCCTCCATAGAGACTTTTCTTGGCAGCGTGGAATCAGATACTTCGCCCATAAGGGCTCCCCATCACACCTCAACTAAGTTTAACGGATTTGCCTGTTAAACATGTCTAAGTGCTTAGACGCACATCCAATAGTGCGCACATCTTATCCTCCTGCGTCATCCCATTTGTAATAACGTCAGTTGGCGGTATCGGAATATCAACCGATTGTCCATCACCTACGCCTTTCGGCCTCGGCTTAGGTCCCGACTAACCCTGAGCGGACGAGCCTTCCTCAGGAAACCTTAGGTTTTCGACCAATAAGATTCTCACTTATTTCTCGCTACTTATGCCAGCATACTCACTCCTGTACAGTCCACCGCTCCTTTCGGTACGACTTCAATCCATACAGGAAGCTCCTCTACCGCTCTTTCGAGCCCATAGCTTCGGTGGTAAGTTTTAGCCCCGGACATCTTCGGCGCAGGATCTCTCGACTAGTGAGCTATTACGCACTCTTTGAATGAGTGGCTGCTTCTAAGCCAACATCCTAGTTGTCTTAGAAATCCCACATCCTTTTCCACTTAACTTACACTTTGGGACCTTAGCTGATGATCTGGGCTGTTTCCCTTTTGACCACGGATCTTATCATTCGTAGTCTGACTGCTGAGATTCAAGTATATGGCATTCGGAGTTTGATAGGGTTCAGTAACTGTTGTCAGCCCCTAGCCCATTCAGTGCTCTACCTCCATTACTCATTCTCAACGCTAGCCCTAAAGCTATTTCGAGGAGAACCAGCTATCTCCGAGTTCGATTGGAATTTCTCCGCTATCCACAGCTCATCCCATGGTTTTTCAACACCAACGTGGTTCGGTCCTCCACGGAATTTTACTTCCGCTTCAACCTGTCCATGGATAGGTCACTCGGTTTCGGGTCTACGACATGCAACTTATTGCCCTATTCAGACTCGGTTTCCCTTCGGCTGCGCACCTTAAGTGCTTAACCTTGCTACATATCGTAACTCGCTGGCTCGTTCTACAAAAAGCACGTCATCGCACGTAAAAGTGCTTTGACCGGTTGTGGACACACGGTTTCAGGTTCTATTTCACTCCCCTCCCGGGGTTCTTTTCACCTTTCCCTCACGGTACTGCTTCACTATCGGTCACCAGTTAGTATTTAGCCTTGGGAGGTGGTCCTCCCTGCTTCCCACAAGGTTTCACGTGTCTCGTGGTACTCTGGAGCAGATCTAAAAGTTTCCGTTTTCACCTACAGGGCTGTTACCTTCTACGGCGGAGCCTTCCAGCTCTCTTCAATTAACTCCTACTTTCATTTGTGATCTGTCCTCAACCCCAGGAACAAGTTCCTGGTTTGGGCTCTTTCCCTTTCGCTCGCCGCTACTTAGGAAATCGATTTTTCTTTCTCTTCCTCCGGGTACTTAGATGTTTCAGTTCCCCGGGTATATCCCTATAAACCTATGAATTCAGTTTATAGTACACTACGTTAGTAGTGTGGGTTGCCCCATTCGGAAATCTTCGGATCACAGGCTATTTGCGCCTACCCGAAGCTTATCGCAGCTTATCACGTCCTTCTTCGACTACTGGTGCCAAGGCATTCACCATGCGCCCTTTGTAGCTTGACCATCTAAATTAATATTACCTTCGCATTACTGCGTCAGCTTCCTTCATTGCGGTGCTCATTTACCTTAAGTAAACTCTGCTCCTCATTCAGTTGCTTCCTTGTTCTGCTCGCTACTATTAATTTATATTAATTCTTAAATCTACAAAGGTTACTTACTTATATAATAAGTAGTTTTACCTTCAGCTTTACTTTCATTTATATATCACTGTGCAATTTTCAAAGAACAATTATGGTGGAGATAAAGGGATTCGAACCCTTGACCCCCTGCGTGCAAGGCAGGTGCTCTCCCAGCTGAGCTATACCCCCATAAAATATTAAGGGATTCATAACGAGCAATTTACAACCCCAGATTGATGTTATTGAAACATCTGACCGGGGTAATTCTTAACGCCGAAGGTATTCGGCTAAATTACCCGTTCAAATCCATTTAGGATTTGAACCCTCAAAATTAAACAGAGTGTAAACAAACCTTCAAAGTAGAATTACCTACTTTGTCGACTCCTTAGAAAGGAGGTGATCCAGCCGCAGGTTCTCCTACGGCTACCTTGTTACGACTTCACCCCAATCACTAACCCCACCTTCGGCCGCGTCTTCCTTACGGTTAGACTACGGACTTCGGGTGTTGCCAGCTCTCATGGTGTGACGGGCGGTGTGTACAAGGCCCGGGAACGTATTCACCGCGACATGCTGATTCGCGATTACTAGCAACTCCAGCTTCATGTAGGCGAGTTTCAGCCTACAATCCGAACTGAGGGTAATTTTATAGTTTTGCTCCACATCACTGTATTGCTTCTCTTTGTATTACCCATTGTAGCACGTGTGTAGCCCTAGACATAAGGGGCATGATGATTTGACGTCATCCCCACCTTCCTCCCGGTTAACCCGGGCAGTCTCACTAGAGTGCTCAACTTAATGGTAGCAACTAATGATAAGGGTTGCGCTCGTTGCAGGACTTAACCTAACATCTCACGACACGAGCTGACGACAACCATGCACCACCTGTCTTCCTGCCCCGAAGGGCTTCCTCCATTACGAGTAATTCAGGAGATGTCAAGTCTAGGTAAGGTTCTTCGCGTTGCTTCGAATTAAACCACATGCTCCGCTGCTTGTGCGGGCCCCCGTCAATTCCTTTGAGTTTTAATCTTGCGATCGTACTTCCCAGGCGGAGTACTTATTGTGTTAACTGCGGCACAGAAGGGGTCGATACCTCCTACACCTAGTACTCATCGTTTACGGCGTGGACTACCAGGGTATCTAATCCTGTTTGCTACCCACGCTTTCATGCCTCAGCGTCAGTTACGGTCCAGAGAGTCGCCTTCGCCACTGGTGTTCTTCCTAATCTCTACGCATTTCACCGCTACACTAGGAATTCCACTCTCCTCTCCCGCACTCTAGACTTCCAGTTTGAAATGCAGCACCCAAGTTAAGCCCGGGTATTTCACATCTCACTTAAAAATCCGCCTACGCATCCTTTACGCCCAGTAAATCCGGACAACGCTCGCCACCTACGTATTACCGCGGCTGCTGGCACGTAGTTAGCCGTGGCTTCCTCCTTTGGTACCGTCATTATCGTCCCAAAAGACAGAGCTTTACAACCCGAAGGCCTTCATCACTCACGCGGCGTTGCTGCATCAGGCTTTCGCCCATTGTGCAATATTCCCCACTGCTGCCTCCCGTAGGAGTCTGGACCGTGTCTCAGTTCCAATGTGGCCGATCACCCTCTCAGGTCGGCTACGCATCGTTGCCTTGGTGAGCCTTTACCTCACCAACTAGCTAATGCGCCGCGGGTCCATCTCAAAGCGGATTGCTCCTTTAATTAGTTCTCCATGCGAAAAACTAATGTTATGCGGTATTAATCTCCCTTTCGGGAGGCTATCCCCCTCTTTGAGGCAGGTTACCCACGTGTTACTCACCCGTCCGCCGCTAATCCACCCCGAAGGGTTTCATCGCTCGACTTGCATGTGTTAGGCACGCCGCCAGCGTTCGTCCTGAGCCAGGATCAAACTCTCAATTTAAAAGTTTGAATGCTCATTACTGTTGTTTTTGACTACTAACAAGTAGTTCAAAAGAATTGCTGGTTTAGTTTACTTAATAAAAATCATCTTGATTTTTAACCTCTGTTTAATTTTCAAGGATCATGCCGCTTTCCCTGGCGACGAATATTATTGTACCAGCTATAAAAACATTTTTTAATCATAACGAGTATCATTAAACTAAATTATATTTAAGTTTCTATATTATTCTTCAATATGCTTTAAATTTTCCTTATGGACACACCAGACTTCGTTTATCTTAATTATAATCGAAACTAAATATATAGAGAAGTTGCAATAATACTTTATTGCAACTTCTCTATATATTTATCATGGACTTTTCCGAACACTGATGCAGATACTATAGACCCTATTAGTGCCAAAAACATATCCCATTGAGTATCCCAAACATCTCCCTGAGTTCCTAAAAATGCATCTGCAGCAGTACCTGTCGCTTTAGCAACTCCCCATTCTAGTAGTTCATAGGAAGCGCTTATTGATAAACAAATACAAATAATTAAAAAGTTCAACATTTTACTCCTTTTCAAATATGACTTTTTAATTAATACTTCTTTAGCAATAAAAGCAGGTATAAATCCCTGGGCAAAATGTCCTAATCGATCATAATAATTTCTGCTTAAATTAAAGGTATCTCTTATCCAATTGAATAAAGGCATCTCTGCATATGTATAGTGTCCTCCTACCATTAATATAATTGTATGGATGAGAATTAATACATATACAAAGGTTGTAAATCTAAATTTGCTATAAGTTATTGTGATTACTATAACTCCTATAACTGCTGGTAAAACTTCTAAAAACCAAGTAAATAAATTCTTAGGATTAACTGCCGACCAAATAAAAACTATAAAAAATATTATTAGTAAAACTATATGCAATCTATCTCCTATAGCAGCATTTTTATTGAACATTTCATATACACCTACTTAGCTGTATATTGCTAACTATCATAGTAATCCTCAGAATCTTCACCTAAATCCTCATCAAACTCTTCCTCAAAGGACACAAATTCAACTCCATCTTCGTAATTATCATTATCATAAGAATCTTTGCATGCTTCACATAATCCTCTGGTTAATTCATCAGAATCAAATATATTTCCACATCCTCTGCATCTTGTAATTCCTCTTTCAAATTCATATTCAGCACATTCTTCACACAATCCTGCACTGCTTTTAGAATATGCTTTAAAATACTCTCCACAGTGTATACACTTTTTCATTTTATTCCTCCTATTTTTATATTATTATGCGCTTAGTAATCTCTTTCCCATCTGCATATTTTGTAATAAGTTCTTCGCAGTACTCCATGTATTCTTCCAAACCCTCTTTTCCATTAAAAGAAACTACATTTAATAGAAGCCTTTCAGTATCTTCTGTTACCATCGCCCTTACTGAATCAGAAGTGGTACTTCCAAAGTTACCCTTACTATCTCGAAATACTGGTAAATTGGATAAGTTAATTTGCCCTCTTCCAATTCCTTCATAATAATCTCCTTCTTCTCCAATTGTAAGAACTATATCTGTATCTATTTTATCTAAATCATATGCACAAACAGGATTAAAAGAACGTATAGATATTAAATTATTTATATCTACTATATTATTTACTTTGTAAAGTTCATTTCCTTTAACAATTCTTCTTACTAATGATTCAGATGAAACTCTATATCTGCTAGGATCTTTCCCTAGTTTTTTATATGCTTCTCTAGCCGCCTTTATATTATTAATTTTTAAAACATCTTCCAAAGAATTCTTGCTAGATATTTCATTGCTTGCTGAAGATATTTCCTCCCAAAGCAGTTCACTAGATTCTCCTACCTTAATCTTAGCTTCTATAGATCCTAGTGCTATTTTACCATTAAGTGTACTCTTTATCTTTTCGCATATGCTTATATTTGTCATAATTCTCTCCTCTTTCAAGTATATTCTTTTATGATACTAAAATTAATTAAAACTTCTCTGGCTTACAAATTATTTCATGTATCTTTGTTGAGAATATGTTATTTGCATGAGCAGGGGTAATAACTACTGCAGTATCCGCTCCTACTCCAGTCCCACCAATAGCTATTACTTTTTCTCCATATGGGATAAACCCTGAGTCAAGAGCCATAACTGCAACTTCTACACAAACCTTTGTTCCTTGTCCAAGCATTCTCAATGCATAAGCTATAATCTCTACTGGATTTGCTCCACCAAATTTTGTACTTATTCCTCTCTCTGCACCACTTAAGACATGGGTTGTAGTTAAAACTTTTATACCCATGCTTTTCAACTCTTCCCTTACATCATCTGGCATCTCATTTTGCCCTGGTACCTGGAATCCATAAGCATGAGTAACACAAATTATATTTAAATCGTTGTTATCCTTAATGAGTTTTACTGTATCTCCGCTGCATGATGCCACAACTATATTTTTTATATTCTTTTCTTTTGCTGCTTGTATTGCTAGTTCTATTGTTTTTTTTGTATTTGCTTTACCTTTTTCATTAAAATACATTGATTATCACCCCTTAGTCCTTTTATTATATCTATTTCTAATTCTACATAATACTTCATTATTTTAAAAGAAAAATTTGAAAAATAATTTATATATTCCAACTCTGGAAATAATACCACCTGATACTATATGCTAAAGATAAAAAAATGCATTTATCGCAAAAAAAATAAAAAACCCTTCATCCTAAAATTAGAACGAAAGGTTTTGATGCCTGGTATCACCTAGTTTAATAAAATGTTCTACGCTGATTATATGTGTTATGTAATTGAAATATTATATTTAGTTTTTATATACTTACTAATATCTCATTTATATCTTCACTTACTTTTATACGCTCATCATATACCCACTGCTCATCAAACTCTAATCCAAAGGTTTTTGAAAATGAATAGTAAAGATTTATTTTTTGATAATAATTTTCTAATTCATATAAATCTTTTAATAAGCATTGAGGCTTTGATATTATTTCTCTTTTAGCTATGAAAACTTCATCTACATAACTTAAAAATGAATCCATCATAATAGGATTAGATACATCAAAAGGAATTCTTAATAATTTCCACTGTATTCCTTCATCTAGTTTATATGTTTTTACATTATCTAGCACTATTAAATATTCTGTTATATCCATTTTTCTATAAAAATGTACTTTTTCATTTCTCGTGCTCCATAATGCCAATTTTTCTCTAAGATTAAGATTTTTTATTTTTAGTATAGCTTCACTCGGGCCTACCACACCTTCCTCAATAACTTTATCTTCCACATCTATCATTTCTTTTATGAACTCTTGTGTATCACCATAAGAAGCTACATATCCAACTTCATATATACCTTTTCTTCCTGCCCTACCTGCAATTTGCTTAACCTCTTGAGAGTTTAAATATCTTATATCGGTACCATCAAATTTTTTAACATCCATAAATATTATTCTTCTTATAGGCAGATTAACTCCCATTCCTATGGCATCTGTAGTTATTAAAATTTTTGTTTCTTTATTTATAAATTGATCATACTGTTTTCTCCTCACTTCTGGAGGTAAATCTCCATAGATGAGGCTGGCTTTTATACCTAAATCAGCATAGTGGTATGCTAGCTGTAGTACTTTCTTTTTAGAAAATACTACTAGTGCATCTCCATCTTCAATTTCTTTATACTTAAATTCTTCATATTGTAGTTCAAGTGGAATACTTCTCTTATATTCTCTAAACTCGTATTCATCCTGACAATCTTCTATTATTTTAATGAGAAGTTCTTTAGCATTTAAAGCACCACAAATATGTATCTCTTCACACTTTAATCCTAAAAGTGCCCTTGTCCACGCTGTTCCTCTCTGGTCATCATTAATCATTTGAATCTCATCTATAACAGCAATATCATAATTTCTTTCAATATCAAGTTTCTCTATAGTACAGGATATATGCTTTGCTTCTTCAACTATTATCTCTTCTTCTCCTGTTAAAAGGCTGCATTTTACTCCTTCTGCATTTAATTTTTCGTAGTTTTCTAGTGCTAATATTCTAAGAGGCGATAAGTATATTCCATTTTCAGCCTCTTTAAGTCTTTGCATAGCATTATAAGTTTTCCCTGTATTTGTTTCTCCTAAATGAAGATAAATTTTTCTCTTAATTTTTCTTGCACTCTCATATTCATCTTTGGGATTTGAGGGAAACACAATATCAAATTCCTTAGATATAATTCTAGGAATATGTTGAGTTATAAGTACACTTATAATCCCGGATCTTAAGTAATTCTCATGATTATTTCTTATTATTTCATTAAGTCTGAAACTAGTATGATTTTTTCTATTATAATCCTCCACAAGTCTTTCTGATATATAGTCAAAAATCTCTATATATTTCTCATAAACTACTTTATAATCCCTTAACCCCTGATTTTCAAACTCCTCCAATAGCTTTATTTTCTTTCTTATTGAAGCTTCATGTTCCCAAAGTGCATTGGTTTTAGTATGTCTAACTATTTCATCTATCTGATTTATTTGGTTCTTTATTTTTCTAAAATTTCTTTCCACAGCTCCTCTTTTCACTGTCCTTCACTCCTTTATTACTTTCCAATTAACACTTAGTTTATTAAATTTCAAACCATTTTATTTAAATTATAACAAAATAATAAAAATTCCTATATCTATAATTCTGATATAGGAATCTATTATATGAATGCTACTAGCAAATTGCCAAAATTATTTATTATTTAATTCATTAATTTTTTCTTTAAGTACATTAATAAAGCTTACATTATTTTTTATAGTAGTGGCTTTTCGAGTTTCATTATTATCTTTTTTCATATAATCGCAATAATTATGTGAATTACTTATTGCCTCAATTCTAGATCTTCTCCTATAATAATCTATCCCCATTGAATTACCTCCCTGTAAAACCTTAATTATCACTTTTCTATATATTTACAATCCATATATAAATTTTAAAACATCGTACCATATTTTGTAAATATTTTTAAATATTGATATTTTCCCAATGTTTGATAAAATAGTTGTATAAAGCTCAAATATTTCATATGTGATATAATTTTAATGCTAATGATGACTAAAGGAGAGGTATTATGGATAATTTTGAAAACCTTCTAAGTAAGTATGCTGAACTGTCAGTAAGAGTTGGTGTAAATCTTCAAAAGGGTCAGACTCTTGTTATAAACTCACCTATAGAATGTGCAGAATTTACAAGAATTGTAGCTAAAGAAGCATATAAGGCAGGTGCTAAAGAAGTCCATGTAGAGTGGAGTGATGAAGAACTTACTCTTATTAAATTTATGAATGCACCGGAGGAGGCATTTAAAGAGTTTCCTAAATGGAAAGCTGAAGGCTATGAGGAGCTAGCTAAAAATGGAGCAGCATTTTTATCTATTTCAGCATCAAATCCAGAGCTTTTAAGAGATGTAGATCCGAAAAAAATTGCAGAGTCAAATAAAACTAGATCTATTGCATTAAAAAAATATAGAGAATATATAATGAATAGCACAGTAGCATGGTCTATTGTTTCAATACCTACAAAAGCATGGTCGAAAAAGGTTTTCCCTAACCTATCTGAGGAGAGCGCAATTGAAAAACTTTGGGAAAACATATTTAAAATAGTAAGAGTTGATAAGGATAACCCTATAGATGCTTGGAATGATCATTTAGATAATCTTCAAAAGAAAGTTGAATTTTTAAATGAAAAGAAATTTAAAAAGCTTCACTATATTTCAAAGGGCACAGATTTAACTATTGAATTGCCTGAAAAACATATATGGGCTGGTGGAGGAGAGTATAATTCAAAACAAACATATTTTGTTGCAAATATGCCTACTGAAGAAGTATTTACTCTTCCTTTAAAAACAGGAGTAAATGGTAAGGTAAAAAGTACAAAGCCACTTAATTATAGTGGAAATTTAATTGATAATTTTACTTTGATTTTTAAAGATGGGAAAATTGTAGATTTTTCAGCTGAGAAAGGTTATGAAACATTAAAGAAGCTAATAGAAACGGATGAAGGTTCCCATTACCTTGGAGAAGTTGCCTTAGTGCCTTATGATTCACCTATATCAAATTCAAATATAATATTCTACAATACATTATTTGATGAAAATGCTTCATGTCATTTAGCTCTAGGTGAAGCCTATCCTATATGCCTTGAAGGTGGCAGTAATATGAATGAAGAAAAGCTTGAAAAATCTGGAGCAAATATTTCTTTAACACATGTAGATTTTATGGTAGGTTCGCCAGATCTTGATATAACTGGAGAAACTAGAGATGATGAAGTAGTTCATATATTCAAGAATGGTAATTGGGCCTTTTAGCAACATAATATAAAAAATATGCGACACAGTTTTTATAGGAAAAGTAACTAGAAAGTTAGCTTATACAGAGGGATATGTTTCCAAAGCTGAAGTAGATTTAAAAACTTTAGACTGGCTAAAAGTTTTTAACGTGCTGAAGCTTGGAAACATATCCCGTCGTATAAGCTGACTTTCAGCCTAATTCCCTATATAGGGTCTTATGTCGTATAATTTTTATAATTAAGCTTTCTTTTTACTTTCTATATCATCTCTATCATTTAAAGTGCTGTGCTTCATACCATACATAAAATAGATAACAGCTCCTATTGCCGTCCATATTGCAAATCTAATCCAAGTAACTGATGGTAAACTCATCATTAGATATAAGCAAAAAATTATTGTTAAAATTGGCGTAAAAGGAACACCAGGACATTTAAATTTTCTTTCAATATTTGGCATGGTTTTTCTTAATATAATAACTCCTAAGGATACAAATATAAAAGCAGAAAGAGTTCCTATATTACATAAATCCATAATCATACCTAAAGGTAAGAATCCAGCCATAATAGATGTTACAATACCTGTAATTATAGTGCATCGTCCAGGGGTACTATATTTTTTTGTTATAGCAGCAAAAGATTTAGGTAATAGTCCATCCCTTGACATAACCATAAATATTCTAATTTGTCCATATAAAGTTACAAGTAATGTAGAAATCATTCCTAAAACCGCTCCAGCACCAACTAATGCAGATCCCCAAGTAACTCCTATTCTTGACAGAGCTCCTGGAAGGGCATTATTTACATCAATTAATTTAAAAGGCACCATTCCAGTAAGTATTAAAGAAACAGCTATATAAAGAATAATAACTAAAATCATACATATTCCCAATCCAAGGGGCACATCTCTTTTGGGATTTTCAGTTTCTTCTGCAGCTGTTGAAACTGCATCAAATCCAATAAATGCAAAGAATATTATTGCAGCTCCAGACATTACTCCTTTGAATCCAAAAGGAGCAAATGGATGGTAGTTTACAGGATTCACATGGGTTATTCCAAGAAAAATAAATACAAGTATAACGAATATCTTTACACCAACTATAATGTTATTTATTTTTGCACTTTCCGATACACCAATATAGAGCAGCCAGGTTACAACTGCTGTAATTATAATAGCTGGTAAATCTACAATTCCTCCTGAAAGAGGGGAATTTGTAATCGCCGTTGGTAAATTTATACCATAGTCTTTTAACATTCCAACAAATGTTCCAGACCATCCTGCAGCAACAGCAGCTCCAGAAACAAGATATTCAAGTATTAAATTCCACCCTATAAGCCATGCCCAAATTTCACCGAAAGCCACATATGAATAAGAATAAGTACTTCCTGCAACGGGAAACATCGTGGCAAGTTCTGAGTATGTTAATGCACAAAGTGCACTTGTAATAGCGGCTATTATAAAGGATAATGTAACAGCAGGGCCTGCTAATTGTGACCCCTGACCAGTAGCAACAAATATGCCAGTTCCCACTACTGATCCAATTCCAAGGGCAGCTAAATCAAAGGCACTTAACTTTTTCTTAAGTCCACTTTTCTTAGCTGCATCTCTAAAATCTTCTACAGATTTTTTTCTAAATATATTCATATTTTATCCTCCAATATTAATTCACAAAAATCTTTATTTATGCAGGTCCAAAGAAACTTCTATAAGTATAAAAAAAACTAAATAATTATACAACAACTCTACAAGGTAGTTTTTTGTGTTTTTTCTACAAATTTTTTTATATTTCTTCATATTTCTCTTAATATTATTTAATTGATATTTTTATCAAAAAAAAGAAAGGTATTCTCCTTTCTTTAAAATATTTAAATATCTATCTTTTTAATTAGCTTTTCTAGATACACAGACTTCATCTGTTTGCTTGCCATTGCCTGTTTCATAGGAGGCAACTTTAATATAGCTGACAAAATTGCTGCCATTGCTCTATGACTTCCTAGCGCAGGATTATCGAATATTAAATTTTGCAGCTGATTTTTTTCTACTGCCATTAATACTGCTCTATGAACGGAATTAGCGGGAGTTATTATATGCTCTTTCCGCCTTTCTAAACTAATACTCTTTTTTGAGCAAGACCGTACACATACTCCGCATCCAAGGCATATATCTTCGTCAATTTTAGCATAGCGCTTCTTGCTATCGTCACCGTTAGAAATCATTTTTATAGCCCCTATTGGGCATGCTTTTACACATTTTCCGCATCCTATACAATTATTTTCATCAACCTTAGGTATGAAATTTGTAGTATGTACAGGATGAAGCATTCCAAATTTTTTTGCTGTAATCATAGCTTCGCAGCAACAACCACAACAGTTACAAATAAATGTGACCTTTTCTCTTACATTTTCTCCACATTGAACCAAGTTATGTTCATATGCTTGATGAAGAAGTTCCAATCCTTCTGATACTTCTACTTCACGAGCAAATTTGTGCTTTACTAGAGAGGATGCAACATTATCAAAAGTCATACATATATCTAATGGAGCATCACAACCACGATTAATATGATGCATTTTATGTCTGCAATAGCACATACTTATTCCTATATGAGAAGCATTTTTTATAACATTACTAGCTCTCTCATAATCTAATATATGAACAGAATTCTTATTTGAAAGCACTCCCTCCTGTACAAATACTCTTCCAAGTCGTGTTTCAGAACTAAAAAATAATTCTTTAATAAAATCCTCTTCTACATTCATGTATTGGTAATAAAGTTCACTTAATAACTTTTGGTCTATATCATTTCTAGTCCTCATAAGTGCGAATTCAAAAAAGCCTGCCATAGGTGGCGGAAGCATATATTGTTGTGTTCCATTATTATCAACATCTAATAATATAGCTCTACTCGCTAATCTATCTAATATCTTTCTAGCCTCTACCTCTTCCATATTCCATATCTTACTTGCAGTTTTGGCTGTGAAGGGTTTTATTGGAAGAGTAGCTACTAACTCAGCCTCCTTCTCGCTAAATAAAATACTTAAAATTTTATATAGAGTTTTAGAAGGAGGGGCTCCCTGTGGAAACCGATTAATCCTATCTATAAGATGTTTATAGCTTTCTTTAGCAGATAAATGAGACATACTTTCACCTTCTTTTTTTCACCTATTTCACAAATACAATTATATCAAATTTTTCATATTATTAGTATTGCCATAAATTTTTATAGTATAATCCTTCATTAGTTTCCATATTAAATTAAAACCCTTAGATGTTTTTTCATCTAAGGGTTTTCCAATTATCTTACAGTTTTTATTATTCCATTCGCTATTGATTGCGCAAGTTTGTTTTGGAAACTATCACTTGCTAAAAGCGCTTCCTCAGTTGGATTACTTATGAATCCAAGTTCCACTAATACAGAAGGTGCTGCCGTGTTCTTTAAAACATAGAAGTTTGCAGTTTTTATTCCTCTATCTACAAATCCTGTAGAATTAATAAGTTCCGTCTGTATTGCCTGTGCTAATTTTTGACCTGCTGAACTTCCATCATAGTAATATGTTTCTGTTCCACGAGCCTCTGATGCGTCTGCACTATTAGTATGTATTGATACAAAGTAATTAGCTCCAGCATTGTCAGATATATCACACCTTGCTTGAAGGTCTTGAACAACATCTGCTGGCCAAGATACACTATCACTTGTTCTTGTGTATACTACACCTATTCCATTTTGCTGAAGTATTTTTCCTACCTTTAACGATACAGCTAAAGTTACGTTTTTCTCATAAGTTCCATTTGGGCCTACAGCTCCAGAATCATATCCTCCATGACCTGGGTCTATAGTTATTATGATAGGGCCAGTTATAAGATTTTGTATAACATAATCCGCTACTACCCCTGTTCCGCCAAGTACATTGATTGTATATATAGATTTTATATTGCTCTTAACTATAGGCTGCTGACTTCCATTTGAATTATGTACCAATACTACCGGTGATGAAGTTTTTGCTGCTGCCGCTGAACCAGATAGTGCATCTGCAAAACCTTCACCATTCGCTACATATACAGTATTAAAACTTATATTTGAAGCAAATTCATTTATAATAGCCGAATTTGTTTCATATCTATCCTGTCCACTTAATCTTTTATAATTTCCAAGACTGCTTGCTGCCGAATCACTTACGACTCCTGTACCACCTACAATATAGCCACTGCTAGCATTATTACTGCTTATAAATTTAGCTGTAACATCTGGAAGCTTATCTTTCGGAGTAAGTAATATAGGTATTTGCTTTACAGCTGCTATTGAAGCAACAGATACTGCATCTGGAAAATTCTCTCCTGATGCCACTATTATGCCATTACCTGCACCTATATTTTTAGCAACTTCTACACTTGTCTCATATCTGTCTTGTCCCTGTAAGCGACTTGATTTTATGCCCATAGAACTTAGCTGGCTCTCTATGCTAGTAGGCATTACACCAGTTCCCCCTACTATCATAACGTTTTTTACACCAAGTCTTACAATCTCACTTTTAACAGAATCTTTTAGTACAGTCCCTGCATTTAATAAGATAGGCGCATTATACTTTTTAGCTAAAGGTGCTGCACTTAAGGCATCTGGGAAATCTTCTCCGGATACCAATATTACGTAGTCTGATTTCTGCCAGTTGTTTTGAGAAACCTTAATAGAAGTTTCGTATCTGTCGCTGCCTCCAAACCTTTGAATTTCAGGAGCTGCAGATACTTTAATAGTTGATAAAAAAGTAATAAACAGAAATGCTAAAAATGTTAGTAAAAAATTCTTTCTGCCAAACATAGATTCATCTCCTTGTACATGTATTATTTAGCCTGTCCTTTTTATTCTAACATAACTTTAGTATTATATATCAATGTTATTAATTCCACATTTGTAATTATATTGATATAAAACAATGAGTTTACACAAATTTTACATATTTCACTCTCAAAATAAAATAGGATTGTCTCTAATTCCAAGACAATCCTACTTTAATTTCATTCTATATTTTATAGTATGAAAATTTATTACAGTTTATTTCTTACCTATAGATACACGCCAAACCTCTGGCCCCTGCTCAAGATATTCCCACTGAAACTGATCTGTGTATTCAGCTAAAAATTGATAGTAAAGTGGACGTGGATCATGATCATTTATTAATTCCATTTTTTCTCCAGCTTTTAAATCTTCAAAAGTCTTCATTATTACTGCATGCTTATCTCTAGGTTGATACTTTCTTGCATCAACCTGTGCAACAAATAAATTCATATACAATTACCTCCTTGATATTTAACTTAATTTTATATAATCATTATATTCTCTTATATTTTAAGATTCTGTGATCTAAATCAAACTTTAATAATTTAGTGTATTTTGGGTATATCTATAATATATTAGCTTTGCAACTAAATATAGAGGTGTTAAATCTATGAGCAATAATACAATACCTTCATATAGTGATATCCTCAAGAACCTAAATGAAAGCTTTAGTGATTGTCCTGATATTATTATGAGAAAAGTATATTTAAAAGATGAGGTAGAAGGGTACTTTATATTTATAGAAGGATTAGTAAACTTTGATTTAGTACAGAGAGATTTTATATCTCATATACTCTCCATGTCATCTGAAGAGCTTTGTGATGAAAATAAAGTTAGAACTCTTCCTGTGTCCAATATTGGTTTTTATTATGACATCCCCTCTATAGTAGATAAAGTATTATATGGTGAATATGTATTTATCTTTAACGGAATGGGATTTGCTGTGTCCTGTATTTTAAGAGAATTTGAAAAAAGAGCTATCGAAGAGCCAGTTGTAGAAAAAAACATAAAGGGGTCTCATGAAGGTTTCGTTGAAACTCTTAATATTAATATTGCAATATTAAGAAGGAAAATAAAAAATAATAATCTTAAATTTAAATTGCTCCGTGTTGGAACTTCATCCAACCAAATGGTAGCTATTGCCTACATACACGGTATTGCTAACCAAGATATTTTAAATGATTTATATAACAAAATTAAAAATATTGATTTTGACGGAATGATTGGAACTGGGTATATAGAACAACTTATATCAAGTTCGCCAAACTCTCCATTTCCACAGTTTTTATCTACTGAAAGACCAGATAAGGTCATGGCTATGCTGCTTGAGGGTAGATTTGCTGTTATGATAGATGGTTCTCCTGTTTCCTCAATTGCTCCAGTTTCAATGTTTTCTTTCCTTCAAGCACCAGACGACTATAATTCCAGTTGGATATCTGGATCTTTCATAGGTTTATTAAGGGAATTGGCAATGCTGCTAGCATTATTTCTTCCAGGGATATATATAGCCATAACATCCTTTCACTACTATATGGTTCCTCTTAGGTTGTTGATTCCACTTGCAGAATCCAGAGAAAGGGTACCTTTTCCTCCATATATAGAAGCTTTAATTATGGAGCTTACAATAGAGCTCATAAGAGAAGCCTCAATAAGGCTTCCTTCATACATAGGATCAACTATAGGTGTTATCGGAGGCATTATTGTAGGGCAAGCAGCAGTTCAGGCAGGGTTAGTCAGCGTGTTAATGATTATAGTTGTGGCAATAACTGCTATAGCTTCCTACACCCCCCCAATATCTGATATGGGTTTTGCTATAAGATTTTTTAGATTTATAATTATGATTGCCTCTGCAACTTATGGGTTAATAGGAATGCTAATATGCTGGATACTGCTGCTTATTCATTTATTATCTCTAGAATCTTTAGGTCAGCCTTATTTTTCTCCTATTGTTCCATTTAAGTTTAAAGACTTAAAGGATGTATTTGTACGCCTTCCGCTTAAGTATATGAAAAAGAGACCTGACCAATCAAAGCCTATTGATAAGGAGAGAGGAAAAAATGATCAATAATAAAAAGCATAATATTACTTCGAAGCAACTTATGATATTTATTGTATCCTCTGAAATAGGTTTCGGACTCCTTTCTCTTCCTTCTACCTTAGCTGAAAAAGTTGGGCATGACGGCTGGATATCAGTTTTATTGACAGGAATCCTATGTATTATAGCTGTATATTTTATAATGCTTTTCTTAAGTAGATATTCGAATAAATCTATTTTTCAGATTAATATACTTTTATATGGCAAAATTTTAGGTACTTTTATAAACTTTGGGTTGTTTGCATATTTATCTTTTACTACTAGTGTTGTAGCTAGATCTGTTGCAGAATTTACTAAAGTAACATTATTAAGACTTACTCCAGACTTTGCTATTTCTGTTGTATTATTATTATCATCTATATATGTATGTTCTAAGGGGTTTAAAGTTCTAGCTAGACTATCTAGTTTAATATCTCTTTCTTATATTGTTGCTATAGTATTCTATTTGTCAATACTAAAACATGCAGATTTATCTTTTATACAACCTTTAGGACTTGCAGGAATTCCTTCGATTTTACAAGGAGTCCTTATTTCTAGTTTTTCCTATTTAGGCTTTGAGTTAGCTACAATTGTCTATCCTCATGTTACTGATAAAGATAAAGCTATTAAGTATGCTGTATATGCTAATATATTTACTACTCTCTTCTTTACATTAATAGTTTTTTTATTGACTATATTAGCTGGAGAAAAAAAGCTAGAGTTAAGTGCCTTCCCATTGCTTACCATAGCAACTTCTATTAGACTTCCTATATTTGAGAGAGCAGATATATTTTTCATAATTCTTTGGTTTCCTGTAATGGGAAGTGCTGTAAGAAGTTATTATTGCTCTTCATATCATTTTATAAGATTAATTTTTAAATTAGACAATGAAGTGCTTCCTATAATAGTATTTTCTATATTCATTTTAACATTAAGCAGTATACCAAAGGACTTAGTTCAATTAGGTCAGTTTGCTGAAATGGTAAATTACTTAGGTATTGGAGTTGTTGTTTACCTTATTATATCTTTTCTATTTTCTTTTGTTAATAAGAGAGGTGTAACGATGAAATGAAGAAGTATTTAATACTTTTCTCTATTATTATATCTATTCCTTTTCTGCTCACTGGTTGTTGGGATCAAAAAGTTTATGAACAAATAGGATTTATTTTACAAGTTGGCATAGAATCTTCTCCGGACAATAGATTGCTTGTATCCTACACCTCTCCAGTAACAGATCCCAATAAGAAAGAACAGGTGGAGTTGCTTTTCAGTGATGTAGAGATTGTTAGAGAACAAAGAGAAAAAGCTATACAAATGTCTGCTAAGTTATTACAAGGTGGAAAGGTACAACAGATGCTTATATCAGACTCTTTGGCTAAAAAAGGCATTATTAATCTTTTAGAAATATTAGAACGAGATCCTGCAAATCCTGCTATCGCATATGTAATCGTTAGCGAAAGTAGCCCCAAGGAATTATTTAATTATTCCCAAAAACTTGGAGACAAACCAAGGTCTGCATTTTATCTTCATCAGTTAGTTATTAATAATTTTGAAAACGCCTATTGCCCTAATACATCAATATTTGATTTTGCCCGCGCTTACTTCGCTCCCGGTATAGATCCTATAACCCCTATAGTTAAAATAGAAACAGAAATGGGAAAAGGCATACGAGTTGATGGCGCTGCACTATTTTCTGGCGATAAGCTAGTAGGAAAAATTAAACCTAAGCAAACCTCATTACTTTTAGCAATGCAAGGTAAAATGTCTAAAACAGAATATATTTTTACCACTGTAGGCCCTTCTAAAAATGATTCATCTGGGAAAACTGGAGCTGCAGTCATGCTTACTAAACCTAAGAAAAAAATAAATGTTAGTATTGAAAATGACATCCCTACAGTTAAAATATCTTTAGCCTTTAAAGGTGATTACGATGAGCGTGAATGGAATCACATAGACAAAAAAGAAATACAAAAAGAATATGAAGAACTAATGGCTAAGGAACTAAAATCAGAATGCATGAAATTATTAAAATATACACAAGAAGTAGGAAGTGATCCTCTAGGTATTGGAAACTTAGTTAGAGCTAAGCATAATTCCTTTTGGCAGAAACATAAGTGGGAAGAAGTATATAAAAATATTTCCTTCGATGTTGATGTTAGCTTAGAAATTGTCAGATACGGATTAATTAAATAAAATTATTTTCTTATTATAGGAGAATATAATAACAATATTCTCCTATAATAAGAACAGCTATTAATATGTAATCGCTATATTTGGAGTTATTCCTGCTAAATGAGCTTCATACTCACACTCATCATATAAATTTTCTGCATCACCATATCCATTAAGTATATTTTCGAAATACAGCATAATTACCTTTTTTATATATTCTGCATAGTGAAACTCTCTAGTTTCCTCTCCCTTTTGCAAACATTCAAAATATAAATTTTTAAATCTTTTTGCCATTTTGCCCATATCCTCAGGTTTATCATTATTAAAAGCTTTTTCAACTTCTTCTTTGGCTTTACTTAATCTATTTATCATTATTTGAACTCCTCCTAACTACCACAAAACAAACTTATTATTATTGTTTTTGCACCATCTTTAACCACCTATATTATGCCACATATTTCATAAAAATTATAGTATGTTTGGATGAAAAAAGGAGCGAAAATCGCTCCCTTCTTTCATTTCATAAATTATTAAAAAACTTTTGTTAGTATTTACTCTTCAACGTTCTCCTTATCACCTTCAATGCTGTGTAGAATTGCTACTTGGCTATCCAGCTGTTCTTTTTCAACTACAATTTCAGTCCATTCTCCCGCTAGGTTGCTGTTAAAGCTGCGAAGATGATCATAAAGATTGTCTGAATCCACGTGGCTATTTTTATCAACAATAATTGACAATCTTTTAATCCTCTTTATGTTATGAGCCTTGCAAAGAGCTTCTAAAGAATCTGATATTTTATTTAGTAATATAGTATCATGCATTATATATTCCCCCTTATTTTTTTATAGTTCCTATCTTGGGAAGGCTGTTTAAAATTCCTACATTCCCCATGTGACATCCAGAAAATTCACTAGTTAAATCTTTTCCTGAATATAATCCATAATGAGTTCCGCCTCCCCATGCAGGATTCACACTTACGTCATATACTATCCCATTTACTGCAACATAAGCTGGCTTCCCTCCTTCTCCATTATAATTAGCGATAATATTATAGCTATAAGTACAGCCCTTTCATTAAATTATATACACTAAAAAAACAAAATAGCACTAAGAATAGCTCCTAGTGCTAAGAATTAATTAAAGTTGCCATACCTATACATAAAACTATAGATATATTTATAAGAATAAAATTCTTCACAGACAATACAAAGGTTTCACTCTTAACAGGTTTTTCAGTGAAAGCTTTTATATTTTTACTTACTGGAATTATTGTAATTAATACCAACATAGCTATACTCGGAATTAACTTTATTGCAATCAGTATTATTATATCTATGTATCCGATAAAGTAGAAAATTTTAAAAAGCTGTAATGCCCTTTTTTTACTTATATAGTATGGCAATGTATATCTCTTATTTATTATATCTTTTTCCATATCACAAATGTTATTGGATAGCATTATGTTTGATATACCAGTCACAGCAGGTATAGAGCTTAAAAATATGTAAAATACTTCTATTATATTTACATTTAAAGTTAAAATATTGTTTTTATATACCAATCCTATAATATTTTGATCGTATATATGAATATAAATTGATAAAAATAAAATCACAAATCCCATAAAAAAACCTGAAAATAGTTCACCTAATGGCATACGTGAAATTGGAATTGGACCAAAAGTATAAAATATACCTATAAAGAATGAAACAGCCCCTATAAAAAGAACAATTATATTTGTATTTAAAGCTAATATAATTCCAAAAGTAACTGCGATGACTAACAAACTAAATATTACAACTAAGGCTGTGGATTCCTTAATACCGCCCTCTATAACTATGTTTTCAACTTTACAACTATCTAAATGGAATTTACTTGCTTTTTTATAGTCACAATAGTTATTTATAGCTGTTGTAACCATATCAAAAGCAATTAGCGATATAAACATTATTATAAAATTGTAAGGTTTAAAGCTTTTATAGTGATACAAGGAATAGGTTGCTCCTAGTGCAAAAGGAATTACACTAGCTATTTTAGTTCTAATTTCAACAAATTTTAAAAAGCTACTTAATGACATCTTCTAACCCTCCAGTTTTATTAAATGAAACTCCTTCTCCTTCCGTCGAATGAGTAAGCGATTCACTACAAATCAGCACTCTGTGTAAGCGATCATCTCAAAATCAGCACTCTGTGTAAGTGACTATCACCAAATCATAGATTTGGGATATCTACTTAAGATTTTGGATGCCTGCTTAAGATTTGAGTTCTCTGCTTAATAAAAGACCTTAGGTTTATCTAATACCTAAGGTCTTTTTAAGACTACTTATCTATTATTTCATTACTTTCCTATAGTAACTTTTACTACTGAAGTATCACCTTTTTTCGCATTTTCAACTAGCTGAGTAGAAAGCTTTTTAAAATTGTTTGTAGAAGTAGTTGCCCCAGTTACAGTATCTACTTTTGTTGGATCCTGTTTTGCTACTAGTGAGTCAGTCAACTCCTTAGTGTATTTAGCTGGGTTTGTTTTATTCTTTTCTTCCATTGCTTTGTTATAACCTGCATCTTGAGTTTTAAATTTTCCATCTTTATTAACATAGTCAAATTTAGCTGAAGTGATTTTTCCATCCTTTACTTCCATCTCTGCAAATGGCTTCCATCCTCTTTCATCGAAGTCTGAAGCTTCAGCCTTGTACTTTCCATCTTTAAAAGCTGCTTGAGTTGTTGAATTTGAATTAGCAGGTGCTGCTTCTTTCTTTTCACCGCACCCAGCTAGTAAGCCTGTACTTATAATTACTGATACTAATAAACCTAATAAAAACTTTTTTTTCATATTACACTCCCCCATAACAATATAATAAGTATTAAAACATTATCAGTATTTGTTGGATAATCTAATTATACTATATTCGAACAATATTGTATATATTTTACAAATATATAATAACCTAAATTTTAGTAATTAATTTAATTTTAATTATAAATAATGTGAAATTTATTCATTTAATTGATTAAATTTACTATTACTCTATATATTTAGTTAATTTATAACAAATAAATCCTTTTATACTATTCATAACTCATATGGACATATTATAAATTTAGATATAAAATGTTATTATGGATTAATTTACATCTTAACCAAATTATGTGGTATTACAAGGGGGGGGATTATGTTTAATGATGCGAAAATACTTATTTTAGGTGCTGGATATGGTGGTATAAGGGTAGCAAAAAAACTAGCTAAAAAATACAAAAAAAATCCTAATGTAAAAATTACACTAATTGATAAAAACCCATTCCACACTTTGATGACAGAACTTCACGAGGTTGCTGGTGGAAGAGTTCAACCGGAATCTGTACAAATTGAGTTAAGTAAAATATTCCATAGAACAAAGGTAAAGGTGGTCACTGATTATATTACTAAAGTAGATACTGATAAAAAAATTGTAACTACTACTTTTGGAGAATATAATTATGATTATCTGGTAATAGGCACTGGCTCTGAACCAGCCTTCTTTAACGTTCCAGGTGTAAAAGAAAATGGTTTTACACTTTGGTCCTTTGAAGATGCAATTCGTATAAGGGAGCATATACATTCAATGTTCTCAAATGCAGCAAAAGAAAGAGATGAAAACAAAAGAAAAGAATTTCTTACTTTTACAATAGCAGGTTCTGGCTTTACTGGAATCGAAATGGCTGGAGAACTTCTTGAATGGAAAAGTAAGCTATCAAAAGATTACAATGTAGATGAAAAAGAAGTTAGAATTTTAGTTGTGGAAGCCATGTCTACAATTTTGAATATGCTAGATCGTAAACAAGCAAACAAAGCTGAGAGATATATGTTTAAGCATAAAATAGATCTAATAAAAGATTCGCCTATTATTGAAGTGACGCCAAATTCTATAAAGCTTAAAAATGGAGATGAAATTTCAACTAAAACTCTTATTTGGACCTGTGGTATACAAGCCAATCAACAGTCCTCTGAATATGGTCTAGAAAAGGGAAGAGCGGGAAGACTAATTACAAATGAATATATGCAAGTAGTAGGAAAAGAAGATGTATTTGTAGTTGGAGATATTTCTTACTATGAGGAAGAACCGAGTAAAGGAAATCCTCAAATTGTTGAAGCAGCAATGCAAACTGGCGACACAATAGCGAATAATATATCCGCATTACTAGAATCTAAAAAATTAGCTAAATTTAAGCCAAAGTATCATGGTTTTATGGTTTCTATTGGCGGAAGATACTGTGTAGCAAACCTTTCGGGCTTTAAATTATCTGGCTTCTTTGCTATGGTTATGAAACACTTAGTTAACCTCCATTATCTATGGGGAGTAAATGGGATAAATGCTTGTTACCATTACTTAGTACATGAATTTTTCTCAATTGAAGATAAACGAAGTATAATGAGAGGTCATTTATCATCGAAAGGAAACCGACTATGGCTTGTACCTCTTAGATTATTTATAGGATCTCTTTGGGTATTAGAAGGATTAAAGAAATTTGTTGGCGAAGGTACCTGGGCTGAAAAAGGACTTCTATCTGTAATATCTGGACCTGGTCCTGATAGCTGGCTTAAATCTGGAAATATAAAACTTCCTTTTGAATGGTTAGTTTCTGCTGCTAACTCAGGAGCTTCAGAATATGTTAAAAGTGCTGATGCGGCTGCACAAGCTGCTTCCGCTCAACCAATACCTATATTAAGTCATATGCCAGGCTTTTATAAATTCTTGATGAATGTAATGATACCTAATCCTGATATTGCAATTTGGTTTCAAAGAATGGTTGTATTTACAGAAATATGCATTGGATTAGCTTTACTTGCAGGATTATTTACATTTTTAGCAAGTGCCGCCTCTGCCTTTTTAGTTGCTAACTTTGTACTTTCTGCTATGGCAGGATGGGATATACTATGGTACTTCTTCGGTGCTATTGCATTAATGTCTGGAGCTGGAAGAACCTTTGGTTTAGATTATTGGGTGATGCCATGGATAAGTGAGCAATTGAGTAAATGGCGGTTTGGAAAAAGAATACCTGTTTATAATCAGGAACTACAGGTTAAGGAATTTATATCTCATGAAGGAAGTATAAACTCGTAGTTAAAAATAATCACTAGATTTGAGGAATAATCTTATGGATAAAATGTGGAATAAATACGATGATGTAAGTAATGAACTAAAAGCCGTAGTTTCTCTAATGGAGAGTAACATTAAATGTAAAGATAAAAAAATAGAGAATTCTATAAAGGAATTAATTCGCTCTGGTGGAAAGTTACTAAGACCTGCTTTTGTTATAATATCTTCCCATTTTGGCAGCTATAATCCTAAGAAAGCAATACCTTTAGCAGCTGCCGTTGAAATGCTTCATATGGCAACTTTAGTTCATGATGATATTATTGATGATGCTAAACTTAGAAGGGGTCAGGAAACTATTCAATCAAAATATGGAAAAGACTACGCAGTGTATATAGGGGATTTCCTTTTCTGTGTCTGCTTTAAAATCTTGGCTTCTTCTACAACCCTAGAAAACATTAAAATAGACAGTAATTCTATGTCGAGAATTTGTTTAGGTGAAATAGATCAGTTTAACTCAAGATTTGATAATACTCTTTCAGTCAAGAATTACTTAAATAGGATTTCCGGTAAAACTGCTGAATTATTTTCACTGTCATTATATGCCGGTGCCGCAGAAAGTGGTTGTACTGATGCCCTTTGCAAAAGATTTTGGCATATAGGTCATAATATAGGCATGGCATTTCAAATAATCGATGACATATTAGACTATACAGGCTCTAATGATTCAATAAAAAAATCTGCCACAGTTGATATAAAGCAAGGAATATTTACTTTACCCTTTATCTATGCCGCTCGAAAAAATAAAAGTTCCTTTATTCCCTATCTAGAAAAACAAATTTTTTCAGATGAGGATGTGATGGATCTTATGCTTTTAGTAAACAAATATAACGGCATAGATAGTGCAAAACAACTTGCACATAAATATACTGAAAAAGCTTTTAAGCTAATTAATAAACTGCCAGAAAATCCATATAAAATAGTTTTAAATGAAGTTACTGAATATCTTCTTAAAAGAACTTATTAAAAATAACATAATTAAATGGCGCGGCTAATATATTAATATATTGGCCGCGCTTTCTTATATTTAAAATGAATAACATCAGGCTCACTAGCATATACTTAAATTCCTATTAACAACTTTAAAAAATTAGCATTTAATAGCTGTTCATATGCATATATTTTATTGAAACAAAGGATTGGGAGGTTGCTATGAACAAGAAGATTATTGCTATAGGCAATATAGTGATGTGTGATGATGGAATAGGTGTAAAAATTGCCGAGCTTTTACACTATGATTTTAAACTATTGGGATTTGAAACAATAATTGGTGAAACAAAGATAGAATATTGTATGGATAAAATAAAAAACGACGATTTTTTAGTAGTTCTAGATTCAAGCTATTACGATATTGAGCCTGGAACTGTTACTGTAACTCCGCTAGAACAAATCGATCCTGATACTTTACATTTTTCGCAAAACACATTGACTTTATTAGAGCTGGTAAAGTTGTATAATAAAAAAATTTCGGGCTTTCTTATATCTGTTGAGGCCTCCGAAATATATTTTAATCCTGACCTTAGTGAGGATTTGAAGGTAAGATTCCATGATATATGTAACCACTGTATAAATTATGTTACTATAATTAATAAACTAAACACTACATCTTAAAGCTATAATTTTTTCGCCATTGCTTGGAAATTCAAGAATTTTGCGACGCATTTTTTTATAGAAAAACTAACTAGAAAGTTAGCTTATACAGAGGGATATGTTTCCAAAGCTGAAGATAGATTTAAAAATTTTGTGTTAGTCTTAGTGAAGGGTTTTAAGAGAACCTTAGAACTTTAGAGTTGTTTGAGCGTAGCGAGTTCTCGAAAGTTCTTAGGTTATCTTGAAGCACAAGCTTTAGACTGACTAAAAATTTTTAACGTACTGAAGCTTGGAAACACATACCGGCGTATAAGTTAACTTTCAGCCTAATTCTCTATATAGGGTCTTATGTCGCAAAATTTTTATTTCACGAAATGCAAGTTTTTAATGAATTCCCTCTACTGATTTTCTCTCTGGTTTTTTGTTGCATATTTTTTGCCTTCTCTTCTCAAGTTCTTTTACTATATCATCAATAGTAATATCCTGATATGCCATTAATACTAGCAGATGGTAAATTAAGTCACAGGTTTCATATACGACTTCGTCTTTGTCATTATTTTTGCTTCCTATTATAACCTCAGCACTTTCTTCGCCAATTTTCTTTAGTATTTTATCTATGCCCTCACTAAAAAGATAACTTGTGTAAGAACCTTCTATAGGGTCTTTTTTTCTTTCTTGTATTACCTCATAAAGTTGTTCTACAATATTTTTTAATTCCATTAATAAAACCCCCTATTTATATAATATTTCTATAAAAACAGCTTTTACTTCCAGTATGGCAAGCTGCTCCTATTTGATCAACTTTTACAAGCAAAGTATCTCCGTCACAATCTACACTAATATTTTTTACATATTGTAAATGTCCAGAGGTTGCTCCTTTATTCCAAAATTCCTGTCTCGATCTACTCCAGAACCAAGTTGTTCCTGTCTCTATAGTTTTCTTTAAAGCTTCTTCGTTCATATATGCAAGCATTAACACTTCTCCACTTTTGAAATCTTGGATAATTGCCGGAATTAAACCTTTAGCAAAATCTATTTCTTTTAATATTTCTATTTTTACATTATTTAATTCTACATTCTCCATATTTATTACCTTTCTACATTCATCACCTATATAATGTTCTAACTGCTATAATTAAGAGTTAATTACTACTATTAGCTGAATTCATTAATAAAATACTTTATAATCTTACCTCAACTGATTTTTCTTTAAGATAATTTTTAACTTGTGATATGCTCAATTCTCTATAATGAAAAAGTGAAGCTGCTAACGCTGCATCTGCTCCAGTTTCTTTAAACACATCATAGAAGTGCTCTAATTTTCCACAACCACCTGAGGCAATGACTGGAATATTGCAAGCCTCTACCACTGCCTTTGTAAATTCTATGTCGTATCCATTCTTTGTTCCATCTGCATCCATACTTGTTAAAAGTATTTCTCCAGCACCTAAGCCTTCAACCTTTTTTACCCACTCTAAAGCATTAAGTCCTGTATCTATTCTCCCACCGTTTATAACCACATTCCAACCAGAACCATCTTCTCTTTTCCTTCCGTCTATGGCAACCACTACGCATTGACTTCCAAATCTTTCAGCTGCTCTTTTAACAAGCTCTGGGTCTCTAATAGCTGCTGAATTTACCGATATTTTATCTGCACCAGCTCTTAATATTTCCTTGAAATCCTCTAAAGTTCTTATGCCTCCTCCAACAGTAAGAGGAATAAAAACTTTCTCTGCAGTTCGCTTAACTACATCAATCATTGTGTTTCTTCCTTCATGAGTAGCAGTTATATCTAGAAAAACTATTTCATCTGCTCCTTCATGATTATAAAAATCTGCTATTTCAACGGGATCACCAACATCCCTTAAATTAACAAAATTTACTCCTTTAACAACTCTTCCCATATTAACATCAAGGCAAGGTATTATTCTTTTTGTAAGCAAACTCCACACCTCTTTCTACACTTTATACTTAAGTAACCTTCCTAGCAACAGAATCCTATGATTAGATCCTTCGTTGAAACTATCTTTAACTAAAAAAATTGAGTCATCTAGCCTTTAGATTCATCTATAATTTCTTTGACTTTTTCTATAAAGAAATTCATCTCTTCATCTGATCCTATACTAATTCTTAAATAATTATTTATTCTATCTTTATTAAAAAACCTTACTAATACACCTTTTTCTCTTAGTTTAGTAAAAAGTTCTTTTGCAGTGCATGTAGAATGAGATATAAAAATAAAATTAGCTTTTGAAGGCACAACATTAAAACCAAGTACCATTAATTTTTCAATAACTTTTTCTCTTGTATTTATTATTTTTGATACACATTCTTTAAAATATTCTTCATCTTTTATTGCTTCTACTGCAGCTATAGCAGCGACTCTGTCTATTGTATAAGAATTAAAAGAATGTTTTATTCTATTTAGTCCATCTATAAGCTCCTCTTGACCAAGGGCAAATCCTAAGCGAATTCCTGCTAAAGAACGAGATTTAGATAAAGTTTGTATTACCAAAAGATTTGAGTAATCCTTTATAAGGCTCACTACTGAAGTTCCTCCAAAATCTATGTAGGCTTCATCAATTATAACTACTTTATTAGAGTTATAATCTAAAATCTTTTTTATTGATGCTATATCCAAACATTTCGCTGTTGGTGCATTAGGATTAGGAATTACAATTCCACCATTTTCAGTCATAAATTCATCAACAGGTATAGAAAAGTCCTCTTCTAATTTTGCAAGCTTATAATTTATATTGTATAAATCCGCATAAACTGGATAAAAACTATAGCTTATATCAGGAAAAATTATAGTTTCGTTTCTATTAAAAAATGCTAGAAATGATAAAGCTAACACTTCATCTGAACCATTACCTATAAAAACCTGATTTCTATCTAAGTTATAGTACTTTGCAATAGTCTCACTTAATTCATCACAATTAGGATCTGGATAGAGTCTTAAATCTGCATTTACTGCATTCCCTATTGCTTCTAAAACCTTTGGTGATGGCGGATATGGATTCTCATTGGTATTTAATTTTACATACTTTTTATCCTTTGGCTGTTCACCGCAAACATAAGGTTCTATGCTTTTGGTGATTTCACTCCAATACTTACTCATTATTAACACACACCTTCTACTATGGTCTTTTTCACCAACTTAATTTAAATAATTATCTACATTCCTCTATAGCTTCTTTTAAATCTATGTTTCCACAATATATTGCTTTACCTGTAATAGCTCCATAAATGCCCATTTTATTTATAGTTTTTAAATCATTAATGTCCTTAATTCCGCCTGAAGCTATTATATTACAGCTTACACTGTTTTGAATTTTCCCAAGTTGTTCTAAGTTAGGCCCTTGAAGAGTACCATCCTTGCTTATGTCCGTAAAGATAATAGTTTTAACTCCTATTTTCTCCATTTCCTTAGCAAAATCTATATAATCTACGCTGCTTACATTAAGCCATCCGTTTACTGCAACCTTTTCATTTTTTGCATCTATTCCTACTGCTATTTTTTCTCCATACTTTTTTACTGCTTCCATTACAAACTGTGGATTTTTTAAAGCGGCTGTTCCAAGTATTACTCTTGATACTCCTGCTTCAATAAGCATATCTATAGTTTCTATATCTCTAATACCGCCACCAAGCTCTACTGGAATTCCTACTGTTTTAACTACTTCAGATATAACCTTTAGATTTTTAATCTCTTCATTAAGTGCACCATCTAAATCAACCATGTGGATATATTCTGCTCCACTTTCTTTAAAGCTCATAGCAACCTTTAAGGGATCCTCTCCCACTACTTCTGATTCTTCAAATTTTCCTTGATACAATCTAACACATTTGCCATCTCTTAAATCTATAGCTGGAAATACTATCACTTTATCAACTCCCAAAAATTTTTTAACATTTGCATTCCAGGTTCTCCACTTTTTTCGGGATGAAATTGAAGTCCAAATACATTACCCTTGCTAACTACTGCTGGAGTATCAATACCATAAAAGCTGTGTGCATTAAGTACTCCTTCTTCCTCAATTTGTGCATAAAAAGAATGTACAAAATATACGTAGCTACCTTCTTCAACATCTTTTAATACTTCGCATGACTTATCTATAATAAGATCATTCCAACCCATGTGCGGTATTTTTAAATTAACTTCGAATTTTTTAATTTTTCCTTTTAGAAATCCAAGTCCTTCTGTTACTCTTACTTCATCGCTTTCTTCAAATAAAAGCTGCATTCCGAGGCATATTCCCATAATAGGAGTTCCGTTTTTAACAGCTTCCTTTAATACTTTATCAAGACCTAACTTTTTTATATTTTCCATAGCATCTGGAAAAGCTCCTACGCCAGGTAGTAGTATTCCACTGCTGTTTATTATTTCTTCCGCATTTTCTGTTATTTTAGCTTTAGCTCCTATAAACTCAAAAGCTTTTTCAACACTTCTCAAATTTCCCATTCCATAATCTACTATAGCTATCTTTTTTTCTTTCAACTTTATCCCTCATTTCCTACATGGTTCAAATTATATACTTCCCTTTGTAGACATAACCCCTTTAATTTTTTCATCCTTAGTAATTGCTTCTCTTAAAGCTCTTCCAAGTGCCTTAAAGAGACCTTCTATCATATGATGAGCATTTTTTCCATAAAGCACTTTTGCATGAAGAGTTATCCCTGCATTAAAAGCTAGTGCTCTAAAAAACTCTTCTACCATTTCCGTATCCATCTCTCCAACCTTTTGTGAATTAAATTCACCTTCAAAAACTAAATAAGATCTCCCACTTATATCCATAGATATCATGCATAAAGCTTCATCCATAGGAACAAAAGCAGTACCATATCTTTTTATTCCAGCCTTGTCTCCAAGAGCTTTTTCTATACATTTGCCAAGGGTAATCCCTACATCCTCTATTGTGTGATGGCAATCTATATAAAGATCGCCTTTTGCCTTTACATCTAAATCCAAAATACCATGCTTAGCAAAAAGGGTAAGCATATGATCAAAAAACCCTACTCCTGTTTCTACGCTGTAATTTCCTTCTCCATCTAAATTGATCTCAATACTAATATCTGTCTCCTTAGTAGTTCTAGTAAGTTCTGCTCTTCTTATACCTTCCATATCCACCTCTCCACTCTTATCAAATTATGCCCTCCTATAGGGAAGTTAACTGTCGGTCTTTGAGCCCTATACTCCTACTTCATTCGCACTGCTATTGAATTAGCATGAGCTGTAAGCCCCTCTGTATCTGCAAGCTTAATTATCTTATCCCCAACATCAAATAATGCTTCTTTGGAGTAATACATAAAACTTGATTTTTTCACAAAATCATCTACTGAAAGTGGTGAAAAAAATCTTGCTGTTCCACTGGTTGGCAACACATGATTAGGTCCTGCTATATAGTCCCCTAATGGTTCTGGTGAATAAGATCCTAAAAATATAGATCCCGCATTTTTAATTTCTCCCAAAACTAAAAATGGATTTTCAACACAAACTTCTAAGTGCTCTGGTGCAATTTCGTTTGACATATCGATTGCTTCTTTTAAATTATCTACTATTATAATTACCCCATAATTTTTTAGAGAATCTAGAATAATATCTTTTCTGCTTAAAATTTCTACTTGTAGTGATAATTCCTTTTTTACTTTTTCAGCCAATTCTAAAGATGTAGTAACTAGTATTGATGACGCTAATCTATCATGTTCTGCCTGTGACATTAAGTCTGCTGTTATATACTCTGCATTTCCACTTTCATCTGCTATAATTAGAATTTCGCTAGGACCTGCTATCATATCTATGTCTACGTATCCATAAACACTCTTTTTTGCCATTGCCACATAAATATTTCCTGGCCCAACTATTTTATCTACTTTATCAATAGTTTCTGTTCCAAAAGCAAGAGCGCCTACTGCTTGTGCTCCTCCTATCTTGTAAATCTTATTGACTCCAGCTACATCTGCTGCTACAAGAATGTTAGGATTAATGCTTCCATCCTTTAATGGAGGAGTTACCATAACTATATTTTTAACACCTGCTACCTTAGCTGGAATAGCATTCATCAGTACCGATGATGGATAAGATGCCGTACCACCTGGCACATAAATCCCTACGTTTTCTAAAGGTCTGATATTCTGTCCAAGCATAACTCCTTTTTCTTTAGTAATCATCCAGGAATTTCTCTTTTGTTTTTCATGGAAAAATTCTATATTTTGAGCAGCTAATTTAATAGCATCTAAAAATTCCTTATCTACCATTTCATAAGCCTGCTTAATTTCTTCTTTGCTTATTAAAATGTTATTTTTATTTACATTCTCACTATCAAACTTATTTGTGTATTTTATTAAAGCTTTATCTCCATTTTCTTTTATGTCACCTAATATATCTTTAACTGTATTTGTTACATCTTGTTGTACACTTTCTTCTCTATCCTTAAGCTTACCCAAATATCTTTTACCTTCTTCAGTGTTTCCGTATACCACATTTATAATATCCATAATTTATCCTCCAATTACAACGATAGTTTGTCATTCTTTTCCCTTAGAAATTTCTATGCATTACTTGCTAATAAAACATCTCTTAAACTTACTTCTCTATGAACTTTTTCAATTATTTCCTCTATCTCATCCTTTTTCATCTTCATACTAGCCATATTTACTACCATTCTTGCACTTATGCTGCATATATCTTCATAAATCACAAGACCATTTTCCTTTAGAGTACTTCCGGTTTCCACAATGTCCACTATGGCATCTGATAAACCTAATATAGGAGTAAGTTCTACAGACCCTTCTATTTTTATAATTTCAACATCCTGTCCTATTTTTCTAAAATATTCTCTTGCAACATTAGGATATTTTGTTGCTATTTTTTTTCTGTTATATCCTTCATAAAAATTTGAATTTTTAGGACCTGCAACTGCAAATCTGCAACAGCCAAACTTCAGGTCTAAAACCTCATAAAAATTCTTATTCTGCTCTAATAAAGTGTCTTTTCCAACAATACCTATATCTACTACTCCATGCTCAACGTAAGTTAGCACATCTGGCGCTTTTACAAGTACAAAATCTATATTATAATATTCATCATGAAATATAAGCTTTCTTCCTTTATTTTTAAGTTGACTACAGTCAATTCCTGCTGATTCAAATATATCTATAGCACCTTCTTCAATTCTTCCTTTAGTAATGGCTATTCTAACTGTCTTCTTATTCTTCATATTAAAACTCCTCATCCTGATTAAAATAAATTCACACTATTATGATCCTATTTATTCCTTTTCCTTTTGCATACTCCATAGCCTCTTCCTTAGACTCTAAAAGACTGAGTTCAGCAACTATATTTTTCTCTCTTAACTCCTCAGCTTTTTTATAAGCCTCTTTAAATGATTCATCTTTATAGTAAATTAATACTTTTTCCCTAGTTTCCCCCTGATTTGTATTTTCAAGAGCTCTAATTATACTGTCCACATCTAATGCAAAACCTGTAGCTGGCTGATCCTCACCAAATTGGCAAATTAAGTTGTCATATCTTCCTCCGCTTAGTATGTTTCCGCCTACTCCATGGGTATATCCTCTAAAAATTATTCCAGTGTAATAATCTAAATGCTGCACCATTCCCAAATCCACTGATAAGTAATCTTTAAATCCTGCACTTTTAATTATGTTGTAAACTTTTCTTATGCTCTCAATAGATTTAAGTACCTTAGGATTATCTGTTAGCTCTTCTGCTTTGTCCAAAATCGTAATATCTCCAAATAATCTTGGTAGTTCCTTAAGCATACGTAGTGTAATCTTATTTATTACATCTTTTTTATCTTCTAAAAGCTCCGACAGAGCTGTGAAATTTTTATTCTCTATATATTTTCTTAATCTTTCTTTATCTTCATCACTTATATTTATTTCTTCAATTACTGCTTTAAAAAATTCAGCTTGCCCTAATTCTATTTTAAAATCCTTAAGTCCACATTTAATCAATGCTGTAATTCCCATTATTATAGCCTCAGCATCTGCTTTAAGACTTTTAATCCCTATTATCTCAATACCGGATTGAGTAATCTCACTATTTTTGCCGTTTAAACTTTCATTAACTCTATATATATTTGATGTATAGCATAATTTTAATGGATGAGGTGCCTCTCTTAATTTAGTAGCTGCAATTCTTGCTATTGGTGTAGTCATATCTGGCCTTAACACTAATATTCTCCCTTGATTATCAAATAGCTTATACATTTTTTCTTGAGGCAATGTAGCATTTTCACCATTAAATACATCATAGAACTCAAGGGTTGGTGACACTACTTCTAAGAATCCACTATTTATATAGGTTTTTCTTAATATATTTTCAAGCTCTATTTTTTTTGTACACTCTTCAAATAAAGTATCCTTTGTCCCATCCGGTATATATCTTTTCCACTTAATCATTACATTCACTTCCCTGTTTTATTACGTTACAAATTCACCATAGTAAAGTACTAATTCGTCATAGTAATATACTACCAGTTTATTTCTATAATTTCAATAGGATATCTAAAATATTAATAATTTATTCTATGATTAAAATGACTTTTTATTTTATAGACTTTTAATATTATATTTGGTATGTTTAAATTATTAAAAATTACTATATACTCTATGATCTATAAGAATATGGAGTCTTAATCCAGAAAGTTAACTTTCAGCCTTATATCCTGTATTTTATATTAGAATAAAAGGAGTAGTTGTTAATGAAAAATTATCTAAGGCTTAAAATAACAGCAAAAGACCGAGTTGGCATAGTGCTGGATATTTTAAAAAAGCATTATGAAAATAATATAAATATACACTCTCTAGAAGTTTTCCCAGGTAAAGCATATATAAAAATTGAAATTTTAAGAAATGAAAAAAAGCTGAACTTAATTAACAGCATACTTTCTCTAGATGAAGTATTCGAAGTTCAAGGTGTAGAATTACTTCCCTATGAAAGAAATGAGCGAAGATTACTTGCTATGATAGACGCTGTACAGGATGGTATTATGGCTATAAACCATAATGAAGAAATTGAACTTTTCAACAAGTACTGTGAGAACATATTCCACATAGATAAAGAAGATGTTCTTGGAAAAAACGTTGGTGACTTTTTAGGCTTTGAAGCACCTATGATTAAACTTTTAAATACTGGAGAAAACTATGACAATGTGGAGGTACATATAAAAAATAAAAATGGTCACATTCATTACATAACCACAGGACGTCCTATAAAAGATGATAAAGGAAAAACTATAGGTGCAGTAGCTTCAATTAAAGATATAAATGAAGCAATAGAATTATCTAATGCTATCACATCAAAGGAAGAAATAGCATTTAAAGATATTATTGGAAATAGCTCTTCAATTTTAAAAGTAAAAAGAGTATGCTCTGCTGTAGCTAAAAGTAATTCTACTATACTGCTCCGCGGCGAAAGCGGTACAGGCAAAGAGCTTTTTGCAAAAGCTATTCATAACTTAAGCTCGAGAACTGATAGAAACTTTGTTGCTATAAATTGCGCTGCCCTTCCTGATAATCTTATAGAAAGCGAACTTTTCGGATACACAAAAGGAAGCTTTACTGGTGCAAAGGAAGAGGGAAAAGATGGTCTTTTTAAAATAGCAGATAAGGGAACTGTATTCCTAGATGAGATAGGTGAACTTTCGCTTTCCCTTCAAGCAAAACTTTTAAGAGTACTTCAAGAAGGAACCATAAGAAAAATAGGAAGTGTCTTAGAGGAAAAAATAAATGTAAGAGTAATAGCTGCTACAAACAGAAATCTGGAATCTATGATTAAAGATGGAACTTTCAGAGAAGATTTATATTATAGACTTAATGTAATACCTATATTTATACCTCCTCTTAGAGATAGAATTGAAGATATCCCAATGTTAGTTACTTTTTTTATTAATAAATTAAATAAACAGCTGGACAAAAACATAAAAGGTGCTGAAACTGAATTTATCGAGAAACTAGTAAAATATCAATGGCCTGGAAACGTAAGAGAATTAAGAAATGTTGTAGAGAGAGCAATGAACTTATGTTATAGTAATCTACTTAATGAAGATAACTTAATTTTAGATTTCGAAAAAAATACAAATTATATAAATGAAGAAAAAAAAGATGATTTTAGTTTTACTCTCAAAGAAGTGGTAGAAATCGCTGAAAAGAAAGCACTGTTATCAGCAATAAAAAAACATTCTAGCTTCAGAAAAGCCGCAAAAACTTTAGGTATATCTCATACAACTATAATGAATAAAATAAAAAAATATAATATAGAATGTAAAGAATAATTTACATATGTAAAGAAAAGTTGCCACAATTTGATATTGAATGGCAACTTTTCTTTACACACTGACACAAATAGCCCCTTAAGCAATTGGCATGAGTTTTGCTTTATATATAATCAAAATTATATTTTATAGAAATAAGGGGGATAAATCTCATGGAAAATATAAAAGAAATGGGTTTTGACACAAGAGCAATACATGGAGGACATATTGGAGATAAGCAATTTGGTTCTTTAGCTACTCCTATATATCAAACATCAACCTTCATATTTGATTCAGCAGAGCAAGGTGGAAACAGATTTGCTGGACAAGAAAACGGATACATATACACAAGATTAGGAAACCCAACCTGCACAGAAGTTGAAGAGAAATTAGCTTTACTTGAAGGTGGAGAAGCTGCCGTATCTACTGGATCAGGCATGGGTGCTATTTCATCAGCTCTTTGGACTGCACTAAAAGCTGGAGATCATGTAGTTGCATCTGATACTTTATATGGTTGCACTTTTGCTCTTTTAAATCATGGTCTTACAAGATTTGGCATTGATGTAACCTTTGTAAATGCATCAAATCTTGAAGAAGTAAGAGAAGCATTAAGACCAAATACAAAAGTAGTTTATCTTGAAAGTCCTGCAAATCCAACATTAAAAATTAATGATATCAGAAAAATATCTGACATTGCTCACAAAAATAGCAGTGATTGTCTTGTATTTGTGGACAATACTTTCTGTACTCCATGCCTTCAAAGACCATTAGAATTAGGTGCTGATGTTGTAGTTCACTCTGCTACTAAATACTTAAACGGTCATGGAGATGTTATAGCAGGCTTTGTTGTTGGTAAACAAGACTTTATAAACCAAGTTAGATTCTTTGGATTAAAGGACATGACTGGTGCTGTACTTAGCCCATTTGACGCTTACCTTATCATAAGAGGTATGAAAACTTTACCTATAAGAATGGAAAGACATTGTAAAAATGCTATGGAAGTTGCTAAATTCTTGGAAGCACATCCTGCTGTAGATAAGGTTTATTATCCTGGACTAGAAAGCTTTGAAGATTATGAGCTTGCAAAGAAGCAAATGAGCCAGCCAGGAGCTATGATTTCCTTTGAATTAAAAGGAGGAGTTGCAGAAGGAAGAACTGTTATGAATAATGTTAAACTTTCAACTCTTGCAGTAAGTTTAGGCGATGCTGAAACACTTATTCAACATCCAGCTTCTATGACTCACTCTCCATATACAGCAGAAGAAAGACATGCTGCAGGTATTAGCGATGGTTTAGTTAGACTATCCGTTGGTCTTGAAAATGTTGAAGACATAATAGCAGATTTGAAACAATCTCTTGACTTAATAGTAAAATAGTTTAAAGTAAATTAGCCTAAACAGAAGGGTATTTTCTCTATCTGTTTAGGCTCTTTATTTTAAGCTAGAATATGACTAATATTAAGTCATATATGCAAACCTTTATTCTTTTTATTAGAAATCTACTTTTTTACCGCTGTATGTGCATTCGAATACTTTCTTCATTTCTTCTACAGTTATTGGTCTTGGGTTTGATCCTGTACATGCATCTAAAATAGCATTCTTTGATATAAAGTCTAAGTTTGCATTAAAATCTTCTTCAGTTACTCCGTATTCTTTCAATGTTAAAGGTATACTTAACTTTCTGTTCATATCTTGTATCAAAGCTACTAATGAATCTGTTAATTCAGCATCAGTATTTCCAGCTAGTCCTAAAGTTTTAGCTATAGTAGCAAATCTCGATTCACAAGCCTTTCTATTGAATTGAATTACATATGGGAGGTATATAGCATTAGCGCATCCATGTGGAATATGGAATACAGCACCAGTTTTATGTGCCATACTATGAACTATTCCAAGTAAAGCATTTGAGAATGCCATACCTGCTAGGCATTGAGCTATATGCATTTCATTTCTTGCTTCCTTATCCCCTTTATAGGAGTTTATTAGATGCTCATTTACCATGACTATAGCCTGCATAGCTAGAGGATCAGAAATGTATGATCTTGCAGTTGCTACATAAGCTTCTATTGCATGAGTTAAAGCATCCATTCCTGTGTGAGCTGTTAATTTAGTTGGCATTGTTTGAGCTAAAGCTGGATCTACTATAGCTATGTCAGGTGTTAAATTGAAATCAGCTAAAGGATATTTTATTTTAGCTTTGTAATCAGTTATTACTGAAAATGCTGTAACTTCTGTAGCAGTTCCACTAGTTGATGCTATAGCAACAAATTTAGCCTTTTGTCTTAATTCTGGTATTCCAAATGGAATAACTGCCTTTTCAAAAGTAAAATCTGGGTATTCGTAGAATATCCACATTGCCTTAGCAGCATCTATTGGTGATCCACCGCCTACAGCTATAATCCAATCTGGGCCAAATTCTCTCATCACTTTAGCGCCATTCATAACTGTTTCAACTGATGGATCTGGTTCAACACCTTCTATTAACTTTATTTCCATACCAGTTTCTTTTAAATAACTTTCAATCTTTCCTAAGAAGCCAAATTTTTTCATTGAGCCTCCACCAACAACTATAATAGCCTTCTTACCTTTTAATGATTTTAATACCTCTAAAGAATTTTCTCCAAAATAAATATCCCTTGGAAGTGTAAATCTTTGCATCCCTATACCCCCTAATAATTTAAATTTTTTCCTGTAACTATTTATATAGCAAAATCTATGCCAAGTGCTTAAGCTTTATTTTGTGTAAATGAATTATGAGAAATCTCAATTTGAGATTTCTCATAATCTCAAATTGAGATTATGATGTTTTTTATAGCACTTAATAACCATTTATAGAATATTTTTTAATTTTTCTGTAAATAGTAGCTCTACTTATATTGAGCATTTCAGCAGCTTTTATTAAATCTCCTTTAGCTTCTTTAATAGCCTTTCTTATGCTTAACTTTTCCATTTCTTCTATGGTCATTACTTCAGAATTTTTATCCTCTATAGTCGCAACTTTTTCATCACTTATTAAATAGAGATGTTTCTTAATATTGATATAATCATATAAGTACTCTTCTGTAATATTATTACTTTCACATAAATAATAAGAGCGTTCTACAACATTTCTCAACTGTCTTACATTACCAGGCCAACTATAGTTACTTATTAATTCTAAATAGCGGCTGCTTAAAGTTTTAAAGCCGCTAAAGTTCTCACTGTTCAATCTATGAATAAAATAGTTAGCCAATATTTCAATATCCTCTACTCTTTGCTTCAGCGGAAGAGTCTTAATACTCATAACATTCATCCTATAATATAAATCTTCTCTAAAATTCCTATTTTTTATTTCCTCCACTAAATCACGATTAGTAGCAGCAATAATCCTAACATTTAGTTTTTTTTCATAAGTTCCACCAAGTCTTGTAATTTTATTGTTATCCAAGACTCTCAAAAGCTTGGACTGCATATCTAAAGGCAACTCTCCTATTTCATCTAAGAAAATGGTTCCTCCATCAGCTAATTCGAACTTACCAGGATGTCCATCTTTAGCCGCTCCAGTAAAAGCTCCCTTTTCATATCCAAAGAGTTCACTTTCCATAAGTTCCTTAGGTAACGAGGCACAATTTACTGCTACAAAGGGACCATTTTTTCTAGTACTATAGTTATGTATTGATTGAGCAAATAATTCTTTTCCCGTACCACTAGGCCCTTCTATAAGTATGCTGCAGTTAGTTATTGCAGCTTTTTTTGCAAATTCTATAGTCTTTTTCATATCTTTATTCTTAGTTACTATGTCTTCAAAATTGTACTTAGCATTATATCCTGCCATAACATTTACTATCTTATGTAAATATCCCTCATCTTTAAAGGTTATGACTATACCATTAGCTTTTCCATTAACTATAATAGGAAAGGCATTCATACTGCATTTAATTCTTCTATTTTTTACATAAAGATTACAATCTAAGTTATAGTATACATTCTCAATATTTAACATTTTCTTTATAAAGTCCATATCTTTAATTAACGAATTAATATCAGTACTTAAAATTTCTTGCTCGGGTATTCCCAGTATTTTTGATGCCATTTTATTGGTTCTTTTAATTTTCAAATCCTCATCTAGCACAAGCATTCCTTCTGAAATTGAATTAAATATTACATTTAGAAGCTTATTAGATTCTTGTAGAGCAAAATGTTTTTCAATTAAACGGGCTCCCGAAGCTACAATTCCTGTAGTATGAGAATGCGCTTCAGAATAGTTTCCAGACATATTTATACACCCTATAATTTTATTTTCTTCATCATGTATAGTTGCAGCAGAACAAGTAAGACAGTGATTCTTTGAACAGTAATGTTCTGCTCCTATTATCTGAACAGGCTTATCTAAACAAAGAGCAGTTCCAATAGCATTGGTTCCTGCAGATTTTTCAGACCAATTAGCCCCTACCACAAGATTTAATTCTTTTGACCTTTTAAATTCATGATTACCTATAGCATCTATAATATAACCATTCTTATCTGCAAGTACTATTACAAAACCTGACCCAGCAACTATGTCATATAAGCCTTCCATTATAGGATGCGCTACCTGTATTAACTGAGCGTTTTCCTTTATTATGAAGCTCATTTCCCATTCTGATAACTTTTCTACATGTTTTCTAAAAGGATTAACTTTAAGCTTCCTACATCTCATCCAGGATTCTCTTATTATAGAATCTAAATTTTCATCTAATCTATCACTTTTAATGCAATCTTCCCAATACCCTCTTACATACGATAAATTTATTCTCACAAAATCACCTCGGATCTAAATAGTTTTACTTAATATAAATTTAACCTATATTAGTAATAATAGCAATAATTTACAAAAATATCAATGTGACAAAAAAGCATATATTGTAAACAATATATGCCCTGTAACATATTAATTATGTGTTTTAGTTATAACTTTGAAACACCTTTTCTAATAACTCCATAGCTTTATCTACATCATCATTTTCTACATTAAGTGGCGGTAAAAGCCTTATAACATCGCTTCCTGCAGTAACCGCTAGCAGCTTATTTTCAAAGCACTTCTTGCTAAACTCCTTTACATCCACTTTAAGCTTTATCCCTAGTAATAACCCTACTCCTTTTATCTCTTCTATTATTGGATATTTCTCTTTTAAATCTTTTAATTTAGAAATAATATATTCACTTTTCTCATTTACCTTACCTACTACTCCTCCATCTGTTAACTCCTTTAAAACAGCAAGACTTACTGCACAAGCAAGCGGATTCCCGCCAAAGGTGCTTCCGTGGTCTCCTGGCACAAGTACAGAGGCTTTTTCGTTAGCCATTACAGCTCCTATTGGAAATCCTCCACCAAGCCCTTTCGCCATGCATATAACATCTGGAATCACTCCAAATTTTTGATAAGCAAATAAAGTTCCTAGCCTTCCCATACCACATTGAATTTCATCAAATATAAGAAGAGCATCATACTTTTCACATAATTCTTTAACTTGCTTCAAATACTCAATGGCAGCTGAGTTTATTCCACCTTCCCCTTGTATAGGTTCAATTATAACTGCACAAACTTCACTACCCATTTTATCTTTCAAATCTTCTATATCATTAAATTTAGCACTTCTAGTTCCACCAATCAATGGCATAAAGTCTTCTTGATACTTCTTCTGTCCTGTTACAGACAAAGCACCCATAGTTCTACCATGGAAGGAATTTTCCATGTATATTACTACATTTTTATCTGCTCCACCTTTTATCTTTCCATATTTTCTTCCTATCTTTACTCCACATTCCATAGCTTCTGTACCACTGTTACAGAAAAAAACAGATTTATGATCACTAAAAGAACATAGCTTTTCAGATAGCTCAACAGCTTGTTTACTCCAGTAGTAATTAGATATATGCATGAGCTTACTGTTCTGATCAGCTATAGCTTTTGTTACTGCTGGATGGCTGTGTCCTAAGCAGTTAACAGCTACCCCTGATACAAAATCCATATATTCTATGCCATTACTATCATATAGTTTACTTCCTAAACCTTTTTCAAAAACTACATCAAATCTTCCGTAAGTATTCATTATATTACCTTTTGACATTTTTTCTCTCTCCCTCTTGAAGTAATTTTAGTTCCAAAATCATATACTATATTTGAAATCAAACTGTGCTTCTTTCTGCCATCTATAAGGTGTATATCTTTTGTTCCATTTTCTATAGCCTCTATACAACACTCCATTTTTGGTATCATACCACCATTTATTATTCCTTCATCTATATAACTTTTTACGTCATCAGTAGTTATATTTCTAATGATACTTGATTTATCATTTATATCTTTATATACACCTTCTACATCCGTAAGGATCATAAGTTTTTCGCACTTAAGTTCGGAACTTATAAAGGACGCTGCATAATCTGCATTTATATTGTATTTATTGCCATAAGAATCACAGGCTATAGGAGAAATAACTGGCACTCTTCCTTTCTCTAGAATACTCAATAAAAAGGATTTATTTATACTTACTACCTCTCCAACAAAACCTATATCTATTTTCTTACCATTTTCATATATATATTTCTTCTTTGCCTTAATTAAATTGCTGTCTCTTCCACTTAGTCCTATGGCACTTATTCCTTGATTGCTTAAGCTTGCGGATATATCTTTGTTTATATGTCCTGAAAGAACCATCTCAGCTATATCCATTACATTTTTATCAGTAACTCTAAGTCCATTTTTAAATTCACTTTTTACACCGGTCATTTTTAACCACTTAGATATTTCCGGGCCACCACCATGGACAATAATTATATTTATACCAAAGCGCTTTAGTAGAACTATATCCTCAATAAAAGCTTTAGATGCATTTTCATCATTCATTATGCTTCCACCATATTTTACTACAAAGGTTTTACCTTTAAACTTATCTATATCATGTAGTGCTTCTAAAGGTATAGAATTTTCTTCCTCCAACATGTGCTCCACCAACCTTATTAAATTTTATGAGAATAATTATACTCTTATTGTTATTAATATGCAATACATTTTAAATAATTTCATATTTTTATTGCATAATTATATTAGCTTATGTATAATTATTTTTATGAATAATTTAAAATATCTAGAGGTGATAAGATGATTAACGTAGGAATATTAGGTTCTACAGGCTACGCAGGCCAACAACTGGTATGGCTTTTAACTAATCATTCAAATGCAAATATTGTTTTTCTTTCTTCTCATAGTTATGAAGGAAACTTATACAGTGATATATATAAAAATTATTATGGTTTCAATAAAAATATTTGCATAAATATGCAAAAAGCTGAATGTAAATTAAATAGCATTGATGTGCTTTTCATAGCTTTACCTCATGGAAAATCTTTTGATATAACAAAAAAAGCTCTTGAAAAAGGAGTAAAAGTCATAGATTTAGGGGCTGATTTTAGAATTAAATCAAAGGCTGCTTATGAGCAATGGTATGGATTGGAACACCAATGCAGCGAGCTTCTAGCAGATTCAGTTTATGGACTTCCTGAGCTTAAGCGAGAAAGTATAAAAAATGCTTCTCTAATTGCTAATCCTGGCTGTTACCCTACTGCGAGCATTTTAGCAATTGCTCCACTTTTAAAAGCTAAAATAATTGACCCTAAGTCTATAATTATAGATGCAAAATCTGGAGTTTCTGGCGCAGGAAGAAATGCTGCTATACCAAATATATATACAGAATGTAATGAATCCATAAAAGCATATTCTGTTGCCTCTCATAGACATACTCCAGAAATTGAACAAGAACTTTCACATTTATTAGGAAGTGATTTAACTCTTGTTTTTACCCCTCATTTAGTTCCGATGAACAGAGGAATTCTATCTGTATGTTATGCAAACTTAACTATTGATATGTCGCAAGAGGAATTATATAAGCTATATAATGAATTTTACAAAGATGAGTTTTTCGTAAAAGTTACAGAAGATATGCCTGAAACCAAGTATGTTAAGGGTTCTAATATGTGCCACATTGGTCTAAGATTAGATAAAAGAACAGGAAAAGTAATAGTATGCTCTGTCATAGATAATTTAATGAAAGGTGCCGCAGGTCAGGCCATTCAAAATATGAATATTATGTTTGGATTAGACGAAAAGACAGGACTTAACTTTCCAGCAATGCTTCCTTAAGGCATGTACATGTAGTTGACAGTGGACAGTGAAGGAGGATTTTCTTACGCTTTGCTTCAGAAAATCTTAAATTTATAAAGACTCGTTTCACATTAGTGAAACGAGTCTTAAAAATATAATTGTTTTCTGACATAATAAAGAAAACTCACCTTATCTGTCCTCTGTCAATTGTCAACTAAAAACTTACCGTTATTCGTAAGTTATCTTCTTATTCTCATCACATACAATCTTTGTATCTTTTCCATTTAGGTTAGTTTTTAAAATTACTTTGTGCTTCCACAAATCAACTACATGTTTGAGAGTCTCCACTGCATACTGAAGTTGAAGCTCTCTTCCTTCAAAGACATGCTCAAGAGTTAAAGTTTTATCCATTTTTGACATATCTTCAACTCTAATGTTCGGAATACTGCCCATACCACAGCTATTGCTTAGGGTATTTCTTATTTCCTTCCATCCTTCATCATCGGATATTTCATCAATTACATAATTCTTATCTTTCTTAATATACTGGAATAAATTAAGCTTAGTACAAAGCTCCTTTGTCAAGTACCTTCTTAAGAAAGACTCATCTCTTTCTATGAGTCTTACCTCAAATATTTTTTCTTCTCCGTATTTCTGAACTAGGTCTTTATAAATTTCAAAGCCTAAGAAATATGGATTTATATTTCCTTGAAGAGGCACAATAACGTCATTATGTCTTTTTATAAACTCAAGATAAAGCTTTTGAGGTAATTCTAATTTCTTTAGAATATTATAATGCCAGTAGCTAGCCCAGCCTTCATTCATAATTTTGGTTTCTATTTGAGGAACAAAATACTTTGTTTCATCCCTAACTATTTCTATAACATTCTTCTGCCACTCAAACAAATCACCATGCATGGATATAAAACCTAATATATCTTCTACCGGCTCTTGAGGTACTTTTTCAACATCAGGAGGCTCTGGCTTTTCTCTAGGTACAATTGGACTATAATTCATATCTATACTTTTATAATCTTCCATTTTTCTTTTTCTAATCTCTTCATCGCTTAAATGCTTAACTCCAACAACTCTATTTGTTTGATATTTTAGAGCATGAGCTGCATTTAACATCTTTTCGACCTCTACATACCCTATACTCGGATCGTTAATGTATGATCTTATAATATCTGCATGATTTTTAAACATTTCCAAAGTATAAATTGCACTTGTGGCTTCTTTAAACATTCTATTATTTTTGAAAAAATCGTTATGTCCATAAACATGTGCCATCGTTAATATTTGAAGCAGCATTGTATTATCTTTCATTAAATATGCAACACATGGATTTGAGTTTATTACCATTTCATAAGGAAGCCCTGTAAGATTATAATTATAAAGAGTTCTTAGCTTTTCATATGCTTTTCCAAAGCTCCAGTGCGGATACATAGAAGGCATACCTACATAAACTTCATATGCCAGCATATCATTATAATTTATGATTTCAAATTCCTGAGGATAATAATCAAGTCCAACTTCCCTTGCCTTTTCTTCTATTAAGTCATTCCACATCTCCAAATCAGCTACAGTGTATTCCAATTCCTCACCCCCTCTAACAAATTAGTAGTCATTATTTATTTCCACAGTAAGCATTTCTCTAAGAGCATCCCACATATCCTCTTTCTTTTTCATTGCCACAGATACAAAATTCTTTCTTTTAACTTCATTAGAATATCTCTTTTTTATTGCACTAGTATATCCATAAGCCATAATCTCTGCATATCCAAATAGGTTGCTAACATCACACAAGGTATTAGCCGCTTTAACGGCCCTATCATTATCTTCACTCCAATTATCTCCATCACTTACATGAAAAGCATATATATTCCATATAGCCGGATTGTATTTTTCTTCAATAATTTCTAAAGCCTTATTGTATCCGCTAGATATATAAGTGCCTCCGGATTCAACCTTGTGAAAGAATTCATTTTCTGTAACAACTTTAGCAGTGGTGGAGTGTGCAATAAACACAACCTCCACGTTTGAATACTTAGCTTTTACAAACTGATACAGCATAAAGAAAAATGATCTAGCTAAATACTTTTTATTTTGATCCATAGATGCCGAAGTATCCATTATGCACATTACCACTGCACTGTATTCTCTCTTCTTGGTTGGTTTTACTCTATAATATCTTAAATCATCTTCTTTAAAAGGAAATCTCCCTACAAGATCTTCTCCATCAAGAGAATATTGGTTTAGCACTTCTTCATTCATTCCATTTTTTTGAACATCTTCTTTAAGTGCTCTTTTCATACCCTGTTTTCTTTTTAACTTTTCAACAACAGTTTTCTTCTTGGCAAGTCTTGGGGGGATTCCACTTTTCTGATAACCACACTTCTTCTTTGAACCATCTGACAATATTTCAGAAAATCTCTTTTTAGTCAAATTAGGTAAATTTAAATCCTGAAATATATATTCCATAATATCTTCTATGGTTATCTCAGTTTCGTATATATCTTCTCCTTCCTCATTACCTGCCCCTTTATTTCCACTTCCTTTGGCTTCTTTTTCGGTGCCTATTACATCTCCTCTTTTCTCTGTGCCATCACCACTTCCTACACCAGGCACATTTTTCCCATATACAAATTGATATTCTTTGAGCCCTTTAATAGGAATTTTTATCTTTTTATTTTTTGTCTGTCCTATAATACTTTCCTCCGACAGGATATCTACGAGATTCTTCTTTATCGAATCTTCAACAAGTTCTCTATGTCTTCTCCTATCCTCGCCAGCCCTATCATGCCCTATAGGGTTGAATTCTCTAAATACTGCCATAATATCAATCCTTCCATAGATTATTAGCAGCATATTTTAATATTACATCACAACAATGATCGCAATACCCGTTTTTCTTCATTTCTTCTACCATAGAATTATATTTCTTATGCTGTTCCTTATCTCTAACTTTTGATTTAGTAACTATACGTGACATCTCTCTTACTGATGATGTTATTTTCTTTTCTATAGCTTCTTTTAAAGGCTCATAGGATGTATAATCTACTTTTCCGCCCTTTCTCATTAGATAGAACATATATGATGTGACATCGGACCTAAAGCCTTTAGCAGAACCTTCTGATATGCCAATTTGTTCTTCTATAGAACGCATAAATTTTTCGTCTGGGTCTAGCTGTTCTCCAGTTGATTTATCCTTAATTTTAGCCCTATTGACATAAGCTTCTGCATGATCTAAATAATTATTGAATAAGCTCTCAGCTTGTTCCTTAAAGCTTTGAATAAAGGCCTTAGTTATTTCTTTTTCGAGAACCTTATTATATTCTTTTCTTATGCTATCTTGAATTAATCCAAGATATTTCTTTCTCAAGTCATCAGCAACATCTAAATCTTTTATTGATTTAATAATACTTTCCATTACACTTAATGGATTAATACAATGATGTTCTGAGTCTGAAAGAGCATTATCTATAGCTTTAATAATAAATCTTGTTGATATGCCTTCCATACCTTCTCTTATTCCAGCTTCTTCTCTAAGCTCCATAATATCTATCTTCTTAGTAGTTCCTTTTTCAACTATTTCTTCTCCATTATAAATCTTTAACTTAGTCAAAAGATCTACTTTATTAGATAGAGATAGTCTGCTTAATATAGCAAACATAGCAGCTACTTCAATAGTGTGTGGTGCTATATGAGCTTTAAAGTGACTCTTCTTTAATATCTTTTCATATATCTTTGTTTCCTCGCTTAATTCCATACAATATGGAACTTCAACCTTAACTATTCTGTCTAATATGGCTTCATTTGTATGGTCTGATTTAAACTTATTCCATTCAGCTTCATTAGAGTGGGCTATTATAACTCCATCGAAATAAATCATAGAACCTTTTCCTGGAGATGGTATAGATTTTTCTTGAGTAGCAGTTATAATAGTATGAAGATACTCAACATCATTTTTAAACACCTCTATAAATTCAACCAATCCTCTGTTTCCAACGTCAAAAGCGCCATTTAGGGAGAATATACGAGGATCATCTTCTGGATATAAATCCATCTTTGAAATATCTACTGATCCAACCAAAACTGATGTGTCTTGATTATTTGGATCAACAGGCGGTACTACCCCTATTCCTTTTCTAGATCTAATCGAAAATCCTGTTTTAACTACCGGGAAGTTTTCATACTGCCCTTTAAATTCTTCTTTTAACCTATGTCTACATACCGGACATAAGTCTCCTTCTATTTTTATTCCTAAGTTTTCTTCAAACTGCTTTCTTAAATGTTTAGGAATAAGATGGAGAGGTTCTTCTCTCATAGGACATCCTTTCAAAGCATATATAGGTTCGCTTTCTTCTAAAGCCCTTTTTAATACTTCTACTATAGAAGACTTTCCTGAACCTACAGGTCCAACTAAATAAAGTACCTGTCTTGACTCTTCACCATTCATAGCTGCTGAATAAAAATAACTAGCTATTTTCATAAGAGTCTTTTCGATGCCGAAAAAATCATTTTTAAAAAAGTTATAACTTTTTATTGTTTCATTACCATATATTTTTCTTATCCTTAGGTTTTCTTCTGACTTTAAAACTTCCACACCTGGATTTGTTATTAAATTATACATTCTTCTATGTGCAAGCTGAGCAACTTCCGGATTTTCTTTTATAATCTGAAGATAATCTAATAAGGTTCCTTCAAATTCGTCTTTTCTTCCTTTTTCTCTATCCTGCTCTATTAATTCTTTAAAATTCATCCCTCAACCTCCATATAAAGTGATAAAAGAAAGACTATTTATATAACAATTTTAGATACATCATTATTTGATATATCTTTGTAGTATTTATATTAAATTTTTACATGTTTTAGAACAAAGTTAATTTTAGAAAAGACTGCAAATTTATAAGGGGCGTTTTCCTTGAAAACACCCCTTATAAATTATTTAATGTTATAATTAGAATTCACTATATATGTAGTTAACTGCGTTATTGTCAGAAAAAAGAAAAATCAAAATTAATCCAAAGACTATAACTCCACAATACATAAATAACAAAATATTATTATTTTTTATTTTATTATCTACCTTCATGATAATATTTATCAATCGCCTCGTCAATATATATCCATCCTTTCCATCCAAGATGCATAATATCCTTTAAAAAGTATTTTTCATACTCATTCTCTGATAAATCAAGCATTTCAAAACCATAACCTGCAACCAATGTTCTTATTTCCTTATAGCATGCCTCTCTATTTTCTTTAGGAAACTCACAATAGTCATACCACTTTCCATGAACAGGCACACTTACAAAAAGTGGTTTTATATTTTGACTTTTACATATTTCAAGTAATAGTTTAAAGTCTTCATACTCTGGTGAATTTATATAGGATTCGTTTTTATATGATCCCTTATATGTATTTAAATTATCTTTTATATATTGATTGTAATAATCATTTAAAATATAAAAATCGTTATTATTAGCTTTAGTTTTTGCTAGTAATTCAGCCTTTTCCATTTGAGAATTCCAGTCATACACTGAGGACTTAGGCTCAATATACTGTTTTTCACCAGCTTTTTTATACTTTAACAATCTATCATATGCAATCCTCTTATCCCTGATGCTAAGTATATAAGACTTAAACTTGTAGTAGGGATTTAAAATATCAAGCGCAATCTTTGATGGTGCATTATTATAGGTATATAAACTTGCATATATACTAACCATTAAATTATTCTTATCACTTTCTAGAAGTTGCTTAGTTCTTTTTGCAAAGGACAATTTTATAGATTTATCAATATTATTATTAAACATAAAAGTATAAAATTGAAGTTCGGAAAAATTCATAAGGAATTCATTAGTTCCTAATCCTTTAGTATTAAACCATTGAGGAGATATAATTATTACAAGCTTTTTATCTTTGTACTCTTTACTTAATGCTCCAATTCTAGCAGCATGAATAATACTTTGACAATATCCTCTACCAACACCATTTATCTGAAACCCATCAGCCTTATCTGCAAAAATATTCATAGGATGGGTAGGTATTGTTTTATCTGCTAGCTCTGAAGAACCAAGTAATTGGAGATTGTCTTTTCTCTCTAAAGATTTTTTTTGAAGAATAAGCCCTTTTTCTTTTTCTGACATAAGTTCATTTCCAAACTTGTCATAATAAATGTTATCTATTCGGGTTGTATAATAGTTATCTATTATATGTAAAGATGAAAATACTAAAATAACAAAGGCTGCAAAAGTACTTAATATAATAGCTATCTTTTTCATTATGTTACCTCAAGGAAACATATTCAATAATTTTATTAGGTGTATTTATATCCTCTCTTTGTACCTCTGTTGGCTCAATTTTAACTCCAAGCTTTTCTTCTAATGCAATTAAAAGTTCTATAGTTGCAAGTGAATCTAACAAACCTGAGTCAAATAAATCCAAGTCTTTATCTTCTCTCACTTCATCAACACCACATATTGACTCTAATATATCTAATATTTTTTCTTCCATAGTTTCTTCCTCCAAATTTATAATTTATTTTTTAAATAAGTAACCAGAAAAAATTAAAAAACCAAAGCATACAAGGTTAAAGGTAACAAAGATAAACAAAGGGCTCCATGCCTCATTTTTCTTGGCTTTTTTATACCATTTGCTTTTTCTTTCAATATAATCTGTGGTAATAATCAGTAATGCATGATATATTCCATATAGTAAATAAAAAGCTTGTGTTCCATGCCATATCCCCATAGTTCCCATGGTAATAAAATAACCTATATAAGAAGCAGTGAATCTGCTTTTAAACCATTTTTTCTTTAGTGCAGCCATTACAAATCTAGTATATAAAAAGTCTCTGAACCAAAAGGATAAAGACATATGCCATCTGTTCCAAAAATCTTTAATATCTTTGCTAATGAAAGGCATATTAAAATTTTCTGGAGTTGCAACTCCTAAAATATAGCTTGTCCCAATTGCCATTAAGCTGTAACCAGCAAAGTCAAAGAACAAATAAAAGCTATAAGCATACATATAATTTAATGTATTTAATAAAGTATGTGTTGCAGGGATTTTATTCATCCAATAGTTTGAAATTAAAACACCTATTATAAATTTATAAGCAATTCCTGTTGAAAGTTTCCATATTCCTTCTCTTAGATAAACTAAGTATTCTTCCTTACTTAAAACCTTATTTATATCCTCTTGAAACCTTCTTGAACGATCAATAGGCCCTGAACTTATAGTTGGAAAAAATAAGAGAAAATAAGTAAAATTAAGTATACCTACTTCTGTTATCAATCCATCATATATTTCTAAAAGCATTTGAATTACTTTAAAGGTTAAATAAGAAATTCCCAAAAAACCAAGTTGTCTATTTATTAATAAAATATTTCCCCATTTATCTAATATCAGTGGTATAAGCGAACAAACTACCATTATCCATAAAATCCACCGTTGTTCATATCTTCTTCTTATAATCGAATAGAACTTTACTAAAATCAGTTCACCTATATAAAATAACATTAACAATGTAATTTGCTTTTTTGAATTACCAAATATCAATATTAGAGCTGCAATATTAGCTATAACACCATATTTTTTTAAGGACTTTCCATTGATACCTAAAAATACAGCTGGTATTAAAAGTATAAATAATACGTAAAAGAATAGTAATCCACTGTATGGAATCATTTCATCTCCTCCAGTAATGCCTTTCTGTTAACTTTTCCATTTATAGTCATAGGAAGTGATTCCACTATATTAATCTTTCTAGGAATCATATAGTCCGGTATAAACTTTTTCAGTTCATTTTTAATTTGCATAGCCATTTTAAATTCTTTGTCCCAAGGACTTCTATTTAAAGTAACTACTGCAGTTAAATGTTGAATCCTATTTTCTTTAATTATAGGAACTACAACACAATTATTAATAAATTCTATATTTCTTAAATTATTTTCAATATCTTCAAGTTCAATTCTATATCCATTTAATTTAATTTGAAAATCTATTCTCCCACAATAGTAAAGTAAGCCCTGCTTTATATACCCTTCATCTCCAGTCCTGTAACACCTCTTCTCTACTCCATTAATAACCTTTTTCGAAAAGGATTTCTCTGTTCTCTCCTTATTATTGTAATATCCTATACTTACACTGTCTCCTATTATAATTATTTCTCCCTTTTCTCCTTCTGGAAGCTCATTGCCATTTTCATCTATAATTATAACTCTACAATCTTCTTTAACAATACCAACTGGTAAAGGTACTATTTTATTTGCAATTTCTTCATTTATTTCAATAGAGGTTACTGCTACCGTAGCTTCTGTTGGCCCATACATATTTATAACCTTTGAGTTACTGAACCTTTTAAGAAGTCTTTGAGCACAACTATTTGTAAGTGTTTCTCCACAAAATAAGAAAGTTTCAAGTTTAGGAAGTAATTCTTCATTAAAACTACTATCGCCTAAACACATTTCTGCAAAAGAGGGTGTAGATACCCAAATATTTATATCTGAGCTACCAAAGCTTTCAAACAATAGTTTTAAATTTAATACCATAGACTTATCTATGCTAAAGAGAGTAGAGCCCCTAGATAATGAAAGGTATAAGTCCATCACAGATAAGTCAAAAGAAAAAGGAGCCTGATTCATAAATACATAGTTAGCACCATCTCTTAATGAAGAAATCTTTGTTGCCCAATGAATAAAACTTTCTAAACAGGAAAGAGTAATCTGTACACCTTTCGGTTTTCCAGTACTTCCAGATGTATATATTATATAATATGTATCCTTTTCTTCTAAGGCATACTTTTTATCAGGTTTATGCAGTTTATATTGTAAAAGTATCTTTTTAATTTCATTATAATTCTTTACATTTACCCCTATAAAATTATAGTCAAATTCTCCTATATTAAATATTAGCTTAGTCTGGGAACTTTCCACTATATCTCTAACTCTCTCATAAGGAAATGAAGTATCAATAGGTATATATGCATGTCCAGCTTTTACACAGGCCAAAAAACATATAAGCATCTCATGTTCTTTATGTCCATAAACAACTATTGGTGTTTTATCATCCCCAAATTGATCAATAATATATGCAGCCATAGCATCAGACTTTTCAATTAGTTCACCATATGTAATAGAACTATTTTTATAAATATGAGCTATTTGTTCACACTTATCAATCTCATAACTATTTATTTTTTCAATCAAACTCATCCATATAATCCCCTTTAGTCTAATTCTACTTAATAACTATTTATCCTAATATTACGTATTTAACCATTATATATTATACTTTATTATTTAAGCATTTTCAAATAATGTAGTTTTGCAAAAAGAAAAAAGAACTAGCTCTAATTTACTAGTTCTAAAATAATGTTAATAAATATGAGTAAAAAAGTACATTTATATTATTGGCAATAACTATAATAATATACTCTTATAATAATCTTCTTCATCTATTTTTCCATTATCCATAAGCCATCTTTCTTGAAAAGCTCTTTTAGCAGACCATCCAACATCCCTTAAAAATAAACCATTTACTGATCCTCCCACAACAGCTCCTGCTATTGGAATAGCTGCTAGAGCTTTCCTTTTTGTCAGATTAACACCTAGTTGTTTAGATAAATTTTTCGCAGCAATTATACCTGCTTCTTTACTCATCCTTTTTTTAGCAGCTTTTATAGCTATTGTTTCCCAAGACTTTTTTGTAAGGGTTATCTCTATGTTTTTTAAAAATCCTAAAGCAGCAGCTTTCTCTTCTATAGTGTTTGAACTAGATGCAGATAATATTGCCATACAAAATTCTCTATCATCTTTCGTTTTACATTCATATCCATAACACATACCAATTTTATTAATAGTATTAAGTGCTAAAGTTATTACTACTGGTATATCTATGGCTATACCAGCTAAGCCTAAAATTCCTGTTCCTCCGCCCTCTACAACAGCAGCTTTTATTGCCCATTTATGAATTTCATCCGCTAAACTATCCGATAAATCTAACCTTTTATACCTTAATTCCTCAATATCTTTTACACCTGCTTTTTTTCTAATGTCCTCCTTATCCGTAAGTCTTACTGATAGCAAATTACTAAAATTTAATATACCCTCAAATGCTATATTGGGTATAAGCTTAGTTCCTGCCCAAACAATAGGTTTAGATACCAAATTAATAGTTTTACTTAAAACACTAGGTTTTTGTTTTTTCCATTTTATAATTTCTTCAAGCTGTTTTTCTTCATATAGCGAAAGATTTATAACCTTATCATACCCTTTTACTACCTCATACTCCACATTGTTTATTTCCAACAAGTTCACCCCGCTAAAATTTGCCTTATTATAAATTTTATCATATCAAACGAAATCATTTCTATAAGATAGTATTGAACTATACTATACCATCTATTCCACAGTCTAGCACCACTAGTAAATCCATCTCTTCAAAGCAATATAAAAACTATCTGATGTAAGCTTACTATCTGTCATTTTCTGTTATTAGAACAAACTCGTTAAATACTTTTATCAGTTTAATTTACAAAAGCGTGGAGGCTTGACAAATAAGACCATAATTGCAGAAATAATAGATAATATAGCTGCAACTAAAAATGATTTTTCAAGCCCTAAAAAAGCAGCAATAATCGGTCCTGCAATAGCTGCTATACCAAATGCTTGAAATACAATTTCGTAGTTAGAACCTAAATTTTTAACACCATAGTAATCAGCAGTAATTGCTGGAACTATTGTAACAACACCTCCAAAACTAAAGGCTACAGTTGCAATACATGCAAAGAATATAATGAAATTCATATTAATCAAACTCATTATAATCATAGCAATAAATGTGGCTATATAAATAATTAAAAAAGACTTGATTCTTCCAATTTTGTCTGAAACAATTCCCCATGTAATCCTACCACCTGCATTAAACAATGCAATCATAGTTACAGTACCAGCTGCAACTCCAGGAGACAACTTTACAAGCTCAATCCCTATATCTTTAGCTAGCCCTATTACTAGCAAACCACTTATACACCCGAAAAAGTACACAATCCATAATAAATAGAATTGTTTAGTATTAATCATTTGCCTAACAGAAAAATCTTTATTATCATTATATTTTATAGATTTTGGTACTTTATAATCCTTTGGAGGTAATATTAAAAACTGTGCTCCAAATACTATTAATACCATATTAATTATGCCAAGAAATAGGAATGTTTGCGAAACCCCCTTTGCTGAAATAAGACTTAAAATAATAGACTTAAATATTAAGCTTCCGAGCCCAAATGAACCTACTGCTATACCAGTAATAAAACCCCTTTTCTCCGGAAACCATTTTACACATGTTGTCAACGGGCCTACATAAGTTATCCCAACACCGGCACCACCAATTATTCCATAACAAATATATAATTCAATTAATGATGTGGCTCTACTAGATAGTATTAGACCCAATCCAAATAAAATCCCTCCTAAGATTGAAACTTTTTTAGGTCCTATTTTATCTTGTAATTTCCCTGCAAAAATTGTTGAAAATGCAAACATTGCAATTGCAATGGAAAACGTTAATACAACAGATGACTTTTCCCAGCCAAACTTATCTATTAGTGGTTGATTAAATAAACTCCAGGAATATATAGAACCTAGACAAACTTGAAGTAATATAGCTCCTAGAACTACTAACCATCGTTTTAACTTATATCTTTCCATAACCTATTTTCCCCTTGCTAAATTCTAAGCTATTTATTGCTTTTTAATTGCTGTTTTAAAGCTTCTGCTAATTGTGCTGGGCAAGACGTATTTTTTACCCCGCATTTAATTCCTTCAAGTTTATTAATAACATCTTCTATTTTCATACCCTCAACTAATTTGCTGATACCGCTGAGATTTCCATTACATCCAGCTGTAAAAGACACATCCTTTAATATACCATCCTCAATCATAAATTGAATTTTTCTTGCACATACATCTCTAGTTTTATACTCAATCATAAATATCCTTCCTTTATTGGTAATAATTTCATACTTATAGTTATCTAAATCTATCTTTATCGATCATTAGATACAATACATTTTCATATTGTATCTAATGATTGATTATATGTTCTTTCTAATTGTAACTATTAAATAACCAATTCTATTTTTGCATTAAGACTATTTAAAACAGGTGATACTGATAAAGTAAGGTTTGCTATTTCCTTTACTTTTTCTATAGGTGCAGAAGTAACCGCATTTAATTTTATAGTAGGATTTATAATTCCGCGTTCACCTTCTTTAATTCCTAAAAATACAGCTACATTTAAATCTGCTTCAATATCTACATCTACTTTTTCTAGCTTAACGCCTTCCTGACTTGCAAAAACCTCAAAGGTAATTGCAAAACAACTAACAGCTCCTGCTAATAAATATTCAACAGGATTAGGCCCTTTATCTGTTCCTCCTAATTGAGCTGGTTCATCAATAATTATAGGTGAAAAATCTCTTATAAATACATTGTTTTTAGTACCATCTTCCCAATTAAGATGAGCAGTCCATTTTTTAATTCCCTCACTTGGATTTTCCTTTATTGTGTTTGTAATTTGCTTTACAGCATCTAATGCAATATTATTCATTGTAACATCCTCCCGTATTTCTATATTTATTAATTACTACGTTTAAATTTTAGCACCAGATGCTGACTAAGTATGTAATATACCTTACATCTATTAAAATTATTCTTAATCTTTTTATTTTAATTGAATCCAAATCCTATTTTCGTGATACCTAATTATACTATCTTGCAAAAGTTTGTTAATAGTTAAAGTTACTGTTTCACGAGTCGAAGCAATCATAGCTGCCATATCTTTATGAGTAATTGAACTAGGAATTGGATACCAGCCATTATCTTCTTTACTATAATCTATAAGTTTTTGAAATAAAAAGATAAGTCTTTTTTCAACTTTTCCATAACCAATTTGCTCTAAAATCTCAACCATATCCTGATGTTTCTCAGAAAAATAATTGAGCAAAGCCATTGCCAGTGATGAATTTTGTTGAACAAGCCTTTTTACTTCTTCTCTAGAAACAGCAACAACTTTAAGTTCTGTTAAGGCCCTCGAAAATATTCTACCTTCCTTTTCTATAAAAACATTTGCAAGTCCAATAATATCCCCTCTTGATAACAAACCTATAACACATTCTTTTCCATCTATATGAATATGAAAATCACATGCATTTCCTTTCTTTATAATAAAAACATATTTATCTAATTTTTCTGGTGTAGAAATTAATTCCCCTTTTTTAAAAGTAAGCTCTATTCCATTTTTCATCCATTCATTAGAATAATTTTTAGGGAATAAATTAATAATCTTATTTGTATAGGACATTTTCCTAACCTCCTTCTTTATCTCCACAAGAACAATAATTTATTTTTCTCATATATAATTTTATTAACATTATTAAATAAAACTATAGTTTATTATAATAAACTATAGTTTTACGATTATAATCTTGTTCTTTAGCTGCTATATTCATATTTTTTAGTTTGAAGATCATTGGTATAAAATTCATTCAATAGCTAACCGCAATTAATACTTTCGGGTGGAGATAGATCCTACCTAATGTAGGTTTTATTTTATCTTTATATCTCTACTATCCTCCCGATACCTTTTTCCAAGGCCTTTTTATATATTTTGCTTGCAGTAACAACATCTTGAATAGCAATTCCTACAGTTTTAAATAAAGTTATTTCACTATTACTCTCTCTTCCTTTTAATTTTCCCAAAATAACTTCACCTAGTTCTCCATCTATTCTGCTGTTATCTATAAGTCCTTTTTCCATAGGTTGTATAAAATCACCGGCCTCAGCAATTACCGCATCCTTTGAGTCAACAAATACTTTATCTGCTTTTGTAACAATGTACTCGTCTAGTTCCTGCATTTCCCTCGTATATGAACCAACTCCATTCACATGAGCACCTTTTTTTACTAAATTTCCCGGGAAAACAGGCTTTTTAGAGGTTGTAACGGCAGTTATTATATCAGCATCTTTTAAGGCCTCTTCAGCACTTTCTGCTGCAACAATTTCTACTCCATATTCTTTCAATTGTATCTTAGCTGCTTCAACAAACTTCTTAGCTTCATCGCCTAAGGCAAAAACCTTTACAATCTCAAGCTTTCTAACTGCAAGCAGCGCTTCAAGCTGACACATTGCCTGACCCCCAGCTCCAAAAATAGCTGCTATCTTTGCATCAGGAGATGCAAGCACATCAGTAGCCGCTCCAGAGGCTGCTCCAGTTCTAAGCTGAGTTAAATAAGTTCCATCCATTATACAGCAAACCTCACCTGTAGTTCCATCTAACAAAATCATTTGAGCCGGTACTGACGGTATTCCCTTTTCTACATTCTTAGGAAATACTGAAACTATTTTTATTCCTACACTATCTAAATCAGGAACATATCCTGGCATAAATAAGCTTTGACCACCACATTTAGCAACATCGATATTCACTCTTAAAGGAACTACACTTTTCCCCTCTGAATAAATCGAAAACGCCTGTTTAACAGAATCTACGGCATCTTTCATAGAAAATACCTTTCTTATGTCTTCTTTAGATAAAATTAGCATTCCTTTACCTCCATTTACTTTTATGTACATATAAACTTTGAAAACCTTTAAGTATATTTTAGCAATTTTTCAGATTTTCATCAAACACCTTTCAGGTTTAGATATTTAAATAAAATTCTATCTTAGCTTTGTTATGATTTCCACTTCTCAATACTGAAATTTAACTTCTAAAAAGAAAGTACAGGGATTATTCAACCCCTGTACTTTCTTTATTAAACAAAACTATTATTGAACTTTAAACCCAAAGTTAATTTAACTAAAGATATACATTTGCAGTTACACATTTAGATTAAATACTTTTCTATTTAAAATACTGTACTCCAGCTTCAAATATTCTTTGATTCTTATTACCCGGAATGTTTTTCAATACATTTTCTCCTAGTCTTTCTGAGTGGGCCATCTTTCCAAGTACTCTTCCATCAGGGCTTGTTATACCTTCAATAGCATAAACAGAACCATTAGGATTAAATCTTATATCATAAGTTGGATTACCATCAAAATCTACATACTGTGTAGCTATCTGTCCTTTTGCTATTAGTTCCTTAATAGTATTATCATTTGCTACAAATCTTCCCTCTCCATGGGATACAGGTATTGAATGCATATCTCCAACCTTTACATTGTTAAACCAAGGAGAAAGATTAGATGTAATCTTTGTATTTACTACATTTGAAACGTGACGTCCTATTTTGTTATAAGTAAGTGTTGGGCAACTTTCATCTATATCTACTATTTCTCCAAATGGTACTAACCCAAGTTTGATTAACGCTTGGAATCCATTGCATACACCAAGCATAAGACCATCTCTATTCTTTAATAAGTCCATTACAGCTTCTTTTATTTTTGGATTTCTAAATACAGTAGCAATAAACTTACCTGAACCATCTGGCTCATCCCCTGCGCTAAATCCACCTGGAAGCATAATTATCTGAGATGATTTTATAGCTTTTTCCATGTAATCTACAGATTTCTCTATATCTCTACCTGTTAAATTCTTTAATACCATAACCTCTGTATCGGCGCCGGCTTTTTTAAAGACTCTTTCTGAGTCATATTCACAGTTAGTTCCTGGGAAAACCGGTATAAATACCTTAGGCTTAGCAACTTTAATAACTGGACTCTTGATATTTTCTGCAGTAAACTGTACTAATTCTATTTTCTTATCTATAACTTCTGTATTCGTAGGGAATATATTTTCTAGTTCTTTTTCTGAGGCTTCTATAATGCTATCAATGCTTATTTCTACTCCATTTACAGATATAACAGAAGCAGTCTGTGTTACTCCTAATATCTTATATTCTAATCCTTTTAATGCTTCTTCTAAGTCCAAGTCACTTGTAACTTCTATTATTATTGATCCATATTGTGGTGCAAACAATTCCTGTTCATCGATATTATTAATAAAATTCATTCCTATTTTGTTTCCAAAGCTCATTTTACTTACTGCTTCACAGATTCCACCTCTTCTAACTGTTATAGCAGATAATACTTGCTTCTTATTAATCATGGAATTAATAGTATTATAATTTTTCTTAAGAACATCAAAATTCGGAAGGTCATATTGATCCCTTAATAACGGAATTATTATAACCTTATTTCCTGCTGCTTTGAATTCAGGAGAAATAACTTTATCCACATTAGTTACATTAACCGCAAAAGATACTAATGTTGGTGGTACATCCATATCTTTAAAGCTTCCTGACATACTGTCTTTTCCACCTATTGCAGCAATACCAAGTTCTTTTTGAGCATGCATAGCTCCGAGCAGCGCTGAAAATGGTTTTCCCCATCTTTCCGGATCATCATTTAATCTTTCAAAGTACTCTTGGAAAGTAAGCCTTACCTTACTAGCATCTCCACCACAGGCTACAATCTTAGCTACAGATTCTACTACTGCATATACAGCGCCATGGAATGGACTCCATTTAGCAATTTCAGGATTATATCCATAAGTCATTATAGTTCCTGTTTTAGTTTCTCTATTTAAAACTGGAAGTTTTGCAGCCATTCCTTCTGGTGGCGTTAATTGATACTTGCCTCCAAAAGGCATAAGTACAGTTCCAGCTCCAATACTGCTATCAAATCTTTCAACAAGCCCTTTTTGACTACATATATTTATATCACTTAAAGTATCAATCCATTTATCTTTCAGATTATCTACTTCTACATTAAAACTAAAGTAATTTTTATCTTCTTGTGGTGCTTTTACTTTTATATCTGTCTTACTTCTTACTCCATTTGTATCTAGAAAATCTCTGCTTAAATCTACTATTGCATTTTCTCGCCAATACATTTTTAATCTTCTGCTATCTGTTACTTCTGCAACAGTTGTAGCTTCAAGATTTTCATCTTGCGCATACTTTATAAATTTTTCTTCATTTTCCTTCGATACAACTACTGCCATACGTTCTTGTGACTCTGATATAGCAAGTTCAGTTCCATCTAAACCTTCATATTTTTTAGGAACTAAATCTAAATTTATATTCAGTCCTTCTGTAAGCTCCCCTATTGCTACTGATACACCACCAGCTCCAAAGTCATTACATCTCTTAATCATAGTACTTACTTCTTCTTTTCTAAATAGCCTTTGAATTTTTCTTTCTTCAACAGGATTTCCCTTTTGAACTTCCGAACCACAATTAAGGATTGAATTTTCAGTGTGCTTCTTAGAAGAACCTGTTGCACCACCACAGCCATCTCTTCCTGTTCTTCCTCCCACTAATATTACAACATCTGTTGGAACAGGTGTTTCTCTAACTACATTTTTCATTGGAGCTGCACCAATTACTGCACCTATCTCCATTCTTTTAGCTACATAACCTTCATCATATATTTCAACTACTTGACCGGTAGTTAATCCAATCTGATTTCCATAGGAACTATAACCATGGGCCGCTTCTGTAGTTATCTTCTTTTGAGGAAGCTTTCCTGCAAGAGTATTTTCTATTTTTACTCTTGGATCTCCACTGCCCGTAACTCTCATCGCTTGATATACATAAGATCTTCCTGAAAGTGGATCACGAATAGCACCTCCAAGACAGGTTGCTGCCCCACCAAAAGGCTCAATTTCCGTTGGATGATTATGTGTTTCATTTTTAAACATTACTAACCACTTTTCAACTTGTCCATCAATTTCTGCATCAACAACTATACTGCAAGCGTTTATTTCCTCAGATTGATCTAAATCATCAAGCATACCTTTTTTCCTAAGTTCTTTCATACCTATAGTTGCTATATCCATCAAACACATTGGCTTATTTTTATCTAAATAAAGGTTGTTTCTAGTATTTATATATTCTTCATATGCCATTTTAATTGGAGCAGTTAAGTTTCCATTCTCTATTTCTACTTTATCTATTTCTGTCATAAAAGTAGTGTGTCTACAGTGATCTGACCAATAAGTGTCTATTACTTTAATCTCTGTAACAGTTGGATTTCTTTTTTCTGTATCTCTAAAATATTGCTGACAAAACTTTAAATCATTAAAACTCATGGCAAGTCCTCTAGTATCCATAAAAGTTTTTAGCTCAGCATCATTCATTTCCACAAAACCCTCTAAAGTTTCAACTTCATCTGGTACTTTTAGCTCCATTTCTAAACTATCTGGCTTTTCCAACAAAGCTTCTCTAGAGTCAACAGTGTTTATACAATAATTCTTAATTTTATTAAACTCTTCTTCAGACACATCTCCTTGTATTACATATACCTTAGCTGATAAAATGTTCGGCTTTTCACTCTGAGTCAGTATTTGAATACATTGAGAAGCAGAATCGGCTCTCTGGTCATATTGGCCTGGCAGATATTCTACAGCAAAAGCTTTATCACATTCATTTATGATTATCTCTTCTTCATAAATATAGTCAACTGTTCTTTCAGAAAAAATAGTATTTTTAGATTTTTCATATTCTTCATCTAAAATTCCTGATATATCATAACGATTAATAACTCTTACTCCTGATAAATACTTAATATTTAAGCTTTCTCTTAAATCCTTAAGTAAATTTTGAGCCTCAACATCGAACCCTGCTTTTTTTTCAACATATAATCTTCTAGCATTACTCTTCATTTTCATTTCCCCTCACTTCAGAATTTTTACGAACATTTTTTAATAAACTTAAAATATAATTCGCAATTATTATATCACAAATTCATTATTTAACCAATATTAAATTAGCAAATATATTATAAATTTTAAAACCGCTAAAAAAAACAGTATTATAATCAGCTTCAATTGATTATAATACTGTTTATGCCTTTATTTGCTGGCTATCATCCTTAATGCTTCCAATAAGGGATGATATACTCCTTGATAAGTTCTGCTAATTATTGATTTTTCCAATCATAAATATTTCTTTAGCATATTTACCCAAATTACGAACATTATTATATAATGGTTTGTCCTTTGAAACTACTCCTTTTACTACATGTCCACTAACAGTTTTAATTTCCACTTCTTCTCCTACTTCACAATTCTCTAAACAGCACCCTCTAATATAAACTTTAAAAGAGTGATCTCCATTGCTGTGACCTATTTCTTCGATTTCAATCCAACTTCCTCTTTTTATCATTAAAATCCCCCCACTTACTCATCCTAAAATTAATTTAGGCATCTGAAAGAAAATAACAAGTCAAAGATGCGACGGATATTTTGTGTCAGACAAGGAGGCAGGTTCCGCAGATAGTCAGCACTATCTAAGGGTTCTGCCGACGCAGTATGACGAAAAATAAACTAACATACTGACTAGTTATTTTTTTGAAGATGCCTTATCTTTATAAATTATATGCAATATAATTTGTAAATATATTTATATTTTTAAAAATGGGGATAATAATCCTAAAATATTAATCTTTAAACAAGGAGGAATATAACAATGAATAGTGGTTGCAGAAGCGCTAATAACCCTATCAATAATGATATGAGTGGCAGAGACGATGCAGGAAAAAATAATAAAAATGCAAAACGTAAGAAATCTAGTTTTTTCTTTCTTTTATGTTTAATAGTAGTTTGAGTGGGCATAGTGCTAGTGGAACTAGCCTCAATAATCATAGGTGCATTAGGAGCATGAGTAAACCCTACTCAGTACATAAGAACTGAGTAGGGTTTTATTCTTAATTATATATTGGATATCTACTACATAGTTGATATACTTCTTCTTTAATGTTAGATAAGTCTTTGTCTCTGTTCTCTATCGTATAATTTATAAAGTAGGCTATCTTTTTCATTTCATCTTCTTTAAATCCCCTTGTAGTAACAGCCGGGGTTCCTAATCTTATACCGCTAGTAACATTTGGACTTAGCTTATCAAATGGTATTGCATTTTTGTTTACCGTAATTCCTACACTATCTAAAAGTATTTCCGCGTCTTTTCCTGTTATGTTTTTACTTGTTAGATCAACTAAAATTAAATGATTATCTGTACCACCTGTAACTAGTCTGAACCCATATTTAATTAATTCTTCTCCTAAAACCTTGCAGTTTATAATTACTTGATTAATATAATCTTTATATTCATCACTCAGTGCTTCTTTAAAACACACTGCTTTAGCAGCGATAGTATGCATTAATGGACCACCTTGAGTTCCCGGGAAAATCATTTTATCTAAATCCTTGCCATACTTCTCCTTACATAAAATAGCTCCCCCTCTTGGTCCTCTTAGAGTTTTATGTGTTGTAGTTGTTACAAAATCTGCATAAGGTACTGGTGATATATGTTTTCCTGCAGCTACAAGTCCAGCTATATGAGCCATATCTACCATCATATAAGCTCCAACCTCATCACAAATCTCCTTAATTCTTTTAAAATCTATTTCTCTCGGATAAGCACTCGCTCCAGACACTATCATCCTAGGCTTGTACTTCAAAGCCAAGTTTCGCATTTCTTCATAGTCTATTTTTTCTGATTGCTCATTCACTCCGTAAGATATGAAGTTATAAAGTTTACCGGAAAAGCTAACGCTGCTTCCATGTGTCAAATGGCCACCATGAGCTAAATTCATCCCTAAAACTGTATCTCCAGGCTCAAGAACAGTCATATATACTGCCATATTCGCTTGTGAACCTGAATGGGGCTGCACATTTACATACTCTGCGTTAAACAATTTTTTAAGTCTTTCTTTTGCTAAGTTTTCTGCTATATCCACAACATGACATCCACCATAGTATCTTTTTCCCGGGTAACCTTCTGCATATTTGTTAGTTAGAAATGAACCCATAGCTTCCATAACGGATTTACTAGTAAAATTTTCTGAGGCTATAAGTTCTACTCCCTTTTCCTGTCTCAACTCTTCTTTCATTATGGTTTCATAAATTTCCTTGTCAGCGTTTTTTAAATTTTCAAAATTCAAATTACACACCTCTCCCCTTTTTTCAAATTTTAAGTGGTAAAATTAATTTTAGTACTGAAAACAAGCAATTCTTAAAAGTTCTTTAATTAAATTATAAATCTTTCCCATCATTTTATCAATATTTAGTAATAAACTTATTTATTTACATATGTAATAAAGCTAATTGTAATGTTAAGGTTAAAGTTTTTTAAAACTAATATGATGTAAGTTTTACTTTATGTTATAATACTTTATATAATTTTTAGTATAAGGGGAATGATCATGGATTTTAACAGAATAATAAATATGGCTACATATGCTGGGAAAATAATGTTAGAAAGTGGAGCCGAAATATACAGAGTTGAAGAAACTATGATAAGAATTTGCAGCGTGTGGAATATTCATAATTTAGATACCTTTGTAACCCCAACTGTAATAATGGTTTCCGCTTCAACTACATATGGGCAACCTATATCTATCGTTAAAAGAATAAAGAAAAGAACAGTTAACTTAGAGAAAATATCACAGGTTAATGATATTTCTAGAAACATAAAAAGTAAAGGTCTAACGCTAGATGATATTGAAAATAAGTTATCTAAAATCGAATCATCAAAAGCTTATAGTGATAAACTAAACATAGTTCTTTCAGGAGTAGCTGCCGCCTTCTTTTCATTGGTATTTGGCGGAAATTTAAGAGATTTTTTCGTATCATTCTTTATAGGTTGCGGCATTAGATTTATATCATTAACTTTAAGCAATTTATCTGCAAATGATTTCTTTATAAATATATTATGCGGTTCTTTTACCGCTATAGTTGCTTTAGTATCTACGTATTTAAATATAGGTTCGCACTCAGACAAGATAATAATAGGTTCAATTATGCTCCTTGTACCTGGTCTTGCAATAACGAATGCAATAAGAGATACTATATCTGGAGACTTACTTGCCGGAATTTCTCGTGCCGTGGAGGCGTTTTTAATTGCCGTTGGCATTGCTTTGGGTACTGGAGTTGTTTTAAGATTTTGGCTTGTTTATTTTGGAGGTGTAAAACTATGATTTTAAGTTCTATATATACACTTATTGCTACACTATGCTTTTCAGTTATATTTAATATAAGAGGGAAAAATTTGATATTTGCAGCTTTAGGCGGCGGCTTTAGTTGGTACATTTATTTGCTTACCTCTTCCCATTTAAGCGAACATAGCATTTTACCTTTTTTTATTTCCTCAGTAGTTGCTTCAGTATATTCAGAGATAATGGCACGTGTCTTAAAAACCCCTGTAACTACCTTTGTAATATGTGGTATCATACCGCTTGTTCCTGGCGGCGGAATGTATAATACTATGCTTCAATCTATACAGGGAAATTTAAATGGATCCCTAACTTTAGGATTGCAAACTTTATCTATAGCCGGCGCAATTGCTATAGGAGTGTTTTTTGTATCTTCTACATCAAGGTTATTATTTTTGGTTAGGAGAAACTTAAAAATGAAGTTAAATAAATATATTTAGTACTTTTATCGCTAAATTTTATTAACCAAAAACTTTGATGACTATAGATATCCAACTCTGATAATTGACTTAACCAAGGCACCCCTATGAATACCGCTAATTAGTCAAGCACTCAGGTTGGATATCTACGACTACTTCAAAAACATTGTAAGTGTTGAAACTAATTCTTCTAATTTTTTTATTTCTTCTTTGTTTTCTGAATCGCATCCAAAACATCTCTTTGCATAGTTTTCCAATACGATTGCTCCTACTTTATTAATGGCAGCTCTTGCCGCTGCAACTTGAATTAGTATATCTTTGCAGCAAGATTCATTATCCACCATCTTTTCAATACCTTTAATTTGTCCCTCTATTCTTCTTAGTCTCGTTTGTATATCTTTTTTTGTCACTATACTTTTATCCTCCATAAATACACACTCCCAATTATTATTAATTTTAAATACCTATACCCCGTATTTTAAAATTATATCATCTTTATTATTGACTATCAATAAATTCTTTATCCATATAAAAGAGATACGCAATAATACGTATCTCTTTCAGTAATAATTTTTTCTTAACTATTTAAGGCATCTTTGACTTGTTATTTTCTTTCAGATGCCTAATATAAATTTTTGTATAACTTCTGCTATAGCACCATTATTATTATCCTTTTCAGTTACATAGTCGGCATGTTTTTTTATATAGTCTCTTGCATTATTAACTACAACACCTAAACCTGCACAATCTATCATACTTATATCATTTTCATCATTGCCGATGGCAATGCACTCTTCTATAGGTATTCCATAATTACTTGCCAATACTTTAAGAGCAGTTCCTTTAGATACTCCTTGGCTAAGTATTTCTATATTATTTATTTCTGACTTTGTAGTCTCTATCCCTATTATTCTATCTATTCTTTTTCTTAGTTCATCCAAATATTCTATGTCATCATCAATAACAACAATCTTATTAATATCAAACTCAGCTTTCTCTATAACTTCTTTTGCATCAGGCACTAACCTTATTTCAACTCTAAACTTCCTATCTATTTCTCTATTAAAATTATAAAGACTTTCTGCTGTAAATCTAAACTGCTCACTATAAATAGCACTTTCATCATAAAAGTGAAAATAAGTATCCTTTTTTTCCCTTATTATATCTATAACCTTCAAAATATCTTTTTTATCGATTGATTTGGAATGAACCACCTCTCTATTTTCATCCAATATTATAGCTCCATTACAACAAATCATTGGCTGTTTCTTTGATACAGTATCCCTATAAAACTTTAATCCAGAAGGTATTCTTCCAGAAGATATAACAAATTTAACCCCTTTATTAACAGCTTTTTTTATCATATCTAGGTTATTATCTGTTATGTGCTTATCGTCATTTAATAAAGTTCCATCCATATCTACAGCTATAATTTTATATTTCAATGCTATCACTCCTAATTGTTGTAGTATTTGGTATCTAAATCTATACTTAATATTTTTTAAACTTTAACTATCCATGTAATAAATAATCAATTATTAACATAATGTATTTTAGAATTAATTTATATTAGGGTGGTGTAATTGAAAAAAATACTAATTTCCCTTTGCACTTTATTTATTATATCTATTTTGCTTGTAGGGTGCAATTATAATTTTAGTAATATTAGCTTTAATAAAACTAAACCGAATAATTTTTATTATACAAATATTCTAGCTAAAAACTTGACATTAGAGTCATCTGTAAAATGTGTAATATTAGATACAAACTTTTATAAAGAAAAAGAGCTTTCAAAAGAAAATCTAGATACAGTAAAATCTATGTTAAAAGCTCTCAATAAAAATAATTTTGTATCCAAGCCTAAAGACATTCCAGAAAAGCCTATATATAAAATGTTTTTTACCTTTAATAAAGAAAAACTTGTAATTAATGTTTATAGCGAAAAATATTTGTCAGTGTATCCATGGGACGGCAACTATTCAATGGATTATATAGATATGAGCAGCCTCCCTATTTCATTAAATTTATATAATCTTTGCAAATTCACATTCAATTAAATAATTTTTAAGTAAAAATTTGCGCTAGATAATACCCTAAAGCTTTTTAAAAATTAGTAAAGGGTTATATATCTAGCCTAATTTTATATAATAATTTACAAGCTTCTCATTTTATACAAGCCACAAGACATTATCACCACATATGATTTTATTAAATAGCTTATATATTTAACAAAATTATAAGCTAAATATTGTATCATATACTTAAAACCAACATATATTGTTATTACGAGTAATTTTATGAAAGGTGCTTAAATGTTTATATGTCCTTATCTTTTTAGATCTAATATCCTATTTAGAAATCCTACCTCTTATATAAGGGTACTACACGCTAGTCCTGGTTCTCCTGCTGTAGACATATATATAAATAATGTTCCAACTATTAGAGGGCTTGCTTATAAAAACTTTACAGACTATGCACCTATAGATTCCGGTTTATACAACATAAAAGTATACCCTAGCGGCAATACAACACGTCCTTTAATAGATACTAGCTTATTTATACCTGATGGAATTATTTATACTATTGCTATAATAGGAACTCCTCCAAACATCAGCCTGCAAACAATCGAAGATACACGCAGACCAATAATAGAAGGTAAAACCTTATTAAGATTTGCCCATTTATCACCTGATACACCTAATGTAGATATAACTTTACCTGACGGTACTGTATTATTTAATAATGTTGGATATAAACAAGTTACACGGTACATTTCAGTAAATCCTGGGGTATACAGAGTGCAGGCACGTTTAACTGGAACAGATAAAGTAATTTTAGAAGTGCCTAATATTAATTTGTCTCCTAATAGATTCTATACAATATATGCAGTAGGTCTTAGCTCAGGTAATCCTCCTCTTCAAGTCTTAATACCACTAGATGGAAATAGTTATCTAACTCCTTAGTTCGAAAATCCTTTAAACTAATTTAAAAGGGCTTGGTTTAACCAAGCCCTCTATTAATACCCTAAATCTTTTGCCACAATTATTACTTTGATTCTTCCCTTTTGCCCCTGTTTTCTGATAAGCACATAGTCGTTACATATTCTTTCTGGACTATCACACTCCATACAGTATCCTAGCTTTGTGCAAGGAGTTTTTCTATTAAGACGCTTTGCATTTGCAGGAGCTGCACAATATTTCATACGATTATCTGCTTCTTGTATATCTTTTACAATTTTATTTACTCCTACTACTACAATCACCTTATCTGGACCATAAAGCATTGCCGCTACTCTATTCCCAGTACCATCTACATTATATAGTTCACCACTTTCAGTTACAGCATTACTGCTTACAAAATAAGCATCCGCACTAAAACTTTTTCTAAAAATCTCATTTATTTGTTCAACTGTTAGTCCTGGTGCATATCTATCTAAAAAATTATATTTTCCATTCCTTAGAAAATCAATAACCCCCGTTTCAAAAAGAGTCATAGACCCTCCAACGGAAACAGTATCTCCTTCTTTGATAAATTCAGAAATTTTATCTATTACAGCCTTTTCGTCTGCAACATAATATGTCTCCATATTATTTTTCTCAAGACTCTCAATGGTTCTCTTTACTCTCATATCCATTACGTATTTAACATTATTATCCATATCTATTCCCCCCATAAATTTTATATAAAATAACTAATTGCCACTAGTAGGACATCCTATAAAAGTGACTATAAGTCTCACTTTATAGTATAAAAAACTAAGGCAACTTTTTCAATGGCATCATTATTTGAAATTTTATTATAATGTGTGAATATAATAAAGAGGATGCCTAATAACAAGACATCCTTTTATCCTCTCTATATAGCGGTTTACAATCTTTAAAACAAAGATTTAACCTTACTATAAAGCTATAAACACTTCTTAATATCTATAATTTATGTACATTAGATGCTTGCGGTCCTTTTGGTGTTTCAACTATATCATAACTAACTTGCTGTCCTTCACTTAAATCTTTTCTTCTTCCTTCTTCTTTTATAGCAGAATAATGAACAAAAACCTCACCGGATCCATCATCTCCTGTAATAAATCCAAATCCTTTTTCGTCATTAAACCATTTTACTACACCTGTTGACATTGACATTCTCCTCTCTTCTTATATCTACAAGCTTGCAAAAAAAGTTTTATGCTTGTTTCTCACACTTTTTCTTTAATCAAATAATCAAAACCTTTAAACCCTATATCTAATAGTCGGGACTAAAATACATGATTTATTTTTATTATTTACATTATTCTTATATTAATACAGTAAGTTTTAAATTAAAAAGGAAATTGCAATTATAACATACACCGCTATCAATTGAATTCCTTCAAGCCAATTAGATTCTCCATCACTAGCTACTCTGTTTACAATAAGAACTGATACTATTAGTGCTACCATTTCAAATTCATTGAATATAATACTCATTGGCTTAAACAGGAGACTCACGAATACCAATACTGGTGCAACAAATAAAATTATCTGCAAACTTGATCCTACCGCTATTTCCACTGCTACATCCATTTTATTCTTAAGTGCCATAAGTATTGCAGTACTATGCTCCGCTGCATTACCTATGATAGGAATAATAATTATACCTACAAAAAATTTACTTAATCCTAATGATTCTGTCATTGGTTCTACAGAACTTACTAAATATTCACTTTCTATAGCAATAGCTATAGTACAAACTAATAAAATAATTATAGACCTTGAAATGCTCCATTTTGGTTCTGATTCATCCGCATGCTCTGACCCATACAAATCTTTATGAGTATAAAAGGAAAAATAAAGACCTAATAAATATATTATAAACATTGCCAAGGCAACGCCTATACTGAGCCATTCATACTTTCCCGTAAGAAGCTCATTGTTCACTGTATGAGTAAATATAGCAGGAATACTTAACCCTATAACCGCAAATAAAAGCATACTTGCGGAAACCTCTACTATGCTTTTGTTAAACTTTTGGACCTTATATTTAAGTCCTCCTAAAAACATACTTGCACCTAATACTAGCAAAATATTCCCTATAACGGAACCTGCTATAGAGGCCTTTACTACATCAAAAAGACCCTCCTTCAATGCAAAGAAAGATATTATAAGCTCAGTAGCATTCCCAAAGGTTGCATTCAGGAATCCCCCTATTCTAGGTCCTGAATATATTGATATTTCCTCTGTTGCTTCTCCCATCAACCCAGCAAGGGGTATTATAGCTAAAGATGAAAATATAAAAATCCACATAGGGTCCATTTTCATAAATTCAGCTGCTATACTTATAGGTATAAAAACAAGTAAGTATTTTAAAAATTTCATCATCTACACCTCACAATAATTTCACCTTAGGCATCTGAAAGAAAATAACAAGTCAAAGATGCGTTATACACACCTTAAACACATATTTATTATTATACATAATATCATTACATTTCTATGCACTAAAGCCCTATTTCATATTTCCATATTTATTTTACCAGAATATCCACAGTTTACAATAAAATTAATTATAAAGTTCTATTTATTTTGTGACTTTTGAAGTTGTAAACACTTATGTATTATAGTAAAATTTTATATGTGTCGACTTTTATTTATTATATGGTTGCCGCCTCAAATCATAGGTGTAATCTCGCCTCACTTAAGTAGGCATACAAAATCTGCGATTTTGAGATGATCGCTTACTCAGTGAGTACTCATTCGACAATAGGAGAAAGAGTTTCATATTAATATTAGAAAGGATACTAAAATGAAAAAAGGAGATAAAATTGCAGCTATACTAATCGCAGGTATAATCATTTTGAGCTTTATAGGTGTTTTTGCATATAAACATTATATTAGCGGGTCTAGCCGTATAGCTGTAATTGAGCAAAACGGTAAAGTAGTTAAAACTATAGATTTAAATAAGATAAAAGAAAAAAGTGAATTTATTCTCCCTTACAACAACGGTCACTTTAATAAGGTAGAATTGGAGCCTGGAAAAATTCGCATTATAGATGCAGATTGTCCTGATAAAATTTGTGTAAAAACTGGTTGGATATCAGAACCAGGGCAAACATCAGTATGCTTACCACATAAGTTAATGATAAGAATAGAAGGCAAAAGCTCATCATATGACCAAATCTCTAGCTAGATTTAAATTGTTTTTTAATGATTGTAAGTTACAAATCTAGGAATTACCTAACAACTTAAAAATTTTTATTAAAGAATTAAGGTGTAAACATGAATAAAACAAAAAGAATGGTATTTTTAAGCTTTTTAGTGAGTATCGCTCTTGTAATCTATATAATTGAAGCTCAAATACCTGTTTTATTTCCAGGTATAAAGCTTGGGCTTGCTAATATGATATCACTTGCAGCACTTATATTATTAGGATGGAAAGAAGCTCTGTTAATAATGATTTTAAGAACAACTTTAGGTTCTATATTCGGAGGGACTATGCCATCCTTTATGTTCAGTCTAGCAGGAGGATTTTTAAGTAATATCGTAATGATTATTCTCTATAAAAACTTTAAAAATTCTATGAGTATATGGACAATAAGTATATGTGGAGCTGTATTTCATAATATAGGTCAGCTATTTGTAGCCTCAATTGTAGTACAGAACTTTAGAATATATGTATATTTGCCAGTGCTTCTGGTATCAGCAGTACTTACAGGATACTTTATAGGACTTTGTACAAAATTTTTGACCACTCACTTAACTAAAATTTCTATTTTTAAAGAATTTCAACAACAATAAATATATTGCTTTAATTAAAAAATAACTTTGATTAATTTCAAGGTTATTTTTTACGTTCAATTAAATACAATTCTAAATTTTTGACTAATATTTAACTAATAAATCTTTCTAAAAATAAAAAATTAGATATCATTGAATAATATCCAATTTTTTATAACTTTTTATTTTAAATAAAAACATTTTACAATAAATGGATTTTTTTCACGAAGTACCGTGTATACCTAGCTTTTATAGTTAGTAAAATGTTGAAAAAGGAAAAACGATTTTTATATAACTGCAGCAATATTCATGGAAATTTGCTAGAGTTTTCTGATAATTGATGTTAAAATAATAACAATATAATTGTTAAATTTATACCAATATTATAGATATTTTATTGTAAAAATAATATTATCATAAGGAAGTGTATATTATGTCAGAGTTTAAAGTTTTATCAAAGGAAACCATTACTGTGGATATTAAACCTGGTGAATCTTTATTGATTATAAACAAAAAGAAAAAACTCTCTCCTAATAGCAGAATCACCTTTAAAGGTGAAAACATTATAGATATAGCAACAAAACACGCTAAAAGAGTAGATAACTCTTTTATGTCTTTGATCAAAGTTTATTTAACCTCCCTTAATCCTATAAGAACTATAGGAAAACAGTGCCATGAGGCTATCTCTAATTATACTGGATTGTCTATTCTAGAATCAGAGGTTAAATTAAAGGAAACCTTAAATAACTTATCTTGTCCCGATATCGACACTTTAATCAAAAAATTTCCTTTTAAATTAGAAGCCTATGAAAAACAGAGACTAATGTTTGCACTAGCCTTTTTAATCAAACCAAAACTTATAATTTTGGATGATACAATTTTTAAAATGGAACCTAAAATAAAATCTTATATATTAAAAGAGCTCGAAAAACTTAGAAAAGAAAATAAGACTAGTCTAATATTTATATCAAAGAAACTTGATATTGTTAATGAAGGTATAGATATTATTGCAATTATGTATAAAGGTACTGTAGTTGAATTTGCAAAAAAAGATTTAATTCTAACAGACCCTATTCATCCTTATACAAAATATCTTCTAAACCATAAGAGTACTTTAGATTTTACAGAAGAACAACTAGAAATCGTTAACTATGTGACAAATATTGTTAATACACCTAAAAACGGATGTTCTTTCTGCCTAAATTGTAAAAAAGCATCCTATGACTGCGTATATATGCCACCTAAAATAAAAACCATAGGCAGAGAACGACAGGTAATTTGTAATAGCGTTTAAAGGTAAATAATTCTAAAGTTTATCTATATAGGGCTCAAAGGCCGAAAATTGACTTACACCACGAGCTATGCTTCCAAGCTTCAGCTTTGGAAACATAGCACTTTGTGTAAGTCAATTTTCTAGCTTGAAACCCTATATAGGAAAACTAACTGACCGCTTTTTATCCCTATAGAGCCTATTTTTCTTCCTTGCAAGCATCAATATCGAGCTTTAGTACCTTTGCAAAATACTTAGCTGTACTTGCCTGAACACCAATAGTAATAATTATAGCCATAGATGTTACTGCTGATATTATGTCTGCATGTTGCACTTTCATTGATATAATCATTCCGGCTAGAGCTGCAGGTATAACACCTGTTTCTCTTGTCCACATAAGATAAGCTATTTCCCTAAAGTTCCAAGATGCTTTTCTATCAAGTATGACAGAGAAGAATACAGATACTGGTCTTGCCACAAATATGAAGCCAATTACTATAATTAAAGCTCCTCCAAAGTATTTAGATAGAATATCAAAGTTCATTTGAATACCTAGTAGTACGAATATCATTATTCTTAATATAGAAATAAGTACTTCTTTAAATTTTAAGTGTAAATCATAGGATTCTTTTTCTATAGCTGAAAGTTTACATGCTTCTTTATTTCCACAAACCATACCAATTATAAAAACTGCCATAAATCCACTGAATCCAAGATGGGATGCGGTGAAGTAAGCTAAAAGTACTACAACTACAGCAATTTCTCCTGCATATCCTTTTAATAAACCAAATTTACTTTCAGATATCAACAATGTTGCTATGTATCCAATAATACCTCCAACTAATACACCACCACCAGCTTCTTTTAACAAGTCAATGATGCTGTGACCTAGTGAGAAAGCCCCCCCAGAAACTATGCCTATAATCGCAAACGTTATTATTGCTCCAGCCGCATCATTAAATGCTGATTCTGATATAATTGTTTGCTTAAGCTTAGGGCTTATATTCATATTTTTAAATAATGGTACAAGTACTGATGGATCAGTGGACGCAATAACAGAGCCTAAAAGTAAAGCATACATAAAGTCAATATTAAGTACCTTATAAGCAAAAAATCCTGTTATAAAAGTTGATATTAGTACACCTACAGTAGATAACATTCCTACTGACAACTTAACTTCATTTAATACTTTAAGACTAATTTCTCTACCACCATCATACAATATATATGATGCTCCAAATACTAATATAAGTTGATTGGCCACAGGATATTGATCAAAATTTACTAAATTTAAAACAGAGGGTCCAACTATTATACCTGCCAATATAAAAAACACTACATCTGGCATATGTACCTTCTTCCCTATTTTAGCAAATACAACACCTGAAAATATAATTAAAGCTAGCAACTTCATTAGATTTTCCGTTATTAATACCACATTCCCTTCCACTATATCACACTCCATTGCAGTTATTATTCCTATAAGTTGTCATCATATTGACTATAACCTAATTTTATATAAATATTTATCTTTGATCCAATTTAGTTTAATTTTAGTATTACTACTGCCTGTTTAAAATACATTATATCATAGCAACTTCTCTTTTGTAACTATAGCTTACAGGCATAATCTGTAGGCATAAAGAGTGATATATGCTGATATATAGTTAATAACTCTATATCAATTATTCTTCTACAGATATTATTAGCATATATTTAAGTTTTCTAAAATAAAAAAATTTACTAATACACAAACTCATAATTATAAATTTGCGTATTAGTAAATAATATATACAATAATATTTAATATATTTCTAATGTATCTTTCTCTTTTATTATTTAATGCTTAAATTATTTGTCACACTTGTTACATTCACCACAGCTATCGCAGCCTGAAGAATTCGCTGCAACCTCCTGCTTACTTGCTATTATCGCTGCTGCCCCTACTCTTTCTTGTATAGCTTTTGTCGGACATTTAGCTATACATGTAGGCTCAGTACACTTCTCATAGCATATATGGGAATCAACTACTGCTAAATTATTTTCAATTTTGATTGCACCATGTGGACAGTTCTTGCCGCATATTCCACATCCTAGACAAGATATTGTGCAAACCTTACGAGCCTGTGCGCCTTTATCTTTTGAGTTACAATTTACACTTACATGTGCTCCAACAGGCATCATTTCTATAACTTTTTTAGGACAAATAGTTTCACATTTTCCGCAACCTGTACACTTATTTAAATTAACTATTGGCAGACCATTTTCTCCCATTGATAGAGCATCAAAGGGACATGCTTTCGCACAGTTTCCGAAACCAAGACATCCATATTGACATCCTTTTTGTCCACCTTGCATTAAACTTGCTGCAAAGCAATCTTGTATACCTTCGTAGTTATATACCTTAGCTGCTTTATCTACTGATCCTGCACATTTTACATGAGCAACTCTTGGCTCCATTTCTGGAGCAGACTTACCTGTTAACTCTCCTACTATTTTCGCTACTGGAGCTTTACCAGGAGCACAAAGATTTGGAGGTACATCTGGATTTAAAACTACTGCTTCAGCATAGGCCAAACAACCTGCATATCCACAAGCACCACATTGACCCTTTGGAAGAGCATCCTCAACTATATGAATAAGTGGATTAACCTCAACAGCAAATTTTTTATTAGCATATGCTAAAACCAAACCAAACACTAGACCAACAAGTGTCATTACAATTAAAACCATTATTGCAGTATTCATTTATCTCTCAGCTCCTTTCTATAGACTGATCATTCCGGAAAAACCAAGAAAGGCTAGCGCTAGCATACCTGCTAAAATAAATGCAATGCCAAGGCCCTCTAGTGGCTTAGGTACATCTGCTAATCTTAATTTTTCTCTTAAACTTGCCATAAGAATTATTGCTAGGGCAAAACCCATACCTGATCCAATCGCATGAACTACACTCTTACCAAAGGAGAACCCTGAATCAGCATTTAAAAGTGGTACTCCAAGCACTACACAGTTTGTAGCAATTAATAGCAGGTATATCCCCCACATATTATATAGAGCAGGAGCTTGCTTTTTAATAATCATTTCAAGCAACTGAACGAAACTTGCAATTAGAAGTACAAATACACATGTTGTTAAGAATGTCAATTTATATGGAACCAATACAAAATGATGCACTAACCATGCTAAGGCTGAACTCATAGTCATAACTGAGGTAACAGCCATACCCATACCAACGGAAGCACTAAGACTTTTAGAAACACCAAAGAATATACATAATCCTAGGAATCTAGTTAAAACGAAGTTATTTACAACTACCGCACTTATAAACAGCATTAAATATTCCCTCATTATGCTTCACCCCTTTCAGCTGCAAGTCTTGCTGCACGTTCTTGATACATTTTAAAACCAGCAACTAAATAACCAATTAATATAAATGCTCCTGCAGGTAGAATCATTATTAGTGCAGGATTATACCATGATCCAAATACTTGGATTCCAAATATAGATCCAGCTCCAAACAGTTCACGAATTATACCAATTACTACCATTGAAAGTGCAAAACCACATCCCATACCTAGACCATCAAAGAATGAAGGAATTACAGGATTCTTTGATGCAAATACTTCTGCACGAGCAAGAATTATAGCAAAAACAACTATTAGTGCTAGATATATACCTAGTTCCTTGTATGCTAGTGGGAAGTAAGCTTGCAATAGTAACTGTACTAATGTAACTATAGTTGCTATTGATGTAATATAAACAGGTACACGCACCTTAGGATTTACAACTTTTCTAGTTATAGATACCACAGTATTATTAAGAGTTATAACAAACATAACTGATAGGCCCATTGTCAAAGCATTTTTTGCCGTACTAGTTGTTGCAAGTGCAGGACAAAGGCTAAGAGCCAGAACAAAAATTGGATTTTCAGCAATTATGCCCTTTTTAAATATATTCCATATTTCTTTCATTCTTATTTACCTCCCGCATACTTAGTAACTTCTTCTACGGCTTCTTTAACGCCTTTAGTTACTGCCTTTGAAGAGATTGTAGCTCCAGTCATAGCCTGAATATTTTTCTTATTTGAAGGATCCTTTGTAACCTCTAGATCTTCAGCGCCTTTATTTTTGAACATATTTCTAAAAGGATCTTTTTGAGCATTGTCTCCAAGCCCAGGAGTTTCATTATGAGCTAGTATAGTAAAGTCAATCTCTTTTCCTTCTGGTGTAACTGCTACAAGCATTTTTATTGGTCCACCAAAACCTTTACTTTCTGAAGGCACTACATAAGCAATAGTTTTTCCGCCATTTTGCGCTTCGTACCAATCTGTTTTACCTGGTATTTTCTTAAAGTTGTCTGCATCTTTAACCAATGCTTTCATTGAATTATTTTTCATCTCAATAGCCTTTTGTGCTGCAACAGGTGCTGTAACAAAATAAGTTGCAGCAATAATTGCTCCAGATATAAAACAAGCTGCAGTCAAATTCATAGCTATTTGAGCAATACTATAGTGTTTTTCTGTATGTTCTGCTGACATTTCTAACTACCTCCTTGCCCCAAATTTAACTGGCTGGCAGAAACGGTCAATTAATGGTGTAAGAGTATTCATCAATAATATTGAGTAACAAACACCTTCTGGGTAACCGCCTGTTAATCTAATTAATGTAGTAAGTGCACCAGCACCTACAGCAAATATAATTTGGCCCTTTATCGTAATCGGAATAGTAACCATATCTGTTGCCATGAAGAATGCTCCTATAATTAATCCACCAGCCATCATGTGGAATATAGGATCTCCTGTAAACATACCAGCTGGTCCAAATATCCAAGTTAAAATTCCTACTGTACCGATCATGAAAACCGGTACTTGCCAGTTTATATATTTTTTATAAATTAGGTAAGCTCCTCCTAGAATAAGTAATATAGTAGAAGTTTCTCCTATACTACCATTTCGAGTACCAATAAATAACGCCTTGTACATGTCTGATGTACCACCAAAAGTTTCAACAAGTTTGTGATAACCTTGTAATTTTAAAATTCCTAAAGGTGTTGCTGATGATACTGTATCAACAGCAGTATGCATCTTTGTCCATGTTGTCATAGCTACTGGGTAAGAAACCATTATTGCAGCTCTACCTATATGAGCTGGATTGAAAATATTATAGCCTAATCCTCCCATAGAATGTTTAGCTACAACTATTGCAATGAAAGATCCGAATATTGTCATATACCAAGGTAATGCTGGCGGTAAACACATAGCCATTAATAAACCTGTTAAAAATGCACTTCCATCATTTATAGTTATAGGCTTGTTTCTAAATTTCTGTACTAAGTATTCAAATGCAACTGCAGAAATAATTCCTAATAATAATGTTTTTAATGCAGGCATACCAAAGTTATATATTCCAAATAGAGCTGCCGGAGCTGCTGCTAAGTTAACCTTCCACATTATGCTTGATATTGACTCTTCTGAACGAATGTGTGGTGAACATGAAACGGTGAAAAGATTTCCTTTTGTTTCAGCTTCTTTTTCTTTTAGTTTTGTATCTAAATTCTTATCTTTTATTACTTCAGCACTCATTAACATTCACCTCCTATTTTTTTGCAGCCTTTGCTGCATTTTGAGCTTTACTATACCTGATGTACTGTACAATATTACGTTTAGCTGGACAGCCATAAACACAACTTCCACACTCTACACAATCTAAAAGATTAAACTCTTCTTTAGCTTCCTCAAATAATCCACGTTCACCTAGAATGCTAAGCATACTTGGATTTAATCCCATAGGACATGCCTCTAGGCAGCGTCCGCAGCGAATACATGCTGACTCTTTTCCTGAGTTAACATCTTCTTTGCTTAATGCAAGTATCCCTGATGATCCTTTAATTATAGATACATTTATGTTAGATTGAGCAAATCCCATCATAGGACCACCACTAATTATTTTTTCTGGTGTTTTTGAAAATCCACCACAATATTCAATAGCATCTTGGAATGTAGTTCCTACTCTCAATAAAAGATTCTTAGGTTCCTTTATAGCTCCACCACTAATTGTAGTTACTCTTTCAATTACTGGTATACCTTTACAGACAGCATCAGCTATAGCTATAACCGTACCTACATTTTGAACAACTACTCCTACATCCATAGGCAGTCCACCAGAAGGTACCTCTTTACCTGCTAAAACTGCTATAAGCATTTTTTCAGCACCTTGTGGATACTTAGTTGGTAATCCTACAACTTCTATGCCAGTGCCTTCAAAAGCTTTTGTCATTACACTTATAGCATCTGGTTTATTATTTTCAATACCTACATAGCCTTTAGTAACTCCAAGTATTTTCATTGTTATCTTAACACCTGTAACTATACGCTCTGCATATTCAAGCATAGCTCTATGGTCTGCAGTTAAATAAGGTTCACATTCTGCTGCATTTAAAATGAAAGTATCAATTTTCTTACCTTCTGGTGGTGCTAGCTTAACATGAGTTGGGAAAGTAGCTCCACCCATTCCAACTATACCTGCATCTCTAATTATGCTGCGTAATTCATCATTGCTTAAAGCTTGCCAATCACGGTCAACAGGAAGTCCTTCAATCCATTCATCTTGGCCATCATTTTCAATAACTACTGACAAGCATTTGCCAAATACACTATGTGGGTGATCAGCTACATCTATAACCTTGCCTGATATTGATGCATGTATATTACTTGATACAAAAGCATCACTTTTAGCAATTATTTGTCCCTTTTTAACTATATCTCCTTTATTAACTATTGGCGCACAAGGTGCCCCTATGTGTTGTCTTACAGGAATTATAACTTTATTTGGCAGAGGCGCTACTTCGATCGCTTTACTTGATGTATAGCTTTTACGATCATTGGGATGCACTCCTCCACGAAAACTTTTTGCCATTTTTTTCAACACCTCACTCAATATTTTTAAGATATTTATAAGAAAGCATAAAACTTAGCAATGCTTTAATGACTAAGACAGTATACGTGTAATAATTGGTATCATTGCTTTATCACTTTGCGTAGACTTATCAAAAATCTTTACATAAATAATAGATAAAATAAATGCTACTATTCCACCACCAATTTGAAACATCCTAATAGATTGTCCTGTCTTTTCTCCTAACCATGTACCAGCAACGGCACCTAAGAAAATTGCAATAAGAGGCATAATATATACAATAAAGGCTGCTTTTAGCATATTTGTCTCTTTCATTTCAAAAGAAACCCGTTGTCCAGGTATAGCTCCAAGTGGATTTTGTACATCTAAGACTGTAGCGTTATCTCCTGGACATGCACCACAGTTTTTACAATCACCATGTCTACTTGATTTCACTTTAGCCATGTCTCCAGAAACTTCTATTACTACACCCTCATTTTCTCTGGTCATACTTCTTCCCCCTTCCAAATCTCTAAAATCTACTTACAAAATACTATAACTGCTGAAGTATGAAGTAATACTTAGCAATTAATATGCCAAGTATATAAATTATTATATTTTTAACTAAAACTTACATCGATTAAAAATATAATAACATTCTACTTTTGAGAAAATTCTAAACATAACTCAGCGTAGATAAAACTATTTATTAATCCTTTCATAATATATTTATTACAACAAAAGCTGTAAAATTTATTATCAAATCACTCATATAGCGCACTTTCTTTTTTAATTCTATGAACTATATTATCACCTTGATAAAAATTCACTTTTAGCTTTGACTAATTCATTACTTTTTCTAGAATGTAAGGTAAGTTGGATCATATTTGCTTAAATTATTAACAATGCATACATTTAAGTAATATAAATGTAATTATGCTTTTAATATTAGTAAATTAGTTTATTTTGTCGATCCTCCTAATCATAGCATAAAGATTTATGCTGTACTAATATTACTATATGAACTGTGTTAATGTTTTTATGTTATATTTTAAAAGCTGTTATATTTTTCAGTGAAATCATTTACAAAAATCAGCGTTAATATCTACTTAACTTGTAGTATATTCTGTTTGTTTTGTTCTTTGCAAACTTTTGATGAATTTCTTTCATTTAAATGCATAAATTTATTGATACAAACTTTTGTATCGAATTAACCCTTTCCACTGTAATTATACATGTTAAAAATTTAATTACAATAGTATTTATAATCCTTTAGTGAAAATTTTTAAAAAAATTTCATAAATAATTAATATATTTTATGAAATTATTCACATAAACTTATGAGTAATTAACATAATTTATCATAGTATTTTTTCAGAATAATCTAACTTCAGAATTTTATTTGATATTTTTTTCATATTTTTCTAATTTACTAATTAAATTTTAGCTATTTTTCTTATTTAATCATTATATCTTCTATAATAAATTGAATAATTCAATAACTTAAAGTTTCATATAGCATTAAGTTCATATTTTTACATTATTTTCATGTGAAAATATGAACTTAATTTTCATTTTTCTTTGTTATTTTTAAAACTATTTTTTAAAGATGTAACTTTTTAATTTGACATGATATGTATATTGTGTATAAACTTTAACAATATGTACTTTTTTGAATTTCTTTTTTATTTTTCCTTCATTTTTTTAACAATTCACTAAATGTAGATTTACGGTACTATCTAATTTATTAGGTGTTGTTATAGATTCTTTTGAAAACTTTTTCATAATCAAGATTCATAATATTATATTGTTGTATCATAAACTTTATAACCGTTGTATCATTTCTATACTTAAACAAAATTTATTTTTACAAACCAATAATTTGAAATGTGTTATACAATAATATATTTAAGCTTATTTTTTTCTACAACTATTGAATTTTACCATAATTTGTTATATGCTAATATTAAGATAGAAGTCTTTTTGCAAAATTCTCGCTTTTAAGTTTTGGCTCAACTTTATCAAATCCTTAACTAAGTACTATTAAAAAGGAGTTGACCTTATGAGCACTTACTTAATTATCATTTTCACCTCATTGCTTTTAGCTCTATTTTCCATTCTTTTTCTTATTAAATTTATATTCACACAAGAAAAGGGTTCAGAACAAATGCAAAATATCTCAAATGCCATAAAAGAAGGCGCTATGGCTTTTATGAGAAGACAATATAAAACGATTTTTTATTTAGCGCTTGTAACTGTTGTTTTAATTGTAGTTGCAAATTATTTTGGTAACTTGTCAAAGGGCTACGACATCGCCATCAAACATGCTTCTCGTATTGGAATTGCTTTTATAACTGGTGCCTTATGTTCCGGTATATCTGGATATATAGGCATGTACATGGCAGTAAATTCAAACATACGCGCTGCCGCAGGTGCAAAAAAAGGATTAAACTCTGCTTTAACTATAGCTCTTAGAGGTGGTGCTGTTACTGGCCTTGCCGTTACATCTCTTTCTCTTTTGGGTGTAGCTATACTATTCTTACTATTTGGTGGTATATCAGGAAATGATACTTTAATAAAGGAAGCTCCTTCTCTTTTAGTTGGGTTTGGTTTTGGAGCTTCATTTGTAGCTCTCTTTGCTCAACTAGGTGGAGGTATTTATACCAAAGCAGCAGATGTTGGAGCAGATTTAGTTGGAAAAGTTGAAGCCGGGATACCTGAAGATGACCCAAGAAATCCTGCCGTTGTTGCAGATTTGGTTGGTGATAATGTAGGAGATTGTGCTGGTAGAGGTGCCGACCTCTTTGAATCAACAGCAGCCGAAAACATAGGTGCAATGATTCTTGGTGTAGCACTGTATCCTGTATTTGGGTGGAAGGGAATTCTATTTCCTTTAGTAACAGGGGCAGTAGGAATAGTATCCTCAATAGTCGGCTTATTCTTTGTAAAAGCTGATAAAGACACGGACAATCCTATGTCTGCATTATATAAAGGCTATTTGGTTACAACAATTTTAAACTTAATATTTTTATTTTTCATTGTAAAATCTATGTTTTCTGGTATTTTACCAGATGGAAGCAGAATAAACTATCTATACCTGTATTTCTGTGCTTTTGCCGGAATAGTTCTTAGTTATATGTTTGTATTAATTACGGACTACTATACATCATATAAATATAGACCAGTAAAATCAATTGCTGAGTCCTCTAAAACTGGCGCGGCAACTAATATAATTACTGGAGTGTCTGTAGGTATGGAGTCAACAGCTCTTCCGGTTTTATTTGTTTCAATTGCTATTTTTACCGCTTATAAACTTGGTGAAGCTGCTCTTGTTGGAGTATCTAATGGAGGTCTTTATGGTATTGCTATAGCTACTATTGGTATGCTTTCAACTTGTGCTTATATACTTGCTATGGATACTTTTGGTCCTATCACTGATAACGCTGGTGGTATAGTAGAGATGTCTGGTGCTCCTGATGAAGTTAGATTAATAACAGATAAACTTGATGCCTGTGGTAATACAACTAAGGCATTAACAAAAGGCTATGCTATCGGTTCTGCTGCTCTAGCTACCTTCCTTTTATTCTTTGCATATTTAGAGCAAGTAAAAACAATCCTAGGGAAGCCTTTAGATTCATGGTTTGCAGTAGATATTGGAAAAACAGAAGTATTTATTGGAGCATTTTTAGGCGCCATGGTAGTATATCTTTTTGCCTCTACAGCTATACGTTCTGTTGGAAAAGCTGCTCAGTATGTCATTTTAGAAGTTAGAAGACAGCTTAAGGAAATACCTGGTATATTAGAAGGTAAATCAAAACCTGACTATGCTACTTGTGTTGATATTGTTACTAAAGGTGCTTTAAAAGAAATGATATTACCTGGAATTATCCCAATTGCGGCACCAATCATTGTCGGGTTAACTTTAGGTAAAGAGGCTGCTGCCGGATTTTTAATGATATGTACAATATCTGGTGTTGTTATGGCCCTCTTCTTAAATAACGGAGGCGGAGCTTGGGATAATGCAAAAAAATTTATTGAACTAGGAAACTTAGGCGGCAAAAAATCTGAAACTCACAAAGGAGCAGTAGTGGGAGATACTGTAGGAGATCCATTTAAAGATACTGCAGGACCTTCTCTGCACGTTTTAATAAAACTTATAAGTACTTTAACATTAGTTTTAGTATCCTTATTTAGGTAAAGCAGTTTTAAACGGATGATCTTTATGATTGTCCGTTTTTATTTTAAAACATAGATAGAAAAGGTAGAAAGCTTTTAAATCTACCTTCAGCTTTGCAAATATGTCCCTCTGGATAAGTTACTTTTTAGTTAGTTTCTATATGTATTTTTTTATAAAATTATGTTTTAATAAAATTATATACTAAAATATCCATTATATATAAGAAAGAATTTTTAATATGTCTACTGAAATGGAAATAATAAGATCAATCTGTAAGTATTGTATAAATAGATATCAAATCTCAAATAGTGCTCCTATACTATCAAGCTTCATATATCAATTGTGCAGAGAGTTAGATATATATGTACCTGCAGTTCGAGGTATCTTATCTGTGGAAGTAAAAGGATATAAAAGACAATTTGCTCATTGTTTTAATATATATAAATGCGATATTATCGATGCTACTATATATCAGTATGCTTTTATAAATAAATCTATAGATACCCTCTTTCCTGTTTTTGTCGCAGGAAGTGTGCCAGAGAATATTGATTATTTAATTCATAATGAAGTTAAATTGGATTCTCAAATTAAATTTAAGAAGGATTATCTTAATAAAGTTTTGGATGAAATTAAGCAAATTGATAATATTAACTTGAAAAAATTTAGCTTGCTAGAGGACTCAAAAAAAGAAGACTTATTTTATTATAAATAATTAGTTGAGAGTTGACACTTTCACTTCTCAACTCTCAACGTAAAAAGTATTTATTTCAAATTTAAGTATCACCAGTACATTGCAGTGCATAATTTAACTGATCGCTAAGTAAATCTATATTATAAGTAAGTTTTACTTTATTATTTTTTTAAGCCACTTAGGAAGTTGCTTTACTTTAAAAGTATCAGATGATTGAAGAGAATTACTATATATTAATTCCCCATCAGCATAAACGCAAACTTTTCCTATTTTATCTCCTTTATTTATTGTATAGTCTATTTTTTCAGGCTTTATAATCTTTACCGTATATTCAGCTCCATTTTTCACAGGAATCACCACATCATCATCAAACTGCAATTTTATATTTCCTCTCTTTAAAGCAATTTCTCCTGCACTATCTCCTTTTAAGAACATCTTTTTAAATTCATAATTCTTGTTTACGTAATCAAATATTTTTATGCTTTCCTTCCATCTTTCTGTACAGTTCAACACTACAACTATTACATCATTTCCTTGTATATTTGCTGAAGAAACTAAACACTTTCCAGCCTTTCCTGTATATCCTGTTTTTACACCAGTAGCCTCAGGCATTTGCCATAATATTTTATTTATATTATGATAGCTTCTTGTAAATCCCAGTGTTTTCCCATCTACATCTTTTGAACTTACTATTTCATTAAATAATTTATTTTCTTTTGCTTTTGCTGTAACCACAGCTAAGTCGTATGCTGTGGAGTAATGTTCATCTTTATCTAATCCATGTGGAGTTTCAAAGTGTGTATTTATAACTCCTATTTCTCCAGCATACTCATTCATAAGCTTTGCAAACTCTTCTACACTTCCGCTTATTCCTTCTGCTATTGCAACAGCTGCATCATTTCCTGATCTTAACATTAATCCATATATTAATTCCTTCGTAGATATTTGCTCGCCTTTTCTAAGACCCACTACCGATCCTCTCATTGAAGATGCTTTTGAAGATATTTCTATTTTTCTATCTAAATCACCATATTTCAAAGCAACTAATGCAGTCATTATTTTGGTTGTACTTGCCATAGGCACTAATTCATAAGCATTTTTTTCATAAAGCACAACTTTTGATTTACTATCTAAAGCTATAGCACATCTTGCACTCATAGTTATCCCTTTATTTGTACTATTCTTAGTGTTTGGATTACTTATTTCTAAAGCTTCCACTCTATAGGAAATAAATAAAGGTAAAGTAAAAATAAATAAAAGCAATGAGCATAGATATCTATGCCTTTCTCTCACTTTTTTATGCATAAGTTTTCCTCCCTTACTATTAGGGTCTAATTTCCTAAAAATTAATATCTACATTATATTTTTTCTTTAATTTATTAAATTAATCTTTAAATTTCTTCCATATTGTTATATAAATTCCCCATATGGATATAATTATTACTGTATACATAAATGGAGGAATTTTTAATGCATATTCTATATATTGGAATTTTAATTTTGCTTTTAATTTTTTTAATTCCAATTCCTATTAAATTTAAAGTTAAATATAGTAAAAAAGAGTTAAGATTTATTCTTTATAATATAGATATTACTAATAAGATGAACTATATTAAGAATAAAACTAAACTTGATATTAAATATAAAGAAGATCGTATTCCTATTTTTTCCAATACACTAAAAGTATCATTAAATTCATTAAAAGCTATAAAATTTAAACCGAGTCTAAAGATTAAAATAAACATAGAATATGGTTTAGATGATGCTGCACAAACCGCATTTGCCTTTGGATTACTCTCTACATTTGTTTCAATATTATTAAAAGCATCTAGTTCATTCATACACATAAAAGATGAAAAAGTAAATATAAAACCTGAGTTTAACAAATTAATCCTAATATTAGAAATAGATAGTATAATTTTTATTAATTTGGCTAAAGTTATTTATATATCCGCCATAATTTATCGCAATCTTCGTAATAAAGAAAAAATTAACCTTGCTAACACATAAATAAAAGGAGGAATTAAATATGGAAGGTCATCCTATAGAAAATTTACTAAAAAGTACTATGGAAAACCTTAAAGACATGATAGACGTCAATACAATAGTCGGAGATGCAGTTGAATCAAAAGATGGTTCCTTAATCATACCGATATCAAGAGTTTCATTTGGTTTTGTATCTGGCGGAAGCGAATATGACTGCAAAAATACTGGTGGTACAGGTTCTGATTACCCCTTTGGTGGTGGATCTGGCGCTGGAGTCACAGTAAAACCTATAGCATTTCTTGTTATAAAAGGTGATTCTATAAGGCTTTTATCTTTAGATCAACAAAATACTTATGATAAACTAGTAGATTCTATTCCTCAAATAATGGATCTTTTTAAGAATATGTGTCATAGTGATAAGAAATCTAAAAATCAAGAGCAGTGCTCTCATGAACCTGCACAATCTACTACTGATTAATATGTAGATTTTCTTATCTATAAATATAATTGTAAGAAAAGATTAACCCGATGTCCTAAAAACATCGGGTTAAATTTTGCGAATTATATATTTAATCATTTGATTCCTCTTGATCTAGCGCAACCTCTCCCATAAAGCTGTCAAGGCCAGGCATTTGACCAATATTTTCAAGATCAAAATACTTTAAAAATTCTTCTGTCGTTCCATACAATATAGGTCTTCCTATAGCATCTAATCTCCCGCATTCCTTAATTAATCCTTTTTCTATAAGGCTAGATATAGCTCGGTCACTTTTTACTCCTCTTATCTCATCTATATCAACTCTAGTTATAGGTTGTTTGTAAGCCACAATGGCTAAGGTTTCTAATGCTGCTTGAGATAATCCCTGTCTCGAATTAATTCCCAAAAGCTTTTCAATATATACACTGTTGTCAGCCTTTGTAGCAAGACTATAACTTTCATTATTATTTATTATCTTTATCCCACGACTTTCACATTCATATAATTTTCCCATTTCCTTTAGTAGTTGTTTTGTAAAATCTAAACTGCATTCTATTATAGATGCTATTTGCTTGATATCCAAAGGCTCACCTGAAACAAATAACAATGATTCTATTATAGAAAAATAAATATTCTTTGTTGAAACCTCTTCTAGTTCTAATTGATTAATATTCTTATTCTTCATGTTCATTTACCCTCTCTACATATATTTCTCTAAAATTCCGCTCCTGTATTACAGTCACATATCTTAATTTCATAAGCTCCAAAAGAGCCAAGAAGGTTACAACTACTTCTATTTTTGAAGAACATTTTACTGCAATAGTGGAGAATGGTATTCTTACACCTGTTTCAATGTTTTTTCTTAAATACTCCATTTTATCTTCAATCTTAAATTTATCTATCGGAATCTCTTTATTTATAATATTTGTAGTATTTATTTTGTTTCTATAAACTGTTATAAGCCTATTATATATTTCATATAGGCTGAGCATAGTAACTCCCTTAAGAAGTTCTTGATGAGACTGCGGTTTCTTCTTTTCTTCTATAATTTCAGGTTTTTTCCCAAACATTCTCCCTAGTCCTAATTCTCTGTCTTTAAGCAATTTAGCAGCGGCCTTAAACTTTCTATATTGGAGTAGCTTGTCCACTAATTCTTTTCTAGGATCCTGAGCATCTAAATCTTCAGCACTTTCTTCAATTTTAGGCTTAGGTAGCAGCATTTTTGATTTTATTTCGATAAGAGTAGCCGCTATAATTATAAATTCCGAAGTTATTTCAAGATCCATCTCTTCCATGGTATGTATATACTCTAAGTATTGTTTAGTAATTTCATGTATCTTTATATCATATATATCCATCTTATTCTTTTTAATAAGATGTAGAAGTAAATCAAAAGGTCCTTCAAAATTTTCAATTTTTATATTTAAAGACATTTAATTATCTCTCCCAAATTATCCACTAAATATTTTTTATCATCTTTTATGCCTGTATTCAACTTTAATTTCATTATAAATTTCAAAATCCTTCCTACGTTCTTACCTTCATTTATACCAAGTTTACTTAAGTATTCACCATTTATATGTAATTTTACTTCTTTTAATTTGTAAACATAATTAATAATTTTGTATTTTAATTCTGTATTCCAACACAGAATTATTAAAGCATATAAATCTATATTTTTTAATATACTACATATCTCATAATTATCCATGGCTTTCATTAGTAAGTCAACTATTTTGTCTTTGTTATAATAATAATGTTTAATAGATTTCTTTAACTCTTTATCTAAGAATGAATTATTCATAAAAACATCTATATACTTTTCATCTCTTAATGAGTAAAATATATTTAAAATTCTTAAATTTATATCATTATAGCTTTCTAAGCAATTCTTTATTCCCAAACAATCAGTTTCTAATTTTAATACTCCTAACTCATTACATAGAGCTAAATTTTCTATCCAATTATCCTCTCCACACATTAAAAATAATTCCTTTATTATTCTGTCTGAGCTAATAGTATTAATATCACCTTTATTTATACTTCTAATTATCTCATTTTTGTCCTGTAGTTCTAGACCATATCTTACTCTATATTTAATTGCTCTGAATATCCTTGTTGGATCCTCAGCATAACTATTGCTGTGAATTTTTTTAAGTTGTCTATTTCTTAAGTCTAAAAGCCCGTTAAATAAATCAATAATCTCATTATTAATTATATCATAAGCTAAAGCGTTGATAGTAAAATCCCTTCTAAATAAATCATCCTCAATACAAGAAGGTTCTATTATAGGAAGTGATCCATTTTTCTCATAAGTCTCTTTTCTGCATCTTATTAAATCTATTACTATACCATTATTAAATTCAATTGTCGAGGTTTGGAATTGAGAGTGATACTCATATTTTTTTACAAAGGACAGATTATCTATAACAATTTTAGGGTCTTTATTTATACATATATCTATGTCTTTAGTACTCTTTCCTAAAATACTATCCCTCACTGCTCCCCCTACTATATAGGCTTTAATATCACAACTTTTACATAAACCTTTTATTATATTTATAACATCTATCTGTTCTTTATTATAGCTATTGAGAATATCCATTTTAACTCCCTCTATAATCTTTTATTTTCTTCTTTTATATAAAGTCTTTAATAAACTGAATCTTTGGAAACATATTCTGAGGTATAAGCTAACTTTCGCCCTAGTCCCCCTATAAATATATTATACAATGTAATTCATTATAAATTCTATAATGAAAAGTGAACAATGTATAATGAACTATTAGTTCACTCTTCATCGTTCACTTCTTAATTTTAAATACCTTTATCTAAAATTTTTGTAAAATTATTTTTTAAATTTTCAAAAACACCTGCTTTTTTAACATCTCTATCGCTATAGATTTTTGTCTTTCCAACTAATTCACCATTCACATATACTTCACAATGACCAACTACTTCATTTGCTTTATATGCTTTTCTATTTGTATCCACAATACACTTTTTAGTTATTTTACTATCTTTACCTTTTTCCACTATTATGTTTAAATCTTCTTTTGCTTTGGCTATGAAGAATCTATCTCCTTGTTTATTTAAAGTAATTTTTTCTACATCTGCACCCTTGGTTAAAAGCTTTTTACACTCAAATTTTGAAAAGCCATAATTTAAAAGCATGCTAGCGTCTTTATTTCTTACTTTAAATGTTGGAGACCCCATAACAACTGAAAGCATTCTCACTCCATCTCTTGTAGCAGTTGCTGATATACAGTACTTAGCTTCGTCAGTAAAACCAGTTTTTAATCCGTCACATCCCTTAAAAAATCTCACTAATTTATTGTGATTCACTAATCCTATTGGACTTTTTCTTCCTTCAGATATTGTCTCCATATATGTTCCTGTGTATTTCAGTATAGCTGGATGTTTTAGAAGTTCTTTAGACATAATTGCTATGTCATAAGCTGTAGTTACATGGCCAGCTGCACTTAATCCTGTACAATTCTTAAATGAGGTGTTTTTCATACCAAGCTGACTTGCTTTTTCATTCATAAGCTTAACAAAAGCATCTTCACTTCCTGCTAAGTATTCTGCCATAGCTAATGCTGCATCATTGCCAGAAGCTATTCCAATACCTTTAATTAGGTCCTCTACACTTCTAACTTCACCAGTATCCAACAGCATAGAGCTTCCACCCATTTTTTTAGCATTTTCACTCACTGTAACTTTATCACTCATCTTGATTCTTCCAGAGTCTACTGCCTCCATCGTTAAAAGCATAGTCATGATTTTAGTTACAGATGCAGGTGGTAATTTTTCATTAGAATTTTTTTCAAATAATATTTTACCACTTGTTGGTTCCATCAATAATGCAGATCTTGCATCTACATTTAGTCCAGCTTCTGTTACATTAGTTTCTTCTTTTTTGTTTGGTTCTGCTTTAACAATTGTTGAAAAAATACCTATAACAAAAAATAGAATTAATAGTAAACTTATTAAGGCCTTATTTCTCTTTTTCATTTTAATTTCCTCCTTCCTTCAATTCTATTTTTTCCCGAAATTAATAATATTATCACCAAAATATTTAAAATAGACGTGAAACAACAAACCAGAGATATCTAATTTGACACCTCTGGTTTGTTATGAAACTTAAGTCACATTCAAATAAATTATTTTAATATTTCCTTTGCAAAGCTATCTCCATATAAGTTATTCTCAATTTTGAGCAAATCAAGTATAGTCTTGCCTATATCAGAAAAGCTTTTTCTTATACCTATGTTTATACCACTTTTTATTCTTTTACCATATACAATCACTGGTATATATTCTCTGGAATGATCTGTACTTTCAGTAGTTGGGTCACAGCCATGATCCGCAGTTAATATTAAAATATCATCTTCCTTCATAGCGGATATAATTTCAGGTATTCTATTGTCTACGTCTACTAAAGCTTTAGCATACCCTACAGCGTCATTTCTATGGCCATACAACATATCAAAATCAACTAAGTTAGTAAATATAAGTCCATTCTTGTTTTCTTTCATGTATTCTAATGTCTTATCTATTCCATCCATGTTATTCTTAATATGAACAGCATCTGTTATTCCTTTTTTGTTATATATGTCTTCTATTTTCCCTACAGCCATAACACTTATGCCCTTTTCTTTGATATACTCCAACATAGTTTTATCAAAAGGATCTAGTGCAAAATCTCTTCTATTTGATGTCCTAGTGAATTGTCCTAGCTCTCCTATAAAAGGTCTTGCGATTATTCTTCCTATAGCCTTTTCTCCTACAAACATTTTTCTTGCTATTTGGCACATATTGTACAACTCATCTAAAGGTATAATATTCTCATGAGCAGCTATTTGAAATACACTATCGGCTGATGTATAAACTATAGGCGATCCAGTTTTTATGTGCTCCTCTCCTAATTCTTTAATTATTTCTGTCCCTGATGCTACTTTATTTCCAATTATTTTTCTTCCAATTTTTGATTCAAATTCTTTTATTATGTCTTCAGAAAAACCTTCAGGATAGGTATTAAGTGGTTCTTTGAGTATAACTCCTGCTATTTCCCAATGCCCTGTTACTGTATCTTTTCCTATAGATAACTCTGCACATTTACCAAAGGAACCTATTGGATTCTCACACTTAGCTATATTTTTTACTCCATCTATATTACCTAAGCCTAACTCTTCCATATTAGGTAGCCTAAGTCCTCCAACAGCCTTAGATACATTTCCTAAAGTATCACTTTCTACATCTCCATATCTTGCTGCATCTGGCATTTCTCCAATACCAACGCTATCTAATACAATCAATATAGTTCTTTTTATCATATATATCTTCCTTTCTTCTCATCTATCATATGTTTAAAGGACAGTTGAAAATTTCCAACCGTCCATTATTATTTTCAATTATTAACTTTTATTATGCTCTTGGGTGAAAATTTTTATAAATTTCAGCTATTTTGCTTTTCCTAGAAATGCTAGAGTATATTTGTGTTGCAGATAAATCTTTATGCCCTAACAACTCCTGTACAGATTTAATATCTGCACCATTTTGAAGCAAATGTACAGCAAAAGAATGCCTTAGAGTAAAAGAATTTATAGCTTTATCTATTCTAGCTTCTTCTGCATAATATTTAACTATTTTCCAAAAACCCTGCCTTGTCATTTGGACACCTTTTATATTTAAGAAAAGCAAGTCCAAATTATATGTATTCAACTCAGCACGAATATTTAAGTAATCTTCTAGACACTTTATTGCCATTGATCCTATAGGTATTATCCTTTCCTGCTCCTTTGAGCCCTTACATTTAACATAACATAATTTTAAATTTATATCATAAATGGTAAGATTTAAAAGTTCAGATACTTTCATACCTGTAGCATACATTACTTCAAGCATTGCTTTATCCCTTATACCCTTATTTAGTTTTAAATCTGGTGCTGCTAAAAGCTTATCTACTTCTTCTATTGTTAATACTTTTGGGATATTATGCTTAATTTTTGGTATTTGATAACTTATTACTGGATTCTCACTAACAATTCCTTTTGCTAGTAAATATTTATAAAAATTTCTTAATGATACAATATTCCTAACTATTGACGAAAGAGCTCTGCCTTGCTTCTGTAGATATTGAACATATGCCATTACTGAAACTGTTTCAACATCCTGAATTTTCTCTTCCCTTTCTTTTATAAAATCACAAAACCTACTTACATCTCTAATGTATGCATCCATAGTATTTTTACTAGCATGTTTTTTTTCTAAATTATCAATATACTTTAATAGATAGTTATCCATAACCTTCTCCTACCTTTTGGGTATTATATTTATTAAAATCCTAAAAATTTTTCAAAAACGTAAATATAATTATAAATTATGTCTAAATTTCTACGAACTAAACTGTGTACAAATATACTGTTGTCATACACATTAGGCTTACTTATAAAATTATATAATAAATAATCTAAAAATCTAGGTAAAAATAATCCAAAAAAAATAAGTATAAAGAAACATTTTAGCACAATTATAACAAATGAAATAAGCTCTTCATTTCTAATCATATACCTACACTTCCTATACTTGTTACTATCAATTTAATCATATGAGGGGTAATATATGCTTCCGTAAAAAATCCTATAAACATAACAACTATAACAAGTACAAAAGAAAGTGAATAAGAGGTTATTCTAATCCATATATTGGAAATCCAATGCTTATTCGTTTTATCTTTTAATATAGTTAATGAAAATTCCATAGCAAGTACAGATGCGAATATTATACATGGAATATAAATAATATTTTGTGGAAGTACACCTATAAGTGAAAACCACATTCCTTTTATACCCATTCCATTTATTACAAAACTAATTGTAAATCCTATGGTAAATCCTTTTATGATGTCAATTATTAATATTACAGGTATACCTATCATAGTTAAACCCAAAAACCACACGACTGCCAATATAGGTATATTGCTTTTTATTGTCTCAATAAAAATAGACTTGTAATTTATGTTTCCCGATCCAATTGAACTATTAAAGTTCTTTAAATAACTTAAAAGGTCACTTTTTTCAAAGCTCCCCATATACTTTACACTGTATATTCCCAGTACTATTCCTGTACATATACATAAAAGACTTATAACATAGAGCCAAAAATTATTTTGTACATGTTTATTTATGATATTTAACATTTTGTTTTCTGACATAGTTTTATCCCCCTTTGTTTAGTTACCTTTTTAATATTTATGATACTCAAAGGAGTTATATGACTATGTTTAAAATCATATATTTACAAAAGCATAAATGCACTTATAGTTTTAGCGTCTATTATTTCACCATTTTTTATCATTTCTTTAATTTTCTCTATCTTCATCTCTCTAACATTAATAAATTCATCTTCATCACCTAAATTATCTTTACCTTTATACAAATTCTCAGCCTTATATATATAAATATACTCATTGCAAAATCCTGGGCTAGTAACCATCTTACCTAAATAGCTAAATTCTTTAGCTTTATATCCAGTTTCCTCTTCCAATTCTCTAATACCACACAGTTCTATATCTTCATCTTTTTCAATTTTCCCTGCAGGTAACTCTAAAATAATTTTTTCTATTGGCTTTCTGAATTGTTCAACTAAAAGTATTGTGTCTTTATCCTTGTATGCTATTATGGCAACTCCTCCAGAATGATTAACAATTTCTCTACTAGATTTTCTTCCATTTGGTAATTCAACAGTGTGAACATTTACATCAATAATTTTACCCTTATATATATTTTTAACTTCCAAGGTCTTTTCATTAAAATTCATATTAGTAACCCTCCGCTATATTAGCATATAAAAACTTCATACCGAAAATTGTAATAATGTATTTTGAGTAATTTACTATAATTTTATACTTTCAATATATAATTGTCAATTAAAGGAACATGCTCAAATTTAGTCATATAAGATAAAATAACAAGTCAAGGATTCGAGGGATAAATTTATCCCCTAGATTACTACAATCCAGGGGATAAAATAATTTCTAAAAACAAAGCATAGACTTTATAAACATAAAATCAATAATAAAACTTACGCAAGGTGAAGTAAAACATTTACTCTTCTATTTGCTCATTAATTTTCTTCATAAGTTTTTTATAATATCTAATAATTTCTCTTAGCTCTTCTTCCTTATCGTCATCGTCTACAAGTTTTTCTCTTAATTCGTTAATTCTATTTGATATGAGATTTTCTATGTTTTTTATTTCTTCAAATTCTAATTCTAGTTTCATTATATCACCTTCCTTGTTAAATTATTATGTCAAGATTTTTTATTTTAGAATATTATATAAAAAAAAGGCAGATTCTTAGATCTTATTATCTGCCATTTTTGTAATTATCTACCTTTGAGTTTGTTTTTAGGATACCTTATTTTTTAATCTTAATTTGTCAGCTACCATTGCTATAAATTCACTATTTGTAGGCTTACCTTTATCATTATGTATAGTATAGCCAAATATTTTATTAATAGTTTCAACTTGACCTCTTGACCATGCCACTTCAATAGCATGTCTTATTGCTCTCTCTACTCTACTAGCTGTTGTATTATATTTTTTTGCAATGGAAGGATATAGTTCTTTAGTTACTGCAGATAAAAGTTCCATATTATTTACTACCATTGTTATAGCTTCTCTTAAATACATATAACCTTTAATATGAGCTGGGACTCCTATTTCATGTATTATATTAGTTATTTCTTGCTCAAGATTTGTAGGTTCGCTCTTAGTAAATTTTATTTCTGTTGTGTCAATTAATGATATTGTCTTTTTTGTCTCATCTCCACTGCTTATTGTGTTGTTAAACATTTGTCTAATTCTTTTTGTAAATACATCCATATCAAAAGGTTTTACAACATAGTAGTCTGCTCCTAATGTAATTGCTCTTTGGGTAATTTTATCTTGCCCTACTGCAGAAAGTACAATTACTCTTGGCATAGGACTTATATCCATACTATTTAATCTTTCTAAAACGCCAAGTCCATCAAGATGAGGCATAATTATATCTAATACTACTAAATCTGGTTTTTTTTCTTCAATAAGCTTTAAAGCCTCTACTCCATCTTTTGCAATGCCTGTAACAACAATATCCCTTTGGTTTAACAGATAATCATTTAGAATGTTACAAAATTCTTTATTATCATCTGCTATAATTACACTTATTTTTGATTGTTCCATATTCCTTACTCCCCTTTGTTTTTATTTCATTCCCATATCTTAACAAATAATAGATTCGACAAAACAATTTTAATTCCTTCTTGTAATGAAAAATTTTTATCAAATATGAATAAAAGATAGCATAATTATCATGCTATCTTTTATTATACTACTTTTTACATTCATTTTGCCATAGATTTTGATATTATTAAAATTTTTTACAGTATTTTTTTCGTTGTTCTTAGTTTTACTACTATTTTATTTTGTTAGTATATTTGCATCTTTGAGCATCCATTCTATATATATTCCATATCCAACATCTGGCTTATTTATCAGAACATGTGTTACTGCTCCTATTATTTTATTATCTTGTATAATAGGGCTACCACTCATACCTTGAACAATTCCTCCTGTTTTCTCTAAAAGTACTGGATCTGTAACTTTTATAATCATACTTTTAGGCCCAGGAGTATCTTGGGATAAAAGTTTTTCTATTTGTATATCATAATATTTAGGATTATCTCCATCTATAGTCGTTAATATTTTTGCTGGTCCTTCTTTTATCTCATTACGTAACGCAACTTTCATTGGTTTATTATAGTCGTTTACTAATTTAGTATTACTTTTACCGAATATACCACATTCAGTATTTTTTTGTATATGACCTAGTATTGTTTCTTCATTTACAAATATACCTTTTAATTCTCCTGGATTTCCTCTTAACCCTTTTTTAACTGACACTATTGAAGATGATACTATTTCTCCAGAATTTATGCTTAAGATTGTACCTGTGTCAATATCCGTTATAGGATGACCAAGAGCAGCAAACATCTTAGTTTTATCATCGTAGAATGTTAGAGTTCCTACTCCAGCTGTAGAATCTCTTATCCAAAGTCCTATCTTATAATTTTTATCTTCTGAGCTTTTAATAGGCTTTATTATTTTTTCAAGTTGTTCTCCTTTTCGATCAATAGTGATTTTTAAATTCTTTCCTTCTGAGCTATTAATTTGACTTTGCGTTTGCTCTGCATTTTTAACCAATGTGTCATTTATCTTTATTATGTTATCTCCTATTTGTATCCCACCTAAGGCTGCTGGGCTTGGTGTTTTTCCATTTTCAGTTTTTATATCTGATAAAGCTACAACCAATACTCCTTTTGTACTTAGTTTTACTCCAACTGGTTGACCTCCAGGATATAAAACTATATCATTGCTTACAGATTTTATTGAAACAGATTTTACTGGAAAAATTCCCAATAAATTTACACTTGCTTTTTTGTCTTTATTAGTGTTATTAGCAGCTTTTACAGTATCAGTTTCTTCACATACTTTTACAAATGTATTGGATTTTATAGATTGACCTTCTCTTATAAATATTGTTGTAGGTATATTTTGAATCTTAAAATAGGCAACTAATGTTATTAACAGGATTGGAATTAACATCCAGCACAATATTTTGCTCGTTTTTTTAACCATGCTTTTACCTCCTGTCACTTTTGCATTTTTTATAATTTTAAGTTGCCCTCTTAAATATTTTATTATGCTATTATATACTTTCAATTAAAGTTAATACTTTGATGTAAAAACTAATTTTTTGACTATCGTTAATTTTTTTATGAATCAATCTTATTTTTACCAAAAGAATACAATTTTATGACTAAAATAAATAAAAAAGACTGCAACTAATGCAGTCTTATCCAATATTAGATTTTAATTCTATTTTTTTAGAGTTTGCCATGCCAATTAACTCTTTTGCATGTTCTAATGTTAGCTTTGTAACTTCAGCTCCACCTATCATTCTTGCTATTTCGTATTCCTTTTCATTTTTACTCATTTGTCTTACTCTTGTAAATGTTTTATCTTCTTTAACTTCTTTAGATACCCAATAATGCATGTCAGATATGCAGGCAATTTGAGGTAAATGTGTAACACAAAATACTTGATGACCTTTAGAAATAGTGTACATTTTTTCAGCTACACATTGTGCTATTCTTCCACTTATTCCAGTATCTATTTCATCAAATATAACAGATGGAATTTTATCTTTATCTACAAACACTGTTTTTAAGGCTAGCATTATTCTAGATAATTCTCCTCCAGAAACAACTCTTTCAAGAGGTTTTAAAGGCTCTCCTGGATTTGTAGATATAGAAAATTGTACTTTATCTAAACCGTTTTGAGTAAATTTATCTTCTAGATCTACCTCAATTTTAAATGTACTTTTTTCTAGTCCAACAAAATTCAATTCACCTTTAATTTTCGTTTCTAGACTTTCAGCTATCCTACATCTTTCTTTATGAAGCTTTTCTCCTTCGACTTTTAGTTCTTCTATTATCTTAGCTTTATCTTTTTTTAGCTTTTCTACAATTTCGCTACTATTTATCATCTCTTCATATTGAAGCTTTATTTTATCTCTATAGTTAAGAATATCTTTAATAGTATTTCCATACTTTTTTCTATAGGAGTTAATCAGATATATTCTGCTATTTATATATTCTAATTCATTTTCATCATAATAAATATTTTCCTTTATACTTCTAATTTGTTCTATACTGCCCTCTATATTATAGAAAGCTTCTTCTAATGAACCTTTTATATCCTTTACTTTAGGAAGATTCTTTTCTAAGGAAGATATCTCCTTTATGACCATCGATAGACCATCATAAATCGATAAAACGCCCTCATCATTGGTATAGAGATTGTTATAACACATGTTTAATGTATTATTTATTTTTTCTGCGTTAGAAAGAATTTTATATTTTTCTTCTAGCTCTTCCTCTTCGCCTTCCTTTAGGTTAGCAGAATTTATTTCATCTATTTGATACTTAAAGAAATCAGTAAGTTTTTCCTTCTCTCCATCTTTGCCTAGAAGCCCCAAAATTTTATCTTCAATTTCATTTAGCTTATAATACTTTTCCCTATAATTTTCTAATAATTTTCTTATATTATCCTCACCATAGTAGTCTACATAATGAATATGATTCTCATTTGATAATAAATTTTGATTTTCATGCTGTCCATGAATATCCAGTAATGTACTACTTATAGACTTAAGTGATGATAGTAATATTGATTTACCATTAACTTTAGCAATACTTTTACCGGATTGAAATGTTTCTCTACTTATTATAATTAAATCATCATACTCTATATCTTGTTCTTTTAAAGTTTCTTCAGTCTTAGGATTTTCTATTGAAAAAATTGCCTCAACAAAAGTTTTATTTTCTCCTGTTCTTATCAAGTCTTTACTGAATTTGCTTCCTAATACGTAATTAATAGCATCAATAAGTATTGATTTACCCGCTCCTGTTTCACCTGAAAGCACATTAAAACCTTTTTCAAATGAAATAGTTAAATCCTCTATTAATGCAAAGTTTTTTATGTTTAATTGAAGAAGCATAGAATAAAAGCCCCCTACTGTGCAATCATTTTTTTCATTTTTTGAGTTATAACTTGTGCCTTTTCAGCATCTCTTGCCATTACAAAAATAGTATTATCTCCAGCAAGAGTTCCTGCAATTCCTTCAAAATTTAATGAATCAATAGCTTCTGCAGCTGCAGGTGCTGATCCTGATATAGTTTTTATAACAACAAAGTTATTAATATTTTCAACAGTTAAAACAGTTTGAGAAAATATATTTACAAGTTTATTAGATAAAAAATTTTCAGTGTGCATTATAGTAGCATACTTGTACTTTCCACTATCTGATAAAACCTTTATAAGTTTTAGCTCTTTTATATCTCTAGATACTGTAGCTTGTGTAACATTCATTCCACCTTTTCTAAGTTCTTCTGCTAGTTCTTCTTGTGTTTCTATATCCCTTGAATTTATAATTTCTAGTATTTTAGCGTGCCTTGTCACTTTCATATTGTTCACCTTCACATTCCTTTGCTCTAAAAGTAATTTTTTTTCGTAAAGTGTTAAAATAATCGTTATCACCAAATCTTACAAGTTTACATTTATAATTTGATTTGCTGATATCTACTGCTACTGTACTGTCAGTTTCAATCCATTCCTGTCCATCTACTGACAAAAATATGTTTTCATTATTTTTCTTAACTCTAATGGATATTTTACTTTTTCCATCAAGTACAACTGTTCTAGCTGTAAGTGACTGAGAATACATTGGAGTTAAGGCTAAAACGTCAAGTTCAGGATGTATTATAGGTCCACCTGCTGAGAGATTATATGCTGTGGAACCAGTTGAAGTACACACAACAACTCCATCGGCATTAAAAGTATTGTAAAATTTATCATTAATAAATACTTCGTATTTTTGTATTCTTGACCAAACGCCTTTGTACATTACTATGTCATTTAATCCATGATATACCTTAGTTTCCCCATTATAACTATAGGTACATTGAAGCATTGTTCGTTCTTCAACATCATATTTTCCATAGATTAAATTTCTAATAGAAGTCTTAATATTTAAATTTTCTACCTGAGCTAAAAAACCTAAATGTCCTATATTTATTCCTAAAATAGGTACGCTATGTTTATAAATACGTCTCGTAGTGCTTAATATTGTTCCATCTCCACCTAGCACAATAATTGCATCCAATTTAGCGCTTTCTTTTTCATCAAGGCCATTACCATCTTCATAAACCTTAACTTCTATATCCTTTCTTTCGCTGCGAATCAAGTTTACAATAAAATCTAACATCTCCCCATTGTTATCTTTTGTTGTATTTACATTAATCCCTATACTTTTCATAATGCCTCCCCATTAAGCCCTTGATGAGCTGAGCCAACTACGCTTTTCATATCTTCGTATTTAAATGTTTCATTAAATTCCTTATTCTTTGTAAAATAAATTAAGTATTCTATATTTCCCTCTGGTCCTTTTATTGGCGAATAATCTAATGCAATTATTTTGCAATCACATTCCTTAACAAATTCTATGATATTACCTACTACTTCCTCATGAGTTGATTTTTCTCTTACAACTCCTTTTTTGCCAACCTTTTCTCTTCCAGCTTCAAATTGAGGTTTTATTAATGCCATAATACTTCCATTGTCATCAAGCAGCTTTAAAACAGTAGGAACAACCTTTTTTAGTGATATAAAGGATACATCTATGCTAGCAAAATCACCATACTCACCAATATCATCTATAGTAACATATCTTATATTGGTTCTTTCCATACATACTACTCTTGGATCAATTCTAAGCTTCCATGCAAACTGACCATATCCTACATCTATAGAAAATACTTTTTTTGCACCATTTTGAAGCATACAATCTGTAAATCCTCCAGTAGAAGCCCCTATGTCAAGACAAATTTTATCATTTAAATCTATATTAAAATTCTTGACAGCCTTTTGTAATTTTAATCCTCCGCGGCTTACAAAAGGTAATTGTTCTCCTTTAAATTCAATATTTGAACTTTCTTTAACCTTTTCACCGCATTTATCTACTCTGTGACCATCAATAAATATTTCACCAGCCATTATACTAGCCCTAGCTCTTTCTCTTGAGTCAAAAATTCCTTTTTTCACTAATAGAATATCAAGTCTTTCTTTATTATCCGACATAACAAACTCCTTTTAATATTATATCCTAGCTAAACATCTGAAAAAATAATAAGTCAAAAATGCTAGTATATTTTGTGCTAGACAAGGCAACAGTTTCTCTTATAATAAAATATAAGCTGACTCCGTTGTCGCAGTATGGCATAAAACATACTGGCATACTGACTTATTATTTTTTAAAGATACCTTATTCAACTAAACTAAAAATACAAGCTAATTATACAAAACTCTTGTTTGATATTATTTTATCATTAATTTACTATTTATCATACTATTTTTAATATGTTTTTTATGATCCCGTCAACATCCAATCCATACGTCTTATATAATATGTCTGTTTTTCCATGTGGAATAAACTCATCATTAAATCCTAAATTTAAAACTTTTACCTTTTTATCTAAAGTATTCATATACTCAAGTACACTAGATCCTAATCCACCATGGACCACATTATCTTCAATAGTTACAATATTGACGTTTTGCTCTGATAGATCTTTAATTAATTCTTTATCAATAGGCTTTATAAAGCAAGCATTTATAACTCTTACATCTATTCCTGAATTTAATAATTTTTGTCTAGCCATAATAGCATGCTGTACCATTTTTCCTTGGGCAACTAAAGCTATACTTCCTTTATCATATATCTTTTCCCATTTTCCACGCTTAAAATCCTTCAGTGGTTCGATTGCAACATTTATATTGTCACCACCTCTTGGATATCTTAGTGCTATAGGATAATTTTGCATAGTTGACCATTTAAGCATATATCTAAGCTCTGGTATACTCTTAGGTGACATTACCGTCATATTAGGTATATGTGTTAAATATGATAAATCAAATACACCTTGATGAGTTTCTCCATCATCACCAACTATGCCTGCTCTATCGATAGCAAAAACCACTGGAAGGTTTTGAATACACACATCATGCAGAATTTGATCATATGCCCTCTGTAGAAATGTAGAGTATACAGCAAAAACCGGTTTTAATCCTTCTCTTGCCATACCTGCTGCCAAAGTTACAGCATGCTGTTCGGCAATTCCGACATCAAAAAATCTATTCGGGAACTCTTCTGAAAACGGTTTAAGCCCCGTCCCATCCCTCATAGCCGCTGTTATAGCTACAATATTTTTATTTTTTGCTGCAAGTTCTACCATCTCTTCTCCAAAGGCTTTTGAATAGGAATCACATGAACTAAAGCATACTTCTCCACTATCGCAATGAAAAGGGCCTATACCATGAAATTTACCTGGATTTTTTTCTGCAAATTCATATCCCTTCCCTTTCTTTGTTATAACATGTATAATAACTGGTCCTTTTATATTTCTAGCTCTAGATAGAACTTCCGTTAATCCTTCTAAGTCATGTCCGTCAATAGGTCCTAGATACTTTATACCCATATCTTCAAAAAACATCCCAGGAACTACCATTTGTTTTATTCCTTTTTTTATTCTTTCAAGATATTTTGCCATTCCATTCCCTATATTAGGTATCTTTTTTAAGGTACTTTCAACTTCTTCTTTTAACCTGTTATATTTAGGGTCCATTCTTATTTTGCTTAAATATCTAGACACCCCACCTACATTCTTAGCTATTGACATTTGATTATCATTTAGAATAATTACTAGTTTAGTCTTTCTATATCCTACATCATTAAGTGCTTCAAGAGCCATACCACCGGTTAATGCTCCATCTCCTATTACAGCAACTACATCATAATTCTCATTTTTCAAATCTCTTGCTCTAGCCATTCCTAAGGCAGCTGAAATGGATGTGCTGCTGTGACCGGTTTCAAAAAAGTCATATATGCTTTCATTTCTCTTAGGAAATCCACTTATGCCGCCAAATTGCCTTAATGTATCAAACTTATCTTTTCTTCCAGTAAGTATCTTGTGTATATAAGCCTGATGCCCTACATCCCATATAAGCTTATCTTTATTTAAATTAAATACATTGAATATACTTAAAGTAAGCTCTACTACTCCTAAGTTAGAGGCAAGATGGCCTCCGGTTTTTGAGACTTTATCTATTAAAAATTTTCTTATCTCCAATGCAAGTCTTCTTTGCTGTTCTAATGACATTTTCTTTATATCGTTAATATCTCTATAGTTTTCTAATAAACTAGGCATCTTTCATCTATCCTTTTTTAAAATATAGTATTTCTATTTATTTTTCTCTATTAAGTAAAAATAATGTTATTTCTTTTAATTTGGAAGTATCTCCCTCAACTTTATCTAATACCTCTACACATTCACTGGTTAATGAGTTGCACATCTCCATGCACTTATTTAACCCATATGTGGTAATAAAGTTAGTTTTATTATTATCTAAATCACTTTTAGCTTTTTTACCTAAAACTTCTGTATCTCCCACTATATCTAATATATCATCTTTTATTTGAAAAGCTAATCCTAGTTTTTGCCCATAATAATCTAATTTTTTAACATCATCTTCTGTTGAACCACCAAGAATTGCACCTGCAACTATAGATGCTTTTATTAGTGCTCCTGTTTTTTTACTGTGCATGTAATATAGTTGATCTATTGGTATTTTTGTATTTTCACTTAGTATATCCACTGTTTGTCCGCCAACCATACCCTCTATCCCTGCACTTTCTGAAATTAAACTGCAAGCTCTTATGGCATTCTTATCATTATCCATACAGTATCTAAACATGATGTTCATTGCCTCATTTAAAAGACCATCTCCAGCAAGAACTGCGATTGCTTCACCAAATACTTTATGATTTGTAGGTTTTCCTCTTCTTAAATCATCATTATCCATGCAAGGCAAATCATCGTGAATCAAAGAATAGGTATGAATCATTTCTATGGCCGCAGCTACTGGAAGTACAGACTTATAATTATTATTTTTCAGCATATATGTCAGTAAAAATAATAATGGTCTGATTCTCTTTCCACCTGCATCTAAGCTGTAAATTATAGCTTCATATACTCTCTTATTGTAGGATCCTTTGTCTTTAAAATGCTCTGAAATCCAATTTTCTACTTCTTTCTTTAATTTTTCAATTGTAATCTCATCTTTTATATCCATATCCCACTTCTCCATTCATATTCTAATATTGATAACCTTCCCCAAATGGCATATATTACTCTTTTAAAATTTGCTAACTCCTAATTTTAAGTTTTTACTCTTCTTCAAAATCTTTTTCTCCATCTTCTGTTAGAAGCTTTATTTTTCCTTCTGCCTCATTTAACACTTTATATAGTTTATTGCAAAGTTTTACGCCTTCTTCATACTTCTTTAAACTTTCTTCTAGTGATAGCTCTTTGCCATCCATTATATTTACTATATCCTCAAGTTTTTCCATCATACTTTCATAAGACTCATTTTTTCTAGGCATAAAATCACTCCTTTAATGCCATTTTTAAAACTTACTATCATCTTCAACTGTAAGGTTTGCACAAACATATCCATCTTTTAATGTAATTTTTACTTTTTCTGATTCTTTGAGTGTTGAAATTTTACTAACTAAATTTTCATTTTCATCTTGAATCATAGCGTAACCTTTATTTAAAACATTCAAGGGATTGTGTGCTGAAAGTAGAGCACTTATTTTACCTAGTACCTCTTTTTCTTTGTTTAATCTTCCTTTAACTTTTATATCTATCAATTCCCTTAATCTATCAATATTGTTATATTCATTTATTATATATATTGACGGGCTAAGGGACATTAAATTCCGCTTCAATAAATTTATTTTGTTTTTTCTATCATTTAAGTTTATTTGGATGCGAGTCTGTAGAATATTTTCATATGCTAAAACTCTATTTTTAAATTCCTCTAAATTAAATACAGCAATTTCCGCTGCCGCTGATGGAGTTGGTGCTCTTCTATCACTGACAAAGTCCACAATAGTATAGTCAATTTCATGGCCTACACCAGTGATTATAGGTTTTTGTGAACTAAAAACGGCCTTAGCCAGTTTCTCATCATTAAAACACCAAAGCTCTTCTATAGAGCCTCCACCTCTTGCAAGTATTATAAGTTCAATATCTTCCATTTTATTTAAAGTTTCTATACCTTTTATCATATCTGTGCTTGCATTCATTCCTTGAACCAATGCAGGATATATTACTAATTCTACATTCTTATTTCTTCGTTTTGTAACATTTATTATATCTCTAATTGCTGCACCAGTTGGAGAAGTTATTATTCCAACTTTCTTAGCATACTGCGGCAAAGGCTTCTTATACTTTTCATCAAATAAACCTTCACTTTGCAGTTTGTTCTTTAATTTTTCAAATGCTAAATATAATTCTCCTACTCCATCCGGCTCCATCATATCACAATAAAATTGATAGGCTCCTTCTTTTTCATAAACTGAAACTCTTCCCTTAACTATAACTTGCATTCCAACTTCAGGAATAAATTTTAAATTTTTTGCTGCACTTCTAAACATTATACAATTTATTTTGCTAGACTCATCTTTAAGAGAAAAATATATATGTCCACTACTGTGGAGTTTTAAATTAGATACTTCTCCTTTTACACTAGAGTTAGATAGTATAAAGTCATTATCTACTAACTTTTTTATATAACCGTTTAAAGCTGATACTGTTAAGGTTTTTATATACATATTTACTACCTTCTCAAATATTGAAATTTTAATTTACAATTTAAAGAACATGAAAAAGCAGTTAAAAGAAGTTTATTCTACTGAATAACTTCCTTTAACATACTTCCAAGCACACCATTAATAAAAGATGCAGACTTATCTGCTGAATATTTTTTAGCAAGCTCTATAGCTTCATTTATAGATACATTCTTAGGAATATCTTTTTCATATAAAAATTCATATGTACATATTCTTAATATAGATACATCTATTTTAGATAATCTATTAATTTTCCAATTTCTTAGGTGCTTTTCTATTTCTTTATCTATATCCTCGCCATTTTCTTGAACTCCCTTGAGAACTCTTATAATATATTCCATATCAACATCTTCTAAATCAATACTTTCAGGATCACTTTCCTTATAAGTTGATAGCCCAGTCATATCTAACTCTGAATCTTCAACCTCAATATTTTCCTTAAGATTTGCGATAACCTCTTTAAAATCTTCCTTGTTTATAGTGGTTTGGAATAATAATTTCATGGCAATTTCTCTTGATTTTCTTCTATTCATTTCTTCCTCCTGATTTGGCTAAATGTTCTTCTACAATTAATTATTGTCAGTTTAGATATAATTATACTTAAAGTAATATTGTAGTTCAAGTATGCACATGGAAATACTTAAATTAGTAATTTAAAAATTTTGCGACGCAATTTTTAAAAATGTCCAAGAATAAAAAAACCCTCTAAACACAGAGGGTGTAGATACTCTATTCTTCCATATCTTCAACAACATCCATTACTTTAGGAATCATAACATTCTGTACATGCACATTTACTGCAGAAACGTCAAGACCTGTCATAGACTCAACAGCCTTCCTTACATTTTCTTGCACTTCTAATGCTACATCTGGAATTCTTATTCCATACTCTACAACTACATATAAATCAATAGCAGCGCTATTTTCTCCAACTGTAACTTTAACACCTTTTGACAAATTCTTTTTTCCAGTTAATATTTGAGTTATACCACCTACAAGGCTTGCGCTCATACCAACTATTCCTTTTACTTCTGTAGTAGCTAGACCTGCAATTACGCCTACGACTTCATCAGATATTTTTACAATACCCATGTCAATTTCATTTTTAATATTCTCTTCCATTCTCGTACCCCCTAGGTATTTGATATCAGTCAAAACTAACTTTACGTATATTATATCAAATAGCTTTCCCTTTTACAAATTAAACATTACCGAATTGATAAATAATTTCTTAAATAAAGATTTAGCCTGTACACTTTAACCTAGATTTTAAGTGTACAGGCTATATATAGTATTAAAATATGTTACTAATTTTATTGTTTAACTTCTATTTCAACTTCTTGAATTTTAGCTATTCCCATCACTACATTTTTTATCTCTCTTGTATCTTTATCCGTAAGTTTGTCCTTTCCTTTTACTACAACTCTTACTTTACCACTTTCTTCTATAGAACAAAGTACATCTTCATAACCTTTACCCTTTAAAGTAGTCTCAATTTTTGATTCATAATTTGTACTCATTGCTAAATCAGTATATTTTTTAGTTGCTTCATCTCTGTTCTCTTTAGATATATTTTTGTCATCAATTAAAGTTTTTAATGTCTGTAGTGTTTGTGCATTTTTTTGCTCACGAGTTAACTTAGCCTCATCAAAGAATGTGGTTTTACTACTTTTCTTATCTGTATTGTTAAAAGATACTGCACTACTTTTTGCGCCACTGCTGTCATCACCATTCACATATAATGGACTATTTAATTTTGTAGCAAGTACCCCCGCACAAACAATAAGAACTAAAAGAGTAGCAATAATTATACCTTGTTTTTTATTCATTTTTTTATTCCCCCTATCAACCTTTCTAACAAATTATATGCTTTTAGAAACATTTATATACTATTTTTTCATAGGATAAACATTAACTTTGTTCTCTGGAATATTAAATAAATCAACCACTGCCTTAGTTATTCTAAGTGCAGTAACTTTTTCTTCAGCACCTTCAGCTACAACACAGACTCCTGAAACCTTTGGTTTATAGGTTTTAACTATAAGAGGCTTTGACTTATCACCCTCATTTGTTACAACAACAGTACTTCCGTTATTCTTCTGTGTGGTATTTCTAGTTCCGCCTTCATTGTCTTTTTCTTCCGTATTACTTGTTGAATCATTTATATTTACTGCAGGAACCTGCTCTTCTCCACTTTCAAAACTAACCATAACCTCTACTTTACCGACACCTTCAATTTTTTCTAAAGTATCCTTTAACTTTTGTTGGATTGTATTTTCATAATCTTGCGCCAATCTATCGCTACTAGTCTGTTGTTCAGTTTTACCTGCCTTATTTCCCCCTTTGTTATCTCCAGCACCTAAACTTTGGATTCCAATTGTGTTAGATGTTTTAAAAAAGCTTACTGTTAAAACTATTAGAACTCCTGCCAATAGCATTATAAGTAAATTAGCTACATTCTTTTTATCCGATGAGTTTTTCTCACTATCTTTAATAAGTTTCTCAAAAAACTTTTTAAAATCCATATGGTCCTCTCCTTTTTATCTTTTAATCTTAGTCATCTTCAAGAAAATAACTAGTCACTATTCTAGTCTATTTTGTGTCATACTGCGTCTGCAGAACCCTTAGATAGGGTACACTATCTGCGGAACCTGCCTCCTTGCCTGACACAAAATATCCGTCGAATCTTTGACTTGTTATTTTTTTCAGGTGCCTTATAAAAGTTACTCAATTTTATATTTTATATACTTGTATTACGTCCTTTGAGACATTAAGCTCATCACCTAAGTATTTCTTTATAGACTGACTTTTTTCGTTATTGATTTCTTTATCACCGTTATCAACAGTCTTACTGTCATCACCTATTTTTATTTTTTTAATTCTTTCTATACTTCCATCCTTAACTCCTACCTTTATATCTTTTATAACAAGTTTATCATTATTGTCATCATAGGAAGCCTCAACCTGAACTTTATAATTACTGTCTGGATATTTTTCTTTTAACTTTTTTTCGCAGTTAGTCTGAAGATTAAGCTTAAATACTTCTAAAGTGTCTTTTATATTCTTTTCTTTATATTTTTGAAACTCATTTTCCGTTTTTTTTGCATCAAAGGATTGAATAGCATTGCTTGTATAGGTATTTATGTCAAAATTTCTATCAAAAACCTTTATTAAGGGATTTATAAAAACTGTAATCAAAATTAAACCTAGTACAAACTTTGCATACTTTTTCAAACTGTTATCAGGAAGAATTATCTCCACAGCAGTTATGAAAAACACAGCAGTACAAATGCCTATAAGCCATTCCCTTAGAACTTGTAACAATGTTTATCACCTTCTTTCTTATGTTTTTTTATCCCCCTATCATTACCTTACCTGCAGATGCTATTATAGCTATCATTATGAAAAACATAACTGATACGCTGATAAGGCACGCTGTCACCAGTACAAGTGAGTCTCCAGCTGCGCTTATACAATTTACTAATCTGCTATCACTTATAGGTTCTATTAATGCTGCAGTAAATTTGTACAAAAGTGACATTATAAGTAACTTAATTATTGGGAACAGCACTATAGCAATTAATATGACAAGACCTAAGCTGCTTAATGCATTTTTTAATAAAATTGAGTAACCAGCTACTGTTGATACAGCATCTGAAAGACTCTTTCCAACTATAGGTACAAAATTGTCTACAGCGAATTTTGCTGTTTTTGCAGTAACTTCATCGATAGTTTTAGCTGTAATTCCTCTTATCGTAATTATTCCTATGAATATTGTCATTACAATACCTTGTCCCCACATAGCCACTTGATTTAAAAGCTTTGTAAGTTTACTAATTTTGTATTCTTCAGACATATTGTTCACAAACTGTAATACAAAAGTCATGCATATTATTGGTATTATTATGTCCATAAATATTTTTGCACTTATGGTTATCGTTCCTATTATAATAGGATCCATAACTGCTGCTTCTACGAATCCACCTACGCTTGCAATAAGCATTATAAGAATTGGCACAATAGCAGTCATAAAGTCCGTCATTTCCTTCATCGTAGATCTTGCTGTATCCACTCCTATATAAAAGCTTTTAGCCATTATTATTATAAGTAGAGAGTAGCATGCAAAATAAGCTATGTTAGATAGACTTTCACCACTAAAGGCCTTTTGTAAATTAGTAAGAAGTGCACATATAAGTGCAATTACCACCAATAGTGCTAATAACTTTAATGATGCAGCAATCTCTTTAAACATATATATGCCTAAAGCATTAATCAGCTTTTTTGTGGATACTTTGCCATCTCCAGTTTTCATAAAATCCTTTACATATGTTTTTACTTCAATATCTTTAAGCAATTCATATTTTGTTTTCATATTGGAGATATAGTCATAAAATTTCTCTATTTGTTCAGTTTCAACTTTTTCGCGAGTATCTATATTAATGTTATTAACCTCTAATGCCTTCACATTAAAGGATGTTACAAAAATCATCAGTAAAACCAATATAATCTTCTTCATAGTTAACACCTACATAATCTTTAGAATTGACTGTAATACAGCCATAAGTATAGGAATTGCCAACACTAAAATAAGTATTTTTCCTGCAAACTCCACTTTAGCCCCTAAGCTTCCTTGTCCCGCATCTCTACATAATTCTCCGCAAAAGGAGGCTAAATAAGCAATGGCTAATATCTTAAATACAGTAGTTAAATATATAAAATCTATATTAGCTTTAGCTGCTAGCTGTTGTAAAAATTGGAGCACTGCAGTTATCTTTGTTATCATAAATAAGAATATCATGACACCAACAGCCAGGCTTATATATACTGCAAAATCTTCTCTTCTCTCTTTGAAAAGCAGTACAATAAATAATGCCATAAACGCAAAAGCAACTATTTTGATTATTTCCATAGCTTCCTCCTAAAGTTGGAACATTGTTCTTACTGTAGTAAATAGTTTGTTTACTAAGTTTATTACCATCATTAAAACTATTAATATACCAGCTAAATTTGTTACTACAGCATAATCTCCTTTTCCACTAGCTTCTAAGACTTTATTTATGATTATTACAATTATACCTACACCAGCAATTTTGAATATTAAACTAATATCCAACATTTTAATTACCCCCTTCTTTTATAAACGTTATTTAGTTAGTCTAAACGAGTATTATAACTATAATAGCCCCCAGCGAAAATCCGAGGTATCTATACATCTTCACGTTTTTACTCATCAAAATCTCTGAGTCTTTTATTCGCTTTTTTAAATTTTCTAAAGTAAGGTGAAATATTCTTTGTTGCCCTTCTATATCTGATTCTCCTAGAGTTTTTGAAAAATCCAATAATATATTCATATCATCTCTTTTTAGGTTCAAGATATCTTTTCTCCTATTTAATACATTACGGAATGCTTCATGTACATTGTTTACTTCATTGTCAAATAATAGGCATGATACTTCTTCGAATATTTCTTTAATTGGATACACACTTTTTTTAGATACATCTTCAATCGCTTCAGGCAAAGGAGTGTGGGTATATACTATTTCATTTTGAAGTTGGTAAATACATCTTTGAAGCTCTTCTAACTGTCTAGTTCTCTTTTTAAACTTCGCTGAATAAACAAATCCTATTCCTGTGGATGCGGCTAGAATCATAATACAACCTAGAAATTTTAACATTCTACCCCCTCCATATCACTGATTTAGTTGAAAAATCATATATACGATCTACTGTTCCAGCACCTTTCTTATTGCTTAAAACGATAGCTCTCTTAAATACATTATTTTCAACAATTTCTTTAAATACAGGTCTATTATATAAATCCTCTATGTCATACCCGTGAATTGTAGTAATTAAACTTACTCCTGAGTTAAGAGCATTTAAAATACTATCAATGTCCTTGTAGGCGCCTATCTCGTCACAAACTATAACATCTGGAGACATGCTTCTTATAGCCATCATTATCCCTTCACTTTTTGGACACCCATCTAAAACATCTGTTCTAAGTCCAATGTTAAGTTGAGGTATTCCATTAAAACATGCTCCTAATTCACTTCTTTCATCAACTACACATACTTTTTTCCCTTCAAAAAACATCTTGTCCATACCATCTGAAATATTTCTCGTTATGTCTCTTATCAATGTAGTTTTTCCGCACTTTGGTGGAGATATTATTATAGTATTTATTACTTCATTGCTCTTTATAATAAATTTCATTATAGAATCTGAACAACCTTTTACTTCTCTACAAATTCTAATATTAAGGGATGCAATGTTTTTTATAGTTTTAACTTCATCTTTTTCTATTACACACTTTCCGCATACACCGACTCTATGTCCACCTTTAATTGTTATATAGCCCTGTTTTAATTCTTCTTCAAAGGCATAAATAGAGTAGTTGCTCATCCTTTGAATGATAGTTTTTAAGTCATCTGATCTTGGTGTATATTTGTTAACTATTTCTCTATTACCTACTTGAAAAACTAAAGGCTTGTCCGCTCTTATTCTGATTTCTTGAAGTGTCTTTGATTGTGATTGAGCTAAATCTCCAAGAGCATCTTTAATACTTTGTGGTAAAATATTTAAAATTTCTTTTGTATCTATCTTTCTCATCTCCTTTCTTTATATTAATTTCTATTTTAATTACTCAGAAATTATTCCAAATAAATAAAAAATTTTATCCGATGACTACCCGCTCTAATACTCCCATCGCGCTCTGTGAAAGCGATTCACACAAAATCAGAAATTTTATTTCTCTGCTTTCACTCTGTGAAAGCGGGAGTAAAGAGCGGCTATGTCCCTGGATTCGTTCAACTAAGAATCAGATGGGGGTTAAATGCCTAAATGGCATTTAACCCCCACCTGATTCAAGTTTCACTTCATAACCAAATAAAAAATACCACATAAATGAGTAACCTCATTTATGTGGTATTAAAATAACTTATTCAATAAACTTCCACTCTAATACTTCTATTTTTGCTAGAAGTATAAAGTAATACCGCTCTGAATTCGTTCAATTATTCACAACAACAATTTTTAGTTGCTATTTTTTTATGGCAATTAGGACATGTAATTTCTTCACCCTTAGCTATTATGTCCTTATCAACATACACAGTATCTCCACAGTTAGGACATTCAAGTTGGATAAAGTTATCACCTTCATCTTCATATAGCTCATAATCTTCATCATAAAAATCTTCTTGAAGTTCTGCTAGGTCTTCATCTATGGCATCTATGTATTCTTGAACAACTTTTTGGGATTCTGAGATTTCAGATATTTCTACAGCTATGTCTTTAAGTACACTAACAATTTCTGTTAATATTCTTCCTTCCTTAGTGCTTTCATCGATACTTAATCCGTCAACTAATCCACTAAGATAAGAAACCTTTGACATAATAGAATTCATTTAACCACATCCTTAAATTTATTTTGCCATAATAGTATTCCTTAAACTCTTTCCATATATTCTCCAGTTCTTGTATCTATTCTTATAATTTCTCCTTCATTTACGAATATAGGAACCGGAACAACTGCTCCAGTCTCAACTGTAGCAGGTTTTAAAACATTTGTAGCTGTATTTCCTTTAACGCCTGGATCTGTTTGAGTTATCATTAATTCAACAAAGTTTGGAGCTTCTACTGAGAATGCTTCACCTTTAAAGAATTTTATTACAGCAAACATATTTTCCTTTAAGAATTTTATAGCGCCTTCAACTTTCTCGTAATTCAAAGGAATTTGCTCAAATGTTTCTTGATCCATGAAATAATATAATTCACCATCTGAATATAAGTACTGCATTTCTTTTCTTTCTATAACTGCTTCTTGAAGTTTTGCTGTTGGGTTAAAAGTTGTATCTGTAACTCCTCCAGTTATAACATTTCTAAGCTTTGTTCTAACGAAAGCTGCTCCTTTACCTGGTTTAACATGAAGAAACTCTATTACAGTAAACACTTGTCCATCTTGTTCAAAAGTAGTTCCTTTTCTTATTTCTCCTGCTGATATCATTTATGTATCCCTCCAAAACTTTATTATTCATTTATTATATTATGACCTTTTACAGGTAATCATATATACTATTCTATACATATTAAATGCTTAGGTGATTTTGAGAATATTTCTATTCCATCTTCTTTTACTAATAATATATCCTCTATTCTTACTCCACCAAAACCTGGTATATAAATTCCTGGTTCATCTGTAACAACTATACCTGCTGGTAATGGTTTATCATTTCTATATCCAACCGTTGGTGCTTCATGAATTTCTCTACCTACTCCATGACCTAAGCCGTGGCCAAAATATTCTCCATAACCTTTTTCTTTGATGTGATCTCTTGCAATTTTGTCAACCTCAATGGCAGGAACCCCTGGTTTAAAACCTTTTAAAGCTTTTTCCTGTGCTTCCAATACAATATTATATATTTCAACCATTTTTTCAGACGGCTTACCTATAACAATTGTTCTTGTCATATCTGAGCAATATCCTTCATAAACACATCCAAAGTCAAGTGTTAAGAATTCTCCTTTATTAATAACCTTATCAGTAGCTTCTCCATGAGGTAAACTTGATCTAACTCCAGATGCAATTATTGAAGGGAATGAAAGGTCTGTAGCTCCTAATTTTTTCATATAAAATTCAAGCTCAAGTCCTACTTCTCTTTCAGTCATTCCTGGTTTTATAAAACTAAGCATATGTTCGAAAGCCTTGTCAGCAATTTCTGCTGCTTTTCTCATAAGCACTAGTTCGCTTTCGTCCTTTACAACTCTTATTTCTTCAATTATACCTTCCATAGGGACTAATTCACAATTAAGTTTACTTTTATAAAGGCTGTATGTACCATAAGAAACTATATTTTCTTCAAATCCAAGCTTTTTAATATTATTTTTATTTACTAATTCTGATAGAAAGTCAGCAAAAGTAATGTTCTTACTGTATTCTAATAGTTCATAGTCTTTAACTTGTTGCTGTGCTTGTTCAGTAAATCTTGAATCTGTAATAAAAAATGCCTTATCAGTTGTTATTACTGAAAAGCTTTCATTCCCAGTAAATCCACTTAAATAATTTCTATTATGATCTCCAATTAAAAGAACAGCATCTAATCCTTTTTTGCTTATTGCATCTCTTAATTTTCTCATTCTTTCTTTATACATCTTATATTACCCCCATATTTACGTAACGTGTAGCATTCACTATTACTTTCTCCAATTTATGTAACAATTATTCCTTATTAAACTTACAATTTAAGAAATAAACGCTCTATGTTTTCACTTTTCAATATAGAGACTACACAATACAGTTCTATTTGAACAATGTTATTTTATCAAAACTTGTGATTATTTGCAAATAATATTAATTTATTTGCTTTCAGATTCTCTACTTGTTTTTTATAAAATCAATATTCACTTTAGTAGTGTTATTGCTGTTTTCATCTTTATTTATTTTTATATTATTAATACGTTGATAATTATCTTTATTTTTTATATCTTCTAGTGTACTTTTAACTACAGAAATATCACCTAAGATTTCAAGTTCTACTGTTGCTTCTTTATTACTTTGACTTCTCAAACCGTTTATTTTAACTTTTTCTTTTCCACTTAAACCCTCTAATATTTCAGTAAATCCAAATTGTTTTAATTTGCTATTATAACTTTTATTTTCATCTATAACTCTTAATTTAGCCTCATTTTCAGATATTTTTTGTTTAACATTGAAATTCTGTACAATTAAAAATACAAATAATATTAAACATAGAATGACCATGATTGGCTTATAAATCGTATTTTTAAACATATATTTTTCCCTCTCACTTTAACTCCATATTTATTTTTATATTCCCCGTATTTTCACCACTCAGAAATACTATCTGTTTTATTATAAATTTATTTTTCATTTCTATTTCTTTTATGAGTAATTTATAATCTAATTTTGTTGAATCAAAATTTAGTTCTATTCTTCTTCCATCTATATATAGACTTTCATAATTGTCATTTTCCTGTACGCTTGCTATATAGGTTAAGAATGTATCTAATGTTCTATTATTTTTACTCTTCGATTCATTCATTTGTTCACTATCTTTCTTTTGTGGTACGAGCCTCTGATTAATTTCAGTATCCAAAAGCTTTTTTTTATTTGTATTTACAAATAACATTTCCATAAGAATTAGGTCTATTATAATAAATATACTTATAAAAACTTTCAGTGACTTTTTTCTCTTAACTTTTCTATCTTCTAAATACCACTCCGGTAAAAAATACATCTTTTCTATTTAAATCATCTCCTTATGATGCCTAAGCTTTAAACTCTATATAAAATAGTTATTATCACAGCAAGCATTTCCTAAGTCTATGCAACTATATTGTTTTTCCGCATCTTTAATTAAAGTTTTGTAAGGAAAGTTCAGAAAAAATATTTTGTTAAATTGATCATGCTCTTGCGATATACTGCATTTAACTTGAAATTTTTTCAACTCATCTATAAAACTATTCTCAGTAAATGTTTTTATAACACTGTTAGCAATCATTTTATTGTCTACACAAGCTAATAAATATAAAATATTTTCATGTATAAAAATAAGGATGTAATTTTTATCTTTAATTCTATTTTTATAATTGTTCAAAATGCAAAATTGTATTGGAAATATGCCCTTTATTTTTCCTCCTCTTTCTGTGCACTTTTTTATTAAATTTGATTTACTCCAATTTAATAAAAATACTATCACATCTAAGCTTGAACCATTATCTTTGATGATTTGATAGGTAAACATAATGTTATCTATATTTTTAAATCGATACTGCAGCTCACCTTTAATAATTGCATGAAGTTTCTCCTTTTTTACCTTTGGGAAAGTCATAAATTTCACATATATTTCTTCGCCATCTACTATTATAAATAGATTTTTATTTTTAAAATCTATTTTAATATCATCAATATTTTTTGCCTCAATATTAATTTCATCATGTTTTTTTAATGCTATTAGTCTGTCTATAAAGCTTTTTTTCAAAATCTCCTTATAAGTTAAATTATCATTATAAACTTGTAATAATCCCTTTTTTCTCATCATTTTATTCCTCCTTTTTTATAAGAATAATCAATGCATCCATAAAATATAGATCCATTAATAATTTTATACTCATATAACTCCTCTTTATAAAACTTATGATTGATATAGTATTCAGCTAAAAAGCAATTTGAATCATTAATATATTTAATTAAATTATCATCATATTTTATAGCAGTACTTGTTGTGGTATTGAAAAATTCTTTTACTCCTTCTTCACTTATACAACTAACACTTTCATAGATATTCTCATCTAATTCAGTTAGAAGAAACTCTCTTGGTTTTTGTATAATGTCCACTTTCATTGTGCTTTGCTGAAGCTTTAAATCATTATTTCTTATTAAAACTTCCATTTTATAAACACCTAAAACAATAAGAAAACATAGGCTGCAGGCAAATAAAACATATATTAAAATAAATCCTTTTTTGCTTTTCCTCTTTCTAGTCCTAAACATCTTTTATACACTTTACCTTTCCTTGTCTCTATAGTTATATATAACACCCTTCCTTTTTCCTCCACAATAAACTCCTTAACATTTTTTAAAATGTTATTGGTTGTAGGTGAATATACAGCGCCATAGGATATTATAATGTCTGAATCACGATCTTTTCTAATATAATCACAACCCTTACCATCATATCTTTTTATAGTAATTCTGTTATCCGATATTTCTGCATACTTAGCATTATTTATTTGGTTTTCAATTATCATAAAAGCCTCATTTACATAAAAATATTCTCTACTTTCATTTATTTCTTGTCTATGTATCTTCATATACTTTGAAATAATAATTACTTGAATAGAGGCTATAATTCCTATTAATGCTGTAACAATCATTAATTCAATTAATGTAAATCCTTTTTTAGCAGCTTTTCTATCTTTTATATTTTCCCTTATAAATCTCACACTCCATAACCTTAGTATTGTTTTTGATCTTTGTATATAATTTTAAATTTAACTTTAATACCTTACCTTGCTCTATATCAATAGACATATAAGGTTCTTCTGATGGTTTATTCCGAGCAAATAAATTAGTTATTCCTTTTTCTTTGATTTTATCCTCTTGAATATTCTCTTTAGAAATATAATATCTATTTTCAAGGGCAAGCTTCTGCATTTCATCATAAGAACAATTATAAATTATGTTATTCTTTGCTGCTTCCATAAATATTGTATTATTATGTATCTCATTACTTGTTTTTTTCAGCTTCAAATTATTCAGTTGAATTGACAATATTGTAATAAATAATATTGAAAATACAGTAATGCTACATATAACTTCTATTAAAGAGTATCCTTTATTAATATTTGAATTCCACGAAAGCTGTTCCCACACACATCGTAATACAGTGCATTTCTCCTTCACGATCTTTGTATTGAATAGTACACGCATCTTCAGTTATACCTCTGTTATCTATTTTTATTTTATTCCCTGGCCTCACTATATTTAATGTAAATTTATCTGGTAACTCTAATCTATAAACTCGCTGTGTTCCAGAGTTTAAACATACAAAGTTTTTTTCAGTATCAAAGTATAAATAACCCCCTGTGTTTTTATCTCTACAATACTCTTTTGAGTTATTTATTAAGTTGATTAGAGAATTACTGAAAATATCAACATCTATTCTATTTTGTAACTTGCTGTATCCACCAAAATTTATTAAACTACAGCTAAATAGTATAGATATTATTCCCAGCACTATCAATAGTTCTATAACAGTAAAACCTTTCTTTTTAGTTCTCATATAAATTACTCCATTATGATTATCTTTAGAAAATTATGTACCAGACTTAGTACTTGATTGTATGTTTGTAGACGTGGCTTTTGGATATACAGTTCTTCCATTATATATTACTAAAAGAGAGTTTTGAGCTGCATCGATTGTTGCTTTACAAGTCTTACCATCACTTTTATAATTTATATCTACACATTGGTCTCCTAAAGACGAATTTTCTACCGTAGTACCAGCTTCAACTGAGGTTAGTGTATCTATATTGGCTTTTACATTGTCTTTGTCAAATTTCCCTTCATTATCTCCATAACTTGCCATGGCTGCTGTCTGAATTTGCTTTGCTGTATTTATGGCTTTTGTTACTTTGGCCTTTTCTTGATAAGCTGAAAATTTTGGAACTAAAAATCCCATAAGAACCAATATTATAGAAATAACCAACATAAGTTCTATTATAGTAAAACCTTTTTCCTTTGAATTTATTATTTTCTTATAATTTATTTTCATAATCTTTTCCTTTCCTATAAAAATTTTTATCCGATAACTACCGTCCTGAATTTCTTCAACTAAACTTCAAGTAGCCTTTGAGAATCTAATTTGAAAATGCCTTATGCTATAGAATCCATGATATTTATAATAGGCATAAAGGCTGCTATTATAAATACTCCTACAAATAAAGCTAAAAATATAATAATCATTGGCTCCATTAAGCTTAAAAGCCTTTTTAAATACTCCTCTAATTCATTTTCAAGTATCTCTCCAAGCTTTGATAGCATCTGTTCAACCTTTCCAGTCTCCTCTCCAATGGAAATTAGAGATAAAAATAGTTCATTTCCTAGTTCCTGTTTCTTAAAAGAAGAATTCATACTCTCTCCTTGCTTTATATCTTCTATGCAATTCTTAATTTTATTCTCTATTACTTTATTATCTAAAACACTAATAACAGTTTCCAAAGCTTCTATTATATTAAAACCTGCTTCTATAAGCATAGATAGTGATACTGAAAACTTATATAAAAAAAGATTATTATAATATCTTCTTAAGTAGGGAATTTTAATTTTTATATTATCGAAGTAAAGTTTACCTTCATTTGTTCTTGAGTATTGATATATAGTAATCATAATTGTAAATAAAATTATATTTATTAGGTAAAAGTTTGCTCTAAGAAAATTATAAAAATCTAATGTGATTTGCGTTAGAAAAGGAATGTCTCCACCAATAGACAATAGTGTATCTATAAAGTTAGGTATTATTTTAGCCATTAAGAATAAAATTATAAAGAAAGAGCTTGTTAGCACAACTAAAGGATATGTAATTGCTGATTTCACTTTATTAACTAATTTGTCTTGTTTATCATAATATTCCGATAAATTTTCTAGTATTTTATCTAGTTTCCCACTTTCTTCTCCTATCTTAATCATCTCATTCATGAACAATGGATACACATCAGGTTCTTTTTTCAAGCTTTTATAGATACTTTCTCCTCTTGAAACATTTCTTTCTACCCTGTATAAACTCTGCTTCAATGTTCTTTTATTACATTGGGATGCTATAGTATTTAATGCTTGAGATACTGAAATTCCAGCACTTATCATACTGCTTAACCCTTTACATAAAAAACTTATGTCCCGAGAGTTAACTCGTTCTTTAAATATATATTTTAAAATACTATTTTTCTTTTTAAAATCCAAAAGATAATATCCATTATCCTTTAATTTGTCTCTTAGTTCAATTATGTCTTCGCCTTCATATTCCCCCTCAAATTTGTTTCCTTGAATATTTATGGCACTATATTTAAATATGTTACCACTCCTTCCATGTTGTAAAAGTATGTCTAACTCCTTAATTATAGATTTATTCTTATAAATTCTTCATAAGTAGTCACTCCACTTTTTATAAGTTCAACACAATGTTCTCTCATGGAAGCCATACCTCTATTAATATTTAAATTTCTAATATCCTCTACAGATTTTTTATATTTGATTTTAATGTTTTTTAATTTATTAATGTCCATTATTTCATATACTACAGTTCTTCCTTTATAGCCTGTATTGTTACATTTCCAACATCCTGCACCTTTATATAACTTGTAGGATAGAGAAAGATTTAAGTCTTTAATTTCATTATTTGAAGCATTATAAGACTTTTTACAGTATGGACATATTTTCCTAATAAGTCTCTGAGATATGACAGCTTTTAAAGCTTCCTCAATAAAATATGATTGTATCCCCATATCTTTAAGCCTTAATATAGATTCTGCTGCGTCATTAGTATGTAGCGTACTTATAACTAAATGTCCTGTTACCGCTGCTCTAATAGCAATCTGTGCTGTTTCCTCATCCCTAATTTCACCAACCATTATTACATCTGGATCTTGTCTTAATATGCTTCTAAGACCTTCTGCAAATGTAAAACCTATTTTAGTATTCACATTGACTTGATTAATATTTTCAAGGCTATATTCTACAGGATCTTCTATACTAGTTATATTTTTTTCTATCTTATTTAAAGAATTTAACATAGAGTATAAAGTTGTAGTCTTTCCACTACCTGTAGGACCTGTTACGAGTATAATTCCATGCCTGCTTTTAATCATTGATTTTATTGTATTTACGTCTCTATCGCTAAATCCTAACCTATCTAAAGACTTCATATTATCAGATCTATACAGAATTCTTATTACAATTTTCTCTCCATATACGGTAGGAAGAGTTGAAACTCTTAAATCATAATCTTTATCCTCATATAAGTATCTTATTTTTCCATCCTGTGGTACCCTCTTCTCTGATATGTCCATTGTGCCCATTATTTTAAGTCTTGTACATACAAGGAAATATATGTTTTTAGGCATCGATGTAAAGTAGCTTATAATTCCATCTACTCTGAATCTTACTATAGTTTCTTCTTGAAAGGGCTCAAGATGAATATCACTAGCATTTTGATATATAGCTCCATTTAATATAGAATTAACTATTTTAACTACGGGAGCATCCTGCAATTTTTCTTCATCATAGTTTTTTATACTTTCTTCTTTAATGTTTAATTTGCTTTCCAGCTCAATAATTTTTATAGCATTCTCTAAACTGTACTTACAATAATATTTATTAATGGCACTTACTATTTTTAATTCACTGGCATAAAAAAATTTTATATCTTTTCCGCTTATAAACCTTAATTCTTCTTCTAATAAAATAGTTGGTGTTTTACTTGTCGCTATATAAATATAATCATCGACTTCTTTAAAAGCTAATAAACAGTTATCATTTGCTATTTTTTCTGGTATCTTTTGCACAACTTTACTATTTATAGCTGTATTTTCTAAATCTATGGTCTCCCTAATCTTACTCATATAAGTACCTTTCTCACCTCAACTTTCTTACTCTCATATTAAAATTATGTCCACTGTTTTAATTCGTAAACAAATTTCCCATAATTTATTAAACCAAAATAAAAATCACATAAAATCTACCAAATATTTAAGTAGATTTTATGTGATTAAAATGTTAGCCAGAACTATACACATTATACTTTCCTTTATGAGTTGATATAAGATTTATGGAGCCTTCTTCTCTATCATACATATATACGTCTAAAGAATTTTCTTGGTTTGGTTCATCCATTCCACAAAAATATATGTTTCCTTGTATATCCATAGCTATTCCGGAAGCTTCATCCAACTCCTTTGGAAAATCATATGTAAGCCTCTGTATTTTTAAATCTTTAGCTGAAAATTTATATACTGCCATTTGTTTTTCATCATCTTCACTGCCAATAAAAAAAGCCTCTCCCTTTTGATAATTTGCAGCTGATCTAATTATGTTAGTTACATTAGTAGCTATACTTTTTGTTATGTTTTTTTCACTGTCAAAATAATATACAGCTTGTGAATTCCCCTGCCTTGAAATAAATAATATATTATTTCCAATTGGAGTAAAATGTAGACAATATCCATTTGTATTATCTAAATAAACTTCTTCTTTATTACTGTTAAAATCATAAGAATAAATTTTATCTGAATCAGATTTTCCTTCCATGCTTCCATAGTAAATTATTTTATTGTCACTTATCCATTCATACAAATTACCTGAAACTAATACTTTCGATTTTAAACTTATATACTTACCTTTTTTAATATCGTATATCTTCATTCCTTCAGCACTTTCCATTGAGTCTTCTTTAAAGCTTCTGAAGGCAAGCTTATCTCCTGTTGGACTAAGCTTTGTGTCTAAAGCAGTATAAAAGTCCTTTAGTTCCTTTTTTCTATTATCTTTTATTATTGTAATTTTATTGTGATTAAAATTCTGTCCTTTAGATATATTTTCAGTATAAACATAAATTTGATTTTTAGAGTTATATGTTAATCCAAGCAGACTTTCTATTGACCCAATCTTGTACAAATCCTTATTTTCTATTTTATATACCTCTGAATTTTCCCCCTTATTTTCTAATGCAGTCACCTGAGAATAATGTGGTAGATTATCCACCTCTTCAGAAGTTTCTCTACTGAAACTACAAGCTGTACAATTTAAGGTAAAAAACAAAATTATAATGATAGATAAAGTCTTGTAAAATACTTTCATTTAAACTTCATATTCCCCTTTAAAAGAAACTACTGCAGGTCCTGTCATAAATACACCATTTTCTTTTATTTCTACAAATAGTTCTCCACCTGGTACTTGAACTTCCACATTTTTACCTGTAAAACCCAATCTATTAGAAGCTATTACAGAAGCACAACTTCCAGTTCCACAGGCCAACGTAGGTCCTGCACCTCTTTCCCAGGTCTTAACTCTAATTTTATTATCGTTTATAACTTCACAAAAGTTAACATTGGTTCCCTCTGGAAAAATATCATATTTTTCTATAACTTTTCCTTCTTCAACATCATAGTCATCAAGCTTTCCAAATAAAACTGTGTGGGGTACACCCATAAACATAGTTGTTATATTATATTCTTTGCCATTAACTTTTATTTGTTCATTTATAATTTCTTTATCAAACTTAGAAGGTATTTGTTCTGGGATAAAAGTCGGGGTTCCCATATTAATTGTGACCTCTTTCGCTTCATTATCCTTTACATGGATAAAAGCTTCCTTTATGCCATCTCCAGTCTCTACTTTTATGCAATCCCCTTTTGCAATTCCTTCATCCCAAACGTATTTTGCAAAGCACCTTATACCATTACCACACATGGAAGCATAAGAACCATCTGCGTTTATAATAACCATTTGTGTTTGTGCAATGTCGCTATTTCTGACTATTAATATCCCATCTCCGCCGATTCCAAAATTTCTGTTACAAAGTTCCCTTGCAAGTTCTCCTTCTTTTCCTAAAAACATACCATTTCTATCATCAACTACTATAAAGTCATTTCCATTGCCATGCATTTTCGTAAATTTCATCTATAATTCGCCGCCTTTCTTAAAAATGTTCTTACTAAATAAAACTTCAAATTTAGTTTACTACTACACTAAAATTTTATCAATAGATTATACTGCACAACAAGTTAAATTACCAAAAATATTACTTAATGTAGATATTTTTATGTTATAATATGCCCATAATATTCTTTGATAAGATATTGATTTAGATATAGAAAGGATGATATCTGTGGCATTAGACGGAATTTTTATACACAGTATAATAGAAGAACTTAAGAATACCATATTAAATGGGAGAATCGATAAGGTAAGTCAACCAGAAAAAGATGAAATAGTTTTATCAATAAAAAATGAACGAAAAACTTATAAGCTTTTGATTAGCTCCAGTTCTGTTTATCCTAAAATACATTTTACAAAAATAAGTAAAGTAAATCCAATGCAACCGCCTATGTTTTGTATGGTTTTAAGAAAACATCTAAATACCGCTAAATTAATAAAAATACATCAGCTTGATACTGACAGAGTTGTTTTGTTAGATTTCGAAACTACTGATGAATTAGGATTTAACAGCATTTACACCCTTGTAATAGAAATTATGGGGAGACATAGTAATATTACTTTGATTAGACAAAGAGACAACATGATTATGGATAGTATAAAACATATTACTCCAGAAATAAATTCCGTAAGATCCGTTTACCCTGGAATTAAATATATTTTCCCTCCAACTTCAACTAAGTTAAATCCTTTTGATTATAGTATAGAAGACTTTAAGCTATATATTATTGAAAACAATATTAAATATGATAAGAATTTTTTCTCCAAAGTATTCACAGGGGTAAGTTCCCAGTTTTCAAAAGAGCTTACTTATCAAATTAATAATTCAGGAAAAGAACTTACTGAAAGCAACTTAGAATATATATATAATTATTCTGTTAAAAGATTTGAAAATATAAAAAATGGTGAGTTTTGCTTCTCTGAATACTCACTAAATGGAGTAGTTAAAGACTTTTACTGTCAAGAGCTTACTCACCTATGTGAGTATAATCAGAAAACCTTTCAATCACCATCAGATTTAATTGAAGAATTTTATTTTGAAAAGGATAAAGCTGATAGATTAAATAATAAAAGTTCTGATCTTCAGAAACTTGTAAATGTAAATCTGGACAGATGTAATAAAAAAATACAGATACTGAAAAATAGCTTGGAAGAATGTGATCGTAAGGATACTTATAAGATTTATGGTGAACTTTTGACAGCAAATATATACAGTTTGAAAAAAGGTGATATATCTGCTGAATTACAAAATTACTATAGTGAAGACTTAGAATACATTGAAATTAAGCTTGATCCTAATAAAACTCCATCTGAAAACATTCAATACTACTTTAAAAAGTATAACAAACTAAAAAAGACCGAAGAGGCAGCCAAGGTCCAACTAGAGGTAACAGAACAAGAAATGGAATATCTAAACTCCGTACTGACAAATATAAAGAACGCAGAGGATTATGAAAGCATTGAAGAAATTAAGCGAGAACTAATGGAAACTGGTTATATAAAATTCAAAAAAGTAAACAACAAAAAAACTAAAACTACCAAACCTATGAAATTTATATCTAGCGATGGTATTGAAATATATGTTGGTAAAAATAACTTTCAAAATGATTATTTAACCTTAAAATTTGCAGATAAAAGAGACATATGGATGCATACCAAAAATATACCTGGCTCTCATATTATAATAAAAAACTTTGGAGCTGTTCCTGATAAAACCTTAGAAGAGGCTGCTATGCTAGCTGCTTTTTATAGCAAAGCAAAAGAATCCACAAAAGTAGCTGTAGATTATACTGAAGTGAAAAATGTTCATAAACCTAATGGTTCGAAACCTGGAATGGTTATATATTACACCAATAAAACAATATATATAGACCCTAAAAAGCCCGAGATAGAGCAAGTTCATTAGATTTTACAGAGTACAAACCACAGAATTAAATATAGGGAAACAACCTAGAAAGTTGACTTATACAGAGGGATATGTTTCCAAAGCTGAAGTAGATTTAAAAACTTTGTGCCAGTCTTAGTGAAGGGTTTTGAGAGAACCTTAAAACTTTAGAGTTGTTTGAGCACAGCGAGTTCTCGAAAGTTCTTAGGTTGTCTTGAAGCCCAAGCTTTAGACTGGCTAAAAGTTTTTAACGTGCTGAAGCTTGGAAACATATCCCGGCGTATAAGTCAACTTTCGGCCTAATAACCCTATATTCTATTCATAATACTTCTTTTCAGGCTTTGGTCCAAAATACTGATAATAGTAACATTTAAGTCTGCCATTATAGAGCTTTCTGTTTTTATCTGCATCTTTTCCAAAATGTCTTTGAAATTCTGAATGTGCTGTTATCACAAAATAGGACCAATCTCTAAGATTTTGAAATACTTCTCCCATATCTTTATATAATTTTTCAACCTCTTTAATTTCTCCTAATCTTTCTCCATATGGAGGGTTAGTGATTATAAATCCATATCTTTTTTTAGAGCTAAAATTTTGCATAGGTATTTTTTGAAAGTTTATGTAGTTCTCTACCCCTGCCTTTTTTGCATTTTCCATAGCAGTTCTAATTACTCTACCGTCCATATCAGAGGCTAGTATCTTGAATTCTTTATTATTTATTGCATTTGTTGCATATTTTCTACTTTCATCCCATATGCTTTTAGGTATTATATCCCATTGTTCTGATATAAAAGTTCTATTTAATCCTGGAGCAATATTTTTGCCTATAAGTGCAGCCTCAATGGCTATAGTTCCTGAGCCACACATTGGATCTGCCAATATTCTTGATGGCTCCCATTTACTTAAAAGTACTAGTGCCGCTCCTAAAGTTTCTTTTATAGGTGCTCCTCCTGCATTTTCTCTGTATCCTCTTTTATGAAGTCCTGAACCTGACGTATCTAAAGTTACAGTTGCTATATCTTTTAATATCCCTATTTCTATTTTATATTCTGGACCATCTTCGCTAAACCATTCTGTTTTGTACTTTTTTTTCATTGCTTCAACTACTGCTTTTTTTACAATAGATTGGCAGTCAGGCACACTAAATAAAGTAGATTTAACAGACTTACCTGAAACATGCATAAATGCATTTACTGGCATTATACTTCCCCAATCAACGGCGAGAGTGCCTTGGAATAAGTCCTCAAAAGTTTCTGCTTTAAACTCTGCCATTTTTATTAAAATTCTATCTGATGTTCTAAGCCACATATTGCATGTTACTATATCTCTCTCATCACCTTCAAAAGTTACCTTACCGTTTTCTATTTTTAAATCGTCATACCCCAATTCTTTTAATTCACTTGCCACTACTGATTCCAATCCAAAAGTTGATGTTGCAATTAATGTATAGTTCATTTACTTCTCTCCCTTTTCTCTAATCATAAGCCTATTATATACTATCATTACCACATTCTTAAGACAATATGAAAATTAACCATCTTATTGTAGTGCTGAACCTATTCCTTCTGCTAAAGCTTTAGCTAGTTTATTTTGATATTCAGTGCTACTAAGTAATTTATCTTCCTCAGCATTTGAGAGAAACCCCATCTCCACTAATACTACAGGAACCTTTGACCAGTTAAATCCTGTCATGTCCTTCCGTTCACTTAAACCTCTATTCTGCATACCTACATCTTTAACTAATCTATCCAATATTATCTTTCCATACTTAGAGCTTTTATCATATATTAATTTTGTATTCTCATTAATTGGTGCTGGAATAAGCATTGAAGCTCCATTTACACTTGAGTTATCACTAGAGTCTGCATGTATTCTAATTGCTAAATCAGCATTTTCTTTATTTGCAATCTCTACTCTTTCGACGTTTCCCAAGCTTTTAGAATTCTCTACTTTTGTCATTTTAACAATATATCCTCTTTCTTCAAGAATAGTCCTGAGCTTTAATGCAACCTTCATATTAACAAGATATTCTGGGGTTTTACTAAGAACGCCTTCTGCTCCTCCTCCATCTTTTATTTTCATCGACCTTGAATTAGGTTCGATAGGTTCTTTATCTAAATTAGATTTATTGGCATGTCCAGGATCTATGACAATGACCTTCCTCTTTATTTCTCCTGTAGAAACTTTTTTATCTATCTTCAATTTATCATCTTTCTTTTCAGATTTCTCTATACTTTTACTATGGATGGAAATGTTATTCACCTTCCAGGGTATAGCTTGTCCACTTGTTATTTTTAAATAAGATTCCTGCAATGCTTTTGATACGAATACTACAATTAAAAGAACCAGAATTAAACTTACGACAATGTTTTTAGATTTTCTCATGAATGTCAATACCTCTTTTTATTAAAATTGTCACTCTATAAGGCATCTGAAAAAAAATAACAAGTCAAAGATGCGACGGATATTTTGTGTCAAACAAGGAGGCAGGTTCCGCAGATAGTTGACCCTATCTAAGGGTTCTGGTGACGCAGTATGACGCAAAATAGACTAGCATACTGACTAGTTATTTCTTTGAAGATGCCTGACATTATAAAATCCCTAAAACTATTATATCAAGTTTTAGGGATTTTTTTAACATCAATTTGTATTCATTGTTTTCTCTTATCTTTTAATATATGCTATACCGCTTCTATTATCTGCTTTTTTGTTTCTGAAGTTTCTTCTACAACAAAATCTTCCTCTGTTGCACTCTTATCTGGAAGTATTAGATTTAAAACTATTCCTACTATAGTTGCAAGAGCAACACCTGCAATCTCTATCTCTGCACCATTAAAGTTAAACTTAACTGCTGCTCCTCCAATTCCTATAACTATTATAACTGAGGATAGTATTAAATTTTTCTTCTTGCTAAAATCTATTTTGTCTTCTACGAATATTCTAAATCCTGATGAAGCTATTATACCAAATAGAAGTATACTTACTCCACCCATTACCGGCATTGGCATATTTTCGATTATAGCTGCTACTGGGCCAATAAAGGAAAGCATTATTGCAATTACTCCTGCTCCTCCTATTACCCATACACTATATACTTTTGTTATTGCCATAACACCTATGTTTTCTCCGTAAGTTGTATTTGGTGGTCCTCCAACTAAACCAGCAAACATCGTAGCTACTCCATCACCAAGTATAGATCTATGAAGGCCTGGCACTTTTGTAAAATCTCTTCCTACTACATTGTTTGTAACATATACATGTCCTATATGCTCAGCAAGTGTTACAAAAGACACTGGAGCCATTAACATCATTGCATTCAAGTTAAATTTTGGTGTAACAAATGGTGGAAGTCTAAATAGTTTTGCATTTGCTATTGCTTCAATTGCTTGGTGAGGAATTACTCCAAGAACTAATGCTGCTATATATCCTGCTATCATTGCAACAAGTATTGGTATAACTGCTAAGAAGCCTCTAAAGTACATGCTTCCAAGCACTCCTATACCTAATGTTATCATAGAAACTGTAATCCATGCCCATCTTGGTACATTTTGCATTGTTGGGGTCGTAAAGCTTGAATTTAGTCCCGCCCAGTTTATAGCTACAGCTGCAAGTCCAAGTCCTATAACTATAACTATAGACCCTACTACTACTGGTGGCAGTGCCTTATTCAACCACCTTACTCCACAGAATCTTATTATTACAGCTACTGTAATATATACAAGACCTGCTGCCATAACTCCTGAAAGCATAGCTTCTGGACCATAATTTTTAGAAGCCACCATCATAGGTCCTATAAATGCAAAGGATGAACCAATATATGCTGGTAACTTTGCCTTAGTACAAACTATATAAAGCAATGTTCCTATACCACTACAAAACAATGCAATAGATGGACTCATTCCTGTTAATATAGGTACTAGTATTGTGGCACCCACCATTGCAAAAAGATGTTGAAAGCTCAATGGTATAGTAGTAAAAATCGGTAGTTTTTCTTCTACGTCTACATAATTTTTCATTTTTATTTCCTCCCTTTTTTAGCCTCACAGGACTATTTTAAAAGTAGTAGCTATATTTCATAATTCAGTAGCTAATATATGTTTGCCATGCTTAAATTATTTAAAATTACTACATAACTATAAATCTATATATCATATATCTTTACTGAATCATTTCCGTCGATTTCAGCAACTTCAACAGATACCATTTCATTCTTGGATGTAGGTATATTTTTCCCTACATAATCTGCTCTTATAGGAAGTTCTCTATGACCTCTATCAACAAGTACTGCTAATTGAACCATTTTAGGTCTTCCTGCATGCATAACTGCATCGATAGCAGCTCTCACTGTTCTTCCTGTATAAATTACATCATCTACTAATACTACTTTTTTATCTTTTACATCTATTAGTTCTATTTCGTTTACTATCGGCTGGTCATGTAATTTACTTAAATCATCTCTATAAAGAGTAATGTCTACACTTTCTACTTCAATTTTTATACCTTCAATTTGCTCAATAATTTGTGCTATTCTTTGTGCTATTGGATATCCCCTTCTTTTTATCCCTACAAGAATTACATCTTCTACACCTTTATTTTTTTCAATTATTTCATGAGATACCCTAGTTAAAGTTCTTTTTACTCCTTTTTCATCTAGGATTACCGCTTTTGGCTCCATTTTCTGTACCTCCCCAGGTTTTATAATTTAAAAAAGCCCATGCTTAGTGAGCATGGGCGCAAAATGCCTATAATAATCATTGTTCGTCGCCTTATGACCTCACTGGATCATCTTAAAGGATACTCATAATTTAATTGTTCAAAGGCTGTAAATCAATACTTCCCAACCTATTGAAAATATAGTAACACATATTTAATCACATTTCAACTACTATTTTGTTTATTATTTTCAAATATACTTTGTTAAATTTTAAGTTTTCAGTATTTGTTTAACTCTTACTTAAATTCATTCCTAAGAATATTTAACACTCTTACAAAGTAATCTGGTAATTCAGATTGAAATTCTATGTACTCTCCACTTTTGGGATGTACAAATCCTAGCTTTTTAGCATGAAGCATTTGACCATCCAGATTAAATCTCTGCTTTTTATATCCATAAACTGGATCTCCAACTAATGGATGCCCTATATGAGCCATATGGACTCTTATTTGATGGGTTCTGCCTGTTTCTAAGCTGCATTCAACTAACGTAGTATTCTTTAACCTTTCTAAGACCTTATAGTGTGTAACCGCTCTTCTTCCATCCTTAACTACCGCAATTTTTACTCTCTCTACAGGATGTCTTCCAAGTGGTGCATCTATGGTACCTTCATCATTTTTTAAGATGCCTTCCACTAAAGCTACGTAAGATCTTGTCATTGAATGATCTTTAAATTGTTCCGCCAATTTATTATGAGCATTGTCATTTTTAGCTACTACAAGAATTCCTGAAGTATCTTTATCAATTCTATGAACTATTCCTGGTCTTGCAACTCCATTTATGCCTGACAAATCTTTACAGTGATTTAGAAGAGCATTAACTAAAGTGCCATTATATACACCAGCAGCTGGATGAACTACCATTCCCTGAGGTTTATTTACTACAATTACATCAGCATCTTCATATACTATATCTAAAGGTATATTTTCAGGTTCTACATTAAGTCCTATAGGTTCAGGAATAGTAATTTCCACTTTATCATTAATCCTTAATTTATAGTTACTCTTTTTTAATGCTCCATTTATCTTTACATTTCCTTCTTCTATTAAATTTTGAATATAAGACCTTGACTTATCTTCAAATTGATTGGATAAAAATACATCTAATCTTAAATTTGTTGAATCCTGCTCTATTATAAATTGTTTATTTTCCATCATTATCTTCCTTTATCATGTAAATTACTAGTAACATAGTCCCAATTACCACAAGCATATCTGCCACATTAAAGGTAGGAAAATAGTATACATCTTTATAGTGAAGCATAATAAAGTCTACTACATATTTGTACCATATTCTATCAATTAAATTTCCTATAGCTCCACTTATTATTAATGCTAAACTTATTCTCAGAATTTTAGAAGTAGGTTTGTACTTAAATAAGTAAAATACAACCCCCCCTGTTATAATTAATGTAACTAACGACAAAAAAATCAACTTATTTTGGAGAATACCAAAGGCCGCCCCCCTGTTTTCGAGATATGAAAAACTAAAGAAATCTTTTATTATAGGAATTTCAGTAGTTTTAGTCAAAACATTTAGGGCCCATATCTTAGTAATCCTGTCTAAAATCAGTCCTAGAACTATTATTATAAATTCCACTTTTATCCCCCCAACTGTTAAATTGACAACTGTCAACTCTCAATTTAAGAATCATTGATTCGTAATTTAGGAAAACTGCGACGCAGTTTTTTAGAGGACAATTGACAGAGGACAGAGGACAATGAAGGTGAGTTTTCTTCCTTACGTCAGAAAACTAATTTATTTTTTAAGACTCGTTTCACTAATGTGAGACATCGATTTATAAATTAAAGATTTTTCGTAGTATAAGGTCGAAAAATCCTCCTTCATTGTCCTCTGTCAATTGTCCTCTGTCCCCTATAAAAATTTTGCGTCGCATAATTTTTAAGTTTTGACTTTACCGATCTACTCTTAGTCTGGTAATTGTTCTCTATATTGTTGATTGCTTATTCTCTCCATTGGGTCTACATAGCTATTATCACTATCTGTATACCATTCTGTTCGATCTTCCAATCTTTCAAATTTTATAACCGATTGAAGACTATCCTCAGCATCAAATTCTATTTCTGCATCTTTATCATAATCATTAAAGCCATATCCAAAAGGATAATCAATTACATATTCCTCAAGAGGTCTATTATGTTTTTCAAGAGGCCTTGAATCATTTACCTCCCTCTGGCAATCAACACAAAACTGTGCATAAGGAATAAATTCAAGTCTTTCCTCCACTATGTCCTTGCCACACATTTTACATTTACCATAAGTACCTTCATCGATACTAGCTAATGCATCATCTATCTTTTTTATTATGGTTATTTCGTTTTCTTTGAAAGCTAGACCTCTCTCTTTATCAAATAGTTCGGTAGCAGTATCTGCTGGATGGTTATCATAAGCTGATAACTCCCTTGACATTGCTGAATTGGAGTCAATTGTTTCATTTTGTTCCATCTGATTCAAAAAATCATATACCTTGCTTCTTTCCTCTTTTAAAGTTCTTTTAAAATACTCCAATCTTTCCTTATCCATAGCTACAGAAACTCCTTTCTTAAGGCATCTGAAAGAAAATAACAAATCAAAATATATTAGAATACTGACTAGTTATCTTATGAAGACACCTAACATTAAAATAAGAATATTAACAATATAAGCATTTTAACTATACTTTTACTTATGTTTCACTTTATATTTTACTTAATTATTTATTGTTATTCTTATTTTAACTAGAAATCTTTTATTTATTCTGCAAATATGGAACTTATTAGATAACAATATAACTACTGTTATGTATATAAATCATAAAAGCACTTAAAATAATCTATTGCTTCAGGAAAGGATATTTCTGTACATTCAAAATTCTCAATGTAAGTTTTACCTTTATTTTTTGCAGCCATAGCTAAAAAACTTAGAGCTATCCTGTGATCCTTTTTAGAATTCACAGTTACTTCAGCATCTATATAGTCATTATCGCCATATATAATCAGGTTGCTATTTATGTGTTGAGATTTTACTCCAAAAGCTTTAAGGTTATCAATTATAGCTTCAATTCTATTGCTTTCTTTATATTTTAATTCATCTACCTCTTCAAAAACTGTAGTTCCTTTAGCAAAAGCACTAATAACTGAAAGAATAGGTATTTCATCTATGATATTGGGTATTCTTTCGCTGCTTATTGTAATTCCATGAATATTACTGCTTTTAACCTTTATTGTTCCTATCTCTTCTTCATTTACTTTTTCTTTTATGTATACCTCAATGCTCGCTCCCATGTCCCTTAATATATCTATATAGTTTTTTCTTCCTGGGTTTAATAAAACATTTTCTAATACAAGTTCACAATTATTAGAAATTATAGCTGTTCCAATTAAAAACGCAGCAGTAGAAATATCTCCTGGGACATAAATATCTTTACACTTTAGCTCGGAATTTTTTATCTTTATAATATTATCTTCTTTATTTATAGAAGCATTTATATACTTAAGCATTCTTTCACTATGATCTCTTGTAGGCGATTGCTCTTTTATAACCATTTCTCCTTCGCCTAAAAAGCCAGCAATGAGTAAACAGGATTTTACCTGAGCTGAAGCTACAGGCATTTGATAATTTATAGCCTTTAACTTACTATTTTCCTCAAACTTTAATGGTAACAATCCCTCACAACTTTTTATTTTTGCTCCCATTTTTTCTAATGGATTAATTATTCTTTTCATTGGCCTTCTACTTAAAGATTCATCTCCAATGAAAGAAGCTTTAATACCACAGCCAGCCAAAACTCCTGACATCAGCCTTACCGTAGTTCCAGAATTTTTTGCATCAAGAATTCCAGGATATTTATTAAAGCTTTCATATCCTGGTGAATCTACAAAAATTACATTTTCTTTCATCTCTGCATTTACACCTAATTTTCTTACACAATCAAGTGTAGCCAAACAATCTAGTCCCCTCGGAAAGTTTTCAATTTTATATCTTCCTTTTGCAAGTGAACCTATTATCAATGATCGGTGAGCAATAGACTTATCCCCTGGAAGATTAAAGCTTTGTTTCACATTGTCTCTTACTTCATTTACAATTAGCCTCAAACTTAAGTTCACTCCTCTATTTATAGGGTTTCTGTTAGAAACCCTATATATTAAAGTACTTCTTCTAACTTCTTTATACCAGATACAATGTTTTTAAGACTTTCCATTGATATTGTCTGCCTTGCATCAGATACAGAGTTATCTGGGCTTATGTGACTTTCTATAATAAGTCCATCTGCTCCTGCTGCAATTGAAGCTAGACTCATGGTAGGGACAAGTTCTCTTAATCCTGTTCCATGACTTGGATCCACAATAACTGGAATTCTGTACTTTTGCTTTACAACTGCTACACTATTTAAATCTAAAGTATTTCTTGTATAGTTCTCAAAGGTTCTTATACCTCTTTCACATAATACTACATTATTGTTTCCTTCAGACATTATATATTCAGCTGCGTACAACCATTCACTTATTGTGGCACTTAGTCCTCTTTTAAGAAGAATTGGTGCTTTAGTTCTTCCTACTTCCTTAAGAAGAGTATAATTGTACATATTTCTAGAGCCTATCTGAATCATATCTGTATAATTAAGGGCATTATCAATATCCCTCGCATCCATAACTTCTGTGACTATTGGAAGCTTTACTTCTGCTCCTACTGCTTTTATTATTTCTAATCCTTCTTCCTTCAATCCCTGGAAGTCATAAGGAGAAGTCCTAGGCTTAAAGGCTCCACCTCTAAGCATATGAACTCCCATATCTTTTAGCTCTTTTCCTATTCTAATCATTATATCGTAGCTCTCAACAGAACAAGGGCCTGATATTATTACCTTTTCCTTTTCTCCAAAAACTACATTTTTAACTTTTACCTTAATAGGGTCTCCACTATTTTGGTCTATTAATAAGTTTTTCATTTAGTAATCACCTACATAAAATGCCTATATGTTCATAAGCATATTCTTTAAAATTTCAGTAGAATTCTTTATAGCTATAGGTGCAAACTTTTCATATTCCATATGAGCACCATTATTTCCATTGTCAGATATAGATCTTATAACAACAAAAGGTATATTATTTAAATAGCATACTTGTGCTATGCTTCCACCTTCCATCTCGCAGGCGATAGCTGTAAATTTTTCATTTAACCATACTATTTTATCTGTACTGCAGATAAACTGATCTCCTGTTACTATTCTGCCCACAAAACTCTTTATACTTCCAATATTCTTACATGCTGAAACTGCTTTGTCCACAAGTTCTTTATCGCACTTAAAATCGTAAGTGTCTAATCTTGGTATTTGACCTATTTTATCTCCAAATACTGAAGTATCTACATCATGTTGTACAAGACTATCTGCTACTACAACATCACCTGGATATACATCTTTTCCAATTCCACCTGCTATACCTACATTAATTACTCTATCAACATTAAAATCATCTATTAATATTTGAGTACATATGGCTGCATTCACTTTACCAATACCGCTTCTTACAACAACTACATCTTTATTATGTAACTTTCCAGATTTAAAATTCATATTTGCCTTAACTTCAGCTCTATCTAACTGCATTTCTCTTAATAAAATTTCTAATTCTTCATCCATAGCTCCAATAATTCCTATTTTCATTATTATTACCCCCTACTAATACTTTCTTCTACTGCTGAATAAATTTCTTCAGCAGCAACTTCTACTTTTATTTTGCACTTTGATACATCTTCTAATAGTACAAATCTTATTTTATCAGTATTTTTTTTATCATGATTAATAGCATACAAAAAGGTAGAATAATTGTCAACCTTATATCTTATAGGCAATTCTAATTTTTCTAGTAAGGCTTCAAGCTTTATATATACCTCACTATTAAGTGACAATTTTTTTTCTGATAACTTAACTGCTACAAGCATACCTAAAGCTACAGCTTCTCCATGTGAAATTGCAAAGTTTGAAGATACTTCTATTCCATGTCCTACCGTATGTCCAAAATTTAATATGTTTCTTAGGTCCGAATCATTAAAGTCCCTTTCAACTATTTCTGACTTAATATTTAAACATTCCTTCACTATATAAAATAGTTTATCATTTTTCTTTTCTAATATGTATTTATAGTTTTCATTTATAAAATCAAGTAGTTGTATGTCTTTTATCATACCATATTTAACTACCTCACCTAACCCATCCTTAAACTGCCTTTCCTCAAGAGTCTTTAAAAATCTAGTACATATGTATACAAAAACTGGGTTATAAAAATTACCTATAACATTTTTTATTCCATTATAATCATAACCTACTTTTCCACCTATGCAGCTATCAACTTGAGATAACAGTGTTGTAGGTACATTTATAAATTTAATTCCTCTCATATATGTAGAAGCCACAAACCCTACTAGATCTCCCACTACTCCGCCACCTAGAGCTATGAGAGTACTGCTTCTATTAGCATTATTTTCTATAAGAAAGTCATATATGGACTGTACTGTATTTATGTTTTTATTATTCTCACCATGGGCAAAACAATAAACTTTGCATTCTGTCTTGCACTGCAGTTCATATATTAAATCCTTATATATATTATAAATAACATCGTCAGTAATTAAAAATATTTTGTTTTTTATTTCAATTTTATGTTTGTTAAGTAAGGTATAAAATCTACTAATATTATCTTCTATATATATTTCATATCCTTCCTTTGAACATGATGTATTTAATGTTTCCATATACACACTCCTCAGTCTATATTATACCATAAATGGGTCAATTTTATTAAAAATAAAAAAATCTCACTCAATATGAGTGGGATTTTTTAATCTTTTACAAAGAAATTTTTAATTTCTTCTAGTTCGTTATTGTTTGTAAATGCCTCATCCTTTGGCATAGTTTTTTCTTCTTGTTTAATTATTCTTGTTTCTTCACTATTTGTCATTTCTATTTCTTTTACATTTAAATCCAAATTTAGATTTTCGTTTGCTTCATAACCTATGTTATAGTTCTTTACAAGATCTTTTTCCATATCATCAAACATTTCTAACTGTGATTCCATAAAACTTCTAAACTTTGTTCTAAACTTACAGAACTCCTGTTTCATTCTCTCAAAATCATCAGTAATTTGAAGCACGTCATGATGAGCTTTATCTATTATTCTCTGAGCAGTATCATTAGCGTTTTTTACAATAAGTTCACTTTCCTTTTTAGCATTTTCTCTAGCTTGTTCAGCAGCATTTTGTGCCAAAAGAAGAGTATTTTGTATTGTACTTTCCATCTTATTATAGTGCTCTATCTTGTCTTCTATATTTGAGAGCTTTTCTTTTAAAGTTGAGTTATCTTTATAAAGATTCTCGTAGTCTTCCGCTATCTTATCTAAAAATTCATCTACTTCATCTGGACTATATCCTCTTATAGTTCTCTTAAATTCTTTATTAGTTATCTCCATAGCTGTTATTTTCATTGTGAACACCTCAAATCAAATAAATTTTTTTACTTGAATTTTAATCCTGCCGCTTCCTGTCCATCCAGCCTCTTCTAAAATCTTAAATTTTCCATATCCCCTTATAGTTATTATACAATCATCTTTTAAAATCTTATCTTTTTTTAAAGCTTCAGAATAATCTATAAGTACTTTACCCTGTCTTATTAACTCCTCAGCTTTACCTCTTGATATATTGCATAATGCACTAACTACACAATCAATTCTGAGAGAGGAAACATTCACAATAATATTCTGAAAGTCATACACAGGAATTTCGCTGCTGTTTACATCTAAAATATTAATAGTACAAGTAGACTTACCTACACTTGTTAAATTCATTTTTATATAATCTGTTATCTCATTATGAACTGCTAAATAGCACTCATCATTTTTTAATATTAAATCTCCTAGCTTTTCTCTCTTAATCCCAAGAGCCATTATTGCTCCAAGATAGTCCTTATGCTCAAGTTTAGTAAATTTAGCATTAGTAGATATTTTAACTAAATCTATTGGATAATACCAAACATCTGCCTCTGAAAAAGCTATTATCTTTCTTTGCGCATCTTCAAAAACTCCATAACAATTAATTTTAACATCAAGCTCACTGCTCATATGTTCTAAAGTTTTGTATATATCAGGTGTATAGAACTCTGATGTATATGTCGTTCTAGTAGTTCTTTGTGTTAAAATAATTTTATCATAAATTTTAGAAGCTATACTGTTGTCTACAAAAGACATTTTATTTAAAAAAGTTTTCTTATCCATAAAAGCTCTATAGTATACTAAATACTATTCTCTGTAAAACATCTAATATTAATAAAGCAATTATAGGAGAAAAATCAATCATTAATCCTGGTATAAGCTTCTCTTGAAGTTTTCTTCCCGGAATCATAAAAGGATCTGTAAAAACATGAAGCAAGTCTATAAAACCGCCTCTTCTTCCTGGCATAACCCAAGAAAGAATTACATCAATTAATATAGCCCCCTCAAGAAGTCTAAATAGTAAAGAAAGGGCAATTCTTAAAGTATCTAACATTTTAGCCTCCAATTATTACTTATTCCAATTAAAAAGTCCCTTACTGGATAATTCATTTTTTAAATCATTGCTCACTTCTACTGTAGCTGGTGACAATATATATACGTTTTTTTCAATTTCCTCTAAATCTCCACCTAGAGCATAGCTAGCTCCTCCCATGAAATCTAAAAGTCTTTGGGCTATTCTTGCTTCTAAACCAGTTGTATTTATAACTACAATTTTTCTGTTTTTTAACTCATCACATATATCAGCTGCCTCTTCATATGTAGTTGGTTTAACTATTTTAACTTTAGCAGCGATATTGTTATGTATGCTTACAATCTTATTCTGTCTTTTTGAGCTTGATATAACAGGTTCAACTTCTGATATATCATTAACTGCTTTTTTTTCTTCTCTTTCCTCTGATAGTTCTATGTCTTCCTCTAAATCATCTTCTAATCCCAAAAATCCCATCATTTTAGTTATAACTTTTCCTGCCATTTTATTTACCTCCTACTTATTATTATAGTTTCTTTTCCCAAATATGCCCTCTCCTACTCTTACCATATTTGAGCCTTCTTCAATTGCAATTTTATAATCTCCAGTCATACCCATAGATAAGAATTCCATGTTAATGTTTTTAAAGTTTCTGTTTTTTAATTCATCAAATATCTTTTTGACTTGATAAAAATAACCTCTGCAGCTATCTTCATCACCTTGAGGAATTATAGACATAATCCCTCTTACTTTTACGTGATTGCAGTTTTCACAAGCATTAATCAATTCTTCCAAGTCCTCTACATTAGCTCCTGTTTTATTTTCCTCCCTGCCAATATTTACTTGAATCAATACTTCTGCAGTCATTCCACTGGCTGCATAATGTTTTTCAAGCTCATCAAGAAGTTTAATACTGTCTAGAGAATGAATAAGATATACCTTCCCTACAATATATTTAACCTTGTTTCTCTGTAGATGACCTATTAAATGCCACCTTATATCCTGCTGCAACTTTTCAAATTTATCAGTAAGCTCTTGAACCTTATTTTCACCAAAGTCCCTTACCCCCATGTCATATACCCTTTGAAGGTCTTCCACAGGTTTTGTTTTAGAAACCGCTATTAAAGTGACACCTTCTGGAATAGTTTCTCTTATTTTAGTTATATTTTCTTCAATTGACAACTCTACCGTCTCCTTTTAATGCCAAATTGAATTGTACACTTTACCTTATAAGGATACTTATTCTTCATAAATCTTAAAATTCCTGCAAAAATTAATAAAAATTTTAATTAAATTTAAACAAATTAAAGTAAAATATTGGAGTAAAATGTAAATTTATTGTTATTGATTTACTTTCATAAACTCTTTTTTATCTTCTCCAGTATAGGCAGGTATTTTAACATCATCAGTTTGTTCAACATCAACTCTAATTTTTCTAATCATTAGCGTTTTTAAGTAGTTTTCGTTAGATAACATATAATTATACAAAACTTCCTTATTTCCAATAGCATTAATAGTAAAGGGCACTGCTATTTTTACTCCATTAGCTCTTATAAAAGGACCACTGCAATAAATCTCTGTCCTATCCATTATTCTCTGTCCATTTATAGAAATGGCTTCTACTCCTGCATTCTTTAAATCATTTATTACCTGTATTATATCTGTATTATGAACAAGTCTGAGTTCACGCTCATACCCATAGGAGTTGTTTATATTTTCTGTACTCGCATCATCCATATTTATTACTATTCCCTGTCCCTGTAATGGGACCTTTCCTAATACAATGTTATTCTGATTTAGCTCTTCCTTTATGCTTTCACTAATATGAGTTTGATTTTCCTCATTGCTATTATACTTTGAGAGCTTTGCAGAATAATTGTCATATTGCTCTATAAGTCCAGCTATATCACTATAGAGCTTATTTCTATAATTGTATGCATCTTGATATTGTTTTGCACTTAAAAATACTCTATCCGATCCTCTTGAAAAGCTAATATTCATGGATATTAGTATGCCTATAATTATAGAAGCTATGAACACAAATATATCAGCTTCATGATTTTTCATCTAATTCACCTCATTGACGGGCTCTAGCCTTTTCAATTAACAATCTTCTTATGGTAGCAAAGTTGTCGAATATTCTTCCACCGAAAACTATTACTGCTGCTAAATATATAGGAACTCCCAGTTTATCACCTAAATAAGCAAGTCCTGCTGCTAGAACTGCATTTCCAAAAAAACCTGATATAAAGATATCTGGTTGGAACTTTTGGGAAAGACTTCCCTTAATAGCTCCAAAAACTGAATCCAAGCAAGCTAATATTGCCACTGACATATATGGTGAAAATTTATCTGGAATATTAACATTACATACAACACCTACAATAATACCTATTACAAGTCCAATAAATCCTATCATCTTTCTCCCTCCTATTTATTCTTTCACTGGCTTAGCATATTCAAATTTATAAGTCTTATTATACTTTTTAATAGAAATATCGTCAGTTTTTTCGAACTTCACATCACATATCGTCTTAAAATCTGAAAAAACCTCTGGAAAACTCATAGATTGATACAATAGCGTTTTATCCCCTATAGCTTTTATTACTATTCTGCTTGAGGGAGAAATCTTCTCATCATTAATTAATATATAATTGCCTGCATTTCTTATACCGGTTTTAGACACTACTCTAATATCATTGATAGATATAGCTTCTGCACCTGCAAATCTTAATTCATTTACAATATAAACTAAGTGTTTATCTGTTATACGATCCTCTGTATTACCGAAAAGCTTAGTGTCCGGTGTAAGGTAAATAGTTATTCCTGATCCACTAACATCTGTTAAGCCCATAAGAGTTCTTGTATCATCTAATTCCTTTAAGAGATTTTTAGTAGTATCACTTTTACCTGCTGCTGCACTTTCATAGTTTTTAATTTGATTTTGAAGCTCGTTTACCTTTTGTTCAAGCTCCTGTTTTTGTTTTTTATACTGTTCTATCTCTACAGTAACATCAGTGCTGTTTTTATTGGTAAAATTGAAAGTTTTATCTTGTTTCATAAGAATTTTAAATTGATATGCAAGCATAAACCCTAGTATGCCGCAAACAACTGCTACACTAATCTGTGATCTAACCTTTCGCATATATTACATCCTCCTACTTTTGAATAAAAAACACAGGATTTCCATTAAAACTTACATCAATGTATCCCTTTACCCCTTTTAATTCTTTTCTATCTAAGATATTTAAAGCCTTATTGAATTTTTTATCTATATCCTCAGCATTTCCAAACTTTATGCAAATATCACCATAGTAAACTTTGATATCTATTGAACTGCTTACATCAATAAGAGTTAGGCCCTGAGAAACTTTACTGTTGCAAACAATATCACCTAAATTAACAACTGCATCGACTTTTCTCTTATCACTATCTTGTATCGGCTTTCCAACTTCACATTTCGAAAAATCAATTCCATCAAGCTTAATCAGTTTCATTCCTTTAATATTATCTCTCTTTTGCAGAACAACTCCAGCTTTATCTATAATGAAATACTGGTTGTCCTTAGTATTGTAAAATACAGCTTCTCTTTCTTTTACACTTATAATAAGAGTAGATGGGAACTTTCTAGTTATAGTTACATCGGATATATATGGGTTACTTAAAATATTATTTTCTCCCCCTTTTAAATCAACATAGAAAATGTTATTTCCTACTTTTATATTTGAAAGTGTAATGATATCTTTAATAGAAATATTCTTATTACCATTAACTTGAATGTTCATTATGTTAAAATAAGGAAGCTTTAAACAAAGAGTAACACATATTGATAATAACATAATAAATAACATGAATAATTTCTTTATTCTTTTCTTTTTTCTTCTTTTAAGTATTAATTCGTTATCTGCTTTACTTAAAGCCTGACTCATTTATATCAACCTTTCTTGCCTCGTATATAGATTCGTAAACATTATTAATAAATAAAAATTAAACAAGCTATATATATAATAACATTTTGAAAGATGAATTTCATTAAATTATGTGTTAATTTTATATACTTTTTCTATAAAATTTTACATAAATTATAGCATTGCGAAATGCAATGCTATAATTGTAAAATTAACTATATTCTTTTTGCCGCGAAATATTTAAGAGTATACCTGCCGCTATCATATTGAATATCAGTGAAGATCCTCCATAACTTATAAAGGGAAGTGGAACTCCTGTAACTGGCATTGATCCTGTAACAACAGCAATATTTATAATTGCCTGCACTGCTATAACAGATGTAATTCCTGTGGCTAGTAAAGTTCCATAAGTGTCCTTCGCCTTTACAGCAGTAACTATTCCTCTCCATATAAATACAACAAATAAGATTACGATTAAAGTACATCCTATGAGACCTAATTCTTCTCCAATTATAGAAAATATAAAATCGGTATGAGGTTCCGGTATGTAATAGCATTTTTGTCTTGATCTGCCTAAGCCCATACCCCAAATTCCTCCTGACCCAAGAGCAAGCAGCGATTGTATAAGCTGATACCCATCTCCTTTAGGATCTCTCCAAGGATCTAAAAAACTTGTAAATCTAGCCATTCTGTATGGTTCAAAAACTATACCCGCTACGCCACCTAATGCTACTAATCCTACAAGTGCAAACATATGAGAGGTTTTAGCTCCTGAAACGTATAGAACTATCAGTGTAACTATCATTATTACTGAAGCTATACTTAAGTTTTTTTCTGCAAGTACCATACCTGCATAAAATCCTGAAACCATAAGGTATGGTATAACCCCATGAGTTAAACTTTTAATTCTCTCACCTTTACGTTCCATGCTTTTAGCCATATATAAAACCACTATATATTTTGCTATCTCTGAGGGCTGTAATGAGAATGGTCCTCCAAGTCTTATCCATCTTCTAGCACCATTTGTTGCAGGAAAAGCAAACACAGCTGCTAAAAGTATTATTGTAACTATCATAGCTAATTTTGTATGTTTCTTAATCTTATGATAATCAGTTTTAATCGTAAAAAACATTGCTACAATTCCTATCACAGCGCTTAAACCTTGCTTTTTTAAGAAAAACATACTATCGTTTATTGCAGGGTTAAAAAATGCACTATATGAACTAGCACTATAAACCATAATTACTCCAATAGCTACTAAAAGCATTATAGTTGAAAATAATACAAAGTCTATAGGCCCCATTTTAACATTGGGTTTGTTCATTTTAAATCCTCCTACCTGATTACTTATCTCAATCAATAGCAAGATTGACAGTTGTCAATCTTTCTGTTTATAAATTTACAGTTAGTGATAAAAACGCTACTAGGCAAAGTATAACAGTAACTATGCAAAATACTGAAACTACCTTAGTTTCATGCCATCCAGATAACTCGAAATGATGATGTATTGGACTCATTTTAAATATTCTCTTTCCTGTAAGTTTAAAGGAAATAACCTGAAGTATTACAGATAAAGTCTCCATTACATATATTCCACCTACTATTATAACCAATAGTGGAAGTTTTAGTATCATAGCAACTGCAGCAATTGCTCCCCCTAATGCTAATGAACCAGTATCCCCCATAAACACTTGAGCTGGAAAAGCATTATACCTTAAGAATCCTAATAAGGCTCCTGCAACTACTGCACAAAATATTGCTAATGTATAGTGCCCCATAGCCAAGCTAACTAGTGCAAAGAAGGTCATAACCAGTAAAGTAACTGATGTTGCTAGTCCATCAAGTCCATCTGTTAAATTTACAGCGTTAGTTGTAGCTGCAAAGTAAATTATTATGGATGGAATATAAAATATACCTAAGTCCCAAGTTTTATGAGCAAATGGAACAATTACTGATGTCCCTATATAAGGATTGCTTGCAGCATAGTATGCAAAGGCTCCTGAAACAATCAGAAGCAAAATCATCTTTTGATAAGCTCTTAATCCTAGGTTTTTCTTGCGTATAATTTTTAATCCATCATCTAATGCCCCTATTACTCCAAAGGCAACAAAAGCATAAAGTGCAATCATAGCTTCGTCATTAGGCTTTTTTACTATAAGTGCCATAGCTATAAATGAAGAAAGTATAAATATTATTCCTCCCATTGTAGGGGTTCCTGATTTTTTTTGATGACTTTTAGGTCCTTCATCTCTAATACTTTGACCAAATTTAAATTTACGTAATAATGGTATTAAAATAGGTCCTTCTAGTATTGATATAAAAAATGCAACTAGTACAGAATAAATTAGCTTATTCATATTAAAATTCCGCTCTAAATTTTAGAGCGTCTTCACCTCCTATTTGCTGATGCTCTTCTTTAGTTTTTCTACTATTAATTCAAATTTTGCTGCTCTTGAGGCTTTTACTAATACTGTATCTCCTTCTTGCAAATACTCTTTTGTAAGAAAATCCACTGCATCATCATAGTTTTCAAAAGCCCTATGTTGCTGCCTGTTATCTTGTACTTCACTAAAACCTTCTTCATAAGCTTTACTATACTCACCAATTGTTATAAGTAAGTCTACATTATTTTTTCCTGCGTACTCTCCTACATCCTTATGTGACTTAAAAGCTTCTTCTCCTAGCTCTCCCATTGTTCCAAGTATTGCTATCTTTCTTTTTGCATTAGAATTTTTAAGCACATCAATAGCAACCTTCATAGAATCTGGGTTAGCATTGTAACAATCATTGATTATAGTGAACTTTTCATTTCTAATAATGTCCATTCTCATAGATGTAGTCTGTAAGTTTTTTAGTCCTTTTCTTATATTTTCATAATCCATATTCATAATTTTACTACAGCCTATAGCAAGTAGTGCATTTGAAATGGTGTGTTTACCAGGCATATCTATATGAAATTTTTCTTTAGTGCCGCCTTTACCTTCTATAACTTCAAATTCTACGTAATCTTCTCCTAGCTCTATATTATCAGCTTTAAAATCAGCATTGCTGTCTATACCAGTTTTAATCACTGAGTAATTATTACTTTCAACTGAGGAAAGCATATCATTGTCCCCATTTATTATTAAAATATTTTTTGAGTTAAAAAAGTCAGTAATTTCAAGCTTTGCTTTCAAGATATTTTCTCTACTTCCTAGGTTTCCTATATGAGCAGTTCCTACATTAGTTATTAGCGCTACATCCGGTCTTGCAGCCTTTGCCATTGTATGTATTTCTTTTAAATTATTCATTCCCATTTCTAAAACTGCAATATCATAGCTGTTGTCTAATTTAAATATCATAAGTGGAAGTCCTATTTGATTATTGAAGTTTCCTGCTGTTTTAAAAACCTTATATTTACCACTTAAAGCTGCTGCCACCAAGTCTTTAGTTGAGGTCTTACCAGCTGAGCCAGTTATACCAACTACCTTCAAATCCAATTTTGATCTATAAGCTTCTGCTAGGTCCAGTAGAGCCTCTCCTGTACTTTGCACCTTTACAACTGTAGTATAATTTTTAATTTCTTCATCTTTATATCTAATTTCATCTACTATGCAAATAGATGCACCTTTTTCACTAGCAACTTTAATATATTCATTACCATTAAAATTTTCACCCTTTAACGCAACAAATATATTCCCTTTTTCTATCTTTCTGGTATCTGTGCTAACAGCATTAAAACCAGAATACTCTCCTTTTAAAACTACCTCTCCCTGTACTGCACTTACTATTTCATCAAAGCTCATATATTCCAACTACGAACAACTCCTTCCTTCTTGAACTTTCAAGACTCGAACCCTATACAGGGAAACTAAGCAGAAAGTTAACTTATATAAAGGGATATGTTTCCAAAGCTGAAGGTAGATTTAAAAGCTTTGTGTCAGTCTTAGTGAAGGGTTTTAAGACAACCTTAGAACCTTAGATACTGTTTGAGCATAGCGAGTTTATCTAAGTTCTTAGGTCGTCTAAAACACAAGCTTTAGACTGACTAAAAGTTTTTAACGGACTGAAGCTTGGAAACATAGCCCGGGGTATAAGTTAACTTTCGTCCTAATACCCCATATTAATGGAGTTCCTTAACTATTTCTGCAATAACTTCTCTTTCATCAAAATGTATAGTTTTATCCTTTAGTATTTGATAATCCTCATGTCCTTTTCCAGCTACTACAATTACATCATCTTTTTCTGCTAATTCCATAGCTTTCTTAATAGCATCTCTTCTATTTTCTACCACAATATAGTTATCTTTTTGAATACCTGTTTCTATCTCCTTTATTATAGACATAGGATCTTCTGTCCTAGGATTGTCAGAAGTAATAACTGCTAAATCACTTAGTTCTGTACCTATTTTACCCATAATTGGTCTCTTAGTGTTGTCCCTATCTCCTCCACAACCAAATACGCTTATAAGTTTTCCTTTTGTGAATTCTTTTGCAGTTTTTAGTATATTTTCTAATCCGTCAGGAGTATGAGCATAATCTACTATTACCTCATAGCCTAAATTATAATTTTGAGTAACTATTTCACATCTACCTGGTACACAGAGCATACTCTCCAAGCCTTTTTTTACAATGTCTATTGATATCCCCTCGCCTAAACATGCTCCAATGCTTCCAAGAGCATTCATTACATTGTATTTACCTGGTATATTTAAATTTATATGCGTCATTTCATTTTTGTATGTTACATCAAAATCCACACCTCTAGAATGCATATGTATATTTTTAGCCCAAACATCTGAAGGATTATCTATTGAATAAGTAACTTTATTTCCTTTAGAGTCCTTATACACCCTGTTCCCGTATTCATCATCTGTATTTACAACTGAATTTTTAGTATTTTTAAATAAAATAAGCTTAGCATCGTAATAATTTTCAAAGGTTTTATGAAAATCTAGATGATCCTGTGTCAAATTAGTGAATATTGCCTGGGCAAACTTAACTCCATAAACCCTATCAAGGTACAGTGAGTGTGATGATACTTCCATAACACAGTAACTTACTCCGTCATCTACCATATCCTTAAATAATTTTTGAAGCTCTAGAGACTCAGGAGTGGTTCTATGGGAAGGTATTTTTTTGTTTCCTATGTAATTTGCTATTGTGCCTATAAGCCCTACTTTGTGTCCTGCAGCTTCCAATATAGACTTTATCATAAATGTAGATGTAGTTTTCCCGTTAGTTCCAGTTATTCCTATAACCTTCAGCTTATCTGCTGGATGATCATAATAGTTAGCCGCTGCTAAAGCTAGTACTTTTCTGCTATCCTCAACCATTATTACAGTACAATCTGGTATACTTTCTACATCCTTGCTGCATATAATTGCTTGTGCTCCTTTGCTATAAGCACTATTTATGTACTTATGCCCATCAGTACTATACCCTTCAATACATACAAACAAATCTCCATCCTTAACTTCCCTTGAATCATATTGTATTTCTCTTATTTCTAAATCATCGCTGCCTTTTATTATCTTATAGTCTATTCCACTTAGAATCTGTTTTAAATTCATAGTACACACCCCTTTTATATTTACAATATGAAACTCCTCTTCCTTACGTCAGATGAGTAAGCGATTCGCACAAAATCACAGATTTTGGCTCCCTGCTTAATTCTTCACACATGTAATGTAGTTTATACAGAATATTGGCATGCAACACATATTTATTCCGTATTGCATGCCTAAAGTTACTTTGTAATTTATTTTTAGTCTCCTAATATCTCCGTATGAAGAGTTATAACCGTTCCTTTTTCAACTTCTTTTCCTGGTTCTATACTTTGTTCTGATATCATTCCATCTCCCTCAAAGTCTGCTTTAAGTCCTACGCTATTAAATACAGCAACAGCTCTCTCTCTACTCAAACCCTTAACATCTGGAACTGCTACTACTTTATTATAGTTTGGTGTGCTGCCTGTGTAAAGAATTATTTTGCTGCCTTCCTTTACTGTATATCCTGGTTTTGGATTCATATCTACAATATATTCTCCATTAGAATCAGACTCACAATCTAAATGCTGCTCTTTAAGAGCCTTTTCAGCATCAGTCTTCTTCATGCCCCTTACGTCTGGTATAACTACATCCTTTAGCATGCTTCTAGCAATATCCTGACTATCTGCATCACTCTTCATAGCTAGATAATTAAATATATCATTAAATACCTGCTGTGCTACTGGTGCTGTTATTTGACCAGCATAGTAATTAGATGGATCCGGTTCATCTATTGACACTAAGACTGTTATTCTAGGATCACTTGCAGGTGCCATACCTATAAATGAAGATATATATTTTCCTGGTTGGTATCCTCCTTGACCTGCTTTTTGAGCTGTTCCAGTTTTTCCACCTATATGATACCCTTCTATAAAGGCTTTCTTACCGCCACCTTCTGAAACAACTTTTTCTAAATACCCTCTAAGCTGTGCAGCTTTGTTAGCATCTATTATTTGTTTACTATTAGCCCCTGAAATATCAAACTGCTTATCGATAACTTTATTATCTTTTTCATCGTCATAATGAGATATTTCTTTCATAACGTGAGGTTTTATCAAGGTTCCACCATTAGCTATGGCATTAAAAGCAGTAATAAACTGAATAGGTGAAACCGTATTAGTCTGTCCAAAGGATATAGTAGCTAAATCAATCTCACTTATGTTCTCAGGCTTTTTGATAATTCCTTTTGCTTCTCCTGGTAAATCTATACCTGTCTTTTCTCCAAAGCCAAACTTTTTAATATATTTATATAAATTTTCTTTACCTACTTTTTTACCAACTGAAGCAAAACCAACGTTACAGGAGTTTTTAAGTATGTCAACAAAACCTTGTTCTCCATGCCCAGAAGTTTTCCAACAGTGTATTATTTTTTTCCCAACAGTAAAACTTCCGCCGCAGGTATACTTATCACTTTCACTAACAGCATTCTCTTCTAAAGCTGCCGTTGCTGTTATTACCTTAAAAATTGACCCAGGTTCAAAAGTATCACTTACGGACCTGTTTCTCCAGCTTTTTTGAAGATCATCGTAGGACATATCCTTAATCCAAGGGTCATTTGGATTATAATCTGGTTTGTTAACCATAGCAAGTACTTCTCCATTTTTAGGATCCATAACAACTATAGAGACAGCCTTTGCCTGATTATCCTTCAATGCTTGGTCTGCAGCTTTTTCTACAAAGTGTTGAATCATATCATCTATTGTTAAAACTACATCTTTACCATCTATAGGCTTAGTATATTCAGAAATTGTATAGGGAAGTTCCTTACTCTTTCTATCGGTCTCTGCAATTCTAACTCCTGGAGTACCAGATAGATCTTTGTTATAATTAAGCTCAACACCGGTTAGCCCATTTCCATCTGAATTAGTATGCCCAAGCACATGAGCTAAAAAATTATTATTAGGGTAATATCTCTTGGTATCAGCTGATATCAATACTCCTCTTAAATTCAAATTTCTGACCTTATCAGCCTCTTCTTTTTCAATTCTTCTTTTTAATGTAGCTGAGCCAAGAGGAAGTCCTCCTGGAAGTGTTTTGCCTAATACTTTTGAAACCTCACCCTTGTCCATAGCTAAAGCCCCGCTAAGCTTCTCTGCTACCTCATCTTGAGACAACTTTTTTTCTTTCATAGTGTCTCTTAAGGTGTTCATATCCAAATCTACTCTATAAACGTTAGCACTTACTGCTAGTTCACGACCATTACGATCAAGTATTCTTCCTCTTTTAGCATCAATTTTTACCTCGCTTGTCCATTGATCTATTGCTAGGGATTTTAATTTATGAGACTGATATACCATTATGTAAAACATCCTACCAAACATCAAGCAAAAGGCTAAGAAAAGAAAGCTGAAAACAACTATCATTCTTTTTCGTATAATAACTTTATCTCTGTATTCCTTTTTTGACAACCTGTTTACCCCCGTTAAAATTACTATAAAAACAAATCAAATGAAAAATAGTTTTTTCTGCTGTCTTTCTTAATTCTTCAGTACTAAAACTGATAAATCTTTATCTAAAATAGTAATTTTGTGAGCTTATCCCAGATGTTCTGTTTCTCTACTTTATCCTGCGCTTTCTTTTCTGTTATTTTAATATTTTCCTTATCTAAATTTGTATAAACTGCCGTCCCTTTATCCGGTGATACCATTTGAAGTTTATTAATTGCTATATCCTCAATGTACTGTAAATTATTATATTTAACAAGTTCAACCTTTAAATTTTCATTTTCCCTATTAATTTCATTTATATTATGTTTTGTTGAATTTAATTCCATCTGCATATTATAAATAGCACAATATCTTCCTATAAGTACTAACCCAACTATAAATGTTAAAATAATGTTTCTTATTACTTTCACCTTATTATTGAGTCTTTTTTTAGCTCTTCTTTTTTTCTTTAGCTTTTCCTTTTTGTTTTCTTCTTTATGGCTTTCGTTATCTCTATAAGGTCTGTATTCAGGCTGTAGAACGGTATTACCTTGTATGAAGCTCTCTTCATTTACCACTATCACTTTATTCACCTCACCTAAAATTTAGAACTATATTCTTTCCGATACCCTAAGCTTAGCACTTTTGCTCCTTGAATTTGCACTCATCTCTTCTTCTGAAGGTTCAACAGGTTTTTTAGTTATAATTTTTATATAAGGTTTTTTCCCACATACGCAAACTGGAAAATCTGAGGGACATGTACATGGGTTTTCTAATTGCTTGAACTTAGTTTTTATTATTCTGTCCTCTAGTGAATGAAATGTTATAACTGCTATTCTACCTCCTTTATTTAAATGTTCTACACTGTCTTCTACAGCTTTATTTAATATTTGAAGCTCTCTATTAACCTCAATTCTTATAGCTTGGAAGGTCCTTTTTGCTGGGTGTCCCTCCTTTTGAAATTTAGCTGGAATAGCTTCTCTTATTATTTCTACAAGTTCTCCTGTAGTTTTTATACTTTCTCTTTCTCTTCTTTGTACAATAAATTTTGCTATTCTTTTAGCAAACTTATCTTCACCATATTCTTTTATTACTCTAGATATATCCTGTTCACTGTAGCTATTAACTACATCATAGGCAGAAAGTGTGTCATCTCTATTCATCCTCATATCTAAAGGTGCATCCTTCATATAGCTGAAGCCTCTCTCACCTTCATCTAATTGGTAGGATGAAACCCCTAAATCCATCATAATACCATCAATTTTTTCTATTTCTAAATCCTTTAAAATTTCATCTATATTGTAAAAATTGCTATGAACATAAGTTGCATTGTCAAATTCTTTTAATCTTTCTTGTGCCGCTTTTAGTGCACAAGTATCTTGATCTATTCCTATAAGTCTTCCTTTTGAAGATAATCTTTTAAGAATTTCAAATGAATGTCCTCCGCCACCTAATGTGCAATCTACGTATATGCCATCTTCTTTTATATTAAGCGCTTCTATTGTTTCTTCCAATAATACTGATACATGTTTAAATTCCATAAACTATTTCCTCCACTACTATGAATTCTGTTATATCTCTAAATTCCAAGTTCACTCATCTGTTCTGCAATTTCATCAAAGTCTATATTTGAATTGTTATATTCTTCCCAGTTCTCTTTACTCCAAATTTCTACTCTATTGGATACCCCAATACTTACTATTTCCTTTTTTACCTCTGCATATTCTAAAAGATTCTGTGGAATTAAGCTTCTTCCTTGCTTGTCCATATCAATCTCATTAGCTCCTGAAAAGAAAAATCTAACAAAGGCTCGAGCATTCTTACTTGTTAATGGGAGGTTTTTTAACTTTTGCTCTAGTATTTCCCATTCACTTAAGGGGTATGCATATAAGCAACCATCTAATCCTTTTGTCAGTATGAACTTGTTTCCAAGCTCTTCTCTAAACTTTGAAGGTACAATTATTCTATTTTTACTATCTAAGGCATGCTCGTATTCACCTATAAACATCTTTGCACCCCAATTTTGTTATTTTCCTCCACTTTGCTCCACTTTTAACCACTGAGTTTACATATTCTATATTAACATAAAAATTCCTCTTTTTAATAATCTTTTTTAATATATTTTTTAAATCTATTTAAATAGTTCTTTCTATCTTTATCGACTTTATTCTTTTAAGACCTTACAATATATTTTCAAAATATTTTCAAATTGTTTAAATATATATTTCATATTAATCTCAATTCTATAATTCGACATAAATATTGTCTTTTTAACTTCTTCCACATTAAGGCATTTAACCCTTAATATTTTTTAATAAAAAGTATCTGCTTTTAGAACAATAATATACAGAAGTTTTTAAAATTATCATACCTATATAGTTACAAACTAGAAAGTTAACTTTCGACCTTGTTACTATATATATTTTCGACTTTGTAACTATATATATTAAGGAAAGGATGATTTAGTATGATGGGCAATAAAATAATGAAACATATGTTTAGGCATCACCGTATGCACTGTCTTAATAAAAGTGAAAAAGTGTGCATTGCAGCAATTATAGGATACAGTTTTATGAAAGGTATATGCATAGGTATGTATCTTGGAAGAAAATAATGTTTTATAAAATATTAGAACCTTAGGTTGGTGAAAAGTCTAAATGTCTTTTCACCATCGACTTATTAATGATAATTGATGAGTCAGTTCGTATAAACTTACTCGTTTATCGAAGGTTATTAAATTCTTTAAAGTCAAATATTAATTGCCAACTAGGAGGAATTTGAGGTAATATGTAGAACTTTTATACATTAAGTATTTTAAATTTACCAAATGGGGGATCATAATGGACTATGAGTTATCTGATCTTATAAGTATACCTCAACTTCAAAAATTGCTAGATAGCTTTTATACTGCAACTGGTATTGCGACAGGAATTGTCTCTTTAAATGGTGATATATTAACAGCTACAGCTTGGAGAGATATTTGTACAAAGTTTCATAGAGCAAATCCTAAGTCAAACATTCGTTGTATTGAAAGTGATAAACAGGCCTTTGAGCCTTTTGCAAAAGGAGAAAAAATTATAAGCTATAAATGTAAAAATGGACTTATAGATATAGGAACTCCAATAATAATAGAAGATAAATTCCTTGCTATTATATACGTTGGACAAATTCTCTTTGAAGAGCCTGATATAGAATACTTTAAAAAACAGGCCGAAGAATTTGGCTTCAATGAAAACGAATATTTGGAAGCACTAAGAAAAGTTCCTGTTGTAAAGGAAAAAGAATACATAAAAATTCTTCAGTTCTTAAAATATTTATCTGAAGTGATTGGAGAAATGGGTTTAAGGCAATTAAAATTATTGCAAGCACAAAAAAAGTTGGAAGTATCCGAACGAAGATATAGGCTAGCTCTTCATGGCTCTAATGATGGTATTTGGGATATAAATTTTTTAGATAATACTATCTATTTTTCACAAAGATTTATAGAAATTTTAGGATATAGTAATGATGAACTTAAATCATTAATTAATTATTTAGACAAAATTATTCATATTGATGATCTAAATCCTTTTTTGACTGAATACTATAATCATTTAAACAATAAATCTGACCATTTTATTAAAGAGGTGCGAGTTAAAACCAAATGGGGATATGATAAATGGGTGCTAGTTAGAGGGGCTGCCATCTGGCATGACAACATTCCCATAAGAGTAGCTGGGTCTTTAACAGATTTATCTAATCAAAAATCTGCTGAAGCCAGCTTAAAAAGTGAACAAGTTTTTTCTAAAGCAATTATAGACTATGCAAATGTACTATTATGTGTGTTTAATTCCAGTGGAGAATTAACACAATTCAGCAGATATGCACAAGAGCTCTGGGGATATTCTGAAAAAGAAGTATTAAGTCATGCCTGGATGAATACTCTTTGTCCCGGTGACGCTGGAAAAGAGATGTTAAACTTTATGCTGTCAATAGATGCAAAAGACACTTTGCCTCAGCTAGAAAGCACTTTAGTTTTTAAAGACAATTCCCTGCATACTATACTTTGGAATAGTAAAATAGTAACAAATGAAGATGGATCAATAAAAAATATCATATGTTCAGGCTTAGATATAACCGAAAGAAAAAATGCTGAAAGAAGATTAACAGAGTTTTTCGCAAATATCTCTCATGAACTAAGAACGCCTCTAAATATAATATTTAGTTCTCTTCAATTAATAGACCGCTGCAGTGTTGGGAACTCAAATAGTATTAACAGCTGTATATGTAAAAAATACACGAAAGGTATGCAGCAAAATTGCTACAGATTATTAAGATTAGTAAATAACTTAATAGATATCACAAAGATTGATGCTGGGTATCTAGAACTAAATATGGATCGATGCAATATAGTAAGTCTAGTAGAAGATATAACCGTATCAGTTGCAGAATATATAGAGAGCAAGAATATAAGTTTAATATTTGATACAGATATTGAGGAAAAAATCATATGTTGTGATTGTGATAAAATTGAAAGAATTATTTTAAATCTTCTTTCAAATGCTACTAAATTTACTAATCCTGGAGGATTTATATTGGTAACCTTGCAAGATAAGGGATCTAATACTATTATTTCTATAAAGGACACAGGAATAGGCATAGAAAAAAGCAAGCTAGAAATTATATTTGAAAGATTTAAACAAGTAAATAAATCTTTTACACGGGATCACGAGGGCAGTGGAATAGGTTTATCCATTGTAAAACATCTGGTAGAAATGCATAAAGGATCTATTAAAGTTACTAGCGAATATGGCAAAGGTTCTGAATTTATAATTGAACTTCCTGACAATTTAAATTTTGAAGATAACTGTAATAAAATCAAAAAACTATATACTAATGAGCACTCTAAGGTCGAAAATATACATATAGAGTTTTCCGATATATATTTTAGCTAACTCTAGAATCAGCCAATTATAGGATAAATATATAAATTGAGAGTAAACTATATATAGTAAATTTAAAAGTATATATAGGAGATGTTTACTGTATGAAAAAGTGTTTATTTTTATCCACAGCTAATAGAGTTAAATGTCATACTTCTGATAAGGCGAATCAAAAAATTAAAGAAGAAACTTTAGATAGTATAAATTATTATAGAGGAAGAAGTAATGTAGAACTATCTAATCGCATTAAGGAATTAAATAATGAATGGGATATAGAAAGAGTCCTAGAGACTAATACCTCTATATTAATTGTTTTAGGATCAATTTTAGCTATTACTACTAATAAAAAATATTGGTCATTTTTTACAGGGGCCATAGGTGGTTTTTTATTTCAACATGCAATACAAGGTTGGTGCCCTCCTCTTCCAATAATAAGAAACTTAGGCATAAGAACCTCAAGTGAAATAGATGAAGAAAAGTTTTATTTGAAATACTTAAGAGGTGATTATGAAAAATGGAGTGACCGAACTGAACATTAGTTATATATTTATTCTTCAATTCGTGAAATAAGAAATATGCGACATAAGTTCCTATATAGGGTATTAGGCTGAAATTTAGCTTATACGCCGTGATATGTTTCCAAGCTTCAGCACGTTAAAAACTTTTAGCCAGTCTAAAGTTTTTAAATCTACTTCAGCTTTGGAAACATATCCCTCTGTATAAGCTAAATTTCTAGTTACTTTTCCTATAAAAACTGCGTCGCATATTTTTTATTTTACGAATTACAGTACTTATTTGTTCTTTTTCCTATAAAAATCATCAAATTAAATTATAGGAAAATCACTTTTAGGTTGATTTTCCTATATTTAATTACATATTTACCTCTTATCCTTGAAATGGCCAGGCTTGTAGAGTATAATTTAATAGGTAATTTAGAAACCTTTGTATTTTAGTGTGAAAATCATGGAAAAGTGTAAACTTTTAGTTCATAGATTTGAAACTTAAAATTTAATATAATTTAAGAAAGGAATGTACACAAATGAAACTTGGAATTGTAGGACTGCCGAACGTAGGAAAAAGTACTTTATTTAATGCTATAACTCAAGCAGGAGCTGAATCTGCAAACTATCCATTCTGTACAATTGAACCAAACGTTGGAGTAGTTAGCGTACCTGATAAACGATTAGATGTACTCGAAAAAATGTATAATACAAAAAAGAAAATATATACAGCTATTGAGTTCTATGATATAGCTGGACTAGTTAGAGGTGCAAGTAAAGGTGAAGGTCTTGGAAACAAGTTCTTATCACATATAAGAGAAGTTGAATCTATAGTTCATGTGGTAAGATGCTTTAATGACCCTAATGTTGTTCATGTGGATGGTTCTGTAGATCCTATCCGTGATATCGAGACTATAAACCTTGAGCTTATTTTTTCAGATTTAGAAATGATAGATAGAAGAATAGAAAAAGTTGTTAAGCTAGCTAAAGGTGGAAATAAAGAAGCAAAAGCTGATTATGAGTTAATGCTAAAGATTAAAAATCATCTAGAAGCAGGTAAACCTGTAAGAACTTTAGAATTGACTGATGATGAAGCAGATCTTGCTAAAGGATATTTTTTACTTACAACTAAACCTGTACTATATGTATCAAATATCTCTGAAGATGATTTAGTTTCAGGAAACTTAGAAAACGAATATGTAAAAAAAGTTAAAGAATATGCTGCAAATGAAGGCTCAGAAGTAATTATCATTTCAGCTAAAATCGAAGAGGAACTTTCTGTCCTTGAAGGCGAAGAAAAAACTGAAATGCTTGGCGAGTATGGCTTAGATGAAGCTGGACTTGATAAATTAATACACGCAAGCTATAAGCTTTTAGGTCTTATGAGCTTCTTAACTGCTGGTGTTCAGGAAGTAAGAGCTTGGACTATAAAGCAAGGAACTAAAGCACCTCAAGCTGCAGGAAAAATTCATACTGATATAGAAAAAGGCTTTATAAGAGCAGAGATTATTTCATATGATAAATTAGTAGAAGTAGGTTCAGAAGCTGCAGCAAAGGAAAAAGGTTATTACAGACTTGAAGGAAAAGAGTACATTATGCAGGATGGAGATATAGTTCACTTTAGATTTAATGTTTAAAATTGTTTATTTATATAAGGTCCTAAACTAGAAAATTGACTTACTCCCCGGACTATAAATATATCCCTGGGTGTAAGTCAATTTTTTACTCTTCTTGTTTTTTTCTAGTTACTCGTTTACCTGTATACTTCTTAATTTCCTTCTCTACATCATTCATTATTTCTTTATATCCAAGCGCCTCTTCACCCATCAATATTTCTAAAGCATCTTTTATACAGGACATCGAATATATATGAAAATTCCCCTTTCTAATCTCTTCCTCCACTTCACCATTTAGCACAAGACTATCTATATTAGATTCAGGAATCAGCACACCCTTACCTTCTACCTTATCTACTAATTTGCATATCTTATAGAAGCCTTCTATTTTTTCATTTACTCCACCAATTGGTTGAACCTCTCCAAATTGATTTATTGATCCAGTAACTGCTATATTCTGCCTTATTCCTATCTTACTTAAAGCTGAAACCATTGATACAACTTCAGCTACGGAAGCACTATCTCCATCTATCTTTCCATATAGTTGTTCAAAACTTAAATGAAAATCTACAGGTAATTTTTCATACCCGCCAATTAGTGTGTTCATATAACCTTTTAATGTGTTTATGGCTTTATTGTGAATTTTCCCACTTAAATCACTTTCTTTTTGAACATCTAATATATTTCCATTTCCTTTATAGCAAGAACAGGTTATTCTTATTGGCTTACCAAAGCTGAAATATCCAGTATCTATAACAGATAGGCCGTTTACCTGACCCACCAGCTTATCTTTAACATTTATGAATATCTTATTTTCTTTATAACTTTCACCAATCTCCCTTTCTATGAGCTCTTCATCGTACACCGTATCTTTGATATCATTGCCTTCAATTTGAGTTCTGTTATCATTCTTTACCTTACTGTTAGATAACATTATAACCCTTCCCAGCTCATGATCATCTATAAATAGCTTATTTCTATTTTCCGCTTTTCTTGATGAAAATTTTGCTAGCTCTTTCATAGCTCCAGCTGAAAGTGGGTTTAATTTGTTACTCTTGCATATAGTATTTACTTTTCCTAAAAAGGCCTGTTTAGTTTCATTATCTATTTTTAGCACAGATTTATATTCTGCTCTTATTTTAAATATCTTTTTAAAATCTTCATCATAAGAATAAAGCAAGTCATAAGTTTCATAGTCCCCTATAAGTATTATTTTTTCATTAAATTTTATAGGATCTGGCTTAAGACCACTAAGAGATAAGAGCTCAAGGTATCCTCTGTTATAATCAAGATCTACCTTTCCACTTATAAGAGATTTTTTAAAATAATAATATGCTGCCGGATTAGTTAAAAGACTGCTTATCCTTAATACCAAGCAACCTCCATTTGCTTTTAAAAATGATCCTCCTCTAATTAAACTTATATCTGTAATATAGGTTCCATTCTTATTTTCATATTCTATACTTCCAAGGAGATTGTTAATACTAGGATCTTCTTCAAAAATCACTGGCGGAATTTTATTGTCACTATTATCAACTATAACATTTACTACATACTTGTAAATTATTTCATTTATCTCATCTTCATCATCATCATAACTTATAGAATATATATCTTTGATTCCCTTTTCTATATTGTCACAAATATCATCTAAAAATTCTATAACCTCTATATTCTCGGCAAACTCATCTAGATATTCTTTTCTAATGTCTTTTGCCTCTTTATTATAATATTCCTCCATAATACTTCTTATCTTTTCAATTTCACTTAATTCCATTTCCCTTAATTCTTCAATTATTTCTTGAGCGTTGCTCTTCAAAGTGCTTACCTTGCTTAATATGCTTTCTTTTTCTTTAACCTCTAAAGAATCATATTCCTTTTCATTCATTAATTCTCCTTCATCCTTTAAGGGAATGAAAGAAAATCCATTTTGAGTAGGCCTTACTGTAAAACCATCTTCCTCTGCCATTTTAACAAGTTTATTTATTAAATCGCTCCTTTTTTGTTGGAGATTTTCCACTATTTCTTCTTTTTCCTTACTTACAGATCCATTATAAAACTCATAGGTAATTTCCGCATAGCTCTTTTGCACACTTTCAAGAGTTTCCTTAAGTTTTTTTCCTGTACCACCTGGCAGAAATAAAGCTCTTGGGTATTTTTCATCATCTTTTACAACGTAGCATATATCCTGAGGTTTACCTCTATTTTCTAGGTTTTGTTTGATAAATTCCATTATAGAATCTAACTTATCTTTTGAAAAGTCATCTATAAGATAAACGTTGTATCCTTCCTTATCTATTTCTAAAGCTGTTTTTATTTTCTTATACACTTCGTCATACTCAGGTATATTATTAACCTCTTCTCTTACATGGATATTATCAAAATTGAAGTCGTATATAACCTCCTGTGGTGTCAATTCTTTCTTCATATACTATCCCCCTTTCACCGCTTACTATAATAATATTCTTAAAAATAATATTTAGGCACAAAAAATAGAAAAAACATTTATACTTTTTTACATCTAAAGGCTACAAAAGGGAAAACTATAATAAAAATAACTGATTATATTTTAAAAAGCACAATACTGTGTTATAATATACATAAAATTCTACTTGGAATTACTGCTGGTTGCTCAGCATTTCAATAAAATATATATATCGTAAAGGAGTTAAAGACATGAGTTTCAAAGAAAAAATTGCTCAATACTATTCAAAAGCTTATTTAAAAAAATATGGAGATAGACTAACTCAGGTACAGGGTACTGTAGTATCTGTAAAAGTTGCTGAGAAAACTATATTATGGATATTTCATAAATTAAGTGTTGTTCTTTTGGTTAGACCTGATAGAAGTAAAAATATAGTTAAATGTGCTTATACAAGAAATAGATGGTTTAAAAAACCTGAATTTATTCCTGTAACTCAAGGCAATCTAGTATTAGCTCAAGGACTTAAAGGTAAAAAAGGAAAGCAAAACAGTGAACAAATTGAACTCATAAATATTAGAAACATGACTACAAAGAAGGACCTTGTTCCAATGGAAGGCAAAATTCAAAGAGTACAAAAAGTTCAAAGGGTAAAATAAAAATGGAATTGCATATGCAATTCCATTTTTATTTTATAGGAGTCTAAGACCGAAAGTTAACCTATATATAAAATATTATTTGAAGTACAAATACAAACTGTTAATTAATGCAATTATACCTGAGAAGAATACTACTATGCCCCACTGTCCTAAGTTAAGTCCCGCAGTATGGAATACTGATTGCATAAATGGAACATAAAGTACACATAAAAGCATTGTTATAGAAATAGCTACCGCCCCTACAAGATAAGGATTTGTAAATATCTTTATCTCAAATATTGAATGTCTTTCAGATCTACACTCAAATACGTGTATTAACTGAGACATTATTAATGTAGAAAGAGCTAATGTTCTGCATGTAGTTAAATCATAACCATAGTACCTACCTGCAATAAAAGCAAGTACTGTGCATACTCCAATAAGTGATCCTCTAACAATTATCTTTTCACTTAATCCTCTTGCAAATATACTTTCATTTTTAGGTCTTGGCTTTCCACTCATTATGTCACTATCGGGAGGATCTACTCCTAATGCTATAGCTGGAAGCCCATCTGTTGCAAGGTTAACCAATAATATTTGTATAGGAAGCAGTGGTGTATCTAAATAGAAGAGAGATGCCAAAAACATAGTTAAAACCTCTCCTAAATTACAGGAAAGAAGATATCTTATAAACTTTCTTATATTATCATAAATTATTCTTCCTTCTTCTACAGCAGAAACAATAGTTGCAAAATTGTCATCTAAGAGTATCATAGATGAAGCTTCTTTAGTCACATCAGTACCAGATATACCCATTGATATACCTATATCCGCCTCTTTAACTGCTGGTGCATCATTTACACCATCCCCAGTCATTGCAACAATCTTATTTTTAGACTTAAAAGCTTTTACAATTCTTAACTTATGATGTGGACTTACTCTTGCAAAAATGGAGACAGCATCAACCTTTGAACTCAGCTGTTTATCGTTTAACTTATCCAGTTCCTCTCCCGTGATAACTTCTGATTGATTTTTGCATATGTTCAGTTCTTTTCCTATAGCAAAAGCTGTATTCTTATGATCTCCAGTTATCATAACTGCTCTTATACCTGCCATCTTACACTTTAAAACTGCATCTTTAACCTCTTTTCTTGGTGGATCTATAATTCCCGCTACACCTATAAATATTAGATTATCTTCTAATCCCTTTCCTTTAACGATACCAGTATCTTTATAAGCTCCAGCTATACATCTTAATGCATCGAAGGACATAGTTTCTACTGCCTTTAATATCTTATCTCTATAATCAGATGTAAGTAGCTTTACTTCCCCTTTGTCTAATATATATTTGCACTTATTTATTATTCTTTCTGGAGCTCCTTTGACATAACATATTTCCTTTGAGCCCTCATTCATTATTACAGACATCATCTTTCTATCTGAATCAAAGGGAATATCGTAGACTCTTCTTGCTTTATCCAAAAAACCTTTTAATTCTTTATTTTCTTTGAAGAAGGCTTTTATTAGAGCAGTTTCTGTTGGATCACCAAAGAGACTTTTTGCAATATTGTCTCCACTGTTATCAAAATTACAATCGTTGCAATATGTAAAAGCTTTCTTTAATGATAAATTTTCCGGAATAGACTCCTTGTCCACATAATAAATTTTGCTATTAAAATACATAGCTTTAACTGTCATCTTATTTTCTGTAAGAGTTCCAGTTTTATCACTACATATTATAGAAGTACATCCTAAAGTCTCAACAGCAGGAAGTTTTCTAACTAATGCATTTCTTTTAAGCATTCTGGAAACTCCAAGAGCTAGTGCAACTGTAACTATAGCTGCAAGTCCTTCTGGTATAGCAGCCACAGCCAAACTTACTCCTAGTAGAAACATTTGATACTTATCTTGACCTCGCCATATACCGGTTAAAGTTACTATTACACATATAACAATACAAAGTATAACTAGTACTTTTCCAAGCTGTGTAAGCTTCTCTTTTAATGGTGATCTATCATTTTCTATGCTCTGAAGCATGCCTGCTATTTTACCCATTTCTGTCTTCATGCCAGTTTGTATTACCCTTGCCTTGCCTTTTCCTGTAAGCACAATAGTTCCCATATAAATTGAGCTATTTTTAGTTCTTGAACTCTTTTCAACTCCGACAGATTCACCAGTAAGTAGTGATTCATCAGCCATAAAGTTACTGTCTTCTACTAGCATACAGTCTGCAGGAATTCTATCTCCACTTTCAAGTATTAATAAATCTCCCACAACCAGTTCCTCTGCATTTATTACTCTTAATACTCCACTTCTTATTACTTTTGCAGTAGGAGCAGCTAGTTCTTTAAGGGCTTCTAAGGACTTTTCAGTTTTATACTCCTGTATGAACCCTAAAACAGCATTCATTATTATAATTATTAGTATTGTGATTGCATCTGCTTTTTCTCCCATAAAGCCTGATATTGCTGTAGCAACAATAAGAACCCAGACTATAAAGTCATTAAATTGAGAGAAAAATATTTTAATGGGAGATACCTTATTTTTCTTTTCCAATCTATTTGGTCCATATTTTTTAAGCCTTCTCGCGGCTTCAGCTTGTGTTAGTCCATCATGTAGATCCCTTTCGTTAATCAAATTTATCACCCCTTAAAAAGATTTTGCCCTTCATTATTTAAGTATATGAGATGGTATATTGTTATTATGATTATTTTATTCCTTACGTCATAAAATAAGAATTTTACGACACAAGACCCTATATAGGGGACTAGGCTGAAAGTCAGCTTATACGCCGTGATATGTATAAGCTAACTTTCTAGTTACTTTTCCTATAAAAACTGTGTCACATATTTCTTATTTTCCGACGTAAGGAGGAAAACTCACCTTCACTGTCAACTGTCAGTTGTCAACTCTCAACTAAAAAAATGCATCACATTTTTCCTAAAATATGTTTGATAAAATATTAGTATTGTATATAATAATATATGTAATTAATAATAATTACTCTATGTTAGTATCTTTTACTAACTAAGAGTTAAAAATTTAAAATTAATAGGGAAATTAACTCTGAAGTTAATTTTGAAGTTAGAACCCCTATAACTTAGGAGGAAAATGTAATGAATGATGTTGTATACATAACAGGACATAGAAATCCTGATACAGATTCTATTTGTTCTGCTATATCTTATGCAGAGTTTAAAAACAAAATTGGAGTAAATGCACTCCCAATTAGATTAGGAGATGTGAGTAGAGAAACTCAGTTCGCACTTGACTATTTTGGTGTTAAGGCACCAAAATTAATAGAGACTGTTAAGACACAGATAGCTGATTTAGATATTGATAATGTTACTCCTATAAGCCCTGATACTTCATTGAAATCCGCTTGGTCAATGATAAGAAAAAATAATGTAAAAACCCTTCCTGTAGTTGATGATGAAGATACACTAGTAGGTTTAGCTTCTCAATCAAATATAACTTCCTGCTACATGGATATATGGGATACTAATGTAATTGAAAAAAGCGGCACAAGTCTTGAAAATATACTAGATACTCTTTCAGCTAAGTGTATATATGCGGCAGAAGATAATCCAAAATTCACTGGTAAAGTGGTAGTTGCTGCTATGGAGCCTGAAAATGCTGAAGAATTTATAGATGCAGGAGACATTGTAATTTGCGGTAATAGAGAAGATGCTCAAACAGTTATTATTAACGGTCATGCATCTCTTATGATAATTACTGGTAATCATAGTGTAAGTGATGAAATACTAGAAAAAGCGAAAGAAGTTAAGTGTTCAGTAATAGTAACACCTTATGATACTTTTACATCATCTAGATTAATAACTCAAAGTATTCCAGTTAGCTATGTAATGACTAAGGATAACCTAGTATCCTTTAAAACTGATGATTTAATTGATGATGTAAGAGAAGTTATGCTTCAAACTAGATATAGAAGCTATCCAGTAGTAAATGCTGAAAATAAAATAGTTGGAAGTATTTCAAGATACCACTTAATCTCAAAGGATAAGAAAAAAGTAATACTTGTAGATCATAATGAAAAGGCTCAATCCGTTCATGGTCTTGAAGATGCTGAAATCGTAGAAATTATTGATCATCATAAAATTGGAGTTGTTCAGACAGGCAACCCTATATACTTTAGAAATGAACCTGTAGGATGTACTTGTACGATAGTTGCATCTATATTCTTCGAAAATGGAATAAGACCATCTAAGAAAATCGCTGGTCTTTTATGTGCAGCTATTATTTCAGATACGCTATTATTAAAATCACCTACATCAACTAAGACAGACGAGCTTGTACTAAAGAGATTAGCAAGTATAGCTGATATAGATCTTGAAAAATTTGCAAAGGAAATGTTTAAAGCCGGTTCATCATTAGAAGGAAAAACACCAGAGCAAATACTTAACCAAGACTTTAAACCATTTACAATGAATGATATTAAAGTTGGAGTTGGTCAAATTTCAACTATGGATACTGAAGGATTTGAAGTGGTAAGAAAGGATATGCTCCAGTTAATGGAAAAGAGATGTGAGTCTGAAGGATTTGGACTAATATTGCTTTTAGTAACTGATATATTAGAAGGCGGCTCAGAATTAATTGCTGTAGGTCCTTATAAAGATGCAGTTGAGAGAGCCTTTGGAGTAACTCTTGAAAATAATAGCGCTTACGCAGCTGGAGTTATGTCAAGAAAGAAACAGGTTATTCCACAACTAACAGCTGCAATGTCAACAAGAAAATAAGATTTAACATTAATATAAAAAACACTTACAATACATACAAATTACAAGTATATATTGTAAGTGTTTAACCTTTTTACTTTGCAAATAGAATTGTGACAATACGTATTTTTATAAACTCAATGGAGTACATCTTATCTTAGCCTTCTATTTCTTCCATATCTACAGTTTTTATCTTTACATCAACAAGATCTTCAGATATGTTCTCTACCATCATAGGTTGTTTTTCATATTCCATATTCATTGTTGGAGATGTCATATCCATCATTGTTTCCTGCATTGGCTGATACATATTATGCATACCCATCATTGGAGATACCATATCCATCATTGGGTCCTGCATTGACTGATACATTGGCTGTGTACCCATCATTGGAGATGCCATATCCATCATTGGGTCCTGCATTGACTGATACATAGGCTGCGTATCCATCATTGGAGATGCCATATCCATCATTGGGTCCTGCATTGACTGATACATAGGCTGTGTATCCATCATTGGAGATACCATATCCATCATTGGGTCCTGCATTGACTGATACATTGGCTGTGTACCCATCATTGGAGATGCCATATCCATCATTGGGTCCTGCATTGGCTGATACATAGGCTGCATTCCCATCATTGGAGATACCATATCCATCATTGGGTCCTGCATTGGCTGATACATAGGCTGCATTCCCATCATTGGGAACTCCCTATCCATCATAGGTCCCTGCATTGGCTGATACATAGGCTGCATTCCCATCATTGGGAACTCCATATCCATCATAGGCATATAATCGTAATTATACTCATCATGACGATAATGAACATGACTCTGATCATCATGTTCAGGACCTTGTTCCATGTGGCGCCTGTCATCCATATCACGCACATGTTGTGGTTCCATCATTGGTTGCATGTACATACAACACATCATAGGGCAATGGTAATACATATTCTTGTCATCTTTTTTATTACAGGATTTTTTTCTTGTATCCACTCAAAATTCCTCCTAAAAATAACATACATCAATATATTATATGTGGATACAAGTGTTTTGTTTACAAAAATCTATCTACCCTTCATATTGTTTATCATTCCCCACATTTCATCACCGGTTTTTAACGCTCTTGATCCCATTTCGAAAGCTCTTTGTGCTACTATCATTTCCGTAAGCTCTTTTCCAACATCTACATTAGAGTCTTCAACAAATCCTTGAAGTATATTTGCCTTTGTTGTTCCATTCATTTGTGCACCTTGCTTTAACACATATAGATTTTGTCCTATAGAATTCAATGACTCTTGGCTTACCGGATTATAAAGATTTATTTTACCGTAATGAACACTGTTATTATTATAATTTAAATATATCTCTCCATCTTCCTTTACGGAAAAATTATCATTTGTAAGCCCCACTCCCGAACTAAGTAAATTTTGTCCTTCCTCAGTAAACTCCATATCTAATCTATTACCACTTTTATCTACAAGCTCACCATTTGAATTTATATTAAAGCTTCCCGCTCTTTCATACCCTTTAGATCCATCTGGCAGCGTAACTCTAAAATATCCTTCTCCGTCTATTGCAAAGTCTGTTGGGGAGTCTGTACTTCGTAAATTACCTTGTTCAACATCTCTTATCCAATTTCCAGCCTTAACGCCTGTACCGTTTAGAATAGTATTTTTATTGTCATTAGTAGGATACCCTTTCCTTTTTAAGCTATCATAAACTAAATCCTGAAAACTAACCTCTTCTCTTTTATATCCTACAGTATTGACATTGGCAATATTATTTGAAATACTATCTAACTTTTGCTGCTGAGCATTCATAGCACTTCTACCAGTCCATATAGATCTTAATACCATACAAATTCTCCTCTCTTCTAGTAAATATAGATATCCAACTTCGATAATTGACTTAATCAAGGTACCCCTATGAATACCGCTAATTAGTTAAGCACTCAGGTTGGATATCTATCTAACGCTCCCTACTTCGTTTACTGCTTTTCCTAAGGTTTCATCTAATGATTGTATAATTTTTTGATTTGTTTCAAAACTTCTCATAGTAGTAATCATGTTAGTCATTTCATTTATTACATTTACATTGGATTTCTCTAATGAATTTTGTTTGATTATAGCATTATTTTCTACAGCGTTATTACCTTGATAAAGATTGTCTCCAATCTTCTTTATACTATTATAATCATTAAAATCTACTGTATATAATTTATACATTTTATTATCATTTATACTTATATTGCCATTAACATCACTAGTTAATTTACCATCACCTACATTTATCGGCTCTAACTGATTTGTTGCTAAATTTCTTCCGATTACTGCATCTCCAGAATCATTTACAAGAATTCCTCTCATATTTACGTGAAAGTGACCATCTCTTGTGTAGTATTGTCCATTATTAATTCCATCATTTCGCTGAACAGTAAAAAATCCTTTCCCATCAATAGCAAAGTCAGTAGGTTTTCCTGTATCCTGTATCATCCCTTGAGTAAAATCTGTATTTACTGAGTCTACTCTACTTCCAAGACTAAGAGTTCCTATTTCATTTCTTACATTTTTTCCACCAACTACTTTATCATAGTTTTCTAATAAAACATCATCAAATCTTCTGATAGCTAAGTTGTCTTGTTTAAATCCTACAGTATTTGAATTGCTTAAGTTACTTGTTATTACATCCTGTTTTGCCTCCTGCGTTATCATTCCTGATACTGCAGTATAAAGCCCTCTTATCATTTGCTCACTCCCTTATCATTAATGACCTTTACTTCGTCTGGATACATCATTCCCATGGATCTAGCTTTATCTTCAATTTGACTTTTGCTCAATTGATAGTTGACTTTAGCTCCTGCCATAGCTGTTGTAGCTATGACAATGCCTATACCTATTCCTATCAAAATTCTTCTGTCACTTAAAAAAGCTATTATAACCTTTACTTTATGTATAATTCTTTTATTAATAGTACTTCCCCCTTGCCAATACCTATCTTTTCTGATATTTCATCAACAGATAAACCTTCATCTAAAAGCTTACTTATTTCATCCACTTTTACGTTATTACGTTTTATGCTGCTACCTTTTTTCTCATAAGCTTCATTATTTTTATTTATATTTTCTTCTTCTGTATTATTCTCATCTATGTCATTTATAGGCATACTATCATCGATTAAATAATTGACAGATGTATTGTTCTCATTTGTATCTATACTATTAATTACATCATTACTACCACTAATATTTTCGTATTCTACGTCCATTTTATTTAGTATATAATCTTCATTTTTATAATTATCTTCTGTTTTTTCTTTATTATCGCTTCTATGATTATCTTCTATATAAATATCATTTTCACTTAGTTCTCTATCAGCTTTTAAATCTTCAATCTCCCTTTGCAGCTCCAAAACTGTTTCTGCAAATTCTTTTCTAAGCTTTCCTATCTCCAAATCATAATCCTTCATACTGTTTTCACTATGTTCCAAAACATTACTGAAGGTTCTCTTTTCCTTTCTAATAGCATTAATATTTAGCGCTATTAGCAGTATTCCTATTAACAAAAGCCCAACCGCAGTCATAGCTCCTCCTAAATTTAAATTTTTGTAATTTTATTAATATATAAGTTAGAAGGATATCCTTCTAACTTATGTATTTCAATTTAACCAAAGCTTTTCTCAAATGAACTATTGCTCTACTATGAAGCTGACATACTCTAGATTCTGAAACACTTAATACCTGTCCAATTTCCTTTAATGTGAGTCCATCATAATAATATAGAGACAAAACTGTCCTATCTTTTTCATTTAGCAGATCTATTGCCTTAGCTAAATATTCTAATTCTTCTTTCTCTTCAAGAGTTTTCTCAGGGCTTGGACTTTTATCGTCCTGAATAGTGCCAATAAGAGGAATATCATCTTCTTCTGAAAATATTAAGTCCTCTAAAGACACAATTGATATATAGTTTATATAGTTTTCGATTTCCATCATTTCTTTTAGGCTAATTTTAAGTTCTGCAGTTATTTCCGCATCTGACGGCTCTCTTCCAAATCGTTTTTGAAGTCTTTCTACTGCATCATTATATCTGTTTAGCTTATCCATAGCTCCCTTTGATATAGGGCTATTCTTTCTTAATTCGTCTATCATTGCTCCCTTTATTCTTATAGATGCATATGTGGAAAACTTCATTCCTCTTGTTTCATCAAATTTATTTATTGCATCCATAAGTCCAAGCATTCCATAGCTTACTAGATCTTCATACTCTATATACTTAGTTTTTCCTATTATTACTCTCGAAGCTATATATTTAACTAATGGTATATACTTCTTAACCAGTTCTTCCTTTACATCTAAACCATCAACTAGTGACATGAAGCTACTCCCCCTTTGGTCCCTTCTTCATCTGCTCTCTCATAGTTTTAAAAACCAGCCTTATTATAGATTCTCTAGTTAATCTATCTAAATCTACAAAGGTCACTCCACAAATAATTTTAGGATTTTTCCTGTCATTTTCTACTCTCACAATTTTCCCTTTTATTGTAAGATTTTCATCACTAAGTGGAATAGTCATCATCAGCATACTTCCTAAGTTAAGTCTTTTCTCAAATTTTCTGTCTATTGCTAGTCTTAATCCCCCACCACTTATATCAAGTGAGTATGCATCAAAGAACTCAATTTGATTATTGCCTATATTCTCAATTTTCTTGCTATTTTCTAGTATTCCACAATATATATTAACCATCAAAGGTACTCTTGCAAAGTTTCTTCTCTGATACATCACTACCTTTTCTGGTCTTTTTAACATTATTATTAGAAGTTTGTCTATTTTTCTTCCTGAAACTACAGTTTCAAATCTATAAATGTCCTTATTATAGTAATAAAGGCATCTTACCTTATCACCTTTTTTAAGTGGTACATACTTTCCCTCATTTACTGGTATGCTTATTCCAATATACTCATCTGTTACATCCTGAATATTGCTTTTATAGATTCCATCTTCCATTTCTATTTCTATTCTCTGATTAACTAGGAACTCCACATTGTCGCTCATTAAAACCTACCCCTTATGAAAAAATATTAAAAATCTTCTTAAAAAAATCCTGTACACTGCTTCCTTTTTTGTCCGTTTCTAATCCTATAATTTTACCTGCTATGTAGTTTAAATCTTTAGCTACATCAGAATTAGGATAGCTAATTAAAAAGGGCTGCTGCTTACGGACAGCTTGAACAAGTTTCTTATCATCTGATAAATATCCTAAATACTGCAAATTGATATTTAAAAACTTTGATACAGCGTTATTAAACTTGTTAAAAGTAATTTCACCCTCTTTTGATTCTATAGTTCTATTTACTATAACCTTTGCGTTATCTTTTATCTTAAAATGGCTTACAGCTTTAAGCAAACTATAGGCATCTGTAAGGGAAGTAGGTTCTGGTGTAGTTATTACTATTAATTCCTCACAGCAAGAAATAAAACCAAGTACGTCTCTATTAACACCAGCACCTGTATCCATAATAATATAATCGAGGTCTTCTAAACATGTTAACTTAGCTAAAAAACTATCTCTTTGTTTGTCAGTCATTTGCTCAATTTTTGAAACACCTGTACCTCCTGGAAGCAGTTTTACTCCAAAAGGTCCTTCTACTAACACCTCTTCTATTTCTTTACTACCAAATATTACATCATAAACATTAAATTTAGGCAAAAATCCCATAAGTACATCATCGTTCCCTAGTCCCATATCTGCATCAAATATTAGTACTCTTTTTCCCATTTTCTGAAGAGCAATAGATAAGTTTACTACAAAATTGCTTTTTCCCACTCCACCTTTACCAGAAGTTACAGTAATTATTTTAGGCTTCGATATGTTTTCTCTTTGTTCGTTACTGTCTTTATTTTGCTGCTGTACTAGCTGCCTCAATTTCTGAGCTTGATCTAACATACTTTATCCTCTCCTAGTATAAGTTTTGTTATTTCTTCAGCAGTCAGTAACTTTATGTCATCTGGTACATTCTGACCTGTTGTAATAAAGCTTATAGGCTTCTTTGCACTTTCCACTATGTTTAATATAGAACCATAAGTAGAGGTTTCATCTAGTTTTGTAATTATTACATTATTATAGTTTAAGGGTTTATATCCATTTACTATTACATCAATATCTTTATTTTTTGTAGTACAACTTATAACAAGATGTATGTTTTCTGTTTTCACCTTATCAATAAAGGCTCTAAGCTCGGAAATCTGCATGGTGTTTTTGCTGCTTCTTCCAGTAGTATCAACAAGAATAACATCACAATCTGACATACTCTCTAATGCAGACTGCATATCTTTAATGGTAAATACTACGTTAAAAGGTATGTTCATTATGTCAGCATATGTTTTAAGCTGTTCAACTGCTCCTATTCTATATGTATCTATAGTTATAAGTCCGACTTTCTTATTTTCAATTAGTGAAAGTCTTCCGGCAAGCTTAGCTATAGTTGTAGTCTTTCCAACACCTGTAGGTCCAACTAATACTATTACATTCTCTTCTTTGTTTTCAGATACTTTAACCATATTATTTACTATTTCTTTAAGCTTTTCTTCCTCTGTTCTATCGTCACTAATTTCATTTACCATTTTCACAATTTCACTAATAATTTTGCTATCAATATCACTACTCTCAAGTTTCATGTGAAGTTCGCTTTTTGGTGTATTAACAGCTAAGGATGAGTTCATCATATCCTTAAGCATACTCCGCATTTCTTGTACTTCTTTTACAAGTTCTTCATTATCTTTACTCGGACTATCCTGAGCTTTTATATGCTTAGAGGCTTCATTCTCCTCATTATATTTATTTTTATGCTCACTTACTTTATTTTTCATCAATCTCTTTACTGCTTCAATTCCTTCTTCCATGCTTTCCTTGCTGCTACTTTTATTGTTATCTATTGCTGCAGTAACCTCAATCATTTTCTTTGAAAATAAACCTAAAAAACCACCTTTTTTAATCTTTCTCTGGCTTACTATGATTGCATCTTTTCCCAGTTCATATCTTATTCGAGTTAGTGCTTCATTCATGTTATTTACGGTATATTTCTTTATAATCATTATATTGAAACCACTCCTTCGGTTTTTATCTCAATATCATTAGGTATTTCATTAAGTGATAAAACACTTACTGCTGGAAAAACCATCTCAATCAGCCTTCTGAAAGCTGGTCTTACTTTTGGTGAGACCAAAACCACTGGTTGGTTTTCATAAAAATATACTGAATCTAGAGTGTCCTTTAATGCATTCAATATCCTTCCTGTAACTTCCGGATCTATTGCCGGGAATGAGCCTTGCATTGATTTTTGTATATTATTACTTATTAAATCTTCAATTTCTGGATTTAATGTAATTACTGTAATTGCTCCACCATCGTCTACCATAGGATTACATATACTTCTTCCAAGTGCAAATCGCACATATTCAGTTAACACTTCGATATCCTTTGTAGTTCTAGAATTATCTGCTAAAGACTCCATTATTGTTACCATATCTTTGATTGGCACTCTTTCTCTTAAAAGATTCTGAAGTACTTTCTGCAGCTCTCCTATAGTTAGAAGATCTGGTATAAGTTCTTCTACAACGGTATTGTACTTCTCTTTTACAGAATCTACAATTAACTTAACTTCCTGTCTGCCAAGGAGCTCATAACAATGATTTTTTATAGTTTCAGTTAAGTGAGTAACCATAACAGTAGTCGGATCTACCACTGTGAGTCCCTTTATTTCTGCTTCTTCTCTTTGATCTTTGTTCACCCAGATTGCAGGTAATCCAAAGGATGGCTCAATTGTTCTTATTCCTTGAATCTCTGTTTCTCCATTAGTAGGATCCATACAAAGAAGCATATTAGGCATAAGCTCTCCTTTTGCTACTACTGTACCTCTAATTTTTATAACATACTCATTGGTTTTTAACTGAAGATTGTCCCTTATTCTAATAGGTTGTACCACTATTCCCATTTCTATAGCGCACTGTCTTCTTACAGAGGTTATTCTTTGAAGAAGATCTCCACCTGAAACCTCATCTGCCAGTGGGATAAGTCCATACCCTATTTCTACCTCCATAGGTTCAACAGAAATTAAGCTCATAACATTTTCTGGCTCTTTACTTTCTATTTCTGTTATTTCCTGCTGTTCTATCTCAGTTTGCTCTATAGCCTTCTCTTTTTCTTCTTTATATAGAAGATATGCAGATATTCCACAGGCTATTGCTAAAATAAAAAAGGATAAGTGTGGAAGTCCTGGTATAATAGATAAGAATAAAAGCACTACTGAAGCTATTGCTATAACCTTTGGAAATCCTGTTAACTGTCTTATTGCCAAATTACCAAAGTTTTCATCATTACCTGAACGAGTAACTAATATACCTGAAGCTGTAGATATTAATAGTGCTGGTACTTGTGTTACAAGACCATCTCCTATAGTAAGTCTTGTATAAGTTTGTGCAGCTGTAGAGGCATCCATATTCATCATCACAACTCCTATGATGATACCTCCAATAATATTTATTGCTGTAATTATAATACCTGCTATGGCGTCTCCTTTAATAAACTTAGACGCACCATCCATTGCTCCATAAAAATCTGCTTCCTGCTGCAATCTTTTTCTTCTTTCCCTTGCTCCCATTTCGTCAATTAAACCTGCATTTAAATCTGCATCTATACTCATCTGTTTACCTGGCATAGCATCAAGTGTAAATCTTGCAGATACTTCTGATACTCTACCAGCACCGTTTGTGATTACAATAAACTGTATAATTACTATAATTAAGAATATGATTATACCAACAACATAGTTTCCTCCAACAACAAAACTACCGAAGGCATTTATTACTTCTCCTGCATAAGCGTCCTTTAATATTAACCTTGCTGAAGATATGTTTAAAGCAAGTCTAAACAAAGTTGTTATAAGTAGTAACGTTGGAAATACAGAAAACTGCAGTACTTCTGTTGTAAACAGTGTTAAAAGTATAATTACTACTGATATAGTAATATTAAAAGATAACAGTATGTCCAATATTTCCGGTGGAAGTGGTATTATAATCATAAGTACTACAGATATAACCACAAAGGCCATTATTATATCCATATTATTTTTTAGACTAAACCTTTTTCTGCTGTTTTCCAAAATATCACCTCATATGATAATTCACAATTGATAATTATTAATTTTATAACTTAATTTTTCTTCTTATTAATCTTATATACAATCGCCAGTATCTCTGCTACTGCTTGATACATTTCAACAGGAATTTCCTCTTCTAAATCTACCTGTTCATAGATCAATCTAGCTAAAGGTTTATTTTCGATAATAGGTACTTCATTTTCTTTAGCTATTTCTTTTATTTTTATAGCCACTTTATCAGCACCCTTTGCTAAAACTGTAGGAGCACTTTGTCCTTCCTCGTAACCTAAGGCTACTGCTATATGTGTCGGATTTGTCACAACTACTGTAGCTTTAGGTACTTCCTGCATCATTCTTCTCATGGCCATTTCTCTTTGTTTCTGTCTAATCTTACCCTTTATCTGAGGGTCTCCCTCATCTTGCTTATATTCTTCCTTTACTTCTTGTTTAGACATTTTTAAATCCTTATTGTACTGAAACCTTTGATATAAATAGTCTATAATTGCTATAACAATCATTATAATTGTTATCCTAAAGAAAATGCCTATTGTAAGATTCCCTACAGCTTCCATTACCGCAGCTGGCTTTAAATCTCCTAGTGAAAGTATATACATATAGTTACTAATCACGTATTTAACACCTACATAGCCTACCACTATAACTATAGCTGAGTCTTTAAGTAATTCCATTACAGTTCTCATAGAAAAGATTCTCTTTAAACCATTTAAAGGATTTAATTTAGAAATATCAGGCTTTAATGGCTCTGAGGTAATTAAAGCTCCAGTCTGAAGAAAATTTGCCAAGACTCCCATGAGCATAATAGGAACGACAATTGGCAAAAATATTATTCCAATTCTCCATACTACTATAAAGGCAATTTTCTGCACGCTATCGTAAGTCAGCGCTGTTGTTATGTAATTATTTAAAAAAGCAATCATAGTCCCTTTAAGTTGATTTCCTGCATACCCCCCTAAACTTAATAACACAACCGTAGATACTAATAGAGTCAGTGATAAAGCTATTTCTTTACTTTTAGCTACTTGACCTTTTTTTCTGGCCTCACTCTTTTTTCTAGGGGTAGCCTCTTCAGTTTTGTCATCTGATGCGAATATTATAAGTATAGGTATTGTTTTATAAAATCCTCTTATTGCATCCGGTATTCCATAAAAAGAATTTTCTATTATTCTTAAAAATATAGGTAGTGCAAAACAAAAGGCTCCAAGCCCTACAAGTATTTTTACCGGAAGACCGAGTATCATTATATTTAACTGTGGAACAGTTCTTGCAATTAGTCCCATAGTCAAATCCGTTATGAGAATTATCAATACTATTGGTATTGCTATTTTCAAAGCTATTGCAAAATATTCGATAAATACTTTTATAATTATATTTATTGAATTTTGACTTAAAAAAAATTGTCCTACTTTTATAACACTAAAGCTTTCCATTAAAGCTTTAATGAGCATATGATGTCCATCTACTATAAAAAAAACTACAATACTAAACCAATACAATAAATGTTCGATTAAAGTAGTATTACTACTTGATGTAGGATCAAAGATAGTCATCATTGCAAATCCAACCTGCAGGTCTATAAGATTGCCTGCAAATCTTATAAGCATAAAGCATAAGTTTGTAATAAATCCCAATGTCAATCCTGCTGCCGCTTCATTTAAGCAGTTAATTATAAATGGTAAATTGTCATTTATAGTATGTATTCCTGAATAGTCAATTCCCGGTATTAATATGTATGCCATAATTAAGGTTAATCCTACCTTAACAGCGTTTGGGGTACCATTTGGGAAAAATACAGGAACTATAACGAAAAAACAAAACATTCTAATGGTTATTAATATTAATGCTGTAAAGTATACGGTATCTATCAAAATTTTCACCCCATAAGAAAATTACGACGTAATTTTTTTAGAGGACAATTGATAATATAAATCAAAGATTTTTGCAGCGCAGCGGAGAAAAATCCTCCTTCATTGTCCTCTGTCAATTGTCCTCTGTCCTCTAAATTTTGTATCGTAAAATTTTATATTACTGCGTAATATGTGCTATATATGTAAAAATTCTCGTAGTAAAATTTACAAGTTGGTGAAGCATCCAGCTTCCTGTAATAAGTCCTACTAAAGCCACTGCTACAAGCTTAGGTACAAAGGTTAAAGTTTGTTCCTGTATCTGTGTTGTAGCCTGAAATATACTTATAATAAGTCCAACTATTATTGAAATCAAAAGAATAGGAGCTGACACCAAAAGTCCCGTTTGTATAGCATCTTTTATAATGCCTATTACCATGTTTTCACTCACTTAACTCACCTCATGAAAAACTCATAATTAAAGATTTCACTAATAGATACCATCCATCTACCATTACAAATAACAGCAACTTAAATGGCAGTGATACCATTACTGGAGGCAGCATAAACATTCCCATAGACATAAGTACACTAGCTACTACTAAATCTATTATCATAAATGGTATAAATATTAAAAATCCTATTTGAAAAGCTGTTTTTAATTCACTTATAATGTAAGCTGGAATTACCACATTAAGAGGCGCATTGTCTTTTGTTACCTTATAATTTAATTTTGCTTCATCAACAAACAGTTTAAGATCCTTCTGTCTTGTCTGCTTAAGCATAAATTCCCTTAAAGGCTTGGCCCCCTCTTCTATAGCTTGTTCCTGTGTTATTTTATTTTCTATATATGGTTGTATTGCATTGGTATTTATTTTACTATAAACTGGCTGCATTATAAATACAGTTAAAAATAAAGCCAGTCCAACTAATACCTGATTAGGTGGAGATTGCTGTGTTCCCATGGCATTTCTTAAAAAGCCAAAAACTACTACGATTCTAACAAAACTCGTCATCATCATTACAAAAGATGGAAGTAGTGTAAGTATTGTAAGCATTATTAAAAGCTTTATATTTCCTACATACTGCTGCGGAGTATTAGCATTGTCCACAGAAATATTTATTTTAGGTATAGGAAAGGCCTCTGGTGCTGCATGCACCTTTGCTGCTGCAAATACCATAGTAATAAAAATTAAAACTAGTATTATGGCCTTGCTATTTCTCTTATTCATTTCTATCTTCCTTTTTAAATCTAAGTTTTTCATAAAAGTTCCTAACAGGTACTTTTTCACTAATTTTTTTAAGTCCGGTTTTTTCATAAAAATCTTTTAAATCGTTATATTGAGGTATAGCTTTTGAATCTACTACTTCAATTATTTCCTCCTGCGACAACTCAGATATTATTTCTACCTTCCCATTAGTTGAAGCCATTACATAACCTTTTTGTCCTATCTTTACGACTAAAAGGCTGTTTTCTTTTGAAATAGGTACTCTCTCTAAAATTTTTATATATCTTCTATTCTGGATATTTTGCAGCTTACTTCCACCGTATTTCATCGATATATATATTAGCATTAATATAAAAAGTAATGCTATTATTGTTCTTAAAAACATCAAACCAAACTGCAAATCCATCTGCATTCTCCATTCTCTCTATATAGTGTGCTATGTTACTGTACAAGTATGTCGTTAAAATAAACGTTATTTAATTGACCTTTATCTAGTGTTGCATTTATTCTTTGAATAATTTCCATTTTAATACTTTCTATTCCTTTAGCATTTATATCTGTTGACTTTTTTGATCTTAAAACACTTATAACAGCATCTCTTAATATAGGCTTCTTCTCCTCTAACTCAGGATCTAATTTCTTGTTATCATAACCTAAAAAAACTTTTACTTTTAAATATCTTTTTCCATCCTCATCTGAAAGATTTACTAAAAACTCATCTAGTCCAAATGTCTTTGCTGATACTACCTGCTGCAGATAGCTTCCATTTTGAGCCATCTGTTGTCCTTGTTGCATCTGTTGCACTGGTATTTGCTGTTGAGCCACCTTCTTAGTAGTATTCTCTTTTGAAGCAAAGAATTGATTATATCCAAAATACCCTCCAGCTCCTAGAACAATAACTGCCGCAACTGTTATAACAATAATTTTCAATTTGCTTCCATCTTTTTTTTCTTTGTTATTTTCCATAATGCATGTCTCCCTTTCATTCATATGTACTAAATAAATCAGGATGTTAACTCCCCATTTTAAATAAATAATAAAAACATAATGTTATCTATTTTATAATTGAGAAAGAAGATATTCTTCTTCCCCAATTTTATCTTCATATTTAATTTTGACAGTTAGATTTTTTAAGATTACACTGCATTAAACTTTTACCTTACATCTCCAGTAAATATTTTTCTTTTATATTCGATTACTTTTCTTATTATTTCATCATTAGATTCTTTTACAAGATATTTATGACCATTAGTTAGCGTTATAACGCTTTCTGGTATCTGTTCTAGTTTTTCAATATGCTCTGAATTAATAACAAATTCCTTGTTGTCTAAGCCTGTAATCTTTATCATAAAATCCCACCCTTTTTATTTTTAGAGGACAAAGGAAGAAAACTCACCTTCTATGTCCTATGTCCTCTGTCAATTAATTATTATCTCTTTAAATTAACTAAATCCTGAAGAATTTCATCTCCAGTAGTTATTATTTTTCCATTTGCTTGGAAGGCTCTACTTGCTATTATCATATCTGTAAACTGTTCTGCTAAGTCTACATTAGACATTTCAAGCATTCCTTGAAGCATTTCTCCATAACCGCTAGCATTATATCCGTCTTCTCCTGCTTTGAGGTTGGCACCACATCTAATAGTAGGTGCTCCTGAGTTGGCAGATGCATTATAAATATTCTTACCCATTTTTGTAAGACCTGCATCATTTTTAAAAGATACCATAGCAATCTGACCTAATGCTGCTGTTGCTCCTCCATCTAAAACTGCAGTTATAACTCCATCTTTACCTATAGAAACAGATTGAATTCTAACCTCCTTACCATCCAAGGTTACACTATCTGGTATAGCCAGCGGTACTAGTGCTGTATCTACTATTGCTGTATCAGCTCCACCTTTACCGTTACCTGATAATTCTATTGTATGAGGCTTTGAATGATCGTCTACACTATAAGTTATTGTTGCATTACTATTAGCATAACCATAAACTCTCAATCCATCTGAGGTTAAAAGATTGCCTTGAGGGTCTAATGTAAAGGATCCATCTCTAGTAAATCCAGTTTGAACTTCATTGCTACTAATTGAATGCTCCGTAGGTTCAACTGTAAGCGTTCCTGCATCAGTAGCTGCACTATCTGTAGGAACAGGGCCGGAACCTACAACAAAGTATCCTTGCCCATCTATGGCAAAATCTAAAGGTCTGCTAGTTGGCTGCATATTTCCTGTTGATGTTACTGTATCTATACCTCCTATTTGTACACCAAGCCCTACCTGTTTTGGATTTGTACCTCCTGTAGTTGAAGTAGCCTGTGTCGCTTGTGCCATATTTTGGCTTATCATATCCTGAAATCTTATTCTTTGTGATTTAAATGCTGTTGTACTTGAGTTAGCAATGTTATTTCCAACTACATCAAGTTTTTTCTGATTAGCTTTAAGTCCACTAATCCCTGAATACATTGATGGTAACATAATTTTTCCTCCTTTTAGTCGGAACACTGGGTAATTTTGCTAGGTAAAATTACCCGTTAAAGTCCATTTAGGACTTTAACCTCCAAATTTTATTTTATGATTTTATTATGATTTTGTTACACTTTATATTTTTACTCTGCCTCTGTCGTTCAGCAAAGTACAGCCTCCGATTCAGTTGAGAATTGTCAACTGTCAACTATTCTGGTCCAGCTGTTTATAAAACTACCACACTATCGATATTTGTAAAAACGCTTCCCTTGCTACTTTCTTTATCTACTGCTGTGATTATTGTTCTATTTCTTATTGAAGTTATAAGTGCAGTATCTTTATATAATATTAATGATTCTTTAGCGCCTTTTTCCTCTGCTTTGTTTATTCCTTCGTTTATGTTTTTCATATCAGCCTCATTAAAGCTTATATTTCTCTGCCTTAATCTTTCAGCAGCATGACTGGATATAACAAAGCTTTCCTTGCTAGTTATTTGCTTATCGAGTATGTCTTTAAAAGAAGTTTTTGTATTATTTACTTGATTCTTTTCTGGTTTGCTATGCGTTGGAAAATCTCCAATTAAATGCAGCTTACCATTAATAACTCTGTATCCCATAACATCACTCTTTCTAAGCTAGCTATCTTTTACCCTAATTACTTTATCAAATGTAAAATCTTTAGTTTCTCCACTTGAATTTTGAACAGTTACTTTTATACCATTAGCATCCCTTGATACTTGCTTTACTATTCCTGTATAATTGCTTCCACTGCTGTCCTTTTCATCTAGCTCTACAGTCTTTCCTATTAAAGCTGCCGCATTTAGAAGATTCATACTACTATTCGCTGTACCTGGCACTTTGCTATTGTTCGTTATTCCAATTACATCTTCCATAGCAAACTCTTTAATTTTATCAACAATGTTTCCATCTTTATCTTTTTCTTTTCCTACTATTACATCAACCTTAACGATATCTCCATCTTTAATTATATCCTTAACCTCACCACTATAAAGATTTCCATTATCGTCTAGCTTTTTTAGAGATACAATTTTTCCTATAAGTCCATTTGCGCTTGTAACTCTCATAGTGCTATTTAAGTTAGCCATTTGCTCAAGACCAGCAAATTGTGCCATTTGTGCTACATACTCAGTACCGTCTTTTGCATTCTGCGGATCCTGGTTAGAAAGTTCAGCTGAAAGTATTCTTAGGAAAGCATTTCTGTCCATATCCTGTCCTGATCTTACTATCTTTGTACCTTTTGCAGTTTTAGTAGAATTGGCTTGATTTATTTTGTCTATAAGGCTTTGATCCTGTGTTTTACTAACTGCATCTGCCATAAAACTTCACCTCCTTTATTTTTTTGGAAACCCCTCTTCGTAAACTCTGAGGAGTAAGTGATCATCTCAAAATCATAGATTTTGGATACCTACTTAAGCTAGCATATTTACATTACTATCAATGGAACTTACATTATCTGCAGCTTCTTCTTCTGATATAGCTCCAACTGCATAATTTCTTTTTCCTTTGTTGTCTTCATGATTTTGCTGATTGTTAGAGCCATCTTTAAAGAAAGTTGTATCTTCGTTATAAATGTTTAGTGCTAAACTTTGAACCTTTATATCACTATTTTGAAGCTTGTTAGTCATATCTGCTAAATTAGAATTTAACAAATTAAAAGCTTCTTTATTAGCAGCTGTTATAGTTGCTTTCATAGCCCCAGCTTCCATAGTAAGCCTTATAACTACTTCTCCAAGTTCTTTTGGGTTTATTTTAACTGTAAGATCCTTCATATTGTTTAATTCCATATATTTTATGGATTTTATCATATCTGCACTAAAGTTATTTTTGTTTATAACCAAGTTCTCTATTTCAGCTACGTTAACATTTTCTACTTTTGCATTGTTAAACTGTGACATAAAATTAGTAACCTTTGAAATTTTATCATTACTATTGTTTGACAAAAGATTTTTAAGGAAATCTTCATCTGATTTAGAGTTACCATCTTCCATCATCAAGTTTGCGTCAGAAGATTTTTTATCATTTTTAACAGGAGCTTCTATCTGTTCACCTTGGGTGTTTTTAATAGCATCCTTTATATCTTCTAGCCCATCATTTTTATTTGTATTGCTGTCATCCTTAATATTTTTAGCTGCAACCTTGGCGTTATTTAATAGTGGATTTATTCCTTTATCTATCGCTGATTCTTCATTGTTGTTACTGAAGTTTGTAGTGATATCAGCATTTTTTTCTTCATTGCCTAATATAGCTGAAAGCTCGGTTTTTATTTTTTCAAGAACACCATCATCATTCAAATTTAAAGCTTGTACCATATCCGGAGATAACTCTTTCTTAAGCATTCCAAGCAAATCAGTATTTGACTTACTCTGAGATGTAAGGTTTGAAAGAATATTAATTAGCTTTTCAGCATTTCCACTATTTTGGTCAATAATGCTCTTTATATTCATATAGTTAGTGTTATCAAAGTTTCCCTGCATAAGAGACATAAGCATAGCTAGAAGTGAATTTATATTCTCCCCTTCTTTTGCATCTCCACCTAAAAGCTTTTTTACTATAGCTTCTTTTAAGTCCGTTTCTGATTTTATGTTGTCTATTTCGCTATCATTAAATCCAGCTTCTTTTAAGGCAGCCTTTTCTTCCTTTGATAAAGGCTTATTTTTTGAATTATCAACATCATTACTTCTAGTCTTTTCTACATTTCTTTGTTCATTTAGATTAGTTTGATTACTTTGTCTATTTTCAGCAGGTTGACTAGCTTTTTCAAGTACTTTGTTAAAAACGTCGTTGTTTGAAGATTTTGTGCTTGGTTTAGTCGTATTTGAAAGTATTCTTTTTAAGTTTAATGCGTTAATCTCCATTTATCTCACCTCCTTTCAAGTTCTTAAGATTTCTTATAAAACCATATAGAGCAAACTCGTCATTTGCTTTTTGCTCTATAAAATTTTGCTCTTTTAAAAAGGTTTCTTTTTGTTTTTCCTTCAAGGTCTCTACAGTCTTTCTTTCTATCTGCTTTTGCTTCAGCTCATCTCTTCTCTCTTCTAATACTTTTTGCTTTTTTGCAAGTTCTTCATGAGCTTCATTTATACTGTAATTTATAGCATTTAAATAAACATGCCTTATCTTTTGCTCAATAACTGATTCTTTGTTTGATATCGTTCTATATTTTATATAGTTTTCCTTTAATTCATTGAGCTTTTTCTCTACTTTAAGCTTTTCACTTTGTGCCTCTTTAAAGATTCTTTTGCTTTCATCTTCTTTTTGTAATCTAATATCTAAAAGCTTCTGCAATCTAAAATGGTATTGCTGCATTGCTACACCCCACTTTTTCTTGAGTTGAGAGTTGACAGTGGACAGTTACAGAGTATCTGTTTCAATAAATTTAAGATTTTTCATAGAAAAATCATCCTCCACTATCAATTGTTCCTTGTCAACTGTCCACTAATTAAAAATTTTCCCTAACATATCAATGCTTTCTTGAAAACTACAATGCTCATTCATGCCCTGTCTCAAATATTTTACTATTTCATCATAATACTGTATTGAAAGATCTACTTTCTTATTGCTTCCCTTCACATAAGCTCCAATATTTATTAAGTCCTCTGAATTTTTATAGGTTGCAAGTAAATCTCTAGCATAGGAAGCTACATCTTTATGGCTACTTTCTGCTATCTCTGACATAAGTCTGCTTACGCTGTTAAGAACATCTATAGCAGGATAGTGATTTTTTGTAGCTAATGTACGAGAAAGTATAATGTGACCATCAAGTATACCTCTAACAGCATCTGCAATAGGCTCATTAAAGTCGTCTCCATCTACCAGCACTGTATAAAATGCAGTGATAGAGCCTTTATCTGACATCCCTGAACGTTCCATAAGTCTTGGAAGCTTTGCAAACACAGAAGGTGTATAACCTTTTGTAGCTGGTGGTTCACCTATAGCAAGTCCAATTTCTCTTTGAGCCATAGCAAATCTAGTAACTGAGTCCATCATTAATATTACTTTTTTACCTTTATCTCTAAAGTATTCTGCTATTGCTGTTGCTGTAAAAGCTCCCTTGAGTCTAACTAACGCCGGTTTATCAGAGGTTGCGCAGACAATTATAGATTTTTTCAAGCCCTCTTCTCCTAAGTCCTTTTCTAGAAAGTCTTTTACCTCCCTACCTCTCTCACCAATTAATGATATTACGTTAACATCAGCTTCAGCATACCTTGCAATCATTCCAAGGGTGGTACTCTTACCAACACCACTACCAGCAAATATACCAATTCTTTGTCCTTCACCACAGGTTATAAAGCCATCAATAGCTCTAATGCCCGTAGGTATAACATCTTTAATTCTTCTTCTTTTAAGAGGATCTGGAGGGTCTGCATCTAAGGAGTATAGTGTACCTCCAGATATTAATTCTTCATCTAGGGGATTCCCAAGACCATCTAAAACTTTGCCAAATAACTCATCTGAGCATTTTACACTTAGTGGTTTCCCTTCTGGCACCACTCTACAGCCTGGGGCTATGCCTACCAGCTCCCCCAGTGGCATTAGTATTACATTATTGTCTCTAAATCCAACAACTTCACAGGGTATAGGATTTTCTTTTTCACTATATACTGTGCATAACTCTCCTACAAAAGATCTTATTCCTTCTACTTCTACAGTAAGTCCTATAACCTTTTTTACAATACCCTCGGAGTATGTGAAGTTAGTTTCATTTATTTTTTTATTTAACTGATTAAAATTTATATTAATCATTAATTACACCTCTGAATTCAGTTAAGAGTCTAGAATATTATTCTACAGAACTAAATATTTCCCTTACCTTCTCCATAGCTATTTGAGCACTAACTACTATTTTCCCATTATCTCTTTCTATGATAGCACTGCCTTCCTCTACAGAGTCATCTGGTATTATAAATACCTCACCTCTTAAAGGAATTTGTTCCTTCCATAACTCTATATTTTTGCTGAACTCTTCACAGTAAATTTTATTGCTTTTAATTATTATATTTTTAGAGTTTTTTATTTCAGATAAAGTTTCAAAAACTAAACTATCTAATGATTCTTTATCTTTTACTTCTCTTTTTAAAATATTTTCAATGCAATTTATAATTAAATTTTTTATTTCTGCTTCTTTTTCATTTAAATACCTATCTTTTTCTTCTATGCAGCTTTTTAATATATTATCAGCATTGTTTTTTATAATCTCAGCCTCTGCTAAAGCCTTGTCCAAATTGCTTTTATAACCATCTTCATAAGCTTTATTAAATCCGTCATTATAACCTGTTTCATTTCCCAGGCTATATCCTTTCTCATAAGCTTCTTTTTCAATTTTTTCAGCTTCTGCATAGGCAGCAGATAGTATTCTATCACTTTGCTTTCTGGCATTTTCCACCATAGTTTTTGTTAAATTTTCATAGCTGTCAATAAACATTCTAGCATTAGTTTCACTTTGCTCTTTCTGTTTAACTTCTTCTTTTTCTTCAAACTTTGTAACTATTTCTTTAGGTTTATAGCTAACTACACTGGAACTCTTGATGACTCTATACGATGATTGCATCTTCTCCACCTCTTGATATTACTATTTCTCCTGCTTCATCAAGTCTCCTTATAACGCTGACAATTCTTTGCTGTGATTTTTCTACGTCCATAAGCCTTACTGGGCCTAAGAATTCAATATCTTCTTTTAGTGCTGCAGCAGCTCTCTTGGATTGATTTCTATAGATAGCATTTGCCACCTCTTCTGAACATCCTTTAAGTGCCAACGCAAGCTCTTTAGTTTCCACTTCTCTAAGAACTCTCTGAATAGAAACATCATCAAGAGTAATAATATCCTCGAATACAAACATAGATTCTTTGATTTTTTCTGCAAGTTCTGCGTCTTCTTTTTCCAAGGATTCTGTGATATTTCTTTCGGTAGTTCTATCAACTTGATTCAGTATTTCAACAAGAGTTGGAACTCCACCTATTGCCTTCATATCAGACTTAACTACAGATGATAGTTTGTCGTCTAATACTTTTTCAATTTCCTTAACTACTATTGGTGAAGTATTGCTCATAGCAGCAACTCTAAAAGCTACTTCTGCCTGCACCTCTTCTGGCAGTGCAGATATTATCTGCCCTGCCTTATCTGCCTGTAAATAGCAAAGTATTAGTGCTATAGTCTGCGGGTGCTCATTAGATATAATATTTAGTAGCTGCTGAGCATCTGCTTTTCTCGCTATAGCAAAAGGTCTAAACTGCTGTGTAGCCTCTGTAACCTTTTCAAGTATCTCAAATGCTCTTTGACTTCCCAAAGCTTTAGAAAGCAGATTTCGTGCATATTCGATACCACCTTCAGTTAAATAGTCCTTAGCCTTGTTTATTTCTATAAATTCCTGTAATATCTCCTGTTTTTGATCCGACTTTACAGATGCTATATTAGCTATTTCATAAGTTATTTTCTGTATTTCAGATTCCGGCAACTTTTTAATTATATCTGCAGAAGCTTCAGGACCAAGAGTTATAAATAATATTGCCGCTTTTTGAACTCCTGTTAACTTTTGTGCATCTCTTGGCATAATCTATCACCTCTCATCCTCTGCTAACCATGATTTTACAATATCTGCAACTTGTTCAGGTTTTTCTTTAGCATATTTCTTTATTTCATTTTCAATATGAGACTTTTCGTCTTCTACCTCGAAGTCTATAGGTTTAAACTTAGGATGTCCACCTGATCCATCCATTTCGTCACCTATAATGACATCGATGCCTTGAGATTGAAGTTCTTCTTCAAACAGTTCCTCTTCTTCTCTCTTTTTTCTTCTCCATATTATAAATCCTGTTATTGCTGCTGCTAATAATATAGCTGCTACAATTCCCGATATTATATAAGTCCTAAGCTTCTTAGCACTATCTGTGGCTTTGTTCATAGCATCTAAATCTTTCTTTGCATTATCCTTTAATGCAGTATCGAAAGGAATTCCTTCTACACTTATGCTATCTCCTCTATTACCATCAAATCCTATAGCAGATACAGCAAGATTTTTTACAGAAGTTATTGTTGCTGGATCTACATTACCGTCCAATGCTATAGATGCTGTTAACCTCTTAACTGCTCCTGGCGCCTTTATAGTTTTTTGCTCAACCTTTGGTACATTATAGTTTTTAGTATTTTCTTCATGAGTTGAAGTTCCATTATTATTATTGTTATTTGCAGTTGTATTAGTCATATTGTTATCTACTGGACTGCTAGAAGCTCTTGTATTTGGAGTTGTAGAACTGTCCTTCACATTATGCTCACTAACTACAACGCTTTTTGGATCATAGGTTACAGAATCCTGCTGTACTGCATCAAAATCTAAGTCTGCATTAATCTTTACTTTAACCTTATCCTTTCCGTAAACTGCTTCAAGCATACTGAGTAATCTTTTTTCTACATCTTTTTCATACTGCTGTTTTAGCTGCTGCTGCTTTTCCGCAGGCGTTGTAGAACTTGATATGTCTTTATTATTATTAAATAAGTCTCTAGAAAGCAAATTCATTTTATCATCTATTACTTCTACATTTTCTTTAGGTATATTTTTTACACTTCCAGATACTAAAGAAACAATTGACTTTACTTGATCTTCACTTAGTTTTGCTCCTGATTTTAACTTTATTGTAACAGAAGCTTTTCCTGGATCTGTGTCTTTAACAAAAGCTGTATCATCTGGCAAAACAATATGAACTCTAGCATTTTCTACTTCATCAAAACCCTTTATTGTTCTTTCTAACTCTCCTTGAATGGCTCTCTGGTAGTTTATTTTCATCTCTTGGTCTGTAGATCCAAATTTGCTTTTATCTAAAAGCTCAAAGCCTTGACTTCCATTTGTTAATGGTACATCCGCTAACATTTGCATTCTTAGTTTGTCCACTTGATCCTTAGGAACTAAAATAGAGTTTCCATTGACTTTTGCATCAATTTTTTGATCTTGAAGTTTTTTATAAACTGCAGCAGAATCAGTAGGATCCATATTTGAAAATAAAACATCATATTTTGTTTTACCTAAGGATATACTTAAAAATACTAATGATGCTATAATTCCTGAAATAATTACTCCATAGGCTATTTTTTTATTTCTGCTAAGTTCTTTCCATTTTTCTAATAAATTTTTAAATAACTGTGATAGCTTACCCATTAATCTAGCACTCCTTATTATATCTGTGTTCTACTTAATTCTTGGTAGGCCTCCACAAATTTGTTTCTAATTTGCACTGCCAATTCTAATGACATCTTAGCTTCTTCTGTGTCTAGCATAACCTTATGTATATCAGTATCTTCCCCTGAAATAAACTTTTGTGTTGTATCCTCAGCCTTAAGTTGCTTATCATTAACATTATCGAGCTTTTCTTTTAAAACATCCCCAAATCCACTTCTTACATTTTCCTCCTGATTATTTTGTTTATTTCCAATTTTCTCAAAAATTTTACTATCTGGTACAAATTCATTTACTCTCATAATTCAATTCTCCTTATCTGCCAATTTCTAGTGCCTTTAAAAACATACTTTTTTCTGAGTTAACAGCATTAACATTTGCTTCATAAGCTCTTGTAGCAACTATCATATCTGCCATCTCATTAAGTATATTTACATTTGGCATTGTTACATATCCTTGAGTATCTGCATCTGGATTAGAGGGATCATAAACCTTTCTCATAGGAGAGTTATCTTCTTCAATTCCAACCGCTTTTACTCCCATTGGCACATCCTCATACCTTCCAGTTTGCTTATTTAATTCATTATTTAAATTTTCTTGAAAAACTGCAACCTTTCTCTTATATGGTTGTCCATCAGCTCCCCTTGTAGTATTAACATTAGCTATATTTGAAGCTATAGTATCCATTCTAAGTCTTTCTGCTGAAAGTCCACTTGAACTTATTCTTAAATTGTTAAATGTTTTTAACATTTATTTTTATCCCCCTTCTTTATATTACTTACCATTAACCACGTATCTTTCCATAGATAATCTGCTGTTAACCTGACTTATCAATGCATTGTACATTAGTGTATTTGCTGCCTGATTTGTCATCTCATTATCTATATCCACATTATTCCCATCTTCTCTTATGCTGGAAGTTTTATCTGTTTCCATCTTAATTTCTCCATACTCGCTTCCATACTGCATATGCTTTTCATCACTAGTCTTAAGTTCTAAATCATCTATACTTCGATTAAGTGACTCTTCAAAGGTTACATACTGTCTTTTATATCCTTTAGTATTTATATTGGAAATGTTGTTGGAAATAGCTTTACTCCTTGTAGAAGAAGCATCTAAAGACTTTTTCATTAAATTATAAGTTAATTGGTCTTTTGACATATTTTGTATATTCAACTCATCAACCCCTATATTTCCTAAATTATACTCAGCCTTATATATAATTAGACATTTTTAACAAAATTCCTGCTTAAATAAAAAAAAATTTAATATAATTTTATTTTATATTAAATTTTTGTTTTATCATCAATTTCTATGCTAATATTCTAGTTATAATTAATTATATAATAGTATTTATCCCTTGTGTTAATATATTATTAAAAAGTATTTAAAAGTATATTAACAACTCGGCGACTATTCTCCATATTTTTACATAAATTTATTATTGTCAATTTTGTCCTTATTATTATACAATAGTTTAGCATATTTTGTCATGAGTATTTAATGAGTATTTAATTTAACATATATTTTTTAATTAAAAACAGCTATCAACTTTTAGTTTTTGTTTATGTATCTAAAAGTTAATAGCTGTTTTTTTATAAATTTAATATATGAAACTCCTTCTCCTATTGTCGAATGAGTAAGCGACCATATCAAAATCACAGATTTTGTATGTCTGCTTATATAACTAGCGGCTTTTTAAATTTTCCAATACTCTAAGAATATCCTGTGGAAATTTGTTTGTTTGTGCCAGCATTGCATTTCCAGTTTCTAGCAATATGTTATCTCTAGTAAAATTCATCATCTCTTCAGCTATATCTGCATCTCTGAGATTACTGTCGGCGCCTTCCATTCTATCTGAAATCTCATTTACGTTATTCATAGTGTCCTCAAATCTATTTTCCAGTGCTCCATATCCGCTTCTCACAGAGGTTACTTTGTCAAGGGCACTATCAAGAATATCTAATGCATCACCAATAGCTTTTCCACCACTTTCAATATTAACATCTTTAAGGCTCTTTCCTGCAAGAGCTCCATCTTTTACTTTAAGCTCTCCCGGTGACAAATCATAAATTGGAATCTTTACAATTTCTCCAACATTGGCACCTACAGGCATATTTAGTTCTACAAATTCTCCATCAGGAGATACTGTGCCCTCTTTCAAATCTGTTTTATTTAAAACCTTTTTTCCATTAAATTCTGTACCATCTACTACATTTCCAATTCCTTCCATCATCTGGTCGATTTCATTCTGTATAGTTTTTCTATCTTCAGGTGTACTAGAACCACTTCCACTTTGTACAACAAGCTCCCTTATTTTTTGAAGCATCTGAGTTATACTGTCAAGGCCACCTTCAGCTGCTTGAAGCATACTTATACCGTCTTGAGTATTTCTTCCTGCCATTTGAAGTCCTCTTACCTGCATTCTTATTCTTTCACTTTCTGCTATGACATTAGGATCATCCTTGGCACTATTAACTTTATAACCTGTTGATATTTTATTAAGGGCTGAACTTTGGCTTGCTAAAACCTTTGTATGGGTTCTATATATATTTAACGAAGCCATATTGTGACTTAATCTCATATTATCACTCCAAATCTATTTTTATTTGCATAAATATCTAATCAATTCTATATCTTTTTACTATTATCGTAATATTACAGTTCCCCTTTAGTAAATATAAAACAAAAGGCATTTGATAAAATATTTTATCAAATACCTTTTTATAACTCTATACTCTATTGAATTTGAAGTATTGTATCGCTTATGTTACTATTTACGTTTAATGTTGTTTTTCCTAACATTGTATACCCATCTGCTCCATAAAAGTATACTTGAATACTACTTTTATTATCTAATACATTAACTGAAGTTTCTCCTATATCAAATAAATTATCATTACCTTCAATTTTGTACTTCTTTATGTCAGTTCTTGTTGTAGCATTTATAGTTATAGCTTTGATCATAGACACTACTGGTGAAATTTCAACCTTTGCTATTGCAGTATTGGCATCTCCTATTGAAAATTTCATATTGTTGTTTCTAACCATTCCTTTACCATTTCTTGCTCTAGCATCTTTTTTTATAGTAACTTGATACATCTGTCCCTTTTTATATCCGCCTGAAGGAGGATTTATTACTATAGAATATCCACTTCCTTGAGAAATAGTAACTGGAATAGTTGATCCTATCTGATCATTATTAATTTCATTAACTTGTATACAATCTTTTATTGAATACAAGTCGACTTCTGAGTTAAAGTTTATACTCCAAGCTTTATTTGTGTCTGTTGTAGCTTTTTGTTGTAGTATTCTTTCAGTTGTCTGTGAACTTGCTGCATGAACTGTACTAGAGTTTTCTGGGGTTATAACACCTATATTTAGTGTGCTAAACTGAACTACACCTAAAAGTGCTAAACATGCAGTAAGCTTTTTATATTTTAACTTCAAAATTTATTTCCCCTTTCTAATGGAGTAAGTTAAAGTAAATTACATTTTTCTTTAAATCATATTTAAGGAGCTATAGCTTTCACATGGCTACATTTCAATGCTTTTCCACCATAAGCTTGAACTACATATACATCCTGTCCATCAGTAACACTTAACACAGGATTATTTAGATCTGCTATCTTTGTCCATCCAGTTACATCTTCTCCTAGAATTGGAGTAGGACCATCTACCTTATAGTAGTATTCATATTGTGAGTCTAACTGATTTCTAAGTAGTACATTTCCTGCAGTTCCTGATATGACTAATTGTCCTAATGGCAATGCTATACCATCTCCAAAGGATGCCTCTATAGCATCGCTTTCTGCAAATTGTGTACTTCTTGTTACATAAACTTTATTATCTCCACCAGCTTTATACTCAATATATCCAGCCGGAATTGATATAGTAGCTTTATATTTAATTGGGTCAAATGGATTAGGGCTTGGTACATATTCAACCATTTGTGAAGCTATTCTTACCCTAACGTTATCTACCATCTTATAGACATTTACTACGTCCCCTTGCTGCAGCTCAGTAGTTGGGGCAATTTCAACTATATCATTTTCTGTTAATCCATTAGGAAGTTTACCATAATTAGTTACTGCTATACTTACTTTGCTGCTATCAAATCCTGGTTTTCCTGACAGCGCTTCTTTTATTTCCACTTGAACTGGTTCACTTTCTAGAACACCTGGTGAAGTTCTTGTTACATAAACATACTTAGCATCATCTGTTAATGTCTTTTCTTTTCTAAGTGTAATTGTTGTACTTAACACCTTTCCTGCTACAGATGGAACAACAATATCTTGTCCTAATAATTCTGACTTATTAGGATCTCTATAAACCTTTATTGTATCTCCAACTTGTAAATTAGCTAATACCGGTAGATTTGCTCCTGTATCATCTATATTTACATATATCTTATCATCTAGTAGACCGGCATTATTTATAACCTTAACAGATTTAGCTGGCATTGGTTCGCTTGCCATAGATAATGATAATGTAACCTTTGCTCCATAACCCACTATTGTACCAGTATATTGTATTGATGAGCCCTTAGCTCCACTGCCTTTTTTAGGATTTAAATCCCAGTTAACTAATAATTCATGTACACTATTGTCACTCATTACTGCAGTAACCTTATCTGGTAAATATTCCTCTAAATTATTTAAATCTGCTCCCACTGCATTTTTGGTAGGTGTTGCTACTTTATCATAAGATACTATTTTTAAATCCTGTTTTGGTTTTGCTATTGCAGTAGAGGAATACTCGTAAATTGCTCTTCCATTAGAATCCTTATTAGGTGAAATCTTTGGTTGATTTGCAATAAACATAGCATTGCCCTTAGTGTAATAAACCTTATCGCCCACTAAATTAATAAAGTTAGTATAGTCATTTGAGTACTTATCTCCTGATATTCTTAAATAGTCTACTAATGGTGCTCTGTATATTTTATTTCCATCTGAAGCATCTGCGTAATACATCCATTTTCCGTCATCTGTTATATTCATTGAGTATATAACGGCATTGGAACCAGTATTCCCATTGCTTACTACAGTAGATCCTGAACTTCCTCCATTTTTAAGTGTCCATTTTAATTGTCCTAAATCAGTAACGTAATAAATCTTATCATTAGCCAAAGTAATAAATTTAGCACTATCAGAGGATACCTTAGTTCTATAAGTTCCATCAGTATGTACTGAATATATAGAATTACCTTGGTACTTGTTTGTAAAATAAATCATATCTCCTGATACAAGTAAAAATTCTGCTTCATCACTAGTAATGTTAGTTCCTGGCGACTTATTAGCATCTCTGTTAACTTTTCTTATGTTTCCAACTCCTGTTCCAGAGTGATAACTATAGTATATATATTCTCCCGATACTACCACATAAGAGGCCTGATCTGTACATACAATTCTTCTTCCTGTACCATCTGTTTTTATCTTATATATTTTTTGGCCATCGGAGTAGTTACTATAATATATCCAATCTCCAACAACATTTATAAATTTCGCGTTATCTTCAGATATTTTATAGCTTTGTATTCCATTTGTCTTATATATTCCACCGCCATCTCCTGCATTGCTATAGTAAGTCCAATCACCTTGTTGGCTTGTTAATCCATTATTATTTAAGTTTCCTAATCCATTGTTGTTAGAAATATTGTTAATTGGTGGTATAAAACTATTGTCTATTTTAAATTTAACAATATTTTTTCCTACTTGTAATTGTGTTACAGGCGTTCCTGTAGCTATAAGTGTTTTATCTGAAGAAAGTATTTGTAATTTCATATTCAAATCTGTAGTAACTAAGTTTAACAAATAGTCATCATTACTTTCTCCTTTTAATGTATCCGGTGTTCCTATTTTCTTTATTAGATCACTATTGTTATTATTATAAACTTTAAAATATTTTGGTTCTAAAGTATTAGGTCTAACATCAACTTTACCAACTACATTATCATTAGGTACTCTTACACTTACAAAATACATAGTAGATCCCACAGAATTTACAGTTACTTCAGCATAAGCAGTAGAACTCTGGCTATCTTGTTGAAAGTCTGTCCCTACAAGATTATAATTTGTTCTGCTTCCATCCACATTATAATATGTTATATTTTTTGGAGTAAAATTTGCCATATCTACAGGTGTATTGGGGTCGAATAAATTTACTATTTTATTATTAGCAAGGTCATTATAGTAAATATTTGTATATTGGGAAGAGTTGTTCAGTATATCATTTAACTGCTTCACATTTTTTGAAATATACCCTATATCATAGGCCTTATCACCAATTATAATAGCATTGCCCGGTAATGCAGCAAATGCAGTAGTTGATAGCATAGTAGCCATAGCTACAGAAGCAACTAACACTTTTATCTTTTTCATTAAAATTTCACCTCATTTAAAATAATTCTATTTAAAATAACTAATTAATTATTAATTTGATACAACCTTTAATATCAATAAAACTGGATCCTTATAGTGTTTTACCGTACCCTTTATATAGTATGTTTGAGGAGTACCTAAATCTATAAACGGCTTGTCCCACTGAACATCTACATAAATTGTTTTTCCATCTGAAGTCTTAGCAGCAACCTGTGTAGGCATCGAGTAGTACCTTCCTTGAACCACAGTTTCTCTAATTTCTGGTATTTCAACAATCTTAGGAACTACTATTAAAGTCAGATACGCCTTATAAATAGAATCCTTCACTGTTCCTTCAAGCCTTACAATGCCAGTTTTGCTTGTATCAATACTTTTTGTATTCCAGGTTACAGGTAAATTCTTCTTACTAATTTTATCAAATACAGTTTTAGGTAAAGTATATGGATCTCCCTGTACTATTTCAATGGTAGTATCGTCATATTGCTCACCAGGATCTGTGCTGCTTCCGCTACCTCTTACAACTAATGTAAGTTTTGCTTTCTTGTTATACTTTTCAACGGTTCCATAAAAAGTATACACCCCTGGAGTGCTGATTTGAGGATCTCCATACTCCCAGGTTACAGCTACTTTACTCACTGTTCCATCTGACATTTGAGCCTGTACAGTACTTGGAAGAGAGTATGAATCTCCAACTCTAATCTCATCTGTGATATCCTCAACCTTAGTAGGAATAGGCTTTACTATAAGCGTAGTATATACAGTTCTATATGTACCATCTATTGTTCCATACAATGTATATATTCCTGGCTTTGTTGTATTTACCCTTGATAAATTCCAGGTAACAGGTACTTCTTTTATAGTTCCATCAGTAGCAGTTACTACAATTGTAGGCCTAGCTGTATATTTTTGATCCTGCCATATAGTATCAGTAAAGTTATCAACATAAGCTATATCTAACGGAAGCGTCTCTGCTATTTGCTGCGAATAATAATCTACTACACCCTGTCCACCTAAGATTTTTATATTATTAACTATTTTTGATCTCAGAAAGTTCATTGTAGCATCTGAAATTGGACTGTCTATATATAAAATTGGTGATGAAGTCTTCGGTGCCATTGCAGCTGCCACAAGGGAATCTGGAAAATCTTTTGCAGATGCTAAAAATATAGTGCCTGTACTTATTTCATTCTGAAAAGCATTTATTATACCAGTATTCCTTTCATAAATATCCCCCTCTGCTATTCTTTTAGCATTTGGTATGTATGGTAAAACAGAATCACTTATCTGAGCTTTTCCACCTACTACATATGCTTGGTCTAATTTCTTGTTAGCCTGAAGATATTTTTTAACTGAATCTGGCATATAATCTCTTCCAGTTAAAATGATCGGCATTCCTTTTAATGCTGCAATAGATGCTATAGACATGCCGTCGTGGAAATCATCACCATTAACTACTGCAATTTCTGTAGCTTTTCCAAGCTTTTGGGCAACTAAGATGTCTGTTTCATATCTATCTGTTCCACCAAATCTTGTAACTTTAATTCCTCTTGCCTTAAGAGAATCCTCTACACTCTGAGACACAACCCCTTTTCCGCCTATTATAAACACATTTTTTACATTTAATCTATTAAGCTGTACTGATGTATAAGGATTTAATATTTCTTTATTGGTAAGCAAAATAGGGGCATCATATTTTTTAGCTAATGGGGCCGCAGATAACGCATCTGGAAAGTTTTCACCATTAACTATAACCGCATAATCTGTATTTCCCTGCCAACCATTTTCACAAACCTTAGCAGCGGTTTCGTATCTGTCAATTCCATTAAACCTAACTGTAGTAGTAGCTGCATGTACCTTAGTAAAACTAAAAGAAATACTTAAAGCTACCGCTGCTACTAGTGCTGCAAGCTTTTTACTTTTAAGCACAAATAAAAACTTATTGTTATTCATGTAAGGCAAACCACTCCTTCTTTCGTTAATTATAAAATCACTATATATAATGCTGTAAGGCTTTAACTCCCAATAAGATATCTTCTAGAACTTAAACCTATATATGATTCTGCTGCTGTAACCTTTGCTAAGTATAGCTATATTATCTATAATTCACTTTTTTATTATTATCGTCCATTTTTATGTAATATTTATATAATATTTCTTGGAAAATTAGTCTTGTAATGTTTATGTTATCCAAATATTTTTACCGCATTATAATTAAAGCCGTCAAAGTAACCATATGTAAACAGGTTATTTTAACAGCCTCTCGAAAACTAATATTATTCTTAATAAAATCTAAGACCATTTCCTTCATCTTTAATATACATCTCAAACATCTGCAGCGCCTGTAGTTCAGTTATTTGTTTATTTACTAATTTACGGTGTAATATATATAAATTAGCATTCATATCTGGATCTACACTTTTTGTTTCTTTCATTTTTTTAAGAATTCTTTCCTCAAGAGATAGTTCATTTACAGCTGTCTCGGCTTCTAATAGATTTAATAAATCCTCTGCTTCTTTCTTTATATTTTTATCTTTAGTAACAACTTTTATAGTATTTAACCCAGATTTGATTTTATCTATGCATTCTTGGCTTATTAATAATTTTTCTTCATTACTCAAATTAAATTCCCACCTTTTCGATGATTACTATAGTTTTCTAACCATGCTACATATTTCTATTTTATCAGTGCAGTTTCTTTAATGTCAATTGTATAGAGAAAAAAATGTAAAAACTACGGAATATATAATAATTAAATAATCTATTATCATAGTTTTTAATATAGTTTTTAATATAGTATTTACCAAATTAAAAACTATTTGTAATTTTATAAATTTTTACAATTTTGCAAAATTATATTTATTATAGCACAGTAAATGTATTATAATAGATTATAATAGCCAATATGACCTCAGTTTCACTCTATCTAATAAGGAGATTTCTCATATGGAACTTAGAATTAAAGAAATATTAAGTATTGAAAAAACTGCTAGTTTTGATTTAGAAGAATATAAAACTATATTGTGCTCATCAAAATACGGTCTATGGAAATGGGATATTTTAAGCAGCAAAATTTATTTTTCCCGAAAATGTTTTGAATTGCTTGGCTACAGCGAAAATAATATATGCAATTCTCTCAACGAATTAATCCATAAAGATGATATCAAAGAATTTTTTAAAACTATAGATAATAATATAAAAGACAAAATTGACATATTCAACTTTGAATGCAGACTGACAAGATATGACGGAAATTACATCTGGTCTTATATTGAAGCAAAGTTTTTCTACAATAAATATGGTAAAATTACTAAAATGCTAGGCTCTATTACAGATATCACACATAGAAAGACCTGGGAAAATAACCTTTATAGCATAGCTTATTATGACAATCTTACAAAACTTCCAAATTCAAATATGCTGCAGAGTGACTTGGAAAAACTGTGCAGCGATGATATTGTATTTTCTGTAATTTGTATGAACATTGATGATTTTAAAACTATAAATAATACTTTAGGTCATGATGTAGGTGATAAATATCTAGAAAAAATATCAAAATTACTTCAAAACTTTTGTGGAGATAACTGTTCAGTATACAGACAATCTGGTGATGAATTTGTTTTCCTTCTTAAAGGTGTAGATAAGAAAGAGATTATAGAACATTTTGTTAACTTAGTCCAGAAAACTTTAACCAGCAATACATTTCATATAAATGATAATCAATTAGGTATAACCACAACAATTGGAGTCAGCATTTTTCCAAAGCACTCTAAGCTTCCCTATGAACTTCTTAGGTTTTCGAGTAACGCTATGTATTTTGCCAAAAATTTTGCTAAAAGTACTTACATAATATATAGTCATAATATATCTTTAAAAGCCTTAGAAAAGGCAAAATTCGAAAATAACTTAAGACTTGCTCTTATAAATAATGAATTTCAGATCTATTATCAACCTCAAGTTAATATAAAAACAGGAAAACTAATAGGAATGGAGGCTCTTCTTAGATGGATTAAACCAGATGGAACCAAAATTATGCCCTCAGAATTTATTCCTATTGCAGAGGATACCGGGCTTATTTTGCCGCTAGGTGAGTTTGTGCTGAGACAAGCTTGTAGACAAACAAAATTCTGGCATGCTAAATACGGTTGTCCCTTAAAAATTTCTGTAAATATATCTGAAAAGCAGCTTGAAAACAAGAATTTTATTGATATAGTCTCTAACGTTTTAACTGAAACAGAATTCAACCCTAAATACTTAGAGTTAGAAATAACTGAAAGTACAGCAATTAAAGACATAAATAATATTGTAATACTTCTTAATAAGCTTAAAGACATTAACGTTAAGATAGCTTTAGATGATTTCGGCACTGGCTACTCATCTCTAAGCTACTTAAAGGAGTTGCCCCTAAACACGATTAAAATTGATAAAAGTTTTATAGATAATATCGAATATGATCAGAAGAAAAAAGCAATAATGAAATCCGTTGTTATTTTATCTCATGACATAGGTTTGAATATAATATGTGAAGGTGTGGAGACTGAAACCCAATTGGAATTTTTAAAAAGCATTAACTGCGATGAAGTGCAGGGATATTATTTTGGGAAACCTCTTTCCGCTCCTGATTTTGAAGCTAACTTTCTAATATAGGGGTAAAAACCCTATATTAGAAAGCTATGGATATGTCCTTGCTAAACTGCACTTTCTTTTTTGCTATCTAAGAATTGAATGCCATCGGCTTCAACTTGGGTAATATATTTTTTATTTCCACTTTCTTCAGTATAGCTTCTTGTTATTATCTTTCCACTTACCCCTATGAGTTTTCCCTTGGTAAGATGTGGATTGATTTTATCTGCGTGATTGCTCCAATAAACAACTGAAATAAAGTCTGCATCTTTTTCTCCATTTTTATTTGGAAAGTTTCTATTTACCGCAAGTATAAATTTAACGACGCCTCTTGTACCATCATCAAGCTGCATAAAGTCAGCGTCCTTTGTAAGTCTTCCTATAAGTACTACTTTATTCAAAATCTTTCCCTCCTAATCTGTTTTCTATAATTATGTCCAAATTAGGAGGGCTTAAACAATAAATCCGTCTCTATTGCTTACTTCCACATTTATCACAAAAATGAGCCTTTTTATCTATTAGAGTACCACAGACTCTACATTCCTTTTTATCCTTTAACTTAAGAATTTTCTTTTTAATTTTTTCCTTTTCTTTTTCTAACTTTTTAATTTCTTCACAGTGCTCTATTATTTTTTTAGGGTTATCCTCACCGCTCTTATGCATTTTATATATTTTTTTACCTATTTCCATGCATATTTCATTTATGGCCTTATCACAAGATGCCATGGACAGCGATAAATCTGAATACTCAATTAATTCTTGAGATTTTTTAACAGCTATATCTGCATTCTCCTTAAGGGACATTTTTATAAGCTTTAGTTTATTACTCATTGACATGTTTAATCTTCATCATCCTTAATAGTCCACATTGGATATATAGATGGATTTTCTACATGTCTCATACTATCTACTGCGGATTTAATCATATTGTATTTTTGCAGACGACCGTTAACTATTCTCCAATTTATATTTTTTATAAATGTATCAATGTATTTACTTCTGTCTGTTCCAAAATCCATAAAATATGCATGTTCATAAACATCCATAATTAATAGAGGATATGACTCCCATACTGCTCCGACATCATGAGCATCTGAACCAAAAACATGAAGTCTATTATCCAAAGGATCAATGGCAAGTATGGCCCACCCTCTGACTGCTAATCCTACATTTTTAAAGTATTGAAGAAAGTTTTCATAACTGTTAAAATCTCTTTTTATTAGCTTTATTATTTCTCCTGTTGGATTATTAAATCCTCCTGTCATGTTCTGAAAGTAAAGCTGATGCAATTTTACTCCATCAAGAGCAAATGTTTCTCCTAGTTTTAAGCTTCTCATTTTACTATAAGTAGCATTACTGTCCTTAAATTCCTTTGCATCATTTGGTATATTCCATATTTCATTCATTTTTGATACATAGCCTTCATATAGTTTATAATGCTGTTGAAGCTGTTTTAATGTTATACCCTGTACAGATGAAAAATCATATTCTTTTGGTGTTAATTTAAACACTTGCATTTCTCCCTGTAATATTAATTCATAATAATTATATTCAGCTGCATGAAAAAAGGTACCTAGCTTATGTAATTAATTTCCTCCTTATGATATACTAATTATTAACAATTTGCTGAGTTTGGGGAGGGTCTTATATGAGGACATATAAAAAACTTTTGAGTACATTGCTATGTTTTGTGTTATCCTTATCTCTAATATCTTGTAAACTTAATTCAAGTAAATCTTCGAATTTGTCTCCTAAAGCAGAAGAAACAGTATCAAGCTTTTTTAACTCTCTTAAAGCTGGTGATTTTGATAAGGCAGCTAATTATTTAGATAAGAGTAATAAGGAATATAATACTGATTTAAAATTTAAAAACTCCCTTGAAGAAAAGTTAGTTAAAACTGCTGTTTCAAAAGTAAGTTATAAAATATTATCTTCACAAGCTAATTCCAATAATGCAGTTGTTGAAGTGGAAATTACTTCACCTGACCTTCTAAATATTTATAACGATGTAATGTCAAATATAATAACGCCTATAATACCTGAATATAGTAGTGCTAATGAAAGTGAAAAGCAAAAAATTAAGAGTAAAGCTGTAAAGGCCGCAGTAGAGTATGTAACTAAAACTTTAAATAGTGAAGGTTGTCCTAAAACTACTAATACAGCTAAGCTAACCTTATATGAACAAAATAGCAAATGGATCATAAAACCAAATGAAGATTTCATATATGCCTTAACAGGAAAGATGCCTCAACTACTCAGAAAGTAATTGAGGCATCTATATTTTAGTCCTCTTCCCTTAATATGTTTACATTTTTGCCTTCCATAACTCTATTCATATTTCTTACGGAGCACATCTTTCCACACATAGTACAGCTATCACTATGTTCTGGCGTGGATTCTCTTCTATACCTTCTTGCTTTTTCTGGATCTATAGAAAGTTCAAACATTGATTCCCAATCTAACTTCTGTCTTGCTTTTGCCATAGCTAAATCCCATTCTTCAGCACCTTTAACTCCTTTTGCTATATCTGCAGCATGGGCAGCTATTTTACTCGCAATAATACCTTCTTTCATATCTTCTAGATTAGGAAGTCTTAAGTGTTCTGCTGGAGTAACATAGCATAGGAAATCTGCACCATTTGCTGCTGCAATAGCCCCTCCTATAGCACTTGTTATATGGTCATACCCTGGGGCAATATCTGTAACTAAAGGTCCTAAAACATAGAATGGAGCTCCATGACATAGCTTCTTCTCTAAAATCATATTGGAGGCTATTTCATTTAAGGCCATGTGTCCAGGTCCTTCTATCATAACCTGTACATTTTTCTCCCAGGCTCTTTTTGTTAACTCACCTAAAATCATAAGTTCTTTAATTTGGCTGGCATCTGTAGCATCTGCAAGGCAGCCTGGCCTACAAGCATCTCCAAGACTTATAGTTACATCATATTCTACACATATATCTAGAACCTTATCGAAATATTCATAGAATGGATTTTCTTTGTTATTAAGTTCCATCCATGCATATAAAAGTGATCCTCCTCTAGAAACTATATTCATAACTCTTTTATTCCTTTTAAAAACCTGAGCAGTTTCTCTGTTTATACCAGCATGAATAGTCATGAAGTCAACTCCATCTTTAGCATGCTTTTCAATTACTCTTAAAAATTCTTCTGAAGTTATATCACTTAGTTCTTTATCATAAAAGCCTACTGCATCATACATTGGAACTGTGCCTAGCATTGCTGGACTTATTTCTACTACCTTTCTTCTGAACTCTTCAGTTTTCCCAAAGGAACTTAAATCCATTATAGCTTCTGCTTTCATTTCTATAGCTTTTTGTACCTTCTCAACTTCTGCATCTACATTACAGCAGTCCTTTGAAATTCCCAAATTAACATTTATTTTTGTTCTTAAACCTTGTCCTACTCCTTCAGGACTTAATGCTTTGTGATTCTTATTCGCAGGTATGACAACTTTTCCTTCAGCTATAAGCTCTCTTAATTGACCAACATCCATATGTTCCTTTTCTGCAACTACTTTCATCTCATTTGTAATGATGCCTTTTTTAGCAGCATCCATCTGTGTTGTATAGTTCATAATCTTCGGTCTCCTTTTTATATAATTTTAGTAGTTCATAAATATCCCCATATGTAATGCTGGCTTTTTAACTTAAATATATTTCTAATAAAAAAAATGAAAGCTTACCAAAAGATAAGCTTTCATGTAAAATCCAAAGAATATACTAATTTACACTATTGCTTCCCTCCGGTAGTGTTAACTACATCAGGTTCCAAGGTTTAGGCAAACGCCCTCTCAGCCAAACGGCACACCTAGCAAATACAAAGGCTCTATTTATTTCTACATAAAAATTATACTTCAATATATTACCTTTGTAAAGGATTAGAATATATTTGTTTAAACTACACTTTTTACTACTAAATTTATACTCTCTACTAAGTCGATTTCATAAGGTTCTATATCATTTCTTGTTTCAGCGTCATATATAACTCTTATTACAGGCCTGTCAGGAAAATTTTCATTCTGCCTTACTACATATCCTTCAACATTATTTGATAACTTAACACAGCAGCCTAGAGGATAAACTGAAAAGGATTTTCTAAATATCTTGACTATTTCTTCATCAAAAATTGTACCACTTCCTGCTAATATTAACTCATAGGCATCATTTGGACTGAAAGTTTTTTTATAATCCCCGCTATTTGCTATAGTATCATACACATCACTTATAGTAATTATACGAGCATATTTTGATATACTCTTGCCTTCTAAACCATAAGGATATCCTTTACCATCCATTCTCTCGTGATGTTGTAGAACTGCTCTAACTACTGTCCCAGGAATTCTGATATTCTTTCTCAGAATATTAGCTCCTATATAAGGGTGTTCCTTAAATTCATTTAACTCTTCTTTTGTTAAGTTTCCTTTTTTTTCTAACAAACTCTTTGGCAGCTGAGCTTTGCCTATATCATGCATAACAGCAGCTAGTCCTAACTCTTTTACTGAATTGGAGTCCATTCTCATAGCATGTCCTATAAAAGTTGCCATAACACAAACATCTATACTATGCACGTAGGTCTGGTTGCTATTTGTTTGGATGTCATATAAGCTTTTATTTATATCTGCACTTGTACCTATATAATCTATAAGTTCATCAACAATTTTCTGATAATCTGACATTATCTTTTTATCAGAAACGACAGTTATATTCTTCATCATCCTTGACATACATTCCATAGTTGTCTGCTTTAATCTGCTGACATTTTCATCTTCTACTTCAACATCCTCTAACCTTTTATCTTCTACATATACATAAAATATTCCCAGTTCTCTCATTTTATTAATGTAATTATTATTTAACACCGTACCTGCTCTTAATAAAACTCTTCCATCATTAGTGAATATATTTTTACCTAATACTTCATTTCCTTCTAATCTATTTATAATCTCCAGCTTCATATTTCACCTCGAAAGTTAAATTTGCTAACAAATATTGTTTCTGTAAATAATTATATAATATTTTATATGAGAATAATAATAGATAATATGACACTATACCCAAATATATGCTAAATATGTCTCTACTTTTACCTGTAATGCTATAATTATATATTTAATTATACTGCAAATATAATTATAAGTGCACTATTTTTTATAAAAAATGAACCGCCTTTGAAAGGCAGCTCATTTTCTAATTTTTTATTCCTGTTTATCCGATGACTACCCGCTCTAATACTCCCATCGCACTCTGTGAAAGCGGGAGTAAAGAGCGGCTACGTCCCTGGATTCGTTCAACTAAGAATTAGATGGGTTTTAAAACTCCATCTGATTCAAGTTTCACTTTATCCTCTTATGTCCAAATTCTGTCCTAAATTAGGGTTAACTGACTTTTCAATCATATCTGTCATAGCTTGTGCATTTTCTTTACCTGTATTCATAGCCATTTTCATCACTGCAAGGCTAGCTTGATCCATTACCTTAGATTGACTCATTGCCATTGATACTCCTGCTATATCCATAAAAACACCTCCCGTCAGATTATTTAGTATCTCTTCTACTTATAGATATCGTTTATAAATTAATAATTTGAAGGCCTCTTAATTTTTATTATAAACTTTGTAAAATAATTTACTGCATTTCTGATGGCTTTCACTTGTTTAGCATAAATTAAACTAATATTTAGATTTCCATCAAAGACATTAATACCTATAGAGAACGTAACGTTTGGTATTTTTTCAAGACTTTCTAGTATCCTTACAGAAGTCAACTTGTTACAGTTATATAATTTCCTTATTTACTACTTTATACTATAAAATTGCAATCTTCTAATTCAAAAAAATTATAGAACAAAATTTAATAATAAAAATAATCAATACAAAATTCTACCATATTTTACCATTATTCGTTGACACATTAAGCTTCAAATGCTATTATGAGTACGTTGTCAAAGCCTTTTACTCAATATAAAAGGCTAAAAAGTTTAATGGGGGAAGGTAATCATGAAAAAACTTTTATCTTTAACAGCAGCAACAATCATGGGGTTATCATTATTATTTAGTGGTTGTGCTAAAGAATCTAAACCAACAGAAACTAAATCAGCTGAAAGTAGTAATACTAGCAGTACTTCAAGCAATAGCACTTCTAATTCTAATGATAAGAAAGATTTCAAATATTATACTGCTGAACAAACAAAAAAGGCTATAGAAGAAAAGAAAGACATAATTTTATTGGATATTCAAGTTGAAAAAGACTTTAAAGAACATCATATTAAAGGGGTTATTCCTACATATGCTTATCCAGTTAAAACTGATGAAGAAAAGGCTAAACTTGAAAAAGTATTGCCAACACTTCAAAAATCCAATAATCCTATAATAATAGTTTGCCCAGGTGGTGCTGGCGGAGCAGAAAGAACTTATGCTTATTTATCAGAAAAAGGGATATCCAAAGATCGTCTATTTATATTACAAAATGGACAAAAAGGATGGCCATACCCTGAACTTCTTGAAAAATAAACTTGTTAATAAAAAGAGAAGCTGTACAAACTACTATACAGCTTCTCTTAATTTTACATATGATTATATTTCTCTAGTTTCATGCTTTAGCCATTCTTTTTCATCTTTATTTAAGTATGGAGAAAGCTTACTGTAAACTTCTCTATGATAGTTATTTAACCATGCTTTTTCTTCTGGAGTAAGCATGTCTACCCCTATTCCTTTTAAGTCTATTGGACAGAAGCTAATTGTTTCAAACTTCATGAATTGTCCAAATTCTGTTTCTTCATCTTTAACTACAAGAAGAATGTTTTCTGTTCTAATTCCATGTCTACCTTCTTTATAAACCCCAGGCTCATTAGTTACAATCATACCTTCTTCAAGTACAGTAGGGACTACATTGCAACGAATAGCATGAGGTCCTTCATGTACGTTTAAGAAGAAACCTACACCATGGCCAGTTCCACATTTATAATCTATTCCATATTCCCATAATGGTCTTCTAGCAAGTATATCAAGATTAGTTCCGTTAACCCCACATAAGAATCTAGCCATACTTAAATCAATAACACCTTTAACAACTAAAGTGAAGTCTCTCTTTTCTTCTTCAGTAAGAGTTCCTAATACCATAGTTCTAGTTATATCAGTAGTTCCATCTAAATATTGCCCACCTGAGTCTAATAAGAACATGCCCTCTTTTTTAAGCTTATAGTCACTTTCTGGAGTTGCTGAATAGTGCATCATAGCTGCATGTTCTTTATATGCTGCTATAGTAGTAAAACTAATACCTTTAAATAGATCTTGTTCTGCTCTAAAGCCTTCTAATTTATCAGCAGCAGATATTTCACTAATTTCTTCTTTGCCTAAGTTATTATCTATCCAGTGTAAAAACTTAACCATTGCTACGCCGTCTTTTATATGGGCATTTTTAATATTTTCTATTTCAACTTCATTTTTTATACCTTTAATTTTTGTTGTTATATTATCTTTTTCTATAATTTCAATACCTTCATTTAAACCTTTACAAATGCCAAAGCTTGTTTTAACAGGATCCATCATTACTTTACTTTCTTTCGCAAGTGTTTTTAAGTAGTCGTTTACATCTTCATAAGCTTTTATAACAATTCCATCTTGTTCTAATTCTTTTTTAACTTCATCTTTAACCTTTACAGGATTTATAAATAATACAGTTTCTTTTTCTGAAACTACTACATATGAAACTGCTACCGGGTTGCATGGTACATCAACTCCTCTGATGTTTAAAAGCCATGCTATATCATCAAGAGAGGATAAAACAATATGAGTAGCTTCATCTTTTTTCATTTCCTCTTTAACCATATTTATTTTCTCTACTCTTGATTTACCAGCATACTTAACATCATGAACAAAGATTGACGCTGTAGATATACTTGGTCTATCCTTCCATAGTTCATTAATTAAATCATATTTATATTCTAAAGTTATTCCTTTTTTTGATACAGCCTTCTCTATATTTCTAGCTAAAGAAGTTGATAGTACACTTCCATCGAAGCCGACAACTCCATTTTGAGGTACTACTTTTGAAAGCCATTTTTCTATTGTTGGTACTGATGGTTGTCCCATTTTAAATAACTTTATACCTGATCCTTGTAATTGTTTTTCAGCCTGTATAAAATATCTACCATCAGCCCATAAACCAGCATCATCTAGAGTTATTACAGCTGTTCCAGCAGAACCTGTGAAACCAGAAATCCACTGTCTGCTTTTCCAATGCTCTGCAACATACTCACTTTGGTGGGCATCTGAACTTGGAACTATATATGCATATATGCCCTTTTCCTTCATCTTCTCTCTTAAAGAATTTACTCTTTCTTTGATACTCATAATAAAAATCCTCCTCTTTTATAGAGTGTTTATTTGAAAACTTTATAATAGGAATTTATTTGAAATTTTGAATATATTCTCATTATACATTAATTCCAAGTTTTTTTATATAGTTTTACAGTAAAAATTTAAGTATAACTATAAAAAGTTTCAATTTAATAAAAATAATTTGATTAATATCAAAAATTCATTCATATTTTTCATATTTATTAACATATTAAAGTATAAAAAAGAAGCTGTACAAACCATTATACAGCCTCTCTTAGTCTTTTAAGCTAGATTTTTTTAAATTATAGAATTATTATTTTATAAAGATTTTAACAATTGTAAAACTCCTTCTGCTTGATGATTGGCCTGTGCAAGTATTGCCTGAGATACTTGAAGAAGAATATTATATTTTGCATAATTCATCATTTCTTTTGCCATATCAGCATCTCTAATTCTTGATTCTGCTGCAGTTAAATTCTCTGCAGTGTTATCAAGATAGTTAATTCTATGCTCCAGTGCATTCTGGGTAGCTCCCAGTCTTCCCCTAGCAGAAGATACACTTTTTATAGCATCATCATATATTTTAATTGCTGCACTAGCATTCTCAGGATTTGAAAGATCTAAAGCACACTCTGTATTGCCTCCATTAAGTTGTACATTAGAAAATATAGCTATAACTTTTCCATCCTTTGATGTAACGTTTGTCCCTGCCTGTCCACTTATATTAAGTGCTTTTGCTCTCATATCTTCTAACTTAATTCCTAAACTTTGCCCTGTATTAGGTCCTACTTGAAGTCTAAGCTCCGAGTTAACTCCATCATATTTATAAGCACTGTCATTTAAAAGTTTCATAGTATTAAACTCTGTATTATTTCCAATACTGTTAATTTCCGAAGTTAACTGATTAATTTCTTCTTGTATATTCTTTCGATCTTCATCATTTAACGTTCCATTAGCTGCTTGAATAGCTAATTCCTTCATTCTTTGAAGAATAGAATGAGTTTCATTTAAAGCTCCATCTGCAACTTGTATAACCGAAATGCCATCTTGAGCATTTCTTGATGCCTGCTCTAATCCCCTTATTTGAGCTCTCATTTTTTCGGAAATTGAAAGACCTGCAGGATCATCTGCTGCTCTATTTATCCTTAGCCCAGAAGAAAGCCTCTCCATAGCTCTTCCAAGCATATTCAAGTTGTATGTCATATTCCTATATGCAATCATTGCATTTATGTTATGCCCGATTATCATATAAATTCTCCCCTTTTATATAGTTCACTTCTAAAATAGAATTATTGTTCCATGCATACTCAGTATAGAGTTTATCAAAAATAGATTGTTACCTATATTTTACCATAAAACATTTGCTTTATATATAATAAATCACTATTTCGTAATTATTTTCCTTTTTTGACAAAAGGGGCATGAAATAAAAAAATTGTAGATAAATTTTATATTATAATTCTATCTACAATTCTTTTATTTTTAACTTAATAAATTTTTTCTCTGATATCTTTGTGAGTTAATCTTAGTACTAATTCAGCTCTGCTTTCAATCTCTTAAGTGCAGGCTCATAATCACCGCAGTTTCTATAGCACTGCACTGCTTTATTTTTAAACCCAAGTACATCGTATATAATGCCTGTATTATAGTAAGCAAAAAAACTAGTAACCCCTTCTACCTTCCCATAAGGAAACTTTGTGCAGGCTAAAAAGCTTTCTATGGCTTTTTCAAACATAGCATTATTCATATATATAAGTCCCATAAGAAAAAGAAAGTCTGGGCTATTCTTATAAACTTCAAAAACATTTTCAAGAATTAGAGCATCAGAATATCTCTCACTATTAATTAAAGAATATCCATAAGTTTCTACTAAATCATTTGCATATTCTAAAAAATAATCTAAGTCAAAGGACAAAGCTTTCTCAAAATATGAAGAAGCACCTTTGTAATCTTTAAGTAAATAATATGACTTTCCTAACTGATAATAAAGATATGGATCTTCTTGATTTAAACTTATTGCTGATTTTAACATATCAATATTTCTTTTAAGTTTATTAGTCCTATTTAAAACTTCTTTTGTATACCCTATGTGTTCTGCTATTATATCCAAGGTTTCAGTTCTATAACTTTGTCCATCTTTAGAAGTTATCTGCTCATGTATTATTCCTTCATAGTGAAAGTGCTTTTTATTAAAAAGCCTATTAACCCATTCTGTATATTTCTTGCTTTCAAAGGCATCTTCCATTATATTTATTCTTTTTATTCTTCCTACTTTATTTTCATTTATAGGATTGTTTATAAAAGCATCTACAGAGTATTTAAAAAAGTCAGTAACAACTTCATCTGCATCTAATACTAGTATCCAATCGTTGGATGCTTTTGATATGGAGAAGTTTCTAGCTTTTGAAAAGTCGTTACACCAAGTAAAGTCATAAATTTTGTCTGTAAATTCTGAGGCTATAGCCTTTGTGTTGTCTGTAGATCCTGTGTCTACTATTATTATTTCCTCTATAAAAGGAGCTACCTTGGAAAGGCAACTTTTTAAGTTGGATTCTTCATTTTTAACTATCATGCATAAGGTAAGCATATTTTCTTCTCCCTTTATTATGTATTTCTTTTGTATTACCATAGTTTTTTAAATTATATAAAGTTTTTACATAGAAATTGAAGCATTAGCAGTTAACTTCTAACTGTTAATGCTCCATTTAAGTATTTTCTTATTACCCATTCTTTTATTTCACTAATTTTTAATATCAAAGAATACAAATGTCAATTTTTAATATACTGATAATAAAGTGTATGATATAGCTAAATCTTTTTTAGTTGCTATTTTTATCTAAAACACATTCTTTTATTGCTTTATATACCTTCTCTCCACAAGTACCATCAGTATTAGCATAGACCTTTGATGCTATGCCTTTTCTATTTTTAGCTAATGTATCATAACCTTTAGAAAATTTCTTTACAAGTTCATACCACGGTTCGTCTTTATCGTAAAAATAATAAAAAGCATTTGAAGGTACTAATGAATTTTTAGGCATTTCTTTATCCAAAAATAATACTTTTTTCTCTGTAAGTAAATATGAACGTAGTAGGGATCCATCAGCGGAAATTAGCACATCTGCCATCTTTAAAACTGGTAAATAATCATCAGTTTCATCTAAAATTACATTATTATACATACCAATTTCTCTATTTATATACTTATGTGTCAAAATATCATAGTAACTTAATAACTCTGGTGTGTATTTCATAATGGAAATCCTTGTAAGCGGGTGAGGTCTCCAAATCAATACACTATTTTCATCAATATTGCTTATATTTAAAATATTCGATAATACTCCTACTTTTAAAAACGGTTGATCAGCAAAAAATAAGCATCCTGTATTCAATAAATAAACTGTTTTTCCTTCTAATTTTTCTTTCCATTCTTTTGGATAGGATATATCTTTCTTTGTCAAACTCACCATATGATCAAGTTTCGGAGAACCAAGCAACAAAACTTTTTCTTCTGATATTCCATCCCGAATAGCTACTTTTTTCACATGTTCACTTGACAAAATAATTTTGTCCACATTTTTTACTGACGGAATATCATATGCTAAATACATAGAGTTTTTATCTGATGCAACAAAAGAAGAAATATGATAAGGTACATACACTAACATATCTGTATATTTTTTTAAATTAGATGTAAAATACTCTTCATAAACCTGAGTAATAGTATTATACTGATCATATATGTTATGAACAAATATAATATCTGGTTCTTCCTCTTGAAGATTATATTCACTATAATGTTTAATAGGAACGTTTTTAGGAAACTGATTGCCTTCATATGTTTGTATAGCATTATCTTTAGATAATTTATAATAAGGGATTGGTACAACTTGAGCAATGCAATCTTCGTCTTTTAATGCAGCTTCATATACTGTTTCAAGGCTATCCCACATAGAGGCTTTATATGGGAAAAATACTATATTTAATTTGGCTTTAACTTCATCTTTAAATATTGTTTTTGTTAATATTACTTCATTTTTCAGAAAAATAATATTTTCCTTACTTATAATTTTATTATCATTTCTTAAGTAATAGAAATTTTCTCGAATACTATATAATTTAGTTATTGTTTTTTTAGGAGTATCTTTTTCATTTTCTAACTGCTCTAAAATTACACTAACAGCTGCTAAACAATCATCTATTGCACTATTTTTGTCATGTAATTTATATAAAATTTCTAACATTTCATATATTGTATCCACTAATTCAGAAATTCTTTTTTTTCTTTTTAAAAACATATTCTTACTCCTTGAAGTTTTATAGATTTAGCTTATAAATTAATTTTAAATTTGGAATTCTATATAGCATACAGCACTGTTTCAATTGCGTGGTTACTATAATGTCTTATGTAAAACTTATAATCAGGCACTAAACTTTGTAAATACAATGGAATTTCTAAAATATCTTCAGGCTTATGATAAATACAAATTGCCAATCTTGGTCGATAAGTAACTATTGTTTTTTTTGCACCTTTTAAAGCTTCCAGCTCTGCTCCCTCAATATCCATCTTAATAAAAGTAGCTTTTTCCCCATTTAGTACTTCATCTAAACTAATTACATTAACATTATAGTCTCCATTCTCTATTATACGTGAACTACTGTTTGCTTCAGAGTTAAAATGTAGTACTTCTTTTTTATTCCACAAACCTGCGTTAAATAATTCAATATTTTTTATATTTTCTTGTTTAATAACTTTTTTACATTTCTCATAGTTTGATCTATCAGGCTCAAAAGCATAAATTTTTTCATATTTTCCATTAGACCACTTTTTAAATAATAAAGATGTTTCACAATTAAAACATCCTGCATCCACAAAAATCTCATTTTCTTGAGGTAAAATCAAATTATTTTCAAAATATTGTTTATCAAATAAAATTTCAAATTTAAAATCTAAGTTACCACTTAAAATATGATCATCTGGAAACCCCATTGAAATAAGTTCGTTATGTATTTCATTTTCATAATCCAATGTCCCTATTACAACAAAATCTTCTTTATGATTACTAATTAATTCTTCAGGAGAAATAACTTTTAAGCCACAATAATTTTCTTTTTGTTTATTTGTATCTTTATCACAAAAACAATACCAATTTAAGTTGCTAAATAAATCATATATATAATTACCATATTTACCTGCACCATAGATAATAAATTTGCTTTTAGGATATTCTTTACTAATTTTTTTATAACTATTATAAAATTCGCTAAATACTTCATTTTTACTTGAATCAAACTCAGATATATAAGAAATCATATCTAATAGATAGTTGTAATCTTTAGTTAAATTATACAGAAGTCTTAAACCAAAAATTTGTTGCGATTTTTCATCCATTAAGCTATCATAAATTTTCTTTACTTCTGGAAAAACTTCTTTAAATATATTTTCATTACTCACTTTTATTCTGCTCCTTATAAAACATTATTTAAACTGTTATTTTTCTATTTTGTAGTAATAATATAATTTAATTATTACTACAAAATAGCTTGAAAATATTATATAAGTATTTGAATTAATGTTCCTTTCTAATCCAAATACTTCCTCCATGAACGGGAATTTTTAACGGCCATTTTTCTAAAAAATTATTCATGTATTTTTGCTCCATCATATTTTGAAAAAATATAATAGAATAATTGGAGTTATTTTGCAAAAAGGCTCTTAAGAGATATAATTCGTTCCAAATCATTCCATCAAGAATCCACTGCTTTGGATATTCAAATGGATAGAAAATATCATGCAAATGAATATACACTCCTTTTTTTAATCTAGGAAAAATTTCAAAAAATAAATAATTTACATCAGAATTAACCTTAGATACATGAGTTGAATCAATAAATAAAACATCTCCACTATCCAATTTTTCAAAAACTTCAAGTGGTATATCCTGCAAACCTTTTTCTATCAAATTAATCTTATCAGTTTCTTTTAAAATAGATTTCAATCTATCAGAATACGGTTCTATAAAAGTTAGTTCTATTTTATTATTTAAATAAAACTCATTAGTATCTAAAGTTACAGCAGATGTATAGCCAGAACCTACTTCTATCATTTTATTAGGTTTCAGAATACGAAGCATACAATGTAATCCAATTGCGTCTGCAGCACTTAAGGTTGGATTCCCATATCTATGTCTTAAATCCGTGGACACAAATTTCATTGAAATATCTTGCCACTCTGGTATTGAATCATACAAATTTGTCATTTGTTTTAGAATGGAAATTTGTTCTTTTTCATTTAAGTTAATATCTAAAACTTCTTTATTCTTATTAAATATATCATCTTGTTTCCTTATAATACTCTCTATTTCTGGATAAAGGGAATAATAATGCCCTATATAAGGAAAATATCTAAATATATTTTCATCTTTAATACAAGGAACAAAACGAAATAATTTTACAAAATCCGGATCAATAACGGCAGGAAATTCATGTTCTTCGAGCTCTTTAATAATTTCTTTCGAATTATTGGGAGAAACAAAAATTGCAACATCATTTTTATATTTACACAGTTCATTTAACGATATACACTGAACTCCATCAATAATTTTTCCCTGTTTCCTCAAATCATTGTCACAAAAGAAATTTACTTTAATATTGCTATTTTGTAAATATTTATTTAGATATAATCCATTCTGACCGGCACCAAATATAGCAATAAACTTTGGCATTTTGTTATTTTGAAATTGTTTAAGTACTAAATTTATTAATACATGACTTAAATTCATAATGTACCCCCCATCACCGAATTAGTAATTTGTTAATTCTATTACTTTTTATTTTATTTAAAATATTAATATATTATCTAAATTTAAACAAATCGTTAAATAATCATTATACTTTCATATATGTTCTATTACCTCTAATAAAATTATTTATAAATATCTTTTCAAAAGTTCATTGTATTTCTGTCTAATTTACATGCTGAAACAGGAAATTCAATAAAATTTTCTATGTTCTGTAAATCTTCGCTACTGCAAACGCAAATTATCATATTAGGTTTTGAAGGCTTGTTTAATCTGTTGTATATAATTCCATCTAAATCCTGATAAAATATTTCAGCATTAGGAAAATGTTCAAAGCTTTTCTCGCATATATTTGTAATTATGTGATGAGAATTGCTACTTGAATCTTCCTTATATGGAACATCAAAAATTAACCTTTTCGTCCATTTAGTTTTCAAAGCAACATCTAAACCATCAGTTATATGCTCTAAAACTCCACGTGAAATTACATAGTCAAATGGTTTCATATTTTCAACAAACTTAACCAAATCCATCTGATTATATTGAATATTGTCTTTATAATAATGCTTTAAAGCATACTCGATACCATCTTTTGAAATATCAACTCCAAGTATTTTGGAGTTTTTTAGTTCTGATAGAGTTTTACAACCATGACCAACACCACATCCCAAATCTACTATATTCATTTTTTCTTGCAAGCTCGTAAGCATATCAAATTCAATAATTTTTTTAAAGAAAATATAAGAACTTCTATGCCTTATATCTTCATCTATGTCATGGCTAACTCCAAAAATAAGCCTTTCTCCATCATTATAAACTATTTTTTCAAAATCTGTTAATTCTCTACGTATTGCATCAACAATACAAGGAAATTTGTGATCCTCAAGTATTTTAATAATCTCTTGTGATTCATTTGGTGAAACAAAAATTATTAAATCACTTTTATATTTATTCAATTGATCTAACGATATACATGTAACCCCATCAATAATAGTTTCCTGCTTTTCTGAGTTATTATCACAAAAAAAATTCACTTTAATACCGCTATTTTGTAAATATCTATTCAGGTATACCCCATTTTTACCTGCTCCAAATATTGCAACATATTTATTTGCTTGGGTATTTTTTAATTTATCGATTATTCTATTAATCAACATGTAATTTAAATTCATAGTACCCTCCTAATTAGATATTGTAATTATTGAAAATATCTTTACTGTTTTACATTTAATTTTCTATTATAAAATCCTATACTTTGATGTGAATATATGAAATTATCATTCTTTATACTATTTTATTTTTATTCAACTTATCTTCATAATACTTACAAATATCAAAGATTGTTTGATTGAATATATTTATTAAAGTTAGTGTTTCTGGTGATGAGTAATCTAAGCTTTCAATATTTTCTAATGCAGTAATCCATTTTACCGGAGGTACATTAAATAGTTCACCATCTATTTCTTGTTTAGTTGTTATATAAGGAAATTTCTCTGATTTAAGTTGTTTTATAATTTCAGTTGGTGTTCTATTGGCAATAATCACCAAGGTATCTTCCTTTTTTTCCTTGAGTTGATCTGGTGTTATGCAATAAATATTGTCAAAAATATAGCCCCACTTTTCTGAATTATTATCTGAAAAAAAGTCTACAGAAATAAGTTTTGAACGTAGCTCTTGATATAGTCTAATTCCATACTCTCCTGCTCCAAAAATACATATATGATTAGCTTTATTTTTAGACAAAGATTTTATATATCTATCTAATTTTGATAATTGTTCTGTAATATTATCTGGAATACTTGCTTCTTGCAGCTTTTCATTTGCGTACATATAAGCTTCTTTCATTTTTCCTCCTTTAAAAAAACAGCACATTCTATGATAAAAATTATAAGGGCTACCATATATAGAGCTCATTTCTTGTTCAGTTAAATCTTTTAGAAAACCAATGTGTAATTGACATCTTTCAGTATTATGGCACTCTAGAATTCGACTACCTTGAGAATTGTGTATTCTTGCTAAAACCAATGGTTCAGCTATATAAATTGTATTTTGAGAACGCATTATCCGAAACCATAGATCATAATCTTGTGTTGTTATTAAGTTTTCATCGAAGACTCCAACTCTATCAAAATGGCTTTTGTGAATTAGTAAACTACAGCCATGTATTAACCCTTGTAATACTGGAAAAACTGAATTGGTTAATTGATTAATGGAATATACTTTGTTATGCGCAACACGTGTCACATTTTGTGAATTTACATCTAATAAATCATAATCACTCCAAACAATTTTTGTCATGTTACCATCTTCATATAAGGCTCTCATTTGCTTTTCAATTTTATTTGTATAATACATATCATCATGAGAAAGCCAAGAAAAATATTCTCCCCTCATATTTTTGATGGCTAAATTAAGTGCTGTTGCAACTCCACCGTTTTTCTTATAAAAATAGCGAATCTTATTGCCATAGGATAACGCTATTTTCTCGGTCTCTCCATTGTCATTGGAGCCGTCATTTATCACAATAACTTCAATATTAGGATATGTTTGACTAAGTGCACTGTCTATTGCTTCTTTTAAATAATTACTTCCATTATAAACAGGTATTATAATTGATACCAAAGGCTTGTACATAACTTTACCTCTTTCGATGATTATTTTTTATTTCTACTTAGAATTTCTTCGTATAAATTTATATGAGCTTTAACGTAATTTTTGTAACTATAAAACTTTTCAGCAAGTTTTCTACCTTTTTTACCTCTCCACTCACACTCTTTAGGATTTTTAATAAGTTTTTTAACTGCACTTGTTAATTCATCAACATCTTTATACGTCACGGCAATTCCACATTCAGGTGCAAATGTTATTTCTTTTAATACAGTATTATCAAAAACAATAACCGCACATTCAGATGCCATGGCTTCTATTGCCATCAATCCAAAAGACTCAGCTAAAGATGGCATTAAAAAAATATCTGAAGCTGTATAAAACTTATATAGTATATCCATATCATTTTGCCACCCTAATTCAATAACATTATACTTCTCAATTATATGTTTAGGTAATTTTTCAAATCCAACTGTGAGAATTGTTACACGTTTTGATTGGTCTAGTTTCTCTAACATTTCTATTATATATTTTAAACCTTTTATTTTGTTTGAATCAGCCCTAAAGCCTAAAACAAAATTGTCTTTACAGATTCCAAAATCTTTTTTTGCCTTTTCTTTATTAAAATTTTTAAAATATTCTACATCAATACCAAAGGGGATTTTGTGTATATTTTTAAATTTATACGTTAAAGGACTATTTATTATGTAATCTTCCATAAATTTCGATGAAACTACAATATCAACATTCATTTTATTATATGTAAGTTTTTTTATATTCCACATGTGCGAAGCTTTATCAACCTGCATAGGAAAAACAGAGTCCTTGAGTTTTGGGCAATGTAAACAACCATTTTTCCACCCTGTACAATCTATAGGATGAATACAGTGACCTGTAACAACCCAAGGATCATGGATAGTCCAAACAGAAGATTTTAATCTAGTTAACTTTTCAAAGTCTTGTATAGAAATAAAATAGTTGTGAATTAAATGGTAATGTACAATTTGAGAATTTTTAAATAAAGAATGTTCAGCTAAAACTTTGCCATATGGATAAAGCAAATTAGCCATACTTAATTGGTATTCAAGACTTCTTAAAATGCTTCTGATAAATCTCTCATTATTATTCAATAATGAAACCGTAGTTTTTTCGTATCCTAATTTTTCTAATACTAGTTGGTATGCATTATGACCTAATCTATTTAAATCTAATTGCAAATCGTGTCCATTAAATTTTCGTCCCATTAAGTCACAATTACTAACTTGAATAATATCCATAATGTAGCACCTCTCAAATTGTTTTAACAATACAATCTAATATTATTAAAAAATTAATTTAACTACTTACTTTCCCCAAACTTTTTTATCTATAATTTTAGTATAGCTCTGTATAATTTTAATCACAGTTGAGGAAACATTTTTTTCTAAATAATCTGGTACAATAGAGCCTAGATCTCTATCCTTTGACATTTTACTGGCAAGTTCCACAGATTGCAACACTTGTTCCTCTGTAATTCCACCAATAATAAAACAACCTTTGTCTAAGGCTTCTGGCCTTTCTGTAGATGTTCTTATACTAACAGCAGGGAATTTACAAATTGAACTTTCTTCAGGCAATGTTCCACTATCAGATACTACACAAAAAGAATTTTGTTGAAGAAAGCTATAATCCGTAAAGGAAAATGGTGGAAGCTGTTTAACAAGTGCATGAAATTTAAACTGATGTTTATTAATTAAATTTGCACTACGTGGATGAACTGAATAAATTACAGGAATCTGATATTTATCTGCCATTGCGTTAATAGCATTCATTAAACTAAGAAAGTTTTCTTCTATATCTATATTCTCTTCTCTATGTGCTGAAAGAATAATATATTTTCCCTTTTTAAGCGATAATTTTTCTAATATTTTACTATTTTCAATTTTGCTTTTATTAGCATAAATCACCTCTGCTATAGGTGATCCCGTAACATAAATATGTTCTTTACGAATTCCCTCTGCTAACAAATATCGTCTAGCATGTTCAGTATAAGGTAAATTCACATCAGAAATATGATCTACAATTCGTCTATTTATTTCCTCCGGAAGATTTTCATCAAAGCAACGATTTCCTGCTTCCATATGAAAAATTGGAATTTTAAGTCTTTTAGCCGCAATAGAAGCTAATGCTGAGTTCGTATCACCTAATATTAATAAAGCATCTGGTCTAACTTCTAACATTATATCGTAACACTTTGCAATAATATTGCCCATTGTATGTCCTAAATTATCACCAACTACATTAAGATAATAGTCTGGTTTTCTAAGCTGTAAATCTTCATAAAAAATTTCATTTAAATTATAATCATAATTTTGTCCAGTATGAACAAAAACATGTTGAAAATATAAATCAGCTTTCTTTATTAATTCAGAAAGCCTTATAATTTCTGGTCGAGTTCCTACAATAGTCATCAATTTTAACTTTTTCAAAGTATGTGCCTCCTTAAAAATAATGTGGATATAACTCTTTGTGATCTAAAATCCACATTTTAGTGTCTTGAATCATTTTTTCATAAGCTGGAACAGTAAAATGAAAATCATTCCTATTATTTAACAAAGATTTATCTACATCAATAGACTCATTAGGTAAAATATTAATTGGAGTCTTTCTCAAATATAAATTAAAAAGTTTTAAAAGTTCAAATTTACTAATTGTTTCATTATTGACGAGATGATATATTCCACATATATTTTGCTCTAACGCCATTTCAAATGCTTGAGCTAATGTTATTGTCGACACACCTGTCCAAATCGCAGATGTAAAACCTTCAACTGTATTATTTTGATTTAAAAACCAATTTAATAATCCAATTCCATTCTTTTTTCTATCAGGTCCTATTATTGACGTTCTTATAGTTAGATTTTTTTCATCATTAATTTCTCCTAATGCTTTCGTTCTTCCATAAAGAGTATCACTATCCCTAAAACTATTTTCGCTATAGTAACCACTATTGCCAGAAAAAACACAATCTGTACTTAAATGAATTAGTTTTGTTTTTTTATTTTTTAAACTTTCTGAAAGAAAGTTTGGAAGATAACTATTTAAATAAATTGCATCTGATATATTTTTATCAACTTCTTTATTAAGAAGTCCAATACAATTAATTACAGCATCAAATGAATATAGATTGATAGCATTTTTCAAATCATCTTTATTTAAAGCATTTCCAATAATATTTTGGCAATATGAAAGTGGAGTTTTTGAAAATCCCACAACATTATGTCCCTTCTCTTTCAAGTAAATTGTTGTAACATGTCCTGCCATTCCACCTGCACCTAAAACTAATATATTCATCTACTTAACTCCTTTTGTATAAAGTCTAACTTTAATAGTTTATCTTTTACTTGTTCAACATTTAAAATTTTTGTATTATTTGAATTAAATTCTGTGATTAATGGCTTTTCAAGTTTACCCACTTCAAAATATTTAGAATAGTTTAAATCTCTATTATCTGCTGGCACCTGATAGTAATTTCCCAAATCTATTGCATGCATACTTTCTTCTTTAGTAAGTAAGGTTTCATAATTTTTCTCTCCATGTCTTATCCCGATGTATTTTATTTCATTATTCGCATTAAAAATTTCTTTTACTGCTTGTGCTAAAACTGCAATAGTACATGCAGGAGCCTTTTGTACCATTATATCTCCTGTCTTAGCATTTTCAAAAGCAAATAAGACAAGTTCTACTGCTTCATCAAGACTCATAATAAATCTTGTCATATTTGGATCAGTAATAGTTAGTTCCTTTCCCTGTTTAATTTGCTCTACGAATAATGGAATTACTGATCCCCTTGATGCCATTACATTACCATATCTTGTTCCACATATAACAGTTTTATCAGTAGTACGAGATTTAGCTACAAATATTCTTTCCATCATCGCTTTACTAATACCCATAGCATTGATTGGATAAGCAGCTTTATCTGTGGAAAGGCAAATTACTTTTTTAACTCCCTCTGCTATAGCAGCAGTTAAAACATTATCCGTACCTAATACATTAGTTTTAACTGCTTCAAGAGGAAAAAATTCACAAGACGGTACTTGCTTTAACGCCGCTGCATGAAATATATAGTCAACCCCGAACATAGCATTTTGAACACTTTGTAAGTCTCGTACATCTCCCAAATAAAATTTAATCTTACTATTATTATAAAATTTTCTCATATCATCTTGCTTTTTTTCATCTCTTGAGAAAATACGAATTTCTTTAACATCTATATCTAAGAAACGCTTTAAAACTGCATTCCCAAAAGAGCCTGTCCCACCTGTAATCATTAAAGTCTTGTCTCTAAACAAAGCATTTTCACTCCTTTAGTTATCAACGTGATATTTAATTAATCTCTAGCACTATTACATAATTTTGAAATATCTTCTCCAGAGTATAGTTTTTCTATAATTTTAATTTGTTCTCTCAAATCATAGCCCGCTTTTAAAATTAATTCATCATTCTTTTTGCGCTCATATCCTTTTGCGACTTTCTCAATCGCTTCTATCCAATCAGAAACTGAGTTTGAAATATAGTTCAAATTAGGAGTAATTTTAGCTTCTTTAGGAACACCTTTACTTGTAAGGCATTTTAAACCTGATGCTTGTGCCTCTATTAACACTAATCCTAATCCTTCAAAATGAGAAGGCAATAAAAAAACATCCATTGCCTGTAACAATTCTGGTACGTCCGTACGTTTTCCCATAAATAACACTACATCTTCTAGCTCATATGCTTTTATCTTGTGACGAATATTCGCTTCTAGCTCTCCGCCACCTATAAGCATTAATCTTGAGTTAGGCATTTTTTCATAGATTCTCTTAAAAATATCAATAATCATCTTATGGTTTTTCGAATAGGTAAATCTGCCAATATGACCAATAACAAAACATTCGTCAAGCCCTAATTCTTTACGATACTTCTTTCTAACGTTAGGTGAAAAACTGTATTTAGATACATCAATAGCATTTTTTAATATGTTAATGTTATTTCTAGAAATTTGCTCTCCAAATAGCCAATCTGCAGCGAGCCCTGAACAAGCACAAAAGTCTGTAGCATACTCTTTTGGAAGAGTATTTTTATAAAAGTTATGTTTTTTTATGTATTCATTTCTCTTTTTATTATCCGATATATCAATCATTGTACTGTGTGAATGTATAATTACAACAGGACATTTTCTTTCCATAGCTAATTTTTCAACTAAGTATCCCTTCCAGAAAGATGTATGTAAATGAATAGCATCATAGCCTTCATCTAAAATCTTATTAAATTCTTTAATAAATTGTTCTTCATTTTCTTCTGATGAACATGATAAATAATGAATTTTACATCCTTGGGTTACAAGTTCATTTGCAAAATCCAAATTTTTGCTTCTTGTTGCAAAATCAAACTGAAAGCGACTTTTATCAATAAATCTCCAATTTTGCAATGCATATTGTGTAATTCCACCTCGTGCATTAGCAACAGGAAATTGTAATACCTTAATTTTTTTCATATCAGCCTCTCTTTAATATTCCATTACATATGTATTATCTTTTTTTAAAAATGCTTCTATTATGCCTACTATAGCAATTGATTCTTCTGCTGTTAATTTAAATCCTTTTTTATTGTTTCCATTTATCATAGATATAAAATCGCTCAATTCATATCTAAGACCTTCCCCTGCAAACTTAGAAAAAAATTTTTCATTTTGCTCTTGATTTTCATGTCTTACTTCAAAATATTGAGTTTTCCACCAAGGTGCTTCAACATAGATATAACCTTGAGTTCCTGAAATTAAAAGCTGTCCTTCTGATTTTACACCTAGTCCAACTTTTGCAGTTGATATAGAATTGTTATAACCAATATGTATTTTAGTATATAAGTCTACTCCACTTTTATTTATAACAGTTTCAAATCTTAAATCTTTATAGCCTAAACCTAATAGTTTTATGATTGCAAGCAGAGGATAACTAGCAAGTTCTGTAACACTTCCACCATCTTCTTTTACATTTAATTCTCTGATATTTCCTGATACTAATTTTGTAAAACAGCCCTCTACATCTTTTATTTGACCAATTCTTCCACTTTTAGCTATTGATAATAATTGTAAAAATCCTGGAGCATATGCTGTTTTAATTCCTTCAAGCAATATAAGATCTCTTTCTTTAGCAATCCTATATACTTCTTCTGCTTGTGCCGCTTTTAAAGCCACTGGCTTTTCACATAATACATGTTTATTATGTTTTAATGTTTCAAGTATGTACTCATAGTGCGTATTATGAGGTGATGCTATATAAACTGCATCTATTCTTTCAAAAAAAGTTTCTAAATTATCTGTGTAAAATTTTAACTCAAATTGCTCTGCAAATTTTTTTGCACTATCAACACGTGGATTATATACACCTTCTAAATTGCTTCCACTTACATATTTAACTTCTGGCACAAATCTTTTGGCAATTCTACCGCTGCCTATAACACCCAATCTAACAATCTTATAATTCTTCTGTCGCATCATAGTACTAGAAATACCTTTTGTACGTTCTAAATAAACAACATCACAATATTGCTTTAAAAAATCAAATTTATCTTTCCAATCTGAACCTACTGTAAAAATATCTACATCATACTTTTGAATATCCTCAATTTTTTGTCCCTCATGATCTTCAATTATAATCTCATCAGCAAATCCAGTTTTTTTAACATTTTCTATTCTCTGCATAAGTGAATCAATAACATTCATTTTCCCTCTATATTCATCATACTGTTCTGTTGTTATACCTACAATTAGATAATCACCTAATTCTTTTGCACGTTTTAATAGTTTATAGTGTCCATCATGAAATAAATCAAAAGAACCATAAGTAATTACTTTTTTCATAATATATCATCACTCCATTTTTCGTTTTTTTAAATTAAATATATTTTTATGATGATAACTTATATTTTGCAAAAGAATGTCCTTGTCTTTGCTCTACAGGAGGAAATTTTCGGTAATCCCCAAACTTAAAAGTTAAATACTCATCATAATCTTTTACTCCTGGAAAATAATGCCCCTCAAATTGTATATCTTCAAGTTCTTCATACCATTTGCTGTAATATCCATAAAACCCGTTATTAGGGGTAGGAAAGGTTAATATTCTCACCATCTTTGTTTTCTTTTTATTACTTAGCTTCATCAAGACTTCATACATATAGAAAATAAAATCTCTAGGTATAATAGTAATGCATGAATAAATTAATCTCATAAGTATATTTTTATCAGATTTTGCACCCACTTTTGACCAAAGCATTTTTCTAACTATAGTGCATGCCAAATCATGTAGCTTTCTAATGTATAGACGATCAGGAACATTATCCAATGGAAATATATCAATAAAAACCCCAGTTGCATAATTCATATGTTCTTGCCCCTTACGTACAAACTCTGTACCGACACGTCTAATTTTACCATATCCCCATCTATATTCTTCAGTGTTTGTATGTGTTTGTAAAAAAAATCTTTCTCTATCTAATTCACTTTCACACACCTTGCAGAACTTTTCATATTCAGTACGGAGCATCGCAACATCAGCATCATCATCCCATGGTATGTATCCTTTATGACGTACTGCTCCTAACAAAGTTCCTGCTATAATGCAATATTTTATATTGTGCTTTTTACAAATACGATCAACTTCAATAAGCATTTCTAGTTGTATTAATTGCATTTTCCGTAAATCTTCTGAAGGCATAATCTTATATTCAGTATTCATATATGAATCATCCTTATTATGTATTTTTCTTCATTTTTAACAATCATAGCAATGCTAAGCTTCATTGTTTTTCGCTCCTAAAGCTAGAATTTGTCTAATTTATTTATCGTATTTTGTAAAAATTACTTAAGATAAAGGTGGAGATTAAAATCATAAGACTTAAAATTCATAGTCAAAATACAAAAATTTTTCTACATACAAATAAAGTCCCTTGTATGAAATATAAAATTGAGTTTGAAAAAAGGTTTTAAATAAAAAGAAGTCAAGAATTACCTTGACTTCTTTTTTATTCAATTTATAATTATCTTAATAATTGAAGTACTCCTTGTGGAGCTTGGTTAGCTTGTGCAAGCATTGCTTGAGAAGCTTGTTGTAGAATGTTGTTCTTGCTAAAGTTCATCATTTCTTTAGCCATATCTACATCTCTAACTCTTGATTCTGCTGCTTGTAGATTTTCAGAAGCATTATCTAAGTTAGCTATTGTATGTTCTAATCTATTTTGATATGCACCTAATAATGATCTACCACTTGATATTGTTTTTAAATTATCGTCAACTGTTTTAATAAATGCAGTAGCTTTAGTATGGTCAGCTACTTCACCCTCTTTGTCTTTTAATGCAGTAACTATAGTGTCTAATTTTATACCATCAGTTGTAAAATCTAATTCCATAGCTTGATCTTTATTAGATCCAACTTGTATTTGTACTTTACCACTAGTTCCTGCTGTACCATCTAAAAGATTTTGTTCATTAAACTGAATGTTTTTATTTATTCTTTCTAACTCTAGTCCTAATTGTTTAACTTCTTTTCCTATAGCAGTTCTATCAACTGAAACGTTAGTATCATTAGAAGCTTGAACTGCTAATTCTCTCATTCTTTGAGCTATAGAATGTGCTTCGTTTAAAGCTCCTTCAGCTGTTTGGATCATTGAGATACCATCTTGAGCGTTTCTTGAAGCTTGATCAAGACCTCTTATTTGGGCTCTCATCTTTTCAGAAATTGAAAGACCTGCAGCATCATCTCCAGCTCTGTTTATTCTTAAACCTGAGCTTAATTTTTCCATTGATTTTGCTGAATTTCCAGTGTTGATTCCCATATTTCTATGAGCGTTCATAGCATTAAGATTGTGATTAATTATCATAATTAATTCCTCCTTGATTTTTAAAGTGCACTTCCTTGCGCACTGTTTATTTATTTTTAAAAGTCATTAATGACTTTTAAATCTTAACTAATAATTTTATCGTAGCTGTTAGTAATTACTTTATATCTATATTAAAATTTTTCTGGATTTTTTTACCCTTGTACTAAATTTTTCGTAAATTACTTTTATTACTTTATACTATTTTAAAAAATATTTTACTTTAAAATAGATTTTAATTAGCTTCTAAATATATTTTTCAATTCCTAATTCTAAAGTTATTCTCTTTTCCCTGAATTTCTATAGTATAATCTTTACACATCTCAATAATTCTACTTCCCACTCCTTCATCAAAATACAACAACCTTTCTGCAGTAAACTCTGAAGATATAATAATAGGCAAGTTATTCATATACCTATAATTTATAATCTCAAAAATTATATTAATATCCGCCTCACTAATCTTCCCTTTAAATAAATCATCTACAATAAGTACTTCCGAAGCTTTGTATCTTCTTAAAGAGTTAGCATAGTATTCCTCATCAAGTATATTTTGCTTTAATTTTAAAATTTCATCTCTATAAGACATGTACACTACAGGAATTCCCTTAGCTAAAAGATTTAATCCAATAGCAACACTTAGATGAGTTTTACCACTACCAACTTGTCCTAAAAAAGCTATACTGTTTCTTCTACTCTCCCTTATATTGTTAAAATTTTTAAAATAATCTATGGAAGATCCCTTAATCTTTTCTGTTGTATTATTATAGGGTTTATAATTACCGAAGGTAAGTCTATTTCTCTCTGTTTCTATCCCTGATGCTCTCCATAGTATTTTGCTTTTGTCCACATCTTTACAGCTGCAAAACTTAATAGTATCCTGCTCCTTTGAGTTATGCCTTATAATATACCCACTGCCACCGCACAATGGACAAACTTCAGATGATTCCTTTAAAATCTGCATTTGTTGAAACTTTTGGCTCTGGAGGCTTGTACCCTGACCATTTTCCTTCTGATTTTTGCGTATCCTTTGAATCACAGCATTTATTCTTCCCATGGTTTCCTGTAAATCCTCCATTAATACAATCCTCCCTGTATTTTTTGTAGCTTTCCATAAATGCCTCCGCTTCAGCTTTACTCTTTATTCCGTTATCCTTCCAGTTGTACAAAACCTTCTCAATATACCTTAAGTTTCTCGCATTAGCATTTATAGCCTGCTCCATTGCAAATATTATAAGCTCAAAATCCTTAAATTCCTCTGCAAAGTATTTTAATCTTTCAAGCTCATAGCCCCCTGGCAGTCTTATATTTTCACTGTAGAAAACTATGATTTTCTTCAAATCAACTCTGTCCAGTTTGTCCCTATCATTATCATCACTATGTGTAATCTCTGTAGTATTATATGGTATTAGTTTATCAGAATTTGATGCATCATCGGGCAATTTTGACCCAATGGAAGGATCAGTTTCGCCTTCCATTGGGTCATTTATAACCGTAGATTGTTCCTTTTCATCGAATTTATCTTTATGTTCCTCAAAAAACTTTTCAAGTTTATCATAAGCTATTGTGTACCACTTAGTTTTGTCCATTTTACATTTGTTAAAATTACTTGATAAAACTATCCCTATAGCTTCAAGCTTTTTTATAGCCTTTTTTATGGTGCTTGCAGATAAAAAGCCTATTTGCTTATGCCACTGTTCATAGCTATTGTATACCCAAGGCCTACCTTCTAATATATTATTACTTCTCTCTAACCAATAATGAATTTGATTCAATACTATACTTTCATTAAGTCCCAAAAGCTGTGCCAACTTAGGATTAAAAATCATTATACTTTCATCATTTATTAGTATACTGCTCAAATTTAACACCCCCAATTATTCAGTTGACAGAGGACAATTGACAGCTGACAGTGTAAGAAAATCACCCATAGCTATCCACTTTCCACTATCAACTGTCAACTAAAAAATTTCCTCAGTTTTTCTATTGCCCTTGTCTTTCTTTTTACAACTGTAGTTCTGTTAAGTCCCTTTAGCTCTGCATATTCCTTTATAGTTCTTTGTTTAAAATAAACCCAATCTATAATCTCTCTTTCCTTAGTGGATAGCATATTTAATGTAGCTCTAAGTATAGTTATTTCTTCTTTTAAAATAGCTGCCTCCTCTACATTTTCATCTGATACTAAATATTCAATAATTTCTATACCATCTTTAGTTAGGCTATTTAAACTACAACTAAATTTTTCATTATTCTTTTTACTAATCACCTTTCTTAACTCTCCATTGAAGGAGTTTTGTATTGCTGTTTTTGCATATGAAAGAAAGGGAACATTTTTGCTACAATCATACTTATATACAGCATTAATTAGGGCTATATTCCCTATTTGAACTAAATCCTCTAGCTGATGTTCCTTTATATAAATTCTAACTGCATTTTTTATTATTAAAGGTTTGTACATTTTCAAAATAATTTCCAGTGACTTTTTATCTCCACCCTGTGCCTCTTTTATAATCTCAGTTAACTCTAGATTATCTATCTCAATCCCTCCATAACTAGAAATTTATCATATATTTTTTTGCTAGTTTATTTTTATCTGGGTTGTTTCGGAGTTTCTTAATAGCCTTACTAACATATGATCTTACAGTTGCCTCTTTATATTTCTTTCTTTTTGCATATTCCTCAATTGTTTCAACCTCACTCAATTGGCACTGAAGGGCATCTCTTTGTTTCTTGCTAAGCCTCGGCATTAGTTCCTTATATATTAATTCTTCATTTGTAATTTTAACTATTACATATTCTTCAACTCGAATCATATCTGACGAATACTTTGTAATGTTTGTACTTTTATAGCATTCATTTAAGGAGCTTATCTTATATGATGGCTTAACATAATCTCTTAAAAATCTTAGACAACAATTTTTTATAAGCACATTTATATAAGCACAGAATTGTTTGGGATCTATACCTTCAAATTCATGAATTCCATCAAGTATCTCATCTTCTACCATAGTTATATAATCAAAGTAGTACTTATTCCCACAGCTGCTACCTATATATCTTTTATATAAGTTGTTAGTATAATCTATAAACATTTCTTTCAGCTTTATGTAGGCTTCATATTTTCCCCTTTTTACATCTTCAATTAGTTTTTTTAATTCTTTTTGATTAATTTTCATTTTGCTTCTCTCCTTTTCTCCTTTTCTCCTACTCATCTACTGCATATGTAATAGATAAAAGTTTTTAATATTAAATAACTTATATATTTATTGGAATTAATTGTTTATCTACTATACATATACATTTTTTGATTATTTTGTTGCAAATAATTTAAATTTTTTTCCAACAATTGCATGACATTTTTCTTGAGTTATATGTAAAAACTTGCGATATATGACTGCTTTTATTGCATCAACAAAAATAAGGTAGGACTTTTTAAAAGTCCTACCTTATTTCTCACTGAATTTATTATTTATAACAGCGGATAAATTATTTATACTTGTTGTAAGTACTTCCAATTTACTTTCTAGCCGTACAAGGAGATATACGGATACAGCTATTGGAAAACCTACATTTCCTATCATAGTCAATAGATCTGCGTTCATATAAATAACTCCTTTATTTGAGAAGTTGAAAGTTTAGAATTTACAGTTAACAATTATAAAACTTTTTCCTACTTTTGTCGGAAAAATAATTGATTTAGATAACTACTTACCCTAATGTGAATATTAAAAATTACCAATTTAGATTACCTCTGAATTAGCTCTCTATATTCTATTTCACCTCAAAATCAGAAGTTGTTTTGTCAATTAATTGAGCAGAATCCTTTGACTTTAAGTCTCCACCAGAGCTTGCAAATATGTTTTTTGCAATTATAGCATCCATAGCTGCTTTAGCTTCCACCTCTGTTATATCTTCCTTTACATTATTGACCCTTATAGATATCTTCTTTCCCTCTTCATTTAAGAAATTCATAACTAATGTTTTACTCATAAACATAACCCCCTAATATTTTTACTTTAACTTTATGCGTTAATTATTCCGCTTTGATCTTCTCTAAGCACTTCATCTAGTGTTTTTCCTAGGAGCTTTCCTATTTCCACTGCTGTGTCAAATAAGGCTTGCTCTGTGGCTGTAGTTTTTATTTTTGCAAACCTCTGTTTTTTAATTATCTCCTTTCCATTTTTGTCCACACCGTCCTTGTATTTGATGACTAGTGTGCTGCTTAGTTTTGTTGTTGTAGCTGCCATATTTATCAACCCCTTTCACCTAATATATACGACCTTTACTAAAAAAGGTGACAAAAAAAGAGGCCTAAGCCTCTTAGCAATTTATATTGTTTTATTAAATATCCTAGAATTGCTATATATGCCCTTATTGTACATATTACTGGCATTTTTAGCATTTGATATTTTATTTATCTCTTTTCTTACGCTTTCTCTTCTTTTTAGCATTATTTCTGAAAGCTTTTTTTGATACACCAGTATTTGCAGCTCTTCTGCAGTTTCCGAAAATTCCTGCTCTGTATAGTCTAATTTACTAATACGGTCTATAGTTTGCTGTCTTTTATTTAATAGGCCTTCAAGAGCATCGAAATCTTCTTTTTCAAGACTTTCTATAAGCTTTAGAGTATCTGCATTATAAGTCTCGAGCTGTTTTTTTAGCTCTATATTTTCCATAATACCACCTATTTACTTCCGAGCTGCTGAGCTAACCATGCCTGCTGTGAATTCATCTTACTCATAGCTGTTTCAAGAGCAGAAAACTTTTTATAATAGTTTTCTTCTTTTACCTGTAATGCTTTCTCCATATTTGATATTGCAGTTAATTTTTCCTTAATTCTATCTGTAAAAGCATTATTATATTCCGTAGAGTCTCCCTTTATTCCAGCTTTTTTTATAAGTGTACCCTTACCATTAAAGGTTCTAGTATAATCCTGCATTATATCGTTTAATCTTTGAAATATACCTTCTTCATTATATCTTGTTTGTCTATCTGCTGCAGCATTAATATCCTTTGAATCGCTAGCTATATAGCTAGGTTGAGAATTTGATTTTTTAATAAATATATTCATGACCTTATCTGGATTGTTTTGTATTGCAGTTCTTAACTTTTCCTCATCAATAACTATTTGTCCGCTCTTAGACAAATCATTAGTTGTTGATAATCCTATGTCATTAAGTGAAATACCAGCATCCTTTACTGCATCATAAAATGATGTTCTCATTTTAGTGAGCATCGATTGTAGGTCACTATCATTAGAGATTATACCCTGCTTAGCTTTATCTTCCCATTTTTTTATATCGTCATCCTTCATATCTGCTTTTTGGGAATCCGTCAAAGGTTTATAAGTGTACTGTTTCTTTTCACTTATTTTGTCATTTATACCTTGAATAAGTGAATTGTATTGATTTATAAAATCTTTAACCTTATCTACTATTTTGTTTGGATTTCCTCCTGTAGTAAAGCTTGTCTCTCCTATGTCTTTTAGACTGTATGAGATACCATCAATTGCAAAATCATTGGAGGCCTGATATACTGTTGTCTTTGGTTGGCCTGGTTCAGTAATTTCAACTTGAGCATCTGTACCAGTAGCGTTCACTGCTCCTCCAAATAATGTTCCTACAAAGCTTCCTGTGGTGTCTGAAGCTGATATAGTCTGTGCAGCCCCTGTAGCTTTGGATGTTATAGAAAAACGTTTTGTAAGCTGACTATAGCTTATATCCACATTTTCTTTTGTTTCAATGTCGCTTATAATATCATTTAAAGTCTTTTTTGAATCTGCTCCACCTAAACTATAATTAAATGTAGTATTATTAATTTTAAAACTTATATCTCCTGCTCCAAAAATATTTGCTGCTTTCTCATTTAAGTTCATAGACAAGTTTACACTATTTCCAAAGCCAAGAGCCGTTGATGCACTTCCGCTTACATTTATTTGATCTGACACCGTTGATTTAAATACAATGCCTGTTCCATCAGCAGATTTTTCAGCGGATACCTTACCATTTAAATTTGCATTGTTTGAAATTGCATAATTAATTGAACTTATAACCTTATCCCAGGCATCAGAATCTGTAGAGTTATAAGGAATATCAAGTGCACTTGTATGATCTGTTTGGTCAAATAAATTTAAGGTTTCAGCAGAGTTGTTGCCAATTTTTATACTTAATGAATTATTGCCAAAGGCAGAAGATAACACTTTGTCATATGATACAGTATTAGTTGCTGCATCTACATTTGGTTTATAACCTTGAGTACCAGTAGATAAAGAAAAATCTTTTTCATATTTACTTATAATAGCTGATGTACTTCCTGATGTTACTGAAGTTCCATCTACAGTAACGTCGCTTGTATAAGTATTGCTAAATTTAATTCCGTTTCCACTGTCTGAAACTACAGCTTTAAATTTATTTGCATCTACTCCTGCAGCAGATAGTTTACTATTGATTTGTGTGGCCAATGCACTCATTGAATAAGTTCCATCGTTTAAAGTTATAGTTTTTGCACCGCTTCCATCACCTAAATCTACAGTAAATGTCTTTGCAGCATCTCCCGTACTTATTTTTAATATTGATTCAAATTTTATATTTTTACCTGTAGAATCTACTATTGCTCTTACATTATCTTTTAAATCCGCATCTTCAGCTATCTTTGAATTCACAGCAGAAGCCAATGAAGATGGATTATAAGAACCTTCTGCTATATTGATTGTTTTAGTATTACCTCCAACAGTAATCATAAGCTCATCGTTATTTCCTTTATTAATGGTAACTGGAGGTGTACCTGTCGCCATTGTTTTGGTATTAAGAATAGTTGTACCAACTTTGCTAGCATTAGTAGCCATGTTAATAACATTTATTTTATAATTTCCAGCAGCAGCACCTGAACCTGCTTTAATTGATACACTAGTTCCAGAATTAACACTTGTCTCAAATCCTGAAAATGTATTTTCATTTAGTATAGAGCTCGAGCTTAATATATCAAAATTCTTACTAGAAAAAGCTTTTAAAGTGTTTATTTGATCTCTGTAAGCATCCTGAGTCCATTGAAGGTAAGTTTGCTGCTGTTTAAGCTTATCCTGCTTCAATCTTTCTGCATCCATTAGCTTCTTAACCATTGAATCTACATCCATACCTGTTGCCATACCCGTAATTCTAAGTCTACTAACTGCTCCACTTATATCACTCATTTTTATATCCTCACTTTCCCTTTAATATTTACTTAATTTTAATCAATTACTACTTGGATCCCTTTGATATTTGGTAAGCCTGATTCCAAGTATCTCTTACCTCTTCGATTAAGGGAATAACCTCGTCCATTATTGCTATATCCTTCTTTACATTTGCTTGTACAAGTCTTCTCACTATAAAATCATATATACTCATAAGAGAATTAGTCCACTCTCCACCTTTGTTTACATCAAGCGTAACTATAAGTTCATAAAATATATTCTGAGTTTTTACTATATTTTCATGAGCCTTTTTTACATCTTTATCTAAAATAGCCTGTCTTCCCATTTTAGCAAACTTTACAGACCCATCTAACAGCATAAGTAATAACTGCTCTTTTGATGCATAGTTTACACTATTGGTTTTATATGCATTATATGCGTTTTGTGCATACATATACTTAACACTCCCTTTTTTTAAGTTGAGAGTTGAGAGCTGAAAATTAAAAGTTAATGAAGTTATTCTTAACTTTCCCCTCTTGACCCTTAATTTAATTATCGTATGTAAATTTACTTTATTTAATAAAAAACTGAGAATTAAGGTTTATTATATTAAATAAATCTTAATTCTCTAGCGATTATCTTCTTACATCTAAAATATGACCGGCTTCTTCATCTTTAGCTTGGCTTTCTATTTCCTCTTTATAAGCTGAAACTTCTACTTCCTGTACTTTTACTGCATCTACAGATAATATTTTTTTTTCTTTTTTCTTTTTTTGTTTTTCTAATTCAGAATCAAAGCTCTCTTGATTGTTATTTTTTTTGTTCTGATTATCCTTATTTATTACTATTCCGCTTTTAGTATGAATCTTACCAGCACTTGTAGTTTCCTTCACTCTTTGACGCACTTCTGGGTCTATTTTATTTAACCTAAATTCCATAGAAACACCCCCTTAAGTGAATAATCAGTATTTTAGCACTGAGCAGTAATGCTTTTATGCTTTGTCATCTACAAAGAGACCAGCTAATTCACAGAGTTTGTCTACCATATCGATTATTTTCTTCGGTGGAACTTCCTTAATAACTTCTTTAGTAACATCGTCAACAATTTTTATAGTCATATCTTTATGTCTTCCATATGACTCATATTCAATATGAGTTGCCTTATCTTCAAAAAGCTTATTTAATTTATCTATGGCCTTTTTTACATCTTTATCACTTATTCTTTTCACTTCATTATTGCTATTTTCATCAAATTTCAAACTATTATTTTGCTGTGAATATTCCGCATTTATTATATTATCTACTGTTACATGATTAAGATCTAAAGATGTTTGTCCTCCTTGACTAACACTTTTAACTTCCATGCTATACACTCCTTATAAAAATCTTAAATTCTGATTATATTAATACCATCAGAAAACATCGGATAAAATTAGCAGTAGACAAAATCCGTTACTCTATTTTCTTATATTCTTTAAAACACTTAGATCCGCAGCCGCTGCATTTTTATTTTCTGCCTCTATTTCTTTATATAGTTCTTTCCTTAAAATTGTTATGTTTTTAGGTGCAGATATGGAAAGTTTTACAGAGCCATCATCTATTTTTACTACAGTTATTTCTACGTCTTCACCAATAAGCAGCGACTCACCTTTTTTTCTGCTAACTACTAACACTTAACCATCTCCTTAGAGTCTTTCGTCTCCATATACGATTCCTAAATAATTATTCCCTAAATAGTGGATATTTAATATCATAATTTGGATTATCTAATATTATTTGTTCACCTAATCTTCTTTTTATATTAATTACAATTGGAGCTTTTAGGTTTATTGTTATATCTTCTATTTTAGAGCTTAATGTTACTGTATTTAAAATAAATACATCTTCATGACTTTCCAATTCAAGCTCTTTTGCTTTTTCTTCTTTTAAATCAAATTCATAATCTTTTATAAAAAGAAAAGGTGAAACTACTACAATACCTATATCCTCATCTTCCACAGAGTGGAGTATGCTGAATACCTCATTTTCCTCTACTGGAAACAAAATAAACTTTTTTAATTTTTCAAAACCGGGAAGTCCCTTTTTAAATTCTACTATGTCTTTTTCTTCATATTCCTTTACACCATGATACTTTGTATTTAATTTCATACTTAACAACCCCTTTTTTTAGTGGACAGTTGACAATTGAGAGTTGACAGTGAAAAATAAACTATTAGCTCTACACTGTCCTTTTATTTTCTTATCTCATATAGTCCATAAGTGTTGGTTGAAGCACTTTAGCACTGGTTTGTAGTGATGCTAAATATACTGTCTGCATAACTGCAAATTCCATAGTTTTTTCAGTTATATCTATATCTTCTGTTTTAGATAGTATATCTGTCATATTGAAATTTGATTGCTCATTTTGGTCTTTAGCACTGTCCATTCTGTTTTGCATAGCACCAACCTCTGAACGAACTTTTAATATTTGAGACATTGCATCATCTATGTCTCCTAAGTCACCTGTTGTAAGTTTATTTGTTGCATCTGCAGAAATGGAAGTTCCAGTATCATCTTTACCATCAAGATGATTTACTATTCTCTGAAGAAGATTTCTTATATCATCTTCACTTCCATCTTTCTTTTTATAGCTTATAACGCTTTCTGCAGAAACATTATATTTTACTAATACCCCTTGAGAAATTTCTGTTTGCCTGTTTGATTTTATCATTCCCAATTGAATTGCATCTTGTGAGGCTGGGTCAGTACTATTAGGATCTAATTCTGTTCCGTCTCCTTTTAGGTATACAAGTTTTGTATTACCTGAGGATTCACAATCAAAGGTATAAGTGGTTCTCTGTGTAGGATCCGTAGCATTGGTCTTATTTCCCATATCAGCTGGTATTGTGAAAGTTAATCCATTTCCTATATCAAAGGTACCATCGCTTTTAGCGCTTGGTGTAGACACTAGTTTATAAGTAGTCCCGCCGTCTGTGCTTTTTAAAACATTTACCTTTGTAACCTTTGGTGGAGTAGAAGCATCTACAGCTGCTGCTTCTATTTTAAAAGTTACTTTTCCAGAACCATAAAAAGTTCCAGATACACTAGCGTCACCACCGGTAGTAACCTTTGTTACTGAACCGACCTTAGAATCTGTTACAGCATCTACAGGCTTTGTTGTAGCTCTTGTTCCACCAAATATATACTCACCATCAAAGCTTGTATTTAATATTTGAGAAATTTGCCCTATCCTTTGGTTTATTTCGTCTTTTATCTTAGTTCTTTCTTCTGAACCATAGGCTGCATTTCCTGCTGAAACTAACTTTTCTCTTATTGATTGAAATACATTCCCTAACTGTCCCAATGATGTATCCGTAGTATCCATCCAATTTATTGTATTAGTTATATTTTTATTATATTGCTTATTTGCACCTATTGACGTATGCATCTGCATTGACCTTGATACATTAAAGGGGTCGTCTGAAGGTTTTGCAAAGTTTTTTCCTGTCGTCATTTGTTGTTGAATAGTTTTTAAACTCTGCATATTTCTATTCATATCACTTAAAAAATTATTTGAAAGCATTTTATTTGTTACACGCAACTTTTATCACCTCTTTATCTTCTAAGTCCGTTGACTACAACATCAAGCAACTGATCTACTGTTGATATAATTTTTGCATTTGCTTGATAGCAGTGTTGAAACTGAACAAGATTGGCCATTTCTTCATCAAGGGATACTCCTGATATGGAGTCTCTTGATTCTTGAAAGCCTGCCAGCATCTTAGCCTGGTTTGTTACCATTCTTCTAGCTTCTTGTTCCTGTATACCAAGTCTATTTACCGTATCTTTAAAATAGCTATCTAATGTCATTCCGCCGGTAGCATTTGTTATTACAGATATATTTAACTTTGAATCAGTCTTAAAACTATCTTTCAAAAAATCCTTTCTTGTAGATTCAGAACTTATATCTTGTATTTTCATCAAACTATCTCTAAGCATTTCAACAGCTAAAGCTCTTGTTCCATCACTTTCTCCTATTGGGTTACCGCTAGCATCATATTGTGCTGCAGATTTTATTAGCATAGGATTTTTTAATATTGCATCATTCACTGTAATATTTGCAGCAGTAATCTCTTTTTCTGCTGCAGTTATTCCCGCAACATCTCCAGTATAAACTCCTTTTTTGGCAGCATCTGCATTTACAAAGAAGTTATTTATATCTGTGGCACTATCTTTTGATGGGTCTAAGCCTTGGCTCATTATAGCATTTACTGAAAGCGCCAATGCTTTTGCAAATTTATTTAGTTGGCCTTCATAAGTATCTATATCTTTCTGAACTGACATATATCCTTTTAATTCACCAGAAGGAGCTTTAAATAATGCTAAATTTTCAAAATCCACTTCTAAAGGTGTATCTGACTTAGCTAAGTTATCTGCATCTTTAGTACTAGTTACTTTACCGTTTCCATCAATCTTTAATGCCACTCCATTGTTGTTAGCCCAAAGAACTCTACATTCACTTAGCTGCTTAAACTTGTCTTCAGCGCTTACATAGTTTGCATCTCCCTTAGCACCTGTATCTGCAATATTAACTTTTATTGTTACTTTATTGGCATCTGTGGTCTTATCACCATTTTTATAATAGGTAATTGTATAGGCTCCAGCACCATCAAACTTTTCTTCTGATGAACCATCCTTAACAATACTGTCTATATATGAGAACCTGCAAGTATCCTCAGGCTTAATAGCTTGTACTAAGTTTAACGGTGTTTTACCGTCAGCTGCCATAGGTGGAATTCCATTGTCTCCTGCTTCAGCATACTTAGATTCATTAGATGTAGTTACATCATAAGCATCAAAAGCTCTTTTATCTACCTTAATACCAAACTTAGAACTTAATTGGTCTAATAAAAGATCTCTTCTATCCATTAAATCATTTGGGTTATTTCCTGCTACCTTAACTTGCGCTATTTGCTGATTTATTTGATTTAACTGTGTTATTATGCTATTTATATCAAATACAGTATCCTTTATAACTGTTTGAGTATTTTTTTTAAGGCTTTCAAGCTCTGTATAGCTATGATTTAACTCATTAGCAAGCGCTAGTGATTGCTGTGCCACTATAGACTTTGCATTAGATTTACTTGCAGAAGTTGCTAAGGTGTTCCATGAATCAAAAAACTTACCAATCAAACTAGAGATACCTGTATCTGTAGGCTCATTCATTATATTTTCTATTTCACTTAAGAACTTGTCTCTACCTGTAAATTGACCATTTATCCCCATTTCTACTCTTACTTGATAGTCAAGAAAACTATTTCTTATTCTATCAATAGATGCAACGTCAACACCTGTACCCATTTGTCCTGGTCCTACTGCATTATTTAAACTAGGCATAGGAAAAGGCCTAGAGGTTTGAAAAGTAGCCCTTTGCCTCGAGTATCCTTCTGTATTAGCATTTGCTATATTGTGAGAGGTTGTGTCTATTGCTTTTTGCTGAGCAAACAATCCTCTAGTTGATATATTAAAAGTCCCAAATAAACCAGACATTATCTCATCTCCTTATCTTCTCTTTCCATAGGAATTATAGGTCTTCGGACATTTATCAGGGTTTAGGACATTTAACATTTGCGTTGTAAATCCTAAACCTTGTCTTATCAGCATGTCATTTGTTTCTTTTTGCAGCTGTATTTCCTCTAAAAGTTTTACTATATTTCTGTAGTTATTTTCTAGCTCTTCATCCTTTACTTGCTCTATGATTTTGCTCATAGCTTCACCGTCAGTTAACTTCCTTCTTTCCATCTCTAAATGAGCAACTTCTACACTGCACTCATGAAGCTTATGTGATACCTTATCTAAGGAAAATACATCTCTTTTTGTAAGGTATTCAAACTGCTCATCTAATACTTCAAGCAATATTTTTAATGCTTTATGCTCTTCCAATATTATTTTGTTTAACTCAGCAGTCATTCCACACCTCCAACTTAATCTATTCCGATTTTTTCTTTATCTCTTCAAGAATTTTTGCTGCTACAAGTTTTGAATCTCTTTTATAAGTACCGTTCTCTATTTCATTCTTTATCTTTTCTACTTTTTCCTTTGAATTTACCAAGTTACCATCTGGTGAATATGTGCTTAGACTCTTTCCTAAAGATGATATCTGTATTGAATCACTTTTCTTCACCTTATCTGTTTTATCCACACTCTGCTTTGCATTTGAGTAAAGCTTTATCATTTTACTTGGATCAACTCCATTGATCTTCATATAAATACACTCCCAACGTCTTTTGACCAACTTATTCTCTTCTTCTTAATATTAGTATTATCGGATATATATATAATATATTTATACCTTAAAAATAAAAGAAAATAGCCTATTTTTTGCTTAAAATGCCTGTTTTTTGCCTATTTTAATATTTGCATTAGTTTAATTAAAATAACTAGTTAAAGTTATAGTTAACAATTAATAAAAAACAGCCTAGTTTAAGGCTGTTTTATTTTCCTAATGATTTAATTCTATCTTCACTACTTACTATGCTCGTAATTCTTACACCAAAGTTTTCATCTACTACTACAACTTCACCGTAAGCAACTTTTTTGCCATTTACAAGTATTTCCACAGGTTCTTCTGCTAATTTATCAAGCTCTATGAGAGACCCTGTTCCAAGATTTAATATATCCTTTATATTCTTTTTTGTACGTCCAAGAACAACAGATATTTCTAGAGGTACATCTAATATTAAATCTATATTTTTAGGCATACCTGCATTTGCTGGCGCCTGTGCTAGAGGCTGGAATGTTGCTTTATGTACTTCCACAGCTGGTTGCTTAGGTACATCTGCAGGTTTTTCAGATATATCATAAGACCCACCATACGCCGCTTGTGGTTCAGGCTGCATATACTGTATCTCAGGCTCAGAATGCTGCGGTTTAGATTGTACACTTTGTGGCTGATTCACATTTTGTGGTTCAGATTGCTGTACAGTAGTTTGTGCCTCAGATTCTTCCTGTCCCATCATTATTGAAACTATCTTTTTAGCCGTAGCTACTGGCAACAGCTGCATTATATGGCTATCTACAAGATCACCTATAGTTAGAGAAAATGATACTTTTACGATTACTTCATCTTCTGAAATATTCTGCGATAAAGGAGAGGTTAAATCATTCCAAATTGTTGATAATGGCGGTGATATATTTACCTCTCTCATGAACATAGTTGCCATAGATGTAGCTGCTGATCCTATCATCTGATTCATTGCTTCTGATACTGCACTCAACTCTATCTCTGAAAGATCTGATATACCATCAGAAATTATTCCATCTCCACCCATCATTAGATTGGCAATGACAGCAGCATCATTTAACTTCATTACAAGAAGATTTTCTCCAACTATACCACTAGTGTATTTAACCTCTAAAGCAATATTAGGAACTTCAAATCCATCCTTTAAATCCTTTAATCTTGTTAAAGTTACTACTGGTGTAGTTATATTTACCTGTTGACCTATAATTGTAGAAAGTGCAGTGGAGGCTGATCCCATAGATATATTTCCTATCTCTCCAAGCAAATCCTTTTCCACATCCGATAGTTCAGGCATTGACTGCTCTTCTGATGGGCTGGATTGCGTATCTCCTCCATTTAAAAGTGCATCTATTTCTTCTTGTGAAAGAAACCCATTACCCATAATTTTCCACATCCTTATCTATAATATCTAGTATCTGAACACCCATATTTTTGCCCAATATTCCTGGCTTTCCGTAGTAATATGGTTCATCTTCCACCACTAATTTAATAGGACTGCTAGTTTTTTCATTAAGCGTTACTACATCACCTACACCAAGCCTTAAAAATTCATTTACAGTAATTTGTGCCCTTCCAAGAACAGCAGTTAGTTTTATATTTACTATATTAAGTCTTTCTCTTAATTTATCTCTTGATTCTTGCAATACATCTTCATCATTTTCCTGGAACCAGTATTGAACAACTAATTTATCAAGCACTTTTTCAATGCTTAAATATGGTATACAAATGTTTATAAAAGTACTACTTTTGCCCATTTCAACTGAGAAGGTAATTAATGCTACCGGCTCATTTGGTGCTAAAGTTTGGTTAAGAGCAGGATTTGTTTCAAGACCTTCTATCTCTGGATGAACTTCTAATACATCCTCCCAGGCAAGTCTTAGATTAGATATGAGCCCTGCATTTACAACTTTTATAATGTTTTTATCAATGTCTGTGAATTCCCTATTTTTGAACTTTCCAATTCCATTTCCTCCAAGTAGTACATCTATTACTTGAAAAACAAATTGAGGATTTGTTTCAAACAATACAGATCCATTTAAAGGAGGCATTTTAAATACCGTCAATATAGTTGGATTTGGTACTGAATGAATAAATTCTTCATAGGTTATTTGCTGTACAGACTCTATCTTGACTTTTACATTATTTCTAACTTGGGCAGTTAAATAGTTTGAAATTATTCTAGCGTAGTTGTCATGAATAAGTTCTAAAGTCCTTATATGATCCTTGGAAAACTTTTGAGGACTTCTAAAATCATATGGTTTTACTTTTTGCTTATCTTCTTCCTTGGGCATTTCATCTGGAGAAAGCTCTCCAGCTGATAAGGCAGCTAAAAGGGCATCAATCTCACTCTGTGACAATACGTCTGCCATAGTTTCCCCTCATTTCTAAATGTTAGTGCAAATTCTAATTGGAAAGAAGTTTATCTATATCTATTAGTGTTACTATTCTATCCTTAAAATTTATAACCCCTTCAATATATGCTTTCTTTCCATCATTAACTTTTTCTATTAATTCTTCTTCAACATCTAAAACTTCATCTACTTGATCTACTGTTATACCAACTAATTCATCTTCCATTTCAAGTATAATAATATTATTTTGCTTTTCATCTTGTTTTGGAGTACCTAGCAAAAGGTTTATATCTAAAAGTGAAATTACATTTCCTCTTAAATTTATAAGACCTTTTATATGGGCTGGTGCCTTTGGAACTTTTGTTATTTCCATAGCATCATTTATACTCTGAACTTTTCCAGTTTCCACTGCAAACTGTTCTTCATTTAGTTTAAATATAACAACCTGCATGGTTGCACCTCCAACTATTTTCGTAAGAATTTTTGATATCTTTAGCAAAATTTCATAAAAGTTTAATATTTATTTTTTTTACATTAAAAAACATATTAAACTTTTATTCAGAGGACAGAGGACAATTGACAGAGGACAGTGAAGGAGGATTTTTCTCCGCTGTACTACGAAAAATCTTTAATTAGCGATGTTTTGCATTAGCCAAACAAGCCTGAAAAAATAAATTAGTTTTCTGACGTAAGGAAGAAAACTCACCTTCACTGTCAATTGTCCTCTGTCAACTGTCCTCTAATAAAAATTTTGCCCCGCAAAATTTTTATTTTATCCTGTAATCTTTTTTATTGCTTCTAATACTCTGTCTGGTTGGAATGGTTTTACTATGAAATCTTTAGCTCCAGCTTTTATTGCATCCATAACCATTGTCTGTTGTCCCATAGCTGAACACATTATTATTTTTGCAGCTGGGTCAAAAGCTTTTATTTCCTTTACCGCCTCTATACCATCCATATCTGGCATAGTTATGTCCATAGTTACAACATCTGGTTTTTCCTTTTTATATAATTCTACAGCTTTTAGTCCATTATTTGCTTCTCCAACTACTTGGAAACCATTCTTTTCTAATATATCCTTTATCATCATTCTCATAAAAGCAGCATCGTCAACAATTAATATTTTTGCCATTTTATTCCCTCCAAATTTATTTACTCCTAATGTTATTAAAATACACCTAGTGTGCTTAATATTTTTTCTAGCGAACCAGGCATTGGTACATAATAAAAATGTCCTTTAATTTGTTCATTATCTTGTACAAACATAGTTTCTATGTCAAGTACATAGTCATCAAATTGTCCTGATTCAATAAATGTTGTAGAAAGTATAGCTCCAAGCATATCATATGTTACTGCTGGAACAGAAGGTGTTATAGATAGTCCAGTAAACTTTGCAATTGCGTTCATGTATGAACTTGAAACTATATTTCCTATTTCTTGTACAACGGAGTTACCCATTTCACTTAGGTACTCTTCTTTTTGGCCTGTTAAGGTTTCAACCAACTTCAAGGCAGTTTCTTTGTCAAAGACAAATAATATATTTCCAGGAGTGTCTCCTAGTACTCTCACAATAACGCCTACAACTATTTCATCTCCTCCTATACTGGAGAAAATGTCATCAAAAGGTACTATATTTATTGCAGGCACTGTCATATCTATCTTATTGTTTACTAACTGTGATAGAGATGTAGCTGCATTACCTGTGCCTATATTTCCTACTTCTCTTAACGCATCAAGCTGCATCGGAGTAAGATCCTGATAGGTCATTATTTTTACCTCCTTATATTAGAGCAGCAACATCTAATATTAATGTTACAAGCCCATCTCCCAATATTGTTGCTCCTATATATTCTTTTAACCCTTGTAATGTCTTTCCAAGTGGTTTTATAACAATTTCTTTTTGTCCAAATAATCCATCAACCATAAGTCCTACAGTCTTTTCTCCAACTTTAACTATAACTATATAATTTTTCTGAGCAGAGGATTTTTCGAGATCCAATCTTTTATGAAGTCTTATTAAAGGTATTACATTTCCATTATGAATTATAACTTCTTTATTATTAGTTCTCTTTACTAAATCATCACTATAATCAATAACTCTGTCAATGTATCCTAAGGATATAGCCATAGTTTCTTCTCCTACTTTTACAAGTAGTGCTTGAATAATTTGAAGCGTTAATGGAAGCCTTATTATAAAAGTTGATCCCTTATCTTTTTCGCTTATTACATCTACAGTTCCGCCAAGAGCTGATATTTTTGTCTTTACAACATCCATTCCAACTCCCCTACCGGAGATATCTGTTACCTGCTCATTCGTACTAAATCCCTGCATAAATATCAGATTTCTTATGTCGTTATCGGACATACCATCTGTACTTATTCCTAATCTTTCTGCTTTTGCTCTTACTTTCTCTACTGGTATTCCAGCTCCATCATCTTCAACCTTAATTACAGCTTTTGTACCTTCTTGGTAAGCTATTAATTTTATTTTTCCTATAGAGTCCTTTCCCTTTGACATTCTCTCTTCTTTTGACTCTATTCCATGGTCTGCAGCATTTCTTATTAAATGAATAAGAGGTTCTCCTATTTCATCTATTACAGTTCTATCAAGTTCTGTATCTGCACCTTGAATTATAAGCTCCATTTCTTTCCCAAGCTCTACGGATAAATCCCTTATCATTCTTGGGAATCTATTAAATACTGTATCCAATGGAAGCATTCTTATTTTCATAACTAAATCTTGAAGATCAGAAGTAGTTCTTGCAACCTGTTCTAAAGTTTCATTTAGTTCATTAAGTCTATAGCTGCTACTTATCTGTTCTAATCTTGTTCTATGGATAACTAGTTCAGATACCATGTTCATAAACTTATCTAATCTATCTAAATCCACTCTTACAGATTGATGTGTTTTTTTATGTACTTCTTTTTGAGCAGTCTTTGTATTATTAGTTTTTGGCTTTGCTGTCTCCACAGCTGGTTTTGGCTCTATAATCTCAGCTTCCTTTGCCACAGCCTTAATTTTTATATCTTCTACTTTTAACTGATCTTCTACAAGCTTCTTCGCTTTTTCTGCCTTTACATCTACATTATCGACTATAACTTTTTCTACTTCAGATATATTCATTAAAATGTCATATATTTCTTCTTTTTTCTTCGTTGAAAGAAATACTAAATCTATTTCAAAATCAAAGTTTTCATTTTCTATATCTTCTGCACCAGGAATAGATTTTATTATTTCACCACATTCTTCAAGGCTCTTAAATATTAAAAATGCTCTTGCAGATTTTAATATGGTATCTTTACTTAATAGTATTTTTATTTGATATGAGTTATACCCTCTATCTTCTGCCTGCTTGACTATATTTATATCATATTCATTTAATTCTATAGGAGAATCTAAATTAGAATCTTCTTCATTTTGTTCTTCTTGAAGAATCTCTTTAGTTTCTACATCTTCTATTTTCCCCTCTGTTATAGATTCAAGCTCTTTTATTATTTCCTCAATTTGAATCTGTTCATTAACTCCATCAGATATATTGTTTACCATTTGTTCAAGAGTGTCAAGGCATTTAAATAGCACGGTAACAACCTTTTGAGTAACTTTTAGATGTCCTTCTCTAAACTCTGATAAAACATCTTCCATTTTATGAGTTAGCTCTGCCATCTCATTGAATCCCATTGTAGCTGCCATTCCTTTGATAGTGTGAGCTACTCTAAATATTTCGTTTAACTTATCTATATCATTTGGTTCCTGTTCCAGTTGAAGCAATGAATCATTTAATGTTTGTAGGTTGTCCATAGATTCTTCTAAAAACATAGATAAATACTGTGATGTATCCATTTATATATTCCCTCCTTATAGTTTCCTGTATATAAATGTAGAAGCTTTTTCAAATCCATAGTCCCTGTAATTATATATGCTTTCGGTAGCTCCCACAAATAGTAATCCACCTTTTTTTAATGACTGACTGAATTTTTTATATATTACATCTTTTACATCCTGATTAAAATATATTACCACATTTCTACATACAATTAAATCAAAATCTTTTTCATAACTTTCAAGTATTAGGTCATGTTTTTTAAAAGTTACCATGCTTTTTATTTTAGGACTTATACTATATTTGTCGTCCATTATAGTAAAATATTTACTTATATAATCCTTCTTTACATTTTTAATTTCAGAGGCAACATATTCGCCTTTTTTTGCTCTTTCAAGTATAGTGCTGTCTAAATCTGTAGCAATTATTTTATGCCTTACATTTGGTGAAAGATCGTCTAAATACATTGCTATGGAGTAAGGTTCTGCACCGATAGAACATGCTGCACTCCATATTTTAAGTGAGCTGCTGCTTTTTAAAAGTTCCCCTTTAAGTTTGTTTTTTAGTTCTTCAAATATTTCAGGATTTCTAAAGAATTCAGAAACATTTATAGTTATAAAGTCTAAAAATTTCTGTCTTTGAACTGGATCCTTTTTTAAAAGTACAATATATTCATCTACAGTTCGTACCCCTACTCTTGACATTAAGCTATTTATTCTTCTGTGGAGCTGATTTGATTTGTATGCGGATAAGTTAATATTAAACTCTTTGAGTACCCACTGCTCAAATTGCACCATATCCATAAGATTTACCCCCTATTTAGCTGACACTGTTTTATTATTTCGTTTGCTACACTATCTATTGGCAATACTATATCAACCATACCTGTCTCATAAGCTGCTTTAGGCATACCGTATATGGTGCATGTAGACTTGTCTTCTGCTATAGTAATACCTCCGCTTTTTTTAATCTCTACTGTTCCCTGCGCTCCATCTTTACCCATACCTGTAAGCACTGCACTTATAACACGTGGTCCATATAACTTTGCTGCTGATACAAATAATTTATCTACCGCTGGACGCACCCCCCATAAAGTGGGCTCACTATTTAGATGAATTCTTGAATCTGAGCCTACTTCCATATGGAAGCCTCCTTGTGCAATATATACTGTATCTTTTTCTATAGCCATGCCATCTGCTGCCTCTACTACCTTTATTCTGCTGTTTGAATTTAATCTTTCAGCAAAAGCCTTTGTAAATCCCACCGGCATATGCTGCACCACAAAAACTGGTACACCTAATCTTTCGGGCATAGCTGTTATAACTGCATATAATGCTTTTGGCCCCCCTGTTGATGCACCTATTACTACCGCTTCTATTTTATCAGAACCTAATCTTTTAATACTTTTAGTTTCAACTTTTGGTCCTTCAGGCATAACAACTTTAGGTACAACTTTGTGCTGATGCAAAGATACCTTTTTCTCATTAGCTAACCTTATTTTTTGAACTAAGTCAGCTTTAACCTTATTTATATCTAGTGATATAGCTCCTGATGGCTTTGGCAGAAGATCAAAAGCCCCTGCTTCTAAGCACTCCATAGTTAGTTCTGGGCCTCTTTGCGAAATACTGCTTAAGACTATTACAGGTATATTTACATTTAGTTTCTTCATTTCCTTAAGAGCAGTAATTCCATCCATTTTAGGCATTTCTACATCTAAGGTTATTATATCCGGCATAATTTTAGGCAGTTTTGTTAGCAAATCTTCTCCATTTCTTGCTGTGTATACTACTTCCATATCTGTTTCTTCATTTATCATATCAGAAATAATTTTTCTCATTAAGGCTGAATCATCTACTACTAAAACTTTTATTTTTCCCAAACTATTATCACTCCATCTTTTAGAATTGACAATTGACAATGAATTATAATTTTTTAATTAATTGTTTTGACTCTGGCAAAGCATCGAAAATTGTCCATTGTCCTTTGTCCTTTGTCCATTGTCAATTGATTTAAAGTTCTTTGATTCCCATTCCTACAGTTTTAATCTGAACTAAACCATCTGTGGTGTCAAAAATCATAGTTCTCCCCTTATTGCCTCCAACATCTTCAGCAATTATAGGTATAGAATGTTTATTTAAAGTATTTTTGACTGCTATTCCATTTCTGTTTCCTATATCCATAATCATACTTTTATCAGAAAAATTGAACATGGATGCGCCTCCTGCTATTTTAGCTTTTAAATTTCTTTTGGAGGCTCCTAATTTTTCTAGCTCTTCTATTAATAATGGAATCGCTAAGTCCGCAAATTTAAGCGGATTTGTTACATTATTAAATTGAGTACTGTCTGGCAGCATTATATGTGCCAGGCCGCCTAAAGCTCTTGTTCTGTCGTATAACACTATGCCTATGCAAGAACCTAATCCCACAGTTATAATTTTGTCTGGAGAAGAGCCAGTATTCATATCTGCTATTCCCACTTTTATTTCTCGTTTTTCCATAGTATGCACCCTTTACTCCACGCTATATAAGCTTTTTTTCTTCTTCAGTAAGTATAGTGCCAAGATTTAAGAATATAATTATCTTGCCATCTATTTTGATTAACCCTTTTATATATCTCTGTGATATTCCTGCTACTATATCTGGTGCTGCCTCTATATTTTTGTCGCTTACATCCCTTACTTCTGATACTATATCAACTATTATACCTATCTTATTCCCATCTTGTTTGGCAACAATTATTTTTGCATCATTTTTAATTTCATCTTTTTCTAATCCAAATCTTTTTGTAAGAGATAGTACAGGTAAAATGTTTCCCTCATAATTAATTACGCCTTGTACAAAATCCGGTGAATCTGGAAGGGTCGTTGGCTCCTCATATCCTAAGATTCTTTCAACTTCCATGATATCCGTTGCATAATGTTCTCCATTTATACTAAATATTAATACTTTAACGTCCTTATTCTCCATTATAATTCCTCCTCCTTAACTCTATAACACCGTACTCTATAGGTTAAGCTTATCTACAACTATATCTCCTGAATCATCTAAGTAAGCATGTACATTTTTGCTCGGCATATCTAATATAAACTCCCTTGCTCCAACCATAAATATTGTGTTCTGATAAGCTACATCTACCCATATATGACCTTCTTTTTCCACTTCTATTCTTGTAGATACCCCTGCAGTGCTGCCGACAACTTTGCATTTGATTTCATCCTTAGCCTTTAACCGTCCTCCTCTTGCTACACTTTTATCCTGTATAAAATATATATTGCCATTTGCTGTTATATCCGATATGTATTCCCCTTTTCCAAGTATAACTACATCACCAGAGCTTTGTATAATAGAATCCTGGCTGTAAGCTATCTTAACACTCACTGGAAGAGCCAAGGTATCCTTCAATGATTGAAGTTTGTCTTTTATACAGCTAATTATCTCATCCAACTCTACATAATGTTTTATGTTAATTGGTCCCATCCCTAAGAGTTTAGACTTTACAAGAACAACTAATTTCTCTTCAGCATAATCTTCTTTCTGCATATTTAAACTAGCGATTACACAGAAGCATATCTTAGGCAACATTTTAAATTTATTTTCAATGAGAATTTTTATTATTTCCCCATCTTTTCTATCTTTCCCTAAGAGATTATATTTCTTTATTTCCTCTACTGCCAATACTAAATTGCTCAATAGTTCCCTAAGTTGTTCAAGATTGTTCAAAGTTTTTAGTTTTTCTACATCATCTCCTCCTCCGTATATTTTCCCAGCAATTACATTCCCTTTTATAATGATATCTCCTCTTGCTCTTATTACCGCTCTTTCTACATCTTTTGCAATGTCCACAAGGTTGCCGCTTTCAATCTCCATACCTTCTTTTACACTTCCATATACTATTACATCGCCAATAAACCTTATATTCCCCGTCTTTAAATCTACGTCTCCCTTAATATCATGAACTGGGTAAACGTAAAAAACATTACTTTTTACACAAGGCTTTCCGTCTATATCTGCTACTACTACATCTCCATCTTTTATTGCAGCGCCATTCCCAACCTTTATTTTTATTTTCTTACCTATTTTAGATTTCATTATTTTTCCTGTAACGTCACGGCCATCCTGTCCATCATTTCCCGGATGCCTTATTGCAAGTATATCCCCTTTATGTACTGCTTCTACAGCTCCTATGCTTTTAAAGTCAACATTGCCGACTTTATCTTCCTGCAATTCTTTATATGCTTCCTCAAGTTTAAATTTTATCTCTATAAAGTCATCTTCTCCGTCAGTTACCGGTTGTCCTTTTGCAATTAATATCTTTTCTCTACAACCTTCAACAGATTTTTTCAAGTTTTCTTCTATTATACCATAAACTACATTATTATTTGCTAATTCTTGCTTAACTTCTGCCTCATTAAATTTAGGGGGATGAATTTCAGATTCCAATTCTGCCTCTAATGTTAACCTTTTACTTTTATTCTTATCTTTAAGCTTATATATGTTTTGTGGTGTGTAAATTATCCTAGCATAAGCTTCCATTTTATTATTAACTAAAGAGATGTTTAACTCTCTTGTAGCCTTGGTTTCCTCAAAAATAACTGCTATATTACTTTCTTCAAATACAGATTTCTGTCCATTTATCTCCGCACCATCAACAATAACCTTTATATTTTTGTCTCTTACCATAATGCATGCAGGCTCTCCACCATCTTTAGGATTTGTAACTACTATTTTCCCTTGTACTATACTTACAGTTCCCTCATTTTCATTTATCTCTACATACTCTTCGGCTTTCTCACTATTTTGTGAATCCTGCTCTATTATTTCTAATTCTTCTAAATCATAATTTTCTTCATCTTTTTTTCTTTCAATTACCATCTCATCTTCTAACTCTATTTGTATAGTTACTCTTTTTCTAAATAGTGATTTTTTCTGCTCCACAATTTCATATTTTAAGCTTTCTTTGGATATGCCAAGCTCCCCACTGGCAGTTTCAATACATTTTTCCAATGAAGATTCCGTGTACAACTTTTTCACAATTAGCCCCCCCATAGTTTTTAATGTAGATATTATTAACACTTGATTAATATAGGTACATTAAAATAAATAACAAGTGAAATATGCTATCCTACCGGCTTGTTATTTATTTTCATGTGCCTTGCATATGACAAGTTATATTTGAACCCTGAAAATTGTTTAACTATTATATTATTATCGTTAGCTTTTTCTTCCTCTTTACAGCACAATTTTCCGGCTCATTGGTAATTAGTGGATTTCAGATTTATTATAACATGTATAACTATTATTGTGAACTTACAGATAAAAAAATAGACACTTGCTCCAAGTGCCTATTTTTTTACTATAGCTTTAGCTACCTTATTGCAGACCTCTGCATATCCAAAACTTACATCTATGTCAGATATTTTATCCATACTCGTTATGATTATTGGTGAAACCAAAGTTTTTACTTTGCCTTCAATTAATTCTTTATCGAAAGATATCATTAAATCACCTTTTTTAATTTTATCTCCTTGCTTTATGTACGCAGTGAAGCCTTCACCGTTTAATTTTACAGTGTCCACTCCAATATGAACTAAGATCTCAATATCATCTTCAGTTTTTATTGCCACTGCATGCTTTGTAGGAAATAGAACTCTTACAGTTCCATCAACAGGAGCATACACTCTGTTATCTTGAGGTTTAACTGCAAATCCATCTCCAAGTATTTTTTCTGAAAACACAACATCTGGCACTTCTTCTAGTTTTATTATTTCTCCTTTTATAGGATTTGTAATTATAAGTTCCAAGTTAGTATTATATGTATCCTCAGTATATTCTTCTATGGATTTTATGTTCATTAATAATTCACTAATATCCTTTTGATGATATCCACCATTTGAAATTATTGCCTTAATATCATCTTTAATGCTCTCAGCTTCCGTTCCATATATTATCTGCAGATTGTCTCCTACATCAAATATGCCGGATGCGCCAGTTGCCTTTAACAATGCTTTATCTATGATTTTAGGATTTTTCAAAGTAAGCCTTAATCTTGTGATACAAGAATCAAGCATATCTATATTATCTGCCCCACCTACAGCCTGCAGTATTAAAGCAGCTTTATTTGAAAAAGCTTCATTAATTTGTGGAAGCTTTATTTCTTCTTCATCTTCTCTGCCTGGAGTCTTAACGTTTCTGGCTTTAATTACAGTATAAAACACAATAAAATATAACAAGAAATATGCTAATCCTACTGGCAATAAGAGTAATGGATGCTGTGCGAAATTAAATCCAATCATATAATCGATGGCTGATGCAGAAAATGTGTATCCTAATCTTATATGCAGAATACTAGTAACAATACCTGATGAAAAAGCAGCAATTACATGAAATGCAAATAGAACAGGGGCTACAAAAATGAAGGAAAATTCTATAGGCTCCGTTATCCCTGTTAAAAAGGATACAAAAGCTGCTGATAACATTATTCCCGCAACTTTTTTTCTATTTTCAGGCTTTGCAGCTGCTATCATAGCAAAAGCAGCACCTGGAAGACCAAACATAAGTATTGGAAACTCTGATGCCATAAATATGCCAGCTGTAGGGTCTCCATGAAAATATCTAGCTGCATCTCCAAAATATTTTACACCATCTGGCCCTATATATGATCCAAATTGGTATAAAAATACTGGATAGTATATATGATGTAATCCTACAGGGATCAATAGCCTTTTTCCTGATGCATAAAATGCTGGTCCTAAATAAGAGGAGGATGCCCACCTTGCAAACACATCTATACCATGTTGTATAGGCGGCCATACAATTATTCCTAATATCGAAAAAATAAGAACTGCAATAGAGGTAATTATAGGAACAAATCTTTTTCCTCCAAAAAAACCCAGCACTTGTGGAAGCCTAATATTATGATATCTATTGTACAAAACTGCAGCAATAATACCTACTATGATACCTCCAAATACACCCATGTTTACATGTGCAATATTTACAACTCCTTCAAGAATTAGCTGACCAACTACGGCAGCTAGTGCTGCAACACCTTCTCCACCTGAAAATCCAATAGCTACACCAACTGCAAATATCATCGGAAGGTTGCTGAATATAACGTCTCCAGCTTTCGCTATATAGGGTATGTTAAGTAAGTCTGGCTGACCAAACCTTAACAGAAGTCCTGCAGCAGGTAGCACCGACACTGGAAGCATAAGCGATTTACCTATCTTTTGAAGTACAGCAAATAGCTTTTTCATATACTTTTCTCCTTAGTATTTTTTATCATTCTGAAAGTCTCTTTAAATGCAGCGCTATGTATCCTATTTCATCTTCTGTTATTTTTACTGAAAATAAATCTTCTATTTTTAGGGCCACTTTAACGGCAACACTATATTCTCTGTACATCTCTCTTTTTATTATATCAAGCAAGTCATTTTTTATAGGTTTATTCTTCTCAGCTCTTTCTATCATGAAGTTTATATGGGTTACTGTTCTTACATAACCTAAAGAATTTTTTTCTAGCCTTCTTCCTGTAAGCTTCTCCATCAAATCTAATACCTGACCTAATTTTTTAGTATAGGCTAAAGATTCTGACACATCCTTTTGTGTAAGAGCAGCCCTTATATGCAGGCATATAAATCCAGCTTCATCTTCTGGAAGATTTGTATTACATCTTTTATTTATAAATAATACAGCTCTAAGAGCTAATTTATATTCTGTAGGATATAATATGCTTAATTCGTTTTTAAAAGGATTTTCTATATTTAATCCCTTTTGTATCCTTTTTAACGCAAAACTTATATGATCTGGCAAAGATACATGTATTGCTTCATTTAGCTTAGTGTTAAGTTCTCTCTCTAGAAAATGTATTATTTCTTCAGAAAGACCAACAATACTGCTATCTATACTTTGAAGCACTTTTTGATAATTTGCTCCTATAGCCGCTGTCTTCTTTATGAAGACATTTTCCACTCTGTCTTCTGGAATGTCTTTGCCTTTTGGAAAATCAAATCCTATGCCTTTTCCAACTAATATAACTTCATCCCTATCCTTTTGCGCTATAACAACATTGTTATTCAATATTTTTTTTATTTTAAAGGACTCCATTCACTTCACTCCAACAAAAATTATTAATCGAAACTTTTAGTGTCTTCTTGCACTACTTCATTATATTTTTTCATAATTTCTAAAATAGCTTTGTTATTTACTGAATCATACTCTATATTATCAATTCTGCTTATTGGTAAAACCTTAGGTGATGTACCAGAAATAAACAATCCATCTAAGTCCTTTACGTCTTCATAATGGACATTCTTCTCTAAAACCTCAAGTCCTATTTCACTACATAGTTCCATTATAACAGCTCTTGTTATACCTGGAAGCACATCTACTAGCGGTGCAGTTACCACACTATTTCCTTTAATCATAAATATATTTGATTTACTGCCCTCAGTTATATACCCCTTTTTATTTACAAGTATGGCTTCATATGCATTTTTTTCTTTTATTTCTTTATCAACAGCAGCTCTAAAATTCACATTTATAATTTTAGCATTTGGATTTTCTCTTTCTCCATGATATAGTATTGTATTTACACCATTTTTATAGTCTTCATCACTAGGATAATGATGTTTTACAAAGTAAGCAAAAAATGAGTTGACACTATCAAACTTAAATACAATTTTTACATTACCTATACTTGTATTATTTGATTCTATTAGTTCACATATTTTATTCTTTATTTCGTCCTTTGAAAGCCAGATTTGTAAATTAGTTATATTACAGGAATTCTCAAGCCTGTTTAAATGTCTGTGTAGAAATAAAGGTTTTCCATCTATTATTCTTATAACTTCATATAGTGACTTTCCACCTGCTAAAAGGTTATCATCAAATTGCTCACAAACTTTTATTTCATTATTATATATATAATATTTATTTACGCATTCACTCACACGATCACGCCCTTTTTACTTTAATTTTCACATCTATTTCCAATTAAGTATTTTTATCTTATCATGATTTTTCTTATAATTTATAAGGTAGGGATTGCCTACCAAATTAAATAAAGGTAGATCTGCCAAAGAGTCTGAGAACATATATGAATTTTTAAAGTCCACTTCTATATTCTCTTCCTTCAGTACTTCCATAAGTCTTCTTACTTTTTCTTCACCTTTACAGTTTTCTCCTGCCATTTTTCTGCTATACTTACCGCCTACACTTGTAAATCGAGTGCCAATTATTTTATCTACTTCTTTTATTTTATATAATTCATTTAAATAAAATTCTGCTGAAGCAGATATGAGATATACTTTATAACCTTCTGCTTTTAACTTTCTCATAGTATCAATGGCATCACTATATATTATTTTACTTAATCTTTTTTCGTAAAATTCTTCTACTAACTCTTGCATTTTTTCTTCTTTTATTCCATCTATAAAAGCTATGAAGTTTTCCTTAGCAATTTTTGAGTCCAACACCCTTACTGCATATAAAAACGCTGATATAACAGCTCTTGGTGCATGAATTATAAGCCTTGGGCTCTTTTTTATCATAAATGCATAAAACTCCATAAGGGTTTCTCTTTTAGTTAAAGTATAATCTACATCGAATATTGCTAGCTTTTCCAACTTGACACCTCTTTCAATATAAGTTAAGAATTAAGAGTCAAGAGTTATAATTGATCTTTCTTACTTGATTAGAACACTCTTAACTCTTCACCCTTAACTCTTAACTGAAATAAATCATTACGTCATAAAGAAAGCCGATGCATTCCTGCAACGGCTTTCAATTTTTTTATTCTTCTTCAGCCATTAACTGTTCATAATAAGCTGATACTTCTTCGAACTCTTCATCCTCTGGAATTACAAGTTCACCTTCTTCACCTTCTCCTACCACTTTGAATAGGAATATTGATCCGTTTTCTGGATGTTGAACTATAGCATATTCATTTTCTTTATATTCAAATCCGTCGATTACTTCGCATGGAACAACGTTTCCGTCTTCATCCTCTAAATCAACTATTAGAGTTTCATGTTCGCCACAACCGCAGCCGCAATCTTCATGATCATGTTCGTGATTATGTTCGCCACATCCACAACCTTTATTTTCTTCTCCGCAGCCACAGCCACACTCATGTAAATTTTCTTTATCCATAGGATATTACCTCCTTTTACTGTTATGTTCTAATTTTAACCTTAATTCCATAATTTTAAAAGCCTTTTTTAAAATTTAAGTAAATATTTTTCAAAGTTAAGAATTACATGGTCGAAAGTTAACTTACAAACTAGTTCGTAGAAAAATCCTACTTCACTGTAAACTGTCAATTCTCAACTCTTAACTAAAAAAGATGAAGTGCCAAGCACTTCACCTTTTTTATATTATTGAGCTGCTAATTTCTTGTATCCTTCAAGTCTTTCCATAGCATCTCTTTGAGTCTTTTCAAATAATGCATCTGCTGCTTCTGGGAATTGTTTAGCAAGTGAAGCATATCTTACTTCGCCCATTAAGAATTCTCTGAAGTCTGCAGTTGGCTCTTTTGAATCTAAGACGAATGGATTCTTTCCTTCTTCTTTTAATGCTGGGTTGTATCTGTACATTGCCCAATATCCGCACTCAACAGCTCTCTTACCTTCTTGTTGGCTCTTACCCATACCATTTCTTAATCCATGGTTAATACATGGTGAGTAGCCAATGATTAATGATGGTCCTGGATATGCTTCAGCTTCAGCTATAGCTTTTAATGTTTGGTTCTTGTCAGCACCCATAGAAACTTGTGCTACATAAACATAACCATAGCTCATAGCCATCATTCCAAGGTCTTTCTTCTTAGTGTTTTTACCACTAGCTGCGAATTTAGCTATAGCAGCTGTTGGAGTTGCTTTTGAAGATTGTCCACCAGTATTTGAGTAAACTTCTGTATCAAATACAAATACATTTACGTCTTCTCCTGATGCAAGAACGTGGTCTAATCCGCCGTATCCGATGTCATAAGCCCATCCGTCTCCACCGAAGATCCAGTTTGATCTCTTAACTAAAAAGTCTTTGTTTTCATATATTTCTTTTAATGTAGGACAGTCACAATTTGCAGCTTCGATTGCAGCTACTACTCTGTCAGCTCTTTCTCTTGATCCTTCTCCAGCATTCATGTTATCTAACCAATCTTGAAGAGCTGCTTTTACTTCACCCTCTGGAGCATTAGCTATAGCTTCTGTTACAGTCATAGCTAATTTTTCTCTTAACTGTTTAACACCAAGATACATTCCAATACCAAACTCAGCATTATCTTCGAATAATGAGTTAGCCCATGATGGTCCGTGTCCTCTGTGATTAACAGTATATGGAGTAGCTGGCGCAGATGCTCCCCAGATTGATGAACATCCAGTAGCATTAGCTATCATCATTCTATCTCCAAATAATTGAGTTACAAGTTTAGCATATGAAGTTTCCATACAACCAGCACATGCTCCTGAGAATTCAAGTAAAGGCTTTTCAAATTGGCTTCCTTTTACATTGAATTTGCTCATTGGGTTTGCTTTAGGTGATACTGCCATAACATAATCCCATGTAGGAGCCTTTTCTAATTGAGTATCAAGTGGCTTCATAACTAAAGCTTTTTCTTTAGCTGGACAGATGTCAGCACAGTTTCCACAACCTGAACAATCAAGTGGTGATACAGCTATATGGAATTTAAGTCCTTTAGCTCCATTAGCATCTTTTGATTGTAATGTAGCTGGTGCTTTAGCTGCTTCCTCTTCAGTTAAAAGTATTGGTCTTATTGCAGCATGTGGACATACGAATGAACATTGGTTACATTGTATACACTTGTCCATTTGCCATTCTGGAACATTTATAGCTATTCCTCTCTTTTCATAAGCTGCAGTTCCGTGTGGGAATGTACCATCTTCCATTCCTATGAATGCACTTACAGGAAGTTTGTCTCCTTCTTGTCTGTTCATTGGGTTAACAATCTTGCTTATGAATTCTGGAACTTCAGTAGTTGCAGCAGCTTCTTCTACAGCACTAGCCCAATTAGCTGGAACTTCTATTCTAACTATTGATTCAACACCTTTGTCGATAGCAGCATTGTTCATATCAACAACTTTTTGTCCCTTCTTACCATAGGAAGTTACAACTGCATCTTTTAAGTATTTTATAGCATCTTCAACTGGTATAACATTAGCAATCTTGAAGAATGCTGATTGCATTATCATGTTAATTCTTCCGCCAAGGCCTATTTCTTGAGCTATTTTAACAGCATTTAATGTATAGAATTCAATGTTGTTTTCAGCTATAAATTTCTTATAGGAAGCTGGTAAGTTTGCTTCTACTTCTTCTGGAGTCCAGATAGTATTTAATAAGAATTTACCGCCCTTCTTTAATCCTTCTAATACGTTATATTTATAAACGTATGATTGATTATGACAAGCTATGAAATCAGCTTTATTTATTAAATATGGGGATTTGATTGGTGTCTTACCAAATCTTAAGTGAGAAACTGTTATACCACCAGATTTCTTTGAGTCATATGCAAAGTATCCTTGTGCATACATGTCTGTGTGGTCTCCTATGATCTTTATAGCACTCTTGTTTGCTCCAACAGTACCGTCTGATCCAAGACCCCAGAACTTACAAGCTTTAGTTCCTGCTGGTGTTGTATCTATATCTTCTCCAACTGGTAATGAAGTATTAGTTACATCATCAACTATAGATATTGTAAATCCATCTTTTGGCGCATCAGCTTTTAAGTTTTCAAATACTGGAAGAATGTGTGATGGAACAGTGTCTTTTGAGCCTAATCCATATCTTCCTCCAACTATAACTGGCTGCCATTCTTTTCCGTAGAATGCATTCTTAACATCTAGATATAATGGTTCACCAATTGATCCTGGTTCCTTAGTTCTGTCAAGAACAGCAATCTTCTTAACAGTCTTTGGTATATATTTAAAGAAATGCTCTAATGAGAATGGTCTATATAAATGAACATTTAATAAACCAACTTTTTCTCCTTTAGCCATTAAGTAGTCAATTGTTTCTTCTATAGCATCACATACTGAACCCATAGCTATTATTATTCTTTCAGCATCTTTTGCTCCGTAATAGTTGAATAGGTGATATTCTCTTCCAGTTAACTTAGTTATTTCTTGCATATAGCCTTCTACAATTTCTGGAATCGCTTCATAATACTTGTTTGAAACTTCTCTTTCTTGGAAGTATATATCTGGGTTTTGAGCTGTACCACGAGTTACTGGATGATCTGGGTTTAATGCACTTCTTCTAAATGCTTTTACAGCATCCATGTCAACTAAACCTTTTAACTCATCATACTCTAAAACTTCGATTTTTTGTACTTCGTGTGAAGTTCTGAATCCATCGAAGAAGTTCATAAAAGGAACTTTTGATTTTATTGCTGCTAGGTGAGCTACTGCTGATAAATCCATAACTTGTTGTACTGAACTTTCTGCAAGTAATGCAAATCCAGTTTGTCTTGCAGCCATAACGTCTTGGTGATCACCAAAGATGCTAAGTGAGTTTGCAGCAAGAGCTCTTGCTGATACGTGGAATACTCCTGGTAAAAGTTCTCCAGCAATTTTGTACATGTTAGGTATCATCAGTAAAAGACCCTGTGATGCAGTATATGTAGTAGTTAAGGCACCTGCTTGTAATGAACCGTGAACAGCACCAGCTGCTCCTCCTTCAGACTGCATTTCCATAACCTTTACAGTTTGTCCAAAAATATTTTTTCTTCCTTGAGCTACCCATTCATCAACATGTTCAGCCATTGGTGATGATGGAGTTATAGGGAATATAGCTGCTACGTCAGTAAATGCGTAGGAAATGTGAGCTGCAGCTGTATTTCCATCCATAGTCTTCATTTTTCTCATAGAAAATTTCCCTTCCTTCTCGATTATATTTCTATAAATTTAAGATTAAGCAGTCGCTACTACTTAATCATATATAGACATGTTAAATCAATTTAATAATATTATCTTTTCCAAACTGGTCATACCACTATACCATAAATAGCCTGTCCAATTCACTTTAAACACAAAACTTTAAAATTAAATGAACCTATAATTGATTATAAAATCAAACTGCAAATCAATTTTCTAAATTTATAGTAAATAATAGTAACTAGTTAACAGTAAGTCCTTTCTTTTTAAATTTACACCAATTCTTTTTATTTTGCAAGTAATTTTCCGAGTTATTTAAACTTGCTTACTTGTTTAGCACAAAACAAACCTTAAAATGTTTTGATTTACTCTCTTTTATGTCATATATTCAAAATAATTTTTTAACAATTTTAAGTTTAATTTAAAATATTAAGAAAATTCACCTAATTACTTTGATATTTTTTACAAAAATTATAGTATATTAATTCAGAGTAAGGGACTATCTCAAAACCAGCACGCTGTGTAAGTGATCATCTCAAAATCAGAGATTTTGGATGTCTGCTTAAGATTTGGAATATCTACTTAAGATTTTGGATGTTTGAGCAAAATTTGGGATACCTACTTAAGTAATAATTATATTTAATTATCTATAAAAGCTATATTCTACATTTGCTTCTCATATTCCTTCTATTTTTTAAACATTAATACTTTTTTAACAATAATTTAAAAGCCATATAGGGCTAGAAGTCCAAAATTAACTTTCGGACTTCTAACCCTATATAGCATGCTCTTGAATGAGCCTGATTATATTATCTACTCCATTTTTTATAGAGCTTGAACTCATTTTATTTATAAATTTATCTTTATTTTTATAAAGCTCTTCTAACTTTTCTAAAAGTATTCTCTCATTTAAATTATCTTCCTGAATTACTAAACTATATCCACTTCTTTCAAAGGAAGCTGCATTTAAAATTTGGTCTCCTCTGCTTGACTTCTTTGATAGTGGTATTAAAAGATTTGGCTTCCTTAGAGCAAGTAGTTCAAATATGGCATTAGCTCCAGCTCTAGAAATAACTATATCTGCTGCATTCATTACATGCGGCAGTTCTTCGCTTATGTATTCAAATTGTTTATAGGCTTTTCTACTCTCTAAACTTTTGTCTATGTTTCCTTTTCCACATATGTGTACGATATTATAACTTTCAATAAGTTTATCTATAACTTTTCTTATAGTATCATTAATAAATTTTGAACCAAGGCTTCCTCCTATTATAAGCAATACTGGTTTTTTATCTTCAAAGCCGCATATTTGTCTTCCTAATATTCTACTGCCTTTTAATAATTCTTCTCTTATTGGCGTACCAGTAAGTACTCCTTTGTTATCTTTTATATTTTTTACTGATTCAGGAAATGTAACACAAACTCTTGTGCAATATGGGGCTGATAACCTGTTTGCAAGCCCAGGCGTTAAATCTGATTCATGGGCAATAACAGGAATCTTGCTCAAATGAGCAGCAATAACTACAGGCACAGCTACAAATCCGCCCTTAGAGAATACTATATTGGGCTTTTCCTTTTTCAAGATAACTATTGCTTGCAATATTCCCTTAAGTACTTTAAATGGGTCTGTAAAGTTTTTTATATCAAAATATCTTCTTAGTTTTCCGCTAGATATTGCATGGTATTTTATATTTTCATCTTCAATTATCTTTCTTTCTATACCATCTTTTGTTCCAATGTATTCTATTTCGTATCCTAGTTCTTTTAGCTTCGGTACTAGCGCAAGATTTGGGGTAACATGTCCTGCTGAACCTCCACCAGTCATTATTATTTTTTTCAAGTAAGTTTCCTCCCAATCTTTTAAGTGGTTTAAAAGCTCAAATTAAAGACAAAATTCAGCTTAAAATAATTTTCACCTTATCCTCACATTATATAATACTATATTTTTTTACTATAAACAATTAAGAGTTCTAAGCTTTTAATTCTATATTTTTATTAAACAATATTAAGGCATAATCAAAGAAATAATAGACCAGTATTCTCGCATATTTGATCTCTTATTTCTTTTCATATGCCTAAAATAAATTTTATATTTTTAAGCAAACTATTAAATATTAGAGTAATATATCAAAATATTTTAATCTTGTTAAAATATAAACGTAATGTAAGAGGTGATAAAAATGTCTGACAAAAAAATATCACAAGCTAGGGAAGGATTAAATAAAGCTAAAATAGAAGCAGCTTTAGAACTGCATGGCAAAGGAGAATATAAATACAGGGGAAATCTAAGCTCTAAAGAAAATGGTTCACTAGTTAAAAAGATGGTAGAAGAATATGAAAGGAATTTGATAGGAAAGTAAGTATAGGGTTAAAACCCTATACTAATTTATATCTGAGAACTCTATATTTATTCTATCGTCTAAATTTTCGGTGAGAATGGCGTAATTATTTAGATGGTTGGTTTTAACACTTATTTTTTTAAATTTCACTATAAATTCTGTTCCTTTTCCCGGTTCACTTACTACTTTTATTTCTCCTCCCATAAGCTCCACAAATTTTTTCACAAGGGCAAGTCCTATTCCTGTTCCTTCAGCCCTTCTTGATAATGAGCTGTTTACCTGTGCAAATCTGTCAAATATTAAATCTATCTTATCTACTGGTATACCAACTCCAAAATCCCTTACACTTAAACAGAAGTTATCTTCTTCCATGTTTAGTGAAACAATAATTTGTTTGCCTTCTGGTGTAAATTTAACTGCATTTGATAATAAATTTAACAATATTTTCTCATATTTATCCTTATCAAGCCTCACATTACATTCTTCTTCATTGGTATCAAATATTAATTCTATACCTTTGCTTGTAGCATATGAATTAGTAGAGTTCACTACTGTTTCACTTACATATACTATATCAAAGTCAGTATTGTTTAAAGTTAAAAATCCAGCCTCAGCTTTTGATATATCAAGTATGTTGTTAATTAATTTTAATAATCTACTGCAATTTTGATTAATTCTTGCAAGAGTTTTATCTATATTTGGAGTTATTTCATTACTATATACGTCATTAGCAAGTTGTAGAGAGGAATACATTATTGTTAAAGGAGTTCTTAATTCATGAGAAATAATAGTAAAAAATTCATCTTTCAGCTTTGTCAATTTTTCAAGTTCAATGTTTCTATTTACTTCTTCTGTTATATCTGACCCATGGATATGTATTCTTGTAGTATTGTCCTTGTTTTTACAGGGTATAAATTTAATTTTGTAGAACCGCTCTTCACCTTTAGTTGATTTTACTCTGTAGGGACTTATAGTATAAGGCCTAAATTTTTCTCCTACATTTACTAATATTTTATATAAGTCGTTATTTATGTATTTAAGGATACTATCCTCTTCGATTTTAGATACTAAATTAGTATCACCATAGGTCATAATCTCATCATATTTTTTATTGTTAAGCCTGTATGTTATATTAGGATAATCTACCACTGCTATGGGAACTTCTACAGTATTGACCACATCTTTTACAAAATCAGCTTGCTCCTCTGCATTTATCTGATGAAGTTTGGTTTCTGTCACATCTTTAATTGTCAATATAGTATAAATCAATTCTTCATTTTTATTTGTAATTGGAGCACTACTTACCTCTAAATACTTTATTTCCGAAGTCTTCTTTTCTCTAAGTCTAAACACCAGGTTCTTTGCTGGTTTTTTATTTTTAATATAATAATAATATAACTCTGTAATATCTCGGCTCTCATTCTCAAGTATTGTAGTTTCATATTTTTCAAAGAATCTTTTTGTATTTACCAGTTCTATAGCACTTAAATTTAAAATGTTAAAAACCGCTTTATTGCATAGACTTAACTTTTCATTTAAATCCAAAACCATTATACCTTCCGATATATTGTTTATAACATCTTTCAGATGCATAAGATGTTCTTTTTCTCTACTTCTTAGTATTTCTATAATATCACATTTCGTTTTTAACTCTGTTGATAACTCTAGGAACTTTTCTCTTTCATTCTTAATTTTTAGTTCTCTTAAATACTCATCTGTTATATCTCTTAAATTTACAATAGATCCTATAACTTCATTATCTTTAAATATAGGAAAACTAGACATGGAAATGTACAAATCTCTTTCTTCAATTTTATATTTTAATGTTAAATTCTTAACTTCTTCTCCATTCTTTAAAGATTTATATAACGGAAAGCTACTTAACTCCAGTTTGGTTTCATTTTCTAAAAACACTTCATAATTATAAAAAAAGTTATATGCATTTTTAAAATTCGCAAAACCATTGTTGATTAGTTTATCTTCCCCTTTTTTATTAATATAAAGCACTTCTCCCTCATTGTCGGTTATATATACAAGATATGGTAATGCCTCTATTATATTTTCCGCAAAATTGCTAATCTTAAATAAGTTATCTATAAAATTTTTCATTAACAACCTTCTCCCCCAAATAATAACGTTTATTCTATGGCTATTGCTTCTAGATTTCTTCAAGCAAGTTTTACTTTATTTCAATTTATATTAAATTCTATGCTAAATATGAAAATTCCTTCTAAATTTTATAATTTACTGCAAAGCTGTATGTAATAATTAAGCACTATTGTGTTAAACTTTGTCATACAAAATAATAAGCCCCTTTACCTGGGGCTTATGGGCATATAACCTAGTTTGCCAATCTAAAGTCCTTTACAATTAGCTGTAGATTTGTATTTCCGTTATACTCATTAATTGATGGTGAAAATATTAAATCCATTTTTATATTAGCAGGGTTATTATTTAAAATATCTAGGAGCTTTTCTTCTCCATATGTATCCTCTATAAGTGTTTTAAATTTTTCTGCTCCATCAAAACATATGGCATCAATCTTTTCAAAGCTTCCCTGAGGTCTACAGTAAAGTTTAAGTATATTCTTCTCTTTTCCTATAAAATAGGCTCTGAATATGCTTACATTTTTTTCTGCAAAAATAGGCCCAGAGTTTCCCTTTCCAAAAGGTTCTAGCTTCTCTATATCCTCAATTAATTTAAAAGTTATTTCATTTAAATTCAACTGTTTATCTATTCTTATTTTAGGTGTTGTATCTTCATATGTGAGAATACAGCTATCATTTAAAGCCTGTCTTAACTTATCTATATTTTCTTCTTTTATTGATAATCCAGCCGCTAAAGGATGTCCTCCAAACTTCTCAATTAGATCTTTACATTTTATAAGTTCTTCGAACATATTATATTCCTCGATAGACCTGCCAGAGCCCTTAGGCATTTTTTCACCTTGCGTTAGCACAATAGATGGAACATTATATTTTTCCTTAAGCCTTCCTGCTACTATTCCAGCTATACTTTCATGAACATCTGGCTTATATACAACTAAAACTTTATCATCTTTCATTTTAGAATTTTCTATTATGTCTATAATTTCATTTACACTTTCAACAGTCATGTTCTGTCTTTCTATATTCAAAGCATGAAGCTTTGTTGCAAGCTCTGATGCTCCTTTTTCATCTTTATGTAGTAAAAGTTGCAGCGCTAAATTAGCACTGTCCAATCTTCCTGTAGCATTAATACAAGGTCCTAAAACAAAACCTATATGATAAGAACTTATTCTTTTGCCTTCTAGTGATGTTGCTTTTATTAATGCTTTTATTCCTATATTTTGAGTCTGGTTTATCATTTTCAATCCATTTTTAGCAATTATTCTATTTTCATCAACTAGATCTACAACATCGCATATTGTTCCTATAGCCGCATACTGCATAAAGTCATAAGCTTCTTCTTTATTTATACCCATTTTTTCATAAAGTATCTGAGAAAACTTAAATGCAACTCCTGCTCCACACAGAGACTTGAAGGGATAACTGCAATCCTTTTGTTTTGGATTTATTACAGCATCCGCTTGAGGAACTACAAATTCTCTTTGATTATTTTCAAGTTCTATAAAAGGTATATCATGATGGTCTGTAACTATAACGCTCATACCAAGCTCTTTGGCAAGTTTAATTTGCTCAATAGCTGAAATACCATTATCACAAGTTATTAAAACTTCATATCCCTCTTCTTTTAACTGCTTTAAGCTTTCACTATTTATGCCATATCCTTCAGTAATTCTGTTTGGTATATGATATTTTACGTTGGCTCCACATCTTAATAATGATGAATACAAAATATATGTGCTGATTATTCCATCAGCATCGTAATCTCCGTAAACTACAATTTTTTTGTTATTTTTTAAAGCATTTACCATTATATCTGTGCCTTTGTCCATGTCCTTCATTAGCAGCGGATTATGTAAGTAGCCTATATCAGGATTCATAAATTTTCTTATATCTTCTTCTGTGTTTATATTTCTATTTACTAATATGGAAGCTATGATTTCGCTTACTCCAGTGTTTTGTGATAATTTTTTAATGTCAATTTTACTCCGTCTTAACATCCATTTACTATTTTTCAAACACTTCACCTCTCTCTTTATATATTATACTATAATAATTTTGCGACACAAAATTTTTCAGAGGACAATGAAAGAAGAAAACTCACCTTAATTGTCCTCTGTCCTCTGTCAATTGTCCTCTAAAAAAATTACGTCGTAATTTTTTATTATGTTATAATATTAATATAATTAGAAAAATATTGTAAAACAAAAATAGAAAGGTGGATGGTTTTTATGACTAAAGAAATATCAAAAAATTTTTTAAAGGCTTATTTGTTTAAGGAATTGGATAATATTGAAACAGATCAAGAAAAAGAATTGCCTCAACCTCCTGTTCAAAAAAGTTGTTCACCTTCTTCAACTTTAATTGATCTAGTTTCTGTAGAAAATTTTAATTGTGGTCAAATGAGCGTTTTAGATGTGTTAAAATGTAGGAAAACTAGACGTCTTTTTACAGATGAACAATTATCTTTAGAAGAGCTTTCATTTCTACTTTGGAGTGTTCAAGGTGTAAAAAAGATAGTTAATAAAGGATATGCTACATTAAGAACTGTACCTTCTGCAGGAGCTAGGCACCCCTTTGAGACTTACTTAGCTATTTTAAAGGTAGAAGGTCTTAAAAGTGGCTTATATAGATATTTACCATTGGAGCATAAGCTTTTATTTATAAATTCTATAGATGACCTTGATAAAAAACTTAGTTCTGCTACTTTTAATCAAAGATTTGTAGCTAAATCCGCAGTAACCTTCATATGGACTGCAATACCTTATAGAACGGAATGGCGCTATGATATAGCTGCACCTAAACTTATAGCTCTCGATGCTGGCCATATGTGTGAAAATTTATATATATCAGCAGAATCAATAAGCGCTGGTGTTTGTGCTATAGCTGCTTATGATCAGGATAAAATAGATGAACTTTTAAATATAGACGGGGAAAATGAGTTTACAGTTTATTTAGCCTCAGTTGGAAAAATAGAAAAGGTATAGTGCTTAGCTATACCTTTTCTATTTCAATTACTTTATATCCTGCATCATCTACCGCTTCTTTAATTTCATCATTCTTTAGGTTTGGGTTACTTTCTAAAAATGCTGTTTTAGTTCTTACGTCTACAGCTACTGATTTTACTCCGGGCAATTCCATTAAAGCATTGTGAATTTGCTTTACACAATTCTTACAGCTTATACCTTCAACCGTTAATATTCTTCTCATGTATATCACCCCTTATATCTTTAGATTTAATATATTTTACCCAATTTACCATATTATATAACTATAACTTAATGTATTTAATTATATTTTATCTATTTCTTAACACTTTGTAAAATAATTCTAAATATTTTTAACAAAAATTCAATTCCCAGGAATCAATATCTGTATAGTTGGCTTATTAAGAACCTTATTAATAACCTTTAATATTTTTTCTTCATTAATACAATGAAACTCTGCTGCCTCATCATATACTTTTTTGGCCTCTCCATACATCAGCTCATAGGTAGTCAACTCTTTGCAAAGCTGAATCGATTTTTCAAGTTTCAGTTGTCTTTTAAGTTTTATGCCTCTGCACAATGAATTTATTTTCTTCTCATTAAAATATCCTGTGCTATTTTTAATCTTATATATACTATCATCAACAATAGATAAAATTTTATCTAAGTTTTTCTCTGAAGTTGCTATATTAATAGCAAAAAACTTTATACCTCTTTCATTTTTAATAAAGCTTCCTACATCATAAGCAAGACCGTTTTTTGTTCTTATCTCGTCGAACAATATACTGCTTGTACCTTCTCCAAAAGCTGCATTAAATACACTTAATGTTTTTATTTCCTCTTCATCTAGATAATCAATATTAAAAAGGTATTGTAATTTAGCACCTTTTATGCTGGGGATTTTCTCAGTAAATGTTCCATATTGATTAAATTCTCTTTCATCCTCTTCAATGCCGCAAAAGCTTTTTTCCCAATCTTTGAAATATTTTTCTACTACAAGAATTACATCTTCAATAGTTAATGAAGAACATACACTTATAACACAATTTTCAGGTGCATAGTATCTATCATAAAAATTTTTCATATCTTCTAAAGTAATAGCTTTTACACTTTCTTCTGTGCCAATTATTAAATCTTTAATTCTCTTTTTATTAAAAGCATTACTTAATAAACTGTCTTCACAATGTTGGTATACATCATCTTTCCATTCCTTAAGCTCTTCTAATATAATATTCATCTCTTCTTTAAATCCCTGCTCTGGAAAGGTAGCATTCAAAATCATATCAGAATAAAGCTCAAAGCCTCTCTCAAAATCCTGTGGAAGTGAGGTTCCATAATAAACTACGTAGGGAAAGTTTGTCATTGCATTTTCAAATCCAAAAATCTCATCACAAAGTTCATTTATCTCTTTTTCAGTTCTGTTCTTTGTCCCCTTTGATAGCATGTGTTCTACAGCATGAGCAGTACCAAGCTTAAACTCTCCTGTTTCTTGTAAGGCCCCTGCATTAAAACCGATACAAAAGGATGTGATATCTGCTGCTCTATATTCATATATTAATTTAATTCCATTTTTTAATGTGTATTTTTCCATAATTACCTCCAAAATTCAATATATATAGATATCCAACTTCGATAATTGACTTAACTAAGGTATTCATAGGGGTACATCTGGCAGCACATTTAATGATTTTATGTTAGCTCTTGGCGAAGTTGCTTTAGAACATCTACAATCTTAAATACTGTTTGAGCGTAGCGAGTTTATTTAAGGTTGTTGAAGTTCTTAGCAGCAAGCCCTAGAGATAACTAAAATTATTAACAGTACAGAAGAGGTACCCCTATGAATGCCGCTAATAAGTCAAGCACTCAAGTTAGATATCTATATATATAATCAAATTTCATATCTAGCTCAATTATACTTTTCTTCCAAAGTAAAATAAAGAGGGCCTTCAGCCCTCTTTATTATATTTATATACCCTTTATCTATACCATATATGCTTAAGCAGACATCTAAAATCTCTGATTTTCAGATGGTCGGTTAAGCAGCGAACTCAAGTCTATGATTTAGAGTGAGTCGCTTACTCAGCGAGTACTCCTGCGAAGCATTGAGCAGGAGTTTCCTTAATCATCCTCAAGTATATATGGTATAGTTACCATAGCAATATTTCTTCTTCTTAAAAGCATTGTTCTAATAACTAATGATGTTTGATTATGAAGTATATTTCCCCACCATGTAGTAGTTATAAACTGAGGCATTACCACAGTTACAGTATCCATAGGTCCTGCTGCATATTCTTCCGATTCAATAAATTTAACCAATGGACTTACAATGTTTCTATATGGCGATTTTTTTACAACTATAGGAATACCTACACCATATTCATCCCATTTTTTCAGAAGTTTTGCGGTAGCTACATCATCAACGGATACATGGAAAAGTATTATATTGTCAGACATAGTTCTCGCATAATTTAATGCTTTCAAGAATGATTTATTTAAAGTATCAATTGGAACTATAACGTATCTTTTTTGTTCTGCAAGATCTACATGCTTTGGTCTTTCACATATATCTAATTTTAATTGTTCTGCAACTTTTTCATAGTGATGTCTTATTTTTAACATTATTGTAACAAATATAGGCATCAATATACAAACAATCCAAGCGCCATGTAAAAACTTAGTTACACCAATTATTATAACAGTTACAAATGTTACTAATGCGCCCATACCATTAATTACAGCTTTATGTCTCCAGCCCTTTTCTTTTGTTCTAAACCATCTTGTTAACATACCAGTCTGAGACAACGTAAAAGATATAAATACTCCAACAGCATATAGAGGCATTAAAAGGTGAGTTTCTCCTCTAAATAATATAACTAAAAGTGACGCCATGAAAGCTAAAACTATAATTCCATTAGAAAAACCTAATCTTTTACCTCTTTTAGTAAACTGTCTTGGTACATATCCATCCTTAGCCATAAGTGCTAAAAGCAGTGGAAGCCCTGCAAAAGCAGTATTCGCAGCCATTATCAATATAATTGCCGTAGTTGCTTGAATTACATAGAACATAAAGCCTGAACCAAAAACCTGCGAAGATATCTGCGCTATTACTGTAAACTCTGTATTAGGTACTGCATGGTATAAAGTTGCCAGATATGATAATCCGCCAAATATAAGCAGTACTATAAGTGCAAGCAGTCCTAAAACTGTTTTTGCATTTTTTTGTGCTGGCTCTTTAAAGCTTGGAATACCATTACTAACTGCTTCAATTCCTGTTAAGGCTGTACACCCTGAAGCAAAAGCCCTAAGGAATAAAAATAGAGTTATATCTCCCGTGGCATTTGGTATTGAATACATTGCATGAGGAGTGTATCCCAATATATATACCTTAACTATTCCTATTACTATCATAGATAAAACAGATATCATAAATAAGTAAGTAGGAATACCAAATATCTTAGAAGATTCTCTTATTCCCCTAAGATTTCCTATAGTTAATAATATTATAAAACCAATTGTTATAGATATCTTATGCGGTAAAAGTGACGGAAATGCCGATGTTATAGCTGCTGTTCCCGCACTAGTACTTACTGCAACAGTTAGAATATAATCTATAGTAAGTGATGCTCCTGCCGTAAGCCCCGGTATAGTTCCAAGGTTGTCCTTTGCAACTATATAAGCTCCACCACCATTAGGATAGTTATCAATTGTTTGTCTGTAAGAAAATACTAATAAAAACATCAAAAACACTATACATAGTGCCGCATAAAACATATATTTGTAGGACATCAATCCTAATATAGGAACGAGTACCCACAATATTTCCTCACCTGCATATGCTACAGATGATATAGCATCACTAGATAAAATAGGTAATCCCCAAAACACATTAAACTTTTCATCTTTAAGCTCGTCTGTTTTAAGAGTTCTACCTATAAGCCATCTTCCTAATTTTAATTCCATTTTTTCCACACCTCAAAAGTAAATTTTTTATAAATTTTATAGGCATGGAATGATTATATATTATCTTACAATTTTATCATAACTTTATATCCATATATTTTTCATGATTTTTAGTTGATATTTCGCATTTTTTAGATATAGGATTTATCTTTCGGTACTTTTTCTTTAAGATTCTTCTTTTAGATTCATAGTAAGCATTTTGAAAATTATCACATTATTCTAAATAAATAGTATAATGAATGATTAATTATACACTTATTCTAATTATACATTCAGTATTACAAACGAACTAAACACCATCAAACTCATAATGAATTACGATGGTGTCTTTTTATATTTTATGAATAAATTTACATTATTTTATTCTTTTTTCAAAGTTATTTTGAATTTATAGGAATTTACTCTCTACAAAATTAACTAGCATAGCTTCTTTCAAATTTTTAACTGTTTCTTCGCTAGCAAGGTTTTCTAATATTTTAAAAGCAAAGTATATAGCTGTAGCTGGCCCCCTGCTTGTGATAATATTTTTATCCTGCACAACTATTTCCTCACAATATAGTTCTGTACCTAATTCATTTTCAAAGCCTGGATAACAGGTAGCTTTCTTATCAGTGAGTATACTTGCTTTTCCCAAAACAATTGGACCTGCACAAATAGCAGCTATTAATTTATTTTCATTATTAAACTTTTTAACAAGATTGATAACTTCTTCACTATCTCTCAGATTGGCAGCGCCAGGCATTCCACCAGGAATAACTAATGCATCGTATTTATCTACATCAGTTTTCTCTAATAGACTATTTGCTTTTACATGAATACTATGAGAGCCCAATACCTCTTCTTCTCCATTTATAGAGCAGGTAATACAATGTACTCCTCCTCTTCTTAGTACATCAACTACCATAAGGGCCTCAACTTCCTCAAACCCCTTTGCAAGTAAAACTATCGCCTTCTTCATTGTTAACCACCTTTCTTCACCAATTGTTATTCTTTTTTATTATAGCATATAAAGAAAAAGTTGAGAGCTGATACTCTCAACTCTCAACTAAAAACTATTTCGCCCATCCCATAGATCTGTTTACTGCTTCATGCCAGCCTTTTAATAATTCAGTTCTTCTTTCATCTTCCATATTTGGTTCGAAGTTCTTAGAAATAGCCCAATTTGTAGCTACATCATCTTTATCTTTCCAATATCCTACTGCGATACCTGCAAGGTATGCTGCTCCTAATGCAGTTGTTTCTATAACCTCTGGTCTATCTACTTGTACACCTAATATATCTGATTGGAACTGCATCAAGAAGTTATTTGCGCAAGCTCCTCCATCTACTTTTAATGCTTTTAATTCTATGCCTGAATCCTCCTGCATAGCTTTTAACACATCATAAGTTTGATATGCTAATGATTCTACTGTAGCTCTTATAAAATGTTCTTTCTTTGTTCCTCTTGTCAAGCCTACGATAGTTCCTCTTGCATATTGATCCCAATATGGAGCTCCAAGTCCAACAAAGGCTGGTACTAAATAAACTCCATTTGTATCCTCTACTGCTGTACAATATTTTTCTGATTCTGGAGCTGATTTTATCATTCTAAGCTCATCTCTAAGCCATTGTATTGAAGCTCCACCTATAAATATACTTCCTTCAAGAGCATATTCTACTTTTCCATCTATGCCGACAGCTATGGTTGTTAAAAGACCATTTTTAGATTCAACAGCTTTTTCTCCTGTATTCATAAGAAGGAAGCAGCCTGTACCATAAGTATTTTTAGCAGTACCTGGTTTAAAACAAGTTTGTCCAAATAATGCTGCTTGTTGATCTCCTGCATCTCCTGCTATTGGAATTGATGCATTAAATAATGCCTTATCAGTCTCACCATACACACAACTTGATGGCTTTACCTCTGGAAGCATTGACTCTGGTATATCAAGTTCTGCTAATAATTCCTTATCCCACTTTAACTCATGTATATTATAAAGCATTGTTCTTGATGCATTTGTGTAATCAGTTACATGTACTTTTCCCTTTGTTAAGTTCCATATAAGCCAAGTATCTATATTACCAAAAACTAAGTTTCCTGCTTCAGCTTCTTTTCTTGCTCCTGGTACATTATCAAGTATCCACTTTACTTTTGTTCCTGAGAAATATGCATCTAAAACTAAGCCTGTTTTTTCCTTAACTATTTTATCAAAACCTTTTGCTCTTAATTCATCACATACGTTAGCTGTTCTTCTGCACTGCCATACTATTGCATTATAAACTGGAAGACCAGTTCTTCTATCCCACACTACAGTTGTTTCTCTTTGATTAGTAATACCTATAGCTTCTATATCAGTTGCTTCTATATTTGCCTTTAATAATGCCTCTGATGCAACACTAAATTGAGTAGCCCATATTTCCATTGGGTCATGTTCAACCCAACCTGCTTCTGGATATATTTGTTTAAATTCTTTTTGAGCCACACTTACAACTAGTCCTTTTTTATTGAATATAATACATCTTGAACTTGTAGTTCCTTGATCCAATGCCATTATATATTTTGCCATAATAATTATCCTCCCTTTAATCAACTAACCAAAATTTAACAAACGTTTACACTTCATTGATAGCTACCACCTCTTATCTCCATTTAAATAATATTGGGATAAGAGGCAGCATTCCTCTGAATTCGTTCAACTAAGAACTAGATATGTTTAAAACTCAATCTGATTTAAGTTTTACTTTACTCTAAACTCTCCCCCGCCAGAGAGCTTCATTGATTAAATTTTAAATGAAGTTTATAATTCCCATAATTTTTTTTCAGTAGTAGATATAGCTAACGCTCCTGCTGCTAATGAATCCATAACATCTTTTTTTTCTTTTATAAGACCACCTGCTATAATAAATGAGTTAACTTCCTTTTCTAAAAAACTTATTATTTTCGTTGCAATACCGGGCATAACTTCTACAGCAGTTGGTTTTGTCTCTCGAATATTTTTTATCCCTGTTTTTAAAGATAATGAATCTATTATAAAAATTCTTTGAATAGTATATAATCCAAGGTGATTTCCACACTTGATGTTCGAAGCTTTAGTGCTTATTATACCATCTGGATTAGCATATTCTTTAATATATTTAACTCCTGCCGAATCTCCTCTTAATCCCTCAATAAGGTCTATGTGTACAAAAACAATTTTCCCCTTTTCCTTAAGTCTTGCACATACTTTAGAAATATTGATGATATCGCCATATAGTATAAATACAATAGCAGCATTACTGTACAAAACCTTCTCTAAATCCTCATCACTGCTTATAGCTGCTATTACTGGATTTTCTACTAAACTTTCTTTTAAATTAATCATAGTCAAGACTCCTTTAAGTTGTTATATTTTTGGTAACATGTTTATTTTACCATTTTTTAGTATTTCATTCAAGGAGAATAGTGCCTCTTTTGTCCATAGCTTTTTAGAGGATTATATTATTAGAATACAGCTACAAATAGAAATGCACCAACTAATGCACCAACTATTGGACCTAAAACCGGAACCCAAGAATATCCCCAGTCAGAATCGCCTTTACCAGCTATAGGTAATATTGCATGCGCTATTCTTGGTGCCAAATCTCTAGCTGGATTTAAAGCATATCCTGTAGGTCCGCCTAATGAAAGACCTAGAACCCAGATTAAGCCAGCGACAAAAATTGGTCCAAGACCATCAACAGCTTTTATATTTCCTAAGCCAAGAATTCCAAATACTAAAGTAGCTGTAGCAAGAAGTTCTGTTAAGAAGTTTGAAGGTAAACTTCTTATAGCTGGGCCTGTACTAAATACCCCAAGCTTAGTGCGCTTATCTTCAGTTTCTGCCCAATGTGGTAAGTAAGTTAACCAAACTAGTGCAGCTCCTACAATTCCGCCTGCCATTTGTGCAACTATATATCCTGGTACCTCAGCACCTGGGAACTTACCAATAGCAGCTAGTGCTATTGTTAGTGCTGGATTGAAATGAGCACTAACTCCACCAAATATTGCTGCAGGAATCCCAACTGCAAATGCCCAAGCAGTAGTAACAACTATCAAGCCTGCGTTATTTCCTTTAGTTTTAGTAAGAGAAACGTTTGCAACAACACTATCTCCTAAATAAACTAACATTGCTGTGCCTAAAAATTCAGCCATTAAATGTGACATGTTATTACCTCCCAAACATAATTTTGTTTTGTAACATCGATTTGTAACCGGTTACACTGAGTTTTGCAAAAACTTAAGTATAGCCACAAGACGTAAAAAAGCCACGTCAAAAAAAGTTATTTAAACCCTTCTAAACGCGGCTCTCTAATCTCTGCCTACTTAATATTTTCTTTGTAGTTTTATTATACAGCAAGATTTTATTAATTACAATTAGTAAATAAAAGTTAAATAATTAACTTAGTTTATAGTCATATTATGACTTTGATGCTTATATAATATTAAGTTATTTCATTTCTATCTTCTTTACATAATCATCCATAACAATCAACATCATAGGCTTTCCTCTTCCAGCTCTGTTTTGTGATTTTATATCACTAACGTTTATTTTTTCTTCGTTATTCTTTAATGATTTTACTATGATATTTTTATTTAAATCTTTTTTATCCTTTAATAATGATGCATATACTACTTCATCATCTTCCTTAAGGCTTATACCTGTAACACCTGATGCTATTTTACCCATATAATTTACACTATCTCCATCAAACCTTATGCACATTGCCTTCTTAGTTATCAAAATTACCTCTTCACTACAATCTTTATTAAATTGAACATTTATTAAAATATCTTTTTCATTTTTAAATTTATACCCAATAGTTGAAAGATATTCCCCTTCAAATTCGCTCAATGGCGTTTTCTTTACCATACCCTTCTTAGTAAAGAAATATATACTTGCTTCTTCTTCAAAGCTTTCTACTGAAATAATGTTAATTATGTTATTTTTATTTATATCGTCCCAAAGTTCAGTTATATTTATTCCGGTTTGCCCTATATTCTGCAGCATTACTGCAGACATCGAATATACAACTCCATCATTTGAAAAAACTAAAATTTTTGATGAAGAATTGGTTAGAGTACTTATTCCTCTGCCGCCTTTTGACTCATCTAGAGCTTTAATTGTTCCCATTTTATCAATACATATATTAAAGCTTTTGTGTGAGAACTCCTCTGTAAATTCTACACTCATTACTTTATCCTTTGAACATAGATTAAAAACTTGAGTACTCATTATATTTCTATCCGCAGCCTCTAATTTAGGCTCTTTTAGAGTAAAGCATAAACCTAACTCTGTTTTGATGTTTATAGATTTCTCTTCTCTATCTTTTTCTACGTATTTAGCATCTATAAGCTCTTCTGTATTTTTTAATTTTAAGGCCATGATTTTAGTGTAGTTTGTATTAAATTTACTTATCTCTGTCTTTTTCATAGCTCCATTACTTGTAAATAACATAAAATCCTTCTGCGCATTTAGGTTATCAATGCTGTGGACTGCTATGATTTTTTCTTCATTAAGATCAAGACCTCGTATTATACTATCCAGTCTTTCGCCTTTTTCTTTCCACTTAAATTCAGGAATATTAATTCCCTTAGTTTGATACATATTTCCTTTATTAGTAAAGAACATTAAAATATCTTTTGTATTTGAATTAATAATATACTTATTAAAGTCTCCTTCTCTATACTCTATATCACTTATCTCAGCATTGGAGCGATTATAAGTTTTGAGAGGCACTCTTTTAATAAAACCTTCATTTGACATTGTTATAACAATGTCCTCTTCTATTATAAGTTCCTCCACATCTATTTTTGCCTCTTCATCATTTTCTACTACGGCAGTTTTTCTTGCACCTGCATACTTTTCCTTTATTTCTAGAAGCTCTTTCTTTATTACTTTAAAAAGCTCTTTTTCGCTTCCTAGTATTTTATTAAGCCTTTTTATTTCTTTTTCCAGCTCTTTATATTCCTTTTCAAAGGCTACAATCTCAAGTCCAGTAAGTCTATAAAGCATAAGCTCTAATATAGCTTCTGTCTGAGTTTCCGTGAATCCAAACTTATCCATAAGATTTTTACTAGCATCTTTTTTTGACTTTGAAGCCCTTATGGTTTCTATAATTTCATCCATTATGCCTATTGCTTTAATGAATCCCTCAACAATGTGAAATCTTTTTGAGGCTATCATAAGTTCTCTTTCTGTTCTTTTTGTAACAACTTCTTTCTGATAGTTTACATAATGATGAAGTATAGATTTTAATCCTAATGTTTGAGGTTTTCCATCAGCTAGTGCAACCATATTAAAAGAAATATTGCACTGCAGGTCAGTTCTCTTAAATAAGTACTTAAGAACCTTATCTACCATATCCTCTTCTACAGACTTTTTAAACTCTATTACTGCTCTAACTCCAGTTCTATCAGATTCATCTCTAATATCCGAAATTGCTTCTAAGGCTTTAGAATGCTTTTTATCTGCAGTCATTTCAGAAATAGTTTGAAGCAGCTTTGCTTTACTTCTTCTATATGGAAACTCGGTAATTACTATTCCTAGTCTGCCATTCTCCAGTCTTTCAATAGAAGTTTTCGCTCTTAATGTAACTCTACCTTCTCCAGTTTCATAGGCAGATATAAGAGAATTCTTTCCTATTATAATACCACCTGTTGGAAGGTCTGGTCCCTTAACATAATTCATGATTTCTTTAGTAGTTATTTCTGGATTGTCGATGTAAGCAATAGATGCATCTATTGTTTCTCCTAAGTTATGTGGTGGTATATTAGTGGCAAGACCTACAGCTATACCAAAAGCTCCATTAACAAGCAGATTTGGATATCTTGCTGGTAATACTTCTGGTTCTTTTTCAGATCCAGAGTAGTTATCCACCATGTTAACTACTCCTTTTTCTATGTCTCTTATCATTTCCATAGCAATAGGCGTAAGTCTTGCCTCTGTGTAACGCATAGCCGCTGCATTGTCTCCATCTTGAGAACCCCAATTCCCTTGGCCATCAATTAAAGGTTCTCTTGTTGTAAAATCTTGAGCTAGTATCACCATAGCGTCATAAACTGATGTATCTCCATGTGGGTGATACTTACCTAATATATCCCCTACAATTCTTGCTGATTTGTAGTATGGTCTATCAGGAAATGCTTTAAGCATATATGAGCCATAGACTATTCTTCTGTGTACAGGCTTTAACCCATCACGTACATCTGGAAGTGCTCTATCTTTTGCTACTTCTACCGCATAGGGTAAATAGTTATCTGGCATAGCTTCTTCAATAGATATTTTAATTATATTTTTATCACTTGGAATCGTTGTATGTTTTTTAGCCATTACCTAACTCCCTCTCCCTAGAATTCCGCATACTTATACATATAATTTTTTCTTGGTGCTACTACGTCTCCCATAAGCAGCGATACCATTTTCTCTGCCTTAGCTGCATCTTCTATTGTAATCTGATGCAGAGTTCTTGTTTCTGGATTTAGTGTAGTTTCCCAAAGCTGCTGAGGGTTCATTTCTCCAAGACCTTTATATCTTTGGAGCAGTGCGCCTTTTCCTACTTCTTTTTTTACTTTTTCTAGCTCATCGTCACTGTAAGCATATTTCACAATTTCTCCACCTTTTCCCTGCTTATATACTTTATACAAAGGTGGCTGCGCTAAATAAAGATGTCCATTAGCTATTATTGATCTCATATACCTATAGATGTATGTCATCCATAACGTTCTAATATGGTACCCGTCCACATCAGCATCTGACATTATTATTATCTTGTCATACTTTAAATCATCTTCTTTATAATTATCTAAAACTCCAGTACCTATAGCTGTATTGAATATCTTAAGCTCCTCACTTCCAAGCACGTTTTCAAGCTTCTGCTTTTCGGTATTCATTATTTTACCTTTAGAAGGCATTATAGTCTGGAATCTTCTGTCTCTAGCCTGCTTTGCAGAGCCTCCTGCAGAATCCCCCTCAACTACAATAAATTCACAAACAGTAGGATCTTTCATAGTACATACCGCTATTTTTCCTGCTAGCGGTGCAGTACCTTTTCCTATTTTCTTTTTTTCCGCTTCATTTATCTTTTTAATCTTTTCACGTCTTGCAGCTGCATCTAGGGCATTATTTATCATAGATGCTGCAGTGTCCTTGTTATCCTCTATCCACTCAGAAAATTTAGTATAAGCTAAATCGTTCATCATGGTATAAGCTTCTGTATTTCCAAGCTTAGTTTTAGTCTGACCTTCAAATATAGGATTACTTATTTTGATTCTGACTATAGCAGTCATTCCTTCTCTTAAGTCATCCCCCTCAAATTCCTTATCTTTCTCCTTTATAAGGTTAAGCTTTTTAGCCCATTCCTTAAAGGCCCTAGTCATGCCAGTTTTAAAACCGCTTTCATGAGTTCCTGATTCCGTAGTTGGAATATTATTCACGTAACTTGCTATATATTCCGTAGTAGAATCAGTGAACTGAACACATACCTCACCATACATGTTTAAACCATTTACTTCTCTTTCTCCATCGAATAAAATAGGTGGGTTATGAAGCGGTGTTTTGCTTTCATTTAGATAATCTATAAAATCCAGTAGTCCTCTTTCAGAATGATACTCTTTTTCCACTACTTCATCTCTTCTATTGTCAACTAATTTTAACGTTATTCCTTTATTCTGAAATGCTAATTCTTGAAGTCTTTCATCTATAACTTCAAACTTAAACTCTGTAACAGAAAAAACATCTTTGTCTGGCATAAAAGTTACTCTTGTACCTGTCTCTTTAGTATTTCCTACAGCTTCTAATGATGTCACAGGAGTTCCTGGCATTTCTCTTTTCACAGTTCTATCATACGCATTCTCAAATCGCTGTTTATAGATACGTCCATTCTGTTTTACTTCTACCTCAAGCCATTTTGATAGTGCATTAACTACAGCAGCTCCAACACCGTGTAATCCTCCAGAAGTCTTATATACATCGTTGTTAAATTTTCCTCCTGTATGAAGTTCAGTAAACACCATTTCAACACCAGACTTTTTCTTAGTAGGGTGCATTCCAGTAGGTATTCCTCTTCCATTATCTACAATAGTTACAGTCTTATCTTTATTTAAAATAACAGCAGCACTATCTCCGAATCCATTTGATATTTCATCTATAGAATTGTCCAAAATTTCCCATATACAATGATGAAGTCCCTTAATTCCCGTAGAACCTATATACATTCCTGGTCTTACTCGAACCGGTTCTAGTTTTTCTAAGGAAGTTAAGGCTGTTACATCATAGACCTGTACTCTTTCCTCTTTTTGTTCCATCTGCTTCCTCCAAATTTTATTTATCCTTATCCGTAGTATTCTTTGTTACCATGCTTACGATTATAACAAAAAACAAAAACAAAAACAAATGTTCTCATTCAAAGTTCAATATCTAACCTTAAAATCTTTCTAGGTTATCAATTATGAATTATACAATAATAAATCCCCTAATTCAAATGAACTAGAGGATCTAGGCATCTGAAAGAAAATAACTATCCAGTATGCTAATTTATTTTCTTTCAGATGCCTTACATTAAAATTCTAAATTAGATTTTGCCCAATCAAATATTATATTACAAGTTTCATCTATGTCTTTATGCTCTAAAGTTAATCGAAAGTCATACTTATTATTTTCATACATAGGATCATAATATTTAATCATTAACTCTCTAATTACATATTCGTAATTTTTCTTACTTACTTCATCAATATACTTATCAATATTTTTTTCACTAATATATTTTCTCAGTTTATTTAATGATTCTATAAGTTCTGAATCATCATTTTGAACATAATCAGCTAGTATATTTTTTACTCTTAAATCTATATTTGCAGTTACTTTTATATGCTCTCCACTTTTCATTGAGTTAAATATATAGTCTGGTATCATGATCTTTCCTATTCTTCGGCTTTCCCCTTCAACAAAAACAAGGTTGCTTTTTCTATTTTTTAATTTGTCATATACTAAACTTTCAAATTGCTTTTGACTATTTTGTTCACCTAACCCTACACTTCCTAAAAGAGAACCTCTATGATTAGCATATCCCTCCAAGTCTAGTATATCATGCCCCTGTTCTTCTAATCTTTTTAGAATATTTGTCTTGCCAACCCCTGTATTTCCATGAATTACAACAAATTTAATATCCCTTACAGTACATGGGAGTTGCTCATTTATATAGGCTCTATAACCCTTATAACCCTTATCTAACTTAAATGCGCGTACACCAAGCGCTTCAACAAAGCCTACCACTGAGCTACTTCTCATGCCACCTCTCGCACAGAAAAATACTAATCCTTTGTAATTCTTATTTAACTCGTTTATTTTATCATAAATGCCTGGCAAATTTTTAGAAGCAGCCTCTACTCCTATTTTCTTTGCCTTTTCAATGCTTTCCCTTACATAAACAGTTCCTATAAGCTCTCTCTGTTCATTTGTAAAAAGTGGAACATTAACTGCTCCTGGAATTGTTGAGTCTGAAAACTCTTTAGGGCTTCTTACATCAACAAGAACATACTTATTTTCTATATCATTTTTTTCAACTTGTGAGTATTCTATAGTTTTTATCATAATCATTACCTCTATCTAATTTAGACTTTAAGATTAATTCACCGTTACTATAAGCTTATTCAACGACTAAAGAACACCTTAATTTTAAAAAGGTGTCCTTCTATAAAATAAACTTATTCATAAAACTTTATCTATAAGAAAATTTTATTCTTCTATATTATATCACAGCAATATCTATTTTCAATCCTTTCATATAGTAATATATAGATATCCAACTTCTATAATTGCCTTAATCAAGGTACTCCTATGGATACCGCTAATAAGTCAAGCACTTAAATTAGATATCTAGCGCAAAAAATTCCAAACTATGATTTCTCTCTGTTATCATAGTTTGGAAATAAAATTATTAGGAGTGTCTTTAAAAATTCAATTATATTTTATTATTTTTAATTCAATCTTATTTTTTAATTGTAGGGAAAAAGTTCATTTAATATTCAATCCGTTTTAATTCAATCAAATTTTAATATCAGGAAAAAATTTCTTATAGCTTATTTTATTCACTTTTATCCGATGACTACACGCTCAATTTTACTAAATTATATTACCAACCTATAAGACTCGAATAACCTTTTCTAAAGAAGAAGTTTGTCCCCCATTTTGCCCCCTATTTTTTTATGTAAGGATATTAATTTATCTTTACACAGCCGCCTTTTTTTCAGTTGAGTCGGTTTTTTTGATATACATATATATAGGTAACCCTACTAATGTAAGTCCGATTCCAAATAATGCATTCATAGTGTCAGTAATAAGAGTACTTATTACAACATATAGTGCTCCAACCACACCTACTATAGGTATCACAGGGTACAATGGAACCTTATATGAATTTTCTGGTATTAAGTGTTTGAAATTTCTTCTTAATCTAAATACACCAGCTATACCAAGTATAAAGAATAACCACATAGCGAATGTAGCTAAATTAGTTAAAGTTTCAAAAGATCCTGATAAAGCATATACAGCCGCAAGCACACTTTGGAAAATAACCGCATTAGCAGGCGTTGATGATTTTTCGCTTAGTTTTCCAAAGAATCCTTTGAATATAAATAAGTTGTCCACAGCCATAGCGTATGGCATTCTACCACCTGTCATTATAAATGCGCTTAGACATCCGGTAATTGAAATTAATATTCCAGCTGCAATAAGCTTTGCACCTATCGGTCCAAATAAAATTACTGAAGCATCAGAAGCTGCTTTTTTAGATGCTGCAACTTGCTCTACTGGCATAGTATTTATTATAGCTAAGTTAACACCTAAGTAAGCTATAGTTATAATAACCATTCCAAGTATTATAGCTTTAGGTAAATCCTTTGCAGGATTCTTCATTTCCTCTGCCATATTAGCTACCGCAATCCATCCTTCATAGGCAAATAAAACTCCTAAAAGTGCAGTACCAAAACCTGCTCCAGTACTTGCTGATGTTACAAATGGAGTAAACTCGTGAACTTTACCCATAGTAAGACCACAAATAATGATTACAGCTATAGGTACGAGTTTTCCTATAGTAAATAAAGATGCAAACTTAGCTCCAAACTTTGTTGATACAATATTTACAATAGTAAGAAATATAATTAGTCCTACAGATACTGCCTTTTGTGCTGTTGGTGACAAGTCGATAAAGGTTGTACATTGTGTAGCAAATACTACCGCTAAAGCAGCACTCATTCCTGGATAATATATAACGGTCTGCATCCATCCAAGTAAAAATGCCCACTTTTCTCCATACAATTCCTTTAAATAAACGAACAATCCACCTGCCTTTGGAATAGCTGAACCTATTTCTGCAATTGTAAGCGCTCCAGCTACAGTAATTACACACCCAACTACCCAAGCAAGTATTCCAAGTCCTGGTGCCCCTGCATTTTTAAATACCGCTGCAGGCTTGAAAAATACCCCACTACCTATTACTATACCAACCACAAGCAGTGTTGCCTGCGTAAGGCTGATTTCTTTTTTTAAGGTAGTTGCTTCTTCTTTTGTTCCTTGCATAGTACATTCCCCCTTTTTTATTTATGCATTATTATATAAAGCAAATTACGTGCCAATATATTTGCATCTCTTAAATGCGATAGATATGTGCATATAATAAAAAAGTTCATAATAAAAGTGAAATTTTCTTCACTTTTATTATGAAAAAAATTTCACCTGATGTTATGTTCTGCAATTTTATTAAATAGCTGTCTTTTACTTATTTGAAGACATTCTGCTGCCTTATTTAAACTTCCATCACACTCTTTCAGCACTTTGCTTATATAATCTTTTTCTGTATACTTTCTAAACTCTCTCAAAGGTATTATCTCTTCTAAATTATCTGTATTTGCTATAGATATCTTTCTTCTCTCCGGCAAATCTTCAAATCTTACAACACCATTTTCTGATAGAACAACTAGCCTTTCAATTATATTTCTAAGTTCTCTTATATTTCCCGGGTAACTATAGGAAAGTAAAAAATCCATTACTCCCTGCTCTACATTATCAATTTTTTTCTTTTGTTCCTTTGCACATTTTTTAAGAAAAAACTCGATAAGCATATTTAAATCTTCTTTTCTTTCTCTTAAAGGAGGCACCTCTAATATTATAGTGTTAATTCTATAAAATAAATCCTCCCTAAAATTGCCTTCTTGAATAGCTTTTTCTATATTTTTATTAGTGGCAGACACAAGCCTTAAATCTACATTTATACTCTTATTACTTCCTATCATTTCAATAGTTCTTGTTTCTAAGACTCTTAAAAGTTTTATCTGAACGCTTACAGGCATTTCTCCAATTTCATCTAAAAATAGTGTTCCTCCATTAGCCTGCTGAAATCTTCCGATTCTTCTCTCAATAGCCCCAGTAAAAGATCCTTTCTCGTGGCCAAAAAGTTCTGATTCTAACAAATTTTCAGATAATGCCTGGCAATTTACAGCAACAAAATGGCCTTCTTGCCTATCACTAGTTTGGTGTATGTACCTGGCTAATACTTCTTTTCCTACTCCAGATTCACCGGTTATCAATATATTTACATTACTTTTGGAGGCTTTACGAATTATATTAAGAATATTTCTGTACTTTTCATTATAAGTCTGCACTATATAACTATTATCATTTTGCTGATCTCTAAAAAAGTCATTATCACTTTTAAGTCTCCAGAACTTTCTTATCTTTTCAATTTCCAATAATAGTTCTTCTGGCTTATTGTTTCTTACAAAGTAACTAAAGGCTCCCTTTTTCATTGCTTGTACAGCATTTTCAATAGAGCCATAATTAGTTACTATTATAACCTCAATATCTGGATACTCTTTTTTTATTCTATCCATTAATTCAATACCATCCATGCCAGGCATTTTTAATCCAGTTATAACTAAGTTGAAATTTTCTTCTTTTAGCTTCTTTACTGCCTCCATGCCAGATAAAGCTTGTTGTGAATTATAACCTTTTTCATCTAGCAATTCTTTCATAATGTTTAAATAATCTACTTCATCATCTACATGCAATATTTTAAAGTTGTCTTCCCAGTTCAAAATATCATCCCCTATATGTCTAATAATTCATCTATTTATTATATTATGTCATATTTTTGAGATAATTGCATTTACTTCTCGCTTACTTTAACACTTTTTTATTTCTATTAAGGCATAGATTATATTGTATGTTTATGTCGATAACTTTACATTCAACTAATGTTAATAACATACTCTACCTGCTGTATATTATGAAAACTTTAGCTAAAACTAATATTGGTTTATTAAAATCATAAAGATTTAAGGAGGTAATTTTATGCCTAAAATAGTTTGTGATGTTACTAAATGTTCTCATAATAAAAGTAACGTCTGCTATGCCAATCGTATAAATGTAGCTGGAGGAAATGCAGAAAACTCTGAACAAACTAATTGTGCTTCTTTTCTAGATAGAAATCATTATAGCACACTAACTAACAACACTAATTATGATAGTGATGAATGTATTGCTATAGTATGCAATGTACATAGCTGTACATATAATCACAACAAATGCTGTTATGCTGACAGTATACAGGTAACTGGGGATGGCGCTAATTTATACGAAGAAACAAATTGTCATACTTTTAAACCAGAATAATGCCTTGCTAATGATAAAAAGGGATGCTTGCTAAAAAAGCATCCCTTTTTTTATTATTGAAAGTATCTTTCTAATAGGCCTTTAAAAGCTCTACCATGTCTAGCTTCATCCTTACACATTTCGTGTACTGTATCATGTATAGCATCTAAGTTTTTTTGTTTTGCTAGAGTTGCTAGCTTCTTCTTGCCCTCACAAGCTCCATACTCAGCTTCAACACGAGCACTTAAATTTGACTTAGTATCAGCCTTAACGACCTCACCTAAGAGCTCAGCAAATCTTGCTGCATGGTCTGCTTCCTCAAAAGCAATTCTTTTGTATGCCTCTGCTACTTCCGGATAGCCTTCTCTATCAGCTTGCCTTGACATTGCTAAATACATTCCAACTTCAGTACATTCTCCTGTAAAATTAGCTCTTAATCCCTCAAGTATTTCTGCATCTGCATCTGAGTCTGAAGCAACTCCTATTCTATGTTCATCTGCCCAATCTAACCCGTCAGTCACTTCCTTGAACTTTTCTGCAGGTGCTTTACATATAGGGCATACTTCTGGTGGTTCATTTCCTTCATGTATGTAACCACAAATTGTACAAACAAATTTTTTCATAACTTCATTCTCCTTTTCATTGTGTATTAGATCTTTGTTATGTATCCTATATTAGTTTATCTATAAACTGCATTATTAATTCCCTTAATTTCACAAAAATATTATTTTTAAAAAATCTTTATTCTTTATATTTTTTAGGTTAAGAACACTAAAAGCTTAGCATGCAATTCTGTTGTCACATACTAAGCTTTTATAGGAAAACTAACTAAAAATTTAGCCTACAGTTTAAATTTACCTATTTCTCTTTCTAACTCTGCCGAAAGACTTTTTAGCTGCTCTGCATATCTTGTAAAATCCTCCATAGTAGCATTAATCTCCTCTGCAGATGCAGATACTTCTTCTGTAGCAGAAGCTGTTTCTTCGGATATAGATGAAATATTTTCAATTTGTCCAACAACTTTTTCCTTCTTATTATTAATATCTGTTGTATGCGTCTTAATTTCATCAACCTTTTCAGTTAAAGTTCCAATAGAATTTATTATTTCCCTAAATATCTTTTGCGTTTTTACAACTGCCTCTTCCTGATCTTTTACAACAACCTCTGTTTCATCCATAGCCCTTACAGCAGTAGTTGATTTTGACTTAATGTCTTCTATTATTTTTTTAATTTCTTCAGTAGAATTTTTAGATTGCTCTGCTAATTTTCTTATTTCATCTGCTACCACCGCAAAGCCTCTACCAGCTTCTCCTGCTCTTGCAGCTTCAATAGATGCATTTAAAGATAGAAGATTTGTTTGTTCAGTTATATCTGAAATTGTACCTGAAATAGCATCAATTTGATCTGTACTGCTGTTCATTTCTTTAACTATGCTGCTAACCTGCAATGCTGCCAGCTTAGTTTTATCAGACTTCTCTCCAAGAACCTCTACCATTTCTAATCCTTGTGATCCAAGTTGTCTTGCACTAGTAGATATTTCTCCCATTTTTTCTGTGGATATCTCTATTTTATCTAATCCCTCAGATAAATTTTGTATATCCTCAGCTCCCTCTTGAGCACTTTGTGCTGTATGTGTAGCTCCTGAAGCTATTTCTTCTATAGCATGTGATACTTGTCCTATTGAAGATGTAGTCTCCTCTGCCATAATTGCAAGATTTGAGGAAGTTTCTAACACAGTCTTTGAGGAAGCTTCTACACTCTTCATTAAGTTTGATATATTATCAATCATAATATTGAAGTCTTTTCCTAAATCCCCAAACTCATCTTTGGATTTAATGTCTACTTCTGCAGTTAAATCCCCATTAGAAGCCAAGTTAAAAGCATGCTTTATTTTATTTAAATTATTTGCAATTCCCTTACTTATAACTGTAGCTATAAATATAGCAATGACAGCTACAATTAGCACCACTATTAATATTGAAGATCTGATGCTATTTAAATCTTTACTAAGCTCACTTTCATTCATAGAAGCTACCATTTTCCATCCAGTTACTGCATTGGTTTTATATGTAGCAAATTTGTTTTCTCCTCCGTAATTGTACTTTGTAAAGCCATCTTTATTATTTTTCACATCATTCCAGAAACCCAGCTTCGTAGGAGTATCTGTACCTATCATCTCTTTTTTAGGATGTGAAATAGTTACACCGTTATTATCAGCTATGAATACATATCCTGTATCACCTATTTTTGATTTAGATAATGTATTGGATAATGTATCTAATGACATATCTATGCCCACTACGCCAACAACTTTACCATCTTTCTCCACAGTTTTCAATAAAGATATTACCAATTTTCCTGTTTGAACATCTTTATAAGGTTTTGTAATAGCTATTTGTCCCTTTTTTTCTAGTGCTAAGGTATACCATAACCTATCTTTATGATTAAAATCCTTTGGTAATTCAAGTTTAGGATAAGCAGTAAACTTTCCCGATTCTGTACCATAAAATGTATTTAATATATCAGGATTACTTTCTTTTACATCACCTAGTAAAAATTCAGCATACTTAAGCCTTTCTTCATTATCACCCTCTACAAAATTAATGTTAGTTGAGAGCATTTTTATTGGTGCTGATATAGCAGTAAAATAATTGTTTAAACCGTTGTCTATTTCCGTTAAAGTCTGCTTACTCGTTACTTCTAGCTTTTTAGATAAAATACTTTTAGATTGGAAGTAAGTTGCTAATCCTAAAATAAGCAGCGGAACTAAACAAATACTGATAAGGTTTATTATTAGTTTTGTACGAATACTTTTAAAGTTGACACTTAATTTCATGATTAATCCTCCTTTTGTAATGTTGTCGAAATATATTTCTGCATAATATTACGTATATTATCGTATATTTTCACCTTCTCAATAGTGGTTTCCCATTGTAAAAATAAATATTTTGCAAGATTTTTTATTAACACTAAATAAACTTCAGTATACTTTTACATAAATATAAGGAGAAGTAATTACCACTCCTCCTTACTAATTTCACAAATTGTCTGTTTAGGAAATTGTACTATAAATGTACTTCCCTCTTCTTCTTTACTTTCCACACTTATTTTTCCGTCATGAGACTCTACTAAACTTTTAGTAATAGTCAGCCCTATTCCAGACCCTCCCGTATTTTTGCTTCGGGATAAATCAGTTCTATAAAACCTCTCAAATATATAAGGTATATCTTTTTCTGGAATACCTATTCCATTATCGTGAACTTTAATGCAAATACCTTCTTTTTCTTTTTTAAGTTCTACTACTACTTTCCCCTGTGATTTTAAATATTTATAACCATTTGATAATAAGTTATGCATTATCTGCTTCAACTTATCTCTATCCATATACACCCATATATTTTTATCAATATTAGATATAATAACATGATTGTTTTTTGAATATAAAGGCTCAAAGTTTAATATAACTTTTTCTACTTCACTTGATAAGTTAAATTTTGTCTTATTTAATTTTGAATCTGCTTGCTCCAATTTTGCTAAATTACGAAGATTATCTACTAAGCTTGTTAATCTTTCTATTTCATCATAAAAGCCCTTAAGTCTTTCTTCTGTTGGTTCCCATATACCATCTAGCAATGCTTCTACATGAGTTTTAAGTGTAGTGAGAGGTGTCCTAATTTCATGTGCCATATCAGAAGTCAATCTTTTTCTAAGCATTTCTTGGTTTTGTAAGGTTTCCGCTAAATAATTTATTGAAGCTGAAAGTTCTTCTATTTCCTTAGTTTTAGTTTTAACTTTTGAACGAATAGTTAAATCCCCTCTTCTCATTTCATTAGCAGTTTTAGTTATCTTAACTAATGGGTTCGTAAGCTGCTTAGCTAAAATAAAACTTACTCCAAGTCCAAATAGTAGAGCTATAAACCCTGAGAGTATAAAGGAATGATTTAATGTCATTTTAAAAGTCAAAGCTCCTTGACTTAGATATGAGGTTCCAAAATATCCAACAACTATTGTACCGATATTTTTTTTATCTTTTACTAAGGAATGTATCTCTTCCTTATATTCTCCTACATTCATACTAGAGTGGTTGCCCATACCATTTTTCATCATAGTTCCCATCATTGATTCCATCATGCTTCTATGCTGAAGGTGAGAATTACCTGAATCAAATACTACATTTCCACTGGAATCCTTTACTTGTATATAAAATTCTTCTAATACTGCATATCGCAATAGTTCATCTTTATTAAAATTCGAAAATCCAGTTTTATCATTGTATAAATCCTGGGCAGTAATTATGATTTTATTTACTTTATCTTTGTGTTCATCTATTAAATAGTTGTTAAACTTTTTTCCAACCATATAATTTGAAATAAAACTTACTATTAATATCGCTCCTATTACTGCAAGAAGAAAGCCTGCAGATAACTTTTTCATCAAGGACATTTTCATTTCAGCCCACTCCTACTCTTTATAAACCTGAAATATATTTAGTTAATACACCTGTTATTAACCTACAAACTTATATCCCATACCGTAAACTGTGATAATATATTTAGGCTCTTTATGATTATCTTCTATCTTTTGCCTTATATTTTTTATATGACTATCAATAGTCCTATCAAAACCCTCATAATCTAATCCAAAAGCTCTTTCCACTAATTGTTCCCTTGAAAATACCTGCCCTGGATTAGTTAATAGCGCTAATAATATCTTAAATTCATTAGTAGTTAAATTTACGTACTGACCGCCTTTTTTCACTTTCATCTTATTTATGTCTATCTCTAAATCTCCATTATTAAAAATTAAGTAATCTGCAAGAGGACTAGAATCTCTATAAGCCCTTCTAATTAGCGCCTTGACTCTTCCTACTAATTCACGAGCACTAAAAGGCTTAGTTAAGTAGTCATCTGCTCCAATAGCTAATCCTTCAATCTTATCATCTTCTTCTGATTTTGCTGTTAACATAATTATAGGGACATCTGACGTTGCTCTTATTCTATTACAGACTTCTTCTCCAGATATTTTTGGAAGCATTAAGTCCAAAACAACTAGATGAATTAATTCATTTTTAAATAATTTTAACGCTTTTTCACCATCTTCAGCAGTTAACACATTAAAGCCTTCCTTTTTTAAATAAGCTTCTACTACTTCAACAATCTTAGGTTCATCATCAACTACTAATATTGTCTTTATATCACTCATTATTAACACCTCTTTATCGTAACATCCCATTTTTAAACTTTATTATATTTTATCATATCTCAAACCATCATTATTAATAAATATAAATCAACCCCCTAGTTCTAAAAACTAGAGGGCATACAGTTAGCTTTTTCTAGAAATTAAGCTTTCTATTTCTTCTGTGTCATAACAGTTCTTCTTTTAATATATTCTTCTTCACTAATTTCTCCACTAGCAAACTTTTCATCAAGTATTTTTAAAGCACCGTTAGATTTTGATGTATAATTTTTTATAAGCTTAACTCCAAATACTATTAAAACTATGAATACTAATATTCTAATGCCCATCATCATAAACATCCATGGGCTAAATCCAAAACCTGAACCTCCAAATCCACAAAACATATTGATTTCCTCCTAAAATATTAATTTTTCAACTATCTCAACCTGTTGTTTGAGTTAATTATAAATTATAACTATGGAGAAAATATGGAGAAACTCATTTTTTAAAATATAGTTATACACTTATAAATCTTTATATTATTTAACCCTACGAGCTGTTATATAGTCGCTTCTATCAACTGGTGAAATCTTAATTACATCTCCAGTACGAGGAGCGTGTATATATGCACCATTACCTACATACATTCCCATGTGAGTAGGATCGCCACCTTTGCCAAAGAAAACTAAATCTCCTGGCTGTAATTGATCTCTTGATACACCTACTCCATCATTTATCTGATCATATGTAGTTCTTCCTACAGAAATTCCAAAGTGTTTATACACATACTGAGTAAAACCTGAACAATCAAACCCGCTTGGTGTAGTTCCACCCCATAAATACGGTGTTCCTAGAAAATTTGAAGCATATGCTACAACATTATCATTGCTTATAGATGATGCTCCTCTAGATAGAGTTACTTTAGGTGCTGCAGCTCTTATATTAGCAACTTGGTTCACAGCTGTACTCACTGATGCTTGTTCAGCTGCTGCATATTGTCTTTGCTGCTGCTTAGCTTGTTCTATTAATTTTTTTTGATCACTTTTATTTTTATTAAGTTCGCTTAGTTTCTTTTCGTTTTCTGTTTTTAACACCAATAGTTTTTTGTTTTCTGTTTTTAGCTTATCCACTTTATCGGTAATATTCTTTTGTTTTATCTTATAATTTGAAATAACCTTATTATCAAAACTTATTATTTTTCCAACCATGTCAGCTCTTGAAATTAAATCTCCAAGTCCGTTAGAACCTAAAATCATACCTAAATATCCACTAGATCCATTTATGTAAAGTGCTCTCATTCTCCTGTTAAACAATTCTTTTTCTTTTTTTATGTCACTTTCAGCTGTTTTCAATTCATTTTCTGAATTCTTAATTTCCTTTTCTTTTGTCAGTATCTGCTTTTTATTATCACTGATTTTATCCATTATACCTTCTATTTGGTTGTCCAAGTTTTCTATATTTCTTTCAAGTTCTTGAACCTTTGAATATGAATTATTGCTATTTGATGCTGGTTGTGCAAAAACTACACTGTTAGCTGTTACCGTAAATGCCAATACCATTAAAAGTTGCTTTAATCTCTTATTCAATGTTATCTCTCCTTAACCTAATGCCTGTTGTTAATTATTAGAGCATATATTTTTTATATTATACAGAAATTATATGTAGATTTTATGAAGATTTTTGGAGAACTTTAACTAATTCAAATTACAATTTCATAGGTAAACTAACTAGAAAATTAACTTAAATGATAAAAGTACAAAGGAGTAAATTTCTCCAAATCTACTCCTTTGTACTTTATAGTTTTAATTTATTAATATAAATTCTTTTTCTAATTCTCTATTCCATTTGATTGAGTTCTTCATCTGATGATTTTTTTTCTTTAGAAGTGAAGCCAAATCTTTGTATATTAGGATAGTCACAACTTCCAGATTCATTAGCTCCTAATTTTAATCTATTTAATGTTTCATTGTCTTTAGATACTAATTCGTCTTTATCTTTGCTTGGCATTTACTTATTCCTCCTTTTAATTAATTCTTACTCGCATTTCATGTTCTATCATAAGTTTGTACAATTACACAATAATTACTATATAAAATTAAAGTAAAAATACACATTTATTACGATAATAAAAATAATATTATATTTTTGTTATAATTATCCTTAAATACTATTCATGCTCCCAATGGCAATGCGTATGTAAACTTAAAAAACACAGGAGAAGCCTAAATAAAAACAACAGGCTTCTCCTTCTTCATAATATTCGCTAGCTAGCTTTACAGAAGTTTTTCCATCATAGTAATGTTAATAAATTTATAATCAAGCATTCCCTGATTTATAAAATTAAATTTTTTTGCAATTGTGTATATATCTCTTCCCTCATATGCCTTATGTGAAGAATATCTCCAAGTTTATTAGAATATATATCTATCTTATAATCACAAACCTTACCCATTTTTTGAAATATTCCTTGATTTTTAGTTATTGATTGAAGGTTATCTTGTCCTATTATTGTTGTTACCTTTGAAAAGGCTCCTGTGCTTGCTATTAAAGATTTCTTTGAAACTCCTAATGATGTATTTTTGTAATTTAGATATCCTGAAATTAAACAATAGCTTAATATAAGTATAACAATTAATAATTTAATATTTTGTGGTGCAATTCTTATAAATATATATGCTGGTATTAATATAATAAACCATATTATAAAATTTTTTAACACAAATCTTATTAAACTACTCTTAGGAGGTTTATTCACTTCTCCTTCAAAAGATATATTAGGTAATAGTTTCTTTATGAATTTGTTTTTAAAATTATCATCTGCTATAGGATATAATAATGCTTTTTCATCTTTCTCATCACCATATCCTATGGTTATAATTTCTACTGTATAAATATTTAAAATTTGTTGTAATATGCTTTGTTTGTATCTCACTCCATATATCTTATCTATATTAAAAGAATATTCCTTCTTACTTAGAATTCCATAGGATATGCTTATTTTTTCTTCATTAGACATTACTGTGAAATTGTATAAACGTATTGATTCAAATACTATTGATAATATTGTTATTAAAATATATATTAATACTACAAATCCTATTAAAATTGCAATACTAATAGCAATTGATTTAACCTTAATAAAATCTATATTCATATTGCTGCTTATAAACTTAGAAAAGGATATATCTAAAAATTTTCCTATATCATCTAATACATTATTTAATAAAAAGAAACCTCCTACTGCCCAGCCAAGCTTAGATTTAGTCAATGCATATTTTAATATTTCACCATTAGTTATAACTTTTTTAACTGTAATATTTACTATGTTACTTTCTGCGGCTTCATTATTTTCACCTGTATCTATTTTTTTTGAACTTAAAATTATATCCTTAAGCTCTTCTATACATTCCTTATCTGCCATTATTTTTAATTCAGATTTTGCAGCCACAGCGCTTCCAGTATCTATCTTCATGGTCAATACATTAAACATTCTATCTAATAAAGTTTGTCCAACATCTATTGTATTTATCTTACTGAAAGGAATTTCTTCCTTTGATTTTGAAATAACACCTTTTTCATATACTAATAAATCATCATCAATATAGAATATTGTCTTTCTCCATTCTAGTATTGATATAACAATTATTGCAACTAATAAAAGTCCAATATAATAAATCCCTCTTTTATTTACTGCTAATAAGATAAATATAAAAATGCTATTTTTAATAAGATTAATTAAATTTTTTATTATATATATCCAGTGGTTTCTATTAATATTATTTATCATAGCCTTCCACCTTTTCTCTTATTTTATCTTTTAAAAACTCACCTATCTCTTCTGCCTTTTTCATATCTATATTAGGTATTTTATGACTTCCTCCTGCTGTATGTATGCTTATATCTGCTAAATTAAAAATTTTATTTATAGGCCCTTGATTTACCTTTATATGTTGAACTCTAACTATAGGAATTATAGTTGTAGTTATAGAGTAAATTCCTTCTGAAAACTCTATCTTGTCCTTAGTTATGGCATATTTCCACTTAGCATATTCTATAGCTGGATATATAAATGTATTTAATAACAATAATCCTATTATCACAATAATTGTTACACTAATGTGTATATCTAATTTTATAAAAAAGTTAGCTTTCAGTTTATAAGTAAAAAACCATTTACCTATCCCTAATAATGCTGATATTATAACCGTTGTTATAAATCTTGCTAACATCCATGACGTTTTTGCTTTTTCATTAAGTTTATTATATTCCATAATGTTCAACTCCCGTAATATAATTTTAGCATGAATATAATTATAACATAAAAAATATAGAATATTATCCAGTGTTGGAAATAACAATATAAATACTAAGGTATTAGGAAACCTCAATTTTACAAAAATGCCTTTAAACCTTTTTTCCAAAACAAATACCCGTATTTCTCTCCTTATTAGGTAAAAAATCCCCCCAAACCTTAGTCTGGGGGGAACGGAAAACACAATTTAATATTTGCTTAAAAGCTTTCTAGCCCTTGATATTACTTACTTAACTTCACCACAGTTTCGATATGCGGTGTATGCGGGAACATATCCATGAGTTTAACCTTATCAACCTTGTATCCAGCATTTTGTAATACCTGAAGGTCTGTCACTAGAGTTTTCGGATTACATGATACATAGATTATATCCGGTGCATTAAATTGTATAACATAATTTAATGCAGTAGGATGAACTCCAGGTCTTGGTGGATCTAAAATTATCACGTCTGGTTTATCTTTAATAGTTTTTATAACTTCTGCTACATCTCCAGCTATAAAGTTACAATTAGACAAACCATTAAGCTTTGCATTCTCATTGGCAGCCTTTACAGCCTCTTCTATAAGTTCAACACCTATAACTTTTGCTGCCTTAGAAGCCACAATTTGCCCTATAGTTCCAGTTCCACAGTATAAATCAAAAACTACCTTAGAAGAAGCATCTCCTAAGAAATCTTTTACGATACTATAAAGACTTTCAGCTCCCTTTGAATTTGTTTGGAAAAAGGATTCTGGGGCTATTTTAAATTTAAGACCTAAAATCTCTTCTATTATATAGTCTCTTCCATATAAAATTTCAACGCTATCAGCTTGAACTACATCAGAAAAACTATCATTTATAGTATGTAATATGCCCTTTACTTCTCCATTATAATTTAAGTTTAGCAGTATATTGGTTAGTTCGTTAAAATCAAAATCTATTTGTGAAGTGGTAACAATATTCACTAAAACTTCACCAGTATTTTTTCCTTTTCTTACTACGAGATTTCTTAAATAACCTTCCCTTTTCATTATTCTATAATAAGGAAGTTTTTTCTCTCTAAAATACTTTACTACAGTATCTAAAAGCACTCTAAAATCTTCATCTACTATCTGACAACCGTGAACATTTACAATTCCAAAGCTTTTTCCTGTTATATGCATGCCTAATGTGAGTTCTCCACCTTTTTCTTCGTCACCAAAGGAGAACTCCATTTTATTTCTATACTCAAATTCCTCTGGACTTTTTTCTATGCCAAGGAATTCAAAGTCTTTAATACCTGTATTGCTTAAAAGCTCCAGTACTTGATTTTTTTTAAATTCTAATTGATTTTCATAAGGAAGAAATTGAGAATTACATCCGCCACAAAGATTAAAATGAGAACAAGCTACTTCTTTTGCATAATCTATATTCTCTAGTACTTCTGTTATCTTAGCTTCCGCATATTCTCTTCTTTTTTTTGAAACTCTAGCCTTTACTTTTTGTCCTGGAAAAGCATTTTTTATATACACCTTAAGTCCATCATAATTTGCTACACCTGTAGCTGGGAATTCCGTTTTTTCTATATAAAATTCATATTCATTGCCTTTTTTCAATTATTACTCTTCCCTTTCTTGTGTCTATATTTTACTGAATTTTTGCCCTAAAGTTTTTCCACACTTCGATTTCTGCATGATAACTGGATACAAAACTAGTATTATTAAAAATATAATTATATATACTCCTTTAAAGTCTGCTACATAGTATCCAAATATTAGCCTTAAAATCACATCAAATAAGTAAACACCAACAAGGGATGTTAATGCCGTTACTGCTGTATCTATTAAAGAGACTTTAAGTGCACTGTTTAAAAATGATTTTCTTTCTTTTGAAGGAGTATCACTATCTTCTGAGACTAAAGCTGTACTTTCTGATTTCTCATCCTTATTTGTTTCTTCATCTTTAGACTCTTCCAGCTCTACTGTATCTTCCTTATTTACTATCTCTTCACTTACTACTTCTTCATTCTTAGGCTCTTCACTTACTACTTCTTCATTCTTAGGATCTTCATTTATTATTTCTTCTTCGTCTACTGTTTCCTTCTTGCTTTCTGTATCCTTACTGCTTGCTATTTGCTCTTTGCTTATTACCTCTTCATCTGCTATTTCATCAACAACTGTTTCTTTAATACTTGATTCTTCATTACTTACTGCTTCGCTATTTTTATCATTGGCATTATCAGCAGTATTATTGTCTTCCTTTTTCTTATTTTCTTCCATATTTTTATTTCTTAACTCTTCTAAGAATTGTCTTTTAGCTTCTTTTTCATCTATAATAAGTCCTTCATGTTTTAATTCATCATCTAACATTTCCAATTCCTCCTAGATTTTTTCTTTATAACAAATATATTATGCTACACTATTTCTATTATGTAAATAGCCCCTTTAAAATCCCCTAATATATTTCCTCAAATAAATAGGATTGAGAAAAAATTTTTATATATAAACTTTATTGCAAAATTAGTTGTTTTTTGATAAATTATACTTTAATTAAGCGTAATTTCAACATTATTATCGTTAAAAATAACCTTAAATTACACTTTTACTTAAAACAGTTAATATTTTTATTATATAATTAAATCATACTCGTAAACAATTTATTAACATATTGTTTTACAATTATACATATATTAGTTTTATAATTTATAATGGTGAATAGTTTATTGTCTGGAGGATTAAAGATGGAAAAACTAAATTCATATATCCGTACATATTTAGATGTATTATTATTTGTACTTTTAGTAGTAACAAAAGTTCTCATTTATGGAAAACAAATGGAAAACGGTTATTTTTCATATTTTTCATTATTTCCATCTGTATTTGCCTCTGTTTTACTCCTTGCAGCAATATCACTACTTTTAAATAGTCAGAGAAGGGTTAGATTTTTATATATATGCAATATAGTTATAACAATCTTTATTATAGCAGATCTCACATATTTTAGATATTTTAAGGATGTAATATCTATACCGGTTTTAATAAATGGACTTCAGTTAGGTGCAGTAAAATCTAGCGTCAGCAATCTTATAAAGTTTTCAGATTTTCTGTACGCTATAGATATAATTTTTATATTTCCGAAAATAAATAAATTTAGATATATAAATAGGATAGAAATATCCCGATCATTAAAATTATCACTTTTTTTCATTCTAATGATTATAGGTTCCGTTATCAATATAAATAGTTTTTATGATTTATCTAAGGAACAACCAAGACTTTTGAGTACAATGTATAATAAGGTTTATATAGTAAAGAATCTTGGTTCAGTTAACTATCATTATTTAGATTTCTACAATTCACTTTATACTAGCATAAGTAGAAGAACTCCTGTTTCAAAGGAAAAAGAAAGTGAAATAAAAACCTTTTTACAAACCAATTCTCAAGATACATCTTCTCTTAAGGGAATTGCAAAGGGTAAAAATCTAATCATGATTCAAGTGGAAGCTCTACAAGGTTTTGTAATAAATAATAAAATAGAAGGACAGTATATAACTCCAAATTTAAATAAATGGGCTAAGAGTAGTGTTTATTTTGATAATTTTTATTATCAAATTGCCGCTGGAGGAACCTCAGATGCTGAATTTATGTCTAATAATTCCCTCTATCCCGCAGCTTCTGGTGCAGCCTATTTTTTATATTGTGGTAATGAGTTTAATTCTATGCCTAAGAATTTTAGAGACTTAGGTTATGACACTGCTGCTTTACATGGGTACAGGGAGAGCTTCTGGAATAGAAATATAATTTATAAGAGATTCGGCTTCAATAATTTTTATAGTGAAAAAAATTATGATATAGATGAAACTATAGGTCTTGGATTGAGTGATAGATCATTTCTTTCTCAATCTGTAGATAAGATCAAAGAGCTTAACAAACCTTACTATTCATTTTTAATAACCTTAAGTAGTCATTTTCCTTATGACGATGTTGATAATTATGGTAACTTTGACGTCGGACCATACGAAGGAACTCTTTTAGGAAATTACTTAAAAAGTATCCATTATACTGATGAGCAGCTTGGCATGTTTTTTGATAAGCTTGATAAGGAAGGGATTTTAAAGGATTCGGTAGTGGTATTGTACGGAGATCATTATGCTATTCCGAAGGATCATATATCTGAGCTTGCTAAATTTTTAAACAAAGATTCATTATCTGATCTTCAGTGGATTAAACTTCAAAAAGTACCTATGATGATTCACTTTCCTGATGAATCTAACAAAGGTGTGAACAGTATTTATGGTGGTCAAATGGATATATACCCAACGATATGCAGCTTATTTGATATTCCAAATAATAATTTAATGGGTAAAGACTTATTTAATTCTAAAGAAGGCAATGTCATTTTTAGAGATGGTTCCTTTATTGACAGCAAGTATTATTATATGGCCCAAACTAATACTTATTTCGATATGATTACTGAAGAAAAAGTAGATGAAAATGAAGACCTTAAAAATAGAAAGGAAAATGCTTTAAATCAATTAGAGTATTCTGATGAAATCTTAAAACATAATTTATTAAAAAAATTTGAAAGTGAAAATCAATAAATTTAAAAGGTTGTTTCAGTAATATGAAATAACCTTTTTTGTATATTTTTTCTTTTGAAAAGGATTTACAAGGATTAATGAAGAATATTTATAAAAGATCGAACTTTTGAAAGGAGTATATTTTATGTTAAAAAGAATAAAATTAAACATGGATTTAATCGAAGCTATGCTTTATTTTTGGCAGGCTACAAATGACAGAGAAAAGGTTTCTGAAAAATATCTTAATGATGTATCGAATATGACTGGTTTAACTCTTATATATGATAATGAGTTTAATGCTGAATCTGTTCGTAAGGTACTCAGTGCTATAACTAACAGAGAGCCACTTTCAGCTAACAATAAAAAAGAGGGAAGATTTTGGAACAATAATATGTGGATGATGGAGGATTTAGAATATACTAATCTAATGATTCAGCCTCTAAAAAAACTTAACTTAGATGATCTTATGGAAAAACTCCAAAATGAAAAATATGAAGAATTAGAAGTTATAATTTCTCCTATGCATTTAGATGAGTATAAAATTGTAGATAATAAATTAGTTATAAATTTCTTTAGAGTAAAACCTGGTGATATAGATGATAATCTATACATCAATGATAAAGAAATAAAAACTTACATAGAAGAAAAACTTAAAGAACTTATATAAAAAGTACTATTAGGACTGCTTAATTTATGCAGTCCTAATAGTACTTGCTTGTTAATCCCCTATATGGTATTTCAACACCCATTATAATAGGATAATAATCCTTTGAATCTTCTTCTTTGTTTTCCTTACTTTCTGTCTTTTCTTCATATAATTCTTCATCTGGTTTATTTTCCATTAAACTCACCTCTGAGTTTATCTTTCCCAAGGTAAAGTCATTATATTAATATGTTTATAAAATTATTTTAGATCCTTAATAAGATTTGACATTTCTATTGCTGTCATTGCCGCATCATATCCCTTATTTCCAGCCTTAGTTCCTGCTCTTTCAATTGCCTGTTCTATACTTTCAGTTGTTAGCACCCCAAAGATCACTGGCATGTCAGAATGTAGTGATACATGTGCTACTCCCTTTGATACTTCGCTGCAAACATAATCAAAATGAGGAGTTGAACCTCTAATTACTGCACCTAAACATATTATTGCATCATACTTTTTCATTGCTGCCATTTTTTGCGCTATCAATGGAATCTCAAATGCTCCTGGCACCCAACTTACTTCTATATTTTCTTCTGGTGCTCCATGTCTCTTTAAACAATCTATAGCTCCACCAAGAAGTTTTGAACCTATAAACTCATTAAACCTTCCAACTACTATTCCAAACTTTAATCCTTCCGCTGTTAACTTTCCTTCGTATACTTTCATCCTTTATTCCTCCTATAACTATTCAGCTTATTTTATATTAGTTTACTGATACTTAATATAGATATCCAACTTCGATAATTGACTTAACCAAGGTACCCCTATGAATACCGCTAATAAGTTAAGCACTCAGATTGGATATCTATAATTTAAGAATATGCCCCATTTTTTCTTTTTTGGTTCTCATGTAATGTTCACACTCTTTTGCGTGTTCAATTTGTATTGGTACCCTATCTACTATTTCAATACCATAGCCGGAAAGTCCAGCTATTTTTTTAGGATTATTAGTCAAAAGTCTAACTTTTTTTATACCTAGATCTTGAAGTATCTGTGCTCCTATTCCATAATCTCTTAAATCTGCTGGAAAACCTAGTGCAATATTTGCTTCCACTGTATCCATACCCTTTTCCTGAAGGGCGTAAGCCTTAAGCTTATTTATAAGTCCTATGCCTCTTCCCTCCTGTCTCATATATAAGAGTACACCTTTCCCCTCTTCCTCTATTTGTGTCATTGCTGCTGCTAATTGATCTCCACAGTCACACCTTAAAGAATGAAATACATCACCTGTTAAACATTCAGAATGTACTCTTACTAGAACTGGCTCATCTCCAAAATTTTCGCCTTTAACAAAAGCCACATGATGTTCTCCTGTCAATGTATTTTCATATCCTACTGCTCTAAATTCACCGAATTTAGTTGGTATGTTTGCTTCTGCTGCTGCCTTTATAAATATCTCATTCTTTCTTCTATAAGCTATTAAATCAGCTATAGTTATAATCTTTAAATTATGCTTTTCAACAAATTCCATAAGCTGAGGAACTCTAGCCATTGTTCCATCTTCATTCATTATTTCGCAAATTACTCCTGCTGGATAAAGTCCAGACATACGAGCTAAGTCCACTGCAGCTTCAGTATGTCCTGCTCTTGTAAGTACTCCACCTTCCTTTGCTTCTAATGGAAATATGTGTCCTGGTCTTTTAAAGTCATCACCATTAGAACTCGATATTAATTTTTGTATAGTCAATGCTCTGTCATAAGCAGAAATACCAGTAGAAGTACCTACCGCATCGACAGATATTGTAAAAGCCGTATAAAATTTATCAGTATTATCCTTAACCATATGATCAATATTAAGTTCTTTAAGTCTTTCTCCTGTCATAGGTGTGCATATAAGCCCTCTTCCATACTTAGCCATAAAATTTACATTTTCATGAGTAGCCTTTTCTGCAGCCATTAGAAGATCCCCTTCATTTTCACGGTTCTCATCATCTACTACAACAATCATTTTTCCTTCTCGTATATCCACTAATGCCTCTTCTATAGTGTTAAATTTGTATCCCATACTATGCATCTCCCTTTCGATAAATTAGGTATATTTAATTATTATATGAAACTCCTTCTCCTACCGTCGAATGAGTACTCACTGAGTAAGCGATTCACTTCAAATCATAGATTTGAGTTCTCTGCTTAAGCGACCATATCAAAATCATAGATTTTGTATGTCTGCTTACATGAATCCATATTCTTTAAGCAAATTTTCTGTAACTCCATTTTGCTTGCTTTCTTCCCTATCTTTCATAAATAAAAGTCTTTCAACATATTTTCCTACTATATCACATTCAATATTTACTTCATCTCCAACTTTTTTTCCATGAAGAGTAGCTTCTTCTTTCGTGTGTGGTATAAGTGAAACTTTAAAAAAATTATCTCCTAAATCAGCAACTGTAAGACTAATACCATCTATAGTTACAGAACCTTTTAAAACTATGTATCTTAAAAGATTAGAATCACTTTCTACTGTAATCCATGTAGCTATATCTTCATTTTTTGTACTTACAATTTTCCCTGTGCCATCTATGTGTCCACTTACTATATGACCTCCAAATCTTGCACCAAGAGCCATAGCTCTTTCAAGATTAACCTTACTTTTTTTACCTAAGTTTCCCAAATTGCTTTTCCTCAAAGTTTCTGCCATAACATCTACGGTAAAACAATTTTCATTAAAACTAGTTACAGTTAAACACACACCATTAACTGCAATACTATCGCCTAATTTCACATCTTCCAGTACTTTTTTTGATTTTATTGTAAGCCTGGCAGATTTCTCTCCACTAAAAATATTAGTTATTTCTCCAATCTCCTCTACTAAACCCGTAAACATTTAATCACCACCATGCTAAGAATATAAGTATCCTTGTAACAACAAGTCACTTCCAAATACTTTATATGTAATATTTTGAACCTTTATTGCTTCATCTATTTTTTCTATTCCCTGTCCCTCAATTGGAGTTTTAGAGCCTTTGCCTCCAACGATTTTTGGGGCTATAAAGCACATGATTTTATCCACTATTTTAGAGCTTACTGCAGCAAAATTTAATTCGCCTCCTCCTTCTAGTAATATGCTATCTATACCTAGCTTACCTAGCTCCTTGATCAGATAATTTAAATCCACTTTATTATTTTTATCCTTAGGAGTAACTATAACTCTTACTCCTTTTTCTTCTAAAATGTCTTTTCTTTCATTATCGAAGTTCTCTGTACAAGCAATTATTACTTCTCTTTCATTCAAAGTTTCTAAGATTTTGGACTCCATAGGTATCCTCAATTTAGAATCTATTATTATAGCTTTAGGACTTTTACCACTGCCCTCTTTTAATCTTGTAGTAAGTAACGGATCATCTGCTATTACTGTACCTATACCTACCATTATCCCCATAACCTTGTTTCTTATCTTATGAACATATTCCCTTGACTCTTCTCCACTTATCCACTTTGATTCTCCTGTATAAGTGGAAATTTTGCCATCAATAGTCATTGCAGTTTTTAAAATTACAAAAGGTATTTTTTTTGTTATGTACTTAATAAACATTTCATTTAATTCCTTTGCTTGGCTCTCTAAAACTCCAGTTATAACTTCAACACCCTTTTCTCTTAAAAAATTAATACCTCTTCCTGCTACTAATGGATTTGGATCTTGCATGGAAATAATCACTCTTTTTATACCTGCTTTTATAATAGCTTCTACACAAGGAGGTGTTTTACCATAGTGACTACAGGGTTCTAAACTTACATAAATGTCAGCACCTACAGCTTTTTCTGCTGCCTCTTCTAGTGCATAAACTTCCGCATGTGGTCCTCCATAAAACTTATGATAACCTTTTCCAACTATTTCTCCATTATTCACAACTACTGCACCTACTAAAGGATTTGGATTTACTGCTCCTTCTCCTTTTTTAGCCAAGCCTAGTGCAATACTCATATAGTATTCATAAGAGTTATTATATCCTCTGTCCATTTTCTCACCTCTTTAATCTATAATTATTAAATATACAATTATCACTTTTGTTATTTTTTACATATTTTATATAAATTTACATCAGAAAAAAGTAAAGATATACACATACCGATATTTCTTTGTCTACATTTTAGTATTCCATAAACTCGGTACATAATGCTTATATTATGTATTTTAAAATTAATAAAGGTCCTGATAACGCAGTATGACTCAAAATCGATTAGCATACTGACTAGTTATTTTTTGAAGATGCCTAAAAAGCCCCTGAAAAAACTTTCAGGGGCTCATATGTCAAATATAAATACTGACAATTAATAATAATCTTTCTTTCATCCAGACTTTACTGTCGGTACTGGAGTTTCACCAGTTCATGCTGATTACTCAGCTCGCGGACTTTACCGCCGGTCGGGAATTACACCCTGCCCTGAAAGCTTAATATATTTAATTTTTAATCACAAATTTAATATATATTATTCTAATAATTTTGTCAATTAATTTTATAAATTTTCTTCTATGTTTAATAAAAATGCATAACTCTATTCTGTTATTTACATTTTATTGTATAATAGTTATAGGATTCAAAGATTGAAAGTTTAATTATTGATCGGTACATAGTACCAATTCGAAAGTAAATTTTTAAATTTTTTAGGGGGAAAATTTATGGAGGTTGTATTAGATTTTAATTTTAAACTAGATAAAAAAATAGTAATTAATACTCTAAAATCTTACTGCGAAGCAATAACTGATGAAGAAATCAGTTCAATATACGAAACTTTGCTGCCTGTTCTGTATGAATCTGTACAGCCAGCTGGAATATTCAACATAGATATAAAAGATAAAGACTTTACTTTTGATGTAATTAATGATTTCAGCCACATTGTATACTGTGTTGTTACCATAGGAGATAAAATTAGCGAAAAGGTAAATGAGTTTTTTTCCTACGCTAAGCTGAAAGAAGGTATGATTCTTGATGCAATGGCTACATCCTATCTTTTTGAAATAAGCTCTCAACTATTTGATCACATATACAAAAAAGTTAAGATACTAGGATTAGGACTTAGCCACAGAATAGCTCCTGGTGATGGAGAAATTCCCCTTTGGTATCAAAAAAATATTTTAGATGCACTGGATTCGAAAAATTTTCTTGGAATATATGTAAATGAAGACTTCATGCTTACATCTCTTCGATCACTAGCATATATTTATGGGGCAGATGAGCATAAACCTCTAAGCGACGTAGACCACGATTGCGGTAGATGCTCAAACAAGGGATTTTGCAGCATGAAAAAATAGTAGCTAAGCATAAACAGGATTCTTGCTTTCAGAGTAAAATTTTTTGTAAGTCATCGGATAAAACAAATTCTAACTACGGAGGTGGAATGGAAAGTGTGGACTATTTTGATTTCTTTACTGATTGGTATTCTTATAGGCTATTTTTTTAACCTAAGTGACAAGCAAAAGAGTTATAACGGACGTATACAGCAAATAGGTGTTATTTTTCTTTTGTTCTGTATGGGAGCATCAGCTGGAGGCAATAAGTCTATTATGGTCAACTTAAAAAATATAGGTAAAATATCTTTGACCTTTGCCTTATTAACTTCTATATGTAGTATAATTTTAGTTTTCTTTGTAACTTCCTATTTTATGAGAGGGGGAGAGGAGTAATGACAGGCTCAATAATTATTGCAGTTATTGCTGGAATGTTGTGTGGATACTTTGTAATGCCTCAAAATATAATAGATAATCTCAATACTTTATCTACTATAGCTCTGAACTTTTTAATATTATCTGTTGGAATTGACGTAGGATCAAATAAAAGTCTAATTAAGAATTTAAAAAAGAGCGGTTTTAAAATTATATTAATTCCTGCTTGTATTATTCTCGGGAGTTTCGCTGGTGGTATTTTGACTGCATTAATTTATAATCTTTCCTTTAAATCTAGCTTATCTATAGCCTCTGGTTTCGGCTGGTATAGTCTTTCAGGAATACTGCTTACAAATCTAGATGGCGCACAGGTAGGAACCACGGCTTTCCTTACAAATGTATTTAGAGAACTTATTGCCGTTGTACTAATACCTGTAGTAGCTGTAAAACTAAACCACTACACAGCTATAGCACCTGCTGGTGCTACTTCAATGGACACAACTTTACCTTTAATAGCAAAAGCTACAACTCCAGAAATTACTGTAATTTCTTTCTTAAATGGAGTTATATTAAGCTCTTTAGTGCCAATATTTATATCATTTTTTTATACATTAAATTGGTAGTATAGGAATGCTATCTAGAAACTTAGCTTGTATATAATGACATCACCAAACTTCAGTACATAAAAAATTAGGCTATTCCATAATTTTTAATTATAGGAACAACCTAACTTATATGTTACTAGCTTAGCTTTGACGTTTTCTGTTTCTAATCTTTTTATATATCATATCAGATGTTATTGCAAGAAGTAAAAAAGCTGAAAGTAATATTTGAAGTTTTTCTCCAGTTGAAGGATTAAAGCGGGCAACTAACTGGATTAAAAGTATAAATGTTCCTGTAAAAATAAGAAAGTTTATTTTAAAGTTAATATACTTTTTATCTATTCCTTCTGCGTCAATCATAAGCTTTTTTCTAATAGCTTTGTTATACTTCATTCCTAACCCCTGCAGGATACCTGTTATTCCAAAAAGTGTTAATAGCGGTCCCCATGCAACACTATCCATATTTAAAAACCTCCAATTTCTATATACTACAGCATAATTGTCTTACAATAGCTTATTAAAGATTATATCATGTATAGAGCCAAATTTCAAAATTTTTTGCAACTTCAAATCTCAGCAAATTTTACCACACTACAAGTGGGATTAACTTAAATTAAGGATGTGATTATATATGACACTAACTAAGATAAAGGGGAATACTTATTACATACACTCAGTTACAAACTCAGGAGTATTTGCATTTAAAAATAAAAACTGTCTAATAATTGATACTGGAAGTAATAATTCAGATGCTAAAAAAATTGAAGAGATACTTATAGAAAATAACCTTCATCCCAAGTATATAATAAATACTCATAATCACCTTGATCATAACGGTGGTAATACGTATTTTCAAAAGAGTTATCCAGGATGTTTAGTATATACCTCATTAAAAGAAAAGTTATTTATGGAGAACCCAGAGATTCAAGCTTCTATATTATTTTCTTCTACACCTATTAAAGGAATAGATAAAAGCAATAAACCTCTCCATGTAGATTTTGTACTTGATTATGGAGTAAATAAAATTAATGATGAAAAATTTGAGATAGTTCCTCTAAAAGGACATTCCATTGAACAAATAGGTATAATAACTCCTGAAAAAGTATGCTTTCTTGGAGATTCTATATTTAGTAGTGAAATACTAGAAAAATATTCTTTTCCCTATCTTTATGATATAGAAGAAAGTATTAATACCTTAAATAGAATTAAAACCATAGATGCAGATTATTTTGTAATAAGTCATGCTAATGAAGTATTAGATAAAGATGAAATTGAAAAATTGGTTGATAAAAACCTGGAAAATATAGAAAACTATAAGAATCAAATTTTAGACTTGTTAGATCAGCCACTAACCCGAGAAGATATACTAGAAAACTTATCGGTTTTAAATGATTTATCTCTTAGTTTTTATCAATACCATCTAAATTTCGGTGGTGTCTCTGCATTTATATCATATTTATTTTCTAAGGGACTTGTTCAACATTCTATAGAAGATGGAAAGCTTTATTACTTCAAAAAACCTGAATAAAACAAAAAAATCTTCCCATGTACTTATATACATGGGAAGCTATAATAACGATTACACTCCTGTAGATACTTATATTTAAGAAGCTTTCTTTTCTTGATTCATTACGCTATGACTTCTTCCATATGCAAAGTATACTACGAAGCCTATAAGAAGCCATATTACAAATACCATTTTTGTGAAATTTGGTAATTTAAAAATTAAGAATACACAGAAAGCCACGGATATAAATGGAGTAACTGGAACTCCTGGGCATTTAAATTCTCTCTTAATATCAGGTCTTTTCTTTCTAAGAACTACAACTGATATTGAAACTATAGCAAATGCACTTAGTGTACCTATGTTTGTCATCTCTGCTAATTTTCCTATTTGTAAGAATCCTGATAAAACCATTGTTAATACACCAATTAATATTGTACTCTTTACAGGTGTACCAAACTTTGGATGAACATCTGAGAATACTTGTGGTAATAATCCATCTCTTGATAATGAAAATAGTATACGAGTTGCTCCGAATGTCATAACAAGTAATACGGATGTAATACCTGCAACTGCTCCAACAGCAACAAGAGCTGAACCCCAGTTTACTCCTATTTGGGCAAGTGCATAAGCAACTGGTGCAGCATTATTTTTATATGACATATAAGGAAGAACTCCTGTTAATATTGCTGAAACTGCAATATATAATACTGTACAAACTAAAAGTGATGCAACTATACCTATTGGTAAGTCTCTTTGAGGATTTTTAACTTCTTCTGCAGCTGTAGCAACAGCATCAAATCCTACGTACGCAAAGAATATAATTGCCGCTCCTGTAAATACACCGTTAACTCCATATGGGAAAAATGGATGCCAGTTAGATGGTTTAACGTGACCTACTGCTACAACTATAAATAGAATAACACAGGCTAACTTAACTATAACAAGTATGTTATTTAACTTAGCACTTTCACTAACACCTTTAACAAGTAAAGCCATTATTACTGCTAGTATAAGTATAGCTGGAAGATTTACTATTCCACCATTTTGTCCTGGAGGATTAGCTAAAGCCGCTGGTACATGAATACCTGCTGCTGCTAAAAGCTCTACAATATATCCTGACCATCCTACTGCAACAGCAGCAACGGCAACAGTATATTCTAGAATTAAATCCCATCCTATAATCCATGCCCAAATTTCACCTAATCCAACATATCCATAGGTGTAGGCACTACCTGCAATTGGAATCATAGCTGCAAGTTCTGCGTAACATAAAGCTGCAAATGTACAAGTGATACCTGAAACAATAAATGAAAGAATAAGTGCTGGCCCTGCATAATCTGCTGCAGCAACTCCTGTAAGCACAAAGATACCTGTTCCTATAATTGCACCTATACCTAACATTGTAAGTTCGAATGCACCAAGTACCTTTTTAAGAGATCCTTTTCCCGAAGCTTGAGCTAACAATTCCTCAATAGGCTTCGTTCTAAAAATTGACTTTGAGTTTGACATTAAAGCCACTCCTTCCCCTTATTATTAATAAAATAAGTGTAAAATATTGAGATATAATGTAATAAAATTGATAAAATAGTGTAAAAATTTAAAAGAATTTGATTGAATTGAATTACTAATATAATAGCATATATTTTTTTAAAACCTTTAAAAGTTAAATTATTTTTTATTTTCCCAATATTCTCGACACTATCGAGTCATAAGTAACTTAAAACCAGTCATATCAACGTATATATAAAACTATTAAAATGCAAGAATACAATTACTTCTTTAAAATTTTTTTTCAATTAGCCAAATGACAAAAAAAATTTAATCACAAATTAACTTTTTCAATTAAGCATTGATATGATTTTAAAGTTTTACATTCTTATATCTAAATAATTTGTATTTTCAAAAAATTATATTCTTTTTTATTATTTTATTTTTCTACAAAGAATACATATATCATATCCATAAGCGTAAGCACTACCTGCAACAGAAATCACAGCAGCAAATTCTGCTTAATACAGTGTTACAAATATACAAGTAATATCAGAAACAATAAAGCGCAAATGTCACCCCTTCATAATTAAAGTATTTTAGTACAAAATAAAAGGATACCTTGCGATTTATTGCAAGGTATCCCTTTATTATTAAAATATTATTTTTTTATTTTGCTTGTTCTTCAAAGTTCATAGTACTATGAGCTTTACCATATGTGAAGTATATTACAAAACCTACAGCAAGCCAGATTAAAAATACCAATTTTGTAAAGTTAGGCAATGAGTATATTAAGTATAGGCAGAATATTATTCCCATTATTGGAACAACTGGAACTGCCGGACAGCTAAATGGTCTTTCAACATCTGGTCTCTTCTTTCTAAGAACCATAACTGAAGCACAAACTACAATGAATGCTGCAAGTGTGCCTATGTTTGTCATTTCTGCAAGTCTTCCTATTTGAACAAATCCTGAAAGTATCATAGTCATAATACCAACAAGTATAGTACTCTTTACAGGTGTTCCAAACTTAGGGTGAACTTCTGCAAATACTTGTGGTAACAATCCATCTCTTGATAGTGAGAATAGTATACGAGTTGCTCCAAAGGTCATAACAAGTAATACGGAAGATATACCTGCAACTGCACCTACCGATACTAGCGCTGAACCCCATTCTATTCCTACAGAAGATAGCGCATAAGCAACTGGAGCTGCATTACCATGGAACTGTGCATAAGGAACGATACCTGTTAATATACCTGATACTACAATATATAAAACTGTACATATTGCTAATGATGCAAGTATACCTATTGGTAAATCTCTTTGAGGGTTTTTAACTTCTTCTGCTGCAGTTGTAACTGCGTCAAATCCAAGGTAAGCAAAGAATATTATAGCTGCACCTTTAAATACACCATTGACACCAAATGGGAAGAATGGATTCCAGTTAGCTGGCTGAACATGTCCAACGCCAACAACTATGAATAGTATAACAACCGCTAATTTAATTACAACAAGTATATTGTTTAGCTTAGCACTTTCACTAACACCTTTCATGAGTAAAAGAGTTATTACAAATAGAACTAATACAGCTGGTAAGTTTACTATACCACCGTTTTGTCCTGGAGCATTAGCAAATGCTGCAGGGATATTTATTCCACCTGCTTTAAGTAATGAAACAATGTATCCTGACCAACCAACGGCAACAGCTGCAACCGCAACTACATATTCTAGAATTAAGTCCCAACCTATAATCCATGCCCAAATCTCACCTAGCCCGACATACCCGAAGGTGTAAGCACTACCTGCAACAGGAATCATAGCAGCAAGTTCAGCGTAACACAATGCAACGAAAGCACAGGTAATACCACAGAATATAAATGATAACATAAGTGCTGGTCCTGCATAATCTGCTGCAGCAACCCCTGTAAGAACGAAAATACCTGTTCCTATGATTGCACCAATACCTAGCATTGTGAGCTCAAATGCTCCTAGAACCTTTTTAAGCCCCTTTCCTTTCGTTTGAGCCAACATGGCCTCAAGTGACTTCGTTCTAAAAATAGACTTGTTACTCGCCATTTTAAAGACACTCCTTTCGAATAAAAAAATATAATAAATATAATGAATTTTTTAACTATTGTAATTATAGCATATATTTTGGACAACTATTTATTTTTCGTAATATTTTGAATATTCTAATTTTAACAATTGTTTATACACCGAACTGCTTAAAAATCAATACTTTAAGGATTGTATTGGTTTTTTTTGCAAAAAATTTTTTAAAATTTTATTAATTTTATATTAACCCTCAATTTTATTTGAACAATTATTGTTAGCAATAATTTAATTTTATTCATTTTATCTAATAATCTTTATTTTCTAAATATTTTAATTATTCTTTAAAGTAATGTTAATTTTTTATTTAATAAGAAAAATAAGGAGTAGCTGCATGTATTTCTGCATTTCTACTCCTATGTTCCTTATTTATATATATGCTACTAAATCATTTAAAATGTACTTCCTAGCAATTTATTATTTTCTATAGATATAACACCCAAATTATATATTTGTACTAATTTTCCCTTATATTCAGTTTCTTTTCCTGTACCAAGCTCTGTGACTACACCTTTTGAAGGATTGTTAACAAATATTCTTCCATCTCTAGCTATATATATGTTACTTTTATCTACTGATTCAGGTAAAGTCATGGTTTTCATATTATCCTTGGATTTTTTCAAGCTAATGATAAATATTTTTTTAACTTTTCCATTCTGGCCGTTTCCAATATAAATTTGATCTTCAGCATCTGTATTTAAAAGATAATGAGTAGCATTTTCTCCTGTAGCAATAGGATTTTTTAAACCTATTCCTCTTATTCTATTATAGGTTGTATCCTCGTAAATTAGCCTATCTTCTTTATTTTGTGCAGCTATTTTACCTAGCTTACAATTAGGATATTTAGTTTCTTCAACCTGAGCCATTACATTTATACGATATAATCTGCTTCTTACTCCTTCTTTTCCAACTTTAACATATGTTACATTTGTAGCACTAGATATAGCCATATCTAATACTTCATATTTATCATCAGTCAAGGATATTTTCATTTGTTTATTATTTTCATCACTTAGAAAGCTTTTTGCATCTTTTTTTGCATTGTAAGATTCAAATTTTAAATGATTTGCATCAAATCCCCCCGTGTACTTCTCTGCTATTAACATTATATCCCTATCTGGAAGCCATTTACATGAAGAAAACTTTGCACCATTTTCAAATTTCAGTTCTTTCTTCTTATTGTTTGATGTATCAACTACATATAATACATCATTATCATAGTAAGAAATGTAATTGCCATTATAAGAAACTCCAACATTTTTAGCGCTTTCTGGAATTTTTACATTAATTTTATTTGGGCCTTTCTTTGAAGTAATATCAACTTTTTTAGCATTAAAATTAGTTTCATCACTTAAATAAAATTTATCAACATATAGGAGACCAATCAATTCTAATGTTATAGGAATTAAACTCCATATAATTAATCTTTTTAGTACCTTCATCATTGCACTCTCCTCTAAGGTTTTACATATATTGCCGTAGCAACAGTTCTTTCGCCATTCCAGTCACATGGATCATTTATAACCTCTCCATCTAAATACATAGTTGACGAGGAACCTCCATCAAGGTTGCTAGCGTTAACTGCACCTTGTTGTATGAGTATGTTTTGCACCTCTTTTAAAGAAGCACCAGGTTTTAACCCTTTTCTACCATCAATAACTAGCATTATTATAGTTCCATCCTGTTTTTGACCTATAGATGTTCTAGGATTTAAACCTTCGTCATCAACAGCCACAGGTTTACTATTTATTACAAGAGTATTTCTAAAAGAAACAGCCTCTACTACACCTTCTTTTCTCAAATCACTTACAGTGTGGTCTCCAACAATTAACTTCCCATCCTTTGTAAATGCAGTTACATTTACTCTCTCATTATCCTTAATATCACTATAAACTACTTTTCCGTCGGATATAACAATCCCTTCAGGGTAAGCTCCTGTACCACTCCACAACTTACCATTATTAGGAGATCGATCAGTAAATCCTCCGCCGTTTACAGCAGCTACAGCATTATTCGCCGCTGCTATTTCGCTAGTTCTCTGGCCTACTTCTCCAATTCCATTTGTATACCCTATCTTCATTCTTGTAGGATCTTTAATCTCAAGTATATATCCATCAAACTTTTTAGTATGAATGTCATATCTTTCTATACCCTTATCCCTTGCATGACTAACTTGAATCGTATTCAAATTTTCCGACTCGCTTCCACTTACTCCCCCAGCTTGATTGCTCTTTATTAGTTTACTTATTTCATCCTTTGATAAAAAAGTAGTAGCAATATATTGATGGCTAAAGGTTGCCATAGCCGTACCTACTATAGTCTTTTTAACATTTTGAAAAGGCCCGTAAAAAACCAGCAATGGTGTTGTAACAGCTGCTACTATAAATTCATAAATTATAAATGTTATAAGTACTTTAGCAGAAAACTTCTTCCTTTTTTTAGCCCTGGTACTTTTTCCTTCTTTTTTCATATTTACCTCCAAATATAATAGGTATTTTTTGCATATAGAAAGTTACACATTAAATATTCTCAAATTAATAAAACATACATAACACATTTTACTATTATCTTAGTTTTTTTTCTACCACATAGTTTTGAACAAGATTTGAATTTTACTATTTCATTATACGTAAAATTACTTAAATTTACAATATTGTGATATTAAACATAAATAATAGAACGTATACCGCTTTCACAGTATACGTTCTACAAACATACTTCTAAATTTAGATTTAAACGCTATAGTTTACCTATATCATTTCTATAATAAATTCCTTCAAAACTTATATTCTTTAAATCTTTATATGCTTTATCTATAGCTTCATCTACAGTATCTCCTAATGCTTCAGTACATAGAACCCTGCCGCCATTAGTTTTTAAAATACCATCTTCATATTTAACCCCAGCTGCAAAAACTCTATTTGCTTTGCTTATACCTGTAATCTCTAGCCCAGTGTTATATTTTCCTGGATATCCCTGAGATGCTGCAACAACACAACAGGATGCCCCATTATTCCAGCATAATTCAAACTGTGATAATTTTTTATTAATAGAAGCATATATAAGCTCTACTAAATCACTATTCATAAGAGGCAAAACAGCTTGAGTTTCAGGATCTCCGAACCTCATATTATATTCAAGTAAATATGGGCCTTTTTTAGTTATCATAATTCCAAAGAATATTATACCTGCAAAGTCTAAACCTTCTTCTTTAAGGCCTTTTAAAGTAGGCTCCATTACATCCTTTTTAAATGCTTCTAATATCTCTTCTGTACAATATGGGTTTGGGCATATAGCTCCCATTCCTCCTGTGTTAGGTCCCTTTCCACCATCATAAATTTGCTTATGATCCTTTGCGGAAACAAAAGGAATTATTGTTTCTCCATCTGTTATGGAAAGAATAGAAGCTTCTGGTCCTTCCAAAAACTCTTCAACAACTAGTTTTTTCCCTGAACCTTTAAAAATATCTTTAACCATAAACTCTATTACAGTATTTTCTGCTTGTTCATAGTCTTCACATATAACTACACCTTTACCAGCTGCTAAGCCATCTGCTTTTATTACTATAGGATACTCGCAAGCCTTGAGAAACTTTAAAGCATCATCCTTATCTTCAAAAACCTCATATGCAGCTGTTTTTACATTATATTTTTTCATAAAAGCTTTAGCATATGCCTTGCTGCCTTCAAGGAGAGCCGCATCAGCCGATGGTCCAAAAATCTTTAAATCTAAAGCTTTAAATTTATCTACAATTCCTTCCATAAGAGGAACTTCAGGTCCTACAATAGTAAGCTCGATATTATTTTCCTTTGCAAAGATTGCAAGTTTATTTATATCCTCTATATTTACATTTTCACATTTTTCTTCTACAGCTGTTCCGCCATTTCCTGGTACACAATAAACTTTCTTTACAGAATTGTTTTGAGCTACCTTCCATGCAATAGCATGCTCACGTCCACCAGAACCAACTATTAGTATATTCATACATTACACCTCTTATCTCTTTTAATGTTTAAAGTGTCTCATGTCAGTGAATACCATAGATATTCCATTTTTGTTACATTCCTCTATGGATTGAGCATCTCTTATGGAACCACCTGGCTGAATTATAGACTTTATACCGTACTTAGCTGCTTCTTGTACTACATCTTCAAACGGGAAGAAAGCATCTGATGCAAGTACTACACCGTCACCAGCTCTATCAAGAGCTTGACAAGCTGCCCATATTCTATTAACCTGTCCGCCACCAATTCCTTTAGCCATTCCATCTCTTACAACAACTATAGCGTTGGATTTTACATATTTGCATACTTTCATCCCGAATAACAAGTCATGCATCTCCTGATCTGTTGGAGCCTTTTCTGTTACTACTTTTGTTTCGCTAACTAATTTATCGTCAGCTGATTGTACAAGTATTCCTCCATCAACTTTAGTAATTTCTGCTTTATTTTCAGGTTTTACATCACATTTAATAACCCTTAAATTCTTCTTAGATCTTAAAACTTCTAAAGCCTCTTCCTCGAAGTCTGGAGCAATCACTATTTCTAGAAAAATTTTAACCATTTCTTCTGCTGTCTTTTTATCAACCTTTTTGTTTATAGCTACAATACCACCAAAAATCGAAGTAGTATCGCACTGATAAGCTTTAATATATGAATCATAAACACTATTTCCAACTGCTACTCCGCATGGTGTATTATGTTTTACTGCACAACAAGTAGTTTCTTCAAACTCGCTTACTACCTTCCAAGCAACATCCATATCTTTTATATTGTTGTAGGAAAGCTCTTTTCCATTTAGCTGTTCAAAATCTTTCATAGAGCCTTTTTCTACAGTAGCTGTATAGTAAGCTGCACTTTGGTGTGGATTCTCTCCATATCTTAAATTCATAGACTTTTTATAGGAAAGAGTTAAATACTCTGGATATTCTTCTTCTAGTAAGAAATTACTTATAGCTCCATCATAAGCTGACATGAGATTAAATACTTTTCCCGCTAGTTTTCTTCTTGTTTTAAAATCTACATCTCCATTTTCTTCTATTTGTCCTATAACATCGCTGTAATCATTGACATCCGTAAGTACAATAACATCTTGAAAATTTTTAGCAGCTGCTCTTATCATCGTAGGACCGCCAATATCTATAAACTCAACTTTTTCTTCAAAGTTTAAGTCTTCTTTAACTTTATCGAAGAAAGGATATAAATTTACTACGACAACATCAATTGGTTTTATACCTTTTCTCTCTATAGTTTCCATATGTTTTACGTTATCTCTTATAGCTAAAATCCCTCCATGAATAAAAGGATGAAGTGTTTTAACTCTTCCATCTAGTATCTCCTCAAAATCAGTTACATCTGAAACCTCTGTAACTTCTATACCATTATCCTTTAAGTATTTAAAGGTTCCACCAGTGGAAAGTATCTCTACACCTTTCTTTATTAAAAAGTTAGCTAACTCTAATACGCCATCTTTATTAAAAACACTTATAAGAGCACGATTTAACATTTTGCATACCTCCAACTATTTTATAATTACTTTTCTTCCATTGACCTTCACTTTTCCATCAAATATAAGTTTTATAGCTTCTGGAAGAGCTTTATGTTCCTGTTCTAATACTCTTTTCTGTAAAAGTTCAGCAGTATCTTCTCCATATACTGGCACAGTTTTTTGTAGTATAATCGGACCAGTATCTGTTCCATTATCTACAAAATGTACAGTGCATCCCGAAACCTTAACTCCATGCTCTACAGCACTCTCATGTACTTTAATACCATACATACCATCACCACAAAATGCAGGTATTAAAGATGGATGAATATTAATTATTTTATTTTCAAATTTTGAAATTAAGTCACCTTTAAGTATAGATAACCATCCTGCACAAACTATAAGATCTACTTTATCACAAAGAAGCTTAAGTATTTCATCAGAAACTTTGCCTTTGTGTATTTTTCTATCAATAACATAGGCTTTTATATCATTTGTCACAGCTCTTTCAAGTGCGTACACTTCTTTTCTATCACTTATAACAGCTTCAATACTACAGTTTGATAAATATCCGCTTTTAATAGCATCTATAATCGATTGAAGGTTTGTTCCCCCACCAGATACAAGGACAGCTATTTTAAACATACTTCTTTTTCCCCTTTTTTAACATATCCTATTTTATACGCCTTCTCGCCCATTTTGCCAAGCTCTTCAATAACATTATTTGAATCTTCTTCTTTAACACATAAAACAAACCCTATTCCCATATTATATGTGTTAAACATGTGATTTTCATCTACACCTTTGCTAATAATATACTTAAATATTTCTGGAACTTCAAAACTATCTCTATTTATAACTGCAGTAAAATCTTTATTAAACATTCTTGGTATATTTTCAAAGAATCCGCCGCCAGTAATATGTGCCATTCCTCTTATTTCGAACTTTTCTATAAGCTTAAATACAGGTTTAACATAGATTTTCGTCGGAGTTAATAACTCTTCACCTATCTTCTTTCCACCAAAATCCTCTTCTAGATTTGTAATAAGCTTTCTTATAAGTGAGTAACCATTGCTATGAGGTCCACTAGAAGCTATCCCTATAAGTACATCATTTTCTTCAATTTTACTGCCATCGATAATATTTTCTTTTTCTACTATTCCAACTGAAAATCCTGCTATATCATATTCTCCTTCAGGATAGAAACCAGGCATTTCCGCGGTTTCGCCTCCAATTAAAGCACATCCAGCTTGAACGCACCCATCAGAAACTCCTTTAACCAAGTCTGCAGCAACCTTTGCATCAAGCTTTCCACAAGCTATATAATCAAGAAAGAATATTGGTTTAGCACCATGACACAAAATATCATTTACACACATAGCTACACAATCTATACCAACCGTATCATATTTTTTTGTTTTAAAAGCTATTTCAAGCTTTGTTCCAACTCCATCAGTTCCTGAAACAAGCACAGGATTTTTATATTGACCAAGCTCAAACATGCCTGCAAAGCTTCCTAAGTTATTTAAAACCCCAGGAATAAATGTTTTTTCTGCATGTTTTTTTATAAGCTTTACTGATTCATAACCCTCTTCTATATTAACTCCTGAATCCTTATAGGTTATCATAGTTCCACCCCTATTCTATTATTCTAAACGTTCTTTTGCCGCTTCCATCGGTGCTGATACAGGATATACACCACTAAAACACCCTAAGCAAAATCCTTTGTTTTCTTCTAAGGATTGTATTAGACCTTCCATACTTATATATCCTAGACTTTCTGCTCCAATTTCCTGCCTTATTTCTTCTACTGTAGAATTTGCTCCTATAAGCTCACTCCTATAAGGAGTATCTATTCCAAAATAGCATGGATATTTTACTATAGGAGAAGAAACTCTAAAATGAACCTCTTTTGCTCCAGCTTTTCTTAAGGTTTCCACTAGTCTTCTACTAGTAGTTCCTCTAACTATAGAATCATCTACAATTACTACTCTCTTACCTTTAACATTTACTTTTAGAGGATTAAGCTTTACAGAAACAGCTCTTTCTCTCATTTCTTGTGAAGGGGTTATAAAAGTTCTTCCAACATACTTATTCTTTATAAATCCAATTCCGTATGGAATACCAGATGCCGCTGCATATCCTACTGCAGCTGCTACACCTGAATCTGGAACACCTATAACTATATCTGCTTCTGCTGGACTTTCTTCAAATAACTTCTTCCCAGTTCTTACTCTTGATTCATACACATTTATACCGTCTATTGTGCTATCTGGTCTTGCAAAATATATATATTCAAAAGCACAGGTTTCACATTTTGTTCTTTCTGCAAAATTTATAGATCTAATTCCTTCTTCGTCTATTATAACAATTTCTCCCGGCTCTACATCTCTTACAAAGTCTGCACCAACAGAATCTAATGCACAGCTTTCTGAAGATAATATATAACTATCGTTTATTTTTCCTATGCATAATGGTCTTATTCCATTTGGATCACGAACACCAATAAGTTTATCTTGAGTTAAAATCACTATAGCATAAGAACCCTTTATAGCCTGAATAGCATCAACTGCTGCTTTTTCTATTCCTTTTTTACCGCCTCTTGCTATAAGATTTAAAATTACTTCGGTGTCTATAGATGTTTGAAAAACACATCCACAGTCCTCTAAAAGTTCTCTTATAATATCTGCATTTACAAGATTTCCATTATGAGCAATAGCAATGGATCCTAATTTATACTTTCCAATTATAGGCTGTGCATTATTAACATTACTAGCTCCTGTAGTTGAATATCTTACATGTCCTATAGCTGATATTCCCTTTAGTTCTTCTAGTACTTTCTGGTTAAAAATATCAGATACTAATCCCATGTTCTTGTGTCCATTTAATTCTTTTCCATCAGATACTACAATACCTGCACTCTCCTGCCCTCTATGCTGTAGAGCATATAAGCCATAGTAGGTAATAGATGATACATCTAGATTTTCCTTAGAAAAAATACCAAATACTCCACATTCATCTTTAAACTTGTCCTCTTCAAAATTTAAGGATAAAGGAGCATTAAAATTTTCTGTTAGGTTGCTCATATAACCTTTTCCCCTTCTCTTTCTAAATTATTATTTAATATGCCACTTATTAATTTCCACTTATTCTATTAAGTATTTCTATATATGCCTCTTTTACATTTCCTAAGTCTCTTCTAAATCTATCTTTATCAAGCTTTTCGTTAGTATTTACATCCCAAAATCTACATGTATCTGGTGAAATCTCATCTGCTAAAAGAATTTCTCCATTATATCTTCCAACTTCAATTTTAAAGTCTATTAATTTTATTCCTTGCTTTAAGAAGAACTCCTTTAAGGTATCATTAACCTTTTCTGCTATTTTATATATAAGTTCTAATTCCTCAAAAGTTGCGAGCCCTATTCCAACAGCATGATAGTCATTTATTAAAGGATCTCCTAAATCATCGTTTTTATAGCTTAATTCAAAAACTGTAGTTTTAAGTTCTGTACCTTCTGCTATGCCATATCTTTTAGCCATACTTCCTGCTGCCACATTTCTAACTATAACTTCTAAAGGAATGATTTCAACTTTCTTACAAAGTTGCTCTCTTTCATTTAATTTTCTTTCAAAGTGACTCTTTACACCATTTTTCTCTAATAACTCAAATAACATTGAAGTTATTGCATTATTTAATGTTCCTTTATCTTCTATCTGCCCTTTCTTTTCTCCGTTAAAAGCAGTAGCATCATCCTTATAGTAAACTATTACTTTATTTGCATCATCTGTAGCATAAATTTTTTTTGCTTTTCCTTCATATAACATTTCTCTTTTTTCCATTTTAAAATTCAACTCCTTCTTCATTTTCTTTAATAAACTTTTCTTTCATGTTCTTTCTATATTCTTTTAATTTATTTTTAATTTCTGGATATTTTAATGATAAAATTTGAACCGCAAGCATACCAGCATTATAGCTATTGTTTATACCTACAGTAGCCACCGGAATAGATTTCGGCATTTGAACTATTGATAAGAGAGAATCCATGCCATTAACCGCAGCATTAATTGGAACCCCTATAACAGGAAGAACGGTGTGGGAAGCTATAACTCCTGGAAGGTGAGCTGCAAGTCCTGCCCCAGCTATTATACATTCACATCCAACCTCTTCAGCTTTTTCTATTGTCTCCATAAGCTTTTCAGGTACTCTGTGAGCTGATAGTATGTAAGCCTTATATTCTATATTAAACTCCTTTAATGCATTAGCTGCACCCTTCATTTTTTCAGTATCAGATTTACTACCAAAAATAATAGCAACTTTCATGAAAAATCCTCCTTATAATTTAAATAAAATAAAAGTTTCGCTAGAATTCCTCGGGGAATCCAGTAGCGAAACTTTACGCTTGCTAAATATTAATCCAAATCACTAAGATTAATAAATATCACTGCAATACTAGATTCACCCATAGAGACAGGAAATTTAAGGTTTCCTCGTAGAGACTCCTGAACCATATTATCAGGATTATACGGATGACTTTTTATTATCTTGTATACTCATGTTAACATAGCATTTTTAAAAAATCAATATGTTTATATTTATTTTTAATTAAATATTCGTCATTAACGAAGATTTATTACAATTTTAGCGCATCATTATTCGTATCATTACGAACTTTATATATTAACCATTTTGCACGAATACATTCTTATAGTATGTAATTCTTTCTTTTAGTTCATTTATATATTTAAAACATAATTGTTTTAGGTAGATTTTAGAATATGTTATAATAATTAATAATTAATTAATGGAAAGGTAATTATAAAATGTTTGAAGTCTTAGTTATCATATTATTATTTGCTATAACTATTTTTATGTCAAAAAATAATTTTAAGTCAAGATCAGATGAATTGAAGGCAAACCTTAAAGAATTTAATTTAGAAATAAAAAATAAATTTTATTCTATGTCAGAGGATAAACAAAAGGAATTTTTATCTTTGCTAAATCCTGAGTGGAAAGCTAATTTCGAGAGCATACTCAGCAACAGCTTCAATTACGCTGCAAACGCTTGGGCATTACAACAACAAATAGCTAAGCAGCAAGAATTATTTATAGAGCTTGATAAGTATGCAAACAAGTAATAGGAGGAATGGTTTATGAAGCTTGTATGTATAGGCGACAGTCTAACTTACGGATATGCAATTTTTAGAAAGGATTGTTGGGTGGAGCTCATCAGAAATAAACTAAATATTGATGTTATCAACAGAGGAGTAAATGGAGATACTACCGCAGGTATGCTTTCAAGATCCTATCAAGATGTTATACAAAGCACCCCTACACATGTAATTATAATGGGAGGATCAAATGACTTTATTGCTAACCGCTCTCTGTACTTGGTTCAAGAAAATATAGAGCAACTAGTAAATGAAGCTACTCTGAATAATATCATTCCAATACTAGGTATTGAGCCTCCTATAGACAAAGTATTAGCACAAAGAAAATGGACCGATGCCGTAGACTACGACAAAATAAATTCTACATTAAGTAACTATAGAAATTGGATTATTAAATTTGCAGAAGAAAATGGTATAAATTATATAGATTTTCACGGCTACTTCTTAGAAATGCTTAAGGACAAAGATCCGAGAGAAATGTATGTCGATGGATTACATCCAACCCCATATGGGCACACAATTATGGCAAACTGTGCTCTGGAATTATTAGAAAAGGTATTATAGGGTTAATCCCCTATAATACCTTTCTTAATTGTTCTGCGTTATATTCTTTAAGTAATTTATTGTTGGCTTCATCTCTAATAATAAGATCTACTTTACCTTCCTTAATTTTAAGTACTTTCCCTTTAGTTTTTGTTCCTATAACATTTACTGGAGTTTTTAACATAAGCTCTTTTACGTCACTAGAATCACAGTATGCACACTTACCTTCATTTGTTATAACCCTTTTACATTCTGAACAATAATAGAGTCTTTCCATACATTTACCTCCTAGCATGTCATTTAAATTAACAACCATTAAAGCTCATCAGCAGAGCTGAAAATCCTGTTTATAATGTCTGCTTATTGCTTTTATCGGTACTTAATATATTCTATATTTTACTCAAATTTCCTTCCAGAAAATTAAAATAATTCAAAATATATTAACTGGAGATAAAACTTTATCGTAGCTGGAACCTCCCTTAAATAGCCTGCTATTTCATGAGATTTGTATTCTGTAACAAAAACCCCTGAATAAGAAGCCTTAATATCACAGTATTTTGCTATTAAAGAAGCTCTTTTTAAATGATATTTATTTGATACCACAACAGCTGTTTTTAGATCTCTTTCTTTCATCATTTCCTTTGAGTTTTGTAGATTCTCCATAGTTGTCATAGACTTATCTTCTTCTATAATATTAGTCTTATTTACTCCTTTGGACATTAAGTATCTTTTCATAGCCTCAGCTTCAGATATATCTTCCCCGCTTCCACGGCCTCCTGAGACAATAATGTACTCCCCATATCCTTCGCTGTATAATTTAGCAGCACGATCTAGCCTATATGCTAGAAAAGGACTTGGTACCGTTCCATATACCTTGCAGCCTAAAACTATTATACAATCTGATTTTTGAGGCTTAGCAATTTGTCCAAAATAAATTACCGTGGACAATGAAATTAAAATAAAAACAACTCCACATATTAATAGAACTTGTAAAAACTTAAGTATCTTATTCATATTGTAACCACCCCCACCCCTAATTAAGCAGTCTATATAAACCATTCTATGGCTTATATACAAAAGTTGTCAATGTTGAAATAAAAAAACTGCCTGCGGTATATCCCCACAGCCAGTTTTTATATAACTATTCCGGTAATAGTACAAATCTAATTATAAATAAAAGTGCTAATATATAAACTATTGGATTAACTTCTTTTCGTTTTCCTGTTACTAATTTTACTATTGGATAAAAAATTATTCCTGCTGCAATACCATTTGCTATACTGTAGCTAAATGGCATAATAGCTATTGTAAAGAATGCAGGAAGTGCTTCTGTAAAGTCTTCGAAGTTTATCTTCGTAACAGCACCCATCATTAGTACTCCAACAATTACAAGTGCCGGTGCCGTAGCTTCTGCTGGAACTACTCCTACTAACCCTCCAAAGAATAATGCTAGTATAAATAGAATTCCTGTTGTAAAAGATGTAAGTCCTGTTCTTCCGCCTTCTGATATACCTGATGTAGATTCTACGTAAGTAACCACTGTACTTGTTCCCATTATAGAACCAAATGTAGTAGCTAAAGCATCTGATAAAAGAGCCTTATTCATGTTCTTAACTCTTCCATCTTTGTCTAGCATTTTTGCTTTTTGCGCTGTTCCAACTAATGTTCCTATAGTATCAAATAAATCTACTAAACTGAAAGTTAATACAACCATAACTAAACTTGTGAAAGCTCCCACCATACCTGCTTCACCAAGCTTTAAGAGTCCTTTAAAATCAAAGGCAAAGAAAGTAGGTGCTAATGATGGTGGTGCACTTATTACTTTTATACCAGCAAGATGAGTTATTCCAAAAGGTATTCCTACAATAGTAGTTAATATTATTCCTATAAGTATAGATCCTTTAACCCCTCTTGACATTAATATTCCTGTTATAACAATTCCTATAAGTGTTACAATTGCGTGAGGATCTGTGAACTTTCCAAATCCAACTAAGGTTGCTGGATTAGCAACTATTATACCTCCACTTTTAAGTCCTATAAGAGCTATAAAAAGTCCTATACCGCCTGAGATAGCAAGTTTCAGATTATGTGGAAGCGCATCTACTATTTTTTCTCTGATTGACGTTACTGTTATTATTATAAAAAGTATTCCTGATACAAATACTGCAGCTAGTGCTTGCTGCCATGTATAACCTAATGTTAAACATACGCTATAAGTGAAGAATGCGTTAAGCCCCATTCCTGGCGCCTGTGCAAATGGCAGATTAGCATAAAGTGCCATTACTAAAGTACCTATTGCAGCCGCTATGCATGTTGCACCAAAAACCGAAGCAACAACGGGGTCATTTATTGCTGAAATTCCAGCTTTAACAGCAGCATCTCCCATAAGTCCCTGTGAGTTCATTCCTGCTTGCATCAATATACTTGGATTAACAAAAATAATATAAGCCATTGTAATAAATGTAGTTATTCCAGCAACTATTTCTGTTTTTACATTAGTATTATTTTCTGATAGTTTAAAAAATGAGTCTAAAAATGATTTTTTTTCGTCTCCTTGTTTAGGCTTTTCCATATACATTGTTTTTCCCTCCAATAAAAAAAGCTCCCAATTCGAATCTTGAGTAAATCCGAATTAGAAACTCTAATAATTAGTATAATAGTTTAAACGGATCCACCCATAGTCAGAGATTTACGGTACTCTGGTAGAGACTCTTGAACCATATTATCAAGATTATACGGACGAATTAACTTATTTCATTTTTATACTTCATATATTAACATCACATAAATATAAAGTCAATATGTTTTATAGTTTTTTAAATCATAATGTTCTTAACTGTATTTATCATACAAATATTTTTCCAGTTAATATTCGTTACAATTCGAACATTCAATAATTGTTTCTAAGTAAATTGTTCAATTTATTAAACCTATTTGAAATTTAATTGAACAAATCCAGGAACGCAGCCACTTCTTACTCCCTGTGAGTATTAGGGCTGGTAGCCATCGGATAAATATTAGCTGTAATATAAATTTGCTACTTTATTTTAAAATAATAAATATAGCAGTATATTTTTTTGCATTTCTCAAAAATACTATGAAAAATTTTCAGAAAATAACAATTTGTCACTTAAAATAATTCATTTTTTCATTTTAAAATCCTACTAATTATTATTACCTTTGTCGATTTATGTTATTTTTTTCATTAACTTTGTATACTTATACATTTATTTTTTTATTCTTTAGTGATAATATTATTTTTTTATTGACTTGTAATAATTTTTTTGCTATTATTTTAATAATAAATAACTTCACTGTCAATTTTTAGTTAATTTTAATCCTAATATAACCTTTTATTAAATTGACTAAAAATATTTCGAAAATTGAATTTTAAAACGTTAAAATTTCTCAATTTTGATATATGAGGAAGCTACATATAAGATATAAATTTGTTTCCTCTAATGATACCCCTTTCACTTCCCCTCCACATGTAAAACATGTGGAATTTTTTTTATCCGATGACTACCCGCTCTAATACTCCCTCTTTAAGAAAAGCGATTCGCATCAAATCGGAGACTTGGGCTCTCTGCTTTTCTTAAAGAGAGAGTAAAGAGCGGCTACATCCCTGGATTCGTTCAAGTAAAAATCAGGTGGGGGTTAAGGCGGAATCGCCCCGGAGTCGTAGACAACCCCCATATGATTTAAGTTTCACTTTATTAACTTAATGTTAAAAAGAGCTGTAGAATATTGTTTTTAATATTCTATAGCTCTTTTTATTTTGCAACAGTGCTTAAAGTTATATATAGAAGCATAAAGCTTCATCAAATATAGATTTTATGCTCTGATTTTATTAATAATTTTTCTCTCATGTGAATCAATCTTATATAAATTAAATATTTCTGTATTTAGTTTTTCCTCAATTTTACAAATATATTCTGAATCATCATCTTTGATTGCACCTAATAAGTTATCAACCATTTTTTCTATATCTTTCTGTTTATCTATATTGCACTTTTTAATTGGCATTTTATCTAAATTATACTTTTTAATTTGAGGAGTAGAGTTTAAATTAGTTACTAAAAAGTTTAAGTAGTACCACTCCGCTAATTTGGAATTTAATATAGCTAAAATATATTTGTATAAATACTTGTTATCTAATTTTATCAATCCATAAAGGGACTGCTCTATTATATATCCTTTAGTGTCCAAAGCAGCTATTATCTTGTTTCCGGTTTTTCTGATGATTATCTTTGATGTTGAAGATAACTTTGACAAATCCTTTGTTCCACCCTTTATATTTTCCGGCAAAAACTCATAATAGTATGTTTTTAATATATTATATCTAGCTATATTTTCTCCTTTTAATATTTCTACCTGGGATTCACTTACCCGCTCTTTAGTTATTTTTTTTGAATCTCCAATGAAACCAGTAAATGTTGAACTTATATCTCCTAAATATTCACTTTCTTTTTCAATCTTATTTTTTATAGACCTGTAATTATTGCTATCTTCATATGAAAACTCGTAATTTATACTTTTTAGGTACTCCTTTTGATTAATACAATAGTTCCTTTTATTAAATACATCTATCCTTATCTTATTGTCTTGACCGTACTTCTTTTCAACTACAAAAACCATTGTATCAGTAGTTATATTAGGAAACTTTATTTCAAAAGTTAAATTTAAAAGATTATAATTACTTAATATCTCTTTTCTTAATGATCTATATTGTAAGTTCTTCGCGAATCTATCTGGTATGATAAATCCGATTACCCCTCCATCTTTAATCAATTGGAATGATCTCTTAATAAAATACTCATATAGGTTAGGTAAATAAAAGTTACCATTATATTTATTTATATAATAGCTCACTAATTTATCTTCTATATCTCCCTTATGCTTTCTACTTAAGGAAACCCAAGGAGGATTTCCAATAATATAATCATACTTATTACTCCAAAACTCGCATATACTGGTTAACTCTTTTACTTCATTAAAATTTAACCCTTTCTTTTTCAAGTTTCCTTCTATATCTATATATTCACACAAAAATGCTTTATCATTTGTTTCTGCTATGCTATCTAAATTGTAATCTTCTTCCCATTTTATTAAGCTATCACAACAAATTATATTAGGCTCAATATAAATGCTGCTCTTAGACTTTGAAGATAAGTTTATTTTAGCTAGTTTAACTGCATCGATATCTATATCTGACCCAAATATACAGTTTTTAATTATATGATAATGAATATTTTTACTACACCAATAATCTTTACCTTTAATTTTTAGTTCATCATTATTTGTATACATTACAAATTCATCGTAATAATACTTTTTATTTAACATAGAGAGATTTTTTAAAAATTTATCCATTAATATATCATATGCCTTGATTAAAAAATAACCGCTGCCGCAAGAAGGGTCTAATATTTTTACAAAAGGATTTTCAATTATATCAATGTTATTCATAGTATTTTCTATAATATAAGTAACAATGAATTCTGGAGTGTAGAATCTTCCATAATCTTTACGAATCTTTAAATCTATGTGCTTTTCGTATTCTTCGCCCATTACAACTGTGTTATCATGTTTGCCATCCATATGCATACCTTCCTGTAATTAAACCTTATTTTTGATATATCTACTGTTCGAAAGTAACTTCAGTTTTAACAATTTCCGAGCTACTTCCTATCCTTATAGGAGGCCCCCAGGTTCCAAATCCTGAGGTTACAATAATATTAAAGTTATTCTCTTTCAGATATCCCCAGTCTATTTTAAAAATCCTCTTTGTAATTAAACCAGTGGGAAAAAATTGCCCTTTATGAGTGTGACCTGAAAATTGAAGATCTACTCCTGCTTTTTCTGCATCTTCAATTTTTACCGGCTGATGATCTAAAACTACTATTGGTAACGATTTATCGCAATCTTTAATTAACTGGGAAATATCACTTCTACTTTTACCACTAAACCTCTGGGCTGAAACATCGTCTCTACCAACAATATAAAAACTATCCTGTATCTTTTCTACATTATCTTTCAAAAGCTTAATATCAGCGTCTTTATATGCTTTTTCTATTTTCTCAATATTTCTGCTCATATACTCATGATTGCCAAGCACTGCATAAACACCATATTCAGATTTTATCTTTTTAAATGATTCTTCCATATGTTCCTCTATAAAAGGATTTATATCATCATCTATAATGTCGCCACAAAATAAAACTATATCAGGATTTAGCTTATTAACTTCCTCTATCATTTTATTCAACCTATTTTTCCCTATTATACTTCCTAAATGAACATCAGATATCGTTATAATATTGAGCTTCTTTAAATTTCCTGCCTTTTTATTTATCGTTATGTCATATCCAACTACCTTCGAATGATTTGCATTATAAGTTCCATATATTAAAATTATAGAAATTATAAAAATTGCTGCTGCATCCAAAATTAATTCTATATCATAAGCTCCTCTATAATAGGTACCTGTACCTATTACCTTAAGTATTAACCTTATTATTATAAGAAAAACTGTCATGATTAAAAAATAAAACAATATTGCAATCCAATAAGAACCAACTAAATTAAATGCTTTATCAATGGATGTAGGTAGAAACCTTCTTCCAATTCTTCCTATGAAGAATGATAAAACTATTAAAGCGAACAAAATCCAATATAAATAAATATTAACAAAAGGCATTAATTCTTTAATGATTCCCCATCCTCTTAATCCAACAAATATATTAGCTGCCGCAAAAATGGACAGAAATAAAATTCCTATTAAATATACCATTTTCATCATCCTCAATTAATAATGCTATAATTATTATATTTTAACATAAATTATGGAAAAGTATAAAAACTTTTTTAAAGGTTAATCTATAAAATATAGGAAGGAGGACTAACTATGACTCATACCGAAAGCAAAAAAGCTACAAAACCACAAAACAAAAAACTTTCAAAACCAGATATAAAATATGAAGAAGAAATGGAAAAAAGACAACCGAAAAGTGCTTTGGATATTGATAGAATCAGTAATTCTTAAAAGAAAAACCCCAGGAATCTCTGGGGTTTTTCATATGTTTAACACTTTATGGCATATATTAAATCACTTCTTATAATAAAGTAAAGCTTAGTTTAAAATAAAATTTCTTCATCTCAATTATTCTATGCATTCTTTAGGTGATTGTGAACTTAATTCTGATGTATCTTCTAACTTTAATTTCTTTACCTCTAACATTAGAAATATTAAAGTCAAAATTGATGATATAAAGTCTGATATCGGACCTGCCATCCACACACCATTTAATTTAAATATTCCTGGGAGAATTAGCAGCATAGGAATTAAAATTATTACCTGCCTTGAAAGAGCTAAGAACATCGATACTTTTGCTTTTCCTATAGCTTGAAAAAAGTTTGAACTAACAATTTGGAAACCTACTACAGGAAACATTATCATAAATATTTTCATTCCATGTACTGTTATCTGTGTTAACGAAACATCTGACTTATTAAACATTTGAACTAAAAATTCTGGAAAAATATGAACTAGCAGTGTACCAACTGTTGAGATTATCGTAGCAGAAATGGCAGCTAATTTTAACGCCTTCTTCACACGTTCATATTTTTTAGCACCGTAATTAAAACCTATTATAGGCTGAGATCCTTGATTAATACCAAAAATAGGCATCAAAATTATTGTAGCTATACTATTTATTATTCCAAAGGCACCTATTGCTAAATCTCCACCATATATTCCTAATTTTTTATTTAAGATAACATTAACCAAACTTGCAGCAATCTGCATTGCAAAGGGCGACATTCCTATAGCAAATATACTTATAACTACTTCTTTTTCTAACTTAAAATTCTTCGCTTTAAGCTTTAATAAACTATTTTTTCCTCTAAAATATGAAATTACCCAAATAGTATTAACAGCCTGTGATATAACGGTTGCAGTAGCAGCTCCTTTTATTCCAAAATTAAATATATATATAAATATAAAGTCTAAAACTATATTTAAAATACATCCAATTAACATAGTTGTCATCGCTTTTTTAGGATTTCCCTCTGAGCGAATTATATTATTCAATCCAAACCCTAAATTTTGAAGAACAGCACCAGCTAATATTATAGTTATAAATTCTTTTGCATAAACAATAGTATTACTACTTGCTCCAAAAGCCCTTAGCATAGGGTCCATAAATATCATACCAAAGAATGTAACTAACAATGAAACTATTATAAGCAAGGTAAAAGCATTTCCTAATATCTTTTCCGCCTCATCTTTTTTGTGTTGTCCTAATTTTATTGATATACGAGAAGCTGCTCCAATCCCTACAAGCATTCCAAAACCCATAATTATAATTCCGATAGGAAATGTAAGGCTTACACCAGAAATTGCCATGGCTCCTACTACTCTTCCTATAAACATTCTATCAATTATAATATATAAAGAATTTACTAGCATTCCAACTATCGCTGGAATAGAAAACTCAAAAAGTAACTTTCCTACACCTTCATATGCCAGTTTTTTTGAACGATCCATATACTACCTCCTTTTCTTTCTCTAAAACTATCTATCTTATTATAGTAGTATTTTTTAAATAATTAGGCTCCTAAACATCCTCTATGATTCCAATTCAATGCTTATTTAAACTTTATTTAATCCAAATTAGTATACATCTTTTTTATCCAACAAAATAGCAGTTGTTTCTCTTCAACTGTAAAGTCCTTACATAATATATCTTCCATTTCTTTCGCAACTTCTAGACTTTTAAACCTAAGCTCTCTTCCTTCCTCTGTAACATAAAGCCTTTTAATTCTTGCGTCTTTTTCATCCTCTTTCCTAAGTACCCATCCCCTAGAAACTAAAGTATCTACTAATCCTGTAAGAGATGGAGGTTTTATTTGAAGTCTTTCCGCAATTTCCTTTTGAGTTAGACCATCCTCTCTCCAGAGTTGAGCCAGCACACTCACCTGTGATACGGTAAAACCATATTTCTCAAGTTTATGATTATGTAGATTTATCATATTTCTATATACTCTTTTCAGCCAATACCCTATTAATTTATCTACTTCACAGGTTGAATTTTCCTTCATTTATTTAGCCTCCTAATTAATTACTCAAATTATTTTACATATATAAATCTCATTTGTCAAGAGTTTTTTCAAGTTAACAATTATTAAACAAAATTGTTATATTCATTTAACATTTTTGTCACTTAGCTGTCACAAATTAAATTTAATATAAATTTATCATCACAAAACAAACTTATATGCTCATATTTTAAATGTCTAAAGGAGGAATATTTTATGGATAATTTAAATAATGAACTTACAAAAATAGAAGATATGAAAACTGAGGAAATCTCTCCAGAGTCTAAAAGCAGCGAATTTTATGATTATAAGACACCTAAAGGTTTTAAAACCAAATATAAACGCAAGGGAAAGATTTTTTCTTATATAGTAGTAGGCTTAATTTGTAGTGTAGTAGGAGGGGCTGCCTCTACTGCCGCTTCATTATACCTTTTACCTAAATCAAACTTTTTTAAGAATACTCCCTTATATCAAAGTGTAGCGCAAAATACTAATGCTCAAAATTTTAACGCTTCTCCTATGTCTACATTTAAAGGTTCTCTTTCAGTCGCAGATATTGCTAAGAAAGTTGGACCTGCAGTAGTTGGTGTATCAGTTAAAAGTTCTTCTCAAAGAAATATGTTTTCTGCTCCTAAGGAAGAGGAAGGCATGGGTTCTGGTATCATCATTAATGAAGATGGATATATTCTAACTAACTATCATGTTATAAACGGTGCCGATGTAGTAAGCGTAATTTTTAATAATAATGAAGAAGTACCTGCAAAAATAATAAACTATGATTCAAGCCTCGATTTAGCTGTAATACAGGTCACAAAGAAGGTAAAAATGCCTGCTGTAGCAGAGCTTGGTAGCTCTAAAGATATGCAAGTTGGAGATCCAGTAGTGGCTATAGGAAACCCATTAGGAAAAGAGTTATTAGGTTCTGTAACAACAGGAGTAATAAGCTCATTAAATAGAGAAATTAGTGTAGGGGATTCAAAACAAACTCTTCTTCAAACAGACGCTGCAATAAACCCTGGAAATAGCGGCGGTGCTCTTGTTAACTCCTTAGGTCAGGTTATAGGAATTAATAGTGCTAAAATTGGCGGAGATGGTGTTGAAGGCATTGGGTTTGCTATACCTATAGATGTAGTTAAGCCGAAGATAGATAGCTTGCTAAAACCAATATTAAAGCTTGGTATTTCAGCTAGAGAAATAACTTCAGATATGGCTAAGCAATATCAAATACCTCAAGGGGTTTATGTAGTTGGAGTCCAAGAATTTAGCGCCGCTGAAAAATCCGGGCTACAAGTTGGAGACACTATTCTAAAATTTGATGGAAGATCTGTTAAATCTGTAGATGATATTAATAAAATTAAATCTGAGCACAAAGCTGGTGATGAAATTAAACTAGATATCTATAGAGATGGAAAAAATTCGACTTTAAAGTTAAAATTAACAGATTAAATTTTAACATCTTAGCAGCTTTGCTAAGGTGTTTTCCTGTTATCTCTAGGCATAATCAAATAAATAATAGACCAGTATTCTCGCCTATTTGCCACGAATACTTCGTCGCCAAAATCCAGGCATAGCCCCACTATGACTGGATTTTACCTCCTTGTCTCGTGACAAATATGCTTCGAATCTTTGGTCTCTTATTTCTTTTCATATGCCTTAAACCAAATTTCGTGAATATATTCTGGCCATGAAGATAACCCGTATTCATGGCTATTATATTTTACTAAATCTTTTTTATTCATAGTAACTTTCCTGTTTCTCATATACTTATTCCATGTATCAGAATAAGTATTCAACATTTCCTTTATTATACATAAATTTCCTTTCTTATAATTAAAATCTTTAATTATTGTAATTATGTCATAAAAATTTTCTATTCTGTTTTCTAAACCCTTTTCTATTTCTTCAACAGATAGATATCTTTTATTTTCTTTTAAAAGTTCCATTGCTTCAGATTTTAAGACATTAAATAACTCATCTATTAACTCATTATAATATGTATAATCATTTTTATCTAATTCAAAATCTTTATTAAATTGAAAAACTCTACTAGAGTCTCCATTTTTCCCACTTAATTTATCTTGTATTAAGATTATATCTTTTTTGGTAAACTTATAGGCCTCATATAAAACCCTATTGCTTTCTGTAATGCTATCTTTAAGTTTTTGCTTAAAATCGAGTTGATGTTCTTTGAATAGATCATAATGATAAATAATTTTATAGTAATCCTTATTTTCAGTTATAAAGTTAAACTTTAAGTTTTTAATTTCATTTTTTATACCTATTATTTTTTTTATAAGTTCTCCATATTTCTTATCATACATTAAATCCAAATTTATAGGTAATCTCTCTGCATCATAGTGCTGTATATATGGATAAGCTTTTGGGTTAGTTATCAAAGCTTCTTTAAAATAAAAATTACATAATTCAGATTGAATTTGCCCAAGTAAATTAAAAACATTATAGTTTTCGTAAGGTATAATCAAATATACTGATTGCTCAGCAAAAGTTCCACATTCATCAATAGCTCCAACTATATTATCTCCGGTTTTTCTTAATAAAATTTTAGGACAATATTTATGCTTTTCTATGCTTTTAGTTCCACCAAATATTTTAACATCATTTGCATTAAAAAACCTGTTTTCATTGCCTATGATATATTTATCTAAGTCTTTTCCTACTACTACTCTATCTCTTTTGTTATCATAAGAATGATTTTCAAAATGATGATTTTTATCTTTAATCATCATCCCTACATGTACACTACTAAAATCTTCTAAGGTTTTTGAATTATCTTTTACTTTTTTGATTAAACCTTGACATTCATATTTTGTAAGTATATTTACTGTAAATTTATTATTTCCATTTATGTCTTTCTGATTAATACTGCTGCTATAAAAGTTATTATCATCAATATAATCTAATTTTATTGGTATACTATAACTCTTTTCACAGCTCCCTTTCTCTACAATATATACAACAGTACCAACAATGGCATCTTCAAATACTTTGTTTGAAAAACCAGTTATATTTATTATTTTAGAATTTCTGAATAAACTCTTCCTTGATTCCTCATAGCTGTTTGTAAGAAAATATCTATCAGGTATTATAAAACTGTGCCTTCCTCCATGCTTTAATACATCTATGACTCTTTCCATAAGCAGATAAAATGTATTTTTCTTATAACCAATGGTTTTGTAATTATTTATAATGTAGTTCCAGTAATCTTTTTCTATTTCGGATTGCAACAATACTATATATGGTGGATTACCAATTATATAATCAAATTTATTGTTCCAGAATTTTCTCAAACCACTAATTGTTCTGTCAATTTCATTTGTAACTAAATATTCTTCTCTACTGTTCTGACACTTGTAGTTTTTATATATAATTGATTTTACTATGTCAACTTCGTTATTTGAATTTATTTTTTCCCATCTTATTAAACTATCTCCTTGAACTATATTCATATCAACTTCTACTTTACTTTGACATCTGCTTAGAAGGTTTCTTTTAGCAAGTTGTACTGCTACCGGGTCTAAATCCATTCCATATAGACAATTTTTTATAATATGATAATCTATATTTTCTTCTCTCCAATATTCCCTTCCCTTAACCGCCTGCATATCGTCACGTGCGGACTCCTTATTCTCCATATGATAGATGTGATTCCCATATTTCTTTTGTAAAACACCTAGACTAGAGATAAACTTCTCTTTCAGTATGTCATAAGATTTAGCTAAAAAATATCCAACTCCACAGGTTGGATCAAGAATTTTTATGAAGGGGTTACTTACTATATCTGCTTCTAAAACTGTATACTTTAATATATAATCTACTATGTAGTCTGGAGTGTAGTAAATCCCTTTAGATTTTCTGGTATTTTTATCTGTTAATTTTTCATATATGGCCCCAATAGATTTTTTATCCTCATTAAAAACCTTAGTCATAAGCCTACTTCCTCCAAAATAGTATAATACATTTAGGCATCTTCAAGAAATAACTAGTCAGCATGCTAGTCTATTTTACGTCATACTGCAACCGCAGAATCCATAGATAGGGTCTCAAGTCTCTTCGGAACCTATCTCCTTGTCTGACACAAAATGCCTGTGGCATCTTTGACTTGTTATTTTCTTTCAGATAACCTACTTCCCAAAGAACACAGATAGAGTTTATTATGACTTTCTATTTTCACTTCTTCTGTAAGCAAATATATAAAATCCTATGCAGAGTATAATTCCTGATAAACTTACTAATTGAGCGACCCTTATAGGGCCAAACATTAAGCTGTCAGTCCTCATTCCTTCTATAAAAAATCTTCCTAGAGAATATAATCCTATATATAAGAAAATTACTGTGCCGGTTTTTAGTTTCTTTCTTAATAGATAAATTAATATTAAGCAAACACAAAAATTCCAAATAGATTCATATAAAAAAGTAGGATGATAGTATACGCCATCTATGTACATTCCCTTTTGTATAAACGCAGGAAACTTTTGTATAAACTCATAAGTTACAGGACCACCATGTGCTTCTCCATTAAAAAAGTTTCCCCATCTTCCTATTGCCTGGCCTAGTATTATTGACGGAGCTGCTATATCTGCCATTTCAAGAAAATCTAAATTTTTACGCTTAGTGTATATATAAGCTGAAGCTAGTGCAAATATTATTCCTCCGTGAATTGCAAGTCCTCCCTGTCTTATATTAAAAATATCTATTAAATTATCTCTGTACTCATTGAACTGAAATATTACATAATATGCTCTAGCACCTATAATAGCAAAAGGAAATGCTATTAAAAATGTATCTATGAGTTTTTCGTAATCATACTCTCTCATCTTGCAGTTAAAGCTTGCCAGCAGTAATGCTGCTGTAATTCCAAGGGCTATAATTATTCCATACCATCTAATTTCAAATCCATTTATTGAAAATGCTACTGGATTCATAAAATTTTCATCCTTTCTATTTCTATTATTACAAAAATTATATTACTATATATAATACTACAAAGATTAAAAGACTTCCAGCTCATAAATTTAAGCTGAAAGTCTTTGAACTGTATATTAAACTATTTCTTCTATGCTTGATTTAAAATCTTTGTTTGCTTTCGCAGATTTAAACATTATAGCTGATGTGTATATTATTACACAAACAACTACCCATTTTAATATATTTAATGGCAGAGATTTTACTATATATGCAGCTATTAAAACACCTATTGAACCTAATATAGCTATAGCCATAGATGCCTTAGTAGAATAAGCACCATTTTTAATAAACTTATAAGAAGCAAAAGGCATTAAAATTGCACAGGAACCCATCATTATCGGGAATGCAACCTTAGGTCCCATTCCTAGTGCAAATACAAGAGCCATACAAGGTGCATATAACCCTATACCCACAGTCATCAATGCTCCAAAAACAAAATTACCTATAATTCCTATTATTAATTTTATTCCTGTAAGACCTACTGCATCTCCTCCAACTGGGAAAAGTTTCAACTGACCTGCAACCATGAGTCCAGCTACCGCAATTAATGCTATTCCCATACAAATTTGAATAGTTCTTTCTTCAAACTTGGATACAATCTCAGCTCCAACAACCGCACCAATTACCGCAGCCACGAGCATACAAATAAGTGTAATAGGGTCAACTTCAATAACTGTCATAAAAATAATAGCCTCAAGAATTGTTGGAATTGTATTAGCTACATTTAACGTTCCTGGCAATTTTACGTCATCAACAATTTTTAAGTTTTTAAAAAATGGAGTTTCGATGGCAAAGCTTCCTATACCTAAAGTATCAAAAAAGTTTGCTAACATACCGATAAGTCCTAACTTTATGAAACTTCCCTTTTCTAAGGTTCCCTCTCTTTTCTTCCTTAGATAATCCTTAGTCAAAATAACCATAAGCCAGATACTACTTGCGATCATAAAACCTAAAATAAATTTCAGCATATGTTTCCTCCTATTTGGGATTATTTTTGACATATAGCTTTAATATTTCGTATTTTTCTACTTTTTCATATTATTTTATAATATTTTTGACAATTTTTCAATATATCTTATACTATTTTATTAAACTTTAAATATCTATACATTACTAATTAAAACCACAACAAAAAACTCAAGGTCAAAGACCTTGAGTTATCTGCGGTATATGCGACCAAACCTATAAGCCGAGTTCTGTATTAGACAATCATCTATCTAGGCCCATTGTTACCAATAGGCTCAAGCGATACTACCCGGAAGCGGAGCGGACCACCCCTTTAATGCTTCCCTATTCGATCTTGCTCCAGATGGGGTTTACATAGCCGCAAAGTCGCCAATGCGCTGGTGAGCTCTTACCTCGCCTTTCCACCCTTACCGAAACAAAGTTTCGGCGGTATATCTCTGTTGCACTTTCCTTCAAGTCACCCTGACTGGGTATTACCCAGCACCCTGTCCTATGGAGCTCGGACTTTCCTCTCCTGTGTTACCACAGCAGCGATTGTCTGGCTTACTCGCAGATATTATAATATCATATACTATCACAAAATGCAAATAGTATTTATATGTAAATTATAACCTATCGTTGTAATATAGTATTCTTCCGCAATGCTCACAATAAACTATCTTTTTACTTTTTTTTATGTCATCCAAAACAACGGAAGACAAATACATTTTGCAGCCAGAGCATACATTGTTTTGTACTTTAGCTGCTCCTGTTCCCATCCTTTTCTTTATATTATTAAAATCAAGCAATAGCTTAGGAGGGATTAACTTTTCTAGATTTTGAATGTTTATTTCTACTTTCTTCATATCTTCTTTAGCTTTATTGATTTTTTTATCTGTATCTTCTTTACAACTGTAGAAGCTGTTTTTTAGTTTTGCAAGTTTTATTCTTGAGTTCTCCTTATCCTTTAGAAGCTTTTCTTGGCTCTTTAGTAAAACTGCTTTCTTATATTCTAAGTCTTTTATTATATTTTTTCTATATTCCATAGAATCTTGTAATGCTTCTAACACGTGATAATTACTTACATTGTTATTGTATAATTTATAATCTTCTCTATTTTGCTCTTCCTTAACACTAGAAAGCTCTATATTTAATTCACTAATCTTGTTGTCTAAACTAGTTAATTCTTTTTCCTTTTTTCTAAAATTTATCTTTTCATCTTCAAATTCTTCTTTAAGCTTTTTCAGTACGTTGATATGTGATCCGTCTTTTAATACTTTGATACTTTCTTTTGCAATCTTCTGATTCTTTTGGATTTCTAAAAGTAAATCTAATGAATTCATTCTGTGATCCTCCTCATAATCTTTAGTATTAATACTGGCATTCTATATTAAAATAAAAAAATAGAAATAGGTATATGAAACCCATTTCTATTTATATTTATACGGACTTCTATTAAATTCAGATATGTATACAAAATTACTGAATCCCATAAATTCCAACTTATCTTTTAACCATTTAGCAAACACCTTCATAGCAGGCCATTCAGTTCCAAAATGCCCAGCATCGATAACAGCAATACCTTCCTCATTTAAATCGCTAACATAATGATAAGTTGTATCTCCTGTGATTATACAATCTGCACCTAATCTTTTAGCAGCGTTAAAATAGTCTTGACCACTGCCATTTATAACAGCAATCTTTTTAATTTTCATTTCATCATTTCCACTATATCTAAGCATAGAAATATTTAAATCTTTCTTGATTTTATCACATAGTTCTAATACTGTTATAGGCTCATCTAAAACAGCAATTCTTCCTATTCCTGTACCATAATCATCATCTTTTCTTTTATCTGAGAGGCTTATGGTATCATATTTTTTAAGACCTAACAATTGCATAACAATATCATTTATGCCACCTTTAATTGAGTCTAAATTAGTATGACTTGAATAAACATTAAGGCCACTTCTTATAATTTCGATTATTTTCTTTCCTAATAATGTGTCTGTGGTTATGTTTAAAGGCTTTCTAAATAATAGTGGATGATGAGTCAATATAAGGTTGCATTTTTTTCCCTTTGCTTCCTCAATTACATCCAATGTACAATCTAAAGCTACAAGTATTGATGTTACCTCTGCACTTCTTTCACCAATCATAAGTCCTACATTATCATAGCTTTCTTTAAATTTTGATGGGGCATGTTCTTCCATTATTTTATCAATATCTTTAACTTTTAAAGACATTTTAACAGCTCCTCAAGTTTTGTTATTTTATTTTTTACTTCGACCTTTCTTCTATTAGATGACTCCGACTCTTCTACTATATTATTTAGTATTTTTATATAGCGATCAATTTTTATCTTAATATATTGCTTTGCAAGTGGGTGTTTTTTTTCTATTAATATCTTCCCTACTTCATAGTAAATGCTATCTATATCTTCAATTTTATTATCATAAGTTACTTTAATGATTTCATAAAGTTTATTATCATCTATACATAACTCTTCATCAATTATTTTATATCCTTTTTTATAAATATATTCCCTTAGCACTTCAGGATTTTGAACAGGTTGAAGCACTGCAAATTCCGCTTTTTTAAACTTATCTACGCCTTCTTCCATAATATCTCTTATTAAGTTTCCACCCATTCCAGCAATAACTATTCCTTGTACCTCTCCTGGCTGAATTGTAGTAAGCCCTCCCCCTAGCCTGCACTGTATTCTATCCTGCATATTTTCAAGTTTAATATTAAACCTTGCTTTTTCTACAGGACCTTTATTTATATCTGATGCTATAGCTTTTTTGCATACTTTATTCTTTACTAAATATATAGGTATATATCCATGGTCAGTTCCTATATCAGCTACAGCTTCACATTCATCAACCATTCCAGCAATAGTTTTAAGTCTTAAACTAATTTCCATTGAATTCTACTCCATTCCAATTATCTAAAAGTTAATAATATTCTTACCTGCATAATAAAAAACATCATAGACAAAATTAATGGTATATAAATAAACTTATATGCAGATTTTCTATCGTATTTTGCACAAAAGTAGGCAGCATAATACATACAGAATAAAATAGCCATATTAAGTATTCCATAAAACATATGTTTAAATGCAAACTGCTTTGCCGTTCCAAACTTAATAGCTACAAATTGAGAATTAAAATTTAAAGGCATCATGCTTGGGAGCTTATTATAAAGATACAGTATTATAGGTGTTACTGTTATTATAGTTACAATTATAGCTACTATAACAAAAGGAACAAAGAATTTTTTATCCTTATAAAGATTAACATTCTTATTTATTTTATAATCCCAAATTAAATGATTAATGCATTTCTCATTTAATTGTTCTTCGAATCTATCGAAGTCTTCAGGAGACAAACCATAGTTTATTTCCTCTGTTCTTAAGTAAAGTATGTTTTTTGTAGAGGTTACAAACATGTAAGTGCTTCCTATCTTATCTATTATAGATCTTCCTATAGCAAACTTGCTATTTCCATATCCAGATAGTCTTACACCTCTTATATATCCATGCGCTTTTTGATATCCTTGTATTTCACTAAAAGGTATAACTATGTTCTTTAGCCCTAAAGCACTGTTAACATATACATTTTGATTATCTATAGAATATGTTAAAGAACAGCTGATGATCATATAATAAAGTTGGTATATATTAAAAACAACCATAGTTATTTTAATCAGTGTTGAAATTTCATAGTAACTTACCATATATAAGATTATAGCTAAAAGAATATCATATGCTGCAGTTATTCCTAGTATAGAATATACACCTGAACCTTTAACTGATTTATAAGTTTTCACATCATCACCTTCCTTTATACATTATAACATAACTGCTATTTAATATTAAGGCATCTTCAAAAATAACTAATCAGTATGATAGTATATTTTGTGTCATACTTTGTCGTTAGAACCTGTTAATTGAACAACTACCTACTGAACCTATCTGCTCGTTTGACGCAAAATATCCGTGGCATCTTTGGCTTATTATTTTATTTCAGATTCTTAAATTAATTTTTATAAAAAAAAAGCACCATAATCTGGTGCTTTTAGTCTAAATAATCCTTTAATTTTTTACTTCTACTTGGATGTCTAAGCTTCCTTAAAGCTTTAGCTTCTATCTGTCTTATTCTTTCTCTTGTAACATTAAACTCTTTACCTACTTCTTCAAGAGTTCTAGCTCTTCCATCATCTAATCCGAATCTTAATCTTAGTACTTTTTCTTCTCTTGGTGTTAATGTATCTAAAACGTTTATAAGTTGCTCTTTGAGCATAGTGAAGGCTGCTGCTTCTGCTGGTGCTGGTGCTTCATCATCTGGGATAAAGTCTCCTAAATGACTATCTTCTTCTTCTCCTATTGGTGTCTCTAAAGATACAGGTTCTTGAGCTATTTTCATTATTTCTCTTACTTTATCAACTGGCATTTCCATAATTTTTGCTACTTCTTCAGGTTGTGGCTCTCTTCCAAGTTCTTGTAAAAGCTGTCTTGATACTCTTATTAATTTATTAATAGTTTCAACCATATGAACAGGTATTCTTATAGTTCTTGCCTGATCTGCTATTGCTCTAGTGATTGCCTGTCTAATCCACCATGTAGCATAAGTACTGAACTTGAATCCTTTTCTATAATCAAACTTCTCAACAGCTTTTATAAGGCCTAGGTTTCCTTCTTGAATAAGATCAAGGAAGAGCATCCCCCTACCTACATATCTTTTAGCTATGCTTACAACAAGTCTTAGATTTGCTTCAGCTAGTTTCTTTTTAGCAGCTTGATCTCCAGCTTCTATTCTATTTGCTAGCTCAATTTCTTCCTCTGAAGAAAGTAGAGGTACTTTACCTATTTCCTTTAAGTACATTCTAACAGGGTCATCAATTGCAATACCTTCAGGAATTGATAAATCTAGATCTTTTTCATCTACTTCTGCACCCTGCATATCTCCTATAACTTCAATTCCCATTGATTCAAGCACTTCATATATCTTTTCTATTTGTTCAGGACTTAAATCAACTTCATCTAATTCATCCATTATTTCTTTATAAGTTAAAGTGCCAGTTTTTTTACCTTTTTCTATTAGTTTTTTAACTATCTGCATCTTTGCACTTTTATCTTTCATGATTTTGCCTCCTTCAGCCATTACTGTATCCCACCAATCTTTTTTTGTATTTCAATTAGTTCGTGTGCCAACTTTAGCGATTCCTCAAGCTTTCCCTCTGATTCGTAGCGTTTTATTTTATTAATTAGCTCTTTTTTTGCTTCTTCAAGTTTATATTTTTGGATTCCCTTTATAAAATCTTTTATCATATTTTCATAATCATATTCGTCATATACTAAATTAGTTTCTAAAATATTTACCCATTCTTTCGAAGTATCTATATCATCACATCTTGACTCTATGCGTTTTTCTCTTTCATTTTCATCAAATTGCATGTTTTCAACAATATAGTCAAATATTTTTCTGTGACTATCCATTATTAATTCATCTTTTTTTATAGTGCTTAATGCATATTCTAAAGCATTATTGTCATTTACCATGAGCTTTAATAGACCTCTCTCAGCCTTTAGATATGCCGGCTCTAAATATAATTTTTGTCCAAAAATGTTATCTGTATTCATATTTTCAGAATCTTTTACATTTTTTTGAATTTTATTGTTCATTATGTCATATAAAGCCTGATCTCTAATTTTAGTTTCTTCGGATAATCTTTTTATATAGACCTCTTTTTCTAAAGGATCCAACTCTTCTAGCATTTCTAATGTTTTGTCCGCATATTTTACAATATCATCAGAATCACTTAAATTCAGTTCATTTTTAAGTACGTTTATTCTATAGTCAATAAGCGGGAGAGCCTCCTGTATAAGTTTTAAGAATGCTTCCTTTCCATTATTTCTTATAAATTCATCTGGATCTTTACCCTGTGGAACAATTAAAACTCTCACATCTAATCCCGCTTTTTTTAATATTTCTAATCCCCTCAAAGTGGCCATCTGACCTGCACTATCTGCATCATAGGAAATTATAACTTTATCTGCATATTTTTTCATAAGCTTAGCTTGGTTCATAGTTAAAGCTGTACCAAGAGAAGCTACAGCATTGGTTATACCATACTGGTGAAGAGATATACAATCCATGTATCCCTCTACTATTATAAACATCCTTGAATTATTGTTTTTAATTGCAAAGTTTAGTCCATAAAGATTTATACCCTTTTTAAATAATGATGTTTCAGGTGAGTTTAGATATTTAGGCTTAGAATCGTCTAAAACTCTTCCACCAAAACCAATAACCTTACCTTTGTAATTAAAGACAGGAAATATAATTCTATTTCTAAACCTATCGTAGTAGGAACCTTTTTGGCTTTTGATTACAAGCCCTGCAGTTAGCATATCTAATTCAGTATATCTCTTAGCTTTCAAATGTCTTATTAATCCATCCCATCTATCAATTGAATATCCTAACCCAAATTTTCTTATTGTAGCCTCAGTTATTCCCCTATTGATTAAATATTTTTTTGCAGTGTCGTTTTTCTGTAGACAATTAAAAAAATATCTAGCAGATTCTACATTTAGTGTATATAACTTTTCAAAGTTATTGTTCTTGTTATCATTATCATGATCTAACTCTAAATCTATATTTACTCTATCAGCCAGCAATTTAACTGCTTCTGGAAAATTTAAATTCTTAGTTTTCATAACAAATGTTATAACATTTCCAGCTTCACCACATCCAAAACATTTGTAAATCTGTTTATCTACTGAAACACTAAAAGATGGTGTTTTTTCGTGATGGAATGGGCATAGTCCGGAATAATTTCTTCCTGCCCTTTTTAACTTTACAGTTTCTGATATAACATCTACTATATCATTTTCTTCTTTAACTCTTTGAATGACATCTTCCGATATCAATAAATACTCCCACCTATCTTAATAATTTAAATGAAACTCCCTCTCCTTCCGTCGAGTGAGTAAGCGATCATCACAAAATCATAGATTTTGGATGCCTGTTAAATGAAACTCCTTCTCCTTTCGTCGAATGAGTACTCGCTGAGTAATCGATTCACTTCAAATCAGAGATTTGAGTTCTCTGCTTAATTGTACTCGGATTAATTATATTCGACACAAATCACGACATTCCTCCTAATAATATTAAATTTTTTTCTTCTAATCTAATATATATATTCTTTATATATAGTAAATATCCTTCAAAAACAATATTATTAATAAACAAATTTTGCAATAGCGTCTATATCCATTAAAGTTTATAGTAGACAACTTATTATACTATTTCATTATTAGACTAATCAAATGGATAATTTTATATAATTAACTTCTTTTGACTTTTGTTATTTTACCCATTTAATACTAGAAATTATTCCTAATACACAACAATTTTAGGAACATATATGTTATTAAATAAAAGTAAACAGTAATCATCACTCATACCAGATATATAATCTGCGACACCTCTATATAATCCTTCTTTTTCAACAATATCTATGTAAAATTCAGGCATCTTATCTGGATTCTTTAGAAAATAATTAAAAACTTGCTCTAACACAAATTTTGCCTTATCCCTCTCTGTTTTAAGAACAGTTCCCATATAAACTTTTTGAAACATAAAAGTTCTTAGCTCTGCTAGAATTTTCCCCATTTCATCACTTAGAGAAACCTTGATTACACCTTTTCTTATATTGTCTATAGTTGTATATATACAATCTTTAACCAGTGTATCTATCCTTTGTCCATGCGTATTTCCTAATACTTTTATTAAATTTAATGGAAGTTCTTCTTCACTTAAGAGCCCCGCTCTTATAGAATCATCTATGTCATGATTCACATAGGCTATTTTATCACTATATCTAACCACTTGTCCTTCTAATGTATGTGACTTTGAATCAGAATTAGAAAAACCGCTATGATGTAGTATTCCATCCAATACTTCTTCAGTAAGATTTAACCCTTTTCCCTGCCTCTCTATTCTTGTTAAAACTCTTATACTATTTTCATTATGTCTAAAACCATCTGGTAAAAGTTTGTCCAAAACTTCTTCTCCGTTATGAGCAAAAGCTACATGCCCAATATCATGACCTAAAGCAATAGCTTCAATTAAATCCTCATTTAAACCAATTCCTTTTCCTATAGTTTTAGCTATTTGAGATACTTCAAGGGTATGGGTAAGTCTTGTTCTATAGTGGTCTCCCCAGGTTTTTATATATACTTGTGTTTTATGTTTAAGTCTCCTAAAAGATTTACTATGTATAATTCTATCTCTGTCAACCATAAATGAGGTTCTAAGCTCATCCTTGTTTTCTTCAAATTTTCTTCTCTTTGAATTAGAAGAGAATGCTGCTTCTGGAATTAATATAAGTTTTTCATTTTTTTCTATTCTCTCTCTTAAAATCATATAAATCACCTAAATAAATTATTCTATATATATATTTAAAACTCCTTTTTTTTAATGAAAATGTATATTGTAAGGATTTTCTTAATATTATTATAAAGAAATAGCTTTTAAGGAGTGTTAATAATGCCTTATGCGGCTAAAAAATATAATTTAGATTTATTATCTGAAGAAAATGTGAAGAAATACGTACTTCCACACTATAGCCTTAATGAAGCAGAAATATCTAGAATCAAGTTCAAGGATACAGACAAGCAAAGGGCAGTATACAAAATAAGCTATAATAATAAAAGTTACTGCTTGAAAAAGGTTTACTTTTCAAAAGAGGAGCTACTTTTTGTTTATTCTGCAATAGAGTGGCTATTTAGAAATAATATTAAAGTACCTAAGATACTTGCTACAAATACAAATGACAGATTTGTTAACTATAATAATATGTTATTTATACTCACTCCATGGATAGAAGGTGAAAAATGTAATTATGACATTAGGGAACATATTCTCTTATCCATAAATAATCTTGCTCACATGCATAAGTCATGTAGAAAATTTACGCCTATAGAAGGAAGCACTATGAGAAGAAGCTTTGACAGTATAAATATTTCAATAAGCAAGCATTTTCATCAGCTGCTATCTTGCTCTAATTTAGCATTTAAGTATGGAGACAAGTTTTCAAAACTATTTTTACAAAACTTTGAAAGTAATCTATTTTTAGCAGAAATAGCTACGCAAGTGTCATCAACTATAAATAATAATAATCTAAGTAAATCATTATGCCACTTAGATTATGTAAATAAAAATATAATATTTGATGATAAAAAAAATACCTGGGTAATTGATTTCGATAAATGCAGCACTGATTATTGCACCCACGATATATCTTATTTTTTAAGAAGGCTTTTAAAAAGAGATAGTACTAACTGGGATTTAGATCTTACTTTAAACTGCATAAATATTTACGAAAAAACTTGTCCTCTAACTTTAGATGAATACAAATATATTTTAGCATACTTGTCCTTCCCTCAAAAGTTTTGGAAAATATCAAAAGACTACTACAATAATATAAAAAAGTGTAATCATAGCTCTTTCTTCTACTTATTAAAAAAGACAGTACAAAGAGATAAAGAACACTTAAATTTTGTTATAGATTTTGGTAAACATATAGAAAATAAATTTAATACAAGAATAACATAAACAGGCTTCTAAGCTTCAGGTGGAGTTTAAATGTCTAAATAGCATTTAATTTCCACCTAAACCTTAGAAGCCGTTATCCAGATAGGGTAAATTAAAACCCCTGAAAATTCAGGGGTTTTTTCATTGTACTACTTTCTTGGACTCTTAACTTGAGCTTGTGCTGCTGCAAGTCTTGCTACTGGAACTCTAAATGGCGAACATGATACATAGTCTAATCCTACATTATGGCAGAATTCAACTGAAGATGGATCTCCACCATGCTCTCCACATATTCCAAGATGGATATCTGGTCTTGTTTTTCTTCCAAGCTCTGCAGCCATTTTAACAAGTTTACCTACTCCAACTTGGTCTAGTTTAGCAAATGGGTCAGATTCATATATTTTCTTATCATAATAATCCTTTAGGAATTTGCCAGCATCATCCCTTGAGAATCCAAATGTCATTTGAGTTAAGTCATTTGTTCCAAAAGAGAAGAATTCTGCTTCCTTTGCAATTTCATCTGCAGTAAGAGCTGCTCTTGGTATTTCTATCATAGTGCCTACTAGATACTTCATATTAATGCCTGATTTAGCTATAATCTCATCAGCTATTCTTACAACTATATCTTTTACAAATTTTAATTCCTTTAATTCGCCAACAAGTGGTATCATTATTTCTGGAACAATATCATAATCTTTTCTCTTATTAACATCTATAGCAGCCTCTATTATAGCTGTAGTCTGCATTTCTGCCATTTCAGGATAAGATACTGGTAAACGACATCCTCTATGTCCCATCATTGGATTAAATTCATGTAATGACTCTACAGTTGATTTCAAATCTTCAAAGCTTATACCCATCTCTTTCGCTAAGTCCCTTATATCTTCATCTTCCTGAGGTAGGAATTCATGAAGTGGTGGGTCCAAAAGTCTAATAGTCACTGGTCTATCTTCCATAGCCTCATATATACCAATAAAGTCCTCTCTTTGCATTGGCAACAGTTTATCTAAAGCTTTTCTTCTTTGCTCTTCTGTTTTAGATAATATCATTTCTCTAACTGCTGGTATTCTATCTTCATCAAAGAACATATGCTCGGTTCTACAAAGACCTATTCCCTGTGCACCAAATTTAATTGCCTGACTGGCATCTCTTGGCGTATCAGCGTTGGTTCTAACTTTTAATGCTCTAATTTCATCAGCCCATGCCATATATATTCCAAAATATCCACTTATTTCAGGTTCAACAGTTTTAATTGCTTGACCATATACATTTCCTGTACTGCCATCAAGTGATATATAGTCTCCTTCGTGATATACTTTCCCAGCAACTTCAAATATTTTTGCATCTTCATTAATTTTTACATCTCCGCAGCCGGCTACACAACATGTTCCCATTCCTCTAGCAACAACCGCCGCATGTGATGTCATTCCACCTCTTGCAGTAAGTATACCTTCAGCAGCTACCATGCCTTCTATATCTTCTGGTGAAGTCTCTAATCTTACCAATACTACTTTTTCTCCCTGTTCATGATGCATCTTTGCATCTTCAGCAGTGAAATAAACCTTACCACAAGCAGCTCCTGGTGAAGCTGGTAAACCTTTTGCTATCACTTGAGCATTCTTCATCTCATCTTGGTCAAAATTTGGGTGCAAAAGTGAATCTAATTGTTTAGGATCTACCTTTAACATAGCCTCTTCTTTTGTTATAAGCCCTTCTTCAACCATTTCAACAGCTATTTTTAATGCAGCTTGAGCTGTTCTTTTACCATTTCTCGTTTGTAAGAAATATAATTTACCTTGTTCTATTGTAAACTCCATGTCTTGCATGTCTTTATAATGATTTTCTAAGTTATTTGCTATATCCATAAACTGTTTATAACAATCTGGTAAATCTTCATGTAATTTTGTTATTGGTTGAGGAGTTCTGATTCCAGCAACTACATCTTCCCCCTGAGCATTTATTAGATACTCTCCAAATATTAGTTTTTCTCCTGTAGCAGGATTTCTTGTAAATGCAACTCCAGTTCCTGATGTTTCTCCCATATTACCAAATACCATCGATTGAACATTTACAGCTGTCCCCCAATCACCTGGTATGTCATTTAACCTTCTGTAAACTATAGCTCTTGGATTATCCCAAGATCTAAAAACAGCTGTTACAGCTTCTAATAATTGTTCTTTTGGTTCCTGTGGGAATTCTTTTCCCATTTCTTTTTCATACAAAGCCTTATATTTTTTAACTACATCTTTTAAATCTGATGCACTTAAATCTGTATCAAATTTTGCTCCTTTTGATTCCTTTACTTCATCTAATATGTCTTCAAATCTTCTTTTTTCGATTCCCATAACAACATCTGAGAACATTTGTATAAATCTCCTGTAAGAATCATATGCGAATCTTTCATTGTTAGTAAGTCTTAGTAATCCTTCTACAGTTTCGTCATTTAATCCTAAATTTAATATTGTATCCATCATGCCAGGCATAGAAGCTCTTGCTCCTGATCTTACGGATACAAGTAAAGGATTTTCTATACTACCAAATTTCTTTCCAGTTAAATTTTCTATATTAGACAGTGAAGCATAAATTTGCTCTACAATATCATTAGATAATTTTTTACCATCTTCATAATATTTAGTACATGCTTCTGTGGATACTGTAAATCCTTGCGGAACAGGTATCCCTAAATTTGTCATTTCTGCAAGGTTAGCCCCTTTTCCTCCAAGCAAGTTCTTCATGCTTGCATTCCCTTCGTTAAAAAGGTATACATATTTTCTACTAGCCATAAAGTAACATCCCCTCTTTAAAATATTTTTCAGTGTTTTGTATATAGTAACGGATTTTTATCCGTTATTTGAATTAGCTATTTTCTCCCATTTTTACGAATAACCTTGTAATATTAGTTTTAGAAACTTTTCCTACAATTTTTATAGATTCCTTTGCACCTATATAGGTTTTTTCTACAACTGGAAGACTATCTACTTCATGCTCCATAATTTTTAGAGCAGCTAAGTATGCAGCATCTTCTTTCTCAACAAAGACTATGTTAGGCATTCTTGTCATTATTATACCTACCGGTACCTTATGAATATCTGTACCACCCATAGCTATCTTTAAAAAGTCCTTTCTAGATACGGCTCCAATAAGTAATCCATTATTTTCAATAAACAATGTACCCACATCATTTAAAAATAAATGTACTATAGCGTCATATACAGTTGTATTTTCATCAACTACTACTGGCTTTGACATTATATCCTTTACTTTAATAGTTCGAATATAATCGTAGATCAAGCTATGAGAGGGCCTTTGGGAATATACATAACCTACCTTTGGCTTTGCTTCTAAAATACCTGTCATAGTGAGAATTGCCAAATCTGGTCTTAACGCAGCCCTTGTTACACTAAGTTTAGATGCAAGCTGTTCGCTTGTAATAGGCTCTGTTTCTTTAACTAACTTTATTATTTGTTCTTGCCTCGGTGATAATTTAATAATACTCACCCTCCCTCTTAATAAATAGCCTAAGGGATTTTTCCAAAGTAAAATAGTCTCCCTTAATCAGCTACACGTTTTGTTGATATACTATATATTCGCTTAAGGCTAATTATAACACACATTTAAGCAAATAGTATAGCACTTTTAAAAAATTAGTTCTTTTTTTGAAATTTTTTTAAATGAATTATGTAATTTTCTGAAAAATATTTTATAGTGGCTAACCCCTGTAATTAATAATTATATATTAATTATATATTATAACATTATCACTAAATAGTATGTTTATTTATAAAATTTTAATTTTTTTAACACTATAAAAAGTCAGCAATAGAAATATTGTTAGCTGACTTTTTAATATGTTTTCTTCATTAGTATATTATTTATTTTTATTTAAATTTTCTTAGATTTATTCATGATTAATTTACATTTTTTTGTTGAAATTATCATTAAACTTAAAATTAGCAGCTATCCTATATTTCATCATTTGTATTTTTTGCATTTTCAGTATTTGTATCTTCATTACTCATAGTTCCATAGGTTACAGTTCCATAGGTTTTGCTTCCATCTTCTATATCTTCAAATTTTACTGTGTATTGATAAGTGTTTTCCTCTTTATTCTTATCTTTATTTTCATCTTTATGTGTGAATTTCTCTTTCACTGAGGATGCTGCATCAACTACTTTTTCTTTTACATCTTTCATTGTGTCTTTCACACTGGTTTTTATAATTTTATTTACAACCTCTACAGTTCCATCATCTTTAGTTATTTCTATTGTTACCTTTGTAACTACAGCTGTCAAAATTCCAATAGCTATAAGTGGTGGCCAAACTAAAACTGTTAAAGTTGCAGCGATTCCCGCATTTACTGGTATATCAACAATAACTTTATCATCTTTTTTAATTTTTACTCTATTAACATTACCCTTTTTAACTAAGTCTTTTAACCAATCTAAGAATTCATCTTTCGTAGTATAAATATTGTCCATAGTTGTTTTTTTGCTTTGTTCAATATATATTAACGCATCAACTACGTTGCCTTGAGAAGCTTCCAAAGCCTCTTTAGCTTCTGTATAGCTAACTCCAGTTCTTTCTCTTATAATATCAATTTTCTCCAAAGTAATTTCATTCATTTTCTTCACTCCTTTTTATTTAGTTTACTTAAACCTACTCTTGGTTATTCTGAAAGTTTAATAGATAGTTAAGAGTCTCCAAACTTTTTGGTTTTCTAAAATAGTTTTGAGATATAACTAAAGATAGTATATTGTACATTTCTTGCTTTATCTCTTTTGATAATGAAACTCTATAAACATTTTCTAATGATATTCTAGACAAATATTTTAGTGCATTATAGGTGCCTTGCTTCACGTATATACCATTAAATCTTTCGCACTCTGAACAAACTCCTCCAGAATACTGCAAGCTTATATAATTGCAGTGATTTAATTTTTTTCTACACATACAACAACTTTCTAAATTAAATCCATATCCAGTAGCCTCTAAAACTTTTAGTTCATAGGCTCTTGCTAAAGTTTCTATATCTACTGCTTTGTTTTTTATAAGGTAAAAAGCCGTAACTAAATGTCTGAATAACTCTCTATTACTTTCTTCATCTTGCATACATATATCTATAAGCTCACAAAAATATGAAGCATATGTTAAAGTATCTAAATCATTAAGCAAATCTTGAAAAGAGTCTATTATTATACTTTCATTTATTGTATAAAGGCTTTTTCCTTTATAAACCACGTAATCACCATAACAGAATTGCAAAGTAGTTGTAAATAAATTATTTCTACTTTTTTTTGATCCTTTTGCAACGGTGGATATTTTCCCTAATTTTTCACTGAAAAGCCAAACTAGTTTATCTGACTCTTTTATATCTTGTGTTTTAATAACTACAGCTCTAGTTTTAAATATAGACAGAAAATCATCCCCCAAATGCTTTATAATTACTTATCTTAAATTATTATTACCAAAAGATAAAATAAACTTTCATGCTTTTCACTACTTATACCCTAGTTCTTTCAGTATGTTCATACTGTCTCTCCATTCCTTCTTTACCTTGACCCATAGTTCTAAATAAACCTTACTTCCAAGAAACTTTTCAATATCTTGTCTAGCATAGGTAGATATTTTCTTTAGCATTGCCCCATTTTTGCCTATAATTATTCCTTTATGAGAGTCTTTTTCACATAATATAGTTGCCTCAATATGATAGATTCCCTTTTCATCCTTTTTCATTGTCATAACATCTACAGCTATACCATGAGGAACCTCCTGCGAAAGAAGTCTTAATGCCTTTTCTCTAATGGTTTCTGCTACAATAAATCTTTCCTGCTGATCTGTAATCATATCTTCAGGATAATATTTGGGACCTTCTGGAATATACTCTACCATCAGTTTTTTTAACTTATCAACATTTTTTCCGTTTAATGCTGATATAGGTATAATCTCTTTAAAATCAAAGACATCAGAATAGTTTTTTAACGTCTCTGCAACTTTTTCCGCAGGGTTTTCATCAATTTTATTTAGAACTAAAAATACAGGTACATTACAGTCTTTTAACTGCTCAAGTATATATAGATCTCCTTTACCAACCTCTTTTTCAGGGTTGGTCAAGAAAAGTATTAAATCAACTTCCTTAATAGAATCCTGAGCAATTTTAACCATGTATTCTCCAAGTTTATGTTTAGGCTTATGGATTCCTGGTGTATCTACAAACACTACCTGAAAATCCTCTTCTGTTAATATTGTTTGTATATTATTTCTAGTAGTCTGTGGTTTACAGGATACTATTGATAATTTTTCTCCCATTATTGTATTCAATAATGTTGATTTTCCTACATTAGGTCTTCCTATAATTGTTACAAATCCAGATTTAAACATATATTCTCTCCTTACTTACCTAAGTCACCTTTAGTAAAAGCTCCTGGCAATACTTCTTCTAATTCTTTTACTATATATTCATCTTTGTTTTTAGCAATTATTATTTTTATATCTTCTGACGCAAACTCAGCTATTACCTGTCTACAAATACCACATGGATAAGTATATTCATTTTCTACACCAACAATTGCAATTGCTTTTATTTGTTTATAGCCTTCTGATATTGCTTTAAATATAGCAGTTCTTTCCGCACAGTTAGTCGCTCCATAAGATACGTTTTCTATATTACATCCTGTGTATATATTGTTATCTTCGGTAAGTATTGCTGCTCCCACCTTAAAATTTGAATATGGAACATATGCATTTTCTCTCGCTTCTAAAGCTTTAGATACTAATAATCTATAGTCCATCTTCATTCCTCCAATTATTATTTTTACCTGCTATAAATAATTATATCCTAAGTGGTGTAAATAAATTATAACATTATTTTCATCTATTGCAATATTTTTATTTAACACAATTATACCTGCTTTAAAGCCGTAATCATACTAATAATATCTTATCCAAACACCCTAAATAGCAGCACTGTAATTAGAGTTCCAAAGATTCCACCAGCAATAACTTCTATAATAGAATGAATTTCAGAATCTACTCTGCTTTGCGCTACTATTAATGCAAGCAAGTAACTCAAAATTACTACTGTTAACTGTCCTGTTGTAAGTGCTATAGTAGTAGCAATAGAGAAAGCTATTGCACTATGTCCGCTAGGCATTCCTCCCTTTAGAGGCGTTCCTTCACCAAAAATTGCCTTTATTACTATAGTAGTAATGCATACAATAGCAAGTATAATAAATATTGTATATGGATTTGAACTTTTTATTTTTCTAATTAATATAAAATTTATATATTTTAACTTATCCCAAAATACAATATATCCAACAACTATTGCATTTACAGCAGTTACTAATACACCTCCTGCCGCCACATTTTTAGCAAGTTTGGCAAGAGGATGATAATAATTAGTGGTGGCATCTACAGCAAATTCTATTGCAGTATTTAAAAGCTCTGCCATAATAACCATTGTTATCGTTATGGTTATAGCCAAAAGTTCCATTTTAGTTAAATCATAAAAAAAGCAGGCAGTTAGAACAACCAGCGCTGCGATCATATGTATCCTCATATTTCTCTGGGTTCTAACTGCATATATTATTCCTTCTATGGCATAATTAAAACTATCTAATAGTTTTCTAACTTTCATTATCATCACCATCTTAAACTAAATTTATTGGCTAAATATTATAAACTAAAACTTGTTATCTAGTTAGATGAAATTTATTCAATATCTCCTCTTCTCTTTTTCTCATAATATCTTTCTCTTCTTCTTCCATATGGTCATATCCAAGTAAGTGTAAAACAGAGTGCACTGTAAGATATGCTGCTTCTCTTAAAAATGAATGCCCAAATTCCGTTCTCTGTTCTTCCGCTTTTTCTAGCGACAAAACTATATCTCCTAATATTAAATTTCCATCATCTAAATCGCTTAGGTGAAATTTGTGACTTAAATACACATCTTTAAACACAGAGCCTTTAGAATATTCTAACATGGGGAAAGAAAGAACATCTGTAGGTTTATCAATATTTCTATTTTCTCTATTTATTTCTCTAATCTCTTCATTATCCACAAATACAACACTTACCTCACAGGGTATGTTAACTTCTTCTTCTCTTAATGTATATTTGATTATTGACTCTATAGTTCCTTCTAATTCTTCATCAACACAAATTTTATCTTGTCTATTATCTATAAAAATCATTTTTCCGCTCCTCTGTTATATATTACTGCTTTTGGCTTTGTCCTCTGGATATTCTATTCTCTGGTGATATATTCCTGTTAGAACTTTTAAAAAAGCACATTTAATTATGTTGATATCTTTTAAGGTTAAGTCACAGTTATCAAGCTGCCCCTCATTTAGCCTATCTTTTATAATGTTACTTACCATTTCTTCAATTTTAGACTTAGTAGGTTCACTTATGGACCTCACAGCAGCTTCTACGCTATCTGCAAGCATTATAATTCCTGCTTCTTTTGTTTCAGGTGTAGGTCCTAGATATCTAAATTCCTCTTCATTTACATCCTCTGGCTTTTCACTGGAGTTTTTTGCTGTAACATAGAAATACTTAACCAGTGTTGTACCATGATGCTGCTCTATTATATCTCTTATAACTTTAGGAATTTTATATTCTCGAGATAGTTCTACTCCATCTTTAACATGGGATGTTATTATAAGAGTGCTTAAATTAGGAGTAATTTTATCATGTGGATTATCATTTCCCAGTTGATTTTCTTTAAAAAAATAAGGTCTCTTTATTTTACCAACATCATGATAATAAGCTGAAACTCTTGCAAGCACTGGATTTCCACCAACTTCTTCTGCTGCAACCTCCGCAAGATTACCAACTAAAATACTGTGGTGATAACTTCCTGGCGCCTCAATTAGCAGCCTCTTTAGCAGTGGGCTATTAGGATTAGATAGCTCCAATAGCTTTATAGTAGTTACTATATCAAAGGTACTTTCTAAAAATGGTAGGAAACCTATAGTTAATACACCAGATAATATACTGGCTATACATGAATACATAGCTCTTTTGGTTACATCTACAACATTATTGCTAAGTAATAATCCTAATGAAAAAGTAAAGATAACATTAATCACTGCTATATATAGACAAGAATATAATATATCATTTCTCTGCTGCATTTTCTTTAAAATTATCGCACCTATCACTGCATTTACTACAGCTAAAGCAGTAATTTCTATATTAAAATTTACTGCTCCACTTATCAGAATACAGTTCAACATATTTATTGTTAAAGAAATTTTATGATTTACTAAAAGAGTAAAAAGCATTGGTATACAGGCAAGTGGAATCAAAAATGGTGATACCACTGAAAAGGTTCTTGCCAAAAGTATAGATATACAGCTTAATACATTTATCATTATGAGTTTATTTGTATTATTATATATACTACTATGATATCTTGATAAATAAAACCATTCTAATCCTATTACTAAAAGTATTACTATACTTAAACTAATATATACATACCATTGAAAATGAGAGTTATCATTTAAAAGTCCTAAGTCTTTAAGCAATTCTATCTGATACTTTGTTATTGGTTCTCCTTCTTTTATTATTGTTTGATCTTTCTTTATCATAACTGGCGGAACTTTTTTTCGGGCTTCTTCTTTTAGTTCCTCTGTTTTGTCTTTGTCATAGAAAAAATTAGGAGATATCTGGGAATAAGCTATGGTTATCACCATATCTCTAAGTGATTTTGAAAGCTTTGAAGAATTTACTGTAAATAATATATTTTCCTTAGCTTTTTTTATATCCTCAAGGTTGTCCTTCTGACTATTATCACTTATATTATTATTTTCATAAAGCTCAGCCATAGTTGTATTCAGGAAATTTTGCATTGCTTTTAGATCTTCCTTACTTAATTTTACTAAAGTTAAATAGTCTTCATCCGATAAACTGATCTCAGAACTGCTTTTTAATGTTTGTACTTTGTCTCGCTCTTCTCCTGCCGAATCTTTTATTTGAAGTAATTTAGTAAAGAAAGTGTTTATCCTATTTATTACTTCTGTTTTCACTTCTGTTTTTTTGCTATACTGAATTGGTACGGAATCAACAGCTTGCTTAATTCTTGCTTCAGTAGATACCTGATCCTTCACCTCTCTTGGAGCCTTAATATCCAATCTAGCAATATCGCCTTCTGCTAGATTGTATCGTTTAGTAACTAAGGTAGTAAACAATACTGAGTATATAAAAATAAATGTTAACATAAAAGTCAAAATTCTGTTAGTTTTTTCCCTACCAAAAAGTCTCTTTAGTGATATTTTTTTCATTTCAACCACCTTTTATCCTAGTAAATTAGCTCTACTGCTGATTTTGTTCCTGCTGTACATCTTGATTCTGCTGTTCAGGAATTTTCTCTTCCAAAACCACGTTTTCTTCTGCCACAACTAAAACTCTTACAACATAAGTATCTCCAGCTTCGTAGTTTACTATTTTATCTATAATTTTAACAGACTTATCTAGATTTGCACATATTTTTGAGTAAAGTTCATTTGCAGTATCATCCACAATTTTTTTAGCATCTCCATGTATTGTAGTTTCCTTTATTTCATAATAGGTCTCTTTTTTAATAAAAAGTTTGTTATCTTCTATTCTATCATACTTATTAAATTTATTTACAGATTTTTTTAGATATATATTTTTCCCTTTTATGTTTAAATATATATTCTCAATTTTATTTCCTGTTCTCTCTCTTTTAACAGTATCAATTTTTACCTGCTTGACTTCTTCATAAAAAGTTCTACATATTACATCGCCAACAGCATGAACTTGATAAGTTGCTCCTTCCTTTCCTTGTTCTCCTTTAACTAATACTTGACCTTTTCTTATCATGTCACCTTTTTTTACTACGGGCGTACCTGCTTTAGTGTAAACTCTTACAACCTCACCATCCTTTCTTGCTACTAAATTACATGGACTGCCTTCTGCAATAATATTAGGTGGCGATTGTCTTTCTGCTGCAGAAATTTTCAATTGAGCTCCCTCTACTCTTGCTCTAACCCACATTATATTCTCATTATTTTTTATGAGCTTTTCCTCTATATCATAAACATTTACATTTCTTTTATTTATTCCTGGCTTTATTCCAAAAGAACTTAGCTGCTGTCTTATTTCATAAGGAGATAAATTATGATCTACACTTATCTCAATATTCCAAATAAAAGTAGATAGATAATATAATATCCCCATAAATAGTAGTATACCTAAAACTAGTGCTATTCTTCTTTTTATTTTAATAAGAAAGAATGCAAATCCTCTTCTTTTGATTATTTTAATTTTTGTCTTTGTCTTTTTAGCTATCTCTTCAATTTTATCATAATCTCTTAAATTAACATCCATAATCATAGTAGTAATATTTTCTTTTTTTAAGTTTTTTATATGAACACCATTCTTCCACATCAGGTTAACAAATTTTTCAGGTATTAGGGATTGAATCTCTATAGTAATTATACCACTTTTATATTTTTTAAAGCTAAATTTACTCATTTCCTTCATAAACAATAGATTTGAATTTTCCTCCTATTGTTATGGTACTTCCACCCATAAACAATATTTCAAATCTCTCTCCATATATTGATATTAACCCTACCCCTGAATTAATTTTAACCTGATTTTCACCAAAGAGTACAACACCCTTATGATTCTCTATAACTATTTCATTACCACCGGTAACCGTGATTTTAGGCATATTAAGTATTATATCTCTAGGCAAATCTAATTTCTCTGCAATATTTTGCTTTGTCCTATATACTTTGTCCTCCACTTTACCACCCCTAAAAATTCTTTCATATTAATTTATGAGGCATAAATTTAATAAATGACAAAATAAAAAAGGTTGAGAACATCTCAACCTTTTATTTATTCAAATATTGCTTTACAATTTGACTTACAAGTTTACCATCAGCTCTGCCTTTAGTATCAGGCTTAACTGCAGCCATAACTTTACCTATGTCTTTTATGCTATTAGCTCCCACTTCACTAACTGCCTGTCGAACAATTTCGCAAATTTTCTCTTCGCTTAACTGCTGAGGAAGGTAACTTAACAAGATCTCTATTTCAGCATTTGCCTTATAAATTAAATCCTGCTTATTTCCCTTTTCAAACTCCAGTATAGCTTCGCGTCTTTGCTTAACTTCTTTTGATATTAGTTCATATATCTCTTCATAGTCAAGCTTTCTATCATCAGTTTTTCAACTAATAAAATTGCAGCCTTAGCTATACTTATTGTATCAGCTTTTAATTTATTCCTGGATTTCAAAGCTTGCTTCCAGTCTTCCTGCAGCTCTTCTTTAAGAGACATTATTTAGTACTTTTTTTCAAAAGAATTCTATTTAAATTTTCTCTTTCTTGCAGCTTCTGATTTCTTTTTTCTCTTTACGCTTGGCTTCTCATAGTGTTCTCTTTTTCTAACTTCAGAAAGAACACCAGCTCTAGCACATTTTCTCTTGAATCTTCTTAATGCACTTTCTATTGTTTCGTTTTCTCCAACTCTTATTTCTGACATATCTTATCCCTCCCTCCGCTAGCTCAATTTAATTTTAAAAATTAAATGCAGCCTGTGGGTCACATAGCACATTGTTTATTATACAACATTAGCTTAGAAGCTGTCAACAATTTCATTGCATATTTACAATATAACAAACTTGGTATTATTAATGAAACTCCTTCTCCTATTGTCAAATGAGTACTCGCTGAGTAAGCGACTCACTCCAAATCAGAGATTTGGGTTCGCTGCTTAACCGATCATCTCAAAATCAAAGATTTTGGATGCCTGCTTAACCTGGAGGCCATTGAAGTGATCTGCCACCTAAAATATGAAAATGAATATGAGGTACTGTTTGCCCTCCATCTTCTCCACAATTAGAAACAATTCTATATCCTGTTTCATCAACACCTAACTTTTTAACAATTTCTTTAGCAGTTACAAATATATGTGCTATAACTTTTGAATCTTCTTCACTAACTTCATTTAAACTACTTATATGTTTTTTAGGTATTATAAGAACATGAACTGGAGCTCCTGGATTTATATCTTTAAAGCTTAAAACCATATCATCTTCATAAATTTTTTCACATGGTATTTCACCTTTTACTATCTTACAGAAAATGCAATCTTCCATAATTTCACCTCCTTTGACTTTATAGTATTCAATATAAATCTAAAATATCCTCCTAAAATTAACCAACAATTTTAAAAAATATGCCTTGTAATGTAATTTAATCAGATATTTCCTTTAAATTAGCTCTCCTATTATAAATTCTTTTTTAACTTCAGCTAACTTAGTTTTTACAATCTTTCCTTCTATATCATAACTATTTTTTGATACTACCTTAATATAATTAGGTGTATACCCTTCATAGGAGGATTCTTCCCCATTGTGTTTTTGTTCATACAGAACATCCATAGTCTTCCCAATTAACTTATTCATAAATTGTTCTTCCAGTTTCGCGTCTAATTCAATAAGCTTACTGCTTCGTTCATCTTTTATGTTTCCATTTACCTGTTCTTGCATTACAGCAGCTTTTGTCCCTTTTCTTGGGCTATATTTAAACACATGCATTTTTGAAAGCTCTATACTCTTTAAAAATTCATATGTTGTATTAAACTCCTCTTCAGTTTCTCCAGGAAAACCAACTATTATATCTGTAGTTATAGAAACATCTTTTATATTTTTTCTTAGGCCTTCAACTATATCTTTATATTCCTTTGTTGTATAACGCCTATTCATCCTCTTAAGAGTCTCATCACAGCCACTTTGTAATGATAAATGAAAATGTGGACAAAGTTTCTTTAACTCACTAAGATTATCTATAGTTCCTTCTGTAAAGAATTGTGGGTCAATAGATCCTATTCTTATTCTTTCAATGCCTTCAATGTTATCTAGTTCTTGAAGTATTTTCACTAAGCTCCAATCTCCTTCTAGGTCTGCACCATATGAAGCTATATGTATACCTGAAAGAATTATTTCTTTAAATCCGTGTTCCGCCAGCTCTTTCGCCTCACTAATAACCTTATCTGGTTCTTTACTGCATACTGCTCCTCTAGCGAATGGAATTAAGCAATAGGAGCAAAATCTATTACAACCATCTTGGATTTTTAAAAATGCTCTCGTTTTGTCTTGATATTCGCTTATATTTAAATCCTCAAAAACATTATTTTTAAGTACATCGTTAACCTCAATTATCTTTTCTCGTTCTTCCCTTGCTCTATTTACCCAATATACTATATCACCTTTGTTTCTAGTACCAAGTACTACATCAACACCTTCTATTTTGGATACTTCCTCTGGAGCAATCTGTGAATAACATCCAACAACTGCTATTACCGCTTCCTCATTTTTTCTTCTTGCTCTGTTTGCCATTTGTCTAGATTTTTTATCACCAATATTTGTCACAGTACAGGTGTTTATAACATATACATCAGCATACTCTTCGAAAGGTACTAGTTCGTACCCTTCCTTTTTAAATCTTTCAGTCATAGCTTCAGTCTCATACTGATTTACTCTACAACCTAAAGTGGTAAAAGCGACCTTCATTAAATTCTTCCTCCTTTTAGTCGGAACACTGGGTAACTTAAGATTTTCGCTTCCGCTCACAAGTTACCCGTAAAAGTTCATTTGGAACTTTTACCTCCTAAATCTCCTAGCTCATACATTATTAAGGATGTACATACAAAACCTGCAGTTTCTGTTCTAAGTATTCTAGGTCCAAGAGTAATTATATAGGCACCTAATTCTTTTAGAACATTTATCTCCTCTTCTTCAAATCCACCTTCTGGTCCAATTATTATACCAATTTTATTTATACTATTTTGAGCTATGTCTCTCACAACTTTTTTTATTCCATATCCTTCTTCATTTTCATAAGGAACTAAAATTAAATCCAATTCTTTAAGTTTTTTTAAAAGCTGTTGAAATTCTAAGGGACCATTTATTTTTGGTATTATACTTCTTTTACTCTGTTTACAGGCTTCAAGTGCGATCCTTACCCATCTATCTAGCTTTTTAAATTCTCCTATTTCATTCTTAACTATAACTCTCTCAGTTATTATTGGAGTTATTTCTTGCACCCCAAGTTCTGTAGCCTTTTGCACAATTAAATCCATTTTACTTGATTTAGGAAGTCCTTGAAACAGGTAGATCTCTACTGGACTTTCATTATTTAAATCTAATTTTTCTGTTAGGCTTACAATAACTTCTTTTTTATCTATTTTCTCTATAATCCCCAAAAATTCTTCGCCTTCATAGTTATTTATACTAACTTTTTCACCTTCATGAAGTCGTAAAACCTTATATATATGTTTTACATCATCACCTTCAATATATGCTCTATCGCCAGTTATGTTATTCTTTTCAACAAAGAACTTATGCATAACATTACCAACCTCTTTCCACTAGTTTTTAGCTACAATACAAACCCATTCTCCATCTACATTTACTTCTTCTATTTTAAATCCACATTCTTCAAGCTTATTTACTACGTCATCTTTTCTTTCTCTTATAATACCTGAAGATATAAATAAACCTTCTGGAACTATGAATTTTTTAACTTCTTCAGTTAGGAATATTATTACATCTGCGATTATATTAGCTATAACTATATCTGCTTTTCCATCAACTACTTCCATTAAATTTCCGTGCATTATTTTTATATTGTCTATATTGTTATATTTAACATTTTCCCCTGCAGATTTTACAGCTACTGGATCTAAATCAACCCCTATTGCTTCCTTTGCTTTAAGCTTTGCTGCTGTAATGGCTAGAATTCCTGATCCGGTTCCTATATCAAAAACTACTGACTCAGGTTTAACATGTTTCTCTAAGGCTTTAATACACATTCTTGTAGTTTCATGAGTTCCTGTACCAAAAGCCATTCCTGGATCAAGTTCTACAATAATCTCATCATCCTTAACTTCATAGTTTTCCCAAATAGGTTTTACTACTACTTTTTCTCCTATCTTAGCTGGCTTATAATACTTCTTCCAATTATTTTCCCAATCTTCTTCATTTACTTTACATACTGTAATTAGTCCTTTACCTTTATCTATTCCAAACTGCTCTAAGTTATTAATACTGTCTTTTATGTATCTCAAGTATTCATCCAGATGTTCATCCTGCTTATAATATCCTTTAACTATTGCACCATCCTTTACAAGTAGTAAAGTTTCATCAAAGTAATCCCAGTCTCCAGGGTTTTTCTTCTTAAATTCTATGTCCTCTGGGTCCTCTATAGATACCCCTTTTACTCCAGTATTGTAAAGTATACCTGAAACAGCTTCTACAGCCTCGCTGCTCGTAACTATCGCAACCTCTATCCATTCTTTATCCATAAGTTACCTCCACAAATTTTAATAATTTACAATTCACGCATAAGGATTTTTTCCGTAAGAAAATAAAATCCTTCCTCATTATCTATTTATAATTACTAACAAATCTACTTTATAATTATAACCTGTCTCTGTCAATATATAATATTATCATAAAAAAACTTTGTTTCTTCTAAAATAGAATTAAGAAGAAACAAAGTTCATGCTATTTAAAACTATCTTTTATTTTATCTACGAAAGATTTTTTATTTCCTTCACCAGTTGGAGTTTCTCCACTAGCTTCCATGAACATTTCTAGAGCTTCTCTTTGCTTTTGATTTAGATTTTTAGGTATATCTACTATTACATTAACATATTGATCTCCTCTACCATGTCCGTTAACCCTTGGAACACCTTTACTCTTTAATCTAAATATAGTTCCTGGTTGAGTACCAGCTGGTATCTCATATTTAACATCTCCATCTACTGTAGGGACTTTTATCTCAGTACCTAGTGAAGCTTTAGCAAAGCTTATGTGAGTATCAATATAGATATCAGTACCCTTTCTTTTAAAGGTTGCATGAGGAGCAACTCTAATATTTACATATAAATCTCCTGCTGGACCGCCATTCGTACCATGTTCTCCCTGACCTCTCATAGGCATTACATTTCCTGTATCTACACCAGCTGGAACATTTATTTTTATCTTTCTTTGTTTTCTTACTTTTCCTTTGCCCTTACATTCATTACAAGGATCTGTTATTATAGTTCCTTTACCTGCACACTTATCACAAGTACTCATACTTACGAAGCTTCCAAGCGGTGTATTTCTTTGAGTTCTTACTTGGCCAGTTCCACCACATTTATCACAAGTTTTCGGATTACTTCCTGATTTTGCTCCAGTACCACCGCACTTATCACAACTCTCACTTCTCGTAATATTTATTTGCTTTTCTACTCCAAAAATTGCTTCTTCAAAAGTTAAATTTAGAGTATACTCAAGGTCAGATCCTTTCTCAGGACCATTTCTTCTTCTTCCTCCACCTGAGAATCCACCACCAAAGAAAGAATCGAATATATCTCCAAATCCTCCAAAATCTGAGAAGTCAAATCCGCCTTCAAATCCGCCTCCATTGAAATCAGTTGTTCCAAACTGATCATACTGAGCCTTCTTCTGAGGATCTGATAGTACCTGATAAGCTTCATTTAGTTCCTTAAATTTTTCCTCTGCTTCTTTGTTATCAGGATTTCTATCTGGATGGTATTTTAGTGCTAGTTTTCTAAATGCCTTTTTAATTTCATCGTCACTTGCGCCTTTTTCCAGCCCAAGTATCTCATAATAATCCTTTTTTGCCATCCCTTATTTTTCACCACCTAATTAATAGATTAAATAAAATTATTACTTAAATTTCACTAAAGATTGTACCCTTATTACCACAATTGAAATATAAAATCCCATAAGGCATCTGAAAGAAAATAATAACTCAAAATAGACCATCATACTGGCTAGTTATTTTTTTGAAGATACCTAAACTACTGATGTATATCTGCAAATTGTTTATTACTTAAATTAAGGGAGGAGTATGAACTCTTCCCTTAATCATTGCCAATTTACATTATACACACATATTATTAAAGAGTGAAGAGGAAATAATTATTTATCATCTTCTACTTTGAAATCAGCATCTACTACATTATCATCTTGCTTTGTTCCAGCATTAGTTCCACCCATGTTGTTTGGATCAAAGCCTGCGCCTGCTCCTGCACCCTGTGCATTAGCATCTTGATATAGTTTTGATGAAATTCCGTAGAATGTCTGAGTTAACTCTTCAGTAGCTTTCTTTATAGCTTCTAAATCATTTCCATCTTTAACTGCGTTAACAGCCTTTACTTGATCTTCTATTTTAGCTTTATCTTCTGCTGACACTTTGTCTCCAAGCTCTTTTAATGTCTTTTCAGTTTGATATACAATTTGATCAGCATTGTTCTTAACTTCTATTGATTCTTTTCTCTTCTTGTCTTCTTCTGCATGCTTTTCTGCTTCTTTAACAGCCTTTTCTATTTCGTCATCGTTTAAGTTAGTTGAGGCAGTAATTGTTATATTAGCTTCTTTTCCTGTTCCTTTATCTTTAGCAGATACGTTAACTATACCATTAGCATCAATATCAAATGTAACTTCTATTTGTGGAATTCCTCTTGGAGCTGGAGCTATGCCTGAAAGTGTAAATCTTCCAAGAGTCTTATTGTCAGCAGCCATTTGTCTTTCACCTTGAACAACATGTATTTCAACAGATGTTTGACCGTCTGCTGCAGTTGAGAAAACTTGACTCTTTCTTGTTGGTATAGTTGTATTTCTTTCTATTAATGAAGTAGAAACTCCTCCTAAAGTCTCAATTCCAAGTGTTAGAGGCGTAACATCAAGAAGTAATACATCTTTAACATCTCCAGTTAAAACTCCTGCTTGAATAGCAGCTCCTACTGCAACACATTCATCTGGGTTAACTCCCTTTGAAGGATCTTTTCCTGTAAATTCTTTAACAGCATCTTGAACTGCTGGTATTCTTGTAGAACCTCCAACAAGTATAATCTTATCTATTTGGTCTATTGTAAGTCCAGCGTCATTTAATGCCTTTCTCATTGGTTCGATAGTTCTTTGTACTAAATCATGAGTTATTTCATTAAATTTAGCTCTAGTTAAATTCATATCAATGTGTTTTGGACCAGTTGCATCTGCTGTTATAAATGGAAGATTAATGTTTGTTTGCATTGAAGCAGATAGCTCTATTTTAGCTTTTTCAGCAGCTTCTTTTAATCTTTGAAGTGCCATTTTATCGTTTCTTAAATCTATTCCATTTTCAGCTTTAAAAGTGTCAGCTATATAGTCCATAACTTTTTGGTCAAAATCATCTCCACCAAGTTTTGTATCACCATTTGTAGCCTTAACTTCAAATACTCCATCACCAAGTTCTAGTATTGATACATCGAAAGTACCACCACCAAGGTCGTATACAAATATTTTTTGGTTAGTATCCATCTTATCCATACCATAAGCAAGTGATGCTGCTGTTGGCTCATTTATTATTCTTAATACTTCAAGACCTGCAATTTTACCAGCATCTTTTGTTGCCTGTCTTTGGCTGTCATTAAAGTAAGCTGGAACTGTTATTACTGCTTGAGTAACAGTCTCGCCAAGATAAGCTTCAGCATCAGCCTTTATTTTTTGAAGTACCATAGCTGATATTTCTTGTGGTGTATATTCTTTTCCATCTATATTTACCTTATGATTTGTTCCCATATGTCTTTTTATTGATATTATTGTTTTGTCTGGATTAGTAATTGATTGTCTTTTTGCAACCTGCCCTACTAATCTTTCTCCACTTGCTTGAAATGATACTACAGATGGGGTTGTTCTTGCCCCTTCAGCGTTTGGTATAACTACTGGATCTCCACCCTCCATAACAGCTACACATGAGTTAGTTGTTCCTAAATCAATACCTATTACTTTTGCCATACTAATTTACCTCCTAGTATTAAATGTACTTATGTTTATAAATTTATATTTTTAAGAAATTTTCATTTTTATTGAATATGTTAATATTACTTAAACACATTGCTTGCGAAATAAGATTTGCTCTTAGTTAGCAACCTTAACCATACTATATCTTAAAACCTTATCTCCTCTTTTATATCCTTTTTGGAAAACCTCAACTACTTGATTCTTTCCATATTGGTCATCCTCTATGTGCATAACAGCATTGTGGAAATTTGGATCAAATTCACCTTCATTTGAAATTTCTTCAACACTTAGTTTTTCTAAGGCACTTCCAAACTGCTTTATTGTAATTTCTATACCTTTTTTAATATCTTCTGCGCTGCCTTCTACAGATATAGCTCTCTCTAAGTTGTCAAGAACAGGCAGCATTTCCTTTAATACATCTTCACATGCATCTGTATATATTCCTTCTTTTTCTTTTGAAGTTCTCTTTCTAAAATTATCATATTCTGCATTTAATCTTGCTAATCTATCCTTAAGAGCTTCATTTTCATTTTTTATTTTATTATTTTCATCTAGCAGTTTTTGATTTTCTTCTTTTACCCCATTTAGCAAATCATCAAAGTTGGTTTCAACATCTTCGACTTTTTCGCTATTAACCTCTTCTGCATTATCAACCTCTTGTAAATCTTCTTCTTTTTCTAATGAGTCAATACACTCATTTTCTTCTATTTTTTTATCCTCTTCCTTAATCATTCACACGCCTCCTCCAATCTAGCATTTTCTTGATTGATATTATCTCTATTTATCATCATAATAAATGTTTGTTAGAATAAAATTTAATTCTCTAACAACATTAGCCAACACTGAAATCACCTTTGAATAAGGCATTCTTGTAGGACCAATTACCCCTATTTCTCCAACTGGTCTGTCTTTTACATTATATACTGCGGATACAACACTGCATTCTTCTGCACCTTCTATAAAGCTTTCTGTCCCAATTTTAATTGAGATGTTTGAAGAACTGTTAAGTAAGCCGCTAATTTTATCTTTATTATCCAATAATGACAGAAATCCACGTGCCTTTTCTATATCTTTGTATTCAGGGTAATTAAAAATATTAGTTGCACCTTCCATGTATATTTCGCCATTATCATCACTGCTTAAACTTTCATATAAAACTGGAATTATAGCATTAAATATATCTTCATATCCTTCTAGATCTTTTTTCAAGTTATTTATAACTTCTAGATTTATTTGTTCGCAATTTAAGTTTTTTAGTCTTGCATTTAATATATTACTTAATGCTGCTAATATATCAGAACTTACGTTTTTTCCTGCTCTTACAACATTATTTTTTATTATGCCACTATCCGTTATTATTACGAATAATATGTTGTTAGAGTCTATATTTAAAAGTTGAACATATTTAATATAGCTCTTACTTACAGAGGGCGTTTTTACAATGGATGTCAGGTTAGTAAGTCCAGATAGAAGTGCTGTAGCTTGTTTAATTATAGTATTTACCTCGAATAATGCATTAGCTAAAATTTGATTTTTTATAATGTATTCTTCTTCTGGAGTTAACTTAGGAATTTTCATTAACTTATCCACATATAATCTATAGCCTTTATTTGATGGTCTTCTTCCCGCTGAACTATGAGGCTGTTCAAGGTACCCCATGTCTTCAAGATCTGCCATTTCATTTCTTATTGTGGCTGAACTTATCCCTAAGTCATACTTTTTAGCTATGGTTCTGGATCCCACAGGCTCAGCAGTCATTATATAATCATTAATAATAGCCTGAAGTATTTTTATTTTTCTTTCATCCATTTCCATAATATCACCTCTTTGTTAGCACTCATTAATGTTGAGTGCTAATCACTATGATTAAAAAATATCACTCATAATTTTATTTGTCAATGTTGCATAAATTGCATTATATAATCAAATAAAATGATTTATCGAATTTTAAATAAATAATTATATAATTTCTCCATTTTGCTCGTGATTTCTAGTCATATTTATATATTTTGTTGATATATCACGATTTTAGCCTTATTTCTTTAAAATTAAGGTATCCTAATACGTTAATTACTGAATAAAGTCACACATTATGCTATTAGAAAGCTCAAGACCTTTTTCACTTAAAAATAATCTGTCATCTTTCTTAATGAGCATGTGATTATTTATATATTTCTTTATTATTTCTCCATATACAGAATAAATATCTTTTTGAAATCTTTCAGAAAAGTCAATTATACAAATTCCATCTATTTTTCTGAGGCCCATAAACATAAATTCCTCCATTTCGTCCTTTAAGGAGTTTTTATGCATATCAAGTTTCAAATTTCTATTCATGCGGACATCTCTAATATATTCTTCTATATTTTCAGTTTTTCTATACCTTAAACCATCTACATATGAATGGGAAGCTACACCACAGCCTATGTATTCTTCTAAATTCCAATAAACTAGATTATGAGCACATTCTCTCTTTGGCTTTGATAAATTAGAAATTTCATACTGATGATATCCTTCTTGTCTTAAGAAGCTTACTATATGCCCATACATTTCCCTTTCTAATTCTTCATTTGGAAGATTAAGTTTATCTTCCTCGTACATTTTATAAAAAGGAGTACTTTCTTCGATAATAAGACTATAACAAGAAATATGTTCTGGATTTAGTTTCACGACATTTTTCAAAGTATCTTGTAAGTCATTCATATTCTGATCTGGAAGACCAAACATTAAATCCACATTTATATTATTAAAACCTATTTTCCTTGCAAGTTCATATGCTTCTATAAATTCATCATTACTATGTATTCTTCCAATTTTTTTTAATATTCTATTTTGCCATGCCTGTAACCCTATGCTTAATCTATTAACTCCCATTTCCCTTAAAAATTTAAGTTTCTCCTCTGTAAAAGTACCTGGATTACCCTCCACAGTAAATTCCAAATTCTCAGCTTTATCAAGCTTATCAATAGCCTTCTTTATATTAGTCCATGCATCTAAAGACAAATAGGTGGGAGTTCCCCCACCTATAAATATTGTCTTTATAACTCTATCACTTATGCTATCTATGTCCTTCTCTAAAGCTTTAGAATATTCAATCATAGATTCTTCTTTACCGCAAAAAGAGGGGAAATCACAATATAAACATTTTTGTTTACAGAAGGGAATGTGAATATATAATGCTATTTCTTTATTCTTTAACATTATTAAGTCCCTCCAATATTTATTCTTCTGTCTTAAGAACCGCCATAAATGCTTCTTGTGGAACTTCTACACTTCCAACCTGTCTCATTCTCTTCTTTCCTTCTTTTTGTTTCTCAAGAAGCTTTTTCTTTCTTGATATATCTCCACCATAGCATTTTGCTAGAACGTCTTTTCTCATTGCTTTAACAGTTTCTCTTGCGATAACCTTTCCGCCAACTGCAGCCTGAATAGGTATTTCAAACATTTGTCTTGGAATAATTTCCTTTAACTTTTCCGCTATAGCTCTTCCTCTTGCATAGGCTCTTTCATCTGGAACTATCATAGATAAAGCATCTACTACATCTCCATTTAAAAGTATATCAAGCTTTACAAGTTTAGCTGGTTTATATCCTGCTAATTCATAGTCTAAAGAAGCATATCCTCTTGACCTTGACTTTAAAGCATCAAAAAAATCATATATTATTTCATTTAATGGAATTTCATAGTTCAAGCTTACTCTGGTAGTATCTATATACTGCATATCCTTGAATATTCCACGTCTATTTTGAGCTAAATCCATAACTGGTCCAACATAATCCGATGGCGTAATTATAGATGCTTTAACAATTGGCTCCTCCATGTATTTTATTTCTGTAGTATCTGGAAGATTTGTTGGATTGGTAAGTTCTATAACAGTACCATCAGTTTTTCCTATCTTGTATATAACAGATGGGGCTGTAGTTATAATATCTAAATTAAATTCTCTTTCTATTCTCTCTTGAATTACATCCATGTGTAATAGACCTAAAAATCCGCATCTAAATCCAAAACCTAATGCTATAGAAGTTTCTGGCTCGAAGGATAGAGCTGCATCATTTACTTGAAGCTTTTCAAGCGCTTCTTTTAATTCACCATATTTTGCTCCGTCTACTGGATAAATACCACTGTATACCATAGGTATTGCTGGTCTATATCCTGCTAATGCTTCCTTTGCTGGTCTTTTAGCTTCTGTTACTGTATCACCAACACGAGCATCTCTAACATTTTTTATAGAAGCAGTGAAATATCCAACATCACCTGCTTTTAACTCTGGAACAGACATATATCTTGGTACAAATATCCCTGTTTCTGTAACCTCATACACTTTACCCGATGCCATTAGTTTTATTTCTGTTCCTGGTTTTATCGTTCCCTCTTTAACTCTTACATGACATACTACACCCTTATAACTGTCATAGTATGAGTCAAAAATAAGAGCTCTTAATGGTGCTTCTTCATCACCCTCTGGTGCAGGAACTTTCAATACCACAGCCTCAAGTACATCTTCAATATTAATTCCAGTTTTAGCTGAAACTAATGGTGCATCATGTGCTTCTAAACCTATTATATCCTCTATTTCCTGTTTTACCTCTTCCGGTCTTGCACTAGGTAGATCTATTTTATTTATTACTGGCACTACTTCCAAATCATGATCCAATGCTAAATAACAGTTTGCTAAAGTTTGAGCCTGTATCCCCTGAGTAGCATCTACTACCAATATCGCACCTTCACAAGCAGCTAAGCTTCTTGAAACTTCATAGTTAAAATCTACATGTCCTGGGGTATCTATTAGGTTTAGAATATACTCTTCACCATTAGGTCTTTTATAAACAAGTCTTACTGCCTGTGATTTTATTGTTATTCCTCTTTCTTTTTCAAGATCCATATTATCAAGTACCTGCTCATCCATCTCTCTTTCAGTAAGGGTACCTGTTTTCTGTATTAATCTATCTGCAAGTGTTGATTTACCGTGATCTATGTGAGCAACAATAGAAAAATTTCTTATACGCTTTTGTCTTTCGCTCTGCATACTGTTTTACCCTCCATTACTAGTTAACAATTTAAAAGATTTGCACTTTTATGCAAATCTTTCTCATACTTTTAATAGTATAAATAATCATAGTAAATTATAACACAAGGTTAGTATGGAGAAAAGTATATTACCTGACTTTATTTTGTAAAACGCCATTTATTTTTTCCTCTACACTTTTAAATGCCTCAGAAGTTTTATTTATGATACCAGAGGTGCTATTATAAACCTTGTTCTCTACATTATTTAATAATTTTGCAGAGTTATTTTTTATATTATCAGCCACTTTATTATTTATGTAAAAAGAGTATTCACTAATATCCATTCTAAAATCAAAAGGAGATATATTATAACTTATTTTAAAAGCAGATCTATCTTTTATAAACTTAGGCAGACTATCACTTATTACTATGAAGCCATAAAGTACTATAATTAGACATATTGATAATACTAATATAATATTTCTAATTCTAGTTCTCATAAAAAAATACACCCCTATTCTAACAACTTGTAGTTAATTTCTACCTTGTTATCTTTAAGGATGTACTTTTTTCATATTTTTATTCAACTTTACCATGAATTTATACTATTTATTAAGAGCTTCAGCTATTGCTCTAGCTAAGTACTTTGCGGAAGCCTTTGCTTCATCCGTAGTATTTATATCCGCTCCTACCTCTATTAAAATAGCGTTATTACTTCTATCTTGATTAAAATATCTAGTTCCATTGTTGTAATAAACCGTATCTTTGTAAAAACCAGGAAAATTTTTTTTGCAACTTTCTATTATTTTATTAGCTAGTACCATATTTTTATCAAAGTGAGGATTCTTTTTTGCCATTACAATACTTATTTTAGCCACATTTTCTCCATTCATTCTAGTGGTAACAGCCTTCTTATTATCACCTACAGAATCTCTATGTAAATCTATTATTAATTTAAAATCATTATATTGTTTTAAATACTTATCTAAAGTTACTACTGATCTCGCATAACTTTGTGTGTAAGCTTCTCTATCATGTACAGTTTTATCATTAATTGCTGATATCCCGTAATTTGACTGAAGTTCATTTACTAAAGCATCACCTACAGCACAAACGTTCTGACTATTATCAGAACTAATAGCATCTCCCGGTTTATAACCTTCAGTGGTATGTGTATGATATATTAAAACTTCAGGTTTGCTAGTATTTAAAGTCTTCTTAAGCTTTGGATCATATACACTCACTGATTTGTTTTCTAAATTTAAATCATTATTTGCATCTGAATTTGTTTTTTCACTATCCCTTGCAATTTGTTTATCATCTAACTTGAAGTGATTAAAATCTACATTAAGATTATCTTTTCCTCCAGAGTTGTTTATATTTATAAATGACAACTCTCTACCTAGTACTGACATAGGATTATTTAAATCTAGCCCAACCATTCCAAGTGCTACTTGTCCAATTGTAAAATTACTTTCAGCCATATCTTCTTCACTAAAAGAGGTAGCCTTAACAACAGGCATAGTGTAGTTTAGTATTTGAACAAAAAACATATTTCTATTGATACTGCTGCCATAGGAATTTGCTTTTACCACACAGGGCAAAACAATAACTATAAGTGCAGCCACCATTAATATAAATGCCCTAAGTCTGAAATCCTTTTTTCCACTTATCCTTCTGTAATTCACTTCTTCACTGCTATGAAAAAACTCAAAGCAGTTCCCCCCTCTCATGTAATCTAATTTTTTCACACTTTAGTGATATTAAATTATATGAGAAGGGACTATAATTTATAACTTAGGCATATGAAAAGAAATAAGAGACCAAAGATTCGAAGCATATTTGTCACGAGACAAGGAGGTAAAATTCAGTCATAGTGGGGCTATGCCTGGATTTTGCCGACGAAGTATTCGTGACAAATAGGCGAGAATACTGGTCTATTATTTATTTGATTATGCCTTAAGTTAAAAATCTGTTTATATCTTCTAAATCTAAAGCTGGCTGAAGAGCTATGTTTATCCCATTAGCTATTACCTTTGAAACAGAATCTATAACCAAATCAACTTCTTTTGGAGTAACCATAAGATTTCCAACATAAGGATCTAGTATCTCCTTGATCATTGCATACTTTTCTTCTTTGCCTAAAGACTTTAACATATTGTAGAATTCTCCACCCTTTTCCGCTTGCTTTGCCATTTGATCCAAAACCATATCTATCGTATCATTAGCCATAGTGGCTGCATCTACAACAGTTGGCACTCCTATAGCTATAACTGGTATACCTAAAGTCTGTTCACTTAATTCCATTCTTCTATTTCCTACTCCTGACCCAGGCGATATTCCGGTATTTCCGACCTGTATAGTTGAATTCACCCTTTCTATTTTTCTTGATGCTAAGGCATCAATGCATATTATTAAATTAGGTTTTATTTTATCTACAACCCCTTTTATAATCTCTCCTGTTTCAATTCCTGTAAGTCCTAAAACTCCTGGTGCTATAGCACACACTGGTCTTATATCTTCGTCTATTTGATCTGGTATAAGCTGTTTTAAATGCCTTGTTACCATAAGTTTTGATATAACTTTAGGACCTAAGGCATCAGGGGTTATATTCCAATTTCCTAGTCCCACCACAAGTGCAGTCATACTATCATCAAGTTTAACCATATTGGATAGGCTCTCTCCAAGAACTCTACTTACTTCGTCCATTGTATCAGCATCATAATGAGTAAATCTAGGCATATCGATAGTTATGTATGTACCTTTAGGTTTCCTCATCATTTTTTCACCAATATCATTTACTATCTTCACACTGGTTATTTTTATTTCCCCTTCTGTACGCTCATCTACCTCCACTCCTGATATATCTTCACTATTTTGTTTTTCATATATCTCCTTTGCTTCAACAGCTAAATCTGTCCTAATACTAAACATAATTTCACATCCTTTCAACTGAATCTTTAATTCTCCATTATTAGTTTTTCCTTATTTTTCGTTCATATTCTTATTTCTGAATTCAGGCATATGAAAAGAAATAAGAGATCAAAGATTCGAAGCATATTTGTCACGAGACAAGGAGGTGAAATCCAGTTATAGTGGGGCTATGCCTGGATTTTGCCGACGAAGTATTCGTGGCAAATAGACGAGAATACTGGTCTATTATTTCTTTGATTATGCCTCATAGTGAATGTTGTCAATTATGCTCTAAAAAATACTTGAAGTGCTGAAAAATTAATGATATAATATCATTTGTTGAATAAACGAGACTCACTAGCAAATTTCCCCAAAGCTGTTGAGGCCCTATAAAATTATAAGGGGGTGAAAATATGGCAAATATAAAATCAGCAAAAAAGAGAATAAGAGTTACAGAAACTAAAACTCTTAGAAACAAAATGATTAAATCAGCATTAAAAACTGCTATAAAGAAATACTTAGCTGCTGTAGAAAGTGGAAACGCTGAGCAAGCAAAAACTACTTTTGTAGCTGCTGTTAAATCTCTAGATATGGCTGCATCAAAAGGAATCATACATAAGAATAAGGCAGCAAGAAGTAAGTCAAGATTAGCAGCAAAATTAAATAGCATAACTGCTTAATAAATAAACCGGTTTTTACAACCGGTTATTTATTTTTGCTTTTTATTATTTAATTATATAAATTATCCCGCTATAGCATTTATGATTAATAATTCCAGCTCTGTTTTTTCATCAACTGTGGAAGTCTTCATCTTCTGCTCCGCATTTATACAAAGCTCAATAGCATGCTGAAGCTGTCTTAAAGTGAACTTTTTCCCTTGAGATAAAAGCATATCAAAAGCATAATCCGATCTTACATTAACCTCTTTCATAATAACTTCTTTGTTTTTTTTAGCATTAACTCCCAGTTTCACTTTAAATAACAAAGTAAATTGTCTCTCAATCATATTTAATATGTGATTTGTTTTTTCACCTCTATATATAAGCTCATTTAGTACCTCAAGAGCTTCCTTCAACCTTTTATTTGAAATTGGATTAACTAAATCAAAAATGTCATCATCACTACTTTTTAAAAATAAAGCCTTGATATCTTCCTTAGTTATATCTCTCCCATCTGTAAAGCAGCAGAGTTTTTCAACTTCATTTTCAACTACACTCAAATTATTTTCGTCCATTATGCTGCAGAAAGCTTTTAATTCAATACGCCCTATTTGTTTATCTCTATTCTCAAAAAAAACTTTTATCTTATTCTCTAACTGTTGACCCTTTAGTTTATCAACTTTTACTACACAAGCACTCTTACTAAGTTTATTTATTCGCTTTCCCGGCTTATCTCTTTTGCCCTTAAACACATCATAAATTATAAGTATGCAATGATCTGGTATTGTGCCAATATACTCACAAAAATTGTTAAAGGCTTTATCTGCAGAAATCTTACTATTTTCTCCCTTATCATCCTCTATAAAAGAGGACCTATATACTAAAACAACCTTTTTGTCGCTCATGAAAGGAAGTGTCTGACATGCATTTATCACAGGATCAAAACTTTCTAAAGAATTACCATCAAACTCCATGTAGTTTAAATCCATAAAATCTTTATCTACAAACTTACTTACTAGAGACTTAACACATTCTTTTATAGTCTGTTCATCATTACCACATAATACATAACAATTATTTATAATATTTTTCTTTATATTTTGATGAAAAGTAGCTACATCTATCACTTAAATACACCTCATTATTAATACACTCTAACTATTCTATTAAATATTATAACATATAAAGATATGTTGTCTTCACTAATGTACACTTTATTATTTTGGGCATTATTTTCCAGTGACCTTTGGGGGAATTTTACAGCATCATAGCTTCTAAATACACTTAAAGCTTCTTTTTTCATATTATTGTTGATAAAGGCGAACTTTTTATTTTTATTACTTATAATCGTATTAAAAATGTTACCTTCACCATAGCACATAATCCCTAGTTGAAAACTTTCATCAATGTCAATTTTAAAATTTTGCTTAGGGTTAGTAAAAATTTTCTCTATATTCATTTTTTCCTTTATATTAATTACCTCTTTAGCTGAAGATTGACTGTAACTACATACCATAACTTTATTAGTTTTGTACTTTATAACTACTCCTTCCCCTTCAGAAAAGTTGATGTAGTATACTTGGGGTACAAAACTGTAACTTTGAAATAATATTAATATCAATATAAATGAGGGCAAATATTTAAATTTCCTATAACCATGTTTATATAATATAAAACTTAAATAAATTAAGATTAAAGCAAAACCATCTAAATATGTTAAGTAAGTTATAGGAGGGCAAAATTTTAAAATTAAATAATTCGCACCTTCTATAGCAGTTAACACAAAGTTTAATCCACTGCTTAAAAGTCTAAACATTACAGGAATAGAGCAAAACAATAATGCGGAGTTTCCTAATATAACTATTACAGAGTACATCGGAAGTAAAAAAATATTTCCTAATATAAATCCACTACTAAAATTTTGAATATTGAACGCTGTATATGGTACAGAAAATATTTGAGAACTCAATGTTATACTTAAACTCTCATTTAACTTTTGAGGTAGTCTATATAATGTTCTTAGAATTTTTTTATAGTATATGATAATCCCAAGGGTAGCTAAGAAAGACAGCATAAAGCCAACATCTATGATATAGTAGGGTTTAATTATAAGCAGTATAAGAGCTGCCAACGCTAAAGATGATAGAGTATCATAATTTTTAAAAAACATTTTCGAAAATTTAAATATAATTATCATTATAAAAGCTCTCACAGTTGAAGCTTGCATTCCTGTGAAAAGTATATAAATAAAAGATACTAAAATTGCAAATTTTAACCCAATAACAATCTCTAATACCTTGTATATGATTGCCATATGAAATCCAGATACGCTGACGGCGTGAAACACTCCCATTTTTAAAAACTCACTTTTCTGGCTCTTAGTCAAATATCCTGTGTCACCATAACAGAGAGCCATCACTAAAGCGGATCTCTCATCCCCTAATATTTCTTTATACTGCGCATAAATATTTCTTTTTATTTCATACAAATAATACACATAATCCTTTTTACAAGTATCATATTTATCTACTTTATAGTTTCCTATAACTCCTCTAGAGAAATCCTTATCATTTTTAAAAGTTCCATAAATCTTTATTCTTTCGCCTTCTTTAATTTTACTTATCTTTCCACTTAATAATATCTTTCTCCCTTTATAGCTACTTACATAGTAATAGCCCTTATTTTCAGTCAACCTAACTTCTATAGTATCAGGAATCTTTATATTAAAGTACATAGTAAAACTAAAAATCCCTATGGCAAAGAAAAGTATATTTATAATAAAAAATTTTTCATCTAAAGTAAAGAAAAGAATAGCAAAAAAAGATGCAGCGATTACTGCACCTATGAGAGCATTTTCATACAACATCATTGAAGAAACACATCCAATAAAGACTGAGATAGAATAATAAATAAGAGGTCTCTTCATATATATCACCACCTATTATAATATTTACCAAATAATAGGTGACTTAATCATAATATTGCTCTTTGCCTAATTTATTAAATAGCGAAATTGCAATACATACAATTAAAATAGCTAATGTAATTTTCCAATAATCTACACTTAAAATTACATGTAGTCCTCCCATTAACACCATTATTCCAAACTGCAAAAGTAAATTTAAACCTAAAATTAAATTTGAGAATTTATTTTGGAACAACTTCGTCTTAGAAAAGCTAAGAGTAAAAAATACAGCACTCAAATTTAATGCAGTAAAAGATGCTACTTGAGCAAATGCTATCCCCCTGCTGTATGTTAACATAAGCACTATAAATGCTCCTATTCCCATTATTGACCCATTAAAAATTATAAAAGCTTTATTCTCTTTTATAATATCTTTATCTAATTTATAATCAGTACATTTAACATCCTCATATTTATACTGAATCGCTAAAGCCATGCTGGATATGATCATTAATATATTGTTAAACCAAAAACTCTCAATATACATTAATGGAACATTATATTTCCGCAAAAACATTAATGATGTAAATATAAGCATAGCAGTTGCACAACTTATAATATATATAATAATTTTTTTTATTAGATTAATTATTCTTCTAGAATCTTCAAGCATATCTAAAATGTGCATGAATCCAATATCCTTCAAAATAATATCTGATAACTTTTTAACCATTTTACTAGTTGAGGTTGTAATTCCTATGTCAGATACTCTTAAAGCAGGTAAATCAATTAATTTAGAACCAATTATAGCAGTGGCATGTCCATAACTTTTTAATGCTTTTATTATCTTAACCTTATGTTTGGAATTTATCTTTGAAAAGATTCCTATTTTATCTCCTATTCTGTCAAATTCATCATTTGACATATTGTCAATCTCTACTCCCGATATTATCTCATTCACCTTTGATACTAACTTCATCTTTTTACCTACAGCGAAAGCAGTAAGCTTATTATCATCAGTAATAATAACAGGCTTGATATTTAATCTCTCACTTCTGTCAATAGAGTCTATCGCCTCACTCTTCAACATGTTTTCAAATCCAACCAATCCTACAAACACCAAATTGCTTTCAATATTTTCTTTAACACTAGGCTCATAATTAAAATTCCTATAGGCAAATCCTACAACTGACAAACATTCAGCAGACATGCTAACCCCTGCGCTTCTTATTGCATTTATTTCATCTTCTGTTATATCTAATTCCACACCATTCTTCATTATATGTGTGCATTTATTTATTATAGAATCTACAGAACCTTTAATATTAGCTCTATAATTTTCGTCTACAGAATTTATTGTAGTTAATATCTTTCTATCATTATCAAAAGGAATATATAAAACTCTTTCATGCTGTCTATCTAGATTCCTTTTATCTAACCCATTCATCATAGCAAATTTAATAATTGCCGCTTCCATTAAATCTTCTTTGGGATTTATTAATTTTCCAGTACTTACTTGTGTATCATTACAAAGTAATCCTATATGCAACATTCTTTGTAAATTTTCAATATCCCCTTCATTTGAGCTGCCATTTACTACATCGCTGATAACATCTATAAAATTTCCATTAGTAAATATCTTTGCAACCTCCATCTTATTTTTAGAAAAGGACCCTACCTTGTCAGTACAAATAACTGATATTGAAGATAATTTCTCTATAACAGATAAATCTTTGAATTCAATAGAGTTTTTCTTCATCTTCTTTAATAGGAATAATGAGACTACACTTAAAATAATCACAATACCTTGTGGTATAGAATTCAGAACAAACTCAGCAGAAATATAAACCATTTGTTTTATATTTTCTTTACTAATTATTCTTAGAGATATATTTATCATTAGAGCTGATATTATGAATATGCAGAAATAATTAATAATTTCGTGCACCTTTTTTCCGACTTCCGTGCTCTTATCCTCTTCTGAAAAGAAAAGCTTTACCATATTAGCTATTTGAGTATTCATACCCGTAGCAATTACTATACCAGTACCACTTCCCCCAACAACAAAAGAGGACTTAAAAAGTATATTTTTCATATCAGATAGTGTTATTTCTTTATCTTCTATTTTAGTTTCATATTTTTCTACTACATATTTCTCTCCAGTGACTGACGTTTCATTTACTTTTAAATCCTCACTTTCAATCACCCGTAGGTCAGCTGGCACACCTTCTCCTTGACCTACAATAACAATATCACCTATTACTAACTCTTCAAGCGGTATCTTAAAGGTTCTACCATCCCTCACTACCCTTGCATAGCCAATATTTAAATTTTCTAGTTCTTTAATACTTTTTTCGTTATTATATTTATCTAAGGAAATAGGTAGTATACTCATCATTATAACTAGCAGCATTATACCTGCTAATATAAACTGAGTAAAGTATAGAAAAACAATTAAGCATACACTCAACATAATTACCCAGGGTTCTTTTATCTGATTGATAATTATCGAGTATAAACTTTTAGTCTTTGGTATAAGAATTTTATTTGCACCATACTTTTCTCTCTTAATATTTATATCATCTCCGTCTAATCCGGAATAGATATTACTCTCTAGAAGCTTTACTATTTCATTCCAAGAGGATTTATACCATTGAATCATATATTTTCACCTTTCTATTCTATTAATAAGAGGTATTAATTAGAATTTTTAAGTAATATAAAGTTTGGATACAGACATAAACTTATATAACTAACCAATAGCTATATTGGATTTATATCCCTTTTAATAGTCGTTCTAATATTATCATACTTTAAAATAAAATATCAATTTTACTCATTCCTATCTTAGACTATAAAAAACATAATTTGCATAATACATTAGGTTTTAAATTTTTAGTATAAAAATTATAGTAATTTTTATACATTTTGTCCGCTTGTTAAAAACACTTATTAAATATTGTCATTAAAATTTCGACATTTTTATTTTAAGCAAAATCTTTTTTCTAAAAAATTCATTGACGAATAATTATTTTGACTATTTTTGGCAACCATCAAATCCAGTAGTATCAATTGACACAGCTTTCACACTATGATAACATTATGTAAAACATACTACTTCTAAAGAATTGTTCATTGATAATTGAATATTATATAATTAAAAATTTCTTTTTTCTAAATAATCCATCAAAGACGATATGTCATATTTATGCATATCTTGTTTTAAATTTCAATAAAATTCCAACAAATAATGAATAAATATTTATTTTATTATTTAAAATTTCACAACTAAATCATAAAAATTGGGGGTTAAAATATGATCAATTATATTCTAAAAAGATTATTCTACAGTATCGTTACTATTTGGGTGGTTATCACTCTAACCTTCTTTTTAATGCACAAAATACCTGGCGGGCCTTTTGATGCAGAAAAAAAATTACCTGCTCAAGTTCAAGCAAATCTCGAAGCAAAATTTGGGCTTAATAAACCTCTTGGAGAACAATATACAACTTATCTAAAAAATGTTGTTTTACATGGAGATTTTGGTCCTTCAATGAGGTATGAAGGAAAAAGCGTAAATGAAGTTATAGAATACTCTTTTCCTGCAACAGCAAAACTTGGACTGTGTTCAGTAGGCTTTGCACTTATAGTAGGATTATACATGGGAATAACTGCTGCACTTCATCAGGGAAAATGGCAGGACAACCTCTGTATGGTTGTTGCTACTTTAGGAGTAACAGTTCCAAGCTTTGTTATGGCAACCTTCTTCATTTATTTTTTTGCGGTTAAATTAGGGTGGCTTCCTGCCGTCGGCTTTGATGGACCAGAAAACTTAGTATTGCCAGCAGTCGCTCTCGGCGGATATGCTACTGCATTTATCGCTAGACTTTCTAGATCAAGCCTTTTAGAAGTTATAAGACAAGACTATATAAAAGTTGCTAAAGCTAAGGGATTAGCAAAGGCAAAAATAATTTATAAACATGCCCTTAAGAATTCATTAATACCTATAATAACATACCTAGGACCTCTTCTTGCTGGTGTACTTACCGGAAGCTTTGTAATAGAAACATTATTTGGAATACCTGGGCTAGGAAGAGAATTTGTACAAAGCATAGGTAACAGAGATTACACCACTACTCTAGGAGTAACTATCTTCTACAGTACCTTATTGGTAGGATGTAATCTATTAGTAGACTTATTATATGTAACAATAGACCCAAGAATAAAACTAGAGAGTTAAGGAGGTCACAAAATGCAAGCAACTAAAAATTTAGATGAAAATTTAAACATAACAGTATCTAATTCTATAACAAAAGATATGTTTGAAAAAGTTCCTTCTGCAGATAAAAATTCTGAAGCTATAGTAAGGCCAAGTCTCACATACTGGCAAGACGTTTGGAGAAGATTAAAAGAAAATAAACTGGCTATGATAGGACTAACATTTGTTATATTAATTACAATTATTGCAATTATAGGTCCTTTACTTTCAAAATACAACTACTACTCACAGGATCTAGATATGGCCAACCAACCTCCAAGTGCAGCTCACTGGTTTGGTACAGATAAATTCGGAAGAGACATTTTTGTTAGAATACTTTATGGAGCAAGAATATCTTTGGCAGTTGGATATGCAGCAAGTATTCTTAACATAGTTATAGGTATTTTATATGGAGGTATAGCAGGATATTTCGGTGGAAAGATAGACAACTTCATGATGAGAATAGTAGATATCCTATACTCCATCCCTATGATGATATACGTAATACTTTTAATGGTTATTTTCGGTGCTGGATTAAAAAGTATCATAATAGCCCTTTCAATAGCATATTGGTTAACTATGGCAAGAATAGTAAGAGGACAGATTATGTCTTTAAAGCAGCAAGAATTCGTTCTTGCCGCTAAAACATTGGGAGCTTCTTCTATGAGAATACTTTTAAGACATCTTATTCCTAATTGTATGGGCCCAATAATCGTAACTCTCACACTGTCAGTACCAGAAGCTATATTTACAGAATCCTTTTTAAGTTTTATAGGCCTTGGTGTTTCCGCACCACAAGCATCTTGGGGAACACTTGCATCAGAAGCATTAGAAGGATTTCAACTGTATCCAACACAGTTGTTTTTCCCAGCCTTAGCAATCTGTTTAACAATACTGGCATTTAACCTACTGGGTGATGGTTTGAGAGATGCTTTAGACCCTAAGATGAGAAAGTAATAGGAGGCTTTTATTATGGAGAAATTACTTGAAATTAAAAATTTACACACATCATTTTATACTCATGTCGGAGAAGTAAAAGCCGTAAGAGGAGTTTCTCTAGATTTAGATAAAGGAGAAGCTATCGGAATAGTTGGAGAGTCAGGCAGTGGTAAAAGTATTACTATGATGTCTACCATGAAACTTTTAACTGATAATGGAAAAATAACAGAAGGTCAAGTATTATTTGACGAAAAAGATTTATCTAAATTACGAGAAAAAGAAATGGAAAAAATAAGAGGAAACGAAATAGGGATGATATTCCAAGACCCTATGACTTCACTAAACCCAGTTTTCACTATAGGTGAACAATTGATGGAACCTCTTATAAAACATAAAAAGATGAGCAAAACTGATGCTTTCAACAAAGCGGTAGAAATGCTTAAATTAGTTGGAATCCCTAGTCCCGAAAAAAGAATGAAGCAGTATCCGCATGAATTTTCCGGCGGTATGAGACAAAGGGCTATGATTGCCATGTCTCTTGTATGTGCTCCAAAACTTTTAATAGCAGACGAGCCTACTACCGCACTAGACGTTACAATTCAAGCACAAATTCTTGAACTTATGAAAGACTTAAAAACTAAGATAGATATGTCTATAATTCTGATAACCCATGATCTTGGTGTAGTGGCAGACGTATGTAACAGAATCTATGTAATGTATGGTGGAACCATTGTAGAAAGCGGAACCTCAAGAGACATATTCTATAATCCTAAACATCCTTATACCTGGGGACTTCTAAGAAGTGTACCAAATCCTAAGGAGGATATAAAAGAAAGATTAAAACCAATTGAAGGCACACCACCGGATCTTTTAAAGCCACCTGCTGGATGTCCCTTTGCTCCAAGATGTGAATACACATTAAAAATATGTTTAACCGAAAGACCTCCCCATTTTGAAATCAACGAGGGCCATTGTTCTGCCTGCTGGTTAAATCACCCTGATGCACCAAAGGTTGAAGCTAACATCGAAAGGGGGAATTCATAATGGAAGATAAAAAAGTACTATTAGAAGTAAAAGGATTAAAAAAGTATTTTGAAATAAGAAAAGGGCTTTTAGCTAACAAAAAAACATATGTGAAAGCTGTAGATGATGTTTCCTTTGCTATAAATAAAGGTGAAACTTTAGGCCTTGTTGGTGAATCTGGCTGCGGAAAAACAACCACAGGTAGAACTGTTATAAAACTCTATGAACCAACAGCTGGTCAAATAATTTACAACGGACAAGACATTGCTAAGTTGTCACCTAGTCAAATTCTTCCCTACAGAAGAAAAATGCAAATGATATTTCAAGACCCTTATGCTTCACTAGATGCAAGAATGACTGTAGGAGATATAATAGGCGAGTCTCTTGATATACATGGGTTAATGAGAGGTAAAGAAAGAGAAGAAAGAATTCACTACCTTTTGAGTAAGGTTGGATTAAATAGAGATCATGCTAGCAGATATCCACATGAGTTTTCTGGAGGGCAAAGACAAAGAATCGGAATAGCTAGAGCATTAGCCGTTGAGCCTGAATTTATAGTATGCGATGAACCAATCTCCGCTTTAGACGTATCTATCCAGGCTCAAGTAGTTAATATGCTTGAGGATTTGCAAGATGATTTAGGTCTTACTTATTTATTTATAGCTCACGACCTTTCAATGGTTAAACATATATCAACAAGAATCGGAGTTATGTATCTAGGAAAAATGGTAGAACTAGCTTCCAGTAATGAATTATATAAGAAACCATTGCATCCATATACTCAAGCTCTTTTATCTGCTATCCCTGTGCCAGACCCTGATATGTCTGCAGCAAATAAAAGAATTATGCTTGAAGGGGAAACTCCATCTCCTATTGATCCACCACCTGGATGCAGATTTAAAGGTAGATGTAGATATGCAAAACCAATATGTTCAAAGACAGAGCCCGAATTGAAAGATTTAGGCGGCGGTCATTGTGTAGCATGTCACCTCTTTTAAAAATGCACATTTATTTTAATCTCTAATCAAGTGAATACAGATACTAAATTCTGTATCTATAAAATATATGAATATATTTAATAAGGAGGGCTATTATGTTAAAGAGTAAAAAGTCTAAAATGCTTGCATTGCTTGTTACTATAGCAGTAGCAGGTTCGGTATTTGCAGGCTGCGGCAGTAAATCAACTCAAGGTACTGCCAGCGGGAAAAAAGTAATTAAAGTTAATATTGGTGCTGACCCAAAAACCATTGACCCAGGTTTAAACAATTCTGTGGAAGGTGCTAAAGTTATATGTAACGCCTTTGAAGGGTTAACAAACTTAGATAAAGATGATAAACCAATCCCAGGTGTAGCAGAGAAATGGGAAGTCTCCAAGGATGGCTTAACCTATACATTCCATTTAAGAAAAGATGCAAAATGGTCTGATGGAAAACCTGTTACTGCAAAAGACTTTGAATATGCTTGGAAGAGAGCTGCAGATCCAAATACTGCATCTGAATATGCTTATCAAATTTATTATGTAAAGAATGCTGAAAATTATAATAAGAAGAAAGCTACTGCTGATGAGGTAGGAGTTAAGGCCACAGATGACCAAACTCTTGTAGTTACTCTTGAAGGTCCTACACTTTACTTCTTATCACTCACTGCTTTCCCTACTTATGCTCCTGTAAGAAAGGATATAGTAGAGAAAAACCCTAAGGATTGGGCTAATAAAGCCGAAACATATATCTCTAACGGCCCATTTGTTATGAAAGAATATAAACCAAAAGATAGTTTAAACTTTGAAAAAAATCCTAACTACTGGAATGCTAAGGATGTAAAGCTTGATAGAATAGAATTTAAAACTTTAGAAAATGAAAGCAGTTACTTTGCTGCATTTAAATCCGGACAATTAGATATGCTTGATAAACCACCTGCACAAGAAACTCCTAATTTATTAAAGGATGGTACTGCAGTAGCTTATCCTTATCTAGGAACATACTACTATAATCTTAATGTATCACCAAATGCAGAAAACGTTAATGCAGAAGCTGCTAAAGTATTAAAAGATGTTAGAGTAAGAAAAGCTCTTACTTACGCTATAGATAGAACTGCTTTAGTTGAAAAAGTAACAAAATCTGGTGAGAAGCCAGCTACTAGTTTTGTACCAAGTGCAGCAAGTGACTCTAACGGTGGTAAATTCAAAAATAAAGAATACTACCCAGCAACTGCCGATGTTGCCCAAGCTAAAAAACTCTTAGCTGAAGCTGGATATCCTGATGGACAGGGATTCCCTAAGTTAGAAATATTATATAACACAATGCAAGGACACCAAAATGTGGCTCAAGCTGTTCAAGATATGTGGAAGAAGAATTTAGGTATAGACGTTCAATTAAGAAACGTTGAAAGAAAAGTTCACTTAACTGAGCTAAATAAACGTAATTATCAAATTGCTAGAGATGGATGGATAGCAGATTACAACGACCCAATGACATTCATTGATCAGTTTACTATTGGCAATGAACAAAACCACCCTGGATATGCTAATGCAGAATTTGATAAATTAATTAAAGCTGCTAAAGCTGAAGCGGATGCAACAAAACGAGTAGCTTTAATGCATCAAGCAGAAGATACAATCATGAATGATATGCCATTCATACCTTTATATGAGTATACTGAAGTTGTTTGTATGAATAAAAAACTTAAAAATGTTCATGTATCACCACTTGGATTCTTCTACTTTAGAGATGCTGATTTAGAAAAATAATAATATAAAAAAGGACTAGTTTTAATGCTAGTCCTTTTTATATAGGGATAATAGACCAAAAGTTAACTTTCTAATTAATTCCTCCATGTAGGGTTTCACAATCAAAACTTATCTCCATAATATTATGATAAATTCAGTACATTAAAATCTTTTACTTTATATAAATTTTATATTTTAATGCATACTATACAATGGAGGTGTTTAACCATGAAAAAAAATTCTTCAAACGATGTAGCTTTATCTACACCTGCTATAAAAGAATCTTTAGGAGAAAGTACAGCAGCAGGCCTTACTAGTGATTTTGGACCTGGATATGATGGTTTAGCAGGTGATACTCCTCTCCTACCTAATTATAGTAATCCAAAAAAGCATAAAGAAATTCACTCAAAAATAAAGTAATCAAATGTAAAAAAAGGATGACTCCAGTACAAAACAGAAGTCATCTTTTTCTATTTTAGAAAACAAAACTGTTATAATCAGCACCAGCTGTTTACCACTTATGTGATTTACACAGCCTCAGCTTTAGCTGGTTCTTTATCTTCAAGCAGGCCTACAAGCTTCTTATCAAAGAAGAACAACAATACTGAGGATACAAACAAAATAATCGGAATAATAACATATGACTGCATAATTGGGAATTTTGAAGCAAACTCATATAAATATCCATAGGATTTACCTGCTATGAATGAAGCCAAAATCCAAACCCCCATTAATACAGAGTAAATCTTGTTCGGTGCATATTTAGTAACAAATGAATTACCAAGTGGTGAGAATAACATTTCACCTATACTAAGTAGAATACCAAATGCCACGATCCAAATAATGTTTGCCTTAGCTGTAGCAACTCCACCTCTTGAAAGTTCTGCAAATACAAGCATCAAGAAGGATAACCCTAAGAATCCAAGACCTAGAGCTAACTTTTTAAACAAACTTAAATCTCCTTTAGGACCCTTGGACATCTTAAACCATAATGCAGCTAAAACTGGTCCAAGAGCAATACATACTAAAGCGTTTAAAGAGTCGAACCATGAAAGTGGCACTTCAAATCCGCTCACATTCATATTAACAAATTGACCACCGTAATCATAAACAGCAAGATAAGTCAAGTACCAGAACACCCAGAACACAACTGAGAATAAGGATACTAAAACAATAGCAAATACTTTTCTTTTTTCCACCTTTGTCAATGGTTTAACTTCTTCTTCTACTTTCTTTTCTACATGCTTACCCGCTTTGAACGGTTTTTTACCTGCTTCTCCAAGGAATTTCATACCGAACAAAAACCATAGAGCATCAATAGCACAAATAATACCACATAATTGAAACGCAGGTCTGAAACCTTGAACACCGCCATGAGCAAAAGTAGTTGCCACAAGAATACCTACAAAGGTTGTTCCGATAAATGAACCAATATTTACGAAAGAATACTGAACCGAAAATGCTGAATCCAGCTGTCTTTCGTCATCAAATAAAGAACCATTTATTGCAGAAACGTTACCTTTGAAAAGGCCTGTCCCAATAGCTACAAGGGTAACCATTAAATTCATGGTTGTCACAGTTGTTGCAGTTCCACCTAGAAAATACCCTACACCCATCAAAGCTAATCCAACCGGAACACAGTATCTAGCTCCGATGTATCTGTCAGAAATATATCCGCCAACAATAGGTGCAAGATAGGTAAAGGCAACAAGATTTGATTGAATAAGTGCAGCTTCAACTTTTGTAAGACCCAATCCACCTGTTACTACTGTAGCAGCAACGAAAACAAATATCAGGTACTTAGCAGAATAATACGCCATTCTTTCGAGCATAAACGCGATGGAACAAACGTAGAAACCAAAAGGGCGTTTGTTTTTTACTACCATTTCACTCATAATTTTTCCTCCAATCTTATTTTTAACTTTTCCTGTATAGGATTTCAGCCACGCCCATTCTTCATCGCCTAGGTGCTCAGCTAATCTCTCGTACACAAGTTTATGATAACTGTTTAAACACAGTTTCTCATCATTATTAAAGTCTCTTCTGTGGCTATGGCATCTAAATGGATCTATCGATGGCACCTTTGCTGCCAGTCTCGAAGAATTCTCCAGCATACTCGCTTTATAACTTCTTCTTATTTTTAATTTATTCTATTAAGACTTACACCCTTTAGAAAACGCTTACATAGAACCTATAATTTACCATAATCCGAAATGTTAAATAATATCAAAAATACTTATATTTTAAGTATTTTTATAATTTTATGTCTTTTTTTGCTCACAACTAATTATTGCACATATGCTAGAAAAAATCAAGCTATACTAAAATAATTTTACTTATACTAAATTTAATTTTTACTATTTTATCAATATAAAAATAAAAATAAACATATTCGTATTATAATCCCAAATACAAAAGGAACTGTCTCATAATAGGAATCGATTCCTATTATGAGGCAGTTCCGCCCTACATACTTATTTATTAAATTACTCAGTAAGTTCTGTAATCTTCTTATTACAAGCAAACAGTATAACTGCACCAACAAGAAGAATACTTGGTATAGCTATAAATACCTCCATAGTTCCTAGTTTTGCTATAAATGTTTCTATATATCCTGATCCCTTTTGAGCTACGAAGGTAGCGAAGAACCATACACCCATTAGTAATGATAAATATTTAGCTGGTGCAGTTCTACTTACTACTGATGTTCCTAGTGGTGAGAAACATAGTTCTCCTATAGTTTGGAACCATGTAAACATTAATATCCATAAGATACTTGAGTTAGCGCCTTCTCTTCCACCTCTTACAAATTCAGCTCCTACCATAACTAAAAATCCTATAGCTAAGAATATATATGCCAAAGCTATCTTTTGTGTCATAGTAAGATCTCCATTTTTTCTTTTCTTAGAAAGTTTCATCCAAATTGCAGCCATTGGTGCTGCTAAGACAACACAAAGTAATCCATTAAAGGAAGTTGTAGTCCATGTAGCTGGTACTTTAAAGCCTCCTACATTAAAGTTTGTATACTCATTGATATATAACAATAAGGAAGCTTCTGCTTGATTATAGAACAACCAGAAGAATATTGAGAATACTGCTAAAATAAGAATAACAACAGTTTGATTTCTCTCCTTTTTAGTTAGAGGCTTGCTATGATCTACTTTCTCTGCTCCTTTATTACCCTCATTAGCAAAGCAATTAGGTTTCTTTCCTGCATCACCTAAATGTTTACAACTTAAAACAAATATAATTCCTGAAAATAAACAAACTAATGCTGCTAATAAATAACATCTTCTAAATTCGCCTAAATACAGATACATACCACCCATTATAAAAGATCCAAAGAAAGCTCCTCCATTAACAAAGGAATAAGTAATTGAAAATGCCATATCCTTACGCGGATCATCCTTTTCATATAATTCACCAACCATAGTATTTATGTTTCCTTTAAATAAACCTGTACCAATAGATACCACTATGATAAGTGCATTGATCCATGCTGCACTAGTAGCAAAATAACCGAAAGACCAACCTATACTCATAATAATTGAGCCTAATATTACGCAATATCTTGGTCCTAACCACCTGTCCGCAACAATACCTCCAAATATTGGAGCCAGGTAAGTGAAAGCTCCTAGGTTTGCTGCTATAATTGTTGCTTCTGTTTTAGAAATGCCTAGTCCTCCTTTTGCTATTGCAAATGTTAGGAAAAGAACTAAGATCGGCTTACCTCCATAGTAAGCAAACCTCTCAAAGGTAAAGGTTAATCCTAACCCATAAAGTGCCGCAGGATGCTTTTGCTTTACCTCTACCGGAGTAGATGTTTGTCCATTCATAAAAAACCCTCCATTCTAGATAATAAATATATGACTGAGTTAAAAACTCATATCATGTCCCCCCAAATACTATTATTGAATATAGCTTCATATGAACTACTTTGACTTTTATTAAAATATAATGCTTCAATTATTTTTACATTTATGTATTATTTAATACAAAATTACATTTATTACAACTAATATTAATTATTACACAAATTTCATATTTTTGCAAGATATTTTTTCAAAAATTTTATTTATACTTAAATTTTCTTATATTAATTTTGAATTATTACACATATACTTAAATAATTTTCATATTTATACAATTATATGCAAGATTATCATTTTAAAATTTCATTATATTTATGAAATATAAAGCAAGGATTTCCATTTTCCGAAAGTCCTTGTTTAATCGATAGTAACTCTAAGTATTTTTATACACAAATTAAATCTTTAGAAGACTTAGTTAGTCTTTCATTTCCTGTCTCAGTTACAATAATTGTATCTTCTATTCTTACTCCACCCCAATTAGGAATATAAATTCCTGGCTCTACAGTAATAATACAATTCTTTTCTATTATCCTATCTCCATTTTTGCCAAGAAAAGGCTGTTCATGTAGCTCTCTCCCTACACCATGTCCTATACCAGGATAATAATATTCGATATAATCCTTCACAATTTCTCTTATTTTATCATCAGGTGCTTTTGATGTAACTCCTGCCTTTATTGTATCTAACCCAACCTGTTGTGCTTTTTTAACAACATTATATATTTCTATCTGTTTTTCATTCGCAGTACCAACTACTATAGTTCTTGTCATGTCAGATGTATATTCCTTATACAATGCTCCAAAGTCTAAAGTAACAAAATCACCTTTTTCTATAACTTTATCATTTGGCTTTCCATGAGGCAGAGATGTTTTTTTGCCGGAAATTAATATTGTTTCGAAACCAACTCCACTTGCTCCATTTGATTTTATTATGTATTCTAGCTTGGCAGCTACTTCATTTTCTGTCATTCCAGGTTTTATAAAGTTTAATATATCTTCAAAGGATTTATCTGTGATTCTAGAAGCTTCCTTTAGTATTTCTATTTCTTCTTCATCTTTTACATATCTTAAATCTTCTATTACATTATTAGTAGAAATAAGCTCAACATCAGGCATACTATTTTGAAGTTTATCATATAAGTCATAAGAGGTTGCAGCTCTTTCAAATCCAAGTTTCTTTATACCATTGTTTTTGCATATTTCCTTAACTGCATCTACAACACTTGTCCCAATCTTCTGCCAATTTACTATTTGAAAACCTTTACATTTCTCTTGTGCAAGTTCAAAGAACCTTCCATCAGTTATAAAAAACTGCTTATTTGTACCTATTAACGCATATGCAGCTTCATCAGAAAATCTACTTATATAATTCACATTAGCTCTTTTTAATAAAAACAAAGCATCCCATTCATTATCTTTTAATATCTTTTGTGTTTTATTTAACCTTTCCATTTTACATCCTCCTTTTATTAAATGTTTTGTAAATATCGTCCAATTAAATTATATCATAATTTCCATGTATCAGAAACATAAAAATAAAATTTTGTCTTATTTTTTGTTTTTATATTTAAAAAAATTTAGTTATAGTAAAATTTTATAACTTTTATTAATGAATATTTTATAAATATGAATTTTAAATATAGAAAAATTACCAATATAGCATTAAATATATTTTTCAGCAAAATAAAAAAAGCTTTCAAAAAATCTTAAAAATTCTTTCAAAGCTTAGCTTATAACAATATTGGCGGGAATATGTGGGAATCGAACCCACCCAACGAAACTCATGTTTTTCGTTTTTTACATTCAACTAATAAAACCCTTTGTTTTTAATACTTTAAACACATTTTATGATTGAAATAAATTATTTGTTTTCACATAAATTTTAACATTACTGCACATCTATTGCACGAAAATTTTTGTATTTTTAATTGCATGTAAAGCCTGTATTTTCAGTATCTATCGTTATATAGAAGAATCAAATTATTTTATAAATTATATACTAAAAATTCATAGAAAAATATCTTCATTAAATTAATATAAGAACAACTCTCTCAAAAGCCACGTAATCAATTTTAATAGTATAAGCCATATATATTTATACCTCTTAAAATTACATTGTTTATATAAGTCTTTAATCAACCATAAATGCCGAAACTATTTTTTTATATGCAACATGCTAGGTTCAACTAATCTTCTAATGTAAATTTAAACTACTGTTTAGAGAAAATCTCATACATATTCTTTCTATTTGGATCGTTAAATAGATTATATTGTACAAAGTCAAAACTGCTTTGTATTTTACTTGAATCAGAATACAATACAATTCTAGGAATATAGTCAAATTCTAAATCCAATTCAACAGACATGCAGTTATAATCTAAATCATAATACTGCTTATATCCTTTATGTCTGTCGCATGGAAAATTTTCTACAAAATTAGTATTATAAATTGGTTTAAAGTAATTTATTAGTGCTGCTTCTGTTATATTAATAACTTGATTATATAATGGTAAATTTAAAAGACCATTTTTAAAGTGTTCACTTTCTTCTTTCTCGTTAGCTGAGTATTCCTTAGTTATTCCATCAAAAGTAGTATTTAACATAGGGGTCATTTCTAAAAGCAGTATAAATATCCTTTTATCTGGATATTTACTATGGCAGTCAGTTAATATTTTCTGTAGAGTTTCATGTGATGTAAGCCTATCTTGTGCAAGTCTTTCACCATGTTTTCCATATGCCTGCCCTATATATAATACCTTCATTTCTAAAGGATCACCTTTTGCATATAAATACTGATTTAAAAATACTTGTGCATCTATTGGGGTATTGCAGAGATTTATAAACTCTTCTTCACTACAGCCTAACGCACGTCTATTATTTTCATAATAACTTTTTAAAAAGCTATTTTCAATCTTACAATTTAATTGAGTGTATGGATACCTAACATTAAATTGTATATTATTATGATCAAGACCATCTATTAAAGATACTTTTTCAATTTTATATTCTATTTCTTCTCCTCTATTTATTTGTTTTATAGAAAAATCTATGCTATCTTCCTGAGTAACAATGCTATCTTTTTCAATGATAATTCTCGGGACACCTAATATCATATATATGTGATATTTTGCATCATCCTGTACTTTATCTAGGTGTTCTACTGGAATTAATGTCTTATATGATGTATATACATTCAGACCGAATTCTGTGAAATACTTCCTCAACACTTTCGCCTCTCTATCTTATCATTTTTAACAAATAAAATGTTATAATTAACTTTAATTCTTACTATTCTCTCTATAACAATAAAAAAGAACCATTCGGTTCTTTTTTAGAATGGCAATATCTCATCCATACCTGCATCTTTAAATTCTCCTTCTGTTGGCTGTCTCATCACATAAGATGTTGAAGATAATATAATATTTTTGTACTCTTCATAAGCAGACTTGGTAATTTTCCTTCCATCATATATATTGTTCATTACAGCCATCCAATGCTTTAAAAATAAAACTGGATTCATAAAATCCGTTAAGTCTTTCCATCCATCAGAACCATTTTTACCAACTCTAGTTCTTTGTAATATCTGATCACATCCCCCCTTTTTTCTAATATAATTATTTCTGCATCTTCCGATAAATTCCTTTATAATTCGTTCGTCTTATTCCCTCTATTTTCGCCATTTATAAGCTGCACTATAAGAGTGTTATATATAATCAAATTGTACTTTAATACATTCCTCTGGAATATCGTACTCCAATAACTTAGGCATTTTATTAAAGTTCTTGTTTATAACAAGCTCTAACATCTGCATATACAAATCCTCATTATTTTTTATTTTTATTTCATACCTATCTTCATCAATTACACTGATTATTTCTATAGTTGATGAAGGTATTTCGTTAAGTAAAAAATACATGTCATATGTTCGTGTTTCTTTATCAATATTATTTATACAGAAAGTATATGGAAAGTCATACCTTATTTTATAATCACTAGCATTAATAAAGAATTCTGCTAGCTCAAGAATTTCCACTGCCTCTTCTTCAGATATCTTCTTATGTTCATGCTCTAGCTTGTTTCTAATAAACCTATATTTTGATATTAGTATTTTGGGTGATAAACCTAATAAATTTATAAATTCAATTTTTCTATTTTCACCATTTATTTGACTATTTGAATCGCTTCTTTTATTAATAAAATCTTGGATCACTTTACATTTATCAAAATTCCTAAAATCATATCCTAACGTGGTTATTAACCAGTCAATTTGACAATCAATTGCTCTTTTAGCGTTTGTAGTTACATTAATAGAATTATGTACAATATCACTAGTTTTTTTTAAGTCTTCTTTTGCATATGCAAGAAAATCTCTTGGTGATATTTCAAATGTACAATCTTTATGTATTCCAAATTGATCAGGTTCTACAAAAAAATTATTCCACTTTATATTATTTTCAATTAGTTTTTTTCCCCATAAAACATACCCTCTTTACTAAATGATTCTATTTCATTAACATTCTATTCTTGTAAAACAATATATTAGTTTATTCTACATTATAATAGATAATCCTCTAATCTAATCACTATTCATTTGTTACCTTATAAATATAACTATTAATAATAAATTCATGATATACTACTAAACTTATAATCACACATTTAAGCCAAATATTGTCGTTGATACATAATTATGCTAAAATATTTATGTACAATTCAATATAGTTGCATGTGGGCGACTGGTATCGCTATCCCTTTAAGAAGGGGGGTGATACATATGTACGAAATGTTTATAGTGGTTTTTGCTGCTCTATCATTTTTGATAGCTTTGATAAATTTAATTGTCGTGCTTATAGATAAAATAAAAAAGTAGCCCACCGGTGCGAATGGTAATGGCTACTTTTTTATAATCTTAGCTTTGCCAGCTGCCTAAGCAACTAGAATTGTATACTACAGGGTGTTGGCGCACCCTGTTTTTATTATGCTCATTTACTAATTCTATTATACCTATTGGTAACGAATATATTCAAACTCAATTAAATTAAATTACGTTCTATATATTCACGATATCGTGAATACTCTTTAATTTTCAACATAATTGATATGTCTCAAAATGTATAGATGACTTTTGAGACATATCAATGCAAATACTATAATGAGTTTTCTAACAACTTAACGATAAGTGTATTACTAATGAATTCATCTTTAAATCCCCCTAATCTTCTCCTATAGGTTTTCTTATACTTTTTATATAGCTCCTTAGCTTCTTCAATATCAGCTATATAGTAAATCTTCTTTACTTCATTATCTCTATTTAATATCAAAGCTTCATTTAATTTAATTCTTATATCCTCTTTATCAAAGCTTGATCCTGTCGCTAATAGCCATGCTTCATTCTTACTTAAAATCATCTTTATTCACACTCCAACTCTAATATTAATTTTTTTATTAAAGAAACCTTATATTCTATCTTTTGAGAGATAGTATTAAATTCTTCAGCTATAAACTTACTGGTTTTTCTTTCAATATATTTTAAAATGACTATTCTTCTATACTGCTTCAGTTAAACTATTTAAGAATGAATCTATTATATTCACTTTTTTAACATAATTTTGCTTTAATTGTTCTAATCTTTTAACATCCTCAATAGAATCAGAGCACTCTTCTATATCTAAATCTATGTTTTTGACTGCAGCCTTAAAAAACTTATACTCACCTATAAAATTTTCTTGATCTGTTCTAAATTTATTCATGCTATAAATTCTTCTTTTTAGCTTAATGGATTTCTCATTTCACAAAACTATAAACCCACTTTCTATAGCATTTCTGCGCTCTTTTTAGGGAGTTTGCAAAGTTCGCATGCCTCTTTTTTAAGGACTCTATTATCTCTACATTACTGTCAATTCCTTTTTAGAGAGTCAAAAAAGTAAAGTTGCTTCATAATATCGGGGAGTACTTTATCGCTTCTACAGAATTCCGTGAAAATGATTTACTGCTATAAACTTTCGCAAATCAAAATGGCCACCCAATATAGCGGATTGTCCGAATTATAAAATAAGAATCGCATAACCATGGGAATCTACCACCTCGGACGGCGACACTTCAAAAAAATTTTTTTATGCCTAGCGGAGTTTTGAGGCTCGCAAGTACCGCAGGTCTGACACTTGCTGACAGTACCTTTTGAGATTATGACCCCATGGCCATTAAAATATGAATAGCTCCTGGATCTTCTATATCTTTACCGAATTAACAATATACTTAAAGTGTTTCATCAATTTACAAAAGATATCAAAGGAATTTGAAAATTTTCAGTGTGTGTATAAACTGAGTACCTCATGCGGTCTTTCTGATCATACTTTTAATGATTTATAGGGGAATATACTATATAATGGCGCAACCAACATTTTCAATAAAACCCACACTAAGGAATTTAGTTCCATAAACCTTTATTATATAGATCACGACTTAAAAATGGCACTTCACGACATTAATCTTACATTTTTTTGTGTTTATGGTATATTTATAAATAACAAGCTTGTTATATTTTGCATATATTTAGCATCATGTTCTAAAAATGAAAATAAAGAAAGGCGTGACGTATATGTACAAACATTTATTAAAAACATTATTATTAGGCTGTACCTTGACTGCTTTGACATTTAGCAATGTCCAAGCTGCTAGTAGTAATGATATTGTAGAAAGGAACATAGATAATACTATTCATTCTTATTTTAACAATCAATTAGAATCAATAAAAAATTTTAAGGCAAGTGACTCTAAGAATTTAATATGTAATGATGACTTGAAAGAATATGAACAAACAAAAAATAATTATTATTCAGAATGGTATAAAGGAATTAACTACAAACTTAATAATTATGATACTCAAATTACATATGATAACTTAAATATTAATAATGATACCGCAAGTGTAATTGCAAAAAATGATTTAACAATGGTGTTTGACAATGCTCCTAATACAAAACAACAACAATTACTAAAATATAAATTTGTTTTAAAAAATATAAATGGTCAATGGAAAATACAAGATGTTGTAGAGTTAAATGATGAGCATAATTCTAATATAGAAAGACTAAGTTTAGCTGCTAATTATGATACTAAAACCAATTATAAAAAATTAAAAGAACAATTTTCAAATGTACAAGCAGATTTAAATGCGAAAAAAAACCAAGACAAAATAGATGAAGAAAAATCTCAAGAATTATTAAACAAATCTAAAAATAATATGAAAAATCTATCTTCATCTTTATATGCAGAAACAAGAGGTGGAATTTCAGCAGCTGCATATGCTCAAGATTGGACTCGTCAAGGACATGATAAAAATCCTAATTTCTACGATTATGAATACGAGGGTGGAGATTGTACAAACTTTGTTTCACAATGTTTAAATTATGGAGGTGTTTCACAAACTGGTTACTGGTGGGGTAATAAAAATGGTGCTAGTGAGTATTGGCGTTGTGTTATCCCTCTTTACAATTGGTTGATGAATGGTGGAGTAGGATTTGAAAGCAATAAGAATATATGCAGCCGTGGAGATGTATTGCAATTTTATAATTCTAATTTAGGTACGTGGTCTCATAGTGCAATAGTAACTACTAAGGATTATACAGGAGTTTATTATTCAGCACATAGCGCCAATGCACATGATGTAAATTTAAATAATGTATATCCTGGCAAGTATTCTAATTGCAGAGTAATTGGAATACGTTACTAAAGTAATAAAAAATAATATAAAAAAATCTATCTAATAAATAAAGGGAATACCTAATATTTAAGATAGGTTTTTTTATTAGAACATAAAAAGCTATCTTAAATAAACAATATTTTAATGGGTATAAATAAAGTTTAATATATAGTATTGGAATCTAAATGAAGAATAGTTATAATTATATATAATATTAGTTTTATTTCAAAAATAAGTAAAAGGTGGAGAATAAAGTGAAATTAAAATTTATATGCATATGTATGAGCTTAAGTTTATTACTTATACTAAGTGGTTGTACTAAAAAAGCTTCAACTGTTAGCACTGATGCTACAAATCAAACAAATTCTAAACAAGTATCTAGCAATACAAATTTATCAGACCCTAAACAAGTAGTAGAAAATTATTATAAATATGAAAATGAAAAAAATAAAGAAGGTATGTTATCAACATTAACAAAAGACTATGGTAAGTCTAATCTTGAATCATTATTTAAAAAATTAGATTACATTAAAGTTACTAATATAAGCGAAGAAACTAATTCTCAAGTTAAAGAAGGTTATTTATCTGCTGGTAAGGGAAAAACTAATGGAGTTAAGGCCGAAAATGTAAAAGTATATAAAGTTTTTTATGATGTGAAATATAAGGAAGGAGCGCAGACAGCTGAGGAAAGTGGAAAAAATCAATGCTGGATGTATGTTATTAGGAAAGATAATAATTCACCTTGGCTTATAGATGATATTGGATATTAATATTATTATAGAATTGTTTGATATAATAGGGGTAGTTGGAGCATCCGTGTCATATACTTCTTAATTATATGAATATAAAAAATAGGTAATATCAAGAAAGAGTATGGTTCAAACTATACTCTTTCTTATAATTTAAAATCTAAAGTATACTTTTATTATAAGCACTTTGCAGTTCACCAATTTTAACATCATTCTGCTGCATCAATTTCAATATAATATCAACTGCCAATTTCTTTTTAAAATTACACTCTTGAGTCTCCCAACCTTTAGCACAGTCTTCATTATATTTTTTAATTAAAAAAGGTATAACATTAAAATAAATATTGATTAATACTTCTTCTAATGGAGCAACTTTCGGCGACTTAGTTCCATTAATGGTTATGTTAATAGTAAAAATACAAAAATACTAGAAATTATTTACGATTTATACAGAAATATATAGGAGACACATGTTACACATAAAAACAATCATTTCTTTAATGTATTAGGTATACCAGAACTCGACGGAAACCCAAATACTTTTGAATATTTTAAAGAAAAACATAATGTACTTTTAGATAGATTATTTGAAGTTCTTCAAAATAAAAAATAAATGATAAATTATTACTGTGATTTGATACTATACTTCAATACTACCAAATCTGAGATATAATCTTAAAGAGGTGATTAACTATGCCTAAATCTAGATCAAAAGCCAATGGTGAAGGTACTATATACAAGTATGAAAAAAACGGAAAAGCCTATTATAGAGGTATGCTTACTATTGGATATGATGAAAATGGAAAACTTATAAGAAAGTCATTTAATGGTTCTAAGAAGCAAGAAGTTGTTAATAAAATGGCTGAATATAAAGCAAAAAGTAATGCAGGACTATTACCTTCTAATGATAAAATTACCCTACAACAATGGTTTTACACATGGCTATTTGATTTTAGAATTAATGATTTAAAGCCTTCTTCTCTTGAACGTTATGAGGGTATATATAGAAATTATATTAAAGATACTCAGATAGGTAAAAAGAAATTAGCTGACTTAAGAGCTGCAGACATTCAAATGTATTATAATAGTTTATTTAAATCTAACAAAACAGCAGATACAATTAAGATGATAAATAAAAACCTTAAAACTTGCCTTAATGAAGCCTTAAAACAAGGTTATGTTGCTAAGAACTATGTGATCTTATAACATTACCTAAAGTAGAGAAAAAAGACGAAATAACAGTGTTTTCAGTTGAGGAACAAAAGGCCCTTATAAACTTTCTCGAAGGTCACAGGCTAAAAATGTTGTTTGTAATGGCTTTAGGAACTGGTATGCGGCAAGGTGAGCTCTTAGGGTTAAAATGGAGTGATATTGATTTTATCAATAATACAGTTTCGATTAGTAAATCAATAAAATTAGTTTATATTGTATCTTAAGATGGTAGTAGAGAAAGTAAAATTATTGAGCAAACACCAAAGACCAAGAATAGTATAAGGACTATTCCTGTCCCCTCTAAAGTTATTGATGAATTAAAGCAATATAAAGAATTTATAAATACTGAAAAAGCTAAAAATAAGGACCTATACCAGGATAACGATGTAGTATTTGCTACAGAACTTGGAGATTATCTTGATAGCAGATATTTAACCAAGCGATATAAAAGTATATTAAAAAAAGCCAATATTCTTTATAAAAAGTTTCATTCACTAAGGCATACATATTGTACCAGATTATTTGAGGCTGGTATTCCAATAAAAACAGTTCAAACCTTAATGGGTCATGGTGATATAAAAACCACTATGAATATATACACTCATGTCATGCCAGATGAAAAAATAAAAGCTGTTGAAAAAATAAATAATCTCTTTTAAATTTTACTGCACAACTACTGCACGATTTTTAGTGGATTTTCGTAAAACATTAAAACCTCTAAACTATGTAACACATTGATATTACTAGCTTAGAGGTTATCTTTTTATATTGGCGGGAATATGTGGGAATCGAACCCACCCGTCGTGGTCTTAGCACGGCAGAACGGTTTTGAAGACCGGCAGGCACACCAGCACCTATCTACTCCCAAATCTAATTACATAAAGTATTATAATTTATAAAAATTATTATGTCAACATTTTTCAGCATTATATAACATCACATTATGTAATTAATTGTATTACTTTTAATAATACCACAATAAGTATGGGAAAATATGATTTTAATAAAGTACTCTCTTGTCTTCTAATCTCTTAGTTAACTTTATGCTGTCAAAGTGTTCTATAAGTGACATAGCATATTTTCTACTTGTATCTAGTTCGTCTCTTAGTTGTGCTAAAGTTATACTTCCGTTATCTGTTATAAATCTTATGATTAAGTCCTTTACTTTATTATAATCTTCCAAAAGGAAAAAACAATCTTCAGATACCTTAATCAAAGCACCTTCATCCATTATAGATTGAAAAACCATTTTAAAGTTTTTACTGTCATTTTGTGCAGACTCAAGTTCATTGTATTTTGGTGGTGAAAATTTAGCGGCTTTAAATGCTTTTATAATATTTTCTCTTATCAACTTTTGATCTTTAGTATAATTTATTGTAAAATCAGGTAATGAAATAAAGCTGCCATGCATGTTTATAATCTGAGAATTTATAAGCATTTCGATCATCTGATCATAAATTTTCTGTTTTATTGCTTTTCCAAATATCTTATTTTTTATTTCTTCTTTCGATATTCCCCACTTAAGCGGATTTTCTTTGTGATATTTACTTAATATATTCTCTAGTTCTGCTACTTTTCCACTAATAAATTCACTGTGAAGATATATTGCTTTATTACCATTATCAAATTTTACTATCTTTTTATCATTAATTAACTGTTCTAGATTATTCTCAATGTTTTCTTCATTTTTTCCTAAAGCTTTTAATATATCTACAGCCCTCGGATATCCTTCACTTAAATTTTTAATATTATTTTCTAATATGCTTTCTGTTTTTCCACTTTCTTTTATCTTTAGCTCTTCTATATATTCTTTGTTAAATCTTTTGGCTTTTTTGGCAAGAGGTTCAATAATAGAGCCTCCACCTATAGTATCCATAGGAGAATAGCTTCTAATTACATATCTATCATTTCTCTGAGCAGTTAGAGGATTTTCTAATCTTAATTGCACATATGCTTCTTCTCCAGGTTCTACTTGCTCTTTATCTAGTATTACTACTCTACATATAATCTCGCTAGTTCCATGATAAAGTCTTACTCTCTGCCTATTTTCTAAAGGCCTTGATGCACTCTTTAGATAATATAACTTGCAATCAACCATTAGAGATGGTTCCATTAAGTCCTCAACAGATATGACATCTCCTCTTTTAACGTCACTAACCTTTACGTTTGCTATGTTTATTGCGCATCTTTGACCTGCTTCCGCAATTTTGGCAGACTGATCATGTATTTGAATTCCTCTTACTTTAGATACAACCTTTGCCGGATAAACTTCTATAGTTTGACCTTCCTTAATAGAACCGCTTATTACAGTTCCTGTTACTACTGTACCAAAGCCGCTTACAGAAAAAACTCTGTCTACAGGAAGTCTAAAATGTCCCTGTGTATCTTTAGCTTCTACTTCCTCTGTAAATTCATCTATATTTCTTATCAATGCTTCTAAACCAGCCCCAGTTTTAGAAGATACTGAATGCATAGGAGCATCCTCGAGAAATGTTCCCTTAAATTCATTTTTGATGTCTTCTTTTATCATCGACAGCCACTCTTCATCAACTAAATCTGCCTTAGTAAGAACAACTATGCCTTTCTTAACATTTAATAATTGAAGAATTTCAAAATGCTCTCTTGTTTGAGGCATTATTCCCTCATCTGCTGCTATTACTAATAAAACTATGTCAATGCTGCTTATACCAGCTAACATATTCTTTATAAACTTTTCATGTCCAGGTACATCTATGATTCCTGCTCTTTTTCCTGAAGGTAGATCAAAGAATGTGAATCCAAGATTTATAGATATTCCTCTTTCTCTTTCTTCTCTCAAAGTGTCTGTTTCTCTGCCAGTCAAAGCCTTAATAAGAGTAGTCTTTCCATGATCTATATGTCCAGCTGTGCCAACTATAATATGCTTCATAATTTACCACCCGCTCTCCCTATCCTTTTAATCTAGTGCATCAAAAGCATCAACGATTGTGTCAAAATCCTTATCAAAAATAGTTCTTAAGTCTAAAACTACCTCATTATTTGATACTCTAATTATTATAGGTGTCTTATTTTCTCTCAGCTTTCTTTCTAATTCCTGTGGAGAAAACTTATCACTTTTAACTTTTATCACATAAGTCTCGATTCTCTCCGCTGGCATCGATCCCCCACCTACCATGGAATAATCCTCTTCTAAAGCAAATTTAAAATTATTTGCTCTATTTTGAAGTCTTCTCTTGAGTCTTTGTGCTCTCTTCTTATGTTCCTCTTTAGAACTTAGTATCATATATAGTGTAGGTATGTTTTTTACTGCTTCTGTCTCATCTAAATAATATTTAAGAGTTCCTTCCAGTGCTGCAAGCGTCATTTTATCTATCCTTAGCGCTCTCGTAAGCTGATTTTTTTTCATTTTATCTATGTACTTCTTCTTACCTACAATTATTCCTGCTTGTGGTCCTCCAAGCATTTTATCTCCACTAAAAGTTACTACATCAGCTCCTTTTTTAATACTTTCTTGTACAGTTGGTTCATAGGTAAATCCGTATTTAGAAAAGTCTACTAGCGTACCACTTCCTATGTCCTCAATTACCGGTATATCCCTTTTATTCCCAATTTCAACCAATTCTTCTACAGATACATCTTCTGTAAATCCAAGAATTTTAAAGTTAGATGTATGTACCTTTAATAAAACACCTGTATTTTCATTTATATTATTTTCATAATCATATAAATGAGTTCTATTTGTTGTTCCAACTTCTACAAGCTTTGCTCCACTAAAAGTCATAACATCAGGTACTCTAAAAGAACCTCCTATTTCAACTAACTGGCCACGAGAAACAATTGCTTCTTTATCCTTGCATAAAGTATTTAACGCCAGCATAACTGCTGCTGCATTATTGTTTACAACTACCGCTGCCTCCGCACCAGTTACTTTTTTAATAAGTTCCTCTACATGACTGTATCTTGAGCCTCTTTGACCTTTCTTCAAATCATATTCAAGGTTATTGAAATTGTCAGCTACATTAATAACGTTTTCTAAAGCCTTTTTAGCGAGTAGTGATCTTCCTAAGTTTGTATGTATAACTACACCTGCTGCATTTATAACTTTTTTGAAATTTGAACCTTTTTTATCACTTAAAAGCTCTAAAAAACTTTTTAGAATATCTTCCTTTGAATATTCCTTTATATCACCCTTTAATATAAGATCTCTGTAGCTATCTATAGTTTCTCTTAAAGACTCAACAACGATAGTCCTCATTGTAGAGCTTAATTCATTAATTACGATTTCTTCTTTTAAGAGTTCATCTATTTTAGGTAGATTTCTCAATAATTGATTTTTTTCCACTTTCTCCCCACCTTTTAAGCTATTCTATTATTATGTAATTTTCACCTTGCTGCGGTATCACTTCTCCTATAACTGCCGATGGTATTTCTAATTGTGAAAGTTCCTTCATCATTTTATTACTTTCTTTTTTTGAACAGGTTATCAAAAGCCCTCCTGATGTCTGAGGATCAAACAATATATCCTTCATCCACTCTGGAGTATCATTAAATTCAAATTTACCTTCTATATATCTTCTATTGTTGTAAGAACCTGCTGGCACAAGACCCATCTCTGCATATTCTTTTGCCTCTTTAATATACGGTATTTTATCTTTATATAATTTTAATGTAACTCCTGAAGCTGATGCCATTTCATATCCATGCCCCATTAGTCCAAAACCAGTTACATCTGTACATGCCGAAACATTATAATTTACTATTATTTCTCCTGCATATTTATTTAATGTAGACATAACTTTTACTGCCATATCATATGCTTCTTTAGATGCTATTTCTCCTTTTATAGCAGTATTTATTATTCCAGTACCTAATGGTTTAGTTATAATAACATCCTCTCCAACTTTTGAACCAAAGTTTTTCAAAATTTTATCTGGATGAACCATTCCCATTACAGATAACCCATACTTTGGTTCGTCATCTTCTACTGTATGACCACCAATAACTACTGCACCTGCTTCAATTACTTTATCTGCTCCACCTCTTAATATTTCACCTAAAATATCTATGGATAAACAATTAGGAAAACACACTATATTTAAAGCTACTGTAGGTTTACCACCCATTGCATAAACATCACTTATAGAATTTGCTGCAGCTATTTGACCAAAAGTATAAGGATCATCTACTACTGGCGTAAAGAAATCTAATGTTTGTATAACAGCCATTTCGTCATTTAATTTATAAACTGCAGCATCATCAGAAGTTTCTATTCCAACTATCAAGTTTTTATCTTCCATCTTAGGTAATTTACCTAGTATTTTTGATAGGGTCTCCGGCCCTATTTTAGCCGCTCATCCTGATGTTTTCGTTAACTCTGTAAGCCTTTTCTCTGTCATATTGACACCTCCCGTCAAAATTTTTCAAGTTTTACTTTATTATATAATACTTTACTTATTTTTTAAACAATTTACCCATATTGTTTTATTAGAAATGTAATTACATATACAAAAAGTAAGAAATTCAAAGAATCGCTTACTAAATTTTATTTTAGATATTACCTAACGTCAATTTTGTCTTTTATTTTATCCAACGTTTTTTCTCCCATTCTGTCAATTTTCTTTAAATCTTCAACGGTTGAAAAACTACCATTTTTCTCTCTATAATCAATAATTTTTTGTGCTGTAACATCTCCTATGCCTGGAATGGTTTTTAATTGCTCCTTTGAAGCAGAATTTATATTTATTTTACCGCCTTGCGTCGAACTAGTCCCTGCTGATGATTGTGTAGAATTACTAACAGCATTAGCTTGACCTTCAACTTTTTTATCTACATATATGTAGTCCTCATCTCTTAATTTTTTTGCTAAATTTAGTTTAAACTTATCCGCACTCTCGGTAAATCCTCCTGACATCTTTACTAATTCCTCTATTCTACTATCATTTTTTATTTTGTAAACTCCAGGATTCTTTACTTCTCCATTTATGTATACTGTTATTTCTTTATTATCTTTACTTTCTATAGAAGTTGTTTCATTAAATACTTCTTTACTATTAAATTCTTTAGACGGTTTTGATATATAATATCCAACACCTAAAAATATGGCGAATATAATTAGTATAATAACTGAACCAATAATTTTTTTCTTATTTCGCATTTTACCCTCCTACACGTGATATTTTACTTATATATTTAGATTATTGACAGGTTTATAAAAATTCTGTCGCATAAGCCGTTCTTTTTTGATATAATTATGATTAACAATGTTTTAGGAGGCTAAAATGCGAAAATTAATAACCTTTATAATATCGTTTATACTTATTTTTTCAAATATTAACTATATAACCTTTGCTAAAGATAATCCACCGGCTGTATCTGCAGATGGTGTTGTTTTAATGGATGCTCAAAGCGGTGAAGTACTGTATGCAAAAAATGCGTATGGAGCTTATCCTCCTGCCTCTACAACCAAACTAATGACTGCACTTTTGACTTTAGAAAAAACTAAACTAGATGATGTAGTTAAGGTTGGTAAAAATCCTCCATTGGCTGAAGGAAGTAAGATATATTTATTTGAAGGTGAAGAATTAAAGGTTCAGGATTTATTATATGGTTTGCTCCTTGTTTCTGGTAATGATTGTGCAGAAGCCCTTGCTGAACATATAAGCGGATCTACTGATAAATTCGCAGAAGAAATGAATAAAAGAGCTTTAGAACTAGGATGTAAAAATACTAACTTTGTTAACCCTAGTGGTTTATATAATGATAAACATAAAACTTCTGCTATGGATTTAGCTCTTATAATGAAAGAGCTGTCAAAGCATCCAGAGTACACCAAAATTGCTACTACAAGTTTTTATAAAATACCAACCACTAATAAGAGTTCATCCGAGCGTCCTCTATGGAATGAAAATAAGTTAATACAAAAATCTTCTACCCTTTATTATGAAGGTTGCCAAGGTGGTAAAACAGGATATACTGTTCAATCTCAACATTCTTATGTATCCTGTGCAACAAGAAATGGTCAAACCCTTATAGTAGCTTTAATTCATGATAAGGAAAAGACATTTTTCCCAAATGCCGCCGCTTTATTTAATTATGGGTTCAATAATTTTGAACTTGTTCGTTTATTTTCTAAAGGAGACTTAGTAACAACTTATACTAAAAATGATGATAGTATACCTTTGCTTGCTTCCACTGACTTTTATTATGTTAAGGAGAAGGGTAGCAATCCTAATGCTAAATTTGATGTAAATAATAAAAACTTATCTGATAAAAATTTCAAACAAGGTGATGTAGTTAGTGAAGCAACTATCACCTTAGATAATAAAAATATTGGTACTTTAAAACTATCAAGTGGAAATAATCATCAATTAAAACAAGTATTTCAATCTAAATTACTTGAAAGTAACTTTTTAAAACTTCAATATATAATACCTGCTATAATTGTAATTTTTGCAGTGCTTATATTGATCTTAAAAAAACTTAAATTAATTGGTAAAAATTAATAAAATAAGGAGCTGATGATTTTAGCCTTTTGCTTATCATCAGCTCTTAATTTTATCCAGTAGTTCTTTCATATCTTCTGGTATATCTGTCTCTAAACTTAAGATATCTCCAGTCCTTGGATGTGGAAATTTTAATTTATAGGCATGAAGGGCCTGTCTTTCTATATAATCACTATCATCTTCTGTTCCATATAAGCTGTCTCCATATAACGGATGTCCAAGATGAGTTAAATGTACTCTTATTTGGTGCGTTCGGCCTGTTTCTAAAGTAAGCTCTACCAAATCACCTTTATTAAAGCTTCCTACTACTTTAAAATGCGTTACACTTTCCTGGCCTCTCTCATCTACAATTCTTTTTATAGTATCTCCGCCAGTTCTATATATAGGAAGATTAATAGTTCCCTGTTTTTCTTTCATATTGCCATGCACAATTGCCAAATAACTCTTTTCAAAATTTTCATTGCTCATGTCTCGTGCCAGAGCCATATGTGAGAATTGATTCTTAGCTATTATGATTAATCCTGATGTATCCATGTCAAGTCTGCTTACTAGTCTCACAATACAGTTCTCGCCTTTTTCTTTAAAGTAGTATAATAGACCATTAGCTAATGTTCCATTAGGGTAACTCTTTGTAGGATGAACTACTATTCCTGGTCGTTTATTTACTACAATGATATCACTGTCCTCGTAAACCACTTCAATATCCATTTTTTCTGGATCTATATTTTGACTTTCTTCTTTAACTACATTAAACCCTATCTCATCATTATGCTTAACTACATAGTTTAACTTAGTTATTTTCTCATTTACAGTTATCCTTCCTTCTATAGCTGCACCTTTTATAAGCCTGCTGGATAACTTTTGTTTAGATTTTAGATATTCTCTAAGTTTTAATCCTTCATCTTCAGCTTCAACCTTAAATATAAGCTTATTTTCCTTCATGTTATTTCCTCACAATTAAGACACATTAAATTAAATAGCGAGACAAAACATACTTTTCCACTGGCTTGCTATTTATTTGAACGTGACTAATATCAAATATAAGATTATTTTTAATATATACAGAATTTCAAAGATTTCCAGGCTTTGAGTCCTATATAAAAGAGTGAACTTTAAAAGTTCACTCTCATATGTAAGTTAGATTACTCAGCTAATGCAATTACTTCTATTTCAACTAAAGCATCCTTTGGAAGTACTACTTGCACACATGATCTTGCAGGCATATCTTTTTGGAAATACTTTGCGTAAATTTCGTTAACAGCAGTAAAATCACTCATATTCTTTACGAATACAGTTGTTTTAATAACTTTGTCTAATGATGTTCCAGCTGCTTCAAGAATAGCTTTTACGTTTTCTAATGATCTTTCAGTAGCTTTTTGTACATCTCCACCAACTAAGTCTCCAGTTGCTGGATCTAGTGGAATTTGTCCTGATGTAAATACTAAGTTTCCAACTTTAACAGCTTGTGAGTAAGGTCCTACTGCTCCTGGAGCATTTGTTGTGCTTATTATTTTCTTTTCCATAATTATGAATCCTCCTAATATTTTAATAACATAAGTAAGTTAATACTTATTATCTCTTTATTATAAATTTCTCCAAACACTACTATTATATCAAAATCTTTGGTTTTGTATATAAATTTTTCAATTATTTTATAGAAAGTACATAATTCCTAGCTTCTATAGTATCAAAATGCAGAAGTTGCCCTCTATCAATGACAAATTTTATAGTATTATCAAAAGACTTCAGTAGTGCTTTATCTATATCTTTAAAAGCTATGTTTCTCAATTCTTCAACCCCCGGAAAGTTCCTCAAGGGTTCTATATAATCAGCTATATATACTATTTTATCAAGCATACTCATATTTTTTCTTCCAGTAGTATGATAAGCAATAGCATTAAGTGTTTCTTCATCGCTTATACCCATTATTTCATCAGCGAGTATTGATCCAACTGCTCCATGAATTAACTGGGGACTTTCTTTACATACTTCATCTATTCTTATTTCATGATTTAATGCTATGTTCAATAGCTGATCATCATTCATATTTTTAGCACAATCATGTACTAATCCAGCTATTTTTGCTTTTTCAATATCTACATTATAAATTTTAGCTAGTTTAACTGCTGTATCTCTTACACTTAAACTATGTTCATATCTTTTATATTTAAGATTTTGTTTTAAATAATCTTGAATTCTATCCTCGCTCCACATCCCTTAATCACTCCAAAATAGTTAATTACAAATAATACAACTTGCCTTATATATCAAAATAAAGATTTAATTGTTTAATAGTATTATACACGCTTTCCGGCAAAAGATAACTTACATTCTTTTCTTTCATTACAGCATTTCTTATATTAGTTGATGAAATATCTAAAGGAGGTACATCTAAGAATATTATCCCATTAGAGTATTTTTTTTCAACCTTATTTTTTTGCTCTTGTATATTTTCCATACTATATCCCGGTCTGTTAAATACTATAAATTTACAAAGTTTAAAAATCTCCTCAGAGTTTTTCCAATTATCAATATCCATTAGACAGTCCACACCGGTAAGAAAATGCCATACTGTGTCCGGCTCAATATTATTAAAGTATTTTAGTGTCTCATAAGTATAGCTTAGATTAGATTTTCTTATTTCATAGTCACTTATATCAAATCGTTCTTCCCCTCTTGTCGCCATTTTTACCATTTCATATCTTAAAAATCCATCAGTTATGTTTTTTCCAAGTTTATGTGGAGGATTACCAGAGGGCATAAATATTATTTTATCTAATCCAAGCTTATACAATGCTTCGTAAGCTATATAAAGGTGTCCATTATGAATAGGATCAAAGGTTCCGCCAAAAATAGCTTTCTTAATCATATATTCGCTCCTGCTTTATGGCAACTCTATTCTTGGGTTCTTTTTGGATCTTCTATAAAGCACAATTTTATTTCCTATACTTTGAACTCCCTCACACCCTAATTCACTGCAGATTTCATCTGAAGCCTCTCTAGCACTATACTCACTATTATTTAATATAGATACTTTTATAAGTTCTCTAGCCTCTAAAGCATCATCTATTTGTTTTAAAAAATTCGTCTCTATGCCATCCTTGCCAACTTGAAATATAGGATTTAGCGTATTTGCTAAAGATCTTAAATAACTTCTTTGCTTGCTTGTAATCATATTTTTCCTCCTTTTGTGGTCACACTGAGCAATAAATCACTGGGTTGCCTAGCCAGTTTCCTCGGCTAGGCAGCCCGTTAAAGTCCATTTAGGACTTTAACCTCGCTCCCGCTCGCTAATTGCTCGTTAAAGCCCATTTAGGGCTTTAACCTCCAAATTATAATAAAAATTCAAATTCAAAATCATTAAGTCTAACAAGATCTCCATCTTGAATTCCCATTTCTATAAGCTCTTGAATAACACCTTTATTGGCTAAAACTTTATGGAAATATCTTAATGCATCTGGATCATTTACATTTACACTAGCTAATAATCTATCTACAAAGCTTCCTTCAACAACAAATATGCCTTCTTCTTCCTCTTTTATAGTGTAAGTAAATTTCTTTTCTTCAGGTACAAATTTATCTTCTTCACTTATCTCTATATCTTCTATAGGAATAGTGCTTAGTATTCTCGCAGCTTCCTTCATTAAATCCTCTACTCCATTTTTAGTTGCTGCGGATATTTTAAATATTTTGTCGTATCCTAATTCTCCAACTTTTTTCTTAAAATCTTCAAATATTTCTTCATCATAAAGCATATCACTCTTATTTGCTGCAATTATTTGAGGTCTATCCCAAAGTTTTATACTATATTTTTTAAGCTCTTCATTTATCTTTAAGAAGTCTTCAAAAGGATCTCTTCCTTCTACTCCTGATATGTCAACAACATGTATTAAAAGTCTTGTTCTCTCTATGTGTCTCAAAAACTTTATTCCAAGTCCTACTCCTTCTGAAGCTCCTTCTATTATTCCTGGAATATCAGCAATTACAAAGCTTGGAACTCCTGGCATATCTACAACTCCAAGGTTAGGATTTAAAGTAGTAAAATGATAATTAGCTATCTTAGGTTTAGCCTTTGTTACTACTGAAAGTAAAGTCGATTTCCCTACGTTTGGGAATCCCAGTAAACCAACATCTGCAAGAACTTTAAGTTCTAAGGATACCCATCTCTCTTCACCAGGCATACCTGGTTCTGCAAAATCTGGCGCCTGTCTAGTAGCTGTTTTAAACCTTACGTTTCCTCTTCCTTTTCTTCCTCCTTTTGCTATTACGTACTCATCTCCTGAATGAGATAAATCAACCATTATTTTATCAGTAGCAATGTCCCTTACTACCGTTCCCATAGGAACCTTTATATATAAATTTTCTCCATCCTTACCAAAACATTTAGAGCCTTCTCCATTGCCACCTCTTTCTGCTACATATTTCTTTTTATATGTAAAGTCTAAAAGAGTAGTCATATTTGGATCTGCTACTAGAATAACATTTCCTCCATCTCCTCCATCTCCTCCATCGGGTCCACCTAAAGGTATATATTTTTCTCTTCTAAAAGAAATAGATCCATTTCCTCCATCTCCGGATTTAACAAATATCTTGGCTGTATCTACGAACATAAGTATTCACTCCTTTTTTTATAGTTAACTACTAAAATTTTTGTGCATCTATGCATTTAAATATTATTATTCCCATAAACTGAATCCATAAAAATATATATGAATGCTTTACGCGATTTCTTTCAAATTTATATGTTTCTATCTTAAAAGTTAATTGAATATATTGTTAGCTAAACATTATTTTTTAATATAGCATTTTAAAAAATACCTATAAGGACTATGTTAATTTTATTAATAAACCCAAACTTATTCTTCTCTAATATCCTGCTTATATAATACCACAAAATTTGCTAAAATTATTGTTCTTTTGTGGAATTTTGTTCAACTCTTTAAAGCTTTAAAAAAGCACCCTATTTAAGGGTGCTTTATGTTAAAACTATTCTGCTATTGCTTCTTCAACAACTACAGGGTATACGCTAGCTCTTTTCTTATCTTTTCCAACTCTTTCGTATTTAACTACTCCGTCGATTTTAGCGAAAAGAGTATCGTCACTACCTTTGCCTACGTTATTTCCTGGATGAATTCTTGTTCCTCTTTGTCTAACAAGTATGTTTCCAGCTAAAACGAATTGTCCATCAGCACATTTAGTACCAAGTCTTTTGGATTCACTGTCTCTACCGTTTCTTGAGCTACCTACTCCTTTTTTATGAGCAAATAACTGAAGGTTCATAAGTAACATGTACTACACCTCCTCTACTTTAACTTTTATATATTCACCGTAATTTAATTCTACACTTTTCAAACCAAGTAACATAGTTTCCATAAGTACTTGACACTCTTTTATCTCATCAATAGATAAGTCTTCTAATGAAAAGCTTAGAAAGCCATCATCTATAGAGTAATCAATCTTTAACTTTAAAACCTCAACTATTCCTAATAAGATAGTTTGAGATATACTAGAAACAGCACAGCATACTAAATCGTATCCTTCATCTACTGATTCTGCATGACCTTTTAAAGCAACTGAAACCAAATTACAAGATTTTTTCTTAAACTCTACAGTAACCATAATTAAGCATTAATTGCTTCTATTTGAAGTTTTGTATATGGTTGTCTGTGTCCTTGTTTCTTTCTGTAGTCTTTCTTTCTCTTATACTTGAAAACAAGTATTTTTTTGCCTTTTCCTTGAGCTAAAACCTTAGCAGTAACTTTAGCTCCTTCAACTACAGGTTTTCCAACAACTAACTCTCCACTTTCCTTGCTTACTACAAGAACATTGTCAAGTTCAACTGTTGTATCAACTTCAGCGTTTAACTTTTCAACGTATATAACGTCTCCTTGTGCAACTCTGTATTGCTTTCCTCCAGTAACTACAACTGCGTACATCAAAACACCTCCTCTATCCAGTCTCGCCAATTAAGGTACATAAACAGTATGTATCTATGAAACTCCTCTTTATGATTTACATAACCTTCTCTGTGCGGTCTACAAATGCCATTCTAACACATATATAGTGCCTTGTAAAGTTTTTTTATCCATAAACTTTAAAAATCTGCAGGTTTTCTATTTGATTCATAAATATTAGTGGTTCAACTTTAAAATGTTCTCCTTTAACATAGTTAATATACACTTTTTTATCTAACGCACTTATATTTTTAATAAAGCTTAATATATCCCCTTCTATGTCCTTTTTGTAGTTTTCATCTAACTCAATATATAAATCTTTTATTTCTCTTTGTTCATCAATTCTAAAAATTTCATTTTTTATAAGCATGCACATATAAGATAGCTTTATTCTTTTACCTTTTCCACTGCATAAGCCACAATCTTCTTCTATGTATTCATATATAGATTTTCCTGATCTTCTTCTTGCGATCTGAACTAGATTTAATTCAGTAAAAGGATATATTATGGTTTTATTCTTATCTCCAAGAAATCCTTCTTTTAATAAATTTAATATCTTTTGTTTATTATTTTCATCATCCATATCTATGAAATCTACAACTATAATTCCGCTTAGATTTCTGAGTCTTATCTGCCTTGCAACCTCTTGTGCTGCTTGGTAATTAGTAATATATGCTGTTTTTCGTATTGAGCTTCCCTTAACATTCTTACCAGAGTTAACATCTATAACATACATTGCTTCCGTTTTATCAATAACTATGTACCCTCCACATTGAAGCATAATTTTATTATTTCTTAAGCTCAATATTTCCCTTTCGATACCATAATAAGCAAATAGAGTTCTACTTTCTTTGTGAAGTTTTATGTTAATCTTTGAATCAATTATACTACGGGAAAATTCACTTACATAATTATAATCTTCTTCATTGTCAACATATATCTTTAAATTAGTCCCGCTTAGCTTATCTCTTAATACTCTTCCTAAAATACCACCATCATCGAACAATAGCCCAACATCAGTAGAATATTTAGCCTTATTGCACATATTCAAATATAAATCATAAAGCTTATTTAGTTCTTCATTTATTGCATCTATTGAAACGTCTACTCCATTAGTTCTTATTTTTACGCCTATACCTCTAGGCTTTTTTAAATTTTGTGCAATATAATTTTTTATATCATTATCAGTTATTTTTTTTGAAAAACTTATATCTTTATTAATAGTTTCTAAAACACAATATGTTCCTGGCAAGCTTAGTACATTGCTAACTTTAGCTCCTTTGCTCCCCAAGTCTTCCTTGATTACCTGTACTAATATTTCCTCGCCTTTTTTTAATTTCGTATTTTTGAACTTTTCATCTAAATACATATATACATTTTTTTTATGGCCTATATCTATAAAAGCGCATTTTATAGCAGGCACAATATTCTTAACTATACCTTTATAAATCTCTCCAGGATAGGGTTCACCAGTTTCTTCTTCAATTAAGCACTCCTTTAATTCGTCCTTTTCTTTTATTGCAATTCTTAAAAGTTCCTTTTGTCTTTCTATAAATATTTCTTTCAACATACCCACCTTCTTTTCTGTAAAACAAGGCTTATAATTTAACCAAAGCTAAACTATAAGCCAAAATTTGGACTAGAAATTCTATATAAGGAAAATAACTAGAAAGTTAACTTTCGACCTTTGAACTATAGCATTTTTGCATATTTGTATAGCGGAACTAATTTCCTTTTCACCAATGCATACATTTCTTCTCTTTTTATATCCACAAACGCATCAACCTTTGCTTCTCTGGTATTTTCTTGAATGAATTTTGCTAAAAGCTCTGATGATAAATTCTCTCTACTTCCGCAAGAAACAGTTGTGTGTATAATTAAAATATTATCAACTATTTCATACTTAATTTCTTTAATCATGGATCTTATATTAACTTTGCTTTCTCCGCTTTTACTTTTCTTTATAGTTTCCCATTGTTGAGTATTTAGCAACTTTTCCATGTCTTGATTCAAAAATTCTACACTATTATATTTTATCTTTATAGTGTACTTTGCTGCATCAATTGCCGCCATAGACTTAAAAACTTTTTTATTTTGCTCTTCTTTTATTTTTACAGCTTCAAATACTTTTATACCCATAGGTGCACTTGAATTTAATTTTTCCACTATTGTACTTTCATCTAGCTCTTCATCAAAGGCTGCATCAAGATAATCTCCTGAGGAATAAACTCCTACTGCCAACGGTTGTGCTAGTGACATATTTATATGAGGATTAAATCCTTTAGAATATTGAACTGGAAGTCCTGATCTTTTCATCATTCTTTGGATTGTTCTCATTAAATCTAAGTGAGCTACAAATTTTATACTATCTTCTTTACTGAATTTTATTAAATATCGCACCGTCAAAGCACTTCCCTTCCAACTTAGTGTTTACTCCACAATTTGTGCAACCCATTCTGCAATCAGGTGTTAGTTCTGCTTTTTTTGCCATTTCATTTTCTCTTATTAAGAATTCTTTGGAAACCCCTATATCTAAGAAATCCCATGGAAGTATCTCATCATAACTTCTTTCTCTATATGCATAAAAATCTCCGTCTACTTCACATTCTTTAAAAGCTTCCATCCATGCATCATAGTTGAAATACTCTGACCAACCATCAAATTTAGCTCCTTTTTCAAAAGCCTTTACTAAAACATCACAAACTCTTCTGTCTCCCCTTGCAAATATAGCTTCTAAATAGCTCACAGGAGTTTCATGCCAGTTGTAAGAAATACTTCTGCTTTTTATAGCTCCTCTTAATGCTTTTATTTCTTCCTTCACATCTTCCATTCTTATTTGCGGTACCCATTGGAAGGGAGTAAAGGCCTTAGGAACAAATATAGAAGTGCTTACAGTAACCTTTAACCCTTTCTTTCTCTTATCTTTCGGAACTTTAAAGTACTGATCTGTTACTTTTTCAGCTAAATCTGCTATACCTATTACATCTTCAATAGTTTCATATGGTAATCCTATCATAAAATATAGTTTTATTGTGGACCAACCAGATTCAAAAGCATTTTTTACTGAATCCATTAAATTCTGCTCAGTTACCCCTTTATTTATAACATCTCTCATTCTTTGTGAACCCGCTTCTGGCGCAAAGGTTAACCCTGTTTTTCTAACCTTTTGTATTTCATTTATTAGGTCCACAGAGAAAGAATCTATTCTTAATGACGGTAGAGATACCCCTACTTTTTCTTTTTCATACTTCTCTATAAATTTATGAATTAAATTTTGTAAATCTGAGTAATCACAGATGCTTAGTGATGTTAATGATACTTCTGGATATCCTGTATTCTTTAAAAGCTCTTCTACTGTTTCTAAAAGTTTATCTGTGCTCTTTTCTCTCACAGGTCTATATATCATTCCTGCTTGGCAGAATCTACATCCCCTAGTACATCCTCTAAAAGTTTCTAAAGTTATTCGATCATGTACTATCTCAGTGTAAGGAACAATTAAATTCTTAGGATAGACTACATCATTAAAGTTCTTTATTATTCTCTTTTTAACTACTGCTGGTACATCATCATATAGAGGCTTAAATTCTTTTATTGTTCCATCTTCTTTATATTCCACTGAATAAAGTGATGGAACATAAATACCCTGTATATGTGATATTTCTCTTAAAAATTCTTTTTTACTCTTACCCTTATATTTTCTGTAAAGGTCCATAATCTCTTCCATTTGCTCCTCTCCTTCGCCTATAGCAAAGAAGTCAGCTATATCATAAAGTGGCTCAGGATTATAAGCACAAGGACCACCACAAAATACAATAGGGTCATCCTCACCTCTTTCTGAGGCCCTTATAGGTACACCAGCTAAATCTAACATATTTAATATATTAGTGTAACTCATTTCATATTGAAGGGTAAAAGCAATAAAATCAAAGTTATTTATAGGATCCTTACTTTCTAATCCATAAAGAGGAATGTTATTTTCCCTCATCTGTTTTTCCATATCAGGCCATGGAGCAAAAACTCTTTCGCAATAAGTATCCTTTCTTTCATTTAAAATATGGTAAAGAATCTTCATCCCCAAATGTGACATTCCTACCTCATAAACATCTGGAAAACAAAATGCAAAACGAATATCTACTTTATTTTTATCTTTATTATAAGAATTTAACTCTCCACCTATATAACGCGCAGGCTTTTCTACTCTAAACAATATATCATCAGTAACCTTATTCATTGAAAATCCTCCTCTTGTGTATATCACATTTTTATATTCTAACATAATAAATTATAAATTTAAAATATAATTTTCATCTTTCGTTATTTTCTATTTTCATAAATTCCTTTATGGTAATATTCCCATAGGTTTTTAAAGCACTAATTATCTCTTCCTCATAAATTATGTCCATAACTTTCATCTCTTCATCTAGAACTGTGAAAACATTATATTTATTTTTATCAAATAGAGCCATTATACTTAATAAATCTTTTTTATAATATATAGAAGTATTTTTATTTTCAATATACCCTCTATATATAAATTTATATTTCTTTTTTATAATATCTCCCATAATTATATATGATATCCTTTCCTTCTCTCTAAGCGATGATATTATAATAAATATACCTATTATTCCTATACTAAAAATATTATTACCCTTTAAAAATAACAATATATAAATAAGCATAATTACTGATCCAATAATTATACTCGTAGTAATCATTATTTTATTAGACTTTTTATACATAAGTTTAAAATTCAATATATCTCTTAATATTCTTCCACCATCCAAAGGAAATGCAGGAATAAGGTTAAATAATCCTATAGCCAAATTTCCTTCAAATAACATATAGAATTCCTTACAGGGAAATTCCTTATGTAAAAGAAAAAAAACAATACATAGAACTAGATTTGCCATAGGACCAGATATAGATATAATTAAATCTTCTTTTGGAGATGCCTCATCAAGTTCTCTAAATCTTAATGCCGCTCCAACAATCATAAGTTCTATATCAAAACCGCAAAAATTATAATATCTAGCAACCAGATAATGAACAAATTCATGAATAATAACAATTAAAAAAGAATAAACTAGTTGTCCTTTGTATCCTATAGCAATTAAAAATATTATATAAGGAACAAAATATCTACTTACCCTAACCACAGAATTACCTCTATACATTACTTTTTGACTATCTCAAAATACTCATCTGGATTTTTATTTTCTCCCATGTATAAAAGCTCAAAATGAAGATGCGGTCCAGTAGATTTGCCTGTATTGCCACTTTTGGCTATAATCTGACTCTTTTTAACCGCATCTTCTTTTCCTACAAGTATTTCATTTAAATGTCCATATTTAGTTTCTATGCCATTTCCATGATCTATCAGAATATACTTACCTAACTGTTTATCCTCACCACAAATTTTTATTCTTCCATCATATGAGGCTTTTACCTCTGTATTTTCCTTGACGTCAATGTCTACTCCCTCGTGGAACTTTTTTTCTTTTGTTATAGGATCCTCCCTATATCCAAAGGGAGATGTTTCTATTCCTGCAACCGGAAGTACAAATTCATTTTTAATCTTGTTATCAACAGTTTCAGTTCCAGTAACTTTACTTCTTATTTCTTCAATTATATTAGTAATCTTATCTTGAAATTTTCTAATATCTATATTTTTATACTTCTCTTTTAAATTAGTATATTCATAGTTTTGATTTAGAATTTGTTTAGAATAATTGTATACTACCTGAGTTTTAGGCGTTACTATTAGCTTACAGCTTAAGACAATGATAAACAGAATAAGTACACCTACTAAGTCTCTCGTTATTCTTGATAGCCAATAATTTTTTTTAGATTTTCCTGTCTCATTATAGTTAAAGCTTTTATTATAAGATGGAAAATGCCTTGTCTTGCTGCTCTTTTTTAAAGAATTATAATAACTTTCGTACTCTGAGTTATAGTTTCCCATAGATAAAATTGCCCCCCAATTTTTTATTAACAGTTGGTATAATGTAACCTCCCATAGTTACTGATATATTATATATATTTTAAAATCTATGGTTTTATGACTTTAAGATACCTAAACACTCTTAGCTATCTATACAATAGGGCAATACTATAGGACTTCAAACTAGAAAATTGACTTACACAAGGGGCTATGTTTCCAAGCTTTAAACTGACTAAAAGTTTTTAACGGACTGAAGCTTGGAAACATAGCCCGGCGTATAAGTTAGCTTTCAGCCTAGTACCTCTATAGCTCCATAAAAATAAGCTCTAGCAAATTAATTGCTAGAGCTTGTACAAAATTACTTAGATTCTTCACGATTTTTTAATGCCTTTACAAAAACTTCTGCTGATCCCAAGTTGGTTGCAAGAGGCACACAATGAACATCACATATTCGGAGTAATGCATTAACATCTGGCTCATGGGGCTGAGATGTAAGGGGATCTCTTAAAAAAATGATAAAATCCATCTCTCCTTGTGCTACTTTTGCACCTATTTGCTGGTCTCCCCCAAGAGGACCTGAAAGAAATCTATGAACTTTTAATCCAATAATTTCAGTTATAAGACTTCCTGTTGTTCCCGTACCAAATAACTCATGTGCTTCAAAAATGTCTTTGTATCTTTTTACAAATTCTATCATATCATCTTTCTTTTTATCATGTGCAATAAAAGCAATTCTCATAACATTTATCCCCCTAAAAATTGATTTTCTTTTTTCTCATTCCTATATTTAAAACAAGTCCTAAGCTCATAAAACCTGTTAGCATAGAGCTGCCTCCATAACTCATAAAGGGTAATGTAATACCAGTAATAGGCGCTATACCAATAGTCATTCCTATATTTTGTAATATAGAAAACATCATAGTAGAAATTACACCTACACAGATTATAGATCCAAATCTATCCTTTGAATTCCTTGCAATGTTTATAAACTTATAGATAATTATTCCATAGAGCACTAATAAAATTATTGCTCCAACCAAGCCCCATTCTTCACCTACAACAGAAAAAATAAAGTCTGTATGTGCTTCTGGAATAAATCCTCCTGCTATCTGGGTGCCTTTTAAAAATCCTTTACCTAGGATTCCACCGGACCCTATCCCTATTTGAGACTGTATGAGTTGAAGTCCAGTCCCTAGTTCATCAGCCTCTGGATTTAGAAAGGAAAGCAATCTACTCTTCCAATAGGCCTGCATTAAAGGCGAATTCCAGACTATAGCAATAAGTGCAATTAAGCCCATAATCCCGCCGCCCATTATTTTTAAATCTAAACCAGCTGCAAAAAATATTCCTAGCACAATAAAAAAACAAACCATAGTCATCCCCATATCAGGCTGAATTACTATTAAAAGCATGGGAAGTGCAGCATAAGCAGCTAATTTGAAGAAATTTCTCACATTATTAATTTTACCCTCCATGCTGTCCAATTGCTTTGCAAGCATTATTATCATACCTAGCTTGGCAAACTCGGAAGGCTGCATAGAAAATCCCCCTATTTTCATCCAAGATGAAGCTCCATTGACAGTAGATTTAAATATCGTATCATTTAATATAAGTAAAAAAATTCCAAACCAATATATTATATTAGCATAGCCCTGAATTATCGAGTAATCAAATACTAAAATAAAGTACGTAAGAATTAACCCTATAACTAACCAAATAAGTTGAGTTCTCATAACGCTATTTCCATACCTCAAATGTGTAGCACTATATATATTCATGGCTCCAAATACTACTATAAGTATAACCGCTATTATAACAGTAAAATCTAATTCTCTTAAAAGCTTTTTACTGATAGTTATTTTACTAAGCATACTAATTTATCCCTCCAATACAAATATGATTATACCATATAAAAAAAAAAAATCTATGAACAATTTTATCCGATAACTACCCGCTCTAATACTCCCCGCACTCTGTGAAAGCGATTCCCACTAAATCAGCACTCTGTGTAAGTGACTATCACCAAATCATAGATTTAGTATATCTACTTAAGATTTGGACTCTCTACTTTTCTCCAAGTGTAAGCAAAGAGCGGGCTACGTCTCTCGTATAATATACTTACAATACATTCACTTCTTAAAAATCTATACTAAAGCTGAAATAGGATTTCATCCTAGTCCAAAAGCTTTAACTGTATGTTATAATTACTGAGATTAAATTCTCGCATGATAGTGTGGTTATCTTCTACATCCCTCGTATAAAAAGAATTGCAAGAGGAAAGTATAAGAAAAATAAAAAACGTAGTTTATAGAATTTAAAAGATATATATTTTTAACAATAATCCTGCCTAAAGTTTATTCATAAAAATCTTAATAACTTGTAGAATTTATTTGTCATACAAAAAATAAAGTTTAAAGTGAATAATTTTAAAAATATACTTTCGTTCTTAGCGATATAACTAATTATCCAATTTATTGAATATTAACTTGATGACATTGGGCGGTAGCCCTGAGATGTCACATCCATTACGGTATTTGCGCTATGGCTATTGAACTTATTAATCTACAAACTAGAATTTATGCTATTGATAGTACAGCCTTAAGAAGCTTAAAATATGATAGCAAAGCTAAGTACGACAAAGGTACTCGTCTTGAAAAATACAGCGGATACAAATTACATTGTCTAACATTTATAACAGGCACTATAGTACCTTTATCATTCTATCTAACTACTACAAATGTATATGACAATTAAGTTTCAGGATTACTCTATAAAGTGAAAATTTGTAATACATTTATTATACTTGCTGATATAACATATGATGACATCACCTAGTTTCAAATAGCTAAAGATTTATCTTTAAACTTGTTAACAAATGTAGATATGCATAGAGCCAAAAGCATTGAATCATTCATTTATGAATTTAGATATAAAAGTGCTTTATTTATTAAATTTCCAATAGGTAGAAACATGTATAAACAAATGATAAAAATAAAACAACTATTTTCTATGTTTAAGAACTTACATAATTTAGCCTCCCTTAGACTTTATAGCAAGAAATGTTACGAGTATCATATTAAGCAAATAGATGAATTTAATGAAAAGAGGCAAGGAGTAAGAAGTAATATCGAAAAAATATCTATGGAATATTTAAATATCATAGTGCTGACGCATATATTGTATCTATTTTATAAAATAAAGTGGGAAATTCATAAAATTATCAAGATACTCTCATATGCTATCGTATAAATTTTTAATTGAATAACTATACAATATTAATTTATATAAAAATTGATAATATGAAAAGTATAAAATAAGTGTTTTGCGGTAATAGTTTAATTTTTATAAATATGCTAAAATTTTTCAAAAATCTATGCTATAACTGTTACCATAAACCAATATTGCTGAGCAAGTTTATGGAATTTAAATGCGATTGAGCCTCGTAATAAGTATAAATTTCAAAAGTCAAGTGAATATCGTAAAATGCCTTTTTGGGGTCATGAAATAAAAAAATTATAGTTTGTACATGATTCATGACGTAAAACTGGTATTTTACGACAATTCACTTTACAAAGTTTCCATATTTAATTTAGAATTATTTCATAAAGCTTTATATTATTTTACTATTTTCATGAAAATACGAGTATTATTCTATCTATTTACAGAAATATTTTCTTGGAGGTTTATTATGAAAAAGGGATTAAAAACATCTATAGCCACATTATTACTAGGAGGTAGTTTATTAACTTCAGTCTCAGTAAACGCAGCCCCAGTGAATGGAACTGATAAAAATAATTCAACTTCAGTGTCAGTAAATGCAGCCTCATTGAACAAAACTGACAAAAACAATTCAACTTCAGCTCCAATCAACGGAGATAATATGAAAACAAAAAACTTACAATCTTATCCAGGAACATATTTTTATATAACTATGAAGTACTCTGATGTGAATCTTAGAAGATATCCAAGTATGGATAGTCCAGTTCTCGAAATTCTTAATCAAGGCGATCTTCTTAGAGTATATCCGGATCAAAGTACACCTGATTGGGCTTATGTTGGTTATGAAAGCCCAAATGGTTATATTTTTGGTTATGTTTCTATTAGGTACATATAAAATTTTATTGTACAAGCTATTTAATATACAGTTTAAAATATTAAATTAATTATTTTAAACTGTATAAAAAGACTGTGTACCTTCTTAGATATGTATTTTAAAACATATATTTAAGAAAGTATACAGTCTTTTTATTAGCAACTTAAATTTCCACTTTGCAATAGTATACAAGTTTTTTACATTTACATAACTTCTGTCCAATTATTTCAAAACTTCAATAAAAAATAAATAATCTACTAGTGTATTCTCTGCAGTGTCACTTTTTTTCTATTTTGATTATTTTAACACACTAATTCGCCAATATTTATTCTTTAATTTCAAATACAATTGAGAGTATATATATCTTAGATTTTATATCCCAAACTTTTAATTATAGTTAGAGCCCTCACTATTTGATAACAGTTTCATTGTATAGTCACTTTATAATCAATTCTTCTCTTTTAAAATATATTTCTACTCTGTATTTGTGTAATCAAATAAGGTAGAGAAAATTTATAAAAATATTTTTCAATGATAAAATATTAATAAATTTATAGGATATACTTAAACACACAAACACTTCCTCCTATAAGTTTAGCTGCTTATTTTTATATATTTTCCTTAATTTTCTTAATTGGTATACTTGCAATTAAAGCTGGTGACTCTCCTTGAAGTTCCTCCATTTTAGTCATCTTTACATCGATTTCTTCATCGTCAATTTCAAAATACTTAGAAATAACCCTTAATATATCCTCTCTTATAGACTCTAGTATTTCTGGAGAAACATGAGCTCTATCATGTATTAAAATTAATTTCAGTCTTTCTTTTGCCATATCCTTAGGGGAAGGTTTTTGAGAAAATATTTTAAATAAATCCATTTTGCACCCTCCCTACTTAATACCAAATAATTTTTTTATTGATGAAAATATGCCCTCATTTCCCTCGCTCAGTTCAATAAAAGGAACTGTTTCACCAGTTATTCTTTTTGCTATATTTCTAAAAGCTTGCCCTGAAACTGCTTTATTATCTAAAACTACAGGCTCCCCTTTATTTGTAGAAATAGTAATACTTCTATCATCTGGAACTACTCCAATTAGCTTTATTGCTAAGCTATCAAGAATATCATTCACATCTAACATATCTCCATTTTTAGTCATTTGATAATTTATTCTGTTTACAATTAATTGATGGTCTTCTAATCCTTTAGCATCTAATTTTCCAATAACTCTATCTGAATCTCTAACAGATGTTACTTCAGGATTAACTACAATCAAGGCTCTATCTGCACCTATTACTGCATTCTCAAAGCCCTGTTCAATACCTGCAGGGCAGTCTATTATAATATAATCAAATTCTTTCTTTAATTCGTTTACTAAATTAAGCATTTGCTCTGGTGTTATATCATCTTTATCTCTAGTTTGTGCTGTAGGAAGTAAATATAGATTTGGAAATCTCTTATCCTTTATTAGCGCCTGTTTTAATCTGCATTTATTTTCTACTACATCTAAAAGTGTAAAAACGATTCTATTTTCAAGTCCCATTAAAACATCTAAGTTTCTTAGTCCAGTATCACCATCTACAACAACAACACTCTTCCCAATGGCTGCCAGTGCCGTTCCTATATTAGCTGTAGTGGTAGTTTTACCTACCCCGCCTTTGCCTGATGTTACTACAATAGCTTCTCCCATTTACATTACCTCCATTAAATAAATTTATTAGGCAAATATGGTTCTACAATTATTGTATCACCTTTAACTCTAGCAACTTCCGGATAAGGAGGCTTAACGTTATCCTCTGGTGACCTTGTCATTATATCTGCAATCTGTAATATCTCAGGTTGTAAATAAAATGCTGCTACAATAGCCTTAGGATTCCCCCCATAACCTGCATGTGCATATCCTCTTAAAGCTCCAAGAACGATTATATTACCGCCGACATATATTTCTGCGCCAGCATTAACATCTCCAATAATAACTACATTTCCAGGGTAATTTATAACTTGACCGCTTCTTATAGTCCTGCGCAAAAACTTTGTACGCCCTTCATAAATTCCGTTGAAAACTTTGTTATCTTTATCATCTTTATCTTCAAATATACAGTCCTTTATTAAGAATTGCTCAAACAAAATATCTTTAAGTTTGCGAAATTCTTTTTCATTTATATATTTGAGTTGAGTGGTTATTTTAAGGGTACATCCCTTATAAAACATTTTTCCTGCCGAGAGCTTTACAATTAAAGTTTCGAGCATTTCTTCAAAGTCTTTAAACTTATTCATGTTTATAATTGCATTTATACCATCTCTATTGCCTTTAATAATTATATTATCGTTCAACATACCAGACCTCCAACAAGTCACCTTATGTAATATTTCAACATAACAAGTTCAAATCCTTCTAAATTCCTATTTAATTTTAAAAAAAAGATATATACAAGCGTTTTTTTGTATGTATATATCAAATTTAAAATTAAAAATAAAAATTGAAGGCCGAAATAGCCCTCAATTTTCAATTTCTATTGACCATTGTTGTTTTGAGTAGATTGATTTTGATTATTGTTTTGCGTATTATTTTGATTGTTATGATTAAAATAAGCATCATATATAGCTCTAGCAACTGGTGCTACAGATCCACCATGACCACCATCAAATATCATAACGCATACAGCTATTTGGGGATTTTCTAAAGGTGCAAATCCAACATATACAGCAGTATCTGTTCTTCCAAAGCTTTCTTGAGCATTAGATATAGTAGCTGTACCAGTTTTTCCTGCTGTTTGTATTGAAAAGTCTTTAAAGGCCTGTGATGCAGTACCTTTTTCGTTAACAGCAGCCATTCCCGCTTTAACTGCTTCTATATTTTCAGGTTTAACTCCTGTTTTTTCTGCAATTTCAGGCTTAACCTCTTCAATTGTTTTTCCATTAGCATCTAAAAATTTATCTACAAGATGCACACTATATCTTGTTCCACCATTGGCAATAGTTGCAATATAATTTGCCAACTGAACAGGAGTAAATTCATTTATACCTTGACCTATAGAAGCATCCTCTATATTAAAAGGAGCTCTAATCTGACTGTTTGCATCAGAAACTGTTATATAATAAATAGTATTCAACATAGCACTTATTTCTTTGTCACTTATATTTTTCCCGCTATACTGAGGATCTAATTGTATTAAATTATTAATCAAATTTTTATAGTTAGCTTTATCAAAGGCTTTATCTCCTTCCTTTATGGAATCTTGTATTGCCTTTTTTAAATCACTTTTCGCTGTTTTTACCTTATCTGAATCTTTATCATTGTCATACAAGTCTATAGGAGTATATTTATTTCCCCTATCATCTCCACCAGCCTTTAAACTCTCCATAGTATTCCACAAATACGTTTGAGAATATCTGTTTTTCAGAGACCAGTTATTGAATACCTGTCCAAATGCCTCTGGTATTTCTATACCTGTAGCTGGTTTTGCCTTTGAATTAGGCTCAACACCTAATCCAAATTTCCATGCATATTTAGCTAATATATCATCACCAAAGGAATTCCTTAGCATTTCTCCTACTTTCATAAAGTAAGGGTTACTTGATCTTTCTAATGCCTTCGATAAGTTAACCCATCCATTAGGGCCATCAGTAGTAAACCACACTCTTCCGCCTGGTCCAGTCCCCTTATCAAAATACGCTTGATCATCTACTCCAAAATCTGGAGTTATTACTCCGCTTTCAAGGGCCGCAATAGCTGTCATTGGTTTAAATGTAGATCCTGGAATGCTTTTTGATTGTGTAGCATAATTAAATAATGGTTTAGGTATTATATCATGAATATCCTGTCTCACAGTTTTATCTTTTATGCTTTTATCCACAGGAAATAGTTTATTTAGCACATCCTCTTCACTTTGTCCTGGATAATAACTTGTAAGTCCTCTTTGTTCAATAAATTTTCTTCCAATTTCATCTACATTAGGATATAATTGCTTATATTGTTCTGTGGTTAATCCTCCTGGCGCTGCAAACCAATTAGGGTCATAACCTGGTCTGCTGGCTAAAGCTATTACAGCTCCAGTATTTACATCTATAGCTACAGCTGCTCCTCTAGTAGCATTTGCGGTATTGGAACCAATTTGAGCATAAGGATTTGCCCTTAATTCTGCCATTTTATCATCTAAAGCTTTCTCCACAGCAGCTTGAACGTCTTTATCAATGGTAAGCTGAACAGTTTGCCCTGGGTAAGGGTCTCTTCTTCCAAGCTCTTCGATAATTCTTCCATTTTTATTTAACTTAACAATTTTTCCACCCTTTGATCCTTTAAGTCTATCTTCAAATACACTTTCTATACCAGCAGTACCTACATAATCACTGCTGACGTCATACCCTTTTTCCTGATACTTATCCTGATCCGATGCTATTTTAGATATATAACCTAAAAAGGCAGAGCCTAATTCTCCATTAGGATAACTTCTTATAGGTTGAGTGGTAACATCTATTCCTGGAAGATCATTTAACATTTGCTTAAACTTAAATGCAGTCTCTTTCTTTATATTGCTTGCTACAACTACATGTTTATAACCTGAAAAACTCTGCATTTTCATTTTATCTTTTATTATCATAAATCTTCTTTGCTCTTCTAGTGAATACTTCTTGTCATCTATTCCATATTGTTTTATCAATTTTTTAAAAGTTTCTTCCGGTGTTATCTTTAGTAGTTCTTCATCTACAATTTTATCTTGTTCTTCTTTAGTTAACTTTTTTTTCTTATCTTTAGATAAATTTTTTTCTAATTCTTCGTTCAAACCTCTATCTCTTTTAAATCTTATTTCAAGCATTCTTTGTGTTTTGGCATCATTACTTCTAAAGACAAAGCTAAAGGGATCTATTTTAAGCTCAAAATCGTCTTGTTTCGTTTCGCCATTTTCATCTAGAATTTTAAACACCTTGTCCATAGTATCAAAGAATGTTTTGTCACTTTCATCTGTCTGATTATAAACCAAAACATAGCTTTGTTCGCTTTTAGCGAGTACCGCTCCATTTCTATCTACAATATTTCCTCTTGGTGCAGCATCCGGTATCTCTCTTATTGACCTAGTATTTGCCTTTTCTTTATACTCTTCTCCTTTTACCACTTGAAGCACAAACAGTTGTGAGGTAATAGCAGTAAATATAAGACACATAATTACTATTAATGCCGTGTACCTAGTAAACTCTCTTTTTTTATCACCTTTCATAAAATCACCATTCCTCTAAAACTTCCATCTTTTCTGCATGTACTCTTTTTGACATAATTTGTATACTTTCTTGTATATTATTGCACTAATAACCATATTATAAAGAGCAATAAAAAATACATCTTTAAAATCAACATTTATTTTTAAGAAATACAATACTATTAGCAGTACGGTGCCTTTTAAAAAACTCAAGGAAAAGCATGATGCTACAGGAATAAGGCTTTTTTCCTTAAAAATGTTATCACCTATTACACCTGCAATTATACATATAATCATGTTTATTAGGGCATTTAATCCAAATCCACTAGTAAAATATATATCTTGAAGTAATCCACAAAAAACTCCAAGCCACAATCCTTCCCATTTCCCATTAACCATAGAATAACAAATCATAAAAACTAAAAGTAAACTTGGATATATAGTTTTTATGGCAAGAAATGGCATTAGTACATTATCCAGCATAAAAAATAGAATAGACAAAAGAAATAAAATTAATATTTTTCTCATTTTATATCACCTTAGTATTTTATATCTATTTTTTCCTTAGGAACAACTATAAATAGTTCTTCAAGCTTATTGAAGTCAACATATGGCTTAATTATGGCATTTTTCATTACTTTTCCCTTGTCTTCTTCTATATCTATTACTGATCCAATTCTAATTCCTTTTGGATAAAGTCCTGGGTACGGGGTTGCAATATCTGAAGTACAAACTACATCGCCCTTTTTTATATCCGCATCCAAAGGCAAATAGCTTAACTCAGCAAGTAATTCATTACTACTATTTTTATATCCCTGTACTATGCCATTGTCTTTTGTTCTTTCTATATATCCACTAACTGCAATATTTACATTAGTGTTTACATTTGCTAAGGTTTGAACCATAGACCAGTTATTACCTACTGAAGTTACCTGACCTACTACCTCCCCTTGAGAACTTATAGCTAACATATATTTTTCAATGCCGTCTTTGCTTCCTTTGTTTACTACAAATTGATCTAAAAGCCCACTTGAACCTTTTCCTCTTATATCACAGCCTATATAATTATACTCAGAATTTTGACTTTTAAAATTAAGCATATTTCTTAACCTATCATTTTCACTTTTAAGAGATTCATAATCAATTGCTTTGCTTTCAAGCTTATTATTTTTCTTTTTTAATTCTTCATTTTCTTTTTTTACATTAGAAAAGTTAAAAACAAAACCAAACCAATCTTTTACGCCACTATTGAACCTAAATATTCCACCCTGCACAGAATTAAAAGTTACGCCTATGCCATTCTTCATAAAAGACATGTTATCTCCCTTGACACTACGTGAAATTAAAATTAAAAATGTAACTGACAGTACCACTATAGTTACCGCCAGTTTGTTTCTAAAAAATTTCATTGTTATTTACTATTTTCTACTAGCTACTATCTTATCAATAGTATCTAATGCTTTTCCAGCACCAAGGGCAACGCAATCAAGCGGAGATTCAGCTATATGAACAGGCATATGTGTTTCTTTATTTATTAATTGGTCTATTCCTCTAAGCATTGCTCCCCCACCAGCAAGCATGATTCCTTTGTCCATAATGTCTGATGCAAGTTCTGGTGGTGTCTTTTCAAGTGTTGTTTTAATAGCATCAATTATTGCTGCTACAGGTTCTTTTAGGGCGTCTCTTATTTCACTTTCTGTGATATTTATAACTTTAGGAAGACCTGATATTAGGTCTCTTCCTCTAATTTCCATAGAATTATCTTCTCCAGTATCAAATGCTGAACCTAATTGTATTTTTACATTCTCTGCAGTTCTTTCTCCAATTGCAAGATTATATTCTTTCTTTATATAGCTGATAATTGCATGATCAAGTTCATCGCCAGCAACTCTTAAGGATTTGCTTGTAACAATACCACCAAGTGATATTACTGCTACTTCAGTTGTACCGCCTCCAATATCTACAATCATGCTTCCAGTTGGCTCATTTACAGGAAGTCCAGCCCCAATAGCTGCAGCCATAGGCTCTTCCATAAGTAAAACATCTCTAGCGCCAGCCTGCTTTGTAGCCTCATCTATAGCTCTCTTTTCAACTTCAGTAATACCGGCTGGAAAACATACAACAATTCTCGGACTAGTAAATGCAGATTTAGGGCTTATTTTTTCAATAAATTTCTTAAGCATTGCTTGTGTTACATCAAAATCAGCTATTACCCCATCCTTAAGAGGTCTTATAGCTACAATGTTTCCTGGTGTTCTACCTATCATCTGTTTTGCTTCGTCACCAACAGCAAGTACTTTTTTAACATCACTATTTATAGCCACAACTGAAGGCTCTCTAAGTAAAATTCCTTTTCCTTTAACATATATTAATGTATTAGCTGTACCTAAATCAATTCCCATATCACGAGATATACCAAAAAATCCCATTTTATTTTCTCCTTTCGATTTTACAATATTCCTTTTTGTTTTAAACTTATATAAGTCCCATTTCCAATTATTATATGATCAAGTAAATCTATCCCCAAAAGCTTTCCACATTCTTTTAACCTATGGGTTACATTTATATCTTCATTGCTTGGTGTAGGATCACCAGATGGATGATTATGACATATTATTATAGATGCACTGCTTTTTCTAATAGCATCACAAAACACTTCCCTTGGATGAACTATAGAAGAATTGAGACTTCCAACGGAAACGTCTTTTATGCATATCACAATATTTTTTGTATTTAACATAACTACTCTTAAATATTCTTGTCTAAGATATCTCATCTCTTTCATTACAAGTTCTGCTGCATCATTTGGATTAACAATTTTATATTCATTCCCATCCTTGTAAGATTTAATTCTTTTTGAAATTTCTGCTATAGCTATAAGCTGAGCAGCTTTGGCTTTTCCAATTCCATGCAAATTTATAAAATCATCAGCTGTACAATTTAAAAGTCCATTTAATCCACCATTTTCTTTAATAATTCTACTGCTTAGATTTAATATATTTTCCTTCTTACTTCCTGATCTTAAAATAATTGCTAAAAGCTCAGAATTAGATAGGTTTTCTACGCCATATCTTAAAAGTCTTTCTCTTGGTCTTTCATTTGTAGGTAAATCCATAATTTTTAATGTTTCTTTCATGAATCATACTCCTTTTATGAACTTACCCCCATCTCCCTTAACATTTTCGATAATTTATTTAATGGAAGCCCTACGACATTATAATAGCATCCGTGAATTTCTTCAACAAAAACTCCACCGTATCCTTGTATTCCATAGGCTCCCGCTTTATCCTTATATTCTCCTCTTTCTATGTATTTTCTTATTACATCATCAGATAGATCAGAAAACTTAACATTAGTACAAACATAGTCCGTTATTATTTTACCTGATGCACTATTTACCACAGCTATACCTGAGTATACTTGATGAGAAGTCCCACTTAAAAACTTTAACATATTAAATGCTTCTTCTTCATTCTCTGGCTTTCCTAATATTTTGTTTCCAAAGGACACAATAGTATCACAACCTATTATAATCGATTCATTATGTACATTTTTACATACGTTTAATGCTTTTCCTTCAGCAAGCTTCATTACATAAGAACCACAATCGCTATCAAATTCAACTGCATTTTCATCAAAATCGCTTACTATTATTTCAAATTTATCTGTAAGTCTTTTTAGAAGTTCATGTCTTCTAATTGAAGCTGATGCTAACACAATATTCATTAAACCACATCCTATTTAATTATCAAAACATCTAAGGCATCTAAAAGAAAATAACAAGTCAAAGATGCGACGGATATTCTGTCTAATATCTTCTGTATAGTATTATAGCCATAATTACACCAATTATAGTCATAATATTAATATTAAAGTTTAAACCCAATGTTAAAACCATAATTTTCAAGTTTAACACAATCGGCGTTGACATACCTACAGAATAAGAATTTTTCAAAAAACTTAAAATACTTAAACTATCCCCCAGTATATCACCTATAAGGCTTCCACATACTGCTCCTAGGAATATTACAAACCATAAGAAACTTATGCTTTTTTCAGCCCCTCTCACATACATCCCCTACCTTAATAATATATCTTATATAGTTTAACATTTAATAAAATTATACACAAGTATATAACAATATAGTTTAAAAAAATTTTAAATTAATTCATATGTATTTATTTTTCTCATAAGGTTAAACTTAGATTTTATGTGAATTCATTAATAATTATAAAAACAAAAGCAGACAAACAGTTTTTTATTTACCGCCGTCTGCTTAATTCCATTATTTTGAACCTATTTTTTTTATGATGCTATATAAATAGGTATAGTTTTCTGCAACATTTTCTTTTGTTAACTCCTTAGGCATCTTGCTTATATGATCTTGTATATCCTTTAGTATCAATATATTCTTACTATCTTTGTCCACCTTTTTTAAAGCTATGCACCATTTCTTTAAGTCTTCAGTTTGTATCGCTTTGACATTTTTCTCAGCAAGCTTATTTAATATTTGTATATTTGCATTTATTATTTCTGCTATTTCTACATCGCATAAGTCATTATTATTTAATGTAAATGTCATTTTTGAATTATCAACTTTTTGTTCTGTAAGAGATTTCATGATTCTCTCAGCTTGTTCTTCTGTATATATGCCTAAGAATACTCTTGTTTTGTTATCTTCAGTTACAGTAAAAGGAGTCCCATACTGTGTTAAGAGATTTCTCTCTGCATCAGCATTTTCTTTGCTTTGATATATACCTCCCTGTATCGCCACAAACTTAGTAATCTTACTATTATTTAAGTTAACCGAAGATTTAGTATCAGCTTTCTGGCTAGACCTGTTCGAAACACTGTCGGTCTTTATATTTGAACTAATAGGACTTTTTATAAATAACTTAAAAATAACAGTTCCGAATACAAATGCCAATACTAATATTAAAAATATAACAGCAATAAAGGCTTTATTATCATTATCTCTTTTTAAGTCATACCGTGTGTATTTCAATTTTTTCCCCTCACCTTCACAATAGTAAATTTAATTTGTAAAAGTTACGTTTTACTATATATTAATATTTACTTGAAGGCCAATTTATTACTTTTATTCTAAACTTCTACTCTCTTCATAATCAACATATCCATACATTTTCCATTTATACTATAAAAATCCTTGACCATTCTTACAGATTTAAAACCAATGTTTTTCCAAAACTCTAAACTTTCTCTATCATTTTTTATTATTCTCGTACAAAAAATATCTACATCATACTCACATAAGAAATAATTCAATAGTTCTTCCATGATTTGATTGTTTAAATTGTCAGTTCTATACTTGTCATCAATATAAAAATACCAAATCCAAGCCTCATTAGGATTTTTGAACTCTAATCTTCCTTTAATAATTCCCAATAGCTCTTGTTCTCTATTTATTTTTAAGAAAAATTCGCATTCACTTATATAGCTCTCTAAAAATCGTTCTTTTAATTCTTGCAAATTTGTTTCATCATGTACAAATTGTTTTTGCAACTTCATCCAAGTTTGTATTTGCGGCAAATCACTTTTTTCAATATTTGAAATATTAATATCGTTAAACCTTAGTTCAACACCTAACATAACCTCACCTCTAAAAGTACGTTAACTCTTAAATTCTACACTAAATTATAAATTCCTTTTATTTTTAATTAAATCTACAGATATTACTTTAATAATGCGGTTTCATTGAGGATTTAGGATATGCTATAGAATTATTTTTATTTCGGGAGTATTACTCGACTGCTACCAAATCAACTTTAATTACATTCTTAGTAGCTCTAAATTCTTCTACTAATGTATTAATTTCCATTTCAAGTTTAGATGCATCAAAGGTTATAGTAACACTAGCTGCATTATTTATAGGGATATCCTGATTAATTGTAAGTATATTACCTTTTTCCAATGCTATTTTATCTAATATTTTAGAGAGAGTACCAGCCTCATGGACTAATACTAAACCTAATGTAACTTTATGCCCTACTATCCCCTCGGACAATGTAAATACAAAATCTTTATATTTATAATAAGTGCTCCTGCTTATTTCTACTAATCTTACACCTTCTGATATGTCCTTTACTTTCCCAGTTCTAATCAATTCTTTAACTTTAACAACCTTAGTAAATACTTCTGGAAGTATTGCTGTATCAATTATTAAATATTTATTATTCATATTGTTTTCCTCCTTTTAGTCGGAACACTGGGTAATTTTGCTTGTTTCCCTTCGGGCACTGGGTAACTTAAAATTTTCGCTTCCACTCACAAGTTACCCGTAAAAGTTCATTTAGAACTTTTACCTAGCAAAATTACCCGTTAAAGTCCATTTAGGACTTTAACCTCCATTAGTTCTCAATCAGCGGCTTTCACTTAAAACACAACTACATTTACAAATATATCAAGTTAATGTTAGCATGATTTACTATAAACTTCAAGTTTTCAAGCAATACGCCCAATTTTATGACATATTAATATTCAATATATATTAGGCATTTAAAATAAAATAATAAGTTAAAGATGTAAGAGATATTTCGCGTCATACTGACTAGTTGTTTTTTGAAGATGCCTTATATAGTAATAAAAAATTAGTCTAAAGCAGGCTTAATCTTTTGCTACTTTAGACTAATTCTGAAAACTCTTATTTAATCGAGGAGTTCTCACCTATATTAAATATATATTTAATTTAGCTTTCTGATAAGGAAACATTTATCTCAAAAGAAAAATTATCTTGCATAAGCAATGGCGCACAAATAGATTGTGATTTAGTAGTAGATATCTCAATGTTATCTCCTATCATTATAGTTGGTGGCGTTATATCTAAATTAATTTTCTGTTCTGAAAATAACATAGCTGCATTTCCTGATATCATATTGGCAAGTTCACCTATAGCAGACTTTGCCATATCATCTAGACTTGATACTGGCATTCCACACATCATCTTTGAAACTACATTACATGCTGATTTCTGAGATAAATTAAAGATAACTTGTCCTCTTATATCTCCTGCAATGCCTATTATTATTATAACATTATCTCCATGAAAAGTTGAATCTTTTAGGAATAGTTTTCCTAAAACTGCTTCTTCATTAACTATCTGCAATAATATATTCTGGCTTGCTTTTATAAATGGCTCTATATATTCTAACTTCATCAATGTTTCCTCCTAAAAATGTCTAACAGATTATATAACTAAATTGAAAAAATAACATAATTTATTATATTGAGTTTATCAAAATAACCATAAACTTTAAAAATAATTAAATATGTGTAATGTTAATAAAAATAACAAGGAAACCGTCTATATGTTTAATATTCAACAAAAACTGTTCAAATCCTTTTATTTTTAAAAATATTTGTTATCAGATTGTAAAATATTCTATATTTAATTTTTATCATAATGAGAAGTGTAATGTTTCAAAATGATAAATTTATCCATTATTATCATTTTGAAACATTTTGCTATTTAATTTATTTTTTAAAAGTGATATACTAAACTATAGATAGCAAGAGGGGGATAAATTATGGAGTTAACAGATTATTTTGAAGACGTCAGTGATATGTGCAGAATTGACATGGACAGCATATTAGAGTACGACATATCTTCTTTTATATTGCAAGCTATTTTTGAATCTATTTATGAGGGATTAATTGTTACAGATGAGAATCTTTTAATTAAAAAGGTTAATATTACTGCTGTTAAAATATTAGGTATAAAAGAAGAATTTCTATACGAAACTCATCTGAACGACATACTAAAAGAAGATATTTTACATACAATTTTATTAACTGGCGAAAAACAATTTAGCGAGGATTGTATTTTTGATATAAATGGCAGCAGAATAAGATGTGTAACAAATATAATACCAGTAAGATTAAGAGGAAAAATTATTGGTTTAGTCTTATCCTTGAGAGATACAAAAAATCTTCATAAAATGGTAAACAATGTTGTGGGATATAAGGCCTCTTTTACTTTTGATGATATACTCACAAAAAACGAAAAAATGAAGGGAATAGTAGAGCTTGCTAAAAAAGCAGCAAAAACTAACTGTAATATATTAATAGAAGGGAATAGTGGAACTGGAAAAGAAGTATTTGCTCAGTCCATCCATAACTTTAGCTCAAGAAGAAATGGCCCTTTTGTAGCAGTTAACTGCGCAGCAATTCCTAGAGAACTTGTTGAAAGCGAGCTTTTTGGATATGAAAAAGGAGCCTTTACAGGTGCCTCTAAAGGTGGATACCCTGGAAAATTCGAGCTAGCGGAAGGTGGAACTATATTTTTGGATGAAATTGGCGAACTTCCATTGGATATACAATCCAAACTCCTTAGAGTATTAGATAATCTTAAAATTACTAGAGTTGGTGGAACATATGAAAAATCTGTAGATGTTAGAGTTATAGCTGCTACTAATAGAACTTTGACAGATGAAATAGAAAATAAAAATTTTAGAGGTGATCTATACTATAGGCTAAATGTAATGAGTCTTCAACTAATTCCTTTAGAAGAACGTAAAGAAGATATAGAACTTCTAGCTCAATATTATATAAATAAGTTAAATTCTAAAAATCCTTGCGATCCAAAATACATTGACCCATCCTATATAGAGAAACTAAAAACTTATAACTTTTGCGGAAATATAAGAGAATTAAGAAATGTGGTTGAGCGATCATATTATCTTTGTGAAGATACTATGATAACTTCCAAACACCTACAGACAAAAGCTCCAATAAATAAGCCAGCTGATACTACTCCATCCAGAAAAGAAATTATTCCATTAGAATCTGTTGAAGAACAATGTATAAAAGATGCTCTCATCTATTGTAATGGTAATGCCATAAAGGCAGCTGAGTTATTAAAAATAGGAAAAGCTACAATATATAGAAAAATAGCTAAATTCAATATAGATTTAGATAGCTTTAGCTAAAAATATAGATATCCAACCTGGATGCTTGAGTTATTAGCGGTATTCATAGGGGTACCTCTTCTGTACTGTCAGATATACCCCTATGAATACCTTAGTTAAGTCAATTATCGAAGTTGGATATCTATACAATTCTACTATTCTTCTATATCTTCATGATTAATAATTCTTAAAGCGGATGTAGGACAAACATCTATACAAGCTGGTCCTTTTTCTCTATTGCTGCAAAGATCGCATTTAATTGCTATAATTTTTTCTTTACCTGTATGAACTTCTCCTTCATCTGAATATCTGAATCTTTCTTGTAATATCTTTTCGCCATCTTTATACTGGCTAACTAAATCAATAACACCATAAGGACATGCCACCATACATGTTTTACATCCTATACAAACTGTTTCATCCACATCCATATATCCATCCTTACTGCTTATGCAATTTACTGGACACACGCTAGCACATGGGGCGTCCTTGCACTGTCTGCATTGAACAGGTGCACTTACTTTAGCAGTCTTTATTACTGTTAAACGAGGTTGAAATTGAATATCTTCAGTCTTAGCGGTGAAAATATCTTGCTCTGAATGCGCTACAGCACATGCTATTTCACAAGTTCTGCAACCAATACACTTATTTGGATCAGCTGCTACAAAACGATTAGACATTAATTAATTCTCCTTTCTAGATTTATAATGTGTATGCAAGAGCTCATGTGACTTATGTCCTAGAGGCTCTCCTAAAAATTCATCATATATCTCCTTTATAGCAGGATTTTCATGTGACTTTCTAACCTCTAAATTTGCATCATGGTTATAAAGTCCAGCTTTTCTATTACTATATGCTGTGCTCCTATCCTCATCGAAAATTAACTTTGGCTGTCCGCCTCCACTTATACATCCTTCTGGGCAGGTCATTACTTCTACAAAATGCAAATCACATTCACCAGTCTTTATTTTTTCCATTAAAGGCTCAACATGCTTTAATCCTGAAACCACTCCAACCTTTAATTTTAAGTCACCAACCTCTACTTCTGCTGTTCTAAAGCCTTCTCCGCCTCTTACAGCAGTAAGATCTACACTTGGAATTGACTGCTTAGTTATAAGTTCATATCCCGTTCTAAGAGCCGCTTCCATAACTCCTCCAGTTAAACCAAATATAGTACCTGCACCAGAATAGTTTCCTAGCGGATTGTCAAATTCTTCTTCTGGTAAGCTGTGGAAGTCGATAGATTTATCTTTTATCAATTGAGCTAGTTCCCTTGTAGTTATAGCAACATCTACGTCCCTGTATCCACTATCATTCATTTCCTCTCTGTTTGCTTCAAAAGGTTTACATGTACATGGCATAACAGATACACTATACATTTCAGCTGGGTTTACATTGTTAATTCTTGCACCATAAGTTTTAAACATCGCTCCAGCCATCTGCTGTGGGGATTTACAAGTTGAAAGATGATTGGTAAGCTCTGGATATGTCTGTTCTACATATTTAACCCATGCAGGACAACAGGATGTAAACATTGGTAAAGTTCCACCTTCTGTTACCCTTTTTATAAGCTCAGTACCTTCTTCCATTATAGTTAAATCTGCAGCAAAGTTTGTATCATACACTCTTTCAAATCCCAACTTACGAAGTGCTGCTGCCAACTTTCCTGGCGTAAGTGTTCCAAGTTCTAATCCAAAATCTTCAGCTAAGCCCACTCTTACTGCTGGCGCACATTGTACAACTTTAAACACATCTTTATTTTGTAATAAATCACTAACTTCTATTACATGTCCTTTATTGTAGGCTGCAAATATAGGTTCCTTTACACTTTTTAACATTCCTCTGTCATAAAGCTTTTTGCTTCTAGGTGTCGGAATTTCTTCATACATAGGAGCATAACCTTTACAAATCTGTACACACTGTCCACACATGACGCATTTATCTACATTTATTTGCTGAGGCTCCCCTTCCTTGCCTTCTATTGCGTCAACAGGGCAAACTTCTGAACAACGTCTGCAACCTGTACATAATTCTTTATCTATATTTATCATGGCAGTATTTGTTGACATCTCTAACATCCCTTTCTTTCATGGATTTTTATAACCTAAAGATTTTTGTTAATGTTAAGCAATTCTAAAACCGCTTTAACATTACGATCTGTCTTATCTTCTTTAGGAGTAGCTACTTTTAAAGCATCTTTTGGACATGCTTTAATGCAATTTGGTGTGCCACCAACCTCTTTACACATGTCACACTTATACGCCATTATAGTTAACTTTCTATCAATTCCACCACTTACTACTGCCCCTACATATTTAGGCAATAGATCAATTGCACCAACCGGACATACTAAGCTACAGGTCTTACAGCCTATACAAACTTTATCATCTATAGTTATAGCTCCGCCCACTTGAGTTATTGCACCAGAAGGACATGAATTTGCACAAGGGGCATCCTCACAATGCCTGCACTGAACTTCCATAGCTGCATTTTTATTTTTTATAAAAAATAATCTTGGTATTATAGGAGTATCTATAGTACCTATTGTTGCACCTGTATTATTTTCTCTATGAGCTGCCGCACAAGCTACTTCACAGGATCTACATCCAATACACTTATTTGGGTCTCCTATTACAAAAGAGTTAAGATCTGGTTTCATTTAACTTACCACCCTTCCTTAATTTCCAATTCTCAATTCTAAAAAGCTTTATGCTACAGCTCTAAACCTTCGAAAACATTTTTTATATTCTCAAGACTTGCCTTTCTCCTACATTCTTCGCAAAGCGCCTTTTCTAATTTTCTGCCTGACTTTGCAAATGCAAACTTCATATGATCTACAGTAGCAAATTCTTTACCACACTCTTCACATGCTTGTAATTTTAATTTTTTACCCCATATTTCTCTTTCACCATCTTTGTCTACCATCTTTATTGCATTAGTTGGGCACACATTTACGCAAGCAGCACAACCTATACATTCTGGTGATGGATCATCAAAAGGTGTAGATACCTTTTTAAAAATACCTCTATCAACTGTAGCTATAGCGCCTGTCCCCATTTCTTCACAAGCTCTTGCACAGAGTCCACAAAGTACACAGTTTTCGCTTCTATCTAATTCAAATCTGTTTACTCTCTCTTCTTCAACTCCAAATTCCGCTGCCATTTTCTTAAGTTCTTCATTCTCAGGGCATCTAGCTTGAAGAAGCATAACTAAATCTTTTCTTATATCTCTTATTTTTTTAGAATTAGTTACAACTTCAACTTCCTTTGTAATAGGGAATATGCAAGAAGTTACAACCTTGGACCATCCCCTGTCTATTACCTCAACTACACATAGTCTGCAGCTTCCAAGTCCTGAAAGAGCATCACTATGACATAATGTAGGTATATATATATTATTTCTTCTTGCTACTTGTAGTATATATTCACCACGTTCTGCTTCACATACTTTTCCATCAATTATAATTCTCATAGCAACACCCCCTATTTAACTTTAACTGCATTAAACTTACAAATGTTCATACAGTTACCGCATCTTACACACTTTTCAATATCAATTGCATGAGGTTTCTTAACATCTCCTGTAATAACATCTACAGGACAGTTCTTTTTACATATATCACAACCAACGCACTTCTCTTCATCTATAATAAATGTTGTAAGTTCCTTACATACTCCTGCACGACATCTCTTATTTTTTATATGCTCTTCAAATTCATCCCTAAAATATCTGATAGATGCTCTTACTGGATTTGGCGCACTCTTTCCAAGTCCGCATAAAGCTGCACTACCTACAGTTTTACAAATTTTTTCAAGTTCTTCTATATCTCCTTCTCTACCTCTTCCTTCACAAATATCAGTTAATATCTCAAGCATTCTCTTTACGCCTTCTCTACATGGAACGCATTTTCCGCAGGATTCTTCAGCAAGGAAGTTGAGGTAATATCTTACCACATCTACCATACAGGTTCTATCATCCATAACAATCATACCACCAGAACCCATCATAGAGTCAGCTTTTACTAGAGTATCATAGTCTACTTGTAGGTCCAAGTATTCTTCAGGTAGACATCCACCAGAAGGCCCTCCTATTTGAACAGCTTTAAACTCTCTGTCATTTAATACTCCGCCGCCTATATCATATATTATTTCTCTAAGAGTAGTTCCCATAGGAACTTCTACCAATCCAGTATTTTTAACCTTACCAACTAGTGAGAAGGCTTTTGTACCTTTACTATCTTTCATAGTTCCTATTGAACTATACCATTCTCCACCTTTAGTAATTATTATTGGAATATTAGTCCAAGTTTCTACATTGTTTAATACAGTCGGTTGTCCCCATAAACCTTTTTCAGTAGTATGGATATACTTAGCTTTTGGTTCTCCAACTTTTCCTTCAATTGAGGCTAATAGTGCTGTAGATTCTCCACATACGAAGGCTCCACCGCCTCTTACTATATCAATATCAAAGTCAAAACCACTATTCATTATATTTTTGCCAAGATATCCTCTTTCTCTTGCTTGCTTTATTGCTAACTTCATATTTTCAATAGCTAGTCCATATTCATCTCTTATATATGCAAAGCCTTGGTTTGCTCCAATAGCATAAGCACATATGGCCATACCTTCTATAACACTATGAGGGTCACCTTCCATTATACTTCTATCCATAAAAGCACCGGGGTCACCTTCATCACCATTGCATACTACATATTTAGGAGCAGTATCTATACCATAAGCAGTTTTCCACTTACGTCCTGTTGGGAAGCCTGCGCCTCCTCTTCCTCTAAGGCCTGACTTAGTTACTTCTTCTATTACATCGCCCTTTTTCATATCAAATATTACTTTGTGAAGAGCCTTATATCCATCTTTTTCTAGATAATCTTCAAAAACAACAGGATCTATTTCTCCTACATTTCTAAGTGCTATTTTTATCTGTCTTTTGCAGAATTCACTTTCCTTATGGTGTCTTAATCTTTGCTTTGTTGATGTTTCAAAATAAAGAAGCCTATCGATAATCTCACCATTCATTATTGTCTTTTCTACAATTTCTTGTGCATCTTCAATTTTTACTTTAAAGTAAGCAATATCATCAGGCTGAACCTTTACTACTGGCCCCTTTTCACAAAGTCCATCACAACCTGTAGCTTTAAATTCATATTCTGTTTTTACAGAAGCTCCTGCTCCTAATTCAGCTACTTTCTTCTTAAGCTCTTCATATAGCTCCATACTATTTCTAGCTAAGCAACCTGTCCCACAACATACATAAATAGTTTTCTTTACACTCATCACTATTCACCTCTATATTCATCAAGAATTTCTTTTACCATTTTAGGTGTTAAGTTACCATAGTATCTTTCATTAATCATCATTACAGGTGCTATAGCGCAACATCCTATGCAGTTAACAGTGTTTATTGAGAACTTAAGATCTTCTGTAGTTTGTCCTGCTTTAATACCTAAACATTTTTCAATCTCGTCAAGCGCAACCATTGAGCCTGCAACGTGACAAGCAGTTCCATCACATACAGTTATAATATACTTTCCTTTTGGTGTTAAACTTAAAGCTTTATAGAAAGTTGCCATACCGTATAATTTACTTACAGGTATTTCTAAGTATTCTGCGAGAGTTTCTAATGCTTCTCTTGGTATATACTTATACTTTCTTTGTATATCCTGAAGTATTGCCAGAGTAAATCTCTGTTCCTTAGGATACTTTTCTATTACGTCTCTCGCACACAAGCTGTCTTCGTGTAATTCTTGTTTTTGTGCCGCTTGCATAAATAAATCCCCCTCTTATTGCAAATTTATATAAACAGAATAACAATAATTATCCCGCCTATCCCTAAAACCTAAAACCTTTAAACCCAAAACCTTTAAATCCCAAACCTATATCATTAATAAAACCCTATTTTTAAACTTTAATAATTATTTTATCCTATAAGGACATGTATAAATTTTCATTTTTTCTCCTCTTACAAAACCTGCTAATGTTATATTTAATTTTTGTGCAAGCTCTATTGAAAGGCTAGTTGGTGCAGACTTTGAAATGACTATTGGCAATCCAAACCTAGCAACTTTTAATATCATTTCAAAAGACACTCTACCACTTATGAAAATAATCTTATCATTTAGCGGTATATTTCGCATAAGCGCCTCTCCAATTGCTTTGTCCATAGCATTATGGCGAGCTACATCTTCGCAAATCACAACTATTTTTTCCCCATCTGATAAAGCTACGCAATGTGCTCCTCCTGTTTGCTTGAAAGCCTCAGAGTATGACAAATTCTCATCCATTAATTCATAAACTTTTGAAGCATCAATAGAAAGACATTGATCTTCTGCAACTTTACAATTTAATGATTCAACTAACTTAGAAAAAAAATCTGCTCTATCTTCTTCATTAAACCCTACCGGCAATAGTTGCCTTGATTGTTTATCACTATTCGCATTTAATCTTATCTTAGCTACACCATTTTTTTCATCTAATTCAAAGCTTTCTACTTCATTTATATTAGAAATTATTCCTTGAGTTCTTAAAAATCCCCAAACCAAAGCGTCTAATTTTTCAGGTGTACATAGCAGTGTGGCTATATGTTTTTCATTTACGAATAAACTTAAAGGGTACTCATAAATCATACTTTCACAGCTACTTTCTTTTTCATACTTGTCGTATTTAACTACAGGGTATTTTTTTATTTTAATCAACTACAGTTCCTCCCAAAATGTTTCTTTCAATAAAATTACACACTTCTTCTGGGTTGTTTATATCTAGAACTGGAATATTTATATTTAATGGTTCATTACTTGCAACAGCAATGAAGCTTGAGCTATCAAATTTAGGATTTTGACACAACAAATTACTGTCAACTTCCTTTCTATGAATCTCTATTTTAGGAAACTTGTTATCTTTAAATCCTTCGATTATGATGATATCCATATCTTTAAATAGCCATAGTAATTCATCTATTGTTCTTTTAGTTTCAACTCTTTGAATCATAGCTAATTTTGAATCTGATGAAACTACAACCTTATCTGCTCCAGCCTCTGTGAGCTTATAGCTATCTTTTCCTGGGTAATCTATCTCAAATTTATGGACATCGTGTTTTATTGCTCCTACTTTATATTTCTTATTCTTTAATATTTTTATGATGTTCTCAATTAAAGTTGTTTTCCCAGTATCAGACTTTGTTGATACAATCGAAATTATTGGTACTTTATTTAAATATAAATCTTCCATTGACTTCCTCTCCTGCTTTTACGATTTCCTTATCTATTATAATAATTCCATTTGCCTTACTTATTGTTAGGAGTTGATTTGAACTTTGAGAACCTACTTTATATGCATAGTGGATTCTATCTTTCTCTTCAATATTTACGTAAACATAGTTTGTTCTCCCCTTCACAGAGCTAAAGTCTTCTCCTAAAACAACTTTAAATTCCTTATTATGTATATCACTTTTGCCCATCATCTTTTTAACTGCAGGTCTTACAAACTGTTCAAATGTATTTATTACTGCTAAAGGATTTCCTGGAAGCCCAAAGAATATCTTATCCTTGCATTTTGCAAATGTGAATGGCTTGCCAGGTTTTATAGCTACTGACGAAAATTTAATATCAGCACCTAATTCTTTTAAACAGTTCTCAACAAAATCATAATCTCCAGCAGATACACCTCCAGAAGTTATAATAATATCACCTTCTTCAAAGGCATCTTTCATCTTTTTAAATAATAAACTCATATCATCTCTTACAATGCCATAAAACTTTACATCAGCTTGAAGATTCCTTCCAAGCGCCATAAGTGAATATCCATTACAGTCTCTTATCTTACCTGAAGTTAACTCTTCATTGACATCTATAAGTTCATCTCCAGTAGTAATTATAATTATTTTAGGTACTTTAACAACTTTTACAGAATTAAATCCCAGTGAAGCCATAAGTCCGATTTCTGATGGTCTTATAGTCATACCTGATAATAGAGCAATATCTCCTTTTCTAATTTCTTCACCAAGATTTAATATATTTCTATTCTTTTTTACCGGATTGAATATAGCTACCTCTTCGTTGTCGGCTTCAACATTTTCAATCTGAATTACTGCATCGGCCCTATTAGGTATAGGAGCTCCTGTCATTATTTTTAGTGCTTCTCCACACTTTAGCTGACCTTCATAAAAATCGCCTGCTTTAATTGTCCCTTTTATTTTAAGTTTTACAGGATTTTCTTCTGAGGCATTTTCTGTATCGTCACTTATAACGGCATACCCATCCATAGCAGATTTATCAAAAGGAGGTAAGTTATCTTTTGAATAAATATCCTCTGCTAAAACCTTATTTAATGAATTTAATATATTTACTGTTTCAAACCCTAGTACTTTTGTTTCTTTTAATACTATTTCTAAAGCTTCTTCGATTGTTATCAATTTAATTTCCTCCTATGTTAGCTAAATAGTTTCTCAAAAGACCTATCTTTTCCAAGATAGGCCTTTATATTATTTTATACTTCCACTTTTTCAGTTTGAACATTCATTGCTTTTCTTACTTTATTGTATTCCTCCTTAACAAACTGCTCTGCTTTTTCTTGGTCTTCTATTGTTTCAATTTTTACAGCACAGTATTTATATTCAGGAGTCTTTGATATAGGATCTAAGTTATCTATAGTCAATTCGTTGCATGCACCTATCCACCATTGATATGTCATGTAAACTGCCCCTCTGTTAACTCTATCTGTAACTAGCGCCCTAGCTACTACAGAACCTCTTCGAGAGCTTATTCTTACTAGCTCCTGATCGCTAACTCTAAGCTTTTCTGCATCCTTCGGGTTCATTTGTATGTAGCCTGGTTCATCAGCAAGCTGCTGAAGGGCACGGCAATTTCCTGTCATTGTTCTTACGGAATAATGACCTACTTCTCTAACTGTAGATAGAACTAAAGGATACTCTTCATCTGGAGTTTCCATTGGCGGTCTCCATTCTGAAGCAGATAACTTTGCTTTTCCACTTGGAGTTGAAAATTTATTTCCTGCATACAGGTATGAAGTTCCTGGATGTTTCTCGTCAGGGCATGGCCACTGAATACCCCCAAGTTTCTCTAATCTTTCATAGCTAGCTCCTGTAAAGTTTGGACATAAATCTCTCATCTCATCCCATATTTCTTTTGTATTATTATAGTGCATATTATAGCCCATTGCAGTAGCAACCTCTGAAAGTATTTGCCAATCTGGCTTAACATCACCACTTGGCTCTATTGCTTTTCTAAATCTTTGGAAGCCACGGTCAGCACAACTATAAACACCTTCATGTTCCCCCCAAGATGTTGCTGGTAATATTACATCAGCATGCAATGCTGTCTTATTCATAAATATGTCCTGTACAATTACAAGTTCCATTTTTTCTAATGCTTCTCTAACCTCTGATGAATTCGGATCACTTTGAACAGGGTCTTCTCCCATAATATAATAAGCTTTAATCTTGTTTTCTTCTAATGTAATTCTTGGAACTTCAGTTAAATGATATCCCATCTTATTGGAAAGCTTTACACCCCATGCTTCTTCAAATTTTCTTCTAACATTATCATCATCCACTTTTTGGTATCCAGGATATACATTTGGTAAAGCCCCCATATCGCAGGCTCCCTGAACGTTATTTTGACCTCTTACTGGTCCAATGCCTACGCTTGGCCTTCCAAAATTGCCAGTTAATATAGCAAGAGAAGCTAGTCCTTTAACAACATCAACTGCCTGTCCAAATTGACATACTCCCATTCCATATAATATCATAGGATTCTTAGCTGAGGAATACATTCTCATTGCTTTTCTTATATCTTCTTCCTGAACATCTGTTATTTCACTCGCATATTCAGGAGTATATTTGCTAACTAAATCTTTATACTCTTCAAAGCCTTCTGTATGTTTTTCAACAAACGCCTTATTATAAAGACCTTCATTTATTAATACATTTCCTAGAGCATTGACTAACGCCATATTAGTTCCATTTTTTATTGGAAGCCATAAATCTGCTATTCTAGCGGATTCTGTTATACGGGGATCGACAACTATAACTTTAGCTCCATTTTCTTTTGCCTTAACTATTCTTCTAGCAACTATAGGATGAGAGTCTGCTCCATTATAACCAAAAATAAATATTAAATCAGCATTATCTAGTTCATGAATGCCATTAGACATTGCTCCATTTCCTAATGTGTAAGCCAAACCGGCTACTGAAGGAGCATGTCAAACTCTTGCACAGTGATCTATGTTATTACTCCCAATAACTGCACGGATAAATTTTTGCATTATATAATTTGCTTCATTTCCTGATCCTCTTGCACATCCTGTTCCCATAATTGACTCAGGACCATGCTTTTCCTTTATTTCACTTAATTTTGAAGCAGTAAAACTTATTGCCTCATCCCATGATACTTCTTGAAGCTCTCCATCTTTTCTAATCATAGGTCTCTTAAGTCTAGAAGTTAAAATTTGTGGATCATTTAAAAAGTCCCACCCATAATAACCTTTCAAGCATAAAGTTCCTTCATTAGTTCTACCATTTGCCGGCTCAGCTCTAACTATCTTATCATCCTCTACAATCAGATTAAGGTTACAACCAGCACCACAATAAGGGCACACTGTCAGCACCTTATTTTCCATTGTAATTCCCCCCTCTTTATCTATCTCTTAATTTTTCTCATTGATACAAATTTATTTATAAACATTGTTTAATATATTAGAATACCACAATGTCTCTCACGAGTCATTGATAGCATACCTATCAGTTCTTGTGATTTAGAAATAAACATGAAATTAATTAAATTTTATAATTGCATTACCAAATAATTAATTATTTTTAAAAATATAGCGGGAATTTATTCAAAGTATACTGGAGGTTAACGAAAAGAATGATTACTGAGTAACTTAGTATAACTATTTCAATGAATATATAATTTGGTAGATTAGTATGTTTGATCAACCTTTAATTCATTTACAATTTCATTTGTGATTAATTAGATTAGTTCTACTTATAATAATATATTAAAATATTAGGAAATTCATGTCAAGTTCTACTAATAAAGCAAAAATAACTATAATTTTTTTAAAATAACATTAAAATAAGTTAATTCTTAATTTTCTAACATTTCATTTAATCACATTAAACTCACATAAAAAAACATAAATTCGCGGCAATTTTTTTATCATCTATTGTATATTATTGTATTACTGTTATTTTTTTATCAATAACTTATTATTGTAATTCATTCAATTTTCATTAAGCCGTACTTCTTAAATTAAAATTACTGTAAAATATTTCAATTAGAAATGAGTAAACCAAATTTCATAATTTCACTATTAATGTTAATAAGATAATAGAATACTATTATCTCATATGGGAATTCTACTTAATGGGTTCAAAACATATGAACCTATTTTATTAATTTGCATTTTGAAAGGAGATTTTCTCATGGATAACAAAAAAGCTTTAGAAGAAGCAAAACAACTTAACCAACAGTCTAGACAAAGTATGCCTAATACAGGAATGGCTGGTGGTATGACTAGCAGCACAAATAGTTCAGACTTACAAGAGGCTGTGCAACTTAATCAGCAATCAAGACAAGGCATGCCTAATACAGGAATGGCTGGTGGTATGACTAGCAGCACAAATAGTTCAGACTTACAAGAAGCTGTGCAACTTAATCAGCAATCAAGACAAGGCAGCACTTCAGCAATGACTAGTGGAGTTGGCAATTCTGGCTTAGAAGAGGCTAAAAAACTTAATCAACAATCAAGACAAAGCAAAAAATAGTTATTAACTATATAAGTTATACAGAATATAAACTATAATCTGTATAAAATAAAAGAGAGGTAAATTTACCTCTCTCAATTACTGTTCAAAAGTATAATCCAAAATACCGCCGCTCTAATTTTGACACCTATCTCTCCGATAGGTGGGTGTCCTCACAGATGTTTCTATCGCCCTCAAAGCCGTCAAAAGGTCTCACAAGAAAGTACATATCTACGCCTAAATGTTGAACTCCCGTTTTAGTAATGTAGGTTCAAAATATAGAGCTTCTCAAATATTCCAGAAATTATACAATTTTAATGGTGCGAAAGACGGGACTTGAACCCGTACGGTCTCCCACACGCCCCTCAAACGTGCGCGTCTGCCGATTCCGCCACTCTCGCGTCTCTACCTATATTATAGTATATTTTATTTAATTGTCAACTGTAAAATAAATCTTCTAGTTTTTAAGCTTTATATATTGTAGGAATATATCTATAGCTGTACTTAATGATTTGCTTTTGCTTTTATCATATAAATACTTATAGATGTTATAGTTTACTTTGACTTTTTTTACATACTTGTCAGTCTCTTTAAAAGGTATGTAGTGAAGATTCTTTCCATCTGCTGAATGGTTTGAACTCTTTAACCATTTTTGTACATTCCCTCTACCACCATTATATGCAGCTAATGCTACATCTATATTTCCGTCAAATTCTTCTCTTAAATTATTTAAATACCAGCATCCCATTTTTATATTGAATTCAGGATCATTTAACATTGAAACATTAAAATCCTTTATATTCATTTTCTCTGCAGCCCATTCTGCTGTATCAGGGGTTATTTGCATTAGACCATAAGCATTCTTATGTGATCTTGCTTCTTCCTTAAAATTACTTTCTGTCTTTATTACTGCAGAAACCAAATAAGGATCCAATGCGTATGTCTGAGAATATTTAACTATGTAGTTAGAATATTTTAACGGAAAAAACAACTTTATTATATTTACAATGTTCATTACAAAAACAATAAATACTATAAGCAATAACGCACGTTTAATAGTTTTCAATATACTTTATGTCTTAAAATATCTATAATTTAAGACACTCCACCCCCCTATGCTTTTTGCCAATTTCTCTTAGTGCTTTATATAGTTCCTCTTCAGTATACTCTAAAGTTTTTGAGTTATCTATTATAAAATCGCATACCTTTTTTTTATCTTCTAAAGACATTTGAGAACTAATTCTATCAATTACCTGTTCCTCTGTTAAATGATCTCTACTTTTTACTCTTTCTATTTGAGTTTTTGAATCAACCCATACAAGTATATTTACATTCATATGCTTATGAAGATTATTTTCTATTAACGTAGCTGCATCAACGAAACATACTTGTTTTCCTTCTTCTTTAAACTTATCTAGATTGATAAATATATATTCTATTATAAATGGCATTATTATATTTTCGTATTTTTTTCTTCTTTCTTCCACAGCAAATATATAATTACCAAACTCTTTTCTTTTAAGCTCTCCCTTTTCATTGAAAAACTCTTTTCCAAACTGTTCTTTTACTTTTTGAAGTATCTCAGGATAAATTCTTAATACCTCTCTTGCAGCAATATCTGCATCTATAATACTGAATCCTTTTTTCCTAAGCATATCAGATATAGTACTTTTCCCGCTTCCTATACCACCTGTAATGCCTATTTTTAGCACAGATCAACACCTCTTCAATTACAGTTTTATATTATTTAGCTTCGTACCAATTTCTACCTATATTTATATCAACCTCTAGAGGCACCCTTAAATCCAAAACCTCTTCCATCTCTTTTTTTACTATGGCTTTTACTTCTTCTAATTCTTCTTTGTCTACATTTAAAATAAGTTCATCATGAACTTGTAGTATTAGTTTACTATTAAGGTTTCTTTTTCTTAATTCATCATATACATTGACCATAGCTAATTTTATAATATCTGCGGCACTTCCTTGAATAGGAGTATTCATAGCAAGTCTCTCTCCAAAAGATCTTACCATCTTATTTGATGCCTTTATCTCTGGAATAAATCTTCTTCTATTCATGACAGTAGTTACATATAGGTTTTCCTTCGCTTGCTCAATTGCATCATCTAAATATTTCTTTACACCTGGATATCTCTCAAAATATGTGTCTATGTAATTTTTAGCCTCTTTTCTAGATATCTTTAGATCCTTTGCTAAACTGAAGTCTCCTATGCCATAAACTATTCCAAAATTTACTGCCTTAGCGTTACTTCTTTGCAGCGGAGTAACTTCATCTATAGGCACTCTAAATACTTCTGATGCAGTTTTAGTATGAATGTCACTATGGTTTACAAAAGCATCTATCAGATTTTCATCATTAGCTATATGTGCAAGCACTCTAAGCTCTATCTGTGAATAATCTGCTGAAAGTATAACACAATTATCATTCTCTGGCACAAAAACTTTTCTTATTTCTCTTCCCATTTCATATTTGATTGGTATATTTTGAAGATTAGGTTCTGTACTTGAAAGTCTTCCTGTGGTTGTAACAGTTTGATTAAAGCTTGAATGAATTTTTCCATCCTCATCTACTACAGCTTTTAATCCTTCAATATATGTTGAGTAAAGCTTTGTAAGTTGTCTATAGTAAGTTATCTTTTCTATTATTGGATGCTTATCTGAAAGTTCATCTAAAACTTCAGCATTAGTTGAATATCCTGTTTTAGTTTTCTTAATCACCGGCAAATCAAGTTTTTCAAATAATATTTTTCCTAATTGCTTAGGAGAATTTATATTAAATTCTTCTTCTGCAAGATCATATATTTCTTTTTGTATAGCACTTATTTCAACTTTGAATTTTTCACCAAGCTCTGTTAATTTTTCCCTATCTACCTTAAATCCCTCATATTCCATATATGCTAATACTTCAGTAAGTGGTTGTTCTACTCTATATAAGAGTTCATCCATATTTGCTTCTTTTATGCTAGCTTCCAAAGACTCAAATATCTTACTTAAAAGAGCTGTATGCTTTACTTGCTTTGTGAGATCATCTCCAGTAGGCCTAATTAATAAATAATTTCCTATAATATCTTCAAGTTCATATTCTCCTTTTGTAGAATCAATTAAATATGCAGCTATTTTGGTATCAAGCTTTATTCCTTCAAAGCTTATGCCCATTTTACGTAATATAGTATATGGTATCTTAACATCATGACTTACCTTCTGTATGTTTTTATCTTCTAATATAGATTTAAGTAAGTTTATTGTCTGCTGCTCGTCAGTATCCATAAATTGTTTTATTTCTATAATATAATTATTTTCTTTTAGATTTACAAATATTTTTTCTATATAGCTTTTAGAGTAAACACTAGCATCTATTATTTTAAAGGTCATATACAAAAGTTCATTCTTATTCTTGCAAACTTTAAGTATCTGCTCTGCAACATCTTTAAATCTATCAATTTTGTCAATATTTTCAAATGTAACTTCTTGCTCTTCATCACTTTTCTCTGATTCTATATCTATGTTTTCACTACCCTTTTCTATTCCTGGAATCTTATCAACTAGTGTTTTAAATTGAAGCTTCATAAATAGCTTTCTTAAGCCTTCAGCATTATAATTTTCCTTTGACTTTATAGAATCTAAATCTATATCAATAGGCACATCCTTCATAATTGTGGCTAACTTTTTACTAAATATGGCCTGCTCACTGTACTGCTGTAAATTTTCTTTTATTTTCTTACCACTTATATTGTCTATATTACTAAGTACATTTTCTATGCTCCCATATTCTTTTATAAGTTTAAAAGCAGTTTTTTCTCCTATTCCAGGAACTCCAGGTATGTTGTCTGATGAATCTCCCATAAGCCCCTTTACATCAATAAATTGGTTTGAAGTAACACCATACTCTTCAACCATTCTTTTTCCATCGTAAATTTCCTTTTCTGTAATTCCCTTTTTAGTTATTATAACTTTGATATTATCTGAAGCTAATTGAAGGGCATCTCTATCTCCCGTAACTATGTATACTTCTATATCTTTATTCTCTGCAAAAGTAGAAAGTGTTCCAATTAAATCGTCTGCCTCAAATCCGTCTATTTCAAAAATATTAATTGAAAGCAATTCCAATAACTCCTTAACTACTGGAAACTGCTCAGCTAATTCCTCAGGCATTTTTTTCCTTCCAGCTTTATACTCCTTGTATTCACTATGTCTAAAGGTAGGCGCACTTCTATCAAAAGTGGATACAATATAATTAGGACTTATTTCTTCCTTCATTTTTAAAAGCATAGTAATAAACCCATATACAGCATTAGTGTGTAAACCTTCCGAATTTGTTAAAGGTGGAAGTGCATAAAATGCTCTATTCATTAAACTATTACCATCTAGTATCAATAATCTTTCTTTTGTCATATAAAATTACCTCCATTATAGTTTATATATCCTTATCTCTCATATACTTCTCGTCTGTATTCTACAACATATTGTTTTAGTTCTTGAAAGCTATCACAGGGAAACTTACTCATAATCTCTTTCAATATCTCAAAGGCACAAACATTTTCCAATACTACTGAAGCTGGAATAACTCCACATACATCAGATCTCTCATATCTATTTACTACATTTGTTCTATTAACTAAATCTATAGAATCTAAACTCTTTTTCACTGTAGGAATAGGTTTCATATAGACTTTCATATCTATATTTTCTCCATTAGAGACTCCTGCTTCTATTCCCCCACAATTATTCGAAGTTCTTATTATTTTTTCATCTACATAATATATAGGATCGTTAAAGCTACTTCCTAGCTTACTTAAATCAAGCCCATTGCCAAATTCAATTGCCTTTATTCCTTGTACCGACATCAAGGCTCTACTTAAGTTTGCATCCAGTTTTCTATCCCATTGAGTATAGCTTCCTATACCAATCGGCATGCCTTTTACAGAAATAGAAATACATCCTCCTATAGTATCTCCCTGCTCTTTACACATATCTATTTTCTCTATTATCTTTTCTTCAACTATACTATTATAACATCTTATTGAACTACTCTGGATTTTTTTAAATATTTTATCGTCATATAGGTCTATTGTATCATCAAAAATATTACCCACACTATTAACTTTACTTCTTATCTCTATATTTAGCTCTCTTAATATATTTCTGCACAAAGCCCCTACAGCGGTTCTTATGGCTGTCTCTCTAGCTGAAGTTCTTTCTATTACATCTCTAATGTCTCCTGTACCATACTTAAAGAACCCAACCATATCCCCGTGCCCAGGACGCGCTACCTTAATCTTTTCCTCATCTTTTGGTTCTCTACCCATTAATTCTTTCCAATTTTCATAATCCTTATTAAATATTACCATAGTAATAGGATTTCCCGTCGTTTTTATTCCCCTAACACCGGACCAAAGTTCAACCTTATCTTGTTCAATTTTCATCCGATCCCCACGGCCATATCCTGTCTGTCTTCTTTTCAGCTCATTATTTATAAAATCTATATCTATATTAAAATTAGATGGTATACCTTCTATTATTGCAACTAATGCCTTTCCATGTGATTCACCAGCATCTAAGAATCTAAGCATATTTTAGCTCACCTTTCATGATTTAAAATTAAAAAATATAAGTGCATAATACACTACTATTTTCTTTTACTATTATAAATTAGAAAAAGCTTATTGTAAAAATTTAAATAAACTATACCCTTTTTCATATGATATATCAATAGAAATACTGGTAAACATTATATGAATTATATGAAAGTAAAAAAGATTATATCTGATACATATTTAATAGCTATCTACAAAATACGTCTATTAAATAATTATTTCAGATATAATCTTTTGCAAATATTCTATAGCCTGTCCAAAATAAACTTTAACTAAAATATGCTTAAATCTAATTCTTTTGATAACTCTTCTAGAATTTTTACTCCAGCAATACTGTTACCTTTAACATCAAGTGCCGGTCCAAATACTCCAATTCCCATTCTCATTGGAACTGCTGCAAGTATACCTCCGCCTACTCCACTTTTACATGGTATTCCTATCTTTACTGCAGTATCTCCTGATGCATCATACATTCCACATGTAACCATTATTGTTTTAACAATCCTAGCAACATAGGCTGGTACTACCCTTTCACCATTCCAAGGTAAAACTCCATTATTAGCTAACACAGCTCCAACTCTTGCTATATCCTTGCAAGTTGCTTCTATAGAACACTGCTTAAAATATACATCTAGTACTTCTTCTACCTCTCCCTCTATTACTCCAGTACTCTTCATGAAATAAGCCAAGGATCTATTTCGATGTCCTGTATTTTTCTCTGATTTATATACATCTTCATTGATATTTATATCTGGGTTTCCTGTTATTTTTCTAGTAAACTTTAAAATTCTTTCAAAGATCTTGTCCCCATCACCACCTGCAATTAAAGAAACCGTTGCAATAGCTCCTGAATTTATCATAGGATTTAAAGGTCTTTGCGGACTCTTAGTTTCTAGATTTATTATAGAATTAAATGCATCTGCAGTTGGTTCCATTCCAACTTTTTTAAACACATTTTCTTTCCCATTATCTAAAATAGCTAACATTAGAGTTATAACTTTGGAAATACTTTGAATTGTAAACTTCTCATCGCAGTCTCCAGAACAATACTCTTCTCCATCTAAAGTGGTTATACATATTCCTAATGCTTCTGATTTAGCCTTAGTTAATTCCGGTATATAGGACGCTACTTTTCCATTTTTCGTATAAGCTTTATTATTTTCAATTAAACTATCTAATAACTTTTCCATATATTCTCCCACCTATCTAATACTTTAGATTATATATAATTTTAGTATTTCATTAAATTCATATATTTAAATGAAACTCCTTCTCCTTTCGTCGAATGAGTAAGCGATTCACTACAAATCAAAGATTTGAGTTCTCTGCTTAAATGAAACTCCTTCTCCTTTCGTCGAATGAGTAAGCGATTCACTACAAATTAAAGATTTGAGTTCTCTGCTTAAATGAAAATTTTTCATAATTTGTTTGAAACTTAATTTATATCTTTTAAACTTTGATGAATTTTGTATTAATACCTGCATATATCATTATATATCGTTTTCAACTGTTTGTAATCACTTTTTTTGTTATCATTGTATAAAAAAAAGCAGCAGAATTTTATTAAATCTGCTGCTGGTATATTCAAAAATTATTAACCTCGTGGAAGGATTCTACCTATCATATCAAACAAAAATCTACATGATTCCTTCTTTTTAGTTTTTACCTTTTTATTGTCATCACTTTTTTTGTCATCTCCGAAATTCATATCCTTTGGCATTTCTTTCATACAAACCACTCCCTTTTCCTATTTTTATTTGCAGTTTGTATAGCATTAAGCTATTCAAATCTCATATTTCTACTATTATAATATGTTTATATTGAAATGTCACTATAGAAATAAAAAATTTTTAGAATTTTTTTAATTTTGAAAATTTATGCCTCTATGATTGACATAGAGGCATTTTAACAAAGTTTTTACTATGAATTTTTTACTATTTTCTCATTGCTTCTTCGATAGCAACAGCTACTGCAACGGAAGCACCTACCATAGGGTTGTTACCCATTCCAATTAGTCCCATCATTTCAACGTGAGCTGGAACTGATGAAGAACCTGCGAATTGAGCATCTGAGTGCATTCTTCCCATAGTATCTGTCATACCATAAGAAGCTGGACCTGCTGCCATGTTGTCTGGGTGAAGAGTTCTTCCAGTACCGCCACCAGATGCAACGGAGAAGTATTTCTTGCCCATTTCAACACATTCTTTTTTATATGTTCCTGCAACTGGATGTTGGAATCTTGTAGGGTTAGTTGAGTTACCAGTTATTGATACGTCAACTCCTTCATGGTGCATTATAGCAACACCTTCTCTAACATCATCTGATCCATAACACTTAACCTTAGCTCTTGGTCCATTTGAGTAAGCCTTTTCTTTAACTATTTCTAACTTACCTGTATAATAATCGAATTTAGTTTGAACATATGTAAATCCATTTATTCTTGAGATTATATAAGCAGCATCTTTTCCAAGACCATTTAATATAACTCTTAATGGTTCTTTTCTAACTCTGTTAGCTTTTTCAGCTATTTTTATAGCACCTTCAGCAGCTGCAAATGATTCGTGTCCTGCTAAGAATGCAAAACATTTAGTTTCTTCTCTTAAAAGCATAGCCGCTAAGTTTCCGTGTCCAAAACCAACTTTTCTGTCATCAGCAACTGATCCTGGGATACAGAAAGATTGTAATCCTTCTCCTAAAGCTTCAGCAGCTTCAGCAGCTTTTACACATCCTTTTTTTATAGCTATTGCAGCACCTACTATATAAGCCCAGCAAGCATTTTCAAAGCATATTGGTTGAGTTGATTTAACTATGTTATAAACATCTATTCCTTTTTCATCACATACAGCTTTAGCGTCTTCTAAAGTCTTCATACCATACTTTTCGAGCACTGGTGTGATTTGATTAATTCTTCTTTCATAACTTTCAAATAATGCCATTTTCGTGTCCTCCTTATATATTATTCATGTCTTGGATCGATAACTTTTACAGCTTCATCAAATCTACCATATTGACCAGTAGCTTTTTCCATAGCTTCGTTAGCATCCATTCCTTTTCCTATAAACTCCATCATTTTTCCAAGGTGAACAAATTTATATCCTATAACCTCATTATCTGCATCTAAAGCTACCTTTGTAACATATCCTTCAGCCATTTCTAGGTATCTTGTTCCTTTAGCCTTTGTTCCGTACATAGTACCAACTTGGCTTCTTAATCCTTTTCCTAAGTCTTCAAGTCCTGCTCCTATTGGTAATCCACCTTCTGAGAAAGCAGTTTGGCTTCTTCCATATACTATTTGCAAGAATAATTCTCTCATAGCTGTATTTATAGCATCACAAACTAAATCTGTGTTTAATGCTTCAAGTATAGTTTTTCCTGGAAGTATTTCTGATGCCATAGCAGCAGAGTGAGTCATTCCTGAACATCCTATTGTTTCAACTAAAGCTTCTTCAATTATACCGTCTTTAACATTTAAAGTAAGTTTGCAAGCACCTTGCTGTGGAGCACACCAACCTACACCATGCGTTAAACCTGATATGTCTTTTACCTCTTTAGCTTGTACCCATTTTCCCTCTTGTGGAATTGGAGCTGCTCCATGATTTGGTCCTTTAGTTACACAACACATTCTGTCAACTTCTGTTGAATAAATCATTTTTTATTCTCCTTCCTGCATATATAATTATTATTTATATAGAACATAGTTATACTTATGTTCTAATAGTGCTATTTTTAACCCACAGGGACTTTTTTGTTCCCACAAATGCATGAAAAAATACATTTTTTCAACAATTATATTTTAGCAAATAAAAACTACTATCACAATAGATTTTATACAAAAATTGAAATCAAAACTATATACATAACATTTTGACAATTTAAATGAAACATTATATATATTATAGTTTAAGAAAATAAATTAATTTTTTAGTTTTCTAAACTTTAGTATATCTATAAAGATTTTAAACATCTATTGACTATGTTTATTATATGTGATATTATTGTTTTGTTACTTGCCGAAGTGGTGGAATTGGCAGACGCAACGGACTCAAAATCCGTCGGGGTAACACCCGTGCGGGTTCGACTCCCGCCTCCGGCACCAAGTTATATCAATGCTTAAAGGCTCTTTGGATGAATAATCCAAAGAGCCTTTTTCGTGCATTTGCTAACATTTTGCTAACATACAAATTAGGATTTTTAAAACTAAATCAACATAATTAAGGTTAGCAAATTATATATCTATTTTATTCTCCATAAAAATAAAATTTTCCAGCTTACAATTCTTACATCAACTCCTAAATTTGTATTTTTTAACTTTCGACTATTTTAGTTTCGATATTCGGTGTTTGTTTAACCTAATTATCAAGATATATTTTTTTATATTGTAATATATCTTTATAAGCATTGAAAATACTTACTTATAAGAGTAAAAAAATCTTATAGTAATATCTTTTAATAAGTCATATTTTATTTAATCTTATATATAGGTGGCAGAATTGAATTTGCCACCCATCTATAATAGCTTTATTTTCAGTTCATTTATTAAACCAAATTAAACTTTCACTTCCTCATAGGAACTATAAACAAAATAGAAAACTTACAATTGATGCATCATATAGTGAGTTTTTCTTCCTCATAGGAACAATATAAACGAATAAGCAGGATTGATGATAAAACTTACGCTTGTTTATCTCACTTCCTCATAGGAGCTATATAACGCTAGTCTTTGGGAAGCACATTGTAAATTCAATGGAGTCTTTCTTCCTCATAGGAACTATATAAACATATGACCGATGAGGTTAATCTTATTAATTTAAAAGTATTTCACTTCCTCATAAGAACAATATAAACGTTAGCAAGAAACAAAGTAACACAAGAATATCAATAATTTTACTTCCTTATAGGAACTATAAAACTAACTGATGAGCGCTATGAGTTTTTGGAAGTAAGCTCATTTTTCTTCCTCATAGGAACTGTATAAACTGATTTTTTAAATATAAAATATATAAGCACATTTATATTTCACTTCCTTATAGGAACAATATAAACTGTACATAGGTGGCTTATCTAAACTAACATTGACCAAATTTCACTTCCTTATAGGAACAATCTAAACAAAGACAGTATATGCAAAGGTAGTAGACACATTTCTATTTCACTTCCTTATAGGAACAATCTAAACAAGTGTAACATGGATGCGTGATATAGTTGCTAAAACATTTCGCTTCCTTAATAGGAACAATATAAACTTCAATGGATTGGTAATTACATTTTAAAATATTGTGAATTTCACTTCCTTATAGGAACAATATAAACGCTTAAATGGCATAGCAGATATACAGGACACTAAAAAATTTCACTTCCTTATAGGAACAATATAAACAAAAATAAAAGATATTGTTACGAGATTTCTCAAATTGAATTTCACTTCCTTATAGGAACAATATAAACAGGTATATGTCCTATATGCTATAAACCTTTAGATAAAATTTCACTTCCTTATAGGAACAATATAAACGTTTAATAACCCACTTGCAAGACTAAAACAATCGAAATTTCACTTCCTTATAGGAACAATATAAACCCATTTTTTTAACCTTGCTAAAGCCAGTATCTATCTTACTTTTAGCATATTTCAATTGTATGTAAATTACTATGTTTTGCAGCAAACCGCCAGTAGTGTATTTAAAAACTATATTTTAATATTAATAAATATTGTAAATTCAACTTATTACATAGACTTTATAAAAAATTAGGTTTACTGCAAAATATTATTTGCAAATATTTTCTTGTAATTTTTCATATTATTATGATCAATAAATGTCTCAATACATCCAAATCCTTGAGAATTTTTACTACCTAATCCACAGCTATAGGCAAGTTCTACTATTTTGGTATCTCCCTCTATTATAAATCCACCTAAATATCCTTCATATATCCAATTTTTATATTTATCTATTTTCTTTCTTATATTGTTTTCATCTAATATTTCTATGTTTAAAACTCCTTTATATTCTTCATTATAAAATGAAATATATTTTGCTATTATATTATTTTTTATACTGCTTAAGAATTCCTTGTCTTTAGGACTATAGAACTCTGTTCTTGATTCTCTTGTTGGTTTTACAACAACAACTGGTGATACAGTTAATACTACAGCTCTTTCTCTATTCAATTGTTTTTTTGAATAAACCTCGTTTACTTTTAATATTCCTTCTTTAAATTTCAAACACTTATGCTCAATAAATCCACTTATTATTTTAAATATAAACTCTTCATCTATGCTTGAAATTATAAGTTCTACCTTACCACTTTGTATGGTTATTTTGTTATTTTTTATAATTTTATTTTGTATTTCAAGTTTAGAAAAATTAAATAATTTAAATATCTTATTTTTATATTTATATCCCAAATCATGGAGCTTAGAAGCATATTCACTATCTAATATATTATAAATAGACTTTTGAATTATATGATTGTATGCAATAGGTAATGTTATATCCTCTTCTGCTGACATACATACTTTAATCCTCATGTTAAATCTCCTCTACCCTCACCTTTACCCATCCAAATGGTAAATTTGTTTGTTGCATATATTTTAAGGTATATGGTAAAAGCTTGTCTTTATCATTTATATTGTCATAACATAATAAAGTTTTACTTATAGCCCCACTATATCCTAATTTACAAACAAATTGATTATCCTTTTTATTTTCTTCTCTTAAACATTTATAAAATCCTTTAAGATTCTCAGAATACATAGGTATTGTGTAATATTGTTCTTCTAAATCTATTACTTTAAAATAAAATTGTTTTAATGACTCTATAGCTATCTCTATAGGAGTTTTATCTTTGTACATTAAAGATATTGTAGCTAAATTATTTTTTTCATTTTCTATGTTTTTATATGATATTTTTCCTTCAAAGAAACTACCTCTTTGTGCCATTTCATAATATTGTGGAATTACTTCTTTTTCACTATTTCTATTCCATCCATATATTTTTTCTATTACAAAATCAGCTTTATTCTCTTTACAATCTGAAAAAGTAACATTTCTAAAAATTATATCACTGGCCTTATCTCTAATATTCTTTTTTAAATAATTATCTTCTATATCTTTAACATCATTATAATTTGTAATTTGCTTTTTATTAAATTTTATATTGTATCTGTAATTTATTAATTTTCCTTTTGGAAATCCTTTTATTAATTTCTTTTTTTCTTTTTCTTCGTATTTTACATAATAATAATTTGAATAATCTTTATCATTTATTGTATTTACTCCATATAAATTAAGTCTCTTATTTCTTTTGTATTTATAATTAACTGATTTGACATTAAAAAGTTCAAATCCATGTCTAAATAATCCTTTTATTGTACTTCCTGCAATTATTTTTATTTCAGATATTTCATTTTCTGAAACTTCTTTTACGCTTCCAAATTTATAAATATCAGTTTTATTATCATATCTTGTTAATAATTTCAAGCTTTTTAAATGTTTCTTTAACTTATCTGATATAAAATTTTTTTCACAAATATTATTATATACATACTCCAGCTCTGAGTCGTCTAATATTCCTTTTTCTCTTAATCCAAGAATATCATTAAAATTTATAAAATAAACTTTTCCATCTTCTATTATATATTCATCACTAGAATAATAGCTTGTATCATTACTCCCTGTACATAAACCTGAAATTGCTTCTATAGTTATCCTATATTCTTTTAAAGCAACATCAATTTTTTTCATTATAATCACCTTCTTTAAACTTTACAGGGAATATACAAGTATATGTCTTAATTTCTTCATTAGGATTACTTACTATATATGCTTTACATTCTTCTGCATTATTAACAATACTTCCACATTCTATATAGTAGTAACAAGGCTTTATTTTTTCAGGTGTTCTTGAATCATATCTTTTTACATTATAATCTTTAAATTCATACGTTTTTAAAATGGTATCCGTAATAATTGTTGATGCTATATTAAAATATTGTGCTTTTTCATCATGAGTTTTTAATAATTCCACATCATTAGCTTTAACAAATATACGATCATTATATCTTGTAAACTTTATAACTCCATTACCAATAGTAGTATCTGTTCCAATTCCTACTTTTTCAATTATTTTAAAAACCAATTCCATAAGCTCTATAACATATCTATCATTAGTTGATACATATATACTAAAAATACTTTTACTATTGTATTTAAATTCATTATGTAAAAAAAGTGCTTTATCGATAGTAGTTCCATTAAATCTACTTATACTGTTTCTTAGCCTTGGTGAAGGTATCCCACTCTCAAGTTCTAATTTTTTTACTGCCTTTTTATATTCTCTAAACTCCTCACGTTTTTGAAATAAATTTTGTATAAAATCATTTCTATCTTTAGGTTTTATATTTATTATTTGTCTTTTAGACTTGCCATAAAAATCTTCACCTAAAATTAAAGCTCTTTTTTCTTCTTTAACCTGTGATATTTTAAATGGTAAATCCTCTTTTAATATCATATCGCTAATTAATGTATTTGAATCTATTAATCTTTGTATTTCTTTGTTAGCTTTCTCTTCACTAAATATATCAAAATAAATTTTAGATATATTTCCAAATATAACAGGAGATATAAGTCTACCTTTAAGATTGTTAACAGTAAAATCTGCTCTACTAATCATTCTTTTACTGCTCCTCTGAATACTTATTTTCTAGTTTTCTTAATTCTTTTATAATATCTAAACATTCCTGTTCTTCACAATCCTTAAATTCAACTTTACCATACCCCCTAGTGCCGGAACTACCTATATAATTATGTTTAAGAAGTTCAAATGCCATATTAATATAATTCTTTAGATCTTCTTTATTATCCCCTTCAAAAATTTTTAATTGTATCTCTATATTAAACTCAACACCTGCCGGTATTCTTTCAAAAGTTCTTGGCTTCGCTTCTGCTGTCATTCTATTTATAGTGTTTTCCTTTTTAACCTCAACCATTGAAGGATTCAATTTTCTCAATATCAATTTACTTTTATCTGTTAACTCTGCATCTCTAAAAATTAATCTTGAAGGCTCTCTAGTTGCTTTATTTTTATTACCATCGTCAGGATGTACTCCAAAGAGTTTACAAACTAGACAACTTCCACATGTGCAAATACCACCTTTTTCATCACTGACCCCTTTAACAATTTCAAGGATACTTCTTAGTGATCCTTTTAAACTTGATCCCGGTATATAAGGTTCTTTAGTTATAGGATTCCTTACAATAGGGTTGTCCACTCCTCCTATATTTAATTCTTCATTACTTCCACCTATTTTAGTTCCACTTTTAAGCATCATTAATTTTCTTATTGTTATAATGTTAATTAACTTTAACTTATTCATACTCATTAATTGCCACTTCCTTTTTCAAGATATCCATACATACATTCAAAAACTTTTAAAAATGCTTCAAATTCCTTAGCTTCGTTTATAACAGTTATTGATTGCTCAAAAAATCTTTGTAAGTGCTCATATGCCCTTCTTTCTGAGTTTGCATTTTTATTTAGTCCTTCTATCTTTCTGCTAATCAAATAATGAATTTTTCCTTTCATAAGCTTAATTATAGGTTTAATTTCATTAAAAACCTCTTCTTTTTGTTTATCCATTTTAATTTCAAGTTCGTCAACAGACTCATCTTCTTCAAATGTATTTATATTAATTTTATTTATATACTTTTGATTAAGCTGCATTTCAATATCTTTAAATGCATTATAAATATTTCTAACACTTGTCCTTGTTACTTGTTTTCCAAAACTTTTAGCTGCTTTTTCTATCTTATCAATAATACCTATATTTATTTTATTTTCATAATAAAATGAGTTTTCTTCTTTTAATATTTGTATAATATCATCTAAATTTTGATTTTTGTATTCTTCATATCCTTTTTTATTATTATTTTCAAATTTACTCATTGCTATTAATCCTTTCCCTAGACTTTCTTATGGCAAATTCTATTATTGCCTTTTCTCTAGCATATTTATATTCTTCCTTATGTTTTTGTTTATCTTTAATAATTATAGATTCTAATATCTGTAACACTTCTTTTTTTATTTCACTGTTTTTCTTTATATCTTCATCAAACTTTTTCTCTTTTATATCACTATTTATCAAATAATTATATATAGCATAGGCTCTCATTTTTTCTATATCATTATTGCTTGAAATCATTTCAATAAGTTCATTCATTTTGAATAATAGTGACCTATTGATAATATTTTTTCTCAATTTGTCATTTACTAAATCATTGCTAATATTTGAAACCTCTTCAAGATCTTTAAAAGTTAATATATTTCCATTTAAATTAACACAATTTTTACCCAAATCTTTCCCACTCTCAAGAAGATTCCCTACTTCTTTAACAACTAAATTAAATGGTCTTTGAGAGCTATGAAATAATATTCCTGATGTAATTGTTATATTGTCATTCTCTTCATTTTTATCAGCACCAATTATCTTTTTCATTTCTTCTTTTATACTTAATACTGCCTCAACAACTTTCTCCCAATTCCCTGTTATCATTATGTCATCTCCACCTGCATAAAGTACCATTACCGAATCTTTATACTTCTCTTCTAATACTCTCCTCAAATACATAGAGAAAAATAAATTAAAAAATGAAGAGGTATTTGCAAGTCTTGAAATAGAAAAATTATATACCTCATCCATGATCTTCCTAGGATATACATGATAAAGTAAAAATTGAAAATCATCTACATCTACCTTAGCTGTTGCAATTATAGTATCATTTTCACTCATGTGTGAAAAACAATCCAAACTAGCTAACTGAGTATGATCTTGTTCATTATTTTTCAGTGGACCATCACATATATCTTTTCCATAACATCTCTCGCATTTATCATAAGTCTTTTTAATATATGTTTTTCCTATATCATAAACATCAATAATTGGATACTTTTCTTTAATTCTTTCTGCTTCATCATAACTAAAACAAATTATAGGTGTACCTTCTTTTATTTCATTTTTAGTAAACTTATTAGGATCTTTAATATCATCTAAATTTACATTATTATAATCTATGTAAAAATTTTGAATATCATTAAGCTTAGAAACCTCTATCCATGTATTCTCTAAACTACATGTTGAACATTTCTCTTTATTATCATATTTAGCATAGTTTATTCCACAGTTTTTACACTTAGCATATTCTTTAGAATCATCATATATTAAATTTTCACTTGTTCTATTATATTTTTTCTCATAAAGATTCATTGAAACAATTTTAAACCCTTTTTCATATCCTGTTCTATCATCCTCATCAATCTTGAATGCTATTTTTTCAATCTCATATTCTAAATAAATTTTATTATTAAATATGTTTCCTAGTTGTTTTTTTATATCATCCATTATTTTTATTGACTTATTTTTTATAATATCTTCATCTGGGATAAGTATAGTAAATGTTCCTCCTCCACAGAACAATATGTTAAATGTATATAATCCTATTTTTTTTACTAATATGTTTGGAATTAATATATTGATTAATGAAATAATAAACGATCTTGTAAAGATTCTTTGCATTGGTTTTCCTATGTTAGAGTTTATACCGTCATATATATAATTTTGTATATTATATATTCGTCCATGAACTATTAAATATTCTCCACAATTATTTTTTAAGTGATCTTCTTTATAAACTGAAACTGCTGTTGCAGCTGTAGTTTGAATATGATTATATAATGAAATATCTTTTATATGTTCCCATTTACTTGAACAAATTAACGAAGTATACTTTTTGAATAAAAAGTTCCACGAGTTTATACAATCCTCAAACGTACAATTTCTAAATGTTTTTAAATAATTAATCTCTTTTTCAAAAAGATTTAAATTCTCTTTTATTTTTTCGGGCATCCTTTTTGAAAAAACTTCTAATTCTATATTATTATTTTTAAAATTATCTAAAGAATTTGGCTCAAAGTAAACATATTTTTTGTATTTTATTTTACTACTCTGTTCACTTAATATATTATTTAATGTACAAAATGAACCTATCAATGGACTGTATTCACTTTGAGCATTTTTTATTTCTAATTCCTTTTTAGTTTTTTGACTATCTTCATCTCTAAAAATCTTTCTTTCACTACAAGAGTCTAAGTCCCCTGTAATAATTTTTTCTATAATTTTATATTCTATTTTATCTTCTTTATTTTTCAAATCATCTAGCATATTTTTTATTTCGTTTAATTGGTTAAGTCTTGTTTTATCTTTTGTTTTGCTTATTGTTTTATTTAACTCAGCTTTATGATGAAGAGCTGCTATTCCAGCTATTAAATCAATTTGTTCATCACTTATACATTTAAAACCTTTGAAATATTTTCTTATATATTTATATGAAAGCTCCCAATGTTTATTTTTTTCTATCTTTGTTCTTCTAATAAATTTTCCCAGATCATGAAGCAATGCCGCAGCAGCTGTTACGTTTCTATAATATTTATTTTTGTTATTCAAAATTTCACCACTTTCTTTCAAGCTATATATATCTATATTTTGAATATAAAGGTATATATTATATATGTTAACTTATACAAAAGTAAATTGGAATATTTAATATATTTTTATACTTTATTTATGTAAAATATCAAACTATTTTTATAATGGTATTCTTCTATAATTTCACCAAATTAATAGTTACTATCTTCTTCATTTTAAAAAATTATAGTGCATTAGTGAAGCTACGGACAAGCTTTAACTCTTCCTCTCCTCAGAATAAAAGCTAGTCCATAGCCTCTAAATATAATGGGCTGCTCTGCCCCAAACCCAGGCAGCAAAACTCTGCGGGTCTTATAATAAGCTCCCTCTGGTCGCAAGGAAACTTTGTACAAGCTATTATTTTTCTCTCCACTCGCTGCAGCTCAATAAGCTTCTGGTATTCCTTTAGAGCCAAAAGCTGCACTCCTTACGTTCAAAAAAATAGCTAGTCCAAAGTAAAAGAATAGTGAGTTTCTCACCTCTCCAAGAATTTCTCCACACATATTTTGCTTATTTATTTTTACCCCTAAGATATAGGCATCATTATGATATTCTGTAATAATCATACTGCTACTACATATATAATAGCTGCTTAACATCTCCATATTTTTTATGTTTATAGTTGAAAGTTCCTATCTAATCTAAATCCAGCACTTTTTTGGTCCTCGTCAGCTTGACATAATAATCCTGTAAATTCCTAAAAACAGCAAGCCTCCTGCGGATAAAGTGCTTCTGTATTAAATCTAAAAAAGTGCCTGTTTGCATAAAACTCCGTGGTATTCCTCTTGGGTCCCATTTCTACGCTCAAAGTTTATGTTATTAATAAAATTTTCCCAAACGTCCACCGCAGCCCTTTAGGGTGGACAACCCCAGGGGAGTCCACTTTGTTCAAGCCCTTATCAGGGCATGAACAAAGCTGCTAGAAATTACTATATTAACCTCATTTCAAAGTTCATCACTACATAAACCGCATCCTTTTTTAATGTCAATGAAGCAAGACTACGAAGAATGAACACTTTGACATTAAAAATTTTGTACTGTGTCTACTTTATATGATGGGGTGATAGGAAGAACTTAAAATACTGCACCTATCCCCATAGTTTACAATTATACAGCACAAAATCAGTCTGCTGCTCAGGCAGCTTCCACAGTTTAAGAAGGGCTCCAGGAAGGTACTTGGCAAGTTTTTATTTTTACAGCTTTATTCCAAATTTAAAAGGCTCTTAAGTAATAATAGAATTAAAGCTTCTATTATTACTCAAAAACCTCCAGTGCCTTTTTTCTAAAATACTCCGCTAAACTATATTTCTTTTCATATACAGCCTTTTCTACCTTCAAGTATGTTTCAAGCTCCATATCAATCTGAATAATAATCATCTACTGATTTTTGTATATATACCATAAACAGTGCATGGAGATGAAACACCTATAACAAGACTTACAGATAAAAAAATTGCAGTTATAATTTTCTTCATAATTCTCACCTCTACAAATAAATTTTCAAGTAATATTCCTCTAATTAGCAAGAATATTACTTGAAACCACTTTTAGCATAAATAATATTATCTATATTGGACTATTCTGCAACAGTTACACTATAAAATTAAACGTGGAGAATAAGATCCTTTTCAAGTTTTAGAATCTCTTTTAGATTCAATGTCAAAAGCTGATCACAGCGAAGATGAAGACGAAGAAGAAGCGTCTAAAAAGAAAAAAAAAGACCTACTAATGATGGTGAAACACCTAAAAAAAGAAAAGACCTGTAGATTAACGGATACGATCTCAAGAGGACAACCTTGAGATCGTGTATTTTTTATTATATAGGAATTTTCTATTTTTTGACCTAAAAAAATGCCCAAGAGGGCTTGAAGAAACTTATATCAAGTTCAGGATGACAATTCACCTTCACAAGTGTTACTGTCACCCTAACTCATGAGTTTGCTATTGCCACCAGTTTCAAGATCTGTTACTCATGATATTCTGCTTAAATATTATCTTATTATCCTCATTATCGGATTTATAAATCCAATTCTATATGTTATATCTCCATATCTATACTCGCTTTTCTTAACCAAAACACTATTTTCCCTAATGTAGTCGTGTATTTTTTTTATATCACTTGGATCGTACTGATATTTTTCACTAATATGCGCTCCCATACCTCCATTGGATGTATTAGTCCATTCTGTCATTGTAATTCCTGATGGCTCTAGTCCTAAATCCTTGGCAACTTCATTTATTAACCTTTTATTTGGATTATTATTAGTTTTATTATAAATTCCAGCTGCTTTTGCAATGTCTTCTGGAAGAATACCCTCTCCATATTGATATACCTCACACGTTTGTTCTAAATTGTAGTTCTCTCTTTCTATAATTTCCTTGTATTTTTTTCTCATTTCTATACCTCCATATAATTTTTATAAATAGTTACTAAACTTATCTTGTAAACTTATTAGAATTAGCATTTCTACCCTTATACTTCTTAGAATATCGATAATCTTTTTATTTTATTGTATATCTTAAAATAATATATGTCAACATATATATTTTAAGATATTGTATTTGTAAATACGCATTTACAAATATGCATTTACAAATTTGCTATGTTCATATAAAATATTGAAAAAGGAGATGATTTTTTGAAAATACATTTAAAAGAAATATTAGATTCTAAGAACATAAGTGTATACTCATTATCTAAAGAAATAGGTATAGCCCCTAATAATCTTAGCAAAATAGTTAAAGGTGAAACTTCATCTATTCGTTATGATATATTAGAAAACATATGCAATTCATTAAATATAACACCTAATGATATATTTGAAATTGAAAAATCCAATACTTCTTCAGCGTATCAGGCTTGGATGATAAGATTTAAATCAGATAATAAACTTTTCAATCAAATGAAAACTATTGCAACTCAATACAATCCTAATATAGAATTTATGAATTCAGATGAGCAACTAAAATTTGTAATTAATTTTATGCTTAATGAGGAATTTTGATTATAGTATTTGAAACCGCTTAGTATGTTTTTTTCTAATTAAATTCTATTTACGATCTGACTGTCTGAAATAAATGCAGAAAATTAGAAAGTCTGAGCAGAGATGAGGGTTTTCTCATTCATCGCTTTCCAGACTTGACTAAACTTTATTATAACTAAATATTTAGATGTTAAAAATTTAACTCTTTCATAAAACACCATACATTTTTTTACATCTCTAACTTCCATTATGTTCATAATAATAGCCTCCTGTATTTAACTTCAATTAGATTGTATATGTGTGATATTAAGTTGGATTTAAAATGATCTTAAGTTTAGCTATACGACTTAAGCTAAAACTATTCACTTTCAATCACCATCATAAGAAAAAGATAGCAAAACTTTATCACAAAGTTTTTACTATCTTGTTATAGTTATCCTAATTCTATTTTTTGTTATTGGTAACGAACTATACCTCATAAGTGAGGTATATCGAAATAATATCTAACACAAATTTTTCTTTTTCCACTTTTTATGTATACGGTTTATCATACCTTGCTTAATACTATGTTAAATATTTAAACAGTTGTCTCTAGCCAAACCAGCTATTCATTATATGGATAATGGGAAATTTGTAACTTTAGATATTATCTATACCCAATACTCATTTCATGCAGTTTAAACGTTCTTATGTTTCCACTTACAGGATGCCTTGAGTAGACAAAAATGATGTCGTTAAAACTCACTAGTTCCTTGGCAGAAGGGGAATTTCATTTTAGATAACCTTAATATAATTGTCCCACTAAGTGTAACCTATCCAAACATTCAATCGAAGATAAGGGTGTAACAATAATACACCAATTTTAAAAATAATTTTCATAACAATATCCATAAACTTATTCACCAAAAATCAATTCACTTGTGGTATGACAATATGGTTCATATCCAATTTCACTTACTAGCTTATTAAAAATCTCTTTCGATACAAGGAGTTGACTTCCTCTTAATACTGGAGTTCTTTCCTGTTCACCAGTCAAGTGTTTATACGTACACCAGTTTTGATACTTAAGAACGCATTTCCCCTCTGAATCCGTTCCAACTAACCCTTTATCAGTACTTGTCATTGTTATTTCCAATAAGCTAAGAACTTCGAAAGTAAGTGCTAAATAATCATATCGATAATATGTCATAAATGGGTTATATTCTATACTCGCATCCGTAAAAACAACGGTCTTTTTACCCTTAAGACCCATTGGATTACATATATGTTTAGGATATATATGACCAAGAACAGAACCTCTATAGGAATCATGATATAAAGGCAGCCTTTTACTTTTACTGAAACCCACAGCAGAATAGGTCTGGTAGATCTTGCAGTTATCACCAATATGTTTAGATCTCCATAAATCTTCCGCATACATATATTCTCGTTCAATATATGCTAACCTAATCCAGTCTTCTTCATCTACACTAGACACGCTATCCTTTACATCCGTCGGGTGTGGAATTTCATTAGGCCTTGCTATTGCTGAATTACTAATTGCATTTAGTAGTAATACATCTTCTCTAATACTGTGGTAAAAATATTCTTTGTCTTCAAGACTTCTCAATCTTGCAAAAACATTCCCAACTTCTTCTCCCCAACATAAATAATTTTCAACAGCATTCCCAATGGCCTTTAGGTAATCACTATGGATCTGGATATTATCTATCAACAAACTAGATACGTTGTCCATATACGTGTTAGATAAAATTCTCATATTACTTTCAGTATGAATTTCACTGAAAAATCCCAGAATATAATCATCAACCGATACGCCCCTACTTTCAAGCAACTTATATCTTTGATCTAAATTTTTAAACTCTCGAAGAATATAATCATTAAATGCTTGATCAGTATTCTGAACCTTTGGTTTTACTCTTTCCTCGATATCTCCACCCAACAAGAACTTTAATAAGAATTCATCATCTTCATATACATTGATGCAAATGTAATCATCAAGATCTATTAATTGATATTTCTCTCTTTCCTTATAAGAGTACATATCTTCAACCAATTGAATCAACATAACAATGCTCAAACTAATGTACTTAAAATGATTCGTCAAAACCCGCTTAAATGGTCTTATAAACATTGCCCTCTCTGCATCTTGTGTAAGCAGTGTTTCGAGAGAAGCAAAAACTGACTTATGAATATCTGCTGTTCCATAACGCAATCTCGCTAATAACACATGATACAACAACTCTTTAATACAGTATTCTTCAAATTCTCTTTCAATTTTCTCCCATTCAATCTCTACTCTGCAACTCAATCGTAAATTAATAACGTCATAAACTAAGTCCCACAATGCTAGAACTTCCTCTCGCCAATCATCAAGGTCAGATAGCATTTTTATTATGTTATCCGATAGCTCGTTAATCCCTTCAAAAGGCTTATACATACTCCCAAAATAATCAAAGTATGAATCAATAGTCACCTTTTCATCTAGATCAAAAGCCTTCGTGAAAAACTCATAACCACCATATTTATGGTACCAACCGTCCTTTTGAGTAAGATAGATTCGTAGATTGAGATACGCCTTTACACCATCTATAATTTCATCCATTTCCCCAAGACAGATTACTCTCTCTTGAATATTAGAATACTTTCTAGATACAGGACTTTCAAAAGCAAAATCAACAAGTTGATTAATAACAAACATAACATCTTGCGACACTTCTTCGTTATTTACCAGATATGTCTTTACAATACTGTTTACCTCTTCAGAATATCCATATGATTTCATAAAGCCTAAGACTTCATATATATTTTTCTCATCTACACCTTTATCACTAAACGTTTCTGTGATTTGGGCGTGATTATCTTCATCATTAGACGATGTCACTGGATACTCTTTAGATTCAATCAAATTACAATCAATATCATATTTTTCGCATAAATTTGTTACAGTTTCTATAAACCGTTCTTCAACTTCATATGCGTCATCGCTAAATTTAAATTTGCTTATCAGATCAACAACTGAAGTTCTTGCCAAGAGCACCTCTTCTTCCTTTTCTATCACTGCAATATTATTAAGGTAAGCTTGTATAAAATCACTGCTACTTTTATCGGGCATAGTCTTAAGCAGTGCGTTCCCAATTCTTGAGTAACTTGGCGTCAGCCAATTAGTAAGTATTGTCTCTAGTGTATTCTCACATAGCCAAGATCGTTTATAAATTTCCGAATCTACAATGAATTTCTTCAATGCCAGTTCTGGCTCATATTTACACAACAATTGTGACCACTCATTCTCATAATCACTTGTTTCTTTTCCATCAGTTTGTCTTACTACCGCAACGGACATTGCACCTAATCGCTTTATGCACTTTCTGCCTTTTTCAGAATCTATGCCATAAATATCTTCAACTGTATCCATTAACCTGCTAAGTGTTCGATCTCTACGTTGGCCATATGACATTATCATTCTTATAGCATTGCGAAATTCATGGATTCCCTGTTGTTCATTTCTATTCTTATACAAGAAAATGGACTTCTGCATATAATAATCGGCTAAATCCATATGTGTTCTTCTTGTCTTCTGCTCTTCAGTCACATCACCAAAATGCTTTAACACAAAATCATAGTTTTCATTATTAGATATCTCTGTAACCAGTTCAAATAACCTATCAGTCGTTAGTGGCCCCATCATTGCATTTTGAAAAGTTACCATTGTATCACTTGAAGATTCAACAATTATACTAAGGATTTTCTCCCATTCAGTCTTGCATAAAATGATACTTCTTAATGGTTTCTGGATAGTATCATAAATTTCTTGTCTTAGACCATATAAGTCCATGGTGCGTATACCATGATTTGCTACCGCTGTTACCCGGTTTAGATTCGAATAAAGTTCTATTAATTTATCTCCCTTGATTTCGCTTTCTTCTTCAAGCACACTGGCTTGAAATACAAAGATAATCCAATTGTGAAACCAACTTAAATCAGCGATTTCTTCAACCAGTGCATCTACATCACTAGAATATGCTTCATAAATCTTCGTAGCATTTGCAACTAAGTATTTAACTTTCCTTTCTGTATCACCATAAATACTATCAGCGGTTTTGACTGTATTGAGAATATCTTTTACATATTCTTCATTTAACCTCCCTTTGTCAGTCCCCTCTATCAACCCACGCCATTGTTCCATTAATTCCATATCTGTAAGAAGTGAGATGAGTTCATCTAATCTGCCTCTATGGGCATACTCATCCAGTACAATTTTCATGTATTCTATATATTCACTATCAGTTGCATAACGAACTACACCATTTTGGTTTCTATCCATATCAATCGCTGCAGCTGTCAAATATTTCAGTTGTTCTTTTCGTTCATCCGCATTGAGGTTTTTGTGAGATTTATTCTTCTCTAGCAATCCATTTATATATTTTTCCCACGGTGGAGTAACAAAGTTGCGTGAGCAGGAGTAACAAACTCTCAATCCTTCCTTCAAATGCATGCTCGCTTTTCCTTCGTAGATAAGCATTTTACTTAACCATTGAAATCCATGTATTTGTCCAATGCACATTGAGAACTTTTCCTCGTATATCTCATAATAGAATTCTGCATTTAACACTATATTGGATAACTCCGAAAGCACCACCAATTTTGAAAATGACTTTTTCTTAGTCGCCGCTTTCACTAAATAATCCGAATTTTTCTTTATTACATCAAATCCATAACCTCTAAAGAAACTTTCACTAATAAACTCCACATTAGCATATTCCAATAGCCTATCATACTGGCTTGATTCGTATAACAGCCTGAATAAATTGTTGAACGCCTTAATATTGCTATATAAACCAATACTCTCAAGCCACATGATAAGGTCTTTATATATATTGTCATAAATTGAGAGCCCATTCCCATCAAGCAATTCTAGTATATATCGTCGGAAACTTTCATGGTAAATTATGAATCCACCATTTACAGCACTTTCTTTAAGTATGCTGCGTAGTATCTTTATCCTCTTTTCAACATAATTGCCTAAACCAGTTATAGCCTTTAGTTCTCCAATACTCAAATAGAAAGATGCTCCAGATAATACATATACTACTTTATGATCTTCATCAATCTGTTCTAACAAATAGTCGTAGTAACCCTTTAAATCATCATTATAGTCTGGAATTGAAGCAAGCGTATCCACCCATGAATCTAGAAAACTGGACTTTGAAAGTTCATTGACCAAATAAGTAACGTACAGAGGATTACCATTGCTCTTATTAAACAAATAACTACTTAATGATACTTCATCTGCTTCTTCATACATACCAATACATCTAATTTCAAGGTACCTACCAATTGTATTTGTATCCCAGTTTTCAATTTCAATGAGTTTATAGTTTTGCTCACATAATTCTAATACTTCTGAAACCGGTTGTGATACAACGACAATTTTCACGTTTTTAGGAACATTAATCCTCTTGATTATCTCTATGATATCAGTCTTATTTGCCCCGATGGTAGATTCATGAGTTGACTTGATCCTCTCGATGTGATCAAGTCCGTCTATTATTAAGACAATCTCTTTATCAATATGATCAATTAGTGATTGAAGTTCGCTTTCGTCAACACCAAACCTCGATGCCTTTATATCCTTTAAATGCGGACAGACGAGCATAATATCGTTAATCAGATTTGCCAGAAATATATTAGAAGTGATTCTGCCTGTGTAAAATATATCATCCAAACTTGTATAGCAATAGTGCCTAGCAAATAGAACATTTTGTGATTTAAGGTACTTGATAAAATTAGTAACAAACCACGATTTCCCCGATCCTGGCTCACCAATTAATATAGTCTTGTTGTTCTTGCAGATGTTTGAGTAGAACTCTCCAAATGCATTTTCGTCATAGATATTGCTACTTGAATCAACAGGAAATAGTTGCTCTATGTTTCCATAGCCAACAACTAAACCCAAAGCATTAACTACCTGATCCGTTTTTAGTGTTCTCTGGTTAGCCCTTGCATTCTTAACTATATTCATCAACTTCAGAAGAACACCCTCTGGAGATATTTCATGGTTCGGATAAATTCCTACTCCAAAGTCCTTTAGACACTCGACTGCAATCCTTTCCATTTCACCTTTATTTACTATATCTAAACTTGCTTTTGGTAGGCATAGCTCTACTTTCAAATCTTGTAGAAATTCTTTAAAATTATCTCTAGATATGTTTGCCACATTATTTCTTAATCGTCTCCAAGAACTTATGGGCTTTTCTTCGCCCATAACCCAAATTTTATCTATATTAATCCTGTATTGTTTCACATTTGGTGATGTAAAATCATTGCTGGTTCCTACCTCTTGAAAAAAATCAATATCATCATTATAATCCCATGCAAGGAGTATTTTTATTGATACCTCTCTATCGCAATCCAGCTTTTCCCACGAATTGTATAGTACATCTAGTGCAAGGTCATAATCTATAGATGAAAAATCACTTTTTGCTACCGTTTTATCATCACTATACTTTATCTGTCGTTTGACAATCTCATTATTATTAATCACGGTAAGATCATCGAATTTATCATCATCATATTCCTTGATGTCAACCTTGAACTCTGAAGAATTGCCTTTGAGAAGGTCATTAATAATAAAATATGAAGTTAGTAAATCTTGATATTCATACCCCTTATGTGCATCTGATAATCCCATATGATCTCCTCCCCTTTATATTTTCATCTACATTTTTTCTATGTACATATTATCTGCATCAGGATGTTTCAATTTCAGCCGATCTTCATATTTATATCTAACTGAAGAATGATAAAATATGTATTTGCTTTCAGCATTTGCATTATCTATTGGAACTTATTTTATACTTTAGTTGAATTGCATTCTCAAATTCTTTTTTCATTAATCTGTTACTCATTATTTATCCCTCTATACTTCTTAAAGGTATTCATAATTATTAAAGTCTTGGGTCTCTATGAACTTCCCATTATAGACATAATCTACTTCTCCTAAATTATATTAAATACGACAAAATTTTTCTCATTTAATTATACCATATTAAACCATATTAGTATTTTTATTTACAAACAAATTTATATTCCTATAAAATAACACATACACAAACCAGGGTGGACTTGCCTTGTAACCTTGGCTATAAGGACAAGTCACCTTATGGCTTATACTTGAAGCCAAGAGTTAGAAGCATGTCCACCCTTGTGCCGGAGCGGAACTAAAAGTAACTAATTATTAAAAACTCGCTTCGTTGAGTTACCACAAAGGAATACCTCAGCAGGACCTAAGAGCGCTCCCCTAAACGCTTGTTTATTTTGCTAAACAATAGATTTGGCGAAGTCAGACAAGCCTTAATGGCTTGTTTTACTTACGCTAAATCTCCCTTTGTTTAGCGAAGTAGACAAGCGAAAGACCCTAGAGGAATACTACTGGGGTTTGGGATGCTCCCATTATATTTTGCTTTGGACAAGCTTATTATGGATGCACAAAGTTTGATTATAAGATTATATTTTGTGTTAGTTAAGACTTTCATTAACCTTAAAACTACTGCCATTATATGCTTGTCCAAAGCTTCCTTCGACTGTACAGGAGCCATTATAAAGACCCACGAAGCACTACTGCCTGGTTTGGGCGGAGCATCCATTATAATAAATGCCAATGGACCAGCTTTTCTTCTGAGGAAAGGAAGAGGAAAAGCTAGTCCATTGCTTCATTAGATAATGACACCTAAAAACTTCTTACTTACAATTATAATTTATGTTTCTCTAAATAATCTAAACATTCAGCTTCAGCTATAATAAGTTTTGCAATATATTCATCTATAGCATTAATAGCTTCTAAGCTCTTAATTAAGTTTTTAATCTTAGTTCTATTCTCTGCTGTTATACTAATAGGTGTATTTACAATAAATTTATCACTCAAGTTATTACCTCAGCTTAATTATAACCAAAATGCTAAAAATAATAACATTAGATAAGTATGTTTTAAAAATATAAATTCATCTAATATTTCAAAATAATAAGATGAAAGTACATATATCACAAATTTACAGTAGCTGAACTTCTTATTTGAAATGCGACACAAAAACACCACAAAATTCAAACTGAATAATGCGGTGCTCTAATAAATTATTCGTTTTTTCAGTTGTTACGTTAAAGATGAAGATTATGCCATTAAATTATATTAAGGCTATTCATATTTCTTTTCAAAACCCTTCCATCCTGTATACCCCATTAGCATTCCGAACAGAGGTGATACAATGCTAAAAATAATTAGTTTAGTTGTAAATGTTTCTTTGTAAATAAAGTTAAACGTATAACTACTTTCTATAAAAGGGACTAAAAATACCCATGTTAAGAAGAAAGATAATCCGTAGTAAAGTATTCCTGTTTTAAGTATATATGACATTAATCCTTTACTTTTTATTTTTTCCCATTTTGCTAAACGCTTTTCTTGTTTGTCCATATTCCTCCACCTCCATTTTTATCTTTTAAGATTATTTTACCATATATTACAACTTCGAACTAAACATATATAAATCATAACATATTTTCAATATTATTATATGGAAGTTTTCAACAAAGGAATAAGTACTTATTTTTTTACACCGCATTATTCGGTTTTCAAAGACCACTGTTTGTATTTCCATTTTCAGCAGTTACGTCGCAAATTTTTCATAATACCTAGTTATTATAAATTTATAGTAACTAGATATCATCTTGGAAATGCGACAAAAAACACTGCAACATTCAGTTTAGAATAATGCAGTGCTTAAGTAATAAGTACAGTATTAAAATGCTATTTTGTATTATATCTATCCTTTTGATTGAAAAATGTGATATCTGCATATCCAGCATAAATTTTACCATAGTGCTTTACACCCGATGTGATATAATATCTGTCACCTTTTACATAAGTATTCTTTATGCCACCAATAACTAGTTCAATCTTACCTTCAAGAACAATGCCATATTGACTTTCATGTTTATGTTCAGGCAAATCAACATCCTCTTCAAATTCCATAAATAATATTTGTTGATTCTCTCCTTGAGACAAAAAAGCTGTCACCCCTTTCAAAGGAATGTCTGCAAATGGTAAATTTTCAACTACTTCCGGAAAAATTTTTGACATAATCTCACAACTCCTTAATCATTTATTGACCTATACTATATAAGATGCATTAAAATAATTAAAGTTGTGCCATTTTTGTTCTTTTTAAAATATTTTTTTTAAATTTGATAACACATCTTCGTACCATTCATTAGATGGCTTATGGTCAGGCATATTAGCATACAAATATCTTAATTTTTTTTCTACATCTGAATCAATTATTTCTAAAGAACAAGTTAAATTACCTTTTCTATCATTCTTACTTTCCAAAAAATTTTTTTTCATCTTTTCTCTATGATTAGTGAACTCATTCCAAGCTTTGCAACTACATGGATTCTTAACATCTACCAAACTACAATTCCCTCCAAAGAACTTATCTAATTTAACTCTAGCACGATAGAGTAAAGCCTTTGTTGCTGATTCAGTTAAGTTTATTATTTTCGAAACTTCTTCTGTGCTTAAACCAAACATATCAACTAAAGAAAATACTATTCTTTGGTTCTCAGATAATCTATGAACCATTGTTAAGAAACATCCATTTTGAATTTTTTTAATAGTTTCTTCCACTATTATTTCATCTTCAATGCTCGGAATTGAATTATCAATATTTATCAAGTTTCCAAGTTGCTGTAACTCAAGTATTTCGCCGTATGGGATTTCTGCTAATTTTTTCAGCTTCCTCAGATTCATTAAATGAGTATTAAAGCATATTCTTCGAAGCCAAAACCTAATGGAATCTTTATCCCTTAATTGGGATATCTCTTTATATGCTTTAAGAAATGTCTCTTGTGTTAAATCTTCTGCTGATTCTTTATGGTTAGTTAATTTATATGCATAAGAATAAATATACCTATTATACTCTCTGAACACCTCGATAAAATTCAAATTTTCACCCTCTATTTAATATCCATCTATTATGCTTTAATAAATACAATTTTTCCCAACAATTATTGTATGATATTATATTCCTAATTTAATCTTTACAAAAATTATACCACTATATCTATATATTTTCATAGTTTTATGGAAAACATAATAATTTTTGACACCGCATTATTCGATTTTCAAAGGCCATCGTTCGTATTTCCATTTTCAATAGTTATGTCACATTAATTTCATAAAATATATCAATCATTACCTTACAATATATATAAACAATGTCTATATACATGTAAATTTTTTCAATATCATGATATTTGGGATGATATTTACATTAATAACTATTCTAAATTTCCACTCATCCAAGTATTAATTATAATCATAAAGCCTATCTAAACTTTTGCATTCAACTGTCTTTTTATATTTAATATTTAATCGAAATATGATATTATACTTATTAGGAAGTTTTGTATGTTAATGTATAAATTTACAATATTACTCCGAAAAATTAATGATTGAAGTTTTTTATTACCTAGGTTTATTAGATATAAAATTTAATAGGCTAAATATAATAGATTATAGTTTTAAACGTAACTATTTATAACTTGCAGGGTTAACCAGTCTTTACTTTTAGTATTAAGACTTACCCTCATATACATGAATTCTTAGATAAAGAGTGATTTATTAACATATACCATTTGATCTTGAATTCAATGTTTTCGGAGGGATGTTACTATGAAAGATTCAAATTTAACTAAAAATGTAATTTATACATCATTGCTAAGCTTTTTTATAAGTAAAATTGATGTTACTTATAACTTTATATCCAATATTGTAATTTACTAATCAATTTCAGAATAATTAAGATAAGGGCTATGGCTTTTCTTTTTTAAACTCTCTTTGTATTCTCTCCACACCATCTCTATAAATTCATCATATTCATTATGACGTTGGTAATCTGTTCCTCTTATAAATGCTTTTTTAAAGTTTTGATGTTCTTTATCTTTGTATAATTCCATCCTATAGGTTGTTCTTAAAGAAGCATTTGTACATTTATGAAATTTTTCATCATTCAAAAGATACTGATGAAATTCTTCTTTTATTTTTTTGCTTTCTTCTTCTTTTTCAAGTATATATTCTTTTATCAAGTCCTCATTTTTAGAAATAATATTTTCTAATGCATCTTCTGGTAGCATTACTTCGTTTTCTAAGAACCATAAATTAACTTCATATATTCCTATTTGTCGTCCTTGATAAAGGCAAAATATTAATATTGAATCTCATTTATTGGGTAACTTAGCATTTTTTCTACTCCCTCCACCACATCAAAAACATCTTGATCTGCTGCATTGAAGGCTATTTTTCCAAGTGTTGATTTTTTAAGTATTTCTTTGCCTTGTTTATCTACCCCAGTCTCAGTTACAATAACTAAATCAGAAGAAAGGTTCATTGATGATGCTGCCATGATATCCTCTCCTTTCTTTGTATTTACTTATATATATGCTATTTTAGATATTTTCTCAGCTTATTTAGTGCTTCTTTTTTAATTTCTATAGCTTTTCTATAGTTTAAATCACAATGAACAGCGACTTTTTTAGTGTTTTGCCTCCAATATTCAATTAAAGTATCCTGTATTACTGTAAGCTTTAGCAAATAAGACCATGTTAATTTTACAGATAGTGTCTGTAAAATGTTAGAATCATACTTTCTTTATATTAATGCTTATTGCTTTCTTTTACTACATTAAACAATCTATCGTTACAGTAGATTCTTTCTCTGCCAATTTTTTGTGAAGATAAAAATCCATTTTTCTCTAGCTGATTGAGATAACTGACTGCAGTTTTTCTAGTTACCCTCATACCTTTTTCAATATACTGTGTTTTAGTATAAAATTCGTAGAATAATAATTCTATTAGCTCCTTAGAATACAATGCTGGTAACTTTTGTTTCAAATCCTCACTATAATTATTTATTTCATCTACAATTGCTTTCACAAGCTTAAATGTCTCTATAGAAGTTTCTTCAATGCCAGCTAGTATAAATAGCACCCATTCTTCATAATCATCTGGATTATTTTGCAGAGAACCTAAAAGCTTATAATAGGATGCTTTGTTATCTAATATATATCTACTCAAGTAAAGGATTGGACTATCTAATAATCCTTTAAGTACCAAATATAAAACATTTAATATCCTTCCAGTCCTTCCATTGCCATCATAAAATGGATGAATAGCTTCAAATTGATAATGTATTACTGACAATTTTATTAATGGGTCCACCCCATCACTATCATCATTTATATAAAACTCTAGGTTGGATAAATATTCTATAATCTCCTGTTCAGATTGTGGAGGAGTATATACCACTTCTCCTGTTAACGCATTTTTAAGCGCTGTCCCAGGAAGTTTTCTAATTCCTGCTTTATTTTGTTCTATTACTCCCTGAATATCAATCAACATATTAGTAGTTAAAATTTCTCTCTCTTTAACCAATTCATATCCATGCCATAGAGCAGTTCTATAATTCACGACCTCTTTCGCAGCAGGCGTAGCAGCATTTTCATAAGTTAACGCCTTGTATAAATCGTCATGAGTTGTTATTATTTGCTCAATTTCAGAGCTGTCTTTAGCTTCATTTAGATTTATAGCATTAATTAGGATATGTTTATTTGGTATAGTGTCTGCGTAACCTTTGAGCTCTGCAAGCGCTCTATTAGTATTTGCAAGTTGTTTTAATATCCTAATTGTATCGAAATTTACATTTGGTGGTAATATTCTTAACATTCCCATCACCTCTTATAGGTAGTATACTACACATAATTACCTACTTCAATCAAACATAGGTAATTTTTTTAAAATTTTACCCATATTTAAAAATTATATACCCTATATGATATATTTTTACCTATAAGATTTAATTCAATTTCAAGTAACATGTTAAAACAAACCAATACAAAATAAAACATCGTAGATACAACTCATAATATTTAATTTATAGATTCAATTAAGATTGGCTGATTAAATTTTTCTAAATTCAATTTATCATGAGAAATATAATTATTATTACGAATAGCATAAAATCGTACGGTCACAGATGGTAAGACGTCATAATAATGTGTGTAGTATTACTGTACATAAACTACATTTTTTTTAATTAATCGGTAAAATTATTATTATAGAAATATAAAAAAGCACGATCGTGCCTTGTGATTTTTATAAATGAGTGCTTGTATACCTATTTTTCCTACATGACAAAGCATAAGTCTATCTTATATAATAGTAACATACTAAAAATTTTTGAGAGAAGGTTAAAGAGCAGATGAAAAGAATAAATGAAATTTTTAGTGATTATGAGTCAGTGGGTAACATAAATACTGCTATTGTAGAATCTGTAGTCTTAAGTAAAAAAACTAAAACCCTGGAAATGAAAATCAGCTCAGATAAATATATTGAAATAGGAGAATTTGAAAGCCTCAATAAGTTTATAAGAGAAAGATTTGCATTAAAAGATTCTAAGATCGCTGTAAAGTATGCTGATGGAACGGATAAAAAGCCCATAGAAGAGGAACTAAAAAATATTATACTCTTCGTGGCAGATAGCTATCCTGCCTTAAAAGCAGTGCTAAATAATAGTGAATATAAAGTGGTTGAAAACACCATAAATTTCAATTTTAATATGGCAGCATCAGACTTTTTAAAATCCATGGGTTATGATAAAAAAATTCATGATGCCATAAAAAACTTGTACGGCACAGCATATAAAGTAAATTTTGTTGATAATGTAAGCTGTGAAGAATTTATAAGAATGCAAGATGAAACATTTGCGAAGGAACTGCTTATTACTCAAAAGGAAGTTAAGGCCGCTCCAAGCAGTAATACCCCTAAACCGCCTAAGGAAGCAGCAGAAAAGAAACAAGTATGGAAATCGGAAAAGAAACAAGAAGGAAAGGCAGAGACTGCTGATAAAAAAGATGACCCATTCTTGATATTAGGCAGAAGCTCTAAAATTAAGGAACCTATAATAAAAATTACTGACATTACACCGGATGAAGGTAGAATAGTTTTAGAAGGTGAAATATCCAATATGGAAGCAAAGGAATTAAGAAGCGGAAAAACATTAGTTTCCTTTGACTTATATGACGGATCAAGCTCCATGACCTGTAAGTCTTTCTTAAAGCCTGGTGAAGAGGGTGAGGTAACATCTAGGCTTAAAAAGGCTAAGGGTGTTAGGGTTGCTGGAAATGCAGGCTATAGCCAGTTTTCTGGTGAAGTTGAGATGATCGCTAATATTATAATAGAAACAGAAGGTATGAAGAAGACTAAGAGGCAGGATAATGCTGAAGTGAAGAGGGTAGAGCTGCATATGCATACACAAATGAGTCAGATGGATGCTATGACCGGTGCCTCTGATTTGATTAAAAGAGCCATAAGCTGGGGCATGAAAGCTATTGCCATAACGGATCATGGAGTGGTGCAGTCATTCCCTGATGCACATAAGCTCCTAGGAAGAGATAATCCAGATATGAAGATATTGTATGGAGTGGAGGCTTATTTAGCACCAGATAAAAAACCTTCTGTAACAAATCCTAAGGGACAGAGCATCGATACTACTTATTGCGTACTGGATTTGGAAACTACAGGTTTTTCACCAGTAACTGAAAAAATTACTGAAATAGGAATTATGAAGTTTAAGGATGGAAAGGTAATAGACAGCTTTAGCTGTTTTGTAAATCCTGAAAAGCCTATTCCACCAAGGGTTGTGGAGGTTACAAATATAACTAATGATATGGTAAAGGATGCAGAAACCATAGATAAGGTATTCCCTAAAATGCTGGAATTTATTGAGGGAAGTGTCTTGGTAGCTCATAATGCTGGATTTGATATAAACTTCTTAAAGCATAATGCCAAAGTTTTAGGCTATGATTTCGACTTCACATATTTGGATACCTTGACTTTAGCTCAGGAGGTTTTCCCTGAATTTAAAACCTATAAATTAGGAAGAATCGCTAAAAACCTTGGCATAAAGGTGGAGGTTGCACATAGAGCTTTAGATGACGTAGAAACTACCGTTAAGGTCTTTAAGATAATGCTTGAAAAGCTAAAGGAAAGAGGAGCAAAAACTCTTGAAGATATAGACATATATGGTTCTGATGAAGTTGCAAAGAAGGAAGCCTATAAAAAGCTTAGAACTTATCATGCAATAATATTCGCAAAGAATTATGAGGGACTAAAGAATTTATATAGGCTAGTATCTTATTCTAATTTAGATTATTTTTATAAAAAACCTCGTATATTAAAGAGTATGTTAAAAAAATATTCTGAGGGCTTAATTCTTGGAAGTGCCTGCAGTGAGGGGGAATTGTATCAATCAATACTCCTAGGAAAATCCGATGAGGAAATTGAAGCTATTGCTGAGGAATATGATTATTTGGAAATCCAGCCTCTTGGAAACAATGATTATTTAGTAAGGCAAGAGCAGGTACCTAATAAAGAATATCTAAAGGAAATCAATAAAAAAATTGTAGCTCTGGGAGAAAAATTAAATAAACCTGTAGTTGCCACAGGAGACGTTCATTTCATAGACCCTGAGGATGAGATATATAGACGTATACTAGAGGCAGGTCAGGGCTTTAAGGATGCAGATAATCAGGCGCCTTTATATTTAAGAACTACCGAGGAGATGCTTAAGGAATTTGACTATTTAGGAGCAGAAAAGGCCTATGAGGTTGTTGTTACAAATACTAATTTGATAGCAGATATGTGTGAACAGATCAGTCCTATTTCACCAGATAAAGCTACACCACACATAGATGGCTGTGAGCAGACCATTAAGGATATTACCTTTGAAAAGGCTCATGAGCTTTATGGAGATCCACTTCCGGAACTTGTTCAGAAAAGACTAGAGAAGGAGCTGGATTCTATTATAAAAAATGGTTTCTCCGTGATGTACATTATAGCTCAGAAGCTCGTTTGGAAATCAAATGAGGATGGTTATCTGGTAGGTTCCAGAGGATCTGTTGGTTCCTCTGTTGTTGCGTATATGACCGGTATAACGGAAGTAAATGCCCTGCCGCCACATTACAGGTGTCCAAAATGCAAGTATTCAGACTTTGAGGATTACGGCATTAAACTTGGCTTTGATTTGCCTGATAAGGCTTGCCCTGTTTGTGGAGAAAACTTAGCTAAGGACGGCATAGATATTCCTTTCGAAACCTTCTTGGGATTCAATGGAGATAAGGAGCCGGATATAGACTTAAATTTCTCAGGAGAATACCAGGCAAAGGCTCATAAATACACAGAGGTCATCTTTGGAAAGGGCACAACCTTTAAGGCTGGAACCATAGGTACCATAGCAGAAAAAACAGCCTTTGGATATGTGAAAAAGTATTATGATGAAAAAAATATTTCAGTAAACAAGGCAGAAGTCCTCAGAATTTCAAAGGGCTGTACAGGTATAAAAAGAACTTCAGGGCAACACCCTGGTGGAATCATAGTTGTACCTAAGGGAAGAGAAATTTTTGAATTTTGCCCTGTACAGCATCCAGCTGATGATCCAAATTCGGATATTATAACAACACATTTTGACTATCACTCTATTGACCAGAACCTATTGAAGCTAGATATACTGGGCCACGACGATCCTACAGTAATAAGAATGCTGCAGGATTTAACGGGAGTGGATCCTCAAACCATACCTATGGATGATAAGGAGACTATGTCTATATTTTCATCCACGGAAGCTTTGGGAGTAGCGCCAGAGCAGATAAATTCAAAGGTAGGAACCTTTGGTATTCCTGAGTTTGGTACTAAGTTCGTAAGAGGAATGCTTTTAGATACAATGCCAAAAACCTTCATGGATTTAATATGTATATCAGGACTTTCCCACGGTACTGACGTGTGGCTTGGAAATGCTAAGGACTTGATTGATCAAAAAATAGTTACCAGCATAAGTGAAGCGGTATGTACCAGAGATGATATCATGGTTTATCTTATCAAACAAAATCTGCCACCAAATTCAGCCTTTAAGATAATGGAGTTGGTGCGTAAGGGAAAGGCACTAAAAGACCCAAAATTTCCGGAATATGAGGCTTTAATGAGGGAGCACGAGGTGCCAGAGTGGTACATAGGTTCCTGTAAAAAGATAAAATACATGTTTCCTAAGGCCCATGCTGCTGCCTACGTAATGATGGCATTCAGAATAGCTTGGTTTAAGGTTCACATTCCTAAGGCTTATTACTCAGCATATTTCTCTATCAGAGCAAAAGCCTTTGACGCAGAATTTATGATATTCGGCAAAGAAAAGGTTAAGGAAAAGATGAAGGAAATTGAAATGATGGGCAATCAAGCGGGACCTAAGGATAAGGATATGTTCGATGATCTAGAACTGGTTTTGGAAATGTATGAGAGAGGCATTAATTTCTTACCAATTGATTTATATAAATCTCATGCCATAAACTTCTTAATGGAGGAGGATGGCATAAGGCCACCTATAAACAGTATAGCCGGTATGGGAAATGTGGCAGCAGAAGGTATATATAACGCAGTACAAGAAGCAGAACAAGAAGGAAAGCCTATCAGCTCAATAGAAGATCTAAAGAAACGTGCTAAGATAGGAAATGCCGCTGTAGAATCGCTTAAAAAGTTTGGGTGCTTAAACGGTCTTCCGGAAAGTGATCAAGTGAGTTTTTTTGATGTAATCTAACTAGTAAAAGTCCTAGTGTAGGTTGATGGCATAAAGTACATGATTGATTACTAGTTCTCGAGCTTTATCCTAAGATGATTATCTTTGTAATGCCTAATAATATATCTTAGTACAGAAAGCCCTATAGTTAGAAAAAGTTCTAACTATAGGGTTCTATTTAAACATTAAATATTATATGCTACTCTTCACGTAATTCCTACCATTTTCTATTCACAATAGCATGAGTTGGACATTTTTCTATGCAAATTCCACAACCTACACACTTATCATGATTTATAACTGGAAGATTATTAACCATTTCAATCGCTTCTTCAGGACAGTTTCTTGCACAAAGACCACAAGATATGCATCCAACACTGCAGTTATTCTTAACTTCTATTCCTTTTGTTTTCGAATTACATCCTATCTCAACCTTTTTTGATACTGGCAGCAGATCTATAACTTTTTTAGGGCAAGTTTTTACACAAGCACCGCATCCTATGCACTTTTCTTCATCTATTACCGCAATATCATTAATAATATTCAATGCATCAAACTTACAAGCTTCAACACAGCTGCCAAGGCCTAGACATCCAAACTCACAGGCTTTTGAACCACCACCAGGTATATTCACTGCATCAATACAGCTCGCTATACCATAGTAGATCCCTTTTTCCTTAGCTTTATCACAAGTTCCTTTACATTTTACAAAAGCAACATTGGCCTCTCCTGCATTAATAGATACCCCCATTATTTCTGCAATTTTCTCAGCCCCTGCAGCCCCTGCAGCAGCACAACAATTTGTTGCAGCAATTTCATCTGCAACAGCTTGGGCATAGGCATCACAACCTGCATATCCACAACCACCGCAATTAGCTCCAGGTAAACATTCTTTTATTAATGGTACCTTTTCATCTACTTCAACTGCAAATTTCTTAGAGGAATATCCTAAGATTATTCCAAATAATAAGCCAAGTCCACCTAAAGTTATCACTGCTAATAATAATTCTTTCATTCATAGATACCTCCCCTCTTAATGTATTAACCCTTGAAATCCTAAAAATGCTATAGACATTAATCCTGCAGTTATTAATGATAATGGTAATCCCTTTAAAGCTTCAGGTATTTTATCATTAGCTTCCATTCTTTCTCTAAGCCCTGCAAGAAGTACTATCGCAAGCATATATCCAAGACCAGAAGCAGCACCAAAGACTAAGGATTCTACTAAAGTATATTTTTCCTGTACATTAATTAATACCGCTCCAAGAATAGCACAGTTTGTTGTAATTAGCGGAAGAAATATCCCCAGGGCAGAATAAAGAGATGGACTCATCTTCCTTATTACCATTTCAACGAATTGTACCAAAGAAGCAATAACTAAAATATACGCCATAGTAGTTAAATAAGTTATATTTAAAGGTATTAATATAAAATTACTGATTAAATAAGTAATAAGCGATGCAATGGTCATAACAAAAGTAACGGCAAGGCCCATCCCCTTTGCTGTTTCAATTTTTTTAGAAACTCCAAGGAAGGAGCATATCCCTAAAAATCTTGACATTACAAAGTTATTAACAAATAAAGCTCCAATAACTAAATAAAATAGTTTCATTGTTAAACATCCTTTCTTTCAATACACTGCTATTTGATAGAAGAACAAGCGGATTTATTAGGACAGTATGCACAGCCTTCAAATTCAGAAATTCTTTTGTTCCCTTTTCCACTCTTTTTAAGTTTTGAGTAATTAAGAAGGGCCATTAAAATTCCTAATGTAAAGAATGCACCTGGTGCAAGTATCATAATTAAAGCAGGTTCATATGAAATTGGAGCAATTTGAATATCAAATATTTTACCAGTACCCAAAAATTCCCTTATAATTCCTATAACTCCTAAAGCTAATGTAAAACCTATTCCTTGACCAAGTCCATCAAATATTGAAGAAATAGGATCATTTTTAGAAGCATAGGCTTCTGCTCTTCCAAGAATAACGCAGTTAACAACAATAAGTGGTATAAATATACCAAGAGACTTATATAATGAAGGTACAAAACCTTGCATCAAAAATTGAATAAGAGTAACAAATCCGGCTATTACAACTATAAAGCTAGGTATTCGTATTTTATCAGGTATAAATTTTCTAAGAAGGGATATAACAAAATTAGAACCCATTAATACTACTGTTGATGCTAATCCCATTCCTATACCATTTTTTGCACTTGTAGTAACAGCTAAAGTAGGACACATTGCTAAAACTTGTACGAATATTGCATTTTCAGTAAAGATACCATTTTTAAGCCTTTCCTTAATGCTTGCCATTATTTTTGTCCCCCTTTCAACTTGTTTTTGTAAAAATCTACAGCTTCGTTAACTCCAGTAGTAACTGCGTTTGAAGTAATTGTAGCACCTGTCATGGCTTCAATTTCATTCGGTTTTGATACAGCATGTTTTACTACTTCAAGAGCATTGGCTACGGGCTTATTCCTATATTGTCCTGAAAATTTTGGCTGCACAGCATTAGCACCAAGTCCTGGAGTTTCAGATTGAGATAATATTTTAATTCCTGTGATCTCTCCTTTAGTAGAAATACCTACCATAGTTTGTATTTCTCCACTATAGCCTTTGCTGGAAACTTTTATAGTGTATCCTATAGTTTTAGAATCTGCTATTGCTTCATTAACTTCTAAAATATTTTTTTCATTAATACCTTGGACTTTTTTAAAATCTTCTGCATCTGCAATTAGCTCTTTCATAGCCTCTTTATTAGTTTTAATATTTTGATTTTCTATAGGTTCCTTAGTAATTGAATAAGCACCTGCTAGTATAAAGCCTGCCACTGAGGCAATAATTAAAAGAATTAACCCTAATTTAACTATTTCTTTATCCTTCAATTACTTCACCTCCCCAAACACTCTTGGAGTTACATATTTATCTATTAGTGGAACAAACAAGTTCATAATTAATATAGAATAGGACACTCCTTCAGGGTAACCTCCAAAAATACGGATTACTGTAGCTAAAAAACCACAGCCTATTCCAAATACAATTTGTCCATTGGCTGTCATTGGAGATGTAGTATAATCCGTTGCCATAAAGAAAGCGCCTAGCATAAGACCACCAGCAAATAGTTCATAGATGCCGTTCCCAGTCATTAATCCATTTCTACCTACAATAGTTGTAAGTATTAAAACTGTAGCTATATAGGACACTGGTATATGCCACGTAATAATTCTTTTATAAAAAAGATATGCAGCACCAATTAGCAGTGCTAAAGCTGAAGTCTCACCTATACATCCACCTACATGGCCTATAAAAACACTATATAGGCTCGGTAAATTTCCTTGATGTGATTTTAAAATTGCAAGTGGTGTAGCTGAAGTAATTCCATCTATTTTCCATGTAGTCATAGCAACAGGGTAACAAGCAAGTAAAAATGCTCTTCCTGCTAGTGCTGGATTAACTATATTTTGTCCTATGCCTCCAAAAAACTCCTTAACTATAAGTATAGTAAAAACACTTCCTACAACCGCCATCCATAGAGGTAAAGTTGGTGGAACATTAAAGGCAAGTAAAAGACCCGTTACTACCGAACTATAGTTGCCAATAGTAATCGGACGTTTCGTAATCTTTTGCCATGCATACTCTGTGGCAACACAGGATATAACTGTTGTCAATATAACAAATAAAGCTTGAGTTTTAAAGAAATATACCCCCGCTATGGTTGCTGGTATCAAGGCAATTATTACATCCCTCATAATTGATTTTGTAGAATCATTATCACGAATATGTGGGGATGACGATAATGCAAAATTTGTTTTAATCATTATAGTGCCACTCCTTAATCTATTTTTTTCTATTTGCTATAATTCTTCTTTTTGCTGTACGTATAGATTGTACTAGATGACGCTTAGCTGGGCATGAGAAGGTACAGCATCCACATTCAATACAATCCATGCCATGAAGCTTTTCAAAAGCCTCGTCTTCTTTTCTTCTTGAATAAGAATCAAGAAAACTTGGAGTTAATTTCATAGGGCAAACTTGTACACATCTACTGCATCTAATACAACTTGATTCCTCTGGTATTACCGCTTGTTCTTTTGTTAAGCAAAGTATCCCTGAGGTTCCTTTAACAACTGGAACTTCTAAGGAGGATATAGTCATTCCCATCATTGGTCCTCCTCCTATAATCTTTATAGGCTCTTCCTTAAAACCTTCACAGGCTTCTATCAGTTCAGACCAAGATGTACCAAGCTTTACCTTTAAGTTTTTAGGGTTTTTAACAGCTTCCCCCGTTACAGTTACAACTCTTGTCATAACCGGCCTTCCAAGCACTACTGCATTATATATTTCACGAACAGTTGTAATATTTTGCACAATACATCCTACATCTGCTGGTAACTTACCTGAAGGAATTTCTCTTTTAGTAATAGCATATATTAGTTGTTTTTCAGCGCCCTGAGGATATTTTGTCTTTAAAAGAGCTACCTCCATATTAGGTATATCCTTAAGAGTTTTTTTCATTAACTGCACTGCATTCATCTTATTATTTTCAATTCCAACATATATTTTGGCTTGTGGAAATAAGAATGCTAGTACCTTTAACCCCTCAACTATCTCACCAGTTTCTTCAAGCATTAGTCTATGATCACAGGTTAAATAAGGTTCACACTCTGCAGCATTTATCACTATAGAATCAATAGGCTTATCTGGTGGAGGAGTTAGCTTTACATGAGTTGGAAAAGTTGCTCCACCCATTCCTACTACTCCAGCTTCTCTAATAAGACCTATTATTTCTTCTTTAGATAAATTGTGATACTCTTTAGGCTTTGGTATTTCTATTTCTTCATAAAGCTCATCATTATTAACAATTATAGACATAACCTTGCTTCCATTAGATGTAGGCATTTCAATAACTTTTTCCACTGTTCCAGAAACAGAGCTGTGCACTGGAGACGAAACAAAACCCTTTGCCTCACCAATCTTTTGTCCAGCTAATACTCTGTCTCCTTTTTTTACTAAAGGAGTACAAGGAGCACCAATATGTTGTAACATCGGATATATTAATAATCCTTTTGGAAGTAATTCCTCAATAGCTTTATTCTCAGTAAGGTATTTCCCATGTGGTGGGTGGATACCTCTTTTAAAAGTGAATATATTCATAAGTAAACCTCCCTTATATAAAATGTATTTAAGAATTCTTTAGGCCTCCATTTATCTTAATTCTAGAGTATTTTTTTTATTCTCTCCTCTAAAGTTTCAAACTAAATTTTAAATAGTTCTTATATTTAAAAAAATACCTAAAAGAAGAGAAAATTCTCTAAGGAAATATATTTTCCATGGTCTAAAAATACATTTCTTTAGAGAAAAATTTAAAGCACTTAGCAAAACAAATAAAAGAGTAAATTTAAACACTGGGTATTTCAAAAAATAAAAAAATGGGATACTCAAATAAGAGTTTCCCACCCTAGAAACAAATTTCTTGGAATCAAACTTTAGTTTGTCCAACCGATAAAAAATATTACATAAAGACTATACCATAAAATTTATATTAGTTCAATTTTTAAACAAAAAAAGTTCGATAATTACTCCTACCCCAATTCCTATAGCATAAGCTAGTAAGTCACTCCATAAAAATACATATCCTAATACCAACCCTCCTATTGCTGTTTTTCTAATACTATCTATCCAACTTGCATGGTATAACTGACTTAATTCAATAAAATAGCAAAATGCTATTGCTATTAATGCAACTTTCTTTGTTTCTATAGTTCTAAAAATAAAACCGAATGTAAAGAAAATCATTAACGCCCAAAGAGCATCACCTAAATATGTATTTAAAAATCCTGGTATAAGATTACTCATCCTTCTTGAGCATAATCCTAAAATAATTACAACTAGTACCATAAACCCATACAGCAGTCTATTGCGTTTATAAGTCATACTTAAACCTCATCTTAAATTACTTTTTTAAATTAATGAACTGATGATTAATATATAAATTTTTAAGATTTAAATGAACAATCTATTGTACTCATTTAAGCTACAATCTAGCATTTGGCTTGCTAATATCACTTCCGGATCAGTTAAACTGCCCTTTCTATTTATCAAGTCATGCATATAGTCTCTCATCTTTTCTATCCTTTTAATTTTTTCAATTAACTGCTTGTCCACTATAAGCACCTCCATTTTAAATAATAATATTCGATACGAATTACTATAAAGTTATTATTATTTTCTAATTATAATTATATTATACATGATTCAGAACAAACATTCAACCATTTTTTACAAAATTTAAGATATTTTTGAATTAAATCTGTATAAAAAACGGAATTTTATTTTTGGTTAACTACACATTTTAAAAGTACAAAATTTAATTTGATAACAAAATAAGCACCTGAATTTAACAGGTGCTTTACTGTAGTGACATTAAATGTCTATTTTTTATTATCTATTTGTTTTTTGTAATATCGTAATATTAATTTAATATATTTAGCTTAAGGGGGTTTTAGTGTGATGAATTATCATATATTTGCTATAGTAGGTATTCTCACTATGGTATTATTTATTTCGGTAATGGGATTACTTATATATTCGCTTATCCTATTTATTAGATTCGCTAATTTAGGAATAGAGTCATTTACTATTTACATTGCTAAGAATTCTAAAGGTAATGATTTAAACTAGTATATTAATAGTCTATAGGTAAATAAAAAGTCAGAGTTAATTTAACTCTGACTTTCATTTTAGTATATTATTATAAGCCTCTTTCATAAGCTTCTACCATTTTTTTAACCATTTGTCCTCCAACAGAACCATTTTCTCTTGAAGTAAGATCTCCATTATATCCTTCTTTTAGATTTACACCTACTTCTCTAGCTGATTCCATTTTAAATCTATCTAATCCTGCTTTTGCTTGTGGTACTAACACTCTATTTCCTCTACTTGCCATAATCTAGTTCCTCCTTTTAATTTATTAAATGTTTGATTGTAGTATAAGTTTATGTATTTTTCTATTTAATAACCTATTAAATTACATGCAAAAAATCTAGTTACTGTTAAAGGTTGTATTAAAAACTATTAATTAATGTTTGTGGCTTATTAGTATAAAACTTAAAATTTTGGCTAAAATATATAATGCCTTGATAATGTAACACTACCCATAAAATTATGATTAACATCTACTTAAAACATTTAGCCGCAGAATTAAAATAACTCTGATTAAATTCAGAGTTATTTTAATTTAAAATCGTAAAATATTATATCTACTTTCCAACTTACCTTATATAATTTAGTATAAAAACTTTTATTTGAGGTTAAACTGTACTTGAGATTGATAAAGTAATTAATCTCGCTATAATAAATTTCCTTCATTTAAAAAAGAAGCTAGGTTTAAAATCTAGCTTCTTTTAAGTTGTTTTATCTATGCTCAATTAAATCTATAGTTCCTAGTACTATATGGGCTAATCCAAATCCTAATGCAGCTGTTTCTGCCATAGGCAACATTTCTTTTCTCTTTATTCCTCTCTTTTTCATATCCATTGCCCTTAGAGCTACTGCTCCTGTGGTTACTGCAACACCTAAAACTGTAGGTACTAAACCTTCTCTCATATAGCTACCTCCTAAAGATTAAATGTATTATTATTTTTCCTAATACTACTTTACTTTATTCTAGATTTAAGTGCCTTGACTTCCACATTGTTTATTCATTTCTAGGATTATAATAATAATTTGTTATAATTTGAGTAGATATATAAGTATCGTCTCCATATGCTTGACTATCTATATCTGAGTCATTTTGTGGATCTAGACTTTTTACCTGTTTTCTATCAGGTTCTTGTTTTGAATATGTTTTTTTCATATAAACACCCTCTTCTAAACTTATTTTCTTATATAGAAAGTATTTTATACTTTCTAATAATATTTTAAATTAAAATGAATATCCCTGAGGTTAGTAAATATAACCTCAGGAATATTACACTATCTGTTTTGTTCCATGACCATAAAATAATATGTTGTACCAAATTCTTCATTAAACTTTTTTTCTAATTCCATCATTCTTTTTTCTTGATGTTCCTTTAAATCTGCATATTCTAGAACTTTTATGCTATTTATAAACTTATCTTCCATGTAAATACCTCCTAGTGTTCAAATATAATAAGATATTAATCTCTTATTATTTTAATAATTATATTAAACTTTTATACAATAACTTTACATTATAAAAAAAGCCAGATGGTAAATGACCCATCTGACTCTTCTATATATATCTTTATCTTAAGCCTCTTTCATATGACTCAACCATTCTTTTAACCATTTCTCCACCTATTGAGCCATTTTCTCTAGATGTTAAATTTCCTTTATCTATATTCTCATAATTTGGTAATCCAAAATCACTTGCTACTTCTATCTTAAATTGATCTAATGCATATTTAGCTTCTGGTACTAATACTCTATTTCCTCTGCTTGCCATAAAATATTACCTCCTCTTAAACCTTTATAAGTTTTTATGTGGTTGCATATAATATTTACTTGTATTATAAGTTTGCTCCATTACAGATTTATTAATCTATTTAATTAGATGAAAAGCAGCTATTATTTTTCAAAATTGGGACAGAATATTATTATATTAATAAACAAATCTATATATTAAATAAAGAAGGGAGCCTTATATTTATGGTTGGTTTCATAACAAAAATTATAATTTTTCCCGTTATATTATTACTATCTAACTATATATTTACAGATATATCTTATCCATATTTTTATCAATCTATATTTGTTGGTGTTATACTTGCCGCAATAACTCATTTGATAGATTTGGCTCTATTAAGACCAGGCTTTTTAATAATAAATACAATAGGTGAGTTTTTAGTAGCATTTGCGGTTATTTATTCTACACAGTTTTTACTTCCAGGTGCTTCAGTTAACTTGATTGGAACTTCAATAGCCGCAACTATTCTAACAATTTTTGAATTTTTTATTAATAGATATTTATTAGCTAATACTAAATTAAAAAAGCTTGAATAATTAACTCTAGCTTTATATATTAATAAAATAAAAGAGCTTTTCAGCTCTTATTTGTCTTTTATGCCATTTAATTCGTACATAAATGGCTTTATTTCTTCTTCTTTTATTGTTCCATCTTTATTATACCCTGTTTGCATTGTAGGTTTAATTTCTATTGTTTTTATCTCATCTGCAGCTCTATTAGCTTCATTAATATCTTTTATTTCTTTAAGTCTTTCCTCACTTATTTGTTGTCCTATCATATGTCTTTTCATAACATTCACCCTCTTTACAGCTTATATGATTCCTTAGATAGGCATTGAAAACCTCAGTTATATCTTCTGAGGTTTTCAAGTTTTCTTTAATTTATTTACATATCTTTATTTTTTATTCTTAATATTTCTGTATGACTTAACTGGGTTTGTTGTATAGTCTGCGAAATACTATTTCCTTTATCAAGTAATCTTTTTGCATGCCTAATAGCTTGTGCATGCGGAAGCTTTTGATTTTTTTTAACCATAGCATATCCTCCAAACGTAAACTAATGTGGTTTTACATTATCATTTTTCTTTTGTTTTTCTACTCTATCTTTTTCGTGTCTATTTTGACCATTATCCATTGTATCTAATCCTATGGCTGCAGCTTGCTTATTTGTCAATTTACCTTTAGCACTCATAAAAAAACACCTCACTCCCAAATTTATTTTTTCCAAAGCAAAGTGTTTTATGCTTTTATAATTAAAGCATAAATACCAGATGCATGTAACTTTTATATGCATCTGGTATTTTTCATTAATTTAAACTTATAGAACCTGTAATTATGATTATCGAAAGATTGTTCTAGTAAAGTATCATTGATAAATTTCTTTTTATTAATATAATCATCAAAATCGTAAGCACACATTATAGAGATATTCTTCCCTTCAACAGCCTCAGTTAACACCTTTTCGAAATCTAAAAAATCTTCATTTGATACTTTTTTTAATAAATAACTTACTTGATTAACGATTCTTATGCCTAAATAACCTTTATCTTTCGCCTTTCTTTCACAATCAAGAAAATAATCAGCTAAACATTTTATTCCTTCATTATGATAAATTTGCATTAAATGTGGGATATTAAAAGTTTCTATCTGAAAACCTTCTTTATATAAGCTTTCGGAAATAACTTTATGCAACTCTGGTTCTACATGTAAATATACTAATTGTTTCTCTTCACTTCCCTTATTTACATAATCGTAAATATTGACAAGCATATGTTCTATTCCACAGTAATATAAAACACAATGCACTCCGTACACCCCATAATTACCCATAATAGTTATCCTTTTCATAATATAGTTTTAACAAATATATTCTACAATTTATACATATATTCCTTCTAAAACTTAACTATAGTTTATACACTTTTATTTACTTTTTCTATAATATTTTGACAAGTTCTATCTAGATTTACTTGAGGTAATTCATCACATTTAAACCATTTTCCTCCGCATTCTACATCAACATTATAATCATCAGATATCTCAATGTAAATTACATCTGTTTTATATAAAATTCCATTGCTTTCACTTAAAAAAAACCCTATATCATTTGCTAATTTGTTGTTAAGATTTTTAGTATATTTCGATATAAATTGATTTTTTTGAGAAGGTAACTTAAATTGTTGATTTTTTTCGTTATAAAATAATAAACAATACTTAGTTTTGTTTGCTATTTTGCATATAAAAAATTCCTTTTTTTTAATAAACTTATCCGAATTCATAATATTTCTTAATGGAGCTATATCATTATAAGTTATTCTCTCTAAATCACTATCATCATAAAAATCTTTCCACTTAATATCCACTAATCTATAATATTGTTTTAGCTCTGGTTCTGGTTCATATCCAAGCTTAGCCTTTCCCTCAGTAGGATATGCTAAAAAAGTCACTACTCGGTTATACATAGAAGTTTTTATTTGAGGCACCCCTTCTATTTTTATAGGTAAGAGTTTAACCTTTAATCCAGTTTCTTCATATGCCTCTCTTATTGCAGCTTCTTCATCAGTTTCACCAAGCTCCCTTCCCCCTCCAGGAACTCCCCAAAAGTATAAATCTCTTTTTATATCATGATGCTTTAGTAAAATATACTTTCCATTTTCTACAATAAAAATTTGAACTCTTGTATCTCTTTTAAGCATTTCATTCACCGCCTCGTAAGCTTATTCTATAACTCGAAACTATTCTGTTATATTTATTATACAATATTCTTCAAGGTTTATATCATAAATTTACATAAATAGGATTCTAAGCTCTATATTAATAAAAAGTGTTAAACTTAAACTATTTGCCGGTAAATCAACTAGAAAGTTAACTTTCGACCAAGTAACCCTATATAAATTAAAGGCTAATGAATTTATAGTTCATCAGCCTTTAATTATAATTTAAAAGTGTTTTGTTATATCCTTCTGTACTCTTTTTATATCCTTTTCTCTTAGATGTGTTTCCTCTCTAATTTTATCTCCAGTCTCTCCATCTAAAAGCATCTCTCTAGCTCTCTCCTTTAGGTTATCTACTTTATCACTCATAGCTAGACCTCCTTTTATCTGTTACCATTCATTTTATCCTTAGCCTTTATTACATCCTGTTCATTAAGCTCAGTTATTTCTTTTATTTCTCCCATGCCCATTCCTTTGTCAAGCAAATCTTTAGCTGTTTCCATTGCTTCTTCATGATGCCCTTTATTTCTCCATCTTCCCATAAATAAACACCTCTATCTATCTATATTAATTATTTTCCTTGTATCTACCAAATCATCTACTGGAACATAAACGTTTTCTCGCATATCCAAAATTCTAATCTTAACTCTCCCGGTTTTATCATCTACACCATCAAGCCATACTGAATGACGATTATACAGTACTTCTATATTCTCCGGTGAGCTCATTATTTCTTTAACTCTTTCTATATCCATAATAAATTACCTCCACCTTTTGCAAATATATCCAAACAGTTTAATCTGCACTCCAATTTTCCTTAGTATTTTTCCCATTTTTATGCTCTGCCTTATATTTTGCACTTCTTGAATGATATTTCGCACTATTAGGGTCATCTGACCACTTTTTAGGTTGCTTGTTTCTATTTTCCATAAAAACTCTCCTTTTACTCATTATTTATATAAAAATTATATTTCTGTATAATAAATTACTACTCTTCATCTAATCTTACTAATGAGTCCAAATGTTTTTCCGATTGTGTGCCAAACTTTGCTCTTGAACTTTCATCTTGTGGACTGTGATCTATATGTTTTTTTCTAAATCTTCCATCTTCTTTTTTATTATTATTTGTGTACTTCATTTTGTTTTGCATACACATCTCTCCTTTCTAGTACTAGCTTTTCCTCTATGGTTGTTTTTATGCTTAAAGAATAAACCTTCAAGTATAGTTAAAGAATATAATTATATTGGTCATATGTATTAACATTTTATATATTTTATATATTTTATATTTACTACTAAACAGTACTTTGATAAAATTTTATCTACTAGATACTATATTAAATAAGTTAAACACTTAAATTTTTTATATGGAGGTACTTTTATGAGCTTTAAATTACCTGAATATCATTCACCAAATTTTGCAAAAGAACCTTTTATATCAGCTCCTAACGTTAAAACTGAAAGAGTTACATTAAAAGGAATAGCTCCTGATAACTATCACGCAACATCAATATATCCTGAATACTTTAAGATAGATGAAGAGTGGATTCTTGCTTCTGAGAGCCGCATGGATTGTGTTGTAGTTGTTAACGAAAATAAAAAATTAGATATTAAAGAATTTAGGAATTTAAATGTTGGAGACAATGTTGTTATAGGTAGAAGAGAAAATGCTGAAGATGGAATATTTGTATATGTTGATGGTTTTAAACATGATTCAGCCGAAGAACAGTCTTTTGCATTTAGATCTGGCAGAACAAGAGAGAGTTCATATTCAAAGGATTATGATAGTTTGTATGAACTATTAAAATATGAAAAGGATAACGGATACATATTATGGGTTTTAGGACCTGCAGTTATATTTGACCATGATTCAAAAAATGCTATGTCTCAATTAATAGATAATGGTTATGTTGACGCCATTTTTGCAGGAAATGCATTGGCAACACACGATTTAGAAGGTTCAGTATTAAAAACTGCTTTGGGCCAGGACATCTATACACAATATTCAGTTTTCAATGGTCATTATAATCATATCGATATTATTAATAGAGCTAGACGTGCAGGTTCATTAGAAAAATTCGTTGAAAGTGAAAATATTACAGATGGAGTAGTTTATACCTGTATAAAAAACAATATTCCTCTGGTATTAGCTGGCTCAATAAGGGATGATGGGCCTTTGCCTCCTGTCATTGCAAATGTTTATGATGCCCAAGATGCCATGAGGATTCACTGTAAAAAGGCTACCACTGTTATCTGTCTTGCAACACAACTTCACACTATAGCTACAGGAAATATGACACCAATGTATAAAGTTGAAAATGGCAAAATAAGACCAGTTTATATATATACTGTAGATATATCAGAATTTGGAGTAAATAAACTTAGAGATAGAGGAAGTTTGGAAGTAACTTCAGTTGTTACCAATGTTCAAGATTTCCTCGTTAATATAGCTAATAATTTAGTTTAAAGAAAAATAGATTTTAGAGCAATTGAAATATTTAACTCTAAAATCTATTTTTTGTTTAAATTGAATTTTTTAGATTTAGTAATTGACATAAATTAAATTATTGGTTACTATTATAATATAATTAAAAAAAGTCAAAAAATTTTTAACTTAAGTTGCAATATTTAGTATTTATATTATCTTTATAATTAGTCACATTACTGGCGGAAGTGGAGTTTACCATGGGGAGTGTGATTTGTAAAAAAATGCCGACTGCCTGGGCAAAATGTCCAGGTGGTATTACGCTTTTTGATGCCTTCTATACTACTAGTAAACTATTTTTAATAAGAGTTTCAGAATATGCTGTTCACTTCAATAGATTAACTAAAGAACAACAAAAAGAAGTTATAAGCAGAACTTTCCACGAAAAAAATTTAGCCCAAAAATTAAACTTTCCAATCCCCTTCCGGAAAGTTTAATTTAACCTAATAAAACCTAAAACCTAAAAATACATCCTTAAGCTACTTTGTTTAAGGGTGTATTTTTAATTTTAATAATTGGATGTCTGCTTATATGAATTATTATCCACTTGATATATAATAATAGTGATATAAAATGCAACTTTGGGATGTTAAAGTCCTAAATGGACTTTAATGGGTAATTTTGCTAGGTAAAAGTTCTAAATGAACTTTTACGGGTAACTTGTGAGCGGAAGCGAAAATATTAAGTTACCCAGTACCCGAAGGGAAACAAGCAAAATTACCCAGTGTTCCGACTAAAAGGAGGATTCAATATGTTAAAATCAAGTCTTACATCTGAACTGGTTAAGAAGTTTACTAAAGCCTTGGAAAAAATATTAGAGTATAAAAATAATGATAAGAATGAAGAAGCACTTTCCGTAATTGATGACACTTTTAAGGAAATATTCAGACTTAGTTCTAAGTTTTTCAGTTCTTTTTCAGACGAAAACTTAATGGATATGATTAAAACTGATGGAACATTAAATGCAGATAAGTGTATAATGATGGCAAAACTTTTGGAGGAAGAGGGAGAAATCTATGAATCTCAAGGTAACCATAATGAAGCCTTTTATTTAGATTTAAAAGCTTTAAATTTATTATTAGAAGCATACATAAATAAGGATAACAATTGTGATCTTCAAAGCTACTTTTCAGATATAGATTTAATAATAGAAAAGATATCAGATTATAAATTACCAATTTCACTTGAAAATAAAATATTAGATTATTATATTAAAATTGATAAGTATGATAAAGCAGAAGATATGCTTTATGATATTCTTAAACACAATAATTTTGATGAAGATTCTATAAAAAAAGGAATTGCTTTTTATGAGCTTTTACTTACAAAAGACGATGAATCTTTAGATAATAGCAACCTTCCTAGAGAAGAAATAAACGACTCTTTACAACAGCTAAAAAGAAAGCTATAGTGAAATTCACTAGAAAGTTAACTTATACATAGGGATATGTCTCCAAAGCTGAAGTAGATTTAAAAACTTTGTGCCAGTCTTAGTGAAGGGTTTTAAGACAACCTAAGAACTTTAGAATTGTTTGAGCACAGCGAGTTCTCGAAAGTTCTTAGGTTGTCTTGAAACACGCACTCTGTGTAAGCGATTATCACCAAATCAAAGATTTGGGATATCTGCTTAAGCTTTAGATTGGCTAAAAGTTTCTAACGTGCTGAAGCTTGGAAACATATACCGACGTATAAGTTAACTTTCGGTCAAGTAACCCTATACTTCAGTTACTTTTTGTTGTTTTCCTCTGAATGTTATAAACGAGCCTATCAAAATGAATGCTGATAACATAATATATAAATATTCTTTTTTCATAACATATTCCCCCGGTCATAAAAAAACAAAATAAAACCCCACCACGCCGTATCCTGAGCTATGTTTGAACCCGCTCTCGCAGGTGGGCATCTCCTTTTTACTTCTTGTTCTCAGGGAAAACTGCCTGAGCATCACATTCCACAAAAAGAGTCCGATTCCCATTTCAACATTGTTGGGTCAATATAAACTCATTCTACGCACATGGTAGGAACTTTTACATTAATTATATATTTCCTTTGAGAATATTATATCATATTTTTCAGAATTTATCTACAATTCATTCAGTTAAACTATTCATTTTTTTCTTCTATTATGCCTATTCCTAGATCTTTTAATTGTCCTTCATCTACAACATTAGGCGCTTCAGTTAAAGGACAGAATGCATTTTGGTTCTTAGGGAATGCTATAACATCCTTTATGTTGTCTGTGCCAGCAAGGAACATAACCATTCTGTCAAAACCATAAGCAAGACCGCCATGTGGTGGTGGACCAAACTTAAATGCATCTAATAAGAATCCAAACTTTTCTTGAGCCGCTTCTTTTGAATGACCTATAACATTAAACATTTTTTCTTGAAGCTTTGTATCATGTATTCTGATACTTCCTCCTCCAAGCTCCTCACCATTTAAAACTATATCATAAGCTTTAGCTCTTACCCTTGCTAAATCAGTATCTAAATATTGAATATCCTCATCTATTGGCATAGTGAATGGATGATGTTCCGCCTGGAATCTTCCTTCTTCTTCATTATATGAGAAAAGAGGGAACTCTGTTATCCATACAAATCTAAACTCTTTATTATTTTCAAGAATTCCTAGTTCCTTTGCCATATGAAGTCTTAAAGCACCAAGACTTTGGAAAACTGTACTATTTTTATCTGCAACTATTAATATTAAATCCCCAACTTTAGCATCTATGGAATTTAAAATATTTTTAGCTTGCTCTTCTGTTAAAAATTTACTTATAGATGACTTAATTTCATCTTCTTTATAAGCTATCCATGCTAATCCCTTAGCTCCATATGTTTTTACAAATTCAACCAACTTGTCAATTTGCTTTCTTCCCATACCTGCACTGTTTCCAGCCTTTATAGCTCTTACTGATCCACCATTTACGATTGCATCCTGGAATACTTTAAAGTCTACATCTTTCACAGCTTCAGTTATGTCGTTTATTTCCATTCCAAATCTCAAATCTGGTTTATCTGAACCATACTTCTCCATAGCTATCTTATATGGCATTCTTTCTATTGGAAGTTTAACCTCTACTCCTAGAATATCCTTAAAAACTCTTTGAATTAGTCTCTCATTCAATTCCATAACATCATCTTGTTCAACAAAGGATAACTCCATGTCTATTTGAGTAAACTCTGGTTGTCTATTAGCTCTTAAATCTTCATCTCTAAAGCATTTTGCTATTTGGAAGTATCTATCATAGCCTGACACCATTAACAGCTGCTTAAATAGCTGTGGAGACTGTGGAAGAGCATAAAACATTCCTGGATAGTTTCTACTTGGCACAAGATAGTCTCTTGCTCCCTCTGGCGTACTCTTTGTAAGTATAGGAGTTTCCATTTCTAAAAATCCATTCTCGTCTAAGAAATCTCTTACCACTTTAGCTGCCTTATGTCTTGTCATAAGAATTCTCTGCATATCTGGTCTTCTTAAATCTAAATATCTATATTTTAATCTAACATTTTCACCAGCATCTAGATCTTCTTTTATGTATATAGGTGGTGTTTCTGATTCTGATAATATCTTTATGGACTCACCCTTTAATTCAACCATTCCTGTAGGAATCTCTGTGTTTGGAGATTCTCTTTTAACTAAAGTTCCTGTAACAGCTATGCAGTATTCTGATCTTAATGAATCAGCTTTTTCAAAAGCATCCTTGTTTATTTCCTCTCCAAATACTACTTGAAGAATTCCTGTTCTATCTCTTAAATCTACAAATATAAGTCCTCCAAGATTTCTTCTTCTTTGAACCCATCCCATAACAGTAAATTGATTATCTACATGGGATTCTCTTAATTGTCCACACATAATCGTTCTTTTAAGTCCTCTTAATGCTTCTCCCATTTTTTATTCCTCCAAATTCATAATTGATTTTAGTTGTTATTTATAAGCTCTACTATAGCATTTAAGTCATTAAGGTTTACTTCAATTTGCTCACCGTCAACCATTCTTTTAAACTTTGCCATTCCTGATTGTAATTCATCATCACCGAGAATCACAGAAAATTTAGCTTCTATTTTATTTGCATATTTCATTTCAGCCTTCACTTTTCTGTTCATGTGGTCACACTCACATTTGACGCCCTTTTCTCTTAAAGAATTAACAAATCTTAAAGCTTCTATTTTAGCATCCACGCCTACTGCACCTACATATAGTTCGATGTAAGAATCTTTTGGTATTTCAATTCCATGCTCTTCAAGGGTTAGAAGAGTTCTTTCTATTCCCATACCAAATCCCATTGCAGGCATAGATGGACCTCCTACTTCTTCTATAAGATAGTCGTACCTTCCACCACCACAGACAGTAATGTTCTTATCTATTATTTCAAATACAGTTTTACTATAATAGTCTAATCCTCTTACTATATGTGGGTCTATTTTAAACTCTATTCCTAATACCTTTAGATACTTTTGCAGACTTTCAAAGTGCTCATTACATTCATCACACAAATAATCTAGGATAATTGGAGCACCCTCTACTATTTCCTTGCAATTTTCAACTTTACAATCAAGTATTCTCATAGGGTTTTTATCAAATCTTGTTTCACAAGTCTTACAAAGATTATGTAAGTTATCCTTAAGAAAGGCTTTCAAAGCATCATTGTACTTCTTTCTGCAATTCGGACATCCTATGCTGTTTATGTTAAGGGTTAGTCCCTCTACTCCTAGCTCCTTATAAACTCTCATGGCAAGGCTTATAACTTCTGCATCTGCTGAGGCCTCTTGTGCACCAAATACCTCTATACCAAATTGGTGATGTTCTCTAAGCCTTCCCTTTTGAACATTCTCATATCTTAATACTGGAGTAAAATAATAAAGCTTCGTTGGTTGTGCTTCGTTATATAAGCTGCTTTCTACAAAGGCTCTCACCGCTGGTGACGTTCCTTCCGGCTTAAGTGTTATACTTCTATCAGCTTTATCATTAAAAGTATACATTTCTTTCTGAACAACATCTGTAGTTTCACCTACTCCCCTTTCAAAAAGCTCCGTATACTCAAAAACTGGAGTTCTAATTTCTCTATATCCATAGGATGCTGCAATGTTTTTAAATTTTTCTTCTAGGTAATGCCACTTATATGAGTCTCCAGGCAATACATCTTTAGTCCCCTTCGGTGCCTGTATAATCATCTTATCTCCTCCTCCGTCTCTGCAGCTAAAGATATTATCTATAAAGAGTATCCAAAAGATTTAGTTTTTTTTCTACCATTTCTTCTACTCTATTTATATATTCTCTAACATCTTTAACATTAGCGTGTCTCTCTATTCTATTTTCATCTAAAAATACGACTTTAGTTACTGCATCAGCTCCGCAAGCTATGATGGTCTGTTTTTCTTCAATCATTTGAATATTATATAAACCTTCTTTTCCAGACTCACAATAGCCTACATTTTCCATATTACCTACCATGTTCTTTTGTCTATACATGTAGTATGGATTTATATTCAATCTTTTAGCTAAATTTACTGTTTCCTCATACATAAAATTAAGCTCTTCCTGCTCTGGCACATGAAAATCCATCTTATTAATAATATTTTCATGTAGCTTTGATCCTCTTTTTACTGACATACCATGAACAGTAATACTATCTGGTGTAAGATCAAAAATTTTATCGCAGGTTTTTCTTATATGACTTAAATCTTCTCCTGGAAGTCCTACGATTATGTCCATATTTATGTTGTCTAATCCACATTGCCTTGCCAAATTAAATTTGTCAATTACCTCATCTACACTATGTCTTCTACCAATCAACTTTAATGTATCATCATTCATTGTTTGTGGATTTATACTTATTCTATCTACCTTATATTTTTTCATGCTTTCCAATTTGCTTAGAGTTATACTATCCGGTCTACCACATTCCACTGTAAACTCTTGAATTTTATTTTCTCTTACAAAACTATTATATATATGTGCCATAATTTTTTCAAATTGTTCATCATTTACCGCTGTAGGAGTTCCCCCTCCAAAATAAACACATTCAATATCTAACTTTTTTTCTTTTATGTATCTTGCAGTTTTTTCTATCTCAAAATACAAACCTTTTAAATAAGGCTCAACAATACTTTTACAACCTTCAATTGGGTTAGATGTAAATGAGCAGTATAAACATCTTGTAGGGCAAAAAGGCATACCAACATAGACACTAATTTTATTAGTATTTTCATTTACTAATTCTTTTTCAACCTTTGCAATCTTTATGCATAATTCTACTTTATCTCTTCTAGTATAAAAGTGTTTATCAAAATAGCCTACGATATATTCATCATCTTTTCCTTCATTTATTAAAGATAAGGCTATCTTGCTTGGCCTGATTCCCACTAATGTTCCCCATGGCATAATCTTGCCGCTTCTCTCTGAAAAATATTTAAATATAAATTTTTTAATATTTTCTTTATGTGTTAAATCACTTTCAAAAAAATATTCTCTATGTAGTTCTTCTTTATCTTTTACAATAACACTTTCTTCATTAACATCAATATAAAAATCCCAATTATCATCAACAAATTCTACATCTACAGAGGCATAGAATATGTTAACCATCAGGTATACATCATATCTATAGTTCATATTATTTAATTTTATACTAATTTTCATTGCTGCTTATTTATTTAAGCCTCCTTTTAAATTAAAAATGGAGAATACTCTCCATTCTTAACGTACATTTTACAAAAATGGGTTATGAACTCTTTCTCTTCCTATACTGCTTTGTGGTCCATGCCCTGGAAATACTGTAATATTATCTGGTAATATCATAAGCTTATTTTTTATATTGCTTATAATTGCATCAAAGTCTCCTCCTGCAAGATCTGTTCTTCCTATAGACCCTGCAAACAATGTATCACCTGTAAATACAACATCCTCTACCATAAAACAAATTCCACCTGGTGTATGACCTGGTGTGTGAATACATTTAATTTCAATGCTTCCTATTTTGAAAGTATCACCTTCATTTAAAAACTTATCTACTTTCCCAATGACATCACCATAGATATATTCACCATTTTCCATCATTCTATAATCTTTTTCACTAATATAAATAGGTACATTATACTCTTCTTGTAGCTGAACTGCTGCTCCAGTATGATCTGTATGACCATGAGTTAACAATATATATTTTACTTTTGCATCCATTTCATTGACAGCTTTTATTAGATCCTCGGAGTCTCCACCTGGATCAATTACTGCTGTTTCCTTTGTATCCTCATCCATTAGTATAAAACAATTAGCCGCATAAACTCCCGCAGGAATTCTTTTTATTTTCATAACATTCCCCTCCTGAAATTACTGACAACCTAATCTTAGGCACATGAAAATAAATATCAAGTCAAATAGACTACCATACCGGTTTTTATTTATTTTCACATGCCTTATTGCTATACAATAATTAAATGAAACTCCTTCTCCTTTCGTCGAATGAGTACTCGCTGAGTAAGCGATTCACTTCATATCAAAGATTTGAGTTCTCTGCTTAAGCGATCATCACAAAATCAGCACTCTGTGTAAGCGACTATCTCCAAATCAGCACTCTGTGTAAGTGATCATCTCAAAATCATAGATTTTGGATGCCTACTTAAGATTTGGGATATCTGCTTAAGATTTTGGATGCCTGCTTAAAAGTTTTTCTTACTATCTATCATAATAGTAACAGGACCATCATTTTCTATTGTCACTTTCATATCAGCGCCAAACTTCCCTGTTTCTACCTTGGAAACTTCCTGCTTGCACTGTCTTACAAATTCTTCATACATTTTTTCTGCATCATCACCGCCTAAAGCTTCTATAAAGCTTGGTCGGCGACCTTTTCTGCAGTCTCCATATAGAGTAAACTGTGAAACTACTAGTAATTCACCAGATATATCCATAAGTGACTTATTAAGTTTTCCATCTTCATCTTCGAATATTCTTAAATTTAATATTTTATCTTTCATGTAACTTATGTCTTCAGCGGTATCTTCTTTAGATATACCAAGCAAAACATTTAATCCTTTTTGTATTTCTCCAATTTTCTCCCCATTTACTTCCACTTTAGAGTATTTAGCTCTCTGCACTACTGCGCGCATATAATCACCCCTTATAAGCCTTTCACATATTAATTTTTTGTTCTATAAACATCAAGAACCCCTTTAAGTCTTTTTATCTTTTTCATTACATCCTTGAGGTCTTCAATAGCAATTATTTTTAATTTAATATTTATTAGAGCTATCCCATTTTTAGCAGGTTTAGCATTTACCGCATAAAGTGATGTTTTACTACCACTTATTATTTCCATTGACTCAGCTAGCAGGCCTTCTCTATCTTCAGCCTTAATCTGTATTTCCGCTACATATTCAGCACCCTTTGGCCTACCCCAGCTTACTTCAACAAGTTTATTGTCTTCATTTTTTAATAAGTAATCAATATTTTTACAGTCTTCTCTATGGATTGATACTCCCCTACCTTTTGTTATATAGCCAACAATCTCATCTCCCGGTACTGGATTGCAGCATTTTGCAAACCTTACAAGTACATTTGTCTCACCTTTGACAATTATACCTGGTGCTTTAACTTTTGATTTATTATTATGTTGCTTATTGTTTCTATTCAGCTGCTCTTGTATAACTCTCCATTCATTAACATCAGGCTTAGCAGACTTTGAATAAAGCTCCTTTAGTTTTCCAACTACAGTAGATGAAACAACAGCTCCTATTCCAACGGCTGCATATAAATCATCTATAGAATTCATGTTGTATTTTTTTAATATGTTATCTAAAATTTCACCTTTGGCAAATTCTCCAAAGTTGCATCCCTGCTTTTTAGTTTCTCTTTCTAAAAGATCCTTACCCTTTTCAATATTTTCTTCTCTCTTTGCTCTTTTAAACCATGCTCTTATTTTACTTTTGGCCTGATTGCTTTTAACAAGACTCAACCAATCTATACTAGGCCCCTTTGGAGTGCTGGATGCAAGTATTTCAACAATCTCTCCCGTTTTAAGGTGATATTCCAGCGGAACCATCTTTCCATTTACCTTTGCACCAACGCATCTGTTTCCAATATCAGTATGAATCTTATATGCAAAGTCTATAGGCGTAGCATCATTAGGTAAATTTATTACACTACCTTTAGGTGTAAATACAAATACCTCATCTGAAAATAAATCAATTTTAAAGCCTTCCATAAATTCTTCTGCATCAGAGGTTTCTCCTTGCCATTCAAGAATTTCTCTAAGCCATGTAAGTTTCTTATCTATATCTTCAGCATTTTCAACGCCTTCTTTATATTTCCAATGGGCTGCTATACCATATTCTGCTGTCTTATGCATTTCAAAAGTTCTAATCTGTATCTCAAAAGGTTTGCCCTGCGGCCCTATTACTGTTGAGTGAAGAGACTGGTACATATTAGGCTTAGGCATAGCGATATAGTCTTTAAATCTTCCCGGTATAGGCTTATATATAGTATGAACTATTCCTAGAACTGCATAGCAATCCTTAACTGTATCAACAAGTATTCTAAATGCAGTTAGATCAAATATTTGATCTATAGTTCTATTTTTCTTGACCATTTTTCTGTATATGCTGTAAAAATGCTTTGGCCTTCCATCTATATCTGATGGTATCCCTGACTTATCAAGACTTTCTCTAAGCTGATTTAATACTAACTGTATATAGTCTTCTCTTTCAACTCTTTTTTCAGCTATTTTTCTTACTATAAAGTAGTATTCATTCGGATTCATATATCTAAAAGCCAAATCTTCTAATTCCCACTTTATCTTAAACATACCCAATCTGTGCGCAAGTGGAGCATAAATATCAAAAGTTTCCTTTGCCTTCTCTTTTTGCTTTTCCACAGGCATGTATTTTAAGGTTCTCATATTGTGAAGTCTATCTGCTAACTTGATTAGTATTACTCTAATATCCTTAGCCATAGCAAGCAGCATCTTTCTTACGTTATCCGCCTGCTGCTCTTCTTTTGTTTTGTATTTTATTTTTCCGAGTTTAGTTACACCTTCCACAAGATTTGCAACTTCCTCGCTAAACTCTTTACTTATTTCTTCGTGAGTATAATTTGTATCTTCTATTACATCATGCAGCAGTCCTGCTGTAATAGTGCTGGTATCCATGCCCATATCTGCCAATATGCCTGCTACTTCTACTGGATGCATTATATATGGCTCGCCTGATTCACGTCTTTGATCCTTATGTGCATCATAGGCAAGATTATATGCTTTTTTTACCATATCTTTATCTATATTACTACAATTCTTATCAATTTTTTCTATCAATTTTACCAGCATATTACTACTCCCTTAAAATTAAAATCAATGGCTGGTTAACAAAACCAGCCATTATTTTTTATTAATATTATATTATATACTGTAGAAACTTGCAATTTTAAATTTGATACACTTAAATTTCATATTGAACTAGAGATTTTATATCGTATTTTTTTAATTTTTCTCTTCCATTTAACTCTGTTAACTCCATTACGAAATCTATAGATACAACCTCTCCTCTAACTTGTTCTACAAGTTTTGCAACGGAAGATATAGTTCCTCCAGTAGCCAACAGATCGTCTACTATTGCAACTCTCTGTCCTGGTTTTATTGCATCCTTATGTATTTCCAGTTCATCGCTGCCATACTCTAAATCGTAACTCATGCTTATAGTATCATAAGGAAGCTTTCCTTTCTTTCTTACCGGTATAAAACCTACACCTAGAGCATAAGCTACTGGCGCTCCAAATAAAAATCCTCTAGCTTCAGGACCAATAACAACATCTATGTTTTTATCCTTTAAATGTTCTGCTATTTTGTCTATTGTATATTTATATGCATTACCATCCTGTAATATTGTAGTCACATCTTTAAAGCTTATGCCTTCCTTTGGAAATCCTTCTATAACTCTTATTTTTTCCTTTAAATCCACTTGTATTCCCCCTCTAAATAGCATATACACAATTTTGAAAATATTAACAAAAACACTTTCTAATTTATATATTAATTATTGACATGTATTCAAGTTTTTAAAATGCTTTCCTATAGAATGAATAGTTCATTTCCTCTTATTTCATTTTTTAAGTATTTAGCTATTTGTTCAGCCCTATCCATATTGGCAGTGGTAAAAAGCTCTATTGCTATTCTAGCATTGTCCACATATCTTCTATTTTTCATTGAAGGTATTATGCTATGTGCTAACATATAGAGGTTTTCTTTGTTTATGTTAGCAACGTTATATATCTTTATTAAAGCTTTAAACCCATAATTATTTGTATAGTTTAAGTGATACATCCCTTGACTAACCATTATCTTATTTTCACCTTTTACTGAAGCACATTTCGAAAGAGTCCCTAACATAACTAAATCCAGATATTTATTGATACATTTCATTTGATAGTACATAGATACTGCTTGTGCAAGCTTAAAAGCAATTCCAACTGCAGTTAAATCTTTAAAAGGATACCTACATCCTTTTTGATTGGGATTGATTACAACAGTCTCAGGTAAAGCACCTTTACATTTATGATAATCTGTTATAATAACATCTATTCCTAATTCTTTACACAATTCTACTTCATCTACTGAATTAATACCGCATCCTACAGTAATTATTAAACTTGCCCCTAAAAAATTTATGTGATTTTTTATAATATCAGAATTTATACTAAAGTCTTCGTCCATGTCATCTGAAATAAAATATTCAACATCTGCATTTAAATATTTTAGAACAAGCAGTAATAAGGATACAGACGTTATGCAATCTAGATCATAGTAACCATAAATTACAATTTTTTCTCTTTCGTTTACTGCTTTTATTATTCTTTTTAGGGATTCTCCCATCCCTTTTAAAAGGAACGGATCACGTCTGCCAAAAACCCTAGAATAATATATATTTCTTTCGTGTCTCTCCATCATATAATCCTCCAAAATTATCGAAAGCATATATATTATATATGATATTGTCGTTTTTTACAATTACTTTGTAAATAGAATATTAACGGTAAAAAGATCTAGAGCATTTTATACTCTAGATCTTTCCAGTTTATGATAACAAAATAATACTTTAAATACATTTTTTAATTTGTAGGCTTTAATTCTCCAACCTTTCTCTTCTTAGCAAAACGTTTCTTTAGTATTACCCAGAAAGGTGTAGCTATACACAAAGATGAATAACAACCTGTAATGATACCAATCAAAATAGGCTCTGAAAAGTTTCTTACGGAAGGTACTAATATATACACAGATGTTAATGTTATTACAACTGTTAATACTGTATTTATAGACCTTGCCAGAGTCTGAGTTAAACTAGCATTTGCAACTATTGTAGCATCTACTCTTCTCATACTCTTTTCATTTTCCCTTATTCTATCAAAAACAACTATAGTATCATGCACCGAGAAACCAATAACTGTAAGTGCTGCTGCTATAAAGCTTGAATCTATAGGTACTCTAAGTACAGCATAAACAGACAACATTACAAGTACATTATGAATAAGAGAAATAATCGCTGCCGCACCAAACTTAATTTCAAATCTAAATCCTATATATATAAATATAAACACGATAGCAACTGCCACTGCTTGCAGTGCTTTAACTCTAGCTTCTTTTCCTATAGCAGCTCCTATTTGTTCTTGATTTATAAGACTGCTATCTTTATATTTAGCTTTTACATCTTTTAATATATTGCTAACATCATCACTGGTTAAAGTAGCACTTTTTATTTCTATTGATGTATTGTTGACTTTATTGGATTGAATATCAGAGGCATACTTTTTAGTTATGCTGTCTATATCTGATTTATTGAAATCTTTTCCAACACTTATTTCCACCACAGTACCGCCTTTGAAGTCTAGACCATATTCTAAGCCTTTTGTGACCATGGTAAACACACCTATTAGAATTACTATGAGGGATATTGAAAACCATATTTTTGTTTTTTCTATGATTTTAAGCATATTATTTTACCCCCCTTCTAAAGTCATGTACTCCAAAGGTTCCTATTGTCCATTCTTTCTTAAACCAACCCATATCTGCTACCAAATTCATTAATGTTCTCGTTACTGTTATAGCTGTAAACATACTTAACGCAACACCTATTATTAGTGTAAGCGCAAATCCTTTTACAGAACCTGAACCAACACTGTAAAGTACTAAACCTGTAAGAATAGAAGTTATATTAGAGTCAAGTATTGATGTCATAGCTCTATGGAATCCTGAATCTATAGAAGCTTTAATAGACTTTCCACTTTTAAGTTCTTCTTTTGTTCTCTCAAATATAAGTATATTAGCATCAACCGCCATACCTACTGTAAGAAGGAATCCAGCGATACCTGCCAATGTTAAAGTAACATTTACACTAGCAAAAGCAAAAAGTACTAAGTATATATATAATGTTAATGCTATACTAGCAATAATTCCTGGAACTCTATAATATAAAATCATAAATAGCATTACTAATCCTATACCAATTTCACCAGCCAATACACTTAACGGAAGAGCATTAGCACCTAAGGATGCACCTATTACTTTACTTTGTACATTTTTAATTGGAACAGGTAGTGCTCCTGAATTAATTATATTAGCCTCTTTCTTTGCTTCATCAAGGCTTTTACTACCGGAAATTTCAGCTTTACCATCAGTTATATGTGCATCAACTCTTGGAGCTGTAAGTTCCTGATCATCCATAGTGATTGCTATAGTTTGACCCATAAACTTTTGTGTAGCATCAGCAAATTTCTTTTTTCCTGTATCATTAAGCTCAAGACCAACTTTAGCTTGGCTATCCGAACCTATATATGCTGAAGCCTTTTTAACATCTTTACCAGTAAGAATGACCTGCTTATCAGGACCTACAAATTTTAATTCACCAGTTTTAGCAATACCATCTACTACTTCTTTAGCATCAAATTTTCCTGGTATTTCTATTCTTATTCTTTTTTGTCCTTCTCTTGTAACGACAGTTTCACTTACCCCTAACTTGTTAACTCTCATTGATAAAAGCTCTACAGTTCTATTTATAGTATCTTCATCAACTTTGTCAGCCTGAATTTCTTCTAAGACAGAAACTCCTCCTTGAAGATCTAGTCCTTTATTTATAACTTCATTAAAAGACTTAAGCCTATAATCTCCTATTGTAACACCGTATGCACCTGAGTAAGCTAAAAAGCCTATTACAAGTATACATAGGAAAAACAAAGCGGTACTTCTTCCTGCTGAACTTTTTCCTCTATTTCTCATTTTTATCCTCCTTTGTTAATAATGGGATATTCCTTTTTTACATGTATTTACATTAGCCATTATATTACTTATAAACAAACCAGTCAATATATAGAAGTGTAACTTCTATGTAAAAACATGACTTAATAGAAATAATGTCGCTATTACTTTTGCATAATTTTTGATTTTAATGCAATAGCACATTCAATTCTCTTCTTCTGCATTTTACAACCAATATGATATGGAACATTCATATCTTTATTAAAATTATAGTTATTTGCCTGACATCCTCCACTGCAATAGAATCTTGCCCAACAATTCTTACACTCTGGTTTATTATAGATATGTGCAGCTTTAAATTTATTAGCTATTTCCTTATTTAGGTCACAATTTGTTAAAACATCTCCCATTTTAAAATTTTCATTACCTACAAATTGATGACAAGGATATATTTCTCCATCTGGAGTTATAGCTACGTACTCATGACCTGCTCCACAACCAGATATTCTTTTATATACACAAGGTCCACCTTGTAAGTCTATATTAAAATGATAGAATTTAAATTCTGTACCCTCTTTATGACGTTTTATCATTTCTTCATAAAGTTTATCATACTGTTCAAATATAACGGTTAGGTCTTCTTCTCTTAATGATAGCGGATGCTCATCTGGAAGTACTACCGGTTCTACTGAAACCTCATCAAAACCTTGGTCTGCTAAATATTTTACATCTTCAAAGAAATCAGTATTTTCTCTTGTAAATGTTCCTCTAGCATAGTATTGTTTAGATTTATCTCTCATCTCTACCATTTTCTTTATCTTAGGCATTATTGCATCATAGGAACCGCTTCCATCTACTCTAACTCTAACTTTATCATTTATCTCTTTTCTTCCATCTATGCTTAAGACTATATTTCCCATATTTTTATCTAAGTAGTTCATTATTTCATCATTTAATAATGTTGCATTAGTTGTCATTGTAAATCTTATATTTTTATTATGAACTTTTTCCTGTTCTTTTGCATATTCCACTATCTCTTTAATTGTATCAAATGCCATTAATGGCTCTCCACCGAATAAATCTACTTCTATATTCTTTCTAGGTCCAGATTTTTCTATGACAAAATCAATAGCTTTCTTACCTATTTCTGGTGTCATTAATTTTCTGCAACCTTTATATTCTCCCTCATCAGCAAAACAATATTTACATCTTAAATTACAATCGTGAGCTATATTTAAACATAAAGCTTTAATAAATGATTCAGACTTATCAGTGCTTAAAGCTATACTCTCATATAAATCTTTTGAATACAAAATTCCATCCTTTATTAACTGTTCTAATTCGTCATAAGCTTCCTCAATATCTTCTACCAGATACTTGTCCTTATATTTGTTAACAAGCTCATTCTTGTCTCTCAATCCCTCTTCATCTAAAATATCATATACTAATTCGTCTACTATATGTACTGATCCAGAGTTCACATCTATCACATAATACTCTCCACCCTGGATAAACTTATGAATATCTGCCAAGTTCTTTTCCTCCCTAAACTAAATAGTCATTATTATTCTGAAAATTATTCCACAAATGTCCACTTAAATTTAAAGCAGTAACATAATGTTACTGCTTGAATTTATATTAATTTTCGCAAGCTAAGTTAGCAACTGTACAAGAAGTTTTACATGCTGATTGGCATGAGTTAGCACATTCTTTGCATCCTGGCTTCTTTAAGCTATCTTTTATATTTGTTCTGTTTATAGTTTTTATATGTTTCATATAAAATTCCTCCATTCATAAAGTTTTCCGTTTGATTATAACACAAACTTTCAACAAAATAAAGTTAATTAATAAACAAGTTGTTTAATATTAACAGTTCGTTAAAGGTTTATTCCAAGCATTCCAGACATCATACCTACTAGTATTGCAAGTGAAAATCTCTCTATTCTATTGACTCCTATCACTGCAGAGTTGCCGGATATTACAGAAACCAAATAAAGTATTAATAAGTATAGAACAGTAACCATCATGCCTATAAGCCAGCCTCGTCTCTTCACCTTTTTTACTGCATATATAGACCCATACATTATGCTAAGTAATGTTGTAATTAGGTAAAAAGCTGAACTTGTTTTTTCATTGATATCAATGAACGTCATTATTACTGCAAAAATCAGTAATAATACTACAGTTAAAATAAATCCCCTTAGCACGCCTTCTGCGGCAGGAAGATAGCTTATGTTTTTTTCCACTTTAAAACACCCCCATCTAATAGTATCTATGTAGAGAGAAGGTGTTTTATGATTAAATCTAAGCTTCTTTTTTATTTTCAGTTTTAGTATTATCTACTTTTTTATTATCTTCATTTTTATTTGAAGATTCATAAGGTTCAACTTCTGAAAGTAGGTTTAAAACTCCTGTTTTATCTAGTTTTATTCTAACTTTATCTGGACCAGTTTGTAGTATTATAAATCTATCCTGCACATTTATTATTTTCCCTATTATACCACCTTTAGTCATAATTTCATCATTAACTTTAAGGTTATCTAGCATTGCTCTGTATCTCTTTTTTCTCTTGCCTTCTGGTACAAATATCATTAAGTAAAATACAACAATAGCAAATATCCATGGACTAAACTGCATTAATGTCTTAGTCATTTAACTCACCTCCCTTTTTATAAGTTTATGTTATTAAGCTGAACATTAACTGTCTAACTTAGTAACTATTACAAATTTCAGAATTTTAATAGCCGCTTAATAGATTTTCTACATATAGGATTAAAAATCCTCTATTAAGCAGACATCTAAAATCTGTGATTTTGTGATGATCGCTTACTCATTCGACGAAAGGAGAAGGAGTTTCATTTATATAACCACTATTCTAAGCTCTTCCGCCCCACTGCTCAAGTTTCTGCTTCTTATATTCCTTAAAATAGTTACCATCAATAGCATCTCTTATCTCTTGCATAAGATTATTATAAAAATATAAATTGTGTAATACGCAAAGTCTCATAGCAAGCATTTCTTTTGCTTTAAATAAATGCCTTATATAAGCTCTTGAGTAATGCCTACAGGTTGGGCACTGACATCCTTCATCTATAGGACTATCATCAAGCTCAAATTTTGCATTTAGCAAGTTTATCTTTCCCTCTTTAGTAAATACATGCCCATGTCGTCCATTCCTTGCAGGAAGTACACAATCAAAAAAGTCTACTCCTCTATCTACCGCTTCAAGTATATTACTTGGTATTCCAACCCCCATCAAATATATAGGCTTATCTTCTGGAAGATACGGAACTACTGCATCTATAATTCTATACATTTCTTCATGGGTTTCACCAACCGCTAACCCTCCTATTGCATATCCATCAAGATTCATTTTAGTTATTTCTTTAGCATGCTCTATTCTTATATCTTCATAAACTCCGCCCTGATTTATACCAAAAAGCATCTGCTTCTTATTTATAGTTTCCGGTAAGGAATTTAATCTATCCATCTCATCTTTGCATCTTTTAAGCCATCTAGTAGTTCTTGCTACTGATTTTTCTACATAATCCCTTGGAGAAGGGTTTGGTATACATTCATCAAAAGCCATAGCAATAGTTGACGCTAGATTACTTTGTATTTTCATACTTTCTTCTGGTCCCATAAATATTCTTTTTCCATCTATATGAGAATTAAAGTATACACCTTCTTCTTTAATTTTTCTCATTTGCGACAAGGAAAATACCTGGAATCCACCTGAGTCTGTTAATATAGGTCTATCCCAATTCATAAACTTATGCAATCCACCCATTTTACTAACTACATCATCACCTGGTCTTAGATGAAGATGATATGTATTGGAAAGTTCAACTTGACACCCTATTTCTTTTAAATCCATACTTGATACTGCACCTTTTATGGCTGCTAAGGTTCCAACATTCATAAATACTGGAGTCTGAACTACACCATGAGGAGTAGTAAACTCACCTCTTCTAGCCTTTCCATCTTTCTTTAGTAACTTATACATTTAAACACTCCTTCTTGCGTATTACTTACTTGATAAACATAGCGTCTCCGAAACTAAAAAACCTATATTCTTCTTTAACTGCTGTTTCATAGGCTTTCATAACATTATCTCTTCCAGCCAAAGCACTCACTAGCATTATTAAAGTAGATTGAGGAAGATGAAAATTTGTAATTAGATTATCTACAACTTTATATTTGTAACCTGGATATATAAATATATCGGTCCATCCAGACTGCTCTCTTACCTTACCACTTTCATCACCTATAGTTTCTAAAGTTCTGCTAGATGTAGTTCCTACTGCTATTACCTTTTTTCCATTTTCCTTTGTACTATTTATTATATCTGCTGTTTCTTTAGACATGCTATAGTATTCTGAATGCATATTGTGCGCTTCAATCTCTTCAACTTTTACAGGTCTAAATGTTCCAAGTCCTACATGAAGTGTTAAAAATGCTAATTTAACACCTTTTGCTCTGATTTTATCTAAAAGTTCTTCAGTAAAGTGTAACCCTGCAGTAGGCGCTGCAGCAGATCCCTGTTCCTTAGAATAAACAGTTTGATACATCTCTTTATCTTCTAGTTTTTCCTTTATGTAAGGAGGTAATGGCATTTGTCCAAGTTTATCAAGCACCTGTTCAAATATGCCTTCATACTCAAATTTAACTATTCTGCTGCCTTCTTCTCCCATACCTATAACTTCTGCCGTAAGTTCTCCGCATCCAAATTGAAATCTCGTTCCAATTTGAGCTCTTTTCCCTGGTTTAACTAAAGTTTCCCAAGTATCTATATCAACTCTTTTTAATAGTAAAAATTCTATTTTTCCACCAGTACCTTCTTTAGAACCAATCAGCCTTGCAGGAAGTACTCTTGTATCATTTAATACAAGACAATCTCCAGCTTCTAAGTAATTAATTATATCTTTAAATACTTTATGTTCAATTTCACCTGTCTTCTTATCCAATATCATTAATCTAGCTTCATCCCTTTTTTCTATTGGATATTGAGCAATTAATTCTTCAGGCAAATAAAAATCAAAATCTGTAACTTTCAAAGTTTTTCATCCTCCGCTTCTCTTATCTAAGGCATCTAAAAAGTTATTTTTTGAAGATGCCTTAGAGCATTCTTAACTGTTATTTTCTCTATTATCAAAGATAGAGAACTGCTCATCTGTCTTTTGACTTACACTAGAGGATTTTTTGTTTCTTTTTAGATGCTTATATGCCATATCTGAAACAACCCTTCCCCTTGGTGTTCTTATTATAAAACCTTTTTGAAGAAGATAAGGTTCATATACATCTTGAATTGTATCTAGTTCTTCTCCAATAAAATAGGACAATGTTTCTATACCTACAGGACCTCCATTAAAATTATCTATTATAGCCGTCAAAATTTTATTATCTATACTATCAAAACCTTCAGTATCAACATCCAGAAGTTCTAATGCCTGTTGAGCGATCTTCATGTCTATTATTCCATTTCCTTTAACTTCTGAATAGTCTCTGACTCTTTTTAATAACCTATTTGCTATTCTTGGAGTTCCTCGGGATCTTCTTCCTATTTCAATGGCAGCCTCATCATCAATCTCAACATTAAGTATTTTAGCTGATCTTACTATAATCTCTTTAAGCTCGTCAGTATCATAATACTCCATTGGACATAATACACCAAATCTATCTCTTAATGGTGATGTTAAAAGTCCTACTCTTGTAGTTGCTCCAATAAGAGTAAACTTAGCCAAATCAAGTCTTATAGATTTTGCCGATGCTCCTTTTCCTATTATAATATCTAACGAATAATCCTCCATTGCAGGGTATAATATTTCCTCAACACTTCTATTTAATCTATGTATTTCATCAATAAATAGAACATCGTTATCATTTAGACTTGTAAGAATTGCAGCTAAATCACCGGCTCTTTCAATGGCTGGTCCGGAGGTTACTTTTAACGTTCCTCCCATCTCTACCGCTATAATGTTGGCCAAAGTAGTTTTACCTAAACCTGGAGGACCATAGAGCAATACATGGTCTAAAGCCTCTTTTCTTTTTTTAGCTGCTTCTATAAATATCTTTAGCTTTCCTTTTACCTTTTTCTGACCAATATACTCACTAATTTTTTGAGGTCTTAAGCTGTATTCATTATCCTTATCTTCATCTATATTTACAGGTGTTACAATCCTATTCTCCATAAGCTATCCCACCAATCCTAACTCATTAAAAACTTTAATGAACTTTTTATTATGTTCTCTAATGATTCTTTTTTATCTACAGATTCTAAAGCTTTTTTCGCTTCTTTTTCCGAATATCCCAGTGTGACAAGTGCCTCTAGTGCCTCTGAAACACTTTCTCGGTTTTCAGCTATAATTATTTCTTTATTATCCAGCGATAAAAGTTCGTTCGGCATTATTTTATCCTTAAGTTCTAATATAATCCTCTGAGCCATTTTCTTGCCTACGCCTTGAGCTTTAGTTATTGTTTTTTCATCGCCAGATAAAATAGCATATTTCAAATTACTTACATTACTTATCGATAAAAGAGAAAGTGCTGCTTTAGCTCCCACTCCACTTATAGTTAGAAGTAATTTAAACATATCGAGTTCTTCTTTAGTTAAAAATCCATATAATCCAATAAAATCTTCTCTTACAATTTGTTGAAGGTAGAGTAGTGCATCTTCTCCATTTTTCGGAAGCTTAGCTAAAGTACTTCCAGAGGTATGTATCTTATATCCAATACCACTATTTTCAACTACTATGTAATCCTTATTCATTCCTACATATGTTCCTTTTATATATTCATACATAGTATTTCCTCCTTTTAGTCGGAACACTGAGCAATTAAGATTACTCGCTCCCGCTCGCTAATTGCTCGTTAAAGCCCATTTAGGGCTTTAACCTCCTAAAACTATATTAATTGGGTTCCCTGCTTATATTACTTTACCATTTTAATAAGTTTAATTCAAGTAAACAAAAACACCTTGAGGCCTATTATTCATAGTCCTCAAGGCGTGCCTCTGCATCTTCTCGTGTGTCACACTGGAAGTATTTATCTCCCTTGGTTAAAAGCTGAATATCCGCTTGTTTTAATTTATCAATCTTAATATCTGTAATATCTCTCTTTTCGTTTTCTATGGTCATATTGCCATCTTTATCTGTCTTATATATAGCAATAAACCCATCTTTTATACCTAAAACATATTTATTCGGAGCGTATTTATCAACTTTCTTCATTAAAATAACCTGTAGAGAGTTTATATTTTGTACTTCATATCCATCATCCTTATACATTTCTTCGATATCGCTTTTCTTCTTCCCAGCTAGGCTTCCAACAGGTTCTTCTTTTTCTACAACAACATCTCCACTTTTATCATATTTAATTTTAAATACCATGCTAGCATTACGTGAAACTATTCCATCTCCATTAGAGTTTGCAGCTAAGCTATCTACTCCGCCTTCTTTGCCAGCATTTATTTCATATTTATTATTCCTTATATTTGCATTTCTTAGTTTATTTATACATATATAATAGCTTAAAGTAAATATTGAAATAGTCAGCATAACTAACATAAATGTTCTTATTTTTCTTTTATCCATAATATCCCTCCTTGTGAATATTATGGACAATTACCTTGTATGTTATTCATTTTTATGCATGTTTTTATAACAAATTAATTAGTAACAAAATATCTGACGCATCTTTGACTTGTTATTTTATTTCAGATGCCTAAGTAATAAAATTATTTTTTAAAGAAACAATATTTATATAACATTATTATATATACGGAGGTTAAAGTCCTAAATGGACTTTAACGGGTAATTTTGCTGGTGGGAACGAGCAAAATTACCCAGTGTTCCGACTAAAAGGAGGAATAAATCATGAAACAAAAATATTCTGTAATAATTGTAGATGATAATAACTCTTGTACAGTTAAGCAAGTAAGCCAAAATACCTATGATCACATACATAACATGGTAAAAAAAGATGCAGATGACATGAAAATTCTTAACAGTCTTACAGAAATAACTACCACAGAAGATAACATTTTATTAAATGGTGTCAGCACAAATGAAGCTATAGATTATTTGTCAGATGCTGGTCAAAATTATGTTATAGTTCGCTCTCGTTAGCACTCATATGTAAATAAGAAAAACACTCTTTTATTTAGGCTATATACCAATATAAAAGAGTGTTATATCTATTCATTCCTAACCTTCAAATTCCTCTGGGAACTCAGCGTTATGATAAACGTCTTGAACGTCATCATCATCCTCAAGCTTATCTATAAGCTTTTGAACTAAAGCTGCTGTTTCCATATCTACTTCACTAGTAGTATCAGGTATCATTGTTACTTCTGCTGATAAAAATTCATATCCAGCGCCTTCTAAGGATTCTCTAACTGTACCAAAATCCTCTGGAGCAGTAGTTATTTCAAATATTTCTTCTGTTGCATTGAAATCTTCTGCACCTGCATCTAAAGCTTGCATCATTATTTCATCTTCATCTATGCTATCTTGTCTTTCTATAACAATTTGACCTTTCTTTTGGAACATGAAAGATACACATCCGCTAGAACCAAGATTTCCTCCACACTTTGTAAAAGCTGATCTTACGTTTCCCGCACTTCTGTTTTTGTTATCAGTTAAAACATTTACTATAACTGCAACTCCTGCTGGACCATATCCTTCGTAAACTATTTCTTCATAGTTTACACCTTCCATTTCTCCAGCACCTTTTTTAATTGCTCTCATTATTGTATCTTGAGGCATATTATTTGCTTTTGCCTTAGCAACAACGTCTCTTAGCTTACTATTAGTATCTAAGTTTGATCCACCATTCTTAGATGCTATTGCTATTTCTTTACCTATCTTAGTAAATATTTTACCTTTTTTAGCATCCATTTTACCTTTTTTAGCTTGTATATTATGCCACTTTGAATGTCCAGACATCTTAATTACCTCCTAGATTTACGGTTTATATAAAATTATTTTAAATTAAGTTTAAATTAAAAAACAGTTAAAACTAATGAAACTCCTTCTCCTGTCGTCGAATGAGTAAACGATCATCTCAAAATCATAGATTTTGGATGCCTGCTTATGTATATTATTGTTGGCAAAATGCCTAAATAATTATATCATATAAAACCTTGTAGATACAAATATTAAAATTTATATATTTTCTTTGAATAGCCTGTTATCTAATTTAAAATAATACTCTTCATCCCCTACAATAATTTCACACTTTCCATTGGTAGCTTCTATTATTTCACTTTGTACCTCTTCCAATTTATCTACTTCACAATACATCATGAGCTTTACCTTATCAGTATAATCAGTACTTTCTATGTACCATAACTTTTGTTCAAATAAATACTGAACCTTACCTAGCATATCGTACTCAAGAATAATATCAACTATAGCGCCTTTAACTTTTTCTACTATTCCACCATCATTTATAGCCATGGCGGCACCTTTAGAATAAGCTCTTACAAGTCCACCTTTCCCTAATAAAATTCCACCAAAATATCTTGTTACTACTACAACTACATCTGTTATTTCATTTTTCTTTATAACTTCAAGTACTGGAATTCCACCAGTTCCCTGTGGTTCTCCATCATCACTGTATCTCTGTATGCCCATATTCTGTCCTATAACATAAGCATATACATTATGTCTTGCTTCCTTTTGTTCATTCTTGATTTTATTTATAAAATCCTTTGCATCATCTTCACTATAAACTCGTTTAACATGACCTATAAATATAGATTTCTTCTCTTCGAATTGTGAGCTCACTTCATCTTTTATGGTAAAATAACCCATACAAATCCCACCCTTCTAAACATCTTAGTATATTTTAAGTGCTCAGTTCTCTGACATATTCTTCCGCTATTCTCTTTATATAATCCTTTTCTGAATTTATAAAAATTTCCCTAATTTTTTCAAGTGCCTTTTCACTCTTTATCTTTTTCAGAGATTTTATAGAATACATTACCACCTGAGGATTGCTATCTTCAAGTGCCCTGATAAGCAGTATTTCCATATTTTTATCACCAATTTTACCCGCAGCAGAAACTGCCATACGCCTTACATTAACATGCTTATGCACTGATGCCTTCATAAGTATATCTAAAACATCCTTGTCTCCAATTTCTCCAGCTATCCATATGGCATTTTCTTTATCTTTAGTTTTCATGTGTACATAATTATCCCTTATAAATTGAAGCATTCTACCTTTATTATTTTCATCTAGGCATTTCAATGCCTCTATTTTATCTTGTTTCCCTGAGCTAGATATAGTTTGAAAAAGAGCTTCGATACTACTGCTCTTTGCTAGAATTCCATACTTTATTTTACCATCCAATATATGCTTTTGAATAGTTTCTTTATTTAAATTCCTTATCTTACATAAGCTTTCTATAGACTTTCCCTCTAAAAATAAAAAATAGGTTATATCTTCTTCTGTATAGTTAATAATATCATTCCAATTGACATGAACCATTCCTCTTCCTGACAGAATCGTCACCCCCTTCACGTCTCTATTAAATTATTTATTATTTTTATGCCCTTTTCAATATTACTTTCATCTGTTTGAGAAAAACCTAATCTAAAATATTTCTCTCCATCTGAAGGGTTTTTATAAAAAAGTGTTCCGGGCGCTAATAATACCTTTTTATCTTTAGCTCTTCTGAAAAGCTCAATAGAGTTAATATTTATATTATCCTTTATTTTTATATAAAAATGAAGCCCTCCACCTGGACTTATAAAATCTATCTTGTCTCCTAAATAATCCTTTAGACACTTTTCCATAAATAAGTATCTATCCTTATATAGAAACTTTAGTCCACTTATATAATCCTTCCAAAAACCTTTATTTATATATAAATCTAAAGCTCTTTGCATCAAACTAGATGTTGATATATCTGTATTTATTTTCGAATTTTGTATGCTTTCTTTAAACTTAGCTGGTGGTATTAAATATCCTATCCTTATACCTGGTAAAAATATTTTCGAAAAGCTTTTTATATATATTACCCTATCGTTTTGATCTAAACTTTTAAAACTCTTATAGATCATATTTTCATCATAAATTAACTCTGACAAATAGTCATCCTCTATAATATAAAAGTCATATATTTGTGCTAGTTTTAAAATCTGCATTTTCTTTTCAATGCTATAACTCATAGCTGTAGGGTTTTGAAAATAACTCATAGTATAAAAGCATTTAACGTTATTTTTCTTTAGTATCTTTTCAAACTTTACAATATCAACTCCATCCTTTTCCATGGGTACTTCAAAAATATCTGCTCTTCTCCATTTAAAAACGGATAGTGCTCCACTATAGGTTGGCTTTTCTATTATAATACTGTCATTTGTATTTATTAATGCTTTTGATATTATATCTATTCCTTGTTGTGCACCAGATACTATCAATATATCGTTACTACTTACCTTGTCATTCCAAAAAACATGACTTATGCTTTTTCTTAGCCCCTCATATCCTAATGCTTCTTGATAGATAAGAGCATCTGCACCATCTCTATCTAGCACCTCGTTTAATACATCCTTGAATAAAGCTACCGGAAAAAAGTTGCTTGAAGGACTTTCTCCTGTAAAATCTACATACTGCTGCAGTGATTCCCCAGATACCTTTTTTAGAATCTCCGAGTACTCTCTTCTAAAATTTTTACTTATATCTTTTCTCTTAGCATAAGTTCCACTTCCCATTTTTTGAACTGCATAGCCCTCATTTTCTAGTTTTTTATATGCATTAACCACAGTTATATTGTTTACACCTAGTAATTCTGATAATCCTCTTATCGATGGTAATTTTTCTCCATCTTCTATTTTATTAATATCTATAAGCTTTTTAATATGCTTTTCAATTGTAATATACTTAGGTGTTTCTTCTTCACCTAGTTCAATAAAATACTTTTTCATAACATCCTACTCCATATTTTAACCTAATATTAAAAATTAAACGAACTTAAATTTATGCACCTAAAATTTAAGTTCGTTTAATATATCCTAATTTATATTTAAAACACCATTATAGATAATCTATACTTAAAATAACGCCGATTTTATAGAGTTTGTTAAAATAAAATATCGATATAACCAAAGTATTATAGCTTTTCCATCATATTTTTAGTTTTATTTTAACAAACGCTATATACAACATTATTTTAAAAGTTCCTTTTAAATAAAGTACACATTTTCCTTAAATAAAACTTTGCCGTCCTCTGTTTTGTAATCTCTAGTTTCCCTTTTAATTAAGCTCTTTTCCCAAAGCTTACTTAGTATTTCTTCCATATTTATATCATAGCTAGAAAATAATTTATCATTTTTAATATCTTCTGCACTTAAGAAACTATCTTTTTCCCTCATATAGTCAATTAAAACATTTGTTAGATTTCTCATAGATGTATCTATATTTTTTTGCAAATAATCCAGTGTTTTATTTATAGTCTCTTCCGTATTAGTTGTATTAAAAAATAGTTCATCTACACACTTTCTAAAATTATCATTTAGATTCATAGCCATAGTCATAGCATCTTTACTTATCATATATCCTGAAGAGTTAACATACAATCTTGCAAATTCTTCCGAACATTTTACTGCTGCAGTGTATGCTGTATAAATTCCATTGTTATATAGATATTTTTTACATACTCCCATATGCTTTAATAGATCACCCAAATATACCATATTCCATCTTTCTCTATCTAAATCAGGATAATATCTTCCATTGTCATATCTAGCAGTTAGTTCCATATCTTTAGAAAATACAAGTCTTGACGAAGCAAAGATTCTATGTATAAATCCGCCTCTTAAATCTTCCTCATGAAGCTGCAAAAACTTATTTTTACTCATTAATTTAATATGAACAGGCACACCTTTTTCTTCAGTATAAATATTTTCTATATCTGGATTTTTTTTATTGAGTATAACAAAAAGGTCTATATCTGATTCGTCCCATAAGTCTCCCGTAACCATACTACCAAAAACCATTACTGCTAGAACAGATTGATTGCTCTTTAGTCTTTCAACAATACTATTGAATGCCTTTTGATACTGCAAGATTGTTCTTTCCATTTCTTAAATGTCCCCCTTTTTTAATTAATACGAATTAAATGAACATTGAATTTTTTTTTATTATATAATATATTTTAGTGTAATTACAATAGTAAAATTGCACAAATGAATAATTTCTTTCAACAACTCACATAATTACTTTTAATATTTTAGCCTTTTTTTTATCATTGCACTTTTCGCATTTAAACAAGTGAATGCAGTAGCTATCAGCATCATGTATTGGATGCTGAGGGCCATACGGATCAGAGTAATCCTGTACTCTTCCCATATCTAACATAACTCCACCACATATGTCACAGTTTAAATTTATTTCTTTCATTTTATTACACAAAGGGCATACGTTTTCCAAATTACTCACTTCTCCTTAATATCGATTTAAACAAATCCATTAAACTAATGATATTTTTCCTAATTATTTTAAATTAATTACAATTATTCTATAAAAATTTAGCACAAACAAACTTTATACTAAAATTTTTATTGTGAAGGATAAAACAATAATAAAAAGAAAGGCGTAATGCAAAACTGCACCTCGCCACTTATGTATATTTTACAGAAAATAAAAGTTTTCAGTTTAATATCGGTATATTGTGAAAATTTAAAAATATCATCATATTTAGTAACTCATTAATTTACGAGTTGTGTAAATTAACAATATAATCTTTACTTTTATTATAAACCTCATCATCTACTAAAGCTAAAATGTAAGTCCCCTCATCTTTATATTCTTCACTTTCAATCTTTGCATTTCTATGTAGGAAAGCCACAAGGGACTGTTCACTATAAGGTATAATATATTCTGCTTTTTTTAACTTATAAGGAATCAACTTGCAGATCTCAGATAACAATAAATCCAAATTTATTTCTTCTCTCGCAGATATCCTTATAGTTTGGATATTTTTATATTTTTCTTCAATATTATTTATGTTTTCCTCTGTAGTTTTATCAATTTTGTTTAGAACTAACATAATTGGCTTATCTTTTACACCCAACTGGTTTAGGACATCATTAACTGCATCAATCTGCTCTTCTACAATTTCAGATGAAACATCTACTACATGTAAAAGCAAATCAGAATAAGTTACTTCTTCTAACGTTGATTTAAAAGCCTCAACTAAATCGTGAGGAAGTTTCCTTATAAATCCTACTGTATCAGTTAAGGTAGATATTCTTCCATCTGGTAACTCAATAGCTCTCGTAGTTACATCAAGGGTTGCAAAAAGCATATCTGCTTCAAATACTTTTTCCTTTTGTACTGCCTCCTTTGGCATAGCTAATTCACATATTTTATTTCTTAGAGTTGACTTACCAGCATTAGTATATCCAACTAACGAGATTTTAGGCAAATCATTTCTTTTTTCTCTCTGAGTTTCTCTAACCTGCTTTATTTTTTTTAGTTCTCTTGCTAAATCATATATTTTTTCTCTTATATGTCTTTTATCTACTTCTAGTTTCTTTTCACCAGGACCTCTAGTTCCTATACCAGCTCCTGTTCTTGAAAGCACAGTTCCAAGTCCTGATAATCTTGGAAGCCTATATTTTAACTGTGCAAGCTCAACCTGTATTTTTGCTTCTTTGCTTCTTGCTCTTCGAGCAAATATTTCAAGTATCAGTGTAGTTCTATCAATAACCTTTGCACCTAGATTTTCTTCAAGATTTCTTACTTGCGATGCTGACAGTTCATCATCAAAAATAACTACATTAGCTCCATATGTCTGTCGTAAAAGATCTATTTCTTCAACTTTTCCTCTTCCTACATAAAAAGCAGAATCTATAGTTGACCTTTTTTGAATTACTTTGTAAACCACATTTACATTACATGCTTTAGCTAACTCAGCAAGTTCATCTATACTTTCTTCACTTTCTACTCCAACCAAAACCGCTCTTTCACTATCATCATCAATAATTTCTTTATTTTCCATAAAACCTTCAATATAATTTATTTCATCTAATAGGTTAATGTTTAAAACTTGCTGTATACTCAAAGGTTCCGTCATTTCCCCAATAAGTAAATCGTTTTCTACAGCACAAAATCCTAACGTTATATCAGTATAACCATTATCACCCACTCCAATAGCAGTCATACAGTCCAATCTAAGCTTTATTAGCGCAGATATATCTACAGCGGAAAGCCTTGAATTACCATTAGGATGTGTATGTATTATTCTGATACCTGACAGTTTCTTTTCTTTTACATCTATTTCCGGCATTTCTACAGTAGTGCTATCTCCGATAGCAACACTAACTACGCTTCCTTTTCTGTTAATTGCTACACTAATCTCTCTGTTTAAATATCGGGTGACATCGCACAGCAGCTCTATTAACTCTTCATTACATACACTATTTCTGGGAATCTTTATATCATAAGCTCTTTCTAATCTTTCTAATATTGAGTTTCTTATTCCTTCAATATTTCCGTATATCATAGCATCATCTCCACTCTTATATTATTCCAGTAACCTTGCAAATCAATACACAAAATATTATATTTTTCCAATACCCAAGTTTACTTGACAACTTTCATATAATTTTATACTATAAAAGCAATATTGTAAATATGCATGGGTTGGAGGATCACAATGGAAGATAAAGCAAGAAACATATTAATGACTCAAGAACAAATTGCCAAAAGAATACGTGAATTAGGTGAGGAAATCAGTAAAGAATATGCTGGTAAAAATCTATATGTATTATCACTTTTAAGAGGAAGTTTTATATTTGCAGCGGATTTAGTTAGGGAAATAAGTGTTCCTGTTAAAATAGGATTTATGACAACTTCTAGTTACGGCCATTCCGAGGAATCCTCTGGTTGCGTAAAGGTTGTAAATGATATACCAGATGATATAAACGGATATGATGTCCTTATAGTTGACGATATTGTGGATACTGGCATAACAATGGATTTCGTAGTAGGCCATGTAAAAGCATTAGGTGCTTCTAGTGTTAAGTGTTGCGTGCTATTAGATAAGCCAGAAAGAAGAAAAATAGATATAAAGCCAGACTTCTGCTGTTTCCAAATTCCAGACCTATTTGTAGTAGGATATGGATTAAACTACGGAGATCATTATAGAAACGTACCATATGTATTTAACTGGGAAGAAAAGTAACGCTTATAATATAAAGCTGTTGTGTGTAAGAATCACAGCAGCTTTATATTATTTTGTAACTCCAAAGCCACATCAGAGGCAGTAATAATAGATGGAGTTAATCTTAAATTAATGAAATAAATTGATGATATAAAGCATACAAATAATATTATAGCTATATCAATTGCTTTTATTTTATTATCTATTTTTTAGTTCTATTTATTTTATTCAAATCTTTAAAATTTGCTCTTATGTATTTATAAATGAAACTCCTTCTCCTTTAGTCGAATGAGTACTCGCTGAGTAAGCGATCATCACAGAATCAGCACTCTGTGTAAGTGATCATCTGAAAATCACAGATTTTAGATGCCTACTTAAGATTTTGGATGCCTGCTTATGTGTAATATTTATTCTTTATTTGATAAAATTACCATACTGTAGTTCATAATTACTTTCATTTATGTTATAATAGTTAAAAATTATTAAATAGACGTAAAAAAATGAGGAGGACAATTATGGGTAAAAAGCACAAAAAAGCCCCCTATACTGCTCTACGAATTACCCTTATTACTATATTTAGCTTATTTGTAGTATCAGTAATAGTTTCAACGGGAGTAGTCTTAGCTATGATTAAAAATGCTCCTGCATTAGATATAAATCAACTTCTAACTTTAAATGAGCCATCCGTTTTATATAATGGCAAAGATGAATTTATGGATGTTGTAGTCACTAATGAACAAAGAACTGTTATACCATTTAAAGATATGCCTCAAGACCTAAAAAACGCTTTCGTAAGTATTGAGGATGAGAGATTCTACAAACATCAAGGTGTTGATCCTAAAAGAATAACGGGAGCAATATATATAAATGTAAAAAATAAGCTTAGAGGTCAATCCTCTTTACAGGGTGCATCTACTATAACTCAACAACTTCTCAAAAATACTCTTTTGTCTTCTGAAGTGTCCCTTAAGAGAAAAGTCCAAGAAATATATCTTGCTCTTAAGCTAGAAAATTATCTAACAAAGGATCAAATCTTAGAAGCCTATATGAACACCATTTTTTTAGGGGGAAAAGCTTGGGGTGTTGAAGCAGCATCTGAGCAGTATTTCAATAAACCAGCAAAAGATTTGAATTTAATTGAATGTGCTTTTATTGCAGGAATAACACAAAGTCCATCTGTATATTATCCCTTTTCATCTGCGGCTAAAAAAGATCCTTCTTTATATTTAAATAGAACTCAAACAGTTTTGATGAAAATGCATGAAAATGGATACATTACACAGCAACAATACAACAGTGCTATAAATGACCTGACAAACAAAAAATTAACTTTTCAACCTCCTTCATCATCTAAAAGCAGACTTAATTATGAATGGTTTTCACTGCCTGCTATAGACCAGATAAAAAAAGATTTAAAATCCCAATATCGCTATAGTGATACGGAAATTCAGCATCTCCTAATGTATGGAGGTCTTAAAATATATACTACTATGGACAAAGATGTTCAGGACAATACTCAGAAAATTTTAAACGATGATAATACCTTTGGCATTACGTCTAGAAAAGATAAAAACGGTATAATACAACCTCAAGCCTCAGCAGTGATAATGGATTATCACACTGGAGAAGTAAAAGCAATCATTGGAGGTAGGGGTACTCAACCACCAATGTCTTTTAATAGAGCTGCCTCAGATAAATATTTAGTTGCTCCTGGCTCAAGCATAAAGCCTTTAACAGTGTACGGTGCAGCCATAGACTCAAAACAAGCTTCTGCCGCTACTTCAATAGAAGATTCTCCATTTTCAGATAATATCGCTAAATTGTATGGCCAAAGTGGTAATAGCTATCCAAGAAACGATAATGGCCAATATGGCCAATATGGTGAAACCATAACGCTAAGAACTGCTATAACGCACTCGGTAAACACAATAGCTGCAAAACTCGAACATGAAATCGGATTGAAGACTGGAGCAGAATATGCAGAAAAATTTGGGTTAACCTTAGATCCTAATGATAAAGTAAGTGTAGCCTCTCTTTCACTAGGAGAGCTTACTCACGGAACAAATACTTTAACAATGGCAGCAGCTTATGGAGTTTTTGGCAATAATGGTTCATATTCATATCCTAAGCTCTACCATAAAGTTGTTGATAGAAATGGAAGAATTATATTAGAAAATAAATCTGAAACTAAAAATGTTCTTTCACCAGAAAGTGCTTATATAATGTTTGATCTTTTAAAAGGACCTGTCAGCTCAGGTGGTACAGGGCCAAGTGCGAATTTCGACTCTATGCCTGTTAGAGGAAAAACAGGTACTTCTGGAGATAAAAAAAATTTATGGTTTTGCGGACTTACACCTTATTATTCTGCTGCTGTATGGATAGGAAATGATGATAGAAGTCCACTAGGTGGAAGTGAAAAATATAATTATGAATGGAATTTAACAAGTAACACTGCCGCAGGAGTATGGTCAGCTATAATGCAATCTGCTCACGGAGATCTTCCTCCAAAGGATATCGAGATGCCCTCTGGCATAGTGAGTGCTGCAGTATGTAGTGAATCCGGAAAAATAGCTACTTCCCTGTGCTATAGAGATCCAAATGGAAGTACTGTATATACTGAATTATTTATAAGCGGTACCGAGCCAAAAGATTATTGCAATATTTCTCACACACCAGCTAAAAGTAATTCTATTATTGACAAGATTTTAAAGCCATTTAAAGACAAGTCTGATACCAATACAAACAAAGAGACGAAAACGGATAATAAAAATTCTGACAATAAGAATACTAATACCAATAGCACTAATGTTAATAACGCTAATGTTCCTCCTGTGGAAAAATCCGTAGAAAAGGACAAATCACAGGATACTACTAATTCAAAGAATACTACGGATTCTAATAAAGAGTAAAATCTAACTATAGATATATATCGCAGTATTCATCAGTTAATATTTGATCTCTGTTATAAAAATAAAGGGCGTAGATCAATTGTTTTTGATCTACGCCCCATTTTTAATTATATGTTCTATCCACTTAATCTCTCTCTCATAGTCTTTAAAACCTTCTTTTCAATTCTTGAAACTTGAACTTGGCTTATTCCTAACATTTTAGCAACTTGAACTTGAGTTTTATCCTTGAAATATCTAAGCATAATAATTTGTCGTGATTTTGTGTCTAAACTTTTCAATGCTTCTTTTAAAGCTATTCTATCTATCATTTCGTTGTCTTCTTCAGGATTTTCACTTAGCTTATCAATAAGAAGAACAGGTGATCCATCATCTTGATGTATAGTATCATATAAGTATTGAAGACTATTTGCAGACTCTACTGCAAATATAATATCCTCCACGTTTACACCAGAATACTTAGACAATTCTTCTACGGTAGGATCTCTATTAAGCTCCTTAGTCAAAGCTTCTTTATCATAATGCAGTTTTTTGGCAGTATTTTTCACACTTCTACTTACCTTTATCATACCATCATCTCTAATAAACCTTTTAATTTCACCAAGTATCATAGGTACTGCGTAAGTAGAGAACTTAACATTATAGCTTTCATCAAAGTTATTCACAGCCTTAACTAATCCCATACAACCTATTTGAAATATATCTTCATATTCGTACCCTCTATTTAAAAACTTTTTACTTATTGTAGAAACTAACGGTAAGTTAACCTCTATTAACTTATTTAAAGCGTTTTTATTACCCTTTTTAGCTAGTCTAATCAGTTCAATATTATTTTCATAGTCATAGCTCACATTTTTCATCGCTTCTTCATTCATATTGTTCACCTAACTCAAAGACTTAAAAATCTTTTTCATTGTTAATCTTGTCCCTTTATTCTTCTCAGATTCTACTTTTAGACTATCCATAAAGGTTTCCATAACCGTAAATCCCATTCCTGACCTCTCTAATTCTGGTCGAGAAGTATATAAAGGCTGCATAGCAAGTTCAACATTTTCTATTCCTATTCCTGTATCCTCTATTACTATGGTAAGCTCATTGTCTTTTATATATGCTTCAATCTTTACTGTACCGTCCTTACTTTCATAACCATGAATAATAGAGTTTGTTACTGCTTCTGATACCGCTGTTTTTATATCTGTTAGCTCCTCTATAGTAGGATCAAGTTGTGAAGCAAAGGCCGCTACAGCTACTCTAGCAAAGCTTTCATTTTGTGATTTGCTTAAAAACTCTATTTTCATCATGTTTTCGTACATTTTTAATCCCCCCCGTTAAATACTCTTAGCTGCTTCTTCAATGCTGTCATATAATTTAATTATTTTGAACATTCCTGATAACTCAAAAACTCTCTTTACAGAGTCACCAACCCTAACTATACAAATGTCACCTTTTTTCATACTAAGTTTTTTGTATCTACCAATTACTACACCTATACCAGAGCTGTCCATAAAACTAACTCCTGAGAAGTCCATAATTAATTTTGTGATGTTATCCCTATCCAGTCTATCATCAATTTTATTTCTTACTTCTTCGGCACTATGATGGTCTAATTCACCAGCCATGGAAACTATAAGTTTATCATTTTTGTTTTCAAATTCTAAATACATATTACTCTTCGCTCTACTAAAACTATCTTTTTTATGTATCTGTCATCTGTAGTTTTAGCGTTAAGACCTCTGTCTTAACTTTAATTTCATATATCACAATCTATGACTTGATTATGATATAACTGTAATTGTATTACAAAATGTTAATTACAGTATATGCAGAAGTACTCTGCATAGTCCGAGCCAGACCTTCATTTCCCCCCCTTCTTTCTATCTTTATGTAATAATAATTGAAAAGTGTACATATAATAGAGTACTTTAATTATATTCTACATATGTAATATTTTTCCTGCAATTTTACATAAATGCTTCTAAAATTTATTATTGACATATTATTTATTTTTTATACACATAAAGCATTTCTTAACACCAAAATAAGATAAATTCTACTAATGAATCTGAAATAAAATATACTAGCATACTGAGTAGTTATTTTATTTCAGATTCATTCATTAATTAAAAGACAATTAATTAATGAATTGTCTTTTAATTAAATCATTGCTATAATATTATTTGTTTAATTATATAATCTACAATCATACAAAGTTACATAAATTTTGTAGATTTTTTTATTTTAAAGAATAATTTAAATTACTAAGGAGGTTAGTACTATGGATATGTGGTTAAAAGAAGGTCAAATAGAGGATGCTGCTATGACCTACAAGATAAAAGAAACTCTTGTTACAAAGAAAACTGAATATCAAGATTTGGCTATAGTTGATACATATGCTTTAGGCAGAATGCTGGTTCTTGATGGTATAGTACAAACTACGATAAAAGATGAATATGTTTATCATGAAATGATAAGCCATATTCCACTATTTACTCATCCAAATCCTAAAAAAGTTCTTGTAGTTGGTGGTGGAGATGGAGGCGCTATTAGAGAAGTGCTTAAACATCCATCAGTAGATAAGGCAGTACTATGCGAGATAGATAAAGATGTTGTTGATGAATGTAAGAGATTTCTTCCGGAAATAAGCTGTGCATTAGAAGACCCAAGATGTGAAGTGTTTATTGGTGATGGTATAAAATACGTTCATGAACATAAGAATGAGTTCGATGTTGTAATTGTAGACTCAACTGATCCATTTGGCGCTGCTGAAGGATTATTTGGTGGAAGTTTTTATAAAGAAATATTTGAATGCTTAACTGAAGATGGAATATTTATAGCGCAAACTGAAACTCCATTCTACCTTCCAGATGTAGTAAAGCGAGTTTATGAGGATGCTAAAGCAGTCTTCCCAATTACAAAACTATTCATGGCAGGTATTCCAACTTATCCGAGCGGATTTTGGAGTTTCACTGTAGGTTCAAAGAAATATGATCCAGAAACTGCTGATCTATCAAATACCATAGATATAGAAACTAAATATTATACTAAAAAACTTCATAATGCATGCTTTGTTCTTCCTAAGTTTGTCGAAGATCTAACAAAATAAAAATTTTGCATCGCAAAATTTTTATCAATTGACAATTGACAGAGGACAATGGACAGTGAAGGTGAGTTTTCTTCCTTACGTCAGAAAACTAATTTATATTAATAATACCCGTTTCACTAAGGTGAAACGGGTATTATTAATATAATTAAAGATTTTTCATAGTGTAAGGTCGAAAAATCCTCCTTCATTGTCAACTGTCAATTGTCCTCTAAAAATTGCGTCGCAAAATTTTTATATTATAATTCAACCTTATCCATTGTTATTTATAAGCTTAATCTCTTCTTCAGTTAAATCAAAAAAGTTGTATAGTAAATTTTCATCTTTAAACTTCTCAAAATCTTCTATTAGTGGAATATACAATTTGTTAAGATTATTAGGATAGTATTCAAACAGATCCTCTCCTAACTTCTTAGCAAAGGTTTTAAAATAAAACTCGTACAATTTACTGTTTAGTATGTATAAAAGATATTCATATGAAATAATAGAACTATTCTTTAAAGTTAAGCAATAAACATCTGCACTAAAATAACTACCTTTGTCTAATGCAAATCTGTTGCTACTTGACTTATAAGGAAAAACAATTTTTTCTTTTTCGAATATATCCTGTGTTCTTCCCCATTGAAGATGATACCATATTCTTAATCCTTTTTTACATTCTCTTCTATTTATAAGCCTTTCTTTGTAGTTTTTAATGTACCTTATAGCATTAGGGTACTGCTGCTCTTTTTTAATTAAATTTGAATATATAATATACTTATCCTCTCCAAGGATGTTGTTTTTCTGTATAAAACTGCTTTTTATCCAGGGCTTTATAATATCTACTTCTATATTTTCATTTCTTATAATGTCATGATCTACAACAAAAGCCCTATCACACCCAGTTATTATTCCTTGATGAAAATTGCACAAATTCCCGAGCAAATCAAAACCTTTTTTCTCTATTTTTTCTACTATATTTCTCTCAATTTTATCAACTAATCTCCAACTCTTGTTATCTAAGTATTCTCTATCTACAAAAAATTTTTTATGACAATTATCTTTTTTTAAAAAAACTGATTCATAAAAATCATCTTTAAACTTATTTTTAAGCTTTATAGGTTTTATAACTTCTATTTTGTTATTTTTCAATATATCACTATGTAGAAAAATGATTACCGGATCTATTCCAGCTTTCTTAAAAGGTCTTATTCCATAAAAGTCAACTATTTTATAAATAGATGTCTTATTTATAAGTAGATTTCGTAATTCTTCTCCACTTGGAGATTCTAAAAAGTATCTGGATGTAATAAAAGATAATTTCCCATTTTTTTCAAGTTTCTCTAACGCACTTTGAAAAAAGCAGTAGGATATATCTCCTTTATCTTTATATATTCCCTTATATTTTACTTTAAGAAGCTTAGAATATTCTCTATCTATAGCCTTGTGTCCTATATAAGGAGGATTTCCAATAAATATATCAAACTTTTTATCGATTGAATCTAGCAAGAAATCCTTAACTATAAAGTTTTTTTCATAAACATTATAGGCTATATTAAATAAGTCTATAATTAAAATCTTTACTGCATCCTTATCTATATCAAATCCGTGCAAATTGTTACATATGATGTGCTTATCAATATTGGTAACTGTTAAATTCATATTGTGCAGCTTATTTATTGATTCTAAATTTCTTATGTAAATCTTTCTTAGATGATTAAAACAAGGAATTATTATATTTCCGCATCCACAAGCGGGATCAACAATTTTTAAATATGGATTATTAACAATTTCTTCATCACTTATTATATTTTCTAAAATAAATGTTGAAATTTCTTCTGGAGTATAAATTATACCCTTTTCTTTATCTCCTTCTCTTAATCTACAATATTCTTGAGAAAAACTCTGCTTTTCATCGACTTTTAACATTTTTTTATAATTATATATAGCCGTTTTCTTGTATATAATATCCAACGGTTGTAAAATTATATCATAAAGTTCATTGATCTTATCAAAAAATCTATTGCACATTTTTTATCTCTCCACTATACATTAAGTATAAACTACAAAATTAAGCACATGATAAAGTATATCATATAATTGGCAGGTGATAACGTATATGAATAAAAAAATACTTAGTTTATCTATTGTATGTGCGCTTTCTCTTTGTTCTTGTAGTAGCAAAAATTCTATTTCTAAAGATAAAGCTCCAAATAACACTATTTCAACTTCCGTTAGTGAAAATAATAATGAGGAAGATGGCATTGTAGAAGATAAAGAGATTGAGTCTAGTAATATACAAAATAATTCCCTTAATAAAAATACTGAACCTACAAAAGAACAACAAAACAATGCTGATAATAACTCCACTTTAAGAAACCTTGATATTTCTAAGCTTGATAAAGCAGAGAAAAATTGGTTTTTTCAACCTAAAAAAAATAATGAACCTTCAGGCGAGCCTCAAGATATACTCAATCTGATAAATAAATATTCAGCTTACTATCTAGGAGATACCTCAAAAAAAGTCTTATTTTTAACCTTTGATGAAGGTTATGAAAATGGCTATACACCTAAAATCCTGGATGTTCTTAAAGAAAATAATGTAAAAGCTGCTTTCTTTGTTACAACGCCATATATAAAAAGTAATAGAGAATTAATAAAAAGAATGGCTGATGAAGGACATTTAGTTTGTAACCATTCCACATCGCATCCTTCAATGGCAGCTGTAGCCGCAAAGGATTCAGCTAAATTTGAAAAAGAATTTTACGTTACTGAAAAAGCTTACGAAGAGGTTACAGGGAAAAAGATGCCTAAGTTCTTTAGACCTCCTATGGGAAAATATAGTGAACTTTCTCTCTATTATACTCAAAAATTAGGTTATAAAACTATATTTTGGAGTTCAGCATATCATGATTGGGATGTAAATGATCAACCGTCTCTACAAAATGCTAGAAAAATTATAATGGACAGAACACACAATGGTGGAATTATATTGCTGCATGCTGTTTCAAAAACTAATACCGAACTATTAGATTCTGTAATTAAAGAGTGGAAAAATAATGGATATCAACTAGAAAGTTTAGATAAACTACCATAGTGCGGGTAATTATGCTATAATAATATATCAACAGTGTATAAAGTAAGTACATTTTACGTTTGGAGAGATGTTATGAGAATTACCCAAGAAGTAGATTATGCTTTAAGAGTTATACTTTACCTATGCAAACTAGGTTATGGAGAAAAAATAGAAGCAAAAGTTATCTCAGAACAAGAGAATATACCTTTAAGATTTCTTCTAAAACTTTTAAGAAAGCTGACCCATTCTGGTATTATTAAATCTTATAGAGGAGTTAACGGTGGTTATGCTTTAAATGCACTACCACAAAACATAAGCTTAAAGGATGTTATCGAGGTAATAGATGGTCCTATATATATGAATAGATGTCTTTGTGACCCTAGTTATTGTAATTTAAATCGTGCGAATAAGTGCAATGTGCATAATGCCTTAGCTAAAGTTCAAAGCAACTTAGTTAATGACTTGAGAAATATAAATTTTAAAGATATTCTCGACGGAAAAGTATAATATTTCCTTGCATAATCTTAATAAAAATAGTTTATATATAGAAGTTCTTATAAATATCATAAAAGGAACTTAGAATTTTTTGCAGGATTTTTAAATCTTGCATTCAAAATTCCAAGTTCCTTTTTGCATTTTTTAAAATATTTCACTGAAATGTATATATAAATTTCAAAAAATCAAGAATAGATTAATATTATAAAGTTACATTTAGTTGTATACATTTACATTAATTATGATTTAAGAATAGCAACTTTTATCATATTATTAATAATTACACATATGTGTTACAATATTTCACAACACTCTATAAGTCTGAAAAATGAATTTTAATTTAATAATTTATTCATTTGTATATTATATTTATACTTTTATTTTATAAAGGGGATGGTTCACCATGAGTAAAAATAATTTTCCTAAGCCACAAGGACTATATGATCCTGATTTTGAAAAAGACAGCTGCGGGGTAGGTTTTGTAGCTAATATTAATGGAGTTAAATCGAACTCAATATTAGATAAAAGCCTGGAAATACTAAAAAATTTACAACACAGAGGCGCTGTTGGCGCTGATGCCTCCACTGGTGATGGTTCTGGCATTATGATTCAAATACCACATAAGTTTTTAAAGAAAGAAACAAAAAAAATTGGATTAGTATTGCCTGATCCTGGAGACTATGCTGTTGGAATGGTGTTTTTGCCACGAGAACCACATGTAAGACTTTTCTGCGAGGGAATATTTGAAAAGGTAATACAAGAAGAAAATCAAAGATTACTTGGATGGAGAGAGGTTCCGGTAGATGAAAAGGCTTGCGGAGAATCAGCTAGAGCTACAATGCCTGTAATAATTCAAATCTTTATAGCTAGAAACAACCAGTCACAAAATACATTTAGACAAAAACTTCTAATCATAAGAAAACAAGTTCAAAACTTAATTAAGAATTCTCAAAGATCAAATATAGATGGGTTTTATATTTGTAGCTTATCAGACAGTACAATAGTTTATAAAGGACAAATTTTAGGACATAAACTTAGTGAGTTCTACTTGGATTTACAGAACTCAACTATGGAAACAGCAATTTCAATTGTACACGAAAGGTATAGTACAAATACTTTTCCATCATGGAATCTAGCCCAACCTTTTAGATATATTGCACATAACGGTGAGATTAATACTATACGGGGAAACATAAATAAGATGAATGCTAGAGAAGGTGTTATGTATTCTAAAACATTTGGAAATGACTTTAAGAAAATACTATCTGTAATCGAGGATGGTGGAAGTGATTCTGCCTCACTAGATAATGCATTTGAATTATTTGTTCAAAACGGACACACTATGGAATATACAATGATGATGCTTGTTCCTGAAGCCTGGCAGAATGACTTAACCATAAGTGATAATAAAAAAGCTTTTTATGAATACCATGCTAGATTAATGGAACCATGGGATGGTCCTGCAACTATTGCATTTACAGATGGTGTTAAGGTTGGTGTCGCATTGGATAGGAATGGATTGAGACCAGCTCGTTATTTAGTAACAAAGGACAATCTGGTAATTATGTCGTCAGAGACTGGTGCAGTAAATATTGATAATCATTTAATAACTAAAAAAGGTATAGTAGATGCCGGAAATATACTTTTGGTTGACACTTCTCAGGGAAGAATAATATATGACGATGAGATTAAAAAAAATATATCTAAAGCAAAGCCTTTTGAAAACTGGATAAAAAGAAACAAGTTAACTCTTAAAGATATAAAACAATCTTATGAGACAAAAGTAATGAGAAAAGAAACTTTATTATTAAAACAAGAGATGTTTGGATACACAGAATCTGAACTTAGACAAATAATTGCTCCAATGATTAGTACTGGTAAGGAGCCAATTGGCTCTATGGGTTTAGATATTCCTTTAGCTGTATTATCTGATAGACCTCAACTTTTATTTAATTATTTTAAACAAACTTTTGCACAAGTTACCAATCCGCCTATAGATCCTATAAGAGAATCATCAGTGATGTCTTTAACCCAATATATCGGAAATCATGGAAAACTTCTTGATGAAATAGAAACAGAAACAGATAGAAAATATATTGAAATTAAACTTCCAATTATATCTGATTCAGAACTAGAAGATATTAAACATCTTGATAACGAGGATTTCAAAGCAATTGCGATTCCAATAACCTTTGAAACGGACCGTAAAAATGGACTTAGAGAAGCTTTAGAATATTTATGTAAGCGTGCAGAAGATAGTATCATAAATGGTTATAATATTTTAGTGTTAAGCGATAGAAATACCAATATATATAATGCACCAATTCCTAGCCTATTGGCCTTAAGCGCTGTTCATAATCATCTTATACAGAAAAAATTAAGAACTTCTGCAGACTTAATAGTAGAAACTGGTGATGCTAGAGATGTTATGCACATGGCCCTTTTACTTGGCTACGGAGCAAAAGCTATTAATCCATATATGGTATATCATATAATTTCGAACATGGTTGAAAGAGGCAAATATACTAAAAATATAATTAATGCAGAGGATGGATTTAAAAACTACTGCAGCGCAATTTGTGATGGATTATTAAAAATTATTTCAAGAATGGGTATATCTACACTACAAAGCTACAATGGTGCTCAGGTATTTCAAAGTATAGGAATAAGTACAGATGTAATAGATCAATATTTCCCACACACTTCTTCAAGAGTTTCAAGTATAACATTAGATGACATAGCAAGTGAAGTTATTCAAAGGCATTGCTCAATCTATGAAAATGATAGAAATTTAAGCAATAAAGATGAGGGTCTTTTAAATCCTAGTGCAGTAAAATCCCTTAGAGATTTATCTATCAACAATCATTATAAATCTTATGTTGATTATCGTAATAGTGTAGATGAAAAATTTGTAACTATACGAGATTTGTTAGAATTTAATACTGGAAGAGCTATCCCTTTATCAGAAGTGGAATCAGTAGAAAGCATTTTAAAACGCTTTACAATTTCAGGTATGTCTTTTGGTTCACTAAGCAAAGAGGCTCATGAAACAATTGCAATTGCTATGAATAAAATTGGTGCCACTAGTAACTCTGGAGAAGGTGGTGAAGATCCTAATAGATATAAATTAAAAGCTACTGGCGAAAATGTTAAGAGCGCAGTTAAACAAGTTGCTTCAGCAAGATTTGGAGTAACTACTAATTATCTTGTGAATTGTGATGAACTTCAAATTAAAATAGCTCAAGGTGCCAAACCCGGAGAAGGTGGTCATTTACCAGGCAATAAAGTAACTGAAGAGATTGCAAAAGTTCGTAATTCTGTTCCTGGAATAGATTTAATATCACCTCCGCCTCACCATGATATATACTCAATAGAGGATTTAGCTCAGCTTATATTTGATTTAAAAAACGTAAATCCTTCTGCTAGAATTGGAGTAAAATTAGTATCTGAAGTTGGCATTGGTACTGTCGCCGCTGGTGTAGTAAAAGGACATGCCGATGTGATAATGATTAGCGGCCATGACGGAGGTACTGGTGCTTCACCGATTAGTTCAATGAAATACGTAGGGCTTCCATGGGAATTAGGAGTTGCAGAGGTTCAACAAACCTTATTATTAAATAATTTAAGAAGTAGAGTTACTATTCAAGTAGATGGCAAACTAAAATCAGGCCGTGATATCGTTGTCGCAGCTCTACTTGGAGCAGAAGAATATGGTTTTGCTACAACTGCTCTTATATCTCTCGGCTGTGTAATGTGCAAACAATGCGCTTTAAATAGATGCCCTGCTGGAATTGCAACTCAAGATCCAGACCTTAGAAGAAAGTTTAAAGGTAAGCCAGAGCATTTGATAAACTATCTAACTTTTATCGCACAGGAAACAAGAGAAATAATGGCTGAGCTTGGTTTTAGAACAATAAATGAAATGATTGGTAGAGTTGATATATTAAAGTCTAAAGAAATTATTAATGATAAATTAAAACAATTAGACTTATCACAGATTTTATATAAACCAGAGCTTCCTTCTCGTATTATAGGAAAGTGTACTATTCCTCAAAATCATAATATAGATAATATATTAGATAGAGAATTAATTAAAATATCAAAACCTGCACTTGAAGAAAAAGCCAAGGTTGAATATGTATTTAATATTAAGAATACTGATAGAACTGTAGGTGCTATGTTAAGTGGAGAAATAGCTAAAGGATATGGTGATACTGGATTACCTGAAGATAATATTGTAGTGAAGTTTAAAGGTTCTGCTGGACAAAGCTTTGGAGCCTTTGCTGTTAATGGGCTTACTTTAGTTCTTCACGGAGAAGCTAATGATTATGTAGGAAAAGGATTGTCTGGAGGGAAAATAGTGTTAGTACCAGATGAGGATTCTATCCTTAACCCTAGTGAAAATATCATTGCTGGAAACACTATTCTCTATGGTGCGACCTCTGGTAAGGTATTTATATCTGGAAAAGTAGGTCAAAGATTTTGTGTAAGAAATAGTGGAGCCATAGCCATAGTTGAAGGCATTGGAAATCATGGTTGCGAATATATGACAGGAGGAACTGTTGTTATTCTTGGCTCTGTTGGTAGAAACTTCGGCGCAGGAATGAGTGGTGGAATAGCTTATATACTAGACGAAAAACAGGATTTTATTAGTAAATGTAATCAAGAAATTGTAAAAGTAAATCCTATAGTTAATTCAGAAGACATTATTGAACTAAAAAAACTTATTACTGAGCACTATTATTATACTAACAGCATAAATGCTAAAGCGCTGCTAGATAACTGGGATAATAGTATTAATAAATTTCTAAAAGTCACTTCTCCTGTATACGAAGAACAATTAAATATAACTAAAACACATAATTAAATTTAGATAAAAAGCTGCGGCAAACTCAAGTTTCCGCAGCTTTTTTATTTACTCCGCTAATTCTTTAATAGCATTAGCATAAACAGGCTTCTATTTCTATCTATCTCTAATTACTTTCAATAAAAATTTAGGAATAGATGTTAATCTTTTTATTCTCCACGGTTCTTTTGATACCCTATAAAGCCACTCTAGCCCAAAGTTTATCATCCATTTTGGGGCTCTATTAACCTTACCTGAAAAAACATCAAAGCTCCCACCGACTCCCATAAATATTTTGCAGGTAAGTTTATCCATATTATTTATAATAAAATTATCCTGTCTTGGAGAACCCATAGCTACAAATAATGCATAAGGCTTCTTTTGCTGTATATCTTTTATAATTTCTTCACAGTTATTTAAATCGAAATATCCATTATGGCTTCCGATTATGTTTAAATTCCTATGTTTATTTTTTAAGTTATCTATACAACCCTGCAGTATGTCATCTTTTGCACCTAAAAGGTACACACCTTTATTTTCTTTTTCGCATTTTTTTATTATTTCTTCCATTACTTCTATACCTGCTATTTTTTCTTTCACAGGTGTCCCTATAATTTTTGATGCTACTACAGTTCCAATACCATCTGGAATTATCACAGCTCTATCTCCTGTAAAATTTGAAAATAAGGAAGTATTATTAAGTCCATTATATAGAACTTCCGGGTTTCCAGATATTATATTAACTTTTTCAAACTTTTCAACATAATTCATAAGCTCTTGTTTTGTATCGCTAAAAATATTATATTTTAATATTCTTACAAACATAAGTTCCTCCAATTTTAAATTTCTTACGCTAAAAATAAGGTTACATTATATTAGCTGTTAATGTTAAAAAATTAAGTAGGTTATTACCTACTTAATTTATAAAATATTATTAAAATGCGCCTTCTTTTTTAGCTACTGAAAATACTGTTCTGAATAAGATTTTTATATCAAACCATACTGAGAATTCTTTTATATATGTTAAATCAAAATAAATAGTTTTTCCTAATTCTATTTCTCCTCTTCCACTTACCTGTGCTAAGCCTGTTATTCCTGGCAGCACTAAAAGTCTCTGTTTATATGCCTCTGGATAAAACTTAACCACATCTGGAATTTCAGGCCTTGGTCCCACTAAACTCATGTTTCCAATTAAAACATTAAATAGTTGAGGAATTTCATCTAAGCTTGTTTTTCTTAAAAAATCTCCTGACTTTGTAATTCTATTATCACTTTTGCTTTGAAATACAAAGTTTTCTAAGTTGCTAGGATCTATATCTAGCTCTCTTTTTTTATCTGCATTTACAACCATAGTTCTAAACTTATATATAGTAAAATTTTCTCCGTTTAATCCTACTCTGGTCTGCTTAAAAATAGCTGGTCCCTTCGAGTCCATTTTGATCCATATGGAAAGTATTATAAATAAAGGGGATAGTATTATTATACCTATAGCTGATAATACTAAATCCATCATTCTTTTTATAATGAATTGCGCCCTTTTATCTCTAATATGCTTTTGCAAATCTATTTTTATACTTTCAGCTTGCATGAACATCCTCCTATAAATTTATATAAATATATCTACAAGTATACAATATACCAAATATAAAGTAAGTTTACAAGGTCTTTATATGAATTACAGATAATATTTATGTAAATTTTATAAGAACCTCTTTGACTCATTTACTAATATGGATCCAGTAAGAGTTACAATAAAGGCTTTAACTCCAAATTCTGCACTCCCTACTGATAAGGACAATCCTATATAATATCTCATGAAATAGAATAATATTAATGCATGAGATAAATATATGGCATAAGAATTTTTTGAAATATAGCTTATTATCTTCATAAAAATATTTTCTTTCCATTCTATACTAAATATAAAGAATATAAGAAATATAGAATATAACACCACAGTAGGTCTCATAAATGTAACTGCATACTCAAGATCTTTTCCAATTCTAATACTGGATGCAGCATCATATAACATTATACATGTTGATGCCAAAAATAAAATCAAAATTAAAAACTTATATTTTTTGGTCAACATTAAAAACTTTTCTAGGTTCTTTCCTATGAAGGCACCAAATGAAAAATAAAAAATCCAATCTAATAAGTTTTTTTTATCAAAAAACCACTTGAGTTCATCTGATATTATATAGTAACGTGTAAATATGATTATCCCAAATGTAATAACGAAACTTACTAAAAGCCCTCGCTTTGTTTCTACAAATTTATAAATGAGAGGATAAACAAGGTAAAACTGAACTATTAAAGGAATATAATAAAAGTGATAAAATGCTTTTCCATAAATTAAACTATTTACAACATTATTAATTTCAAAATTTTTATTTGTAAAGTATATATATATCAAGCACCATAAAATATAGCTAGGGATAATTTTATTAAATCTACGTCCAAGAAATTTAAAATATCCCTGCTCTTTCTTATAGCTTAAAGTAAGTCCTATGCCCGAAATTAATATAAAAGCGGGCACAGAAAATCTCGCGATTTGATTAATTACCATAGATGCATTATATGTACGATAACTAATATTATTCCCAGTCATCATGATTCCGGAAACATGTATTAAAACTACTGCAATAATAGCAAATGCTCTTATAACATCCATTTGTAAAACACGTTTATTATTAATTTTTCGCCCTCCTCTCTATACTTATGAAAAGAAGCAGGAAATTTATAATTATTAAACCTATCTAGCTAAGTTGTTCTGTGTCTGCTCACTTACAGAAGCAGTACCTCCAAATATGATTTGATCAGAATACTCGCCTAAATCTAGAAATTTCTTTTGCTGATTATTATTGTCACTAATAAGTATCAAAGGAGCATTTAGCTTTGCAGCTAATACACTTCCAGATAATGCATCTGGGAAATCTACACCTGATGCAAAAGTAGCTATTTTATTATTTAGCTCAAAGCTCTTAGCAATATTTATAGATGTACTATATCTATCTTCTCCCCATATTCTAACAATATTTTCATCAGAAACTCCAGATAATTTTTTTACGTTTTCTTTTACATTATCAGATATTACACTAGTTCCACCAATTATATAAATTTTCGATGGTTTTATCTTCTTGATAGTTTCTTCGGATTCAGCTGGCAAAGCATCGGTGTCTGACAGAACTATAGGATATCCTTTAGCTGCTGCTACCGCTGATATACTGAGTCCATCAGCAAAAAAGTTGCCTGATGCAATAACTACAGGTGTTCCATTACTTGCATTAATTTCATCATTTATAGCTTTTATACTTCCATACTTTTCTCCATCCTGAAGAATCTTTATATTACTATATCCAAGACTTTTCAGGCTTATGATTATGCTTTCATTTATATTACCTTCATTACCCAGTATGTATATTTTTCCATTCTTATTTAAATGATTCTGTACATATTGTAGTGTACTTGAATTCTCAGAATCACTTATTCCTGATAACAGTATTGGAGCATTTATTTTTTTAGCAAGCACACTGCCGCTTAGAGCATTAGTAAAATTATATCCTGAAGTAATTATTATGTTATCCACCATTGAGCTGTTAAATTCCTCAGCAATTCTCTTTGCTGTCTCAAATCTATCCGCTCCACTTAATCTCCTAGTTGTATATTGCTTTGACTTCAATGGCTGCCAATCTTTAATACTCTGCTGAACTTCGTCTGGTTCATTTAAGTACTTTCCTGAATGTTCTTGTGAATAAAGCTTCCATTCATTATAATTCAAAATTTGGTCGTATCTATTAACTACATATCCATTATTCTTATAATAAGTATTGAAATCAAAAGAATTATCTACAGAAGTTGCATCTGTTAATTGAACATTATAGTTGCTATACCCTGTTAAAAACAAGTTATTTTTAAACCAGTTATTAGTTGATTCCTCTAGCATGTACACATCGCACCAATTGTTTCCATAAAACACATTATTATTAATAGTGTTGTTAGTTGCATTTGATCCAATGGCTACTCCATAAGCATGATTATTATATAATCGATTATTTATTATTGTACAATTACTTCCACCATTTGGGCTTCCATAGAGCTGAATTGCTGCACCGGCAGTATCGTGAATATCATTATTTTCAAAAGTCCAATTATATGCCCCGTAACCTATATAGATTCCATGGTCTTTAGGTCTATCTACTTTTAAACCTATATTATATATCTTGCAATTTTTAACTGAACAGAAACTTGAACTCTCTCCATCTATACCAGAAGTTCCATAAGGTCTATAGATAGGATAATCTAAATCCCAAATTACTAAGTCAGACATATCTATAAATCTGCTATTATTTGTTATATAAACACCTGCTCCAGTATACTGTGTCATCTTTATACCTTGTATTTTCCAGTAAGAACTGTTATTTAAAGTTATAGCATCCGGTGCTATTTTCCCTCCCCAGTTAACTTTATAATCACCAGTCATAGTAACTTCTTCATCTTTATAGTTTTTTACAGTAAACCAGGCATCTGTAGAACCATTTTTATTGTAGACATCTGTAGTCTCATGGTAGACTCCTCCCCTTATTTCAAGAGTATCTCCTGGTTTTAGCTCATTCAATCCTTTTTGAATTGTTTGATAAGGTCTTTCCAAACTACCATCATCATTGTCATTACCTTTTGGAGAAACATAATAAGTTTTTCCACTACTAGCATATACTTTTTCATATCTATTTTCCACAAAAAATTGAAAACTTAAGATAATAAAAAAGGCTAACAAAAATATTTTATAGTTAACCATATTTTTAACATTTATCTTTTGCATAGTATAACTCCCCCTCACCTAATATATTATAAGTAATTCTAAAGAAAAATATAAATTTAAGACAAAAGATTTCTAAGCTTCAGGTGCTATAGTACCTGAAGCTTACTAAATCTTATATAACTCAACTGCTATATTTTTCATGTCCAAGCAATCAAAGCTTATTATACCATAAATATACATGGTTTTCATCATCGCCCTTCATTGTTCTTTCAAAGTTAACTATAATTTAATAATTTAATTTACAAGTGGCAGCCTAAAGATATTTCTCATCTTTAAGCTGCCACCTATAAGATAGCTATTTTTTAACCGCTTTTCTTTTCTTTAACCCGTCTATTATCTGATTATATTCTTCCACCTTAAACAAATATACAGATAAAAAGTATACCAACATTCCTATTACAAAGGAAACTATTAAAGATATTAAGCTACCTTTCATTTCTGATCCAAATTTATACATACTAACCTTATTAATAATAAATATGATTCCTCCCATAATAGCTGAGGAGGCTAATATTTTGAAAAAACTATTTGTCAATTTTCTTAACTCTATACCTTCCAACTTTTTATTTAAATTCCACGCCATCAATATAGTTGTTATGATAGCTGATATTGTTGTTGCTAGAGTAAGTCCTGATACTTTCATATACTTAATAATAAATATATTTATACCTATATTTATAGCTATACCTACAAAGCTATTTATCATAGGTGTCTTCGTATCCTTTATTGAATAAAATGCTTTGTTTAAAATGTCTCTAATACCATAAGCAATCATAGCAGGACAGTAAAACAACAGTGCACTTGCTGTTAACTTGGCAGCCTCATCATTAAAGGCACCTCTTTTAAAAATTACTGTAATAAGTGGCTCTCTTAGCACAGCTATAGCTACTGCTGCCGGAACCATTATAAGCATTATAATATTTATGGCTCTTCCCAGAGCTTTCTTGTATTCAGCCTTATTCTCCTTAGCAGCTAATTCTGATAAGGTTGGATATACAATCATGGCTATTCCTATCGCAAATACCTCATAAGCCAACGTATTTATCTTATTAGCATAATCTAAGACAGTAACTGCACCAAAGAATATATTAGTTGCAAAAGACCTGTTTACAAAAACATTTAATTGCACTACTGAAGTACTTATAATAATAGGCAGCATTAATTTAAACATATGATGTATTTCTTTATCTTTAAAATTTACAATGCCTTCGTATCTATATCCTAACTTTATATACTTAGGAATATTTATAACAAACTGCATAAAAAATCCTATTACTGTAGCTACTGCAAAACCCTTTATTCCATACTTGCTTGTTAAAAATATTAAATACACTATATAAACTATGTTTGAAATAGCCGCCATAGCTGCTGGTTCATAAAATTCTTTATGTGCCTGAAGTACTCCTGTAATAACACTTTGAAGACTTATGAATATAAGCGATATAATCATTATTCTAGTTATTTCCACGGAAATTGAAAGCACCTTTGGGTCGCTCCAGAAACCATGTGCAAAAATATATATTATGTATTTGGCAAATATAATTAAAATTACGGATAACAGTATTGTAACTATAGATGACACATTAATAACATTGTTTACAAACTTATCTCTAATCTTTTTCGTACTTTTCTGTAAATGCTCTGTATAAAGTGGTATAAAGGTTGTTGTCAATCCGTAGCTTATAGTGGTAAGTAGATATACCATTCCTAATGCAAAATTATATATGTCTGTGATATAGGTTGCTCCAAATTTAGCTGCGATGAGTGCATCTCTTACTAGTGCTAATACTTTGCCAAGTATTATAAGTACCATTACTATAACTGAACTTTTTATTAGCTTTTTTTCTGACATTATCTTCACTCCACCTATTTTTCTGAAAGCATTTTTATATAAGCATTATAGTACTCTCTACAAAAGCTTTCCATAGAATACTTCTTTTGTACAAATTCATATAAATTCTGTCCCATAGCGTCTAATTCTTCTCTTCTATTATAAGCTTCCCTCATTTTTACATATATGTCCTCAACAGAGTTAGGATTTATAAGAAACCCTCTTTCTTCATTAATAGTTTCTTCAATATCTCCTACCATTGAACATATTGACGTTTTTTTTACTAATGCACTCTCTAATATTACTAATGGCGGCGAACCACCTTCACTAAAGGATGTCAAAATGCTGATATCTGATGCATTTATAAAGTTCACTACGTTTTCCTTAAATCCTGTGAAAATTATATATTCTTTTAACCCTAACGCTTTAACTCTTTCCTTTAATTTTTCTTCTAGTTCACCATCGCCTACTAAGATAAGTTTTACGTCTTCCTTTTCTTTTTTTAATTTATTAAAGGCCTCTATAAGACTTAGATGATTTTTAATAGGATGCATTCTTGCTACGTTCACATATACAAAATCCCTATCATCTATATCATATCTTTCTCTTACTTCATTTTTACTTTCAGTAACCTCTATGCCTTTATAATCTATTCCATTGTTAACTAAAAACTTTTCACTTTCAAACCTATCATTCTCTAATAATCCCTTAATATATTTAGATACACATATATGATATCTAAAACTCTTAATTCCCTTTATACTTAGAGGTGTAAAAAATATATGCTTAAACTTACTATTCAAAAAATCCTTTTTATAATCACTATGTACTGTGGCAGCAGAAGGTATATCTAATTTATTTCTTAATAAATAGTATAAAAAGAACGCTTTAGCTCCATGAAAATTTATTATATCTATATTGTTTTTCTTTACATAATCCAAAACTTCTCCATTATAAAAGGACTTGTTTTGAAATTGGACTATATCTATACCCTTTTCTTTTGCCTTATCATAAAGAGGCCCCGTTCCTATTGCACCTATAACACAATGAAACTTATCTTTTGAATAATAAGCTAAATTTAAAACGTGATTTCCACCACCACCATTATCATTCCCAGATATAATTTGAAGAACTTTAATTTTACACACCTCCATTTATTTAGAGGACAATTGACAATTGACAGAGGACAGTGAAGGAAAAAAACTCACCATCATTGTCCTCTGTACTCTGTCAATTGTCCTCTGATAAAAATTTTGCATCTCAATATTTTTATTTTATAAACTAAAAATTGTATTTTCCTATTTTCTTTTTTTCCATCATAATACTCTCTCCTATTGCTAATAGCAGCCAGAAGAAAGTTGTAGTTTTAGGCACGAAGAATAGGTTGTCTGAAAAGTTCATAAATAAAAATGCTACCACTGAAGCCAAGAAACCTGTATAAAAATATCTATAAAGCTTATCCTCAGCAAACATTATTATATTCTTTATTTTTATTAAAGAAGATACTAAAATCCCAATAAAAAATATACTTCCCACTATTCCAAGTTCACTTTGAATCTTTAAATATGAATTGTGGCAAGGAAATCTTTTATATTCATAATAAGCATAAAGCTCAGGATACTTTTCTACATAGCTATCATATAAGCTTACAAAATTGCCATTACCTACTCCTAGCAAAGGATGATCTTTTATCATATACCAAGCAGTTTTCCAAAGCTTTAATCGAGTAAAGTTTTCAGAGCTGCTTCCTATTTCCCTAAGCCTTCCTCCTATTTGAGGAATTAAAAATACTAAGGCCGCTATACCACCAATAGGTAGTAAAAGCCTCCAGCTATATACTATTGCAAGAACTACTAGCCCAATTACTAGTCCTGCCATAGCATTTCGCGAATATGAAAAAATTATATTTATTAATAAAGAAAATGATAGTATACCCAAAAATATTTTCTTTTTAATACTTTTTTCATATAGCATAAGCATTATTACTGGAAAAATAGCTAATATTAAAAAAGCACCAAAATTATTTGAGTTGTCCAATGAAACTGTCACTCTAGGTCTTCCTAAAAAACCAGCTGTTTCATTAAACCCTTTTGCTAATTCAAATCCAGTAAAATACTGATATATTCCAAATAAACTCATTATAGTAACACAAACTATATAGCTATTAATAAAACCTTTTATATACTTGCTCTTATTAAACTCATATTTTATTATGAAAAATAATAATACATATGTTGCAAATCTAAAGGTTTCTGACACCGCTAAACCTTTCTCTGTTGAATAGGTCACCGATATACTCATTATTATCAATAATCCTGCCATAAACAAATTAAGGTAATCAGTAAAAAAGTCTTTTATACCTATAATAAAATTTGTTCTCTTTTCCTTAATAAAAAGTAATTGTAAAAAATAAACTAAAAAGATTGAAAATAATATTATATCGCTCCTATGTGCATGTGCTTTATCAGTAATTATCAGTGGATTAGCTATAATATATAAGCATATCATTAAATATAATATGTAATTAGCTATCTGCAATTTCTCCCACCTACTTTATTAATATATTAATTATGAAGCCCCTTCTCCTATCGTCGAATGAGTACTCGCTGAGTAAGCGATTCACTTCAAATCATAGATTTGAGTTCTCTGCTTAAGCGATCATCTCAAAATCACAGATTTTGGATGCCTGCTTATGAAACTCCATCTCCTTAACACTATCTTGACATTTTAGTGTTCTTTTCTATAGCTTTATTAGATTTTAATAAATAAAAGCTAACTAATCCCTCCATAAATCCAATACCATAACTTAGGTGCAATATTGGAAATATTAAAGGTATATATTTTAATAATTTAGGGTTTCCTTTAGAAACCTTAATAGAAGCTCCTATATCACAAATTAAATATAAACCTAACTCCAAAAACCATAAATAAAGTATAGGTTTAAAAAATAAACCTAATGCTGCTCCTAAAGCGTTAGTTGCTACAAACAACATAGGAATTAAATGTCGTAAGGATGCTGGTTTCCCGTGCTTTTGCATTACCCTAACCTTCCAGAAGCCATATTGGTAATATTGTTTCCATAACTTTTTAAGTGATGATCTACTATAATAGGATGATTTTACTTTTGGAGTTAGTAGTACTTTGTATCCGCTTTTAACAACTCTATAATTAAGTTCATCATCCTGATTTCTTACTAATTCTTCATCAAAATATCCTATCTTCTCTAAAACTTCTTTCCTATAAGCACCGAATGCTACAGTATCTACATATGTTTCTTCCTGCGCATATCTAAAAAGAGCATTTCCAACTCCAAAGGGTGAGCTCATAGCATAAGCTATAGCAGTTCCCTTGTCATCTTCACTTATTGTCTCTATTGGTCCACCGGCACAACCTACTTCTTTATTTCTTAATGCCTCTACATTGTATTTTATAAAATCCTTATCTGCATAAGCATGAGCTCCAAATATTATAACAATATCAGCTTTACTTTTTCTAATTCCTTCATTCATTCCTTTAGGTGCAGATAAACCTGGATTATCAACAATCTTTATATTGCTGTGTTTTTTCTCGTATTCCCTAACTATATCTCTAGTATTATCTGTAGACATTCCATCACAAACAAAAACTTCAAAGCAGTCTTTAGGATACGTTTGGTTTATAAAAGTATCTAGACATTTTCCTATATACTTTTCTTCGTTTCTACATGGAATAATTATTGAAACAGTTTCCACTATATTCACCTACCTAAATCATAAAAATGAAACTCCTTCTCCTATCGTCGAATGAGTGCTCGCTGAGTAAGCGATTCACTTCAAATCAGAGATTTGAGTTCTCTGCTTAAGCGATCATCTCAAAATCACAGATTTTGGATGCCTGCTTAAGAAAAACTATTTGCTTTTCTTAATAAATTTTCTGAGTACTAATTCCTTTATACTTTTTAATTCTTCTATGTCTATTATTATTGCCACTATTATAAATACTAATATTCCTGCTAATGAAGAAACTGTAATCTTAACTAACACTGAAATCATAGAATTATAACTTAGTGAAAGAACGCTGTTTAAAACTTTTATAGTTATTACCATAGGTATGGATGCAGCTATTGTTTTTACTGCTGTAGTAATAACCTGTTTTCCATTTATACTTCCAATCTTTTTCCTTAAAGTATAAATTAAAAGTCCACAGGCTACATACATAGATGTAGCATTAGCTAAAGCTAATCCTCTAAGACCTATAGTCTTTTTAAAAATAAAAATTAGTACTATATTAACTACCATTGCTATAGCACTATTAATCATAGGTGTCTTAGTATCTTTTAAGGTATAATAAGCCTTGCACACAAAATCTCTCATACCAAAAGCTAAAAGCCCTATAGAATAAAAGGTTAAAAGTAAAGCTGTTTGTATTGTAGCTTCTTCTTTAAAAGCACCTCTTTGAAATAAAATATAAACTATCGGCCTACTTTGAGCCATAACGATAAAAGACATAGGAAGTATCATTAAAATTAACATTCCCAAGGACTCACTTAATGTCCTTTTCATTTCTCCTATTTCATTTCTAGCCATTTGTTTTGCCATCTTGGGATAAATAATCGTGGATAGAGTTACTACAAAAATATCTACGAAAAGAGCAAATACTCTATATGCATAATTTAAGTATGTAACACTTCCCTCTCCAAAATGTGTAGCTTGGGCTCTTTCAATAAATGTATTAATCTGTTGTACTCCAGTTCCCAGTATTACAGGTACAAGCATTATACACATTTTTATTATCATAGGATCTTTAAAATTTACTTTAAAGCTATATTTAAAACCAACTTTTTTCATGGCAAAAATTTGAGGAATTATCTGAGCAAAAGTAGCAATAAATGTTACTATTGTTAAACCTACTATGCCATGTTTACTTCCAAATAATATTAAATACCCTATAATGATTACATTTAGGGGCAGTGCTACCAATGATGGAATAGTAAAATTTCCTTCTGATTGTAGTACCGCATTAAAAATATATATTACAGCATTAAAAATTAAAGTTGGTATCAATATATTAGTAAGCCTTTGAGTAAACTCTAATTTTGCTCCAGTGAACCCTGGATTGAGCAATCCAACTATAGGCTTACTAAAAATTATACATATAATTGATATTACAACAGTAACAATTATAAATACATTTAAAACATTACATATAAAATCTATTGCCTCTTTTTTTCCTTCTTTTAATTTTTCATTATAAAGAGGAATTAATGTAGTAGTTATTGCTGCTCCTATCATTATAAATAATACCATAGGAACATTAGATGCCTGAAAAAAGGCATCTAAGTCACCTGTATTATATTTAGCAGCAGTTATGCTGTCTCTCAAAAGGCCTAGAAATTTACTTATAAAAGTACAGATTACAATTAATCCTGCTGTAGTCGCTAACTTACCTTTATTACTCATATAGCATCTTACCCTTTGTTCTGTTTATTTGGATGAATGAAATACTTAATCCAAACAATAAGTAGTTAGGTAAAAAATATGTAACTGAACTTGGTGAAAAACTTCCTATAGTGAATCCCACTAAAGATGTAAACAGAGAATAGGCAATAAACTTATTAAGACCATCCCGTTTTAAACCAATTATTAATAAATTGTATAATAGATATAAATAAAATACACCATATACTATTATAAATAATCCAAAGTCTCCTAATATTTCAGTTGCAAGTCCATGAGGACTATATATTCCATGAGTATTGTTCATATCCATTAGATGTTGAATAGTATTACCAGCTCCGAATCCAAGTACTCTTTTATCTTTTATAACACCTTCAACAACAACATCATATAATATAGTTGCTCTTACGTTTTCAGATCCTTCTTCACCAATATCAGCTTTACTAATCTTGGTCATCTCCCCTATTTTACTCATTTTCTCTATCATCTTTTGTTCATATTCAGCTCCATGCTTAACCATCATATAACTATATTTATATATGCCTGTAAATGCTACAGCAATAATTAAAGGATATACTAAAGCCTTTAAGTTTCCTTCTTTAAGAATAATTAAAGTATAAACTATCATTATTAAACATACAGCTAAAATATTTGACCTTGAATTTGTAAGCACTAAAGCTGTAAATGTAAGCAGTGTAGCTATTCCATAAAACAATTTACTTGCTGTAGTTCTAGCGTAATAGAATAAGTACATTAAAAAAGGAATTCCCATACCTAGAAATGTAGCATAGTTATTTGCATTAAAAAAGAATACAACTGGTCTGCTTCTTAAAACTATAAGTTCTTTTAGTGTAAGTTTATCCATAATGCTATCAAAATAATGCTTTACAGGTAACAGAGTTCCTGTTACAGCTTCTGCCATACCTATTACAACTGTAAGTAAAAATACAAATCCAACAACTTTCAAAGAATTATAAAATCTCTCCTTTGAAGTATTAAACATGATAACAATAAAAACAAATGCAAACATCATTGCATATATTACTATATATTTCATATTTAAGTCTTTATTTTTTGACCAAATAAAGCTTAAACATATATATGCAAACCAAAGTATGTAAAAATACACAGCCTTTTTATTTATTTTTCTTAGTTCATGCTTATTCATAAATGCATTGAAAAGTGAAACTATACCACATAAAACTAGCATTACATGAAAATAATATAACTTTTCATGCCTTGGAAAATAGGATGCATACTCAAAAATACTTGAAATTAAAAGTGTATAGTATACATTCTCATATAAGCTATCTGATTTTGTAATGCTGCAAGCTGCAACAATACTTAGTAAGAAAAGGCCATTTATTATAAAATTCTTATTAATTATTGAAAAAACTAAAAGAAAAATAAAAGCCACAAATACATAAATAGTGCTTTTCTTGCTTAGTCCATACATCCATTGGTCCTCCTATTTGAAATAATTTTCTCATATAAATCCTTCATTGTCCCTGCGTTTTCAATCCAATTATATTTTTCTTCTGCTAGTTTTCTAGCATTAATCGAAAACTTTTTAATTCTATCTTCATCTTCAGTTATTATCTGCAATTTTTCTTTAATTAAATCACTGTTTTTAGGATCAACGGTATATCCATTATAGTCGTCTATAACTATTTCTTTTAATCCTCCAACATTGGTAGATACCACTGGCCTTCCACAAGCACAAGCTTCAACTGCAGCTACTCCAAAGCTTTCGCTTAAAGAAGGAAGACAAACTATATCCATCATATTAATATAATCAGGAATCTTGCTGTTGTCTATATTACCTGTAAAGATAACTTTAGATTTTATTTTTAGATCATCACAAAGTTTTTCAAGATTTTCTCTCTCTGGTCCGTCTCCAACTATCATCAGCCTTATATCTTTTTTAGTTTCTTTTATTAGGTCACTAAAGGCTTTTACCAAATATTCTATTCCATATATTTTGCGTAAATTTTTAATTACTCCGATAGTAATATATTCATTATTTAGGACAGGAGTTTTAATATTAAACCTCTCAATATCCACACCAAAAGGAGTAATAGTTATATCATCTTTATCATAATATTTTTTTGTTTCACAAGCCATGTCCACACTTGTAGAGCAAACTGCATCTGCACCTTTTAAAATAAAACTTAAAAGTTTAGCATTTAAGTTATTTGATTTTGGAAATTGGTAAACGTCACTCCCCCATACAGAGATTATAAAAGGGTGATACTTACTTATTTTTCCATATAATCCGTAGCTAGTAGCATAATGGCTGTGTAATATATCAGGCTTTATTTCAGTTATTAACTTTTTTATGTATTTTATTATAAAGAAATAGGATAATTTACTCTTAAATGGTGGTTTTACAACAATTAATTTAACATTATCCTTATAGTTATAGCTAGTGCCTCTCATAGATATTAGGTATATTTCATTATTTAAACTTGAGAAATAATCTACCCATTTCCTTGTATGAATACTATCAGCATCTGCTAAAAAACATATTTTAGCCATCAAGTTACAACTCCTTAAAATATTTGACAGTTGGCAACTGACCGCTTTTATAACGTCAATTACCCACTGTCAACTTAATAATATACTAAACCCAATTATAAAAAACAAACTAGATAATTATTGATTCTTTAGTAACTGGTCTTCTGGAACTCTTCTAAGCTCTTTTGCAGGGCTTCCAGCAACTATAGTTTCTTTCTCCACATCTCTTGTTACTACACTTCCTGCAGCTACAAAACCATCTTCATTTATTATTTTTCCTGGTAAAATAGTTGCTTGAGCTCCTATTCTTCCACCTTTTTTAACTGTAACGCCCTTAAAGTGTTTATATCTTTCCTTTGAGCGTGCGGCAAAGTTATCATTAGATGTTACAACTCCTGGTGCAATAAACACGTTGTCTTCAACTTCTGAGTAAGCAGTTAAATATACATTAGTTTCTAGTTTACAGTTTGAACCTACCTTACAGAAATTTTCTACAGCTACTCCTCTTCCTATAATAGTTTTACTTCCTACAGTTACATTTTCTCTTATAGTAGCAAGGTCAGCAACTAGAGTTCTTTCTCCAATTTCACATCCACAATAAATTATTACACCTGCTCCAACTAAACAACCTTCAGATATTATTGCTGGCGGTAATTCTTTTTCATCTTTAAAAATACTATTTACAGATCTCATCGGTTGTTTTCCAACAACTGTGTTATCATCGATTCTAACATTACTACTTATCTTTGTTCCTTTATGTATAACAACATTATGTCCTATTATACAGTTATCTCCTATAACTACTTCATCTTCTATAACCACAAATCTTCCTAAGCTTACATTATTACCTATGGTAGCTTTTTCAGATACATAATTACTCATCATTAATTCTCCATTCCTATTTTTACTAGTGAATCTTTTTTACTCCAACCATATCCATAGTTGAGAAGTTTTCCATAGGGAATTTTACCGGCATTCCTGTAAGCCTTGACTTATACGCTGCAAGAATTATTGACATACCTTTTTTACCTTCTTCTCCATTTATAAGCGGTTCTTTATCATTATTTACAGCGTCTATCATATCTTTAAATAAAGGAGTATGCCCAAATCCATAAACTGTATCAGGATCTCCTTCCTGTGCTTTTAATATCGCTTGTTCATCATCTCTATTATCTGCAAATCTCCATGTTTCCATCTTATTAACTGCAAGTCCGCCAATACATACGGTTCCAGTTTCACCAAATATGCTTAGAGTTTCTTCTAAATTTTTTGGATATACACAAGCACTTCCCTCTACTATTCCTATAGATCCATTTTTGAATCTTATAACTATAGCACCAAAGTCTTCTGCTTCTATGTCTCTTAAGAATGTATCACATTGAGCGTAAACGGTATCTATTTCTCCACCCATCATCCATTGTAACAAATCTATATTATGTATGCATTGATTCATTAAAGTACCACCATCAAGTTCCCATGTTCCTCTCCATGGTGCTTGCTCATAGTAACCCATATTTCTATTCCAAAGTATTCTTGCAGTACCATTGATTAGTCTACCGAATCTATTTCCTTCAATAGCTTCTCTTAACTGTTGAATTGGTTTATTAAATCTATTTTGGTGGCTTACACATAATTTTACGTTGTTATCTTTTGCACATTTTATCATTTTATCCGCATCTTCTATTGATAAGGCCATAGGTTTTTCAACCACAATATGTTTCTTTTTATTCATACAGTATATAGCTATTTCTGGGTGATATCCACTTTCAGTTGCTATAGCCACTACGTCTATTTCTTCTTTTTCAAGCATTTCCTTATAATCTGTATAGACAGCTACTTCTGCAATTTGTCCCAATTTAGTAATATACTCTTCTTTTTTCTCTTCTGCTTTTTCTTTAACTGTATCACAAGTAGATACCAATACTGCCTCTTCCTTGTTATCAATTAACGCTTCTACATGCTTGTATGAAATTCTTCCACATCCTACGATAGCAAATCTTAATTTTTTCATAATAAAGCACCCCTTAATTTCATTTAATAAGATAAGCCCATTGGGCTTATCTTATTTATAGCTTATGAATTTTTTCTCTGTTATTTTCAACATCCTTTGTAGCATTTCTTGTGTCATATACTATCTTAGCTCTTGATACAATCTCTTTATATTCATAGCAGCTGTGATCTGTAGTTATTATAACTATATCTGAATCATCAATTACTTCTTTCCAGTCTACAGTATAATACTTTTTGCCATTGTGCTTGAATTCTGGTATATATGGGTCATCTATTAATAGCTCAGCACCATTCTTCTCTAAATGTTCCATAACCTTTAAAGTAGGTGATTCCCTTGGATCATCAATATCCTTCTTGTACGCAACTCCTAGAAGAAGCACTTTTGCTCCATTCATTGCTTTTTTATCTCCATTTAAAAGCTTCATAGCAGTGTCTACTACAAACTCTGGCATAAAGTCATTAATTTCTCCTGAAGTTTCTATAAGTTTTGTATGATAATCATATTCTCTTGCTTTCCATGCTAAATAGAACGGATCTAGTGGTATACAATGTCCTCCAAGTCCTGGACCTGGGTAAAATGCCATAAATCCGTATGGCTTAGTTTTTGCAGCTTCTATAACTTCCCAAACATCTATACCCATTCTTTTACAAAGTATAGCCATTTCATTTGCTAAACCTATATTTATATTTCTAAAAGTATTTTCAAGTATCTTTTCCATTTCAGCTACTGCTGGTGATGATACTCTAAATATCTCTCCTTCAAGAACATTTTCATATAAAGTAGCAGCAACTTCAGTACATTCTGGAGTGCAACCACCAACTACCTTAGGAGTATTTTTAGTTTTAAACTCTTTGTTGCCTGGATCAACTCTCTCTGGTGAAAATGCTAAGAAAAAGTCTTTTCCGCACTTTAAACCACTTTCTTCAAGAATTGGCTTTAAAACTTCTTCTGTTGTTCCTGGGTAAGTTGTACTTTCAAGTACTATAAGCATTCCTCTTTGTAAATATTTCGCTACACTTCTAGTTGAATTTACAACATATGAAATATCTGGCTGCTTATATTTATCAAGTGGAGTTGGAACACATATACATACTGTGTCTACATCTTTTACGAAACTAAAATCAGTTGTTGCTCTTAATTTACCTATTTTAACTAATTCCTGCAAATCCTCGTTTACTACGTCTCCTATATAGTTAAGACCTTCGTTAACCATTTGCACCTTTTGCTCTTGTACGTCAAAACCTATAACTTCATATCCTGCTTTAGCCTTTTCAACAGCAAGTGGAAGTCCTACATAACCTAGTCCAACTACACCAAGTTTGGCTGTTTTGTTTTCTAATTTTAACATTAATTCATCTTTTAACTGTGACATTTTTTTCCCTCCTGTATTTCCTGTTAAGATCTTTTTCTTATATATGTTGGGACCTTTTTTTCTACAAGCTCAAATATTTCTTCTTTGCTCATTTTAGTAACATTTCTAAACTCTTCTATAGATTTTTCAACATAATTTATATCTATTCCATTAGGTTTTTCAACAAAGATTTTGTTATGCTCTGTAGATGTTAATGCTATTTCATCCATAAGAAGCTCTTCATACAGTTTTTCTCCTGGCCTAAGCCCTGTGTATTCTATTTTTATATCTACATCTGGCTTATATCCTGAAAGAGTTATTAGGTCTCTAGCTAAATCTACTATCTTAACTGGTTCACCCATATCAAGTACAAATATCTCTCCTCCATCAGCTATAGCTCCTGCTTGAATAACTAATTGTGCTGCTTCAGGTATAGTCATAAAAAATCTGTTTATCTCTGGATGAGTTACAGTAACTGGTCCCCCATGTGCTATTTGCTTTTTAAACAATGGAATAACAGAACCATTACTACCTAAAACATTTCCAAATCTAACTGCTACATATTCTGTACTGCTTATCTTATCAAAAGCCTGAACCATAATTTCACAGAATCTCTTTGTCGCTCCCATTATATTCGTAGGATTAACAGCTTTGTCCGTGCTTATTTGCACAAATTTCTTAACTTTAAAATCATGACTGCATTTTAAAACATTATAGGTACCAATTACATTATTCTTTATAGCTTCTGCAGGGTTTGCCTCCATTAAAGGCACATGTTTGTGTGCTGCTGCATGAAATACCACATCTGGTCTATATTTCTCAAATATATCTCTTAAACGCTTTTCATCTCTTATAGATGCAATAATGACTTCTTTGTCAATATCTGGGTGGTTATGGTTTAATTCCATCTGCACATCATATACATTATTTTCATAAATATCTAATATCAATAATTTCTTTGGATTAAACCTAGCTATTTGTCTACATAATTCTGAACCTATGGATCCTCCTCCACCTGTTACAAGAATTGCCTTATCTTTTATATATTTGTTTATATTTTCACTATTAAGTTTAACTTCTTCCCTTCCAAGTAAATCTTCTATGTTGACATCTCTTAATTTAGTTATATTTACTTTTCCATCAATTATTTCATATAGTCCAGGTATAGTTTTTAATTTACAATCGGTATTTTTGCATATATTAACAATATCCCTTTTAGTTTGTAAATCTGCTGATGGAATAGCTAGTATTATTTCTTCTACATTCTTTTTATTACAAATATCAATTATTCTATTCCTTCCACCTAGGACTTTTATTCCATTAATCAACCTTCCTCTTTTTGAAGGATCATCATCAATAAGACCTACTATATCATAGTTTAAATCCTGATGTCTTTTTATCTCCTTTATATATAATGCAGATGCATCTCCAGCTCCAATTATAAGAAGTTTTGTTTTTTGCTTTTTTAGAGCCATATTATCTTTGTTGTCCTCTATCAACCTATAGGTAAACCTCGTTCCACCTAAAGCTACGACAGATAAAATCCAGAAAATAATATGCACTGGAAAAGGAAATCTGTAATATCTATTTTCTAAGAATCTATAATTTACGAGATAACTATATAGTATAAAAATTACATTAGCTAACGACACCGAATACACAATGGAAATTAACTCCTCAATAGATGCATATTTCCATATACTATTATAAAGATTAAAAAATTTGTTACATAGTAATGTTATAACTACTACTGGTACAATAGATAATTTTAAAAATAACCAATATTCCTGTGGTACCTTAAAATCAAATCTCAATAATAAAGCAAAATATAAGGATGCTATAAGAAAAACTATATCATAACCTATAAGGGTTTTATCTTTCTGCATGTTAACACTTCCTCAACTATTATTGTATAATTTCAGACAAAAACTCTCTTTATCTATTTTACCTCATAGAAAAAATTATTCAATATATTTTTATCAATAAAAGGTACACATATTGTATATATTGTGTTAATACCTTAATAATGGGTGTGTTAATTTCTCTCTTAATTACCATAGTTAAGCTAAATTTTTAGAAATACTCCCAAAATAAAAAGAGTTGTGTTCTACAACTCTTTTTATTTTAAACTTCTTTATTAGACGCAATCTCATCACATACTTCTTTAAATAATTCTTGCTTTTCTAAAGATAAAAGATATTCCATAAATGGCTTCTTTAATTCTTCTCTTTTTAAAGCATACTCAACTGTTGCCTGAAGGAAACCTAATTTATCACCAACATCATATCTTCTTCCTATAAAGTTATATGCATACATTGCTTCGCTTGTTATTAATGTTCTAAGTGCATCAGTAAGTTGAATCTCTCCACCTTTTCCCGGAATAGTATTTTCTAATATATCAAATATAGTTGGCGTTATTATATATCTTCCGAGTATCCCAATGTTGGATGGTGCCTCTTTTACTTTAGGTTTCTCCACTAAATCCTTCACCTTGTATACCCTATCTTCTATATACATTCCTTTAACTATACCATATTTATATACTTCTTCTTCTGGAACTTCTTGCACTCCTATAATTGAGGTTTTATACTCGTTATAACAATCTATAAGCTGCTTTAAGCATGGAATTTCACTATCAACAACATCGTCACCAAGCATAACTGCAAAGGGTTCATTACCAACAAAAGTCTTTGCACAATTTATTGCGTGACCTAATCCCTTAGGTTCCTTTTGTCTTATGTAATAAATATCAGCCATATTAGATATATCCTTAACTAAATTTAGCAACTGATCTTTTCCGTGAGCCTCCAATTCATTTTCAAGCTCAACAGATTTATCAAAATGATCTTCTATAGCTCTTTTGTTTCTTCCAGTTATTATTAATATCTGCTCTATTCCTGATGCTACCGCTTCTTCAATGATATATTGAATTGTAGGTTTATCAACTATAGGAAGCATTTCCTTAGGCTGAGCTTTAGTAGCTGGTAAAAACCTTGTACCTAAACCTGCTGCTGGTATTATGGCCTTTTTAACTTTCATCTTAATATTCCCCTTTACTACTAAAATTAAATTGAACCTATATATTAATCCTATTGAGAATTGTTTATTATTCCTTCTAGTTCAACAACTATTTCATCTTTAGGATCCAATTTTTTAGCAATATCTAAATGAAGTTTAGCATTTTTAATATCACCAGCATTTAAGTAACACATTATAATATTGGTACATATTTCTACAGATTTTGTTACTTCAAAAGCCTTTCTGAAATATGCTATAGCGGCTTCGTAATCACCTAATGAGGCATGATTTATTCCTAACTCATTTACTACTTCTATTATATTACTGTCAATACTCATAGCATCATTCAAGTAGTATATTGCCTTTTCATAGTTTTCCAAAATTCTATATGCTATTGCTATATAATAATGCAGAGTAGCATTATCTCCAAATTCTTCAATTAGTGGAATCAAAAATTTTAAAGCTTCCTTTGGCGCATCATACACCATCTCTTTGCCTTTTTCAAAATCTATTATGGATTTTAATTCATGTTTAAATTCTGTAATCTCTAAAGTTTCTTTACCACCTCTAGAGATGTAATTATTAATACAGAAAAGAGCTTTATCATAATCCCCCTCTTCTCTTCTTATCAAAGCCTCATAAAAATAAGGAAGCGCATAATTTTCCTTATTCTTTGCCTTTTCTATAACTTCTAATTCTTCACTTTTATACATTTTATCAGAATTTCTAAGGTTATCTCCAATTGTAATTAGCTTATCATAAATCTCTATTGTATCCTCAATTCTTAATAAACCCTTTAGCAAAATATATGCTTCTTCATAATATTCATTCTTTACACATTGAGCTATTTCACTTTTTATAAAATTATTACTATCCTTAATACTACATATCAACTTTTCATAATATCCGTTAAATCTGAAACTTTCATCTGCACCTAATACATAAGTCATCCCCTCGACAAAAAAGCTCATTGGTATTTGTTCTAGATTGGCTTCAGCTTTAACTTTATCTACTATATTAGAAGCTTTAACAGGAAAATATATGTCTTCATTAATTTCTACGTTAAAGAGTTTTTTTATATTTTCTTTTTTTATTTCTAAAAACAACACTTTGCTAAGTTTACTTGCAAAATATGATTTTACATCCATAAACTCTAACACCTACTTTATATATTATTTATTTGAATGTACCTTATTACCATAAGCTTTATTTAAAACCAATATACTAACAATTGCAAGACTTATCTATAATTTCGCAAACCATTTTCTCGAATTCTTCCATTTTTTCTTCTGAATCATGTAAATCAGTTCCTATTACAGACAAGTAAATCTTCATCTTCGGTTCTGTACCTGAAGGTCTTATAACAAACCATGAACTATCTTCTAATATAAACTTAAGCACATTAGACTTAGGCAAATCTATTCTATTCTCTGTTATATTTACTAAATCTTTCTCTATACTTAGCTTATAATCCATTTTTCTTATTATTCTATTGTTTCCAAGGCTGTGACTCATAGAATGCCTTAAGTATTGAATGGAATTTTCTATTTTCTCCTGTCCCTCTTTTCCTTTCAACTCAATTGAAATTAATTTTTCTTTATAGTAACCATACTTTTCGTAAAGGTTCATAAGAGCCTCATACAAGTTCATACCTCTACTCTTATAGTAAAGAGCCATTTCACATATAAGTTCTGCAGTAATAACTGCATCCTTATCTCTTACGAAATCTCCTGCAAGATATCCATAGCTTTCTTCAAATCCAAAAATATATTTTTTATCTTGCTTCTCTTCAAACTCTTTAATTTTTTCTCCTATATACTTAAATCCAGTTAACACGTCAATAAGTTCTACACCATATTCTTTAGCTATATTCGCTGCCATTTCTGTAGTAACAATTGTCTTTATTACTGCGCCGTTTTCTGGAAGTTTATTCATTTCTTTTAATGAGGATAGTATGTAGTGAGTTAAAAGAGCTCCCATTTGATTTCCTGAAAGCACTTGATACTTTCCACTGTTATCTTTAACTACTACTCCAATTCTATCACAATCTGGATCAGTTCCAAATATTATATCCGGCTGAATTTCTTTAGCCATATCCAGTGCTATATTAAATACTCTTGGGTCTTCAGGATTTGGGTATGCAGCTGTAGGAAAGTTTCCATCCGGTTTTTCCTGCTCTTTTACTATAAAAACATTTTTATAGCCAAGTTCCTTCAGTACTCTTCTTATAGGTATATTCCCTGTTCCATGAATAGGGGTGTATATTATCTTTAATTCTTCTGCATGTTTATTTACGAATTCTTTTCTTATGGTTAAATCTTTTACTCTTTCTATATAACTTTTGTCAACTTCTTCACCAATTATATTTAATAAACCTTTTTCTTTCGCTTCGCTGTAATCCATAGTTTTAATTTCTGAAAAATCATCAATACTTTGTGTAAAGGAAAGAATTTCTTTTGCTGATTGATCTGTAACCTGTCCACCATCTTCACCGTACACCTTATAACCATTATATTGTTTTGGATTATGAGATGCAGTTATTACAATACCTGCTTTGCTTTTTAAATGTCTAACTGTATATGAAAGCATAGGAGTTGGTCTCAATGATTCAAACAAATATACCTTTATTCCATTTGCACAAAGATTTAATGCTGCAGCCTCTGCAAACTCTTTGGACATAATTCTAGAATCATAGGCTATACTTACTGATATATCTTCTTTATATTTATTTAGTAAGTATTCCGCTAAACCTTGGGTAGCTTTTCCAACTGTATATATATTCATTCTATTGCTTCCCATTCCTATAATTCCTCTTAGTCCGCCTGTTCCAAACTCTAAATCTTTATAAAACCTATCTTCTATTTCTTTTTCATCATTTAACTTTTTTAATTCTTCCTTTGAAACTTCATCCATAAACCCTGAATTTAGCCATAACTCATATTTGTCTCTATATAACATTTTCTACCTCCCACATTATGTAAGTATTTGACATTTATTATTATACTATAAAAACACTATAAAAACACCATTAATAATATAATTATTAATATATTTTTAATTAATTTAAACAAAAAACAGGTATACAATATTAGAATTGTTACCTGTTTCTTTAATATTAATCCTCTGGCAAAATGTCAGACGGTTTTTTATTTAAAGTTATGGATGCTATTATACTATTAGCGTCTTCTACAAAAGCTATATCCTCTGATAGTTCTAAATCCATAATTCTGTATACGTCTCCAATTTCTAATTTAGATAAGTCTACATTTACGGATCTAGGAATATTTTCTGACTTACACTCAACTTTAACATTGCTTTTTTCCTTTTGTACTGCTGCACCTTTTTTCATTATTAAATCTTCACCTGAAAATACTATTGGTATCTCGGTCTGTATAGTTGCATTTTTAGATAATTCTTCAAGATCAATATGCACTATTTTGTGGTGCACTGGATCTCTTTGTACTTCCTTAACCAATGTTCTATGTAACTTACCTTCTAACTCTACATTTAGTACAGCGTGTTCACCATTTTTAGCAACTTCTTTATTTAATTCTAACTCACTAATCTCAAACATCATGTTATTTATGTTTCTTCCATATAATATTCCTGGTATTACTCCAGTTCTTCTTACCTTTTTAGCTTCATGGGAAGTATTTTTTTGTCTTTTATGTAATTTCAAATTCTCCATAATAAAAATCCTCTCTCAAAATAATAAATTTCATACTAATCATTATTTACAAACTTTGCCTATATTATTCACTAGTTCTATTAATAAAAATATTATTTTATAAAATTTACTCTTATTGTTGCATTTACAATATATTTAACATATAATTATATTGGCTTAAATGAAAATGCAGGCTAGCCCTTGAAACATCTGAGTTCAAAGGGCATATTTTTATGAAAGAAGGTGCTTTATCAAGGTGTATAAGTTAGATCAAAATGAAACTCCTTTATTCGACGCATTAATGGAGTATGTAGATAGAGAAACCATTCCTTTCCACGTTCCTGGTCATAAGAAGGGAATTGGTATGGATGAAGAATTTAAAAATTTTATTGGGGAAAACCCATTCAAAATTGATGTTACGGTATTTAAGCTAGTTGACAGTCTTCATCACCCTACGGGTCCAATAAAGAAAGCTCAACAATTAGCTGCTGACGCATATGGTTCTGATGCTGCGTTCTTTTCAATACATGGTACTTCTGGAGCAATACAGGCTATGATTATGTCTGTAGTTAAAGCTGGTGAAAAAATAATTATTCCAAGAAATGTTCATAAATCTGTTACCGCTGGAATAATACTAAGCGGTGCTACACCAGTGTATATGCAGCCTGCATTAGATAAAAATGTAGGAATAGCTCATGGAGTTACCCCTGAAACCGTTGAAAAAACATTAAAGGAAAATCCAGATGCAAAAGCAGTATTAATCATAAATCCAACTTATTACGGAGTAGCGGCAGACATAAAAAAAATAGCTGATATAGTTCACAGCTATGATATTCCTCTAATTGTTGATGAGGCTCATGGACCACACCTTGGTTTTAATGATAAATTGCCAATATCAGCAATGGAAGCTGGGGCTGATATTTGTTCCCAAAGCACTCATAAAATAATCGGTGCCTTAACTCAATGTTCATTATTGCAGGTTCGTTCTGAACGCATAGATATAAATAGAGTTCAGCAAATTTTATCTTTGCTGCAAACAACCTCTCCTTCATATATATTGATGGCTTCTTTAGATTGTGCAAGAAGACAAATTGCCCTGCATGGCGAAGATCTTCTTAATGCCACTATTGAGCTATGTAATTATGCCAGAGAACAAATAAATAATATACCTGGTTTTTATTGCTTCGGCAAAGAAATTCTAGGTAATGAAGGAGTATTTGCCCTTGACCCTACAAAAATAACAATAACTTGTAGAGATCTAGGAATAACTGGTTATGACTTAGATATGATATTATCAAATAAATATCATATACAAGTTGAACTTTCCGACCTATATAACGTATTAGCTGTAGGATCCTTTGGTGATACTAAAAGCAGCATAGATACTTTATTAAAAGCTTTAAGAGAAATAAGCGATGAATACTATGGAAGAGGAAATAAAAAATCAGACTTCATTGATGTTCCTTCAATACCAATGCAGGTAAAAATACCAAGAGAGGCATTTAACAGTGTAAAAACTCCTGTTTTACTAAAAAATAGTGTTGGCATGGTAAGTGGAGAGTTTCTAATGGCTTATCCTCCTGGAATACCTATACTTTGTCCTGGAGAAGAAATTACTCAGGAAATAGTTGATTATGTTCAAACACTTAAAGAAACAGGCTTATATGTTCAAGGAACAGAAGATCCTGAAGTAGAATCTATTAAAATTGTTAAGTAATTAAGAACTAAAGATGAGAATACTCTCATTTAGAAATGGGGAAAAATTTGTTTTCATACAAATTCTTCCCCATTTTTTATTCGGTAGCTACCACCTCGATATAACAGATTCTAAAACTCATCTGATGCCAAGAACTCTGTTTATATCTGTATTCCTTTTTGTAGAGCTTTCTTATTTAACTCGAATGCTTTTGGTGGAACTGCTGTTTCTAGAACACCATTCCAATCTATATCTTCTAAATTGAGCGCTTTAATCAGTGCTCCAAGTAAAACTACATTTTGTGCTTTTATATTTCCAAGTTCCTCAGCTATTTTAGTTGCATTAACTACTATTGTGTTTTTAACTGTTTGTTTTAGTTTTTCATTAACATTTTCAGGGTATTCTTCCTGTCCTATTAAAACAGGTACTGGATGTATTTCGTAATTATTTACTACTAAATATCCATCTTTCTTTAAATAGGAAAGCCATCTCGCAGCTTCACTTTTTTCGAATGATACTATTACATCAGCATCCCCTTTTTCTATAAGTGGAGAATATACCTTTTTCCCAAATCTAACTTGAGTACTAACGCTGCCTCCTCTTTGAGCCATTCCGTGAACCTCTGACATTTTCACATCATATCCATGTTTTAATAAACCTTCAGTTAAAACCTTTGAAGCAAGTATAGTTCCTTGCCCTCCTACGCCTACGAATAATATGCTTTTAACATTACACATATTTACTCACCAACCTTTTCTATGGCATTGAATTTACATACTTGTTTACATAACTCACAGCCGTTGCACATATTTTTATTTATACTTACAACATCATTTTTAAATTCAAGTGCAGGACAACCTGTTTTTAGACATGCCTTACACTTCTTGCAGCTTTCAATTTGTATGCTGCAGTGCATGTTAGCTCTCCTCTTTATTACGTCCTTCTTTAAAGCACAAGGCTGTTTTGTTATTATTACAAATGGTTCAGTGCTATCATGTGCAGCTTTTACCGCTTCTTCTGTAGCTTTCAAATTATAAGGGTCTACAACTCTTAGATTTTCTTCCTTAATTCCAAGTGAAAGCACAACCTTTTCAATATCAACAATTGGAGCTGCCTTACCTTGCAGAGTTCTTCCAGTACCTGGGTTTTCCTGATGTCCAGTCATTGCCGTAATACTATTATCTAATATACAAGTAACAATAGGTGTATTGTTGTATATGGAATTAATAAGTCCTGTAATCCCTGAATGGAAGAAAGTTGAGTCTCCTATAAAAGCAAAAACCTTGTTATTTCTTCCTGCCATTTGATTTGCTTTTTCTAAACCAATACCAGATGAAACGGATGCACCCATACATACGCAAATATCTGTAACGTTGAGCGGTGCAACTAACCCTAGTGTATAACATCCTATATCTCCTGATGCTATAACATCTTTATATTTTGATACAGGATAAAATATTCCTCTATGTGGACATCCTGGGCATAATACTGGAGGTCTTGATGGCGCTTGAATATCTGTTTTATAGCTTACTGGCTTGCTTTTACCAAGCATAGCTTTTCTTATAATGTCTGAATTTAGTTCTTCACAAATAGGAATAATTTCTTTACCAGTACACTGTATTCCCATAACCTTAATTGCATTTTCAATATATGGTTCATTTTCTTCTACTACATACAATTTTTCAACTTTTGAAGCAAATTCTTTAATTAGTTTATCTGGCAGCGGATAACTCATGCCTATCTTTAATATAGAAGCCTTATCACCTAGCACCTCTTTTACGTATTGATAGGATATTCCACTAGTAACAACGCCTATCTTAGTATCCGACATTTCTATTTTATTTAAGCTGCAGCTATTTGAGTATTCCTGCAGTTTTTTGAGCCTCTCTTCAACTTCATAATGTTTTTTTCTAGAATGCGCTGGTATCATCACATATTTTTGAATATTTTTTTCATATGGTTTTACTCCTACTTCTTCTCTTTCTCCAAGCTCTACTACGCTTTTAGAGTGAGATACCCTTGTTGTAGTTCTAAAAAGAACTACAGTATCAAATTGTTCACTTATTTTAAAAGCTTCCTTCATAAAATCTTTGCATTCCTGTGAATCAGAGGGTTCAACCATGGCAATCTTTGCATGTGGTGCAAAAAGTCTGTTATCCTGTTCATTCTGAGATGAATGCATGCCTGGATCATCTGCACTAACCACAACAAATCCTCCGTTAACTCCCTCATATGCTATAGTGAAGAGCGGGTCAGCAGCTACATTTAACCCAACATGCTTCATTGTAGTCATACTTCTTGCTCCACCTATAGCTGCACCAGCTGCAACTTCTAAGCCAACCTTCTCATTTGGAGCCCATTCAGCATATACTCCATCATATGTAGAAAGATTTTCTAATATTTCTGTACTTGGCGTTCCTGGATAAGCTGAAGCAACAGTACATCCAGCTTCATAAGCACCTCTTGCTATAGCTTCGTTACCTGTCATAATGACTTTCATAATTTATAATACCCCCATCCTATTATCTAATTATAAAATTTTATAAGCTTAATTATAGAGAAATCAACCAGAAAGTTAATTTATACAGAGGGATATGTTTCCAATGCTGAAGTAGATTTAAAAATTTTGTGCCAGTCTTAGTGAAGGGTTTTAAGAGAACCTTAGAACTTTAGAGTTGTTTGAGCACAGCGAGTTCTCGAAAGTTCTTAGGTTGTCTTGAAACACAAGCTTTAGACTGGCTAAAAGTTTTTAACGTGCTGAAGCTTGGAAACATATACCGGCGTATAAGTTAACTTTCGGCCTTAGAACCCTATAAACGATTTCAAGTATATTATGAAATTACTGATCCAAGTGCTATTGAGTAAAGTTTAGATTCAGCGCTGTCAGCTCTCGATACTAGAACTACAGGGCACTTAGCTCCCATAATAACTCCTGCACTTTGAGCATTGGCAAAGTATGTCATTGATTTTCCAAGGAAATTACCTGATTCTATATTTGGAACTAAAAGTATATCCGCATCCCCTGCCACATCGCTAACAATTCCTTTATGTTCAGCTGCTATCTTAGATATAGCATTGTCTAAGCCTAAAGGACCATCAATTATACATCCCTTGATCTGCCCTCTCTTATTCATTTGGCTAAGTACAGATGCATCCAAAGTTGCTTGCATTCCAGGGTTTACTACTTCAACTGCACAAATTGGTGCTATTTTAGGCATGTCTAACTCTAATTTATGTGCTACCTTAACAGCATTATTTATGATTCCTATTTTATCTTCTAAAGCAGGATATGGAACCATGCCTCCATCAGTTAAAAATATAAGCTTATGATATGTAGGAACTTCGTAAACCATAACATGTGAAAGTAATCCCTTACCTCTTAATCCTGCTTCTTTATTTAAAACAGCTCTCAATAGGTCTGCAGTACCAAGTAATCCTTTCATGATGTAATGAGCTTGTCCATTAGATACAAATTCAACAGCTTTTGCTGCTGCTTTTAATATGTTCTTTTCATCTACTATTTTTATATTATCTAAGCATAATCCATTTTCTTCAGCTATGCCTTTTATTTTATCTTCATCACCAACTAAAATTGCATCTACGATACCAAGCTTAACAGCCTCAGTTACTGCGCTTAAAACCTCTTTATCATGTGCTGCCGCCACTGATAAAGTCTTTTTTTCTTTTGACTTGGCTAAACTTAAAATTTCATCTAACTTTTTTACCATAATTCTTTCCCCCTTATTATATTAATAAGTATCGTAAGCGAAACATTTATAATAATTAATTTTCTAAATATTTGCACTTAATAACAATTATATCATCAGATTATGGCATTTACAATGCACAGTTATACTGGCAGTGAATTTAAAACTTTATAAAATAAAACAAGTGATAAATCCAAAAGGAATTTATCACTCGTCAGATATTTTTACGCTATGTTAATTGTAAGTATCTTAGATATAAATTTAGTATATAATTCTATCAGTAACGTCTTTTACTGTTTTGCATCCTGTTAATACCATAGCAGATTTTAATTCACTTTTTAGAGTATCTACATAAAGCTTAACACCTTCTCGCTCTGCACCAAAAGATGCTGTTACAAAAGGTCTTCCAACAAGTACAGCATCAGCTCCTAATGCTATCATTTTAAGAACGTCTACACCATTTCTTACTCCACCATCTGCAAGTATTGTAACCTTACCTTTAACAGCCTGTGCTATTTCAGGAAGTACATCTGCAACTCCAGGAGTTTGGTCTAATACTCTTCCTCCATGGTTAGAAACCACTATTGCATCAACACCAGCCTTAACAGCAAGTTCTGCTTCATCTGCTGTCATTACTCCTTTTAATATAAAAGGTAATTTTGTACTATTTACAATTTCTTTAATATCTTCTACAGTTTTAGGACCAACTGGTTTCCCATGGAGTGCTAAAGTTATAAGCCCTGCAGCGTCTATATCCATTCCAACAGCAAAAGCTCCCGCTTCCTCAGCAAGCTTAATTTTCTTTATTACATTACTATTTTCCCAAGGCTTTATTACAGCAATTCCTTCTCCATTAAATTTCTTCAATTGTTCTAAATTTGTTATTAAAAATGAGTCTACAGCAGTATCTCCCACCATAGGATAAACACCTGCATCTAAGCATCCACCTATTACCCATGAGATGTATTCTTCTTCTGTAAACTTGCCGCCCATGTTTAATGTAGTACCAGATACAGGTGCTGCAAATACTGGAACATCCATCTTCCTTCCAAATAATTCAATTGAAGTATCAGGATCTTTAGCATCATGTATTACTCGCATATTTAATTTGTATGAATCTAAAGCCTCTATATTAGCTAAGAATGCATCGCCAGTTCCTTTTCCGCCCATCCCTGGTACTTCTCCAGCACAGGCTTTACCATTGCACACTGGACAAACTCTGCAGCTTCCATTTAGATTTTCACGAGCGCTTTTTAATAATTCTTTGTAGTTCATTAATATCTCCCCCTTCTTTTGACATACCAAAACATACTGGTAAGCCATCATTCCGTTAAAGTATTAAATTATTTAGATTTACAATTTAATTATAATTTATTAATTTTAAATCTCAACTGTTATTTTAATAATCGAAGAATCTTTAATTTATCATTTGTTTTCTATATCTATCTTATCAAGTTCATCTTCTTCAGTATAAATCTTGATTCCATTCCTTTTTAAAAGCTCAGCAGTAACTCCATTTCCATCAATCTTATTTCCTGTAAAAGTTCCATCATAAATTTTACCAAATCCACAGGAAGGGCTTCTTGCTTTTAATATAGCAACTTTAGCATCACACTCTTCTGCTATTTTAAGAGTTTCATATGCCCCTCTTATAAATTCTTCCGTAGCATCATCACCTTCTGGTCCTAAAATTCTAGCCTTTCCATCTAATATGTCAGCACCTGTTCCTTTAAATATCTCGTGTGCAGCTCTAGGTGTACTTTGCCCTCCTAGTTGTTCCGGACAAACTGGTATAGCTTTACCCTCTCTCAAAAGCTTTAGCGCTCTTTCATCCAGATTATTTCCACCATTATACTTAGTATTAATTCCACATAAACAAGCACTTACTATAATCATGCTATCACCTCGCATTTAATATAAAAAGTAGCCTTCTACTTTAACTCTACAACTGTAACTCCTGTACCACCTTCGCCATACTCTCCTAATCTATAATTTTTTACATGAGTATGTCTTTTAAGCATGTCATTTATTGCATTTCTAAGTACTCCTGTACCTTTTCCATGAATAATGGTTACTTCCTTTAATCCAGCCATATAAGCATCATCTAAATATTTATCCACAGTATATGATGCCGCTATTGAATCCATACCTCTCAAATCTACAGATGAAGAAACAGATCTTAAATTTAGTTTTGCTTCTCTTTTCATCATTTTCTTTTCTTCTTTTGATTGACCTTTAGAAGCTCTTAAATCTTTAAGCTTAACATTTATTTTCATAATACCAGCTTGAACCTGTACCTCTCCCTTGTTGTCAGGCTTTGATAATACAATAACTTTTTGATTTAAAGAAGGTAAGAAAACCTCCTGTCCTTCCTTTACAACTTTTAACTCTTCGCCATCTTCCTTATTAACATAATTTGCTTTACTCTCAGCATCTTCAAGCTTTTCTTTAAGTTTTCTTCTCTCCACTTCTAACTTTTGTCTTACATCAGAGGCATATCCCATCTTCTCAAGCTCTCTCATTTCCTTAAGAATTTGATCCGCCTCTTCTTTAGCTTCTTTGATAATTTTCTTTGCTTCCCTTTGCGCCTCAATTAAAGCTTTCTCTCTTGTATTTTGCAAGCTATACATTTTTTCTTCATACTTATCTTTTATTTTTGCTGCCTCAAATTTTAATATTTCTGTCTCTCTTGCATGATTTTCTGCCTTTATACTTTTTTCTTGAAGATCCTGTATTAGATCTTCAAATTTGAGAGCTTCACTAGCAATACTTTCTTTTGCATCTCCTATTATAAATTCAGGAAGACCTAATCTCTTTGATATTTCAAAGGCATTTGATTTTCCTGGTACTCCAATTAGAAGCCTGTATGTAGGTCTTAAGGTTTCTACATCAAATTCTACTGAAGCATTTTCAACTTTTTCTGTTTTCAAAGCATATGCTTTAAGCTCACTATAGTGAGTTGTAGCTACTATTCTGCAGCTTCTTTTTTTCAAATGTTCCAATATAGATACTGCTAGTGCAGCTCCCTCAGTTGGATCAGTTCCTGCACCAAGCTCATCAAATAATATCAATGACTTTTCATCAGCATTTTTTATAATATTTACTATATTAGTCATATGAGACGAGAAAGTAGATAAGCTTTGTTCAATGCTTTGCTCATCTCCTATATCTGCAAACACTTCTTTGAAAAAGCTTACAGTAGAGTTCTCCCTCGCAGGTATCATAAGGCCACTTAAAGCCATAATCTGCAATAATCCTACAGTTTTCAATGTAACAGTTTTACCACCGGTATTAGGACCTGTTATAACTAGCGAAGTAAACTCTCTTCCTAGGTGCATGCTCATTGGCACTGCTATTTTTCTATCAATTAAAGGGTGTTTTGCCTCTATAATATCAACCACACCTTCATCATTTACTATAGGAGCTGTACAATTTGATTCACTGGCAAATTTGGCTTTTGCAAATATAAAGTCTAGCTCCCATACAATGCTGGCATTGTTCTTAACTACTGTTATATTGTCATAAACTTTCCCTGAAAGTTCAGCTAAAATTCTATCTATTTCAGCCTTCTCCTTAAGCATAAGTTCTTTAATTTCATTATTTAAATTAACTAAACTCATAGGCTCAATGTACAAGGTAGCTCCACTAGAACTTTGATCATGAACAAGTCCTGGTACTGAACCTTTATGTTCAGCCCTAACAGGAAGAACATATCTGTCTCCCCTCATAGTATATAAGTTATCTTGAAGATATGCTGAATAACTTCTTATAAGAGAGTTAACCTTCTCTCTTACTGATGCATTTTTATCCTTTAATGATCTCCTTATGTTATAAAGTGCTGAACTTGCTCTATCAGAAACTTCATCCTCACTTTCTATAGCTATAAATATCTGCTCTTCAAGATTTTTTAGAGGAACAATACCCTCGCATATATCTTCTATCACCCTAAAGGATTCCTCTTCTTCTTTATGAGATATATAATCTTTAAATTTTCTTGCAGCTCTAAGTACTGCTGCTATCTTTAAAAGCTGGCCCGGCATAAGGGTAGAACCTTTTTCAGCCCTACTTATTCCACTTCTAATATCATAAACACCCTCAAAAGGTGGAGCTCCCTTAGTAACTAACAATTTGAAGGCTTCTTTTGTTTCTTCTAAATGTTCTCTCACCTCATAAATGTTATCATAAGGCTTTAGGTCATCTATTAAATCTTTCCCTGCACTAGTAACGTTGTACTTCTTTAATTGTTCTTTTATTTTATCAAATTCTAAAATTTTTAAAGCTCTATCATTCATTATATTAACCACCTTTTCATCTAAGGCACTATATAGATTATTCTACTCCCCTTTTATAGTGTCCTCTTGTAAATTTGCTAAAATCATCTTTCCAGCATTCTTCTTTAACAGCCTCTAAAATTCTTTTAGCTTCATCATAACTTTCATCTATTAAATCAATTCTATAAGATCTTACGCCCATTGTTCTCAATTCTTTAATATTAGATATTAAATTAGTAGGAACATTATTATAAATATAACTTCTGCAGAATCTATCATTTTTTAGAACAAATTCCTCTCCTTTTCTATCCTTTAAAACAAATTGTCCTTTTTCACAAGCTCTGCTGCAGTCTTTACATGCACTTTTACCACCAAATACACTTCCAATAGGACAGTATTCACTTACCATAAGCTCAACTTTTCCATAAACTAATATCTGTGTAAGGGATTTATCTTTCTTAACTATATCTAACAACTCTTTTCTATTTAATTCAACACTTAAACAGTTTCCGCATAGAAATTTGTTATAGAAGTCTAATGCATAGCTATTAAATATATTTAATTTATAATCTCCTAGTATTTTTGTATTTTTATTAAACTTACTTATTATTCCCAGATTAGCAGTTATTAATCCTTCTATATCTGTAAGCCTTGATTCTATAGAATCACAAATATAGTTAAACTCTGATTTTATTATATTGGGAATCTTAAAAAATACTTTTTTACCTTTCAGTTTATCTAAGCAGTTAAAGCCTAAATTAGAAAATGGATTTATAGCTGCATATTGAAAATCTGATTCAAGAAATGCTCTAATATGTTCTTCATTATTTAAGAATATTATAGTATTAGGAATTTCTAAATAATTTGTTTTAGCATTGTTAATTGCTAAATTATTATTTTCACTATTATTCTTTCTTTCTAGTGTATTTTTATCTTTTTCTAATTTTACTAAGTTATTTTTATTATCAGAAGTCAATATGTGCTCTTCTATCTTAGTTAACAGTTCTCTTCTTATTTCATTAATGGAGGATACAGGTAAAAATCCTTCTTCAAAACCTACAAAGTCTATTTCTGTAAATTTAAATGGAATATCTCCGGTTTTACTTAGACTCTCAATAATTCTTTCTCTATCCAGTGGTCTTTTTATAGCTTTTTGAACAATCTCACCTTTTACTTCGAAAGTATTATCTTTATATAATGTAGATAACGCTATTGACTCACCAACTTTAAATTTTACCTTAAGTTCTAATTCTATTTTTCTTTCAAATGCATTTTTATAAAAAGTCTCTAGTTCTTTTAAAAGCCTTGAATCAGATGTTTTAAATAAAACATCTCCATTTTTATATTCCTGAGGAAGTAACTTTATCTTATCTCCCTTAAATGCCTCATCAACTTCTTTTCCATTCTTTAATATCTTTGAAATAATAAAACCCTTTTCACCACTTCTAATTCCATCTTTTAAGGATACATTTTCCTTTAATACTAATGTTAAATCCTTTTGAACCTTTCCAAGCTCAACTCCTGTGTTCTTTGGGAATGAATAAGCCATCATATCTTTGCCAGTATTACCAAATAGGTATGCTCTAGAGAATCCTTCTCTATTAAATAGCTGCATAAGCTTTTTCTTTTCATGTTCTAAGTCAAAGCCTTTGCTATAATCCAAATTCTCACCTGATGAACTTTTATAGTATTCATCGATTGCTTTTCTATACGCTTGAACAACGCCTGCTACGTACTCTGGCCTTTTCATCCTTCCTTCTATTTTCAGTGAAGCTGTACCGCTTTCAATTATTTCTTTTACATTTTCTACAGTACATATATCCTTTGGGCTTAATATGTACCCTTTTCTCTCTGACTTATTTTTTTTATCAATAATTGTATATGGAAGTCTACAGGGCTGTGCGCATCTTCCTCTATTACCACTTCTGCCACCAATCATACTACTCATTAAACACTGTCCTGAATAACAAACACAAAGTGCCCCATGAACAAATATTTCTGTTTCCACACCCAAATCCTTAGATATATATCTTATTTCGTCTATTGAAAGCTCTCTAGAAAGAACTATTCTTTTAAATCCAAGATTTGTTAAAAGTAAAGCTCCTTCAGCATTATGAATTGTCATCTGAGTAGAAGCATGTAATTCAAATTCTGGTAAATGTTTTCTAACTAAACTTGCAAATCCCATATCTTGTATTATAAGAGCATCTACTCCTATTTTATATAATAACTTTGCATACTCCAATGCTTCATTTATTTCATTTTCTTTCAAAATAGTATTTATAGTTATATATACTTTTACATTATATAAGTGACAGTATTGAACTGCTTTAATCATGTTTTCATCATCAAAGTTCGATGCATAGGCTCTAGCAGAAAACTTATTTCCACCTAGATATACTGCATCTGCTCCTGCCTGTACCGCTGCATATAAGCTCTCAATGCTGCCTGCAGGCGCTAGTAGTTCTATTCTTCTCATGTTCATCTCTCCTAAAATATTCTAAAGTTCATTATACAATAGATTAAGCATATTTAAAATGTCATATTCACTATTATTTATCTCCCTCTAATGTACTTTTAATAACAAGGATTAATCATATATTATATAATAGCATAATAAAAGCAGTTATTATATTTGTAGAGACAACCCATTTATAATAACTACTTCTATAAAATCAGAACTCTATATCGCTCATCCAATCTTGGTTATCTAAATACCATTCTATAGTTTTCTTTATTCCTACCTCAAAGTTAGTTTCTGGATACCACCCTAGTTCATTTTTTATTTTAGTTGGATCTATTCCATATCTTTTATCATGTCCTTTTCTATCTTCTACATATCTAATTAAATCCTCTGTTATCTTCTTATCTACATTTTCATGCAAATATTTTATAACTATCTTAACTATTTCAATATTAGTTTTTTCATTATGTCCACCTACATTATAAATCTCTCCTACTTTTCCCTTATTTATAACCATATCTATTGCCTTACAATGGTCTTCCACATATAGCCAATCTCTTATATTTAATCCATCTCCATACACAGGTATACATTTATAGTTTAAACAATTATTTATTAATAATGGTATTAGCTTTTCAGGGAATTGATATGGTCCGTAATTATTTGAACACCTTGTTATATTTATTGGCATTCTATAGGTATCATAATAAGCTTTAACGATTAAATCAGCACTAGCCTTACTTGCAGAATATGGGCTATGAGGGTCTAATGGCGTTGTTTCAACAAAGTAACCATTTTCTCCAAGTGAACCATATATCTCATCTGTTGATATTTGAATATACTTTTTTCCTTCTTTAAAGCCTGTTTTTGTTTCCCATGATTTTTTAGCCGTACTTAATAATGTAACTGTTCCCAATACATTAGTCTTTACAAATATTTCTGGTTCTCTTATACTTCTATCCACGTGGGATTCTGCTGCAAAGTTTACGACGTGATCTATATCATATTTTTTAAATAATTCTTCTACTAATTCTTTATCGCATATGTCCCCTTTAACAAATACATAGTTAGGTTTATTTTCTACCTCTTTAAGGTTTTCTAAATTTCCTGCATAAGTGACTTTATCTAAGTTTATAATTCTTATGCTGGAATATTTGTTTAACATATATATAACAAAGTTAGAGCCAATAAATCCTGCTCCACCTGTAACTAAATAAGTTTTCATAAGCCCCTCCAAACTATTTTATTTTAACTATTAATATTCTATTTAATAAAAGTGCTTTTTAATAAAAGTGCTTTAGTCACTTAAATTTAAGTAACTAAAGCACTTTTTTTCTCTTCACGATACTTTATAATCTCTACTAAAAATGTTATCTAAATTTATATCTTTACATAATTCATTTGCATAAGCTAAGGATTGAAAAGTCCCCGCATCTATCCACCATCTTTGAAGTACATCATAAGTTAATGTGCCTTCTTTTATATACCAATTATTTACATCTGTAATTTCAAGTTCTCCTCTTTTAGATGGCTTTAATGTTTTGATGATATCAAAAACTCTACTATCATACATATATATGCCAGTAACACAATAATTACTTTTAGGATCTTTAGGTTTTTCTTCAATATTAATAACCTTGTATCCCTTAAGTTCTGCTATTCCATAGCCTTCCGGATTATTAACTTGTTTTATTAATATTTTTGCACCATTATTCTGTTGTTCAAAATTAGCCACATAGTCTATTAAGCTATCTTCAAATATATTGTCCCCTAAGATTACAATGGATTTATCCTTACCTACAAAAGCTTCACATAAACTTACTGCATGTGCAATTCCTCCGGGTTGATCTTGAATTCTGTAAGTAAAATTCATGCCATATTCATATCCACTCCCCAAGCGATTAACTGCTGCTCCAATGTGTTCTTTATTCAAAATAATCATAACATCATTTATTCCTGCTTGTTTCATTTTAGCTATTGAATGATCTATCATAGGATACTTTCCAACGGGTAATAAATGTTTATTTACTACCTGAGTCAGAGGAAATAATCTCGTACCTGTTCCCCCTGCCAATATTATTCCTTTCACTGTGAACGCCTCCTGTTTTTTGAGCATGGATATTTAGGTAATTTCTTTTCTCTTTATAGCCACTATATTCTATTCACAGAAGTGCTATTTAGTGCTATTAAAAGATGAATTAAAAATTTCAAATTGCACATTTATAAAAGTTAATGAATATTCTAAAATATAAAATAAGATTTTATACGCTTTAACAAGGTCATAGTCATAAGACCAAAATCAATTAATACTATATTAACTTTAAGGAGTCGATATAAATGAGAGATAGACTTGTAAAAATTATGGAAGAAATTTTAAACGAAAAAATTAACAACCTAAATGATGATGATATTATTCCTGAAAACTTAGAAAACTGGGATTCATTAAAACATCTATCACTTGTAACAGCTCTTGAAGATGAATTTAATATTGTGTTGGAACCAAATGAGATCATTCTAATGAACCAAGGAATTAAATATATTATTGATGTTTTAAAGAAGCATGGAGTGAATTAAAAATGAAACTTAATCATATCGGAATTGTAGTCAAAGATATACAAAAAAGCTTAGTTATTTACGAAAATATTGGATACATTTTAATATCCAATATTATTATTGATAATATACAAAATAATAAATTGATTTTTTTAAAAAATATATTGACTGGAGAAAAAATTGAATTAATAGAACCTATTAATGAAAAATCTACTGTTTTTAATTTTAAGGGTGGATATCACCATTTATGTTATGAGGTTAAAAATATAGATGAATTTATATCAGAATTTAAAAAGAATAAATTAGGTATAATTTTTACTAACAAAATAACAGCACCCGCCTTTGATAATAAGAATGTAATTTTTGCATATTTAAAAAATGATACTATTGTTGAATTTTTAGAAACAGGTGAGCTTTATGAATAAAAATATGAAATATTTAGATTATGTAGCCAAAAGTAATAACATTAGCAATGAAATTATTGATAATAATTTTAAAAAACTAAATATTGCCATTCTAAGATCTTTTACTATCGAAACAATAGTACCAATATTAAAAGTCCAGTTATACAAAGAAAAAATATATAGTAATTTGTTTATAGGGGAATATAATCAATATCATCAAGAGTTATTCAATGCCACAAGCAATTTATACAAGTTCAATCCAGATGTTATTATAATTGCAATAAGATTAGAAGAGCTTTACCCACAATTGATAAGCAGCTTTTTAGATATAAAAAATAATTTATCACAAGTCAAAAATTATATTATTAATGAATATAAAAATATAATTGAGAAAGCAAAGAATGATTTAAAATGTAACATAATCATTCATAATTTCATGCTGCCTTATAACAATTATACAAGTCTTTATGATTTCCAAGATACAGATGGGCAAATTAATTTTTTAAGAAAATTAAATTATGAGTTAGTTAAATTAGTTAATCAGTATAAAGGAGTATATTTAGTTGATGTAGATAATACTTCAAGTTTAATAGGAAAACTAAATATTCAAGACAAAAAAATGTGGTATCTATCTAAAAATCCATATAAATATGAATTTTATGTGCTTTTAGCAAATGAATACACCAAATATATAAAGGCTATTTATGGCTTAAAAAAGAAATGTATTGTATTAGATTTAGATAACACCTTATGGGGTGGAATTATAGGAGAAGATGGACTTGATGGAATTATACTTGGCGAAGCATATCCAGGTAAATGCTATAAAGACTTTCAGCAGCAGCTCTTAAAACTAAAAAATAGAGGAGTTATTTTAGCTATTTGTAGTAAAAATAATCCTGAAGATGTGGACGAAGTATTTGAAAAACATCCTGATATGATTTTAAACAGGACAGATTTTGCATGTATTAAAGCAAGCTGGAATGATAAATGCACTAATATAAAAACTATTTCTGAGGAGTTAAATATCGGTACAGATAGTATTGTATTTATTGATGATAACCCAATAGAATGCGAACTCATAAAACAACAAGTTCCAGAAATTACAGTTATAAATCTTTCTAAAAATCCTATAGAATATCCTGATTTAATTAATAGTTTAAATTATTTTGAGACAATTAATTTAACCGAAGAGGATTTGCATAAAACTGACATTTATAAAGCGCAAATAAACAGAAATATTTTAAAGAATAGTTATAACAATTTAGATGATTATTATAAAAGTCTAGAAATGAGAGTTGAAATAAAAGAAGCAGACAGTTTTGCGGTATCGAGAATCGCTCAACTTGCTCAAAAGACAAATCAATTTAACTTAACAACAAAGCGATATTCAGAAAAAGATATAAAAGAAATGATTCAAGATAACAATTATAAAATATATTATATTAGAGTAATAGATAAATTTGGCGACAATGGCATTACTGGTTGTTGTATATTAAAGAAAATTGATGATTGTAAATTATTTATAGATACATTTCTATTAAGTTGTAGGGTTATGGGAAGAAATATTGAAAATGCTTTCATGTCTTTTATTTATAATAAAGCTAAAGAATACAATATAAAGAAGCTAATTGGAGAGTATATCCCTACTAAAAAGAACAAACCAGTTAAAGATTTTTATACAAATCTCGGATTTTTAAGGGATGAAGCTAATTATTATTTGTTTGACATAGATAATAATGAAATACTATGTCCTAGTTATATTAAAATAATTTAGCAGGTGATTGTAATGAATAAAAGAGGAGTTAATTGTATTATCGATGATAGTGCTACAATAGAAGATGGAGTAGTCTTAGGCAATAATGTAATTATAAAAGAAAATGTTGTTATTAAGCAAGGTACCTTTATAGCAGATAACTGCATTATAGGGGAATATGGAAAAGAATATTATACAGATGATCATTATACTAATCCTAAAACTGTTATAGGAGAAAATAGCATAATTCGCTCATATAGTATTATTTATTCATCTGCTGAAGCAGGGATAAATTTTAGTACAGGACATTTTGCAGTAATAAGAGAAAACGTTAAGATAGGTGATAATTGTTCAGTGGGAACATATAGTACAGTCGCTAGTGACGTTGTTATTGGTAATAATAGTAGAATTCATACTCATGTTCTTATAACGGATAAATCAAAAATCGGCGATAATGTCTGGGTATTTTCTAATGTAACTACTTCTTCAGATATTCACCCTCCATGCGGTTTATGCGATAAGGGGATAGTCGTCGGTAGTAATTCAGTTATTGGAGCTGCAACTACGTGTATACCTGGAGTTGAAATAGAAGAAAATGTTGTTGTTTCCTCCGGGAGTTTTGTAAGCAAAAACTTAAAATCGGGTTATTTATATGGTGGAAATCCGGCTAAAAAGATATGTGAGTTAACTAAAATACCATGTACTAAGATGGTTTATGAGAATGCGTATCCATGGAATGATCGTAAAAATCTCAAAATAGACTAAAAAAGTAAATTTAGAAAGGGCTACCCTTAGGTAGCTCTATTTTAAATTTACTAAAAATTATTTATAACTTCTATCACATATTCTATTTCATCTTTTTTCATCCCATACCATATTGGTAAACTGAGTACCTGAGAGGCTATTTGCTCACCTATAGGAAAATCACCTGATTTATACCCTAAATCTTTATAGGCCTCTTGTAGGTGTATAGGTACAGGATAGTGTATTAGCGTATCAATAAAGTTTTCTTCAAGATACTTTTTAAGTTTATCTCTATCTTCACATCTTACCGCAAATATATGCCATACATGATTACTTTTTCCAACGACATATGGTTTAATAACTTTTTCATTTTTTATACCTTGAAGATACATATTAGCAATATATCTTCGGTAATTATTCCACTTATCTAGGTGTCTTAACTTTACAGTCAAAAATGCTGCCTGAATTTCATCTAGCCTTGAGTTAACTCCTTTATATTTATTATAGTATTTTTTATTTGAACCATAATCTCTAATAGATTTAACTTTAAGCGCTAAATTTACGTCATCTGTTAATACAGCCCCTCCGTCACCTAATGCTCCTAAATTTTTTCCGGGATAAAAGCTAAAACCTGCAGCATCTCCAAAACTTCCTGCTTTTACTCCACTTAATTCAGCTCCATGAGCTTGAGCACAATCCTCTATAACCTTTAAATCATATTTTTTAGCTAAACTTACTATTGCATCCATTTCTGCTAACTGCCCATATAAGTGAACCGGTATTATAGCCTTAGTCTTTTTAGTTATTGCACTCTCTATAAGCTTAGCATTAATATTATACGTTGTTATATCTGGCTCAACAAGCACAGGTTTTGCACCATTATAAGAAACTGCTAATGCTGTTGCTATATAAGTATTACATGGCACTATTACCTCGTCACCACTTCCAATGTCATAGGCTTTTAAAATCAAGTATAAAGCATCTAATCCATTGCCGCATCCTATACAATGCTTAACACCACAAAATTTTGCAAAATCTTCTTCAAACTTTTTAACTTCCTCACCTAGTATAAAAAAGTTATCCTCATATACTTTTCTAAACTTTTCATAAATTTCATTTTCTAGTTCTTTGTGCATGGGTTTAAAATTATTAAACATAACTTTCAAATCATTTCACCTTGCTTATATAAAATTAATTAAGTAGTTCATAACCATCAAAAGTTCCTAATAATTTATGAAACATTACTAGGTAGATTTATAGATTTTAAAAACTCATCATAGTTTCTTATATAGTCTTTTTCATCATAATAATCAGATGCTAAAACTAGTAAAATAGCATCCTTTGAAAATTCAAACATTTCTCTCCAAATATTAGCTCCAATATATATGCCTAAGTTTTTTTTATCTAGAATTACCGTTTCTCTTTCAGCACCGTTATCTAATAGAATTTTACAACTACCATTAATACAAATAAGCACTTGTTGAAGAGTCCTATGTGCATGACAACCTCTAATTACATTTTCTTTTGTTCCGTACATGTAGTAGATTCTTTTTATTTCGAAAGGTATATCTTTTATCTGTTGTATTGCTACTAAAATCCCTCTGTAGTCACATATTTCATCAAAGATATACGTTAACTTCTTCATTATACACACCTAACCTTCTAAAATATAATCTATAAATAGTTTTATAAGTTTAATAAAGTCTTAATTGCTTGTATATAACAATAATTTAAGTTTTCTCTTAATTCCTTCTCCTCTTCATCATCTTCACTTAAATGCTCTTTTATAAATTTTATCTTTGGCTTATAAGTATTCAACCATTTTTTAATAACATTTAAATACTGATCTCTGCTTTTTATAAAGTTATTATTCAAATACGAATTAGTTATTAAATGATACCAATCTACAATGCCCCAAAGTTGAATTATAGGGTCATAGGTATTCTGTTTACCATGTATTCTAAAATAGCTTAATGGTTCTTTAATATATATTGCGTGCCCTTTAGTTAAAAGTTTAAGCCATATAGCCATATCTCCAAAGCCTCTTATTGTTCGACCTTCATAACTAAGAATTTTATCTCCAATATCTCTTTTTCTAAACATTGCTGTAGTAGGTTCTCCCACTACATTTATCATATTGTTAAGCATATAAAAACCTAAATTTTGTCCATTTATTTTACAATTTATATCCATGAAAGGTTTTGTATCACATAAACATTGATTATTTTCATTAATAAACCTTTTATGAGAAGTAACCAAGGTTGCATCCTTATTATTAACTAAATACTTTAACATAAGTTTAATTTTATTTAGAGAAAATAAATCATCGTGCATTAAATAATTAATGTACTCTCCACTGCTTAAATCAAAGCATTTTTGCATATTTAAAACACCTTTTTGTCCTAAAGGACCACCATTATTATAGTATTTTATATTTTTGTACTTTTGCAAATAATTCTTTATTAGTTTCTCTACCTCATCAGTAGTGCTATCATCACATATAATTATTTCTATATTAGTATAAGTTTGATTTAAGGCACTTATTAAAGCCTTCTCTAAATGCTGTACTTGGTTGTAAGCTGGAATTAAAATGCTTACTAGCGGTAATCTTTCTTGCACAAAACTCCCTCCAACAGTTAAATTATGTTAAAGCTTATTTTATATTATTTTATTAATTATATAGGATATTTTCTCATAATAATTTATTCAACATAATATTGTTTAGTGCAATGAATTTATATAAAAAATAATTTATATATTATTTTTTAAAATAGCCATAAAGAGCGCCATTTAAAATCAATCACCGACGCTCTTCTTCTGTGAAATAAATATATTTTATAATATTCCTTCTCTATATAATACCTGAATCATATATTCGGCTCTTTCCTTATAACTATTACCTACTACGGCAGTTGGTGCTTGCATAGCTATCTTTCTACACTCCTCTGTGTGTTTCAAATAATACTTAACAAGTTTTACTGTCTCTTCTGGAGAAGATGAGGTTATTAGATGTTCTCCTGATTTAAACAAAGTTCTTACTCCAGTTGTATCAGAAGTTAAAAGAACGCCTCCAGACGCTAAGATTTCATAAGTTCTCTGAGTAACCATATTTTCATAATTTTGTAGACCAATCATAATAGTAGATGAACTGTAAATCTTATTAGCCTCTATATAAGGTAATGGTCCATGAATCCATTCTCCGGGTATATGATGCCCTAAAAAACTCTCTGCTCTATCCCATTCTCCACCCCAAAAATCTATCCTAATATTTTCTTTCAGCAATGGAACTATAAGTGTTTTAATGGATTGATGTCTATAATGTTCAGGATAAATTTGAAGTAAATCAGGATAAGCATTTGCAATAATAGCTATAGAATATTTATATTCCTCTTGAGGAGTAACAGGGTGATGAACTAAGGGGCTGTATCCAAAATCCATATACGCTGCTTTAATTCCCATTCTCTTATATTCCTCTACTGTCTCTGAACAGATAGTAAATACGAAATCCGGTTGAGTTCTTTCCATAAAGGGTAAAGAAAATCTTGAGGTATATGCGGGGTCTTCAACATTCCAATATACATGAGGTATTCCTGAAGCCTTCGCAACATTTTTAGTTATTACTTGTCTTTCTATACTTTGGTCTTCCGTCCATCCCAAACTTAAAATTAAATCTGGTTTAAATTCATCTATTTGTTTTATAAGTTTGTCCTCTGAAATTGGTCCAGACTTTTTAACTTCATGTCCAGCTTCTTTAAATCCTAAGGGTAAAGTATATATCCAATCTGTACTACATAAAACAAAAACTTTCATTAAGTTTCCCCCTTCAAATCTTTTATAAGAAAAAGTTTCACATGTGAAAGATATATTATAGAGCATGTTAGATAACGTGTTACTGACACTCTTCTTATATCACTTAACTATATTTTTAATATTCCTTCTCTACTTAATACTTCAATCATATATTGGACTCTTTCCTTATAACTCTTACCAACTACAGCAGTTGGTGCTTGCATAGATATCTTTCTACATTCATCTGGATGATTCAAATAATATTTTACAAGCTCTATAGTCTCTTCTGGAGAAGATGATGCTACTAATTGTTCACCTACTTTTAATGAACTCCTTACTCTAGTTGTATTTTTAGTTAAGAGAAATCCTCCAGCTGCTAAAATTTCATAAGTTCTCATAGCAAGCAAATCATCAGAATTTTGTAATCCAATTGTAATATTAGATGAATTATAAACGTCATTGGTTTGCAAATAAGGTAAATATGGATGAATCCATTCTTTAGGTATATCATAACCTAACAAACTCTCTGCTCTCTCCCAATCTCTTCCCCAAAAGTCTATTCTAATATTTTCTTTCAATAATGGCATTACAAGAGTTTTAATAGATTCATATCTTTTAAACTTTTCATTATTGTAAAGAGAAATAGGATAAAGATTAGCAACTACTGCTATAGAATATTTGTAATCTTGTCTAGGAGTAACAGGATGATGAATTAAACTACTATAACCAAAATCCATATATGCTGCTTTAATTCCCATTCTCTTATATTCTTCTACTGTTTCTGGACAAATACTAAATACAAAATCTGGTTGAACTCTTTCCATAAATGGCAAACAAAATTCTTCTGTGAAAGCTGGATCTTCAACCGACCAATAGACATGGGGGATTCCTGTCGCTTTTGTGACCCTTCTTGTTATTAGCTGCGGTTCTAAAAATTGATCCTCATTCCATCCCATACTTATAATTAAATCTGGTTTAAATTTATCTATTTGTCTCATAAGCTTATCCTCTATAATTAGTCCTGACTTTTGAACCTCATGACCAGCTTCCTTGAATCCTAACGGTAAAGTATATATCAAATCAGTACTGCATAAAGCTAAAACTCTCATTAAGCTTCCTCCTATTTTAGTTTTTTTATATAATCTTTTTAATTATAGGCACTAGAAGAGATTACTAACACAATGTCTTATTTAAAGATTTTATCAAATAAGAATGTTTGCTCATGATAATTTATTCAACAATACATTGTTTAGTGAAATGAATTTTTAACAAATAAAAAGAATAAAAGATGGCAAAAATATTGTAAATGCAATATTTCTTGTCACCTTTTATTCCCTTTACTTTATAATTTGACTATAACTACTGTATAATTCTTTTATGCACTTTTCCCAATTGAAGTTATCTAATATATGTTTTTTCAACGTTTCAGTTTTAGTTTTCTTAATTCCTCTTACAATTGCCTCACTAATACTCTCCTCACTATAAGGATTGCAGTATTCAGCCATATTTTCGAAATACTCTCTAGTGCTTCCTTCACTAGTAGATACTATATTACACCCTGAAGCAGCTGCTTCTAATGAAGAAAGTCCAGGAGTTTCAACAAAACTAGGTAATACATGTATTTTACAAAACCTATATGCATTATATATATTATAACTATCCATAAACCCTAGATATTTAACATTACTGTAATTTATACATTTATTAAAATATTCCTTGTCGTTAACATTGCCAATAAGAACTAGCTGTAATCCTAAATCATTGCATACTTTTGCAAGTATAAGCTGATTTTTTCTATGACAGATCCTTCCTACACATAATACGTAGTTATTTAATTCAAACCTCTCTTTAAAATTATAGAGAGGAACATCTTCATTTTCTATTTCAACACCATTGTAGATTACATTATACGGCATCCAATTACCAAATTCTTTTTTTATAATGTCTCCTTCCATTTTACTATTAGGATATATCATCTTGCATCCTTTTAGTATTTCTAACCTATAAGCTCTACATTTATCCCAAAGCTTTATATTTTCCAAATCATTAATGTAATTATAATATTTCTTTAAATCCCAATACACAGAAGATAGCACTATGTTTTTCTTGTATGTCTTAGCTCTTTTATAATATCTATAAGTTTCACCTATTCTTGTTAGGTTAAATAGATGTATTATATTATAGTTAGAGTAATCTATTATAGAGCCATCATTTATATCTACCTCTACACCCATTTTTCTCAAATATTGTGCTGTTTTTAATACCTGCATTGAATCTCCAGCAAAGTTTCTATAATAATCGCTTCTTATACATAATAATACCTTCATAGCAATCCTCCTAAATAAGTTGCTAATTTGTAAATGTTCTTGAAATATTACTATGCAGCTATTTATCTAATTATCACGCTTTATTACTAGTAAGTTATTAAAGATTATCAATTCACTTCATATAATTCAATAAACATTATTTTATAAGATATGCAAAATGATAAGTAGTTTATATCAGCGCAGCAAGTATTCTCCTAACAGAAGATATCATACTGCACAATTATTTACTTAAGGCAATATAATATAATGACTCATATTTGAAACAATAATTTAAAATAAGTACTATTTTATGCATTTAACAAAATATGAGTAATAAAATTATATTTGAAAGGTATGCAGCTATGATTACTATAATTCAAATGCCAACAGTTCCTTTTGACTGGATGGTTCAAAGACCTCAACATTTGATGTCCAGTCTAAGTAAAAAAAACTGTTTAGTTTATTATATTGAAGATAAAGATGGTAATTATATAAAAAAAATAAGCAACAATCTATATGTGCTTAGTCGGGATTATGATTTTAATAATGTCCAACTAATTTCTCCAGTAATTTTGTGGGCAAGCTGCTCTAATCAAGTATATAATATAAATAAGTATCCTCATAATTACGTAGTTTATGATGTTGTTGATAGTTATAGTGACGAGTTTTCTTGCTGGGCTCAATACGCAAGAGAAATGGAAATGAGAGCTGATCTAATTTTTACTAGTGCTGAAAATATATATAATTACCACAAGAATAGGCACCAAAGAGTTTACTTGCTTAATAATGCAGTTGACAACGATAATTTTTCACTATTTAAAAGAAACTTTCCACCAGATTTACCTGTAGGAAAGAAAATAGTAGGATATGTAGGAGCAATAGCAACATGGTTTGACTGGGATACCATTAACTATATCACTGAACGCAAAGATATAAATTTCGTATTTATTGGAACTCTCTATGGTATTAATGCACCAACTGTAATGAAGAATAACACATTTTATCTAGGTCATAAAGAACACTCTGTCCTACCATTCTATATTAATAATTTTAATTGTTGTATAATACCATTTAAGGTTACTAACATGACAAACTCATGTAATCCAATTAAGTTATATGAGTACTTTTCGTTGGCTAAACCTGTAGTAAGTACTAATATGCATGAACTAAATAAATTTTCAAATTTATGTTATATATCACCTAACAGAGAGACATTTCTATATAATATTAATATGGCGTTACAAGAAAATAATTGGATGCTGCAAAATGAAAGAGTAAAAATAGCTTTAGCAAATAACTGGAACGTAAGAGCTAATTACGTTTTAGAAGTATTAAGCAAAGAATTCAATATAAATTTATAAGACTTGAACTAATTAAGAGCCCTGCAGATTTTTAGCAGGGTTTAAATATATATTAAGAAGCTATTCTACATAAATCATCAAGAGTCCCATCTAACCATTTCCCCACATAAAAGGAGTATTATATTCTAATCCTAATTTTTGATATACAAATCCGCCCTAGCATCTTCAATCAAGCTTTTCATTTTACCTTGATTAAAACTCTAAAACTTTCCTTGAAGCTGTAGATACTCATTATACAATTAAATTATAAATATAATTATATTTATAATTTATTCTAATATATTATGAAATCATTAAACACTTTATATAAAAATGTTAAATACAGATGTTACATATAAAATTTTGTTATCTTATGTACAATTTTATTACAAAGACATATATTGTAGTAAGGCATATTAGAGTAATTGACACAACATCAAAAGATTAAAAGAGTAATAATTAAAGAATGAAATAAATGAGGAGATGAGAGGAAAGTATGCCACTTATACAAGTTATTCCTACCGATGATGCGTATATATCTCAGTACTACGCAACTACAAACTTTGGTAGTTCACAAGTTTTGTTCACTGGAAGTTTTGCTCAACCTAATGACTCATACAAAAGCTTGTTAAAGTTTAATTTAGCTGGCGTTATTCCTCCTGGAAGTGTTATACAAAGTGCTACGTTAGAATTGTTTGTTTATAGAAAAGATACTCCTGACGCGCTGTTATCACCACAGACAGTCAGTGTATATACAAATACAAATAACTTTTCACAAAACACAGTCACCTGGAATAACGCACCAGGAATAAATCCAACACCATATTTTAGAAATATAACAGATGCAGATATCAACAATTTTGTTAGTATTGATATAACAAGTTTAGTTGCTAATTGGTTTTATAATATAATTCCAAACAATGGTATAACCTTAGTTGGAATAGAAAATTTGTTAGATACTATAATAGGCTATAGATCTTCCGACTGGACAATTCCAGCACAAAGGCCATTCCTAATTATACAGTATGGCACAGTAGGACCAACCGGTCCAACTGGAGCTACCGGCGCTACAGGTCCTACTGGAGCTACTGGCGCAACAGGCGCTACTGGGGCTACTGGAGCTGCTGGTGCTGACGGTGTAACAGGCGCTACTGGCGCAACAGGCGCTACTGGTGACACTGGAGCTACTGGGGCTACTGGCGCTACTGGCGACACTGGAGCTACTGGGGCTACTGGCGCTACTGGTACTGCTGGTGCTGACGGTGCAACTGGCGCTACTGGCGCAACAGGCGCTACTGGTGACACTGGAGCTACTGGCGCAACAGGCGCTACTGGTGACACTGGAGCTACTGGCGCTACTGGAGCTACTGGTGCTGCTGGTGCTGACGGTGTAACAGGCGCTACTGGTACTGCTGGTGCTGACGGTGTAACAGGCGCTACTGGCGCTACTGGAGCTGCTGGGGCTGACGGTGTAACAGGCGCTACTGGCGCTACTGGTACTGCTGGGGCTGACGGTGCAACTGGCGCTACTGGGGCTACAGGCGCAACAGGCGCTACTGGTGACACTGGAGCTACAGGTGCTACTGGCGCAACAGGCGCTACTGGCGACACTGGAGCTACTGGCGCTACTGGGGCTGCTGGTGCTGACGGTGTAACAGGCGCTACTGGCGCTACTGGCGACACTGGAGCTACTGGCGCAACAGGTTCAACAGGCGCTACTGGTGACACTGGAGCTACAGGTGCGACAGGCGCTACTGGCGACACTGGAGCTACTGGCGCAACAGGTTCAACAGGCGCTACTGGTGACACTGGAGCTACAGGTGCGACAGGCGCTACTGGTGACACTGGAGCTACTGGCGCAACAGGTTCAACAGGCGCTACTGGTGACACTGGAGCTACTGGCGCTACTGGAGCTACTGGTGCTGCTGGTGCTGACGGTGTAACAGGCGCTACTGGTGCTACTGGTACTGCTGGTGCTGACGGTGCAACAGGCGCTACTGGGGCTACAGGTGCTACTGGCGCAACAGGCGCTACTGGCGACACTGGAGCTACTGGCGCTACTGGGGCTGCTGGTGCTGACGGTGTAACAGGCGCTACTGGCGCTACTGGAGCTGCTGGGGCTGACGGTGTAACAGGCGCTACTGGCGCTACTGGAGCTGCTGGGGCTGACGGTGTAACAGGCGCTACTGGTACTGCTGGGGCTGACGGTGCTACTGGCGCAACAGGCGCTACTGGCGACACTGGTGCTACTGGCGCAACAGGCGCTACTGGCGACACTGGAGCTACTGGCGCAACAGGTTCAACAGGCGCTACTGGTGACACTGGAGCTACAGGCGCTACTGGAGCTACTGGTGCTGCATTAGCTGCATCTGGATATGTGTATGAACTTGCAACAGCTATTGATTCTACAGTTCCTGGTGGATCTGATGTTCCGTTTTCTAATAATGGTCCTTTAACTAATATATCCCATACAGCAGGAACTACTACTATTACTGTAACTGATGCAGGCATATATCAAGTTAGTTACAGTGTTAACACCACTGCTGGTTTGGGATCCCAAATAGCAATTGCTATAAATGGCGCTATTGATCCATCTACACCTGTTCCTATTCAACTCGCTACTGGTGACACATCAGGAAGAGCAATACTCAGCCTTGCTGCTGGTGATGTAATTACGTTGCGCAACAACTCAGCAGTAGCTTTCACCATGGCTTTAGCACCTTCAGTTGGTGCACAGATAACTCTTATGAAATTGGATTAGCTTATATTGGGAAGCCTTATGCATTAATGCATAAGGCTTCTCGTTTTAAAGGTTTAAATACCTTATTAAATTGAAAATATTTTACCTGTATGCAGTACAATGTAAATTAAGAAGTATTTATTTAAATATGTATTTTAATTAAACTAATTTAAAATGAGATTAATTTTTGAAAAATTTCATAACCGTAAATATCACTATATAATTACTTATTAAAACATTATATTTGCTTCAATATATGCTACCTATATTTACAATATATCTGCACAAACTATGGCTAATTAAGCTTCGTAAAAGCAACGCTAACTATACAAAATACTTTAGGTGACTCTTCAATACTATTAACTAACAATGGTGGAACTTTAAACGATTCTAATACTTTAATTCTTATTGCTAAATTAAGTTAATATCAAAATCTATTAGTTCTCTAAATATTTAGAGGACTTTTTACTATATAATACAAGTTGTTTTTAGATTATTTTTCTATCTGTATTTATAAGACAAAATCGATTTTAGGTTAAAAATAAAAATTTTGTGTCGCTTTTTATGATAAAGACATATATTATTACAGGACAGACTATAGTAATAGTTCAAACAACACAAGATAAAAAATTAATAAATTAAAAATAAGGAGGAAAAAGCTATATGCCATTTGTACAAGTTACCCCTACTGACGATGCCTTTATAACTCAATATTACCCAAATAATAATTTTGGTAATGATATATCTTTATTTACAGGAGAATATCTACAATATAATAATCGACTAGATGCTTTTAGAAGTTTATTGAAATTTGATTTATCAGGTATTATCCCTCCTGGAAACATGATACAGAGTGCTACGTTACAACTGTTTGTTTATAGGAAGGATAAATCAGATATACAGTTATCTCCACAACCTGTTAGCGTATATGCTAATACAAGTAACTTTTCAGAGAATACAGTTACCTGGAATACTGCACCTGGTTTAAACGCAACACAATATTCTAAAAATGTAACAAATGCAGATGTTAACAATTTTATTAGCATTGATATAACCAACTTAGTAGTTGGCTGGTTCTATAATTTTATACCAAATTACGGGATTACTTTAGTTGGAATAGAAAATATAATTGACACTATAATAGGCTATAGATCCACTGAATGGGGAGTTCCAGCACAAAGACCATTCCTCAATATACAATATGATATAGTTGGACCAACAGGTGCTACTGGTGCAACAGGCGCTACTGGTGCAACAGGTGCTGCAGGTGCTACTGGCGCTGCAGGTGCTGCAGGTGCTACTGGTGCTACTGGCGCTACTGGTGCTGCAGGTGCTACTGGTGCTACTGGCGCTACTGGTGCTGCAGGTGCTACTGGTGCTACTGGCGCTGCAGGTGCTGCAGGTGCAACAGGTGCTACTGGCGCTGCTGGTGCTACTGGCGCTGCTGGTGGCTTACGTGCAGGGTTATATGCTATAAATAGCTCTGGATTAATATCTCCTACAATAGCAGTAGGAAGTCCAATCCCATTTAATACTTCAGTAACAACTTTTGGAGCTGGTATTTCACAATTAGATGCGGACACATTCCAAGTAACTGGTTCTGGTACCTTTAGTGTAACCTTCATTTTATCTACAGCTGCTCTGTCTTTACTTGGAGGGGCTCAAGTGCAGGTTGATGGTGCTCCTGTAGGTGCAACATTTACCTTAATAAGTGCAGGAACACCTATACTTGGTCAGGCATTATTTACCGTTGGAGCTGGTGCTCACACTGTAGAAATAGTTGCCACTGGTTCAGCTGTAACTTTAGCAACAGGCAGCAATGCAAGTATAATTATTGAACAAGTCGCTTAAATTAATTGTTTTATTAGGCTCAGCATTTTGCTGAGCCTTTAAATATACGATACTTGTGTCAAAATTTTTTTATCTTCATATTATATAGTGTAGTAATTTTTGAAAAGGTGATTATATGATAACTATTAGCTTTTGTATGATAGTAAAAAATGAAGAAGATGTAATAAAAAATTGTCTAGAGTCGATAAAAGACCTAGTTGATGAAATAATAATTATTGATACCGGTTCTACTGATAAAACAAAGGAAATAGCTAAGAAATTTACAGATAAAATTTATGATTTCCAGTGGATTAATGACTTTTCTGCGGCAAGAAACTTTTCTTTTAGTAAAGCTACTCAGGATTACATTTTTTATTTAGATGCTGATGATATTTTACTTCCTGAAGATATTGAAAAATTTAAATTGTTAAAAGAAACTCTTGATTCTTCAGTTGATTCTGTAACAATGAAGTATAATGTAGGCTGTGATGAATATGGTAATGTAGCTTTAAGCTTTAGACGTAATAGACTTGTTAAAAGAGCTAATAACTTTAAATGGTATGGTTTTGTTCATGAATACCTATCCGTATATGGAAATATAATCAATAGTGAAATTAGTATAACTCATAAAAAAACACATCCTGCAAGTAACCGAAATCTTGAAATTTATAGAAGTAAATTAAAAGAAGGAGCAGAATTTACTCCTAGAGATATGCTTTATTATGGAAATGAACTGTATGACCATCGTATGTTCGAAGAAGCTCTAGAATATTATAATAAATTTTTAGATTCAAAACTGGGTTGGGTTGAAGATAACATTCGTGTTTGCGGAAATATAGCTGATTATTATCAATCAATTAATAATATAGAAAATTCCAGAAAATACATTTTTAAAAGCTTTGAGTATGATACCCCAAGAGCTGAAGCCTGCTGCAGACTTGGTTTCTCTTTTTTACTGGAAAACAAATTAAATAGCTCAGTTTTTTGGTACGAAATGGCAACGAAACTAGAAAAGCCAAAAGATAGTTGGGGTTTCTTCAATGAGGCTTGTTGGACATGGTTGCCTCATTTACAATTATGTGTTTGCTATGATAAACTAGGAAACTATAAACTGGCTTTCGAACACAATGAAATTGCTAGCCATTTTAGACCTAATGATCAAAGAATATTATATAACAAAAAATACTTTGAAAAACTGGTAGTAAGTAAGTAATAACTAAAAAACTCAAACCTATCCTGCTAAGATATAGGTTTGAGTTTTTTGTTATTATATTTAATTCTAATTTTCTATTCTAATATATGTGAAACTCATCATATAAGATTTTCTTAATCATATTTATTCTAGAATCCCAACTATTTTGCTCTGCTGCTATAATCCTCTTATTCACTATTTCATTATTTTTTTCACCAACAGCTTTATCAATATAGCTTCTAAATTCTTCAGTATTATTAGCTATATAGCATAGATCTGAAAATTTATATATTTCTTTCATACTAGTAGTAACTATAGGTTTTCCAAGTGAAAAATATTCATAAAGTTTTACAGGATTACAACTATTAGTCATATCATTGACTTTAAAAGGTATAATACAACAATCAAAGTTATTTATATAATATGGAAGTTTATCATAATCCTTAATTCCTAAATAATATATATTACTTCTAATTAATCTTGGTCTAAATCCATTATAAAAAGGACCTATAAAAACAAAGTTATATCTTGATCTTTTTGTTATAAAATCGATAAGCTCCCAATCTATCCAACTAGCTACAGCCCCTACATAGCCTACAACTGGTCTAAATGTAGGTAAATCTTTTGGTTTTTCATTCTTTTGTAAAGAAAAATTATCTAAATCCACAGCATTGTTTAAGAGATACACTTTAGGGTGAACTACTTTAAATTTATCATACAATCTATCTGCAGTAGTAAACACTATATCCGCCCTTTCGAGCATCTTATCAATATAAGAACCCCAACCTGCAAACTCATCAGAAGCATCATCTACAACATCATATACTATATAATCATGTGGGATTTTATCTACATTAAGTACTTGATCTGGAGAACTACACCACAAAACTATGCTTCCTTCACATTTAATATCTGAAGGATTATAATTGCTGCCTACTATGTTTAGATTTGTTTCTCTTTGTACTATTCCGTTAACTCCTTTAGTGGTAAAGTAATAAACTTTATATCCGTGTCTAGCAAACTTAGTCATAATCTGTTGTGGTCTTTGAACCATCCAGTCAAAAGGAACACTAGGCATTTGAATAAATGTTATCATCTTTCCATATTCCTTTCCTTTTTAATTCATTTAAAAAAAATTTTACTTTATCCTTATAACTATGCTTTAAATAACATTCTCTTTGTCCTTCAAATGAAATAGACTCTCTTTCATTCTTTCTTATTAAATAATAATCTATATTTCTTAATGTTTCTAAAGAACTTTTACTCCAAACTAAATGTTTCTTGTTAACAAAATAACTATTAATTGCTGGTGTGTATTGAGTAAGATAAAAACCCCTGCACGCTAGGATTTCAAAGGCCTTAACACTCATCATGGTAGAAGAATTATTAACAGAGTGAATTCCTAGTACTATTTTCGCAGAAGCACAGGCGTCTTTTATTTTACTATATTCACAGTATCCACCATAATATTTTTCATCTATTGTAAAAGTCTGACTGCCATCTATCCACCATCTGTTTCCATAAATTTTAATATCGTATCCTCTTTTTATTAGTGGCTCTATCATAGTTTTGTATCCTTGAAGTCTTGCAGGATATCTAGAATAATTATTGCCTATAAATATTATATCATGATTAAATTTTTCATCATATTTTCCTACTACCTGAATGTCTTCATTACATCCAAACATTAGTAGAGATGCATCGATTCCCATTGCCTTATATTTTGCAATGCATTCAACAGAGGGAGTAAATGTTAATAAAGATTTTTTTGCGTGTTTTATTGATTCACTCATCATTTCTATAGGATCATCTATAGCCCAATATAGTATTGGAATATTATATTTTTCTGTTAATTTAAAAAATATATCTCTATTTTTATATATTGCTACATGTTCATAAAAGAAAGCATCGGGCTTATACCGCTCAATCGCATATATTAAAGATTTATAGTTTCCACAGGAAATGTCTTTTCCAAAATTAGTATATATAATTTCTATTGGACTTTGTGCTATAGCGTGACCAATCCCGTATTTTATAATCGGAGCTGTACTCAAAGTCATAATTTTCAATAACATCACCTCTAAGATATATTAAATTTAAACTATATTGATATTATTAAATAGTTCGTTACTGATCTTATGGTATAATTATTTCAAAAGATTTCTTCGTTTCAACTCATAAATAAATATATCGATCTTTTTGTCATAATCATGTTTTAAATAACATTCTTTCTGTCCTTCTAAAGCTATTTTTTCTCTTCCTTCTTTATTATTTAAATATCGATCTACCATTCTTAAAGTAGCATAAGGACTTTCACTCCACGTCAAATGCTTTTCATTTGAAAAATACCTTTGAATTGCTGGCGTATGTTGTGTTAAATAAAAACCTCCACAGCCCAAAATTTCAAAAGTTCTCATACTCATCATGGTACTAGAATTAGCAACAGAATGCATTCCAAGAGCAATTTTAGCTGTGGCATAGGCATCTGGAAGCTCTTTATAATCACAGTAGCCCCCATAATACTTTTTATCTAGAACAAAACTTTGAGAAGTATCAAACCACCAATCGTTCCCATAAACCTTAATGTCATAACCTCTTTGTACTAAGGGCTTTAATATAATATCTATTCCCTTTTTTCTTGAAGAATGCTCAGTATAATTGTTTCCTATAAAGATTATGTCATGATTAAATTTAGAGTTAAACTTGCCCTTATAATGAAAGTCCTTGTTGCATCCAAACATCATGAACACAGCACTTATACCATACCTTTTATATTTTTGAATACACTCAGCTGCTGTGGTCATACACATTTCAGACATTAATGCATGCTTTAGTGAAATGTGAGTGAAATAAACAGGATCTTCTATAGCCCAATATACATAGGGTAAAGAATAATATTTTAAAACTTTAAACATTTCATTTAAGTTACACATTATACACATGCCTGCATTCAATACGATATCAGGTTTAAATTGTTCTATTTCTTCTCGAAGTGCATCCAGCTTTCCCTTATTTATTTCAGCATAAAGTGATGTATATCTGACTTCAATACCCTTTTTTATCATAGCAGCTGCAAATCCATATTGAAAAATAGGTGCATCCTCCAAAAGAAGAATTCTCATAGTAACCCTCCATTTCACCCATTGATTGAACAATGTTTATTGCTTCTACAAAACTCTATTACCTTATATATATTATATGTTTAATAAAAAAAATGGTGAATAAAGTCTTGAATATCTAGATTTAACGCCTTTACACTTAACTTTGATACGGATAAAACTCATTTTAATAAAATTGAGTGACTTAAATTATATTAATAAAATTTTATTAAATTTCATATATATTAATACAACTCAAATTATGTATAGTTATTTTTAGTAATTATAAAGGAAAGGTTGATTTATGATTTATAAAGATTTGCCTTGTATTATAAGTAACTCACAAAATATTATTTATAAATTTTGGTTAGATTCTTTTAATAATTTAAATGTAGAAAATTACGATGAATCTAATATTAATAATAGTACTAGATTCATCTATAAGCACTCGGTACTGGATTATTCTGTAGATATAGATGATATGGATAGAATTCATATCATCTATACAAATAAAGACGGTATTTTAAAATACTCAACTTTAGATTCGCCAAACGTTGAAAAAAACATAAGTAGTGTGTCTTCTAAAGATTATAAATTTGATTATCTTACTATAAAACTTATATCCTCTAGCATTCATGTTTTTTACATGGCACAAAGCAAATATGTTATCGATAAATGGAGTATAAATCATAGTTTCCTATACAACAATACATGGAATTCTAAGAAACTAGATGAAATATCTCTTATAAAAAAATCAGTACCTTATAGTATTGATTTTTATAAGAATAATATTTATATTTTTTATTCAACAAACTCACAGGATCAGTATTCCATACAAAAATTTAATATGAAATTTAACATGTGGTCAACGACTGACACAAATATACTTCTTACAAATTGTCAGGATGCAGAATTATTTATAAATAGTTTAGGTATAGGTACTATATGTTATAATTCATATATTTACAGAAATACCAATACATTATTAAAGTTTAAAGATTTTAATATTAATAGCTCTATTTGGTCTGATGGATTGCCAGTTAAAACTAATACTTATGATCTTTTATTACCGTCTGTATTATGCAGAAGTGATGCAATATTTTTATTTTGGCAAGATAACGATACATTACTATTAAAAAGGTCTCTTTATGAAAATAGTGGCTTAGACGAGAAAAAATTAATATTATATAAAGATATAATATCTAGTTGTCAATATATAACTAATAAAAAACTGCAATACACTACCAAAAGTAATTTTCTATTCTTTATGAATACAACCCCTCCTTATACTATTTTGGAACATAATACTGTAAAAGAATTTCTAAAGGTTGATTTTAAAAAAATTGAGCAAAAATTTAACCCTCTTAATGGGCCACTAAAAGAAACCTTAAAAATAATTACTCAAAATAGTAATTTGAATAATAGAGTTATAGACAATAATGAACGAATTTCTCATCTAGACAATATTAATGTGTCAGATTTAGAATTCAATGATATTAACTTTATAGGCCCTAATAACTCAGGACTTAGTAATTTTAAAGATAAAACTAGCAAAAAAACTGTTAGTGTTAATGAATTAGATATTGAATTAAAATGCTCAAAAATAGAAAAGTTAAAAAATGATCTTTATCTAAAAGAAAACGAGGTTGAAGAACACAAAAATAGTCTTATATTAAAAGACAATGAATTAAATCGACTTGAAAATAATCTCAGCTTAAAGAATAGCGAATTAGAGCAACTTAAAAGTAGTTTTAATGCAAATAATAGTGAATTAGCGCAACTCAGGAATAGTATTAATATGAATAATAATGAATTAGTACAACTGAAAGATAGTATTAGATTAAAAGATAGTGAGCTAGAACAACTTAGAAATATCGTTAATGTGAAGAACAGCGAAATTGAACAACTTAAAAATAATCTTGTTCAAAAAGAATCTGAGCTTAAGGAGTTAAACAGTTCCTATGCTTCACTAAAAGATTTAGTAAATGAAGATGAGTTATTAATACAAAATCTTAATATTAAAATAGAAAAGCTTGAACTTAAACTGCAATCCAAAGACAAGGATACAGACAATTCAGAACTACCAAAAAAGAAAAGTTTTATGGATTTATTTAAAACTTAAAGGACCAATTATTGGTCCTTTAAGTTACTTTTATATAGGCATATTTAGATCCATTTTTAGTTATTTTATATATGCCTTTTACTCTCATAGCTCCAGCTTTAATCTCTGTTTTTATTACTTGCATATCCTTTTCCTTAAATTTTATAGACTGAGTACATCCTGCTGAAAGAGTGCACGGAGTGGATACAAGTTCAACTTTATATCCCTTTCTTAAAAGCTTATTAAATAAAAATACAGCTTGGTTATGTGAAGCAAAAACTAACAAATATTGAGATTGTTCATTATACACATTTACCAACTCCCAACTAGAGCCCTTTTCTCAACCAATATATATTTTGTAATATATCAAGGTTAATATTATCCCTTAATAATATTATATTGTCTGGAGATATAAATGTGACTAGCTCCTCTACATTATGTTCTGCTAAAAATTTAAAAGTTAGCTCATATACCTGTCTAATATAATCTTTATCATCAATTTTGCCATTATATATATATATATTTACAAAGGCTTTACCTTCCTTACTAATTACATTTATAAAAAACTTATCTTTTTCTAAACTACCTTCATAAATATTACTCTTACTTTCAAATCGCGCTGGCATTATCTTACCTATGCCTGTGTAATCCATGTCAATATGTTTAACTTTTATTATATCTCCGATAACAGGTAGATTATTGTAATTCTTTATATTTACCCTTGCTTTGCAATTTTTCCATATACACATATATCCCATATCTTTAATTTCTTCTAAAGCCTTGTTTTCCTTATCATTGTCATATTTAAAACTTATAATTCTATCAAAATATTGTATGTTCCTATTTTTTAGCTTTTGTGTTATAAGTTTTTCAAACTTTTTATAATACTTACTATCTTCATTACTTTTAAACCCCATAAAATGTAAAAAACCATATTTCCCAAAATCCAACTCATTCTCATAACTTATAAAAGCATAGGCTACAACTTTATCCGAATCATACAATTCAATTAGTTCAGTTTTATCCTTTAACATTATAAGCTTATATTGACTCATATTATACTTATCTTCCATAATTCTTCTTTTTTCTTCTATGTTGCTATAACCTTTTATTGTTATCTTATGAGGTGTTGCTCTATTGGGATTTTTATTTATTAAATCATATATTTTTGATAACGTATATAGAAATTCCTCATTCTGAATGAGCTTAAGTAACTCTTCATCTTTTTTATATTTATCATAAAACTCTATTGCTTTTACTTTTAGTTCTTCCCCAGTTATAGCATTTTTCAATTCTTCCATTAATTTTCCCCCTCCAAATAATAACAATTTAGAGCAGACAAGTGCCTGCTCTTTTTAAATGCTATATTTATTTAGCTATTTGAACAGTTTATATCCTCATATTGGTATGGAAAGAAATCTTCTGGGAATGGAGTCAGAGTAAAATCTATAAATCTTTCGCATACATTATCTTCTGGTGGTGTTATATATTCTTCACATTCAGGAGGTGCCGGACAATATCCAAATGCTGGTATTAAAAGTTGCACTTCTCCTACTACTTTGTATACTATGAATACTCCCACTGCAAAGTTCAGTACTCCATTTATAAAACTAGGATTATTTAAAATCTCTGATCTAGTTTCTACAACGATATTAAAACTAAACTCATCTCTAGCTTCTGGAATAAATAATATTACATCCTTATCAATATCTGGTAGGAATCCATTAATTTCTCCTGTAACTCCTGCTGCGTTTCTATATTCTATAGTATAAGGAACTCTTAACACAAATTCTACTCTTGAGAAATTTGGTCTTTCAGGTATTGGCACCCTAACTTCTGTTCCTGGTACTATAAAACCATTACCAAATGATATTTTTTCTATTACAAATGGTCCTCCTGTAGTAGGAAAACTATCTACAGTAACATTAGGGAAGCAAACCCTTTGCTGACAATGTGCAAAGACTTTATTAGTTATAATACATACAGATTCAGAAATATCATCTAACTGATAACTGTCAGTTAAATCAATAGGATCTCCTGGAGAAATTAAAGAACCTTCGTAAGTTCCTATTATACCTATAGGAGCACCTGTAAATCCACCAATACTTCCAATTAGGACATTTGTCAGAGGATCTATCATATTTACACTTAAATTTGCAGAGTTTGTTACATATAACCTTGTTTTATCAGGTGACAAGATTACTCTTTGAGGACTTCCACCTAATGCTATAGGTGTTAATGGTGTGCCAGCTAGTATGTTTACTGGTATTATACTTCCTGCTGTATTTGCAACATATAAGATATTACCAAATACTACAAGACCATTTGGTACCACACCTACTCCTAATGGTATATTATTTAAAATTGAATTATCAGAAAGATTTATTTCACTTACACTTGCACTTCCTGAATTTGATATATATGCCTTAGTTCCATCGCTGCTAAATAATATAAAATTCGGAGCTATTCCTGATGATATCTTACCTACCTCTCTTAATGTTAATGTGCTAATTATTTTTACTGAATTATCTCCAGTGTCTACAACATACAATAAGTTTCCACTATTATTTAGTTTTATATACTGCACATTAGTAAAACCTGTTATGGTTCCTATTAGTGATCCACTTAATAAATCATTTACAGTAACAGTTGTTCCAGTAGATGCATATAGTTTGGCATCTTCAGGCCATACATCTAAAAAACCATTATTTGGAATGTTGTAAGTTTTAACTGTACCATTAATACATATAGCTGATATTGTATTTGAACCTGCATTAGCTACATATACACGATCATCAGTATCATAAGTTGCACGTACAACTTCTGCAGCTCCCAATCCTGTGTTAATTGTTTTAATGATCGCATTAGTAAATTCATCAACAATGGATATACCTCCATTGTTAGATACAAAATATCTAATTCTCCTTGTTAAATCAGATACAGGCATTAGGTCATTCCTCCTCTAAATTATTTTAATTACAATTTTCCTACTACATTAACTTTTTAGGTGGATAAGATAAGAAAAGCATAGCTTTCTAATATCAATATATGAATTAAATTAAGTTGTGTTACTGATTTTAATATAAAAATTATTTATTTTTTACAAAAGAAATTATTAACTATGATTAAGTAGTTTTCATATTTATATGTACTTCAGAATAATATTTACTAATATGAGCATAATGACTAATTCGAAAATTAATGTGTTTTGAATTGATTTAATAATTATCTCTTTTTACCAAAGTGGGGTGTAAAATGTGATTTATAATAATAGATACTGTTTTGTAGTAAGAAACTCTAAGAGCATATTCTATAGATTTACATTAAACAATCACAAAAATCTATTCTTGCAATCTTATAACTATAAAGGGATTACATCTTCATCTGTATTTAAGGAAAGTATTATTAATTTTTCTGCTGAGATTGATTCACTAGATAAAATTCATATACTATATGCTTCTGATGATGGAAATGTAAAATATACTGCATATCCATCAAACTTTCACAAAGATATTAATTTGTTTAATTTTGATAATAAAGTATTTAATATACCTTTTCTTTCATTAAAAACAGTTGAATTTAAACCACATATTTTTTACATATTGGAAAACAAGCTTCAACCTTCTCATAAGAGTATTTATCATGGATTTTTGGAAAACAATACTTTTCACAATACAAAAATTGAGGATATTACTTTTTCAAAATATATATATCCATATATAGTAGATGTGGAGAATAACAACATTTATATATTTTATTCCAAAAATCACAATAACTTTACACTTAAAAAGTTTGATACTTGTTTACGAAATTGGCAAACTTATGATGATAATATTTTTATACCTTCTGCTAATAATGCTAATTTTCTTATCAATGATAAAAACACTGCATTACTTTGCTATAATAGCTCATTTAATAAAAACATTCAGACATTTGTAAAATATAAAGACTTAGATTCCTATAATTCTCAATGGTCAAATCCCATTATGCTTTCAGATGGAAACACTAATTCAGCTCATGCAAGTATCGTAAATAAAAATGGAAACTCATATGTTACTTGGGAAGAGAATGGACAAATTGTGTATAGAAAATCCCTTTTTGGTAAAGATGACTGGGAAGATAAAAAAATTTTAGCACAAAAAAAAGATAAATTTTTTACAGGTATATATTTAAGCAATCATCAAACTGATAAAGATTACAAAAGTATATTTACTACTATTGATATGGGTTCTTTTCCTTATCCCGTAATAAACCTTGAAGGGAATACTGCAAGTTCATTTTATATAGATAAGAATTCTTCAAATAATTCTCTTTTTATGCCTATAAATAATTTGACATCAACTTATAATAGAAAAGAGAAAAAGTTTATACAAGAATTACAAATCTTGCTTGCTGATAAAGATAAAAAAATTATAGAATTATCGCAACATAATCTAATCTTAAAAAATGAACTTGAAATAAAGAATAATCAATTAGAAAATCTAATTAAAAAATTAGAAAAAAGAAACTGGTTTCAAAAGCTCTTTAAGAATAACTCATAAGTCCGGTATTTATCCGGACTTTATTATTTATATCTTCTAAATACGAGTATACTCATAGGTACCATTTCTATTAATCATTTTATAAATATCTCTAATTATAACTTTATTTCTTTTCGCCTCTTCTTTAATTTTTTTAATATCTTCTTTTGTAAACACTATTGATTGACTACATCCCCTAGAAATTCTACATGGTGTTGAAACTAATTCCACATTACATCCTCTTTTTAATAGTTCATTATATAGTAATATAGCTTGATTATAAGATTCAAAGATTAGAAGATATTTGAATTCATTTTCCTCCATTTTATCAACTCCTGAATTTTCGTTATTATTAATCTAAACAGCTTATCTAAATTATAAATATCGCTATTTATAATATATTATGTAAGTAAATATTATAAGTTCACATACATTAATATTAAGTTTACTTCTTTAATAAAATAACGGTTTAAACAGTAACACATTATATCTTATTACATAAAATGATATTGAGTTAGTATTAATAATTACTTTTTAAAGGAGAGATAATAAGTGAAGGAAATTTACGAAATAATAACAAAAATAGAAGACATATTTAATGAGCAAGCAACTACCGACTTAAGTGAAGAAGAAAAAGCAGACCTTGAAAGCTTACTTAATATTGTTGAAGTACAGATAGAAGATAGTAATATTCAGGTAGGCGCTACTACCTCTTCCTCTGCATGTTGCAATCAAGTACCATTTTGCTGCACCGTAGATATTCCTAATCAATTTAATTTAGTAAATATTAGTGATCCAACAATTAATTTTGTTAGCTGCTTAAGCTGTGTAACAGGGCAACCATGCAACTTCCAAATTCCTTTAAGTAATTGTAATCCAATTACTGTAAGTGTATTTCCTATAAAAGCTACTGGTTGCATTCAATTTATTATACACGCAACTGCTCAATTCGATAATGCTTGTACTGTCACAGGCTTTGGCAACACATGCCCATCTAAAAATGGTAAGGCAGATATATGCTGCCAAGGTTCCGTATGCATAGATCAGATTATTAATTTTACATCAAATTCTACGCCACAGTCTAATCCTATACCTTGTGATGTAATTCAGGTTTGTTTTAATAGCCCTGAAATAATAAATTGTGTTACTGGAGTTCAAACAAGTGGTAAATCTATAAGATTTAGCGGACGATTCATACTTCCAACAACTTGTCCTCCACCAACAACATGTGTACCAACAACATGTCCGCCAACTTGTGTGCCAACAACAACATGTCCGCCAACAATTTGTCCTACAACAACGTGTCCACCAACAACGTGTCCTCCGACAACATGTCCGCCAACTACTTGCCCTCCGACAACGTGTCCACCAACAACATGTCCGCCAACTACTTGCCCACCATGCTAAAAATATATAAAATCATAATAATATAAAAAACATTTAGTCCTTGCTTTCTGCAAGGGCTTAATTTTTTTAATAGAAAAATCCTCACTTTAAAACTGTGAGGATCTTTATTATTAAAAATTTATTAATTTAACCTTATAGAAATTTAACTAAAATAAAATATTAAACTTTTCAAAGAAAAAATCATCATCATATACACGTTCTCTAAAATACTGCTCTCTTTGTTTTAAAATTAAATCTAAATTCTTTTTTATATCCGCTGATGCAGTTGAAAAAAAGAAATCATTTTTTGCTATATTTATAGTCTTAATAATACGCTCTTTTTTAAAATGAGAGTAGGCAATGCACAGCATGTTATAAGTCACATTAGCTGTAGTTACCTGATATGGATGCCTAGGTCTAAAAAGATGCTGTACTTTCACTTCAGGATCAACTATAGTCTTATAACCATAGAGCCATGCTTTAAAGCATAATTCCTCATCTTCCTTACCCCATACCTGAAAAAAGTGATCAAAACCTCCTATCTTTTCAAAAGCCTCTTTGGTTATACCAAATGCACAGCCACATGCAATAGGAATTTCTACTATATTCCCTGGATTGCTTGTTAACCAGGTAATTTTAAGTTGATTATCCCATGTCTGACCGTAGCCTGCCGATGTTATATTTGACATATCTACAATACACGGAGCCACCAAGTCAGCATTACAATCTTTTAATGTATTTACCAAGCTGTCTAACCATCCATCCGGTACCTTTACATGAGCATCACAAAAAAATAAGTACTTTCCTTTCGCAGCTTTTCCCCCGGTGTTTCTAGCTTCAGCAGCTCCCACATTATTAGTTTTTACTAAAACAATATCTTTGTAGATATTTTTATTTAAATCCGAGCTTAAAAATTCTGTACTTAGGTCCACAGAAGCGTCATCTACTACTATAATTTCAAAACTTAGTGAATTTTTGCTGTTCATTATAAAATCTACTGTTGATTTTAAGTTATTCACTTCATTTTTACAGGGAATAATAACAGAAACATCAATTAAACTTTCTGATTTAGACAATAACTTGCTCAAACCCCATTCTCCTTCTCATATTTTTAAATCCACACTAATCTAGTATATGAGTAATGTGTAAAATTGTTATTTTTAAAAAGGAATATTAAATTTATCAAAGAAAAAGTCATCATTGTATATGCGTTGTTTAAAATATCTTTCTCTTTGTTCAAAGATTATTTCTAAATTACTCCTTATGTCCTCTGCCGCAATAGAAAAAGCCAAATCATTTTTTACGATATCTATAGTCTTAATAATACGTTTCTTATTAAAATGTGAATAAGCAAGACATAATATATTAAAAATTATATTAGATGTAGTTATTTTATATGAATGCACACTTTTAAAATAATGTTGTACTATCACCTCTGGGTTAACTACAACCCTATAACCATAGAGCCATGCCTTAAGACATATTTCAAAATCTTCACTTCCATATATTTGAAAGATATGATCAAATCCGTTTACCTTTTCAAATACTTCTCTTGTTATTCCCAAAGTACATCCACAGGCAAAAGGAATTTCAGTTATTTTGTTACACCTGTTTGTTAACCATATAGCTCTAAGTTTATCGTCACAAGTCATTCCATACGCAGGCTCTAAAGTATTTATCATATCTATATCAGTTGTATTCACAATACATGGAGCCACTATATGAGCATTATTATAATTTAGTGTATTTACTAAGTTGTCTAACCATCGTACCGGTACTTTTACATGCGCATCACAAAAAAATAAATAGTTTCCTTTAGCAGCCTTAGCCCCAGCATTTCTTGCTTCTGCCACACCTTGCTTATCCGTTTTAATGAGCACAACATCTTTGTAAATATCTTTATTTGAGGAAGATGTTAAGAACTCTGTGCTAAAGTCACTAGAACCATCATCTACTACAATAATTTCAAAATTAATAAAGTTATTAGAACTTATTATAGAATCCACTGTTGACTTCAACGTATTTACTTCATTTTTGCATGCGATGATAATAGAAACATCTATCGACTTGCTCAAACTATACTCTCCCTTTCACATTTTTATTTAATCCTACACTAACTTATTTGCTTTCATATATTCCTTTTATGGCTTTAACTATACTTTCTATATCTTCATTAGTATTAAAATATCCTGGACTTATTCTTACAGTTCCCGATTTATTCGTACCTATTACACCGTGAATTAATGGAGCACAATGATACCCTGTTCTAACGGCAATCCCTTTTTTATTTAATAAATATCCCACTTGAGAGCTATCTATATTTTCTAAAGCAATTGATATTACCGAGCTTCTATTTGTATGATAAGCTGGTCCATATATTTTTACATAATCAATCTTTTTTAGTTCTTCAAGCAAATGCTCTGTCAGGTTTTCCTCATGTTTTTGGATATTTTTTATTCCAGTTTTCTCAATAAATTTGATTCCTTCACATAAGCCAGCTATTCCTGGGGTATTTAACGTTCCACTTTCAAATTTGTCAGGTAGAAAATCTGGTTGGCTCATAGAGTTAGAATTACTTCCAGTTCCCCCTTGCTTAAAATCACTTAAATTAATTCCTTCTCTTATATACAATCCACCAGTTCCTTGTGGTCCAAATAGACCTTTATGGCCTGGGAAAGCTAAAATATCTATATTATCGCTTTCTACATCTATTGGGATAGCTCCAGCACTTTGAGAAGCATCCAAAATAAATATGATGCCTGACTTCCTTGCTATAGCTCCTATACTATTTATATTCTGAATAGTTCCCAATACATTTGAAGCATGATTTATTATGATTGCTTTTGTATTCTTTCTTATTTCCTTTTTTAAATCCTTTATATTTAAATACCCAAGTTCATTAACTCCGAGTAATGTAACTTCTACACCTTGTTTTGATAGATAATTTAAAGGCCTCAGCACGGAATTATGCTCAATTACCGTACTTATGACATGGTCACCTTTTTTTACTACTCCCTTTATTCCTATATTAAGCCCCTCAGTAGCGTTACTAGTAAACACTATATTGAGCGGATTTGAAATGTTGAATAACTTGGAAATGCACTGTCTTGTTTCCATGATTTTAGATGATGCCTTTAAAGCCATGTCATGAGATGCCCTGCCTGGATTAGCAGCATAATTTTTCATACATTCTACAACTGCGTCATATACTCCATCAGGCTTAGGAAAAGACGTAGCTGCATTATCTAAATATATCATAAATTCCTCCTTGATAATACTATTTGTAGTATATATCTATTACCAGTATATTTTTTTATTCTTAAATGTTACATAAAAATATACAAAATAAAATCCGAACTAATTGAAAACAATTAGTTCGGATTTTACTTTGTACTATCATTCAAAAACGGGTGTTTTTGTTTTTTTTCCTTTGCCAAATTTATTTGATTTTCAACTAATTTGTGTTGTAAATCTATTATTTTATATTTGGCGGATTGAAGTTGAAACTTAAATTCCTTATTTTCCGATTTAAGAACTGAGTTTTCCTTCATATGTCTTTGTGCTGTTTCTTGAGTTATATCTAATTCCTCAGTAAGCTTCTGAACACTTTGCTGCAGCTGTTCTACCTGCTGATTGCTTACATTATTTTTTAACTTTAGTTGAAGCTCATTATTATATTGCTCCATATGATTAAGCTGCTTTTTTAGAGTTTCTATGTGTTCCATATAACTGCTCTGAACTTTCTCTATTTCGTTTAATTTATTAATAAGCTCCTCATATTCTTTTTGTTTTTTAAACATATCATCAACAACATTTACAGCAGAAAGAATTGCTGCTGATGATGTACTTAATTTTCTATTATTTTCTAGTATGTTTTTTACCTTTTTATCTACATAACCGGCTACTTTATGTAAATATTCTTCTCGTTCGTCACCTTTTAAATTATATTCAATGCCATTTATCTTAACCGTTACTATATTCATGTAAACACCCTCTTAGATAATTACTCTTTATTCCAATTTTTTATAATTTTATTCTATCATAAAATCTTAATGTATTAAACAGTTTATTTTTACCTAAACTTAACAAAAGGTAGTATAATATATTTCTTACATTATACTACCCTTATCATGTTAAATAAACCTTTTATCAATTTTTACTATTGTCTGTGTTGTGCTCCAAGTCTATTTTCTAAGGTTCTAACTATTTTGTCATAAACCTTATTTACATCAGCATCAGTCAAGGTTCTATTATCCACTCTATAAACCATAGAATAAGCTATACTTTTCTTTCCTTCTGGAATTTGCTCTCCCTTGTATACATCAAATAACTTAACGCTTTCTAATATATTTCCACCCTGTTTCCACATCACATCTTCTATATCCTGTACAAGTATGGCATCATCTACTAAAATTGCCATGTCTCTTGTTACAGCTGGGAATTTAGGAAGTGCCTTGTATTTTTTATCCAAATTAGCATTGCTGTATAATACATCAAGGTTAAGTTCTGCAATATAGCATCTTTCTGATATTCCATAGTTTTCTGATACATCTGGATGAACTTCCCCTAATACACCTACAAGATCCTTCTTTATATAAAGTGCTGCTGTTTTTCCAGGATGGAAGCTTGGATCCTCACTTTCTCTTTTAAAGGACGCCTTATCAATTCCCAGTGTTTCTATTATATTCTCAACTACTCCTTTTATGTGGAAATAGTCAACATCTCCATATAATCCTATAGTTACAATATTTCTTTCTTCAGGAAGCTTACTTAAATCTTCATTTGGAATATAAGCCTTACCAACTTCAAATAATCTTGCATATTCATTGTTTCTAGAGTAGTTTCTAGCTAGTGCTTCCATCATAGATGGTATAGTAGTAGTTCTCATTATACTATAGTCTTCCCCTAATGGATTTTTTATGACTACAGCATTTCTAAAACTGCTATCTTCTGGTAGACGTATTTTATCGAATACCTTAGGGCTTACAAAGGAATAACTTATAGATTGATTAATACCGCTTCCAATTAATACCTCCACTACCTTATCATCTAAATGCTGTTTTTTATTTTTTCCGCTTCTTGAACTAACACTTTCTATAAGGGTAGTAGGGATATTATTATATCCATATATTCTCGCTATTTCCTCGGCTATATCTTCCTTTATATTTACATCACACCTAAAGGTAGGAATATTAATAGCTAGAGTATCGCCATTTATCTCTGTGCCTAGTTCTAATCTATCTAAGTAATTTTTCATATCTTCTTTAGAAATCTCTGTTCCAAGGAACTTATTCACCCATTTATAATCCACTTCTAAGCTATGAGGCTGAAGTTTTTCAGGATATATATCAATAGTTCCTTCCATAATTTCTCCTGCACCTAATTCCTCAACAAGATTACATGCTCTGTCCATAGCAATTTGAGCTAAATTAGGATCTAAATCTTTTTCAAATCTTGAAGAAGCCTCTGTTCTTAAACCTAATTGCTTAGAAGAAACTCTTATATTTGTTCCATTAAAATTGGCACTCTCAAATATTACATAAGAAGTATCATCCTTAACTTCGGAATCTAAACCTCCCATTATTCCAGCAAGTCCTATTGTCTTTTCTCCATCTTTTATATTCAACACATTTGAAGTCAAAATTCTTTCTTGGCCATCTAATGTAACAAACTTTTCTCCATCTTTTGCTCTCTCAACTACTATATTCTTTGATGTTATTTCTCTAACATCAAAGGCATGCATTGGTTGCCCCAGCTCTAACATAACATAGTTTGTTATATCTACTATATTGTTTATTGGTCTTACACCGGCTTCTAAAAGTCTATCCTGCATCCAGCCTGGAGATGGTTGAATCTTAACACTTTTTATTCCTCTAGCTATATATCTTCTACATAGGCTGTCTTTTACTTCTACTTTAATTTCATTTTGAATATTATCTTTGCAGCCTACTTTATAGCCAAGTTGAGGCATTTTATAAGTCTTATTTAATGTGGCAGCAGTTTCTCTTGCTATTCCAACTACGCTTAAACAATCCGGTCTATTTGATGTTATCTCTAAATCAATTACTGCACTTGTCATATCCAAAATATCTTTTATATCTTCGCCAACAGGCGTATCCTGTGTAAGTATCATAAGTCCATGAACTGGCTCATCTCCAGCTATCCCCAGTTCTTCTTCTGAGCAAAACATCCCGTTAGAAACAGCTCCTCTAAGCTTTCCTTTTTTTATCTTTAACCCTCCATGAAGAGTCGATCCATGGAGAGCTGTCGGTACTACATCTTGCTCTTTCATATTTGTTGCTGCTGTAACAATTTGTATAGGGTCACTTTCTCCAATGTCTACCTGACATATAGATAACTTTTCTGCATCCGGATGTTTTTCTATTTTTATTATTTTCCCTGTAACAACATTCTGTATTTCATCACCTGTTGTTATAACCTCTTCAACCTTTGAGCCACTTAAAGTTAATCTATCTCCTAATTCCTTTGGTGAAATATCTATATCAACATAATCTTTTAACCATTTAACTGGAACCTTCATAATAAAATCCTCCTTTTTTAATTTTAAGTTTTATCTTTATTCGTTGGATAATACTCTCATTCTTTACTTTTAAATTATTAGAACTGATTTAAAAATCTCATATCACTTTCATATAGCTGTCTTATATCATCTAAACCATATTTAAGCATAACCATTCTATCTACACCAAATCCAAAGGCAAATCCACTATACACTTCTGGATCTATGCCACAATTTCTTAAAACCTGTGGATGAACCATTCCACAACCTAAAAGTTCTATCCATCCTTCTCCTTTACATACTCTACATCCTTCTCCACCGCACACGAAGCATGTAGCATCCATTTCAGCTGAAGGCTCTGTAAATGGGAAATGATGCGGTCTGAACTTAGTTTTTAGCTTATCTCCAAGCATCTTCTTTGCAAATGATTCCAAAGTACCTTTAAGGTCAGCAAAAGTTATTCCTTTATCAACAACTAATCCTTCCATTTGATAGAATATTGGAGAGTGTGTTGCATCCACAGCATCTGAACGATAAACTTTTCCAGGTGCTATCATCTTTATTGGAGGCTTTTGATTCTCCATAGTTCTTATCTGAATTGGCGAAGTTTGCGTTCTCAAGACTAAATTATCATTTATATAGAATGTATCTTGTTCTCCTCTTGCTGGATGATTCTTAGGAATGTTTAAAGCTTCAAAGTTATAATAATCAAGCTCTACTTCTGGGCCTTCTTCTATAGTGAATCCCATAGATATAAATATTTCTTTCATCTCATCTAAAGTCTGTTCCAAAGGATGTCTTCTGCCTAGATTTTGTCTTATGCCTGGCATAGAAATATCAATTATTTCATTTTGCAGTCTTGAATTCTTTTCTTTGTTCTTTATTTCTCTTGAAAACTCCTCTAAGGCATTTTCTATAGCTTCTCTTACTTCATTAGCCATTTTTCCAACTAAAGGTCTTTCTTCAGCGGATAGTGATCCCATCCCCCTCAATATTTGTGTCAATTCACCCTTTTTCCCAAGATATTTAACTCTGATATTTTCAAGCTCAGAGCTATTTTGAGCATTTTTTAATTCTTCAAGAGCACTATTTTTTATAGCTTCTAAATTTTCCTTCATTTTTTATTCTCCTTTCAAATTTTTATTAACAATACATATACAATGTTTTTTTACAAAATAAAAAGTTCATCCCTTTAAAAGGGACGAACTTATATCCGCGTTACCACCCAAATTGATATTGTTTAAACAATCAATATCCACTTTAGAAATTTATCGGCTTTAACCGCTAACTGCTAATTTTAATCTCACAATTAGAACTCCAGAGTGAACTTCAATATAAAAGCTTTTAAGAAGGTTTTCAGCCTCGACCTTCTCTCTCTAAAAAAACTATATATATTTACTTTCTCCATCATAGTAATATATGCAATTTTATATTTTCTTATTTTACATATTCATATTGAAATTGTCAATATAAATTTTACCTAATTTTCTATTTACCAAAATAATATGTTATATCAGTTTTTGCCTAACTGCTTCAAACATCATAATAGATGCTGCCACAGAAACATTTAAGGATTCTGCTCCACCAGGCATAGGGATTTTAATTTTAACATCTGCTATATCCATTAATTCACCGCTTATGCCACTGCCTTCATTACCTACTGCTATTATAACCTTATCATTCAAATCTACATCATAAAAATTTTTATCTGTATCTAGAGAACTACCAACTAATCTAAATCCATTGCTCTTTAAGCTCTTTACACTTTCTAAGTTTATATCGTGAATTATAGGTATATGAAAAATTGATCCCATAGTAGACCTAAGAGTTTTTTCGTTATATATGTCCACAGTTCCTTTTGTTATTATAACTCCTAGAGCCCCTGATGCGTGTGCTGTTCTTATTATTGTACCCATGTTTCCTGGGTCTTGAACTTTATCAACTAGTATATAAAATCCTTGTTTGTTTTCCGCGTCTATATTTTTATTATTTACCACCGCAACGATTCCCTGAGGAGTATCTGTACCGCTAATAATTTTTAGTATTTGATCTGTAACAGAATAAACCTTAGTGTTTTTTTGAACTTTATCTTGCATATTGAAACTTTGCCATCTATCTAAAGCACTTTCACTTACAAATACTAAAGGAACAATAAAATCAGATTGTAAGGCTTCACCTACAAATCTAAACCCTTCAATTAAAAATCTACTACTTTCAATTCTATATTTCTTATCTTTTAGTTTCTTTGTATCCTTAATCAGTGAATTATCTTTGCTTTGTATGGTTTCCAATTACATGCACTCCTATCCATTAATAACATCTAACTTATTTAGATGTTTATATGTTCCAATTGCTACTATTATATCACCACGTAGAATTCTATATTCAGGACTAGGAGCTATATCAATATCATCTTTTCTCTTTATAGCTACAATATTTATTCCATATCTTGATCTTAAATCCAATTGCTCTAAGGTCTTATTATTCCAATTTTCATTTGGTATTATTTCTGCAATACCATATTCTGATGATAACTCAATGTAATCTAATATGCTGCTTGAAACCATATCTTGAACAACTCTTATTCCCATATCTCTCTCTGGGAAAACTACTTTGTCCGCACCTATTTTATATAAAATTTTCGCATGAATGCTTGTATTTGCTTTAGCAATTACATATTTTACACCTAATTCTTTAACTAGAAGAGTAACCATGATACTATCTTCCATGTTAACGCCTATACCTATTATTGCTACATCAAAATTGCTTATTCCAAGAGATCTTAAACTTTCTTCATCTGTAGCATTTGTATGAATAGCATGGGTAACATATTCTGAAACATCTTGAACTCTCTGTTCATCGGAATCTATTGCTAAAACATCGTTATCTAGTTCATATAAAGTTTTGGCCACAGCTGTTCCAAATCTTCCAAGACCTATTACAACATATTGTTTTTTATCCACAAAATCCACCCCTATCCAATTAAAATTTTGTCCTCAGGATATTTTATTGTTCCTGGAATAGTTTTTTGAGCCAAAGATAACGCCAATGTTAAAGGACCTAATCTTCCAGCATACATAATAAAACTTAATATTATCTTACCTGGTACACTTAGGTCAGGTGTTAATCCGAGAGTTAACCCAACAGTACCAAAAGCTGATATTACTTCATAGAGAATATATTCTAATGAAGCTGGTTTCTCAGTCATACACAGTATAATTGTAGCTATCATAACAATACCTATGCCTAACGTAGTAACAACTAGAGCTCTGTAGACAATCTCTTTTCTTATTCTTCTTCCATATATCTCTGCATCTTCTCTACCTTTTATAACTGATATAACAGTAATAATTAATAAGGCTGCTGTAGTAGTTTTGATACCTCCAGCGGTAGATCCTGGAGATCCTCCAATAAACATAAGGATCATAGTTAGAAATATACCTTCTCCACTCATATCTGCAGTAGGGATAGAATTGAATCCTGCAGTTCTTGGAACAACTGCAGCAAATATGGATGATACTACTTTTCCTTTCATTGACATATTCCCTATAGTCTTAGAGTTATCCATTTCAAATATAAACATTAAAATTGAGCCAGCTACAATAAGAAATACTGTAGAAACTATAACTATTTTTGAGTGCAAAGAAAGCTTTTTTGTATCCTTGAAATAGTATATTTCTTGCCATACAAAAAAACCAAGACCTCCTATAACTATCAGTGCAGCTATAGTAAGTAATATAACTGGATTTTGTGAGTAAGGAGTCACACTTCTAAAATTACCTATTATATCTATTCCTGCATTACAAAAGGCAGAAATAGAATGAAAAATACTATAATATATACCTTTCCCCCAACCAAATTCTGGTACGAATTGAGTAGCCATAAGCACTGCCCCTGCACTCTGTACACAAAATGTGAAAATTAATAAGTACTTAGACATTTTTACTAACCCTTGTATCGTAAAAGAATTAAGTGATTGTTGTATAACAAGCCTTTCTTTAAGTGTAATTTTTCTCCCCATTAATAGCGCAATTAAAGTTGCTATTGACATAAATCCTAGTCCACCTATTTGTATCAAAAACAAAATAACAACTTGACCAAAATAGCTCCAATGAGTCCCTGTATCCAAAGTTACAAGGCCTGTCACACAAGCAGAAGAAGTAGCTACAAATATACAATCAAAAAAATTAGTATATGTACCATTGCGTGATGATATTGGAAGCCATAATAAAAATGCTCCAATCATAATTAATATTATAAAGCCTAGTGCCAGTATTTGAATTTCATTAACCTTAAACCATTTGTTAATTTTAACCTTCATATCAAATACTCCTTTTTAACATATTTGATAAAGATATAACATCATCCATGTCTTTTATATATGTATTTTGCTATTATAAAATAATATAATACAAACCAACTATTGCCATCATAATATATATTAAGTCTAATATTTATGAAAATCAATACAAACTCAAAATATAAATAAAAATGCAGCATAAATGCTGCATTTTATATAATCACTATTACGCGTTTAACTGTTTTTTAGCTATTTCAACTAATTCAGTAAATGCTTTTGGATCATTTATAGCTATTTCTGAAAGCATCTTTCTATTGATGTCGATGCCTGCAGTCTTTATTCCATTCATAAATCTTGAGTATGAAAGACCATTCATTCTTGTAGCAGCATTTATTCTTGCTATCCAAAGTTTTCTGAAATCTCTCTTCTTTAATCTTCTTCCTACATATGCATTTCTTAATGCTCTGATAACTGATTCGTTAGCAGTTTTGAATAACTTGCTCTTGCCACCATAGTAACCTTTTGCAAGCTTTAATATTTTTTTATGATATTTACGAGCATTCATAGCTCTTTTTACTCTTGCCATTTAATAAAACCCTCCTTATCGAACCTGCCTGCTATTTTGCGTAAGGCATTAATGTTTTCATTGTTTTTTCTTGAGTTTCTGAAACATAACCAGTCTTTCTAAGATTTCTCTTAGTTTTTGTACTCTTCTTTGTTAATATATGGCTTTTAAAAGCCTTCGCTCTCTTAAGCTTACCTGATCCTGTAACCTTAAATCTTTTTGCTACACTTTTCTTTGTTTTCATTTTTGGCATGATAATTTCCTCCTCTCAATTATGCTTTCTTTGGACTTAAAATTAATATCATGTTTCTTCCTTCTAATTTTGCTGCTTTTTCTACTACACAAACTTCTTCAATTTTAGCATAAAAGTTTTCTAATATTTTTTTACCTATAAATGAGTAATCAGCTTCTCTACCTCTAAATCTAACTGTTACTTTAACTTTATCTCCTGCAAGTAAAAATTTTCTTGCATTATTAGCTTTTATAGTAATATCGTGGTCCTCAATAGTTGGGCTAAGCCTAACTTCTTTTACATTAATAACTTTTTGTTTTTTCTTAGCTTCTTTATCTTTCTTAGATTGTTCATAAATGAACTTACCAAAGTCCATTATTTTACAAACTGGTGGATTGGCATTTGGTGATATCATAACTAAATCCAATTCTTTTTCTTCTGCAAGCCTAAGTGCTTCTCTAGAAGATATTACCCCCATTTGTGAACCATCGTCTCCTATAACTCTTATCTCTTTTTCTCTTATCTGTTCATTTACAAGAAAATCTTTGTTAATGATTTTCACCTCCCAGGTGGATTTGAATCTATGTACTTAAGTATATATAAAAAAGGACGGCATAAGCCGTCCTTTGAATACAACACTAGACATACTAGAACTGGATTCATATAACCTTACTAGCTGCACTGTAAGGTGAGAAACGGCTGTTTCTTCTTAACAAATGAAATTATACTATCATATTCAAACTTTGTCAACAGTTTTTATTAATCAACTGAACTTATTTTTTTATCGATTTCCTCGGAAATTTTTGCAACAAAGTCGTTCAATGACATAACTCCCATATCACCTTGTTTTCTACTTCTTACTGCTACAGTTCCGTCATTCATTTCTTTGTCTCCTAATACTAGCATGTAAGGAACCTTTTGAAGTTGAGCTTCTCTTATCTTATATCCTATTTTTTCATTTCTTAAATCAGTTTCAACTCTTATTCCGTTTTTCTTTAATTCTTTAGCAATTTTATTTACATATTCTATTTGCCCATCAGTTATATTCATTATTTTAACCTGTACTGGTGCAAGCCAAGCTGGGAATGCTCCTGCATAGTGCTCAGTTAATATTCCTATGAATCTTTCAATAGAACCAAATACAACTCTATGAACCATAACTGGTCTGTGCTTTTCTCCATCTGCTCCTATATAAGTTAGGTCAAATCTTTCTGGCATTTGGAAATCAAGCTGACAAGTTCCACACTGCCAAGTTCTTCCTATACAGTCTTTTAAGTGGAAATCTATCTTTGGACCATAGAATGCTCCATCACCTTCATTAACTCTGTATGGTAGGCCTGCTGCCTCTAATGCTTCTCTTAATCCATTAGTTGCTGCTTCCCAATCTTCATCGCTTCCCATAGAATCTTCTGGTCTTGTTGAAAGTTCAATAAAGTATTCAAATCCAAATACTTTATAGAATTCAGTTATAAGTTTTATAACATTTAATAGTTCATCTTTTATATTTTCCTTAGTTAAGAATAAGTGAGCATCATCTTGAGTAAAACATCTAACTCTCATAAGACCATGTAATGCTCCTGATTTTTCATGTCTGTGAACTAATCCCATTTCAGCATATCTTAATGGTAATTCTCTATATGAGTGTATTCCATTTTTGTAAACAAGTATTGATCCTGGGCAGTTCATTGGCTTTATAGCATAATCTCCCTCGTCAATCTTAGTGAAATACATGTTTTCCTTATAATGATCCCAGTGTCCTGATTGATGCCATAATGATTCACTTAATATTACAGGTGTCATTATTTCATCATAGTCTGCAGCTTGGTGCATTTCTCTCCAGAAGTTTTGAAGAGTATTCCTTACTATCATTCCCTTTGGATGGAAGAATGGAAATCCTGGGCCCTCTTCCTTTATGCTGAATAAATCTAATTCTCTACCTAATTTCCTGTGATCTCTCTTCTTTGCTTCTTCTAGCATCTTTATATGCTCATCAAGTTCTGCTTTCTTTTCAAAGGCAGTTCCATAGATTCTTTGAAGCATTTTGTTCTTTTCGTCACCTTTCCAGTAAGCTCCTGCTATTGAAAGTAATTTTAATGCTTTAGCTTTTCCAGTAGATGGTACATGTGGGCCAGCACATAAATCTACAAAATCACCTTGTTTGTAGAAAGATATAATTGCATCCTCTGGAAGATCTTGAATTAATTCAACTTTATAAACTTCTCCTTTTTCTTGCATTAACTTTATAGCTTCGTCTCTTGGAAGTTCAAATCTTTCTAGTTTTAAGTCTTCTTTAACTATTTTATTCATTTCAGCTTCTATTTTTTCAAGCATTTCTGGAGTGAATGAAAATTCTGCATCAAAATCATAGTAAAATCCATTGTCTACTGCAGGTCCTATAGCTAATTTAACATCTGGATATAATCTTTTTACAGCCTGTGCAAGTATATGTGAAGCTGTATGTCTTAATATCCACTTTCCATCTGCATCTTCAAAAGTTAATATTTCAAGCTTGCAATCGTCGTTAACCTCTGTCATTAATTCTGCTCTTTCACCATTTATTTTAGCTCCTAGAGCCTTTTTAGCTAATGATGTGCTCAGTTCAGCAGCAATATCTGCTACCTTTAAACCATTTTTAACTTCCATCTGTTTTCCGTCTTTTAAAGTAATCTTTACCATCGTTTTTTCCTCCTATTTTCTATTTATATTATATAAAATTAAAAATTAAACAAAATAAAAAACTCATCCCATGTATGGGACGAGTATTATCGCGGTTCCACCCAAATTCAATAGCAGTACATTACAACTTAAATAGAATACAAACATATTTCAATAGAAATATACTAGCTATTATCTTTGTACCTTTAACGCAGGCTAACGGAAATACTTACTAAGTTTCAGTACTCAACTCAAAGGTGGTTTTCAATAACACTTACTCAAAGAACCTTTCAGCCTATGGGTTCTTCTCTCTTGGAGCAGCTACTTATTTACTCTTCCTTGTCATTGTTTTTATTTTCTACATTATAGTTTTTTATCAAATATATGTCAATCATTTTTTCAAAATAAAAAAACTCATCCCATGTATGGGACGAGTATCATCGCGGTTCCACCCAAATTCAATAGCAATATATTACAACTTAAATAGAATACAAACATATTACAATAGAAATATACTTGCTATTATCTTTGTACCTTTAACGCAGGTTAACGGAAATACTTACTAAGTTTCAGTACTCAGCTCTAAGGTGGTTTTCAATAACACTTACTCAAAGAACCTTTCAGCCTATGGGTTCTTCTCTCTTGGAGCAGCTACTTATTTACTCTTCCTTGTCATTGCTTTTATTTTGTATTTATTATATTATTTAATTTAGTTTATGTCAACACAAAACTATAAATTATTCAATTATTCTAAAACTTTATACTCTATGGATGCTGCTTTTGATTTTTTTGCATAGCTTACAGTCATTGCAAAAATTAACTCTATCAGTAAATACTTTTTCTATTGTATCAATTAACTCGTTGTTTTTGCAGTTTTCAACGCAGTGAATTGTTATCTTTTCTGGTGAATTCGTTATTAGCACACTTATAAGCATATCCTCCATATTAGTGCTTTCTTTATATCTTAAATCACTTAAATCACTAAATAACTTTAATGTTATATCATTGCCATCTTCATCCTGTACTGAATACTCTCCGCTATTGTCAATTATTAAATTAATTTTACCTATTTTACTTTCTTGAACTTCTACAAAATATTTTAAGAGCTTTATAAACTCGTTATATTCCTTATCTACCATGTATTTTTCTACAACTTTATCTATTATTGATTCTAAATCTTCTTTTAATTCCTTCATTCTAAAAGTTATAAAGCCATTTATATTTATCTCTTTATTTTCATTTATACATTCAACTATTTTATCTATCACTGAATTTTTTTTATTCATGCAGTAGATCGAATTCTCATCAATTACACGTTCTTCTCCTCTTAAAGCGTCCAAGCTACTTTGTTTTATATCTTTGATTTCATCAAATTTCAAAAAGAAATATGTATCAGATAAAAAACCTAGTATATCTTTTTTATAAAATTCCTCTATAACTACATTGTATAGTATATTAGCCATATGAATGTTGAACACATTGAGAAGCTTAGGGCTAATTTCTTCGTCACAATAGATTTTTACGAAGTGAGTATTTGAATCTATGCTTTCTGAAATGCCTATATTTATATTTTTATATCTAAAGTATTCTCTGACCTTATTTATTCCATCTATGATATCTTCTCTATCATCATTGTAAACAACAGTAAGTAATAGCAATCTTCTCACTCCCTTCTTGAAATAGTATGTGTCTAAACTAAATGTATATGCAATTTTTTTTTGTCAAATATCGACAGTTGCATTATTGAAACTTTGCAGTAGAATATGTAAAATAATATAGGGTTTCGAGGTCGAAAATTAACTTTCTAGCTAGTTTTTCTATACCGATTTTCTAATATAAATATTACTTAATATAAATATTGCTTAGAAAGGATTTTAGTATGAAGTATGCTATTGTAGACTATAGAACAAGTAAAGAAGAGATTCTGAGTTTGAAAAAATTAGGTTGCGAGATACTAATTCCTCCTCCTTCTGATGCGCTTTATGAGGCTGTTTGTGGCCATCCAGATATGCTTTTACATATAGTTAATCAAAAAAACGTTATAGTACATAAGGATATGGATAATGGGTTCATTGACATATTAAAGAATTTACAATTACACATAGTCTTTTCTGAAAATAATCTTGGATCAACTTATCCTTATGATATAATTTTAAATAGTGTAAATTTGCCTAACTTGTTTATTCACAATATAAAATATACTGATCCTAAACTTTTAGAAATGGTAAATGTTAAAAAGCTTATAAATGTAAAACAAGGTTATACTAAATGTTCTACTGCAATAGTAAGTCAAAATGCTGCAATGACTAGCGACACGACAATAACTAAGGCTTTATCTAGAGAAAATATCGATGTACTTCTCCTTCCGCCTGGCGACATACTCTTACCAGGCTTAAATTATGGTTTTATTGGAGGGTGTTGTGGGCTTTTAGACAAAAATTTATTAGCTTTTTATGGAGATCTAAACTATTATGCTTATGGAAAAGAAGTTATGGAATTTTTAAAAAAACATAATGTGGAGCCAGTTTTCTTAAGAAAAGGTAAACTTATTGACAGAGGAAGTCTTTTTATAATTGAAATATAAAACTCCCCATATAAAGCTTTATATGGGGTTTTGCATTTAGTAATTTAATACTTCTATTATTTTGTTCACATCATGTTCTGAAAGTGCAGGATGTACAGGTATTGCTAATACTTCTTCACATAACTTTTGAGATACTGGGCAGTTGCTGCTAATATTCAACTTCTTGTATAAAGGTTGATCTGGTAATATTGTTGGATAATATATACCATAACCTATTTCATTTTTTTCAAGCAAATTAATTACTTTACTTCTGCTCTCTTTACATCTTATTGAAAATTGATGAAATACATGTTTAGTATTATTATTTACTATAGGTAGTATAAATCTATCTCTATTTAATTCTTTCAAATATCTATATGCATTATAAATCCTTAAATTATTAAAATAATCTATTTTTTTTAATTGTTCAATACCTATCGCTGCACTTATATTGGTCATTCTAAAGTTATACCCTAATATATCATGTTGATATCTTTGCACCTGACCATGATTAATGATTTTTTTTACAAAATCATAAACCTTCTCATCATTTGTAACTACCATTCCACCCTCACCGCAGGTCATATTTTTTGTTGGATAAAATGAAAATGCTGATACTGCACCAAAAGTTCCAACCTTTTTCTGTCTGAATTCTGCTCCATGGGCCTGGGCACAGTCTTCTATCAAAATAATATCATATTTTTTGCATATCTCCACAATCCTCTCCATATCGCATGGGTTGCCAAAAAGATGAACTATAATCATAGCCTTTATTTTTCCTTTAGTATTCTTTATAAGATTCTCCACTTTGTCTGGGTCTATATTAAATGTATCTTCTTCTACATCTGCAAATAAAGGTGTAGCACCTACATAAAGAATTGCATTTGAAGTAGCAATAAAACTAAATGGTGTGGTTATTACCAAGTCTCCTTTACCAATACCTGTACCTAACAAAGCAGCATGAAGTGCAGTAGTACCATTAGTAGTACATAGAGCATATTTACATCCTAAATAGTCTTTAAACATATCCTCAAATTTAGTTACATACTCACCGCTAGCTAGCTGTCCCTTTGACAATACTTCCATTACTGCTTTTTCTTCATCTTTAGTAATTAACGGTTTTGCAATAGGAATCAATTTATTTCCCCCTTTTAGATACGCAATTTACTATTTCTCTAGCAACTTTTAACGCTAGATACCCTGTTTCTTCATTGCTTATTGGTTTTTTCCGTTGAGTTATACACTCAATGAAATGTTGTAGTTCTATCTTTAATGGTTCTCCTTCAAAATACAGTGTTTTTTCTTTTCCAACTATATTGTATGAATTATTTTCACTAATCGAATTCTTTATATCACAAAGCTTAACTAAATCTATTTTACTTTTTATATAATCTACATGAATATTCTCATCAGAACTAGTAATGTGTAACTTTCTTATTTTTTCTTGAGATGTTCTACTGGCCGTAAGACTCGAAGTAATACCATTATTAAATTGCATCATTGCTAATACATCTTCTAAATTTTCATCATGTGACGCTGCAAATATTTTAGCTGGTTCACTATTGATCATAGAAAGAATTATATCAATATCATGTATCATAAGATCTGTAACTACATCTACATCAAAAATTCTATCATGTTCAACTTTACTAATTCTGTTTGCTGAAATAGATAGAACTTTTTTTGTTTTTAAATACTCTGTTAAATATAAAATTACAGGGTTAAATCTTTCTACGTGTCCCACCATACAAATAATATTTTTATCCTTCATATAATCAATCAACATTTTTGCTTCTTGTACCGTTGAGGTTATTGGTTTTTCTAATAATATATCCTTATTTCTTTCTATACATTTTTTTGCAATATCATAGTGAGTAGTTGTAGGGGTACATACTATCACAGCATTTACACTATCTAAAAAGCTGTTTAAATCTTCGTAATAGTTAACATCATATATCTGAGACATTTCCTTCATTGTTTTAGCATCTGCATCATATATAGATATGTCATCTACATTACTTCGCAAATGATTTAGAACTCTTAAGTGATTTTTACCCATTCTGCCTAATCCAATAATTCCAATCTTCATAGTTCTCTACTCTCCATTTTATAGTTTTTAGTATATGCTATGAACTTTGTAGAACATTTGACATACTAAAATTAATAAATTATATGATAGATTGTTAATCTTATTGATTGTCAATTAGTTGGTCTTCTGGGACATCTCTAAAGTATTTTGCAGGATTTCCACAATTAATCTTTTTTGCAGGGATATCTTTCGTTATAACACTACCTGCTGCTGCAAAAGCATCTTCACTAATTACTTTTCCAGGAAGTATAGTTGCCTGTGCTCCAATTCGGCCACCTCTTTTTACAGTTACCCCTTTAAATGAATATTCCTTACCTTTAAGTCGTGCAGCATAGTTATCATTAGAAGTTACTACACCGGGTGCAATAAAAACATAATCTTCTAACTCAGAATACGCAGTTATATACACATTTGTCTCTAATTTGCAATGAGAACCAATAACACAGTTGTTTTCTACTGCTACACCTCTACCAATAATTGTATTATTTCCCACTGATACATTTTCTCTTATGGTAGAAATATCTGCAACCAAGCAGCTATTCCCAATACTACAACCTCTATATAGTATAGCGGCTGTTCCTATTATGCAGTTATCTCCAATATTACAGCCGCTAAGATTATTATCTATTTTCAATGCACTTGTTGAAACACTCATAGGCAATTTTCCTATAACAGCATTATCATCAATTCTTACATTACTTCCTATGATCGTTCCATCATGTATAATTACACCGTTTCCAATCTTAGTATTTTGTCCTATTGTGACATTTTTGCCTATTATCGTGTACCATCCAATACTTACATTTTCTCCTAAAGAATTTCCTTCTTTTATAATCGCAGTAGTGCTAATTTCTATATTATCATTAAAATATTTCATATAAATTACCTCCAAACATTCGCTATAACACTATAATATTTATCCTCTAACTTATTTGTGTCATTGAACTATACATCTTTAATACTAAACATAATCATTTTTCTATAACATTCTTTACATTTCACCATAGTATGAAGTGAGGTAATCATACCTTTCTATATTAAAGAGGAGGTGCGGTGTGATGCCTAATAATCTAGTATTTAATAATGTAGCGGAAAATCTTAAAACGCAAATATATGGAAGCACATCTGGTGGCACTGTCACAAGTGTGTTAGTAGATTCCAATGGTAATATACAACTTGGTGGTAGCGTTACTGCTACCATTGCTGCTGGTACTGTTACTGTTGTTGGCGGTAACATCACTGCTACCGTTGCTGCTGGTACTGTTACTGTTTCTGCTGTTTCTCAAGGTACTGTGACTGTCGTTGGTGGTAATATTACTGCTACTGTTGAGGCTGGTACTGTTACCGTTGTTGGCGGTAATATTACTGCTACCGTTGCTGCTGGTACTGTCACTGTTTCTGCTGTTTCTCAAGGTACTGTAACTGTCGTTGGCGGTAATATCTCAGCTACTGTCGCTGCCGGCACCGTAACTGTTGAAGGCGGTAATATTACTGCTACCGTTGCTGCTGGTACCGTAACTGTTGTTGGTGGTAATATAACTGCCACTGTAGCTGCTGGTACCGTAACTGTTATTGGTGGTAATATTACAGCTACTATTGCTGCTGGTACTATGACTGTTGCTGGTGGTAGTATCTCAGCTACTATTGTAGGCCATGGATTTACAACCTCTAATTCAACACTTAATACTAATACTGCAGCGTTAACTAATACAGCTTTCCAATTTGATACTTCTCAGTTCGACAATCACTATTCCTTCTATATAATGAATACTGGAACAGCTACTGTATCTGTTAGACTACAAGTTAGTCCAACAACCACAGATTCTTACTTTGTTAATGATAACACTGCTGAGGTTACCCTCACTCAAAATCAAGCAGTTGTACTAGTTCCTGGTTACTTCTTGAACTATACAAGAGTACAAGTATTAGGAGTAGGGTCTGATACGTCAACTGTAGTAGCTTATATCAACGCTCAGAACTAATTATTAAGTGAACTTTGATTCTATAGAGGGCAGGGGCATCATTCCCCTGTCTGTTACATAAATTAATTTAAGTGGGAGTGATTGATTTGAATGCTAAGCTTAGCGTATGCATGATAGTAAAAAATGAAGCTAAAAGTATAGGGAGATGCCTTGAAAGCATAGTTGATATAGCAGATGAAATTATTGTTGTTGATACGGGCTCCATTGATAATACAAAAGAAATAGCAAAAAAATATGGAGCTAAGGTATATAACTTTAAGTGGGTAGATGATTTCAGTAAAGCAAGAAATTATTCTATTGATAAAGCTACAGGTGATTGGATTTTAATTTTGGATGGTGATGATGAATTTGAAAAACAAGATGTTCATAAACTGTTGGATATAATAAATAATTCTGATGAAGGTGATATATTTATCTTTAATTCTATATGTTACGTGGGCGATACAGCTGGTAGTGAAAAAATAATGAATGTCAACATTAGATTATTTAAAAATAAACCTCAGTTTAGATACCAAGGTAGAATACATGAGGGAATCAAACCACAAAGTAAAGATGTTGTAACAAAATTCAGTGATATTCGCATATACCACTATGGATATATAAACACTTATGTAAAAGATCAAAAAAAACGAGAAAGAAATATGAGGATATTAAAAAAGGAATTAGATGAAAATCCAGACAATCCTTATTGGTTATTTTGTATAGGAAATGAATATTTTGCCTTGAATGAGCTTGATAAAGCATTAGAATATTTTCTTTCTTCCTATGAAAAATGTAATATGCAAGATATTTATGTCCCTAAAGTTATATTAAGAATAATAATGATCTATGATGCTTTAAATAAACCAGATGAAGCTTTAAAATATATCGATGAGGCTCTATCTCATTACCCTCAATATACTGATGTTGAATTTTTAAGAGGAGGAATATACCATAAACTTGGACATATTACTAAAGCCATAAGAAGTTTTCAACACTGTATAGAATTAGGAGAACCTCCTTCCACTCTTAATTTTTTGATGGGAGTTGGGAGTTATAAAGCGTATTATGCCTTAGGTAACGTTTTTCATCAAGTAAGCGACTATGATGAGGCTCTAAAATGCTATAATCAAACCCTTCTAGTAAAAAATGATTTTTATGACGCTATTATTAAAATAGGGGATATTCTCACAAAAATTTATAAAACACCAGAGGATATTAAGAAAAATTTAGAGCAGTTTTTTGATTTAAATAATCCGCTAAACTATTCTAATATGGAGGAAGTACTATTTTCAGCAAAACAGTATCAACTTGCTTTAGATTATGCTAATAGTGCACTAGCTAACGAAATTAGAGTACCATATATGACTTATAAAAAAGCTATGTGTATGTATAATTTAAAATTATATGCTGAAGCGATAAAAGAATTTGAGAAAATAGATCCAGATAACGCAAATTATTTAGATAGTCAAATAATGCTTTTTATATGCTATTCAGTTTTAGATAAATTTGATGCTGCAGAAAATGTTTTATCAAATATCGAAAACACTAATAATAGTAGTAAAGTACACCAAACGTTCACCTGCTTAAATAGTATTTTCAAATCTAAAGGTAAAGAGACCTTGTGTGAGGATGTAGAAGAGTCCAATGAATATTTACCTATTATTATAAATATATTAGATGCTTTTCTTCGCGTAAGGGAATTTGAAAAATTTGAAAAAGCCCTTGAGCTATTTAATTGCCTGGAAAGCAATAATGCTTTACTTGAATTAGCAAAATTATATGCTAAACATGGGCTAATAGGAATGGCTGTAAGTGAAATAAAGAGATCTATCAGTGTTTTTGATAAATTAGATGAAGAATCTGCTTATATTTTATCTAGAAGTTTTTCATTTAAAGAACTTAAATCCTAAAGTTTATAACTATAACAAAGAGAAAATATTAGCTTTCTTAAGAAAATTTACACAAGAGACATTCAATAAAGGATGTGAGATAATGCCATCGGCGATTTTTTATTCAGATTCTAGTATAACATTAGATGAGGCAAATCCTTCTGTTACATGGGCTGGTAGCCCCTATTTAATTGTAGGTCTATACTATAATACTAACCCGCCATCAGTCTATAGAAGCTTGCTTCACTTTAATATAGGCTCGATACCGGCAAATGCAGAAATACAAAACTGTATTTTAAATATGCATGTTATAAATACTGTAGATTCTAATGTACAAGATTTTTTTACTCCATACCTTGTAACCTCACCCTGGAATCAGTCTACTAAATGGGCAACTCAACCAGGAATAAATTATTCTATTAAAGGGTCATCTACAGAGATAGCTGGTATAGGTAACGTGCCTTTTGATGTAACATCTATAGTTAAGTACTGGATTAGTTCTGGAATAAATAGTAGTTTAGTATTAAAATCTACAGAGACTGTAGAACTTAGTCCAAAAACTTTTGTCAGCAGTAACGATACCACCCACACAGATCTCAGACCATTTTTAAATATACAATATAATGATCCAGCGCCTATAACAGTATTCAAAAGAAGATTTGAAACTACTTCAACTATTACACCAACTTCAACTACTCTACAGACAAGTCCTGCAATAGATGTATCACAAATCTTTGATTACACAATTTTTATTCAGAATGCTGGTTCAAATTCAATAAACTTGACTTTACAAATAAGCCCTGATGGAGTAAATTTTGCTACAGAAGCCCAACAACCTATATCTCCTGGAAACCTAGTACCACTAGTATCTAGATATTTAACTAATTATATAAGGTTCATGTATGTTTCACCTGGAGGTACTAGTAATTTTAAATACTGGATAGTAAAGCAAATATAAAATAAATAATCTATTAGATAACATTATATTTTATCTAATAGATTATTATTTTTATAGATATTTTTTTATAATCTCATGAAGATTTTTTGCTCTAAAAAGCCATGAATTTTGGTAAGCAAATCTTTGTCTGTTTTGCTTTTTTTTAAGATTTTTTTCCTTTACCGCTATGTTTAAAAGACTATGAAATTGTTCATAATCTTTTGCCACATATACATAATCTCTATCTATAGAAATCATCTCTAAAATAGCAGTAGATACTACAGGTTTACCTGTGCTTAGATATTCATATAGCTTAACAGGACTTACACAATTAGTCATAGGTGTAATCTTAAATGGATTTATAAAGACATCCATCTCCTTCATATATTTTATAAGATCCTTATAATCTTTTCTACCAGTAAAAACTGCATTGTTGTAATTAAAATTAGGTTTTATATCGTAGAAATCTCCTACAAATACAAATCTTTTATCTGGATTTTTCTTTATAATATAATCTATTAAATTGTAATCTAACCAAGATGCTAAACTTCCTATAAAACCTACTTGTTTTACTCTATTATTAGCTACTATTTCAGCTTTTTTAAAATACTCAAAATCTGCTCCATTTCTTATCATATGGACTTTTTCACCATACTTCCTTTGCAACATATACAGTCCCTGAGACGAGCACGTTATTATATCTGCCTTTTCACTCAAAACATCGAAATTTTCCTTCCAATGTTCGAACTGTTCTGATGGGAAATCTATACAATCGAAAATTAGTATATTATGTGGAATCTGCCTATTTAAATTGTGTTCTGGAGGGTAGCTTTCAAATAATATTATAGGTTTACTTAATTTTCTATAATTAATAGAGTACCTCTTGCTAACTAATAAAAAATTATTATTTATTTTTTCTATATCACTCTTCTGTTTTATATGGATGTCAGGGTTTATAAATATACACTTATATCCCAACAAGCTCATATTGAGTAGTAGTTGTTGAGGCCTTTGAAACATCCATTTAAAGTCAACAGGAGATGGATAAATTATAGTAGGCATACTGCCACCCCCAAATTGTATTTATTAGTAATATTCTATATTTACAGCTAACCAACATCAATCTAAACAGTCATCCCTAGGATAAAAATCATCTGGAAATAGCTTTAGTTCAAAAATCTCTTTGCATAGAGAAATCGAATCGTCTTTATACTCTTCGCATTCTGGCGGATTAGTACAATATCCTAAAGCAGGTATAAGCAAATCTACTTCTCCGACAATGCTTACTTCAATGAATGTACCTACTGAAAATATAAAGGTACCATCTTTGAAAATAGGTGCATTTAAAAGTTGAGATCGAGTATTAACAATAGTTTTTAGTTCCGTTTCACTTCTTGTATCAGGTACATATAGCACTATATTTCTTTCATTATCCTCTATTACATCATTTACTATAAATAAATTATTACTCTTATCATAATATTTAAAAGCATATGGTATTGCTAAAGAAAAACTTATTTTTGAGAAACTAGGATTGTCTTTTAGAGAACTTCTTCTATATGATCCTGGAACAATATATCCTTTAAAAAACCTAACTTCATCTACAATATAGGAATATATAGAATTTAATTGAGCTTTTGCTTTAACATCCTTAAAACACACTCTTAAAACACATCTAGAAAATATCTTATTTTCCCTTATACATACAGCTTCACTTATATCACTAAGTTGGTATGGATCTGTAAAATTTACATCTTGAGAAGGCATAAAATCCAAATTTGAATTTACTGCAACAATACCTATTGGTTGACTAAATCCTTGTATTGTTGCTTCTACCCTATTTGTTAATGAATTTATTATAGAAATGGTATTTTCAGTAGTATTTGAAACTAATAACTTTTCACCATCCGGGGTAGAAGTAATCCTTTCTGGACCTATTCCCACTGATATGCTAGACATAACTGAATTTAATAACGCGTTAACTATAGTTACATTGTTTCCTAAGCTATTTACTACATAAAGATTGTTTTTAAGCAACTTCATCCCAATAGGAGCATTTCCTACATTAAATATAGTAAAGATTACTTCTAGATTGTTTATATCTATAACTGATATAGAGTTGTCCATTGTATTTGATATATATGCTATATCATCATTCTCGTTAATTTCTATAAATGATGGTGCATTTCCAACAAGAATATTTCCTATAACACTTCCATCTTTAGCATTATATATTGTTACTTTGTTATCATCTAATACAAATAATTTATTTTTCGAATTGCTAAGTTTTATAAACTTCACACTATAAAAGCCATCAACTCTCCACAGTAAATTACCCTTTTCTATATTATAAACTGCTAAACTACTAATGTTACTAACATACACTCTTGTCATGCTAAAATCTACATCTATATGACCATTATTAGGCATTTTCAAAGTTTTAACGCTACCATTAGCACATACTATAGAAATAGTGTTCGATCCACTATTTGCAACGAATATTTTATTTTCACTTCCTGTTACAATGTCATAGGGTTGAACATTACACTCAACTTTTTTGATAATTTCATTTTTTACTCCGTCTACTATCGATAAAGTTCCTTCTGCATAATTTGCAATATAATACATGATTTTATTTAACAAATCTTTCATGTTAAAAATTCACTTCCCATTCACACCTCAAGATAATGGTTTTACATATACTTAGTTAGCATACTTAAGTAGTTGATTAATCTTATAGATAACAAAACTAACAACTACTATACAATGCTAATATTATAATATGCAAATGTTGTACTTTATTTGAAAAAGTTTTGTCAAAACTAAACCATTGTATTATATTTTTTAGTGTGCTTTAATTAAGCATATTACTAATATATGCTGTGAATCAACTTTTAATCTACCATATCTTCATCTTTTAAATGTATAAAATGATTTCATCTTAAAATCACTATGATATCTTTATAAAATAAAAAAAGAGAATTGTTAAAAACAATTCTCTTTTTTTATTTGGAGGCGCCACCCAGATTTGAACTGGGGAATAAAGGTTTTGCAGACCTCTGCCTTACCACTTGGCTATAGCGCCGTATTTGGAGCGGAAGACGGGATTCGAACCCGCGACGTTCACCTTGGCAAGGTGACGCTCTACCACTGAGCCACTCCCGCGTTATGTGGTGGCTGGACCAGGAATCGAACCAGGGACACGAGGATTTTCAGTCCTCTGCTCTACCGACTGAGCTATCCAGCCAATTTAGTTTTTTATGGCGACCCAGAAGGGACTCGAACCCTCGACCTCCGGCGTGACAGGCCGGCACTCTAACCAACTGAGCCACTGGGCCATATTTATGGTGGGCACAACAGGGCTCGAACCTGTGACCCTCTGCTTGTAAGGCAGATGCTCTCCCAGCTGAGCTATGCGCCCTCACCAATTTTCTAAGACATATAAGATTATACAACAGTAATTTAATCATGTCAACATTTTTTATGATTTTTATAAATTACTGAGTATTCTCAATATCTTCTTAACAAACATTATCATATAAAATTAAATACAACTTGTCAAAATGCCAATTGTAAATTATATAAACTTATATTCGTTTATCTTAATTTGTCACTATCATTCTTTTAATTTCCCACTTTTCAAGTTTTAAAATAATTCTATTTATCCTTAGCGAATTTAAGAAGTTCGCCGATTTCCTCTGAAGTAAACTTATAACTTTTATTACAGAAATGACATTTTAATTCTTCTTCTTTCCCTTCATTGTACAAGTCTTGTAAATCTTTTTCTCCTATACTAATCAAGGCTCTCTCAACTCTTTCTTTAGAACAATCACATTTATATGAAGGCTCCATATCCTCTAATATCTTTAAATCCATATCATCAAATATAAAATTCAAAATTTCTTCTATAGTCATCCCTTTACTTATCATTTCCGTTATAGAAGGTATTTCTTGAAGTCTATAGGTTATTATGTCTGCAACTAATTCATTTGCTCCTGGCATCATTTGGATTATAAATCCACCAGCAGCACTTACTCTTAAGTCTTTATCCACAAGTACTCCTAATCCTACTGCAGATGGAGTTTGTTCTGAAACTGTAAAGTAATACGCTAAATCATCACCTATTTCACCTGTGTATATAGGTACCTGACCAACATAAGGTTCTTTTAATCCCATATCTCTTATGATAAATAAATTACCATTTTTTCCTACAATTCCACTTACATCAAGCTTTCCTTTTTCATTTGGAGGCAAATCAGCTTGAGGATTGCCAATATATCCTTTTACATGTCCATCAGCGTGAGATGTTACCACAACACCTTGAGCATCTCCTCCTCCGGAAATTTTCAAAGTTAAAGAATCGCTTTCTGACTTAAGCATAGCCCCCATAAGACTTCCTGCTGTAAGCATTCTTCCAAGTGCTGCTGCTGCTGTAGGAGCACAATTATGAACTTTAACACCTTCATTTACAAGGTTAGTTGTTATTGCAGCTATTATTCTAATATCACCATTTTGAGCTGTAGCTCTCACTATTTTATCATTCATTTTTTTTCCTCCTTTTAGTCGGAAACACGGGGTAATTTAACCCGTTCGCTCCCGCTCACAAATTACCCGTTAAAGTCCATTTAGGACTTTAACCTCCTTTTTTCACCACATAAACTATTCTTTCTGTTATGTCCTCTATATCTCTATCCTCATAATTATTCATTTTCATAACTATTTCAAGCCCTATTTCCTTTAAGATTGTTTCTATTTCTTCGCATCTATAAGCTCTTTCACTATGTTGCTCATCAAATCTTTTATACAGTTCTCCTTGTTTAACAAAAAAAGTAAGATACATGTCCACAATATCCTCTTCAAGAGAGTTCTGCCAAATATAAGTAACATTCTCATCATCATAATTATAGACATTATTCCCTAGAACTTCTGTAAGTTTATAATATGAATTAATATCAAATATAAAAATACCTTCATCCTTTAAATGGTTTAAAACGCTTGAAAAGTATTCTTTTAAACTGCTATCTTCTAATATATAGTTTGTAGAATCCAAGCAACAAGTAATTAAATCAAATTTTCTATTTAAGTTCAATTCAGTTATGTCCTGACAAACGAATTTGATATTATTTCTATTACCTCTTAATTTAGTCTCTGCTTCTGTAAGCATATCATAAGATAAGTCAACAGCCCAGGTATTATTAAATTCAGATACAATTTCTCCTGTAATATTTCCTGTACCACATGCAAGATCTAAATAATCTTTTCTATTTACCTTTAATTCATCGCATATCTTTAATATCTGACTTGCCCATTGCTTATAATTTATGTCACTATTTATAAGTTCATCATAAATATGAGCAAATTCTTTATAACATTCCATATTAATTCCCTCTCAAAGTTAATAAAATACACTTCTAAATTATCTACCAATTAATATTATATATTTTTAATACATAAGTCAATAATCTAGCTTATTAACATAAACTTATATATAGCTCTTTTATAATCTATATCTTTGTTCATTTAAAATAACTTCATTTTTAGGAATGTTTAACTCTTTTTTTCTCTTAGTCATTATACCGCCTATTCTCCCTGTTTCCTCAGCAGTTAGGCCGCTCCACCCATACTTATCTACCTTATCTTTTAGTCCTAACTCTTCTGCTATTTCATATTTTAATTTCTCCCTAAGCTTCTCTGCTTCTGTTAACTCTCTATGAGACTTTAATTTAGCTTTTATAACCTTTTTTAATGGTGTTTTTGTCATATTATACCACCCTCCCACTTTTCTGTTTATTATTTTTTACATTTAATAAACTATTTATACGTTATAATATTGGTTATAAATAAAAATTAGCTTAATAGTGAATTTATAATACAAATCTAATAAGGGACTACCTCATAATGCATAGATATACATTATGAGGCAGCCCCTTTACCATTAATTATTTCTACCACTAGTATAAGCATATTTTAATTCAACATCTGGCCCGAATAATGGTGTCATTACACCCTTTACATATTTATATTTTAAGATTTGTCTATTTCTATATACAATGGGTGAAATTACTGCATCTTTTGACACAAGTATGTTTTCAGCCTCCTTAAAGGCTTCAAACCTCTCTTCATTTCCATTTATCCCAATACTATTTGCTTTTCCTACTAGTGAGTCATATATAGGATTTGACCATCCAGTTGGTATAATGCCCGCACTAGCGATCCATAGATTCAATTCAGCAGAAGGATCATTGTAATCCCCTGTCCAAACTATACTAGCCAGTTGATATTCACCTGAGTTTATTCTTTTCTGGAACATTGGATAATCAACATATTCTATTTTTAAATTTATTCCGAGATTTTTACAGTACATTTTTTGAAAGAATTCCGCTATATTTCTTTGATCTATATCTGCCCCCGCTTGTAAATAACTTATTGTAATTTTACTTGTATCCGCCTCCATCCCCAGTTCTTTTAACCCTTCAATTAAAAGTTTCTTAGCATCCGGATATTCCTTCTTTAACTCTTTTATTGGCTCAAAGTTAGCTTTTTCCCTAAAACCTTCCTCTCCTATTTGCACAGATGGCGACACCCACCCATAAGCCGGAGCATATAGCCCCTTCCATAAATCTTTACTGATAGCCTCTCTATCTACAGCTAATGAGAAAGCTTTTCTAACCTTTGGATTACTAAATATCTTATTATTTTGATTATAAATTTCACAATTTATAGATGGTTCCTCTACTTTTAAAATATCAATCTCATTCTTCTTGTTAAGCTTGTTATTCCATTCTGGTGATATACCACCTACCAGATCTAGCGAATTATTTAGAAATTCATTCATTATATCTGTGTCATTTTTTTCTATTTTCATTATTATTTTTTCAAGCTTAACAGATTTAGCATCCCAGTATGAGTTATTTTTTATCAACTCTAGTTCTTTGTTATGAGTCCACTGTTTTATTAAAAATGGACCATTAAAAACTAGTGTATTCACCTCAGTTCCATATTTATCTCCATACTTTTCTACAATATCCTTTCTTTGAGGCTGCATTATTTCGTAACTTGTTAACTTTAAAAAATATGCACAAGGTCTTTCTAGTGTAATTTCTAATGTTTTATCATCTAGTGCCCTTACTCCTAATTTGTTCGAGGATATATTACTAGACTTATTTGTTTCCAAAACATTATATTCCTTAGCTCCCCTTATTGGATATAATAAAAATGCATTTTGTGATTTAATGGCTGGATCTAGCGTTCTCTTAATCCCATACTCATAATCCTTAGCTGTTACCTTCTTACCATCAGACCATTGATTATCTCTTAAGTAGAATGTCCATTTCAATTGATCTGGAGACACTTCCCATCTTTCAGCACCAGCAGGCTTGACTATATTTTTGCCATCCTTATCTTCCTCTACTCTTGTTAGGGATTCGTTAACCTCGAAGAGAATTTGAGATGAGTACCTATCAGTTGATTTAGATGGGTCTAAAATTTTTGGTTCATCTTTTAATATAATACTTATGTATTGTTCGCTATCATTTTTATTTAATTCCGAATTGGTTTTAATTGTGTTTTTTCCACATCCCCATAAAGAAAAAATAGTAAGAACTATTATTATGAATCCAATCTTTTTGATCTTCAATAAATTACCTCCTTATGTTTTCGAATTAGATCTTTATGGTTTTTTTTACCTATTATACATTATTGGTAGTTTGTTAAATTTTTATTCAAGTGGTCTCTACAAAACTTCTAAAAATAGTTATATGTATGCATAAAAAAAACTTGAAATGTATAATTACGTATGTTAAACTAATTGTAATTTAATAACGATACTTACCTTAGGGTAGAGGTGCTGTAATTAATAGTATTTATTTTTAGTCGGCAGACGCTAAGAAATAGAGAAAGGAATTATGGCCGAAGAAAATAATTTGGCGGAATTATTTTCTGGCTTTGCACATAATATGTGTAAGGTTGTCACTTAAGTTTTTGTTTTATACAATAACTTAGCTATACGATTTTTGTATGGTTTCATTTATGAAGGTGGAGAGCTACAAAGGTACACAGAGTTGCATTGTATTTTTTGTGCAGCAGAGGTGTTCCTTTGCTGCTTTTATTTTTCTAGAAATTATATACAATTATATAATATAATTAATTTAAAGCACTTTTTGCAATATATTAAGCAATTTTAGCAATAATTTATGCAAAAATTCAACATATAATATAATTAGCTGAGTAGAATTCTTTAAGCAGGTATACAAAATCTTAAGTCCTAATTGCTTGAGGTTTTACAATAAACTATAAATAAAATTTTAGGGGGTATTTAAAATGAAATACAATGTAGCAGTAGTTGGCTGTACAGGCATGGTTGGAAGAAAGTTTTTAGAAGTATTAGAAGAAAGAAATTTCCCAGTGGATAAAATTTATCTTTATGCATCTGCAAAATCTGCTGGAAAAATGATAAAATTTAAGGGTATAGATGTTGTTGTTGAGGAACTAAAAGAAGATAACATTAAAGATAAGAAGATAGATTTCGCACTATTTTCCGCTGGTGGAGATGTAAGTAAAGCGTTTGCTCCTATATTCGCTAAATACAATATTACTGTTATAGATAATAGCAGTGCTTGGAGAATGGATCCTGAAGTTCCTCTAGTTGTACCTGAAGTAAACCCTGAGGATATCAAATGGAACAAAGGGATAATTGCAAATCCTAATTGCTCTACAATTCAAGCAGTAGTTGCACTAAAGCCTTTACATGATAAATATGGAATAGATAGAGTAATATATTCAACTTACCAAGCTGTATCTGGTGCTGGAATGGGTGGTTATAATGACTTGTTCGAAGGTTATAAAGGTACTGCACCAAAAAAATTTCCTTATGCTATAGCTGGTAATGTTATTCCTCACATAGATGTATTCATGGATAACGGATACACAAAAGAAGAAATGAAAATGATTAGCGAAACAAAAAAAATATTACATGATGATAACTTAAAAATCACAGCTACTACAGTTAGAGTGCCTGTAGTTTATGGGCACAGCGAAAGCATCAATGTAGAATTAAAAAATCAATTTGAACTAAATGATGTATTTGAATTATATAAGAATTCAAAAGGAGTAATCTTAAAAGACGATGTTCAAAATCTTGAATACCCAATGCCTATAGATGCTGCAGGTCGTGATGAAGTTTTTGTTGGAAGAATTAGAAGAGACTTTAGTACTGATAATGGCTTAAATTTATGGGTTGTAGCGGATAACATAAGAAAAGGAGCAGCTTCTAACGCTATTCAAATAGCCGAATATATAATTAGTGAAAATAAGTAATTTATATAAATCTAAAACATAAATTACTTATGTATATAAAAATATTTAAGATGAGGTGTTTGTATGAGTTTATTTAAAGGTTCCGGTGTTGCTATAGTAACTCCATTTAATGAAACAGGAGTAGATTTTAAAAAATTAGAAGAACTACTTGAATGGCACATTAAGTCAAGCACAGATGCTATAATAGTTTGCGGTACCACTGGCGAAGCATCTACAATGAGCGAACAAGAAAGAAAAGAAACAATAAAATTCACAGTAGACATAGTAAATAAAAGAATTCCTGTAATAGCTGGAACAGGAACAAACAATACTGCTGCATCAATAAACATGAGCAAATGGGCTGAAAGTATAGGTGTAGACGGACTTTTAGTAATAACTCCTTATTATAATAAAACTACACAAAAAGGTCTTGTAGAACATTTTAAAGCTATAGCTACAAGTGTTAAGACTCCTATAATTGTTTATAATGTTCCTGGAAGAACAGGCATGAATATTACTCCAAAAACACTAAAAGAACTATGCCAATTTGATAATATAATTGCTGTTAAAGAAGCAAGTGGAAATATAAGCCAGATAGCTGAAATAAAAGCTTTATGCGGCGACAGACTTGATATATATTCTGGAAACGATGATCAAATAATTCCTATACTGTCTTTAGGTGGCGTAGGTGTTATATCAGTACTTGCAAATATAATTCCTAAAGATACTCATGATATGTGCGAATTATATCTTGCTGGTAAAACTAAAGAGGCTTTAAAAATACAATTAGATTCTCTTGCTTTAACAAATTCTTTATTTATAGAAACAAATCCTATACCTGTTAAAACAGCTATGAATGTTTTAGGAATGAATGTTGGAAATTTGAGACTTCCATTATGTGATATGACTGATGCAAATTTAGAGGTTCTAAAGAAAGAATTAAAAAATTACGGGCTTTTAAAATAACTTTTTAAAATAGAATTATAATCTTAAGTGTAGCATCATATAATATGAAGATAAACTTTATAAAATAAAGACATAATTCTCATATTATTTGATGCTATAATTTTAACACATTTTATTTTTAATTAATTACTAGGAGGTTTACAATGGTTAGAATTATACTAAGTGGATGTAACGGAAAGATGGGAAGGGTTATTTCAAGTATAGTATCCAACTTCCCAGACTTAAGCATCGTAGCAGGTGTTGATAAAAGTAACCAGCAAAACACTTATCCTGTATTTTCAAATATTGATGATTGTACTGTTGATGCAGATGTAATTGTTGATTTCTCAAGACCAGATGCATTAGATAGTCTTCTTAAATATGCTAAAGAAAAAAATGTAGGTATTGTATTATGTACAACGGGTTTCAGTGATGAACAGATTTTAAAAATTAAGGAAGCATCTAAAGAAATTCCTTTATTCCGTTCAGCAAATATGTCTATAGGAATTAATGTAGTAAATAAAGTTTTAAAAAGCATAAGTGCACTACTTTATAAGGACTTTGATATAGAAATAATAGAAAAGCATCATAATCAAAAAGTTGACTCACCAAGTGGAACAGCTCTTCTACTTGCAAATACAATAAAAGAATCCTTACCTGAAGAAACTATATTTGTTCACGGAAGAGAAGGTATAGCTAAAAGAAGCCCTAAGGAAATTGGAATACATGCTGTTAGAGGTGGAAGCATAGTTGGAGATCATGAAGTTATCTTTGCAGGACAAGGAGAAGTCATTGAAGTTAATCACTATGCGATTTCAAGAGAAGTATTCGCTGTAGGCGCCCTTAAGGCGTGTCAATTTATGTATGGCAAAGGAAAAGGTCTATATTCAATGGATGATGTAGTTAAATAAGAAATAAGTTTCAATAAGAAGAAGTATAATTCATTCAAACTCAAATATAAATGAACTATACTTCTTTTAAATACTTTATTTATATATGTAAAAATTCACTTCAAATCATACTGTATATATTGTTCACAAGATGTTTTTTTATACCACATCTTCCTTACATTTTAATACTGCACTTTCTTTATCATCAAAGAATTCTTTAGTTAATTTAAATACTTGAGGGCTTAAACGAATAAGTGCAATAATATTTGAAATTACACCTAAACCGATTACAATTTCTCCAACTGACCAGACTATTTTTAATGCACCTACAGCACCCATGAAAATAAATAGTAAGAATCCATATCTGTATATTTTTCCAGCTTTAGCTCCACCAACATAGTTCATTGTAGACTCTCCATAATAGCATAAACCAATTAGTGTAGAGTAAGCGCATAATATAATACTTATACTAACAACATATGATAAGAAAGGATGAACTTTTCCAAAAGCTAAACTAGCTAATATATTTGGTGACGCTCCTGTTTGAAGAACACCACTTGTTAAAATAGCTAAAGAAGTTATAGTACATACAACAAATGTAACGATGAATACTTCTATAATTCCCCACATACCTTGACGTGCAGGATGATCTGTCTTTGCCGTAGCATGTGCTATAGGAGCTGTACCTTGTCCAGCTTCATTAGAGTATAATCCTCTATTTATTCCGTATCTAATAGCTGTTGCTACTGCAACACCGCCTAATCCACCACCAAAAGCAACAGGTGAAAATGCACATCTGAAAATAAGACTAACTGCTTCAGGAACTTTTGATATGTTAGCACATATAACTATAGTTCCTGATGCAAGATAAAGTAAAACCTTAGCTGGGATAAGTTTTTCAGTAACCTTACCTATTCTTGATATCCCCCCCATAGAAACAATACCTACAAGAGCTATAATTATAAGTCCAACAATTTTAGGTGAAATATTGAAATAGTAAACGATATTTCCAGCAAGAGCATTAGATTGAATCATAGTTCCTGCTAAAGTATTTAATATTAAAGTAACTACGAACCATGTTGCTAAGAATTTAGATTTTAATCCTTTTCTCATATAGTATGTAGGTCCACCAACAAATTTACCTTCTTCATTTTTTTCTCTATATGCTATACTTAAAGTAATTTCTGCATATTTAGTACACATACCAACAAAAGCTGCAACCCACATCCAGAATATTGCACCAGGACCTCCAAAAGCTAACGCCGTTGCAACTCCAACGATACTTCCAACACCTACTGTAGATGCTAACGCTGTTGTTACAGATTGGAAAGGAGTTAATGTTCCTTCTCCTGGAATGTCCTCTTCCTTTACAAATATTTTCCCAAATGTTTCTTTAAAAATAAAACCAATCTTTCTTATTTGTAAAAATTTTGTACCTATTGTTAAATAAGCACCTAAGCCAACCAATGCACATATTGTCCAGGGCCCCCAGACTAACGCCGATATTTCTTTTAATAAAGTCTCCAAGTTTTCCATTGCTCATCCTCCATTTAACATCTATTTATAAGCTCTTCAACTCTTCTATATATAATTATTTTTTAAAACCTTTACATAACTATTGAAAAATCGAAATACTCACGCTATTGCACATTGATGTTGCTTATTTTTCTTATATTCTATACATGCTTCTACAAATGCCTTAAAAATTAAAAAATGTTCTTGGTAATGCTCTACCATCATTTCTGGATGCCATTGTGTTCCAATTACAAATCTATCCCCTTTTAATTCTATAGCTTCAACAATTCCATCTGGCGCTGAAACTGCAACTTTAAAGGCATCCGCAACATCTTTTATTGCCTGATGATGATATGAATTCACTTCTATTGTTGTCTTATTTATAACCTTACAGAACTTGCTATTTTCTTTTATTTCTGCTTTATGTACCGGATTATATTTTGGTGAACCATACATAGAATGATTTATATCTGCATTATTTTTTAGTTCTAATGGCACTTGACATAAATCCTGATAAAGAGTTCCACCACAAGCAACATTTAAAAGCTGATATCCTCTGCAAATACCAAAGACAGGCATTTCGCTTTTATTAATAACATTTTTTATCAAACTCAATTCATGTTTGTCTCTTCCCGGATTAAGAGGTCCTATTTTAGATCCCATAAATTCACCATAATGTTTAGGATGAATATCATTTCCTCCAGCAAAAAGTACTCCATCAACCATATCAGTAATATCTTCAATATTATTTTCATTATTATACACAGGAATAATTATAGGAATTCCACCAGCTCTTTCAATAGCCTTAACATAATCATTTGTAGTAAGCTGCCAATCAAGCTTGCTACCTAAACTACCAAAAAGTTCACTTAATCCACTACAATAATCTGCACATATGCCTATAATCGGTTTCATTTCTACTCCTCCTACTTACTTAGTAAAAAATTTAGTTATCATTGAGAATATAATTAAATAGTGTCTATCTGTTTTGTATTGAATATCTGCTCCTTTCTTTATATGAAATGATTTTTTACTATGCATATTTATAAGCAAAATATGTGCCAAAATAAAATTAGCAGATTTAGTGTAGTTTTAATTACTTTTAAAATCTAAATTGTCAAAATGACAAGTCATTTTGACAATTTAGATTAAATATATTAGTTTTGATTAAATATTAACAATGGTAAAGTCTATTGTCATTTTGACAATAAGTTTTTCATTTTGAACAATAAATTTTACAAATTGTATTTTTTTATGTCTCTATATAAAGTAGAAAGGCTTATCCCTAACTCTTCTGCAATTTTTTGTTTACCTTTAAGTGTACTACCGTACTTAATCAGTAGATTTTGAAGGCAGTTTCGTCTTATTGATTTTAAATTCTTATATTTTTCATTTTTTGCTTCACTATTGATTTTTCCTGGAACGCATGCAGTTGTTAATATATCTGTATTAGCCATATTAACCGAATACTCAATTACATTCTCTAATTCCCTTACATTTCCAGGCCATTCGTATAACAATAATTGTTTTTTTACCTCTTCTGATATGCTAATAATATTCTTTTTAAACTTTTCGTTATACTTATTTAGAAAATATTCAGCTAATAGTATAATATCCTCCGGCCGTTCTCTAAGAGAGGGGATCATTAAAGGTATTACACATAATCTATAAAAAAGATCTTCTCTAAACTCCCCCGCCTCAACCATTTCTTCCAGGTCTTTATTCGTAGCTGCAATTATTCTAACATCCAATTTTATTGGTTTTACTCCTCCTACTCTTTCCAATTGACCATATTCAATTACTCTTAATAATTTAGGCTGCAAATGCAGTGATAAATCTCCAACTTCATCAAGAAATATCGTTCCACCATTGGCAAGCTCAAACTTGCCTGGTTTTCCTCCTTTATTCGCTCCTGTAAAAGCACCGCTTTCATATCCAAAAAGTTCACTTTCAAGAAGATTCTCAGGTATAGCCGCACAATTGATTGCTATAAAAGGTTCTTTCTTCCTTTCACTCAGTTCATGAATTGCTCTAGCAAATAACTCTTTACCTGTCCCACTTTCTCCTAAAATTAAAACATTAGATTCATATTTGGCAGCTTGTACTGCAAGATTTTTCGTCTTATTCATTAAACTACTGTTTCCTACTATACTATCAAGGTTTATATTTAAATGGGAAGCATCTGCCAAAAGCTGATATGCTATATTGCTTAATTCTTTTTTATGTTTGAATTTAAAAAGAATATCCGACTTTTCATTATCGCTATTAATAAATTTAACACTTACAAACATTCTATTATTAGGAATTGAGCATCTTAAATCTACTTCCCACTCTTTACTACTGTCTTCTTTTGCATCACTTATTATATTCTCTAAGCAAGCTTCCGGAAAAATATTTTTAATGTTAGTTTGATTCTTTAACATTGCTTTCATATTGCTGTTATATCTAATTATTTCACCACAAAAATCGGTTAACACAATTCCTTCACTTATTGAGTTTAATACTGTTATTAACCTATCCTCTGTTTCTTTTTCTTTTATCTTTGTTATAATAGTATCTCCAAGTCTTTCAAGAAATGTAATTAATTTACTCTTAATCTTAATTAGTTTATCTTTAAGCTCAGGTGTTAAAGATGCAATTGTAATCGCCCCAATACACTTGCATTCATTTTTTATAGGATATATTATTGAATATTCTCTTTCACATTTATTATAATCTTTCATTGGACATGTATTGCAAATTTCACTTTCCTGTGGATTATCAATAATTAAGAGAACCCCTTTTTTAATTACATAATCATTTGCACAACCTTTAGGAAGTGCTATTCCAGTAGTTTCCTTAAATACACCAGTTCCTGCTACCCTTATTAAATGCTTGTCAGTAACATAAATATCAAATTCGATAACTGAACTTGTTGTTTCTATTAAATTCTGTATAAATTCTTTTATTTTATACATTAAACTGTGCATAACGCTTTGCCCCTTTATCAATGAGTCATTTTTCTTTGAAAATATATCCAAATGTTATAAAATAGAATACATGAAAAGGCAGTTTTTAAAACTGCCTTTTCCTAACTAGAAATCTGCTTATTTGTTTCTTCTATTTATTAATGCAAGTACTCTGTTCATTTCGTTGTTAACTATCATGTAGCCTTCGTCTACACCCATTCCTGGTTTTGCAAGTACCTGTTTTGCTCCACAAGCCATACCTATGTTTGTTGTAACTTCAGCAGATCTATTAGTTTCGTTGCAAGTTCCTCCACAATAAGCTCCAATACCATGTTCTTTGCAGTACATTATAGCATCAGCTATATTGTTAACTCCTCCAAGGTCTGGAGTCTTTATTTGAACCATATGTCCAGCTTTGTTATCAGTAAAGAACTTAACATCTTCTACAGTGTTACACCATTCATCGGCAACTAATTCTACTTTTATTCCTCTTCCGTCTATCTCAGCTCTTAAGTCTCTCATTGCTTCCATTTGTTTTTGTCTATCTTCTACATCCATAGGTCCTTCAATTCTTAATTGGAATGGCTTAGCAACTTCTTCTAAAGTTCCTAAGTAATCAGCCATAGCCTTTATGTTGCAATCAAATGCAGCCCCAATTGTTCCATAAACATCTATATGGAATATTGGATTATATTCTTCTGTTGTTCTTAATTGTAGAACTCTATCTCTTAGCCATTTAACATAGTCTAATAACTTTTCACCTTTTAATCCAAGCTTTTCTTCTACGTTATTTATAAGTGCATGAGGCATTACATCTGCACCTTTTATGATCATTTTGTCTGAGTTATCGTATCTGTCGTCTCCTGATTGAGTGAATATTGGAACTCTTTTAATTTCAGCTTCTGGATTATATTCATTTCTTATAACTTCAGCCATAGTTATTTTTTGTGATTTTGCTACAGCATCAAGTATTGCCTGAGATACTCCGTATCTTATAGCTGTGTGTAATCTATTTCCGTTAACTTTCATGTTATCAAATTCTTCTGCAAGAGCTTTAAAGCTGTTTAACTCTCTTCCTATAAGCTTTGGTGCTATTTCATTTTCTATTACTGGTATAAAGTCTTTTGCTAAAAATAGTGGGTCTCTTCCGCCTGCTCCTGAATATTGAACTGCAGCACAATCTCCGTGTGCTACTTGACCGTCTTCAAGCACTAACATAACAGATATAGCTTCTCCCGCCTGTCTTACACTAGTAAAGCCGTCTGTTACAGGCTCTCCTACATATGTAAATCCATCATGCTTTGCTCCTTTTTTTATTGCTCTTTGGTCATCAAAATAAAATCCAGTTTTTCCTTCTGCACAAATAACATCAACTATTTTCATTTTTTACACCCATCTTTCTAAATAGTTTATTTTTGTATTTATCCGATGACTACCACTATTGCTTGAGATACTCCATATCTTATAGCAGTATGCAATCTATTTCCGTTAACTTTCATGTTATAAAATGATAATCATCGGATATTAATATCACTATTTTGCTTTTATTATTCTGGTCTACCTATAAGAACACCCTTACCTACAGCGAATATATCATCTATTGTCATCTGGAAGCTTACTTCTCTTCCTTCAAAGTTACCTCTTTCTTGTAGCTTTTTCATGTTGAATTCTTTTAATTCATCACTTAGAGGTACGTTTCCAAAGTTAAGATATCTTACAGCTCCATTATTATCTCTTGCTGGCATCATTTGTCCTAAATTGTATTTGCTTGGAGCAAATGGTATATCTACTGTTCCAACTTCAAAGCCTTTTACTGTTCCTATAGCTAAATCACCATTTCCAAGTTCGAATAATTTATCCATCATGCATTTTGTTTCAGCTTTAATTACAGCTATTTCTGTTTCTAATTCTTTTGACATAGGAAGTCTTTGTCCTTGAAGCATATTTAAAGCCATCTTTGTAGCCTTTATTCCTGCTGCATTTGCTTCTTTTGTTGGTATTCCTAATGCTTCATGAGGAGTTTTTACTATAACTTTTGTAGCTCCAGCTAAAGCTGCTGTTGCTGCTCCCGATGATATAACTCCAAAAGCTTTTGCTTCATCTTGTGGGAATCCACCCATCCATTGATGGAATACTGTTGTTACATAAACATCATTATATCCATATTGTTTTAAGTATTCATTTACTTGTTCTTCTAAAGCTCTTATAGCTGCAACGTCTTGAACTAGGTTTCCACATTGTCCATATCCAACAGTTATGTTTTTAACACCTTGCTCTGCTGCAAGTAAAGCTTCTATTATAGCAACTGTATTTGATGTACTTGGTGGAACTAATGTACCTGTCAAAGGACCGAATGGCTCTCTATTTATAGATATTCCTTGCTCTTCATAATATCCAGCAAGTCTATCACAGTACTGCCAATCTAATAAAGTTTTTTCTATAGATACACTCTTTGCATAAGGAATGTTGTAGGATATTCCGCCACCTTCATTTGAAGTCCAACCTGCTGCATGAATTATCTCTGTAAGTAGTCTAGCATCTGGTGTACCGTGTCTTGCTTGAAGAGGCAATTCTACTGATTCAAATACTTTTCTACATCCTTTTACTCCATGGTTAACTCCTGGGAAACCATTTAACAATGATCTTCCTGCTGCTATACTTTCTTGAATTCCTACTTCACATTCGTCATATCTATTTTGTCTTGTATAACTATCTATAGTTGATGGAAGCAAATCTGCTCCACCTTCATTTTGAAGATATGTTAAAAGTTCTATATGCTCATTTAATAAAGCAACACCTGCTCTTGGTTGAGCTAACGTAATTCCTGCTTCTTTAGCCTTCTTTAATTTAGCTGGAAAGCTTTTGCTTTCAGGTATGTTCTTTAAGTACTCAACAGCTTCTTGAAGATCTACTTCTTTACCAGTTGGCCACTGTGCTAAAACCTCTTTTCTCATATTGAAAAACTCTTCGTCAGTCCATTTTTTATTTTTAAGTTCCAATCCGATTACCTCCTAATCTACATTAACCAAATATTTTTTCATTATTCTTACTGCTTTATCTGTTAACTACCTATTCATCTGAGTGTGCCTCTGCTGAAAGTCCTATATCAGATAAAACTTATGTATCATTTAAAGTAAAACATTCTTATAAAAGTTAGCCTTATATCGTTTTCAAGAGGGGCCTATTTAAACCTAAAGTTTTAGATCAGCCTTTAAATCTCTAATAGTTATTTCTGGAGATGTTCCTGGAGCATACACTTTATCGAATCCCATCTCTTTAAACTTTTGGTGAACATCTTCCCACTTTTGTTTTCCAACAACTAAGTTTCCACCAACATACATTAGTATTCCTTTTAGACCTGCTTCATCACATTTTTCTCTTAATCCTCTACAATCTATCTCTCCATGTCCATATAATGATGAAACTATTATGGCGTCTGCATTAGTTTCTATTGCAGCATTTATAAAATCTTCTTGCGGAGAAAGAACTCCTATATTTACTACATTAAATCCTGCTTGTGTAAATGAATGTTCTAATATTTTATTCCCTACAGCATGACAGTCCGATCCAATTACACCTATTACTAAAGTTTTCATTATGAGACCTCCTAAAATTTACTTTTGATATTTTAATTCTATATATAAAGCCTTTGTCGAGTTATAATTTAGGCTATATAAAAGCCATCATATTGTCTTATATTTAATTATTTTTCTAGTAACTTGTACATTTTTCGAAAATTCCATCATTTTAAAATTTTAAAAAATAAATGGACTAATAGACCAATCCATTGTTCTTTTTTATAATAGCATAATAAAAAATACATATCAAATATTTTTTCAAATAATTCTTTTTTCATAATTTTCAAATAAATATATGTATTTTTATTCATATTTTTTATTTAATATTCATAGTCTGATATTCTACTATTTCGTAATTAATTGTGAAAATCTATAATTACTTACAAAATTCTATATTTATATACTAAGATATACAAGTGTATCTACTACACTATTCAAACAAAGATTTTATAAACTCTGCATATATTTTCATATAGTCAAAAATATACCATGAATATTACATTGCATAAAATTGCACATCCGAATTTACTTATACAATTATTTTATCTTGCTATTATACTTCATAATAATTTTAAATTAATTCTAATATAAACTGATGTATATTTAAATACTTATCAATTTATAGATCCAATTTTAAAATTGGACTCATGAAATTTTATGTTAAATTACATAATAAAAAGTGCAATACTTAAGTATATAGAACTCTTCTATAATACAAAATACTGCACTCTTTTTTAAGTTTAATTTATAAATTCTTCACAAAGTTTTCTATTCTATCACATGCTTCTTTTAATTGTTCCATGCTGTAAGCATAGGAAATTCTCATATATCCTTCTCCACCCACACCAAAAGCGGATCCTGGTACAGCAGCAACTCCTGCTTCCTTTAAAAGCCTTTCACAAAAATCTTCACTTTTCAAATTAAATTTCTTTATGGAAGGAAACATATAAAAAGCACCCATTGGGATATTAGATTCAAACCCCATTTTAGTCAATCTATCATATAAATAGTCTCTTCTCTTAATAAATTCCTTTTTCATATATTTTACATCTTCCATACAATTTTTAAGTCCTTCATATGCTCCATATTGGACTATAGATGGTGCACAGGATACATTGTACTGGTGGACCTTCATTATAGAGTTCATAAATTCTTCTATCGCACATACATACCCTATTCTAAGTCCTGTCATAGAAAACATCTTTGAAAATCCACCAACCACTATTACTTTATCTTTTATGTCATCGAATTGTGCTATAGAATAATATTCTTTTTCAAAATATAGTGCACTATACATCTCATCACTTACAACAATAATCTCATTTTCACTTATTATTTTATGAAGTTTATCATTATCTTCTTTGGATAAAATAGCTCCTGTAGGATTAGACGGATAGGATAACACCATCACTTTAGGTTTTTCTTGTGCTATTAACTTTTCCAGCTCTTCAAAATCAATTGAAAAATCTTCTTTTAAGTTATAATTTACAATATCGCCACCTAATAGCTTTACACAACTTTCATAAGCTGGATAAGCCGGTGTTGGCACTAGAACCTTATCTGAAGGATCAATCAATGCCGCAAAAACATCCATTAACCCTTCACTACCTCCTACTGTAATACATATCTCATTTTCATTATAATTTATATGTTGAGTTTTTAAGTAGTTGGAAATCTCTTTTCTAAGTTCTATAATACCTGCATTTGATGTATATGTAGTTTTATTTTCATTTATTGCATTAATCATAGCTTCCTTAATTTTCTCAGGTACATTAAAATCCGGCTGACCTAAAGTTAATGAAATTGCATTAGGATATTTAACTACCTTGTTGAAAAACTTTCTAATTCCTGAGATCTCTATGCTTTGAACATTCCTAGAAATAATACTGTTTATATCTTTCATTTTATAATTAGCCCCTTTCCGTTACTTACGTTAAATCATGCATTAATAATATTAAGTTTAATACTTTAACAATATAATAGCATAAAACTATTTTTATAAACAGACTTCTTAGTTTCATGATAAATAGGAACCGGACCTTAGAATTCCAATTCCTATCTCTCATTATTTTAAATTAGTTTTTGATCCATAATATCTGTCAATCCTAAGCTTGCTATTCTGCTTTCAATTTCATTTTTATCAGTAGAATATAGTTTCATATCCTGCATTCGTTTAAAATACTCTGCTCCTGCAAAAGTATATCTATTCCTTCTTCCTTTTCTTGACATCATCTTGTAATTAGCATAAGATATAATATCGCCAATAGCTGTTGCTTTTGGAAGAACTAATAATGGCATACCCGAAAGATATCTTACAGCATTATGCCCTGCTAAACTTCCTGTGCATATAGCTTCTGTATGCCCTACAAAAAGACCACTCTTTTCTCCACCACAGAATAAGTTGCTTATACCTTTTACCTTCATATCATCAGTTCTTGGAGCTACGGATAAATATCTAATTGAATTACCTTTTCCTCCTGCATAAGGATCAATATATTTTGCATTCTCTAATCCTTTAATCTTTCTTAATTTATCCAGTGGATAATAAGAAGTCATAAGCTTTACATGCCCTGTGTCAAGCAAAACCACGTTTTCAGCAAATTCTTTCAAGGCATACTGTTGGCATACTTTCGCTTTTAATTTATCCATATTTATATCTTCTGGAGGAACCTTTAGGACAATTGCTCCTTTTTCATTTAACTCTCTAACTAATTCTTCATCTAAACTCTCTTTGCAGAGCTTACAAGAACCACTAAAGGCTCCATATATACCATCTTCTCTTTCTCCCTGAAGATCATCCACGCCAGCCCTCATACTTATACTTACTCTTGGTCCAAAAGATGGACATCTCAATACACACATTGAGCAACCATTGCCATATCTTAAACAGTTACCCATAGGTCCAGTTGAGCCTGTAGTTTCAATAAATACATCGCCTTCATCATAAGTTCCATCCGCTAAATATAATCCTATTATTCTATCTTCAGCTTTCTTTATATCTACTACCCTAGATATCATTTTTAATTCTATTCCTAATTCTAGTAGATACTTTTTAACAGCAGGTTCTATTTTGTTGACATCATAAAGCCATGCATGCTTATGTCCTGGGAAATCTATATTTTTATGTCTTGTATTTTTATCTGTTATATTAATTAAGTCTCCTGCTCCAAGCGCTAGAAGCTCTTCAGCAGCAGTATATCTTCCATTATTTCTCATTATTCCACCAACGTTACCTAGTCCTAAAATCATATCGGTTTTTTCGTAGAGTGTAACTTCAGCTCCTGCTTTTTTTGCTGTTATTGCAGCAGCACAACCAGCCCATCCACCACCGATTATAATAACTTTCATTAATAATCCCCCTTTATATTTGTAACTGTCAACTTAAATCTTCAATTCACAATATAAAAATTTTGTGTCGCAAAATTTTTATATTGCATTCAAATAAGTCTTCTTTCTTTAAATACATATTTAGGATCTATCTGAATCTTACATAGCTTCTTCACTACATGATTTTTATATCTAGTGCTGCATGTACCGCATACACCCTCTCCACAGCACATTTTTGAGTTGTTACAACAAGATACATCAATAGAATCACTTAGATAGTTTAATAATTTATAAATTAATATATCAGGCCCATCACAATGAACTAAATTTACATTTTCAACCTTTAATATTTGACCAATTATATTTTTAAATTCTTCTGAGAGCTCTCCTGCTTCTAACATATTACAATAAAATATTTCAGCATTACACATATCAAAGTACTTCTTTCCCAAAAGTTCCTTAAAAGGAGTCTTATCTATTATTGCAATAACTTTGTTTCCATTCGAATATAATTTTTTTAATACTGGTACTAATGGTGCAATACCAATTCCCCTTGCTACTACAACAGAAATTCCTTCCTTTGCCTTATATAGATTTTTCAATCCTAAAACTCCATTCCAAAATGGCCCTCTTATAAGTACGCTTTCGTCTTCTTTAAGCTTACAAATACTTTTTGTTTTTATTCCCTTTAGTTCAATGGCTACTTTCAAAGTATTTTCCTCAGTATCTGCTTCCATTATAGAAATAGGAGTATCATAATAGGCTGATGACTCAGGATTTCTCATAAATATTACACTACCAGGATATACTAAGTCGCTCACTAAACTATGTGGGGCATTTATTGTAAGGATAAATAACTTATTTTCCAATACCTCTTTTTTCATTATCTTGCATAGATATTCTTTTCTTATATCTTTAGCTTTGTTATTATTTAATATATATTCTTGATACATGCACACTCCCTTCCAGTTAATACAATCGCAAAAGGTTTTTCCTGAAAGTTGTGAACACAATACGCAATCTCCAGTTTCTGCCAAATGACAAGGGCAATATATACTTCCAGCATCAATACAATCCTTTATTTCATAACCCATTAAACTACCTCCTAATGCACTATACTATTAGATTATTTTTCGAGGTTATATTTTGTTACTGAAACTTATATTTTGTTGCTAAAAATGTGCTTTACCCCTTTAATTCATGAAACATATTTATTATAATTATACTTATTATGATAAATATGATAATTTAAATTACTTAACTAAGGAGGTTCTACATATGAACTATAATTTAACCGATCCATATGAAATTGCCAGATATATAAAAGAAGCTAAAAAATCCACTCCTGTTAAAGTATATCTTAAAGGAGATATTTCAGATTGCAATCTAGGAAATATAGAAAGCTATAACGGTTCAGACTTTTATGTGCTTTTTGGTGAGTCTGAAGAAGTTTCAAAATTTCTTGAAAATAACAAAGAAATGATTAAACAATTTAGAATGGAATATGATAGAAGAAATTCTGCAATCCCTCTTATTGATGTAAGAAATATTGAAGCAAGAATTGAACCAGGCGCTATTATAAGAGATAAGGTTACAATAGGTAAAAATGCCGTTATAATGATGGGCGCTGTTGTAAATATAGGTGCTGAAATTGGCGAAGGTACAATGGTAGATATGAATGCTGTTGTTGGCGCAAGAGGTACTCTTGGTAAGAGAGTTCACCTTGGTGCTGGTGCAGTTGTTGCCGGTGTTTTAGAACCACCAAGCAAATCACCATGCGAAATAGGAGATGATGTTCTAATTGGTGCTAATGCTGTTATACTTGAAGGAGTAAAAATTGGAAAGGGTTCTGTTGTAGCTGCAGGTTCTGTTGTAACAGAAGATGTTCCTGAAGGAGTAGTTGTAGCAGGCACACCAGCTAAAATAATAAAGCAGGTTGATGAGAAAACAAAGGATAAGACTAAGATTCTTGAAGATTTAAGAAGATAAGTTAATTTAATTTAAACAGTGAATAGTTTTTAATACCATTCACTGTTTATTTTTTAAGAAATCTGTTTTCCTGGTAGAGTTTCCTCTAAGTTATTTTCATTCTCCTTATGGCTATATTCCATATCTTCATCTATCTCAAAACTGCTGCTTACCTCATTGCCATCTTCATCTTTATTTACTTTTTCCATTTTTGATATAGAAACTTCATATGCTATCTTTTTTATTACATCCTCTTCTGAAATCTTCTTTTGGTATTCTCTGCTTTGCAATCTTCCCCAAATTCTTATATTATCACCAACTTTTAAAGTTTTACAGAATCTTGAGTTTCTTCCCCAAGCAATAGTTGGTATGTAGTCCGATTTGTTATAAGATCTGTTTACTGCAAGAAGCATATCTGATATTTCTCTTCCAAAAGGAGTTGTCCTATAAACTGGTTGTTTACAAATAAAACCATCAAGAAATATCTGATTAGGATTTTTGCTTCTTTCCTCACAAGCGCTAATATTTCTTGCAAAAACTGTTAATATTAGTCTATTAGCCCCATCTACAAATTTGTTATAAGATCTTAGTTGACCCTCAACTATAATTTGGGACCCAACTCTAATATCCATACCGCTTATTAGCCTTTCAGAAACTGTAATAAATAATGCATCCTTAGCATCACTTAGTCTCGGAACTTCGATATAAAAGGTGTAAAACCCCTCACCATACATCTCATGACTAAATTCTAGCTCTGAACTTACTTCCCCCTCAAGATAAATTTTATTATTCAACATTAAATTGTCCATCATAACCCCTCTTTCCCTTAGTTTTTGAATTATCTCATCAACATATAATTATTCAAAGAATACTGAAAATATACTTATTAAATTTTAGCATATAAGGTTTAGGTTAAAACCGTAAGCTTTTTTCCTTTAACTAAACTACTTATGTCTTTTCCTTCAATAATGCTAATAGTTATTCCAACCATAGCTGCATATATCTCTTCTTCTCCGCTAAAACTTATATTAATTGGGACTTCTGCAGGTTCTAATTTTCCAAATGCATTATAATTTAAGTCCCTCTGTAGACAATACACAAAACTGTTATTATCCTCCATACTGGAAACTGTAATTGTATTTTTACTGCCTAAACCATAAGTTATTATGTTTCCATATACGTTAACATTTCTATTACTATTTACCAAATCCATGTTAACAAAGCAGTAACCTCCATTTAATAATACATCTTTAATGCTACTATTTGAATTAAATATTACGTAATCATAATAGCTTTCTCTTTTTACAGCATATTTAGTAAAATACTTGCAATCAACCTCTAATGATTTGAGAACTTTCTGCAAATAGGAATTAAAACTTTTATTACCACCTATTATGGATACTGTTTTCATTTTCCTACCTCCTCAAAATAATTGATTAAAATTATTTTAAACAAGAGATAGTTTTTTATACTATTTTATTAGTTTGTATATAATATCTCCTTCCTAATTCACCTTGATATTTCCATTATAATACAAATTTACACCAAGTTTCAATAACTCTTATATTAAACTAAGTAAAATATAGTATAAATAGCCTTAATTGGATATTTGTTTGCCTGAATAATCAATTTTATAATTATCTTTATAAATCAAATTCCCAATTTTTTCAAATTTATAACCTTCACCTTGAAGTTTTTCTATGATTCTTGGCAAATTTCCTGGTGTATACTTCGCGTTATTGTGAAATAGTAAAATAGAACCTGGCTTTGTATTTTTTATTATCCTATTATACTCTACGTCCGCCCCCTCTTCTCTCCAATCTATGCTATCAACATCCCATTGTACACAATAATGTCCTGTTTCAGATGCAGTTTGTACTGACATATCATTGTATGATCCTTCTGGGAATCTGAAAAGCTTTGTACCTTCACCTGTAAGCTGTCTAATTTTTGCATCACTAATATCTATTTCCTGTATAATTCTTTCTCTTGATATTTTAGTCATGTCTGGATGCTTATTAGAATGATTTCCAATCTCATGGCCTCTCTTATAAATTTCTTTTACCTTATCTGGATTTTCGTCTATCCATCCTCCTACTAGAAAGAATGTTGCTTTAATATTGTATTTGTCAAGTATGTCTAATATTTTGTCTGTGTTGTCATTTCCCCAGCTTACATCGAAACTCATAGCTATTTTTTTATCTTTTATATCAACACAATAAATAGGCAAATTCCTGTTCATTCTTATAAAAGCTCCTCTTTCTTTATAGTTGATAAAAATAGATGTTATAATAGCTATAAAAAGCAAAAATAACACAAGTAAAATTTTTTTTGATAACCTAAATCTCAAAATTTTCCCTCCAAAATATAATTGTTCTTATAAATTTATATAGTATCATTTACTAACAATTATTACATAAATTAAATAAATTTCTTGTTAATATTTTTAGTGGTTAAGTTAACCTAATCTTCCTGAAACTCTACAGAATAAACTAATAATAAAAGTACAAACTATGACTACAGTACATAGTTAAAGGAGGATTTTATATGGCATTAGGTCAATCTGGAAGTGGAAGAACACAATTAGTACCAGAAGCTCATTCTATATTGGATAACATGAAATATGAAATAGCTGAAGGATTAAATTTAGGAGTTCACCAAGGTTCTGAAGATTATTGGGGCGAAGTTTCATCAAAAAACTGTGGTAAAGTTGGCGGTGAAATGGTAAGGAGACTGATATCAATGGCAGAACAGAACTTAGCTAACGGAAAATAACATATAAAAAATAAAGCACTGAAGAAATTCAGTGCTTTATTCATTTTCATACATTTTATGTTATAATATAAAATATAATTATTGTATAACTAATAATTTATCAGGAGGATAGATAATGTTTGAGGATACTGTAGAGCTAGCAGAAAACAAATTATTACTGCTTTACATACTTAATAAAATTAAACTCCCTATCTCGAATAATCATATAACACAGATTATTTTAGAAAATAATTTTATTAATTATTTTACTCTTCAGCAATATTTAACAGAACTTGTTTCTTCGAGTTTTATAAAAGATATAGACAACTCAGGTAATCACAGATTTATGATTACTGAAAAAGGAGCTAAAGTGTTGTCTTTATTTGAAAATAGGCTTTCTAATAGTAAAATAGATACTATAGATAACTATTTAAAAAATCACATAGAGAATATAAAAAAGGAAGTTGCTGTAACAGCCAACTATACAATAGAGAATAAAGATAACTATATAGTTAACTTAAAGGCACTAGAAAATGATTCTATACTCATCGATATAAAAATTAATGTAGGATCAAATAAACAAGCTAAGGATCTATGTCAAAAATGGAAAAGCAATTCTTCAGAATTATATAATAAAATTATTAATTTATTGATAACCTAATAGCATGTTTATACTAAAATCATACCTGTAGGCTCTCCTCCTATAGGTATATATTTTTTGTTTCCATTTTCAATGTTTACATCTATTAATCTATTATTATAATTATCTCCTACGTATATACTTCTGCCATATTTCATTATTCCTCTTGGCATTCCACCCACAATTATTTTTTTATCTTCCTTATAATGATTTATGTCTATAACACTTATGCTGCCCTCTCCAAAGTTAGATACAAGGCAAGTCTTCTCATCGCAATACATATCAATAGGTGAATTTCCTACAGTAATTCTGTTAATAATCTTATAGTTCTTTAATGAAAGAACCGCTATGCTTCCTCTAAAATCGGAACCTATATTACTTTCACATACAAGAGAATATTGTCCATCAACTGTAAATAAGGCTTTCGTAGGATATGCACCTACTCTTATATTTTTAATATTATCGTTATTAGTACAATCAATTATCGTTATGCTATCATCATACATATTCGATACTAGTAAAAGCTTCTTCTCCTTATTTAAGCATATACTATGTGGTAAACTTCCACAGGGGATTTCCTCTACTATTTTATTTTCTATAAGATCAAATACTATTAAACTGTTAAGGTCACCACATATTATATATGCATTTTTTCTAAAAATAACTACATCATTGCAGTGCACACCTATATAGTGGCTGCTTTCCTCTAATTCTTCTAATAAATTTATAATTGATATACTATTACTATAATTATTTGCTACTATAAGTTTATCTTTATATAAACTTATGCCATGTGGCCCAACTCTGTCATTCATATTATTTGACTTTAATATAATTCTACTTTCTTCTTCAAAATTATTTATATTAACTTTAGAAATAAAATCCGAAGAAGTATTACATACATATAAACGCCTCAATTCTATCCCCCCCTTACAAATATAATATGAATATTCCTCAAAATAGGTAATAATAAATTTAGAAATTTTATTAGGCATCTGAAAGAAAATAACAAGTCAAAAATGCAACGGATATTTTGAAGATGCCTTATCTAAACTTTAAGAATATTTTTTAAATAACACTATGTGTTGAGTAATATATATATTTTGTTATATAATGTTTTTGTTAATCATAAATTTACTAATAATACTCAAGGCAGGTGATATTATGTATAGCTATAAAACTAATGGAGTTTGTTCTAAAGAAATAAATTTTGATATAGTAGATAACAAAATTACTAATGTTTCTTTTGTTGGAGGATGCAATGGTAACCTTCAAGGATTATCTAGTCTCTTAGAGGGGTTAGAGGTTGAGGACGCTATTAAAAAATTAGAAGGTATATCCTGTGGCGGCAAGAACACATCTTGTCCTGATCAGTTTGTAAAAGCTCTTCAAGAAATGGTTATAAAAAATAATTAAACTTATAATATCAAAGCATTAAAAAGTGCCTTAACTATGTAAAATAATTAAGGCACTTTTTTATATTTTATTATTAAAATAATTTCAGTATTTTTCTCATATCACCTATCATATATAACGAACCAGAAATTAACAATAGATCATCTTCATTACAATATGAAAGAGCTAACTCATATGCATCTTTATAATTCTCTACCGCTTCGCATTTTGTGTTATATTTTTGTATCACATTTTTAAGTTCTTCTGCACTCTCAGCTCTATAGCTGTTAGGTGTTACTGCTATAACTCTGTCCGCTAGGGGAACAATGGTATTTACCATACTATCTACTTCTTTATCTGCTAATATTCCTAATATTAACGTCATCTTATTATATTTAAAATATAATTCAATATTTTCCTTGAGCTTTGAAATACCATCTATATTATGTGCTCCATCTATTACAACTAAAGGCTTGTTCCTAATAACTTCAAGTCTTCCTATCCATTTCACAGTCTTTAATCCATTAATAATGCTATCAACACTTATCTTTATCCCTTGCTTTATAAGCTCTTCTATAACAAAAACTGCTGTAGCACAATTTAATAATTGATGTTTACCTAGCAAGGCTAATTCTATATAATATGTACTCTCATTGGTCTGTAATTTAATGTTTTGACTATAATTCATGCTCTGATTATCTATTTTAATATTGTTATCGTCTAAATACTCTACACAGTTATTCGGAACCTTTATTAATTTACAGCCTCTCTCAAAGCATACCTTTTCTATAACTTCTTCCGCTTCCTTTTGTTGAGGATACATTATTACAGGTACACCATTTTTTATTATTCCGGCTTTTTCATAAGCAATCTCCTCTAATGTATTACCTAATATTTGCATATGATCATAGCTTATAGATGCCATGACACTTGCTAGCACTCCTCCACCTTCAACAATAGAAAATGGTTCAATTACATTTGTAGAGTCTAACCTTCCCCCTAATCCTACTTCAACTACTGCAAAATCTACGTTTTTCTTCGAGAAATAATAAAACATTGTACAAGTTATAATCTCAAATTCAGTTGGATGTTCATATCCTAATTCTATAACTTTATTTACTGAATTTGATACTTCTGTAACAGTTTCACTTAACTCTTCTTTGGAAATGTTTTCTCCATTTATTTGAATTCTTTCTTCAAAAACCTCAAGGTAAGGTGAAGTATACATGCCAACTTTATATCCAGCATCTACAAGTATTCGAGTAATCATAGCAGTAGTAGATCCTTTTCCATTAGTGCCAGCTAAATGTATACATTTTAACTTTTTATGAGGATTCCCCAGCAATTCTAGTATCTTTTCCGTTCTATCCAATCCAAAGTTAGTTCCGAATTTGGCCGTATTGGTTATATAACTCATAGTTTCTTGATAATTCATAATGTCACACCCCAATATTTTAAAATTTACCCAATGGCTAATTGATTCTGATTTAAACTCTATCTTATTTTATCAAGAATTTAACATTCAATCAATTTTATTATAAAACTATATATTCTTATAAGTTATTATTAGATTAACAATTTTGGCATAGCTAACCCAACAAAACAAAAAACTGCTATAATATTTCTACTACAACAGTCTCCTATGACGCTCTTATTTTACAGATTCTATAATACTATTTATTTTTTGAATTTCATATTCTATCATATGCTTTTGCTCGCTTTGAAGGCTTTCTTTCTTGCTTATATTTTGCTTTAGCTCTTCTATTTCTTTCAGTAATTCTTTAATTCTATCTTGATATTGGTTTACTACTTCATCTGTATTCTTAGAGAATTCTTTAAGGTAATCTCTAAGTACAACTGCCCTATCTTTACCATCTTTTAGTAAAGTATTAATATTCATGCCTGATGCATTTATTATATTAACAACTGATTGTTTTTTGATTTCAGTTGGAAGGTTCCCTGGTAAAGCATTAAAAAAGTTATCTATTATGTATACCTTTTTTGTATTCTCATTTTCCAAATTAAACATGCTATATATTTCTTCTATACTTAAGACCGTATCTATACTCATATTACTAGCTTCCTGACATATATTATTTTCTTCATCCTCTTGATTTGCTGTTATAATCTCATCATCTTTTGAAGAGTCACTTTCGATATTATTATCTTCCGGTTTATCACTTTCGCTGAGTACTTTATCTTCACATTGCTCCTCATTTTCTAGTTTTGCGTCTTCTATTTTTTCTACTAACTTAAATTTTTCAAATATAGATTTCTTTGCTGCCATCTGCTTATCCCCCTATTTATTACTATAAAGTTCAATGTTATAATAAATCTTTTGGTTAGCTTTTATCTATCTTAAACTAAAACTCCTGAAACAAATCCTAATACAACACATAACGTACCTTCCACAGTATATCTGCATCTGTCGGTTAATCTAAATCTATTTTTAGCAAGCTTTTTATCAAGGATAAAAAAAATAGTCTTACAAAACAAAAGAGTAAATAGAAATATCATAGAAGCTTTAATGTACTTATCCACAATATACCAACCTTCCATTCACTTTATCAAAAGTATCGTATCTACAATTTCGACTCATATATAATATACGTAAGTTTTAAAATATACTTTAACATATTTTTAAATACACTTAAATTTTTTTTAATATTTTTAATACGCAAAAATATCCCCCTTAATTATTACGGGGGATATTAGACTTAGCCTATTATTTTAAACTTTTCAATCTTGAAATTACTGCTGCAAGCATTTCTTTATATTTGTCGCCTTTAGCTTTTTCTTCATCAACTACTGCTTGAGGCGCTTTTGATACGAATTTTTCGTTAGCAAGCTTTTTCTCTACTCTATCTATTTCTTTTTCTAATTTTTCTTTCTCTTTATTTAATCTTTCAAGCTCTTTTTCAAGATCTACTAGATCAAGTAAAGGCATAAACATTTCTGCTCCTCTTGTAACTACTGAAACTACATTTTCTGGAGCTTCTTCTTTAGTATTTAAGAATTGTACCTCACTAGCTGAAGCAAGCTTTTGGAAGTAAGTTTCCCCACTCTTAAATGCTTCTAATGCATCACTTTCTGTTACATAAGCCATTACTTTAGCTTTTCTTGAAGGTGGTACATTCATCTCAGTTCTTACATTTCTTAATGATTTAATAGCTTCTATTATATATTCCATATCTTTTTCAGCTTTTTCATCATTAAGTGTTTCATCATATTCTGGCCATTTTGATATAACTATTGATTCAAACTCAGTATAAAGGTGAGTATATATTTCTTCTGTTATGAATGGCATTATTGGGTGTAATAATTGTAAGCTTGTTGATAAAACTTTGTTCAATACATTAAATGCAACACCCTTAGCTTCTTCATCTTCACCATACATTACTGGTTTTACAAGCTCTATATACCAGTCACAGAATTCGCCCCATATAAAGTCATAAACTTTTTGTGATGCTATTCCTAACTCAAATTTTTCTATATTATCAGTTACTTCTTTTACTAAAGTGTTCATTCTTGATAGTATCCACTTATCAGCAGCACTGTAGTTTTTGCAATCCTTATATTTGTTCATAGCTTCCTCATCTATATTCATAAGAACGAATCTTGAAGCATTCCAAATCTTATTTGCAAAGTTTCTAGCAGCTTCTACTCTTTCAGGATAGTATCTTATATCATTTCCTGGAGCATTTCCTGTTATAAGTGTAAATCTTAAGGCATCTGCACCATATTGTTCTATTACCTCAAGTGGATCTACTCCATTTCCTAAGGATTTAGACATTTTCTTTCCATTTGCATCTCTTACTATACCATGGATTAATACATTTTCAAATGGAATATCATCCATACAATATAATCCTGAGAATACCATTCTAGCTACCCAGAAGAATATTATATCGTATCCTGTAACTAATGTACTATTTGGATAGAAATACTTTAAGTCTGGTGTTTTATCTGGCCAGCCCATTGTTGAGAAAGGCCATAATGCTGAACTGAACCAAGTATCTAATACGTCATTGTCTTGTTGTAATTTTTCTGAATTACACTTATTACATTTTGTTGGTTCATCTACAGATGCAATAACCTCACCACAGTCTTGGCAGTACCATACTGGAATTCTGTGTCCCCACCATAACTGTCTTGAAATACACCAATCTTGAATGTTTTCCATCCAGTTAAAATAAGTTTTTTCAAATCTTTCTGGTACAAACTTAATCTTCTTAGTTTTTACAACATCTATAGCTGGTTTTGCTAAAGATTCCATCTTTACAAACCATTGCTTTGAAACCATAGGTTCTATAACCGTATTACATCTATCATGAGTTCCTACATTGTGATTGTGTTCTTTTATATTTACTAAGAAGCCTTCATTTTTTAAATCTTCAACTATAAGTTTTCTAGCTTCATATCTATCTAATCCATCATATCTACTTCCTGGGAAATTTATTCTTCCGTCTAGGTGCATAACAATTATTTCTGGTAGGTTATGTCTCTTTCCTACTTGATAATCATTTGGATCGTGAGCTGGAGTTATTTTAACTGCTCCTGTACCAAACTCTAAATCAACATAATCATCTGCTACTATAGGAATTTCTCTATTAACTAGTGGAAGCATTAAAGTCTTTCCTATTAGGTGAGCATATCTTTCATCATTAGGGTTAACTGCAACAGCAGTATCTCCAAGCATTGTCTCTGGTCTTGTAGTAGCTATTTCTAAATATTCATCGCTGCCTACAACTGGGTATTTAATATGCCAGAAATGTCCGTCCTGTTCGCTGTATTCTATTTCAGCATCGGATATCGCAGTTTGACATTTTGGGCACCAATTTGTTATTCTATTTCCTTGATAAATTAAACCTTCATTGTATAACTTAACAAAGAAATTTCTAACAGCTTTGTTTGCTTTCTCTTCCATAGTAAAACATTCTCGTGTGGAGTCTACTGAACAACCTAACTGTTTTACCTGATCCATTATTCTGCCTCTATACTCATTAGCCCATTCCCAAACCTTGCCTAGGAATGCTTCTCTACCCATTTCCTTCTTTTTAAGGCCTTGTTTTAAAAGTTCATTTTCAACCTTAACTTCTGTAGCTATACTTGCATGGTCTTGTCCTGGTAACCATAAAGTACTGTAACCTTGCATTCTTTTAGTTCTTATGATTATATCTTGGATAGTATCGTCTAGCGCATGACCTAAGTGAAGCTTTCCTGTAATGTTTGGTGGAGGTAATACTATTGTATATGGAGCTTTATTTTCATCCACCTCTGGAGTAAAATAGCCTTTCTCCTCCCAATTTTTATAGATTCTGCCTTCAAATTCTTTTGGACTATAAGTTGTTGCCATTTCTCTTTTTTCTGACATTCTAATTCCTCCTTTTAGTCGGAACACTGAGCAATTAAAGATTGCTCTCTCCCGCTTGCTAATTGCTCGTTAAAGCCCATTTAGGGCTTTAACCTCCTTAAGTTATTAAATATTCTTATACCTTGCCATTGGATATTCATCAGTATACTGATCTTAGAAAATAAAAAAAGCCTTCATCCCATAAAAGGACGAAGACCCGCGTTACCACCTTTTTTCCTGCAAAATTACAGGCTCTTAATACAAATAACGGTTAAGAAAACCGTCTTTACCTACTATAAATTCAGCAAAGAAGCTCCGAAGCTACATTCAAAGTAATCCGCATAGAAAGCCTTTCAGCTAGTAAGCTTTCCTCTCTTAATACTTTTCTTACCTTTACTCCTCTTCATCATAGCTAATTAAATCCCTATATTTAACTTTTAAATATTATTATATCCTTATTTATTCTACTGTCAAGTATATTTATATAAATTTATAATATTTTCTCCACAAAAATGTGAAATATTCTTTATTCTTCTCTATTGCACTATATACTAAATCGCTCTGACGTTTCATAAAACTTTTTTGCTTGCTTTAGATTTCCATCTTTCTCATAAATCGTTCCAATTATATAATATATCTCCGAACATAATGGATCTATAGATAAAGCTTTTTTCAAAATATCATAAGCCTCTTCATTTCTTCCTAGTTCGATCAATTCTCTACTGTTCTTTAAGTAATCATCTAAAGCTTTAGTATTATCATCATTAAAAATTTCATTTAATACTGATTTAATCTTTTCTGCAGTAAAAGGTTTTTGCAAATATACAACAGCACCAAGTTTTGTGCACTCCACTGCATTTTTGATTGTAGCAAATGCAGTCATAATTACTACAGGAATATTAATACCTATTTCCCTCATTTTCTTCAAAACTGTAGTTCCACTTATTTCTGGCATTTTTATATCTAAAAAAGCCAAATCAAACTTTTCGATATTTAATAGTTCAATTGCCTCTTGCCCATTTTTAGCTGTGATAACTTCATAATCATTTATTTCAAGACATGTAGTTAGTAACGTTCTTATGTTCTTTGTATCATCAACCACTAATACTTTTTTCATTCAAATTCCCCTCCATATCTAACTAATTTGCCACAGGAATAGTAAAGGTAAAAGTGCTTCCTACATCTAATTTACTTTCACACCAAATTTGCCCGCCGTGAGCTTCTACAATCTCTTTAGCAATAGCTAAACCTAACCCACTACCTCTCATTTCTAAATCGCTGCCTTTTACTTGAACAAACTTATTAAATATTCTCTTCTGGTATTCAGCAGGTATTCCTACTCCTGTATCAATAACTGATACAAATATTTTATTACCTTCAGCAAATGCCTTTACTAAAATTTCATCTCCTGCATTTACGTATTTTAATGCATTTGACACCAGATTATTTAACACCCAGGATATTTTATCTGGGTCTACTAGTATTTTAGGAAGCTTTTCGCTTGCTTCATAATATAAATTTACTTCCTTATCTGCAGCTTGGTCATTAAATCTTTTAATACAATTTTCTATTATTCCAATTATAGAACATGACCCTATATTAAATAACGCCTTATCTGACTCAATTTTAGAAAGCTGAAGCAGTTCGTTTACAAGGCTAGAAAGCCTTTCCCCATCTTCTCTTATTGTTTTTATAATGCTTTCCTGTTTTTCACTCAAACATCCTATTTTCTTATCTGTAACCAAGCTTAATCCCATCATTATTGAAGTTAAAGGTGTTTTTAATTCATGAGATATAGTAGCCATAAAGTCTGATTTTATTTTCTCAAGTTGTTTTAGCTTAGTAACATTCTGGAATAATACAACTATTCCATATATATTTAAATTCCTATCTTCTATAGCCGTAACAATAATATTAAAGTAATAATCTTGTTCCTTTATCTTTAAATTCATTATTTTTTCTGCCCTTTTTTTATGTTCTTCTCCATAAACACTGGATATATATTCGTATAATTCTCTATTATTTATACTTTCCAAAAAGTGTTTGTTTAAAGCATCAAGTTCTTTTATACCAAAGATGTCTTCACAAGCATCATTTAGTAAAATAACCTTACAATCTGTATCTAAAACAATTAAAGGGTCAGAAATACTTTTTACAATAGCAAGTGACTTATTCTTTTCTTCTAATAATTTGCCTTTACTACTATATTCAAACTGTTGAAGTCTTTTGGTCATGTTATTAAATTCATGCGCTAGAAGACCTATTTCATCAGTTGAAACTACAGGTATCTCCTGATGCAGATATCCTTCCTTAACGGATCTTATGCATTCCGTAAGAATGTATACTGGCTTTAAAAATCTATTAATGAAGAATGTTGAAATAAAGAACCCTCCTACTACAGCCACTGTAGACAATCCCAAGATTATATACATTGTTACTATTGTGTCATTAGTTACATTATTTTTTCCATTAAACATCGCTTTTTCATTTAAAGAGGATAAACCTTTTAATTCATTTTTTAAGTCATTATATTGAACATTAACTTTATTGTTGTAAAAATCAAGAGCTTCATATGTTCCCTGTTTACTTTTAATTTCCTGTACATTTTGAAACAACGTCATATATTTAATATATTCATTATTAATTTTAGCTACGTAGTCTCTCTCCCCTATTTCAGTTATATTATTAGCTTCTATGTTATACCATCTATAAAACTCATCACTATTCTTATAAAATAAATTAGTTCCTATTTGTTCATTATTATTGATATAACTTAAAATAGCTGTATTTTGTTCATCAATAGCTTCAATCATTTTATCAACTGCATTTATGCTCTTATAATTATTAACCATTAATCCATCTATTGACTTACTTAATATATGAAAACTAATTACTGAAGTAAATCCTACCACAGCAATCATTAATACAAGACAAGTATATACTACTGAAATTTTACCTTTAAGTGTTCTTATCATATTCCCCTCCGTTACGATATTCTACATTTATTCCTCAGTATAAGATTATCGATAACTAACGTCAATTAGTTAAGCTAACATTAAAACGAGAAAACATCAAATATGCCTGCAAATCAATAAATTAATTAAGCTAGATCCTATTTAATAGCAAGGAAAATCTAAAAATGGACGATTTTCAAGACTTCAGCAAAAGAACTATAGGTAATATAATTAACTAATAATAAAACTATATGTTATAATTCCAGCTGTACTTATTATATATATTTAGACTATAGCAATAACATTAAATTTTATAATAATCATACAATAATTGTTAATTATAGAGGTGGAATATGTATAAAATTATAAAAAATAGTTTTGTCAAAAACTTATTAGTAAGCTTTTGCAAAAATAATTTAGAAAAAAAAGAAAAAATACAATCTCATGATCTTAACAAAGGCTTAGATACCAATATTGCAAAGCTTTTAGATAAAAACGGAAACATAAAAATAGTAAGTGCATGTTATCTAAAAAAAGGAGATATAGTTGTTGTGGAGGTTGGTGATATTATTCCAAGTGACGGCGAAATAATTGAAGGACTAGCTTTAGTAGACGAGTCTGCAATAACTGGTGAATCTGTTCCGGTTATGAAGGAAGCCGATGGAGATTCCTCTTCAGTTATAAGTGGGACAAGACTTGTAAGTAATTGGCTGAAAATTAAAGTTATTAAAACTCCTGTAGAGTCATGCTTGGATAAAACATTTTGCTCTACAGAGCGCAATTCTATATAAATCAAAGCTTATATATAAATAAAAATAACTCTAGATAGTCTAGAGTTATTTTTATTTATAATTTTTTATTTTGTTTTTAATAATGTTGCTATTTCAAGATTTACCTTAAGAACGTTAACTCTAGGTTCGCCAAAGATTCCCAAAGCCCTTCCTTCCGTATATTTGTTAACTATATTTTGAAGCTCTGCTTCGCTTATGCCTGTAGCTTTTGAAACTGCTGGTATTTGTATCTTTGCTGATTCGGGACTTATATTTGGATCAAGTCCTGAACCTGAGCTTGTAAGCAAATCTGTCGGTATATCTTCTTTCTTCACGCCAGGATGAGATTTTAAAAACTCATCTATATCTTTTTGTACTCTATCAGTTAAAGCTTTATTTGATGGTGCAAGATTTTGTGAACCTGAACTTACACCAGTATATGCAACCTTTCCATTCTTATCAGGTTTAGTATCAGCTTCAGTATAGGTATTATAATTAACTGCTGAAACTCTTCCATGAAAGAATCTTGGATCAGTAAAGCTTTGGCCAATCAACTCAGAGCCAACTTCTTTTCCATTGACAAATATCATACTTCCATTAGCCTTTTTATTAAAAACAAGTTGACTTATTCCTGTCATAGCTAAAGGATATATTATTCCACATAAGATCAACAATACAACACTTATAAGAATTGATCTCTTTAATGTTTTCATGGTTTTAATCTCCTTCAATAAAATATATTTATATAAGTATTTTATTAAGGAAACAGGTTCAGAATTGGTGTGGGTAATTCCTCCCCTGAATCCTTAAAACAAAATTAAGATATTAGCTTAAGTTTAATATTCTTAATAATGGTGTTATAATTAAATCTATGACTTTAATCCCAACAAAAGGTACTATCATACCACCAACACCAAATACTAACATATTTCTAAGTAAAAGCATTTCTGACTTCATAGGTTTATACTTTACGCCTCTCATGGCAATAGGTATTAACACCGGAATTATTATAGCATTAAATATTAATGCTGAAACTATAGCACTAGAAGGCGTTGATAATCTCATAACATTTAATATCTGCATTTGAGGTATTGCTACAGTAAATATAGCAGGGATTATAGCAAAGTACTTAGCAACATCATTTGCAATACTAAAGGTTGTTAAAGCACCTCTAGTTATAAGAAGCTGCTTACCAATTTCAACAACCTCCAATATCTTTGTAGGGTCTGAGTCTAAGTCAACCATATTGGCTGCTTCCTTAGCTGCTGTAGTACCACTATTCATAGCGAGGCCTACATCTGCCTGAGCAAGAGCTGGAGCATCATTAGTTCCATCTCCTGTCATAGCTACTATCTTTCCTTCACTTTGTTCTCTCTTTATAGCATCTATTTTATCTTCTGGCTTAGCTTCTGCTAAAAACTCATCAACCCCAGCTTCTCTAGCAATTGTTTCTGCAGTCAATGGGTTATCTCCCGTACACATTATAGTTTTTATACCCATTTCTCTTAGTCTTGCAAATCTTTCTACAAGACCAGGTTTTACTGTATCTTTTAGATATATAACTCCATATATTTTATTATCTACACATACTACTAATGGAGTACCACCTAATTTTGAAACTCTAGTTAGGCTTTCATCTAAATCTGATGGAATTTCACCACCAGCCTCAGTCACAAACTTTTTAATTGAATCCTGTGCTCCTTTTCTTACCTTTCTTCCGTCTGAAAGGTCTAATCCACTCATTCTGGTTTGAGCCGTAAATTCTATAAAGTCTAAATTCTCATATTTAGATGCTTCTATTGTAGTTCCTTGTTTTTTACCAAGTTCAACTATGGACTTTCCTTCTGGAGTATCATCTTTAAGTGATGATATCACAGAATAGTGGATAAGTTCTTCAATTTTTACAGCAGTAACTGGTATAAATTCCGCAGCTAATCTATTACCATAAGTTATAGTACCTGTTTTATCAAGTATCATTGTATTAACGTCACCACAAGCTTCAACGGCTTTACCTGACATTGCTATAACATTAAATCTTGTAACTCTATCCATACCGGCAATGCCTATAGCTGATAAAAGACCACCTATAGTTGTAGGTATGAGACAAACAAGAAGTGCAATTAGTGTTGATATAGGAATTCTAACTCCAGAATACATAGCCATAGGATAAAGGGTTACTAAAACTATTAAAAATATTAGTGTTAAACTAACAAGCACTGTATTTAAAGCTATCTCATTAGGTGTCTTTTGTCTGGATGCACCTTCTACTAAAGCAATCATCTTGTCAAGGAAGGATTCACCAGGTGTAGCTGTTATTTTAACCTTTAACCAGTCACTTACGACTTTGGTTCCTCCAGTAACAGAGGCAAAGTCTCCGCCAGCTTCCTTCATAACTGGTGCGGATTCACCTGTTATAGCAGACTCATCTACAGATGCAAGACCTGCTACAACTTCACCATCATTAGGAATTAAATCTCCTGTTTCTACAAGAACAATATCTCCTTTTTTTAGTTCACTTGCACTTATTACTTTTGCATCGCCATTACTATCTAAGAGCTTAGCCATAGTATCTTTACGTGTTTTCTTTAAGCTTTCTGCTTGAGCTTTACCACGACCTTCTGCTATAGCTTCAGCAAAATTTGCAAATAAAACAGTTATAAAAAGAATTAACATAACAATCAAATTATATGTTCTTAAATTATTACCAGTATCTCCAAATATGGTTGGAAAAAATGTTAATAATAAAGATATAAAGAAGCCTATTTCAACAACAAACATAACTGGATTTTTAATCATATATTTAGGGTTTAATTTCCGAAAGGATTCAGTTATAGCTTCATTAACTATTTCTTTGGTAATAAACTTATTTTTCCTATCATTTTTACTCATACCAAATGCTCCTTCTTAAATATTTGTAAAACTTATATTACCATTAAACTTAACGTATAAGTGTTAAATGCTCTGCTATCGGTCCTAATGCAATAGCTGGTAAGAATGTCAATGCTCCAATTATTAAAACAATAACCACTAAAGTTATTGAAAACATAGCATTATCAGTTTTAAAGGTACCGGCAGTTGCAGGTATAGCTCTTTTAGAAGCTAAGGACCCTGCTACAGCAATAAGAATTATCATGGATAAATATCTTCCAAGGAACATTACAATTCCTGTAGCGGTATTCCAAAATATCGTATTATCTGCCATGCCTTCAAATCCAGAACCATTATTAGCTGCAGATGATGCAAACTGATAAACCACTTGAGTTAAACCATGGAATCCAGGATTTGTTACTCCTGCTACACCTTGAGGAACAATTAATGCTAGTGCAGAAAACATAAGTATTAGAAATGGATGTATTATTATAGCTAGTGCAATCAGCTTAATTTCTCTTCCCTCTAGTTTCTTAGATAGGAACTCTGGAGTTCTACCTACCATTAATCCACATAAGAATACAGTTAGTATTGCATACATAATCATATTCATAAAACCTACGCCTTTTCCACCAAAGGTTACGTTTAGCATCATATTAAACAGTGGCACTAATCCTCCCAAAGGTGTTAGAGAGTCATGCATATTGTTTACAGTTCCCGTTGTAAAAGCTGTAGTTACAGTAGTAAATAGTGCAGACTGAGGTATACCAAATCTAACTTCTTTACCTTCCATGTTTCCCATAAGCTGATTAAGACCTATATGTGCTAGTGCTGGATTACCTGCTTTTTCTGCTGAATAACAAATTGGAAGTACAAGTAAAAATAATATTCCCATAGCGGCAAATATTGCCCAGCCTTGTTTTTTATTCTTTAACATTAGCCCAAAGGCATATACTACAGCACCAGGCAGTATCATCATTGATAGCATTTCAATTAAATTCGTTATAGGTGTTGGATTTTCAAAAGGATGAGATGAATTAGCACCAAAGAAACCACCACCATTTGTACCTAGATGTTTAATTGACTCAAGAGTCGCAACTGGACCTAATGCTATATCCTGAAGCTTACCTTCTATTGTAGCTACTGTATGAGTACCGGTCAGAGTTTGTGGTACTCCCTGTGCTACTAATAACAAAGTAACTATAACCGATAGAGGAAGAAGAACTCTAGTTATAACTCTAGTCAAATCTACAAAAAAGTTTCCAAGAGTTTTATTTCTGCCGATGATTCCTCTCATAAATGCAAGTGCTGCAGCAAAACCAGTGGCCGCAGAAGTAAACATCATAAATGTCATTACAGTCATTTGACTTAAGTAAGATACACCGGATTCACCACTGTAATCCTGAAGGTTTGTATTTGTTATAAAGCTTATTACTGTATTAAAGGTAAGCGACTGCTCCATTCCACCTACCTTATTTGGATTTAGAAAATGTAAAGATTGAGTTCTCAATATTAAATATCCTAATGCTGCCATTACTGCATTTACTGCAATAATTGATAGGATATATTGCTTCCACGTCATTTCTTCGTCTTTTTTTATTCCGCATATCCTATATATAAAATTATCTATAATATCGAAAAATCCATTACCAAAATGTTTTTCAAAGGTACTTACCTTGTACAAATATTTACCAACTGGGATAACCAATAAAACAAATATTATTAGTGGTATTATTATTTGCAAAGTTTCCATTGCAACAACCTCCTTATATAATTAAATTATTAAAACTTTTCAGGGTTAAACAGTGCATAACATAAATATATAAACAGCAAAATAGTTATTATAATTAATCCCCACATTCTCTAGCTCCTCCTACTAATCCTTTTTATTTTCAGTTTGCTTATCACACCATTCAGCAAAAAATTTTAGACATACAAAACCTATAAAAAGTGATGCTACAAAAATTATGTCCATCATATATATTTACCTCCTTTTTGTCCAGTTAAATATTAATAATTCATAATTCATTGTCAATGCAATTGAGCATATTGAGATTATACTGCCATTGAGGAAAAAAATGAAATTTAGTGTTGTCCTCAATTTGAAAAACTCCAAGCTATTGTACACAGTTTAGAAAAACTATTATCAATATTCTTAGTAATCCTTAGTATTTGCTTTACTTACCTTAAGTATTCTAAATTGACATAAAACAAAAAAAGTACTAAAATATAACCATTTTTTAATTTAAATCTGTATTAATATTCTGACTTTGGCATCGATCAATATTTTGCTATTAACATCAATTGACTAAAAAATCAATATATTGTTCATATCATAACATATAATAAATAGACACAAATCATAGAAAAAGTTTTATATTTCAATTTAATTACTTTTAATGTTATTGATAATGTTAAATAGAAAATGAACCTTGATTTTAAATATTAATAAATAAGTACTATAATCTTTATACATAAGATGAATTTTTAATGAACTGAGGTGTTTATGTATGAAAAAGCTGTTATCACTTATAATATTCGTTTTAATCATTTTGTCTATGACAAGCTATCACAAAAATCCTTATTATGGCAAATATATTTGTCAAGTAAATGCTAATATAACGTTGAATCTTAACAAAGACAATAGTTATAATCTAATAAATACATTCAATAAAGATGCAGAATCCTCTAACGGAAAATATACAATTACTGATAACCAGATTACTCTTATACCTAAAGAAGATAATTCTTGTTTTTTCAATGACAAAACTATAAAAGGAAAAGTAGAAGGAACAAGAATTACACTTTCAAACTTTCTAGCCAACCAAAACTGCATATTTAACAAACAATAATTAACATACTAACTTAATAAAGTCATAAGGCTAGATCCTGTAAATTTCACTGTACAGGATCTAGCCTTATGACTTTATTTATCTTAAATCATTTGGTATAACATGAACTTCTATATCTCTTGTAAGCTTTAAGAGTCTCGTAACTGTTGAGCCTCTTAATATAGTTTGCCATTTAGTTCTCGTACTATGGCCAATAATTATCTGTGTTATATATCTCTGAGTTGCAAATTGTGCTAACTCTCTTGATATACTCTTGCCAGTCAAATTTACAACTTCTGCTCCTAACTGCCGTGCCAATTTAAAATGTCCTTCAAGCCTCTCCGAATCTTTTTCGGTCGTTTTCTGAGCAAATATCCTTGTGCTATTTATGTTAACTACAACCCATTCACATTTGAATTTTCTTGCTATTCTAGCGCCTCTTCGAATAAGCTTTTTAGAAGTTGGGCTAGGACTTATACATACCATTACTCTTTCTATAATGTGCCAGTTTTCTTTAATTCCATGTTCTTTTTTATATTCTTCAAGTTCTTCATCAACTTCTTCAGCAGTTTGACGAAGAGCTATTTCTCTTAATGCATTTAAGTTACCTAGCCTAAAAAAGTTTTTTAACGATCTAGCAATATTTTCATATTTATATATATATCCACCTTTTAACCTGCTTTGAAGAGCTGTTGGGGTAATATCTATTACTACTACTTCATCTGCTTCTTCAACAATTTTATCTGGTATAGTTTCTTTAACTGTAACTCCTGTAATTTGTCTTACTATATCGTTAAGACTTTCTAAATGCTGAATATTTAATGTAGATACCACATTTATTCCTTGGCTTAAAATCTCTTCAACATCTTCATATCTCTTTTTATTCTTAGAACCTGGCACGTTGGAATGTGCTAATTCATCTATAAGAACAGTACTAGGCCTCCTTGATATAATAGCTTCAGTATCCATTTCCTCCATTACTATGCCATTATACTCAATCTTTTTTCTAGATACAGTTTCTAGCTTTCCTATTTGAGCCTCTGTTTCTTTTCTCTGATGAGATTCTAAATACCCAATTACTATATCTTCACCTTTTTCAAACCTGTTGTTGGCGTCATTAAGCATAGCATAAGTCTTTCCAACACCTGGTGCATAACCTATGTATATTTTTAATCGTCCACTTAGCTCTCTTTTAAACTTTTTCAAAGCTTCCTCTGGGGTATCTCTTTTGAACTCATTTCTCATTTATCTCAACCTCTTAAAATAACTATATATTTAAGTACATTATATCTAACAAAATATAGTAAGTAAACTTATTCTTCAATTATACAGGGATTCAGAAACAAGACTACAGTAAAAAATACATATTCACTTAGTTATATTTTTTTATTTATAATTTCCATAGAGAATTTAATTTTATACATTTCTCAATTTTGAGCTCCATATACTATACAAAAGTTTAACCAAAGCTTACTTAATTTCATAATATAAATTAATATCTAATTTATTCAACGGAGGTTCTGTATGAAAAAACATAAGTTTATTCCCTATTCCATTTTAATAACTTTTATTTTTATAGTTACTATTTTTGCTGGATGTGCTGAAAAGAAAAATGCTGATAAGGATGTTGTAACTGTTAGATTGAATGAAGTTACCCGTTCGGTTTTCTACGCTCCAATGTATGCAGCAATGAGTCAGGGATTCTTTGCTGAAGAAGGTTTAAAAGTAGACCTGACAACTGGAGAAGGTGCTGATACAACTATCTTCAAAACACAAGTATTATAATTAATTTGTTATAATTAATTATAACTCCCCTCATAATAAAATTTGTTTGTAATCTCAAATTTACTATAAAGGGGAGGTTGTTTATATATTTTATTATTTACTAATCATTCAATAGTTTTAAATCCACAGGGCATTTTCCGTAGGTTTTGCCTGCTTCCATAAACATTTCAACCTTTTCTATTGGTGTATGCATTGGAATTTGACATCCTGTACTTAAAATGTAACCTTTTTTAGAGTCATGTCCCTTTCTAATAGATTCTTTAACTGCTTTAAAGATATCTTCTTTGCTTCCTGAATATACTGCATCTACTGGTGGAACGTTTCCAGTAATAACTACTCTATCACCCATTATTTCCTTAGCTTCTTCTAAATCCTCTACATTATCAATACTGAAATTGGAAACACCAGCATTTACGACATCTTGCCAAATTTCCTTACTTTTGCCGCAAATATGTATACCAGGGGCGCTTCCTGTTTTTTCTTTTATCTTATTTATATTTTTCTGAAGAGCAGGTAATGAAAACTCTCTAAACTGCTTTGGACTTATAAGACTAGTAGATGAAACTGGATCTGCAAATCCAATAGATACACCTAGCTTAGCTACTTCCTCTATATACCTGTTGTTAGATTCTGCTACTATTTCCATCAAAGTATGAACTCTTTTAGGATACTTAATCATCCATTTTAATAAATTTTCTGTTCCCACTACTGAAGCCGCAACACTGAAAGGTCCCGACATAGCAGCACCAACATCTACTTCATCTTTAAGTGCATCCCTAGTAAGTCTTATTGCCTCAATTAAAATTGGCAAATTACCATCCTTTAGCGGATCTACAACCTTAAGAGATTCTATCTCATCTACAGATTTAATAGCTGGTTCCATTAGATATGAAATACCATACTCAGGATAACCTACTTTAGATCCCATAGCTTGAGCAACTCCTCTGAGACTAGTAGATATACCTAAGCTATCATGACGAAGTCTTTTAAATAAAGCTATTTCCAAATCAGCCATAAGCTGTGCTGAATGATAATATTCCCTGGCTGTTACTCCAATAAAAGGAACCATTGTAACTCCCATATCAGGAACACATATTATTCTATCAATTTCCTCTCCTTTAGAAAAAGCCTTCATTCTTTCTAGTGGTGTCATTTCTTCTTTAATCAACTAAAATCATCCCTTCTTTTGCTTTCATACATATAATTCTAACATTGTAATGCCAAGCTTTCTATAAACATATTAAATTGTAATAGTTCAAGCCTTTTCTATAAAAATTTTGATATAATATCATTTTTCAAATCTGTCTGATTTTTCTTAAATTTTAGAAACAAGAACTGTCAACTGAATTTATTTCTAAGGTTTTCTCTGAATGCTCCTTACATACTCTTCTAAAATCACATCTTCATACTTCTCTTTTAACACCTCAAACACAATTCTAATCTTTCTATCTTCTAATTCTATTAAATCCTCTTCTTTCTCTGAACAATTAATCTTAACTGAAATATCCTCTTTTCCTCTCATAAAAATCTCCATTAAAAGCACTGTTATAACTATAATATTCAGCTCTATTAATTTCTTTCAAAAATCTTCTTTTAAATTTTAAAAGAACATAAACTTTAATATATAACTTTAACTTGCTGTGGAGGTAATCTTTATGATTGCTGCAATATATGCTAGAAAATCTATTGAAACTGACAAAGGAGAATCTATAGAAAACCAAATTCGATTATGCAAAGAGATTGGTACTAAAGCAGGAGTTACAGATTTTTTATACTATAAAGACGAGGGATTTAGTGGTAGTAATACTAATCGTCCTAAATTTAAGCAGATGATGAAGGATGCTAAGGCTAAGAAGTTTTCTATGCTCATTTGCTATAGATTAGACAGAATATCTCGTAATGTAGCTGACTTTTCTTCTACATTAGAAACTCTTCAAAAATATGATGTAGATTTTGTTTCCATCAAAGAACATTTCGACACTTCAACTCCTATAGGTCGTGCTATGGTTTATATCGCTTCTGTTTTTGCACAGCTTGAGCGTGAAACTATTGCTGAAAGAGTTAGAGATAACATGCTTGAACTTGCCAAAAGCGGTCGTTGGTTAGGTGGTACTGCTCCCCTTGGTTTTAAGTCTGAAGCTATTAATTATAGAGATTTAAATGGTGGGAATAAAAAAATGTATAAGTTAACTTTAGTACCAGAGGAAATTGAACTTGTTAAGCTAATTTTTAATTTGTATTTAGAGAAAAAGGGCTTTCCTTCTGTGGCCACTTACCTTTGCAATCATCATTATAAAGGTAAAAATGGTGGCGAGTTTTCACAAGGTACTGTGGAACAAATTATAAAAAACCCTGTATACACTTATGCTGATAAGAAAATTTATGAGTATTTTAAAAATCTTGGTGCAATAGTTTGTGGCAATTTTGATGGTAAAAATGGTCTTATTACTTATAACAAAAGAGAAAAAGGAAGAAAAACAAATCCTATTAGTGAATGGATTATAGCTGTTGGAAAACATAATGCTATTATTCCTAGTGACCTATGGCTGAGATGTCAAAATATCAATGCTTTAAATAATCAAAAGCCTTCTCCTAGAAGTGCTACTGGTAACAAGTTTCTTTTATCTGGACTCTTAATCTGTGGTGAGTGTGGCAGTGGTATGAGCTCTTGGAGCAGAAATAATCCTAAGAGTGGCAAATACGAAAGGTATTATAGATGTAACTTAAAGAACAGAGCCTCTAATAGATGTAGTTCTACCATGTTAAATGCAGATGTAGCTGAAGATTTAGTTTTAAAAAATATAAAGGGAGTTACTGTAGAACAACTTATAGAGTCTTATGATAAGATAGTTTCTAAACAAAAAAGCAAAAGCAGCTTAATCAAAGAAGAAGAATTAAAACTACAAACCCAAATAGAAAACAATAAAAAGCTTATTCAAAGCTTGATAAGAAAGCTAGCCCTTTTAAATGATGATCCTACTATAATTTCAGAGTTTCAAAAGGAAATTAATAGTTTAAATTTACAAAACCTTTCTTTAGAAAAAGATTTACTTGCTTTAAAGAATCTTGCCTTAAAAACAGATTCCGATTTAAATTATATTGATGAAATAACCAGCAAAATAGAGAACTTTAAAAAGCTTTTTGATTGCATTGAAAGCACAGATAAAAAGCGTCAGTATCTTTTAGAAATTATAAATAACATTGTGTGGGACAGTAAAAGTAGAACTCTGCAAGTTAACTTATTCAATGCTACCTCTGATTTTCCTATTGGCGGTGTTAGAAGAAGATCTAACGATAACTTGTCCTTTAAAAATGTTTCCAGATAAAACTATGCAACAGGTATTAAGCAAAAGCGTTGATATAGGTTTTTGTGGACCAGAACAAGTAATATACATTAATAATCAAAACAGAGATGATTATCCTATACTATTTGCACAGCTAACTCAAACAGACGGCTCATTCTTAGTTGGAAGGCATGAGGAAAAGGACTTCAAATGGGAATCACTAAAGGGTAAAACTATAATTGGTGGAAGACCAGGTGGGATGCCTGAAATGACTTTCGAATATGTACTTAAAAAGCATAATCTTGAGCCTGGTAAAGACGTAAATATCATAACCAACATTGCCTTTTCTGCTGTAACAGGCGCATTTAAAGGTGGTACTGGCGATTATGCAACTATCTTCGAACCTAATGCAAGTATGCTTAATAAAGTAAATGCAGGTTATGTAGCTGCCTCTGTTGGCAAAGAAGCTGGCACTATACCTTATACTTGTTTCTTTTCAACAAAATCCTACATGGATAAAAATCCACAAGTAATAGAGAAATTTACTCGTGCTATATATAAAGGACAACTCTGGGTTCAAAAGCATAGTGATGAAGAAGTAGCAAAAGCTATAAAATCCTTCTTCCCTGGAACTGATGAGGAAATACTAGTATCTGTAGTAAAAAACTATAGAGGCATTAATGCTTTTGCTTCCAATCCAACACTTAAAGAAGAAAATTTGAGTAGGCTTATGGATATAATTCAATCTTACAAAGCTGATCTAATCCCTCAGAGACCACCATTTGATAAAATTGTAAACAATACCTTTGGCGAAAAAGCTATTAAAGAAATAAAATAAGGGTGCATAGTGCACCCTTAAGCTGTTAATAAACATATTTTGTTAACAACCTTTTACGCTTATTATAAAAATTATTTTCTATATTGAAAATAATTAGTTTATTTGATTATTTCTATTGCAGTCATAATTATACCCATAGCCATAAAGCATATACCCACAACTTTTTGTAATGTCTTTTCATTAACTTTATTTGCATAACGAGAACCTATAATTCCACCAAATACTGCTCCTACAGATAATAAACTACCTAATACAAAGTCTATATTACCTCTAACCCCATAGCCAACCGTAGAAGAAAGGGCTGTTATAGCCATTATAAGAGTAGAAGTACCTATGGCCTTATGAAGTGGGAATGCCATTAATACTATTAAAGCTAAAAGTATCATAACTCCACCGCCAGCTCCAAATATTCCACTTAATATTCCTATACCTAATCCTATAACTAAAGCTGCTAATATTTTTTGCCATTCTTTTTTAAAGTTAACCAATTTACTTAAAGTATCTGATGAATCCTTTTTCTCTTTATAACTCTTACGAACCATTGATAAACCTGCAAGAACTAACACAACTCCAAAACTTGAGGACAGGTTACCTTCTCCCATTTTACTTGCAAATGATGCACCTAATTGGGCTCCAATAATAGAAGTTAAAGCTATCCAAATACCTGATTTAAGCTCTATATTGCCATTCTTGTAGTAAGAATAAGATACAGTTAAAGAAGCTATAACATCAACAAAAAGACTTGTACCTATTGCGGTATGAACACTAGCTTTAAAGAGCATAGTTAAAATAGGAACTATAATCATAACTCCACTAGCCCCTATAAGGCTTGTTATACCACCAGTGATAACACCTATAACTATTGCTAATAAATATAATACTAAACTCATAAAAATATATCTCCTTTGCTATTTCTATTTCATAGATAACCCTATGAAGTTAACTAAAAAATTGATGTTGTCTTCTTTATCATTTGGATGAAATTCTAACATTATTAATGTGGATACTAATAAAGATTCTGCTAATCTAGTATTAACGTTGGAACATTTGCTAAGAGTTTCTACCTTATCAAGACAATTTAAAAAATTTTCTACTCTTAAAATCAAGCTGTTTTTTAAACCATTAATCTCTTTATCATCTTTCAGTTCAGCTACTGAAGTATTTATCAAAGCTTTACCTAGACCATTCCTTGCTTCAATGTCTTCATAAAGTGAAATTATGAATTTTCTAAGTTTCTCTCCTGAAGAAATGGTAAGTTCACTTATAGCATCAAGCTTATTAAATGTATTTTCCCAACTCTCTTTAAGTATGCTTATATAAAGCTGTTTTTTATTTTCATAGTAATTATATAGAGTTCCAACGGCTACACCGGATTTTTTAGATATCATTTTCATATCAACGTTAGTATAGCTAAACTCAACAAACAATTCTAAAGCACAATTTCTGATAGTCTTCTCAACATCTTTTATTATCTTTGGCATAACATCACCTCTTTTTTATGAATCATGATTCATTTAAACATAATACTATTTTATACTCTTCTTTGTTATTTGTAAATAAATTTAAATGCTAAATTTGATAGAATTATAAATAACAGCTTTGGTGAAAAAGCTATAAAAAAATAAGGGTTCATAATGCACCCTTATTTTTTAGTTCCATCTTCAGCTGCCATTTGATCTTTAGTTTCATTTTGGCTTCTCAACACTTCATCTTCCATAGCTTTAAACGCCACTGAAAGCATAAGCTTTATTCTGTTTAATTGGTTAACCTCACTTGCACCGGGATCATAATCTATAGCTGCTATATTTGCACCAGGATATCTTCTTTTTAATTCTTTTATCATTCCCTTACCTGTAACATGGTTAGGCAAACATGCAAAAGGCTGCATGCATACAATATTCTTTGTTCCACTCTCTATAAGTTCTACCATTTCCGCAGTTAAAAACCAGCCTTCACCAGTCTGATTGCCTAATGATACTATTGGTGAGGCACCTTCTGCTAGTTTTTCAATTTCTATAGGAGGACTAAATCTTTTGCTATTAGCTAAAGCAGCCTTCATAGGTTTTCTATAATACTCAATAGCTTTTATAAAAGCATTCCGCACAATTTTATTCCTTCTATTTCCTGAAAGATATTCGTATTTAAACTTTGCATCATATGCACAATACAGGAAGAAATCTACTAAATCCGGCATTACTGCCTCAGCACCTTCTTTTTCAATAATATCTACAATATTATTATTTGCTGTAGGATGAAATTTTACAAGTATCTCTCCTACTATTCCAATCTTAGGCTTACTGATATTATTTATCTCTAAAGTATCAAAATCCTCTACTATAGCATATATATTTTCTTTAAATTCTTTATGATTTCCATTTATAACATTTTGCTTACACTTCTCAAGCCATTTTTCATATAAAATATTAGCTGATCCAGGAATTTTCTCATAAGGTCTTACTTTATAAAGTACCCTCATAAATAAATCACCATATAATAATCCAATCATAGCTTTATTTAGAAGACCTGCTGTTATTTTAAATCCAGGATTTTTCTCTATACCTATGGGATTTAAAGATATTACTGGAATATTTGACATTCCAGCTTCCTTAAGAGCTTTTCTTAAAAAACCTATATAGTTTGTCGCTCTACATCCTCCTCCTGTTTGAGTTATCAGTACAGATGTATTATTTAAGTCATATTTTCCTGATTTAAGTGCCTCTATCAACTGTCCGACTACTATTATGGAAGGATAGCATGCATCATTATTTACATATTTTAACCCTTCATCTACCGCCTTCTTATCTACTGAAGGCAAAACTTCTAGATTATATCCAGATGCTTTAAAAGCTTCTTGAACAAATTGAAAGTGTATAGGAGACATCTGTGGACATAAAATTGTATGTGTTTTTCTCATTTCCTTGCTAAAAACAATTCTATCTGAACTTTTTAGTATCTTCATTGGCTTAAATCCTATACTGTCTCTTTCTTCTAAAGCAGCCTTTAATGATCTTATTCTGATCTTAACTGCCCCTAAATTACTTCCCTCATCTATCTTTAAGACAGTATATATCTTTTCATAAGAGTTTAATATATCTTGTACTTGATCTGTCGTTACTGCATCTAAGCCACAACCAAAAGAATTTAGTTGTATAAGTTCTAAGTTTTCTTGAGTAGCAACAAAGCTTGCTGCCGCATATAGTCTTGAATGATAAACCCATTGATCTACAACTTTTAAAGGTCTATCAATTTCTCCTAAATGTGCTATAGAATCCTCTGTTAGAACAGCCATTCCGTAAGAAGTAATTATATTTGGGATTCCATGATTAATTTCTGGATCCACATGATAAGGTCTTCCTGCTAATACTATACCTTTTTTGCCAGTTTCTTTTAGATATCGTAGTACTTCTTCACCTTTATTTCTTATATCCTTCTTGACCTTACTATCTTCCTTATAAGCTTCTGCAGCAGCTTGTTTAATCTCATCTCTGCTTATATTAAAATCTTTTAATTCATCAAATAATCTTTTTACTAATCTATTCTCATTATCTATAGGCAAAAATGGATTCATAAATTTAATATCTTTATCTCTCAAAATATCCATGTTATTCTTAACAACCTCTGGATATGATGTAACCATAGGACAATTATAATTATTGTCTGCCTGAGCTTGTTCCTTCTGTTCATATGGAATACAAGGATAAAAAATAAAATTTATACCTCTGTTAACAAGACTGATTATATGTCCATGAACTATTTTTGCAGGATAACAAGCTGATTCAGAAGGTATTGTTTCTATTCCAAGTTCATATATCTCCTTAGATGATCTAGGAGACAATTCAACTCTAAATCCTAACTTAGTAAAGAATGTAAACCAAAAGGGATAATTTTCATATATATTTAGTACCCTTGGAATACCAATAGAACCTCTTTTAGCTTCTTCTTTCTTTAGTGGTTTATAATCAAATATTTTTCTATATTTATAATCAAATATATTTGGTATTTCATTAGTCTTATGGTCTAAACCAACGCCTCTCTCACATCTGTTGCCAGAAATAAATTCTCTGTCATCAAAAAATTTATTTATAGTTAAAAGGCAATTATTACTGCATTTTCCGCATCTTTTCATCGTTACATCTGTTGAAAAACTCTCTAGCTTATCAGACTCTAATAAACTACTTTTTTTATCTTTTTTGTATCTTTCTCTAGCTATTAAGCCAGCTCCAAATGCTCCCATAATGCCTGCTATATCCGGCCTTACAACTTCTCTTTCGGATATAAGTTCAAAAGCCCTAAGAATAGAATCATTGTAGAAAGTTCCACCCTGTACAATTATCTTCTTTCCTAACTCCTTAGGATCTCTTATCTTTATAACCTTAAAAAGAGCATTTTTTATTACTGAATAAGAAAGCCCTGCTGATATATCACCTACAGAAGCTCCTTCTTTTTGGGCCTGCTTAACTTTTGAGTTCATAAAAACCGTACACCTTGAGCCCAAATCCACAGGTTTTTTAGAATAGGTTGCTGCCTTAGCAAAACCTTTTACATCCATATTTAAAGAATGAGCAAAAGTTTCTATAAATGAGCCACATCCAGAAGAACAGGCCTCATTAAGCATTATGCTGTCAATTACCCCATTCTTTATTTTTAGACATTTCATATCCTGTCCACCAATATCTAGAATAAAATCTACTCCTGGCTGGAAAAATTCTGCTGCCTTATAGTGAGCTACAGTTTCAACTTCTCCTATATCCACTAAAAGAGCAGCTTTTATAAGTCCCTCTCCATAACCAGTAACTGCAGAATTTACTATACTAGCCTTTGGCGGTAATTTGCTATATAAATCCTTTAATATTCTCACAGCAGATTTAAGTGGACTTCCCTCATTACTTCCATAAAAAGAATAAAGTAAGTTACCATTATCATCAATAAGAGCTGCCTTTGTAGTAGTAGAACCTGCATCTATTCCTAAATAACAGTTTCCTTCAAATTCTTCTAAACTTTCCTTTTTAACTAGGTATTTTTGGTGTCTTTCTGTAAAATTTTGTAACTCATGTTCATCCTTAAATAAAGGCCTCAACGTCTGCACCGCATCACTTGTAAACTCTTCGATTCTAGGTAGTTTTTCAATCAAAGATTCAAATGACATTATATTCTCTTTTTTAGAGGTTAGCGCAGCCCCAATAGCTACAAACAGCTGAGAATTCTTAGGAAATATAATCTGTTTTTCTGTTAATTGTAAAGTTTCAGTAAATCTATTCCTAAGCTCAGATAAGAAGTATAAAGGTCCTCCTAAGAATGCTACATTTCCTCTTATTGATTTACCACAAGCAAGTCCACTTATTGTTTGATTCACTACGGATTGAAATATGGACGCAGCTATGTCTTCTTTTGCGGCTCCTTCATTTAAAAGAGGCTGAATGTCAGTTTTGGCAAATACTCCACATCTTGCTGCTATAGGATAAATGACCTTGTATCCCTTTGCAAGCTCATTTAATCCTTCTGCATCTGTTTGAAGCAATGATGCCATTTGATCAATAAAAGCTCCAGTTCCTCCAGCACATGTACCATTCATTCTTTGGTCTATTCCATCATCAAAAAAAGTTATTTTAGCATCTTCTCCACCTAGTTCTATAGCTACATCTGTGCATGGAATAAATCTCTTTATGGTATTAGTACATGCTATTACTTCTTGTATGAATGATATGTTTAACCATTCAGATACAGATAACCCGCCGGAGCCTGTTACCATTATTGTAATATTTGCTTCCTTAAAATAATCATAAGCTTCTTTTATAACATTAATTATAGTACTTTTTATATCTGAAAAATGTCTCTGATATCTACTATATACTATACTGTCCTTATTATCACAAACGACAATCTTTACTGTAGTTGATCCTACATCAAGACCAATATGAAACAAGTTTCTCATAAATCATATCACCTTTTTACAAATTAATAAGTTTATGGGAATTACATATTTTTCTTTTAAATTATCCTATGGATAAAATAACGTATGTACATTTTAATATGAAACTCCTTCTCCTTTCGTCGAATGAGTAAGCGATCATCTCAAAATCAACACTCTGTGTAAGTGACTATCACCAAATCGAAGATTTGGGATATCTACTTAAGATTTTGGATGCCTGCTTACGTATTTTCATTATAACAATGTAAAACTCCGATTTTCATATGCTTTTTCATAAGCAAACTATATAATTCCTTAATACTAAATATATAGTTTATAAGAAAAAAAATAACCATATCAATAATATACGGTTATTATATAATTTTGTTAAATTTACATGAACTAGATATAAGCCTATGAAATCCCATAATAATACTTTTCTATAATAACATTATAACATATATTTGTCTTTATCTGTTTACTAATTATTCAAATATAACATAATGTTAAAAATTCCGTTTTAACATTATGTTATAAGAGTTCATATAATGAAATATGCTAAAACTTCTATAGGAGATGATCTCTTGGATAAAGTATCTGTCAATAACATTTATATGAACTATCATTCGTTGAAAGGATCAACCAAGGCTATAAATGATATAACCTTTACAGTATCAGATGGTGAGTTCCTTAGTATAGTCGGACCTTCAGGTTGTGGAAAATCAACCTTGCTTAATATAATTGCAGGACTTCTAAAGCCATCTAATGGAGAAATATACGTTGATGGTGAAGTCTCAAATTCTATATCAACTAAAATGGGGTATATGTTTCAAAGAGACCACCTATTTGATTGGCTAACAGTATGGGACAATATACTTCTTGGATTAAAAATACAACATAAACCTATAGATTTGTATAAAGAAAAGGTTAATTCACTACTAAATGATTATGGGTTATGGGATTTTAGATTCCATCATCCTTCAGAACTTTCAGGAGGCATGCGGCAAAAAGTTGCCTTGATTAGAACTCTTGCTCTTAATCCAGAAGTTCTACTTTTGGATGAGCCCTTCTCAGCTTTAGATTACCAAACTAGACTTAATATAAGTGATGAAATTTATAAAATAATTAAAAAAGAAGGTAAAACAGCAATCATGGTTACTCATGATATTTCTGAAGCCATATCAATGTCTAATAGAATAATTGTTTTGACAAGTCGCCCTGCAAAGATAAGCAAAATATTTGATATTGATTTTTCAATTCCTCACGATTCACCATTAAAGTGCAGGGAAGACTCTAAATTCAGACTTCACTTCAACAATGTATGGAAGGAGTTAAACTCTCAATGATTGATGAAATTAGAGAACATGAATTATATATAAAAAGTGTTAAAAGGAGAAAAAGAAATATTGTAATTGCTAGAATATCAATCCTAGTATCAATATTTTTATTATGGGAAATCGCAGGAGATTTAAAATGGATAGATCCATTTTTAACAAGTACTCCATCAAGGATGTGGAAAAGCCTTGTTAAATTATATATGGAAGGAAGTTTATTTAAACATATATGGGTTACTTGCTATGAAACTATATTAGGGTTTGTTCTTGGAACAATCCTTGGTACTCTAATAGCTATAATATTATGGTGGTCTGACTTCATTTCAAAAGTATTGGACCCGTATATTGTTGTACTTAACGCCCTTCCTAAAGTAGCTCTTGCCCCGATCATAATATTTTGGGTTGGAAATGGAGCTCCTGCAATAATTTTAGTAGCTCTTCTCATATCAATAGTAGTTACTATAATAACTGTGCTAAATGGCTTTAATGAAGTTGATATAGACAAAATAAAGCTACTTAAAACTTTTGGAGCTTCTAAGCTTCAGATATTAATTTATTTAATAATACCATCCTCTATTCCTACATTAGTTTCAGCACTAAAAATAAATGTAGGACTCTCCTGGGTAGGAGTTATAATGGGTGAGTTTCTAGTAGCTAAGGATGGATTAGGCTTTTTGATAATATTTGGAGGTCAAATAGCACAATTAGATACAGTCATGCTCAGCATCATAATATTAGCAATACTCGCATATTTAATGTATGAAGCAGTAGAGTTTTTAGAAAAAAAGCTGAGAATGTAGCTTTCTTAACTGCATAAAAAAATAAAATGTGGTTATGATTTTTAATGGAATATTTTTCCGAAAAATTTGATATAAATTTATTACAACAGAATGAAAAACGTGTTTGGTAAACCTAAGGAGGATTAAAATGAGCTACTTTCACAAGGCTAATGAATATTATAATGCTAAAGATTATAAAAAAGCACTAGATATGTACGAAAAAGCCATTAAAGTTAAAGAGAATGAAGCATCTTCACTGTATAATTCTGCTGTATGCTTTATAAAGCTTAAAGAATACAATAAGGCTATTCCTCTATTAAAATCTGCTATTGATTTAAAACGAGAAAGCAAGTACTTTTTTAACCTTGGATATTGTTACACCATGCTAAAGGATAATAAAAAAGCTTTGGTATACTTTAATACAGCATGGAGCCTAAATAATGATGATACTGACTGCGAAAAAGCAATAAATATAATAATTAAAAATCACTTATCAAAAAAATCAAAATAAAATACAGCTTGAAGTATCTAATCTTCAAGCTGTATTTTTATTTCAGAGTTTCAAAACTATATCCCTTAGATTGTAAATATTCTATTACCTGTGGAAGAGCGTCCACTGTAGTAGTCTTGGCAGGAGCATCATGCATTAAAATTACTACATGATCTTGAGTAGTGTATTTTTTCAATTTATCAAGCAAATCATTTACAGGAACAATGTTACGCTCAGCATCACCGGTTAAATCATTCCAATCTATATAGTGGTAACCAGCCTTTTTTGCCGCTTCTCTGAAAGGTGCTAATTTTGTCCCAAAAGAGCCTCCTGGAAATCTTGCAAGCTTTAAATTATAATCATTACCTATTATAGCTTTTAAAGTCTTGTCCCCTTTATCTAAATCACTAACAAAAACATTTGGATCTGAATATATATGCTTCATGTTATGAGAATAAGTATGATTTCCAACTACATGTCCTTCTGCTACTTCTCTTTTTACTAATTCACTATTTTGCTCAGCACATTGTCCAATAACAAAAAAGGTTGCCTTTACATTATATCTTTTTAGTATGTCCAATATTTTAGGTGTATTATTTGTTGATGGACCATCATCAAAGGTTAAATATGCAACTTTTTTACCATCTGGTTTATATGGATCAAATTCTCCACTACTATTGCTATTATTACTATTTTTTTTATTGTCACTATTTACCGCACTTTCTCTCTTATTCATAGCTTCATCGGAAGGTTTCTTTTCTGTTTCCTTTGTGTCGCCATTTGCAGCACTTACAACAACGTTGTTCTTCTTATGAGACATTTTGCCGCCAACAAAGAATCCAAAAGAAAAAAGTACTAATAAAGAAAATGCAGTAAGGATGGCATTTCTCTTTTTTCTTCTTTTATTTCTTTTAATTCTTTCTTCATATTTTTCCATAATTCACCATCTCCTATATTCTCGTCAACAATATTATACTGCTTTTTGGTGAAAAATCATATTACAATTTGGTAACATTTTTACCACTCTCCAGCTATTTGAGAGCCTCTATGATCTAACTCAAATCTTTTACTATTAAAGTAGTTTCCCCCTTTGTAGAAAGTTGTATCAACGTTAATCCATTTCCCTTCTTCAGGTATATACACTTGGTTCCATGCATGGCTTACCCAGCTGACACCATTAAACCCTTCACCAGTTATTAATCTCACTTTCATATGGTTAGCCCTAGCCATCGCAACATACAAACAGGAATAGTCAAAACAAATCCCTTTTCCCGTATTGAAGGTAGGTATAGCCCCTGACTCCACATTAAAGTTGTTATTTAACACTTTATTTGCTTTATCATGATCGTAACTTACGTTACTTCCTATCCAATTATATATTATCTTTGCTTTTTCCTTTGTATTAGATTCCTTAGCAGTAATTTCTCTCGCTGTCTTATCTATTTCTGCATTAGATTTTACTCCTTGGTCCAATGTAACTCCATTGTAATAGACTATAGTTCTGCCTTTGCTAACACTCTTTCCTGGTATAGTTTCTTTAGGCTCAGATTCTTTTGTTACAATCCTAAAAGAATTATTTATTATACCTGGCAATTTTTTAGCTATTTTAGAGTCTGTAATAGGAATAACTATTTCTTTACATATAGTATTATAGGGTTTGGACCCTTCCAGGTGCTCATTAAGCTTATCGCTAGCACCAAATATAGACATTATATTTAATATAAAAGTTACTATAAGTACGTAACACACCGCTTTAGGAAATTGAACAAACATTCCTGCCATTCTCTTAAAAAAGTTACTCTTTGAACTCAAAAACTTTTCTACCCCATCAAGTACAGGATAAAGTGTTGCGTAGCTTATAAGATCAAAAATCAATTTAATAATCCTATATACTATGAATATAAGTATTGGTATTACAACTGCATATACTATAAAGCTATTGCTTTCCATATATTGAACTATACTATCCGGTATAATTTTATATATTTGTTTGTAAATGCCAGTTTCGTGCTGTAAAAATATCTTTTTACCATAATAAATTCCTAAAACTAAAGAAATAACAAAAGAAACATTTCTATTTATTTCGTCTATTCCAGCCTTCAAGTTACTCGAAGAAAATTTAAACAAAAAACCTTTTAAAAGAGGATATAAAAATACTAAAGCTAATACAAGTGTTACAGGATTAATATTCTTATTCATTATAATAATCACCTCTTAATTAATTGACAATTTCTATACTTAACAAAATATTTTTAAGTTTTAATCTAAGAGGTTTTGTTAAATATAAGAGTCTTTTATAATATTGTTTAACGCCGCTTTTATGTCACTCCAAGAGTATCCTCTTCGCAAAAGATAATCTCCCAACTTCTTATAAAGCTTTCTAACATCACTTTCAGATTTTATTAATATTTTATACCTTTTCTCTGCCAGCTCATATAATTTATCTATGTCCTCATTTACCTTATCTTCAGCTTCGTTTTCATATATGTTATCTATATCCTGTTTTACTACTTGATTTAAGACACTTTGTACTATATCTAAATTATAGCCCTTTCTAATTAGGTATTCTCTTAATTTTTTATTAATATTTCTAATATCCTGTTCACTTTTAATTAATAAGTTATACTTTTTTTCCGCCAATTTTAAAGCGGAACTTTCCTCAGAATCTTTATTAATATAACATAGCTTTTCATTTATTATTTCTTCACTTATTCCTTTATTAATTAATGTATATTTTATTTTATTTCTACCTTGAGAGTTCATTTTATCTTTTATGTACATTTGTGCATACTTATTATCATTTATAAAATCATACTGTTTAAGAAACTCTTTAGTTCTCTCAATAACTTTCTCATCATAGCCTTTTTCAATTAATTTATCAGTAATCTGCTTCTCTGTTTTATACGATTTTTCTATCATTTTTAAGGAGGTATTCTTACATTTTATATAATTATCTTCATTTACTATCTCCTCTAAATTATCCTTCTCTATAATCTTATCCTTTGAAAGACTATGAGTATATACAAGTTCTGCACTACATGCGAAAGCAAATTCGTCATTTATATATATATTAACTCTATCTTTATTTCTTTTCTGCACTTCTATCTTTGTAATAATATATTTATCTTTGTTCATTTCAAACTCTCCATTTAAGCATATAAAGATTATCTACTATCTTCACTTTTCAATATGTGTATAGTAGGATTTTCAAAAACAACTCTTGCTACATTGTATATATCCTCTTTCCTTATATTATCTAAGTTTTTCATATCATCAACAAATTTGAATATATCATCTTCATCAATAGCTTGATGCAGTACATAATTTCCTATATCTGTAGAATCTTCTAAAGTAAATGCCACAGCTGTCTTTAGAACCTTTTTCATCAATCCTATGGTGCTGTCATCAAAAACAATATTTTCATTTTTGATTTCTTCTATACAATTATCTATAGTGTTTATAGTTTCATCTACATTCTCATCACTAACAGCAGTGTATATATATAATGTTTTTACATTAGTAGTCAAATCTAAATCTGTATAAACATCGTAAGCAAGTCCTTTTTCCTCTCTAAGCTTTCTAAACAATATAGAGTTAGCACTTTCTCCAAATTTATGATTTAAAATTCTAAGAGCAAGCTCCTCTTCTTTTGTTATATTATAAAAAGTGAATAGATATAATATTGTACTCTGTTCTATATCTTTTTTATAAGAAACCTTTAAGCCAGGTATATTATTTTCAACAATAACTTCCTGTCTTTTAAATTCTTTCCACATCCACTCTTTAAAATACCTCCAAACTAAATCATATACATACTCATGCTCAAAGGATGATACTATGGAAATAAAACAATTATTAGGAACATAATATTTGTCATAGAAATTTATTAACTTTTCTCTATTTATCTTATTAACAGTTTTTTCATCGCCTATAGTTTCATATCTTAGAGGGCTTTTTATAAATGCCATTTCGTTTATCTTTTTAAAACTATAGTCTTCTACATCATCTTTACTTGTCCTAATCTCTGCTAGTATTACATCTCTCTCTTTACTAATCTCTTCCTCTGGAAATGTTGAGTTTCTAAGCATATCTGATAACAATTCTATTGATTTTTCTAACTCTTCACTTAGCGCTGTAATACTGTACACTGTGCAATCATTGTCGGTGTAGGCATTGTATTCTCCACCTAAGGCCTCTAAATCTAAGTTTAACTGTTCATTTGTCTTAGTTTTCGTACCTTTAAACAACATATGTTCAATAAAATGCGATATTCCCTTTTCCCCTGGTTTTTCAAAAATTGCTCCTATTTTTATACCTGCATGTATTGAAGTAACCTGCGTATCTTTCTTTATACTAATCAATCTTATTCCATTAGGTAAGACTTTTTGTTTAGCATCAAACATAAAATTAATCTCCTTAAAATCCATAATGTAATACATTATATTATAATTTATGTTGACAGAAATAAAAAGATTAAAACCTATAAATAAAAAAACTCCCCGGATTTCTCCGGGGATATATAGATATTCAATCAAGGTGCTTAACTTATTAGCGGTATTCATAGAGGTACCTCTTCTGTACTGTTAATAATTTTAGTTATCTCTAGGGCTTGCTGCTAAGAGCTAACATAAAATCATTAAATGTACTGTCAGATGTACCTCTATGAATACCTTGATTAAGTCAATTATCAAAATTGGATATCTATACTCTATGCTTATTATTTATTGCTTAGCTGGTGGCGCAGGATCTAATAATCCCGTTTTATTCAGTTGTAAATTTATTTCTCCAACAACAGCCTCTCTGAAGTGATCTATTTCATCTTGAGTAAGTCCTGGAACTTTGTTTAAAAGCATTTTATTAAACATATCAGCTTTTTGTTGTCCGGATTTTGGAATAGATTTAAACTGTTGTTCAACAGCGAAAAATATACTCTTTGCAATGTTGTAAGTTATATTATACTGATCAGCACCCATTTGTTTTATAAGAGCTTCTTTTTTCTTGGTCAAATAGGAAACAGCAACAGTAGTTAGATATGAAACCAGTACTCCCAAAATTGCTAAAACTGCTTGTACAAAAATACTCATTGCTTGATTTTCCACAAACTCCATCCTCCTAAAATTGATTTTTATAGATAAAGGATCTTATTTTAAAATTTTATTCCAGCTTTCTGTTCTAATAACTCCATCTGGATTTGAGTATACTTTAGAGGATTTTTGCCAGTCCTTAACCTTTTGAAGTGTTGCGTCATCAAATACCCCAGTCTTAGATACTCCAATCCACCACTGAATAAATTTAGTTGCTATAGTATTGCTAGGCCATCCTTTACCTATTATTGACATTTTAGTTATAGCATTTAGTGAATTGACAAGCTGAGAATCTATATTTTCACCCTCTGGTAGTCCTACAATACTTCTGAACTGTTTTATAGCAGCTTTAGTTTTAGAATCTAACACACCTGTTGCATTAGCTTCTCCACTCTCCAGACAGCTAACTCTTTGCAAATCATGCTGTACAGATTTTATAAAGTCCGAGTTGCTATTACTTGGCTTTACTGTTTGTCCAGTCAGTCCTTGAACTATTGCCGAGGCTATAACTTCAGCACCTAATTTGTTATATAAATCTGCATCACTTTGAGTATCCACAAAGCATACTTCTATAAGAATTGCTACAGGATTACTATTCCTTATTACATATAAACTACTGCCATCTTTTACCCCACGATTTACAAACCCCAGAGCTGCTAAGCTTTTTACTACACTAGAAGCTAAAGCATTACCTGCAGCACTCATAGCAAATACTTCACTACCTTTTCCACCACCTGCATTTAAGTGTATAGAAACTAAATAGTCTGCGTTAACTGCATTATTACACCTTTGCTGAAGTGAATTCGAAACACTCCAAGCACTTGTAGGTCTTACATTCCAAGCCTGATGACCTACTATTTGAAGTTTGTTTATAACTTTATTGGCTATATCCAAAGCACAGTCCTGTTCATTTAAATATCCTTCTGCTCCTGTGTCTGGATAACACCCATGTCCAGGATCTACTGCAAATTTGCTCATAATAATCTACCTCCTATTTAGATTATGTTGGTAAATTAAAAGTGCTAATAGTTATTTAAATATTTTATCTTTAACTTCTTTTATGTCCTCTTTGATACAATTTAAGCCTTCTTCTATACATTGAAATTTATCTGTTAACTGAGATATTATCTCCTGATATTTTGATTCTCTTTTTGAATTTTCATTTAATACAAAGAAAAGCAGTGCTATAAAAAGCACTGCCCATATTCCTTGCTGCACAGCTAAATCTAATATTTTCTCTTCCAAGTTGCACCTCCATTAAATAATAAAGTGCAGAACTTTTCATTCTGCACTAAGATTCAGTTATCCTGAGGTACAGATTGTACCCCTTCTTTACATATTTTTTTGTATAATCCAAACTGGAAACGTTGTTTCATGAGCACCATCAACTTTATGGATATGGTGAACTTCAAGGTTTTCCACTGCACCACATATCCAGCATCTATAATGTCCATCTTCTTTAAGCCTGTTCTTATTTTTTATAAATTCCTTTGACTCTGCTCTTTTAGCGTGTTCTGGAGGAATAACAACTTCTGTAAGATGTCTAATACTTTTATGCTCTTCAACTATTTAATCATCAACGCTTTTCTTTTCTAAATGGGTTTCTTCCGTAGTTCCATCTCTTTGTATTTTATAATATGAAACAATAACTAATAGGTGAATATGGGGTAAAATAAAAAGAACCTAGCTAAACTAGTTCTTGCGTCATATAATTTTCCCATTTGTTTTATCAAAAATTATTCTTCTTCCTACTTGAATTGCCATTTATAAAATTCATCCTTATTTTTTTAATTAATTATCAAAAGCTATCCAATGTACAGGTATATTTTCTGGTTTATAACCACCTGGATATGAAAGATATCCTTTATGAAAAGTAAATCCATTGGTTTGAATTTGTAATTCGTTAGTAGAATAAGCATCATCAGAAGTTATACAATATATAAAATCACTTGAACTATTAAGCCAAGAACTTTTTAATATCATAAAAAGTTCTGCATTTTGTGGCAAATATAAAAATAAAGTAGCTGGGATAAACGCAAGTGTATTTATACTTAAAGTATTCATTTCCCATCCACCATAATCTACTTGTCTTAACGGAGTTAAATAAGATGTACCGTTTGCCCATTTTTTCCCCGTATTACCTGTTCCTGATACTCCGAATATAGATTTACCATTTATTATATTTGAGGGTATAAAATTAGCGTCATACATAAATATTTCTGGTTTTCCTGCTCCTCCAACTGCTAAATATGCTCCAAAGGGTATGCTTACATTTAAATTACCACTACCACTTGCCCATGTGGAAACAGGGGTAACTCCATTTGGTTGGCTTACTAATGCTCCTACCAGTCCACTATCGTTATCGTTGGAAAAAGTTTTTCCTGCTAAGACATTCCCAACGTCTGCTGTACCTTCTGCCTTAGCTACAAGAAAAAAACAATTACCTGTAACATCATAATAAATTTCATAAACCTTGCCATTTTTTATGGTTGGTATACTTCCGTCCAGCTTTTTTATACTCTTAGCACCTTTACTATCTATATTAATAGTAGTTGCAACTGTACCATTATCTGCTATAGCCTTAAATCTTAATATTCTACCTTGTGTATAAGTAAAATTACCACCTGTAGTTACTACAATCGCTGTAGCAGTTCCGGTGGCAGTTTGTATCACACTTTCAGCCAAATGCGACGTAAAATCATCTTGTTTAGCTGCTCCCCCAGTTTGCCCTAATTTTGAAGAAGATATCGCATCCGTAATTCCATAACCAGCTAATGTAGTAGGTTTATTCGATGTTATCTTACCCCAATCCAAATTAGGAATATCAGGAGCAGCTAGACTTGCGCCACCAGTAACTAATCCTTTTGAGTTAACTATTACTTTTGGATATGACCCAGCTGTAACCCCTGACGCAGGTAGTGTTGTGGTCATAGAAATGTTAGTAGAACCATCAAAATTAGCAGAACCAGTTATATCACCGCTTAAAGCTATACTTCTTGCAGTTTGAAGTTTAGCAGCAGTATCAGCACTGGCTGATGAACCTACTTTTGTAGATCCATTTTTCATATTTATTAGTTCAGTATCAATAACATCAGCATTATAATTAAAATCATCAATGTTTACTACATCTGTTCCTTCTGGTTTTTTTAATCCTAAATTTACTGTTGTCTTCAATATTTTTCACCTCTATCCATAAACTTTTAAGTCATTCCATGTTTTCATTTTTGATTGACTCCAAGTGAGTTCTATCAATTTATTCCACCAAGTGTAAGTATATTTAAAAGAGTATCCCAAATGTGCTGGCTTAATGGTTTCTATTATTTCTATTAATCCTGTCATATTCTTTGGAATACCCTTTATGCCAATAAACTGTATTATAAAACTATAGTCTAAAAAGTTTTCTAATACCTCAACTTCTCCTCCTGAAAAAGCTTCGGCAACATTTTTGATCATATTTTTAGTTACAGTTCCAGCTCCTCTTAACTTTGCCTTTATAATCTCTCTTCTTTCTTCATAGGGTTTATTTAAATCGGTCTGAATACCTAGAGTTTTTTCCCATATGCAGCTTAGTCCCCAAGTTGCACTGTCAACATAAAATTGATCTAACAAATCCTTCTTGGAGTAATTTAGTTTACCAACTTCTTTTGCTGTAGTACCTTGAATACTTTTCATTAGTTCAGAATTTTCATAGTATGTTGGTAAGTAGTTCATTAAATCAGGTGTGAAAGGTTGCAATTGCTGCGATATTAAGTTATTATCGGCATATTGTGTGATTCCATAGATAGCATTCCTATACATTTATTACACCCCCACACTAATGGTCCCAAGCACAGGTGTCTCTTCATTCTCAAGTTTTACATTTAAAATACCTCCATTAACAAGAAGGTTGCTGTAATCAATAACTCCATCAGTATTAAATATTAAATTACTTATGCTTGCGTATGAAATATAGTTGCTTATAAAAGATATTTCTTTAAAATATTTTATTAGGTTATTTTCAATGGAAGCTTGAATTTGATTTAAGGTGCATAATTTAGTATCTATTACTAGAGTAACTGATATATTTATTGATTTTTCTTTTGCTGAAACTACTGTAACATCAGATCCTATAGGTCTATTTTCTTCTATATGATTTTTAACAGCATTTACAAGATTACTATCTGCAGCTTTTTTATTAGAGTTAATTATAATTACCTTTACAGTTCCATTACCATTCCAAAGAGGAAATACTTTAGCATCCCCAACACCAGTAACTTCCTTAGCCCAATTCCTATAATGATACTTATTACCTGAAGTTGCTGGGGTTTGCAGTCTCTCGAAATACCTTTTTCTTAGACTTTCATCATCTTCAACATCATAACCATTTGATATTGGATTAGGATTTGTAACAGATATAATCCCGCTTATTTGCACTGGAACCTCAGTAATAATATTAGCAGGAACATTATATCTACTTCCAACTTCACTAGCTTCTGTACTAACAATAGTTGATTCGTTTATTACTACAATATCTTCTATAGTCTTGTATACTAGACCAGATTTAGTTTGAAATATTGAGCCTGATTTCAAAGTTGTACCTATAACAGCATTTACCAAAATTTGAGTTAAAGCTTTTTTGCCAGGCTTTCTGGTAATTCCATAAGGGTTTGTTATTTTTTCAAGATCCTCTCCTGTAGCTCTATAAGGATCTGTTCTTCTTAATACATCATCATTTGATATATATGATTTTTCTAATTCTTTGCTTACTGGAGATAAAGAATCATAAATAAAAGAACCTTCTGATTTATCTAAATCAGAAGGTATATCATCTTTCATTCTTTTCAATATGTCATCAGTCGAGTTATTTTCAATATACAAATAATCACCTCCTATACAGAAGTTTAATCCTTTAGGAATACTCTTCTGTACTTAACCTTTAAGCGTTCCTTTTCTTTAAATTTGATTTTCCCTCGAAGATTTCTCTTATCTGTAAATATAAAGAATTCTTATTTTATTCTTTATAAATTTCTTTTACTCTGCTCTTTTAGTATACTCTGGATCAATAACAACTTCTGTAAGATTTCTAACACTTTTATGCTCTTCAACTATTTTATCAGCAGCGTTTTTCTTTTCTAAATAAGTTTCTTCTATAGTTATTATTTTCTTGTATTTTATAACATGAAATAGTAACTAGTAGGTATATATAATGCAAAATTAATAGAACCTAGTTAAACTAATTCTTGCGTCATATAGTTTTTCATAAACGGCATAAAGTTACTGCAAATCACATTCACACTTTATCAATATTGACATATTATATCTCTAATCCTGCAGCTTGCTGGCTGATTCTCTATCTATATAATTAAATTTATCATATAAATAGATTATCTTCATAATAAGTTGTTTGCTTACTTTTTATATGAAATCCTTTGAAATCAACACAATCGACATGATCAACATTGTTAGTTGAACCAGAAAAAACTTCTAAATGATATAACCCTAATGATAAGGTAGACAAAATTGTTTCCAATGCTTCTGACTTATATACAACACCATTTATTTTTATATAAGTATTAAGATAACAAGAAACATATGATTTTAAACTCATCTCATCTTTAGAATTTATAAAAACCCAAGCTTCCATAATTTTAGTATCCAATTCATCTGATTTTAGATACTTTGCATAAAATTTAAATCCATATTGATCAATAGGTGAGTATGTTAATTTATCCTCATTAACTCCATTAATTACTTTTTGAGTTGAATAATCTATTTTCGTATCTGTCTCAACAAATATTACCTGTGGAGAAATATGTGCAAAAATTAAATCCGCCTCATACTGATGGCCTATATCTCCAAAATGTAATCTATCTGGAATAAGCGTAGCTATGTCAGTTGGCGAATAGAGTAAAAATCTTTCTGTAAATTTATTAATATCAATTAATTCTAAGTTATATTCAACGGATAATTCTCTTTTAACCTCGTTTGCAATTGAATTAATTGCTTCTGCTGTTCGTAATGGATATTGGCTTGCATACTGCGTGTCTACATTTGGTGATACAATAGCCTGTGTTGTTAGTAAAAATGGTTGAATACCTCTTGAATAAAACCAATTTATTTGTGAAATTATATTAGCTTTAAATCCATCTCGATAGGCTTTAGTGTCGGAATAATTCAATCTGTCGTTTATGCCCCAACCAATACCAACCATTTTAACGTCAGAATAGTCAGTATCAATGCCAAATTCCGCATTAATATTTGTAACACCAAAGGCAGAGTCTTTACCAGAAAAACCAGCATTATATACTCTCAGCCTGTTATTTCCTGTTGCTAAGCGCAAGTTTGTTTCTAACTTTCTACAAAAAGTATTTGGAGATTGACTATCTTTCCCTAACGTATTTGCAACATACCCTGTTGTATTATTGCCATCTATTGTACTATCACCATAAAATGCAATGGGAAATTTGTTTCCAGCTTTCCATTGGCTCCAAGCATCATTGAATGTATATATTTTTTTGAACATTTTCGCCTTATCAGCAATACTATATTCGTCTACTTTTTCAGTAATAGGACTAGATTTTAAATGATTTTTATTTAAAATTTGAAAAAAACTTTTCAGCAAAATACATCACTCCTTGTTTACTTTTATAACGCAAAAGTTTTCTATGACGAACTAAATGAAAGTTATCTCTATTTAAAATAACTTTCATTTATAATTCATTCGTATAACGTAAAATCTTACATATAAAATTTTATAGTTCAAACATACTTAGTACCTGTGTACTTTCATCCTTCTCATACGAAGCTAACTCCAGTATCTTATTAAACAAAGTTATATTTCTATCTGCTTTTGTTGTATGATAAGAATTTTTTCGTGTAATTCATTGAATAACCTAATAGAGACTTGTACACTTATTCTTCCACCAACAAAATATCCACTTTCATCAACTATTGTTGAAGTAGCATCAGAAATTGCATAGCCTGGTTCTCCTAATGGTCTGATAAAGTTTTTTTGCTTTATTCCTTTACTCTTATAATATTCAATTTCATGTTCTCGCATATTTCTTACTTCTTTAATGAATGGCAGTTCTTTATCTATGTTCGCAATCATCTCTTCAAATTCTTGAATATATTGCTTACCTTCTATTAACCATTCCCTAGCTTTATTTAGTGAAATTACAAAGAAATATTCTTCAATTCTAGATAAGTCTGAAACATCATCCATTCTATTTTTATCACTGCAATGAAAATTATCAAAACATCTCATTTTTTCAAATAAGACTTTCATTTCATTGCTCAAATCAAGTATATTTTGACCTTGAATAATAACGAATTTACACCATCTTCTTACATTATCTAAACAGAAAAACATTTTTGTTCTCTCTTCATCAATCATAATCTATCTCCTTACATATCTAAATTAATGTATTATATGGGAAATATAACTTGATATTACCATTTTATAATATAAAAATAAAGAGTAAGATTAATACACAAAGATTTTCCTAAATAACATAATTTACTTCAGTAATTTCTTTATACTGTATATCTGTAATCTTACCTTTTGCAACGAATATTTTTAAGGAAGTATTGTTATAAAATCCTAGGTTATAGTACTGTGAACATACCTTAAACCAATCCATATTACATCAACCCTCCATTCACTAAAGCTAATACTATTTGAGCATTTTGTGCTTGTAAATCTATCATTTTTTGTTCTTCAGGACTTGATGGAATACTTGCTATTACAGCATTTATTTCAGCTATTGTAGAATCTGTGCCTTCTACTCTAGTTTTCCAACTTGTTATAGCAGTATCTGCTCCTTCTACTTGTACATAATCAAAACCATCTTTAGATACTAAAACTGAAAATTTTAGTCCATCTACTTCTTGATCTTCATGTGTTATTGATAATTTACTTGTTTTTATATATACCATTATTTATCACCTTCCAAATTAAATGATTGCATTACCCATTCCGTAACTGGACTATTACCAAAATAACTTAATACTTCATCCATCTTATTTCTTGCTATACACTCTTTACATAGTGCGAAGAACTGAGCAAGTATGTTATTATATCCTGCTGTATCAGAGGAATTACCCAAATGAGTAACGTGATATGCTTCCTGGATGTACCTCCTAGTCATAGATATAAGCTGATTAGAATCTTTGTTGTCTTTATCAAAACTGCCATCATCTAATTCTGCTTTTACTTTAGACCATGTTTCAAGTTCTCTAACCCTTTCCTTGCCTTGTACTTGCATATTTTTAAGTCCATATATAAGTTCCTGTTTTTCTATTTCCTTTATATTTAGTTCTGCTTCTAACTTTTTAACTTCATATGATTTTAAATTACTAGTTAACTTATCTTCTATTTCTTCAATTTCAGCTTCCTTTATACTCAATTCCTGTTGCTTCTTTCTATATTCAAAACTTAGTTGCAATAATTGTTCAAAGAATACTGTTTGCTCTAGTTTGGCTTGGTGATACTTAGAAGCATTATCTGGACAATCTTTATCGTTAAGGACACTACACCTTATTTCTGTTTCTGTTCTCCATATAGTTTGGGTCATTATATTGTGTTTTAGTTCTGGCATCATATCTTTCACCTTAACCATTAGTTCAGTAGGTAATATATTTGCTTTTCTAACATCACTTAAAAAGTGTTCTGTCATATTTTCTATTGTGATTAAGTTGTTCATACTAACCTCCTATAATTATCCAAAGAATTTTTCTGTAATTTGCGTATAATTATTACTGGAAATGCAACCTCCAAAAGATAATCCTACACTTTGAGTTCCACAACCTGCTAGTTTTGTCCTTAGAACATTTAAATCACCTGTAGTTGACCAGGTACTTCCATTAAATTTTTCTGTAGTCTTTAAGTAACTACCACCACCACCGTTATTTCCTCCAAAAGATAATCCTGCATTTTGAGTTCCGCAACCAGCTAAATCGTATCTACGAACATTTAGACCACTAGTGCCACTCCAAGTACTTCCATTGAACTTTTCTGTAGCAATTTGAGAACCAAAACCGTTAACTCCTCCAAAAGATAATCCTGCATCTTGAGTTCCACATCCTGCTAAAGATTGTCTACCTAAAATTAAATTTCCAGTTGTACTCCAAGTACTACCATCAAATTTTTCTGTTTTAACTGATGAACCATTACCTCCAAAGGATAATCCTGCATTTTGAGTTCCACAACCTGCTAGTAAAGTTCTACCTGTAATTAATTTTCCAGTTGTACTCCAAGTACTACCATCAAATTTTTGACAATCATTAGTATATGAACCATCACCCCCAAAGGATAATCCTGCATTTTGAGTTCCACAACCTGCTAAGTTATAATTGGGGTAGATCATATTAACAGTGCTACTCCAAGTACTTCCATTAAATTTTTCTGTAGCACCTGGATTATTACCATTATACCCACCAAAAGATAAACCTGCATCTTGAGTGCCACATCCTGCTAGTTCATCTCTAGCTATATTTAAACCTGCTGGATTATTTACCCATACGCTAGGGTTAGGATTAGTGTGAAATAGATATTCCAAAGTATTAAATCCATTTCCTAATTTATCTTTCATACAACTTTGTGGTAGAACTACTTTATAGTCTCTATTTGGGTACATACTTTCGTTTATAGTGATGTAAACAGAATCTTCGTCTGTTCCATTTGCAGTATTACCAACATTTATTGTCGCACCACTAAATACATTGGCAACACCATCTTTTAATACTTGTATTGCTCCTAAATTATTAGGGTAAACCCTATTGTAAAATTCTATTCTTATACTAGCTAAATCCACTGGTGCATTGACTGTTGGATGGCTAGAACCTACTATTCGTGTCTGACCTAAACTGTCTTCTTCCATTGTTCCTATCATTACCTGTGTGCCACTACCAAAAGCTCGGCCTATAGCTACTCCCTTTTTTATATTAGCAGGAACAAGTCCAGCAACAGACATTTGTATCTGAGAATTGGAATCAATATATCCTGTTCTGCCATAAGCATTTCGACCAGTAATCAGACCTTGACCATTAGGGTCTGATGGATTTGGTATTATTTCTGTTATTTCCTCATATCCACATATTTGAAACTTAGTATTTGCTCTATTGGTCATTGTACCTTGACGACCAGTATCTATATCATTTGAATAAGTATCTCCTGCTAGTACGTGGGCATCTATAGTATTTCCCTCCGCACTAGCTTTGATAAAAAAACAACCATTTCCATTATCTCCTGTAGCATTATACCAAACAGTATATGCCTTTCCTGCAATCAAGGTTGGGGCTGTAGTCGTGTTAGATTTATATAATTTTTTATTATTTATAGTTGTAGCACTACCATTATTATTAACACTAGCAATAAAAGTAATAGGATATCCCGTTACCAATGTACCACTAATTGTTAGTGTTATTGCTGTAGCAGTTCCTGTTGCAGTTTGATACATATTATCAGCCAAATGCGAACTAAAATCAACTTTATCAACCTTAGTTGTCACCGCGGTATCTATCTTGTCCCAATTGTCATTTAACATAGTCTTTATATTAAAAGTATCATTTCCATCTACAGTTGGATCTTTTTTATATAAATTTAAATTAGGCGTATTACTAGCCATTTATTTCACCTCCAGCGAATTTATTTAATGGAATAGCTTCGAGCTGCCTTAATGTCTTAACTCCATCAATATATTTTAAAAGTAGATATGAAAATATATATTCAAGCCTTAAGTTTACTGGTTTTATATCTTCCAAAGCTTTTTTTAAATCATCTAAATTGTCTGGAATTCCTATAATACTATTAAATTTAATATTTATTTTTCCATCAAAAGTAACATCAACCTGTCCATTTGTATAAGCATCTGCTACCATCTTAATAAGCTTTCCATCTATTTTTCCTGTGCCTCTCCACTTGGATTTAATTACAGCTCTTCTTTCATCCAAAGACTTAGTTAAGTCAGTTTTAATCCCCATTTCATTTTCGTATATGGATAAGGCCCAGGTTGCAGTATCAATACCTAACTGATCATTTAGGTCTTCAATTTTTTCCCCTAAAGTATCAAATTCCCTAACTTCAGCATCATATATATTTTTAAATATTTTAGATTCAGTAATAAATGATGGCATGCAGCTTTTCATGTATTCATTATCCAATTGTTACCACCCCTTTTACTGCTACTTCATTATCATCTATTGGGATGTTGGAAGTTCCTCCATTGATAGTTAAATTTGAATAATCTAAAAAGCCTTTTGTATCTAGTATTAACGCTCCTACTTTAGCATAGCTTATTGAGCTTTCAACGAAAGCAAAATTCTTGAGAAAATCAGTTAGATTATTTTCAAAATTAATCTTTCTTTGCTCATCAGTATAATTTTTATCTTTTACAGCAGTAAAGCATACATTTATATCTTTGCCTACTGCACTCACTACAGTACAAAATGCACCTATTGCAGCAACTCCCTCTCCTAAGCCTTTACTTTCAGGATCTATATAATTTTGTACTGCCTGAACTAACTCTGTACTTGCTGGCTGCTTATTAGAGTCTATTATTACAACTTTTACAGTGTTATCTCCATTCCAAAGAGAGTATACCTTTGCGTCTCCTACTCCTGCAATTTCTTTTGCCCAATTCTTATATTGTGCTTTATTGTTACTTGTAGCTGGTGTTCTAATTCTTTCATAGTATCTTTTAATTAACTCTTCATCACTTTCAGCATCATAACCACCTTCAGTAGTACTTGGATTATTTACACTAATAATTCCAGGAATGGCTACCGGTATTACTGTTATTTGATTAGCAGGAACATTGGAGTCTATTCCTGGAACAACTGCTTCTATACTTATAGTTCCCTTAGTAACAATTGTTTTTGTTTCTATAGATATAAATTGTATACCTCCAGCAGTTTGAAACAAATCACTTGCTTTTATAGTAGCATTACCTATAACATTTAAAGTTGTATGAGCTTTTGTAGCCTTTTTTCTTTTTATTCCTGTTTTTTCATATATTCTTTGCTCTAATTCATCTCCAGATAAAGCGTCTATACTAAGTTTTCCTACTATGTTATCTAATTTAATATGAGCTTTTTGAAACTCATTAGCTGCTGGTAGAAGTGAATCATAAATAAAAGAACCTTCTGATTTATCTATATCAGAAGGTATACCATCTCTCATTCTTTTCAATATATCATTTGTACTATTACCTTCACTATACATTGATTTTCACCTCCCCATAGTTTGTAATAGCTATAAAGCTAATATCTAATTTATCCTTTGAAAAATTCATGTCAAATTTCTCAATTCTTTCTATATAAGGATTTAACTTTAAACATTCCCATACTAGTCTTTTACCTTCACTTTGCAGAAGCCCTCCAGAAAACCCTCCTTCTCCAATCAGTGTTTCTAAATCATGTCCATAGTTTTCTGAATATACACTGTATTTTAGTTTTACAGTATGAAGAGCCTTCCATATCCAAATCTTAATTGCTTCCTTTCCTTCTACTACAACCAGCTTTCCATCTTTCATGATAAAGTCGTTATTTTCAAAATCCCAGGCGTATTCCCTTGGAATCCTTTCTATTTTCTCATCATTCTTTTTTATTTCATTATTAATATTTACATCAATCTGTGGAAAAATGCTCATGCTTTCACCACCCTACATAAAATTATATATGTCTGTCTATCTTCCGTAGCCAAACAAGCTAGTATATCATCTTTTTTAAGACTATCAGTAAAATTCAAATCCGCATCTGGAATACCTAATGCAGTTATGCTGCCGGTTGTGGTATTTCCAGTTGCGGATGTAGATGGAATAGTTATTTTTCTTTTGTAGTTTTTTAGGAGATAATCAGCTACTAAAAGATTGTCTTTAGTTAATTGCAGATCGCCTATTTTTATTATAAGAGGATCTGAATTTAGGACCACTCCTAAATCTATACTTGGAGGGTTGTATGCTGATCCATGTTTTTTTATTATATTTATTAGTTTACCGTAGCAGTCTTCCATTTTACTCCTCCTTTGCATCCATAGTATTATAATAGGAAAGCTTTAAATCCATGGTATACTTTCCTGAAGCTAACTCCCATGTGTGCGTATCTCCATCAATGAACATAATAGTATCAGCTAAAATATCAATATAAGGTATTTTAACTTGTATAGCATATCCTGTTCTACATCTCCAATCACCTATCGCTGTTACAGAAAATTCTCGATCTATTCCATGTAACAACTTTCTAGCTTCCGTAACTGGATCTTTATTTTCTTCCTTTTGATATTCTTCTTGAAACACTCCATAAAACTTTATCATATCTTCTAACTCAGTAATACCACTATCATTACCATTTTCATCGTAAATTTTAACCTTATTCACCATATTAGAACTTGTGTCTTTGTATACAGTCCCCGCCATATTTAAATCTGGACTCAACACAGCGTTAACATCTACAGTACCTGTATAGCTATGCCACTCTTGATTAGTTATAACTTTACCCTTTTCCATAACTGAAAACATATCATAATCTGCATAAGGCATATATTTAATATTATTAACCTTATTTACTTGAGTATATATTTCCATAATGGCTTCATAAGCAGTTTTATTTTGAATTAGTCTGTTTATTTTTATTCCTGTAGTAGGTATATAGTTATACATAACCCCTAGATCTTTGCATATCTTTTCTACTGCATATTCACTTTCTATATTTTGAAAGTTATAGGTTACTTTAGATCTTAAAAAATACATTAGATAATCATAAGCTGTAAAAGTTATTTCTTGAGCCCCAGAATTTATTTCTCTATCCACTACAACGCCACGATATATTTCTTTAAAATCTAAATATACATATATAATAGTGCCAGGGCCTATCTGTGCATTAGGTTGGTTTTTGTCTCTTATTGAATAAGCCATATTTATATCTAATTTTCTAGCACATTGCTGTACATCTCCGCTAATTTGTACTGTTTTACAGAAATCAGTTATATTCTCTAAAACTTTTCTATCATATAAAGCCCATACACTAAGATACATTAAAATACATCCCTTCTAATTGGCGATATTCTCTAAGATCTAATGTAAAATATACATCTCTATCTCCAAATTTTTCACCATAAGTGAACTTTTCTATAGTACATAACATATTTACATCCGTTTCTGTAATTACTAAGCGTATTGGCTTACCACTTTGCTGCCACTTTTTTATCAACTTTACACATTCATAAGGCTCAGGAAAATTTAAATACTGGCAGAAGTTATATTTTTCATTAGGAAAAAAGCTATTAATTGATATATTTGAAAGCTTACTTTTACCAATAAAACTTACTTCTCCTAGATTTTCTACATTAAAAACATCTACATTTATTTCATTAGATAGATTGTACTCTGCTGGTGGTACGGGAAGTTGAAATTTATCTTCATTCTGCATTAGCCAAAATTCCATAATCTATTCCTCCTATACACAATTAAATCCTACTTTAGTTAACTTTTTAGCTAAAGCATCTGCTATTCTGTCAATATCCGCATCTTCTCTAACTACTAAGGTGTCTGCTAATTTTCCTATTCTTAAGGAACCATCTAGTGCGTTTTGAGAAGTTCTGTTATCTAATATCTGTGTTCCTCCTGGAAGCTTCATAAGTTCGGGTCCTTGTTCTCCTACCCATGTCCAACCACCATGAAAATAAGATGTACCAACTGCACACTTATCAGCAGGATTTTTTTCGAATCTCGATTCTCCTTCATTCGGACGTTCAAAACTACCTAGTTTTTTTAAAGCATCATTCCAGACCTCATTGAAATGATTATATAAATAGTTAAGTCTTTCTACAATTCCATTTATGTCTTTTTCAACAGCATCTCTTATTCCGAGAAAATTATTTTTCCAGGCTACAGCAAATAATCCTACTCCTACTATAAGCAATAAAAGCATTGGATTAAGTCCCATCAAAGCCTCTATTGCCCCAATAGCAAATTTTGAAATTATACGACCAAGTCCACTAAATACTTTTCCTATAGGAGCAAATGCTGATTTTAATGTATTAGGCATTTCTTTCGAAACTGATTTAAAAATACTTGGCATTTCGTCAAATGCACCTTTTAATGTCTTTCCAAGTTGCATATTTTTTAAAATTTTTGGCACTCCACTAAAGGCCTCTTTAACTGTTTTCCCTATATTGGCGCCTTTTATTGTAGACTTTATCGTCTTAATTGATTGGGATATATTTTTACCAATTCCACTAAATGCTTTTCCTGTGGGATCATTTGGTATTTTTCTTATAGCTTTATATATACTATATATATCTTTAGTTAGGTCGCTTATATCTCCATAGCCTGATATTATATCTTTGACACTAAATTTATTGTCTTCTTTAGGCTTATCTGATTTTTTTAAAACTTCTTCTTTTTGTAATTTAATCTCTAATTCACTTATTTCTTTTATAGCTTTTTTAACAGATATTATTTGCTTTTCGAAACTGTCAGTTTTTAATTTAATTTCTAATTCACTTATTTCTTTTATAGCTTTTTTAACAGGTATTATTTGCTTTTCGAAACTGTCAGTTTTTAATTTAACCTCTAATTCACTTATTTCTTTTGTGGCTTTTTTAACGGATATTATTTGCTTTTCAAAACTGTCAGTTTTTAATTTAATCTTTAATTCACTTATTTCTTTTATAGCTTTTTTAACAGATATTATTTGCTTTTCAAAACTGTCAGTTTTTAATTTAATCTCTAATTCACTTATTTCTTTTATAGCTTTCTTAACAGATATTATCTGCTTTTCAAAACTGTCCGCGGCATTTACAGCTTTTTTCAAATTTTCATAAAAACTTTCGTTCAGATTAAATATGTTTTTATTTTCTTCACCCAAATTTTCACCACCCTTCTTTTTATAAAATATACGAGATACATTTAAGTATCTCGTATATTAGTTATACCAATACCACAGGAAAAATAGGTGTCTCAGAATTTCTCATTTCCTGCCTATTTTTATTTTTTTCTTCTATCTCATTTTCATAAAAAGCTTGTACTATCAATCTTTCGCCTATAGGCATACTATAAAACACAGAGGGTCTTATACCTTTTTCTTTCCAATAATAATACATCATCTGTACAAGACCATCTGTGTTTATGAGTTTTTTATTTCTTTTACTGAATCCTTACCAAATCCTGAAAGATCAGTTATAGTTGTATATATGCTTGATATTTCTCCACTCAAAAATATCTTCTGAACCAAATCCTTTGGAGTAGGTACGCCAAAGTGATCCATAAGTTCTTTACTCTTAAAATCAGGGTCTTTTGTTCCCTTTAGAATTGTTAGCACTTGTATATTGTTATCTAGTTCAATATTTCCTTCTACATTAATTGAAATGCTTTCCTGTAGCTCATTAAACTCACTAGGAGTTAACGCCTGACATGTAACTATAAAAGGTTCTCCATATAATTCAGATAATCTAGTTATCTCTACATCCTTAGTTGGTCTCTTTAACTTACTTACATCATTTTTTAATAATAAATCTATTGTCTTATTCATAAAAATTTCCTCCCTATACAATCATGAAATTTCTTAGTTTTAATATATCTGGAAACTAACTTTCTAATTTGCATATTTTACTTATATATATTTTTTATATAAAAAAATTAGCTAGAAAGTTGGCTTATACAGAGGGATATGTTTCCAAAGCTGAAGGTACATTTTAAAAACTTTGTGTCAGTCTTAGCGGAGAATTTTTAGACTGGCTAAAAGTTTTTAACATACTGAAGCTTGGAACATATCCCGGCGTATAAGTCAACTTTCAGACTTCTCCCCTATACTTTCTATATCATGTCTATATATTCAAAGTCTTCAAAAGTAAAAGGTAAACTCTCAACTAAAGCTTTATTTGCTGACCAATCTGCTAGAGTTAAATCATCAAATTTAACACCCTTTAAGCATACTCTTTCAACTCCATCAGATGTAGGATCTGCTAATTTAGAAATTATGGTGCATACAACTTGCTTTCCTTGTCTTAAGTTATCACCAATTAATTTAGCCATTCTACTGCTTACTTTATTTAAAGTAACCGTTCCTTTCCCTTCCCATCCTGAGACTTTAAATGCCTTACTTAACCTTCCACACATAGGTATGTCCACCTTCTGAAATGTAGCTTTAGCCTGTAAGCCAGTGCACTCTGAAATCAATTCAGAGTTAATCCATAATTCTCCCCAAGTTCCAATAATAGTTTTTTCTGCATTATACATAAAATATACCTCCTAAGTATAAAAATTTTTAACATTTTTTAATTATTAGCTCTCAAATTAACTTTTACTATTTAATAACTCTATAGGGAAACTAACTAGAAAGTTAACTTATATAAAGGGATATGTTTTCAAAGCTGAAGGTAGATTTAAAAACTTTGTGTCAGTCTTAGCGAAGGGTTTTAAGACAACCTTAGAATCTTAGATACTGTTTGAGCATAGCGAGTTTATCTAAGTTCTTAGGTCGTCTAAAACACAAGCTTTAGACTGACTAAAAGTTTTTAACGGACTGAAGCTTTGAAAACATAGCCTGGGGTATAAGTTAACTTTCGGCCTAGTCCCCCTATAAACTACTTAATTCTATATAGAAACATTAAAACTCATATCTTCTATTGCATCTAAGATTTTAATATTTGCTGCCAAGAACACCTTATCTTTAGTATTGGCCTGCTTAATATCTATTTCTTTCATTCTGTCAACATCAACGCCTATACTCTTCAAGTAAGCTTTTTGTCCTTCTAAATCAATAGTTACCTTATTTTTATCTCTATCTAGAAGGCCTTCCATTTCTAATTCTTCAAAATAGCCTCCAATAGAAGTTGTTAATAGGCACTTGTTATCATAGGAGTTGCTTACCTTTCCTATATAGTTATCATCAACAACTTTCTTTATATCATCATGAATCTGATCCATGATATCAATTATTTTTATCTTTTTAAAATCTTCCCCTTTATCGTTAGCTGTAGTTACAAGAGAATTTACCGCTCTGCCAACCTTAACTTTAGCTCCATCATTTATAAGTATAAATTTGCCGGAGTCTACAGCAGCATCAGAATCTTCCTTTGTTAAGTGATCACAATCTAATACTTCAAGTAGAGGTGCATAAGTAGCACTTATAGTTAATGGAGTGCCGGCTAGTAATCCCGCTATTCTGCTGCAGTATTCTTTAGTTGAATAAGTTTTATCTTTAGTTTTTATATTTTGAGTAGCAAAATTAATTATTCCTTCATGATCGGCAGCACAATTAGGTAATACAGCCTTAACCTTTATATCTCTATTATTTCTAAGGTCTTTAACCCAGCTTGCAAAAGCAGTAACATCTGCATCTAAAATATCTGGCACTGCAATATAGTCCCACTTAATAGTTTCAAAATATTTCTGAGCTTCCTTATAATCAGCTGCGGTATTTATATATGCTATAATCTTTTTAGGAGCTTTTTGATAACCCATAAGTGCTAAATTAATTTGCTCTTTATTTATATCGCTTAGACTATTTGGAATGTCTTTTGGACTATATATAGTTATAGGATTAGTAACACCTGCACCTATTGTGTCCTTTAATATTAGAGCAACAACGCCACGTTCTCCACGCTCAATAGCAGTTGTACCTGCTTCTTTAAATATGATATTAATACTTGGTAATTTCATTAGATTCCACTCTCCCTTATATAAATATTTTTCATAGTTTCAAGATTATTTTCACTGTTGTATATGTCTTCTCTAGATTCTTCTTTATCTAAAGTAAGTTGTAAAAATATATCTTTATCTTCTGTATAATTTACAGCCATATCGCTAATGCGTACCCAGTTATCTCCTACTCTAATTCCCATATTAGAAAATACTTTTTTTAACTTTTCTAAAGTAGCTAATTGATCTAATCTAATAGGTAACTGGTATTTGCTTAATGGAGCAAAATATACTATTTTTATTAAGATGTTATTGTTGTATTTTCTTCTATTTATATCTACTTGCTTTGTCGATACATGATAAATAAAAAAAGAAGGTCTTTTAAATCCTTCTCCTATGTCTTGCAAATAAATATAATGTTCAAATTCTTTTGCTATATCTACTGCTATTGCCTTAATTAATTCTTCCATAATTATTCACCTATTTTTTAATATTTCAGTAAGTCAGGTTCTTTCTCTAATAAGCTTATCTTCATTTACTACACTTCCTGATATAATATTAAATCACACTCAATATGATGATTAGCAGGTTTATAAATATTTTTTACAATGTAGTTATCTCCATCTATTAAAGCTATGTCACCTGCTTTTATATTTGCACTTATTACAGTGTATAATCTTAAGTTTTGTGTAATTTTAGTTTGAGGCATAGATTGTACAAATTTACTTATGGGACGCCCTATTCTGCATGGGTAAGGACCATAGGCTGTTTCTTGTTGTTCTACTATATGATTTAATCCAGCTGTGCTTTCTGTTCTAATAATAGTAAGACTCTGATTTAAAAGATCTGTAAACACCTTATACACTCCTTTTTAGTTGAGATAAATAAGGTGTGAGTATATCTTCATGCACATTATACTGAACATAATAGTCTCCTATTCTCTCATACCTTATATCATTTTTACCCTGCATAATTTTGATAACTAGCTCTTCAACAATTCCTTCATATTCAGGCTTCAGTTGAGTGTCTCCACAATAACTTTGAACTCTTTGGCTTATTCTGCTTACATAATATTTTATTAGCTCATCTTTAGAGTTATCTACCATGCCTAAAACTAGTTTTATATTTTCAAGCATACCTTACCACCTTCTAACTACTTATTTGCTTTAATGCACCTCTACGCCTTTTATAGCTCCTATGCTTCATTAGGTTTTCAATATCATGTAAATTTTCCTCCTTTGAATTATTTAGCTTTTTATCTTGTTTATCAACTAAAGCTTTTTTAACTTCCATGATCTCACCTCCTTTTAATATCTAGTGTACACTCCCATACATTGATTGATTTTATTTATTTTATACGTAGACTACATATAATTTATGTAGTCTATAATTTAATTGTTTTATGATTATAATTAATACACAATTTAAGAAAGATACGACTGAACTTATATTACATTAAATCTATAAATTGCAATTTATCTTAATATTCTTTTATAATATTGGTACACAAATTTCGCAGCAATGCTTATTTATCATCTGTATTGCATAGCGTTCAAGGATAGGTCTTCTATCATCAAATTCGTAATTTCTTTTTGATAACTCTGAAAATATCTCCATCCATGCTTTTTGCATAACATCTACCGTATGACTTATTTTAAATACGCAATATTTTCCACCAATAATTTTTCCAAAATTAATATACTTATTATCAACCTTAAGTTCATCCGAAACAACTAAACATGTATCATAACGACAATCTTTAGGTTCTGTGAATTGAGGGTTATCTTAGGCTATTCCTAATATCGGGTACAGCCGAGATATGTGTAAAACAGGATATTTTTACTTATGTTTTTTATCTCTAACTATATATTTAAACCAATTTATTATATCTCTAAATAAATCAACCCTACTATAGTTTTTTACACGAATCTTGGCCATATCCCTTATAAACTTCCTTTTTTCTTTAAATCATCTAACTTTGATTTAAAATCCTTCACAAAATCCCCGGGGGTATTAATGAGCGAAAAATATGATTATCTGTATATCAATCAGCCTTTAAATCTATGATCTTTTATTTTAAAGAGAAACCTTTGCTATTTAAAAATTTTTCAATACAATCTCTATGATTTAATGCTGCTTCATTAAATAAATAATAATCTGTCTTTTTCTTATCTTCTGCAGTAGGAGATGCACTGAATTTTTCATGCCATTCATCTTTATTAAAAGGTGCAATTTTTTCTCCATATAATTCACCAATCAAATTATTCCAATCATCTGATTGATCTACTTTTCTAAGATTAATAACATTTTGAATCTTTTCTTTAACACTTGCTTCTAATTCAGCATATTTATTTACCTCAAATGGAGTATTATCTCTGATGCATTTTAAAGCATATACCATTTGAGTAAATCCTAACATGTATTCTTTAGGATTGTCCTTTTCTATTTCACTATTGCTTCCTGTGTTGTTACTTACCCATTGAGGAGAATATTTATAATGTAAGTATGGATAATCTGGTAAATGTCCCATACGTCCATGCCCTAAATAAACAATTCCCTCATAGGTAGCCATTGGAGGTAAGGCAAAATAGTCCCTTGTTTCTGGATTATCGTCAAGGATATGTGGAAGAGTTGAAGATTTAACGATATTAAAATTAAGATCAAGCCATTCTCCGTTAAAAGACTCCTTTACACTATTACCAGCATCATTAATGTACCATGCTGGTGTTCCTATATGATACTTATGAGACCATGTATCTGCCAAAACATGCATTCTTAAACCTATCATATGCAAATTTGGTTCTGATTTATTATAGCTTGTATCATTTATTATAGCTTGAACTGTAGTACTATTTGTATTACATATCAATTTAAATTGTTTTAATTGCTCATCATCTAATTTCCAGTCACTAAACCATCCATCATATGAAGTCACTCCTTGATAAGGTATTTCATTTTCAAGATTTCCAGGTAAAAAGTGAAAATTCATCCATGCACTTTGTATTTCATGTAGCTGACTATCACTCCAAGCTTCTATTGGATTAAGATAATATTTAATATATTCATCGTTAGCCATAACTGTTGGCTGTGGTGCCCTCCCTAGTAATTCATTTAATTTTGAATCCACCATACTAATATTAGATTCATCTACATACTGTGCTGAGTGAGCTATCACAATAGCTTCCTCCTTTTCAAATCCTGCTAGTCTTGCTGCAAGAAATGTTCCATAATAATGAAGATCAATATTCATAATTAAGTTCCTCCTTTAAATTTTAAATTCAATATAGTCGCTTGCGGAATTCCGCAAGCGTTGATTCGCCTAAATTTGCACAGGCTAACCCTAGTATTAAGTTAGACTTTGTTAATGGACATTTTGGTTACTTCTACAAGTTTGGTCTTTTAACAAATGGTTGGGGTATTCCTTTGAATATAAAATTCTTCGATGAAGATTTTTATAAATCCTTAGATAAAAAAGGTAAATGCTATCACACATGTGAAAATCCCTGTACAGATAAAAAAAGTGGTCGTATGACATATGTTTATCCTGATAAAGATTTTAGACTTTATCCTGGTGTTCAAAGGAATTCTTCAGAATGGGATGAAACATACCCTATTCGTGCATGTATTGAAAGATCTATAGCTTCTTTTAAGTGCAATCCATGCATTGAACAACCAAGAACAGTAAATACCACTACTATGCGTTCTGAATTATACTTAACTGCTATTTCTAAACTCATAAATGTAATACTGGCTTACGCCATAAATAAGCCTGAATATATTAGAAGCATAAATAAACTTCTTAAAATAGCAGTATAATTAACATATCCACAGTTGCATATCAAGCCGCTATGCTACGCATGCCTTTTTATCAAAAGGCTTTTTGTTGTGCTGTCCTTTTTCGGATTTTTAAGCAAAGTTCCAAAAGTTATCCACATTTTTTAATTGTCAATTCTGCAATCATCTAATCATTTAAATTTTTGTTATTTGTTAAATCTTTTCTATTAGGTTTAGGATCTAAGTCTTTTTTCGCTTTCATATCCTCACCTCCTTTCAATAAACAGAGTTCTAAGCTTCAGGTGGAGTTCTGACTCCATCTGAAGCTTAGAAGTCATCGGATAAAACAACAAGCACTTGAAGTATCTCCAAGTGCTCGTTTCGAATTAATTTGATGATATAATATTAGCATGTGTTTACTGTACTTGTTACAGAAAAAATCCGACCATTTCCGGGATTTATCCCGTGTACTTTTTGCTTACCCAAATTAGTTCTGATATCTTATTTACAGCTTTTCTTTTAATGCGGCCGCAGTAATCTCCATCTCTGTTTGTTAATATGCCTATTTTATTCCATCCCATTTTTTCAAAATACCTTAACTTAATTATTTTTATTTCCTCTTCTTCTAATATAGTTAAGGCATTGTCTACTTTGCTAAGCAATATTTCCTTGCTTCTCTTTTCTTTCATTAAATCCCTTATTAACTTTTCTTTCTTTAATATTTCGTTCTCTACTGAGCTACTAAAAGCATTAGTTTTTCCTGTTCGTTCTTCATACCCTACAGCTTTAACACCATCGTATTCTGATTTAATCTCTTCTATTTCTAATTCTAAATTATTTATTTCTGCCTTAATTATCTTATAATTTAAAAGTAATCCATCTGTTTTTTTATATAAATCCTTTCCCTTATCTTTGTTCATTTTATCAGCTCCTTTTTTATATGTTTTTCTCTTTTATTTTTTTCAAGTAATTTTCTAGATTATTGATAGCATAGATACCTTATCAATGTAAGAATAAGTCTATTTAAAGTATTCTTTATAAAAAGAGTTTCTGGCATCAGAGTTTTTTCTATCACTTGATGCTTAGAACTCGTTATCTAGAGAGTATCCGATCAAGCAGTCATCGAATAAAGCTTGTATTATTAATAGTTTTCATTATTTAATCTTCATTACGTTATTTACGTAATTACAATTTAAAAAATGCCCACTACCATCGTTGATAACTTAAGTAATTTTTTCAAACTCATTTTCCACCTCCTATATATCTAAGATTAAAGTATCTTTTGAGTATAAAGATTTTTATTGATATATATAATAAATTATTATATATTAGCAGAATGTTTATAATTATTATACGTAAATATCGTAATAAATCATACATCTGTATTATGTTATTTGGTTAAAATAAAGTTGTATTGTTTTAAAAAACTCTAAATTTCTCATATTTACGTAAAAAACGTATTTTTTCATATTTACTTCCGTTTTTATTGATGTATAATATAATTAATACGTTATTATCGAACTAAAGATAGTAACAAATTCAGAAAGGTGATATGTATGTCTATTAATAGTATAGGAGATAGAATAAAAGCTCTTAGAAAAGAACACAGTTTAACTCTAAAGGATTTATCTGAAAAAGCAAATATATCAATTTCTTTTCTAAGTGATATTGAGAATGGAAGAAGTAATCCTTCCTTGGAAAGATTAAATGATATCGCTAAAGCACTTGACACTACAACATCTTATCTTCTAGGCGAGAATCAATTAGCTAATGAAAGAAACGAGACACAATTAAATAAAAAAGACGAAAAAGACATAGAAAAAAGACTTAATCAAATAAAAACTGAACTTATGGAAGGGCAAGATGGACTTATGCTTTCAGGGGAACCAGTATCACCTGATGCTGTTCAAAGCATTGTAGACGCACTTGAGTTTGGTATGCGTCAAGCAAAATTAATTAATAAAAAGTATATACCTAAAAAATATAGAAAAGATTAAGCTCAACTGATAGGTTAATGTTTGTATTGCGTGGGGGAGTTAAATTGAGAAACCATATAAAGGAAAAAGTAGATCAATTAACAAAAAAATTTAAAACTGATAATCCTTTTGAATTAGCTGAATTACTAAAAATTCAAGTAATTCATTGGCCTTTGCATGAAGAAGTTAACGGATTATATCAATATGAAAAGAGAGTTAAGTTTATCTATATTAATTCCACTCTCCCGTATTTAATGCAAAGAGTTGTATGCGCACATGAACTTGGTCATGCAATTCTTCACCCTAAATTAAATTGTACTTTTTTAAAAAACCATACCTTTTATAATATAAATAGATATGAAAATGAGGCCAACAGATTTGCATCTGAGTTATTAATATCAGATAGCCTCAAGGAAGATTATCCAAGCTATTTTAACTTAGAACAAATATCCCTAAGTGAAGGTTTACCTATAGAGTTATTGAAGCTCAAATTCGAAAAATGATTTGAGTATTTTTTAGACTTTTATCAGAAAATTTTAACATAAATGTACAATATTAAATAAAACCCACAAATGTGGTATTTGCAGGTTTTAATAAATATCTTTTTTGTAGATTTTATAGTTTATGTTTTTAAATATGTTATCTAATTCTTCCATATATGAAATATGCTTAGAATCTAATGTATTCTTAGTTATGTCATCATATAACTTATCAAATCTTTCAATATGTGTATTCACTCTCTTTACCGCATATTCAACAGTTGTATTGTTTTTTATTATAAAGGGCCAATCCGATGCTTCTGCAAGCATTAATTCTCTAGCAGCTTGATTTAATGCTCTTTTCTGAAGATCACTGGGATTAGTATAGGTATCAGCCAGCCTTACCATAGCCTCTGCACAGCTATGAAGATCTCTATAAATCCAATCATTGGATTTATTTATCCATACTGAATAATCTCCATTTTCTCCCCAACTTGAAGGACACGGATTGCTGCATTGAACCATTGGGTATTTTTCTAAATACTGCGACGGTGTTATTAGCTCATAGTTCGTCCATTCTTCTGCAGATTTTCTTATAAATGCATCTATAAAATCCGGCCCCTCAAACCACCAATGCCCAAACAATTCCGTATCATAGGGGCAAGTTATTATAGGTGGCTGCTCCATGTTTTGAGAAATATGATTAATTTGATTAAATCTAGAAGATGCAAAATGTGAACTATGCTCCTTAATTTTCTCCATTGCAGCTTCTCTGTTATAATACTCCTTTTTATCTGTTTTTTCTGTTATTCTATAATACTTTATCCCTGTATCTAACCTTATTCCACCTTTATTTATGTAAGGCTTTATGTATTCCATAGGCAATTCATATCCTATATCCTTATAAAACTCTCTATAATAATAGTCACCTGGATATCCAGTAAAGTTACTCCAAACTTGATGTGAAGATTCCATGTCTCTTCCAAAAGCACATACACCATTAGGAGTAGCTATTGGGGCAAAAGTTCCATATCTCGGCTTTGGTGATGCATTAAGTACCGCAGTACTTTCTGTTATAAAGTATTGTATTCCAAAATCCTTTAACATTGAATCCAAGGAATATGTATAAGCACACTCAGGCAGCCATATTCCCTTAGGAGAATGTCCTATACAATCTATGTATGATTGTATTCCTGTTGCAAGCTGTGCTCTGACTGTTTCTGGATTTACCATAAGCAAAGGTAAAAGTCCGTGAGTAGCAGAACAAGTTATTATTTCCAAGCTGTCAGACTTATCAAATTTTTTAAATGCATTCATTAAATTGCAATCATAACTTTTATATATTGATATCAATTTATTAAATCTTTCATTATAGAAACATGCTAGTTTGTTTAATTCCCTATTATTCTTTGTTCTAATAATCTCTTTTTCTGATAGTTCTATAGATTTCTTTAAATATTCTAAATATCTTTTTTGTAAATAGTCGTCCTCTAGCATAGCCATCAATGGAGGTGTTATGGACATAGCAATTTTAAAATTTATGTTATCCTTTATAAGATTATCATAAACCTCTATTAATGGTATATAACATTCGCTCATAGCCTCAAAAAGCCATCTTTCTTCTAAAGAATCCTCAATTTCAGGATGCCTGACAAAAGGCATGTGGCTGTGAAGTATCATTGAAACATAACCAGTGACCATATTTTTACCCCCATATTACTTAATTGGCGACGAACATAGATCATATTTAATTATTACTTCATCAAAATATCTATTAAAAAAATCTTCTTTACAATAATCTGTATTTATTATTATTTTAGGGTATCCATTCCACTTTTTATTGGCGTTCATAAAAGGATAGGGCTTAGGTTCTCTATGCTTCTTAATATTGTTTGTATATTCTTCATAAGTAGTAAGGCTTGCCTTAGAATTTATGTTAACATTTTGAGAAAGATCTACAAAATATACTGAAGTATCTTCTGATTCGTAACTTCTTGGAGTAGTAACTGTATTGGATACTGCAAATGCATAAAAAGTGTTATCTGGTAATACCCTGCCAAGCTTTATAAATATGTCTTTATCCCCTCTATCCATATTTATATACCAGTTATTTGCAAAATCATCTATAAAAATTGTTTTCGTTTCTTTTGCTATGCCATTTTCTACAAAGTAAACTTTAATAACAGGCTTTGAATTTTTCCAGGAGCTTTCCCCATATCTGTTCTCAAATTCTCTTATAGTTACAGATGATACGTTAAAATAACAAAATATTCTACTTGCACTTTGCACCATTAAAACTATATTTGATTTTTCCTTTCCCAGCATGAAATCACTCCTCTGAATGTATAGTAAAGATATTATACCTTAAAATTCCATTTACGTCACTTATAGAAACTCTTAAATTTTCTTGTAACATTTAATATAGTTCTTTGATATAATATAAATCACTGTATTTTATATTAAAGTGTATAGATGATTTAAGACAAATTGACTTATAAAAACTAATAAAGAAAGGAGAAATTACATGTCTAAAATATCATTTAAAGGAAGTGCTATACTAAATCCAGTTCCAGCAGTACTTATAACATCTAAAAGCAAAGAAGGAAATGTAAATGTATTTACTGTTGGTTGGATTGGAACTGCATGCACAAGGCCACCTATGATAACAGTGGCTATACGCCCTGAAAGATTATCATACAAATACATAAAAGAAACAGAGGAATTTGTAGTTAATCTACCTTCTAAAGATCTTGTCCGTGCCGTAGACTTTTGTGGTGTGCGATCCGGAAAAACTATTGATAAGATAAAAGAGTGTAATTTAGTATTGGAGGATAGTGAACAAATTTCTGTACCTGGTATTAAGCAATGCCCCGTTACCATGGAATGTAAGCTTAAAAGTATAACTCCTCTGGGAAGTCATGATCTTTTTTTAGCAGAAGTAGTATCAATTCATGTAGAAGATACTTTAATAGATGAAAGTGGTAAAATACATTTAGAAAAAGCTAATTTAATATGTTACTCTCACGGTGAATATTTTCCTGTTTTCAATAAACCTTTGGGTAAGTTTGGATACTCCGTTCAAAAAAAGAAAAAAACTAAAAATAAATCAAAAAAATAATATTTTGCATGTCCCTATCACATAGAATATGATAGGGGTGATTTTAATGTCAAACTTCAAAAAGTTATTATTTATTTTAATTTTTATACTCATTATTGAAATCATATTTATATTTACAAAACATAAGATGTCTCCAAACAGAGATACATTAGAATACAACAACCTTTTATGTAAAAGCTATCATACAAATTTACTATGGTATAAATGAGCAAAACTATGCAGATAAAAAAGGCCGAAAGTTAACTTTCGGCCTTTAAACTCTATTTTAAAACAACTAATTCATAATCTTGAGTACCTATACCTATTTGTTCAGCGTGCTTTAAACCAGCCTCCCAGTTGGTATTTACATGTATATGAGTAAATTTATCTTCACCTTCATGATAGTGTTCATGTTCAAGAACTGATCCATTTATTATTGGTGCTTTATTTACCAAATCCACACAAGCTCTATCTAGTGCAACGGGATCAAAGGAAGCAGCTATACCTATATCCGGTACAATAGCTATATCATTTGAATTCCAACAATCACAATTAGGTGAAACATTCATTATAAAACTAATATGGAAGTTAGGCTTATCTTTAATAACTGCATAAGTGTATTCTGCAATTTTTTCATTTGCAGTATCAGCTGATTCATTCCATATAACTTGTGCAGCGTTAAATTGACATATCGCAACACATTGACCACAACCTATACACTTACTATAATCTATATCTGCCTTTTTGTCTTTATCAATTACTACAGCAGATTGTGAGCAGCTTTTTATACATTGTCCGCATGCAACACAATTCTCTTTTTTTATCTTTGGTTGAGATGCGGAATGCATTTCTAATTTTCCACCTCTTGAACCGGATCCCATTCCTAAATTTTTTATTGCACCACCAAAGCCAGTCATTTCATGGCCTTTAAAATGATTCATAGATATAATTATATCTGAATCTGCGATAGCAGTACCTATTTTAGCAGTTTTACAATGCTTACAGTTGATTTCTATTTCTCTATAATCTGTTCCCTTTAAACCATCTGCAATTATAACATTACAGCCTACTGACAATGGATTAAAACCATTTTCAAAAGCAGCCTCTAAATGGTCTATAGCATTTGATCTTCTTCCTGTATATAATGTATTGGCATCAGTAAGAAATGGTATTCCCTCTAATTCCTTAATCACTTTTACTAATTTCGCTGCATAATTAGGCCTAATATATGCTAAATTTCCTGGTTCTCCAAAGTGAATTTTTATAGCTACAAATTTATTTTTAAAATCAATATTCTCAATGCCCGCCTTCTTTACTAGCTTCTCTAGTTTATCCAATAAGTTTAAGCCTGGTTTTGTTTTTAAGTCTGTAAAATATACTTTAGACTTTTCCATTTAATTGCCCCCCCTTAAAAATATACAAAATAAATATATTAATAAGATATAGTATATCAATTTTTAATACACTTTTAAAGTAAGATACTTTATTGAAATATAGTAACTTTTATGGTACCACTATAAACTTTTTATTATCAGGTCTTCATCAAAGTAACATTTTTTAACTTCGTAGAATAATATGAAATTATCAATGTTCGGAGGTATATAAATGTTACAAAAAAAATGGTTTTGTTGCCCTTACACCATGTGCCAATTCTGCAGCAGTTTTTATCATTGTCATCCAAATATGCGTATGAGCGGCAACGAGGAAACCTTTATTGACAAAGATGAGAGTAGAGAAGAAATTTCAGAATGTGATGTGGATGCAAATAACAATTCCAATGATACTAACATAGAAGCCTCAAGTGAAGATTTTAGTGACAGTAGGTCAAATTTAGATGTAGATATATACTTAGATGCATTTAGAGCACCTCAAAATGAGATAGATCAACTATTAAAGTTGCTAGCTAAAGAGGAGCCTAATATTTATAAGAGTCTGACGGATTATGGGATTAATAGACGTACTTCTGATTACTTACTTAGATTAATTATTGGATATGTTCTCGATAATGCGGAAAAATATTCAGGAAGCGAAAACCAAAAGGTAAATGCCATCGCCAAGGATTTCGAGAAAAGATACTCTTATGTTTTATCATCTTTAGTAACTATGGGTATACCTCGTAATAGACTTAATGAGCTTATAAAGAAAGTTATTAGATTCACACTAAATAATGCACAAATTTCTACTGAAAAAGGATGGAGTAAGTGGGAAGACTTAGGTGGCATTTTAACTTCAGGTCCTGGCTCATCTTCCTGGGGACCAAATAGATTAGATGTTTTCGTTAAAGGATCTGACAATGCTATGTATCATAAATGGTGGAATGGTTCCAGATGGAGTGACTTTGAAAATCTTGGCGGTGTCTTGACTTCTGCTCCTGCCTCAGTATCCTGGGGGCCTAATAGAATTGATACTTTTGTTCGCGGCACTGACAATGCTATGTACCATAAATGGTGGAACGGTTCTAGATGGAGCGACTATGAAAATCTAGGTGGTATTTTAACTTCTGCTCCAGGTGCATCATCATGGGGGCCAAATAGAATCGATACCTTTGTTCGTGGAACAGATAATCAACTTTATCATAAGTGGTGGAATGGGTCTAGATGGAGTGATTGGGAAGCACTAGGTGGAAACCTAACCTCTGGACCTGCTGCTGTATCCTGGGGGCCTAACCGTATTGATGTTTTTGCTAGAGGACAAAATCAAGCACTATGGCATAAATGGTGGGATGGTTCTAGGTGGAGTGATTGGGAAGACCTCGGCGGTAATATAGCATCTGAACCTGCAGCAGTATCAACTCGTCCTAATCGTATTGACGTTTTTGCTAGAGGTAAAAATGGAGAATTAATCTATAAATCTTGGAATGGAAGCCGATGGAGCTCATGGCAAAACCTCGATGGAAACTTGACCTCTGCACCTGCATCAGCATCCTGGGGCCCTAATCGTATTGATGTTTTTGCAAAAGGGAAAAACGATCATCTATGGCACCTTTGGAAGGAGTAGTATAAAAATTTGCGACATAAGATCCTATATAGGGCATTAGTCTGAAAGTTAGCTTATACTCCAGGATATGTTTCCAAGCTTCAGCACGTTAAAAACTTTTAGCTTTGGAAACATATCCCTTTGTATAAGCTAACTTTCTAGTTACTTTTCCTATAAAAACTGTGTCGCAAAATTTTTAAATTATGAATTACATTAAAAAATTACCGGTACGGAGTTTAAGATTATATACTTATGGCAAATATCTAAATGATTGTTATCTTGTTGTAATATTATATTGGTGATATTATATATAGTATAAACAAATAAAGCATGGTTGTAAGCAATTTTGCTATATTAATAAAATTTTAGATAGTGGGTGATTTTTTCATGCGTAATTTAATGTTGACAGAAGCTGGAAAGAAAAAACTAGAAGAAGAATTAGAATACCTAAAGACTGTCAAAAGAGTAGAAATAAAGGCTGCGTTAAAAGCTGCTCGTGCACAAGGCGACCTTAGTGAAAATGCAGATTATAGTGCTGCTAAAGATGACCAATCAATGACTGAAACAAGAATAATGGAATTAGAAGAAACACTTAAAAATGCACAAATCATTGAAAGTTCTGATGAAGAAGATGTATTTGGTATTAACAAAACAGCTTTAGTAAAATTCTATGATATTGATGAAACTGAAGAGGTTACATTAGTTAGTACCGTTGAGGCAGATGCTAAAAATATGAAAATAAGCATTGAGTCACCACTTGGCGAAGCTTTATATAAATTAAAAGTTGGCCAAAAGAAAACTGTAACATCACCAGATGGCGAGTATGACGTAGAAGTTATAAAAATACTATAAGAAATACATAAGATTCACTCCTAATAGAAAAATTCACAGGAGTGAATCTATTCATTTAAGAAATTTTTAGCTTGTTATTTTCTTTCGGATACCTAATCAAGTGTTTTACTAAACTTCTTCATAGTTAGGCCAACAATTATAAGAATTAAAATTAATAAAGAAATAATTGGACTTATCAGATAAGTTATTCCAACTCCCTTTACTATTATTCCTCTTAAGATCTGTAAAAAGTAAGTCATAGGTAAAACATTACTTATATAATAGATAATCTTAGGCATAGACTCTCTTGGAAACATAAATCCAGAAAGTAATACACTAGGTAATAGAAGAGCAATTGATGCCTGCATAGCTTGCAGTTGAGTTTTAGCTACTGTAGAAATTAGCATCCCCATAGCTAGAGAACATATTAAAAATAATGTTCCAAGTAAAATTAGCAATGCCACACTTCCCTTTATTGTTACCCCGAATATTATATTCCCTAAAAGCAGGGCCACAATCATATCAAAAAATCCTATTATCGTATATGGTATAAGCTTACCAACTATTAGCTCAAAAGATGTAACTGGAGTCATAATAAGCTGTTCTATCGTACCCTTTTCTCTTTCTCTAACCATAGCAAAAGATGTTAATATTACTGTTATATTTTGAAGAATCAGCCCGATAACCCCTGGTACATTAAACTTACTGCTCTCAAGAGTGGGATTATATAGCACAAATGGCTTCAAACTTATACCTGTGTTTTCTTGTTTTCCTAATGCTGACCTTTGGGTCTCAATTTTCCTCATTTTTAAAGAATAATTATTTCCAATGAGCAGTGAATATGACATAGCAGTTCTAGCTATAGTAGGATCTGATCCGTCCACTAATACCTGTACTTCAGTTGGGCTATTTCTTCTCAACTCCTTAGTATAATCAGGTGGTATAACAAGTCCAACTTTAACCTTTCCCATCGCTATATATTCCTCAACCTCTTTTGGTGAATTTACTTCTCCATAAAGTCTAAAGTAAGAGGAATTCGTAAACTTACTTGTTAACTCACGGCTCTCTGAAGTTCTGCTTCCATCATAAACTATCAAATCTACGTTATTTACATCAGTATTAACTGCAAATCCAAACAATAAAAGCATCATTATTGGCATCATCAATGCTATTACAAGGCTAGCTTTATCCCTTTTTATGTGAATAAATTCTTTTTTAGTTATAGTCATTAGCCTCTTCCACTGCATTATTTATCGCCTCTTTTCTGCCTCGTTAATTTTAAATCATCAAAAGATGATATAACATCCTTATTTGAAAGCTCTTTAACATAGCTTATAAATATATCTTCTAAGTTATTTATACCATGTTCCTCATACAAACTATCAGTAGTACTAATCGTAATGAGTTTGCTATTATAAATAAAACCTATGATATCACAGATTGAGGCCTCATCCATGTAATGAGTTGTTACTAATACTGTTATTCCACCTTTAACAAGATTAGTTATTGTACTCCAGAATTCTCTTCTTGATACCGGATCCACTCCTGCTGTTGGCTCATCTAGTATTAAAAGACTAGGTTTATGAATAAGAGAGCATCCCAATGCTAATCTTTGCTTCCATCCACCGGATAATGTACCAGCTAAACTTTTTTCTTTTCCTGTTAGATTAGCCATTTCAATTAATTCTTTTTTTCGTTCTTCTAGTTTATCCTTGGGTATCATATATATGTTTCCGTAAAACTCTAGGTTTTCTTCTACTGTTAAATCCTCATATAAACTGAACTTTTGAGACATATATCCTATATTTTGCTTTATTTTCTCTGATTCTTTTATAAGGTCATATCCTAAAACCTTTCCTTCTCCAGAAGTTGGTTTTAATACGCCGCAAATCATTCTTATAGTTGTAGATTTTCCCGAACCATTAGGCCCTAGAAAACCAAATATTTTACCTTTAGGAATGTCAAATGATAGATCATCTACAGCTGTAAAGTTCCCAAACTTTTTTGTAAGGTTTTTTATAGAGATGGCATATTCCATAATAAGCCTCCATTATTTTAAATTTACATCAAGAAGCATACCAGTTTTTACATTGTCAATATTATCTAAAACCTTGATTTTTACTTCATATACAAGCTTAGTTCTGTCATTTTTAGTAACTATATTCATTGGAGTAAATTCTGCTTCTGGTGATATATATATTATCTTTCCTTTTATGGTTTTATCCTTTAAAAAATCACTCGTAAGTGTTACTTCCTTTTCTAGTTTAATGTGTGTAAGTACGCTTTCAGGTACATAAATTTTTACCCATAGATTTTTGTCATCTAACAATGTAGCAACTGCACTACCTGGTGCTATATATTCACCTTTCTTAAAATTAATAGTTTCTATAATACCATCAGTAGATGTCACTATATTACTTTTATCTAGCATAACTTTACTAAGCTCATAACTGTTCTTTGCTTTTTCTACTCCATACTGTGCTGAGTTTTTATCTCTTTCTGTAGCACCATTTACTAATAACTGCAATTTTTCATTGGCTGAATCCAGTTGTGCACTATAGTTGCTAACCTGTGCTTTAGAGCTTTCCAATGAGTCTTTAGCATTATTAAGTACATTTGAAGCAGTGTCAAGTTCGTTTTTGGCAGCATCCATTTTGTATTTTGAATCCGCTCCACTTTTATATAGTGCTGCTGCATCATCATATATCTTTTTCTTATAATCAAAATTTGTTTGCGCAGAGTTTAAATTATTTTCTGCAATTTTTGCTGCTGCTTCTCCTTGCTTTACTAATGATTGTGCTTGTCTCACCAAAGCCTCTTGAGCTTTTATCTCCTCAGCTCTAGTACCATCTTGTTTTTTACCTAATTCATTTTCAGCGTTTTTTATTGATATTTCTGAATCTTGAAGTTTTAATGAATTTTCATCAGAGTCTATAGTCGCAACTAATTCACCGGCCTTTACCTTACTTCCCTCTTGAAGTTTAATCTCCTTTATCTTTCCACCAATTTCTGTAGATAGGTTTACCTTATCTGCTTCCACGGTACCGTAATATACAAATTCATCTTTTTGCTTGTCCTTAATGGATTTAAAAACAAAACCACCAGAAACTGCAATTATTAAAGTAATAAGCACCAATACTTTTACTTTTTTCTTTTTATCCACTATATTTCACTCCTTTATTAAAACTATATATTACTAACTCCGTTTAAGAATATATCAACAATCTTTCTTATCTCATCTTCGTGATTTTCACCTTGAAAAAAATCTGGAAAAGTATTAGAAAATATAACATAACCTAAAAGTAAGCTCATCAGTGTCCTTGTAACTAACTTAGGTTCTAGGTCTCTAAGATTGTTATTTTTTATATTAGATTCAATGAAAAAGTTTATAAATGGAATGAGTTTAGGTGCTAAGTCTTTTCGCAAAGTTTCTAATAATTCTGGTTGGTAAGCTGCCTCCATAAATACTGTTTTAATTAATGGTAGGTTTTTATCAATTAAATAGAATCTATCAATTAATAAATTATTAATTACTTCTTCTAATGGTTTATCATCTTCATTTTTTATAATTCTCTCTGCAGAATCTAAAATCATAGGCCTGAAAAACTTTGTAATTAGCGGTATTAATAGTCCCATAAGCAAATCTTTTTTAGTTTTATAATATCTAAATATAGTTCCTTCAGCTACGTCAGCTTCCTTTGCAATTTCACTCGTTCTGCTTCCATCAAACCCCTTAGCTGAAAATACTTTTACAGCAGCCTCTAATATCTGCCATTGTCTTTTCGTCATTTCTTCTTCTGAAAAGCCTTCATTTGATAAAAGCTTTTCAATCATCTCTTTATTTTCTATGTCCATCTTTATCCTCCATTTTATATAAGTAGAATAATTTTATAGTGCTTACTCACTCAAAATGAGTGAGTACTCATTTTAAATTTATTATATTTTCTGAACTTTGTCAATTGCTTTTATCAAAATAAATTCACGTTTTATTAAACTGGATAACTTATGTAAAAATAAAATGTTATAAGTATTGCTTTTTATTTTTACAAATCTATTAAAATAATCCAGAAATATTGACATTAAAGTACTTTTATGTTAATATAAGATTAACTTAAAAATATATCATTAATTTATGAAAAGACGTTCACATGAGCGCATTTAGCATTTGTGTAATGAGAGCATATTAATCTGAGGAATTTAATTCTCTTGGGTTTATATGCTCTTTTTTAATGAATATAATAAACGGGAGGGGTTAGTATGAAAAAAAATTTTAAAAGTTTCTTTGTAATTTTTATTGGAGCATTATTGGTAGCCGTGGGCACTTACTTTTTTCTAGCTCCAAACCATATTGCTGCTGGAGGAATAAGCGGTGCTGCTATAATAATAAATAGTATTTTCCCAAGTTTGCCTATCGGAGCATTGATGATGGCTATGGAGGTAGTACTATTTTTAACTGGTATTTTAATAATTGGACCTGTTTTTGGAGGAAAAACTATATTCTGCAGTTTTTCTGTTTCAGGAATAATTCTACTATTAGAAAAGTTTTTCCCTAATGTTCGTCCTTTAAGCGACGATATGTTAGTGCAACTTATATTTGGTGTCTTAATATGTGGTGTAGGTATGGCAATTGTATTTGATCAAGATGCATCTACTGGTGGTACAGATATTATTGCAAAAATAATAAACAAGTATTTTAAAATTAGCATTGGTAAATGTGTATTAATTGCTGATATTGTTATTACAGTAGCTGCCTCTATTGTATTTGGAATAGATAAAGGTATGTATGCAATTCTTGGTGTAATACTAAATGCAACACTTATAGATACTGTAATAAGAAACCTAAATACCTATAAGCAAGTAGCAATAATAAGCAATTCAGGTGAGGAAATAAAAGATTATATAGTAGATACATTAGATAGAAGTGCTACTATATACTACGCTAAAGGCGCATATAACAATAATGAAAGAGAAGTAATTACTACCGTTGTTAACAGAAAACAATTTTTAAAATTAAAGGATTATATAAAATGTATTGATGAAAGAGCCTTTATTACAGTTAATGAAGTTAATGAGGTTCTCGGAGAAGGCTTTGCAGAAATTGCATAATAAAGATGGGTACTAGCTTTGCTAGTACCCATTCTTTATTAAATTTATCCTAGTATTTCTTTTAAATCTTGTTCTGGAGTAGTTATTGGAGCTAAGTTAAATGTTTCAACCAATACATTAACTACATTTGGTGATAGAAATGCTGGTAATGAAGGTCCTATCTTAATGTTTTTGATTCCAAGAGATAACAATGTTAGTAGTATACATACAGCTTTTTGTTCATACCATGAAAGAATCAGTGATAATGGTAAGTCATTTACTCCACAATTAAATGCTTCTGCTAATGCTAATGCTATTTTAATTGCTGAATATGCATCATTACATTGTCCTACATCTAGTAATCTAGGAAGTTCTCCTATAGTTCCGAAATCTAGCTTATTAAATCTATATTTACCGCAAGCTAAAGTTAATATTATAGAATCTTGAGGAACAGCCTTAGCAAAATCTGTATAGTAGTTTCTTCCTGATTTTGCACCATCACATCCGCCTATTAAGAAGAAATGCTTAATTGCTCCTGCTTTAACTGCTTCTATTATTTTTCCTGCATTGCTTAATGTTGCATTATGTCCAAATCCAACTAATATTGACTTTTCTTCTTCATCTTCAGTCCATCCGCCAAGTTCTAGAGCTTTTTCAATAACTGGTGTAAAATCTTTTACTCCATCTTTATCATCAATATGTGCAACACCAGGCCAAGCTACTACGCTGGAAGTGAATATTCTATCTTTATAGTTTTCTCTTGGCTTTTGTATACAGTTAGTTGTCATTAAAACTGCTCCTGGAAGATTATCAAATTCTTTTTGTTGATCTTGCCAAGCTCCACCAAAGTTTCCTATAAGGTGACTATATTTATTTAACTCTGGATATGCATGACATGGAAGCATTTCACCATGAGTATAAATATTAATTCCTTTTCCTTCAGTTTGCTCTAATAATTGTTTTAAGTCCTTTAGATCATGTCCTGATACTACTATAAATGGACCTTTCTTTTTAGTTACTAGTACGCTTTTTGGAGATGGGTTTCCATATTCACTTGTATTAGCTGAATCAAGAAGCTCCATAACTTTAAAGTTTACTTGTCCAAGTTCCATATCTAAGCTAAGCCAATCTGATACAGTTAAGTTTTTATCTAAAGTAGATGCCAATAACTTATAGAAGAAGTTATTTACTACTTCGTCTTCTCTTCCTAATACATAAGCATGATGAGCATAAGCTGCCATTCCTTTTATTCCATATATACCTAATTCTCTTAATGAGCGTACATCTTCATTTAATGTTGAATCTGACATAACACCTAAATCTTTAGCGTCTGATATCATCTCTTCTATAGTATTTGGCGCTTTATAATCTACCTCATCAGGAATTTCTACAGTAATTTCTCCTGCTACTCCCTTAAGTTGAGCTTTAACACTTTCAGATTCCTTTATTAAATCAACTAATCTATTAGAATCAAAATTTACATTTGTTAAAGTTGAGAATAATGCATCCATAGTGAATTTATTAATTTTACTATCTATTTTTATTCCTTTTTTAACTGCTTCATTTCCATAGAAACCTATTCCTTTTAATTCATGAATTAGAAGGTCTTGTAATGCAGCTACAGCCGCATCTTTACCACAAACTCCAGCCTTTGTACAACCTTTACCTCCTGCAGTTTGTTCACATTGATAACAGAACATATCGTAATCATTTGCCTTTAAGTTATATCCAAGGCCGTTATTCAAATCTTCTACTAATTTATCTAGGTTTATGCCATGGACTGCCGCTGCTTGTTCTAGTGATTCCATTTGTGAAGATGGACATCCTACGCATCCCATACCATGATTCATTAATATTTGTGCTGCCTTGCTGTCTAATTTTAAAATTTCTCCGATTAGCATATTACTAGTTATTTTCATTATTATTTCCCCCTCTTAATATAAATTTTTACTTGCTATGTAAAATCTTGCGGGTTTTCTATTAGTGATTATACTTTACCAAAAATAATGTTATAAATCAGTAACCTATGTTACAGAAAAAAGAAATGTTTAATAATATAATAAACACATAAAATAATATCTAGTAAAATAAATACTAATCTAACTTACTTAAAATACATCGTCACTATATTTAAACTTAAGTGGTAATTTATTTTATATAGTTGTTTAGAAGGGAGATATAAAAATGAGTAAATTTTTAGCACCTATTCATACATGGTTGTTCAATAAAATAAAATTATATGAGGGTTTAGAATCAGATTTAGTCAATGCTTATACAGAAAAATATGGGGAGAGTGTAAAAAGCTTATATAAAGATATAGAAGAGAAGCATGGATATCCTTTAGAGAGTAAACCTATAGAGGAATTAATAGATGTTTCTAACATACATGGTTGGTTACAACATAAAATATCCCTTGCAGAGACAAGACAGGCTGCTTTTATAACAGAAATATTTAATAATTATAACAAAGAAGAGACACTAAATATAGCTCTAGATTTATATGCTAAGCAAGCCCGTATTTGTGCTGAAGAAGCAAAAGAAAAATATCAAATTAATACCCCTGAAGAAATGTATAATGCATTAAATAGCTATATCATTGAGGGTATGCCTTGTGATAGAGTAAATGATATTACTGTAAATAATGAAGATAAATTGCAGTGGGAAACTGCATTATGCCTGCATAAAAATTACTGGAATGCTGCTAACGGAGATATAAATGTCTTTTACACATTGAGAGAGGCATGGATTAAAGCTTTCATTGAAACACTTAACAGCAGCTTTACTTATAAGGTGACTCATAATGCTACTGGAACTCCTGTATCTGTAAATGAAATAATAAAAAAATAATAAAAAAGAGTAAAGGATTCAATATCTTTTACTCTTTTTTTGTAATATGATCTGCTATTTAACCCACTTTTCTTCTAACTGCTCTAACATTTTTATGTAGTTATTTTGAGTATTTTTTTCATCAGCATTATCCTCTAATTCAATACACCTGTCTTCAATTTCTTTAAGAGAGCTTTCACTTAAGGATCTTTTTGCAAAATTGTATATGGCATTATCTTCCTTATCTATATGTCTATTCAATAAATCACAATAACCTATAGAATTAGCTATAATATCTACTCTTGCTTCCATGTCTCCTTCTTTAAACTTTTTAAGTGCTTCTTCTAAATTGCTGATGAATAATCTCCCTAAATCATGTTCTACAAGCATACCAGATAGAGGTGCTTTCACTTTTTCGCCTAATTCATCTTCCATTTTCTTAAATAGTATATTTTCTTCCTTACTATGATGATGCTTATCAGCATAGTTTCGTATAAAATCAATCATCTTTATAAAATCATCATAAGATACTTTTCCAGTTTCAAGTATAGCTATACATATTTTTCTTATGACTTTAAGTCCTCTTTTTATAAACATATGTTCTTCTTTCATTAGTTCGATTGAGTCCATTTTTAATCACCTCTATTTAATATTGTTACCATTCAAATAAATATATATGAATAATTTATAGTCATATTGGGTGAACTAAATTTATATAACGCTGGAAATATTCTTATGGATGGTGATAACTTTGTCTAAAATAATAGTTTTTGTAATATTATTTGTTTTTATTTACATTACTGCAAATATATCAATTAATATTTATTTCAACAAAAAATTTACATCAAATATTCAAAACGCAGATTATATATATATTGATGGTATAAGGATAAATTTTGTTAAGAAGGGAGAAGGAGAACCTATTCTTTTAATTCATGGATTTATATGTTCAATTCTAATATTTGAAAATATAATAGATACTCTATCTCAAAACAATACAGTATTTGCCTTAGATTTAATAGGTTTTGGTTTCTCAGATAAGCGTAGAATTTTAAATTATTCTAGAAAAGATATGGGTAAGTTATCGACAAAATTTATGTTAAAGCAGTGTATGAAAATTGTATAATTTCCATACACCTTTTATATATTAAATTATATTAAATAAAAATAGATTACACTTGATTACTAGGATATCCTGCATACCCTATTCCTAAACAATCTGACAAATCTTTATCTACAGTAACTAAGTCCGTCGTTGAAAGCTGATCAAATCCAGTTTTACCCATAGCAACAAGTGCTAGTTTCATCTCTTCATTGCAAGAATTTAAGAAATTAGACAGTGTTTTTGCCCCTAGCTCTACATCTAATTCATCTGTTAGCTTTCCATCATAAAGCACAAGCTGTGGTGTTGGTTCATTAGGAGTTGCTTTCACTGCTTGAGCTTGAATCATTGCAATTAGTGCTATAGAACCTATGTAAACAGCGCTAGCTCCAAGTGCTAAGGCCTTAAGGAAATGCCCAGGAGTACTTAATCCTCCTGCTAGAATAATATCATATTTATCTTTTACTCCATTTTGCTCTAAATATTTTGCTGCCCTAGATACAGCATACAATGTAGGAAGTCCCATATCATCTTGAAGAGTTGGAGGTGAACCGGCTGTTCCCCCTTCAGCACCATCAATAGTTATAAAATCTGCATTAGTTTGCATTACTATATCTAATTCTTTTTCAATAAAATGAGATGCTGCTATTTTAATCCCCACTGGTACTTCATAATCTTTTTTTAGCTTATTTACTAAATCTATTATTTCTTTTGGTGTATTTGCTTCTTCAAATCTTGAACCTCTATTAGCTGGTTGATTTTCTCCAAGGTGCCATGATTCTCTCATGTGATCTCCTATATTTTCTGGTTTAATACTTCCAATCATTGCTCCTCCCCAGGCTCCTTGCCCAAGTTGAACTTCTATAGCATCCAGCTGAGATAACTGTTCTACTGTACACAATGATCTATATCTATTGTATTGGCCTATTAGTAGGGTAGCAGCTTTTCTTTCTTCATTAGTAACCGGTGCTTCACCAGTATTCGTTGAAATCCCAGCTAAACTAGCTCCCTTTGCCAATGCAACCTTAGCATTTAAGCTTAACGAGGCTCCATAAGACATACCTGTTATCATAATTGGCATAGATAATTTTAAAGGTTTTACAGCATTTTTCCCTATAGTTACTTGGGTATCTACAGCAAATTCATCCTTTGTAGGAAGTGAAAAAAGCTGTGTTGGGTTTAAATATAATTTATTCCATGGTGATTGAACATTTGGACTTCCAAGTGATCTACTTAATACTTCTCCAGATTCCCCTCTCATACAAGCCTCAATTATAGCACGTACTGTTAACTTTTGTGCTGCTGTTATAAGTACAAAAATATTTTCTGTATATTCGTCCTTTAGCATTCTTCCCATTAAATTGTCAGCAGTATCATTAGCTATTCCTCTAATTAAGCTTTGAAACATAAGAATACACTTCCTTTCAGTTTTACCATTAATAATTATTGTGTATAAATATATAAAGTAATATGTAATCTTTGGTTTGGTTTATTATGGAATAAAACCTATATTATATGGTAATACTGTCATTAATAGTTAATATATAGGAGGCTATAAAATGAGAATTCCAAATCATATTGGCGTTATACCTGATGGAAACAGACGCTGGGCTGTTAAGCAAGGATTAGGTAAAGAACAAGGATACGGCCCAGGACTTGATCCCGGATTACAATTATTTAAGATTTGCAAAGAACTTGGAGTAAAAGAATTAACTTATTATGGTTTTACTACGGACAATACCAAAAGACCAGCAGTACAAACCAAAGCCTTTACTGCAGCATGTATAGAGGCAGTAAAAATGTTATCTAAGGAAGATGCCTCGCTTTTAGTTGTTGGTAATAGTTCATCGCCTATGTTTCCTAAAGAACTTCTTCCTTTTACTAAAAGAAAACAGTTCGGTAAAGGAGAAATGAAAGTCAATTTTTTGGTTAATTATGGTTGGGAATGGGATTTGGGAAATGCTAACGATTTAACTACAAATAATAGAAACACTATAATAAGTTATTTAAAATCCTCTGATATTACTAGAGTGGACTTAATTATAAGGTGGGGAGGAAGAAGAAGACTTAGTGGATTTTTACCAGTTCAATCAGTCTATTCAGATTTTTACATTATAGATGATTACTGGCCTGACTTTAAGCCTTCACAATTTTACGAAGCTCTTGAATGGTATAACAAGCAAGATATTACTCTTGGAGGCTAAAAGTGGAAAGCTATTTAACAGCTTCCCTTTTTATTAGGCCCATTCAAACAAATAATAAGCCAGTATGATTGAAAATAAATTATCATACTGACTTGTTATTTATTTGAATGTAACTTATATTAACTTAACCCTAGTTCCTTACGCTTTTTCTCTATATGATCAACATATATTTGAATAGTTTTTTCTGCATCTAATTCTACTACAACTTTTCCAAGTCCCAATGTCTCTGTTGTTTCTGTAAGAGTTTTAACTACTACATCGCTTCCTGTTATAGATGGAACAGGAGCTACATGTACTAACCATCCAAGCGCCACGGCTGTACATGCATCTGCTACTGCTTTTTGCTCTAGATATTCTGGTGCACCTATGACTAACGGTAATTTATTTGTATCTACATCTAATGCATCAGCAAGTTCTTTTGCTGTATGCGTCATTTTGCCAATATCAACGCATGCACCATAGCTTAGTACAGGTGGTATTCCCAATTGTTTACATACAGCCTTTAAGCCCTCACCTGCTTCATCGGCAGCCTTCGGATTTGTTAAACCTGTATATTCCATAACACTTGAAGTACATCCACCTGATAGCACAAGTATGTTGTTCTTAATTAGGCCTTGGGTTATTTTGAATATATTGCTTCCCCCTTGACCATATCTTGCTGTTGTACACCCAACTATAGTTGCAATACCTCTTATATTACCATTTACGATTTGGTCAATTAGTGGTTTAAAGCTTCCACCTAGCGCTCCTTTGACTGACTCTGTACTAAATCCAACCATGCAATCTGATACATATGGTGGTATATGAACTTTTCTATTTTCACCTTTACGATTCTTAAATGCATCAATAGCCATATCTAAAACTTTTGCCGCTTGCTCATTCATCTTCTCAGGAACAAAATCTAAGGTCTCTGTTCCTTGAAGCTTAATCACTGGATGTACGCTTAAAAGTTTAGTTCCAAAGCGTTTTGCATAAAGTGGCAAGGTTGGAACCGTGCAGTTATAATCAAACATAAATAGGTCAACTACGCCTGTAGCAAGTAAATATTCTTCAGATAACCATTCACCTTCTTGACCGGTATAAGCCTTTTGATTATGAGTTCCCTCATAGTTCATCAGCTGTTGTCCTTCACAAACATGACCTAATATCTGTATTCCATCAGCGCCAGCAGCTTTTGCCTTTTGCTGCCATTCATCAGATGAAGCCATTTCAATAGCCACATGTGCAAGAAGAGGCATGTGTCCATTTGTAATTATATTTATCATATTTTCTTTTAATAAGCCCATATTTTGCTGCTTCATTGTTATTTCTTGAGTGCCCATAAGTATTTCCTGTAATATATCAAGCATAAATAAACCTTGATATTCATTAGCTATACCAAGTCTTACGCTGTTTAATAAGAATTCAATAGGATCAGAAGTAAAGTTAGTCATACACCTTGTTTGTGCAAAAGCAACTTCACTATATCCTCCCCCTGGGAATAATCCTAGCTGATTCCATAATTCCTTACGTCTTGTAGGTGCAAAAGCCTCTACAGTTTTAGAAGGAATATGGAATGGTGCATGTATGTCATCCATAACCCACTGTGCAAATTGTACTGCCAGTTTTTCTATAGGCTGATTAGCATCAAGTCCTGCCATATCAGCATACTTTTTGAGTTTTTCAGCATCTCTTATCTTTAGACCACTTTCTGGATGTTCTCCTGCTGCTTTAAGTGTTCTTGCAGCTTGGTGTGCATGAAATATGTTAGCAGATGTACCTATAGTAACATGTCTATACATAAAGTTTCTAGCTACCATTGTGTGTCTATCAACACCGCAGGTTCCTCTAGGAACTTTATCACTTATACGACAAGGCCCATTAGCACACAACTGGCAGGATAACCCCTCAATACAAAATTTACATTGTATTGGCTGCTGCTGTGAAAAACGATCGAAAACGTTTGTCATTCCAGCCTTATGTACAACTTTATACATATCTCTCATAGCAGGATCAATTATGACATTTAGAGGAAAGCCATCTTTACCTTGATCATCTTTATTTTTTATATGCTCTCTTTGAAGTTTATGAACCTCTTCCATAGAAACTGGATTGCCGGCAGCGCTATAATCAACTTTAAATTGTTCATGAAGATCATGATGATCGTTTGGATCATTAGTATCCTTTACTTTTTCAGATATGGTATGAGCTTCTCCACTCATTGTTTCTGCACTTTTTTTATAAGAACCTTGAATATCCTTATCTGACATATAAATCACTCCTTGTTAATTATTCCCATTTAGTTTTTTCATAGAGAGTTATTTATATACATAGGAAACTACTTTTAATTAGTACATTAACCCATGATTTGATATTTTAAATTTAACATCAATATTTATTTGTGCTGTTTTATAAGCTTCATTCCAGTTAACCTTTTTCCAATAATCACTATGTTTAGCTCTTACTATATCTCCAATTCCTAGTGAATCACAACCTACCGCCTGAGTATATTTTATTATATTTAAACACTCATTTTTCAGCTCCTCAGCCATTTCACTTTCAAGTTCTCTATACTTTTTTTCTTTATCTAAATCGTCCCATCTATATTCATCAATAAATCCTTTAAATTTTAATTGTATATTTACAATTGGTTTACCTTTATCTATATTAACATTTATTTTTCTTTTTGATTTTTTTATGGAAGCGGCTATGCCATCTTTTACATTACTATGAGCATCTTCTATATTAGGAACTCTAAATATGTATTCCACTGTATTTTTCATTTTATTCATCATTGCAAGTATTAAAGTGGTTTGTTTAACATCAATGTTTCCTACCATTTTATCTCTTGAAAACAGTGCTGAACCTATAATTTTAACTGATGTAGATTCTAATTTTATCATAGGAACTATACTGTCTAACCCTTCCACATAATATTCTGTATCAAAATTATGAATTCTAGTTTCCGCCATTTTTGAATCTTTTACAGCAGCTTCAAATAGTTGATTTAAATACATTCCTATTCTTGGCTTATCCTGAAATTCAAGCGATTTTTTACATAATTCATAAGGACTTCCATCTACAATAACTAAAAATGCTAGTGTAGGACTTAAAGGATCACTAGAAAATATGGATATCAAATTATGGATATCACCTTTTTCTGCTAACTCTTTTGAAATAAGAACTTGCTGAACCTTACCAGCTTCTAATGGTCTAGATGTTTTTGTTCTTGAAATCTCTCTTGCCTGCCTTAATGAGTCCGCCTCTTGGCTAGTTAACTCTACCTGATTTTTTTTCCCAAGTCCAATAGCTGGGCTTGTGTAAGTGATTAATAGCTTTCTACCTTTTTCCTTTGAAGACTCTATTCCAGTCACTAATATAAAGCCAACTTTTTCATAAATTTTTTGATCCCAGCAGCCTATAAGTGTGTTTGAAAAAATTACTATCATTAAAATTACAAGTATTTTCTTTATCTTTATTCTAACTATTTTTTGCATTAGAATTTACACCTCTTTTATTAACAAAGGAAAATGCATAACTCACTAAAAGAAAAACTATAACTGAAATTCCATAAATACTAACTATTCTTTCAAAATTTGAAATTTGTATTTGATCTTTCGGGATTCTACTTATTAAAACTATTATAATTGTGCATAAAGTAGTAAGCATTTTTTTATTTTTTATATTTAAGAGTTTATAGGAGCTATAATGTGCACAAAAATAGCAGGTACGTATTGCACCAGCCATGACAGGCATCCAAAGAGATATAAAAAATAAGTCTACTCTTTCAAATAACATAGATTTATATGCTCTAGCTAAACTAAAAAGGGGAAATACCATAAACTTTAACCTATTTTCCCCAAATATTCCTGTAGAAACTATAACAACTGAAGTATAAAAAAATCCAGATAAAAAAATTGCTGCTACTGTAGACTTTGTAATCTTATTTTTATCCATAATATTAGGGTAAATAAAAGATAGTAATTCATAACCTAAAAATGAAAAAGTTACAGTACCTGTACCTTTTATAATATTCTTAATCCCTGCTTCCCCTACAGGTTGAAGAAATGTTAATCTTATGCTTTTACCTACTAACATTAGTAAAATCATCATAGTTGTTATTGAAAAGTAAAATACACTGCCATATCTACATACAGCTTTTAGCCCATACCAAACTAAATATATGGTAGGAATCATAACAAAAAGACTCAATATAATAGCTGGAGTATTTCTTAGTATGGCAACCTTTATAAGCTCTGTGAATTGTCTTAGTATATAAGCTGGTAGTAAATATGTGTATACTACTAATACATAATTATTAAAGGTTCCTATATGTTTGCCATATAACAATCTATTAATTTCTAAAATTGACTTATTAGGATATCTCTTTAGAAAAAATGTTATTAAGCTTCCTGAGATTATTGATATAAAATTTGCTGCTATTACACAAATCCATCCGTCATGGCCAACAGCTTTTGCAAGAGATGCTGGTAGTGAAAGTATACCAACTCCCACTTGAGCAGTTAATATAAATGTCATTGCCTGTTTTGAGGTTATATTATTTCTATCCTTCTCCATTACCTTTTCCTCTTTTCTTATCTACAGGTTTTGGCATTTCAGGTCTCCTTCTAAGTAAGTTAAGTGGAAATCTTACAATAGTATCTTTAAGGTCCTTAACTCTTAAAGGTATAATCGGTTGGAAATATGGCTGTCCTAAGGATTCTAATACAACAAGATGCGCAATTATCATTGATACACTTATGACAACACCTATAATTCCAAATATAGCAGAAAATATCATTATTACAAATCTTATAAATCTTATAGCTAAACCCATATCATAAGTTGGTTGAACAAATGAAGCAATAGCAGTTACTGCTACTATAATTATAAGTAAATCACTTACAATACCAGCTTGAACTGCTGCCTGCCCTATAACAATACCGCCTACGATGCCTACCGAAGTGCCTATATATGTAGGAAGCCTTACAGCTGCCTCTCGAATAAACTCTATAGTTATTTCCATAACTAATGCTTCAAGTATAGGTGGCAAAAATACTCTTGATCTGGATTCCGCTAGTGATACCAATAGGTTTAATGGAATCATGTAGTAATGAAAAGAGATAATTGCTATATATAATGCCGGAAGAAGAACCGCAATGATTAAAGCTAGAAACCTTAGAATCGTCAAAAAACTTCCAAATATCCAATGAGTACTATAATCATCAAAAGCTGTCAAAAATGCAAAAAAGTTTACTGGTAAAATAAGAACTACGGGAGTCATATCTAACAAAACTACTAATCTTCCTTCCAAAAGTGCTGCAATAGCTCTATCAGGCCTTTCTGTGGCTTGGTATTGTGGAAAAGGTGATTTCTTAAAATCAGTTATAAATTGTTGTATGTAACCAATCGCAAGTATTCCGTCATAGTTTATAGTACTTAGTTTATTATATAAAGTATCTATCATCTGAGGATTTGCTATTCCTTCAATGTAGGCAATTGCAGTAGTTTGATTAGTTGCAGTACCTAATTTTAACGTTTTAAATTTAAGATTATTGTTTCTAATTCTTTTTCTTAATATAGACATATTTATATTTAAATCTTCTATAAATCCTTCATGAGGTCCTTTTACATTTTTCTCAGTTTGTGGTTCACTTATCTCTCTTTTTTCAGATTTCTTGCTTTCACAGCATATGGCATAATTGATTCCATCCACAATAAAAATTGTTATACCTGACATTATATTTTGCAAAAGCTCATTAAAGTCATAAGTAAGAAAAATACTACTAATAGGAATGTTTTGTATCTTTTTTAAATCTAATAAGTCTTCATATTTCATAGAGATTATAGGACTTATAAAATCTCTTTGTATTAAGTTGTCATTAACAAGTCCTTCTATATATATAAAGCAACCTTCTTTATCATTATCTAAATACACATTTTTCCACATAATATCCGGACAATTAGTAAATTTTATTTTTAATTGATTTATATTATCTAAAATGGAATTAGATATTTTTACATCTGCAGGGTTGTTACTACAACTATTATTCATATTTGTATTGTTTATCATACTTACAAACACCACCATTTATGATGTCTTAATTATTGTTATATTTTATTTACTGCTTATTTCTATCACTTATTTGTTGTTTTACCTTTTTTACAATGGTTGCAATATCCTTATATGCCTTAATAGTTCCATAAGTTACTATAGGCCTTCCAAAAGACACGAGATTCATTGCTCTTGAACTAAAACCTCCAATTTTCATCCACAAGTTAACAGATGGTTGTGTATCTACTATAAGCAGATTATCTGTGCTTCCATTTAAAATAGTATACATACTTGATATAGCAGGTACAACCAAATTAGGCTTATATCTACGTCCCATAGTAAATACCTTATTTCCAAATTCATCTTCGCCAATATATAATAGAGTTCCCATTTGACTTCGAGTTGTCTTGTCAAAAGTCGGTAGACTTAATAATTCTTCTTTTGTAGGAATCTTATCCATAGAGAGGTTTCCTATATGAATATTTGCAGCTGTAGCTGTAGAGTGCGCTCCTCCTGCATCATGATAAACAACTATCATAATTAATCCTCCTATTCTGATATAAGTTTTAATTTAATTATTCTAAAATAACTCCAATAATTTCAATTTTAATGATCAAAAATTTCATATATAATCTCTTATTATATTAAAGTACCTTAAATTCCATATTTTTATTCATAACTAAAACTTAATATAAAGCTAACTATATTAACACATCTGGATAATACTTCAACACATGAGAAAACTTTCACTAATAGCTTTTACTTCTTTGAAGATAATAATATAGAGGAGGGATAGTATGGCAAAAAATAGAATTAAAGAACGTTTTATGGGAGTTCCAGTAGAAAGTCATGACACTGCAGCATGGGCTAATATAGAGGATACAAAACCAGTTTCAAATGTTACCTTACCTAGCGAAACCGAAGTAAGAAATGCAAAGGAATGGGTAGATACAAACGAAAAATAATACTTATAAAGAAAGGGTTGCCTATAACATAGTAACCCTTTCTTTTAATAATTCTATATGAAACTTTTGTTAATATTTCATTTCTGCTAAGCGCTTATAAAAGTCGTATCTTTCTTTAGCATTTTTCTCTGCTTCATCAAACATTTTATCTGCAATCTCTGGAAATACGTTCATAAGTGAAGAATATCTTATTTCACCATGTATGAAATCCTTAAATGGTTTTGTTGGTTCCTTTGACTCTAATAGGAACGGATTCTTTCCTTCTTCTCTAAGCATTGGATTGTATCTATATAAATGCCAATATCCACTTTCTACAGCTTTCTTTTCTTCCATTATGCTAGTTCCCATTCCAGATTTTATACCATGACTTATACATGGAGCATATGCTATTATAAGTGATGGTCCCTTATATCTTTCAGCTTCAGTTATAGCTTTGATTGTTTGATTCATATTTGCACCCATTGCTATTTGAGCTACATATACATAGCCATAAGTCATTGCCATTGCTCCAAGGTCTTTTTTTCTTACCTTCTTTCCTGCTGCTGCAAGCTTAGCTACTGCACCAGTTGGTGTAGATTTTGAGGATTGACCACCAGTGTTAGAGTATATTTCTGTATCCATAACAAATAGGTTTACGTCATCTCCCATTGCAAGTACTTGGTCCACACCACCATAGCCTATATCGTATGCCCAACCATCTCCGCCTATAATCCATTGAGATTTCTTTATTAAGTAGTCTTTTCTATCCATTATTTCTTTTATAATTTCATCCTTACTATAGTCGTAACCTTTTAAAACCTCAAATATTTTAGCTGTAGCTTTTTTCGAACCGTCTCCATCATTCATTTCATTTAACCACAAATTGAAGGCTTCCTTTATTTCTTCTTTCCCATCAGCTAGCACATATATCTTCATTAAATCAGCTATTTTTTCTCTTATCTGCTTAACTCCTAAATACATTCCATATCCATATTCAGCATTATCCTCAAATAATGAGTTTGCCCAAGCAGGTCCTTTGCCTTCTGCGTTTGTAGAGTATGCTATTGATGGTGCACTTGCTCCCCAAATTGATGAGCAACCTGTAGCATTAGCAATCATCATCCTATCTCCAAATAATTGTGTTAAAAGTCTAATATATGGGGTTTCACCACATCCTGGACAAGCTCCATTAAACTCAAGCAATGGTCTCACAAACTGACTTCCCTTTAATGTATTAGGATCCATAACATTCTCCTTAGGAGTAACAGTCATTGCAAATTCCCAGTTTTCTGCTTCCATCTCTATTTCATGATCTGCCTGTTTCATCATAAGTGCTTTTCCTGGTGCAGGGCATACATCTGCGCAATTACCGCATCCTGTGCAGTCAAGTGGAGCAACTTGAATACGATATTGATACTGTTCTAATCCTTTTCCTGTTGCTTTTTTAGTTTTAAATGTATCTGGTGCTCTCTTTACTTCATCTTCATCTAGTAAAAATGGTCTTACAGTTGCGTGAGGACATATATACGAGCATTGATTACATTGAATGCATTTATCTATCTGCCATTCAGGTATCATTACAGCAATTCCTCTCTTTTCATATGCTGTTGTACCAAGTGGATAAGAACCATCTTCCATACCTACAAAAGTGCTAACAGGAAGCTCATCACCTTCGTGTCTTGCTATAGGTCGTTGAATTTTCTTAATAAACTCTGGTTCATCTTTAATTGGTATATTAGGGTCTTTTGCATCAGCCCAGTTTCCTGGTACAGTAATCTTTTTCAAGGAATCTATACCTCTATCAACTGCAGCCTTATTCATTTCAACAATCTTTTGGCCCTTTTTGCCATAAATGTGCTCTATAGAGTTCTTTAAGTATTCAATGGCATCTTCAATAGGAATTACATTAGCTAATTTAAAGAATGCTGACTGCATAATCATATTTATTCTTCCGCCTAATCCTATTTCGCCTGCTATTGATATAGCATCTATTACATAAAAATTAATATTATGCTTTGCTATGAATCTCTTTATTGATGCTGGTAATTTTTCATCTAGTTCTTTTTCATCCCATGGACAGTTAAGTACAAATGTTCCACCATCTTTTAGACCTTTTAATAAATCATAATTATATACAAAGGACTTATTGTGACAAGCAATATAATCAGCTTTATATACTAGATATGGTGATTTAATAGGTTTTTTACCAAATCTTAAATGAGAAACAGTTGTTCCACCTGATTTCTTGCTGTCATAAGAGAAATAGGCCTGTGCATAAAGGTTAGTGTTATCTCCAATAATCTTAACTGCACTTTTATTTGCTCCAACGGTACCATCTGATCCCAATCCATAGAATTTGCAGCTTATAGTTCCCTCTGGTGATGTTTGTATAATATCCTCTTCTTGAAGTGATGTATTGGTTACATCATCTACTATTCCAATAGTAAATCCATCCTTTGGATTATCTTGTTTTAAATTATTAAACACTGCCAGTATTTGAGATGGTCTGGTATCTTTAGATCCTAATCCATACCTTCCGCCTACAATTACAGGTCTGTTCTCGCTCTTATCATATAACTTAACTACATCTAAATATAGAGGCTCTGCCAATGATCCTGGTTCTTTTGTTCTATCTAAAACTGCTATTTTCTTTACAGTTTTAGGTAATACATCAAAGAAATACTTAGCAGAAAATGGTCTATATAAATGCACTTTTATAGATCCTACTTTTTCTCCTTTAGACATTAAGTAATCAACAGTTTCATCTACAGTATCACAAACTGAACCCATAGCTACTATTATGTACTCTGCATCTGGCGCACCATAGTAATCGAATGGATGATAAACTCTTCCCGTAACCTTTTCTATTTCTCTCATATAGTTTTCTACAATATCTGGCACTGCTAAATAAAATGGATTTGAAACTTCTCTTCCTTGAAAATAAATATCTGGATTTTGTGCAGTACCTCTTACTACAGGGTGTTCTGGATTAATTGCTCTATCTCTAAATTGTTTAATAGCTTCGTAATCAACAAGTTTCGCAAGCTCATCATAATCAATAACTTCTATTTTTTGATACTCATGTGATGTTCTAAATCCATCAAAAAAATGTAAAAATGGAACCCTTGATTTAATTGTAGATAAATGTGAAACGCATCCTAAATCCATTGCTTCTTGAACGCTTGATGAAGCTAATAATGCAAAACCTGTTTGTCTGCATGCCATTACGTCTTGATGATCCCCAAATATTGATAATGCATGTGCAGCTATTGCACGAGCTGTTACGTGAAAAACTCCTGGTAGATGCTCCCCTGCGATTTTATACATATTAGGAATCATTAAAAGCAATCCTTGTGATGCTGTATATGTTGAAGTTAATGCTCCTGCTGCAAGAGAACCATGAACTGCTCCTGCTGCACCTGCCTCTGATTGCATTTCAACAACCTTTACTGGCTGACCAAATATATTTCTCTTTCCATGAGCAGCCCATTCATCTACACCTTCTGCCATAGGCGTAGATGGAGTTATCGGGTATATTGCCGCAACTTCTGTAAAAGCATATGATGCATAAGCAGCAGCTGCATTTCCATCCATTGTCTTCATAACCTTTTTCATGAAATAATCCTCCTCACATTTTTAAAATAAGGCACATAAAAATAAATAACAAGTCAAATTTGAATGTGCCTGATACTCATACTATTTTCCTAACTTATTATTTGATACAGAAAGAATCTCATACATAAAATAAAAAATTATTTACTAATTTTTTTATTTTTACTAAGAAAATTCTAATTTTTAATATTATTAAGAAATTAGCAAAGAATATTATTAGTACAAAGAGGAATTAATTTTCTTTATCAATTGATAATGTATTTCACCCCTATTTTTATTGACTTATAATGGATTGTACGTTATTATTATTTTATAATCTTTTATCAAGTGATAATAAATAATTTTAGGAGGAACTGTAGAAATGAATGAGAAAACTAAGGTCGCAAGGCTTTCTATATTATCAAACTCAGGCCTTATCATAATGAAATTATTTGTTGGAGTTTTTACTGGATCGGTAAGTATAGTATCTGAAGCCATCCATTCTACAATGGATTTAGTTGCAGCTATTGTAGCTTATTTTTCTGTAAAAATTTCAAATAGACCTGCAGATGAAGACCATCCATATGGTCACGGTAAAGTTGAAAATATTTCTGGAGTAATAGAAGCCCTTCTTATCTTTGCAGCCTCTGTTTGGATAATAGTGGAGGCGATAAAAAAGCTTCTTCATCCTGAGACAGTTGAATCCATAGGTATTGGATTTATTGTTATGTTTATTTCCGCTGCAATAAATTACTTTGTATCAAACAAGTTATACAAAGTAGCTAAGCAGGAGGATTCTATAGCCTTAGAAGCTGACGCTTTGCATCTAAAAGCAGACGTCTATACCTCTCTCGGCGTAGGTGTAGGACTATTATTAATCTGGATTACAAAATTACATTTTTTAGATCCTGTAGTTGCAATTATAGTTGCGATATTTATTCTAAAGGAATCTTTTGAGCTATTAAAAACCGCATTTAACCCTTTACTTGATGTAAAATTATCTGATAGAGAAATTAATATTATCGAATCTACTATAAGTAAGTTTAAATCTGTTTACTGCGATTTCCACGATTTGAGAACAAGAAAATCTGGAAACGTAAAATATATAGATTTGCATCTTGTTTTTCCTGAAAACATGTCAATAAAGGCTGCTCATGATATATGTGATGAAATAGAAGATGAACTTGAAGCATCACTTAGAAATACAGAGGTTTTAATACATTTAGAATCCTGTACACATCAATGCCTTATTTGTGAACACAAAGAAGATAACCATATAAAACAAAAATCACAGGAATAAACTTATTTATCCTGTGATTTTCTCTTTAATTATTCACTTAATGAATTTAACGCTCTTAGCAGATTATCAAGTTCTAGTCCATGCACTTGAGCAGCCTGCTCTAAAGTTTCAGCTTGAGCTGAAGGACATCCAACACAGCCCATACCAAAGCTCATTAAAACTTCAGCATTTCTAGGATTTAATCTTATAACTTCTCCTATTGTCATATCCTTTGTTACTTTTTCCATAAGTAAATACCTTCCTTTTCACTTTTCTCATACTAGAAGTTAGTATGTACCTTTATTATAAATTTATTATATTTTTATTTTAACTTAAATGCAAGAATGAACTTTTTTGTTAAATAGTAACCTTAATGATACTTACATACCTGAAGTTCTATTTATTTATCATCTTGAATTCACTATTGGTTAATTTAAAATTATTTTTTAGCCCCTCTGTTACATAGACTCCCTTGTCTTTTGTTATAAATATTGCCTCTACCCCAGGTAAAGAATTCTTTACATACTCAGGCCCTTTTTCTAGTCCCTGATAAAAAATATACTTAGTCATAGCATCTGCATCAAAAGATACATCTGTAAAAACTGTTACACTAGCTAAGGAATTTTCCATAGGGTATCCTGTAAATGGATTTAATATATGGTGGTATTTCTTTCCATTTTTCTCAATATACCTTTCATATATACCTGAGGTAACTACAGTCTTATCAGTAGCCCTTAGCACACCTATCTCTTTTCCTCTCGTGTCAAAAGGATTTTGTACTCCTATTCCCCATGGTCGACCATCTGGATTGTTGCCAATAACTAATACATTACCTCCCAAGTTTATAATCGCATGTTTTACTCCATTTTGCTTTAATACCTTTGCCGCTTCATCTGCTGCAAATCCTTTCCCTATTCCACCTGCATCAATGGACATTCCAGGTCTCTTAAGCATTACTTTTTTATTTGCTTCATCTAGTACTAAGTCTTTATATCCAACTAAAGCTTTTGCTGCATCTATTTCTGCTTGTGTTGGAACTTTAGCATTATCTGTTCCTATCCCCCAAAGCTTAACTAGCGGGCCTATTGTTATATCAAAGGCTCCTTTAGACTGCTCAGAATAGTATAATCCCTTTTTTATAACTGCAAAGGTATCATCGGATACTTTTACAAAATTCTTCCCTGCGGCATTTGCTACTGCATCAAATTCAGTTCCTTCTTTATTTATACTCATTTCATTTTCTATCTGCTTAATTCTTTGAAAAGCTTTATCAATTGCTTCATTTTTATTACCATCATAAACTTTTATTGTACATATGGTACCAAGCATAAATTCTGTTTTTTCAGCTGGTTCAACATTTTGTGAGCTACACCCTCCTAAAAATAAGGACATAACCATAAGGCCAACTAATAATATAGAAAGTTTTCTTCTACTAAGGTATTTCATTGTCTATCACCTTCTTTTCTATTTATAATACTTACTTTAATCTTGGCATAGAGAAATTAACTTTCGACCAAGTAACCCTATAAATTATTTTAATTTCAAAGGAATTCCACATGAAACTAAATATGCTTCATCGCTTAATCTTGCTATAAACTGATTTATATGTCCTAGTATATCACTAAAAATTCTTCCTAGCCTATGCTCTGATACTAATCCCCATCCTACTTCATTTGTAACAATAACTAAATTTTTATTACTTTCTTTAGCCGCTGCTATCATATTCTCTATTTCATTCTTTATACTAAAACTTAGTTTTTCTATATCTTCTTGATTCATGCTTTCAAAATCATAATTTTTATCGAACATTAAATTTGTTACCATAGTTCCTATACATTCTAACATCACATACTTATTCTTATCCTCTTTTAATATCTTATCCAAGCCTTTGTATCCTTCATAAGTTTCCCATTTTGAATTTCTTTGCTTCTTATGTTTTTCAACCCTTTTTTCCATTTCCTTATCTGTTACTATTGCAGTAGCAATGTATAACACATTATCCTTATCTTCTAGTAATTTTTCTGCAAAAGTACTTTTGCCACTTCTGCTGCCTCCAGTAACTAAAGTTATTTTTGACATATAATCCGCTCCTAACATCACTATTTCACCTTATATTTTTAATATAACAGATATCAAAATTAATGTTAATATTTCCACCAACTCATTATTTGCTCCAAGGGTATCACCTGTCAGTCCCCCAATTCTTTTTTCACAGAATAAGTTGAATATAAAGGACAAAATTAACGCAGCAATTAATAAGATAACTATGTATCGTGGTGTCATCAATAATGATAAAACTCCTAATGTAATCACTAATCCTATAGCAAATTGGACTATCCCAACATTACCAATAAAAAAGTTTCCTGTACCAGTACTTTTCGCAGTTTTTCCTTTAAACCCTAAAAACAACACGGAACACCTTGATATCATAGGGGCTGCAATAATTGCTACTGAAAATTTTGGAACTATAAAAGAAAAAAGAGTATATTTGAGTAGCAAGTCCATAACCATAGCAATACAAGCATAAGTTCCTATTCTACTGTCTTTCATTATTTCTATTATTCTATCGCTGCCCTTAAAAGCGAAAAATCCATCACAGGTGTCTCCCAGTCCATCTATATGTATTGCGCCAGTTACTATAACACCAACTATTAAAATTATAATTATCACTGCATCTATAGGAATAATATTTACGAGTAGCTTGTACACTCCCCACTGAATTCCACCTACTACTAAACCGATTACCGGAAAAAATATTGATGCTCTTCTAAAGTTATCCTTTTCACAAGGTAAACTTACATTTACCGGAATCCTAGTTAAAAATTGAATCATCAACAAAAAATTGCATACAATTTCTTTCATAATTATAGTGCCTTCCTTTCATATTTAACTATAGAGAAACCAACTAGAAAGTTAACTTTCGGGCTTTAAATCCTACACGTGAGTTATACTATCTATGTACAGATTACCATATTCGTATTTTATGATGCTTATATCTCCGTTACTTGACCCAAAGCTCCAAAAATAATCTATATTTCCCCCTAGTATATAGCAATACACTGATCTTATTACTCCTCCGTGAGCAACAATAAGTATATTATCTTTCTCTAATTTTAAGATATCGTTCATAAAACTTTTAACTCTTTCATAGACTTGTACACAGCTTTCTCCTCCAGGTGGAGAGGTATTTTTCCAATCTTCACACCATGCCTTCCATTCCTTTGGATAAAGCTGCTTTAATTCTTCATAGCCTTTACCTTCGAATTCGCCAAAGTCTCTTTCATTTATTCTCATATCAGTTATTAATTTATACTGTTTATTTTTTAATAGAATTTCAGCTGTATTTACTGATCTTTTCTTCTCACTTACATATACTTTGTTAAAGCTTACATCCTTTAATAATTCCCTTGCTCTTTCTGCTTGTAAAATACCTTCTTTAGTAAGCTCTACATCCAAACTGCCATAGTAACATTTACTTTTATTTTTTTCAGTTTCACCATGTCTTACAAAGTATAAATTCATATAAATCACCTCAGTCCTGCCTATTTAATTATATAAAAAATATTATAAATATACAAACTTAATAAAGGCTGCCAACAACATTGCTGGCAACCTTTACTTTATCATTAAATACCTAATCTGGTAATGTAGAACCTCCGAAAGGCATCAATATTACTTTAGCATTCTCACCTTTTTCATTAAAAGCCGCATCTACAGCACTTTGAGCATCTGAAAAAGGCTCCATAAATATACTTCTTACAAAATTCGGGTCCAACTCAGAAACTAAGAATATCTTAGCTTTCTTTAAAATCATAGCTATTGCTGCTGCTTTATGGCCTCCAAGTTGAAAGTTTCTTTTAATTTCTTCAATCATATCTTCAGATTTTTCAAAATTCAGCATCCACTGCTCAAACACTTTCTCTCCTAGCCCTTCTTTACAAGAGGCTACCAATATTATTATTCCTCCATCTTTTACTGCATGTTTTGAATTATCTAATGCTTTTTGCGCTTGATATAAGTTTAAGTCCTTAGGATATCCTCCCGGAGTAGTGATAACTATGTCAGCCTTCTCTTTTATATTTATCTTATAAAAGCTGTCTAAAAATCTGCATCCTTCTCTATGAGCATCTATATAATGGCCTGCTACTGCTTTAATTATTTTCTTGCTGCTGTCTAAAACTACATTTACTATAAAATCTATAGGAACAAATTTTTCCACAGCATCTATATCAATTCTTACTGGGTTAGTCTTTATATTTCCTGTTCTTGCCTCTTCTTCTACCATTCTGCTGTGGTTTGCTTGAATTGCAGCTCTTGTAGAAACTCCAGGCATTATTGCCTTAGCCCCTCCACTATAGCCTGCAAAATAATGATATTCAATGTTTCCAAGACATATCCTTCTATCAGCCTTTGCTACTTCTTTATTTATATCTACCGGTGTTCCGTTTGCCGTTATTCCTAAGTGTACATATTCTGTTGAATTACTATCTATACACTTTATTCTTTCATAAATTTCTTCCCCAACTAGATATTTTTTTTCATCTTCTGTGTGAGCTCTATGGCTTCCAAGAGCAAATACTATTGTAATATTTTCATCCTTTATTCCTGCACTGTTAAGTTCCTCTATAACTACAGGAAGTACTATTTTACTTGGCATAGGTCTTGTTATATCACTAGTTACTATTACAACATTTTCTCCAGCTTTAACAATATCTTTTAACTTTCTAGAACTTATGGGATTGTCCATTGCTCTTTTAACTTCTTCTACTCCAGTTAAATCAAGCTCAATCTCATTTGGAAGTAATATATTAGATACATTTTTTTCATCTATACTAAATTTCAATTTACCTTTTCCAAAGCCAAAGCTATATTCCATAAATAACTCTCCTCAACAATTAATTTAATACAAATTTTATAAAATTTTACATTTAACTTGTCATAAGGTTTAAAAATAAACAGTAGAGGCAGGCTCAAGGCTATTGAGTCTAAATCTACTGTTATTTATACGATTATATTATTTACTCTTCAATTCTCACTGGTCTTCCTTCTTCATAGGATTTCTTTGCAGCAATCGCTATAATTACTGGCTTTAATCCATCAATGCCTTCAACTGGTGTTGGAGTATCATTTTTTATTGCATCAAAGAACTGTTTTAACTCCTCAACAAATGAATCCTTGTATCTTTCAAGGAAGAAGTATTTAGGCTTATCACTAAATACGCCTTCTGCTGTACTGAGTACTGCTGAAGTTGGAGCATCGTTGCTGACAGTTACGCCTCCCTTTGATCCAAACACTTCTACTCTTTGGTCATATCCGTATGCAGCTCTTCTGCTGTTATCAATAATACCTATGGCACCATTTTTAAACTTTAGTGTAATCAAAGCTGTATCTACATCTCCTGCTTCTCCGATTGCAGGATCTACAAGCACTGCAGCATTAGTATATACCTCTGTTACTTCACTTCCTGATAAATATCTAACCATATCGAAATCGTGAATAGTCATATCTAAGAACATTCCTCCAGATACTCTAGCGTATTCAGCTGAAGGCGGTTCTGGATCTCTTGAAGTAACCTTAATTATATGTGGATCACCAATTTTCCCTTCTTTAACATATTCACGAACTTTGCTAAAGTTATGATCAAAACGTCTATTAAAACCAACTTGATACTTAACTCCTGCCTTTTTAACAGCATCTAGTGCTGCAGCTATTCTATCAAGATCATAGTCTATAGGTTTTTCACAGAAAATATGTTTTCCAGCATTAGCAGCCTCTACTGATATAGGTGAATGTGTATTTGTGGATGAGCATATTAAGACAGTGTTTATTTCTGAATCATTTAATATATCATGATAATCTGCATATACATTTTCAATCCCTAAGTTTGCAGCCCAATCTTTTATATTGTCAGCATATACATCTGCAATAGCCTTAACTTTAACATCTACGAAATTATTAATTACATTTTCCGCATGAAGTTTTCCTATTCTTCCAGCTCCAATAATACCAAGTACAATTTTCTTATTCATAACCAATCTCTCCTATCAACATTTAGAATTTAGTATCTCTTATGTGTAAAGATTCTTTACACATAAGAGATCTGCTTGGGATATTTTTATCTAAATACTATAGACCTGTCTTTTCTGTTATAAACTTTCTTGCTTTTATAGCATATTCTAATGGGTTAGCTTTAGCAGGATCTTGTTCTGCTTCAACAACAAACCAACCTTCATAATTATTTTCATCTAAAATCTTAAATAGTGGGCCATAGTCTATCATTCCATCTCCTGGAACTGTGAATACTCCAGCTTTAACTGCATTTAAAAAGCTCATTTCTTCGCTTTTTACTGTAGCTAAAACTTCTTTTCTTATATCTTTTAAATGTACGTGTTTGATTCTGTTTATATATTTCTTTAGAACTACCTCTGGATTTACATTCGAGAAAGTAAGATGACCTGTATCGAAAAGTAAATATACTAAATTAGGATCTGTTATTTCCATTAGTTTATCTATTTCTTCTAAAGTTTGTACACCTGTACCCATATGGTGGTGATAAACTATCTTCATACCTTTTTGTGCTGCAAGTTTGCCTAGCTCTTCTAATCCTTTTGCAAGCTTGTTCCACTCTTCTTCTGTAAAGTGAGGCTTCTTGCTTAAAACTGGAGTGTCCATCATGCCTTGAATACTGTGCCCTTGCTCCGATACAACTATTACTTTTGCACCCATAGCATTAAGGAAATCTCTATGTTTTATAAATTCAATTACAGTATCTTCTAGTGGTTTTGTAGTTAAGAATGAACTAAACCAGGCACTAGCTATATTTATTCCTCTTAAGTTTAAAGCCTTCTTTAATACTTCTGTATCTTTTGGATATTTGTTACCTACTTCACTTCCTGTAAAGCCAGCTAAAGCCATTTCACTAACACATTGCTCAAAAGTATTTTCTCCTCCAAGCTCAGGCATATCATCATTTGTCCATGCTATAGGAGCTATTCCCAATTTTACTTTATTTTTATCTAACATATCTTATCCCATCCTTGCCTTATTTTTAGTACTTTCTTGCATCCTTTATGTGATCCACAAGATCTTTATAAGCTTCTTTAACACTTTCTTTCTCTGAAACTTCTGCTGTTCCAACTCTCCACCATGATTCATAACCATTTGTCATAGTCTTAGGAAGAACCTTAATATCAATTAATGTTGAAACAGTTTGTTTCTTTGAATCCTCTATAGCTTTTCTTAATTCTTCCTCGTTTTTAACAGTGTAGGTTTTACATCCATAGCTTTCTGCGTTCTTAGCAAAGTCTATTGGAACTAGTTGTCCATCTAGCTTTCCAGTTGCAGGGTTCCTAAACCTAAATTCAGTGCCAAAGCTTCCCATACCGTTTCCCATCTGAAGATTGTTTATACAGCCAAAGGACATATTATCAAATAGGAGTATATTGATTTTCTTTCTTTCTTGAATAGATGTAGGAAGCTCTGAGTGAAGCATCATATAAGATCCATCCCCTACCATGGCATATACCTCACCTTCAGGCTGAGCAATCTTTACTCCAAGAGAAGCATTTACTTCATATCCCATACAGGAATATCCGTATTCCATATGATATGTGTTAGCTCTCTTTGGACACCACACTCTCTGTAAATCCCCAGGTAAACTTCCTGATGATCCTACCACTATTGCATCCTCATCAAGCATTTCATCAAGCATACCCAAAACTCTTGTCTGTGTTAGGAAGGAACCTGTTTGATTGTTAAACTCCTCTATTACATGATCTAAGTGTCCTGCAATCTCTGGTTTAAATGAATCTTTTTCATATTTTATATTAAACAGACGGCTAAGCTCCTCTGCCCACTTATTCTTTGCATCTTTTATTTCATTTGAATATCCTGATTTATATCCTACCTTGTCTAGCTCTTCTGTAAGAGTTTCTAAAGCACTCTTTGCATCTGCTACCACTCTTACAGCATCCATTTTGTAGGCGTCAAACTCAGCAACATTTATGTTTACAAATTCTACATCAGGATTTTGGAAGATCCACTTTGAGGATGTAGTGAAATCCGTATATCTTGTTCCTATACCTATAACCAAATCTGCTTCCTTTGCTATTATGTTAGCTGAAAGATTTCCTGTTACACCAATGCCTCCAAGGTTAAGCTCATGATTCCATGGGATTGCACTCTTTCCTGCTTGTGTTTCAGCAAAAGGAATATTATACTTTTCGGCAAATAACTTAAGTGTTTCAGCAGCTTCGGAATATCTAACACCGCCTCCACATATTATTAAAGGTTTCTTTTTAGACTTAATAATGTCTAAAGCATCCTTTATCATTTCCTTAGTTGCAGGTCTTCTTTCTATTCTATGGACTCTCTTTTTAAAAAAATCAGTTGGATAATCATATGCTTCACCTTCAACATCTTGAGGTAATGCAATTGTAACAGCTCCAGTATCAGCTGGATTTGTAAGTACTCTCATGGCATTTATCATGGCAGACATGAGCTGCTCTGGACGACTTATACGGTCCCAGTACTTACTTACAGCCTTGAAAGCATCGTTGGTTGTAATATTAAAATCATGGTAATGCTCAACCTGCTGTAATACAGGGTCAGGCTGACGTACAGCATAGGTATCACCAGGTAAGAAAAGCACTGGTATACGATTTGCACTTGCAGTTCCTGCTGCTGTAACCATATTTGCTGCACCAGGACCAACAGATGATGTACAAGCATAAATCTGCTTTCTATGATTTTGCTTTGCAAAGCCTATCGCAGCATGAGCCATTCCTTGTTCATTTCTTCCTTGATGCACTATCAATTCACCGGGATCTTGTTCTAAAGCCTGTCCTAAGCCAAGAACATTACCGTGTCCAAAAATAGTAAATACACCTTTCACAAATTTAATTTCTTTTCCATCAAACTCTACATATTGGTTATCTAAAAACTTAACAAGGGCCTGTGCCATTGTAAGCCTAATAGTTTTCATATTTTCACCTCAAAACAAATAAATTTTTACCTATTTTAGGACATCCGCCGCATAAGAATGAATCAGTAAAGAGGAACGGCGGATGTATATAATTTAATAAGGGGCAATTTTATTAGTTTTTAAACATTGGGTTAATTCAAGTACTAATGAAGTAAATCTTTAAATTTCATCTGAAGTTTTAATTTATTTGTCAGGCCAAATTTTAGCATCCTTTTCTGTAACCCATAAATGTTCAGGCACAAAAATTGGAGTTATATATGGATTTCCATCTAAATGTCTTATTACCCAAATATAATACATAGCATATCCTGGGGCTGTAGTTTGTGGATGTGTAGCATTGTCTAGTATTTTTACAGTATCATTATTCTTTAACTTAACTACATCCTCTCCTAACTCTGAAAATCCATATCCTTGTTCAGGGTTAAACTTATAAAAGTATATTTCTGGTTGTGGATGATAATGTGGTGGATAACTTGACCATTTTCCCGGGTAATCTACAACTTCTCCAACGACTAAGTTTGAATGTTTGGCATTTGAATAATCAAATACAGTTCTTACAATTCTTGTGGAGGCTTCGTTCATTGTTCCAGCACCACGATTTTCACTTCTGCATTCTTTATTTATATACAGCTTTGATTCAAATATAGTGTCATTAGTTGTTTTAGTAACACATATTTCTGTGTCTTCAGAAATTCCTGTGATTTTTACCTCAATATTCTTTGGTACATGAAGTACCCATGGGTCTTCATCGAAGCAAGAATTTCTTAAAGCATTTTCTTTTTTACCCTCATATTCAAAAGTAACTTCACCTTTAATTAAAAGAAATGCTCGTTCTTTTTCATCCTTATCTATTTCAACCTGATTCTTAGCAAGCCTCAATATGCCAAAATCCATCATGGTGTTATGTTCTTGTTCATCAATAGTAGTTATCGAGTTATAACCATATTTAAAAGGTTCATTCTGTTTAATCCTAAGCATAATTTGTCACCTCTTTATAATATTTAAGCCATTCTAAATCTTAGAATAAACTTATAAATTTTTATTCCATCTGCTCTGAATTATTTAATCTTTCTTTCTAAAACCTTCTTAACTTTTGACATAATATCCTTGTAAGTAAGGTTATACTGCTCCTTTAAGTAATCTACAGGTCCAACTTGACCAAATCTATCTTCAACTCCAACCCTTTCAAGTGGTACAAGTTCATTCTCTGTAATTACTTCCGCCACTGCAGAGCCTAATCCATTTAATATACTGTGGTTTTCAGTCGTTACAATAGCACCTGTTTCTTTTGCACATTTCAATATAGCTTCTTTATCAATTGGTTTTAAAGTGAACATATTTTCAACTCTTACAGATATGCCCTCTTTATCCAATGCATCAGCAGCTTTTAATGCTTCTGATACCATTATCCCTGTAGCGAATATTGTTACATCCTTACCATCTCTAAGTGTTATAGACTTTCCTATTTCAAAGGTTGAGCCCTCTTCATATATCTTCACTGCATTTTTTCTTAAAAGCCTTGTGTAGAATACACCATATTTGTCAGCAATCTGCTCTATTATATTTTCAAGCATTACACTATCAACTGGTTCTAGTATTGTTATGTTTGGGACATTTCGGAGTATTCCCATATCCTCAAAAGGCATGTGTGTTCCTCCATTAAAGGCTGCAGTTACTCCCGGGTCACTACCTGTAATTTTTACATTAAGCTTTGCATATCCACAGGATAAGAAAATTTGATCAAAGCATCTTCTTGTAGCAAAAGGTCCAAAGCTATGAGCGAAAGGTATTAGTCCTACTGCTGACATACCTGCTGCAACACCAATCATGTTTGCTTCTTGTATTCCTACATTAAAAGTTCTATCTGGATACGCCTTCTTGAATGGCATCATTCCCATTGAACTCATTAGGTCTGCATCAAGAGCTACTATATTTTCATTTTTATCTGCTAGTCTCATAAGTGTTTTAGCATACATATCTCTCATTGCTATTTCTTCATTTACTCTTTTTTCTGCTAATTTAATACTCATTATTTCATCACCTCTTGTAGCTTATTCTCTAATGCCTTAACTGCATCTTCCATTTGCTCTTTGCTTACAGTTATATGGTGATTACTTAAAATACCTTCTGCAAAACTACATCCCTTTCCCTTAACAGTATTCAAAACTATTACTGAAGGTCTGCTTCCATTTTCTTTAGCATTTTCTATAGCATGGCATATTTCCTCAACATTATGTCCATCAATGCTTTGAGCATACCATCCAAAACTCTCAAATTTAGCTTTAATATCTCCAAGATCATTTATATCCTTAGTATATCCGTCTAACTGCTGCTTATTGTAATCCACAAAAGCAATAAGATGATCTACTTTTTGCTGGGCTGCACACATTACAGCTTCCCATACCTGCCCTTCCTGTATTTCTCCATCTCCAAGTATTAAATAAGTATAGTTATCTTTCCCTTTTAATCGATTCCCCAGAGCTACTCCTAGTGCAGTAGAAGATCCTTGACCAAGAGATCCCGTAGTCATATCAATACCTGTCGTTAGGTTTCTATCACAATGGCTTGGGAAATGAGTTCCTGGCGTATTTAGTGTAAGAAGGTCTTCCTTAGGAAAGTACCCTTTCAGCGCAAGGGCTGAGTATATTGCAGGCCCTGCATGTCCCTTTGAACATACCAACCAATCTCTGTCTTCCCACTTTGGATTCTGAGGATCTATATTCATTGCTTCACCATAAAGTACTGCTATAGTATCAGCAACGGACATTGCTCCTCCCATATGTCCAAAGCCTAGAGTACCTATAGCTCTTACAGTTTCTATTCTTATATTTACTGCAAAAGTTTCTAACTCTCTTATTTTGTCATAACTAAGCATCCTGCACCTCCAATTTTTTATCATAAGCCTCTTTCATAGCTTCGATAAGAGGCATTTTCACGCCAGATAAGAATCTTACCATGGCTCCTCCGGCTGTACATACGTAATTTATTTTGTCTGTATCTATAAAACGTTGAGCTGCACTTACTGTATCCCCGCCGCCAATTACAGAATAACCTTTAGCCTCCGCTATAGCGTTCCATATTGCTTTAGTTCCATATTCAAATATCTTATTTTCATAAACTCCAGCGGGACCATTTACAAAAATTGTACCTGCTTTTGTTAGCTCCTCCTCAAACATTTCTATAGTTTCACGACCTATATCCATACACATGTGGCTTATAGGAAGTTCTTCTATAGAAACTTCTTTTCTAGCGCCATCTTGCTCATATGCTAAGTCCACTGGATATATTATCTTTTCACCGTATTTTTCAAGATATTCTTTAGCCGGTTCTATAAACACATCGAGATTTCTATTTTTTATAAATTTCTCGTTAGCTTCTCCTAATTGGTATCCCTTTGCCATAAGCATTATATGTCCAGTTATACCACAACATAATATTCTATCTGCAGTACCATTTTCTAAGACCTGTTTCATCATTCCAAAAGCATCTGATATTTTAAGTCCACCAAGTACAAATACAGAAGGCTTATCTGGACACTCCATAACCTTAGTTAAAGCACTTAATTCCTTAAACATTAACGTACCTGCCGCACTAGGAAGAATTCCTTGAAAAGCGACCATAGACGGTGCATTTCTATGTGCTGCTGCAAAGGCATCATTCACATAGAAATCTACAATAGGTGCAAGACTTCTAACTAAGTAGGTATTTAACATTCCTTTTGCATCTAATTTTACGTCGTTTTCAAAAGTAGATACCTCTTCCGTTAAATATCTTAAGTTTCCTAAAAGAACCAATTCACCACATTTCAAACTTTTAACTGTATCCTGAGCTGCAGGGCCGCATACATCATCTATATATTTTATTTCTCTGCCAAGCTTTTGAGATAACTTTTCTGCATGCTCTTTCATAGACATTAGATTATGATAGTCTAATGTATCTCCCTGATGCGCTATTATAGCAATTTTAGCTCCTTGTCCTATCAGATAGTTCAGTGTAGGAATACTTTTATTTATTCTATTTTCACTTACTATCTTTTTAGTTTCCGGATCAATTGGAGAATTTATATCTAATCTCAATAATACTGTCTTATCTTTATAATCAAACTCTTCCATTGACCTTATTTTAGTTCCAACTATTCCATCCATTTTCCCATCCCCAAATATTTATTTGTTTCTGCAACTCCTTCGAGCCTATCTGTTTGCATTTCCATAGCAGCTCTTATAGCATCTATATTTTCTGGTATAACTACTGCTTCTTGAGGAATATTTATTGCAAACATTATGTCTTTTCCTGACTTAACGATTGATTCTTCAAATACTGCTATTTCGTACATATCTCCTCTTGGATTTCCAAGATCTCTTGCATATCTAAATAATGAAGCATTTCCAAGGAATCCATCTGCAAGTCTTACAACTCTTATTCTTGGATGCTTGCTAAACATTTCTAACAATTGCTCTTTTGATATATCCTTTTTAGGTGTAGCTAAAACAGTTATAATATGTCCATGTGTTACTGGTGTATGAACAAGTATTCCTGTTGCATCTACATGAGGCATTATTGTCATTAAGTCTAATGCCTGATGGCTTGGCGCCTTATCAACCTGTAATGCATTTGTAAGACCTCTGTGATAGTCACCAGGATCAGCAACACGTCTTATTATTGTTATTGCAACTTTTTCAACACCTACTTCTCTATCTATACAATCTACTGCTCTGATAAGTCCTGTAGTGTTGCAGGAAGTTAACTTTAAGAATTGTTTACCTACTCCCTTCTCATAGTTTGCATAACCATGGAAGAACACATCTGCTACATTATTTTTTTCTCCACCTTGGAATATTGCTTTTTTATTGTATTTAGCATAAAGTTCTTTATTTTTAGCTCCTACTCCAGCACTAGTAGCATCAAGGATAACATCACAATTTTGCACTAATTCTTCAAGAGTGCCACTTACAGGTATTCCTAATTCATCAAATAATTTTTTATTTTCCGGTACTGCAGTATATAAAGCATATGGCATTCCTTTTTCTTTTAAAGCTCTTACTGAAAGTGTAGGTGAAACATCTGCAACCCCCACTAATTCCATATCTTTTTGAGAAGCAACTCCATCTGCAAGTCTTTGTCCAATAACGCCAAAACCTGCAACTCCAACTTTTATCATTTTTTATTCCCCCTAATTTTCAATATTTATCTTTTAATAAACCTTTAAGTTTTCGGATAATACTACTTATAATTGACCAAGTAACGCTTTAGTATGTTCTGCAACCATCTCTGGAGTAATATCATTTTTTCTAGCAACTCCAGTATCTATTGCAGCTTTTGCTACATATTCAGCAACTTTAGGTGCTATTCTCAAATCAAAGGCTTCCGGTATAACATACTCTGGTCTTAACTGATCTTCATCTACAAGTCCTGCTATAGCATAGGCTGCTGCTATCTTCATTTCATCATTAATTTCACTAGCATGAACATCTAATGCTCCTCTAAATATTCCTGGAAAAGCTAGTACATTATTAACTTGATTTGAGAAATCTGATCTACCTGTGCATACTACCTTTGCTCCAGCTTCTACAGCTAAGTGTGGAAGTATTTCTGGATTTGGATTTGCCATAGCCATAATAATTGAATCTCTGTTCATTGATTTAACCATTTCCTGTGTCACACAGTTTGCAACCGATACTCCTAAGAATACATCTGCACCTTTTAGCGAATCCGCTAAGTTTCCTGATATTAATTCTTTGTTAGTTATTTCAGCTATTTCGTCTTTGTATTTATTCATACCAGAGGTTCTTCCTTTATATATTGCTCCTTTAGTATCGCAAAGAATTACATCCTTAGTTCCCATCTTTAATAATAGTTTAGTAATAGCAATTCCTGCTGCGCCTGCACCGTTTATAACTACTTTAATATCTTCAAACTTCTTATTAGTGAGCTTCAATGCATTAATCAAGCATGCAGCTGAAACTACCGCTGTTCCATGTTGATCATCGTGAAATATTGGTATATTAGAGATTTCTTTAAGCTTTTGTTCGATTTCAAAACACTCTGGAGCTTTTATATCCTCTAGATTAATTCCTCCAAAAGTCGGTTCCATAAGTTTAACTGTTTCAACAATCTTATTTACATCCTTAGTTTCTAAGCATATTGGGAAAGCATCTACTCCACCAAAGGCTTTAAATAATACCGCTTTACCTTCCATAACAGGAAGACCTGCTCCTGCCCCTATATCTCCAAGCCCCAATACTGCTGTACCATTTGTTACTACAGCAACCCAGTTTCCTCTTGATGTGTAATCATAAATTAGCTCTGAATTTTTATTAATTTCCAAACAAGGTTCTGCAACTCCTGGGGTGTATGCAAGTGTCATATCTTCTTGATTTTTAACCGGTACCTTACAATTCAAAGCTATCTTACCTTCATTATCTTTGTGAAATCTTAGTGCTCTTTCTCTTAAATCCAACATTATTTCCTCCTGCCTGTACTATAAATTTTATTTTTTATGCGTTAGCACTTGTTGTATTATTTGTGTTTGTATTTGTAACTGGAGCTATTTTAGCTTTCTTTTGAGCTTGAGTTCTTAAAACATCTACATAAACGGCACCTATTATAACTAATCCTATTGCAACAGTTTGTATATCTGCTGGTACACTTAGAAGATTTAATCCATTTCTAAGCACAGCCATAATCATAGCTCCTATTAACGTTCCCCATACTGTACCAGATCCACCCATAAAGGATGCTCCACCTATTATACAAGCGGCGATAGCATCTGCATCGTAGTCTAAACCAGCTAGTGGAAATGCTGCATTAACTCTTCCTACTAAAACTATTCCACATAGTGCTGCCATGAAACCACATATTGTATAAACTAGTATTAATGTTCTTTGTACATTAACACCAGATAACTTTGCAGCTTCTTGATTACCACCAACTGCATATATATATCTACCTTGAGCTGTTCTAGTTAAGAATATATGGAAAACTACAAATACAACTATAACTAATATGAAACTTACTGGTATCGCTCCTATTTTTTCTGATCCTAAAAATTGAACTGATTTAGAGAAACCTGATATTGGAGAAGCTGCTGTAACTATAAGAGCTAAACCTCTTGCCACATTTTTCATAGCTAATGTTGATATAAATGGATGTGGTAATTTTAGTTTAGTAAGCATAATTCCATTGAGAAATCCTAGAAAAGCACCAACTGATAAGCATAGTGGAAGAGCTAGCATAGGAGACATATTCCACTTTGTTATAGCAACTCCCATTACGCATATAGATAACGCCAACATAGAACCAACAGAAAGATCGATACCTGCTGTTATTATAGTAAGTAACATACCAACAGAAATTAAGCTGTTTATTGCTGACTGATTTGCTATATTCATTATGTTTTTAAAGGTAAAAAACTGATCTGACGCAAAGCTTAAAACAACACAAAGTATTAACAAGCCTAATAAAGGGCCAAGTTTAGATAATATACTTTTTAAAGATTTATCTTCGTTTAAATCAAACCTTGCTTTTTTGTTTGTTTGTTCCATTTACTATATCCCTCCCGAAGCCGCTTTCATAATATTTTCTTGATTAGCCTCTTTTCTGTTAAATTCACCTGTAATCTTTCCCTCATGCATAACAATAATTCTATCGCTCATACCTAATACTTCTGGCATTTCTGAAGAAATCATTATTATTGCTGCTCCTTTAGCTACAAGTTCATTCATAACATTATAAACTTCAACTTTAGCTCCTACGTCTATACCTCTTGTTGGTTCATCAAAAATATATATATCTGCATCTGTATTCAACCACTTAGCTATAACTACTTTTTGTTGATTTCCGCCGCTAAACTGTCTTACTATAAAGTTATCTAGCGGAGGATTTATATTCAATTTTTTGATATTTTCAGCACATCTTTGTTTAGATTTGCTTGCACTCAAAAGTAATCCATTTCTTATTTTATTAAAAGATGAAATATTCATATTAAATGCTGCTGTATTGTCAAGGATTAACCCCTGTCCTTTTCTATCCTCAGTTAAAAATGCTATTTTATTATTCATCGCATCTCTAGGGGATTTTATTTTAACCTTTTTGCCGTGCACAAATATATCTCCAGCGTCTTTAGGATCTGCTCCAAAAATGACTCTCATAACTTCAGTTCTCCCAGCTCCTACAAGACCTGCCAATCCAAGAATTTCTCCTCTTTTTACACCAAAAGTAATGTTTTCAAACACACCATTTTTACTTAAACCCTCAACTCTTAGCGCTTCTTCACCTAGTTTAGTTTCTATTTTAGGAAATTGTTCTTCCAAATCTCTTCCAACCATTAATTTTATTAGAATTTCTGTCGTAACTTCTTTTTTCTCTAAAGTCTTAACCTTTTCCCCATCTCTCATAACTGTAACTCTATCGCATATTTCTAAAATTTCTTCAAGTCTGTGTGAAATATATACTATTCCTATACCCTTATCTCTTAAGCTTTTTACAGTTTTTAGCAACTCTTTAACTTCTCTATTGCTTAAACTCGCTGTAGGCTCATCCATTATTAATACTTTTGTCTTTACACTTAAAGCTTTTGCTATTTCAACCATCTGTTGTTGTCCCACACCTAACATATTTATAGGTAACTTTGGGTTAATTTCTTGTCCTAAATCCTTTAATAACTCAGATGCCCTTTCTATCATGTGTGTTCTATCAAGTAACTTGCCTTTTTTAATTTCTCTACCTAAAAAAACATTTTCCGCAACTGTAAGTTGTTTAACAATGTTTAGTTCTTGGTATATAGCTGTTATTCCTAAGTTCATAGCATGTTTAGGTCCATCAATAACCGTTTCTTTACCTTCAATAAATATTTTTCCCTCATCATTTCTATGAGCACCTGTTAAAATTTTAATTAACGTAGACTTACCTGCTCCATTTTCTCCTACTAATCCGAGTACTTCACCTGGATACACATCTAAATCTATTGAATTTAATGCTCTAACCCCAGGAAATATCTTGGAAACGCCTTTTAATTCAATAATAGGCTGTTTCATTATACAACTCACCTCTATTTCCAATTAGCTATAATATTTGTATTTTTTAATTTTGTGAACCCAACGTATTTTGAGTTAGTCGGGCCCACATTTTAATACTTATATAATAAAAGTTATTTTTTAAGTATTTTATCTAACTCAGCTTGAGCCTGATCTACATTTTCTTTAGTTATCATCTTTGTACCAGTATCAACTCTCTTGTCAACGTTTTCACCTTTAGCAGCCTTAACTGCAGTTTCTACACCTAATTTACCTATATTATATGGACTTTGTGCTACTGAAGCTGTAAGCTCTCCAGCTTTTATTGATTTCATAGCATCTGGTGAACCGTCAAATCCAATTACAGCAACATTTGTTTTATTAGCTTGTTTAAGTGCTCTTAGAGCTCCTAGTGCCATTTCATCATTTGAACAGAAAACACCTTTTACATTTGGATGAGTTTGTAGAAGGTTTTCCATTACTGACATAGCTTTGTTTCTATCACTGTTAGCTGGCTGAATTTCTACAACTTTAACACCAGCAGCTTCTAATTCTTGCTTAGCACCATTTACACGTTCATCATGAGTTGCATCTCCTAAAGCTCCTCTTATAATAACAACTTCTGCTCCTTTACCAACCTTTTCTGCTAAGTACTTACCACCAAGCTGTCCACCAGCTAAGTTTCCTGTTCCAACAAAGGCTTTTTTCTTATCCCATTTAGCATCTGTGTCTATAAGAATAACAGGAATTTTAGCAGCATCCGCCTTATCAAAAGTAGCTAGTGCAGCACTAGGTTGTGATGGTGCTACAACTAAAACAGAAACTTTCTTAACTATTTGATCTTCCATTAAGGAAGTTTGCCCTGCGATGTCAGTTTCATCATTTGGACCAAGTACTTGTACATCTACTCCCAATTCTTTACCAGCATCCTTTGCACCTGCTTGTACTATCTTCCAATAGTCACTGTTTACCGCTTTTAAAACAACAGATATAGTAGGTTTTCCATCTTTCTTATTTGATGCTTCTTGACTTTCACCAGTTGACTTATTTCCACATCCAACAAACAATGATGACATTACTGCCGTAATAGCAAGAGCACTTAACAACTTTCCATATCTCTTCATCAATTTTCCCCCTTAACTTTATTAAAATTTGAACCATATATATTTGATATTTGTTATTAAATTCTATCCTCCTCTCATTAGAATTTAATTTTTATGTAATGTTATTTTGTACTATTTAATATAAAGAGATTTTTTAATATTAAAGATATAAAGAGTTTTTTATCAAGTGTATAAGTACTATATTTATTTATAAAAATAATGTATAATTTAAATATTGCATATTGTCTGAATTTTCACCCTTTGCTTCGGCATATTTAAATAATAAAGTAAATTCTAAATTTTCAAAACTATAATTTTTTACTATTTGTTTACTTTTTAAAAATATCATTACTTTAAATATTTTTAGTTACTTTGTTTTATGTTACATTAGGACTGATTAGTTTTATCACTAATTTTCCCATATATGTTGTTATAATCCATAAAATACCTTTTATTTTTAACACTTTATTTAAAACTAAGCACATATGGTTGTATTTTTAAAGTTAACTTTCATACTAAGGAGATGTATATATGAAAATGTTTGCATTAAATAAAAAATTTAATTTTAAAAGTACATTTATAAGACTATTACTGTCATATATAATGCTTACTTCTGCAATATTATTCGTAACTACTCTAGCTATATATAGCGGTTACAAACGTCAAATTATAGAGAACTCTATATCATCTTCTCAAAAAATATTAGAACAAGCTTCCTACTATACGAATTATACATTAAACTGGGCCAAGCTATTTTCATATCAATTATATTTGAATCAAGATATTTATAATTTGATGTATTTAAACAAAAATGAAAATATTACAGAGGTTGCGAATCCTAAAATTATGCAACTAACTTCTTCAATTCCATCTATTTATTCAATATACATTTACAATAACAACAATGGGAAGATTTACACATCTATAAGTGGCGAACAAAAATCTGATAGTTTTTATGATCATGAAATCCTAGATATATTGAAAAATTCTTCTGAAACATTTTCTTCTAACTTAATTCCAAGGAGAATAAATCTATCCTCAGAATATAATTCAAACTATAAAAAGAATGTTTTATCAATTTTTCTTAGCAATAGTAAAAATCCTAAAAATAATTTACCTGATGGTGCTATAATTATAAACTTAGATGCTGATGAAGTTGAAAAATATTTCAAAACTATTTCGGAAAATGGATGTGATTTATTTGCCATTGATAATAAGGGTAATATAGTACTCCACTCAAGTTCAGGAATGTTTTTAAAAAATATATCTCAAAGTGATTATTTAAAGAAAATATTAGAAAATAAGAATGATAACGGAAATTTCTTATGTGATATAGACGGAAAACCTTGTGTTATTACTTACACAAGCCTAGGAAGAATGGGTTTAAAGTTTATTACCATTACTCCATATAATACTTTTCTTGGAAGTATAAATAAAATGATTCATTTGATTATAGTAATATTTATAACAATATTTGTTATAGGAGCTGCCTGTTCATATTTAATGTCTGTGAGAATATATTCTCCTATAGATAGAATTGTTAAACAAGTTAAGAGTAAAGCAGCTATTAACAATGACCTCCAAAATTACAATAAGTCTAATGAGTTTGATTTTTTATCACTAGCTATTGATAATATTCTTAATGAAAAGTTAAGCTTGAAAAAACTTTCTATTGAAGATACCAACTTTATTAAAAAACAGTTGTTAAAAAGTATATTATTAAATACAGTGGTAAATTTCAAAGACATAAAAACAAAATTTGAAGAGCTAAATATTAATATATCTGAAAATGGGAATATAGTTATTGTGTTTAAAATAGATAGAATTAAACATTTTTATTCAAGGTTTTCTAATAGAGATAGGCAGTTAATACGATTTGGCATATGTAACATATGTAGTGATGTTTCTTCAAAATACTATAGTAACGAGTGCCTTAATATAAATGGTAATTTAATAGCATTAATTTTAAGCACTTCAAAAGAATCAAGTCAAGAAGACTTAGATTTAATTATAAATATTGTTGCTGAAATTCAAAATTATGTTTTATCATATTTTAATGTTTCACTTTCATCTGGTATTGGATCTTATGCTTATAATTTATCACAAATATCATCTTCATATAAACTTGCTGTTGACTGTGTGAATTATAGACTAAAATATGGCACAAACTCCATTCTATATTATGATAAAATAAACCCTGATATTAATAATGACTATTTCTACGACGAAGATTTAGAAAGTTCCTTATTTAATGCTATAAAACTAGGTAACATGAAAAATATAGAAACCGAACTGGATAAAATGCTTAATAAGATTAGTACCTATTCTTATAGCAATATTCTTCTTAGTATATCGCAACTGGCTTTACATTCAAAAAAGCTAGTAGATACCCTCTATAAGGTAAACAATGAAACTAGAAACATAAGTCTAAAAAACTTTTTGGATAACCTAGATAAATTAGAGACCTTAAATGAAGTTAAAGCATGGTTTATGAGCCTTTATTCAAATTGTGTAGCTCAGTTTAATGAAAAGAAGTTAAATAGGGTAAATACTATTGTTAAAGCTGTTACTAATTATATAGACGAAAATTACCCTAATTCGTCTATATCACCTGAGAGTATTGCAGACCATGTAAATATTTCATCAAATTATCTTAGAACTATCTTTAAAAATACGGTAAATAAATCTCTATCTATTTATATTTCTGAAGTTAGATTTAATAAAGCTAAACTTCTTCTTGAGACTACTGACTTAACAGTATCTGAAATATCTACCGCTGTTGGTTTTAGCAATACGAATTACTTTTATACTGCCTTTAAGAAGAATTATGGTATTTCACCTAATCATTATAGAAACACTTATAAGTCTACTTAATTGTTTATAGATATCCAACCTCGATAATTGACTTAACTAAGGTATTCATAGGGGTACATCTGACAGTACATTTAATGATTTTATGTTAGCTCTTGGCAAAGCTGCTTTAGAACATATACAATCTTAAATACTGTTTGAGCATAGCGAGTTTATTTAAGATTGTTGAGGTTCTTGGCAGCAAGCCCTAGAGATAACTAAAATTATTAACAGTACAGAAGAGGTACCCCTATGAATACCGCTAATAAGTCAAACACTCAGATTAAATATCTATATATAAAAAGTGGATACCTCTAATCAGAGGTATCCACTTTTATTCTTATTTAAAGTATCTATCTAATAATCCTTTAAATGCACATCCATGTCTAGCTTCATCTTTGCACATTTCATGTACTGTATCATGAATTGCATCATAGTTTAACTTTTTAGCTAAAGTAGCTAAGTCTTTTTTACCTTGGCAAGCTCCATGTTCTGCTTCAACTCTCATCTGTAAGTTCTTCTTTGTATCAGCAGTTACAACTTCACCAAGTAATTCTGCAAATTTTGCAGCATGTTCTGCTTCTTCAAAAGCTATTCTCTTATATGCTTCTGCTATTTCAGGGTATCCTTCTCTTTCAGCTTGACGGCTCATAGCTAAGTACATTCCCACTTCTGTACATTCACCTGTAAAGTTAGCTCTTAGCCCTTCTACTACTGCTTGATCTACTCCTTCAGCAACTCCAACTTTATGCTCATCAGCCCAACTCATTTGGCCTTCTACTTTTTCTATAAATTTTTCTCTTGGAGCTTTACATTGAGGGCACTTTTCTGGAGCCATCTCTCCTTCATGAACGTATCCACATATTGTACAAACAAATTTTTTCATTAATATTTCCTCCCCATCTAATTATAATTTATATATAGGTTTTTATTTATAAAGATTAAAATATCATCAACAATTACTATTATATGATATTAATTCGTATTTTTCAAGTGTTTTCCAAAATAAGATATGTATATTTTTTTAACTTTTTGTATACAGGTATCCAAAGGAAAAATTCAACTTATTAAGAGAGATATTTTTCCAGACTGGAAGTAGTTTTAAGACCTTTATTTATTCTATTTATAAAAAAAGACTTATATGAAAATAATTAGTGTTATTTTCACATAAGTCTAACTTTCATATATTACATTTTATGCAATATTATCTTCTGCTTTCTTAAACTTACTCTTTCTTGACTTGTAAACAGGATATCCTATTAATGTAAGGATAAGTCCTATTCCAGCGTTCTTAGGTTGAGTAAATAAAGTATTTAATATTATATAAGCTCCTCCAACTATTGCTATAGCAGGTACTATAGGATATAGAGGTACTTTATATGGTCTGTGAAGGTTTGGTTGATTTTTTCTAAGAACAAACACAGCATAGAATGTCATAACATAGAACAACCATATTACGAATATTAGTAAGTCAGTTAACTGATCAAACTTTCCTGAGAATACTAGTAATATTGATATAACAGCCATTAATATACCACTGTTTATTGGTGTCTTAAATGTTGGGTGTAATTTTGCTAACCAGTTACTAAATGGTAGTTTATTTTCAGTTGCCATAGCATATGGAATTCTCATTCCTGTTAATATATATCCATTGATTGCTCCAAATATTGACACTAGTATACCTACTGTAATAATCTTTCCACCTGATGGTCCAAAGATTATTGTTGCAACGTCTGCTGCTGGTGTTTTTGTTGCTGCAAGTGCAGTTGCTGGTAATACGAATAAGTAAGCTACGTTTATTAATAGATAAACAGCCATAACTAATGATAATCCACCGATAATCGCTCTTGGTAAGTCTTTAGCAGGATTTTTCATTTCTCCAGCTATAGCTCCAACGTTTATCCATCCATCATAAGCGAACATTGTAGCAACTAGTGCTGATCCTAAGCTTGTACCAATTGGGTGATCAACAGCAGTCATTGGGAATAATCTAACTACTCCACCATCACCTTTTATAAGTCCTACTATTATGATTGCAAATAAAGGTATTAATTTACCTGCTGTTGCAACTGTCTGAATAGCTCCACCTGTCTTTGATCCTAATGAATTCATACATGTAAGGAATATAATAGTTATAATTGCTATTGGAATTATCATTGAATCACTTAAACCTAGTAGAGTAGCAGCTTGAGTACCAAATATTATTCCAAGAGCTGCAATATTTGCTGGGAAATATATAACTGTTTGAGCCCATCCTAAAAGATAACCCCAAACATCACCATATGTTTCCTCTAGATATGCTACCATACCACCTGTTTTTGGTATAGCTGCAGATACCTCAGCAGCAGTAAGACCACCTGCTATAGAAATAATTCCACCTAAAACCCATGCAGTCATACCCAATCCTGGCGCTCCTGTTGCACCAAATACAGCTGTAGGTTTGAAGAATACTCCTCCACCTATAACCATACCGATAACGATTGCAAGAGCGGGCACTAAACCGATTTCTTTTTTTAATTCATTATTGCTCATGGCGTGATTTACCTCCCCACAAAAGTATTATGATATATATTTTTTATTCCGATAAAATCTTAACATGAATCATTCACTAAATCAAGTTAAATTTTCACAATAATTTTATATTTAAATGAATTTTTTTCATTAATTTACATAATAAGCATACCATTTTTGCGAATTTATAAATTTATGGTCATTTTTTGAAATTTTACCTTTATATAAATTGTTATTTTTATAATTATTTAATTATTATAAAACTTTTAATAAGAATAATTTTTGTTATACTTGAAATAAATTTGTCATGATTTACGTCATATTGGAGTTCTCATGCTAAAGTTTGCATACATAAAAAGTTCTTTGCTACAATCAAAATGCAAAAGATTTAACATATTCATTCACAACTAATAATTACACTACATTTTTAATCTAGTAGTAGTAATCCAGTAATGATATTAAAAATTCATTTAACATCATTTATTCGATAAAATGTAAAATCCCTATATTTCAATCTATCAATTACTTGATGCAGCACCGATTGATTAGAATATTCGTAATATGGGTATCCATCTTCCCCCTTAGATATTTTTATATCATCAAATTCTATATATGGATGATAAAAAAAGCTTGCAATCAACCCCTCTTTTAATGTATCTATTTTATTAATCATATTTATACAATCATCTTTACCATCTATATAATTCAATGGTGTAGGAATATACTTTATGAGTCTTCCATATTTATCTTTATAAAACACCTTATTGCACTCAGTTATACCTCCATCTTCAGAATATGGTTCATATATATAATCAAAATTTTTTTCGATAATATCTTGTTGAGGATATAAAATAGCATAGTGCGGCACTTCAAAAAAACTGCATTGAATTTTTAATTGTGCAGCTGTCTCTAATGCAGCGTTTATTATTTCCTGTGCATACTGAATATCTCCTGGAATATTGTCTCTTAAACTTCTATGAAATTCTATTCCATCTACACTTTCTGTCTCTCCATATTGATGAGTATATCCGTGAAGTCCTATTATTCCACCTTTATCCATAAAGTAATCTAGAGTAAAGACAAAATCAGCATTATGCATATTATAATTTTTTAGAAGATCATTATCTATATTTTTTCCCGGGCTAACATATCTAGGTATCCATGCAATATGAAAAGGTATTCCTTCACTATGCAAATAGTCACAAATTATTCTGAGTTTCTCCAAAGACTCTTCCGAACTATACATTCCCCCTGCTGCTATATCTTCTAGCCTAATTAAAGCAGGTTTCCCTTGCTTACTTACTGCAGTACAATTTTCTATACCTCTATTTTTATATAGAGATATAGTATTTTTATCTATATTCCATTGAGTCTTTAAATCAAACATTTTTATAAAGTCAAATAGTGTTATATAAACACAATCATTAGTGCATACTGGTTTCTCTTTTAATTTAATAACTCTTTCATTCTTGACAAATTCATTTTTATCATGATTAACAATAATATCACATTGATTTAATCTTAAAACTGTACTATTATTTTTTATAGAACTCTTTCCATGAAGTTTACTTAAGATCTCTGTCACAGGAATATAATATCTATTATTTTCTACATATATAGGCTTTGACAAATTTAAATCAACGTCTTCGTATCTTAACCTTATGTTAGCCTTTATCATATTAATATCTTTTGATGTATATTTATTGCTATTGTTTTCTACAACCACTTTACTACTTGCAGACTTAATAAAATATGTAAATATTAAAAGCACTATAATTACAATAAAAAATTTCCACCTGCTAAAAATTCTCATTTTATCGCTTCTTTCTTTATTAATAGTAATATAAAAAATTCTTCACTTTATTTTTGCCTTTCTCATGAAAATTATCCTAATTTTATGATTTAATTTTCCTAAATTTCACATCAACAATATTTTCTAAAAAATTACTTTTGACAAGTAATAATTTTTATTATATGATATAATTAATTATATAGTAAGGATGGTGTATATGAATAATTTAGCTGGTATTTTTAGAGAGAAGAAATTAAAACTTACTCCTCAGCGTATTGCAGTATATAAGTTTTTGCAATCTACAAAAGAGCACCCATCTGCTGAAACTATATATAAAGCTCTACAACCGGAATATCCTACAATGAGTTTGGCAACTGTTTATAAAGCTTTAAAAACATTAGTTGAGGTAGATCTAGTTAAGGAAATTAATGTAGGCGAAGGTAACTTTAGATATGATGGAAATGTTACGTCTCATCCGCATATACAGTGTTTAAATTGTGCAAGAGTTGATGACATTGATGGTATTTCCTTCTCAGACTTAAATGACAAAGCGAAAGATTATACTGACTACGATATTATCAATAACAAAATATATTTTTATGGAATATGTAAATGTTGTAAAGATAATGCTTGTGAACAGTAGTTTAGTACAAATTTTTAGAGCAGTTGTGATCAACTGCTCTTTTGTCTTATCATTATTTCATTTCTCTATTTAAAAGCATCATCTACAGCTTCATCCCACTCTTTGCCTGTATGCTTTCCATTTAGTATTTGATCTATTTTAGATGATATACTACTTTTTAATTTATCTGGTATATTGTAAACATACATTACACTATCTTCTGTACTATTCTCGAGATGTTTTACTATACTTGCTTTAGCTCCTCCAACTATAGAATTATTAGCTTTTTTATTACCAGTAATAAATCCCTGTTCTACTAATTTTTTATTAATTTCTTCATCAGTAAAAAACTTTATGAAATTTCCTATCTCTTCACCATTCTTACTATTTACTGGAGTACACATTATTGCGTTACTTATAACAGGTACGTTCATTTTTTTTGAAGGATCATTTGTACTATCAGCAGCAACCATTATATTGTTATCCTTGAAATGACTTGAATAATAAGATGAACTTATTATTAATGGAATATCTCCTTTTACAAACTTCTCCACGCTACTTTCGTTTCCTACTTCAAAAGTGTTCTTGTTTATATTCCCACCACTAACAAGACTAGATATAGTATCAAAAGCCTGCTGCATTTCCTTTAAAGATTTATAAGCTGCACCCCCACTATCAAATATGCTTTCTAGTTTTCTCATACTTACCTTATTATTAACTATTATAGAAGATAGTCCACTGTTTATATCTAAATCTTCAGTAAGCACAACTGGAATTCTCGCTGATGTACTATTTATCTTTTTTAACGCTTCTTTTAAATCATTAACTGTAGATGGTTGGGATAAGCCCAATTTATCAAAAGCACTTTTATTATATAATATCTCCATAGTGTAAGGCATTAGTGCTATACCGTAATATTTATCTCCAAACCTTCCATATGCATTTACAACACCATAATACTTATCACTTATCTTATTCTCATCATAATAACTTCCTAAATCACTCAGAAGTCCTTTTCTACTTAGTTTTATCATATTATTCCTAGAAGTTATTACTATATCTTGTTCACTTCCCTTACTTATGTCCTCTTCAATCTTTCCACCTATTGTATTATTAACACTGAGCTTTACTTTAGGATTAGATTTTTTGTACTCTTCTGTAATAATTTTTAATATATTCAAAGATTCTTTATCTTTAATATCAACATATATGTTTAATTGCTTTTCTTTAGGTGTGTCTTTTTTAAAGGAGCAAGCACTAATACTTAAAGTTAATATAACTAATAAAAAAATCGTTAATACTCTTTTCTTATAAAACATATTTTTCTCCTTTCACTATAACTTATTCTTTATAAATATCACCTTCTTTCTAGTTACAAAGTACTTCTAAATTTATTTTGTGCATAATAATTAAATATATAATAAATTCATATAATTAAGTGGAGGTGAAATATATGAATTTCAGGGTAATATTTCTAAAGAAAAAACATATTTATTTTATAATTTTTATACTTATCATTTTCATATTTTTAATAGTTTTTCTAATATCAAGAAGTTCATCTGCAACTTTTAATAATGTATCTGATAATAAGGTGTTAAAAGCAGATTTTAATGGAGATGGTAAGGAAGAGGAGTTATATATTAAGAAAGATGGTACTAAATATATTCTGGAATTAAAATGTAAAGATAAAATTTATCCTATAGAAGCTGGAGGTAAGCTATCACCTATTGGTTTTTATTCTCCTTACTGGCCTATGCGTGTAACTCTTATTGATGTTTCAAGAGATAAAATTCCAGAAATATTTGTACAAGCTTCAAATAAAGATACACCTATTCAACATGTATTCTTTTGGAACAATGAAAAATTTGAAAATACTTTTTCTAATTCTAACAACATACTAGGATTTATAGATTGTAAAAATAACAGAACACCAAAGGTTATATCCGGTAGATTACAAGACGCTGGTATATGGATGTCAAACTATATATTTTTAAACTATAAATTCAAAAACTATAATTATGAAACTACAAATACATTTATGGGGAAAGATACAATTTTTACTTTTATTAAGTTTATACAAAGTCTTCCTCAGAATGAAGAGTATACACCAAAGGAGGTATTTTCATCTAATATACCTGGTAGCAGTTTGTCTGTAATTGGAAAATTGTCCGGTGATAACAACACTTATGTGTTTCAAGATGCAATATTTATGGAAAACAGGTGTGATAAGAATGGTAATGTATCAGAGGTCATTTGGACTCTTAATTTTAGAGGCACTTCTAACAAAGATAAAAGTATAGTAAAAAATTACACTTTAATTGTTAACTTAATTCCGGATGAAAACAGCAAAGAAAATAATTATTTTAAGATTATATCAATTAACTTAAAATAATAGGATTAAGATTTATTTATAATTAAAAAGGGACCGCATTTACGGTCCCAAGGGGGATGGGGGGTTATCGCATCAAGTAGAGATTATAGTACTTGATGCTACAGGAGATTTTATCTCCGAATTACATTTTTTATTTTGTCCCATTCCCCAATATTTATACATCTATAAATAACTTTTTAAATATTTTTTATATATTTGTTCTGTTTCCGCTTTTATCTCTTCTCGAAGGCTTTTAGGTTCTATAACCTCAGCATCTTTTCCGATTCCAAGTATCCATTTCTTTAGTTCATCGGTATCATCTAAATAAATACTTAATAATACATCTCCATTTTGCAGCTCTTCTATCTGTTGACTAATGTGCCACCTGCCATCTTTAATAAACTCGGAAATATTCTTATCAAACTTTATTACGATCTTTGTCTTCTCGCCCTTGAATACACCCCAATTATTATTAAGATAATCTTTTAGTGAGAAAGTGTGAGGTATCATGTATATTTCATTTGTTGCTTTTATTGTCTTAATTCTTGATAGCTTAAAAGTCTCTATGGTATCTTTCATGTGACAATAACCAATAATATACCAAGCACCCTCTCTGAATAATAAAGTATATGGATCTACTTTTCTTACAGTCAAATTATTTTTATTTATTGAAAAATAATTTATACTTATGGTTCTTCCTCTATTTATAGCATAATTAATCTTTGATATTTTATCTTCCATACCTTGTAAATTTCCAATTTCGCTTATTTTAAAACACCCGTTGTCATTTAAAAGTTTTAGTTCATCGTCATCATTTATACAAATGCTTTTTATTTTGGAAACCGCTGACTGTAGATTTTTTTCCGCTATAAATCCATTTTCTTCAGTAAGTATTTTAGTGGCCATTAATAAAGACTGTAATTCTTCTTCGCTGAGCTTTGATGGTTTCATATAAAATTCTTCGTCTATATAAAATCCTCCATATCTTCCTTTCTTTGTATATACAGGTATATTAGCTTTATTTAAACTATTTATATATCTATATATAGTTTTTTTATCGACTTCCAAAGTTTCAGCTAATTCTGATGCGGTTGTAAGTCCCTTATACTGTAGCGTAATTATCATCTCTAGCAAATGAGAAATCTTAGACATATTTTTTCCCCCCAGTATATAGTTATACTAATCTTTACTTTTATCGTGTTATTTTGATATTTTTTTAGTACATTTTCATATGATTTTAAAAATTATATTATATTATCATTTATCACTATTGTAGAATCAAATTTTTATTACATTAAACTTTTATATAAATTATTTTTTGTTGTGTCAAATCTATAATAAATGAATAATATATATTATAAACAAGCCAAAGATAAGTATTCGAAAAGCTACTAATTATAAAATATTTAAACTTAAGATATAAAGTGAAAAGAATTAAATAAAACCATAGCCTAGAAAAGGGGGATTAGAATATGAGTAGACATCATCACCACTGCAGCAATAACAATAACTTTTTTCCAATAGCAGCATTAGCAGCTTTAATAGCATTTTTCTTGCTAATATTTGGTAGACGCAGAGGTACTCGTTTCGCTGTTTTAATAACACTTGCTGTAATAATAGTTTGTGGATGCTCTGGCTTTAACAGAGATCGTTGCTAGTAAAACAAAGTTGTAAGTATCACGTCATATCTTATGCATAAACTATTTGATCACTAAAAGTAAGATATAATTACACAAGGGCAGAAGAAACTGGTAGAACCTATGATGTAAAGTAAAAAGAGTTAAATAAAGCCATAGCCTAGAAAAGGGGGATTTGCGTATGTTCAATAATAATTTCGGCTTCATAGCATTAGCCGCTTTAATAGCATTACTATTGTTAGCACGCAATAGAAGAAAGGGAGCTCGTGATGCTATTATAATTACACTTGCTGTGATAATAGTATGCGGTTGCGCTTGTAACAACCATTAGTATTTAAATAAAGTAATTCAATTAGGGAGAGCCTACTGCTCTCCTTAACATAAAGGAGTGATAAAATGGGAAAACATCATCGTAAAAATAATACCAATGTTTCTCAAGGATTTAATTTTGGTGATTTATTGAAAAATATTGACATAAATCAAATTATATCTTTAATCGGCTCTCTTGTAGGTGCTAATAATATGACTACAGGCCAATTAAGCTCAATGCTTAGAAATTTTGATTTAAATGATTTAAATCAACTTGATTTAAATCAAGTAGTAAGCTCGAGTAATATGAATAAAAATGAAATAAGATCTCAACTTTTAGCTCTTGCAGATAGATTAGATGATGTAGATAACGGAAAAAATAGTAATGTACAAGACCAAGTATTAAATGCTGTAAAATCTCTACAGTCATCTCCTGATGGACAAGACCTTTTAAACTCTTTGTTAAAAGGTGCTCTAGGAAATAGTGATAATGACAGTAAAAAAAGTAAATAAACTATATTAAATTATATAAAGGTAAAGACACGTTTACATAACTTGTAATACATGTCTTTACCTTTATTATATTACTCTAATTGCATCCTCCAAAATCTTGCTTATCCTAACTTCTGAGCCAATAATACCATGGTAGTTACAAAATTAAATACAAAATGATTAAACACAGAATACCAATAACCCTTTTTATTAATTAAATAACAATTGTATAGTCCTATCCATATTAGTATAGGTAATGCCATTAAGTTAAAATGTATGAATGCAAAAATTATGCTGCTTAATATTGCTGATAAATATATCCCAATCCTAGGTCTAAATATCTTTTCAAATAATAGCCACCTAAATACAAATTCTTCAAGTATAGGTGCAAATATAGTAACAATCGGAATCATTATCAAAAATCTTTTAAGGGGCATACTAGACATCCATGTAACTATTTCTTGCTGTTTTGCATTTACATTTAATCGATAAAATATACCTGATGATATTGCGGAGATTAAAATTGTTATTAAATATGACTGAATAGTATACTTAATAGCTGATATTATATTTAAATTCCTTATACTAAACTTAAATCTATTATAATCTTCTAACAATCTACTGCTTATGGTAGGTTTTGTTGAAATATTTAATTCACATGGAGAAGTATACTCACTCCTAGTGCTGTTATAGCAAATTCTTTCCGCCATTTTTAAATATCTAATATTTATCAATACAAAAATAAAAGGAATTAAATTTTGCGTAAATAGAGAAGTTACAATATATAGTATACTTATTATTGTTAATAGAAAATAACTTCTCTTTCTTTCCCTTGAAAATCTTATAAATATTATAAGCGGAGGTAAATAAACAAATAAAAACACAAGGAAATCTTTAATAATATTAATTTTAGTCATTCAACTTTCTCCTTGTTTATACTTACTTAACCTTGAACAGTTTCATCAATAACCTCTAGCAATTCTTCCTTTCCCATCTTTTTAAGAGAAGAAAATGTTAAAAGCTTATCATTTGGATTTAATTCTAATGTTTCTCTTATCATCTTTAAGTTTTTTTGCAATTCATTTTTAGTTAGTTTATCAATTTTTGTTGCTACTACAACAGCCTCATAATTATAATACTTAATCCACTTATACATGTTTATGTCATCCATACTTGGTTTATGTCTGCAGTCAATTAAAAGTACTATTTTTTTAAGCTGTTCTCTTTTAGTTAGGTATGTCTCAATTACTTTTCCCCAGCTTTCCTTTTCTACCTTTGAAACTTTTGCATATCCGTATCCAGGTAGATCAACAAAATAGAACTCGTTATTTATTAAGAAGAAATTCACTAGTCTCGTCTTTCCTGGAGTACCACTTACCTTAACTAGTTTTCTTCTATTAGTTAAAGTGTTAATCAGAGAAGATTTACCTACATTAGATCTTCCTACAAAAGCTATTTCTACTCTATTGTCACTAGGATACTGGGCTGCAGCTACTGCTGAAATAATAAACTCTGCTTGTTTTATTTCCATAATTTCATCACCATCTAATCATTTTTTACTAAAGCATGTTCTAATACTGTATCTATATTATCTGCTAGTATAAAACTCAATTTACTTTTTATTGTTTTAGGTATTTTTGATAAGTCTTTTTCATTTTCTTTTGGTATAATTACAGTATCTATACCCGCTCTATACGCAGCTAAGCTCTTTTCTTTGAGTCCTCCAATTGCAAGTACTCTACCAGTTAATGTTATTTCTCCAGTCATAGCTACATTGTGCCTTACTTTTCTTCCACCTAAAGCGGATATTATAGCAGTAATCATCGTAACACCTGCTGATGGCCCATCTTTAGGTACAGCACCCTCTGGAACATGTATGTGAATATCTTTATTTTTATAAAATTCTTCATCTATTCCATATTTCTTTGCATTTGCTCTAACATAACTATATCCAGCTCTTGCTGATTCCTTCATGACATCTCCAAGTTGGCCGGTTAGCTCTAGTTTTCCTGTTCCAGACATAGCAGTTACCTCTACTGGCAAGGTGTCTCCACCATACCCTGTCCATGCCATACCCATTACAACCCCAATTTTATCTTCTTTATCTGTTTTTTCGTAAGTAAATAGCTCAGGACCTAGATAGCTTTTAACCTTATTCGTATTAACTATAATCTTATCCTTATCTTTTTCAATCATTTCTGCTATTGCTTTTCTTATAAGAGAGGATATTTTTCTCTCAAGGCTTCTGACACCAGATTCCCTTGTGTAGTTTTCTATAACAAAATATATAGAGGAATCAGAAATCTTTATTTTATTGTCCTTTACTTCATGTTCTTTTAATTTCTTAGGAAGCAAATGATCCTTTGCTATATGAAATTTCTCTTCTGAAGTATATCCTGAAACTTCTATAACTTCCATTCTATCTAATAAAGGTCTTGGAATAGTTTCTAATGAATTAGCAGTTGTTATAAACAAAACTTTAGATAAGTCAAACTCTAATTCGAGATAATGGTCTCTAAAGGTACTGTTTTGCTCAGCATCTAGTACTTCTAAAAGTGCATCTGCTGGATCTCCCTTAAAATCATTACTCATCTTATCTATTTCATCCAATAAAAATAATGGATTTTTTGATTTAGCCTGTTTCATGCCATATACTATTCTTCCTGGAATTGCTCCAATATAAGTTTTTCTATGACCTCTTATCTCTGCTTCATCTCTAACTCCACCTAAAGACATTCTAACAAAGTTTCTGTTTAATGCATGAGCTATAGATCTTGCAATTGAAGTCTTACCTACCCCTGGAGGTCCTACAAGACAAAGTATAGGTCCTCTTAGTGAATTACTCATTTTCTTAACAGCTAAATATTCAATAATTCTATCTTTTACATCTTCAAGTCCATAGTGCTCTTTCTCTAATACCATTCTAGCAGACTTTATATCTAAATTATCCTTAGTTTCAGCATTCCAAGGAAGGTCTAATATCCAATCTAAATAAGTTCTTATTACACCACCCTCCGCAGAGTAGCTTCCGCTATTCTTTAATCTATCTAACTCATATAGAGCCTTTTCTTTAACCAACTTAGGAAGTTTTGCCTTTGTTATCCTATTCTTGTATCTTGTTATTTCTTTTTTATCTTCATCTTCCTCACCAAGCTCTTCTTGAATAGCTTTTAGTTGTTCTCTTAAGTAATATTCTTTTTGTACCTTATCTATTTTATTTTTTACCTTAACACCTATTTTTCTTTCTAACTTTAAAATATCAACTTCATTTGATAGTATATCTAATAATTTTTGAAGCCTTTCTTCAACGTCATATGCTTCAAGAAGTTCTTGCTTATTTTCCTGTTTTAACATTAAATAAGAACTGATAACATCACTTAATCTACCTGGATTATCTAATTCTTCTAATGTTACTATTGTTTCAACAGGTATACTTCCTGATAACTTTGTATAGTCATCGAAAGCTTTTCTAACAGAACGAACTAGCGCTTCGCATTTATTAGTTTTATCACATTCATCATCTTCTAATATTTCAACTTCTGCCTTAAAAAAAGGACTTTTTTCAATGTATTTTTCTAGTCTTCCTCTACTTTCACCTTCAACGAGTACTCGTACAGTATCACCTGGCAACTTTAATATTTGTTTTATATTACAAATGGTACCCATTGTATAAATATCTTCTTCTTCTGGCTCTTCAACTTTAGCTTCTTTCTGTGATACCAAAAATATTTTTTGGTCAACAAGCATAGCTTCTTCAAGCGCAAGTATAGATTTTTCACGGCCTACATCAAAGTGTATAACCATATATGGAAATATAGTAATGCCTCTTAAGGGAATTAGAGGAAGGATTTTCAAATTTTTATCCATATTTTCCCCTCACTTTTAAAATAATTTAGTAAAAACTATCATAATTACAATAACTTAAAATAGATATTGAAATAAATTTATATATAGTTAGACTAATATATTATAACTATAAAATAGTTTTTTTTCAATTATAGTTATCGATTAATATCAAATATTTTTTTAGTTTAAAATTGAAAAATGACAATTGAGAAGTATAAATTCTCAATTGCCAATTGAACCTAGCTACATATTTATTGACTCAGCTGACAATACATCTAAGTTAGCTTCTATTTCTATAGATGAACGTTCCATTGCTTCATTGACTATAGCAATATCAATAACTTCTTTTATATTACTTACAGGTATTATTTTTACTCCTTCTATTTGTGAAAAGTTATCCTGCCAATTTTCATTAGGTATTACTACAATATTTGCTCCTGCCTTTTTAGCAGCCTGAATTTTTGCATTGGCACCACCTATTGGTTTAACCTCACCATGTATTGATATTTCGCCAGTCATTGCTACTTTATTATTTACAGGAATATTCTTTATAGCACTATATACAGCCGTAGCTATACTTACTCCCGCAGATGGACCATCTACCGGTGCACCTCCTGAAAAATTTATATGTATATCATACTCATCACAATTTAGATTAAATAATTTCTCAATTACAGTTATTACATTTTCAACAGAACATCTAGCTGTGCTTTTTCTCCTCATTCTTCTATTTTGAGCGTTTATTTCTTCTTCTTCAATTATTCCTGTTATTTTAAGATTGCCTTTTCTAAGACTAACTTTTTTTGCAGTAGCTTCAACTTCCATTAATGCTCCCATGTTAGCTCCATAAACCGCAAGCCCATTGACATATCCTACAGAAGGCTTACCGGAAATCTTCTTTTCAGCTCTTGGAGAATACTGACCATTTTCTATTACCCATTCTACATCGCTCACATTAATTTCGCTTCTTTCTTCATTTAATGCTATTCCTGATGCAAGCTGAATTAAATTAACGACATCTCTTCCATTTTGCGCATACTTTCCTACCATATTGCAAGCTTTATTTTCAATTGTAAATCCTATCTTATCTACTGCATTTTGAGCTATAACTTCAATTTCTTCTGGAAGCAATGCTCTAAAAAATATTTCTACACATCTTGATCTTAATGCTGGTACTATCTCTTCTGGATTTCTCGTTGTAGCACCAACTAACCTAAAGTCCGCAGGAAGTCCGTTATCAAAGATATCCTTTATATATGTAGGCATATTTTCATCTGAGGAATTATAATAGGAGCTATCTAAGAAGACTTTTCTATCTTCCAGCACCTTAAGTAATTTATTCATTTCTATAGGATGAAGCTCTCCTATTTCATCTATAAACAATACACCTCCATGTGCTTTTGTTACTGCTCCAGGTTTAGGTTGAGGTATTCCTGCAACGCCTAAAGGACCAGCCCCTTGATATATTGGATCGTGAACAGAACCAATAAGAGGATCTGCTATCCCTCTATCATCAAATCTTATTGTAGTTGCATCAATTTCTATAAACTTAGAACTTTCATTAAAAGGTGAATGATCTTTTTTCTTTGCGTATTCTAAAACCAATCTTGCAGCTGCAGTTTTACCTATTCCAGGAGGTCCATATATTATAACATGTTGAGGATTAGGACCACACAATGCTGCCTGAAGAGCTTTAATTCCTTTTTCTTGACCTATTATTTCACTAAATTTAGAGGGTCTACTTTTTTCTGTTAATGGTTCTGTTAACTTTACTTCTCTTAGTTTTTTTAACTTTTCCATTTCTTTTCTATTTTCTCTATCTACAACTAGCCTTCGTGATTGTTGACCTTTTAATACATTAAGAAAATAGAGTCCCATAACTACTGTAACTACTAATTCAATAATCATTAAGGTATAAATCATATTTTTAAACCTCCCTTAAAGACTCCCTATAATTTCAAATTATATCTCCTTAGTATTATGCACATCTTTCATTCACTATATTCTTTCAGCTCCCTAATAACGGCAATAAAAAAGGAGTTCTGATATTTCACAGTACTCCTTTTTATTATGAAACTCCTTCTCCATTCGTCGAATGAGTAAGCGATTCACACAAAATCATAGATTTTGGTTCTCTGCTTATGCTGTTTCTGAACCCTTTCGAGTTCTAGACTTTTTTACTTTTATAGGTGATCTTTTTTCACCTTCAGCCTCAATAAGAATTGGCTCTTTTGTATCAACAGTTTCTTTATTAACTATTACTTTTGCAATTTCTTCTCTTGAAGGAATATCAAACATTATATTTTTCATAGTATCTTCTATAATTGCTCTTAGACCTCTTGCTCCTGTATTTCTCTTTAACGCTTCGTCAGCTATTGCTTCTAGAGCATCATCTGAAAATTCAAGCTCAACATTATCTATCTCAAAGAGCTTTCTATATTGTTTAACAAGTGCATTTTTAGGCTCTTTCAATATGCTTATTAGTGCGCTTCTATCTAAAGCATCGAGAGTTACCACTATAGGAAGTCTTCCAACAAATTCAGGAATAAGACCAAATTTCAAAAGATCTCCTGGCATTATGTCTTTTAAGAGTTTTCCTACGTCCTTTTCAGTTTTAGATTGTATACTAGCACCAAATCCTAATGTGCTTATTCTTGTTCTTCTTTCTATAATTTTTTCAATTCCATCAAAAGCACCACCACAGATAAACAGTATATTAGTAGTATTTATCTGTATGAATTCTTGATGAGGGTGCTTTCTACCGCCTTGTGGTGGTACTGATGCTACTGTACCTTCAAGTATTTTTAGCAATGCTTGTTGTACACCTTCACCAGAAACATCTCTTGTTATAGATGGATTCTCTGATTTTCTTGCTATCTTATCTATTTCATCGATGTATACTATACCTCTTTCAGCTCTCTCTATGTCATAATCAGCATTTTGAATAAGCTTTAAAAGTATATTTTCAACATCTTCTCCAACATATCCTGCTTCTGTTAAAGTTGTAGCATCTGCAATTGCAAATGGAACATTTAAAAACTTAGCTAGAGTTTGCGCTAAGAGAGTTTTTCCTGATCCAGTAGGTCCTAATAATAATATATTACTTTTCTGTAATTCTACATCATCATTATTAGCGTTTGAATTAATTCTTTTATAATGGTTGTAAACCGCTACAGCTAGTGATTTCTTTGCACCATCTTGACCGATGACATATTGGTCAAGATAGCTTTTTATCTCTACAGGTTTTGGAAGTGAACTCATATCCACTTGAATGTCTTCTTCAAATTCATCACTTATTATTTCTGAACAAAGCTCTATACATTCATCACATATATATACTCCTGGCCCAGCTATAAGTCTTCTAACTTGATCTTGAGTTTTACCGCAAAATGAACATTTCAATTGTTTTTTATCATCAATTTTGGCCATCTTTACACCTCACTAAAGGTTATTTCTTTTTTATAATTACTTCGTCTACTAATCCATAATTTTTAGCTTCTTCTGCTTCCATAAAGTAATCTCTTTCTGTGTCTCTTTCAACCTTTTCAAGCGGCTGTCCTGTTCTCTCACTTAGTATGCTATTTAATTTTTTCTTTATTCTTAGTATTCTATCTGCATGTATTCCTATATCTGTTGCCTGACCTTGGAAGCCACCAAGAGGTTGATGTATCATTATTTCAGCATTTGGTAGTGCAAATCTTTTTCCTTTCGCACCTGCTGCAAGTAAAAATGCTCCCATGGAAGCAGCCATTCCCACACATATAGTAGAAACATCAGGTTTAATATGCTGCATTGTATCATAAATTGCCATTCCTGATGTTATAGACCCTCCTGGACTATTTATGTATAGATATATGTCCTTCTCTGGATCCTCCGCTTCTAAAAATAACAATTGTGCTACAACTAAACTTGCGGTAACATCATTAACCTCTTCACTTAGCATTACTATTCTATCCTTTAAAAGTCTAGAATAAATATCATAAGATCTTTCTCCCCTATTAGTTTGCTCAACAACTACTGGTACTAAACTCATAAATCTCTCCTCCTTTTTGTAATCACATTAAGTGATTTTACCCATTTAAATCTAAATTAAATCAGTTTTTTAATATAATTAATTTAAATATATTAATTTAAAATTAATTGCCAGAAAAATTCCTGGCAATCAACCCTTTAATATATTATGCTATAGCTTTAGTATTTTCTACTAACATTTTAACAACTTTTTCATTAACTACATCTACTTTTAGATAGTTCTTTTGTGACTCAAGCACTAATTTAGCAGTCTTTTCTAGATCTTTACTGCCATATTGCTTTGCCATCTCTGTAGCTTTTTCTAAAAGTTCCTCTTCAGTAGCATCTATATTTTCTTTCTTCGCTATTTCTTCAACTACTAAATCAGTTTTTACTCTTTTATCTGCTGTTTCTTTCATATATTCTCTAACTTTTTCTTCAGTATTATTCGTATATTGATAATATGTCTGTAAATCTAAGCCTTGATATTTTAATCTCATTTCTAAGTCTCTAAGCATGTTATCTATTTCTTTATCTATCATAACACTTGGTATTTCTACTTTTGCATTTGCACAAACTGCATCTATTACTGCTTCTTCAAATTCTCTTTTTGCTCTTAACTCATTTGCTTCTTCCATTTTTCTTCTTATATCAGCTTTTACTTCATCTATAGTATCAAATTCTGAAACTTCTTTTGCAAATTCATCATCTAATGTAGGTAGTTCTTTTACTTTTATATCTTTAACTGTAACCTTAAAAGTAGCATCCTTACCATTTAAATCTTCTCTACCATATTCTTCTGGGAACTTAACAGCTACTTCCTTTTCGTCACCTTTCTTTAAACCAACTAATTGGTCTTCAAAGTTGTCTATGAAAGTACCTGAACCAATTTCTAATTGATAGTCAGTTCCTTCTCCACCTTCAAAAGCTTCGCCATTAACAAATCCTTTAAAGTCGATTACAGCTATATCTCCCTTTTCAACTGTTCCATCTTCTTTTGTCTCTATTCTTGCGTTTCTTTGCTGCATTGATTTTAATTCGTTTTCTGCTTCTTCATCTTTCACTTCATATGTAGGCTTTTTAACTTCTAATCCTTTATACTCTCCTAATTCCACTTCTGGAACTACTGTAACTACAGCTGTGTATATAAAATCTTTTCCTTCTCCTACTTGAACTACATCTATTTCTGGATAATCAACTGGTTTTATATTATTCTCATTTATTGCTGTTGAATATGTATCATCACAACAGAAATTTATGGCATCTTCATAAAATACTCCTTCACCATAATATTTCTTTATTATATTCATTGGAGCCTTACCTTTTCTAAATCCTGGTATATTAAATTTTTTAGCATTTTTAGCAAATGACTTTTTCATAGCCTCATTAAACTTTTCTGCTTCTACAGTTATTTCTAATTTTACTACATTATTTTCTATTTTTTCCATCTTAACGTTCATTGCATTATTCCTCCTAATCACCATCGTGCTTATTGTTAACCCCATTATTATAACATATATTTAAATGTATTAACATATGTTACTGTATCTTATATAATTTTAATATTATTTTAAAATATTAATATATAAAGTAAGAGTTTCTGTATTAATAATTATATACCAAAAAACATAATTTTTACAATTATTTTTTGATTCTAAAGAAAACCTATTAAAAATTTTTTCGCATCCATCAATTCATCATAGTTCAAATAATTATTACTGTAAACTTCAATTATTCCGGTGCCACTATATCCCTTTTCATTTAATTTATTAAGCAAATTTCTATAGTTAACATTTCCTTTCCCAGGTAATAGACATAAGTTCTCTTCATCTCTATCATTTATATGAAAGTTCATTATTCTATTATCCATTATATCAATATACTCTTCAGGTTCAACCTTTGCTTTATATGATTGTTTTATATCAAAAGTAAAATATAAAGGATATCGACATTCTTCTTTTATCATTTTTAAAAATTTAGCATCTCCAGACATACACCATGAAACATTTTCTTGGCAAAGCTTTACCCCTTCTTCCATAGCAGTGTATATTAATTTATTATATATTTCAACTATAAATTTATAGTCCACAAAGCTTAAATCCTGACGTCTCATACCATGAAAAGTATAACATTCTGCTCCCAATAATTTAGCTGCTTTACATATTTTTTTGAAATATATAAACATATCCTCTCTTCTTCTCTTATAGCTATCAAAAAGAAAAGGTTCAAAGGATGAAGAAAATCCATGAATAGAGTTGACTTTAAAATTATTTTTGTCTTTTTCCTCTAAAAGCAATTTTATAAAATCCTCATCATATTCACTTGGGCTATTTAAGAATAACTCTCCAATATTAAATCCTAACTTTTTCATTAAAGCTATGCTATTTTCTGTATTTACCTTTGGGTAAAAACTTGCTGACGATAAACCTATCTCCATCCGACCCTCCAAAAGTGCTCAAATAAATTTATGATAAAATTTCAATCGTTATTCCGTAATACTTCCATTTGATGTTAAGTATATAGTTTTCCCATCTACTATTACAGTAAGCCCTTTATCCGTAAGCTTATCTAATTTTACATCTTCCCCCTCTATTCCCTGAACCCATGTATGTGTTTTGTTTTTTATGTTTTCAATCCATATATATTTAGCTGTTTTTCCAATCCACGGAAGCTGACTTATGTATGCTATATTATCTTCATCAATAAATTTTGGCGCAGAACACCAAATATATTCCGGTTGCGCTGAAAGCTGGCTACTCTTTGTTATAACTGTTCCGCTAGTAGATACATACTGAGGATTAGTTATATCTTGTTTATTTCCGCTTATATCCATCAAAATAATGCTTTGAACTTTACTATCAAATAAAACTATATTCTTACCAGCGGGACTTATACTATATTGTATATTGCTTTCTGCTGGAGAAACATATTTAAATGTTTTGTCATTATTTTTAGTTTCATATATGGCGTTTACAGTAGTTCCATCACTTAATTGGATAGGATAACCTTCTACCTTTTCCTGTTTAGCTGGTGCTTTAGACTCCTGCTTATTTATATTTAAATTCTTTGTTTCATTTTTATTCGGAGTAGTATTATTCTTTGTATTATTTGCATTCGTTCCAAAATTTCTAAAGACATTTTTACTATATATCACAGCAAATATAATTAGGATAATTGCTACAAAGGCTGCAAAAACTATTCTTTTTTTTCTTCTTCGCATTTTTTTTTCATAATCCTTGCTAAATATGCTTGGCTTTCCCACCGCTGATTCCTCCTATATAGTATAAATATTTAGTATTTATACCTAAGTTAATATTAATTATTTATCAACTACATCTTGACAATAAAATTATTGTCGTTCTACGGCAATTCATATTTATTATAACTCAAAAGAATAAAAAATAGTATTATTTTTGTAAATTATACCCTTTGGGCCTGTTTAAGTAAAGTTAAAAATTTGAAAACCCCATGCAAAACATGAGGTTTAATTAATCTAACTCAAATATTCATCAACAGTATTATATTCTATGTTGCTATTATTTTTTTTAACTTGTATAGCTGTAAAAAATGCTTTAAAAGTATCTATGCATGTAAAAACAGGAACTTTATATTCTGCTGCCTTACGTCTTAACTTGAATCCAGTGCTATCAATATTATTTCCTTTTGTCGGTGTATTTATAACCATATTTATTTCACCTTTTGCTATTAAATTTAATGCATCTTTAATATCTACAACAACACAATCTATATTGTTTGCTATTAAGTAATTTCCTGTTTTCTCTGAAGCATAAATTTTAAAACCAAACTCTATATAATTTTTTACTATTTCAAGACCTTCTCTTTTATCCACATCTTTTAGTGATACATATACATTTCCTTCTGTAATTATTTCAACACCGGATGCGCTAAAACCTTTATATAAAGCTTTGCTTAGAGTTCTGTCTATTCCTAGTACTTCCCCCGTAGATTTCATTTCTGGTCCTAAATATATATCTGCATCAACAAGTTTTTCTCCAGAGAATACAGGTACTTTCACGGCAAAAAATTCTTTTTTTTCTAGTAGCCCAGTTCCATAATCAAGGTCAGCAAGTTTTTTGCCTAACATTGTTTCTATAGCTATTTTGACCATAGGAATTCCTGTTACTTTACTTAATATAGGTATTGTTCTTGATGCTCTTGGGTTTACCTCTATTACATAAATACTGCTGCCATCAAATACATATTGTATATTCAAGAGTCCTATTATTTTTAATCCTTTAGCAATTTCTTTAGTATACTGCACAAGCGTTTTAACCGTATCCTCGCATAAGCTTATATATGGATATACAGTTATGCTATCTCCTGAATGTACTCCTGTTCTTTCGATATGCTCCATTATGCCAGGTATCAATATATTTTCTCCATCAGAAATTGCATCCACTTCTATTTCTATTCCTTTTATATATCTATCTATAAGTATTGGGTGCTCGGAAGAAATCTGAACTGCTTCAGCCATATATTTTGTAAGTGCACTTTTATCATAAACAACTTCCATGGCACGCCCACCTATTACGTAAGAAGGTCTTACTACAACTGGATATCCTAAAGATTCAACTGCATGATAAGCTTCTTCTACACTCGTAACGGCAGTACCCATAGGTGACGGTATATTTAGATCTTCTAAAAAATTTCTGAATTTGTCTCTGTCTTCCGCTAGGTCTATAGATTCAAAAGAGGTCCCCAAAATATTTACTCCTCTTTCATTAAGTTTCTTTGCGATATTTATTGATGTTTGACCACCGAGCTGCACTATGACACCTTCTGGTTTTTCTCTCTCAACAATATTCATCACATCATCTATATGCAAAGGCTCAAAGTAAAGTTTATCTGCAGTATCAAAATCTGTGCTAACTGTCTCTGGATTATTATTTATCATAATAGCTTGATACCCAGCCTCTTTTATTCCCCATACACCATGCACACAACTGTAATCAAACTCTATACCTTGCCCTATTCTTATTGGTCCTGAGCCTATTACTAATACCTTCTTCTCCTCTGATATTATATTCTCATCTTCATCTTCGTAACAAGAATAATAATATGGAGTTCTAGCATCAAATTCACCGCTGCAGGTATCAACCATTTTGTATACTGGATAAATGTTATTTTCTTTTCTAATTTTTTCAAGCTGCTCCTTTGTCATTCCAGTAAATTCGCATATTTCTTCATCAATAAGTCCCGTAGCCTCTGCTTCATATAAGATTTTTTCATCTAACTTATCATTCTTAAGTTTTTTCTCTATAGTAACAATATTATTTATACCATTTAAGAACCACTTGTCTATCTTAGTTATGTCATGCATTTTGTCTACTGTTAGCCCTTTTCTCAAACCTTCTGCTATAGCGAAAATTCTTTGATCATCTTGCATTTTTATTTTTTCTATAATTTCATCTTTGCTTAGTTGTGACATTTTATTAATTCTAAGTCCTGTAAATCTTCCATCTAATGAAGTAACAGCTTTTAAAAGTGATCCCTCAAAAGTTCTACTTATAGCCATAACTTCTCCTGTTGCTTTCATTTGTGTCCCTAAAGTTCGCTCTGCCTTACTAAATTTATCGAAAGGCCACTTAGGTATTTTAGTTACTACGTAGTCTAAGGTAGGCTCAAAACAAGCACTGGAACTTCCTGTAACATAATTTTTAAGTTCATCTAAACTATATCCGATTGCTATCTTTGCAGCTATTTTAGCAATTGGATATCCTGTAGCCTTGGATGCTAAAGCGCTAGAGCGGCTAACTCTCGGGTTAACCTCTATTACTACATAATTGCTGCTATTTGGATCTAATGCGAATTGTATATTGCATCCACCTTCTATTTTTAAGCTTCTTATTATATCTATAGCAGCTTTTCTTAACATATGATACTCTTTGTCTCTGAGTGTTTGAGATGGTGCTACTACTATACTATCTCCTGTGTGTATTCCAACAGGATCGATATTTTCCATATTACATATTATTATGCAATTATCTTTTCCGTCTCTTATAACTTCATACTCAAGTTCCTTCCATCCAGCCACACTCTGCTCTAAAAGTATCTGGCCTATTGGGCTCATTTTTATTCCTATATGGCATATCTCTAAGAGTTTTCTCATATTATCTGCTATTCCACCACCAGTTCCACCTAAGGTGTACGCTGGTCTAATTATAACTGGAAATCCGTATTTATTTACGAATTCTACGCATTGTTCCATATTGGTAGCTATTATACTCATAGGTATAGGCTGATTTGTATCTATCATTAATTTTTTGAATTCTTCTCTATCTTCTGCTTTTTTTATAGCCTCGCTATTTATTCCTAGAAGCCTTACGTTATACTTATCTAATATACCCTTTGATTTTAGTTTCATAGCAAGATTAAGGGCTGTCTGTCCTCCGAATCCTGCAAGTATTCCATCTGGTTTTTCTTTTTCTATAATTTTTGTTACACATTCAATATTTAAGGGTTCAATATAAACCTTATCTGCTATATGGCTATCAGTCATTATAGTTGCCGGATTACTATTTATAAGGATGGTTTCTATTCCTTCTTCCTTTATTGCTTTACATGCCTGGGTACCAGAATAATCAAATTCAGCAGCCTGGCCTATTATTATTGGACCTGAGCCTAGTATCATAACTTTTTTTAAGTTTTTATCTAAAGCCATTACATATCCTCCAATTCTCGAAATTATATTAGGCATCTGACACAAAATAGACTAGCAGATTGACTAGTTATTTTTTTGAAGATGCCTTACCCTCTCATTGAGCTTATAAACTTATCAAATAAATATGCTGAATCTTGAGGTCCTGGTGCTCCTTCTGGATGAAACTGCACTGAAAATACTGGCAGTTCTTTATGTCTCATTCCTTCTATGGTGTTATCATTTAGATTTGTATGAGTTATTATAACTTTGTCTTTTATACTATCTCCATCTACTGAATATCCATGATTTTGAGAAGTTATATATGCTCTATCTCTTTCTATATCGTATACTCCGTGGTTTCCTCCTCTATGACCATATTTCATCTTATAAGTATCTCCATCTAGAGCCAACGCAAGTATTTGATGTCCCAGACATATTCCGAAGGTAGGATATTTATAAATTGTTTTTTTAACTGTATCTATAGCCTTAGTAACAGTCTTTGGATCTCCGGGACCATTACTCAAAAGAATCCCATCTGGATTAAGCTTATCTATTTCTTCGCAAGATATGTTATAAGGTAGGATAGTTATATCACAATTTCTATGCTTTAGATTTTCTATGATATTAGATTTTACACCAAAATCAATAACTGCAACTTTATTACCATTTCCCTCTATGTGAATCGGCTTTTTCGTACTTACTTCTTCCATATAATTTTCGTTTAAACTTGTATTACATAAAAGCTCCTCTACTTGACCTTTGCTTAACTCTTCATTAGATATAAGACATTTCATAGCTCCTAAACTTCTCACTTTTTTTGTTATGCTTCTTGTATCCAACCCGTACACACCAACTACATCCATCTTTTTCAACATATAATCTACAGTGTCCTCACTTAAATAATTTGATGGTGCATCAGATATTGATTTTACGATAAATCCTTTAGCATGTATTTTCTTCGATTCACCTTCCAGACTATTCACTCCATAATTTCCTATTAAAGGATAGGTCATGGTTATTATTTGTCCTGCATACGATGGATCTGTCAATATCTCCTGATATCCAGTTATCGATGTGTTAAAAACTAATTCTCCTGCTGCTGTTCCAACTTTTCCAAATCCTTTTCCCTTGTATACAGTGCCATCTTCGAGATATAAAAATCCATTCATAATTATCCACCTCTATAATAATTTTAAAATAATCATATATATTGTTATTCTTTGACCAGTTAACTAACATTTCATATCATAAATGAGTGCAATTTTATAAAAGCCAGATTTTATGCATTAATTATACACTTAACCGAAGGTTATTTTCGCTTAAATCCTACTACAATCCCTTTTATAAAAAAACACATTCGCTAATTTTTATGCATTATTTTTAATATTTATACAAAGAATATCATAATTATTTTATATTGTCAACATATCTCATAGACCTAATTAAATGCATAAAAAAATAGCCTTCTATCTTAAATAGAAGGCTAAATGAGCCCCCAAGGTATATTACCTGAGGTCAAAATAAATATATATTAATGGAAAATACTTAGCTTTATTTATTTTTAAAAGGGTGCCCTAAGCCTTGCGTCTCAGGGCAAAAAATATATATTAAGGAAAATACTTAGCTTATTTATTTTTTAAAAAGGTGCCCCAAGCCTTGTGTCTCAGGGCGAAAATATATATTAAGGAAAATACTTAGCTTATTTTATGTTTCTGCTTCCTGGTTTTACATAAAGCTTGCCTTGCTTACACATTGGACAGCTTTCTTTGTCATATACATTTATATCTAATTTTATTGCGCTGTATACAGGATATGGTATCACTGCATTATCACCATGTCTGTCTACTATACAACTAATCCCTACTACCTTTCCTCCTAAGCTCTCTATTACTCTAGCTACCTCTAAGGAAGATTTACCTGTAGTTATAACATCTTCAGATATTATAACTTTATCACCTTCATTTATCTTGAAGCCTCTTCTTATGGTCATTTCGCCGTCTTCTCTTTCCGCAAATATTCCTGGTTTTCCTGTTTGTCTTGCCAACTCATAGGAAACTACTACTCCCCCCATAGCTGGTCCAACTATTATATCAAAATCAACATTTTTCAATTTATCTGCTACTACCTTTAATACTTTTGCTGCCTTATCAGGATACTGTAAAAGCTTAGCACACTGGCAATATCTATCACTGTGTTTTCCTGATGATAGTAAAAAATGACCTTCTAACAATGCTCCTACTTCTCTTAGTGTATCTATAATCATATTATCTCTATTTTCCATTCTCTTACCTCCAACTTTTAACACTACTTACATACTCCTCTTATCTCTTCTAAATTATTTATTCCTTCATTTTTCATGTATTCATCAATTCCATCTATTATTTCTAAGCATATGTCTGGTTTTATAAAGTTTGCTGTTCCAACTTGAACTGCATGAGCTCCTGCCATTATAAACTCTACTGCATCTTTCCATGAACATATACCACCCATTCCAACTACCGGTACATTTACAGCCTTGCATACTTCATATACCATTCTAAGTGCTATTGGTTTTATAGCAGGACCTGATAATCCAGCGGTTACATTATTAAATACTGGTTTCTTTTGCCTTATATCTATAGCCATGCCTTTAAAAGTATTTACAAGGGATAGCGCATCTGCTCCAGCATTGCAGCATTTATACGCCATATCCACAATGTCCTCAGCATTAGGTGAAAGCTTTACCATAAGGGGCTTTTTACAAGCTTTTCTTACTTCCTTTACCACCTCATATGCTACCTCTGACTTTATTCCAAAAGCCATTCCACCATGCTTCACATTAGGGCATGATATATTAAGTTCAATCATTTCCACATCTGTAGAATTCAATTTTTCTACCCCTAGTAAATAATCTTCAATACTGCCCCCACCTAAGTTAGCAATTATAGCAGTATTTAAATTTTTCATTTTAGGTAACTCATATTTCATAAAGTTATCCACTCCAGGGTTCTGAAGCCCAACACTATTTAATAGTCCAGCTCTTGTTTCATATACTCTTATGCCGTCATTTCCTTCTTTAGGTTTTAACGTAAGCCCTTTAGTAGATATGCCTCCGAGTTTTGATACATCAAAAATTTCTTTATACTCTTCACCAAAGCCAAAGGTACCGGATGCTGCAATTACTGGATTTTTAAATTTTATTCCGCATATATCAACATTTAACATGTTATTCTCACCTTCCAACCTAAATTACTATGTCATCTCCTAAGAATACTGGTCCATCTTTACAAGTCCTTTTATTGCCATGTTTAGTTTTACATGTGCAAACAAGACATGCTCCTATTCCACAGGCCATATGTTTTTCCATCGATACATATACAGGTACATTTTTCTCTCTGCACATCAATACTACTCTCTCCATCATTAGCTCTGGTCCACAACATAGAATTACATCATACAAGTCTGGTTGAAAAATTTCGGTTACATATCCCTTGTGTCCTAATTCGCCACTCTCAGTAGCTATGTTTATATCATTAACATATTTCTTAAAATCATCTATTCCATAGATATCGCTTCTAAATCCACAATAAAGATCAGTTTTACAATCACTTAGTCCTTTTGCCACATAAAACATCGGCGCTATTCCTATTCCACCTGTAACTATTGCAACTTTTCCCTTTATGTTATCTAAGTCAAATCCATTTCCCAAAGGTCCAACTAGCTCTACCTTATCGCCTGCTCCTAATTCACTTAAAGCTTCCGTACCTTGTCCAATTACCTGATACAAAAACACTATTCTCTCATTATCTATGTGATGTATACTTATTGGTCTAGATAGAAGTGGTTCTTTTTGCCATCCTCTAATCATATAAAATTGACCAGGCTTTCCACTAAAACTTCCTTTAATAACTAGCTTAAATATACCACTGCTCACTTGTATATTTTCAAAAATTACCTTTGTTAGGTATTCCATATTCTTTTTCTTCATTAGTTATTCCCCATCCCCTTAACTGCATTACTTATATCTTCTTTCATGCGTATAACCTCTTCTCTTGCATACATATCGTATTTCAATTCTCCATTTGCATGCTTTTTATATGCTAAGAGAATCCCTCTTGAAGAATTAACTACTCCACCGTTTCCATTATTTAAATATAATGCAACATCTTGTGCTGTTCCTCCTTGAGCACCATAACCTGGTATAAGGAAAAACATTTTATCTAGTTTATTTCTAAGTTCAATTCCTTCTTCCACGTGAGTACATCCAACTACTCCACCTATTGAACTATATCCACAACTTCCCATGTAGTTATTGCCTAATTGCTGTATTTTGCTTCCTACTATGTCATAGACCTTTTTATTGCCTTCTGCATTAATATATTGTATATCCTCTGCACCTTTATTTGATGTTCTTATTAGAACGAATAGCCCTTTTTCGCTATTTTTTACATAAGTTAGGTATGGCTCTATACTATCTAATCCCATGTAAGGACTCAAAGTTACAAAATCACTTTCAAAATCTCCTTCAAAATGTGCTTTAGCATACATCTCTGCTGTTTTAGCAATATCTCCTCTTTTTATATCTGCAATTGCTATAGCTTTGTTATCTCTAATATACCTAAGAGTTTTCTTATAGGCATTAAGCCCTGAAATTCCTAGTGCTTCATAATATGCTATTTGTACTTTATAACAAGATGCTACATCTAATGTTGCATCTATTAATGCCTTGTTGTATTCAAATACTATATCTTCAACAAATATATGTTTCCCTGCAACTGATTTCGGTATATATTCCAGAGCCGTATCTAATCCAACACATACATGACCCTTCTTCTTAACGGCTTCATACAAGCTATCAATAATCATAATTAGTACAACTCCCATCCTCAATTTAATGATGTATTTCAATTTTTACTAAAAGTTATTTTTCCACCTTTTATTGTTTTGATTATGTCCCCGCAAACATTAATTCCGCCAAATGGTGTGTTTTTACCTTTTGATATAAAAGTCTCAGGAGAGATACTGTATTCTGTATCTAAATTAGCTATAACTAAGTCTCCATCGTAGCCTATCTTTATTTGACCTTTTTTTACACCTATAATATTAGCGGGGTTTCGTGACATTATTTCAGAAAGTTTATTTAAGGTTATGTGTCCTTCTTTCACTAATTTTGTATAACATACTGCAAAAGCTGTTTCTATACCTGATATTCCTGGTGCACCATTTTTCTTATCTTCAACGCTATGTGGCGCATGGTCTGTACTTATGGTATCCACCCATCCATCCTTTATTGCTTTTATCAGGAAATCTACATCTTCCTTCCCTCTTATAGGTGGATTTACTTTATAGCCATTGTCTATTAGCGCTACATGATGTGGCGCTACTTCACAGGTGATGTTATATCCTTTTTTCTTTGCTTCTATAATATATTCCATAGAATTTTTTGTACTTACATGAGCCATATGGACACTACACCCCGTAAACTGCGCTAGTGTTATATTTCTCCAAGTCATAGTATCTTCAGCTAATCTTGTATCAATATTTGTAAGTGAATGTTCTTCACAGTGACACATAACTATTCTTTTCATTTCATTAGCCTTTAGCATAGCTTTGAGCATAACCTTGCTATCTATAACATCTTTCCCATCTTCTGATATTATTTTTACACAGGGTTTTAATTTATCTAAATGGCTTATATCCTTTCCATCAAAGTTATTCGTAATAGAAACTACTTGATGAACATCTATAATTCCTAATTCATTTGCCTTATTTAATACATAATCTACTGTATCCATACTACTGCAAACTGGATTTGTGTTTGCCATAAGGTTAACCATTGTATATCCACCTTTAGCTGCTGCTCGGCTTCCACTCTCTAGATCTTCCTTATAAGTTAGCCCTGGATCTCTAAAATGTACATGCAGATCTATAAATGAAGGAAGAACAGTTAGTCCTCTAGCATCTATAACCTTACAATTTTTATTTAAGTCTTCTCCAATTTCACAGATCACTCCATTTTTTATATAAATGTCACCTGTAAAGTTCTGTGACCAATCTACTATCATTGCTCCTTTAATTAATAATTCCATAAAATAGTGCCCCCTCGTTTCAGTGTATTTTTTACGCTTGTATTTACCAGCTACATATCTGAAACCTTATGTATATCGTCACAGTATTTGCATTTATATTCTCCTCTATCCTCATTAACAAGATAGAAAACATTTGATATACTATTTTCTACTGACGTTATACATCTTGGGTTTTTGCACTTTATCACATTTTCAATTCTATCTGGAAGTCTTAAATTAATTTTTCTCTTTATAGTTTCACCGTCTATGATATTTATAGTAATGTTAGGATCTATGAATCCTAACACTGTTAAATCCATATCTAAATTATTCTCTATTTTTATAATATCTTTTTTACCTAGTTGTTTGCTTTCCGCGTTCATAATGAGTGCAACTGAGTAATCTGCACTATTTAACCCTAAATAATTAAATATTTTTATACCGCATCCAGCCTTTATATGATCAATTACTATACCATTTTTTATACTATTTACAGTTAACATCTCTCTCCTCCTTCTAGAGCTATTTTGCTCCCAATAACTTTGCAATTAGAGCCATCCTTACGTACATACCATATCGAGCTTGTTTAAAGTAACACGCTCTTGGATCATCGTCTACCTCAATGGATATCTCGTTAACTCTAGGAAGTGGATGAAGAATAATCATTTTTTCTGATGCATTTTTCATTTTTTCTATATCTAATATATAACTGTCTTTAAGTCTTATATAATCCTCTTCATTAAAAAACCTTTCTCTCTGTACTCTCGTCATGTACAGTATATCAAGGTCACCTATAACATCATCTAACTTTTCAACCTCTGTATATTCTATATCATTCTTACTCAATTCCCCTTTTACATAATCAGGAATTCTCAATTCATCTGGCGATATTAGATAAAATTTGTTATTGTCAAACCTTGATAGAGTTTTTATTAATGAGTGTACAGTCCTTCCGAACTTTAAATCTCCACAACATCCTATCTTCAAATTCGATAGTTCACCTTTTATAGATTTAATAGTAAGAAGATCTGTAAGAGTTTGTGTTGGGTGTTGATGCCCACCATCACCTGCATTTATTATCGGTACATCTGAATACATAGACGCCACTTTTGGAGCTCCTTCTTTAGGGTGTCTCATAACTATAATATCAGCATAGCATCCAACTGTTCGAGTGGTATCTGCTATACTTTCTCCCTTTGAAACTGAGCTAGAATTTGGCTCTGAAAAGCCTATGATTTTTCCTCCAAGCCTAAGCATGGCTGCTTCAAAACTAAACCTAGTTCTTGTACTTGGCTCATAAAATAATGTGGCTAGTATCTTGTCCTCACACAGGTGTGAAAACTCTTTAGGATTTGTCATAATTTGATGTGCTAAATCGAAAATTTCTTCTAATTCTTTTAGTGTAAGATCTGAAGTGTCAATTAAATGTCTTGCTCTTAACATACTACACTTTCCTCCTTCTTAGCCTCTCTGTGCTAAATTTAAAGGTATAAAAAAATGCCTTCCTAATGGAAGGCATTTACATACAATAATAACTATTATTATATAGTAGGTTTTACTATACTAATACTTATTTAATATATACTAATACTTGTTTGCCTTCCCAGCCTCACAGGACCGGACTTAAAGGTAACACATGTTGTGTTATTTACTTTTACTTAGAACATCATAACACAAATATTATTTTAAGTCAATATATTACTTAATTCCCTTAGCCATCAATGCTGCTCCGATAGATCCTGCATATCTTCCTAGCTTATCCGTCTTAATAGTTGAACCTAACTTTTCTGAAAGTTTCTCAACTATGTATGGATTCGCACTTAAACCTCCAGTAAGAAAATAATTAAAACTATCTGAGTGCTTTTGGCATAAGGATTTCACTTTTCCTGTAATTGAATCAACTACACCACAAGCTATATCTTCTCTTTTCTTTCCGCTTCCAATTAAACTTATTACCTCAGACTCTGCAAATACAGTACACATAGAACTTATAGTGGTTTCCTTACCTTCTTGAGCTCTTTTGCACATTTCAACAATATCAAAGCCTAGGGTGTTTGCCATAAGCTCTAAAAATCGCCCTGTACCTGCTGCACATTTATCATTCATTGTAAAATTAGTTACATTTCCATTTTGTACAGTAATAACTTTTGTATCCTGTCCACCTATATCAATAACTGTACAGTCTTTACCAAATAGGTAATAAGCCCCTTTGCCATGACAAGTTATCTCAGTAACTGTCTTATCCGCGTAAGGAACGGATACTCTGCCATATCCTGTAGCAACTATTTGGGAATTATTTTTATTTATTCCCAATTCACTTAATCTTTTCTTTATATTTTCAGCGGTTTCTACACTACTCCATCCTGTTGGCAGAACAAAAGTTGATTTTATAATCTCATCCTCTAAAATACAAACTTTTGAAGCAGTTGATCCTATATCTACTCCTATATAAAACATAAGCTATCCACCTTTACAGTTATAAAAAACTATTATCTCTTTTTATCTTCCGTATAAAATCCTAAAACATTTATGCTGTTATATTCTATTAAACGCTTTATCTTCTCTTCATCTTTTCTACTATACATTATAGAAATTCCACAAGACACAGAAGTTTTGCTTGGCGTTGGTACTATAGTATACTTTATTTTTTCTTTTTTTAGCAAAGTTTCCGTTTTGATGCCTTCTGTTAGAGAAGGGAAAAGTATATAACATTTAACTTTCTTCTTTCCCATTTCATCACCTAAATTTCAAGCTTTGCTAATAATATATGCATAACATACAAATTATTGTACCTATAAATAAGGATTGGTTATTTTTTTATTTATGTAATGAAAACCTAATATTTTAACATTATTACAATCTATTAATTCTCTTATTTTCTCTTCATCTTTTTTATTATACATAATAGCTATACCACAAGATGCTGACAGCTCTCTAGGTGTAGGTACTATTGTATGTTTTATATTATCTTTCTTTAATGCGGACTCCAACTTAACACCTTCAGTATGTGAAGGGAAAAGTATATAATGTCTTATATTTCCCATACTATCACCTAATTCATACGATAATTAACTTCTATATGAAACTCCTCTTCCTATCGTCAGAGGAGTACTCACTGAGTAAGCGACCATATCAAAATCAAAGATTTTGTATGTCTGCTTAACCGATTCACACAAAATCAGCACTCTGTGTAAGCGACTATCTCCAAATCATAGATTTGGGATATCTGCTTAAGATTTTGGTTCTCTGCTTAAATCATTTCTAAGAATGCTTCAACCCTTGTTTTTATCTGTCCTGAATCTTCTGTAGAATAATCTGTTTCAATATGCATAATTGGTATATTCTTTTCCTTTAATGCTTTTTCAACTGATCCATGTTCTACAGCATAGGTATGACAGAATGATAAGTTGAAATCAATCACTCCATCTATATTATATTCTTTTGAGTATCTGGTTATTTCATCAATTCTTCCTGTATTTGGTGTAAAACATGCACAGTTTATCTTTAAATATCTATCTGCTAGATTTTTAATTAGATCATCCAATGTTTCTCCTTCTTCAGATACTTCATTTTCAAAGTATCTTGTTCCTGTACAAGTTTCTTCAACAATTACTTCTGCATTTAAGCTTTCAATTATTGAATGAAGTTTCCAGTTAGGTACTGCCATTGGAGTTCCTGTTATCATTAATCTTTTCTTTTCATTGTCTTTTAAGCTCTTAACTCTTTCATCTAATTCATCACAAAGTTCGTTTAATTTTTCAACAAATCTATGTGGATCATCATAAAATGCTATTTGTGATATTAATAAAGCATCTAAGCCACTTATTGGGGATGGCTTATGCTTCCTTAAATCATATAATCTTTTTAATGCTTTTCTTTTAGCATTTGCAATTTTTATTCCTTCTCTAAGGCTTTCTACAGTAACCTTATTCCCAGTAAGTTCTTCTATTTTAAAAATAGTATCTTTTATTTCCTCTTCCCATTTGCTGTAATCTTTAGCTCTCTTCATTTGAGGTAGATCCATTACATGTACTGGCACATGTTCATTTAATATTTCCCATGCCTTTTTCTTACCATCACAAGTTGTTTCTCCGATTACCATGTCACAAGACTGGAAGTATGGGCATGTTCCACCAATCTTTGCTCCCATAAATGCCTTTATAAGAGGACACATATTTCTTGGAAGCACCTTTTCTCCATCTTCTACCCAGAACTGTGACCCAGCGCAAAGTCCAATACCTACAGCTTTTGCTGCTAATATTACTTCATCTGGAACAAATACACAAAATGTACCTACAACTTTTCCACCTTTTTTTCTATGTTCATCAATTTCTTGTATTCTAAGTCCATGCACCTCGGCAATAACAAAATTAAAATAATTCATGCCTTCTGGTCTATTTTCTTGATTTAAATAAGTTGCACCATATAATTCTGGTAGAACAGCACATAGTTTATCATGCTTTTCTAAATCCATTCCTAGCTCTGTCCATAGCTTTCTATAATCTCCCATAATTGTATCCCTCCATCGTTTATTTTACAGTAACATTGTAGCACAACAGATATTGTAAACGTTATTTTAATATGTTATAATTCGACAGCTATTTATAAATTTTACAAATAAGATTCTGTAATAAAAAACAGATTACTCCATTTTACATGGAATAACCTGTTTTACGGGAAACTTTTTTATGACATATATAATCAATAAAGGAAGTTCTATTCTTAATACTAATTATTTATGAAGCTCTATGCTATATCCGTTCTCTTTTAGATCTTTTATTATTTGCTCGCCATGTTCAGCTGATTGTACTGTTACTTCGAAGGATACGTCAGCAAAATCAAGTCCTTTCTCATTCCAGTTGTTATTTTGTCTTGCTGTAACAACGTTTCCTCCCATTTTTCCTATTTCAGATATTAATGCACCTAATGTTCCTGCTTTATCTTGAAGTTCTACAGTAAATCTTAATCTTCTGTTTAGTAGAACTAATTCTCTTTCTATTATCTTAGAAACAGTAGCTATATCTACGTTACCACCACTGATTAATGCTACAACGTTCTTTCCTTCTATTCCTGATACTTTTCCTGCTAATAATGATCCAATTGCAGATGCTCCAGCACCTTCAGCAACTAGTTTATTTCTTTCCATAAGTGAGAACATACCATAAGCTATATCATCTTCACTAACAGTTACTACTTCATCAACATATTTTTTAATATATTCAAAGCATACATCTCCAGGTGTGCTAACTGATATACCGTCTGCTAAAGATTTAGCTCCTGGTAATGTAACAACTTTTCCCTTTTCTAATGAAGCTTTTGTTGATGCTACTATTTCAGGCTGTACTCCTATTACTCTTATTGAAGGCTTTATAGCTTTAGCTGCTGTTGCAATACCAGCTATTAATCCACCTCCACCAATTGGAACTACTATTACATCAGTATTTGGTAGTTCTTCTAATATTTCAACTCCTATTGTTCCTTGTCCAGCCATTACATCTATATCATTAAATGGGTGTAGGAATGTTGCTCCTGTTTCTTTTTGCACTTCTACAGCTTTTGCATAACATTCATCATATACTTGACCTGCTTGAATTACCTCTGCTCCGTAGCCTTTAGTTGCTTGAACTTTTGCTTGTGGTGCAGTTACTGGCATTGCTATTGTAGCCTTAACTCCAAAAGCTGTAGCAGCATAAGCAACTCCTTGTGCATGGTTTCCTGCTGATGAAGCTATAACTCCTCTGCTCTTTTCCTCTTCTGTTAGATTAGCTACTTTATTGTAAGCTCCTCTTAATTTAAAAGCACCTGTTTTTTGTTTATTTTCACACTTTAAATATAAATTACAACCACATTGTTTTGAAAAAGTACTTGTGTAAAATAATGGAGTTTTTCTTACAACGTCCTTAATAGTTTCCTGAGCTTTTTTAATTCTTTCTAAATTTAATTCCATAATTTATTCCCCCTAATAATGGTATAATTTTTATATATTCATCTAGAAAAACTAGATAAGTAATTGCAGCTTTTAAAAATTGTGAATTTTTTATTGCAAAATTGTTTTGTTAATAATTCATTAATCTACATTTTTCACAAATTGATTTTTTTTACATTTTGTCTTTTTTAGAAACGTTTACGGATGTACACTGTACGCGAATAAGAAATTAATTATGTAAAAATTAATCTTTACTTGAAAATCATGTAAAATATAATCAATTTTTTATGTAGTTATATTTAGTTTTTTTTAACTTTCGATTACATTTTATCATATTTGTATCGTTTGCACAATCAAAATTTACATAATTTCAGCTTTTTTTCAAGAAAATTTATATGAATATTGCAATATTAATTTCATGTAATGAACTTAATATTGCAAAAATAAAAGTCATGAAAAGTAACATTTCATGACCTATGTTTAATGTTATTCAAAAGAATCAGTTAAATAGGTATATTTGTTTAATATCATATCCCATATTTTTAAATTTTGAATACAAAAACTCTACTTTTCTCATTTTTATTTTAATTATATTCATATTAACAGAAAAATCCCCTATGCTATCTGGATTTATTTCTTTTAAATATAATATTTTCTTATATTCATCTGTATTGCTATAAATTATAGATGCTTCACCGGTTATTTGCATACCCCCGAGTTTCATCATGCTTTGATAGTTATCATAAATTGATATTGATACTTTATTATTTAGTAATATATTTGCAAACTTTTCTCCACCTTCAGTTATAATGTATATATATCCATCCTTATAACTATATTCTATAGGCGTTCCCCTTACACCTATACTAGATGCTGTACACAAAGTACACGTGTTATGTGCATTTAAAAATTCTTCTATTCCTTTTAATAACTGAGTTCCAGGCACTCTTTTTATAAATTCATCTCTTATATTTTTTACGTCTATTCCAAATTCTATTACTTTATTTATGTCGTACATATTTATATCTATAAATGGCATGGTAACTTTGTTGCAAAATAACTCTATAGCTCTATAATCTTCTGGATTTAATTTATCTAATTGAATTATTCCTCCTAAAGCTCGAAAATACACTACACTATCCCCTAGTATTCCTAATATCTTATTTATATATTCATATTCTTTTTTTGTTGAAATACAAGTACAAAAAACTGCGATTCTTTTATCTTTTATCCATTCTATATTGTCTTCTAAAAACTTTAAGGTTTTTAATTGAATTTTTTCGTTGTAAACAGGGGAACCTATCACAAAAAACTCGAAATCTTTATCACTTTTCTTAAAGTCCTCTATTCTACAATATTTTGATGGCCCTAATATTAATGACAAATTCTTAGCTATAACTTCTGTAGTCCCATACCTACTTTCGTAAAGTATAATTGTTCTTTGCATTTCATCCCCTCCATAAAAAACCAATTATATACTAGTTTCTGATAATACTATATTTAAGATTATATAGTTAATTTATTTATATTATGCCGCTATAAAAATAAGAACTTATTAAGTATTTACCCTAATAAGTTCTTATTTTTGATAATATAAAGTTAGATTTTATCAATATTAACTTCAGTAGTAATTATTTCAGATAAAAATAAAGCAGTCTTTAGACTGCTCTAAAGACTGCCTCTATGATATAAGATTTAAAACTTACGTAATGCCTATATAACTAGCTTTTAATGGTGCGCCCAGCAGGAGTTGAACCTGCGGCCTCTGGATTCGAAGTCCATCACTCTATCCATCTGAGCTATGGGCGCTCACAGGATACTAGTGTCTCTTACTTCAATTCATATAATAAGTATTGGAGCGGGTGAAGGGAATCGAACCCTCGTAACTAGCTTGGAAGGCTAGCACTCTACCATTGAGTTACACCCGCATATTGGAGCGGAAGACGGGATTCGAACCCGCGACGTTCACCTTGGCAAGGTGACGCTCTACCACTGAGCCACTCCCGCGAATAATTGGTGCAGGTGAAGGGAGTCGAACCCCCACGCCGTTGGCGCTAGATCCTAAGTCTAGTGCGTCTGCCAATTCCGCCACACCTGCAAATTATTTAAATGTAGTTAAGTAAGCAACTGTTACAAAACCCTTGATTTTGCATGCCTACTTATTGGTGGCTTACCGGGGAATCGAACCCCGGACACCATGATTAAAAGTCATGTGCTCTACCGACTGAGCTAGTAAACCAAATTTATATGGGGTGAACGATGGGATTCGAACCCACGACAACCAGAACCACAATCTGGCGCTCTACCAACTGAACTACGTCCACCATATATGGTGCGCCATCAGGGATTCGAACCCTGGGCACCCTGATTAAGAGTCAGGTGCTCTACCAACTGAGCTAATGGCACTTTACTTGGTGCGTCTTAAGGGATTCGAACCCCTGGCACACGGCTTAGAAGGCCGTTGCTCTATCCAACTGAGCTAAAGACGCATATTTTGGAGCGGGTGAAGGGAATCGAACCCTCGTAACTAGCTTGGAAGGCTAGCACTCTACCATTGAGTTACACCCGCAAAATAATTTAGTTTAGTGGTCGGGGTGACAGGGATTGAACCTGCGACCTCATGGTCCCAAACCACGCGCGCTCCCATCTGCGCCACACCCCGATATACATGGTGCGCCATCAGGGATTCGAACCCTGGGCACCCTGATTAAGAGTCAGGTGCTCTACCAACTGAGCTAATGGCACTTTACTTGGTGCGTCTTAAGGGATTCGAACCCCTGGCACACGGCTTAGAAGGCCGTTGCTCTATCCAACTGAGCTAAAGACGCATATTTGGAGCGGGTGAAGGGAATCGAACCCTCGTAACTAGCTTGGAAGGCTAGCACTCTACCATTGAGTTACACCCGCATATTGGAGCGGAAGACGGGATTCGAACCCGCGACGTTCACCTTGGCAAGGTGACGCTCTACCACTGAGCCACTCCCGCGAATAATTGGTGCAGGTGAAGGGAGTCGAACCCCCACGCCGTTGGCGCTAGATCCTAAGTCTAGTGCGTCTGCCAATTCCGCCACACCTGCAAATTATTTATTTTTGGTGGCTTACCGGGGAATCGAACCCCGGACACCATGATTAAAAGTCATGTGCTCTACCGACTGAGCTAGTAAACCAAAATGGCTGGGATAGCAGGATTCGAACCTACGAATACCAGAGTCAAAGTCTGGTGCCTTACCGCTTGGCGATATCCCAATATATGGGGTGAACGATGGGATTCGAACCCACGACAACCAGAACCACAATCTGGCGCTCTACCAACTGAACTACGTCCACCATAATGGTGCGTCTTAAGGGATTCGAACCCCTGGCACACGGCTTAGAAGGCCGTTGCTCTATCCAACTGAGCTAAAGACGCATATTTTGGAGCGGGTGAAGGGAATCGAACCCTCGTAACTAGCTTGGAAGGCTAGCACTCTACCATTGAGTTACACCCGCAAAATAATTTAGTTTAGTGGTCGGGGTGACAGGGATTGAACCTGCGACCTCATGGTCCCAAACCACGCGCGCTCCCATCTGCGCCACACCCCGAGATATAAAATATCAAAATCTCTGATTTTGTTATGTTTTAATCCTCATCAGCTTTGCTGAGGAGTTTCATTTTATAATTTAATTAATGGTCGGGGTGACAGGGATTGAACCTGCGACCTCATGGTCCCAAACCACGCGCGCTCCCATCTGCGCCACACCCCGTTGTTCAGGGATTCCCTGAACTGTTTCTTCAGGAGAATCATCAACTCCCGACGACATAGATTATTCTACACGATATATTTAATTCCGTCAATACTTATTTGAAACTTTTTTTATATTTTTTGAATATGCCTTATACACCTTTAATGCTTGGATTGATTTTCCCATCTTCTATTTTTATAGTGGCTATGCTATTAAATCCATCTCTTGATACAGCCGGGCTTCCTGGGTTTACAAACCATATTCCATTTTCGTAAGCAATCTTTGAAACATGAGTATGTCCAAATAAAGCTATATCAACGCCTAACTCTAATGCCCTATATTTTAGCCTAGATAGATCATACTTAACATCATATTTATGTCCATGAGTCATGAATACCTTCTTCCCTGTAATCATTTCAATCCTTTCACTTGGAGTATCTACAGCAAAATCACAATTTCCCTTTACGTTAATAATTGGACCTTTATAATATTTAGATATTTCTTTAATGTCTTGAACATTATCACCTAAATGAATAAGTATATCGGGATTTTCTAGTTTATTTATAGCATTCTCTATGACCCATGAGTACCTGTGTGTATCACTTATTACTCCTATTATCAATATTACTCCTCCTCCATAAGTTTTTTTATTTCTCCTTCTATTTTTTTCAGAGCTTTTGCTCTGTGACTTATGGAATTCTTAAGTTCGGAGTCCATCTCTGCAAATGTCATTTTATATTTAGGTATATAAAACAATGGGTCATATCCAAATCCATTGCTTCCTCTTTCTTCATCTATTATTCTTCCTTCTATTTCTCCTTGAACTTTTACTACTTTATCATTACTTATTATTAATGCTATTGCACATATAAACTTAGCTTTTCTTTCTTCATCTTTTTTATCTTTCAATAGATCTAAAAGCTTTTCATTATTCTTTTTATCATTTCCATGTTCTCCTGCAAACCTAGCAGAATAAATACCAGGTGCACCGTTTAAACAATCAACTGCGAGACCAGAGTCATCTGCCAGTACCATAGATCCCTCTACAATTTTATATATTTCACTAGCTTTTTTATAAGAATTTTCAATAAATGTATTTCCATCTTCTTCAACATCTATATCTATTCCCGCTTCTTTTAGTGATACTACTTCTATTTGGTATTTCTCTAATATTTGTTTAATCTCTTTTATTTTTTTTGCATTATTGCTCGCTACTATTAACCTTCTCATTTTCTATCACCTGTTCCAACCCATAATGAGTCCATTTTCAAACTATCTTTTTGCACTTGAATCATATGTTTTGCGCCTTTTTCTGCTAATGCTATAAGCTCATTTAGATCTGCTCTACTAAAAGGACTTTGCTCTCCAGTTCCCTGTATCTCTACAAATTCACCAGAATCAGTCATAACCACATTCATATCAACCTTTGCTTTTGAATCCTCTTCATAACATAAATCCAGCATCTTTACATTATCTACAATTCCAACACTTACAGCACTAACAAAATCTCTTATAGGATATATTGAAAATGGAGACTGTTTATGAAGCTTATTAACAGCATCTACTAATGCTACAAAAGCTCCAGATATAGATGCAGTTCTTGTTCCTCCATCCGCTTGAATAACATCACAATCTACCCATATTGTCTTTTCACCTATAGCTTTTAAGTCAACTATAGATCTTAGTGCTCTTCCTATTAATCTTTGTATCTCCATAGTTCTTCCATCAATCTTACCTCTAGTTATATCCCTGACTTTTCTAACTTGAGTAGCCCTTGGTATCATATTATATTCACAAGTAATCCATCCCTCACCTTTTCCTTTTAAAAATGGAGGAACCTTATCCTCTATTGATGCTGTACAAATTACCTTTGTGTCACCTGTTTCTATTAAAACTGCACCTTCTGCATATTTTGTATAATTTCTTGTTATTTTTATATGTCTAGTTTGATCATTTTTTCTACCATCAACTCTCATTTTTTACCTCCAAAAGAACTAACTTTCTATTACTTAATTATTATACATTATTAATAGCCTATTGTGCATTCAATTCTACCAGTTTATTTCAGTTTTTCTTCTAGCACAAATAGCTCATCTCTTTCAGGTGGATCTACTTCCTTTTCTATGTTTTTATCCACCAGTATACCTTTTCCTTTAATAATTTTACCTATTATTGTAGCTTTGATACCTTCTTTTTCAAGTATTTCTATTAATTCATTCCCATTTTTAGTTGTTATAAGCATGCTTCCTGATGATATAAATCTAAGAGGATCTATAGAACATTCTCTGCATATCCTTTGGGTTATACTACTTATAGGCATCTTTTCTTTGTATACCTTAAATCCCATGTTGCTGGCTTCTGCAATTTCCCATAATGCACCCAACACTCCCCCTTCTGTTATATCATGCATAGAATTAACTCCAAAGTTTCCAGATATAATTCCTTCATTTACTACACTTAAATAATTTGTATAACTTTGGGCTTCTTCTATTTCCGCTTCTGTTAGAATATCTTTTATTTTATTTTTATAGTCATTAACTATTATGCTAGTGCCTTCAAGACATAACTGTTTAGTAACGACTATATCGTCCCCTTCCTTAGCTCCTGAAGTAGCTACTGCTTTTCCTTTTGGAGCTTTACCAATTACCGTACAAGATATTACCATTTTATTTACAGCTCTTGTTATTTCTGTATGACCTCCTAAGATTTCAATATTAAGCTTTTGAGTTTCTTCTCCTATTTCTTTCATTACTTCTTTTATTTCATCTAGTGATGTATTTTCTGGAGCTAAAATTGTTACTAAAATACCTATAGGTTCAACTCCACAGGAAGCTATATCATTACAGTTTATATGTACTGCTAACTTACCACTATTAGTATCCGCTCCAGTTATAGGATCTGTAGAAAGTATACATTCATAGCTGCCAAATTCTACTACGCTGCAATCTTCGCCTACACCACTTCTGATTCTTACATCGTCTCTCCTAACTTTTCTGCTGCCATCTATTATTTCTTTTAGATCATCCCAGTTTAATTTTCCTACTTTCATTAAAATTTCTTCCTTTCTATTAAATAAACAAGCACTATTTTGCTACCTACTACATATTATTTATATAAGGATTAATTTATGGTAGGTGTATGTGTTTGAAATATATAGGACCCTTTCTAAGAATAAATAAATTAAAAAAAGAAAATGTTGAACATCAGCTCTTTTATTTAGCAAAAGAATCTTTAAAACAAATTACACTATACTCTAAGTGCGGGGTATACACCTCGCTTAAAGAACTTAAAGTAAAAAATATATCTAATTTTGATATTAACACATTTAGAGATGTTTCTCCACTTCTATGTATATATAAAAAGGCAAGTCCTAAACTTATTAACATTGAAAATAACTTATGCTGGGATGAAGATAAATTTAAAAAAGAAATAAACATAGACAGTAACGCTTTAATGACATTATGTCTTTTAGAATTACACGATTATTACAGTATCTTTAAAAACATAAATACCAAAAATTACAATTTAGCTAACCTATACTTGTTGTTGTCTAAAAAACAACTAGAATTTTATGCTTCTTATTTTAGAAATGAGGAAGGAGTATTTATAGATAAAAAAGACGCAAGTGATCTTTTTACTGGCGAATTAAAATTCGAAGAAAAAAATAAAAAATTTAAATTTTCCACTCAAGCATTATTAATGGCAGCATACTATAAGTGCGCTTACTTGTGCAAAGATGAGGATAAATATAATTACAAAAACTTTTCACTAGATATATTAAATATGTTTATTACTTTCAAAGAAGAGCTATATTTGCTTTCTTCTAGTGAACTTGTTGAGCTATGCTTAGGTTTAAATATATTTTACAAGTATTCTAAAAATGAAGATTGTAAAGTTTTATTACTAGATTTATCGGAATTACTGTATGAAAAAAATAATGATTGTTCTATAGAATTTGATTTAGAGAAAGAGTGTATGAATTATATTAATTTTATCCTATTCTATAGGAATACAGGAATTGCGAAATTTAAAGATAAAGCAGAAAATATGTATGCTAGGTTTCTTGAATTATATGACCCTGAAAAAGGCATCTTCCTTAAAGACACTGAAAGTAAAGACATCACTTTTTCTTGCTTAGAAATTGCTCTATATGTTTTAGTTTGCATTATTCATTCACATACAAGTAAAGATGCGGATAAGAGTGAGTTAATAATATTAGATGTATTTAAGCGTCAACTTGTAGATTCTGGAGTTATAGCAAGTTGGCCTGACACTCCTGACTTGCAGGATATAGAAAGATATAAAAACTATACACTAAAATCTGAAGATCTACTAGAAGAGCAAGATTTTAGGATGGCCTCAATTCCTACTCCTGAAAACTGCGAATTAGCTGCAGTATTTAATAAAAATGTTTGCTATAATAAGAAAAAAGAAGTCTTTAAAGTTCCTAAAAACTCCTTTGATACTTATAAAAACATGTTGATATTCTTCTTGATCATTCACGTTCTAAGGCCAAAAAAGTTGGTTCGTAAGATAATGGAAGAAGATATAGAATTTGAACAAGAATATTAAAAAATAATATTTTAATTTTTGGGTTATAATAATATAACCACAGTACAAGCATGTACTTATGCTAAAACTTCAGCCTGCTTTAAAAGGAGGTATGTAATTTATGATGAACATAAATTGTTCTGAAAAGTGCATACATGAAAGAAACGGAAAATGTACTTTAAATCATGTAACACCAATTTCAAGTTTTTCGGCTAATGGAGAAGCAGACTGCGCCTACTTTATTTCAAAGCAACCTAATAAAAAAACTACCCCTTCAAATTAAGGGGTAGTTTTTTTATTAAGGCTGCAAGTTTATGTATACTTTATCTAATTTAATATTTCCCTTTTTTGTAATGCTTATATCTTCTATATTACTTTTTTTGCAAATTACTATATTACTACAATACATTGGAATCATCGGCATATCTTCAAATAATATATTTTCTCCAGACCTTAATAGTTCTATTTTTTTACCTTTATCTTTTTCCATTTTACTTTTTTCTAATATATTGTCTAGTTCAATATTCTTGTATCCGTAAATATTATCCTTCGAATTAATAGTCCATACTTCAAGAAATGATAGAGGATAATCATAACTTCCTTCATATTCGACTTTAGCCATATCATAATCTCCCTTACTCAATTCATCATTAAACTCTTCAGCACTGTAACCGATACACTCAATCTTTATCTGTAAATTATCACGTAGGTTTTTAGATATAGCTTCACAAACCTTTTTATTTTCTATTGTGTCCAAATAAATTAACTTTAAAGGTTCATTATTTTTATCAAATTTAGTTTTTTTTATAAAATCTAATGCTTTATCTTTTTCTAAAGTGCTTGTAAAATATGACTTGTTTACGAATTGTCCATTTAAGCCATTATTAATGTTTGTCGGAATATATGTTAAAGCTGGTTTTGCTGTGTCGCTTAATATTTCTTTTGACATATAGCTTCTATCCATACTTGCTGCTATGGCTTTTCTGAAGTTAACATCTTTTGTTATACCCTCTTTTTTTAAGTTAAAAACCAGAGCATCAGTTGTATATGTTGATACCTGATTAGCTTTTCCTAAACTAATAAGATTCTTAGTTTCACTTATTGGCGGATCTACAAATATATCTATCTTATCGCTTTGGTATGCAGCTAATGCTGCTTCACTACCATCAATACAGGATAACATAATCTTGTTACTTTTCACTGTATCTTCGTTCCAATAGTTGTTGTTCTTTACAAGGCTTATATAACTATTATTAGATATATCATCTATAATAAAGCACCCTGTATATAAGATTTCTTTATAATTTTTTTTCCACTCAAATAGATCATTATTAAATTTTCTTAGCGAATATATTGGCTCTGCAAGTATATTCAAAAAGTAATTACAAGGATAATTTAATCTTATTTCAAGTTTTTTCTTATCAATAGCTCTGATTGCCACATCATTAAATTCTTTTTTACCATGTCTATATTCTGAAGCACCAAATATATAATATAATTGTTCTGCAAACTTATTATTTAAATCTTTATTTAATATTTGAGAAAAGAAGGTAACAAAATCTTCTGCTGTAATATCGCTTCCATCACTCCATTTTGCATCTTCTCTTATATTAAATGTATAGCAGGTTTCATCTTTACTTAAAGTCCAACTATCACTTAAACCAGGAATAATGTTTCCTTTTTCATCTGTTTTCACTAATCCTTCAAATAAATTTACAAGAAAATCTTGCTGTCTAACATTATAGTCTGTAAGCATTGATAAGTCTTTTGGCAGCTTTCCAACATTATATACTATATAATCTTTTATATTTACATTTTTATTCCCTTGTACACTCTTCTCAACGCATCCATTCAAAAATACAGAACTTAAAATTAATATGCTAACTATAAACTTTTTCATGAACTATCTCCCTACTTTTTTCTTTAACAATTCTTTAAACATATAAAAAATAATCAATATGTTAGTATATTTTATTTCAAATGCCTTATAGATATCCAGCTTGGATAAGTCAAGCACTCAGGTTGGATATCTATATTTAAATTATTGGCATTTAAAAGAAAAATAAACAAAACCTGTATAAAGTTTTGTTTATTTTCTATTCATTGAGGAAGATATTCTAAAAAGCTTAATTGTTCAATACTAAATTGCTTTTTCATAAATTTAATACCATCTATCTTTTGAACCTTTTTATAGAAACCAGTATCAATATATTTGTTTATTTTTTCATCGAATACACCTGTAGTAATATATATACCTCTTTCTATATCATGCTGATTTAAGTACTCTAAGAATGTTTCATACTCTTGCAGCAAAACCTTTTCTTTTTTATGATATTTAAATAATATGGTTCTTTCAGCTCCTGTGAGCTTTATAATAACAAAATCTGAATTTTTTAAAATTATATTATAATGTATATTATAATTCCAACAATTTTTAGTTATGTTTTCAGTTATCATGTCTATGTTTATTCTTTTTAGCTTATTTTTTGTCTTATAAGCCTCATATTTTTTTAGTTTCAAATAAGCTTTACCAACTATATTGCTCACGTTCCTCCTCCACAAATTATTAATATTAGTTAATTATATGAAGTTAAATATAATTTTGATACAATTAATTTTCTCCCTATTTTTAATCAAAAGTGATATTTTTTCCCTATTTTTATGATATAATATTTACGTATTTTTAGCAGTTTCTGCTAAAAGCAAATAAGATAAAATCGTATCTTGATAAAAAGTCTAATAGATAATTACGGAGGAAGCTAAAATGATTCTTGCTGTAGAAATACTAGGCATATTAACTATGTTAATTTTAATATTTGCCTTGGTGTGGGGATTTATAACCCTTACCCAAATATTAAATCAATTAAAATATAAAAATTACTTAATGGAAAAATTAACTCAGCATATGTATATGCTCACGAAAAAAGATGAAAACTCAAAAGATATGTAAAAATAAATATCTGCAAATAAAATGGGTACAATTTTATTAAAAATTGTACCCATTTTTAAATATACTGCTTAATTCAAACTGCAAAAATTCTAATAAACTTTCATATAAATAAAAAAAATCGTTCCAACTGCTATTAGTATACATGCTACCGGATATGCTGCGTTTTTAAAACTAGCCTTAAAATCAAACATATTGATAGCCCAAATAACCATTGTAAAGAATATACACCATTGAAGAGTATAATAGCTATCAAAATATTTTACATATGTAAATTGATATGTAGTAAGGAGCGTTAATACTAGTGTGAGTATTGTTAACGACACTCCCATCCATCCTAAAAAGTGAATAGCCCTTCTCATTTCTCTCCTCCGCATGTCTGTGTTTTTATTTTAGTACAAACAAAACCATTCTCATAATAAACCTTTTTTATAATTTTGTAAATACCTACAACATTTTTTCAAAATCATCTTCGCTTAATATTCTTACACCTAATTCTACTGCCTTATCATATTTAGATCCTGCTTCCTCTCCAGCTAAAACATAGTCTGTCTTTTTACTAACACTTCCTGCAATCTTTGCTCCAAGTGATTCTAATTTTTCCTTTATACTGCTCCTAGTATAGTTTTTCAATGTACCTGTTACTACTACGGTTTTATCAGAGAAAACACTTTCTAATATTTCTTCTTCTTCATAACGAGGATTAACTCCTAATTGCAGTAGTTCATTTATACTTTGTATTATTTTATCCTCTTTGAAGAATTCTATTATACTTTTAGCAACAATATCTCCTATATCTTGAACAGATGTAAGTTCGTCTATGGAAGCTATTTTCAGATTATCTAAATTTTTAAATTTCTTAACCAAATCTTTAGCAGTTTTTTTCCCCACATTAGGTATGCCCAACGCAAATATAAAGGACGATAAATCGCAACTTTTACTCTTTTCTATAGCATCAATTAGATTTTGAGCCTTTTTATCCCCAAACTTTTCTAGTGTAAGTAAATCTTCTTTTTTTATTCTATATAAATCAGCAATTGATTTAATCTGAAGTTTTTCAAAAAGCTGTTCTGCAGTCTTTTCACTAAAACCTTCTATATTCATTGCTTCTCTACTTCCAAAATGCACAATACTCTTTACCATCTGAGGTTTACAGGATAAAGTATTTTCACAAAAATAATGCACCCCTTCCTGTACCAGCTCACTACCACAGTAAGGACATATTATTGGTGGTTCTATTTCATTACTTTCTTTCAAACTTTCTTCAACTACGCCCATAATTTCTGGTATTACATCATTAGAACGGCGCACAAACACGTGACAGCCAATTTTTACTCCTTTTCTTTGTATGTCATCCATATTATTAAGTGTAGCCCTTTTAACAGTTACTCCAGCTAGCTCCACTGGCTCTAGTATTGCAGTAGGAGTTACTCTTCCACTTCTGCCAACGTTCCACTCTACATCCAAAAGTTTTGTAGTAGCTTCTTCTGCTTCAAACTTATATGCAATTGCCCATTTAGGGAATTTTATAGTATATCCAAGTATATCTCTTGTTTTCATGTCATCTACAACAATAACAACACCATCTATATCATAATCTAATGTATTTCTTATACCTTCAACAGCTACTAATTCTTCTTCTATCTCTTCTATGTTTCTGCACACTTTAACATAATCATCTTGTGGAAAGCCCATTTCTTTTATAAAGTTCATCATTTCAATGTAGCTTCTAAATGCTGTTCCTTCGTTATATCCTACATCGTAAAAAAATGCAGATAAATTTCTTCTGGCTGTTTCTTTTACATTTAAGTTTCTTAGAGCTCCAGCAGCCCCATTTCTTAAGTTCTTTAGTGGAGTTTCAGCTTTTTTATTATATTCCTCAAAAGCTGTCTTCGTCATAACAGCCTCTCCATGAACTTCTATGACACTACTGTTATTTATTTTTAGCGGAAGAGTTTTTATTGTTTTTACCTGTGCTGTTATATCTTCTCCGACTTCACCTGTTCCTCTAGTGGCAGCTTTAATAAGTATTCCATTCTCATCATAGGTGCAGTTAATAGTAAGTCCATCGAACTTTTTAGTAAGCACATATTTAAGTTCAGGCAACTTATCTTCATGGTTAGAATTATATTCATCTACTACTTTTTTGTTTCTCGTATGCCATTCCTTAATTTCCTGAATATCTTGTGCTTTATCCAAGCTCCATAATCTTCCTTTATGAGTATATTTTTGAAACTCAGTCAGCACTCTGTCTCCTACTCTTTGTGTGGGAGAGTAAGGAAGTACTATTCCAGCTTCTTTTTCAATTTTAGTTAACTCATCGTATTTTTTATCATACTCTTTATCTGAAATACTTGGGTTATCTAATACATAATATTCATGTGCATACTTATTTAATTCCTCTACTAGTTCCTTAATTCTTGTTACTTTATCACTATTTAAACTCATATTTCCCCCCTAAACAGCCTCCAATGGAGCGACTCCATACATTAAGTTTTTGATTCCCATCTTATCAAAAGCTATGGTAAGTTTTACGTCATTTCCAACCTTAGAAACACTTACAATAGTTCCTACTCCAAACTTTAGATGTTTAACTTTTATTCCGACTTTGATATTTTCAAGCTTTAGAGAGCTTTTATCTTCTTTATTATTACTAGCAGCATCCACTGCAACTTGTGTAATTCCTGTATTTCTTAGCGGAGATGGTGAATTACTAAAGCTATTTCTATTTAAATTACTATTTAAGTTACTATTCATAGTAGTTCCAAACTTTCCAAAGCTCCTTTTAGCAGGATTATCATATTCTACTAATTCCTTAGATATTTCCTGTATAAAGTCTGATTCTGAAAAGGCAGCGGTTTTTCCAAACACTCTTCTAGTTTCAGCAGAAGTTATATATAATTGCTCCTCAGCTCTAGTTATTGCAACATAACAAAGCCTTCTCGCTTCTTCCATTTCAGCAAAATCATTTAAAGCTTGATTTCCCGGGAATATTCCATTTTCCATACCAACCATAAATACTACAGGGAACTCTAGCCCTTTTGCACTATGGACTGTCATCATAACTACACTATCCGCCTCTTCATCAAAATTATCTATATCAGATACTAAAGTAACTTTTTCTAAAAATGCAGATAGAGACTTATCTTCCGATGAACTTTCAAATTCTACAGCCGCAGATACAAGCTCTTTTAAGTTTTCTATTCTGCTTAGCGCTTCTAAATCCTTTGAATTTTTAAGTTCTTCTAAATATCCTGTAGTCTCTAATATTTCTTTTATCAAGGTAGATACTTTAATTTGGTCTCTGCTTCTAATAAAGCTATTTATTAAGCTTACAAATTTCTTTATAGATGATATAGTTCTAGTTGAAAGCTTTAATACTTCTTCAACATCTAATAAAACACTATACATACACTCATCCATTGATCCTGCAAACTCTTGAACCTTCTGTACTGTAGTATCTCCTATGCTTCTTTTAGGAACATTTATAATTCTTTTTAAGCTTACATCATCAAGTGGATTATTTATAAACTTTAAATATGCCATTATATCTTTTATTTCTTTTCTGTCATAAAACTTAAGACCACCAACTATTCTATATGGTATATTGGATTTCATAAAAACATCTTCAAATATACGAGATTGAGCATTAGTTCTATAAAGTATTGCAAAATTCTTATATTTTTTATTTTGCTCTTCTCTAATTCTTTTTATTTGAGATGCTACATAAATTCCTTCATCTATATCAGAAAATGATCTATGTAATTTTATTTTTTCTCCACTTTCACTTTCTGTTCTAAGGATTTTATTCTTTCTTTGAGCATTGTTTTTTATAACATCATTAGCAGCTCTTAATATATTTCCTTTAGATCTATAGTTTTGCTCAAGCTTAATTACCTTTGCTTCTGGATAATCTTTTTCAAAGTCTAATATGTTTCTTATGTCTGCGCCTCTCCATGCATAGATACACTGGTCATCGTCACCAACAACACAAATGTTTCTATGAGCTGATGCTAAAAGTCTTACAAACTCATATTGGGACTTGTTGGTATCTTGGTACTCATCTACCATTATGTATTTAAATTTCTTTTGATAGAATTCCAATACATCAGGATTTTTCTTAAATAACTCTACTGTTTTGTAAATTAAATCATCAAAATCTAATGCATTATTATTTTTAAGCTTTTTTTGATATAAACTGTACATATCTGCAATTTTATTCAATCTAAAATTATGTTCATTTTCTCTCTTAAATTGTTCTGGAGATACTAAATTGTCCTTCTGTTCTCCTATTTTATTTATTATCTCTTTATCGGTTATATCTTTATCATTTATTTTTAATTCTTCCATACACTGCTTGATTAATATTTTTTGGTCATAGCTATCATATATAGCAAAATTTTTATTATATCCTAATTTATCAATTTCTCTTCTTAAAATTCTTACACAGCTTGAGTGAAATGTGGAGACCCACATGTTATCCACTTCATCACCAACTAAGCTTCTTACTCTATCCTTCATTTCTCCTGCAGCTTTATTTGTAAAAGTGATAGCTAAAATTTTTGAAGGATATATATTTAAATCTTTTATCATATGAGCTATTCTATGCGTTAGCACTCTTGTCTTACCTGAACCAGCACCAGCTAAAATTAATAGCGGTCCTTCTACAGTTACAGCTGCATCATACTGTTCCTTATTTAAAAGCTTTTTTAAATCCATACAATTCACTCCCTGGTTATTATACAAAATTCTCATGTTTAATATTATAACATTTAAGTACTGATTTAATCATTATTAAACGTAAAAAATGTGTTGATTTATATCAACACATTTTTTGGAAATCTAAAGTTTCTATATAATACATATATTATTCTTCGCTATCGCCTTTTAATCTCTCTAAAACGATATTATATCCGTCGCTACCATAATTCAAACATCTGTTTACTCTACTAATAGTAGCAGTACTTGCTCCAGTAGCTGCAGCAATATCTAAATATGTTCTCTTATTCTTTAACATTTTTGCCACTTGAAGTCTTTGCTCAAGTGCTTTTATTTCATTTATAGTACATATATCATCAAAAAATCTATAGCATTCTTCTTTTGTCTTTAGAGATAACATAGCTTCACATAAAAAATCCATAGCCTCACTTTGTAATTTGGATTTGTATTCTTCCATGAGCTCAACTCCTTATTTACTATACGTTATTATAATTATTTCCTATTCATTTTAATTCTATCACGTATTAAAGTATTAATCTACAAAATTATTATAAATTAATACAAAATAAGAACAGCCCATTGGGGCATGGGCTGTTCGCTCATAAATAAAAAGGGGGCTATTTATTCCTTTTATTTATCCTTGCAAGATTATTATATTAAAGTAAAAATGAAATTTCAAGCTATTTTGCATAATTAATTGTAAAAATATATTAAAATGCCTGAATTAATTTCATATGTTGAAAAATCTTAAATTTTTTTAAGTATTTCCACTTCCTTTTCTGATAATTCTCTATACCCACCTTCAATTAAATTTATGTCTAAATCAAGTGGTCCAAATTTTATTCTTTTTAAATACACTACACTCTTATCTCTACTTTGAAACATTCTTTTAACTTGATGAAATTTTCCTTCCTGTATAGTTACTTTCACCTTTGAACCATCGCTATCTGCCTGCAATATTTCTAGTTTAGCAGGCATACACTTATAACCATCATCTAAGGTGATTCCTTTTTCAAAGGCCTCAATATCTTTTTCATCAACAACTTTATCTATTTCAGCGTAATAAACTTTATCTACATGCCATTTTGGTGATATTAACCTATGGTTTAGTTCCCCATCATTTGTCAGTAATAGCAGTCCTACTGTATCTTTGTCCAATCTTCCTACAGGAAACGGATTAAAAACTTGGTGTTCTGGATCAAGTAAATCTATGACAGTTTCATCATAGTTGTCAAATGTAGCAGAAACCACACCGTCAGGCTTATTCATCATAAGATATATATATTTTCTATAGTTAACTAATTCACCTGAAACTCTTATTTTACAAATATTAGGATCTATCTTCATTCCGCTATCTTTAATTATTGATCCATCAACTTCTATAGCACCATCTTTAGCTAGTGCTTTTACTTCTTTTCTTGTTCCATACCCTAAATTGGATAGAACTTTATCTAATCTTTCCATCAGCTACCTCCTAATAATTTTGCATGCGCCTAAATTCTATTAATTATTATAACCTTTTAGCTATAAAATAAAAACAGCCTAACTAAAGACTGTTTAAAAAATTCTTTATTTGTCGTAGTATTTCATAACCTTTTGTACATAATCTCTAGTTTCATATGGCAGTTTAGAAATATCTGAGGAATCTCTTACTCCTCTATATTTCAAAGTTCCTGGTCCTGCATTATAAGCAGCCAAAGCCAATTCCTTTGAGTTACCATACATATCTAGTAATCCTTTTAGATATTTTGTACCACCCTCAATATTCTGCTCTATATTATATGCATCAGAGACCCCTAATTCCCTCGCAGTACCAGGCATAAGCTGCATAAGTCCCATTGCTCCTGCATTTGATGTGGATTTAGGATTAAAATCTGATTCTTGTTTTATAACTGCCATTATGAGGGATTTATCAAGACCATACTTTCTCGAAGCCTTTTCTACCGCTTCTTCTATACTTAAATTTCCACTCTTTATATCGCTTTTCAAGCCCTTATATGCAGAGTTCAGTCTTTCTCCTGCACCATATCCGAGCTTACTTAAGTCTCCATCTCCCAACCCAAGTTTGCTTAAATCTAAATTTCCATCACTATCCGTCATAGCCTTAGTTAAGCTTTCCATAATCAGCCCAAAAGAGTCTGAGTCTCCAACTGCTTCTTTAAACATTTGAGTCATAAGTTGAAATTGTAGAAAATCTTCAACTTTTTTATTGTTATCTACATTCATATTTTCACCAACCTATGTTTTCTTTGCACTAAATTATATATCGTATTTTATAATAATAACTTTAGGCATAATCATTCTACATTGAATATAAATGTGTCATAGTCTTCATAAGAAACTTCACTATATTGGCTCTTAGCTAGTACTAATACCTTATACTCTTCTTTGCAAAATGGTATAAGTGTATAATAATTTTTTTTGCTATAATTTTGAACTAAACTCCAATCCTCTTTTTCCATGACATAAAACTCATACATTACATCTTTCCCGCCCTCACTATGCACAGTAAAATTTATAGATTCATTACATATAAACTTTACCTTATCACAGGTTATTTTAGTATCTGTTATAGGAAATGCATCATGTACTTCTACTTTTATATCTTTTTTACAATCAAAAGGTTTATCGCTATCTTTGTTTTTAGCGAAAATTTCTACACTATATAAACCACTGTATTTAGGGGTAAACACATATGCTTTCTCTAAGACATAATCTGTTTCTTCAACTTTACGTTCATTGATTTTTAAAACATACTTAAGAAGTGTATTAGTAGTATTTCTAGTTATAGAATTTATACTAATTTTATCCCCAACTATATAGTATTCCTTCGCCGGGAATAGTATATAATCAATATTAGCGGGAACATATTTAAGTGCCTCTAAGCTCTTTATCCAATGACAGTCAAATTCTCTGCTTGAGTATTTGTCTTTAACTCTTATTTCAAGTTCATAACATCCCTGCTTGTTTGGAATAAAGTTTATCCAATTACATGTACCATAGTCCATCTTCTCTAATTCTAATCCATCTCTTTTTATTATAAAACTATATCTTAAGTCAGTACCGCCTGATGCATTAACTTTAACATTAACCTTCTCATCGACTAAAACATTACTGCCTTTATCTATCAAAACTCTATCAATTCTCACCGGTTCTTTACTATGTTCATCTATTATAAAGCTCATCGTTTCTGATGCTTCATATTTTCCTTCAAAAGACTTATCTTTAACCCATAGTATTAATTTATATTCTCCAGGAATCTTACTTTTCCATATATAAGTTTTATTTCTTGTATATCCTGAATCTTCAGGGCATTTTCCTTCAATTATGTATCTGTATAATACCTCTCTTCCACCAACAGTTTCTGCTTTAAGTACTATAGATGTTTCACATAGCTGTGGAGAGTTTAAATCAGCTGCAAAACTTTTTATAAAAATTTCATTATACTTTTTTACTTTGAAATGGATTATAGCTCTATCGTCATATTCACTGGTAGAATACATATCCTTTGCCAGACACAAAATCTTATAATCTCCACTTTGCTCTTCTATATAACTTACAGTTCTTTTTGTTGAATAATCTTGTACACAATCAGCTTCCCCATTCGAAGTTATCTTTATAAACTTGTATAGTATTGTTCTATTTTCATCATAAGTTGCGTCAACCTGGAATATAATCTCGTGATCTTCAATTAGATCTGATGTTAAACACTTAAAATCAGTTATTTCTACTTTTTTCAATGGGATAACTTCAAATTCAACGGTTTGAAAATCATCATATTTATTTTTAGAGTCTATATTCTTACACTCTACTAATATTTGTCCTCTTCCAATAGATTTGGTTGTCCACGTAAGGTCATTGTCTGCAGAATAGTCTTTTATAATCTTCCATTCATCATTAATTCTGAGCCAATACCTAAACATGAGTGGAAATTTATTAGCATCAACAAATAAATTAACTTTTTCTCCTAAATCGAATTCATATTTGTTCAGGGTTATACTATTTATTAACTTTTCTTCAACTTTTCCTATTATATAATCTAATCTGGATACATAGTCAAAACTTTTTTCTCCTTTTACCTTTTTGGCTTGTACCATTATTATGTACTTTCCATCTTCCTCAGGAACCCATGAAGCCCTATCCTCCTCAGTAAAATCTTTTAATGTACTCCATGTTCCATTACATCCAATCATATATTTGTATAAAAAATTTTCTCCTAAATTATTTTCAATAGTTATTATTATATTTGTTTCTTTTTCTTGCGGACTCTCCAAATTACAAATAATACCTAACTCATTCATCTCTATTTACCCATCCCCTGTTTAATATGTATCTAAATTCCATTATACTATAATCCCATATTCTGTAATAGTTTTTTATTAACATTTATATAATAATTTAATATTATAGTTATAAAATAGTTTCAACATCAACTTATTAAATGGAGGCTATTTAAATGAAGATTTTTAATATTTTATTACTAACATTCAATAAGATAAAAATTTCCTTGGATAATTCTGCTGAGTTCAGATCTTATAAAGTTCAAATAGAAAATGGCAGCAAAGAACTATCTATATCTAAGTATTGTGTAATCGATAATGATATCATATTTACATTAAGTAATGATGTGAATATCAAATATGAGACCTTTATACGTTACGAAAAATTATATGAGAAGGTGCATTATTTTCCTTTATTCTCAACAAGAGAATTTGATGATAAATACTATCACCATATCTCTTTAGGTGCTATATACTCCAAAAATTTTACTGTGTTCAGAGTATGGTCTCCTGCTGCATCTCATATTGATTTACTCCTTTATAATAAATCGGAATTCTGCTCTCATGAAAACAGAAGAACAATACCAATGAAAGAAAGTAATGGCCTTTGGTCTCTTCTAGTAAAAGGTGATTTACATGGTTATTACTATAACTATGAGGTTAATGTTTATAATAAAATTCACGAGGTCGTGGACCCTTACTCCAAGGCTGTCGGAGTTAATGGAACAAGAGGTGCCATTTTAGATATGTCTCAAACTAATCCACAAGATTGGGAAAATGACAGGTGCCCTGAGTTTAAAAGCTATACTGATACTATAATATATGAAGTAAACATAAGAGATATATCCACTCACCCAGACAGCGGCGCTATTCATAAGGGAAAGTTTTTAGCACTTACTGAGGATAATACAAAATCTAGTAAACGTATATCTACTTGTTTAAATCATATAAAAGAATTAGGCATTACACATATTCAATTTATGCCTATTTTTGATTTCAGTTATCTCAGTGTAGATGAAACAAATCCTGTTAAGTATAATTGGGGATATGACCCCCAAAACTATAACGTACCAGAAGGAGTTTATGCTACAAATTCCTACGATCCAGCATGTAGGATATTAGAGCTTAAAAAAATGATTCAACATCTGCATAAAAATAATTTATCTATTAATATGGATGTAGTATATAATCATGTACATGATGCTCCAAATAGCAGCTTTGAAAAAATTTTCCCTGGTTATTACTTCAGATTCTATGATAACTTAAAATCTTCTAATGGCAGCGGCTGCGGTAATGATATTGCTTCTGAGCATTCTATGTCAAGGAAATTTATTATAGACTCAGTAATTTACTGGGCTAAAGAATATCATATTGATGGTTTTAGGTTTGACCTTATGGGACTTATTGATGTAGATACAATGAACTCTTTAAGTAAGAAACTTAATACGCTTGAAAGATCAGTAATGTGTTATGGCGAGGGTTGGGATCTAAATACAAGCTTAGATAAGAATCTTAAAGCTGCTGATTACAATGTAAAGATGCTTCCTGGCATAGGTTTTTTTAACGATAAAATAAGAAATTTTATAAAAGGTGATGTTTTTAATATTGAGGATAAAGGATTCGCTACTGGAAAGCCTTTACTTGAAGAAAAATTAAAACAAAGTATATCTGGATATTTTTTACCGCCAAATCAATCTATAAACTATATATCCTGTCATGATAACAATACTTTGTGGGATAAAATAAACTTAAGTTGTGCCACTGAAAGTTTTGACAATAAAAAGAGAATGATAAAATTATGTGCAGCTATAAATCTAACCTCTCAAGGAATACCATTTATATACTCTGGTGAAGAGTTCTGCGGAACTAAAAACGGTGATAGCAACAGCTATAATAAATCCGAACATGTAAATTGGGTAGACTGGAATAGAAAATATGAGTTTATTGATATATTTTATTACTACAAAAAACTTATTAATATAAGAAAAAATCATCCTGCTTTTAGAATCAATACGCTGAAGGGTATAAAAAATCACTTATCTTTTATTGATAATATACCGGCCAATACAATAGCTTATATATTAAAAGATTATGCTAATGGTGACTCTTGGAAAGAGATACTTGTTATTTTTAATGCTAATAAGTATAGTGTAGATATATCCATTCCCAATGGAATATGGAATGTAGCTTTAGATTGTGATTCGAAAGCAGAAAATAAAACCGTCACAGGTGGGAATATAAATATTGAAAGAATATCTACCTATATACTATTTAAGTTATAAAGCAAACCTTATATAGGATAAAAAATGTTTTCTTGGATAACCTACTCCAGAGGAGGTCGATATTTATGAAAGAATCTTTAGATAGGCATAATCCAAATTTTACTTATAAAAAAGAAAATATAGATATAAAACAATCACCAGAAGGATACGCTATTATGGAAAGAATAAATAATGGATTACTTTTTCCTGAAGGTCCAAAAGATCACGTAGACTTTATAGATTATGAAGAAATATAAGGGTTCCTCTTTGGAATCCCTATATTTCTTTATTTAAATTCATTTTTATTAGATTCAATAAATTGTAATATAACCTTTCGTCATCTTCTTTTATTCTCTTTTTAGGATTTGAAGTTCTTCCTCCACTTCTCCTCACTTTAGCTGATATATGTCTTTCAAAGAGCAGCCTATCCATATTATCATTGTCGTAAATATATCCCTTAGGGCTTATAGCATAGGCTTTTCTTCCAAGTGCCATAGCTGCTACTCCATAATCCTGAGTAACTATAATGTCTCCATTTTCAGTTACATTAATTAAAGCCATATCTACACTTTGAAAACCTTTATCAACATATCTTACTTCACTATAACTGCTTGTTATAGTATGACTTATATCACAATACATAATAACCTTTAGATTATTCTCTTTAGCTGCTTTCTCAATTATTTGTTTACCAGGACATGCATCTGCATCTACTATAATTTTCATAATTCTCTTCATCCTTTTTACATACAAAGCCCTGTACATAGTCATATACAGGGCTTATAATTCTATAATCTTTCTTCTAATTGTGCTTTCATCTCTTCAAATCCAGGTTTTCCAAGGAGAGCGAACATGTTCTTTTTATATGCTTCAACTCCTGGTTGATTAAATGGATTCACTCCTAGCAAATATCCACTTAATCCGCAAGCTTTTTCAAAGAAGTATACCATATATCCAAAATAATATGGTGTCAATTCTGGTACATTTATAATCATAGCTGGAACATTTCCATCGCTATGAGCTAAAACAGTACCTCTGAAAGCTTGTTGGTTAACAAAGTCCATAGTTTCTCCAGCTAAGAAGTTTAGTCCATCTAAGTTATCTTCTACTGCTTCTATAGTTATATTTTTTCTTGGCTTCTCAATGTTTATAAATGTTTCTGTTAAAACTCTTAACCCTTCTTGAATATATTGTCCCATTGAGTGTAAGTCTGTTGAAAAATCTGCTGCTGCTGGGAATATTCCCTTGTTATCTTTTCCTTCACTTTCTCCAAATAACTGTTTCCACCATTCTCCAAAGTAATGTAGGCAAGGTTCAAAGTTAACCATCATTTCAGTAGTTTTACCCTTTGCATATAATGCATTTCTTGCTGCTGCATATCTATAAGCAGTATTACTGTTTAAATCTGTGCTGCTATATTCTTCTCTTGCATCAGCTGCTCCCTTTATCATTTCATCTATACTTATTCCTGCTGCTGCAATTGGTAAAAGTCCTACTGCTGTTAAAACTGAAAACCTTCCACCTACATTGTCAGGAATGACGAAAGTTTCATATCCTTCTGCATCAGCTAAAGTTTTTAATGCTCCTTTTGCTGCATCTGTTGTAGCAAATATTCTTTCTTTTGCTCCATCTTTTCCATATTTCTTTTCCATTAAATCCTTAAATATTCTAAAAGCAATAGCAGGTTCAGTTGTAGTACCGGATTTTGATATAACATTAACTGAAATATCCATACCTTCTATGGCTTCTAGAAGATCTGACATGTAAGTTGAACTTATATTATTTCCTACGTAGAATATAGCAGGACCTTTTCTCTTGTCTTTTGATAAGCTTGCTGAAAAAGTATGTGAAAGCATTTCTATGGCAGCTCTAGCTCCTAAATATGAACCACCTATTCCTATAACTATAAGTACATCTGAGTTACTTCTAATTTTTTCTGCTGCCTTCTTTATTCTTTCAAATTCTGCTTTATCATAATTCACAGGTAGGTCTACCCATCCTAAAAAGTCATTTCCTGCCCCTGTTCCTTCATGAAGCATTTTATGAGCCTCATTGACAAACGGTTGAAGACTAGTTATTTCATGCTCTTGTAAGTACGGCATAGCTTTACTTAAATCTAACTTTAAACTTTTTTTAGTCATTTCTTATCCTCCACCTTTATGTAAAATTAGTTACAATTGAAATTTTATTCTATTTATATTTATAAATCAACTATTAGAAATTATTTTTATATTTAAAAATTAATGTAATCATTTACATTTTAAGTATTTAAAATAAAATGACAAGTGGATTAAGTAACCACTTGTCATTTATTATACCCTATTCCCACTCAATAGTTGAAGGTGGTTTTGAAGTAACGTCGTAAACAATTCTGTTTACTCCCTTAACTTCATTAACAATTCTTCTTGAAACTTTATCTAATACTTCATATGGTATTTTAGCCCAATCTGAAGTCATTCCATCAGATGAAGTTACTGCTCTTAAAGCTATTGTGTGGCAGTAAGTTCTTTCGTCTCCCATTACTCCTACTGATTGAATGTTTGGAAGACAAGCAAAGTATTGCCATACATCTCCTTCTAGCCCTGCATTAGCTATTTCTTCTCTGAATATAGCATCTGCTTCTCTAACTATAGCAAGCTTTTCTTCTGTAACTTCTCCAAGAACTCTTATTGCAAGTCCTGGTCCTGGGAACGGCTGTCTCCATACTAAGTGGTGAGGAATTCCAAGTTCTTCACCTACAGCTCTTACTTCATCCTTGAATAATTCTCTTAACGGTTCTATTAGTGAGAATTTAATGTCTTCTGGAAGTCCACCTACGTTGTGGTGACTTTTTATAGTAGCAGATGTATTTGTTCCACTTTCAACTACGTCTGGATATATAGTTCCTTGAACAAGGAAACTTATTTCTCCAAGCTTATTTGACTCTTCTTCAAATACTCTTATAAATTCTCCACCTATAATTTTTCTCTTTTTCTCTGGGTCACTTACACCCTTAAGTTTCCCTAAGAATCTATCCTGAGCATTTGCTCTTATTAGATTCATATCAAAGCCTTCTCTAAATATCTTTTCAACCTGGTCTCCTTCATCCTTTCTAAGTAGACCATGATCAACAAATATACAAGTTAGCTGTTTTCCAATTGCTTTGTGAACTAATACTGCTGCTACTGATGAGTCAACTCCACCAGATAGTGCACATATTACTTTTTTATCCCCAACTTTTTCACGGATCTCTCTTATTTTTTCTTCAGCAAAGGATGCCATTGACCAATCACCCTTTAATCCGCAAACTTTAAAAAGGAAGTTTGAAAGCATTTTCTTACCAAATGGTGTATGTTCAACTTCTGGATGGAATTGAACACCGTATATTTTTCTTTCAACATGCTCCATAGCTGCAACAGGAGTTTGAGTTGTAGTTCCAACTATTCTAAAACCTTCTGGAGCCACTTCTACATAATCTGTATGGCTCATCCAGCAGCTTTCATTCTCTTCTACTTCATCAAATAGTAGACATGTTTTGTCTAATCTTACATCTGTTTTACCATACTCTCTTTTATCAGGACTTTTAACATTTCCTCCAAGAGTATGAGCAATAAGCTGCTCTCCATAGCATATACCAAGAACAGGTACGCCTAATTCAAATATTTCTTTATCTATTCTAGGAGCACCTTCTCCATATACACTATTAGGTCCACCTGTAAATATTATACCTTTAGGATTTTTTTCTTTTATCTTATCTATAGAATGAGTATACGGAATTATTTCACAATATACATTATTTTCTCTAACTCTTCTTGCAATTAATTGATTGTATTGACCACCGAAGTCTACAATAAGAACTAATTCTCTATCCATAAGTTACCTCCAAATTCATAAATTAAAAATTGACAGTTGGCAGCTAGAGAGGTTTTAAATTTTTTAGAAGGGTAAATATAAAACTTTCCTGCCAACTGTCCTGTAAAACAAGTTATAAAATTATAGATTAACACTATAATTCGGTGCTTCCTTAGTCATTGATATATCATGTGGGTGACTTTCTCTAAGTCCTGATGCTGTTTGAACTACAAATGTTGCACTTTCATATAATCTATTTAGATTTTCAGATCCTAAATATCCCATACCAGAGCGAAGTCCTCCAGCAAGTTGGAATAATGTATCTGCTACAATTCCTTTGTATGGCACTCTTCCTTCTACGCCTTCTGGAACTAACTTTTTATTTCCCTCTTGGAAATATCTGTCTTTACTTCCACAAGCCATAGCTGCCAATGATCCCATTCCTCTGTATACTTTATAGCTTCTTCCTTGATATATTTCTTTTTCTCCAGGTGCTTCTTCACATCCTGCTAGCATTGATCCCATCATAACTACTTTTGCACCTGCTGCCAAAGCCTTTACTATATCTCCTGAGTATTTTATACCACCATCAGCTATAACTGGAACTCCATATTTATTAGCTTCCTCTACACAATCCATTACAGCTGTAAGTTGTGGAACTCCAACACCTGCTACAACTCTAGTTGTACAAATTGATCCTGGACCTATACCAACTTTTATACAATCTGCACCTGCAAGAATCAAATCTTTTGTAGCATCTGCAGTTGCAACATTTCCTGCAATAACTTGAAGTTCAGGATAGCTTTCCTTAATACTTTTAACTGCATCTATAACTCCTTTTGAGTGTCCATGAGCTGTATCAACAGTTATTACATCTACTCCAACTTCAACTAGGGCTGCCACACGCTCTAACATATCACCAGTTACCCCTACTGCAGCTCCGCATAAAAGTCTTCCTCTTTCATCTTTAGCACTATTAGGAAATATTTTTACTTTCTCAATATCTTTTATAGTTATAAGTCCTCTTAAGTTATTATCATTATCTACCAATGGAAGTTTTTCTATCTTATGATGCTTAAGTATATCCTTCGCTTCTTCTATTGTAGTATTTTCTGGAGCAGTTATTAAGTTTTCACTTGTCATAACTTCAGATATTTTTTTATCATAGTTTGTTTCAAAAACTATGTCTCTATTAGTTATTATTCCAACTAACTTTCCATCTACAGTTATTGGTACACCAGAAATTCTATACTTACTCATAACCGCTAATGCATCATTTATAGTATTGTCTGGTGAAAGAAAGAATGGGTTAGTTATTACTCCGTTTTCTTGTCTTTTAACTCTGTCCACTTCTGCCGCTTGCTGTTCTATTGTCATATTTTTGTGTATTATTCCTATACCGCCTTCTCTTGCCATAGCTATAGCCATCTTAGCCTCAGTAACAGTATCCATTCCAGCACTCATTAAAGGCAAATTTAGCTTTATCTTTTTAGTCAAATTAGTAGCTAATGAAACATCTCTAGGTAGTATCTCTGATTTATTTGGAACTAAAAGTACGTCATCAAATGTATATGCCTGTTTTAAAATTCTTGCCATTTAAACCCACTCCTTTAAATTTATATTCTTATAAAAACTTATTTCTTTCGTATTTTTTACATCTAGCTCACAAACAATACTTATAAGCATATTTAATTTGTCGAAAACAAAAAACCATATTAATTTCCTATGTGTGAAATTAATATGGTTATATACTATAGCCATAAATTCCACCCATAGTCGGAAATTCTCGGTTTCCGGTAGAGACTCCCTGCCATATTCAGGGGATATATGAGTCAAAATGTATTATTTTTGATTCCAAAAAGATCACACAAGATTAAATTTGCAACTTATATGTCTTTTTTATTCGAACTATTTACATTATTTTATTCAATTTTTTGTCCTTTGTCAATTATTTTGTTTATATATTTAGAGCTTTTTTAGATACATACGTTTTCATACATATTTATAAAGAAAAAACTTAAAAACCAAAAGAACCTAAGCAGGTTCTCTTGGTGAGAAAATTAAAATATTAACGACATGTAAAAAGAAAAAATTTTTTCTCCTGATAATACACAAAGTATTGCTGATAAGGCTATATATGGTCCAAATGGTATGTAATCTTTTTTTGATTTTTTCCCTAGTAGAATAAGTACTATTCCTGCTATTGACCCAATAATAAATGATAAAAACAACATTAATATAGTAAGTTTAAATCCAAGAAACAGCCCACTCATTAGGCATATCTCAGCATCCCCCCAGCCCATGCCACCTTTAGTTATTAGAATTATTAATGCTAAAAATCCTCCACCTAAAATTCCACCGTAAATATAGCTTTTTACTGGAAGCATATTATAAGCCAGTACTCCTATGAATATTACTCCAGAAACTATGCCTGATAATGTGGTAGAAAAATATACGTCTGTGGTATCATAATCAATCATTCCAATGACAATTAGAAAACTTACAAAGGTAGTATATTTTACAAAATCAAATGTTAAGCCGTATATACTATAGTTTGCCAAAAATAATAATGCTGTTATAAACTCTACTATCGGATATCTTATTGATATTTTTTCCCTACAATATCTACATTTTCCTCTTAAAAATATATAGCTTATTATAGGAATCAAATCATGCCATTTAATTTCCTTTTTACAGTTTGTACAATGCGATGGAGGAAAAGCAATAGATTCTCCTCTCGGTATTCTATATATACATACATTCAAAAAACTGCCAATTACTGCTCCAAAAATGAAAATTATATAATATATAATCATCTCAATTCCTCATTGCTATTTTTATAATATTTTGTAATCATTAAAAATAAAAATAAGAGCGTTATGGCCAAAACCATAACGCTTTTATTTTTTATTTTAGTACATTCCGTCCATTCCCATTCCTGGGCCACCTGGCATTGGAGCAGGATTTTTTTCTGGAATATCAGCTACTGCTGATTCTGTTGTTAGGAATGTTGAAGCTACTGATGCAGCATTTTGTAGAGCTGATCTTGTAACCTTAGTTGGGTCAACGATACCAGCTTTAATCATATTTACATATTGATCTTTTAAAGCATCGTATCCTACTCCAACTTCATTAGTTTTAACTTTTTCAATTATTACAGAACCTTCAACTCCAGCATTAAATGCTATTTGTCTTACTGGCTCTTCTAATGATTTTCTTATTATATCTATACCAATCTTAACATCAGCAACATCTGAAGTTAATTTCTCTACTTCTGGTATTGCATTAACATAAGCTGTTCCGCCTCCTGGAACTATACCTTCTTCAACAGCTGCTTTAGTAGCTGCTAAAGCATCTTCTATTCTAAGCTTTCTTTCTTTTAATTCTGTTTCTGTAGCAGCACCAACTTTAATTACAGCTACTCCACCAGCAAGCTTAGCAAGTCTTTCTTGTAATTTCTCTCTATCAAAATCTGATGTAGTTTCTTCTATTTGTCTCTTTATTTGAGCTACTCTATCATGGATAGCATTCTTATCGCCTTTTCCATTTACTATTGTAGTATTTTCTTTGCTGATTTTAACTGAGTCAGCTCTTCCAAGCATCTCTATTGTAGCTTCTTTTAAGTCTCTTCCTAATTCTTCTGATATCACTTGACCGCCAGTAAGTGTAGCTATATCAGCAAGCATCTCTTTTCTTCTGTCACCAAATCCAGGAGCTTTTACTGCTACGCAAGTAAATGTTCCTCTTAATTTGTTAACAACTAAAGTAGCTAGTGCTTCACCTTCTACATCTTCAGCTATTATTAATAGTTTCTTTCCTTGTTGTACTATTTGCTCAAGTACTGGTAGTATATCTTGTATATTTGATATTTTCTTATCTGTTATTAAAATATATGCATCATCTACTGAAGCTTCCATTTTTTCTGTATCAGTTACCATGTATGGACTAACATATCCTCTGTCAAATTGCATACCTTCAACAACATCTAGTTCAGTTCCCATGGATTTAGATTCTTCTACAGTTATAACTCCTTCGTTACCTACCTTTTCCATAGCATCTGCAATTAGCTTACCTATTTCTTCATCAGCAGCTGATATTGCAGCAACTCTTGCTATGTCTTCTTTTCCTTCAACTGGTCTTGAAACTTTCTTTATTTCTTCAACAGCTTTATCAACAGCCATTCTTATACCTTGTCTTATAAGCATTGGGTTAGCACCAGCTGTAACATTTTTTAATCCTTCTCTTATTATAGCTTGTGCAAGTAAAGTAGCTGTAGTTGTTCCATCACCTGCTACATCATTTGTTTTTGTAGCAACTTCTTTAACAAGCTGAGCTCCCATGTTTTCATATGGATCTTCTAACTCTATTTCTCTTGCTATAGTAACACCATCATTAGTTATAAGTGGTGAACCAAATTTCTTATCAAGTACAACATTTCTTCCTTTCGGTCCTAATGTTATTTTAACAGTATTAGCAAGCTTATCAACACCTGCTTGCATTGATCTTCTAGCTTCTTCGCCAAATAAAATGCTTTTTGCCATAAATAAACCCTCCCTACGATTTCGTTATATTTAATGTACGTTATGAACCATTCTTAGTGTATTATTCTATTACAGCTAATATGTCGTCTTGCTTTAAAATGATATACTCGATGTTATCCATCTTAACTTCATTTCCAGCATATTTGGAGAATAAAACTTTATCTCCAACTTTTACTTCCATCTTAACTTCTTTTCCATTAACTAATCCGCCAGGTCCTACTGCTACAACCTCAGCTTCTTGTGGCTTTTCCTTTGCAGTTCCCGGTAATACTATACCGCTTTTTGTAGTTTCCTCTGCTTCAATTCTTTTAATAACGACTCTGTCACCAAGTGGTCTAATGCTCATTTAAACCCCTCCTTAAAATTATATGTTATATTTAAAATCTTTTTGTTAACTTTGTTGTTAGCACTCATCACTCTTGAGTGCTAATACAATTATTATAATAAATAATTGTATTTACATTTTCAAATTCTAATTTTCAACTTAATCTATTGTTAATGGCGAAATAAGCAAACAGCATTAAATTAAATAGGTATTTCTCCCCATTTCTATTAATTTCATTATTATACTATTTGAGCAAAGTTTTTTACCTCAAAAACATACATCTATATTATTTTCCCTATTTTACGGTTATAATACCATTATAACAAAATTTTCTATATTTTTAGCTTATGAAAGGAATGATTATCATAGATAAATTACTAAAAGGTTTGCTTAGATTAATATTTTCTATCTCACTATTTTTGTTTGTTATAATTTCATCAGTTAAAATCACTCTTAATTTTAGGCTTTTATATTATTTTGATATAAAATATTTAAATTTAGAAAAGTATACAAGCTTAAATAATCTTCAAATAAAATCAACCTATGATTACCTTATAAACTACTTAAACTCAAGTAAATCTATAGATTTTAATATCCCTCTTCTTCCATCATCGCAAGAAGGAATAATTCATTTTATTGAGGTAAAAAAACTTTTTTTAAAATTTAATTTTATTTTAGGTATTTGTACTTTGATAACTATATTTGCAATATACTTTGCTATTAAGTATAAAGATTATCTGTTTTTAAAGTGGTGCTCTAACATTATTTTTTGTACTTGTTTTCTTCTTTTAAGCGGTTTCCTTTGGAATTTTGATAAATGCTTTACTTTTTTTCACAAACTATTTTTCAATAATGACTATTGGCTTCTTGATCCTAAAACTGATCCTATTATTAATATCTTGCCAGAAACTTATTTTCTGCACTGTGCTCTGCTTATACTTTTACTGGTAATAGGCTGCAGTATCTTACTTAGACTGCTATACAGAAAAATAAGAGATGATAAGTAAACATAATTTACTCATCATCTCTTGCATAACTTTTCTTCATTAGTCCTTTTACTATCTTTTCTCCTTTAAAAACTCCAACTATGAATAAGCATATAGATATAGCAGCTATTATAATCAACAATAACTTATTTCCACTGTTAATTTTAGCTCCAAAATAAGCAGATACTAAGATTCCTGGAATCCTTGCTATCGTTGAGTATTTTATGAAATCTTTAAAGTTTATACTTGAGATACCACAAATATATGCCAATGCATCCTTAGGTATACCTGGAATTAAATATAATAGAAAAACGATAGTATTTATACTTCCTATATTAAGTATTCTATTAAAAAACTTAAGGTCTTTTTTTGATATTATTTTATTTACTAAAGGTTTACCGTAGTAAGATGAAAATCCATAAGCCAGAGCACTACCTATTGTTATTCCTACAATAGATAAAACACTTCCTCCTAAAGTACCATATATGTAACCACCAGCAATTTGTATTATTTCCCCTGGAATAAAAAATGCCACTACCTGAAGGATTTGTAATAGAATATATGCTAGAATACTATAGTTTCCATATGACATAATTATATTCTTAACTTTATTTGGATCCCTTAGAATATGAGAGTATTTAATATAATATTCATGTGCCGTAAAGATAAAAAAAATCATAACTAACACAAGCATTATATGAGATTTGTATTTAGACAGTTTATTATAAAAACCTTGCAAAAATTCCTTCATTTTGATTTCTCCTGATATAGACAAAATTTAATTTATTTATATATTATCTTACAATTTTATCAAAGTAAACTTAATTTTTTACAAAATAAAAAAAACTTTGAATAAAGCCCAGCTTTACTCAAAGTTAAATAATTATCTATCTAAATTTATTTCATCAAATTTATTTAGGTTTTCATTTGAAAGTACGGATTTTTTAGTAGATTGTCCACTAAACTTAGTTAGCTGAGGTCTGGACTTCATAATAGAAACCATAGCTGCAGGGCCTCCTATACATCCGCCTTCACACATCATACCTTCTATAAAGTTTCCTTGCAATCTTCCTGTCTTGGCCATAGTCATAGTTCTCTTAATTTCATCCATTCCACTTGCTTTAACAGGGGTAAATTCTGATTCAAGTCCCTTTTCTTTTACATAATTCTCTATTGCAGCAGTGAGACCTCCGCCTTGTGCAAAGCCTCTTCCAAATATAGAAGCATCATCAATAACTGTATCTTCACAATTCTCAGGATCTACATTAAAAGCTCCCATTAAGGCTGCTATTTCTTCAAATGTTAAAACATAATCTACAGCATCTTTTACTGATTCTCTACTTGCTTCAGCTTTTTTAGCAGTACATGGACCTATAAATACTACAGCAGCATCCTTGTACATCTCTTTTATCATTCTTCCTGTCGCAACCATAGGTGACACTGTACCAGATATCTTGTCTGCTTGATCTGGGAATTTCTTTTCTACATAACTCATGAATCCTGGGCAGCATGAGTTAGTCATATATTTGTCGCCTCTTTCCATTCTATGAGCAAATTCATTTGACTCATGAACAGTTACAGCATCTGCTCCACAAGCTGCTTCAACCATATCAAAAAAGCCTACTTGCTTAAAAGCTTCTTTTATTTGTCCAACTGTTATCTTAGGCCCAAATTGCCCTGTTATAGCTGGTGCTACTACTGCATATACCTTCTTTTTTTCTGATAGCAATTTAACTACGTTGGTAATGTAACTTCTATCAGATATAGCTCCAAAAGGACATGCTCCCATACATGCACCACAATTTATACATTCCTCTTTTTCTATAACAGCTATTTTATTTGAAGGGTTAATATCCAATGCACCAGTAGGACAAGATCTCTTACATGGTCTCATTACTTCCGCAACAGCATTATATGGACATACTTTTTTACACATTCCACATTCTTTACAAAGTTCTTGATTTATATATGCTCTTCCAGCAACTCTAGTTACAGCATCAGCTGGACATACTTCCATGCATTTATGCTCAATACATCCTCTGCAGGCTTCTGTTATAGTATACTTATCAATAGGACACTTATCACAAGCTGCTGATAATACATATAACATTTGTCCATCATCTTTAATTTCAGTTATTTCTGATTCAACACCTTTATTTGGTATAAATCCCGAAGCTAAGGTTGCTCTTTCATAAACAATTGCTCTTTCTTTATAAACACAACATCTGTATTGAGCCTTTTCTCCTGGTACAATGGCAAAAGGAACCTTTTCTAATTCTTCTTTATTTATTCTATTTTCTTTAGCCATACAAGCTACTTCTTTTAATACTAAGTATTTAAGCTTTTTTAATTGAGTTTCAAACGCTATCATTTCTATATCCCTCCTGTAAAAATATATCAATATATTACAATGACGAATTTAAATTATAAAATTAATTTTATAATACAGTTAGCTTTATCAGCTTTATTCAAGCCCTTATACATTATAACAGATTATTTTAAAATATGTAACAGTTTTTTAATGGCAAAACATTAAAAATTTTTATAAAATATTTATACACTTAGAATACTTAAATATAAACTGTTTAAAATTATAAATAAAATAACTTACAAGTTAATTTACACTATAATCTAAGTTAGTAATTTTTATAGAAGAAGAGAGCAAATAAATAGTTGAGAGTTGGCAATTTTCAACTCTCAACTAAAAATCATGTATTTTAAATTTAAGTATTAGCAGTATGTTCTAGTGTATAAGCTAATTTTCGGTTCATAAAATCCTACAATCAACTAATCAATATTTATGTGGTTTTCCCTAGCATAATAAAATAAATATTGTTGCGCAAATCCTGATAACTCTCCAAACTTATTAATACCAAATTCTCTTATCTTTTTTAGAGACACATCTGGGGCTAAATAGAAATAATGCATTGCCCTTTTTACCCATACGTCAACAGGAAATGCTGAGTATTTCTGCATCGAAAACAGCATTATACAATCAGCAACTTTAGGTCCAATTCCCATAAATTTTTGCAGTTCCTTGTGGCATATATCATCTTCCTGGGATTTTATCCAATCAATATCATACTTTTCATCGTATTGATCTTTCTTTATTGTGTTAGCATAAATATTATCTACTGTATTCTTTATATACTTCGCTCTAAAACCTGTGCCACATTTCTCTAACTCTTCTTCTGTTGCTTTATTAAGCTGCTCTATCGTAGGAAATGCTAAGTATTTTTTCCCTTTGTATTCTAATTCATTACCCCACTTTTGACTTATCTTTTCTATTGCTCTCTTAATCATAGGTATTCTATTATTTGCCGATATAATAAATGAAACTATCAGTTCAAAGGGGTCCTGCCTAAGTATTCTAATTCCATGTCCAAACTCTACTGACTTTTCTAGGATAGAATCCTTACTTAGTACATTCTTTATCTCTGAATAATCTCTGTATAAATCAAAATAATTACTCCATATACTATTAAATTCATCTTCAGTTGTATTAAATATTATAACATCTTCGCCTTTTTTTTCTACTTCTATTACTCTACCGAAAGCCACTCCTATATAGTTGCCATTCTCTTGCCTATTCCATCTAAAGCACTGCCCACATTCAAATATATGATCCAGCTCAAAATTCCTAACACCTTTTATTACTATACTATTTTCAAAAGTTTCTATGTAGTTAAAATCCATACTATTGCCTCCCACACACGGAGAGTTATTCTGCTCTCTCTCTTATAATTATTTCGTCTAATATTTCTGCTGCTGAATACAACATGACACTGCATCTACTTTCCTCAGTTCTGTATCCTTCTTTCAGTTTATTGCAGCTGTTTGTTCCGAACTTCTCTTCGAATTTATTAAAAAATTCTTTTGTGAGCTCTTTAATTCTATCACTTTCATGAGCTCTTTCTTTAGTAAAGAGTATCCCTAATACAGCCAAAGAACCAGTAATTACACCACATACGCTTTCAATTGCCATACCGCCACCAAAAGCAGCCATTGTCTTTAAAGTCTTTTTGTCCAATTCCAAATTATATTCCTCATTAGCTGCATATATTATGGTTTCCGCACAATTCAAATCATATTCCTCTCCGTAGTATTTTTTTACCTTTTCTACTAACATATCTCTACCTCCAATTTTTTTACTTTATATTATACATTTTACAACAATTTTTCCTATCATGAAATAAATATTATTTAATAATCATTGCTCAAATCATATAAAAAAATGCCGTATTAGTCTTAAAGCTAATACAGCATTGTAAATTTCATATTAACACAATTTACTTTTTATTTAAGAATTCATCAATAGCATTAGCAGCTTTTTTACCTGCTCCCATAGCAAGTATAACTGTAGCAGCTCCTGTTACGGCATCTCCTCCAGCATATACTCCTGCTCTTGATGTAAGACCAGTTTCTTCTTCTGCTACTATACACTTATATTTATTTATTTCTAAGCCCTTTGTAGTTGAAGATATTAATGGATTTGGTGATGTTCCAAGGGACATAATTACTGTATCTACGTCCATTATGAATTCTGAACCTTCTACAACAACAGGTTTTCTTCTTCCTGATGCATCTGGTTCACCTAGTTCCATTCTTACACACTTCATGCCTTTAACCCATCCATTTTCATCACCTATGATTTCTGTAGGATTTGTAAGAATGTCTAGTATTACACCTTCTTCTTTTGCATGATGTACTTCTTCAACTCTTGCTGGAAGTTCTGATTCTGATCTTCTATAAACTATATGAACCTCTGCTCCAAGTCTTAATGCGGTTCTAGCAGCATCCATAGCAACGTTTCCGCCGCCAACTACAGCTACCTTTTGACCTACTCTTATAGGTGTATCATAATCTTCTTTGAATGCTTTCATTAGATTATTTCTTGTTAGGAATTCGTTTGCTGAGAATACTCCATTTAAGTTTTCTCCTGGTATTCCCATAAACTTAGGAAGTCCTGCACCTGATCCAATGAATACTGCATCAAAGCCTTCTTCCTCTACAAGTTGATCTATTGTAACAGTTCTACCAACTATAACGTTAGTCTCTATCTTAACGCCTAACTTTTTAACATTCTCAACTTCGTGTTTAACAACTGTTTCTTTAGGAAGTCTGAATTCTGGAATTCCATAAACTAAAACTCCACCTGCTTCATGTAGTGCTTCGAATATAGTTACTTCATATCCTAGCTTTGCAAGGTCTCCTGCACAAGTAAGTCCTGCAGGACCACTTCCTATTACAGCAATCTTTTTACCGTTCTTAGGCTTTGTTTCGGATAAGTCTATATTGTTTTCTCTTGACCAATCAGCAACAAATCTTTCAAGCTTACCTATAGCTACAGCATCTCCCTTTATACCAAGTACACATTTTCCTTCACATTGAGATTCCTGTGGACATACTCTTCCGCATACTGCTGGAAGTGCACTTGATTTAGCTATAATTTTAGCCGCTTCTTCAAAGTTTCCTTCCTTAACCTTTGATATAAACTCTGGGATGCTTATTGTTACAGGACAGTCTCCTACACATTTAGGATTTTTACAATTTAAGCATCTTGATGCTTCTTCCATTGCCTCTTCGTTAGTGTATCCTAAACAAACTTCAGCAAAATTAGTGCTTCTTTCTTTTGCATCTTGTTCTTTTATTGGTATCCTTTTCATTCTGTCCATTATTTGTCACCTCCGCATCCGCAGCCTTTTCCATGATGAGTGTCGCCTTCTACTTCTCTTAAAATTTTTCTTCCTTCTTCACTCTTATACATAGCTTGTCTTCTCATTGCTTCATCAAAATTTACTAGATGTCCGTCAAATTCTGGTCCATCAACACAAGCAAATTTTACTTCGTCGCCAATTGTTACTCTACAAGCACCACACATTCCTGTTCCATCAACCATTATTGGATTTAAGCTTACTACAGTCTTAATTCCATACTCTTTTGTAAGCTTAGCAACAAATTTCATCATGATCATCGGTCCTATAGCTACCACGTGATCATATTTCTTACCTTCATTATCTATAAGTTCTTTTAATAGGTTTGTAACAAGTCCCTTATATCCATAGCTTCCATCATCTGTAGCAACATATAAATGTTTACATACAGCCATCATTTCTTTTTCAAGTAATAAATATTCCTTTGATTTAGATCCAACGATAACGTCTACATCGATTCCATTTTCATGGAGCCATTTAACTTGTGGATACACTGGTGCTGTACCTACACCGCCAGCTATAAAGATTATATTCTTTTTCTTTAATTCTTCTATATCTTCATGAACAAGATCTGATGCTTGTCCTAATGGCCCTACAAAATCTGTAAAATTTTGACCTTTTTCATATTCAGCCATTCTCTTAGTAGAATCACCAAGTGTTTGGAATACTATAGTTACAGTTCCCTTTTTTGCATCATAATCGCAGATTGTTAGAGGTACTCTCTCTCCTCTTTCATCCATTTTTACTATAACAAATTGTCCAGGATAACATGATTTCGCAACTCTTGGAGCTTCTACATCCATTAGATAAATGTTTGGCGCCAATAATCTTTTGTCTACAATTTTGTACATTTCTATTCCCCTCCGTAAAATATGTTTAATATATTAATCGCACTCTCATCCCCACTTAATTATAACATATTAAATTTATTTTTGTATAACTAATCGATAATTTGTATAAATTTATATAAAAATCTGAAATTGAGGGAATTTAATGTATTAAATTTATAATTTTTTCAAGAAAAAATCTAAGCCAACTCTGCATCTTTAAAGTCTATTGTTTCTCTAAAAATAATTCTTGGAGTCCCTAAATACCTGGTTATTTCCGTGGCAATTTCTTCATCACTATCTTCTATAACCTGTTTTGAAATAAATAATATATCATAATTTAATTTTTTTATTTTTGCAGCTAATATACTTGATATAGATACTTCTCCTGCTCCAGCTAAGCTTTTATCTGATATGAGTATGCCTTCATCTGCGCCCATAGCTATTGCTTCCTCTAACACCGTTTCCGAATGGAGAGTTTCCATACATATTACTGTAACTTTAGCTCCTCTATCTCTTTTCAATTCTAATGCTTTCTCTAGTATGCTTTCACTCTGTGAATTGATTATAGGTAACCCACATCTCTTTATAGCAATCCCAGTTTTTGAATCTATTTTTACTTCCATTGTGTCTGACAGCTGCTTCAAACAAACTACTATATTCACTTATATAATCCCCCCCATGATTTAACGGTCTTCAAATCTACTTTAATTATAAATAAACTTTTTGTTAATATTATAACAAACGTTTACAAAAAATAATTAAAGTATATACCTCAATTACCATTATACACTTCCAGTATTATGCATTTCAATATCAAATTTACAAATATGCAGAAAATTAGCGTATAATTATGCTAATTTCTGATATTTATAAATTTAAATTTTATATTTTTTTTATTTATTCTATGTCATTTAGCAAACAACTAAGTGTAAGTAAACTATCGCTAAGGTGTACGTTTTCAACCTTCACGGTTTCTGGAACAACTAAGTCAATCGGGGCAAAGTTCCATATTCCCTTAACGCCATTTTTAACAAAAGTTTCACAAATTTTTTGAGCATTATTATTTGGAACACATATTATTCCTATATCTGTTGGATTTTCTTTTAAATAATCACCTAGATAATCTATATCCTGTATTTCTATATCTCTTATTTTTAGTCCCATAAGCTTAGGATTAATATCAAAAATCCCATTTAACGTAAACCCTAATTTTTCAAATTGCGAATAGTTTGCTATTGCTTGACCTATATTTCCAGCTCCTACTATTACTGTTTTATATTCCTTAGTAAGTCCCAATATTCCACTTATTTGGTTATATAATTCACTAACATTATAGCCGTAACCTTGTTGTCCGAAATCTCCAAAACAATTTAAATCCTGTCTTATTTGTGAGGCTGTAAAGCCTATTTTTTCACTTAACTCTTTTGAAGATATTCTATCAACATCATTTCTCATTAATTCTGCTAGGTATCTATGATACTTAGGTAATCTTTTTATTACAGCCATTGATATATTTTTTTTCTTATCCATTCTGCACCTCCACTTGTATACCACAAATTAATATAATTCCTAAACACATTGTTTATATTTTATCATTTAACTATTACTTCATCCCACTTTTTATAGTATTATTTAATTATATAATATGTCAATAGTATATTTTTTATTTATTACTATCTATTATTGTCTTTTTCTCATTCTTTTTGCTATCAAATTTTTTAATATAAATTTTTAATTAGTAAATAATTCTTATGCAAAGCTATTATATTTAATTATTGTGTTAAATTATCAAAATTAATCTACAAAAAAATCTTCAACCATAGTAAAATATTAATGGTTAAGGAAGGTGAACTTATGGTAGTTTTAAGTTGTAAAGATATTAATAAAGGATTTGGAATAGATGTCATACTTGAAAATGTTACTTTCAACATAAATGAGGGCGAAAGAGTTGGATTAATAGGACCAAACGGTGCAGGAAAGTCTACACTTTTCAAAATTATCACTAATCAAATTGATTATGATAATGGAGAATTATTTATAGATAAAAATAAAACTTTAGGATATTTATCTCAACATCTTTCATTAGATTTTTCAAGCACTATATATGGTGAGCTTCTTACTGTTTTCGAGGATCTAATAAATTTAGAAAATAAATTAGAGAAGCTTGAGTTATTAATGAATGAACCTTATGACTCTAGTAAAGAAGAATATCATAATAAGATAATTAAAGATTACACCACCTCCTCAGAGCTTTATCAAAATAGAGGTGGATATACTTACAAAGCTGAAATAAGTAAGGTATTAAAAGGTCTCGGCTTTACAGAACAGGATTATAATAAGCCTATAGAAGTCTTAAGCGGAGGACAAAAAACTAGAGTTGCTCTTTGTAAACTTCTTTTAATAAAACCTGATATCTTATTATTAGATGAGCCTACAAATCACCTTGATTTAGATGCTATTGAATGGTTAGAGGAATACTTAAATGCATACAAAGGAACCATAATCATAATATCTCATGATAGATACTTTTTAGATGCCATAACAAATAAAACTTTCGAATTAATACACGGACATGTAAACTGTTATAATGGTAATTATACTTCTTATATTGATTTAAAACAGAAAAATTATGAAGTACAATTAAAAGCATATACTCTTCAGCAAGCAGATATTAAAAGACAAGAAGAGATAATTGAAAGATATAGGTCTTTCAATCGTGAAAAAAGTGTAAAAGCTGCAGAAAGCAGACAAAAAGCTCTAGATAAAATTGAAAGAATAAAAGCTCCCGATAAAGAAGAAAGATTAGGTAATGTAACCTTTGAAACTCAAATTAAAAGCGGTAACGATGTGTTGCATGTGGAAAATTTGAGTAAAAGCTTCGGAGATAAAACTTTATTCTATGATCTCAACTTTGATATTAAAAAAGGTGAGAAAGTAGCTCTTATAGGAGAAAACGGCAGAGGTAAAACCACTCTATTTAAAATAATCATGGATGAAATTTCTCCAGATAATGGTGTGTCATGCCTTGGTAAAAATGTCTTTATAGGTTATTATGAGCAAGAGCAAGCTAATATAAATCCAGAGAATACTGTTATAGATGAGGTATGGGATGATTTCCCTGAACTAACTACAACTGAAATCAGAAATGCTTTAGCAGCTTTTCTTTTTAGAGGCGATGACGTTTTTAAAATGGTATCTTCCTTAAGTGGAGGAGAGAAATGTAGAATCAATATATTAAAGCTTATGCTTTCTAAATCCAACTTTCTATTATTAGATGAACCAACAAACCATCTTGATATAGTGTCTCGCGAGGCCTTAGAGGATGCCATTATGGGATATGATGGTACTGTTCTCGTAATATCCCATGATAGATATTTTTTAAATAAGGTTATAGGTAAAATATATGAATTAAATGAAGATGGAGTTAGAGAATATTTAGGTAACTATAGTTACTATATAGAGAAAAAGAAGAATCCACTAAGGTTTCAATTGGAAGAAGAGAGTTTTGGAAAAACAAAAACACAAATACAAAATGAGAAAAAGAAAAAAAGAGAAGTGGAAAAAGCAGAAAAAGAAAAAAAATTAAGAGTTAAAAATATAGAAACTGAGATTTCAAACCTAGAAAAATATATAGTAGAGTTACAAAATCAACTTTGTCTTGAAGATGTCTATTCCAATCCGGAAAAAAGCGAAAATATAAATAAACAACTACTAGATTCCCAAAATGATCTAGATGATTTATACGAAGAGTGGGAAAGCTTATTGTAAATCAAAAAACAGCTGATATTGTCAGCTGTTTTTTATTTTAAAGTTATTTAATCTAGTCAACGTAATGCACTTATTTACTAGTTTGCAATGTCTTACCACAATAAGGACAAAATGAGAATCCCTGAGAAATTTCATCAAATCTTTGTCCACAAAATGGGCAAAATAAAAATCTACTTACTGATAGACTCGATTTTTTATCTAGTGAAACATCTTCTTGTTTCCTATTGCTTTTATTAACTAATCTTTTGATTATTGTATCTACACTATTTTTTCTAATTTTAATATTATCACAATCTTTAGTTACCTTATCTAAAGTTTCAGATAGCCTGTCTTTATTCACTGGAGTATTAATAACTTCATCTACTTTATTTTCGATAAAATCCTCCAATTTTATTGGATCACACGATGAAAGTAAACATATTATTTGGGAGTTCTCAGATTTAATTTTACTTATGAGTTTATCTCCTGTTGTGTTTTTCATAATTAAATTAGCTATAAGTATATCTGGCTGAAACTTTCTTGTTTCAATTATAGCATCATACTCACTGGCAATTTTAACACTATATCCAATATCACTTAAGCAATCTTTCATAACTATACTCTCAAATTTACAATCATTAATAACGAGTATTTTTTTCATGGTTTCACCACCATTTAACAATCTACTTCAATATGATTTTACCCTATAAATTCCTGTTTTTCAACCAATTTTGAGTATATTTAGTTAATATGAGCACATTATCAGAGATATTATTAATTAATTTTTGATAACCTGATTACAAGTACAAAGCAAATCCTAAAGTTAAATATTTTTAAATCTATTTTCTATATTTATTTATTTTTTCTTCCATTGTTATTCCCTGTGCTTTGTAATCTATTTTTACAACAGAGGCAACTCTTTCGGCTCCGTTATTTATACATATTTCTTGAGCCTTTTTTACTATTTCCAAAAGTTCATCTAATTCTCCTTCCATTGTAGTTTCCATTGGTCCAACTTCATATTTTACTCCACAGGAATCTATATATTCTATAACCCTATCTACTACGTCGTATAGTTTTTCTTCAGGGACCACCGGTAGAACTTGTAAACTTACATTTGCAATTGCCATATTCTAAATCCTCCATGATTCTTACACAATTTTCTAACTATCAACTATATATTTATATTATATATTATTATCCATTAAGTCAATGAACATTCTAGCTTTAACTATAACTGATTAATATGAAAATAGTTACTTAAAAGTGTAACTTTTAAGTAACTATTTTTATAAGGAGAAAGTATAGATATTTACTTTTAAAATTATTATAATAAGTCGTACGCTACTTCACCATGAATAGCAGTATCGAGTCCTTCTATTTCTACATCTTCCGGTACTCTTATTGGATCAAATACATTTACAACTTTTAATATTCCCCAGGTAACTGCATAAGAATAAACTGCCGTAAGTGCTACTGCAAATAATTGTACACCAAACTGATGAACATTTCCATAAATTAATCCACTTACACCATTCACAGATTTACTAGCAAAAACTCCTACTAAAATTGACCCAAGTATACCTCCAACACCATGTACTCCCCATACATCTAGTGCATCGTCCCAATCAAGCTTCTTTCTAAGCTCAACAGCTAAGTAACATACTACAGCTGCCATTAAGCCTACTATCGCAGCTGCCCAAGGTTCTATATATCCTGCACAAGGGGTTATAGTCGCAAGGCCTGCTACAGCGCCAGTCAAAGATCCGACAAGGCTTGGTCTCTTTTCGTGAGTCCAAGATATAATAAGCCATATTATCATTGCTACAGAGCCTGCAATATCTGTGTTGGCAAAGGCTATAGCTGCTACACCATTGGCAGCAAGTCCACTTCCTCCATTAAATCCAAACCATCCAAACCATAATAATCCTGTACCTAAAGCAACAAAGGCTATATTATGTGGTGACGTATTTTCTTCTGGAAGTATCTTCCTCTTACCAACAAATATTACTGTACCAAGTGCTGCGACCCCTGCTGTTACATGAACAACTATTCCACCTGCAAAATCAACAACTCCCATTTTTGCAAGGAATCCACCTCCCCATATCCAGTGAGTTACTGGCACATAAATGAGTATACTCCAAAACATAAGAAACTTTAGATAACTCTTAAAATTAACTCTATCTGCAAAGGCACCTGTCATAAGTGCTGGAGTAATTACTGCAAACATCTCCTGGTATACGAAAAAAGCAAGAAACGGTATGGTTGATCCATAACTTGGATTGGGCAAAATCCCAATTCCATTTAGTAAAAAATATTGAAAATTACCTATTAATCCGCCTATATCTTTTCCAAAGGCTAAACTAAAGCCTCCAAAAACCCATATGACTGTAACAACACCCATAGAAATAAAATTCTGCATCATAATTGTCAATACGTTTTTCTTTCTTACAAGTCCACCATAAAAAAACGCCAACCCTGGTGTCATAAGACAAACTAACGCTGCACTAATTAATACTAACGCTGTGTCTCCTGTATTAATGTTTCCCATTTCAAAATTCCTCCTAAAAATAAAATAATAAATTACGTTTTTTATAAAGCAATTCTCATGCCAAATATTATAGGCTTTTTAATTTTACTTTTAACTCTATAAGTAAATGTTTTCAAAGATTTGTGTTTGACTTAATTTTTTTATCTAAGTTAACAAATTAAAAATAGGGACAAAAACGTCACTGTGTGACATTTTTGTCCCTATTTTTATCCTTCAATATTGTATTTTATAATTTTTCTGTGTAAAGATCTTCTACTTATTCCTAAAACCTCAGAAGCCTTTGTTTTATTACCATTACATTCTCTAAGAGTTTTTAAAATAGTTTCTCTTTCCGCAGTATCAACTGCAGAATTAAGCTTATAGGATACCATCTCTTCATTATCTTCTTTATAACTTATTATATATTCAGGCAAATCCTCTAACCCTATTAACTCTCCATGTTTTATTACGACACACCTTTCAATCACGTTTTCAAGTTCCCTTATATTCCCTGGCCAATTATAATACATCAATTTTTCTACAGCCTCTTGAGACATATTCTTTTTACTTTTTCCCGAAATTGAAGAGGATTTTAATAAAAAATATTCTACTAATAAAGGTATGTCTTCCTTTCTTTCTCTAAGCGGAGGTAACTTTATTGGAACAACATTTAGTCTATAATATAAATCCTGCCTAAACTTTTCTTTCTTCACCATTTCACTTAAATCTTTATTAGTAGCTGCTATAATCCTAACATCCACTTTTATGGTTTTCGTACCTCCTAAACGCTCAAACTCTCTTTCCTGCAACACTCTTAATAGTTTTACCTGCATAAGTGGAGTAATATCACCTATTTCATCTAAAAATATGGTTCCACCATCTGCGAGCTCAAATCTTCCTGGCTTACTTATAGTAGCCCCAGTGAATGCACCTTTTTCATAACCAAATAATTCACTCTCAAGAAGAGTTTCAGGTATAGCTGCACAGTTAACTTTAATAAAAGGCTTATCTTTTCTATCACTCAAGCTGTAAATAGCTTTCGCAGCAAGTTCTTTTCCAGTACCAGTCTCACCGTAAATCATTATTGTAGTCTTACTGTCTGCTACCTGTTTAATGAGATCTGTAACTTTATCCATCTTAATACTTTTACTTGTAAAATAATCTTGGGTAGAGTTATCATCATCACTTTTTTCGTTATTTCCAACAACATTATTTACAGATAAAAGCACATCTTCAAGTTTAAAAGGCTTAACAATGTAATCTTTTGCTCCCATTTTTAATGCTTCTATTGCTGTTCCAACAGTAGCAAAAGCAGTTATCAAAATTACGTTAATTGATGAATCTATTTTCTTTATTTCACTTAAAAGCTCAATACCATTCATACCCGGCATTTTGATATCTGTAACAACTACATCTACATAATGTTCGTTTAATATATCTAAAGCTTCCTTTCCAGAAGAGGCTGTGTGTGTTACATATCCTTCCTTCTTAAATACCTTATCTAAAAGCTTTGTCACATTTTTTTCATCATCTACAATTAGTATACAGTTTTTTCTCATATTATCCTCCGTATCATGCTTCTAGCACCGGAATTTTTATTGTAAATCTTGAACCTTTATTTAAACTACTTTCTACCTCCATAAATCCTTTATGGTTTTCAATTATTCTTGAGCAAATAGAGAGCCCAAGTCCAACTCCAGTATCTTTTGTTGTAAAAAATGGTTCAAATATTTTATCATAATCTTCTGGCTTTATGCCTACTCCCGTATCACTTATCTCAACATAGACCATATTAAATTCCCTGCTAAGACCAGTTGATATACTTAAAATCCCTCCACCTGGCATAGCCTGAATAGAATTAGTGAATATGTTGAGTAATACCTGTTGAATTTGGTCATGATCTATGGCTGTTAATTGAACTTTATTAAATTGTACATGCAGCGTTATATTATTGTTAATTAGTTCTTTTTCAATTATTTTTAATGTTGACTGTATTGTTTCATTTATATTTTCAGGCTTCAAATCAAGTTCCTTAGGTCTAGCAAAGTTTAAAAACTTATCTACTATTCTATTAAGCCTATCTACTTCATCTATCACTATAGATATATCTTCTTGCAGCCTATCATCTTCCTTAAGCTCTAATTGAATATATTGTGCATATCCTCTTATGGAGGTTAATGGATTTCTTATTTCATGTGCCATTCCTGCAGACATAGTTGCTAAAGCCTCTAAATTCTTTGCTCTGATTACACTCTTCTCTAACTCATCTGATATCTTAATTACTCTCTGCTCCATAGATTTTAAGTTAGATGTCATTACATTAAATGGCCTTGTTATACGATCAGAAGTTATTAGTGCCAAAATAAATATAGCAAGTATAGAGATCAGCATAACAATAATAGTGTAATTTCTCAAGCTGTAGCTAACCTTAAATGCATCTTTTTCTGGTTGCTCTACAACTAAGTACCAATTATCTTTTTGAGTATTATATTTATTTAACAAGTAAAAGGTAGAAACATATTGACTTTTACCGTATTTAGCATAGTGTATGTTTTCCGCATCTATTTTGAAATTTATATTTGGTTTAAAATCTTTTTGGGGATAGAATATTGTAGAATCTACGTCCGATGCCAAGTAAGCATAGCCTGAGTTATCAAGTCTTACATTCTTTACTATATTGCCTATAGCTTCAAAATTTACTCTTTCAACTACAACTCCGCTAATAACACCTTTACTATTTATCAAGGGTGCTAACATATAAATAACATAGTTGTTTTCTTCAGGCAAGTAGATGAAATCAGATATAAATATATTGCCTTTTAAAGCATAATTGATCCACTTTGTATAATTTATATCTCCCTTTGTATCCCCTGATACTACTTTAACTTTTCCCTGGCTATCTGCAGTCAGAATATAATCATATGTTTTATAGGCATTTCTTATACTCTGTATATATTCAAGCTTAACGTTATCACTAAAATCTTCGCGCGTCAAAACAGGCGATGCAGACATCACCTGTATATCACCATATCTTTCAAATAGAAATCTCTCGACTTTATTTCCTGTTTCCTCCGCTAAGGTTTTAAGTTCTTTTTGCTTTGAAACTCCTATTGCGGCATTATTACTTTTAAAAAACAACAATCCTATAGCTAAAAGTAAAATCATAGAAACTACTGTAAAATACAGAAGTAGTTTTAGTTTAATAGATTTGCTTTTCAAATTCATAATTCACCTATAATTAAAAATTTATATTTATAATTCCTTAAATTAACTCTATATACTATAACTTATCTCTTAAGAACTCTCCAAGCTTGCTGTCTATTTCCGAAAGATGCGTAACAAATCCTTCTGATAAAAATTCATTAATTTCCACTAATTTAGTAATTGAAATGTGATCGGGTTTAATTGTGCTATCTAATAAATGAAGCTTACGCATAAATACATTATGCCTTTCTTTATGTGTTTCATACTCTGGATAAGCATATTGGAGCATATATTCTTCTTCTTGTTTAAAATGCTCCTCAAGATATACCCTCAACAAATTAAACAATTCATTAATCTTCTCAACAGATTTCCCTTCGTTGCAGGCATCTTGAAATTTTCCAACTGTCTCAAAAATTATTCTATGTTGTTCATCAATTCTATCAATGCTTACTAACAATCTATCCGTAAACAAGTGCATCATATTTGTATTTTTCCTCCTACTTGAAAAGCTCCTTATATAAAATATTTTACAGAAAAATGACTAAATTCCAAGTAATTCTTTCAATTTTTTCACATTATTTCGACTTATCGGCACTTCCGATTTTTCCATATCATTCATTACAAGTTTATAGGTACCATTAAACCATGAATATAATTCTTTAATATTATCTATATTAACAATATAACTTCTATGGGCTCTAAAGAAGTTTGTCTTTTCTTCTATTTGATGTAAGGTACACCCTACTAAAAAACTTTCATCTTTAGTTTTCACGTAGGTTTTTTCACCTTCTATATAACAAAAATAAACATCCTTTAAATCAACTAATATAATTTTCCCCCTTCTTTCACAGGGTATCTTTTTTACTAGCTTTTCACCTTTATCAATCTTATTTATTATTTCATTTATAATATCAGGAAGTCTCTCTTCTGTGCTTATGATTTTTCGTTTGCTAACTAGTCTCTCAATAGTCTTATTAATTCTTTTTTCATCAAAAGGTTTTAATATATAATCCAGTGCATTTACTTCAAATGCCTCTATAGCATGCTCCTCATAGGCAGTGACAAATATTATATCTATAGAATTGTCAAAGTTCTTTACCTGCTTAGCTAACTCAATGCCATTTTGAAGAGGCATATTTATGTCCATAAATACTACATCAGGATGTACATCTTTTATCGCTTCCAAGCCATCTTTACCATCATAAGCTACTTTTTTAACATGTATATATTTATATTGAGAAAGTAAATATTTTAATTCTTCTGCTGCTGGTATTTCATCCTCTACAATGACACATATTAATTTATCCATTAAAAGTCTATACCTCCTTTGGTATCAAAAAACTAACTTTCGTACCATAATTCAAGTTAGTATCTATGTTTAACTCATGATCTTCCCCATACAATAACTTTAATCTTTCATTTACATTTTTTAGTCCTATACCAGGCCATATAGTAGTAACCTCTGCAAGCTTTTCCTTTTCCATTCCCAGTCCCGTATCCTCTATTGAGAATACTACTTCATCTTTAATATAAGATGCTTTAACGAGCACACTCCCACCTTCTGGTTTAGGCAATATTCCATGTTTTATTGAGTTTTCTATAATAGGCTGAAGTATAAATACTGGCATCTTTATATTCATCATATCTTCTGGTATATCAATTATAAGTTTCAATCTTTCTCCAAATCTTGCCTTTTCAATAGATAAATATGATTGCAAAAACTCAATTTCGTCTTTTAAAAGAACAAAATCTTCTGCCCTCTTAAGAGTTTGTCTAAAATAATTTGAAAGATCAATAATAAGCTCTCTAGCTCTTACAGGATTTGTTCTACAAAATGATGCAATAGTATTTAAAGCATTAAATAGGAAGTGTGGCTCAATTTGTGCTCTCAGAGCCTTAAATTCTGCTACAGATGCTTCCTCAGCTAACTTATTTAACTTATGCAATTCTATCTGCGTAGACAGCAAGTCACTTAGCTCTTTTGCGAATTCCCAAAAATATGAATCAATACTTTTTTCCGACTTTACCTTTAAACCAAGTACTCCTTCAAATCCTACGTTAGATACTAAAAAAGGTGCACACACAAAAAATACTTGTTTATTATTACTTGTAAATTTAATAACTGAATAGTCTGGGCATTCATAATAGGCTTCTAAGTTGTGTTTTAATTCATCTTCACTTATTTTTTCACCACAATAAGTTAAAAGGCCTTTTTTATCACCTATAAAAACACCTTTTATATTAGATATTTCATATATAATTTCAGCTACACTTTTAGCAGTTTCTTCACTTAGTCCTTTTCTCATGTGTCCCATTGTTCTCTTAGCTATATTTAATACCTCTTGAGCTTTTATTGCACCAATCCTGTTATATTCATTTCTAGCATTCTGTATTATATTTATGAATATAATTACTCCAAAAGAATTAATAAGTATCATAGGTAGTGCTATAAATTTTACCAATTCTACCGCATCTTCTAAAGGTCTTGAAAAAATCAATAGTATTAGCATTTGAAGGCTTTCTGCTGCTATAGCTCCTAAAAAAGCACTTTTAGCACTGAATGCTCCGTCTTTAGAATATTTTCTTGCTAATGCTCCCATAATTCCTTCTACTACTGTAGCAATGCCACAAGCTAGTCCAGTAAAACCACCCAGTAAAAATCGATGAGTTCCTGCAATTAATCCTACAGAAACACCAACTACAGGTCCACCTACATATCCTGCTACTATGGCTCCAATAGGTCTCGTATTAGCTATAGCATAAGGCTCCAAGTTTACACCTGTATAAGTTCCTATGATAGATAGAACGCTAAAAAATATAATCATTCCAATTTTGTCTCTGGCTTTTAAATCATCCTTAATTAAATTTTTAAAAATATGGGATTGGTTGTATATATACGCTGCTAGTGCAATCAAAGCCATACGTTCTAATAGTTGTATATATATCATTTTATCCCTCCTCCTAATATATATATTATATATCAAAATAAAAATATTTGTATGTTTTTATCATAATAATGTGAATTTGGTGTCAATATTTTGTCAGTTAGGGTTTAATTTTTACTGTTCATTGTCGTTTTTTATCCTTTCAGCGCATTTATATATTTTAATTTCATGTTAAATATTATTATTATACATGTAATCGATTTAATAAAATTTAAAACTATCAATTAACTTATATTTATTAACAGTTTATTTATGTTAAAAACTTAGCATAATTTAGAAGGAGGATTTATAAACATGAACTCTATCGTTTTAGTTATTATTGCTGCCCTTGTATTAACTTTAGGCTACAGAATTTACGGTGCATTCATAGCAGCAAAAGTTTTAGCTCTTGATGAAAATAAGGAGGTTCCCTCAAAAGTTCACGAAGATGGACGAGACTACGTTCCTACTAACAAGTGGGTACTATTAGGCCACCACTTTGCAGCAATTGCAGGTGCAGGACCGCTTATAGGGCCTGTTCTTGCAGCACAATTTGGTTATCTGCCAGGCACTCTTTGGATTTTAATTGGTGGTGTAGTTGCCGGTGCTGTACATGATATGATACTACTATTTGCTTCGGTTAGACACGATGGACAATCTATAGCTGAAATTGCAAAGGCAAACTTAGGCAGTAGAATGGGGCTTGTTACTTCTATAGCCGTTATATTTATACTAATTATAACTATGGCTGGTCTTGGAATACCAGTTGTTAACTCACTTTATAACAGTCCTTGGGGTACTTTCACTGTTGGATTTACTATCCCCGTTGCTATGCTTATAGGTGTATATCTTAAATTTATAAGACCAGGAAAAATTGGTGAAGCGACTATCATAGGGATGTCTCTTATTTTAGTAGGTGTAATAGCTGGACCATATATTCAACATACAGCTTTAGCTCCTTATTTAACTTTTAGCGCTAAACAGATGTCACTTATACTTGCTATTTATGGTTTTTGCGCAGCGGCTTTACCGGTTTGGCTATTATTATTACCAAGAGATTATCTAAGTACCTATATGAAATTAGGCGTAATTGGTGGTCTCGCAGTAGGAATAATAATTGTTAGGCCAGTTGTTCAAATGCCTGCTATAACCCAATTTATCCATGGTGGCGGACCAATAATCCCAGGTAAAGTGTTTCCGTTCTTATTCATAACAATTGCGTGCGGTGCTTTATCAGGTTTTCATGCATTAATAAGTTCAGGTACAACACCTAAACTTATAGCTAATGAAAAAGATATTCTACCAATAGGTTATGGCTCAATGGTATTAGAATCATTTATAGCTTTAATGGCATTAATAGCTGCTACTTGTTTACCAACAGCTGACTACTTTGCTATAAATTCAGCTCCTGCAGTATTCGCTAAGCTTCATATGATTCCAAAAGAACTTCCAATGCTTTCACAAATGGTTGGAGAAGAACTTGCTGGAAGACCGGGTGGATCCGTATCATTAGCTGTAGGTATGTCCTATGTATTTTATAAAATTCCAGGATTTAAAGGCTTAATGGCTTATTGGTATCATTTCTGTATAATGTTCGAAGCACTCTTTATTTTAACTACAATAGATGCTGGTACAAGAATAGGAAGGTACCTACTTCAAGATTTGTTTGGACAAGCTTATAAACCATTTGCAAAAAAAGATTCTTGGTTTAATATAATATTTTTTAGTGCACTTATGTCTTGTACTTGGGGGTATCTACTATATACAGGAAATATATCAACAATATGGCCACTATTTGGTACTGCAAACCAAACTCTTGCAACTATAGCCTTTGCAATTGGTACAACAGTTATAATTAGAATGGGCAAACAAAAATATGCTCTTATAACTATAATCCCAATGGTTTTTGTGGCTATAACGACTTTAACCGCTATACTAATTAATATATTCTCAAACTACTTACCACACAGTCAGATATTATTAGCAGCGCTTTCATTCCTTCTCATCATTATGCTTGTTGTTATAGTATTTGAAAGCGTTAAAGTTTGGAAAAAATATTGGAATGATTCAAGCAACAAAGACTATGCAACAAAAAAAGCCATTTAAAAGAATAATAATCTAGTTTATATTGAACAAGTGTAATTATAAAGCTACACTTGTTCTTTTATTTTTGTTATTCACCCTCTATAGATTACCAATCACCCTTATATTTTTGCCATTCAGTTGATAAATATAGAATTGTCGCAATTTGCGTAATATTATTAAAATATATCAAGTAAAGCTTTACTTGATAGGAAAAGCAATAATATAAATTTATAAGGGGGTTTTTTAATGAACTCAATAGTACTTGTTATCATTTCCGCACTTGTATTAGTTTTAGCCTACAGGTTCTATGGCGCATTCATAGCAGCAAAAGTTTTAGTTATTGATGAAACCAGAGAAGTTCCGTCAAAAGTACATGAAGATGGACATGATTATGTGCCTACTAATAAGTGGGTATTAATGGGGCACCACTTTGCAGCTATTGCAGGCGCTGGACCACTTATAGGACCTGTTCTTGCAGCTCAATACGGCTATCTACCTGGAACTCTTTGGATTCTAATCGGAGGCGTATTTGCAGGCGCTGTACATGACATGGTATTGCTCTTTGCTTCCGTTAGACATGATGGACAATCTATTGCTGAAATTGCTAGAACAAATCTTGGAACTAGAATGGGATTTGTTACTTCTATAGCTGTGTTATTCATATTAATAATAGCTATGGCTGGACTTGGATTACCAGTTGTTAGTTCACTTTATAACAGTCCATGGGGAACTTTTACAGTTGGATTCACTATACCAGTTGCTATATTAATTGGTTTATATTTAAAATTCTTAAGGCCTGGTAAAATAGGTGAAGCTACTATAATAGGTATGGCTCTTATTTTAGTAGGTGTTATACTCGGACCAACTATCCAGCATACAGCATTAGCTCCTTATTTAACATTTAATGCAAAACAAATGTCACTTATACTTGCTATTTACGGATTCTGTGCAGCTGCGCTTCCAGTATGGCTTTTACTACTTCCAAGAGACTACTTGAGTACGTACATGAAGCTTGGTGTCATAGGCGCCCTTGCAATTGGTATAATAATAGTTAGACCAACTGTACAAATGCCAGCTATCACTCAATTTATACACGGTGGTGGCCCTATAATTCCAGGAAAAGTATTCCCATTCCTATTTATCACCATAGCTTGTGGTGCTCTATCCGGGTTCCACGCACTTGTAAGCTCAGGTACGACTCCTAAACTTATAGCTAGTGAAAAAGACATACTTCCTATAGGCTTTGGTGCTATGCTTTTAGAGTGCTTTGTTGCTTTAATGGCATTAATAGCTGCTACTTGCCTTCCAACTGCAGATTACTTTGCTATAAACTCAGCTCCTGAAGTATTTGCTAAACTTCATATGATTCCAGAAGAACTTCCAATGCTTTCACAAATGGTGGGAGAAAACTTGGCAGGAAGACCTGGTGGTTCTGTATCACTTGCGGTAGGTATGTCTTACGTATTTTATAAAATACCTGGGCTTGATCATTTAATGTCTTACTGGTATCACTTCTGTATAATGTTCGAAGCATTATTCATCTTAACTACAATAGATGCTGGTACAAGAATAGGCAGATATCTACTTCAAGACTTATGTGGAAAATTCCACAAACCTTTTGAAAATAAGGATTCTTGGTTCAATATGATATTCTTTAGTGCTGTAATATCATTTAGCTGGGGCTATCTATTATACACAGGTAATGTATCTACAATATGGCCTTTATTTGGTACTGCAAATCAAATGCTAGCAGCTATAGCCTTTGCAATAGGTACTACAATAATAATTAAAAAGGGTAAAGCAAAATACGCTCTAATTACAGCTATACCAATGGTAATTATAGCAATTATAACTTTAGATGCTGCTCTTCAAAATATCTTTGGCAACTACTTACCTAAAGGTAAAATTTTATTAGCAGCTATGTCCTTACTTCTTGTTGTACTTGTAGTAATCATATTAGTTGAAAGCGTAAAAGTATGGGTAAAAGACTTAAAAAATATAAAACAATCTACTAACGAAACAGTATAGTAAAACAAATGTTAAATCCACACTGTGAATTCTTTAAATATTCACAGTGTGGATTATTTTATTCAAATACGTTCATAGTATCCTTAAATATATTTTTATTTTCCTTTATTTTTTCTTCATTTCCTAATACACATATGAAGTTCTCTTTCATCGCATCGGAGATTAGATCCCCAAATCTTCTTATATCTTCTACTGTTGTTTTTAAAATTTCGTCTCTTTCCTTTTGAATATCTTCATATGTGAGCTTTTTAATATAATTTTCAGCAGCTCTATCTCCCTTCATATAAGGTGTAAGTGGAAAATCTAAATCTGAGACAGTTCCAATGATATATTTAGTCATCTGCCTGTTATCAGTATTAAAATTCTTAAAGAATTCTCCTGCACCATCGTAAACTTTTAATGTTTCAGCTAAATTCGGATCACGGTAGGATGTAAAAAACATGTTTCCGTTTCTTTGGAAGGAAGAGAAACTTCCATAAGCTCCACCTTGAACTCTTACTCTATTCCATAGATAATCATAATTTGCTATAGTCTTTAATACCTGCATACTTCCACTATATGAATATCCAAGCTTAATGAAATTATATGCTTTAGCAACATATTGTACCTTACCAGATGTCATTAGACCCTCATTCTTTTGTTCAACTTTAAAGCTATATTCTTCAGCACTAATTCTATTACTATTCAATTTTGTATAAACTAAATTAAAGTTCTTTTTAAATTCATCATAGTCTTTCTCTTCCAATGTAACGCTTACCAATAAATTGTTAGTATTGAAAATAGCTTCAGATACATGCTTTAAGTTATCACTAATTTCCTGTGCCTTGCTATCAAAATTTTTCTCTAAATCAACTATAAACTTGTAGAATGATAGTCCACCTAACATATCCTCATATTTTCCTGCTTGGGAGAAATATGAAAGAAGATGGTTTGCAGCAAACACATGACCTCTATCGAAAATAATCATTTCTAAACGTGATTTAGTCTCTTGTATTATTTCTTTTAAACGTTTATGATCATCAAATTTGGTATGGCCTATTATTTCCCCTAATAGTTCCATAAGCTTTGTCATATTGCTTATAATAACTTTAGATTTTATTACAAACTTAGGGTAAATCTTTTCAGCATTCCATTTCTCTGAATATGCTTGTGCTCCATTTCTTATGCCACCTGTATTTATATTTATTTCTTTTGCCAAATCTTCATGACTGAAGTTCTTAGTACTCACTTTACCCATTATAGTTGTCAAAAGTGATATATAAGGCACAAGTTCTTCCTTTACTCCTCCTGTAGCAAAATACATATTTACATATGAAATGCCATTGGTAAACTCAGGATGATATAATACCTTAATCCCTTGTTCTTCTTTTTCTTCTAAAGCAATATCTTTAGCTTTAGGGTCAATATCACTTATTGATATTAAAGGAATCTTCATTAGATCCTCTGGTGAATCGGCAGTCACTTGCCTTTCTTTTAATTTGGCGGTATCTTTTACAAGCTTTTCTATCTCACTTTCTGAAAGTTTTGCTTTAAATTCCTGAAGTTTCTTCTTAACTTCCAGTTCCTTTTCCTCTGCTAATCCTTTAGCTGGCTTTACTATAAGAATGGAACTATGGCTATTTTTAAGAATATAAGTATCTATTATCTTTTCGAAATAGTTAGTTTCTAAAGCTGTTTTTATCTTTTTTAAAGTATCTTCATAAGTTAGGTGAACCCAAGGGTTTTCATCATAAAGCCAACTATCCATAGCTTTCATACCGTATATTAATCCCTTAGGATATCCATGATAGTCTGCCTCTCTCAATTGAAATTCCTTTATATTAATTGAAGCTTCAATAAGCTTTTTATCGATTCCGTTTTTAGCTAAGTCGCTTAATGTTTTTATAACTATATCCTTAAATCTTTCTTTCTCACTTTCATTAGAGTTTTTAACAACTACACTAAACATAGGTTGAAGCATGCTAGCTTCAAATACACCAAAAACATCTTTTCCTATATTAGCATCTATAAGTGCCTTTTTAAGCGGTGACGATGGTGTCTCCAACAATAAATGCTCAAGGATATCAAAAGCTAGATATATTTCATCTTCTGTGGCCTTTCCTACAGCAAAGTTCATACTTAGAAATGTCTTATCTTCCTCTTTTTCATTGACTGATATAGGATAACTAATGGACATTTCCCTTTGTTTATCAAAAGGCTTTTGCATAGCTAATCGAGAATCTACATCTATTCTATCAAAATCTTTTAAGTATTCTTCATCTATAAACTTTAATTTTTCATTTATATCTATATCACCATATAAATAAACGTAGCTGTTTGCTGGATGGTAATACTTCTTATGGAAGGCTAAAAACTGTTCCTGAGTTAAGTTTGGTATAACATCTGGATCTCCACCAGATTCAACACCATATTGTGTATCCGGAAAAAGAGATTCTGAAATTTTACGTAAAAGTATAGATTCAGGGGAAGAAAAAGCTCCCTTCATTTCATTATAAACGACACCCTTGTATGTGATTTCTGAATCCTTATTTTCCATATCATAGTGCCATCCTTCTTGCATCATGATTTCTGGATACTTGTAAATGTTAGGATAAAATACTGCATCTAAATACACATCCATAAGATTTGAAAAATCCTTATCATTAGTGCTTGCTACTGGATACATAGTTTTATCTGGGAAAGTAAAGGCATTTAAAAACGTATTTAAAGAACCTTTTACTAACTCTACAAAGGGCTCCTTCAAAGGAAACTTTCTTGAACCACATAACACTGAATGTTCCAATATGTGAGGTAATCCTGTACTGTCTTCAGGTGGTGTTCTAAAGCTTACTGCAAATACCTTGTTGTTGTCATCATTTTTTAAATAGAATAACTTTGCACCACTTTTTTCATGCTCAAATATTATACCTGTTGAATTAATTTCATTAATATCTTTTTTCTCAAGCAGCTTAAAACCATGATAGCTTTTATTTAATTCTAATTCCATAGTCTTTATTTCTCCTTTCAATTATAGACAATTCATCTAAAGAACATCTATTGTCCTTTAGCCATTTGTATTACCTTTTCAGTGCACTTTTCCATAGCCTCAATAATAATACCCTCAAAATTATTTCTTTCTAAGCTATATACTCCTTGTATTGTACTTCCTCCTGGTGAACAAACTCTATCTCTTAGTAGAGCTGGATGCTCTCCTGTCTCTAAAACCATTTTAGCTGAACCTAGAACAGCTTGAGTAGCGAATTTATAAGCCTTATTCCAAGGTAATCCTCTTAAAACTGCACCTTGAGTTAATGCTTCAATAAACATATATACATAAGCTGGTGAAGAACCACTTACTGCAGAAACTACATCTATTAGTTTTTCTTCTATAACTTCCGCCTTTCCAAAGCTCTCAAATATTTTTACTACAACATCCAGTTCCTCTTTTGTAACCATGCTGTTATAACATATAGCACTCATTCCCTCGCCTACTAAGGCAGGGGTATTAGGCATTGTTCTAACTACTTTTATTTTTTTATCAAAGGCCACTTCTACTGATTTTAAGTTTATTCCTGCTGCTATTGTAACTACAATAACATCTTCCTTTATACAATCTTTTATTTCCTTTATAACCTCTTCATATACATCTGGTTTTACAGATAGAAAAAGAATATCTGCAAACTGCGCAACTTCTTTGTTATTAGTTGTAACTAAAATTCCATACTTATTCTTAACTGTTTGAAGAGGTCCCTCTGAAGTATTACTGGCGATAATATTATTCTCACAAACTAATTTTGAATTTAATATCCCTCCGATTATAGCTTGTGCCATATTTCCAGAACCAATGAATCCTATTTTTTTATCCAAGCTTACCACTCCTTAAAAATTTGTGCATTCAATTCCCTTATTAATTAATTCTACAATATGTACAATATTTATCCAATTATTAATTTTAAAATATAGAATTTATTAACTTAGATATCATAAATTTATTCAACGAATATATAGTTATTATTATTTATATAACAAATTTTATCCTTTATATCTCTTAAATTATAAAATCCAACTTTTAATAATATATTAAAATGATAATTAATATATTAAGATTTCTTCTCTTTACTTCAATAATATAAATAAGCAGCAAAATATTAATATATTTTACTGCTTATCCATTACTAATTATAAAATTTAAGTAAGCTCATTTTCCATTGATATTATGAAGTTTACTGTAGTGTAAATTCCATAATATAAAGCCTCATCTGAAGCATCGAAATCAGTAGCATGTAAAGGACTCTTCCCTCTACATCCATCATATATTCCTAATCTAAAGTGCACAGAAGGTATTTCTTCTGCAAAGAAAGCAAAGTCTTCCGCAGCAAAAGTTTTTTCCAAGCCAAGAACATTTTCTTCTCCAAGTATTGACTTAGAGGCACTAATAAATTTATCTGTAAGTACTTTATCACTTACTAAAGATGGGTATCCATCTTTAATTCTCACATCAACCTCACAATTATATTTCTCTGCGCAAAGAGAAGATAGACTTTTTATGTCCTCTTTTATTTTATTTCTTAGTTCATTATCGAAGGTTCTAAAGGTTCCTGATAAGTTAGCGCAATCTGCAATTACATTAGGGGCATTTCCAACATTCATTGATGAAAATGTGAGTACACACGAATTTAAAGGATTATTTTCCGTATGAATTTTTGTATTTATGCTTTGAATAAAATCTATTGATGGATATATAGGATTTTTACACAGATGTGGCATAGCTGCATGCCCACCTTTTCCATTAAAGGTTATATAAAAATCATCCACCGATCCCATTGATGCCCCTGAAGTAACCTCTATTTTCCCAACTTCCACATTAGGCCATACATGAAATCCTATGATATACGCTACATCAGGACTTTTGAGTATCCCTTCTTTGATCATAGGTGCTGCTCCACCAGTATCCTCCTCCGCTGGTTGAAATATAAATTTTACGCACTTTTTGAAACCTATTTCTTTTAGTACCAAAGCACAGCCTAATGCTACAGCCATATGATAATCATGCCCACAGGCGTGACTAACTCCGTTGACTGGAAGTGCATCCATATCTGCCCTTATAGCTATACAACTATCTCCACTATTTAATACTCCAACTACTCCAGTATTAAATACAGTTTGTGTCTGTATATCTAATTTTTCTAAATAATTCCTTACTATTTTGCTAGTCTTGAACTCTTGAAATGATAACTCTGCGTTCTCAGAAAGTTCTTTTCTTAATTTTATTATATTGTCCATATTATCTCTAATAACTTTTTTTAGATCCATGACATATCCTCCTTAATATATGTAGAATTATTTCATCCTATAGGGAAACTAACTAGAAAGTTCACTTATACAGAGGGATATGTTTCCAAAGCTGAAGTAGATTTAAAAACTTTGTGCCAGTCTTAGTGAAAGATTTTAAGAGAACCTTAGCACCTTCGAGTTGTTTGAGCATAGCGAGTTTCTCGAAGGTTCTTAGGTTGTCTTGAAATACAAGCTTTAGACTGGCTAAAAGTTTTTAACGTGCTGAAGCTTGGAAGCATATCCCGGCGTATAAGTGAACTTTCGTCCTAGTACCTCATATGTTTAAAAAACTCTACCTCATTACAAGGTAGAGTTTCCAATAAAATTTTTTTTATTTTAGCTTAATTAAAAGTTCTCCAGACTTAGCTTGTTTTCCTTCTTTCGCTAGTACAGTTTCAACTGTTCCTGAAACTGGAGCAACTATATTAGTCTCCATCTTCATTGCTTCAATTACTATTAAGCTTTCTCCTTCTTTTACAGTATCGCCTTCTTTTACAAGCACCTTTATTATATTTCCCGGGATACTTGCTCCTATTTCCATATTATTATCCGGATCTGCCATAGTTACTGATTCTTCGTAAACAGCACCTCTAGAAGCACTAACCTTATCTTTTATCTTTACTTCTCTTCTATTTCCGTTAACTTCAAATACAACTGTTCTATACCCTTGTGAATCAAGCTTACCTATTTCAAGCATTTGAACAATAAATGTTTTTCCATCTGCTATTTCTATTTCACAAGTTTCGCCTTCATGTAATCCATGGAAGAATATATCACTTCCCATACGGCTTAAGTCACCATACTCTTTAGTGTATTTTAAATATCCTTCAAATACATCTGGATATAATGCATAGCTTATTATATCTTTTTTAGTAGGAGTAATTTTAAGTTTTTCAACTAGATGCTTTTCTATTTTATCAAAGTCTTCAGGTGGAAGTAATTCTCCTGGTCTACATACAATAGGTTCTTCTCCCTTTAAAACTAATTTTTGAAGTTCTTCTGGGAATCCACCCATAGGCTGACCCATCATTCCTTTGAAATATGCCACGATGGAATCTGGGAATGTCATGTTTTTTGCCTTTTCATATATATTTTCAGGAGTTAAATCATTTTGTACCATGAATATAGCTAAGTCTCCAACCATTTTTGACGAAGGAGTAACTTTAACTATATCTCCAACCATATAGTTAACCTTTCTATACATTTCTTTTATGTCATCATATCTATGTCCTAATCCAAAGCTTTCAACCTGCTGTTTAAGATTTGAATATTGTCCACCTGGTATTTCATATTTATATATTTCTGCACTTCCTGTTTTTAATCCTGATTCAAATCCACTATAAACAGGTCTTACTGCACTCCAGTAGTCTGATAACTTTTGTATGTCATCTACATTAATTCCTGTATCCCTTTCTGTATTTTCAAGAGCTGCTACTACAGAATTTAATGCAGGTTGGCTTGTTAAACCTGACATACTATTGAATGCAGTATCAACAATATCTACTCCAGCATGTGCAGCCATGAGAACTGTTGCTACACCGTTTCCTGTTGTATCATGCGTATGAAGGTGTATTGGAATAGATATTTCATTCTTTAATGCTCTTATAAGCTTAAGTGCTGCATATGGCTTTAATAAAGCTGACATATCTTTTATTCCAAGTATATGCGCACCAGTCTTCTCAATTTCTTTAGCCATATTTATATAATATTCTAAAGTATATTTATCTCTGTCAGTATCTAAAATATCTCCTGTATAGCACATACAAGCTTCTGCAACTTTTCCTTGTTTTATTACTTCGTCTATAGCTACTTCCATTCCCTTTAACCAGTTTAACGAGTCAAATATTCTAAATACATCTATTCCAGACTGTGCTGATTCTTTTATAAATTCTCTTATTACATTGTCCGGATAATTTTTATATCCTACTGCATTAGCTCCTCTTATAAGCATTTGGAATAATACATTAGGTACTCTGTTTCTTAATTCCTGAAGTCTTTCCCATGGTGACTCTTTTAAGAATCTATATGCAACGTCAAAAGTTGCTCCTCCCCACATTTCCATAGAGAACAAATCTTTCCCAAGGGCGGATTGAGCCTTCGCAATCTTAACCATATCCCTAGTTCTTATTCTAGTAGCCATTAGTGATTGATGAGCGTCTCTCATTGTTGTATCAGTTAACAATAATTTGTTTTGAGATTTAATCCATTTTACAAGACCTTCTGGACCTTGCTCATCCAATATTTGTTTTGTACCTCTTAATGGCTCATTAACAATTATCTTTGGAACTACTGGTACATCAAATTCTGTCTTCTGTCCATGTGTTTCATTGACAACTTTTTCTCCAATGAACTTGAGAATTCTTAACTCCTCATCTGCTTTTGGTGATATATCAACTAGCTCTGGGTTATCAGCAATAAAATTAGTATCACATTCACCCTTTGCAAATTTTTCATGATTTAAAACATTTATTAAGAAGTCAACATTTGTTTTAACTCCTGATATAGTGGTTTCCTTTACAGAACGTATAGACTTTCTTATCGCATCTTGGAAAGTTCTTGACCAAGATGTAGTTTTAACTAAAAGACTATCATAATAAGGACTTATAACTGCTCCAGTAAATCCATTACCTCCATCTAATCTTATACCAAAACCTGAGCCAGTTCTATATACATCAATTCTTCCTGTATCAGGCGCAAAGCTATTTGAAGGATCTTCTGTAGTTATTCTACACTGAATAGCATATCCTCTAGGTTTTATATCTTCTTGTGTACCAATTCCTAGCTCTTTAGAATTTAAATCATAGCCTTGAGCTACTAATATCTGACTTTGTACAATATCTATACCTGTAGTCATTTCTGTTACAGTATGCTCAACCTGTATTCTTGGGTTCATTTCTATAAAATAATGATCTCCGTTTTTATCTACAAGGAATTCTAGTGTTCCTGCACTTCTATATCCAACAGATTTAGCTATTTTTAATGCATCCTGGCATATTTCATTTCTTTTTTCATCTGAAAGAGAAATAGCAGGCGTAATTTCTATAACCTTTTGATGCCTTCTTTGAATAGAGCAATCTCTTTCATAAAGATGAACAATGTTTCCATGTTTATCTCCAAGAACTTGAACCTCTATATGCTTTGGTTTTTCAAGATATTTTTCAATAAATATGTCATCTATACCAAAAGCCTTTTGTGCTTCATTTTTAGCACTTCTATATGACTGAATAAGCTCTTCTTCCTTTGCAACAATTCTCATACCTCTTCCGCCACCACCAGCAGCGGCTTTTACCATAACCGGATATCCACATACCTTTGCAAACTCCAAGGCTTCCTCTTCAGATTGAATTGGCTTTTCTACGCCTGGGATAGTTGCAACACCTGCATTTTTAGCTACAATTTTTGATTTAATTTTATCCCCAAGCTTTTCCATCATTTCTGCAGTTGGTCCTATAAACTCAATACCAGCCTGTTCACATTTTCTTGCAAACTCAGGATTTTCTGATAAGAATCCATATCCAGGATGTATCGCATCAACACCCTTTTTTAGTGCAAGGTTTATTATTTCATCAATATTTAAGTAGGCTTCAACAGGCCCCCTGTTCTTTCCTATTAAATAAGCTTCGTCAGCCTTTGTTCTGAAAAGAGAACGTTTGTCCTCATCAGAATAAATAGCAACTGTTCTTATACCAAGTTCTTGACAAGCTCTAAAAATTCTTATTGCAATTTCTCCTCTGTTAGCCACAAGAACTCTCTTAAATTTTTTAACCAAATACCTCAGCCCCTTTTTATAAAAATAATAATTATTGCATATTTATTAATATATTTATTATAAATATTTATCACGATAATAATATTATATATAAGCATCAAGATTATTTCAATTGCAATAGCAAAATATTTTTACTTGCATTTTATCTTGATATGCTTTTTCTTTAAAATTCACCCTATCATCTTAACATGTTGATAAATCAAACTCAATAGATAATGATAAATTTAAGGTAAAATTAGGAATGAAATTTTTTCGTTTTTCTGGAAGCAAATTAATATATTCATTATTATATAGCATACTCTTTGTTTTGTAAATAGAGTATATTATATGCTATTTAGCATACTCTATATAATATGTATTTTTTAGCTATTTAATGTATAATATTATGCTAATTCAATTAAGTTACATGAAAATAAATAATAAGCCAGTACGACGCAAAATAGACTATCATACTGGCTTGTTATTTATTTTAATATGACTAAGAAGCTTACAAAAATATTAAACAGAATATAAACAAACTGTCTCTTATAGTGACACTTTATTAATTGTCTTAGTAATGGGTATTATATGCGGCTTACCAGTTACAGGATTGTTTATTATACATATGTTTATGTTGTAAACTTTCTTTATATTTTCTTCTGTAAGTACTTCTTCTGGGGTACCTAGTGCTACAATTGAACCTTTGTTTATAAGTACCAAATAATCACTATATTGTGCTGCTAAATTTAAATCATGAAGTACAGCAATAACAGTTACTTTTTTATTTATGGATTTGATGGTATCTAATATTTCAACTTGGTGATATATATCTAAATGAGATATTGGCTCATCCAATAATATAATATCTGTATCCTGTGCTAGCGCTCTTGCTATAATAACTCTCTGCTGCTCTCCACCGCTTAATTGGTTTATACATTTATCTTTAAGCTCCCAAGTACTTGTCATTTTCATAGCCTCTTTAGCTATGTTATAATCTTCTTTTGATTCATCTTGAAACCTGGATATGTAAGGATTTCTTCCCATTAAAACAATATCTAAAACAGAGAAGTCAAAATCCAAACTAGTATTTTGAGGTACTACAGAAAGCTTTTTAGCTAGAGCTTTATTTTTAAAATTTAATACATCCATACCTTCTATAAAAACTGTATTCTTATTAGGAGCTAATGATGAAGCTATGTTCTTTAATAATGTAGTCTTGCCAGAACCATTAGATCCTATAATACTGTAAAAACCACCTTTGGAGAAATCTATATTGATATTATGCAATATTTCTTTTTCTCCAAAGCTGCAGCATAAATTCTTTACTTTAACTACTGGAAAATTAGCAGCATCCATTATAACACCTTCTTTTTATTTTTAATTAAAAGATATATAAAGTAAGGAGCACCAAACGTAGCCGTTATAGCTCCTACTGGAATTTCAGCAGGAGATGCCAATGTTCTTGCGAATGTATCTGATATAACCATAAACGCAGCACCGGCGACAACAGAGAACGGTAGTAATGATCTGTGGTCTGGGCCTAGAAGCATTCTTACTATATGAGGAATAATTAATCCTACAAATCCTATGATTCCGCTTACAGATACACATGCAGCAACAATCATAGAAGAACTAATTAGTAGTATTTTCTTTATTGTTTCAACCTCTATTCCTAAACTCTTTGCAGTTTCATCGCCTGTAAGAATTATATTTAAGTCCTTTGAAAAGGACAGTATTATAAGTATACCAATAAATAAAAATGGTAATAACACTAGAATCTGAGTGTAGCTTGCAGAACTAACACTCCCCATAGTCCAAAATACAATTCTTTCAACTTCCTGTCTATTAAATACCATAATTATAGAAAGTAATGAGGATAACAAAAAATTCATAGATATACCAGCCAAAAGCAATGTATTTGTAGGAATTTTATTTTTAACTCTTGCTATATTATATACTAAGACAGTTGTTAAAATTGAACCTAAGAATGCTGTTATAGTAATAGCAGATGACCCTAAAAAGGATGATTCAAAACCTAATACAAATCCAATAGCAGCTCCAACAGCAGCTCCAGAGGATATACCAAGTACATATGGGTCTGCCATTGGATTTTTAAATATAGCTTGAAAAGATAGTCCAACTGTAGATAATCCCATACCTACAAGAGCTGCTAACATTATTCTAGGTAATCTTATCTTTAATATAATCAATCTATGGTTCTCTGGTATTCCAGCTAATGATATAAACTTATTAATTATAGGTACTTTATTTAAAATAATGCATAGGCTCTCTTTAATCGGTATATCAGCAGAACCTAAAGTAGTTGCTGTAATAATAATTAAAAATAAAATAATTATAAAAACGCAAAACATTAACTTAAAGTGTTTTTTGTTTTGAGTAAAATTCATAAATAAGTTCCTTCCATTTATTATTTAAAGGCTTCAGGGTGGATTATTTTTGCCAATGCTTCTAAACCATCTGCCAATCTTGGACCTTGTCTGTTAATAATATCTTCATCTATTTCAAAAAGTTTATTCTTTTTTACTACATCTAACTCCTTATAGCCCTCAGTATTTTTAATTCCTTCTTTTGAGTCAAATTTATTTGAGCATATAAGTATTTCAGGATTTTTTTCTATAAGTTTTTCAACGCTATATTTCCAACCATTTGTATCAGCTGCTGCATTTTTCCCTCCTGCCATTTCAATCATTTTTCCTATGAAAGTATCTTTACCAGCGGTAAAGTCTCCGCCTTTTCCAAAACCTACTACATAATATACTGAAGGGGTATTTTTACCTTTAACTTTTTCTTGTACATCTTTTATCTTTTGTTTCATTCCTAAAACAATATCAGCTGCCTTTTGATTTGCATTAAGTACTTTACCAGTGTTTTTTATAATATCATAGGTACCTTCAAAACTTTCGCTTCCCGATAATACAAGAACTTTTATATTAATCTCTTCTAGTTTTTTTAAGTCTTCTTTTGTAATGGGATTAGAAGCTATAACTAAATCAGGTTTTAATTCCGCAATTTTTTCTATATTGGGATCCATTAAGCTTCCTATAGATTGAATCTTACTTACCTCTTTTGGATATGTACAAAAGTCAGTTCTTCCGATAAGTAGCTTTTGCTTATCAAGTGCATAAATGGTTTCTGTAATATTAGGTGCTATTGATATAATTTTTGTAGGCTCTTTTTCTATAGTTACCTCTCTATTAAATGAGTCCTTTATTTTAAGTGGATAAGTTGTATTACTTACAATTTCATTCTGTTCCTTATTTTCTTTTGAAGTTAATGAATTATCTTTGTTATTACAACCAACTAAAGAGAAAATTAGTATAAAGAGAGCTAATAGTAAACAGTTTTTCTTTAAATTTGACATTTTATGTCCCTCCTATTTTTTATTGAATTCAAGTGTCTAGGTAAAACTAAATTTTTCACCAAAATAAAAAACCATTATCAAGCAGATAACGGTTTTGTAAGTAAAAAAATACCCACTACTACCAGCCTATCCGCGTAAGCCTATTAGTGCTTAAAAGTTTTAGGCAGGTCTCCTGACTCTGATTCATCATGTATTGACGCCTTCCCTGTTACCAAGTGACATAAATGTCGATACACTCCTCATTACAGTGGCGGGACCGTATGAGATTTTCACTCATTTCCCTTTTAAACTTATTTAATGCTTTTAGCATATAACAAGTACCTAAAATTCATTATTAACTTTAATATAAGTATACCACTTATTAGCCTATCTTTCACCTAACTTTAAGTTTGGTATTGCATTTAAAGTCAATGGTGCTACATTTCCCTTCATATATTCAAAATAAGCCGCACTTCCTATCATAGCTGCATTATCTGTACAAAGTACAAATTCTGGGAATAATACATCTATATTATCCTTTCTTCCTGCACTAATTAAGGTTTCTCTAAGACAACTATTTGCAGCAACACCACCAGCTACTGCTATTTTATTCACCTTTTTTAATTTACAAGCTTTCATAGCATTATCAACTAAAAAATCTACTACTGCTTTTTGAAAAGATGCAGCTACATCTGCCTTATTTATCTCTTCTTTTTTCATCTCCATCTGGTTTAAGTAATTTAATACAGCAGATTTAACACCACTAAATGAAAAATCTAAAGATTTATCATCATGAAAATTAGCTCTTGGAAACTTTATAGCCTGTGGATTTCCTTCTTTGGATAGCTTATCAATTTTAGGACCTCCAGGATATCCAAGTCCAATAGCTCTAGCAACTTTATCATAAGCTTCCCCTGCAGCATCATCCCTTGTTTGCCCTAGTACTTCAAACTCACCATAATCCTTCATATATACTATAAAAGTATGACCTCCAGATACTACTAGACAAACAAAAGGTGGCTTCAATTCTTTATATTGAATAAAGTTTGCACTTATGTGCCCCTCTATATGATTAACACCTATTAAAGGTTTCTTTAATGCATAAGCTAATCCCTTAGCATATTGTAATCCTACTAAAAGCGCCCCTACAAGTCCTGGACCATAAGTTACGCCAATAGCGTCTATCTCATCTAAAGTAACTCCTGCCTTGTCAAGTGCCTCTTGAACAACAAATCCTATAGCCTCTACGTGCTTTCGTGAAGCTACTTCTGGCACAACTCCTCCAAATTTAGTATGTATATCTATCTGAGATGATATTATATTTGATAAAACTTCTCTACCGTTAACCACTACTGCTGCCGAAGTTTCATCACAGCTGGTCTCTATAGCAAGTATCTTTATATCTTCACTCATTGAATTTACCTCACTTTTTAGTTATTACAAATTCCAACAATTATTATACTTTATACAAAAATTATAATCAACGTTATATGTATATGATATAATTATTAGTAAAGCGAAACTACATAGAGAAACTAACTAGAAAGTTAACTTTCGGTCTAGTACCCCTATAGAAGGAGTAAGTTATGAAGCAAAATTATGCAAAGGTTATAGTAAAAGGTTCTCCAATATCTAAGTCAAACTTTAAGCTTTTTAATGTAAACGGAAGAGCTATACTTCCATTTAACTCTGGAAAATATCATGATAGATATGCTCTTTATGAGGAGGAAATAGCCTATGCTACTAGAGCTCAGAATCCTAATGTTGTACTCTCTGAATCTTTAATAGCAATATTAAAAGTATATTATAAAAGTGAAAAGAGACATCCTGATACTAATAATATTACAAAAAGTATTTTTGACGGTATTGAAAAAAGTGGGCTAATTATAAATGATGCTCAAATAAGGAGAATTATAATAGAAGAATTTTATGATAGAGAAAATCCTAGATTTGAGTTAGAACTTTTTGGAGAAAGCAGTTATTCTATTGATTATAAAATAAATCCTAAAGAAAATAAGGACAATCCAATAGAGTACTCTCCTCCATCAAACAAAAAACTAAAATTGCCTTCATCTTCAAAGGCTTGTAAATCTAATTCAGACGATAATATATTTCACTGTGAAATATGTAATAAAATTATAAAAAAATCTGACTGCATTACCGCTAACAAAGGTAAAACATTAATATGTAAAAGCTGTTTTAAGAACTTGTTCTAGCTCCTATTATTATAATCTTATATGTAAAATCTAATAGGATTTCTAAGTTAAATTTCTACTTAGAAACTCCTATTCTTTAAAAAATTCATCTATTATCTTTTCTGCCATTCTTTTTTGTATAGTTGATTTAATAACCAAAGATAATACAGTTACAATCAGCTTGTTTATATCCTTATCATTGCAATCTACTAGTTTTTCTTCCTCAGTAAACATATTATCAAAAGTACTTTTAAAATCTTCAACTTCCTTTTTCTCTATATCTAAAAACTCGTTATATATGCTCAGTAAATTACCATCACAATCTTCTTCCGACTTTATCATATCTACCAAAGGTGAAAAAAGGGTTTGTATATCATTTATTGATAGTATCTGTTTTAGATGATATGTAAGAATTATTAATACCATATGCTGTCTAGAATATTTCTTTTTTTTAGGAGGCATTAAAATACCAGCCTTAGTATAGTTATTTATCATAGTCTTAGTTAAAGTTACTTCTTTTTCATTTCTCTTTAAATAAGAAAGTTTTTCATCTATAAATGTAGTCACTTGATCCATATATAAATCTATATCCGGTATATTAGAATACTTCAACTGTTCAAATGAACATATTTCATCTAATAGCCTCGATATTTTTTCTTCATCCATCTTAACATCCTCTTTCCATATTTATGTATAAGCTTTTCTTTATATATTATAATCTTATATTATATAGCTATACAATACAATTATAAAAGAGCTGATACAAACTATACGTGTATCAGCTCTTTTAAACACTAAGCTATTTTGTTAATTTTTTTTAAAGCCTCATCTACTTTTCTAGTAGCAACTATATTAACACCTGTACCCAATATATTCTCAACTATTACATCTCCAATATTTATAGGTGCTTTAACCACTATTCCTTTCAAAGCTTTTATGCAATCAAATATTTTTTCCTTTGGTATATCTGTTTCAGTCTTCACAGGAACTACCCCTATTTCTCCGCCTTCGACATAAACTGAAGAGGTTACAATTCTTGTAGGATTAGTACATTCCTTCTTAGCATAATCTTCGCCTCTTTTGCATGTATTTCCTGTAACTTCAACAACTTCTTTTCCATCTAATTTAACTTGAAGCTGGCAACCTATAGGACAACCGATACATATTAAATCTCTCATAGATATATTCACTACTCCTTTTCTACTTTAATAATAATTTTTCTGCATTCAGGGTATTTATTTATTACATCCTTAGAAAGCTTCACTGTTTCCATTTCTCCTGGAGTAAGTATTCTTTTCTTTATATGCATCTCTCTAGTGTCATCAAAATATACTGATATATAATTATCTTTAAATACATCTCCAACTCTAAATCTTATTTCTAAGTTTTTCTCTATATTTTCAGGATTTACGTATTTTGGCACAGTATATCTTACTCCACCTGTAGCAACTATCTCTATTTTTTTGCCATCAAATCTCTTGCCTTTTACATATTTAGCAGCGTTTCTTCCTGCACTATAGCTTTCCACCGTAACATTGTCAACTAAATCATGAACATGTAGGACATTACCACAAGCAAAAATCCCTTCGATGTTTGTCTCAAGGCTTTCATCCACTTCTGGACCGCCAGTTATAGCTGATAACTTAACATCAGCAGTTCTGGATAACTCATTTTCTGGAAGAAGTCCTACAGATAGAAGCAGCGTATCACAAGGTATAAATTCCTCTGTACCTTTTATAGGATTTCTATTTCCATCAACAGCTGCAATAGTTACCCCTTCAACTCTTTCCTTGCCTTTTATATCTATAACCGTATAACTTAACTTTAACGGTATATCAAAATCATCAAGACACTGAACAATATTTCTCTTAAGTCCACCTGAATAAGACATAAGCTCAACTACAGCTTTAACCTTTGCACCTTCAAGTGTCATTCTTCTTGCCATTATTAGCCCTATATCTCCCGAACCTAATATAACAACTTCTTTACCTGGCATATATCCTTCTATATTTACAAACTTTTGAGCAGCTCCTGCTGTATATATACCTGCACATCTGCTTCCTGGTATATTTATCGCTCCTCTTGGTCTTTCTCTACATCCCATAGCAAGTATAACAGCCTTAGCTTTTAATTCCAATATTCCGTCCTCTTCGTTAACAGCTGTAATAACTTTATTTTCATTTAGATCTAATACCATAGTATTCAATTTATATGGAATCTGCATCTCTATTGTTTTATCAATAAATCTTTGCGCATATTCAGGGCCAGTTAGCTCCTCCTTGAAAGTATGAAGTCCAAATCCATTATGGATACACTGATTTAATATTCCACCTAACTGACTTTCTCTCTCAAGTATTAATATATTGTCAATTCCCTCTTCTTTAGCTGAAATTGCTGCTGCGAGCCCTGCAGGACCACCACCAATTATTACTATGTCATATTCTTGCATATCAATAAACCTCCAAGCATCATTAATTTCATAGGAATTATAATTAAATTGTTTCTTTATCTTTACCTACTAGTAACTTAGATTCTCCTCCAAACTTAGTTACTTCTGTAGGCATTAAGTTAAGTTCTTTAGCTAAAATTTCAACTATTTTAGGTGCACAAAATCCTGCTTGACATCTTCCCATACCAGATCTTGTTCTTCTTTTAACACCATCAAGAGTCTTTGCTCCTAAAGGTCTTCTTATCGCATTTATAATTTCTCCTTCAGTAACAGTCTCACATCTACATATTATCTTACCATATCTTGAATCCTGCTGTATAAGTTTCTTTCTTTCTTCATTGTTTAGCTCTCTAAATTTAGGTATTCCCTTTCTAATAGGATTAAACTTTTCATTTTTGCTTGGATTCAATTTGTTTACTATGATATCAGCAACCATTTCAGCTATTGCAGGTGCGCTTGATAATCCAGGTGATTCAATACCTGCTGCATTAATAAAGTTCTCAGCATCTTGCTGTTCTCCAATTATAAAATCGTTTTCCACACTATGTGCTCTTAATCCTGAGAATGAAGTTATAACTTGTCTCATAGGAACTTGTTTAATGCTTAAACCTGCTTTACTTATTATCTCATTTATTCCTTCTAATGATGTATTTAAATCGTTCTTATCTTCTGTATCTATTGCATTAGGGCCTATTAATAAATTTCCATCTACTGTCGGTGTTACTAGTATACCTTTTCCCATCTTAGTTGGAAGTTGGAATACAGTTTTTGATATCATATTTCCTACTGATTTATCAAATAAACAGTATTCTCCTTTTCTGGCAACTATATTCATTTTATTATTACTTATCATGTTATTTATTTCATCTGCAAATACACCAGCAGCATTTACCACTATCTTTGTTTCAATATCGCCCTTATTAGTTCTTAATACATATATATCTTCTAACTTATCTATAGCTTTTACCTCAGTTTCGAATTTGAAATCTACTCCATTTGTAAAGGCATTTTCAGCTAAAGCTATTGTCATTTCATAGGGACAAACAATTGCACCAGTTGGCGCATGCAGCGCAGCAACTACTTCATCTGATATGTTTGGTTCCATTTCTCTTAGTTTATCCACCTCTATTATTTCAAGCCCTGGAACCCCATTCTTTTCTCCCTGTTTTTTTAAATCATTAAGTTTATCTACATCATTTTTATCAAAACACAAAACTAAAGATCCAATTCTTTTAAAAGGAAAATCTAATTCCTCAGCTAACTTATCAAACATGGAATTTCCTTTAGCATTAAGCTTTCCTTTTAAACTTTCAGGCTTGGCATCAAACCCTGCGTGGACTATGGCACTATTAGCTTTAGTTGTTCCATTTGCTACATCCGAGTCCTTATCAATAACACATACCTTTAATTTATATCTAGCAAGCTCCCTGGCTATTGAACATCCTACGACTCCAGCTCCTACAATTGTTATATCAAACATAGATATACCTCCTTTAAATATAAAACAAAAAGAGAGCACAAATTTAAGGTAAATTATACCTTAAAATTTGGCTCTCTTTAACTCCGCCATAATATATACTTCTTAATTTCAACTTTAGCTTAACATAAATATTATAAATATTCAACTATTAAATACTCTTAAATTTCGAGAAATAATCCTATAGTTTAATATATTTCCACGGTTTTTTTAGCGTTATTTACTTTAGATAGCTCTGACTTGCTATTTTACTTCAGATACCTTATTATGCTCGATATAAAATTCTATGATTGCGCTTTTACTTCTAAAGAAGCTTTACTACTGTTCTTTTTTGCTGGAATATATTTATATACTGCATAGTATGCCAATCCAACCATAACTGCTCCTCCAACTATATTTCCAAGAGTTACCGGAATTAAGTTATTTACGATTCCTGCCCCGTCTATCATTTTATTTGGAGCCAGTCCTGATGCTTGTGCGTATATTGGATTAGATTTAGCAAGAATTCCTGCTGTTAAGAAATACATGTTAGCAACGCAGTGTTCAAAACCACAAGCTACAAAAGCCATTATAGGAAACCATATTATTGCTACTTTACTGGCAACATCCTTCGCTGCTGCTGCCCCCCAAACGGCAAGACAAACTAAGAAATTACACATTATTCCACTAGCAAATGCTGTCCCAAAGGTCAAACTACCTTTAGTTGACGCCACCTTTATTACAACTCCACCAAGTTTTCCAGAGCTCATATTAAAGACCCCTGATTGAAAAACCAAAAAAGCTATAAGCATTGAGCCAATAAAATTAGCTATATATACTATTACCCAGTTTTTTAGTACATCTTTAATACTTACTTTTCCATCTACAAAAGGTACAATCATTAAACAATTCCCTGTAAATAACTCTGCACCACACATTACTACTAACATAAGCCCTACTGGAAACACTGCACCGCTTAATAACTTTGCAACGCCTGCATCAGCTACTCCATGAGAAACAACTGCTGAAGCAGCTCCCCCTACTGCAATAAATGCACCTGCTAACAGTCCTAAAATAATTTGCTGCGATGTTGTCAAACCTGCCTTACCACATCCTGCCCCTATAGATGCATCGCACAATTCATTTGGTTTTAACATGCTACTTTCCATATAGATCCCCTTCCTTTTAATTATCTTAAAATTATTTAAATAATTATGTCCATAATCAAAAAGTCACTTATACAAAAAAGCATTCTAAAATTTCATCTAATGTAATATTACCAAAGTATTGTGTTAAATTTACGCTATTAAGTATGCACTTAACAGCAGATTTTTCATACCTAATTCCCTTAAGTTTTTCTTCAAGTTCATCAACGCTGCATAATGCCAAAAAGTCCCCATAAATTTTGCACTCATTAATAAGTCCACCATTAACATTAAGTAAGACTTCTAATTTACCATTAGCAAATCTTTTTGAATTTTTAAAATTAAATTTAGGAGATTTTCCATAGTTCCATTCCCAAGTGTCATATTGACTTTCTTTAAGCTTAGTTATAGATACCAAATCTTTTTCAGATAGATGATATTCCTCAAGAGTGTTATTCTCAAATAAATTTTTTAGTAACAATTCTTTAAATCCGTTTACATCGGTATCTTCTTTTAGGTAATCTTTAATGTTAGTCACCCTACTTCTTACCGATTTAATACCTTTAGACTGTATTTTGTCCAGTTGTACATTTAGTACCTTCCCTATAATATCTAGATTTGAGTCAAATAACAGAGTACCATGATGAAGAATTCTCCCTTTATGCATACTTTGAGCATTTCCTGAAAACTTTTTGCCATCTATAGTAAGATCATTTCTACCGCTTAATTCAGCATCTACACCTAGTTTTTTCAATGCATTTATAACTGGTATTGTGTACTTTTTATAGTCAATCATATCATTTTTATCATATCCTGTTATGAATGAAAAATTTAAATTGCCTAGATCATGATAGACGGCTCCACCACCTGTTATTCTTCGTACTACATTTATATTGTTTTCCTGTACGAAGTTAGCATTAATTTCTTCTATAGTGTTTTGATGTCTTCCTATAACTATCGTATTTTCATTCTGCCACAAAATGATAAAGTCTTCCTGCATTCCAACAGTCTTAAATATATATTCTTCTAGTGCTAAATTAAAATATGGATTAAATGAATTACTTAAAATATATTTCATAAAACTGCCTCCAGTTAGTATGGATTTGATTGTGAAATTTTAAACTATTTAGCATAAGCTAAAGTAGTTATTGTTCCAATTGAAACATCTCCAACTACAGCTAAGTCTTCCGCAGAAAAATAAAATGGAACATTGCCATTAAATAATATTTGTGATGAAGGCGGGAACTCCTCATCTCCTCCCCATAGAGCAAAAGTTACATATATATTATTTAAAAATTCAAATTTATAAGCTATATCCCCCATATCTACTTTTTCTGCTCCAATTTTTTCAAATACATTTTTAAACTTTTCTAGGTTATGTCCAAAGGTTTTTGCTAATCTTAAAAGACATCTGCCATAGAAATTGTTATAGTACATATTTCCACCATCAACGTCTCTGTAGGTTATACTTTTATCTAATGGAGCAACTCCCTTTGCATTCATCAAATATCTTAATACTAATGTTTTAGGTGCATATTTTTCTATTGACCTTCCATCTTCTTTTAATACTTCTCCTGATGAATATTTTACTATTATATTTTCTCCCATCAGTCTAACTACAAATTGTTGTTTTTCTTTATTATATATACATCCAGTATTTTGTTCCATTTCCTCAGGATTAAAGTTTTTAAATATACTTTTGTTATATTCATATGGTATTTTATCTTTTCTCTTTTCTTCTATTGCAACTCTATCCATAACCACTTTTCATCCTTTCTATGATTAATATGCACACCCTGAGTTAGCTCATGTTGTATCTAATTTTCATCAGGAATGAGGGTAATTAATTTTATGCAACATGAGCTTAAACAGGTTTCTATTTTATGCTAAATATGCTTTTGAGCTTCTAATAACATTTCATCTGCCTTTTCCATATATTCAATTGCTTTTACAATATAAGTAGATGTTTCTGTTCTATCCATAGTTCTTGCTTTTTCAACCCATTCTTTAAAACTTTCTTCGTGAGATTTATTATGATCAACCCAATGATGTAACAAAACTTTTAATGTTTTTTCTTCCTTAGTTAGATTATCAGCTACTGCTGCTCCACACTCATGATTATGTCCTTGTCCACAACAATTGCTGTGCTTATGATCATGTTCTCCACTATGATCGTGGTCATGTGAATGAACATGACTATGTCCATGTGTATGTTCTTCTGTTCCATGACTATGTTTGTGCTCATGTTGATGCTCATGCTCATGTGAATGAATATGGCTATGTTCGTGATTATGTTCATGTGAATGTTCTTTACTCATAAAAAGTACCTCCTCATAAGTTATATATTTATTTAACTTTTTCAATAATTATTTTGTGCTCTAAAAGTCTTACTTCTTTTAACATTCCTTCAATTAACTTTTCCTCTCCTAAAAGGTCTGTTAACAACAATCTTCCATTTTCTTTTGGTACTACATCTACTACATAGTCCATTACTTTTCTTTCACCTTCTGGTGTAATTAAATATGCTGTTGATTCACACATTTTTGTTACCTCCTTAATAATTGTTCCACACTTGGGAACTTTTCAATATCAGTATGCGGCAAAAAGCACGCAGATACAAATTCATCCATATACCCTGGCTCTACACTAAGTTCAACATAAGTCATATGATTTGCTACTTCCTCTAATTTACGTCTTGCATCTTCACTCATTAAGGTTAAGTAACATCCCATTAAAGAACTATTACCTATATAAGAGATTTTATTTTGTTCTATATCGGGAAGCATTCCTATCTTTATAGAGTTTCCTATATCTAAACTGTTGCCTATACCACCTGCTATATAAATTTTGTCTATCATAGTGAAGTCCATTCCAAGTCCACTTAGAAGAGTGTTGACTCCCGAATAAATAGCTGCCTTTGCTCTAATAAAATTATCTATGTCAACTTCCGTTATGGCAATATCTTTTTCCAATTTATATTCTTCTTTAAATACTATTACGTATTCGCCAATTCCATGTTCGTCAAATCTTACTCTTGATGTTCCTAGACCTTTAACAAGTTTTCCCCTTCTGTCAATTAGTCCAGATAGCATCATTTCACATATCAAATCAATAATTCCTGAACCACAAATTCCTGCTGGCTTTTCATTTCCAATCACACTAATTTTAGGTTCATAAGTGTCTCTTTCAATTTTAACTTCTTCTATTGCTCCACCTGCTGCTCTCATCCCACAGCTTATTTCTCCACCTTCAAAGGCAGGACCCGCAGAACAAGCACAGGTCATTAAAAATTCTTTGTTTCCAAATACAATTTCACCGTTAGTTCCTAAATCAATAAAAAGTATATTTTCGTCAGATGCCCATATACCTGATGCTAGTACTCCAGCAGTAATGTCGCCTCCAACATAACTTGCAACAGAAGGTACTAAGTATATAAAGGTTTCTGAATTAACTGTTATTCCCAATTCAGATGCTTTTATAAAAGGTGATTTTACAAAAGCTGGAATATAAGGTTCCATTCTTAAGTAATCAGGATAAACTCCTAAAAATAAATGGGACATTGTAGTATTTCCTGCAGCTATAAAGGATACTACCTCATCCTTTGATATACCGGAATCTTTATACATTTTTCTTAAGAGTGGATTTATAGTTTCATTGATTATTGCATTATTTAGCTCTTCAAGTCCATTTCCTCTTGTTGAATATATTATCCTATTTATAACATCTGCACCATATTTTATTTGTGCGTTCCCTGAAGATGCCTTTGCTACAAGTGTACCGCCATATAAATCTACTAAACAGGCTGCTACAGATGTGGTTCCAATATCTAGTGCTACACCATAGAGTCTATCGGTAGTATCGCCTTTTTCCATATTAATTATAGTAGTTTTACCTTCACCTCTTGGTATATGCGTTATAGTAACTTCAAAATCAGCTTCCCTTAGAAGTTGAGATATCTTTCTAAGCATAGGAAGTCTACAAAATACTTGACTATATCCTAAGTGATTTCTTAAATGTCTTTTAATTCTCTCAAAATCAGATATATTGTCATCTAATGTTGGAGAATCTAGTTTTATAAAATCCTTTTTTACATATGTTTTGAATTCCATTCCATTCTCTGATAACTTCTGCTTTGATTTTTCAAATATTTCATGTTCTCTTTTACCGGATAGATCTTCAATTTTCATACCATGCATAGCTGACGATGCATTAGAAGGAACCTCAATAACTACATCTTCTATCACCTTTGAATTACAAGCTAAAATATATCCTTCATTCCACTCTTCATCCTTTATATGCCTGTTTTTTTCAGTATCTATTTTTCCTTCAAGAATTTTTACCTTACACTTTCCACAAACACCATTTCCATTACAAGGAGCATCAATAAATATTTCAGCTTTTCTAGCAACTTCTAATAGGTTTTCTCCATTTTCTACTACTATCTCCCTGTTTTGTGGAACAAATTTAACTCTTAGCATATTTTGTAAATACCTCCTTAAAAAAAACTTTCTCGGTTAAATTACCGAGAAGTTTTTTTCTACTTTAAGCCTGATTCATATCCAGAAGCATTTAATAAACTTTCAAGCTCCCCTTTATCGCTTACTTTTACTTTTACTATCCAAGCATCATAAGCATTTTCGTTTATATATTCAGGTTCGTCATCTAACTTTTCGTTAACTTCCAAAACTTCTCCTGATATAGGAGCTATCAAATCTGAAGCTTTCTTTGAGGACTCAACTACTCCAAAAGCTTTTCCTTGAGCTATTTCTTCTTCTACTTCTGGCATCTCTACAAATAATATTTCGCCAAGTTGATCTTGTGCAAAATCACTTATTCCTATATATGCTACATCACCATCTATTTTAGCCCATGTATGCTCACTGCTATAATATAATTCACTTGGAAAATTCAATATTAACACCCCTTCTTTTAACTTTAACTCGTAATATAAAAATTTTGTGACGCAAAATTTTTATTAGAGGACAATTGACAGAGGACTGAGGACAGTGATTGTCCTCTGTCAATTATTTATTACATTATTGGATCCATTTCTAATGCTGGATGTCCTTTTTCTTGTAAGAATGCTAGAACTGCATCTGAATCTGTAGCTATAGTTTCATCGCAAATTCTATCTACGAAATTGTCTATATCATATAATTCTTTAGCAGTAGCATTTAGTTTATCAGCTACAAAGTCTTTTAATTCTTTTGGCATCCAAACTATTCTTTCTATTCCACCTTCTGCTCTCATGAATTTCTTTGATGGAATAAATGATCTTCCATGTCCCATAAATCCTGGAGTTTGTACTCCACCGCCTGTCATTGACGCAAGTTCTCCAAATGTCATTCCAAGCGGAGTTACAGCACCAAATTCTCTGTTAACTATTACAACACCATTAGCTTCTGGCATTATACCTGTAATACATTCGAAACATCCACAGGAAGTCATTGGGCTATTTAATATACTATATAATGTAACTTCATTTACTGCACCTTGAGAACCTTTTGAAACAGCTTCATTTACTCTTTCCCAAATACCGTAGTTTTCATCAACTACACCTTCTTTTGGTACTGCTTGACAAGGTCCTGTTGGGTTTAATTCAAGTGTTGCTTTAGCATCTAACCATGAAACTGCACCGCATAGACCAAGTCTTTCAGGAGTAACTATACATATATGAGCCGGAGCAAATGATTGACAAAGGTTACAAGTATAGAATGTATCAACTTTTTCATCTATTAAGTTGCTAAGTCTTTCATCTCTTTCAGCAAATCTTGGCATAGCAAGTTTGTCTTTTAATTCTACAGTCTTATCTGGATCAGTTATTATAGTAATTTCACACTTATCTACAACTGAACCAAATTCATCTAACATCTTAGCATATACTACTTCACCAAAGTGTTTTAATCTGAAACCTTTTTCGAAAGCTTCCTTACCAATTCTTAACCAAGTAAGATTTCTTTGTCCAACGTGCATTACACCTTCGATATAGTTTAAGAAGTAGTGAAGTCTTCTTTCTAGAACTGGTTCGAAGTCTTTTTGCATATTAGCTCCTGCTACCTTAATAAGCATTCCTAAAGGCATTCTTCCTGGAGCAGTTGTTATGCTATCTATGTCTGGTCCTATTACTTCTATTTTATGATCTTCAACTTCACCTGCTTCAGCGCTCATTACTAATTCCCAACCTTCAGTCTTACCGCCACCGAACTCAGCAAACATGTCGTTCTTTCTTATTCTTTCACCTTCGAATGCTGCTGCAAATGCAACTGGTATTGGAATTTCAGTAACTTTTATCTTTATCTTTCTAGCTTCAAGAGAAGTTTTAACTACTTTATCATAATCTTTTTGAGTTAATAACAATGTAGGAACTTCTGTTACAGTTTGATCAGTTATTACAGGGAATCCAAGTGCTATAGCACCTGCACCACATGAAACTACAAGTTCGCTTAATGGTCCAACTGCATTTACAAAAGCTGGCACTCTATCAGAGCAATACTGAAGAACTTCACCTAAACTACCTGGCTTAATTCCTCCGAATATTAAAGCAGCTCTTATAGCAAAACTTACAATATGAATTACTGAAGTAACATCGTATCCAAGAGGTACAACTCTTAGATCAAGACCCATTTTAACGTTACCTTCTATAGCTTGATCTATTACTTTACCAACTAAGCAAGTAAGTAATCCTTTTGATTGATAATCTTTTATAACTTTTGCTGCAGTCTCAGCATCTGGAAATTCTCCAAGTACAACTGCTACACCTGGAACGTCTCCAGTAACTAGTGGTACCCCAAATGAACGGATTATTGGGTCTGATATAAATCCTGCACATGGTTCTGAATATGGAGCATCTGAAAGCACGTACTTAGCTGCTTCAATTATTTCTGCTGCAACAGCTGTAGCTAATCCTGAATTTAATGCTTTATCTAGCATTTCTTCCTCTACTATTAAGCTTCTAACTATGTCTAAAGCGCCCTCTAATTCTGCTACTGTTGTAATCTTCTTTCCTGTAGCAGCATAGATTACTGGTAACGAATATGCTGTATCAGGGAATGTAACCTTACAATCTCTGCCTTTTTCTTCAACCGCCTTTTTAACAATACCTTCAGCAGCTGCTAAAGCTTGTTTTGAACCAGTGAATATAGTTTGAAATAAATTCATTTTTTAGCCCCTCCCTAAATTAAAAGTTTATGTTAATTTTATAAGTCCAAATATGAGTCAGCGTATAAAACAGCTCCGTTTACAACGTCACAAGTTTTAATAGTTTCCATTAGTCTCTTGTCACAAGGATTCATGATTGCGGAAGTAAGTCCACATTGCATAGCCATAGCTGCATAAGTAGCATCCATTATTCCTCTTATTTCTTTTGGAGCTCCGTTTGATACGTTGCTTAACCCACAACAAGTTCTAAGTCCCATTTCGCTTATCATTTTAATAGCCTCTAAAACTTCTTTTTGTTTATCTTGCATTCCTTTTATAACTAAGAATAGAGGATCAAATAATAAGTCTGTTGGATCCATTCCAAGTCCCATAGCTCTTTCAAGCATTTCTGTGCAATATGCTATTCTTTCATCGTTGTCTCTTGTTATACCTTCTTTCGCACATAAGGCTATACACATAGCATCATATTCTGCTGCTAAATCTATATTTCCAATTCTATCGCCAGCATCAGCTGAATTTATGATTGGCTTTCCTTTTGTTCTATTGTAAACTTTAAGTCCAGCTTCTATAGCTTTCTTATTTGTTGTATCTAATGCAAGTGGAACATTATCAAATTCTTTTTGAAGTAATTGAACTCCCCACTGCATTAATTCTTCTCCACCTTTTTCAGCTGGTCCTATATTAAAATCTAAGTAGTGAGCACCTGCATCTAATTGCTCTTTTGCTCTTTTAAATATTTGCTCTGGATTTCTTTCCTCTATAGCCTTTCTAATAGCTGGTGATATACAGTGAATTCTCTCACCTATAATCATAAACTTTTCCATTGATAAATGCCCTCCCATTTAATGTTTTATTTTTTATTACATTATTTTATTCAGCATTATATTTATATTGAGAATCAGAGATACCAACCCTAATTCTCAATTTTTGTTTATTATTTACCAGCTAACTCTTTTAAGAACTTAGGAATAAACATAGCTTCTGTAGTTCCAACTACGATTTCCCATCCTGGTAAGTTCTCTTCTAAGTCACCTTTTAATACAGCAACTTTTCCTGGAAGTATAAGTTTTCTGCTCTTAACTTTTTCTTCTACTCCACTTTCTTTTATAAACTTAGCTATGCTGCTAGCTGTAAATTTACCCGCAGCCCATGATGTAAGAACTGAGTATCCTCCAGCATCTGGAATAGCCATCCATACAGGTACTTTTGATCTTTCAACTTCACCTGATACTATGAAGTAAGTTAGAGCAAAGTCAACTGTACATATTAATGGAGAATTTTCATCTGGATTATTTACTCCATATAAACCTGGTTCTACTCTCATTGGTTTTTGTGGATCAGTAAATATGTTTTGTCTTATTCCGTATAGAGGTAAAGCTCTTGCATAGTCTATATCGCTTAGAACTATTATTGAACCATACTTCATTGTGAATAATGTAGATAACGCTATTTCCATAAATTTATCGCCTTTAGCAAGTGTATCTACAAATAAAATTGAAGGGTATCCGAATGTTCTATCTTGTCCTTGAATATTCATTCTTCTTATTTGTACTGTGTTTTCAAATGCTTCTTTAATTGAAGTTGAAGCTGGATCAAGAATTAAATTCTTATATCCTAATTTTTGGATTTCTTCAACTAGTCCATATAAAGCTTCTAAGTTGTCAGCTTTTACTCCTAAAGCTAAGTTATCAGCCTTAACAAGTTCAACCATTTCCTTATAGTTGTCCTTATTAGCACCATAAACTATAGGATTTTCAGCTTTTACTAATTCTAAAGCTTCTTTAACAACTGCAGCGTCTTCACAAATTAGTATGTAAGCTACCTTTAACCCGCTGTCTTTTACTTTTTTAACTAAAGCAATGAATTTGTCTTTATTGCCAGCATATTTTAATGCAGCAAATTCAACCCTCATATCTTCACCGATTCTCACATAATCAACATCTTTCATATGTTGAATCTTTGTATCTATTTCAGCATCATCCATAGAGTCTGATAATAATACTGCAAATCTATTTCTATTAACGAAAGTTTTTTCATGACGGAACATTACAGTTTCTCCACCGAGTTTGTACTCAGTTTCACCTTTACCAACTGTTAAAGTCTTCATTAATGGTGCTGTAGCTTCTGATAATTTTTCTATAGCCTCTGAGCTCATATGAGGACATTTTCCTATTTCTACAGCTCCAGTAGCAACTTTCATTGAAAAAGCTAAACAAGTTGGAAATCCACAATCTTTACAATTCTTTTTAGGTGTTAATTTAAATATATCTAATCCTGTTAAAGCCATTTTTAATCCTCCCTTATCTAATCCCAGTAAATTTTTAAATTTATTATGCTAATAATTCATTTATAAATTTCTTAATTGTTTCTACTGATTTTGGGTGACGTAAGATTACTGCATTTGATCCTGATACTAATACACCTGATGCAGTAGCTACTTCCATTCCTATACCTCTTTCTTCTTGACAGCCCCATTGTGGTGAATCTTTTTCTAATTCAATTGATTCTTTTACCTTCCATGCATCAAATGAAACAGGTGTAATTATAGGAATTTGTAAAGTTTTATCATCTTGTCCTAATGCTGCAAGTCTTATTCTATCTAATGTTGAGATAACATACTCATAACCATATCCAGCTGCTGCACATCCAATGTTGTCAACTATCTTATCATTAACAACTCCTAATTGGTTAACTAGTATATTCATTTGTTTTGCAAGGTTTATATCAACTGAAGATTCAGCTCCAATTTTATGATTGTAAGCCATAGCACCTGCTGCTGCTACAGTTTTGTAGTTATCTTCAACAGCTGCAAGTAAAAGTACATTATGTCCGTCTACTGCTTGCGCAACTTTTTCAAATAACTTAGCATCTTTCTCATGGTTACCTGTTCCTGCAATTACAAGTGGAGTCTTAACAGCTTCAGCTACAGCCTTTGCAGTTGCTGCACATTCTTCTGCAGATCTATTTAATCCATTTGGATCTGCGCTATCTAACTTTAAGCAAATAAAGTCTGGTGAATATTTTTCTTCCACAAATTTTGCCCATGCAACAGGATCATTACATACATCTTTATAAAGCTCTTTTAAAGCATCTATCCACTCTTCTGGGAAAATATCTGAAATTTCCATACCAACTTTTTGAGTGTTTCCTACATTTCCATCAAAAGAATAGAAAGATAGTACATTTTCACCGCCTAATTTTATAGCCTTTTCTCCAGTTCCTATTTCTACTTCACAAATCTTACCTGAAAATTTCTGTGCTGATTTTTTGAACATAGCTTAATGCCTCCTTAAATTATTTTTTTAATGCTATTTTAGATAAAATATCATATAGTGCTTTTTTAGATAGAGAGTCCTCAGGCATTTCTACTAGTGGCTTACCACTAGTATCATACTCGTATACCATAGGATCCATAGGCACAACTCCTATTAAATCTAATTGTTGATTCCTAATTTCCTCCATTGTACCTTCGTTTAATTTGCCATCTGGCGCTCTATTAACTATCAAGTAAACCTGCCCAACATTTAATTTTAATTCGTCAATTAGCTGCCTTATTCTTCCTACAGCTTGAATTCCTCTTCTGGAACAGTCACTTATTAAGAATAAAGTATCTATTTCTTCAACTACCTTTCTACTTAAGTGTTCCATTCCAGCTTCATTATCTACAACAAGATAATTATAGTTTCCTGATAATGAATCTATTTGAGTTTTTAATACCCCATTTACATAACAATAACAGCCTGGCCCTTGGGATCTTCCCATTACAATCAAGTCATAACCGTCTCCTTCAGTTACAGCAGTACTTAATTTATATTTTAAGTAATCTGCCTTTAACATTCCTCCTGGGAAGTTATCTTCAAGTGATCTTTTGCTGGCATCTTCTCTTATCTCACCAATAGTTTCCTCAATTTCTACACCTAATACTTCATTTAAATTTGCATTTGCGTCGGCATCAACTGCAAGTATAGGTCCCTGACCCTTTTTCACAAGGTAATCTATTAAAAGACCTGTTAAAGTAGTTTTTCCAGTGCCGCCTTTACCTGCTACAGCTATTTTATATCCCATAGTTCAACCTCCTCCTATTGCTATGCATAGGGGTAACCCCTATGCTGTTACTCTACTGAATGAACACATTGTTTATGAACATCATGAAGTGCTTCCATAATTCCTTCACATAAAGTTGGATGTGGATGAATTACTTCACCTACCTGTTCTGCTGTTAATCCAAGCTCACAAGCTAGTGTTAACTCGCCAAGCATATCTGATGCACGTTCTCCGATTATAGATGCTCCAATAATTACATCCTTTTCATCTGTAATTACTTTTACAAATCCCTGGAATTTGCCCATAGCTTGAGCTTTTCCAAGACCTCTAAAATCGAATTTTCCTACTTTATAATTGATGCCAGCTTCTTCAGCTTGCTTTTCCTTCATACCAACAGAAGCAACTTCTGGTTCTGTAAATATACAGCCTGGTACAGCTTTATAGCTAACTTTTTTCTTCTTATCTAATACAGAATTTTCTACAGCTACAATACCTTGTCTTGAAGCCACATGAGCTAAATCTGGACTTATAGTTAAGTCACCTATAGCATAAATGCCTTCTACACTGCTTTCTAAATACTCATTAACTATTACTCTACCTCTTTCTGTTTGTATACCTAACTCTTCTAGTCCAAGGCCATCAGTATATGGTCTTCTACCAATAGCTACAAGCATCTTTTCTGCTTCTACTTTTTTACCACTACTCAAAGTTGCAATTACTTTGCCATCTTCAACTTCTACAGTTGAGATACCATCACCTACAAAGAATTTTAATTTTTCTTGTTTAAAGCTTCTTTGCAATATCTTTGCTACATCTTCATCTTCAAGTGGTAATAGTTGTGGCAGCATTTCTACTATTTTAACTTCAGTTCCAAGTCTATTTAGGAACTGACCTATTTCACAACCAATTACACCTCCACCAACAACAATTATTGATTTTGGTTGTTCTTTAAGATTTAAAACCTCATCAGAAGTCATTACATTTTTGCCATCATAAGGAAGGAATTTTGGAACTACTGGTACAGAACCTGTAGCAAGAATTATCTTGTCAGCTTGTATACTCTCCTTTGTTCCATCTTCCTTTGTAACTTCAACTTCTTTATTACTTACTAATTTTCCTAGACCTCTTACAAGTTTTACTCCCTTGCTTTCAAATAAGAATTCAATTCCTTTTACAAGCTGAGTAACTACCTTTTCTTTTCTTTCTATTATAGTTGTAAAATCAGCTTTTATATCTCCTTCGATTTGAATGCCATATTTTTTAGCTTCTTTAACTGTATTTAATATGTCTGAACAAGCAAGTAGGGCTTTTGTAGGTATACATCCTACATTTAGGCAAGTTCCTCCTACTTTGCCTTTTTCAACTATTGTAACTTCTGCACCTAACATAGCTGCTTTAAGCGCAGCTACATATCCCCCTGGACCTCCCCCAATAACAACTAACTTCATTTCAATCGCTCCTTATTTTATTTTTACAATCCCGCTTCATCTAGTATCAATGGAACATTTTCCTCAGCACCAATTGCCATTATATGAACTCCATCACAAAGACCTTGTTCCTTAGCTTGTCTTATAAACTCTCCGGATATTTTTATTCCTTCTTGAATTTTATTTTCTGCACTTTTCATTCTTTCGATTAATTCATCTGGAACATAAATTCCTGGAACATTATTATTCATATATTTTGCCATTCCTGCTGATTTTAGCGGAATTATACCAACCATAAGCTTAGCATCTAAATGTTTAGTCTTCTCTCTAAAATCTCTTAATGTATCTATATCATATACGGCTTGTGTTTGAAAGAATTTAGCACCAGCCTGTATTTTCTTTTCCATTTTCAATATTTGCAATTCTACAGGATTATATCTTGGTGTTACACAAGCACCTAGATAAAAACTAGGAGTTCCATTCAATTCATGGCCTGTCATATCTTTTCCACTTGATATGGTAGATGCTACCTGAAGTATACCTACGCTATCTAAATCATAAACTGGTTTAGCTCCTGGATGATCTCCTGTCATAGTGTAATCACCAGTTAAAGCCAAAACATTCTCTATTCCAAAAACTCCTGCAGATAAGAGCTCTCCCTGAATTGCTATTCTATTTCTATCTCTTCCTGTAATTTGAAGAACAGGCTCTAATCCTGAATCTTTTAACACTTTACATGTTGCCAAGGATGTTGCCTTTAGTGTTGCAGATTGGAAATCAGTTACGTTCACTCCATGGGCTCTTCCCTTTATAGCTTTAGCACATTCTATTAAGTGGGAAAAATTTATACCCTTTGGAGGCGCCATTTCCGCTGTAACTGCAAACTCTCCTCTTTCAAAAGCATCTTTTAATAGGCTCATTTCTAATCCCCCTTAGATTATTCCTTGTCTCTCAAGTCTACTTTTCTTGGATGTGCACAAATTGCGAAATCTCTTGGTTCTCTTATTTCCATCAAGTTATCAAGTCTGTTTTGATCTTTTAACTTGTTATATATAAGAATCCATGCACAATCGTTGTTATGATCAACTTCGCACTTTCCATCTCTCGCTCCACCACAAGGTCCATTTAAAAGTCCTTTTGCACACATTGTTACTGGACATATTCCACCTGACCATGCAAGCTGACAGTTTCCACATGCCTTACAAGCTTCTGCATATTGTCCTACTCTTTCTACTTCACCTATAAACATTGTATTATTAGCAGGATAAACAGGTATACTTGTAAGCTTTGCAACAGTTTGTGTTCCATCTCCACAAGCTAATGATAGAATTGCATCAGCTTCTTTTAACTCTTCTTTAAAGGACTTTAAATCTTTTTTTGTTTTTAACAAATTACAAGAAGGATCTAATATTTTATATCCTAATACTGTTTTCCCTTTCTCTTCTAACTTCGCCTTCATTTCTAAGGCTTCCTCTTCTCCACCTACCTTACAAGTAGATGCACATAAAGAACATCCTGTAATTATAACTTTTTCACTACCATCTAAATATTCAAGTACTTCTTCAAACGGCTTTTTTTCTGAAATAATCATTCTTATTCCCCCATCATACCCAATGCTTATAGGTTATTTTGTAATTTGCATGCTTTTACAACATGTTGTGCAAGTATTGAAGTAGTAACTGATCCTACACCTGCTGGAACTGGTGTTATCATTGAAGCTTTTTCTGTACAGTCTCCTGTATTAACGTCACCACACAAGTTTCCTTGCTCATCAACATTTATACCAACATCTATAACTACAGCACCCTCTTTAACATAGCTTGAGTCAATCATTTTAGCCTTACCAATTCCAACTACTAAAACGTCTGCTTCTGAGCATACTTTAGGCATATCTTGAGTTCTTGAATGACATATAGTAACTGTAGCATTTTCATTTAAAAGAAGCATAGATACTGGCTTTCCTACAACCATTGATCTTCCAATAACTACAGCTTTTTTACCTTTCATAGGTACATTATAATGTTTTAATATTTCGATAACTGCTGACGGAGTACATGGCGCATATCCTGTAGAATCGTTTTCCATAACCTTAGCCACGTTTACTGGACTAAAGCAGTCAACATCTTTTTCAGGTGCAATAACATATTTGATAACACTTTCATCAAGTTGTTTTGGGAAAGGTCTAAAAATTAGAATTCCATGAGTTGATTTATCTTCGTTTACTTTTTTAAGTTCTTTTATAAAATCTTCTTGTATTATATCTTCAGGGAGCTCTACTACTTGTGTCGCAATTCCAATTCCATCACATCTTTTTAAAGCCCCTCTTTCATAAGCCAGGTCACTTCCGTTTGCTCCAACTCTTACTATTGTAAGCTTCGGAGTAATACCCTTTGCCTTTAATTCTACTACTTCCTTAGTTAACTCTTCGCTTATAGCATCTGCAACTGGTTTTCCTTTAATTATTTGACCCATACTTACTATCTCCTTCATATAAAAATTCGGGATTAAAATTTAAGACAATTTCTCTTCGGAAGAGGATAATCCCTCTTCCGAAGATTATCTTTATTTAGAAAGTGCTTTTACCACTTTCGCATAAACTTCATCAGCTATTCTAACACCCTCTTCAACTAGAGGTTCTGTCGCTTTTTTAACCTTATCAACATATTCGCTATCTTTTATTGAATTTATGTTGATTATTACATTTAATTGAGCTCCATATATTGCAGCTCTTAAGCATTGCACACCTACTCCAACATCGCTTATTGCAAGCATTGAGCAGTTATCTACTAAATCTTCATGTAATTTTATAGATTCATAAGCTAGCTTAACTATCGCTACTGGAACTTCACATGCATCTTTTAAACACTTTTCTAAGGTTTCCTCTTTTAATTTCTTCTCTTCCTCAGTGTCTTTAGGCATTCCATAAGCTTTTGAAAGAGGTAGGAAGCATTCTGCATCTGCGTCTATCATTTTTAATAGCTCTTTTTGGAGCTCTTCTGCTCTGTTTAATATACCTTTAACCTTCTCTTCAAACTCAGCAAATTTTTTCTTGCCTATAGTTAGATTACACACCATACTTCCAAGTGCCATTCCTATTGCACCAGTTAAAGCTGCTGCACCACCACCACCTGGAACTGCGGCTTTAGAAGCAAGAACTTCTATAAACTCTGTACTAGTCTTATCTGCTAGTTTCATAGCCTTGTCCTCCTAAATCTTAGAATAATCCGCTTATTACTCCGCTTTCGTCAACATTTATTCTTTCAGCTGCTGGAACTTTAGGAAGTCCTGGCATTTTCATTATTGAACCAGTTAATGCAACAACAAAGCCTGCACCTGCTGAAACTGTTACCTGTCTTACAGTTACATTAAATCCTGTAGGTCTTCCAAGTTTAGTTTGATCATCAGTTAATGAGTACTGAGTTTTTGCCATACATATTGGAGTTTTTCCAAAACCATTCTTTTCTAAGTCATCAATTTCTTTGTTAGCTTGATCTGTAAATATTACATCATCAGCTCCATATATCTTTTGAGCTATAGCTCTTATTTTATCTCTTATTGGAAGTTCAGAATCATAAGCGTATTGGAATTGATTTTCGCCTGCTTCTATTAATCTTACAACTTCTTTAGCAACTTCAACTCCACCTTCTCCGCCTTTTGCCCAAACTTCAGAAAGTTTAACGTTAACGCCTAATTCCTTACACTTTGTTTCAACTAATTTCAATTCTGCTTCTGTATCAGTTGGGAATGCATTTATTGCTACTACTGCTGGCAATTTATATACCTTAGTTATATTTTCAACGTGTTTCAATAAGTTTGGAAGTCCTTTTTCAAGAGCTTCTAAGTTTTCATTATTTAATTCAGCCTTTGGTACTCCTCCGTTGTATTTTAGTGCTCTTACTGTAGCAACTATTACAACAGCATCTGGTTTTAATCCAGCCATTCTACACTTAATGTCTAAGAACTTTTCAGCTCCAAGGTCAGCACCGAATCCTGCTTCTGTAACTACATAGTCAGCAAAATGAGTAGCCATTCTTGTAGCCATTATTGAGTTACATCCATGAGCTATGTTTGCAAATGGTCCACCATGTACAAATGCTGGTGTTCCTTCAAGTGTTTGAACTAAATTTGGTTTTAAAGCATCTTTAAGTAGTGCAGCCATAGCACCGTGAGCATTTATTTGTCCAGCTGTTACTGGAGCTCCACTTCTTGTATAGCCTACAACTATTCTAGCTAATCTTTCTTTTAAATCATTTATATCAGTTGCTAAACAGAATATAGCCATTATTTCTGAAGCAACAGTAATGTCAAATCCATCTTCTCTTGGCATTCCATTTGCTTTTCCACCCATACCATCAACAACAAATCTTAATTGTCTGTCGTTCATGTCAACGCATCTTCTCCAAACAATTCTTCTTGGGTCGATATCTAAAGCGTTTCCTTGATATATATGGTTGTCTATCATTGCAGCTAAAAGGTTGTTTGCTGCTCCTATTGCATGGAAATCACCTGTAAAGTGAAGGTTTATATCTTCCATTGGAACAACTTGAGCATATCCGCCACCTGCTGCTCCTCCTTTTACTCCAAATACAGGTCCTAGTGAAGGTTCTCTTAATGCAACTATTGTATTTTTACCTATTTTTGATAAAGCATCTGCTACACCTATTGATGTAGTAGTTTTTCCTTCACCTGCTGGTGTTGGATTGATTGCTGTACATAATATTAACTTACCATTTTTTCCTGGCGTTTTCTTCAAAAGATTGTAATCTACTTTTGCTTTATATTTTCCATAAAGCTCAATATCATCTTCTGTAAAACCTAATTTAGAAGCTACCTCCCTAATGTCTTGCATTTTACATTCTTGTGCAATTTCAATATCTGACTTAAAACCCATTTTAGAATACCCCCATCTCTAATTTTTCTTTTATTTTTTTAATCTCCTGTACAGTTTCATTACTGCAATCATATGGAGATTTATTAACCCTATCAGAACTTCCCACAGTTTCACGATAATGTATAAATCCGAGACAGACATCTGTATCTATATTTTCAAGTACATATTTTTTATCTTCTTCATTTTTAATCTTATTTGCTACTACAAAAACTTTCTCTATCCCTAAGTCCTTTGCAAGCTTTTTTACATGTTTATATGTTTGTATACTTCTTATTCCGGGTTCTACAACAACAATGAATACGTCTACCCCCTGAGCAGTACCTCTTCCTAGATGCTCTATACCGGCTTCCATATCCATAATCACAATATCTTTATTTTGAAGAATCAAATGTGATGTAAGTTTTTTTAGAAGAACATTCTCTGGACAAATACATCCAGTTCCACCTGTATCTACTGTTCCCATTGTTAAAAGCCTTACACCATGATGTTCCTTACAATATCTTTCTGGAATGTCATCAACCTTTGGATTTATCTTAAACATTTTACCAAAAGATCCTGGTGTAGAGTTTGTTCTCTCTGCTACTAGTTTCTTCATTTCTGATATAGGAACAATTTCGTCAATTAACTCTTGAGGAAAACCTAGTGCTAAGGCTAAGTTAGGATCTGGATCCCCATCCACAGCTAAAACATTATACCCTTCTTCTGCGTATATTCTGCTCATTATAGCCGAAAATGTAGTTTTTCCTACTCCGCCTTTTCCTGTGATAGCCATTTTCATTTTCATATGTAGTACCTCCTTTTGTGCCGCCAGAACTGTTATGTGTAGCTTGCTATAAAAAACTAATATTTAATCATAATTTATCTCAAAATGATAACAAATTAGAGTTTGTTATCATTTTGAGTTATTTTTGGTATCATTTTGATATTTTAGTTCTAGAAATGTTAACTTTACACTGTTTTATATTTGGCATAACTTTTGCTTATAAATTTAGTGTAATATTTATATTCCTAACTTTTTACGTTTTTCGTTAACTCTAGCAACTATTTGCTCAACAGTTTTATGTGGATCTGGTTCTACAAAGAATTTAGCTCCTACCCACTCTTCTATTCTATTAGTTAAGATATCCACAACTTCTGGACCACCTGTAACTGGAGGAACTACTCCAAGCCATGTGTCTATACCTGAAGTTACAACATAAGTACCTATTGCTATAGCTTTTTCTGACATATACTCTGGAGCTACACCAACTACTGGTAAGTCACTCATGTCTACACCCAAGTGATTTGCAGTTGTTCCAACTAACTCTAAAATACGGCTTATATCTACGCATGATCCCATGTGAAGTACTGGTGGTATATCTACTAGCTCGCATACCTTTTTAAGTCCTGGACCAGCAAGTTCTCTTGCTTCTTTTCTAAGTAATCCGTGTTTAGCTGCTGCTTGAGCTGAACAACCAGTTACTACTACTATTATATCATTTTTAATCAAACCTTTTATTACTTCAATATGTCCTTCATCATGAACGTTCTTTGGATTGTTACATCCAACTACACCTGCAGCTCCTCTTATAACTCCTGCAACTATTACATCTGCTAGAGGTTTTGCTGATTGCATTGGTCCTATATGAGAGTTAACAACTCCATCTAATTTATTTAATATTTGTTCAACACTATATCCAACTTCTGCTTCAGATTTAAGCTCTGGTATCATAACCTTGCTTCTATCTCTATTTTTAAAGTTCATTATAGCTTCTGTTATTATCTTCTTAGCTGATCCCATTCTATCTTCTTCATCTAACTCTATAAAAGTTGATCCTTTAATACGAGCTTTTGGTGAAGTTGTTATGAATTTAGTATGATAGCTTTCTGATAATTTAGCTAATGCAGGGAATATACATTGTACGTCAACTACTAAAGCTTCAACAGCTCCAGTTACTACTGCTAATTCTTGTTGCATAAAGTTACCAGCTAATTTAACTCCATGTCTCATTGTAGCTTCATTAGCTGTACAACACATACCACAAAGGTTTATTCCATCTGCTCCTACTGATTTTGCTAATTCAATCATTTCAGGCAATTCAGCCGCTGCAACTATCATTTCTGAAAGAGTTGGTTCATGTCCATGTAATACTATGTTTACTTGATTATCTTCTAAAACGCCTAGGTTAGCTTCAGTATGTCTAGCTTTTGGTGTTCCAAACATAATATCACTGAATTCTGTAGCCATGTATGATCCCATCCAACCATCAGTTAATGAACATCTCATTGCTATTTTAATCATACTTTCAGCATCTGCAGTACAACCTATATGGCTTGCATGCATTACAGAAGCTATTTCTCTATCAACAGCTCTTGGATATATGCCTAAATTTCTCCATATTTCTCTTCTCTTCTCTGGAAGTGTCGGTGGTAGGCAAGGCTCTCCAAATTGTCTTCCATAATCTTGTAAACCTGTTGCTGCAAGCTCATGAGCTATTTCATATATATCTCTACCTTCAGTTTTTACTCCAAATCTCGCTGCAACCTTCATTAATTTCTTTTCATCTTTAACCTTTATGTCTCCATCTGGACTTGTATGGTATAAATCTAAGCAAATGCTTCTACCATGGTCTGAGTGAGCTGCTGTACCACCTGCTACCATTCTAGCATAGTTTCTGGAAACGATAACATCTGCTGTGGCACCACAAATACCTCTTTCTGCACCTTTACCTGGAACTGGGCTTACCCTACAAGGTCCCATGGTACAGTTTCTACAACATACACCAGCAGCACCAAATCCACAAGGTGCTTTTAGAGCTTCTTTTCTGTCCCAAGCTGTTTCCACCCCGTCTTTTTTAGCCTTATCAAGCATGTCCAACGTAGTTTTGTCAATTGAAAGTACTTTTTCACTCATTTTTAATATTCCCTCCTTACCAAAACTAACTCTATTATAATTGAAGAATTAGTTCCTTATTCTTACCTAAAACCCTAATTTTTAATATATTTGAAATATTTTGAATGACCACAATTATAATTATAATGCTTTTATATAAAAAAGAAAAGATGTCTTAAGAAAAAATGTTAAATTTTAAACATTCATTTTTAAAAAAAATTTAAATATTTTGTTGAAGGATTGGATATAAGAACAATAATAAAAAATAATTTTTACATGTTTTTACATATAGAATCTCTTATATTTTTTATAAATAAATTTCAAATACTTACCATTCGTTATATGTATATTTCCATTTTTTTAAAAAATTACTAAAAAAATTTAATATTTCATGTCTTCTTAGATTTATTTTATCACATTTTCTTCTTTAATTGCAAAATGTTTTTTATTTTATATACAGTTTATACTATTCAAAATTCTTATAGAATAAATTACATTACTTTAGTTGACAAATTAAAAAACTTATCTATAATCAATTAATATATGATTTTAACTATAATTTTATGCAATTATTGTAAAAATACTTTTAGAGTTTGTTAAATTTTTAGTAAAGTTTTATTTTAATTTAACAGATTTCAGAAAATTCTCAGTTACATAGCTAAATCCATTGATTTTTAGTTAACCCTATACCTTTATATTTCGACATATAATATTTCAAATGCATTTATTTGATAAATAAACTACTTATAGTAGTTAAAAGTTACTATGAATAAAAAAATAAAGCCTGACTAAAAGTTTAATAACTATTATTCAGGCTTTGTATTCTATACCAATCCCTCATTTAAACTACCAGTTCTATAACCATCCATATCTAAAGTTACATATTTAAATCCGAATTCCTTTAGTGATTTTGATATTTTTTCACCTAAATCACCTTCAGTTATTTTAGATATCTGTTCTTTAGGAACTTCTATCCTAGCTAAATCTCCATGACATCTTACTCGTATAGCCCTAAAACCTAAATCCATAAGATATTTTTCTGATTTTTCTATTTTATCAAGATCTTTAACTTTTATTTCTTCATCATATGGGATTCTAGATAACAAACAAGCATAAGAAGGTTTATCCCAAGTAGGAAGATTAAGTTCCTTTGAAAATTCTCGTATTTCTGATTTTGTTATTCCCTTTTCTAAAAGTGGACTCTTAATACCAAGTTCACTTAACGCCCTAAGACCTGGCCTATAATCTTTTGTATCATCAGCATTTGTACCATCAACTACATATTGAAATCCACATTTTTTTGTTAATTCTTTTATTTTAGTAAAAACAGCCTTTTTGCATAAATAGCATCTATCTAAGGGATTAAATTTTATTTCATCTATAATTACAGGTACCTCTAAAAGTTCATGCCTTATTCCAATGCTTTTCGTAATTAGTTTCGCTTCCTCAATCTCCCATTTAGGTATATATGGTGATACCACTGTTACCGCAATAACATTATCTCCTAGAGCTTCTTTTGCTGCTTTTACTAAAAAAGTACTATCTACTCCTCCTGAAAATGCAATGACTACTTTATTCAATTGTTTCAAGTAACTAATTAAATCTCTATATTTTTTATTTTCTATCATTTTTATTACCTCCAAATTATTATTAAAAAAAGCCACAGTAAAATAAACAATTACGTTTATTTTACCATGACTTCTATAGTTTAAGTATATATTATTCCATCATAGCTGTAAGTTTTTTGTTTAATGATAACAATATAAAACCACAAATTATTACTGCTACTGCAATTCCACCGAAAATTTCCATATGTCCTAATTGATCCATGAATCCAGCTAGCACTCCTGCCAACTTGTTAGCAACTGATGAGCTTATAAACCAAACTCCCATAAGTAATGATGCAAACTTCTTAGGGGCTAACTTACTTACCATTGAAAGTCCTACTGGAGACAAGCAAAGTTCTCCGATTGTATGAAACCAATAAGCTCCAACAAGCCATAACATATTAGCTTTTACAGCTACATCATCTCCTGCGCCACCTCTTTGTAAAACTGCTCCTACCATTAGTAAGAAACCTATACCTAAAAGTATAAGACCTGAAGCCATCTTTGTAGGTATATTTAAATCTCCTTGAGGTCTTCTTGCTAAATTAATCCATAATTTACCCATTATTGGAGCAAAAATTACTATGAATACTGGATTTAAGGATTGGAACCATGATACCGGTAATTCTGTTCCAAAAGCATTTCTATTTATAAAGTCTTTTGTATAAATTGTCATTGAACTTCCAGCTTGCTCGAAACCTGTCCAGAAGAATATAACGAATGCAACTAGTATAAATATAACTGCAGTTCTTCTTTTTTCTTGTGCAGTTAATGGTCTATTTACATCTTCTTGTGAACCATCATCAGCTTTCTTAACTTTTCCAACTGGTTTCTTTCCAAGGTCACCTAGGTATTTGTTACCTAATAAATTAAATACAAGTTGTCCTACAACCATACCTATACCAGCAGCTAAGAAACCATATTTAAATCCATAGTGAATAACTTCTCCGCCTTGTCTAACTGCAAATATATTTTCTGCTAAAGTACCACAAACTAGCGGAGCTATAAATGCACCTAAGTTTATTCCCATGTAGAAGATAGTGAATGCTGCGTCTTTTCTTTTATCTCCTTCTGGATATAATTGACCAACTATAGTAGATATATTTGGTTTAAAAAAACCGTTTCCTATTATAAGTAAAAATAATCCTAAATATAGCGCGCCTTTAGTTTGGCTTGAAAATAATGCGAATTGTCCTGCAGCCATTGTTATACCACCGATAGTAACGGCCAATCTCTGTCCTAAAAATCTGTCTGAAAGATATCCACCAATTATAGGAGTTAAATAAACTAATGAAGTAAATGTACCATATAGGCTCATCGCTTCAGCCTTATCAAAACCTAAACCACCAGATATTAAGCTAGATGTTAAATATAACACCAATAATGCTCTCATACCATAGTAACTGAATCTTTCCCATGCCTCTGTAAAGAATAGCATATACAATCCTGGTGGATGTTTCATTTTACCTGTTTCATTTTGAACTTGTCCATTCTTTTTTGAAAGTTCCATGTTATCCCTTCTTCCTATGTATTTTAATTTTCTATTTTCGAAATTATTTTATCATTATATTTTCTTCTTGGCAAGATATCATTTATTTCCTCTGGCTATTTGAATTACTATTTATCACAACGTTTTCATTTAATATGCATATATATGCACATTAAAAACAAACTTCAAAATGAATAATCCTGCTTTCTAAGAAGTTTATTTTTCTTGATTTTCTTGCAATCAAAGCATTCTTAATAAGCGCCTTATTTTTTTCATATTATATAATCATTGCATAATTATAAATGTTATATTATTTTTTTGAATTTTTTCATTATTTTTAATTTAGTTTTACAAGTTTTCCGTCTTATTCAAAATGTATCACTTTCTCTTATTCTTGCATTTTTTCATTGTTTCGATTCATTTTTATAGATATTTGTTAAAAAAATCTCTTTTTCATTACCAGTTTATAATTTTTTAATTAAAATACATATTAATTTTTTACTGTTTGATTTCATTTTTTACAGTACAGATTCATTTTTTACAGTATTATATAATCTTTTTTAATGAAAAATTATTCATAAAATAACCGATTAACCTAAAATATATTTATCTAAAAATAAATAAATAAATAAATAAATAAATAAATAAATAAATAAATAATATAAGCTGAAATTAAGCAGCAAATGGTTGCCCTTACTTGACATATAAAAAAGCTATCCCTTATTACTTATGAGATAGCCTCTTCTAATGTAACTTGATTCTTTGCTTTTTATATACTCTATTTTTTATCTACATCCAAAACTGTCTGCAATAATACATTAGCACCTTTCCAGCAGTTTTCAACAGGTGTAAATTCAGGTTCACAGTGGCTGTGTCCATCTTTGCTTGGAACAAATATCATAGTTGTAGGTAACATTTCAGCCACAAACTGAGCATCGTGACCTGCACCACTGTAAATATCCATATTTGAATATCCGTATGCTTCTGCATTCTTTTTAACGAAACTAACTAATTCTTTATTAAATTGAATTGTATTACGTGCCCATTGTAACTCATACTCAACTCTGCACTTGTCAAGTTCCTTAGGAATATTTTCAATAACTTTAACAACCTGCTTAATTACTTCAGGATTCTGATGTCTTGCATCTAATGAAAAGTCAACAAAGTCAGGAATAACAGTATGTACGCATGGGTGACAAACTATTTCACCTGTTGTATAAACAAGATTGCTATCAAGTTTGTCTAATTCTTCATGTAGGTACTTTATAGCACTAGCTGCTGCTAAAAGAGCATCCTGTCTGTATTTCATTGGAGTAGTTCCTGCGTGATCAGATTGTCCATAAGTTCTAATTCTGTAGTTAACCATTCCAAGAACACCTTCTACAACACCAATATCCTTCTTTTCAGCTTCAAGTACAGGACCTTGTTCAATGTGTAATTCAAGCATAGCTACGTAATCCTTTGGATTCAATCTGTTTGCTTGATCTCCTTCATACCCACTTTCTTTTAAAGCTTCACCAAAAGTTTTTCCTTTAGGGCTTTTTGATGCTAACATCTTTTCCTTATCGAATTTACCACAAACAACTCCTGATGACATCATAGCTGGTGGATAAAGAGACCCTTCTTCATTAGTCCATATCATAGCTGTAATTGGATGACGATGTGGAATCTTTTGTGTAGCTATAGTTTCAACTACTTCCATTGCTGTAAGTACACCTAAAACTCCATCATAGTTTCCACCATTTCTAACTGAATCTACATGTGATGCCATTGCTATTGCAGGAAGGTCTTCTGAACCTTTAATTGTCGCATACATATTTGCCATATCATCTGTTTTAATTTCAGCTCCTACAGCTTCCATTCTTTTACGGAATTCTGCTCTTGCTTGAAGAGCTTCTGGTGATAAAGAAAATCTTGTTATTCCGCCATGTCCAGCATCACCAAATTTACTAAATGTAACGATCTTATCCTCCAATCTTTCTTTGTCACAAGTAAACATAGTATTTTCCATTTTAATATACACTCCCTCTTATTATTATCTTAACCTCATATATAAACAATAATCTAGCAAGACTTATGCCAATTAAACTTATTTCAATTTTTTAATTTGATACAATTATATAAATTTTCTAGTAATATCTTCATTTTTCTTGTTTCAACTTGGTTAATTTTTAATTTTCCTTATATGTATCAGTCTAAAAAACATATTAAAAAAATAGGTTTTGATGAATTTTATCATCAAAACCTATGATTAATGTAATCACTTAAACTTTCTTCCTTAATCTTTTTTAACTTCTTAACCACTGTTGACTGGTCAATTTTAAGTACATCTGCCACTTTTCGTGTTGTTTTATATTTTTCTATTGCCTTCAGTAAAATTTGTTTTTCAAATTCTTTAGTAGCTATTTTTAAAGGTATAAACTCATTAATTTCGCCAACATATTTGGGAATATGCGTGAATATATCAAAAATGTCATTCTCTTCGATTGTATCTTTATTAGATGTAACAACTAGTCTCTCAACTATATTTTCTAACTCTCTTATGTTACCCGGCCAGTTATATGAAGATAAAGCCTTATATGCATTTGATGATATTTGCTTTGATAAACTATATTTTTGATTACACTTTGATAAAAAACAATTTATAAACAGAGGAATATCCTCGATACGCTCTCTTAAGGGTGGAATATGTATTGGTACAATATTTAGTCTATAATAAAGATCTTCTCTAAATTTACCTTCTCTTACTAGTTTTTTTAAATCTTTGTTTGTTGCTGATATAATTCTAGCTTTTATGTCAAAGGGTTCTGTGCTTCCTATTTTGTATGCTTGTTTTTCTTGTAAAACATGAAGTAATTTTACTTGTAACTGCATTGGAAGTTCTCCAATTTCATCCAAAAAAATAGTACCCTCACCGGCAACCTCTAATAAACCTTTTTTCCCTTTTTTAACTGCTCCTGTAAAAGCTCCTTCTTCATAACCAAAAAGCTCCGATTCAATAAGATTTTCAGGTATCGCTCCACAATTAATCTGTACAAAAGGTTGCTCTCTTCTTTTACTCATTTTATGAATTGTTTTTGCTATAAAACTTTTTCCAACCCCAGTTTCACCAAGAAGTATTATTGTGGTTTCAATATTTCCAATATGTTCAACTAATTCGATGATTTTTTTCATCACAGTAGAATTTCCTACTATATAATCTTTGTTTTTTATTTGATTTCTTCTTATTTCATCTCTATACCAGTCTAAAAGATGTTCAGTCTCCTCTAATTGCTTTTTTAACATCTCAGATTCAGTAATATCCTTTGATATATTCACAACCCTTACAAGTTTGCCTTTTTCATTAATCATTGGTATGCCAGTTACCAATAGTCTCTTTCCTGATGCAGTTTCTTGAATTAATGATACTTCTTTCTTTTTTTTCAAAACTTCAATTGTGATGGATGGAGTGAATATTCCTAATTTAGAAAGTTCATAAACATCTTTCCCAATCATTTCACTCTCAGGTATACCAAATGTTTCTTGACAGGATTTGCTAACCTTTAGCAACACTCCTTTCCCATCAGCAACAGTTATCTGATCAAAAGTTGTATCCATTATTAATTTAAGTTCTTCATATGTCTGCTTATAATAACTTAACTCCTGTAACAATTTATTGTACGGCATCCCTTCAGATTTTTCTTTCAATAGTTCTGCCTCCTTTATTGATTAATATAACACTTTTGTTTTTCTTTTCTTTCTATTCTGTTAATTCTTATTATTATACAAGTTCCTATTACTATTTTATTATTATATTATTAAGTTTTCAACAAATTAGCTTTTATTATTTTAAACTAAAGTATCCTTTTTCCGATAAGGAAGTTTTCACTAAATCCATTAAGAACTAAACTATTAATAGAATTATTTCTTTACCTAACAATGCTATAAATATAAAATATGAAAAAATAAAAAAATCCAGTAGAACACTTAATTCTACTGGATTTATCTTGGCAGGGGCAGGAGGACTCGAACCCGCAACCAACGGTTTTGGAGACCGCTACTCTACCAATTGAGCTATACCCCTAAGACGAATTTTATTATACCTCATATTTTTATAATGTGCAAGTGCTTTTTCATAATTTCAATAAATATTTTAATCCTTAGAGAAATTATAAAAATTATTATAAAATCAATATAGTATTCTAAGCATTTATTTTAGGGTATTTTTATTATTTTTTATTTACTTCCTTCTCATAAAATCCTTCTAAATTCTCAAGATTATATTTAAGTACGTCTTCATAGTTATCCTCACCATTATATACCTTTATTCCAACCGGTTTAATATTATACTTTTTAATTAGATCTTCATAAGTCTTAAGCAAAGAGCTATCATTATATAAAAGTATCAGGTTTTTATTATCCTTCAATTTTGCTTCCATATTTAATTTTGTATTATTATCTATAGTTGCTTGCTCCTTACTTAGGTCAATTACCTTAAAGTCATTATATTTTATAAAATAACTCAGTTCATCCTCCATAGTAACAAAAGTATAATCTGATAACTTATCTTTAACAGCTTTTAAATCTTTTTGGTAGTTATCTATATTTCTTAAAGTCTCTGAAAAGTTTTTTTCATATACATCTCGATTTTTAGGATCTTTGTCCTGTACCGCATTTTTTATATTCATCAATGCTATCCTATAGTTGTCTATATTGAGCAAATAATATGGGTTATCTTTTAGAACAATATCCTTGTATTTTACTACCTTATTATATGAAACTAATTTTACCCCTCTTGATACATTTATAACTCCTACGTTGCTCTTATTTAGATTATCTATAAAGTTATTCATCCAAGGGTCAAACCCTGCCCCCATATAGATAAACAAATCTTCTTTTGCTATATTATTTAAGCTATCACTTGAAAACTGAAAATTTAATTCACTTTGTCTATCGCTGAACATGTATTCAACCGAATGTCTATCTTTAACTATACTTTTTATCATGCTGTATAAAAGCTTATTGGTTGCCATAATATTTAAATTTACATCCTTAACAACTTCCATCTTTGTGTTATCCACCGGGTTAGTTTGGATATTTTCAGTCTTGTTACTACAACTTACAAGAAATACTATACAAAAAATTAGGCACGCACTAAATTTTTTTTTCAAATTATTCACCCCTGAAATTTATAAACATCTCAATTAAGAATATATATAAACATATCTTAACTTGTTATATAAACATATTATCATATATATTTTACATAATGTAATTTAACAATGCAAACTCTTATGAAATATTTTACAATAATAAATCTAATATAAACAGAATTCTAATAAAATATTACATACTATCTAATCTTTCTTTTCTTTTTGTGCTATTTTGGATAAAATAACTATGAGGTGAATTATAATGGAGTTTATTGTAGATACTGCTGACAGCACAATGAAGTTAGGAAGAAAATTAGGTGAACTTGTACATTCTGGTGATATAATTTGCATTACCGGAGACCTTGGCGCTGGTAAAACTCATTTTACTAAAGGTGTTGCTCAAGGGCTCGAAATAAATGAGCCTATAACAAGTCCTACATTTACAATAGTAAATGAATATGAAGGACGTTTAAAACTACATCATTTTGATGTTTATAGAGTATGTGATCCCGATGAAATAGATGCTATAGGCTTTGATGAATATATTTTTAGCGATGCTGTAAGTATCATAGAGTGGTCAAATTTTATTGAAGAATTAATCCCTAGAGAACATATATGGGTAGATATAAAAAAGGTTTCTGAACTAGGTATGGACTTTAGGAAAATATCCATAAAGTATTATGGCGATAGATATAACTATATAAAGGAGTTAAAATAAATTATGAAAGTTTTAAGTTTAGATACATCTACTGAATCTGCAACTTGTGCCGTCCTCGACGATGATAAATTACTTGGAGAAATAACCTTTAACTATAAAAAACAACATTCTGTTGTGCTTATGTCAATGGTGGATACTCTGCTGAATAATTTAAAATTAAGCATTGACTCATTAGACGGATTTGTAGTTTCAAAAGGTCCTGGTTCCTTTACTGGACTTAGAATCGGAGCTTCAGCTGTAAAAGGATTAAGCCACGGTACAGGAAAACCTTTTGTCGGAGTCTCCTCACTGGATGCTCTAGCTTATAATTTAGCTTATACTAACGGCATAGTATGCCCTATTCTAGATGCCCTTAGAGATAATGTGTATACAGCCTTGTATAGGTTTGAGGAAGATAAATTAAATATTATAGGCGAGCATATGATAATTTCAGTTGATGAATTAATTGCTGTACTTAATGGATACGAAGAGCATGTATGCTTTATTGGAGATGCAATTCCTAAATTTAAAGAAAGACTAAAATCTAGCATAAAAAACATAAGTTTCGCACCTGCACACCTTAACTTAACCCGAGCATCTTCATTAGGCGAACTAGGCTTAAGTCTTCTAAAGAATGGGATTTATGATGACTTATACACCTTTGCCCCTATTTATCTAAGAAAGTCACAGGCCGAAAGGGAGTATGAAAAAAAATCAAGGGGTATAGAAAATGAATGATATTGATATACTTTCCTTAAAATTAGAACATATTGATAGTGTTTTAGTAATTGATACTCTGTGTTTTCCAACACCATGGAGCCGAGAATCATTTCAAAAGGAGATAGAAAATAATAAATTTGCGAGATACATAATTGCTAAAAAAGGAGATGTAGTAATTGGTTATGCAGGTATGTGGCTCATACTCGATGAAGGTCATATAACTAACATAGCTGTACATCCCGAATATAGAGGTATAGGTGCAGGAAAACTCTTGTTAGAGGCCCTTATTGAAATTTGCAGAATTGAATCGATAAATAGTATAACATTAGAAGTTAGAAAATCTAACATAGTTGCACAAAGTCTATATAAAAAATATGGCTTCGTTGAGGAAGGCATAAGAAAAGAATATTATGGCGACAATCGAGAAGATGCCATTATAATGTGGAAACATAATATATAAATTTTGCGACGCAAAATTTATATCAATTGACAATTGACAGAGGACAATTGTCAGAGAGTGAGGATTTTTCTTCATTACACTACGAAAAATCTTTAATTATATTATAGAACCCGTTTCACCTTAGTGAAACGGGTTCTATAATATAAATTAGTTTTCCAACGTCAGGAAGAAAACTTACCTTCATTGTCCTCTGTCCTCTGTCAATTGTCCTCTAAAAAAATGTTTCGCATTTTTTTATTCTATTACTACTCTGTTGTAGTTTTTCTTTCCTCTTCTTATAAGCATACTGCCATCATTGAAGTTTTCTTCGGTTATTATCATATTCATATCTGTTACTTTTTCATCATTTATTGTAAGGCCACCTTGTTGAATTAATCTTTTTGCCTCACCTTTTGATGGAAGTATTTTTGTATTTACAAGCAATTCTGTTATACTGCATCGTAACTCTTCTTTCTTTACAGCTGCAGTAGGCACAGCACTCATATCCTGGCCACCTGCAAATAGAGCTTCTGCTGCTGCTTTAGCTTTTTCTGCTTCTTCTTCACCATGTATAATCTTAGTAACTTCATAAGCAAGAACTTTTTTGGCCTCATTTATTTCAGAACCTTGAAGTGCTCCAAGTCTTTTTACTTCATCCATAGGTAAGAAAGTTAACAGTGCTAAACATTTTTCTACATCAGCATCACCAACATTTCTCCAATATTGATAGAATTCATATGGTGAAGTTTTATCCTTATCGAGCCATACAGCTCCGTTCTCTGTTTTGCCCATCTTTTTACCTTCACTATTTGTTAATAGTGTAAATGTCATACCAAAAGCAGGTTTACTTTCTTTTCTTCTTATTAAATCTACTCCTGATAATATATTTGACCATTGGTCATCTCCACCCATTTCAAGTACACAACCATATTTTCTATTTAGCTCAAGAAAATCGTATCCCTGCATCAGCATATAATTGAATTCAAGGAAAGTTAATCCCTTTTCAAGTCTTTGCTTATAGCATTCAGCAGTAAGCATTCTATTTACAGAAAAATGTACTCCAATTTCTCTTAAAAACTCTACGTAGTTAAGATTTAATAGCCAATCAGCATTATTCGCCATTATCGCTTTTTCATCATTAAAATCTATAAGCCTAGCAAATTGATTTTTGAAGCTATCTGCATTATGCTGTATTTGCTCTTTCGTAAGCATTTTTCTCATATCAGTTTTACCACTCGGATCACCAATCATTGCAGTGCCTCCACCTAATAATGCAATAGGTGTGTGTCCTTCTCTTTGCATATGTGCCATAACCATCATTTGTAGGAAATGTCCTACATGAAGACTATCTGCAGTTGGATCAAATCCTATGTAAAATGTTATCTTTTCTTTTTCTAACAGTTCTTTTATTTCTTCTTCATGAGTAACCTGCTTTATATATCCACGTTCTAGCAGTGTATCATAAACGCTAGCCATTTAAAGCACTTCCTTTCTAATCATTTCACTTTGTCATTCTTAGCTATAACTTATAGTATATAATTAAAGTATTTTTTTATCAATATTTAAATACATATAATTAGCTTTTTATGTTAATATTTATTATATACATATAAGGCATCTTCAAAATAGCTATTAAGCATACTAAACTATTTGGGCTTATTATTTCTTTCAAATGCCTAATGTTAAACTGAAAGGATGTAATTTATGCAAAGTTGGTCTTTTAAATCGTTGGTTTTATGTAATGAAATTAATCTAAATGCCATTGCTTCTCATTTTGGTATTACTCGTAAATTTAAGTGGGAAGATCCTTTGGTATTGTCTGATAGAAAATTGAGTGGCATAGTTAGAGAAACAGAGAATAAATGGGTATACATATATTATTTTGGCACCTTGGTTTTTATAAATATGGAATTTCATGAAATCCAGGATATAATTAAATACATAAAAAATATAGAACCTAATCTTAAAAACAATAATCCAACAGAATATGTTGATGAATATAAGCTTGAAGTAGATGCACAATATGATTATTCCTTATATAATGATTTAATGACATCGAATGAGTTTATACCCTATTATCTTGATATAATATCATTGGTATTAGCAAAATCTACTTCCCTAAAAAAAATTGAGACTGAAACAGATAAACTTTTAGATGGTATAGAAAATATAATAAATTATCTTGATACCGGTAAGTTTAATATGTCTGACCAGGAAATAGCTAAAACCTCTGCTAAAGTATTAAGATTTAAATATAATACCATATCATATCTTATGCTTTTAGATAAACCTAAAGCAGCATGGGATAATGAGGATATAGAAAATTTCTTTATTCAAATTAGTTCACTTTTCGATCTAGATGAGAGATACAAAAAAATAAATCATAAAACTGAAATTCTTCAAGATATTACAGATGTATTTGCTTCTTTATCTCATGAAAAAAGAGGTACGAAGCTTGAAATAATGGTTATTATTCTAATTTTATTTGAATTAATTATATCTATAATAGAGTTTATATTAAAATATTAAATACACTTAAGGCTGGACCAATCAGTCCAGCCTTTTATATAAATTAATATTAATTTTCCTATCAATTATGCTACGTATTTTTTAATAAATTCAGGCATTTCAGTATCGCCGTTCACGTTTATATAAAAATCAACACCACTCTCCACTGATAACTTTTCCATTAAACAAAACAATTGTGCCGCATTCTGAAGATTCTCTTCTATAATATTAAACAATCCGTCAATAAAAATTGTCTCAATATCATAATCTTCGGAAAGTATGCCGCACAAAAATCCGTAAAAACTCTCTTGCTTTTTTAAGTTGAATCCGTCTGTTGAAATAAATCTTATTCCTCTATTAAGCTGAAACATTGGTCTATTGTCATCATTAATGTAGACAACATGGCCCTTGCCTACTTCCAATCTTTCGTTTGCCAAGTTAATTAATGCTTTTGTTTTCCCTGAACCTCTTTTGTTACAAAATACGTAAATCATGTTTACCACCCCTTACTTTAATATTTAGGTGCCATACTTATAAGTAAATTATATAATATTCAGAATATTTTTTCAATGATTTGAGAAATAATCTTGAAAAAATATTCCTACATATTATTACATAATAAGCTATCGCTATAAAACTAGTGATGTTCCCATATTAAGTCTCTATAGTAAACTAAAACTACTTAAAATTTTTTACTCCAGGATATATAACTTTAAATTCGCTATCCTTAAAAGAATCAATAAAATTTACTTTTCCTTTGTATTTGAAAGCTTTTTGCATCCTATTAAATCCTCTTCCTGATTTAATAAATCTACCTTTACTATCTAATGCAATTATCTTCTCGTATATCCACATATTTCTTTTTATGTAATTAATGATACTTCCATTTCTATCTTTTACTAAAGTGCCAGGACTAATTACAGCAATACTATTGTTATCAATTATAACTTCTATTTCCTTATAATATACTGTATAGTCTCTGTACAATACAGCATTTCTAATGCCTTCATTTAAAGCTTCTATAGGGTACATTTTAGGAAGCATATTTTTAAGTATATCTTCACTTTTATCCAGCATTGACAATAAATCACCTTGTATTATAGTTGTTTCATCTAAATCTTTGTTAATTCTATTAGTTATTCTTATCATATTATGAGGTATATATACATTATTTGTCTTTGAAAAAATTAAAAGTCCGCCCAATGTAACTATATGCTTACCAGAATCCTTATCCATATATATGATAGAAGCATTCTCCATAAGTTCAATTCTATTTTCATCATCAGCCTGAATTCCCTGTGATATAAAGTATTTATCTACTATGCTTTTTTCAATGCAACTTATATCACTATGAGGAACAGGGCACAATTCTACATTTAGGCTTAGACTTTCTTGTAGTGCAGATATTATTTCTTGTTTTCTCATTGTATCATTAGTTGATCCCCTTCTTATATAAAACGCCCCATTATCACGCATTTGATAAGGCTTTTGTGGTCCATCATAAATATTTATAATCGCAACCTTTTTTTTATCAACCTCTAAAAACTCTAGTGAAATAGGAACCGGTGGTTCTATTCTTGAACTTATAATTTGCTGTATCTTTTCCTCATTTAATTCTAAATCTCCTATTCCTAGTACCTTCTTAGTCTTATCCTCTATTCCTATAACTAAATATCCTCTTCCCCCTCTCGAGTTAGCTATAGCACATATATCTTTTGCTAGTTCTTTTCTTCCACTATCTGTATCAATTTCTATATATTGCTTAAAATCCAGTTTAGTGCCTTCTGTCTTTTTTAGTAAATTTGCAAATCTTCTCTTATCCATATCAACAACCTCAAATTCCTTATATAAATATTTATATTCAAATTTTTAATAAATATATTTGTTAAGTTAATTATAATCCATTTATTATTATAATTTAATGCTTACATTATCATTATTTATATATTTTTACCCTATTGCTGGTAAATTAAAATATTGTTTTTTTAAAAGAATGTGATATAATAATTTTTGTAGTTAATCTTAATATAGGTCAATTTTTTCAAGGTGCTTATATCTCCTAAGTCATAGGAGGAAGTTATCAAGAACAAAATTAGTCCTATGATCTTAAGGAGGTTTTTAAAAATGGCAGATAAGACTATCGTATGCAAAGACTGTGGAAAAGAATTTATATTTACTGAAGGCGAGCAAGCTTTCTACAAAGAAAAAGGATTTGAAAATGATCCAGTAAGATGCCCAGATTGCAGAAGAGCAAGAAAAGCTGAAAAAAATAGCATGAGAAATAGATAATAATTTAAAGAGAGGTTTTTAAACCTCTCTTTTTCTATTTTCTTATTACATTTGCTTTCTTCAATACTTTTCCTAATGGTATTGCTAGAACAATACCTGCAACTACCTGTGCAATGTTTCCTGGAATTTCTGCTGCTGCTAACACAAAAGCCTGAGTAAAAGCTATTTTTGTGGTAAAGTGCATCAAAATTACTCCAGCTCCATAGTATGCTGCTATCATCCATATACCACCTAGTATAAAGGCTAATATATTGTTAAATACATTGTTTCCTTCGTAATTGTTTCTATAAGCAATAACTGCTGCAATATATGCCATAGTTCCCTTTATTACAAATGTAAATGGCGCCCATATAGCATATGGAGAAAGTAAATCAAACAAGCACATACCAATTGCTGCCGATAAAAATGCCTTTCTCTTCCCTAACAGTACTGCTGCTAAAAACACCATACTGTCACCAAGATGAACCACACCTTTAACGATAACTCCACTAGGTATATTAATTACCGCTGTAGCAATATAGGTTATTGCTGCCATAAGCGCTATCTGTACCATATCTTGAACTTTTCCATTACTTAATGCTACTTTTTTGCTTTCCATTATTCCATCCCACTCCTCTTCTTTAGGCATCCAAAATTTGAAGATGCCTTATCATCATAAATTACCAAGCAATGTCACTATAGGTTATAGCTCTTTTCTGTTTACTATTATATTATTCTTTTATATAAATTCAAAATGTAACGATACAATATATTTTATACAATAAATAATTGTTTCACTAATAATTTTTATTAGTAATGCTAATAATAACATTATTATTAATGCTTTAATATGTAAGTACTTTAATATTTTACAGGAGGTAATATATATGACTTTTTTACGTTGGTTAGGCGGTATAGTTTTATTCTTTTGGCTTATAGGTTTGATATTCCGAATCGGCGGTGGATTTATAAATCTTCTCTTACTTGTAGCAGCGCTAGTATTTATAATAGATGCTCTATTTGGAAGAAAGAAGACAATGTAACATATTTAATAAGAGTTCAGATTTTATCTGAGCTCTTTACTATTTTTTTGACTATTTGTGGCATCATAACTATATTTACTTGTGTACTTGTCCTAATACTCATGATATAATTTATTCTGTGTATGAAGGGAGGATTTAATTTATGTCAAATTTCATGGAAAAAAGAGTATTAAGAACAGCTAAAGCTATGCTTCTAAAAGCTTTTGACTTCTTGAATAAATACTATTTTATTATTATAGGTCTCTATTTTTTATACAACGCTATGAAAATCGTATATGCTAATACAGGAGTTGACTATAAAGCCTTTAAATTTTTATTAGCATTTGCAGCATTTACAGCTTGTTCTGAGATTCGCAAAGATGTTAAATGGATTCCATACTTATTACTTGCTGTGCCTTTTCTAATGTTTTTATCATATATAAATGTTCATGGATATGCATTTTGGGGAAAAATGTTAAGCTGGCAAATGAGTAAAGATATTGTAGTAGATTTGAATCCTATTTTTAGCAAGATACCATTAAATGATGCTGCATTCCTTAGAGCTTATAAGTCGGAAACTCTTACTTGGTTTTTAAGAATGGTTTATAATAATGGATTTGTTCTTCCTATATTGTTGCCTATTTATAGGGCTGCTATATCTAAGGACTTTAAAAAGATGGTTAGATACGGGTTATCCGGACATATAGTACAAGTTTTTCTAATAACACCTTTTTATCTTACTTTCCATCTGCAAGAAGTATGGTATGTACTTGGTCATCCTGATGGACTAGCAAGAAACATGACTCCTGCACAAGCAGCAGGGGTATCGCTAAATTGCTTCCCATCTATGCATACTTCTATAGCCTTTGCAGCATTTTTATTAGTTATGAGAGAAAAAAATAAGCTATTTAAGTATGTATGGGGATTCTTTTGCTTAAGTGTAATATTCTCTACAATGTACTTGGAAATACACTGGGTTATAGATGTATTGGCTGGAATGTTATTTGCCTATGGAACTGTTAAATTAGTTGATTTTGTCTTAGATAAGGGCAAAGTAATAATACAAAGCATACTTCACTCTTACTACTACAAAAACATTCCTTCAACCTATATAAGCAATTACTATACAAATTCATTACAATAACATAAGAAGGGTTAAACTAAAATTTAGTTTAACCCTTTTGTTTATATATTTATTCAGATTTACCAATATCAGATAGCATAAGCCCCTTGTTATGGTCTAGTGCCCATCCTATTGCCCACTCACTTTGGAATATTAATATATTCCTATCTTTTAAATCTTTAACTACTTTTGTATCACTTGTTAACGTAAGTTTATCAACTGGAACTTCTGAATTTTCTATCCATCTTATATACTTATATGAAAGTCTATCCATTTTTATATCTACATTGTATTCATGTTTCATTCTATATTCTAATACTTCAAATTGTAGTACTCCTACAACCCCTACTATAATCTCTTCAATTCCTATATTTATCTCCTTGAACACCTGGATTGCACCTTCTTGTGAAATCTCAGTTACGCCCTTTATGAATTGTTTTCTTTTCATTGTATCTATAGTTTTAACTCTTGCAAAAAACTCTGGAGCAAATATAGGAATACCTTCGAATTTAAACTTTTTAAGGCTTGAGCATAGAGTATCTCCAATACTAAAAATACCAGGGTCAAAAACTCCAATTATGTCGCCTGCATATGCTTCCTCCACAATTTCTCTATCTTGAGCTAAAAATTGTTGTGGCTGTGCAAGTTTAATTTTATTTCCACCCTGGATATGGAACACTTCCATCCCCTTTTTAAATCTGCCTGAACAAATTCTCATAAAGGCAATTCTATCTCTATGTGCTGGATTCATGTTCGCTTGAATCTTAAAGACAAAAGCTGAGAAATCCTCATTAAAAACATCTACTTCTCCCTGATCTGATTCTCTTGCTAAAGGTGCTGTAGTTAAGCCCAAGAATTCTCTTAAAAATGGCTCCACACCAAAGTTAGTTAAAGCACTACCAAAGAATACCGGAGTAAGTGAGCCGTCCCTTACTTTCTTAATATCAAATTCATCACCAGCTATATCAAGCAGTTCTATATCTTCTTTTAACTTTTCGTGTAGTGGTTCTCCAAGTAGATCCTTAAATACTGAATCATCTACCTGACCTTCTATGGATTGCACTGCAGTTTGTCCGTGGTTTCCACCATTGAAAGCCTCAATTAATTTTTTTTCTCTATCGTATACACCTTTGAAATCTGCCCCTGAACCTATAGGCCAATTCATTGGATATGATTTTATTCCTAAAACATTCTCTATATCTTCCATTAGTTCAAATGGATCTTTACTTTCTCTATCCATTTTATTTACAAATGTAAATATAGGTATTCCTCTTAAACTACATACATGGAAAAGTTTTTTTGTCTGCTCTTCCACTCCTTTTGCAGCATCGATAACCATAACAGCACTGTCTGCTGCCATTAACGTTCTGTATGTATCTTCACTGAAATCTTGGTGTCCTGGTGTATCTAATATATTTATACAGAATCCATCATAGTTAAATTGCATAACTGAAGATGTAACTGAAATACCTCTTTGTTTCTCTATTTCCATCCAGTCTGATACTGCATGTTTTGATGCTTTTCTAGCTTTAACGGAACCTGCAAGCCTTATTGCTCCTCCGTATAATAATAGCTTTTCTGTCAACGTAGTCTTACCAGCGTCGGGGTGGGATATTATAGCAAATGTTCTTCTTCTTTCAATCTGTTTTACTAAGTCCGCCACAGCTCTCTCTCCTCTTCTTTTATTGCTTCCAACAATGATTTTAACTTTATTATTAATTAATGTCAACTTAAGTGATTTAACATTATATCATTTTGTATAATTCTTTTCAATAAAAAATATTTTCTCAACGTAAACGTTTAGTTTTCTACTTATTTAACTTAAATAGCCTAATATTAAGAACTTAGAAAATTTATTTTGACAACTTAAATGATATAATAGTTTATGTAATTCTTTGAAAATATATAATACTGGAGGTTTGAAATGTACAAGTTAGTCGCACTAGATATGGATGGGACCCTTTTAAAAGAGGACAAGACTATATCTAAAGAAAATCTCGAGGCCATTAAGAAAGCTAAAGAAAATGGCATAAAGGTAGTTTTAGCAACTGGTAGACCTACTAAAGGTATTGAAAAATATTTAAAGCAATTAAATTTATTAAACGACGGTGATTATGCCGTAGCCTTTAATGGTGCAGTAGTTCAAAATACTAAAACTGGTGAGATTATAGCCAAGAATTTTATGAATTTTAATGATCTTAAATATCTATATACTTTGAGTAAAAAACTTAATGTAAATATTCACGCTCTAACCCCCTCTTCCTGTATAACTCCTAAACTCAATAAGTATAGTGAGCTGGAAGCTACTATGAATGGTATACCTCTTGAAATAGTTGATTTTGATAACATAAGCAAAGATACTACCATAGTAAAGGTTATGTTTATAGATGATGAGAGTATCTTGAATAAAGTAATAGAAAATCTTCCTGATGACATCAACGATAGATATACAATCGTCAGAAGTGCTCCTTTCTTTCTAGAGTTTATAAATAAGAAAGTTAATAAGGGGTTTGGAGTCGAGGTCTTAGCTAAAAATTTAGGCATAAACCAAGAAGAGGTTATTTGCATGGGTGATGCTGGTAATGACATACACATGATAAAATATGCTGGACTAGGCGTAGCTATGGGCAATGCATTCCCTGAGCTAAAAGAAGTTGCCAATTATATTACAAAAACTAATGAAGAACATGGCGTGGCTCACGTAATAAATAAGTTTGTTTTACACCACTTTAGAAATGTTTAGATTCGTATATATCTTATATAAGAAATGTTAATTATGTTAAATTTATATTGAAACTAAATGTTAATTATGTTAAAATTATGCTAAAATTCAAATAATAACACGCGCGGAGATTAGAGAGTCGCAGTTATATAAATGATTGAATTATTTCTTTCTTTATATAATTGCGACCTTTTCATTCTCTTCTTTCTGCAAACGTTTTAGGAGGAAAGCTTAATGAAAAAAACACGTAAATTAGTAACCTTAGTTACAGTTCTAATTTTAGGACTCAGTCTAGTCAGTTTTGCTCAAAAAACGACTCGTCTAAAATCATCTTCAGTGGAAGCTAAACAAGTTGAAAGTAAGTCTGACAGGAAAAATAAAATTATAATTGGCCATAGAGGTGCTTGCGGTTATGTTCCTGAGCATACCTTAGAATCATATTCCTTAGCCTATGCTATGGGAGCTGATTACATAGAAGCTGACGTGGTACTTACAAAAGATAATGTGCCAATAGTACTTCATGACATTACTCTTGATGACGTAACAAATGTAGCTAGTATTTTTCCAGATAGAAAACGCTCAGATGGAAAGTATTATGCTATAGATTTTACTTTAAATGAAATAAAAAAACTTAGTGTTCATGAGCGTGTAGACTTAAAAACTGGCAAACAAGTTTTTGAGGGAAGATTTCCTCTAGGTAAATCTCACTTTGAAGTTCCTACATTACAGGAAGAAATAGAATTAATTCAAGGATTGAATAAATCAACAGGTAAAGATGTAGGATTCTATCCAGAAATAAAGGAACCTAAATTTCATACAGATAACGGAAAAGATATAAATTTCGTAGTATTCAACTTCTTGGACAAATATGGTTATAACAAAGCAGATGCAAAATGTTATGTACAATGTTTCGACCCAGCTTATCTGAAAAACTTTAGGGAAAAACTTGGTGCAAAAATGCCTTTAATACAACTTATAGGTGAAGAAGCAGATTGCCCTGGTGCAAATTATAAACAAATGATGACAGCAGATGGTTTAAAAAAGGTAGCTGAATATGCTAATGGTATCGGACCTTGGTATGCACAAATAGTCAATGAAAATGGTGAACAGAAAGAAGATAAATATGTTACAAATCCAAACCTTGTAAAAGATGCACATAAGGCTAAATTATTGGTACATCCTTACACATTCCGTAAAGATCAACTTCCAAAATACTCAAAAACCATGGAAGAGCAAGTTAGATTTTTCTTATATGATGTAGGAGTAGATGGTTTATTTACTGATTTCGCTGACTTAGGTGTAAAAGCAGCAAACGAAGGACCACTTAAGAAATAAGTATCAGATGCAAAATCTTAATAGGGCTGCTGGTACCACAGTATCAACAGCCTTTACTATTTATAAATTAATTCTATCTATTTATCTACCTTGGTATAAACCCTATCTTTTTCTGCATTTTTCTTAGCATTTTATTTGCAACATAATTTGCTTTTTCTGCACCCTTTCTATATACACTCTCAAGATATTCTTTATCATTTAAAATTTCATTTATTCTTTTTTGTATAGGCTCCAACTCATTGACTATAGCATCTGCCACATCTAATTTAAATTGAGCATATCCTTGACCTTCATATTTTTTCTCTATTTGCTCTATTGTCATTCCTGTTATAGCATTTAGTATTGTTATTAAATTCTTAACTCCTGGTTGTTCATCATTGTACTTTACTATACCTAAACTGTCGGTAACAGCTCTGCTAATTTTCTTTCTTATTACATCTGGAGAATCCATTATTAATATATAGCTATTAGGATTGTCTGCTGACTTTGACATCTTTTTTGTAGGTTCTTGCAAATCCATAACCTTTGCGCCTAATTCTGGAATATATGGTTCAGGTATATTAAATGTAGGACTGTATAGATTATTAAATCTCTCAGCAATGTCTCTCGTAAGTTCAAGATGCTGCTTTTGATCTTTTCCAACTGGAACTAAATTAGCATTATAAAGCAATATATCTGAAGCCATTAGAACAGGATAATCTAGTAACCCCGCACTTATGGATTCTCCATATCTTTGAGATTTATCCTTAAATTGCGTCATTCTACTTAATTCCCCAGTATAAGTAAAGCAATTTAATAACCAAGCTCCTTCAGCATGAGCTGGAACATGTGATTGAATAAATATTGTATTTTTTTCTGGATCAAGTCCTGCTGCTAGGTATATTGCAAGTACTTCCAGCGTTCTTCTTCTTAAGTCCTTTGGCTCCTGTCTTACTGTTATAGCATGTAAATCCACCACGCAATAATAGCATTCATACTCATCCTGTAACTTAACCCAATTTTTTAAAGCTCCTAAATAGTTACCTAATGTTAAATTTCCTGATGGTTGAATTCCGCTAAATATTATCTTCTTATTTTCTTCCATAAAAATTCACCTCATTTATTTAATTATTGTAAATAAAAAAACCCTATGATTTTTTAAATCATAGGGCGTAATATCGCTGTGCCACCTAATTTCAAAAAGACAAATAATACAGTCTTTTCCTCAACTCAGATACATAAAAATATCCTATCTTTATAACGTAAGATTAACGTCCAGGAACTACTTTTTATTCATTCCGATCCTCCAGAACCCATTCAGCTTAATCATGATTGCTATAATTTCACCGCCTATAGCTCTCTTTAAATCTGTTTTTAAACCTACTTACTTTCTATCAACGGATTTATATTATTTGATTCTTTTAAAATATATTATTCTTTAAAACAAGATTTGTCAATACTCTTATACTTATTTTTTTGTCTGCTTATATTACTTTTTCCACAATCCATGTATATTACAATATTCTCTTGCAAATAATACTTCCTCGTCAATTTTGAATATTGCTTCTGGCTTTTCTCCTGGCTTAAGCCATTTTCTATAAAGCTTGTTAGCAGTGTGTACTTCTATCCATTCTATGTGGTGTTCCTCAACCATTGGATGTTCTACTTCTCCAACTCTTACAATTACTCCACCTTCTATTTTTTCTATTGCTGGCACGTGCTTTTCAACCGCTGCATCTACTGTATTCTCTACAAGCAGTGTCATCGGCTTATTACAACAAACTAAGCTTCCTCCTGCCTTATGAATTACCTCAACCATATTGCCACAAATCTCACATTTATAAACCTGTCTAACCTCTGTCATAATAATTCCTCCCTTTTATTAAATTTTCTGATTTTAACTATAATTATTCTGCATATTTTTCTAATTTCCTTCTTTTAAAATTAAGGTTATTATTTATTTAAACATGCCTTATATTAAAACCATAACTTCATGTTCTCCTTCGTCTAAAAAAGGAACGATTCCATTATCTAACTTATTTCCATCAAGCCAAATCCCTTTTCCCTCTGCTCTTTTAATTTTTATATTATATTTGCAGCCTTGTCTATTATAGTAAATATTATAGTTTTGCCATTCATCTGGTACACATGGATTTACCATAAAACCTTGTTTACCTATTAGTTTAAGTCCAAGTATAGCCTCAATTCCTGTTCTATACATCCATCCTGCAGCTCCGGTATACCAGCTCCATCCTCCTCTTCCTGTATGAGGGTCTACTGCATAGACGTCGGCTGTCATAACATATGGCTCTACTTTGTAAACTTGACAATTTAAATATGATTTAGCGTGATTTATTGGATTAATCATATTAAATATCTTCCAGGCCTTATTGTTATATCCCATTTTAGCTAAAGCTAATATCACCCATATAGATGCATGTGTATATTGACCACCATTTTCCCTTACTCCTGGAACATACCCTTTAATATACCCAGGTTCTAGCGTTGACTTATCAAAGGCTGGTGTAAGAAGCAATACTATTCCCTTATCATCCTTAATTAGATTTCTTTCTAAAGCCTCCATAGCCTCTTTTGCTCTAGATTCTTTTGCTGCACCGGAAATAACAGCCCAGGATTGAGATAATGAGTCTATCTGACATTCATCATTTTGCAGCGAACCTAAAGGTACACCATTATCAAAATATGCTCTTCTATACCAACCACCATCCCACGCATTTTTCTCTAGATTATCTCTAATAAATTCTTTTAGCTCGCTATATTTTGTAACCTTTTCTCTATCATTTTTTATCTCGCATATCTCTATGAATTTATCAAGAATACTATATAGGAACCATCCTAACCAGACACTCTCTCCTTTTCCCTCGTTTCCAACGGTACTCATTCCATCATTCCAATCTCCAGAGCCCATCAGCGGTATATTATGACTCCCAAACTTTAAGGATTTTTCTATTGCTTTTATACAGTGCTCATATATAGTTCCTTTTTTATCGGATTTTCTTGATATATTGTATCTCTCATCTTCTCCTTCTTTTAATTCCTCGTCCTCTAGGTAGCCTACCTCTTCATCTAATATGCTGTAATCTCCTGTATTTTGTATATAGTCCGCCGTAGCATAAGGAAGCCATAGTAAATCATCTGAAAATCTTGTTCTAATTCCGCTTTCTACTACAGGATGCCACCAATGTTGAACATCTCCTTCTAGGTATTGTTTTGAGGCGCTATAGACTATATGTTTTCTTGATATTTCAGGGTCAAGATACGCAATAGGCATTACATCTTGAAGCTGGTCTCTAAAGCCATAAGCTCCGCCTGATTGATAGAATCCAGTCCTCGCCCAAAATCTACAGGATATAATCTGATACATAAGCCACCCATTTATCATTAGGTCCATAGACTTATCTGGAGTTTCTACCTGTATAATATTAAATAATTCCTTCCAGAAATTTTTTGTATTATTTAATTCTTTTTTGGCAACATCTTCAGTGCTATACTTATTTATTACCTGAGATATCTTTTCGAAGCTTTCTTCCTGTCCAAGGAGTACTAATATTTCTTTTTCTTCTCCTTCATTTAAGGTTATCTTGACATTTTTTGCAAGACAAGGGTCCATACCAGCACCAACGGTATTAGATAACTTTTTCAACTTAAGTGCCTCAGGAGCTTTTATATCTCCTCCTCTTCCCAAAAATTCTTTCCTGTTCCCAGTAAAAGATAACTCTTCTCCCCCGATAACTTTAAGGTAACAAATTAGTTTTCCAAAATGTTGACTATAAGGATTTCTTGCATAGATATAATTGTTCCCTTTATCAAATCCAGTAAATATATACTGTGCCGTTTGTTCGTGAGCTACACCCAGAACAAGCTTCGCATAGTAACTAATGGATAATCTTCTCTTAGAACTTGTAATATTTTCAAGTTTTATCCTGCATACCTTAACACTTTCATTCATGTCAACAAACATTTTCATCTTCCCTAGAATGCCATGTGCCTCATGTTCAAATTTAGAGTATCCAAATCCATGTTCAATTATATAATCTCCATTATCCCTTATAGGCTTTGGTGATATACTCCATACACTTCCATCTATCTCATCACGTATATATATCTCTTCTGCCTCACTATCTATAACAGGATCATTAGACCATGTAGTTAACTTGTTTTCTCTACTATTTTTATTCCATGTATATGAAATACCGCTTTCTGAGACATGAAAACCAAAGTTTCCATTTGAAATCACATTTATCCAAGGTGCAGGAGTATTGTCATAATTCTTAAGAATTATAATGTATGAATCACCTTCACTGCTAAAACCACCTAGACCATTATAATAATCTAATTTAGCTATTGATGGCTTATATGGATTAAAGCTATACTGTTGTGGTTCTATAACTAATAGCTCTTTTTCTTTTTCTTCTTTGTTATCTTCATTCATTTGAACCATTAGTGAACCTTTATCTCCATCTATAACAATTCTAGAAATAGCCATTAATAACTCTATATCCTCTTTTGCTATAGTAGCTGTATTATGGAGAAATACCCCACCGGCTTTATTTTGTTTATCCCTGGCATGACTTGAGCTTATTAAATCTCTTACAACATCCTGAATAGATTGAATATAGGAATTTTCCTGTAGATTAAGTATAACTAGATCCACCTTCAATCCTTTTATGCTCCAATACTCATGAGCACTTATAAGCTGCCTTACTAAACCTATATCCTTTTCTTCTTTAACTATTGTTAATACTATAGGTAAATCTCCTGAAATACCATAGGACCACAGAGCTGATTGCCCTTTTCTTATATTCATAATATATTTATCTCTATCTTTAAATAATGTATTCAAAAATAAGATTTTTGAAGCCATTAATTGATATAAATTTGCTTGAGAAGATTTTATTCCTAAGTATTTCATCTCAAGCTGCACTCCACTCCATGAAAGTTCAAAAGCTCTACTTATATTTCTTATGTCCGCATACTTTTTAGCAAGTTCTACTACTGCATCCTTTGAATCACCTACCGCTGTAGTAAAGGCTACCACACAGGTTTCTCCTGCTTCTATTTTCATCCTCACTCTCATGCTAATTATAGGATCAAGTATAGCCCCTGCTGTCATTTTTAATTGGGTATCGTTATCCATTGCTTGGGGATTAGATAAATCTCTTCCTCTTCCTATAAAATTAGCTCTACTTGTTTCGTATTGAGTAGTCCCTACAGTATTTCCTTCAAATGTAACAGTTTGCATAAGCCAAGGCTGCTTATCTTTTCTTGATCTAGGCCTTCTATTTGCAATAATGCATCCTAAATCATCAATATATTCAGTTTTAATAAATAAATTACTAAAGGTAGGGTGAACTAAATCTGCATTATAATGTGCTAGCGTTACTTCACAATAACTTGTAATTTCCACTATTCTAGCATGCTCACTATGATTTGTTATAGATATTTTTCTCACTTCTGCATTATCTTCATTAGAAACAGTAACTTCTGTATGAGTTCTTAAATTACCATCTTTTCTTTTAAACTCTGCCTTATCTAATGAAAATAATACTTCATATTCTTCTCCCTCATATTTACATGGTTCATAAGCTGCGCTCCAGTATTCATTTGAGTTAATATTTTTTATATAAAAAAACATCCCTGTATCATCTAAACTTACATCTTCTCTCCATCTATAAACTGTCATATCATCTTTTTTACTGTAACCACTTCCACTGTTAGTAATCATTAAAGAATAGCTTCCATTTGACATCAAATGAGTTTCTGGCATTTCTGTCCTTGCAGTAGTATATCTCCTTACAGCTATATTTTGTTTTTCTACAGAAATATCAAAAGCATCATATTGATATTCTCTATCATACACTACAGCTTTAGGAACTTTCTCCTGAAGCAAAAGTTCTGCAGCCTTTACCCTAGGGATTCCATGAAATCTTTCCTGAAAAATACTATTATTTAAAACATTATTTAAAGACATTAGACTCATGCCTTCATGGTGAACCATAAAACATTTCACCATAGCATTTTTCTTACCTTTCGGAAGTCTTTCTTGTGTATAATCTATGGATTCATAAAATCCATATCTTCCTTCTAACCCTAAATCTATTAGCCTTTTTATGTTATCCAAGGACCCTTTTATATCTATCAATAGTCCCATAATCGTAGAGTATGGAGAGATCACTAGTTCATTCATAAGTCCTCGTTTTAAACCTATTCCTGGCACACCAAAGGCTTTATATTGATAATTTAGATTAACATCAAAATAATAGAAAGCCGATTCAGATATTCCCCAAGGGATCCCTCTTTCTTTTCCATATTTTTTCTGGCCTTTAATTACAGCTTTATAAGTTTCCCCTAATAACGTATTAGGATAGCTTTTCATAATTATAAGGGGCATGAAATATTCGAACATAGTTCCACTCCAGGAAACTAATCCTTTGCTTTTCCCCATGGAAGTCATAGCCCTACCTAATTTAAACCAATGTTCTTGTTCTATATCTCCCTTAGCTATTGATACAAAACTTGCTTGCCTTGCTTCTGAAGCAAGCAAATCATAAAAGCAATTATCCAATCTGTCTTTTTCTACGTCATAGCCAATTGAGAAAAGCTGCCTTTTTTTATTGTATAGCATCCTGAATTCTGTATTATCAGCCATAGAATCTAATTTCTGTTTTAAATCTTTAACTTTATATAATAGATTATTTATTTCCTTTTTACTATTTTCTAGTAATTTCTCTATTTCATTAACCCATTGCTCTTTTTCTTGTAAATTCACGTTATTTAATTGATTTCTTAGGTTATCAACTTCTTTCAATATATCACTTAATGGTGTTTTATCAGATAACTTTATAAAGCTGTCTCTTATATTTTTAAGTTTTTCTAAGTTTTCTGACGCTAAATCAGCCCAAGGAAATAACATTTGGATTTCTTCTAGTCTTTTATTTACACAATCTGTTAGTTTATGATTCCAGTATAGTTCCTTGTATATCTGACTTTTCTCTATATCTACTGATTGACTTAAGAGGCTTAAAAGTGATTTTCTCCATGAGAATATGTTAAATTCCATATTTGCTAACTCATTAATTTTATCATTATAGTAATTACTTATTTGCAACTCAGCTTCTATCTCTTCATTTGCAAGTATTAAAGTGTCCATTAAACCTTTCAATAATCTATCATTAATTACTGGATTATTAACATATTCATCTAATGAAGCTACAGTAAGCCATATATATCCAACTAAATTTCCACTATCTACAGTAGAAATATATCTAGGATAAAGAGGCTTTTTAGTCTCTGTATCATACCAATTATAAAAGTGACCTTTATACTTTTCCAGTAAGTTCATACTAGAGATTACTCTATCTATTCTATCTACTAATTCTAAGGTTCCAATGTACCCAAGATCAAAAGCAGCTAAATTAGATGTAATACCCATTCCCATATTTGTAGGAGATGTTCTATGTGCTACACCATTATTGGGGTCCTCTTGATAGTTATCTGGTGCTAGCCAATTGTTATCCTCATTTACAAAATCCTCAAAATATGCCCAGGTTTTTCTACTTAATCGTCTTAACACTTTTTCTTCTTCTTTATTTAATTCCTCTTTTTCTTCCTTTATATCTTTGCTTATTTTATATGCTATATATGGACTTATAAACCATAGAATGCAGGATGGAGCCATTATAATTGTTGTTTCTAAGGAGTTTCTAGAGGATATAATTAAAGTCAAAACACTTATTATACTTCCTATCCACATAGCTGATATAAAATCTTTTAACGTTCTCCCGGAATTAGCCTCTACATCTGCTGCGGTTTGCCATTGTAGCATTTTTTTCTTGCTTATAAACAGTCTATAAATTGTTCTAATAATAGCATCTAACATTAAATATGATTGATAAGGTAAAAAGCAGAAAACAAGAAAAAATTGTTCAATAAGATTCTTTCCATTTTTCACTTTTCCAACAAAACTTATACCTTTGTTTTGTGAAACCACAGCTTCTGAAACACCAAAAAATACAGGACAAAGCAACGATAAAAAGGCTATTATAAGCCATGCATCTGGGTTGTAAAATAAAAATAGCGATACTACAATTAGAATCATGATTGCTGGTGACAAAAGACTTCTTCTCAAGTTATCAAGTATTTTCCACTTAGACAATTTGTTAAGTGAAGTCTTCTTAAACAACCATGGAATGAGCTGCCAATCACCTCTAACCCATCTATGAAGCCTTTTAGAACTAGAATTATAATATGCAGGATACCCATCCACTAGTTCTACATCAGTAACCAATGCAGCCCTCATGTAAGACCCTTCAAGTAAATCATGACTTAGTACTGAATTTTCAGGTATTTCATCTACAAGGACTTTATTAAAAACATCTATATCGTATATACCTTTACCTGTAAAAATTCCTTCATCAAACAGATCTTCATATACATCTGAAATAGCACTAGTATACATGTCTATTCCCGATTCCCCTGAAAAAACTCTTGAAAATAATGTTTTATTCGCACTTAGTGTACCTACACTCACCCTTGGCTGCATTAGTCCATGGCCTCTAATAATTCTTTTCTGTTGTTCATCTAAGTATGGTATGTTCAGCACATGTGACATTGCCCCTATTAATTTTTTAGCACTATCTCTTGGAAGTTGAGTATCTGCATCCAGTGTTATTACATATTTTACTTTACATAAGTTCTTTACATCGCCGCTTACTACATTGTAACTTGTGTTTTGATCTCCTCTTATTAAATTATTGAATTCTACCAGCTTACCTCTTTTTCTTTCCCAACCAATCCAAATTCCCTCTTTTGCATTATATTGTCTGTATCTGTTAAAGAAATAAAATATATTTTCTCCATTTTCATTGTATTTTTGATTAAGCTCTTTAACTAAAGTAAGTGCTGTATCTATTATATTTCTATCATTTTCTTCATCTTCAATTTTACTATCTTTAAAATCTCCTAATAAAGCAAAATACAGATTTTTTTCTTTATTAGCAAGGTAGTATACTTCCATATCTTTTATCAAACTTTTTACTCTAGACTCGTTATTTAGTAAAGTTGGAATAACTACGATAGAGCTAAACTCTTTAGGTATTTCATTTGTATATTCAATCTTAGGTATAAATCTTGGCTCAACTAATTTGCTTATACTATAATTAAAAATAGATATAATAATTTCACTGCACGGAATTATAGCCACTAGTACAATTAGAATGTATTTCCAGAGCTCCATCTGAGGGTTATTATAATAGCTCAGTAACATTATTAAAAATGTTAGTATAACTGTTCCTAAGATCATTGTTCCAATATATAGACCAATATTTTCATTAATAAATCTATTATTTATCTTATCTATTCCTTTGTCTTTGAAGTTAACTTTATTCTTTAAGCATTGTACGCCTTTATCTACTATATAGTAACCAACATGCTTTTCATATTCATAACAATCGTCTTTTTCAAATGCTTCTTTTGAACATTCTACTGCCTTTTTTGCTACAAAAGACTCTGCAACATTCATATACTTAGCAAGTTTTTCTACGCTATGTCTATAATAATCCCTAGACTCAAAATCCATATTTTCGTATATATGTAAAGGGTCTTTTCTTAAAATATTTTCGACATAACTAAGCTTTTCAAAATTTTCTCTCCAATTTAGTGCGGCAACTTCTCTTATACCAGTTACTGAATTTCCTATAGAAGCTTGATATGCCATCTGTCTTTGATGTTCAATATTTATAATTTTTTCAGAGTTTGTTTCTTGACTTTCTAGTTGATTATCTATCCATTCATATATATTTGAATTTTCAATCCCATTATCCCTTAAAGTTTTTAAAAGCCTCTCTGTTGAATGTGATGTAAATCTTATCTTTCCCTCTAAAAGTTTCTCGATTTCCTGTGTTACTGTTCCATTATTAACAGCATTTATAAGCCTATCAGCAATTTCATCACCTTTTTTTCTTTCTCTTTGTGCAAAGGTTATTCTTTCAGTTATTTTGCTTATATTTTGAATTAATGCAATTCTTATCATTATAGGTAGTGCCCACAATTCGCCACTGGCAAGAATAGTATTCTTTTGATATTCAGTTATAAATGTTTCTATAGTATCTTCATCAACTCTTCCATCTGTATGTGATACCATTTCAACCGCTATATAATATATTCTAGGATAGCCTTTCATCACACCCTTATTCATAATAGGTAAATCTTTATAATATGACTCTGGCATATTATTTTTTATATCTTTATATTCTTTTTGAATTAAATAAAGATTATCTAATAGCCACTCAGCGGCCTGAATAACCTCATTTTTTTGTCTAGCTTCTTTATCAATATAGTCATAGTCTTTTAAAATTTTCTTATAACTACTATCTAAACTTTTTATTAGCTGTCTTCTACAATTTACTTTTCTAGCTTCTGCAGAATACGCAGATATTTCTATTGCATGTTTTCTTAGCTCTTCCTTATTTACATTTAGAGTTGGCACATCATCCATTACATTTTCATTTTCTTCATCATTTCTATTTGATAGTACATTAAGCATATATATGCCAAATACTGCAACAGTTATTGCCAGAAATATAATATAGAGCATATCAATCCATCCTTTCGTGTAAAGAGAATTAGTGCTTTGATTATTATTCCCAGCAAATCACAAAATATGAATTAGGGGAAAACAAAAAAACGCTGGAAAGTATAAAAACTTTCCAGCGTTTTTTATAATAACAATTCATTTTCTATAATTTCTTCAAAGGTTTGTCTTCTGCAAATTAGCTTAGCGTCTCCATCTTTAACCATAACTACTGCAGGTTTTGGTATCTTATTATAATTGCTTGACATAGAATATCCATATGCTCCTGTAGTAAGCATTGCCAGAATATCACCGCTTTCAGCCTCGGGGATTTTCACATTACTCAACAATATATCTCCTGACTCACAGCACTTACCAGATATAGTAACAGTTTCTGTAGAACTACTTTCTACTTTATTAGCTATTATACATTCATATTCAGCATTATAAAGAGCTGGTCTTATATTATCTGTCATTCCTCCGTCTACTGCTATATACTTTCTTATATCTGGTATTTCTTTTATTGCTCCCACTGTATAAAGCGTAATTCCTGCATTTCCAACAATTGATCTACCTGGCTCAATAACTAATACAGGAAGATCTATATTTAGCTTCTTTGCAACACTTTCGGCTTTACTTAATATTACATCACAAAATTCTTCAACCTTTTTAGGAGTGTCACCCTTTGTATAATATATCCCAAATCCGCCACCTAAGTCCAACTCCTCAACTTCATAACCAGTTTCATCCTTAATGTTTTTAACTATTGAGAGCATAATCTCTACTTCATCCTCATATGGCTTTGTATCGAATATCTGAGAACCAATGTGACAATGTAGCCCAACCAATTCTATATTAGAAAGTGCTATAGATTTTTTCACAGCATCAATAGTCTTATTATTTAGTAATGTAAAACCAAATTTAGAGTCTATTTGTCCTGTTTTTATATACTCATGCGTATGTGCTTCTATACCTGGGGTAATTCTTAGTAGAATCTTCTGAACCTTATTTTTTTCCTTAGCTATAGCATTGATTTTTTCTATCTCATAGAAATTATCTACTACAAATCTACCTACATCTAAGTTAACTCCCATCTCTATTTCTTCTAAAGTTTTGTTGTTACCATGAAAATATACTTTTTCCATAGGAAATTCACTTTTCCATGCAGTGTATAATTCTCCACCTGAAACTACATCTAAACACAAACCTTCGCTTTTTATAATTTGGCACATAGCCAAAGTTAAAAATGCCTTTCCTGCATAAGCTACTTTATTTTTGTTTTCACTAGCTCTAAATGAGTTATAATATCTTCTGCACTGCCTTCTTATCAACTCTTCATCAACTACATATAGAGGAGTACCGAATTTTTTTGCCAAGTCTATTGTACTAACTCCACCAATATAAAGGGTATTGTTTTTTATATCCATAGTACCAGCTAATTTCATAATCAATTTTCCTCCTTTTAGTCGGAACACTGGGTAATTTTGCTTGTTTCCCTTCGGGTACTGGGTAACTTAAGATTTTCGCTTCCGCTCACAAGTTACCCGTAAAAGTTCATTTAGAACTTTTACCTAGCAAAATTACCCGTTAAAGTCCATTTAGGGCTTTAACCTCCTCGTGATTTTGGTTATAGATTAAATTCACTTGCAATAACGTTAATTGCTTTTACCTTATCTTTCTGTTTAATTGCACAGGTAATTCTTATTTCTGAAGTTGTAATCATCTTTACTCCAATATCATTTTTACTAAGAAGTTTAAACATTTTAGATGCAACTCCTGATGTAGTTTTCATTCCTATACCCACCACAGAAAACTTTGTTATATCCTCATCTATAGCAATTTGATTCTCCTCTAAATAGAATGGCTTAATTATTTCCAAGCACTCATTTAAATCAACTTTTGGTATAGTAAATGATAAGTTAACTCTATTATTTACAGGTGCTGTTTGGCTTATCATATCAATATTGATTCTCTTGCTTGCTACACTTTCAAATAAGCTTGATACAGTATTTATATCACTTTCTATGTCTCTTATTGTTATAGCTACATCATCATCACTTGTTGCTAATCCTGTTACTGGTTTACTCTCCATATTCATATTATTTACCCCCTTAATTACTGTTCCTTTAATATCACTATTACTTAATCCAACGTATATTGGAATATTATATTTTTGTCCAAGTTCTATAGATCTAGAGTGCATAACTTGAGCTCCAAGACTTGAAAGTTCAAGCATTTCTTCATAATCTATTTCATCTAACTTTTTAGCATCCTTATATTTTCTAGGATCTACACTATATATACCGTCTACATCGGTATAGATTTCACATATCCCATCTAATTTCACTGCTATCGCAACAGCAGTAGTGTCTGAACCACCTCTTCCAAGAGTGGTTATATGTCCTTCTTCATTTATGCCTTGGAACCCTGCTACTATTACAATTTTTCCTTCTGACAAACTCTTCTTTATATTTTCCTCGGCTATGTCATCTATTAATGATTTACCATGCTGTCCAGTGGTTTTTATCCCTATTTGATACGCTGTATAACTAATAGCATCATAGCCTGAAGCCTTAATTGCCATAGCGAGCAGCGCACTAGACATCATTTCTCCAGTTGATAAAAGAGCATCTAATTCTCTTTTATCGGGATTACTTGTAACCTCATTTGCAAGACCTATTAAATCATCTGTAGTATCTCCCATAGCAGACACTACAACTATTACATCATCTCCTGCTTGTTTTCTTCTTACTACTGTTTGGGCAACCTTTTTTATTTTTTCTATAGTTCCTACAGAACTTCCACCATATTTTTGTACAACAATTGCCATATCATCACTCCCTTAAAATTATTCTTATGTGAAACTCCTCTTCGTAAACTCTGAGGAATATAAGATTTGGGTTCTCTGCTTATGTGAAACATACCATAATTTATAAAAATAAAAGCAGCAAAGGAACACCTTTGCTGCACAAAAAATATCATCGCAACTCTGTGTACCCTTTGTAGCTCTCCATCTCCATAGCTGGAACTATATATGTATAGTTAAAATTCGGTAAGTCATTTACAGAATCTTAGATGACAGCTCCACATATATTATATGCAAAGCCAGAAAATAGTTTCGCCAAACTATTTTCTTCGGCCATAATTCCTTTCTTCACTTCTCACTGTCTGCCGACTAAAAGCAACTACTATTAATTACAGCACCTCTACCCTAAGGTAAGTTTCATTATTAAATTATAATTAGTTTAACATAAGTATTTATACATTTCAAGATTATTTTATATGTTAAGATAATTTATTTTTTCTTTACAATGTCTTCATCTTTAGAATTAAAATTTTTATTAATAATAATTTTGTTGCATATTTATAAAAAGAATAGATTATTTATAATAAACAAATTATTTATTATATCTATAGAATTCCTTAAAAGACTCTTCCGCATATATATAGTCTTTTACTCCACCTAATTCTCTTATTGAGTGCATTGAAAGAACAGCTAACCCCATATCTACTGAAGGTATATTTACGTGACTTGCAGATATAGGCCCAATGGTAGATCCTCCTTTTTCATCCGAACGATTCACAAAGAACTGAACTGGCACTCCTGCTATATCACATATACTTTTATAAACAGCACTAGATACACTATCTGAAGTATAACTTTGATTTGCACTCACTTTTATTATTGGCCCCTTATTAATTATTGGTCTATTTACAGGATCGCTCTTCTCACCATAGTTCGGATGAAGCGCATGGCCTAAATCACATGATATCATGAAAGAATTTGAAAGAGCCCTAAAATAATCTTCTCTTCCTTTTCCCATTGAAATCATAATTCTCTCCAGCAAAGTAGCCAACATTGGAGAATCTGCTCCCTGCTTGGTAGTGCTTCCAACTTCTTCATTATCAAAACAAACCATAACATTAGTAGCATTTCCCGCATCTACTTTGGTTAAAGCATTTATCCCTGAGTGTACCATTATTAAATCATCTAGCCTTCCACAGGATATAAACTCATTATTTAGCCCTATAACACTGCCTTTTTCGTATTCATAAAGAAATAAGTCAAAGTCCAGTATGTCCTCTTCTTTAACACTCAATTCATTAGCAATAGTTTTTATAAGATATCTTCCTTTTTCAAGATTCTCATTCACTAATGAAATCAGTGGTAGTATATCTTTTTGTCTATTTAATTCTACTCCAGAGTTCACATTTCTATTCATATGTATAGCAAGATTAGGTATTATTAAAATTGGTCTTTTTATATTTAACAGTTTAATTTGCGGTGAAAAAGGGTTTTCGCTTTTTATAGTTACCCTACCAGCTATAGATAGAGGTCTATCAAGCCAAGTATTTATTATAGGACCGCCATAAACTTCTGTATTTAGTTTTACATATGCTCCTTCTACTTCCATATCAGGATTAGGTTTTACTCTAAAACCTGGTGAATCTGTATGAGCACCTACTATTCTAAATCCTTCTTTTTCTACTTTACCTTTTCCTACAACAAATGCAATTAAAGCTGAATCATATTTATTTAAAAAATATTTGCCTCCTTTTTTTAAATCCCATTTATCTTCTTCTCTAATCTCTTCAAATCCTCTGCTTAAAAGAATCTTTTTTACACTATCTACAGCATGAAATGCTGTAGGACTCTCATAAATAAAATCTATTAATTCCTGAGCTTTTTTTAATTCTTCTCTCATAACTATTCCTCCAAACTTAAAAGTAAAATTTAAAAACGACAACCCTCATTCTATTTTTCAATAAAAAATCAATACTTTATAATTATAACAAAATATCACTTTTTTAGTAATAAAAAAGTATAGCTTTTCACTATACTCTTAGGCACCTTAAATAAAAATATTTTAAATAATATATCAAAACTAAATGCTGTTGCATATTATATAGTGATTGTAATTAAGTAGGAGAGTGTGTTTATGAAAGGTACTATTAGAAATTTGTTTCCAGGTGGAAATACCAGCTACGGCTTCTATTCATTTTATCAGTATATTATTAACCAGGACACTGCCAGAAGAAAGATTTGTATTAAAGGAGGCCCTGGCACTGGAAAATCAACTCTCATGAAAAAAGTAGGTGAATTCTTTAATTCTAAAGGATATGATATTGAATATCACCACTGCTCATCAGATAACAATTCCCTAGATGGTGTGGTAATTAAAGGTCTAAATGTAGCTATACTTGATGGTACTGCACCTCATGTAAACTTCCTGTAAAGGCACCTTTAAATATTAAGTATTAAAAGTTCCAAAAAATTGATATATATTGCTCTAAGTTTTCTTTATTTTTTTCCCCTATTTCGATATAATCAATTAATTCATTTGCAATTGACCGTAAAAAGTCTGGCGAACATTTATATTCTTCTATTAACTTTTTATAATAATCAGAGGAAAAGCTTTTTTTACTTAAATCATTAATCCTTGATTTTAATTCTTTTTCCCTTAATTGTAAATTATCTATTTCCTTTGAAAATAATGAACTTAATTCATTAAATTGTGTTTTTGATATTACACCACTAACTTTATCAATATAGGAATTCTTTAGTGCTTCATTTCTATAAATTATATCCCTTTCCAATTTGCCTAACTGTACATTTAGTCTCTTTGACATGTTTGCAACATCATTATCCTCTGATAGTTTTTTAGCTAATTCATTAATGTTACAATATAAATTTATATATTCTATTATTTTTTCTAAAATCACTTTTTCTAATCTTTCTAAACTTATTGAGTGACTCGTGCATAATCTTTTCTTTGTATCAATTAAATATTTTCTGCACCTTAAGTAATTTTGACCTTTTCCATTGCAGTTCTTGGCCATCGTACTCTTACAATCCAAACATCTGACCTTTCCAGAAAACAAATGTGCCTTTCCACTTAGAGTACTTCTGATTCTAGAACTAATTCGTCTTTGAACAATTTCAAAAGTTCCCTTATCTATTATTGCTTCATGAGTATTCTCCACAATAATCCACTCTCTTTGCTGGAGAGTTTTTATTTTTTTAGATTTGTAATTTATTTTTTTACACTTATGCTGTACCATATTGCCTATATATACTTGATTTTTTAAGATTCGTTTAATCGTAGTCTTATTCCAAAGCCCACAATCATTTTTTAATGAGGAATTTTTATATCTTAATCCTTTTAATTGCTTGTATTTTGTAGGATTGGGTATATTTTTTTCATTTAATATATTTGCTATCCGCTGCGTTCCATTTCCATCTATATATAAACTAAATATTATTTTCACTATTTCTGCCGCATCTTTATCTATAATTAACCTGTTTCTATCATCAGGATCTTTAGAATAACCATAGCAAGAAAATGATCCGATAAACTTACCTGCCTTTTGTTTCATACGAAAAGTGGCTTTAATTGACTTTGATATGTCTTCACAATACCATTCATTTATTAACCCGTTTATCTGACGTGATTTTTTATTGTTTTTATCAAGTGTGTCAACACCATCAATAATAGCAATAAACCTTATATCCCATTCTAAAAACTTATTATGAAGATACTTTTCTACCAATTCCATATCTCTTGTAAATCTTGATTGGGTTTTGCAAAGTATGATATTAAACTTACTCATTTCCGCATCTCTAATCATTTTATTAAACTCTGGTCTATCCACGTCAAGCCCTGAATAATCATCATCACTATATATTTTGTAAATATCCCAACCTTTTTCTAAAGCATACTTCATTAATAAGTTCTTTTGATTTTGTATACTCTCACTATCATCCATATAACTTTTCTTGTTTTTATCCTCATCGCTTAATCTGCAATAAATAGCAACCTTATTCATTATATTAAGCACCCCATTTATATTATTTAAAATATAGAATGTATTTTATTTTAGATAAAATCTTCAGAAAAGCTGGCCAGATTCTATAAACAAAGTTCTTGGCATCAGATAAATGCATTATTATTAATTCATACTTTTTTCTTTAGTTTTTATTATTTTATAAATTAAGTCCTCTAAAATCTTTTTCTTTTCATCTTCATTTTTATTTTTAAATGTTTCAGATATTTTAAGTTCAATTTCTTTTTTTTTCATAAAAAATTCCCCCATATTAAAATATGAGGGAATTGATTAAAATATATCAAATTTTATGCTGCGCTACCTTCAACAGAAGCTCCCTTTAATGATTTAAAGTAATTCTCTCCTTTTTCTGCATCATATTGTTTTTCCCATTTTGATATAACTACAACAGCTAGTGAATTACCTATAACATTTACAACTGTTCTTGCCATATCAAGTATACGGTCAATTCCTGCAATGAATGCTAGTCCTTCTAGTGGAATACCTACAGAACCAAGTGTAGCAAGTAGTACAACAAATGATACCCCTGGTACACCAGCTATACCTTTTGAGGTAAGCATTAATACAACAACTAAATTAATTTGCTGCACTATTGATAAGTGTATTCCGTACATTTGTGCAATAAATATTGCTGCAATTGCTTGATAAAGTGTAGATCCATCAAGGTTAAATGAATAACCAGTTGGAACAACAAATGTTGCAATGGACTTCGGACATCCAAACTTCTCCATTTTCTCCATGATTTTAGGCAAAACTGTTTCTGAGCTTGATGTACTATACGCAAGTATAAGTTCGTCTTTTAGAATTTTTATAATTGTCATAATATTTGTGCCAACTATCTTTGCTATTAATCCTAGTACAACTAAGACGAAGAATGCCATAGCTCCATAAGTAGTAATAGCTAATTTACCAAGAGGTATTAGGGATTTAACTCCAAATTTGGAAACGCTTACACCCATTAGCGCAAATACACCAAATGGAGCAACCTTCATAATTTGATTTGTCATCCAGAACATCGCATCAGCAGTTCCTTGACAGAATTTAAGTACTACTTTTCCTTTTTCTCCAATTGCGGAAACCCCTAAACCAAACATAACTGAGAAAAATATTATTGAAAGCATATTTCCTTTTGCCATAGCATCAACTACGTTCGTAGGAACTATATTTACAAATGTTTCAGCAAATCCATGATGTGCAACTGATTCACTTGTGCTTACATAACTTGAAATGTTTGTTTTTACAAGTTCACTCATGTTAATTCCTGTACCTGGATGGAACAGATTTGCTATAACTAATCCTAATACTATAGCTATTGTAGTTACTACCTCGAAATAAAGTATAGTTTTTCCACCTAATTTACCAACTTGTTTTATATCTCCTGCCCCTGCAATACCAACAACAAGTGCTGAGAATACAATTGGCACAACTATCATTTTAATTAAACGCAAGAAGATATCTCCAATTGGTTGTAAGTAAACTCCAACTGCCGGGTTACCATAAAACACAGCACCAACTATAACACCAAGAATAAGACCAATAACAATTTGTGTTGCTAACCCAAGTTTAAATTTTTTCATGCTATCTCACCTTTCTCTTTTAATTATTATTTTCCATCTTATGTTTTACTAATTGCACTATTAGTTGTCATATTAAGATTTTATAGTCCAAACTATAAAATCCAACGAAAATCTATAAAATAGTTTTTGAAATTTTAAAAAATAATCAGAATTAAATCATTTCTGCCAAATGATTTGATTCTGCTTATTATTATTTAAAGTATAAATCATTCTGATAAATAACAGATATCCCCTGCTAAAATTCAATTTAATATATTGATTGCTTTACCTAGTAAATACAAAAATTTATCATTATACTGGTATATTTGCACTTTTTTTGTTATTCTTATTTACAGAATGTCAATTTGTATTAAATTTAAGGGAGTGTAGATTCGTTGAGGAATGTTTCATTAAAAGGAAACTTGTATATTATTATTTTAATGATTATTGTAGTGCCTTTAGCTGGCGAATTAAAACTATATCCTTTTCCTAATACCTTTAGAATTAGCTTTGGTATTCCAATATTTTTCTTGCTTTTATTAGGAACACGAAAAATACCTTTAGTTATATGTGGAATTCTTGTTGGAGCTTCTGTTCTTCTATTCCGGATCGCTTTAGATTCTAGTACCAGAGGACTTCTATTTGATTACTCTTTTACGCTTCATTTTCCAACATTTTTTTATTATGTGACTTATTCTTACATGTTCCATGTAACTCGATTGAATAACTTACATCGTCATCCACTGATAGTCGGCCTTTTATCTGTTATAATAGAAACAGCTTCCAGTATTGTTGAGTTATCTATTAGACACTACTTTTTGAAAGATATTATTACTTTGCCTATTTTAAATGAAGTTGTCATTATTGCTATTATAAGGAGCTTTTTCGCTCTTGGATTCTTTTATGCCATAAAACTTCATGAAGCTGAAATATCATCAATACAACAGCAAAAGCAGAATCAGCATATGCTTTTACTTATATCTGGTTTATATGAAGAATCTATTCAACTAAAAAAGTCTCTGAAAGATGCTGAGGAAATTACGAGAGATTGTTATGAATTATATCAGAACTTACTAAATAACGAATGTTCCTTAAGCTCAGAGGAACTAACGCAAAAAATATTAGGTATTGCTGGTCAAGTACATGAAATCAAAAAGGATAACCAAAGAATCTATTCTGGGCTTGCTGAGATGATTTCTGCAGAAAATTCAACAGATTATATGAGCATAACTGAAATAGGAAATATTATTATTCAAACAAATCATAAATATGCTCAGTCTTTGGGAAAAGATATTAAATTTATTCTAAACATCGAGGATTCAATACCTCCTTTACATGTTTATACTACTTTATCCCTTATAAACAATTTAGTTTCTAACGCTGTAGAATCCATAAAAAATACAGGTTTAATAAAAATATCTATCAGCAGAAATACAAAGCATATTGAATTTAAAGTTTTCGATACTGGCGCAGGCATTCCAAAACGAAAAACTGAATTAATTTTTAAGCCGGGATATACTACGAAATATGATGTAACTGGTAAACCTTCAACTGGCATGGGCCTTCCCTACGTTAAAGACGTAGTAAATAACCTTAAAGGCTGCATCTTTATTGAGAGTAACCCCGAAAAAAATGAAACCGTTTTTACTATACAATTACCGATCAGCAGTCTAGTGGAGAAAGGGTGGTAATATGAAATTTTTTATTGTTGACGATGATGAGGCTATTCGCTCAATGTTAGCTGAAATAATTGAGGATTATGATCTTGGTGAGATTGTTGGCGAAGCAGATAATGGTTCTATTATAGATAGTCACTTGCTTAGCCTTAAGAAAGTAGATATTCTTATTATTGACCTATTAATGCCTATTAAAGATGGAATTCAAACCATACACGATTTAAATGGAGATTTTCATGGAAAAATTATCATGATTTCTCAGGTTGAAGATAAAGAAATGGTTGGCAAAGCGTATTCTTTGGGCGTTGAATATTACATTACTAAGCCAATTAATCGTTTAGAAGTAATAAGTGTTATTCAAAAAGTAGTTGAACATATAAAACTGCAGAAATCTATATATGATATTCAAAAAACCTTGAATATATTAGAATTTGGTAAACAAAAACACAAAGATGAAAATAATTTTATAAATAAAAATATAACCTTGGCAGGTCAATTTCTATTAACAGAATTAGGAATGATCGGTGAAAGTGGAAGCAGAGATTTGTTAGATATGTTAGAATACTTATTTCAACAGGAGAATCAAACTCCCTTTGAACATGAGTTTCCTCCTCTTAAAGACATTTTTACTACTGTAGCAAGTAAAAAATTAGGAATATCAGCTACTGCTGCGGATTTACAAAAGGAGATAAAAGCTTCTGAACAGAGGGTTAGACGAGCAATATTTCAAGCTTTAAATCATCTTGCTTCTCTTGGCCTTACTGATTATTCCAATCCTAAATTTGAGGAGTATGCAACAAAGTTCTTTGATTTTACTGAAATTAGAAAAGTAATGTTGGAATTAGAAAATGACACTAAACCTTCAATATCTCGAATTCGTATTAATACAAAAAAATTTGTTAGAGTTCTTTATTTAGAATCTAAAAAAAGAATGTAATTCTTCATGTGTCTTTAAGAGGCTTCACCTCATGTAGTGGACCCTCAAAATCCTGGTGCAGTAGATGAAGTATTAAATATGGGAGCCCATTGGAATGAAGAAGGTTTTAAAAAATATAGAGAAAATATAATAAAGACAAACAAGCAGATTCAAGCTACATTTCAAAGAGCATATAGATTTATAGGCGCTGCAAAGCTTGTACATGATGATTGGAGTAATTATAATAAAGTTTTTTTAGACTATTCAAAGTTGGCATCATTAGAAGAAGACTTAAAGAGTAAGATTTTATCTCAATATGAACCTACTAATATAGGCAGTGAAAGGCACTTATTTGCCACAGCATTTACACCTAATGGTATTATAACTTTCATGGATGAGCTATGCGCTGATTGTGAAAAAGTATATGTATTAAATGGTGGGCCAGGTACTGGTAAAACACAAATTCTAAAATTTATGGTGAATGAATCCTTGAAAAGAGGTCTTTTTGTTGAAATATATCATGATCCTCTTATTCCTGAAAGAATTGAGCATATTGTAATACCAGATTTAAAAACTGCAATAGTAACTTCAAACGAAATAAACAATAAGAAATTTAATGGTATTCAAATTTATATGGAAAACCTTGTAGACTATTCTCTTGTTGATAAAGATGACTTACAAAGAGATAAAGAGATTTTTTATGATCTTTTAAATAAAGGACTTTCTATTATATCATCTGCTAAAAAACTTCATGATGACCTTGAAATATATTATATCGGAAATATGATTTTTAAAGATATAGATGAAGCTTATAATAATTTAATAAATAAGCTTTTAAAATATGAAGAAGATTATAAGAAAGAACAGGGTTTATAACCATAAACCCTGTTCTTTCTTATTTTTTTATTCTGAATCCTTTAGTATCTGAAACAACTCTATCTATAGAAGTAATTTTTCCTGTGATACAGCCTCTACAGTGTGCAGGAGTATCACCTGTACAAATCTTACCTGGATAAAGGGCATATAATTTTCTATATTCACCTTCAGTTACATTTGGCATAACTACATTAGCTCCGCTCTTAAGTGCTATAATTCTTCCATTTTTATTTAGACTCTCCATAGCAGTAGTTGCTGGAATGTTCACATCAGGCATTAATAATCTTGTTATTGCCATAACTTTTAAACTTCTTGTAAATTCTCCACCTTTTTCATCCTTCAAAGGAGTATCTTCATTGGGAATAAACGGTCCAACCCCTATCATATCTGCGACTATTTCTTTAAAGAATAAAATATCATCAGCTAGTGAACTTAATGTTTGATTTGGCAAACCAACTAAGCAACCTGTACCAACTTCATAACCTAATTCCTTTATATCCTTTAAGCATCTTTTTCTCTCCTCATGGCTCATTCCCGGATCCATATCCTCGTATAAGGCTTTATCGGTAGTCTCTATTCTGATTAGATACCTATCGGCTCCTGCTTCCTTATAAGCCTTATATTCTTCAAAAGTTTTCTCTCCTACACTTACGGTAATTGCCACATCTAGTTCCTTAATATTAGATATTATGTATTTCATCTTATCTACAGTATAAAAATCGTCTTCCCCGGATTGTATTACTATTGTTTTGTATCCATAACTAACTGCTTTCTTAGCTAAGTCTATTATTTCATCTGGTGATAATCTATATCTTTTTACGTTCTTGTTAGATGCCCTTAGTCCACAGTACAAACAATTTCTTTTGCATATATTAGAAAACTCTATTAATCCTCTTAAATGCACTTCATCTCCAACATATTTTTTTCTCACTCTATCTGCCGCATTAAAAAGTTCCTCATTACAGTTATCATCTTCTAATATTTTAATTATTTCTTTCCTATCTAAAATATGAGTCAGTTCTGCTTTTTTTATCAATTCAACGCTTGTACCCATCTCTCACACAAATCCTTTCTTAAATAATTTTAATCTATCTATAATTATTTTAATAAAATAATTGAATTTTAACTAGATGTATATTTTAAATTTATAAAATATACTAAATTATTTATATAATTTTATAAATTACATAATAAAATTATATAAATAAAGGAGCCTTCAAAATTTGAAAGCTCTTTTATTTAATCGAGGGAGTTCTATAAACATATAGTTGATGTAATGCCCTTGTGGCCATTACATATTTTAACTTATCTTCTTCATGGTAAACATCTTTTTCAGTATCAATAAATATAACAGCGTCAAATTCTAAGCCTTTAGCAAAATAGCTAGGCAATATAACTTCTCCGCTTGTATAAATTATATCTTCCCTATCCAACGCCTTTATATGAATATTTTTCTTAAGGAGCTTACCTATAGTATCTGTTTCCGCTAAGTCTCTGCAAATTACAGCAATACTTTCATAACCCTTTTTTCTCAGCTCAGAAACATCCTCAATTATTTCATATGCAAGATCATTCAAATTATTTATCTGTTTTTCTATGACCTCTTCACCATTTCTAACTATAGCAGTAGTTTCATTATTTTCTATGTATTTATTAGCATAGTCAATTATTTCTTTTGTAGATCTATAGCTTTTTGAAAGGGTAAAGGTGTGTACATCTAAACCAACTAATATATTTTCTAAATCTAGCATCGCTGGATTCCCATTTATAGGCATTATTCTCTGATTGCTATCACCTACTATAGTAAAAGATTTACATGCTGTTAGCTCCTTTATTATGCGAAACTGTAATGGAGAATAATCTTGTGCCTCATCTATAACAATATGTCTTATTTCACTACTGTACTTTAACCCTTCTAGCTTTATCTTTAGATAAATAATCGCTGCTAAATCATCGTAGGTTAATTCCTTGCCTTGATTAAACTCATCGTATATTTCGATAATATTCGGGTTATCTAGCCATAGCAATTCTCTCTTAATTCTAACTACTTCTTGTATCGTTTCTCTTATTCTGTTTCTTTTTATAAACTCAAGATTGTTACGCTGATTCTTTAATTCCTCTTCTGACAGTTTGCTAATTGCCTCTTGATGTTCCTTTTTTATCTGCCTTATTATATTATCTCTCTCATCTTTTATTTTAGAATATATTATCCTCTTTATTTTTTTACTTCTTCTGAACAAAGGCATAGATTTAAAGTGGTAGTCAAACATTTTGTCTATTTCTTCCACATTGACTATAACTTTCTCATAGAACTTTACACTTTCTATTTTAAAATGTTTATGATCTAAATCCTCTATGATTTTATCTAGTTTCTTGATATATTCTAATGATCCTTTATATGTTATATTTTCATTAAATACTTTATCTCCACTTAGTATTTTCTCCATATAATCTTTGAAGCTCATTACTTTTTCCAAGTTCAAAATGTCCATGGCAAAATCTTTAAATGTAAGCTGTTTTACTCCTACTTCTCCAAGACTAGGTAAAACTGTTGATATATAATCCATAAATATGCTATTAGGCCCTAGAATTAGAACCTTATCTTGTAATACATTTCTATAATTATATAGTAGATAAGCTACTCTATGTAGTGCTATAGTGGTTTTACCGCTTCCTGCAACCCCATCTACTACAGTAACTTGATTACGTGGCTGTCTTATCAAGTTATCCTGTTCAGCTTGTATTGTCATTATTATATCTTTTAACTTCTCTTCGGTATTTTTACTTAATACCATTTGAAGTATCTCATCTTTTACATCTACACTTGTATCAAACATTCCAAGTAGCTCAGCTTTTTTTATTATGAACTGTCTTTTAGATAAAACATTGGCATTTATTTCTCCTAAAGGACCCCTATAAGTTATTTCTCCAAGTTTACCTGCGTAAAACAATGCAGCAATAGGTGATCTCCAGTCAATTACTACAGGTTCATACTCATCACTTCTAGTTAATCCAAACCTGCCTATGTATATATCCTCATTTTCAAATTCATCCTTAAGGCTAACTTTACCAAAGTAAGGAGAGTTACTAAGTATAGTAAGCTCCCTCAATTTTCTATCAATAATTCTAAATGTTTCTTCCCTGACAAATCTTTCATGGTCAAAATATTCTATTAACTTATCTTCATCATCTCTATATTCTTCAATATTCTTTTTTCTTAGATTTATAATGCCTTCTGTAACTTCTCTTCTTTTATTTGTATATTTAAGAATTTGATTTTTTATTTCTTCAACTACATCGTTAAGCTTTTCTTGCTCAAAAACAAATTCAAATTCCTTTTTCAGTTCTTTTTCCAAATCATTATTTTCCATAGTGAAAATCTCCATTCTACTTTTGTTCTTCTACCGAAGGATTTTCTAATGATTTATCCCCTTTTACCATTTCCATAAATTCATTTCCCATAAGTGTTTCTTTTTCTAATAGCCTCTCTGATATCTCTGTTAGTAAAGTTCTATTATCTTTAAGTAAGTTTATAACCTTCTCATGGGCCTCTTTTATTATTTTCAGTGTTTCCTCATCTATAATAGCAGCAGTTTCAGCACTGCAGTTTAACACTGGCCTTCCATCTAAATACCTATTTTGAATAGATTCAAGCCCCATCATATCAAATCTTTCTGACATTCCATACATTGTTACCATACTTCTTGCCGTTTGTGTTGCTCTTTCTATATCATTAGAAGCTCCCGTAGACATAGTGTTAAACTCTACTTCTTCTGCAGCTCTCCCACCTAACATTACACATATTTGATCTATCATTTCTTCCTTTGTTATTAGATATTTTTCTTCAGCTGGAAGCTGCATAGTATACCCTAATGCCCCCATAGTTCTAGGTACTATGGTGATTTTATGAACTGGATCTGTATTTTTTAAAAGGGCTGCTACTAACGCATGACCTACCTCATGGAAAGCTACTGACCTTTTTTCTTTATCAGATAATATTCTATCCTTCTTTTCCTTACCAGCAATTATTACTTCAACAGCTTCTTCTAGGTCTTCTTGCATTACTTCTTTCCTGTTACTTTTCACCGCTCTCAAAGCTGCCTCATTAATTATATTAGCTAAATCTGCACCTACCGCACCTGGAGTTCCTTTAGCTATAGCATTCAAATCAACACTTTCGGACATTTTGACACCCTTTGAGTGAACCTTTAAGATTTCTTCTCTACCCCTTAAATCTGGTCTGTCTGCTATTACTCTTCGATCAAACCTACCTGGTCTTAAAAGAGCCTTATCTAATACCTCTGGTCTGTTAGTAGCCGCTAGAATTACAACACCTTTAGATGAATCGAATCCATCCATTTCTGCCAGCAATTGATTTAAGGTTTGTTCTCTCTCATCATTTCCAGCTATGTTACCTTCTCTGCTTTTACCTATAGCATCTATTTCATCTATAAATATTATACAAGGTGCTTTCTCCTGTGCCTGTTCAAACAAATCCCTAACTCTAGAAGCTCCCATTCCTACAAACATTTCTACAAATGCTGATCCTGATATAGAGAAAAATGGCACTTTGGCTTCTCCAGCTACTGCTTTTGCTAATAAGGTTTTTCCCGTTCCTGGAGGACCTACAAGCAGAGCTCCCTTTGGAAGTTTAGCTCCTATATCCGTATATTTTTTAGGATTATGAAGGAAGTCTACAATTTCAACCAAAGATTCCTTTGCCTCTTCTTGCCCAGCTACATCGTTAAAGTTTACACCTGTTTCATTTTCTGCATATATCTTTGCTGTATTTTTCCCAAAAGACATAACCCCACTTCCCATTTTCTTATCAAGTCTTCCAAAAAGAATTCTACCAAGAAACATAAATATTATTATTGGAAGTATCCAATTTATAAAAAAATTCTTTATTGGATTATTCTCTTGAGGTGCTCCCCCATACTGTACATGTGCTGCATCTAGTTTTTTAATTAAATCAGGATCATCAACTTTCTCAGTATATAATATTTTGCTTTTTTCTCCTTCTTTGGTTTTAGGAGTAATAACTATTTTATCTCTTGTTATTTGTACCTCTTTGACTTTATTCTGAGAAACATATGTCATAAAATCGCTATACTTTATATGTTGAGTTTTTACATTAACCATATAATCATTAAGAAAAAACATAATAATAGCGACCACTATTGCATAATAAATTCCATATTTAAGTTTATTACCATCAAACTTTTTATTACTAAACATGTCAAGCCTCCATATCAACATAATTATAAATCATATAATTATATTATAACAATAAAACTACTTTTACTAATAGATTTTACAAATTATTTTAAAGTAATTTTAAAATTATCTATATTTTATTTCTCATTTAAGTAAACTATAGCACATTCAGCAAAAACAGCAGCTGCCTTATATATTATGTCTTCATCTATATTAAATTCTGGATTATGAAGAGGCTTAATAATTCCTTTCTTGGAGTTGTATGTGCCTACCCAAAAAAATGTCCCTGGAACTTTCTCCTCAAAACTTGAAAAATCCTCACCTATCATAGTGGGCTTATCAACTATAATTACATTTTTATGTCCTAGTAGTTTGCTGGCAGCCTTTCCTACAACTGATGTAACTTCACTATCATTTATCACTGGTGCATGATATGGAATGAATTCAAAATTATATTTAGCACCATTAGCTAAACTTATGCCTTTGATAATAGATTCCATAATATCAGGGATTTTATCTCTAACTTCATAGGTTAACGTTCTTATAGTTCCCTCCATCTCTGCTTTATCCGGTATTACATTATGAGCTGAGCCTGAATTAAATTTTCCTATAGTTATAACAGCAGGCTCTAATGGATCTACCTTCCTGCTTATTACAGTTTGGAGGGCCATATATATCTCACAAGCAACGGCTATTGGATCTATACATTTATGCGGCTGTCCTCCATGCCCACCTTTCCCATATATGCTTATCTTAAAGTTATCTGACGCAGCCATTAATGGTCCAGATTTGATCCCTATTTTACCAGCTTCAATATTAGGCCAAACATGAGCTCCTATAATTGCATCTACTTTAGGATTCTCTAACACCCCACTATGTATTGTCTTTTCTGCTCCACCTTCCTTCTCTTCTGCAGGCTGAAATAAGAACTTTACATTTCCTTTTATTTTTTCCTTAAGCTCAGACAAAATTGCGGCAGCACCAATAAGCCATGAAACATGAGCATCATGCCCACAGGCATGCATTAAATTAGGGTATTCAGATTTATATTTAATATTATTTTCCTCTGCAATTTTTAAACAGTCCATATCTGCTCTTAAAAGTATGGTTTTACCTGGGTATTTGCCTCTAAGTACCCCAACGACACCTGTAACTCCAACGTTCCTTTGAACCTCTATGCCGTACTGCTCCAGCATCTCTGCTATTATTTTTGCAGTTCTTGTTTCATGTAGTCCTATTTCGGGATGAGCGTGTATATCTCTCCTTATAGCTATAAGTTTATCTTTTATGGCTTCTGCCTTCTTTAAAATTATACTTTCATACACCAATATCCACCTCTTTTATACTAAAATCTTTATTAAAGTATACTATCTAGCTAATTAAAAATAAAGCTAAACTCAATTAATGTAGTAACTATTGTCAAAGACCTAAATAACCTAACATTAATCTTTAATAAATAAAGAATGAGGTTAGTATATCCTCATTCTTTATTTATTAAAAAACTAATTTTCATAATTATAACAATTTACTTTAAATCTTAACGCTAAGTTTATAATATACTTGCTATCCAAAATATAGCAACCTTTATTTTTAGTATGCTCTTCCCCAGTAAACTAAATGTTTAGCTTTTTTGCCACAGCATACACATGTATCTGAAACAACCTCTTGTTCAAATGGCATACAACGAGATGTAGCGCCAGTTACCTCTCTTATCTTATCTTCACAAGCTCTATCTCCACACCACATTGCCTTAATAAATCCTGGTTTATTTTCAATAATATCCTCAAATTCTTCCATAGTTGTTGCTACATAAGTTTTTTCATCTCTAGTTCTTGTAACTTCTTCTAGCATTGAATTATGAATAATATCTAACATCTCTTGAACCTTTGTTTCAATTTCATCCAATGAAACAATTGTTTTTTCTCTGTTGTCTCTTCTTACTAACACAGCTTGATTTTTCTCTATATCCTTTGGACCAATTTCTATTCTTAGTGGAATACCCTTCATTTCATATTCACTATACTTCCAACCTGGCATCTTATCACTATCATCAAGCTTAACCCTTACAACCTTAGCTAATCTTTCCTTTAATTCTTTTGCCTTTTCAAGTACTCCTTCTTTATGCTGAGCAACAGGAATAATTACCGCTTGAGTTGGTGCAATTCTTGGTGGTAATTTTAAACCACTATCATCACCATGAACCATTATTATTGCTCCAATTAATCTTGTAGTTACTGCCCATGTAGTATAATGTGGGTATTGTAACTTTCCACTTCTATCTGAAAATTGGATTGTAAATGCTCTTGAGAAATTCTCACCAAGATAGTGTGAAGTTCCTGCTTGTAATGCCTTTCCATCATGCATTAAGCTTTCGATTGTATATGTGTCATCTGCACCAGCAAACTTTTCTTTTTCCGTCTTTTTACCCATAACTACTGGCATCGCCAACATATCTTCACATAATTTAGAATACATATTTAGTATCTTAAGTGTATGAGCTTCAGCTTCTTCTTTTGTTTCATGGATTGTATGGCCTTCTTGCCATAAGAATTCAGTTGTTCTTAAGAAAGGTCTAGTTGTTTTTTCCCATCTTACAACTGAGCACCACTGATTGTATAGCTTTGGTAAATCCTTATAAGATTGAACAATTTTTGCATAGTGCTCACAGAATAATGTTTCTGATGTTGGGCGAACAACTAATCTTTCAGCTAATTCGTCATCTCCTCCATGAGTTACCCATGCAACCTCAGGTGCAAATCCTTCAACGTGATCTTTTTCTTTTTGTAGTAGACCTTCTGGTATAAACATTGGCATATATACATTTTCATGTCCATACTCTTTAAGCTTTGCATCTACGTACTTTTGTATATTTTCCCAAATTGCATAACCATTAGGGCGAATAATCATGCATCCCTTAACACTTGAATAATCAGCAAGCTCTGCTTTTTTAACGATATCTGTATACCATTGTGCAAAATCAACATCCATAGGTGTTATTTGTTCTACTAATTTTTTTCCATTATCCATTTAAATACTCCTCCAATAATTTTTGAGTTTAATTAGAATTTGATACTTAAAATAATCATCAACTGATATTATTACCAACATTGCGCAATTTAGTAATAAAAGGTAATTAAATGCAATATAAAAAGCCCCTAATCCCAAATAGGGACCGAGGCTGTATCGGCGGTACCACCCTTATTAATATACTTGTAAAAATATATTCACTCTTAATTTCTTAACGGAAATTAGCCGCTGTATCCTACTACTATTTCAGTACAGAACTCCGAGGTAGGTTCAAAATGGCTTTTTGGAAATCTCTCACCTTACATTCCCTCTCTTTAAAAAAGCTTAAATTTCTACTAATCCTCTTCCTTATTTTTGTAATATTGAAATTTTTTAAATTTATTTTATATGATAAAACATAAATATAAAATTGTCAATAGATTATCAAACTAAAATTTTAATATTCACGTACAATTTTTTTACACAGTCTTAATTATGTAATTATCTATAGTTACTCATTAAGTAATCTCCTTATTTTTTAGTTTCTCTATCATAATATTTCAAATGAAATAAAATGTTACATATTCTTTATGAAACGAACATTTTAATATTTATTTCATATTATAATATAGATCAGAAATATAAAGGAGAAAGTCAATGCTTTATTGTCAATATGCTGATATGACAGATTATTACTACAGAGCTAACCAAATGAATTCTTATATTAGAATATTCCACGCCTCTCCTAATGACCCAAATTTAGACATTTATGCCAACGGAAATCTTATAGTAAAGAATCTTGCTTACAAGGAATTTTCGCAATATCTGCCTGTTCCTCCTGGTAACTATAATATTAAAGTTTATCCTTCAGGACAAATTACGAATCCTATTATAGATGCTAATATAAATATTCCTGCAAATACTGTATTTAATATAGCCGCAATAGGAACTTTTCCTAACATTAGTTTATATACCATACAAGAACCAACCACCGCTCAGAATTTTGGAAGAGCTTGTGTAAGATTTATTAATCTTTCTCCAAACGCACCAGCTGTTGACATAAATTTATCTGACGGTACAAAAGTATTCAGAAATGTTGTTTATAAAGGTATTACAGATTACGCTTGCATTCCTCCAGGAACATATACCTTCATAATCAATCTTGCTGGTACTGACGATATAGTATTAACTGTTCCTAATGTTCAGCTGGAGCCTAATAATTACTATACTATCTATGCAGTTGGCCTAACTGGAAAATCTCCGGCTTTAGAAGCTATAGTGGCACCAGAACCAAGATAACACAATGAAGCGAAGGTATTTTTTTATGTTACCTTCGCTTTCATTATACTTATTTGTTAGCTGCTATACTCTAACTAGCTTGGGTCGTTGGCTTATAATTTCCTTTCTAGCTTAATTACTGTTTCAACGTGCCTTGAGTGTATAAAAGTGATATAATTTATTAAGAACGATTATTAATTATAATAAAATGTTTGTACAGAAAGCAGAATGGAAATATTCTTGTACAAAGATGACAGCGGTTTAAACGCTATTTCCAACCTGATGATTTTCATTTAAACTCAGATCTTGAACAATATATTTTTTCAAAGATAAGTGACGGTAGAAATCAAGATGTTGAAATATTGTTTTCTGGTGATAATAATGAAAAGAGGAGGTAAAAGAATGAAAAAAATATTTAGCAAAAGGAATTTTATAAAATTTGTTTTTGTAACAATGATATTATCCTCTGTTTTTGTAACAATCAGAATGATTATGGCACCCACAGTCGCACCGCTTTATAATCCCGATGTAAGAGTAAAGAGCGACTACTTTTTGATGCTTTTGCAGTGTATACTCGGCACATTTGCAATGTTGCTTCCGGGCTTTACAGAAAAACGTTTAAAAGTAAGCATACCAACAAATATGATATTTGTTTATTCTGCATTTCTTTACTGTGCAATTTATTTAGGAGAGGTAAAGAACTTTTACTACAGAATTCCCAACTGGGATATGATTTTACACACATTCAGTGGTGCTATGATAGGTGCATTAGGATTTACCGTAATAAGCTTTCTGAACAAAACCGAAAAAGTCCCGATTTATCTTACACCTGTATTTGTCGCATTTTTCTCGTTTTGCTTTGCTGTAACTGTTGGTGTCGTTTGGGAGTTTTATGAGTATGCTGCAGACGGATTATTGGGAACCAATATGCAGAAATTCGGGACAGAGAACGGGACCTTGTTCGTAGGACACTATGCGCTTTCAGATACAATGGCCGATTTGTTGGTAGACTGTATTGGTGCGTTTGCAATGTCTATAATAGGTTATATCTCTATTAAGTACGATAAAAACTGGCATGAAAAATTAATGTTCAGCCGCAAGATTAATTAGGCTAGATAAATATCAATCCCTATATTGCGGTGTCATATAGAGGTTGTAAAATATTTTATGTAAACTTATCACCTCCTTCTATGTTAGAATACTAAAATCATAGAAGGAGGTACTATACCTTTGGCAACATTTTGAGGACACTGCTATCGCTTCACTAAGTGCTCAATGCCTATTTCTTTACTATCTTCACAACTGTCTCCACGTGTGAGGTCTGAGGAAACATGTCTACCGGTTGAATCTCTACAGTTTTGTAATTTAAATCATTTAATATCCCCAAATCTCTAGCTAGAGTTCCTGGATCACAGGATACATATACTATTCTCTTTGGCTGCATTTTAGCTATCGCATCTAAAAGCACTCTTTCACACCCTTTTCTTGGAGGATCTACAACCACCACATCTGCTTTTATGCCTTTTTCTATAAGTTCTGGAATAACTTTTTCAGATTGTCCTACAATAAACTCTACATTACTAACGTTGTTTTGCTTGGCATTTTCTATAGCATTTTCTATAGCCTCAGGCACTATTTCAACTCCATAAACTTTCTTAGCATTTTGTGATAAAAACAGAGATATTGTACCTGTGCCACAATAAGCATCAAATACGGTTTCATTACCTGTTAAGTTTGCATATTCTAAAGCTTTGTTATAAAGCACTTCAGTTTGTATTGGATTTACCTGAAAAAATGAAAGAGGAGATATATTAAATCTAAAGTCTCCAATATAATCACTTATAGTATCATTTCCCCATAAGGTTTTACAATGCTGCCCTAGAATAACGTTTGTTCTTTTATCATTTACATTCTGTATAATGCTCTTTATATCCTTTATATTTTCTGTAATTAGTTTTACAAGAGCATCTGCATGTGGAATATCTTTGGTTTTAGTTACTATTACAACCATGGTTTCTTTTGTCCTAAAAGCTTTTCTTATCATTATGTGTCTTATTATTCCGCTGTGCATTTCCTCATTATAAGTTTCTATATTGCATTTTTCAATCCAAGCTTTAACTAGCTTAACTACTTCATCAGCAGTTTCATCTTGAATATTGCAAGCATCCATGTGGATTATCTCGTGACTTCTAGGTGCATAAAATCCTATTACAATATCGCTGCCTTTTTTACCAACAGGCAGCTGTACCTTATTTCTATATCTATAAGGATTATTCATGCCTATTGTATTATGTATAACTATATCATTATCTTCTTTTTCTTCGCCCTCTTCTACAACATCCAACTTACCTATTCTCTCTATGCAGTCCTTTACCCTATTTGTCTTAAACTTTAGCTGTGCATTATAAGAATAATGCTGAAGTTGGCATCCACCACACCTTTTGTAAGTATTACAAATAGGCTCTACTCTATCTTTTGATGATTCAACAACTTCTAAAAGTTTCCCGATTGCAAAGTTTTTATTTACTTTTATTATTTTTATCTTAACCTTTTCGTTTAACAAAGCACCATTAATAAATACTGTAAAGTCATTAATCTTTCCTACGCCTTCACCTTCATAGCCCATACCAGTTATATCTAATATATATTCTTTGTTTTTTTCTATCGGAATAGTTTTACTCATACTCTCACCCGCCATATTATAGTTTTACCTCATTAAAATCTTACCTCAATATTCTACATTTTCCTGATTGTTTTGTCCATTAAAACCTATACTGCAAAAAAATAAGCGGCAAATCCGCTTATTGGTTGTACTCTTTAAAGGTTCCACATTGAGTACGTTCACTTGAGTGTGCCTCTTCCCCATTTATCTGAACAAAATCTGCACTACATAATTTATTAACGTTATATATACAATTTTCTGCTTCACAAGCAATTTCTGGACTTATTTCTACTGATTCTCCACTAAATAACTGAGTGAATTCTCCAGATAAATTTCTATTAGTAAAGTGAGATGTCGAATATATATCACCTTTTTCCAAAAAAGTATCACAATCTGTTTCTGGACTTGAATGTGCTGAGCTGCCATTTACATGAATACTTGCTGCTACACAAAACTTATTTACATTATTTGCACAACGTTCTGCACTACATCTTAGCTTTCCACTCATGATAATTCCTCCTATCCAAAACTACATAAATATAGTTTCTTTTCTTTGAGAAATTTTATACTTTATAAGTGCAAAATTTAATATAAAAAAAGTGCACCTTTTAAAAGGTGCTAAGTTAATATAGAATCAGTTGTCTCTTGTTTTCTCATCATATTAGTTTAACCACATATTTTTTTATTATACATTATTTTTACATAAATCTTCAATGGTAAAATAAAAAATATGATATTTTTTTCATTTTTATAAGCATAATTTAAATAGTGGCAATTATAATAAACAGGTTGTTGGCTTTATGGGCTCAACAACCTGTCATATTACATTATATTCGCTCTTCCATTATAAACAATTCCCCTTGTAACATCCATTGTTATGAATGCTCCTGTTTTTAATATTTCAGTAGCACCACCAGCTCCACAGATAAGAGGAACTTCACTTGTAATACATTCTATAGCTAAATGAGATGTTAATCCACCTTCTTCTGCTATAACTCCACTAACTCTGCCTAATACTGACAGATATTCTCTATCTAGGCTTCTTACAACTAAAATATCGCCTTTTTCTAAAGTTTCATCTGCTTCTTTAGCACTTTTGACTATTCTAGCAGTACCATATCCTGGCTTGTTACCTGCACCTCTACCTTGAACTAATATGTCTCCAACTATATGGACTTTAAGCATATTAGTGGTTCCTGAATAGCTTACAGGTATTCCAGCTGCTATTACAACTAGATCACCTTTCTTAACATATCCAGTTTGCAATGAAATCTCAACAGATTTTTCTATTAATGCGTCTGTTGAGCTAACCTTTTCTGCAAGTATCGGAAACACACCCCAATTTAATGCTAGCTTTCTAGCAACTTTATCACTTGGAGTTACTGCAATTATCGGACACGCTGGTCTGTATTTAGATACAACTTTAGCAGTATGTCCGCTTTGAGTAGCTGTAATAATTGCTGAAGCATTTAATCCTGATGCTGTTGTACATGTAGCTAAACTTATAGCATTAGCTACATTATAAATATGAGTCTCTCTCTTTTTAGTTAATAATTCTTCATAGTTTATTCTAGATTCAGCTTCCATAGCTATTCTTGCCATTGTTCTAGCAGCCTCTACAGGCCACTTTCCATTTGCTGACTCTCCACTTAACATTACAGCATCAGTACCGTCTAAAATAGCATTAGCTACGTCAGAGGCTTCTGCTCTTGTTGGTCTTGGGTTTCTTTCCATTGAATCTAACATTTGTGTAGCTGTTACAACAAATTTACCTGCTTTATTACACTTTTCAATTATCATCTTCTGAATTAATGGAACTCTCTCTATTGGAATCTCTGAACCCATATCTCCTCTTGCAACCATTATTCCGTCTGAAAACTTGATTATCTCATCAATGTTGTCAACACCTTCTTGATTTTCTATCTTGGAGATTATTTGTATATCATGTCCTCCAAATTGTTCTAAAAGTTTTCTTACAGCTAAAACGTCTGAAGCCTTTCTTATAAATGATGCTGCTATATAATCTACTCCTACTTCACAACCAAATCTTAAATCATCAACATCTTTTTCTGTAAAGGAAGGTAAGTTTGTTTTTACATTAGGCACATTAGCATTCTTTTTAGTGCTTATCATTCCGCTATTTTTTACTATACAATGAATATTTGTTCCTTCTACTTCTTGTACCTCGAGTCCAATTAAGCCATCTGCCATTAGTATCATGTTGCCTGGTACAACATCTTTATATAGCTCGCGATAACTTAAATTACATTTTGTAGCATCTCCTTCTACGTCTTCTCCGCAAACTATAGTGAATTTTGTTCCTTCAACTAATTCTACTTTTTCTGGAAAGTATCCTGTTCTTATTTCAGGACCCTTAGTATCAAGAATTATACCTATTGGTTTATTGTATTTTTCTCTTAACTTTTTTACTAGTTTTATTCTTTCTCCATGTTCTGCATGATCGCCATGAGAAAAATTGTGTCTTGAGCAACTCATTCCTGCTTCAATTAACTTTGATAATATCTCCTCGCTATCACTAGCAGGCCCAATTGTAAAGATCATCTTAGTCTTTTGCATAGTTTACTCTCCTTAACTTAAATTAAAAATTTATTTTTTATTAGTATGATAATGCATTTGCTATTTCATAGAGTTTTTCATCAAATTGTCTTTCAACCGCTAGAGCGTCGTCAATATCCATATCAAATATCTTTCCATCTTTTATTCCAACTACTTTTGATGATTTGCCTTCTTGTAGTAATTCAACAGCTCTATATCCCATTCTTGATGCTAAAACTCTATCCATACAAGTTGGGCTTCCGCCTCTCTGAATATGTCCAAGTATTGTAGCTCTTGTTTGAATACCTGTAATACCTTCCACTTTTTTTGCTAAATCATCAGCTCCGCCTATACCTTCAGCTAAAATTATTAGATTATGCATTTTTCCTCTTAATTTGCCTTCAAGTATAGTTCTACATAATTCATCTTGATTGTACCCTTTTTCAGGAACAATTATGCTTTCCGCACCTCCTGCAAGACCTGCATAGAGAGCTATATCTCCACAATTTCTTCCCATAACTTCCACAATACTTACTCTTTCATGTGATGTTGAAGTATCTCTTAACTTATTTATAGCATCTAAAACAGTATTTATCGCAGTATCAAAACCTATTGTATAGTCTGTATATGGTAAGTCATTATCTATTGTACCTGGCAATCCTATAGTTGCTATTCCAAGCTTTGATAAAAGCTGAGCTCCTCTAAAAGAACCGTCTCCACCAATGACTACAAGACCATCGATTCCAAAGGTTTTTAATATATTTGCTCCTCTTTTTCTTCCTTCTTCTGTTTTAAACTCTGCACAACGTGCAGTTCTTAATATAGTTCCACCTCTTTGTATGATGTCTGCAACACTATGTCTGTCCATGGGAAAAATTTCACCATTTATTAGTCCACTATATCCTCTTTGAACTCCCATTACCCTAAAGCCTTTGTCTAATCCAGTTCTTACTACCGCTCTTATGGCAGCATTCATACCAGGGGCATCCCCTCCACTTGTTAACACAGCAATTGTCTTCATATTTATACCTCCTATGACCACCGGGACATTTTATGTCCCACGAAGATTATACAAAATTCATCATTTTTCGTCTTATTAATAGTAATTTATATTATAACACAAATTTACTATATTTTCATCACGCTATAGTATTAATTTTAATAAAACTCATTCAAATATTCAATCATTTTTGTAAACTTAATTATTTTATTTTAGATATTAGAGAGGACTCAATATTCCTCTCTAATATTTTGCTTATTATAAATTAAAAATATACTTAGGCATCTGAAATAAAATAACAAGTCCAAAAATGCGACGGATATTTTGTGTCAGACAAGGAGAAAGGTTCCGCAGATAGCCGACCCTATCTAAGGGTTCTTTCGACGCAGTATGACACAAATTAGACTAGCAGATGGACTAGTTATTTTTTTGAAGATGCCTTAATACTACATTATCTTAACATTTTCTTCTCCAAACCTAGATTTTAAGACCGACATCAATTCTAAATCGTTATCCACCCATAATTCTCTATCTACTCTAAATTTCTTTCTTTCCTTTCTTGTACATAAGTAAACTGGAGTCACACCTTTAAAACCAGAAAGCATAGATTTCAAATCATTTAAAGTATTTTTTAAAAATTTCTCTTCTTCTATTAGTATATATAACTTTTCAGTATTTATTTTGATTAATGGTTCTATAACCTCACATAACACCTTAGGTTGCTCATCCTCTCGAATATTAACCCTTCCTCTTATTATTACCATGCTGTCTTCGCTAACTAAATCTCTGAACCTTTGTAGTACTTTAGGAAATATCACAACTTCTATTGCGCCATATAAATCTTCTAATTTTGCAAAAGCCATAATATCATTATTTTTTGTTACTTTTTTTGTTACTTCAGTAACCAGCCCTCCTAATATTACCATATCCCCATCTTTTACCTTTGATTCTTGAATCAAACCTTCTTCTAACATTTCATTAGATAATATATCTGAAATTTTTATACTAGTTTGTAATTTTAGTGTTTGCTCATATTCTTCTAATGGATGACCTGACAGATATAATCCTGTCATCTCTTTTTCCATTGCTAAAATATATTTTTTTTCAAATTCCTTAATAGCTGGATACTGTATCTTAATATTAATATCTTGTACATTTTCAAAATCTACAAATAGACTTATTTGTCCATCTATATTTCTTTTTCTTGAATTACTTATGCCATCTAATATCTTTTCATAAACAGCAAGCATCCTTGATCTATAGCTTTTAAAACAATCAAATGCGCCTGCCTTTATTAGACTCTCCACTACTCTTTTATTAATACAGCTAACATCAATTTTGTTACAAAAATCCGATAGATCCTCGAACCTACCTTTTTCTTCCCTTGATCTTACTATACTGTCTATAACATTTTCTCCAACATTCTTAATTGCAGAAAGGCCGAATTGTATTCGATTAGCTTTAACTGTAAATTTTGCATAACTCTCATTAATGTCAGGTGGCAGTACTTCAATTCCCCTATCATTTGCAAACCTTATATAATAAGCAACCTTTTCACCATCACCTTTTACACTATTTAACATAGCAGCAGTGAATTCAGTAGGATAGTAGTACATCAAATAAGCTGTTTGAAATGTAACAACAGCATAAGCTGCAGCATGGCTCTTATTGAAAGCATAGCTTGCGAAGTCCATCATCTGGTCAAATATTTTATTTGCAACATCTTCGCCTATTCCATTTCTTATGCAACCTGGTACTTCTATGTTGCCATTTTCATCTACTATACCGTATATAAAGTTACGTCTCTCTTCTTCCATAACATGATGTTTTTTCTTCGACATAGCACGTCTTACTAGGTCACTTCTTCCCAGAGAATAGCCTGCAAGATCTCGAACGATTTGCATAACCTGTTCTTGGTAAACCATGCACCCATAGGTAACCGACAATATATGTTCCAGTTCTGGAGCTAAATATTCAACCTTCTCTGGGTTATTTTTATTTCTGATATACTTAGGTATCTCTGCCATTGGCCCCGGTCTGTAAAGGCTATTCCCCGCGATTATATCTTCTAATGAATCTGGTTTAAGATCTTTCATGAATGAAGTCATTCCTGGTGACTCCAGCTGAAACACACCTACAGTTTTGCCTTCACCTAGCATCTTATAAACATTTTTATCATCATAATTTATATCATCTAAATCTATTGTTATTCCTTTATTCTCTTTTATTATACTTATTGCATCTCTAAGAACTGTGAGAGTTCTTAGACCAAGAAAATCCATCTTTAAAAGTCCCAATTCTTCTAAAGTTCCCATAGTAAATTGTGTAACTATGCTGCCTTCATTTTTTTGTAGTGGAACATATTTCACTAATGGCTGGGATGCAATAACAACTCCAGCAGCATGTGTTGATGTGTGCCTTGGCAATCCTTCTAATGCTCTTGCAACATCAATTAGTTCCTTTGTTCTTAATTCATCATCATATGCTCCTTTTAATTCAGGACTTAGTTCTAATGCTTTGTCTATTGTTATATTCAAAACTGTAGGAATCATTTTTGCTATTCTATCAACTTCAGCATATGGATAATCCATGGCTCTACCTACATCTCTTATACAAGCTCTTGCTGCCATTGTTCCAAAGGTTATTATTTGCGAAACACTATCCATACCATACTTATCTACCACATAATCTATTACCTCTCCACGTCTTTCATAACAGAAATCCGAGTCTACATCGGGCATAGATATACGATCAGGATTTAGGAATCTTTCAAAAATCAAACTATATTTAATTGGATCTATTTTAGTTATTCCTAATGTATATGCTATTAGAGATCCTGCAGCACTTCCTCTTCCCGGTCCAGTCATTATACCATTTTCTCTTGCAAATCTTATAAAATCCCAAACTATAAGGAAGTAATCTACATACCCCATTTGTTTTATTACTCCAAGCTCATACTCCAATCTTTCATTTAGCTCTTCTGTAATATTTGGATATCTTTCTCTTAATCCTTTATAGCACAGCTCTTTCATATAATCATAAGGATCTACACCTTCAGGCAGCGGGAATTTAGGTAACTTAGAGTTATGAAAATCGTAGTCAAAATTACACTGCTCTGCAATTTTCACTGTGTTTTCTAACGCCTCAGGAACATAAGAAAATAATTCATACATCTCTTCTGGAGATTTTAGATAAAATTCATCTGATGGATATCTCATTCTATCTTGTTCATCTACAGTTTTTCCCGTTTGTATACAAAGGAGTATATCATGAGCTTTATAATCTTCTTTTCTTATATAATGTACATCATTTGTGGCCACTAAAGGAATCTCTAGCTCTTTTGACATACTAATCAATTGCTCATTAACCTTCAGTTGTTCTTCCATTCCATGATATTGAAGCTCTAAGTAAAACCCGTCTTTAAATATTTCTTTATAAAAAATGGCAGTTTCTTTCGCCTTATTTAGATTTTCTTTTAAAATATAGGATTGAATCTCTCCTCCTAAACAAGCACTTAATGCTATTAAGCCTTCACTATGTTCCTTTAGAAATTCATGATCAACCCTAGGCTTATAATAAAATCCCTCAATAGATGCTGTTGATACTATTTCCATCAAATTCTTGTAACCAGTTTCGTTTTTTATCAATAGCACAAGATGATGATTTTCATTTTCTTTATCATTTTGCTTTATGTGCATGGATTTTGGTGCAACATATATTTCACAACCTATTATAGGTTTAATTCCCTGGGCTTTTGCCTCTTTATAAAATTCCACACAGCCATACATAACTCCGTGATCCGTTATAGCTATACTTTTCATTCCTAGTTCTTTTGCTCTTGATACAAGCTCTGAAATCTTTGCTGAACAGTCCAACAGTGAGTATTCTGTATGCTGATGTAGACTCACCCATTCTGGATTACCTATATTCATAGTTTCACCTTCTTTCCTAAGAAACATTAGGTACATGAAAATAAATAACAAATCAATGTACCTCAACTAAAATATTGACAAATTATACTTAAATTATATCACTATAATCGACATATTTTAATACTATATGTTTTCCAAGAGTAAATTTTCATTATAGAATTAAAATATCTTAAAAATAAATAAGTAGTCAGTATACTAGTCTATTTTAACTTATTACTTTCTCCCAAATTCCTGATGTCAATAAAAAAGAGCAACAAAAATAAATGTTGCTCTTGCATACAGTATTAACTTTTTACAACAACATTTTATCCTTCAAAGTCAACCGCTGCTGTTGATTCTAGCATTGGTCTTAAATTTGTTAAAACTTCATCTACGTGAACTGGGTGAACTTGATATTCATCCATATCCGCAAGAGAATCAAAAGTCGCTATTAAAGCTAAATCATAGGATCTAGCAGAGCGTACAACATCTACTCCGACTTTTATACTTTTTAGCGTAGGTACTTTTCCTTCTACACGCATTATGATTTCTTTTGCTTTCTCTATATTTTCTTTGCTTTTGTCTTTCAATTTAAAAAATACCACGTGTGTAAACATTAATATCACTCCCATTATATTTTATTTATATCTGCTTATATGAAACTTCTCATCGTCTTAATATCTTAGCTGATAAAAAGGTCTTTGCCACTAAGTCTCTTTTGTTATCAAACATATCAATTTCAACTTTGCAGAAATTTCTCCCTGAATCTATTATGTCTGTATATATTTCTATCATACTATCCATTTGAACTGGTTTTATAAAATAAGTATTTATACTATCTACTAGTATATTTATATTATTTTTTTGTCTCAATGTCATAATTCCCATGGTTGATAAAAGCATGTTTAGAGAGCCCCATGATGCAGTTCCTATGGGATCCAACATTTCAGGAGTTATTTTACCATAAAAATGCCCCTTGTCCCCACTAGTTTTAAATTCAAACTTCTTCAACACTAGATCTTCTAGTGTTTCAGCTGCTTGAGGCTGCCTAGCCATGTATTGAAGAGCCTTAATAACATCTTTTCTTGTTATAACCCCAACTAATTTTTTATTTTTCACAACAGGAAAGAGTTCTATACCTTCCCATCCCATTATGTGTGCTGCATATGCTACAGTTGTTTTTGGTGTTAAGGTTACTGGATCCTTATGCATTACTCTTCCTATAAGTTCATCATCAGAATCCTTGCTTGATAAATCTCTTAAAGTGACAATTCCTACTACTTTATTATCATCATCTACAACAGGATATCTTTGATGCCTAGTTTCTGTAATTACTTTTTTCCATTTTTCTACCGTATCGTTTACATTCAAAAAGTATGTATTAGTTTCCATGATATCTTCAATTAGAACTATATCTTTCTTTATAAGATTTTCTGATATAGCCTTATTTATCATGCTGGCAACTGTAAAAGTATCATAAGTTGTAGATATTATTGGTAGACACTTTTCATTAGCTAATTTCTTTATTTCTTCACTACATCCAAATCCACCAGTTATAAGGACTCCTGATTGGTTCTCAAGAGCAAGTCTATGTGCTTCTTCTCTATTTCCAACAATAAGAAGACAGTCAGGGGTTATATATTTTGCCATAGCATCAATAGTCATAGCCCCTATAGCAAATCTGTGCAGGGTTTTATATATCCCATCCTTCCCTCCAAGTAGAGCCCCATCCACAATATTAATTACTTCTCCATAGGTCAAAGCTTCAATGTTTTTCTTTTCAACCTTTTCTACTCTTACTGTTCCAACTCTAGGAATAGTAGTAACTATTCCTAATGTATCTGAGTCCTTTATAGCTCTATACGCTGTTCCATCACTAACACCTAAAGCACTTGCTATACTTCTAACCGAAATCTTTGTACCAACTTCAAGTGAAAGTATATACTTGATTATATCTTCATGCTTTGACATAATCTAAACCTACCTTCCTTCTTTCCTTAGTTCCTCCGCTATTTTTTCTATTCTTCTTAATCTGTGATTAACTCCTGATTTTCCAACTACCGGATTAAGCATTTCACCTAGCTCTTTTAAAGATTCATCTGGGTAGCTTAATCTAAGCTCTGCAATTTCTCTCAGGTTTTTAGGAAGTCTAGCAAGCCCTATTTCTTTTTGTATAAGCTTTATACTTTCAACCTGTCTTACTGCGGCATTCACAGTTTTACTTAAATTTGCAGTTTCGCAGTTAACTAGTCTATTTACATTGTTTCTCATCTCCTTCATTATTCTTACATTTTCCAGCTCTAAAAGAGATGAGTGAGCCCCTATTATATTAAGTAAATCTACTATTTGTTCCCCTTCCTTAAGGTAAACAATAAAACTACTTTTTCTTTGTATTACCTTTGAGTTTAAACCATATTCATTTATAAGACTACTTAAGTCCTCTGCATATTCATTATCATGAGTTACAAATTCTAAGTGATATGTCTTTTCTGGGTTACTGATGCTTCCTCCACCTAAAAAAGCTCCTCTGATATATGCTCTTTTACACTCTTCTGTCTCTATAATATTTCTAGGTATACTATAATCTAGTGAAAATATATTCTCATTTTCTCTTAGTAAACCGACCTCTTTAAGTAAGTCTCGCACACCCATTGCTTCATCAATTAATATTATATACACATTGTTTTTTTTAAGGGAATTGCTTCTTTTTACCATTATCTTTGTATGAATATTAAAATGCTCTTTTAGCATTTTAAATATTAACCTAGCAATGGCAGGATTTTCAGTAGTAACTTTAAAGCTAAACTGCTTATTACCACCAAGCAGCAGCGTACCACTGACCTTCATTATGGCTGATAGCTCTGCCACTGCCTCTTCTTTGCCTATACTCGTATATCTACAAGCTTCATTTTTAACCTTCAACGAAAAAGACATAATCTCTCTCCCTATTTATTTTTATTTTCCTTTAATCGCTCTGACAAGTAGAAATACTCAATAATTTTCTTTCTATCAAATAACAATTTTTTGTCCATAATAGTTTCAATTAATATAGAAGCTAACTTTTCAGAATTATGTCTTATCAGACCATTTCTAACTGTTATAAAATCACCTTCAATGATACTTACATCTAATTTTTTTAGTTCATTTTCATCTACTGAAACTAAATGAGATGCCTCTTCCTTATATTTTCCTTCTAGCTCATCATCAATTTTACCAACATTTATTACAACATAATCTATAACATTATTTCCAACATGTTTAAAGATTGATTTTATATGATCCTCAACTCCAAAACCGTCTGTTTCTCCTTTCTGCGTCATTATATTTGATACATATAACTTTACAGCTTGAGTTTTATTTACAGCATCAGCGATATCTTTAACTAAAAGATTAGGAATAACACTTGTATAAAGACTTCCTGGACCCAGTATTATAGCATCTGCCTCTAATATTGCCTCTACAGCTTCCTTAAGGGCTCTTGCATTTTTGGGCTCAATAAATACTTTCTCAATTGAACTATTCTGTTTAATAGCCTCTATTGGAATATTTGATTCCCCTTCTACTATTGTTCCATTCTTGAGCTTAGCCTTTAATATAATATTATCTAACGTAACAGGCATTACCTTACCTGTTACCGCCAGAACAGAGCTCATCTTATGAACTGCTTCCTCAAAATTACTTGAGATTCCATCCATAGCTGCCAAAAATAGATTCCCAAAACTTTGATTTTTTAATCTACCATCTTTAAATCTATACTGAAGTAGTTCCTCCATAAGTGGCTCCGTATCAGCCAATGATAGAATACAATTCCTTATATCTCCTGGTGGAAGCATCCCTAAGTCCTCTCTTAAATCTCCTGATCCACCACCATCATCTGCTACTGTAACTATTGCAGTTATATTTGAAGTATAGTATTTCAAACCTCTCAGCATTGTAGATAGACCTGTTCCTCCGCCTATAGCCACAATTTTAGGCCCTTTTACTAACAATCTTTTTTCATATATTAAATTTTCAAGTTTCCTAGAATCCAAAGAAACATTCAGGTATCCTTTGTTTATTAAAGCAATAATTGAACGCATTCCTTGAGTTATAGACACGTATAAAACAAAAACTCCTGAAGTAATCAAAAAAACATAAAATGATATATAGTACATGCTATAGAATCTTCTGTTTACAAATTCTAATACACCAAATATTATAAACAAGATCCCCATGGCCCCAAGCATAACCCATCTTTTAACCTTTATGCCCGGTCTAAACCAGTCTACTATCTTCATAGTTTTTTACCACCTTTATTAGTGTCTTCCTCTATATCTCTATGATCAATATTCACCTTATATCCACTGTTCTTTAACTTATTAAATATTGAATTCGCAATAGTTACAGACCTATGTCTGCCTCCTGTACAACCTATTGATACTATAAGCTGTCTTTTTCCTTCTTTTAAGTAACTAGGGATTAAAAAGCTCAACATATCCTCTAATTTGCCAATAAATTCTTTAGTTTCTTCAAATCCCATAACATAGCTTCTAACAGGCTCATCGTTTCCTGAGTATTTTTTCAACTCTGGAATATAATAGGGATTCGGTAAAAATCTTACATCAAATACTAAATCAGAATCTACAGGTATCCCATATTTAAATCCAAATGAAAGCACTGTTATCATCAATTCTGTTTCCATCTGTCCTTCTTCTGCATAAATTTTCGTTATTTCTTCCCTTAACTCTCTTGTTGCAAGCTTTGATGTATCGATGATATTGTCAGCTCTATCCTTTACTTCTCTTAGCTTGTTTCTTTCTAATAATATACCATTTAGTATTCTTCCATCTGGTGCTAAAGGATGCTTTCTCCTGCTCTCTTTAAATCTTTTTATTAATACTTCATCAGAAGCATCTAAGAATAAAATTTCATACTTATAGCCTTCACTTGTTAAATACTTAAGACTTTCAAATAGATCATCGAAAAATTTTCCGCCTCTTATATCTATTACTAAAGCTATCTTATCAATTTTACCATCGGTTTGATAGCAAGCCTCTGCAAATTTAGGTATCAATGTAGGCGGAAGGTTATCTACACAAAAATATCCTAAATCCTCTAGATTTCTTATAGCTTGAGTTTTGCCTGCTCCCGATAGACCTGTTACTATAACAAATCTCATAGTCAACCCTCCTGTTAGCGATTTATCTTTATTATTTCTAATATTAAAATTGATATTACAAATGTAATATACATTCATTTTATAATTATAACACAACAATTTATAAGAAGGAATAGAATATAAAATGGAGAATTTAACATCGAATTAGTGTTAAATTCTCCATTTTTCTATTTTATAGTATCTACTTTAAATTCCTAAATATTACTACAATCTTCTCCTATAATTCTTACCTCAGTATATAAATCTACATTAAACTTGTCTTTTACCTTATCCTGTACAAGTTTAATCAAGTCTAAGATATCTTTGGCTGTAGCTTCTCCCTTGTTTATTATAAAACCAGAGTGTTTTGCAGAAACTTCAGCTCCACCAACGCTTATTCCTTTTAAACCACTATCTTCTATAAGTTTAGCAGCAAAATATCCTTCAGGTCTTTTAAATGTACTTCCAGCAGATGGATACTCAAGCGGTTGTTTTTCGCTTCTTCTTCTATTTAGGTCATCTATTCTATCTTTTATTTTTTGGTACTCACCTTTATGAAGCTTAAATGTAACCTGCAGAACAGTATATCCATGTTTAAGTATAGAGCTCATTCTATAACCCAGCTCTAGTTCTTCTTTATTCAGAACTGTTATATTTCCATCGTTGTCTATGATTTTAGCACTTTCTATAACATTTGATATTTCTCCATTATAAGCACCTGCATTCATTGCAGCGGCTCCTCCAATGCTTCCTGGAATACCACATGCGAACTCAAAACCTGTTAAATTGTTTTCTAGCGCTACATCTGAAACGTCTTTTAATTGCGCTCCACTTTGTGCAATTATTTTTTCACCTTCTATTTTTATATCATCTAGCTTACATAGTTTAATAATTGCACCTCGTATTCCTCCATCTTTCACAAGTAAATTAGTTCCATTTCCTATTATGTAGTATGGAATATTATTCTCTCTACATAACTTTATAACATCTACTACTTGCTGAAAGCTTTCAGGGGTCGCTAATATATCTACTGGACCTCCTACCTTAAAGGATGTATGGTTTTTCATTAGTGCATCTATTTCTATGTTTTCATCATCTAATATATTAGTTAACTTTGTACTAAAATCCTTAAATTTATTCATGACATATTCTCCTTGAAAATTAAAATTACGTATCATTTTTAGTATAATGTATGTACAATCCTTAATCAAGCTTAATATCTTGAAGCTTTCCTTTTTTCTTTAAATATTTTATAAATTTAGCCTCATCAACATTCATTATAAGATCTTCAGTTACCCCTGCCATTCTTAATACCTTCTCGACCTTTGGAAACTTTCCTATTTGAAAACAAGTATGTGCATCGCTTCCTAGTATTATGTTAGCACCATGCTTTTTACATAACTCTGATATTCTAAGACAGTTTTCCTCACTGCCTCTTCTTGAATTAAAGGAACCGTTATTTATCTCTATAAGAATATCTTTATCTTTAGCCTTCTTTATCACTTCTTCTTCCCAAATAGGAAAAGCTGGATTACCTGGATGACCGATAATATGCACATTCTCATTATTCATAACATTTAATAATGCCTGCGTATTTTCATCTTTATTACCAGGCTTTATACACACATCATGCAAACTAGCAATAATTACATCCAGTCTTTTTTGTGTTTTTTCCGGTATATCCAAATTTCCTTTAAAATCTAAGATATTTGCTTCACACCCTCTAAGAATTATCACTCCAAATAACTCTCTTGGTAACACTTTTAGATTATTAAAATGGAATATATGTGGTCCTCCTGGCATCTTAGGCCCGTGATCTGTAGTTGCTAAAATTTTAATCCCATTATTAGATGCTTCTTTTACATTTTCCAGCCATGTAGTATAGGCATGGCCACTAGCCACAGTATGGGTGTGTGCATCTAAAACATATTTCATTAAGTTACCTCCCTAATCTTGGCCCTTAAAATAGTCTATAATACTTTGAGCCGCCTTTTTATCTATAGATGGTGTATCAATTAATTCATCAAAAGTTGCCTTCTTTATGCTATCAATACTTCCAAATTTCTTTAGAAGCTCTTTTCTTCTTTTTTCTCCTATACCAGGAATATCCTCCAATATGGAATGAAGCACTCTCTTATTTCTTAGACTTCTATGATATGTTATGGCAAATCTATGCACTTCATCCTGTATCCTTGTAACTAACCTCATAACATTAGAATGTATACTTAATGGAAGCTCTTCATTATTGTATATTAAGCCTCTTGTATTATGTTTGTCATCCTTTACCATCCCGCATACAGGTATGCTAATATTAAAACTCTTTAATACATCTAGAGCAATATTCACCTGTCCTCTTCCTCCATCCATCAATATTAAATCTGGAAAAATGCAGAATTTGCCTGAGCTTAAATCCAATTGTCTCTCCTGTATACCCTTTATTTCTTCCATTCCATGTTGAAACCTTCTGGTTAAGATCTCTCTCATACTATCATAATCATTTGCACCTTTTACTGTATTTATTTTAAATCTTCTATAGTCACTATTTTTAGCTCTACCTTCTTCAAAAACAACCATAGTTCCAACAGAGTCTACCCCCTGAATATTTGAAATGTCATATGCTTCTATTCTGTGAGGAATATCCTCTAAATTAAGTATATCGGCAATCTCCTTCAAAGATGTCTTATAAAGTTCTTTTTCCTGAATAAATTTTAATTTAAAATTTTCTAATGTCATCTTTGCATTTTTTTCTACAAGATTAATGGTATCTTTCTTTTCACCCTTTTGAGGCATTTTAATAGTTACCTTTGAACCTCGCTTCATTCCCAGCCATTCCTGTAAAAGATCTTGATCCTCAATAACTGGAACATATATTGTCTTTGGAATATATGCTGTACCTCCATAAAATTCTTTTATGAAGGTAGAAATAACTTCCTTCTTGTCTACATCAACAGTATTTTCTATAATAAAATGCTCTCTGCCAGTTATTTTACCACCTCTTAAGAAAAACACTTGAACGCAGCTATCCTTTTCATCGCTATATATATTTATAAAGTCTTCATCCTCAAAATTTCCTGTAATTATCTTCTGCTTTTCTGTAATTTTTCCCACTGCTAAAAATTTATCTCTTAAAGCTGCTGCTTTTTCAAATTCTAGATTTTCAGAAGCCTGTTCCATTTCTTCTTTTAAAGATTTCAATATATTTTTGTCTCTTCCTGATAATAAGTCTATTATATCAGAAACTATCTTACCATAGTCCTTTTTGCTAATATTCCCGCCACAAGGCGCATTGCACAAGCCTATATGATAATTAAGGCATGGTCTTGTCTTTTCTCCATCCTCTTTTATAGATTTTTTGCAGTTTCTCACAGGAAATATCTTCTTGAGTAACTCTATTGTTTCATAGACAGCAGAAGCATCTGTATAAGGTCCAAAATATTTAGCTCCATCTTTGGCTAACATTCTAGTTATAAATACTCTTGGGAAGTCTTCATTTGTTGTTATCTTTATAAATGGATAATGTTTATCATCCTTAAGTAGAATATTATATCTTGGTCTGTATTTCTTAATTAAATTACATTCTAGTATAAGGGCTTCCATTTCTGAATCTGTTACTATATATTCAAATTCAGCTATATTTTTCACCATAGCCTTAACTTTCTCTGAATGATTTTTCGAACTTTGAAAGTACTGTCTAACTCTATTTTTTAATACCTTAGCTTTTCCAACATATATGATTTCCCCTAAGGAATTTTTCATTAAATATACTCCAGGTTTATCTGGCAAAACCTTTAATTGATACTCAAAATCAAACACATAATCACTCCTATTAGACATATGAAAATAAATAACGAGTCGAAAATATACTGCCATACTGACTTGTTATTTATTTGAATGTGCCTTAATTCTTATTTACAAAAAATCATCGGAATCTTATATATTGCAAATAGAAGTCCAAATATTGCAAGCAATTCTTCTATAGTAGTTCCAAGCTTCGAATTTGTCTTATATGTAACAGGAAATTTTACTTTTTTACTTTTGAAAGGATATAGTAGTGGAACTCCTCTGTTAGTTGTCATATCACATAATAAATGCATGCCATATCCTATCATAAAATAATATACTAAATAATGTATGTTGTACATATTTCCTATGTATCCTGCAATAAATGAAAAAATAATCATTCCAGAAAGGCTATGCGTTAACCCATTTCTGTGCGAGGATATTGCAATTATTATAAAAGATATTCCCAATGCTTTTATAATAGGTTCTTTAGTATAAAGATAGTCGTACCATAATAATATTATACCAATGCACATGTAAAGAATAATTTTAGTTGCTTTATTTTTAAACGGAAGTATATACTTATTTATAACACTTTTAGGGTGGTCAATATCTGGCAATATGGATGCCAAAATTACCACAATAATACCAATATAATTAGACTTTTCCGGTAAACTGTTGTAAAGTGATAAAAAAGTGACTATTCCAACCCCAGCATGAGTTTTACCCTTCATAATTGCTCCTTTTAAAAATAATCTAATATAAACTTTAGACATATTTATACCAAATTATTTTTATATCTCGATTATTGTCTATATTATATCATTAAAGCTTTAATAATTTTACTTTTTACAACAAAAAATTTCCCGGGAAAATATACAATGTAAAAAAATAAAATGTCAGTAGAAATTTTCCTATGCCTACCGACATTTTATTTGCTAATTTACCAAATTAATCTATTTATTTAAATATATTATGGTGATAAATGAAAATTAAAGGAATATATATTATTTTCTTAATGCGGTTCTCATCACTTCAGATGCTATTCTAGCTGCAGCTTTACCACCTTGACCTCCATCTTCCACAATTACTGCTACCGCTACTTGTGGATCATTATATGGGGCGAAACCTATAAACCATGAATGAGGTGGAGCATCTTTTCCTTCATATTGATGATCTGCTGTTCCTGTTTTTCCGCCAACCTCAATACCCTCTATAGCTGCATTACCCCCAGTTCCTTCCTGAACAACAGACTTCATAAAGTCTTTCATAGTGTTTGCTGTATCAGCAGAAGTAATCTGACCTAATGATTCAGGTTGTATATTTTTAACCAACTGTCCCTTGCTTGTAACAACATCTTTGACTAGGTATGGTTTCATCATTATTCCACTATTAGCTATAGTACTTGTAACTACTGCCATCTGAAGCGGGCTCGCAAGGTCGCTGCTTTGCCCTATAGCACTTTGAGCAATGCTTCCTTTTTCGTTTTTTTTCAATGTAGGGAATTTACTAGCTTCAACTGGGATTCCATCTGCTGGTATTTCCTTATTAAAATAGAACTTTTCTGCAGTTTGCTTTAGTTTATCATTACCAAGCTCTAAACCCAAAGTTCCAAATACCACATTACTTGAGTGTGTGAAAGCATCTTTAAAACTTAGACTTCCTAGTACTTCACCATTAAAATTATGAAGTGAGTAATCCTTAGAAATATACAAGCTTCCATTATCCTCAAATGTTCTATTCTTTATTCCCGGCATATTTTCCAATGCGCTTATAGCAGTTATTGCTTTAAATGTAGATCCTGGTGGGTATAGTCCTGCAGAGGCTCTATTTATTAAAGGCAAATTCTTATCTTTATTAATATCAGCCCAAATCTCTTGTAAGTTATTAGGATTAAAAGATGGCTTAGATACCATTGCCAATATCTCTCCAGTCTTAGGATTTAATGCAACTACCGCACCTTTGTTATCTCCTAGCAAATCATATGCTTTTTTTTGTGTCTCGAAATCAAGAGTTGTTTTTAAACTATTACCAATTTTCTCTTCTGTTTTTCCCTTATTTAGTAACAAGTTTTTCACGTTATCTTTAATATCTGTAGACATAAGCTCTTCATCGTATTTTCTCTCAAGTCCTGTTATTCCATATTTTATATCTACATATCCCAATACATGTGCGAACAACTCTCCGCCTGTGTATTCTCTTTTTTGCGTTTCCTTATTAATTCTTTCGCTTTTAGTGAGAGGTTTACCATTCCTATCGTAAATAGTTCCTCTTAGCACTTCATTTCTCTTAACCCACATCCTCTTATTATATGGACTGCTCACTATCTTAGGTCCTACTATTATTTCAAAATAAGTTATATAAGATATTAACCCTATAAAACATACCAAGAAAATTATAAGAACTTTTTTTATACTATTTGATATATCGTTCATATTTATCTACCCTCTTCTGATATCTTTTGGATTATACCTAATGAAAAAAACGTAATAAGCATAGAGCTTCCTCCGTAACTTACCAAAGGTAGAGTTATACCTGTAAGAGGTATTGCATTCATAACCCCACCAACTATAACAAGTACTTGTGATGCTATCATAGCACTATATCCAACTGCAAGTAATCTTGAAAACTTATCTTCCACGTAAACTGCCGCTCTCATACATCTATAAAAAAGCAAGAAATACAATATGATTATTCCGAAACCTATAAGTATTCCAAGTTCTTCACATAAAACAGCAAAAATAAAGTCTGTGGTGTTAACCGGTACATATTCTGGGTGTCCCAATCCTAAGCCAGAGCCAGTTAATCCGCCTGAAGCTATTGCAAACATCGATTGTACTACTTGATAGCTTTTTCCAGTAGCATAGGGCCATGGATTCATCCATATTAAAACTCTTGTTTTCACATGATCAAACAGACTATAACTTATCACGGCACCTGCAGCAAATAATCCGACACAAGTAGCTATATAGCTAAACTTTGACGTAGCTATATAAAGCATCGTTATTGATATTCCAAAAAATATTAATGCAGAACCAAGATCCTTTTGTAATACCATGAAACCTAAAGACACCATTACTACTATTCCAGGCATTATAAGATCTTTAAAGTTTTCATAATCCTGCAGCTCAGATGCTAGATAAGCTACTAAAAATAACTTTCCAAACTCAGAAGGCTGAAAAGTGAATCCCCCTATTACAATCCAATTCTTAGAACCATTTATTTCTGTTCCCATTAACATAGCCATACTCATAAATATTAAAGTAAATACTAAGTAAACATATTTGTACTTGCTAAAACTCTTTAAATCTGGCAGCAATACCACTATTAATATAAACCCTGTTACTCCTATAGCAAACCAAATTATTTGCTTTATTGAGCTCGCTGTATCAATCCTGTAAATCATAACCATTCCTATAACGGATAGTATGCTAGAAAAAATAAATATATATTTATCACCATCTGAAAAGAATTTTCTTATTATTATATATGAATATCCTATAAGCAAACATGTAACTACGGCCATAATCATAGCCCCTTTATCAAAGGGTTGTTTAAGTATGGCTAGGTTAAGAAAACACACTAAACACAAAAGATATGTGTACCTTAAAAGTTTCTTCTCATCTCTACTCGTGTCCAAAATAATCACCACCACATCGTAAAATTTCAACTAAAGTATCTTAAAAATAATATTCAGAAATGCCTAAATAGTCAAAAGTGAAAAAACCTAGGAACTTAAAGTATAAGTTCCTATGCTCTTCACTTTTATCATAATTGTTATATAACTTTATACTTAAATATACATTCATTATCCTATAACCCTAAAGGATGTATTACCAATTTTAATTTCATCACCGGAATTTAGATATTCTCTACCCTCAAGTTTTAAACCGTTCAACAATGTACCATTAGTACTTCTTAAATCTTCTATTATACAATCGTTGTTCTTAACATATATCCTTGCATGATGCCCTGAAGCATACGGGTCGTCCAATACAAGTAAGTTATCGTTTTTCCGTCCCACTGTTATCTCACTTTGGATTGGAATAACTCCACCTCTTCTTAAATTTGCATTGTTTCCAGGCTCTACTATCTCAAGCCCGAAGGATTTTCTGTTACCTGCTCTTGCTCGTCTTCCGCCATTTTTTATATCTTTATACATTATTCTTAATGCTAAGAAAATTATAATATAAACTATTGCTATGATTATAATTTTAAAGATTAAACTTAATTTGCTCAGATCCATATAACCACCTTCTTGTAAATTTATTAAATAAAACTTTTCCTATTGCCTATTAACATATCAAAAGACTAGCATCAGTAAAGGGTTATGCTAGTCTTATATAAATTATAACATCTTTTTTAAATAATGTCCCGTATAAGAATGGCTATTTTCTGATATTTCCTCTGGAGTACCTGTGCATAAAATCGTTCCTCCCTTTTCCCCTCCTTCTGGACCTAGGTCAATAATATAATCAGCACATTTTATTACATCAAGGTTATGCTCTATAACTACTACGGTGTTTCCTGTTTCAACAATTCTTTGAAGAATACTTATAAGTCTATTTACATCATCTATATGAAGCCCAGTAGTAGGCTCATCTAAAATATATAAAGTTTTCCCTGTACTTCTCTTAGATAACTCATAGGCTAGCTTAATTCTTTGAGCCTCTCCACCAGATAGCTGAGTTGAAGGTTGCCCTAGTCTTATATATCCTAACCCTACATCCATAAGTGTTTGTATCTTATTCTTTATTCTAGGTATGTTTTCAAAGAACTCTAATGCTTCTTCAACTGTCATATTTAAAACATCATCTATAGTCTTACCTTTATATTTTACCTCAAGAGTCTCTCTATTATATCTTTTTCCCTTACAAACTTCGCAAGGAACATATACATCAGATAGAAACTGCATTTCAATTTTTATTATTCCATCCCCACTGCAGGCCTCACATCTTCCACCTTTAACATTAAAACTAAATCTACCAGGCTTATATCCTCTCATCTTAGCTTCTGAAGTATTTGCAAAAACTTCTCTTATAATATCAAATACTCCAGTATAAGTAGCTGGGTTAGATCTAGGCGTTCTTCCTATAGGACTTTGGTCTATATTTATTATTTTATCTATATTCTCTACGCCTAAAATGTCTTTATGACTACCAGGGTTATCCTTTGAGTTATTTATTCTTTTATTCATTCCCTTAAATAGCACTTCATTTACAAGAGTACTCTTTCCTGAGCCAGACACCCCAGTAACACAAGTCAGTATACCTAAAGGAAAATCTGCATTAACATTCTTGAGATTATTTTCTTTAGCCCCTTTAACAGCTATATTTTTCCCATTTCCTTTTCTTCTCTCTGAAGGCAACTCAATTTTTTTCCTGCCACTTAAATATTGTCCAGTTATTGATTCTTTATTTTTCATTATTTCATCAATAGTACCTGCAGCCACAATTTTCCCACCATGCTCTCCTGCTCCAGGTCCTATATCTACGATAAAATCTGCTTCTTTCATCGTATCTTCATCATGTTCAACTACAACTAATGTATTACCTATATCTCTTAAATGTTTCAGTGTGGAAATAAGTCTATCATTATCTCTTTGATGCAATCCTATACTTGGTTCATCCAATATATATAGTACTCCAACTAGACTAGAACCTATCTGTGTTGCCAATCTAATTCTTTGAGATTCTCCTCCTGACAGCGTTCCTGCTGTTCTTGATAATGTTAGATAATCTAATCCAACATCAATTAAAAACTTTAATCTGCTTTTTATCTCTTTTAATATTTGATCACTAATTATTGCTTCTTTTTCAGATAAAATAATCTCATCTAAGAACTTCAATTCATCTCTTATAGACATTGCACAAAATTGAAAAATATTTTTGCCACCAACTGTAATAGCTAAAACTTCTGGTTTAAGTCTTGCTCCTTTACATTTTGGACATGGGTTATTACTCATATAATTTTCAACTTCGCTTTTAATGTAATCTGAGTTTGTTTCTAAGTATCTTCTTTTCAAATTATTAACTACACCTTCAAAAGCATGATTAAATTCCATTACTCCATTTTCTCTTGCATAGTTAACTTTGATCTTTTCTCCCTTTAAGCCGTATAATAATATATCAACAATCTCAGGCTTTAACTTTTCTATAGGAGTATCTAGTTTAAATTTATATTCTTTAGAAAGAGCCTTTAGTATACTAAAGGTCCAGGAATCTTCTTTTAAGCTTCCACTCCCCCAGGTCGCAATAGCACCGTCAAGTATACTCTTGCTTTTATCTGGTATTACTAGATCCGGATCTATTTCCATTAATGTTCCTAGGCCATCACAGCTGTCACATTTTCCAAAGGGGGAATTGAAGGAAAACATTCTTGGAGCAATTTCTCCTATACTAATACCACAATCTGCACAGGCAAATTTCTCACTAAATAATACGTCTTCTTCACCGATTACATTTACAATAACCAATCCTTCAGCAAGCTTCAAAGCAGTCTCAAGTGAATCTGCCAATCTACTTCTTATGTCTGGTTTTACTATTAGCCTATCTACAACAACTTCAATAGTGTGCTTTATATTTTTTTCAAGCTTTATTTCCTCTTCTTCTAAATCAATAGTTTCTCCATCTATTCTTGCTCTTACAAATCCGTTCTTTCTTATATTCTCTAATATTTTTACATGTTCGCCTTTTCTGCCCTTTATAATAGGAGCAAGTATTTGAATTTTAGTTCTCTCAGGTATAGACAATACCCTATCTACCATTTGATCAACAGTTTGTTGAGTTATTTCTTTTCCGCACTTTGGGCAATGTGGAATTCCTATTCTTGCATATAAAAGTCTTAAATAATCATATATCTCAGTAACAGTACCAACAGTAGAACGCGGGTTTCTACTTGTAGTTTTCTGATCAATAGAAATTGCCGGTGATAATCCCTCTATATACTCAACATCTGGCTTATTCATTTGTCCCAAAAATTGTCTTGCATAAGCAGACAGAGATTCAACATAACGTCTCTGCCCTTCTGCATACAAAGTGTCAAATGCCAGAGATGACTTCCCAGAACCGGAAAGTCCAGTAAATACAATTAGCTTATCTCTTGGTATCTCTAAGTCAACATTTTTTAAGTTGTGGACTTTAGCTCCCTTTATTACTATGCTATTTCTCATTAGCTTTATTTACACACTCCTTAATACTTTTTCATAATTAATAAACACTCTTAATTTTTCTTTTGCTTTTTGAGCTTAGCTATAATATCACGTAGTTTTGCTGCCTGCTCAAATTGAAGGTTTTTAGCCGCATCCTTCATGTCTTTTTCGTATTTCTCTATAAGCTGATCTATACTTTCATTATTAGCTTGAACAGCCTCTTCTAAACTATCATATTCCACTTTTTCTTCTGAAATAGTTGTGGCTTCTATAACTTCTCTAATGTCCTTAATAATAGTTTTAGGTGTTATATTATGCTTTTCATTATATTCCATTTGTATCTTTCTTCTTCTATTTGTCTCCGAAATAGCTCTTCCCATGGAATCTGTTATTCTATCTGCATACATTACAACCTTACTGTCTGCATTTCTTGCTGCTCTTCCTATAGTTTGTATAAGGGATCTTTCAGATCTTAAAAATCCTTCCTTATCTGCATCAAGTATAGATACTAAAGCCACCTCTGGAATATCCAGTCCTTCTCTCAATAGATTTATGCCGATTAATACATCAAACTCGCCTTTTCTTAAATCTCTTATTATCTTCATTCTCTCTATTGTATCTATATCTGAATGAAGGTATCTACTCTTAACATTCATTTCTTTAAAGTAATCTGTTAAATCTTCTGCCATCTTTTTAGTAAGAGTGGTTACAAGCACTCTATACCCTCTGCTTATTGTCTCGTTTATGCTGGCATATAAATCATCTATTTGTCCCTTAATTGGCTTAACAATAATCTCCGGATCCAATAATCCAGTCGGCCTTATTATTTGTTCAACCACATTTGTAGAATGCTCTAGCTCATACTGCGCTGGAGTAGCACTTACGAATACAACCTGGTTCAACTTACCTTCAAACTCTTGAAATTGTAAAGGTCTGTTATCAAATGCTGAAGGAAGTCTAAAACCATACTCTACCAAAGACTCTTTTCTCGATTTATCTCCTGCATACATTGCCTTTACCTGAGGTAATGTAACATGACTTTCATCTATAAATAAAAGGTAGTCATCAGGAAAATAATCTATAAGCGTCTGAGGCGGAGTCCCTTTAGCTCTTCCATCTAGTATTCTTGAATAATTCTCAATACCGCTGCAGTATCCTACTTCTCTCATCATTTCTATGTCAAAATTAGTTCTTTGCTTTAGTCTTTGTGCTTCTAACAACTTGTCTTGTGCAGTAAGTTCCTTTAAACGCTCTTCCAATTCTATTTCAATTTTGTTTATTGCTACTTCAAGTCTATCTCTTGAAGTAGCAAAGTGTGATGCAGGAGATATTAATATATGTTTTGTTGTTCCTATTATTTCACCGGTTAGAACATCAAACTCCCTTATCTTTTCAATTTCATCTCCAAAAAATTCTACTCTTACTCCCTTATTCGTTGATGAAGCTGGAAATATATCTAAAACATCACCCTTGACTCTAAAGGTACCTCTTACAAAGTTTATTTCATTTCTTTCGTATTGTATTTCAACTAGTTTCTTTAGAACTTCATCCCTATCTTTGGTCATTCCTTGTCTCAGTGATAATGTAAGGTTTTTGTACTCTTCAGGATTACCTAGTCCATATATACATGATACGGAAGCCACAACAATCACATCTCTTCTCTCTAGTAACGCTGATGTAGCTGAGTGTCTTAATCTATCTATTTCATCATTTATAGAAGCATCCTTCTCAATGTATGTGTCTGTTTGTGCCACATACGCCTCTGGTTGATAATAATCATAATATGAAACAAAATATTCAACACAGTTTTCCGGGAAAAACTCTCTAAATTCTGAGCAAAGCTGAGCTGCTAAGGTTTTATTATGTGCCAAAACTAGTGTAGGTTTTTGAACCTTCTCGACTACATTTGCCATAGTAAAAGTTTTTCCTGATCCTGTTACTCCGAGAAGTGTTTGAAACTTTTCTTCACCTAATATTTTATTCGATAAGTTATTTATGGCATTAGGCTGGTCTCCTGTAGGTTTAAATTTAGAATGTATCTTAAAAACACTCATTCTTTATTCATCCTCATCCTTATCTTTGTTTTTTATTTTATCTAGTATTTCACCAAATCTAGTCTCATCAAGCTTTACAACCATACTGTCCTTTGGAACTCCTCTGGGCACGAATACTATTCCCAATCTTTTATTGTCATTTAATTTATTATAACTTACTTGCTCAAATTTTCCTGTGACCTTCTTCACCTTAAACCATATAAAATTTGAGCATTCTCTTATAGCTTCAGATATTTTTTCTTCATTTTCAATTTTTTTATTATTAACTTCAACTAATAGATCTCCACATTTAATTCCCATTTCATTAGCTGGAGAGTTTGGCGCAACTGCTAACACCATTATTCCATCTTCTCCACTGATAAACTTAGGTTTTCCTTTGACTTCCACATATCTTTGAAATGCTATAATAGCTTCGTGTGCTGCTGGAGCAAATATTACTACTAAAAATTTAAGTGGTAGATTTAAAGCTGCAGCTTGGGCTAATCCAAATAAAGCAATACTATATACTATCATTAGAGAACCTGACATTAATGTCTTTGTCTCTTTATCCTTAGTAAAAGTTATACTATTGTATCCTACCATACCATAAAAGGGAATAAGTGCTACTACTGCATTCTTTAAAATCTCAGCTGGTATGGAGCTTTTGACTAATGGCCACCAATTTGGAAGTGGTACTTGCCAGGTTGTACTTATAGCAGTGTTATTATGAAGCATAAAAAATATTGCTATAGGTAATGCCCAGTACCTTTGAAAAGCAAAGCCACCTATTATCTTTTCGTCTCTACTGGTAAAAACCGGTATAGCTCCTGTTCTTCCATCTATAATTATAAGTATTCCTTCTACAAAGTGAAGAACTGCAATTAGAGTCATAAGTGATACTACATCTATTTTTAAAAAGTCCAAATTAGGTATGTTAAATGCACTTGAAACTAAACTTAACATTAAGCTAGTAAAAGCAAGCGCAGCACCTGAATAAGCAAAGCAGATAAATCGTGGATTAAAAAACATAAATATTATAGACATTAAAAATATTAAATCCACTGATGAACTTTCATCAAATACTATTCCTAAATAAGACATTATAACGCTGGCAAAAGCTCCTGCAAATATACCGATAACAATTTGCGATATAGTAAGCTCAAAAGGAGTATTTACTCTCTCACCAATTATCATCCTCTGCATTATAGTAGTTTTTTTATTTTTTCTGTAAAGAATAAAAAATAAAATAACCAAAAAAGTAACTAAATATGGTTCCGTCAACGCATAAGCTACAGCTCTTAAAGTAGACATCAAAATATTCATTTGAAAAATTTCCCCTCTCCGTAAAGTGAAACTTGCGCCAAATAAAGATCTACTTTATCTGGCGCGCAAGCAATGAAGTTAGACAGAATTATTCTGTCTAACTTTTAAATTCAAATATTATACAAAACGTAAACCAACCACAACTTATTTAATTTTACCTTTTGCTATCTCAAGTGCCTTTGCAAATTGAGGATCCAGGTTTCTGTCATACGGTTTTTGTCTAAGCTCATCTGGATATTTTACCTCTATATCAGGTTTTATCCCTGTATGATGTATATTTTCACCATTTGGTGTATAGTATTTTGAAACAGTAACCTTAAGAGCTGTTCCTTCGCCGGTATCTAGAATAGTTTGAACTACTCCTTTACCAAAGGTTTTTTCTCCTACTAAAGTTCCAATCTTATAATCTCTTACAGCACCTGAAAATATTTCTGAAGCACTTGCTGTACCTCCATTAGTAAGTATAGTAACAGATAAGCCTTCAGCCACTCCACCTTTAGATTTATATTCCTTTTTATTTTTATATTTATCTATGGTAGAAACTATAACCTTATCCTTAGGAACAAAATTAGAAACCATATCCACACATTCATCAAGTAACCCACCTGGATTACCTCTTAAATCTATTATTAGTGACTTCATACCCTTAGCTTGAAGCTCTTGTAATTTACTTGTAAAGTTCTTTGCCGTATTTTCATCAAACATTGTAACCTGCATATATCCTATGTTGCTATCTATCATCTCACCTTTTACTGTAGCTAAATTTATCTTCGCCCTTTTAAGCTTTACATCAAAGGTTCCCTTAGACTCCCTATATAATGTCAATGTAACCTCTGTTCCATCTTGACCTTTCATTAAAGTTACTGCTTTATCAAGTTCTTTACCAGTTACATCTATTCCATTCACTTTTTCAATTATATCTTTTGGAAGTATTCCCCCTTTTTTTGCTGGAGAATCTTCAAAAACATCAGCTACAACTATATTGTCATCCTTAGCCTGAACTTGAAGGCCAACACCACTGTAGTTTCCTTCTGTCTGAACGTTAAATTCGTCATATTCCTTCTTGTTCATAAATACAGTATAGGGATCTTTTAAAGCAGCTGTCATTCCTTTAATGGCCCCTTCTACTAAATCTGCGTCATTAATATTTCCATCATAATATTTATACAAATCATTTCTTACTTCAAACAGCTTTCCAAACTTTCCTGTTTGATTTGATATGTAAGCTTTAGTGCCAAACAATGTAATTGTATTGGTAATAAGTAGTGCTGCCACCGTACCTGAAATCCACTTTTTTTTACTATTCAAACTTTCCACCTCTTTGCTTTAAACCTTATACTCTATAGTATTTATATAAACCTTAAATAATTATAACATTAAAAAAAATAAATTTGTAAATTTATTTGTAAAATTTTAATAAAATGAGCATGCAACAAAATGCTGCATGCTTTTAAATGTGACTAAACTGCTAAGAATTTTCTTATTGATAAAATACTTCCTAAAGAACCTATTACTATACCTGCTACTAAAAATAAGCCTAAAATAGTAGTTAAAACATACTGTGGAGAAACTAATTGAATCATCATTAGACCTGTTGATGCTTTAACATATGCCATCTTATAAGCATAATATAGAGCTAAATCTGCAACTACTCCTCCTGCAATTCCTATAATCATACCTTCAATTATAAATGGCCATCTTATAAACCAATCTGTAGCTCCAATGTACTTCATTATTCCTATTTCACGTCTTCTTGAATAAAGTGTGAGTTTAATAGTGTTTCCTATTAAAAATAGTGAAACTCCTATTAGAACTATAAATATAATACTTCCAACCCATTTTATTGTTCTTGTTATAGCTAAAAGTTTATCTACAACTTCTCTTCCGTCTTTTATTGTATCTATACCTTCTGAACCTTTAATGCTATTAACAACAGTTGATACAACCTCTGGCTTTTGAACTCTAATTACATATGAATTAGGCATAGGGTTGTCTTTTTCAAGCCCATCTACAAGGCTTTTATTTTGATCTCCTAATTGTTTCTTAAATTTATCCATAGCTTGAGACTTGCTTTCGTATGTAACCTCAACAACTCCATCAACAGCTTTTATTTTCTTCTCTAATTCACTTTGCTGCTTTGTAGTAACATTATCTTTCAAGAACACCTTAACTTCAACTTTTGATTCCACTTCTAGTATTCCTTGTTTAACATTTAATATGGTAAGAAGAAATATACCTAGAATAAATAATGTAGCTGCAACAGTTGCCGCTGATGCTGTACTTATAGTTTTGTTTCTTCTTAAGCTTTTTAATGAGTCTTGTATAAAAAATTTTATTGTACTAATCCTCATATCCGTAAGCCCCCCTTTGCTCGTCTCTTACAATTATTCCTTTTTCAACTGCTATAACTCTTTTTCTCATGTTATCAACTATGTCCTTAGCATGAGTGGCCATCAGAATGGTTGTACCTGCGTGATTTATGTCATTTAATGTTTCCATTATATCCATTGCCGTTTCTGGATCTAAGTTTCCAGTAGGCTCATCTGCAATTAATATAGCTGGATTGTTAACTATTGCTCTAGCTAATGATACTCTTTGCTGTTCTCCCCCTGACAACTCATGAGGAAACGCTTTATATTTATTAGCTAGTCCAACTAATGAGAGAACCATTGGAACTTTTTTTCTTATCTCTTTTAAAGGAGCTTCTACTACTCTCATTGCAAAAGCTACATTCTCATATACATTTAGAGTAGGTATTAATCTAAAATCCTGAAAAACCACTCCTATCTTTCTTCTATAATAAGGTATCTCTTTTCTTTTTAAGTTAGTTATATCTAAATCATTTATTATTATATTCCCGCTTGTAGGCTGAACTTCTTTTAAAAGCATTTTTATAAAAGTAGATTTACCTGCTCCACTTGGTCCTACCAAAAATACAAATTCGCCTTTTTTTATTTTTACATTTATGTTTGATAAAGCAAACACATTATTGTTATATACTTTACTCACATTTTTAAACTCTATCATTAGAACATCTCCTTATATACATAAGCTTTCGATTTTTTTCACGTAACTATGTTCATTATAACATAATAAGACACGAAATAAATATTATATTCTATTAAATTATTATTAACAGCAAAAAAAGCATATGTAATTGAGTTATATTCAACCGTATATGCCACATATATACATTAATCACCCATCTCAAATCTACATTTTTTGTTAATGTATTACTTATATGATATAAATATGATATAAAAAACTAGAGATTCATCAGTTAATGATCTGATATAATGTCTTTAAAGCCTTCTCCTAAAACTTCATGTGCATCACTTACCGTAATAAATGCTTTTGCGTCAATTTCTTTTATATAATTTCTCAATTTTACAAGTTCCTTTCTTCCTAAAACAGCATAAAGAATATATGTATCTTCTTTGGTATACCCTCCTCTACCATGTAGAATAGTACATCCTCGTTCCAACTCTTCTATTATGAATTTACTTATTATATCGTTTTTTGTGCTTATAACCATTATTTGTTTTGAGACGTTGAGTCCTTCTATAACAATATCTATTACAAATCCATTTATAATAACAGCTAACAGAGCATACATACCTGCATCAGCACCAAAAGAAAAAGCTGCAAAAAGTGTTATAATAAAGTCTACTATCAAAAGTGACTTTCCTATATCTAAATGTAAAAACTTATTGAGTATTTTTGCCAGTATATCAGTTCCACCGGTAGATGCATTTTGATTAAGCACTATTCCTAACCCTATTCCAGATATAAAAGTGCCAAATATAGATGCCAACATTAGGTTTTTTGTGATTGCTATGTTTGGAGTCATAATTCTATCCATAATCCATATTGTTCCTGAAAGACTTAAACTTGTGTAAATAGTTTTAGCACCAAACTTATTCCCTATAACAATAAATGCAACTACGAATAATATTGCATCCATAATTAGCATTAAAAGACCTATAGGAAGACTGGGAATAAAATAATTTATTATTATTGCTGCTCCAGAAATTCCACCTGCTGCAATTTTATTTGGTGCTAAAAAAAACTTTACACTTATTGCAACTAATAAAATACCTATAGTAATTAAAGCATATTCCTTAATAGTTCTCATATTTTCGACCCCGCTACTATAATAAAATTTAAAAGTTGAAAAATCCTACTAAGACTAATTATTCCCTACTTTTTAATTTTATATTAGATACATGAAAATAAAAAACAAGTCAAAGATGATAGCATAACTGGTTTTTTCTTTATTTTCATGTGTCTTAGTGCGGTAAAGAAAAACGATGATATAAATTACTATATCATCGTTTAAGTGTAACCATTTATTAAATTATTTTAGAGTAAGACCTTTCTTAACAGCTTTAACAATATCATCAGCAGTTAATCCATATGCCTTTAGAAGTTCTGCTGGTTTTCCACTTTCTCCAAAAGTATCCTTTACTCCTACTCTTACTACTGGTGTAGGTTGGTTTTCACTTAAAACCTCACAAACAGCAGATCCTAATCCACCTATTATGCTATGTTCTTCTGCAGTTATAACTACTCCTGTTTCTCTTGCAGCCTTTATAATTGCTTCCTTATCTATAGGTTTTATAGTATGTATATTTATAACCTTAACTTTTATTCCTTCTTCTGATAATGTGTTATATGCTTCTAGTGCTGCATCTACCATTATTCCAGTTGCAATAACCACAGCATCTTTTCCTTCTCTTAGAGTTATGGCTTTGCCTATTTCAAACTTATATTCTGAGTTATCATTGATAACAGGTACTCCAGATCTTCCAAGTCTTACATAGCAAGGTCCTTTATATTCAGCTATTGCCTTAATCACAGCTTCTGTTTCTACCGCATCACTTGGGCTTATAACTGTCATATTTGGTAAGCTTCTCATTAGTGATATATCTTCGATTGATTGGTGTGATGCACCATCTTCTCCTACTGTAATTCCTGCATGCGTAGCACATATCTTTACATTTAATTCAGGATAACAAATTGAATTTCTTATTTGTTCAAAAGCTCTACCACTAGCAAATACAGCAAAAGTACTTACAAAAGGTATCTTATCACAAGTAGACATACCAGCAGCTACAGTAAGCATGTTACCTTCTGCTATTCCCATATTTATAAATCTTTCTGGACAAACTTTCTTAAAATCAGCTGTCTTAGTTGATTTAGATAAATCAGCATCAAGTACAACTATTTTTTCATTTTCTTGACCTAATTTTGCTAAAGCCTTTCCATATGCTTCTCTTGTTGCTATTTTGTTAGCCATTATTCTTCACCTCCGAGTTCATCTAAAGCTTTTTTGCATTGTTCTGCACTTGGTGCATTTCCATGCCAACCTGCTTCATTTTCCATGAAGGACACTCCTTTACCCTTCACAGTTTTACAAACTATTACTGTTGGTTTTTCTTTCACAGCTTTTGCTTCCTCAATTGCATTAATTAATTGCTCAATATTATGACCATCTACCTCTGCAACATTCCATCTAAAAGCTCTAAATTTATCAGCAATTGGTTCTGCTGACATTACTTCTTGAATAGGACCATCTATTTGAAGTCCATTATAATCAATAAAAGCTATTAAATTATCTAATTTATAATGAGCAGCTGACATAGCAGCTTCCCAAACTTGGCCTTCTTCTAATTCACCATCACCTAATAGTGTAAAAACTCTGTAGTCTTTTTTATCTATTTTCCCTGCTAAAGCCATTCCAACTGCTGCTGAAACACCTTGGCCTAATGAACCAGTAGACATATCTACTCCTGGAACTTCATTCATATTTGGATGCCCTTGAAGTATTGAACCAAGCTTTCTAAGCTTTTTTAATTCTTCTACATCAAAAAATCCTCTTCTAGCAAGTGCACTATATAGTACTGGAGCAGCGTGCCCTTTAGAGAGAACAAATCTATCTCTATCTAAATCCTTTACTTTTTCAGGCTCTATGTTCATTTCATTAAAATACAAAGTAGTTAAAATTTCTGTCGCTGATAAGGAACCACCAGGGTGACCTGAGCCTGACTCTGTTAACATTTTTATAATATCTTTTCTAATTACGTTTGCCACTTGCTTGAGTTCTTCTAAGTTCTTTTTCACAATCTCAACCTCCTATAATAAAGCTTACGTTTAAAAAATTCTTCTACTATTTTACCACAAAAAAACGTTTTTATATACAATAAAGGTGGTAAAATTTTTGCCACCTTCCATTTTATCTTGTCTCCACCTAGCTATATACATATATGTAAATACATCTAGGATGTGAATGCTAATAAAAAAACACGACAAATTGTCGTGTTTAAATATATTATTTACTGTAAACCTACGCTTATTAAAAGCGCCTCATCTACTTTTCTCATATCGTCATCGGTCATATGACCTATTTTCTCTTTTAGTCTTCTTTTATCTAAAGTTCTTATTTGTTCAAGCAAAACTACAGAATCTTTATTAAGTCCATAAGCTTCTGATGAAATTTCAACATGTGTTGGAAGTTTTGCCTTGTTTATCTGTGAAGTAATTGCTGCTACTATAACAGTAGGGCTATATTTGTTGCCAACATCATTTTGAATAATGATTACTGGCCTTATTCCACCCTGTTCTGAACCCACTACTGGGCTTAAGTCAGCATAAAATATATCTCCTCTTTTCACTATAGTGGTCATCAGCTAAATCACACTCCGAAAGCTTCGCTTCATATTCTTTAAATTCTTTCATGTCACTTGCAAAGCCCATTTCTGCAAACTCAAGATTGAGTTGAGCCATTTCTTTATATCCTTTTTCCATTTGTTCTATAATATTTAACCTTTTTTTCTCTTTAATATATAATATGATAGCTTCCCTAATAAATTCACTTCTTTTTTTGCAATCTTCCTCAAGTGCCTTATTAAATTCATTGTATAGTGTTTCTGAGAGGTTTACCACTAATCTCTTTGAATTTGACATATAAAAATTAATACCTCCTATTAACCTAAGCGAAAGATATGTACACACAAATTATAATCCTAAAACTGTCAGCATGTCAAAGAAATTATCCGTAATTTCATCATTTTTCTACTTGTACTTTTACACATAATTTCTTATTTTTACAAGTTCATTATGTATATTGCCAAATATATCCCAGCTTATTATGTACCTCGCATTATAATTAATAGTTAAAATGTAAATTTAAGTATATTCTATCATAAAAGTTAATTTAAAAACTACTTTTATTTTTTAAGATTAGTTTAAAACAATATACTAGTATATTATACAAAGCATTAATTTTATATGCATCATTTACGACAATTGACAATAGGAGATATACAGCTAACAGCTATTAAATGAAACTCCTTCTCCCTTCGTCGAATGAGTAAGCGATTCGCACAAAATCATAGATTTTGGCTCTCTGCTTAATTGTTAGCTGTATATGTTCTATTTTACTTATACGTAATTTTTTATCTTTATTATCTCTCCATTTTCTATATAAACTCTTGGCACTCTTTTGCTTACCATGCATATCACTTCATAGTTTATAGTTCCTAAAATAGCTGCCATATCATCAGCATTAAACTTTAAGCTTCCGTCACTACCCATAAGTATAACTTCATCTCCTGCATTTACATCACCTACATCAGTGACATCTATCATACACTGATCCATACATATATTACCTACTACTGGAGCGAATTTACCATTAATTATTACCTTTGCTTTTCCTGACATCATTCTAGTATATCCATCAGCATAGCCAATAGGCAGTGTAGCAATTATACTCTTTCTTTCAGTTCTAAACTTTCTTCCGTATCCAATATACTCACCTTTCTCTAAGGCCTTTACATGCACAACATTTGCTTTCCATGTCATAACAGGCTTTATACTTAATTGATTTTTATCTACCTCGTTCGAAGGATAGTATCCATACAATATTATTCCTGGTCTTGTTCCGTCGTAATGAGCTTCTGGAAGCTCCATTATAGCTGCGCTATTAGCCATATCTCTCATATTTATTTTGATATTCTTGCTAATTAATTTTTCATAAAACCAATTATATTTCTCAAATTGCATATTTGAGTAGCTCTTATCAGCTTCATCAGCAGTACAGAAATGAGAGAATAATCCTTCTATTTCTATATTGGCTAACTTGCTTATTTTATATATTTCCTCAACACTTTCTTCACTTGGTAAAAAGCCTATTCTTCCCATTCCCGTATCTATAGCTATATGAATTTTAATTGTCTTTCCTTTAGATTGAGCTATATTAGATAAGGTTAAAGCATACTCATAGGAAGAAACTGCTGGTTCGATATCATATTTTATCAAATCATCTGATAGAGTTTCAGGAGTAAGCCCCAAGATCATTATAGGACACTTAATGCCACTTTTTCTTAGTTCCACACCTTCGGTTAAAACAGCTACTGCAAGTCTTGTAGCTCCGTTTTGTAAAAGTATTGGCGCCACTTCGATAGCCCCATGTCCATAAGCGTCCGCTTTTACAACTCCAATTAGTTCCTTACTTTTAGCCTTTTCTCTAATCTGCTTGATGTTATACACAAGGTTGTCTAAATTAATTTCTGCCCATACAGGCCTAAAATCTCTAAACATTTTATTACCCCCCACGTTTTTATTTACAATAAAGTAGCTAATAAAATAAATATTGAACTTTTCCTCTACGAATTAATTATACATTATTTTCAATAGTTATATAATTATGAGTTTAAAAAATTTTCAGTTTATGTTATCTCAAACAAATCTTTCTGCAACTCTGGATTAACTTTAAAGTCAGAATACTCTATATCTATTTTCTTTTTACCCTTAGAATCATATATAATAACGTATTTAGGTAGACTATTATGCTTATTTATATACAACTCAGCTTTACTAATATTTTTATTATTGCCAGGTATGTCCAAATGCACAATTTGATACTCTTCATTGTCTATTTTCTTTGACGAATTTTTCACTACTTCATTTGTATATATCATGCCGATATACTCACCAATAAAACTTAACTTAAATAAACTATCAAAGTCTTTGTCTGTATCATATTTTAATCCACTTTGCAAATCTTTAACCAGTATTTTATTGTCTTTATATACCATCAACCGACTTTTATCTAGTTCAAATCTATATCCATATCTTTTATCATAAAATTGTTTTCCAGTATAATTTATAATTTGTTTATCATTTTCTATTTTCATACTTATATTACAACTATAGCTGTCTAAATTTTTTAGATAATCAATATTTTTTTCTGTATCGTCAGTTTTTTTGCCACAGCTTGTGAACACTATTATAAAGATAAAAACAAGAATAGTTGTGAATAATGGTTTTTTCTTCATTTTAATCCCCCTGAATTATATTCTCCTAGGCACTTATTTCCCATTATTAATACTATTCTTTTATTTCTTTTTATATTCTTATACCTTTTATGAATTTAAAATTAACATTGTATTTCTTTTATTGAAAAAGGAATATCTTCTAATATATGGCTGGCATTGACACAAAACATATTCTTAGAAAGTTTTTCGCCGGAATAGCCATGTATAAACGCTGCAATACAAGAGGCTGATATAGATTTATAACCCTGCCCAATAAATGATGCTATCATTCCTGTAAGACAATCACCCATTCCACCTGATGCCATAGAGCTATTCCCTGTTGGATTTATAATTGTTTTTTCTCCATCTGTTATTATAGTATTATATCCTTTAAGAAGCACTATGATATTGTTTTCCTTCGCAAATTTTTTAGATATCTCCATTCTGTTTTCTTTTATATAATCAATTGGCAAACCTGCTATTCTAGACATTTCTCCCAAGTGAGGAGTTATAATAATTTCCGACTTTTTATTTTTTAGTATATCAAGCCTATCTTTTAATACATTTATTCCATCAGCATCTATAACTATAGGACAATTAGCTTTATTAATGATATTGCTTAACAAATTAAATGTTTTCTCATTATCTCCCATGCCAGGACCTATTGCAATAGCATCACTTTTTTCTATTAGTTCACTTAATTTATCCTGTTCATCAAAAGAAATAGTCATAGCTTCTACAAGCTTAGATCTCAAAGTTTCTCTAATCTCACTATCACAACACAATGTTACTAGGCCGGCTCCACTTCTAACCGCTCCCTGTGTACATATGTATGCAGCTCCAGTATATCCATTGGAGCCTGCAACAACTAACACTCTACCATAGTCTCCTTTATAAGAGTACTTATCTCTTACTTGTATATTACTTCTTATCATATTTTCGTCTATAATAAATTCATTATTATGAAACTTATTTATTGCTGCCTCAGGAATACCTATCTTCTCTACAACTACTTCTCCAGTTAATTTATCTGTTCCATAATTTAGAAAACCCTTTTTATATAATTGAAAGGAAATAGTTTTATCTGCTTTAATACAATTACCAAGTACTTTTCCCTTATTTCCATCAAGTCCAGAAGGTATATCGATAGATACAATATATTTACTGTTTTCATTAATTATAGATATGACAGAATCAAATATTCCCTCAACTTTTCTAGAAAGTCCCGTACCGAAAAGGGAATCTATTGTCACCTGACTTCGTTCTATTGAGTCTCTTAAATCATTAATATCTTCAAGATTATTGACTTTATTAATATTTACACCTATTTTTTTTAATATATCATAGTTTATTTTACAATCTTGACTCATTCCTTCTTTATTACCAACTAAAAATACTTCCACTTTCTTATTTAAAATGTGTAGGTGTCTTGCTACTGCAAATCCGTCACCACCGTTGTTTCCCTTTGTACATACTACACAAAAAGAGTGATGTTTATCAAGTTCTAAGTTTTTAATAATCTTTAATGCTGCATTTTCCATCAATAAAATTCCTGGAATCCTAAGTTCATTTATACAGTAGTTATCTATCTCCTTCATTATTTCTGAAGTTGCAATCCTCAAGTTTATCAGCCTCCATTACTGCATATGCTATAGCATTATCAATACCATGAGATATGCTTACATGAATTTTATAATTACCATATTTTTGAGCCATTAACTTAGCCTTACCTTTCAGCACCGCTAAAGGTTTTCCAGCAGCAGTTCTGTCGATTTCTATATCCTTGAATTCAAACCCACTAAAGCCTGTTCCCAAAGCTTTAGCTACAGCCTCCTTTGCCGCAAATCTACCTGCTACAAACTCTGGTCTCAAGTTTCTGCTTTTAAGATATTCTATTTCATTCTTACTAAACATCCTATCTATAAAATTAGCATGCTTACTTATAGCTTCTTTGATTCTTCTAATTTCAACGATATCAACCCCAACTCCTAGAATCAAAATATCACCCCCATATTAATAATAAATTATACTTTTCTATTTTAAAAGTTGCAAGTAGTTGTATGCTCAGCTGTTAAAAGAAAAAAAGAGGATTTTTTCCTCTTCTGATCATAATAAGTGCCTATTGTCTTTTATTTTAATATGCTATATCCTTTATTTCTTTATCAAAGTCTACTATATATTCATCAATATAATCACCAAGAACATCAATCAAATGAATTGGTGATACATTATTGTCATATAGCAACTTCATTAGATTATGTACCTTGTGTCTCTCTGGACTTATGCTTTTTACACAATCCCTTTCTATATTTATCAACTTTCCATCTACAATGTCTTGTCTCTCAATCTCAATTCCATATGATTGTACCTCTATGGTATCTACTCCATATGTTATGCTAATGTTGCCTTTTAATAATCTGTAGAGATAAACATATTTTACATCGTCTCTACTTTCTGTTCTTATTAAATTTTCTACTACCATAGTGCTGTTCCCCCCATAATTAACTTCATGATTATCTTAACATACTGAGTAAAAGAAATATGTCATTTCATGATATGGTTAATTATAACTTATCTCTTTTATATGACATCAAAAAGCCTGTAACATCATCTATGGTACCATGTATATTACTTTAATGTAACTATTTACCTTTTAATTGAATGTGTTTGTCGAAATTCTATCTATTTTGACTATTTCTTTTTTGTCCTATATAACAGATAGATTCATCTAAAATTTCTTCATTAATTCTCAAGAATTTACAAATATCTTCCAATATTAATATCGTTACAACAACTAAAGCACAATCGTCACCAATACAATGCTTCAAATCATATGCATTTATATAACCCTGTAGTGTATCTTTTTTGAATTTTATGTCGGAATATATACTATTTAATGTATTATATAGTATTTCATAAGAAAGTATTAAAAAATCCTTTTTAGACTTCTCATTACCATTAACTACATGTTTTACTATATTGTTCAATGATGTTTCTTTATAATATTGCTCCATATGCATATCATAGTTATTAGATATATATCGACCTATGATATAGCCATCTATTAACGCTATCTCTCCTTCAGTATTAAAAATTATTGACAGCTCTATACTTTTCTTTCCTTCAGCTCTTATATCTTTAATCAATTCATTTATTCTTTGATTAAACATTGTTGTAAACTTTGAATCAAAAATGAAATATTCTAACTCTTGGCTAGAGCATTCTGAAATAAACTCCGAAAAATTTCTATAAATCTTTCTCATATAATCTTTACTTCTCACAATATCACCTTCTAGAAAATTCTTTTAAGCATAAATACATATCCTATATTTTTTCTCAATAAATAAAAAATATACTAATCATAAAATTATTTTATATTTTATTATTATATTATCTTCCATCAAATATTGATTTTAGTCTTTTTATATATTATAATAATTTTATGGATATTAATTATTAATTAAAACTAAATATCAATAATTTGAAATGGGGGATAAGTAAATGAATGCCATTGAAATCAAAAAGGATATTCACTGGGTAGGTGCTCTAGATCCTAACTTAAGAATCTTTGACATAATAATGTATACTCCATATGGAACCACTTATAATTCATATTTAGTAAAGGGTAGTGAAAAGACTGCTATATTTGAGACAGTTAAAGAAAAGTTTTTTGATGAATTCTTAGAAAGACTTAACTCCTTAAACACAGATATAAAAGATATAGATTATATAATAGTTGATCACACAGAGCCAGATCATGCAGGTTCAGTAGCTAAACTATTGGATCTAGCTCCAAAAGCTAAGCTCGTAGGGTCATCTACAGCCCTTAGATTTATGAGAGGTATAGTAAATAGAGAATTTGACTCTATTACAGTTGATCATGGTGATACATTAAGTCTAGGAAATAAAACGCTACAATTTATATCTGCACCATTTTTACATTGGCCAGATTCTATGTATACCTACATTGTTGAAGATAACATTTTAATTACCTGTGACTCATTTGGATGTCACTACTCAAATAAAGATATATTTAATGATTTAAATGAAAGCCAAGAAAATTATACGGATGCATTGAAATATTACTTTACTGCAATCATGGGACCATTTAAATCTTATGTTTTAGATGCTATAGATAAGATTAAAGATTTAAATATAGACACAATATGCCCTGGACACGGTCCGGTTCTAAGAGACAATCCTTGCAAAATAATAAAACTATATAAAGAGTGGAGCTCAGATTCTGAAAAATTATCTGAAGGTAAGCATATAGTAATCCCTTATGTTTCTGCATACGGATATACAGAATCCTTAGCAAAGAAAATTGAAGAAGGTATACACTCAACTGGTGAATTTAAAGTAGAATTGTTTGATGTAATACATCATAATATAAACGACATTATAAGTAGTATAGAAAAATCTCATGGAGTAATATTTGGTTCTCCTACAATAAATGGTGATGCACTAAAACCTATATTAGATATATTAATATCGCTTAACCCTATAGTTCATGGTAGAAAAACTGCTGCTGCTTTTGGATCATATGGTTGGAGTGGTGAAGCTGTTAGTAATATAGAGAACAGACTTAAACAATTAAAAATGGATGTTTTTTCTCCAGGACTCAGAGTGAATTTTAAACCTTCTGAAGAAGACCTAACTCACGCTTATCACTTTGGACAAAGTTTTGCGCAAAAGATAGATGAAAATATAAGCAAAGTTAACAAACCTAACAAGCCATCTACATCGAAAAAGTGGAAATGTTTAATATGTGGAGTAGTTTTTGAGGGTACAGAGCCGCCTGAAACATGTTCTGTATGCGGAGCTAGTTCAGAGCAATTCGTAGAAGTTGTTGAGTCGGGAATTGAATTTAGAAACGATGATGATAAAACCTATTTAATAATAGGAAATGGAGCAGCAGGTTTTTCTGCAGCAGATACTATTAGAAAAAGAAACAAAAATTGTAAAATAATAATGGTATCATCTGAAAATAACTTAACTTATTTTAGACCTCAGCTATCTGATTATCTATCATCCTCAATACCTGACAACGAATTTTATGTAGTTCCTGAACGCTGGTACAAAGATAACAATATAGATTTGTGCTTAAATTCATATGTAGATAAAATTAACGGAGAAGATAGAAAAATAATATTATCTGATGGAAGACAAATTTCTTATGATAAGCTTATATTAGCTAATGGAAGTTCCAGTTTTGTACCTCCGATTAAGGGAATTGATAAAAAAGGTGTTTTCAGTTTAAAATATTTATCTGATGCTGACGCAATTAAAAATTATATATCAAGTTCCAAGAAGGCAGTAGTTATAGGTGGTGGTTTGCTTGGTCTTGAGGCAGCTTGGGAACTTAAAAAGTGTGGACTTGACGTAACTGTAGTAGAATTTGCAAACAGACTTCTTTCTCGTCAGTTAGATGAAGAAGGTGCTAAGTTATTTAATGCTTCTATTGATAAATCTGGTGTTAGCATAATACTTCAAGACTCCGCCGTAGAAATACTAGGAGATGAGAAGGTTACCGGAGTTATGTTAACAAGTGGTAAGACCGTTGATGCAGACATTGTAATATTTTCAATAGGAATACGTCCGAATAAAGCTCTTGCTGACACATGTGGTATAAAAGCTGATAAAGGTATAGTTGTAAATGATAAGATGGAGACATCTGTTGAAAATGTATATGCATGTGGAGATGTTTGTGAATATAACGGAAAAGTTTATGGAAACTGGCAAGCTTCTATCGAAATGGGAAAAACCGCAGGTGCTAATGCTGTAGGTGACGAATCCTATTTTACTGACTTTGTATCATCTGTAATTTTTTCAGCGATGGATACCGAATTATTCTCCTGTGGTACATTTACCTCAGAATCTAAAGCTTTATCTTCCTTAGACTCTCAAAAGGGTATATATCAAAAATTATTTTTTAATGACAATAAGCTAATTGGAGGTATACTGCTCGGAGATACTAAAAAATCTGGCAAAATAATATCTGCAATACAAAGTGGTAAAACCATAAAAGACATTATGTCTGATAACTTTTTCATATAGGGTTTCAAACTAGAAAATTGACTTACACAAAGGGATATAAGCATATTCCAGAGTGTAAGTCAATTTTCGGTCTTGCAACTCTATGTATTTTGTATTTTAATATCTAATGCCTTTCGGTTTTTCTTTGCCCTCTCTATCAAAAGCAAGGGTGGCATTTAATTCTCCCCCCATTAATATTATTATCGATAGTATGAACAGCCATGTTAGAAGCACTATTACAGCTCCTATACTTCCATATATCTTTGAATAATTTGCAAAATTATTTACGTAATATGCAAATCCTAAGGATACTATGGTTAAAGTTATAGTGGAAAAAATGGCACCTGGTATAACTTCCTTCCATGTAAGTCTTCTACAAGGTGTATATCGGTATAAAGCTGCAAAAATAAATATGGCAGATATACTCATAATAAGATATCTTAGTTTATTCCATACAATTGCAAAAATATAGAATACTCCTAAACGAGTAGCTAGTGCATTTCCTATTACTTCTCCAAACACTAATAATAAAAAGGTTGATATTATTATAAAGGTTAAAGCAAAAGTGCACAAAACTGCTATTAGCTGCACTTTTAACAGCGATCGTTCTTCCCGTTCGCTATATGCCTTATTAAGTCCTCTAATTACCGCATTAAACCCGGCAGAGGCAGACCATATAGTAATAATTAAGCTTAAAGGCAGTAAATGTCCATGTCTCGTATCCACCACTTCTACTATAGTATTTTTCACAAGATCTACAGCACTATATGGAAGTATTAGTTTTAGTACCTCTATTACATCTCCACTAGTTATTGAACTAAAACCAACAAAAGTCATTAAAAATATTATAAATGGGAAAAATGAAAATATTAAACTATATGCTAACTGAGATGCTAAAGCCAAAACTTCATCATCATTAAATCGAAATGCTAAATTTTTTATATCTTTTACTAATTTACTATCCAATAAAAACTCCCCTCCTTGACATTAAGTTTTTCCCATGATAAAGCATATTATTACTATACAAAAAACCTGTATCTAAATTTAGATACAGGTTTTTTGTTAAATTTGACCTTATTATATTTTATATTGATTAAGAGTAATTTTTATTTAAAATATCTGTTTAACAATCCATTAAATGCTGCTCCATGTCTAGCTTCATCTTTGCACATTTCATGTACAGTATCATGGATTGCATCGTAGTTTAACTTCTTAGCTAAAGTAGCTAAATCCTTTTTACCTTGGCATGCTCCGTGCTCTGCTTCAACTCTCATTTCTAAGTTTTTCTTTGTATCAGCTACTACAACTTCTCCAAGTAACTCTGCAAATTTTGCTGCATGTTCTGCTTCTTCAAAAGCTATTCTTTTATAAGCTTCAGCTATTTCTGGGAATCCTTCTCTATCTGCTTGACGACTCATTGCTAGATACATTCCTACTTCTGTACATTCGCCCATAAAGTTTGCTTTAAGTCCTTCTATAACCTCTGGATCTATATCTTTAGCTATTCCTACCTTATGCTCATCAGCCCAAGCTAATGCCCCTTCTACTTTTTCAGCAAACTTATCACTACCAGCTCCACATTGTGGACATTTTTCTGGTGCTGCTTCTCCTTCATAAACATATCCACATACTGAACAAACAAATTTTTTCATTTTAAATTCCTCCCGATTATATCATTTTTTATATTTTTAATTAATTTTTATTTTCTCGTTCCTTACAGTTATTATTATATAATAATTATTATTGATTTGCAATACCTTTTTGAAAAATTTTTATATAATATTTTTTATATATTAATATTTGATTACAATTTTTCTATATATAAGTAAAAAAAGAGTCAGGCACTTCTAATCACTTTCTGATTAGAAATTCCTGACCTCTAAAACACTATATCAATTTTATTTACATATATAATTACTCAATTAATTAAGCACTTTTTTCTTGTAATGCAGGTTCAGAGATATCCTTGTTCTGTAATGAACTATGTTTACGTGAATATACAAAGTAAACAACTACTCCTAGTAAATTCCATACTCCAAAATATAACCATGTTGTCTTTGATAAACTGAACATAAGGAATAAGCAACATGCTATTGCCATTAGAGGTACTACTGGTACTAAAGGTACTTTAAAACCTCTTTCTAAGTTTGGATGAGTTTTTCTAAGTACAATTACAGATAGTGCTACAAGTGAGAATGTTCCTAGAAGAACCATATTAGCAAGATCCGCCAATTGTTTTAGGTCTATAACTCCTGCAAGTAAAGCAGCTAGACATCCTACTAACCAAGTTGAAAGTACAGGTACATTTGTTTTTTTGTTTACATTAGAACAAGCTTTAGGAAGTAATCCATCACGGCTCATTGAAAATAATATACGTGATGAACCGTAAACGTATGCAAGAATAACTGCTAAAATTCCTACAACTGCTCCAACTGAAAGTATAGATGCTGCCCATCCTTGTCCAACAGAACTTAATGCGTAAGCCATAGCATCACCAACATTTAATTGAGTGTAATGTGCAACACCTGTTAGAACTAGGCAAACTATAATGTATATAATTGTACAACCAATCATTGAAGCAATAATACCTATAGGTAGATTTTTTTGAGGATTCTTTACTTCTTCGGCAGAGGTTGAAACTGCATCAAAGCCTGCGTAAGCAAGGAATACAGATGCTGCACCGGCAAATACTCCCTTAAAACCAAATGGCATAAATGGGTGCCAATTTGCTGGTTTTATAAAAAATGCACCTACAGCTACGAATAGAACTATAACACCAAGTTTTACAAATACCATAACATTATTTACTTTTTTACTTTCTTTAGTTCCTCTTGATAGAAGAAGTGTAATGAATAATACTACAATAACTGCTGAGGCGTTAAATAGTCCCCCTTGACTTGGAATATTAATAAACATACTAGGTAGATTAATTCCAAACTCTTTTAGTAAGCTATTAAAGTATGCTGACCAACCACCGGCTACAGTTGCAGTACATACTGTATATCCGATAAAAAGTGACCATCCAACTAGGTGGGCAATGAATTCACCTAATGATGCATAGATATAAGCATATGCACTACCGGATGTTGGAATTGATGACGCGAATTCAGCATAACATAGAGCTACAAGTATACATGCAATTGCAGAACCGATGAATGATAGAACAACAGCAGGACCTGCATCTCTTGCGGCAACAACACCAGTTAAAACCATTACACCAGTTCCAATTGTTGCACCAATACTCATTAATGTTACGTCAAATGCACCTAAAGTTCGCTCTGTAGAGCTGTTTCTATTGCTGTCTAAAATAGAATTTACGTCTTTTTTTCTAAAAAATGACTTCATACGATAGCCCCCTATAAATTATAATTAATGTTTAGCTGTAATTATTGACTTGATTATACTAGCTTGACTACAAAATGCTTCACAATTCTTCACAATTCTTCACACAAAAAACGAAATGCTTTTAAAATTCTAAATTTTAAAAGCATTTGATAGTATTAAACCAATTGTCCTAATTATCTGTAAATATGTCTTCAACGGTATAAAACTCAATATATGAGACCAAGGAATCCCTAGTAGTCTTCACATTGTAACAGCAATCCCTCAAAGAACTTTCCTATTATTACCTTTCCACCTGTTTTATTCTTTCCCTTAATATAATCCATTTCGGCTTTAACACTTGCAAAATCAAACATACCCTTAGAATATTCCTGAAAACTTTCATTATAATAATCTTCTATTCCTATATATGCAAGATTCGTCAATCCAGTCTTAATTGCTCTCCTCATTCTTTGCTGTACTGTTTTAGGACTATCCCCAATAATGCAGCACAAATCATTAAAATTGCATTCTTCAAATGATTTTTTTGTTTCTAACAAATACATGCAGATTTTAATAATATCATTTGTTCCCTTTTCACCTAGCATTCCAAACTTACTTAAAACATGCTTAATTCTTTTCATATTATTATCCTTATTGTCTTGAGGTTTTCTTTGAGGATTAATATCTTTGAATACTTTTTTTATATTATAAAGCATATTTTCAATTTCAATTTTTTCAGCAACCTTACTTGTAACTTTCTCTACTTCAATTTTATTAATAGGCTTACTAATAAAAAACTCAATTCCTGAATTATAGGAATCCTCTACTAACTTTATGTCTGATACTTGAGAAATCATTATAAATTTAATCTTGGGTTTCAGCAGCTTTACTTCTCTTACCAAACTATTACCATCCAACTTAGGTAGAAGCAAGTCAACTAATACAATATCTGGATTGCAAATCAATATTTCGTTAAGCGCTGTCTCTCCATCATTGGAGCTACCTATTACTTCACCTGACCCGCTTTCTTCAATCAAATTGGTCAGTATCTTAACAATATTAACATCATCGTCAATAATATAATATCGCATTATGCTTACCTCCTAAATGAGCCTATCGGTATTTTTACTGTAAAAGTTGTGCTTTTATTTTTTATAGATTGTACAGATATACTTCCTTTAAAAATATCCTGGACCAGATCCCTCACCAAAGTAAGCCCTATACCTCTACATATACTACCAGTTTCCTTATTATACTTAGTAGAAAAGCCAGGGTTAAATATAAAATCCAAATTACTATCACTTATACCTGTTCCGTTGTCAAATACAGAAAAGACATATTCATCTTCAATCTTCTCAATTTTTAGTTTAACCAATCCTCTTTTTTTGTTATCTATAGCTTCTATACTATTAAAAATTAGGTTTCTTATAATTGACATCAAATAAAAATGTTCAAGAACATAAAATTCGCATTCTACTCTGAAATCAAGTTCAATATCCAAATTTTTGGTGATTATATAGTCTTTTGTATCTATTTCTAGAATATTTATAATATCCTTTATCTTCATGCGTTCAATATCTATTTTATCATTAGCTATCTCCTCAAGCCCTCTCATAACCCTAATATAATCCTTTTTAATCTCGTGAACATCTTTAGCAATATCAAGCGTAAGATTTTTCAATTCGTCAGGGTAATGATTCTCTGAAACAATCTCGTAAACTGAAAAGGATTTCTTCATTACGTCTTCTATTTCAGCAGCATTCTTATTCATGAAATATATTTCACTTTTGAATCCAGAAGTTAATAATATCAATCTCCTATAGCGTTCTTCATGTTCTTCTTTTATAAGAAATGATTTATAATATTTCATTGCTATTAATATAATTAAAGTCATTAAAGATCTTACACAAGCTACTATTAAAAGATCTTTTATCATATTGCTATTTATCCCAGTTATTTGAGTTCTAATACTTAATTCAACAATATTTGAAAAAAGATCGCAGCAAAATATTGAAATTATGAATTTTGTTAGATCTTTTTTCCTATTCTTGTAATATAAAAAATAAAAAATAACTCCATATGTAGCATAAAATATTATCTCTGGTGTAATTATTTTAAGGGTTTTAGAAAAATTCACAATACTAGAATTAATCCATAATGATTTATAAAATGACGTAATTATTCCTGTGATTATCGCTGTTTTTATTGGATTTAATCCAGCATAATTATAAAGAAATATGGAGAACACAACAACTGAAAAAGATATAGTAAAACCCTGGATTAAAAAATCAAAATAAAGCTGAGATGCTATACTTACGCAAATTACAACTACAAGAATATTCTTGAACTTTTTCATCTAGTACACCTCTCTTTCATTTATTAATTTAATAATAGTATACTATAAATTTCACTTTAATTCATCAAAGTATTGCATTTTAGTGATATCATTGCTATCATAGCTATTCAACTTATAATTAATTCCTCTTTCTCTTTTTCTATCAAATGAAAAAAGAGAAAGCCAAATTTTTCTTGGCCTTCTCTCTATTTTGAACAACTTTTCTTCTATTTGAACGAACTCATTTTTCTATAACTATGGTTAATTTTTTATAAAAGACTATTCAACCGTTACGCTCTTTGCTAAATTTCTTGGCTTGTCAACGTCACAGCCTTTTTGTATAGCCATATAGTATGATAATAATTGTAGTGGAATTACTGAAACTACTGGTGAAAGTATATCCATTACTTTTGGTATATACAATGCAGAGTCTACAGTCTTTTCAATTTCATCATGTCCTTCACAAGTAACTCCTAGAACATTAGCTCCTCTTGTTTTAACTTCTTTTATATTACTTACCATCTTATCAAATAAGTCTTCTTGAGTAGCTCCTGCTATTACAATAGTTCCTTTTTCAATTAAAGCTATTGGGCCATGTTTTAGTTCTCCACCTGCATAAGCTTCTGAATGGATATATGATATTTCTTTAAGCTTTAATGATCCTTCCATAGCTACTGTATAATCAAGACCTCTTCCTAAGAAGAACATATCTTTATGCATATAAGTTTTTGCAGTAAACTTTTGGATAGTTTCTTTATTTTCTAATACCTTCTCTGCTTTTTCTGGCAGTGTAAGCATTTCTTTCTTTATTTGATCTATAGTTTCTTCACTTATAGTCTTTTTATTTTCAGCAAAGAATAATGCTATCATATACATAGCTATAAGCTGAGTAACATATGCTTTTGTTGAAGCAACTGCGATTTCTGGACCAGCCCAAGTATATAATACATCATCAGCTTCTCTTGATACAGAACTTCCAACAACATTAGTTACGGCGATTACTCTAGCACCTTGTTTTTTAGCTTCTCTAAGTGCAGCTAAAGTATCTGCTGTTTCTCCTGATTGACTTATAACCATCATTAGGGTTCTTTCATTTATGATTGGATCTCTATATCTAAATTCAGAAGCAACTTCTATCTCTACAGGTATTCTTGCAAGTTTTTCTATTACATACTTACCTACAACCCCTGCATGATAAGCAGTTCCGCAAGCTACTATATATATTTTATCTATATTTTCTATTTGCTCTTTTGTTATTTTTATATCATCAAGAGTTACAGGCTTACCTGGCATAATTCTTGATGTCATTGTATCTTTTATAACTTTTGGCTGTTCATGAATTTCTTTTATCATGAAATGCTCAAATCCACCCTTTTCAGCTGCATCTGCATTCCAAGTTACATGATATATATCTTTCTTTATTTCTTCGCCTTCTTCTGATAAAAGTTTTACTCCATCTTTAGTCATAACTACAAACTCTTTATCATTTAAAAGATAAATATCTCTTGTATGATTTAATATAGCTGGTATATCTGAAGCTATAAATGATTCTTCTTTCCCTAATCCAACTATTAATGGACTATCTTTTCTTACAGCTACAACTTTATCTGGCTCTTTAGAACAAACTACACCTATAGCATAGCTTCCTTCCATCTTTGCAACAGCCTTCATAACAGCATCAGTTAGATCTCCATCGTAGAAATAATCAACTAAGTGAGGTATAACTTCTGTATCAGTTTCTGAAGCAAAGTTATATCCCTTTGTCATTAACCATTCTCTTAAATGGATATAGTTTTCTATAATTCCATTGTGAACTACACTGATTGTTCCATCCTCAGTAGTATGAGGATGTGAATTTAAGTCTGATGGTTCACCGTGAGTCGCCCATCTTGTATGGCCTATACCTACACAACCTTTTAATGGAGTTGTTTCAAGTTTTTCTTCAAGATTAGCAAGTCTTCCCTTGCATTTTGTTACATTTAATTTATCTCCATCAAGTATTGCTACACCTGCTGAATCATATCCTCTATATTCTAATTTGCTTAACCCCTCAATTAATATTGGTGAAGCCTCTCTCTTTCCTACAAAACCAACTATTCCGCACATAAATAATCTTCCTTTCTCATTTTAAATTTATAATTCTCTTTTTCGAGAATAGCGAACTCATATTTACAATTTTAATTTCACGCTTATAAAGCCTTTCCTAAATATCAAAAAATGAAAGGATTAAATAAGCTTTTATGATTTTAAATTCGCTAATGACGAAACCTCTTCATACTGCATGAAGAAGTAAGCTTTCCAACAAACACAAAATTAGGTTGGATGCTTAGGTTTTAACACCAGGTTGATATTGTGTCGGAAATCACTTTCCGATTTTATCAACCGTTAACGGTAGTGCGATACCGTGGGGCACCCGCCGAAGAATCGATACTCCCCATCCTCGTCAACTTAAGTGAGAGTCAAAATCTTTGATTTTGTTACTCGAACTTACTCCAGCAGCTTTGCTGGTGGAGTTTCCTTTATAACACAAATCTCCAACTTAGCTAGTCCAACTTACCCGGACGTTTCTAAATTATCACTTACACATCTGTGTAAGTTCGGTTAACTAAATCATAGATTTAGAACCTCACTTAAGTTCTGGCGCTTTAAAATTTAACTTTATAGACACTAAAAGCCTACTCTCTTTTACTTACCTCCTCAATTATTAAATCAATATAGCATAAAACAAGTTGCTCCTATATTATATGGCTACTTTAATAATTTGGTCAATATATTTTTTATAAATTTAATATTAAGTTCATTTTAATACTAATATACTTTAGTTGATTACTGCTCTATTAAAATCTTAGCGTTGTATATTGCTATATGTTATATCTACATATAACAATATACAACTACATACAAATTCGTAATATACATGTTTAATATTTTTCAATAATTTTTATGAAACAATTTAGTGTTTTAATATGCAGCTTATATTTGTCATCTGTAACTTTATGTTATTTATCACTAAGATCTATTTTAAACTTTAAGTCCTCTCTTATATCATAACCGTCAAAATTTGCTGTTCCTATAATATACTTTTTATTTTTATCCAAAGGTTCAAGTTCCATGACATATTCATTAGGTTTACTTTCTTCTTTCCTTAAAGCACCTATACCAATAGCGTCCGATTTATTTTTAAAATAAACAGGATTATTTTCTGCATCTCTAATAAATAGACTACGTGCTTGTGAAAGCGGTGCTAATCCTTCCGTAGTATATCTAACTATAGTTCTATCCTCTTGAACTTCTATATCCTTAACTATTGTTTTACCAATTTTGCCTTGGGAGAGTTCTATTGGATAAGCTCCATTGATAGGCTTACACTCTTCTTTCCACTTATAGCGCTCACCCATTTTAGAAATATTATAGGGTATAATTGTCAAATACTTAGGAACACTTTTCAATGCAACACATTTAAGTTCACCATGAAAATCACTAAATGGTGAAAATTTTTCAGTATCAGTAAAAAAATTTTTCCACTCAACTTCTATACTATTATCATCATAAACAAACCAGTTGCCATATTTCAGTTCTCCTGCTAAATGATCTTCTCCGAAAGCTTTTGCTCTTTTCTCTATATCTTTATAATCCTTATTAATATATTTACCAGTAAACACTATAGAAGTATTTATAGGAGTAAACGTTACTTTTTTTATATTAATAGTTGCCTCTGGAAGTTTTGCACTTGTGTTAGGTTTAAATACCTTAGTCTTCTGAAGAACATCCTTTTTCGAATAGCTAAAACTAATCTTCCAGTTTCCTTCTATTCCACCTATATCTCTTATATTCAAATCTACGTTGATGTTTTCTGGAAGATTTTTGTCTGACACGTTGATTTCACAAGATCCTACATAGGTATGATCATCTATATATTTTCCTCCATCTCCACCATTTCCAAAGCCATCTTTACCATTTATCTTCAAATAATGTCCTAGAAAAAAAGGCCTGTAATTTTTATCCATCTTTTTCTTAATAACATCCCTGATGTCCCCATCGCTTTTTATTGTATATGCCATAATTAGTTGATTGTTATCACACAGTACCTCATTAATGGTTATTGTTATACCTTTATCAGTGGCACTATTATTAACTGCTTGAGAATATTTTTGATATTCTCCATTCTTATCATTGAAGCTCTGAATTATAGAATTTAAAACTGGAATGTTTCTTGCAAAAGCTGGCACTACTAAAATACCAGCTGATATTATGCATACTAAGGCTACAGCAGCTGCTTTATATTTAAACTTTCTTGCTTTACCTTCACTATTAATTTGCTTCATTAAATTTTTTCTTAATTTTTTCTTTCGTAGGTCGTTCATTTTTAGATCCACACGTTCATCTTCTTTATCATCATTACTAATGTAATTAAATAGTTCTAGCATGTCTTTTTCATCTAAAACATCTCTATTCATTTATACAACCTCCTTTTTTTAAAAAAGCGAGTTTTTCTTTTAAAACTTTTCTCCCCCGTGAAAGCCTGTTATCCACTACCGTTCTATCTATTCTTAAGGCACTTGCTATATCTACTATATCTTCCTGTATTAAATACCTTCTTATAAAAATTTCTCTATCTATTTCTTTAAGCTCCTTTATTGCATTAATAACCTCATCTTTATTCTCCTTAGATATGATTAAATCTTCTACCTGATTTTTAGACTGTATTACATAATCTTCTATACATTCTATATTGGTATCTTTAATTATCTTCTTTTTATAGTTTATAGCTTTATATTTTGCTACAGCCTTAAACCAATATTTAAAATTCCCTTTTTCCTCATCAAAACTTTCTATGTTATTCCATAGACACATGAATATATCATTAATACATTCGTCTATATAAGTAGAGTATTGTTCTGAACCAAATACTCCAAATACAACATTGTATATATAGTCGCAATAGCTATTAAATGCATATTCTAAAGCTTTAGGATTTTTATTGTTTAATTCTCTAATGAAATTATCTTCATTTATCCCCATTTTCCCCTCCATTATACTTACTGCAATTTTTATGTTCTTATAAGATAAAATTATTTTTAAAGAGCTCTTCATATAATAATACAAATATAATATCAACTTTCTATCATTAAATACTAAATTTATCTAAATTATTTAAAATATAGCCTATATATTAAGCATAATATTTATAGTAAAAAAGACACAGGCCTATGCCTGTGTCTTTATATCATATGAAAACTACCTTAAATTTTCACTTTAAACCCTATTTATATATTAACTATTTGCTTTTTTCTCGATAAGTTGTGCTAAGTTGTGCGCCATTTCATCAAGCTCACTTTGCACTTCTCCTTCAAGCATAACTCTAACCAATGGCTCTGTGCCTGAAGGTCTTATTAATACTCGTCCACATCCATTTAGCTTTTCTTCCATCTTCTTTATTTCATTTACTATTTCTTCATCTTCTAAATATATGTTCTTTTTATTATTTGGCACTGTAGCATTCACAAGTATCTGTGGTAGTTCCTTCATCATTGAAGCTAATTCTGATAAGGTTTTTCCACTTTTCTTAACTATAGCTCCAAGTTGAAGTCCAGTAACCAATCCGTCTCCAGTAGTATTGTAATCTAAGAATATAATATGTCCTGATTGCTCTCCACCAAGCTTGTATCCTTCCTTAGCCATTTCCTCAAGAACATATCTGTCTCCAACCTTAGTTTTTATTGTCTTTATGTCTTCTTTATTTAAAGCTATATCTAATCCTAAATTACTCATTACAGTTACAACAACAATATCCTTGTATAATTTACCAGTTTCTTTTAAATGTTTACCGCAAATAGCCATAATAAAGTCACCATTAATTAGGTTTCCCTTTTCGTCTACTGCAAGACATCTATCCGCATCTCCATCAAATGCTAAACCGATGTCACATCCTTTTTTAGCCACATAATCCATTAACTCTTCAGGATGAGTTGATCCGCAATTTTTATTTATGTTAATTCCGTCTGGATCATTATTGATAACATACACTTGAGCCCCCAATTCTTTAAATGCTTTTACTGCTGTAATATAAGAAGCTCCATTAGCACAGTCTAATGCTACCTTTAATCCTTTTAAATCTATATCTATAGTTGATTTGGCAAACTCTACATAGTCTCCAATTGCTTCGCCAGACTCTTCTATTTTTCTTCCTATTTCTTCTCCTGTTGGAAGGGGAACTCCCTCAAAGTTATTTTCTATAATACTTTGTATTTTATCTTCCAACTCGTCAGATAGCTTGTATCCCTGTCCATTAAAAAATTTTATTCCATTATACTCTACTGGATTGTGAGATGCAGATATAACAACTCCAGCATCTGCTCCGTACTTTCTAGTTAGATGTGCTACTGCAGGAGTTGGTACCACCCCTACACAAAGAGCCTCTGCGCCTACAGATAATATGCCTGAAACTAATGCGCTTTCTAACATGTCTCCGGATATTCTTGTATCCATCCCTACTAATATTTTAGGTTTATGTGCTCCCTCAGTAAGCACATAGGCTCCAGCTCTGCCTAATCTATATGCTAATTCTGCTGTTAATTCTTTATTTGCGATACCTCTTACTCCGTCGGTTCCAAACATTCTATGCATATCAATCAATACCTCTCTCTTTTATCTTAATATATTATTTTTTTCAACAATATTAACTACATTATAATATTATATTACAATTTACTTACAGTAACAACAGGTATTAACTAGCTTGAAGTTAATATAAAAAACCACCCGAAATTATTTCGGGTGGTTAAACTGAATTATATTATTTTACAAATTCAATTCCTCTTTCGATAGCCTTCTTGTTTACTTCAAAGAATTTTTCTTTTCCATGAGCTCTTAATGATTCAAGTAAAGCTTCTATTGAAACTATTCCTGTCTTTTTAACAAGTGCTCCTAAAAGAACCATGTTAGCTATTGTCTTGCTTCCTAATTCTTGTGCTATAGTTTGAGCTGGGATTGCTATAACTTCTATATCTTTTCTTGTAGGCATTACATCAACTAGGTCTGAATCTAATACTATAAGACCATTAGCTTCTACTATATCTTCAAATTTTTCTAATGAAGGTCTATTCATTACAACTATACTATCAGCTTTAGTAACTATTGGTGAGCCTATGCCCTCGTCAGTTAATATAACTGAACAGTTAGCTGTACCTCCTCTCATTTCTGGACCATATGATGGTAACCATGAAACGTTTAAATTAGCATCCATTCCTGCATAAGCAAGAAATTTACCCATAGATAATATACCTTGTCCACCAAAACCTGCGAAAATTATCTGTTGTGATGCCATTTTATTTCACCTCCTCAGTTGTATCCTTCTTAATTCCAAGAGGATAATATGGTATCATGTTGTCTTTTAACCACTGCATTGATTCTGAAGGTGTTAATCCCCAGTTAGTTGGGCAAATTGATAGTACTTCTATCATTGAGAATCCTTTTCCATCTAACTGATTTTGGAAAGCTTTCTTTATAGCTTTTTTAGCTTTTAATGTATTTGGAACTGTGTCTACAGAAACTCTTTCAACATAGCAAGCACCAGTTAAAGTTGAGATCATTTCAGCAACTCTTATTGGGTGTCCAGCTTGTTTAGTATCTCTTCCGTATGGTGAAGTCTCTGTAACTTGACCTGGTAATGTAGTTGGAGCCATTTGTCCACCAGTCATACCATATATACAGTTATTTACGAATATTGAAGTTATATTTTCTCCTCTAGCTGCTGCATGTACTATTTCAGCAGTACCTATAGCTGCTAGGTCTCCATCTCCTTGATAAGTAAATACTACTTTATCAGGGTTTGTTCTCTTTATACCAGTACCAACTGCAGGTGCTCTTCCGTGTGCAGCTTCAAACATATCACATGCAAAATATTTGTATGCTAAAACCGAACATCCAACTGGTGCTACACCTATAGTTTTATCTAATATACCAAGCTCGTCCATAACTTCAGCAATTAATTTATGGATTAATCCATGAGTACATCCTGGACAGTAGTGAGTTGGCACATCTATTAATGATTTTGGAGTTTGATATACTATAGCCATTACTTTGCACCTCCTACTATATCTTTAACTTTGTTAAGGATATCTGTTGGATCTGGAACCATACCGCCTGATCTTCCGTAGAAGTCAACTGGTTTTCTTCCGCTTGCAACAAGTCTTACATCCTCAACCATTTGTCCACAGCTCATTTCTACTGATAAATAGCCGTGTTTAGTTTTATCTATTGTTTTTTCAAAAGCTTCAACTGGGAATGGCCATAAAGTTATTGGTCTTACTAAGCCTAACTTTATTCCTTCCTTTTCAGCCATTTTAATTACATTCTTACATATTCTTGATGTAGTTCCATATGCAACTAATATTAAATCGCAATCTGATTCACAGTTAAATAATTCATATCTAACTTCAGTTGCTTTTATAGCAGCATATTTCTTTTGAAGATGTGTATTATGATCTTCTAATAGTTCTGGCTCTAAGTATAATGAATTTATAACGTTATGTTCTGTTCTTCCACCTAGTCCATTAGCTGCCCAAGTCTTTTCTGGAAGCTCTCTTGCTTGTTTTTCTTTGAACTCAACTGGTTCCATCATTTGACCAAGCATTCCATCTCCCATAATCATACAAGGAGTTCTATACATATCTGCTACATCAAAAGCATCTTGTATTAGGTCAACCATCTCTTGTATTGAAGCTGGTGCGAATACAGGCATATTAAAATCTCCGTGAGCGCCGCCTTTTGTAGCTTGGAAATAGTCTGACTGAGCTGGTTGAATACTTCCAAGACCAGGGCCTCCTCTAACTATATTTACAATAACACAAGGTAACTCTGCACCTGCAATGTATGATATACCTTCTGCTTTTAAGCTTATTCCAGGTGAACTTGATGATGTCATACATCTAACTCCAGTACCAGCTGCACCATAAACCATGTTTATAGCAGAAACTTCACTTTCAGCCTGGATAAATGTTCTACCTATCTTTGGCATTTTCTTTGCCATATAAGCAGCAACCTCAGTTTGTGGGGTAATAGGATAACCAAAGAAAGCCTTACAATTTGCTCTTATGGCAGCTTCTCCTATGGCTTCATTACCCTTCATTAATACTTTCTCTCCCATAAAACGCCCTCCTTACTCTTTTTCAACTGTTATTACATAATCAGGACATATTCTTGCACATGATGCACATGCAATACATTCACTCATCTTATCCTCTGTAACAGTTGCAGGATGATATCCTTTTACATTGAGTTTATCAGCAAAGTTTATTATTTTCTTTGGACATACAGCTATACAGTGTCCACAGCCTTTGCATCTTTCTTCTCTAAAAGTTACCTTTGCATTTGGCATAAGAAATTCCCTCCTTAATGTTGGTAATTGAAAATCTTTTGAACAATTCTTACTAGATAGCTTTTGTTCTAGAAAATTACTGAGTTTTTCAACCCTATTTATATGAATTTTATTTCTAGCAAATTTTAAAATAGTAAAGTTTCACTTTATCTCCAAGGCGGCTTCATATATATATCTATTGGTAAAAGTTCGCCTTGCACCTTACCCTTAACCTCATCAATCAAATCTCTTCTGCAAATGGTATATTTATGAGGTATATTAAGTTTTTCGGATAGCTCGTTTACTGTCTTATCACCTCTAATAATATCTTCTACTGCAGTTTCATAAGACATATTAGTATTAGATATTAAATGAGTTACCTTAAGCCTAGAAGCTGCTTGTATAACTCTCATGTAATCCTGTGTATCATCATTGTTTGATGTTAAAGGTCTGTTATTATTTATGACAAAGTACATATCATAAGGTTCTTCTCTTAAGTATCTATTGTACTGTCCAAGCACAACAGCTCCCTGATCGTCACCACCGATATCCATGATTACTTCATAGCTCTTATCATTAAAAACAGATAAAACTTCTGGCGGAACCACCATTAATTCTGCGTTTGATAAGTTAGGATCTGCAGCAATTACTCTTATACCATACTCTTCAAGCTCTTTCTTAATTCCTCTTGTACAAAAGTAAGGGTTTACTATGTCTAAATCGACAATTGCAACTTTCTTGCCTTCTTTTGCAAGTTTTATTGCATAATTTATAGATATCTCAGTTTTGCCGCTTCCAAAATGTCCTGTAAATATTCTTATTCTACTCACCATATCACCTCTCAGATTAGTGAACAACAACTCTTTTTTCTGCAATTTCGCGTAAACGTATTCATACGGAGTACAACTTAACCTATTATGTTCTTAAATTATGTCCATATAGTTTAATATTAGCAAAGGTTAAGTTCATTGTCTACTATAAAATTCATTACTGAATTTCACCTTTGTAGAAAATTATGAATTTTTTACTTTAAAATATTTTTCTTCTGACCACTTTTTAATCACATTTACATTATATCATAAAATATTCAAAATTTCTAACATGATTTTTATCCATAATCTTGCATAAAAATTCACTCTAGCTTTTAAACTGTGCTAATTCTTTGGTTTGCTTCATTTAAAAGTAGTTCACATATGAAAAGAAGTACAGAAAAAGAATGTGTTCTGTACTTCTAGCATTGCCTATTAAATTATTTATATTCTCTAGCTTTTTCTTCTCCCTTTAACACTCTAAGTCCGCCTTGTGCTAGAGCTAAAAGTTCATCTTCTCCTGGATAAATTACAACTGGTCCAACAAATGATACCATTTCTTTTATAGCTGCTGTTACAGCCTTGCTGTATGCAATTCCTCCAGTTAATAATATAGCATCAACTTTTCCACATAATACCGCTCCACATTTACCTATTTCTTTTGCAATCTGGAAAACAAATGCATCAAATATTAACTTTGATTTAGCATCTCCTTCTAATGCTTTCTGCTCTACTACTCTGAAATCATTAGTATCTAAATATGCTACAGTTCCACCTTTACCGTTTATCTTTTTCTTTAATTCATCAATAGTATATTTACCACTGAAGCAAAGCTTAACAAGATCTCCAACTGGTAGTCCGCCGCTTCTTTCAGGTGAGAATGGGCCTTCTCCATCTAGCGCATTGTTTACATCTACAACTTTTCCATTTTTGTGAGCTCCTACAGATACTCCTCCACCCATATGTGTAACTATTAAATTTAATTCATCATAAGGCTTGTTATTTTCTTTTGCATATCTCTTTGCAACCGCTTTTTGATTTAATGCATGAAAAATACTTTTTCTTTCAATTTCTGGCATTCCTGATATTCTTGCAACATCATCCATTTCATCTACAACAACAGGATCAACTATAAATGCTGGTATATTTAATGAGTTACCTATCTCATTAGCTATTATTCCACCAAGGTTTGATGCGTGTTGTCCTTGAACTCCAACTTTTAAATCTTCAAGCATAGCTTCGTTTACAGCATAAGTTCCGCCCTCAATAGGTTTTAAAAGTCCGCCTCTTCCTACAATTGCATCTAATGTGTTTATATCAAAATTCTTTTCTTTTAGCACTTGTAGTATAACTTCTTTTCTGAATTCAAATTGATCAAATATAGTAGCATATTTTCCTATCTCTTCTGATGAGTGTCTTAGAGTCTCTTCTAATATTTGTTTTTCGTCCTCATAAACTCCTATTTTAGTTGATGTTGATCCTGGATTTATTATTAATAATTTATAAGCCATTGTTTTTCCTCCCTTAAACTTAAGTGAATAATTCGTAATTTTATATGTAATTAAACTATTTCTTTTTTAACTGAGTAGCAACTAATGCTGCCAAGGCTATTGAATACATTTTTGTTTCATGGCTATCATTTCTTGAAGTTAAAACAACTGGTGCTGATGTTCCAACTAATAATGCTCCACTCTTGCATTCTGTTGTATAAGTTAAAGTCTTATACATTATATTTCCAGCTTCTATATTTGGCATTAATAATATATCTGCTCTTCCAGCAACTGGTCCCGTAACTCCTTTATGTGCTGCTGCTTCTTCTGATAGCGCATTATCTAGCGCTAGTGGCCCATCTATGAAGCATCCTTTTATCTGACCTCTGTCATTCATCTTTGAAAGTATTGAAGCATCTACAGTTGCTTGCATACTAGGATTTACAACTTCTACAGCGCAGATAGGAGCAACCTTTGGCTTTTCTACTCCAACTGCTTGAGCCACAGTTACTGCATTTTTAACTATATCTACTTTGTCTTTAAGCTCTGGATACATGTTGAATGCAGCATCTGTTAAGAATAATAATCTATCAAAATTATTTAACTGAAATACACCAACGTGTGACATTAATTTTCCTGTTCTTAACCCAACTTCTTTATTTAGTACTGCTCTTAGGAAGTTTGCTGTATCAATAAGTCCCTTCATTAACATATCAGCTTTTCCTGATGAAACTAACTCAACAGCTTTTAGTGCAGCTTTTACATTATCTTTTTCATCAACTATTTCAAAATTGCTTAGGTCCATTCCTATTTCTGCTGCAATAGCTTCTATTTGTGACTTTTCGCCAACTAGTATAGCATCTGCTATTCCTTGCTCTTTAGCATCTCTAATAGCTTCAAGAACTGGCTTGTCTTGAGCTACTGCGACTGCTACCTTTTTTGTTTCTTGATCCTTAGCTTTTTGTAAAACTTCTGCAAAATTTTTAATCATTGATAAACACCTCTTCCTCATATACTTTTGGTATTTCTTCACTCTTTAGTGCTCTTAATGCACCTTGAGCTAATGCTAACATCTCATCTTCTCCTGGAACTACTGTCACAGGAGCAATAAATTTAACCATTTCTTCTATAAAACTTGTGAGCTTTTTATTGTGAGCCATACCGCCTGTCAATATTATTGCATCTATTTGTCCTTTTAATTCTACAGACATAGCTCCTATTTCTTTAGCAATTTGATAAGCCATGGCATTCAGAATAAACTCTGCTCTTTTATCGCCCTCATCTATTCTTCTATTAATTTCTCTTCCATCATTAGTTCCTAAATATGCCGTAAGTCCACCTTGACCTATCATCTTTTTCTTTAGTTCATCATATGTATATTTACCACTGTAACAGAGCTTTACTAGATCTCCTACAGGAAGTCCCCCTACTCTCTCTGGAGAAAAAGGTCCTTCTTCATTAGCATTATTCATATCAATTATTCTACCGTCTTTAACTGGCGATATTGATATTCCACCACCTATATGAGCTACAACAAAGGAACTTTTGTTGAAGTCCTTATTTAACTGAGTACACACTCTCCTAGTAACAGCTTTTATATTTAATGCGTGAACAAGTGATCTTCGTGGAATATCTGGTAGTCCCGATATCCTAGCTACATCTTCTATTTCATCAACTGCCACAGGATCAACAATAAATGCAGGTATGTTTGCTTTTTTAGATATTGTATATGCAATTATTCCACCAAGGTTTGAAGCATGCTGACCTTGATAACCTATTTTTAAATCTTCCAGCATTCTTTCTGTAACTTTATAAGTCCCGCCTGGCATTGGTCTTAAAAGTCCACCTCTACCTACTACTGCTGATAAGCTTTCAACGGAAACATTCTGTTTTCTAATCCACTCCATTATAACTTCTGTGCGCATTTCTTTCTGTTCATAAATGCTGTTAAATTTCTTTATTTCTTCTACACTATGTGATAAATTTTCAGAAGCTATACACTGCTCATTGTTAAATAATGCTATTTTTGTAGAGGTTGAACCAGGATTTATTACGAGAATAAGATATTTAATATCCATATGATAACACCCCCATGAAACCGTTTTAATATACTCATTTATATTTTAGCAGATATATCGCAAAAAAGTATTTTTCAGAAAATTTAATATAATGGGCAATACTCTTTCATTAGACTTTCTGCAACTTTTAATCCATCTACTGCAGCAGATACTATTCCGCCAGCAAAGCCAGCCCCTTCTCCACAGGGATATAAGCCTTGTAAACTTACACTTTCAAGCCTATCATTTCTGGTTATTTTCACTGGGGCAGAAGTTCTAGTTTCAATTCCAGTTAAAATTGCGTTGTTGCTTGCAAAGCCCTTGATTTTAAAATCAAAATTGGCTAACCCCTCTTTTAGCGATTCGGAAACATAAGTTGGAAGACATTTTCTTAAATCTTTGAATTCATAACCCGGTCTATACGTTGGCTTTATATCACCTAACTTAGTAGATACCCTATCCTCTATAAAATCGCCTACTAACTGAATAGGTGCAAAGTATCCGCCTCCACCTAGCGTATATGCCAACTTTTCGTAATGCCTTTGAAATTCCATACCTTTTAGCGGTGTATCTCCTTCAAAGTCCTGCTCTCCTACGGTAACTACAATAGCAGCGTTAGCATTATCTTCATCTCTCTTATAGTAACTCATTCCGTTTGTTACAAGTCTTTCTTCTTCCGAAGCAGCCGCTACCACTTCTCCTCCTGGACACATACAGAAGCTGTAAACAGCTCTGCCTGTTGCTTTAGTTGTATGTGTAAGCCTGTAATCTGCAGCCTTTAACCTAGGATGTTCAGCATATTTCCCATACTGATTTAAATTTATTAGCTTTTGAGAATGCTCAACTCTTACACCTATAGCAAAAGCCTTTGGCTCCATAAATATATCTTTTCTATATAACATTTCATAAGTATCTCTCGAACTGTGCCCAATAGCTAATATTAAGCTTTCACATGGAATTTCCTCTCCATTTACTACAATCGCCTTCAATTGTTTATCCTTAATGATTAAGTCCTCTAGTCTATTATTAAATTTGATTTCTCCACCTAACTTTATTATCTTTTCCCTTATATTTTTTACAACAATTTTTAATATATCGGTTCCTACGTGTGGCTTTCCGCTATATATAATTTCTTCAGGTGCTCCAGCTTTAACTAACTCATCTAACACGAAATCACATCTAGTATCCTTTATTCTTGTTGTAAGCTTACCATCAGAGAAAGTTCCTGCTCCACCTTCTCCAAATTGTACATTAGATTCAGTGTTTAACTCTCCTGTACTCCAAAATTTATTTATAGTCTCTGTTCTCTCTTCAACTTTTTCTCCTCGTTCTATTATTAATGGTTTATATCCTTTTTGCGCCATCAAAAGACCTGCAAACATACCTGCAGGCCCCATTCCAACTATAACTGGTCTATATGCCATTTTTTTAGTGCCAAATTTAAACTCTTCTTTATGTCTTTCCTCTTGTATTTTAACATCCTTATCATTTATCCTATTTATTACTTTTAATTCGTTATCACACTTTATTTCAACAGCATAATTAAACTTAATTAAATCTTTTTTTCTAGCATCTATTGATTCCTTTATTATTTTAAAATTTTCTATATCATTAACAGATATTCTTAGCCTTTTTGCTACTTTATTTCTTAAAACTTCTATATCTTCATCTATATTAATTGTTATATTATTGATTCTGATTGACATTTTTGCCCTCCAATATTTTTTTAGTTATTACTGCCTTTACAGTAGCCGGATTCTGCGCTACCTTAGATATTCCGCTAGGTAAGTTTAGAATAACATTAGTAACATGCTCACCTTCAGATAGAGAATTTAAATCTACATAACACTCAATATTTTCTGGTTTTAAGTTATTTATTGTACTTTCGGAGCCAGAAACAGTTATATTAACCTTATCAACATCTAAGCTTACAGCATAGTTATTCCCTAAATTCTTTGTCTGTATATTTAAATTAAAGTCTTTCTGCACAGTTTTATCTAAATTAATTTTTAATTTAATTGTACCATTGCTATTTACAAGAGTGACACCCTGGGGAATAACAACTTTAACCTCTGCAGTATCTTTATTGTATAACTTGCTTACATCTATATTTTCTGTATCTAAAGCCTTTATATTGGAAACTACTTTTTCATCTCCAGCTATATCTATTGTGTCAGGTACAGGAATTATAGATTTTATATTTCCTTCATTGCTTAAATTCCCTTGTAATTTTAAATTTATAGGTACATTTTTAATCTTTTTAACTGGTACAGTTACTTGTATCGAATCTGGTTTTACAGATACATCCTTTATTACATTCCCAGAAGAATCCACTGGTTGAAGAGATACTAACGCCTTTACATCCTGTGTAGAACCCTTTAAATCACATCTGGCAACTGCACTACTTACAGATTTAATTGCATCTGATGGACCATTTATTTCTACTTCAGTACTTTTTAATATAGGCTGCATTGCAAAAAATCCCTCTTTAGTTTTGCCCTCTGTTATTACCTTAACTGATACAGTTTTTTGCTTTAGCTCATCTAGTGTTATTGTCACCCATAAATTTTCACTATTTACTATTCTTACGTTTTCAGGGCTTTTTCTCACCGTAACTGGAATTTTGTTTTCTCCTTTTTTTACCACATATGCTCCTACATCCGATTCCAGTTTAAAATCTTCAGGCTTTACCGAATATATATCCGAAGCATTTCCTCTTATTGTTAGAGTTGCATTTAACTGTTCTTCCCCTACTGATACCAGCTTTGATTGTGATAATACATCTTTATTTATTACTTGTACTGGTACAGAAATTTTGCGCTCTCTCATAGGATTTTCTACATTAAAAATATATAACCATAGTATAGTTGATGTGATAACGCAGCATATTCTAATTATTATTTGCTGCCTTTTATTTTTCTCTTCCATACCATCACCTGCTCTCTAAAAGTCAGCTTTTTTTGCTGTCTTCTCTTAATTATTCTAATAAGAATATCTTTAAGTCTTTCTTTCGTATAATTTCTTGTAAGAACACCATTTACCGCAAGTGAAATATTACCGGTTTCTTCAGATACCACTATAACTAGGGCATCAGAGTTCTCAGATAAACCAATAGCTGCCCTATGTCTGGTTCCTAACTTTTTGTTTATTTCTTGATTATTAGTTAGTGGCAAAAAACATCCTGCAGACACAATTCTATCATTTCTGATTATTGTAGCTCCATCATGCAGTGGAGTGTTAACCACAAAGATATTTTCAAGAAGAGCAGAAGACACCATTGCATCTATCTTAGTCCCAGTATTTATTATATCTCCTAAGCCTGTCATTTGTTCAATTACTAGTAACGCACCTGTTCTAGTATCAGATAAATTTTCTATAGAATTTACAACTTCAGTTATAACTCTTTCCATTGTTTCTTCATCTTCTAAAATGTGTTTATCATTAAATGCAGTTCTTCCTAAGTGCTCTAAAGCACGACGTATTTCTGGTTGAAAAATGATGATAAATGAAAGAACTCCTATCGTTAATGTTTTAGTTAGAATCCAATTTAGCATTGTCAAATTGAGAAAGCTACTGACCGGAATAAGTAATATTATAAATATTATTCCCTTTAAAAGTTGTTCAGCTCTAGTTTCTCTCATCAGCATATAACCTTTATAAAAAATATATGAAACTACCAATATATCCATTATGGAAGATATGCCCATATTTTTAATTGAATTAACTACAATATCTAATATTTCCACCCATTTCACCGCCCTTATAAAAATACCTATTTACAATTATACACTATTTAATGTTATTTATTTCAATACTCAAGTTTATTTTATAAAATATTAATAAAAAAAGTTATACCCTGTATTTTTTTTGAATTAATGGGTACAATACCATTAGCCTAAGTTTTTTATTAAACACGGGGAAACCAAAATTTTGGGGTGAATCGCATTTTGCGTAGGTTATGCCTTTACCGAACCCGTCAGCTAACCCCGTAGGTAAAAGGAGAGGATTATATTGAAAAAAATTACTTTTTTTATAACAATCTTGTTGACACTTTTACTTTTATCTGTTAACAAGGTAAATGCCATGGATTCAAATAATTCGGATTCGACATTATTTAATCAACAAGATCAAGTAGTTCAAGTTTTTAACTGCTCAGACCAAAAAGTATATATTACTCAAAAAGATATACACTTAATGGCTCAAGTAGTTTATGCAGAAAGTAACTGTGAACCTTTTGAAGGCAAAGTAGCTGTTGCTTCTGTAATACTAAATCGCTTAAAATATCCGGAATTCCCCAAAACCGTAGAAGGTGTAGTTAAACAAAGAGGAGCCTTTTCTTGCGTAATAAATGGAAATATAAGTGCAGCTCCTGATGAAGATTGCTATAAGGCAGTATTCCAAGCATTAAAAGGAGAAGATCCTACTGAAAAGGCAGTTTTCTTCTACAATCCTAAGATAGCTACATCTCAATGGATGAAAAATATAAATAAAAAGAATGTTAAAACCATTGGAAATCACGTTTTTTTTGTAGTTAACTAGACATACTTTTGTTTTAGCTATAGGCAGCTAAGCACATATATAAATAGCCTCATACATATCTTAGTATATGCATGAGGCTATTTGTTTATTAAATCACATGAAAATAAAAAATAAGCCGATAAAATGGTATATTCTCGGCTTATTTTTTATTTAATTTTACCTAAATTGAATCTAAATATGAAACAGCACTTAATGCTGCCACCTGACCTTGACCTGCAGCTCTCATATATTGGTACGGCTTGCCTGTGCAGTCACCTGCAGCAAAACATCCTTGAATGTTAGTTTTCATGTTTAAGTCTACTTTTATATGTTCATTATCCATAGCAATGCCTGGAACAAGTTGATTTGGCGCTACGCTATCCTTTAATACAAATACTCCATCAGTAACTAATTCTCCATTTCTCAATATTACTTTGCTTACTCTATCTTCCCCTTGTATCTCTAAAGGTCTATCATTAACCGTCTCAATGTTATTTCTCAAATTATAGTTTCCATTATACATCGGTACGTAATATAATTTCTCTGTCAATTCACTTACGTAATTGGCTTCTTCCTCAGCATCCTTATTATATCCTATTATTGTTACTACCTTTCCTTTGTAAAGAGGCGCATCACAGGTTGCACAATATCCTACTCCTCTTCCCAAAAACTCTTCTTCTCCCTTCAATGGTTTTGTATATTCCATGCCTGTAGCAATAATAACTGACTTTGCCTCATACATTTTGTCATTTACCATTAAAGCGAAATAATCACCCATTGCATAAATATTGTTTATTCTCTCAGTGGTTACACCTATATCCATAACATTCATATGCTTTTCAAACTGAGCCTTTAACTCAGTTCCTGTAATATCATAAAAGCCTAAGTAATTATTTACTTTAGGAGCTTTAATTAACTTATTACTAAAATCCGCACTTCCAAATAAGATAATATTTTTATTTCTAACTCTAGAATTTATCGCTGCTGATAAACCTGCTGGACCACTACCTACAATAGCTATATCATATCTCATCTTTTTCACTCCCTAATTGTACTTATAATAATTTGTATATTTTAAAATATATTAAACACTTAAAAGATTATAATACAAAATGACAAATTAACATTATGGTTAACTTGTCATTTCTAAATCATAGATTATATATGCTTTTCTATTAAACCTTTTATTGCTTCCTTAGGTCTAAAGCCCACTATCGTCTCAACTATATTTCCACCCTTAAATACCATTACAGTTGGTATACTTGAAATTCTATGCTGAGTTGATGTAACAGGATTATCATCAACATTTAATTTGAAGAATTGAGCTTTGCCTCCAAGGTCTGAAGCTATTTCATCTATTATTGGAGCAAGCATTTTGCATGGTCCACACCAAGAAGCCCAAAAATCTACAACTACAGGCACTGAAGAACCTTCAACGGTGCTAGAAAAATTTTCGTCTTTAATTTCTTTTATCATAATTCCACCTCCACTTATACCCCTATTAGGTATATTATATATTAATTTTATCCTATATAAAAAACATAGTCAATGGTTTTTAATAATTATTATCCAAATAAATAAACTACATTACTTTACATAGTTAGTCTATTCTTTATTTTTAATTATATGTATGAGCAAAATATTTATTAATATTATAAAATTAAAATATTACTAGTCTAATTCCTTACTAATGCCTTTGTTATAGAGTTATTATAAATAGAGTTTGGATATTTATCTATAAGTTTTTGGCTGTAACTCTTTGCTTTATCTTTATCTACATCTTTATATATTATTACCAAGTTATAAAGAATAGTCTCTTCATAATCTCCATTGCTAAAATTTTCGTCATATTGTGTATAATATTTTATAGCATTTTCAGCATCACCGGATAATTCATAGCTACTTCCAAGCATATAGATTATATGAGAATACAAATAACTTTGTCCCCCTAAATTATAAGCCTTCAAAAGATATTCCTTAGCTTCTAAATAATTTTTTGCATTAATGTATTCAGAACCTTTATTATAAAAGTAATTTATACCTTCTTGAAGTAACAATTCATAAGCTTTTGATATAGTAAGCTTATCATTGATAGACAGGTTCTTATCTTTCCAATTCATATATTCATTATATATATTCTCAAAATTTTTGTTTTCAATATCATTTTTTATATTATCTGCTGGAAATACTTGAGCTTCTGATTTGACACTTGCTATATTATTTTTTGCAGCATTATTTTTTGCTACATCACTTTCTTTTATAGCACTCTTGCTAGTCTCTTTTTTTGTATCATTATTTTTAAAAGTACTTTTAACATTATTCACATTCATAAATAGCCTGCTTATAGTATCATGTTTTGCAAAATTTATTACTACTAAAGTGAAAGCTAATATACATACTATTCCACCAAATGCACAGGCTATTTTCTTTGCATCTACTTTTGAATTAATCATACCTAATTTTTTTAATTCGTTCTTGTTTTCTTTAGCCATATCGTTATTTTTGTCAATCTTTAGCACCTTCTCAATATGAGAAAGTGCCTTATCATAATTACCCTTGTTTATGCAACAAATTGTGATATAGTTATTTACGTTTATATAATTATAGTCACTTTGCGAACACTGATCCAAAATTCCTAAAGCATCATTTATTTTTAGCTCTTTAATAAGCCTTAAAGATTCACAGTAAAGCCTTTGTCTTTCGCTATCTTTTTTACTATCACTTAAATATCTTTCTGAAACTCCGTCTTTATTCACTTGGCAATTCATTTTCCAAAGCTTCTGACAGGTATCCAAATCACCTTTTAGATAATAAAGTAGACCTTTTAAGTTAATAGCTGCAGCATTTTTTATATCTAATGAAATACTTTCTTCACTGAGTTCTATAGCCTTATCAATATAACCATTATTATACTTTTCTAATGCCTTAATGTATGCTTTTTTGGATTTGTCCATGTATCATTCTCCTCGGTTTATCTACTGGTTAGCTCCATTAATTGTATATATAAGCTTTCCTGTAGAGCTTTTTACTTCCATTTGTTTATTCAGATTTATATCAAAAGAATAAATAGTCCAATTTTCTACATGTGATTTATTATAGTCGTCATCATCATAAACATTTACCTTTAGACTTATATTATTACCATTCTTTTTCGTTGACATAATTTGTTGTTTTTTATCTGGAGTTTGAAAAATCAACGATAATTTTCCTGTAGTAACATTAAGTAAATATAAATTCCCTCCTTTAGAAACAGTACCGTGAGCTGAACCTATTATTACCATTAAGTTTTCATTATCTGCCCATTCTATATATCTTGGTGAAATTTTTTGGTTATCCGCTATTTCAAAGCTAAAGATATTTTCGTTATTATCCTTTACAAATATTTTTCCTACACCTTCTTCTAATGCTTCTGAACCTCTTCCTTCTATGCAAGCTGCATTATTTCCATTGCTACTAGTTATCCATGGTGTATTAAAACTTATTTTAGTTTCTTTAGAAGCTTGCTGTTTTACAATCTTAGGTATGTTAGCATTTTGCTTATTAACTGTGCTTGTATTATTTTTTGTTTCTTTAGAGTTATTTTGGCTATCATTAGTCTTTTCATTATTATTATTTTGTTGTACTGATGTCTCATTATTTACAGCAGTAGATTTATCTTGTTTATTTGAACAAGCAGTAAGTCCAAATGCTAATATCATTGATACAGAGCATAGTACACATATTTTTATTTTCAAGTTCTTCATATAAATTCCTCCTTATACAGTACAAATAATAATATTTTTAGTTCTATATCTTATATTATATACTAAAATTATACCTTAAAGTTGATATTTTAACAAAAATAAACCCTAAGCTTGATTTTTATCTGGCTTAGGGTTTATTTTTGTTAAGTTAAGTAAACTATATAATTAATTTTGCATTATCAACTGTTTTGCTTTTAATATGGAAGATGCACTCATGGAGAATTCATCTAATCCATATTCTACTAATGTAGCGATAGCTTTTTCATCGCCAGCCATCTCTCCACACATTCCACACCATTTACCTTCCTTATGCGCTGCTTCTATAGTCATTTTTATAAGTCTCAATACTGCAGGATGCATTGGATTATAAAGGTATGATATTTTTTCATTCATTCTGTCTGCTGCTAAAGTATATTGAATTAAATCGTTAGTTCCTATACTAAAGAAGTCTACATACTTAGCAAGTTCATCTGCACAAACTGCTGCAGCAGGTATTTCAACCATTATTCCTGTTTCAAGATTTTCATTGAAATCTTTTCCTTCTTTTTTCAACTCTTCCATACACTCTTTAAGAATTTCTTTAGCTTGTAAGAACTCTTCTAATGATCCTATCATTGGGAACATTATTTTAAGATTACCAAAAGCTGAAGCTCTAAGTAATGCTCTCAATTGAGTTCTAAATATATCTTTTCTATCTAGACAAATTCTTATAGCTCTATAACCTAGGAATGGATTCATCTCTTCTGGAAGCGGTAAATATGGAAGTTTTTTATCTCCACCTATATCAAGTGTTCTTATAACTACTGGTCTTCCTTCCATTTTTTCTACTGCATATTTATATGACTCAAATTGTTCTTCTTCGCCTGGCATATCATCTCTATCCATATATAAAAATTCAGTTCTAAATAAGCCTACTCCATCTCCACCGTTTGCTAGCACTTGATGGACGTCTTCTGGCTTTCCTATGTTTCCCGCAACTTCAACACGCTTTCCAGCTTTAGTAACGGTCTTAACACTTATTAATTTTTTAAGTTCTTCTCTTTCTTTTTGAAAAGCTTCTTTTTTTGCTTCATATTTTTTTATCGTTTCAATATCTGGATTTACTATGGCAACTCCTTCAATACCATCTACAATAATGGTATCTCCATTTTTTACTGATGAAGTTATATCTTGCAATCCAACTACAGCTGGAATTTCTAAAGTTCTTGCCATTATTGCACTATGTGAAGTTCTTCCTCCTATGTTAGTTAAGAATGCTACAACCTTGCTCTTATCAAGCTGAGCAGTATCAGATGGTGTTAAGTCATGTGCAACAACTACTGTATTTTCTGCCATTAAATCTGAATCTCCTGATATCTTACCTAGTAAGTTTGCAAGAACTCTTTTTCCAACGTCTTTTACATCAGCGCCTCTTTCCCTCATGTATTCGTCTTCCATAGCTGCAAATATTCCAGCGTACATATCTACAACATCTTGAAGTGCTTTTTCAGCATTGATTTTATTACTCTCTATTCCCATTTCAACAGCACCTGCAAATTCTGGGTCTTCTAATAGCATTGCATGACTTTCAAAAACCGCCGCCTTGTCTGCACCCATTTCTTTTGCTGCTTTTTCTTTTATATTTAATAGCTGTTCCTTAGAAGCTTCTAGAGCTTTTTTAAATCTCTCCTTTTCAGCCTCTACATTCTCTATTACTCTCTCTTCTATGTTTAATTCATTTTCTTCTTTTACTACAACTGTACCTATAGCATATCCTTTTGAAGCTGCAATACCTATTTTCATTTTTCTTCCTCCTCAAAATAAATAATTATCTATTTAAATTCAGCTCTTAATTCCAAGTCATTTTAAATCCAATATCAATATTATTCAAGCAATTCCTATGCCAAAGATTTAAAAATTTCATTACAAAAGTATTATTTTCTATTTTATATTGTATATGCCTTTATTCTTCTCAATCTAAACTACATATTATAAATAATTTTTAAAATTAATATTATAAATTTAAAAAATTTGTAGAAAAACAGGTTGATAAAAATTATCAACGTAAACATATACATTAATAAAAATTTACCACAAATTCCTTATAAAAATTCTAGACTTATTGATTTATATGGGTTAATATATTATTGATAATTTTTATCAACATTTTCAATATATATGATACTTTTTATCAAATAGGGAGGAATTATGTATAAAAATAGTATAACTGTTCCTATTCATAATGGAATACATACAAGAGTAGCCGCAATGATAGTTCACAAGGTTGCTGAACTTAAAAGTAAATACGGTATAAATCTTTATATACGCAACTTATCTTCTAAGGAACCTTTAGCTATAAGTATGTTAGCGTTAATTTCCTTAAAGATAAGAGAAGATGAAATAATAGAAATCTCATGTAAAGAAGATTCTATAAATGGGCAAAAAGCAGTAATTGATCTCTGCAATTTTATCACTAAGGACATGGCCACTAATAATTCTGTTCTATCTAAAATTGATGATATTATAGAGGAAAATACTATAGCATATGAGCAAATTGTTGAAAACATACCAGTTGGTATACTAGTTATAGATATTGATGGCTATATCACAGCTATGAATGATTATGCCTTAAAAATTATTGGTAAAAAAGCAAATGATGTTATTGGAAGATACGTTAAAGACATCCTTCCAGATACCGATCTTACTAATATTGCCTTATCTAAAAAACGTAAAGTCGGTGAAACTCAATATATAAACAATCGTCTTGTTATCGCCAGTAAGTCCCCCATATTTTCCAATGATAAGGTTATAGGGGCCTTGGGTGTTTTTCAAGCAGTAGATGAATTAAAAGATCTTGTAAAAAAACTAGAAGAATCGGAAGAAGAATTAAATTATTACAAAGAGGAGTTAAAAAGACATACAAAGCTCGTAAGTTCATTTGATTCTATTATAGGATGCAGCAGCTCTCTCAAGGATTGTCTTGTAATAGCTCAAAAAGCTTCTCAGTCTACATCTACAGTATTGATACGTGGCGAAAGTGGTACAGGGAAAGAGGTTATAGCAAAAGCTATCCACAATAATAGCACTAGAAAAGATATGCCTTTTGTTAGAGTAAATTGCGCCGCTATTCCTGAAAATCTACTTGAAAGTGAACTCTTTGGCTATGAGAAAGGCGCTTTTACTGGGGCAATAAAAAGTAAACCAGGTAAATTTAATATAGCAAATGGAGGAACTATTTTTTTAGATGAGATAGGCGATATGCCCCTTTCAATGCAAGTTAAGCTTCTACGAGTACTACAGGAGAGAGAATTTGAAAGCGTAGGCGGGCTTACCACTCAAACTGTAGACGTAAGAATAATTGCTGCTACTAATAGAAACCTCGAAAAAATGATAGAACAAAATAACTTTAGAGAAGATTTATATTATAGATTAAATGTTATAAGCATTATGCTCCCACCTTTAAGACAACGAAAAGAAGATATAAATCTTTTAGCAGAACATTTTATTCATAAGATAAGTAATAAGTTAAATAAAAATGTCTCAGGTATAGATACTAAATCTTTAATACACCTTCAAGAATACCATTGGCCTGGTAATATACGAGAGCTTGAAAATATTATAGAAAGAGCAATAAATATGTGTGATGGTACCATAATAACAGAAAAAGATTTACCTTTCTATATTGTAAATACAAGCCCAGAAAAGTCTGGTTTGATAAATTTTAAAAATGGAGAACTTCAGCCTTTAGAGTATTACGAAAAAGAAATTATAGCTCTTGCCATGAAAAAATATAAAAGCTATAACAAAGCTGGTAAGACTTTAGGCATAACCCATAGAACTGTTGCTTTAAAATGTAAAAAGTATAATATTAGCGTTGAAAATACCTAAATTTAATTTTATCCACAATTATAAAAGAAAATAATCCCCAACGTTTAAAAATTGTTGGGGATTATTTTTATTTTATTAAATCTTGAAACTCTTTAGAGTCCCTTACTGGATTAAAATCTTCCTCGTCACTAGCAAATTTTTTAATTTCAGGCGACATATCTATAGCTATTTTTAAGTATTTTACTGTATTCTCTACATCCCCTTTTCTTCCGTATATGCTAGCCTTGCCATAGTAACTCCATATATAATTTTCAATTTCTAAATCCTTATCATACCAACTCAAAGCATCATCATAGTTGCCCTGTAGTTCGTATGCTAGTGCTTTATTAAATCTTGCATATCCAAAGTCTGGTTTTAACTCCAGTGATCTATCTATATTCTTCATACCTTCTTCATAACTTCCACTATAACATAAAGCAATTCCTTTTATATTGTAGGCTTTATAAAAGTTCGCATCTTCCTTTATAATATCATTTGCCGTGCTTATAGTGTCAGCATATCGTTTTTCACTAAAGGCTTTTGAACTTTGCTCGTACAGTTCTTCTAGTCTTTTATTCTTTTCTTCCTGAATTTTTTGAGCTTCATTCTTTGTATTTTGTGAGCTATCAGAACCCTTGATAGTTGCCGATGGACTATTATCTGTTTTGCTATTTTGTTTTTCTATAATACTTTTATTGCTATTAATATTATTGTTTAATGCTTCCTTGTAAACAATTCCCCCTGCTATTAGCATTAGAATACAAAATATAATTATTTTAGTCCTTATAGAAATATTTCCAAACAAACTACTTTCCCTATCTCTAAATCCCACTCTATTTTCCTCCTAAATGTAGCAACTTGCTATCATTAATGTAATAATTATATTATTTTTGTAGTTTATAAGAAACTATCATAACTATTTTTTATAAAATTCTTAATCTCTTTCTTATTATGTTGTCTTTGTCTCACACATATATGTGCATAATTTTCACATATGTAGCACCTTCTACTATCCAGCCCTAAGTCTTTTCTACTTAGACTTCTATTATATTTATCATATACGTCTATGTCAACAAACCTTCCTAATGGGTGATTCTCCTCAATACCTACGGTTCTATTTTTAATATCCATAGCTACCTCGTCTACAACTAATGTAAGTATAGGGCCTTCTGCTGTTATATTAAACTTTTTATATAAAATGTGATAGCTAAACTCTTTGATAACCATATCACATAAGATTTTCATTATTCCAATTGAAACATAGTCATTTTTAATTACCCCTGGATAATTTACTCTAATACAAATAAGAGAAGAATTATACTTTTTTATTAGTTCTTCTTGTACGTGAACTCTTTCTTCTCTTTCAGTAAGTATGTCTTCTGGTACATACTGTTTAGTATACCTTATTATATAATCATTTAACGCTTCTGAATCTACAGAAGCGTCTATAAATGTTAGTATATCTTTTATCATATCTATTTCGTTTTTTAATTTAGTACTATCTTCCTTCATAGTTAATGTGGAGAATTGCTGCTCTTTATTCTCCCAGCTATCTCCTTTCCTTCATGTGAATTTAAAAAGTTCCAGGTTGCTTCTGGTACAATATTTCTTACTTCTTCTATTTTATCATTTTTTATAAGTTCTCTAACTTTAGATGCACTTATATAGTATCCATCATATTTTTTTCTTTCCAACTCAATAAGTTCTACTTTATACTGAGGCATAATCTCCTTTAGAGTTTGATTATAAGTATTAGTGACATTACAATAAGGTTCCTGTCCTACAAATCTTTTTACTATATTTAATTTACTACAGAAGTATTTTCCGAATATCCCACAGTCTATACTTTCATAAGCCTTTAGTTTTTCATCTTCTTTCCTTATGAAATATGAAGGAAATGTAGCAGAAGATATAATGTATTCTCCACCTGGAATAACTGTTACATTTTCTAAATCCTTTACTGCTTCTTTCACAATAGCATATCTGTGTTTAAACGGGAAAAGGGATTTATCTTCTTCCACAATAAATACTAATACCTTTTCACAACTTTTTGATGCCTGCTCAATTAGGTATCTATGACCTTCTGTAAAGGGATTGCAATTCATCACTAAGGCTCCCTTTTCTGTAGAATTATCTATACTATACTTTGCCGCAATATCATCTAATGCTTTATTTATATCATATATGCCATATTCTAATAGTGCTGCATCTTTTACCTCAAGTATAGTTTTAAAGTTAAGTGAATTAAAAACTTTAACTTTGTCTGGCTTTGTAAATATAAAACTGTGAAAAATTCCTTCTTCAAAAAGCTTATCTATTAAATTAGATATAAGAGAAGAAGTTACATTCTCTCCTCTTATATCTTCTGATATTGCAAAACATTTAAAAACATTTTTAGCTTTAGAACAGGTTGCTTTAATATTATCATTTATATCTCTTAAAACAATAGTATGGTCTACGTCCTTATCTAAAGTTAATCCAAACTCTTCTAAGAATTTATATACCTCATTTTTCTCATATTCGTTCTTTAAATTTATTTTCTGGAGTCTTAAATCAAACATCTATTTTCTCTCCTTTAATTTAAGGTATATAAATATGTTACTAAACTATTGGTTTTCTAACCACATCTATAACTGTTCCATCTCTATATTCTACTATAGCCACAACTTCATCTGATGTTTCTATAGCTTCTGGTTTCCCTGTCATTTTTTCAGCTAATTCTTTTAATTCTTCTATAGTCATAACTGGTAAATTTGTATTGCTTAATTTTTCTATTAAATCTTTTCTATTTTCATTTACAGCTATACCTCTTTCAGTAACAACCACATCAACACTCTCACCTGGAGTAGTTACTGTAGTAACTCTATCTTTTATAATTGGAAGTCTTCCTTTTATAAGGTTTGTAACCACAATAGCGAGTTTTGCTCCAGCTGCTGTATCGCTGTGTCCACCAGATCCACCCATTATAACTCCGTCTGAACCTGTAGTTACATTTACATTAAAGTCAGTATCTATTTCGGTAGCACCAAGTATCATTACATCTAAGTTGTTTACTACAGCTCCTTTGTTATGAGGATTTCCATACATAGAACCTGACATACCTTGATGCTTAGGATTATCTCTATATGATTCAACTGCATCCAAGTCAAAACATTGAACATCAAATAGATTTCTAAATAATCCTTCTTTTAGCATATCCACTATATAGCCAGTTATTCCACCAGCAGCAAAGCTTCCTACTACTCCCTTATTTTTCATCAATTCTTTAAGTTCCGCTGCAACTGCAAGAGAAGTTCCGCCTGCTCCTGTTTGGAATGACAAACCATCCTTAACAAGACCTGATGCTTCTATAACCTTAGTTGCCATCTTAGCTATTTTAAGTCCTACAGGATCTTTAGTTATTCTTGTAGTACCTGATACGATACCCTTTGGGTCCCCAATAGAGTCAACTTTTACAACATAATCTACATAGATTTGGCTTATTTCTATTGGGCATGCAGGATATGTCACTAAATTATCTGTAATCGCAACTACTTTATCAGCATACTCAGCATCTGCTACTGCATATCCAAGGGACCCACAGGCAGCATTTCCATATACCCCATTTATGTTTCCGTAACTATCCGCTGTTGGTGCTCCAATAAATGCTATATCTATATGTAAATCGCCACTCTCGATTGCTCTAGGTCTTCCTCCATGAGTCATCATAACTGCTGGCTTCTTTAAATATCCATCAGATATAGCTCTAGCAACAGGTCCTGATATGTAGTTTGCAACTATTCCTGTTACTACTCCATTTTTCATATGCTCAACAAGAGGCTCATGAACTGGGAATATTGAGCTTGCAGCAATAGTTATATCCTTTATTCCTCTTTTTGCAATAGCGTATACTACATTATTAAGTACAAAGTCACCATTTCTTAAATGATGGTGAAAAGATATAGTTATTCCATCTCTTAGTTCAATTTTGTCTAATGCCTCATCAATACTATTTAATACTTTTTCGTCTCCCGGTTTTACACTGCTTACCTTTACACCTACTTTTTCTCTAGTTCCATAGTTTGCAAAGGCTCCCTGAAAAGGCTTTACTTCTCCGTAACCTTCTATGTAATCAGGAATCTCTCTTCCTAGTACATTTTTCATGCTAATCCCTCTCTTTATAAAATTAATTACTAAATAAGTCCTAACATTTTGGCTAACTCAACAATTGTTGTTGCCCTATTTATTATAGGTGCATCCACCATTTTTCCATCTAACGAGAAAACTCCAAGACCTTTTTCTTTTGCTTCATCTCTTGCTTCAAGTACTCTTAATGAGTGTTTAATCTCATGTTCTGTTGGTGCGAAGACTGAATGTATAGTGTCAATTTGCCTTGGGTTTATGGATGCTTTTCCTGTAAATCCTACACTCTTTGCTTTAGCTGTATCCTTAGCAAGGCCTTCATAATCATTTGTATCAGTAAATGGAGTATCTATAGCATCTACTCTGGCAGCCCTACATGCAGTTGAAACTCTATTCCTTGCATAGAATATTTCTTCTCCTTCTTTGGTTCTTTTTATTCCAAAGTCAGAAGTTAAGTCTTCTGCTCCTAAAAGAACAGCAACTATTCTTTTTGAAGAATTAATTATGCTATATACATTTTCTAATCCATAAGCTGTTTCTACAATTGGTATAAGCTTTATTATTCCCTGCTTAAACCCTTCCTCACTTTCTATCTTTGAAAGTGTATTGTCTATAATTTGTATTTGTTCTTCTGTAGCTTTTGGAATCATTAAACTATCCGGCTTTACTCTTGCTATTGTATCAATGTCTTTTAACCCATATTCTGTATCAAGAGGATTTACTCTTACAACTAGTTCTACTTTTGAATAATCTAGAACCTTAATCGCTTCTCTTACAAGGACTCTTGCGCTATCCTTTTCTGTAAGACTTACTGCATCTTCTAAATCAAGTATTACAGAATCAGCTCCAAGAATTGATGCATTTTGAAGCATTCCTGGATTGTTTCCAGGCATAAAAAGCATAGTTCTTCTTAATTTTTTCATTTATATCACCTCGAACTTCAATAAAAATTTACACAGCTCTTTCTATAGCAGTTTGCACTCTTGCTTTAATTGTATAGTCTAATGCACCCTTATCTTGTGCCTTTATAACTACATCTTCTACATTCATTTCTTTAAGTTTGTCTAATATTGTACTTTTTATTTGATTTCCAAACTGTTTTATAACAATACTTTCAAGCTGAAGCTCTACTCCACCTTTTTCATTAGGCATAACCATAATCATTATGTCATTAGATTCAAGCGTTCCGGCTTTAGCCACTTTATTTATTTTCATTCTAAATCCTCCTAACATTGATAATCAGAAATTAAGAATTGATAACAACTAGAAACAGTTATCAATTCTTAATTATAATTTACTTTACTGAGTTAAGATATTCTTTCTGTCCCATCTCATAAAGGTTATTTCCCTCTGAATCTATAACTACAACTACAGGTAAATCCTCTACCTCAAGTCTTCTTATGGCTTCAGAACCTAAATCTTCGTAAGCAACTATTTCTGCACTTTTTATGGATTTACCCATTAACGCAGCTGCTCCCCCTATAGCTGCAAAATAAACAGCCTTATTCTTCTTCATGGATTCTACAACTTCCTTTGATCTTAATCCCTTTCCTATCATGCCTTTTAAACCAATTTCTAAGAGTCTTGGTGCATAAGAATCCATTCTATAACTAGTAGTTGGGCCTGCTGATCCAATAGGCTGACCTGGCTTTGCTGGGGTTGGACCTACGTAGTATATAATTGAGTTTTCAACATCTACAGGTAATTTCTCACCTTTATCTAAAAGTTCTACTAATCTCTTGTGAGCGGCATCTCTTGCAGTATATATAATTCCTGATATTAAAACGCTATCTCCAGCTTTCAATTCCTTAACTTTTTCCTCTGTTAGTGGAGTTGTTATTCTCTTATCCATTGCTATCCCTCCAATTTAGATTGTTAACTCTACTTATAGTATTACTTCTGAGTGTCTTGTAACGTGACAATTTATATTTACTGCCACAGGTAAACCAGCTATATGTGTCGGATATGTTTCGATATTTACTGCAAGAGCAGTAGTCTTTCCACCAAATCCTTGTGGTCCTATACCAATGGAGTTTACTTTCTCTAATAGCTCATTTTCTAAGTCTGCATAGAATTGATTGCTATTTCTCTCTGATAAAGGTCTAATAAGCGCTTTTTTAGCTAGATTAGCAGCTCTATCAAAAGTTCCACCTATCCCAACTCCTACAACTATTGGTGGACATGGGTTAGGGCCTGCTTCTTTTACTACCTTAAGAACAAATTCTTTCACGCCATCTAGCCCATCTGCAGGCTTTAACATTTTTAGCTGACTCATATTTTCAGAACCAAATCCCTTTGGTGCTACAGTAATTTTTAATTTATCTCCTGGTACAACATCATAGTATATTACTGCAGGTGTATTATCCTTTGTGTTAACTCTATCTAATGGATCTTTTACTACAGATTTTCTTAGGTATCCCTCTTCATATCCTTGTCTTACGCCCTCATTTATTGCATCTTCTATGCTTCCGCCTACTAAATGTACATCCTGACCTATTTCAACAAAAACGCATGCCATTCCTGTATCCTGACAAATCGGCATATCTTCATCTTTGGAAATCTGTACATTAGTGAGAATTTTGTCTAGAATACCTTTTGCCATATCCCATGTTTCATTTTTTGCAGCCTCTTCTATCTTATTTTTAACATCAGCTGAAAGATAATAATTTGCGTCTATACATAATTTTTTTACTGCCTTTGTTACCTCTGATACATTTATCTCTCTCATAATTAAACTATTCTCCTTTTCATGAAGTTTAAATTTAATTTATACATGAAAAGGCAGTTTCTAAAACCGCCTTTTCATAACTAAAAATCTGCTTATTTGTTTCTTCTATTTATTAATGCAAGTACTCTGTTCATTTCGTTGTTAACTATCATGTAGCCTTCGTCTACACCCATTCCTGGTTTTGCAAGTACCTGTTTTGCTCCACAAGCCATACCTATGTTTGTTGTAACTTCAGCAGATCTATTAGTTTCGTTGCAAGTTCCTCCACAATAAGCTCCAATACCATGTTCTTTGCAGTACATTATAGCATCAGCTATATTGTTAACGCCTCCAAGGTCTGGAGTCTTTATTTGAACCATATGTCCAGCTTTGTTATCAGTAAAGAACTTAACATCTTCTACAGTGTTACACCATTCATCGGCAACTAATTCTACTTTTATTCCTCTTCCGTCTATCTCAGCTCTTAAGTCTCTCATTGCTTCCATTTGTTTTTGTCTATCTTCTACATCCATAGGTCCTTCAATTCTTAATTGGAGTGGCTTAGCAGCTTCTTCTAAAGTTCCTAAGTAATCAGCCATAGCCTTTATGTTGCAATCAAATGCAGCCCCAATTGTTCCATAAACATCTATATGGAATATTGGATTATATTCTTCTGTTGTTCTTAATTGTAGAACTCTATCTCTTAGCCATTTAACATAGTCTAATAACTTTTCACCTTTTAATCCAAGCTTTTCTTCTACGTTATTTATAAGTGCATGAGGCATTACATCTGCACCTTTTATGATCATTTTGTCTGAGTTATCGTATCTATCGTCTCCTGATTGAGTGAATATTGGAACTCTTTTAATTTCAGCTTCTGGATTGTATTCATTTCTTATAACTTCAGCCATAGTTATCTTTTGTGATTTCGCTACAGCATCAAGTATTGCCTGAGATACTCCATATCTTATAGCTGTGTGTAATCTATTTCCGTTAACTTTCATGTTATCAAATTCTTCTGCAAGAGCTTTAAAGCTGTTTAACTCTCTTCCTATAAGCTTTGGTGCTATTTCATTTTCAATTACTGGTATAAAGTCTTTTGCTAAAAATAGTGGGTCTCTTCCGCCTGCTCCTGAATATTGAACAGCAGCACAATCTCCGTGTGCTACTTGACCGTCTTCAAGCACTAACATAACAGATATAGCTTCTCCCGCCTGTCTAACACTAGTAAAGCCATCTGTTACAGGCTCTCCTACATATGTAAATCCATCATGCTTTGCTCCTTTTTTTATTGCTCTTTGGTCATCAAAATAAAATCCAGTTTTTCCTTCTGCACAAATAACATCAACTATTTTCATTTTTACACCTGTCTTTCTAAATAGTTTATTTTTAATATTTATTAATATGTATACCTATAGTTGTTGACTACCGCTTAAAAAACGGTAGCCTTAATAATTAACATCAAATATTTATTCTTATTATTCTGGTCTTCCTATAAGAACACCCTTACCTACAGCGAATATATCATCTATTGTCATTTGGAAGCTTACTTCTCTTCCTTCAAAGTTACCTCTTTCCTGTAGCTTTTTCATGTTAAATTCTTTTAATTCATCACTTAAAGGTACGTTTCCAAAGTTAAGATATCTTACAGCTCCATTATTATCTCTTGCTGGCATCATCTGTCCTAAATTGTATTTGCTTGGAGCAAATGGTATATCTACTGTTCCAACTTCAAAGCCTTTTACTGTTCCTATAGCTAAATCACCATTTCCAAGTTCGAATAATTTATCCATCATGCATTTTGTTTCAGCTTTAATTACAGCTATTTCTGTTTCTAATTCTTTTGACATAGGAAGTCTTTGTCCTTGAAGCATATTTAAAGCCATCTTTGTAGCCTTTATTCCTGCTGCATTTGCTTCTTTTGTTGGTATTCCTAATGCTTCATGAGGAGTTTTTACTATAACCTTTGTAGCTCCAGCTAAAGCTGCTGTTGCTGCTCCTGATGATATAACTCCAAAAGCTTTTGCTTCATCTTGTGGGAATCCACCCATCCATTGATGGAATACTGTTGTTACATAAACATCATTATATCCATATTGTTTTAAGTATTCATTTACTTGTTCTTCTAAAGCTCTTATAGCTGCAACGTCTTGAACTAGGTTTCCGCATTGTCCATATCCAACAGTTATGTTTTTAACACCTTGCTCTGCTGCAAGTAGAGCTTCTATTATAGCAACTGTATTTGATGTACTTGGTGGAACTAATGTACCTGTCAAAGGACCGAATGGCTCTCTATTTATAGATATTCCTTGCTCTTCATAATATCCAGCAAGTCTATCACAGTACTGCCAATCTAATAAAGTTTTTTCTATAGATACACTCTTTGCATAAGGAATGTTGTAGGATATTCCGCCACCTTCATTTGAAGTCCAACCTGCTGCATGAATTATCTCTGTAAGTAGTCTAGCATCTGGTGTACCGTGTCTTGCTTGAAGAGGCAATTCTACTGATTCAAATACTTTTCTACATCCTTTTACTCCATGGTTAACTCCTGGGAAACCATTTAATAGTGATCTTCCTGCCGCTATACTTTCTTGAATTCCTACTTCACATTCATCGTATCTGTTTTGTCTTGTATAGCTATCTATAGTTGATGGAAGCAAATCTGCTCCACCTTCATTTTGAAGATATGTTAAAAGTTCTATATGCTCATTTAATAAAGCAACACCTGCTCTTGGTTGAGCTAACGTAATTCCTGCTTCTTTAGCCTTCTTTAATTTAGCTGGAAAGCTTTTGCTTTCAGGTATGTTCTTTAAGTACTCAACAGCTTCTTGAAGATCTACTTCTTTACCAGTTGGCCACTGTGCTAAAACCTCTTTTCTCATATTGAAAAACTCTTCATCAGTCCATTTTTTATTTTTAAGTTCCAATCCGATTACCTCCTAATCTACATTAACCAAATATTTTTTCATTATTCTTACTGCTTTATCTGGATTCACTTCTGCTAATAACCCCATAGCAGATAAGATATATGTCTTATCCATTAAATATTTAGGATTTTTTGGTTTTAGAGAAGTAGGGTTAGTCACATCAAATGTTCCTGCTTTTAATATTTCAGCAGGATTTTCGCTATGAACTAGTACTCCACCTGTTCCTATTAAATATTTAACCTCTAAAAGATCCTTACCTTCCTGTGAATATATAACACCACATGGTGTGTATAATGTTTCAAGCACCCCAACATGTCTTTCTAAAGCTATTTCAGTTGCAGTTTTTGCCATAGCCTCATCAAACTTTATTTCTTCTTCTGTAGTTGGTACCATTCTTATATTCTCTGCTCTATATCTACAATTTGCCTCTATGTCTACTGTCTTATCACCTAGATATTTTTGTATTTTTCTTGTTGTAGCTGCTTCCCATAAAGCAACTGCAGAATATCTCATCCCTAAATCACCTTCTACAGTTCTCTTTGCAAAAGGCTCTTGAAGACCTCTTAGTGTTACTCCAGCCTTTGATGGTTCTCCATCAGCTAATGAGTGTACATCAGTAGTAGCTCCGCCTATGTCGACTACTGCCAAGTCTCCTAATCCTTCTTCTTTATCGCTTCCTTCGCTTAAAACCCTTGCTGCTTTCAGTACTGCTGCCGGTGTTGGCATTAATATTCCATTTATAAAGTTTTCTGCATCTTTCATACCCTTAGCTTCAACTATTTTTTCCATAAATATTTTTCTTATTTCTTCTCTAGCTGGTTCCACATTTAATGCATTGAGCTTTGGCATTACATTATCAGTTATTTTATAAAACATACCTGCATCTTTAAGTATTTTTTCAACAGTGTCCACTGCCACTTTATTACCAGCTACTACTATCGGAAGATCTATTCCACTTTCAGCAAGCATTTTTGCATTATGGATTATACAGTCCTTATTTCCTCCATCAGTACCACCAGCAAGAAGTATGATGTCCAATTTTGAGTTTCTAATTTCTTCTATCTCTTTTGAAGTTAAATCATAGCTATATACATTTAATACCCTTGCTCCAGCACCTAATGCTGCTCTTTTTGCTGCTTCAGCTGTAAGCTCAGGTACTAAGCCAATGGCAACCATTTTTAATCCTCCAGCCGCTGAAGAACAAGCCAATTTTTTAATAAAGTTGACTTCTTTACCCTGAAGCTTTTCTTGCAACCTTTCATAAGCATTATTAAAACCTACCATTATATCGTTTTCAATAGTAGTAATATCCTTTGCAGTAGCAAGTATTTCTTCATTCTCAATATCTACGGCAGTAAGTTTGGTATAAGTACTACCAAAATCTATAAGCAAATAACAATCCAACTCTATCACTCCTGTTTTCTCACACAGAGGTTTTATTTAAATTAATTTTCTATTTTTAAGTCTGTCTTTAAGTCCCTTATTGTTATTTCTGGTGATGTTCCTGGAGCATACACTTTATCGAATCCCATTTCTTTAAACTTTTGATGAACATCTTCCCACTTTTGTTTTCCAACAACTAAGTTTCCACCAACATACATTAATATCCCTTTTAATCCTGCTTCATCACATTTTTCTCTTAATCCTCTACAATCTATTTCTCCATGTCCATATAATGATGAAACTATTATAGCATCTGCATTAGTTTCTATTGCAGCATTTATAAAATCCTCCTGTGGAGAAAGAACCCCTATATTTACTACATTAAATCCTGCTTGTGTAAATGAATGTTCTAATATTTTGTTTCCTACAGCATGACAATCTGATCCAATTACACCTATTACTAAAGTTTTCATTATGAACCCTCCCAAATTTACTTTTGATATTTTAATTCAATCATTTTTGATTTTAATGCCTTTATTGAGCTATCATCAAGACTATATATAAATCTTAATACTTCTTTTTCTTCACCTACGATTTCTTTTACATCCTTATATCTACCAGGTGAAACTATTATTACATCTGAGCTATTTGTAGTCTTTTTCAATTCATCTTTATCTGTAACATTTGTATACTGTATATTGATATTACCTAAGCCAGCTTTTTCTAAAGCTCCTCTTGCTTTAAACATAAACTCTTGTGACATACAAACAAATCCAAACTTAGTTTCTTCAGGATATCTTGCTATCTTAACTATTGTTTGTAGGTCTACGTTGATTGCTACTCCAATTACTTCTTTTTTAAATGGCTTAGTCAACCTAGCAACTTCATTAACATGATTAAATGTAGCTATAATAACCTGACACTTTTCTATTATATTTTTCTTTTCTTCATTTATATTCATTATGTCATTTAAGGTAAATGGAATTACATTCATATTTGTACTTTCAGTTAGCTGTTTGCTAAACATCCTTGATTGTTCAATATTGCATTCCACATACAAAGCTGTTATTTTACTCATTATTTCTTTCTTTTCTTTAACTCTTTGGGCAACTATATCTAGGAATTCATCTACGTCCATTCCAGTCTCTATTGCTTCTTCTAATCCTAAATCTACAAACTTTATTATTTTTTCTTTTATGTTTTGAGCCTTCCATGGATTAGCTTCTTCAGCTACAAAAGTTCCTCTGCCTTGATAAGACTTCAAAACACCTTCCTGTTCCAATTCATTGTAAGCTGCACTTATAGTGTTTCTGCTAACCTTTAAATTTTCTGATAATTCTCTTTCTGTAGGCATTTTATTACCTACCTTTAAGGTGCCATTCTTTATTAAGTCCATTATTTGTTTTTTTACTTGCAAGTAAAGTGGTACTCCACTTTCTTTGTTTATTCTAATATCTATAATAATCACCCCGAAGCTTCCATTGGATTAATGGACTAATCCATCCTTTAATTAAATAATAACATATTCAAAATTGGACATCAATAACCAGTTGCAAAAATTCAAAATTAAGAAAACTTTAATGCAGATTGAATAACTTATATATTTTATACATTTTTAACTTATTATTATGCAGCTCTCGAAGCCTTAATTTTAAGTGTATTTTAGATAAACACTAAATATTATGCAAATATATTTGCATGTTTATAAATACTTTCCTAATATCCTTCCTATGTATTTTGAATAATTGCATACAAAAAGCTGCAAGTTATATTTCACAACTGCAGCTTTCTACCTCTATTTTCTATATTTATTGATTATAATAAAATTTTACCGAATTTTCTATGGATTCCGCAATTTTATTTTGATATTCTTCCGATTTCAACTTCTGTTCTTCAATTTGATTTGACAAGAATCCACATTCAACTAATACACTAGGCATGTCATCATTACACCTTAATACTTTATATGAATCTAAAGCTGGTTTTTCTTCTCTATTATTATTAATGTCTAAATCTTTTTTTAAATTGTCTTGAATTATCTTAGCAAATCTTTGACTATCTTTATTTCTTGAATACCATACTTGAGCACCATAGTATTTAGACTCTTGGAACGCATTTAAATGTATACTAATAAACATATTACATTGAGTGTCTTTCTTAGCTTTACATCTATTATTTAAGTCCTCAATTTTTTTCTTCCTTATCTTACCTTCATCAGTATATAAACCTTTATCTTCTTCTCTAGTCATTATTACTTTATACCCATCCTTAATCAGCTTCTCTTTAAGCTTTAAACTTATTTTTAAATTAATATCTTTTTCCATAGTTCCAGTTTGTGATACAGCTCCACCATCTATCCCTCCATGGCCGGGATCTATAAGAATAATCTTATTCTCATTTTCTTTATTTATTTTACGATTGTCAGCAATTACTGTATACCTTGCGTTGGCATAAAATATAGAAGCTAGGCCTAAAAATACTATAAAAATAACTATTAATAACTTAGCATTCTTGAACTTCAATTTTTCCCCTCCTAAAATAGAACTTCATATATATTTTATGCTTATACACTAAATATAATTTATTATAAATAAAAAAAAGAGAGGAAATTTCCTCTCTTTGATTATCTCTTTGAGAATTGTGGAGCTCTTCTTGCTTTTTTAAGACCGTATTTCTTTCTTTCCTTCATTCTTGGGTCTCTTGTTAAGAAACCAGCTTTTTTAAGTTCTGGTCTTAAATTCTCATCAGCTTTTAATAAAGCTCTTGATATTCCGTGTCTGATAGCTCCAGCCTGACCTGTGAAACCACCACCATGTACATTTACTAGTACATCGAATTTTTCTTTAGTTGCAGTTAAAACTAAAGGTTGATTAACTATAACTCTTAAAGTTTCTAATCCAAAGTAATTTTCTGCATCTCTTTTATTTATTATTACTTTACCTTCACCAGGTACAAGTCTTACTCTTGCTATTGATTTCTTTCTTCTTCCTGTTCCAAAATATTGAACCTTAGCCATTTTTTCTCCTCCTTCCAGCTTCCAATTAATATCTTAATTCTAATACTTCTGGTTTTTGAGCTTCATGATTATGCTCAGCACCTCTGTATACTTTAAGTTTCTTAAGCATTTGTCTTCCTAATACTCCGTTTGGAAGCATTCTTCTTACTGCTTCTTGGAATACAAACTCAGGCTTCTTTGCTATAGCCTCTCTATATGGAGTCTCTTTTAATCCACCTGGATATAATGAGTGGTGTCTTAACATTTTTTGATCTAATTTTTTTCCTGTTAAAACTACCTTCTCAGCGTTTATTATTATAACAAAGTCTCCTGTATCAACATTTGGTGTAAATGTTGGTTTATTCTTTCCTCTTAATATTGTAGCTACTTGGCTTGCTACTCTTCCTAGTGGTTTTCCAGCAGCATCAACAACATACCATTTTCTTTCAACTTCTTGTGGTTTAGCTATGTATGATTTCATCTTTTTCCCTCCCTGAATTCTTCTACATAAAATACGTTCTTCTATATAAAGACCCGGGGCTAGTGGATCTTTTATACTCTTGATACAAACATTTATATTATAATACAATCTGCCTGGCGTGTCAATAAATTTCGCTAAAGCATTATTATAATTTATTAACTAACTCTATAATCAGTATAAATTGCTAATAATACACTTCTTCTAAACATAATCCATTTGCTGATACCGATTTACCGGCCTTAGATCTATCTTTAGATTCTATTATATGTACTATATGCTCTGGACTAAACCTACCAACTCCGACTTCTAAAAGCGTTCCAACAATTATTCTAACCATGTTATATAAAAAACCATCCCCAACTATACTAAACCTTATGTTTTTTTCTTCCTTAGTTATTTGTAGTTCTGTTATAGTTCTTACAGATGTCTTTACTGAACTCCCAGTTTTCTTAAAAGCTGAAAAATCATGAGTTCCTAAAAAGTATTTTGATGCTTCTTTCATCTTCTCCATGTCTAGATCTCTATGAAAGTGATACATGTAGTTCCTACCTATAGCAGGTCTTTCAGCACCATTTACAACAGTATATACGTATCTTTTTCCTAAACTATCAAATCTAGAATGAAATTTTTCATCTACTTCTTTAGAATCGATTATAACTATATCTTCTGGTAAAAAACCATTTAACGCCTTTTTAAAATTTGCTGACGGTATTTTGCTTTCTGTATGAAAATTACACACAAAACCCTTTGCATGTACTCCAGCATCTGTTCTACTAGATCCTGTAACTTCCGAAAAAGTCCCTGTAACGATTTCTACTGCTTCTTCTACTCTTTGTTGTATGGTAATTACATTATTTTGTCTTTGCCAACCTGCATAATTAGTACCATCATATTCTACAATCAATTTTATATTTCTCATCACTGCCACATCCTGCTCCATATAGAAAGTGACACCAATGTTACTGTAAAAAATGATGCAATTAAGTCTTTATTAGTTAATCTTAACTGTTTCATTCTAGTTCTTCCTTCGCCACCTCTATAGCACCTTGATTCCATTGCCATAGCTAATTCATCAGCGCGTCTAAAAGAGCTTATAAATAACGGAACTAATATAGGAATCAAACTCTTGGCTCTTTGCATTAAATTACCTGACTCAAAATCAGCTCCTCTAGCCATTTGTGCTTTCATTATTTTATCTGTTTCATCCATTAAAGTTGGAATGAATCTCAATGCAATAGTCATCATCATAGCAAGCTCATGTGCAGGTATCCCTATCTTTTTTAAAGGATTTAAAAGCTTTTCTATACCATCTGTCAATTCTATTGGAGAGGTTGTTAGAGTAAGTAACGATGTTCCAATTATTAGAAACACAAGTCTTAAAACCATAAATGCAGCTAAAATTAATCCTTCTCTATAAATAGTTATAAATTTCCACTGAAATAATGGCGGATTATTTCCACCGGTCATCAACATATTTAATAAAGCAGTTATAATAGCTAAGATAAGTATAGGTTTAAGTCCCTTGTATATATACCTGAATTGAACTTTAGAGATAATTATAGAAAATAAAGTAAAAATCGTTATAAATATATAACCTTTGAAATTACTCACTATAAATAAATCCACTATATATATTAAAGATATCAATATTTTAACTCTTGGATCTAATTTATGCACAAAAGACTCACCAGGTATATACTGTCCTATTGTAATATCTTTAATCATTTATTAGCTCCCCTAACGTTTATTTAGTATTTTAAGTATTTCTTTTTTAGCTTGTTCAACTGTAAATATGTTATCAGATATGTCAAATCCTTTTGATTTAAGTCTTTTAACAAGATATGTTACTTGTGGAACTGCAAGCCCAACACTTTCTAGGGTATCTATTTCCTTAAATACTTCATATGGTTTACCATCAAGTATACATTTTCCCTTATTCATTACTATTATTCTATCAGCAAGCTTTGCTACATCCTCCATACTATGTGAGACAAGTACTATAGTCATGTTATACTCTAAGTGTAGGTCTTTTATCTTACCTAAAATCTCGTCCCTTCCTTTTGGGTCAAGGCCAGCTGTTGGTTCATCTAATATTAGAATCTTAGGCTCCATTGCTACCACGCCTGCTATTGCTACTCTTCTCTTTTGTCCTCCACTTAGTTCAAATGGCGACTTATCCTTATACTTTTCATAATCTAGACCTACCATATTCATTGCTCTTTTAACTCTTTTATTTATATCATCATCACTTAATCCTAGATTCTTAGGGCCAAAAGCAATGTCTTTTTCTATAGTTTCTTCAAATAACTGATATTCTGGATATTGAAACACAAGCCCTACTTTTTTTCTTATAAAATTTAAATTTACTTTTTTTTCTGTAATATCAACATCATCTATTATTATGCTACCTGAATTTGGCTTCAACAAACCATTAATATGCTGAATAAGCGTGGACTTTCCTGAACCAGTATGACCAATTAATGCAAGAAATTCTCCGCTATTTATAGTAATATTAATGTTATCAAGTGCCTTTTTTTCGAAAGGAGATCCTTTCATATATATATGAGTTAAGTTTTCTATTTTAATCGACATAATTCATCCACCATCTCATCTATAGTTAATATATCTTCTCTAATATTTAATCCACTATTTTTCAATTCATAGGATAATTCTGTCATTTGAGGTACATCAAGTCCTATCGTTTTCATTTTCCTAACTCTACTAAAAATGTTTCTAGGAGTACCTTCCATCATAACTTTACCTTCATCCATAACTACTATTCGATTAGCTTCCACAGCCTCTTCCATATAGTGTGTAATGAGTACTACAGTTATGCCATATTTATCATTTATTTCTTTTATAGTTTTTATTACTTCTCTTCTTCCTGAAGGATCAAGCATAGCAGTGGATTCATCAAATATTATGCATTCAGGCATCATTGCTAATACCCCAGCTATGGCTACTCTTTGTTTTTGGCCTCCTGATAGCAAATGGGGTGCATGTTTCCTGTATTCATACATGTTAACCTTTTTCAAACAGTCATTTACTCTGCTCCTAATTTCAGAAGGTTCAATACCTAAGTTCTCTGGCCCAAAAGCTACATCTTCTTCTACAATAGTCGCAACAATTTGGTTATCAGGATTTTGAAATACCATACCTGCCTTGTTTCTTATATCCCAAATATTTTTTTCTACGGATGTATCGAGGCTATCAACATATACCTTACCATCACTTGGAATTAGTAATGCATTCATATGCTTCGCTATAGTTGATTTTCCAGATCCATTTCTTCCTAAAATAACAAGAAACTCCCCTTTTTTCACCTCTAAGGTAACATCATTTATAGCTAATTTTATATCATCCTTATTATTACTATCATATTTAAAAACAACGTTTTGACACTGTACCATCTTTTCTTCCATAAGAAACACCCCGCTATTTTTGCAGCAATAAAATAATATATTATAACAAAATGGGGATTAAGCTGGCCTACTTAATCCCCTTAATTTTATAGTAATTATTATACTAATTCTAGTATAACAACTTCAGCTCCATCGCCTCTTCTTGGTCCTATTTTATACATTCTTGTATATCCGCCGTTTCTCTCAGCATATTTAGGAGCTACATTGTCAAATAAGTTTCTTACTACTTCCTCTTCAGTTACAAAAGAAAGCACTTGTCTTCTAGCATGAAGATCTCCTCTTTTAGCAAGAGTTATCATTTTTTCAGCTAGGCTTCTAGTTTCCTTCGCTCTAGTTTCTGTTGTTTCAATTTTTCCATGCTTTAAGAAACTAGTAACAAGGTTTCTAAGCATTGCTTTTCTTTGGTCAGTTGGACGACCTAATTTACGATATCCTGCCATCTCCTATACCTCCTTACCTTTACTCTTCTTCAAGTATGACTATATCAGAACTACTATATTATTCTTCACTCTGTTTTAATGATAATCCTAAAGCAAGAAGTTTTTGTTCAACCTCTTCTAAAGATTTTTTACCTAGGTTTCTAACCTTCATCATGTCATCCATGGTTCTTTCAGTTAGCTCCTGTACGGTATTAATACCTGCTCTTTTTAAGCAATTATAACTTCTAACAGAAAGGTCAAGTTCTTCTATTGTCATTTCAAGAACCTTTTCCTTTTTGTCTTCTTCTTTTTCTACCATTATTTCAACATTATTGGCATGATCAGTTAAAGTCATAAATAACTTAAAATGCTCTATTAGAATCTTAGCAGATAAACTAATAGCTTCATCAGGCATTATAGTACCATTAGTCCAAACTTCAAGAGATAACTTATCATAATCAGTAATCTGACCAACTCTTGTATTTTCTACAACAAAGTTAACTCTTTTGATTGGAGTATATATTGAATCTACAGGAATAGTACCTATAGGCATCTCTTCTGCTTTATTTTTAGTTTGAGAAACATATCCTCTTCCTCTATTAATCAAGATTTCCATATAAAGCTTTCCATCTTCATCAAGAGTCGCTATATGTAAATCTTTATTGATTATTTCAACGTCTCCGTCAGTTCTAATGTCTCCTGCTGTAACTTCTCCTGGTCCTTGTGCATCTATGTAGACAGTCTTAGGACCATCTCCATTCATTTTTAATGCTAACCCCTTAATGTTTAAAATTAATTCGCTAACATCTTCTTTAACGCCACGGACAGTTGAAAATTCATGGAGAACTCCCTCTATTTTAATGTGGTTGGCAGCCACTCCTGGTAATGAAGAAAGGAGAATTCTTCTTAATGCATTACCAAGAGTAGTACCATATCCTCTTTCTAGTGGTTCTACCACAAATTTACCATAGGCACCATCTTCACTAACTTCAACACACTCTATTTTAGGCTTTTCTATCTCTAACATGAATATAACCCTCCTTCTATTTATATTAAAATGTATTTTGAGGGCAACTGATTCTATATTAATTACTTACTATATAACTCTACTATTAATGTTTCGTTAACAGGAATATCTATATCTTCTCTAGTTGGCTCTCTAAGAATTCTTCCTTGGTAATCCGCAGTGCTTCCTTCTAACCAAGCTGGTACAGTCTTTGGATTTTCAGCAAATACCTTAAACTTTTCTGATGCTCTGCTCTTCTCACGAACAGCTATAACATCTCCAGCTGATACTCTGTATGAAGCAATATCTACTTTTTTACCATTAACTAAGAAGTGTCCGTGAGTTACTAATTGTCTAGACTCACTTCTTGATCCGCCAAATCCTAGTCTGTAAACTACATTGTCAAGTCTTAATTCAAGAAGTTTTAACAAGTTTTCACCTGATATACCTCTCATTCTTTCAGCTCTTTCGTATGTAGCTCTGAATTGACCTTCTAATAAGCCGTACATCTTTTTAGCTTTTTGTTTCTCTCTTAATTGTAAGCCGTAGTTAGATAATTTCTTTCTACCCTGTCCGTGTTGTCCTGGTGCATATCCTCTTCTTGAGAACGCGCACTTATCTGTATAACATCTATCCCCTTTTAGGAATAGCTTTAAACCTTCTCTTCTGCATATTCTACATGCTGGTCCAGTATATCTTGCCATTAATTCTACACCTCCTATGCTTAGACTCTTCTTCTTTTTGGTGGTCTACATCCATTATGTGGTATTGGAGTAACATCTTTTATCAATGTAACTTCTAATCCAGCAGCTTGTAATGATCTTATTGCAGCTTCCCTACCAGCTCCTGGTCCCTTTACATAAACTTCAATACTCTTTAAACCATGTTCCATAGCTGCTTTTGCAGATGTTTCTGCAGCCATTTGTGCAGCAAATGGAGTACTTTTTCTTGAACCTCTGAAGCCTAATCCGCCTGCACTAGCCCATGATAAAGTGTTTCCTACTGCATCAGTAATTGTAACTATGGAATTGTTAAAAGTTGATTTTATATGCGCACAGCCATGCTCAACATTTTTTCTTTCTTTTTTTCTTCTTGTCTTTTTAACCTTTGATCCAGCTGCCATCGTTTTCCCTCCTTAACTATTAATTACTTCTTCTTCTTAGCACCTATCATCTTTTTAGGGCCTTTTCTTGTTCTAGCATTAGTTTTAGTTTTTTGTCCTCTTACAGGAAGGCCTCTTCTATGTCTTATTCCTCTGTAACAGCCAATTTCTACTAATCTCTTTATATTAAGAGCAATTTCTCTTCTTAAGTCACCTTCAACTTTAACGTTCTTATTTATATAATCTCTTAAAGCATTAACTTCCTCTTCAGTTAAATTCTTAACTCTAGTATCTGGATTAACTCCAGCTTCGCTAAGAATTTTTTGAGAAGTTTTTAATCCTATGCCATATATATAAGTTAAACCTATTTCAACTCTTTTTTCCTTTGGTAAATCTATACCTGATATTCTTGCCATTAATATTTACACCTCCTAAATATCTAATTGGTAAGCCTCTAATACGCTTATTTTTCAATTTAGTTTTGCTTTTATATAAAGTTTTAGGTTAATAAAATAAGAATCTTATTCTATTATCAGCCGCATCCTAAAACATTATTAACTTAAATTAATATAATCTATTATAAAATATAGTATATATTAGCCTTGTTTTTGCTTATGTTTAGGATTTTCACAGATAACCATTACTCTTCCTTTTCTTTTTATAATTTTACATTTCTCACAAATAGGCTTAACTGATGGTCTTACTTTCATAGCTAACCCTCCTTAATTACTTTGCTCTCCAGGTTATTCTTCCACGAGTTAAATCGTAAGGAGAAAGTTCTACTGTAACTTTATCACCTGGTAAAATTCTTATAAAGTTCATTCTTAATTTACCTGATATGTGTGCTAGTATCTTATGTCCGCTTTCCAGTTCTACTTCAAACATTGCATTAGGTAATGCTTCAAGCACAGTACCCTGCATTTCTATAACATCATCTTTTGACATAAGGCAATCGAACCTCCTTATCATTGTCATAGGACTGCAAAATTCTTTTTATAATTGCATTAGTAACTTTTCCATCTGATATTGATAAGTTTCCTATTTCTTCAGCAATTATATTAGTAAACTCTAAGTGTTTTATTTTTTTCTTCTTAGGTTTTTCTACAGGCCTTAGGCTACCATCACAAACATAAACATACTTATCATTTAGTACGCTTACTACTACGAAAACCTTGCCTTGATCTCTTCCTGCTTTAGAATAAACTATTTTTCCTAAACAGTTATTATTTAACAATATATTCACCTCTGTTAAACTAAGGTCAGTATTTCAGGACCGTTATCTAAGATAGCAACAGTATTTTCATAATGTGCTGATAAACTTCGATCTACTGTAACAACAGTCCAGTCATTTCGTTCTACTTCTACATGATACTTACCTATATTAACCATAGGCTCTATAGCTAATACCATGCCTTTTTTTAATGTAGGACCTCTTCCTGGTCTGCCATAGTTAGGTACTTCAGGGTCCTCATGCATTTCTTTTCCTATGCCGTGGCCAACATAATCTCTAACTATAGAGTATCCAAAGTTTTCAACGTATTCCTGAATTGCAGCTGATATATCCGTTAATTTATTACCAACAATAGCCTTTTCAACACCTTTGAAAAAACTTTGCTTAGTTACTTCAATTAACTTTAATGCTTCTTCTGAAGTATTTCCAACAGAAAAAGTTCTCGCTGCATCTCCTTGATATCCATTTAATATAGCTCCGCAATCAACGCTAATAATATCACCTTCTTGCAAAACTACATCTTTTGATGGAATACCATGAACCACTTCATTGTTAACAGACGTACATATTGAACCTGGAAATCCACAGTAACCTTTAAAAGACGGCTTTGCACCTTGCTTTAAAATATACTCTTCTGCAATTATATCCAATTCTGCAGTAGTTATTCCAGGTCTTATTGCCTCTTCAAGCTTTAACAGGGTATTGGCAACAACTTTACCTGCCTGCCTCATATACTCAATTTCTATATCGGTTTTAATTATTATCATTTAGCAACCGCTCCTAGAACATCACAAATTTTTTCAAATACCATACCTATTTCTTCTGTTCCATCTACTTTTGCGAGTATATTTTTCTCCTTATAGTACTGAATTAGAGGTTGAGTCTGTCTGTCATAGACATCTAATCTTTCTTTGACAGTTTCCTCAGTATCATCTTTTCTTTGCACTAAAGGTCCGCCACAAACATCACACTTATTTTCAACTTTAGGTGTGTTGAATTTTATATGATAACTTGCGCCGCATGCAGAGCAAACTCTTCTGCCTGTCATTCGTTCCAAAATAAATTCTTTAGGAACGTCGATCAGTAAAGCTGTGTTGATTTTTTGTTCATTGCTGTTCAAAAACGAATCTAATGCCTCAGCCTGCTTCACTGTTCTTGGAAAGCCATCTAATAAAAAGCCGTTTTCACAATCATTCATACTTAATCTATCATTAACTATACCTATAGTAACTTCATCCGGTACTAACTGTCCGTTATCCATATACCTCTTAGCTTCTATTCCAAGAGGAGTTTTTTCTGAAATATTTTTTCTGAAAATATCTCCTGTTGATATATGCGGTATAGAATATTTTTCAGTAATTAATTTAGCCTGTGTTCCTTTTCCAGCTCCCGGAGGACCTAGTAAAATAATCTTCAACCGAATCATCTCCAAATACTTTTTATTTTAAGAATCCTTGATAATGACGCATTACCAATTGAGACTCTAGCTGCCTTAAAGTATCAAGTGCAACCCCTACCATAATTAGTAAACCAGTACCGCCAAAAGATATTCCTTTAAAGTTAGAATATGATTCTGCAATAATAGGAGTTATCGCTATTATTCCTGCAAAAGCCCCACCAATTATGGAAATTTTAGCAAGAACTTTTCCTATATAGCTAGCTGTTGGTTCGCCTGGTCTTATTCCTGGTACAAATCCTGAAGATTTATGCATATTCTCAGCCATTTCATCTGGCTTGAAAGTAACTTCAGTATAGAACCAAGTGAAGAAAATTGTCAATGCAAAATAAGTTACTGCATACTGCCAGCTGCCTTCTTTAACCAAGCTAAACTTACTTCCAGTAATAAACTGATAAAAAGCTGAATTTGGCCAAAACTGACCTATTGTTTTCGGAAAACTCATAACTGATATTGCAAAAATTATTCCGATAACTGCTGATCCGTTTACATTGATAGGAATATGGGTTGATTGACCCTTATATACCTTGCCACCAGCTGTTTTACCTGCATATTGAACAGGAATTCTTCTTTCTGACAGACTCATTATTACAACTCCTATAAATAAGGCTAAGGATGCTGCAGCAAATACTACAAGTTCAATAAAATTGATTGTCTCTGCTTTTTGGAGTCCTACAATTTGGTATAAAGTTGTTGGAAATCTTGATATGATATTCACAAATATTAATAGTGATATACCATTTCCAACTCCTTTTTCAGTTATCTTATCACCAAACCACATTAAAAAGGTTGATGCTGTCGTTAACGTAAGTATTATCAAGAATATATTTAACTTATTTGAGGGATCTTGAAGTGCACCAGCTCTAGTTATTATTGCATATGTGCTAAAAGCCTGAATTAACCCTAAAGGTACTGCAGCATATCTTGTGTACTGCTGTATCTTCTTTCTTCCATCCTCACCTTCTTTTGAAAGTTGCTCCAGTCTTGGAACTGCAATTGTTAATAACTGCATAATTATAGAAGAGTTAATGAATGGAACTACTCCCATTGCAAAAATACTAAATTGACTAAATGCACCACCAGATATTAAATCATAAAAGCCAAATAATGATCCGCTTTTTGTTAAACTAGCAAGTTTTGTTGTGTCAATTCCAGGAACAGGAATTGTATTTCCCATCCTGAAAATTGCTACCATAAATAATGTAAATAATATCTTTTTTCTTAGTTCAGGAACTTTCCAGGCATTACGTAAAGTTGATAGCACCTATATCACCTCAACTTTTCCTCCAGCTGCTTCAATTTTCTCAGCTGCAGCCTTTGTGAATTTTGCTGCCTTAACAGTTAATTTCTTTTGTAATTCACCATTGCCAAGTATCTTTACTCCATTCTTAGCTTTCTTTACTATACCTTTTTCAAGTAATAGTTCAGGTGTAATTTCAGTACCATCTTCAAATATGTTTAGTCTTTCAACATTTATTTCAGCATATTCTTTAGCAAATATATTTGTAAAACCTCTCTTAGGAAGTCTTCTGTATAGTGGCATCTGACCTCCTTCGAATCCTAGTCTTACTCCACCGCCAGATCTAGCTTTTTGTCCTTTTTCACCTTTACCGGCATTTCTTCCTAATCCAGATCCAGTACCTCTTCCAACTCTTTTTGGTGCTTTTCTTGCGCCTTCAGCTGGTCTTAACTCATGAAGTTTCATTTTATTTACACCTCCTCTGTACTATATCTCTTCTACCTTTAAAAGATAGCTAACTTTATTTACCATACCTCTTATTTGAGGAGTATCCTCATGCTCTACAGTTTTTCCAATCTTCTTAAGTCCAAGTGCATTCACTGTTGCAATTTGGTCTTTTCTTCTTCCAATTAAACTTCTATTTAAAGTTATTTTTAGTTTAGCCAAGGTCGTTCCCCCCTAACCTAAAATCTCTTCAACGGTTTTACCTCTAAGCTTAGCAATGTGCTCAGCTGTTCTTAGGCTTGATAAACCATTGATAGTAGCGTTAACCATATTTCTTGGATTGTTAGAACCTAGTGATTTTGCTCTAACATCCTTTAATCCAGCAAGTTCAAGTACTGCTCTAGCAGGGCCTCCTGCTATAACTCCTGTACCTTCTGAAGCTGTCATTATAAGCACTCTTCCAGTACCAAATTCTCCAACTATATCATGTGGTACTGTAGTACCAACTATTGGAACTTCAACTAAGTTTTTCTTTGCATCTTCTATTGCTTTTCTGATTGCTTCAGGTATTTCTATAGATTTTCCAGTTCCTACTCCAACGTGGCCGTTTTCATCTCCAACAACTACAAGAGCACTAAATCTGAAGTTTCTACCACCTTTAACAACCTTAGCAACTCTATTTATAAATACAACTTTTTCTTTTAAATTTAAAGTGCTAGGATCTATTCTCATTTATTTCCCTCCTTTTTAGAATTGTAAACCAGCCTCTCTTGCACCTTCTGCAAGATTCTGTACTCTTCCGTGATATACAAATCCGCCTCTATCGAAAACTACTTCTTTGATTCCTTTTTCAATAGCTTTTTTAGCTATTAATTCACCAACTGCTTTTGCTGCTTCTTTATTGCTTCCGATACCGTTAAAATCTTTATCTAAACTTGAAGCAGAAACTAAAGTTACTCCGTTTATATCATCTATAATTTGTGCATATATGTTCTTTTCACTTCTATATACTGAAAGTCTTGGTCTCTCAGTTGTTCCAAAAACCTTTTTACGAACTCTTAGATGACGTCTTACTCTAGCTTTTTTTCTGTCTTCTTTGTTAAACATAAGTTTCACTCCTTTCTACTATTTCTTACCAGTCTTACCTTCCTTACGTCTTATAACTTCGTTATCGTATTTAATTCCTTTTCCTTTGTAAGGTTCAGGTTTTCTCCAAGCTCTTACGTCTGCCGCAACAGCTCCTACTTTTTCCTTATCTATACCTCTAACTACAACTTTTGTAGCAGCAGGTGTTTCAAATGTTACACCTTCAACTGGTTCTATTTCAACTGGATGAGAATATCCAAGATTCATAACTAATTTCTTACCTTGTAACTGAGCTCTATAACCTACACCAACTAAATCTAAAGTTTTTGCAAATCCTTCAGTTACTCCGATAATCATGTTATTTATTAATGCTCTTGTTAATCCATGAAGAGCTCTTACGTTCTTTACGTCGTTGTCTCTTGAAACAGTTACAAAACTATTTTCAACAACTATGTTTACTTCATTACTCATAGCTCTTTCAAGTTGACCTTTTGGTCCCTTTACTGTAACAACGTTGTCTGGTGTTACGGTAACAGTTACGCCACTTGGTATAGCTATTGGAAGCTTTCCTATTCTTGACATGATTACACCTCCTGTATTCCTTATAAGCCCGTAATAAATATTATTTATCACGCGTCCTCTATTTCTTTCAAATCATCAACAGGGCATATCTGTTGAATCCATATTTTATTTGTAAATCGCAATAAACATTTCTGCTATGCATTCTATGTTGTTTATATATAAAACATTAATTGCTATATCTTCTCTTTTAAATTATATATCTATGTTCAAACTACCAAATGTAGCAAAGAACTTCTCCACCTACTCCAAGCTTTGTTGCATCTTTATCTGTTAGAATTCCTCTTGAAGTTGATAGTATTGCAACTCCTAAGCCGTTTAATACTCTAGGAATTTCTTCCTTTCTGCAGTAAACTCTTAGTCCTGGTTTTGATATTCTCTTTAAACCAGTTATAACTCTTTCCTTGTTTTGACCATACTTCATTGATAATCTTATCATGTTAACGGAACCATCAGTGTATTCCTCTACATCTTTTATATATCCTTCTTGAAGCATTATATTTAGGACAGCCTTCTTTATATTTGAAGAAGGTACTTCCACTATTTCATGTCTAACTATATTTGCGTTTCTTATACGAGTAAGTAAGTCTGCGATAGGATCAGTCATTACCATTTATTGTGCCTCCTTTCATCAATAACTAAGTATTACCAACTTGCTTTTCTACATCCAGGTATTTCGCCTTTGTATGCAAGCTCTCTAAAACAAATACGGCATATTCCATATTTCTTTAATACAGAGTGTGGTCTTCCACATATTCTGCATCTTGTATAAGCTCTAGTTGAATATTTTGGTTCTTTCTTCCACTTTTCTATTAAAGCTTTACGTGCCACGTTTTTCCCTCCTTATTTTTGAGCAAATGGCATTCCAAGGAATCTTAATAATTCTCTTGCTTCTTCGTCTGTTTGTGCAGTTGTAACGAAGATTATATCCATACCTCTAACTTTGTCTATCTTATCATATTCTATTTCAGGGAATATTAATTGCTCTTTTATTCCTAATGAGTAGTTTCCTCTTCCATCAAATGATTTGTCTGAAACTCCTGAAAAGTCTCTAACTCTTGGTAAAGCAACATTTATCAATTTATCAGCAAACTCATACATGTTATGCTTTCTTAATGTAACTTTACAGCCTATTGGCATGTTTTCTCTTATTTTAAAGTTAGCTATAGACTTTTTAGCTCTAGTTAAAACTGGCTTTTGTCCTGTAATTATTGTTAAATCGCTAACTGCTGATTCTAACACTTTTGGATTATCTTTAGCTTCTCCAACACCCATGTTTATAACTATTTTTTCAAGCTTTGGCACTTGCATTATATTATTGTATTGAAACTTTTCCATTAAAGCAGGAATAGCTTCTTTTTCGTACTTTTCCTGTAATCTTAGACTCATTTGTAGCCCTCCTTTCAAAGATTAGAATGTTTCTCCGCACTTTTTACAAACTCTTACTTTAGTTCCATCCTCTAAAACTTTATGGCTTATTCTTGTTACTGATTTGCATTTATCACAATATAACATCACTTTTGAACTGTATATAGGAGCTTCTTTATGAATTATTCCGCCCTGCATATTAGCTCTGTTTGGTTTTTGATGTTTTGTTACTACATTAATACCTTTAACAATAACTTTTCCTGTCTTTGGCATTACTGCAAGAACTTCGCCTACTTTACCCTTATCTTTCCCGGATATAACCATAACTGTGTCTTTTTTTCTAACATGTATTTTGTTTATTGCCATCTCTAGACACCTCCTTATCTTATAGAACTTCAGGCGCTAATGATAATATTTTTGTAAAATCCTTATCTCTTAGCTCTCTTGCTACTGGTCCGAAGATACGAGTTCCTCTTGGTTGTTTATCATCCTTTATTATAACAGCAGCATTTTCATCGAATCTTATATATGAACCGTCTGCTCTTCTTAATCCTTTTACTGATCTAACTATAACGGCCTTTATAACATCACCTTTTTTAACAACACCGCCTGGTGTTGCACTTTTAACGCTAGCAACTATTATATCACCAATGTTTCCATATTTTCTCTTGGAACCACCTAATACTCTTATACACATAATTTCCTTAGCACCGGAATTATCTGCAACTTTTAGTAATGTCTGTTGCTGAATCATTGAAAATACCCTCCTTTCAGCTTTATAGACTATTTAGCCTTTTCAACTATTTCAACAAGTCTCCATCTCTTATCTTTTGACAATGGTCTTGTTTCCATTATTAAAACTCTATCGTTAGCTTTTGCATCATTATTTTCATCATGAGCCTTAAATTTAGTAGTTCTGTTAACTGTTTTTCCATATAATGGGTGACGAACCTTAGTCTCTACAGCAACTACAATTGTTTTATCCATTTTATCAGAAACGACTCTTCCTATTCTTGTCTTTCTATTTCCTCTCTCCACAGGACAAACCTCCTTTCAGCCTACTGTTCAAACGCCCTTAGTTCTTCTTCTCTAAGGATGGTTTTAATTTGAGCTATAGATTTTTTTACTTCTCTTATTCTCATTGGGTTTTCCAACTGACCTGTAGCTAATTGAAATCTTAAGTTAAATAACTCTCCCTTAAGATCATTTAATTTAGCTTGTAAATCCTGAGGGCCACTTTGTCTTAATTCTTTTAATTCATTAGCCTTCATTGATTTCACCACCCATTTCTTCAAAATCTCTTCTAGTTACGAACTTAGTCTTTACAGGTAGCTTGTGTGACGCAAGTCTCATGGCTTCTCTTGCAACTGTTTCGTTAACCCCTGATAACTCGAATAATATTCTACCTGGCTTAATAACTGATACCCAATATTCTGGTGATCCTTTACCGGAACCCATACGTGTTTCAGCTGGTTTCTCAGTTACTGGCTTATCTGGGAAAATCTTTATCCAAAGTTTTCCTCCTCTTTTGATGTATCTATTAATAGCTATTCTGGCAGATTCTATTTGGTTACTTGTGATCCATCCACATTCAGTAGCCTGTATAGCGTAATCTCCGTATGCTATAAAATTACCTCTTGTAGCTTTACCCTTCATTCTACCACGCTGTACCTTACGATGTTTAACTCTTTTAGGCATTAACATGTCATATTCCTCCTTCCTTATGCGTTAGCTTCTTCCTTGTTTTCAACTACTTTCTTAGTTGGAAGAACTTCTCCTTTGTAAACCCAAACCTTTACACCGATCTTTCCGTATGTTGTATCTGCTTCCGCAAATCCATAATCTATATCAGCTCTTAATGTTTGTAGTGGAATAGTTCCTTCATGATATGCTTCAGTTCTAGCTATTTCAGCACCGCCAAGTCTTCCTGCGCAGGCTGTCTTAACTCCCTTAACACCATGCTTCATTGCTCTTTGAATTGTCTGCTTCATCGCTCTTCTGAATGAAATTCTCTTTTCTAATTGCTGAGCTATGTTTTCAGCCATAAGTTGAGCATCAGCTTCTGCTGATTTTACTTCAACTATGTTTATTAAAATATTTTTATCTCCAACTATTTTTTGAATTTCTGCTTTTAAAGCATCTATTCCTTGGCCGCCTTTGCCTATTACCATACCAGGCTTAGCAGTATATATATTTAATTTAACTCTTTTAGCTGCTCTTTCAATTTGAATTCTTGAAACTCCAGCTGCAGCAGTTTTAGCTTTTACAAATTCTCTAACCTTATTATCTTCAACTAGGTTATCTGCAAAATTTCTATTATCTGCAAACCATTTAGCATCCCAATCTTTAATTACGCCAACTCTTAGGCCGTGTGGATGTACTTTCTGTCCCATCAGTTTCCCTCCTTCTTATGCTCTTTCTTTAACTATTACAGTTACGTGGCTAGTTCTTTTCTTTATTCTAAACGCTCTACCTTGCGCATGTGGTCTGAATCTCTTTAATGTTGGGCCTGCACAAGCATATGCTTCTGCAACATAAAGATTGCTTTTGTCTAAGTTTAAATTATTTTCTGCATTTGCTACAGCTGATTTTAAAACCTTATTAACCACCTCAGCTGCATCCTTTGGAGTATATTGTAATATAGCAAAAGCTTCATTTACATTTTTTCCTCTTACTAAATCAAGAACGATACCTATTTTTCTTGAGGACATTCTTACATATTTTGCTATAGCCTTAGCTTCCATTCTATGTTACCTCCTTTCTGGATTATCTAGAACCAGTTGATCTTTCATTTTTCGCTACGTGACCTTTGTATGTTCTAGTAAGAACAAATTCTCCTAATTTGTGTCCTACCATATCTTCTGATATATATACAGGAACATGCTTTCTTCCGTCATGCACTGCTATTGTATGACCTATCATTTGTGGAAATATTGTTGAACTTCTTGACCAAGTCTTTATAACTTTCTTTTCGCCATTTTTATTCATTTCATTTATTTTATTTAAAAGTCCTTCATGAACAAAAGGTCCTTTTTTAACTGATCTACTCACTTGATTGGCCTCCCTTCATACGATCTGATTAATAGTTAGTGAAGAGAATATATTATTCTCTTCCTACTATTTAGTGTTTCTTCTCTTAATAATAAATCTATCTGAATATTTCTTATGTTTTCTTGTTTTATATCCAAGAGCTGGTTTACCCCATGGAGTCATTGGACTTGCGTGTCCGATTGGTGATCTACCTTCTCCACCACCGTGTGGGTGGTCAACAGGGTTCATTACAGAGCCTCTTACTGTAGGTCTAACGCCCATGTGTCTCTTTCTTCCAGCTTTACCTATATTAACAATCTCATGTGTTAAGTTTGAAACTGTTCCTATAGTTGCTCTACATTCGATTCTTACGTATCTCATTTCACCACTTGGAAGTCTTAATGTAGCATAATCGCCTTCTTTAGCCATAAGCTGAGCTGAACTACCAGCTGATCTTACAAGCTGACCTCCTTTACCTGCTTGTAATTCTATATTATGAATTACTGTACCTACAGGTATGTTCTTTATTGGAAGACAGTTACCAACTTTTATGTCTGAATCTGCCCCTGATACTACAACATCTCCAACTTTTAATCCAACTGGAGCTATTATGTATCTCTTTTCACCATCATTGTAAACTACAAGTGCGATATATGCTGATCTGTTTGGATCATATTCTACTGTAGCTACCTTTGCTGGTATTCCATCTTTATTTCTTTTGAAATCTATTAATCTATATTTTTGTTTAGCACCGCCACCTATATGACGAACTGTTATCTTACCTTGTGCATTTCTACCACCAGTTCTCTTCTTTGAAACAAGAAGTGATTTCTCAGGCACATTTGTAGTTATTTCTTCAAAAGTGCTCATAGTCATCTGTCTTCTTGAAGGTGTGGTAGGTTTAAAACTTTTAACTGCCATTCGGTATTCCCTCCTTCTTTTAGCTTATCTGGTATTCAACCAATAACTGCTTTGCTAGATTACATTCCTTCAAAGAACTCTATAGCTTTGCTGTCTGCCGCTAAAGTTATAATAGCCTTTTTGTAATCTGCTCTTTTTCCAACATGTACGCCTACTCTTTTAGTTTTTCCTAAGTATCTTGCAGTCTTAACATCTTCAACTTTTACTCCGAATACGTCTTCAACCGCTCTTTTTATCATAGATTTGTTAGCGTGTATATCAACTATGAAGGTATATTTTTTATCTCCCATAGAAGCCATGCTCTTCTCTGTTACAACTGGTCTTCTAATGATATCATAATTAGTTAACTTCATTATGCATACACCTCCTCAATCTTTGATACAGCATCCTTAGTTATAACAAGCTTTTCGTACTTTAATAAGTCATATACGTTTAAGTTGTTAACTGGTAATACTGTTACTCCTTCAATATTTCTTGCTGATTTATATACATTTTCATTTGAATCAGCAGTAACTATTAATGTTTTCTTAGCTTCTAAAGCACTTAACATTTTTACCATTTCTTTAGTTTTTGGAGCATCTAATTCAAGATTCTCTAAAACTACCATTTGGTTATCGTTAACTTTGCTAGTAAGGGCTGACTTCATAGCCACTCTTCTCATTGACTTTGGTACAGAAACTCTGTAGTCTCTTGGTTTTACTGCGAAAACCATTCCACCATGAATCCATTGTGGTGCTCTTATTGAACCCTGTCTTGCTCTACCAGTTCCTTTTTGTCTCCAAGGCTTTATTCCGCCTCCAGAAACTTCAGCTCTAGTTTTAGCTGATTGAGTTCCTTGTCTTTTATTAGCAAGTAATGCAACCACTACTTGATGTAAAGCATATTGATTAACTTCAACGCCAAATATGCTTTCTGATAGTTGAACATCTCCAACCTTTTGACCTTCTTTATTAAATAATCCTACTGTAGGCATTCTGCATCCTCCTTTCTACCTAAACTTAAGCTTTAACTGTATTTCTTATTACTACAAAGCCCTTATTAGGTCCTGGTACTCCGCCTTTTATTAATATAATATTTTTTTCAGGCATAACCTTTGCAACTTGTAGATTTAATACTGTTGTATTTTCATTACCCATGTGCCCTGGCATTTTCTTGTTTTTGAATGTTCTTGATGGATCTGATGATCCTCCCATTGAACCAACTGATCTATGGAATTTTGAACCGTGAGTCATTGGACCTCTGTGTCCATTCCATCTTTTAATTGTACCTTGGAATCCCTTACCTTTTGATATTCCAGATATGTCTACTCTTTCTCCAGCCGCAAATACGTCAGCCTTTATTTCTTGACCAACTTCATATGCACTTATATCTTCTAATCTCAACTCTTTTACAAATCTTTTTAAAGCAACACCTGCTTTTGCAAAATGTCCTTTAACTGGTTTGTTAACAAGTTTTTCTCTTATATCAGCAAATCCTACCTGTATAGCTTCGTAGCCATCTTTTTCTGCAGTTTTCTTTTGAACAACTACACATGGACCAGCTTCAATAACTGTAACTGGAATTATCTTTCCGTCTTCTCCGAATATTTGAGTCATACCAAGTTTTTTACCTAGTATAGCCTTTTTCATTATCTACACCTCCTCAACATATTAGCGGATCGCTATGCGATCATAATAGTCAGTAATAGTTATCTATTACAATTATAGTTTTATTTCAATATCTACACCTGCTGGTAAATCTAATCTCATTAGAGCATCAACAGTTTTTGGTGATGGACTTATTATATCTATAAGTCTCTTATGAGTTCTTATTTCGAACTGCTCTCTTGAATCCTTATATTTGTGTGGAGCTCTTAAGACTGTTACAACATCTTTTTCAGTTGGTAGTGGAACTGGTCCAGCCACCTTTGCTCCTGTTGATTTTGCAGTTTCTACAATTTTTTCAGCTGATTGATCTAGTATATTGTGATCAAACGCTTTTAATCTGATTCTTATTTTTTGTTTTGCCATTGTTTTTCCCTCCTTTTCATGCACGCTTTACTTCTTACGTACAACAGCGGATGCGTTCTGTAAACTGTTCCGGGTGTTGCATATTTTTTTAAATAACGACACCAAACACAGAACCACCGTCGCCTGGTTCAAGACCTCGGCATACTCAGTCAAGAATTACCCGGAAGCCCGGCAACCTCTTGCCTCATCACTGTTATCACATTACAACTTCTTAATTATACAATATAATATTTTGTTTGACAAGTATAATTTTTAATATTAATTAATTTTATTAAAAAAGGAAAGAGCGTCCTCTTTCCTTTTTATAATTAAAGGCCTTTAATTTTTAATAATTACTCAACTATCTTAGAAACAACTCCTGAACCTACTGTTCTTCCACCTTCTCTTATAGCAAATCTTAATCCTTCATCCATTGCTACTTGAGTGATTAATTCAACGTTCATGTCGATGTGGTCTCCTGGCATTACCATTTCCATTCCATCTGGTAATTTGATGCTTCCTGTAACGTCTGTTGTTCTGAAGTAGAATTGTGGTCTGTATCCATCGAAGAATGGAGTGTGTCTTCCGCCTTCTTCTTTCTTAAGTACGTATACTTGACCTACGAATTTCTTGTGTGGGTGTACTGAACCTGGTTTTGATAATACCTGACCTCTTTCGATATCTGTTCTTTGAACACCTCTTAATAATGCTCCGATGTTATCTCCTGCCATCGCTTGATCAAGAAGCTTTCTGAACATTTCTACTCCTGTACATACACTCTTGCCCTTTTCTTCTTTTAATCCTACGATTTCGATTTCGTCTCCAACTTTTAATATTCCGCTTTCAACTCTTCCTGTTGCAACTGTTCCTCTTCCTGTGATTGTAAATACGTCTTCTACTGGCATTAAGAATGGTTTGTCAGTTGCTCTTTCTGGAGTTGGAATGTAGCTATCTACTGCATCCATTAATTCCATTATGCATTTTGTTGCTTCTGGATCTGTTGGATTTTCTAATGCTTTTAATGCTGATCCTGTTACTATTGGAGTATCATCTCCTGGGAAGTCATACTCGTTTAATAACTCTCTTACTTCCATTTCTACTAATTCTAATAATTCTGGATCGTCTACCATATCTGCTTTATTTAAGAATACTACTATGTAGTTAACACCAACTCTTGATGCTAGTAGTATGTGTTCTCTTGTTTGTGGCATTGGACCATCTGCTGCACTTACAACTAGTATTGCTCCATCCATTTGTGCTGCTCCTGTAATCATGTTCTTTACATAGTCAGCGTGTCCTGGACAGTCAACGTGTGCATAGTGTCTGTTATCTGTTTGATATTCAACGTGTGCAGTGTTGATTGTGATTCCTCTTTCTCTTTCTTCTGGTGCTTTATCTATTGATGCATAATCAAATGCTTCTGCAAATCCTTTTTTTGATAATACTGTTGTTATTGCTGCTGTTAATGTTGTCTTACCATGGTCTACGTGACCTATTGTTCCTATATTTACGTGTGGTTTAGTTCTTTCAAATTTAGCTTTTGACATTTTTATTCCTCCTTAAAATTACGTAATTTATTTATAATTAAGCATTTTTCTTTCCTGTAATTTGTTCTTGAATACTCTTTGGCACTTCTTCATAGTGATCAAATACCATTGAATAAACACCTCTACCTTGAGTTCTTGATCTTAGAGTTGTTGCATAGCCAAACATTTCTGAAAGCGGTACAAAAGCTCTTATTACTTGAGCTCCTGCTCTTGGATCCATACCCTCAATTCTTCCTCTTCTTGAGTTAACGTCTCCCATTACATCTCCCATGTACTCTTCTGGCACTATAACTTCAACCTTCATCATTGGCTCAAGTAATGCTGGGTCTGCTTTAGACATAGCATTTTTAAATGCCATAGATCCAGCGATCTTAAACGCCATTTCTGATGAGTCAACATCATGGTATGATCCATCAACAAGTCTAACTTTAAAGTTGATAACTGGATAACCAGCAACTACACCAGTATCTGAAGCTTCTTGAATTCCAGCATCGATTGGTGATATATATTCTTTTGGAATAGCTCCTCCAACGATAGCATTTTCAAATGAATATTCCTCTTCTGTTGGTATCATTTCTATCCAGCAGTGACCATATTGACCACGTCCACCAGACTGTCTAACAAACTTACCTTCAGCTTTAATAGCTTTTCTGATAGTTTCTTTGTATGCAACTTGTGGCTTACCAACGTTACATTCAACTTTAAATTCTCTTTGAAGTCTATCAACGATTATTTCAAGGTGAAGCTCACCCATACCAGAAATAATTGTCTGACCAGTTTCTTGATTAGTAAATGTTTTAAATGTTGGATCTTCTTCAGCAAGTTTAGCTAAAGCGATACCCATCTTTTCTTGACCAGCTTTAGTCTTTGGCTCTATAGCAACGTCTATAACTGGATCTGGGAATTCCATGCTTTCAAGAATAATTGAATTTGCTTCATCACAAAGCGTATTACCTGTAGTAGTTTCTTTTAATCCAACTACAGCTCCTAAATCACCTGCACGAAGTTCTTCAACTTCTTCTCTGTGATTTGCATGCATTTTAACAAGTCTTCCTATTCTTTCTTTTTTACCTTTAGTTGAGTTATATACATAAGTACCACTCTTCATTATTCCAGAATAAACTCTTGTAAATGCTAATCTTCCTACGAATGGGTCCGTAGCAATTTTAAATGCTAACGCTGACATTGGAGCGTTATCATCTGCTGGTCTTTCATCTTCTGCACCAGTATCTGGATTAGTACCCTTAATTGCTGGAATGTCAATAGGTGATGGCATGTAAGCAACTACAGCATCAACCATTGGCTGTACTCCTTTATTTTTGTATGATGAACCACATACAACTGGTACTATTTCATTAGCTATAACACCTTTTCTAAGTGCTATATTTATTTCTTCTTCAGTTAACTCTTCGCCATCAAGATATTTCATCATTAATTCTTCATCTTGCTCAGCTACAGCTTCAAGTAAAGCATTCCTATACTCTTCAGCTTTATCTTTTAATTCAGCTGGAATTTCAACTGAATCCATAACTGTTCCTAAATCATCTTCATATATTATAGCTTCATTTTTTACAAGGTCTATGATTCCCTTAAATTGGTCTTCTGCTCCTATCGGAATTTGAATAGGAGTTGCATTGCAGTGTAATCTGTCTCTCAATGTGTTTACACACATATAGAAGTCTGCACCTGTTGAGTCCATTTTATTAATATAAACCATTCTTGGAACTCTATAATTGTCCGCCTGTCTCCATACTGTTTCTGTTTGAGGCTCAACCCCACTCTTAGCATCTAGTACAGTAACCGCGCCATCTAGAACTCTTAATGATCTTTCAACTTCTACTGTAAAATCCACGTGTCCTGGTGTATCTATTATGTTTATCGCATGACCCTTCCATTGACAGAAAGTTGCTGCTGATGTTATTGTTATACCTCTTTCTTGCTCTTGAACCATCCAGTCCATTGTAGCCTGACCTTCGTGAACTTCTCCTATTTTATGAGTCTTTCCTGTATAGAAAAGTATACGCTCAGTAGTTGTAGTTTTTCCTGCATCAATGTGTGCCATTATTCCGATATTACGGAATTTCTCTAATGGATATTGTCTTCCCACTTACTCTTCCTCCTTAAAGTATAAATTTCACAACTTTAAATTCGACAAAACTGTTTTGGTGAAACACCAAAACAGTTTTGAGTATTAATATCTATAATGTGCAAAAGCTTTATTAGCCTCAGCCATTTTATGAGTATCTTCTCTTTTCTTAACAGCTGCACCTGTGTTGTTAGCTGCATCCATTAATTCATTTGCAAGTCTTTCTCTCATGTACTTCTCGCCTCTTTTTCTAGCTGCGGCAAGCATCCATCTGATTCCTAAAGTCTGTCTTCTTTCTGGTCTAACTTCCATTGGAACCTGGTATGTAGCACCACCTATTCTTCTTGCTTTTACTTCAAGTAGTGGCATTACATTGTTCATAGCATCTTCAAATACTTCCATTGGTTCCTTGTTTGTTTTCTCACGAATTATTTCAAAAGCAGAGTAACATACTTTTTGAGCTACTCCCTTTTTACCATCTTCCATTATACTGTTTATAAATTTAGTTACAACCTTACTGTTGTACATTGGATCTGGTAATACATCTCTTTTAGCTATATGTCCTTTTCTTGGCACTTTTCTTCCCTCCTTAACAATACTTATTTTAAGTTCATCGGTACTCGGTTGTAGCGTGCTTAACTACACCCAACCGCAAAGTGCTTTGTACTTCTGCAAATCTATTTGTTAAATCTATATAAATGCTGAAGACATAGCACTGTTTTCAAATTAACTTATCCCAAAACTATTTTTGTTTTGGTCTCTTAGCACCATACTTTGATCTTGATTGTAATCTGTTAGCTACTCCAGCTGAGTCTAATGCTCCTCTGACAATATGGTATCTAACACCTGGAAGGTCTTTTACTCTTCCGCCTCTTATAAGAACAACGCTGTGTTCTTGTAAGTTATGTCCTACACCTGGAATGTACGCTGAAACTTCATAACCATTTGTTAATCTAACTCTGGCAATTTTTCTTAGCGCTGAGTTTGGTTTCTTAGGAGTAGTAGTTTTTACTACTGTACAAACTCCTCTTTTTTGTGGGCATTCCTTAAGTGCTGGTGATGCTGATTTTGAGCCTATAGTCTTTCTTCCTTTTCTTACCAATTGGCTAATTGTTGGCATATTTACACCTCCTTTAAAATATCAGCTAACTAGATAAAATTTACCTAGTTAACCAAACTGCTTATAACAATTTTTATGTTAAATTATATTATGAAAGCTATTTTAAATAAGCACTAGTTATTTAGTACAGCAGCAGTAGCTGCTCCTACGTCAATTCCACAAAGTTTTCCTAAATCCTTCATCGTATTAACATATACTACTTCTAGGGAATTTTCATCAATTAATACTTTTACTGACTGTATCAATTTATCATCGGCGTCTTTTGCAATATAAATAGTCTTTGCAGTACTATTTTTTATAGCTTTAACTGTTTGTTTCACACCGACAACCTTGTTTCCTTCAAGCCTGTAAATCATTATCTCTATTCCCCCTTACAGTGCTATAGAGACAAAGTTTTAAAAAAACTCTGTCTCCTTTTAAAACATACAGATGTATTTTATCATCTTAGCACCATTATGTCAATAATTTATCTTCTAAGCTTCAATTTCATTATTTAACTGTTTTTCCTCTGTTTCCTTTTCGGTATTGATTCTAATTGATCTATACCTTGTCATTCCTGTACCTGCTGGTATTAGCTTACCGATTATAACATTTTCTTTTAATCCAAGTAATGGATCAATTTTTCCTTTAATAGCGGCATCCGTAAGTACTCTTGTAGTCTCTTGGAATGAAGCTGCTGAAAGGAATGAATCAGTAGCTAAGGCTGCTTTAGTTATACCAAGTAATGATACTCTTCCTACAGCTGGTTTTCCACCCTGTTCCTCTATTCTCGAATTTGCTTCGTCAAAGTCGAAAATATCTATCATTGTTCCTGGTAATAATTCTGTATCTCCTGATTCCTCTATCTTTATCTTTCTTGTCATCTGTCTTATAACTACTTCAAGATGCTTATCGTTTATGTCAACGCCTTGAAGTCTATAAACTTTTTGGACTTCAGATAAAAGATAGTTTTTAACGCCTTGAACACCTTTAATTCTCAATACATCGTGTGGGTTAACAGAACCTTCTGTTATCTCATCACCAGCATTTATTACCTCACCATTTGATACTTTAAGCCTTGAACCGAATGGAATATCGTAAGTTATCTCTTCTCCAGCTTCTGTTATTACTGAAATTGTTCTCTTCTTCTTTGTTTCTTCCATTTTAACAGTACCAGAAACCTCACTTACTATAGCAAGACCCTTAGGTTTTCTAGCTTCAAATAATTCTTCAACTCTTGGAAGACCTTGAGTTATGTCTGCACCCGCAACACCACCAGTGTGGAATGTTCTCATTGTAAGCTGTGTACCAGGCTCTCCTATACTTTGTGCAGCCACTATACCAACAGCTTCACCTATATTAATTCTTTGTGCTGTAGCCATGTTCATACCATAGCACTTTGAACATACTCCATGCTTTGATTTACAGGTAAATACAGATCTTATTTTAACTCTCTTTACTCCTAGCTTTTCAACTTTTTCAGCAATTTCTTCATTCATATAGCTATCTCTTGCTACTACTATTTCTCCAGATTTTGGATCCATAATATCTTCTGCAGAATATCTTCCTGTAAGTCTCTCAGCTAAGCTTTCTATTACTTCATTTCCTTCTTTTATTTCTGCAACGTTATATCCTTCAAGTGTTCCACAATCTTCTTCTCTTACTATAACATCTTGGCTTACATCAACAAGTCTTCTTGTTAAATATCCTGAGTCTGCAGTCTTTAATGCTGTATCCGCGTTACCTTTTCTAGCTCCGTGAGTTGATATAAAGTACTCAAGTACGTCTAGACCCTCTCTAAAAGAAGCTCTTATAGGTAATTCTATAATTTTACCTGACGGATTAGCCATAAGACCTCTCATTCCAGCAAGCTGTTTTATCTGGCTCTTGGAACCTCTCGCTCCAGAGTCTGCCATCATGAATATTGGGTTGAACTTATCAAGACTCGCCATAAGCTCATCTGCTACATCTTCTGTAGTTTTAGTCCATTTTTCTATAACTCTTTCATATCTTTCATCCTCGGAGATAAAGCCTCTTCTATACATTTTTTCGATTTTATCAACCGCGGCATCCGCTTCTGCAAGTAATCTCTTTTTAGCTTCTGGAACCACCATATCTGAGGTAGAAACTGTTATAGCGCCTATACTAGAATAGTGATAACCTTTTGCTTTTATCAAGTCAAGCATTATAGAAGTTTTTGTTGCTCCATGCTTCATATAACATTTATCTATTACTTTACCTAGGTTTTTCTTCGTAACAAGAAAATCAACTTCTAACTTAAATTCATTTTCAGGATTACTTCTATCTACAAAACCTAAATCCTGTGGTATAGATTCGTTAAATATAATCTTACCTGGAGTAGTCTCTATAATTCCGCTTATTAACATGCCATCTTTAATCTTTGACATTTTAACTTTTATTCTAGCATGTATATTCACTTCTTTAAGTTGATAAGCCATAATTACTTCTTCTGGTGATGAGAATATTTTTCCTTCACCCTCTACACCATCTTTATCCATTGTTAGATAGTATGAGCCAAGTACCATATCCTGTGTTGGAACAACAACTGGCTTACCATCTGAAGGTTTCATTATGTTATGAGCTGCAAGCATTAAAAATCTTGCTTCAGCTTGAGCTTCAACTGATAATGGTACGTGAACAGCCATCTGGTCACCATCAAAGTCAGCATTATATGCAGTACAAGATAATGGATGCAGTTTTATTGCTCTACCTTCAACAAGAACAGGTTGGAATGCTTGAATTCCTAGCCTGTGAAGAGTAGGGGCACGGTTTAATAGTACCGGATGATCACATATAACTTCTTCAAGAACATCCCAAACCTGCGCTTGAACTCTTTCTACCATTCTCTTAGCACTCTTTATGTTATGAGCTAACCCACTTTCAACAAGTTTTTTCATAACAAAAGGCTTAAATAGCTCTAATGCCATTTCCTTTGGAAGTCCGCACTGATACATTTTAAGTTCAGGTCCAACAACTATAACAGAACGTCCAGAGTAGTCAACACGTTTTCCAAGAAGGTTCTGTCTAAATCTTCCCTGCTTGCCTTTTAGCATATCAGATAATGATTTTAATGGTCTATTCCCTGGGCCTGTTACAGGTCTTCCTCTTCTACCATTGTCTATAAGAGCATCTACTGCTTCTTGAAGCATTCTTTTTTCATTTCTTACTATTATATCTGGTGCTCCTAAATCCAAAAGCTTTTTCAATCTATTATTTCTATTTATAACTCTTCTATAAAGGTCATTTAAATCTGATGTAGCAAATCTTCCTCCATCAAGTTGAACCATAGGTCTTAGATCTGGTGGTATTACAGGTATAACATCTATAATCATCCACTCTGGTCTATTAGTTGATTTTCTAAAAGACTCTACTACTTCCAATCTTCTTATTATTCTTACTTTCTTTTGACCTGTACTGCTTTTTAAATCATCTTTCAACTCTGTAGCTAATTGTTCAAGATCTATTTCCTCCAAAAGTCTTTTAACAGATTCTGCACCCATTCCAGCTACAAAACTTTCTTCACCGTATTTATCTACAGCTTCTCTATATTCTTTTTCGTTTAGTAACTGTTTTTTTAGCAATGGTGTTTCCTTAGGATCTAAAACCACATATGATGCAAAATAAAGTACTTTTTCAAGAGCTCTTGGAGACATATCTAGAATAAGTCCCATACGTGAAGGTATTCCTTTAAAATACCATATATGAGATACTGGGGCAGCAAGCTCAATATGCCCCATTCTCTCACGTCTTACTTTCGCTTTAGTAACCTCAACACCACATCTATCACAGACAATACCTTTGTATCTTATTCTCTTGTATTTTCCACAGTGGCATTCCCAGTCTTTAATCGGTCCAAAAATTCTTTCGCAGAATAAACCATCTCTTTCTGGTTTTAAAGTTCTATAGTTAATAGTTTCTGGCTTCTTTACTTCACCTCTTGACCACTCTCTAATTTTCTCCGGTGAAGCTAATCCTATTTGTAGTGCATCAAAATTATTTAATTCAAACAAGGGTACATCCTCCCTTCCTAATGTTCATCACCAAAATCATCTATTTCCAACTCACCTTGAATCTCATCTAAAGATAAATCTTCATAATCAAGGTCTAATTCTTCATCACTGTCATCATTCTCAATATAGTCATCACTTGGAGGTGGTGGAACAAACTCTTCGTTTCCTTCGATATTTACACCTAAATCCTCTATTTCTTCATCTACAGACTCTCTTAATCGTACTTCTTCGTTGTCATCATTTAATACTTTTACATCAAGACATAAAGCTTGAAGTTCTTTAATAAGAACCTTGAAAGATTCAGGAACTCCAGGTTCAGGAATATTTTCTCCCTTAACAATTGCCTCATAAGTCTTAACTCTTCCTACAACGTCGTCAGATTTAACAGTAAGTATCTCCTGAAGTGTATGTGCTGCACCATAGGCCTCAAGTGCCCAAACTTCCATCTCTCCGAATCTCTGTCCTCCAAATTGAGCTTTACCACCCAACGGCTGCTGTGTAACCAATGAATATGGTCCGGTTGATCTAGCATGTATTTTGTCATCAACTAAGTGAGCAAGCTTTAATATATACATGTAACCAACAGTTACTGTATTATCAAAAGGTTCTCCGGTTCTTCCGTCATATAATACAGTTTTACCATCTTCTCTGTAACCAGCTTTTTTCAGACATTCTACTATGTCATCCTCTGTAGCTCCATCAAATACTGGAGTTGCAATATGCCATCCTAATTCTGATGCTGCCCATCCTAGATGAACTTCAAGTACCTGACCGATATTCATACGTGAAGGTACTCCTAAAGGATTTAAGCATATTTGCAATGGTCTTCCGTCTGGTAAGAAAGGCATATCTTCTTCTGGTAATACTCTTGAAATAACCCCTTTGTTACCGTGTCTTCCAGCCATTTTATCTCCAACAGATATTTTTCTTTTTTGAGCAATATAACATCTAACAAGTTTATTGACTCCTGGAGGAAGCTCATCTCCATTTTCTCTTGTAAATACTTTTACATCTACAATTATACCAGCTTCACCATGTGGAACTCTAAGTGAAGTATCTCTTACTTCTCTAGCCTTTTCTCCAAATATAGCTCTAAGTAATCTTTCTTCTGCAGTAAGCTCAGTTTCTCCTTTTGGAGTAACCTTTCCAACTAAGATATCTCCTGATCTTACTTCAGCTCCAATTCTGATTATTCCTCTTTCATCTATATCTTTTAGTGCATCTTCTCCCACATTTGGTATATCTCTTGTTATTTCTTCTGGTCCTAGCTTTGTATCCCTTGCCTCAGCTTCATATTCTTCTATATGAATTGATGTAAATACATCATTTTTAACTAATTCCTCTGAAATAAGCATAGCATCTTCATAGTTGTAACCTTCCCAGGTTATAAAGCCCATTCTTATGTTTTTACCTAATGCTATTTCCCCAAGGTCTGTTGATGGACCATCTGATAAAACTGTTCCTTTTTCAACACGCTCATTCTTAGACACTATTGGTCTTTGATTTATACATGTACCTTGGTTAGATCTCTTAAACTTAAGAAGTCTGTAAGTATCTATTCCACCATCTGAATCTCTTTTCACTCTTACTTCATTAGCACTTACATATACAACAGTTCCTGCATTTTTAGCTTTAGGAAGAACTCCTGAATCTACTGCTGCCTTGAACTCTATTCCTGTTCCTACGACAGGAGCCTGTGGTTTTAACAATGGAACAGCTTGACGCTGCATGTTTGATCCCATTAGAGCACGGCTGGCGTCATCATTTTCAAGGAATGGAATCATAGCTGTAGCCACGGAAACTAACTGCCTTGGCGATACGTCCATAAAATCAACATCCTCACGTGGAACTACAATTACATCTTCCTTATTTCTTACTGTTACTTTATTATCTATAAAATGTCCATTATCATCAATAGGCTCATTTGCCTGAGCAACCAAATATTCATCTTCTTCATCAGCTGTTATATATATTAATTTATCAGTAACCACACCTGTATTTTTATCAACTTTTCTATATGGAGTCTCTATAAATCCATATTCATTTACCCTAGCATAAGTAGCTAATGAGTTTATAAGTCCTATATTAGGACCTTCCGGTGTTTCTATCGGACACATTCTACCATAATGTGAATGGTGAACGTCTCTAACTTCAAAACCAGCTCTCTCTCTTGAAAGACCTCCTGGTCCTAAAGCTGAAAGTCTTCTCTTATGAGTAAGCTCTGATAGCGGGTTAGTCTGATCCATGAATTGTGAAAGCTGTGAGCTTCCAAAGAACTCTTTTATAGCTGCCGCTACAGGTCTTATATTAATCAAAGCTTGAGGAGTTATTACTTCCTGGTCCTGAATAGTCATTCTTTCTTTAACTACTCTTTCCATTCTTGAAAGACCTATTCTAAATTGATTCTGCAATAATTCCCCTACTGATCTAAGTCTTCTGTTTCCAAGGTGGTCAATATCGTCAGTATGACCTATATTATAGGCCAACCCTAATTCATAACTTATAGTAGCATAAATATCATCTCTTATTATATGCTTTGGTATTAACGAATGCATATTTTTTCTTATTTGTTCTTTTATGCTATCTTCATCACTATAATTATCAAGTATTTCTTTTAAAGTAGGATAATGAACAAGTTCTCTTATATTCAAATCATCTATATTAAGGTCAATAAATTTATGTATATTTACGAAGTTGTTACTTATAACTCTTACTGTCTTGTCTTCAACTTGAATATCTACTACATTCACACCACAGTTTTGAATTTCTATGGATTTTTCTCTACTGATTTTTTCACCCTTTTGAACAAGTATTTCTCCTGTTTGTGGGTTTACAATGTCTTGTGCTGATATTTGATTTGCAATTCTAAGATGCAAAGCTAGTTTTTTATTAAACTTATATCTTCCAACTCTAGAAAGATCGTATCTCTTTGCATCAAAAAATAAAGATTCGATAAGTGATTGAGCACTATCAACTGTAGGAGGTTCTCCTGGTCTCAATCTCTTATATATTTCAAGTAATGCCTCTTCGCGGGTCTTAGTATTATCTTTTTCTATTGATGCTTTTAATCTTTCTTCATCACCAAAAAATTCAGTAATTTCTGCATCAGTGCCATAACCCATAGCTCTTGCTAAAATAGTTATAGGCAATTTTCTTGTTTTATCAATTCTTACATATATTACATCGTTAGAATCTGTTTCATATTCTAACCAAGCTCCTCTGTTCGGAATTACAGTTGATGAGAAAAGTTTTTTTCCTGTTTTATCAACTGCCATATCGTAATATACGCCTGGTGATCTTACTAACTGGCTAACTATTACTCTTTCAGCTCCGTTAATAATAAAAGTTCCTTGCTCTGTCATAAGAGGAAAATCTCCCATGAACACTTCCTGTTCTTTTACTTCGCCAGTCTCCTTATTAAGTAATCTAACTTTTACTTTCAAAGGTGCTGCATAAGTTGCGTCTCTTTCTTTGCATTCTTCTACAGAGTATTTGATATTATCCATATCCAATTTATATCCAACAAATTCTAAGTTAAGATTTGCTGTATAGTCCTGAATAGGATTTACATCATCAAACACTTCCTGTAAGCCTTCTCTTAGAAACCAGTTATAGGAGTCTAATTGAACTTCAATTAAGTTAGGCATATCTCCTACTTCTTTTAATCTAGAAAAGCTCATTCTTGTTCTTTTGCCAACCTGGACAGGATGTACCATTGACTTTCACCCCTTGCATAAACTAAAAATAACCAAAAACACACTTTATTTTTATGCGCTTTTGGATTGATCACGTTACCATCAAATTAGTATAACCCAATTTTAACAATTAATTCAAGTTTTAAAAAATAATATTAAATCATATAATTATTTTTTAATTAATCAATGCAATTTATTATGTTACCATAATACAATTAAGTTGTCAACTGTTAATTATTCTAGTTTTTATAAATTTTAAAAAAAAGAGGCACTTTTGTAAAAGTACCTCTTTTTAGAAATTATTATGAGTTATTATTTTATTTCTACAGTAGCACCAACTTCTGCAAGTTTAGTTTTTATAGCTTCAGCATCTTCTTTGCTTACGCCTTCTTTTAATGTTTTAGGAGCTCCGTCAACTACTTCTTTAGCTTCCTTTAATCCTAATCCAGTTAATTCTCTAACTACTTTTATAACTTTGATTTTTTCTGATCCAGCGTTAGCTAACACTACGTCGAATTCAGTTTTTTCTTCAGCAGCAGCTGGAGCAGCAGCACCTGCAACTGCAACTGGAGCAGCAGCGCTTACTCCGAACTCTTCTTCACATGCTTTTACTAATTCGTTTAATTCTAAAACGCTCATTTCTTTTACAGCTTGAATTATTTCTTCTCTAGTCATTATTAGGCACCTCCAAAATTTCCTTTTTTTTAGATTAAGCTTCTATATTAAGCTTCTTCAGATTCTTTTTTTTCTTTAATAGCATTTAATAAGTATGCAAGATTTGACAATGGAGCTTTGAAGCTTCCAAGTAATTTTGCAATAAGTACTTCTCTTGGTGGTATTGTAGCAAGTTGTTGAACTTTAGCAGTATCAAACACTTCGCCTTGAACAACTCCACCCTTTAACTCAAGTTTCTTGTAATCTTTTGCAAAGTTATTAAGAATTCTTGCTGGAGCAGTTGGATCTTCGTATCCAAATGCTACTGATACAGGTCCTTCTAATATACTTTCTAGACCTTCTATTCCTAATTCTTTTGCAGCTAACGCAGTTAAAGTGTTTTTATAAACCTTATATTCTACACCAGCTTCTCTTAAATTCTTTCTAAGATTAGTATCTTGCTCAACAGTTAATCCTTGATATTTAGCAAATATTACACCTTGAGCTTTTTCCATTTTTTCTTTTATTTCTAAAACTTTAGCTTCTTTTAATTGTCTGTTATTTCCCACTGTGTGTCCACCTCCTCACAGTTTAAACTGCTGTTATATAATTTAAAGGTCCCCCCGTAGACACAGAGAGACCAATCATAATCTTATATTGGAACCCTCGGTAGGTTGGTATAACCGTTATGCTTTCGCACCTACTGTCTACGGAATATTTACTTATTCAACCTTTAAAATTTTACACAAAATATTTATTTATGTCAATACTATTCTAAAACTTTAACTGGATTTATTTTTATTCCAGGTCCCATAGTACTTGAAAGTACTACAGATTTAACATATTGACCTTTAGCTGCTGCTGGTTTAGCTTTTATTACAGCTTCCATTAATGTATGGAAGTTTTCAGCTAATTTATCTGCTCCAAATGATCTTTTTCCAATTGGAACGTGAACTATAGCAGTTTTATCAACTCTATATTCAACTTTACCAGCTTTGATATCAGCTACTGCTCTTGCAACATCAAAAGTAACTGTACCAGATTTTGGGTTTGGCATTAATCCCTTAGGTCCTAATACTCTACCTAATCTTCCAACAACACCCATCATATCTGGAGTTGCAACAACTACATCAAACTCAAACCAGTTTTCTTTTTGTATTTTATCGATAAATTCTTCTGCTCCAACGTATTCTGCTCCTGCAGCTTCAGCTTCTTTAGCTTTTTCGCCTTTTGCAAAAACTAATACTCTAACCTTTTTTCCTGTTCCATGAGGAAGTACTACAGCTCCTCTAACTTGTTGGTCTGCATGTCTTGGGTCAACACCAAGTCTTACAGCTAATTCTATAGTTTCATCAAATTTAGCTTTTGATGTTTTTATAGCAAGCTCCATAGCTTCTGCTGGAGTGTATAAAACATTTCTATCAATAAGCTTAGCGCTTTCGATATAATTCTTTCCCATTTCCTAATCCTCCTTTGTGGTTTTAACGGTTTTTACCTCCCACTATTTTGGTCGACTATTCTTCTACAACTATACCCATGCTTCTAGCAGTTCCTGCTATCATGCTCATAGCAGCTTCAACAGATCCTGCGTTTAAGTCTGGCATTTTTGTTTCAGCTATTTGTCTAACTTGATCCTTAGTTACTTTAGCAACTTTAGTTTTGTTTGGTACACCAGAACCACTTTCTATTCCTGCTGCTTTCTTTAGTAATACTGCTGCTGGAGGAGTCTTTAGTATGAAACTAAATGATCTATCCTGATATACAGTTATTACTACTGGAATTATTAATCCAGCCTGATTAGCAGTTTTAGCATTAAACTCTTTACAGAATCCCATAATATTTACACCATGCTGTCCAAGCGCTGGTCCAACTGGTGGTGCTGGAGTTGCTTTTCCTGCAGCAAGCTGAAGTTTTATCATTCCTACTACTTTTTTAGCCATGAATTTACACCTCCTATAATGTGGTTATGCGGATTATTAAATCCTCCCACTTTGTTAAGACAAATGTCTTACAAGTTAATCTAATTTTTGTATTTGGTTAAAATCAAGTTCAACAGGTGTTTCCCTGCCAAACATGTTAACTAACGCTTTAATTTTTCTCTTTTCTGTGTTTATTTCTTGAATGATCGCTGGGAAGTTTTCCAACGGTCCGGATTTAACTATTATGTTCTCACCTACTGATATATCTATGTTAACAGGCTTTTCAGCAATTCCCATTGCTGTAACTTCTACATCTGTAAGTGGTACAGGCTTAGATCCTGGACCAACAAACCCTGTTACTCCTCTAGTATTTCTAACTACATACCAAGAATCATCAGTCATTACCATATGAACTAAAACATATCCTGGAAATATTTTTTTTAGAGATACTTTCTTTTTGCCATCTTTAATTTCCACTTGCTCTTCCATTGGAACTTGAACATCATCAATCCAATCGTACAAGTTTCTATTTTCTATAGTTTTTTCTAAGTTGGCTTTAACTTTATTTTCATAACCAGAATATGTGTGAACTACATACCATCTAGCTTTCTCTGCCATAACTCAAGGGACGGGAATCTTATCTCGACCCCTACCTCCTTTTTAGTTTTATTTAAAGATTACACCAATTAAGCTTTTAAATCCATAATCCAGTAATCCAATAATCACAACATAAATAAGACAAAATGTCATAACTATTACTGTTGATTTTTTAACATTTTCCTTAGAGGCCCAAGTTATTCTTTTAAATTCAGCTTTTAGCTCTTTAAAAAAACTAATGATTCTATTTCCGGACGTTGCTGATTTGTTTGTATTTTTTACACTATCGTGCGCAGCCATCTTTTCACATCCTCAAAATATTTTAATTATATGCCTCTATATACTATTTTGTCTCCTTATGAGCTGTGTGCTTATGACAAAATGGACAATATTTTCTCATTTCTAATCTATCTGGGTCATTCTTCTTATTTTTCATTGTATTGTAGTTTCTTTGTTTACAATCTGTACATGCTAGAGTTACTTTTATTCTCATTGTTTACACCTCCCAATACTTGTGTATATATAAACATTATTTTGTCGTTTATTGCTAATTTAAATTATGCATTACTTAGATAATTTATCACAATATAGCTTATATGTCAATGAAATCATAGATGAAATCGTTGGTATATATTTCAACAGATTATTTTATACTTTTAAAAGGACCAGGTCTAGAAACCCAGTCCTATAAATAATTACTCAACTATCTTAGAAACAACTCCTGAACCTACTGTTCTTCCACCTTCTCTTATAGCAAATCTTAATCCTTCATCCATTGCTACTTGAGTGATTAATTCAACGTTCATGTCGATGTGGTCTCCTGGCATTACCATTTCCATTCCATCTGGTAATTTGATGCTTCCTGTAACGTCTGTTGTTCTGAAGTAGAATTGTGGTCTGTATCCATCGAAGAATGGAGTGTGTCTTCCGCCTTCTTCTTTCTTAAGTACGTATACTTGACCTACGAATTTCTTGTGTGGGTGTACTGAACCTGGTTTTGATAATACCTGACCTCTTTCGATATCTGTTCTTTGAACACCTCTTAATAATGCTCCGATGTTATCTCCTGCCATCGCTTGATCAAGAAGCTTTCTGAACATTTCTACTCCTGTACATACACTCTTGCCCTTTTCTTCTTTTAATCCTACGATTTCGATTTCGTCTCCAACTTTTAATATTCCGCTTTCAACTCTTCCTGTTGCAACTGTTCCTCTTCCTGTGATTGTAAATACGTCTTCTACTGGCATTAAGAATGGTTTGTCAGTTGCTCTTTCTGGAGTTGGAATGTAGCTATCTACTGCATCCATTAATTCCATTATGCATTTTGTTGCTTCTGGATCTGTTGGATTTTCTAATGCTTTTAATGCTGATCCTGTTACTATTGGAGTATCATCTCCTGGGAAGTCATACTCGTTTAATAACTCTCTTACTTCCATTTCTACTAATTCTAATAATTCTGGATCGTCTACCATATCTGCTTTATTTAAGAATACTACTATGTAGTTAACACCAACTCTTGATGCTAGTAGTATGTGTTCTCTTGTTTGTGGCATTGGACCATCTGCTGCACTTACAACTAGTATTGCTCCATCCATTTGTGCTGCTCCTGTAATCATGTTCTTTACATAGTCAGCGTGTCCTGGACAGTCAACGTGTGCATAGTGTCTGTTATCTGTTTGATACTCAACGTGTGCAGTGTTGATTGTGATTCCTCTTTCTCTTTCTTCTGGTGCTTTATCTATTGATGCATAATCAAATGCTTCTGCAAATCCTTTTTTTGATAATACTGTTGTTATTGCTGCTGTTAATGTTGTCTTACCGTGGTCTACGTGACCTATTGTTCCTATGTTTACGTGTGGTTTAGTTCTTTCAAATTTAGCTTTTGACATTTTTTTATTCCTCCTCGTTTAGTTACATTTTGTTTAAGTAAACTCACCCTGGTGTGTTGTAAACTTTTTATATCATTGGAGCCCATGACCGGGATTGAACCGGTGACCTCCACCTTACCAAGGTGACGCTCTGCCTACTGAGCTACATGGGCAATTTACTTCTGGAGCGGGAAACGGGGATCGAACCCGCGACAGCTAGCTTGGGAAGCTAGTGTTCTACCGCTGAACTACTCCCGCTCGCGTTAAATCTTCAAAAGGTTATATACCGATTATAAATTTTAATACAAATATATTTTTTTGTCAATATGTATTTTTTTATTTATCGCTTAAACACTTTTCCAATTTTCTTTTCACTCTTTGTAATGCATTATCTATAGACTTTGCATGTCTATCTAAATCACAAGCAATTTCCTGGTATGATTTCCCATCCAAATAAGACATTAAGACTTCCATTTCTAAAGTTGATAATACTTCTCCTATTTCATTTTGAATATGATTTAGTTCTTCTCTGCTAATAATCAACTCTTCCGGGTCAGATACCTTTGCTTCTGATAAAACATCAAGTAAAGTTCTATCAGACTCCTCATCATATATAGGTTTATTTAGAGAAACATATGTATTAAGCGGAATATGCTTCTGACGCGTAGCTGTTTTTATAGCAGTTATTATTTGCCTTGTAACACATAATTCTGCAAAAGCTTTAAATGAAGATAGTTTATCAGGTTTAAAGTCTCTAATTGCCTTATATAGTCCTATCATTCCTTCTTGATATATGTCTTCTTTATCTGCACCTATCAAAAAATAAGATTTAGCCTTGGCCTTCACAAAATTCTCGTATTTATTTATTAAATACTCTTGTGCCCAAGTATCCCCACTTTTGGCCTCTATAACGACTTCCTCATCTAATTTTTCTTGAAAGGAGGAAATTTTTTTATTAATATAACCCCTCTTCTCCAAAGGTATCCCCTCCATAAAAAATATAACATACATATTGATTATACATTATAATTAAATTTTCAGTCAATATATTTTAATTACTTCTGCGAATTTTTTCAAGCTTTTCCAATATATCCTTATTTATCATATCTTCCAATGAATATCTTTTTTTTGAATAATTTTTTTCTATCTTACTTTTTATCTTTCTTTCAATCCCTTTTATTTCATGATAAAACTCAATGGAGGACATCCTTGTAGCACCTCTTTGGAAAACAAGCTGCTGTTCTAATGAATCAGAAGTAACAACACTAACTTCAAATTTTCTTCCTACTTGATTTATCATTCTTTCTATAAAACTATCAGCTGTCTCTCCCTCTTTTGTGAATACTACAATAACATTTCCATTACCGAACTTTTCTTTTTTTTCCACACTCCCATTTACCATATGTGCATCAAAAACAATGAAAATTTTATAACCTTTATATGCCGCATAATTACTTAATGTTTCTATGAGTTCACTTCTAGCTGACTCTAGACTGTAATCTTTTATAATTTTCAATTCAGGCCAACTATTTATAACATTGTATCCATCTACAAAGATATTTTTCACTTTTTATCACATTTTATTTTTTGTTTTAAAATTTCATACATTAATATTCCACCTGCAACCGAAGCATTCAGTGATGATATTTTACCTACCATAGGTATTTTTACAAGTGCGTCACACTTTTCTTTTGTAAGTTTAGAAATGCCTTTACCTTCACTTCCAATTACCAAAGCTACAGCTCCATCAAAATTAACTTCAAAGCAGTTATCACCATTCATATCTGCTCCATATATCCATATACCCTTTTCCTTTAGCGCATCTATAGCACTATTTAAATTTGTTACTTTAGCAATTTTTGTGTATTCTACAGCCCCAGCTGAAGACTTAAAAACAACAGGAGTTACTCCTACGTTTCTCCTTTTTGGTATAATAATTCCATGTGCTCCACATACCTCGGCAGTTCTTATTATAGACCCAAAGTTGTGCGGATCTTCTATCTCATCAAGAATTATAATAAATGGTTGTTCATTTATTTCCTTCGCATATTCTAATATATCCTCTACATCACAATATTTATAAGGAGTGACCTGTGCGATTACTCCCTGATGAGAACCTGTCTGTGAAATTTGATCTAGCTTTTTTCTATCTACATACTTTACAACTACACTTTTTTCTTTAGCTAGAGCTAAAACTACATTTATAGACCCTGAAACATCTCCGTTGGCAACAAATATTTGTTCTATAGTTCTATTTGATCTCAACGCTTCTATAACAGCATTTCTTCCCTCAATAATATCCTCTCTTACTTTAACTTCTTCATTTGCGGAATTTGCAGCTGATTGTTTAAAACTTCTATCGTTTCTTCCTCTTTTATCTTTAAATGCTTTCTTTGTTTCTTTCACGCTATTACCTCTTTCATTAATAAATACTTGCTATTTAATAATATAGCTTTTTCTAACTTCCTCTATCTTTCCGCAGGTCATTCTACCCTCTGGACATACAGAGTTTAAACAAGATGGTCCACTATACTTGAAGAGTATAGGGGCTATATCTTTTACTTGTTTTAGCATTTCATCTGCAAGCTCTTTTATCTCCCATTGTGCCCTATTACAGCATCTATGCTTAAAAAAGTTCATTAGGGATCTAGCATTCATTGTTACCATTATTTTAGTTTCACATGCATTTGGGAAAACATATCTTGCATCTTCAATTGCTCTCTTTTCTGCTGAAATCGGATCCATTCCATTCTTTATATGCTTATCTTTTAAAATTTCAGTTAACTGACTATAGGCTTCTTGACTTTTTTCCATAGAATCAATAAATATTTTTCTTGCCTCATTATCTTTCTCTATTTCTGGAGGAATTATATATTGAAACTGTTTCAATCTTACATATCTTTGACTTTGTTGTGAATATGATGCCAATCTGTGCCTTACAAGTTGATGAGTTAAACTTCTTGAAACCCCTTCTATAGCAAAGGTAAAGGATACATGCTCTACAGGTGATTCATGTCCATATGACATTAACATATTTAAAAACTTTAATGCTTTATCCTCATCCAAATTCTTTTCTATCTCATCTATTCCAACAGCGCTATAGCACAATTTGGCCGATGCTGCTATAACCTTCTCTGGATTAGGTGTGTGTTCAACCAACTTAACTTTAAGAGCCATTTATATTCCCCCCGTTTACACTTAATTCTATTATCATTTCTAATAAATAATTTAATCTATCTACTTGTTCAGTAATATATAAATAACCTATTAATGTTTCAAATCCTGTTGCAAATTTATATTCTTGAACATCAGCATTTTTAGGAATAGTTCCTGATTTAGAATTCCTTCCTCTTTTAAAGAAATATATTTCTTCTTCAGTTAACTGTTCCTCTAGTTTTTTAATAAATTCACTTTGTGCATGAGCTTTTACAAATCCAATTGCCCTTATATGAAGTTTATGTACAGACATATCTCTATTTTTATCTACTAAATAAGTTCTTACAAAAACTTCATATATAGCATCTCCAATAAAAGCAAGTACTAATGGATTCATCTGTCTTACATCGCCTTTAGTGAATCTTCCTTTTAATAAGCTAAAATCCATCTAAACTCTCCATTCTAAAGATTATTAAACAAATAAATATTTTAGATATTCTGCTTTAGTTCAGAATATATTAAGCTTTTTTCCATCTTACGCCTTGCGGTGTATCTTCTAGTACAATTCCTCTTGCTTTTAAATCATCTCTTATTTTATCTGAAAGAGCCCAATCCTTATTCTTTCTAGCCTGTTGTCTTTCCTCTATTAATTTTTCTATTTCTTCTTCTAGACTTCCTTTAGTTGATTTCTGAAGTATTCCTAATGGACTTCCTAATTCTCGTATTAAGTTCAATGAATAATTGACTAATTCCTTGGATGAATCAACTCCCAAGTTTGTATTGATGTCTCTAACTAAATCAAAAATTGTAGATATAGCATCTGCAGTGTTAAAATCATCATCCATTTTTTCTATATACTTTTCTTTATATGAAGCTAAGTCTTTAATATAATGTTTTTCGTCGTCTGTTAATTGTTCTATTTTAACTTCATCTAATAGATTTTCTAAAATTGAAATAGCATTATACAATCTATCTAGTGCTGATTTTGTTGATTCTAATAGCTCTACACTAAAATTTATCTGAGTTCTGTAGTGTCCAGATAGCATAAATAATCTTATTACATCTGGTTCATATTTCTCTAATATTTCTCTTGCTGTAAAAAAGTTATTTAGTGACTTTGACATTTTTTGATTATTTACATTAACAAAAGCTGAGTGCATCCAGTACTTAGCAAAAGACTTACCAGTTCTAGCCTCACTTTGTGCTATTTCATTTTCATGGTGTGGGAACGCTAAATCCGACCCTCCAGCATGGATGTCTATAGTTTCTCCCAATAATTTGTAAGCCATACAGGAGCATTCAATATGCCATCCTGGTCTTCCCTTTCCCCATGGGCTCTCCCATGCTGGTTCCCCAGGTTTCTGACTTTTCCAAATAGCGAAGTCCATAGGATCTTTTTTTCTTTCATCTATGTCAATCCTCGCTCCGGCTTGAAGCTCTTCCAGATTTTGACCTGATAGCTTTCCATAATCATTAAATCTTTTAGTGTTAAAATATACATCACCATTTGTTTCATAAGCATATCCCTTATCTATTAAGTCTTTTACAAAGCTAACTATTTCTCCTATATACTCAGTAGCTCTTGGATTCACTGTAGCTCTTTCTATATTTAGATTATCTGCATCTTGATAGTATTCTTTTATAAATCTATCTCCTAATTCCTTTACAGTAATATCTTCCTCGTTAGCTCTTTTTATCATCTTATCATCTATATCTGTAAAGTTTTGTATAAACTTAACCTTATACCCTCTATATTCAAAGTATCTTCTTACCGTATCGAAGACAACAAATGTCCTTGCGTTTCCAATATGAAAAAAGTTGTATACAGTAGGCCCGCATACATACATCTTTACTTCTCTCTCTGTTAAAGGTATAAATTCCTCTTTTCTTCTTGTCATAGTATTAAAAACTTTCATATTAATTTCTACCCCCTGATTGGATATTATATAGTTATATGTTTAGACCTTTGTCTTAAAGTACTAAAATTGCATATGTAAAAATAAATTACATTATTCAACTAACCTAATCACTTAAACATTTTAACACATTATAATAACTTATTTAACCCTTATTATTATTTTTATTTATTAATTATTGCCTAAAATAATATAAGCATGCACAGGCATGCTTATATTAAAAAATATTATCAATTTTTATTCTATTTTAATCCTCTTTTTTAATTCTCTTTAATATCCCTTCAGAAACATATAAATCTTCAGGCGTTGTGATTTTTATGTTATCGTAGCTTCCTTCATAAAGATAAACAGTATTACCATAATAATTTGCAACAGCAGTATCATCAGTTACGCTTATACTATCTTTACTTAATTTTTTGTGACATTCTAAAATCATATTATACTTAAAACATTGGGGTGTTTGAACTGAAAAAAGTCTATTTCTATCAAGTGTATCAACGGAAATTCCTTGAGCATCTCTAATCTTAATTGTATCTTTCGGCACTACTCCACATGCACATGCACCATATTGTTTAGCGTACTTTATTCCATCTTCAATAATTTTATCAGTGACAAAAGGCCTTGCACCATCATGAATTAGAACTATTTCACAATCTTCTATGGCGCTTAATCCATTGTAAACAGAATCTTGTCTTTCTTTTCCTCCAGCAACTATTCTAGATACTTTATCAATCTTATATTTTTCAACAATCTCTATTTTACAATACTCTATCTCATCTTCAGCACATACTATAACTATTTCATCAATTGATTTATTATTTGAGAAAGTAGCTAAAGAGTAATATATTACTGGCTTATTTTTTATATCCAGGAACTGCTTATTAATATCAGCTCCCATTCTTTTACCTCTCCCTGCAGCCACTATGATTGCATAATTTTTACCCATATTAAGCTTCCTCTTTCTGTTTTGCAAAAATCATTCTTCCTGCCGCTGTCTGTAAAACCGATGTAACAACTACATCCTTAGTTTCACCTATATATTTTCTTCCACCCTCTACTACTATCATGGTACCATCATCTAGGTAGGCAACACCTTGACCAGACTCTTTTCCATCTTTAATTATCTGTATCCTCATTTCTTCTCCTGGCAGAACTACAGGTTTTACGGCATTCGCTAACTCATTTATATTTAAAACCGGAACCCCTTGAAACTCTGCAACTTTATTCAAGTTATAATCGTTGGTTACAACTTTTCCATTCAAAACTTGAGCAAGCTTTAATAATTTACTATCTACCTCTGCTATATCAGGGAAGTCCTTTTCGTATATTTGAACGTCTATATTTAGTTCCTTTTGTATTTTATTTAATATATCAAGACCTCTTCTTCCTCTGTTTCGCTTTAACCCATCAGAGGAATCTGCTATATGTCTTAACTCTTCCAACACAAAGGTCGGTATAACTAAAGATCCTTCAACAAATCCTGTCTGGCATATATCAAATATCCTTCCATCTATTATCACAGATGTATCTAAAACCTTAGGGTATCCTCTGTAGTCACCTTTAGACTTCTTGTCTTTTCCTGATGCAGCCTTCTTTATACCAATACTTGAGATTAGACTTATTAACTCTTCTCTTCTTCTTATAGCTATATTTGCACCTAAAGCGGCCATAATAACAGCTACAACAACGGCTAATACTGCTCCTATAATAGGTATACGGGCTAAAAGATTTACAAATAATGCAGCTACTGCAAGACCAATTATAGCTCCCATAGTACCAAATAATATTTCAGTTGCCGGCAGTTTTTGTATACTTTTTTCAATATAGTCCATAACTTTAATTATAAGTGAATTAATCCAAGGCGATATTAAAAATAATATGATTCCAAAAAGTATTGTTGATAGAATTAAAAATAATATTGTTTTTATAGGACTATTACTAAAGTACCCTGAGTTTAAAAAATAGTTATTATGGATTATTTCATCTCCAATTAAGTAACCTAGTAATAATCCTATTATTGTAAAAAGTCCCCTTAATAATTTTTTTAGCATTTACTCACCTCCTTTAAAATTATTAACATTTTTTACATTTTTAAATCCTATTAATATCTAATATATATTAATAAATTATTTTTTTCAATAAAAGTTAACTCTATTTAATAAATTATTTACCTAAATTTCTTATTTGAGCTAATGCTTCCTCCATAGTTATATCTAAAACTAATACTATTTCACTTGCTACCATATTTTCTGCATTACAAAGTATTTTTTTCTCGCCCGGTGGAAGCATTCCTTGATTTTTTAGATAATATAAATCTCTTATGACCTCACACATCTTAAATAAATCACCAGCCTTAATTTTATCGTTGTTTAATCTATATCTTTTACTCCACTTTCTTTCAATGCTTGCTGGTTTATTACTAATTATATCCATGGCCATCTCTAATTCTTCTTTTTTTACAATACTTCTAATTCTATAACCTGTAATCTTATCTTCAGGAATAAATAAATCTATATCATTAAGCAAAAAAGATATGCTTATATACTTTTTATTTATATCGTAATTTTTTTTATCTTCTAAATCACTCATAATACCTGCCCCATAATTTGGAACAAATACTTTTTGTCCACAATTTAACATTATAATCCCCCTATTCATAAAAGTGTTCTTGATTTATTATATAGGAGTAATGTAAAATTCGTACTATGCTTTATTGACAAAATTATCTGAAAAAAATTATAATTAATTTATGAACCTTTACTTAAATCTGTATAAGGAGTTGAACCTCATGAAAGATGTAATTTTTGATGATTTCCAAAACGCAGTAAATGATTCTCTAATAAGACACAAAAGTATTTTGGATATACTAACTAAATTTCAAGAATCTAATGGAAGAACAAACAGAGCTGTTGCAAAATCAATTACAAGTTGTGGCTGTATAAATGTTACTGCGAAAAAACAACAGATGCCTGAAGATAATGATGATATTAATATAGAATCCTTGAAAGACTGCCTACAAACTCACATTGATGGTAAATTATGTGATAATTGTAGAGAGGTAATTGAACGTGAAATTGGCAACAATCTCTTTTACTTAACATCCCTTTGTAATATTCTCGATTTAAACTTATATGATGTTCTTATAAAAGAATATGATAAAATAAATACCTTAGGAAAATATACATTTAGATAAAAAATTAGCACAAAATAATGCTTGACATTATTTTGTGCTAAAATTATTATCTATCATAATTTGTTCTCTAAGTCTTCTAAGTCCATTTTTTATAGCTCTAGCTCTTGCTTCTCCGATTCCCTCAACCTTATCTAACTGTTCATATGACGCTTCCATCACACCTTTAAGCTCTTTGAAATTTTTCACTAGATTTTCTATTACGTTAGTTGGTATTCTAGGTATCTTATTTAACATTCTATATCCTCTAGGTGATATAAGTGTATCTACTAATGGTACACCTATATATCCTAATGCTTTTGATATATACTCTAAGTTTAGTATCTCTTCCGAAGTCATTGCTTGTATTTGCTTATATACTTCATTAAAATCTATGTTGTTCTGACAATAGTCTCTAATTAATAGTATTCCATCTTGTTCCACACTTTTTATAAGTTCATTCAACTGCATTGAAATAAGTCTTCCTTCGTTTCCTAACTCACATATATATCTCTCGATTTCTAGCACAATTCTCATAACCATCTCGGTTCTCTGGATTCCAGTTATTACATCAAATAGAGTTACTAAATCTTGAAACTCAAGTATATTTAAGTTGCTAACAACTCTATCTAAAACTGCTACATATTTCTCTAAAGTTTGAATCGCTTGATTAGCTCTTCCAAGGATTATACTGCTATCTCTTAGCACATATTTAATGCTTCCTTTATATATAGTAATTATATGCCTTCTCTGAGATATAGCAACAACTATAGCGCCTGTTTGCTTAGCTACCCTGTCTGCAGTTCTATGTCTAGTTCCTGTCTCAAAAGTAGGAATACTTGAGTCTGGAATAAGCTGAGCATTGGCATATACAATTTTTTTCAAATCACTACTGAGAATTAACGCTCCATCCATTTTAGCAAGCTCATATACGTATGAAGGGCTGTATTCAGAGTTTATTGTGAATCCCCCATCAACAATTTTTAATATATGCTCACTGTCGCCCAACACTAGAAGTCCACCTGTCTTAGCCCTAAGTATATTTTCAAGCCCATCTCTAAGTTGTGTACCTGGAGCTAACAGTTTAAGTATACTCATTAATTCTTTATCTTTTTCTAATCTCAACATAATCACCCTATATTAAAATACTTTATTTACCGCTTCCCTAAGAGATGATACAGAAATACTATTAATATTCTTATTTCTTATCTTCTCTACATTTCTCATTGGTATTATTACATTTTTAAATCCCATCTTATGTGCTTCATTTACAAGTCTATCACAAAATGCTACTGGTCTTACTTCACCTGTTAACCCAATTTCTCCAACCACCAATAGTTTTTCTAGGCCTATTTCTTTAGATTTTACACTTGATATAAGCGCCAATGCAAGCCCTAAATCTCCAAATGTTCCTTCAATATTAAGTCCACCGACAACATTTATATAAACATCTGAATTATAGAATGGTATTTTAAGTTTTTTCTCTAGAACCGCTAATATAAGATTTAACCTAGAGGCATCTACCCCTACTGCAGTTCTTCTAGGCATAACTGCCTTTGTTTCACTGACTAAGGCTTGTATTTCAACTAAAATTGGTCTTGTTCCTTCCATAACACCTATAACTACTGAACCTTCTTTTTGAAACTCAGTTTCTTCGAGAAATACTTCTGATGGGTTAGATATTTCTTCAAGCCCACTTTCCCTCATTTCAAAAACTCCAATTTCACTGGTAGTTCCAAAACGATTCTTTAGGGTTCTAAGTATTCTAAACTCCTCTGTTCTTTGCCCCTCAAAAGACAAAACTGTATCTACCATATGTTCAAGTACTCTAGGTCCAGCTAATTCACCTTGCTTAGTAACGTGTGCTACAATAAAAAATGATATACCTTTACTCTTCCCCATATGCATAATATCGTTAGCACTTTCTCGAACTTGAGACACACTTCCTGGAGCAGAGCTAACTGATTGCTTAAAAAGAGTTTGTATAGAGTCTATAATTACGAATACGGGCTTTGTGTTTTCTATATGTTCTTGTATTTGCTCTAAGTTTGTTTCTGAAACTACATAAAGATTTTCTGATATTGTATCAAGTCTATCTCCTCTCATTTTTATTTGTTCCTCAGACTCCTCACCTGATACATATAAAACCTTTCCATATTTTTGGGATATATTATTAGCTGTCTGTAAAAGCAACGTTGATTTTCCTATTCCTGGTGCTCCAGATATCAATGTAAGAGAACCCTTAACTAATCCTCCCCCTAAAACCCTGTTTAGTTCTGTTATTCCCGTATCAAATCTTTCATATTCACTAGACTTTATACTGGCTATATTTTTGGGAACACTTCCAGACTTTAAAGGATTAAATGCAAAATTACTTACTGATTTAATTTCTTCAACTAAGCTATTCCATGTGCTACAATTTGGACATTTTCCCAGCCACTTAGGGGACTCATATCCACACTCTTGGCAAACAAAAGTGGTCTTATTTTTCGCCACTAAAACCATCTCCTTCTATACAAAATATAATTATACAGTATTGTGACCGAATGTTGTCAACAATAAATAAAATTTTAAAAAAATTTAAAAACAATGTGTAACTCCTTAACATTACACATTGTTTTTATATAATTAAATATTAGCCTTTATTGAATTCTAATTGTCCGTCTTTCACACTGACAACTACCTTATCTCCTTTTTTAACATTACCTTTTAACATTTCTTCAGAAAGCTTATCTTCTACAGTTTTTGTTATAGCTCTTCTAAGAGGTCTTGCACCATATGTTAGATCAAAACCTTCTTTGGCAAGTAATTCTTCTGATTCTCCTGTAAAATTAATATCGATTTCTTGTTCTCTTAATCTTTCTGATACAGTATCTAACATCAATTTTACAATTTGTTTTAGATCTTCTTCTTGAAGCTGGTGGAATACTATGATATCATCTATTCTATTTAAAAATTCAGGCCTAAATGAACGTCTAAGCTCTTCCATTACATTTTCCTTCATCTTTTCGTATTCATTCTGCTTCACACTTTCATCTCCAAAAGCAAAGCCCATTGATTTTTGCTTTTTAATAGTAGATGCACCAACATTAGATGTCATTATTATTATAGTATTTTTAAAATTAACTGTTTTTCCTTTACTATCTGTGAGTCTTCCATCCTCAAGTATCTGTAGAAGAATATTAAATACCTCTGGATGAGCTTTCTCTATCTCATCAAACAACACAACAGAATAAGGATTTCTTCTTACCTTTTCAGTTAATTGACCACCTTCATCGAAACCAACATATCCTGGAGGAGATCCTACCAATCTTGATACTGTATGCTTTTCCATGTATTCAGACATATCTATTCTTATCATATTATTTTCATCACCAAACATTGCTTCTGCTAACGCCTTTGAGAGCTCTGTTTTTCCTACCCCTGTTGGTCCCAAGAATATAAATGATCCTATTGGTCTCTTTGGATCCTTAAGTCCTACTCTAGCTCTTCTTACAGCTCTTGATATAGACTTTACAGCCTCATCCTGACCAATTACTCTTTTATGAAGAATTTCCTCTAGTTTTAATAATCTTTCCGATTCTCTTTCAGTCAGCTTTTCTAGAGGAACATTAGTCCATTTTGAAACAACTGCCGCTATTTGGGCCTCGCTCACAGTAAGATTTGAAACTTCCTTCTTGGTATTCCAGTTAGCTTTCAAGCCTTCTAGTTTATCTTTTATTTCTTTTTCTTTATCTCTTAATCTTGCTGCTTTTTCAAAATCTTGAACCCTTATTGAGTCTTCTTTCTCTTTGGTAGTTTTCTCAAGATCGCTTTCTAGTTTTTTCAAGTCTGGTGGCGCTATTAAATTTTCAATTCTTACTTTAGCTGCTGCTTCATCAATTAAATCTATTGCTTTATCTGGCAAATATCTATCAGTAATATATCTATCCGATAAATTTACTGCCGCATCTATAGCATCATCTGTAATCTTTACTCTATGGTGTGCTTCATATTTATCTCTTAATCCCTTTAGTATAAGCACAGCCTCTTCCTTATTAGGTTCTCCAACCATAATTGGCTGAAATCTTCTTTCTAAGGCAGCATCTTTTTCTATATATTTTCTATATTCATCTATAGTAGTGGCACCTATACATTGTATTTCTCCTCTAGCCAACGCGGGCTTTAATATATTAGAAGCGTCTATAGCACCCTCGGCTGCACCAGCGCCTATTATAGTGTGAATTTCATCAATAAATAATATAACACTTCCTGACTTTCTTAATTCATCCATAACCTTTTTTAGTCTTTCTTCAAATTCACCTCTATATTTTGATCCTGCAACCATTGAAGATAAATCTAATGTCACAACTCTCTTATTTCTAAGTATTTCAGGAATGTTTCCCGACACTATTCTTTGTGCTAATCCTTCTGCTATTGCAGTTTTGCCTACACCAGGGTCTCCTATTAAACATGGATTATTCTTACTTCTTCTACACAAAATTTCTAAAACTCTTTGTGTTTCTTTTTCCCTCCCCACTACTGGATCAAGCTTTCCTTCTCTGGCCATCTCAGTTAAATCTCTCCCAAATTGATCTAACGTAGGCGTTGGCTCATTGTTTGCTTTACCTAAATCACTATTACTTGCTGATTGTTCTCCTGAAAGGTTGTCAATTAGCCCTTTTCTTAACTTATCAAAGTCAGCACCTAAGTTATTTAGTATTGTAAATGCAACTCCTTCTGCTTCTCTTATAAGCGCTAATAATATATGCTCCGGACTTATATAATTATGGTTTAGGTTTCTAGCCTCAAGTAGACTTAATTCTAATAATCTCTTGGTTCTAGGGGTAAGGGGAATCTCATTTTTATATAAGTCGATATCACCTTTGCCTTCATATTCTTCCACTAAATTTCTTACAGCCTCCACATTAATGCCCATATCATTTAAAAATTTTTTAGCTACTCCATCTTCTCTTAATATTCCTAGTAAAATATGCTCTGTTCCAACATACCCATGTTGAAGAGCTTGTGCTTCTTCTTGAGCATAAAAAAGAACTTTTTGTGCTCTTTCAGTAAACCTTCCAAACATCATGTTAAAATAACCTCCCTTAATATCATAATATCACTTTAGCTAATCGTTCTTTAACGAGTTTAGCTCTGTTAAGTTCTATTCCTTTATTTGATAATTTTTCTTTATTAATTTGTTGTATAGATGCTGCTTGCGTATCTACAAGAAGATTGTTTAATATAACATTATCAACATCTTTAATTATTCCCATTTCCACGCCTAATCTTACATCTGATAAAAGTTTTATACATTCATTTGAGTTTAATAGTACTGCAGACTTCAACGTACCTAAAGCTCTATAAATTCTGTCTTCTATTTCATATTTATAATTTTTAATTAGATCTTCTCTTAAAAGATTTTCTTCATTAATAATTTGTTTTACAACTGCTTCTAAGTTGCTTATAATTTCTTCTTCACTAAGACCTAACGTAACTTGGTTTGATATCTGATATATATTGCCAAAAGCCTTAGAACCTTCACCATATAATCCCCTTACTGTCATACCAACTTGTGACACAGCATTTATAACTCCGTTCATTTTGTTGTTTAAGGAGAGTGTTGGAAGATGAATCATAACAGATGCTCTAAGACCTGTTCCAATATTAGTAGGACATGATGTTATATATCCAAGCTTTTCATCAAAGGCATAACTCAGATTTTCTTCAAGTAAATTATCAATTTTATTACTTAAATCATATGCCTCTTCCAGATTCAAACTAGATGTAATACATTGAATTCTTATATGATCTTCTTCATTTATCATAACACTTACAGTTTCATTTTTATCTATTATAAAAGCTGCTTTGTCACTATTATTAATCAAGTTTTTACTTATTAAATGCCTTTCTAAATAAACTTGATTTGCAATTATATCTCTATCACATAAATAATTAGTTACATATTCTTCCCTCATATGAACTGATCTGTAAAAAGCATCTTCAACTAGCGGTACTATCTCTCTTCCTTTTTCTATACTTAACTTATGTGGAAAAGGCATTTTGTCAATATTCCTGGCAAGTCTTATTCTACTGCTTAATACGAGATCATCTCTTTTTCCTTGATACTTTATCCAATTTTTCATACTTGATCTAACCTCCTACTTTTGATTATTTTGTATCTTTCTAATCAAATCTCTTATTTCTGCAGCCTTTTCATATTCTTCTGCGGTTATGGCCTTTTGGAGGTCTTCTTTTAATTTCAATAGTTTCTTCTTTTCAATCATATGTTTACCTAACTTTTTAGGAATCTTTCCAGTGTGTTCTATATTTCCCTGAACTCTCTTTATAATAGGATTTATCGTTTCACTAAAGCTTTTATAACATTCACTACATCCAGCTAAGCCTCTTTGCTTAAATTCACTATAGTTAGTTCCACAATTTTCACAATAAATATATGAATTTTTTTCATCCTTTCCTACGCTACCTATATGTTCCATTATCCCACTCAATATATTTTGAAAGGTAAAGGATGAAGAGATATCTATAGGACTATAAAAATTTAATTCTCCTTTTTCCTTTGAACATTTTTCACACAAATTTAGTTCTTTTTTATCTCCATTCAATATTTTAGTTATGTGAACAGTAGCCTCATTTTTTTTACATAAGTCACATATCATATTATCACCTCTTTATGTTGCCATAAATTTCATATAATAACCATTATAACATATATTTTACATTTAAAAACAATCTATTCCTTGTTTAAAATTATCATAATTACAGATTTCAAAATATCTGCTCTTAATCTATTTCTATTATCATTAGCAGCAATTAATGTTCTGTCATTTAAAACAACTCTTAGCATATCTGCCTCAGTTTTAGTTATTATTTGCGCTTCAAATAATCCATTTATTATCTGATATGCTGAATTATATGTTATACTATCTCCTATTTTCTCATTTATACTCTCCATAAAGGAATCATCGTTCCTTACTTCTAATCGTCTTATAATAATACAGCCACCACCACCTCTTTTACTTTCAATATAGTATCCTTTATTAGTAGTAAATCTAGTGGTTAACACATAATTAATTTGAGATGGAGCACAACTGAAGTAATTAGCCAATTCATTTCGCACAATTTGCAACTGACTTTCTCTACTTTCATTTAACATAGCTTTAATAAACTCTTCAATCTCATCTGATAGTCTAGCCATAAAAACACCATCCTGACTTTGTCTTTCTTTGACCTTTATTTAATATTAATACTATTACTATCTTTATACAATATCTGTATTATCCTAAATTTTAATTTTATCCTAATTATTCTTTATATTCGTTTAAATTACTTCTGTTTTTAAAATTATTCTTTATAAACTTCATATTATTTTAATTTATATATATAACTATACTACTACATAAATACTAAACAAATAACTGTCTCAATTTTTACTTTTTAAGACAGCTATCTGTTTAATTAGTTTTGGACGCTTTGATATAATATCTTCCATTATGCCTATTGCAATCTAAATCAACGGTAAAATTATTATTTTCCAGCATTTGCTTTACTATATTAATATTTTCCGCATTATTCTCAATACTTATTGTAAGATTATCATCTTTATCAACTATAGCAATATAATCATAAATGCTACTATAATCTGCTAAACTTATCTTACCGTTTATGTTCATTTGGTATTCTGACATAAAACCTCTCCCTTGCTAAACTTACTACAAGCAAACTAATAATCTTATTTTTTCTAATGAGCCATTAAATTATACAGAATAAGAGCTCCAATACCTATATTGGAGCTCTCCTTATTATTTTCTATTCTTCTACCTTAGCTTTTATTTTTTTAGCTTCATCTATTATCTTATTTATCTCTGCAGCCGGAACTTCTTCATACCTTTCAAATTTCATTGTAAAACTTCCTCTTGCCTGAGTCATTGATCTTAGATCTGTAGCATACTTAAACATTTCTCCTTGAGGAATCTCTGCTATTATTTTTTGATTATCTTCAAATGGTTCCATTCCCAAAACTCTTCCTCTTTTTTTATTTATGTCGCCAATTATATCTCCCATATAATACTCTGGAACCAATACTTCTACATGCATAACTGGCTCTAAAAGTATAGGTTGGGCTTCCATCAATCCTTTCTTATAAGCTAAAGATGCAGCAACCTTAAATGCCATTTCCGATGAGTCAACAGGATGATACGATCCATCATGTAGTGTAGCTTTTAATCTTATTACAGGGTATCCAGCTAAAACACCACGCTGTATGCATTCTTTTAGACCTTTTTCAACTGCTGGAATGTATTGTCTTGGAACAACACCACCAACTACCTGATCAACAAATTGTAATTCATCTTCTCCATCCTGTCTAGGTTCAAACTTAATTTTTACGTCTCCATATTGACCATGTCCACCTGATTGCTTTTTATGCTTACCTTGAACATCAGCAACCTTTTTAATTGTTTCTCTATAAGGTACCTTTGGTGTTTGAAGTACTACATCTGCCCCAAACTTACTTTTCAATTTACATGCAATTACATCTAGGTGTGTTTCTCCTAATCCCGAAACTATTGACTCTGCATTCTCTAAGTCTCTTGATACCTTAAATGTAGGGTCTTCTTCTAATAACTTATTTAATCCATTAGAAATTTTATCTTCATCATTTTTGGATTTTGGTAAAACAGCCATTGACATTGATGGCTCGGGGAATTCTATATTTTCAAAGGTTATTGGATTAGATACATCGCATAGTGTATCCCCAGTACTTGTGAATTGTAATTTTGAAACAGCACCAATGTCTCCAGCTATTATTTCACTAACAGGGGTTTGCAACTTACCTTTCAAGAAATACATTGTTCCTATTTTCTCTGCTTTATCTTTGTTAGCATTATATACCGTTGAGTCCGATTTAATTTTACCAGTAATAACTTTAAATAATGATAACTTCCCAACAAATGGATCTGCTATTGTCTTAAATACAAATGCTGATAGCGGCGCATTTTCATCAAATTTAATACTCTTTTCAGAATCATTTTTTAAATCTTTAGCTTTCAATGGCTCTGCATTTGCAGGAGATGGGAAACATTCTACTATATCCTCCAGTAATGTTTCAATACCAATACCACTAAATGCAGATCCACACATTACAGGGGTAATTTCGCCTTTAGCACAACCATTTATAAGCCCATTGTATATTTCTTCATCGCTTAGAGTCCCTTCACTAAAATACTTATCTAGTAAAGCTTCATCAGTTTCAGCTACGGCTTCTACAATCATATTTTTACATTGATCTATCTTATCAATTAATTCATTAGGTATATCTGCTTCATGCATAAGATGAGTTTTTTTATCAAATATCCTAGCTTTTCTAGAAATAACGTTTATAACTCCTGAAAAGTTTTCTTCATTTCCTATTGGATACTGAACTGGCACTATTGATATACCAAACTTTTCTTTTAAACCTGATAGCACTTTATCAAAATTGGAATTTTCTCTATCCAATTTGTTTACATATAATGCTCTAGGTAATCTATACTTATTCACATATCCCCAAGATTTTTCTGTGCCTACTTGAATACCAGAAACTCCGGATACAACAATCATAGCCACATCTGCTGCTCTTAGTCCTTGAAATGTTTCTCCTATAAAATCAAAATATCCTGGCATATCGATTAAATTTATTTTAACATCCTCCCATTCACATGGAGCTACTGAAGTAGATATAGATATCTTTCTTCTTTTTTCTTCAGCATCATAATCACTAATAGTATTTCCTTCTTCAATTTTTCCGAATCTATCTGTAGCCTTAGTATAATAAAGTATTGCTTCCGTTAAAGTAGTTTTTCCTGAGCCACTGTGACCTATTACTCCTACATTTCTTAAATTTTTCGTTGAATAGTTTTTCATAAGCAATTCCCCCTCTTACTTTTAAGCTTAATTATATATTCTATTTTTAATTTAAAAATCCTCTTAAGTTTATGAAATTTTCTAAATTATTTGATTATATATATATTTCCATATACTCCATATTTTATGCGCGTATATGGGAATTATTAAAACTTTTTTATCTAAAACATAAAAAAACACACTAGCTATCTTTAACTAGTGTGTTTTCAATCAAATAATATTATATACAAAAAATAAAAATGGCTCCGTGGAGAGGATTCGAACCTCCAACCCTTCGGTTAACAGCCGAATGCTCCACCATTGAGCTACCACGGAACATCTAACCTGGCGACGACCTACTCTTCCACAGAGTCTCCCCTGCAGTACCATCGGCACTATGAAGCTTAACCGTCGTGTTCGGAATGGGAACGGGTGTTACCTTCACGTCATAATCACCAGATATTACTCATCACAGTTTTATATTATACTGGATTCGCTTAGGTTTGTCAACACTTTTTTAGTGTTTATCAAACTTTTTTGAGAACATTGAGTAATTTACACATTTGTTCTCTGAAAATTGCACAGTGAATTGTATTTGGTCAAGCCCTCGACCTATTAGTATCAGTCAGCTGAACATGTTACCATGCTTACACCTCTGACCTATCAACCTTGTGTTCTTCAAGGGGTCTTACTAGCTTACGCTATGGGAAATCTAATCTTGAGGTGGGCTTCACGCTTAGATGCTTTCAGCGTTTATCCCGTCCCGACATAGCTACCCAGCTGTGCTCCTGGCGGAACAACTGGTGCACCAGAGGTCAGTCCATCCCGGTCCTCTCGTACTAAGGACAGCTCCTCTCAAATTTCCTACGCCCGCGACGGATAGGGACCGAACTGTCTCACGACGTTCTGAACCCAGCTCGCGTGCCGCTTTAATGGGCGAACAGCCCAACCCTTGGGACCTACTTCAGCCCCAGGATGCGACGAGCCGACATCGAGGTGCCAAACCTCCCCGTCGATGTGGACTCTTGGGGGAGATCAGCCTGTTATCCCCGAGGTAGCTTTTATCCGTTGAGCGATGGCCCTCCCACGAGGAACCACCGGATCACTAAGCCCGACTTTCGTCCCTGCTCCACTTGTATGTGTCGCAGTCAGGCTCCCTTCTGCCTTTGCACTCTACGAACGATTTCCAACCGTTCTGAGGGAACCTTTGGGCGCCTCCGTTACTTTTTAGGAGGCGACCGCCCCAGTCAAACTGCCCACCTAACAATGTCCCGTGACCAGATTCATGGCCGCCGGTTAGAATCCCAGTACTGTCAGGGTGGTATCCCAAGGATGACTCCACAAAGGCTGACGCCCTTGTTTCTCAGTCTCCCACCTATCCTGTACAGACAATACCGAAACTCAATGCTAAGCTACAGTAAAGCTCTACGGGGTCTTTCCGTCCAATCGCGGGTAGCAAGCATCTTCACTTGCACTACAATTTCGCCGGATTTGTTGTCGAGACAGTGCCCAAGTCATTACGCCATTCGTGCGGGTCGGAACTTACCCGACAAGGAATTTCGCTACCTTAGGACCGTTATAGTTACGGCCGCCGTTTACTGGGGCTTAAGTTCACACCTTCGCTTGCGCTAAGTGTTCCCCTTAACCTTCCAGCACCGGGCAGGCGTCAGCCCCTATACATCAGCTTTCGCTTTAGCAGAGACCTGTGTTTTTGCTAAACAGTTGCTTGGGCCTATTCTCTGCGACCTACTTGCGTAGGCACCCCTTATCGCTAACTTACGGGGTCAATTTGCCGAGTTCCTTGACAACAATTCTTCCGCTGGTCTTAGGATTCTCTCCTCACCTACCTGTGTCGGTTTGCGGTACGGGCACCAACTTCCTCCATAGAGACTTTTCTTGGCAGCGTGGAATCAGATACTTCGCCCATAAGGGCTCCCCATCACACCTCAACTAAGTTTAACGGATTTGCCTGTTAAACATGTCTAAGTGCTTAGACGCACATCCAATAGTGCGCACATCTTATCCTCCTGCGTCATCCCATTTGTAATAACGTCAGTTGGCGGTATCGGAATATCAACCGATTGTCCATCACCTACGCCTTTCGGCCTCGGCTTAGGTCCCGACTAACCCTGAGCGGACGAGCCTTCCTCAGGAAACCTTAGGTTTTCGACCAATAAGATTCTCACTTATTTCTCGCTACTTATGCCAGCATACTCACTCCTGTACAGTCCACCGCTCCTTTCGGTACGACTTCAATCCATACAGGAAGCTCCTCTACCGCTCTTTCGAGCCCATAGCTTCGGTGGTAAGTTTTAGCCCCGGACATCTTCGGCGCAGGATCTCTCGACTAGTGAGCTATTACGCACTCTTTGAATGAGTGGCTGCTTCTAAGCCAACATCCTAGTTGTCTTAGAAATCCCACATCCTTTTCCACTTAACTTACACTTTGGGACCTTAGCTGATGATCTGGGCTGTTTCCCTTTTGACCACGGATCTTATCATTCGTAGTCTGACTGCTGAGATTCAAGTATATGGCATTCGGAGTTTGATAGGGTTCAGTAACTGTTGTCAGCCCCTAGCCCATTCAGTGCTCTACCTCCATTACTCATTCTCAACGCTAGCCCTAAAGCTATTTCGAGGAGAACCAGCTATCTCCGAGTTCGATTGGAATTTCTCCGCTATCCACAGCTCATCCCATGGTTTTTCAACACCAACGTGGTTCGGTCCTCCACGGAATTTTACTTCCGCTTCAACCTGTCCATGGATAGGTCACCCGGTTTCGGGTCTACGACATGCAACTTATTGCCCTATTCAGACTCGGTTTCCCTTCGGCTGCGCACCTTAAGTGCTTAACCTTGCTACATATCGTAACTCGCTGGCTCGTTCTACAAAAAGCACGTCATCGCACGTAAAAGTGCTTTGACCGGTTGTGGACACACGGTTTCAGGTTCTATTTCACTCCCCTCCCGGGGTTCTTTTCACCTTTCCCTCACGGTACTGCTTCACTATCGGTCACCAGTTAGTATTTAGCCTTGGGAGGTGGTCCTCCCTGCTTCCCACAAGGTTTCACGTGTCTCGTGGTACTCTGGAGCAGATCTCGTTGCTATTCTTTTCACTTACAGGGCTGTTACCTTCTACGGCGGAGCCTTCCAGCTCTCTTCAATTAAGAAATCACAACTTTTATGATCTGTCCTCAACCCCAGGAACAAGTTCCTGGTTTGGGCTCTTTCCCTTTCGCTCGCCGCTACTTAGGAAATCGATTTTTCTTTCTCTTCCTCCGGGTACTTAGATGTTTCAGTTCCCCGGGTATATCCCTATAAACCTATGAATTCAGTTTACAGTACACTACGTTAGTAGTGTGGGTTGCCCCATTCGGAAATCTTCGGATCACAGGCTATTTGCGCCTACCCGAAGCTTATCGCAGCTTATCACGTCCTTCTTCGACTACTGGTGCCAAGGCATTCACCATGCGCCCTTTGTAGCTTGACCATTCATCCGAAAATTGGTTTCTATCAATTTTCTTTGCTTAGTTATAAATCTACAAAGGTATTTGTATACCTTCAGCTTTACTTTTATTAATATCACTGTGCAATTTTCAAAGAACAATTGGTGGGCTTAAATGGACTCGAACCATCGACCTCACGCTTATCAGGCGTGCGCTCTAACCAGCTGAGCTATAAGCCCTTATAAGAGTTATTATCTCATTGATAATCCCTCAAGATTAAACAGAGTGTAAACAAACCTTCAAAGTAGAATTACCTACTTTGTCGACTCCTTAGAAAGGAGGTGATCCAGCCGCAGGTTCTCCTACGGCTACCTTGTTACGACTTCACCCCAATCACTAACCCCACCTTCGGCCGCGTCTTCCTTACGGTTAGACTACGGACTTCGGGTGTTGCCAGCTCTCATGGTGTGACGGGCGGTGTGTACAAGGCCCGGGAACGTATTCACCGCGACATGCTGATTCGCGATTACTAGCAACTCCAGCTTCATGTAGGCGAGTTTCAGCCTACAATCCGAACTGAGGGTAATTTTATAGTTTTGCTCCACATCACTGTATCGCTTCTCTTTGTATTACCCATTGTAGCACGTGTGTAGCCCTAGACATAAGGGGCATGATGATTTGACGTCATCCCCACCTTCCTCCCGGTTAACCCGGGCAGTCTCACTAGAGTGCTCAACTTAATGGTAGCAACTAATGATAAGGGTTGCGCTCGTTGCAGGACTTAACCTAACATCTCACGACACGAGCTGACGACAACCATGCACCACCTGTCTTCCTGCCCCGAAGGGCTTCCTCCATTACGAGTAATTCAGGAGATGTCAAGTCTAGGTAAGGTTCTTCGCGTTGCTTCGAATTAAACCACATGCTCCGCTGCTTGTGCGGGCCCCCGTCAATTCCTTTGAGTTTTAATCTTGCGATCGTACTTCCCAGGCGGAGTACTTATTGTGTTAACTGCGGCACAGAAGGGGTCGATACCTCCTACACCTAGTACTCATCGTTTACGGCGTGGACTACCAGGGTATCTAATCCTGTTTGCTACCCACGCTTTCATGCCTCAGCGTCAGTTACGGTCCAGAGAGTCGCCTTCGCCACTGGTGTTCTTCCTAATCTCTACGCATTTCACCGCTACACTAGGAATTCCACTCTCCTCTCCCGCACTCTAGACTTCCAGTTTGAAATGCAGCACCCAAGTTAAGCCCGGGTATTTCACATCTCACTTAAAAATCCGCCTACGCATCCTTTACGCCCAGTAAATCCGGACAACGCTCGCCACCTACGTATTACCGCGGCTGCTGGCACGTAGTTAGCCGTGGCTTCCTCCTTTGGTACCGTCATTATCGTCCCAAAAGACAGAGCTTTACAACCCGAAGGCCTTCATCACTCACGCGGCGTTGCTGCATCAGGCTTTCGCCCATTGTGCAATATTCCCCACTGCTGCCTCCCGTAGGAGTCTGGACCGTGTCTCAGTTCCAATGTGGCCGATCACCCTCTCAGGTCGGCTACGCATCGTCGCCTTGGTGAGCCTTTACCTCACCAACTAGCTAATGCGCCGCGGGTCCATCTCAAAGCGGATTACTCCTTTAATTAGTTCTCCATGCGAAAAACTAATGTTATGCGGTATTAATCTCCCTTTCGGGAGGCTATCCCCCTCTTTGAGGCAGGTTACCCACGTGTTACTCACCCGTCCGCCGCTAATCCACCCCGAAGGGTTTCATCGCTCGACTTGCATGTGTTAGGCACGCCGCCAGCGTTCGTCCTGAGCCAGGATCAAACTCTCAATTTAAAAGTTTGAATGCTCATTACTGTTGTTTTTGACTACTAACAAGTAGTTCAAAAGAATTGCTGGTTTAGTTTACTTAATAAAAATCATCTTGATTTTTAACCTCTGTTTAATTTTCAAGGATCATGTCGTTCTCTTAACGACCTTTTAAAGTTTATCATAAGCTAGGAGCCTTGTCAATACTTTTTTTATTATTAATACTTGTATTGTTGTCTCTCAGCGACTTTTACATAATATCACGATAAGTAGTTCTATGTCAATAACATTTTTCAAAAAACTATATTTCATAAGATGGTTTCTTTATACAAATCTATACATACAAAATATACAACTAATATAATGCTTATGCAATTTAAATATGACAATCATATATTTACTTATTTACTATATAGATATACTCTTAATAAATATACTTCCTACCTATATTTATAGAAAAATAAATGTACGTTAATTTAACTGATAGCATTAAATACATAAAAAAAAGAGTGATAAACATCACTCTTTTTTATGGTGGAGATAAAGAGATTCGAACTCTTGACCCTCTGCGTGCAAGGCAGATGCTCTCCCAACTGAGCTATACCCCCATAAATGGTGGACCTTCAGGGACTCGAACCCCGGACCAACCGGTTATGAGCCGGTTGCTCTAACCAACTGAGCTAAAGATCCATATCTGACCTGGCGACGACCTACTCTTCCACAGGGTCTCCCCTGCAGTACCATCGGCACTATGAAGCTTAACCGTCGTGTTCGGAATGGGAACGGGTGTTACCTTCACGTCATAATCACCAGATATTACTCATCACAGTTTTATATTATACTGGATTCGCTTAGGTTTGTCAACACTTTTTTAGTGTTTATCAAACTTTTTTGAGAACATTGAGTAATTTACACATTTGTTCTCTGAAAATTGCACAGTGAATGTATTTGGTCAAGCCCTCGACCTATTAGTATCAGTCAGCTGAACATGTTACCATGCTTACACCTCTGACCTATCAACCTTGTGTTCTTCAAGGGGTCTTACTAGCTTACGCTATGGGAAATCTAATCTTGAGGTGGGCTTCACGCTTAGATGCTTTCAGCGTTTATCCCGTCCCGACATAGCTACCCAGCTGTGCTCCTGGCGGAACAACTGGTGCACCAGAGGTCAGTCCATCCCGGTCCTCTCGTACTAAGGACAGCTCCTCTCAAATTTCCTACGCCCGCGACGGATAGGGACCGAACTGTCTCACGACGTTCTGAACCCAGCTCGCGTGCCGCTTTAATGGGCGAACAGCCCAACCCTTGGGACCTACTTCAGCCCCAGGATGCGACGAGCCGACATCGAGGTGCCAAACCTCCCCGTCGATGTGGACTCTTGGGGGAGATCAGCCTGTTATCCCCGAGGTAGCTTTTATCCGTTGAGCGATGGCCCTCCCACGAGGAACCACCGGATCACTAAGCCCGACTTTCGTCCCTGCTCCACTTGTATGTGTCGCAGTCAGGCTCCCTTCTGCCTTTGCACTCTACGAACGATTTCCAACCGTTCTGAGGGAACCTTTGGGCGCCTCCGTTACTTTTTAGGAGGCGACCGCCCCAGTCAAACTGCCCACCTAACAATGTCCCGTGACCAGATTCATGGCCGCCGGTTAGAATCCCAGTACTGTCAGGGTGGTATCCCAAGGATGACTCCACAAAGGCTGACGCCCTTGTTTCTCAGTCTCCCACCTATCCTGTACAGACAATACCGAAACTCAATGCTAAGCTACAGTAAAGCTCTACGGGGTCTTTCCGTCCAATCGCGGGTAGCAAGCATCTTCACTTGCACTACAATTTCGCCGGATTTGTTGTCGAGACAGTGCCCAAGTCATTACGCCATTCGTGCGGGTCGGAACTTACCCGACAAGGAATTTCGCTACCTTAGGACCGTTATAGTTACGGCCGCCGTTTACTGGGGCTTAAGTTCACACCTTCGCTTGCGCTAAGTGTTCCCCTTAACCTTCCAGCACCGGGCAGGCGTCAGCCCCTATACATCAGCTTTCGCTTTAGCAGAGACCTGTGTTTTTGCTAAACAGTTGCTTGGGCCTATTCTCTGCGACCTACTTGCGTAGGCACCCCTTATCGCTAACTTACGGGGTCAATTTGCCGAGTTCCTTGACAACAATTCTTCCGCTGGTCTTAGGATTCTCTCCTCACCTACCTGTGTCGGTTTGCGGTACGGGCACCAACTTCCTCCATAGAGACTTTTCTTGGCAGCGTGGAATCAGATACTTCGCCCATAAGGGCTCCCCATCACACCTCAACTAAGTTTAACGGATTTGCCTGTTAAACATGTCTAAGTGCTTAGACGCACATCCAATAGTGCGCACATCTTATCCTCCTGCGTCATCCCATTTGTAATAACGTCAGTTGGCGGTATCGGAATATCAACCGATTGTCCATCACCTACGCCTTTCGGCCTCGGCTTAGGTCCCGACTAACCCTGAGCGGACGAGCCTTCCTCAGGAAACCTTAGGTTTTCGACCAATAAGATTCTCACTTATTTCTCGCTACTTATGCCAGCATACTCACTCCTGTACAGTCCACCGCTCCTTTCGGTACGACTTCAATCCATACAGGAAGCTCCTCTACCGCTCTTTCGAGCCCATAGCTTCGGTGGTAAGTTTTAGCCCCGGACATCTTCGGCGCAGGATCTCTCGACTAGTGAGCTATTACGCACTCTTTGAATGAGTGGCTGCTTCTAAGCCAACATCCTAGTTGTCTTAGAAATCCCACATCCTTTTCCACTTAACTTACACTTTGGGACCTTAGCTGATGATCTGGGCTGTTTCCCTTTTGACCACGGATCTTATCATTCGTAGTCTGACTGCTGAGATTCAAGTATATGGCATTCGGAGTTTGATAGGGTTCAGTAACTGTTGTCAGCCCCTAGCCCATTCAGTGCTCTACCTCCATTACTCATTCTCAACGCTAGCCCTAAAGCTATTTCGAGGAGAACCAGCTATCTCCGAGTTCGATTGGAATTTCTCCGCTATCCACAGCTCATCCCATGGTTTTTCAACACCAACGTGGTTCGGTCCTCCACGGAATTTTACTTCCGCTTCAACCTGTCCATGGATAGGTCACCCGGTTTCGGGTCTACGACATGCAACTTATTGCCCTATTCAGACTCGGTTTCCCTTCGGCTGCGCACCTTAAGTGCTTAACCTTGCTACATATCGTAACTCGCTGGCTCGTTCTACAAAAAGCACGTCATCGCACGTAAAAGTGCTTTGACCGGTTGTGGACACACGGTTTCAGGTTCTATTTCACTCCCCTCCCGGGGTTCTTTTCACCTTTCCCTCACGGTACTGCTTCACTATCGGTCACCAGTTAGTATTTAGCCTTGGGAGGTGGTCCTCCCTGCTTCCCACAAGGTTTCACGTGTCTCGTGGTACTCTGGAGCAGATCTCGTTGCTATTCTTTTCACTTACAGGGCTGTTACCTTCTACGGCGGAGCCTTCCAGCTCTCTTCAATTAAGAAATTACAACTTTTATGATCTGTCCGCAACCCCAGGAACAAGTTCCTGGTTTGGGCTCTTTCCCTTTCGCTCGCCGCTACTTAGGAAATCGATTTTTCTTTCTCTTCCTCCGGGTACTTAGATGTTTCAGTTCCCCGGGTATATCCCTATAAACCTATGAATTCAGTTTACAGTACACTACGTTAGTAGTGTGGGTTGCCCCATTCGGAAATCTTCGGATCACAGGCTATTTGCGCCTACCCGAAGCTTATCGCAGCTTATCACGTCCTTCTTCGACTACTGGTGCCAAGGCATTCACCATGCGCCCTTTGTAGCTTGACCATTCATCCGAAAATTGGTTTCTATCAATTTTCTTTGCTTAGTTATAAATCTACAAAGGTTACTTACTTATATAATAAGTAGTTTTACCTTCAGCTTTACTTTTATTTAATATCACTGTGCAATTTTCAAAGAACAATTGGAGGTTTATTTTATCATGTTGATTATTTAAAATCAACCGGTAAATAATCCCTCAAGATTAAACAGAGTGTAAACAAACCTTCAAGATAGAATTACCTATCTTGTCGACTCCTTAGAAAGGAGGTGATCCAGCCGCAGGTTCTCCTACGGCTACCTTGTTACGACTTCACCCCAATCACTAACCCCACCTTCGGCCGCGTCTTCCTTACGGTTAGACTACGGACTTCGGGTGTTGCCAGCTCTCATGGTGTGACGGGCGGTGTGTACAAGGCCCGGGAACGTATTCACCGCGACATGCTGATTCGCGATTACTAGCAACTCCAGCTTCATGTAGGCGAGTTTCAGCCTACAATCCGAACTGAGGGTAATTTTATAGTTTTGCTCCACATCACTGTATCGCTTCTCTTTGTATTACCCATTGTAGCACGTGTGTAGCCCTAGACATAAGGGGCATGATGATTTGACGTCATCCCCACCTTCCTCCCGGTTAACCCGGGCAGTCTCACTAGAGTGCTCAACTTAATGGTAGCAACTAATGATAAGGGTTGCGCTCGTTGCAGGACTTAACCTAACATCTCACGACACGAGCTGACGACAACCATGCACCACCTGTCTTCCTGCCCCGAAGGGCTTCCTCCATTACGAGTAATTCAGGAGATGTCAAGTCTAGGTAAGGTTCTTCGCGTTGCTTCGAATTAAACCACATGCTCCGCTGCTTGTGCGGGCCCCCGTCAATTCCTTTGAGTTTTAATCTTGCGATCGTACTTCCCAGGCGGAGTACTTATTGTGTTAACTGCGGCACAGAAGGGGTCGATACCTCCTACACCTAGTACTCATCGTTTACGGCGTGGACTACCAGGGTATCTAATCCTGTTTGCTACCCACGCTTTCATGCCTCAGCGTCAGTTACGGTCCAGAGAGTCGCCTTCGCCACTGGTGTTCTTCCTAATCTCTACGCATTTCACCGCTACACTAGGAATTCCACTCTCCTCTCCCGCACTCTAGACTTCCAGTTTGAAATGCAGCACCCAAGTTAAGCCCGGGTATTTCACATCTCACTTAAAAATCCGCCTACGCATCCTTTACGCCCAGTAAATCCGGACAACGCTCGCCACCTACGTATTACCGCGGCTGCTGGCACGTAGTTAGCCGTGGCTTCCTCCTTTGGTACCGTCATTATCGTCCCAAAAGACAGAGCTTTACAACCCGAAGGCCTTCATCACTCACGCGGCGTTGCTGCATCAGGCTTTCGCCCATTGTGCAATATTCCCCACTGCTGCCTCCCGTAGGAGTCTGGACCGTGTCTCAGTTCCAATGTGGCCGATCACCCTCTCAGGTCGGCTACGCATCGTCGCCTTGGTGAGCCTTTACCTCACCAACTAGCTAATGCGCCGCGGGTCCATCTCAAAGCGGATTACTCCTTTAATTAGTTCTCCATGCGAAAAACTAATGTTATGCGGTATTAATCTCCCTTTCGGGAGGCTATCCCCCTCTTTGAGGCAGGTTACCCACGTGTTACTCACCCGTCCGCCGCTAATCCACCCCGAAGGGTTTCATCGCTCGACTTGCATGTGTTAGGCACGCCGCCAGCGTTCGTCCTGAGCCAGGATCAAACTCTCAATTTAAAAGTTTGAATGCTCATTACTGTTGTTTTTGACTACTAACAAGTAGTTCAAAAGAATTGCTGGTTTAGTTTACTTAATAAAAATCATCTTGATTTTTAACCTCTGTTTAATTTTCAAGGATCATCTGTCACTCAAGACAGCTTATATAGTTTCTCACACTTACTTAACTTTGTCAAGAACTTTTTTTAAATTCTTTTTGTTAAGCTTAGCTGCTCTTGACAGCTTCATTATAATATCATACAAGCTAATTTGTTGTCAACATATTTTTGACTAACTTTTTTCACTTGTTTGCCGCTTCATCAAGCGACATGTGTTATCTTATCATAGTTTAGAAATTAAATATATATTTTATCTTTCCTCACATTAATTTATCTTTTTATTTCTTCTTTATTCTATGTTATTCTACATTATTTGCATATAGATACACGTGGATAAGTTATTATGATATCATATTAGTTTTATTAACTATAATTTTTATAACATAGCCTCTAAGTTATATATAACTTAGAGGCTATGTTACATTACTTTATCATTATTCTAAATTATTCACTATTTCCTTAAACTTATTTCCTCTTACTTCAAAGTTAGGGAACATATCAAAGCTTGCACAAGCAGGAGATAAGGTTACTATGTCCCCTTCTTCTGCTATTTCTTGTGCTCTACTAACAGCATCCTCAAGACTATTTTCAATTATAATAGGTAATTTTATATTTTTATCCTTCATGACTTTATCGAAAGCATCTTTTATCTTATATCTTGTAGCACCTACTAGTATCAATACTTTTATTTTTGAATATCCTTCTTCAGCTAGAGGTTCAAAAGGTATTTTTTTATCATATCCTCCAGCTATAAGAATTACCGGTTTTTCAAAAGCTCTAAGTCCCGCTACAGTTCTACTAGGACTCGATGCAATAGAATCATTGTAATATTTTATTCCTTTTATCTCTTGTACAAATTCACATCTATGTTCTACCCCAGAAAATGTTGTCGCCACTTTTCTCATGGCTTCTATACTAACATCATCGCTAACAGCACAAAAAGCAGCAAGTAGGTTTTCTACATTGTGCATTCCCTTTAATTGAATTTCGTTTAATAAACATACTACTTTGCCATTTAAATAAAGCTTATTGTCCTTAAAGAACGCACCATCTTCAATATAATTTTCTATACTAAATTGCATTAAGCGACCTCTAGCTTCTTTATTCATAGAGTTCGTTAAGTCATTGTCCCTATTCAACACAAGTAGATCTGTATTACTTTGGTATTTAAAAACATTTTTTTTCGAATCAACATACTCATCCATCCCTTTATGCATGTCTAAATGATTAGGACTAAGATTTGTTACAATTGCAACCTCTGGTGAAACATTCATTGTCATAAGCTGAAAACTAGATAGCTCTAGTACTACTCTATCTGTATAACTCATATCTTCTATTTTACTAAACAATGGAGTTCCTATGTTTCCACCTACCCATGTTTTATATCCATGCTCCTTTAAAATATTATAAACCAATGTAGTAGTTGTAGTTTTGCCATCGCTTCCTGTTACTCCATAAATCTTGGCTGGACAGTATTTAACAAACTCCTCCATTTCAGAAGTTATATAAGCGCCTTCTTCTTTAGCATTAATTAAAGCTGGACTATCTATTCTCATAGATGGTGTCTTAAATACTACATCAAATCCCTTTAACTTATCTAAATATCCTTCTCCTAAAACAAGTTGTACGCCTTTTTTCTTCAGTTCAGTAGCAGTTTCACCTAGTTGATCTTCATCTTTTTTATCAAAAGCACTTACTTTTGCTCCTAGCTTTAATAAAAAGTCTATTAAAGGTCTATTACTTACTCCTATACCTACTACAGCAGTTTTTTTCCCTTTTATAAAGCCCTTAAAATCATTAAAATCCTTTTTCATCAAAAACCCTCCACTTTAACATGACTATTTAACAAAGTTTTAAAGCTAATTAAATCATTAAATCCTTTTAGATACCTTATATCTAATTATATCACTTTAATATAATATATGACTTACTTTCTCAGTATCTTTTTATAATTGATATCGAAAAAGTCTCTTATATTCTTAATTTAAATGTTTTGTTTGTTTTATTTAAACTGTACTATTGTTTATAGTCGAAATTGCAAGAATATATTTAATTTAAAGACTTTGTTGTTGAGTATTGAAACTTATTGTCTTTATATGCTATACTAATTTCGTGCCGTAAGGAAACATTAATATAATTCCCCAAGTTTTAATTAAACATATAACATATCCCCATGATTAAACCCTATTTTGCCAGGTATGATACCTGGCTTTTTTGTTTTTTGCTTAGAAAATACTCTTACGGATTATAACCAGTTTATCACTATTTATAAAAAACCACTCTACTTAGTCCAAAAAAATTAGAAGATACATACTACACACTTCATAGAATGATATAGCACGTATCTTCTGGTATTCTTAGAATTCCATTTTACCTTTTATAAAGTCTCTTATTTCATCTATCTTTATTCTGAACTGCTGCATAGTATCTCTGTCTCTTATTGTTACAGTATCATCTTCTAAAGTATCAAAATCTACTGTTATACAGTAAGGGGTTCCAGCCTCATCCTGTCTTCTATATCTCTTTCCTATACTGCCTGCTTCATCATAATCAACATTAAACTCTTTTTGTAATTTACTATATAATTCTGATGATTTTTCAGAAAGTTTTTTAGTCAACGGAAGTATTGCCGCTTTAAATGGAGCAATTGCTGGGTGTAAATGTAATACTGTTCTAACATCTCCATCCTCTAACTCCTCTTCATCATAGGCATCTACTAAAAATGCCAATACGACTCTATCTGCACCTACTGAAGGTTCGATACAATATGGCACATATCTTTCATTGGTAGTAGGATCAAGATATGACATATCTTTTCCTGAATGCTCTTGATGTTGCTTTAAATCGTAGTCAGTTCTATCTGCTATGCCCCATAGTTCTCCCCAACCAAACGGGAATCTATATTCTATATCAGATGTTGCATTACTATAATGTGATAGTTCATCTTGTTCATGATCTCTAAATCTTATACTTTCTTCTTTAATTCCAAGATTTAAAAGGAAGTTCCAGCAATATTCTTTCCAATAGCTATGCCATTCTAAATCAGTACCTGGCTTACAGAAAAATTCTAATTCCATCTGTTCGAACTCTCTAGTTCTGAAAGTAAAATTACCTGGAGTTATTTCATTTCTAAAAGACTTACCTATTTGTCCTATACCAAATGGTACCTTTTTCCTTGAAGTTCTTTGTACATTTTTAAAGTTAACGAATATACCTTGTGCAGTTTCTGGTCTTAAAAATATTTCTGCTTTAGAATCCTCTGTTACTCCCTGGAATGTTTTAAACATTAAATTAAACTTTCTTATGTCTGTAAAATTCTTTTTCCCGCAGCTAGGACACACTATATTATTTTCATCTATATAACCCTTTAGCTTCTCATTACTCCATCCATCAGCACTAGCTTTTTCTATACCTTGATTCGTCATATGCTCTTCTACTATTTTATCTGCTCTAAATCTAGCTTTACATTCTTTACAATCCATAAGAGGATCTGAGAAATTTCCAACGTGACCTGATGCAACCCATACGTCCTTATTCATTAAAATAGCACAATCTATTCCAACATTGTATTCACTTTCATGTATAAACTTTTGCCACCAAGCTTTTTTAACATTGTTTTTTAATTCTACGCCTAAAGGACCATAGTCCCAAGTGTTTGCTAATCCTCCGTATATCTCTGATCCAGGATAAACATAACCTCTGTTTTTAGCCAAAGCTACTACTTTTTCCATAGTTTTTTCAAATGCCATAAATATTACCTCCTAATTTTTATTTTTATATTAATTAATAATTTTAAACATAATTATATAAAAAAAAGGCCTACCACGAAGGGACGAAAATAGTTTTCCGCGGTTCCACCCTTCTTGGCAAATGCCCTGCTTTCATCTCCTTGCTCTGAAGTTCCCTTCATAGACAAAACCTTAGTTGTTTACACCAACCACAACCTCTCTTTTAAGGCAATTTATCACTACTCTTCTTCATCATAGCAAGATATTTATTACTTTATGGTAAAAAAATAAAGCCTCACCATAAAGGGACGAAAATTATTTTCCGCGGTTCCACCCTTTTTGGCAAATGCCCTGCTTTCATAAACCTCACTCAAAAGCTCCCTTCATAGCAAAATCTTGGTTGTTTACAGCACCCACAACCTCTCTTTTAAGATGATTACTATTACTCTTCTTTATCATTGTGAATTATAATATTGTTTATATTAATATATATAATATAGCAATAATTTAGTATTGTCAACGTTATCCATTAAAATTTTTCTACTTTAATATAATTTACTATATCCATTAGATCAATATTTATACATTTTTATTACAAAAAATAAAAATGGCTCCGCGAAAAGGATTCGAACCTTCAACCCTTCGGTTAACAGCCGAATGCTCCACCATTGAGCTATCGCGGAACGACTTACATTTATTATTATATCAAGCATTCAAAAAAAGTCAACAGTTATTTTCACTTTTTTATATTTTCCACCTATTTTTATCTAATTTTATAATTTCTAAATCAAAAATCGACAGCTTGCTAGAAGCTGTCGACTTAGTTAACTTAGTTATTGTTGAGTTGGTTTCATTGTTGGGAATAATATAACGTCTCTTATAGAAGGTGAGTCTGTAAGGAACATTATCATTCTATCTACTCCTATACCAAGTCCACCTGTTGGAGGCATACCTATTTCCAATGAATTTATAAAATCATCATCCATCATATAAGCCTCATCATCTCCAAGTTCTCTTTCTCTAAGCTGTTGAACAAATCTGTCTTTCTGAACTATAGGATCATTTAATTCTGAATAAGCATTACATACTTCTCTTCCGTATATGAACCCTTCAAATCTTTCAGTAAAATCTTGATTTCCTCTTTTCTTTTTAGTAAGAGGTGAATTTTCTACTGGATAATCGCATACAAAAGTAGGTTGTATCAATTTATGTTCACAGAATTCTTCAAATAACGCAATTAAAATATCTCCCTTTGTACATTCCTTTAATTCTTTCTTAAATTCAAGATGTTTTTCTTTTGCAATTTCTCTTGCCTCTTCATCTGTTTTTATTTCATTAAAATCTATGCCTGCATACTCTTTTACAGCATCTACCATAGTAACTCTTCTCCAAGGCGGAGTAAAATCTATTTCTGTTCCTTCATATGTAACTTTTGTAGTTCCTAAAACTTTTTCACATACATATGCCATCATATTTTCAGTGATTTCCATCATATCATTATAGTCTGCAAAAGCTTCATATAACTCTATCATTGTAAACTCTGGATTATGTCTTACACTTATTCCTTCGTTTCTAAAGTTTTTGCCTATCTCATATACTTTTTCAAATCCACCAACAATAAGTCTCTTTAAATAAAGTTCTGTAGCTATTCTTAAGTACATATCTATATCTAAAGCATTATGGTGAGTTACAAACGGTCTAGCAGCAGCTCCTCCCGCTATAGGTGAAAGTACTGGAGTTTCAACTTCTAAATAATCTCTATTATCTAAAAACTCTCTTATAGCTTTTATTATAGCAGTTCTTTTCATAAATGTATCTCTTACATCCTGGTTAATTATTAGATCAACATATCTTTGTCTGTATCTTAAATCTGGGTCCTTTAATCCATGCCACTTTTCTGGAAGTGGTTTTAATGACTTTGAAATTAATTGGAAATCTCTAATATGCAGAGACACTTCTCCAGTTTTAGTTCTAAATACAGTTCCTGTTATTGATACAAAATCACCTATGTCAAAAGTTTTATACTCCTTAAGTTTCACTTCACCAACATCGTCTATTTTTATGTATAGCTGAATTTTGCCATATCTATCATGAATATCTGAGAATCCAGCTTTTCCATGAACTCTTTTTGACATAAGTCTTCCTGCAACTATAACTTCTTTTCCTTCAAGTGAATCATAATTGTCTTTAATCTCTTTTGTTGTGTGTGTTCTTTCTACCTTATAAACATCAAAAGGATCTCTTCCCTCATTTTGAAGATTTGATAATTTTTGTCTTCTTTCTCTAATGAGCTCATTAAAATCCTCTTCTAAATTGTTTAAATTTTTTTCATCATTTGCCATTAATAAACCCTCCAATATTTTCTTATGTAGCTTATCGTCTTATTCCTAGTATTTCATATTTGCTTACTCCATCCGGTACCTGTATTTCTATCACATCTCCTACTTTTTTACCTACAAGCCCTCTTCCGACTGGAGATTCATTAGATATTTTATTGTTTAACGGGTCGGCCTCAGCAGATCCAACAATTATATACTCTACTTCTTCATCAAATTCATAATCTTTAACTTTTACAATTGAGCCTATACTCACTATATCCGTGGAAATTTCACTTTCATCTACTATAGTAGCATTTTTAAGCATATTTTCAAGTTGAACTATCCTACCTTCTACAAATGCTTGTTCATTTTTAGCTTCATCATATTCTGCATTTTCACTCAAGTCTCCAAACGAAAGTGCTACCTTAATCTTTTCTGTTATCTCTTTTCTTTTAACTGTTTTTAAGTGTTCTAACTCATCTTCTAATTTCTTTACACCCTCATAAGTCATCACATATTTTTTTTCGTTCATTCTATTCTCCCCTTTTAATAGTTTACTAATAATTTTCTATATGACAATTTTACCCCTACCCATATGATAGCATAAACTTAGTAATTATTTTAAGTAATTATAAATCAGCATTATACTAATGTCAACATCTTCAAAACCACTACAAAGTATTCTGATCTTTCAATGATCATAAAATTAAAATCTCATCATTGAATTTTATCTTATCTAAGAAAATGCCATTATACTTTAATGCCTCTTCTATATTTTTTTCTTCCATTTGACATAATATCGCACCTAGAAGTTCTGGTGACATGTCTTCGTCTAATTCCCAAGGCACTTTGTAAGTAATATCATTTATAATAATATTATCTTTTTTTAACGGAATATACATATTATTTAAATACCATATATTAGCTCTAGCTTCCAAATCAACATCTTTTGATGCTATGATAAAATCTGCATTTTCAATTGCATACTTGAAATCTGACGTCACTATAGGCGTTATTCCAAAATTGGATATAATATATTCTGCCATATGTGTAAGCTCATTTACATGTCTAGATAATAATACTATATACTTAGCTTCTTTTGCCATAAAACAAATTATATCAAAATTTATTATATCTACAGCATCATATATTACTATACAGCTATCTCTTATACTTTTGTGCATTTTCCTCAAGATAAGCTTTGAACTTGTCACTATTCCCAAAGCTATTAATTCTCTTTGAAAATCATTTAAATAATTATAATCTAGCTCTCTATATATTTTAGGTGCTAAATATATATCCCTTCCTTTTACCTTTTTCTTAGCAACTAGCATGTTTTTATAGTATGATTGGCTATTAATATTGGGTGGAAGATTTATATTAGATATTTTTAAATTCAACTCCTTTATAAATCTTTCTCCCAGATATGATATTTTAAACCTATCTACTATTCTACCAAAAAAGGTGTTATTGTCATAAGGAATCTTTCTATTGCAACTAACATACGCTATTGGCTTCATAAGGCATTTCCTTAAAATTATTCACGCTACTATTCTATTCCATTATATAATTAAAAATTACAATACTTTTATTCATAGTTATTTATTATTATTTAATCTTTCTTTATAATTTAATAAAATCTCTATTACCTTTTCACTGCTTTTTTCATAATTGATTTTATCTTTTATTTCTTTATTACATTCTAAGCCCTTTATGTACCAGCCTATATGTTTTCTCATTTCTCTTACGGCCTTATCTTCACCATTATAATAAAGAGATCTTTTATAGTGCTCTATACACATATCTATTCTTTCTTCCATACTAGGATAAACCATGTTTTCTCCCTTAATGCCTCTTTGAACTTGGCTAAATATCCATGGATTTCCCATAGCGCCTCTACCTATCATTATTCCATCACACTTAGTCATTTCAAAAAGTGTCAGAGCGCCCTCACAAGAAACTACATCTCCATTCCCTATAACAGGAATGCTCACAGCCTCCTTGACTTTCCTTATTATATCCCAATCTGCTTTACCCTCATACATTTGTTCCTTTGTTCTGCCATGAACAGTTATCGCATCTACTCCGGCTTGTTCTAATTCCTTTGCAAATTCTACTGCATTTATGTTATTAGAATCAAATCCCTTCCTAAATTTTACAGTCACAGGTTTTAATGAAGCTTTTTTCACTTCTTGCACTATCTTTGCAGCTAATTTAGGATCTTTCATAAGTGCAGATCCTTCACCATTTTTAACTATCTTAGGTGCTGGACATCCCATATTAATGTCTACAATACAGATATCATTATTATCATTGAAAAAATCACAAGATTTTGCCATAACATAAGGATCGTTACCGAATATTTGTACTGCTACTGGAGCTTCATCTCTTGAAATTTCTAACATACTTTCAGTATTTTCACTTCCATAAAACAATGCTTTAGAACTTACCATCTCTGTATATACAAGACCGCATCCTAAGTTTTTACATAATCCTCTAAATGCTATATCCGTAACGCCTGCCATAGGAGCTAAAAATACAGTATTTTCAAATTTCAAATCTCTTATTTTCATTACAACACCTGTTCTCTATTCTTTTCGTAGATAATTCTAAGTCCTTTTAAGGTTAGAGTTGGATCTATTACATTTATAAATTTAGATTCTTCATTAATAAGCTTTGCTAATCCCCCGGTTGCAATAACATAAGGTTCATCTTCTCCAAGCTGCATCATTTCTTTCTTCATTTTATCAACTATGTAATCTACTTGACCTATATAACCATACACTATCCCCGCTTGCATACTTGATACTGTATTTTTACATATAACCCCTGCAGGTTTTATAAGCTCTATTCTTGGGAGTTTAGCTGCCTTCTGAAATAAAGCTTCTGAGGATATATTAATTCCGGGGCAAATAGTTCCCCCTAGATAATCTCCTCTAGCTGTTATAGCGCAGAATGTTGTAGCTGTTCCAAAGTCTATTATAATAACAGATTTTTTATAAATTTCATGAGCTGCAACTGCATTAACTATCCTATCTGCACCTACTTCTTTAGGATTATCATATTTTATATTTATCCCGGTCTTTACTCCTGGTCCTACTACTATAGGAGTTATTTCAAAGTACTTTATAATCATATGCTCCAATGAGTACATAATATTAGGAACAACTGAAGATATTATAACTCCTTCTACATCTGAAGGATCAAGTTTGCTTTGCAAAAATAATTGTGTTACCTGAATACCATATTCATCTGCTGTTCTTATAGGATCTGTAGATAATCTCCAATTAGCAATTAGTTCTTTATTCTTATAAATCCCAAGAACAATATTAGTATTGCCTACATCTAAAACTAAAATCACTAACTGCACCGCCTTTCTAGTAGTATATATTCTTATTTTTAATGCTAAACATAATTAAAGAGCAGCTCTGAAGCTGCCCTATAGTATACTCATTTTATTGTCAGTTTAATAATTTAATTTTAACAATTAAATTCTATTTGTCAAGAAAAAGGTTATGTCCTTTTGATACTATGACTGTAACTTTTTCATAAAATCATCACTATTTACTATGTATCTTGTATGTATTCCTTCTCCTATTTTCCCATGCTCGTCCCATGCTTGAACACTAAAGAAAAGTCTTTTACCCTCGACTCTTGTTAAAAGAGCTTCACATCTTACTTTCATTCCAACAGGTGATGCTTTAAGGTGCTTTATACTAACTTCTATTCCAACAGTTGTATATCCATATGGAAGATGTAAATCTACACAACTTTTAGACGTGTTTTCCATAAGAGCTATCATAGCAGGTGTAGAAAAAACGTCTAAATTTCCAGATCCTATTTTGCTAGCCGTGTCATTTTCAGTTACACATGTTTCTATTGTAGATGTTATTCCTTCTTTAACATTAAACTCCATAACAATCATCCCATTTCATTAAAATTTATATTAAAAATAGACATACATATGAATTATACCACTTTTATGTAGTTTTTAACATATATTTCATAAATAAAAAATAGAGGCTGATTAGCCTCTATCTTCTAAGCATTCTTGAATATTTCTTCAAACTCATCTGCTTCAAGTTTTTCTCTTTCAAGTAATGCCTTAGCAACAGCATGAAGTTTTGATATATTTTCATTTAAAAGCTTCTCCGCTTTGTTGTAACCTTCATCAATAAGTTTTCTAATTTCTTTATCTATTTCAAAAGCCACTTCTTCGCTGAAATTTCTTCCTTTTCCCAAATCTCTTCCTAAGAAAACTTCATCATGTCCAGAGCCAAAAGCTATCGGCCCTAAGTCACTCATACCATAATCCATAACCATTTTTCTAGATATTGTTGTTGCTCTTTCAATATCATTTTTAGCTCCAGTACTTATATCTCCTATTATTAGCTTTTCAGCAACTCTTCCACCTAAAAGCCCTATAATTTCATCTTGAAGCTTTGTTTTAGACATATAAGCAGTATCCTTTTCTGGAAGATGCATAGTATATCCTCCAGCCATACCTCTTGGTATTATACTTATCTGGTGAACTGGATCTGCAGTAGGCAGTAGCTTCATTACTACCGCATGGCCTGCTTCATGATAAGCCGTTAATCTTCTATCTTCCTCTGCTATAACCCTACTTCTCTTTTCGGGACCTGCAATAACTCTAGTTACAGCTTCCTCAAGTTCATCCATCTCTATTAAATCTTTATTTTTTCTTACTGCTAAAAGGGCAGACTCATTCATTAAGTTTTCTAAATCAGCACCAGTAAACCCTGGCGTTCTCTTTGCAAGAACGTCTAGCTTAACTTCAGTAGCTAAAGGTTTATTTTTTGAATGAACTTTAAGAATTTCTTCTCTTCCTTTAACATCAGGAGCTCCAACTACTATTTGCCTATCAAATCTTCCTGGTCTTAAAAGCGCAGGATCTAATATATCTGGCCTATTAGTAGCTGCTATCATTATTATACCTTCATTTGCTCCAAACCCATCCATCTCAACAAGTAATTGATTTAATGTTTGCTCTCTTTCATCGTGTCCACCACCAAGACCAGCACCTCTTTGTCTACCCACTGCATCTATTTCATCAATAAAAATAATACATGGTGAGTTTTTCTTTGCTTGGTCAAATAAATCTCTTACTCTAGATGCTCCAACACCTACAAACATTTCAACAAAGTCTGAACCGGATATACTGAAAAATGGCACTCCAGCTTCTCCTGCTATAGCCTTTGCTAGAAGAGTTTTTCCTGTACCTGGAGGTCCCACAAGTAGTACCCCCTTAGGTATTCTTGCTCCCATCTCTATATACCTTTTAGGCTGTTTTAAGAAATCAACTATCTCTGCTAATTCAGCTTTTTCTTCATCTGCTCCTGCAACATCACTAAAAGTGACCTTTTTCTTATCAGGTGTAGCCATTTTAGCTCGGCTCTTCCCAAAATTCATAACATTTCGGTTTCCTCCACCACCCTGTGATTGCTGCATGAACATAAACCAAAATGCTACAAGCATCAATATCAAAAGTACCGTAGGCAAATACTGTACCCACATAGGTACTGCTGCTGGCTTAACATAGATCTCCTTAACACTTCCATCCTTAGGATGTTCTCCTATAAATTGAAACAGTCTTTCTGATGGAACTACAGTCTCATATTGCTGACCATCCTTTAGCGATCCTACTATTGTCATTTTATCTTCTTTTACTTCGAAACTCGTTACTTTATTCTCTAACCAATATTTCTGAAAGTCATTAAAATTTATGGCTGTTGCACCTTCATTAGTTCTCACAAGCATTAGTGCTGCAAGAATTACTAATACAAATACTATAACCCAGGCCGTTGCGCTTGAAAATTTTTTCATTATAGGCCCCCCTCTCTTTCTAGTTTTATATTGTAAAATTGTATCATAATGCAGATTTCATTACAATAAATTCAGCATTAATTTACTGATAAACCTCCTCCTTTAATATACCGATATACGGTAAATTTCTATACTTTTCTGCGTAATCAAGACCATAACCTACTAAAAAATAATCTGGAACAACAAAACCCATATACCTAGCATTAATTTCAACCATTCTTCTTTCAGGTTTGCTCAAAAGACATGCTATCTCAAGACTAGCAGGTTTTCTACCTTTTAGATATTCTATTAGGTATGCTAATGTTGTTCCTGAATCTATTATATCTTCTACTATTAAAACATGCTTACCTTCTATTTCAAAATCTAAATCCTTTAGAATTCTTACTATTCCTGAGGTTTTACTTGAATTGCCATAGCTCGATACTGCCATAAAATCCATAGTACATGGTATAGTTATTTCTTTTAATAGATCTGCCATGAACGGAACAGATCCTTTTAATATTCCAACTAGCATTAAATCTTTCCCATCATAGTCTTTGCTTACTTGTTGACCTATTTCTCTTATTTTTGTTCTAAGTTGTTCTTCTGTAAGCAATACTTCTCTTATATCCTGTTGCATGCAATTCATTTAGGCTTCCTCACTTTCAATTATTATTTTCAAAATTTTTTTTGTATTTTTGTCAACTTTAAAAAGTTCACTAACCCTATATCCTACTACCCACGCAATTTCTCCACCAAAACATATAAGTGGAATTCTATCTCTTTCGTCTTTCGGCACTTTTAGATCTATAAATAAATCTTTTAATTTTTTGCTTCCCTTCATTCCTAAAGGTGTGAAACGATCTCCATCTTTTCTCCACCTAATTATAGTATCTCCTTTTATCTTATTATAGTCAAAATATTTAACAAAATTTTCTTGTTTCAAAAATAGATTATCTGTTTTATTAATCAGTTCTAGGGTAACTCTTAAATTAAAATCTTTTATTTCATTTAATCCACTATGTAATGTATATTCAATGCCATCATTTTTTATATTTTGTTCTTTCTTCTTATAGACAGATATATCTCCATAATTATTTTGTATATGTATTTTGTTTGGAAGGGTCAGCATCTTACCTGTAGCATTTTTCTGAATATCAATTACATCATAAATATGAATCTTTTCAAAGTTATATAAATTGCCTGATACATTATAGAGAGCTAATCGTATAATTCTTGTAATTATAGATTCATGCTCTAAAAACGCTTCCTTAGATATTATAACCTTTTCTTTATTATCATCACAATATTTTTTATATTTTTCTTTTGCAATCATTTCTAAATAATCATTATCTACTCTTATAGTGCTAGCTAATCTATTTAGGGTCGTCACAATATCTTCATTAAAATTTTCCTTTATGTACGGTATAAGCTGGAGTCGTACTTTATTCCTTGCATATATCGGCTCTAAATTTGTTTTATCTATTCTAGGATTAATATTATTATCCTCGCAATATCTCTCAATGCTTTCTCTTGAACAATTTATTAAAGGTCTTACAAAAATGTTGTCTCTTACTGATCTTATACCAATTAGACCTTCCATTCCTGTACCTCGCATTATTCGCATCAAAACAGTTTCAGCCTGATCATTAGCGTTATGAGCTATAGCTATCTTTTGAGCTCCAAACTTACTTTTTAACTCATAAAAAAACTTATATCTTGCTTCTCTGCCCGCAGTTTCCGAGGAAATATTTCTCTTTCTTACTAGGTCATGTATATCTACTCTCTTGCTTCTAAACTCTATATTTAGACTTTCACAAAATTTCTCAACATATTTTTCATCCTCATCCGACTCTTTTCCTCTTAGACAATGATTAATATGTGCTGCATATAAAGTTATTTGCAATTGCTCTTTTAAAGCGTTTAATATATGTAAAAGGCATATAGAATCAGGGCCTCCTGATACCGCAACTATTACTTTGTCTCCCTTTTCAAACATGTTATTTTCTTTTATTGTTTTTAGAGTTGTTTCTATCAAAGTTAACACTTCCTAAAAATAGTTTGTTTAGAAATAATATATTAATTATATCATAAATAATTTTCAATGTAAGAGTTTCAACCATATATTCGTATAACGACCGTATCTTCAGCAAAACAAAAAACTAAACACGCATTTTTTCATGCGTATTTAGTTTTTGCACTTTTTATTTTTAAATCAATATAAATTATATACCTTTTGTACAATTGCCGTCATATCATCCTTTACCTTTCCACCACTTAATTCTTTTGCCTTGTTTATTATATTTTCACACAAATCTCTTGGGTCTGCATTCTTTGAATTTTTTAAAAATTCTACAATCCAATCTACCTTTCCAGCAGCCTCGCTCTCATAGTCCAGTACACCATCACTTAGCATTATTACTATGTCGCCATTTTTAAGCTTCTTTTTAGTTATATCCACATCCGGTTTATCTAAAACTCCAATAGGTAATGTTTTAGAACTTATAACCTCAACCTCATCTCCTCTTTTTATGAAACTGGCAACTGATCCTACCTTCATAAAGTCTATTTCTCCTTCATATAAGTCCATGCTACTTAAGTCAAGTGTAGAAAATTTCTCATTCTCTGAAAACTTAATAGTCATAATAGAGTTAATAGTATTTATAGCTGTAAGTTTATTAAATCCTGCCTTTGCAAACTTTTCTATCAACTCTACCGCAGCTCCACTTTCTCTCCCCGCTTGCGGTCCTGATCCCATGCCATCACTTATTATAGTCATATATGTTCCATCTGGAAGCTTGCCGAAACTATAGGTATCTCCACTATGCTTTTCTCCATTTTTACATTCAGTACTTACATATGATGCTACATGATATTTCGGCGTTTCTTCAAAAGTAACATTACATCCATTCATTAGGGGGTTTAAATTACAACCATCATCACTTACGCACATACACTTTCCAGTGACTTCATTAATTAATGGCAAAACCTTTTTTATACATAATTGCTCTCCTCCACAAGCCTCCATTGATAATTTTACAACCAATCTATCATTTTTGTTATTAAAACAGAATATATCCCTATACTGTATATTATTTTTATTCAGCATTTTTCTTATATTGTTTTCAGCCTCAGTATTGAATTTTATATTATCATCAAATTCTTTTACGATCTCCGTTACAGAATTAGCCATATTCTCTATCTGATGTGCTAAAAGTTCTCTACATTCACTTAACCTATTTCTCCACATTTCATTTATTATATAGCCATTTACAATGTCTTCAGTGTTTTTAATAAGTACAGATCGTTTAGTGCATTTTCTTTCTAATTCATATGGTATGTCCTTCTTATTTTCTTGATAATTTCCAATAAGCTCACTAAATGCATTATAGGTATAAAAGGTTTCCCTTTTCCAGCACATAGATTTCATATTACATGTTGAGCAAACTCTATCAGCAAGATTTTCTATTAATGCACTACTTTTACTTTTCATTTCTAATTTATCGTTATCTGCTAATTTTTCTAACACTTTTGACATATTAAGGAGCACATCTGAGAAGCTATTAATCTTACCAATTAATATATCTTTAACTTTGTCAACATAGTTATCCTTGAAACACTCTTGCTTTTTTTGCCAATCTAACTCTAATTCTAATTTTCTATAAATCTTTTGTGGTATAGCAAGGAAAACTGTACAACTTATAATTGATTCTATAATTTTAAATTGTACGCCTATATCTGAGTACATCTTTAGCACAGCAAATGCTACTATGTATGCTAAGCCACTCATCCACTTTCCAGTTTCTCTAAATATTCCTGATATGAGCCCACACAAGCCATATACTCCTATAGAAGTTATCATATCATTAGATGTAACCCCTATTATAGCTCCCATTGCTACACCTGCTGCCGCACCTGCTGAACTTCCTTTTACATATCCTAGTATAAGTACAAAAGTCAATGCTATAACATTTCTTATTGATACTCCATGAATGCTTGTCCCCCATGTTCCTGCTATTATAAGAGATGCAGTTACTGCCATACTTATTATTTCCTCATTAGTATATAAATGTCTTGTTTTTAATTCTTTGAAGCATATTATTGAATAATGAATAATAAAATATAATGGAAAGATACATGTAATTTCAAAAAACGAAGTCAAAAATCCTATTGCTAAACTTAACTTTACAATTAATAATTTGTAAAGTAAAAATTCTAAAAAAATTGAAAAGAATATTAGTAATAATTTTTTCTTCTGCTCTATATTCTTTAATATATAGTTTAAAACTAAAAGTGTTGCGGTTACTATGAAATATACTGGTAAGTTTTTAACATTATTATATAAAGAAACATACCCTAACAATGTTCCAATCCCCGATACTAAAGATATTTTGTTATTCTCAGAGACTATAATTGCTATTAAATAAGCTATCCCAAATGGAGCCATAAGATTTACCATAAGTACTCTGCCAACTAAAAATGCCGCTGCAAAATAGCTAATAATTTTAAAGACATCTGATAGTTCTTGAAACTTTTGTTTTTTTTCTTCGTTTTTCATTTTTTTGATTCTTTGATATGGAAAAAGCTCCACTCCGTATTGCATCACATAACACCCACCTTATTTAATTACTTTCTACATTATAACAAAGCCATTTGGAAATAAATGTCACAAAGTAGTGTTGTGATGATTTTTTTTTAGGACATATATTCCTAAGTTTCTTTTTAATTATTTTATTTAGACAATTAATCTTAAAAAAAATATTTTCCATTATATTCCATGTCGTATATTAAAGATTTCTTTTATAATTCAACATTCTTATATATCTATAACTACATGGATATCAATTTTTAAACAATCTTGTATTATCAAGAATACAATAAAAAAACCTGTGATTTACTCACAGGTTTCATTTGGTAGCGGAAATAGGACTTGAACCTACGACACTTCGGGTATGAACCGAATGCTCTAGCCAGCTGAGCTATTCCGCCATATTATTTTTTTTGGTTGCGGAGGCAGGACTTGAACCTGCGACCTTCGGGTTATGAGCCCGACGAGCTACCAGCTGCTCCACCCCGCGACATTGGTGCTGAAGACCGGAATCGAACCGGTACGGGTTTTAAAGCCCGCAGGATTTTAAGTCCTGTGCGTCTGCCAGTTCCGCCACTCCAGCAATTAATTATGGTAGCGGAAATAGGACTTGAACCTACGACACTTCGGGTATGAACCGAATGCTCTAGCCAGCTGAGCTATTCCGCCATATTATTTTTTTGGTTGCGGAGGCAGGACTTGAACCTGCGACCTTCGGGTTATGAGCCCGACGAGCTACCAGCTGCTCCACCCCGCGACATTGGTGCTGAAGACCGGAATCGAACCGGTACGGGTTTTAAAGCCCGCAGGATTTTAAGTCCTGTGCGTCTGCCAGTTCCGCCACTCCAGCACGTTGTATCGCTATCACCTAACAACATAGACTATTATATATTATATAAATATAGTTGTCAACTATATTTATTATATTTTTCAATGTAAATATTAGGCAATGTTAAAGAGGCTAAAATTAGCCTCTTCATATCATTACTAACTTGAAGTTCTTTTACAGCCTCTACCTCTTGAATCCTGATGTTTCTTTAGATCTTGAAATCTTTCTTCACTATCCTTTAAGAACTTTGTTAATCTGTCTTCAAAATTTCCTTGATTGGGTTTAGCTTTTTCTCTTTGCCAATCTATCTCTACAGGTTTATAACTTTTTGTCTCTGGAACAGCTTGTTTTATAGATAGACTTATCTTCCCATTATCATCAACTGAAATTACTTTAACTTTTACTTTATCCTTTTCCTTCAAGTAATCTCTTATATTTTTCACATAAGTATCTGAAACCTCAGATATGTGAACCAAGCCTGTTTTTCCATCGATATCCACAAATGCTCCAAAATTAGTGATATTAACTACTGTACCTTCTAGTATGCTTCCTGCCTTTAAGGTCATATTTAAAAGACTCCTCCTTAATAAAAATAATGTTTATATAAATTAAAAATTAAAAACAGAGATTAGTTTTTTGTATCTATTACAGGAGTCTCGCCTTGTTTAATAAGACCTAGCCTTTCTCGTGCCAGTTTCTCTATATACATGTCTGATTTAGACATCTTAACTTCGTCCTGCAATTTTCGGTTCTTTTCCTTAGCTTTTTGTTCTTCTATTTTTTTATCAGCTATCTGGTTTTTTATATTACGCATGGTTATTTGCTGATTAATAAATATATAACAAACGTAAGTCAATATCAAAACAAAAATTACATTTTTTCCTTTGATTTTATTTCTCATAATATAATCACCAAACTCCCAAATAGGGATTTATTTTTAAATGCTATAATTACATTTTAATTTGATTTTCAATTTTCTTCAAGTTATTTTTTATAATTTCCTTTATTTTTTATTTTAATCAAATAAATTATGGACTGAAATGGATAAAGTATTGAGTTTCTAGTCACTCTGAACACCCTTCCTAAAAACTTAAAAACTTTATATTGAGACCTTATAAAGAATCTACTGATTAGTTTCATGTATAAATATATTCCTATTCCAATCCAAAGATATACATACATTCCTATATATGCATAGTTAGTATATAATAAAAACGTAAAAACTACTACTGAAGTAAATATCCAAAATAGAGTATCTTCTATAAATGTTACAATTTTATTTGAATTGTTAAAACCTCTTATTAATCTATATAGATCAAACAATACTCCTGTTATCATCCCTGAGACAAGACTAAATATTATTAAACCAAATTGCTGATTTATTGAAATTACCATAATAGAGCTCCTATTTAAATAGTCTTGATATTAGACTTTCTTTTTCCTTCTTAATTTGACTGTTCGTGTAGATACAAGAGTTTATAGTTCCTATGATTATTACATCTCCATTTTGCACGTCCAGTTTATTCATCTTTAAACCTTGTCCTTTTATATTAAGAGTACCGAGGTTTGTATTTAGTACTATTTGTTCTTCATTAAAACTCACTACTTCAACAACACCATTTAATATTAGTTTTTTTCTATTTTCAATACTTAATAAACTTTTCTTTTCTTCTATCTTTATTTCTTTTTTCTCCATATTATCCCCTCCACCTGTAATTAATATATGATTAACTACAAATGGATATTACTAACTAGGCAATATTGAATTAATTATATTTATATGTATTAGCTTTTATATACAAACTGCTGACAGATAGATCTGTCAGCAGTGATAGGCTGGATTATTCCTCGTCTTCTTCTCCTGATATAATTTCATACATGCCTTGCGCATTTTCCTTTTTAACATGCTCTGTAATATTTATTATTTTAGCCCTTAGAGATTTGCTAGCATACTGAATTTCTATAATATCGCCTTCTTTAACCTCTGTTCCAGGTTTAGCTACCTTCCCATTTATGCTAACTCTTCCCCCTTCACATGCCTCTTTTGCTACAGTTCTTCTCTTTATTATTCTAGAAACTTTAAGATATTTGTCTAATCTCATAGCATATACTCCTTACTAAAAGAAAAAACCTAGATTTACACCCAGGTTTTCTGAAATGATTATTTGTTTACTTTATCTTTGAATTCTTTACCAGCTTTAAATACTGGAACTGTTGATTCTGGTATAGTTATTTCTTCTTTAGTTCTTGGATTTCTGCCAACTCTTGCAGCTCTTTTTCTTGTTTCAAATGTTCCAAATCCAACTAATTGAACTTTATCTCCCTTTTCTAGTGTTTCTTCAACACTTTCTATAAAACCCTTTAACATTGCTTCTGCATCTTTTTTAGTTAATTTTGATTTTTCAGCTATGCTTGTAATTAATTCTGACTTATTCACCTTTTTTACCTCCTTAAATATCGAGTATGCTTATTCATAGCATACTAGCATATTCTTCACTAATTTTAAAAATCCTTCTTTTTTTACATCATTTTTACGTATAAAAGAGAAATTATTTATTTTTAGCCTCTTCCCAAAGCATATCCATTTGCTCTAATGTCATATTGGCCATATCAATGCCTTTAGATTTAGCTACTTCTTCTATATACGAAAAACGTTTTATAAACTTCTCTATAGTATAATTTAATGCAAACTCGGGGTCAATGTCAAGGAATCTTGCAACATTTACGGAAGCAAATATTAAATCTCCTATTTCTTCTACTATTTTTGCCATTTCTTTGCTTTTATATACACCTTTTACTTCATAATATTCTTCTAAAACCTTATCTAATGCATCTTCAATTTTATTCCAATCAAAACCAACCTTCGCAGCCTTTTTTTGAACTTTCTCAGCCCTCATGAGAGCAGGAAAATTCTTAGGCACATGTCTAAGTTCATCAGTATAACTTGTAAGCCCTTGTTCCTTTTTCTTTATTTTATCCCAATTTGTTAAAACTTCTTCAGGTGTATCTGCATTTATATTACTAAATACATGTGGATGTCTATTTATCATTTTTATGCAAATTTTCTCAATCACATCATTAATATTAAAAAATCCATCTTCTTTACCTATTTGCGCATGAAAAACTATTTGAAGTAATACATCTCCTAATTCTTCGGCCAATTTGTCGTCGTCTTTCTCATCTATAGCCTCCAGAACTTCATAGCTCTCTTCTACAAGGTATCTTTTTAAGCTCTCATGTGTCTGTTCTTTATCCCACGGACATCCATCGTTAGATCTCAATTTTTCCATTATATCTAATAAATCGTAGAAGTCTTTAGTACTATCTATATCTCTCGGAATATATATTGATGTTAGATAATCAATATCATCTTGTCTGTCTAGCTCGTATAATGGTATTTTTCTTATGCTTTCCAAGTTTTTAACACCGGCTGCCCTTACAAAGTATATTTCAAAATCATCTTTGTAATATTCCATTAGAGAAAGCTTTACCTCAGATGCAATAAATTTATCGTATACTTGAGTTATAATGGTGCCAACCCTCTTATCTAATACTTGATTATTTATGTCGAAAGCATCTATTATTTTAATTCCTTCTACAGGATCTATTTTTAGACTCTCCATGAGGGCATCTACAAAGCTGACTGCAGGAACAATCTCCGTTTCTATAGATTTTTTTCCACAAAGTTCAAGTAATATATTTACTGATTTTTCTGCGACTAAAGGATGTCCTGGCACAGCATAAACTATATCATTGAACTTATTTTGCTGATCTATTAAGTCCTCTGCTATAGAACTATATACTTGATCAAAACTTTCTCCCTCTTCGTACTTATTATCGTAAGTTTCAAATAATATATTATTATTTTTTAAATAATCTACAGTAGGGTGCTTTTCTGTTCTTAAATAAATTTTAGATGCACTTTTCAATACCTCCAGAGCCCCAATGGTAAGCGCTTCCTTCGAACCAGGCCCCAATCCAATTATTTTTATCATGCATGTTCTCTCCTTTGCTTTTTAAAAAGCTTTTTCTTCACGTAGCTATATCTAAATATTCTGAGCAAAATTACTAATATTCCATATATAATCATACCAGAAGCTATAGATATGAAGCAGGATATTTTGCTACTTATGGTATAATTATAGACATTCATGTAGATAATTACAACCGCTATTATCATTAAAAGTGATGCAAATGCCGGTTTAATAAATATATCTGAAATATTTAATCTGATCTTAAGTCTTTTAGCTAAAAACAGTATGTTTAGTAATGAGGCTACTATATAACCACCTATACTACCTACTACAGCTCCATAGATATTTATATTAGGTATAGGTACCATTAATAAAGTAATAACAACCTTTACGATGCACCCTAACGCCAAAATAAGCACAGGCATAATATAATATCCTACTCCTTGTAATATTGCAGTAGAAGTTTGTGCAATTATTATAAAAGGAATAGATATAGCTGAATACTGAAGTATTTCAAACCCAGCTGATTGGCCAGGAAAAATTAAGTCTAAAATAGGCCATGCAAGACAAAATAGTCCAGCACAAGAAGGAAGTGCAATTACCATAGAAAGCTTCATAGCTAGTTCTATTTTATTGTCAACCTCAAGTTTTCTCTTTAATATGTGTGCCTCTGCAATTATAGGAACTAACGAAGCGCATAGCGCTGCTGATAAAGTAAGCGGAACATTTATCATGATAAATGCTTTTCCAGTAAGTTGTCCATATAATATAGTTGACTGTTTATAAGTAAAACCTGCTTCTAAAAGTTTCTGTGGAACCAGCGCTGAATCTATAAGGCTCATTATACTACTTACTGCTGCTCCTAATGAAACAGGTATGGCAATATAAAGCAACTTTCCCAATACATCAGTATTGTCTCTAACCTTTTTTACCTTAAACTCTTTTCTTATCTTAAAATATTTTACTACAAGATATATACCACCAAATACTCCTCCTGCTGCTGCTCCTAATGCAGCGCCACCAGCTGAGTACTCAATACCTCTAGGTAATAATATATAGGCAAGTCCAACTCCTATAACTACCCTCCCTATTTGCTCTATAATCTGAGAAACTGCTGGATAGTTCATATTTTGAAGTCCTTGAAAAAATCCTCTAAATACACTCATTATTGATATAAAGATAGGTGCAAAAGCAATAGATATTAGTGAATAATAAGATTTGTTATCCCACTTTAAAAAGTGTATTATAGGCTTTGAAAAAATAAGCAGTATAGCTGTAAATCCTGCTCCTAATATGATCATGAGAAGCATAGCTTTTCTTAATACTAAAATTACACCCTCCTCATCGTGAATAGCATTACTTTCCGATACCATTTTGGAAATCGCTACAGGTATGCCTGATGCCGCTGCAATAAAAAACATATATAGAGGAAATGACATTTGATAATATCCTACCCCTTCGTCACCAATAAGCATCTGCAGTGGCCATCTAAAAAATAATCCTAAAAATTTCGCCAATATTCCTGCAATTCCCAATATAAAAGTGCCTTTAATAAGTGATTGTTTTTTCATAAAAATACCCCCGAATCATCATATGACAAAAGCCTTGTCTCAATGTTTTTCACTTTAAAACTTACATAATCAAAAATAATTTATTTCTATGTTTATAATTATTTTAAATTAGGGGGTATTATTACTTTATAGATGAATATTTTTTATCTTAGTGTCAATAATCATCTATAAAGCAGTAAATAAGATGGCAGCATAGCTGCCATTTTATTGTTCCATTTGCTTTCCTAAGAAGGACGATGCAGTTTCAGCTAATTTAACTTCAACCTCACTAAATTTTATTCCTTCTTCCTTAGCTACTATAATTACAGCTCCAATTGCATCTCCTTCTGCAATTATAGGGGAAATTACTTGTGCGGAATATTTTCCTTCTATCTCTTCATCATCATATAAAGCTATAGTCTTTTCTTTTCCTTCTCCAAGAGAAACGGATTTTCTTTCCTCTATCATTCTTTCAAGGTCACTGCTTATTTTCTTCTCTAAGTACTCTTTTTTTGGTGATCCACTTATTGATATTATGCTATCCTTATCACATATCATAACTATATTTCCTATTGTTTGTTGTAAGGATTCTGCATAGCCTTTTGAAAAATCACTTAATTCACCTATTGGAGAATATTTCTTAAGTATAACGCCTCCTTCTCTATCTGTGAAAATTTCCAAAGGATCTCCTTCTCTTATTCTAAGAGTTCTTCGTATTTCCTTTGGTATAACCACTCTACCTAGATCGTCTATGCGTCTAACAATACCTGTTGCTTTCATTGTTTAGTACCTCCTATATAATATAAATATAAGTTGTATTAATATTATCTTTCTAAATATGAAATTTTATACACAATTGTTACTTAAATTGGTAAGCATATATAAAATTATTTATATAAACAAAAATAAACCACAGCATTCTATTATTATGCTGTGGTTTATTTTATATTTTATGCGGTTATTAAAGATTTTTTTCATTTTTAGTTATTTTAGCTGATTTTTTCCACTCATCAATTTTTTGTGAAAGTACTTTATTTTTTTCTTGGCTTTCTAACTGCTGTTTTATTTGATCTTTTACTGTTTCAAATTTCTTAACAGGATATTCTTCCTTCTTTATAGTTTTTATTATATGGTATCCAAATTGAGTTTTTACAGGTGCTGATATAGCTCCTTCTTTTTGTCCTATAGCAGCAGCCATAAATGCAGGATCAAAACCTGAATCAACATAATTTACCTCGTATTCTCCACCTTTATCCTTTGATCCAGGATCTTGTGAAACCTCTTTAGCTATCTTAGCAAAATCTTCTCCTTTATCAAGCCTTTCTTTTACTTTTTTAGCTTCATCTTCTGTTTTAACTAATATATGTGCTAACTTTATCTTGTTTGGCTTCTCAGTAAATTGATACTTGTTATTATTATAATAATCTTGTATTGCTTTATCATCAATTTTTACATCTTTTGTTACATTATCCGCAACATTTTTAATAATTGCTTGACTTCTTAATTGTGTAAACAATAACTCCTTTAAGGAATCCTCAGTAAGATCACTTTGTTTTAAAGCCTCTTGAAACTTACTATTGTCATTTCCAAAGGACTTTTTACTCTCATCGAATTGTTTGCTAGCTTCAGCCTTTAATTTTGAGTCATCTGGAAGTAAATTTAACTCTTTTGCTTTTTGCTCAATAACTTTTTGAGCTATCATATTGTCTAATACCTGTGTTCTTTTCTCTTTAAGAATACCCTTAGCCTCTTCATTTTTTTCGTAATTTTCACCGTATTGTTGCTTAGCCTGAGCTATAACCTGGCGCATATTCATATCATTATCTAGGTCCGCTCTAGTAATTTTTTCACCATTAACCACAGCTACAGGACTTTTAGCTATTGCTTCTGGTGTTTTGGCTATCATATTACAACCAACAGCTGAAAATCCAAGCATTGTTATTAAAGCTGTACACATTAGTTTTTTTATATTTTTCACAGTTTATTCCTCCACTTCTCTTAATGTTTTAGCGCAATACAAACTAATTTTAACACAAAAGTATTTTTACTACAAAGTTATTTTTGTTCATATATTTTTATCATGTATTGTACTAATTCTTTAATTTCTGAAATTAAATCTTCTCTTTTTACATCTGCAAGCTTATAGGCAAACCCTGGTTTATCTCCCAACTTTAATCCTATTTTTCTAGTATAATCTCTTAATAGTCCCTTGATAACATTCTCATTTATTCTAGATTGGCTTTCAAATATAAAAAGAACTTCATTCTTTCTTTCCTTTATTTCTTCTATACCAAGTTTTTTACCAATACTTCTTATATATGAAATATTCATAAGATTATATACTGATGAAGGTATTGTAGAAAATCTATCTTCTAATTCATCCTGAATTTCCATCATATCCTCATAAGAGTCTATCGCTGCTATTTTCTTGTACACTTCAATTTTCTGTACCTCATCCTTTATATAAGAACCTGGTATATATGCATCTACTTTTAGCTCTACTGTTGTTTCTACTGGTTCGTTATCTATTTCTCCTTTTATAAGCTTTATCGTATCTTCTAACATTCTACAATATAAATCGTATCCAATAGAAGCCATGTGTCCATGTTGAGAAGCCCCCATCATATTTCCAGCTCCTCTTATCTCTAAATCCTTTAATGCTATTTTAAATCCTGATCCTAACTCAGTAAAATCCTTTATAGCCTTTAATCTTTTTTCTGCCACTTCTGTTAAAACCTTGTCTTTTCTGTAGGTTAAATAGCAATAAGCCATTCTATTAGTTCTTCCAACTCGTCCTCTGAGCTGATATAACTGCGATAATCCCATCTTATCAGCATCATATATTATCATAGTGTTTACATTTTGAATATCCATACCAGTTTCTATTATAGTTGTGGCAACTAAAATATCATATTCATTTTTCATAAAATCTACAATAATTTTTTCTAATTCTCTTTCCTGCATTTGCCCATGAGCTAAGGCTACTCTTGCTTCAGGAATTAATTTTGATATATAGGACACCATTTCCTTGATATTTTCAACTCTATTATATACAAAGTATACCTGTCCTCCTCTATTTAATTCCCTTAATATAGCATCTCTCATCAACTGATCATTATATTCTACTACATAAGTTTGTACAGGGTACCTTTCTTCTGGAGGAGTCTCTATAACACTTATATCTCTAACTCCTACAAGAGACATATGTAGCGTTCTTGGTATAGGAGTTGCACTTAAAGTTAATACATCAACATTCTTCTTTAGTTTTTTGATCTTCTCCTTATGACTTACTCCAAATCTTTGCTCTTCATCAACTATTAATAATCCTAGATCTTTAAACTGTATATCCTTTTGAAGAATTCTATGAGTGCCTATTAATATATCTACCTCTCCATCTTTTACAGCTTTTATAGTCCCCTTCTGTTGCGTTGGAGTCCTAAATCTACTTATCATATCAATTCTTACAGGGAAGTCTGAAAACCTCTTTACAAAGTTATTATAGTGCTGCTGTGCAAGTATTGTAGTTGGTACTAAAAACGCTACCTGCTTTCCATCCATAACCGCTTTAAATGCAGCCCTAATAGCAACCTCTGTCTTGCCATAGCCTACATCGCCACATAGCAATCTATCCATAGGTTTATCGGACTCCATATCTACTTTTATATCACCTATAGCTGATAATTGATCTGGCGTCTCATCATAAGGGAATTCTTCCTCAAACTGTTTCTGCCACACAGTATCCTTTGAATATCTATATCCTTTAAGGGTAGTTCTTGCAGCATAAAGCTTAACCAAATCTTCTGCTATTTCTTCTATTGACTTTTTGACTTTCCTCTTAGCCTTTGCCCATTCCGAACTCCCTAACTTATTTATTTTAGGTGATTTTCCCTCTGTACCTATATACTTTTGCACCATATCAAGCTGTTCTACAGGCACATATAATTTATCATCTGAATCATATATCAGCTCTAGATAGTCTTTTTTATGGCCTTCAAGTTCTAACTGTTTTATTCCTTTATAGACACCTATACCATGATTTGCATGAACTACATAGTCTCCTGGTTTCAGTTCCGTAAAACTCTTTATTTTACTTACACCTTTTTTAGATGTCCTATTTACTGTCTTTCTCTTAGCTTCTCCAAAGACTTCTTTGTCGGATATTACACACACCCTAAAATCCGGATACTCAAAACCGTTTAGTTGACTTCCGAAGGTTATTACTACTTCTCCTGGCTGAATTTCATGTATCACATCTCTATAAGAGCTTTCTATTTCCCTGTCCCTTAATGTATCAACTAACCTCTCTCCTCTTGGTCTGGTACCAGAAAGAATAACTATTTTAAATCCTTTGGATTTCTTGTCCTTTATATCATCAATAAGCAAATCTATTTGTCCATGATAGTTATGTGAAGTGATTTGAGAAAAATTCACTATAGACCTTGGCGAAAGCATCTTAACAGATTTAGCAATAGCATCTATAGTTAGTATTTGCTTTTCCTCAAGCATTTCAACTATATGTTCCTTATTAAATAAAAGATCAATTTGTTTAGGTAAGATATTACCTCTTTGAAGAAAACTTTTATAATTTTCTTCAAATTCAAAATATACGCTATCTAGCTTCCCTTTACATCTTTGAACGTCATCCATAATTATGAAATAACCTTCTGTGTAATCAAAAAATGTTGATAAGTTATCATGAAAGTAAGGAAGAAAACTGTCTATTGTCTCAAAGCTCCAATTTTCTCTCAGCAATTCAAGATTTTTCCCAATAACTTCTTGTATTTTTTCAATAGTGTCCTTATTTTTTTGATCCTTCAGCCTATTTGATACAATTTCTAAATCTTTTTCTATACCTTCATACCCTTTTTTTATGCTTTCCCTATTTAAAATCATCTCTTTAGCGGGAAATATTTCAATACTTTCTACTTTTTCTATACTTCTTTGAGATTCTAAGTTAAAGTTTCTAATAGAGTCAACTTCATCGCCAAAGAGCTCAACTCTATATGCTTCCGCAGCAATAGGGGAATAAATATCCATTATTCCTCCTCTTATGGAAAACTGGCCTTTGTTATCTACAATTTCAACTCTTTCATATCCACATTGTATAAGCTTTTCACTTAGATCTTCTAAATCTAAAATATCACCTATTGAAATTTTAAATGTATAATTTCTATATAAACTTACAGGAATATAACTGGAAGCTATTGCTTCAATACTAGTAACTACTACTTTCTTCTCTTTATTTAGCATCTCCTTCATTACCTTTAGTCTTTCCCATCTTAGGTCTCCAGAGATTGCATCTATATTGTAAAATACTACTTCCTTAGTTGGGAAATAATAAACATGAGGAATATAAAAAGATAAATCTTCATACAATTTCCTTGCTTCAACATCACTATGTGTAAGCACAAGAAATGGCTTGTCTAATTCCTCATACAATCCATTTACTAAATAAGCCCTTGCAGATTCTGAAAGTCCAAATGCTCCTATTGGGAATCTAGACTTGTCTATACTGCTTTTTATTTCCTTAAATTCCTTGTTAAATTTAAGGGGATTCATAAGTCCTTCTAGTCTCATTTTATAACAACCACCCTACAAACTATAAAAATTTAGTTATAAACCTTATATTTTAAAACCATTAAATTTATTCATTGCTTCTGTTATTCCTTGTTTTATTACACATTCAACAGCATCTACACTAACTTTAAATGTTTCTTCAATCCTTTTCCTGTCTTCAGCGCAAAATTTGCCTAGAACATGTGAAACCAATTGGTCATTAGGCTGTCCCACTCCTACTTTAACCCTCGGAAATACGTCTGTTCCTAAATTAGCTATTATATTTTTTATTCCATTATGACCTCCAGCACTTCCTTGAGTTCTTATTCTAAGTCTTCCAATGTCAATACTGATATCATCATAGATAACAATTATATTTTCATTTGGTATCTTGTAGAAGTTAACTACTTCTCTTACACTTTCACCACTTAGATTCATATATGTACTTGGTTTGAGCAAAATTACCTTTTCGTATGCTATATTTCCTTCTCCATACATTCCCTTAAATTTTTCCCTGTTGACAGGTATATTATACCTATCACTTATTAAATCTATTATATCAAATCCAACATTATGTCTTGTATGCTCATACTGCCTTCCTATGTTCCCTAGTCCAACTATTAAAAACATTTCTTCACTCCTAACCATATCATAATTGTTAATCACATAATTAATATATTATACTAAAAGACATAAATAATAAAGAGACTACAAAAGTCTCCTTATCTATTTTTTTCTTTCACATCCGAAAGAGTAATATTTACTTCTATAGTTTTTCCATTTCTCCAAATTTTACACTGGATAGTGTCTCCAACCTTATGTTTATCTAAAACATCTGACAGATCCTCAACCTTAGTTATCTTTTTCTTATCTAGCTCAATAATAATATCTGTAGGTTTAATTCCAGCAGCTGCTGCACCGCTTCCTTGAACTACTTCTCTTATATAAACTCCTTGAATATTGTTTTTCTCTGACACAACACCCTGACCATAAATGCCTAGAGACGGCCTTGAAACTTTACCATAATCCATTAAAGATTTTATTATATCCTTTGCTTCATTTATTCCTATTGCAAATCCCATTCCCTCTGCATTTGCCTCTGCTCCTATTTTCAAGCTGTTTATTCCTATAACTTCACCTGCTTCATTACAAAGCGGCCCTCCACTATTGCCAGGATTTATAGCAGCATCTGTTTGCAAAACCTTATATATGGCTCCACCATATTGAATTTTTCTATTTAATGCACTGATTATTCCAGCTGTAACCGATCCTGAAAACTCTTCTCCCAAAGGATTTCCTATAGCAATGGCCATATCTCCTACTTTAACTTTAGATGAATCTCCAAACTTAGCAACTGGCAAATTTTGTGCATCTACCTTTATAACAGCTAAATCTGATCTTGGATCAGCTCCAACTAGAGTTGCATTTAAAACCTTCCCACTAGAGAGCTTCACCATTATCTTAGTTGCTCCTTCTATTACATGATTATTAGTAACTATATATCCACTTGGATCAAATATTATCCCTGAGCCACTTCCAACATCCTGTACACCAAAGTAACCTTCCGCCTTATTACTTATACCAACTACAGCTGGGCTCACTGTTTCAGCAACTTTAGTTATGTCACTTTTGGATACGTCCGTTGTAGTAGCTTTATTGCCCTGCACTTTAGGCTCAACTAAAGATTGATTAAATGGTGTATAAGCTTTATTGGAATATTTTTCATTAACTATATAAGCCCCAGATACTCCACCTGATACTGCAGCTATAAGTATAAAGGCTACTCCTTTAAATAAAACTTTTAATTTAGCTTTTGTTCTTCTATTTGTAAACTTTATCTCACCTTTTCCATCGCTTACATTTTTCCACTTAACATCTTTAATACTATCAAACCTGTTTTCATCCATCCAAGTACACCTCATAATCCATCAATATTAGGGACATTATAATAAAATATTTTTACACAAATATGAACAAAATGTAATTATTCTTTAAATCCTTTTCAAAGTAAAAGTGAACATTACTCCTTGTGATTCCTTGTTTTCAATCCATATGTCTTCTCCTAGCTGAGTAAGTATACTTCTGACTATAGGCAGTCCAAGTCCTGTACTAAGTTTAGATGTTCTTGACTTATCTCCCTTATAAAACCTATTCCATATATATTTTAAATCATTCTCTGGTATAGTTGGGCCGTTATTAAATACTGATATTAAAGCCTTATCTCCTTTTGATTTTGTGGAAATTTTCACATTTCCACCTTTTTTAACATATTTTATTGCATTGTCTACAAGATTTGTAACTACTTGATTTATTCTATCTCTATCTGCTGCCACATAGAGATTATCATTCTGCATTAGCACATCGACCTTTAAACTTTTTTCTTTTATCTTCTGTTCAAATTTTATTACACATAATCTTATAATTTCGTTAATATCTATTTCTTCAATCCTTAGTTTAAATTGTCCCGCTTCAATAGCAGATAAATCCAACAAGTCATTTACAAGTCTTGTAAGTCTTTGAGTTTCTTCATAAGCAATTGATAGATAGTAATTCTCTTTTTCCTTTGGAATTACTCCATCTAAAATTCCACCAATAAATCCTTTTATGGAAGTTATTGGAGATCGTATTTCATGAGATACATTTGATATAAATTCTCTTCTATTCTTCTCTACTTCCTCTAAGGAATCTGCCATGGAATTAAAGGATTCTGCAAGCACGCCTATCTCATCTTTTGATTTTATGCTTACCCTCTTATCCACTTCCCCCTTAGAAATTTTATCTGCTACATAATTTATTTGCGCAAGAGGCTTAATTATTATCCTTTGTGAAAAATAATAAATAACTATGCATGAAATTATAATGGCAAATAATGCAGAAATCCATATAATCTCATATACTCTTATTAAGGTACTTTTTAGTTGAGTTACAGAAGTATGCATCATTATAGCACCCGTAAAAACACCTTTTGAAAAAATAGGTATGTCAAAAGTATGTACTGGAACTTTAAATACATTTCCATAGATGCCCACTTTTTCAACAGACTGGTTTTGCCTTAAAGTATCCAATTCTTCTGTAAGAACCTGAGTAGACAAAACTTCCTTATATTCACTATTTGAAATAGCATATGCATATCCATAGTTATCTACAAGCCATATATCTGTAGACAAATAGTTTCCTATAGTAGTAAGAATTTCATTAATACGATCTATAGAAACATTTCCCTTCAAATATTCCACTGCTGCAACAGAAATAAAATCTGATTCTGCTGTAAGCTGTACTTTTCTTTGCTCGAAATAATAACTTTCAAACCAGTAAGATAGAAATGCAGCTGTCATAATAAAGCTTACCGCAATTATAGCTGCAAAAGTAGCTACTAGCTTGGAGAACAACCCCTTTTTCATCTACTTCACCTCAAACTTATATCCTACTCCCCATACTGTCTCAATTTGCCAATTTGGCCCTCCCTGAAGTTTTTCTCTAAGTCTTTTTACGTGAACATCAACAGTTCTTGAATCACCAGGATAATCATATCCCCAAACTTCGCATAATAGTTGTTCTCTAGTAAATACTCTATTTTTATTGCTTGCTAAATAGTATAATAGCTCAAATTCTTTTGGAGGCATCTTTATTTCTTCACCTTTGTAAAGTACAGTGTATGAATTAATATCAACTGTCAATTGTTCAAATTTTAATATCTCTTTATTTTCATTATCTATATTATATCTTCTTAAAACGGCCTTTACCCTTGCCAATAATTCCTTAGGTTCAAATGGTTTAACTATATAGTCATCAGCGCCTAACTCAAGTCCTAATACTTTATCAAAGGTTTCTCCTTTGGCAGTAAGCATAATTACAGGAGTCTCATAATCCTTTCTTATCCACTTAAGTACATCTATACCATCGATGTAAGGAAGCATTATATCTAACAAAACTAAATCTGGTTTATACTCCTGGAAAACATCCTCAGCTTCTTTTCCATTGTGACAAACTTTAGTATCATATCCCGCGTTCTCTACATACATTTTTATTACTTCACATATATTTTGATCATCATCAACAATTAAAACCCTTCCGATTCTTCCTTCCATATTGTATCTCCCTTCGTATATTATATTTTATAATAAATAATATAATTCAAACTATAATATATTTATTTCTATATATCTAATTTATCACATATTATATATATGCTAATAGTATATCCTTAAAAAGTTACAAATAATTTACTATAATTTAATAGTATAAAAAGCATGCAGTACTTTTTTAAATCTGCATGCTTTTTAAATCAATTTTTAGTCTTCAAATAATTTGCTTACTGAAATATCTTCATATATTCTTTTAATTGCTTCTGCAAATACAGGTGCTACAGATAGTATTTTAAACTTATCTAGCATTTTTTCTTCTGTTAAATCTATAGTATTTAACATTACCAATTCCTTAATAGCTGATTCCTTTATTCTGTCTATTGCCGGACCTGATAACACAGCGTGAGTACAACAAGCATAAACTTCCTTTGCTCCCATTTGAACTAATGCATTAGCACCATTTGTTATAGTTCCTGCTGTATCTATCATATCATCCACTAGTATTACAGTTTTATCTTGTATGTCACCTATAACATTCATTATTTCTGATACATTAGCCTTTGGTCTTCTCTTATCAATAATAGCTATTGGCGCATGTAACTTATCTGCAAATTTTCTCGCTCTTGTTACACTTCCAAGGTCTGGTGAAACAACAACTATGTCTTCTCTTTCTGCAAATCCTTTTTGTATAAAGTATTTTGCTAAAATAGGTGCTCCCAATAAGTGATCTAGTGGTATATTGAAATATCCCTGAATTTGAGATGCATGTAAGTCCATTGTTAAAACTCTATCTGCTCCTGCAGCAGTTAATATGTCCGCAACAAGCTTTGCAGTAATTGGATCTCTTGCTTTAGCTTTTCTATCTTGTCTTGCATATCCATAATAAGGTATTACCGCTGTTATTCTTCCTGCTGAAGCTCTTTTAAATGCATCAATCATTATTAAAAGCTCCATTAGATTATCATTTACAGGGTTATTTGTAGATTGAACTACAAAGACATCTGTACCTCTTACAGTTTCGTTAATATTTGCTGATATCTCACCATCACTAAATGTTGAAACTACAGCATCTCCAACAGATAATCCTAAAATACCTGCAATGTCTTTTGCTAGCCCTGGATGAGAATTACCAGCAAAAATTTTAATATTTTTACCATGGGTTATCATTATGAAATCCTCCTAAAATTTTATTTCTTTATTCCTTTTTTCTCCAACCAACCTTCTTTATTAACCTGCTTGCATCTTGCGATAGCTAAAGCTCCTTCTGGAACTTCATCAGTTATAGTTGATCCTGCTGCTATATAAGTATTATTGTTAACTTTAACTGGCGCAACTAGGTTTGTGTTGCAACCAATAAATGCATTATCACCAATTACTGTTTTATACTTTTTCTGTCCGTCGTAATTTACAACAACTGTGCCACAGCCGAAATTACACTTGCTTCCTATCTCAGCATCTCCTATATATGTTAAATGGGAAACCTTTGTCTCATCTCCTATAGTAGATTTTTTTATTTCAACAAAGTCTCCAATTCTAGCTGATTTGCCTATAACACTTTCAGGCCTTACATATGCAAATGGCCCTACTGTAGTTCCTTCACCTATCTTACTTTCTAATATTGTAGAACATTGTATTGTGACATTTTTATCTATAATACTATCTTTTATCCTAGAATTAGAGTGAATAGTACAATTTTCTCCTATTACTGTTTTGCCTTGAATAACGTTACCTGGATATATTATAGTATCATTACCTATTTCAACATCTATATCTATATATGTGCAATCTGGATCAATTAGAGTAACTCCGTTGTCCATATGCATTTGGTTTATTCTCTTTCTCATAACCTTCTCAGCTTCTGAGAGTTGCGCTCTGGAATTTATTCCCATAGTTTCTTCAAAGGGTATTGGTAATGCTCCTATTTTTTCACCTTCATTTTTTAGAATTCCTATAACATCAGTTATATAATATTCTCCTTGAGAATTATTATTATCTAGTTTGTCTAAACTTTTGAGTAGACTTTCTATGTCAAAACAATACATTCCTGCATTTATTTCATTTATTTTCAATTCTTCTTCAGTGCAGTCTTTATGCTCTACTATCTTGCAAACTTCCTGATTACCTTCTCTTACTACTCTACCATATCCATGAGGATTATCTACTATTGAAGTCAATATGGTTGCTTTATAGTTTTTATTACCATGGAAGTCAAGAAGTTTTTCCACTGTGCTTTTCGTAATTAAAGGAGCATCCCCTGTAAATATTGCTACGGTACCTTTCTTTCCCTTTAAAAATTCCTTTGCACACATAACAGCATGACCAGTTCCAAGCTGCTTATCTTGCAACGAATAGTGTACAGTTCTGTTGGTAGTAGCATCCTTTACTTTATCTGCTCCTCTGCCTATAATTACATTTATGTCATTTACTTTTGCTTCTTTTATTGTATCTATTACAACGTTTACCATTTCTTTTCCACATATTTTATGAAGTACCTTAGGCGTGGAAGATTTCATCCTTTTTCCTTCTCCAGCGGCTAATATTATAGCACAATTATACATTATAACACCTCTTTATGGTCATAAACCTACATTTTTCTACTTTATATTATACGAACATCCCTTAAATATTATATTTTATATAGATATTATTTTCAACCTTATGAGTCATTTTTATATAAAAAAATCAATAATAAAAAGGAGTAGCTATACTCCTTTTTATTATTCTTCCGTAATTTGCTCGGAAGCAACTTCTTCATTTTTTACTTTTTCAAACTCTTCTAAAATAGATTTTTGTATTTTTTCTCTTGTTTGAGTATTAATTGGATGCGCAATGTCTTTAAATTCTCCATCAGGAGTCTTTCTGCTTGGCATTGCTATAAAAAGACCATTTTGACCTTCTATAACCTTTATATCGTGAACTACAAATTCATTATCAAAGGTTACTGAAACTATAGCTTTCATCTTACCTTCAGCAGCAATTTTTCTTACTCTAACGTCTGTAATTTGCATATAAAATCCACCTCCAAGATGCTTATGTATATATTATTCTCTACATTTTATATTTTTCCTTCTTTATTTTGTTAAAAATTAATAAATTTTTTGAAAATTATATTATTTGAACATTTTAGAAGGAAATAATAATGCTTCTCCATTTTCATCAATACCTTTAAAATCTACTATTGATACATAATCTTGAAAAAGTTTCTTAGGTGTTTCTACATTATCAATTAGTACACCTATCCCTAATAGTTCACTGTCAAATTCCTTCAGTAAATCTATTATGCCTGATGCTGTACCTCCAGCCTTCATGAAATCATCTACAAATATACACTTACTTCCCTTATTCATTGCCTTTTTAGATAGTGACATGTTTTGAATTCTCCCGGTAGATCCTGAAACATAATTTATGCTCAAAGTTGATCCTTCAGTAACCTTTGTTTCTCTTCTAACTACTACCAATTGAACTCCGAGCATTTTAGCGACTTCATAAGCTAGCGGAATTCCTTTAGTCTCAACTGTAACTACATAATCCACATTTTTATCAATAAATGATGCAGCAAGTATAATACCTGCTGTTTGTATAACTTGAGGGTTAAACATTAAGTCAGTCATGTATAAAAAATTCCCTGGTATTATTCTTTCTCTATTTTTCAAAATAATACATAGTTTTTCAGCAAATTCCTTAATTTTTTCATGGGATAGCCCACATACATACTTAACTCCTCCAGCAGCGCCAGATATAGTTTCAACTCTTCCCATGCTAAGCTTCATTAAAATATCCTTGACTACAACTAAATCTTCACTTATTGTAGACTTAGCAGCATTAAACATATCAGTAAAGTTATTTAAGTTTATAATCTTATTTGGATTTTCTATTAATATTTTTGTTATGGCTGCAACCCTTTGGTTTCTACTAAATTTATCCATAATCATCACCTATTCACTTTAAAATTTACGAATATTTTTTTAAAATTATATCCTATTATTCATATTTTATTCTAAAAAAACTATATAATCAATAACTTTATTGTCTTGTCCCATATATACCAAAGTTCAAAATAAAATTTAACAATTGTGTTTTTTTGACTAATTTTTGTATATAATTATTAAATGAAGTTATTTAATTAAAGGAGCTGATTCTAATGTCATTTGATTTTATAAACGATAAAAATAAAAATATACACTTTATAGGTATAGGTGGTATAAGTATGAGCGGCCTAGCTGAGATTTTATTAAACAGAAACTTTAAAGTGTCGGGCTCTGATATGAATGCTTCACCTATAACTGATACTCTATCAGCCAGAGGTGCTGAGATTCATATAGGCCAAAAGAAAGATAACATAAATAAAGATATAGACTTAGTAGTATATACTGCAGCCATATCTGAAGACAATCCCGAGCTAATGCGTGCTAAAGAACTAAACATACCGACCGTAACTAGAGCTGAATTTTTAGGCAGCATAATGAAAGGTCATAAATTTAACATAGCTATAGCTGGGACACACGGAAAAACTACAACAACTTCAATGGTTTCTCATATATGTCTAGATGCTGATTTAGATCCTACCATACTCGTAGGTGGACAGCTTGATGCTATAAATGGAAACGTACGCCCAGGCAATAGTGACTATTTTGTAACAGAAGCTTGCGAGTATAAAGGATCCTTCCTTGAGTTTTTTCCTTATATAGGGGTAATACTAAATATAGATGCAGACCATCTAGATTATTATAAAGATATAAATGATATTGAAAATGCATTTATAAAATTCGCTAAGCTTATCCCTGATGACGGTTACTTAGTTTGTTATGCTGATGATGAAAGAATGAAAAATGTGATTTCTCAATCAAACTGCAACGTAGTTACTTATGGAATTAATTCTGGTGATGTTGTGGCAAAAAATATTGTATTTAATGAAAAGGGATGTGCTTACTTTGATGTGTATAGAGATGAATCAAAACTTTTATCTATACAACTAAATATCCCTGGTAAGCATAATATTTTAAATGCCCTTGCTAGTATATGCTCTGCTTTAAGCCTTAATGTACCTTCTGAAAATATAGTAAATGGCTTACAAAGTTACAAAGGTACTCATAGAAGATTTGAACTAAAAGGAGTAAAAAATGGAGTTACTGTTGTTGATGACTATGCTCACCATCCAACAGAAGTTAAAGCTACATTGAGTGCAGCTAAAAATTATCCTCATAAGAAAATATTCTGCGTATTTCAGCCACATACCTATTCAAGAACAATAAATCTTTTTAATGAATTTAGTGAAGCTTTTGATGGTGTGGATGAACTTATATTAGCAGATATATATGCCGCAAGAGAGAAGGATACTGGTATCGTAAGCTCTTCTATGCTTGCAGACAAAGTGAAAGAAAGAGGCGTAAAATGCTCTAACATCCATAGTTTCGATGAAATAGTATCTTATCTAAATAAAAATTTAGATAATGGTGATATTCTTTTAACTGTTGGTGCAGGAGATGTCTTCAAAATAGGAGAAATGTATCTTAAAAATTAAAAAATATAACTATGCGTAAAATCCTCCAACATGGTAATAATATAACTGATAACCTGTTGGAGGTGTTTTCTATGAAAAACTTTTTGATATCTGCTGTAGTAGATATTATTTTAATTTTTATTTCCTATTTTTTGTTTAGAAATATAATTAGTGGTCCTACACGCCACAGACTTTATGAAAAATTCTTTGGTTCTTTTGCTAAATTTGTAATTTATACATTTATAGCAACTTTAATTATAACAGGCGTTACAGCCTTAATTCTTTATAGAACCTGGTACATAGCTTATATTAATATATTGGCACCAGCATTGGTTTCTATACTGATAGGATTTCTTATGTCAACTGTTCCTACACGCGGTGCAGGAGATGAAAAAAGCAAACAATAATTTTTAACGTCTACAAATAACTGATAGTAGTGAAATAACAAATCTATCAGTTATTTTATTATTATATTCACTGTTGACTTTTTCCAAAATATAGCATATAATATTTATATACCGGGGTGTGGCGCAGATGGGAGCGCGCGTGGTTTGGGACCATGAGGTCGCAGGTTCAATCCCTGTCACCCCGACCATTGAGTTACTAATAGCTAGTAACTCTTTTTTGCATTAAACATTAATATTTGTCGGGGTGTGGCGCAGTTGGTAGCGCGCTTGCTTCGGGATCAAGAGGTCGCAAGTTCAAATCTTGTCACTCCGACCAAAAATACGTGGTAGATAAAATTTATCACGTATTTTTTATAAGATTAAATTTATTTTACATTTAGCATTTAGATAGCTATTATACGCACTTATAATAATGCCTATCTTAAGCTTTTTATTTTGGAGCAATTATTAGAAATTGGGTTAATGTTTTAAATTTAGGGTAAATTATAAATAATATGGTATAATATAAATTATTACTTACTTATAAGGAGTTGTTAGCATGAAAGCAAAATATAGTGATTTATTTAAGTCATTAATAAAAGCATATTATGAAGACAAGTTTGAGGATAAGGTAAATGAAATCTTAGCATCGAATGAACTTGATAAAGAAAATCTATGTAAAGTTATTTCCTCACTTTGTGGAACCGGTATAACTTATAGTCCAAACTTTATTTCAGACTTAAAAAAAGCTATATCCTCTTACGAAGCAGACCATAAAATAGTTAATAAAATCAAACATTGTTCAATGGATTGTACAGATGAAAACGGAGAAACTATGTGCCAAAAATCATGTCCCTTTAATGCTATATTTATAGATAAGGAAAAACATACAAGTGTCATTGATTGTGAAAAATGTACTGATTGTGGTTTTTGTGTAGAAGCATGCCCTACTGGTGGAATTCTTGATAGAGTGGAATTTATTCCATTAGCGGAACTCCTTAAAAGTAAATCACCAGTTATAGCTGCAGTAGCTCCAGCAATTATTGGCCAATTTGGTGATACTGTAACTATAGATCAATTAAGAGCTGCTTTTAAAAGAATTGGTTTTACTGACATGGTAGAAGTGGCATTTTTTGCAGATATGCTTACCTTGAAAGAAACTGTTGAATTTGACCGTTTTGTAAAAAAACAAGATGATTTAATGATAACTTCATGCTGCTGTCCAATGTGGGTTGGTATGCTTAAAAGAGTTTATAATAATCTAGTAAAAAATGTTTCTCCTTCTGTATCGCCAATGATTGCTTCTGGCAGAGTACTAAAGAAGTTGAATCCTGACTGCAAGGTTGTATTTGTAGGACCTTGTATTGCTAAAAAAGCAGAAGCAAAAGAGAAAGATTTATTGGGAGATATAGATTTCGTGCTTACTTTTGCAGAAATGAAAGATATATTTGAAGCTTTAGATGTAAAACCTGCAGAGCTGGAAGAGGACACTTCTACTGAATATGCATCAAGAGGCGGAAGACTTTACGGCCGTACTGGAGGAGTATCTACTGCTATATGCGATGCAATAGAGAGAATATATCCTGAAAAACACAAGTTATTAAAGACAGCTCAAGCGAACGGAGTAAAAGATTGTAAAGAAATACTTGAAAAAGCACAAAAAGGCGAGTTAGATGCTAACTTTATAGAAGGAATGGGCTGCATCGGCGGCTGCGTAGGTGGTCCAAAAGCTGTCATTCCAAGAGAAAAAGGAAGAGAACACCTTGATGAAATGGCTGAAAACTCATCTATAAAAGTAGCCGTTGATAGTACTTGCATGAATAAAATACTCGATAGCATAGGTATATTTTCCTTTGAGGATTTTAAAGATGAAGAAAAAGTACATATATTCGAGAGAAAATTTTAACAGAACTTAATAGCATACATACGTTTTTAAAAGGAGAATGCCTCACAAATTTCTGAGGTATTCTCTTTTTGATTGTATATATATATTGACATTTATAATTCTAAATATATTATTTTATATTAGATGCCTAAGGTCACTTTTTACAGTTTATATTGCTTATATTTGATGTTATACTATAAGTCGAGGTGATATTTATGCTTAAAAATATTAAAGGTGCAATATTTGATATGGATGGTACTCTTATAGACTCTATGTGGGTATGGAGTAAGATAGATGAAGAATATTTAAAAAAGAGAAACATTGCTTTACCTAGCAACTTGAAAGAAGATATAGAACATATGGGCTTTGCAGAAGTCGCTCAATATTTTAAAGATAGATTTAATATTTCTGACACAATAGAAGAAATTCAAAAGGAATGGAATGAAATGGCCATAAATCAGTATGCCCATCATGTTTCATTAAAACCCGGTGCTAAAGAGTTTCTGTCTCTATTAAAAACAAAAGGAATAAAGATTGCTTTAGCAACAAGTAACTGTAAACCATTGATAGAAATTGCTCTTAAAAGAAATGATATATATCACTATTTTGATTCAATAACAACTACCGACGAGGTTTCTAGAGGCAAAGATTTCCCAGACGTATATTTACTAGCATCAGAGAGACTAATGTTAAAACCTAAGGAGTGCGTTGTATTTGAGGATATACTACCTGCTGTTAAAGGGGCAAAGGCTGCTGGTATGACTGTAGTAGGCGTACATGATTCCTATTCAGAATATCAAAAGGAAGACATAATAAATTCTGCTGATATGTATATTCTTCAATATAAAGAACTTATAGAGGCTGTTTAATATTTAAAATCTTAGTTAAATTTAACTAGGATTTTTTTATTTTGTGACAGTTTTGACTTATTAGTGAATATAATAATATTGTATATCTATAGGGAGGAAAGGTTAATGTTGGCGTTTTTATTTGTACTCCTCGTTGGTTTCTCTTTATTTGTTTCTTACTATTTCACAAATAAGGTATCAAATCAAAGGAAGCAAATTTTACTTCTAAAATATCAAAACAATAATTTAAAGCACAAAACAAATTCAGAGTCCAGTTTGCATACTACTATCAAATATCTAAACCCTAATTATAGTCAAGGTATCGTTAAGGAAGACTGTAATTTATATATAGCACCTTTAAGTAATTCTGCTATAATTAATTCTTTAAATCAATCTACTATAATACAAATATATGATAGTGCAGAAATTAATGATGAACTATGGTATGAAGTTTCGATTCTATCAGAAGATAGAATTAATTCAAAGGGATGGATAAAGAGTGATTATATAAGCTTCAAAGATAGTATATAAGATTTAAAGCCCGAAAATTAATTTTCGGGCTTTAAATCTTATATACTATCTTAATTGTTAAGATGAAGAAAAAACTCCTTAAAAAATTTATCTAAATGTCCTATTAAAACTAAATAAATTATTAAATATTGACTAAACAATTAAAATTAAACACTTTAATCAAAAGATTTTGAAAATTTATAATAACGTGGTATACTTATATACAGGTGAGAACCTTCAGCAAATGAAAAATGTGCAAAACCAGTACGAGAAACTGTATGTTTTGAAGATTTCTGAGAAGAGCAATGAATGCTATGCATACATTATAAATTACATATTTTAAGGGGGTATTTTATTCATGAATAAACCAGTATTATCAGATCATTTCAAAAAAAGAATGCCATCAGACGTAAGACTTGGTCAGATCAAATTTGAGGGACGTAAAGTTAAACCTGCATTAATCAATGTAGCAATTGGAAACGTTTCACTTCCAACAAATCCTGCTATGCAGAAAAGAATGTTTTCATTAAATGCACCTGAAAGCCCATTTACAAAGGGTGTTATAAGATATTCAGGTACTGCTGGTGTACCTGAAGCTCAAGAAGCTTTTAAAAACATTCTTAAATGCGAAGGGTTTAATACTGATAAATTACACGTTGCAGTAACTGATGGTGGATCCAGTGGTATGGAATTGTTATTACTTGGTGTTTGCGGAGATGCAGGCACAGGTGAAAAACCATTTATGATGATTGACCCAGCTTATACAAATTATATTTCTTTTGCAGAAAGAATCGGACGTAAAACTGTTACAGTAAAACGTCATTTAGGCGAAGATGGCAAGTTCAGTCTTCCAGAACTTGACAAAATCGAAGAAACTATTAAAGAGCACAATCCTGGGGCACTTCTTGTAATACCTTACGACAATCCTACAGGACAGCTCTATGATTATGCAACTCTTAAAGAGCTTGCTAAACTATGCGTAAAATATAATATGTGGATGGTAAGTGATGAAGCTTATCGTGAACTTTATTATGTTGACACTGATCTAGTAAGCATCTGGGGATTAACTGATGCAGATGTACCTGGCATAGAAGGAAGAAGAATAAGCTTAGAGACAGCATCAAAGGTATGGAATGCCTGCGGTTTAAGAATCGGAGCTTTAATCACTGACAATGAAGAATTCTATACTCAAGCAGTAGCTGAATATACTGCTAACCTTTGCAGTAACGTTATCGGTCAGTATATATTTGGAGCACTAGCACATGAAACTAAGGAAGATATTGCTGGATGGTGCAAAGGACTTCGTGAGTACTACAAAGAGATAATGTTTAAATTCTATAATAATCTAAAGGAATTAGAACCTGGTCTAATCGTTTCTAGTCCTGATGCATCTATCTACTCAGTAATTGATGTTAGAAATATTGTAAAACCAGGATTTGATTCAATCAACTTTGTTTTATATTGTGCACAAGAGGGCTCAGTAAACTTAAACGGAGTGGATACAACTCTTTTAGTAGCACCTTTAAAAGGTTTCTATGACATTAAACCAGGCGATGCTAATCCAGGAAGTACTCAATTCCGTGTAGCATTTATAGAAACTCCAGAAAACATGGAAAAAGTTCCTGAATTATTCATTAAGCTTTTAAAACAGTATGAAGCTCAACGCTAAAATTTACAAAATAAGCGTGATAAAAGATTAAATACCACCTGCATAGAGTGTGGTTTACTATGGGATTATCTTTTGTTAGGTAACTCAACATAAATAAAAGGAGCGCGTTGCACTCCTTTTATTTCTATTACACAATTTTTAGCTCACTATATTCTTCTTACGTCGCATTGCCTTACACGTATATACAATATATTATATTTATATTAACTTCCAAATTCAATTTATTAAAATGAATAAAGTATAGACACTTAAAGAGCTTGATTTATAGAAATAAATATGATAAGATTTATAAAAATTGATGTTATGAGGTGAATATTCAAAATGATTCATTAATCTTATTTAAACTAGATTTATATAACTAAGCAAAGTTTAAGAGCATACTTTTAAGTATGTTTGTTCAAGTTGCTTTTTTATGTAATATAATTGAGTTTTGGATAAGATTATGTTTATAATAAATCATTTTACCATATATACTTCATGGCAACCTTAAATAGATGCTAATATGTACTATAACATTTTTTTAACATTCACGTTTTAATTTTATGATTTTATATGAACACATTCACTTTCCAAAACTATACAGTTTAGGGGAGTTTTTTTATGCTTAATTTAAAAAATTAATCTAAATAACTATAAATAATTTCCGCGACTTACTAAAACTCAAAATACAAAAGATAATTTATAGTACAAGATATCATATCAAAGTATAAAAAAAAATCTAACCTAAATATATCATAGCTTAAATTAAGGAAAGGTGGGTATTAAATGGCTTTATTAAAAGTTACTGAAAGAGTTTATTTTCTTGTCAATGAACAAGAAACCGATAGACCATTATTAGGTTACATCAAAGGAGATAAGTATTCACTTATGATTGATGGTGGAAACTCAAAAAATCATATAGAAAAATTTAATAAGTTATTAAAAGAATCTAATTTAAAAATTCCAGATTACGCAGCTATTACTCATTTTCATTGGGATCATACATATGGAATGCACGCAATCGAAGGAAAAACGATAGCATGTGAAAGAACCAATAAAAAGTTAAAGACCATGGCTAAGTGGGAATGGTCTGATGTTGCAATGAAAAACCGTCTATTAACTGGTGAGGATATCGAATTTGCAGATACAAATATCCGTAGAGAATATCAATCTTTACAAGATATAAAAGTTGTAACAGCAGATATAGTATTTGATGATGAATTAAAACTTGATTTAGGTGGTATTAATATTATTTTAAAGAATGTTGTTGCCCCTCATTCAGAAGATTCTGTTATAGTTTATGTCCCTGAAGAAAGAGTGATTTTTATTGGAGATGCTTATAGCAAAGATTATTATGACAATTGTAAATACGATCCAATTAAAATAAAAAACTTTGTTACCACCTTAGAAAATCTAGAATTTAATACTTGTTTTGTAGGACATTCTAATCCTTTGAAAAAGGAAGATATTATTAGATTTTTAAACTCACAATATGAGCAAATTGTAAAAGAAAATTATTAAGTTTAAAAATATGAAAAAGAGCTAGTTTTCTAGCTCTTAATTAATAAATATTATACGATTTTAGTCGTCCAAGACTCACAATCCCATATATCTGTAACTACATCTCTATAAAATTCTGGTTCGTGGCATACAAGTAGTATAGTTCCTTTATATTCTTTTAATGCTCTCTTTAATTCTTCTTTTGCTTCTACATCTAAATGGTTTGTAGGCTCATCAAGAATAAGTATGTTTGTTTCCTTATTTAATATCTTACATAATCTAACCTTTGCTTGCTCACCACCGCTTAAAACTACAACTTTACTTTCGATATGTTTAGTTGTAAGACCACACTTTGCAAGCGCTGCTCTTACCTCATATTGAGTAAATGAAGGAAACTCCTTCCATATTTCTTCTATACAAGTGTTATAGTTTGCTTCCTTTATTTCTTGTTCAAAATAGCCAACGTATTGGTAATCACCAAGCTCCACTTCGCCAGAAACAGGCTCTATTTGTCCAAGTAAGCTTTTTAAAAGTGTTGACTTACCAAGACCGTTTGCCCCTACTAAAGCAATCTTTTGTCCTCTTTCCATGTAGAGATTTAATGGTTTTGTTAATGGCTCATCATATCCTATAACTAAATTCTTAGTTTCAAAAATCATCTTACCAGCAGCTCTAGCTTGCTTAAAGTTAAACTGTGGTTTTGGCTTTTCTGCTGTAAGTTCTATTCTATCAATCTTATCAAGCTTCTTTTGTCTAGACTTTGCCATATTAGCAGTAGCAACATTAGCTTTATTTCTAGCAACAAAGTCCTCTAGCTTCTCTATCTCCTTTTGTTGTCTATCATAAGCAGCTTCTAATTGAGCCTTTTTTAGCTCATACAATCTTTGGAATTCATTATAGTCTCCAACGTATCTTGTTAGTCTTCTATTTTCAATATGATAAATCAAATTAATTACACTGTTTAAGAATGGAATATCATGAGATATTAATAAAAAGGCATTTTCATAATTTTGAAGATATCTCTTTAACCACTCAATATGCTCCTCATCCAAATAGTTTGTAGGCTCGTCTAGAAGTAATATATCTGGATTTTGAAGCAATAACTTACCTAAAAGAATTTTGGTTCTTTGTCCGCCAGATAAATCTGAAACATCTTTATCAAGTCCTAAATCCAAAAGTCCTAATCCTTTTGCCACTTCCTCTACCTTAGCATCTATAACATAAAATCCATTATGATCCAACATGTCTTGAATTACAGCAGTTCTTTCAAGGGCTTTATTCATCTCGTCTTCATTCATGTCTCCCATACTGCCATAAAGTGTATTCATTTCTGTTTCAAGATCAAAAAGGTATTGGAATGCACCTCTTAATGCTTCTCTAATTGTCATACCTTTAATTAATGAACCATGCTGATCCATGTAACCTACCCTAACATTATTTGACCAAATAACTTGTCCTTCGTCTGGCATAAGATTGTCTGTTATTATGTTCATAAATGTTGATTTACCTTCACCATTAGCTCCAATAAGGCCAACATGTTCACCTTTCAGTAATCTAAATGAAACATCTTCTAATATAGCTCTATCACCAAATCCATGGCTAACATTTTTAACCGTTAATATACTCATATTTTTTCTCCTCAAATCTTTCATATTAAACATAAAATATCTCAAAATACTACAAGAAATAGTTTAATTTATTCTTGAGCATTATGTCAAAGGAATTTTAATGTATAAATTATTATTTTAAATTACAGTATGATAAAAAATATTATATACTACAATTTTCAAATTGTGATATACTACATAATGAACGAAAACAGGGAGGTAATGCGCTAATGGCTTGTAAGTTTTACTTATATAAAGGCAAGGGAAGAAAAGCTGAAAATGGGCACCCTTGGATATATACTACGGAAATAGAAGGCTACGATGGTACATATGAAAATGGTGATATAGTTGAAGTCTATAATTTTAAAAGCGACTTCATAGGAAAAGGATATATAAACGATGCTTCAAAAATTGCTATAAGAATGATGACAAGAGACATAAATGAAGAAATAGACGAAGAATTTTTTAGAAAAAGACTTAATGCCGCTTGGGAATACAGAAAAAAAGTTATAGACACATCAAGTTGTAGATTTTTATTTGGAGAAGCGGATTTTGTTCCTGGACTTATAATAGATAAGTATGAAGATTACTATGTAATGCAATCTTTAGCACTTGGAATTGATAAGTATAAGGATATAGTAGTAAAATTGCTAAAAGATGAATTTGGTGCAAAAGGCGTATATGAAAGAAGTGACGTAAGAGTACGCGAACTAGAAGGAATGGAGCAAACTAAAGGATTTTTAACAGAGCCTTTTGATACTAACGTTCAAATTATAGAAAATGGAGTAAAATATCACGTAGACATAGAAAACGGACAAAAAACTGGATTTTTCCTTGATCAAAAAGAAAATAGACACGCTATACATAAAATTTGCAAAAATGCTGATGTATTAGATTGCTTTACCCATACAGGATCATTTGCATTAAATGCTGGGGTAGCTGGTGCAAAAAGTGTACTTGGTCTTGACATATCAGAATTAGCTATAGCTGAAGCAACAAGAAATGCTGAGTTAAATGGTATTTCTGATAGAGTTAAATTTGAATGTCATAATGCCTTTGATGTACTTCATCAGTGGGTTAAAGAAGGAAGAAAGTACGATGTCGTAATACTTGATCCTCCTGCTTTTACAAAATCTAGATCTACAATTGATAGTGCAGTAAGAGGATATAAAGAAATTAACCTTAGAGGAATAAAAATGGTTAAGCCCGGTGGTTTCTTAGTTACTTGTTCTTGCTCACACTTTATGAACCCTGATTTATTTAAGGATACCATTGCTGACGCTGCTAAAGATGCTAGAAGAGTTTTAAGACAGGTAGAATTTAAGACTCAATCTCCAGACCATCCAATTCTATGGAACTCTGATGAGTCTTATTACCTAAAGTTCTATATATTCCAAGTAGTCTAGACACATTGTAAAAATTATGCGACACAAGACTCTATATAGGGGACTAGGCTGAAAGTCAGCTTATACGCCGGAATATGTTTCCAAGCTTCAGCACGTTAAAAACTTTTGGCTTTGGAAACATATCCCTCTGTATAAGCTAACTTTCTAGTTACTTTTTCTATGAAACTGTGTCGCAAAATTTTTATTTTACAAATCACATTACTACAATTATTAAACAACGGCTCTCTTATCTTTGTTGTCACTTACGGTAATTATTCCATCATTATACTCTGGAACTATATTAATTATATCTTTTTGGCAACAGTAGTCTAAATCTTCCTCTAGGTTTAGTTCTTTAATTCTTTTATAGTGACTGGCATATTTTACAAAACTTATTATGTTTTGGTTTTCTTTATATATATAATAAGCAGTTTTAGATATATCCGTAAGTTCAATATCTTCTCTTTCTCCTAACAAACAATCAATAATATATCCGGCACATATAAAATCATCCATGGAAAACTGTCCTAAAGTACCTGCATTTACTATAACTGCATCATTATTTAAACTAATTAGCTTTTCTGCTACAGCCTTGGCATTTATTAGCGCACCTATTAATATATTCTTAGCTCCTAAACTACCTTGTATAGCTCTTGTACCGTTGCTGGTAGTTATAACTAATGTTTTACCTTCTACAATGCTTCTTCTATATTCAAGAGGAGAATTAGCACAATCAAAACCTTCTATTTTTAATGCTTTTCTTTCTCCACCAAGAATATATTTTTTTCTATCCTTATTTGCTATTTCCAAGGCTTCTTCTATTGTTAATACTGGCACCACAGCCTTACAGCCATTGTTCATTGCTGTAGTTATAACAGATGTCGCTCTAAGCATGTCTATAACTACTATAGACTTCTTCAAAATTTTTTCTTGTTTTATATCATCTGCAGAAATTATTAAATCTACTTTCATAAAAGTCCCTCCTATTATTTTCTCTGAATAAAATCTCATAAAGCACACATTGCTTGTCCTTATTGTTGATGAAAAATAAAAGAGGAATTTTATTTGTGATATATGCCTTGATATATTCCCCTTTTTTCTAGTTCTGAATCTATAGAATTTAATATCTCCCACTTTTTTAAGCTCCACTGTGGACCTATAAGTAAACTTCTAGGAGCGTCTCCTGTTAGTCTGTGGATTACCATATTTTGCGGAATAATCGATATTGAAGAACATATTATATCAATATATTCTTCTTGGCTTAAAAATTTTAATTCTCCTTTATCATAAAATTCCACAAGAGGAGTATTCTTCATCAAATGTAGCAAGTGAAATTTAACTCCCTGCACATCCTGTTTTGCTACATAGTTTACTGTATTTAACATATCTGATTTTGTTTCTCCTGGTAGTCCGAAGATAACATGGGTAACAACATCAATATTTCTCTTTCTAAGATTTTCTACAGCCTTTTCAAAAGTACCTAAATTGTATCCTCTATTTATTTTTTTCGCTGTGTCTTCATTAAAGGTTTGTAATCCTAATTCAACCCACAGATAAACTCTTTTACTAAACTCCTCTAAAAGATTTAGTACATTCTCTCCTAGGCAGTCAGGTCTTGTAGCTATTGCTAAAGCTACAACACCTTCCTCATTTATAGCCTCTTCATATTTTTCTCTAAGAACATCTACATGTGCATAAGTATTTGTATATGCTTGAAAGTATGCTATATACTTGCCTTCCTTCCACTTTTTACTCATAACCTCTTCTATGGATTTAAACTGTTGTTTTATAGAAAATTGTCTATTACCTGCAAAATCCCCAGAACCTCTTTCACTACAGAATACACATCCTCCCTTGCTTATAGTTCCATCTCTATTAGGGCAAGAAAAGCCAGCATCTAGTGAAATTTTAAAAACCTTACATCCAAATTTTTGTCTTAAAAAATAGTTTAAACTATAATATCTTTTGTCTCCCCACTTCATTGCTTCTCTCCATAAGTAATTTTTTATTTAAATTATATCACATTTTCTTTGGTTTAAAATCTCTGAGATTAATCTGCCATTTTCCTATAACATCTGAAGCAGATCTATCCTCTGGTTTTTTAGGTACTACATCAAAATTTAGAGTTTCTTTATCATAAGATGAAAACAAAACATCTACCTTATCCATAGGAAATTTTTCCTCAAATTTGAATGGTATTAAATCTCCTCCGTCTGCTTTGTAAACCCGTATGCAATGTCCTATATTAGGCTTTATATACTGTACAGTAATAAATTTTTCTGTTGGTGAAAATGTTAAGAACTCTACCTTTGAACTCTTTAATAAATCTAAACTAGTTATATCTTTTCCTATAGGTTTTTCCTTAGCCTTTCCACCGCCTCCCTCCTTTTGTTTATCTCCACCTCCAGTATCGCCGCCTTCTCCGCCACCTGCACCGCCTTTATCTGAAGCTTGCACTGCCATGGCTTCTTCTAATTTTATAACTGCAATATAAGCATCCTTGTCAAAAGTACTTATTGCTAAGCTATCTCCACCATAGGAAAAAGTTATAATTCCATATTGGCTTTTAGGAACTGTAATTTTATCTATATTTGTCTTATCATCTTTTGGAAAAGCATAATTTGGTATACCACCAAAGTCTACTACAAGATTTGTGTTTACATTATTCTTGTTTCTAAGCCTTATTTGATTATTCTGTATAAAAGCTTCCTTCTGTATTATGTTATTCGTTTCAGTTATCTTATAATCTGTGTCTTCTTTTTTTATTTTCAAAGTATATTCATCTAAAGATGCAAAAGGTTTAGTTACATCTGATCTAGATACTCTCATTTTAAAAAGTCCAGATTTTCCTATTTCATTCGTTTCTGACAAATCATATCCTAATATTTTCAAGCTTCTATTCTCTTCACTAATAGAACTTTTCGAAAGCTCTTTCGAGTAAAATCTCTTGCTATTTTCAGTATCTTCTTTCATTAAATATTTCATATAAGTATCAGCTACATTTGTAGCTGCTTTCATGTCAAAGCTCTCTGTAGTGCTTTTACTTTCTTCTTTTTTCTTCGAAGCGCAACTTACTAATACACTTTGAACAAACAATAACGAAATTGCAATTACTAAACCTAATACCCACCTTTTGTTCGCCTTCCTCATTTTACTCCCCTCCGTTTATGTAAAATTTCATGGAAACTCCTTTTCTATTCCTCAAAGGAGTAAGCGATCCACACAAAATCAGAGATTTTGGTTCTCTGCTTATGTTCTAGTTTTCCCTTAAAATAAAAATTTAATTTATGAATCATTATTTTAATGTTATTAATATATATTTATATAGATGTGTCTATTTAGGAATGTCACTAGTAATTATTTTATGTGTTCTTAAATTTCAATGTTAGGAGGGGTTAAATTGAAAAAAAATCTATATTTAATTTTTCAAGTTGGTGCAGTTTTTATTGGGACTATAGTTGGAGCTGGACTTGCATCTGGCCAAGAAATAACTCAATTTTTTACGACATATGGATACAAAAGCTTTATAGGCATATTTATTTGCTTTTTTATTTATATATTGATGGGTTCAATAATTATTGATATAAGTTTAAGGTACAAGCTCTCTTCTTATGATGGTCTTATCAAACTAGTAAGTCCTGGATTTTTAGGAAGAGCTACTAATTTTCTTACTACTATTTTTCTAATCAGTGGTGCTGCAATAATATTAGCTGGCAGCGGATCACTAATCCACCAGTACTTTGGTATATCTAAATGGTTTGGCATAATAATAATGTCTCTTACCGCAGCGCTTGTGCTTTTTAGAGATACAAAAGGACTTATAGAAATAAACTCTTTTATCGTTCCTTCTCTTATTACTGTTATAGTAACTATATTCATATTATACTTAGCTTTCTATAAAAATATAAACTCAGTACATTTAAAGACTATTCCGCATTATAAATCTAACTGGCTTTTTTCATCACTTATTTATGGTGGTTTTAACATATTGTGCTGCAGCGGCGTTCTTGCACCTCTTAGCACAGAGATTAAGAATAGGAAAATTCTTATTCCAGGCATATTCCTAGGTTCCTTAGGTTTGACTATCTTATCCTTTATTATAAATTTTTTACTTCTTTTAAATATACCTTATATATTTAAATATGAAATCCCTTTGTTATACATAGCCAATAGATTTGGTACTGTAATACAGATACTGCTATTAATCATAATATGGCTTGAGATGTTTTCTACTGAGGTATCTAACATATATAGTGTAAGCAAAAACTTAGAAGAAGCCTTTGGTATTTCCTACAAAAAATTAGTTGTATTAATTATTCTCATAGCAATTCCTATATCCCAAATAGGATTTGTAAATCTTATATCTGTTTTATACCCAGCTTTTGCTGTAGTAGGCTTTATTTTTATAATTCAATGCTTTATTTTTTATGTTAGGAAAAAATTATAACCTATACAGATATTTATATATAACTGTATAATTATTTAAGGCATATGAAAAGAAATAAGAGACCAAATATGCGAGAATACTGGTCTATTATTTATTTGATTATGCCTAAGGTAATATTTTTACTTTAGATAGAGGTGTTAATAATGTTTGACTTACTTAAAAGCTGCAGATTATGTCCAAGAAATTGTAATGTAAATAGATTAGATAGTAAACTAGGTTTTTGTAATTCAGGTGATACTGTTAAGGTTGCATTAGCATCCCTTCATTATTGGGAAGAGCCCTGTATATCTGGCAAAAATGGTTCTGGAACTGTATTTTTTTCAAATTGTAATTTAAAATGTGTATTCTGTCAAAATCACAGGATAAGTGCTGAGGGAATAGGAAAAGCTATCTCCATTGAAAGATTAAGCGAAATCTTTTTAGAGCAGCAACAAAGAGGAGCTCATAATATAAACTTAGTTACTCCAACACATTATGTTCCTCAAATTATAAAATCACTGGACTTAGCAAAATCTAATGGGCTCAATATACCAATTTTATTTAATACCAATGGCTATGAAAATGTTGATACTATAAAAGCCTTAAAGGGATACATAGATGTATATCTTCCGGATTTAAAATATTTTGACAACAAATATTCTGCTAAATACTCTAATGCACCAGATTATTTCGAAAAAGCTTCTAAAGCCATAAAAGAAATGTTTCTTCAAGTTGGAGAACCAAAATTTGATGACAATGGACTAATACAAAAGGGATTAATTATACGACACATGATGTTACCTGGTTTATTGTTTGATTCAAAAAAAGTTATAGACTACATATATAAGAACTATGGTCACTCGGTTTATATAAGTATAATGAATCAGTATACTCCTATGCATGATGTTAAATTATTTCCTGAAATTAATAGGCCCCTCAATCCTAAACATTATGACAGCCTTATAGATTATTGTTTATATTTAGGAGTAAAAAATGCTTTTATTCAAGATAATGGTACTTCTTCAGAAAGCTTCGTACCAGGATTTGATTTAAAAGGAATATAAAAACTAGCAGGAAGCCATTAAATGGCTTCCTGCTAGTTTTTTATACTCCTCAAGTTATTTACATTCATTATTCTAAACTTTATCTCTTAACTAGGTTAATTTCGTATAAATATTATATTTTATATTTGCCTAATTCTGTTTTAAATGTTTCAGCTATATTTTTAAAATCATGAATATTTACTATGAGCTTTCTAATTTCGTTAGTGTAGTTTGAAACACTTGCACTTACTTCTTCAGAGGAAGCAGAATTCTCTTGAGCTATAGCAGCAAGAGATTCTATGTTATCATAAATACTTGCAATAGAGTCAGCCTCTTTGCTTAATTCGTTTATTGTTTGTATCATAGATGATGCTACAATCTGTACTGAGGTTGTTGCTTCATAGCTTATATCTCTCACACTCTCTAAACTTTTAGTTTCCTCTTGAAGAATATAATATTGAGAGTCTATTTTTTCTACTAGTCCTCGTATCTCTTCTACAAATTGAACTAAATTTGTATTTATCTCTTCCACTGCATTCTTTGACTGTTCCGCTAATTTTCGTACCTCTTCTGCAACTACAGCAAAACCTCTTCCTTGTTCTCCTGCACGAGCAGCTTCAATAGATGCATTTAATGCTAATAAGTTTGTCTGCTCAGAAATACCAGATACTATGGAAACAATATGTGTAATATCCTTTGCTTTACCTTGAAGTTCAAGTCCCTTATCTTTAACCTGTTGAAACTTGTCCAAAGTATCCAGTATATTTTTACTTGTATTATTTACGTTTTCATAACTATTATTTATTTTTTCTAGAGCTTTTTCTAATTCAGTTTTATTACTGTTTTCACTTTCAACGATGCTTTTAAGATTTTGAATATTATCATTAAGTACCGAAACCGCTCTTTCAGTATTTTGAGCTTGGTCTACTGCACAATTAGCTACTTGCTCAACTACATCAGATATTTCTGCAGATGTATGATTCATAGAATCGGATATTGTATTTATATTACTTACAAATGTATTCATTTCGTCTGTAACACCTTTGAAGCCTACAAAATCTGCTCTAACGCTTTTTTTATGATTCTTTAGTAATCTATATATATCTTCAAAAAAGTCTCCTGTTTCTATATCTCCATCTTCAATAAAGCTGCTGTTAATAATTTTATTTAAATCATCCATTATAATGGATTTAGGCCCCATAAGAGCAGATGCAGCTATCCATGAAGCTATTGCTGGTATAACTGAAACTATTATAGCCTTAACTACATTGTTAACTCCAATAATAGGAATGGACGTAGCTAGAGAAAGTATGAATGTGAACAATCCTACTTTTGCACCTATATCTCTTAAAAATCCCAATGAAAGAAACTTGTTAAATCTATATACTTTTTTATAATATATATCCTTCTCAAAAGTAAACTTAAATTTTACCGATTCATTAGTTTTCTCTATTTCCTCTATTTTAATCTTCTCATTAAAAAATCTAGAAGCTCCTTCAATTAATCCTGCAAGATAGTCAAACATACCTCTTTGAGATCTATAATCAAAAATAGCTACCCTATCCGATATAGGAGTTATTGTTACTAGCGGTGGCTTAGCTCCTGGGAATTTCTTCGTCATAACAACATGTATATCAAATAGTGACTTTAGAAATGAATATAGATTTTCATGCTCGAAAAATGCTGGAAAGTCACTATGAAATGCACTTATGTTATCTATTCCTATTTCCTTCCATAAACTTTTAGTGTCAACCTTATTATCTTGTGCTATTAGATTAATTGCTTCCTTAACTTTTGTATCTTCTATATTTTCTGCAGGTGAAAATATTTTATTTGATCCCCAGCCTACAGCTTCCATAGCCTTATCCACTGTGTCATTACCATATAACTTTCTACAGGTTCTCATCCATGTAGCAACTACAGTCCCTTTCATATACTTCCTCCTAAATAATTACAAAATTTCATGAAAAACTACTACTTATACAAATAGTTTATATTAAAATAAATTATACAACATTAGTATTATTTTGACAAAGGTATTTATAATAGATTAATAAAAGTCTCTATTACTTAACCCAGTAATAGAGACTTTTATTAATCTATTATAATTTTATCTCAAGTCTATCAAGCTTAGCTATAACCTTGATATCTTTTACCCCAACTGTTTCTGTTCTTAAACTACCTCTATTGCTTAAAAGCAATAACTTACTATTATCTAACTTCTTTATTTGCCTCACTGTTCTCTTGTTATCATATTCTACAAGGCATACTGCATTATTTTCTACTTCATGTGTGATATGAGCAAAAGCTAAATCCCCTTTTGATATCCTAAATCCTATCATGTCATCATCTTCAATTTCTAAATATAATACCTTATCCTGAGCATAGCCATCAACCTTATTGTTTATTAATGGAAGCTGCTTAAAACTAATCGGTCTTTCCATATCATATGTATAAACAGGAACTTTTTTTAATACTGAGCCAAAGGCTTCATTCCACACATCCTTTACCTCTTCCTGTTTCTTTTTACTAGAAAACTTTTCAGTCTTTTCTTCTTTATATACTTGCTCTTCAAAAGACATTGTAATATCATTAATATCTTTTCCCAATACCTTTGATAGTCTATCAATTAAACTTTGGTTTATGACTTTTCTTCCTGATTCTATTTCACTAATAAAGCTTTCAGATACACCTAACTTTTTAGCTAATTGTTTTTGGCTGATACCAATACTAGTTCTTATATTTTTTACTTTTTCTCCAACTCTACTCATTTTTCCCCCAACTTTTACTTCCTGTGATTTTTAAACCATTCTCTTTCTTCTATTAAGTGTTCCAATAAATTTTCAAAAGTCCATTCTATAGATGTTTCTGTAACTACAGCTAAAATAGGTTTACTTATCAAGTTAACTCTTAAGTCTTTTATGACTTTCTCTAATTCCTCATCATTAAAATTATTTAATAATATAACCTTTTCTTGTGGAAGGCTACAATTATATATATCTAATTTTAGTCCATTCAGTATATCTTTTATTTTCATTTTTCCCATAGGCTCTTCAATAACCTTGTATTCAGGAAGGTTATTTTTTTTCAGTAGGTCATGCATAATTTGTTTTTCTTCTTTATCAAAACCAAATATCAACATAGTTTTATCGTTTTCCAACAGCAGTGCACTCCCTTCTTTAACTTATTAAAATTTATTAAAATTTTTCTGGCTCAGGGTACTCTTTTCCAAAAGTATCTACTGTAACCTCTTCCATTACTTGTTCTTCATAAGGTCTATCTCTAAAATCTGTTTTAGAATTTACTATTTCTTCTGATACTTCCTCACCTTCTATTAGCTTACCAAATGATGCATATTGACTATCTAGATGTGGTGAGTCTTCTACCATAATAAAAAATTGACTTCCAGCAGAGTTAGGATTCATAGCTCTTGCCATAGATAAAACACCTTTAGCATGCTTAAGCTCATTTTTAAATCCATTGTTACTAAATTCACCCTTTATTGAATATCCTGGACCACCTGTTCCTACTCCTTCCGGACATCCTCCCTGAATCATAAAACCAGGAATTACCCTATGAAATGTTAATCCATTATAAAAGCCTTTCTTTATTAAGCTTATAAAATTATTAACTGTATTTGGAGCAATTTCTGGATATAATTCAGCCTTCATCACTTTTCCATTGTTCATTTTAATCGTTACTATTGGATTCATATGTATTCATTCTCCCTTCATTTAACAAATCTTAATATAGTATATTTGAATTATATCATAACTTTTATTATTTACTATTTCCTTCATATATATCTATATAATTTATATAGATTAATTCAAAGACTATTCATTTAAATTCAGCAATCTATAACTTAAATTTATGATTTCATTATTATTTAGAGAATTGCTTATTTCCACCTTACCCGCTTCTTCCCTTTTACTTATAATATTATATTCTAATAGTTGTCTTTTTAATTGCTTCGCAGTCCCCATGCTTCCATCAATAATAGGAACTTTATTTTCTAATACTATAGATAACTCTTTTTTTATGAATGGATAGTGAGTACACCCCAAAACTATTGCTGCAATTCCAGTTTCTTTGAAGGGCTCCACCTTTTTTTGCAAGTATTTATTTACTTCCTCACCTTCTATTATTCCCTCTTCTATTAATTCAACCAACCCTGGACAAGGTAATGGAGTAATCTCTGCTCTATCTCTGTAATTTTCCATCAAATTATTAAACTTAGCTTCTGCTAAAGTCATAGGAGTAGCCATAATAATTATTTTTCCTTTTCTATTATATTCTACTGCTGGCTTTAAAGCAGGTTCGATACCTATTACAGGCATGTGTTCACTATACTTTTCTCTTAGATCTGTTATCGCTGCACTAGTAGCCGTATTGCACGCAATGACTAATGCCTTAGCATTCTTCTTTATTAAATAATCAACAGCATTAAAAGTTAGTGTTTTAACTTCTTCTACACTTTTTGTGCCATAAGGAGCATTCTTAGAATCTCCAAAATAAATGTAATCTTCTCTAGGTAAAACCTTTATTGCCTCTTTTAATACACTAATTCCTCCTACACCTGAGTCAAAAAAGCCAATAGGCCTATTTTCTAAATTCACTTTACCACCTCATTGTGTACATATGTATATTTTATATTATATAATATACATATGGATTACACAAATTCAATAGTGCATTTTGCATAAATATTCATTGAAAATGTATACATTCAAAATTAATATGAAAAAACTGAATTTTCAAATAAGTTTATTGCATTTTCTTTTTTATTATAATAATCATATTTTTAAAAACAAACCCCTTGCAATGACTTTATTTTCAAATTATTCGTGGTTCGTTTACAAACTCATCCAAATGTAAGAAATAACATACTATTGCAATTTTATTTTATAATCCTTCATTTTTCTATTGACATATATGCATATTAATTATAAAATCATGAATATATAAAGACTTTTATACTATTCGTTTAATATTAATTTTTTAAAATATAAGAGTAAAAATATTCTTTCAATATTTTATAGGAGGTCATATATATGGTAAAGGACTTACTCTATGTAATCCCAAAGGAAAAACATTCTGAAGAAGACTTAAAAAAAATTCTAACTTGCCATCCTGAAATAAAATTTGTATCTTTAATCGGTATAGATTTATCAGGAAATGATACAGATGAAAAAATACCTGTAAAAGTTTTTTTAGAGGACATAAACACTTTTTTAAAGGGAGCAGTTCAAACTGATGGCTCTTCTGTTGTTCTCCCTGGAATCGCAAGCCTAAATAACGCTAAAGTGGATATGTTAGCAGATAAAGATGTAAATTGGTTCATAGAGTATAACTATGAGCATTTAGACCTTGAAACTAATAAACCTGTTGGAACACTGAGAATTCCTTGTTTCTTATATCACGATAATAAAGCCGTAGACTCTAGACATATTCTTAAACACTCCATTGAATATTTTAAATCAACTCTATTAGACTTATTTGAAAAGTATCCTGAATCACTTTCATCATTTGGAATAAAATTTGAAGACATTGAAGACGTAGTTGCTACCTGTGCTACAGAACTAGAATTTTGGGTAAAAACTCCTAATGATAAGGCTCACGTTGAAGAACTATCTACTTCCCAAGTATTACAAGAACAATACTGGACAAGAACTAAAGGAGCGGTTAGAACAGCTCTAGAACAGTCTCTCCTTATGATGGATGCTTATGGTTTAGAGCCTGAAATGGGACATAAAGAGGTTGGCGGAGTAAAGGCAAAAATAGATGAATCAGGTAAATTTACGCATATAATGGAACAACTTGAAATAGATTGGAAATATTCTACTGGAGTTCAAGCTGCTGATAATGAACTTTTGGCTAGAAGTATAATTAAAGAAACCTTTAGAAGAAATGGGTTAGATGTTACATTCCTAGCTAAGCCTATAGATGGCGTCGCTGGTAGTGGAGAGCATACTCATTTTGGTATAGCACTTAAGCTTAAAAATGGCAAAAGAATAAATTTATTCTCAACTACTCAAAACCATTTCTTAAGTACTTTCGGTTATGCTTCTATAATGGGAATACTTAAAAACTACGAAGTAATAAATCCATTTGTATCTTCTACTAATGATTCACTTAGAAGATTAAAACCAGGATTCGAAGCTCCTGTTTGTATAGTTACCTCTATAGGACATTCGGTTGAAATTCCTTCAAGAAATAGAACTATCCTTATAGGTGTAATAAGAGATTTACAAAGCCCTTTAGCTACTAGATTTGAACTTAGGGCTCCAAACCCTCATACAAATACTTATCTAGCTGTAGCTGTACTTTATCTGGCTATGATAGATGGTATAAAATATGCTGTAACTAATGGTAAAACAGAAGATGACCTTCTAGCTGAATTATCTAAGAAGCCAGAAGCTGCTGCAGATTACCTTGAAAAAGGAAGAGCATATAGAAGTGAGGAGGACGTATTCGAAGACTTTACAGACGAAGAGAGAGAGAAATTCTTTGGAAAGGCTCCATCTACAGTTTATGAAAACCTAAAGGCATTTGATATGTACCCTGAGAAAAAGAATGTTCTTATCCAAGGCAACGTATTAGATGAAAAGCTTATAAACAGCTTTAGATTGGCTGTAACAAAGAGATGGCTTATAGAGATAACCAATAGAATAATGTCTAACTACTCTGATGAAATAAGAAGCTGTAAAATGCTTCATTCAATAGACAAAGCATTGGATCTTGATGTGGCTAGCTGGATGAAGATAAATGAATTAAGACATTATATAATGAAAGATACTTATTCTAAAAAGAGCTTATTTACTAGAATTAAGAATGCTACAGAAGTTGAAAACTATGAAGAAGTATCAAATCTCCAAATAGAATTAGATGAAAAAATTAAGGAACTAAGAGAATTATATTCTTCATATAAGAAAAACTTAATAGATATAGGATAAAACTAATACCCGCGTAATTTACGCGGGTATTATGCTATGTTTCTCTAATTATAAGCTCTGTTTCAAAATAAATCTGTTTGTTTTCAATATCTGCAGTGTCTATAACATCTATAAGTAACTTACAAGATTGTTTTCCCATTTCATAGATAGGTTGGGCTATTGTTGTTAACTCTGGCTCAAAAATCTCTGATAATTCAATGTTGTCAAAACCAAGAACTCTTATATCCTGTGGTATTTTAAATCCTCTTTTTAATAATACCTTTATTCCACCTAAGGCCATTGCATCATTGCTATAAAATATAGCATCTAGATCCGTTGTATTCTGTAGCATGTTTTCTGTAGCCTTAATGCCTCCGTCTATAGTAAAATCTCCGCTAAACACAAGCCTCTCATCATATAATCCATATTTACTCATGGAATATTTATAACCATCTAGTCTTTGTCTAGAAATTTCAAGGGTTTTGGGACCTTCTACAAAGGCAATTCTTCTACTTCCTTCATTATACAGATACTCTATCCCCTTCAAAACTCCATCTTTGTTTAGAGCATATACTCCGTATTCCTCTTCATGAGTATCAATATATCTATCTACAAGCACAAAAGGAATGTTATTATGCTTTAGCATTTTAACACTATTCTCGCTTTCTCCACCGGCTATGAATATAACTCCATCTACTAGTTTGCTTATTAGTAACTTAATATATTTTTCTTCCTTATTCGTCTCATTATCTGTATTGCAAAAAATTACATTATATCCCAATAAGCTAGCCTCATCCTCAATAGCTCTTGCAATTGAAGAAAAAAATGGGTTAGTGATATCCGGGAGTATTATTCCAATTGTACCAGTTTTTTTTGTACTTAGGCTTCTTGCCAAAGAGTTTGGTATATAGTTCATTTCCTTAGCCAAACTCAGCACTTTATTTCTAGTCTCCTCGCTTATACTTTGATCATGTTTACTTAAAACCATTGAAACGGTGGCCTTAGATACTCCTGCCATTTTAGCAATATCAAGCATTGTTACTTTTTTCATTACTATCCCTCGTGCACTTTAAATTTTTCCATTTATGGTTATATACCTATTATACACTATACTTTATAAAATCCAGGGCAAATGCCCTGGATTTTTAAATTATTTCTTTATAAGTTTTAAATCTACTGGTATTTCTTTTTGTACGGATTCACCCTTTATAACTTTTACAGCGTTTTCAACTGCTAAACTTCCCATTAAGTCTGGTTGCTGTGCAACTGTAGCTGCCATTTCTCCGCTTTCAACAGCTTTTTTAGCATCATCATTTCCGTCAAAACCAACAACTAAAACCTTTTTGCCTTTTAGAGCCTTAACAGCACCTAAAGCCATCTCATCATTATGAGCGAATACAGCATCAAACTGTGGTGTAGCTTGCATTATATTTTCCATTACGTTTAATCCCTTTTGTCTATCAAAGTCTGCTGCTTGGCTAGCTACAACCTTAACATTATCTTTATTATCTACACCCTCATGGAATCCCTTACCTCTATCTCTAGTGGCTGATGCTCCCGGTATTCCTTGAAGCTCAACTATGTTAGCCTTGCCACCTAACTTTTCAAGAATGAAATCTGCTGCCATTTTTCCACCCTTAACATTATCTGAAGCTATGTGGGCAACAACATTACCTTTATTAGCTTTTCTATCTACAGTTAAAACTGGTACTTTCTTATCATTTGCTGCTTGGATTGAGTTTCCAACTGCATCACTATCTGTTGGATTTATAATGATTGCTGAAACTCCTTGTTGTAAAAGGTCGTCAACGTTAGCTCTTTCCTTGCTTGCATCGTTTTGTGAGTCAACAACTACCAAGTCATATCCTAGTTCTTGAGCTTTTTTAGTTGCCCCATCTTTCATTGACACAAAGAAAGGATTGTTTAGTGTTGATACAACCATTCCTATCTTTTTCTTTTCTCCACCTTGTTTGCCTTGCTCTGTCTTGCTGCCGCATCCAGTAAATCCTGCTACAGCAATCATACCTGTCAAAGCTAATGATAACATTTTTAAACGAGTTCTTTTCATAATATTAATCCTCCTCAGATTTTATATAAATTTTTAATGTTTACTTATTTATTTTTCTTATCAAGAATAACAGCCAGTATTATTACAAAACCTTTTACTATTAATTGATAGAATGGAGATACATTCATTAAATTTAATCCATTATTTAATACACCTATAATCATTGCACCTATTATTGTTCCAATTACTGATCCTTCTCCACCTGAAAGGCTTGTCCCACCAAGAACAACTGCTGCAATAGCATCTAATTCAAATCCAGAACCAGCATTAGGTGATGCTGACACTATTCTGCTTGTTACTACAATACCGCTAAGTGCTGCTGTTACACCGCATATAACATAAACTAAAGCTTTAATTTTATCTGTATTTATACCCGACAGCCTTGCTGAGTCTTCATTACCACCTACAGCATAAACATATCTGCCATATCTTGTTTGATTTAGCACATACCAAGCACCTAAAACTACAAGTAGTATTAGAATTACTGGTAAGGGTATTCCTGCTAATTTACCATTACCTATAACAGTAAAATCTGAGCTTAAGCCTGATATAGGTGTTCCTTTCGTATAAACATAGGTTACTCCTCTAAATACAGTCATAGTTGCCAAAGTTACTATGAAAGCCTGTATTTTGCCTTTTGAAACTAGTATCCCGTTAAATAAGCCAATCAATGCTCCTATTATTAAAACTGCAATTATAGTTACAAAAGTATTAGTATTACTTTTAACTAAGGTTGCTGCTACAGCCCCTGTTATAGCCAAAGTTGATCCAACTGATAAGTCTATTCCTCCTGTTAATATTACAAAGCACATACCTACTGCAATTATTGCGTTAACAGAAACCTGAGTAAATACATTTAGTACATTTGTGACAGTTAAAAATCTAGGAGTAATAATAGATATAACTACACAAAGTATTATTAAGCCTATTAAAGATTTATATTTAAAAAGCAAACTCTTAATATCCTTTTCCATATTTCATTCTCCCTTTGTTATAATATAAAATTTAAATGCCAACTGCATATTTCATTATGTTTTCTTGAGTAAGCTCATCTCTCTTTAGCTCACCAGTTAGCTTTCCTTCGTGCATTACAATTACTCTATCGCTTACACCTATTATTTCTGCCATATCAGAAGAAATCATAATGACAGCCTTGCCAGCACTCTTTAACTCATTTAAAACTTCATAGATTTCCTTCTTCGCTCCCACATCTATACCTTTAGTAGGTTCATCAATTATCAAAATCTTTGGTGAGAGCATAAGCCACTTTGCCAATATTACCTTTTGTTGATTTCCTCCACTAAGATTTTTAATTAACTGCTCTCTATGAGGAGTTTTAACTGAAAGTTTCTTTATATATTTATCAACTTCTTCTTTTTCTGCCTTTTTATCTATTCTTTTTAAACTATTTTCATAGCTTTTTATATTTGATATTGTCATATTTTCTCTTACAGACATGCCTAGAATTAAGCCTTCTTTTTTTCTATCTTCGGATAAGTAGCAAACTCCATGGCTAATTGCATCTTTAGGAGAATTTATACTAACCTTTTGTCCATCAATACAGATTTCCCCTGAACTTTTCTTGTAATCTCCAAAAATAGTTTTAGCAAGCTCAGTTCTTCCAGCTCCCATAAGCCCGGCAATACCTAGTATTTCTCCCGCTTTTACTTCAAAACTTACATTTCTAACTTTATCTTTTAAAGATATGTTATCAGCCTTTAATAGGGTTCTTGTTTTATCTACTTCTTTGTAAGGAAACTGCTCCTCAAGTTTTCTTCCCACCATCATAGTAATTAAATCATCTTTAGTTACACTTTTAGTTTCCACATCTCCAACATATTTACCATCTCTTAGTACAGTAATAGAATCACATATTTGAAAAATCTCATCCAATCTGTGAGATATATAAATAACTGCCATTCCCTTTTCTTTTAGCTTTCTAATTACAGTAAATAGATTTTTTGTTTCTACATCAGTAAGCGCTGTGGTTGGTTCATCCATTATAATAATGCTAGAGTTTTTAGTTAAGGCTTTTGCAATTTCAATCATTTGCATTTCTCCTACATTTATATCCTTAACTAAAGTATTCGGATTTATATTGCATCCAATTTGCTCTAGAAAGTCTAAGCTTCTTTCTCTCATCCACGCTTTATTTATTCTTCTAGTGCCCTTATCAAACTTCTCATTTCCTAAAAATATATTTTCTGAAACAGTTAGGTTCGGAAGTACACTAAGCTCCTGATGTATAATTGTTATCCCCATGCTTTCAGCATGTTTAATACCCTGTATATCAACCTCGTTTCCTTCAATTAAAACCTTTCCTTCATCTTTTTTATAAACACCACTTAATATCTTCATAAGTGTAGACTTTCCTGCTCCATTTTCTCCAAGCAATGCTACTACTTCTCCAGAATGGACTTTTAGATTAACGTCTTGTAGTGCCTTTACTCCAGGAAAGGACTTAGATATGCCTACCATCTCTAAAAGCGGCTTTTTATCTTCCATATTCTTTCCTCCTAAAAATATTTTTAAAATACAACTCCTGATCTTAAAATTATATTCGCATAAGGTGTTTGCTCTCCAGTTCTTATGACAGCCTTACATTCTTTTAATTTATCTTTGAGTTCCCCATGTGTTATGAAGGTTATTTTCACATCTCCAATTTCCTTTTTTATTTCTTCAAATAGTGCTGGACTAACATCTACAGTTTCCTTTGCTAATTCTACTTCTTCTACTTGAAGCTCCGTTAGTACAACTTTTAATGTAGCTATAAAACTAGGAATATCTTTTATAAGAGCTAAATCTATTCTTTTGGTTTCCTCTGGAATAGGTAAACCACAGTCCCCTATGGCTAAACTATCAGTATGTCCCATTTTTGATATTACACTAGATATTTCTGAATTTAATAATCCCGTCTTTTTCATTCCTTATTCCTCCCCATATAGCTTCATCACTTCTTCTAGATATGGAAGAGATGGTTGAGCACCTTGTCTCTGAACTACAAGTGCTGAAACTTTATTTGCAAATTTAATAGCTTTTTCAATCATTTCAAAATCTATCTTATCTTCGTTTTGTAATTTACTTGCTACCGCTCCTATAAAGCTGTCTCCTGCAGCAGTAGTATCTACAGCCTTAACCTTATAGGCTGGTATAATATTAAATTTGTTGGTGCCTATTAACGCTGCCCCTCTCTCACCTAGGGTTATTACTACAAATTTAACTCCTTTGGCCATGAAACTATCTGCTGCTTCTTTTACACCACTTATATCTTCAACTTTAATCCCTGTAAGCTCAAAAGCTTCTGTTTCGTTCGGAATTATAATATCTGTAAGTTTTAACAGCTCATCAGGCATGTTTTTTGCTGGAGCTGGGTTCAATATAGTTGTTACCCCATTTTTCTTAGCAATTTCAAAAGCCTTTATTGTGATATCTAGTGGAGTTTCAAATTGAGCTATAAGCAATTTAGAATTTTTTATTACATTTTCAGCATCTTCAATTGAATTATTGTCAACCTCCATGTTAGCTCCAGGCACAACTATTATAGAATTACTTCCAGTATCATCAACTGTAATAATTGCCATACCAGTTGGAGTATGCTCACTATATTTAATATTATTTATATCTATTTTATCTTGTTCCAGAACTTTTAAGAGTTCGCAACCGTTTTCATCTTGTCCAACTTTTCCTATAAAACTTACACTAGATCCTAATCTTTTAGCAGCAACTGCTTGATTGGCACCTTTTCCTCCAGGAATCTTTTTATAATCCTTTGATAAAATAGTTTCCCCTGACTTTGCCATTCTATCAACTCTTAATACTAAATCCATATTTATGCTACCTAAAATGCAAACTCTATTCATAATGTTCACCTCTATATAAGTAATTTTTAACTATTTAACCGGTTTATTTAACCGGTTAAATTTATTCTATATTAGCTTATATAATATGTCAATTATTTTTTTGAAAACTTTTTCATTACTTAAAATAAAAAAGAAGAATAATAACAGTCTTCTTCTGCTACTACTCTTCTTTTTATTATTTAATGTTATGCTAAAAGTCCCTTAATGGAAAACTTTTTATTATCATTTCTTTCTTATTGTTTATCGGCTTCCAAAGCTCTATCCTATCTATTTTCGCCATCTTATGAATATTTCCTTTTTTAGCAGTGTCACAAGCTGCCACATATTCTTTACTGGACCATTCTCTTATAGCATAATTAGTATTAGCTAATGAAACATGCAAATCCCAGTTATCGATATTATCCCTAACATTAAAACCATGTAATTTAAGTATATCATTTATATGTCTTGCTAATCTGATTATATATCCCTTATTTTCTATTTTTAAATTAACTGATTTATATGGTGGATCAAAGCACATTACTCCATTAATTTCAACCTTAAATTTTTTATATGGCTTTAATATATCAGAAACTATTTTATTTAGCTTCTCTATGTCAGGATCTCCTATAACTTCTAAGGTTATGTGAAGAACAGGCATATTTTTATATATCTTGTACTTTTTACATATACTTTTCTGCATTTCTTCAATGTATGAATATGATTGTTTATCAAATAAAGCTACTAAATAATACTTCATATTATTCTCAATCCCCCAAAACTAAACTTATGAGTCCATGTTATAACAACTAAATATTATTATAACATATAATTGTTCCATATAATATTTTTATACATAATATCTTCATGATAATTTATCTAATTGTACTAAAAAGCAACATTTTCTTATTAAAATCTCAACTATGTATGCAGTATGTATATCTTTATTTTATTTTAATTTCATGTATATATAAAACTTAAAGTGAGAAAATAATATTGTTAGTTTTTTAAATATAATTAATTCATGGAGGTATTCAGTAATGATGGGAAATCGCAATGATAGCATAGGATGTGTAGTTAGTGAATGTAGATTTCATGCTAAAGATCAAGACTACTGTACACTAGAGAAAATTCAAGTTACAAAACATGAATCATTAGCTAAAACAAAACAATGCACAGACTGTGGAAGCTTCGAAAAAGAATAGTTATAAAAATATAAGCACCCTAGGGTGCTTATATTTTTGGACTAAATTACATTAACCTCCTATTCACTTTTCTAAAATTAATGTTAAAATATTATAGAATTATGTTATAATAAAATTTGTGTAACAATTTGAATTTAAGTTTTATGAATTTATATAAATTAATAATGATGATAAGGATGGATGCGGGAATGGATAAATTGATAATTAACGGTGGAAAACCTCTTTATGGTTGTATAGAAATAAATGGTGCAAAAAATGCTGCTGTAGCGATACTTCCTGCTGCTATAATGGCTAGTGAAGGTGTTTGTAATATAGATAATATACCTGATATTGAAGATGTTCATTGTATTGAAAGAATAAATGAAAGTCTCGGATGTACATTAGTTAGAGACAAAAATTCTGTTTCTATAGATAGTTCAAAGATAAATAGTGTTATAGCAAATACAGAAGATGTGAGAAAAATGAGAGCTTCCTATTATTTAATAGGAGCACTTTTAGGCAGATTTAAAAAAGCTGTCGTAGAACTTCCAGGGGGGTGTCCTATTGGAGTTAGACCTATAGATCAACACATCAAAGGTTTTGAAGCCTTAGGTGCAAAGGTAGAAATTAAACATGGATGTGTAACTGCCGAAGCTGACAGATTAATAGGAACAAATATATTTTTTGATGTAGTTAGTGTTGGTGCAACTATAAATGTTATGTTGGCAGCAACCTTTGCTGAAGGGGTAACAACCTTAGAGAATGTTGCAAAAGAGCCTCATGTAGTAGATGTTGCAAACTTTTTAAATAGCATGGGCGCTAATATTAAAGGTGCTGGTACTGATGTTATAAGAGTTGTAGGTGTAGAGTCTTTAAAAGGCTGTTCCTATAGCGTAATACCTGATCAGATAGAAGCTGGTACTTATATGATAGCTGCTGCTGCTTGTGGAGGAGAAGTTACTATACAAAATGTTATCCCGAAACATCTTGAGTCCATATCTGCAAAGCTTATAGAAATGGGTGCAGAAGTGACTGAAGATGGTGATTGTATTACTGTAAAATCTAATGGTAACCTTAAAGGAGTAAACATAAAAACTCAACCTTATCCTGGCTTTCCAACAGATGTACAGCAACCAATGAGCACACTTCTAACAGTAGCTCAAGGTAGAAGTATAATTAACGAAAGCATTTGGGAAAGCAGATTTAAGCATGCAGATGAATTAAAGAAAATGGGCGCAAATGTAAAGGTTGAAGGTAGATCTGCTATAATAGATGGTGTCAGTAAACTCACAGGTGCTATTGTAAAAGCAACTGACCTAAGAGCTGGTGCAGCTATGGTTATAGCTGGCCTTATAGCAGAAGGTACTACTGAGGTAGTAAGCATTGAACATATTGATAGAGGATACCCTAATATAGAGGAAAAATTCCACGCATTAGGAGCTGATATAATAAGGGTTTTCTGTGCTGAATAGTCTTAACCTTAGAATAGGAGAATTATTATGATTTTTTGTTCTTTATACAGTGGTAGTAGCGGAAATAGCCTATTTGTATCTTCTGACAAAGCTAAAGTACTCATAGACGCAGGGCTTCCTGGAAAGAGTATTGAGAATGCCCTATTAAACATCGGGCATAACGCTAAAGATATCGATGCTATATTTGTTACTCATGAGCATATAGACCACACAAAAGGTGTTGGAGTATTGTCAAGAAAATATGATATTCCGATATATGCAAATTCTCCTACTTGGGAAGCTATGTCGGGAACTATAGGAAAAATAAAAGAACATAATATTAACGTGATAGATAGTAGCTACATTAGTGTTAAAGACATGGACGTATTAAGCTATAAAATTTCTCATGATGCTGCAGCTCCTTCTGGATATGCTTTGCAATACAAAGATAAAAAAGTTTGCATAGCAACAGACTTAGGCTTTTTTTCCAATGAGGTAAACACTGCCCTAAAGGATGCAGATGTAGTATTGCTTGAGAGTAATCACGACGTAGAAATGCTTAAATTCGGCCCATATCCCTATAGCTTAAAAAGAAGAATTTTAAGCGATATTGGACATTTATCTAACGAAGACTGCGGAAAAGCCATTGTAGATATTACAAATGACAAGTTTAAAAAAATAATATTAGGACACTTAAGCAAAACCAATAACTATCCTGAACTAGCCTACCAAACTGTGCTAAATGTCTTAACTTCTGCTGGAGTTAAGTTAGATAAGGATTTAAGTTTATCTATGGCAAAGAGGGATATGCCAAGTAATTATATAGAATTTTAAATGAAATGGGTGAGGATATGAAAAAAGGTTTTAGCGTGTTCACTTGCTCTATATTAGTAGTTTCTTTATTAGGTATAACTGGATGTGAAAAGAAGGACAAGACAAGTCTAAATAATAAGGAAAAAGAAAAGAAAATAGTTTTGTCTAAAGAAAAAGAAAACACTTTAGACTTAAATATTTACTTTGATTCTTCTAAAAATGTTAATACTCCTGAAATTGCACAAGAAGAAAGAGTTTTAAAACGATATGAAATTCTTGGCGAAACCATAATTGGAGAAATTATAAAAGGACCATCAGTAAGTAGTAAGCTAACTCCTGTTTTACCTAAAGATACAAGAGTCCTAAGTTTTTCCATTAAAGACAATATTGCTTTTGTAAATTTTAGCAAGGAAGCAAACATTCCCATGACTTCTTCAAAAGAAGAAGCTTGCTTAAAAAGCATAATTTGGTCACTTTCCCAAATTCCATCTGTTGAAAGAGTTAAAATTTTAGTAGAAAATAAGGATACAGGGATTTGGGGAGAACACTTTGACTTATCAAAACCAATAGGAAAGGATGACATCCAAAATGCCAAAAAAAATTAAATATTGTTGTGAAAATCACGTAGATATAGCATTTGATGACTTTTTAGTAGAAAATGAAACCTTTCCTAACTTAGAAAAATGCCAAAATGAACAATGTAGCTATTGCAATGATACAGCTAAATATGTACTAACATAAATAAACTTAATTAGTATAAATATCAAAAATTATTGAAAAATGTTATAATTTCTATTATAATAATCAAGTGGTATATTTTCAAAATTAGTAATATATTTGCAAAAGGAGAATAAACTATGAGTTTGTATAAAAATTGGACAGATATGGTCATAGATTTTGTTAAAACTAGAGGAGAGGCTGAATTCTGGAAAGAATATGGTTCAATTGAAAAACATATTTATACAAGAATCTTAGCTGAGCATAAAGATACTGTAAGCGGTTCAATAAAGGACTTAGCAAGCAAGTATGAAACTACAACAATCTTTTTTATGGGATTCCTAGATGGAATAAATGATAGTCTTGAAGAGGCTCTTGATCTTGAAAGCTTAGAGGAAGATTCTGATATATCCGTAAAAATTAACTTTGAAAAGTTATATTTTAATATGTTAGATGCTAAAGCAGACTATTTGTATGGTCTTCCACAATGGGAGTCTATATTCTCACCAGAAAAGAGAAAAGAAATTCGTCAACAATGGGTTGCTTCAAAAACTGTTGTAAATAAAAACAAAGTTGGAAGAAATGATTCTTGTCCATGTGGAAGTGGCAAGAAATACAAAAATTGTTGCGGAAAATAGTACTTAATTCTTAAATAATTAAATCCTTACACTACTGTGTAAGGATTTTTTGATATCAGGAAATAGTCCTTAAACCAAGTTAGCATTTATTGCTGTGATTAGATTTCGATAAACTTATATAGAATAAGTACTTAATTTTAATTAACAAATTGGAGGTAAACTTATGAACATATCCACAATATGTGTCGGCAAACTTAAAGAAAAATATTTAAAGCAAGCTATAGATGAATATTCTAAACGTCTATCAAGATATTGCAAATTAGAGATTATAGAAGTTCCCGATGAAAAAACTCCTGATAATGCCTCTGAAAAGGAAGAACTTTTAATAAAAGAGAAAGAAGGTTTAAATATTCTAAAGCATGTGAAAGATAATATGTTTGTAATTACACTGGACCTTAAGGGCAAAATGCTTTCCTCTGAGGAGCTAGCAGGCTTTATAAAGGAAGCTGGAATTAAAGGCAATAGCAATATAGCTTTTGTAATAGGTGGGTCTCTTGGGCTTTCTAAAGCTGTTTTAGATAGAGCAGATTTTAGCCTTTGTTTTTCCAAGATGACTTTTCCACATCAGCTTATGAGGGTTATTCTGCTGGAGCAGGTTTACAGAGGATTTAGAATAATTAATGGCGAGCCGTACCACAAGTAACGACGGTTTTAATGAGAAATTGCCAAGAACAAGGCTATCAACAGTTAAATAACTGGATAGCCTCGTTGCCTTGCAATTATTTTTTCATTGTACTGCATATATATAATTCTAGAAGCATAGAGGAAAGAATTTTTAATTATCTATTGATTTATTTCCAAAATTTGTGATATAATGTTTGAGTGAGCGGATTGCGGAACTGTGCAATTTGCTTATGGCATTAGAAATAATTGTGTTTAGGTGCAATAGGAAGCTTGGCAGAGCTACTTATTGCATTCTTTTTTGTCAATACTTAATGTGATTTCAGAGGAAAGCTCGTCTTTTTTTAAAGTTGTTTTTGATTGAAACAACGCTTTCATTATTTCCTGTTTGTAGCAAAAACCAAGCAGCATAGCAACAATTCCCAGCATTGTAATACACAGAATAGTAATAATAAAATTTAGATTCACAAGACCACACTCCTTTTATAAATATATGGATAGGTGCAATCCGCTCACTTCTTGAATAGAATTTAGAAAAAAAATATATCTTTGTAGCTTAATTGTAGCACATATTCTTTTAGAACATATTGAACATTGCATAAAAGCTCCAATTTTTGTTATTAATTTATGTAAATATTTAACTAAATTAAATAAATAATTCAATTTTAGGAAGGTATTTCTAAACGGATATAGAATATTTAATTAAGAATAAATCAATACAAAGGGGCATGATAATTATATGTACAATATATTAATTTTAGAAGATGATCGTATTCAGTTGAAAACCCTATCAGAGATTATAAAACAATCAGGCGAGAAGTATCAAGTATATGAAACCACCAATGCTACAGAGGCTTTTAAAATAGCTGAGCAAAAGATAATTGATCTTTTCTATGTTGATATTAATTTAAAAAATGAATCAGGTCTTAAGTTTGCTCTTGAAATAAGAAAAATGGAAAGATATAGACTAAACTGGATAATATTTGTGACAATTTACAAGGAGTATATGCTTTCAGCCTTTAAGAATGTTCACTGTTATGATTATATATTAAAGCCTTATAATAAGGAAAACATCCAAGGAATAACAAAGCTTTTGCTATCGGACAGCAGGGAACAGGTTGCTGCTGCGGAAATCAAGGAGAAATTTATAATCGTTCCCATAAAGAATATCCAGGTAAAAATATTTGTTAATGAAATAATTTTCGTGGAAGTCTTTATTAGAACCTCAATAATTCATACTATAAACGGTTCCTTCACCATAGATTATTTATCCCTTAAGAAATTAAATTCAATGATAAATGATAAGAATATTCTTCAGTGCCATAGATCCTATTTGGTTAATATAAAATATATCAATAAAATTGAAAAAACTAATAATAAAACTTCTTACAAGATTTATTTTTATAATACTGACAAAACTGCATTATTAGGAAACAACTATAAGAAATGTATAATGGACAGGTTTAATAATGCTGTAGGTGGGGGGATAAATGAACAATTATAAGATATTCATCTTGACATTTCTAGAAGTAGGAAGTTTTATGCTGCTGTGGAACATGTTTAATAAAAAATATGAAAATAGATTATATAAAAGTACTCTCATTGTACTTTTTACTTCATTAGCAGTTGTAATTACAAATAATATTTATCCACCTTTGCATTTTTGGTTTAATTATTCGTTTTTACTTCTAGCTATCAAGCTGACATTTAAAAAAAATATAAAGCACTTAGTATTAGAGTTTGGCTTGCTTATGGCTATTTTGGGTATAATGCAACTTGCTATAATAGTCATGATTAGATTTTCTATTCAAGCCTTTATGATGAAGGATGATTTCATATATTTATTTATTGCAAACCTCATTGGTGTACTTTTAAGTTTTTGTATCTATAAATATGTATCTTATGAAAAACTAACAATTTTTTTTAGGCAGGAAAGTTCTAAAATATACTTTTTTTCCGTGAATCTTCTCATGTATATAGTTATTGCAAAGTGGACATGGGATTTTAAAAGACATGAGTTTTTAGATGAGATTGCGTTGTATCTTGTCATTCCTATAGTATTCATCCTGGCAAATTTGTTTTTGCTTGAGTATGAGATGAAAAATAATGAAATAAAGAAGTCACTGGAGAATTATCAGAAATACTCTCCAGTAATATCAAAACTATTAGAGGATGTAAGAAGGAGACAGCATGATTTTAAAAATCATTTGAATACCGTTTACAGTCTTGTTTTAGTATCTGACGAAAAGAATTTAAAGAAAACCATGGCACAATATATGGATTCTCTTAATACTTCTTTGGAAAGTATGGAGAAGTTACTTCAAATAGATAATACAGTGGTAGCGGCCATTATTTACAATAAAATAAATGAGGCTGCAAAATATAATATTGACTTTAAATATATTATTCAAGGGGACTATAAACTTCCTTTTAAGGATCATGAACTTTCAGAGATTTTAAACAATCTTTTGGATAATGCTTTTGACTCTGTTTTAAGTTCAAAAAGTGATTTGAAAAAAGTGTTCTTAAATATAGGATACCTGGAAGAGAATTGTATTATAGAAATTGGAAATACAGGGGAAAGAATAGAATTTAATGATATCGGAAAGATTTTTAATGCAGGATATACTACTAAAGAAGGGGAGAATCGCGGATATGGGCTGTATAATGTGAAAAAAATAGTTGAATCCTATGGAGCTAGAATTCAACTATCCTTTGAGAGTAATTATACAATTTTTAGCATTAAGCTGTCATAGATCTATGGAACTACTCGCTTTTTATGCATTCTGGAATTTCAGGCTCACCGAAAAAGAGGAAGGAGCCGGTATATGTTAATACAGTTGAAGTTACAGCTAGACAAAGTGAGCATAAAGTGCCTTTTCCCTTTAGATTTTCAATTAATTTTTTCATAATGTGACCTCCTTATTTTATAAGTTTATTAAAAAATTTATAGCTTCGGCTTTTTAGTCAGCACAAGCTGTACGCTTTGTATTAATATAGTGCTGAAGCCGCAGTTTACATATGGAGCGCTTTGTAAAAGCAATAAAATAATAGTCCATAAAGCTACAGACAGAGCCGCTGCAATTTTATACTGTAGCTTTTTTTTATTGTCTTTTATAGGTCTCCTTACACTACATATTGGAGCTCTAACTAAAACTATAGCAAAACTAACTATGCCAATAAGCCCATAATATACTGTCGGTAGTCTAGGAACCAATGGTGCCAGCACACTTGTGAAGATAAGCAGCAGAGCTGTTAGAAGTAAACAATTTAAGGCTCCTTTTAAGTGTACTCCACCAGCAAATACCCTAGTTGATATCAGTATGAGTAAGGAAAAATAGAAAAAATTTTGTCTATGTATTATATTAAAAAACAGTATTAGAAAAACAGTTTTAAATCCTTCACTTAAAATTACACTTAAGCCATACTGTATCCTTGCTCTGTCTTTAGCATTGTTGTAGGTTTCGGTACAAATGAGGGCGGTAAGCTGTAAAGCCAATTTATCTATCATTTTCAGTACACCACCTTGAAAGTGAAAAACACTATAATTTTAAAACACATTCATTTAAAGGGGCTTGTCTATATAATGATATGATTTAAATTACGAGTTTAGTACAATATAGAGTTAGATCTCATTAACTGGAATATTCCCTGTTGCAGAAGGAGCACTAGTAACAGAATGATTAATAATAGATGTGTAAAGGCTACGTTATACCAGTTATAGTGAACCATATCATAAATAGAAAATAAAATTTGTATCTAAAAAAATACTATAAATGAGAGTCACTAAAACTGTATAAATTAAAAGCTGTATAAGTAATTTTTCAATTTAAATAAGCTGTTTCAAAAGTAATTTATTACTTTTAAAACAACTTATCCATTAGTTTTTTTAGAATTTTTTCTAGTGATCTGAACTCCCTCTTTAAATAACGAACAGGTTCATTCAAAGAAGGCATATAATTTATAAAGGAAAAATGTGAGGATTATTTAACACTTTTATTTTCACTTAAAGCTTGATCTATAATAGATGTTAAAGCTTCAATCCCTTTAGGCTGCAAATGCACACCGTCAGATACAAAATATTCAGGGTGGTCAATTGATGCAGAATACCAATCAATTAAGGTTACATTATCTCTTTCTTTAGCTTTTTTACTTAAAGCATTATTCACTTGCTTTTCCCATTGGCGTGGTACACGTACATTTACTAAATAAATATGTGCTTTATTAAAAGAGTTAAGCAGATTATCAATCTGTTTATCAGTAAAATAACCATTTGTCCCCAAGTCAATAATCACAGCTTTATTTGTATCATTAAAAGCTGCATAAGTAGGTACCAGTTCAATAGCTTGAGACAGTTGCCTTCCAACTTTTGCATCAATTGTGATGTTAGGATATACTTTATTAAGACTTGATGCAATATCTAACATAACAGAGTCTCCTATAGCCAATATTTCATTGTAAAATTTAGTGGTAGATGGAGAACTTGTCTCACTTTTTTTATCAGAGCTTATATCTGAGTCTTTACTTATAGAAGATTTCTCTGTATTATCAGTAATTGTTTCAGATTGAGAGGCTTTAACCTTTCCCACTTGTTGTTCAGCTTTTGTTGCAACAGTGCTTACAACGCTAACTACCACAAGCACTAAAGGTATGACTACAATTGCAATCATTCTACCCAAAGATAATCTTCTAAAGCGAAAACCATTGATCGTTAAACAATTTCTAAAAAATGCTCTAAATCCATACTTTTGTATAGGTGTTTCTATAAAACGGTATGAAAGCTCTGCAATAATAAATGTAATAGCCAGCTGCGCGCATATACGCCAGCCTGTTTGATTTCCTATTTCATAAACAGGAGTACTCAAAACAATAATAGGGTAATGCCAAAGATAAATTCCATAGGATCTTTTACCAATCCAGCGTAGAGGCTTCCATGAAAGTAAACGACCTAAATAGCTGTTAGGACTACAAACACAAGCTATAAGTATGGCTGAATTTAAGCTAAACAGGAACATGCCACCTCTATATAGAAATGTTTGATATTCATTCATGAGAACTACGCTGAGAATAAAGGCAGTGAAAGTAATCATACTAGTAATATTTAATGCTTTTCTTTTTTTAATAATAATGTTTTGTGATAAAAATCTTTTCATTGGAAAAATCATAGCCAGCCAACCGCCTATAAGTAATTCAAAAGCGCGAGTATCCGTCCCATAGTATACACGGCTAGGATCCTCACCTGGATTATACAATATACCCATTAACATAGCTGAACATACCGCTCCAATGAAAACAATGTTAGCAAACTTAGTTCGCTTTTTAAAACCCTTAAGTCCTATTATCAGAATAATAGGCCATACTATGTAGAATTGTTCTTCTATTGCTAAGGACCAAAGATTTTTAAAAGGTGAAGGTGAACCAAAACTATCGAAATAAGAGATTTTGTGAAAAATAAACCACCAATTACTTGCATAAATAATAGAAGATATTCCATCCTTTAGAACTGTAGTTATTATTTTTCTGTTAAATAGTGTCACCCACGTAAAAATAGTTATAATCATTACATAAGCAGCTGGTAGCAACCTTCTAATACGTCTAATCCAAAATTCCCTTAAACTAAAATTAAAGTCACTTCCTAATAAAGGTAATATCTGGGATGTTATAAGATAACCAGATATAACGAAAAAGATATCAACCCCTAAGAATCCACCCATAGCCCAACTGAATCCAAAGTGATAAGCAATAACTGCTAATACTGCAAAGGCTCGAAGTCCATCTAATCCAGTGATATATCGACGATTCTGCATATTGTTCAACATAAAAAACACCATCTCCTTTGCTAATTGTCTTTAAAAATATTTTCAATTAATATTTGTATATCCATATGTTTTCATAATAATAGACGTAGAAGTGCCGCAAAAAGTTTTAAAAGCTCTCATATTTCGTCATAAAATGCACATTGAATTAATTTCCAATGCATGAATAATCACCAAGGACTCTTGTTTAATCTCACCCGCATAGCGGACGGTTTTTAGTTTCGCACACTATCCCGTCCTCAGCATGTTAAAACAATAAATTAAATCCTTACACTATTGTGTAAGGATTTCTTAACCATAAATAACGAATATATGCCTATAATAAGAGATACTTTATTTTATAGACGTTGTAGTTAACTGACCGCCTTTTGCCCCTAAAAACAAACTCAAAAAGCTGCTGACATACTATTTCTGACAGCAGCCTAATCTTTGTATGCAATTTTATTTGTTTCTATTCTTGTAGGGACTTTTTAACAGCTCTAAAAATCTTTTGATATCCTGTACAGCGACATAAGTGTCCAGAAATTTCTCTTTTAATTTCAGCATCTGTATATTTTTTACCACTCTGAACAAGTGCTGTCGTAGTCATTACTAATCCTGGTGTGCAGAAACCACATTGAACAGCTCCTTCGTCAATATAAGCCTGCTGTACTTTAGTTAGCTTTCCATCTTTAGAGACACCTTCTATAGTAGTAATCTTTTTTTCATCTGCCCATACCGCCAAGTAAGTGCATGAATTTACTGGTGTTCCATCAATTAAAACTGTGCATGCGCCACATTCTCCTACGGAACACCCTTGTTTAACTCCTGTAAACTGCAACTTATTTCTTAACACCTCTAGTAGTGAAAGTCTTATATCAACTTCAAATGTATATGGCTTATCATTTACAATTATGCTTATTTTTTTCATCTTTGCTTCACTCATTTTGATTACCTCCAGCCCTTTTAATAGCTTCTTGGATTGCTCGTTGTGTTAAGACTTCTATTAAGTGCTCTCTAAATGATTTTGAACCACGCCAGGAATCCCTTGCCTTTGATGATTTTAAAGCATCTTTTCCGATTTGTTTTATAGTTTCCTCTGTAATATTCTTACCTCTTGCAAATTCTTCTGCTTCACTACATCTTATTGGTATCGGCGCAGCAACTCCTAGAGCAATTCTCAAGTCATTAAATTTGCCATTATTCGAATTACAAACAACAGCTACTCCTAACATTGAAATATCTAATGCTTTTCTATTACTAAATTTAATATAATTACCAGTTGTTCCTTCATAGTTTTCTTTTTTAATAAGTAAAGCCGTCAATATTTCACCTGGTTCAAACTTAACCTTACCTGGACCAGCATAAAATTCTTGTATAGGAATCATTCTTATCCCAGCAGTACTTTCTAATTTTAATATAGCATTCAATGCAAATAATGCTGGAGCACTATCCGCTGAAACAGCACCGTTACATACATTACCACCAATTGTAGCCATGTTTCTTATCTGAGGGCCTCCCATTGAGACAGCACCTTCACCTAAAACAGGTATATAACGATTTATTATATCATCTCTAAAAATTTGTGAAAAGTTAGCCATCGCACCTATAGAAATAGTACCATCTTCCAATAACTTTATTTCATCTAAACCCTTAATTTTTCTAATGCTTAATAATTCAACTTCTTCCATAGAACCATGGTGTAATTTTATTAGAACATCCGTTCCACCTGCGATAACCTTTAAATTAGGATTACTGCTAAACATTTCAAGCGCTTCACTCATAGTTTCCGGTTCTAATATATTTGTTATATCATACATTGAAAAAACTCCTTTCTATAGTAAGCCTTCCTCCTTAAATTTTTCAAACACAGACTGTGGATTCATAGGAATTTTGTTAAATGCAACGCCAGTAGCATCTAAAACAGCATTTCTAATTGCAGGTGCAGGAGAAATAGTTGGGTTCTCACCTACAGACTTTTGCCCAAAAGATGCTGCAGGCTCGTACTTTTCAACAAAGGCTACTCCGATATCTGGTGTATCCATGATTGTTTGAAGTTTATAATCCAATAAGTTATTATTTAGTGGTTTTCCTGTTTTCTTATCAAAAAGCAGTTGTTCAGACAAAGCATAGCCTAAGCCCATGCTAACACCACCATGTACTTGACCTTCAGCCAATTTAGGATTCATGATTATACCGGAATCATGAACGTTGTAAATTTCTACTACATCTATTTTTCCTGTCTTCATATCTACTTCTACTTCAGCAAATGTAACTCCATATGCTGGTGCATTAACTCTTACATTTTCTGTAACATCACTAGTAATTGGTGCAGCATTAATTCTATCATAGTAAGATTGCATAGCTATGTCCTCTAGTGAACAAACAACTGTTCCTAGTCTTTTTTCAACAATTTGTGCATTTTGTATATCTAACTCATCAATATTAAGTCCTGTATTTTTACTTGCAATTGCCAGCACTTTTTGTCTTACTTCTAATGCAGCTTTCTTAACAGCAGCTCCTGTAACAAAAGTCTGTCTAGATGCATAAGAACCTGTATCAAAAGGAGAAATATCTGTATCTTGTGTTGAAACAACATGTACCATATCCATTGATAAGCCAAGTACCTCAGCAACCATTTGGCTAAATACAGTATCACTTCCCTGTCCAATTTCAGTTGCAGAAAGCTGTAACTGAACTGAACCGTCTTGATTCATTACTATTCTAGCTCCTGCAAGCTCTAAAGCTACTGGATAGGTACCACACAAATAGCTAAAGCATGCCATACCAATGCCTCTTCTCTTTTCCCCTCTTTGATTCTTATATTTTTCCTTCTTTTCATTCCATTTTATTAATTCTTTACCCTTTTTAATACATTCAGGTATTCCAAAAGTACGAACTACATTCTTGCTTAATGGATCCATATGACCAACACTAATTAAATTTTGTTCTCTAAATTTAATTGGATCAATGCTCATTTCACGAGCTATATCGTCTAAATGACTTTCTAATGCAAAGCATATTTGAGGTACTCCATACCCTCTCATTGCACCAGCTACAGGTAAGTTCGTATAAACTGTTTTAGGATCAAATGTAATAGCATTAAAATCGTATAATGGTCTAAACTTACTACCTGCGCTCATTGCAATAGAATGTCCATGTGAAGCATAAGCACCATTAGTAACAATATCCTTTATATATATTCCAAGCAGCTTTCCTTCCTTAGAAACAGCTGTTTTGAAATTAAATTTCATAGCATGACGTGTTCTTGTATCTATGAAAACTTCTTCTCTAGTAAGTGCATAATGAACAGGTCTTCCATTTACAGCAAGAGTCATTGCTGCAGTCAAAGGCTCAATAACAACGTCCTGTTTGTTTCCAAATCCACCACCTACATAAGGCTTAATAACTCTAATTCTACCCCAAGGCATTCCAAGCGCTTGTCCTACAATTCTTCTTACGATATGTGGAATTTGTGTTGAGGATACGATTACAATACGTCCATCAGCATCAACATAAGAATAAGCACTATGGTTTTCTATATGACAATGTTGAACAATACTAGTTTGATATTCTCCTTCAAAAACATGATCTGCATTTTTAAGTTCTTCTTCAACATCTCCAATTACAGCACCAAAAGAACTTATTATATTATCAGGTCTTTCTTCATGTATCACAGGTGCACCTGGCTTAATAGCCTCTTCTGGATCTAAAACATGTGGAAGAACCTCATATTCTACTTCAATTAGTTTTAATGCTTTTTCTGCAGTTAACTCATCCACAGCTATAACAGCTGCAATAGCATCTCCTACAAAACGAGCTTTATCAGTTAAAATAAGTCTATCTGCTATATCCCTATGTGATGGGTCCAAGGACCAAGGGTGTCCAGCTGTTGGAAACTTAGTTTTAGGTAAATCTTTATGAGTAATTACAGCCTCTACACCATCTAAATCCTTCGCTTTACTTACATCAATATTTTTTACAATTGCATGAGCATAAGGACTTCTTAAAACCTTTCCTACCAACATATCACGCTCAAAGAAGTCATCTGCATACTTAGCCTTTCCTGTAACTTTGGCAACTGCATCAACTCTATTAACACTATTACCGATTACTTTGTATGTCATGTTACACCTCCATGTTAATTTTATGTTTCTTAGTCGCTTGCGAATTCCCCAAGCGCCGATCTGCCTAACCTTTTAGCAGTTAAGCTTTTATATTTTTCTCCGCTATGAAATAATAAATGTAACCACACAAAATACCAAATCACAGAGGATGGGAACAAACATGTTTTATCTTAATAAAACTAAACAAATATATTGAATACTTAAATTGATTAATTAATTAATCAATTAATTGAATTTTACAATTTTCATAAACACTTGTCAATATTCGAAATTTTTTTTATTTATTGATAATATATAACGAAATAATTCTTTACTCTTATTTTTATTGAAGATTGTATTTAAATACTTTCCCATATGTTCCTTCACATACAGCTCCCTGTCTAAGGGCTACTTTACCATTTAATATGACATATTTTATCCCAATAGAAGTTTTAGTTGAATTACTATAATCCTCATAACCTATAATTTGATTTGAATCAAATATGGTAATATCAGCTACTTTATCAACAGATAACTCTCCTTTATCTTTCAAACCTAATGTTGCTGCTGGAAAAGCTGTTGACTTGTATATAGCTTCTTCCAGACTAAGCGCCTTTTTTTCTCTCACAAACTTACCTATAAAAAGAGGATAGTTTCCGTATAGACGTGGATGTGGCACACCAGCAGGTATGCTATCTGAACCCACCATTTGAGAAGGGTGCTTTATAAGCTTGATAGTATCTTCTTCTGAAAATACATTTAAAGTTACTATTCCTACTCCTGTTTCTTCTTTGATAAGAAGCTGAGATACAAAATCTAGTGGATCTATACCTAATTCTTTGGCAATATCTCCAACTGTTTTTCCAACATATTTTAAGTTTTCAGTTTTTTTAAGTGAAGTTATAAGTACTCCATTCCAGCCTGTAATAGCACTATAGTTGTCCCACCCTGAATAATGAAGATCTTTATTATTCAATTCCTCTTTTACTCTAGATAATACTTGTTTATCTTTTAATTTTTCTATTAATACATTAGTTCCTTTATCCGTAAGCCACGGAGGTAAAAGCTGAGTCATTAAGGTACTTCCTGAAAGATAAAGGTGTTCATCAAAAGTAATATCTATACCTTCATTAACTGCCTTATCTACAAAATTAAGAAGAACTTCTGCATTTTTACCATAATCTATCGAATTATAAGAACGCAAATGAGAAATATGAAGTTTAACACCTGAAGCCTCTGCTATTGATATAATTTCATCTAAAGCGTTCACTATAGTACTATCATGATTTCGTAAATGAACCATAATCATTCCATTATAGCTTTTAACTACTTTACACATTTCAATTAATTCATCTTTACTACTAAATACAGCAGGCATATACTGAAGTCCTATAGACATTCCAAACGCTCCTGCTTCCATAGCATCCTTTACTATTTCACACATATTATTTAGTTCAGTTTCTGTAGGTTTTCTATTATCAAAGCCCATTATACTTGTTCTAATAGCCCCATGAGAAATCAGTACAGCATAGTTATTTTTTAACCCTTTTGAAGTAATTTTATTTATATATTCACCAAGTGTAGGAAAATTCCATTCTATACAAGGATCTCCCACTACACCTCTAACATAATTCTTCCATACCTTACTTTCACTTTCTACACATGGAACTACACCTAAACCACATTGTCCAACTAATTCAGTAGTAACTCCCTGCATTAATTTTAAGTTTCGAATTTTATTATCCATAAGAGGTACTAAGTCGTTATGACTATGTACATCTATAAATCCAGGACACACCACTAGTCCAGATGCATTAATAACTTCTTTTGCTTCATTGCATATATTTTTTTCAATTTTTATTATCTTTTCATCTTTAATTGCTATATCTGCATAATAAGAGTCCTTACCAGTTCCATCTACAATTAATCCATTAGTAATTAGAATATCTACCATTTCAATCACCTCTTTATATAAGATATTTCTAACTTCCTTTATATAACTTGCTTGTGTATCTGATTTAATCTATTTTCTATCACCTGCTACTGTGTCTAAGACCTTGTGTAATTTTTGTATTGTACTTGAGGCTATGTCTCCGCCTTCTCTTACAATTACAGTCTCATTAAACATAGTTTCATCTCCCTCTTTACCAATTATTTTTACTAGATATAATATAATCACAGATTTTAGATATCTAATAAAAATTCAGATGGAGCTAAGGCTCCATCTGAATAAGTTTCAATATACTACTTTTTCTTTCTATAAGCCGTATCTTCTAAAGGTAACTTAGTTCTAAACTTACCATCGAGTTTATAATATGCTCCCTGTACTGCTGGTGCACACATACAGCACACAATTTCCCCAATACCTTTAGCACCAAATGCTACCTTATCAGGATCATTTTTTTCAATCAAATGAACTTCAACAGGTGGCATTTGAGTTGCCTTAAAAATGCCTAATGTACCAAGCTTTACTTGAGGAACTCCATCTTTTAGTGGGAAGTCTTCCGTCAAACCATATCCAAGACCCATAGCTACCCCACCTTCTACCTGACCTGTGGCAGAAAGAGGATTGATCGCTCTTCCAAGGTCATGAGCTGCAACAACTTTTACTAATTTTCCTTCTTTATCGATAATAACAAGTTGTGTTCCATATCCATAGGCAATATGGCTGACTGGATTAGCTTTTGGAGAACCAATTGGGTCTGTTTCAAAACCAAATTCTCCAATATATTCCTTACCCTCTAAATCTTCTAATGTACATCCAGCGTCTAAATCAGCCTTTAATTGCAGCGATGATTGGTGTGCCGCTTCTCCGGCAAATGTTGTTTGACGGGACGCTGTTGTCGTACCTGAGTCAGGTGTATATTTTGTATCAGGATGTTCCACAACAATTTGGTCCGGCATTAATCCTGTTGTTTCACAGATCATTTGTAACAACACAGTTTGTACGCCTTGACCAATTGCACCGGCAGAAGATCTGGCATGAACTTTCCCATCGATTATTTTTAAGTTACAACGTCCAATATCAGGAAGACCTACTCCAACACCTGCATTCTTCATTGCAGAAGCAATACCTACATAATAATTTGGATCTGCTTCATATTTTTTAAAATCTTCTTTTACTGCTTCCAGGGTTTCTACCATAGCAGTTCCCTTGTCTGCTATCTGCCCATTAGGTAGTGATTGTCCCGGTCTAATGGCATTACGATATCGGAATTCCCATCCGGAAAGTCCCACTTTTTCTGCTAACTGATTTATTAGAGATTCTACTACCATACAAGATTGTGTTACCCCGAAACCACGGAAGGCACCAGCTGGAGGATTATTAGTATAGTAAGCATCTCCCTCTATATCTACATTCTGATAATTATAAGGACCACCAGCATGTGTACAAGCTCTTTGTAGTACTGGACCACCAAGAGAAGCATAAGCACCTGTATCAGAGATAAGTCTCGCTTTCATTCCCTGCAAGATACCATTTTCATTACAGCCAATTTTACAATAAATCTCCATTGCATGACGTTTTGGATGATAGTTTATGCTTTCCTGACGGCTAAAAGATACTTTTACAGGTCGTTTGGTAAGATAAGCACAAAGTGCCGCTTGATGCTGCACACTCATATCTTCCTTACCACCGAATCCTCCTCCAACAACAGCACTTTGTATTCTTACTTTTCCCAATGGAAGACCTAGATAATTACTAAGTTCATGATATTCATCATAAATGCCCTGTCCCCCTGTAATAACCTTGACACCATCTCCATCAGGCAAACCAATTGCAGTTTCTGGCTCCATGAAGGCATGTTCAGTTGGTGGAAGATAAAAAGTACCTTCTACTACAAATTTAGAATTTGCAAGTGCAGTTTCCGCATCCCCGCGTTTTACTTCTTGATGATCAAATACATTGTTTTCCGGAATTCTGAACTTGCCAAAGTGCATAAAACCTTCTCCATGCACCTGATGAGCGCCAGTCGCGTCAGCTTCTTTAGGTGTACAAATTGGTTTCAATACTTCGTACTCTACTTCTACAGCCTTTACTGCCGCCACTGCTTGTTCTCTTGTTTCGGCGACAACCATTGCAAGGGTATCTCCGATGCATTTTGTTTCTTCTCCTACATCAATCATACCTGGCCAGTCTTGCGCTAAATGTCCAATATATCTCTTGCCTGGTATATCCTTTGCAGTGTATATTGCAACAACTCCTGGCATTTTAAGAGCCTTGCTTGTATCAATAGATAATACCTTTGCACGAGCATATTTACTGAATACATTCTTTCCATAAAGCATGCCATCAAAGCTGTAGTCATCTGCATATTTTGCTGTTCCTAATGTTTTTTCACGAGCATCAACACGACAGGTTCTCTCTCCAACCTTTCCTGTTTGCTTTAATTCAGGAACTTCTAAGTTTTCTCTTAGCATTTTTGCCGCTAAAAGGATACCCTCTTCAATCTTGGCATATCCAGTGCAACGACAAATATTAGTACGAATTGCTTGCTTTATGTCTTCTCTAGTAGGATTTGGATTTTGATCTATTAAGCATTTACCGCATATAACCATACCAGGGATACAAAATCCGCATTGTACAGCTCCTGCGGCAGCAAAGGCATATACAAATACCTCTCTTTCTCTTTCTGTAAATCCTTCTATTGTTTGTATCTTCTTTCCTTCCAATCTAGAAAGCTTTTGTACACAAGCACGAGTTGTCTTGCCATCAATAATAACAGTGCAAGTTCCACAGGCACCCTCTTTACATCCATTCTTTACAGATATTATTCCTAATTCGTCGCGTAGAAAATCCATCAATGCCATATCTGTTTCCGATTTATAATCTTTACCATTTACATTTACTTTAAACATTTCATATTCCTCTCTCTCTTAAAAGTAAATATCACTTTCAATTAGTTTTTGTGGTATTATAAACAATCAGATTTTTTAAATTAATGAAAAGGCAATGCATCCCTATGCAAATATTTACCTATAGCTTTTTCTTCACATAATTTGCAATCTTTTACAACTGCTTTGCCTCTTAAAAACACATAAGCCGCATGTCCTTTCTGTTCAAAACCCTCATATGGTGTATAGTCAACTCTATGACTCTGCTTTTCTGCGCTTATTTTAGAAACAGTTCTAGGATCCCATACTACTAAATCTGCATCGCTGCCTACTGCAATGGTACCCTTTCTTGGAAAAAGTCCAAATTGCTTTGCAGCATTAGTTGAAGTGAGGGCTACCATTTCATTTATACTTATCCTTCCTGGAACAACTCCATAAGTATATATAAGGGCTATCCTATGCTCTACTCCTGGAGCTCCATTAGGTATTTTGCTAAAATCATTTATTCCCATATCTTTCTGTCCTTTAAAATTAAAGGAGCAGTGATCTGTTGCGATAGTATTTATTTCACCAGAAGCTAACGCCTTCCATAATGCCTCCTGATCATAACTTTTTCTTAGAGGAGGTGACATAACAAATTTAGCCCCCTCAAAATTGTCCTTTTCTTTTTGTTCATATTTAGAATCATCTAAAAGTAAGTATTGGGGACATGTTTCTACATATACCTTTACTCCCCTTTTCTTAGCCTCTAAAATACTTGAAAGTCCTTCTTTAGAACTTAAATGCACTATGTTAACCGGTGAATCCGCTATTTCTGCTAGTTGAAGTAATCTTGTTATTGCTTCTCTCTCAACTTCAACAGGTCTTGTCAATGGATGATAAGCGTAAGATGTATTCCCCTTTTCTATTGCTTCGTTTACCAAAACATCTATAATATCACCGTTTTCACAATGAAAACCAATTAATCCTCCGATTTCTTTACTTCTTCTTAAAGCTTTAAGGATTACTTCATCATCTACCTGCATGGTAGATTTATAAGCCATGTATAATTTGAAGGAAGTAATACCCTTATTAACCATGTCCTCCATCTCATCGGAAATATTATCATTCCAATCACTTATAGCCATATGAAATCCGTAATCACAATAGCATTTACCCTCTGACTTTTTACGCCAGTTATTCAATCCTTCTTTTAAGGTTTCACCTCTATTTTGAGTGGCAAAGTCTAATATGGTAGTAGTTCCTCCAACTACTGCTGCCTTTGTACCACTTTCAAAATTGTCCGCTGTAACTGTTCCAGCTACCTCTAAGTCGAAATGAGTATGAGTATCTATACCTCCAGGAAAAACATAACATTCTTCAGCAGATATTATTTCATCCCCTGGCCTTTCCAAGTTACTTCCTATAGAAACAATTTTCTCATTCTCTATACGTATGTCTGAAAAATAGGTATCTACCGCAGTTACAATTTTTCCTCCTTTAAGCACAATACCCATAAGCTCTTCCCCTTTCTATAATGTAAAATCCACATCTTTTTAATATTTATCTAAAACAAAGCATCATAACTAATAAACTTTATAGATTACCTTAAAGGTATTTTTAGAGCACGCTTTGGACACTTTGTTACACATAATCCACAACCAAAACATTTATCTTTATCTATATGAAGCTTACCATCAACTGTAATAGCTCCATATACACAACTAGTCCTACAAGTACCACATTTTATACAATCATCATAACTCACTACTGGTGGAATTGAATGTGTTCGAAACTTTCTTTCCGCCACCTTTTTATGAGCAAGTCCCTTTATTTCATTTACATCTTTATATCCCTTCTCATCAAGAAAGGCATTTAATTCGCTAGCAATTCTTCCATATACATTTGAACCTTTAAGTATAGCTTGTGTGCACACCTGAACTGCAGAAGCGCCTGCCATAAACATTTCCGCAGCATCTTTACCATTTGTTACACCGCCAACACCAATTATAGGAATGTTAACCACCTGATAAGCTTCATATACACATCTTATTGCAAGTGGACGAATGGATACTCCTGAAAGCCATCCATAGCCAGTTTTACTTCCTATAATAGGATGTCCTGTATTGACATCTATTGACATACATGGTCCAAAGGAATTTACCATAACAATCCCATCTGCTCCTGCATCTTCTATAGCCTTTACTATGGGTTTAATATCTGCTTGTGGACTTATTTTCATAAACACAGGCACATCAAATTCTCTTTTAGCAATCTTTATAGCCTCAACAAAGGGAGTTACATCTGTTCCTTCGTAATGAGTAGAAATCTCAATAGCATCTGCATAAGACTTTACAAAGGGTGCCAATTCTTTAATTTGGTAAGCTGTGTGACCTATACTTATAATTATTGGTACCTTAGCCTTTTTAGCCTTTTTATACTCTACCTCAAACCACTGCTCCTTTGGAAGCTCTGACCATAGTTCTACGTTCATAAATCCACTGTTTATATTAGCCATACATGGACGCGGTACTTCTGCAGGACTTACAGATATTGTTTTTGTCACTATTCCGCCGGCACCGCCTTTTGCAGCTGCAAGACAAAGATCTCCATCTTTAGAACTTGGTCCTGCTGCCGTCATAACAGGATTGGGAAAATTTATACCACATATATTTACTTTTAACTTTGCCATAATACCCCTCTATGCTAGAATCTTTACTAGATGATTAATTGTTCTCTTAAAACTTAACTAGTGCTATACAGTGAAATAATAATCCTTGCGTAACCCTTTTCATCTTATAATAATTCTTTCTTTTGCTTTCCAGCATATCTCTTTCTTAATTTTATTCTATTAAACTTTTGTATATGGTATTCTAAATCATAAGTTTGCCACTTTAAGCACTATACTCTTAAATCAAACTACTACATATAATTGCGATTATAGACCCGCAAATAAATTTATGTTAAAACTTATCTACGGATCTATATAAATTTATTTTTAAAAATCTATTTTAGAAACTTAATTTTATTAATCTTATTACTTATTCAATGTAATAATTGTTCCTGTCTTTCCTTCTATTGCATCTACTGCTTTGTAAAGTGAAGTTATTATTGCCCTATGTTTAGGGTTTGCCTTTGCAAACATAACTGCAGCTTTAACCTTTGGAAGCATTGATCCTGGAGCAAAATGTCTTTCTGCCATATATTTTTCTGCTTCTTCTACAGTAATATGTCCAAGATCCACTTGGTTAGGCTGTCTGAAGTTGATTGATACTTTTTCAACTTCTGTCAATATCATAAGTATATCTGCATCAAGATCTTCAGCAAGTCTTTCAGCTGCAAGATCCTTATCTATAACTGCTGCAGTACCTTCTAGGGAACCATCTTCTCTTTCAATAACAGGAATTCCGCCGCCGCCAGCTGCTATACAAATAGTTGAATCCATTAAAGTTTCAATACAATTAAGTTCTGCTATTCTCTTTGGTGTTGGAGATGCCACAACTCTTCTCCATCCTCTTCCTGCATCTTCTTTCATTGTATAATTCTTTTCTTTTTCAATTTTCTTAGCTTCTTCTTCAGTATAGAAAGGTCCTATTGGTTTAGTTGGATTCTTAAATGCTTCATCATCCTTGTCTACAACTACTTGTGTTACAAGTGTTACTACAGGTACCTTTATATTTCTTTTATCTAAAGACTTTCTTAATGCTTGTTGAATATGATATCCTATATATCCTTGGCTCATAGCACCACATACATCAAAAGGCATTGCTGGTGTAACATTAGCTCCTGCTTCTGATGAAAGTAAGATTCTACCAACTTGTGGTCCGTTTCCATGAACTACTGCAACTTGATATCCTTTAGTTTTCATATCTCCAATGTATTCACAAGTTTTTCTAACTACTTCTAATTGAGCTTCTGCTGTTGCAGGACTTCCTGATTCTTGAAGTGCATTTCCACCTAGGGCTATAACTAATTTGCCAATTCCCATTTAATATTCCTCCATAGATTTCAATATTATTTAATCAAATATTGGAAATAATTTCATAAACCTCTTATAAATACTTGTATAAGCTGAATTTTAAATATCCAGCTTATACATTGAATTACTATTTATTATTTTTAGTGTATATAGTTGGTAATGCAGCATATACAGCAGCACATTTTACTAAATCTTCTTTCCAAGTTTTTTCATTTGGAGCATGTGCCTGAGCTTCTGCACCAGGTCCAAATCCTATAACAGGAATTCCATGACGACCCATTATAGCAACACCGTTTGTTGAGAATGTCCATTTATCAGTAAGTGGACGAGCTTTTCTCATTGCATCTTCTGAAGCAGCACCGCTTCTTGTTGTTCCGTAAAGGCTGATATATGCTTCTTCCATTGCTTTTGTTACAGGATGATCTTCTGAAATAACCCATGTAGGGAAGTAGCATTCTTGTGGGTATGAAAGTCCAGTCCAGCTTGGTCTCTCATATTCGTACATGCTTACTGTTGCATTGTATTTTTTAACAGCTGGAAGTGCACGAATTTCATCTAAGCAGCTTTCCCAAGTTTCGCCAGCTGTCATACGACGGTCTATTGAAATTGAGCAGGAGTCAGCTACTGCACAACGGCTTGGTGAAGTATAGAATATCTGTGATGTAGCACAAGTACCACGTCCTAAGAATCTAGCTTCTTCGTATTGTGGGTTGTATTTTTCATCTAACATTTTTACTAAGCCTTTAATTTCTGTATCATCAGCAGCATCATTTTCGTTAAGGTCTCTAACATTTGTTAATATTTCAGCCATTTTGTAGATTGCGTTGTCTCCTCTTTCTGGAGCTGAACCGTGGCATGAAACTCCTTGAACATCAACACGGATTTCCATACGTCCTCTTTGTCCTCTGTGGATACCGCCATCAGTTGGCTCTGTACTTACTACAAATTCAGGTCTAACTTTATCTTCGTTGATTATATATAACCAGCAGTTACCATCACAGTCTTCTTCTTGAACAGTTCCTACAACTAATGCTGTGTATTTGTCGCTTAAAAGACCTAAGTCTTTCATTATTTTAGCACCGTATACAGCTGATACGATACCGCCTAACTGGTCTGTTACTCCTCTTCCACCGATTTCTTCATCATTTTCATATCCTTCATATGGATCAAATTCCCAGTTAGCTCTGTTACCGATACCTACCGTATCTATATGAGCATCAAATCCGATTAAAGTTTCGCCTGTTCCCATGTAACCAAGTACATTTCCCTGAGGGTCGATTACAACTTTGTCGTATCCCAATGCTTTCATTTCAGCTTCGATTCTTTTGATAACGCCTTCCTCTTCACAGCTTTCACCTGGGATTGCTACTAAGTCTCTTAAAAATTTAGTCATAGCTGGTTTGTAAGCTTGTGATGCTTCTTTAATTTTATTGAAATCCATTGTTAATTCCTCCATTTTTCTATTATTTATTTAGCATAATTATTTATTTAACATATAATTATTTAGCGACTATTTGTTTTGGTAGCTACCTTCCCATACTATTTCTCTATATTTATCTGGGTCTGTATCTCCTTCTGTGCTTATAACTAAAATTCTTGAATCCTTATTGATTCCTAATTGTTCTTTAAGTTCTTTTAAATTTTCATTTGTGAGTATAGAATATACTGCTCCTGTAGTTACAGCTCCTGATTCTCCGGATACAACCTTTTTATCATCACCTATTGGGTTTCCTAAAACTCTCATACCATTAGCTGAAATAAAATCTTCACAAGATATATACGCGTCTGAATAGTCACGAAGTATATCCCATCCCATAGGATTAGGCTCACCACAAGCAAGTCCTGCCATTATAGTAGGCATATCTCCTGTAACATTTGTCATTTTTCCATTAACTGCTGATCTATAAATACAATCTGCTAAGTTTGGTTCAACTATTGTTGTTATAGGTCTGTCTTCTTCGTATACAGCTGCTAAAAATCCTTGTACTGCTCCAGCTAAAGCACCAACTCCAGCTTGTACAAATACATGTGTAGGTTTTTCTAAACCATATTCTTTAATTTGTTCTACTGCTTCAAGCATGAATGTAGCGTATCCTTGCATTATCCATGTTGGTATTTCAACATATCCTTCCCATGCAGTATCTTGTACCATTTCCCATCCATACTTTTCTGCATTTGATAATGCATATCTAACTGCATCATCATAGTTCATATCAGTAATACTAGCTTCTGCTCCAGTTGCTCTTATGTTTTCAAGTCTAGTCTTTGAAGATCCCTTTGGCATATAAACTACAGCTTTTTGTCCAAGCTGCTGTGCTGCCCAAGCTACTCCTCTTCCATGATTACCATCAGTAGCTGTCGCGAAAGTAATTTCACCTAGTTTTTCTTTTGTTTCTTTTGATCTAAGCATATCGAAGGAAACTTCGCTCATTGGAACCCCTAATCTTTTTGCAAGTAAGTTTCCGATAGCATATGAACCTCCAAGCACCTTAAATGCATTAAGTCCGAATCTATATGATTCATCTTTTACAAGTATTTCAGATACTCCTAACTTTTCTGAAAGATTTTTTAATCTTACAAGAGGTGTTCTGGAATATACATCAAAACTCTCATGAAATTTTTTAGCATTTTTTACACTCTCTTGACTAAAGAGATCAACAGATACTTTTTCACTCTTATCTCTAGCCTTATCATTTTTTACCCATTTAACTGATTCAACCACTTTTATCCTCCTCACTACTCAAAACATTATTTTGTAGCTATTAATAATTTTACTTAAAGAACTTCTATAACAGTTATTACTGCAGCTTCATTCTTCTGTCCTTTTATATAAGCAATTCCCGTGCCAAAAAATATGTAAACCTATAAAAAAAATTTAGTTATATGTCTTTAAATCTTAATCTAGAAGTCATTTAATATTATATTTTACTAATATTTAAGCTAAAAAATAGCTAAAACTATCAGAATGATAATTATTTATCATTTTGATAGTTTCTCTAACTCCCTGTCTAACCCCCTCACAGTAATATATCTTTATTATATTTATCATTTTGATAATAAAATTATTTTTATAGCACTTTTGCAAACATTTATAATTCTTAAAATATATTAATTTTACGTATTCTTATAAATCTTAACAAAATTCTTTAAACTCTTTAACACAAAAACTGAGCATTCTGCTGTATTCATATTATTAATGACTAAAAAAAGTTATCAAAATGATAACTTATCATTTTAATAACTTTTCAAGCACTTCGTTAGCTTCTCCTGTCTCTATAATCTATCGACCTTCAAGTTTTCTATAAAGAGTTGCTATTCCTATCCCTAATTTTTTAGCAGCTATCTGCTTTCCTTTTGTATCTCTTCCACAAATATCTAAAGCCTTTAAAATATATTCATTTTCTATATCCTTAAGAGCTCTGATACCATCAGTATCAGCGTTTACTTTATTTCCTCCCTTGTATTCCAAAATACTCTGAGGAATCATCTCAACCGTTAATATGCCACTTTCATCAGCTAAATTAATCATATATTCTATTGTATTTTCAAGTTCTCTAATATTTCCTGGCCAAGGGTAATTGACTAATATAGCTTTAGCATCAATATCTATAGTGTGTACATACTTGTCGAATACACTATTATATTTTTCGATGAGTTTTGTAATGATTATCTCTATATCTCCATCTCTTTCTCTTAAAGGAGGTATATTTATTGGTATCACATTTAAACGATAATAAAGATCTTCTCTAAATTTATTTTCTTTTATAAGCTGTTTCAGGTCTTTATTAGTAGCTGCAATTACTCTAATATCTAGATCTATAAGCTGGTTGGACCCTATCCTTACAAGTTTTCTCTCTTGAAGCACTCTTAATATTTTTACTTGAAGATGAAGAGGCATATCTCCAATCTCATCTAGAAAAATTACTCCTTTGTTCGCTAATTCAAATTTTCCTATTCTCCCATTTGGATTAGCTCCACTAAAGGCACCTTTTACATATCCAAAAAATTCACTTTCCAATAAAGTGTCTGGAATTGCTCCACAATTTATTGCAATAAAAGGCTTGTCACTTCTTTTACTCTCTGAATGTATTGCTCTTGCAACTAATTCCTTTCCAGTACCACTTTCTCCTGTAATAAGTATTGTAGAATTTGAATCTGCAGCCTTTAAAATAGCATTTTTAAGATTTAGCATTTTTTTAGACTGTCCTAAAATATTATCAACTTTTATCGATTGATGAGCATTTGTTATTTCATATGCATCATTTTTTAACTTCTTTATTTGATTAAATATGAAAACCTTGTTATAGGAGGAAATCGCTGTAGGTACTAATAATATCTCTCCTAATAAACGGTATTCATTATCCCCTATAACTACAAAAAATTCCTCTTCCCCGATTATAAATTCATTCTCAGATGTAATTTTGATACTTTTGCCAACATATGACGGTGTAAGCCTAAGTTGCTTCATAGCACTATTATTCATATGATATATGCATTCATTATCATCAATAACAATTACTCCTTTATCAACACTATCTATTATCTGTTGAAGCAAAAAAATCGACGCTTTATTTCTTTCTGTTTCTAAATATTCATATATCTTATTACTAATAAATTCCGATATTTGATCCAGGAATTGAAGGTAAGGTACCATTTTATTTAAGATATTAGTTCTCTGTTCTTCAGTAGAACAAATGAGCCCTATTACACCAATTATTTCATTATCAAATTTAATAGGTGTACTTATTTCAAGCTTCTCTACACAACAATTCCTTCTTTCACACTCTTTACACAAAGCATGCTTTCCGGGATTTTCTATTATATGATGTTCTCCAGTTCTTATAACTTCACTGTAAACATATGCTTCCTTTGAAATATTTTCATTAATTTTATCCTTATATACTCCTGTACCTGCAATCCTATTAAAATCTTTATCAATAATTTCAACATCAACATTAACAACATTTGATATTACATTAGTATATTTTACTACTGTATCTTGAATTTGCTTTAATAATGATTCCGTCATAGTTCTCCATCCTTGTAATTTAAATATTTTTATCAATATGATTTTAAAACTTTCCGTTACTTATATACTAATTTTACCATGGTTTTTGTTTAAAATCATCACAAGTACTCTGACTGATTCTTTTAGGACAAAAAAGGATTCTATTTTTTAATTAATTAGTTAGTCAATTTTATTTTATTATAGTATAAATGTTTAGTCAATATTCGAAAGATTTAATTTATTTTATAAAATTAAAAGAGTGGTAACTTATACCACTCTAAAACAACTAATCTTCTTTAATTAAAAACTGATCAAATATTATCTTTTCAGCTACATTAAAATATTCTTCCAAATTAAATTTACCTTCGTCAATAAGATACTGCATTGAGGCTCCAAGCATTAAAGATACAACTATAAATGGCAGCACATCTCTTTTATTTTCACTAATATCAGCCTTAAATTCACCTTTATTTAAAACCTCACTAATACTATTGCGCCATATGTTAAAGGTATTTTGGAATTTTTCTCTTATTTCTTCATTTACTGTTCCCTGAACCCAATAATCAAATTGAAGATAATCTATCTCCTTATTATGAAGAATCTCATTTTTTTTCTGTTCAAAAAATCCCCTAATATTCTCTACAACTGCTTTATCTTCTATATCAATATAATTCTTACGGTTGCCTGAAAACTTTTCTTGTATAATATCTAAAAGAGCTATCATTAAATCATTTTTAGTAGAAAAGTAATAATGTAAGTTAGCCTGACTCATATCAGCTTCCTTTGCAATCATATGCATACGAGTACCGCTTATTTTCTCTCTTGATACTACCTTCATTGCAGCATCCAGTATCTTTTCATCTATCCCCTTTGCCATATTATAACCTCTTTTCTAAGAATAACTATAGTTTTAGTTATAATTAAAGTAATTTATTATAACAATTGTGAACCTATCAATATAAAAATAACTTATTAAATATATTGTTCACTATGAATTTTAAAGTAAATTGAACTTAATTTCAACATATAAATCATAAAATCTCTTTAATCCAACAATTTTAGTAAAGATTCATAAGACAATGAAACCTGATATATAATTCCTGTATCATAATTTGGAACCATCATAAACTTATGAAGTTTTCCTGTCTGCACACTTGTTTTTAATAAACTAACTGAATATGGTTTTTTATCAATAAACAAATCTTTTTTAAGATCTTGGCTCTCATTATCCCTCATCAACTGATATATATTCAAACCAATAGCCGTATGTATATTTGAATGCCAAATAACTCCTTCAGTATTAGTAACATCTACCCCATCTACCCCTAATTCTGATGCAATTACCTTCATTTTATCAATTGAACCATCAAAACTTTTATCTTTTTCCACAATTTCCTTAAATTGAAGCGTTTTGATGTACATCAATTTATCCATAACAGCAGAAGCAATATGTTGTTTGGTTTTTTCTGACAACTCCGTTATAACTTCAATGCTGCTTTTAATCTCTTCAATAGATCCATTTTGCTCCTGTGAGGCTGCTGCAATTTCCTCAGTTGCCCTTGCTGTTGTATATGCCATCTCTTGATTCTTTTCTGTAATAGACAATACTATATCACAATTTTTAACGGTTTTATGAATAAGTTGCTGAATTTGCTCTGTTTGTTTTACACTTTCTCTAAAGGCCTCCAATATTTCTTCTAGTGAATCACCTGCTTCATTTGTCACAGTAACACCTTCTGAAACATAATTTGTTACCTGTTCAATAGAAACTGATGAAGAATTAATATCTTTTCTTATCTCTCCAACAATCTTACTTACTTCAGAAGCTGCAGTATTAGATTGTTCTGCTAACTTTCTTACTTCATCTGCTACCACCGCAAAGCCTCTTCCACTTTCACCTGCACGTGCTGCCTCAATTGCGGCATTTAACGCAAGTAAATTAGTCTGGCTCGCAATGCTTGTTATAAAAGAGATAATATCTCCAATTCGTTTTGATTTTTCTGTTAAAGTATTTATCATCGAAGACGTCTGTGATGCTGTTTCTTCAATCCCCTGCATAGTTTCAACAATCTTTTTAACTGCTTTACTAGCCTCTATAGAAGTACTCATAGAGCTTTGTGCTTTCTTGTTTGCATTATCAGCAAATTCAGCGGCACTAAAAATCATTCCCGTAATTTCTTTAGAATTATGTGTTGTTTCATCAACAATTTTTAATTGTTCATTGTTTTGTTCTACAATGTTTTGAGTATTAAAAGCAATAAGCTCTGCAGCCTTCCCCCCTTCTGTGGCCCCTGCTTTAATATTTTCTAAAGCATCATTTAAATAGATAGCATTATTAAGTATTTTTTTGAAATATGCTTTAAGCTCTTTATCTTCCATATAGTTATTGTAAGTAGAAGATATTTGTTGATTATCCTCCTTACATGAACTCTTCTTATCACTAAAATATATTCCAAACCAAATAAATAGCGAGTTAACTAATCCAAATAATAAAAGAGCATTAATACCATTTAATCTAACACCTACTACAATTATAAATGATACTATAAATGAAACTCCAATTATCATAGCTTTTCTCATGCAAAGCCCTCCTTTACATTTTAAATTTCTTAAATCTGTTTATTTTAGAAATTTAAATTTTTAATAAAACCTTGGTCCTTCTACTTTTTTTATCAGCAACGTATCTTTCTTTAATATTTCTATCATCTCCAGTATAGATAAACTTCTGTAATTTTTCTTCTATTGACAATGGTTTGAATATATATAGATTACTGTCATCAATAACTAAAGCATCAAACTCATATCCTTTTAAATTAAAACGCCTATAAATTCACATAAAGTTTCAAATATCCTGAGTACTTGTACAAATATATTACATAAAAATACATAAATCGAAAATAATTCTTTTATTAATTAGTTAGTTAAATTATACGTCCCTGTGAAATTGTTTTCAATAATAATTTGGGTCATTATTTATTTTATGTATTGTATTTACTTATTTTATAAAAAATAGAAAGGTTGCTTTGCTATAATAAGCAAGATAACCTTTCTATTCTCGTAGTATCATTTCTTTACCTATTTGCTTTACTTTATTCGAGAAAATCAAGAACAATAATTTTTTAGAAACGCTTCCAAACAGCAGCTGCTAATTCTCTACTTCTTGCCATAATTCTTTCTTCATCAATATCAATAAGCTTTCTATCTTCCATAACAACTTTACCATTTATAATTGTAGTATCAACATGACGTCCATTTATACCAAATAATAAATGACTGTTAATATTATTCTCATTAATTGGTGTTGAAGAATTATAGTCTACAATAATTATATCTGCTAGTGCGTCTTCTTTTAAAATTCCAACCTTACCATCGATAAATCTCTCAGTAATCTTTCTGTTATTTTCAAATAGCATCTGTGGAATTTCTCCCCATGCTACTTTAGAATCTCCTGCAACATGTTTGTGTATAATATTTCCAACTTTATAGGACTCCATCATATCTGCAGTATATCCATCTGTTCCAAGTCCTAATAGGATTCCCTTCTCATACAATTTAAGTACAGGTGATGCTCCTACAGCATTACCCATATTAGACTCAGGATTATGCACAACTATAGCATCCTTCTCTTTAAGCATATTCATTTCTTTGTCTGATACATGAACGCAGTGTACTGCAATTGTCTTATTTGATAGAACGCCTGCATCATACCATCTTTCTACAACGCCTTTGCCATACTTTTCTTTTGAATCTTCTACATCTTCAATTCCCTCTGCAGTATGAACATGGAAACCTGTATTTAAACCTTGTATAGATTTTAAACACTTTTCTAAAGTTTTTTCTGATATTGTCATTGATGCATGAAGTCCAAACATACCTTTAAGCATATCATCATTTTTGCTGTTACAGTATTTAATGAACTCTGCATTTTCAGCAATACCCTCATCTATAATTTTTTCTCCGTCTCTATCAGAAGTCTCATAACATAAGTTGCTTCTGATACCTACTTTTTCTGCAGCCTCTGCTATTTTAAATAAGCTTCCTCTAATTGCATAAGGACTTGCATGATGATCAAATGCAGTAGTTACACCATTTTTTATTTGATCTATCATTGGTACAATTGCACTATAATAAACATCGTCTAGAGTTAACACCTTATCAAGTCTCCACCATAGCCCTGTAAGTATATCAACAAAATTCTGCGCTGGAGGACTATCATTAGCCATTCCTCTAGCAAAAGTACTGTAATAATGCATATGGGTATTAATAAACCCTGGCATAATTAGTCTACCTTTTGCATCAATAAATCTAGCATCTGCATATTTGTTTTTAATTTCTTCAGTCATACCAACTTCGATAATCTTGTTGCCATCTACAGCAACACATCCATTATCAATAATTGGTCTATTATTATCTCTAGTAATCACCTTACCATTTCCAATTAACAACATTGTTTCCCCTCCCCAGTTTTGTGTTTTACAATCTCTAATTCTAAAAATTAAGAGTTAAACTTAAAAATCGTACTATAACATATAATTATATTTCTCTACGCAACTCTTAATAATGCTTTCCATTTGCTTTGAAATAACATTTTCTTGGCCCATAGTATGATTTACAATATCTCCATTTTCAGTTCTAACTTTATAAAGACCTTTATTCTTATCTACAACTAAGAAACCTTTATTTGTACTGTCAACAAAATCCGCTTCACTCCAGAAAGCTGTTACTTTATCTTTATATGGATTTCCCTTATGAGGGCAGAAGATACCGCAGTTACCACATTCATTACACATTCCATCTAAGTGTACTATTTGATGTGAAGAAGCGAATTCTCCTTCTACTTCTATCATAACATTTGCTCTGTTAGGGCAAACATCCACACATAATTCACAAATGTTGTTACATGAAAGGCATCTTTCAGCTTCTTTTTCTGAGTTAACAACATCCTTCAATATACCTTTTCTTCCGTATATTACTTTTTCATCTACAGAAAGAACCTTCTTCTCAAAGTCATTGCTTAATCCTTCTTTTGCTAATATATCTTTAGCTACTGCTTTTCCATCTGCAATTGCTTTAACAATAGTAGCTGGTCCTTTTTTCATATCTCCAGCAACATATACGTTTGGAACGCTTGTTTCACGTGCTTCGTTCACTTTAGCGAAGCCTTTAACATCTAGCTCTATTCCATTCTTAGCTAGTATTTGACTGTCAACTTGTTCTCCAACTGCTGCTATAACTGTATCTGCAGCTAATTCTACTGTATTCCCAGTAGCAACAGGACTTCTTCTTCCAGAAGCATCCTTATCACCTAATTTCATTTCATCACAGATAAGTTTTCCGTCTTTGAAAGCAACTGGTGCAAGAAGTTCTTTAACTAGTACACCATCAGCCATAGCTAATTCAATTTCTTCTCTATCAGCAGGCATAAATTTCTTAGTTCTTCTATAAACGATAGAAACTGTTTCTACTCCTGGAACTCTCTTTGCTGCACGAGCACAGTCCATAGCAACGTCTCCGCCACCTATAACACAAACATGTTTTTCTAAATTCATATTTCCTTTTTCTGCTTTATGTGTTTCTAAGAAGGAAATAGCATTTAGAACCTTATCTCCGCCTTCTTTAAGAGATATTCTACCTGGCTTCCAAGCACCTATAGCTAGTACCACATAATCATAATTATTCTTTAAAGCTCCAATAGCGAAGTTTCCATCTACTCCAAATTGAAAGTTTACTCCATAACTCTTAACAAGTTCGTAATCTTTCTTAATCATTTCAGAAGGAATTCTGAATTCTGGTATAACGTATTCTATAATACCATAAGGTCTTTCTTTTCTATCTATTACAGTTACGTCTACGCCATTTCTTCTTAAGAATAGAGCTGTTGCCATTCCTGCAGGGCCAGCACCTATAACTGCTACCTTTTTGTCGCTCTTTATATCTGAAATTTTAACATTTTCAATAAATTTATCCTGAGCGTTTAATACTGCAATCTTCTTCATATCTCTGATCATAACTGATTGATCATAGTCTAATCTAGTACACTTATATTGACAATTATGATTACATATAGTTCCCGTTATTGCTGGTGCTGTGTTATCCTTTGCAATTACAGAGAAAGCTTCATCATATTTCTTACCGCCAACTAAAGCTATATATTCAGGAATTTGCTGATTTATAGGACAACCTACAGCACATGGTGCTATTGCACAGTCATAAGTAGGAAGCTCATCAGAAAGCTTTCTGCTGTCTACAGTTCTTAAGTCCTTAATATGATATTTATCAGTTATAGCTTCTTTAGCTAGCTTATCTAATAACTCAGTATTAATTCCAGCAAAGGCTCCGTTTAGATCTCCTTCTATCTTTTCAGCCATTTGTGTTATTCTTTCATATCCACCTGGCTTTAATATAGTTGTTGCAAATGTAATTGGTTGAATACCTGTAGCTAAAATCTTATCTACATTAAAGAAGTCTGCACCACCAGAGTATGATATTTGTAAATCACCATCAAACTCTTTAGCTAATCTTGATGCTAAAGTTATTGAAAGTGGGAAAAGAGAACGACCTGACATATACATTTCTTCTCCTGGCAATTCACCATTATCAATTTTAACTGGTAAAGTATTAGTTAACTTTACTCCTATTCCTAGGTTTAGTTCACTTGAAACTACTTTTAATCTCTTTAACATTGCTACTGCATCTGGGTATTGCAAATCGTTTACAAAATGATGTCCGTTTAGAACTACATAATCATAGCCCATTGCATCAAAAGTATCTCTAACAAATTTTTCTCCTAAAAGAGTTGGATTCATCTTTATAAAAGTGTGTAAGTGCTTTTCTTTAAGTAGATAGTTTGCTATTCTCTCAATTTCTTGTGGAGGACATCCATGAAGTGTAGATAATGTAATTGATGGACAAACTACTGGTGAAATTTTTTCTAAATCTTCTTTAGTGAAATTAGTGAATAAGTCCATGTTTTTAAGAATTACTTCTCTACATTCCTTCCAAATCTCTGTATTTGATGCATTACGCATTCCTTCAATGTAAGCATCTATTTTGGGAGATTTTATACCTTCCAAATCGTAGCCAACACTCATGTTGAACATAAAGTCTCTTTCTTGGCTTAAATTAAGTTCTTTCATTAAAACATGAAGTAAAAACCAAGCTTTTATATATTCATCGTAAGCATCTGGTACTCTTAGTTCTGTAGACCATTCTACGTTATAACATTCATCTTCTGCACGAATACAAGGTTTAGCTACAGGTAAGTCTTCCCCGTCTATAATTTGTACTGTTTTAAGCTCAATAAATCTGCTTCCAGTTAAATAGGATGCAACGATATTTTGTGTTAATTGTGAATTAGGACCTGCTGCAGGACCTAGTGGTGAAGCTAGTTTTTCACCAAATAATTCAATTGATTTTCCACTTTTGTTTCTATAAAACTTATTTTCATGAATACCGAAAATAGATCCTTTTTCTTTTAGTTCTTTAGTAACCCAAGTAAGCATTTTTTCAAATGAAATCAGGCGCATCTTATCGCTCATTTAATTTCCCCCCTTAAGAATGTATATCAATAAAAAATAAATTTTATTATTGCATAATCTACATGTAAAATGCGGAGTGTCCATAAAACACTCTGGCACACTCCGTAAACTCTAAATGTTTATTCTATTTTCCTGAAAATCTTTGTGGCTTATTGTTTAAAAGATTTTCAAATGTTTCTACAGGATTTTTAACTTTGCTTAAGAACATCATTGAAGCTATGATATATGGTTTAAATCCTGCTTCCTTGTAAAGTGGTTCACGATATCTATCAAATACTGAAGCAGCTACTTCTCCTTCTTTGCAGCTTACACCAGTGATGTCTGCTGGTAAACAGTGCATGTATAATGCTTTTCCGTTTTTAGTAAGGCTCATTAACTCTTCTGTACATTCCCAATCTTTATGTTTAGCATTTTGTGCTAAAAGTTCTTTTTCAAGTACTTTTATTTCTTCCATTTTGCCTTCTCCATAAAGTTCAGTACGTTTTTCCATAGCAGCAAAAGGAGCCCAGCTCTTTGGATAAACGATATCAGCATCTTTGAATGCTTCAGCCATAGAATTAGTTTTTGTGAACTTTCCACCGCTTAATTCAGCATTTTTTCTTGCTACTTCTTCAACTTCTGGCATTATTTCATATCCTTCTGGGTGAGCAAGTACAACTTCCATACCCATTCTTGTCATTAAACCAACAATACCTTGTGGAACTGATAATGGTTTACCATATGAAGGTGAATATGCCCAAGTCATAGCAATTTTCTTACCTTTAAGATTTTCTACACCACCAAATTCATGAATTATATGTAACATATCTGCCATAGCTTGAGTTGGGTGATCTATATCACATTGAAGATTTACAAGTGTAGGACGTTGTTCAAGAACTCCTGATTCATTACCTTCTCTAACTGCATCAGATACTTCATGCATGTATTTATTTCCCTTACCGATGAACATGTCATCTCTGATACCGATAACATCAGCCATAAATGATATCATGTTTGCTGTTTCACGTACAGTTTCACCGTGAGCTATTTGTGATTTTCCTTCATCCAAATCTTGAACTTCAAGTCCAAGTAAGTTGCAAGCGCTTGCAAAGCTAAATCTTGTTCTTGTTGAATTATCACGGAATAAAGATATTGCTAGTCCACTATCAAAGACTTTAGAAGAGATATTATTTTCTCTCATCTTACGTAGTATATCTGCTACTGTAAATACTGATTTAAGCTCATCATCTGTCTTTTCCCATGTCAAGAAAAAGTCATTGTTGTACATGTCCTTGTAATTTAATTTTTCCAAGTTTTTAATTAATCCTTTAATTTCCTCCATAATTACCCTCCTAAATTTTAAAACATTTATTAAACTTAATTTCTTTAATTAATTTAAAGAAACATTTATAACTAAGTATCAATTAATCATTTTTTATTGACTAGTTAATCTAATTTTATAATAGCAAAATAACTTTGTCAACATTCAAATAATTTATATAAATAAAAAAATATACATAATTTCGAATTTTCGCTAACATCTTAATATTGACATCTTTTGATTTACGGAGTTATTAATGACAAAATATCAATTATTAAAAATTAGATTGACTAGTTAATCTAATCCTATAATAGTAAAATATTTTTGTCAACATTCAAATAATTTAAACTTTATTTTTTTCTGCATAATCTAACAAATTCCTAAAAAATAGCTTATAAACTCCAATTATCTTTATTATATTCCGAAATTTTTTTATCATTTAAACATTGACAATATTTATACAATATAGTTAAATTAAAATACATTGATTAATTAGTTAGTTAATAAAAGTTTTTTATATTTATTATTTTAATTTCTACAATAATGTAGCTAATTTACAATTTATGAAATCGTACACAATATTAGATTTTTATTTTAACAATTTATTTCGGCACATCATTATTTCGTAATTAATACTTAAAGCTCAAAATTTAAGTATTAAAAATAAATGTTTTATTAGGGGGTATTATATATGTCAGAAGAAAACAGCAAAAAAGTGGACGAAGTAAATCAAGTACTTCCAATTGGCCAACTTGCGCCTTTAGGCCTTCAACACGTACTTGCAATGTATGCAGGTGCAGTAGCCGTACCATTAATTATCGGTGCTGCTGTAGGTTTGACGCCAACACAATTGACATTTTTGGTAGCCGCAGATTTATTTTGTTCCGGTATTGCAACTTTACTACAAGCGATTGGTATAAGTTCATTTGCCGGTGCGAGGCTGCCAGCAATTTTAGGTTGCACCTTTGCAGCCGTTGGTCCGTTAATTATTGTTGGTAAAAGCTTTGGATTGCAAATAGCTTATGGCTCCATTATCGCAGCCGGAATAATAGTTGTACTAGCGGCACCACTGTATGGAAAGATATTGAAATTTTTCCCTACTGTTGTAACCGGCACAGTTGTTACAGTAATGGGACTTTCTTTGGTAAGTGTTGGTATCACTAGTATCGGTGGCGGCGCAGGTGCAAAAAATTTCGGAAGTATCTCTAATCTATTACTAGGCGGATTTGTAATGATTGTTGTTCTACTATCCAATAAATATTTAAAAGGATTTTTCCAGTCTCTCTCTATTTTAAATGGTATTGTTTTAGGAACAATAGTTGCTACATTTATGGGAAAAGTAGATTTTACACCAGTTGCAAATGCAAAGTGGATAAGCTTTGTTCAGCCATTTTATTTTGGTCTACCCAAATTCGATCTCGGTTCAATAATCATGATGACCTTTGTTATGTTTACAGTAATGATTGAATCAACTGGTACATTCCTTGGAATTAGTAAAGTTTGTGAGAAAGATCTTACTGAAAAAGATATTGTCCGTGGAATTAGAGCAGAAGGACTTGCCACAATTTTCGCAGGTATTTTCAATTCATTCCCACATACTACGTTTAACCAAAACTTAGGCCTCCTAGCTCTAAGCAGAGTAAAAAGCCGTTTTGTTGTAATCGCTTCCGGTATTATTCTATTATGCCTTGGATTGATTCCGAAATTTTCAGCTTTAGCTACAATTATTCCTCAGCCTGTTATAGGCGGAGCTACAACTATAATGTTTGCAATGGTTGCAGTGGCTGGTATCCAGATGCTTTCAAGCGTAGATTTCAACAAGAACTCCAATATGCTTGTTGTTGCTTGTTCCATTGGCATAGGCCTTGGAATCACTGCAGTGCCTAATTTGCTTGATCATACACCAGCAATTTTCAAATCAATTTTTGGCAGCGGTATAGTTTCCGCATCTGTAGTTGCAGTAATTCTTAATGCATTCTTAAATCATGGTGAGGAAGTTCATAGTGATTTAAGCTTAGACAACTCTAAGACCTCTAATGCCCATTCTGGTGAAATAAGCTTTTAGTTTAATTAGAAATAAACCTCATGACATTAATATCATGAGGTTTATTTTATAGGTTATTATTAAAGTTCATATAAGTTTTATCAAATTGATAACACATTTTGTTAAACTTTAAAGAAAACATCCTATATATATCATATCTTTATCAAATTATTATCATAATGATAATTTTTTATCATTATGATAATTAAAAAACTTATTATATTGCTTAATATTAATCTCAAGGCAAGAAAATTTTACAACTGTTTACGTTTATGAAACTTTTATAAGTACTTAAAAACTGCTATTTCACTAAGTATTCTATATAGCAAAATATTTTATTAGAATTTTTTGTTTTTTCTGGCACATTAGTTGCTTATAATATTTTATACAGGATTATAAATTAAATCCATCATTCATGAGGTAAAGTATGAAATTAAGAGAATTATTAGATTTGAAGAAAGAATCCATAGTTTCCATTGTAGGAGCTGGGGGAAAAACTTCTCTTATGTTTAATTTAGCTGAAGAGCTAAAAGAGGAGAGCAAGGTATTAGTAACAACAACTACTAAAATATTTATGCCAAATAAAGACCAGTATGATTACATGTGTCTAAATAAAAAAGATTATCTAGACTACAGCCAAATTAACAATAAAGGTATTTACATTTTTGGTAGTTCTCTAAATAAGGCTGGTAAAGTTGTTGGGCTAGATAGCAGTACCATAGAAACAGTTTCTGAATCTTTTAATTATACGCTGATAGAAGCAGATGGATCTAAAATGAAACCTATCAAGGGGTGGGGTATTAATGAGCCTGTAATATACCAGAAAACGAATAAAACAATTGGAGTATTAGATATAAAAACAATAGGCAAAACAATTAATGATACTAATGTTCATAGGCTTGAAGAATTTTTAAAATTGACAAATTCAACAATAAACGAACCTATAAACATACAGCATATTATTTCTTTAATACTTCATTCAAATGGACTATTTAAGAATGCTTTAGGAGAAAAAATACTTTTTATTAACAAAGTTGAAAATGCTGATGAATTACTTCTGGCAAATAAGCTTTTGGAAGCAATATTAGAAAAAGGCAATATTTGCTTCAACAAAGTAATTATAGGAAGCTTAATGAGTAAAAAATATCAATTAGCTTTTAGCTGTGTCTGACTTAGGAGGATACCAAATGATTAATGCTATTATTTTAGCAGCAGGTTATAGCAAAAGGATGGGTAAGAATAAACTTTCTTTAAACCTTAATGAAAAGTCTATAATTGAACATGTTATGGATTCGGTGTTATCTTATAATTTTAATGATATCCTTTTAATTGGGAGAGATGAAAACGTATTAAAATTGTCTGAAAAAAGAGGCATTAAAACTATTTTTAATGATAAAGCTATGTATGGTCAAAGTGAATCAATTAAACTTGGAGTTATTAACTCTTGTGATACTGATGGTTATATGTTCTTTACAGGTGATCAACCTTTCATAGATACAGATACAATAAGACTTTTAAATTATGCCTTTGATAAATATAAGCATTCAATTATAGTTCCTACTTTTGGTTCTAGAAGAGGTTCTCCCGTCATCTTTCCTAAAAGATTTAGAGATGAATTGCTGTGTCTTCAAGGTGATACTGGCGGTCGAATAATAATAGATAAATACAAGAATGATGTGCATTTTATAAAGTTAAATAGTGAATTACCTTTACTTGATATTGATACACCAGAAGATTATAAAAATATATTAAATATAATAAATAGAAGGACGGTTAGATATGTTTAATGAACTTGTAATTGTGAGAGGCGGAGGAGATATAGCCTCAGGAACAATCCAAAAACTACACAGAAGTGGATTTAAAGTTCTGATATTAGAAGTATCAACTCCTACCTCAATAAGAAGAACTGTTTGTTTCAGTGAAGCTATATATGAAGGTCAAATTACAATAGAAGATATTACCTCCGTTTATGCATGTAATGTTAAAGAAGTTAAGAAAGCATGGCTAGAAAATAAGGTACCAGTGGTTGTAGATCCAAATGGCCTATATATAGATGTTTTTAAACCTCAAATTGTAGTTGACGCAATTTTAGCCAAAAAGAACTTGGGTACTACTATGAATATGGCCGATATAACTATTGCCTTAGGACCAGGCTTTGAGGCCGGAAAGGATGTACATGCAGTAATTGAAACTATGAGGGGCCATAATTTAGGAAAAATGATATTAGACGGCTACGCTAAAAAAGATACTGGAGTCCCTGGTAATATAATGGGTTACTCAAAAGAAAGAGTAATATATAGTCCTTGTGCTGGAGTTATTAGAAACGTTTGTAATATTGGTGATGTAGTTGAAGCCAATGACATAATAGCTTATGTAGATGATATGGAAGTTAAAGCTAGTATAAATGGACTACTGAGAGGAATTATAAGAGATGGAAGTAATATAACTGCGAAACTTAAAATAGCAGATATTGATCCAAGAGTTACGGAAAAGGAAAACTGTTACACAATTTCAGATAAGGCAAGAAGTATTGGCGGCGGAGTATTAGAGGCTATACTATACTTAAAAAATAACAAAAATTATGGAGTGTGTGGCTATGGACGAAAAGATATTAAAAGAAGTATATGAGAGCTTACATAGTGGTGAAAGGGTTGCCCTAGCCACTATAATAGATTCATCAGGATCTGCTCCAAGAAAAGCAGGATCTACCATGGCAGTATGGAAAGATGGTAGAATATTAGGCTCTATTGGAGGAGGCATAGTTGAGCATAAGGTCATTCTTAAAGCTATAGAATGTATTGCCCAGAGCGAAGATAGTAATTTTGAATATATATTAAATGAAAAAGGTGGTCTAGATGCACAGTGTGGCGGTCAAATTAAAGGCTTTATAAAAGTTTTTACCCCTAGCCCTAAACTGCTTATAGCTGGTGCTGGTCATATAGGGCAACAACTTCATAAATTAGGAAAAATATTAGGCTTTTATACAGTGATTTTTGATGATAGAGAAGAATTTGCAAATAGCACAGTATTTGATGATGCAGATGAGATTATTATAGGCAATATAGGTGATACTTTATCTAATTACAAATTTAATGAAAATACTTATGTAACCATAGTTACAAAAGGTCATAGGTCCGACAGTGATGCGCTTATGGCTTCAGTATCTAAGGGCGCTGCCTATGTTGGAATGATTGGAAGCACTAAAAAAATACTTTTTATAATGCAAAACTTAATTAATGCTGGAATTCCTAAAGAAGAGCTACAAAAGGTGTTTGCACCAATGGGGCTAAATATAGCTTCAGAAAAGCCAGAAGAAATAGCTCTTAGCATTTTAAGTGAAATATTACTTATAAAAAATAAAGGTTCATTGAATCATTTTAAAGACTTAAAAAATATAAAAATATAATTATGTTTACTTTAATGAGATTATAATAGCTTTTAGCTTTATTATAGCTAATACAAATATAAAAGGAGGTGGATATAGTGCTAGATAAATGCGGGAGAAATATAAATTACCTTAGAATTTCAGTAACAGATAGATGTAACCTAAGATGCATGTATTGTATGCCGAATAAAGGAATAAAGTTTATGCCTGAATCCAACCTGCTGAAGCTTGATGAGATTTATAGAATCGTCAAGTTGACCTCCGAACTAGGTATGTCAAAGGTAAGAATAACTGGAGGAGAACCTCTTATAAGAGAAGGTATTGTGGATCTTATAAAGGATATAAAATCTTTACCTAACATAAATGAAGTCTGTATTACTACTAATGGAATACTTTTAGCTCAGTATCTAACCCCTCTAATTAAAGCTGGCCTTGATAGAGTTAATATTAGCTTAGATACTCTAAAGGAAGATGTATACAGTAATATAACTCGTGGTGGTGACCTAAAGAGCGTAATTGATTCTTTAAATTTTGCCGTAGATAAAGGTTTAAAGGTTAAAATAAATACTGTCATTATGGAGGGCTTTAATAGTAATGAAATTATGGATTTTGTTGCTATTACAGAAAATAATCCTATAGATGTTAGGTTTATAGAACTTATGCCTATAGGTGAAGGTAAAAGTTTTAAATCTATATCCACTCAACAACTAAAAAATATTATTTCAAAAAACTCTTCTTTAACGGCCTGTGATAATATAACTAGCCATGAAGGCCCTGCTTCATATTTTAAAACTGAAAAAGGGATAGGGAAAATAGGATTTATAAGTGCTATGAGTCATTCCTTTTGCGAAAACTGTAATAGAATCCGCCTAACCTCTGAAGGTTTTTTAAAACAATGTCTTCATTGGAATTCAGGAACAGATTTAAGGAGTTTAATTAGAAATGGTATATCTGATGCTGAATTAAAAGAAGTAATTATGAGGGATATTTTTAATAAGCCTATAAGACATAAATTTAATGATAATGATAGTGCCTCCGACAATAGATTAATGTATCAGATCGGAGGCTAATGCTTTAGTTGAAGTAGAAGTAATAGCATTAGCTGAATAAAACCATAAAAAGAGTGGACGGAATGTTCACTCTTTTTATGTTATATCATTTTTAAATATATGTATAATTTAGATAGCTTAAATTTGAGTTATCACCTATAAACGCTTATAATTATTATATCATTTACTTACTATTAATAATTATATAGAAAGGAACTTTATAAATAATTATGTTAAATAGAAAAGCAATAGTAAAGCTAAGCTCTATAGTATTTATTGTTGGCATATTTATATTCATCTATATTAATAGTCCGATTAGATCTTATAAAAGTTACCCAATATCAGATGGAACTTTCATTCAATTAGATCTTACTCAAAATTGGGATGATTCAAAATGGAAAAGCGAGCTTCAATATTTGAAGCAAAATAAAATGCACTTTCTTATCATTACCGGTGTTTCTTTCTCTAGTGGAAGTGAAACAAAATCTGTTTACAATAGCACTATATCTGGATTTACAAAAATTTATGGACAAACAGATCCTATTGATCTTTGTTTAAAAAACGCTGAGGAGTTAGGAATAAAAGTTTTCGTAGACACTTACTTTAACAGTGACTGGTGGCAGAAATCTGGTGATGACCCGGAGTGGCTTTATGCGCAAATGCAAAAAATAAATCAAGTATCTGATGAATTATATGTTAAGTACCACTCTAAATATCCAAAGGCCTTTTATGGTTGGTACTTTCCATACGAAGTAGACAACGCTAAGTTTGCCAATACTAATCAGTTTAGCGTTTTATCTAATGCATTAAATATTAACCTAAGGCATTTAAAAGATAAAAATGAACGTCTACCTATTTTATTATCTCCTTTTATGAATTCATCCTGCAGTACTCCTAAAGAATATGCTGATAACTGGTCATACTTATTTGCACATACGGACCTAACAAAAGGCGATATTTTCTGTGTTCAAGATTCTGTTGGAAGTGGCCGTATAAACATCGATGAATCTAATTCTTGGTTTACCGCTCTCAAGAAGGCTGTAGATACCAAACCTGGTCTTTTATTTTGGGCGAATGTTGAAACTTTTGATTATGTAAATAATTCAAGTGCTCCATTAAATCGCTTTATTAAACAGTTAAAGCTAGTAAGTCCTTGCGTTGATAACATAGTTTGTTTTTCTTATAGCCATTACTATAGTCCTAACAATATTAACGATGGTTTTCAAAATGCTTATTACAAGTATGTGAAAAATGGAGTTCTTCCAGTCCATAAACCTAGCAAACCTCAGAACTTAACTGTAGAAACTATAAATAAAAATGAATTTGCGCTTTCATGGACTGAACCTAAAGATACTAAAGATATCTGCGGCTACAATGTGTATCGCAATGGAACGCTAATTTTTAGCACAATATCACAAAGAAAATATGGTGGAGACTTAAAGGGCCTTTGCATGAGTTATACGGACAGACCTCTTTTAGAAAGCAACATAACCTCATATAGCTATGAGGTAAAATCCTTTGACTTTTCAGGGAATCTTTCCGATGCTTCTAACCCTATTAAAGTTAGTGCAAACCCTGATAAGCCTTTAATTAAATTGCTTTCCACAAACTGTACTTATACAACTTTTCCTGCACCAGACTATATTTATAATGATACAAATTCTAAAAAACTTACAGATGGAATCTATTCAAGTAAAAACTCTAACAAAGATAAATCTTTTGTAGGTTGGTATAATGATCCTATTGATGTTACTATAGATCTAGGTAAAATAATAGATACACAGCAATTTGCGGTAAGCTACTTAAGAGAGCCAATCCCTTGGGTTCAGCTGCCTTCTAAAGCATCAATTGCAGTTTCTAGTGATGGGATAAGCTTTCAGCCGGTAGGTCTTTTAAGAATCCCTACAATCCCATTTTCAGAACGCAGTGGTTCTAAATATAAAATATATTTAACTTTAGATAAACCAATATCCGCAAGGTTTATAAGACTTTCTTCCTTTACAACTCCTTTCACTTACACATTTATAGATGAATTTGAAGTACGCAGCAATTAAATACAGGGGTATGTCAACATAGATTGACATACCCCTGTATATTAAGCTCTACCTTGCTTAAATGCTTTTATATTCACATCTATAGTACTTTTAGGGACATTATTTTTAATCACTTCAATCCAACTTTCCTCTTTAAAAGGCAAAAGTTTTGATAAGCATCCTAGCAATACTATATTTGCAGTCTTTATATTCCCTGAATCTTTTGCTATTTTATTAGCCTCTATAGGAATTACATCTAGACCTTTACTCTTAACTTTATCTTCTATATTCTCAGGGTATTCTTCTTTTTCAATTAATACCCTATTAGGGAATATTACCTCATCATTTATTATAACCTTAGCTCCATTTCTTAAGCTTTTTACCCATCTTAGTCCTTCAAGCTTTTCCATAGCTACCAATATGTCGCCTTCGCCCTTTGGTATGATTGGAGAATAAACTTTTTCACCAAATCTTACACTTCCCCAAACCATGCCCCCTCTCTGAGAAAGCCCAATCACATCACTAGTTCTGATATCGTATCCTTCTCTAAAAGCAGTTTCGGCTAATATCTTAGTTGCAACAACAAGTCCTTGACCTCCAACTCCGCTAATCAATATATTTGTTATACTCATGACTATCCCCCCTTAACTATTTGCCTCTGAACTTCTTTTTATAGCTCCTACTGGGCATACCTGTGAACAAACAGAACATCCTACACACATATCCGGATTGATATAAGAATTTTTCTTATCCTTACCTGGATATTGCTTCATGGATATTGGCGGACAGTTAGTTCTAATGCAACTTCTACAGCTTATGCATATATTTTCATCAACGTAGAAGTGAGGTTGTTTTATTTTAAAGTTTAAAGCACATGGTCTAGTTGTAACAATTACGGATAATCCTTCTCTTTTCAATGCAGCATGTATTGCTTCTTTAGTTTCCTTATATTTAAACTGATCTACTATTGTAACATCCTTTATGCCAAAAGCTTTTAATACTTCTGGAATACTTATACTATAGCTATCTCTATCTTTAAAGTACTCTCCAGTTGTAAGCGTCTCTTGACCTCCAGTCATTGCAGTGGTTCTGTTATCCATTACAATAACAGTAATATTCTCTTTAGTTTTAGCTAGTTGAAGCATTCCTGTCATTCCAGAGTGAAAAAAGGTTCCGTCACCAATTGTAGCAACTATTGGCTTTTTCTTCCCTGATCTATTCTGAGCTACTGCAACTCCTAAAGCATTTCCTAAGGAAGCTCCCATACTTATATTAGTTTTATGAACCTCAAAAGGCTCTAATATACCAAGTGAATAGCAGCCTATATCTCCCATGACAGTAGCGTTAGCCATCTTCAGAATGTGGAATATTGGCCTATGAGGACATCCTGAACATAGCATAGGCGTTCTTGGTGGAATTTCTTCAGACTCAACATCTGTTTCGTTAACATCTGCTTTTGATATAATGTCTAGCTTTTCTAAGCCTTTTCGTATTTCATCTATATTAAGCTCGCCGGTAAATGAAAAATATTCTTTTCCCTTAACCTCTATTCCATTTATTTTTAAAGCTTCCTCTATATATGGCATGAGCTCTTCAATTACAACTATTTGTCTGTACTTATTGCTTAGATTTTTAATTTTTTCTATAGGTAATGGCCATACCATTGCAAGCTTTAGAATAGAAGCTTTAGCATTCAACTCCTTCAAACACTCATAAGGCATACCACTACTAATAATTAAGGTATCTGAACCTTCAACTTCATCTAATGTATTTAGGTCTAGTTCATTATTAAATGCTTTAAGCTTTTTTATTCTTTCCTTCATAAAGTATTGTTGTTTATTAGCATGCGGAGGAAGCATACAATACCTTGATTGTTCTGCAACAAATCCTTCTATTTCCTTCTCTTCTCTATCAGATAGTTCTACAATTCCTCTACAGTGGCATAGCCTGCTAGTCATCTTTAATAATACAGGCGTATTAAAGGTTTCACTGATATTTAGACCAATTTTAACAAAATCTTTAGCTTCTTGTGGATTAGATGGTTCAAATACAGGTATATTAGCATACTTTGCCCAAAACCTACTATCTTGTTCATTTTGTGAACTTGTAAGTCCAGGATCATCACCTACTACTAATATAAATCCTCCCTTAGTCTTTATTTGTGTAAATGTCATGAATGGATCTGCCGCTATGTTTATACCAACATGCTTCATAGATACCATGCTTCTAGCTCCAGCAAAGCTTCCTCCCATGGCTACTTCAAATGCAACCTTTTCATTTGTTCCCCATTCACAGTAAATTTCGGGATAGTTCTTTAAAGATTCTAGTATCTCTACTGTCGGTGATCCTGGATAACTTGAGGCTACCATGCCCCCTGCTTCCCAAAATCCTCTACTTATTGCCTGATTTCCTGTTAAAACAACTTTTTCGTTCAATAATAACACCCCCATTTAGTTTATGTTCATTATGTAAATATATATTACTAAAACATAATTGAAAAATATTCCTTATGTGTTAACATTTATTATCATATCATAATGATTATTAATTATCAATAAAATATTTTAAACTAATGTAGACAATTACATTGTCCTTATTATAAACTATTAATATAACAAATTTATTTTGATTTAGGTGAACATTATGGATAAAATGTATGCTGCATATTACAAATCTCCTATTGGTACTATAGAACTTAAAGGCAATAATGATGGTGTTATTTCCTTATACTTTATAGAAGAAGATTTAACATCTTTTGAAACTCCTGATTGTTTAGTTGAATGTGTTAATCAACTTGATGAATATTTTAAAGGTGTTAGAAAGAATTTTTCACTAAAACTAAATATCAGTGGAACTGAATTTAGAAAAAAGGTATGGGATAAACTTCAAGATATACCTTATGGAGAAACATGCTCCTATTTAGATATAGCCAAAGCTACAGGAAATGAAAAAGCTGTAAGGGCTGTAGGTGGTGCTAACCATAACAATAAAATAAGTATAATTATCCCTTGTCACAGAGTCATCGGAAGTTCTGGGAATCTAACTGGATACGGTGGCGGACTATGGCGAAAGGATTGGCTGTTAAAACATGAGAAAAGTTTTAAAGATGCAAAATAACGAGCTAATAATTATTGACATATAATTTTATAACTATTATAATTTTAAGATAAAATATTATCATTTTAACATAATATCTAAAACTATGATGAGAAAAGTACATATAGAACTTATTTAAAGCGAGTTGATGATGGTGAAAGATCAATAATCAAGTCTGTATGGAAGAACATCTCTGAGTTTCTAACCGAAATTTAAGTAAAAGTAGGCTTAGAGGTATCCAATACCTTATAATTGGTGAGCATAAAATCATTTATTTTTTGCTTTTTAAAGTTGGTCATATTTATGACAAATTGGGTGGTACCGCGGAACTTAAGCCTTTCGTCCCTTTGTGGATGAAGGGCTTTTATATTTATACATATTTGGGTAAAATATCATAATATGATAAAAAATTAAGGAGGATTTATAAAATGGAAGTAACATTAGTTAAACAACTTTACAGAGAATGTGAAAAATTCGCTGATAAAGATGTAAAAATTTCAGGATGGGTTAGAACAGTAAGGGATTCTAAAACTTTTGGCTTTGTTGAGGTAAACGATGGAAGCTTCTTTAAAAATGTACAAATAGTGGTTGAAGATAGTTTAGATAACTTTAAGGAGATCACTAAGCTTCCTATTAGTACATCACTAGCTGTAGAGGGTACAGTAGTTCTTACACCAGATTCAAAACAACCTTTTGAAATTAAAGCAAAAAAAATATCAATAGAGGGAACTTCTTCTTCAGACTATCCTCTACAAAAGAAGAGACACACTCTTGAGTATTTAAGAACTATAGCACATTTAAGACCTAGAAGTAATACATTTTCAGCGGTATTTAGAGTTCGTTCAATAGCTGCTTATGCAGTTCATAAGTTCTTCCAAGAACAAGGTTTTGTATATGCTAACACTCCAATAATCACAGGAAGTGACTGTGAAGGTGCTGGAGAAATGTTTAGATTAACTACATTAGATATGCAAAATGTTCCAAAGGATGATAAAGGAAATATAGATTTTTCTCAAGACTTCTTTGGAAGAGAGACTAATCTTACTGTAAGTGGTCAATTATCTGCAGAGTGTATGGCTCTTGCTTTTAGAAATGTTTATACCTTTGGACCAACATTCAGAGCAGAGAATTCAAACACAGCAAGACATGCTGCTGAGTTCTGGATGATTGAGCCTGAAATGGCTTTTGCTGAATTAAAAGATTATATGGATGTGGCTGAAGGTCTTGTTAAATATGTTATAAAATACGTATTAGCAAATGCACCTGAAGAAATGGAGTTCTTTAGTTCATTCGTCGATAAAGGATTAATGGATAGATTAAATAATGTTGCTAATTCTGATTTTGGAAGAATAACTTATACTGAAGCTGTTGATATTCTTGAAAAATGTGGTGAGCAATTTCAATATCCAGTTGAATGGGGAATTGACCTACAAACAGAACATGAAAGATACTTAACTGAAAAAGTATTTAAAAAGCCAATATTCGTTACAGATTATCCAAAGGATATCAAAGCATTCTATATGAGATTAAATGAGGATGGAAAAACTGTTGCTGCAGCAGACTTATTAGTACCTGGAGTTGGTGAAATCGTTGGTGGAAGCCAAAGAGAAGAACGCCTTGATGTTCTTGAAAAGAGAATTGAAGAAATGGGTCTAAATAAGCAAGATTATTGGTGGTATTTAGAACTAAGAAAATATGGAGAAACTAAACATTCAGGCTTTGGTCTTGGATTTGAAAGAATTCTAATGTATATTACAGGAATATCTAATATAAGAGACGTAATTCCATTTCCAAGAACAACTGGATCAGCTGAATTCTAATATATAAAAAATATGCGACATAAAAAACTGTGTCGCATATTTTTTATTATTTGACATGTTTATTATATAAAATTATAATTAAGATAATTAATCTGATTTAATGGAATACTCCGTTATTTTAGATTTTTGAAATTTAAAATTTTATTTGACCTAATTGCAAGGATTTTTCTAAGCAAAAGGGAAGGAGGGATACTTAGTAAATATCTTTGGCCTTTTGCCAAAGTTTTTTTGTTTTGGAGGTAAAGCTATGGAAAAAAGAATAGGCGTTGTTGGTATTGTAATAGAAAATCTCGAAAGCGCTTCAAAAGTTAATGATATATTACATTATCATGCAGAGATTATAGTTGGAAGGTTAGGAATTCCATACAGAGAAAAAAATCTATCTGTTATTTCACTAATAGTAGATGGCACATCGGATGAAATAAGTGCTATGACAGGAAAACTCGGAAAAATTGATGGCGTAAACGTAAAATCAGCAATAACTAAAAAATAAAATTTTAGGAGGATAATTATGCAAGATACACCTAAAGCTAATAGACTGCATATAGCTATTTTCGGTAGAAGAAATGCGGGCAAATCTAGTTTAATAAACTCTCTAACTGGCCAAGATATTGCTCTTGTATCTGACTTTGCGGGAACAACTACTGATCCTGTATATAAGGCTATGGAGCTTTTACCAATAGGTCCTGTTGTAATTATAGATACGGCAGGCCTTGACGACACAGGCGAGATAGGAGAACTTAGAGTAAAGAAAACAAAAGACGTCATGGAAAAAACGGATTTAGCTTTGTTAGTTTTTACATCTGACTCCTCTGATTTTTCACTTGAACGTGAATGGTTTGAAGAACTTAAAGAAAGAAAAATTCCTATCATAGGCGTTATAAATAAAATAGACCTAGTTGACATGAATGTTGAAGACTTAAAAAGCACTTTTGATATACCTTTTGTAAAGGTTAGTGCAAAGGATAAAAAGAACATAGGAAAACTAAAAGAATTTATACAAGTTAATGCTCCTATTGATTTTGAAAAGTCAACTATAGTAGGAGATATATTAAAGGCTAAGGATAAAGTAATCGTGGTTGCTCCCCAAGATATTCAAGCTCCTAAAGGAAGGCTCATTCTTCCTCAAGTGCAGGTAATTAGGGATATACTTGATAATGATGCTTTGGCACTTACAGTTAAGGATTCTGAACTTATTGATATTCTTCAATCCTTAAACACAAAACCAGATTTAGTAATTACTGATTCTCAAGTATTTAAGAAAGTAAATGAAATAATACCTAGTGATGTTTCTTTAACTTCTTTTTCTATACTTATGGCTAGATATAAAGGGGATTTGGACATATTGATTAAAGGTGCAAAGGCCATTGATAACTTAAAGCCTAATGATAAGGTTCTAATCGCAGAAGCTTGCACCCACCATGCTCTTAAAAATGACATTGGAAGAGAAAAACTTCCTAATTGGCTTAAAGAAAGAGTTGGTGGAGAGTTAAATATAACAGTAAATGCAGGTGTAGATTTCCCAGAGGATTTATCTGACTATAAGCTTATAATTCATTGTGGAGCTTGTATGTTTAATAGAAAACAGTTTATGTCTAGACTTATAAGAGCCTCAGAGCAAGGTATACCTATAACTAATTATGGGACAGCTATTGCTCACATCAATGGTATTCTTGATAGAGTGACAAAAATATATTATAAATAACATTTAAGAATTAATTTATTATTAAAAAGCAGAAATTTACCAATCATAAATTTGGTATTTCTGCTTTTATTTTTAATATATAATAACATAATAATAGTCAAGTAATAAATTTTTTAAAATTTTTAAAAAAATTTTATGTAACCGATTACGTATTATTTCAATATTTAACGTTTTTCGTTAAAATATATAGGTAGGAATAAGCCCTTATTAAAAATTTTTTATTTCGATTTTATTTAATTATAAGGATATGGAAAGGCGGCCTTATTATATGAATTTCTCAAAACTATTTAAACTACAAGAAAACCTAGATAATCATATTTTACAACAGAGGGGACTTGATAATAAATCTTTAACTTCAAAAAAAATATTAGCCTTACAGGTAGAAATAGCCGAGCTTGCAAATGAAACGCGATGTTTTAAGTTTTGGAGTAACAAGGGACCTTCAAATAAAAGTATTATTTTAGAGGAATATGTTGATTGCCTTCACTTTATATTGACACTAGGTCTTGAAAAACAGTTTAATGATATTGAAATAGAAACTAAAGAGCTTCAGTATGACATTACTGCGCAATTCTTAAATCTTTATGTAGATATAAACGACTTTATAGTTTCTTCTTCTAGAGATCATTACTTAACCTTGTTCGAAGACTTTTTAAGTCTCGGTAAAAGCTTAGGATTTTCTATTGATGAGATTGAAGAAGCTTATATTGAAAAAAATTCTATTAACCATAAAAGACAGATTGAAGGATATTAAAATAAAAAGTCTATGATTTTATATCATAGGCTTTTTGCTTTATTTCATTAATAATAAGTACATACTATGGTTAAACTAGTTTTGGGAAGGTGATAATTAAATGCTTGGTATAATAACTTCATTAATAGCTGGAATATGTATGAGTTTTCAGGGAGTTTTCAATACACGTCTCTCCGAGAAAATAGGTTTATGGGAAACTAACGTTATAGTTCAGGCAAGTGGACTATTATTAACAGTAATAGCAGTACTTATCTTTGGAAATGGTGATTTTAAAAACATAAAGAATTCTAATAAACTTTATCTCTTAGGTGGAGCTTTAGGAGTTATAATAATATATACTGTTATGCAGGGAATTAAATCTCTTGGGCCAACTTGCTCAATTTCAATTATTCTTGTTGCACAACTTACTTCTGCCGCTATAATTGACGCTTTTGGTCTTTTTCACTCTACTCAAGTCAAGTTTGGAATGACCAAAATTATTGGAGTTATAGTAATGATAGTAGGTATATTAATATTTAAATATAAGTGTTAATAAATCAAGGCTGATATGAATCTTCAGCCTTATTTTATTGTTAAAAACTTTTATAAATAATTTTCATTTCATATGGAATTATGCAGCTTAAGAATTATTTATTAGACTATTTAACAATATACATATATAATATATTGTGGTTGTTAATTTTATGTTATTATTTTAATATAGAATATTTTATCTTTGGGGGGTAATTTAATGGATTTTAAGCAAATAGAAGCCTTTATAAACGTAGCAAAATTTAAAAGCTTTTCTAAAGCAGCAAATTCTAGTTTTTTATCACAACCAGCAATTAGTTCTCATATATCAAGCCTTGAAAAAGAGTTAAGTATTCAGCTTTTCGATAGGACTTCTAAGGAAGTGCTTCTTACACCTGCTGGAGAATCATTTTTAAAATACGCTATAGATATATTAAATACTCGTGATAAAGCAATATCACATTTAGCAAACTTCAACGGAAATATTAGTGGAAAGCTTAAATTAGCTGCTAGTACTACACCCTGCAATACAATTCTTCCTGCCTTACTCAGACAGTTTCATTTGTTATACCCTGAAGTATCTTTTGATATAGTAGAAAATAGTTCTGGTGAAATTATTGAAAATATTATCAAATTTGATTACGAGTTAGGTATGGTTGGAGAGCCAATTAATGATGAAAAGGTTAAAAGTTATGAACTTATACAAGATGATCTAGTGGTAATATCCTCTCCTGAATTAGATGTTCCGGATACAATTAGTGTAGATTCTCTTCTTAAATATACATTCATAATGCGTGAGGAAGGTTCTGCTACACGTAGAACTTTTGAAGATGCTCTTCAAAAACATGGACTTGACATCTCTGCTGTAGACGTATGTTTTGAAGTAAATAATTTAGATGCAATATTTCAATGCGTGAAAGAGGGGCTTGGAATATCTGTAGTTTCAAAACAGATTTCTAAGAACTATTCTAGCATTGGGCTTATAAAAGAGAGCTACATACAAGACCTCTCTTTAAAAAGATCTATTTACCTAGTTGTAAGTTCTAAGAGAACGCTTACTCCAACTGCTAAAGCTTTTTTTAAGATGTGTAAGGATCAGTTTAAATTTTAATAATAATCTTTATTATGCTCCTAAAAATTAATTTTATCTTAGCACATATATTGTAATTTAATATTATAATATATAATGTAATTAATTTTTAAGGAGCTTTAAATGTTTTCTATTAAAAACAAGTTAGATCCTGATTTGAGGATAGCTATAGATAAAAAATATTATAAGAGCTATAGAGTACTTATTTATTGCAAACACATGCCAGAAGTTATAGAAAAGAAAATTAAATCCTATAAAGGTAACTTAATTCATTTCATTCCTTTTATAAATTGTATATGTGCAATTCTCTCTCCTAATGCTATAGATAGAATATTAGAATTTCCTCAGGTAAGCTATATCACTTTCGATAGCCTAGCGCTGTTATGTGGAAAAGGCGTACTTGCCTCTAATGGCGTAGTATTTCAAGAAAGATATAAACTTACAGGTAAAAATATATGTATAGGTATAGTAGATAGTGGTGTTTATCCCCACCCAGACCTCTTAAATCCTAAGAATAAAATTAAGGGTTTCATTGATTTGGTAAACAACCTTAAATATCCCTATGATGATAATGGCCATGGAACTTTTATGAGCGGAATAATATGTGGTACTGGCCACTTATCCAAGGGAGTATATAAAGGTGTCGCAGAAAATAGCTGCATATATTCAATTAAAGCCTTTAACAGCATAGGAAAAGGATATGTATCTAATATACTATTTTCAATACAAACTTTGATTGAAAATAGCACTGAATATAATATAAAAATTATATATCTTCCTTTTGAATTGGCTTCAACCAATTATTTTGTCATATCACTATTTTCCAAAATATTCGACATAGCCATAAAAAATAATGTAACTATAGTTGTTCCATCAGGGCATAATGGAAATTCTGAAGGTAGTATTTCTGGTATTGCAACTTTGGAAAATTGCATTACTGTAGGAGGTGTCGACACTACTAATAATTCGATAAAGCCATACAAATATTCCTCCTCTGGTCCTTTTGCCAAATTAGAAAAACCAGATTTGTCAGCATCTGCTGTTGATATATGCTCTCTTAATTCAAATATTAATTATGTCTCAGAAAAAAACGGGATGAAACTATACCCTCAGTCTTTGGAAAGTCCTTACACTTACTACAGTGGGACATCTTGTGCTGCAGCCTATGTCAGTGGTATTTGTGCACTTTTATATGAAAATAACCCTGAGCTAAGTTTTAAAGATTTAATTTCACTATTAAAAGTATCTTGCAATCTCAAAGATATGTCCAAGTGGGTTCAAGGAGCAGGCACTATTGACTTAAATAAATTACTTCCTTAGTAGATTAAATATTAATTACAAAATCATTAAATTTACAAAAACATATTCAAAAATCACTTAACATATGTTAATATATTCTAAAAACTTAGTTAATTTATGTAACTTTGTAAATATAAACTTAGGAGGTAATATTATGTTAAGTGATAAACTTATGAATGCCATAAATGATCAAATAAACTATGAATTATACTCTGCTAATGTTTACCTTGCAATGCAGGCATATTTTGCATCAAATGATTTAGATGGATTTGCTAATTTTTTTAAAGTTCAAATCCAAGAGGAGACTTTTCATGCCAATAAATTTTTTGATTACCTAAGCCAAATGGATGGTAGAGTAATTATTGGTTCTATGCCTGCTCCTCAAAGTGATTTTGAATCGGTATTACATGTATTTAAGGAAGCTTTAGCTCATGAAAGAACAGTTACTCAAAGAGTTTATAATCTAATGGATATTGCTACTGAAGAAAGAGAGCATGCAACTATAAGCTTACTTAAGTGGTTTATAGATGAGCAAGTAGAAGAGGAGACTAACTTTGGAGGTATTGTAAAAAGACTTGAAAGAATGGGTGAAGATTCTGCAGCTCTTTATATGCTTGATGCTGAATTAGCATCAAGAGTATTCACTCCTCCAACTAATGCATAATTTAGATTTAAAACATAAAAGATAAGGCAGATATTCGTAATTATCTGCCTTATTTTTAATAACCTTTATTTATATCTATTACATTAACTAGTTTTTTATTTTTCACATATCTTTCCATATTATCATATATCATATTAAATCTTCGAATATTCCTCATCTCAGATATCCATGAATTATGAGGTGTTATAATTACATTTTCTAAGTTCCATAAAGGACTGTCTGGGTGCAGTGGCTCATCTTCCACCACGTCTAAGGCTGCACCATAAATTTTACCTTCATGGATGCTTTTTATCAGGTCTTTTTCATTTATTATAGAACCTCTGGCTACATTTACAATGCATACACCTTTCTTCATACATCTAAACTTTTCATCATCTATTAAGTGATGTGTCTCTCTTGTATATGGAATTGTGACAACAACTATATCACTAGCGGATAGCATTTCATTTATGTCTTTTAATCCATAGCATTTATCGAAATGCTGAACCTGCCTTCCAGCAGTATTTAATCCTAAAATTTTCACGTCAAACCCTGATAATCTTTTTGCCGCTTCTTCAGCAATACTTCCTGTTCCTATAAAACCTATAGTCTTTCCACAAAGCTCCAAAATAGTAGAATCCATTTTCCACAGCTTGTTTTTTTGATTTTCATATAATCTATGGCTGTGTTTTAAAAGCTCTAATATTTTCAATACAATCCATTCTCCCATTGGTACGCTGTATCCGCCTCTATTATTAGTTATTGTAATATTACTATTTTTTATATAATCCAATGGCAATTGGTCTATTCCTGCACTAGATAATTGAATCCAGTTCAGCATCTTCATTTTGATTATATCTAGAGTCTCAAATGGATTATAACATACTAAAACCTCTACATCCTTTAGTAATTCACTATAAACAGCATTTTTTTCGTTTATAGTTATAATGTCATACCCTAAGCTTTTAATTTTCTTCATGTTTTCTTGTCCATAGTCATAAGTAAATAATGCTTTTATAGGCATTTTATTTCACCTCTATTTGACTATAAATATAAAGTAGCCTTTAATACTAAAGACTACTTTATATCTATGTTATATATTATATTTTATCATTACAAACATTTAATTACAATATTTTCCTCTAACTTGCACAAATAATAAGTCGAGCATTTATTATTCTATATATTTACCCATAGCTCTAAATTTATTATATCTTTTTTCTACAAGCTCTTCTAATGGTTGTTTTTTTAACATACTAAAAGCTTCTATTAGCTCCTTTTTTATCAATGCAGACATTTTGTCTACATCCTTATGGGCTCCTCCAGAAGGTTCCTTAAGCACCTTGTCAATAATTCCATATTCTTTTAAATCTTTTGCTGTTATCTTCATAATTTCAGCAGCTTCTTTAGCTCGAGAAGCATCTTTCCATAGTATGCTTGCAAATCCTTCAGGAGATAGTATTGAGTATACAGCATTTTCTAGCATCCATACTTCATCTGAAACAGCAAAAGCTAATGCACCACCGCTGCCACCTTCTCCTATAACTATGGAAATGATAGGAGTTTTTAAGCTTGACATTTCTAAAAGATTTCTTGCAATAGCTTCTCCCTGTCCTCTTTCCTCTGCTCCTGTGCCACAAAATGCACCTTGAGTGTCCACAAGACATAGAATAGGTCTATTAAACTTTTCAGCCTGCTTCATAAGTCTTAAACCTTTTCTATAACCTTCTGGATGAGGTGATCCAAAATTTCTCTTTATTTTTTCTGCGGTATTTTTTCCCTTTTGATGCGCTATTATAGTTATAGGCTCACCATTTAATAAAGCTATCCCGCCAACAACAGCTGGATCGTCGCTAAAATATCTATCTCCATGAAACTCCATAAAAGAGCCAAATATCTTCTCTATATAATCAAGAGCAGTAGGTCTTTCAACCATTCTTGCTAGAGATACTCTTTCCCATGCAGTTTTATTATCAAGTTTTTGAGTTATTATTTTCTGTACCTTTTCTAACTTTTCCATATGAGCAGCTTCCTTTCTTTAGAAATATAAATATGCCCAAATACTTATATGTTTCTCTTATGAATTACGAGTATTTTCTTTAGTACACCTTTTAATTCATTTCTAGAAACTATTTTATCTATAAAACCATGCTCTAATAGAAATTCAGCCCTTTGAAAACCTTCAGGTAGCTTTTGTCTTATAGTTTGCTCTATAACTCTTTTGCCTGCAAATCCAATTAATGCACCTGGTTCAGACAAAATTATATCCCCAAGCATAGCAAAACTCGCAGTAACTCCACCTGTAGTAGGATCTGTAAGTACAGTAATGTATAGTAGTCCTTCTTTACCAAGCTTACCTAAAGCAGCACTCACTTTAGCCATCTGCATAAGTGAGAACATACCTTCCTGCATTCTTGCACCACCAGAAGTAGTGAAAATAATTATTGGTAATTTTAGTTCAATAGCTTTTTCCACAGCTCTAGTGATTTTTTCTCCTACTACAGATCCCATACTTCCCATCATGAAGTGGCTATCCATTACACAGATAACTACATTTTCATTGCTAATGCAGCCTCTTCCAGTTACCACAGCCTCATTCATATCCGTATTTTCTCTCATCTTTTTTACTTTTTCTTCATATCCATTGAACTCTATAGGATTATCAGAAATCATATTTTTATCGAATTCTTCAAAAGTATCCTTATCTATTATAAGTTCTATTCTCTCTCTTGCTGTCATTCTAAAGTGGTGATTACATTGGCTGCACACTTTATTATTTTCTTCTAAGTCATTATTATATATTATTTTACCACAACTATCACATTTTACCCACATACCATTAGGAATGCTCGGCTTCTGCTCTAAAGTATCTTCAGCTTTTCTTAATGCTTGTTGACTAACAGTAATATATTTAGTTTTCTTGAAGAGATTATTCAACAAGTTAGCTCACCTCCAGTCAAATTCACAAGGATCTTTGCTACGAAATATTAAATCTGTTTTCAATAAATCTAGTATCATAATTACCGTTTATGAATTCTTCACAATTTATAAGCTCGAATTGAAAATCTATATTTGTGCGAACTCCATCAATTATAAATTCTCCTAAAGCTCTTCTCATTTTTTTGATAGCCTCTTCTCTATCTTTTCCATATACGATAAGTTTAGCTATCATTGAATCATAATATGGAGGTATTACATATCCTGAGTATACCGCACTGTCAACTCTAACATTAAACCCTCCTGGTACATACATATCTTTTACTTTACCTGGACATGGCATAAACCCTCTGCTAGCATCTTCAGCATTTATTCTGCATTCGATAGCATGCCCACTAATTCTTATGTCTTCCTGTGAAAAGCTTAATTTTTCACCTGCTGCAATTTTTATTTGTTCTTTTATTAAATCTATTCCTGTAACCATTTCTGTTATAGGATGTTCTACTTGGATACGGGTATTCATTTCCATAAAATAATAATTTCCGTTTTTATCTAATAAAAACTCTATAGTACCTGCATTATTATAATTTACTGCCTTAGCTGCTCTTATCGCAGTTTCTCCCATAGATTTTCTAAGTTCCTCTGTCATAATAGGGCTTGGTGCTTCTTCTAAAACTTTTTGATTTCTTCTTTGCATGGAGCAATCTCGCTCTCCTAAATATACGATATTGCCAAAGCTATCTCCTAGAATCTGAATTTCAACATGCCTTGGTTTCTCTATAAACTTTTCCATGTATATTGTTTCGTCTCCAAATGCTGCTTTTGCTTCCGCTCTAGCATTTTCGTAAGCCTTTATAAGTTCACTTTGTTCGTAGACTATTCTTATACCTCTTCCGCCGCCGCCTGCAGATGCCTTAATCATAACAGGGTATCCTATTTCTTCTGCAAGTCTTAATAACTCATCTTCACCTTCAACAGCACCATTAGATCCTGGAACTACAGGCACCCCTGATTTAGTCATGATATCTCTTGCATTAGACTTGTTACCCATATTTTCAATACATTCTGGATCAGGTCCTATAAAGGTAATGTTACATTCCTTACACATCCTAGCAAATTTACTATTCTCAGATAAAAATCCAAATCCCGGATGAATAGCCTGCGCTCCTGATAACACAGTAGCACTTATTATATTTTGTATATTTAAATAGCTGTCTTTTGCAGCAGCTGGACCAATACAGATAGCTTCATCTGCCATTTGAGTATGCAGAGCATCTTTATCAGCTTCTGAATAAACAGCTACTGTCTCAATTCCCATCTCTCTGCATGCCCTTATTATTCTAACAGCTATTTCTCCTCTATTTGCAATTAATATTTTATTAAACACTTTTAAAAATCCACTCCCAATACTCTAGTTTTTTACTATATGGGTAGATATTTTAACAAACCCATATAGTAATTTTACCACACTTAAACTAGCCTATCATAAACATTATTTCTGCTTCTGCAGCCTTTTTATCTTCTACATAGGCTGTTGCCTTACCTATACCCGCTGGTCCTTTAATTTTTACAATTTCTACTTCTAGTTTTAAAACATCTCCTGGTACTACTTTTTTTCTAAATTTAGCCTTATTTATTCCTCCAAAGAATGCTATTTTACCTTTAAAACTATCCTGACTCAAAATAGCTACTGCACCAGCCTGTGCTAACGCTTCTATAATGAGCACACCTGGCATGACAGGCTCCGCTGGAAAATGGCCTTGAAAAAAGTATTCGTTCATAGTTACATTTTTATATGCTATAACCTTTTTCCCTGGTTCCATATATGTCACTTTATCTATTAATAAAAATGGATATCTATGAGGAATAATCTCTTGTATTTCCTTTACTCCAAGATTTACATTGAACTCTACCTGTTCCATCAGTTTTCCTCCTTTTAGTGGTCACACTGGGTGATTTTGCTTGTTTCCCTTCGGGAACTGGGTAACTTGAGATTTTCGCTTCTGCTCACAAGTTACCCGTAAAAGTTCATTTAGAACTTTTACCTAGCAAAATTACCCGTTAAAGTCCATTTAGGACTTTAACCTCCTAGCAATATATTAATCTACTTATTTACTCTTATTTTAAACATAGACTGGCCATATTCAACCATTTGAGTATTCTCAACTAAGACTTCTACCACTTCTCCATCTACTTCGCTTTGAATCTCATTCATAAGCTTCATAGCCTCTATGATACATAGTGTGTCACCCTTTTTCACTTTTGAACCAACCTTTACAAAGGATGGCTTATCTGGGCTTGGAGAACTATAGAAAGTTCCAACTATAGGTGATACTACCTTTTCTATATTTTCATCATCGATTTTTAGTTTCTCATCCTCTTTAACTTCTTCTACAGCTACTTTAACAGGCTCTTTTACTTCTGCCGCTATTTCAGACTTATTACTTTCTTCTACAACAGTGCTAACTTCTTTTTCAGTATTTTCATTTGCTATTATTGTTTTCTGGAAATCAGGTTCTCCCTGCTTTCTCATTATTATAGAAATCCCTTCCCAGTTAACCTCTAAGTATCCTAACTTAGAATTATCAACAGTTTTTATCATTTCTTCAATTGCTTTAAAGTCCATATTACTCACTCCACTTTTTTAATAAAATTACTGCATTATGTCCACCAAAACCAAGAGAATTAGACATGGCATATTTAAGTTCTGCAGCTCTACCTTCATTTGGAACATAATCAAGATCACATTCCTCATCTGGTACTTTATATCCAGCTGTTGGTGGAATAAATCCTTCTTCTAAAGCCTTAACACATGCTATAGCCTCTATAGCACCTGCTGCGCCCAATAAGTGTCCTGTCATAGATTTACTAGAACTTATAGGTATATTTTTAGCATTTTCTCCAAATACCCTTTTTATTGCATTAGTTTCGAATTTATCATTAACCGGAGTACTAGTTCCATGAGCATTTATATAGGATACTTCTTCTTTATTTATTCCTGCTTCATTAATAGCAATCTCCATAGCTCTTGCAGCACCTTCTCCTTCTGGATCTGGAGAAGTTATATGATAAGCATCACAAGTTGAACCATATCCAACTACTTCAGCATATATAGTAGCTCCTCTTTTTTGAGCATGCTCTAGAGATTCTAGTATTAATATTCCAGCACCTTCTCCCATTATAAACCCATCTCTTTCCTTGTCAAAAGGAATAGATGCCCTTTTTGGGTCAGTACTTTTTGATAGAGCAGTTAATGATGTAAATCCTGCTACTGATAATGGTGTAATTGAAGCTTCTGTTCCTCCAGCTATCATTACATCAGCTAAATCATTTTTTATAGCGTGGAATGCTTCACCTACACAATTTGTTCCTGTAGCACAAGCTGTTACTACATTAGTACATATTCCCTTCGCACCAAATCTAATTGCTATATTTCCAGCTGCCATATTACTTATAATCATAGGTATAAATAATGGTTGAACTCTACCAGGACCTTTTTCTAGAAGTTTTGTTTGCTCTTTTTCTATAATTCCTATACCACCAATTCCTGAACCAACAATAACTCCGAATCTTTCTTTTGGCATATTTTCTATATCTAACTTAGAATCTTCTACTGCCTGAACTGCTGAAGCTATTGCAAATTGACAAAATACATCCATTCTTTTAGCTTCTTTTTTATCAAGATATTTTAAAGAATCAAATTCCTTAACTTCTGCTGCTAACTTTACTTTAAAATTTTCTGTATCAAATGCTTTTATGAAGTCTATACCTGGTATCCCATTTTTTATATTGTTCCAGAATGCTCCAACATCATTTCCTACTGGCGTTACCGCACCCAGTCCCGTTATTACAACTCTTTTTGTCATTATAAGTTCACCAACCTTTAACTTAATTTACATAACCATTCCGCCATCTACATTAATTACCTGTCCAGTAATATAATCTGCAGACGGTGAAACTAAGAATGCTACCATATTTGCTATATCTTGTGCACTACCAAATCTTTTTAAAGGTATGCTATTTAGTGTGCTCTCCTTAACCTTATCTGATAAAACTTCTGTCATGTCTGTTTGAATAAAGCCTGGCGCTACAGCATTTACATTAATTCCTCTTGAAGCAAGTTCTCTTGCAGCAGATTTAGTTACTCCTATTATTCCTGCTTTTGCTGCAGAGTAATTTATTTGTCCTGCATTGCCAGTTACGCCAACTACTGAAGATATGTTCACTATCTTTCCACCTTTTTGTTTTACCATCACAGGTGCAGCATGCCTTATGCAGTTAAATGCTCCCTTTAAGTTTACATCTATAACCTTATCGAAGTCTTCTTCTTTCATTCTAAGAACTAACCCATCCTTAGTTATTCCTGCATTATTAATAAGTATATCTAATGAGCCAAAAACTTCAACAGCTTTTTTTACTATATTTTCAGCATCTGAAAATACACTAACATCTCCTTGAACTGCTATAGCCTTACTTCCTTTACTTTCAATTTCTTTAATTACATCTTCAACGGATTTAGAATCGCTTCTATAGTTAAGTACTAAATTTGCACCAAGTTCTGCTAGTTTAACCGCTATAGCCTTACCAATTCCACGACTAGCTCCAGTTACTATTGCCGTTTTTCCTTTTAAACTTTCCATATGCTATTCTCCATTCTACTTTTTTAATTTCTCTATAGTACTTTCTAGAGATTTTAAATCTTGAACATTTAAAATTGTAGCTTTTCTATTTATTTTTTTTACAAAGCCACTTAGTGCCTTTCCTGGACCAATTTCCACAAAAGTATCCACTCCCATATCCATCATTGTTCTTATACTATTTTCAAAAAGTACTGTGCTCATTACTTGCTTTTTTAGATATGGTTTTATATTATCCTTATTCTCAACAATCTCTCCAGTAACATTTGTTATTACAGGAATTTTGAAATTATTTATAGAAACATCCTTAAGCTCCACTTCTAACTTTTCTGCCGCTGGTTGTAACATTGATGTATGAAAAGGACCACTAACAGCTAACATTACAGTTTTTAATGCTCCCTTTTCCTTTAATTTTTCACAAGCAGCTTCAACAGCTTTTACTTCTCCTGCAATTACTATTTGGCCTGGGCAATTCAAATTTGCAGGTTCAACTACACCTATATTAGAACATTCATCACATACTTTTCTTATACTCTCTTCATCTAATCCAATAATAGCAGCCATAGTACCAATACCTTGTGGTACCGCCTCCTGCATATACTTTCCTCTCTTTTTAACTAACTTTACCGCTTCTTCAAATTCTAATGCTCCACTGTAAACTAAAGCAGAGTATTCACCCAAGCTTAAGCCTGCAGTAACATCAGCATATACGCCATGGCTTTCTAATGCCTTAAGTGCTGCAATGCTTACAGTTAAAATAGCAGGCTGAGTATTTTCTGTACTATTCAACTCATCCTCTGGTCCTTCAAAGCACATTTTACTTATAGTAAGTCCTAGAGCTTTATCAGCACTTTCAAAAACTTCTCTGCACCCTTCTATATTATCATATAATTCTTTTCCCATGCCTACATACTGTGCTCCCTGACCTGAGAATAAAAATGCTATTTTACTCATATAGTCCTCCTAAGTTATTTAGCTCCAAAAATTTGGCTAACATTTTTTAATTGTGTTTCTGCTTCAGTAAATATTTCTTCTATTATTTCGTTACAACTTTGCTCTTTACAAATAAGTCCTGCTATCTGTCCAGCCATTACAGACCCATTGTCAATATCACCTTCGCGTACAGCTTTGGAAAGAGCTCCTCTACCAAGTTCCTCAAACTTTTCTAATCCAGCTCCCTCTTTTTCAAGTATTTGAAACTGTCTAGTTAATTTATTTCTTAAAACACGCACTGGGTGACCTGTAGGTCTACCTGTAACCTGTGTATCAATATCTTTTGCGCCTAGTACCTTATTCTTGTAGTTTTGATGAACAGTACATTCATGTGCAACTAAAAATCTTGTGCCAACTTGTATTCCTGCTGCTCCAAGCATAAAAGCTGCAGCCGCTCCTCTTCCGTCACCTATTCCTCCTGCAGCTATTACAGGAATATTTACAGCATCTACTACCTGTGGAACTAATGCCATAGTTGTAAGTTCGCCAACGTGTCCTCCTGACTCGCAGCCTTCAGCAATAACTGCATCTACACCAGCTCTTTCCATTCTCTTTGCTAGTGCCACTGATGCCACTACAGGAATAACCTTTATACCGTGCTGTTTCCACATATCAATATATTTACCTGGGTTGCCTGCTCCAGTTGTAACTACTTTAACTCCTTCTTCACAAACCATTTTAGCTACGGCCTCTGCAGTCTCACCTAAAAGCATTATATTTACTCCAAAAGGCTTATCTGTCATTTGCTTAGCCTTTCTTATTTCATCTCTTACCCATTCTAACGGAGCATTTCCGGTTATAATACCGATACCTCCTGCATTAGATACTGCTGCAGCTAAAGAACTATCTGCAATCCAAGCCATACCTCCTTGGATAATAGGGTACTTTATACCAACCATTTGGGCAAATGCGGAATTGATCATATTTTTTCCTCCTGATCATATATAAATTTATTATTTCACATTAGTCTACTTTTATATTTTTTTCTCAACAAAGTTTACTGCTTCCTCTACAGTTTTAATTGACTCTGCATCTTCTATTTGAACTCCAAATTCTTCTTCTATTTCAATTATTATTTGAAATAGGTCTAACGAATCTATACCTAGTTCTTTAAATGAAGTGTCTATTGTTATATCCTCTTCACTTAATCCTAGTTGTTCTGCCATTATTCTTTTTATTTTCTCAAATACCATTTTGTCCTCCATAGTTTAAATGAATTTTCCTACCATTCTATTATTAATCCACCGTAGGTAAGACCTGCTCCAAAGCCTATAAGCAAAATCTTATCTCCTGTTTTTAACATATTTTTTTGTACCATTTCATCTAACGCAATAGCTATACTGGCTCCAGATGTATTGCCATATCTGTCTAAATTAATATAAAATTTTTCTTCACTTATACCTAATTTTTTAACTGCAGATTCGATTATTCTATAATTTGCTTGATGAGGAATTATATATTTTATATCTTCAATTGAACACTTTGCATCTTCTAAAAGTTTTTCCACTCCCTTAGTCATAGTTCTAACTGCAAATTTAAATACTTCTCTTCCATCCATCTGTATTTTATAATTTTCAGGGATATAAGCAGTTTCCTCTCGTACGTATGGATTGATAACTGGCATAGCTCCACAAGTTAGTGCATTTCCTTTACTTCCTTCTGAACCAGTATATACAGCCAATACTCCACCCTTATCAGAAGCTCTGAGTACAGCTGCTCCTGCACCATCACCAAATAGAACACATGTATTTCTATCCTCCCAGTTAAGGGCTTTTGACATTGTCTCAGCTCCTACTACCAATATAGTTCTAGCAGCTCCAGTAGTTATAAATTGAGTAGCTACAGTTATTCCATAAATAAATCCTGAACAAGCAGCTGATAAATCAAAACATGTAGCATTTACAGCATTTATATTACCTTGTACCATACAAGCTACTGAAGGAGTAAAGCTATCTGGTGTAATTGTAGCTACAATTAGTAAATCAATATCTTCAGGTTTAATATTAGCCATTTCAATAGCCTTTAGTGCTGCTTTTGTAGCCATATCAGATGTATCTTCGCCTTCAGATATTCTTCTTTCTTTTATACCAGTTCTACTACTTATCCATTCATCACTGGTATCCATAATACAGGATAAGTCTTCATTAGTAACAATTCTTTCTGGTACATAACTACCTGTACCTATTACCTGTACTTTATTCATTGCCTTTCTCCTTTAAGTTAGTATTTAAGTTATATTTGGATATAAAAAATTTATTAATTTTATCTAGGGCTTTCACCAAAGTTTCCTCTTCCTCTTTTGTAAGTCCTTCAATGCTTCCCTTGACCATATCAGAATGAAACTTTCGATGAACTCTATAAGCAAGCTTTCCTAGTTTTGTCAGTTCAATATATACTATTCTTCTATCTTCTTCACTTCTTTTTCTTTCTACATAGCCTTTTCTGACTAGATGACCTATCGCTGTAGTCAGCGTTCCTAAAGTAATATGCAGCTGACATGCAACTTCTGTCATAGTTCTTGGCTTATACATTCCTATTGCTTCAATAGTATGTATTTCTGTAACGGATAAATCCCTAAAAGAACCAGATTGAAGAGCGTTTTGTTCAATTTCTAGTATATCATTAAAAATGCCTACTAAAAGCTCATTTAAAACGCTAATACACTTAGTCACATAATCACCACTTCTAAAATTTAAATTAAATAAGACACATGAAAATAAACCTGCTACTATGCAAGTAGCAGTACTATTATTTACAATCAACTAAACTTTTTTCAGCATCACCAACAAGTTCATTTATTAAGTCTTTTACAGTAACAATCCTATCTATTCTATACGCGCTGCTTCCAGCAAAAATAAGACCGTCTTCAATATTGCCTTTAACTGCTTGTATTAAAGCTTTTGAAATACAATAAGGTGTATCTTTTGGATTACACTTTTTCAAACAATTATAGCATTTCTTAGGGCTAATTCTTTCTATTTCTACTTGATTGATGAATTCATTTTTAATGGCTCTTCCAGGAAGGCCTACAGGACTTTGTATGATTTTAATATCTTCCTTGCTTGAATTTACATATGCTTTTTTATATTCTAAATGAGCATCACATTCTTCAGTTGCTACAAATCTTGTTGCCATTTGAACACCTGAAGCACCTAATTTTATAAATTTAGCAATATCTTCTCCAGTGTAAATACCACCTGCAGCCACTACAGGGATCTTTGATCCATATTCTTCTTCAAAAGGTTTTAAAGCCTCAATTACTTCAACTACAATTTCCTCTAAAGTTAATTTTCCTTCTCTAACATCATCAGCATGAAATCCTAAGTGTCCGCCTGCCTCCGGTCCTTCAACTACAACCATATCAGGAATTTTATTATATTTTTTAATCCAATGCTTTGTAATAACTGAAGCTGATTTTCCTGAAGATGCAATCGGTGCTATCTTAACATTACTTCCCTCAACTAATTTAGGTAATGTCAAAGGAAGTCCTGCGCCAGAAATTATTATATCTACTTGTTCCTCTACGCAAGCCTTTACCATTTCATCATAGTTATTAATAGCCACCATAAGGTTAACTCCTACTATTCCTTTAGGACTTAACTCTTTTGCCCTTCTGACCTCATTTTTTAGTGCTCTAACATTAGCTTCTTTAGTATTAGTTTCAAAATCTGGTTCTCTATATCCTATTTGAACTCCAGATATTATACCAATACCTCCTTCATTTGCTACCGCTGATGAGAGCCTATAACCGGATACCCCTACACCCATACCACCTTGGATAATAGGTACCTCCGCTTTTAAGTCTCCTATAATTAATGGAGGTAATTTCATTTGATCGTCCCCTTTAAAGTTATTTTTATCATCAAATATTTTGATAGTCAAAGTATATATTAAAAAAGAGTATATGTCAATGTTTTTTCCATAAAAAGTAAATAAAACATTGCTATTCCTCTATCCTAAATTGTTCTTAAACAATTGAATTTTGCAGGATTATTTATATAGCTTACATTTATTTGCTTTGAATTTTCACAAATAAGTGTAAGCTATTCCTGTCAATTATTTAATTTTTAATACTTTATATTATTTTAAATACTTTATAGGGTCTTGAGGTGCCCCATCAACTCTAACCTCAAAATGTACATGAGGTCCAGTGCTATTACCTGTACTTCCTACTTTTCCGATATTTTCGCCTTTTTTAACTTGCTGACCTTCATTTACATCTATATTGCTGCAGTGTCCATACACTGTTTGTACTCCTACTCCATGATCTATCTTAATAACCTTTCCATATCCATCTTCCCATTTTGCATAAGCTACTTTTCCATCCATAGCAGCATGAATGGGATCTCCCATAGGTGCCCCTATATCTATGCCATTGTGCATTTTCCCCCATCTCATCCCAAAAGGTGATGTTATAGTTCCTTTGGATGGGAAACTTACAAAGCTAGTTACACTTGATGCCCTTGAGAGGCTTACATTTTTTACTCCATTAACTTCTTTTTCTTTTGAAAAACATATGAGAGGATTACTAGGGTTTTCTTTTGCTATTTTTATTGTTTCTTCTATTGTACTTATATCTTTAATGTTAGTATCTTGTTTTACATAGGTTATACGATTGTTTAACTTAAATGTTCCATCTTTATCTTTTTCTTTATACTCATTTTTAATTATATCCAACACTTTAATCATTTCACTTTCATTAGCAAGCACTCCAACTTCTCTGCCATCTGATTTCATTAAAACCGTTGGTATACTCGTTCTACTATTTTTTACAATTGAGTTTTTAATTGCGCTGCTATCTGCTATATTTTCATTTTTAATTGAAACCTCTTTAAAAGTTATATCATCCTTTAATGTAACTTTTCCGAACCTCTTTTCTAAATCTTTTTCTATATTTTTCTCGACATTATAAAAATCTTCTTTGTTTTTTACATAGGCTAACGGCTTACCATTCATATATACTTGATAAGCATTAAATTTATTGTAGTATATGTATTGGCCAGATACCATAGTAGTAATTACTATAGACAAACTAGCTAATATTGCCTTAGCCCTATTACTAAGTGACAAACTGATCATCCTTTCATTATGATATTTTTGCTCTCACTTCTTTATTTTGCCTTATTTTTAAGAAATTATTACATGTTTTGTAATTTTTTTTAATTGTTATACTACTTCTATTTTGTTATAATGATTTATTAGAAACTATTTTTAACACTAAACATAGATAAAGGTAGGTCATGAAATTATGAGCACTTTCGTATTCAAAAGTGGTAATTCAAACTATACTCCGGTGAGTAACATTTTTATAGATAAATTTATGCCAAAGGCCCGAGGAGAGTTCGTTAAAGTATATCTTCTAGGGCTAAAATATTGTGTTTCTGGTGAACTTGGAGTAAGTTCTCAGATAATGGCTAGTGCCCTTCATCTTCTAGAAACTGATCTTTTAAATGCATGGAATTACTGGAGTGATGAAAATGTGGTTAAAATAATTCCTATAGATAACATGGGAAATTACAGTATTGAATTTTTAGATTTAACAAATTCAACTAATGAAAATCAAGAAGATATAAACTTACTTGAAGAATTAGATAAGAATTCTACAAAGGATATGCTTCAAGATATAGAGAGACTTTTAGGGAGACCCCTTTCATCAAAAGAAATGACTATGTACATAAGCTGGCTAAAAGATTTTAACTTTGGCCATGAAATCATACTTCTTCTAATTCAATATTGTGCTTCAAAAGGAAAAACAGATTGTAGATATATAGAAAAGATAGCAATTGCATGGTTTGATGCAAAAATTAAAAACATAGACGATGCTCAAAGCTTTATAAAAAAGCATGAAGATAAGTGGATTAAGATAAGAAAGATATTAGGTTACTTAGGTATAAAAGATGCGGAAATAATGAAGCCACAAGAAGATATGATGCATAAGTGGATAAATACATATAATTTCCCACTAGATGTAATATACAAAGCCTGTGATGTATGCTTTCAGCGAATTAATAAGGCTGATTTTAAGTATATTGATGGAATTTTGGGCAGTTGGAACAAAGAAGGACTTAAAACTGTGGAAGACATAGATTCAAAAGATACTAAAAAAACTTATTACCCAAATAACTTTAATAAAAATAATAATGTGAATAAAGCTACAAACAGCACATTTAATAACTTTAAACAGCGTAGTTACAATTTTAAAGATTTAGAAAAAAAATTATTAGGATGGGATAACAAAGATGATTAAAGGATATCACTCCAATATAATGAAGATATACGAAAACATAAGAACTGCTGAAGAAAAAGCGATTAAAGATAGACGAAAAGAAATTGAAAAAAAAGTGCCAGATGTTTTAAATATAGAACGTGAAATCGGTAAACTTTGCGTTAAATTATCAATAAGTATACTTAATAATTCAGAAAACAAAGATGAATATCTTAATGAATTAAAAGAAAAAATAACTGATCTTAGAATAAAAAAGTCTGAATTACTAGTTAGAAACAATTATCCCTTAGACTACCTGGAACCTCAATATAGGTGTATTAAATGTAAAGATACAGGTTTTGTTGGAACAAAAAAATGTAATTGTTATAAACAAAAACTCGTAGAGTTATATTATGAGAATTCCGATTTGAAAACTATACTCACAAAGAATAACTTCGAAAATTTTAATATTGAACTTTATCCTTCTAGAAGGAACATAAATGAACCAATTAGTCCAAGAAAGAATATTGAAGAGATTGTATCTAAGTCATGGAATTTCATTGAGAATTTTTCTTTATCTCCTGAAAATCTATTGTTTTATGGAACTCCTGGTACCGGAAAAACCTTTTTATCAGATTGTATTGCTAAAGAGCTCTTAGATAGAGGTTACCTGGTAGTCTATAGAACCTCGGAGTCCCTAATTCAGAATTTAAAACATATAAGATTTAATAATGATGAAAATTTAGAGGATTTACTTATAAATTGTGATCTCCTCATATTAGATGACTTAGGTTCTGAACAGATAACTGATTTTTCTAAAACGGAGCTATTTAATCTGTTAAACAGAAAGCTATTAAATAGAAAAAAAATGCTAATATCTACAAATCATGATTTGGAAGAACTTCTAAAAATATATTCAGAAAGAATCTCTTCAAGATTACTTGGCGACTTTACTTTATGTAAGTTTTTCGGAGAGGATATAAGAATAGGTCAAAATATAAAAGGTAAAAGATTTTAAAATAACGATAGGCACTATTAAATTATAGTGCCTATCGTTGTGTAAATTTAAGTACTTACATAAAAAAACAAGCTGCATATAAAATATGCAGCTTGTTTTTGGTGCTGGTTGCAAGAATCGAACTCGCGACCTACTGATTACAAGTCAGTTGCTCTACCTGCTGAGCTAAACCAGCAAATTAAATATGGCGACCCAGAAGGGACTCGAACCCTCGACCTCCGGCGTGACAGGCCGGCACTCTAACCAACTGAGCCACTGGGCCATATATATGTGGTGGGCACAACAGGGCTCGAACCTGTGACCCTCTGCTTGTAAGGCAGATGCTCTCCCAGCTGAGCTATGCGCCCACATATTAAAATGGTGACCCCTAGGGGAATCGAACCCCTGTTACCACCGTGAAAGGGTGGTGTCTTGACCGCTTGACCAAGGGGCCATGCTAATTTAAAGATAATTTTATTAAATGGTGCTGGCAGCAAGAATCGAACTCGCGACCTACTGATTACAAGTCAGTTGCTCTACCTGCTGAGCTATGCCAGCAAATTATGGCGACCCAGAAGGGACTCGAACCCTCGACCTCCGGCGTGACAGGCCGGCACTCTAACCAACTGAGCCACTGGGCCATAAATATATGGTGGGCACAACAGGGCTCGAACCTGTGACCCTCTGCTTGTAAGGCAGATGCTCTCCCAGCTGAGCTATGCGCCCATATATTATAATGGTGACCCTTAGGGGAATCGAACCCCTGTTACCACCGTGAAAGGGTGGTGTCTTGACCGCTTGACCAAAGGGCCATATTAGATTTTCATGTTATAAATTTAGACCTATAATACCATCATAATTATTTAATATAAATAATTATGGCGACCCAGAAGGGACTCGAACCCTCGACCTCCGGCGTGACAGGCCGGCACTCTAACCAACTGAGCCACTGGGCCATAATATATGGTGGGCACAACAGGGCTCGAACCTGTGACCCTCTGCTTGTAAGGCAGATGCTCTCCCAGCTGAGCTATGCGCCCATATATTATAATGGTGACCCCTAGGGGAATCGAACCCCTGTTACCACCGTGAAAGGGTGGTGTCTTGACCGCTTGACCAAGGGGCCATATTTATCTTTTCAGTTCACTTGTAGCGACCCGACATAGACTATAATACAAGATATTTATCAAAGTGTCAACATTTTTTTTATATTTTTTTATACTATATTATGGTTTTTGTCTAAAGCCCTTCAAAATCAGGGCTTTAGACAAAGTTTTGTATCATCTTTTTATATTTTAGTACTGCTTTAATCCCATATAATCTATATGTTCCATTATTATTAATGCAGTATCTTCTATAGCTCTTTTTGTGACATCTATAATTTTACAATTAAGCTTTCTCATAAGCTTATCTGCAAATTCCAACTCATCTAAAACTCTTTCTGCATTTGCATATTGTATCTCTGTAGATAATTTAGAAAACTTATCTATTCTATGTCTCCTTATTTCAATAAGATGCATTGGGTCTATTGTTAACCCTATTATTTTCTTTCTATCAACTTCAAACAGTTCATTAGGTACTGGTACTTCTGGCATAATAGGTATGTTTAATGCCTTAATTCCTTTGTTAGCTAAATACATACAAAGTGGTGTTTTAGACGTTCTTGAAAGCCCTACTAAAATTACATCCGCATTTTTAATACCTGAATGATCTTTGCTATCATCATACTGAATAGCAAATTCCATAGCTTCTATTTTTTTATAATATTCTGAGTCCATCTCCCAAACTGCACCTGGCTTATAATCAGGAAGCTTGTTCAAAATTCTAGAAGCAACGCTGATACAAGGACCTAGTACATTCATTATGTGTATACCAGTTTCTATACATCTTTGGATTAAAAACTCTCTAACATCAACTAAAACTATTGTTGATATAATCATAGTATTTTCTCTGTCTTCAATTTTGTTTATAAATTCATTTACATCTTCAAAGCTTTTTATGTATGGTACTCTCTGAACTTTTATATTATCATAGAACTGACAAGCAGTTGCTCTTGCAACTTGCTCAGCAGTTTCTCCTATAGAATCTGATACAGCATATATCGTAAACATTAATAGACTCCCCCTTAAAAACTTATAACCTAGAAAGTTCTACAAGCGCACATCCTTCTATAGCTATAATACCCTTATTTCTACATAAACTCAATATTTCTTCACTTTCTGCTCCAGGTTGTATTAGCACTTTATTTATATCAAGTTTAGCAGCACTTTCCATTACTTTTAACCCTTGTATAGGATTTATGCATAAATCTATAACATCTATTTTATAATTCACCTCTTCTAGTGTCTTATATACTTTACCAGTAGTATCTCTAGGATTTACCCCCTCTACATTAAAATTAGAATCTCTCAAGCTGCTTAATATTCTGAATGCATATTTACTTTCATTTAGCACATCACCAACAACTACCCAATTTTTATAATTTAATAATTCTGAAGCTTCCATATAGCACTTTTCCCCTTTCAATAGTAAATTTTAATTAAGGCATCTGAAAGAAAATAACAAGTGAAAGATGCCTAACCCTATTATAAATATTATATACAAAATAGAATTAAATATAAAAAACTATCTTACTAATTATTTAATAAGATAGACTCATTTTTGATTATACTATTACTAATGACATTTTTTAACGTTTTTTCATATTTATTTTTTAAAATTTGCCTTTCTTTAATCTCATCTTCTAAAGCTTTAACCTTTAATTCATATTCTTTCAAGAAATTACTTAAATTAATTTCCTTTATAGTAAAGCTAAAGTTATCTCCATATTTTTGACCTATTGAACTAATTTTAAATGTTCTTAAGTTATTTATAACTATGAGTAAATTTTTTTCCCAAATTCCTTTTTTAATAAACTTAAACTCGTCTTCTAATACATCTATTTGCTCAACTTTTCTTCCAACGATATCTTCTATAAAGTTTATAAGTGTAGGATAGAAAGCAAATGTCATACCTTTATTTAGCTTTATCTTTAATATGTCTTCATACTGATTCAAAATCTTCTCAGAATCATTCTCGAATATAAGTTCTACTTCATCCCTTCTAAGAACCTTTTTATCATCATTTATTTGAACTGCAACGAAATCATAGTTTATGCTTAGAACCTTCAAATCTCCTTTAGTACTATCTATAGATTTATTTAATATTTTAGCTCTCATAAAAAAATTCCTCCTCACTAAATATATTTTCAAGTGCGAGCAGGTCTAACATGTGATTATTTTTAGAATTACTGTACTATAATTATAACAACTATACTCTCTTCATTACAAATGTAATTTAAGCCCTGGTTTCTACATAGTGGATTATACCTATAAAAATTCTATTACCAAAACTATATTTTTACGATAAAATAATATAGAATAATTCGATTACAAGGAGTTGTTGTCTTTGTTTCATGAAATAATAATAGTAGGCGGCGGTGCTGCTGGTATCATAGCAGCAATTACTGCTAAAGATTCTGGAAAAGATGTTGCAATATTAGAGGGAAACAGCAGAATAGGAAGTAAAATTCTTTCAACTGGAAATGGTAGATGTAATATAACAAATAGCAATATTTCTTATTCAAAGTATCATAGTCAAAATCCTGAATTTTTTAAGTTTGCTTTAGACAGTTTTAAATTAGATGATACCACTAATTTTTTCTATTCTTTAGGTCTTCCCTTAGTTACTTTAGAAGATGGAAAAATGTATCCGTTATCACTTCAAGCATCTTCAGTGCTTGATATATTTAGATTAGCTATAGAAGATCGTAATATTCCTATATACCTAAATTCTAAAGTTAACAACATAAAGAATAGCTCTAAATCTTTTAAGCTGTTTACTGAATCCAATGATGTATATGAGTGTAAAAAGCTCATATTATGTTGTGGTGGCAAATCAGCCCCTAATACTGGTTCTGATGGATCAGGCTTTAAGATAGCTAAATCATTAAACCACAATATAATAAGTCCAGTACCAGCCCTAGTACAGCTTAAATTAAGCTATAAAAATCTTAAGGCTTTGTCTGGAGTAAAATTCAATGGCTTTGCTGAAATATTTGTAGATGGTATTTCTAAAAGACGAGAGTTTGGAGAAATATTATTTACAGATTACGGAATATCCGGTCCCCCTATACTTCAACTGAGTCGTACTGCTTCTGCGGCTTTATCTGAAGGGAAATCTGTGAGTCTGACTATAGATATGATGCCTGATTTGAATAAAGAAAATCTAATAGAGTTTTTAGAAAATCACTGGGGAACATTTAGTTACAGAAGTGTTTATAATTCCTTTGTTGGAATTATAAATAAAAAAGTTATTCCTATACTTTTAAAAGAGGCCTCAATAGATAATATACATAAACTCTGCTGCGAATTAGATTGGAAGGAAAAACAACAGTTACTAAGTCTACTTAAAGAGTGGACTTTTTCAGTGTGCGACACTAACTCATTCAAAAACTCTCAAGTAACTGCTGGTGGTGTAGATACAAATGATATAAACTCTCAAACTCTTGAATCAAAAATAATTAAAAATTTATATTTTGCAGGTGAATTACTTGATGTTGACGGGGATTGTGGAGGCTTCAATTTACAATGGGCATGGAGTTCTGGATTTATAGCTGGAAAAAATGCTGCTGAAAAATAAGGTCAGCAGCATTTTTCTTATTTCTCCCATTGGGTTTGAACTAAACACAACTGTTTATCTTCTCCATCAACAACTCTATGGAAGCATGTTATATTATTTTCATTTGTCTTTATTTCTACTAAGACCTTTACTGTATCTCCATATTTAGTTTCTTTTTCATAGACTGTATTTATACTTGTAATTACATAGTTGTTTACTATATCTAATGGTACAGCCTCTATAGCCCATTCTACATATTTTACATTGTTAACATGTCTATTTGTATCTATGTCACTATACCTTACTTGAAAGACTTTTTCACTATGTATTTCTAATGGCTCACTTATTTTTTCTATATCAAGAATATCGTTTTTATCCTTAGGAACTCTATAGGCATTATACATTTCTTCTGTCACTCTTATAGCTCTTCTTTTTTCAATATCAATTAAGAACCATATAGATTTGGCTTTCCCTATAGTGTTTCCATTTAAATCTACTATCTCAAATACCCTATATGCATAAAACTTTTTAAAAGAATAAGGTTTAGTTATTATTCTAACCTTTTCTCCATACACAGGGTATCTATACATATCTATATGCCATTTATAAAGAACCCACGCTATACCATGTTGTGTTAGGTAGTCTATTCCAACACCTATGTCTTCAGATTGTCTTATAGCAATATCCTGAAGATAATTCATTAAATTTGTTATAAGTAATCTTTTTTTATAGTCTATTTCGTAATATTGAACTTCATATTCTCTTTCTGTCACTATCTCACACATAGAACTACACCTCTCTATATATCATAAATTTATTTTATAATATATTTCTAAACTTTTCCATAAATTTTCATCAAAATAAAAAATTCAGGGTATAATTCTATTATACACCTGAATTTTTTTAAGTTATATATCTGTAACTTCAATAGTTTGATCTCTTCTTGGTCCTACTGATACTATAGATATTTTTGTACCAGTAAATTCTTCTATTTTCTTTAGATATACTTTAGCGTTTTCTGGAAGATCATTATAACTTCTAGCATTTTCTATACTTTTATCCCATCCATCAAACTCTTCATATATTGGTTCACACTTAGCTAAATCTTCAAGACTTGCTGGAACGTAATCAATAACTTTTCCATCAAACTTGTAACCTGTACATACCTTTACCTTTTCCATTCCTGCTAGAGTATCTATTTTAGTTACAGCAAAACTTGTAAGACCAGAAATTCTTGCAGTAGTCTTAAGTATAACTAAGTCTAACCATCCACATCTTCTTGCTCTTCCTGTAGTTACGCCATATTCATGTCCTTTTTCTCTTATCCAATCACCAGTTTCATCAAATAACTCTGTTGGGAAAGGTCCCTTACCAACTCTTGTTGTATATGCTTTAGCTATACCTACCGCACTAGTTATCGCTGTAGGACCAACTCCTGCCCCAGTACATACACCACCAGCTATGGTGTTAGATGATGTTACATATGGATATGTACCATAATCTATATCAAGTAATGTACCTTGTGCACCCTCAAATAATACTTTTTTACCTGCTTTTATGTTGTTAAATACTTCAACTGATATATCTTTTACAAAAGGTCTCATTCTCTCAGCATATTCCAAGTACTCATTATATATAGCACTAAAGTCTAAACTGTCTCCTCCGTAAATTTTTGTTATAATATCATTTTTAGCATCTACATTATCCTTTAATTTTTCTTCAAAAACTTCCTTGTGCATTAAATCACAAACTCTTATACCGCTTCTTTCCATCTTATCAGTATAACATGGTCCTATTCCTTTTCCTGTTGTTCCTATATCCTTTTTTCCTCTAGCTTTTTCTTTTATACCATCAAGTATCTTATGATATGGCATTATAAGCTGTGCTCTATCACTTATCATTAGTTTTTCTGGAGTTACATCTACTCCAACACCTTTTAAATAATCTATTTCTTCAAATAAAGCTTTTGGGTCTACAACTACTCCATTACCTATTACGTTTAATTTAGTATCATAAAGTATTCCTGAAGGTATTAAATGAAGTTTATATTGTTTATCTCCAACCTCAACGGTATGTCCTGCATTGTTTCCACCTTGAAATCTAACTACAACATCTGCACTTTCTGCAAGATAATCTGTCATCTTCCCTTTTCCTTCATCTCCCCATTGGGCTCCTAAAACAATAAATGCTGACATAAAAATTTCCTCCTCTTTTATTAAGTTAGCTACACTTAAGCATTGACGAATATTTATTGGCTTACTATATCTCTAGTCATATCAACTTCGGTAACATAATATTTTTAATATACCTGTACCGTAGTTTATATATCTTTATTGACGCTTTTTTATTATATATTTCTTTCCTTATATACTACTAATATGCCAACTTAACATTAGTATATACAGTTTATAAGTCTGTAAAAATTATTACTAATCCTTTATCGATTATCTTATAATTCTTTACATGGACACATGCATCCTATTTAATCCTATCAAAAGTGAATAGTTCAGTCAATATAAATACGAATATTAATTAATAAATTTAAATTAAAATTCGTAAATGTTTTCAATTTAGCTTTTTTATATTCATAATCTTATAAACATCTTTCATTTTTCAGTTAAAAGAATTAAAATATATTTATCTGCTATTTAATACAAGAAACTCTTTATTATTCATAGCATACACTAAAACAAAAATATAATTACTTTTATTTTGGAGTGATATTATGAATTTACCAAACATTCTCACTCTCTTTAGATTACTTTTAATTCCTATTTTTATTTTATTATTTTTCTCAAATGTGCCTAATAACCTATTTTACTCTATACTGGTGTTTCTGACTGCTGGATTGACAGATATATTAGATGGCTATTTAGCACGAAAATACTCTCTAATAACTAAACTAGGCATAGTATTAGATCCATTAGCTGATAAACTTATGATATTAACTGTTTTAAGCTGTCTAGTAATAAAGAATTATATACCTTTGTGGATTCTTATAATAATTTCTATAAAAGAAGTCTCTATGATATTCTTTGGCATAATATTATATAATAAAAATACCGTAATTCCATCTAACAAGTTTGGAAAGCTTACAACTATATTATTTTACTTATCTATATTTACCTTAACTATTAATATAAAGTTAGGTACTTATCTTATATATTTGTCTGTTGTAAGTGCGTTAATAGCTTTTGTTAATTACTTTATTTTGTATTATAAGAATAAACAATTATTAGGTAACAATGATAAGAATGTACAAAAATAAAAGGCTAGAATGAAACCTTCTCAGTTTCACTCTAGCCCTTGACACTTATTCCCACATATCTTTAGATAATTTCTCTATTACATTTTTTCTTTTTTTAGTTTCTTCATAATCTATTGTTATGTGTTCTCCTATACTGAGAACATCACCTTCTCTAGCTTCTTTTGGTATTTTGTTTACTTCAATGTTTATTACCTTGCTATCATATAGTTCTACTATTGCAAAACCACCTTCAAATCTATCAATTATACCAAACACGACAGCACCTTCCTTTTTATAAATGTAAAAAGCAGCTATATAATATTATAATTATAAAAGATATAAAAATAGTGAATCTCCATCCATACTATTTTGCTTATTCATAAAATAAGAGGTATTTCCAGTATCTGTTTTTACTGTACTATAAACCACTTTTAAAAGTTCATCAATATTAAAAGGCTTAGAAATATAGTTGTCCATACCTGCATTCAAAAACTTCTCTTTATCTTCTTTTAAAGCATATGCTGTTAGAGCTATAATAGGTGTACGACTATCATTATTTTCTTCAGATTTTCTAATTATTTTTGTAGTTTGAATTCCATCTAGTATAGGCATTTGTATATCCATAAGTATTAAGTCATATTTCTTATTTTCAATAAGCTTTAAAGCCTCTTCGCCATTATTAGCAATATCACATGTGTGTCCATTTTTCTTGAATAAATTGTATATTACCATTTGGCTTGCCTTATCATCCTCAACAATAAGAATATTCAACCTTCTACCAACTAAATTATTTGTTTGAACCTTTGTTTTTTTATCACTTATATTTGTGCTACTGTATTTTTTACCTTTTTCTAAAGATATATTAAATGAAAACACAGACCCTACATCTTTTCTACTTTTTACTTCAATTTTACCATCCATCATTTCTACAAGTCCCTTACAAATGCTGAGTCCTAGACCTGGACCAAAATTCTTTCTGGTATATTCTTTATTATCAATCTGACTAAAGCCTGTAAATAATTTAGGTATATCTTTTCTATCTATACCTATGCCTGTGTCTCTTATTAAAAATTTTAAATTAACTTTTTTGTCAGCAGACTCCACTTTTTCAATGATAAGCGAAATAGTGCCATACTTAGTGAATTTTATAGAGTTATCTATTAAATTATCTAAAATTTGTTTTATTCTTACAGGATCACCAATTAATGTATCCGGTATTGATTCATCTATTTTTGCTTTAAACTCCAATTTGCTTTCAAGTGCCTTAATTGCAGTTAATCTTACAATCTCGTCTATGAGTTCTTTAAAATTAAATTCAACACTATCTAGTTTTATATTTCCAGATTGGATTTTAGAAAAGTCTAAAATACTATTAGTCATATCTAACAAACTTAATGCACTTGACTTCACTAAATTTAAGTTTTCTTTTTGTTCAGAGTTTAAATTGGTCATCAGAGTTAAATCTGTCATACCTATAATACCGTTAACAGAGGTTCTTATTTCATGACTTATATTAGCTAAAAATTCATTTTTAATTCTACTACCTGTTTCTGCATCTTCTTTTTCCTTTTTTAGTTCTCGAACTGTCACTTTGTAGTCAGTAATGTCATTTAATATTATTATTTTACCTTCAAATTCATTCCTAGTATCAATTATAGGTACTATTTTAATATTAAAATACTTTGCTCCTTTATTAGTCAAGATTTCTCTTTCCATTGAAAATTCCGTATTTTCACTGTCAATCTTCACTAGCTTATCTTCAATTTTACATACTAATTTATCTATCTCATTTTCAAACTCTATATTATAAAATGTGTCATGCGCTTTAGGGTTTAACTTAATAATTTTGTTGTTTTTATCTAATAAAATGGCTTCAAAAGGTAGTATCTGAAATATACTCAAATATCCTCCTTTATTAAAATCTATGTCAGTTTTATTATCTTTTTCACTTTCGTATTTATTTAACAACTACAATACCCCCCAAAATTTCACAAAATGCACATTGTTAAAACGATAACACTAAATTTTAATAAAATAACATATTCCAACCACTTAAAATCTAATATTAACAGTAATTTTTCATATTTCAATATATCAAAATATAAAACAAACCTTTTAGAGTTAAATTTAAAATATTCTGTATTCTGCATCTGCTCTAAATCTTCAAAAATTACATTTAACAAAATTTAGCCTTTTGGTTTTAATTATAAATACAGAGAAAAAAAAATTCAACCCATTTTTATTAGAAATTAATATGGTGCTCCTAGCAGGGTTCGAACCTGTGGCCTGCTGATTACGAATCAGCTGCTCTACCAGCTGAGCTATAGGAGCCTACACTATAATTAGTTTAACTTAATTTTACATAAAAGTAAAGTTTTCATGTAGATTCTATTGTGCATATTGTAATAAATAAAGTAAAGGCTTTTACCTTATTCATAGTAAAAGCCCTTACCTTATTCTTGATGTATAACATCTAAATTTCCAAACTTACTAAATTGTCCTAACCAAGCTAATTTTACAGTACCAGTCGGACCGTTTCTTTGCTTTGCTATTATACACTCTCCTATATTTTTATCTTCAGTTTCCTTATCATAGTATTCATCTCTATATAAGAACATAACTAAGTCAGCATCCTGCTCGATAGAACCGGACTCTCTTAAATCGGATAGCATAGGTCTATGGTCTGTTCTTTGTTCAGGTGCACGAGATAACTGAGATAGTGCAATAACTGGACACTGCATTTCCTTTGCTAGTGCCTTAATTGATCTTGATATTTCTGAAACTTCCTGCTGTCTACTCTCAGAGCCACTCTTACTACCTGACATAAGCTGAAGGTAGTCTATAAGCACTAGATCTATTCCTTGCTCTATTTTCAACCTTCTGCACTTTGACCTCATTTCCATTACTGACATACCAGCGGTATCATCAATAAATATTTTAGCGCTAGCAAGAGGGCCTGATGCCTTAGCGATATTTTCCCAATCCTTATCATCTAGGTTACCGGTTCTAAGCTTTAGCATATCTACATGAGCTTGTGAACATAAAAGCTTATATGCCAATTGTTCCTTAGACATTTCCAGGGAAAATATAGCTACACTTTTTCCTGCCCTAAGCGCTGCATGCTCTGCTAAGTTTAATGCAAAGGTGGTTTTTCCCATAGAAGGTCTTGCAGCTATTAGCACCATATCACCTTTTTGAAAACCAGATGTTTTCATATCAAGTTCTCTGAATCCAGATGCAACGCCTGTTGTTTCTCCTTTATTGTTAAAAAGCCTTTCAATTTCTAAAAATCCTCTTTCCAAGACTACACTCATAGGTTCAAAATCAGATGTACTTTTACTATTAGATAAGTTAAAAATCTCCTTTTCAGCTAAATCCATAGCTTTTAATACATCATCTTGATTATTATAACTCTCTTCTATAATTTTTGTAGAAGATCTAATTAGTTTTCTTAAAATAGATTTGTCACTTACAATCTTTATGTATGACTGCACATTAGCCGTGGAAATTACAGAACCACTTAATTCACTTATATAAGTTATTCCACCTGCTGCTTCTAACCTATCTGTAGACTTTAAATGCTCTGTAAGAGTTATTATATCTACAGCTATATCTTTTTGATAAAGGTCCAAAATAGCATTAAATATGGCCTTATGTGAATCTTTATAAAAATCTTCAGCTTTTAAAACTTCCATAGCTTCTGCTATGGAAGTTTTATCAATAATCATAGAACCTATTACGCTTTGTTCAGCCTCAATGCTATGAGGCATACTTCTAAGAGGTGCATCCATGTATCATCACTCCTTAGAATTTAATTTAAAATACTAGTCCAATAAGTTGTTCAATATTATTTACTGCCTTAACTTCTATATCTTCAAGTCCTTGAGGAACTTCTTTGGAATTATCTTCTGGAACAATTACAAGTTTTATTCCTTTTCTTCTTGCTCCATAAATTTTTTCAAAAATTCCTCCAACAGGCTTTATGTTACCTCTAAGCGATATTTCTCCTGTTATAGCTATATCCTGTCTTAATGGCTTGTTTAAAAGTGCGCTAATAATACACACTGTAATAGCAGCTCCTGCTGAAGGTCCATCAATTTTTCCTCCACCTATTACATTTACATGTATATCATAGTCACTTATATCCTTATCAGTTATTTTTCTGATAACTGACGCTGCATTAAACACAGAATCTTTAGCCATGCTTCCAGCTGTATCATTAAATCTTACTATTCCTTTTCCTTTTTCCTTTGCTTCAAAAACCGCTGTTTCTATTTCTATAGTAGATCCTACATATCCACTTACGCCTAACCCATATATATGCCCAACATCATATTTTGATTCTACTTTAACTTCTTCAAAAGGAACTAATCTACTTATAGATATTACTTCCTTTAAATTTTCAACTGTTATCTTTACCTTCTCTTTTAAATTAGTATCCTGATCGTTGTAAAGTACATAACCATAAACATCTGATAGTATATTTACTGCTTTTCTTCCTTCAATTGTGTATCTGCTTATAAGCTCTGACACGCCTTCTTCTAATTGTATATTTAACTTATCAGCAGCATTTTCTACTATTTGTTGTATATTTATTGATGTTAAAGGTTCAAAATATACTTCTGTACATCTTGACCTTAAAGCTGGATTTATTTCACTAGGCTCTCTTGTAGTTGCTCCTATAAGTACAAAATCTGCTGGTGCTCCATTTTCAAAAAGATATTTTATATATCTTGGTGTGTTTTCATCTTCTGGATCATAATATGAAGATGAAAACTCAACTCTCTTATCTTCTAATACCTTCAATAACTTATTTTGAAGCATTTCATCTAATTCGCCAATTTCATCTATAAAAAGCACGCCGCCATGAGCTTCCGTAACAAGTCCAAGCTTTGGTTCAGGAATCCCTGTTTCAGCTAAATCTCTTTTAGTTCCCTGGTAAATTGGATCATGTACAGATCCAAGCAAAGGATTAGTAATTTCTCTTGGATCCCATCTTAATGTAGTGCCATCTACCTCTACAAATTTAGCATCTTTTTTAAAGGGAGTATATTTTAGTTTTTTTACTTCTTCTAGCGCAAGTCTAGCTGCAGTTGTTTTTCCAACCCCAGGAGGACCATATAGTATAATATGTTGAGGATATGGGGATGCTATCTTTGATAAAATAGCTTTTATTGCTGTTTCCTGTCCAACAATTTCACTAAAAGCTTCTGGTCTTAGAATACCTTGAATGCTTTTGCTTAATTTTCTAGAGTCTAGTACTTCAAGCTGAGCATATTTTTTAAGAGTTTTTGCATTTTCTGGGCCTTTTTGCTTTTTTATTATACTTAGTCTAACCTCATCCATATACTTATCTTGTTTTTCCATGAGGTTTTTTTCTACTTCGTTCTCTATTTTATTTTTTACATAATTTTTTGCTAATGCTTCTGAAATCCAGATATTTGTATCTTCAAGAGCCTCGTATATATTAGATTCATCTGGTATAGAATTTAATCCTTTACCATCACTTACTATCTTATTTAATGCATAGATTCTCTTAAATATATCTTTACTTTTTATATAGTTTTGTAGCTTATATTTTACTACTCTAGCCCTTACAGTACCTTCGTCTATTACTTTATTCAAAATATCGTATAGAACATTTACCTGGGTATCAACTGGTATAGTATTAGTTAATTCCTGTTCCAACCCATCAATAAATTGTGATTTCACAAATTTTCCCCCTTATTTTTCTGCAATAACCACTTTAACCTTTGTGGAGATTTCAGGATACAATTTTATTTCTACATCATAAGTTCCAAGCTGTTTTATAGTATCTACTACGACCTTTTTCTTATCTATATTAATATTAAATTTCTTATTTATTTCGTCTGCTATATCTTTTCCTGTTATTGCTCCAAACAATCTTCCATTTTCACCTGATTTAACACAAAGATTTACTTCTTTGCCTTTAAGGCTTTCAGCTAACTTTTGAGCAGCCTCTATTTCGGCTAGTTTTTGTCTTCTCTCAGCTTCTTTCTTATTATTTAAGATATGAAGATTTGAATCTGTAGCTTCTTGTGCAAGTCCTCTTGGAAACAAATAGTTTCTTGCATATCCATCTGAAGCATTTATTATGTCTCCCTTCTTCCCTAGTGATTTAACATCCTTTACTAATATAACTTTCATTATTCTTCACCTTCCCTAATGTATTTATCTATGGCATTTTTGAGCTTTTCAAAAGCTTCATTTATATCAACAGATTTAAATTTTGCTCCAGCCATAGTCATATGTCCTCCTCCACCTAGGGATTCAAGTATTAATTGCACATTTATATCTCCAAGTGATCTTCCACTGATAAATATCTCGTCTTTTATTTTAACAAAAACAAAAGATGCTTGAATACCTGTAATATTTAGCAGCTCATCCGCTGCCTGTGCAGCTAATACAGTATCTTCTATTTCATTAGGACATATTGCTATAGCTATGTTTTTAAATACCTTCGCTGACTTAATAATCTCAGCTCTTTTTAAATAAGTTTCTAAGTCATCAGCAAAAAACCTTTTTACATCTATTGTATCTGCTCCTAATCTTCTTAAAAAAGAAGCAGCCTCAAAGGTTCTTACACCAGTTTTAAAATAAAAATTCTTTGTATCAACACATATTCCAGCTAGCAATGCCTCCGCTTCAATAGGCTTTAGTTTTGGTTTTTCAACCATGTATTGAAGCATTTCAGTAACTAGTTCTGACGTAGATGATGCATATGGCTCTATATAACTTAAAAGAGCACCTTCAATAAAGTCAGTAGACTTTCTATGATGATCTATTATAACTAATTTATCAAAGTAATCAACAACATTTATATTCTGTACATACCCTTTGCTATGCACATCAACAAGTATAAGAAGACTATTTGTATCTGCTTCCTCAATACATTGTTTACTGCTTATAAATGCATTTTCATAGTCTTCCTCTTCCTTAATTTTCTCTAATATTGGTCTTATGCTATTATTCTCATTGTCTAATATTATAAAGCAACTCTTTCCAAGTAATGTAACTGCTTTGTAAATTCCAATAGCTGCTCCTAGACAGTCTATATCAGGAGTCATATGACCCATTATGAATACTTTATTGCTTTCATTTATTAAATCTACTAGTGCATGTGCTATAACTCTTGCTCTAACTTTTGTTCTTTTCTCTACTTCTTTCGTCTTTCCTCCATAAAATGAAAGCTTCTCACCATTCTTTACTATGGCCTGATCTCCACCACGACCAAGTGCTAATTCCTTAGCTGACACAGCATAGTTTTCATTTATCATAGGAGTTTCTCCACCACGGCCTACCCCTATACTTAGAGTTACAGCTAATTTGTTTCCCATGTTTATTTCTCTTACAGTATCTAATATATCGAACTTTTTTTCCATCTCTTTTTCAATGTACTTATTTTGAACTGATAGCACATACTTATTTTCGTCATATTTCCTTAGCATTGCATTTAAACTTTGAGCATAAGTATTTATTGTTCTTTCTATTTCTGCAATTATTAAGGGCCTTTTATCTTCATCAATAGTTTTTATTACATCATCAAAGTTATCAACTTCTATGAGCATAACTATTTCTTTTTCTGAATCCACGGACTCTACAATTTGAAATAAGTCTGTAACATCATAAAAATACAAAAGTAGTATTCTGTCTTTTGTATTTTCAGATGTATCTACAACATTCGTATATATATCATAATATCTATCCTTTATTTTAATGTATCTAAGTACATTTTCTTTTCCATCTAGCGCTTGCCTCAAGTTAAATTCCTTAACTATACTTTTAATATTTTTCCCTAATATATCTTCATCTTGAATTATAGGAGAGAATTTCTGATTATACCACAACATCTCTCCTTCCTTTCCAATGATGATCAATGGAAAAGGAAGTCTTACAAGAGTGTTTCTAGTAGCATTATCCAACTTAGAAGAAAAGTCTTCAATAAATCTTTTCCACTCATCTTTTTTCACTTTTGTATTTTTAATATTATAAATTACAAGCAAACCATATAAACTTATAGCTACTATACCTGCTAAAATGTGACCATAAGCTATGAGAGCTAAAATAAGAATAGCAATTATTATCATATACATTTTACTACTTGTTATAAAATAATTATACTTTTTATCCATTTAGTAACCTCCAGTTACTCTGTTCTGGGCCTCTTGTAAGGATCAAGCTTTCTAAAATCAAATAATATATCTATTAAACCAGCATATATATAAACTATATAAAGTTGAGAAGTAACAGTAAAAATTAGTATTAATGCTGTAACAGCCCTTGACAAATTGTATTTTCTTCTTAAATAATATGTTGCTAACGCTAATCCATTCAACATAATGGTTAGCTGAAATATTGATTGTGGAAAAATAGCTATATATTCTTTTGATGGAATGTTGCTCCTTTCAATTAACAAGCCTAAAATAAAAATTAGACCTACTAAAGTACCTATTCTAGTATTAATATATAATTGGCTAAAGGGTTTTATCTCTCTCATTTTATAATTTAATCTTTTAAGTATGTTCCTAGCTATTGTGTAATTTAAATATGACAAAGATAATGATAACATAATAACTGAAAAAGGCATAATTTTTAATATTGAATCTGTATTTATATTTTTGTACATCTCTTCCATAGTGGCAATTTGCTCTTTGCTCATACCTATTTTTGCATAAGTTTCTTTAACCATAGCAAAAGTTTCATTCATCATTTTTATACTCTTATCGATAAGACTAACAATTCCACCTTTATCAATTAAAGTTGAATAAATACTAACATTTATAATTAATACAATGATAAAAGCAATAGATAAAAATAATATTGTTGTACTTGCTTTTTTATCATGTTTTACGCAGTATCCAAGAGTCATCCCTGAAAAAACAATTGTTATAGAAGATGCTAGTGCTGTTAATGGATTAAATATCATTAGCATAAGTATAGCACTTATTACTATAGATCCTACTGCAACTTTATAGTTATGTCTTATATACAACACTGTTATTGGAATTGGTAAAATAAAAAAACCTATTAATTCAAAAAATGGTATGTATGTATTCAAAAGCTTTATAATTACAACAAATATTGCTAGTAACCCTGCTTCTACCATAGCTCTAGTATTATAAACTCTATTGTACATTTTATCCTCCGTTATTCTCTTTCTTTTAAATGATTATACAACTTACTTAAATCTTTACCTTCCTTTTCTATTTTGTCCTCCTCAATAATTCCAAGCTTTAACTTTTTTTTCATGTTTTCATCTACTGCAGCATGGGAATATCCTAATCTCTCTGATAGTAAATATAGCAATATCATTGCCCCAGAAATACAATCAAGTATTGCTTCTTGTGCCACATTACTTCCCTTGGTGAGTAGCTTAAAAAAGTCACTAATTACACATAAAAGTTCTGCCTTCAACTCCTCAATCATTTTAACATTATACATTATATTGAAATCATCTTTTTTCATTAAATCCATCCCCTCTAAATCTATAATTATATTTTAGTTATTTTTACATGTTTGTGCAACAAACTATTATTTATTTTTAACTTTACTTAATATATAATCTTATTGTAGACCAAGTATTATTTAATATTAAAGTTACATAATCTAATTTTACATAAGGAGATGTATGATGAATATAAAATTAGCACTAATAATAATTTTATTTATATTTATAATTATTGCCATATGTTTCTATTTTTCAAACATAGTTTTAAATCCCAAAACATGGAATTATGATAAAAGTTATAATTATGAATTGGAATGTGGAAGAATATTAAAAGATTCTTTCGAAAAATTAAAAAAGCAAGAAGTTTATATTGATTCACCTTATGGATACAAGCTCCACGGCTTATTTTTTCCCGGGAAAAATCCTAAAAAAACCGTAATATTATGCCATGGAATTACATGTACACTTTATACATCAGTAAAATATATGGATATATTTTTCAAAAGAAACTTTAACATTTTTATATATGATCATAGAAATCATGGAAAAAGTGGTGGAAAACATACTACTTATGGTTTTTATGAAAAGTTCGATTTAAAAGCTTGTGTAGATTGGATTTTTAATAAATGTGGCAGTGATTGTATAGTAGGAATTCATGGTGAATCCATGGGGGCTGCCACTATTTTGCAGCATGCAGCTATTGATACAAGAATAAGCTTTTATATTGCAGACTGCCCTTACTCTGACTTAGTTTCACTATTTAAGTTTAGATTAAAAGAAGATTATCATCTGCCTTATTTTCCAATAATAACTATATCAAGTTTTATAAGTAAGTTAAGATTAGGTGTATTTTATAATCAAGTATCGCCCATTGAAGACATAGAAAATATTAGCACACCTATATTTTTTATTCACGGTGAAGATGATAAATATATACTTCCTCAGATGAGCATAGACATGTATAATAAAAAAACAGGAATAAAAAAATTATATCTTGCACCTAATGCAGGCCATGCTGAAGCTTATATAAAGAATAAGCATGAATATGATAAACTAGTAGGAGACTTTCTTAATCAGATTAATTTAAGTTAACCAAAACGCACTGCAAATTTAACTACAGTGCGTTTTAAATCTTTAATTTTCTATAAAATATACTAACTAATAAAATCGTTGAAATCATAAGTACAAAAGCTATACCTCTTCTTTCCTTATTTATTGACTGTTCTTTAACATAACCTCTTTCTAATGGTTCACCAATTGCTTCTGCCTTAATCACTACATTCTTATCATTAAATTCTTTGCTTTTTTCTATATAATCAACTCTTAGTTGCTGCCGAGTCTTCCACAACCTATGATTACAATATACATATCAGTGCACCTAACCGTAATTTATGGTTTATAATTGAATATTTTAGCTACATCAAAAAATTGTCTTGATTTCTCGCTATCTCCTTTTATCTTATAAATATCACCCATTAAATAGTAAGCTTCTCCACACTGTGGGTTTATTGATATGGATTTCTTTAAAAGTCTTATAGCTTCATCTAATTCTCCATTTGATATTGATTTTTGGGCTAATACAATAATATTATTAATATTATTCTCATCTAGATCTTGTATTTGTTTTAATATACTTTTAATTTTTTCAGTAGTGAATGGTTTTTGTAAATAAACTACTGCTCCTAATCTAGTACAATCTATAGCATTTTTAACTGTAGCAAAAGCAGTCATAATAATTACAGGAGTATTAATTCCTATACTTCTTATCTTTCTTAATACCTCTGTGCCACTTAACTCTGGCATTTTTATATCTAAAAATATTATATCTATATTAGTATTTTGAATTATTTCTAAAGCTTCATATCCATTAGCTGCTGTAATTATTTCATAACCTTCTATTTCAAGGCAAGTTGTTAATAACATCCTTATATTTTTAGTGTCATCTACAACTAATACTTTTTTCACGAGTATACCTCCATAGTGTAAATAGTTATCATTGTAATATTCTAAGTATAGAGCGAGTGTATATTATTGTCAATTTTCATTATCACTGATTCCTAAAGATAACGCTAAATAGCATGTGACTTTAGGAGATAAACCATTTCCATTGACTTTAATAAGGCTGCCAAGCCTAGATTTGCGCTTAAATTCACTTGAATCAAAAAAAATTAAAAATTTATAAATAAAAAAGCGAAGAATTTCTTCTTCGCTTTTCACAACTATTCTGTTGTGAATGGTAATAATGCTATGTTTCTTGCTCTCTTTATAGCATCTGTAAGTTCTCTTTGGTGCTTAGCACAGTTTCCAGAAATTCTTCTTGGAAGAATCTTTCCTCTTTCTGTAACATACTTTCTAAGCTTATTTATATCTTTATAATCTATAAATTCAGATTTGTCCATACAAAAAGCACAAACTTTTCTCTTAGCTCTTCTCATCTTAGCTGAGTTTCTTCTAGCGCCTTCTCTATTTGCCATAATCTTCCCTCCTTACCTTATAGTTAGATTGAGTGAGTTAGAATGGAATATCTCCATCATCTACTGGAGTAATATCTGCTCCATAGGCTCCTTCATCAAAGGATTGAGATCTTCCAAAACCTTCTGAAGGCCCTTCATTAAATGATGGCATTGCATTTTTATTTCCACTTCCCCATTCAAGGAATTGTACTTCCTCTGCAATGACCTCAGTAACGTACCTTTTAGTACCGTCCTTGGCATCATAACTTCTTGTTTGAATTCTACCGCAAATACCGATAAGTTTTCCTTTACCCATATAGTTTGCTGTAGATTCAGCTTGTTTTCCCCATACAACTACAGGGATAAAATCAGCTTCTTTTTGTCCGTCTTTAGAAAACTTTCTATCAACAGCTACAGTAAAGGTGGCAACAGCTGTACCAGTTCCTGGGGTAAATTTCAACTCAGGATCTTTGGTTAATCTTCCAATTAAAACAACCTTATTCAACTAAAAACACCACCTATTATCTTTCATTATTAACTATTATGTGTCTTATAATACTGTCGGTAATTCTGAATACTCTATCTAACTCTTTTGGTAATTCAGGATCAGCGCTGAAGTTTATTAGAGTGTAGTGACCTTCGCCAATTTTGTTTATTTCGTAAGCAAGCTTTCTCTTACCCCACGCATCAACGTTATCTACTACTCCTCCACCATTTTCTATTACGCCCTTAAATTTTTCAACGTTAGCTTTAACAGCTTCTTCGTCTAATGATGGGTGTAATATGAATATAGTTTCATACTTTCTCATTAGATTCCACCTCCTCCCCTTGGACTAACGGCTGTGTTTACACAGCAGGGATTACATCTTAGTATTTTATCACTTATTTAAATAGAAATCAACATTTTTTACTTTATTATTCTGGTGAATTCTGTTTAACTACTTTTTTTACATCTTTTTCAAACTTACTTCTTGGCAGCATAACAATTCTTCCACATCCACAGCATTTTATTTTTATATCAGCTCCAAGTCTAGTTATCTCCCATTCTTTACTGCCGCATGGATGGTCCTTTTTCATCTCAACTATATCACCAAGATAAAAAACTTTAACCATATTATCACTCCTTTACAATTTTTACTTTAGGATAGTTTATATTTATGCCTGCTCCTTTTAGAGCTTCCCTTATTTCTTTTCGTAATTTCATTTCTGTATCCCACTGTTTCATTGGCTTTGTTTTTCCTGCTACCCTAATACTTACGCCACCTTCCTTAAAAGCAGCTACTCCTAAAACAGAAGGTCCTTCTGTAACACATTCTTCGTTCTTTTCCTTAAACTTTTCACATAAATCTGATATTACTTGAATAGCCTTATCAACATCCTCATCATAGGCAATATCTACATCTACCATAATTCTTATATTGCCTCTTGAATGATTGGTGACTTTTGTTATAAGCCCATTAGGAATTATATGCAAATCCCCATTAAAGTCTCTTATCTTAGTTACTCTTAACTCTAGGCTTTCTACTATTCCACCTTTATCATCAATATTTATATAATCTCCTACAGTAAATTGATCCTCAAATAATATAAAAAATCCATTTATTATATCCTTTATTAAGCTTTGCGCTCCAAATCCAACAGCGACTCCACCTATTCCTGCAAATGTAAGACTTGTAAGTCCTATCTTCGGAGATATAATTGAAATTATACTAAAGATACCAAAAAAGTATACAGAATATCTAAGTATACTCTTTAAAATTGCACCAACTGTTTTTGCTTTTCTATCATCTAAGGAAAATTTAAAATCTTTTTGTTTATGTATATATCTATTTATTATTCCATTTCCTATCTTAACGATTAAATACATAGCAACTAGTACCATTGCAATTTTTATTATAGTTGCAGCTAAATAATATATACTTTCTTTTTGTATACTAAAGTTTCCTACCTGTACTATTCCTCTATCTAAATCGATACTAAACTTAAAAAAAGAAGATAAATCTTTCATTACATCCCTCCAAATATATAATTGTTCTTTTTAAAAATTCCTCAAAACCATTAGCCTAAAGTTTCTTTGATATTTTATATTTCGAATACTTTATAATTAGAACCTTCCTTTACGTATGCATTCTTTATATTTATACTTTCATCTTTTACTAAATCTTTAATTTTCTCCATGTACTCTTCACTAAATTTTATACTTATTCCGCAACTTTTGGTTATACCTGTAGGTGTAGGCATAATTTCTATCTTAATATTTTTTCCCTTTAAAACGCTTTCTGCACTAATTGCCCCATGAGTATTTTGAAAAGTTAAAACATAATATTTGTCCATTAATTTTATCCAGTCCTCTGTGTTAGAACTGTTCCTCCCTCCTAATATTTACTTTACATTTGTATACAATTAATATAGTTTAGTTTATAATTATATATGTAATATTTTTAATATTAAATTAAAGTAAATGAATTATCAATAATAACTAATCATATAATTGTAACTTATAACACTTGTTCTATGCAAACTTATACTCTATTATATCAAAATTCATATATAGATAATTATTGATAATCATTAATTTATAAAAAATTTAAAACTATATTGTTAAAATATTATGTAAACTATTATTTAACATATAAATTTCATGGATTTGGAGGAATTTAACAATGAAGGTTTACTTAGATAATTCAGCAACAACTTATCCAAAACCAGAAGAAGTATATACTTCTGTGTTTAACTATATGAAAAATATTGGAGCAAACCCTGGAAGAGGTGGCTATGCTAACGCATTAGAAGGCGATAGAATTATATATAATTGCAGAGAAGCCTTAATGAAACTTTTTAATTTTGATAAATTAGAAAATGTAATTTTTACTGCAAATATAACTCAATCACTTAACATAGTATTAAAAAATGTAATAAAAGATGGTTGGCATGTTATAACTTCCTCAATGGAACATAATTCAGTATTAAGACCACTTTCTACTTTAAAAGGGACTAAAAATATTGATCTTGATATAATTGAGTGTTCCGCTGAGGGAGTAATTAGTGTTGAGGATTTTAAAAATGCTATAAAGCCCAATACTAAGCTGGTAGCTTTAACTCACGCTTCAAATGTAATAGGAAGTATTCAGCCACTTGAAGAAATTGGGGAAATTTGCAGAGAAAAGAATATTTATTTTGTAATTGACTCAGCACAAAGTGCTGGAGCAATACCTGTAGATTTTTATAAAATTGGATGTAACGCATTAACATTTACAGGTCATAAAAGTCTTTTAGGACCTCAAGGCATTGGTGGGTTTTTAATTGACGATGCTTTAAACAAAGAGGCTCTACCTTTTATAGAAGGGGGAACTGGAAGTCTTTCACAGAGTATTATTCAGCCTGATTTTCTTCCTGATAAATTCGAAAGCGGAACATTAAATGCTCCTGGAATAGCAGGTTTACTTTCCGGTATTAACTATATAATGAAGGAAGGAATTACAGCTATTCAAGAAAAAGAACAAGAACTTTCTCAACACTTTATTAATGAGCTTTTGAATATTCCTTCTATTAAAGTTTATGGTTTTAAAGATGCTGCCTTAAGAACTCCAACTATATCTATCAATTCAAGCAAAATTAATAATGCTGAACTAGGATTTATTTTAGATAGAGAATATGGAATAATGTCTAGAACAGGTTTACACTGTGCACCTTTAGCTCATAAAACCATGGGAACATTCCCAGAGGGAACTTTAAGATTTAGTTTAGGACCTTTCAATGATAAAAAAGATATAAATTATGCTTTACATGCTTTAAATTCAATTATAAAAGGATGTGATTAGATCTAATGGAGAAACTATTAAACAAAATTGATAGAATAATTTTGTTTTTTGTAATATACACAGTAGTTTTTCTAGTTTTCTTCAGCACACTAAACTACACGCTTCCTTTTGTACTTGCACTCATATGTGCTCTATTAATAAAGCGTCCTACTGAGTACTTAATTAAAAAATTTAATATAAAAAGTTCTGTAGCTTCATTAATTACTACTATTATATTTTTTACTTTTATTATATTTATTTTATCTTATGGAATAACAACTATAACTCAAGAAGCCATTCAACTTGGAAAAAACACTCAACTATATGTATCAAAGAATTCTCCTAATATATATGAATCCTTTGATAAACTAAAAAAGTATTATGATAATCTTGATCCATATATAGTTAATGCCATAGAGAACAATCTTTCCGGATTTATTACTAAGGCATCCAATATCACTGTAAGTATTACTGGAAAATTAGTATCATCATTAATAGGGTTTCTAACTATTGTTCCTTATGTAATAATGGTTATACTTTTTACACTACTTACTACATACTTTTTTACTAAGGATATTGTTTTAAATAAAAATAAGCTACTAAATGTTATTCCGTCAACTAAATCAGATAAAATAATGAATGTATATATTGAAGCAAAACGAATGCTTGGAAACTATATTTTATCTTATCTACTAATTATAGGTATTACTTTTTTAGAAACGATAATTGTATTTTTAGTTTTTAAAGTAAAATATGTGCTTATCCTAAGTACCGTATGTGCCATAGCAGATATTCTACCTATACTAGGAATAGGTGCAGTTTACATTCCTCTTGCTATTTTTTATTTCTTTTTTATAAAGAACTATATTACAGCATTTGGAATTTTGATTTCATATATTATTATTTCAATTATAAGACAAATAATTGAACCGAAAATAGTATCCGCTTCTCTTGGCATTCATCCTGTAGCCGTACTTGCGGCCTTATTTATAGGACTTAAAGCTAGAGGATTTTCTGGTATTATTTTCTGTATATTTCTTGTAGTATTTTATAATATACTTAGAAGAGTTGATATAATTTAATAAACGTTTCTATATTTTGAGATTCCCGATTGTAATATATCGGGAATTTTTTCTATGTAAATAAATATAATACGTATAAATAACCTCTATATGGTTAAAATTCGTAATATAGGAGGTTTGTATATATGGTAGATAAATTAGTAATTGATCCATCATCCAAAAAATCAATTTTTATTTTGAGAGACATATTAAGTGATGAACTGTGTCCTATAGTAAAAAATAAAAGACCTATAATTGTGTTATGTATTGGCACTGATCGATCAACAGGGGATAGCTTAGGACCCTTAGTAGGAGATAAGTTAAAGTTTTTAGTTAGAGATAAGGTATATTTATATGGAAATTTGCAGTATCCTGTTCATGCTAAGAATCTTTCTAATATTATAGATGAAATTAACACTAAATATCAAAATCCTTTTATAATTGCTATAGATGCATGTTTAGGAAGTTTACAGAATGTAGGTAAGATAATTGTTGACGGTAAACCTCTATGTCCTGGGTCTGCCATGAATAAGGACCTACCTAAGGTAGGTAACTTAAGTATAACAGGTATTGTTAATATATCTGGTGCAATGGAATTTATGGTACTACAAAACACAAGATTGTTTACTGTAATGCAGCTTGCTGAAGTAATATCTAAAGGCATATATCATTCTATATTAAAAACTATTGGTGGTAGAAAACCTAACCAATTACTTGAAAATAGCAGTATTTCTGAAAACATAGAGGCTTGATTATAAAGCACTTATATTTTAAGGTATAGAAGTAATATTAAAATAGGTTGCTATAAACCCTATTATTAAGTATATATTCTATTTCTTCTACAGTTTTGCTACCTGAATCAATTATTAATGTACCTTCTCTTCTTATGCTATTATTCATATTTAAAGTTGTTAAGCCTCCATTTTTTAAGTTACATATTATCGCATCACATAATGTGTTATTTTGATCATTAGCAATATCATATCCTCTTTTTTTTAATTCTTCTCTTATATATTGTAAATCATTAGCTACACATATTTTCATAAAAAAACCTCCTTTATGGAATAATATTCCCTTAAAGGAGGTTTTTTATTCTTTATATACAATTATTTTAAGGTTTTATTTATACACTCTTGTAAAACCTGATCTTCTTCCTGTGATAACTCATATCTGGATATCCCTCTATCTATAGGCTTCGCATAAGTTGTACTTTCATTTCTGCCATAAATACCTGTGATTATAACACCACTATTACTTTCATCCAGTAAGGCAATAGAAAAACTCAAATCGCTTCCAACGTCTTCAAATGCTCTGTATCTTACTATTGAAACTTTTTGAACACATTCTTTTAACTTTAGATTTAATTCATTATACAATTCCTTCATATGTTCAACTTCTAGCTTTGCTTCATCTATTTTATCTAAATAACCTGTTACCAATCCTTCTAGATTTTTATTGTCTACTCCTCTCATAAATTTTCTGTACTTACCTTCTAGCTTGTTTAAAGATTTTAATGTAACCATAAGCATAATAAACAATATTATTACTAATACTGCAAGTGCTATTATAATATAAGCTTGAAAACTATTTATTATTCCTATGATGTTCTGCATATATTTTCTCCTTCCGCTAATGTTTCACGTGAAACATATAAACTTAATTTAGTATTTTTATTGTATTTTTAATATATCTAGTATCCTCTGCAAATCTTCTTGTGAATAGTATTCAATTTCAATTTTACCTTTATTTTTTTTATCCATAAGCAAAACTTTTGTACCAAATAATGTCTCAAGTTTTTCCTTTACATCTATATAATAAGGATTTTGGTTGCTAATCTTATTACTTTGATCTTTCTTTTTTACATTTAGACTTTTAATTAGTTTTTCTGTCTCTCTTACACTTAGCTTTTCATCTATTATCCCCTGAGCTAATTCATATTGAAGATCTTTATTCTCTACCCCTAACAATACTCTGCCATGTCCTTCTGATATTACTCCATCAATTAAATATTCTTGTACTCTTTTATCAAGATTTAATAATCTTAAGCAATTCGTGACTGCAGTTCTGGATTTACCGATTCTATTACTTAACTCTTCTTGGGTTATATTAAAATCTTCAATCAGTTTCTTATATGCAATAGCTTCTTCTATTGGATTTAAATCTTGTCTTTGGATATTTTCAATTAAAGATATTTCCAAAATCTCTTTATCAGTTAAATCCATAACAATAGCAGGAATTTCTTTAATTCCCGCAAGCTTTGATGCCCTCCATCGTCTTTCCCCAGCAACTATGGTATATGTTTCATTGTCTTTCTTTAATATTATTGGCTGAATTATGCCATGCTCTTTTATAGATTGAGAAAGTTGTATTATTTTCTCTTCGTCAAAGCTCTTTCTTGGTTGTCCTTCATTAGCCTTTATTAAATTAATATCTATCAGATTTACATTGTCTTTTTTATCAATGTCCTTATCCTGAATTTTATCTTCAGGTATTAAAGCTCCCAAACCTTTTCCTAATCCAAACTTTTTATTCAAATATTCTTCACTCCTTTTGTCTGCTCAAAAACTCCTTTGTTAAATTTTCATATGCTTCTGCTCCTCTACACTTATCATCATAAAGCATTATTGGTAGTCCAAAGCTAGGTGCTTCTGCTAATCTAATATTTCTCGGTATTGTTGTTTCATAGACATTATCTTTAAAATAGCTTTTTACTTCCGATACAACCTCATTGGAAAGTTTTGTTCTTCCATCATACATACTCATTATAACTCCTTCAACTTCTAAATCCTTATTTAAAGATTTTTTTACAAGTTGAATAGTATTGATAAGTTGACCTACTCCTTCTAAAGCATAAAACTCGCATTGAATTGGAATAAGGACACTATCTGATGCAGTAAGTGCATTAATTGTTAGCAATCCTAATGAAGGTGGACAATCTATAAATATATAATCAAATTTTGATTTCATATTTGAAATCTTATTTTTCAATATATTTTCCCTATTATCTTTACTTATTAGCTCTACTTCTGCACCTGCTAGCTCCATAGTAGAAGGAATCAAATAAAAATTGTCTATAAGCTCGCTTTTTTTAGCAATTTCATCTATAGTTGCGTCGGAAGTTAAAATATCATACATAGATTCAGTTAAACTTCTCTTATCGAAACCAAGGCCACTGGTTGTATTACCTTGAGGATCTATATCTATATTAAGAATTTTATATCCTTGCATTGCTAAATATGAACTTAGGTTTATACTAGTAGTAGTTTTTCCTACTCCGCCTTTTTGATTAAATATTGATATAACTTTCATAAACTCCACCACCCCTCTCTTAAGCAAATACCTCAATTTAATTATATATTTTTATATAAGATAATAAAAGTATTTTATGTAAAAATTATCGATAAATTAAGCTTTATTTTAATATTAATATAAGATCAGACAAAAAAAATTCTTGAGCAATTGCTCAAGAACAAATATTAAAATAAACTCTAAGCTTTTTAAAATTAATTATAGGTAAATGTTCCACGTGAAACATTTACTCTTTTGGAATAGTAATAGTTATTTCAATTTTATCATCCAAGTCTTTTGATGCATATTGAGCATTTAATCCGAATTTATCAAACACTTGTCTTACAGTATTGATATACACCTTGGATGAAAATATACCTTTTATTTTCTTTTTTACAGAAGTAGCTTTTCCCTCTTCAATTTTACTTAATTCTTTTTCAATAAGTTCTTCAGTCTTCTTAACATTTAGTACCTTTTTTACAACTATCTTTAATACTTTTTTCTGCAACTGTACATCAGGTAACTTAAGTAAAGCCCTAGCATGTCTTTCAGTTAAATTGTTTTCTAATAGAATACCTCTTACTTCAGGTTCTAATCTAAGTAATCTAATCTTATTAGCAATAGTTGATTGCTTTTTTCCAATTGCTTCAGCTAATTTTTCTTGAGTATAGGAATGATCCTTTATTAAATTGTAGTAAGCTTCAGCTTCTTCTAAAAAATTTAAATTCTCTCTCTGTAAATTCTCCAATAAAGCAATAGCTGCAGATTCTCTATCGCTAATATCTACTATTATAACCGGTACCTCAGTTAATCCAGCTTTTTTTGCTGCTCTAAGCCTTCTCTCACCTGCTACAAGTTCATATTTATCATCAGGAAGCCTTCTCACAGATAAAGGTTGAATTATACCATATGCATTTATAGATTGAGCTAATTCTTCAAGACTTTCTTCATCAAAATATTTTCTTGGTTGATATAAATTAGGTAAAATTGAATCAACACATATATAATTGATATTATTTTGCATATTAACCATCCCTCTTACTCTTTCCTATTTATTAACATTTCTTCATTCTTTTATAATTTCCTTCTTTTTTATTTAATTTTTTTACGACAAATTAATACACTTTATTTTAAAGGCTTTTTCGCAGCTGTTCCAGCCTTTCTTGGGTACACTTTGGGAGTTTCTTTTATCTTTTTTATTATAACTAAATTATGATTTAAGTCGCTATTTTCTATCTCTATCTTAACTATATCTTCAATTTTTCCTCCGAGAATAGATACTGCATTTTTCCCTTCCTTAATTTCATCATCCACAGATGGTCCCTTCATAGCAACAAAATATCCGCCAACCTTTACATATGGAATACATAGTTCACTTAACACTGCAAGGTTAGCAACTGCTCTTGATACTGCTGCATCACATTTTTCTCTATATTCACTTTTTCTTGAAAAGTCCTCTGCCCTTCCATGAATAGTTGTTATATTTTTTAAATCTATTTTATTTATTACTTCATTTAAAAAATTAATTCTCTTATTTAAGGAATCTAAAAGTATCATATTTACATCTGGTTTAACAATTTTTATAGGTATACCAGGAAATCCAGCGCCAGTACCCACATCTATAATACTTTTCGCTTCTTTTAGGGGAGAAAATTTAAATATCTTTATACAATCTATAAAATGCTTCTTTATTATTTGTTCATCATCTACTATAGCTGTAAGGTTAACCTTTTCATTCCAAAATTTTATTAACTCTTTATAATCAATGAATTTTTCATAAATTTTGTTATCCATTGTTAATCCTACATCTAAACATGCGGAATTCATTATGTCAAAATATTCCATATAGCAACTCTCCATTCTTGATATTTTATGTAATTCGGTTAAATTTCTATGTATTAATGTATTACCCAAAATATATCTAAGACCTAAATATGTATGTAATATTTAAAATTAGCATTCTTATTTTCAACTAAAGCCTCATCAAAACTATAAGTAAGCCATGAACCCTAGCTCTAATCAAACGATCAAAATTTACTTCAGATGGACATTGAAAATTCCATCTGAAGCTTAACTAAATTTATTTAAATCAAATACAACCCAATTATAAGTTATTAAATCCTTCATTATATCATAATAAAAACCATTATTAATTACATTATTTCATTATTTGAACTTTCACTTTTAGCTCTGTATTCCCTTTCTAAGTATATCAATAATACAGAAACATCAGCTGGAGAAACTCCTGAAATTCTTGATGCCTGACCTATACTAATAGGTCTTATTTTATCAAGCTTTTGAGTTGCTTCCAGTCTTAATCCTTTAATATTACTATAATCTATATCTTTTGGTATAAGCTTACTTTCGAACTTCTTAAACTGCTCAACCTGCTCTAATTGCTTGCTTATATATCCTTCATATTTAGATATAATGTTTACTTGATCTGTTATATCATCGTCAAGTTCTGGTCTACCTTTATCGATCGGTGCAAGTTTGCCATAATCAAGCTCAGGTCGCTTTATAAGCTCATATAAACTTATATTCTTTTTAAGTTCTGTAGAATCCAATGTGTTTAAAAACTCAACAACTTCTTTTTTAGGTGTTATTTGAACATTTTTTATTCTCTCTACTTCTAATTCTATTGCTTTTTTTCTATTTATAAATCTTTCATATCTATCTTCACTAACAAGCCCAACTTCATAGCCTATATCCGTTAACCTCAAATCTGCATTGTCTTGTCTTAATAAAAGTCTATACTCCGAACGTGATGTCATCATTCTATATGGTTCTTCAGTTCCTTTAGTAACCAAATCATCAATTAGAACTCCTATATATCCATCTGATCTTCTTAAGATTAATGGATCTCTTCCCTTAACTTCAAGTGCAGCATTTATTCCTGCAATTATGCCTTGAGCAGCTGCTTCTTCATATCCAGAACTTCCATTCACTTGCCCTGCACCAAAAAGCCCTTCTACATTTTTGAATTCTAATGAAGGTTTTAATTGGAGTGGATTTATACAGTCATACTCTATAGCGTAACCACTTCTTACTATTTCTGCATTTTCCAGCCCTGTAATAGTTCTGTACATAGCAATTTGAACGTCTTCTGGTAATGATGTAGAAGCTCCTCCTATATAAAGTTCTTCTGTATTTTCTCCTTCAGGCTCTACAAATATTTGATGTTTTTCCTTGTCAGGAAATCTTACAACTTTATCTTCAATAGAAGGACAATATCTTGGACCAACAGATTTAATAGTACCATTGTATAAAGGAGACCTATATATATTATCTCTTATAACCTTAAGAGTATCATCAGTTGTATAAGTCAAATAACATGGTATTTGTTCTCTATCCAACTTACCACTCATAAATGAAAATGGAACTATTTTTTCATCACCATTTTGTATTATCATTTTTGAAAAATCTACACTTCTTCTATTTATCCTTGCAGGTGTACCAGTTTTAAATCTTCTAATTTCTATGCCTAAATCTAATAAACTTTGCGATAAATCATTAGCAGGCATAAAACCATTTGGACCTGAATTATAGCTTACATCACCTATAATAACCTTTCCCTTTAAGTAAGTGCCTGTAGCAAGAATTACTGTTTTAGTTTTAAAATATGCACCATTTTTAGTTAATACACCACATACTTTTCCTTCTTCTGTTTTTATCGATATTACCTCTAGCTGTCTTAAGTCAAGATTAGATTCCTTTTCAAGAATATGCTTCATCTTATCTGCATATCTTTTTTTATCCGCTTGAGCTCTTAATGAATGTACTGCAGGTCCTTTAGATGTATTTAACATTCTCGATTGTATAAAAGTATGATCAGTATTAATTCCCATTTCTCCGCCTAAAGCATCTATTTCCCTAACTAAATGTCCTTTTGCTGTTCCACCAATGTTAGGATTACAAGGCATAAAAGCTACACTATCTAAGTTCATTGTACATAATAAGGTTTTGCAACCAATTCTAGCTGCAGCAAGACTAGCCTCACATCCAGCATGCCCTGCTCCAACAACAACTACATCATATTCTCCTCCAAAATACTCCATATATTTAACCTACTTTCCTAAACAAAATTCTGCAAATATCTTATCTATTATATCTTCATCTAATGTATCTCCAGTTATTTCTCCTAGGCTGCTCCAAGCGTTTCTTATGTCTATAGACGCCAAATCTATCGCCAATGTATTTTCTAAGGCATCTATTGCTTGAATACAGTTTTCCTTTGCCTTAATTAGTGCCTCTTTATGTCTTGTGCTAGTAATAAGTATATCCTTTGACTTTACTTCACCCTTGAAAAATAACTCTCTTATACATTCTTTTAACCTATCCAAGCCTTGACCTGTTTTTGCTGAAGTTTCTATTATATATTTTGAATTCAGATTACTAATACTTTCCCTATTTATTTTACCATCTAAATCAGATTTATTTAATAAAATAATGTATTTTTTATCCTTTATATATTCTATAATTTCCTTATCTTCCTCATCTAGCTCTCTGCTTAAATCAAGCATCAATATAATTAAATCGGCTTCATTTATCTTTTCTTTAGATTTTTCAACGCCTATTTTTTCAACAACATCTTCTGTCTCTCTTATCCCTGCTGTATCTATAATCTTTACAGGCACTCCATCTATATTTATATATTCCTCAATTACATCTCTTGTAGTGCCTGGTACATCTGTGACTATAGCTCTCTTTTCCATTAATAGCGAATTTAAAAGAGATGATTTACCTACATTAGGTTTACCAACAATAACAGTATTAAGTCCTTCTCGGATTATTTTTCCCTCATCTGCAGTACTTAATATTTCTTTTATTTTATTTAAAACAGATGTAAGATCATATGTTACTTTATCTGCAGTCATTTCCTCTAAATCTTCCTCTGGATAGTCTACCGTAGCCTCAATATGCGCAATTATCTCTAATAGTTTTCCCCTAATATTATTTATCTCTCTAGAAACTCTACCATTAGATTGCTGAACTGCTGATTTCATAGAAAGTTCAGTTTTTGCTCTAATTATATCTATAACAGCCTCTGCCTGACTTAAATCAATTCTTCCGTTTAAAAATGCTCGTTTTGTAAATTCACCTGGTTCAGCAAGTCTTGCACCATTTTTTATTACTTCTTCTAATATTTTTTGCGTTGAAATTACACCACCATGACAATTTATTTCAACAGTATCTTCTGCCGTAAAGCTTCTTGGAGCTTTCATATAGCTTACTAAAACCTCGTCTAAAGTATCTCCTGTTTCCTTTTCTATTATAAAACCATATCTCATAGTATATGGTTTTATATCTTCTAAACCTTTTTCTCTTTTTCCTTTAAATATACCAGCCACAATATTTAACGCTTTAGATCCTGAAACTCTTATTATCGATATTCCTCCCTCTCCTAAAACAGTTGCAATGGCCGCTATTGTATCAAATTCTTTCATCATATCACTCCTTTTATTATATATTTACATCAATAAAGCAAAAAGAAAGCCATTAGGCTTTCTTTAAATCTACTACAACTCTTCTAAAAGGTTCTTCACCTTCACTATAAGTATTAACATAAAAATCATTTTGAAGTGCAGAGTGAATTATTCTTCTTTCATAAGGATTCATTGGTTCTAGTTTAACAGGTCGTCCTGTTCTCCTAACCTTCTCTGCTATTCTTCTTGCTAATCTTTTTAATGTTTCTTCTCTTTTTATTCTATAATTCTCAGTATCTAAAATAACTCTTTTATATTCCATTTCATGACCTTTATTTACAACCAAGCTTATAAGATACTGAAGTGAATCTAAAGTTTCGCCTCTATACCCTATAAGTATTCCCATATCTGGTCCTGTTAAAGATACTTTTACAATATTATTTTCTTCTTTTACCCTTATTTCAGCTCTAACACCCATGTGATCTAAAACATCCCTAATAAATGTTTTAGCTTCGTACATGTAATCTCTTTTTACTTTTACTCTTATTTTAGCAGGCCTTGCTCCAATTAAATTGAAGAAGCCTTTATTTCCTGCATCTAAAACCTCTACTTCTATCTTATCTTCTGTAACCTTGAGTTCATTTAGAGCATTTTTCAAAGCTTCTTCAACAGTTCTTCCGGTCATTTCTATAACCTTCATACCATAGTCCCCCCTAAGCTTTACTAGTGCTTTTACTTATACCAACTTTTTTCATAACTAGTGTTTGTATTATTTGAATTAAATTATTTACTACCCAATATAACACTAACGCTGACTTTAAGCTCCAGCTTATGAAAATCATGAATATAGACATACCTATGTTCATAGTTGCTGATTGCTTAGCTTGAGCACTATCTCCAGTAGGCATCATTAGTGATCCTGAATAGTATGTAGTTATACCTGAAAGAATAGCAAGAACAATATCTCTTTTAGCTAAGTCTTGTATCCATAAAAAATGAACACCATTTATACCAGTTAAATTGTTAAATACATAATAAAGCGCTATAAAAATAGGCCACTGGATAAGCATTGGCAAACATCCACTAAGAGGATTTGCTCCTTTTTCTTTATAAAGCTTCATCATTTCCTGTTGTGCTCTCTGAGGGTCATTTTTATATTTTTCCTGTATTTTCTTAGTTTCTGGTTGTAATTCACTCATTGCTATAGAAGATTTAGTTTGTTTAATATTCAATGGTAATAATATTAATCTAATTATAGCTGTCATTAAAATTATAGCAAAACCATATGAAATATTCTTATTAGGGATTACCATAGTTACCCATTGATGAACTAATTCAAAAAACTGAACAAATGCACTGTTTAAGTACTGCAAATTGTAAACCTCCTGATAATTTATTTGACTGGGTCATATCCACCTTCACTTAAAGGATTGCACCTTAATATTCTTTTTATAGCCATAAATCCACCTTTTAATACACCATATTTCTCCAGCGCATCTAATGCATACTGGGAACAAGTTGGATAAAATCTACAACATGGCTGTTTTAAAGGTGACAAATACTTTCTATAAATTTTAATAAAAAAGACTAAAAATTCTTTCATTTAATCGTAGAGACCTGCCTTTTTAAAAAGATTTTTAACAGCTTCATCTATTTCAATATAACTTTTTCCATTGGCAGCATTCCTAGCTATAAATACAAAATCATATCCGACGTGTAATTTACTGCAATTTAATCTATAACTCTCTTTAATTAATCGTTTAACTCTATTTCGTATTACACTTTTACCTACTTTTTTGCTTACCGATATACCTAATCTATTTATATTTTTTCTATTCTTATATATATATAATACCAATAAAGCATTTGAAAATGATTTTCCTCTTCTATATATAGCTCTAAACTCTACATTCTTTCTTATTTTATTGACTTTCATTCTTCAATTAGCTCCTTTTTTCTGCAGTTGCAGAAAAAGGCCACAAAAGCGGCCCTTATGCTGTTAATCTTTTTCTACCTTTTTGTCTTCTTCTCTTAAGAACATTTCTTCCTGATAAAGTACTCATTCTTTTTCTGAAACCATGCTCTTTTTTTCTTTGTTTCTTTTTTGGTTGATAAGTCATAAACATGTTCTTACACCCCCTTTTAGGCAAGTTATATTACCCTCTTAACCATATATTAAGCTCACGAGGATTATTTGCTACTATTCAACTCATAAGTGTACTTCCTTAAAGTTTCACTATTAAATTATATATTCCTAATGTTCCGATGTCAACATAAATTCTCGAAGTGCTAAATGCTTCAAAAACTGACCTGTTAATATTTTTTATTACTTTTTTGTGGATAACTTATTGAATAGGTTGTCAGCTTTTGATATTATTAATAGAGAGTTGTGTATAACTTTTTGTGGCACGTTAGTTATCCACACCTGTGAATAAAATTGTGTATAACTTGTTTAACATTCTATAATATTATACTTACTTTTCATATTTTTGACTAATTTCTTAGCATTATTCAGTGTTGATAATGTTAATATTTATTTTTTGTACCTTTGTTGATAATTTTTTTTTAATTATATTATCAACAACTTTTATAACATGTGAATATTTTAATAAACATTTGTCAAGAAAATATAATAATGTTTATAATTATGTTTATTTAATGTGAATTTTATTTTTTATTCGAGACTGGAGGATATAGAATGAATGCCCATTTAAAAGAAACATGGGAAAAAACTCTAAACATAATTAAAGGAGAACTTACTGAAGTAAGTTTTAATACTTGGATTAAAAGCATAATACCATTATCTATTGAAGAGGATGTAATTAAATTAAGTGTTCCAAATGATTTTACTAAAGGAATTCTTGACAGTAGATACAAAGAGCTCATTGTAAATGCTCTTAAGCTTATTACTTCAAAAAAATACAATGTAGAGTTTTTTATACTATCTGAAGAAGCAGTTGATTCTGAAGAACCCAAACCCAAAATAATTAATGATAAACCTTCTATTACAGTGAATGATGAAATGTCTGCAATGCTTAACCCTAAATACACTTTTGATTCTTTTGTCATAGGAAACAGTAATAGATTTGCTCATGCAGCATCACTAGCTGTAGCAGAAGCTCCAGCTAAAGCATATAATCCTCTATTTATATATGGAGGAGTTGGACTTGGAAAAACTCACTTAATGCATGCCATAGGACATTATATACTTCAAAATAATTCAAAATCAAAAGTAGTTTACGTTTCTTCTGAAAAATTTACTAATGAACTTATAAATTCTATTAAAGATGATAAAAACGAAGATTTTAGAAATAAATATAGAAATATTGATGTTCTTTTAATAGATGATGTTCAATTTATTGCAGGAAAAGAGAGAACTCAAGAAGAGTTTTTCCATACCTTTAATGCATTACATGAAGCTAATAAACAAATTATTCTTTCAAGTGATAGGCCTCCAAAGGAAATACCTACACTTGAAGATAGACTTCGTTCTAGATTTGAATGGGGACTTATAGCAGATATACAGGCACCTGATTTTGAAACAAGAATGGCTATTCTTAAGAAAAAAGCAGATGTAGAGAACTTAAATATTCCAAATGAAGTTATGGTATACATAGCTACTAAGATTAAATCAAATATAAGAGAATTAGAAGGTGCATTAATAAGAATTGTTGCATTTTCTTCATTAACAAATAAAGAAATAAGCGTAGATTTAGCTACTGAAGCCTTAAAAGATATTATATCAAGTAAGCAGTCTAAACAAGTAACGATAGATTTAATCCAGGATGTAGTTTCTAATTACTTCAGCCTTAAGATAGAAGATTTAAAATCGTCTAGACGAACTAGAAATGTAGCATTTCCACGACAAATAGCTATGTATCTTTGTAGAAAACTTACCGACATGTCCCTTCCAAAGATAGGGGAGGAATTTGGTGGTAGAGATCATACTACAGTAATACATGCATATGAAAAAATATCAAGTAATTTAAAATCTGATGAAGGACTTCAAAATGTTATTAATGACCTTACGAAAAAAATAGATCAAAAATAGGTTATTAACATCTGTTTATATTAAATGTAGGATACTATGTTGATAACTAAATATTATCATTTATACATTTAATAATGTGGATAAAGTTAATTATATTAGATTTACTTATCCACACTTATTTTTTTCCTATTTTTAAGTGTTTTCAACAGGTCTATGGGTTATCAACATACTCACAGCCCCTACTACTATTACTACTAGAAATTATTTAATTATCTATTCTATATATAGAAAAAATATATTGTGAATAAGGAGGGTTTTTAATGCGATTCACATGTGAAAAATCTATTCTACAAGAAGGTATATCCACAGCTCAAAAAGCTGTTACTGGTAAGTCAACTATGCCTGTTTTAAATGGCATATTAATTAAAACTTTTAACAATGAAATAATTTTAACTGGTTCAGATATAGATCTAAGCATAGAAACTAGAGTAAAAGCTGAAATATTAGAAGAAGGAAGCATAGTAATAGATGCTAAAATTTTTGGTGAAATAATAAGAAAACTTCCAAATGACGTAATACACATTAATACAATAGATAATAATTCTATTGAGATTTTATGCCAAAAATCCAGGTTTACTCTTATTCATATGAATGCTAATGATTTTCCTGAACTTCCTAATATAAACGAAAATATGATATTTTCTATACCTCAAAAGATACTAAAAAATATGATAAAAAGTACTATTTTTGCTACAGCACAAGACGATACTAGACCTATACTTACAGGTGTTTTATTTGAAATAAATAATAAAAATTTGAATCTTGTTGCTTTAGATGGTTATAGATTAGCATTAAGATCTGAGATTTTAGAAACAGATAATACTATAAATGCTGTAATTCCAGGTAAAACTTTAAATGAAGTATCTAAAATACTAGAAGAAGAGGATGAAAATGTTAATATAACATTTACACCTAATCATATATTATTTAGTTTAGGTGAAACTAAGATTATATCCAGGTTACTAGAAGGTGATTTCATAAAATATAATTCCATAATTCCAAGTGAATATAACTTAAAAGCTATTGCTAAGAGAACGGATTTATTGAATTGTATTGAGAGAGCATCATTAATGGCTAAAGAAGGGAATACAAATCTTGTAAAGCTTAGTATCGAAGATGAAAATATGGTTATAACCTCTAATTCTCAATTGGGAATGGTAAGGGAAGAACTTAATATTATTTTGCAAGGAGAGCCTCTGCAAATTGCATTTAATTCAAAATATCTTATAGATGTGTTGAAAATAATGGATGAAGACGAAATTGTAATGGAATTTTCTAGTAGCGTAAGCCCTTGTTTAATGAAAAATAAAGAAGTGAATAATTGTACTTATTTAGTACTTCCTGTAAGATTATTAAATCATTAAAGAAATAGAAATGGAGATACTAAAAATGAAAGATGTAAAAATAAATACTGAATTTATTAAACTTGACTCTTTTTTAAAGTGGGTTGGAGCTGTTTCTTTAGGATCTGAAGCAAAAATGGTTATACAAGATGGTATGGTTATTGTAAATGGTGAAGTAGAGACAAGAAGAGGAAAAAAGATTATTAAAGGAGATACAATAGAATTTAATGGAGAAACTTACACAATAATATAATTTACAATTATTATTTAAATGAATTATAATTATAATTTATGAAAGTAATATAGTTAATTGTGTATTAACTATATTATGGTATAATTATACTAGGTGTTTTTATGTATGTTAAATATTTACAACTTATTAATTATAGGAATTATAAAGAGCTTAATATAGAATTAAGCAAAAGTGTCAATGTATTCATCGGAGATAATGCTCAAGGAAAAACAAATATTTTGGAAAGCATATACTATTGCAGTATTGGTAAGTCCCCTAGAACAAGTAAAGACAAGGAGCTTATCAACTGGAATGGTGAAGAGGCCTATATAAAGTTATATGTGGCTAAGGAAAGACTAGACAAAAAGATAGAAATAAAAATATTCAAAGAAGGGAAAAAGGGCATAAATGTAAACTCAATAAAGGTAAATAAGATATCTGAGTTGATAGGAGTTTTAAATGTTGTCATTTTCTCTCCGGAAGATTTGAAAATAGTCAAAGAATCTCCGTCTTTTAGAAGGAAATTTTTAGATATTGAATTATGCAAATTAAGCAAAAAATACTATTTTAATTTAGTTCAATATAATAAGTCATTAAATGAACGAAATATAATTTTAAAGAAGTATAATGAAAAGCAAGAATATATGTTAGAAGTATACGATGAACAGCTTTCTAAATATGGAGGAGCAATAGTAAAGGCAAGGGATAAATATATAAAAAGCTTGAATGATAAGGGAAAATCAATACACAGTGATATAACATCAAAAGCTGAGAATATCGATTTTAATTATATAACATCTGTTAAAAATGTAGACAATGCAGAACATGAACTTCTAGATATGTTGAAGATTAATAGAATAAAAGATTTCGAAAAAAGAGCAACTTCAATAGGGCCACATAGAGATGATTTTAATATAAAAATAAATGGAATAGACACAAAAGTTTTTGGTTCTCAGGGACAACAAAGAACTTCAGTTTTAACTATTAAATTTGCTTCTTTAGAGATAGTAAAAGAAGTTACAGGGGAATACCCTGTGCTTTTACTCGATGATGTACTATCTGAACTTGATGCAAATAGGCAAAAATTTATATTAAATTCAATTAATAATATACAGACATTTATAACTTGCACTGGTATTGGCGATATAGAAAAATACCTAAAAAATGAGGCTCAACTGTTTAAAGTTAAGAATGGTACTGTAGAGATAGTTTAAAATTTGAAAGGGGATTAGCTTATGTTTCTGCATTTAGGAGAAAATGTAGTAGTACCAATAAAAGATATAATTGGAATATTTGACATGGAAACTTCAATGTATAGTTCTGATACAATCCAATTTTTAAGAATGGCTGAGGAAGATGGTTTTGTTCAAAGAATAACTAAGGATAAACCAAAGTCATTTATAATAGCTGAAGTGGATAAAAAAAGTAAGGTTTATTTATCCCCTATATCTTCAGCAACTTTAACAAAAAGATCAGAACTTCTGTATTATGAGCCTTAGGATAGGAGGATAGATATGACAGAAGAAAAAAAACAAATTTATGATGAAAGTCAGATACAAGTATTAGAGGGGTTAGAAGCAGTAAGAAAAAGACCAGGAATGTATATAGGCAGTACTAGCTCTAGAGGGCTTCATCATTTAGTATATGAAATAGTAGACAATAGTATAGATGAAGCACTGGCTGGATTCTGCAAAAATATAGATATAACTATACATGAGAATAATTCTATAACCGTTATTGATGATGGTAGGGGTATGCCTGTTGGTATACATCCTAAAATGCAAAAACCAACAGTAGAAGTCATAATGACAGTACTTCATGCAGGTGGTAAATTTGGAGGCGGTGGATATAAAGTATCTGGTGGACTACACGGAGTTGGAGCATCAGTTGTAAATGCGCTTTCAGAGTTATGCGAAGTTGAAGTTAAAAGAGAAGGTCACATATGGAAACAAGTTTACAAAAGAGGTAAAGCTATAACTGGGCTAGAAATAGTAGGCGATAGTGATGAGCATGGAACAAAAACACATTTTCAGCCTGATAGCGACATATTTGATGAAATAGAATATGATTATGATACCCTAGCACAAAGACTTAGAGAACTTGCATTTTTAAATAAGGGTATAAAGATAACATTAAATGATGAGAGAAACAATAAAAAAGAAGTATTTCATTATGAAGGCGGTATTAAATCTTTTGTTACTTACTTAAATAGAAATAAAGAGACAGTTCATAAAGAGCCAATATATATCGAAGGAAAGAAGGATGATTATTCAGTAGAAATAGCTATTCAATATAACGATAGCTATGCTGAAAATATTTTTTCATTTGCCAACAACATAGATACAGTTGAAGGTGGAACACATCTAGCAGGTTTCAAATCAGCGCTTACGAGAGTTTTTAATGATTATGCTAAAAAGTTTGGGATATTAAAAGAAAATGATAAAAATCTATCCGGTGAAGATATAAGGGAAGGCTTAACAGCTGTTATATCAGTAAAATTAACAGATCCTCAATTTGAAGGTCAGACTAAGACTAAGCTTGGTAACAGTGAAGTACGTGGCATAGTTGACAGTATAGTTGGAGAAGGAGTAAGTGTTTTTCTAGAAGAAAATCCGCAGGTATCTAAAAGTATACTTGATAAAGCATTAATGGCAGCGCGTGCTAGGGAAGCAGCTAGAAAAGCAAGAGAACTTACTCGTCGTAAGTCTGTTCTTGAAAGTACTTCCTTACCTGGAAAGCTTGCTGATTGTTCATCTAAAGACCCTTTAGAATGTGAAATTTATTTAGTAGAGGGTGATTCAGCTGGTGGTTCTGCAAAGCAAGGAAGAAATAGAAGATTTCAAGCCATATTACCTCTTCGTGGTAAAATAATGAATGTTGAAAAACAAAGACTTGATAAAATTTTAGGATACGAAGAAATAAGAGCTATGATAACAGCTTTTGGTGGAGGAATTGGTAAAGACTTTGACATAGAAAAAATAAGATATAATAGAATAATTATAATGACAGATGCAGACGTGGATGGCGCACATATAAGAACCTTATTACTTACATTCTTCTACAGATATATGAAAGAGCTTGTAGAGCAAGGACACGTATATATAGCTCAACCACCACTTTATAAAGTAACAAAAAATAAAAAGGATAGTTATGCTTATAGTGATAAAGAGTTAGAAAGATTGTTACAAGAGTTAGGCGGAAAAGATAATAATACAAATATTCAAAGGTATAAAGGACTTGGAGAAATGGATGCTACACAGCTTTGGGAGACCACTATGAATCCAGAAGAAAGAACATTGCTACAAGTAACAGTAGAGGATGCTATGGCTGCTGATGAAATCTTTACTATACTTATGGGTGATAAGGTAGAACCACGTAGAGAGTTCATAACGGAAAATGCGAAGAAAGTTGTAAACTTAGACATATAGCAAAGAGGTGTAATTGATGTTAAATGAAGGGAAAGTTTTACCAGTAGACATAAGCTATGAAATGAAAAAATGTTATATAGATTACGCTATGAGTGTTATTGTAGGTCGTGCATTACCAGATGTAAGAGACGGATTAAAGCCTGTACATAGAAGAATTCTATACTCTATGTACGAACTTGGATTAACTCCAGAGAAAGGCTATAGAAAATGTGCAAGAATTGTAGGAGATGTTTTAGGTAAATATCATCCTCATGGAGACACAGCTGTTTATGATGCACTAGTTAGAATGGCACAAGATTTTTCAATAAGATATACATTAGTTAATGGTCATGGAAATTTTGGATCTGTTGATGGTGATAGTGCGGCTGCAATGAGATATACCGAGGCAAAAATGAGTAAGATAGCTCTTGAAATGCTTAGGGAAATAAATAAAAATACAGTAGACTTTATTCCAAACTTTGACGGTGAGGAACAAGAACCTTCTGTAATACCTTCAAGATTTCCTAACTTACTTGTTAACGGATCAGCAGGGATTGCAGTAGGAATGGCTACTAACATACCACCACATAACTTAACAGAAGTTATAAATGGTATAACTATGCTTATTGATAATCCTGATTGCTCGATTTTAGATTTAATGACTGAAATTAAGGGACCTGATTTTCCGACATCTGGAATTATACTTGGCACATCTGGGATTAGATCTGCATATGAAACAGGTAGAGGAAAGGTTGTCGTAAGAGCAAGAGCTGATATAGAAGAGGAAAAAGGAAGACATAGAATTATTGTAACTGAAATACCTTATCAAGTTAACAAAGCAAAGCTTATTGAAAATATGGCAGATTTAGTTAAGGATAAGAAGATAGAAGGTATATCAGACATAAGAGACGAGTCAGACAGAGATGGTATGAGAATCGTAATAGAGCTAAAAAGAGATGCTAATCCTAATATAATATTAAATCAGCTCTATAAACATACTAAAATGCAGGATACTTTTGGTATCATAATGATTGCACTAGTAAATAATGAACCACAAGTTTTGAATTTAAAACAAGTTCTTGTTCATTATTTAGATTTTCAAAAGGAAGTAATAAGAAGAAGAACTAAATTTGATCTAGATAAAGCGCTTGCTCGTGCGCATATTTTGGAAGGTTTAAAAATTGCACTTGATCATATTGATGAGGTTATTAACCTTATAAGATCTTCTAAGAATGCTGAAGAGGCGAAAAATGGACTTATGATTAAGTTTAGTCTTTCTGAAAAGCAGGCACAGGCTATACTTGATATGAGGCTACAAAGACTTACAGGTCTTGAAAGAGAGAAAATTGAACAAGAATATAATGAATTAATGAAAACTATTGCGTATTTAAAAGAAATACTGGAAAAAGAAGAATTAGTTTTAAAAATAATAAAAGAAGAACTTATTGAAATAAAGAATAAGTATGGCGATGAAAGAAGAACAGAAATACAAAGAAATAATGATGAAATTAACATAGAAGACTTAATACAAGAGCAAGAAGTTGTAATAACTCTTACCCATGCAGGATATATAAAGAGAATATCAGCAGATACTTATTCTGCCCAAAAGAGGGGTGGAAAAGGAATACAGGCAATGGCTACAAAAGAAGATGACTTTGTAGAACATATGTTTATAACATCTACTCATAATAATATTCTGTTTTTTACAAATAAAGGAAGAGTTCATAAGCTAAAGGGGTATGAGATACATGATGCAGGAAGAACTGCAAAAGGAACTAATCTTATAAATCTAATACCTATAGATACTGATGAAAAAATACAGGCAGTTATAACGTTCAAAGAGTTTGATGAAAATAATTATTTCATAATGGGCACTAAAGAAGGTTTAATAAAGAAAACACAGATGAGTCAGTACTCATCTATTAGGAAAAATGGCTTAAATGCTATAAACCTAAAAGATGGTGATGAACTTATAGGTGTTAAGATGACTACAGGAGAAAGTGAAATTCTTGTATTTACCAAAAATGGTTACGCAATAAGATTTAAAGAAACAGATGTAAGACCTATGGGAAGAACTGCTACGGGGGTAAGAGCTATAACTTTAAGAGATAGTGATATAGCCGTAGCTATGGATATTGTAGCTGAGAATCAAGATGTTTTAGTTATAAGTGAAAATGGATTTGGAAAAAGAACTCCTGTTTCTGAATATACTGCCCATAGAAGAGGTGGTAAAGGAATTATAACCTATAAGGTTAATGAAAAAACAGGTTCAATAGTTGGAGCAAGAGTAGTAAAAGATGAAGATGAAATGATGCTTATCAACAGTAGTAATGTAGCTATAAGGATTAATGTATCTGGAATATCTACTACTAGTAGAAATACTAGTGGAGTTACATTAATGAGAACTGAAGAAGAACAAAAGGTAGTTGCGATTGCTAAAATAAATTATAGTGATGAAATTGAAAATATTGAAGATGCGGAAAGTGTTGAAGAGTAAAAAGCTATAATGATGAGGTTAGATTACATAATCTAACCTCATTTTTTTAGATAATGTTAATAAACCATACCACGTGTATCAGTATAAAAAATAATGAGAAAAACCTATTTATTATGAAGAAAATCAAAGCTAAATTATATTATATAGCTAGTAGTTGCGTACAACATAATATAATTTTGATAAAATGTTTCTTGTCGTTGATTGATACGACAAAAATTTAGCTTTGATATCAAAAAATAATATTGACAAAGCTGAATTGCAATGATAAACTATAAAAGCTCAATAAATTTGTTATAAAAGTTAATGAAAAATAACTTAAAAAAAGTATTGACAGATTTTAAAAGAGCTGATATAATATAAGAGTTGCTGCAAGAGAGCAACATGATCCTTGAAAATTAAACAGAGGTTAAAAATCAAGATGATTTTTATTAAGTAAACTAAACCAGCAATTCTTTTGAACTACTTGTTAGTAGTCAAAAACAACAGTAATGAGCATTCAAACTTTTAAATTGAGAGTTTGATCCTGGCTCAGGACGAACGCTGGCGGCGTGCCTAACACATGCAAGTCGAGCGATGAAACCCTTCGGGGTGGATTAGCGGCGGACGGGTGAGTAACACGTGGGTAACCTGCCTCAAAGAGGGGGATAGCCTCCCGAAAGGGAGATTAATACCGCATAACATTAGTTTTTCGCATGGAGAACTAATTAAAGGAGTAATCCGCTTTGAGATGGACCCGCGGCGCATTAGCTAGTTGGTGAGGTAAAGGCTCACCAAGGCGACGATGCGTAGCCGACCTGAGAGGGTGATCGGCCACATTGGAACTGAGACACGGTCCAGACTCCTACGGGAGGCAGCAGTGGGGAATATTGCACAATGGGCGAAAGCCTGATGCAGCAACGCCGCGTGAGTGATGAAGGCCTTCGGGTTGTAAAGCTCTGTCTTTTGGGACGATAATGACGGTACCAAAGGAGGAAGCCACGGCTAACTACGTGCCAGCAGCCGCGGTAATACGTAGGTGGCGAGCGTTGTCCGGATTTACTGGGCGTAAAGGATGCGTAGGCGGATTTTTAAGTGAGATGTGAAATACCCGGGCTTAACTTGGGTGCTGCATTTCAAACTGGAAGTCTAGAGTGCGGGAGAGGAGAGTGGAATTCCTAGTGTAGCGGTGAAATGCGTAGAGATTAGGAAGAACACCAGTGGCGAAGGCGACTCTCTGGACCGTAACTGACGCTGAGGCATGAAAGCGTGGGTAGCAAACAGGATTAGATACCCTGGTAGTCCACGCCGTAAACGATGAGTACTAGGTGTAGGAGGTATCGACCCCTTCTGTGCCGCAGTTAACACAATAAGTACTCCGCCTGGGAAGTACGATCGCAAGATTAAAACTCAAAGGAATTGACGGGGGCCCGCACAAGCAGCGGAGCATGTGGTTTAATTCGAAGCAACGCGAAGAACCTTACCTAGACTTGACATCTCCTGAATTACTCGTAATGGAGGAAGCCCTTCGGGGCAGGAAGACAGGTGGTGCATGGTTGTCGTCAGCTCGTGTCGTGAGATGTTAGGTTAAGTCCTGCAACGAGCGCAACCCTTATCATTAGTTGCTACCATTAAGTTGAGCACTCTAGTGAGACTGCCCGGGTTAACCGGGAGGAAGGTGGGGATGACGTCAAATCATCATGCCCCTTATGTCTAGGGCTACACACGTGCTACAATGGGTAATACAAAGAGAAGCGATACAGTGATGTGGAGCAAAACTATAAAATTACCCTCAGTTCGGATTGTAGGCTGAAACTCGCCTACATGAAGCTGGAGTTGCTAGTAATCGCGAATCAGCATGTCGCGGTGAATACGTTCCCGGGCCTTGTACACACCGCCCGTCACACCATGAGAGCTGGCAACACCCGAAGTCCGTAGTCTAACCGTAAGGAAGACGCGGCCGAAGGTGGGGTTAGTGATTGGGGTGAAGTCGTAACAAGGTAGCCGTAGGAGAACCTGCGGCTGGATCACCTCCTTTCTAAGGAGTCGACAAGATAGGTAATTCTATCTTGAAGGTTTGTTTACACTCTGTTTAATCTTGAGGGATTATTTACCGGTTGATTTTAAATAATCAACATGATAAAATAAACCTCCAATTGTTCTTTGAAAATTGCACAGTGATATTAAATAAAAGTAAAGCTGAAGGTAAAACTACTTATTATATAAGTAAGTAACCTTTGTAGATTTAAGAATTAATATAAATTAATAGTAGCGAGCAGTACAAGGAAGTAACTGAATGAGGAGCAGAGTTTACTTAAGGTAAATGAGCACCGCAATGAAGGAAGCTGACGCAGTAATGCGAAGGTAATATTAATTTAGATGGTCAAGCTACAAAGGGCGCATGGTGAATGCCTTGGCACCAGTAGTCGAAGAAGGACGTGATAAGCTGCGATAAGCTTCGGGTAGGCGCAAATAGCCTGTGATCCGAAGATTTCCGAATGGGGCAACCCACACTACTAACGTAGTGTACTGTAAACTGAATTCATAGGTTTATAGGGATATACCCGGGGAACTGAAACATCTAAGTACCCGGAGGAAGAGAAAGAAAAATCGATTTCCTAAGTAGCGGCGAGCGAAAGGGAAAGAGCCCAAACCAGGAACTTGTTCCTGGGGTTGCGGACAGATCATAAACGGAGAGGTATCTTAATTGAAGAGAGCTGGAAGGCTCCGCCGTAGAAGGTAACAGCCCTGTAGGTGAAAAGAGAAGACTCTAGATCTGCTCCAGAGTACCACGAGACACGTGAAACCTTGTGGGAAGCAGGGAGGACCACCTCCCAAGGCTAAATACTAACTGGTGACCGATAGTGAAGCAGTACCGTGAGGGAAAGGTGAAAAGAACCCCGGGAGGGGAGTGAAATAGAACCTGAAACCGTGTGTCCACAACCGGTCAAAGCACTTTTACGTGCGATGACGTGCTTTTTGTAGAACGAGCCAGCGAGTTACGATATGTAGCAAGGTTAAGCACTTAAGGTGCGCAGCCGAAGGGAAACCGAGTCTGAATAGGGCAATAAGTTGCATGTCGTAGACCCGAAACCGGGTGACCTATCCATGGACAGGTTGAAGCGGAAGTAAAATTCCGTGGAGGACCGAACCACGTTGGTGTTGAAAAACCATGGGATGAGCTGTGGATAGCGGAGAAATTCCAATCGAACTCGGAGATAGCTGGTTCTCCTCGAAATAGCTTTAGGGCTAGCGTTGAGAATGAGTAATGGAGGTAGAGCACTGAATGGGCTAGGGGCTGACAACAGTTACTGAACCCTATCAAACTCCGAATGCCATATACTTGAATCTCAGCAGTCAGACTACGAATGATAAGATCCGTGGTCAAAAGGGAAACAGCCCAGATCATCAGCTAAGGTCCCAAAGTGTAAGTTAAGTGGAAAAGGATGTGGGATTTCTAAGACAACTAGGATGTTGGCTTAGAAGCAGCCACTCATTCAAAGAGTGCGTAATAGCTCACTAGTCGAGAGATCCTGCGCCGAAGATGTCCGGGGCTAAAACTTACCACCGAAGCTATGGGCTCGAAAGAGCGGTAGAGGAGCTTCCTGTATGGATTGAAGTCGTACCGAAAGGAGCGGTGGACTGTACAGGAGTGAGTATGCTGGCATAAGTAGCGAGAAATAAGTGAGAATCTTATTGGTCGAAAACCTAAGGTTTCCTGAGGAAGGCTCGTCCGCTCAGGGTTAGTCGGGACCTAAGCCGAGGCCGAAAGGCGTAGGTGATGGACAATCGGTTGATATTCCGATACCGCCAACTGACGTTATTACAAATGGGATGACGCAGGAGGATAAGATGTGCGCACTATTGGATGTGCGTCTAAGCACTTAGACATGTTTAACAGGCAAATCCGTTAAACTTAGTTGAGGTGTGATGGGGAGCCCTTATGGGCGAAGTATCTGATTCCACGCTGCCAAGAAAAGTCTCTATGGAGGAAGTTGGTGCCCGTACCGCAAACCGACACAGGTAGGTGAGGAGAGAATCCTAAGACCAGCGGAAGAATTGTTGTCAAGGAACTCGGCAAATTGACCCCGTAAGTTAGCGATAAGGGGTGCCTACGCAAGTAGGTCGCAGAGAATAGGCCCAAGCAACTGTTTAGCAAAAACACAGGTCTCTGCTAAAGCGAAAGCTGATGTATAGGGGCTGACGCCTGCCCGGTGCTGGAAGGTTAAGGGGAACACTTAGCGTAAGCGAAGGTGTGAACTTAAGCCCCAGTAAACGGCGGCCGTAACTATAACGGTCCTAAGGTAGCGAAATTCCTTGTCGGGTAAGTTCCGACCCGCACGAATGGCGTAATGACTTGGGCACTGTCTCGACAACAAATCCGGCGAAATTGTAGTGCAAGTGAAGATGCTTGCTACCCGCGATTGGACGGAAAGACCCCGTAGAGCTTTACTGTAGCTTAGCATTGAGTTTCGGTATTGTCTGTACAGGATAGGTGGGAGACTGAGAAACAAGGGCGTCAGCCTTTGTGGAGTCATCCTTGGGATACCACCCTGACAGTACTGGGATTCTAACCGGCGGCCATGAATCTGGTCACGGGACATTGTTAGGTGGGCAGTTTGACTGGGGCGGTCGCCTCCTAAAAAGTAACGGAGGCGCCCAAAGGTTCCCTCAGAACGGTTGGAAATCGTTCGTAGAGTGCAAAGGCAGAAGGGAGCCTGACTGCGACACATACAAGTGGAGCAGGGACGAAAGTCGGGCTTAGTGATCCGGTGGTTCCTCGTGGGAGGGCCATCGCTCAACGGATAAAAGCTACCTCGGGGATAACAGGCTGATCTCCCCCAAGAGTCCACATCGACGGGGAGGTTTGGCACCTCGATGTCGGCTCGTCGCATCCTGGGGCTGAAGTAGGTCCCAAGGGTTGGGCTGTTCGCCCATTAAAGCGGCACGCGAGCTGGGTTCAGAACGTCGTGAGACAGTTCGGTCCCTATCCGTCGCGGGCGTAGGAAATTTGAGAGGAGCTGTCCTTAGTACGAGAGGACCGGGATGGACTGACCTCTGGTGCACCAGTTGTTCCGCCAGGAGCACAGCTGGGTAGCTATGTCGGGACGGGATAAACGCTGAAAGCATCTAAGCGTGAAGCCCACCTCAAGATTAGATTTCCCATAGCGTAAGCTAGTAAGACCCCTTGAAGAACACAAGGTTGATAGGTCAGAGGTGTAAGCATGGTAACATGTTCAGCTGACTGATACTAATAGGTCGAGGGCTTGACCAAATATATTCACTGTGCAATTTTCAGAGAACAAATGTGTAAATTACTCAATGTTCTCAAAAAAGTTTGATAAACACTAAAAAAGTGTTGACAAACCTAAGCGAATCCAGTATAATATAAAACTGTGATGAGTAATATCTGGTGATTATGACGTGAAGGTAACACCCGTTCCCATTCCGAACACGACGGTTAAGCTTCATAGTGCCGATGGTACTGCAGGGGAGACCCTGTGGAAGAGTAGGTCGTCGCCAGGTCAGATATGGATCTTTAGCTCAGTTGGTTAGAGCAACCGGCTCATAACCGGTTGGTCCGGGGTTCGAGTCCCTGAAGGTCCACCATTTATGGGGGTATAGCTCAGTTGGGAGAGCATCTGCCTTGCACGCAGAGGGTCAAGAGTTCGAATCTCTTTATCTCCACCATAAAAATACCTGTAACAGAAGTTACAGGTATTTTTTTTATTTTGTAAAATAAAAAAAATATTCTATAATAGGAGTAGGAGTTCAGATTGAGAGGTGTATATCAATGAATTTCTATAGAGTAAAGCAATTTTATTGGTCTATAAGTTCTAAAGTTGAAGATAAGGATAAGGAATTTATAAATAAACATTTAAATCAAAGTGAATTAAAATTGTTTTACAAGTTGTCTAAATCAGAACAAAAACACTCTATTAAAGTTGCATATGATGTAGAATATACTTGTAAACAACAAAATATAGATTCAAGATTGCTTATAAAGGCAGCGTTATTGCATGATATAGGGAAAACCATAAAAAAACTAAGTGTCATAGACAAGTCGATAATAGTTATGGCAGATAATATAACAAAAGGAAGTATAAAAAGGTTATCCAAAATAGAAAAGGTAAATGTTTATTACAATCATGGTAAGTTAGGTTGTAATATATTGGAGAAATATAGTTATGATAAGAACTTATTATACTTGATTGAAAATCATCATAACTTTGAAATAAAGGGTAATAAGGAATTAAATATACTGAGAGAATGTGATGATAAAAATTAATAAAATTATATAAAATTAAATATTGTTTTATTTTTATCTGAATAATGGTAATATATAGATATGGTTATATTTAGTAATTCTAAAGATTAGGATAACTTTATATGTTCTACATGGAGGTAAATATGAATTCAAAAGAAAGAAGAAACTATATAGAGGAATTATTAAGAAAAGGTGATAATCCTCAAAAAGGACATATATTAGCAGAAGAGTTAGGGGTAACAAGGCAGGTTATAGTAAAAGATATTGCTATTTTAAGAGCAGAAGGTAAAAAAATTATAGCTACCCCAGAAGGATATTTAATACATAAAGAAGAAAAGAGTGTGGTAAAGAAAGTAATTGCAGTATCACATATAGCCTCTAACATTGAAGAGGAATTAAAAATAATAGTTAAGTTTGGAGGCGTTGCAGAAGACGTTATAGTTGAACATCCTTTATATGGTGAAATAAGAGGGATGATTATGGCTAAAACATTTTATGACATAGAAAATTTCGTGAAAAGAATTGATGAATATAAGGCGGAACCTCTTCTGATTCTAACTGGCGGAGTGCATCTTCATACTATTGCAGCAGAAAACAATGATATAATACAAAATATAATTGAAGAATTAAAAGCTAAAAACTATTTAGTATCTGATTAAATAATTATAATAGTCATAGAATGGAGAAGTGCTATGGAAAAGGTTGTACTATTAAGATGTGAAGAATATAATACTAAGCTTATAGAAGAAAAGTTAAGAGAAGGATTTGATTTATTAGGTGGAGATAAATTTTTGAGAGAACTTATACCATATAATAGCAAAGTTTTATTAAAGCCTAATATGTTAGCAATAGAGGAAGCTGGTTCGCCTGTAATTACAAATTTTAATGTATTTGAAGCTGTTATAAAGATTATAAAGGACTATTCAAGTAACATATCATTTGGGGATTCACCTGGATTCGGAGAAGCAAAAAAAGCAGCAGAAAAATCAGGACTTTTAAAAGTAGCAGAAAAATATAATGTAAAGTTTGAAGATTTTAAGGAATCTACTCATGTAAAGCTTGATGAATCAATATTATGCAAATCATGGACCGTAGCAAAAGCACCTTATGAAGCAGATGTTCTCATAACTCTTCCTAAGCTTAAAACTCATGCTATGGCTTATTTTACGGGAGCTGTAAAGAATCAGTTTGGATGTATTCCGGGAACATTAAAAGCGACTTGGCATACAAGGATGCCTAAAGCAAATAATTTTTGTAAGATGTTATTAGATCTTAACTCTTTGGTTAATACAAGCTTTGCCATACTTGATGGCATTGTAGCCATGGAGGGAAATGGCCCTAAGAGTGGAAAACCTAAAAAAATGAATACGATGATTATGGGTAAAAGTTTAACGGCAGTAGACTCAACGGCAGTAAGCCTTATAGGTTATGATAATCCGTTAGATATACCAGTGCTTAAAGAAGCATATGATCATAATTGGGGAACAGTGCTTCCTAAAGACATACAAGTTTTAGGTGAAGATATTGAAAGTATGAAATCAAAGGATTTTGAGCTTTGTAGAAAAGGAGGAAATTTTTACTTCATAAGCCCTGGAGTAACTAATTTTTTAAGAGACCTAATAGCGCCAGATCCATCGCTTATAGCAGAAAAGTGCATAAGTTGTAAAAGGTGTCAAGAGGTTTGTCCTGAAAAACCAAGAGTTATAAAGATGATAAATAACAAAGGAAAAGTTCAACCCACATGGGATATGAAAGAATGTATTAGATGTTTTTGTTGTCAAGAATTATGTCCTTGTGGAGCAATAGAAACCAAATATTCTATACTAGGAAAAATGCTAAAAATGAATAAGAGGTGATTTATATGAGGAAGAGAATAGCCCTAGGTACTACAGTGTTTATTATAATACTGTGTTTAATATTTTTAGACGGGATAGTTAATTTTGTAGTAAATTTAGAGTGGTACAAAGAGGTAGGTTATTTATCTGTTTATTTTACTAAACTTATAGCAGTTGCTAAATTAATGATTCCTATTTTTGCTATAAGCTTTATTGGAATATGGCTTTATTATAAAAGCTTAAGATTGAGTATTATTAAGTATAAGAAAGTTGTTGAGGTAAACAGCCATAAAAATAATATTGAAAAAAAGTTATTTATTACGGCTAATTTAATATTTTCTTTGTTTATTTCTTATGTATTTTCAGTAACATACTGGTACAGGATACTTCAATTTAGTAATTCAATTAACTTTAACTTTAAGGATCCTATTTTCAATTTAGATGTATCATTTTATGTTTTTAAACTTCCGCTAATACAATCTTTATATAATGCTATTGTATCTTTACTAATTTTTCTAATATTAATCACGATAGCAACTTATTTTGTCTTAAGTGCAAAGGATAGAATATATTCAACAAGAGGAATAAGAAGAGGTTTTCCAAAAGTAACTTTTCTAAATAGTGGACTTACAAGATTTGCAGGAAGACAATTAGCTATTGTATCTTCGTTACTAATGGTATTTGTTTCGATAGGGTATTTATTAAAGGCTTTAGGACTTGTATATAGCAGTAGAGGGGTTGCCTTTGGAGCAAGTTACACAGATGTTCATATAAGCTTGCTATTTTATAAGATAATCATAGTAGTGTCACTTATTGCAGCTATCATTATGTTTTATAGTATACTTAAATCTAAGCCAAAACCAATTATTATATCTATAGCAACAATAATAACCCTAGCAGTGGCCGAACAAGCAATATCAGTAGGAGTACAAAACTTTCTTGTTAAATCAAATGAAAAAACATTAGAACAGCCTTATATAAAGTATAATATAGATTATACAAGAAAGGCTTTTAATATAGAAAAAATAGATTCAAGACCTTTTGAAGTAAAAGATAACTTAACTAAGGAAGATTTAGAAAATAATAAAGATACTATAAGTAATATAAGAATAAATTCCTTTAAACCAGCACTAGAATTTTATAATCAAGTTCAAATTATAAGATATTATTATGGATTCAATGGTATAGATATAGACAGATACAATATCAATGGTAACTTTAGTCAAGTTTTTGTTGCACCAAGAGAAGTTAACACTCAATCTATAGATCCAAATACATGGCAGAACAAACACTTGGTATATACTCATGGCTATGGTGTAGTAATGAGTAAAGTAAATTCGGTAACACCAGAAGGACAACCTGACTTTGTTATTAAGGATATACCTCCAGAAAATAAAACAGATATAAAGCTTGATAATCCAAGGATATATTTTGGAGAAAAGACAAATGATTATGCAATTGTTAATACCAAATTAAGTGAATTTGATTATCCCAAAGGTGGAGAAAACCAGACAAATAAATATGAAGGTGCAGCGGGTATAAAGATGAATTTTGCAAATAAAATGCTCTTTGCTGCAAATAAAAAAGATTTAAACTTTCTTTTATCAAGGGATATAACAAGTGAAAGTAAAATACTGATAAATAGAAATATTGTAGATAGAGTAAAGAAAATAGCTCCATTTTTAACTTATGATTCGGACCCTTATATAGTAATAAGTGGTGGTAAGTTATACTGGATAATAGATGCATATACTACTTCTGATAGATATCCTTTTTCACAACCTTATAATGATGTAAATTATATAAGAAACTCTGTTAAGGTTATAATAAGTGCAGCAGATGGAACTACAGATTTTTATTTAGTGGACAAGAATGATCCTATTGCTATGAGCTATTCAAAAATATTTCCTGGGCTATTTAAAGATACATCAAAGTTGTCAGAAGATTTGAAGCAACATTTTAAGTACCCAGAAGATTTATTTAAGATTCAATGCAATGTTCTTGGCAAATATCATATGACAGACCCTGGGGTATTCTACAATGGAGAAGATTTATGGGAAGTTTCAAGAAATCAAAAACAGGTAGATGGAGAAAAGGATAGTATGGAAGCTCCATATGTAGTAATGAAATTACCAGGAGAAAAGGAAGAAGAAATGATACTTCTCCAGTATTTTAATATGAGAAATAAGGACAATATGGTTGCTCTATTTGGAGCAAGGATGGATAAAAATAATTATGGTAAAATGATATTATATAAATTCCCTCCTCAAAAAACTATCTATAGTCCATATTTATTTAAACAAATGTTAAATCAAGATACAACTATATCAAAGGAGCTGTCATTGTGGAATAAAGGTGGATCTCAAGTACAATTTGGAGATACTATAATAGTTCCTATAAACAATTCGCTACTATATGTAGAGCCTATGTACTTAAGAGCTAGTGGTAAAAATAGTATTCCTGAGATGAAGAGGGTTATAGTCTCTTATGGAGATAAAATTATTTTAGCGGAAAATATAGAAAGTGCCCTTCAACAGCTATTTAACTATAAAGACAATAGCCAAACAAATGGTGCCGCTGGTCAGACTCAGTATTCTGATAGTAATCAAAAGTTAGATAAAGTAAAGAAAGCAAAAGAACTATATGAAAAGGCTGTAGAAGCTCAAAAAAATGGTGATTGGGCAAAATATGGTGAATATATTAAGATGCTTGGAGAAACGATTAATGAACTAAATAAATAGATAAAAAGAGAATGGGAATATTTCCATTCTCTTTTTTGAAAATATAATTTATACATATGTTTAAAGTTTACTTACTTGTAGATAATACCAATATAGCACTATATTGGAGGAAACTACAGTGAAAAAGACAGTAATTTATAGTATTATACTTACTTGTATATTTATATTTGCACCAGCTTTTATGGTACAACTTGATGAAAATACACAGCAAACAATCAATAATGATGATATAAATAAAGATAATAATGATAAAAAGATAGATATAAAAGATACTACAAATGATATAAGTATATTTTCTTCAAAAACCTGCTTTAAAAAAACATATTATATAAACAAAGAAAAAGTAAATGTATATGATGATAGCTCAAGTAACGATAAAATAATATTTACATTACCAAAAGATGATGTAGTAGTAGCTTATAAAGAAAATAACGGATATCTATACTGTGAGGAAAATAAAGATGGTAAAAAAGGATGGATTAAAAAAAATAGCGATAATTTAAAAGGTGCAATATATAAAAAAACAGAATATACTTTAGATGTAAACTTAACTAATCAAAATATAAATGTTATAAAAAAAGATAAAGTATTAAAAAAGGTACAATGCTCTACAGGAATACTGGGAGATCAAGAGACAGAAACACCTCTTGGCATATTTAATGTACAATGTAAGGGTGAGTATTTTTATAGCAACAAATATGGAGAAGGAGCAAGATATTATATTAAATTTTTTTCAAATTATTTAATACATTCTATACCAGTTGATAAAAAAGGTAATATAATAGAAGATGAAAAGAAAAAGATAGGATTCCCGGCATCACATGGGTGTATAAGAATATCTATACAAGACGCTGAATGGATATATAATAATATTCCGGAAGGTTCAACTGTAATTATACACTATTAAATTACTGCAGCTCTTTGAAAGGAAGGTTAATTTATGGATTACGATGTACTTATATTAGGGGGAGGCATTATAGGGTGTGCAGTTGCCTATGAGCTTTCAAAATATAGTTTAAATATAGCACTTATCGAAAAGGATTATGATATAGCAGATGATGTAGCCCTTATAAACTCTGCTGTAGTTTATGACGGATTAGAATGTGAAGATACATTAATGTCTAAGCTAGAACTTATGGGAAATGAACTTATGGAAGATATAGCTTCCAAGTTTAATGTGACCTTTAAAAAGCGAGGATCTCTAATTATTGCAGAAGATAAAAAGGGTGAAGCTAAATTAATCAATATGTATGATAGAGCTATAAGTAGAGGAATAAAAAATATACGTTTATTAGATAGTAAAGAAGTATATGAAATGGAACCAAACTTAAATGCTAATGTTAAGAGGGCAATACATTCTGAAAATACAGGAATAATATGTCCTTATGATTTAGCGATTGCCTATGGAGAAATTGGATTTGATAATGGGGTAAAATTTAAGTTAGAAGAAGAGGTTCTAGATATACAAAAAATGTCGAGAGGGTTTAGAGTAGTTACAAATAAAAATAAATTTACCTGTAATATGGTCTTAAACACTACGCCTGTAGAATACTATGGTATAGAGAGCGAAAATAAACTTAACAAAGATAGATGTTACTCAAAGTATTTATTATTAGAAAAAGATTTTAGGGGAAACTTCAAAAATATAGTAGTAACCTTAAATGAAAGTGAAGATAAAATTTATACATTCCCTACTGTACAAGGTGGAACTATAGTTGCATTAAAAACAAATGAAACGATTAGTTATAGTGATAGTTTAAGAAAAATATCATCTTTTATGGGAAAGATAAATGATGAATATATAAATATATTCTATGAATCTCCATTTTATAATGATACACTAATAATTGATGACAGTCTTATTGATAATGGATATGTTAAAGTCGTTGGTAAACATTATAGCCAAGTTACAATTACGCCTGCTATTGCAAAAATTGTATGCGAAACTATAGTTAATAATTTAAACTGTGTGCTAAAAAAGGATTTTGTAGACAAGAGAAGAGAATTTTATAGATTCAGAGACTTATCAAATGAAGAAAGAGAAAGTATTATTAAACAAGATAAAAGATATGGTAAAATAGTATGTGTATGTCAGAAGGTTACAGAAGGTGAGATAGTAGACTCTATAAGGAGACCACTTGGAGCACGTACTATAGAAGGAATAAAAAGACGAACAGGAGCTGCCTTTGGAACTTGTAAAGGTGCGCAATGCTTGAATAAAGTCGCATCCATCTTAGCTAGAGAAATGGACAAAAGGTTAACTGATATAGTTAAGGATTCTAAAAACTCAAAAATAGTTATAAGTCGAATAAAAGAGTTTGATGAAATGTAGCTAATTGGAGGAATTCTAAGTTGATTAAGGAAATTATTTGCAATAAATGTGATAAAAGTTGCATATTAAGCATTAACCAATATGACGAAAACGTAGAAATTTGCGGTAACTTATGTAATGAGGGAATAAAATATGCTAACATGGAAATGAGTAGCAATAAAGATATTCTAACTACTTTAGTAAGGATAAAAGGATCAAAGCTAAATGTTGTTTCGGTGAAAAGTAATAAACCTATAAATAAAGATTTATGGATAGAATGTTCGAAAGCTTTGAGTAGGCTTTATGTGGGAGCTCCTGTAAGAATTGGAGATATTGTATGTAAAAATATTTTAAATACTGGAGTAGACATAGTTTGTACTAAAAACGTAGAAAGAATAAATGAATAAGAGAAAATATTTTATATTATTCAGAATAAAGCTAAATTGACATAAAATTATATTTTATATATAATTTAGGTAAAAATTAAAATCAACCTATGAAGAGGCTAGTAGCATTACAAGGGGTAAAGAGAGTCAGTAGCTGGTGTGAACTGATACCATGGTTTTGTGAATCCATCTCGGAGGTACTGCTAATAACAGTTCGGTGATACCGTTATAATCTTTGAGAGAACTAATTTTTGGTTAACTAGGGTGGCAACGCGGAGTCCTTCGTCCCTTTACGGGATAAGGGGCTTTTTTATTTACAAAAAACATTTAGGAGGAAATTGTAATGTTAGACTTAAAAAGAATAAGAAATAATGTACAAGAGATAAAAATAGCTTTAGCAAATAGAGGAGAAGATTTTGATGTATCTGTTATTGATGAAGTGGTAACATTAGATGAGAAAAGAAGACAAATCTTAATTGAAGTAGAAGTTTTAAAAAATAAAAGAAATCAAGACTCATTAGAAATAGCTAAATTAAAGAAATCAGGACAAAATGCCGACGGTCCTGTAGCTGAAATGAAGGAGCTTTCAGAGAAGATAAGGCAGTATGATGTTAATCTAGCAGAATTAGATCAAAAAATAGAATATATAATGCTTAGAATACCTAATATACCAAATCCTAAGGTTCCAGATGGAGAAACAGATGCAGATAACATAGAGATAAGAAAATGGTCAGAGACTACAAAATTCGATTTTGAACCTAAGGCTCATTGGGATTTAGGAACAAACCTTAATATATTAGAATTTGAAAGAGGAGGAAAGGTTGCAGGTTCGAGATTTACTTTTTATAGGGGGTTAGGAGCTAGACTTGAAAGAGCACTTATATCATATTTTTTAGACTTTCATACTGAAAAACATGGCTATGAAGAGTTGTTACCACCATACATGGTTAATAGAACTAGTATGATTGGAACAGGACAGCTGCCAAAGTTTGAAGAAGATGCATTTAGAGTTTCAAACAATGATTTCTACTTAATACCAACGGCAGAAGTGCCTGTAACTAATTTCTATAGAGATGAAGTCTTAAAAGGCGAAGATTTGCCAATAAAACATGTGGCTTATAGCGGATGTTTTAGAGCTGAAGCTGGTTCAGCAGGAAGAGATACAAGAGGTCTTATAAGACAGCACCAATTTAATAAGGTTGAGCTTGTTAAATTTACAAAGCCAGAGCAATCCTATGAGGAGCTTGAAAAGTTAACTAATGATGCGGAAGAAGTTCTTCAAGGATTAGGAATTCCTTATAGAGTGGTCAGAATATGTAAGGGGGACTTAGGATTTACGGCAGCGCTTAAATATGATATAGAGGTTTGGATGCCAAGCTACAATAGATATGTAGAGATATCAAGTTGTAGTAACTTTGAAGATTTTCAAGCAAGACGTGCTAATATAAAATATAAAGAAACTGAAAAAGGTAAGCTACAATATGTACATACATTAAATGGTTCGGGAGTTGCTGTTGGAAGAGCTTTAGCTGCAATTCTTGAAAATTATCAGCAAGCAGATGGAAGTGTAGTAATTCCAGAAGTTTTAAGGCCATATATGGGCGGAAGAGAAGTAATAAAATAACATAAATATTTTCAAAAAGAACTGTTGACATATGTACTTATGGTTGATATAATAATACATGTCAACAGGCAAGGAAAGATGGTCGAGTTGGTTTAAGGCACCGGTCTTGAAAACCGGCGTACGGGTGACCGTACCCAGGGTTCGAATCCCTGTCTTTCCGCCAATTTTTTTTAACTAAAATTAGGGCATGGAGAAATACTCAAGTGGCCGAAGAGGCGCCCCTGCTAAGGGCGTAGGTCGGGAAACCGGCGCGAGGGTTCAAATCCCTCTTTCTCCGCCATGTAAGCACCTATTATGGTGCTTATCTAATTTAAATAATATAAAATTATATTAGAGTAAAAATATTGTTGACTTTCTTAATTAAATATGTTATCATGTTTAATATTGGATGTATGGAAAGATGGTCGAGTTGGTTTAAGGCACCGGTCTTGAAAACCGGCGTACGGGTGACCGTACCCAGGGTTCGAATCCCTGTCTTTCCGCCAATTTTTTTTTAACTAAAATTAGGGCATGGAGAAATACTCAAGTGGCCGAAGAGGCGCCCCTGCTAAGGGCGTAGGTCGGGAAACCGGCGCGAGGGTTCAAATCCCTCTTTCTCCGCCATGTAAGCACCTGAATTAAGGTGTTTTTTAATTTGTAGCATAATGTGTTTTAAACTAACCATATTAATAAATTTTGATTTATAGCATATAATAATTAATATTAATTTGATTTTTTTGAACATTTATGTTAAAATAATTATGTTAAATATGCGTCGGTAGCTCAGTTGGATAGAGTAGCTGGCTACGAACCAGTTGGTCGGGGGTTCGAATCCTCTCCGACGCACCATAAAAAGCTTGTGATTATTCATCACAAGCTTTTATTTTTTTACCTATCTTTTCACCCATTAATACTCTACTTTCATATCCTTTAGAAGATTGTTCAATTATGTCTTTATCAATTTTTACTTTATTCTTTTCTAAGAATAGTATTGTTGTCGAGCCACCAAACTTAAAATAGCCCTTTTCATCACCTTTTTTTATATCCATTCCAGGTGAATATGTTTGTATAATGGAACCTACACAAGTAGCACCTACCTCTATGTGAAGTATATCTCCAAAGTTTTTAGAATGAAAAATACTCCACTCTCTTTTATTTCTGCAGAAAAGCTCAGGAATTTGTTCTAAAGCAGTTGGATTTACAGAATAATAATCTCCAGTAATTTTTATGGTCTCCTCACACACACCGTCATCTATAAAATGAAATCTATGATAATCAGTAGGACAAAGTCTCAATATTAAGCAAATACCCTCTGAGAATTTTTCAGATATACTAGGATTATTTATAAGTTTACCTAAACTATATGTGAAGCCTTTTACTTGAACCAACTTATTTAAATCAATATTCTCATAGGCTAGAAGTCTTCCATCACCAGGAGAAATTAAAGAGTTAATATCATTATCTATAGGTCTTGCTTCTTTTTTTAACTTTCTTGTAAAGAAGTCATTAAATGATTCAAACTCATCTGCACTTTTTTCACTATGAGTCATATTAATATCAAAATCTTTAATAAAAGAATGAACTTTTTTAATACTTCTCTTACTATCACAAAACGAACCATATATTTTAGAAAAAAACTTTTTCTTAATTAATAACTCCAATAACTTCATTCCAACAGGAGATGAATATGTCCATTGAAGATATTTATCTCCTGCGACTTTTTCTATTTCATATTGTTTTATTTTTCTATTGTAATATTTAACCATATACAGACCTCTCTTGTGTTAATATTTATTTTTGATGTAGTATAAAATACTTATTATAATTATCAGTTATTATTTATTTATTGTCAATTTATAATGAAATAACTCCTAAAAGTTCTAAAAACTATTGAGTTATTTTAACAACATAGTATAATGTAAATTGAAATAACTATACTGACCGGTCAACTAATATATAAATCTGGAGTGGTATTGATGAATAAAACAAAAAGAACAATATTTGAATCTGCTATAAAAATATTTTCGCAAAACGGTTATAGTGGTGCAACAATGGATTCAATAGCGTCTGATGCGGGAGTAGCAAAAGGAACATTATATTATCATTTTAAAAGCAAGGAAGAAATATTTAATTACATAATAAAAGAAGGAATGAATATCATAAAAGAAAGAATAGAAAGTACTGCATACAAACAGCAAGATGCTTTATCAAAATTAAAAGTTCTATGCAGAATTCAGTTAGAGTTAGTTCATGAGCAGAGAGACTTTTTTATAGTATTAATGAGTCAATTGTGGGGTCAAGAATCTAGACAACTTGGACTAAGAGAATCTATAAAAAAATATATTAACTATATACAGTTGTATATTGTTGAGGCAATAGAAAATAAGGTATTAAAATGCAGTGATCCTTCTTATGCAGCATATACATTGTTTGGAACTCTTTGTTCTGTGGCAATATATGAACTTATAAATGAAGAAAAAAAGAATTTTGATGATTTGACTAATAATATATTAAATAATATACTGAATGGAATACAGGCATAAAATAAAGCATGGGACTAAATTACTTAGTTTCATGCTTTATAATTTTCGAGATCTTACTATAGAGATAATAAGAATTAAAGTCATAAATGCAGATATTATAAGTCCTGCTACTCCTATTGCAGACATATCATATATTTTAGGTCCTATATTAGTCGTTAATATTAAACTAGATCCTATTATCATAGAGGATAGTATAAGTGTAAAAATCAGCTTATTTATCATATTATTTAAAACGCTAACGGTTTTGTTTAAGTTAGTTATCTGTAATTGAACTTTAAGTCTTCCATTTAGCATAGTATTTATAAGTTCAATAAATCTAGTAGGCATTCGAGACAAATCTTTCGTAAAGTTATATGAGTATATTAGTAGGTCATCTATGTCTATGTTATTTAATAATGATAGTTTACTATTATTCTTTACAAAAGGCACAGCGACATCAAGTATTTGAGTATCAGGGGCTATTTTAGCAACAACACCTTCAATAATTACAAGACTTCTCACAAGGACTATTAAGTCTTTTGGGAGTTTTATATTATTATTTTTAGCACAGTTAAATAACTCTTGAAGCAATATAGATACATGAATATTTTTTAAGGATGTATATAGATATCTAGAAAATAAATAGTCTATATCTTCATATAATTTATTTTTATTTACAAATCCTTTCTTTATACCTATAGACATAATTATAGATATTAACTTATCTAAATCCTTAAAAACTACAGCAACTATAGCATCATTTAATGAAGCCCTTAATGATTCAGAAAGGTTCCCCATTATTCCAAAGTCAATAAAACAAATCTTACCTTCATTTATTAATAAGTTTCCAGGGTGTGGATCACCATGAAAAAAACCATCGGTAAAAACTTGTTTAAAAAATGATAGTGCCAATTTTTTCCCTAAATCATTAAGATCATATCCTCCATCTTTAAGCTTTTCTAAATCATTTATTTTAAAGCCATATATTTTTTCCATAGTTAAAACCTTATCACTGGACAACTCATCTATAATATATGGAGTATAACAAAAGGCTATATTGTTATTTAGATTTCTAAATCTTTTTATATTTAAAGCCTCAATTTTAAAATTTAGCTCCTCTTCTGTAGATGATATTAATTCATTTACAGCCTCTTCTGGATCAATTAAAGCGTCAGATAACTTAGTTTTAGTAAGCTTTATTATTTTATGTAAAATAGACAAATCCATTTTAATTTTTTCCATTATTTCAGGTCTTTGAATTTTTACAATGACCTCTTTTCCGTTCTTAAGTATGGCATTGTGAACTTGGGCTATAGATGCAGAAGCCAATGGTTCTTTTTCAAAAGATGAAAAGCAATCCTCAATGTTTTTATTAAAAACACTAAAGAAAACATTATTAATATCTTCGTATTTTTCAGGAGAAGCGTTGTCTTGAAGCTTTGAAAGTTCTTGTATATATTCAGGAGGAAGTATATCAGGTCTTGTACTTAATATCTGCCCTATTTTTATAAAGGTAGGCCCTAACTCTTCAAAAGCTTTTCTTAAATTTTCGGGGAAATATTGTTTTTTTATTTTACTATCTACTATATGGCCAAAGCCATAACGAGCTAGTACACTTATTATTTCTCTAAACCTTTGTATTGAGCTATTATGCATAATATGCCTCCATAAATATTAAAGCCCTAACAGCTGTCGGGGCTTTAGCTTTTGGTATTTACTTTTTCCTCTAGCATATCTAATCTTTGTTTTATGTTTTGTAAATCATCTTTAGTTGCAAAGTTCATTTGACTTAAAGTAGATACCAAGTCATCCTTAGTTAAAGGCTTTACATCTTCAACTTTATTTTTTATATTTCTCTTTAGCTCTTCTGAAAGTTCTTTTCCCTCATCCATAGTTAGTTTACCTTTTTGAACCATATCTTCAATTAACTTTGATGCCTTTTCGTAAGTATATGCTGCAGATCCTAAACCTGCTAAAAGTATATTTTTTAATTCATTCATCATAATAACACCTCCTAATTAGTATATTTTTATTTGCAATATAATATACCTATTATTTAAATTAATTAGTTGCTAGTATGCTAATAGATTATAATATAAAAATTTGACATTTATTATAGATTATTATAAAATATTATGGAAACAAGTTAATATGCGCTCGTAGCTCAGTAGGATAGAGCAGCGGTTTCCTAAACCGCGTGCCGGGGGTTCGATTCCTCTCGGGCGCACCAAAATTGAATCCTGTAATTTTAATTACAGGGTTTAATTTTTAAATATGTTTACAATAATTACAAGTAATTATAAAATATACTAAGAGGTCTCTATGAACAATAAGTTTATGATTGAAGCCATACTTGAGGCGGAAAAATCTACGCTTTTAAAAGAAGTACCAGTTGGAGCTGTTATAGTAAAGAATAATAATATAATAGCAAGAGCACATAATTTGAGAGAAACTTTAAACAGTCCATTAGCACATGCTGAGATTTTAGCTATAGAAAAAGCTTCAGAAGTTATTCAAAACTGGAGACTCAATGAGTGCAGCATGTATGTTACTTTAGAACCCTGTCCTATGTGTGCAGGAGCTATACTTCAATCAAGAATAAGTAATTTATATATAGGCACTTTTGATCCTACAGCTGGTGCTTGTGGTTCTGTAGTAAATGTACTCCAAAATGATGCGTTAAACCATTGGACTAATATTCACTGGCTTTATGATGAGAAGTGTAGCAATATATTAATAGAATTCTTTAAATCAAGAAGGTAAGGCGTCTTCAAAAAATTGATATTTTATTTCAGATGCCTAATATGGAGAGATGTCCGAGTGGTCGAAGGTGGTTGACTCGAAATCAATTGTACGGGTAATACCGTACCGGGGGTTCGAATCCCCCTCTCTCCGCCATACAAATAAGCCAATAATTACTTGCTAATAATTTTTATAAAGGTGTTGAATTATTTTAATATTAATAGTATAATAAGTCTTGTTCTAATAAAACATGATAAGTACAATTAAATATTGTTTCATGAGTAAATTTTGTGGAGAGATGTCCGAGTGGTTGAAGGAGCACGCCTGGAAAGCGTGTGTAGGGGAAACTCTACCAGGGGTTCGAATCCCCTTTTCTCCGCCATTAGAACTTTGTCGTGCTAGATGGGGAGTCAGCGGTGCCCTGTAACCTGCAATCCGCTATAGCAGGGTTGAATTCCTCGCTTAGACTATAAAATGTGGGGTCTGGCCTATAAAAGTGGCGTTGAGAACTGGGTCCCACGCAACGGAAACTCATAAATCCCGTCAGATCCGGAAGGAAGCAGCGGTAAGTGATCATTTTCGTGTGCCGTGGATAAACCTGGTTTGAGTTAACTGTATGGGTAACGCTCATATTTTATTAGACGAAGCGAGGTGCACGACTTTAATATAATTTGCTTATATAAGATACCTAAAAAGGTGTCTTTTTTATTATATTTAGATTTATTTTATGAAAAAATTAGATATTAACTATAAATTTTATATAAGGTATAATATATAATGGTTAAACAAGTTAAAGAAGGTGATTTAAGTGTCTTACACTGCATTATATAGAGAATGGAGACCTAGAGTCTTCGAGGATGTAGTCGGTCAGAGCCACATAACTGTAACACTTAAGAATCAAATAAAAAACAACAGAATTGCACATGCTTATCTTTTTTCCGGTACAAGAGGAACAGGTAAAACATCTACTGCAAAAATATTTTCAAAGGCAGTAAATTGCCTTGACTTGAAGGATGGAGAGCCTTGTAATGAATGTGAAATGTGCAAAAAAATAAACATGGGACTTGCTATTGACGTAATAGAAATGGACGCTGCTTCAAAAAGAAATTTAGAAGATATAAAGGATGTCATAGAAAATGTAAAATATCCTCCTCAAGAAGGAAAATATAAAGTGTATATAATGGATGAAGTTCATATGCTTACTCCACAGGCGGTAAACGCATTCTTAAAAACACTTGAAGAGCCACCTTCAAATGTAATATTTATTCTTGCTACTACAGATCCACAGAAGCTTCCTGTTACTATTCTTTCTAGATGTCAAAAGTTTGATTTTAGAAGAATAAAGGGAGCGGATATATTTGAAAGGCTTAGAAGAATAGTTAAGGATCAAGGCGTATTTGCAGATGATAAAAGTTTGAGCCTAATATCTAGAATGTGCGATGGAGCAATGAGAGATGCACTAAGTATATTAGATCAGGCTATATCTATGGGTGGTGGAAAAGTAGAATATGATGGCGTTATAAGTATGCTTGGTTTAGTTACAAATGAGAACTTAATAAGGCTTACAAATGAGGTTATAGAGAAAGATGTAGAGGGTTCTATGAGGATAGTAGATGATATAGTCCTCAGTGGAAAGGATATTTACAATTTTATAAAAGATATGATAACTCATATGAGAAACCTTTTAATGGTAAAGGTAAGTAAAAATCCAGAAGATATATTAGATATGTCTGAAGAAAATATGGAACTTCTAAAAGAGCAGGCGCAAAAAATAAGAATAGAAGAAATAATGAGAGACATTAGAATATTACAGGATGCAGAAGATCAATCAAAATGGACCAAACAAAGTAGAATATATTTAGAGCTTGCAGTAATAAAGATGTGTAAAATAGAGTATGATACTTCGAAAGAAGTAATACTTTCAAGATTAAACAGATTAGAAGAAGCTTTAAAAGAAGGTGAACTAAAAGTAACCTGTGAAAGAATAGTTCCTAATACAACTAATGTAGTAAAAAAAGAAAATAGGACTAAGGTAGAAGAAAATAAATCAAAAGAAAATATAAGACCTGTAATGAATGATAATGTATATTCAAAGCTTACATTAGATATAGTAAAAAAGAGCTGGAAAGATATATTAGAATCTTTTAAATCAAAAAGTTATAGGGTTATACATGCAGCTCTATTTACAGGAGAAGTAATTAAATGTGAAAATGGAATAATAACAATAAGATACGATAAAGATTATGCTTTTAATAAACAAAGATTAGAAAAAGAAGAAAATAGAAGAATAGTTGAAGAAATATTTTCAGAAGCTTTAAAAGAGAGAGTAAGGCTTCAATATTATATAGATGGAGATGAAACTAAAGACAAGTCGAAGTCTTCCGAGCAGCTATTAAGAGATGCTTTCGGAGAAGATTTGATTGAAATAGTTGATGAATAATAACAAAAAAGTATTGATTTAAATTTATAAAAATATGGTATAATTATAACTGAATTAATTAAGTCGAGGAGGAATTAGTATGGCTAAAGGTGGATTCCCTAACTTTGGTGGGGGAAATATGAATAATATAATGAAACAAGCACAAAAATTTCAAAAGCAGATGGAAGATATGCAAAATGAACTTGAGAATAAAGAATTCTCAGCTACAGTTGGTGGTGGAGCAGTAACTGCAGTTGTAACTGGTAAAAAGCAGATAGTAGATATAAAGATAAAACCAGAAGTTGTAGATCCAGATGATGTAGAAATGCTTCAAGATTTAATTCTAACTGCATGTAATGAAGCTCTAAAAAGAGCTGAAGAAGAAACATCTGCAGAGATGAAAAAGTTAACAGGTGGACTAAATATTCCAGGAATGTTTTAAAACACAGTAATAGTTACCCCATCTATTGAAGATGGGGTTTTAAAATTGAGGTGATAATTATGGATTTCTATCCAATTGCAATAGAAAAGCTGATTGAGGAATTTGCTAAACTTCCAGGGATAGGATATAAAACAGCTCAAAGACTTACTCTTCATGTACTGAATCTACCAGGTGAAGAGGTTAGAGAGTTTGCTGAAGCACTAGTTAAAGCTAGAGGGACAATAAAATACTGCTCTGTATGTGGTAACTTCACAGATAAGGATCCTTGCGCAGTATGTTCTAATCCTAATAGAGATAAGAGTTTAATATGTGTTGTTGAGCAACCCAAAGATATAATATCCATGGAAAAAGTTAAAGAGTTTAATGGGGTATATCATGTTCTTCATGGGAATATATCTCCTATGGCAGGTAGAGGACCTGAAGATATAAAGCTAAAAGAACTTATAAGAAGAATAAATGGAGAAGTAAGAGAGGTAATAGTAGCTACAAATCCTAATATAGAAGGAGAAGCTACCGCTATGTATATATCAAAAATATTGAAACCTTTAGGTGCTAAAGTAACAAGAATAGCTCATGGAATACCTGTTGGTGGAGATTTAGAATATGCAGATGAGGTTACACTATCAAAGGCTCTAGAAGGCAGAGTAGAGATATAGTGTATACTAATCCTATTTTATGTCAATTATCTTAGATATGATTTAAAATAGGAGGTTCTTTATGGATAAAAGTATTATTGCTAGGTTAATAACTAGAGAATCGAGATATACAGCAGAACAAAAAAAATTATTAAATTCAATAGAGAAAGCAAGAGAGGATTTAAAGGTGGCAAGAGAATATTTTAATGCCGTTAACGATCCAAGACTTGTAGATTATGCTATATATAGAGAAGAAGCTGCAAAGGCAAGATATATGTTCTTGCTCAATGAAGCTAAAAAAAATGAACTAAAAGTTGAATGTTCAAACTCTATTGAGGATTTAAATGTAGGCTAAAATAGAAAAGGTGAAAAGCAAAAAACTTTAAGTTTTTACTTTTCATCTTTTTTATTAATACTTTTATTTTAATAGAATATAAATTTAGTAACAATAAAATTAGGAGGGATATCTTTGGAATTTGAATACATAGGTTACTTTTTAATTTCTATAATTGGTTTATATATATTAGTTAAAATTTTTGCTTGGCCCCTAAAGGTTTTGTTAAAACTAATAGCTAATGGATTAATTGGAATTCTATTATTAATTGTAGTTAATTTTATTGGACATTATTTTAATTTTTACATAGGCATTAACGCAATAACAGCTCTTATTGCCGGTTTTTTTGGAATACCAGGAGTCATATTTTTAGTTATATTTAAGTTGTTTTTGTAATGAACTTAGGCTAAATTAATAAATATATTGGTTTAGCCTTAAGCTAAATGAACATCTCGTATAAGGCAAGAAGTAGTATTATTATCCCGGAAATTAAATTTGCTTTACTTTCTAGTACATTAGGTATATACTTCTTACCAAGAATGTATCCAAGAGGTATAGCGGTTAAACTAAATACAAATGTAAAAATGGAAGTTAAGATTATGCTTAACCCCGTAATACTAGCCCCTATGCCTAGTCCCATGTTGTTTAGAGCTAGTACAAACCCTAAGATCACTGCTTCTTTCAAATCAATATTGCCTGAATTATTCATATCTGCTTTCTCAGGACTTGTCAGGAGCTCTTCACATTGAACTTTATAGCATTCTAATTTATTTTGCTTCTTATATTCAGCTTTTTCAACTTTATTATTTTTTTTGAAGGAATTAAGTATAAACCATAATCCTAGCAATATAAGGATGGAACTTCCTATAAAGTTTGCATTATGCCCAGAAATAAATTTACCAATAAACTTACCTAGTGCCATTGATAAAAATGTTCCTGCACAGGATATAAAGGCTATTAAGAGGTTACTCAATATAGATATTTTGAGTTTTTTAATACCGTAAGCAATTCCAACAATAAGATTATCAAGGCTAGCAGATATAACAAATAATATTACTGATAAAATATGCATATAATATCTCCTATTTAAAAGCGGTTCAAGTATATACTATTCACTATGCAAAAAATAGGTTACAAATTTATCGTCAATTAACTAAGCTAAAATATAGAAATAATAAATATTTTAGTTTAAAATAATAATCATTTATGTTTAAATAAGTATATAATTAATCCACAATGTTGATAAAAAATGATTAAAACAATAATAAATGTGTGGATAAAATATGTGAATATGTGTATAAATTTTTTAAAAAATGGAGATGATATATTGATTATCCACAATAATGTTATAATGGCTAAATTTATATATAGACCAAATCGCTTTCAGGCTTATGTAGATATAGATGGAATAGAAACTATAGTTCATGTTCCTAATACAGGAAGATGCAGAGAGATACTTATACCTGGTTGTACTGTAGTTTTAAGGGAAGAAGATAATCCATCAAGAAAAACTAAATATGATTTAATTGGTGGATATAAGGGAAACAGATTCATAAACATAGATTCCCATATACCTAATAAAGTTGTAGATGAAGCATTAAAAAATAAAAAGATAAGCTTACTAAGTGGTTACAGCAAAATAGAAAAAGAAAAGACTTTTGGAAATAGCAGATTTGATTTTAAATTAACAGATTCTAATAAAAATGAATGCTATTTAGAAGTTAAGGGAGTAACTCTAGAAGATAGAGGAAAAACTATGTTTCCAGATGCTCCTACAGAAAGAGGAACTAAACATTTACTAGAACTTATAGAGGTTAAAAATACTGGTAGGGAAGCTGCTGTATTATTTTTAATTCAGATGGAAGGAGTAGAATATTTTACTCCTCATGATGAAATGGATAAAGCTTTCGGGGAAGCATTAAGATTAGCTCAGAGCAATGGGGTACATATACTTGCTTACGATTGCTTTGTAGGTGAAAAGCATATTACAATTAAAGATCAAATAGAAGTGAGGCTATAGAACTCTATTATATTGAATGTAATTGCAGGGATACCTTATAATGTACTTATACAGTTAATCTTAGTACAAGGAGGTGAAACTACTCAAATCAGAGTGGTGGTTTTATGAAATTTAAATATTGTCCAGTTTGTGGTCAAAAGTTAATAGAGAAGTATAGCTGGGATGAGGGTGGAGTTCCCTACTGTCCAGTAGATGATATTATGTATTTCGATACTCCTAAGCCGTGTATAATAGTGGCTGTAATAAAAGAAGATAAAATATTGCTTCTTAAACAAAGTTATATATTTAAAGATTCAAAGGTTCTTTTATCCGGTTATGTAACTAATGGTGAAACTGTTGAGAGCACAGTTCATAGAGAGGTATTAGAAGAGGCGGGTATTAAAGTAAAAGATATAAAATATTTAGGTAGTGAGTATTTAGAATCTAAAGAGATATTAATGCTTACATTTATGGCAATGTATGATGGAGGAACTATAAAAAAATCATCAGAAGTAGAATGGGTGGATTGGAGTAATATTGAGGATGCCCTTTGTGAAATGAATGAGGATAAAATAGGGAAAAGAATAGTTAGAAAAGTTTTAAAGGAATTAGGATACACTGGAAATAAGGCTTATAGATGTGAAGAAGATAATTGTGATAATGGTAATTGTAAGTTAAAGGGACAGTAGTATTGAGTAGATAAAAACAAAAAATGGATATTAAGGTAAAAATATGTTATTATAATATAACAAAATTTAAGTTGAAGTAGTGGGGTTATATTGTTATAAAGGAGGAAAAATGTATGGTCAAACATGTACCAGAAATACAGGGTATATTAAGGAGACACATGATTCAAGTTCCAAATGTTATACGAGAAGCAAGTGGTATTAGAATATTTGGGAAGAGACTTAAATCCTTTGTGTTCAGTACTGATGTAGCGGTTATAAAAAACACAAATGCAGATGCTGTTATTGCAGTTTATCCATTTACACCTCAGCCGCTTATAACACAGGCTATTATGCTATCTGCAGACATTCCGGTATTCTGTGGAGTTGGTGGAGGTATTACAACTGGTAAAAGAGTTGTTAATTTAGCTTTAGATGCAGAGTTTAAGGGAGCTATGGGAGTAGTAGTAAATAGTCCGACTCCTAATGAAGTTATAGAACAAATGAGGGACACTATTGACATACCTATAATTGTTTCGGTTGTATCAGAATATGAAAATATTAAGGAAAGAATAGAAGCAGGGGCTACTATACTAAATGTATCAGGCGCTAAAAGAACTTCTCATATAGTTAAAAAAATAAGAGAAATGTATCCTGAGTTTCCTATAATCGCTACAGGAGGGCCTAATGAGGAAACTATAAGAGCTACAATAGAAGCAGGGGCAAACGCTATAACCTTTACCCCGCCAACGGCATCAGAAATATTAAGCGAAATAATGATTGCATATAGGGAGAAATATGCCCAAGAATATTATAGTGAATAAGTTTTTAAATTATTATGCATAATACAAGATAGTGTATTATGCATTTTTATATTATAATTTTATTTGTAAGTTTATAATACAAAAGTTATATCTTTGTTATAGAGCGCCTTAATCATATAATTCAAAAGCTTTAAAATTCAAGTAATAGATAATAAAGTGTTTATTTAAGTACATAAAAGAAGGGATTGGCCAATCTAATATAGAAAATATAAATGTTATAAGCTTAAATCTAAAAGAGAATTTTTTAATATAGGCTTGTAGAGCCGAATTTCATATAGATGAATAAATAATGGGAGATGGGATTTTGATGAAAGGTGTTTTGTATTATTTTAGTGGCACCGGAAACACAAAATGGGTAGCTGATAGGTTTAAAGAGAATTTTAAATCCTATGGTATAGATATAAAATTGATAAATATGGAATCAGAAGAATCAATTAATATAAAGTGTTATGATTTTATAGTAGTAGGTTCTGTAGTACATTCTAATATGGAACCTAAAATAGTAAGTGATTTTTTAAAAAAATTGCCTGATACTAAGAAAAAAATGAAAACTATTATATATTCAACTCAAGGAGGCAAATCATCAGTAGCGGTTTTATCCATGGCAAAAAAAATATCACAAAAAGGATATGATATAGTTATTCAATCTGCCATAAGAATGCCTAACAACTGTTATTTTATTTCTGGCAAAAAACCTACTAAAAAAGAAGAAAATGAAATTTTGAAGGATGCGTCAGAAAAGGTTAAAGAATTAATTAAAATTTTTATAGACAATAAAAGATTAAAAGAAAACAATTCAATTTTTAAGATGGGAATAGGAAAGATTTCTAGTAAGCTTTTTAAGAATTCATTACCTAAACTATCTAAAAATTTGACAGCAATAGAGGAATGTAAAAAATGTGGTTTATGCCTTAGAAATTGTCCTAAAAATAACATAACATTTGAAGATGGTCATGCTGTTTTTCATAGTAAATGCATGCTATGTTTGCGATGCATGAACATATGCCCTATAAATGGCATAAGATATAAAAATAAGAAGATAGAGCAAGTACAAAGGGATAGAATTAATGTTTTAAATTTAAACAAGTAATATTTATACTAGAGAGGAAGAAAAGTTGTGATTTTAAATAATAATTGTAAAGTGTGTCCTGAGTTTTCTAATAGCTGTGATGGAAAGGTAGAAAATTGCATGTGTAAGTCATGTCCTAGAAGCCTTGGAAAATGCATTATTACAAGATATTGTACAGAAACAGAATCAGTTTTAGACTAGTAGGTAAGAAACATATTTTTTTTGCTATTTTAGAATTATATTTTTATTTGCGGTAATAATACCTACATAAGCAAATAAAATATTGAACATTTAGATTTAAGGTATTTGAAATTAAGATTGTAATAAGACTACTATTTAGGAGTGGTTATATGATTTCAATTCAGGAAAAAATGTTGGTAGCAGAAAATTGTGCAGAATATAAGCCTAAGGTCTATACTTTTAATGCAAATAGAAGTGCTATTTCACAAGGATGTAATACATGTGTAAATTACATAAATGATAAATGTAATAAGGAATTATTTGAGCAAATTGAAGAAAAAATAAGAATAAACTAAGAAAGAAATTCTAAGAGAATGTCATATCTATTTTTAGATAATTATAAAAATTTTTAAAAAAGTATTGACATATATATTTTATCACTCTATAATAAAAAACAAGTTAAAAAATAATATATTTTATCTGATGAAGAGAATAGTAACATGAGCAGAGGTTAAGAGAGTCAGTGGTTGGTGAAAACTGATACCTAGGTCTTTTGTGAATCCACCTCCGAGGATATTACGATGAGTAATACGGAAAAAACCGTTATTTATAATGAGAGGACTATGTATATGTTTATTATATGTAGTCAATGAGGGTGGCAACGCGAGTCAATCGTCCCTATACGGGAGGTTGGCTTTTTTATTTTATAAAAATTTATAGTGCTATAATTATTTATATTAAAATTTAATAGTTCCGATGAAAAGAATAGTAACATGAGTAAAGGTTAAGAGAGTCAGTGGTTGGTGAAAACTGATACCTATATCTTTTGTGAATCCGCCTTTGAGGATATTGCGATGAGTAATACGGAAAAAACCGTTATTTATAATGAGAGGACTATATGTATATTTATTATGTGTAGTCAATGAGGGTGGCAACGCGAGTCAATCGTCCCTATGTGGATGGCTGACTCTTTTATTTTTTATAAAATTCACTTTATCAAAGTATAACTGTATAATGATATAACTTTACAGTTAAAAAATGCACAAAAATTTCAGGGGGTACTAAATATGCATAAAAAATTATTTATTCCAGGACCAATAGAGGTTAAAGAAGATGTTTTAGCAAAGATGGCTATGCCAATGATAGGTCATAGAAGCAAGGAGGCATCAGAACTTCAAAGAAGAATTAGTGAAAAACTTAGAAAGGTGTTTTATACAAAAGAAGAGATACTGTTATCAACTACATCTGGAAGTGGTCTTATGGAAGGGGCAATAAGATCTTGTACAGTTAAAAGAGCTGCAGTATTTTCTATTGGAGCCTTTGGTAAGAGATGGTATGAAATGGGGATAAACAATAATGTGCCAGCAGATTTATTTGAGGTTGAATGGGGCAAGGCTGTAGATCCTAATGAAGTAGATAAGGTTTTAGCTACAGGCAAATACGATTTAATTTGTATAACCCACAATGAAACATCTACAGGAGTTATGAACCCAGTAGATCAAATTGGAGAGGTAATAAGAAAATATCCAGAGGTTGTATGGTGCTTAGATACAGTAAGTTCTATGGCTGGAACAAAAGTAGAAGTAGATAAACTTGGAGTAGATATATGTATAGCTTCAAGTCAAAAGGCACTTGCACTTCCTCCAGGAATGGCAGTATGTTCTTTTTCACAAAAGGCTATAGAAAGAGCTAAAAATGTTAAATTTAGAGGATATTATTTAGATTTATTAGCACTTTATGAATATATTCAGAAAAAAGATTATCAATATCCGTCAACTCCTTCTCTTTCACACATGTTTGCAATGGACTATCAGTTAGACAAAATATTAGAAGAAGGATTAGATAATAGATACAAAAGGCATATAGAAATGGCTGAGTATGTAAGAGCATGGGGAAAAGAACACTTTGAATTGTTTGCAGATGAAAGATATTTATCAAATACTCTTACAAATATTAAAAACACTACAGGAATAAGTGTTGCAGAATTAAATAAGGAATTAGGGAAAAGAGGTTTCCAAATTTCAAATGGATACGGCAAGTTAAAAGAGCAGACATTTAGAATAGCTCATATGGGTGAATGTACTTTAGATGATATAAAAGAATTATTAGTAAATATAGATGAAATATTGAATTTTTAAAAGTATGTAATTGGGGCAAACACTATACAGCATTTAATTGGGGCAAATGTTGTATAGTATCAAACAAAATTAAAGTTCATAAAAATAAAAAGGAGGCTATTAATTATGATAAAAATATTAGTTTGTGATGGAATGGAAAAGGAAGCAATAAAAAAGCTTATAGATGATGGGTTTGAGGTAGTTAACAAACATTATGAAGAGGAAGAACTTAAGGAAAATGTTATGGATTTTGATGTTATGATAGTAAGATCAGCTACAAAGGTTAGAAAGCCAATAATTGATGCAGCTAAAGGTGGAAAGCTTAAGCTTGTAATTCGTGGAGGAGTAGGAGTAGATAATATTGATGTAGATTATGCTAGAAAAAACGGAATAGAAGTTAAAAATACACCTAATGCTAGCAGTGCTTCTGTAGCAGAACTTACTATAGGCCACTTATTTGCGCTAACAAGATATATACATTTGGCAAATGTAACAATGAGAGATGGAAAGTGGGAAAAGAAAAAATATGAGGGTATAGAACTCTTTGGAAAAACTTTAGGGCTTATTGGATTTGGTAGAATAGCAAGAGAGGTAGCTACAAGGGCAGAAGCTTTAGGAATGAGGGTAATATATACTGATAAATTGGGAAAGGCAAGAGGGTATGAGAGATTTGAGTTTTGTACAATAGAAAAACTTTTAAAAAAGGCTGATTTTGTATCACTTCATGTTCCTTTTAATAAAGAAGAAGGGGCTATTATAGGGAAAGATCAATTTGCTATTATGAAAGATGGTGCTTATATAATAAATTGTGCAAGAGGTGGAGTAATTGATGAAGAAGCACTAATAGAGGCTCTAAATTCAGGTAAAATTAATGGTGCAGGTCTTGATGTATTTGAAAATGAACCTAAGCCTAATCTTGAATTGGTAAATCACCCTAAAGTATGTGTTACACCACATATAGGCGGTTCTACTGAAGAGGCACAGGAAAGAATAGGTGAAGAAATAGTAGAAACAATAGAAGAGTTTTTTCAATATAATAACGAATTAGCTGTTAATGCTTAGGAAAGAGGGGGATGGATATGGCCATTTTAAAATCATTTGCGGCAGTAAGGCCTAGAAAGGATATAGCTCATAAAGTTGCAGCATTACCTTATGATGTTATGAATAGTGAAGAAGCAAGAGAAATTGTTGGTGATAATGAATATTCTTTTTTGCATGTAGATAAGGCAGAAATAGATTTAGATAGAAATATAAATATATATGATAAGATTGTATATGAGAAAGCAAGAAACAATTTATATGAAATGATTAATAAAGGTGTCTTAGCAAAAGATAATAAAAAATGTTTATATATTTATAGATTGATAATGGATGGAATAGAACAAACAGGAATAGTTGGATGTGCTTCCATAGATGACTATTTAAATAATGAGATAAAAAAGCATGAGCATACTAGAGAAGAGAAAGAACAGGATAGAATAAACCATGTCGATATTTGCGATGCAAATACAGGACCAATTTTCTTAACTTATAAGTATAATAATGAAATTGATGGTATAATAAAATCATGGACTGAAAAAGAAGCTATATATGATTTTTTAGCAGAAGATAATATAAGACATATGGTATGGATCATAGATGATGAGCATATTATATGTAATATATGCAATATATTTAAAAATATAGATAGCGTATATATAGCAGACGGACATCACAGATCAGCTTCAGCCGTAAAAGTTGGTTTGAAAAGGAGAAAGGAAAATCCTAATTATACAGGACAGGAAAAATTTAATTTTTTTCTATCAGTACTTTTTCCACATTCAGACCTAAGAATTATGGATTATAACAGGATTATCAAGGACTTGAATGGACTTTCTACCGAGGAATATATATTTAGGGTTTCGGAAAAATTCAATGTAAATATATATGAAGGAGATGAACCATATAAGCCTTCTTGTAAGCATACTTACGGTATGTATTTAGGAGGAAAATGGTATGAACTTACGGCAAAAAAGGGGACTTATGATCCTTGCAATCTTGTTGATAGATTAGATGTATCTATTCTTCAAAACAACCTACTAAAACCAATTTTGGGAATTGAAGACCCAAGAACGGACAATAGAGTGGATTTTGTAGGTGGTATAAGAGGTCTTAAAGAACTCGAATTGAGAGTAGATAATCAAAAAAACGGGGCAGCCTTCTCTATGTATCCAACTGATATAGAAGACTTAATGCTTATAGCGGATGCTGGAGAAGTGATGCCTCCAAAATCTACTTGGTTTGAACCAAAGTTAAGAAGTGGATTATTTATTCACACATTAAGGTAAAAATAAAGATTTAACTAGAGATATTTATTCTAGTTAAATCTTTTTTATTTAAGTTATTCCCATTCATTTATATAATTATATAATGCAGGGAATACATTTAAGCTAGACATAAGACTAAAATACTCAGACATTGCGTCTTCGTTTTCCTCTTTTATTTTAACAGCTCTTATCATAAGGTTTTTTGGAGTTTCTAAGGGAGATATATATTCCACAACAGAAACATCGTAACCTTTTGCTTCAAGTAACAATGATCTCATTCCATCAGTTAAAATGTCAGCCATTCTAGCTTTAAATACGCCATGTTTTAATATAGTTTTAAAAGGTTCATATGAATATTGACTTAGTAATTCTCTGTGACAGCAGGGTACTGCAACAATAGCATCAGAACTTAACTTTATTCCAAGTGCTAAAGCCATATCTGTGGCTGTATCGCAAGCATGAAGAGACATAACAATATTTATTTTGTGTTTTGGAGTATAATTTTTAATATCTATTGCATGAAATTCCATATTTCTATAGCCTAAATTCTCAGCAATTTTTTGGGAGGTTTCTATAACACTTTCTTTATAGTCAAGTCCTATAAAATGACATCTAACTTTTTTTACTTCTGTCAAATAATAATTTAATACAAAGCTTAAGTATGACTTACCACAGCCGCAATCTAATATATTTAAAGTTTGATTTTTAGGAAGTTTATTTAACATTTCATCAAAAAGTTCAACATAGTGATCTATCTGGTTATATTTTCGTATCTTGTCATTTTTAATTTTACCTTCTTTGCTCATAATGCCTATTTCTTTTAATAATTTATCGGCCTTACCTACTTTTATAAGATAGTTTCTATTTAATAATGTAGAAGTTTCATTAGTATTATCATTATCATTTTCTTCTTCTTTAATATCTATATTTTTCATCTTTACATTTTTATTATCGGCTTCAATTAATATATCAGTACCTCTCTCACTATAAGTTAAAGTTACACTGTCATAATTTATTGCATCACTACATAATTTATCTACTAACTCATCTATGGATAGAGACTCTGTTTTCCCATTAAAATTAAATTTTATTTTGCCAGAATCATATGTACCAATACCTTTAAAATTCTTTAGACCAGCCTTATAAATAACTGTAATGCCTTTAAAAATATCTAAATTTTCTTCAAATCTATTTTTCAAACCTATAAGAAATAGGTTTAGTTTAGATATACTCTGTTTATTCATTTATAACACATCCTCATATTATATTTAAAATCATATAAATAATATAAACATATACTTTTATATTATCAATATTTTTTATGCTATAATGTTACAGAGGTTAAGTTTTTATTAAAAATTTTAAAAGTCTATTAACGGGAGAGATTAGAATGTTAAAAGAACATCATGTAACTATAAGCTTGGCAAATGGTAGTAAGAGTGAATATATAGTTAGAGATAATGCAGGAATTACTATAGGACGGGTTTTTATTATTGAGTTATCAAAAGAAAATAGGTATTGCAGTTTTAGAATTAAGTTTTATAAAGATGGGGAATCGGGATATGAGCTACTAAAAGAAGCTCTAAACCTATTTTTGATTTCTCTGTTTAAAAATATGGATATTAATAAAGTTAGCGTAGTTGCAGATGAAGAGATAAATATTATGGCTTTTACTGATCTTGGTTTCAAGCTTGAAGGCATAATCTCTAGTAGTATAATTTTTAATAAAGTATTTAAGGATGAATTAATATTTGGATTAAATTTCGATAGCTTTAGAGATGAAAAAAGATATAAGGAAATAGAGATAAGCGGAATAAATGTAGAACTTGCAGTTTTAACTCCTGATGACGCTGAAGATGTTTTAAACTACTATCTTAAAAATAAGTTATATCTTGCTCCTTTTGAACCCGATAGAGATGAGAGTTTTTATACTTTAATGGGACAAAGAAGAATACTTGTAGAGGGATATAAGCAATTTTTAAATGGAGATAGTGTTAACTTTGGAATATATAAAAATAAGAAGCTAATTGGAAAAATACAAATATCTAATATAGTGATGGGAGTATTTAAAAGTGCTTTTGTCGGATATTCTATAGATGAAGAAGAACAAGGTAGGGGATATATGAAAGAAGCTTTAGGTCTTGTAGTAAAATATGCCTTTGAAGATATTGGATTACATAGAGTAGAAGCATCAACACTTGTGGAGAACATAAAATCTCAAAAAGTCTTAAAGGCCTGTGGTTTTAAAGAGGTTGGCATGAATGAGAAGTACTTATTCGTTAATGGTAAATGGAGAGATCATATAACATTTTATAAAACTAAATAGACAAATAAATACTGAATAGAGCTTGTAAATTTACATGCTCTATTTATATATTATCTGATATCTATCGCCACTAACCCCTCAACGCACTCTGTGTAAGCGATCATCTCAAAATCATAGATTTTGGATGCCTGCTTAAGATTTGGGCTCTCTGCTTTTCTTAAGCTTAGAAGCCTGTTTATAGAGTATATGTTCAGACAGGTTAAATACTTAATTTATTAGCAATATTCAGTATATAAAAATAAACACTTCCAGGTGTATCAACATATAAAAAAGCTAAGAATATTGAGTAAAAGTTAATAATTTTAAAATAAACTGCAAAAACAGAACATATAACACATATTGAATACATATAATGTGATAGAATAACACATGTCGCTTGAAGAAACGACAAAGCTTAACAAAAACAACTTAAAAAAAGTTGTTGACAAGGTTAAGCAGATATGATAAACTACAATAGTCGCTGCGAGAGAGCGACATGATCCTTGAAAATTAAACAGAGGTTAGAAGTCAAAATGACTTTTATTAAGTAAACTAAACCAGCAATTCTTTTGAACTACTTGTTAGTAGTCAAAAACAACAGTAATGAGCATTCAAACTTTTAAATTGAGAGTTTGATCCTGGCTCAGGACGAACGCTGGCGGCGTGCCTAACACATGCAAGTCGAGCGATGAAGCCCTTCGGGGTGGATTAGCGGCGGACGGGTGAGTAACACGTGGGTAACCTGCCTCAAAGAGGGGGATAGCCTCCCGAAAGGGAGATTAATACCGCATAACATTAGTTTTTCGCATGGAGAACTAATTAAAGGAGCAATCCGCTTTGAGATGGACCCGCGGCGCATTAGCTAGTTGGTGAGGTAAAGGCTCACCAAGGCGACGATGCGTAGCCGACCTGAGAGGGTGATCGGCCACATTGGAACTGAGACACGGTCCAGACTCCTACGGGAGGCAGCAGTGGGGAATATTGCACAATGGGCGAAAGCCTGATGCAGCAACGCCGCGTGAGTGATGAAGGCCTTCGGGTTGTAAAGCTCTGTCTTTTGGGACGATAATGACGGTACCAAAGGAGGAAGCCACGGCTAACTACGTGCCAGCAGCCGCGGTAATACGTAGGTGGCGAGCGTTGTCCGGATTTACTGGGCGTAAAGGATGCGTAGGCGGATTTTTAAGTGAGATGTGAAATACCCGGGCTTAACTTGGGTGCTGCATTTCAAACTGGAAGTCTAGAGTGCGGGAGAGGAGAGTGGAATTCCTAGTGTAGCGGTGAAATGCGTAGAGATTAGGAAGAACACCAGTGGCGAAGGCGACTCTCTGGACCGTAACTGACGCTGAGGCATGAAAGCGTGGGTAGCAAACAGGATTAGATACCCTGGTAGTCCACGCCGTAAACGATGAGTACTAGGTGTAGGAGGTATCGACCCCTTCTGTGCCGCAGTTAACACAATAAGTACTCCGCCTGGGAAGTACGATCGCAAGATTAAAACTCAAAGGAATTGACGGGGGCCCGCACAAGCAGCGGAGCATGTGGTTTAATTCGAAGCAACGCGAAGAACCTTACCTAGACTTGACATCTCCTGAATTACTCGTAATGGAGGAAGCCCTTCGGGGCAGGAAGACAGGTGGTGCATGGTTGTCGTCAGCTCGTGTCGTGAGATGTTAGGTTAAGTCCTGCAACGAGCGCAACCCTTATCATTAGTTGCTACCATTAAGTTGAGCACTCTAGTGAGACTGCCCGGGTTAACCGGGAGGAAGGTGGGGATGACGTCAAATCATCATGCCCCTTATGTCTAGGGCTACACACGTGCTACAATGGGTAATACAAAGAGAAGCAATACAGTGATGTGGAGCAAAACTATAAAATTACCCTCAGTTCGGATTGTAGGCTGAAACTCGCCTACATGAAGCTGGAGTTGCTAGTAATCGCGAATCAGCATGTCGCGGTGAATACGTTCCCGGGCCTTGTACACACCGCCCGTCACACCATGAGAGCTGGCAACACCCGAAGTCCGTAGTCTAACCGTAAGGAAGACGCGGCCGAAGGTGGGGTTAGTGATTGGGGTGAAGTCGTAACAAGGTAGCCGTAGGAGAACCTGCGGCTGGATCACCTCCTTTCTAAGGAGTCGACAAAGTAGGTAATTCTACTTTGAAGGTTTGTTTACACTCTGTTTAATCTTGAGGGATTATTTACTAGTTGATTTTGAATAATCAACATGATAAAATAAATCTCCAATTGTTCTTTGAAAATTGCACAGTGATATTAAATAAAAGTAAAGCTGAAGGTAAAACTACTTATTATATAAGTAAGTAACCTTTGTAGATTTATAACTAAGCAAAGAAAATTGATAGAAACCAATTTTCGGATGAATGGTCAAGCTACAAAGGGCGCATGGTGAATGCCTTGGCACCAGTAGTCGAAGAAGGACGTGATAAGCTGCGATAAGCTTCGGGTAGGCGCAAATAGCCTGTGATCCGAAGATTTCCGAATGGGGCAACCCACACTACTAACGTAGTGTACTGTAAACTGAATTCATAGGTTTATAGGGATATACCCGGGGAACTGAAACATCTAAGTACCCGGAGGAAGAGAAAGAAAAATCGATTTCCTAAGTAGCGGCGAGCGAAAGGGAAAGAGCCCAAACCAGGAACTTGTTCCTGGGGTTGCGGACAGATCATAAACGGAGAGGTATCTTAATTGAAGAGAGCTGGAAGGCTCCGCCGTAGAAGGTAACAGCCCTGTAGGTGAAAAGAGAAAACTCTAGATCTGCTCCAGAGTACCACGAGACACGTGAAACCTTGTGGGAAGCAGGGAGGACCACCTCCCAAGGCTAAATACTAACTGGTGACCGATAGTGAAGCAGTACCGTGAGGGAAAGGTGAAAAGAACCCCGGGAGGGGAGTGAAATAGAACCTGAAACCGTGTGTCCACAACCGGTCAAAGCACTTTTACGTGCGATGACGTGCTTTTTGTAGAACGAGCCAGCGAGTTACGATATGTAGCAAGGTTAAGCACTTAAGGTGCGCAGCCGAAGGGAAACCGAGTCTGAATAGGGCAATAAGTTGCATGTCGTAGACCCGAAACCGGGTGACCTATCCATGGACAGGTTGAAGCGGAAGTAAAATTCCGTGGAGGACCGAACCACGTTGGTGTTGAAAAACCATGGGATGAGCTGTGGATAGCGGAGAAATTCCAATCGAACTCGGAGATAGCTGGTTCTCCTCGAAATAGCTTTAGGGCTAGCGTTGAGAATGAGTAATGGAGGTAGAGCACTGAATGGGCTAGGGGCTGACAACAGTTACTGAACCCTATCAAACTCCGAATGCCATATACTTGAATCTCAGCAGTCAGACTACGAATGATAAGATCCGTGGTCAAAAGGGAAACAGCCCAGATCATCAGCTAAGGTCCCAAAGTGTAAGTTAAGTGGAAAAGGATGTGGGATTTCTAAGACAACTAGGATGTTGGCTTAGAAGCAGCCACTCATTCAAAGAGTGCGTAATAGCTCACTAGTCGAGAGATCCTGCGCCGAAGATGTCCGGGGCTAAAACTTACCACCGAAGCTATGGGCTCGAAAGAGCGGTAGAGGAGCTTCCTGTATGGATTGAAGTCGTACCGAAAGGAGCGGTGGACTGTACAGGAGTGAGTATGCTGGCATAAGTAGCGAGAAATAAGTGAGAATCTTATTGGTCGAAAACCTAAGGTTTCCTGAGGAAGGCTCGTCCGCTCAGGGTTAGTCGGGACCTAAGCCGAGGCCGAAAGGCGTAGGTGATGGACAATCGGTTGATATTCCGATACCGCCAACTGACGTTATTACAAATGGGATGACGCAGGAGGATAAGATGTGCGCACTATTGGATGTGCGTCTAAGCACTTAGACATGTTTAACAGGCAAATCCGTTAAACTTAGTTGAGGTGTGATGGGGAGCCCTTATGGGCGAAGTATCTGATTCCACGCTGCCAAGAAAAGTCTCTATGGAGGAAGTTGGTGCCCGTACCGCAAACCGACACAGGTAGGTGAGGAGAGAATCCTAAGACCAGCGGAAGAATTGTTGTCAAGGAACTCGGCAAATTGACCCCGTAAGTTAGCGATAAGGGGTGCCTACGCAAGTAGGTCGCAGAGAATAGGCCCAAGCAACTGTTTAGCAAAAACACAGGTCTCTGCTAAAGCGAAAGCTGATGTATAGGGGCTGACGCCTGCCCGGTGCTGGAAGGTTAAGGGGAACACTTAGCGCAAGCGAAGGTGTGAACTTAAGCCCCAGTAAACGGCGGCCGTAACTATAACGGTCCTAAGGTAGCGAAATTCCTTGTCGGGTAAGTTCCGACCCGCACGAATGGCGTAATGACTTGGGCACTGTCTCGACAACAAATCCGGCGAAATTGTAGTGCAAGTGAAGATGCTTGCTACCCGCGATTGGACGGAAAGACCCCGTAGAGCTTTACTGTAGCTTAGCATTGAGTTTCGGTATTGTCTGTACAGGATAGGTGGGAGACTGAGAGACAAGGGCGTCAGCCTTTGTGGAGTCATCCTTGGGATACCACCCTGACAGTACTGGGATTCTAACCGGCGGCCATGAATCTGGTCACGGGACATTGTTAGGTGGGCAGTTTGACTGGGGCGGTCGCCTCCTAAAAAGTAACGGAGGCGCCCAAAGGTTCCCTCAGAACGGTTGGAAATCGTTCGTAGAGTGCAAAGGCAGAAGGGAGCCTGACTGCGACACATACAAGTGGAGCAGGGACGAAAGTCGGGCTTAGTGATCCGGTGGTTCCTCGTGGGAGGGCCATCGCTCAACGGATAAAAGCTACCTCGGGGATAACAGGCTGATCTCCCCCAAGAGTCCACATCGACGGGGAGGTTTGGCACCTCGATGTCGGCTCGTCGCATCCTGGGGCTGAAGTAGGTCCCAAGGGTTGGGCTGTTCGCCCATTAAAGCGGCACGCGAGCTGGGTTCAGAACGTCGTGAGACAGTTCGGTCCCTATCCGTCGCGGGCGTAGGAAATTTGAGAGGAGCTGTCCTTAGTACGAGAGGACCGGGATGGACTGACCTCTGGTGCACCAGTTGTTCCGCCAGGAGCACAGCTGGGTAGCTATGTCGGGACGGGATAAACGCTGAAAGCATCTAAGCGTGAAGCCCACCTCAAGATTAGATTTCCCATAGCGTAAGCTAGTAAGACCCCTTGAAGAACACAAGGTTGATAGGTCAGAGGTGTAAGCATGGTAACATGTTCAGCTGACTGATACTAATAGGTCGAGGGCTTGACCAATACAATTCACTGTGCAATTTTCAGAGAACAAATAATCTGGTGATTATGACGTGAAGGTAACACCCGTTCCCATTCCGAACACGACGGTTAAGCTTCATAGTGCCGATGGTACTGCAGGGGAGACCCTGTGGAAGAGTAGGTCGTCGCCAGGTAAATATGGTTTACTAGCTCAGTCGGTAGAGCACATGACTTTTAATCATGGTGTCCGGGGTTCGATTCCCCGGTAAGCCACCAAGAAGCATCTTATAAGATGCTTCTTTTTTTATTTTAATTTATAAATTTATATATTATACTTATAGAGTAACCCTTTAAGCAAGAATCTTGCATATAAAATTCATATAGAGAGGAATAAAGATGAGTAAAAAAATAAAATGGATTTTAGTTATTACATGGATGGTTATAATATTTTGGTTTTCTAATCAACCAGCTGCTATATCAGATGAGAAAAGTAAGTTTGTAATACATGCATTTAAGGTATTGGGATTGAATCTGGATAGTATTTTAGGTGATTTAGCCAATTTTATAGTACGAAAAGCTGGTCACTTCACTGAGTATTTAATTTTATATGTGTTGTTTTTCAATGCATTATTAGAAGATTTTAATTTTAAAAAGTCGTTAATGGTCTCATTTTTCATTGTATTTGTATATGCATGCTCTGATGAAATACATCAAATTTTTATTCCAGGTAGGACTGCACGTATAAGAGATGTAATTATAGATACATGTGGCGGCAGCTTTGCAATGTTGACAATATATTTAAAACAAAAAAATCTCTTTAAAAAGAAGCCCTAAATTATATATTTTTTAGGGCTTTTTTTAAGCTATTCCAGTCTTGTTCATAGGTGGCATGAAATTCATCACTTCTGTTATAGGTTAAGGAGGAAGGATGATACATAGGGAAAATGTACTTTTTAATATCTTCGTTGAAATATAACTTTCCGTGGCACTCACCAATAGATTTAAAATTTGTGAGTCTTTTTAATGGAACATTTCCAAGAGTTATAATAATTTTAGGATTTACAAATTTTATTTCTTCATCTAAAATCTCGCGAAAAAGATCCACTTCTAAAGTTTTTGGAGGTCTATTACTAATAGTTACTCTACCACTAGGATTTTCTTTTAATTTTATCGGTCTAAAGAAACAAGTATTTGTTATACGGATTTTATCTCTAGATAAACCTATAGAATTTAAATGTTTCTCAAAATTTTTTCCAGCCATGCCTACAAAAGGTTTTTTTTCCTCAACTTCATTTTTACCAGGTGCTTCACCCACAAATAATATGTCACAAGGTATTGGGCCATCACCAGTTATGTACCCACCTGTTTTATCATCAGTATAGTTATCAGTGATAACTTTAATTTTGGATTCTAGTTCTTTTTGTATCTCCATTCTAACTCTCCTTATAATCTGATTTATTGCACTTTATCATAATTTTAATAATAATTTATACCGTTAGCAGCTTAGACATAATTATTTTTTTCTAAAAATTATTTTATATACTTTCCTATATATGAGGAGCTAATAATTGAAACTGCAGTATATTTAGTGAAAGGTTATGTAATTATATTATATATGATTTAATTGTATTGATACACTTTGGTATATCTAATAAGAATGGTATAATTCAGTTAAAATATTCTTATATTTAGTAGGAGTGGTACAAATGAAAATTCCGTATATAATGACACCTGGGCCAACCCAGGTAAGGGAAAATGTAAGATTAGCAAGAAGTCTAGAAACTACAAACCCAGATTTGGATCTACAATTTTATGATTTTTATAAAGAAACTTGTGAAAAAATAGGTCAATTTTTAAAAACTAAAAACGAGGTAAGGATCTTAAGTGGAGAGGGAATACTAGGCTTGGAGGCAGCGTGTGCATCTTTAACAGAAGAAGGAGATAGAGTCTTAGTAATAGATAATGGTATATTTGGAGAGGGATTTGCCGATTTCGTAAAAATGTATGGGGGAGAGCCAATACTTTTTAGTGGAGATAGGCAGAGAGAAATTGATATTAACGAGCTTCAAAAGTTTTTAGATAAGGATAGCAACTTTAAGTATGCAACTGTGGTTCATTGTGATACACCTTCTGGAGTATTAAATAATATAGCAAAGATATGTCCTATATTAAAAGAGAAGGGTATTCTTACTGTTGTCGATAGTGTTGCAGCTATGGGTGGAGAAGAAGTGTATGTAGACGAATGGCAAATAGATATAATATTAGGTGGTTCACAGAAGTGTGTTTCAGCTCCTCCCGGTCTTACATTTTTAAGTATAAGTGAGGATGGTTTTAATGCTATGAAAAATAGAAAGAAACCTATAGCTTCTTTCTATTGTAATTTATTAATATGGGAAAATTATTATGAAAATAAATGGTTTCCATATACGCAGCCTATAAGCGATATTATGGGCCTGAGTGAAGCTATAGATAATTTGCTAAAGGACAAAGAAATTATAATAAGACATGCCAAAATAGCTGAAGCTACTAGAAAAGCAGTTTTAGAAGCTGGGTTAAGCTTATATATAAAGCAAGGATATTCAAATACCGTTACAGTTATAGAAATGCCTGAAGATATAAATGATGCTGAACTAAGAAATTATATGTTGGAAAAGTATAATGTACTAATTGCTGGTTCTTTTGGATACCTAGGTGGCAAAGTAATAAGAATAGGGCATATGGGAGAAAACGCAAGAATTGATAAAGTTAGTTATACTTTGTTTGCGTTGCAGAAATCATTAGAACATCTTGGATTTAACTGTGGATGCGACATATCTTCCTGTTTTTTAAGTGAGTTATAAAATAAAAGGAAAAAAAGTTGTTACTGGAACTACCGGTAACAACTTTTTAATTTCATGATTAGAAATGTTGGCCATTTTCGTAATAGGAATTTTCTTTTAGTACAGTAAAGAAAATATCTACACTTTCATAACCACATTGATGAACAAAATTATTTATAGTTTCAGCAACTTTATCCTGTACTTCTTGCCCTCTATCAAACCATACGACTTCAATAAAAGGATAACCTTCACATGTTTCGCCGTCTTTTATAAATGTTGATGGTATGCACTCGATCGTAAAATAACTTCTAGGACAGCCTATAATCTTTTCTAGATCATCAATCATATTAGTACTTATACTACATATTTTTGATACTTCTACTCCTCTTACTTTTATCTGTGGCATTAAAATCACCTCCTGTAACATTTTAACTTATAAACGATAAAAATTAAACATAATTATTATTAAATGTATCAACATTTCCTGGTGTATCAATATGAGAATAACAAAGAAAAGTATATAAAATAAGAAGAAAAATAGACATAACTGAATTAAATAAGAGAAATAGGGAATATTACAGTTACATAATGTGATAGAATAACACATGTCGCTTGAAGAAACGACAAAGCTTAACAAAAATAACTTGAAAAAAGTTGTTGACAAGGTTAAGCAGCTGTGATAAACTACAATAGTCGCTGCGAGAGAGCGACATGATCCTTGAAAATTAAACAGAGGTTAGAAGTCAAAATGACTTTTATTAAGTAAACTAAACCAGCAATTCTTTTGAACTACTTGTTAGTAGTCAAAAACAACAGTAATGAGCATTCAAACTTTTAAATTGAGAGTTTGATCCTGGCTCAGGACGAACGCTGGCGGCGTGCCTAACACATGCAAGTCGAGCGATGAAACCCTTCGGGGTGGATTAGCGGCGGACGGGTGAGTAACACGTGGGTAACCTGCCTCAAAGAGGGGGATAGCCTCCCGAAAGGGAGATTAATACCGCATAACATTAGTTTTTCGCATGGAGAACTAATTAAAGGAGCAATCCGCTTTGAGATGGACCCGCGGCGCATTAGCTAGTTGGTGAGGTAAAGGCTCACCAAGGCGACGATGCGTAGCCGACCTGAGAGGGTGATCGGCCACATTGGAACTGAGACACGGTCCAGACTCCTACGGGAGGCAGCAGTGGGGAATATTGCACAATGGGCGAAAGCCTGATGCAGCAACGCCGCGTGAGTGATGAAGGCCTTCGGGTTGTAAAGCTCTGTCTTTTGGGACGATAATGACGGTACCAAAGGAGGAAGCCACGGCTAACTACGTGCCAGCAGCCGCGGTAATACGTAGGTGGCGAGCGTTGTCCGGATTTACTGGGCGTAAAGGATGCGTAGGCGGATTTTTAAGTGAGATGTGAAATACCCGGGCTTAACTTGGGTGCTGCATTTCAAACTGGAAGTCTAGAGTGCGGGAGAGGAGAGTGGAATTCCTAGTGTAGCGGTGAAATGCGTAGAGATTAGGAAGAACACCAGTGGCGAAGGCGACTCTCTGGACCGTAACTGACGCTGAGGCATGAAAGCGTGGGTAGCAAACAGGATTAGATACCCTGGTAGTCCACGCCGTAAACGATGAGTACTAGGTGTAGGAGGTATCGACCCCTTCTGTGCCGCAGTTAACACAATAAGTACTCCGCCTGGGAAGTACGATCGCAAGATTAAAACTCAAAGGAATTGACGGGGGCCCGCACAAGCAGCGGAGCATGTGGTTTAATTCGAAGCAACGCGAAGAACCTTACCTAGACTTGACATCTCCTGAATTACTCGTAATGGAGGAAGCCCTTCGGGGCAGGAAGACAGGTGGTGCATGGTTGTCGTCAGCTCGTGTCGTGAGATGTTAGGTTAAGTCCTGCAACGAGCGCAACCCTTATCATTAGTTGCTACCATTAAGTTGAGCACTCTAGTGAGACTGCCCGGGTTAACCGGGAGGAAGGTGGGGATGACGTCAAATCATCATGCCCCTTATGTCTAGGGCTACACACGTGCTACAATGGGTAATACAAAGAGAAGCAATACAGTGATGTGGAGCAAAACTATAAAATTACCCTCAGTTCGGATTGTAGGCTGAAACTCGCCTACATGAAGCTGGAGTTGCTAGTAATCGCGAATCAGCATGTCGCGGTGAATACGTTCCCGGGCCTTGTACACACCGCCCGTCACACCATGAGAGCTGGCAACACCCGAAGTCCGTAGTCTAACCGTAAGGAAGACGCGGCCGAAGGTGGGGTTAGTGATTGGGGTGAAGTCGTAACAAGGTAGCCGTAGGAGAACCTGCGGCTGGATCACCTCCTTTCTAAGGAGTCGACAAGATAGGTAATTCTATCTTGAAGGTTTGTTTACACTCTGTTTAATCTTGAGGGATTATTTACCGGTTGATTTTAAATAATCAACATGATAAAATAAATCTCCAATTGTTCTTTGAAAATTGCACAGTGATATTAAATAAAAGTAAAGCTGAAGGTAAAACTACTTATTATATAAGTAAGTAACCTTTGTAGATTTAAGAATTAATATAAATTAATAGTAGCGAGCAGAACAAGGAAGCAACTGAATGAGGAGCAGAGTTTACTTAAGGTAAATGAGCACCGCAATGAAGGAAGCTGACGCAGTAATGCGAAGGTAATATTAATTTAGATGGTCAAGCTACAAAGGGCGCATGGTGAATGCCTTGGCACCAGTAGTCGAAGAAGGACGTGATAAGCTGCGATAAGCTTCGGGTAGGCGCAAATAGCCTGTGATCCGAAGATTTCCGAATGGGGCAACCCACACTACTAACGTAGTGTACTGTAAACTGAATTCATAGGTTTATAGGGATATACCCGGGGAACTGAAACATCTAAGTACCCGGAGGAAGAGAAAGAAAAATCGATTTCCTAAGTAGCGGCGAGCGAAAGGGAAAGAGCCCAAACCAGGAACTTGTTCCTGGGGTTGCGGACAGATCACAAAAGTTGTGATTTCTTAATTGAAGAGAGCTGGAAGGCTCCGCCGTAGAAGGTAACAGCCCTGTAAGTGAAAAGAATAGCAATAAGATCTGCTCCAGAGTACCACGAGACACGTGAAACCTTGTGGGAAGCAGGGAGGACCACCTCCCAAGGCTAAATACTAACTGGTGACCGATAGTGAAGCAGTACCGTGAGGGAAAGGTGAAAAGAACCCCGGGAGGGGAGTGAAATAGAACCTGAAACCGTGTGTCCACAACCGGTCAAAGCACTTTTACGTGCGATGACGTGCTTTTTGTAGAACGAGCCAGCGAGTTACGATATGTAGCAAGGTTAAGCACTTAAGGTGCGCAGCCGAAGGGAAACCGAGTCTGAATAGGGCAATAAGTTGCATGTCGTAGACCCGAAACCGGGTGACCTATCCATGGACAGGTTGAAGCGGAAGTAAAATTCCGTGGAGGACCGAACCACGTTGGTGTTGAAAAACCATGGGATGAGCTGTGGATAGCGGAGAAATTCCAATCGAACTCGGAGATAGCTGGTTCTCCTCGAAATAGCTTTAGGGCTAGCGTTGAGAATGAGTAATGGAGGTAGAGCACTGAATGGGCTAGGGGCTGACAACAGTTACTGAACCCTATCAAACTCCGAATGCCATATACTTGAATCTCAGCAGTCAGACTACGAATGATAAGATCCGTGGTCAAAAGGGAAACAGCCCAGATCATCAGCTAAGGTCCCAAAGTGTAAGTTAAGTGGAAAAGGATGTGGGATTTCTAAGACAACTAGGATGTTGGCTTAGAAGCAGCCACTCATTCAAAGAGTGCGTAATAGCTCACTAGTCGAGAGATCCTGCGCCGAAGATGTCCGGGGCTAAAACTTACCACCGAAGCTATGGGCTCGAAAGAGCGGTAGAGGAGCTTCCTGTATGGATTGAAGTCGTACCGAAAGGAGCGGTGGACTGTACAGGAGTGAGTATGCTGGCATAAGTAGCGAGAAATAAGTGAGAATCTTATTGGTCGAAAACCTAAGGTTTCCTGAGGAAGGCTCGTCCGCTCAGGGTTAGTCGGGACCTAAGCCGAGGCCGAAAGGCGTAGGTGATGGACAATCGGTTGATATTCCGATACCGCCAACTGACGTTATTACAAATGGGATGACGCAGGAGGATAAGATGTGCGCACTATTGGATGTGCGTCTAAGCACTTAGACATGTTTAACAGGCAAATCCGTTAAACTTAGTTGAGGTGTGATGGGGAGCCCTTATGGGCGAAGTATCTGATTCCACGCTGCCAAGAAAAGTCTCTATGGAGGAAGTTGGTGCCCGTACCGCAAACCGACACAGGTAGGTGAGGAGAGAATCCTAAGACCAGCGGAAGAATTGTTGTCAAGGAACTCGGCAAATTGACCCCGTAAGTTAGCGATAAGGGGTGCCTACGCAAGTAGGTCGCAGAGAATAGGCCCAAGCAACTGTTTAGCAAAAACACAGGTCTCTGCTAAAGCGAAAGCTGATGTATAGGGGCTGACGCCTGCCCGGTGCTGGAAGGTTAAGGGGAACACTTAGCGCAAGCGAAGGTGTGAACTTAAGCCCCAGTAAACGGCGGCCGTAACTATAACGGTCCTAAGGTAGCGAAATTCCTTGTCGGGTAAGTTCCGACCCGCACGAATGGCGTAATGACTTGGGCACTGTCTCGACAACAAATCCGGCGAAATTGTAGTGCAAGTGAAGATGCTTGCTACCCGCGATTGGACGGAAAGACCCCGTAGAGCTTTACTGTAGCTTAGCATTGAGTTTCGGTATTGTCTGTACAGGATAGGTGGGAGACTGAGAAACAAGGGCGTCAGCCTTTGTGGAGTCATCCTTGGGATACCACCCTGACAGTACTGGGATTCTAACCGGCGGCCATGAATCTGGTCACGGGACATTGTTAGGTGGGCAGTTTGACTGGGGCGGTCGCCTCCTAAAAAGTAACGGAGGCGCCCAAAGGTTCCCTCAGAACGGTTGGAAATCGTTCGTAGAGTGCAAAGGCAGAAGGGAGCCTGACTGCGACACATACAAGTGGAGCAGGGACGAAAGTCGGGCTTAGTGATCCGGTGGTTCCTCGTGGGAGGGCCATCGCTCAACGGATAAAAGCTACCTCGGGGATAACAGGCTGATCTCCCCCAAGAGTCCACATCGACGGGGAGGTTTGGCACCTCGATGTCGGCTCGTCGCATCCTGGGGCTGAAGTAGGTCCCAAGGGTTGGGCTGTTCGCCCATTAAAGCGGCACGCGAGCTGGGTTCAGAACGTCGTGAGACAGTTCGGTCCCTATCCGTCGCGGGCGTAGGAAATTTGAGAGGAGCTGTCCTTAGTACGAGAGGACCGGGATGGACTGACCTCTGGTGCACCAGTTGTTCCGCCAGGAGCACAGCTGGGTAGCTATGTCGGGACGGGATAAACGCTGAAAGCATCTAAGCGTGAAGCCCACCTCAAGATTAGATTTCCCATAGCGTAAGCTAGTAAGACCCCTTGAAGAACACAAGGTTGATAGGTCAGAGGTGTAAGCATGGTAACATGTTCAGCTGACTGATACTAATAGGTCGAGGGCTTGACCAATACAATTCACTGTGCAATTTTCAGAGAACAAATAATCTGGTGATTATGACGTGAAGGTAACACCCGTTCCCATTCCGAACACGACGGTTAAGCTTCATAGTGCCGATGGTACTGCAGGGGAGACCCTGTGGGAGAGTAGGTCGTCGCCAGGTAATAATTTGGCTAGATAGCTCAGTCGGTAGAGCAGAGGACTGAAAATCCTCGTGTCCCTGGTTCGATTCCTGGTCTGGCCACCAAAACCCTAGTTTTAAAAACTAGGGTTTTTTTGTACATTGAAACGGGATGGTCATTTAGGCATGTTCAAAAGAGCTTTAGAAATGAGGACGTGAAAAAAGATTTACTTTCGTCGTAAAAAACAATTATTTTGTATACAATTATAGAAAAATAATCAAAGTTATGTCATAATTAATAATGTTAAATAAATTACAAATTAAGGAGAAAAGTTATGGAAAATAAAGTATTGGCAGTTGTAAATGGTGCAAAGATAACAGAAGGGGATTTACAAGCTGCAATAATGAGATTCCCTAGAGAAAGACAAGGATACCTAAATACAGAGAATGGAAAAAAACAGTTACTAGAAGAAATGATATCTTTTGAACTAATTTATAACTATGCAAAAGATTCTGGTATGGAAAATGAGAAAGAATATATTGATTTATTAGAAAGAGCTAAAAAAGAAATATTAACTCAGACTGCAATATCAAAGGTAATGGCACAGGTAACTGTTACTGATGCAGAGGTAACAGATTATTATAATGCTAATCAACAAATGTTTGTTGAGCCAGAAATGGTAAGTGCTAAACATATACTAGTTGAAACAAAAGAAAAAGCAGAAGAAATAATAAGTGAAATAAATGCTGGGTTATCATTTGAAGAAGCTGCTCAAAAATATTCATCATGCCCATCAAAAGCTCAGGGAGGGAATCTAGGAAGTTTTTCAAGAGGTCAAATGGTTCCAGAATTTGAAGAAGCAGCATTTAACCTTGAAATAGGAGTAGTAAGCGAGTCTGTAAAAACTCAATTTGGTTATCACCTAATAAAGGTAGAAGAAAAAATTGAAAGTAAAGCTAAGCAATTTAACGAAGTAGAAGGTATGATAAAGAATACTTTATTACAACAAAGACAAACATTCAAATACTCACAACTTAATGGCGAGTTAAGAGAAAAGTATACTGTAGAAATAGTAAACGAATAATGTAAAGGGGATGTCTCAAAATGATTGGAAAATCATTCTAAGGGACATTCCCTTTTATTAGTTGCTTTCTTCCAAACAAAAGTGTATTTATTAGCGTTAGCTTCAATTTTAGTTCCATCTATAAATACATTTTCATACTGGATTTCACCTAACTCTCCAAGTTTTCTAATTAATTGGCTAAACAAATCATCTATAATTTCAGCAAGTCTTTCGGTTCTAAATCTTGCGATTGTATTGTGATCCGGGGCCTTTCGGCCTTGTAGAAGCCAAATGAAATTAATATCTCTTCTGCAAGCCTGTTCTATTTTTCTGCTTGAGAAAATATTGTTCATATACACATAAACTAATATTTTGAGACAGCCCATTTTTAACATATAATCGATTTTGTCCAATAAACTGAATCAGGTGTATCAATAACTTAAATATTGAGTATATGTGAGGATAATAAAGAATTACTGTATTAATCTTATAAAATGATGATTATAACAGATGTTTTATACAATGAATCATGATAAGATAACATTCGTCGCTTGAGTGAGCGGCAAACAAGTTAAAAAAGTTAGTCAAAAATATGTTGACAACAAGTTAACTTGTATGATACTATAATGAAGCTGTCAAGAGCAGCTAAGCTTAACAAAAAGAATTTGAAAAAAAGTTCTTGACAAAGTTAAGTAAGTATGAGATAATATATAAGCTGTCTTGAATGACAGATGATCCTTGAAAATTAAACAGAGGTTAAAAATCAAGATGATTTTTATTAAGTAAACTAAACCAGCAATTCTTTTGAACTACTTGTTAGTAGTCAAAAACAACAGTAATGAGCATTCAAACTTTTAAATTGAGAGTTTGATCCTGGCTCAGGACGAACGCTGGCGGCGTGCCTAACACATGCAAGTCGAGCGATGAAACCCTTCGGGGTGGATTAGCGGCGGACGGGTGAGTAACACGTGGGTAACCTGCCTCAAAGAGGGGGATAGCCTCCCGAAAGGGAGATTAATACCGCATAACATTAGTTTTTCGCATGGAGAACTAATTAAAGGAGTAATCCGCTTTGAGATGGACCCGCGGCGCATTAGCTAGTTGGTGAGGTAAAGGCTCACCAAGGCGACGATGCGTAGCCGACCTGAGAGGGTGATCGGCCACATTGGAACTGAGACACGGTCCAGACTCCTACGGGAGGCAGCAGTGGGGAATATTGCACAATGGGCGAAAGCCTGATGCAGCAACGCCGCGTGAGTGATGAAGGCCTTCGGGTTGTAAAGCTCTGTCTTTTGGGACGATAATGACGGTACCAAAGGAGGAAGCCACGGCTAACTACGTGCCAGCAGCCGCGGTAATACGTAGGTGGCGAGCGTTGTCCGGATTTACTGGGCGTAAAGGATGCGTAGGCGGATTTTTAAGTGAGATGTGAAATACCCGGGCTTAACTTGGGTGCTGCATTTCAAACTGGAAGTCTAGAGTGCGGGAGAGGAGAGTGGAATTCCTAGTGTAGCGGTGAAATGCGTAGAGATTAGGAAGAACACCAGTGGCGAAGGCGACTCTCTGGACCGTAACTGACGCTGAGGCATGAAAGCGTGGGTAGCAAACAGGATTAGATACCCTGGTAGTCCACGCCGTAAACGATGAGTACTAGGTGTAGGAGGTATCGACCCCTTCTGTGCCGCAGTTAACACAATAAGTACTCCGCCTGGGAAGTACGATCGCAAGATTAAAACTCAAAGGAATTGACGGGGGCCCGCACAAGCAGCGGAGCATGTGGTTTAATTCGAAGCAACGCGAAGAACCTTACCTAGACTTGACATCTCCTGAATTACTCGTAATGGAGGAAGCCCTTCGGGGCAGGAAGACAGGTGGTGCATGGTTGTCGTCAGCTCGTGTCGTGAGATGTTAGGTTAAGTCCTGCAACGAGCGCAACCCTTATCATTAGTTGCTACCATTAAGTTGAGCACTCTAGTGAGACTGCCCGGGTTAACCGGGAGGAAGGTGGGGATGACGTCAAATCATCATGCCCCTTATGTCTAGGGCTACACACGTGCTACAATGGGTAATACAAAGAGAAGCAATACAGTGATGTGGAGCAAAACTATAAAATTACCCTCAGTTCGGATTGTAGGCTGAAACTCGCCTACATGAAGCTGGAGTTGCTAGTAATCGCGAATCAGCATGTCGCGGTGAATACGTTCCCGGGCCTTGTACACACCGCCCGTCACACCATGAGAGCTGGCAACACCCGAAGTCCGTAGTCTAACCGTAAGGAAGACGCGGCCGAAGGTGGGGTTAGTGATTGGGGTGAAGTCGTAACAAGGTAGCCGTAGGAGAACCTGCGGCTGGATCACCTCCTTTCTAAGGAGTCGACAAAGTAGGTAATTCTACTTTGAAGGTTTGTTTACACTCTGTTTAATCTTGAGGGATTATTTACTAGTTGATTTTGAATAATCAACATGATAAAATAAATCTCCAATTGTTCTTTGAAAATTGCACAGTGATATTAAATAAAAGTAAAGCTGAAGGTAAAACTACTTATTATATAAGTAAGTAACCTTTGTAGATTTATAACTAAGCAAAGAAAATTGATAGAAACCAATTTTCGGATGAATGGTCAAGCTACAAAGGGCGCATGGTGAATGCCTTGGCACCAGTAGTCGAAGAAGGACGTGATAAGCTGCGATAAGCTTCGGGTAGGCGCAAATAGCCTGTGATCCGAAGATTTCCGAATGGGGCAACCCACACTACTAACGTAGTGTACTGTAAACTGAATTCATAGGTTTATAGGGATATACCCGGGGAACTGAAACATCTAAGTACCCGGAGGAAGAGAAAGAAAAATCGATTTCCTAAGTAGCGGCGAGCGAAAGGGAAAGAGCCCAAACCAGGAACTTGTTCCTGGGGTTGCGGACAGATCATAAACGGAGAGGTATCTTAATTGAAGAGAGCTGGAAGGCTCCGCCGTAGAAGGTAACAGCCCTGTAGGTGAAAAGAGAAAACTCTAGATCTGCTCCAGAGTACCACGAGACACGTGAAACCTTGTGGGAAGCAGGGAGGACCACCTCCCAAGGCTAAATACTAACTGGTGACCGATAGTGAAGCAGTACCGTGAGGGAAAGGTGAAAAGAACCCCGGGAGGGGAGTGAAATAGAACCTGAAACCGTGTGTCCACAACCGGTCAAAGCACTTTTACGTGCGATGACGTGCTTTTTGTAGAACGAGCCAGCGAGTTACGATATGTAGCAAGGTTAAGCACTTAAGGTGCGCAGCCGAAGGGAAACCGAGTCTGAATAGGGCAATAAGTTGCATGTCGTAGACCCGAAACCGGGTGACCTATCCATGGACAGGTTGAAGCGGAAGTAAAATTCCGTGGAGGACCGAACCACGTTGGTGTTGAAAAACCATGGGATGAGCTGTGGATAGCGGAGAAATTCCAATCGAACTCGGAGATAGCTGGTTCTCCTCGAAATAGCTTTAGGGCTAGCGTTGAGAATGAGTAATGGAGGTAGAGCACTGAATGGGCTAGGGGCTGACAACAGTTACTGAACCCTATCAAACTCCGAATGCCATATACTTGAATCTCAGCAGTCAGACTACGAATGATAAGATCCGTGGTCAAAAGGGAAACAGCCCAGATCATCAGCTAAGGTCCCAAAGTGTAAGTTAAGTGGAAAAGGATGTGGGATTTCTAAGACAACTAGGATGTTGGCTTAGAAGCAGCCACTCATTCAAAGAGTGCGTAATAGCTCACTAGTCGAGAGATCCTGCGCCGAAGATGTCCGGGGCTAAAACTTACCACCGAAGCTATGGGCTCGAAAGAGCGGTAGAGGAGCTTCCTGTATGGATTGAAGTCGTACCGAAAGGAGCGGTGGACTGTACAGGAGTGAGTATGCTGGCATAAGTAGCGAGAAATAAGTGAGAATCTTATTGGTCGAAAACCTAAGGTTTCCTGAGGAAGGCTCGTCCGCTCAGGGTTAGTCGGGACCTAAGCCGAGGCCGAAAGGCGTAGGTGATGGACAATCGGTTGATATTCCGATACCGCCAACTGACGTTATTACAAATGGGATGACGCAGGAGGATAAGATGTGCGCACTATTGGATGTGCGTCTAAGCACTTAGACATGTTTAACAGGCAAATCCGTTAAACTTAGTTGAGGTGTGATGGGGAGCCCTTATGGGCGAAGTATCTGATTCCACGCTGCCAAGAAAAGTCTCTATGGAGGAAGTTGGTGCCCGTACCGCAAACCGACACAGGTAGGTGAGGAGAGAATCCTAAGACCAGCGGAAGAATTGTTGTCAAGGAACTCGGCAAATTGACCCCGTAAGTTAGCGATAAGGGGTGCCTACGCAAGTAGGTCGCAGAGAATAGGCCCAAGCAACTGTTTAGCAAAAACACAGGTCTCTGCTAAAGCGAAAGCTGATGTATAGGGGCTGACGCCTGCCCGGTGCTGGAAGGTTAAGGGGAACACTTAGCGCAAGCGAAGGTGTGAACTTAAGCCCCAGTAAACGGCGGCCGTAACTATAACGGTCCTAAGGTAGCGAAATTCCTTGTCGGGTAAGTTCCGACCCGCACGAATGGCGTAATGACTTGGGCACTGTCTCGACAACAAATCCGGCGAAATTGTAGTGCAAGTGAAGATGCTTGCTACCCGCGATTGGACGGAAAGACCCCGTAGAGCTTTACTGTAGCTTAGCATTGAGTTTCGGTATTGTCTGTACAGGATAGGTGGGAGACTGAGAGACAAGGGCGTCAGCCTTTGTGGAGTCATCCTTGGGATACCACCCTGACAGTACTGGGATTCTAACCGGCGGCCATGAATCTGGTCACGGGACATTGTTAGGTGGGCAGTTTGACTGGGGCGGTCGCCTCCTAAAAAGTAACGGAGGCGCCCAAAGGTTCCCTCAGAACGGTTGGAAATCGTTCGTAGAGTGCAAAGGCAGAAGGGAGCCTGACTGCGACACATACAAGTGGAGCAGGGACGAAAGTCGGGCTTAGTGATCCGGTGGTTCCTCGTGGGAGGGCCATCGCTCAACGGATAAAAGCTACCTCGGGGATAACAGGCTGATCTCCCCCAAGAGTCCACATCGACGGGGAGGTTTGGCACCTCGATGTCGGCTCGTCGCATCCTGGGGCTGAAGTAGGTCCCAAGGGTTGGGCTGTTCGCCCATTAAAGCGGCACGCGAGCTGGGTTCAGAACGTCGTGAGACAGTTCGGTCCCTATCCGTCGCGGGCGTAGGAAATTTGAGAGGAGCTGTCCTTAGTACGAGAGGACCGGGATGGACTGACCTCTGGTGCACCAGTTGTTCCGCCAGGAGCACAGCTGGGTAGCTATGTCGGGACGGGATAAACGCTGAAAGCATCTAAGCGTGAAGCCCACCTCAAGATTAGATTTCCCATAGCGTAAGCTAGTAAGACCCCTTGAAGAACACAAGGTTGATAGGTCAGAGGTGTAAGCATGGTAACATGTTCAGCTGACTGATACTAATAGGTCGAGGGCTTGACCAATACAATTCACTGTGCAATTTTCAGAGAACAAATAATCTGGTGATTATGACGTGAAGGTAACACCCGTTCCCATTCCGAACACGACGGTTAAGCTTCACAGTGCCGATGGTACTGCAGGGGAGACCCTGTGGGAGAGTAGGTCGTCGCCAGGTAATAGTGAAAACACTAAGCATATGCTTGGTGTTTTTTTATTTATCTAAAGAATTATATAACATACCAATTCTTCATAGGTCGCTTAAGCTTGGAAATATTAAGATACTTGGAAAAGGGTTCTTTGATTTGTTTGATTTGATAAATTTGAATTTAACAGGAACTCTTAAGTCTTAATCAAGCAAATAATAATGGAGAAATAAAATACTCTATATCTTAATCTTTACCTAGGATATAGAGTATTTGTATCATATTAAATTACCTAAAACTTTACCTATACTATCATTAATAACTATATCAGCTCTATTATCATATGAAGTCGATGATTTATTTATTAAGACTAATTTATTCCCTTTAAAGTAATCTATTAATCCTGCTGCTGGATATACAACCAAAGAAGTTCCACCTACTATAAGCAAATCTGACTGTTTTATGTGGTTAACTGATGCATTTATAGTAGCCGTATCTAAATTCTCTTCGTAGAGAACTACATCAGGTTTTACTATTCCATTACAAGCATCACATTTTGGAACTGTAGTTTGGCTATTAATTATATATTCTAAATCAAAAGATTTACCGCATTTCATGCAATGATTCCTGTGAATAGAACCATGCAGTTCAAGTACATTTTTGGAACCTGCCATCTGATGAAGTCCGTCAATATTTTGTGTTATTACAGCCTTTAGCTTTCCTGCTTGTTCTAGCTTTGCTAGAGCATAGTGAGCAGCATTAGGTTTAGCCTCTTTATATATCATTTTCTTTCTGTAAAAATCAAAGAAGTCCTCTGTATGAGACATAAAAAATGTATGGCTTAGCATTACTTCAGGTGGATAAGAAGAATTATTTTTTGTTTTATAAATACCTGCTTCCGATCTAAAGTCTGGTATGGAAGATTCCGTAGATACCCCTGCACCGCCAAAGAATACAATATAATTGCTAGAATTTATTACCGATAGTAACTCTTCATTTATCATAATATCACCTCTTATTAAACATTATAGCATTGTGTCATTTTTAATTAAAGCAATAGTAGGTTAAGATTACATAAAATACATGATAAGAAGTATTGACAAGTAATTATTAAAATGATATTATATAAGAGCGTTAAAAAAACAAATAACTTATGGCGCTATAGCCAAGTGGTAAGGCAGAGGTCTGCAAAACCTTTATTCCCCAGTTCAAATCTGGGTGGCGCCTCCAAAAAACACCTCATAATAATTATGAGGTGTTTTTATATATTTCTATATCTTAGTTTTGTAACTTAGAAAACTACTGGCTCTAAAACCTCGATTACTCCTTCTATACAGTTCATTCGAATTTTTGATCCAATAGGTAATGTAAGCTTAGGATAGGAATGGCCTGATTGAATATTTGTTATTGTTGGTTTATTTAAATTTAAGATCCTGTCTGTTATTACTTCATTTAAAGTCAAGCTTCTCTCATAGTGAGGTAATTCACAATTAGTAAATTGTCCAAGAATAATACCAGAGCACTCATCAAGTTTCCCACTTAAAAGAAGTTGAGTTAGCAACCTGTCTATTTTATAGGGCTCTTCTCCAACTTCTTCAATAAATATAATTTTACCCTTAGTATCAACTTCAAAGGGAGTACCAATCGTGCTACATAGCAAGGACAAATTACCGCCTACTAGCTTACCAGATACTGATCTTTTGGAAGAAAAGCATCTAGTAGGTATATTATTTGGATTCTTAATAATATACGGTTTATAACCATTCATAAATGTACTTAGAAAGCTTTCTAATGTGTACTTGTCTAATAAATTTGAATTACACATTGGTGAGTGAAAGGTAATTAATCCACACTTCTGAGATATAATATTTAGAAAAGTAGTTATATCGCTAAAACCTGCAAAAATTTTAGGATTTTTCTGTATAACATCAAAGTCTATGCTAGGAAGGATACGCATAGTGCCATATCCTCCCCTTACACATAGGATCATATCAACATTGTCATCACGAAACATATTCATAAGATCTTCAGCTCTGTCATTGTCGCTTCCTGCTAGATATCCTAATCTTTTATAGATATGTTTTCCTTCCTTAATATTGAATCCTAGGCTTTCTATATATTTTATACTTTCTTTTATTCTATCAGGATTTTCAGCTCCTGCAGGGGATATAAGGCCTATAGTACCCCCATGCTTTAGTCGTCTTGCAATCATGTGATCACATCCTTATATTTAAAATAATCCCTTTCTGCGTAAAACAATTATAGATACTAAACATGATATTGCAGCTAAACCATAAACTATCCCAAAAGCGCTTTGGCTGTTGCTGAAGGGTATCCCATTTACATTCATACCAAAAGAACTAAAAATTATATTTGGTATAGCCATAACAATAGTTATTGATGCAAGAAGCTTCATAACTATGTTTAGATTATTTGATATTACAGATGCAAAAGCATCCATAGTACCACTTAAAATGTTACTGTAGATATTGGCCATTTCTATTGCCTGTTTATTTTCAATAATTACATCTTCAAGTATATCTTGATCCTCCGGGTATTTTTGTAATAATTCAAGTTTAAGCATTTTTTCTAGAGTAATTTCATTGGCTTTTAACGATGTAGAAAAATAAACAAGAGACTTTTCGAGTGATAGAAGTTGAATAAGTTCTTTATTTTTCATGGATCTATGCAATTTTTGCTCTATCATAACACTCTTTTTATCTATTTGTCTAAGATATAATAAATAGTAGCTAGCTATTCTGTAAAGTATTTGAAGTATAAATCTTGATCGTTTAAAGCTAAAAAATGATTTTACTTTCCCATCTATAAAGTCAGTCAGAATTTTACTGTTTTTTAAGCAAACTGTTATTATTGTTGACTCTGTATGAATAATTGATAAAGGATAGGAATCGTAGGTTAATGAGTTATCCTCCATTTCTGTGAAAGGTATATCTACTATTACTAATAGATTATTATCCTCTATATCAATACGAGAAGTTTCTTCTTCATCTAAAGCTGCTTTAAGATAATCTAGAGAAACTCCTGTTTTTTTTGATATTAAAAGTAAATCCTCATCTGAAGGAGCTACTATATTGATCCAGCAACCTGACTCTATAGTATCAACTGCTTGTAAAGTACCTGTTTCATCTAAAGTTTTATAAATTGATATCATATGTTCCTCCTGTATAAGATATAAGTTAACTATAATTATATTATAGCCTATGGATGTTATTTGTGTATATTAAGTAATTAATTTATTTTAATTACAGATTAGGTTAAGGAACATTTAAATAAAAAAGAAAAGAAACTAGCTGTCTAGTTTCTTTTCTTTCTTTCATAAAATTCTGCTTTTATTTGCTTGAGTAAAGAGCTATTCTCTATAAGATCTAAGCCAGTTAACGCAAGAGCATGAGCAGTTTTTACAACTCTATCTTGAGCAAAATAAGATGTAGTAGCTAAAGCAAATTCAGGTGATGAATATTGTAAGTTTTTATCTTCAGTAATAGATATATATGGATGTATACAAGGCACTATATGGCTTACCGTACCTAAACTAAGACCAGAATTAGTGTCTTTAGGAGGGGCAATGTCTATTATGCCGCACTCCTTAAGATTATGAGAAAATATTCTGGATAAAATACTATTTGGAACAAGTTCATCATAAGGCAGTTCGTATAAGCAGATTTCAGAGTCAATTTCCATTAAGTTGCCAGTTGTTTTTACTAGCTCCCTTATTTTCTTTTCTAACTTACAAGCTGTCTCCATTTTAGAAGATCTTATGTAAAACTTTGACTCTGTATCAGAAGGAAGAAGATATGGAGAATCTCCACCTTTTAGAATTACTCCATCTATCGTAGAGTTATCTTCAAAGCCCTTTGCTAATAAATTTAATGTATTAAAAGTAAAAAGACAGGCATCTAATGCAGAATAGCTTCCTGATCTTCTATAAGTGAATCCTTGTTTACTTTTATAACTAATTTTTATCGGTACAATAGCCATTGAGGAACCACTTTCAGCAGTTATTACATCGGGATGAGCCATAAGAACTATGTCTATATCATTAAAAACTCCTTGTTTTGCCATAGTAACTTTAGAGCTACTTAAAAATTCTCCGGGACATCCGATAACTATAATACTACCTTTGTCTTTTGGTAGTGATTTAGATAGGGATATAGCAGCACCTAGAGACATTGCAGATATTAAGTTATGTCCAACAATATGTCCAGAAGTGTTTACAGCATCGTACTCGCATATATAGCCAATCTTAGGATGACCTGTGCCATACTGAGCATAAAAAGCTGTCTCAATGTCTAAGTAGTGCTCTGTAACATCAAAATTGTTACTCTTTAATATATTTGTTATGTAATCATGAGCTTTGTACTCATGAAAACTTTCTTCAGGATTTTCATAAAGATACCTCGATAAGTTTAATATATCTTCTTTTATAGTACTTAGGTTAGTTAAGATTTCATGTTTCATAAGATATACCTCCATGAGATTTTTTAAGCCAATAAAAGTAAATAAAATTAAGTGTTGCAAAATTGGTAAAAAATGTTTACAATTAGTATGTATCTAAAATTATGAATAATTTGGTGCAAGTACACATATACTATATGTTTAAGCGATAGGAGGAGATTATTATAAGTTTCAAGTTAGCACTAAAAAATAAGATTGAAATCCTACTCTTACTTGTATTTATTATTAGCACTACATCTAGGGTTTATGCACAAGGAAATTACCAAAGATATGGTGGTAGTGACAGATATGATACGTCTATGAAAATTTCACAGGGATTCAATTCAAATTCAGGTTATGCAATTCTAGCATCAGGCGAAAATTTCCCAGACGCACTTTGTGCCTGTCCTCTTTCTAAGAAGTATGATGCACCAATAATACTTACTACGGAAAAAAAGTTGGATGCAAGAGCTGCTGAGCAATTAAAAAGTTATAATGTTTCTAAGGTATTTATAATAGGTAAATCTATCGCTAAAGATGTAGAGGATAGTATAAAAAACATGGGAATAAGCTATGAACGTATAGGCGGTATAGATAGATATGAAACCGCAATGTTAGTTGCTAATTATGTAGGAATAAAAGACAGAGTGGTAGTGGTTTCGGGAGAGAACTACCCAGATGCTTTATCTGTAGCCCCTATCGCTGCAATTATGGACATGCCAATTATACTTGTAAGTAAAGACTCTGTACCTGATTCAGTAAAGAATGGATTAGCAGATAAAAATGTTATTAATACATATGTTATTGGTTCTGAGGGAGTTATAAATGAAAGTGTAAAATCTGAATTTAAAAATGCAGAAAGAATATCAGGAAGTGATAGATATAATACAAACTCTGCTATTATAAATAGATTTAAAGATGTACTAGATATGAGTAATGTTTATCTTGCATCAGCTCTTAATTTTCCTGATTCACTTTCAGGGTCTGCACTAGCACAAAAAACTAAATCTCCATTAGTTTTGGTTAGTGAGAATATAAATGAAAAACAACAAAATGATGTTAAGCAAATCTTATCATCAGCAAAAAATGTTTACATATTTGGAGGTGAAGGAGCAGTTTCACTAAAGACCTTATACTTAATAGGTCTTGAGAAGAAAACACCTGAACCACCTAAGCCACAAGTACCTAAGGGACCTCAACCGCCTGAATGGACAAGCTCCTTCAATGTAATGAATGCGGGAGAAACTACAAGTGTTAACGTAAGGAAGTACCCGAATTCTTCCTCTGAAGTTGTTGGTTCAACTTATGGTAGTCTTCCAGAAGTAAAAATTTTAGATAGTAAGGATGGATACTATTACGTAGAGATATTAGACTATGGTACTTTAAATTATGTTAAAGGGTATGTTCCAAAATCAATGGTTAAAACTGTAACACCATCTGGCCCATATAATATACTTGTTGATAAAAGCCGGCAGAGAGTTGATATATTTAATGGACAAACATTAGTAAAAGAATTTGTATGTTCTACTGGTTTAGATGACACTCCTACGCCGTCAGGTAGATTCTTAATAGGTGATAAGGGGCCGTTGTTTTACTCATCAGATAGCGTTGTATGTTATTTTTGGACAAGAATAGATAACAATTTTCTTTTTCATAGTGCCTTATATGATACGAATGGATATGTTATACAATCCGAATATGATAAGCTAGGAAATAAGGCATCCCACGGATGTATTAGACTTCCTTACTATGATGCAAAATGGATTCAAGATAATATACCGCGAGGTACACTAGTTACAATAAAAGATTAATAAATTAAACTATAAACTCAGTATAATAAATCAATATTATACTGAGTTTAATTTATTTATGTGGACAAAATAAGTTTCGGAGGGTAGCTGAATATTATATACTATATGAGGCAATAATTTAATATACCAAATAGTTTGTACAAGGAGGATATTAAATGAAAAAGCAAAGCTGTATTATATGTGGTAAGCCTCTTAATAATGGTATAATGATATATGGAAGAGGAATCTGTAAATGTTGTGAAGCAAGATTAATAGATTTAGATGATACTACAGATTTTTATAATTATTATATGGAACGTATAAGAAAAGCTATAGTTCAAGATATTATAAGAGGAGAGGAAATAAGTTGTCGAAGTTACCGATTTTAGAAGGTGTTTTAAAGTATGTAAAAGAAAATAATATATCGTTCTGTATGCCAGGACATAAAGGCGGTAAGGGTTTTGAAGATACTAGTATAGGCAAGGAATTTGTTGAAAATTTCATGAAATTTGATATAACCGAAGTTGAAGGAGTAGATAATCTTCATAATGCTGAAGGAATAATAAAAGATGCAAGCAATCTTCTTAGCAGATTTTACGGAAGTAAAAAGTCTTACTTTTTGGTTAATGGAAGTACTTCAGGTAATATGGCGATGATATTTAGTAGTTTTAATGAAGGGGACAAAGTTATTGTTGAAAGAAATTGTCATAGATCTATATTCAACGCCATAATAATGAGAAAGCTTAAACCAGTATATGTAAAGAATATTATAAGTGAGAGATTAAATGCTCCTATTGCTATAGACTTAGAGCATTTTTTACAGGTATTAGAAGATAATGGTGATGCTAAAGGCATAGTAGTTACATATCCAAATTATTATGGAATATGTAGTAACTTAGAATTTATAATAGACAAGGCTAAGAAACATGGGATGAAGGTATTAGTAGATTCTGCACATGGAGCTCACTTTGGAGTAAATGACAATTTGCCGAAGAGTGCTATAAGATTAGGAGCGGATATGGTTGTTACCAGTACACATAAGACGCTATCGAGTTTAACACAAACTGCTTATTTGCATGTAAATGATGGACAAGATATTGACAAAGTTGATTTTTATGTTAGTGCATTTTTAAGTACAAGTCCCTCTTATCTATTTTTATGTTCTATGGATTATGCTAGATTTTATTTGGAAAGCTATGGTCAAATCGAGTATGGGAAACTTTTAAATATAGCAAGTTATTATAGAGATAAAATAAATGAAATTAAAGGTATTCACATAATTGGCGTAGAAGATATAATAAACTTAAATGCAGAAATAAAAAAATATAGAAATGAAAATAATGATTTAAATTATGTCTGGAATTTAGATGCAACAAGATATGTAATAAATTTAAATAAAGAATATGATGGCAACTTACTTTTAAGTTATCTAAGAAGGTTTGGAATACAGGCTGAAATGAGCGATATATCTAATGTAGTTTTAATTTTTTCGCCATTTAGTGAAGAGGAAGAGTTTAAAAGACTGTATGAGATTTTGAAAAAATGCAATTTAAATGATTTAAAGAAAAAAGAGTTAAGTTTAGTGCAGTATGATATACCTAAAGCACAAATTATGCCCTACGAAGTTATTGATAAAGAAAAAGAATTTGTTAAATTAGAGAATTGCTTAGGTAGAACAAGTGCAGAAAATATAGTGCCATACCCACCAGGAATACCTATTTTAGCAATGGGCGAGTTAATTGATAAAGAAAGCTTAAACATTATTAAATACTATAAAAATAACGGAACTGATATTTTAGGAATTCAAAATGATGAGATAAAAGTAGTAAGATAGAATTAATTTAATAACAAATGAAATTTTTATGGAGGTTAAAGTCCTAAATGGACTTTAACGGGTAATTTTGCTAGGTAAAAGTTCTAAATGAACTTTTACGGGTAACTTGTGAGCGGAAGCGAAAATCTTAAGTTACCCAGTGCCCGAAGGGAAACAAGTAAAGTTACCCAGTGTTCCGACTAAAAGGAGGAAAATAAGATGGACTTAAAAAAAGGAAAGGTAATTGTAATAGAAGGCTGTGATGGCAGTGGTAAGGCAACACAAACACAAAAGTTATATGAAAGACTAGTAAATGAAGGATATAGAGTAAAAAAGGTAGAATATCCAAACTATGAAAGCGAGTCTTCAGCTTTAGTGAAAATGTATTTAAATGGGTGTTTTGGTAAAAATCCGGAAGATGTTAATCCCTATGTAGCATCTACATTTTATGCAGTAGATAGATTTGCTTCTTATAAAACAGATTGGAAGGAGTTTTACCTAAGTGGGGGAATAGTAATAGCAGATAGATATACAACTGCAAATATGATTCATCAAGCATCTAAAATTCATGACTTAGAAGAAAAAAATAAATTTTTGAATTGGATATGGGATTTTGAATTTAAAATTTTTGGGCTTCCTATTCCAGATTGTGTTGTATTTTTAGATATGCCTCCTGAGTGCAGCAGAGAATTAATGACTGAAAGAGTAAGTAAAATGACAGGAGATATAAATAAGGATATACATGAAAAGGATTATGAGTATTTAATACATTCCTATGATACTTCTTGTGAAATATCTAAAAAGTATGATTGGTTAACAATAAATTGTGTAGATAATGGTAAAATAAAATCTATAGATAGAATTCATGATGAACTATATGAAAGTTTAAAGAAAAAAGTATTGAATATGTAAGTTTGAAAATATATAACAAATTGAAACTATAAAGAAATAAAATAATTTATGATAAAATTAAATTGAATAAATATTAAAAAGAGTAGCATATTTAAATTAAGTTTTATATAATAGGGTAAACTGATAGGGAGATGAGTTATATGAAGTTAATTATAGCAATTGTACAAGATGAAGATTCAGGAAAATTAATAAATGTTTTAACTGAAGCAAGTTTTAGGGTAACAAAACTTGCTACTACAGGTGGTTTTTTAAAGGCAGGCAATACTACATTAATTATTGGAGTAGAGGAAGAGCTTGTAGACAAAGTATTATCTCAAATTGAAGAGGTATGCAAAAGAAGAGAGCAAATTGTAACTGCACCTACACCGGTAACAGGGTCTACAGGTTTGTATGTTCCATATCCTGTAGAAGTAGAGGTTGGAGGAGCGACTGTTTTTGTAGTAGATGTAGATAAATTTGTGAAAATTTAATTGGAGGGATTTGCAATTGAGTATTAATGCGATAATAGGGCATGATAGTGTAAAAATACAAGCAGCAAGTTCTATAGAAAAAGGAAGATTTTCTCATGCTCATATTATTGTAGGTGAAGAGGGAATTGGGAAAAGCATTATAGCAAAAGAGATAGCTATAAAGCTTTTAGGTAAAGAAAAAAATAAACAGTATGTGGATATAACAGAATTTAAGCTGCAAAAAGATAAGAAGTCTATAGGAATAGATGAAATAAAAAATATAATCGAAGAAACTAATAAAAAACCTTATGAGGGAGATAAAAAGGTAATTCTTTTGTACAGTGCAGATAAAATGACAGAAGCGGCGCAAAATGCATTTTTAAAGACTATAGAAGAGCCACCTAAAGGTATTTTTATAATTCTATTGTGCGAAAAACTAGAGAAAATATTGGATACAATAAAATCTAGATGTCAGATATATAAGCTTAATAGATTAAATGAAGAGGAAATGTTATTATTTTTAAAAAATAGATTTCCAGATATATCAGAAGATGAGATAAAGACTATTAATGCATTTAGCGATGGGATTCCAGGTAGAGCAGAAAGGTTTATGGAAGACACATCGCTAAAAGAAATTAGGAACAACACGGTAAATATATTAAAAGGTATTTGTAAAAATAAGCTTGAAGACTCTTTAGTTTACGAAGATTTTCTTCTTAAATATAAAGGAGAATGGCAAGAGGTTCTTACTTGGTTTCTTTCCTATATAAGGGATATTTTAGTATATAAAGAAACAGGTAATAATGAGTTAATAATAAATATAGACAAAATAGATGAAATAAAAGATATGGCGGAAATGTTTTCATTTAACAAATTAAATGGTATTATTAATATTATAAAAGACACTAGAAAAAAACTAGAAAGAAACGTAAATCCTGTCCTAGTTTTCGATTCTATGTTGGTGAAAATGCAGGAGGTATAGTATGGTAACAGTAGTGGGTGTAAGATTTAAAAAAGCTGGTAAAATATATTATTTTTCACCAGGTGAATTGGATGTAAAGAAGAATGAGCATGTAATAGTAGAAACTGCTAGAGGAGTGGAATTTGGAGAGTGTGTGATAGCACCTAAGCAAATTGGAGAAGATGAAATTGTATCTCCTCTAAAAAGTGTTATAAGAATAGCTACGCAAGAAGATATAGATAGACATTCAGAAAATAAACAAAAAGAGGAAGAAGCTTTTAATGTATGTTTGGAAAAAATTCAACAGCATGATTTAAAGATGAAGCTTATAGATGTAGAATATACCTTTGATAACAATAAAGTTATATTTTATTTTACAGCAGATGGCAGAGTGGATTTTAGAGAACTGGTAAAGGATTTAGCTGCTATATTTAGAACTAGGATTGAGCTAAGACAAATTGGAGTAAGAGACGAAGCTAAGATGATAGGTGGGCTGGGGCCATGCGGAAGAACTATGTGTTGCTCTACGTTCTTAGGAGACTTTGCTCCAGTTTCTATAAAGATGGCTAAAGAACAAAACTTATCTTTAAATCCAACTAAGATTTCAGGAATATGCGGTAGACTTATGTGTTGCTTAAACTATGAACAAGAAACTTATGAGCATATAAGAATAAAACTACCTAAAGTAGACTCAGTTGTAGATACTCCTTATGGAAAAGGAACAGTAGTTTCAAACTCCGTAGTAAAAGAAAGTGTAAAGGTTAAAATTAAACCGCAAGATGGAGACGAAACAATAAAAGAAATACCTATAGATGAAATAGAATTAATTTCAGGAAGTTTTGAAGGAAGTATAAATGAAGATGAAATTAAGATTGACGTTGAAGCTGAAGGTGTTGAAGATGCGGCTATAATTAAAGAACTATTTAAGGAGGACTAAGGAGGTTTAGTATGAAATCTGTTTTGAAAATCTGCAACATGCATACAGTGGAAGATGTCAATAAGATAAGAAGAGCCATTTCTAATAATGAAGGTGTTGTTGCTTGTCAAATAAATAGAGAAAAGGGAGAAGTAAGCGTTGTATACGACGATTATTTTGTAAATAATGAATCATTAATCCAATCCCTTGAGGATTTAGGATACGCGGTATTATAGGAAAATTAGCTTTAAAAATTAATTAAAACGTGGTAAAATAAAAAGTAGATGTTAATCATCTAAATTTATAAGGAGGTGTTTACATATGGCATACAAAATATTAGACACTTGCGTAAGCTGTGGAGCATGTGCTTCAGAATGTCCAGTTAACGCTATAAGTCAAGGAGATACTCAATTTGATATAGATGCAGCTGCTTGCATCGATTGCGGAAACTGTGCAAATGTTTGCCCAGTAGGAGCTCCAGTTCAAGAATAATTTAATGTGAAAAGACTACCGGAAGGTAGTCTTTTTATTTATGATATTTTATTTAGATAGATTATATTATTAATATGTTTCAACAGCTAATATAATAAATATTGAATAAAAATAACTTTGAACATATAGTATAAACATTTATTATATTTAGTAAAGATTAACTTAATATAAACGAATATCTATTGTGTGAGTATAAATATTTTTAGTGTAGTTTATACGAAAATATTATTATATGGAGGATAGATATGGATATTTCTGTTATTGTCTTTATTATAGTTGGTTTTGGATCTATTGTAGCGGGATTTTTAATAGAGAAAGGGGTATTAAGTGCTCTTTTTTTACTTGCACCAGCGATAATAGTATTTGGTGGAACTGCAGGTGCGGTTGGACTTACATTCCCTATGGAAATTTTAAAAAGATTACCTAAGATAATAAAAGTAGCTATAAATCCTAAAAAAATCGATTTACCAGGATTAGTAGCTTACTTTAAAGATGTGTCATATAAAACTAGAAAAAATGGATTGTTAAGTCTCGAAGGGGAAATATCTAATGACCCTAATTTAGATCCTTTTATTAAAAAAGGGCTTCAATTGGTAGTAGACGGTGTAGATCCTCAAGCAGTTAGAAGTATTTTGGAATTGGAGTTAGAATCTACATCTGAAAGACATAGAAAAGGAGCTGCTATTTTTGAACAAGCTGGTGGATTTTCTCCTACATTAGGTATTATAGGTACCGTAATGGGACTAGTTCACATTTTAGCTGACTTATCGGATCCAAACTCTTTAGGACCTAAAATTGCATCTGGATTTTTAGCCACATTATACGGTCTTTCATCTGCAAACCTTTTATTTTTACCACTAGCTACTAGGTTAAAATCATTGGATGAAAAGGAATTTGGAGAAAAATCTCTTATTATTGAAGGCATATTATACATACAAGAAGGTATAAACCCTAATACTATAGCTGAAAAATTAAAGGGATTCCTAAGTAAAGAGGAAGTTGCCAAATTTGAAGGAATGGATGGTAAAGCTGAGATATGAAGAAAAGAAAGCATGAAGAGCATCCGAATCATGAGCGATGGTTGCTTAGTTATTCTGATTTCATGACTTTACTTATGATACTTTTCGTTGTACTGTTTGCTATGAGTAATGTTGACAAGGCAAAATTTAAACAATTATCAGATTCACTTAGAGTATCTATGGGTGGAGGGAAATCTATAGTTGCTAAAGAAGATGGTGTGCCAATAACTGTTGATACTAAGCCAATCGAAAATGATTTAACTGAAAAAGCTGAACAAGCAAAAATGGAAGATTTGAAAAGACAGGTAGATAAGTATCTTGAGAAGAATGGAATGAAAGCGGATGTTAGTACTCAAGTTGATGAGAGAGGGCTTGTTGTAAGTTTAAATGATACTTTATTTTTTGACACTGGTAGAGCTGAAGTAAAGCCAGAATCACAAAAGAAGCTTATTGAAATAGCAAAAATACTGAATCAACTTAACAATTATATGAGAGTAGAGGGGCATACGGATAATGTACCTATAAAAAATGATCAATTTTCATCCAATTGGCAGTTGTCATGTGCTAGGGCCTCTAATGTTACAGAATTACTGATTAATAGTGCCAATATTCCTCCTCAGAAACTTTCGGCAGTAGGATATGGGGAATATAGACCTATAGCAGATAACTCAACAGAAGATGGGAAAGCTAAGAATAGAAGAGTAAATATAATCATTGTAAGCAGTAAGTTTGATAAAATAGAAAATAATAAAGCTAAATAATTATTAAGATACTTTGCAAATATTTCAGTATAAATTTATAGTTATTTCCGGGAAATAAGAGCCTTAAGGTAGTCAAATCCTTAAGGCTTTCTTATATTGATTTGACAACTTTATATATATAAATCATAATTATATAAGCAGATTTAATAATTAATTATAGATTTCCTATATGCATTTTTAATAAAAGTGAGGATTACGATTATGAATAAAGAATGGTTAAAAAATGATGAAACATTAGATGATCTGCAGCTAAAAGGGATTTGTGTCATACAGAAAAAAGATGCATTTAGATTTGGTGTAGATGCAGTATTGCTTGCAAACTTTGCTAAAGTGAAAAAAGGTGCTAGAATTATAGATTTATGCAGTGGTACAGGAATAATACCTTTTATACTGGCAGGAAAAACAGATGCTGCTAATATTACTGGAATAGAAATACAAGAGCCAATGGTAGATATGGCCAAAAGATCTGTTGAATTTAATAAATTACAACATAGATTAGAGTTCATAAATAAAGATCTTAAGGATATTGAGTTTTTAAAGAAGTTACCTAAAGTTGATGTAGTAACTGTAAATCCACCATACAAACTTAAAAATTCAGGTATTATAAACATGGATGATGAAAATGCTATTGCAAGGCATGAAATATGCTGTACTCTAGAAGATGTGATTAAGGCAGCTAAAGGAGTCTTAAAAGATAATGGTAGAATATATATGATACATAGACCAGATAGACTAGCAGACATTATTTGTACTATGAGACAATATAAAATTGAACCTAAACTTATAAGAATGATTCAACCTAACTTTAGAAAGGCTCCTAATATGGTGTTAGTTGAAGGACAAAATAATGGGGGTACCTTCTTAAAGTGGGAAGCGCCACTATACATATATAATATAGAAGGTGGATATACTGAGGAAATCGATAGAATATATGGTAGATAAAATTTGGAGGATTAACTATGAGCTTTGGAAAACTATATTTAGTGCCAACCCCTATAGGAAACTTAAAAGACATAACATTAAGGGCTTTAGAGGTATTAGAAAATGTTGATTTAGTGGCGGCGGAAGACACAAGACAAAGTCTTAAATTACTAAATCATTTTAATATAAAAAAGACATTAATAAGTTATCATAAACACAATGAACAAGGTAAAAGCATGGATTTAATAGAAAAGATTAAGGATGGAAAAAGCATAGCACTAATAAGTGATGCAGGAACTCCAGGAATATCAGATCCAGGAAGCATTATAGTATTAAAATGTATTGAAGAAAATATAGATTTTGAGGTTTTACCTGGAGCTACAGCGATAACTACAGCATTAGTATATTCGGGATTAGATACTAGCAAGTTTATATTTAGAGGTTTTTTACCTAGAGAGAACAAAGATAAGAGAATTATTATGGAAGAATTGAAAGATAGGAAGGAAACACTAGTTTTTTATGAGTCACCTCATAGAATTAGGGAAACTTTAGAGTTTCTTAGAAGCAATTTAGGTAATCGAAGAATTTCTATTTGTAGAGAGCTTACTAAGCTACATGAACAAATATTAAGGTTTAGTTTAGATGAAGCCATAGGTTACTATTCAGAAAAAGATATAAAAGGTGAATTTGTACTTATAGTTGAAGGAAAACGAGAGGAAGAAATATTAGAAGAAGAAAGGGCAAAATGGGAAGCACTGTCTATTGAAGAGCATATCAAAAATTATATTTCTGAAGGATTAAGCAAAAAAGAAGCTATTAAAAAGGTAGCTAAGGATAGAAAGTTATCAAAGTCGGAGATTTACAAATATTCTATTGATTTGTAAATGACTGGCAGCAATTGTCGTTGCGAAATTATAATAAGTAAAAATATGGAAGATAAATACATATATATGAATAAATTTTTGAAATTTATTGATAAATTTGTGTCTTAAACATATAAACTTTAATATTTTGAAAAAAATAGTATGATAACGTTGAGATTTTATGCATTTTAGTGCTATAATATAAATACTTGACATATTAACAAAGCTTTAAGTAAAAAGTACATAAAAATTAGCATTTAAATTTAACAAGAATATACAAAAGTTATTCGACACTGGGGAGGTTTGGAAATTGAATAGAAGAATGTTATCTGCTGTTATTGCTTTATCAGTAGTACTAGTAACTGGTAGAAATGTTTTAGCAGCACCGACGAGCTCATCTACTTCATTAAAGCAAATTAAGGATCAGAGACAAGATTTAGGGACCAAAGTGGAAAAACTAGATGAACAAATTGGCCAAGTTATGAAGCAAATAGATGATAATAAAAAAGGAATAGAGAAAACAAATAAAGAGATAAAGGATAATCAAGCTCAGTTAGAAAAGTCTGAACAAAATATAAAAGGACAACAGGACTTATTTGGAAAAAGAGTAAGAGCAATGTACATAAATGGAGCAAATAGTTACCTTGATGTTATATTACAGGCAGATAATCTAGGTGATTTTATTACGAGAGTAGATACTGTAAAGAAAGTAGTAGGTTTTGATCAAAAAATAATAAAAGATTTGAAAGATGAGAATAATGCTATAGCTCAGAAAAAGCAAGCATTAGACGATAAAAATAAAAAGCTTTTAGCATTAAAAGCTGATAATGAAAAAAAATTGTCCAAGCTTAACAGCGATAAGACTTCACAAAATAAGTTAATAGCTGATTTAGAAGCTAAAGAAAAAGTATTGGCAGCACAAGATACTGCTACTGCAAGAATAGTTGCATCTGCGGCAAACCAAGTTCAAAAAGTTAGATCAGAGGCTCCAAGGCTTTCAAGAGGAAGTGGAACAACTTCCACGCCTGCTTCATCAAGTTCAGTTGTTGCATATGCATCAAATTTCTTGGGCACTCCTTATCAATGGGGAGGTAATGGACCAAGTACCTTTGACTGTTCAGGATTCACTAGTTATGTTTATAGCCACTTTGGAGTAGGATTGCCAAGAGTTGCAGCAGATCAGCAAGGAGCAGGTACTGCTGTGTCTAGAGATCAACTTCAACCAGGAGATTTAGTTTTCTTTGGATCACCTGCACACCACGTTGGAATATATGTAGGTAATGGATGCTATATTCATGCGCCAAGAACTGGAGATGTAGTTAAGATTTCTTCATTAGATGATAGATCTGATTTTACTGGAGGAACAAGAGTTAAATAAAAAAAAGGCTTACAGATTTGTATTTGTAAGCCTTTTCTTATATTTAAAGAAAAACAACATAATTGATTTAATATTATTTTTGTATAGGAAATAGATTTTTATTATAAAGAATAAAAAACCCACATAAATTATGTGGGTTAATAAGGACTACTTGTCCCCTTTTAATTCGTTCATGCAGTTTTTACATATATTTTTTCCTTTGTAATTTACAACGTCTCTTGCATCTCCACAGAAAATACATGCTGGTTCGTATTTCTTAAGTATTATTTGTTCGCCATCCACATATATTTCTAAAGCATCTTTTTCTGCGATATCTAGAGTTCTTCTTAACTCTATTGGAATAACTATTCTACCTAACTCGTCTACTCTTCTTACAACACCTGTTGATTTCATTTAAATTTCCTCCTCTAATCCCATAATTCGACATATGTTTAATTAAATAATAGCAAATATTACATTTAAAGTCAATAACATTTTGAAAATTGTTTTACAAATTTCTTATTAAATTCCATCTATAGTTAATATACTCCCAAAATATACAAATGTCAATATATTTTTATTGCAAAATACATTTTTTTACTGTATCATTAAATATAGATAAATCAAGGACTTGTTAGAAAATTACATGAAATTATATAATAAATTCCTTATAAATAAACAAATTATGAATTTTATAAATAAAATAGTAATTATATGGATAACAAGAAAACAATGTCGAAATTATGTTAATATAGAATTAAAGTTATAAAATATGAGATTATTATATGGTTAAATGTGTATTTATGATGAGGATTATAAGCACTTCAAATAATATATAGTGGGTGAAATATATGGATAATTCAAATGAGTTTATAAATCAGTTTAAATGCATATTAAAAAGTTTGGGTGGAGATGCTTATCTAGTAGGCGGTTATGTTAGAGACAAATTAATAAGTTCTAGAATTGAACCTAACGACATTGATATAATATATAGCGGTGATATCTCAAAACTCATTAATGAACTTAATAACTTAGGTTATAAGTTTTTTTCTATAAAAGAGGATATAGGAATATATAGATGCATAATTGGAAATTTGACAATAGATGTAGCTGTAATGAAAGGAAAATCAATTGAAGAAGATTTGGCTAAAAGAGATTTTACTATAAATACGATATGCATAAAGCTACTGGAAAATAAAATAATAGATCCCTTTAAAGGAAGAAATTCTATTAAATCTAGAATAATTCAAAATGTAAGTAACAAAAGCTTAGAAGATGATCCAGTTAGAATATTAAGGGGAATAAGATTTTATATAACTTACGGGATGCATTTTAGTTTTGACACAGAAAATAACCTAGTTAAAATAGCACCTAATTTGAAAAGTTGTGTAAAAGAAAGAGTATTTAATGAATTTATGAAAATAATAGAGAGTGACAAAGAGGGGAAAGCTTTTGAGTTTCTAGATAACTACAATATACTAAGAAATATGTTTCCATATATAGATGAATTAAAGACTATTGGAAAATGTAAATATCATATGGAAGATGCATTTACACATATGAATCTGACCTATGGAGTATTTAAAGATTTGCTAAACAAGAGAATAATTATTAATAAGTTAGATTTAAGCGTATTTGAAAAGAAAATAGGAAGCTTTAAATTAAAAGAGTATGTGGCTTTTGCATGTTTTATGCATGATATAGGTAAGTTTAAATGCTATAAGAAAACAGATGAAAAGATTAGCTTTTATGGTCATGATGTAGAGGGAGCTAAGATTATTAAGTCGGTTTGTGAAGATATGAATTTTCCTAAAGAGGCATCAGAACTTATTGAGAAGCTTGTGGAAGGTCATATGTATACACTTGGATTATTTAATTCTGACATTAAAGAACTTAAAAAATCATTTTATAAATTCTTTAACAAGTATGAGAAGTTTTCAGTACAATTACTTGTACTTTCTTTTTGTGACAATTATGCTACTAGTATGATTTTTGATCCTAAAAATGAAAAAAAGAGGTATAAAGAATTTATAGAAAATATGCTAGGTGAATATAAAAGATATACAGAAATTAAAAAATATAGGCTTGTATCAGGAAGTGAAATAATAAGCATTACTAGAAAACAGGGTCCTGAGATAGGTTCTTTACTAGATAATATTGATATGCTTAGATATTTAGGGAAAATAAATACTAGAGAAGATGTTATTAAATATTTAGGTGAAAAATAAAATTTTAGATTATGATTTAGTATGTTATAATATTAAAATCAAATAAAATTAATAGACTGGGGGAATACTGAATGAAAATATTTATTGATACTGCTAATGTTGAAGAAATAAAAAGAGTAGCGGAATGGGGTATACTTGATGGAGTCACTACCAATCCTTCACTAATTGCAAAAGAAGGCAGAGATTTAAAAGAAGTGATTGAAGAAATATGTTCAATTGTTGATGGACCAATAAGTGCAGAGGTTATGAGTTTAGAATCAAAAAAAATGGTAGAAGAAGCTAGAGAACTTGTTAAGCTTCATAAAAACGTTGTAATAAAAATACCTATGTGTGAAGAAGGTCTTAAGGCAGTAGCTATATTAGCAAAAGAGGGTATAAAAACAAATGTTACTTTAATATTCTCTGCACAACAAGCTTTACTTGCAGCAAAAGCAGGTGCTAGTTTTGTAAGTCCGTTTTTAGGAAGACTAGATGATATAGGAAATGAAGGAATTACAATTATTAGTGATATAGCTGATATATTCGATATATATGGAATTGAAACAGAAATAATATCAGCAAGTGTAAGACATCCAATACATGTTTTAGAATGTGCAAAGGCTGGTTCAGACATTGCTACAATACCATATAAAGTGTTAGTTCAAATGTTAAAACATCCTTTAACTGATATAGGAATAGAGAAGTTTATAGAAGATTACAATAAGTCACAAAAATAGTTTACAAATATTAAAAACCTGATGGCATAAAACATCAGGTTTTTTTGATAATGATTTACGTAATCTGACAGTTATTAAGTCTAGTTCTATGTATAAAATGAAATAAATTTTTTGAAAAAAGTAGGATATGAGAGAATTATGCAAGACAAGAATAAGTAGTTCTATCAAAAAAGACTAAGATTATTAACACAATAAATTATCCACACTGTGAATAAAGATATAGAAAAACTACTAAAACTTAATAATATCAATATGTATAAGTTATCCACAAAATGTGTTGATAAAAACACTAAAACTGTGGACAAATTATAATATATTCCTAAGAATCCACAGACTGAAAAAATTGATTGCTAATAAGTCATTTTTTTGAATGATAAATATTGTTGAAAAAGAGTTCTGATTTTACAGAACTCTTTCAAGCTATTAGATTAATCTATTCTTCTATACTTTGGAAGGTTGAAACAATAAAATCGAATTCTTCAGGATTACTTATTTCACCATAACTATCCTCAGAAATTCCAGGGTAGTAGTATAAAATAAACTTTTCTTTAGTAATTATATTTTCAATTATTATATACTTTGTATCGAGTTCCACATCTTGAAGTATACCAAGCACCATATATCTATCATTGCCACCTGTTCTATTATTGGTTAAATCCAATATAAAGTTTTCAGGTTTAGAAACATTGGCTTTTTTATGATCACAAAAAACTGTACAGGAGTTATCACGGCAAGCCATGCAGCTATCAAACTTACAATCAGCAGTACAATTTAGACATTTACACTTACTACACTTTTCTAATTGATTTAAAGATTCAGAGTTATCTTTTTTATAATCATTCAATAAATCAATGTATTTATCGTTATTGAATCTGCTGAAGAAGCCACCTTTGCTAATTTCTGATTCAGTTGCTTGTAATAGTTCAATATATTTCTTTAATACAGATGCTTTTGCAACATACTTTCTACTTTTTAAAGTAGATTCTTCTAAGAAAGGAGATACATTATCTATAGCATAATTTATATCCACATAAAGTTTTCCGTATTTATTTTTTTCACTCTTTAAAAATTCATCAGCTTTACTCATATATTATCCCCTTAATTTTGTTTATATTTTTTTAATTCTTCATCAAGGTTTGTTTCATTTAGCTTTTCAAATTCTTTTTCTAAAGAGTTATCTTCTCTTAGGTCTTCAAGTCCTTCAGCTATAGATTCTTTCTTTTGAATTTTTCTTTCTATATCATCTAAGTTTATTTTATTGCTTCCAGTATCTACGTTTGCTAAAATTTCATTTACTTTTTTGCTAGCTTCGGCATTGTTAAATCTTGCAGCAGCCTCATCCCTATATGATCTTGTTTTTTCAATTTCATCTTGAAGATCTTTTAATTTTGATTTTATAGCTGTAGCCTTTTTCTGAGCATCATCATAACTAACTTTTAATGAACTATAAGATTTATCAGCCTCAAGTTTTTTAGCCAAAGCTTTTTTCGCTAAATCTTCATTACCTTTACTTAAAGCTAATTTGACTTTTTCATCAAATTCTTCAGAACTTCTTTTGGCTTCTACCATCTTTTTTTCAACCTCATGGACATTACCTAAAATTTGAGCAGAAGAAAGTTTGGCTGTATTTAAACTTTCCTCCATATCTCTTATTTTCTGGTCTAATAATTCAATAGGATTTTCTACCTCATCTAAGGCATTGTTAACCTTTGATCTAAAAATATTTGATAGTCTTTTAAACATTCCCATAAAAATATCCTCCTCAATTATTTTCTTCTATATTTTTTTATTAACTTAATTATAACTATTATTATAGCAATAAAAATTATAAGCTTAAATATGCCTAATACAAAGCTTCCTGAGCTATATCCATAACCTGCACCAGGACCATAATAACTGTGTCCCCATGGAATAGGTATAGGAATAGGCAAAAATGACCGCTTAGTTCCATTGCCATAGCTTTTAGATGATGAATTTTGTGTGTTATTCGATTGAGATTTATAGCTATCATTTGATTTTGAACTGCCAGATGAAGATTTAGGAGTATTTGAAAAATCACCTGACTTAAAACCGCCGCCAGAAGATTTATTTGTGCCAGTGGAAGATTTAGGTGTACTGCTAGAAGACTTAGGAGAAGAAAAATTTCCCGATTTAAAACTACCACCAGAACTGCGGCTGCCTCCCCCAGATTTAGCATATACAATCATGTTACTTGTACTTGTAAAGTTTCCAAGGAGAGGGCTAAATATGTCTACAGATATAAATAAAAATGCAAGTAATAGGCAGATAAAGAACCGTTTTTTATTTATTTTGTTCACCCCCAAAAAATAATCCTACTTTTTACTATATGTTAGCATATTATTATACATTATTGTCTATAATTAATATTAAATTTTTATATAATTAATATTTAATCGCTGTAAAGTAAGTTATAATGGTATTATACAGTATATAATACTGCATTACAATATGATTCGAACCTTATTTTGGGTGAAATTAAACCATTTGATTGAAGTAAAAAAATAAATCGCTAAATATCTTTAGATATCTTAATATTTCTTTATGATGTATAGTGTATATTTTATAATATTTAACTTGTAAAGGGGTTATATGTACCTTATAATGTTAGTATAATATAGATTTAGAAGGTGAGTTAAATCAGAAATAAATTTTAGTTAAAAGTTATATAAGGTTTTCATGGTATAGTAAATTAAAAATTAAGGATTGTATTGGAGGGTGTAAAATTGGAAGAGAGTAAATTTGGAATAGAGTATATAAATAAGATGGCTAAAGAAATATCAAAGACTACTATAGTACCATTTGAAGATTTACCAAGATATGATTTATTTCTGTCACAGGTTATTGATTACTTAAATGATAAATTTGAAGGTGAAAAATACACAAATAATATAGTTCAAAATTATATAAAGAATGAGGTTATATCTAAACCAGAGGATGGCAAGAAAAGAGGATATACTAAATTACATTTAGCTCAACTTGTGCTTTTGAGTTATATGAGACCTATACTAACAACAGAGGAAATAAAAAAAGTATTTAGTTTGGCATTTAATGAAATAAACAACGGAGATGATGATATTATATCATGGGAAAAGGCATACAAAGTTTTCTCCGATATTCAGCAGGATAGCTTTGAGGAATTCTTATCAAAACAATATTTTAATGAGGAAAAGTTTAAAGAAACAACAAAAGATATCAATTTAACTCCAAAGGAAGAAGAGAGAATAAAAGTTTTCTTTGTAGTGATGACTTTAATATGCCAGGCAAGTGCGGTAAAAAAATTAGTACAGAATATAGTAGAATCCTATAAAAGTGAAGAATAGCTTAATTATAGAAATACTAATATAGTCAATATTGATTATATTAGTATTTTTTTATAAATAAACTCTGGCATTTTTAAAAAATATAATATATAATATATGTATATTTATACATAAAAAAGAATAAATATAACTATATTTATATATTGAGGTGGTTAAAATGTTTAATTTAAAAAATAGAAGCTTTTTAACTTTAATGGATTTTTCGCAGAAAGAAATATACTATTTTTTGTATCTTGCACAAGAACTTAAAAAAAATAAATATACAGGAAATGAAAAGAAGAGACTCAGAGGGAAAAATATAGCCCTAATATTTGAGAAGGACTCAACAAGAACAAGATGTGCATTTGAAATAGCTGCAGCTGATCAAGGGGCGTATACAACATATTTAGGACCAAGCGGAAGTCAGATGGGTAAAAAGGAATCAATTGAAGATACTGCAAGGGTCCTAGGTAGAATGTATGATGGAATAGAATATAGAGGATATAGCCAGGCTACAGTAGAAACATTAGCCAAGTACTCTGGCGTGCCAGTGTGGAATGGTCTAACTGATGAAGATCATCCTACTCAAGTACTAGCAGATTTTCTAACTATAATGGAGAATTTTAATAAGCCATTAAACAAAATAAAGTTTGCTTATGTTGGAGATGGAAGAAATAACATGGCTAATGCTTTAATGATTGGTGCAGTGAAAATGGGAATGGATTTTAGAGTAGTATCACCTAAAGAGCTAGTTCCAGATAAGAAGCTAGTAGAGAAATGTGAGGAGGAAGCCAAGAAAACCGAAGCAAGTATAACAATTACAGAGGATATAGATAAAGGTGTAAATAATGCAGATGTTATTTATACTGACGTATGGGTATCAATGGGAGAATCTGAAGAGGTATGGGAAAATAGAATAAAAGTTCTATTACCTTATCAGATAAATATAGATATGATAAAAAAGACACATAATGAAAATGTGAAATTCTTTCATTGCTTGCCTGCATTTCATAATACTAGCACATCGATAGGAAAGGTAATATTTGATAAGTATGGAATTGACGCAATGGAAGTTACAGATGACGTATTTGAAAGTAAGTATTCTGTAGTATTTGATGAAGCTGAAAATAGATTACACACAATAAAAGCAATTATGCTAGCTACTTTAGGAGATTAGACATCTTCAAAAAAATAACTAGTCAGTATGTTAGTCTATTTTTCGTCATACTGCGTCGGCAGAACCCTTAGATAGTGCTGACTATCTGCGGAACCTGCCTCCTTGTCTGACACAAAATATCCGTCGCATCTTTGACTTGTTATTTTCTTTCAGATGCCTTAAGTTAGAAAGCATTGTAATCTGAAAATTAAGTGACGAAATTTGCAAAAATATATTAGGTTCTAAGCAATATTGTTGACGTACGTTACTATTAAAAGTAAAATTAAATATTGAAAGACTTAGAATGTAATACTCATATTTATGCAATTCGGAGATGGTTACTTATGGAATTTGTTAAGAGTCTGTGGGAAAAGGAAATAATCAGAAAAGTATTTGCATTTACTTTAATCATATTTATTGTTTATTTTCTAAGAAAAGTAATAGATGTATTTTTACTAACATTTTTATTTACTTATTTAATTTATAATGTTCAAGAATTTATAATTAATAGGTTAAAGTCGTTTATAAAAATTAATCAGTTATTTATAACTATTACAGTGTACAGTATGATTTTTATACTACTAGGTTATTTTATATATAAATTTGTTCCTATAATAATTAGTCAGAGCATAAGTATTATTAATGAATTTAAAGATGTTAAGTTTAAGACTAATATAAATCAAATAGAAGAGTATTTATTTCCTCTAATAGGTAAAGTTGATATAGAAGGATATATGAAAAATGAGGCAAATTCTATATTTCAATTTATTGCTAATATAGGAAAGTGGGGAATAAATATACTGCTATCCTTGATTCTTAGTTTATTCTTTATGCTTGAAAAATCAAGAGTAGAATATTTTTTAAAAAAGTTTGAAAATAGCAGAATATCAAACATAAGTAAGTATTTGAAAATGTTTGGTATTAATTTTTTAAACTCATTTGGAAAAGTCGTGCAAGTTCAAATGCTTATTGCAGTCACAAATACAGTTCTGTCGATAACTGCACTAAGTATAATGGGTTTTCCACAACTAATAGCTTTAGCATTTATGATATTTATGTTTAGTTTAATACCTATTGCAGGTACTATAGTGTCATTAGTTCCTCTTTCGATAATTGCATATAATATTGGCGGAATTGTTAAGGTAATCTATGTGCTTGCAGTTATTGCTCTACTTTATCTACTTGAAAGTTATGTATTAAATCCTCAATTTATGTCTGTAAAAACGCATATTCCCGTATTCATTGTATTTGTAATACTTATTATATCGGAGCACTTTATGGGAATATGGGGCATATTAATTGGAATACCTTTATTTATATTTATATTAGATTTATTAGATGTAAACTTAGATAAAAGTCAGTAATATATAAAAAAGTCCCTTTTAAATTAAAAGGGACTTTTTTATATATTATTAAGTAAACATATACTTTGAGATGATATTCCTTCCTCTCTTCCAGAAAAACCAAGCCCTTCTTCTGTAGTTGCTTTTACACTTATGTTGTCTATGCTAATTTTTAACGTTTTAGCAATATTTTCTCTCATTTCAGCTATATAAGGGGCTAATTTCGGTCTTTGAGCAATAATAGTTGAGTCTATATTTTCGATTTTATATCCTTTTTTATTAATAAGATCTGCTACTTTTTCTAACAGAAGCAAGCTTGAAATATTTTTATAGGATTCATCTGTATCTGGAAAATGCTTTCCTATGTCTCCTAGAGCTAACGCGCCAAGCAAGCTATCCATAATAGCATGTAAAAGAACGTCAGCGTCGGAGTGGCCTAGTAAGCCTTTTTCATGAGGAATACTAACGCCCCCAAGGATAAGAGGTCTATCGCTAACTAATCTATGTACATCGTAACCTGTGCCAACTCTCATAATAAAGTCCTCCAATTTTTTTATTTATTTTTATGATAACACAAATAAAAAAAGGTGCAAATATTTAAGCACCTAAGATATATCTTTATTATAATATATTATTTTTTTACCGTCATTAGGATCAGAAGGTTTATTTGGAGAGCTAAATAACTTTTTAAATAAGTTTTTCAGGAAGGAAGTAAACGTTTCATTTTTATTTTTACTTGTATTTTTAGTAAAATCAACATGGATAACTTTATCTCTCATAAACATCCCTACCTTTTATACAATATTATTATATTTAAATAATACCATAAGTATAATGAAAAGTTAAGAAAATTCCAAAAAATAAAATAAGTTTTTAAAAATATATCAATTTCTATTCGTTATGTTAGGTTTAATCAATAAATTTTATGTAGCGTAATTGAAAAATATACTATATTATGTGGCTTTAATAAAGGATTGGGGGAATAACTCCCCCCTAGTATAATTATAAGAGAAAAAAGGTACAGCTCTAAGTATAAAGATGACTCATGCAAACTTAGGACTGCTAGTGATTCATATTAACAATATATGATGTTCATAGCAAATCTGTTAAAGTTAATTATGATTTTTAAATTTTAAAATATAAATTAGTAAAACAATAAGTGATAAAATACGACTAATATAAGTCTAAAACAAAATTTTGACAAAATAATTATACATAAATCTAATAGATGAGAAGATGGAATGAAATTCATGTTATCCACATATTGTCCACATTTTTGTGGATAATGTGGACAAACTTTATGTAGTATTGATTAATTTTCAAAAAACATTAATCTGTGTTTAATGTTTTTTATGATTTATAGTAAATTTCACAAGTTATAAACAAGCTTTCTGTGGATAGTGTGAATAAACTGTAATTGCCATAAGAGAATTGTAAAAATTTAGTGAATATTCTAAAATAAAAGATATGACAGTAAATTTGTAGTAAAATGCGATAAAACATCAATAATATATATTGTTATCGATATAGGATTATACAATAGAAATATATTTATCAATAATTGATATTACCTAAAAGTAACAGGTTATTCACATGTGTTGTGTTAATTAATGTGGATAAGATTATTTTTAGTATATTTTTATTACTAATAACAGAATTTATATTATAATTAACATAGAACTTTACATATATTACTAAGAAAGCGGTGATAAGATGAATAAAGGTTATAAAAAAATTATATTAATGGTATGTATTGTGTTAATGGTTGGTTTAGTTGGTTATAAATTATTTAATGATAGAAAAGTTAAAAATCAAAATCAATTAACCAGTGATCAAAATACTAGTGCAAATAAAAAAAGTGATCAAGAAGAAAAAAATAAAGAACAAGCTAATTCCAATAAAGATAAAAACACTAAAGTAAAAAAAGAAAGAGAGTTTAAAGAAGGGAAACTTAAGTACAATGATAGCTTAGTTCCAGTACTAATGTATCATTCTATAGATTATGAAAAGGGAAACGAGCTAAGGGTTCCAAAAGAAAAATTTAAGGAGCAGATGAAATATTTGAAGGATAATGGTTATACAACTTTAACCTTTGATGAATTATACAGCTTTTTAGTTAACAACAAGCCTATTCCTGAAAAGTCTGTAGTCATAACTTTTGATGATGGATACGAAGATAACTATTCGAATGCTTATCCAATTTTGAAGGAGTTTGGTTTTAATGCAACTATATTTATAATAACTAATGCTATAGATAATGAGAAAGCCTTTCTAACTTCTGCTCAATTAAAAGAAATGGAGCAAAATGGAATAGATATAGAGAGTCATACATTAGCACATGATGAATTGAATAAGTTACCATATGATAAACAGGTAGAAACCCTTAAGGGAGCTAGAGAATTTATCGAAAAGAAATTAGATAAAAAGGTAAAATACATAGCATATCCTTTTGGTAAGTGGAATAATGATACCATAAAAGCATTAAAAGAAACTGGATATACTATGGCATTTACTACAGTAGGAGGATGGTCAAATAAGAGTCAGGGAATATACACGTTGCATAGGGTATATGTAAGTGCAAACTATGACATGAATGAATTTGAAAGACGTCTAACAAATTCTAAATATAATGTTAGTCATAATAAATCAAATAATAATTAAAGGGAAAAACATTAAGAGGCTTTTTATAATGAAGCCTCTTCTGTTTTTACAGATTGAGAAGTTAGTTTATTTATGACACTAAGCTCTTCTTCCGTTAGATATCGCCACTTACCTATAGGAAGATCCTTCAGTTTTACATTCATTATTCTAATTCTTTTTAATTTGAGAACAGTATAGCCAAAAGCTTCGCACATTCTCCTGATTTGTCTATTTAAACCCTGGGTTAAAATTATTCTAAATACATGAGAGCTTTCCTTGGTTACTTTGCAAGGATTAGTGATTGTGTTTAATATCTTCACTCCAGAGGACATTCCTTTTAGAAATTCATTATTTATAGGTTTATCAACAGTAACTATATATTCTTTTTCATGATTATTACCAGCTCTTAATATTTTATTTACTATATCTCCATCATTAGTCAGAAAAATTAATCCTTCTGAGTCTTTATCTAAGCGGCCGATTGGAAATATTCGTTTAGGATAATTTATAAAGTCTACTATATTGCCTTTTATTTTACTTTCTGTTGTACAAGTTATACCTACTGGTTTATTAAGAGCAATATATATACGTTTATCTTTTTTATTTAACAGTTTTCCATCGATTCGTATTTCATCCTGAGAAGTTACCTTATCACCTATACCAGCTAAATTTCCGTTTATAGTAACCCTTTTCTTTTCTATAAGTTTATCAGCTTCTCTTCTAGAACATATTCCTTTCTCGCTTATAAACTTGTTTATTCTCATAGAGACACTAAGTTCTTCATGTTTAATTATATTTTTGTCCAATTAAATAAAATCTCCCTTCTGTTTTTAATTATTTCTACGATAAATAAATGTGGTTAATATTTCTAGTTGATTTTACTTTATCTATATTATATCTAAATTTCAATATGTTATCTATAAATTGAAAAGTTCAATGGACTCAGTTTAAAATTCCAAGGTTTTATTAAATAACATATTTTGGTATAATAAGTTAGTATAAAATAATATTGGAAAAAAGCTTAAAATTTCTTATAATAGTATAGTAAGGATATATAATTGGGGGGGAGATAAATTTGAATAAAAATATGAGGGCATTTATTTTTACACTGGCTCTTACTTTAGGAATTACTCAGTTTAAAGCATTAGCAGCAGAATCTTTTGTGGACAACACTGCTAAGACTAATATTGCTGTAAATAAAGAGTGGGTTGTAAAATTTAATAATCCTTTGAAGCCAGACACAGTTAATAATAAAAACATTATAGTTACAGATGAGAATGATAAATCAGTTCCTGTATATATAACTCCGGGAAGTAGTCCAGACCTGGTGGTTGTAAGTCCTATAATTTCAGGTTATGATCCAGATAAAAAGTATAATTTAGTAGTTAGTACTGAGGTTCAATCTACTGCGGGAAAGAAATTAAAAAGTCCTGTAAAGTTACAATTTACTACAGCTAATAAGTATATAGATTGTACAAGCTATGAAAACTTACCGCAAGTAACATCAGTAAAATTTGAATATACTCCACTTTTACCAAATCAAAAACAGGGATTTTTTATAACTGCTAAAAATTCAGATCAAGCTCAATATAGAATTTTTGTACATAGTTATGCAGATGATAAGGAAGTTTATAGTGAATTAACTAACGGTTATACTGCGTTGACAGATGGTAAAATAACAGCATTAAAATCTCTTAAAGCTAATAGCGATGGTCAAAAATATAAGGTCGTTATATACGCTAAGAGACAAAATGTACAAGGTGCTCATAAGGATGCAAATACCGATTATGATAATTATTACGTAGATTACTTTAGATGTGTTGATAGTGTAAACACTGAAAATGTATCATATACTAAATATGATGTTAGTATTAATCAAATGGTTGATATTCAAGCAAATTCAACCAGCAAGGCGGTATTTGTTGAAACGAATAAATTTAACAATGAAGCAAGCAAAAATCAAATTAAATATTATGTAAATCCAAACAACTTTTTAGATGATTACGGCAAATATCAATTTTTGAAATTAAGTTATACTGAGGGTATTACTGCGGATGGTTTAAATAATATTTTAAAAGGAAAAGGGATATTAGAAGGAAAAGGACAAGTATTTTTAGATGCAGCTAAAAGTAATAATATAAATGTTGCTTACTTAGTCTCACATGCTTTGCTTGAGAGCGGAAATGGGACATCGGTTTTAGCTAACGGTGGAGCTAAAGACAGCGATGGTAAATATATTTATGGTGTTCCTGTATATAATTTTTTTGGAATAGGTGCTATTGATGCAGACCCTATTGGTGGTGGAACTAAAACAGCTTATGATAATAAGTGGCTTACTCCAGAGGATGGAATTAAAGGTGGAGCAAGTTGGATAGCTTCCAGATATATAAATAATCCTAATGTTAAACAAGATACTATATATAAAATGAGATGGAATCCAGAAAAACCGGGAGAACATCAATATGCCACAGATATATCTTGGGCATTTAAACAAGTGCCTAAAACTATAGAAAGTATAAAACTTGTTTATGATCAGGTACAGAATGCCGTATTAAATTTTGATATACCCCAGTTTAAGTGATATAAATAATAAAAGGTTAAATTTCTTCGGAAATTTAACCTTTTATTATTTATAATCCTAATCAAGGATTCCTTCGTCTTTTAATATCTGCTCAAGTTCTTGAATTTTAGTTGTAAGAAAAACAAACTTTTCTTTTATGTCGTCTTTAGAAAGATCTTCTTTAACAAGAGTTTTTTCCATAGACTCAATAGTTACTAAGGCTTCGTCAATATCTTTTTGAGCTAACTTTAAGTTATTTTCTTTCATTCTGATTCTCCTTTAGTTCAGTATATTTTTAGCTTTTTTTAAGCTATCCTCATCCACAAAAGGTGCACAAAATTCAAAGGTTTTTTCATAGCCACAATTTGAACATATACAATCGCAGACATCATAAGGAACGCCATCTACTATATCTATTTTTAAATCTTCAGCTACATATTCACCACCACATATTTCGCATGGGGTATCATTTATAACTGAGAATTCACTTTCTATATACTTCATAATATCTCTGATGGTCATATAAAACCTCCAATAAAAAAATAATATACAAATTAAATGGTAGCACTGTTGAGGTGTATTTTCAACATAAAAAATTCATATTAGTTAAAATCCCTTAAATTTTGTATGTAATACTACTCGGTATTGTTCATATACATTAACTAACGGAAAAATTTATAAGGAGAGAAACTAAGTGATTAATGTTGTATGGTTTTTCATTTTGGCCTTTGGTATATTATTTGGGATTTTTACTGGTAGAGGTGCTGAGATATCAAAAGCTATAGTCGCCTCAACAGATTCAACAGTTAAGCTTGTTATAGGATTGGCAGGTATTATGTGTTTATGGTGTGGAATTATGAAGATTGCAGAAAAGAGTGGGCTTACTGATAAGCTTGCTAAAGTTCTTAGACCAATATTAAAAATATTGTTCAAAAGTGCAGCTAAAGATGAAAAAGCTATGGGTGCAATAGTAATGAATTTAACAGCTAATATGATGGGACTTTCTAATGCAGCTACCCCCTTTGGAATAAAGGCTATGCAAGAGTTAAAGAGACTTAGCAATAATAATGACAAAGCTAGTGATGATATGGCGTTATTTTTAGTTTTAAACGCTGCCAGTATACAGTTATTTCCTACTACAGTCATATCTATACGAGCAGCTGTAGGTTCTAAAAATCCAGCAGAGACTGTAATTCCAGCTATAATTACAACTGGAATAGTAGCTGTATGTGCAGTTATATTATGCAAAATATTAGAAAAACATTTTTAACTTTGAAGGACAATTTGGACAAGCCGTATTGTATTGCTTATTAATGTGCTATAAGGGGAGAAGTTTATGGATTATATAATAAAAGCAATAATTCCTATTATAGTAGTTTCGATTACTACATATGGAATGATAAAAAAGGTGAAAGTATATGAATGCTTTGTAGAAGGGGCAAAAGAAGGACTTGCAATAAGTGTTAGAATTTTCCCGTACTTATTAGCTATGCTTGTAGCAGTGGGAGTCTTTAGAGAATCGAAAGCTTTAGATTATTTTATCTATATAGTTAAGCCTGTCGTTAAGTTTATAGGATTACCTCCAGAAGTAGTACCTCTTGTATTAATTAAGCCTTTATCGGGCAGTGGTGCGATGGGAATATTTGCTGAAATACTAAATAATTTTGGAGCAGATAGTTATATAGGAAGAGTAGCATCAATAATTATAGGATCAACGGAAACGATATTTTATACACTTACAGTATATTTTGGTGCCGTTGGAATTAAAAAAATAAGACATACACTCTGGGTAGCAGTTATGGCAGACATGATATGTGTAATATTGGCTGTGACACTCGCAAGATTGATGTTTTAATTTTATGATAATATTATATAAGTAAGTGGTGTTGGGGTGAGCGAATTGTTGACATGGAAAGAGTTATATGAAGAATGTCTAAATTGTCACAAATGTAGCTTAGGAAATAATAGAACTAATATGGTTTTTTAGAGATGGAAATCCTAGAGCAACAATTATGTTCATAGATGAAGCCCAAGGAGAAGATGAGGATGCTCAAGGATTACCTTTTGTGGGCAAAGCGGGACAGCTGTTAGATAAGACTTTAATATTAGAGTCTTTATTGGAATAAAAAATATAATTTTGGGTATTATTATTTTAGAACAAAAAATTTTAATAAACATATTGACACTATGAAATATATGACATATCATAATGTTAAAATGCTATGAAGGAAAGAGTAGTAAATGAAGGTGTCTTAAAGAGAGTCGGGTTAGGTGAAAGCCGATGACAGTGTAGTTTATGAACATGGCTCCTGAGCATGTTATCTGAAAAATAGTAAGGTAATACGGAAGCAGCCGTTATACTGCAAGGTAATAAAAAGCTTTAGAATTTTAAAGTAAAGTTTGAGTTACTTACTGAGGTCTTTACTGAGAAGTAAAGATGAAATAGAGTGGTAAAGCGTAATCACGCCTCTATATGAAGAACTTCTTCATATAGAGGCTTTTTTAATATGAAAGATATAAAGGGAGGAAAAACAAATGGATAAAAAAACATATTATATTACTACACCTATATATTATCCGTCAGCAAAGCTGCATATAGGTAATACTTATACTACTGTGGCAGCAGATGCACTAGCAAGATTTAAAAGACTTACAGGATATGATGTAATGTTTTTAACTGGAACAGATGAACATGGGCAGAAAATTCAAAGATTAGCAGAAGCTAAAGGAATTACGCCAATAGCTTATGTAGATGAAATTGTAGCGGGCATTAAAGACTTATGGAAAATGATGAATGTAAGCTATGATAAGTTTATAAGAACTACAGATGATTATCATATAAAAGCAGTTCAAGATATATTTAAAAGATTATATGATCAAGGAGATATATATAAGGATTCTTACGAGGGATGGTATTGTACACCTTGCGAATCCTTCTGGACAGAAACTCAATTGGTAAATGGTAATTGTCCTGATTGTGGAAGACCTGTTGAAAAGGCAAAGGAAGAAGCTTATTTCTTTAAAATGTCTAAATATGCAGATAGACTTATTGAATATATAGAAAATCATCCTGAGTTTATTCAACCAGAATCAAGAAAAAATGAAATGTTAAATAATTTTTTAAAACCAGGACTTCAAGATCTTTGTGTTTCAAGGACTTCATTTGATTGGGGAATACCTGTAACATTTGATGAAAAGCATGTTATATATGTTTGGATAGATGCATTAGCAAATTATATAACAGCGTTAGGATATGGAAATGAAAATAACGACCTATATAATAAATACTGGCCAGCAGATGTACATTTAGTTGGTAAAGATATATTGAGATTCCATACAATTTACTGGCCAATAATGTTGATGGCTCTTGACATTCCTCTTCCAAAGCAAGTATTTGGTCATGGATGGCTTTTAGTTGACGGGGGGAAAATGTCAAAATCAAAGGGAAATGTTGTAGATCCTGTAGTTTTAGTAAATCATTTTGGAGCAGATGCTGTAAGATATTATCTTTTAAGAGAAATACCTTTTGGAGCAGATGGATTATTTAATAATGAAATATTCATAAAGAAAATAAACTCTGATTTGGCAAACGATTTAGGTAACTTATTATCAAGAACATGTGCAATGATAGAAAAATATTTTGATGGAACAATCCCAGCTCCGACAGCAAAAGAATCAATAGATGATGAACTTATCAATCTTGCATTAAAAACACCTAAAAAAGTAGAAGAAAGTATAGATAATTTGAGAATTCCAGAGGCACTAGACACTATATGGGAGCTTATAGGAAGAGCTAATAAATATATTGACGAAACAACTCCATGGATACTTGCAAAAGAAGAAAGTAAAAAAGAAAGACTTGGAACTGTACTGTATAATTTAGCAGAAGCGATAAGATTTGCATCAGTATGCATATCAGCATTTTTACCAGAAACTAGCGAAAAGATAAATAGACAATTAAATGCAGATGTTACTACTTGGAATAGTCTGGCTTCTTTTGATGGAACACAAGCAGGAAATAAGGTCAACAAAGGAGAGTTATTATTCCCGAGAATAGATGTAGAAGAAAAAATAGCCGAATTAAATAGGCTCAAAGAAGAACAAATGGCAGCAGTTAAAAAAGTTGAAATTCAACCAATTAAGGATGAAATAACTATAGAGGATTTCGAAAAGGTTGATTTAAGAGTAGTAAAGGTTATAGAGTGTGAACCTGTAAAAGGCGCGAAGAAATTGCTTAAACTAAAAGTAGATTTAGGTGGAGAAGAAAGACAGGTAGTTTCTGGAATAGCTAAGTATTACAAACCAGAGGATCTAATTGGAAAATATGTTGTACTTGTAGCAAACTTAAAGCCTGTAACACTCAGAGGAGAATTATCACAGGGAATGATTTTGGCGGCGTCCACAGATGATGATAGTAAATTATTCACGGTGAGTATTCCAGGCGAACTTCCAACAGGAAGCATAGTTAGATAATATTTAATGTGTTTAAAGTCTCATCTTTACTTTATAGTGAGGATGAGACTTTATATTTTTAAAGTTATATAACATACCATAAAAATGTAAATTTTGAATAATAAGTATAAAAGTTGTAAAAAATAAGTTTGTGGTATAAAATACTTATAAAATGGGTTCAATATATAAAGTTTAATATTACCTATTTTTTACTTTTTTATCAATGGACAAGTGCTATATTAAAATGAAAAATATTAGAGAATATTAAAGCTTTATAAAGAAATTAGCTAAATAAATAAAAAAAATAAAGTTGACTATATACCTGATTGTAATAAAATGGTAATATATTCAACAATTACTAAATGTGTTGAATGGAGAATTGCAATGGAAGAAATAACAATAATAGATAAGAAAATAAATATATTTGATGCACATTCTCATTATGATGATGAGCAATTTGATGAAGATAGGGAGTTGATTATTGAGGAACTAAGAAAAAATAATGTAATTGGAGTACTAAATTGTGGTGCATCCTTAAAAGGTAGTGTAGATTCAGTTTCCCTTGCTGATAAATATGATTTTTTTTATGCAGCAGTAGGGATACACCCAGAATATGCAGATAAATTAGACGAAGCCGTTATAGATGAACTTAAAAAGTTAGCGAAAAATGATAAGGTTAAGGCTATAGGTGAAATAGGACTTGATTATTATTACGATGAAAATCCAGAAAGAGAGATACAAAAAAAGGTATTTATAAGGCAAATGGAGCTTGCAAAAGAACTTAATCTACCTGTAATTATACATGACAGAGATGCACACGAAGATACATTAAATATAATAAAACAGTTTCCGGAGGTTACAGGGGAAATACATTGCTTTTCAGGAAGCTTAGAGTTTGCAAGAGAATGCTTAAAGTTAGGATATTATATAGGCATTACTGGTGTTGTGACTTTTAAAAATGCTAAAAAGATAATTGAGGTTGTAAAAGAAATACCTTTAGATAAAATTGTAGTAGAAACAGATTGCCCGTATATGGCTCCAGTTCCGTATAGGGGAAAAAGAAATAAATCAGACTATATTAAATTTATAATAGAAAAAATAGCTGAAATTAAGGAAGTAGAGCCTGACGAAGTAAGTGAAGTAACAATTTCCAATATTAAGTACTTGCTAAATATAAAAAAATAGTGTAAAATGGGTATGCGATTTTTAAGCTTTAATTGTGTTTCCATATTTAGGTGATTAAATGCTTTTTTAAGGCATATAATTATAATAAATTTTATAAATTCCACTATAATAAATTTTATAAGTTCCACCTAAAAATAAGCGTAGACTGTTTTGGAAAACAGCAATCATAATTTTTTATATTCTTAAGATTTATGCACAGAGTTGCATTGTAAACAGTCTAAAAAGCATGAACGATATTTAGAAAAATAAAGTATGTATTTGTGGCAGTATTGTCGTTCTTGCCTGAAGGAGGTATTGTAATGGTGGAAAAGTTAAAAGATTACTTTAAAAAACATTTGTCAAGTGGTCCTAAGGCTATTTCAGCAGTAATGCTAGTTTTAGCTATTTTAACAGTAGTGATTTGCAGCATGAGAAAAACAATTATAGTTTCAATAGACGGAAAAGAACAGAAAATTACTACGTTGAGTAGTACTTATAAGAGTGCATTAAGTAACAACAACATAACTGTAGGACCGAAGGACAAGGCAATCCCAAGTTTAGACAGTAAAGTTGAAAGAGGCGCTAACATTTCCATTAAGAGAGCATTAAATGTTCATGTGGATGTTGATGGAAAACAATTAACTATACAATCTGCAGAAGATAGTGTTGAAAAAATGCTAGAAAAAGAGGGTATAGGACTTAAAGAGTTTGACAAGGTAACTCCATCAAAGGATGTAGCGCTTAAGGACGAATTAAAAGTAGCAGTAGTAAGAGTTGAGACAAAAGAAATAAAAGAAACTAAACCAATAGATTATGCAACAGTTGTTAAAAAAGACGATGATATGGAACAGGGGACTAAAAAGACTATACAAGAAGGACAACCAGGAGAGAAAGAAACTGTTTCAAAAGTGGTCTATGAAAATGGTAAAGAAATTTCAAGAAAATTAGTAAGTGAAACTGTAAAAAAGAACCCTGTTGAAAAAATAGTAGCTATGGGCACAGTAGGTGTGTACACTCCTTCACGTGGAGGAAAGGTTGCTTATAAAGACTCCATTAGAATGAGAGCTACAGCTTATACTTCAGATTATGAAAGTACAGGTAAAGGACCTGGTGATGCAGGATTTGGAATTACAGCAACTGGAACTGTAGCTAAAAGAAATAGCAATAGTTATAGTTCAGTGGCAGTTGACCCGAGGGTTATCCCACTTGGCACTAAACTCTACATTGAAGGATATGGATACGCAGTTGCAGAAGATACTGGCGGTGCTATAAAGGGTAATCGCATAGATGTATATTTTAATTCAAGTTCAGAAGCAGACAACTGGGGTGTAAAATGGGTCAACGTTTATGTGGTAAAATAGGAGCATATGCTCCTATTTTTTTCTGTAAATTGTTTAGGCATCTTCAAAAAATAACTAGTCAGTAGATTAGTCTATTTGACTTATTATTTTTTCAGATGTCTTATTAAAGTTATGTTATTATGATATTATGAGAATAATTATATTATAAGTGTTTTATTTTTTTATGGAGGTTAAAGTCCTAAATGGACTTTAACGGGTAATTTTGCTAGGTAAAAGTTCTAAATGAACTTTCACGGGTAACTTGTAAGCGGAAGCGAAAATCTTAAGTTACCCGGTACCCGAAGGGAAACAAGCAAAACTACCCAGTGTTCCGACTAAAAGGAGGAAAACTATGATTAAAGAAGTCATTGTAGTTGAAGGAAGAGATGATATTACTGCAGTTAAAAAAGCTGTAGATGCCGAAGTTATAGCTGTTGGTGGATTCGGAATAAACAAAAAAGTGATTGATAGAATAAAAGAAGCTCAAAAAAGGCAGGGAGTAATAATTCTTACTGATCCCGATTTTGCGGGGGAAAAAATAAGAAGAATAATATCTAAGAGAGTACAAGGAATTAAACATGCATATATCTCCCAGAAAGATGGTATAAAAGATGGAGACATTGGTGTAGAGAATGCAGAACCAGATACCATAATTAGAGCATTAGAGTGTGCTAAGTGTGAGAATAAGGAGAAAAGAGAGGAATTTAATGTTGAAGATATGATTTTCTTTGGTCTTACAGGGAACAATAATTCAAAGAAAAGAAGAGATATCCTAGGAAAAGAATTGGGTATAGGATATTGTAATACTGCTCAATTTTTAATGCGTCTTAATAATTATGGAATTACTAGAGAAGAGTTTATAGAAGCTGTAAATAAAATAGATAAGGAGAAATAGTATGGAGAACTTATCCACTAAAGATATAGTAAAAAAATATGAATTTAAATTTTCAAAAAGTCTAGGACAAAATTTTTTAATAGATAATTCTGTTCTAGAAGATATAGTATGCGGTGCTGAGGTTAATAAAGATGATTTGGTAATAGAAATTGGACCAGGAGTTGGTACTTTAACTAAAGAGCTATTAACAAAAGCTAAAAAGGTGTGTGCAATAGAATTAGATTCAGACTTGATACCTATTTTAAATGAGGAGCTTAAAGAATTTGATAACTTTCAACTTATACATAAAGATGCACTAAAAGTAGATTTTAATGAAATTATAGGTGAAGAAAATAGCGTTAAGGTTGTAGCTAATTTACCTTATTATGTAACTACACCTATAATTTCAAGACTTTTAAATGAACATTATAAATTTAAGTCATTAACTATAATGATACAAAAAGAAGTTGGAGAGCGAATTGCAGCAAAGCCTAATACAAAAGAATATGGAGCGCTTTCAATTCTCGTACAATACTATTGTGATATAGATATAGTTAGAAGAGTAAGTCCAGCTTCATTTATACCTAGGCCAAAAGTAGATTCTATAGTTTTAAGGCTAAATAAGCTAGATTCTCCTAGAGCGGAAGTTAAAGATAGGGATTTATTTTTTAAGGTTGTAAGACATTGCTTCAATATGAGAAGAAAAACCATGTGGAATGCTTTAAAAGGTTTAAAGTTATCTAGTGAAACAATGGAAACAGCTTTTAATAACGCAAATATAGATCCAAAGAGAAGAGGAGAAACATTATCTATAGGTGAATTTGGTAAATTAGCAGATTCTATACATGATTTATTATAATCTTTTTTACAACTTTTGTACTATTTGTTCACTTTTTGCATGTTACTTCATATATTATAATGAATAAAATATATGGAGGTACACGGAGTTGGTACAAAAAAAGAGCTATAGTAGGTATTTCATAATATTACAGGAAGATGAAAAAGGATACTCTATATCATCTGATAAAGTAGTTTCAGGATATGCCAAGTTAGAAGTAAAAAACGAAAAGTGTAAAATATCTTATTATGTGCAAAACCTCAAAAAAGAACTAGCGCCTTATTATATGATGTTAATATGTAATAAAAAAGAAGTAAAAAAAATAATTAAAATTGGAGAAATGAACATAGATGACTACGGCAGAGCAGATATTTGTTACGATTATCCTATGGATAATGTAGCTGGTAGTGGCATATCCGTTGACAAGATTTCAGGAGCAGCTATAGTTAAATTATTAGATAATAATATATTAGGTGTTATGAGTGGATTTTCAAGTACTGAAATACCGGATTGGAAATCATTTGCTGTGATTGAAGATAAGGCTAGAGAGTCCAAAGAAGAGGTAATGGAAGAGCCGAAAAGTATATTCGATAAGTATGAGGAGAGTATAGAGGCAGCAAAATTAAGTGAGAATAAAGAAAGCATTATTGAAAATAATGGAACTACAAGACAGGATGAAAGTGGAGAAGTTGAGAGCGTAGTATTAGAAGAGTATGCTGAGCAGCCTAGAGAAAATAAAAACGATCAAGTTGAGGAGCTTACTCGTGAAGAAGAAAAACAACAAGATGTTGAAGTTGAGGAGCTTACTCGTGAAGAAGAAAAACAACAAGATATTGAAGTTGAGGAGCTTACTCGTGAAGAGGAAAGACAACAAGATGTTGAAGTTGAGGAGCTTACTCGTGAAGAAGAAAGACAACAAGATGTTAAAGTTGAGGAGCTCACTCGTGAAGAGGAAAGACAACAAGATGTTGAAGTTGGGGAGTTTACTCGTGAAGAAGAGAACATAAAATTGGAAAATGAAGATGTACAAGTAGCAAATAGAGAAGATTCAAGTGAAGAACTTTTAAGAGAAAGTAAAGATGAACCTGATGATTACCCAAGAGGATCAACAGGAGACTTTTTTAGAAACTTAACTGATGGATTTGAAGAAATTACAGATATGGCTTCAGATATAAAAAGAGCTAAGTGGTTTAGAGTTTCAGTAGGTCAAGTGGAAGATATGTATGATGCATCAAATTATAACAGATATACTATATTATATTATCCTATGATAAGTTACTATCCTTATTTTAAGAAGCATGGACACTATGTAGTAGGTTATAAGTATGATAAGCAAGGAAAAGTAAAATATTTGGTTTATGGAATACCAGGAACAAGGGGTAAAGAGCATCAACCTTATGGTGGTAAGACTGGATTTGTTACTTGGGTACCTGCAAAGTCAGCATATGGTGATCGTAGCGGCTTTGGGTACTGGCTTATGTTTTATGATTTTAGAACCTCAACTATCGTTGTACCAGTAAAAAAGTAGAACATGATTTATTATTATAGCACCAAAAATATCTAATATTTTTGGTGCTGTTTTCATATAATTAACTAAATCAAGTTGATAATTTAAGACTATAGGAGGTGAAAATGAAACTTATATTTTATTTAAGGTGGTACTCATATGAAACTTATAATAATAAATAGAAAAAGATTAGGGGTTACAGTAATAATAATAGGTCTTATGTTTGTATTATTAGGACTTGAAAAAAAATTTGATGCAGGACTTAAGTTTACTGCTCTTATACAAAACAATATAAGTTCCCTGCAAAAATATGAAGCTTTAGATAAGAAGTTGAGCTATAAACTTCCATCCGAATGGGCTACAGAACAAAGAAACTTTTCAGGAGGAGAAATAATATATCATAATGATTTTATAGCAAAGGATTCTAAAATTCATGGTTTTGTAGAGGCTTGGAATCTAAATAAGGATTTAAGAACATTTTTAGAAGAGAGTAAAAAAATATCTAGTGAGCAAAATTTGTATAAGGATTATAGTATCAATCCTATAATTATAAATAATAGAGATGGTTATTTGGTCTCTTATACTATAGTTACTCCCTCAAATGAAAGTGTTAAAGGATATGAATATTTTTTGAGAAATAAGGATAAATTTTTTAGGTTTTCCTTTTTTGTAAGAGAAAATAATTTTAAGGAGAACATGCCAACTATTTTTAAAACTATAGTTCAAACATTAAATTATAAAGAATAATAAGTAAGAAAAAACTCTCTTGTGACATATATTACAAGAGAGTTTTTTTATATTAAATATGTTATAATGTATGAAGCAGCTTCAAAAAAATAACTAGCCAGTATGCTAGTCTATTTTCTTCTAGGTGCCTAAAGTAAAACTTTAAGTAAGTATTGAAGTTTAGGAGGTAATATTAGTTGACAAAAAGAATTAATAAATCATTAAATATAAAAAGATTCTTCTTAATTATTTTTATGATAATTTGTGTGTTCTCTACTGGTTGCTCGAGGTTAGATAATATAAAAATTAAGTCTGGCCTTAAAAATACTGATTTCGAATATATAAAGCAGGGGAAAATACAGAAAATTGTAATACAAAGTACTAGAGATCAAGGATTTAGATTTATAGTTACCGACCAAAAGGCAATAGGAGAGCTATATGACATATTATCGACTGCAAAAGCTGCTACACAAAAATCCTCTCTTGAACCAGATTATGTCTTTGAGATGGTGGAAGGAAATAACAAAGTACATAAGTTTAATTATGTAGCAGGACTTGACAAGTCAGATTCCGGAAATCTTTATAGTGATGATAAAACCTATGTTGTTTCTAAAAGAATTGACAATGATATAATAAAAAGTTTTTGGACAATAAGGAAGCCAAAGGACTTTAAAGAAGTGTATTATGGTTCAATAATAGATACCTTAAGTGAATATTTAAAAGATAAGGACAAAAATAAGAGTGTAGGAGTAAGTCTAAAAGATGATGTGGATGCAGCAAAGTTTATATTGTCTACTGACTTGGAAGACTTCAAAGGAGAATTAAAAGATAAGTTTAATAATGCAAGTGTTGCAGATAAGGGTAAAGAAAATTATGATATTTGGGTAACAGTAAAGACTCAAGGATATAAATCAACCTTATATAAAGCGACAGTGGTTTTTTGGGATAAAGCTGAAAAAAGCGAAAAGAAGTACTATATTTATGACAAATATGAAAATAGTAGGTGGAATGTAAAAATATCATCAGAAAAACCTTCTGAATTCTAGAAGTACTATGGAATTTATTCTATAGTACTTTTTTATTTAAATGGAAAAAGTAATAATGAAAGTGGTATAATTGTATTTAAATTGAATAATGTGGAAACATAATTTTTATAAAACACTTTTAGCAAGACGTATAAAGGAGGAATTGAAATGGGAAATTGTAATAGCTGCCCAAGTAAAGGAAATTGTAATAGTGATAGTGGATGCTCAGGACTAATACCTAAGTATGGGAAGATAAAACACATAATTGGTATTATAAGTGGAAAAGGTGGGGTTGGAAAATCCACAGTTACAGGGATATTAGCAGTTCAATTGAGAAAATTAGGATATACAGTAGGCGTATTAGATGGAGATATAACTGGCCCATCAATACCAAGGTTTTTTGGAATAAATGATAAGAGATCAGATATTTCTCAAGTTGGCGATGGTGATGAGGTAAAATTTGCTCCAGTAGAGACTTCTATGGGAATTAGAGTTATGTCTTTAAATCTGTTAACAGAGGAAGAAGAAGCTCCAGTTATATGGAGAGGTCCAGTAATTACTGGAGTTTTAAAACAAATGTACAGTGATACCGAGTGGGGTGAACTGGATTATCTTCTTATAGATATGCCTCCAGGAACCGGTGATATAGCCTTAACTATAATGCAAGAGGTTCCGTTAGAGGGAATGGTGATAGTTTCAACTCCACAAGAGATGGTATCTATGATAGTTAAAAAAGTGGTTATAATGGCGAAAAAAATGAATGTAAATATAATAGGAGTAGTAGAGAATATGTCCTATGTTACATGTGGCAAGTGTGGCGAGAAAATTAGAGTCTTTAGTAAAAAAACAGCAGAAGAACAAGCTGAATATTTAGGATTACCGCTTCTTGCTGAAATGCCAATAAATCTTGATCTTGTAGAAAGTATGGAAAATGGAAATGTTGAGGATTATGTAAGCAAATCTGAAGAATATGAAGTTTTATTGGATAATTTTAAAAGTAAAATAGGTATTTAATTTTACTTAAGCAATCTTTCTGTTTTAGCATAAATAGAAGTATTTTGGAAAAGAATATTAATTGTATAAGTTATAATTAAATAATGTACAGGAGGAATACAAATGAAAGCAGTAGTTGATAAGGATACTTGTATAGGCTGTGGCTTATGTCCATCCATATGTCCTGAAGTTTATCAAATGGATGATGACGGAAAAGCAGTTGCAATATCTGAGGACGTTCCACAAGGAGTTGAAGATAGCGCACAAGAAGGAGCAGATAGCTGTCCAGTTAGTGCTATATCAATAGAATAAAATAAAAAACTAAGAAGGTGTCGGCACCTTCTTAGTTTTTTATTTTGGGCATCTTTACAAAAATAGCCAATCAGTATTCTAAACTACTTTAAGTCATACTGTGTTGATAGAACCCTTAGAAGAAATCTACTAATTTATCATTTGTCATTCTTGTTGGTCTAGGTTCAATATTTATAGTATCTCCCACTTTAGAACCAGGAGGAAGATGAGAAACTCCAATATCCATGGTAGTGCCATCTTGGAAACTTATGAAAGCATCTGTAACGCTCATATCAAGTATTTTGCCAATCATTTAGTATCACCTCTACCATAGTTTGACTATTTTATATACCAATTATTCATTAATATTAAATATCAAGTCATATACTATAATAAAAAATAAAAGAATACGAAGGTAAGTTAAAGTAAACAGTGATAATATACTCTTAACATTAATTTAAAAATTGATTAAAAAATTTTCTCATAGTATAATAGCAAAGTATTTAGCACAATATATGGTAGGTTGGAGGTATGTAGTATGCTACATGTTGTGAAAAGGGATGGTAGAAAAGTAGAGTTTGATTCTATTAAAATAACCAATGCTATTAAAGGCGCCACTGAAGAGATAGGATATGATCTAAAAGAAAGTGAGTTTATAGAACTAACTCAAAAAGTAATTAAAAAAATAGAAGAAATTAATGTAGAGCAACTTAATGTTGAACAAGTACAAAACATAGTTGAAAATACCCTTTTGGAAAATAACTATAGAGAAATAGGAGTTACATATTCAAATTATAGAAGAGAAAGAACTAAAATAAGAGAAATAAAATCAGATTTAATGAAAGCAATAGAAAAAATAGGTGTAGAAACAGATAGAGATAATGCTAATGTTGGAAACAACTTTAGTTCAAAACTACTAAGGATAGCAAGTGAATCAAATAAGTGGCATAACTTATCTGCTATGCCTAAATATTTAGCTAAAGCTCATGAAAATGGAGATATATATTATCACGATTTAGATAGTTACAATTTAACTACAAATTGTTTACATATACCTACCAGAGAAATACTTGAAAGAGGATTTAATACAGGATACGGTACTATAAGAAGACCAAGGAGAATAGAGTCTGCTGCAGAACTTTCATGTATTTTATTGCAATCAACTCAAAATGATATGTTCGGAGGACAATCACATCCGGATTTTGACAATGACATGGGAGTGTTTGTTGACCCAACTAGGAAGGAAATAATAAAAGAATTAACGGAACTAGGTATTGATGATGAAAAGATAAAGGAAGTTACAGAGAAGAAGCTCAGAAGATGTATAGAGCAGTCTATGCAGGGAATTGTGTATAATTTAAACACAATGCATAGCCGTGCCGGAAGTCAGGTACCATTTTCATCTATAAATCTTGGAATACCAGATTCAAAAGATGCAGCACTAATATGTGAAATATTTTTACTTGAGTACGAAAAAGGATTAGGTAATGAAGAACAACCTATATTCCCAAATATAATATTTAGAGTTAAAAAGGGAGTTAACAAAGAGGTTGGAGATCCATACTACTATCTATTTGAATTAGCTTGTAGAGTAGCAGCTAAGAGAATGAATCCAACATTTATGAATTTAGATGCTGATTTTAATAAGGTTTATTATGACAAAGGTGTAGTACCTGCTACAATGGGATGTAGAACTTATATATGTTCTAATGTAAATGGTGAACCTGGAACAAAAGGAAGAGGAAATATAGCTCCAACTACTATAAATTTACCTAGGATTGGTATTTTAGCGAAGAAAGATATAAATAAATTTTTTAAGCTTTTAGATAGCAAGTTAGAATTAGCTAAAGAATCGTTAATGCATAGATATGATGTATTAAAAAGATTAAGAGTGAAAGATTTGCCATTTGTAGCTGGACAAGGCCTTATGAAAGGGTCAGAGAATTTAAAAGCTGATGACTCAATAGAGCCAATTTTAATACAAGGAACTTGGGTTATAGGATTCATAGGATTAGCAGAGACTGTGACAGCATTGACAGGAAAGCACCACGGTGAAGATGAACAATCTAGAGAGCTTGGGCTTAAGATAGTCTCTCATATGAGACAGTATACAGATAGATTAGTTGAAGAGACTCACTTAAACTGGAGTTGTTATGCAACGCCAGCAGAAGGATTGAGCGGCAGATTTATTGTTCAAGATAAAAAAGTATTTGGTGAATTACCAGGAGTAACTGATAAGGATTATTATACAAATTCATATCACGTACCTGTAGGGCATGCTATATCAATAAAAGATAAGATAGATATAGAAGCACCATACCATAAGTTGTGTAATGGTGGACATATAAGTTATATAGAGTTAGATGACTACCCATCAGCAGAAACGATTATGGATATACTAAATTATGCATATAACAATACAAATATTAATTATATAGGTATTAACTTTCACATAAGATATTGTAGAGACTGCGGAACATATCTTCATGGAGAAGAAAAGTGTCCTAACTGTGAAAGTAACAATATACAAGGGATATCAAGAGTAACAGGATATCTTTCACTAGATGAACGATTTGGTTCAGGAAAAGTAGCGGAAAGATCAGATAGAATATCTCAGGGAAGTAGCAAACACGTATATACAATTTAAAAGTTGACATAAGTTATATATTTTAAAAGGCAGAGTAAATTCTCTGTCTTTTAAAGCTTAGGCATCTTCAAAAAAATAACTAGTCAGTATGCTAGTCTGTTTTGCGTCATACCTCGTCGGCAGAACCCTTAGATAGGGTTCACTATCTGCGGAACCTGTCTCCTTATCTGACACAAAATATCCGTCGCATCTTTGACTTGTTATTTTCTTTCAGATGCCTTAACAAAAATTATATATAGGAGGTGGCTTTTTATGAAAACTAATTTAGTAAGGTTGGCTGGAATAGCATATGAAAGTTTAGTTAATGGACCAGGATTAAGAAGAGTGTTTTTTGCCCAAGGGTGCAAGCATAATTGCAAAGGGTGCTTTAATCCAAGTACTCATGATCTTGAAGGTGGGGAACTTAAAAACATAGATGAACTTGTAGATGATATTAAAAGCAACCCCATGATAAAGGGAGTTACTTTTTCAGGGGGAGATCCCTTTGAGCAGGCAGAAGAATTTAGTATAATTGCCAAAAAGGTAAAAGATCTAGGACTTAATGTGTGGTGTTACACAGGATATACTTTTGAATATATTTTAGAATCTATGAACAATGGTAAAAACTGGAATAAACTTCTAAATAATGTAGATATCCTAGTTGATGGAAAGTTTGATGAGGACAAAAAAGATCTGAAGCTAAAATTTAGAGGTTCAAGTAATCAGCGAATCATTGATGTAAAAAGAAGCATTAATTTAAAGAAAGCTGTAATTTTAAACATCATAAGTTAGAGAGCAGCCAGTTTAAACTAGCTGCTTTAATACTATTTATAATTAAGTATCTTAACTTGTTTTTCTCCTTCTAAGAGCTCTTCTATAGATAGCTTATTGCTGCCTACTTTTTCACCATTTTTCATATAGGTTAAAAAGTTTTCCAAACCATCCAATTGAAAAGAAAGCATAGGGGTATTGTAATGCATAGGAATAATTAGTGGGCTATTTATACTATGAGCTAGTTTTGATGCTTCTTTTCCATCGATAGTGTAGTTTCCGCCTATAGGTATGAGCAATATATCTACCTTGCCTAGACTTTTTATTTCCTCTGCAGATAGTATATATCCTAAGTCTCCTAAGTGGCAAATTCTATAACCATCCATTTCTATAATAAAAATCATATTCTCTCCGCGCTTAGCACCCTGCATTTTGTCATGGTAAGATGGAATTCCTGCCACAGGTATATCGCAGAGATAGAAAAAACCTGCTTTGTCTGCAATGTGGCTAAATTTTACTTTTTCAGTGTAACTATGATCAAAATGATAATGGCTTATTGTAACTATATCTACTTCACCCTCAAAAACAGGATATCCCACACTTTCATCAAAGGGATCCATCAAAACTTTTCGTCCCTTTGAATCCTCTAGCAAAAAAGATGAATGTCCAAGCCAAGTTATTTCCATAAAAGCACCTCTTTCATTATTATTCATTTAATATTATATCCTTATTAGAATATATTAAAATATACAACTGTTGTTATTTAACTATAGAAAAATTTTTGTTATTATTTTTTTATAAGGCGGTGAGTATGATGGATATTTTAGTTTCTTTTATAGTTTGTTTTTTTATGTTAATTATAAGTGTATATAGAGGAATATTTGTAGGTTATCCTCTTGCGGTAGGATTAATAATATTTATATTTTGTGCTCTAAAAAGGGGATATAAACTAAAGGAAACCCTTCTAATGGCTTATAATGGCGGTAAAAAATCAGTTACGATATTACAAATTTTTGTTTTGATAGGAGCGATTACTGCTATTTGGATGGCATCAGGAGCCGTATCGGCTATTGTATTCTACGGAGTAGAATTTTTAAATCCTCACCTATTTATTCTATCGGCATTTTTAATAAGTTGTATCGTATCCTTTCTTATAGGAACTTCCTTTGGGACAGCAGGAACAGTTGGAATAGCGCTTATGGTTATAGCGAGAGGTGGTGGAGAAAATATCGGAGCTGCTGCTGGTGCAATAATTGCTGGGGCTTATTTTGGTGATAGATGTTCGCCTATGTCTTCAAGTGCTAATTTAGTAGCATTTTTAACGGATACAGATATATATGACAATATAAAAAATATGATTAAGACTAGCATAGTACCTTTCATTTTATCCATAATCTTATATACTATAGTATCTATGAAATTTCCTGTAAGTACAGGAGGAAGTGGAATAAACAATGAAATAATTAAGGTATTTAATATTAATATCTTTGTTCTTTTGCCTGCTTTTATAATTTTTATTTTATCTTTACTTAAGATAAATGTTAAGACTTCAATGTTTTTTAGCATAATATGTGCAGTATTTTTAAGTATGTTCATCCAGCATAATAGTTTTATTGAAAATATAAAGTATATCATTTGGGGATATAGCATAAAGCAAAATAGTAACTTAAGTGGCATAATCAAAGGTGGCGGAATTATTTCTATGCTTAAAACCTCTCTAGTTATTTTTATTTCCTCTGCATTTTCAGGAATATTTGAAGGAACGGGTATGCTGAGTAAAATTGAGAACTATACTAAAAAGTCTAAGTCTAGATTTGGTCTATTTAAGAATACCGTTATAACCAGTATATTTACATCTATTTTTGGATGTAGCCAAGCGTTATCGGTTATTTTAACTCATATGCTTAATAGCAAAGCTTATGAGAATAAAAAGTCAGGGAAAAGTTACATGGCTGTGGATTTAGAGAATTCAGCTATAGTAGTATCAGCAATTATTCCATGGAATATAGCTCTATTATTGCCTATGGTAAACTTAAATGCTGATAACAGTTGTATTCCATATTTATTTTACTTATATCTACTACCTCTGATTAACCTAGTAATCATAAAAATTAAAAATAAAGTTCTTGAGCAAGCTTAGTTTTCTGTAAATTTTTATGTAAATTACCCATATGTCTTATATGGTAAAAAATTGAAATGAAATTTAATTTAATATGAAAGTATATTTGATTTTTTGTATAAAATTTGGTTAATTTATATTATAATAGTATTTAGTGAATATTATATAATGATATTCAAATATATGGTAAATAATGATGATTTTTAGTAAATGTGGGGTGGTCACTTGAAAAGTAAAAGGAGATATGCTGTCTTAATCTCAATGTTATTACTTATATTTAGTTTTTTGATAAAAGCAAATGTTGTACATGCTGATGGTGTCTATGACGACAAAGGAACTAAAGCAAATATAGAACTAGATAAGTCATGGACAATAAGGTTTAATCAAAAACTAGATAAAAATACAATTGATAGCTCTCTTATAGTAGTAACGGATGAAAGTGGACAGCAGATACCAGTTGATCTGAAGCTGGGGAGTGATGAGAGTTCTATCATAGTATCACCTAAAGGTCAATACACCTATGGCAAAAACTATGATTTAGTTATTAAGGATGGTATAAAGGGTATAAATAAAGGTAATTTAGCAAAACCAGCTAAAATGAAATTTTCCACTAAGAGCAGTACGGCAAACAATGATCAAAAGCTTACCGTTTGCATTGATGCAGGACACGGTGGAAACGATTCAGGAAATGTAAGTTTGTCAGGAATAAAAGAAAAGGATGTAGACTTATCTGTAGCTCTAAAAGTAGGGAAGATTCTTCAGGATAATGGTGTAAATGTAATATATACAAGACAAAGTGACAGCATTACATGGAGCAAAGATAATGATTTAAAACCTCGTTTTGATATAGCTAACAATGCTAAAGCAGATTTCTTTGTAAGTATACATTGCAATTCATTTCCTAGCAACCCATCAGCAAATGGAGTAGAAACATATTATACTGATTCTGATGCTATAGGGCAGAAGTTGGCTCAAGCTATTCAAGATGGATTGGTAAAGAATACTGGACTTACTAATAGAGGAATAAAAGTTGGACTTGCACAACATGAAATATTAAGAGGAACTTCAGGGAATGCAGTAATGGTGCAGTTAGGATTTATGAGTAATCAACAAGAAGGAGACTTGCTTGGAACTTCAGATTTTCAAGATAAAAGTGCATCAGCTATAGCTAATGGAATAATTAAATCTCTTGATTTAAAGAAACAAGATAATGTGAAAATAAGTTCAATAGCAGATACTCCTGCTAGTGTAGCTGTTGGAAGTAGTTATACGCTTCCGTTGGCTGTAACTGCTACTATGAGCGATGGAAGTACTAAAAAGGTTAATGTAATATGGGATTCAAAAAATGTAGATACATCTCAAGAAGGTACATTTACATATAAAGGTACTGTAGCTGGATATAGTGGGAGCGTAAGTCTTATATTGACTGTTTTCTCAAAACCAGATACATCAAATAATAACGTAGTATGTATTGATCCGGGGCATGGAATAGGTAAAGATACAGGTGCAACAGGTATAGGCGGGTTACAAGAAGATGATGTTACATTATCTGTAGGCTTAAAAGTAGGAAAAATACTTGAAGATAGAGGTGTAAAGGTAGTATATACAAGAACAGAAGATCAAAGATCAGTACCTATGAGTGTTACAGAAAGTCTTCAAAAACGTTGTGATATATCTAATAATGCAAATGCAAAGTATTTCGTATCTATACATTGCAATTCCTTTGAAGTTGAGAGTGCAAATGGTACAGAAACTCTAAGAAATGAATCAAATTCAGAATCCGAAAGGTTAGCCACAGCTATACAAAAGAACATAATTAGTGGAGTAGGTACTTATAATAGAGGTCTTAAAGACGGAAACTGGCTTTATGTTGTAAACAATACAAATTCGCCAGCAGTACTTACAGAACTAGGATTTTTAACAAATCCTAATGATGCTGAAAAATTAGCAAGTGATTCTTACAGACAAAAGTATGCTGAGGCTATAGCTAATGGAATTTTAGAATGTTTAGGAAAATAGGCAAAATTCATATCAAATTTTTATATAAATAAATTGACAATGAAAAAACCTTATACTATAATAAAAACAAATTAAAAACATAATGTAAATTATAAGATTAAAAAATGTTGAGCAGGAAAAGTATTTAAATCTATGTTACTTACAGAGAGTGGAGAATGGTGAAAATCCACAGGAAAGATTTAAAGAAAATCACCTGGGAGTTAAGCAGCTGAATAAGATTAAATCTTTAGTAAGTTTCTTCGTAATTCTGCGTTAAAGAATAGAGTATGTCTGTGCTTGAATTATTGTTACCCATAGGTGGTATAGCGAATTTAACTTCGTCCTATTTTGGATGAAGTTTTTTTATTTATAAAATGGTTACTTTTAGTATAAAACTAGAAAATTAGTTAAAAATTACAATATGAATAGAAAGGGGCTTAGATTATGTACAAAAAAATTGATAACTCCAGAAGTTTCGTGCAAATGGAGAAAGATGTAATGAAACTATGGGAAGAAAGAGACGTAATAAAGAAAAGCTTTGATTCAAATAAGGATGGAGAATATTTTACTTTCTATGATGGACCACCTACAGCAAACGGAAAACCACATGTAGGACATATTCTTACAAGGGTTATGAAAGATATAATTCCAAGATATAAAGTTATGAGAGGATATAAAGTTTTAAGAAAAGCTGGATGGGATACACATGGATTACCAGTTGAATTAGAAATAGAAAAGAAACTTGGGATTTCAGGAAAACCTCAAATAGAGGAATATGGCGTGGAAAAATTCGTTAAAGAATGTAAAGAAAGCGTATTTACTTATGTAAGCAAATGGGAAGAGATGACAAAACAAATAGGTTTTTGGGTTGACATGGAAAATCCATATGTAACATATCATGATAACTATATTGAGTCAGTATGGTGGGCTTTAAAACAAATGTGGGATAAAGACTTACTTTATAAAGGACATAAGGTAATTCCTTACTGTTCAAGATGTGGAACAGCTTTATCATCACACGAAGTTGCTCAAGGATATAAAGATGTTAAAGAAGCTACAGCATTTGTTAAATTTAAGGTTAAAGGTGAAGAAAATAAATATATACTAGCGTGGACAACAACACCTTGGACATTGCCTTCAAACATGGCTTTAACTATAAATAAGGCTTATACCTATGTTGAAGTTTTAAATAACGGAGAAACTTACATTGTTGCAAAAGACTTAGCTTCAAAGGTTATAGAAGGAGATTACGAAATTGTAAAAGAATTTAAAGGTGAAGAATTATTAGGAACGGAATACGAGCAATTATTCAAGTTCGAAACTCCACAAGAAAAAGCTTTCTTTGTAATTCATGGTGATTTTGTAACTTTATCAGATGGTACAGGAATAGTTCACACTGCACCAGCTTATGGTGAAGATGACAACCTAGTATGTAAAAAGCATAATATACCATTAATAAATCTTGTTGATGCAGAAGGTAAATTTGTAGAGTCAGTAAAGCCTTGGGCTGGAATGTTTGTTAAAAAAGCAGATCCTAAGATCCTAGAATATATGAAAGAAAACAATATGCTTTATAAATCAGAGAAATTTACTCACTCATATCCACATTGTTGGAGATGTAATACTCCACTTCTGTACTATCCAAAGGATAGCTGGTTTGTAAGAATGACATCATTAAGAGATAAACTTCTTGAAAATAATAATAAAATTAATTGGTATCCAGATAACATAAGAACAGGAAGATTTGGTAAGTTCTTAGAAAATGTTATCGATTGGGGTATTTCAAGAGATAGATACTGGGGTACACCGCTTCCAATTTGGGAATGTGAATGTGGTCACAGAGAATGTATAGGAAGTAAAGAAGAGTTAAAAGAAAAATCTGTTGGTAATGTTGAAAATGTAGAACTTCATAAGCCATTTATAGATAATGTTAAGCTAAAATGTCCACATTGCGGAAAAGAAATGACTAGAACTGCAGAAGTTATAGATTGCTGGTTTGACTCAGGTTCAATGCCTTTTGCACAACATCACTATCCATTTGAAAATAAAGAAGTATTTGAAAAGAACTTCCCAGGTCAATTTATATCAGAAGCGGTTGACCAAACAAGAGGTTGGTTCTATACATTACTTGCTGTATCAACAGCTATATTTGATACAAATCCATTTGAAAACTGTATTGTATTAGGACACGTTTTAGATAAACATGGATTAAAGATGTCAAAGTCAAAAGGAAATGTTGTTGACCCATTTGAAGTTTTAGAAGCTCAAGGAGCAGATGCTACAAGATGGCATTTCTATACTGCAAGTGCACCTTGGTTACCAACAAGATTCTCAGTTGATGATGTTGGAGAAACTCAAAGAAAGTTCCTAGGAACACTATGGAATGTATACTCATTCTATGTTTTATATGCAAAGTTAGATAACTTTAATCCATTAGATTACAATGATTTTGTAAGTGGAAATGTAATGGATAAATGGATTATGTCAAGATTGAATTCTTTAATTAAAGAAACAGAAAACTATCTAGATGGATATAAGATAACAGAAGCTGCTAAGAATATAGCAGAGTTTGTAGATGAATTATCTAACTGGTATGTAAGAAGAAATAGAGCTAGATTCTGGAGTGAGGAATTAACAGATGATAAGGTAGGTGCATATGTAACTTTATATAGAGTGTTAAATACCTTAAGTTTAATAGCAGCTCCATTTGTACCATTTATGACAGAAGAAATTTATCAAAACCTAGTTGTAGGTCTTGATTCATCAGCTCCAGAAAGTCTTCATTTATGTAACTGGCCACAATACAATGAAGCTTTAGTTGATAAAGATTTAGAAGAAGACATGGAAGATGCTTATAGAATAGTTAAACTAGGAAGAAGTGCAAGAAACTCAGCTAACATAAAGAACAGACAGCCACTTTCAGAAATGCTTGTAAGTACTAAGTCACTTCCAGAATACTATGGAGATATAATAAAGGAAGAGCTTAATATAAAAGATGTTAAGTTTGGAGCGGATCTTTCAAAGTATGTTAATTTTGACATAAAACCAAATTTACCTGTGCTTGGTAAAACATATGGTAAGCTAATACCAGCTATAAGAAAAGAAATTTCATCAATGAATCAAATGGATTTAGCTCAAAGAATACTAGCTGGAGAAATTGTTTATATAACAATAGATGAAGAGGACATTGAGTTAACAAGTGAAAGCTTACTAGTAACAATGCAAGGATTAGAAGGATTTGCATTTGCAGGTGAAGGTGAAGTTGGTGTAGTATTAGATACTCATATTACAGAAGAATTAAAAGAAGAAGGAAATCTTAGAGAAATATTAAGCAAAGTACAAAATATGAGAAAAGAAAGTGGATTTGAAGTTGCTGATAAGATAAAACTATACGTTTCAGGAAATAAATCTCTTGAAGAAGTAGTTAAAAAGCATGAGGAAGAAATTAAAAAGGATACTCTTGCAGCGAAAGTTATTTATAATGCAGATGTAGAGTATAATAAATGCAAGATAAACGGAGAAGACTTTAATATATCAGTAGAAGTAGTTAAGTAATAATCCCCAAAAATGTGTATAAGATAATAGTATCTTATACACATTTTTAATATAAGACATCTTCAAAAAATAGCAAGTTAGTATGTTAAGTACATCTGATTTGTGATTTTTTAGGTGATTAAGCTATAATTAACACAAACTAACTTGTAATAAAAACGTTTTATAAGTATAATATTTAAAAGAAAATATATCGGGAGTTGATAAAATGGCAGCATCAATTAAGGATGTAGCAAAAGAAGCAGGCGTATCAATCGCTACAGTCTCAAGAGTACTAAATGATGTAGATGTGGTAAATGAAGAAACTAAAAAAAAGGTTTTAGAAGCTATAAATAAGTTAGGGTATAGACCAAATATAGTAGCTAGGAGTCTAAAGACTCAGAAAACAAGAACAATAGGTATAATAATACCAGATATATCAAGTCAGTTTTACCCTGAAATAGTGAGAGGGGCAGAAGATGTAGCTAATATATATAACTATAATATAATGCTATGTAATACAGATTTAGATCCAGAAAAAGAAATAGAGTATCTAAGAGTTTTAAAAGAAAAGATGGTAGATGGAGTTCTATATATGAGTACTTCCCTTGAACCGAATATTTTAGAACTTATAAACCAACTAGAACTTCCAATGGTTTTAGTTGAAACTACAAGTAGAGAAGGGGATATTCCAAGTGTAACTATAGATAATGAAAAAGCTGCTTTTGATGGCGTAGATTATCTAATTAGAAAGGGCAACAAAAGGATAGCTTATATAGGAACTCATGAAGATGCAGAGCATGCTAGTGCCTTAAGGTACATAGGATACAAGAAAGCTTTAGAGCAAAATAATATTGAATTGAATGAGAAAATTGTATATTTTGGAGGATTAAAGGCACAAGATGGATATGAAGGTATGAATAACATCCTTCAAAACGAAAGTTTAGATGCTGTATTTTGTGCTAGTGATGAGATCGCAATGGGAGCAATAAATGCATTGAGAGATAAAGATGTAAAAGTTCCTGAAGAAGTAGATGTTATAGGTTTTGATAATATTTACTCAGCTTCTGTTTTCTATCCAAAACTTACAACGATAGCTCAACCTATGTATGATATGGGTTCAGTAGGTATGAGAATGCTTATAAAAATTATAAATAAGCAGGAGCTAGAACTTAAAAATTATGTTTTAGATCATGAATTAGTAGAAAGAAACTCATGTAAAAAATAACAAAATATTTTATTTGAGAAGTATGATTTAACCGTAAGATTATTTGTGAAAATAATCTTACGGTTAATAATTGAGTAAACCTATAAGCAATTTGGAAAGTTATTGGTGTTTAATATAGATTTTAATATGCTAAAGTTAGGCACACTCAAACAAATGACAAGCCAGTATGACAGTATATTTTCATGTGTCTTAAGAAGGGAAGTTATATATGATAGAAAGTTTAATAAATGTAGTTATTTTAGTTCTAGATAAGTTAGGGTATTGGGGGATATTTTGGGGAATGGCATTAGAAAGTGCATGTATTCCAATACCAAGCGAAGCCATCCTTCCTTTTGGGGGTTATCTAAGTTATACCGGAAGACTAAATTTATTCTGGATGATAATGATGGGAACTTTAGGAGGTACTGTAGGATCAATTGGAGCATACTACTTAGGAAAATACGGTGGAAGGCCATTAGTTGAAAAATACGCAGATAAATTAAGGCTATCTAAATCTAAAATAGAGAAAAGTGACGAATATTTCAACAAATATGGTGAAAAAATTGTTTTTTATTCTAGATTACTACCTATAATAAGAACTTTTATATCTTTACCAGCAGGTATAAGCAAGATGGACTTTAAGAAGTTTACTATATACACATTTTTAGGATCATTAATATGGAGTATAATTCTTGGATATGCTGGATATAAAATGGGAGAGAATTGGGTTGCAATACGTCCATGGTTCCATATTGCAGACATAGTTGTAGCAATTGCTATAGTTGGATACATAATATATATAGGTATAGGAAAATTTAAAAATGTTACTGAATAAAAAGAGCTCAATGAACTTTTATAGTTCATTGAGCTCTTTCTTTAGAAATAAGTCTAAAAAAGCTGTCAGTTATATTTGAAATATGTTTAACGAAAATTTTGAATAACATCACTATAAATGGTATAATTTTACAAGAAAGCAAATATACTTATAGGTTAATATTATGGGAGGGAAAATAATGGACTACAAAGACAAAGTAATACAGTTATTTTCTTATCTATTAAATGTAAAGAATTTAAATGAGAAAATAATAAGGACTGTTTGGGACTATGAAAAGATATACTGGGAAGAAGATCTTTGCAAAACTATTGGATGCAACATAAATAAAAGTAATGACAAAGACTGGTGGCTTGAAATAAGTAAAAAGTGTAAAAGCATATATGAACAATTTTTTAAACTTTTTCTGGAGTTTCAGAAAAAAGGAGAAAGTGTAGAGATTGTATGGGGACATGGACTCGTAGCTTGGAATTTTAACAATGAGAAAATAATGCATCCTGTCCTAACAACAAGAATGAAACTAGATTTTAATGCTAACAGTAATATATTTAGTTTAATTCCAGATAATAAAACAATTATGGAAGCTAATATATTCGATGGAATGGATATACCTAATTCATACAGCATACTTGACATAGAAAGAAAATTAAAAGATATAAATTTTGATCCACGAAATATGAATGAAATAGAAGACATATTGACAGAAATAGTATCATACTTAAGTCCTAATGGGAGATTTGAAAAGCTAAGAGTTCCAATAGATAAAATAGCTTTGTCAAGTGATCCTGTAATTTATAATATACCTGTAATTCTAATTAGAAAAAACAATATGAGATTATGGCAGCTGGAACTCAATAATATTATAAATGAGGTGAATAATGGACAACCAATACCTAAAACTATTAAGTCGCTAGTCAATGATGAGAAAATAGAACAAAGTAAAGAAGATTTAAAGGAGTGGAGTGAAGTACATAAAGATGTGTTATTTCCATTGTCATCTAATTCGGAGCAAAGGGAGGTAGTGGAAAGAATATGTGAAAATTATGGAGTAGTAGTACAAGGTCCTCCAGGAACAGGGAAAAGTCATACAATAGCAAACCTAATATGCCATTTATTAGCTCATGGGAAGAGAGTGCTCGTAACTAGCCAAACGGATAGAGCACTAAAGGTTCTAGCAGATAAGATACCTGAACAGGTTCAGCCACTATGCATGAGTGTTTTAGGGAATGATATTGCTTCATTAAAAAAGCTTAATGAGGCGGTAAAAAAAATATCTGACAATCTTTCTGTAAATCCTAAAAATTTATATGAAGAAATCCAAGACTTAAAGTTAGAATTAGACAAATGTAAAAAAAACCAAGAACTTCTGTATAACCAATTTAAGGAAATTCAGCATATAGAAAATGAAGTTATAAATTATAACAATGAAAAATATAAGATTATAGATATTGCAGCTTGGGTTAAAAGAAACAAAGAAAAATGCTCTTGGATAGAAGATAAAGTTAGCTTTGAGAAAAAAATGCCTATATCAGAATTAGAGTTTGAAAGACTGACTTTTTTATTAAGCAGAATTAGTAAAGATGAAAAAAATAACTTTGATACATTAAAGGTTATGGTAGATAAGTTGCCTAAAAGTAAAGAAATATGCCAAAAAATAATTAGGTTTAAAGAAATAAGTAATGAATATGAGAACTGTATAAAATATATAAAGAATTGGCGTATACCTGATAAAGACAGATGTAACTATGACAGATTGTTACAATTATTAGTACAATGTAAAAATTCAATATGCGAGCTAGAAAATAGCATATTTAGCAATATATTTGCAAAATATTATGAAAGTAAAATAGTGCATGATTCTATGATTGATTTATGGCATAAATCTAATGATTATATGTTAGTGTTGGGGAAAATAAGAAATGAATTAAGGAATCATAGTGTGGAATTACCTGATAAGGTTGATATAGATAAACTTAATAAGGATTTTGATATTCTATATGAAAATATAAATTCAAAGAAAAAAATAGGTAAGTTTTTTAGAATTATTCATCCCGAATTTAATTATATAATTAATGAATGTATAATAGATTACAAACCGCTAGAGACTTTAGATCAAGCTTTTATATTAAAACTGTATATTCAAGAAAAGCTTATAGTTAGAGATCTAACAACGCTTTGGAATAATACGATTAAGGAATATGAAAGTGAAATATCAGAAGCTTATAAGAACAATCTTCAAATGATTAAAATAGAACAGCATATAAAACACTTGGATAGTATTGTTCAGTGGGATAAAAATTATAAAAAAGAAGTAATAGCAGCATTAGGTAAAATATCTATATCAATAAATATAGATTGGTATAAAAAAGAAACTTATGACTACTTAATCGAAGGTGTTAAATGTATAAAGAAAATAGATGAGTATAACAATCTAAAAGCATATATTGATGTTTTGAAAAAGCTTATTTTGGCTACAGGAAAGTTAGAACAATTATACGATGCTGTTGGAGAGATGAATTTAGTTAAGATTAATGATGCGCTAAAGGAAATCGATAATTTTAAAATTATAAAAAGCAAGTTCATAGAGCTTGATAATCTTATAGGAAAATTAGAAGAAGCCTGTCCGAATACAGCCCAAAAGATACTTAACCAGTGGGAAAATGCTGGATCGCTCTTTAAAAATTGGTCTAGCGCATGGAAATGGGCGGAGTGGAGATCTTTATTAAAGGATGTTCATAAGTTAAATATTGACTCTATTGAAGAAGCTATATCTGAGGAAAAAAGAAGAGAAAAAATGTTGATAAAAGAACTAGTAGCAAAAAAAACTTGGTATAACCAAATATTAAAAACTACAGAAAGTGAAAAGAGAAGTCTATTTGCATGGATGCAAGCGGTAAAGAGGATTGGCAAAGGTACTGGAAAAATGGCTTCAAACTATAGAAGAATAGCTCAGGATGAGATGGAGAAGTGTAAAAGAATAATTCCAGTATGGATTATGCCTTTAAATAGAGTAATTGAAAATATAAAACTATCAAGAGACTTATTTGATGTAATTATATTTGATGAAAGCAGTCAAAGTGATATATTTTCAATATGTGCATTAATGAGGGCAAAGAAAGCTATTATAGTAGGAGATGATAAGCAGATAAGCCCGGAAGTCATAGGAATAGATCAAGGGTTTATACAGGGGCTAATTAACAAACATTTAAGGGATATACCTCAAAACGAATGGTTTGACCTTCAGACTAGCCTTTACGATACTGCACTAAGAGTTTTTCCTAATAGATTAATGCTTAGAGAACACTTTAGATGTGTACCAGAAATAATTAAGTTTAGCAATGATAACTGCTATGCTGGAGATATAAAGCCTTTAAGATATCTTAAATCCTATGAGGCTTTCTATCCTCCTGTAGTACCAGTAAAGATTGACAACGGGTACAGAGAGCAAAGCAAGCCAATTAATATTCCAGAGGCAGAGTTTATAGCAAATAAAGTAGCGGAATGCTGCAGAGATAGGCGATATACAGGAATGACAATGGGGGCTATATCTCTTCTTGGAGAATCTCAAGGTGAACTGATTGAAAGTATGATAAGAGAAAAAATAGGTGAAGAAGAGATGATAAAAAGAAAACTTATATGCGGAGATGCCTATTCCTTCCAAGGGGATGAAAGAGACATAATGTTTTTATCAATGGTTATTTCAAATAATGTAAAATTTACGTCTTTGACCAAAGAGTCAGATATTAGAAGGTTTAATGTAGCAGCGAGCAGGGCTAGAAATCAGATGTGGCTAATTTATTCAATAGATTTAGAGGAGCTTAATACAGAATGTATTAGATATTCTCTTCTAAATTATTGTTTAAACTATGATAAAGTTAATTGTCATAATACAAATATTAATTACGCTTTTCAAACGAGATTTCAAAAAGACGTATATAATATGATTAGTGATAAAGGAATTGAATTAGCCTCTCAAGTTAAAATAGGAAGATATAAAATAGACTTTGTGGTAGAAGGCTCAACAAATAAAATAGCAATCATATGTGAGGGAGGGATGCTTAACGAAAGTTACGACTGGGAAGAGAGATTAGAAGCACAGATGGAATTAGAAAGAATAGGGTGGACATTCTTAAGAATAAGACCAAGTGAGTTTTACTATAATCCTGAAAAGACTATGGATAAGTTATGGCAAAAGTTAAAGAATAACGATATGGAACAATACAAAAATAAAAATTTAATAGCAGAACAATTAAAAGTCGTATAAATTGTATTTAAAATAATGATTATTACATTTATAATTAAAAGTAGACGGAATATACTGCTGAATATATTAATTTATGATATTGCTTTTTATGCAGACATGCTTCTGTATAAAAAGCAATATGTGATTTCAATGTATTTTATTATTTTATATAAGGGTGATTGGATATGTTAAAGTCTATAAATAGTAATATTCCCATAGAATTCGTATCGAAAATATCTAAAAAAGAAGCAAATAGTAAGAAACCCATATATCAAATACATAAGTGGTTTGGCAGAAAAACAGATGCTATATTTCGAAGCATTCTTTTATCATTGGAACTAGATAAAGAGAAAGTGAGCGATTTTCACAATATATACTATAGGAATAATCCAAAGCTACTAGAAGGCAAGGTAATACTGGATCCATTTATGGGGGGAGGAGTTACACTAGTAAATACTCTTAGACTTGGTGGGAAAGCCATAGGCATAGATATCAATCCAGTTGCTTGGTTTATAACAAAAAATGAACTTCAAATACCAGAACTAGATAAAGACAATTGGCAGCAAGAAATGATAAAGAAGCTGCAGCTTGAATTTACTAGGATAGAAAATAATATAGGTAATGAAATAAAAGAGGAATACACCACTGAAATATATGATTACAATGAAAATACAAATCGAAAAGTTGATATAATGTATGTACTTTGGGTAAAGAAAGCTAAGTGCCCTAACTGTGGCAGATACATTAAGTTGTTTCCATCCTATTCTATTACGAAGCTAATTAAAAAAAATTTTGATAACTATAATATATGTCCTAAGTGCGGAAAAATAGTAAGAGGAAATGAAAAGATTCTAATATGTAAAGACTGTAGCTATAAATTTGATAAGGATACAGGCGTTTATAAAGGTAGAAACTTTATATGTGATAATTGTGGTGGAAAGTGGAACTTGATGAAAGATATAATGAAAAAAAGAAAAGACCCACTTTCAGCGGAGATCTACGCAATTCAATACTATGATCCTAAAACAGGAGAGAAAGGTTTTAAAATACCTGATAAAAACGATTTCGATAAATATAGGGATATTAAAACGAAATATCAAAGTTTAAGTCATAGGATAGGTAAATTTATTCCTGATGTTCAAATACCAGATGGATATAATACGAAGCAAATTAGAAATCATAATTATAATTACTGGAATCAGATGTTTAACTATAGGCAACTCTATTACTTATCTAGGCTTATAGAAGAAATAGATAAAATTGAAGATGAAAAAATTAAGGAGTTACTTTTATGCGTATTTTCAAACACTATAAATGCCAATAACATGTTTTGTATATATAATTCACAATGCGGGAAGGTAGAACCATTATTTGGTGATCATCACATGGCTCCGGTAATGAATCCCGTAGAAAATAATATATGGGGTACAAAACTTGGAAGAGGAAGTTTTGTGAAATATTTCAAGTCTTTTATTCAAAGTAAAGAGTTCAATTATTGCCCTTACGAAAGAAAAAGTATAGGTGGAAAGAATAAGAATGTAATATTAGAAGATGAAAAATTTTATTCGGAATTTACTGATAATTTCCAAGAGTTGATAAGTTCTGATAAAAATACTATGTTAGAGTGCGGCAGTGCAGATGATTTATCTTTTTTACCAGATAAATCTATAGATGCTGTAGTTACAGATCCACCATACTATTCAGCTATAAACTATAGTGAAATAAGTGAGTTTTTTTATGTTTGGGATAGAATGATACTAAAGAACAAATATAATTTTTTTGGTCAGGAGCATATACTGTTTAATAGTGAAGTTACTGTAAATAATGTAAGAGGGATAACTATGCAGCAATTTCAATTCAAATTAACTAAATGCTTTAAGGAAACCAGAAGAGTACTAAAAGATGAATCTCCATTAATACTTACTTACAATAATAGTACCGTAGAAGGATGGCAAGTATTAATGGAAGCTCTAATTGAATCAGGTTTTTCAGTTGAAAAAACCTACCCAATCCATACAGAGCTGCGAGCAGGGCTTATAGATAATAGAAGGGATAAAATGAATTATGACCTAGTTATAGTTGCAAGGGTCAAAAGCAATCTTAGTTTAGAAAGTATAAGTATAGATGAGTTTATGGAAGTAGTGGAATTAGAATTTAAGAGAACTTACTTAGAACTAAATGATGGGAATCTAGGCCTATTAGATAAGACTTTAATTAAAGTGGGAAAAATTTTTGAGCTTTATTCAAAATATCATGCTAATATATATATGGGCAATAAAAAAATAAACATCAAACATATATTAAGACACATTTATCATAATGAAAAACTCGAAATAGAAATTAATTCAGGTGCTCAGCTACCTTAGTTACAGGATAAAATTTTCATTGTATTATATAACAGTTATTAATATAATTAAATCATAGAAGTAAAAAAGTAGGTGAAGAAGTGAGCATAGCTGAATTAATATATAGAGTTAAGGATATAATGACAAAAGACTTTATAAAAGTTGATGTTGATACAAGCGTAAAAGAGGCACTGTATATGATGATAGAAGGATATAAAGATGAAGTTGTCATTACAGATGAAGGCCATAAGTTACAAGGAATTTTTACTATGAATGATATGGCAAAAATTAAAAAGAGAAATATATCCTTTGACTCACCTATAGTTGATTTTGCGCATAAGAATGTAATAACCATTGATCTAGACTCATCTGCAAGAGAAGCTAGAGATATTATGCTAGAAAATAATATAGGTAGACTACCTGTAATAGAAGATGAAAGAGTAGTAGGAATTGTAACTAGTAATAATATAAGAGATACCTTTTACTTAAAGATGGATGAGTTATTTAATCTTCAGAGTAATGTGTTTGATAACTTACATGAAGCTGTGTGTATATGTGATGAAAATGGAATAGTAAGATATTGGAATAAAAGTGCAGAGAAGCTCTATGGAGTAACTGTTGAGGATATAATAGACAAGAGTTTAGAGGATTTTTTCCCAAATGCATTAAGCATACAAGTACTAAAAACAGAAAAAAGAGTAGATAACGTATGCCATGAGCCCGTTGAAGGGAAATTAGTAGCATTAAGTGCTGTTCCGCTATATAATTCAAAGGGTAATTTGATTGCCGTGGTATCTACAGACAGAGATATCACTGATGCTGAAAATTTAACAAAGCAGCTTGAGTATGAGAAGAAAAAGGTAGAACTTTTAGAAAATGCATACAAAAAAGAAATAGCATCTAAATATAATTTCCCATCTATTATCGGAAAAAATAAGAAGATAATAGAATCTATTGCTATTGCAGAAAAGGTAGCACCAACATCAACTAGTGTTCTTATAACAGGTAAAAGCGGAACTGGTAAAGAAGTTTTTGCTAGATCCGTTCACGAGGCCAGCGGTAGAACTGGCAACTTTGTAGCAATTAACTGTAGCGCAATACCTGAGAGTTTGTTTGAAAGTGAACTTTTTGGATACGTGGAAGGTGCATTTACTGGAGCTATAAGAAAAGGGAAGATAGGTAAATTTGAATTTGCTAATGGGGGAACTTTATTTCTTGATGAAATAGGAGACATGCCACTGGAAATGCAGGCAAAAATTTTGAGAGTTTTACAGGATGGGATTATATATAGGCTTGGAAGTGAAAAACCTGTAACCACAGATACGAGAATAATAGCCGCAACTAATAGAGATTTAAAAAAATTAATATCTGAAGACAAATTTAGAGAAGACTTATTTTATAGACTAGCAGTAGTTCAAATCCATCTCCCGGACCTTAAAGATAGAAGGGAAGATATAAAGGATTTGTGCAATCTATTTTTAGAACAAGTCTCAAAACAAGAAGACATTAAAATAAACGATATAGAGGAAAAAGTGTACAAAATACTAATTAATTATAAGTGGGATGGTAATATACGAGAGCTAAAAAATGTAATTCAAAGAATGGTTGTACTGTCCAATGACGGAAAAATAACAGTAGACTCTATTCCTGAATATATTTTAGAAAGTGCATCTGATAATGAAGATATGGGAGAAAATCAACATGATCTTGAAAGAATTGTTGAGAATGTTGAAAAAAGAACCATTAAAGATGTAATGAGTATGGTTAATGGTAATAAACAACAAGCTGCTAAAATATTAAATATTAAAAGAAGTACTCTATATTATAAATTAGGAAAGTATAATATAGAATAAACTATATATCTAAGTTTTTAAATTTTTGACAGTTGTGTCCATTTTTGGACATAGCTGTTTTTTATTCTTAACCCAGTAATATAGCTATCTGTAAATAAATTACAGCTAAAATTGTGTCAATATTTTGAAAAGGAATATTATGTATAAAAAGGTATAAGATTTGGTTATAGCTGTCGAATACAGTATTTGTAATACTTATAAAAATTTTAAATAATATACATATAATTGGCATGGAATATGCTGGCTATTAATTATGAAATATAAATTACTAGGAGGGATTACATGGGAGCTTATTATTATTTCCCTCTCAAAATGCATGTAGGTGCACCAGATGTCCCTACAGTTAAAGAAGGCCAGCTGGTTAAAAGAGGGGAATGTATTGCAGAGCCAAATGGGCTAGGAGCAAAGATTCATAGTAGTATTTCTGGGACAGTATCTAAGATTACAGCTAATGAAATCGTTATACAAGCTGATGAAGCTCAATCAGAAGATTATGTAAAAATAAAACAATGTGAAAGCATCGTGGATTCAGTATACGAAGCTGGAATCGTTGGAGCTGGAGGAGCAGGCTTCCCAACTCATATTAAATTAAAAGCACAAATATCTGATGGATATATTGTGGCTAATTGTGTTGAGTGTGAACCTGTACTTCATCACAACATAAAAAGAATAGAAGAAAATCCAGAGCTAGTAGTTAAAGGTATAAGATATGCTATGCAGGCTACTGGTTCTAAAAAAGCATACATAGCTATAAAGGCCAAACATCCAGAAGCTATAGCATCATTGGAAAAATGCTTAAATGGTAATAGCTCAATAGAAATTAAGAAGTTAAGAGATATGTATCCAATGGGAGAAGAAAGAGCTATTATACATGAAATATTTGGAGTATGGCTAGAGCCTACACAATTACCACTTGATGCCAAGTGTGTAGTTTTGAATGGAGAAACTTTAGCAAATATAACTATGGCTGTTGAGGAAAGAAAGCCAGTAATAGATAAAGATATAACCGTAATAGGAAAACTTAAATCAGGAAAAGAACCAAATGTATTCTTTGATGTACCTGTGGGAAGTAGTATAAAGAGCCTTATAGAAAAGTGCGGTGGCATAGATGGAGAGTATGGTGAAATTGTAATAGGTGGACCATATACAGGAAAATCAGGAGAATTAGAAAATTCAACCGTAACAAAGATTTCAGGCGGAGTTATAGTAACTATATCATTACCAGAATACAAAGGAAAGTTAGGACTATTAGTTTGTGCTTGTGGTGCTAACGAAGAAAGATTACGAGAAATAGCAGAAAAAATGAATTCAGATATAGTTACCGCTGTTGAATGTAAGAATGTAGAACATGTTAAAGGTGCTCTAAAGTGTAAAACTCCGGGAGAATGACCGGGCCAAACAGCTGCAGTTTTGCAGTTAAAGAAGGCAGAAGCAGAAAGAATATTAATATCTAATTGTAGTGATTGTACAAATACAGTTATGAGTTGTGCCCCAAAAGCTGGTCTTGGAGTATATCATCATACAGACCACATTTTTAGGACAGTTGACCATAAATTAACTAGAAGATTAGAAGAATAGAAGGAGGTAATGTACTTATGTCAATGAGTGCTGAACATGCAGAACAGCTTAAAAATGAATTAGCTGTAGTATGCTGTAGGACTGAAGAAGGAACAATAATATCAGCAGCTAATTTAGAAGACCCGGCTATATTTCCAGATATGGTTGATTCGGGGCTTTTAACTATACCAGATAATTGTTTTAAAATAGGAGAGGTTTTAGGAGCAAAGCTTTTAAAAACTATCGATTCTCTTACTCCATTAACTCCAGATATTTTAGAAGGCGTTAAAGTTACAGCTCAAGAAGAAAAAGTAGAGGAGTTAACTGAAGCAGAGGAAAAGGCAGTTTTAAAATATAATAAAAAAGCAGGTCAGGTTATAGGTATAGAGGATTTAGAAAATCCAATGAATTTTGAAAAACTTGAAGACTCATTATTGATAGAATTAACTGATAGAGTTTTAAGTAGAGGGGAAGTTATTGGACAAGCATTAAAATTTGATACTCCAGCTCTAACACCTGTGAATCCTGAATTGCTAGAAGGATATGAGGAGGAAGTTGATATGGGAGAAGCACAAAAAGCAACATCAAGTGTAACCAATGGTATCTTAAGAATTAAGATAGCAGAAGGTAAGGGGATAGATATAGAAGTACCTTTAAATTCTGTAAGTACACCAGCACAATGTGCAGCACCAGTTTCAGTAAAGGCTGATAAAGCCGTAAAAGTAGAAAAAGCTGCTGCAGCAGATACTGTTAGTGAAGTAAAGCTTGAAGAAAAAGTTCTAAGAACTCTTACAAGAAAACACTTTAAAATTGATAAAGTAGAATTTGGACCAGAAACAAAAATTGAAGGAACAACTCTTTATATAAGAGAAAATGTTTCCGATGATGCTGTAAAAGTAAGGGATTTAGTTAAATCTATAAAGATTGATATCATAACTCCAGATAAGTACAACACATACAGTGAAACAATAATGGACGTTCAACCAATAGCAACTAAAGAATCAGACAGCAAACTAGGTTCAGGAACTACGAGAGTACTTGATGGTGTTATAGTAGTAGTTACAGGTACTGATGAAAATGGAGTTCAAATAGGTGAGTTCGGTTCATCAGAAGGTATTTTAGAAGAAAACATCCAATTTGGTAGACCAGGAGCTCCAGACAAAGGAGAAATATTCATAAAGACTGAAGTTATAATTGCAGCTGGAACAAACATGGAAAGACCAGGTCCACTTGCTGCTCACACTGCAACTGATTTTATTACTCAAGAAATCAGAGAAGCGTTAAAGAAACTTGATGATTCTCTAGTTGCAAGCACACAAGTATTTGAGCAAAAGAGAAGACCAGGAAAGAAAAAAGTTGTAGTTGTTAAGGAAATAATGGGTCAAGGTGCTATGCACGATAACTTAATACTACCAGTTGAACCAGTTGGAGTACTTGGTGGAAAACCAAACGTTGACTTAGGAAACGTTCCGGTAGTTTTATCACCACTTGAAGTATTAGATGGAGGTATCCACGCATTAACTTGTATAGGACCTGCATCAAAAGAGTGTTCAAGACACTACTGGAGAGAGCCATTAGTAATGGAAGCTATGAATGATCCAGAAGTAGATCTTTGCGGAGTTATATTTGTAGGAAGTCCTCAAATAAACAGCGAAAAGTTCTATGTATCAGAAAGACTAGGTATGACTGTAGAAGCTATGGACGTTGATGGAGCAGTTGTTACAACAGAAGGATTCGGAAACAACCACATTGACTTTGCAAGCCACATTGAGCAAATCGGTATGAGAGGAATACCTTGCGTAGGTATGTCATTCTGTGCAGTTCAAGGAGCTCTAGTTGTTGGTAACCCATACATGAAATATATGGTTGATAACAATAAGTCAGAAGCTGGTATAGAAAACGAAGTTTTATCATGCAACACTTTATGTCCAGAAGATGCTATAAGAGCATTAGGAATGTTAAAGACAGCTATGGATGGAGAAGAAGTTAAAGCTTCAGAAAGAAAATGGAACCCAAATGTTAAGGAAAGCAATCTTGAGTTAATAGAAAAAACTGCTGGAAAAACAATTGAAAGAGTTGAAAACGAAACAGTTGTTCCTATGAGCCAAAAGAGATTAGAAAAATACTCAACAAAGTAGGCGTTTTATATGGATTTAAAATACGGTGATAAGATTATCGAAATGCAAGGTATAATTGTGGAAGTCCATGATGGTTGCGTTTCATTAGATCTTAAAGGAAGATTGGGATACTTGAAAGTTCCTATGAGAATGTTGATAACTGACTATCCTTTAAAGGTTGGTCAGGAGGTTGGCTTTAAAATGAGCTTTTTAGAAGTTTTATCAGAAGAAGCTAACGAAAAATACGTTAGTAATATAGATATAAAAAATCGGAAGGAAGGTAATTTATAATGAGTTTAACTGTTGTTAAGGGATTGCAATCAGAAATATTTGTTCCTATAACACCTCCACCAGTTTGGACTCCTGTGACAAAAGAACTTAAAGATATGAAAATAGCATTAGCTACAGCAGCAGGGGTACACTTGAAGTCAGACAAAAGATTTAACCTAGCAGGAGATTTTACTTTTAGAACAGTACCAGGTGATACAGCATCAGGAGAGCTTATGGTATCACACGGTGGATATGATAATGGCGATGTTAATAAAGACATCAACAGTATGTTCCCTATAGATAGAATAAGAGAACTTGCAGCAGAAGGCTTTATAAAAGAAGTTGCTGAAACTCATGTAGGATTCATGGGCGGCGGCGGAAACCAACAAAAATTCAGAGAAGAAACAGGTCCAGCTATTGCAAAAATATTAAAAGACGAAGGCGTAGATGCAGTTTTAATGACTGCTGGATGAGGAACCTGTCACCGCTCTGCAGTATTGGTGCAGAGAGCAATAGAAGAAGCTGGAATACCTACTATAATAATAGCAGCGTTACCTCCAGTAGTTAAACAAACAGGTACTCCAAGAGCAGTTGCTCCAAGAGTTCCAATGGGTGCTAATGCAGGAAAACCACATGATGTAGAAATGCAAACAGGTATAGTTAAGGATGCATTAATCCAATTAACAAAGATAACTACAGCAGGAACGATAGTTCCTCTACCATATGAATATATAGCTAAAGTATAAAATAAAAATTTTGCTACACAAAATTTTTATCAATTGACAGAGGACAATTGACAATTGTCCTCTAAAAAATAATACGTCGTATTATTTTTATTAGTTGACAAAGATAATTTTAAAAGCGTGGTGGTTTTGCTTGGAAAAGGAAATGAGACGTCTGGTAATAAAGACTTTTCATATTGAAAAGGTTGAACTTGCAGAAAAAACCTATATAAAAGATGGAGTACTATATATAAGAAATAACGCATCAATAGATTCAATAAAAGAAGAAGATTTAATTGATAAGCTAAAAATAAATATTTTGTATCCGGACAACCATAACATATTTGTGAATTCAATAATGGATTTTTCTCCAATAGCTACAAAGGTATTAGGAAAATTAGGTGAAGGGATTACTCATGTTTTAACAGGAGTAACGGTAATGTTAACAGGTATTGACGAAAAAGGAGTACAGGTTGCAGAGTTTGGATCTTCTGAAGGAATATTAAAGGAACAAGTTAAATTTGGTCGAAGAGGTACACCTTCAGAGAATGACATTATAATACATGTGGATGTTATTTTAAAAGATGGAGAGGGCAGTAGGAGACCTGGCCCTATGGCGGCTCATAGAGCATGTGATGTCATAATACAAGAAATAAGAGAAGTTCTAAAAAAGTTAAATGGAAGACTATGCGATGAAAAGTACGAATATTTTGATAAAGTAAAACCTGATAAGAAGAAAGTTGTTATTTTAAAACAAGTAGCAGGACAAGGCTGTATGTATGATACAGGGATTCTAGGAAAAGAGCCAGGTGGTTTCTTAGGATGCAGATCAATAATTGATATGGGTAATATGCCTATATTATTAAGCCCTAATGAGTATAGAGATGGTGCATTGAGAGCTATGCACTAATCTGTTAATCAGGAGTGATAAATGTGGGAATCGGACCATCTACTAAAGAAACTACTTCACATCATTTCAGAGATCCACTAGTTGAAATTGTGTCTAATGATGGAGATGTAGATCTTCTTGGAATCATAGTGGCAGGAACGCCGCAAGAAAATGAAGACAAGGTTTTTGTTGCTCAAAGAGCAGCTGCCTGGATAGAAGGAATGAGGGCTGATGGAGCTATTGTATCTATAGATGGTTGGGGTAATAGTAATATTGATTTTGCTACAGCGTTAGAAGAAATAGGCAAAAGAGATATTCATGTTGTTGGAATGAGCTTTGTTGGTACACAGGCTCAATTTGTAGTTACAAATCAGTATATGGATACTATAGTAGACTTCAATAAGTCTAAAGAAGGAATTGAAACTGAAGTTGTAGGAGAAAACAATGTTGTGGAGCTAGATGCTAAAAAAGCATTGGCATTCTTAAAACTGAAAATGAGAAATAAAGAGAAATAGGGAGGCAGAAAAATGAAATCAGAAAGAACGATATTTGCTATAGACTCACATACAATGGGAGAACCAACAAGAATAGTAGTAGGAGGAGTTCCTAATATACCAGGAAAAACAATGCCTGAAAAGAAAGCATATCTTGAAGAGCATCTTGACTGGGTAAGAACAGCTATAATGCTAGAACCAAGAGGACACAATGACATGTTCGGTTCAATAGTAACTCAACCAACAACAGAAGAAGCTGACTTAGGAATAATATTCATGGACGGCGGCGGATATTTAAATATGTGTGGACATGGATCAATAGGAGCAGCAACAGTAGCAGTAGAATCAGGAATGGTTCCAGCAGTTGAGCCAGTTACAAACCTAACTTTAGAAGCTCCAGCAGGATTAGTTAAGGCAAGCGTTAAAGTAGAAAACGGAAAAGCTAAGGAAGTATCAATAGTTAACGTACCAGCATTCCTTTATAAGAGAGATGTAGAAGTAGATGTGCCAGGAATAGGCAAAGTAGTAATGGATATATCCTTTGGAGGAAGCTTCTTTGCTATAGTTAAAGCAGAAAATTTAGGATTAGAAATAAGCCCAGCAAGTGCACAAAAGTTAATAGAAGTTGGAATGAATGTTATAAAAGCTGTAAATGAGCAAATAGAAATACAACATCCAACACTTCCACATATAAAAACTGTTGATCTATGTGAAATATATGGACCTGCTAAGAGTGCAGATGCAACAATGCAAAATGCAGTTGTGTTTGGCCAAGGACAGCTTGATAGATCACCATGTGGAACAGGAACAAGCGCTAAGATGGCAACATTATATGCAAAAGGTCAACTAAAAATGAAGGAAGACTTCATATATGAAAGCATAATTCAAACTAAGTTTAAAGGAAGAGTATTAGAAGAAACTAAGGTTGGAGACTATGATGCGATAATCCCAGAAATAACTGGAGCAGCATATATAACAGGACACAACCAATTCTTTATAGACCCTGAAGATCCTGTTAAACACGGATTTATACTAAAATAACACTAGAAAAATTTCTAATTAAGTAATATTTTGTATCAAAATAAAATAAATTAGTATTACAAAAATAATTATAAAATATGGAGGGGACTTATAATGGTTAAAGTAGTATCTGGATTACTTCTGCTTTTGACAATTTATTTTGCAATTGTGTTCTTTAAAGACTATGCTAAAACATCAAAAGAGGGAAACCTTGAAAAGACAAATTTCTTTGCGCTTGGAGCAGTAGGATTTTTAACAAACTTTTTAGATACCCTTGGTATTGGTAGCTTTGCTCCTACTACAGCGTTACTTAAGTTCTTTAAACTTAGCAAAGATAGAACAATACCAGGTACTCTTAATGTAGCGTGTACAATTCCAGTAGTTGTGGAAGCGCTAATATTCATAACTGTTATAAAAGTTGAAACAGTAACTTTGTTTGCAATGTTAATTTCAGCTACTGTAGGAGCATTTATAGGTGCAGGTATTGTTTCGAAACTTGATGAGAAAAAGGTACAAATTGGAATGGGAATAGCATTATTAGTAGTAGCATTATTGATGCTTGCAAGTCAATTGAAATTAATGCCTGTAGGCGGAGATGCTATAGGGCTTACAGGAGCAAAACTTATAATAGCGGTAATAGTTAACTTTATATTAGGAGCACTTATGACACTAGGAATAGGACTTTATGCTCCATGTATGGCACTAGTATTTGCACTTGGAATGAGCCCTAAAGTAGCATTCCCAATAATGATGGGATCCTGTGCATTCTTAATGCCAGTTGCATCAGCTAAATTCGTTAAAGAAGGAGCATATGATAGAAAAGCCTCTATGGCTATAACTATATTTGGAGCTGTAGGTGTTCTTATAGCTGCATATATTGTAAAATCACTTCCTTTAAAGATATTAACATGGTTAGTTATAGTAGTTATTCTTTACACTTCTGTAATGATGTTTAGATCAGCAACTAAGAAAACAGATGCAGAGGTTTCAGTTTAATCAAAAGTCTAATGGCTATACATGGTGATTACACCATGTATAGCCATTATTTTTTTACATAAATTTTGTGTGATAAAACAAAATATAAATGAATGCTTAATGGTGTCAGTTTTTTGACTGTAAAAATGACAAAATATACTGATTTTTTTAGATGATAAGCAAAACTTAGCATAATGTGACGATTTTTTGGATATTATGTGTCAAAAAAAACTACACAAATCACATATTATTTACATCTATAAAAAATCCATATAGCCCACAAAGCATTGTATTAGCATATTTTATAGCTGTTCAAGAGAAACTAATTTTATTGGCATGAAAGTTGCTTATAAAAATTATGTAAAAAAAAGTAGGAGGGATCATATGGCAACTTTATATAAGTTCCCCCTTAAAATGCACATTGGTGCACCTGATGCTGCGATTGTTAAGGTAGGTCAGGAAGTTAAGAGGGGAGAATGCATTGCTGAACCAACAGGTCTAGGTGCAAGAATTCATACGAGTGTATCAGGAAAAGTAACAGATATAACTGATACTGAAATCGTTATCGAGGCTTATGATACTCAGTCAGAGGACTATGTAAAAATTAAAGAGTGTGACAGTATAATTGATAGCATATATGAGGCTGGCATAATTGGGGCTGGTGGAGCAGGATTTCCAACTCATGTTAAAATAAAAGCTAATATTCCAGATGGATATATTATTGCAAATTGTGTTGAGTGTGAACCTGTTCTTAGACATAACATAGAATTGCTAGAAAAGAATCCAGGAATAGTTATTAGAGGCATAGAGTATGCAATGAAAGCAACAGGAGCTCCTAAAGGCTATATAGGAATAAAAGCTAAAAACAAAAAGGCAGTAGCTTCTCTTAAGGATGCATTAAAAGGAAGAACTGATATAGAGGTTAGTGAGTTAAAAAACCTTTATCCAATGGGAGAAGAAAGAGCATTAATAAATGGTATATTTGGAAAATGGCTTGAACCAAATCAGCTTCCACTAGAAGCAAAATGTGTTGTAATGAATGGCGAAACTCTTGCTAACATTACTAGAGCTGTTGAAGATAGAAAGCCAGTTATAGATAAAGATATAACTGTAGCAGGAAAGCTTAAGAGTGGAAAAGACTCTCACGTATTTTTCCAAGTTCCAGTTGGAACATCTATAAAAAGCTTAGTAGAAAAAGCTGGCGGAATTAAAGGTGAATATGGTGAACTTGTAGTAGGTGGACCATACACTGGAAAATCCGAAGAATTAGAAAAAGCCATGGTTACAAAGACTTCAGGTGGAGCTATTGTAACTATACCTCTTCCAGAGTATAAAGGAAAGATGGGACTTTTAGTATGTGCTTGCGGAGCAAATGAAGCAAGATTAAGAGACATAGCTAACAAAATGGGATCAGATGTAGTCTCAGTTGTAAATTGTAAAAACATAGTGGAAAACAAAGGTGTAGCAAAATGTAAGACACCTGGAGAATGACCAGGCCAAACGGCTGCAGTTTTGCAGCTAAAGAAAGAAGGAGCAGAAAGAGTATTAATATCTAATTGCAGTGACTGCTCAAATACCGTTATGAACTGTGCACCAAAAGCTGGTCTGCCTGTATATCATCATACAGACCATATATTTAGGACAGTTGATCATACATTAACAAGAAGACTAGACGAAGAATAAAGGAGGTAACCCAATATGTCAATGAGCGCTGAACATGCAATGGAGCTTAAAAATGAGTTAGCTGTTGTATGTTGTAGAACTGAAGAAGGAACAGTAATATCAGCAGACAATTTAGAGGATCCAGGCATATTCCCTGATATGGTGGATTCAGGACTTTTAACTATACCAGATAACTGCTTAAAGATAGGTGAGGTTTTAGGAGCAAAATTACTTAAAACAATAGACTCACTTACACCTATAACTCCAGATCTTGTAGAAGGAGCTAGTGTAATGACTTCCGAAGAAAAAACAGAAGCAGCAGCTGAAGAGTTAACTGAGGGAAGCGAAAAAGCAGTTTTAAAATACAATAAAAAAGCAGGAGACACTATTAGTGTTGAAGATTTAGAAAACCCAATGAACTTTGAAAAACTTGAAGACTCATTATTATTAACATTACATGATGCAGTTTTAACAAGAGAAGAAGTTATTGGAGCAACATTAAGAGTAGATGCACCAGCATTAACTCCTGTAACACCTGATATGTTAGAAGGATATGAGGAGGAAATAACAATGGCAGAAGCACCAAAAGCAACAACAAGTGTATCCGGCGGCGTTCTTAGAATTAAGATAGCTGAAGGAAAAGGTATTGATATCGAAGTACCTTTAAATATTGGAGGAACAACTCCAGCAGCACCAGCTGTACCACAAGCTCCATTAGCAGTAAAGGCTCAAAAAGCTGTTGCTGCAGCAGAGGTTCCAGCAGCTAAAGAAGTTAAGCTTGAAGAGAAAGTTTTAAGAAGTCTTACAAGAAAATACTTCAAAATTGACAAAGTAGAATTTGGACCAGAGACAAAAATCGAAGGAACAACTCTTTATATAAGAGAAAATGTTTCCGATGATGCTGCAAAAGTAAGTGATTTAGTTAAATCTATAAAGATTGATATCATAACTCCAGATAAGTACAACACATACAGTGAAACAATAATGGACGTTCAACCAATAGCAACTAAAGAAGCAGACAGCAAAATAGGTGTAGGAAACACTAGAGTAATTGATGGTGTTATAGTAGTAGTTACAGGTACTGATGAAAATGGAGTTCAAATAGGAGAATTCGGTTCATCAGAAGGTATCTTAGAAGAAAACATCCAATTTGGTAGACCAGGAGCTCCAGACAAAGGAGAAATATTCATAAAGACTGAAGTTATAATTGCAGCTGGAACAAACATGGAAAGACCAGGTCCACTTGCTGCTCATACTGCAACTGATTTTATTACTCAAGAAATCAGAGAAGCGTTAAAGAAACTTGATGATTCTCTAGTTGCAAGCACACAAGTATTTGAGCAAAAGAGAAGACCAGGAAAGAAAAAAGTTGTAGTTGTTAAGGAAATAATGGGTCAAGGTGCTATGCACGATAACTTAATACTACCAGTTGAACCAGTTGGAGTACTTGGTGGAAAACCAAACGTTGACTTAGGAAACGTTCCAGTAGTTTTATCACCACTTGAAGTATTAGATGGAGGTATCCACGCATTAACTTGTATAGGACCTGCATCAAAAGAGTGTTCAAGACACTACTGGAGAGAGCCATTAGTAATGGAAGCTATGAATGATCCAGAAGTAGACCTTTGTGGAGTTATATTTGTAGGAAGCCCTCAAATAAACAGTGAAAAGTTCTATGTATCAGAAAGATTAGGTATGACTGTGGAAGCTATGGACGTTGATGGAGCAGTTGTTACAACAGAAGGATTTGGAAACAACCACATTGACTTTGCAAGCCACATTGAGCAAATCGGTATGAGAGGAATACCTTGTGTAGGTATGTCATTCTGTGCAGTTCAAGGAGCTCTAGTTGTTGGTAACCCATACATGAAATATATGGTTGATAACAACAAGTCAGAAGCTGGTATAGAAAACGAAGTTCTATCATGCAACACTTTATGTCCAGAAGATGCTGTAAGAGCATTAGGAATGTTAAAGACAGCTATGGCTGGAGAAGAAGTTAAGGCTTCAGAAAGAAAATGGAATCCAAACGTTAAGGAAAGCAATCTTGAGTCAATAGAAAAAGCTGCTGGAAAATCAATTGAAAGAGTTGAAAACGAAACAGTTGTTCCTATGAGCCAAAAGAGATTAGAAAAATACTCAACAAAGTAGGCGTTTTATATGGATTTAAAATACGGTGATAAGATTATCGAAATGCAAGGCGTAATTGTTGAAATACAAGATGGCGCTGTAGCATTAGATCTTAAAGGAAGATTAGGTTACTTGAAAGTACCTATGAGAATGTTAATAACTGACTATCCGTTAAAGGTAGGTCAGGAAGTTGGCTTCAAAATGAGCTTCTTAGAAGTTCTTTCAGAAGAAGTCAATGAAAAATATGTTAGTAATATAGATATAAGAAATAGAAAGGAAGGAAAAATATAATGGATTTAACAGTTGTTAAAGGATTACAATCAGAAATATTTGTTCCTATAACTCCACCACCAGTTTGGACTCCTGTAACAAAAGAACTTAAAGACATGAAAGTAGCTTTAGCTACAGCAGCAGGAGTACACTTAAAGTCAGATAAGAGATTTAACTTAGCAGGAGACTTTACTTACAGAACAATACCAGGAGATGCTCCATCAGGCGAACTTATGGTATCACACGGTGGATACGATAACGGAGACGTTAATAAAGACGTTAACTGCATGTTCCCAATAGATAGATTAAGAGAACTTGCAGCAGAAGGATTTATAAAAGAAGTTGCTCCAACTCATGTAGGATTCATGGGCGGCGGCGGAAACCAAGAAAAATTCAAGAATGAAACAGGCCCAGCTATCGCTAAGATATTAAAAGACGAAGGCGTAGATGCAGTTGTATTAACTGCTGGATGAGGAACTTGCCACCGCTCTGCAGTATTGGTGCAGAGAGCAATCGAAGAGGCAGGTATACCTACTATAGTTATAGCAGCGTTACCTCCAGTAGTTAAACAAACAGGTACTCCAAGAGCAGTTGCTCCAAGAGTTCCAATGGGTGCTAATGCAGGAGCTCCAAATGATCCTGCTATGCAAACAGCAATAGTAAAAGAAACATTACAAGAATTAATTAAAATACCAACAGCAGGAACAATAGTTCCACTTCCATACGAATATATAGCAAAAGTTTAATTAGTGCATACTTTTTCGAAATATAAGAAAAAGTTACTATGAAATATAAGTATAATTACAAGTCCCCATATGTGGGGCTTGTAATTATATAAAGTATATTTAAATTAAAGATGTGGTGATATGTGTGGAAAAAGAAATAGAGATGAGAAGACTTACAATAAAGACTTTTCATATAAAAAGAGTTGAATTTTCCGAAAAAACATACATTGAAAATGGCATCTTATATCTAAGAAAAGATATAGGAGATAATGCCTCAGTAGATGAAAAGCTTATAAAAGATATAAATATAAGCATAGTTAATCCAGATAACCATAACATATTTGTTAACTCAATAATGGATTTTTCTCCAGTAGCTACAAAAGTTCTTGGAAGAATGGGTGAAGGAATTACTCATGTTTTAACGGGAGTAATGGTAATGTTAACAGGAGTTGATGAAGATGGAATTCAAGTTGCAGAATTTGGTTCATCAGAAGGTATACTAAAAGAGCAGGTTGTATTCGGAAGAGCAGGTACTCCTGATAAAAATGATATTATAATTCATGTAGATATTACATTACACTCAGGTAAAGGAACAAGTAGACCAGGACCTATGTCAGCTCATGAAGCTTGTGATAAAATAATACAAGAAATAAGAGCTTACTTAAAGAAAATGAATGGAAGACTATGCAACGAAAGGTACGAATATTTTGACAAAATAAAACCTGATAAGAAGAAAGTTGTTATTTTAAAACAAGTAGCAGGACAAGGGGCTATGTATGATACAGGGCTTCTAGGAAAAGAGCCAGGTGGATTTTTAGGATGTAGGTCAATAATTGATATGGGCAATATGCCTATATTATTAAGTCCTAATGAATATAGAGATGGTGCATTGAGAGCTATGCACTAATCTGTTAATCAGAGGTGATGGATATGGGTATTGGACCATCTACTAAAGAAACTACTTCACATCATTTTAGAGATCCTTTACTTAATGTAGTATCCAATGATGGAGATGTAGACCTTCTTGGAATCATAGTTGCAGGAACGCCTCAGGAAAATGAAGACAAGGTTTTTGTTGCTCAAAGAGCAGCTGCCTGGATAGAAGGAATGAGAGCTGATGGAGCTATTGTATCTATAGATGGTTGGGGTAACAGCAATATTGATTTTGCTACAGCGTTAGAAGAAATAGGCAAAAGAGATATTCCCGTTGTTGGAATGAGCTTTGTTGGTACACAGGCTCAATTTGTAGTTACAAATCAGTATATGGATACTATAGTAGACTTTAATAAGTCTAAAGAAGGAATTGAAACGGAAGTTGTGGGAGAAAACAATGTTGTGGAGCTAGATGCTAAAAAAGCATTGGCATTCTTAAAACTGAAAATGAAAAATAAAGAAAAATAGGGAGGCAGAAAAATGAAATCAGAAAGAACAATATTTGCTATAGACTCACATACAATGGGAGAACCAACAAGAATAGTAGTAGGAGGAGTTCCTAATATACCAGGAAAAACAATGCCTGAAAAGAAAGCATATCTTGAAGAGCATCTTGACTGGGTAAGAACAGCTATAATGCTAGAACCAAGAGGACACAATGACATGTTCGGTTCAATAGTAACTCAACCAACAACAGAAGAAGCTGATTTAGGAATAATATTCATGGACGGCGGCGGATATTTAAATATGTGCGGACATGGATCAATAGGAGCAGCAACAGTAGCAGTAGAATCAGGAATGGTTCCAGCAGTTGAGCCAGTTACAAACCTAACTTTAGAAGCTCCAGCAGGATTAGTTAAGGCAAGCGTTAAAGTAGAAAACGGAAAAGCTAAGGAAGTATCAATAGTTAACGTACCAGCATTCCTTTATAAGAGAGATGTAGAAGTAGATGTGCCAGGAATAGGCAAAGTAGTAATGGATATATCCTTTGGAGGAAGCTTCTTTGCTATAGTTAAAGCAGAAAATTTAGGATTAGAAATAAGCCCAGCAAGTGCACAAAAGTTAATAGAAGTTGGAATGAATGTTATAAAAGCTGTAAATGAGCAAATAGAAATACAGCACCCAACACTTCCACATATAAAAACTGTTGATTTATGCGAAATATATGGACCTGCTAAGAGTGCAGATGCTACAATGCAAAATGCAGTTGTATTTGGCCAAGGACAGCTTGATAGATCACCATGTGGAACAGGAACAAGCGCTAAAATGGCAACATTATATGCAAAAGGTCAATTAAAAATGAAGGAAGACTTCATATATGAAAGCATAATTCAAACTAAGTTTAAAGGAAGAGTATTAGAAGAAACTAAGGTTGGAGACTATGATGCTATAATCCCAGAAATAACTGGAGCAGCATATATAACAGGACACAACCAATTCTTTATAGACCCTGAAGATCCTGTTAAATATGGATTTGTATTAAAGTAAGAAGATTTTAAAAATTATGTAGAATGATGTTGATTAAATATAATTGACTATGATATATTATTTACAATAAGCAATTATACAATAAAAAATATAGTATAACAAAGGGAGGCTATGTAATGGTAAAAATAGTTTTCGGCATATTGCTGCTTTTAGTAGCATACTTTGCATTTTTGTTCTTTGTAGATTACGCAAAAGCATCAAAAGAAGGTAAACTTGAAAAATCAAACTTTTTAGCACTTGGAGCTGTAGGATTTGTTACAAACTTCTTTGATACTTTAGGTATAGGAAGCTTTGCACCAACTACTGCATTGTTAAAAAACTTTAAGCTTTCAGAAGATAGAACATTACCAGGTACACTTAATGTTGCATGTACAATACCAGTTGCAATTGAAGCTCTTATATTTATTACAACTATAAAAGTTGATCCAGTAACACTATTTTCAATGTTAGCTGCTGCAACCATAGGTGCTGTAGTAGGAGCAGGAGTTGTTTCAAAACTTCCTGAAAAAGTTATACAGCTTGGAATGGGTGTAGCATTAATAATAGTTGCATTTGTAATGCTTGCAGGACAACTTAATTTAATGCCAGCTGGTGGAGAGGCTATAGGACTTACAGGAACAAAACTTATAGTAGCAATAATAGGTAACTTTATATTAGGAGCACTTATGACACTAGGAATAGGACTTTATGCTCCATGTATGGCACTAGTATTTGCACTTGGAATGAGCCCTAAGGTAGCATTCCCAATAATGATGGGATCCTGTGCATTCTTAATGCCAGCAGCATCAGCTAAATTCGTTAAAGAAGGCGCATATGATAGAAAAGCTTCTATGGCAATAACTATATTTGGTACTATAGGTGTTTTCATAGCTGCTTATATAGTTAAGGAATTACCTCTTAACATATTAAAATGGTTAGTAATAGTAGTTATTTTATATACAGCAGCTATGATGTTTAGATCTGCATCTAAGGCAAAGGCTGCTAGCAGAGCGTAAAATTTTACCCAAAAAAGTTAAAATATTAACGATATAAAAAGTAAACTCCAGGTTTTTAAAAATCTGGAGTTTACTTTTTTATGCATTATATTTTATGTACTAAGAATATAGTAAGTTTATTCTATAATTATAATTGATCTTTTCACAATTATATCAAAAATTACATATTATAGAATAAAGCAATATTTAGGGGTGAGGCTTATTGTTGTACGCACTGATTCTTGCGGGTGGTAAAGGAACAAGACTATATCCTCTCTCAAGGGCTAAAAATCCAAAACAATTTTTAAAAATTATAAATGATAAAAGTTTTTTAAGGAATACAGTAGATAGAATAAAACCACTGGTAAGTAAAGATAATATTTATGTAGTAACTAATAAGGAATATATAGACAAAGTATATGCGGAACTTCCTGAGATAGATAAGAAGAATATATTTGTAGAACCAGAAAACAAAGAAACCCCTACATTCAATATATAGGTCATTATGTAAAATTTGATGATTTAAGATAAAAGAATAAAAGCTCCTTACGTGGAAAAACTAATTTTAGAAAGGGGAGTTAAATATGACTGATAGAATACACCATAAAGCAAGTAATAGAGAAAATAAGAAAAATGATGTAAGTAGACCATCCGGAAATAAAAAGAACACTAAGAATCCACCTAAATTTGAAAATTTTAATGGAGAGCCAATTTACTAGACCATAAAAAACAAAGGAAGTGATAGCATGAAACAAGTGACACAAATAGAGCTGCAGCATGATTTTAAGAGAGAAAATAACAAACCAGGGTCTAGATCTCAATCTTCTTTTGAAAGTAAAGCCATAAGAGAGGCTAAGCAAATAGTTAAATCTTCCGATTAAAAAGAGCCTTTAGGGCTCTTTTTTATTATCTGAGCAGATTATATAATTAATATATAGCTTTTAAGGCTATGAAATAGTAACAAATTATATATTTATGGCGGTGAATTGAATGAAAAAGCTTAGTAGGGAGTTTTATAGTAGAGATACAGAAACAGTTGCAAAAGAACTTTTGGGAAAAATATTAATTCATGAAGTAGATGGTAAGAGGTTGTCCGGAAAAATAGTTGAAACTGAGGCCTATTTAGGTATAAAAGACAAAGCAGCACACTCTTATGGAGGAAGAAGAACTCCAAGAGTGGAGGTTATGTATGGAAAGGCAGGATTTTCATATGTTTTTATAATATATGGAATGTATTACTGTTTTAATGTAGTTACTCAGAAGGAAGATATACCTGAGGCAGTACTTATAAGAGCTTTAGAGCCCATAGAAAACTTAGATATAATAGCAAATAATAGATTTAAGAAAGATTATAATGACTTAACTAAGACTCAAATTAAAAATTTGACTAATGGACCTGGGAAATTATGTGATGCATTAAAAATTAATAAGACCTTAAATAATGAAGATTTATGCGATAATAGATTATATATAGAGGATAACGATGAAGAGTTTAATATTATAACCGATAAACGTATAGGAATAGATTATGCAGAAGAGGCAAGGGACTATTTATTAAGATTTTATATAGAAGACAATAAATATGTATCTGTAAAATGATTTTTTTAAGGGGAATAGAGGGTGAATTACGTATATATTTTAAAATGTAAAGATGGTAGTCTTTACACAGGATACACTAATAATTTAGAAAGAAGAATAAAAACTCACAATAATGGTAAAGGAGCAAAGTACACTAGATGCAGACTTCCAGTAGAGCTAGTTTACTATGAATCTTATGAAACAAAGAGCGATGCTATGAAAAGAGAATATTGCATAAAGCAAATGAGTAGGGAAGTAAAAGTAAAACTTATATCAAATAAATGAATCAAAAATGTTTAACCTCCAGCATATTATTAATTATGAACTAATATGCTGGAGGCTTTTATGTCTAAAAAGGAAAAAATAATAGTAACTAGGGTTTTTGGAAAAAAGAATTTAAATGAAATAATAAAAAAGATAATTAAAAGTAATCTAAGTGAAACTAAGATAGCTATCACGAATAAGGTATGGAGTGATAGCTAAATGAGTATTTGGAATGTGGCTATTTATGCAAGAGTAAGTACGGACAAGTATGATCAGAAAGAATCTATACCAGCTCAGATTCAAGGCTTAAAAGAATGGATTCTAGAAAAAAGCAAAGAAGAGGAAAACTCTATATATAATCTTGTGAATGTTTATGAAGATTGTGGATCTTCAGGCTCAAATTTTGAGAGGGAAAGTTTTATACAGATGAAAGAAGATATAGAGAACAAAAAAATAAACATGATACTAACAAGAGATCTCTCGAGATTTTCAAGAAACTATATAATGGCTGGATATTATTTAGAGGACTATTTTAAGGCTAAAGATATTAGATTTGTTTCTGTACTCGATAACGTAGATACATTATTTGAGTTCAATGATATAATTCCATTTAAAAATATTTTAAATGAAATGTATATAAAAGACTGTTCAAGAAGAACTAGAGATGGTCTTAGACAGAGGATGATAAGAGGATCTAGTATTGCCAGTAAGCCCCCTTATGGCTATAAATTTGAAGAAAGTTTTGAAGAAAATATAAAAATTATAAAATTAATACCAGCAGAAAATGAAACTACTAAAATAGTAGTAAAAATATATGAATTGTATTTAAAAGGATGGGGATTTAAAAAGATTGCAGACTATTTAAATTCGATTGGAGTAAGGCCGCCATCGTGGCATGTTAAAAATTTCGGAAAATCCAAGTTTTTTAAATGGAATAGCAATTCCATAAGGTATATTTTAACAAATCCTAAATATTCGGGACAGATGCTGCAAGGAAGATGGAGAAAGGTAAGCTATAAGTTAAAAACAGTGAAAGCCTTACCAAAAGACCAATGGATATATGGAGGAGAATTTAAAGGAATAATACCTAAGGAAACTTTTGATGAAGTTCAGGAGCTTATAAAAAAGAGACAGAGAATATTAAGGTGTAAAAATGGCGAAGTACATTTATTTTCAGGAGTACTTAAGTGCGGTGACTGCGGTGGAAGCATGTGCTATAGAAAGAAATATAACGGATACAAGTGTACAAATAGCCAAACTGGTAAAAAAAAGTGTACTGCTCATTCCATAAAGGAAGAATATATAAAGCAAATTATCATAAATGATTTGATAAATTACACAAAAGATTTAAATAAGGAAATATTTTATGAAGAACTAAAAGAACTTATTAAAAGTACTAATCATGCTAAAGAGCTCAAAAGCATAAATAGCAAGCTTAAAGAGATAGATATAAATATTAAGCGAATATATGAAGATAGATTAAAAAACATAGTAAGCGAAAAAAACTTTAAAATGATTTTAAAAGAAATTCAAGATGAACAAAGTCGACTAGAAAAAAGAAAAGATCAAATAGAAGATGAAATAAATAATAATAGAGAACATATGATTGATTTAATATACAGTAAAATTAATCATGTATTAAGCTTTAATGAAATTAAAAGAAACGATATAGAGGAACTGGTAGAGAAAATAATTGTTTTTGAAGATAGAGATGTAAAAGAAAAGTATATACAGGTTTTTTATAAATTTAATGTCCAATAGTTTATATGACCTATAATGAGATTTAAGGGACCGCCACCTGTATAGGACTCTCTGCGGTAAAACTATTAAAAAAAGACAACGATGCTACTATGGTAATTTTACCGTCAGATCATTATATAGAAAATGAAAAATTATTTATAGATACTCTATCACAAGCTAAAGAGATCGCAGAAAAACGAAGAAGTCTTGTAACTATAGGTATAACGCCTACAAGGCCTGAAACTGGATATGGTTATATAGAGATGGGTGAAAGAATTGGTGGTGAAATTGCAAGCTTTAAGGTAGAGAGATTTCTAGAGAAACCTAACATTGAGGTTGCCAAAGATCTTTTGCTTAAAGGCACTTATCTTTGGAATAGCGGGATGTTTGTGTGGAGAGCAGATGTTTACTTAAGAGAAATGCAAAAGTATTTGCCTAAAATGCATAAAAGCATGATGTCTATATATCAGAGCTTAGAAACAGAAAAAGAGGAAGAGAATGTAAAAGAACAATATGAGGTTATAGATGGAATTTCCGTAGATTTCGGAATTATGCAAAAAACTAGAAAAGCATATGTAATAAAAAGTGAATTCTTATGGGATGACATAGGAACATTTGCTGCATTAGGGAGGTTCTTAAAAAATTATAAAGGAAACAATGTAACAGAAAATACTTTCTTAGAAGCAAGCGAAAATTGTATTGTATTTGGAGGAGATAGACTTATTATAGTTTTTGGAGTAAAAGACTTAATTGTAGTAGATTCTGAAGATGTAGTACTAGTTATGGATATAAATAAGGATCAAGAAATAAAGTATCTTGTTAATCAATTAAAAAATGAAGAAAATAAGGAAGAATTTTTATAGTAGAGCAAGCTGTCAACAATGGGTTGGCAGCTTTTGTTAAACATTATATAAGTCATTAGCATAATTTTTAAGAAAAGGAGGAAAGAAAGTATTTTTAATAAGAGTTCACTAAATACTTAAAAAGGAGTTGGGGGTTATGAAATTTTATAAAAATACCGCTTATATTTTTATAATTGGTTCAGGTGATGAACAAACTCCACATCTTGCTTTAGGGGCAGCATATGACCCTAGAGATAAGACTATAGCTTTTTGGTTTAAGGGCAGAAGTAGAAGTTTTAATGTAGATAAGGTGGTAAAAGATGAGGAAAGCTTATTTGAGTTTATTGATGCAAATCTAGTAAGAGTCTCATTTCATCCAGTAACACTTGAAGATTTAAAGAAATATGGACATAGTCTATTTCACAATGCGCCTACATTTAAAACAAGTGAAGGATTACAAAATTGGTTAATGGGTAATGGTTACTAAATCTTAGGTGAGATATTTATAAAATAAAAAGGCCCTAGGAGCAGCATTAAAGCACCTAGGGCCTAAAATTGTGCGTCTGTAAGATATTCATTATAATTATGTTCAATTTATTTGCAACCATACTGCATAAGTTTATTTTTATATGAATCACAAAAATCAAGGAAGCTATCTGGTAAAAAGCCAGGGTTAGTTTCACTTAAATTTTTAGCAAAATCCTTTAATTTATCTATAAAAGGTAAGAAGTTGTTGCTATTTTTACCATCAGGAATAAAAGATGGTATTTGTATACCCTGAAATCTCATTACAGCAGCTACCTTACAGTACCATAAACTCATATCTGCAGTACCTCCAGTAGAAGTTGGTATATAACCAAAATCAGAACAAGTATCTTTAAAGGCATCAAATAATTGTAAGTGTGTTATGTCTCATAATTTACTTTGCAATCTTTTGTTCTGAACTATGGGATAAACTTAATATTATTTCGGTACATTCAATAAAATACTTGATATGTAAAAATAAATTAAAACTTGATTTATTTTTACATATCAAGTATTATTATGTAGAAAAAGGGACATGTTACCATTCTTAAAGAGCTTAATGAACTAAAAGACACTATAGAATCTCTACAATTAGCAAACTACAGACTAGAGTATAAAGTAGAACAATTAGAAGTATACATACAAAACAGAAAATTTGAAAGTAATGTTGTAATTAGTGATCATTGTACAGGGAGAGTTAAGTCTAGGAGCTTTGAAGTATATAAAAACATTCTAGATTGATTTTTATTATTCTGTAAGGCTTAAGTTATATACTATGCGCGAACTCCTTAGCTAAAGCATGTTTGAATTTATTTCAGCTCATAAAGAATAATAAGTAGCAAATGTTGTTAACCTTTTCAGTTAGTAACGCGTCACACAAAGCCAACATTAGCCATTAGTTTGGTTAATTCCTCCATGGGGAGCACATCCTTTCTTATTATTATATATGCATTTAGGAGAAAAGTATTATGTTGATGGAAATAAAGAACTTAGGGAATGTGGATGCAGAAATAGGTATAAATAAAGACTATGTAAATATGACAGTAGTTTAAATAAGTCTGCTGCATCATGATGATGACAGGTTTATTACTATAGCTGTTAAGAAGGATTAACCAAATAGGATTTATAATAGAGGTGGATATAACTATAAAAATAAAACTTTAATAGACAAGCTCTGTATTACCCAGGAGGAAATGAAAAAGCTAAGCACTATTATTAATAAAAGTTAGGCAAAAAGGCGAAATAATGAAAAAACTATTTTTGGATAACTTTAGAGTTTATCCATATTAAGGTTAAAAGAATAAGTTAGTTTGGTGAGGTATTTATGTTTAATGTATTGGTAATTGAAGATTGTGAAATTCAAAGAAAAAGTATTATTCATATACTATTACAAACAGGATTGGATTTGAAAATATATGAAGCAGATAATGAGAATGAATCCTTAGAAATTTCTAAGAATGTTAATATAGACTTATTTTTTGTTGATATAGCTCTAAATGAATCATCAGGATTAGACTTTGCTTTAAAGATTAGAAGTATTGAAAAGTATAAACTTAGTTGGATTGTATTTACCACTACACATATAAATTATATGATTCAAGCATTTAAAGAAGTTCATTGTTATGACTATATACTAAAACCATATGAGCCAGAAAAAATTATAGAGCTTACTAAGACAATTTTAAAAAATACTTATGTTAAAGATTGCGAGCAGAATACAGAAAAGAGTGTAGTATTTAACAGTAAAGGTGTAGAGATTATTATATCTAAACATGATATAATTTTTTTAGAAGTTAATATTAAAAACTGTATTATTCATACTAGAGTTGGAAAGTTTGAAATAAATAGATTAGCTTTAAAAAAAGCCTTAGAAATAATTGATGAACCTTTTATTATAAAATCACATAGGTCCTTTGCTATAAATATTAATTATATAACAAAAATTGAGAAGTATTCCGTAACATCATGGAATGTTTACTTTAAAGATTATGAGTTTAATGCAATTATTGGATTAAACTATAAACAAATTGTAAATGATGCCATAAATAAACTTATAACTAAGAGGAGAATTATATGAATAATTATGAACTATTTATAATTACATTTTTTGAAATTAGTTCTTTTATGCTTATATTTTCTATATTTAATAAAAGCCAAGAAAAACTGTTTTTTAAGAATTTTATTATCACATTATTTGTATCATTTTTTGTTATGGTATCAAATACTTTTTTTCTAATATAGGTAATATTTTAAGTTATATTGTTATGTTTATTCTTATAGTTATTATCTATAAGGATAAACATAATTTTTATGAGATTACTTTAGAGTTTTGTATTTCATTAATTATAATAATATTATTAGAACTTTTCTTTACTACAATATTAAAGTTAATACCAGCATTAGGCACTATATATACATTTAATAATGGTGTTATAATAGATTTTCTTTTGTTAGGTGTTTCTTTGAATATTTATTATAAATTTCCAACGAGGAAACAATATAAATTGTACAAATCAATAATTGGACAATTTACATTTAAAATATTGATATTAAATTCAATTATATATATTATATGTTTTAAGTTATTATGGGAATATAATAAGAATTTAGTGTTGGATTATATTGTAATCTTCACATTAATTTTCCTATCATCTAATATAGCAAACTTTATATTAGCTAATCAAATTATTAAATTAGCAGATAAGAAAAGATCTATTGAATTAAGTTCTATGTATTCTTGTTTTGTTGAAGAAATGATTTCTGAAATAAAAAGGAAACAACATGAATTTAAAAATCATCTAAATACAATCTATGGTATTTGTTATACTACAGATGAAAAATTTATAAAAGAAAATATAACTAAATATGTTAAATCAATAGATTCATCAATAATAACTGTAGATGAATTAATTAATATTGATAATAAAATAGTGGCTGCTGTCATATACAGTAAGATATGTGAAGCTAAGTCTAAAAACATAAAATTTTTACATTCAATAAAAAGTAAATTGGATAACACGAAACTAAAAGAGTATGAACTAGTAGAACTATTGTCTAATCTTCTTAATAATGCTTTTGAATATATAGAAGTTAATAATATTAATGAAAAAGTTGTTTATGTTAAAGTAGGTCTAGAAAAGAACGTAAATTTCATAGAAGTAGCGAATTATTACATTCCGACAGACTCTATTGATATTGGTTCAATATTTAAAAAAGGTTTTTCAACAAAAGGTAAAGATCGAGGGTATGGACTATACAATGTAAAAAAAATAGTAGAAAACAGTGGAGGAAAACTCCAAATGTTTTTTAAGAATAAATATATAATATTTAAAGTTTTATTTTAAAAGATCTTTTGGTGGTTCAGGCTCTCCCCATAAGGCAAAAGAACCTTGAAAAGCAATAACTTTAGAAGCACTAACTAACATTAAAGCTAAGAATAAGCAGATTTTATTTTTATTTAATGAATATTTCATATTAATACCTCCTTACGTGATAATATTAATTGGACAGATTGAATAGTAATTGTAGTCAGGCCACAATTAAATAAGGAAATATCAGCAACATAAAAAAACAAAATTCCAAGCCATACAATAGCAAAGAATATCGATAAAATTTTTAAATATATAAGTCTATTAAAATTTTTAATAGGTCTTTTTTTGCTTGGACAAGGTGATTTTATGGAAACTGACAAAATATCAAAAATGGCAATTACATAATAGATTTCGTTATAAGTTTTAGGTATCATTGGTGAAATTAAAGATGTTATTATAAATACAAATATAGAAAATAACAAGCATTGAGCAAAAGTTTTAAGATGTATACCTCCTGAAAAAGTTCTAATAGACATTAATATTAATATTGAAAAAATAAAAAATTTAATTCTATGTAGAATTAAAAATATAAGTATTAATATTGTGATTTTAAGTGCCTCTCCTAATATAGCCTTCAGCGCATAAATAACCTTTTCCTTATCTGATTCATTAATAGAACAATTTGAAAAAATATAAATTCCTATCATATTTGATAGCGTATCTATTATCATAATTTACCACCATACTAAATTATAATTATTATTTATACAAAGTAAATAAAATTGGCGTAAAAAGTATAAAAATCGTCATAAAAAGTGATTTTTTAAAAATTTATATTTTAATGTCAAAATATAATAATTTAACTACAAAAATATTGATTTTATTACAAAATGTAGTATTGTGGTAACTGAAAGGAGTAATAGAATCATTTATATTATGAAGTGCAAGTTAACTTCAGCCACAAGTGTCTTAGGATTATTTTCTTTAACTCTTGGTTTTAAGGCAGAAGTATCATATATAAGCATAGAATTAGGGTTTTTCTTAGGTGAATGATAATGAGTTAGGAATAAAGATATTAATATCAAAATTATCAGCAAGTAACTTAATGAACCCTACGAATTGTTTAGTGGTCATATATTTTAATTTAGATACCTGTTCAAAAATATTAAGTTGTTTAGATTTATTAAGACAAAACATGCTTATTCTCCTCCTCTGTGATTTATTATTTCATAGTGGAGGAAAATATAAAAGCCTAACGGCTAAAAAGTTAGGCAAATCAATGCTTGCAGAATTCCGCAAGTGACTAAAAAATATATTATTAAAGGAGCGATTTATAGAATGAAGAAAAAAGTAATGTCAATTTTATTAGTAGCAGGAATGGTACTTTCAACTGGTGTTTTAGCACATGCTTCACAAGGACCTACTGTTGGAGGACAAAGTGGAAAAGGAACATCTTATACTGGATTTGTTAGGGGGGATACTTCAAGTTATGGTGCAAATGCAGAAACATATACATTTAGACAAAGTGGAACTGAAAATGTATATGCATATGTAGAAATAGTAAATTCTCAAGGTTATAAAATTGGATCAGGACAAGAAGGAACAGGAACA